>CAWFUQ010000001.1:0-958018 GCA_963819125.1 Terriglobia bacterium
TGCAAAATAACACTGAGTCCTAATAAGTAACACCCATGAGAACCACCAACACCATGACGATCTCCCTGCCGCCCGCGATGGCCAAGCAGATGGAGCGAGTGCAGAAGGAAGAACATCGCACCCGCTCGGAATTGTTGCGCGAAGCGTGGAGGCACTATTTTGAGAGCCGCTATCCGCTATATTCACCCACCAAGGCCGAGCTCGCCGGAATCCGCAAAGGCCGGGCTGATTTCAAAAAGGGAGACTTCGCAACCCTAAGCCAACTCCACAATGAACTGGAATCTGCTCGTAACGAAAAACGCAAGAAAAGAGCTCGCAAAGCTTCCTAGCCGCGATCATCGGCGTATTGTGGCGCGTGGGCAGTTACCGAATTTTCTACGACCTGCTCATAGAGGAACGACAGATCGTCGTGACTGACGTCAGACGTCGCACCTCGACCACGTACTAACCGGTCGGTCTGGGTAAGCGAATCGAAAATTCAGTTTTCACCCAGCACTGGTCGCCAGCCAGGCGCTCGCGTTTCAAAGAATGCCGTGAAAGTCCCGCGCATCTAGGGCGGCGCGATTTGCAGGGTCATTCAGCTCCCAAAGCGGAAAAAAGAGCGCAGCCGCATGCGAGGGCATCCGCTGCGAATCTAAGCCACCTGGACCGACAAGCACGCCTCTCTGCCCTCGAAACAAATCGTCTCGTGCTTCGAACCCTTCGGTACGGAGAAGCTCGAGGAAAACCGTAACGCTGGGTCCATTCACTCGAAACAGTTCTAACATTTGTTAGCCTTGCTGTTTTAGTCTACCGCGTGAGTTGCGGCGGCAAGTGCGCGATGGCGACCACTACTTAAGCCAGAGCGATCATAACTTCCCCACAAACTCCCGATGCACGCGAGCATCATCCGTCAGCTCCGGATGAAACGTCGTCACCATATGACGACCCTGCTCCACCCACACCGGATCGCCGTGATAACTCGCGCGAACTTTCGCGTCCGCGCCCACGCGACGAATGATCGGCGCGCGAATGAACACCGCTTCCAGCGCCGGACCGCCATTCACATCGATCTTGTCAATCCGGCTGTCAATCTGCCGTCCGTAAGCATTTCGTTCCACGTCGATATCCATCAGATCGAGGCTCGCCTGCGCCGGCCGAGTCACCGCATGCGCCAATAAAATCGCCCCAGCGCACGATCCATAAACAGGTTTCCGAGCCGCGAACTCGCGCACCGGCTCAGTAAGCTTTTCGATATCCAAAAGCTTCAGCATGGTAGTGCTCTCGCCGCCAGGAATGATCAAGCCGTCGCATGACGCCAGTTGCGCCGCAGTGCGAACCTCAATCGCTTCCGCTCCGGCGCGTTCGACCGCCAAGCGATGTCTTTCAAAATCGCCCTTGCAACGCAAGCACGCCAACTTTCTTAATCACGTTCATTCACGTTCATTAACGGCCAATTACCAACCCCGCGTCTGCATCAGTTCGCCCTCAGGCAGCTTGGCGATATCCAACCCAGGCATCGCTTCGCCCAGCTCTTCGCTCGCTTCCAGCAGCTTCACCGGATCTTTGAAATAAGTCGCGGCCTTTACGATCGCTCTCGCCCGGGCGTCCGGATCGGAGCTCTTGAAAATGCCGCTGCCGACGAATACCGCCTCCGCGCCCAGTTGCATCACCAGCGCCGCATCGGCCGGCGTCGCGATTCCACCCGCTGAAAAATTCGGCACCGGCAGCTTTCCATTCGCCGCCACCCACTCGACTAATTCCAGCGGAGCGCCCAGGTTCTTCGCTTCGTGCACCAGCTCCTCTTTGCCCAAAATCGTCAGATGCTTCATCTCTTTGACGATGGTGCGAATGTGCCGCACCGCTTCGACAATGTTGCCCGACCCCGCTTCGCCCTTAGTGCGAATCATCGCCGCGCCTTCCGCAATTCTGCGCAGCGCCTCGCCCAGATTGCGAGCCCCGCACACGAACGGCACCTTGAAATCGCGCTTATTGATGTGATGCTCTTCATCGGCCGGCGTCAGCACTTCGCTCTCGTCGATGTAATCCACGCCCAGCGCTTCGAGCACCCGCGCTTCCATGAAATGCCCGATGCGCGCTTTCGCCATCACCGGAATCGACACGGTGCCCATGATGTCGCGGATGATGCGGATGGAGGCCATGCGCGCTACGCCGCCGTCTTTGCGGATATCGGAAGGCACCCGTTCCAGAGCCATCACCGCCGTCGCGCCGGCCTTTTCGGCGATCACCGCTTGCTCGACATTAGTGACGTCCATGATGACGCCGCCCTTTAGCATTTCGGCGAGTCCCGTCTTTAATCTGAAATCTTCCGTGAAGTGCATCGTTGGTCTCCTATACCAATGCGGGCAGCGGGTCATTGCTCCGAGTGCGCCGCGCTCTTGCTAACTCTTCGTGAATCGCATTACTCAACACCTGCAAGCCGAAGCGAATGTGCTCCGGCGATAATCCCGCAAAACACAACCGCAGGCTGTGCGTCTGCGGCCGCGATACGGCAAAATATTTTCCGGGCAGGAAGCTGACATTCTCGCGCAGCGCCGTTTTGGCCAACTCCGTCGCGTCGATCGATTGCGGCAACTGCACCCACACGTTCATGCCGCCTTCCGGTTTGGTGAAAAAACAATCGGGCAGCTTCGCGCATCCCGACAGACAAGCTTCCAATCGCTCCGCACCCGCCGCGATCATTTTCCTGCGATGCGCTTCCAGGCGACCCGATTCCGCAAATCGCAATAGCACCGCTTGCGATAACTGATCGGAATGCAGATCGCTCGCCTCTTTCGCTTCCGCCAGCCGAGCGATGAAGTGCCGCGGCCCGATCACCCAGCCCACCCGCAATCCCGGAAACGCGATCTTCGAAAAACTCCCTAAAAGAATGGTGTCGCCCGATTCATCCAATTTCTTAATAGACGGGATGTCGTCGCCCTTGTAGCGCAGCGATCCATATAAATCGCTTTCGATCAGTATGGTTCCGGCCTTGCGAGCCATCTCCAGAATCAATTTGCGAGCATCGAGAGGAATTGTCGTTCCCGTCGGATTCTGAAAATTCGGAGTGACGATCAGCAATCGTGGATGCTCGCGATTCAGCAATGTTTCGAGCGATACCAGATCCATGCCCTGTTCGCTGATCGGCACGCCGATCACTCGCGCTCCCCCTCGCCCAAATGCATTGCGAATGCCGGGATACACCGGATCTTCAATCAGCACCGTTTCGCCGCGCGGCGCCAGCACGCGCTGCATCAGATCGAACGCCTGCTGCGCTCCGCTGGTGATCAGCACGTCGTCGTCTTTGCGCGCGATGCCTTGCCGCTTCGCTTCATCCATCATGAAGCGCCGCAGCGGAACGTAACCGCTGGCCGAACCCAATTGCAGAATCTGCGCCGCGTCTTTCGAATCGATCACCTCGCGCACCGTGGCGCGAAATTCTTCCAGCGGAAATTGTTCTTTCGAGGGACGCGATGCCGAAAAGCTGATCAGCGCGTCAGCAGGAATTGCGTTCGCAATTTCGACTGGCTCGGCGTCTTCCACCGGAGTCAGCTTGGCCCAGTCTATGCGCTTCTCGGGAGATTCGACGAACGTTCCCTTGCCGACGTGGCTGCGAATCAGCCCTTCCGATTCCAGACGCTCAAAAGCCATCGCAATCGTGGAGCGGTTTAAACCGAGCGAACCAGCCAATTCACGCGAAGCCGGGATGCGATCGCCATGCGCGATCTGTCCGCTCTGAATCTCCTTGCGAATCTGCTCGTAAAGCTGCTGATACAACGGCGTTTCCGAATCGTGGTCGAGCTGAAACCGGGGAAGCATACCAATTCTGCGTTTAGCATACCATATTGGCCTACAATGGCTTGGTATGGCTGTTTCATTAGAGCAAAACGCCGCGTTAATCGTGATCGATCTGCAAGTCGCGATCGACCACCCGAGTTGGGGAGAACGCAACAATCCCGGCGCCGAACAGAACGTCGCCGCGCTGCTCGATGCGTGGCGAAATTCCAAGCGGCCGATCTATCACGTTCGTCATGATTCCACCGAACCGGCTTCGCACTATCGGCCCGGCCAGCCGGGCAACGAATTCAAACCGGAAGCACGGCCACTCCCGGGCGAAGCCGTAATCGTGAAGCGAACCAACAGCGCGTTCATCGGCACCAACCTGGAAACAACGCTGCGCGAGCACGGCCGGAATCAACTTGTCATCGCCGGAGTGATCACGAATAATTCTGTCGAAGCGACCGTGCGGATGGCCGGGAATTTAGGATTCGATACGCTGCTGGTGGAAGATGCCTGCTTCACCTTCGCGCGCAAACAATGGACCGCGGCGGAAGTTCACGCCATGAGTCTGGCGAACCTGGATGGCGAATACTGCCGCGTGGTGCGCACCGCCGATGTCATTTCTGCGGCTGAGGACGGCCGTAGTTCGGACGATAGTCTTTATGACACGTCACGCAAGCAGTGTTGAGTTCGTCGTTCAGATCGAGAATGCCGTCGACATTTTTCGCCTTCGCCAGATTGTAGGCTTTCTTGGCGACGTCGATCATCAGCTTGGTATCGGCCACCCATTTTTCCTGATCGCGGGCGCGGCCCGGCATCAGCAAAAGATTTCCGGATTCGGCGAGCATCAGCGCCTGGGTCTTGAACTGATTCCACTCGACGTCGTTTTTCGGCTTATTGCGGCCGATGTAAAAAATGGCGTCGGAGGCCGGATAAATGATGTCGACCATGAGCTGGCTCATGTTGCCGACGGGCTGATAGGCAGGTGCTTGCGCGAGCGCGGCGCCAGCGACGAAGACGAGCAGAAAGGTCCGCATCGCCGCAGTCTATCACGCTGTCCGGCGTGCCGGGCCTAGCCCGCCAGAGTCGAATCGACCACAGCCAGACTGTGCTGATGCATCACCGATTCGACTTTTGTAATCCCCAGCACGCTGCGCAACTGATCGTCGGCGACCTTCATCGGTCCCGCCGTGTGCGCCGGATCGGGCGTCGCCTGCGGAAACGCGGTCGACATCGCGGTATGGAACGTGACGTTGCCTTCCACTTTCTGCATCACCTGATGGATGTGGCCGTTTAATACCGTGACCGATCCGAATCGCTTCAGCATTTCCAGCGCCTGCGCGCTATCCTTCGTCGCCCAACCCCATTGCGGATAAACCGACCACAGCGGAATATGCGCGAACACCACGACGGCACGGCTCGCCGGCTGCGCGCGCAAATCATCCTTCAGCCACGCGATCTGCTCATCGCCCAGCGATCCCATCCCATCCACCATTCCCGAATTCGCCAGGCCGACAAAATGCACGTCCTTATGATTGAAGCTGTACCATCCGCCGCCCTTGGCGTTCTTGCCGTAGCGTTCCATATACGACTTGCCCTGATCCATGATGTCGTGCTCGCCCGGAACATAAAACACCTGTTTTGGTTTCGCGCCCTTCAGCAGTTCATCCAGCGTGTCGAACTCCGCGGCCTTGGAATTTTGCGTCAGATCGCCGGTGTGAATGATGAACTCCGGCTCGACCTCGAGGCCGTTGATCTTGTCGATCGCGGCTTTGAGTGTCCCCGCCACGTCCGTGTTCGCGGGCCGATTGAACCCGATGTGGCTATCGCTGATCTGCACGAAGTGCAGTTCGCCCTTTGCCGCTTTCTTCGCCTGCCCGAAAACCTGTGACGACAGCACGCCGCTGCCCACGGTCCAAACCACGCCCGTTCCCGCCCATGCCATGCATTCCAGAAATCCGCGGCGATTGATGCCGTCGGAATTGTGATCGTGAAGAATTCGTTTTGCCAATTTTGCGTCTCCTCGTGAGAGGAGACCGGAGTCCCTTGCGAATTATTCCCGTCCTCGAGAATTATTTCTGAGACAACCCGCCGTCGACGGCCAGCAGTTGCCCGGTAACAAACGGAGTGGAGGTGACAAAAAACATAACCGCATCCGCGATATCGTCCGGCGTCCCACCGCGGCACGCCGGAGTCTTCTCGATCAAATGCTGCTCCAGCGCATTCGGTTCGCCGAACACAATCGCGCCCGGCGCGACCGAATTCACCGTGACCTTCGGCGCGAACGCTTTCGCCAGCGCCCGCGTCATCATGATCACTCCCGCTTTCGACGCGCAATAATGCGCGTTCTTTGACCATGGCCGAATCCCGCCCAGTGAACTGATGTTCACGATTCGTCCGCCATCACCCGCCAGCATTCGTTTGGCCGCCTGTTGCGCGCAGAAGAATTGAGCTTTCAGATTCACGGAGTGGATGAAGTCCCAATCCGCTTCGGTAACCTGCAACGCATCGATGGTGGTGAATCGGCCGGCATTGTTCACCAGAATATCGATGCGGCCGAATTGTTTTTCGATCGCCGCGAACAGCGCCTCGATTTCAGAAACGTGTTCCAGATTCGCCTTGAAAATCCCCGCGCCGTTGCCGCACTCCGCCGCCGTCGCGCTAGCTTCCGTCTCCGATTCTCCGTAGTGGATCGCCACGCGAGCACCCTCGCGCGCCAACCGCAGCGCGATCCCGCGCCCGATGCGCTTCGCGCCGCCCGTAACCACCGCGACCCGCCCGTCAAGAGGCAGCATATACACCTGATTGAAAAAGGGGACAGACTACTCTGTCCCCATCCGCAACACCACGATTGAAGGTGGACCCACTGGCGTGGACAGAGCGGTCTGTCCCCTTTTTCATAACGGCAAACTCGCTGAAGCTTTCAACGTCATGTCCGCAAACTCGCCGCGCGCGAATTTCGGAAACGCCGCGGCAGCGATCATCGCCGCGTTATCGGTGGATAAGGCATGATCGGGAAAGAACACCGGCAACATGAATCGTCTCTGGCGCGCAGCCAGGCGCAAGCCCGAATTGCACGCCACCCCTCCGGAAATAATCACGCTTTTCGCGTCGATCTCCTCGGCCGACCGCACGGCTCGTTTTAGCAACTCTTCGATCACCGTCGCTTGAAATGACGCCAGCATATCCAGGGTCGCCTGCGGCGTCACTGTCCGCCAGTCGTCGACAGCCGGCCTTGGATTGGACACCAGCAGCGCTCGCCGCGCCGCGATTTCCTCCCCCATTTCCCGCGCTTCCACCCATCGCAGAACCGCCGTCTTGATTCCACTGAAACTGAAGTCCAGCGTGTTCCCTTTCATCTTCGCCATGGTGAATCGAACTGCATTCGGATTGCCATGCGGCGCAAGCATATCGACTACCGGTCCTCCCGGATAGCCGAATCCCAACAGCTTCGCGACTTTATCGAATGCTTCGCCCGCCGCGTCATCGCGAGTCTTACCGAGCAACCGATATGTGAATCCCTGCAGCACTTCATACAAGTGGGTGTGCCCGCCGCTGACCACCAACGCGAGCGCAGGCAGCTCCACCGCATTCTGACTCACCACGGCATGAATGTGACCCTCGATGTGATTCACCGCGATCAGCGGTAAGCCCTGCGCCATCGCCAGCGCTTTCGCGTAGGTCATCCCCACCAGCAGCGATCCCACCAATCCCGGCCCCTGCGTCACCGCGATCGCCGCCAGATCGCCAAGCCTGGTTGACGACTGTTCCAGCGCCATCCGCACCACCGGCACGATGGCGCGCAGATGTTCGCGCGAGGCCAGTTCCGGCACCACGCCGCCGTATTTGGCGTGCGTCGCGATCTGCGAAGCGACGATGGATGACAAAATCGCGCGACCGTCCTCCACTACCGCGCCCGCGGTTTCATCGCACGAAGATTCGATTCCTAGAATCCGCACTCATTCTCAGTCTAATGTGAATGAGTGCTCGTTTCCGATTTCGACTACGAACTGCCGGAGGAGTTGATCGCGCAGGAGCCCCTGGCCGATCGCGCCGCCTCGCGCATGCTGGTGCTCGATCGCGCCCGCGGCACATTCGAAGATCGCCAGTTTCGCGACTTTCCGCAGTTCATTCGCCCCGGCGATTGCATGGTCCTGAATGACTCGCGGGTGTTTCCGTCGCGATTGTACGGTCATCGCGAACACGGCACCGGCGGCCGGGTCGAAGTGTTTCTGACCAAGCCCGCGTCCCAGGACCGGCTGACGTGGGAAGCCCTGGTGCGTCCTGGAAAAAAGATGCGAACGGGTGAGCACGTCCTCATCTCTGACGATCTCTCTGTCGAAATTCTAGGCCGCGGCGAATTCGGTGAGCGCCTTATTCGGCTGCGCCCCAACGGCGATCTCTTCGACGTTCTCGATCGCGTGGGCCACACGCCCCTGCCGCCCTACATCCGCCGCGCCGACACCACCGCCGATCGCGATCGCTATCAGACCGTCTTCGCGCGGGAACGCGGATCGGTGGCCGCGCCCACCGCGGGACTGCACTTCACTCCGGAAATCCTCGATCAGTGCCGTGCCGCCGGAGCGGAGATCGCGCGAGTGACTCTGCACGTCGGGTTGGGCACCTTCCAACCGCTGCACGACGACGTCGTCGAGCGCGCCCACCTTCATTCCGAATCGTTCACCGTCCCGCGCGAAGCGGTCGACAAAATGGATTCCGCCGATCGCGTCCTCGCTATCGGCACCACCAGCGTCCGAGCCATCGAAAGCCCGCCCGGCGCCGCCGAAACCAATATCTTCATCTACCCAGGCTTCGAGTTCCGCCGCACAGGCGCTATGCTGACCAACTTCCACCTGCCGAAATCGAGCCTCCTGGTGCTGGTGTGCGCCTTCGCGGGCACGGAACTGACGCTGGCCGCTTATCGCCACGCGGTGGAACAGAGGTATCGGTTCTTCTCCTACGGCGATTGCATGCTGATCCTTTAATTCACTTAACCGATCCGTTAAATAACTCTTGACGCCGGCGAGTGGCTCAGGTTATAGTTAACCTCGTGGTTAACAGTTCTACCCGAGTGACCGCCGTCTTCTCCGCGCTGGCCGACCCCACGCGCCGCCGCATCCTGGTGCGATTGTCGGAATCAGGATCAGCCGCCGTGACGGAATTGTCGAAGCCGTTCCGCGTCTCCTCACCGGCCATTTCGAGGCACCTGCGCGTGCTCGAAAAAGCGCGGCTGATCGGACGGACCAAGTCCGGACGCGTGCACATGATCCGTGCGCGGAGTGAAGGATTGAAGCCCGCCAACGATTTCCTGATGCGCCTGGCCATCGGAATCGACCACAGCTTCGACACCCTGGACGAGCTACTTAAGATCGAAACGGGAAAAGGAAAACAATCATGAAATCAGAAGTCCAGATCACGCCCCATCGCCTGCAGATGACCCGAGTCTTCGCCGCGCCGCGGCCAGTGGTGTTCTCCTTCTGGACTTCCGGTGAGAAAATGCAGCAGTGGTCCACTTGCAAGGAGGCGTTGCGCTGCGAAGTGACCATGGATTTTCGGGTGGGCGGATCGTTCACCCACTTGATGGAACTCCCCATGGGCGCGTTCACGGTGGTCGGAACCTACCAGGAAATCGTCGCTCCGGAACGCATCGTCTATCTCGCCGATTTCAAATTTGCCGTCACCCGCGTAACGCTCCAATTCATCGACATGGGCGCGAGCACCAAGCTCATCCTGTCGCACGAATCGACCGACGGCGCCCCGATCCCCGAAATCTTCGCGACCAATGCGCAGATCGGCACCGAGCAATCCTTCGAGTTCCTGGACGCGCTCCTCGCCGCGAAGACCGCCGCGGCTTAGAGCGATCGGAACGGAACCGCTACCGCGCCGGCAAGGAGCAGAGGTGATCTGCCTCATGCCGATAAAGAGTAATCCGCGCCTCTTCGACTTCCTGCCACGCCATCCTGCATCTGCTGCGGAGCACGAGGAGTTCTGACTCTAATCCCAACCCCGTCAACTCGAGCGCCTTGTCGATCATGTCCGCGTAGGCGCGCACAGCGTCCGCGTGCGCGCGTAGCAGCCGCATTCGTTGACTACATACCACTTGTTTCCCGCCTCCAAACTGAGAATCTTACTTCAACTCCGTTGTTGTCTCGCCTGCTGAATGGCATACATCAGGAGGCTGCAGCGGTTGGTCCTTTACAATCACACTGGTGGTTTTCAACCAGCGGGAACGAACCGCTGTTCCGACCTAAGTGATTGATCATTTGACCTTTAGCATTTGGGCAAACGATTGCTCCCACCAGCCCAGGTGATGGAATGAGACGGCTCACACTGGCGGCACTCCTGGTCTTGGTTGGAGCGAATGGATTCGCCCAGCAGCAACCTTGGTCGGAACAACTGCCGGCGCCGCAGCCGCCCGGGCCGCCGAATTACGGACGAGGGACGCAGGGTCCGCTGTCCGGTCCCAACGTGAACGCACCGTCCGACGACGGCAGCGCGCCCGATCGCGGCGTCGCGCGCCTGGGCTACATGAGCGGCAACGTTTCGGTGCGCCGCGGCGATACCGCCGATCTGGTTGCAGCGAGCATCAACGCTCCTCTGGTGGCGGGCGATCGCGTGGTCACCGCCGATACCGGAAAAGCCGAAATCCAGTTCGACGGTTTGAATCTCATTCGTCTTGGTCCCGCCACGGAAGTTCGCTTGAGCGAACTCGCTTATCACCGTTATCAGGTTCAGATCGCGACCGGCGTGACCATGTTCCGCGTGGTGCGCGACAACGATGCGCAGGTCGAAATCAGCACCCCGAGCGTGGCCGTTCGTCCGCTACGCGCCGGGGTCTATCGCATCAGTGTCCTGCCGGACGGCACCAGTCAGATTACGGTTCGCCTGGGCGAAGCGGATGTGTTCAGCCCTCGCGGTTCGGAACCGTTGCAGGCGGGCAAGACCATGATGGCGCGCGGCTCGGCTGACGATCCCGAGTTTCAGATGATCGATCCGGTGGGCAATGACGAATTCGAAAGCTGGTGCGTATTCCGCGATCGCCAGATGCAGCCGGTGCAGTCGTCGCAGTCACCGAGCGCCCGCTACATGGGTCCCGACGCTGCCGGCGCGCAGGATCTGGACGCCAACGGCCGGTGGGTCAACGATGGCAGCTACGGCAACGTGTGGGTTCCCTCCAATGTCGATCCGGGTTGGGCGCCCTATAGCTGCGGCCGCTGGGCCTGGACCGATTTCTACGGCTGGACGTGGGTCGGATGCGAGTCCTGGGGCTGGGCTCCTTATCATTACGGCCGTTGGTATCAGAGCGGTTTCGGGTGGGCGTGGTGGCCGGGCGTGACGATCGGCCGTCCGTACTACTGGCGGCCGGCTCTGGTCGGTTTCTTCGGCTGGGGCGGCGGCGTAGGCGTCGGCTTCGGATTTGGATTCGGCAACATCGGCTGGGTGGCGCTGGGGCCGGGCGAGTTCTTCCATCCCTGGTATGGCGCGGGATTTTACGGTAGATTCGGCGGCTTCAACACCGTTCCCGTGAACGCGGTGAGTTCGTTCCGCAACGCCCGCTTCACTAACGCGGTCTCCAGCGTGCGGGCCGGCGATTTCGGCCATGGCGCGGTCAACGCCTCAAATATGGTGCGTCCGCAAGCAGGCGAACTGGCTCACGCCGGAGCGGTGCACGGCCAGTTGCCGGTGTCGCCGTCGCGGGAGAGCACTCAATTCTCCAGCCGCGCGGCCAGCGCTCAAGGTTTGCCGCACACCAGCGACAACGCGCGCTTTGCTTCGCACATGCAGGCATCGGCGGTCAATCATATGTCCTTCGAGCAGCAGCGCCAGAGTTTCTCGCAAGGGGCGGCGCGCGGCGGATCTTCGTTTGGAAACAGCGCCGGCGCAGGACGCGGCGCGGCGTCGACCCAGGGATCGGGCGGATGGCAGCGCGTCGGCTCGGGCGGATCGGCCAATGGCAGCGTGCGGCCCTCGACTCCCGCATCAGCCCCCAGGCCGAGTGCGCAGGGCACGGCTTCCGGTCAGGCTCGCGGCGGACAACAGCAGCCGGTGCGCATTAATCCTTCGATTGTGCAGAACCACTCCGCGCCATCGAGCGGCGGCTCACATCCGAGTGGTGGTGGATCGCATCCCAGCGGAGGCCGCGGCCACCGTTAAACCGATTTTCGATTCGTGATTTAGTCTTCCCTCGTGCGGCCCGGTGGGGTTTACTCCATCGGGCCATTTTTTTGTCTCATGCCGCGGCATGCGATCGCGCGTTTGAGGCGCGACAGGTATGGAGCGCGTTCGGCCCGAGGGTTGACGCTCTACCCTGACGATGGTAGAGTGTCTACCATGAATCTGATGCAAGGCACCCTCGACATGCTGGTGTTGCGAACTCTTGCCATCGGCGCCGCGCACGGCCACGAAATCGCCAAGCACATCCAGCGCACCACCGACGATGTCCTGCAGGTGGAGCACGGCTCGCTCTATCCCGCACTCCATCGCCTGGAAAAGAAGGGCTGGATCGCGGGCAAATGGGAAACGCCCAAGGATCGCAATCGCGAATTCAAATATTACCGGCTCACCGCCGCGGGTCGAAAACAGCTCGCCGCCGAGGAATCGAAGTGGAACAAACTCGCCACCGCGATCGGGCGCGTGATGTCCCCGCGCACGGAGGCTTAACGATGAGCAAAAAAGAAGATGACCTCGATCGCGAACTGAGATCGCATCTCGATCTGGAATCGGAAGAGCTGAACGACCGCGACGCCGCTCGCCGCGCGCTCGGCAACGTCGCACGCATAAAAGAGGACGTGCGCTCCGCGTGGGGCTGGGCGATGATCGAACGCGCCGCGCAGGATTTTCGGTACGCGCTGCGCCAGATGCGCCGCAGTCCCGGCTTCACCTTGATCGCCGTGCTCACTCTTGCGATCGGCCTGGGCGCGACCACCGTCATGTTTTCGATCGTCAACGGCGTGCTGCTGCAGCCGTTGCGATTTCGCGAACCCGGCCGCCTGTTTCTCGCCCGCACCATTCCGCCGGCCAGCGCCAACCTCGGCCGCGATTTCCCGGTCAATTCGATGCAATTCAAGCGCTGGCACGACCACTGTCGCGGCTGCGAAAGTATGGGCCGCATGCGTTACGAGGGCCTGACCATGGTCGGAGTGGGCGCGCCCGTGCAACTGCTCGGGCTGGGGATTTCCGCCGATTTCTTCCGAACGCTTGACGTTAAGCCCGCTTTCGGCCGCGATTTCGTCGACCAAGAACCGGGCGATCACGTGATCCTGTCCGACGCCCTGTGGCGCTCCCGCTTCAACGCCGATCCAGCGGTGCTGGGACGCGCGGTGCAAATCAACGGTGAGAATCACGTCATCATCGGCGTCATGCCCGCCGATCTCTATCTCCCGAAAGGCGACGAGTGGGGCGCCTTCGCTGGCCCGTCCGAGCCCCCGCAGATCTTCCGGCCGGTCGAACCCTACGACAACACCACCAAGCCGGTTGGAAATCTGAACTACACCGCTGTGATTCGTTTGAGGCCCGGCGTCTCGCGCGAACAGGGCGTCGCGGAACTGAACGGCCTGCTCGCCGACGTCTACCGCGAATACGATCTCCCTACCCGCATCGGTCTGATCCCTCTGCAGGAGCAGGTCACGCGGAACGCAACCACCGCGCTGTGGCTGCTGCTCGCCGCCGTCGGCGTGGTCCTGTTGATCGTGTGCGTCAATGTTGGAAATCTGATGCTGGTCCGAACCTCCGGACGCCAGCGCGAAGCAGGCGTTCGATTAGCGCTCGGCGCGGGACGCGGGCGATTGTTCGCGCTGGTCCTCGAAGAAGCGCTGCTCCTGGTCGCGATGGGCGGCGCGCTCGGTCTGGCGATCGCCAACTTCGGATTGAAAGCACTGCTCGCCGTCGCGCCCGCCGCTCTTCCTCGCACCGACGAAGTCTCCATCGATTGGCGAGTGCTGTTATTCTCCGCCGCTGCCATCGTGCTTTCGACCATAATGTGCGGCCTGATTCCCGCGTGGCGCTTATCGCGAACCCAGCCGCTTGAATCGCTCAAAGCCGCCTCCGCCGCATCCACCGAAACCGGCGGAAAACTGCGCGTGCGCGAATGGATGGTCGCCCTCGAAGTCGCGCTGTGCACCATTCTGCTGATCGCCGGAGCACTGCTCATGGTCAGCTTCCTCCACGTCCTGCATTCGGAAACCGGATTCGACGCGACCCACGTGATCACCCAGGACGTCTCATTTCTCAATCCGAAATATCAGCATGGCGTCCGGCGAACGTTCGTCGAGGAGATCATCCCGAAGCTCCAGCAAATTCCTGGCGTCGACCTCGCTGCCGCCACCAATCACCTGCCGATCATCGGTGAGGATTGGGTCGCGGAGTTGGTCGATCCGGACCAGCCCGAGCGTCCCGTGGCGCAGCAAGCGCTGACCAATGCTCGTTTCGTAACGCCCGGATACTGGCAGGCGCTCGGCATTCCGCTCAAGCGCGGCCGATTCCTGGATGAATCGGACCTGGGAAAGCCCACCGTAGTGATCAGTGAACGCGCCGCGCAGCATCTATGGGGTGATGAGAATCCGATCGGCAAACATGTAAACGGCGCAGGTGGAGGCAAAGTGGAGGTGGTCGGCGTAGTCGGCGATGTGAAGGGCGCGGGGCTGGAGCGGCCGTTCACGTTCATGGTCTATGAACACTACTGGCGCATGCAGCCGGTCGGGATGTCGCTGATCGTGCGCACCCGCGCCGATCCGGCGTCCACCGCTTCCGCGATCCACTCCATCCTGGCGGAGGCCGATCCGGAAATGGCGCTGCCCGCCGCCAAAACCATGGAGCAGATCGTGGATGAAACCGTCGAAGCTCGCCGCTTTCAGACCATCCTGGCAGCCTCGTTCGCGATCGCGGCGTTGCTTCTTGCCTCATTGGGAATTTACGGCGTGATCTCATTCGCCGTCGCACGCCGCACTCCGGAAATCGGCATTCGCATCGCACTGGGTGCCAGCCGAAGCCAACTGCTCGCCCTGATCTTCCGCGACGGAATGAAGCCGGTGATCGGCGGCCTCGCCGGAGGTCTGATCGGCGCGGCGCTGCTCGGCAAGATCATCGTCAGCCAGCTTTACGGCGTGCCGCCGCGCGATCCCTGGACCATGTCCGCGGTCGCGATGACGGTACTTGCCGTCGCGATGCTCGCGTGCTTGATCCCGGCCATGCGCGCCACTCGTATCGATCCCTTGACGGCCTTGCGATTCGAATAACCCTGAGGTAGCCGTTGACCAAGTCAGGGCTGCTGGAGTAAACGCGCGAACTCCCTCAGCTCTGCTGTGTTGAGATCCGAAATTACCCACCACGTCATTCCGCCCTGTCCCCAGTGCAGTTCGTTATATCCCTGCGATTCGGTTTGCTGAATGGTGTTGCCGCCGGCGTGTTGCGAGGGCCAGATGTAGACGTTGATCTTGTGTTCGCGGCGCTGATAGACCAGCGCGGCGACGGGACGGTTGTCGATGTAATCCAGGCGTCCTCCGTCGAGCGGCCACGTGACACCTAACTCGGGAACGGGTGGTGAGAAATCAAGCTTGCCTTGAAACCACGGCTTCACGGTGTGGTGATCCGACGATGGGACGTCGGTCAGATGATCGGATTGTAGAGATCGAACGTGGCTCTCGAGAACGTCGCGCGCGATGAGCGAATCCTGCGAACGGGACGGCCAGACCGTCCACGCGATTCCGATGGCGAGCAGCGCCGCGGCGGCGATCGCGATCGGCCACATTGGTTTCCGTTGCGGTTGAAGCGATGCGCGCACTCTTGTTTCGAAGTGGGGCGGGAGATCTTCGCACAAATCTTGAAGAGCGGAGCGCAGGGCGAGCAGGCGATCGCGTTCAGCGCGGCATTCCGCGCATTGGGCGATGTGTTCTTCGACGCGCAGATGATCAGCGACGGGGAGTTCGCCATCAACGAAGGCATGGAGGTAGATCCGCGATTGCTCGCAAGTCATGCGGGTTTCCTCTCTGAGAGAATTCTTCGCATCGCGTCGCGGGCGCGGGCCAGGCGCGACATCACGGTGCCGATGGGCACTTGGGCGACGTCGGCAATCTCTTTGTAAGACAGCTCTTCCATTTCGCGGAGGACGATCGCTTCGCGGAATTCGGGGGGCAATTGTTCCAGAGCGCGGCGCACCTGATCGCGATCCGCGGAGGCGAGCAGGCGCTGTTCCGGGCCTGGCGCGGGATCGACGGGGGGAAGCTGATCGTCAAGCGGCAGCGATTCCGTGCGATTGCGCTTCAAGAACGTCATGCAGGTGTTGCGGACGATGGTCAGCAGCCACGGCTTTATATCGCCGCCGCGAAAGGTGTCGAAGGCGGCGAAGGCTCTGACGAAGGCGTCCTGGGCCACGTCTTCGGCATCTTCGCGATTGCGGGTCAGCCAGCGCGCCAGGTTGTAGGCGGATCGCAAGTGGGGCAAGGCCAGGGCTTCGAATTCCGCGCGCTTAGACACGGGCCTCAACATCGTGCTCCAAACAATCGTCGCGGCCACATGTGCAGGACTCTCGCGATTGCGATTTTATTCCCGAAACTTTTCATGGGCGCAGCAGGACCTTCAGGACGCCTTTGGTCGCGGCTTTTGCGAAGGCTTCCGGCGCGTGATCGAGCGGGAATTCGTCGGAGATCAGATCGCCGACGCGAACTTTGCCGGATGCGAGCAGCTTGATGGCCGGCTCGAATCGCCCGCAGCGGGAGCCGACCAGCGTGATTTCGTTGACGATGGCGGGCGCGGTGTCGATCGGAACCAAGCCCGTGCACCGTCGACTTCATGATGACGGTCCCGCGCGGCATGCGTCATCGAGATCGCGGCGCGCAGGCCGTCGGGGGAGCCGGTGGCGTCGACGACCATCGGAAATGCGCGCGTCGGGAAGATTTTTCGCGAATGATTTCCGTGGTGATGCCGGCGCGTTCGGCGATGTGCAATTTGTCGCGATGACGGCCGAACAGCTGCACCTCGCGCGCCGTGGGCTTGCAGGACCTGGGCGATCAGCAGTCCGAGCTTTCCATCGCCCAGCACGGCCACGCGCTCGCGCTTTGGGATCTTGACCTGATCGAGAATTTCGCAAGCTGCGGCGACGGGCTCGATGAAGACGGCGTGTTCGTCGGGAATCGATTTCGGGACGACGTGCAGATTCGGATGCGGCAGCGTGAGGAATTCCCGAAACGCGCCGGGATGATTCGACGATGCCGAGGACGGTTCGCGTGGGGCAATGGCGGCCCAGGCCGCGATGGCACCAATCGCAATGGCCGCAGGCGAGATTGATTTCGCCGGCCACGCGTTTCCCGATCCACGAATGTATCATCGGCGCTGACCACTTCGCCGACGAATTCGTGACCGGGCGTGCCGCGGAATCCGTAATAGCCACGCTGCAATTCGAGATCGGTGGAGCAGATTCCGGCGGCGAGCAGCGAATGCGAGCGAAGCCTGGCGGGATGCGCGGCAGAGGTTGATGGCGGAGTTCGACACGGCCGGATTCAAGATGAACGGCAAGCATCGTCTAATCTTTAAAAGATGGCAGCAAGCCGAACTCGAAGTGTTTCGAGCGCAGGTGCCGAGCGCGATTTCCGATCACCGATGTGCTGTACAACTGCCCGAAATGCGGTGGGTTGATCGAGGCCGCCTACAGCGGCGTGTCGGCCGATGCGGCGGCATTGAAGCGGCTGTTTCGCGAGCGGCGGATGAGCAACGTTCCGCTGGATGCGAGCGGCGTGTGGCGCTATCGCGAGCTGCTTCCGTTCCTGGACGACTACGCGCAACGTGGTGACGCTGCGGGAGGGGAACACGCCGCTGCTGGAATCGGCCGATCGCGGCGCGGTACGGCGGCCTGGATCGAGATCGCGTTCAAGCATCAGGGATTCAATCCGACAGGATCATTCAAAGACAACGGCATGACGTGCGGGGGTGGCGCAGGCGCGGCGCTGGGGATGAAACGCGTGGCGTGCGTTTCGACCGGCAACACGTCGGCATCGATGGCGGCATACGCGGCGGCAGCCGAGATCGAGGCGCTGATCTTTTTGCCGCACGGAAACATTTCGTTCGGGAAACTGGCGCAGGCGCTGGAATACGGCGCGCGGACCTTGGAAGTGGAAGCGAACTTCGACCAGATTCTGGCGCTGGTGCGCGTGCTGGCGGACCGGCTGGGAATCTATCTGCTGAATTCGATGAATCCGTTCCGCATCGAAGGGCAGAAGACCATCGTGTTTGAAATGCTGGATCAGCGCGACTGGCGCGTCGCCGGATTGGATCGTGCTGCCGGGCGGGAACCTGGGTAACACGTCGGCGTTCGGCAAAGCGCTGCGGGAGGCGAAGGCGACTGGGGTTGATCGACAGGATGCCTCGGCTCGCTGTGATTCAGGCGGAGGGCGCGGCTCCGTTTTATGAATTCGTGCAGCGCGGCGGGGTGGGAGAGTTTCGGGCGGTGACGAAGCCGGAGACGCTGGCGACCGCGATTCGCATCGGCGATCCGGTGTCGTGGCCCAAGGCGCTGCACGAGATTCGCGCGACCAGCGGAGTTGTCGAAAAAGTTACTGAGCAGGAGATCGCTGACGCCAAGGCGCAGATCGGGCGGGCGGGAATCGGATGCGAGCCGGCATCGGCGGCGACTTTGGCGGGAATTCGAAAGCTGACGGCGGCGGGAGTGATGGATCGATGCGCGGATGTGGTCGCGGTGCTGACAGGGAACGTGCTGAAGGATCCCGATTACATTTATCGTTATCACACCGGGAAGCTGGAAGGGATCGAATCGCGATTCGGCAATCGGTCGATGGTGGTGCCGAATGATGCGGATCGTATCGCGGCTTTGTTGAGCTAGTGGTGTGCGTCACAAATCCCAACTCTTCTCGAACAAGGTGGGGCGGACCCCTGGTCCGCGGCCGACGCCCCCGTCGGCCTTTGGCTTCAGCACACCGGCTGGGCCGGGGGCCCAGCGCGGACGAGGGCGTCCGCCCCACTTAGTGTGCAATCTGTGTACACCCGGCTGGTTTTCGAAGCTCTAAGGAAGTTTGCGGGACGGGAGTTTAGGGTCGACGGCTTTTCTCGCGGCTTCTACTCCTGCCACCGGCAGCTTGGACGCGTCGAGCAGCCCTAGCTGCACCAGCACCGAGGCCTGATCCCAATAAATGTGTTCATGCGCGAGCTTGTCGCCTTTGAGATTCACGATCGCAACCAGAGGCACTTCGACGCGTTTTCCGGTGGGTTCGAGTCCAGGCAGCATCCAATCCATGCGAATGGTGTGGGTGAACCGAAAAATCATTTCATCGACGATTTGCTGATCGCCGATGGTGCGCGAAATCGGCGTAAGCGAGGTATCGGGCGGCATCTGCGGAATAAAGTGCTTCGAATAGAATTCGCGCAGCGCGGCCTTGCCGGTGCCGCCGGTGAGCACGGGGATGTGATTGACGTAGGCGTCATCGACCATGGTGGCAAGAGTGCGCTCCGTGTCGCGAGTGGAGAATTCGTGCTCGATGTGCTCGCCCCAGATCGCTTCGAGCGAGTATTTGGGCGCGAGATGGCGCGTTAGAAAATCGAGGGTGCGCAGATTGGCGAGCTCGGCCGCGGCGGGATCGAAATGAGCGCCATCGGGTCGCGCGAAGGCGTGATCGGCGTTGGGATAGAGATGAATTTCGACGTCGCGCTGGTTCGAGAGCGCTTTGCGGATTTGCCGCACAGCGGGCGCAGGGCTGTATTTATCGAGTTCCGCGATGTGGAGCATGAGGGGGCTCGCAAGATTCTCGGCCGCCTCGATCGACTTCTCAATGCCGACGCCGTAGTAACTGACCGCGGCATCGGGGCCATACGTACACGCGGTGAGGAATGACAGGCGGCCGCCGAGGCAATAACCGACTGTTCCGGCCCGACCAGTGCAGGCGGGATGCGCCCGCAAGAAATCGAGCGCGGCGCCGGCATCGTCGACGGCGAGCGTCGCGTCGAGCTTGCCGTATAGCTCCATTGCTTTGTCGCGATCATGCTCGCCTAATGAGAGCCCGGGTTCGATGCGCCAGTAGAGATCGGGACAGAGGGCGACGAAGCCTCGCGCGGCGAACCAATCGCAGGCGGCGCGCATGTTGTGATTGACGCCGAAAATCTCCTGCAGCACGACGATGCCGGGGCCTCGGCCTGAGGGAGGCAGCGCGAGATAGGCGCTGAATTCGCGGCCGTCGTAGGAAGGAACGGAAATCATATATAGGAAAGATAGCAATGAGCTGAACGGTATAATCGGATGGTGCGAATACTGCTGGCAAGCGTGGTCACGATCGCGGCGCTCCTCACGAGCTCCTGCGCGAAAGACATTCAGAATACGGACGCGGTGAAACAGAGCGTGATGGATTACTTACGCTCGAAAAACACGCAGACCGGCTTGAACATGGATGCGATGACGGTGGACGTGACGTCGGTGTCGTACGAAAAAGATACGGCTCGCGCGACGCTGCGGTTCACACCGAAGGGCATGCCCGGCGGCGGCATGAACATGACGTACGTGCTGGATCGCAAGGGCAACAAGTGGGTGGTTCGCGGCAAGCAGGAGAGCGGGAATCCGCACGGCGCGGGGGGAATGGCGCCGCAGGGGGAAATGCCTCCGGGACATCCGGCAACGGGTGGCGCTCCTGGTGCGCAGCCGCTGCCTCCAGGTCACCCGGCGGTCGGATCGAAACAATGAAGACGGTGGCTGTTTTAGGCGGCGGACCGGCTGGATCGATGGCTGCCGAGCGGCTGTCGCGCGCGGGATTGCGCGTGTTGCTGTTCGACGAAAAACTGGCGTGGGAAAAGCCGTGCGGCGGCGGGATCACGTACAAGGCGTACGAAGAGTATCCGTTTCTGATCGACAACGACACGCCCAAACGATTGGTGCACGATTCGACCATCGCGGCGCCCGGCGTAGGCGATGTTAAGCTGGCGCTGACGCATCCGCTGGTGATTTATTCGCGGATGGATCTGAATCGCATGCTGCTGGATCGCGCGGAATGCGCGGGTGTGCAGATCGAGCAGACGCGCGTGCTGGGGATGGATCGCGTGGAGCGCGGCTGGCGGCTGCGGACCAAACAAGGAATCGCTGAGGCCGATTTCTGCATCATCGCGACGGGCGCGCGCAATCCTCTGCGCGAAGTCGGGACGGCGCTAGGCGCGGGCGACACGATGTCGACGCTGGGCTATTACGTTCCCGCGTCGCAGGAGCAGGTTAATATTCATTTCCTGCCGAAGCTGGAAGGCTACATCTGGGTGTTCCCGCGATGCGGCCATCTTTCGGTAGGGATCGGCGCGAAAAATGAACCGGCGCATGCGCTGCGCGCGCGGCTGGAGCGCTTCATGGACGATCACGGCATCGCGTGGCGCGGGGCGCCGTTCTTTAGTCACCTGTTGCCGTCGCTCAATGCGCCGGGTTGGCGCAATAATCGCGTTTCGGGCGATGGCTGGCTGGCGGTGGGCGACGCGGGCGGGCTGGCGGATCCGATCACGGGCGAAGGCTTGTACTACGCGATAAAATCCGGCGATCTGGCCAGCAAAGTAGTGCTGGACGATGCGCACGGCATCGCGGCGAAGGCGGCGGAGTACCGCGCCATTCTGGCTCGCGAGTTCGCGCTGGATCTGGAATTCGCGGCGATGCTCGCCAAGCGATTCTTCATGGGTAAGTTGCTCTTCGAAGCCGTGCCCGTGCGCATGGTGCAGATGATTCGCCGCAGCCCGCGATTCCGCGCGGTGATGCAGGAGCTGTTCGCGGGAACGCAACCTTATCTTTCGCTAAAAGCGCGATTGCTGAAGAACCTCAACGGCACCATTCAGGAAGTACTGATGAATCTGTTCCTGAATCGGGTGGTGCCAGATCGCCCGCCGGCAACATCCTAATCGCATGAAAACCAATCGCTCCGATGCGGCGTTCGCGCGCGCGCAGTTGCGCATTCCCGGCGGCGTAAATTCACCGGTACGCGCCTTTCGCGGCGTAGGCGGATCGCCGCTGTTTATCGAGCGCGGCGAAGGCTCGCGCATTTTCGACGTGGATGGGAATTCCTATATCGATTACGTGGGATCGTGGGGACCGCTGATTCTAGGCCATCGCGCACCGTGTGTGATCGAGGCGCTGCGCGCGGCTTTGGAGCGCGGGACGAGTTTCGGTGCGCCGACCGAACAGGAAATCGAACTCGCCGAATTGATTTCGAGCATCGTGCCGTCGATGGAGATGGTGCGGTTGGTGAATTCAGGAACGGAAGCGACCATGAGCGCGCTGCGGCTGGCGCGCGGCTTCACAGGTCGCGATCTGACCATCAAGTTCGAGGGCTGCTACCACGGGCACGTCGATTCGCTGCTGGTGAAAGCCGGCTCAGGAATGGCGACGCTGGGGATCGCGGATACGGCGGGCGTTCCGGAAGCGTTCGCGGCGACGACCATCGCGCTGCCGTTTAATTCAATTCCCGCTGTGGAAAAGGCGTTTAAAGAACGCCCCAATGAGATCGCCGCGTGATTGTCGAGCCGGTGGTCGGCAACATGGGCTGCGTTCCTCCCGCTCCTGGATTTCTCGAAGCTTTGCGCGCGCTGTGCACGCGCTACGGCGCGCTGCTGATTATCGATGAAGTGATGACGGGATTTCGAGTGGCGCTGGGCGGCGCGCAACAGCGCTTCGGAATCGTGCCGGATCTGACCACGATCGGTAAGATCGCGGGCGGAGGGTTGCCGCTGGCTGCATACGGCGGGCGCGCCGACATCATGAAGAAGATTGCGCCGCTGGGTCCGGTGTATCAGGCGGGGACGCTATCGGGGAATCCTCTGGCCGTGGCGGCGGGGCTCGCGATGCTGCGACATCTTGCGGCGCATGCGGAGATTTACGATCATCTGGAGGCTCGCGCGGCGCAGTTGACGGGGTGGGTTCCGCCGGGCGTGACCATCAATCGCGTCGGCTCGATGTTCACTTTCTTCTTCACTGACGCGCCGGTGACGGATTGGGAGTCGGCCAAGAAATGCGACACGGCCCGGTTCGCGAAGTTTTTCCACTTCATGCTGGAGCGCGGCGTGTATCTGGCGCCTTCGCAATTCGAAGCGGCGTTTATTTCGGCGGCGCATAGCGATCAGGACATCCGGCACACGGTGGATGCGGCTCGTGAGTTCTTCGCCCAATAATCCGCCGCAGGGGCTGTGCGATTCGTGCGTTTATCGCCGAGTGATCCAGTCCGATCGCGGGTCGACATTTTATCTCTGCCAGCTTTCGTTCACGGATTCCTCGTTTCCGAAATATCCGCGATTGCCGGTGCTCGAGTGCCGCGGTTATGAGCGGGATCGCAGCGGTGATTGAGGCGGACGCGCCAGACGGTACGGGCCCCCAAACGCGCTCCAGGTGAAACCCGAATGTTAAACCGCTCCTTTTAGTCGCGGCTCGTTTTCGTCGCGCTTCGCGGTCGCCGCTGATCGAAATCAGCGACCCTACAGAGCCGCGACCAAAGGAAGCGGTTCAACGTCCGGTGGCAACGTAGAATTCCAGTTCGACTGGCGTTCGCGAGCCGCAGCCCAGGATCTTCGCGGCTGCCGATGGATTCGCCGCAATCTCGACATAGCCGCTGCTGCCGACGATCGCGACCAGTTCTCCCGCGGGCGCGTCGGAAAAGGTCAGCGCCAGGCGGCGGATGGCGCGGCTCGCGATGCGAAGCTCGAACGGCTGCGAGGTGATGGCGGAATTGGTGGCGACGTGGAAATTCGTGATCAGATTTCCGAATCGATCGACTTTGAGAATCATGCCGCGATAGGCATGCGGAGAAATCCGGCAAGGCTGGGTGTCGATGCGAGCGAAATCGTGAATCAGCTTGCCAAAGGCCGCGACGGTTGCGCCCTTGGCCAGATGCGCCGCGGCTTGCGCGAACACATCGCGCCCATGAAACGTGCGGCTGATTTCGCGAGCCATATATTTCGGGTTCGAAATCACGCGGACCTTGGGTTTGGCGGCCTCCAACACCATCGAAAGCACGCCGTTATCGGGCGCGATGAAACAATGCCCGCCAGCCTCGGCAAGAATCGGACGGCGTTCGCTGCCCACCCCGGGATCGACCACCACCACATGAATCGTGCCCTTGGGAAACGACGTCCACGCCTGAGCGATCACGAAGGCTCCGTCGAGGATGTCGTATGCGGCGATTTCGTGGGTGATGTCGACGACGCGGGCTTGCGGCGCGATTCCAGCGATCACCCCTTTCATCGCGCCGACAAAGTGATCCGAGGTTCCAAAGTCGGTGGTGAGTGTGATGACGGGTGATTTTGACATGTACTGTTAAAATTGTGGCAGACGTGAACAGATTTTATTTCGACCATAACGCGACCACTCCTATTTCGGCCGAGGCGCTGGAAGCCATGCTGCCGTTGCTGACCGAGGTGTACGGCAATGCATCCAGCATTCACGCGTTCGGACAGGCGGCGCGAACGCAACTGGACGATGCGCGCCGGCACGTCGCGGCGATGCTGAACGCCCGCGCGGAAGAGATCGTATTCACGAGCGGAGGGACGGAGGCGGACAATCTCGCGATCCTGGGCGTGGCGCGCGACGGTCATGTGATCACGACCACCGTCGAGCACCCGGCAGTACTGGCGAGTTGCGCGCAGTGTGCTTCTTGCACCTATGTGGAGGTCAATTCACGCGGTGTGGTTGATCCGAATGCAATCCGCCGCGCGATTCGTCCGGATACGAAATTGATCAGCGTGATGCACGCGAACAATGAGATCGGTGTGATTCAGCCGATTGCGGAGATCGCTCACATTGCAAAGACGGCGCGCGAAGCTGGAATCGCAATGCATTCCGATGGTGTGCAGGCGGCCGGAAAGATGCCGATTGATGTACGCGCGCTTGGAGTCGATCTCTATTCGATCAGCGGACACAAATTTTATGCGCCGAAAGGAATCGGGGCGCTGTTCGTTCGCAAAGGAACGAGCCTCGCGAAGACCATGCACGGCGGCCGGCATGAGCGCGGGCGGCGATCAGGCACTGAAAACGTCGCGGGCGCGGTGGCGATGGGGCGCGCGGCGCAGTTGATTTCCGAATCTGAGTGGACGCGGCAGGCTGAACTGCGCGATCGTCTGGAGCAGTCGATTCTGGATCGCATTCCCGGATCGCACGTGAACGGCATTGGAGCGCTGCGCACCTGCAACACCACCAATATTCGTTTCGATGGAATCGATGGCGAGCCGTTGCTGATCGCGTTGGACTTGCGAGGCTTCGCGGTATCGAGCGGATCTGCGTGTTCCAGCGGCGCGCCGGAGCCGTCGCCGGTTCTGATCGCGATCGGATTGACCAAAGAACAGGCCCGATCCAGCGTGCGATTCTCGCTTGGAAAGTCGAACACGATGGAGCAGGTGGACGCGCTGGTGGACGCTCTGGCCGATTGCGTGGCGCATGTGCGCAAGATGGCGCCCGCCTATGTCTGAGCGCACCATGTCTGAGCGCACCATCGCGGTCGCGATGTCGGGCGGAGTGGACAGCTCCGTAGTCGCCGGAATGCTGCATCGGGCGGGCGAGAACGTGGTGGGGCTCACCATGCAGCTCTGGAATCAGCGGCGATTGCCAGAGCTTGCGACCGAAGCGCCCACCGGACGATGCTGCTCCATTGATGATGTGTACGACGCGCGCCGCGTGGCGCAGCAAATCGGGATTCCTTATTACGTGGTGAATTTCGAAGATCGATTCGAGCAGCAGGTGGTGAAGCCGTTCATCGACGAATATCTGGCCGGCCGTACGCCGATTCCGTGCACGCTGTGCAACAACTTCATCAAGTTCGATCAGTTTCTGGAAATGGCGGAGAGCGTGGGCGCGGCGAAGATCGCGACGGGTCACTACGCTCGCATTACACAGAACGACGCGACGGGGCGATGGGAATTGCGTCGCAGTGCGGATCGGGTGAAGGATCAGACGTATTTTTTATTCGGCCTTACGCAGCAGCAACTCTCGCGTACTCTGTTTCCGTTGGGAGGGTTCGAGAAGTTCGAGGTACGTGAACTTGCCGAGCAGTTGGGCATCGCGACCGCGCAAAAGCCTGACAGCCAGGAAATCTGCTTTGTGCCGAACGGCGATTACGCCGCGTTCATCGATTCTTATTTTCGCGAGCAAGGCATTTCGACGGACGAAACCGCTGGGGAATTGGTTACCACGGACGGTCGCGTACTCGGCGAGCACGCGGGCGTGCATCATTTCACCATCGGGCAGCGGCGCGGATTGGGAATCGCTGCGCGCGAACCTTTGTATGTGATCGCGACGGATCCGGCCAGCCGCCGCGTCACCGTCGGACCGAACGATGCCCTGCTCTGCCCGCGCATGGGTGTTCGCGAGATCAATTGGATTTCGATCGCCGCGCCTGCGTCGCCGATGCGCGTCGAGGTGAAGATACGGAACAAGCACATCCCGGCGCCTGCGACTTTGACTCCCTCCGCCGATCCTACGCGCGCTGAAATTATTTTCGACGAACCGCAACGCGCGGTCACGCCCGGCCAGGGTGCGGTTTTTTATTCAGGCGATCTCGTCATCGGTGGCGGCTGGATTGATTGAATATCTACTGCTCCGCATCGCGCTGTTTAAGATTCGTTTGTTCCCCTTCGCTTCCCGTGTCTATTTCAAACTGATCGATCTGGCAATCCCGCGCTATCGCAGGATCGCGATTCAGAATCTTACGATGGCGGGGTTTCATCAGCCAGGCGCGATCGTGGACGGCATGTTCGCATCGCTCGCCCGCTTGGCGGCCACGTTCGCGCGATTTCCGTCGATGGACAAGAGCAACATTGATCGATACATCCGCTACGACGGTCTGGAGAATTTCGAAGCGGCGCGTGTGCATGGCAAAGGGGTGTTGATCGCGACGGCGCATTTCGGAAATTGGGAACTGAGCGCGTTTGCGCACGCCCTGATGACGGCGCCAATGAACATCGTGGTGCGGCCTCTCGATAACGTACGCGTCGATGGGCTGGTGGAACGATATCGCGAGCTATCGGGCAATCGCATCATCACAAAACGCGACGCGGCTCGCGATATTTTGCGCGCGCTAAAAGCGGGCGAGGCCGTAGGGATTTTGATTGATCAGAACACTACGCTTGACGAGGGCGTGTTCATCGATTTCTTCGGCACCAAAGCGTGCGCGGGCAGCGCATTCGTGAAGCTGGCGCACCACAGCGGGGCTGCGGTGGTCCCGGGCTACGCACTGTGGTCCGATACCGAACAGAAATACGTGCTGCGATTCGATCCGCATATTCCGATGAGCGGCGACGTGCTGGCCGACACGCAGGAAATTCACTCGCATTTAGAATCGGTGATTCGCAGACATCCGGATCAGTATTTGTGGATTCATCGCCGATGGAAAACGCGGCCGCCGGGCGAGGCGTCGATTTACTAGAGATGCACGAAGAAGTGTCGAGACGACTCTCGACACAGCAGGCCTGGCGGCCCGCGCCACGTTAGCGCTTTTTCTTTTTGCGGTGTTCTCGTTCCGGTTCGACCAGAGAGAATTGCAGCTTTTTCTCTACCGCGTCAATGCGGTCAAGCCGCACTCGCACTTCCTGGCCGATCGAAAACGTGCGCCGGGTGCGATCGCCGATGACTTTGCGGGTGCTTTCATGAAACACGAAGCGATCGCCCTGCAACGAATCCATCGGGACCAAGCCTTCCACGAACAGATCTTCCAGTTCGACAAAGAATCCGAAGCGCGTGGTGGAAATGATGAGCGCGCGGAATTCATCGCCCACGCGATCGATCATGAACTTGACCTTTTTCCACTCCACCAGTTCGCGTTCCGCCTCGGCGGCGCGGCGCTCGCTTTCCGATGACGACTCCGCGATTTTGCGCATGTCGGCTTCGTAGACGCGATCGTCGAAGTGCGCCGCCAGAATCCGGTGCACCATCAGGTCAGGGTATCGACGAATTGGTGACGTGAAGTGCGTATAGCTGGGCGCGGCCAGCGCGAAGTGCCCCGCGTTGCGATCGCTATAACGGGCCTGCTTCAGCGATCGCAGCATCAGGTAACTCAAGATGCGCTCCTCGGGCTTGCCTGCGATTTTCGCCACCAGCTTTTGATAATTTCGCGACGTGAGATTGGGATTATCCAGCGCGATCGTCTCGCCTTGAAATCGTTTCACAGGCGCTCCACCCGCACTGAGCGAATAGCCGAACTGCGCGGCGATTTCTTCGAATTCGAGGACGCGCTTAGGGTCGGGACGTTCATGCACCCGAAAGATCATCGGCACGCCAAGCGATTCCAGGTGCGACGCCACGGCTTCGTTCGCAGCCAGCATGAACTCCTCGATCAGCCGATGCGCGATATTGCGCGGGGCACGCGTGACGCCGGTCATCTCGCCGAATTCATCGAACTCCAGGAGGGGTTCTGGCAGATCGAAATCGATGGAGCCGCGGCGCACGCGCTTGCGATTCAGAATCAGCGCGAGTTCCTGCATGAGTTCGAATCGCGGCATCAGCTTGGCGTAGCGATCGCGCAGCAGCGCATCGCCATCGAGCGCGCCGTGGACTGCCGTGTACGTCATGCGCTCCACGCTCCGAATCACGCCACGCGCGAACTGTTGCGCGACTACGTCACCCTTGGAATCGATTTCCAGAATCGCGCTCAGCACCAGACGATCTTCATTCGGCCGTAGCGAGCACAATCCCGTGGACAACTCCACCGGCAGCATCGGTACGGCGCGATCAGGGAAATAAACGCTGGTGCCGCGCAGGAGCGCTTCGCGATCGATGGGCGAGCCGGGCCGCACGTAATAGCCAACATCGGCAATGTGAACCTGCAACGTCCAATTGCCGTTTTCAAGACGATCCACCCACACGGCGTCGTCAAAATCGCGCGCGGTTTCGCCGTCGATGGTCACGATATCGAGATCGCGAAAATCCTGGCGCCTGGTGATTTCCTGTGGTTCGATTTCCGGAGGAATGCCACGCGCCTGCTCCAGGGCGTCTTCGGGAAACTCGTGGGGAATGTGATGCGAGCGAATCAGAATCTCGACATCGATTCCGAAATCGCCGGCGCGGCCGAGGATCTCCGTGACGCGCCCTACCGGGCGTTCGCCGTTCTCACCGAAGTCGAGAATTTCGGCGTTGACCATCACGCCGTCCAGATCTTCGAGCGACTTTACTTCGATCGCGCGCGCGCCCACGCGATTCGCCGATTGATTGAGCTTCGGCACCTCCATGCCTTCCGGAATCTCAATCCACTGGCGAATGCGATCGTCATGCGGCACGATGAAGTTGCCGCTGCGCCTGACCTTGAATTCGCCCACCACGGTGGGATGGGCCCGCCGCAGCACTTCGACGATTTCGCCATGCGCGCGGCCGTCATGTTCGATGCGCGCGATGCGAACGCCAACGCGATCGCCGTGCATCGCTTTCTCGGCGTTCTTCTTATCGATATAGATGTCGCCGCGCAAGCCTTCGATCGGCTCATCAGGAATCACGAAGCCGTAACCGTCGCGATGCACGCTCAATCGTCCGTCGATGGGCGCGGACTTGCGCGGCACCTGCTTGCGCGGCTTCGGTTTGGAGTTCTTAAATCGAAACGGAATGCGCGTCATCTTGAGAACACTACTGGCGATGCCCTTCGAGCGCCTGTACCACGATGTCGACCGGATTCTCGCCGCTTTCCGACCACAACAGCCGCCGCTCCAGCGTGAGCGTACCTTCTACCTGGTGCACCAGATGAACCAGGCTTTTCAAGTTCGACGCCGTCAGGCGGGCGCTCTGCTCGAGATCGGGATCAGGCACAAAGCTGGAATCCAGCCCGAGCTCGACGCGCAGATGATCGCCGATTTCGTTGTCGAATTCCGGCGCGAAACACGCCAGCGCAACGGCGGCTGGCGCCAGGCGCCATTTCGAATCGAATTGCCACAGATCCCACGCCGCGCTGACTTCGCACATGGAATCCTCCTGCATGAATTCGCGCGCGGCCGCCATGATGTCTTCCACGGTTTCGGCGGGATCTTCAGCGTGCGGAAATTCGCGCTCGAACTGCGGCGGCTCCAGGCGTTCGATCGCGTAGGTGCGGAGTTCCGGACCTCGCGCGGCCAAACGGGAGAGCGGAAACAGGCCCAGCATTTTCGCGAACTGCCGCAATCGCGTTTCCAGATCCGGACCATGACCGTTACCGCGCGATCGCAGCCAGCAGGAAAGAAACAGGCGATCCGGCATTAGCCGATCACATCCTTGATCGCTTTCACAGCGTGATCGATCTCGTCTTTGGTGTTGTAGATCCCAGCGGAGAATCGGAGGCCGTGCGCGTCGCCGGAATCGGTTTTCGAGAGCGCCAGACGGTTGCGATCCCACAGACGATCGTAATGCAGCTTCACGTTTTTCTCGCCCGTGGAGAATTTCACGACGCCGTGCGAAAGCTCAGGCTCCATGTTCGTTTTCGTCTGCACCGGAAGCGCGTGCATCTGCTCCTTGAAATACGTCGCGAGCCAGCGCACGCGCGTCTCAATGTTGCGGACGCCGATCAGATTGACGAAATCGAGCGCTGCGTCCAAGCCGGCGTAGCGCGGATCGTCCTGCTGGCCGAATACTTCAAATTTCAGCGCGCCATCCAGGTGATCCGACCAACCCGCGGTGACAATGGACGGCCAGATTTCGTTGACGCGCTCGGCGCGTATATAAAGGATGCCGGCTTCAAGCGGGCCCATCAACCATTTATGCGTGCTCGCCGAGAAAGAATCGCAGGCGATATCGCGCAGGTCGATATCGAGAGAGCCCAGCGTCTGCGCGCCGTCGACATGCACCCAGATTCCGCGACGCCGTCCGATCGCGGCGATTTCTTTCACCGGAAATCGCAGGCCGGTGACGTTGGTGACGTGGGTGGTCGCGATCACTCGCGTTTTCGGCGTGATCGCTTTTTCGAATTGCGAAACGATCGCGTCGCGGCTGGGAGCGGGCGAAACAGTGGGCAACACTTTGACGACGAAACCTTCGCGCTTCGCTCGAATCTGCCAGGCTTCCTTGTTCGATTGATGATTATGATCGGCGACGATGACTTCATCGCCCGGCTTGAGATCGATCCCGTTGACCAGCGCACAGTTGCTTTCGCTGGTGTTGCGGGTGAACGCGATTTCGTTGGCCGAAACATTCAGCAGCTTCGCTGCTTTTTCTCGCGCGGACGCCCGGATGGGCGCATACTTATCGCGATTCTGAAAGGACGGGTCAGACTGAAAATCGCGCTCGAACTGAGCGTGACGATCGAGCACCGCTCGCGACGCCGGGCAGACGTTCGCGGCGTTGAAATACAGCAAGCCGTCTTCGAGCGGAAACTGGCGCTTGACCAGCGCCCAATAGGCTTCGTTCGAGGGATCTGGCGATGGCGCCGCCTGCAAAACCTGCGACATCGTTGCCCATGCGCGCCAGATACCCACGGATGTTCGAGTAAAGAATTCGCGCCGGTCCATGTTGAAATGGTACATGATCACTGATCTGGTGCAGATTCGCCGCATGGGCGAAAAGAATCGCGAAGAGAATCTGCGCTTCCGAAAATATCTGAAGACGCGGGTGTGGGTGGAACGGCAATTCCACAAGGCCGCGCAGGAAGTTCACGATCAGATCGATTGCAAGGAATGCGCCGAATGTTGCCGCGTGACCGAGGTCGAGATCACGGAGCGCGATATCGAAAAGCTTGCGAAATTTCTGGGGATTCGCAAAGTCGATTTCGTCGCGCAATACACGGCCACCGGCGATGAGGGTGAGATGATTCTGGCGCGCACCAAGGAATCGGGCTGCGTGTTTTTGTCGGGGAACGAATGCACGGTGTATGAGGCTCGCCCCGCGAACTGCGAGCGATTTCCGCACTTGCTCAAGGGCTCGGGATCGATTCCCAGCCGCATGTGGCAGTTCGTCGATCGCGCGACCTATTGCCCGATCGTCTACAACTGGATGGAAGAGGCGAAGAAACTCACGAAGTTTCAGAAGTAGCGCCTAGCGCGCTCCATGCTGTCGCGCCTCCTCAAGCTCTTCGAGTGTGCGCGGCCAGTCTTCGCGCAGCAATCGGCTCAAGGCGCGATCGGCCAGCAGCTTTCCCCCGGTCTGGCACGTCACGCAATAATTGGTTTCATTCGACGCGTAGCGGATGCGCTGCACTTTCGCGCCGCAGCGCGGGCACGGTTCGCCGTATCGCCCGTGAACGGCCATGCCTTCGCGAAACGCTGTCACCTTTTCGGGGAACTTGCCAGCCGCTTCTTTGCGAAGGCGATCCACCCATTCCTTCATCACGTCGCGAATCGCTTTTCGCAACCGCTCGATCTCATCGGGTGAAATACGCGACGTCAGCAGCACGGGCGACAACTGCGCGCGATGCAGGATTTCATCGGAATAGGAATTGCCGATGCCCGAGAAGATGCGCGGGTCAGTCAGAGACCGCTTCAAGGTATGATTCGACGACGGTGAGCGCGGCCGCGAATTGTTTCGGCGTCGCCGACAATGCGTCGATGCCGCCGGGATCGAGCGCCGCAAGTCCCGCCTCGCCCGCGATTACATGTAGCGACGCGCGCTTCTGCGATCCGGCTTCGGTCAACGTGAGCGTTCCGTCGTCGAAATCGAAAGCTGCCAGCACGCGGCGCCCATCCGGTTTCTTGCGCGTGTTGAACCAATGCAATCGACCGGCGATCATCAGGTGCAGAACCAGCCAGATATCGTTATCGAAACCGATGGCGATGCGCTTGCCGATTCTACGCAACTCGCGAACCTTGTGCCCTTCGACAGACGACACCGGAGGATCGGCAGTGCGCAGCAGGAATGGTCCGGCGATTTGCACGCGCTCCAGCGTGTGATTCAGAATTCGCGATTCGAGCGCTTCTATATAGATAGTGATGTCGGGAAGTTCCGGCATCGACTAATTCGGCTTGCGAACCGGCGTGTCCTCCGGCATATCTTCGTTCTTGACGATCTTGCCGAACATGGTGCCGCCGTGATCGCCCGCGCCCCACGTGCCCGCGTAGCCGCCCTTATAGAACATCACGCGAGCGCTATACGTTTCCGCGCCCTGCACCGTTTGGCGCGGGAAATTGATCACCGGAACATCGCCAGCGAAGATCACCGGCACGTTCAGCGCCACCTTGATATCACGACCGCCATACTGAATGCGCGCTGCGAACTTCCATACGCCATCGCTCACCTTGGTGATTTTCTCGATGGTGTAAGCGTCGTCATGCAGATCCTTGCTGTCGCCCAGCATGAAATAGCCGATCATTTTGACGTTGTTCATCGAATCGGCCCACGCTTGTTCCACAGCGTTCATGGGGACCGGCGCAGGAACGTCCTGAGCCAGCGCAAATCCGGCGCAAATCGTCACGAAGGTGAGCAGCGTTCGCATGGCCAACAGACTATCAAAATTGCGTATAACATTTGATAATGCGCACGATCCTGCTTTCGCTCCTGATTCCCGTTTCCATGTTTGCCGCGGGTGTCCCGTACCTCACTCAACCCACCGTTTGTCCGACGCGTCCTGAGATTGCTTTCGTCTCCGGCGGCGATATCTGGGTTGCTCCGCTCAAGGGCGGCGAAGCGCATCTCGGTGTAAGTCATCCTGCGGATGAATCCAGGCCGCTGTATTCTCCCGACGGCAACAAGCTCGCGTTCGATTCGACGCGAACCGGCGGCGGCGCGGTCGGTGATCTACATCCTGACCATCGCAAGCGGTGAACTGAAGCGCATCACGTTCGGCGATGGATCGGACCAGCTTGACTCCTGGTCGCGCGACGGCAAGTGGATCTATTTTTCGAGCTCGGCGCATGACGTGGGCGGCAAGAACGATCTGTATCGCGTCAGCGTCGGAAGGCGGCACGCCGATGCCAGTGAGCGCGGACCGTTTCACCAACGAATTCCAGGCAGCGCCGGCGCCCGATGGATCGACGGTGGCGTTCGCGGCGCGCGGCAACGGCGATTCGCAGTGGTGGCGGCACGGCCACAGCCATCTGGACGAATCGGAGATCTGGCTTCGCAAAGAAGGGCGCGTCGCGAGCTACGAAAAAGTGGTCGACCTGAACGGCCGCAACGCGTGGCCGATGTGGATGCCGGACGGCAAGCAGATTTACTTCATGTCGGATCGCAGCGGGCGCGCAGAATATCTGGACCATGAGCCTCGGCGCGAAAGCCCCAGGCAGGTCACGAAGTTCACCAGACGGGCGCGTGCTGTGGCCGTCCATCAGCTACGACGGGAAGGAGGTCGTGTTCGAGCACGATTTCAAGATCTGGCAGCTCGACACCAAGAACGGCGAGGCGTACGCGCTGCCGATCACACTGGTGGGCTCGGCGGCGAGCGCCCGGGATCACGCATCTGACGCTGAATCACGAGTTCACGATCTCGCGCTGTCGCCGGACGCGCGCAAGAGCGGCGTTGATCGCGCATGGCGAGGTTTTCGCGGCGTCGGCGCGCGATGGCGGGCAGGCGTTCCGCGTGACCAACACGCCGGGTCCGGAGACTGCAAGTGGTGTGGTCGCCCGATTCGTCGCAGCGTGGCCTACATCAGCCAGCTCGATGCGCTGACGCAATCATCTGTTCCTGTACGATTTCGCAAAGAAGCTGGAGACGCAGTTGACCAGCGCGCAATCTGGCCGATCCGCGCCGCGCTTTTCGCCGGACGGCAAGTCGATCGCGTTCTGCGCGGGCGAAATGAGCTGCGCGTGTACGATCTGGATGCCAAGCAGGAGCGCAGTTGGTCACCGCTTACATCGGCGGAGGATTCGGCGGAGGCGGCGCGCCTACACATGGGCGCCCGACAGCAAGTGGCTGGCCTACGCGAGCACAGGCACCGCGGCTCGCTGCGCAATATCTTATGTGGTGGAGGCGCGAACGGCGGCGCGAGCCGCATCAGATCAGCTTCCTGGCCAACAGCAACGTCAACGCCATTGCAGTGGAGTCCGGATGGCAAGTTCATCCTGTTATGAAACCAGCCAGCGTACCGAGACTCCCGCCATGGCGCGTATCGACCTGATGCCGCGCCAGCCGAATTACGCCGAGGAGCGATTCGACGATCTGTTCAAACCCGAGACCGCCGGCTCGCGGTGGACGCGGCGGCGGCGCGAATGCGGCGACCGAAGCCCGCGCCGAAGGCCGAGTCGAGATCGCATTTCAACGATATTCGTTCGCGCATTTCGATGCATTCCGGTCGGGCCTCACTGTGAATCAGCCCACCATCAGCCCGGATGGCCGTCAGTTGCTGTTTTCGTCGAACGTGGGCGGGCAGACGAATCTTTATCTTTATCCGCTCGACGCGGTCGGCGGCGGCGGCCGGGGTGGTCGAGGCGGCGGTGAAGGCCGCGGAGGAGAGGCTCGCGGACCGCGGCAATTGACACAGACCGGCGGACAAAAATCGCACGCGCAGTTCACGCCGGATTCGCGCGAAGTTTATTTCCTGGAAGGCGGCCGCGTTTCGGCAATCAGGCGTGGATACACGAACGGCGCGCACCATGAACGTGAACGCGGAAATGGATGTCGATTTCGATAAAGAAAAGATCGCCGTGTTCGAGGAAGCGTGGGCAGGCCAGCGCGACGGCTATGCCGATCCGAAATTTAATGGCGCGGATTGGAACGCGGTGCGCAAGATGTACGCGCCGCTGATCGAAGGCGCGAAGAATCCCGACGAAATGCGCGCGATTCTGCGGCTGATGATTGGCGAGCTGAATTCGTCGCACTCCGGGGTTTCGGCCCCTGCGGGCGGCGCCGCGGCCGGTGGCGGAAATCGCAATCAAATCGGGCAGCTGGGGCTGTCGTTTGATCGTGCCGCGTACGAATCCACCGGCAAGCTAAAAGTAACCGAAGTGCTGCCGCATTCGCCGGCCGCGCTTGCGTCGATCAAGGCCGGCGATGAGCTGAGCGCGGTCGACGGCACGCCCGTTGGACCGCACGTGAATCTCGATGAACTGCTGGATCGCAAAGTGGACAAGCGCGTCGATCTGGATATCAACGGCAAGAAGGTGGAAGTGCGGCCGGTGAATTCGCTGGCCGATCAGACCTATCGCAAGTGGGTGGAAGACAATCGCGCGTATGTGGCGAAGATCAGCAACGGACGCCTGGGCTACATTCACATCAAAGATATGGCCGACACCGCGTTGACGCAGATGTATCTCGATCTTGATTCCGAAAATCGCTCGCGCGACGGCGTGGTGATCGATATTCGCAACAATAACGGCGGCTTCGTGAACGCGTATGCGCTGGACGTGTTATCGCGGCAGCCGTATCTGACGATGACGAATCGCGGCGGCCCGCCCGCGCCTGCGCGCACCGCAGCTGGGGCAGCGTTCGCTCGAATTGCCCGACCATCCTGGTGGTCAATCAGCATTCGCTTTCCGATGCCGAGGATTTCACTGAAGGTTATCGAACCATGAAGTTCGGCAAAGTGGTCGGCGAGCCAACCGCGGGCTGGATCATTTACACCGGCTCGATGGACCTGGTGGACGGATCCGTGATGCGCATGCCCGGCACGGTGGTTACGGGAGCGGACGGCAAGAATATGGAGATGAATCCGCGACCCGTGGACATCGCGGTGACCCGGCCTATCGGCGAATCGTACACGGGTCACGATTCGCAGCTGGATGCGGCGGTGAAGGAACTGCTGAGGGAACTTCCGGCGAAGTAACGTAGCGCAGGCCATCGGTTTTCGTGGCCTGCGTTTACGAACTCGCAGGCGACAAAAATCGATCGCCTGCGCTACAGCGAACTGACCCACGACTCCGCGGCGCCTTAGAATATTGACATGCCATTCCTGAAAGCCGCCAGTGCGGATTCTGTTCCGCCCGATACTGTTGTCGAAGCCGAGATCAACGGCAACCTATACGCGATCCTCAATTGCGCGGGCGAACTCCGCGCATTCGACGGAGTGTGCCCGCATGCGGGTGGGCCGCTGGGTGAAGGCACCATAGAGAGCGGGAATCTGGTTTGTCCGTGGCATGCGTGGGAATACGATTGCAAAACGGGCGCGAACACGTTCGACGATTCGTGCGTGCTCGCTTCGTTTCCGGTGAAGGTGGAGAACGGCGATATCATGATCGACGTTCCTGCTTAGGTGCCGGAGCTACCAGAGGTCGAGACCGTGGTGCGATCGCTCGCGCCGCATCTGCCGGGGCGGCGCATCCTCGCCGCGAAGTTTACTTCGAAGTTCGTCACGCCGGGCGATCGCGCGAAGTTCAGCGGCCAAGCTCGCCGGGCGGACCATCCAGCGTATCGAACGAAGGGGCAAGTTCATCGTCATGCCGCTCGATCGCGGCACGTTGACAGTGCATCTCGGAATGACCGGCAAGCTGCTGCTCGATCCAGAGCCGACCGATTACGCTCATGGCGTGTTCACGCTGGACGACGGCGTGCTGGTTTATGACGATCCACGCCAGTTCGGGCGCATCGAATTCAGCGCCGACGGAAGAACGCGAGCGAGCGCGCTGGGTCCGGAGCCGCTCGAAATCTCGCTCGACGCTTTTGTTGCGCGTTTGCGCGCGCGGAAATCGCAGATCAAGCCGCTGCTTCTGAATCAGAAGTTCCTCGCGGGCATGGGCAACATTTATGTCGACGAGGCCCTGTTTCTTTCTGGAATTCATCCCTTGGCGATCGCGTCGCGCATTAGCAAACCACGTGCGGCAAAACTGCACCAGAACATTCAAGAAGTGCTGACGCTGGCGATCGCACATAAAGGCTCATCGATTTCCGATTACGTCGACAGCCAAGGAAATCGCGGCGATTTCCAAATCCTGCATCGCGCCTATGGCCGCGATGGCGAGCCGTGCGTGAACTGCGGACGTCCCATCACCAAGATCGTGGTTGGCTCGCGCGGGACACATTTCTGCGCAAAATGCCAGAAGAGGTAGAGGCATGACGAACACGCGCACGGAACACGATTCGCTGGGGCCGGTCGAAGTGCCCGCCGATCGCTTATGGGGCGCGCAGACGCAGCGTTCCATCGAAAACTTCCCCATCGGCGTCGATCGCTTTCGATGGGGCCGCGCTGTGATTCGATCGTTCGGCGTGCTGAAGAAATGCGCCGCACTGGCGAATGGCGAACTCGGCCAGCTTCCGCCCAGCAAGGTCGCGTTGATCGTCGAAGCAGCGCAGGAAGTGATCGACGGCAAGTGGGACGACGAATTTCCGCTGGTGGTTTTTCAGACCGGCTCCGGCACGCAGACCAACATGAACGCGAACGAAGTAATCGCGAATCGTGCGATCCAGATCTCGGGTGCCAAATCAATTCATCCAAATGACGATGTGAATCGCAGCCAATCTTCCAACGACACGTTTCCCACCGTGATGCACATCGCTACGGTCGACCAGATCGAAAGCGTGCTGATTCCGGCGGTCAACGCGCTGCACGACACCCTGGCCGCGAAATCGGAGCAGTTCGCCGGCATCGTGATGATCGGCAGAACGCATTTGATGGACGCGACGCCGATCACGCTTGGGCAGATTATTTCCGGATGGGTTGCGCAGCTTGATCAGGCGACCGCGGCGGTCCGCGCGACCATCCCTGCCTTGCTCGAATTGGCGATCGGCGGTACCGCAGTGGGAACCGGATTGAACTCGCCGTCCCAGTTCGGGTCTATTCGTTCAAGAAGAATCGCTGAAGAAACCGGCCGCGCCTTCGTTTCCGCACCGAATAAATTTGCGGCGCTTTCGGCTCATGATGCGATGGTCAACACCAGCGGCGCGATCCGGACGCTGGCCGGAGCGCTGCTGAAAATCGCCAATGACGTGCGCTGGCACGCCTCGGGTCCGCGCGCGGGGCTGGGCGAACTGCACATTCCTGACAACGAACCCGGTTCGTCGATCATGCCCGGCAAGATCAATCCGACGCAGTGCGAGGCGCTGACGCAGGTGGTAGTGCAGGTGTTTGGGAACGATGCTGCGGTGGCGTTTGCGGGCAGCCAGGGCAACTTCCAGCTCAATGTTTACAAGCCTGTGATGCTGCACAACGTGCTGGAATCGATCGCTCTGCTCAGCGATGCGATTCATTCCTTCGACCAGCGCTGCGCCCGCGGCATCGAGCCGATCGAAAAGAATATTCGCGGGCACGTGGAGCAATCGCTGATGTTGGTGACCGCGCTCAATCCGCACATCGGATATGAGAAATCGGCGAAGATCGCGCTGGCGGCGCATCGCGAAAACCTGAGCTTGCGCGACGCCGCGATACGATCCGGATTTGTCACCGCGCAGGAATTCGATCTGTGGGTGAATCCGGAAGCGATGACGCATCCGGACTGAGCTGTTCAGGCAGGATTGGCGCTCTGATTGCACTTGCAATCGCGGATGCTAGACCTTTCCACGCGCCGTTTCGGCGAGATCCGGATCGAAGATCACGACGTAATTCAGTTTCCGGGTGGTCTGCCCGGATTCGAGTCGCACACCCGATTCGCTCTGATCGCCCCGCCGGCCGCGTCGCCGCTGTTGTTTCTGCAAAGCATCGACTCCCCTGAACTCTGCTTCCTCACCACTCCGGTTGACGCGGTCGATCCTGAATATCATCTCGACCTCACACCCGCGGATCGTCAGGGATTCGTGTTGACCAACGATCTGATCGCGTTGGCCATCCTCACGACGCCCGAACAAGGGCCCGCTACCGCGAATCTGCTGGCGCCCATCGTTATCGATACTCGCCGGCGCATGGGCATTCAGGCGGTGCGCATGGACGCGCGCTATTCGCACCAGCAAGCACTCCCCGGCGCGGGGCTGCGATGCTCGTAATCAGCCGCCGCGCGGGCGAGTCGCTGATCATCGGCGACGGTGTCGAGATCGAAATTCTGGATTGTTCGGGCTCGCAAGTGAAGCTCGGCATTCGCGCACCACGCGAGGTGTGCGTCCTGCGCAAGGAGATCTATCTCACCGGCCGGCAGAATGCCGCCGCCGCGCGCGATGCATCCCCACACGCGATCGAACGGCTGCTGGGGCGTCCCAGGTGAGGCTTCGCTAAGCCTCCGTCCCGATTTTATTTTCAAGGTCTGAATGGGTGAGCCGATAAGGCCGGTGTAGACCGGGAAAGGATTCCCGCTCAGAAACTTTCAAGGAGAGAAAAACAAGTGTTTTCGATCAATACCAATATCGCCTCGTTGCAGGCGCAGAATTACCTCCGGCAGACGGAGAACTTCCAAAACGAAACCATCAACCAGGTGACCTCGGGACTGCGCATCGTCAATTCAGGCGACGACGCGGCCGGCCTGGCCATCGCCAATACCGATCGTTCCAACGAAGCCGTGCTCACGCAAGGTATTCAGAACGCCAACGACGGTCTGAGCCAGTTGCAGATCGCCGACGGCGGCATCAGCAACATTTCTCAGCTTCTCGATCGCGCCCGTACACTGGCGACACAGTCCGCCTCCGGCGCCTTCACCGGCGATCGCAGCGTGCTGAATTCGGAATTCCAGAGCGTGATTCAGGAAGTCAACCGCCAGGCGCAGGCCATCGGCCTGAACCAGGGCGGAACGTTCGCCACCGATCTGCAAGTGTTCGTCGGCGGTGGCAGAGCTTCCGGCAACGTCAGCTCGGCTACCAACGGAACCGTTTCCGTTAACCTGAGCACCGTCCACCGTCGACGCCAAGAGCCTCGGCCTCGCAGGGTGTGCAAGCGTCCGGCGCGGCCGGGACCGACATCGGCGACGGCAGCACCACCAGCGTGCAGACGATTCTCGCGAACAGCAGCAACCAGGCTTCCATCAGCAACAACACCACGAACTTCTACTTCACCGGCCCTGGCTTCTCCAGCACTTCGGGAAGCAACGTCGTGAAAGTGGCGGTCAATCTGACCGGCGTCACCGACGCCAACACCCTGGTGTCGGCTATCAATCAGGCCATCACCAATGCCGGCAACGGCGGCAGCCAGCAGGCGACGGCGTTCAAGAATGCCAACATCACTGCAGCGGTGAACGTAGACTCGACCGGTAAATCGCAGTTCACCTTCAACTCGGCCACCACCGCGTTCCAGGTGCAAGGCGGAGATCAGATCGCGACCGCTGCTCTGGGCAACTTCAATACCGGCGCGCAGGGCAACTCCGCGGTGGTCACGGCGACCAGCAACCTCTGGACCGCACCCACGGCCACCGGCACCGTTTACGCGAAGATCACCGGCGCGGGCCTCAGCGGCGCGGCCGGCAACTTCAGCTACACCTCCACCAGCGGTAACTCCATCACGGCGGAAGTCGCGGCCATCAATACCGGTATCGCGGCGAATCTCACGCTGGCGGCCACCGGCATCAAGGCTGTGCAACTGGATTCCACGCACATCGGTTACACCGGCGCGACGGGACAGACGTTCAGCGTCGCCTTCGCGGGCAACGCGGGCGGAAAAGACGGCATCGGCAGCTGGCTGTCGAGCGGCGGGAGTTTCGACTACAGCAGCATCGCGGCCGGCACCGCGTTTGCGAGCATCGCCAACGCAGCGGGCACCACTCAGGACGTACAGGTGTCGATCAACGGCGGCAAGACCATCGACTTGGGCAACGTGGTCGGCGGCTACACCGCGGCAGGTGACGACAGTGCCGCGGTGATCAATCTCAATGCCGCGTTCAACAGCAATGCTCTGACGCGCGCCTCCGGCCTCACCGCTTCGATCAACGTCAGCGGCAAGCTGGTAGTCTCTTCGACAGCCGGCGACAACTTCCGCCTCAACACGGTGGGCGCGTTGGATGCTTTCGGCTTCGGACAGACCACCGGCGTCAACTCCGGCCGCCAGCGTCACCAGCGCCTATACTGCGAAAGACAGCGCCAACTCGTTGGGCGCACAGTCCAGCCAGAACGCCGCCAATGGCGATGTGTATCAGTTCAGCGGCTTGACCAGCGTTGGCAACACGCAGACCATCACGCTCTCCGCGGTGGATACGCAGGGCAATCAGCATTCGCTCAATGTGGCGCTGACCACCGCGAATGCGAGCAATCTCGACCAGGCGGTCGCCACCATCAACAACGCGATCCTGTCGTCCAACGACAGCACCATCGCGCAGATCGGCGCGTTCAAAGAAGTGGGCGCGACGCCCACGGGACAGGGCGCAGCCGATGAAGTGAACGGCGTCGAAGGAATCCGCTTCCTGAGCGCCGGCAACGCGTTCAAGGTCAGTCTGGGTTCATCCCAGGCCAGCGCGACCGCAGGCGTGGCGGTCGGCATCACCGACGGTGGCCCCAGCACCGGCGTGGGCGGCAAGGATGGCGGTGCGGTTCTGACCTCAGCCCTCAACGGCACGGGTTCGACCGCCGACATCAGCAACATCTCCACGGCGACCGCCGCGGTGAACCAACTGGCCAGCTCCGTCGCGATCCTCGGCAATGCGCAAGCAGCCGTCGGCCGCGGTGAGAACCAGTTCAATTACGCCGTCAACCTGGCCAACTCGCAGTTGACCAACCTGGCGGCCGCTGAATCCGGGATTCGCGATGCGGATCTCGCGGCAGATTCCGCGAACCTGACCAAGGCGCAGATCAAACTGCAGGCAGGTATCGCGGCGCTCGCGCAAGCCAACTCGGCTCCGCAGCAAGTGCTGTCGCTGCTGAAGGGTTAATCCTCTCTAGGCAGTGATTTTTTAAGCCGCTCTGGCGCGTCGATTCGTCGATGGCCGGGGCGGCTTTTTTCTTTTCGCGAGGTGCTTTGAGGCGCGACGGTTACGGAGCGCGTTTGGGCTGCGCGATCCTGCCGGGGCGATGCGCCATCGAATTGTCACGGCGCTTACGCTGGCGTTGTGCCCACACGCGCACCGTAACCGTCGCGCCTCAACCGGAGTCAGACGAACGTGCGTTCGCGCACCTCGCGAGTTTCCGCCTCCACAAATGCGAGCGACAGCACCTCCGCGCGCATCCCTTCGCGCAGATCCTGTATCCGCAATTGAATCCCGTTCCCGAACCGCACCGCATCGCGATAGTGATTCTCTTCGACGTCAAGCTGGACGAACGTTACGCCTTCGGCTTCACCGAATCCGCAGCGCTGTTGCAGCGGTGCGGGAATGTCGTGCAGGATCAGCCGCGCGCCAGGGGGAATGCAGATCGCCGGTACCGACGACGCGGCCGGCGTCGGATCAAAGAAATCTCTGATTGTGCTCCAGAATCCTTTCTTTGGGGGTATATTTGCTTCGATCACCGGAAAATCGGCCGGAGAAGCCAATCCCATCGATCCCGTTGAGAATTTGTGCACCACCAGTTCCTCTCCTTCGGCGGCCAGCCGCGTCGGGAGCCCGCAAAGCGAGTAATCGCACATGTTCGACCCTCCTTCAATAAGAAGAGACCGCAGAGGGCGATTTCATTTCGCTCCGCTGGCGCAGTTACAGTAAAGTCATATGCGCCGACTCGTTCTTTTGATGTGCTTAGCGTGCGTCGCTTTTGGCCAGCGCCGCGGCATCACCGCTGAAGATTACTTCTCTTTTGAAACCGCTATCCGATCCGCAGATTTCGCCGGATGCGAAAATCGGTCGCCTACAGCGTCACGACCATCGATCAGAAGGCCAATCGCCGCAAGTCGCGCGATCGCCGATTTCTTCGCTCGAAGGAACGCAATCGGCAAAGCCCCGATCATCGAAGCGACGGCTTCGTCGAGTTCGCCGCGCTGGTCGCCCGACGGAAAATACATCGCGTTCTTTCGGCCCGCGACGGGAGCCGACCGCAGATCTGGCTGCTGCCTTCGCAACGGCGGCGAAGCGCGCAAGCTCACCGATCTCGAAAACGGCGTCTCGAACATCGAATGGTCGCCCGATTCCACGCGCCTGGTCGCCTGACGCGCACCGGTCCTCCCGCCAGCAAGTCGAGCGACGTTCGCCACTATACGCACATCAATTACAAATTCAACGACACCGGCTAGTTCGACGAAAAGCGCTCGCACCTCGTGGTGGTCGACGCCAAAACCGGCGACGGCCAATCAAATCACCAATGGCGATAACTGGAACGATACTCGATCCTCACTGGTCTCCGGATTCGTCGCGCATCGCCTTCGTCTCGAATCGCACCGGGCACGAATTCGACGACAGACCGCAACACCGACGTCTGGGTGGTATCCGCCAGAGGCGGCGCGCTGACGAAGATTTCCGATCACGAAGGTCCGGACCGCAGCCCGCGCTGGTCGCCGGACGGACACAACATCGCATATCTTGGCTCGCAGGACGAAGAGGATCAGTCGCAGATATTATCTTGCCGACTCGGCCGAGGGCGGCAGCATCGAAGACCGATCGCCAGGGATTTCGATTACCTGGTCAGTGAGATGGACTGGGCCGAGCACGGCAAGGCGATCTATTTCGGCTCCGGCGTGAAGGGTGAAACCCACATGTTTCCGCATGGACTCCTCGACCGGCGCCGTAACGCAGCTCGACCAAGGACCGCGTAACGTTCACGGCTTCGCGATCAACAAGCCAGCGGAAAGATCGATCGTATCATGGCGAACGATTTCGAACATCTGGAGAACGTCTACACGCGGGAAGGCGCGCATGGAGCTGAACATCAGCTCACGCGATCTCAACGCGGCTCTGTGGAGCAAGCTCGAGCTCGCCGGTCGAGCGCGTGCCGTATAAAGCCGCGGACGGGCTGCCGATAGACGGATTTCTGGTGAAGCCAGTCGGCTGGGATCCGTCGAAAAAGTATCCCGATGGTGTGAGCATTCACGGCGGTCCGGCCGGAATGTACGGCGTCGATTGGTATCACGAATTCCAGGTCTACGCCGGCGCGCGGATGGGCGGTGTTTTTCTCAATCCGCGCGGATCGACTGGATACGGCCACGCGTTCCAGCGCGCCGTCGCGAACGAATGGGGCGGCAAGGCGTACACCGATATCATGAGCGGCGTCGAGCAAGTGCTGAAGCAGAATCCCTGGATCGATCGCGGATCGGCTCGGCGTCACCGGCGGATCGTACGGCGGATTCATGACCAACTGGATCGTCACCCAGACCAATCTTTTCAAGGCCGCCGTGACGTTGCGCAGCATTTCGAATTTCATCAGCGACGACGGCACGCGCGACGGCGCTTACGGTCATGAGCGCGATTTCGGCGGCGACATTTTCCACAACTACGACGAGTATTGGAAATACTCGCCGCTGCGCTACGTGCGAAGCGTGAAGACGCCGACGCTGGTGCTGCATTCCGACAACGACTATCGCGTCCCGATCGAGCAGGGCGAGCAGTGGTTTCGCGCGCTGCAGCACTTCCACGTGACCTGCGAAATCGTGATGTTCCCGCGCGAGAATCACAATCTGACGCGCACCGGCGAGCCCAAGCATCTGGTCGAAAGCCTGAACTGGCAGTGCTACTGGTTCGACCGGTTCCTGAACGGCAACGAAAACGCCAAGCGTCCGGACGAGTGATGATCGCGGGCGTCGTAGGCGAAAATAAATGATCGATGCTCTCGCTCGCGCCCGAATCGACCACATCGTGCGCGAACTGCCAGCCGCCGGATTTCGGCCGCTCATCGTCGGCGGAGCGGTGCGCGATGCGCTGCTCGGTCACTCGGCCAAAGGACATTGATATCGAGGTGTACGGCATCACGTATGATCGCCTGGCTGAGGTTCCTAGGCGGCTCACGGCGCGTGTCGATCTGGTCGGAAAGTCATTCGGCGTGGTGAAGTTCCGGGCATCAGACGGGGATGCGCGACTTCAGCGTTCCTCGCCGCGACAGCAAGACCGGATCGTCGCACATCGGATTTCGTCACACGTTCGATCCACGCATAACGCCGCGCGAAGCCGCCAGCCGTCGCGACTTCACCATCAACGCCATGGCCTGGGATCCCATCGCGCATGAGCTGCTCGATTTTTTCGGCGGCCGCGAGGATTTAGAGAATCGCGTGCTGCGCGCCACCAGCGCGGCGTTTTCCGAAGATCCGTTGCGTGTGCTGCGCGGGATGCAGTTTGCCTGCCGCTTCGATCTGACGCTCGATCCGGCGACGGCGGAGATGTCGCGCGCCATTCGGATCGAATATTCGACGCTCGCCAAGGAGCGCGTCGCCGAGGAGTTCATGAAGTGGGCGACCAAGGCGACGCATCCCGGCCGCATGGCTGAGTATCTGATCGCAAACTGGGTGGATGGCGCACTTTCCGGAAATCGAACGAATGCGGGGTATCCCGCAGGATCCCGAATGGCATCCGGAGGGCGACGTTGGCGATCCACACGATGTTCGTGCTCGATGAAGCGGCGCGCATCGCCGAACGCGACATTGCGAGGGCGACGATCGCGCAGTGCTGCTGTTCGCGGCGCTGGCGCACGATTTCGCCAAAGCCGATACCACCGCACTGCGTGAGCGCGACGGCCGCATGCGCTGGACCGCGTGGGGTCACGAAGCCGGCGGGGGTCCGCTGGCGCGGGCGTTTCTCAAGCGAATCGGCATCAAGAGCGCGATCATGGATCAGGTGGTGCCGCTGGTCGAGAATCATCTGGCGCATTCGAGCATCGGCTACGGATGTGACGCCGCGCGCGGTGCGCCGGCTGGCGGTACGTCTGGCGCCCGCCAGCATCGCGCAATTGATCCGGCTGATTGAAGCGGATGCATCGGGCCGTCCGCCGCGTCCGCCCGGCCTGCCCGATTCCGCCGCGCGCATTCGCGATATGGCGCTGGCGCAATCGGTTGGCGATCAGCCGCAGCCGCCGTCTGATCCTCGGCCGGCATGTGCTGCCTTATTTCGATGGTCAAGCCGGACCCGGATCGGCGAGATCACTCGCGCGGCCTACGAAGCGCAACTCGACGGCGCGTTTTCGACGGAGCCCGAAGCAGCCAGGTGGCTCCATCAGTACATGGCTCGCGTGATATAGTCTGCTCCCATGGAACGCAACCGCAGGGGATTGGGTGCCGTGATCGTTGTGCTGATCATCATAGCCGCCACAGAATTTTCAAACATTGCGAAGAATCCGCGCTTCGATCAGATCCGCACCGTGGACGTTGTTGGCCTGGCGGGGTGCGGAGCCTGCATCGGGGTCGCGCTGACTGCCGCGATCCTTATGCTGAAGTCGAAGAGGTCAAGTTAGTCCAGGAGCTTATTCACGTCAGGATAAGGAATCGCGCCAACCAGCATCGCGGTATATGTCCCATGATCGTGTAACTCCTTCGCGATGCGATCGACCAAGCCCAGCGTCGCGCGCATCGGCCCGGACCCTACACTGACTCGCGCCACACCCAGCGCTTTCATGTCGGCGATCGACGGCGTCCCAACCGTCGCCAGGATATTCAACGGGCCCCGCACTGCTTTCGTCAACCGGCCGATAGTCTCACGATCGCGGACCCCGGGAGCGAACGTGCAATCGGCGCCCGCATCCAGAAACGCGTTCAGCCGCTCCACCGTTCGACCGAAGCGCGTCGACTCCTCGCCGATCGCATTCAGAAAAATGTCGGTTCGCGCATTGATCACCATCTTGGGCGTCGCCGCTCGAATGGCGCGAATCGCCGCCACCTGCTCTTCGATACTCGTGCAGCCGATCTCCCGTCACATCTTCCAGATTCATGCCGACCGCGCCTGCCGCCCACACCTTGCGCGCCGTCTCCGCCGGATCACCGTAGCCCGCTTCCACATCGGCAGTCACTGGCGCTGCAACGCGCCGGGCGATGCGCTCCACCGCTGCAATCATTTCGTCCTGCGAAATCTTTTCGCCATCCGGATACCCCAGAGAGAAGGCGACTCCCGCGCTGGTGGTGCCTATGGCCGCGAACCCGGCGCGCTCGAAGATGCGAGCGCTCGCCACGTCCCACGTGTTCGGTAAAACGAAGAATGAGGAATGCAACAATCGCAACGAATCAGCCTTGGTGTCCATACCCGATAGAATGACGGATATATGCGCATTGCGCTCGCTCTCTTCTGTACTGTGGCGGTCTTCGCCCAGCGCAGGCCATTCGATGTCGACACCATGATGAAGCTCAACCGCGTGAGCGAGCCGGTGCTCTCGCCCGACGGCAAGACGGTTGCGTTCACGGTGCAGACCGTCGATGTCGATCAGAATACGAAACCGAAACAGATCTGGTCCGTTGGAGCGAACGGAGGATTTCCGCGCCAGATCACGCGCGACGGCAATGATAATGAACGGCCACGCTGGTCGCCCGATTCGAAATCGATTTACTACGTCTCCAATCGCGACGGATCCTCGCAGGTGTGGCGCATGAATCCGGACGGCACGTCGTCGCGGCAAATCTCGCATCTATCGACTGAAGCGGGCGGCATTCTGATTTCGCCCGACGGCAAGAAGATCGTGTTCACCTCCGGCGTTTATCCCGATTGCGCGGACGACGCGTGCAATAAATCGAAATTGGACGACGAAGCGAAGAGCAAGCTGAAGGCGCGCATCATCACTTCCCTGCTCTACCGCCATTGGACGCAATGGGAAGGTAAACGTCGCTCGCATATTCTGTCGATGAACGCCGATGGCACGGAAGTGAAAGACCTGACGCCGGGCGATCGCGACGTGCCGCCGTTTTCACTCGGCGGTCCCGACGATTACGCGATTTCGCCCGATTCAACGGAAGTCGCGTTCAGCATGAATCTCGATCCAGTGCTCGCCACCAGCACCAATTCAGACATCTTCACGATTCCGATCGGCGGTGGCGATCAAAAAAAGATCTCGACCAGTCCCGGCGCCGATAGCTCGCCGCTGTATTCGCCGGACGGAAAATACATCGCGTTCCGATCGCAGGCTCGTGCCGGATTTGAGAGCGACCGCTGGCGGCTGATGGTTTACGAGCGCGCTACCGGCAAGATCACCGGCCTCACCGACAGTCTCGACAACTGGGTGGAGGCGATGACCTGGACGCCCGATTCAACGCGGCTCTTTTACACCTTTGAAGATCGCGGCCGCACGAATCTATACATGATTCCGGCGACCGGCGGCGGATCGCGCAGCATCCTTTCGGGAGCATTCAGCGTCGATGATGTGCAGTTCAACTCCGATGGCACGTTCATGATTTACAGCGATCAGAGCGCGTCGCATCCCGTCGAGCTGTATCGCGTGTCGTCCAGCGGCGGCGCGCCGATCCCGCTGACCCGCATGAACGATGGAATTTTGAATTCATCGGCACTCGCTCCGCTGGAAGAAATCTCGGCCGAAAGCTCGGATCACACCCGCGTCGCGGCTTTCGTGGTCAAGCCGCCGAATTTTTCGCCGGCACAGAAGTATCCGGTTTTGTTTCTAATCCATGGAGGACCGGAAGGCGCGTGGGGCGAAATGTGGAGCTATCGCTGGAATCCACAGGTGTTCGCATCGGCGGGATATCTGGTGGTGATGCCGAATCCGCGCGGATCGACAGGCTATGGGCAGAAATTTCTGGAAGACATCAACGGCGATTGGGGCGGCAAAGTGTTCGACGACATTATGGCGATCGCGGATCACGTCGCTGCGCTGCCTTACGCCGATGCCGATCGGATGGCGGCCGCGGGTGGATCGTACGGTGGATATATGGTCGATTGGCTGCTCGGCCACACCACGCGGTTTAAGGCGCTGGTTTCGCACGCCGGCGTGTACGATCTGCGCAGCATGGCCGGCGTAACCGAGGAGTTGTGGTTTCCCATCTGGGAGTTCAAAGGAATGCCGTGGGATAGCCCGGAGATGTACGCGAAGTGGTCGCCCAGTTATTTCGTCAAGGATTTCAAGACGCCGACCCTGGTGATGCATGGCGAGCTCGATTATCGCGTTCCGGTCGATCAGGGCATGCAGTTGTTCACGGCGCTGCAGCTTGAAAAGGTGCCGTCCAAACTGGTGCTGTTTCCCGACGAAGGCCATTGGATTTTGAAACCGCAAAACAGCGTGTTGTGGTATCACCAGTTCCTGGAATGGATCGGGGAGTGGACCAAGAAACCCGCGCAGTGAGGGTCCTGGGAGCTGTTTTCGCATTCATTGTTCTCAGTGGTTGCGTGAATTCACGCGAGCAAAACGTACGCCGCCGGCTCGCGGCGCAGACCACTGGGATTCTTCAATTGCCCAGCGGCGCGATCGAGGTATCCTCGGAGCTGACGCTGGCGCCGGGAGCTCACGATCTCGAAATCGTCGGATCGGGAACCGTACTGCACGCCACCCGCGATTTCCATGGCCGCGGCATCATCGTGGGCGAGTCCGCGAACCACATCACACTGCGCGGGATTTCGTTCGCGGGGACTGCTCAGATGGCGGTGCAGACCATAGAGATGGCGCCGCCAGAGAACGCGTTTCGCATTGCCTATTCGGATAACGGTGTGTGGTTCGATCGCATCAATGGACTCACTCTTCAGCAACTGCAGTTCTCGGCCATCAACGGATTTGCGATCCTGGTCAGCCGGTCGACCGGCATTCGCATTGAGCAGGATCTGGTGGAGGATTCCGGTTCGCAGAATGCGAAGGCGCGCAATAACTCGACCGGCGGGATCGTAATCGAGGAGGGATCGTCGGATTTTGAAGTTCGCGATTGCACGCTGCGCCGCGTGCGCGGCAACGGGATCTGGACGCATTCGCTGTTCACCTCGCCGCGCCTGCACGATGGCGTGATCGCGAAGAATCATTTCGATACCATCGGCCGCGACGCGATTCAAGTGGGCCATGCCACCAACGTGCGGGTGGAGGATAACGACGGCGCGCATATCGGATTTCCGGTCGATACCGTGGATGTGGAGAACGGAGGTGTGCCGGTAACGCTCGATACGGCGGGCAACGTCGATCATTCCATTTATCAGCGCAATAAATTCGAAGACGTGAATGGCAAGTGCATCGATCTGGACGGGTTTCACGACGGCAGCGTGCGCGAAAACTCGTGCATCAGCCATCGGAGGCCGGAAGATTATCCTTCCGGTCACTTCGGAATCGTACTCAACAATACCGATCCGAACATGCATTCCGAGAATATCGAAATCGTCAACAACCTGATCGATGGAACCAAGTACGGCGCCCTATTTCTCATCGGGCGAAATCACACGGTCACCGGCAACATGTTCCTCCATATCGATAGCTCGCAGTGCAATGACAGTGCTGCAAAATTTCCCTGCATCTACAAGACAGACGAGCCGCACATGCTCGAAAGCGGGATCTACCTGGGCCGCGGCGCGTCACGAACGGAAGAGACGCGCGGCAACGTCATTCGGGGCAACAGGATTTCGGGGTACAAGATGAAGTCGCATTGCATCGTCGCGGCGCCGGGCGTTTCACTAGGGGCGAATTCTATCTCGGGAAACACGTGCGAGGACTACTCGACATTGAATCATTGATGCTGGCCGAAAGTTTGCTGTAGCGCGGGCCATCGGTTTTGGTGGCCTGCGTTTACGAACTCGCGGGCGACAACAAAGTCGATCGCCCGCGCTACAGCTACTGGGCCGGGACAGAGTAGTCTGTCCCCTTTTTCAAACAGTGATATCCTCGCGGTAGGCAGAATGAAGCTCCCCAAGGCAGTCTGGCGATGTGCGATCGGCATCGGATTCCTTGGAGTGCTGTACGCCTATCAGCGGCCCTTCCGCGTATATCGCAGCATGGAAGGCTATGACGATATCGCGCTGCCCGCCGACTACCAACAACCATCCGAGTTCGTGTTCGCTCGCCTGATGTATCCGCAACATCCCGAAGCGCGATTCGGCGGACGGCGCTGGGGCGGCTACTCCGATTGGCGCGAAGGCGGAACCAGTTGGACGCAGGATTATCCGCGCGCCGATCGTCATTTTCTGATGGCTTTGCGGCGGCTGACGCGAGCGCAGGTTCGATCCGTGGAGCAGCCGGTGAATCTGGACGATGGCGATGATGTGTTCAACTGGCCTTGGCTCGCAGCCGGTGAAATGGGCGATTGGAAGCTCACCCCGGAACAGGCTGCACAGCTTCGCGAGTATCTGCTGCGCGGCGGATTCCTGATGCTTGATGATTTCTGGGGGCCCGATGAATGGGCGCGCTTCGACGAGAGCATGAAGCTGGTGTTTCCGGATCGCGAGATCGTGGAGATCGATAACGACGATCCGGTATTTCATGCCGTGTACGATCTGAATGATCGTTATCAGATTCTAGGGCAGTGGGGATTGCGCTATAGCGATCGCGTCGCCGGGACGCACGCGCAGTGGAAAGGAATCTACGACGATCACAAGCGTCTGATGGTCGTAATGGATTTCAATTCCGACGTCGGGCGACTCGTGGGAGTGGGCCGATTCCCCGACCTATCCCGAGGCGTTTTCAGCGCTGGGGATGCGCATCGGCGTGAATTACGTCGTGTACGCGCTTACGCACTAGACATCCTGCCCGGCACGCAATGATTCAAGATCGCGGTTGCCATGGATTACATGAAGGATGAGTACGACGTCATCGGGCTCCACACTGTGTATGATCAGATAGTTACCTGCTACCAGACTGCGAAGTCCTGGCGCCAGTTCAGCATCTCTCGCGCGGCCCATAAACGGATATTTCGCAAGCAGCCAAAACCGCTCCGCGATGTCCTCAACCGCCCTCGTGGCGACTTCGACACTCCCACTCTCGCGCGCGATATGAAGCCAGATTCCGTCCAATTCGGCCTCCGCCTCGCGCGAGAGACGAAACTCGCTCACGAGGCGCGGGTGCGCTCGGCGTTCAGGCGGGCCAAGCCACGGCGCTTGACATCATCGGCAAGCTGCCGTGTTTCCTCCTCGGATCTGATGATACGCCCCTCGCCTCGATCCAGTGACGCCTCGGCGATCTCGACCGCGGCAAGAATCTCTTCGCGGCAGCGCTCCCGTTCTACCCACATTTCAAGAGCCTGCGCGACGGCGTCCTCTTCGCGAGCCAGGCGTCCGCTCTCGATCGCCATCCGTGCAAAAGCTCTGGCCTCGGGCGTGAGTTCAACTTCCATGCTCACATCGTAACGCAATCGCTGCGATCCTAAATGCTACGATAACGCCGATGGCGCCGTACAAATTATCCGCAGTCTTTCTTATCGCAATCACATCCGGGTTTGGCCAAAATCTCACCGATCAATATCGCGACACTGCCAATCGACTGATCACCGAAGCGCTGGCCGATAAGGCCGGGTACGAGAAACTCGCCTATCTCACCGATCGCATCGGTAACCGCCTGAGCGGATCGGCGTCGCTCGATCGTGCCATCAAATGGGCGGTCGAAACCATGCAGCACGATGGATTGAGCAACGTCCGGACCATTCCAGTCAAGGTTCCCCATTGGGTGCGCGGCGCGGAATCGGCGAAACTGATCGCGCCGGAACAGAAGCCGCTGCACATGTTGGGGCTGGGGATGAGCGTAGGCACGCCGCCGGGCGGGATTACCGCCGAAGTCGTCGTGGTTTCCGATTTCGACGAAATGATCACGCTGGGCCGTGATCGTGTGCGCGGCAAGATCGTGCTTTTCAATGCGCCGTACAAGGGGTATGGGCCAACCGTCATCTATCGATCGACAGGACCGTCGAGAGCCGCTGCAATGGGTGCGGTCGCGGTGCTGGTGCGGTCGATTACGCCGCACGCCATGCAGATTCCGCATACCGGCGCGCTCACTTACGATCAGGATCAGGCGAAAATTCCGGCGGCCGCAATTAGTCTCGAAGATGCCGCGATGCTGGCGCGATTTTATGCCGCCAAGGTCCCCATTCGCGTGACGCTGCAGATGGGCGCTCACATGGAGCCCGATGCCGACAGCTTCGACGTGATGGGCGAAATCCCCGGGCGCGAGCACCCTGAAGAAATCGTCGCGGTGGGCGGGCACATCGATTCCTGGGATGTGGGCCGCGGCGCGCAGGACGACGGCAGCGGGATCATGGCCGCGCTCGAAGCGGTCGCGATCATGAAAAAGCTGGGACTGCAGCCGCGCCGCACCATCCGCGTGGTGTTCTGGGTGAACGAAGAAAACGGCGCGAGGGGCGGGCAAGCGTATCGGGCGTGGCTGGGCGACAAGATCGCGAATCACGTGGCCGCGATCGAAATGGATGGCGGGGCCGAATCGCCACGCGGATTCGGATATGGCGGCGAGGGAGGCGCGGGGCCCGGCCTGGACAGCGCACCGAAAGCGCCCTCCCCGGCGGAACAATCGTCGACCGCGATACTGCAACAGATCGGCAAATTGCTCGATCACATCGGCGCGGCAGAAATTTCGCGGGGTGGTGGAGGTACCGATATCGCACCGCTGACGCACGACGGTGTTGCAAGCCTGGGTTTGATCACCACCGGCGCGCATTACTTCGATTGGCACCACACTGAGGCCGATACCCTGGATAAAGTGGACCCTGACGATTTTCGTAAATGCATCGCCGCGCTGGCGGTAATGAGCTATGCGCTCGCGGATATGCCGGGGCGGCTGGCGGGCGCCAAATAGTCCTAAGTAGGTATACGGCCCTTCAAATCGATACTTAGTACCTACACCCCCTTTCTGCTACCGACGATCTAACCCACTATAGGGAGGATCGCGGATGCCGCCTCAGTTATTGGCAGCAGAAACGAACCAGCCCCTCGTATCACTAAATAAGGGGACCACCTCACCAGTGAATCGGCTTACCGTCTTCGCTTGCGAATCGCAACCGATCGTGCTCGCGGGCCTCGCCAACATCTTGGCGGTCTGCGACGATCTTGAATTCGTGGGTGCGGCCTCGAATCCCTCTGAAGCGCTCGATAACATCCGCCAGCACAAGCCGGATGTAATCCTGGTGGATCAATCGTCGGGATTGAAAGCAGTGTTCCAATTTCTTTCCGATGTGAAGAGCACGCTGGCTCGCTGCCAGCCAGTGCTGTGGGTGAACGACCTGGCGGAGATCGATTGCTTCCGCGCGCTCCAGATCGGCGCACGCGGGATCTTGAAAAAAACGCTGCCGACCGAATCCGTGGTCGAATGCCTGCGCTCGGTCGGACGCGGGAATGTGTGGATCGAAAGTTCGCTGTCGGATCATGTGATGGGCTCGTTGGATCGCCGGTCCGCACCTCGGCTGACGCCTCGCGAGAAGGAAATCGTACACCATGTTTGCGGCGGTTTGAAGAACAAGGAAATCGCTGAGGCTCTAGCGATTACAGCAGGAACAGTAAAGGTTCACTTGATGCATATTTTCGAGAAAACCGGCGTCAAGGATCGCTTCGAACTCGCGGTGCACGGACGTAGGCTGCTGGGGATCGATCATGCAGGAGAAATCGCTCGCGCCGAAGGCCATGCGCCTTGAATGTTGAACCGCTCCCTTTGGTCACGGCTCTGTGTGGCGATGATTCGTCTAACGCCGACAATGAGCCGCGACTAAAAGGAGCGGTTCAAAATCGACATTTCACACCGAAAGTACTTTTCTGAACCGAATCTCGGTGAGTGGTTTGCCGCCAAGTTCCACGATCTTTTCACCGCCCGCGTCGAGCACGAAACCATTCGATCGATAGAACCTCACGGCTCGCGCGTTGTCTTTTAGCACCCACAGCGTGACCTCCGAGCACCCCTCCAGAAGCAAATGTCGATAAACGGTCTCGCACAAGCGGCGGCCAACACCCTGTCCCCAGTGCTCCGGGCGGACGTATACGGCCAGGATTTCCCCGGCTCTCGCGGAAATCCAGCCAAGCGTCGTCTTGGAATCGTGAGCTACCCAAGTGATCGATCGCCCGCCCTCAAGGCGCTCCTGCCACGTCAGTTCTCGCGCGTCCACGGAGAGGGAATCCAGGAATTCGTCCGGAACGACGCCTCGATATGCAGCTTTCCAGGCCTCCACATGAATCATGGCGATCTGACGTGCGTCCTGTGGCGTGGCCAGCCGGATCGTCATCACGTATCGACTGTATCAAACCAGTTTCGGGGCGCAGCCTAAAGCTACGGTGCGTCTCGGGCGAAATACCTAATAGTGACTTCGCCGCAATCCATCGCATCCGTGCGCCCTCTTCCTAAGAAGACACGCAGCATTGAATCGGTCCTGACCAAGCGCTGGGCACGGCTGGCGATTCCGTCGCTCTCCGATCTCTTCTTCATCGCGATCATGGGATGGGTGTTCATGAGCTCGTCCGCGGGATGGACGGGATTGCTGGTCGATGGCGATGTGGGCTGGCATATTCGCACCGGCGAATGGATCTTGAATCACCACGCCGTTCCGCATTTCGATCTGTATTCGTTCTCGAAGCCCGGCGCTCCCTGGTACGCGTGGGAGTGGCTGACCGACGTGATCGACGGATCGCTGTTTCGCCTCGCGGGATTGAAGGGAATCGTGCTGCTGGCGGGCGTCGTGATTGCGCTGTTCGCGACCACTATCGTCCGGCGCATGGTGTGGCGCGGAACGCATCTGCTGATCGCGATGATCATCGCGCTGATGTGCGTAGGCGCGGCGTCCATCCATTTTCTGGCGAGGCCGCACGTGTTCACCATGCTGCTGCTGTCCGTTTCGGTGTGGATGATCGAAGCCGATCGCGAAAAGAAATCGAACTGGATCTGGCTTCTCGTCCCGATCACCATCGTCTGGACCAATCTGCATGGCGGATTTCTTTCGCTGATCGCGCTGCTGGGATTGACCGCGCTTGGGCTCGCGATCGAAGGCTGGATTTCGCGCGGAGGATGGCGCGGGGCGATTCAGAATTCGACCCGCTACGCTCTCCTGACCATGGCGTGCGCAGCCGCGTCGGTAGTGAATCCGTACGGCTACGGCCTGCACATTCACGTCGCCGAATATCTGAAATCGGACTGGATCCGCAGCGTGATTCAGGAATTCCAGTCGCCCAGTTTTCGCAATGAAAACGTCCTGCAGTTCGAAGCGTTGATGCTGATTGGACTGGTCGCCGCGGGATTGATGCTGCGCCGCCGCAAAATCGTCGAGCCTCTGTGGATCGCGTTCTTCGCGCACATGGCGCTGGGCAGCGTGCGTCACGTGCCGGTGTTCGTCACCATCGTTGGCCCGGCGATCGCGTTTGAAATCGCGGGGTGGTGGACGGCATTCACCGTGGATGCGAAAAAAGGCTCGCTGCTGGGAATCGTGAATCAGATGGCGGCCGATTCCCTGCCCGCATTCAAACGCACCAGCGCCTGGCCGGCGATCGTGATCGCAGGGTTGATCGTCATTAATAAGCCGATTCCGTGGCCGACCGATTTTCCCGCCGAGATTTTTCCCGTCCAGATGGTGCACGATCATCCGGCGGAAGTTTTTCAATCCAAGCTGATGACCACCGATCAGTGGGCCGACTACCTGATCTTCACGAATCCCTCGCAAAAGGTGTTCGTGGACGGGCGCAGCGATTTCTACGGTCCCGAAGTCGGCAATCAGTACATCCACCTGATGAACGGACAGTGGGACTGGCAGCAGATCATGGCGAAATACGGGTTCACCGCCGCTCTGTTGCCGATCGAAAGTTCGCTGGCGCAGTTGCTGAAACTCACGCCGGACTGGCGCGTAGTCGCCGACGACGGTAAGCGTATTCTCTTAGTCCGTCGCCCGATTTAGTACTGAGGGCGCCTCTGGCGCCTTTGGTCGCCGCGCAGATTGTGGTTCCAGGAAGCGCCGATTTTGCGGGCATTCGCGCCGTCCCGTACCGCATGACCAAGGTTCTAAGGAATACGGACATTAGGCACGAATGGGCTAATGAAAACCACCCATGCGGCCGAAATAGTAAGGGGAGCATAAGGATGAAGCCGCACAATACGTTCCCGCGCCCAAAAGGCTCGGGATATCGGGGCCGCACTCCCGTGAGGATTCCAACGATCCCCATGGAGTGGATGGACCCGATGAGTTGGCGGCTGCCGTCGGGAAAGGCTCTGGCTGAGTTTTGGTTGGATACGGGATTCTTGGCGCCGTTGATGTTGGGTGGTCCGGCGATCAAGCACAAGAAAAATGCGCCGGAAAAAGCTCCAGGAATCGTGGAGACGAGCGCAAAGGAGGCGCCGGAGCGTACCGGCACCTTTCGAGGAACACGATGACCGCGCAGGTTTGGATCGCAATTCTGGTGGGACTGGCCGCGACGATCGATGATATCGCGCGCCGGCAGATCGCCAATTGGATTCCTGCTGTGGCGCTGGCGGGCGGCATGGGTTGGCAGATCGGACAGTACGGTTTCTGGCCGGGCGCGGGGTATGCGCTGGCGGGCACAGCCGTGGGATTCGCGGTGTTCTTGATTTTTTACTTAATGGGTGGAATGGGCGGAGGCGACGTGAAGCTGATGGCCGGATTTGGAGCGCTGCTGGGCACCTATGGAGTGCTGTGGGCCGCGCTGCTGACGGCTTTCGCCGGAGGATTGATCGCCGCGGGAACTCTGGGATTTCGGTTCGTGCGAAAGATGATCGGTGGAAAACATTCGGACGAGGGGATTTCGAGCGACGGCAAGAGCGCAGCCGACAAGGAATCGATTCCTTACGCGCCGGCGATAACGCTCGGCGTGTGGTTGTCTTTGGTGCCGAAAGGCTAATGAGGAGAGGATCTTTATGGATCGCAGGTTTCTAACAGTATTAGGAGTCAGCCTGGTGTTCGCGCTGGTGGTTTCAAGCGTGTTCTACCAATGGACGGCACACTCGAGCAGCGGCGCGAGAACAGACGCGACGAACCAGAAAGACATCGTGGTGGCGACGCGGCCGTTATCGGTCGGCGTCATGGTACGCGCCTCCGATGTGAAGATCGCCAAGATCGCCGCCGAATCATTTCCGAAAAACGCGTTCTCGAAAGTCGAAGACGTGCTGGAGCGCCCGGTGGTGTCCAACATCCTGCTGGATGAACCGATCCTGGAAGGACGCCTGGCCACGCGCGGCAGCGGTCTCGGCCTGGCGCCGACCATTCCGGTCGGCATGCGCGCCGTTTCGGTTCGCGTGAACGACGTCGCGGGCGTGGCGGGATTCGTAATCCCGGGCATGCACGTGGACGTGCTGGTCACCGGCAAGCCGCCTTCAGGCGACGGCGACATGACCATGACCTGTTTGCAGAACATCCTGGTGCTCTCGGCCGGCGCGACCATGCAACCGGATGCGCGTGGGCAGGCGATGCCGGCCCCGACGGTCACCCTGCTGGTGGATCCGGAACAGGCCGAAACGCTGACGCTGGCTGGAGCCGACGGCAAGGTGCAACTGGTGCTCCGCAATTCGAGCGATCAGACCATCGAAAAGACTCCCGGCCGTTACGTCACCGAGCTGTACAACGGTCATCACCTGGCTGAAAAGCCCGCAGCGCCAGCCCCCCGGCCTCACGTCGCTGCTGCTCCTCCTCCGCCAGCTCCGGTTGCCGCTCCTGCTCCTCCGCCTCCTCCGGATCAGATCGTAGTGATCCGCGGCAACGTCCGAACTGTCGAAACTATTCCGAATGGCCCGAAGACCAACTAAGGCAGGAAATCAAGTCATGATGCGATCCAGTTATCTTTTTCGTTTCCTTGGAACCAGCGCACTTCTGATTACCGCGAGCGCGCTCTCATTCGCCCAAAGCGCGGAAGACTTGCGCCTGACTGTCGGCAAGAGCGTCGTCATCGACTATCCCTCCGACATCCGTACCATCGACTTCAGCAATCCCGATGTGATCGACGGCAACGCCGTCACCACACGCGAGATCGTGCTGCATGGCAAAGGACTCGGGAATTCGACGTTGGTGGTGTGGAGCAAGAGCGGCGAACGCACCTTCTATAACATCACCGTCGATTACAACGTCGAGCCGCTGCGCCGCCTGTTGAAAGAAACCTTCCCCGGCGAGGAAATCTCGGTGCGCACCTCGCGCGACTCGATCTCGCTCAACGGCCACGTATCGAGCAAAGCCGTGGTCGACGAAGCCGTCGCGCTCTCGGCGCCGTTCGCTAAGAACATCGTGCCGAATATGCAGGTCGGCACCGCGCCCGGAATCGAGAAGCAGGTTCTGCTGCGCGTGAAGTTCGCGGAAATCGATCGATCGAAGGAATTGCAGTACGGTGTGAACCTGCTGGGCATGCCCGGCCTGACCAATATCGGAACCACCACGGGTCAGTTCGGCAGTCCGGCGCTGGCCGGAACGCAGGGCATCGGCCCTTCGCCGACCTCCAACCAGACCACCATTACCAGCGCGCTGAACATTTTCGCGCTCAATCCGAAACTCAACATCGCAGCGTTGATCAAAGCGCTGGAGACCGAAAACATTATTGAAACGCTGGCCGAGCCGACGCTGATCGCCACCAACGGCAAGGAAGCCTACTTCCTGGTCGGCGGCGAATTTCCGATTCCCGTTCTGCAGGGCGGAGGCAACAGCGGCGCGGTGACCATTCAGTTTCGTGAGTTCGGCATCAAGCTGGTATTCACTCCCAACATCACCGACAACCGCACGGTTAAGCTGCACCTGAAGCAGGAAGTATCCACCCTCGATTTCGCCGACGGCGTGACCATCAGCGGCTTCACGATTCCCGCGCTTTCGACGCGGCGCGCGGAGACCGATGTGGAGATGGGCGAAGGCCAGAGCTTCGTCATCGCGGGCTTGGTCAACAACCAGGAAAAGGACGTGTACAGCAAGATCCCGATCCTCGGCAGCCTGCCGATCTTCGGGTCCCTGTTCAAATCGCGCGACGAGCAGAAGACGCGCACGGATCTGATCGTGCTGGTCACTCCGGAGGTCACCACGCCGCTCAACGCCACCGATCCGCAACCGAACATCTACATGCCGAAGGATTTCCTGGTCCGCCTGGATCCCAAGGATGTCCCCCAACCGCCGGTGAAGACCACTTCGAAAGGAAAGAAGTAGTCCTTCCCTTCGCCACACATGACTGCACGCGGCCAACACGAAGCTGAGCTGACGGCTCTTCTGATCTCGCCCAATCGCGATCTGGCGCAGCAGTTCCTGGCGACCATCCCGCAGACGCGAGCATTTCAGATTCTCGCGGATCTGAAGAGCTATCCGCCGCAGCAGACGCTGGAAATTCGCGCGCGTCAGCTCAAACCGAACTTGTTGCTGCTGGACCTGGCAACCGATCTCGCGGCGGCAACCGAACTGGTGAAATACGCTGCTTCGCTCACGCCGCCGATTCAAGTGGTCGGCCTGCACACGCATAATGACTCGTCCGCAGTGCTGCAATCCTTGCGGGCGGGCGCGATCGAGTTTCTTTACGCTCCCTTCGATCTCGCCACGCAACGCGACGCAGTGGCGCGATTGCGCCGCCTGATCGTAACCGAAGTACCGGTAGAAAGCGAGTCTGGCCACGTGATCGGATTCGCGAGTTCCAAGCCCGGCTCAGGCGCATCGACCATCGCGACGCAAACCGCGTTTTCGCTGCAGCGCATCACCGGGAAACGAATTCTGCTCGCCGATTTCGATCTCACCGGTGGAACCATCGGGTTCTATCTGAAATTGAGCCACAACTATTCGCTGGTGGATGCTCTGCAGCACACCGAACACATGGATCTGTCGCTGTGGAATTCGCTGACCGTGAACTACGGCGGCGTCGATATTCTGCCCGCGCCCGCGGCGCCTTATGCCGATGGAATCGATTCGGCGCGATTGCGGGTGTTGATCGATCATGTGCGGCGCCTGTATGACTGGGTGATTCTGGACCTGCCCGCGGTGTTCAATCGCACCAGCCTGATGGCGGTTTCCGAATGCGAGCGAGCGTACCTGGTTTCGACAGCGGAGTTACCCAGCCTTCATCTCACGCGCAAGGCGCTGACACTGGTGGAGCAGCTGGGATTTCCCAAAGAACGATTTCAAGTGCTGGTGAATCGCGTCGACCGGCGCACCGATATCGGCACCAGCGATATGGAGAAGCTGTTCGGCTGCCCGGTGCACGCCTCGCTTCCCAACGATTATTTTTCGCTGCACCGCGTGGTGACGCTGGGGCAGCCTCTGGGCGGCGACGGCGACCTGGGCAAATCGATCGAAGGCGTGACCAACCGCCTGTGCGGCACGCTGGGCGGCGCGGTGAAGGCCGCGGCCAATTCACGGGGATTGAAGCCGGCATTTTCGCAGGCTTAAGGGACTGAACGGAACGTATGTTTTCAACGCTCGATAACGGAAATAAAAATACGCAGCAGGTCTCCTGGGAACAGAGGCTGCTGAAGAACTCCGGGCGGCAAAAGGCCAGCCTGAAGCCGGAGTATCAGGAACTCAAGTTCACCTTGCATCGCAAGCTGGTGGACAAGATCAACCTGGAAGCGCTGGCGACCATCGACAACCAGCGCGTCCGCAGTGAAGTGCGCCAGGCGGTGATCTCGCTGATCGACGCCGAGCCGACGCTGCTCAGCTCACTCGAAAAACAGCAGATCAGCGATGAAGTTCTCGACGAAGTCTTCGGACTTGGACCGCTGGAGCCGCTGCTGCAAGATCCCGCCATCTCCGACATTCTGGTCAACACCTACAAGCAGGTGTACATCGAAAAGCGCGGACTGCTGGAACTGACCAGCGTAACCTTCCGCGACAACCAGCACCTGCTGCGCATCATCGACAAAATCGTCAGCCAGGTGGGACGCCGCATCGACGAATCGACGCCGATGGTGGACGCGCGCCTGATGGACGGATCGCGTGTCAACGCGATTATTCCTCCTCTGGCCGTCGACGGCCCGCTGCTTTCCATTCGCCGTTTTTCGCAGGACAAGCTGATGCCCGCCGATCTGGTGGAGAAGAAAGCGCTCACCGCGGGAATGATGGAACTTCTCGAAGCCGCCGTCAAAGCGAAGATGAACATCATCATCGCGGGCGGAACGGGCGCGGGCAAGACCACTCTGCTCAACGCGCTGTCGGCGTTCATCAATGGCAAGGAACGCATCGTCACTATCGAAGACGCGGCCGAATTGCAATTGAAACAGCCGCACGTGGCGCGACTCGAAACGCGCCCTCCGAATATCGAAGGTCACGGCGCCGTTCGCCAGCGCGAACTGCTGGTCAATAGCTTGCGTATGCGTCCCGATCGCATCGTGGTCGGCGAAGTCCGCGGCGAGGAAGCTCTGGATATGTTGCAGGCCATGAACACCGGTCACGACGGATCGTTGACTACCGTTCACGCCAACACGCCTCGCGACGCCGTATCGCGACTCGAGGTCATGGTGTCGCTGGCGAATTCCAACATGCAGCTCACGTCCATACGACAACAGATTGCAAGTGCCGTGAACATCCTGGTGCAGGCGTCGCGTTTGAGCGATGGATCGCGCCGCGTGGTTTCGCTCACCGAAGTAACCGGCATGGAAGGCGAAGTGGTCACGCTGCAGGATTTGTTCGTCTTTGAAAAGCGCGGTCTCGATCCGGATGGAAAGGTGGTGGGCCGTTTCGCCGCCACCGGAATTCGCCCGAAATTCTACGAAAAGCTGCTGAGCGCCGGCATCCGTTTACGCGCGGATTTGTTCGACGAGGTGGTGGAGGTCTGAGATGAGTTTCGTCATCATGCTCGTCCTTATCTGGGCCGTTTTCATGGCCATCTGGACACTCGTGTCCAGGTACGTAAAGTCGTCAGACATCGACAAGATCAAGAACCGGCTGACCGGCGGCGGCAAGAAGAAGAAAGTCAAGGCCGGAGCGGCTGGCGAAAACACGGTGGTCAAGCAGGATCTGGCGGCCAAGAACAAGTTCGCCCAGATGGTGGTGGACAAGTACAAACTGGGGCCGAAGATCGCCGAGATGCTGGAACAAGCCGGCATGAACTGGCAGCCGGCGCGATTCGTGCACTTAACCATCGTGTGCTTTGGCGCGGGCTTCGCGGCGTGCTGGCTGCTGCTTCCTTTGCCGCACCTGTTTTCACCGCTCCTGGGAGCGATCGTGGGCGTGGGGCCGTACCTCATGGTGGCGTTCAAGCGGAAATCGCGGCTGCACAAGTTCGAAGAAGTATTCCCCGATACGCTCGAATTCGTGTCGCGATCGATGCGCGCGGGACATGCCTTCTCTGTTTCGCTCGAAATGATCCATCGCGAATTTCCGGAGCCGATCGCCGGTGAATTCCGCCGCACCTTCGAAGAGCACAACCTGGGCCTGCCGATCGAAGTCGCGCTGGAGAAGCTGGCCAAGCGCGTGCCGTCACTCGACGTGCACTTCTTCGTTTCCGCGGTGCTGCTGCAGAAGCGCACCGGCGGCAACCTCGCTGAAATTCTGGACAAGCTGGCGTATGTCATCCGCGAACGCTTCAAGCTGCGCGGCCGCATCCGCGCCGTCAGCGCGCACGGACGCATGACTGCAACATCGCTAAGCTGCATCCCGATCGCCGTGGCGGTCCTGATGTTCTACACCAATCCCGATTACGTGAAGTTCTTCTTCACCGACGAAGTCGGCAACTACATGCTGGGGGGCGCGGTCTTTTTGCAGATCGTCGGCTACCTGATCATGCGCAAGATCGTGAACATCGAGGTCTAAGCCATGTCATTTTTCTTCATCCTGGTAGTTTGTTTCGGGCTCGCGCTGGCCGTCGCCTTCGCCGGCATGAAGCTGTACGTCAAGCCGAAAGAAGCGATTGAGCGCGTGGTGGGCGGCATCGAGCAGACCGACAACATGCCGGCGCATCCCAGCCTGGCGCTGCATGACCTGATCAAGAAGCTGGGCAATTTCGTTCCGCAATCGCCCAAAGATGTCACGGTGATGCAGCGGCGTCTGATCCGCGCGGGCATTCGAAAAGAAGGTGCGCTGCGCACGCTCTATGGAGCCAAGCTGGTTCTTGGTATCGGCTTGCCCCTCATCTGCGCGGCCGCGATCGTCAACTCGCCGTTCGAAAGCGGAAATAAATTCGGGACGATTCTGGGCGCAGCCGTGGTCGGCTTCTTCGGACCCAATGAATACGTCCGCCGCCTGGCGAGCAAGCGGCAAAAAGAAATCGCGCGTGGATTGCCGAACGCGCTCGATCTGCTGGTGGTCTGCGTAGAAAGCGGATTGGGTCTCGATCAGGCGATCATGCAGGTCTCCAAAGAACTGGACAACGCGCACCCCGAAATCAGCGAAGAATTCGGGATGGTGAACCTGGAACTGAAAGCTGGCAAGCGCCGCGTGGAAGCGCTGCGCAACCTGGCCGAACGAACCGGCGTCGACGATTTGAAAAAGCTGGTGGCCGTGCTGATCCAGGCGGATCGCTTCGGAACCGGCGTCGCGCAAAGCTTGCGCGCCCACTCCGATTTCATGCGCGTACAAGCGCGTCAGGTGGCCGAGGAAAAGGCCGCCAAGCTCGGCGTGAAGCTGATTTTTCCGATTTTCTTCTGTATTTTGCCGTCGCTGTTCGTGGTGACGGTGGGCCCGGTGGCGATGAAGATTATCCGGGAGCTGATCCCGATGATGAACAACATATGAGGAGAATTCAGAATTCAGAAGTCAGAATTCAGAATGCGGGCGGCCGTCAGGCTTTCATTCTGAATTCTGAATTCCGGGTTCTGAGTTCTGCGCTCTAGTACGCCCTAAAGATTCGGGCTAGAAGAACCGATTTCTTATTGTCAGGAAAGGAGACAAAGACGATGGACACTTCCACTGTTCGCATCGTTTGTGCCGTGCTGGCGGTCCTGTTTCTCGGGATCATCGTGCTACGCCGCAAAAAAGGCGCTGAGTAAACGCGAGCGCGCCGGGCCAACGGGCCACGGACGACTGGTCGGAGATAAGAGCCCACAGTCCGGCGCGTATACGCAGTCCGCGGGAGCTAAGTTTTCGCCGCCTCAAGCGGCATGAAAAGGTTTTGGTGTTCGCAGCGTGTGAGCTTTTTGAGAGCCAGGTCCCACGTTTCCAAGGGCCGGCCGGAGGATGGAGTTTCCAAATGTTTCGCAAGTCTTCTTATCGATACTTGATGATGATCGCAGGGGCGGTCCTGATGACCGGCGCTGCTTTGGCCGGCACGTTCGGAACCGTGGTGCCGATCGGCGGCCAGGCTGCCGACATTGCGCTCGATACTTCGCGCAGTGTCCTTTATATCGCGAACTTCACCGCGAATCGAATCGACGTCATGAGTCTGGCGACCAACCAGATCCATACCTCCATCAACGTCGATCCGAATCCCAGCTCGGTTTCGCTGTCCCCCGATAATCACTGGCTGTTGGTGGCGCACTATGGCAACACCACCATCGGATCGCAGCAGAATGAACTGACGCTGATCGATCTGACCGCGGCGAATTCCAAACAAGTGTTCGCGCTGGGCAATCCTCCGCTCGGCGTGGCGTTCGGTCTCGACGATAAAGCGCTGGTGGTGACCACCACCGATTTCGTCCTGTTCGACCCCGCGCTGGGAACCACCCAGGTTCTGCAAACCATCGGCAGCACGCTGCCCGCCGCCACGATTCCGGCGTTGCCTGCCAGCTTCCCGGGCAATATCGTGCAGGCTTCTCTGGCGACCTCCAAAGATATGTTGACGGTTGGCGGACTGGGCGGCAGCCCTGGCCTGATCCTGACGTTCAAGTACACGGTGGCCGATCACACCATAAAGGCGCAGCTGTTTACGTCGAGCCCGAATGCCGGGCCCCGCACAGTCAGCGTCGCCGATGACGGCAGCATGTTCAGCTTCGCCTGGTGGACCACTGACTCAAATCTCAACAGCCTGGGCGAATACAACGGCGACCCGAACGGTCCTTACGGCCTGGCTGGACTTTTGAACGTCGGCAGCCACGTCATCGATACCACGCGTGGATTGATTTACGCGCACATCCCGCCGGCGGGAACCTCGGCTACCGTGAACACCACCACGCCGATTCTGCAGGTTCTGGATCAGGACAACCTGACGCTGCGGGCCCAGTATATTTTGCGCGAAAATCTCACCGGCAAGAGCCTCATCTCTGACGATCACAACACGGTTTATTCGATCTCCGACAGCGGCGTGACGGTTCTGCCGGTCGGCAGCTTGAGTTCGGTGCCGCGTCTCACCTCATCCACCGAGGATCTGGTGTTCCGGGGGAACTTCTGCAATCGCTCCACCAGCACCCAGACCTTCTCGATTACCGATCCAGGCGGCGGCAACACGCCGTTCTCGATCAGCTCGCAAACGCCCGGTCTGACGGTGTCGCCCACCACCGGCATCACGCCGGCTGTGATCACGGTGCGCGTCGATCCGAACACCTTCTCACCGAACAAAGGCACTGTGGTGGCTTCGCTTCCGATTTCATCCACGGTCGCCGTGAATCTGCCGAAGGCGGTTCGCGTGCTGATCAATTCGCAGGATGTTTCGCAGCGCGGCAACTTTGTCGATATCCCGGGCCGCGTAGTGGACGTGATGGCGGATCCGCATCGCAACGTTTATTACGTGCTGGTGCAGAACAAGAATCAGGTGCAGATCTATGACGGATCGGCCAACGTTCAGACCGGCACGCTGCGTACCTGCACGGTGCCGACCTCCATGGCCATCACCTTCGATCAGCAGTACATGTTGATCGGCTGTGACCGTTCGCAGAGCATCCTGGTCTACGATCTGGACACGCTGCAGGCGCAGGCGCCCATCGTTTCCAATATTGATTACGTCCAATCGATCGCGGTTTCTTCGAATGCAATTCTGGCTGCGACGCGCTCCGCCGCCGACGGCACGTTAGGTATCGATCAGATCGATATGGTGAATCGCACTTACTCTCGTATGCCCGCGCTCGGTGTTTGGGACAACGGCAAGCTGGATCCTGAAAACGCGCTGGCCGCGACCAGCAACGGCGGGAAGATCATCGTCGCCGGCTCTAAGGGCCAGGTGATGATCTATGACGCGAACCAGAATACGTTCACGGTGTCACGCCAGGACTTTTCGAGTCTGGCCGGCGCTTATGCGGCATCCAGTTTCAATCAATTCGTGGCCGGCAATCACCTGCTCGATTCGTCGGGCGTCAAGATCGCCGATCTGACCACATCGACCGGTAATCCTTCGGGATTCGCGTTCGTCGATCAGGGCGGCTTCTACACCACCGCGCCGAGCACGTCCGCGCCGGGCGTGATCGCTCAGGTCGCCGTACCGACCGGCAATTCGATTCAGCCGACCACCATGGTGGAAGCTCCGATTCTTTCGCCGAAGGGCTTCCCGTCGACCAGCTCGACAACCAGCAGCTCCTGCACTACGTCGACGTCCGGTTCGACCACCGTGCAGACCTGCACCTCGACCGTTGGATCGACGATTACCACCACCACGCAGACCTGCAACACGACGAATTCAAACGGCACGGTCACGCAGACCTGTAACACTACTTCGGGATCCGGCTCAACGGCGAGTGCGGCCGGCGGCACCGTTCCCGACCATCTTCACGCGCAGCCTGGCCCCGCTGCCTTCGCGCACTGCGCTGATCTCTCTGACCACGTCAGGCTTCACCGTTTTGCCGTGGAGCTACGCAGCTTCGGTTGCGCCCCCGCAGATCTCCAACGTGGTGAGCGCTGCCGATGGCGTTTCCCCGGCCGCTCCCGGCGGACTGATTTCGATCTTCGGCGCGCAGCTCAGTGCCACCAATCTGGCCAGCGCCGAAATTCCGCTGCCGACTGCGTTGGCCAATAGCTGCCTCACCGTGGACGGTCAACCGATGCCCATCGTGTTCGTTTCACCGAATCAGATCAACGCGCAGATGCCTTCGCAGGCGATCGGCGATGTGGTGATCCAAGTTCATACGCCCGGCGGAGTCAGCGACGATTTCGATATCGAAGTGGAGCCCACCGCCCCCGCCGTATTCCTTTCAGGCACCGCGGGTCCAGTGGTAAATATCCCGACGCTGTATCGCATGGGGAACGGCTTGCTGGTGACCAACTCGAATCCGGTGCATCGCGGCGACACCCTGGTCGCGTTGCTGACCGGATGCGGTGCGACATCTCCCTCAGTTCCGGACGGAACCCCTGCTCCGACCGATCCTCCGGCTCTAGTGCTGAATCCGCCAGTGGTAACGCTGGGCGGCCGCAGCCTCCCCGTGACGTTCGCGGGATTGGCGGCAGGAAATGTCGGTGTGTGCCAGTTCAATATGACCGTGCCGAGCAGCGTGCCGACCGGTCTCGGAATGCCGTTGGCGATTTTCCAGGACGGCGCGACCCAAACCCTAAACGTGCGCGTGATCGACTAATCGCGCGCCGGAATATTTGAAGTAACGGGAAGGATTAAACCATGAAATCGATTTCGAAGCTCGCAGTGTGTCTTGCAGTGGCGGTGCCGATGGCGCCGCTGGCATGTGCCCAGAAGTGGGAGTTCGGCGGCGGCGTGGGCGGCGCATTCTACACGTCTGCGGACGTCACCGGCCCGACCGGCTCAGCGTCAGGCAAGGTCGGCATGGGCGTGGCAGGCGCTGCCTGGCTCGACAATAATTCGAACGGCCACTGGGGCGGCGAACTTCGCTACGACTATCAACAGGGAGCGCTACAGTTGAACGGCGGCGGCCAGTCGGCCAGCTTTGGTGCGTACAATCACGCGCTGCATTACGACATCCTGTGGTATCCCACGTCGAATGGATCGCGCATGCGTCCGTTCGTCGCGGTCGGCGCCGGCATCAAGATGTATGAAGGCAATGGCGCTGAAGTGGCGTTCCAGAATCTGAGCAACGTCGCGCTGCTGACGCAGCAGCAGGACCTGACTCCGCTGGCGGTGGTCGGCGGCGGCGTGAAATGGCAGATCAGCCCGCGCTTGCAGATGCGTTTTGAAGTGCACGATTTCCTGACCCCGTTCCCCAAGAAAGTGATCACGCCGAACGTGGGCGAAAAAATCGGCGGCCTCGGCTGGCTGCAGGATTTCACTCCGATGGTCGGCATCAGCTATACGTCCGAAGGACGCTAATTCCGAACCAGAATTCAGAATTCAGGAGTCAGAATTCAGAATGAAAACCTGACGGCCGTCAGCATTCTGAATTCTGAATTCTGAATTCTTCCCCGCTACGATTCCACAATCTCAGTTTCAGGCACGTCCGCTATAGTGGCTGCATGAAACTGCTGCAGGCGGCCGCATTGGCGTGCTTCGTAGCGCCGTGGTGCTTCGCCGCGGACTACGTGGGCAGCGCAGTGTGCAAGACCTGCCACGCCGACGTCTGGCAGAACTTCTACAAGAACCCGCACTTCAAGAGTCTCGCTTCGGGCAGCGAGAAACCCGAAAACACGGGCTGCGAAAGCTGCCACGGCCCTGGCGCGGCGCACGTGGAAGCACGCGGCGGCAAGGCTACCATCGTCGCGTTCAGCGAGCTCGGTCCCGAAAAGACACTGGACACTTGTTTGCGCTGCCACGGCCAGACCCTGGCGCGCGCCAATATTCGCCGCAGCGTGCACACGCGCGAAGACGTGGTCTGCACCAACTGCCATTCCATCCACAAATCGAAGAGCCCGAAATTCCTGCTCGCCAAAACGCAGACCGAGCTGTGCTACTCCTGCCATTCGAGCGTGCGTGCGCAGTTCAACATGCCGTTCAAGCATCGCGTGAACGAAGGCACGGTGCAGTGCACCGATTGCCACAATCCTCACGGTAGTTTCGATCCCACCTGGCGCATGGCGTCGCGCCCTCGCATGATCAATCAAGCGCAAGGCAACGAAGAAGCCTGTCTCAATTGCCACATGGATAAACGCGGCCCATTCGTTTTCGAGCACGGCGTTAAACGCGTCGAAGGATGCGAGACCTGCCACATGCCGCACGGATCGACCAACCCGCGAATGCTGAAGCGGCCGGTGGTGTTCACTCTTTGTTTGGAATGCCACAACGGCCAAGGCACCTTCGGCAGCTTCGGCCCCGCGTTCGGCCACGGAGTTCAGAATCCCATCGCGAATCACAATCTGGCCGATCCGCGATTTCAGAACTGCACCACCTGTCACGTGAAGATCCATGGATCGAACACGAGTGATTATTTCCTGAGGTGATGACCATGAGACAGCTCACCTATCTTCTGCTCATCGCCGGATTCTTAAATGCGCAGCCGCCCGTAGCTCCCACGCCCGATCAGGCGGGTCCCACGCTCGGCGACACACTCGCGGATTACAACATCACTCAGTCGTTCGAACTCGGTTATCGATTCGCGACGGTAGGCGGCGATATGGACATGTATCGCGCCGTCGCGAATTACACCGACGGCTTGCGTCTGCTGTCTAGTTCGCTTTCCGTGAATTCGAAAGATGGCCACGGCGGCCTGTTCGATCACATCCAGCTTTCGACGCAAGGCCTGGGCAACGATCCCTATCAGTTCGCGTCGCTGCGCATCGACAAGAACAAGCTGTATCGCTACGACATGATCTGGCGGCAGAGCAATTTCTTCGATCCCGCCATCACTACCGCGCTCGGCGAACATGCCGAAAACACCACGCGCATGATGCAGGATCACGACCTCACGCTATTCCCACAGAGCAACTTCAAATTCTTTCTAGGCTATTCGCGCAACACCGACACCGGTCCGGCGCTGACCTCGGTGCAGCTTTTCACCACCGGCTTGAACACCAATCCCGACACGCAATTTCCTCTGTTCGCGAATTTTCGCGAGCAGCAGAATGAATATCGCATCGGCACGGAGCTCGCGTTCGCAGGTTGGCGGCTCAATCTGATGCGCGGCTGGGAGGATTACAAACAGGACCAGCCGACTACGATTTTCGCCGCCGATCCGGCGACCCTCAATTCGTTTACGCGCACCGAGCCGGATCACGGCACCAGTCCCTACTGGCGCGTGGGATTATTTCACGACGGCGGAAAGTGGTGGGCGTTTAACGGACGCTTCAGCTATGTCGGCGGGAAATCGCGCGTTCGTGCAGAATGAGCTCGCCAGCGGAGTTCCGGTGGGGTCGCTGGTTACCGAACAAACGCTCGCGTTCGGCACCGCGAGCCGCCCCGCCGCTACCGGCAACGTCAACTTCAGTTTCTTTCCGTCGTCGAATGTCACGATCACGAATCAGACTTCGTATTACAACATCCGCACCGAAGGCGATTCGGTGTTCAGCCAGTTCTTCCTGGGCTCGACCATCACGCCCGTGTTGCAGTTCACTTATCTCGGAGTGCGCACTGTCGCGAATTCAACGGACATCGAGTATCGCCTGAAGAAAAAGTTCGCGGTGCACGGCGGCTATCAATACAGCGATCGCCGCATCGGCGCCATCGATTCGCAACAGAATCTCGGATTGCCCGCGCCCACCGCGCCGCAGAATGTGCCGATCACACAAACGAATATCTTGCAGGAAGGCACCCTCGGGGTTCGTTATCGCCCGATCACAGGGTTGACGATTTTGGCTGACGGCGAAATCGGCCGCAACAACCATCCCTACACACCGATCAGCGCTAAGGATTATCAGGAGTTCAACGCTCGCGTCGAGTACAAGCGGAAAAGCTATCGTTTGCAGGCTTACGCGAAAACCGATTACAACAACAATTCGATTTCGTTGACCAGTTTCGCATCGCGATCGCGCAGCTATGGCGCGGACGCGTCGTGGACGCCGACCGAATGGTTCGCGATCGACGCGGGCTATAACAAGATGCACGTGAACACGCTGGGCGGGATCGATTTCTTCGTGTCCAATGTGCTCACCAGCGGGGAGTCTTTATACATCAGCAACATTCATTCGGCGACGCTGATGGCTCGCTTCGCCATCGGCAAGCGCGCGGAGATTTCGGCGGGCTACAGTCACGTGCAGGATGTGGGCGACGGGCGGTCGAATCCATTCTCTGCCTGTGCCACCGTTACACTCGGTGGAAGTGGCCCGTGCGCTGTCGCTGGCATACCCGCAGGACCCGCCCTTCCACCGCAATTCTTGGCCGCGCAAACCTTCCCGCTGCGCTTCGAATCCCCGCAAGCGCGACTTTCGATCATGATCAACCGCCGTCTGCGCTGGAATGCCGGATATCAATACTACGGCTACAACGAACAGTTCTCGACGCTGCAAAACTTCCGCGCGAACACGGGCTACTCGTCGTTATCGTTCTCGTTTTGATTTGAGGCGCGACGGTTACGGAGCGCGTTTGGGTGCGCAATTCCCCTCGGCCTGCTCAGACTCGGTTCGAAATCAGACCGGCGTTGCGCCCGAACGCGCTCTCTGCCGTTCGCGCCTCACCTGACGACGCTTCAACACCGGTTTTTGCGCTGGCCTCTGTCCCTGGCCCCTTCTTGCGACGCTGCAGAATTTCCGAGCGAGCACGGGCTACTCGTCGCTATCGTTCTCGTTCTAACCAAACGCGCTGGCGAACGTGGCGCAGGCCTGCTGCGCCGAGAGTCGTCTCGGCGTTTCCGGAAGGGTCGACGCAGCACGCTAGTGCGCCACCGATCAAGCCCCGTGGCACTTTTTGTATTTCTTACCGCTGCCGCACGGACAAGGATCGTTGCGGCCGACCTTGGTGGGCGCGGCCTCTGTAGGAGCATCGTGTTCATGCTCATGTTCGTCTTCGTCGCCCTCGGCGCTGAACACCGGCTGCATCCCGTTCAAACGCAGCCGCTCATCTAATCCGAACTCCACCAGCTCCCGCTCATAATCCGACAACTCCGTCAGCGATTCGATCTTACGCAGCAGCCCGCGCACCCGGCCGCGCGTAGTCTCGCCCGGCATCGCGAGCGCATAAGCGAACAGAGCATCGTCGCGCAGATGGTCGAACGGCTCTTCGGCATCCAAATATTTCGCGATCTTGTCGATCGACTTCGTCAGCCGGAAATAGCCGGAACCGCGAAGGGCCTCGCGAACGATCTTAGGATCTTTGTCTTCCAGATGCGGAGCGAAATATTTTGCGTAGCCGTCCCACAGCGATCGCCACATTGCTTCCAGCGCCTTCGCTCGGGCCACGCCGCCCATCTGGTACAGCTCTTCGTAACCTGCGCGAACATCTTCGCGATCGCCGGCGGCATACAGCCCGACTGCCGCGCCCCCACGTTCGTCCACTTCACGCGCATAATCCTTCATGACGGAGATCATCGCGTCGCTGATGGCGCGATCCTCGGTGACATCCGCCAGCGACTCCCAGGCGCGCGCGCGAACCATCACATCGTCGTCAGTCTTCGCGCGATCGAGCAGCGCCGCCTTCGATTTCGCATTCAGCGTTGCATTGAAGAACGATCGAGCCGCGCCCGCGCGAATTCTGGCATCGTCGGAACCCAGCATTTCGATCCGCTCGGTCTCGCTCAGCAAATCAAATGACGGAAGCGCGTATTTCGGATACTCGCTCAAAATATCAAAGGGTTGAGGATCGTAATGCGTCGCCGGAGCGTCCAGCGCTTCGATGGCGCGCTTGATTTCCTGGCGAAGCTCGGCATCCTCTTCCTCGACCTCCCCGAGCATTTTTTCGAGCGCAGGTCTCGCGGCCGGATCGCCGAACAATCCCAGCAGGAACGCGCCATCTGCCGCGTCGTATTCCAGACGCTCCAGCAGCATCGCAAGAATGCGCGGATCTTTTTGATGGAGCCCGGCGATCAGGAACGCGACGTCGCCGCCGTCCTCCTCGCCGATCTCTTCGTAGAGCTTAATCAGCGGTTCAACGGCACTCTCGCCGAGAGGAAGAATCGCCTCCACCAATTCATCGGGGATCTCCTGCGGATCACGGCGGATCACATCGATGAAAAACGAGAGTGCGTCGGGCGATTTGAAATGCCGCAGCACATCGACCAGCAGCGGATCAAGGTCGATGCGGTCCGTATCGTGCGACGACGCGGCAAAGCGCAGCACTGCCGCCGCGCCATCGGAGGAATCGAGAATGGATTGAACCAGCCGGCGGTCGACTCCGGCCCGGCCCATCGCCGCTTCGCGCAGCAACTGTTCGATGTTCACTGGCCTTGCTCTGGCCTAGGCTTCGCGAACCACGTGCACCGGAATCTCGATGGTCACTTCCTTGTGCAGCTTCACTGTAGCCTTGAAATCGCCCAGCGTCTTGATCGGCTCATCCAGCGTCACCTTGCGGCGATCGATAGTGTAGCCCTGCTTTTCAAGCGCGGCCGCGATGTCGGCCGAGGTCACCGATCCGAACAGATGATCGTTCTCACCGGCCTTCTGCGTGATCGTGATCTCGACGTTGGCCATCAGCTTCCCAAGATCCGCCGCTTCGGACTGAATCTTGGCGTCCTTGCGCAAGTGCGCCTGGCGTTCCTGCTCCACGATCTTTTTATTCGATTCGTTGGCCGCCACCGCTTTGCGCTGCGGCAGCAGGAAATTGCGCGCGTAACCCGGCTTCACCTTCACCAGATCGCCGCGGTTACCCAATTTTTCGACGTCTTCTCTTAAAATGACTTCCATGATTGGCTCCGGATTTTAGATCGAGGTCGCGAACGGAATCAGCGCGATGTTGCGCGCCTGTTTGATCGCTTCCGCCAGACGCCGCTGGTGCGGAGCGCACACGCCCGAAATACGGCGGGGCGTGATCTTGCCCTTTTCGCTGATGAAGGAACCCAGCAGCCGCGTGTCTTTGTAATTGATGTCGTCGATTTTATCGACGCAGAACCGGCACACTTTCTTGCGCCGGAAATATTGTTTCTTGCCGCCGAAAGCTTTGTCGCCGCCGGTGGGCCGCATCGATCCGCTGATCGGTCTTCCGCCTCTTTGTTCGGGCATGGCTTATTCCTTTCCTCCTTCGGCTGGGGCTTCGGGAGTGACTGGCGCGGGAGCCGCAGGCGCAGGGTGCGCAGCAACAGGAGCCGCGGGAGCGGGGTGCGAACCGGGCGCTCCCGGCAACGCGTGTTCGGCAGCCGGAGCAGCGGGCGAGGGCGCCGCGGGCATCATCGCAGGCTGTGGCGCGGGCCGCCGAGCGGCGCGCTTATCGCGAGCGACCTTCCTCTTGGCAATCTTCTTCTGCTTTTCGTCGATGCGCACCGTGATGAACTTGATCACCATATCGGTGACGCGCATGCGGCGTTCGACTTCGCGGACCAACTCAGGACCGCTCGAGAACACCACCAGGATGTAAATGCCTTCGCTGAATTTCGACACGCGATAGGCCAGTTTGCGGGTGCCCCATTTGTCGACCTTGTCGACGGTGCCTTTGCCGGTGGTGATCAGCGCCTTCACCTGTTCGATGTAGGCGTCAACGTCTTCTTCCGGCGCGTCCGGCTTGACGATAAACAACTCTTCGTAAACTCTCATTCTTCCTCTTGTTTTAAGCCTGGGGCGCGGCGGTTAAAAACCGTCATGGACTGTTCGACGCCTTCAGCGATTATGGATTCGACCGCCAGAACTCCTCGCCCGACCGCCTCATCCACTTCCTGCTTCTGCGACTTTTTGAACGGCCGCAGAACGAACTCTTCACCATTCACCGGATGATCCGGATGAATTCCGATACGAACCCGGGTGATCTCGCTGGTTCCCAGCGCCGTTATCACGCTTCCGATTCCTTTGTGCCCCGCCGCCGAACCTTTCGGTTTAATCCGCAGCGATCCAAAGGGCAGATCGAGTTCGTCATACACCACAATCAAGCGGCCGGGTGTTAATTCGTACCGCTCGAGCAGCCCCTTTACTGCCGGGCCACTCAAATTCATATACGTTTGCGGCTTGGCCAGCGCGATCTGCTTTTCCTTAATCGCGCCCAGCCCCACATACGAAAAATTCTCTTTCCGGCTGACCCGAATCGCATGCGACTCGGCCAGCCGGTCGATCACCATGAACCCCAGGTTGTGAGGAGTATTCTCATACTCACTTCCCGGATTTCCGAGACCGACAATCAGAAACTCGGCCATTCACTCAACTGGCGGCGCCCAATCTTTCCGAAGCGCTCCTTCGTCATCGAATGGCCAGCCCTCGTAATCCGCTAACTCCACCTTCAACCCCACACCGGTCACATAGAACCACGCGCCGTCAGGATCTCTCATCTCGTCGATCGTTGGCATCCGATCGAACTCCACCGCATCCTTGCCACCCAGGCGATAGGCCTTCGCCCAACCCAACTCCACCAAACTGTTCAGCGCCGTGACAATCTCAGGTTCGCTGATTTCAAGCCCGCAATCCCGAGCATACCGATCGAGGTCCGGTTTGATCGAAACGGAAAGATTCTCGTAGTCGTCGCAGATGGAATCGAGAACCAATCTTTCGACCAACTCGCGACGACTCGCCGGACCCGGCATCGCTGACCGCTATTTCTTCTTCTTCTCGTCGGCCGCCGGAGCGCCTTCCTCTTCCTTCTTGCCCTTCTTAATGACTTCCGGTTCAGCCGTCGCCGCCGGAGCTCCTTCCGCACCCGCAGCCGCGACCGGTTCCGCCTCAACCTTGATGGTCACGATATGCGAGATCACGGCATCGGCCGGGCTCAGCAACTGAATCGATTGCCCCAAGGGAATATCGCTGGCGCGAATGCTCTGCCCCATCATCAGCTCGGCTACGTCGATGGTGAATTGTTCCGGAATGTCGTCAGGCAGACACTCGATTTCCACTTCGCGCGTAATCATCTCGAGCAACCCGCCCTGGAGTTTCACGCCCTTCGGCTCGCCCACAGTGTGGATCGGCACCTTGACGTGAATGCGCTTGGTCAGGTCGATGCGCTTGAGATCCAGGTGCAGCAACGTTTCCTTGATGGGATCATTCTGCCAGTCCACGATCATCACCGGCGTGTTTTCCCCGCCCTTGATCGCCAGATTGAAAATGGTGTTGTGACCGGTCTTGGAATTCAGGATCCGGGTCAGTTCTTTCGGGCTGGCGGCGACCGCGACTGCCTCTCCGCCCGATCCATAAACTACCGCCGGCACCGAACCGGACGCACGCAATCTGCGCGCTTCATTCTTGCCCCGCAATGACCGCGGTTGCGCCTCAATCGTAATATCTTTTCTCATATGTGATCCCTAAACAAAAAGCGTGCTGACCGAGCCGTCTTCGTGAATCGATTGAATCGCCTTCGCCAACAACGGCGCCACCGAGAGAACCTTAATTCTCCGGCAGCTATCCGCGTGGTCGCCCAGCGGTATCGAATTGGTCACGATCACTTCCTCGATCTCCGAATTCTCAATTCTCTCGACCGCCGGTCCCGACAGAACCGCATGCGTCGCGCAGGCCCGAACGCTTTTCGCGCCCTGCCGCAGCAACGCTTCGCCTGCCTTGACCAGCGTCCCGGCCGTGTCGATCAGATCGTCCACGATCAGGCAATGTTGCCCTTCCACTTCGCCGATGATATGCATCACCTCGGCCACATTCACATCCGTGCGCCGCTTATCGATGATCGCCAGCGGAGCTTCCATCCGTTTGGCGAACGCCCGCGCGCGCTCCACACCGCCCGCGTCCGGCGACACCACAGTCACACCTTCGCCCCGCAGGTCGTCGAAGTAATCGATCATCACCGGGGTCGCGAACAGATGATCCACCGGGACATCGAAAAAACCTTGAATCTGGGCAGCGTGTAAATCCAGCGCCAGAATGCGGTTGGCTCCAGCGCGCTCCAGTAAACTCGCTACCAGCCGCGCCGAAATCGGCATTCGCGGCCGGTCTTTTCGATCCTGCCGCGCATACCCATAATAGGGTAACACTGCGGTGATGCGCTCTGCTGAGGCGCGCTTCAGCGCGTCCATCATCAGCAGCAGTTCCATCAAATGCTTGTCGACTGGAGTACAGGTCGGTTGCACCACGAACACGTCCGCGCCGCGTACGTTTTCCTGGATCTGCAGATGCACTTCGCCGTCGGAAAATTGCTTCACGTTCACGGCCGCCAGCGAACATCCCAGCTCATAGCAGATCTCCGCCGCCAGCGCGGGATTTGCATTGCCCGTGAATACTTTGAAGTGATTAAACCTCATTGCGCGTACCGGCTTCGGGGCGGCCATGAATTGTCTCCCGGGAACCAGATGTTCAGCTAATTGCCGCCGCCACAACCGGCGATATCCCCCGCGGCTCACCAGCTCCGCCTCGATCACACGGCACCCCTCGAACGCCCGATCCCCCACTAAACCGGAAACAGCGCGCCCGCGATCGTCCTTCGATTCGAACAGCGCAAAAATGGTGGACCCACTCCCGCTCATCCTCACGGCCGGGCTGAACTTCCGCAACCGTGCCGCGACTTTCGCAAGCTGGGGATGCTGCTTGAAGACCACCGATTCGAAATCGTTCGCGCTGAACGGGCTAGCCGCCATCGCGCTGCGCCCACACTCCAACGCCTGCGCGTAGGCCTGGAAACTATTTATGCTACTTGACGATCCGGTGAATGTCAAACCTCGGTCGAGCGCGGCATAGGCGGGCCCGGTCGCGACTTGAACCGGCGGGAAAATGAGTAGAACCGGCAGGCTGTGGATGTCGGGTTGAGGATACAATTCGCCGCCCCGGCCGACCCCCAATCGAGTGCCGCCATGCAGAAAAAACGGCACATCGCTGCCCAGATCGTGCGCGATCCACTGCAGCCGCTCCATCGGGATCGCGACTCCAGCCAGCACCGGCAGCGCCAGCAAAACTGCCGCGGCATTGCTCGACCCGCCGCCGAGCCCTCCACCCATCGGAATCTGTTTCGACAATCGGAACCGTACGTCGACTTTCGCACCCGCCACGTCGAGCACGGCGTTGGCGGCGCGAACGATCAGGTTGTCGGGGATCTGCAATTCGTCGTCAATCGAGACTTTCTTGCGTGTTGCGGGCTCACATGAGATTTCAATCGTATCTGCAAGAGAAATAGATTGAAACACCGTCCGAAGTTCGTGGAAATTGTCGGACCGTTTGTTAAGGATGCGAAGATCGAGATTGATCTTCGCGAGCGATCGCACAGTAGCCTGCCGGACTACTCCTCTCATTTTTCCGACCTTGCGGAGAGGGTGGAAAGGGCGTATATTTTAGGAGAGAGCCGGGGGATAACACCCCCGGCCATCATGATCATCTCCGCTTTATGCGGATGGTGATCGTGACCGTGAATGCTATCACGGTGACAACGCTGATTACCAAAGTAACCATCGTCCCTCCTTTCCGTCCGAAGTAAGATTCCACGGCCCGGTGATACGGGTCGTGGTGCGTTCGGACACCCTAAGTGCCCTCTCGCGATCTCATTCGTTCGGAAAGCCATGGACTATGATTGTGGCCGTCGCCCGTGAATATTCTCGGAAACTCAGTAGTGCAGCATGGCGCGAATATCGTAGCCGGGTAATTTGTCGCGGCCGTGCAGGAAATCCAGCTCGATCACGAATCCCAACCCGGCAACTTTGCCGCCCAGATTCTCGACCAATTTCGTCACCGCCGCCGCCGTCCCGCCGGTCGCGAGCACATCGTCGACGATCAGCACGTGCTCGCCTTTGCGAATCGCATCGACATGGATCTCCAGCGAATCGACTCCGTATTCAAGCTGATATTCGATCCGCTCCACCGCAGCCGGCAACTTCTTCGGCTTGCGCACCGGCACGAATCCGGCGTTCAGCGCATACGCGACGGCCGGAGCGAAAATAAATCCGCGCGCCTCGATCCCGATGACTTTGTCGATCCCAACTCCGGCGAAGCTCGCGCCCAGCCCGTCGATCAGCGTGTGCAACCCCCGCGCGTCTTTGAGCAGCGTGGTGATGTCGTAGAACAGAATTCCAGGCTTCGGAAAGTCAGGGACTTCCCGGATCAGTGCTTTCAGATGATTCATGGGGAACTGCAATTCTATCATCGGTCCGGACTCTCCGCGTAGCGAATCAGTTTTCGGGATTTGTGCGCGGCTCACCAACGCGCTCCATCCCTATCGCGCCTCAATGCCGGCGGTTTGAGGCGCGACAGGGATGGAGCGCGTTGGTCGCCCTAACGTCAAACTGCCCACATTCATCGAATGCGAAAACCCGAAAGATCATTCGGCCACTTCTCCCATACCTCGAACGCACGCACATCCGATCCGACCGGCCCCTTCCGCAATTGACCTTCGAACTCATCCAGCTTCGATTTCGCCCCCACCGCCTCCACCTCGACCCGTCCATCGTCCAGATTTTGAGCCCAACCGGCGATCCCCAATTCGCGCGCCGCGCGCTGCGCAAAGTATCGGAATCCAACGCCTTGCACGCGTCCGGAAATGACGTATCGGCGACCGATTTTCTCATTCATGCTCAGTAAGTTTACCGAGTTCAACTCGGGTATTGCATTAGCCCGATCCCGAAACGTGCGTAATACGTCATTGCAACCCCTTTGCCGTGATATGATTTTGCGTAAATGAGAGCCATGCTCGGCCTGCTGCTGGCGATCGGGGCAGCGCAGGGGGAGGGTCTGCTTTCGCTTGAGCAAGCCACCTCCCGAACAGGCCACGATTCGTTAGCTGCTTATGAAGGACGGGCCGTGACCGTGCGTGCACAGGTCGCGGGCGAACCCGTGTGGGCTCTCGACACCTATTACTTGCCCCTGCGCGACGAATCCGATCACGGCCTGTTGGTCCGTGGCGACAGGCCGCAGTTCTCCGGCATCGCACCGGGCGACTGGATCGAGGCTTCCGGTACCATCCAAAGCCGCGCTGGTTTTCCCATGCTTGCCGTGTCCGAAATTCATCGCGAACGGTCGGCCGCTCCGCCTGAGCCCAAGGAAGTTTCTCTTGGCGATCTCAATGGGTTTCGCTATCTCGGCCTGGTGGTTCGCACCGGCGCGACGGTAACGCGAGTCTCCGATAACCTCGGCGGCAAATCCATCGAGCTGATCGATCACGGCAACACCATCGCGGTGTTCCTTCCGCGATCATCCCAACCGAGCGCCAACGATCTACATGTGCGCGCCGGACAGCGCATCCGTCTGACCGGGCTCGCGACGCAATACTCGCTCGAACCGCCGCACGACGATGGGTACCAGATCATGTTGGCGGGCCCGGAAGCGGTGGAAGTCATTCCCGCCGGATTGGTGGTGCCGCCGCTGGGGATCGCGGCGGTGATCGCCGCCCTCGGTCTGTTTGCCGGGCTGTGGTGGTATCGCGAGCAGCGCCTGGGGACGCATCGCAAGTCCATGCGCGCGTTCCATACTTTGAGCGAAGAGATCATCGCGGCGGGTTCGCCTGCTGAAATCGCCGAAAAGCTGGTGAACGTCCTGCCTACCGTCACGCAGGCGACGGCGGTGCGGCTGTATCTCTATCACCGCCGCACGAAATCGCTGGAACGCGTCGCGACGTCGGCGAATCCCGCGCCCATGGCGGTTTCGCTCGATTCCCCGCCCGAAGGACTGGTCAGCGGCGCCGTAGTGTGTTTCAAGAATCGAACGCTGTTGAACGTGCCCGACGTGCGGCGCAGTCCGCTGGTCAAGATGAGCGGGAAAAAGAATCTGCCTCGCTCGGCGATGTTTCTTCCGTTGCTCGCGCAGCACGAAGTGCTGGGTGTTCTGGAAGTGGGCAATGCGCGCCGTATCGGGTATTTCAGCGTCGAAGAGCAGGCCGCCGCGCAGCATCTGGCCAACCAGGTCGCGGCGTCGCTCAAGCTTCAGGATCAGCAGTCCATCCGCGAACAGTTGTTCCGCAGCGAGAAACTGGCGGCCACCGGCCAACTCATTTCCGGCGTCGCGAGTGAACTGCGCGCTCCGCTTGAAAGCATTCTGCAACTGGCCACATCGCTCGCCTCCTATGGAGGCCGATCCATTCCCGAGCGCGATCTTCGTATGCTCGCCGGCGAGAGCCAGCGCGCCTCGGAAATCGTTTCCCGCCTGGTCTCTTTCTCGCATCCCGACGACACCCAGGCGCGTCCCATCGATGTGAATGCGCTGGTGTCCGGACTGATGGAGTTTCGCGATCCGGAATGGAAGACGCTCGGGCTACGCGTGCAGAATCGCTTGGCGACGGAGCCCGCCATGGTGATGGGCGCACAAGGCCAGATGGAGCAAGTGTTTCTCAATCTTCTGGTCCACGCGGAACAATGCGCCACCGATGCGCCCGGGAAATCGATTTCGGCGGCCAGCTCGATCTTCGGCGGGCGCGTATTGATCGAGATCAGCTACTCCATCCCTTCCCATGGTTCCCAGGACGATCCCGGTGAGCCTGCCATCGACCCGTTCGACACCAAGACCGCCAGCGCGGTTTACGAACCGGGCGGATCGTCTGAATCCGGCGCGCTGGGGTTGGGCGTGTGTCAGGGAGTGGTCCACAGCCACGGCGGCGAAATTCGATTCCGCGTACGCGCCGGCATGGCCAGATTCGAGGTCGAACTGCCTCTGGCGCGGGTCTCCAGCGATCAGGATGAACCGGAACAGGGACGCGCGATTGCATCGCTTACACTATTGCTGGTCGATTCCGAATCCGCCAGCCAGCGCCATTTAATGAAGGCGCTGAGCTCACGCGGTCATCGCGTGGTCCCGTCGCCTGCCGCGGAAGCTGCCGACTTGGCGCAGCGCCTTAAGTTCGACGGTGCGTTCTGGGGGCTTCGTCCTGGCGGAACGCGCGGCGCCGATTATCAAGAGGGCACGCGAGCTCACGTGCCCGTGTTCGTGCTGGTCAGCGATGTGTATGACGCCGAGGTGGCGCGCAGCATGGAACACAGCGGCGGTTTCCTGGTCGCGCGGCCGGTGGAAGATAAACCGCTCGATCGCATCCTGCACAAGATCGCGGCGCTAAGCCATTCTCGGCAGTAGAAAAACACTACGAGTGTCGTGAGACGGCCGGGGCTCCGGGTTATCACCGCGCGTGCCGGCCGCCAATGTATCGAAGCGCAACTAACGGAGGGTCGGGACCGCCCTTTCGAGGCAGCGCCATGTGAAGCTTCGCGTTTTCGTTGCACGCCTCTCTGATTTCCCGCCGCGATTACTCGATCGGCGCGAAGGTTATCGAATCGATTCGAAGCAATCTCCCGTCGTCCGCATGCTACGAGCTGCGTCCGCGAGCATTCTAAGGCGCTCCGGGAGTTCATGAACATCTCAGTCACAACGCTTCATGGCCATGAAGTCGATTCGAAGATAACACGCGGGGTCGAGCGAATTTACGTAAGCCATTGAGTCGACTGGCGAAGTTGTTTGTGACCGAAAGCGGGAGGTAGCGCAGGCGATCGATTTTTGTCGCCTGCGAGTTCGTAAAACGCAGGCCACGGAAACCGATGGCCCGCGCCACGTCATAATCAAAACATGCAGGCGACCGCTATCACGGACGCGTCCTACTTCCCTGGATCGGCTGACGAAATATTTTCGCCGGCTGACGAAGCGGAACTGCTCGCGATTCTGAATCGAGCGTCGCGTGAAGGCGCATCGGTTACGTTCATGGGCGCGCTCACCGGCGTCACGGGAGCCGCGGTGCCGCAAGGCGGCTGGGCGATTTCGCTGACGCGTCTGAACCAGATGCGTGTCGAACCCGGACGCGCCATCGTCGGGCCGGGCGTTCTGCTTCGCGATCTGCAATCGGCCGCGGTTCGCTCCGGCCAATTTTACGCACCCGATCCGACCGAGAACACGTCGTCGCTGGGCGGCAATATCGCGGCGAACGCCAGCGGCTCGCGCAGCTTCAAATTCGGTGCCACGCGGGAACACGTGCTGGCGCTACAGGTTGCGTTGATCGATGGAAGGGTCGTGGAAGCTCGACGCGGCGAAGCTGTCGATTTCGAAGTGCCGAGTGTGAAGCTGCCGCGCACCACGAAGCACTCGGCGGGCTATCGTCTCGCGCCGGGGATGGATCTGGTGGATCTGTTCATCGGAAGCGAAGGGACGCTCGGGGTGGTCACGCAGGCGGAATTGAAGCTGCTACCTGCGCCGGGTGAACTGATTTCTGGCGTGGTGTTTTTTTCTTCGGACGACGCCGCGCTCGATGCCGTGGATCGCTGGCGATCGACTCCCGGCTTGCGCATGCTCGAATATCTGGATCGGCCTTCGCTTCAAATGTTGGACACGCCGCATAGCGCGGCATTGATTATCGAACAGGAAGGCGATGCTGATTTGGATATGACCGGCGCGCTCGAATCGGAATCCTGGTTCGCGGTTTCGGCTGCCGATCGCGAGCGCTTTCGCCAATTCCGGCACGCGCTGCCGGAGCGCTGCAACGACCGTATTCGCCGCAGCGGATTCCTGAAACTTTCGACCGATTACGCGGTGCCGATCGAGCATACGCGCGACATCATGCGCATTTATACGCGCGAGCTGGATCATTATTGCGCGTATCGCTATGTGATCTTCGGGCACATCGGCGATGCGCATGTTCACATCAACACCTTTTCCGATTCGCAGCAGCAGTTCGACACCGCGAAATCGCTGATGAACGATCTGGCGCGTGAAGCGGTCGCGCTGGGTGGGACGGTCGGCGCGGAGCATGGGCTCGGCAAACGCAAGGCGCACCTGCTCGGAATTCAATATTCGCCGGATGAGATCGAGGCCATGCGAGGCGTCAAGCGGCGTTACGATCCGCAGTGGCTGCTCGGCCAAGGAACCATCTTCAAAGAAAAGTCTTGACCCTGGAACTGGTTCGGGAGTGGATACTACCATCGTGATGCCCATGCGATCCGGCGAGCTGGCGCGCGAATGCGGCGTCAGCACCGACACGTTGCGGCACTATGAGCGCGTCGGCGTGCTGGCCAAGCCCGCGCGGACGGCGTCGGGCTATCGTCAATATCCGCCGGAAGCTGTGAAGCGGGTGCGTCTGGTCCGCCGCGCGCTGGAGATCGGATTCACGCTCGAAGAGTTGGCCGCGATTTTCAGAGTCCGCGACGCTGGCGGAGCACCGTGCCGCGAAGTCCGCTCGCTGGCGGCGAAAAAAGTCCATCAGATCGGCGAGCACATTCAAGAGCTATCCGAACTCCAGGAGCACATGCGCCGCGTGCTGGCCCATTGGGATTCGCGGCTGGCTCAGACCGCGCCGGGCGCGCGCGCCGGATTGCTGGAAGCGCTGCTCGATTTCCCAACTCGAAGGAGACCGGTTCAATGATAAAACTGACGATCGCGATTCTGATGACTTCGGCCGTGTTCGCGCAGCACGGCGATGAGGTGATGGGATTTTCGCATGAGAAAACCACGCACCACTTCTTTCTGTATCGCGACGGCGGCGCGATCGAAGTATCGGCGAACGACGCCAAGGATAAAGAAAGCCGCGATCAGATCCAGATGCACTTGGGCCATATCGCAGGCATGTTCGCGGCGGGGAATTTCGATGCGCCCATGTTGGTGCACGGTCGCGTCCCGCCCGGCACTGAAAAAATGACGGCGCTGAAATCGAAGATCGAGTACAAGTTCGAAAAAACGGCTCGCGGCGGGCGGGTGCGGATCAGGACGGCGAATCCGGATGCGCTCGCGGCGGTGCACGAATTCCTGCGATTCCAGATCAGCGATCATCAGACCGGCGATCCGCTCGAAGTGAGACAATAGGTTCGTTAATGAAACTGGCGCTTCTGCTGATCGCGGCTTTATTGCTCGGCACGCTCCAATGCGTGGCTGGATGCGCCATGGTGACAGGCGATCCGCCCTGCCATCATGACCAGAAATCGCAAGCCGCATGCGCACATGAGCTGGTGCTGCAGACTCCGCAAGCGATCGCTGTGATCGCGGAGACGCTGCCAGTCTCTAGCGAAAGTCCTTCCACGCTGAGCGAACCGCTCCGCGCGATCGAAGTTTTTGCCATTTCCTTCGATCGATCCCCTGCCCCGCCACTGCGCGTCTGAATTTCTCCATCACTTTCAGGGTTTGTTTTCGGCTCACGAACGCGCTCCATGCCTGTCGCGCCTCAAAGACTGACGGCCGTCAGTGAGGCGCGACAGTATGGAGCGCGCTAGTCGCCTTCGCTGTAACAGGAGATTTCAATGCGATTTGCAGTTTTTCTGGCGCTGGCCGCCACTACTCTGTGCGCACAGGGTATGGGCAATATGAACGATTCCGGGATGTATCTAATGAACCTGGCATCGGGCACGGCGGGCAGTCCGCTTTCCGCGCCGATGCCGATGATCATGACCTCGCCGGGCGCAGGCTGGCAGGCGATGTTCATGGGCAGCGGGTTCATCGTGGACACCCAGGAATCTGGCCCGCGCGGCGGCGACAAATTATTTTCGACCAACTGGTTCATGGGCGCGTTTCAGCATTCCTCGGGCCCAAGGCGACGTTTGAAGCCGATGTGATGCTCAGCCTGGAACCTGCCACGGTCACCGATCGACGATATCCGGAATTATTTCAGACCGGTGAAACCGCGTTCGGAAAGCCGCTGATCGACGCGCAGCATCCCCACAATTTCGTGATGGCGCTGGGATTCCATTACGCGCGTAAGCTGGCCGCGAAGACCACTCTCGATCTGTACTTCGCTCCGGTCGGCGATCCGGCGCTGGGGCCGGTGGCGTTCCCGCATCGTGCGTCGGCAGCCGAACTTCCGGAAGCGCCGATCTCGCATCATCTGCAGGATTCGACGCACATTTCGGACGAAGTGGTCACCGCCGGGTTGTCGATCGACAAATTCAAGTTCGAAGCCAGCGGATTTTATGGATCCGAGCCGGACGAGAATCGCTGGACCATCGAAACCGGCCCGATCAATTCCTATTCCGGTCGCGTCTGGTATTTCCCTAGCGCGAACTGGGCTGCGCAGGTTTCAGTGGGACGGATCACCAAGCCGGAAGCTTTGGAACCGGGCGATCAGATTCGCTCTACGGCGTCGATTTCGTACTCGAAGCCGCTGGGCGATGGGCAGGCGTGGTCGTCATCGGTGATTTGGGGACGGAATCACGAGACGGTCACGCAGGCGAATCTGAATTCGTACCTGGCGGAGTCGGTTCTGCCGATCCGGCGGCGCAATTTCATCACCGGGCGGATTGAGCTGGCTGACAAGAATGAGCTGACCGTTCCCGGCGTCTATCGCATCGGGGCTTATACCGTCGGTTACACGCGCGATATCGAGCTGGTGCGTTTCATGGAAACCGGGATCGGGGCGAATTTCACGTCCTATTCGCTGCCCGATTCGCTAAAAGCGGTCTATGGCGCCAGGCCGATCGGCGCGATGGTTTTCATGCGATTCCGGCTGCGCCACGCAAGTTAAGTAAAGAACGCGCTCCATTCCTGTCGCGCCTCACTGACGCCGGGTGGAGGCGCGACAGGGATGGAGCGCGTTCTTGAGAGTACACACAAGCCGCCCGAGCAAGTTATAATTGGTTAAATCCCTATGACTACAGCCGCCAGCGCGCCCGTTCAAGTCTCGAGTAAGAAGATTATCTTATTGAGACCGCGAGGTTTCTGCGCCGGGGTGGTACGCGCCATCGACGTGGTCAAGATCGCCCTGGACCTGTATGGCGCGCCGATCTATGTCCGTAAGGAAATCGTCCACAACCGCCACGTGGTTGACGAACTGCGCGGCATGGGAGCGATCTTCGTCGAGGAACTGGTGGAGGTTCCGGCGGGCGGACGGGTGATTTTCAGCGCCCACGGCGTCTCCCCTGCCGTCCGGGTGGAAGCCAAGGAGCGCGGTCTGCAGGTGATCGACGCGACCTGCCCTCTGGTCACGAAAGTGCACCTGGAAGCGGTGAAGTTCGCCAAACAAGGCTATACCATCGTGCTGATCGGCCACAAAGATCATGACGAAGTGATTGGAACGCTGGGTGAAGCGCCCAAGTCCACGATCCTGGTGTCGACTGCTGACGACGTGGATCGTCTACAGATCGACAATCCGGAGCGTATGTCGTACATCACGCAGACAACTTTGAGCCTGGATGAAACCGAGGACATCGTTCAGCGTCTAAAAGAGCGGTTCCCGAAGATCGAAGGGCCCAAGGCGCAGGATATTTGCTACGCGACTGAGAATCGGCAGCTTGCGGTGAAGGCGGTGGTGCCGCTGTGCCAGTTGCTGCTGGTGGTGGGATCGCAGAACAGCTCGAATTCGCGGCGCCTGGTGGAGGTTTGCGAAAACATGGGCGTGGCCTCGTATCTGATCGACGATCTGAGCGAGGTGAAGGCGGAATGGCTGGAAGGCAAGGACACGGTCGCGGTGACGGCGGGCGCGTCGGCTCCGGAAAATCTGGTGGAAGAGTTGATTGAGTCGCTGCAAGGGCGCGGTTTCGATCAGCTTGAAGAAATGGAAATCAAGGAAGAGGACGTGCGGTTCAATCTGCCGAACGAACTCGGTCGCACCATCCAGTTGCAAACGATTTCGCGCGTATGAGCCCGATCCTCCAACTCGCCGACACTCACGTGGCTGCGTGCGCGGAGGCCCAGCGCCGCGCGGTGAATTATCTGCTCGGGTTGCAGAAGCCGGAAGGCTACTGGTGGGCCGATCTGACGGCCGACACCACGCTCGAATCCGATTTCATTTTGCTGGAGCTATGGCGCAATCCGCCGGACGCGAACGGGGTCTGGAATCCCGCCAATCGCGCGCGGATCGATCGCGCGGTCCAATCGATTCTGGCTCGCCAGTTGTCCGATGGCGGCTTCAATATTTATTGCGAAGGCCCGGCGGAGCTGAGCGCGACCATCAAGGCGTACACGGCTCTCAAGCTCGCCGGATTGGATTACGACGATCCGCATTTATCGAAAGCGCGCGAATTGATTCTGGCGATGGGCGGATTGCAGGCGGCCAATTCCTACGTCAAGGTCAACCTGAGCCTGTTCGGACTCTACCCGCGCGAGCATACTCCCACCATTCCTCCTGAAGGGATGCTGTTGGGCAAGCTGATCTACGAGATGTCGTCATGGACGCGCGCGATCGTGATTCCTTTGGCGATCGTGCATGCCATGAATCCGCGGCGTCCTGTGCCCAAGGGATTCAATCTCAACGAACTGCTGGTGCCGGGAGCGCCGTGGGGTTTTCCGAACAACGAGGGCTTCTTTAGCTGGCGCAATTTTTTCTTGAAAGCCGATCGCTATTGAAGTTCACGGAGCGCAAGATGTGGCGCGGCATGCGCACTCGCGCGATCAAGAAGGCCGAGCAGTGGATGCTCGAACGGACGCGCTATTCGGACGGCGTCGCGGCGATCTATCCGCCCATGATGTACGTGATCATGGCGCTGGATCTATTGGGTTATCCAAAGATCATCCCGACGTGAAGGAAGCCGAGCAGCAGTTCTTCAATCTGCTGGTCGACGATGAGCGCGGATTTTATTTCCAGCCGTGCTTCTCAGTAGTGTGGGACACCGCGATCGCGGCGCATGCGCTGGGCGAATCGGGATTGGCGCCGGATCAGGCGATGACGCGCTGCGCCGACTGGTTGGTGGCGCGCGAAGTTCGCCGCAAGGGCGATTGGGCGATCAAGCGTCCCAACGTCGAGCCTTCGGGCTGGGTGTTCGAGTTCGCTAACGATCATTATCCGGATATCGACGATACCGCTTACGTGCTGATGGCGCTGAGCCATTCGCGGGCTTCGAAAGGTCACGACGCCTGCGTAAAACGCGCGGTCAACTGGCTGCTCGCCATGCAATCACGCGATGGCGGCTGGGCGGCCTTCGACGTCGACAACAACTGGAACATGCTGAGCGCGGTGCCGTTTGCCGATCACAACGCGATGCTCGATCCGACTTGCCCCGATATCACGGGACGCGTTCTGGAAGGGCTGATGGCTTCGGGGGTCGACAAAAATAATCCGGCGATCAAGCGCGGCATCGAGTTCCTCAAGAAATCGCAGGAAGCGGACGGAAGCTGGTACGGGCGCTGGGGCGTCGATTATATCTACGGCACGTTCCTGGCCCTGCGAGGCTTGCAGGCCGCGGGCGAGAGCGATCGCGAGGCTTACATTTTGCGCGCGGGCGAATGGCTGCGCGCCTGTCAGAACGCCGACGGAGGCTGGGGCGAAAGCTGCGCCAGCTACGATCGCAATACGTTCGTCGCGGCGGAGAGCACGCCGTCGCAGACTGCTTGGGCGATCCTCGGATTGATCGCGGGCGGCGATACGACCAGCAACAGCCTGCACCAGGGCATCGAATATCTGATGGAATCGCAGCGCGCCGACGGCAGTTGGGATGAGCATCTTTCCACCGGCACCGGCTTTCCGGGCGTGTTTTATCTGAAATATCACTCGTACCGGAATTCGTTTCCGGTGCTGGCGCTTTCGACTTATTTGAAGACTAAAGGGCAGCAGTAGGGCCTGAACACGGAGACAGACCGTACATGAGAGTTCCGCTATCCCAGGTCGCCGATATGGCGGCTTACATCGCCAAGAATAAAATCCGGCCCAAGCCGGAATGGCAGAAGAATAATTCGGCGTCGGACACGTCGAATCCGTTCAAGATCGTGCATTCGCAGGTGCCTTCGTTCAAGAGCGCCGAGAATGCCGATCGCAAGCCGCATCCCATGATCAACAAGCGCTTCCCGCTGGTCATGATGCTGGAGCCTTTGCACGCCTGCAATCTGACTTGCACCGGATGCGGACGCATTCGCGAATACGAATCGTCGATTCGCGAGCGTTTGACGCTGGAGCAATGCCTGAAAGCCGTCGACGAATGCAACGCGCCGATGGTATCGATCTGCGGCGGCGAGCCGCTGCTGTATCCCGAGATCGGGCCGCTGGTGAAGGCGATCCTCGATCGCGGCAAGTACATCCAGCTCTGCACCAACGGCATGTTCCTCGAAAAGAAGCTGAAGGATTTCACGCCGCATCCGGGCCTGGTGTTCAACGTCCACCTGGACGGGATGGAAAAGAATCACGACATGTCGGTGGAGCGCGAGGGCGTGTTCAAGCTCGCGATCGAAGGCGCGCGCGCGGCGAAGGCGGCGGGGTTCAAGGTGTTCTCCAACACTACGGTTTATAAAGAGACCGACATGAATGAAATCTGGCAGTTGTTCGAACTGCTGGAAGAATTCAAAGTCGACGGCCACGCCATTTCGCCGGCCTATGGATATTCCGCGGTCAACGATCGCGAAATCTTCATGACGCGCGAAGACGTGTACGAAAAATTCAAGGACATCGACAAATTTTCCAAGCGCTTCCCGCTGGCGTCGAGCCCGGTGTACATGGAATTCCTGAAGGGCGATCGCGAACTTCCCTGCACCGCCTGGGGCATGCCGACCTATAACGTCAAGGGCTGGAAAGGCCCGTGCTATCTGATCACCGATGGGCACTACGACACGTTCGAGGATCTGATGACCAAGGTGCCGTGGGATCACTACGGCACGGGGAACGATCCGCGCTGCGACCAATGCATGGTGCACTGCGGCTATGAGCCATCGGCGGCTTACGGCGTCAATGGGAAATTTTCCGATCCGTTCAAGTCACTCAGTTGGCTGCTCAGCTAAGTAGCGATTCGAAGCCCGTACTGGTGACGGGCGCGACGGGTTTCGTCGGCTGGCATATCGCACGAAAGCTGCTCAATCGCGGCGATGCGGTGCGTGTGCTGGCGCGCAATCCCAAGCGTGTGCGTGAGCTGGACGGCGCGGAAATCGTCACCGGCGATCTTCGCGATGCGGCGTCTGTGGCGCGAGCGGTGGAAGGCTGCACGGTGGCTTTTCACGCTGCGGCGGATTATCGATTGTGGACACGCGATCCGGAGGAAATGTTCCGGTCGAATGTGGAAGGCACGCGCAATTTGCTTACGGCCGCGCGATCCGCAGGGCTGGAGCGCGTCGTATACACGAGTACGGTGGGCTGCATCGGAGTGCCGGAAGGCGGCATCGGGGATGAGCAGGAGCCGGTGCGGTTGGAAGAAATGTCGGGGCCGTACAAGCAGTCGAAATTTCAAGCCGAGCAGGTGGCTTTGCGATTCGCCAAGGAGGGTTTCGACGTCGTGATCGTGAATCCGACCGCCCCCATGGGCGATCACGACTTCAAGCCGACGCCGACCGGCAAGATTTTGCTCGACGTGGTGAAGGGCGCGATGCCGGGGTTCGTCGATACGGGGTTGAACGTGGTCGATGTGCGCGATGTCGCGGACGGCCATATTCTGGCGATGGACAAGGGTCGCGCGGGCGAACGCTACATTCTGGGGTCGGAGAATCTGACCCTGGAGCAGATCGTCAAGACGGCGGCTGAAATCGCGGAGAAGCCGGCGCCGAAGATTCGGGTGCCGTATGCGGTCGCTTATGCGGCGGGGGTCGCGTCGACGGCGTGGGCCGGGATCACGGGCAAGGAGCCGATGGCTCCGCTCGACGCGGTCCGGATGTCGAAAAAGAAAATGTGGGTGCGGCACGATAAGGCGGCGCGGGAGTTGGGATATTCGCCGGGTTATGCTCGCGAGGCGATTCGGCGGGCGATTGAGTGGTTTCGGGCGAATGCCTACTGTTAGGACCTGGCTAGTTGTCGCGGCGGAGAAGCGGGAGCTGGAATTTGTTTTTGCGGGGCGCGAGCGGAACCCGAAGGTTGAACCGCTCCCTTTGGTCGCGGCTCGTTATGGCGTAGACAATGAGCCGCGACTAGAAGGAGCGGTTGACCGCCGATTAACGGCAGAGTTTTGTTGTGAAGTGGAATTTAACGGCGACCGTTGGATTCTGATCGCCAACGGGCCCGGCGCGAGGCTGGCAACTGAGCCTTTAGGGAAACGAATGGACGTAGAAGGAATCATCAGCACAGGGTTCTGTGGGGCGCTCGATCCGGCGCTTCAGGTTGGGGATATCGTGCGGGAACTCGACGACCATCGATCGGGTTGCGGTCACCGCCGCGGAAAAGCGTGAACTGCGCGAATCGACTGGCGCGGCCGCGGTTGATATGGAATCGGCGGCATTGGCGGAAAAGGCCCGCGAATGGGGCGTTCCGTTCCATGTGATCCGCGCGGTTTCCGATCGGGCCGACGAAGATATGCCTCTCGATTTCAATTTATATCGCGGCCCGGACGGCCGCTTTTCCAGATCGCGCATTGCGCTGGCTGCGCTCGCAAGCCCTTTCAGCAGGGTTCCGGCTCTGCTACGCTTGGATCGCAACTGCCGCATTGCAGCTCGATCGTTGGGGGACTATTTTGCTCACTGCCGACTCTAGCCGCGTAGCTCAAGGTACGGCCGAATCTTCTTCACGCACCATGCAGGCCGCAGTGTATAAGGGCGCCAGCGTGGTCGCCGTGGAACGGGTTCCGGTTCCTGAAATCGGGCCGGGCGAGATTCTGATTCGGGTGGAATCCTGCGGCATCTGCCACACCGATCTCAAGAAGATCGAATACAATCTGCTCGCGGCGCCGCGTATTTACGGGCACGAAACCGCGGGCGTGGTCGCGGCGGTCGGCGAGGGCGTGACGCGCTATGCAATCGGCGATCGTGTGATCGTGTTCCATCACATTCCTTGCGGGAAATGTTTTTATTGCCGCAAGAAACTTTACGCGCAGTGTCCCGTATATAAGAAGGTCGGAGTTACTGCCGGGTACGAGCCGGCTGGCGGCGGATTCTCGCAATACGTGCGTGCCATGGACTGGATTGTCGAGCAGGGCGTCGAAAAAATTCCGGATGGCGTCTCGTTCGATCAGGCGTGCTTCGTCGAACCGGTGAACACGTGCGTCAAGGGAGTGCACCAGATCGATCCGCAGCCGGAAGACGTGGTCGTGATTCTGGGTCAGGGTCCGATCGGGCTGATTTTCACAATGATCGTGTCGAGGGTCGGGTGCGCAAAATCCTCGCCACCGACACTATGGAATCGCGGCGCAAACTGGCGGTGAAATTCGGGGCGCAAGAAGCGTTCGATCCGCGCGACGCGAAGTTCAACGATGCCGTTCGCGCCATGACCGACGGCCGCGGCGCGGATATCGTGATTATCGCGGCATCGGCGAAAGGAATCGTCCAACAGGCGGTGGCTTGCACGCGGCCGGGCGCGCAAGATCCTATTATTCGCCCAAACTTCGCATCAAGAGCGAATCGAAGTATCGGGCGCGGACGTCTGTATGGGAGAGCGAACTTTGTGCGGATCCTACAGCGCTTCGGTGGATCTGCAGCGCGAATCGGCGGAACTGGTTTTTAGCGGGGCTCTGCCGGTGGAAGACCTGATTTCTCATCGGTTTCCGCTGGCTGAGATCCATCAGGGCATCGAGCGCGCGTTGCATCCGGATGAAGGATCGTTGAAGATAGTAGTACACCCCCAGAGGTGAAACGCCACAGGTGAGTGATTTGAGTCAGCAGATGACGGCCGCGGTGCTGTACGGAAAAGAGCGGCTCAGTATCGAACAGGTGGAAGTGCCCGGGATTGAAAAGGGTGACGTGCTGGTGCGCGTGCGCGCGGCACTCACCTGCGGCACTGACGTCAAAGTTTTCCGCCGGGGCTACCATGCTCGCATGATCCAGCCGCCGTCGCTGTTCGGGCATGAACTGGCGGGCGATATCGTCGCGATGGGCCAGGACGTCCAGGGCTTTGAGATCGGGGATCGCGTGGTCGCCGCGAATTCGGCGCCTTGCGGCGAGTGCTTCTATTGCAAGCCGCGGGCAGGAAAATCTGTGCGAGGATCTGCTGTTCAACAACGGCGCGTACGCCGAATATATTCGCATTCCGGAGCGGATCGTCCAGAAGAACATGCTGCACGTGCCGGCGCACGTCAGCTATCAGGACGCCGCGCTGGTGGAACCTTTGGCCTGCGTGCTGCGCGGCCTGGAAGAAACGGGCCTGCGCCCCGGCGATACCATCGCGGTGATCGGCCTGGGGCCCATCGGCATGATGTTCGTGCGCATGGCGAAGGCTGTGTACAGCGCACGGGTGATCGCGATCGGACGGCGGCAGACGCAGCTTGAACGCGCGCTGGCGATGGGCGCGGATGACGTGATCGTCAATAGCGACGGCGCGGATGTGTGCGGTCCGGTTCGCGAGATGACCGGGGTCGCGGCGCCGACGTGGTGATCGAAGCAGTCGGGCTTGCCGGAAGATATGGCAGCTCGCGGTGCGATTGCTGCGCCGCGGCGGCGTAGTCAATTTCTTCGGCGGCTGCCCCAGCGGGACGCAATTCGACCTCGATACGCGCCTGCTGCATTATTCCGAGACTTACCTGCAAGGCGAGCTTCCATCACACGCCGGCACTGATCCGCAAGGCGCTGGAGATCGTGAGCCGCGGCTACATTTCGGCGCAAGGATTTGGTGAATCGCGTGGAGCCGCTGACCAACTTGCTCGAAGTGATGCAGCACCTGATGAGCCACAACGGGCATCTGAAAACCGCGATCATTCCCTTAAGACGCCCGTGTTTCTCGGCCCCACCGACTTTCTCGCAATCCCGCGAGCATGAACAGGCAGTGGACGCTTGCCGGAGTCGCTCGACTACACGCGCTGGCTGGCGACGCATCACTACGAAAATTTTCACGTCGTCAGCTTTCTGCTGCCCAAGCGCCTGCATCAGGATTTCTACAATGTCTACTCGTTCTGCCGCTGGGCCGACGATTTAGGCGATGAGATCGGCGACACCGAGGAGAGTCTGCGATTGCTCGGGTGGTGGCGCGGCGAGCTTCAGAGGATGTATGCGGGGCGGCTTCGCATCCCGTTTTTGTGGCGCTCCGCAGGGACGGCGGAGCGCCACCAGTTGCCGATCGATCCTTTTGCCGATCTGATCACCGCGTTCGAGCAGGATCAGACCATCACGCGTTATCGCAATTTCGAGGAGGTGTTTGAATATTGCCGCTATTCGGCGAATCCCGTCGGGCGGCTGGTGCTGGGACTGTGCGGCTATCGCGACGCGGGCTCGCTAGCGATTGTCGGATGCGACGTGCACGGCGCTGCAGCTCGCGAATTTCTGGCAGGACGTTACGGTCGATTGGAAGAAGGACCGGGTGTATCTTCCGCTCGATGTGCTGGAGCGCAACGGATCGTCCGTCGACGCTATCGCGACGCGCAAGTTCGACGATCATTTTCGCGCGGCGATGAAGGAAGTCGGTCGAGGTCGCGCGCGGGTTATTTCTCAAAGGGCTGCCGTTGGCCGATCAGGTGGACCGGCGTCTGGCGATCGATCTCGAACTGTTCAGCCGCGGCGGGCTGAAGGTGCTCGAAAAGATCGAGCGCCAGAATTACGATGTGCTCGCGCGGGCGGCCGGCGGTATCGAAAGTCGAACGCGTGGGATTACTGCTCGGCGCGATCACCCGCCGAGCATTTTCGCGGGCCGCATGATTCCGGTAACGCCGCTCGACCGATCGTATGAGTGGTGCACGCAGGTTGCGCGATCACAAGCCAAGAATTTCTATTACTCATTTCTCCTGCTGACGCTGCCGCAGCGGCGCGCCATGTGCGCGATCTATGCTTTCATGCGCTACTGCGACGATTTAGCGGACGACGAGAGCATCGCCGACCGCGCTGGAGCGATCGCGCGCTGGCGATCCGATCTGGACGCCGCGCTGGCCGGAACCGCGCCCGATCATGAACTTTGGCCGGCGTTCGTCGATTCGGTGGAGCGATTCAAAATTCCGCACGAATATTTCTTCGACATGATCGACGGCGTCAGCTCGGATCTGGAGCCGCGGCGCGTCAAGACCTTCGACGAACTTTACGACTACTGCTATCACGTGGCGAGCGTAGTCGGCCTGACTATCATTCATATCTTCGGATTCGATGATCGCGAAGGCTTTGGAACTGGCCGAAAAATGCGGGATCGCATTTCAGCTCACCAACATTCTTCGCGACGTGCGTGAGGATGCTGAAAAGGGACGCATGTATATTCCGCTCGAAGACCTGCTGCGCTTCGACGTGTCGGAAGTGGAGTTCATGAGGGGGGCGACGCCGTGGGAGAATTTCGCGGCGCTGATGAAGTTCGAAGCCGATCGCGCGCGCCGCTATTTCAACGAGGCCGCTCCGCTGGTCGGAATGATTCATCGCGACAGCCGCGCGTCTCTGAAAGCGCTGATCGGCGTGTATTCAACGCTGCTGGATCGGATTGTGGAATCGAACTACGATGTGCTGGCCCGCCGCATTCGCGTGCCGACCTGGCAGAAGATGTGGCTGTTGCTGAGCGCAAAAGTCTCGGGTTGAGCGTCACTGCGGCGGATTGCGCTCGTCTTCGTTCAACTGGGCGAGCGAGATCCGTTTCAGTGTGAACTGCTTCTTGTCGCTCTGCTCGATCGTGATTTTCAGGCCGCGGCTGGCGTGTAGCCTTCGCCGAATCGGGATCGAATTCCGCACCCCGCTCTATCTGCTCTACCGCGAACAACCGGTACGTACCCGGCGCGAGCCCGTTCAGCTTGTACTGGCCGTTTGAATTCACACTTCCGACCTTGCTACTTCCACCGGCTCTCCGGTTCATCGGTCTCCGGAATCAGAACGATCTGACGTTCCCGCCATCGTCTCGCCGTCAGCCACTGTGACGTTACCTTCAATTTCCGCTGACAGCATCGAGACCACCACATCGAGCGATGCCCCCGCGACGCCCGCACTCAGGTCCAATTTCTCGCCCAGGACGTTCCGCCCTCCTACGGTGATCGATTTCGGATAGCTTCCCTCAGGGAGGTGATCGAAAGCGATTCGATAGGTTCTCGGCAACACATCTGCGATCGCAAACGCGCCGTCGTCGGAGGGATTGGTCCATTGGCGCCGATTTGTCGTTTCCAGGTCGATCTCAACTCCTTTGATCGCGATGAGGTGTTCTTGTGACGCGCCACTTTCGATCTTTAACGTTCCAGCGAGTGCTTCCGCGGGCCGCACCGTGAGCACCAACTCGAGCATCATGATCCCCCACACGAAGGAGCGCGAAGGCCACCGGACCTTTGCGATTGTCATCTTCGGCGGCGATCGTGTAACTACCCGGCGGAATCTCTCCGACGTCGAACTTCCCTTCCCGCACCGGGGCAAGCGCGAGATCGCCACCGAGCCCCTGCTCGTCGCCAGTAGAAATCCGGATGCGCAGCGGACCCGACGGAAGAGCGCCTTCAACCTTCCCCCGCACGTGATACACGCGCGAGCGCGCAAGTTGCACCACGATGCCGCCCACGTCCTGTCCCGGAGCTAATGTGATCGGGACTGCATCACTGAAATTCGTGCCTCCCGGATAGTACGTCGGGAGGTCGCGTTCTTGCGTTTGGTTTGTTTTGATGGCAGGATTACCGTTGACTTGGGTGAAAATCGTACGAGTTGGATCAGGGGTGAACTGCAGATAGACCCGCCCCGGCCCTAAGCCGCTGATCCGAAACTCACCACGATCGTCGGTCTGGACGTTGGCTAATTGCTGCTGCCAGCGGCCACCAAACCGGTACGTCACCACAACCGCGGCGGCATACACTTTTTCTACCGGCTCGCCGTCCTGATCGACCGCCTTTCCCGATATCGACGACATCTGAATCAGCTCAATATTGATTCCGCGAACCTCATCGCCCGCCGCCAGCACCAGCGGAGTGAAGCCGGTTAACTCCTGGGTCGATCGTTTACGCCCGTACGTGCCGGTCAGATAGCCGCGGTGGTCGGCGACGACAGAATACGTGCCGGGAGGAATTCCAGCGAACAGAAAACTGCCCGAGGCATCGGTGGTCGCGACCGCCAAGGCTTGCCAATTGTCGCGCTCCTGACCGGGTTTCGATAACGAGACCAAAGCTTTCGGCAGAGGATCGCCGCCCATTCCGGTGACCCGGCCCGCCACGCTCGCGAATTTCTTTTCGTCTCGATCTGAGAAAGCGGGGACCTGTGCGCGCGAGCATGAAAGGGACAGGGCAATCAGCGACGCCCAAATGATCGTCACCCGCCGCATTTGGCAATCATTGTATCGGAGTATCCTCTAAGCATGGGATCCATCGTCGGAATGTTCATGCTTGCGTTGGTCGCGGTCGTCACCATTTTTTGGATTTGGATGATCATCGACTGCGCCACCAAAGAGGCCGACACGGGCAACACCAAAATTGTCTGGATCCTGATCATTCTGCTGGGTAGCTTCATTGGCGCGGGCATCTACTATTGCGTTCGCAAGCCGCAGCGTGAGTGGGAGCAGAATGAGAATGAACACCGCGGCATGCGCCCGGTTTAGATCGGAAGCGCCGAGACGACTCTCGGCGCAGCAGGCTGGAGAGCCTGCGCCACGCTCGCTCCGTCGCGATAACATCAACAGATGCAGATCAAAGATAAAGTCGCCGTAATTACCGGCGCGGCGAACGGGATCGGCGAAGCCCTCGCGCGGCGATTCCACAAAGAAGGCGCGCGAGCTCTGGTGGTCTGCGATATCGACGGCGCGGGAGCTGAGCGTGTCGCGAAAGAGGTGGGCGGATTCGGGCTGCGTGTCGACGTCGGCAAGGAATCTGAGATTCAGAATCTGGTCCACCAAGCCGAGTCGCGCTACGGCGCCATCGATCTGTTCTGTTCCAACGCGGGCATCTTCATTCCCGGCGGAGTCGAAGCACCGAACGAAGACTGGGCGCGGATGCGCGACATCCATGTGATGGCGCACATCTACGCGGCGCGCGCGGTGCTGCCGAAAATGCTGGAGCGCGGCCAGGGTTATCTGCTGCAGACGGTTTCCGCGGCGGGCCTGCTGACCTCGATGGAATCGGCGATTTACGCGGTGACGAAGCATGCTTCGCTGGCGCTGGCTGAATGGATTTCCATGACCTACGGCGACCGCGGCATTCGCGTTTCGGCGATCTGCCCACAGGGCGTGCGCACCAATATGCTGATGCAGGATCCGAATAACTTCCTGATGGAGGGGTCGGTTTCGGCCGATCAGGTCGCCGACGCTGTGATCGAGGGCCTGGGAGACGAGCGATTCCTGATCCTTCCGCATCCCGACGTGGCCGAATATTTCCGGCGCAAGTCGAGCGATTACGATCGCTGGCTGCGCGGCATGCGCCGCCTTCGCGCCGACATCGCTGCGAAAAAAGGCGGCCCGTCGTAACGAGCCGCCAAGGATGATTGGACGGAAAAGAGACGTTTAGAATGTCACCCCGAAGGTGACCGGAATCCAATCGTCATGCACGGTATCAAGAAACATATGATTCCAGCGTGCTTCTGCGAAAAACTTGGCGTGCCATTTCGTCCCGAGCGCCATACCCGCGCCGACGTTGTAGCCCGGCTTGTTGACGGAATTTGATGCCAGCACCTGATTAACTCCCACTGGAACAAACCCGAAGAAGGGATCACCGATGATGGCAGTACCGGGAGCCGTGAACTCCTGATTGCGCCGGTACCATCCGCCGCCGCCTACGAGGTACAGATCGAAGTGACCCTTGGGCGTGAGATGGACGCGCGGATCGAGAGTAAACGACCAGATGGAGACATCGCCGCCGGGTACTCCGACATTGTTCAGTATTGCGCTGTTGATGCCCATGTCGGTGTAGTTGGCTTGCACCATCAGGCCGAAATACTGGTTGAAATTCATGCCTGCGCCGAGCCCTGCGTTCCACCCCACATCCAGGTGACGCCCGGTGTTTCCAACCGGCTGCGAGAAGCCGGCTCCGGCGTCAAACGTGAATCTTTGATACTCCTGCGCGTTCACCAGGCAAGCGCCCAGCACACCCGCGCACATGATTGCGAGACTCTTCATAGACTAACCTCCGTTTGCTTGATCCCGAAAACTGCAATGTAGTTTCGCAACTCATGATTGATGGATCGCGTCATTCGTCAAATGCCGATCGGGCAATGGCCTCCGCGTCATGCGCGAGATCCGAATCCTGCGGCCACCGGCGGCCATGCCCAACAGGAACGAAAGGACCAGGACGACCACAATCGCGCAGACCACTGCCGCCGTCATGAGCGGCACGTACAGCAGGAACGCGGCGAAGCTGATCAGCATAAGCGCCATCGGCACCGCGTATGTCAGGAACACGACTCTTTTCGTCATCTTGAAATCCTCCCGTCCTTTTTGCGATCCTCCGCTGGGCGGCTAGCGCTTGTGCGCGAACTCCTCGTTTGGAACGTTCTTGCTCGTCTGCTGGTTAGGCTGCTGGTTGGGCTGCTTATTACCCTGCTGGTTGGGCTGCTTGTTCTGCTGATCTTTCGTCGAACCGCCCATCGATGCGCTCGAGCTGAGCCATTCGTCCACGCGGCGGTTCGCTTCTTCTTTCGCGTAGCCGTAGCGCTCCTGCAGCTTGCCGATCAGTTTATCCTTCTGTCCGCTGATCGACATCAAATCGTCGTCCGTCAGCTTGCCCCACTGAGTCTTGGCCTCGCCCTTCATCTGTTGCCACTTGCCGGCCAATTGATCCGAGTTCATATGAATTCCAACTCCTTGTTTTGTGATTCGAACCGGTCTTGCCAGTCCAGTAGTAGTACTGCAGCCTGATCACCACTCTTCTGGTTCGAATGACTTATGCGGCATGGCGCGGCATGCATCGGCACATCTTGCCGAATGTCACGGTACAGCAACGTAAGATTTGCGTGGAAGAAAACGCGCGTTAATCGCCTGTGGCGACGGAGTGAGAGGCTTCCGCGCTGGCGAGTTCGCTCAGCCGATTCTGCAACGTCCGGATGCTTATGCCGAGGATCTTGGCGGCCCTGGTCTTGTTGTTGTTGGTGTGCTTGAGCACCAGCTTCATGTACTGCTCTTCAATGTCGCGCATCTGTGGGCCAACGCGAATCCGCAACTCGTTCTCATCGGTGGCTGGTTCCGGCTGGGGCGCGGAGAGGGATGGCACCACCCCTCCATTCCAACCCGGCGAGAGATGGTGCCGCATAATGGCGCCTTCGCCAGCGACGATCACCGCACGCTCCAGCACATTTCGAAGCTGGCGAATATTTCCTGGCCACGCTGCCTGCTGGAATGATTCGAGCACATCGGCGTGAATCGACCCCACGTGGCATCCATGCTTCTGATTCAGGTTCGAAAGAATGGCCTCGCAGATGACCGGGATGTCTTCTTTGCGCTCACGCAACGGTGGGAGCGCGATGCGGAATACGTTCAGGCGATAATACAGATCCTCGCGCAGCAGCTTGTCCTGAATGGCCTGCTCCGGCGATCGATTGGTGGCGGCGATCACGCGCACGTCCACTGGGATATCGCTCTTGCCCCCCAGCCGGCGCACCGTATGATCCTCCAGCACGCGCAGCAGCTTGGCCTGCGTCGCGACCGGCATGTCGCCGATTTCGTCCAGCAGAACCGTACCTGAATGCGCCTGCTCAAAGCACCCCGCATGACGTTCTACCGCGCCCGTGAACGCGCCTTTCTCGTGCCCGAACAATTCGCTTTCCATCAGCGTCTCCGGCATGGCCGCGCAATTGACCGCGATAAACGGTCCGACCGAGCGCGGGCTGGAGTTGTGCAGCGCACGCGCCACCAGTTCCTTGCCGGTGCCACTCTCGCCGGTGATCAGCACTGCGGCGGAGGTCGGCGCGACCTGGCTGATCAGTGAATACACCTGGCGCATTTCCGGCGTGCTGCCGACCATATCACCCAGCATTCCGCTGATGGCTCAACTGGCGGCTCAGCAGCCTGGTTTCGTCGAGCAGGCGCTTCTGCATCACCGCGCGCTCCAGCAGCGTGCACAGAATACGCGCCTGAATGGGCTTTTCCAGGAACCAGAAGGCGCGCAGATCGTGGACGATGGAGATGGCTTTTTCGATGCTGCCGAATCCGGTGAGTACGATGGTAGGGGTGCGGTCGCCGTTGGCTTCCAGATTGCGCAGCAACTCGAAGCCATCCATGGTGGGCATCATCAGATCGGTGACGATCACGTCCGCGGGAGTTCGCTGATGGAGTTGCAATGCTTCCGCGCCATCGGAGGCCGATTGCGAGCAAAACCCATGCGCAGCAACCACTTGAGTGATCATGGTCCGCTGCTCGGCGTCGTCGTCAACCACCAGAACGCGAATGGATGAATGTTTTGACGTTCCCACGAGTTGACCACCCTTCTTCGGCGACTTAGTTAAGATGCCTTCCCCTTGGTTATGCACGTCGCTTTCCAGAGTGGTCATCTCTTAACTCGTTGGAAGGTCAGTCACTTAAACCCGGGCTGGCACGAATCGAGTCATGACCCGGCAGTTTCTTCGCCACGGGCACCGCATTTTCTTCTTCATAGGGATCGGACGCGACGGCCGCGGCATCTTAGCGATTGTCCGTTAACGGGTTCGAGGCGCGACAGGTATGGAGCGCGTTGGTCGCAGTTAACGACGAGTGGGGGATTCGAATAACTTCAGATCGATCGCCGCGGCCATCGCCTCATATCCGGCATTATTGGGGTGGAGATGGTCGCCTGAATCGTAGGTAGGGTTGAATTTCGTAGGATTTGCCGAATCGCGCGTGGCCTGGTCGAAATCGATGACGCCGTCGTAGGTATCGGGACCTTTGGCAGTGCGCATCCAATTGTTGACGGCTTTGCGTTTCACTTCGCCATCGGGGGTAAAATAGGCCGCGCCTTCAAACGGCGTGAGCGTCGCTCCGTAGATTTTCAAGCCATGATCGTGGGCGCGTTTGATCATCTGCTGATGCGCGGCGATCAATTCTTCGGCTGACGGCGCAGGTCCGGTTCGCCCCGCTCCAATGTCGTTGATGCCTTCGAGCACCACCATATACTTTGTGCCGGGCAGCGCCAGCACGTCGCGATCGAAGCGGGCGAGCGCATTGATCCCGAACGGAATCATCCATTCGCTCAACAATCGATTTCCCGCGATCGCCTCATTCAGCATCGCTGTGGCGTTCGCAGCCTTGTCTTTGGCGAGCCGCGCGGCGAGCAGATCCGGCCAGCGATGATTGGAATTGAGCATCGAAGCGGTTCCGTCCGTGATGGAATCGCCGAAAGCAATGATCGCGCCGGCGGAAGCGGGTGCGTTCACTTCAACGCGCGAGAGAAAATACCAGGAATTGAGGTTGCGCGCGACGTCCAGCTCTTTGCCGGCGAAATTCCCGGGCTTCGATAGATAGTTGGTCTGATAGGCGCCCGAATGATAGGTGAGCGGTGAAGTGGGCGCGATCATCTCATTCGGAAAAAAGAGATCGATGGCCAGATCGCTCGCGCCGGTGAACGTGATATCGACCGGGTCGCTGATCATGGAGGCCGCGGGCGGAATCGTGACCGAGGGCTGCCCCGCGAAGGTGATCGGCTTGGCGGAATCGGCGACCAGGGAAAATGTCTTGTCGATTCGCGTCGCCGCCGGGCGTGTTGCGGTGGCTGGAACATTTACGGTCGATTCCGTGAAGCTCGCCTTCCCAAGGGTAGCGGCTGAGATCGATAAGGGAGCCGTTCCAAACGCGTTGCTGAGCACCACGCGGGCTTTCGATCCGCCAATACTCACATGGATGATTTCGCGAAATGTGGCGCCGCCGAAAGCAGGAGGAGGCTGCCCCGCGCGGGCGGGAGCAGTAGAGCCGGGGGGCGGTGGAGGAGGGGTTTGGTACTGAATGACGGGCGAGGTCGACCAGGTACCGACCCAATGAGCGGGAGCCGCTGCCTTGGATTGGGCCCAGACTGGCGCGGTCTGCAAGCAGAGACACGCCAGCCCAAGCGTTATCGAGATCGAGAGCTTCGCCCTCAAGAGATCACCGGAGAGAGACTACTTATCTTTCTTCTCAGGATCGTAGGGAGCGCCGGTTCCGGTCGAACCGAGGAACAGCTTCTGTCCGTTCGGCAGCGTGATGTCGCGGCCGTTGGCGCGATTGGAGCCGTCCTTGGACTGATAGCCTTCGACGATGACCAGGGTGCCCTTCGCGATGGTGTTCTTGTTGAAGCCGCGGCGCAACAGCACGTTCGGGCTGCCTGCTTCGACCATCCAGTTGGTGACGGTGCCGTCGGCACCCTTCACATCCACATGAATCCAGGAATGCGGATTGATCAGCTCGACTTCAGTCAGTGTGCCTTCCAGGTGCACGGGCTTCTTGGCGTCGAATTCGGCCGCGAACGCGTGATGCGCCCAGGCCGGAACCGCCGCGCCCAGGAGTCCCATGAGACCCGCCGCAATCGCCAGTTTCCGTTTCATTATCTTTGATCTCCTTGTAGCTTCTTGCTCAAAACACTCGATCGGATAACTCAATTCTACTACCGAACTTTGTTCGTAACAGGCTCGGTGGCCGATATTTACCGAACCTTACGGCTTTTTGGCTGCGTCGTCCTTGCGGGCGCCGCCGAGGATGTCCGGCATGGCGTAGTTGCCTTCGTGGCAAGCGTATTCGTAAATATGGTCGTTGGTGGCCAGGAACGGATATTCCGCGGTCCACGGACGGGTCCAGGTGTGCGGATCTTCCACCGTAAAGCGATAGAGAATCGTATGATCGTCGACGCGCTGGAAGCGCTCGATCACATGCAGATTGTCGGTTGCGCCCTGGTAGTGCGTCTTGGTGGTGAAATTGGTGGTGTCGACCACCAGCGTGTCGCCGTCCCAACGACCCACTGAATCGCCCAGCCATTTCCGCATCGTATTGGGGCAGATGCTCGCGCATTCATGCGAACCATGCGGACATCGTGCACCATTTCGACCATGATCATCACGGCGTCGGGGGTCTGCACGATCTGATAGTTGTTGTTGTACAGCACCGGCATCATCGGCGGACCTGAAGTGGATCCGAAGCCGAGCAGGCAGCGCTCACCGAGCGGCCGATCCTTCACGCTGTCGAATCTTCCGATGGCCGCGCCACGCGCCGCGCCTTCTTCCGCTGCGTCCGGAGCCGCACCAGCAGCAGCGCGTCCTCGTCCACCGCCGCGGCCGCCACGTCCCATCGCGCCCCGGCCGTCGGCCCGCGGAGGAACATGCCCATCCGCCGGATCGATAATCAACGACGTGCGAGCCTGGCCGTCCACGCGTTCCAGGTTATTGCCGCGATCGAAAAACAGCGCGTTGTAGGCGTGATCGCGATCCTGTTCGGCATTGCCGCTGCGCTTGTCGGCGTAGGTGTTGTCGACCGTTGACGTTTCGAACGCCTTTGCCTCGGCGTCAGTGATTGTCGGCTTGTTGGCGAACTGTGGAAGACGCTGCAGCGGAGTGAGGGTCGCGTTGGTCCAATTGCCCTGCAGGTCGGGATGCCCGTCGGGAAGCCGGGGCACGGTGTAAGCCTTCTTCGACGTCGACTTTGCGGCCGGCGCCGGCTTATCCTGAGCGACCACGGTGACGGCCAACGCGGCCGCGCAACCGAACGAGAGAAGCAACCGAGAACTCATAGGCACTCCTTGGTCTGACGTTGACCGCGAGCTTACTTTTTCTTTTCGAACTGACCGTACATCAAGTCTTCCACGAACTCCACACACTTGAACTCGAGAAGCTGCGCGCCCTTTTCGACGTGCTTGTAGATCGGCATGCTGATCTTCCAGGGGCGCGAATACACCTGCGGATCAGTGATGGTGGCCTCGTATTGGATCACTTCGGGGCTGGTCATCGTATAACGCTCGACGACGTGCAGCTCATCGCTGTGATAATCGCCCGCGCGATCGAACCAGGTGCGCTTGTCGAGACCGGTGACGTCGACCACGAGGGTGTCGCCTTCCCACTTGCCGTAGGACTGGCCCATCCAGGTGTCGATCGGCGCCGGACCAGGATCCTTCAAATAGATGTTGCGGAACGCGCCATCGTATTCATAGGCGATCGCCATGTACTTGTTGCTCTGGAAAATCTCAAACGGGAACGGCATGTAGGTGGCGCGCGGAACGCCCGGCAGATAGCAGCGCACTTCCGGGTCGGTCTTCTGACGAGTGGCGTAGTTCTCTTTTTTCTTGGCGAGGGCGGCCGGCAGATACGGAATTTCGCCGCCTTCCACCACGCCGATTCCAGCGGGCTCGGCAAGCTGAGCACCGGCATCCAGCACCAGGCTCTGCTGCGCGTTGTGCGGCGAGAGATCCCAATTGGCGGTGTTCATCACCTGCCACACGCCGTTCAAATTCGGGTGGCCATCGGGTCCGCGCGGAATTCGCGAGTTCGCCGCCGCCGGCTTGGCCGCCGCAGGCCTGGGGGCCTGGGCGACAACGTTCACCGCAAGCAGCGTCCCAGCAGCCAGGCAAGCTAGTCTCATCATCCGTCCCGTCGCGGGGACATTAATCGCGTTCAGCATAGAATGATCGATTCTCCAGATGGTTAAGAGTGTTTGTACCATCCAAGCGGTCGCCTGTCAAGGGACGAGCGGGGTTGGGAGCGTACAAACATTTACGATGGGTCGCGTGTGGGGTCGATTGTCGGATTGAAGACAACTAACCCCTCGGCAGCGGCGGCTCGATTCAGTGCCGTGTCCGCGCTAACAAAAACTGCTTTGTCGAAAAACCAATGCGGTGATGCCACGCATGCCGCCAATTGCATGGCGTCATACGCTCGCAAGACATAGCGGTCGACAAATCCCTTCGCCAGTGTTTGGATCTCAAGAGTCGCCGACACTCGCGCATAATTCTTCTCGAGATGCTTTTCGAACAACACAATTAAATCTCCGGCGTTGTTCGGGCTGATGTCGCCGAGCCGCTGCCGCTTTCGAATCGCGGATCGAAATTCGACTTCTGTGAGGGTGAGGATCACCAACAAGTGATCGTTCGGGTTAACAGTTTGAAGGAGCTCAAGCGAGCCTTTCTCCTCCAGGTACAGTTTGACAACCGCGCTGGTATCGAGAAAAAAAACGCTCAACGTTCTCCTCTATCCCGGATCACTGTTTCCGAGATAGGCTCACCGCGAATCGGAACGGGCTTGAATACCATCGGGCCGCTCTTTCGTAACTTGATCACATCCTCCAGATTGAATCCGATCACAATGGCATCTCCCGATCGCGGATTCCAGACAAGGGAATCCCCCTCGACGGTAAGTTTTGCTTCGATCTTCACGCGAGGGTGAATTCCCTCGGGAAGCTTGACCTCGTGTTCCAGCGCTTCCGTGAGATTTTTTTCCAGACGAGTTTGCAGCTCTTCGATCGTCATGACTCTATTCTCACACGCGCCCGGCGCGCCGGATTCGATAGACGAAGGCCTCCATGCCCCTCGCATCCGTCTTCGACCCATCGCGAACCGCGCCGATTTTCTGAACGGCCTTCTGCGACCGAAGATTTTGCGGCCCGATGATGAAAATCACGCTATCGACGAACTGAAACGCGTGATCGAGCATCATCCGCTTCATCTCGCCATTGAACGCCCCGCCCCAATGCGTGCGCGCCAGGAACGTCCAGCCGATTTCGATCTCGCTCTTTTCTTCGTCATAGCCGTGGAAGCGGGATGAGCCGATCATCAGGTCGGTCTTGCGGTCGAACGCGATGAACGCGCCGCCCGAGGCCAGGCCTTCGCGAAAGAATTCGGCAAACACTTCCTCTTTATAACGATCGCGTGCGGGATGCTGCTCCCAGATCAGAGGATCGGAGGCGACCAGGTACAGATCGCGAAAATCGGAAAGCCGCATGGGCCGCAGCTCGATCAATTCGCCGGTCAACACGGGCTGGAGATCGAACGGCACTTTAAGTTCCAAATCCGATGACGGCTTTACCCATCACCTTCCGATTGGCGAGATCGCGCAGCGCGCGCGGCACATCGGCAAGCGCGTACGTCGCGCCGACGGCCGGCTTGATCTGCCCGGCCGCATACATCTTCATCAAACCCGCGTGCGCGATGGCCGGATATTCGCGATGCAACTGCACGTATCCTCCCCATAGCACGCCGACCAGCGACATGTTTTTCAGCAGCACGCGATTCGCGGCGATCGAAGGAATTCGCCCGCTGGCGAATCCGATCACCAGCAGCCGTCCCTCCGGCGCGATGCACTTTGAAGAGAGGTCGAATACATCGCCTCCGACCGGATCGTAGATTACGTCCGCGCCGCGACCGGTAATCTCTTTTACACGATCCACCCAGGTGCCGTCGCTGTAGTCGAGCACATGATCCGCGCCCTGCTGTTTCGAGAATTCGAGCTTCTCCGCGCTCCCCGCCGTCGCAATCACCTTCGCGCCCAAAGCTTTCGCGATCTGGATCGCCGACATCCCCACTCCGCTCGCGCCCGCGTGCACCAGCACCCATTCGCCGCTGTGAATCGTAGTTCGATGCGTAAAGGCGAAATAAGAAGTATGGAACACGATCGGCATGGCGGCGCCTTCGGCGAAGCTCATCGCTTCGCGGCATCGCGAACACACTGGTCGCCGGCGCGAGCGAATATTCCGCGAAGCCGCTGCCGTGCGTCATCGCGATCACACGATCGCCCGGATTGAAATTCGCGACGTTGGGGCCGACCGCATCGATCACGCCCGCAGTCTCCGCGCCCGGCGTGAACGGAAACGGCGGCTTGATCTGATACTTGCCCTGCACTTGCAAGATGTCGAAAAAATTCAGCGCCGCCGCATGATTGCGAATCCGGACTTGCCCTTCGCCCGGTTCGGGAACCGGGATCGATTCGAGCGTCATCGTTTCCGGCTCGCCCCAGGCAGTTACTCTCCAAGCTTTCATCTCTCTCACTTTCCGGTAGTGACTCGCAGGCGACAAAAATCGATCGCCTGCGCTACTCATTTTCCCTTGAAGTTCGGTTTGCGCTTTTCGTGAAACGCCGCGGTGCCTTCCTTGACGTCTTCGGTGTAATTCGACACCAGTGTCGCCATCGCGGCGTCTTCCAAGGCGTTGTCGAGTTCCATGGTCCGCTGCTTGTACATCATTCTCTTGGTGAGACGAATAGCAATCGGCGGGCCATCGGCGAGCCTTTGCGCCAGCGCATTCGCGGCGTTCATTAATTCGGCGTCCGGCACGACTTCGGTTACCAGCCCCAATTCGAGCGCCTGCTTGGCGGGATAAATTTCAGAAAGCAGCGACATCTTCAGCGCGCGATCCAGGGGCAGAAATCGTGGAAAGAAATACGCACCGCCTTCGTCGGGGATCAATCCGAACTTGAGACTGGTGTCGCCCAGGCGAGCGCTTTCGGCGGCGATCCGAAAATCGCAGGCCAGCGCCAGCGTCAATCCACCGGCAACCGCCGCACCGTTGATCGCCGCGATTACGGGCTTGTCGAAGCGATACAGGAATCGAATCAGCGCGTGCATGTTCTCGCGCATTTCTAAGAAAGATTCCATTTTGTGGCCGCGGTAACGCGCTGGATATTGGAAATCGGTTCCAATGTCGCCGCCGGAACAGAATCCACGTCCGGTTGCGGTGATGATCACCGCGCGAATCTCATCGTCGTCGCGCGCATCGGCCAGGGCGCCAAGAATCTCATGCACCATCGTTTCCGAATACGCGTTGAGCTTGGCGGGACGATTGAGCGTGATGGTCGCGACACGATTCTCTTTCGCGAACAGAATCTGCTGATCGTTCATACCGACGGACCGAGCGGCGCGATGCCGCCGTCGCACACGATGGTTTCTCCGGTGGTCGCCGACGCGTGCGCGGCGAAAAAGATGGCCGCTTCGGCGATATCTTCACCGGTCGCGAGCCGTTTCAAGGGCGTGATTTTTTCCGATGCCGCGAATGCGTCCTCGGTCCATCCCGCGAATCGGGTGCGGACGAATCCAGGCAGCACGGCGTTCACGCGAATACCGGGCGCGAGAGCGCGTGCCAGCGACTTCGTCATGGTCACCATGCCGCCCTTCGATGCCGCGTAGGCCAGAGAACTTCCCTGCCCCATCAACGCCGCGACCGATGCGATGTTGACGATCGCCGCGCCGGGCTGCTTCTTCAAATACGGAACTGCCGCGCGCGCGCAATAAAACGCGCCGCGAAGATTGGTGTTGAGCGTCTTGTCCCAGATCTCGTCGGTGAGATCGTCCAGTTGATGATGCGGAATTCTGGTCGACCAGCCGGCGTTGTTAATCAAATAATCCAGCCGCCCGTAGATCGCCACCGTTTCTTCCATCAGCTTCTTGGCCTGCGCTTGTTTCGATACGTCCGCGCCGATCGCGACCGCGGTTCCACCGTGTTTCTGGATCTCCGCGACCACTTCGTCGGCTGCCTCGCGCGATTTACTGTAGTTCACCACCACCTTGGCGCCTTCGCGCGCGAAGCCTTCCGCGATCGCGCGGCCGATTCCCGTACCCGCGCCCGTTACCACCGCTACGCGGTCTTTCATCTTCATGTGTTCCTCCTGGAATCTCGATGGTAATAAAAATATACCGGCAGTCCCAGCGCGATCAGAACTACGCCCGCCGCCGCTTCCACCGGATTCGATCCAAAACTATTGACGATCAAGCCCGCCGCGCACGCCACGAAAATCAGCGGCGTCAGCGGATAAAGAATCACGCGATACGGCCTCGGCTGGTCCGGCATCTTGCGGCGGAGCACGAACACAGCAGCGCCGGTGAGCCCGTAGAAAATCCATTGTCCGAAAATCGTCAGGTTGGTCAACTGATCGAAGGTCCCCGAGAGCGCCAGCGTCGCCGACCACAGCGTGATCGCGATCACCGAAACGAGGGGCACATGCGAGCCCGCCGACACTTCGCCGAACGATTTTCCGAGCAATCCATCGCGCGACATCGCGAAGGGCATGCGCGCCAGCGACAGGATCACTCCGTTCAGCGCGCCGGCCATGGAGATCAGGCAGATGAGGGAAAACAGGGCGGGCCCGTGCGAGCCCAGGAACGTCGCGACTACAGCGGAGGCAATGGGCAACGCGTCCAGATGCGCGTTCGAATTCGCCGCAGCAACCTGGTCGAACGGCAGCGCGTAGAAATACGCAAGATTCACCAAGCCGTAGAGCGTGAGCACCCCCAGCACTCCGGCGATCAGCGCGCGCGGCACGTTGCGAGCGGGATTGCGAATTTCGCCGGCCACCATGGGCATGAACGCCCATCCATCGCACGCCCATAATGCCGAAAGCACGGCCGCGCCGAATGCAGAAATCCCCGTGAAATGTGCGCTCGCCGATGTTCGCAGATTCTCGACCGATCCGTTCGAAAACAAATACGCGCCGCCGATGATGATCAGAATCCCGCCGATCTTCGCCGCAGTGAGCGCAGTCTGCACGCCTCCTCCGAACGCCACTCCGGCGCAATTCGCCGCGCCGAACAGCAGGATCAGCGACACCGCCACCACTTCCTTTTCGCCGAACTGCCACGGCACATCGCGACCGAACAGATGGAGCGTGGTCTTCGCCCACACCGTGTTCATGGGAATCAATGCCGATAAGAACGTGGCGAATCCAGCACCCAGCGCCGCGTTCCCCGCAGGAGCGACCACTGATCGCATCCAGCCACCGAGGAAAGCCGGCATTGGTCCGTAGGCCGCGCGCAGATAGTTGTATTCGCCGCCCGCTTCGGGCAGCATCGCGCCAAGTTCCGCGTAAGTGAGCGCACCCGCCAGCGACATCAATCCAGCCGCGCCCCACGCCGCCAAAACCATCGCGGGCGATCCCACCAGCTGCGCCATCACCGCGGCTTTGAAGAACACACCCGACCCGATCATCGAGCCGGCCACCAGTGCCGTTGCGCCAGATAGCCCGAGTCCGCGAATCAGTTGGCGCATGGTTGATGAGAGATGGCGTCGCGCTCCGGCGCGGGACGAATCCGTTACTGTATCATCGTTCCTATAACGTGCCTATTGGAGGATAAAAAATGAAGCTGAAAATGCTCGCTGTGCTTGCCATCGGAGCCGGAATGTTGTCGGCTGCCGAGCCCGACGCGCCGAAACGCCTGCAGGCTGCCACCGATGCGTTCAAAGACGTGATGGGTACGCCCGATAAGGCGATCCCGCAGGATCTGCTCAATAAGGCGCAATGCATCATGATCGTGCCGGGATTGAAGAAGGGCGCGTTCATTGTGGGCGGCAAGTATGGCAGAGGATTCGTGTCGTGCCGCAAAAAAGGCGGAGCAGGCTGGACCGCTCCCGCCGCCATTCGTGTCGAAGGCGGCAGCTTTGGATTTCAAATCGGCGGCGAAGAAACCGACGTCTTCATGCTGGTGATGAATCAGAAAGGCATGGACCGTTTGCTGACCACCAAGTTCACGCTGGGCGGCGACGCAGCGGCGGCAGCCGGACCGGTGGGGCGCAATGCGCAGGCTGAAACCGATGCCGCGATGACCGCGGAGATCCTCACCTGGTCACGAGCCAAGGGATTGTTCGCCGGCGTATCGCTTACCGGCGCGACGCTTCGTCCCGATGAGGATTGGAACACCGAGCTGTACGGCCGCAAGATCACCAATCGCGAGATCCTGACCGGCCCGGTTACAGCGCCGCCCTCCTTCGAGCCGCTGCGCGCGGAGCTCAATCGCTACTCGAGCCGCAAGTAAACGAGTGGCTGACGCACCCCAAGACATAACCGATCAAATGCGCGAGGACTGGAACACTCGCGCGCGTGACGACGTGCATCATTGGGTCGCATTTGGCGGCCGGGATTGCGATGACGCCACCTTCTTCGCTACCGCGACCGATGTGGTCAATCGTCTGGAATCGCAGATGAAACGCGTGCCGATTGAGCGGCGCGGAGAGTGGAAGGCGCTCGAAGTCGGGTGCGGGCCGGGCCGATTGATGCGCCCCATGAGCGGAAAATTCGTGGAAATCCACGGCATCGACATTTCCGATGAAATGATCGCGCGCGCCAAAGAAACGCTCAGCGATGTGCCGAACGCGTTCGTGCACGTTTCCAATGGAACGAGCCTCGACATGTTCGCGGAGGAGTCGTTCGATTTCGTTTATTCCTACGCGGTGTTCCAGCACATCCCCAGCCGCGATGTGGTGTTTGCATATCTGCGGGAAATTCGCCAGGTGATGAAGACCGGCGGGATCGCGGTGCTGCAGTTCAGCGGCCTGCAAAATCGCGGTGGAGGAGGAGGAATCGATACCTGGGACGGGGTGCGCTTCACTTCGCGCGAGCTGCTGGAGTTCGCCACCTCGCAGGATTTTCAAGTGCTGATGCTCGACGGTGTGGGGACGCAATATATGTGGACCACGTGGCGTAAGCAGCCGCACGGCTGGGTGGAGGCGCAGGAGCGGAGGCAGATCGAAACTCCCGTGCTGATCCGGCGCATCACCAACGCGCAGAGTTCGGAGCCTCTCGCTCCGTGCCGCGGCCGTTACGCATCGATCGCGATCTGGGTGGAAAATCTGCCGCAGGACGCGGGATTGAATCAACTCCGCGTAATCGTCGGTAATTCGCTGGGTTCGATCACCGACATCACGCCGCCCGATTATGCCGGATTGCAACAGGTCAAAGTGCAGTTGCCGGAGCTCGAAGCTACCGGACTGCTGCCGGTGGAGATGTATTGGGGTGAGCAGAAAATCTCGCCTCCCGCCACACTGCGGGTGATTCCGCCGGCGCCCATGGTGCCTTGTGTATGTTCCATTCGCGATGGATCGAATCCAGGCTCAGACCGCCGCATTTCCAGCCGCACCGTGAAGGTGACCATGGAAGAAATCTCGCGGCCCGATGAGGTCGAAGTGACCGTCGATGGTCTGCCCGTTATGGGGCTCGAGTTGTTCTGCACCGATCCGCGCCCGCAGCGCTTTGAAGTGAATTTCGCACTGCCGGAGGAGATCCAGCCGGGGATCCGGAATCTGGAATTGCGGGTCGGCAGACGCAAGATGGCGCCGATTCCCTTGCAAGTGATGTGATTTGCCCAGTGCGGCGATTCCATTCGCCGCTGTGTGAAAACCAGACTGGTAAACCGCTCCTTTTAGTCGCGGCTCGTTGTGGCGCTACGGCGACGCGCGGGACAATGTGAAACACTATTTTTTTATTCAACCTCTCGCTCCACGCCTGTTCATTTGCGCCATCACGCTCTCGATGACGTGCGCGATTACGAATTGCGATCGCACGCCGTGGCTTTCCGTGCCCAATCAGCGGCCGTGGTTTGAAGGATTTCGCGTACATGGAGCACGCGTCATCGACATGATGGATCCCGACGTCGATGCTCATATTGTTCGCGACATCGGTCCGGCTGTCGATCCGCGGTGGCGCTGGACGCAATCCCATCCGGCGCTCCGAATTCGCGTGCACGGCGTAGAGCCGCTTATTTATTCGATCGATTTCACGCTGCCCGAAGTTACTTTTCGCGATACCGGCCCGGTTACGATCACGTTCCTGGTGAACGATCATGTGCTGGATCGCGTTCGCTATACCGCATCGGGGAGCCAGCATTTCGAACAGGCCGTGCCGCGCGATTGGATTCCGCAGGACCAAGTGGCGACTGTTGGCGCGGAGATCGACAAACTGTGGCGATCACCCGATGACGGCAAGACCTACGGCTTCATTCTTTCGCGCATGGGCCTGGCAGTTCCGGCGGCCGCGCCAGGAACCGTGCGATGAAGTGGGCCGCGATTCCGCCGCTGCTCGGAGCAGCGCTGACCATGTGGACCTGCTATGCCGCGGGCGCGCTGTTACTTGCGCGGCTGCGCGTGACGTTGCGACGCGCGGAACATTTCCCGCTGGCGTTCGTGCTCGGCGCGGCTGGCGTGCATCTGGCGTTATTCGCGATCTTCGCTATGAAGATCGCCTACAAACCGGTGCTGCTGATCTTTGCGATCGCCGTGATTGCCGCATCATTGCTGTCCCGCAACAGGGTTCGCACGGATCGCGATGCTCCTTTCCCGATCAGCGAAAATCTACCGGCGATTGGCTACGCGATTTTGTTCGCGGTCTTCACCGGTCTCTATTTCTTCATCGCCTGGGCGCCGGAGACCAGTGCCGATGGCTCCGGGTATCATCTCGGTCTGATCGCGCGCTATCTCCGCGCTCACGGTTTCGTGGCGATCACGACCACGATGTACGCCGGCCTCGGCCAGGGCGCGGAGCTGCTCTATGCGCTCGCTTTCGCATTCGGGCGTCATTCGGCGGCAGCATTGGTGCATCTGTCTTTCGCGATCGCGCTGGCCATGGCGATGCTCGCGTATGGATTCCGCATCGGCAAATGGTGGGTGGGCGCGGGCGCCGCGCTGCTGGTGTATCTGAGTCCGGTGGTGGGCAAGGACGCATCGGCCGCTTATATCGATGTGGTCCCGGCCGCGATCGTATTCGCGGTGTTCTATTTTCTGGAACTGTGGGAGGAATCGAAAAACAATCGCCTGCTGATTCCCATCGGCCTGCTTTGCGGCTATGCCTATGCCACGAAATATACGGCCGTCGCGATCCTGCCGCTCGCGCTGATTTGGATCCTGTGGCGCAAACTCAAATCGCACGAAGCGGCCGTCAAACCAATAGCGATCGTCGCCCTATGCGCGATCGCCATGATGCTGCCGTGGATGGTGAAAGATTGGATTTACCTGCACGATCCCATCGCTCCCTTCGGCGCTTCGATATTTCCGAATCCGTTCATGCATGCGGGTACCATCGCCGAATGGGCAGCCGAACTTCGCCGCTACGAAGTTCCCGATAAATGGACGCTGCCGCTCGAAGTCACCATCCGCGGCGGTCACACCCAAGGCATCATCGGCCCGGTCTTTTTGATCGCCCCTTTGGGGCTCATCTCCCTTCGGCTTCGCGCCGGCCGGCGATTGCTGTGGTGCGGCGTCATCATGCTGATTCCTTATTTCGGCAACGTGGGCACACGATTCCTGATTCCCTGCCTTCCGTTTTTCGCGATGGCGATGGCGCTCGCCGTGGGAGCATTTCCGCGCCTGGTCGCCGCCATGGTTCTGTTTCACGCGATCGCGTCGTGGCCCCGCTCGGTGGATGCATATGTCGACGGCAGCGCCTGGCGCATTGTCCACGCGCCGGTGCAAGCAGCGTTGCGCCGCGAGCCTGAAGATCGCTATCTGCGCCGCGTTTTTTATGAATACAGTGAGGCGCGCACCATCGAGCAGTTCGTTCCGCCCGGGGAGCGCGTGATCACCATGAACGACACCGCCTCGTCCTACACCACGCGAGAAGTGCTGGTGGGGTTTGAAGCCGCGTTCAATCAGACTCTCTATGACACGCTGTACATGGGATTTATCGACGGCTTTCAACCGCGTCTGGAGACGGTGTTCGATTTCCCGGAACGTTCGCTGCGCCATATTCGCGTCATCGAAACCGCGGACCCCGGCGGCGTGCACCAATGGGGCGTGCACGAAATTCGATATTTTCATCACGGCGCGGAAATCCCACGATCCGCCGCGTGGCGCCTGCGCGCGTGGCCCAATTCGTGGGAGGTGCCGCTCGCTTTCGACAATTCTCCAGCCACGCGATGGCGAAGCTGGGAATCAGCCAAACCCGGCATGTTTATCGAGACCGATTTCGGAGCCGATCAAAGGGCGGATCAAGTTCGCGTGGTCACCGGCGATGACGATCGCGGCCTGATCGCGATGCAGCTTGAGGCGATGAGCTCCAGAGGCCAGTGGGAACCCATCGCGGCAAAGCGAGAGGAGCATGATCTGAAGCCTCCCCAATGGCTGCGCCGCGCCGCGACCGCCGAGCTTCATTCGAAAGGCGTGAATTACATCTTGATTCGCGACACCGGGTACGGCGCGCAGGATTTTCTGGACGATCCCGATGCGTGGGGATTGAAGATTCTGGCGCGCACTGCTTTGGCGACGCTTTATCAGGTGATTCCATGAAGTTGTTTCTGGGCATCGATGGAGGTGGATCGCGAACCACCGCCATCGTGGGCGACGAGCACGGCAGTGTGATCGGGCGAGGCGTCGCGGGCCCTGCCAATGCGGATCCTGAGCAGTTCAAACGCGCGTTGTGCGAGGCCATCCACGCTGCGGGATTTTCCGACGCGCGATTCGAGATGGCATGCCTCGGGCTGAGCGGCGGCGCGGATTTCGGCCGTGACGATCTGGCGCGACAGATCATCGCAGCAGAGCGGCATCTGTTCACCCACGATGCTGCGATTGCGCTCACGGGCGCGCTCGCGGGTGGGCCCGGAGTGATCGTGATCGCTGGGACCGGATCGATTGCCTTTGGCAGAAACGCGGAGGGTCGAATCGCGCGTGCCGGCGGCTGGGGATTCGCATTTGGCGATGAGGGCAGCGCGTTCGACATCGTGCGCCAGGCTTTGCGCGCTTCACTGCGATTCGAGGAAGGCTGGGGCCCGGCGACGGTGGTTCGGGACGCGCTTCTCGAAGCGACCGAAGCACCGGGCGCGAACGATTTGCTTCATCGCTTCTATTCCGGCGGCGTGTCGCGATCGGCGGTCGCGTCGTACGCTCCTGCGGTCGATCAAGCCGCGCTCGCGGGAGATATCGTCGCTCGCGAAATCCTGAATCAGGCCGCGCAATCGCTCGCGTCCATCGCCGCCGCGGTGCGCATGCAGTTATTCAAGGAAGACGTCGCCATCTCCTACTCCGGCGGTGCGTTTCAGAGTGCGATGGTGCTCGATCGTTTCCGGACTCTGGTCGAGCTGCACGATGGCAATCGCGTCGCCGCGCCGAAATTCACGCCCGCCGAGGGCGCCCTGATCGAAGCGTGGCGAAGCGCCGGAATTACTTTCGGACCGCCTGACGCGCAGCCGACGCAGCCGCTTTCTTAGGCCGCGCGCTCGGAGAGGCGCCGGGCATGAACAACTGCTCAACCTGTTTCTCCGGCACCACCATGCTCAGGTGCGCCGTCGATCCCACTACGTTGAACGTCGCCAGACTCGCCAGCGACGCGATCTTCGGATCGTTGGTCGGAATCAGGCTCACCAGAAACTTCATCACGTCCACCAGAGACTGCGCGTTCTGGGGCGAATCGGCCACTGCGTCGCCCGTCAGCGTCACCGTCGCGGATCCGAAATTCACTCCGCCCGAAGCTTGCGTTATCGCTTGCAGCAGATTGTTCTGGCTGATCCCGTTCAAATTCGTTCCGCCCAGCTTGCCGCCCAGGAACACCGACAGTGGAGTCACCGTCGCGAACCATGCGCTGTTCGTTTGGCTGGCCGCCTGCGCCTTCTGCGCCAGCGCGCCCGAGTATGTCGCGCCGGCCACCTTCCGGTCGATCGCGCCCTTCACCGAGGTCACATCGCCAATCGCCGCCGTGGTCGCATCCAGAAACACGATCGCGGTGGTCGAGGTTGCCGAAGCAGGCTCTCCGATAATGCTGAATCCCTTATAGGCCGTGATCGTCCCGCCATTCGCCGTCGCGGTAGACAGAATCTTCGCCGGGATGAATGCCCCGCGCCCCAGCAACAGGAAGGTCGACACCGCCGTGCCGTCCGAGTTGGTTGCGGCCAGCGCTTCCTGCAGATCTCGCGTCGGATCGAACCCGGTCAGCGTGACGAACTGTTGAAAGTTCGGATCGCTGGGCTGCATCTGCGCGAGCACGTATTGGCCGAACGGCGACGCCACACTCTGACTCACCTGCATGCCCGACAGGATCTTCGCGTCCGGCATCACCAGGTTCAACAACCCCTGGTCGATCCCGGCCCAGGCGGTCGCCGCCGCCATCAGGATGCCTAAGCTCAAGGTGCGCAATCTCATATGGGTAGCCTCCCTCACATTCATTCTACGCATCGAAGACGGCCCGGGGTCGCGATTATTACACCGCGAACCGGAATTCAGGAGTCAGAATTCAGAATGCTGGCGGCCGTCAGCATTCTGACTCCTGACTCCTGGCTCCTGACTCCTTCCGTGTATATAGTGGTTCATGGGGATACGGCCCATCGCCGCCGCGTCACTGCCCGAAGTACATTCGAGCGTTCCCACCGCCCGCGCCACTTTCTTCCGTCGAATGTTGGCCTTCGCCGGACCGGCCTATCTGGTCAGCGTCGGCTATATGGATCCTGGCAATTGGGCCGGCGACCTGGAAGCAGGCTCGCGATTCGGTTATCGCCTATTGTGGGTCATCGTCCTTTCGAACCTGATGGCGATCCTGCTCCAGACGCTGGCCGCGCGTTTGGGCATCGTCGCGGGGCGCGATCTGGCGCAGGCCTGCCGCGAGGCTTATCCGCGCGCGGTCACGAATGCGCTATGGGTGCTGTGCGAAATCGCCATCGCGGCGTGCGATCTGGCGGAGGTGCTCGGCGCAGCCATTGCGCTGCATCTGTTGTTCGGATTACCTCTGCTGTTCGGCGTCCTGCTCACTGCCGCCGATACGATTCTGGTGCTGTGGTTCTCGCGCTTCGGCATCCGATTAGTGGAAGGAATCATCCTTGGCCTGATCGCGATCGTCGCGGGATGTTTTTTGATCGAGCTGGTGTTCGCGCGGCCGCTGGTCGCGCAGATCTTTTCGGGCCTGATTCCGAAAATCGACAATCAGACGCTGTACGCCGCGGTGGTGATCCTGGGCGCGACGGTGATGCCGCACAACCTCTATCTGCATTCGGCGCTGGTCCAGACGCGGCGCATCGGCAAGACGCTTGAAGAACGGCGCGAGGCCTGCCGCTTCAATTTCTTCGATTCCTTCATCGCGCTGAATGGAGCGCTGATCGTCAATGCCGCGATCCTGGTGCTGGCGGCCGCGGTGTTCTTCAACAAGGGCATCGTGGTCACCGAAATCGAGCAGGCCCAGACCATGCTTTCGCCGCTGCTGGGCACCACGTTCGCCAGCGTGCTGTTTGCGATCGCGCTGCTGGCGAGCGGACAATCCTCGACGCTCACCGGAACATTCGCCGGCCAGATCGTCATGGAAGGATTTCTCGATTTGCGCATGCGCCCGTGGCTGCGGCGATTAAGCACACGCACGCTGGCCATCATTCCGGCGATCATCACCGTGTCGATGTCGGGTTCGACGGGCACCTTCGACCTGCTGCTGCTGAGCCAGGTGATCATCAGCATGCAGCTTCCTTTCGCCGTGATTCCGCTGATCCGCTTCACCAACGATCGTGGTCGCATGGGCGAGCTGGCCAATCGGGGATGGGTGAAGGCGCTCGCCTGGATCACGGCAGCGGCGATTCTCATACTGAATTTCTGGCTGATCGGCCGCAGCCTGGCCGATTGGATCGGCGCCGCGACCTGGCATGCGATCGTGATCGCGCCAGTGCTCATCGGGATGATTGGACTGCTGGCGTGGATTACGTTCGCCGGCCCGAAATCCTCGCGCCAGGCCGCGCCGGAAGGCGAAGCGATCGCCGCCAACCTGCCGGAGCCGCTGTATCGACGGATTCTGGTGCCGCTTGATCATTCCAGCCGCGATCGCGCCGCCATCGCGCACGCTGCCGCCATGGCTCGATCGCACGGAGCGACGCTGCACCTGCTGCATGTCGAGGAGGGCGTAACCAGCCAGCTCTACGGCGCGCTTTCGTCGACCGCTGAGATTCAAGCCGGCCAGGAATATTTCGAGGGCATCCAGCGGCGATTGGTCGCTGAAGGAATTCAGGCCGAGCTGACCGTTGTGCATGGCCGTAGCCCGAAGGACGAGATCGTGCGGCTGGCCCGCGAAATCAAGCCCGACCTGGTGGTGATGGGCGCGCACGGCCACCGCGGCGTGAAGGATCTGATCTTCGGCAATACCATTAACGGCGTGCGTCACGAAATCGCCGCGCCGGTATTAGTGGTTGGCGATTAACCGGCAGGCCACGAGTGCCAGCGAAACCAAGCGAAATGTTTGGCGCGCGGAGGACGTTTGGAACATACGTCTTCTCCCGCATGTCTACTAGAGCTTGACGAGAGACTATACCGCGTTTCCAGCCGCGACCCACCGGGCAGCCGCATCGGCGCTGTCGTCGGGCCGAGTATTGAACGCAATCGCCGCGCCCGGCGCGACCTTACGAATGGTGTTGATAACCACCTCGAGTAATGGAAGGTGCCTTGGCGGCAGGCGCACGCCGGCTCCGATGACCACGCAATCGTAGTGTGCTGAACGTAACTGACGCTCCACTGCTGGCCCGGCGGTTTCGTCCGCCGGGATCAAACCGACATCGGATTCCCATCCGCGCTCAGTGAACTGCCTCACCGCAACCGCGATGCCGGCGTGAACTTTCTCTGCAGTCATACCCGGCGGCAATGCAGGGTCAGAAAAATCTACAATCTTCGGATCCAAGCCTAACAACAGAATTCGCGCCATGATCTCTCCCTTGATCTTGCGAGCCTTTCTTCGTGAGTGCGCGAAACGCGCAACCGTCCGGTACAGTCGGTCATTCTGAATTCTGACTCCGGACTCCTTCTTCTTCAGTTCGCCGACGGCTTCTCCGCCTTATCGATCACCATCACATCCACGGCAGTCTTGGTCGCCGTCATCTTCAGCCCGAGCTGTTCCTGAATCGCCGAGAACAGATCCGGCGCATCGCCGCCATTCACCTGCGGTACCGCGCCACGCCCTCCGCGGCCACCAAACTGCGTCTCGTCCGTGGCCCACTTCAGCGCGAAATCGTACCGTCCCGTCAAGCCCGTCTGATCCACCACCGGCCGGTCGACTACGAACTGCTGCATGGTCCCCGCGAAGTCCTTCATCGTGGCGTTGCGAACAAACATGTCCCCCAGGCCGCGAAAGCCCATACCCGGCAGGCTGTCTGTCGCCCCGCTCGGCGTCAGCTTGGATCCATTCTTCGCAAGCCCCAGCGCGAACACCGACAGCTCCTTCTGCTCGGTGTGAAACTTCAGCTGAAATCGATCCGCTAGCAGCTTCTTGAGCATGGTCCGCATCTGTACCACGTTCGGCATCCCCTCGCCCTCCGGTTTGCCTTCGATATCGAAACGATCGCTCTCCACCCATGCCGGCCCGCCCGTCAACTGCCGCGGATGCAGTTCGTACACGAACTCGATGACCTGCGCCAGGGGGGTGTTGATGGTGATCACGTCCCGGCCGCGTAGCGTGATGCCGAACCCTTGCGCGTCCGGCCGCGACGGCTTAATCGTCGCGACCTCGAACGATACATCGTCACGCTTCAATTGTTTCGCCGGCGCCGCCGGCTTTGGGATCTCCCAGGCCTCCGCGTCTTTCACATGTTTCAGATTCAGCGGGATAGGCTGGCCCTGCGTCCAATTGCCGGTCGCATTCACACCGTCCGAATCGAGCTTGCCTTCATAGTTCGCCGCCGCGCCCGGAATTTGAAACTTCAGCATCCCGCCTTGCAACACAACTGAGCTCATCGGAATCGGCTGTGGTGTCTGGTCGATGCTGTACATATTCCCCGCCAGCTTATCGCCATTTTTGGTGATCTTGAACATCACCCGCAGGTCGCGTCCCTGCACGGATAAGGTCCCCTGCCACGTGCCCGTCACATCCTGAGCGAAAAGCGCTCCGCTCGCTAACATTGCGAACGCAATTAACTTTTTCATTTCTCCCCTTAAATCCCCCGCAACACCCTTCTATTTGATGATACGATCTCTCTCATGCGACGCATGTTCCTTTCGCTTTTGGCCGTCCTTCCCTTGTACGCACAGGACGCCGGAATGGTTCTCAGAACTTCGGTCGGTTACAACACGCAGCGGCTGTCCCTGCCCTTGAATGACGATCAAAAGAAGCAAGCCGCGGAGTTCGGACAACAAGCACAAACCGAAAATCGCGCCGGACACTATGGCGATGCCATGCGGGCCTATCATCACGGCACTGCTGCGATGCATGCGGTCGATTGGACGCCGCAAGTGGAGTTGGCTTCCGCTTTGCAGGGCAAGCTCGATCACGCCATGCTGGAGCCGGGCCGCAAGGTCACCATTTCGCTCGCGCCGCTTTATTCGGTGGATCGCGCTGCCTCGTCGCCGGACAAGGTGAAGGCATCGATCTTCCTGGTCGCCGCCACGCGTCCGGGTGCTCCGTCGGGAGCGACTGCGAAAAGCCTAGCCGCACCCATCACGATTGACGCTGCCAAGCTCCCCTTCTCCGAACAAGTGACGCTGCCCGATACCGCGCCGGGCGATTACAACCTGGAAGTTCGCCTCACGCTCGCCGACGGCTCGTCGCCCGATGGCCTGCGCCAGGTGTTCAACAAGGCTTTACCGATTCACGTGGAATCTCTCAGTGCGGATGCCGCCAAGCTGAAAGCCAGACTCGATAAGGACGCGAAATCGACCGCGCCCACGCTCTCCACCGCGCAGTTCGTGCTAGCGCGCTTCAACGATTGCGACAACGGCGTAGTCAGCCCCGCGCATTACGACTTCCGCGGCCAGTTCGCTGCCGCCAACGCGATTCTGGATGCGATCGAGGCGAACAAAGATCCGCTGGCCGGCAAGAAGGGCGATATGCGCCGCGCGTATTTATCGAAAGTTGACCAGACGCTGCAGCCGTATCGCATTTTGATTCCGGCGAAGTACGATGGCTCGCCGACGCCGCTGGTGGTCGCGCTCCATGGCATGGGTGGCGACGAGAATTCGATGTTCGACGGCTATCACGAAACCCTGAAGGTCCAAGCTGAACTCCACGGCTTCATCGTCGCCTGCCCCAAGGGCCGCGACAACGCGTCGATGTATCGCGGACCGGCCGAGCAGGACGTGCTCGACGTGATCGCCGAAGTGCGCCGCGATTACAAGGTCGATCCCAAGCGCATTTATCTGATGGGCCACTCCATGGGCGGCTATGGCACCTGGAGCACGGCCATCGATCATCCCGAAATCTTCGCCGCGCTGGGCCCCATCTCCGGCGGCGGCAACGCCAACGCGATGGAGAAGATCAAGGACATCCCCGAGTACGTCACGCATGGCGATGACGATCGCACCGTGAACGTCAACATGTCGCGCCAGATGGTGGCGGCGGGCAAGAAGCTGAATGCGCCGATCACTTACGTCGAAGTGCCGGGTGGCAGCCACGGCGGCGTCGCGGAACCGGCGTTCGCTCCGATGCTAGATTTTTTCGTGAAGCAGGTCAAGCCGACGGCCGCGCCGTAATTTGTGGCGCAGGCTGTCCAGCCTGCTGAGCCGGGAGTCGTCCCGGCTCTTCTTCGGCCTCACCGCGATTCGATCAGGTCGAAATTCCCGTTGCGCGTGCGCACCAGTACCGACAGGCATTCGCGGTCGGAATCCTGATAGACGACGTACTCACGCCCGTCTTCCATCTGCATCACGGCTTCATCGAGCGTCATGGGCTTGCTGCGATTGAGATGCTGCACCCGATTCACGCGGCCTTTGGAAACTTTCGCCGGCGCTTTGCCGTTCACCGCCGCCGGCTTGTCGACAGGAACCGCGATATCCTGGCGCCGCGCCTTTTCGCGCCACTTCGTCCGCGTCTTCACGGCCTGCTTTTCCAGCTTCTCCAGCGCTCCGCTCATAGCATTGAACAGATCGCCATCCGACCCCAGCCCGACCAATTGATGATCGTAGAACTGCAGCGTGATTTCGGCGTTGATCTGATGCCGCTCCTTGGTGACCATCACGTGGGCTTCTTTTTCGCCGCGTTTTTCAAGGAGCTTGGAGAGCTTGCTAAACTTCGCGTCCAGCTTTTCCTGCAATTTGGGGGAGAGAGCTTCCTGGACACCCCGATAGCTGACTTTCATCTGGAACCTCCGTCGAACGTGCGCGAATTAGGCTCGCACGCGTCTTTGATGAGTGGACGGGATCCGCATGTCTTCTCGGTATTTCGCAACAGTCCGTCGCGTAACCTGGATCCCTTCCGACTGCAATTTTTCAGTGATGTGTTCGTCGGTAAGTGGGTGGGCGGGATCCTCCTCTTCGATCATTTTCTTTACGCGCCGCTTCAGGATCAATAGCGGCAACGCGCCTCCGGATGGCCCCTGCACGGCCTCGGAGAAGAAATAGCGTAATTCGTAAACGCCCTGCGGCGTGTGCGCGTACTTGTTGGAAACCGCGCGGCTCACCGTCGAGGGGTGCACGCCGATCTCTTCCGCGATTTCCTTGATCATCATGGGCTTCAGAAAATCGATGCCCAATTCCAAAAACTCCAACTGCCTGCGAACCACGCTCTGGCAGACCTTCAGAATGGTCTGCTTGCGCTGCTCGATATTCTTCATCAACTGAATCGCCGAGGCGTAGCGCTCTTTTACGTAGTTGCGCACCTCGCGATTCGGCTCCTGATCCCGATCGAGCATCTTGCGATACTGCGGATTCAAGCGGAGCGTCGGAATATCTTCGTCATTCACCTGGATCAGATAATCGTCGCCGTCTTTGGAAATATAGACGTCCGGCTCAACCTGCCGCGCGCCCGGCCCGGAATAGCGCAACCCTGGCCTCGGATCCAGATGCTTGATCACGTCGATCGCAACCTGGATGTGCTCCATGGGCCGCTTCAGTAGCCGCGCCAGCTCCCTGGGCTGCCGCGTCTCGACCAGCTTCAGATGATCGTGGACGATATTCCACGCCACGCCGCCCTTGCCGCCCATCGATTCGATCTGCAGCAACAGGCATTCACGCAGATCCGCCGCGCCCACGCCTGCCGGATCCAAAGTATGGACGACGCGCAACGCTTCCGCCAGATCAGCCGGGGCGTGACCATCGGCTGCCGCGATTTCATCCGGCGTCAGCATCAGGTAACCGTTTTCGTCCAGGTTGCCGATGACGGTTTCCGCCGCGTCGCGCACCTGCTCGGTCAGCGCCACCAGCGCGAGCTGGGAATGTAGATGATCGCTCAGCGTGATTGGCGATGAAAGAAACGTCTCGAACGATGGCTTTTCGACGTTCTCCGACGCCGGGCTCTTGTAGCCGGGATCGAGGTATTCGTCGAAATACGTGCCGAAGTCGATTTCGTCGAACGGATCGGCGGGCTTGGCTTCAACGATCTCCGTCGCTTCCGGCGTGGCGACATTGTCGGCGATGGCCGGCTCCGGATTGCCCATCGTGGCGGCTTCAATCTCCAAGCCATCCGCCTCGCGGCCTTCGCCTTCGCCATGCGTACCGGCGATTTCGAGAATCGATTGATCGGCGGGGTCGGGCTGCCGCTCCGCCTCGAGCAGCGGCCGCAATTCGTCCGGGGTCAGCTCTTCGGCGCCGTCGAGCGATTCTTCAAGGACCGGATTCTGGGCCACTTCGGCCGAAATCATGTCCTTGAGCTCCAGCCGGTTGAGCTGCAGCAGGCTGACCATCTGGACCAGCCCAGGAGTTAGGATCTGCTTTTGCTGGACTCGAACTTGCAGCCTTGGCGAAAGCGAGCTCATTGCTAGCCCCAGTTTAACACCGGCTGTGGAAAATCACCCGGTTTTCTGCTGGAGCTTTTATCCTATTGACTTCCGTGAGATCTTTGGTACAAACGCCAGGAATCGGCGCGAGTTATCGTTCATGATCGACTTCAGGATCTCGTCACTGACGCCCGCTGCTTTCAGCTTCGGCACGAACACCGTCAGCGTTTTCGCGTAGCCGGCGCCGCCGTTTTTCTTAAGCTGCGCCGCGCTGGAGAAATCCGACGCGAACAGCAGATTCGCCGTGTAGCCCGCCTCGATCAACGCCTTCACCTGCCCGACATTGGGAGCATCGCCCGCGCCCACCCTGCCGGTCATAACCGACGAACGCGCCGCGCTTGCAGATTTCTTTCGGGATCACGGGATCGGCGTCGCGCAACCCGCCCACGTGTCCGATGCAAACAGACGCTCGGCTTCACTCCTACGGATTCGAACACATCGAGTTGCTCCACAGCTCCCTTGCCGAACGCGGTGTGCGTGAAGATCGGCAGATTGGTTTCCAGATGCGCCTTGCCGACCGCGCGGAACACTTTCTTTTCATCCGGCGTCATCTCGTCCCACGTTCCGATTTCGCCCAGCGCTCCAATCGGCATCTTCTTGCAGCGATCGACGATCATCTTGGTGATCTGCTCCTCGCTCATGGTGGCGACTTCCGGCGGGTAGAACGGCTGCGCGTAGAGTCCACCACCGGCGACGATCGGCAGCCCGGAGCGTTCGGAGAGAATCTTGAGATTTTCGATCTTGCGGCCCATGTCTTCGTGGCCGCCGTCGACGATGCACGCGATCCCGTCGGCCTTGGCGGCTTTCATTTCGTCGACCATCAGGTCGAGATCGTCCATGAAATAAGGCGCGGCAGGCGCGGGTGTTGCCGGAGGATTCGCGCGAGGGGCTGCGGCTCTTCCGGTATTTCCACCGCGCGCTTGCTGGATGGCGCGATTGTATTGCATCCAGCGCGGCATGAAATCGGCCGCGAAGGACATGTGTTCGTGGAACAGAGTCGCGCCGCCCGCCAGCTCCTCCGGCTTCATGTCCTTGAGGATGGTCCGGATGATCGCGTTCTTGGGAAACTTGGGCGCGGTTTGCGCGAACGCGGCTGCGCGAAAGGCGGAATATCCGAGAATCGCCAGCGCATCACGTCGCCTGATTGTGGGCAGATCGAACATGGGGATCACCTCGTAAGGAATCAATGTACACAGTTGCCCTACACTAAGCAAATGGCGCGCCGCCTTGCGAGATTCATTCCTGCGCTCGTGGGCGTGCTCCTTGGCCTGGCTATCGCGAGCGGCTCTTTCGGCTGGGGGTCGAATTCGATTGCGAGCCGGATCAGCGGCGGACTTGCCAAGCTGCTTCCCTTTGACGATCCCTATTTTCTCCCGCTCTTTTGTACCGCGGCATTTCTGGTCATCGCTCTGCACGAGCTCGGCCACGTGGTCGCTGCCAAGGCGCAGGGGTTTCGGATCCTGACCTATGCGGTGAGTCCGTTCGCGCTGCAGTGCCGCGGCGAAACGTGGCGATTGCGCTGGAGCCCGTCCCTCCGCGTCGGTGGATTCGTTGCCGTCGATCCCGTCACCACGCACCACGTTCGCCGCCGCACGATGATCATGGTTGCCGGCGGACCACTCGGATCGCTCATGACGGCGCTAATCGGGGCAGCGGCGGGATTTATTGCAGGCCCGCGACTGCCGGTTTGGCTCACCGATGAGTTAAAGACGGTTGGATTTCTTTCCACGATTATCTTCGTGATCGGTCTGATCCCGCTTCCCAGTAAGTTGGTGGTGAACGATGCGGCGCGCATCCTGATGCTACGCAAGCCGGGCCCGCGGGCCGACCGCTTCTGCACACTGCTGGCGCTGATTGGAGCGTCACGATCCGGCATCCGCCCCCGCGATTTCAATCCCGAACTGGTCGCGGCACTTCCTGGTCCGGCCGATGCGAGTCCGGATTGGATCGGCGCCTCGCTAATCCGCTATAACGTACTGATCGATACAAATCGCATCGAAGAGGCTCGCGAAGCGCTGCTCGCGGTACTGAACGCGGACATCCACCCACAACTTCGCGAAATGCTTGCCCTGCAGGCCGCCTGGTTTGAAGCGAAATTCCGCCATGATCTGGATGCGGCCAGAAAATGGATGCCGGCGAAACTCTCGAAGCGAAGCGACCCACCTTACCGCAACACTTTACTGCGCGCGCAGGCGGGAATCGCGTTTCTGGAAGGCCGTCTTGACGATGCCGGGAAGCTCGCGCGGGAGTCGCTCGAAGTCGGAAAACGGATCGACGATATCGCTGCCGCCACGCAAATTCGCGAGCGAACCGAGGAACTCTTATCCGAAATCGACGCCGCCCGCGCTAGTGCGCGGCTTGATAGTGCTGAGCTAACAAATCCTGCCCGAAATCGCCATTGAAATCGCGCCATACCGAGTGGATGTGATTGGCGTTGTCCTGCGTGCAGTCGTATTCGATCAGGAACGCCGGCGTCTGCACGCGATAGTAATGCGGATCGCCCTTCTCAATCCCTCCGCTCCACGCGAAAAATAAATTCGATTGGTTCTTGCGATATTGATCCATCCGGTGCGCCGCGATGTCGGGCGGCAGATTGTTGGCGTAATCTTCCACCAGTTCCGTCAGTATCTGCCTCTGCGGCGCGGTCATCTTCGCGAACGGCAGCCCGTTCGGTGCGCCGTTCAACGCTGCCTTGCGCGAATCGAACGTGATGATGTCTTTGTAGGCAACCTTATCTACAATCGCGACCGACCGCTGCGAATCGTTCAGCGCCTTGATCAATCGCCGACCCAGATCTTCTTCGCGACCGAGCGCTCGCAATCCCGCCCTCGGCCCTTCGCGCACCTCCGCCGGATTGGAGCCGAAGAAATTCGGGCTCGACGCGATCTGCCCGTTCACGATCGTAAAATTCAAGCTGATGTGATGGCCTTCGAAGCGATAACCCCACGTTCCAGTCTCCGCCGGATCGCCGAAAATCGAGACGTAGTATTTTTCGGGATCGCGCTCCATGCCGGTGGGCTTGCTCTGTTCCTTCAGCTTCAGCACCTGGTCCAGGCTCATGATGGTGTGCGCTTTGATGATCCCTTGTTGCGAGAGCCCAGCCGATAACAGTGCTTCGGCGAGATGCTTCTGATCCGAACTCATCTCGCGCAGCGCGACGCCTTTTCGTTCTTTGGGCGTGTAGGTAAAAGCCTCGGGCGGAACGAAGTGCCAGTTCATGCGTTCGTCAGCGGTGAAGGCGAACGTCCCGCGCGCCTTCTGTTCCGGCGTCAGTGCCGCGAGGTACGCTTTCGCCGCCGACACCATCACGTTCTGCGTCGACAACCGTTCATACGCGATCGCCGATAGCGCGATCGCCGCCAGCATCAACTGCACTCGAAGTGATATTTTCATTCGCATTCAGTTTCTCCTAAACGCGCTCTCTGCCGTTCGCGCCTCAGCCGAACGCGCGCCGATTGTTTATCGCGCACCGACGGCCGTCAGTGGGGCGCGAAGGGTACAGAGCGCGTTTGCCATCAAAACGTCGCGATGGGATTGATCGGAAATCCCGTACCGCCCGGCATCGGCGGCGCCGAAAGCGTCACCAGAAAATCCCAGCGCTTGCGCTTCGCGCACTCCTGCGCGACCGCTTCCAGATCCATCACGTCGATCAGCGGCAGCCCCATTGCGACAATCGCCAGTTGATGAATCGGCCGCGGCACTCCCGCGATTCCCGACGGCTGCACGTCCTGCACCCCATCATTGCCCAGCAGCGCGATATCCCGTTCCTTGAACAGCGGCATTGCCGACGCGTGCCATCCCGCCGCGCTTGCTGCGACGTTCCATGGACCGACTTTCGCGCGCCGCGCCCAACGACCGGTGCGTAGAAACACAGCATCGCCCGGTCCGATCTTCACGTTAGCGAATTTCTCCCACGCCTTGACATCGTCAGCGCCAATCGCCACGCCAGGCTCCAGGTACTCGACCTTGCGCAAGCGTGGAATGTCGACCAGCACCCCACGCGTGATCACACCCGCGCGCTGATTCTCCACACCGTTCACACCGCAGCCGTTTTCGCCGATCTTTTCCGCCTTCGAATAGCCGTTATAGATCTTGCCTTCGTAGCTGTAGTGGCACAGCGCGTCGATATGGGTAATGGTCGACCCGTGATACCAGATGGTGTACAGATCCATCGCATGACCGCCCGCGTCGAGCGTCATCTGCTGCCCGATCGGCCTGGGATTATCGGGGAATTTTTCTTTATCGAGCGTGTGCGCCATCGAAACCGAAACGCCTTCGCGCACCAGCTTCAGCGCCGCCTTGCGCTTTTCAGGCGTCAAGAGATTGAACGTGCCGAGCTGATCGTCCTTGCCCCAGCGCCCCCAATTCGAGAGCGACGCCATCCACTTGTCGACGTCGGCCTTGGTCGATTTGGGAGGCTCCTGCGCGCGCAGCATTAACGCCAGGGCGCCGATCGCAACAGCAAATTTCATCGATCCCCACCCGCGCCCGTGGGCCGCTGCAGATCGCGAATGTCGACCTTATTTACATCGATGATGATCTTCGCGTAAGCACGCGTAATCGCCGCCAGCGCGGTGGGCGGGATAATGTCCGGCGTCTCATGATCGGAATGCCAGTAGTAGCCTGTGTCGATCACCTGAATCGACGGGGCATTCCCCGAATATCGTCCCATCTCGCCCGAAGCCGCACGCGCCGGAATCTCAAACGTCGATACGCCGAATTCCTGATAAGCCTTGCTGACGATATCTGCCAGCTTCGCGCTCCCGCCGACATACCAGGTCTGCGCTGTAGAAGTATTCGTCTTCGAAATGGTCCCGTTGCCGAGCACCAGTTGCTCCGCAGCAGTGTGTTCGCAATTGATCAGCAGCGCCGTCTTGGCGAAAAATTCCTTGTGCTCGGTGAGCCACTTGCCGCTCAGCGCCGATCCATCGTGATGACCGCTGGTGCCCAGGAAATAAATGGTCCGCTTGCGCTGCGCTTGGGGAATCTTCGCGAAAAATTCGGCGAGCCCGATCATCGTCGCGACACCGGTGCCGTTGTCGTTGGCGCCTTCGAACCAGCCGTCGCGATGCGCCACGATCACCACCGATTCATCGGTCGCGCCGGGCAGCGATCCCCATACCGTCGACGTCTTGAGCCCCGGCACCATATTCACCGCGAGCTTCACCTTCACGTGCGGTGCCGGTTCGCCCTTCGCCTTCGCGCGATTGATCATGTCGCGCATCGCGGTGCCGTCCTGAAGTCCCAGAGAGAAGCACGGAACCGACGTGCCCACCGGATAGAACTGCGTCTTGATATTGCCGGGAACGGCGAGGATCACGAAAATCGCCGCCGCGCCGCGATCCTGAATACGCCGCCACGCTCCTTGCGAAATGGTCGAGTGCCGCGAGAAATAATCGGTACTCAGGAAGAACACCGCCTTGCCTTTCAGATCGCGCCCATCGAGCTCGGCATCGGTGGCGAGCCCGGCATCGACCGCTTCCAGATCGAGGCCCTCCGCCGATGTCCCGGTCGTCTTATGAGCCGGCTGTGCCGACGTCAGATCGAGCGTCTTCGCGCCCGTTGATGCGACCACGCTCCAGCCCGACGGCAGCCACTGCTCGGGCAGATCGAACATCTGCTGATGCACGTCCGCAAGCCCGATCTTGCGGTATCGATCCTCCAGCCACTTCGCGTTCTCAGTGTCGGCTTCGGTGCCGCTGATGCGTCCCCAGAACTGATGCCCCGCGTCGCGGTAGCGATCCGAAATCTTCGCCTGGTCGACCACGTATTCCTTCAAGTGCTTCCCGTCGATCGCCGCGAAGGCCTGCTCGGAGGGCAGCAGTCGCCAATTGATGTAGGAATCCTCCAGCACATACAGCGGCTTCATCGGTTCCTGCGGCGCGCGCGCTGGTGCTCGCCCGGGCGTTTGCGCGAACGCAGCGTAAGCGGAGAGAGCTAGAGTAACGATACGCTTCTGCATGCAGAAAAGCGTATCACTTCAACTGCGGGATCCCAAGCGCGCGGACTGATGTCCGCGCCTCAAGCTATGGCGTAATCGTTAGGAGCGCCGCGGCACTCTGCTGCCCGCCGACCGTCACCACCACGTTCTCCTGGCCGATCGGAGTCTGACTCCCCGGCGTGAAGTTAATCAGCGCGATCCCCACCAGATCGCTGGTCATCACCACCGAATCGACCGTCGCCGGAACTCCGCCGATGCTCACCGCGACCTGGGCGACCGGCTGCGGCAGCGGGTTCATCAGCAACAGATTCGGGTTGCCGCCCGAGGTATCCGATGGCAACGTCGCGCCGGCGCCGGTGATGAACACCAGCCCTTGCGCGCTGCGCGAAAGCGTCGTGCCGGTGGAGAGGAAGTGATTTGCATCGGTGAAGATGCCCGGCGCGGTGGCGCTAATGGTAAATCCCTGGGATCCGACCTTGCCGTTGTTATTGATGAACAGCGTGGCGGCCACAGGCGCGACTTCATAGGGAATCTGGAACAGGATCTGGTTTGCGGAAACGCTCAGGATCGGGCACGCCACGCCGCTAACCAACACGGCGGTGCCCTGCATCGCCACCGGCAGCGGAACAGTGGTCTGCAATCCGTAGGCGGGCGCGAGGTTCGTTCCAGTCACCAGCACCAGCTCACCCGGCGCGAACGTCTGCGTGCCCGACGCCCAGTTCACCATCGATGTGACTGCCGGAATATCTGCCGTGACCGGATTCACGCCCACCGCGACCGTCGCCGTCGCCGTGAGTCCTTCAAACGTCGCCGTGAGATTATTGGAGTCCGTTAATTGGTTCGCCGCCACCACCAGCGTGGCGCGCGACATAAAAGTCGATGGCGACAGCACCGCGGTGCCCAGCAGCTTCCCGTTGTCATTGACGGTGACCGTGCCCTGCGGGACGCTGCCGCTGGGGTCATTCACCGTCACGATCAGGTACAGCGTGTCCAGCGGACCCATGGTCGTCAGGCTGGGAGTGATCGACATGCCGAGGCCCGATGAGGGGAAGCTGACCTTCGCGCTGCTCCATTTGGTGACCAGTTGATTCACGTCGAACGAGCCGAGTCCCGATGCGTTGTCGTAGCCGGCCGCGGCGTTCCAGCCGACCGGCTGCGCTCCGCAAGTGGTCGAGCGCCGCGGGCAGGCCACGGTCACGATGTTATTCCCCACCGTGATGTCGTGAAACACTCCCGGACTCGACGATGCTAGCGCATACAGGGTCGGATTCACGTTGCCGACGCCGTCCGCGCTGCCGCTCTTAACAAGGTATTGGTTGAGCAGCGTGATGATGCCCGCGAAAATGGGCGTCGGCACCGACGTTCCGCCGAATTGCAGCAGTTGCCCGCCGGTCTCGACGAAATATCCGTCGTGATCGTTCGATGCGTCCATGGCGATATCAGGCACGTGGCGCACGTTGTCGTTGGGCAGGCCGACGGCCTGCTGCCAGACCGGCCGCGCGAATACCGCGCTGATCCCGCCGCCCGCCGAAACTGGCTGCCCTTCGAACGCGCTATCGTTCCAAACCGTCTCCGGGATGTAGGAAAGCGCGGACGCGCCGTTGGCGTCGTTCGTCGCGGCCCAGAAGGTCCCGTTTCCCTCCACAAATTCCGTCCCGCCGACGCTGGTCACTTCCGGAATGCTGCCCGGCGTATCCACGGAGAGCCCGGGATTGTTTATGTCGTCGCAATCCGCTGCGCCGGAATCGCCCGAAGCCGACATCCAGGTGATCCCTTCCGCGTTGCCTTGCTGCGCCCATAGGCGGAACGTGGCGATGTCCGAGGTTGGCGTCTCCGGCTCGCAGGAGCCATAACTGGTGGAGACCACCGGAGCGAGTTTCTGATCGACCACGTATTGCACCGAGTTCATCACGTCCTGCGTGTAGACATATTGGATGGTGGCGTTGCGCGCAATCGCGCCGGACCATTCCAGATCCAGATCCGCTTCATCCAGATCGCCCGATCGGATTCCGGGCGGCTTCACGCCCGGGACCGCGGTAATCGTCGGCGGGTTCACGCTCAGGCCGTAGTTGCCGCGAAATGTATTGATGTCGGAAAGATTGATGTTGGTCTGTCCCGCGATCGCCAGCGTCTGCCCGGTGCCGTCGAATCCGGCGGCGTACAGCGCCTTGACGTTGTAGATGGTCGAGAAATCATCCGGCACCAGCCCATGCGATCCGTCCCCCAGGTTGTCCTTCGCCGTCACCACGTGATGGCGAGCTTTCATGCGGAAATCATGCAGGCCGCGGATTCCTGTAATGACGCCCTGCATCGCGGCGGGAACGGTTGGTTCAGTCGCATTCGCGAAATGCATTTCGCCGTTGACCACATATTGGTGAAGCTCGGTCTGAAATGCGGCTTCCACCTGCGACGCCATGCCGCTCACCGCGATCATATTATGGCCGCGCGCCACCGAGACCACGTTCAATCCCTGCGATTGCGCCCAAGCGCTGATCTTGGCGATATCCGCGTCGGTTGCGCCAAACCGTTCCGCGTATTGTTCCGGTGTGAGCCAGTGGTGATAGCTGGGCGAGTCCTGCGTCTGCTGATCCTTTAACAATTGGTCGAGCGCCGCCTGCTGCGCCGCGCCCGGCGCCAGATTCAGCGTCACGTATTCGATCTCCATGGCGGGCGAAACGCGGCCCTGATCGAACTCTGCGCGAGCCTTAGGGTGGACGTGGCCGCGCAAAGTCACGCGCTGCTGATTATTCACCGGACGCGTGATCCGGCTCTGCTGTTGCGCGCGTGTACTGAGCGCGCATACCAGAATTGCCACAACCAGCGCGGCCCATCGGGTGGCCTTCACCTGCCGGAACAGACGAAGCCTGCGGAACATTACTGCCATGATTGCTCCAATCGACAACTATGAGGACGCGGTATCGAACAACTATCGAACGCGAATCGACTTACCTTTATCGACGCCTCGCGGCGCCGTCAAGTTGCATGCAACGCTCACAGTAGCCATGACGTGCGAAAACGTTCGCCCGTCGCAGTGCTAAGTATTATTTTCCTAGATTTAACAATTCTTTGCAGATCTATCACCGAATTGGGGGCGATGCTATAAACAAGATTCTCGCGATGCGGAAATTCCAACAACGCACCTCCCCCTGGCTGCCCTGGGCGACCGTCATATTACTCGCGGGAACCTGCTGCGTCCTGGCGGTGATGCAATACCGCTGGATCACCGAATTCACCGCGGCGGAGCGCGACCGCATGCGCGCCGATCTTCAAACCCGCCTCGCGCTGCTCAGTTCCAGCTTGAATGACGACGTTACCAGTGCCTGCACCGATCTTTTTCCCGATCCCGCGCAGATCGAGAAATCGGGGCGTGAAAAAGCTTATTCCGCGCGCTATGAAAGCTGGCTGGCGGGGCGTCCCGCGCAGCCCGGAACAATATTGTTCCACCGCATCGCACTGGCGATCCCCCACGTCGACGCCGAGCCCAAGCCCGAAATCACCCTGGAATTCCTGAATCTGCAAACCGGAACTTTTCAGAAAGGGACGTGGCCTGACGAATGGGGCGCGATGCACAATCGTCTGGACCAGGCCTTGCGAAGAATGGCCGACAGCCTCCCGACGGTCGATCGCCCCGGCGAGCCTATGCCGGAGCTGGTCATCGATCCCCGCGCATCCACGCTATTCGAGTTTCCGCGCTTCGGCCAGCGTGAAGGCGAGGGGTTCCGGGAGCAGGAATGGGTCCTGCTGGAACTCGACGAATCCTATATTCGCGATACCATGCTGCCTCCCCTGATCGAACGCTATTTGGGTGACGCCCGTTCCAAGGGCAGCGATTACGACACTGAAATCACGGTACTCTCGAATCCTTCCTCGGTGATTCAGGCGCCGGCGTCCGGCGCCCACATCGAAGCCTCGCCGGACGCGTCGGTCGGTTTATTGAGTCCGCAGCCTCGCATGCCCACTCCGCGACCGGGGCCACCGCGCGGATCCTTAGGCCGTCCTCACGATCAGGAACAATTCGGCGGCCGCCGTGGTCCGCCTCCTCCCCGCGACGGCTTCGGTCCACCGGAGCGCGAGCCGCCAGCGCGTCGCCGGCCGGAGCCGCCTCCGGTGAAAGCCTCCATTTCGGACCACGCACGTCCGCAACAGATGTCGAACGGCGCATTGAACAACCCCGGTCCGCCGCGTTCCCGCCCTCCGCGCTGGCGCCTCTATGTGCGCCATCGCGCCGGATCTCTGGAAGCCATCGCCGACCGGGCGCGCAATCGCAACATGCTGATCTCGGGCGGCCTGCTTTTGTTGATTCTTGCCATCGTGGGGTGGCTGTTTCGGCTTTCGCGGCAATCGCAGCGCCTGGCCGAATCGCATATGAATTTCGTCGCCGGAGTTTCGCATGAACTGCGCACCCCGTTGACGGTCATCCGCACCGCCGCCTACAACCTGCGTGGACGGGTTGCCGCGCGGCCCGATCAGGTGGAGCGCTACGGCACGCTGATTCAGGAAGAGAGCGAAAAATTAGGGGCGCTGGTGGAACAGGTGCTGCAATTCGCCAGCGGTGAGGCTGGTCACCTGATTCGCGAGCGCGAGCGCGTCGCGATCGGCGAGGTGATCGAAGAGAGCCTGCAGTCCAATGTCGAAGCGATCGCCACGCAAGGGATCCAGATCGAAAAGCATATCGATCCGGATTTGCCGCCGGTGCTGGCCGATCGCCGCGCGCTGAAGCACGCTCTCCAAAATCTGATCGAAAATGCGATCAAGTACGGAAAGGCGTCGAGTCATTGGATTGGAGTTTTTGCTTCCACCATTTCGACCTCGAAAGGTCCCGCCGTCGAAATTCGCATCGCCGATCGCGGCCCCGGCATTCCCACCGGGGAGCAGCCCCACATCTTTGATGCGTTCTTCCGCGGTCATCGCGCCGTTGCCGATCAGGTGCATGGCACTGGCCTGGGATTGAATCTGGTACGGCAGATCGTCGAAGCCCACGGCGCGACCATCGAGGTACACAACGGCGCAGCGAGCGGCGCGGAATTCGTGGTCCGCATTCCCGCCGCCGATCAATCTGTAAATGGAGTCGATGTATGAGTTCACGCATTCTCTTGGTGGAAGACGAGCCCGGTCTGGTGCTCACCGTTTCCGATCTCCTCGCTGCCGAGGGTTATGAGGTCGAATCCGCGTCCGATGGCGAGAGGGGGCTCGCGAAAGCGTTAGAAGGAGGCTTCGACGCCATCATTCTGGACGTGATGCTCCCCAAAAAAACCGGATTCGAAGTGTGCCGCGAGTTGCGTCAGGCAGGCATCGATTCGGCCATCCTGATGCTGACCGCGAAATCCCAGGTGATGGATCGCGTGAAAGGGTTGAAACTGGGCGCCGACGATTATCTCGGCAAGCCATTCGATCCCGCCGAGCTGCTGGCCCGCGTCGGCGCATTGCTCCGCCGCGTCCAGAAAGAAAACCTGATCGCGGTGCGCAGCTTCCAGTTCGACGATATCGAAGTGGATTTCGAGCGCGCCGAAGTGCGTAAGTCAGGCAACCCTATCGGATTAGCAGCAAAGGAGATGCAGCTCCTGCGCTACCTGATCGATCATCGTGAGCGGGTGGTCACGCGGGAAGAAGTGCTGCGCAAGATCTGGGAGTATAGCAACGAAGTGACGTCACGAACCATTGACGTGCATATCGCGTGGCTGCGTCAGAAGCTGGAGCCGGACCCCTCCAACCCGCGCCACATACAGACCATTCGCGGCAAGGGCTACCGCTTCGCGCCGTAACTTTTTCGGGGGCGCGTGACAACCCGGGGCGGAACCGCTCGTCATGAGAGGTACGGACGGATGTTAAGGGAGACAAGGAGAATACGGATGAATGTCAGGAAGATTGCAGGGTTAGCGGCATTGACTCTCGCGGCTGCCGCTACCGTTCTCGCCCAGGGGCCGCCTCCCGGCGGGCCGGGTTGGGGCCGGGGACGCGGACCGGGAGGTCCTGGCGGACCCGGCGGACCGTTTAACGGCATGCGCGCGATCGTGAAGAACGCGCCTTATTCCGGCACCGAAGTCGCCACCACCACCCAAACGCTGGCCGACGGCACCACCATCACCCGTTCGAATAGCCGCACCATCTCTCGCGATAGCCAGGGCCGTGTCCGCACCGAAACCACCCGCACACCTCCCGGCGAGGCCACCGCGAACGCGCGCACTTCGGTCGAGATTTTCGATCCTGTCGCCGGCACCGTTTCGCGGCTCGATACGCAGCGGCAGACGGCTGAGACCAACACCGTGCGCCAGCCCCCGGCCGGTGCGACTCCCGGTGTTCGCGGGCCTCGCGGCGGCGGCAATGGCGGCAACGCCCGCCCCCGGGCTGCCAATGCTGCAGCGGTTGCGCGCACCGATCTCGGCACGCAGATGATCGGCAGCGTTTCGGCGACCGGTACCCGCACCACCCGCACCATTAATGCCGGCGCGGAAGGCAACAGCAAAGCAATCTCGTCGACCCGCGAAGTGTGGATGTCGGCGGAGTTAGGCATCGCGGTTTCGGAAACCGATTCCGATCCGCGCTTCGGCACCACCACGCGCACCATGACGAATCTGACGCGCAGTGAGCCGGATGCGGCGCTGTTCCAGGTTCCTTCCGGCTATGCCGTGACCAAAGGTCATGCCCGCCCGGGCCGCGGTCCGGCGCAGCAATAAATTTTTCCTCCCTGGAATAAAAAACGCGCCCATCACCTCGGTGTGGTGGGCGCGTTCTTCCTTCTAGGCAGGTAACGACACCATGCCGCGATCCCGCCAGCCATTCAACGCCAGGCCGTAGCGTCCGCGTACTCCCGTTTTCTCGAAGATATGTTTGAGATGGATCTTCACAGTGCCAGGCCGGATTCCCAACTCGACCGCGATCTCTTTGTTCTTACAGCCCTGCTCCACCAACTCGAGCACCTGCTGCTCGCGGGCAGTCAGCTCACTGCGTGGATAATTCTCGGCGCGACCCGGATCGCGAAATACGCAGTCCTCCATCCAGCTTCGCCCCGCCGCGACCGTTCGCAGACACGCCAGCACGGTGGCCAATCCCGCCGTCTTGCGCAGAATCCCGCGAGCACCCGCCTGCAAGAAGCGCAGCGCTTCCGATTCGGTGACAGAGACACCCCAGATCACGATCCCGGGCGCGTGCGCCAGAGTGCCTTCGGTGTCGCTGAGCCATTCCAGGATCACCTGGATCCCAAACGACTTGTCGATCAGCAAGACGTCCGGCGGCGACTGCCCCAGCAGCATCGATGCTTGTGCCAGGGAGTCGATCGCCTGGGCGAAGCGCAGGTCCGAGCAGCCCTGCAGCAGCGTGCGCAGCCCCTCGGCAGTGACCGGCTGCGTTTCGCACACCGCGATGGTCTTCATGCCTCCGGCGCTGCTGCTCCCGGTGCTTGTGTTTCCGGCGATTTCGAGTACGTTCACGTTCACCTCTCGCTGTCCCATGGGCGATCGCTGTGGCGCTCTGGGGCCACGCTTAGCTGGCTCATCGGCCAATCGCATTACAGTGTTAGTTGGAGGAAGCAGGCAAGGCTCTCATGCTATGATCGCTTCTAGCCGAATTACTTCTTTGGGACGCATTCCAAACTGGTCCGCCGGTCCGCATGCCGCAACATGATAGGCCTCCATCCGCGTCGCGTCGAGCGGTCGTCATCGGCCCGAACTTGCGCATGGCTGAGGAGTTAGAGCCACTCCTGCAGTCATATCTCGCCGGTTCCCCCGCGACCCATCTGCGCACCTACCCGTCTCCCCGGGACTTAGGCGGGGCCATTTCCGGTGGAACCGGGCACCTGGTTTTTCTCGATATCCAGTCAGACCGCGAACAAGCGCTGCAATTGCTGACCGAACTTTCGCGCCTGGGCCAGCATATCCAGGTGATCGCGATGCTGGCCGGCAACGATGCCGATTTGATCATGCGTGGGCTGCGCAGCGGCGCCTCCGATTTTCTGATCCAGCCGTTTACGGCCGAGCAGCTGGATGCCGCGCTGCAAAAGCTCGCCAAGCTGCAGCCATCGGGCGAGGGCGGCGGGAAAGAGCCCGCGAAAATCTGCGCCGTGATGCCTGCCAAAGGCGCGTGCGGCGCGACCACCATCGCCTGCAACCTGGCGTTTCAATGGAAACGGCTGGGCGCCAAGAGAATCCTGCTGGCCGACCTCGATCCGCTTACCGGCACGCTTTCGTTCCTGCTGAAGATCAAATCGATCTACAGCTTCCTCGATGCCCTGCAGCGCTCGCATGAGCTGGATGACGATCTGTGGGGCGCCATGGTCACGCCGGTGAACGGCGTCGACGTGCTGCTGGCGCCGGAACTGCTGGTCGGAGGGCGCGCAGGAACTGAACGACCCCTCCCCGATTCTCGAATACGCGCGCCACGCCTATGATGTCGTAATTCTCGATACCAGCAGCGTGTACGGCAACTGGAATCTGAACATCGCCCGAGCCGCCAATGAGCTGCTGCTGGTGACCACGAATGAGCTGCCGGCGCTGCAAGCCGCGCAGCGCGCGCTGTCCTATCTCGATTCCAATCGCATCGGCCGCTGGAAGATGCGGCTGCTGGTGAATCGCTACCATCGCGACGTCGGACTGAGCCGTGAAGTGATCGGCACCGCGCTGCACACCGAAGTGTTCGACATTTTGCCCAGCGATTACGAGGCCGTGCAGAAATCGCTGATGGAAGGCAAACCTACGCCCTCCAATACCCCATTCGGCAAGAGCATGATGCAGCTGGCCGACCGCCTGGGCGGGAAGTCGGATCAGGTGCGCAAGAGCTCGTCCTTTAGCGGGCTGCTGGGGCTGTTCAACAAGACTTCGAAATAGATGTGGCGCAGGCTCCTCGAATGAAGAGCCGGGACGACTCCCGGCTCGGTAGTGGGTCAGTTTGACGTTTCAGCGACGAACGCGCTCCATACCTGTCGCGCCTCAAACCGCCTCCACTGAGGCGCGACAGGTATGGAGCGCGTTCGTGATCCGCGTACAAACCCCGGAACTGACCCACTACCCCCGGCTCAGCAGGCTCGACAGCCTGCGCCACACGAACTATAATTCAGTCAGCGCGAGGGGCGCATCCAGTCCGCGGAAAGGGCCGTGCCCACCCACGAAAGTTCAAATTCTCGAAGGTAACGAACCTTCTTTCAGCCTGATCGAGTGCGGACTCCAGGCATCGACGAAAGGAGCTTCGTATGTCGGACGCGATTCAACTTCCGGCTCGTCCGAGCCTGGAACAATACAAGAAACTGGCCAAGGATCTGCATCACGCTGCTGCATCGCAAGATCCCGAGGCAATCAAGAAATGGGCCGCGGCGTGGGTGGCGCGCGGCGCGAAACTAGTTCGCTTCGGCAAGGAAACCGTGGACGATGCGCAAACCATCGCGCGGTGGTGGCAGGGATTCCATAAGAAATATCCCGATGCCGGAGGTTCGTTGACCGCGGCGCAGTTTTTCCTCTCGCGGGCACATGGCTTCGAGAGTTGGCCCAAGTTTGCCGAGCACGTGCGTGCGCTTGAGAATGCGCAATCGCCGAGTGCGCAATTCGAAGCGGCCGCCGATGCGATCGTCTCTGGCGATATCGCGACTCTGCGCGAGATGCTGCGCGCGAATCCCGAGATCATACACGCGCGCTCGGATCGCGACCATCGTTCGACGCTGCTGCATTATGTCGCGGCGAACGGCTTCGAGGATTACCGGCAGAAGACGCCGCAGAACATCGTCGAGATCGCGAAGTTGCTGCTCGACGCCGGCGCGGACGTGAATGCGGAATCCGATGCGTACGGCGGGCGGTCGACAACGCTGGGTCTCACCGCGACCAGCGCACATCCGAAAAATGCGGATGTACAGATCGCGCTGCTGGAGTTGCTGATCGAACGTGGCGCAATCATCGAGCATGCCGATGGAGACGGCGCAGTGAGGGGCAGCCTGGCCAACGGATGCAGCGAAGCCGCCCAATATCTTGCGGAGCGCGGTGCTCGCGTGGACCTGATCGGGGCTGCGGGGATGGGGCGAATAGATATCGTCGAAAGCTTGCTGGAGCGCGGCGCGAATCCGGGCGCGGCGGGCAGGCATGGCGACACAGCGCTGCATCAGGCCGCATACGCGGGCCACGCGAAGATCGTCGAGCTGCTGTTGTCGCGCGGTGCGCCCGTCGATCCGATCGACAACACGCATCAGGGAACGCCGCTCGCCTGGGCGGAGTACGGTCTTCGTTCCAAGGCGACAGCGAACGACTACTACACGGTGATCGCGATGCTGGTGCGCGCGGGCGCGGCCGTCGATCCGGAATGGCGTAAGATCGATGATCCGAAGCTGCAATCGGCACTTCGCGGCGAATAGCTTCCTGGTGGCGCGGGCTGTTCCCGAAGAGCCGAGACGACTCTCGGCTCAGCAGGCTGGACAGCCCGCGCCACGAAGCGGCCTTCGTTACAATTGTTGGTGATGCGTAAATTTGTAGTGCTGTGCGCGCTGGCCACGTCTGCGCTTGCTCAGAAGAAACCCATCACGCTCGAAACCATGAACGAGGGCCGAGGCGGCGGTGGCGGAGGCCGCGGCGGCGGGCAGGCGATCTGGTCGCCCGACGGCAAGACCTTTTTGACACGCACCGGTCGATCGTTAGCCATCTATAATCCGGCGACGAAAACGTCCAAGGAGCTGGTCTCCACCGAAGCGATGGACGCGGCCGCGGTAAAGGGTCCCAACCAAGACGGGCCGGTCGATTGGACCAATCGCCGTGCGAGCAACGGCGCCACCCAGTGGTCGCAGAGCGGAAAAGAGATTCTGTACACCGGCGGCGGCGATATTTTTCTGATCCACGTCGACACCGGCAAATGGGATCAACTCACCCATACGCCTGAAGCAGAGCGCGAAGCGAAGTTGTCGCCCGATGGCAAGGCGGTCGCGTTCCGGCGCGGCTACGATCTCTACGCGGTCGATACCGCCAGCGGCAAGGAAACGCGCCTCACCAGGGGCGGTAGCGAGACGATGCGCAACGGCACGCTCGATTGGGTGTACCCGGAAGAGCTCGATCTGAGCACGGCCTATTGGTGGTCGCCCGATTCGAAATCGATCGTATACATGCAGTTCGACACCTCGCGCGAGCCGATGTATCCGCACGAAGACGTGCTGCGCGTCCGTGCGCTGTTTGAGCCGGAGCGTTATCCGCAGGTCGGCGAAAACAATGCCGACATTCATCTTGGAGTCGTTCCGGCGACTGGCGGGGCTACGAAATGGCTGGAAGTCGGCGACACGCGCAATTCGTATCTAATCGCGCGCGCGGGTTGGATGCCGGATTCGAAAAGCGCCTATGTGATTCGTATGAATCGGGTTCAGAATCGCCTGGAGATGCTGTCGATCGGCGTCGAATCCGGTTCAGCCACCACGATTTTCAAAGAAACCGATCCCCATTGGATCAATCTCAAGGGCGATGTCGATTTCCTGCGCGACGGCAAGCGCTTCCTGTGGACCAGCGAACGCGACGGCTATCGCCACGTGTATGTGTATTCGATCGACGGCAAGGAAGTGAAGCAGGCCACCAAAGGACCGTGGGAAGTTCGCGCGGTCAATGCGGTCGACGATAAGCTCAGCCGAATCTATTACACCTCCACCGAAGGTAGTTCGCTCGAGACGCATTTATATAGCGTGAAGTTCGATGGCGGCGACAAGAAGCGGCTCGATAATGCCGCCGGGACGCATTCGATTTCGATGGGACCGGGCGCTTCGTTCTATCTCGACACGGTTTCGACGCTGACCGATCCCCCACGCACCACGCTGCATTCCGGCGACGGCGCGGAACTGGGCGTCTATCGCGAGGCCGATCGCCGCCAGCAGGAAGAGTTCGACATCCTGCCCACCGAGATCGTCAGCTTCAAGGGTCCGGACGGGACGCTGCTGTATGGCAAGGTGATCAAACCCAAGGGTTTCGAATCCGGCAAGAAGTATCCGGCCATCGTTTCGGTGTATGGGGGGCCTGGTGTCGGGTTGCCGATCCACAACTCGTGGTCGGGTATTTCGATCGACCAAGTCTACGCGCATCACGGCTACGTGGTCTGGCAGGCCGAGAATCGCGGCGGAGAAGGCCGCGGGCACGCCTTCGAGACCCCGATTTATCGATCGCTCGGGCCTACTGAACTAACGGATCAGGTCGCTGGTGTGAAATATCTGATTTCGCTTGGGTATGTCGATGCGGCTCGGGTTGGAATTCACGGCTGGAGCTACGGTGGATTCATGACTCTGAACGCGGTCCTGAACGCGCCCGATGTGTTCAAGTGCGGAATCGCGGGCGCACCGGTGACGAGCTGGATGAATTACGACACCATCTACACCGAGCGCTACATGGGGCTGCCTAGCGAAAATGCCGAGGGCTATCGTTCCACGGCACTTCCACCAAAGGCTAAGAGCCTGAAGGCTAAACTAATGATCGTCCACAATTTCGAGGACGACAATGTGCTCTTCCAGAACACCCTGCAGATGACCGATGCGCTGCAACTCGCCGACAAGCAGTTCGAGTTCATGCTGTATCCGCAGAAGTCGCACGGGGTGGGCGGAGCGGCGGCGCGACAGATGAACGCGAGCATGCTAGACTTCTTTGATCGGAACCTCAAATAGTGGGCGACCGTCAATATATCTTCGTGCGTAAAACCAATCTTATCTATCTGATTGCCTGTGCTGTCGCGATACAGTGTGCCGTGACGGCGTGGGGCCAAGCCAATCCGACGCCGGCACCTCCCGTTTACACCATTACTACGGTTGCGGGGAACGGCTCGCCGGGCTCGACTGGCGACGGCGGTTCGGCGACCTCCGCCGAGTTATTCTTGCCCTATGCTGCGTTCTCTGCGGGCGGGAACCTGTATATTGCCGACCAAGTCAACAGCCGTCTTCGGATCGTGAGCGGCGGCACGATCAATACATTCGCTGGAAACGGCACGCAGGGTTATTCAGGCGACAACAGCCAGGCGACCAAGGCCGAGATGTTCGACCCAACCGGCCTCACCGTCGATTCAACCGGCAACGTGTACGTCTCCGACAATCGCAACCAGGTGATTCGCAAGATCACCACCGGCGGCATCATTTCGACCTACGCCGGGAATCAATCGCTCGGTGCAGGATTGAGCGGCGATACCGGTACGGCCACGAACGCGCAATTATTCAATCCGGCCGGTCTCGCGCTCGATAAGGCAGGCAATCTGTACATCGCCGATGAGGCCAACGCGAAAATTCGCATCGTGTTCGCATCGGGGGCCAACGCGGGCAGCATCAATACCTTCGCTGGGAATTTTGTCGAGGACTACGCGGGCGATAACGGTCCGGCCATTAATGCGGAGATGAACAATCCGCACGCCGTCGCGGTGGATGCGCAGGGCAATGTGTACATCGCCGATACGGATAACCACCGGATTCGCGAGGTGACTCTCGACGGAGTGATGCACACCGTGGCCGGAACGGGCAACCCGGGACACACCGGCGATGGCGGGCAGGCGACCAGCGCCGAGCTCAATCACCCCGAAGGGATCGCGGTCGATTCGGCGGGGAATCTGTACATCGCCGACAGTTTTAACCAGTGCATCCGCATGGTGACCACCACCGGCGTGATTTACACCATCGCGGGCCAGGTGGGCAAGAACGGCCTATTCGGCGACGGCGGACCGGCATTGCAGGCAACGCTGAACTTCCCGGCGTCGGTTTCGGTGGATTCGAAGGGCAACCTGTTCGTCGCGGACAGCCAGAACAACGTGATCAGGGAACTGGTTCCGGCCGCACCGGCGAGCCAGGCAACGCCGACGGTCCTTTCAAACGGCGTAATTACGTGGAGCGAATTTGGCGGATTCCAGACGGGCGCGGCGGCCGGATCGTGGATCGAGATTTACGGCAACAATCTTGCGGCCGACACGCGCATCTGGGCTCCCAGCGATTTTTCCGGCAATACGGCGCCGATGGCGCTGGATGGCACCACCGTGAAGATCGCGGGCATGCCGGCGTTTGTTTATTACGTCAGCCCGGGACTGGTGAACGCGCTGCTGCCGTCCAACGTTCCGCTCGGGACGCAGCCATTGACGGTCACCAATTCGGCGGGCACCAGCACGTCGGTTAACGTGAACGTGCAGTCGACGCTTCCGGGTCTTTATGATCCCGGAATGGTGGTCAACGGGAATCCGTTTTTGGCTGCGACGTTCAGTGATATGAGCACCTACGTCGCGCCGCCGGGCTCGATCAGCGGGTTCACTTCGGCGCGCGCACATCCCGGCGATACCATCGTGTTCTTCGGGATCGGATTTGGTCCGGTAACGCCTGCCGTAAATGCCGGCTCGATTTCATTCGGCGACACAGCTTTGACGGCACCGGTGCAGTTCTTCTTCAACGGCACCCCGGCCGCGGCGGTCACCTATGCAGGCATCGCGCCGGGATCGGTGGCTCTGTACGAATTCGAGGTCACCGTCCCGACCATTCCGTCGAGCGATGCTGTCGAGATTACATTCACACTCGGTGGCGTACCAGGGACACAGACGCTGTACACGTCGGTGCAGAATACGGGACCCCAGAAGCGGCCCACCGGGCTGACGGGTCCGAACCGGTCGATTCGATAAGACCGGATCGTAAACCGCTCCTTTTAGTCGCGGCTCATGGTCGGCGGTAACCGAATCAACACCATAAAGAGCCGTGACCAAAGGGAGCGGTTCAACATTCGGGTGCGGGCGGCCCGCGCCACGAACCACGCGCTACAATAACAATCAGGAACCCGGAAGCCGGGGCGGTGTCCAAAGAAACTATGAAGTACTGGGGCTACCTGCTGGCAAAGCTTATCGTGGCCGGAGCAGTACTGTTCGGCGTCTGGGTACTGATCGCCCACGCCTTTCCCCCTCTGAAATCCGTTAACCATGTGATGCGAGATTTTCATTACGGCATGACGATGATGCTCTACTCGCTCGGCGCGACCGGGTTGATCTGGCTGATCGTGTGGGATCAGCGCTATCGCTGCCGGACCTGCCTGCGCCGCCTGCGCATGCCGATCCAGCGCGGCCTGTGGGCGCATGTCCTGCTGGGCGCGCCGCACACCGAATATATCTGTCCCTACGGGCACGGAACACTGAGTGTCGCCGATTTGCAGATCACCGGACGTCAGGAGCCCGATTGGGCGCCGCACGAGGACATGTGGAAAGAGCTGTTTTCGCTTGAAGAGACCAAGAAATAAGTTGAAAGTGACCTTTGGCCGTTAAGCTTCGCATTCCGCGGAAAGCCCGTCTGACGCGATTCCTGGTGAGTAGCTGGGGAAAGGCGTTCCTGCTCGGCTTCGCCCTTACCGTGACCGCTGGGCTCGCGGTGTTTACGTATTACTACCGGGAGTACGCGCGGCTGACTGAAGAGAAGCTGCGCTCGGGGCCGTTCGCCAACACGTCCCTGCTGTACGCCGCGCCGGTTCCAGTCTCGCTCGGCGAAGAAACCAGCACCAGCGACATCGCCGAGTATTTGCGCCGCGCCGGCTATTCCGAAGCCAGTAACAATCGCATGGGCTGGTTTCACCTACGGGCCGGCGCGATCGAAATCAACCCCGGATCGGACGCGTTCGATTCCGAGGGCGCGGTGATCAAGATCGAAAATCGGCATGTCACGCAGATTATTTCGCTGCGCGATCAGACCGAGCGCAACGAATTCCTGCTGGAGCCGGAGCTGATCACCAATCTGTTCGACCGCAGCCGCGCCAAGCGCCAACTGGTGCATTTCGCCGACATTCCCAAGGTGATGGTCAACGCGGTGCTGGCCGCCGAAGACAAGCATTTCTTCCAGCATTCCGGCTTCGATCCGATCGGAATCATTCGCGCCGCGTGGGTGGATGTGAGAGATCGCAAGGCCAGCCAGGGCGCATCGACGCTGTCGCAGCAGGTGGCGCGCACCTTGTGGCTGGGGCCGGAGCGGGGGCTGCATCGCAAGGTAGCCGAGACATTTATCACGCTGCATATCGAACAGCGCCTGAGCAAGGAACAGATTTTCGAGTACTACGCCAACTCGATCGACATCGGCCATCAGGGCAGCTTCAGCATTCAGGGTTTCGCCAAGGGCGCGGAAGTTTATCTGGGCAAGGATCTGAAAGACATCACCATCGCGGAAGCCGCGTTTCTGGCTGGAATGCCGCAATCGCCGATGGGGCGGAATCCGTTCAAATATCCGGAGCGCGCCAAGGCACGCCGCGATGTAGTGCTGAAGAACATGCGCGACGACGGATTCATCACGGAGAAGGAATATCAGGACGCGCTCGCGTCTCCGCTGAAAGTAACGCACGAAATGGCGGAATCGAGCGACGCGCCCTATTTCGTCGACCTGGTAAACGACACGCTGCAAAATCAGTTCAGCGAGCACGATTTCCAGACCACTTCGTATCGCGTATACACGACTCTCGACCCGAACCTGCAGCGCGATGCGGTCGCGGCGGTGCAGGAAGCAATCGCGGAAACCGATAAGCAGTGGCACCGGCGATCGAAATTATATGGCACGCCGTCGATGCCGCTGGCGCAGGTCGCGCTGGTGTGTCTGGACGCGGAAACGGGCGAGGTAAAAGCGCTGGTGGGCGGGCGCAGATATGGCGAGAGCCAGTTCAATCATGCGCTGGCGAAGCGGCAGCCGGGATCGTCATTCAAGCCGTTCGTGTACGCGGCAGCGTTCAACACCGCGGTAGTCGGCGGCGATCCGGTAATCACGCCCGCGACGATCGTTGCAGACGAGCCGACCACTTTCTGGTTCGACGACAAGCCTTACGAACCCAGGGATCACAACGATAAGTCCGAGGGCGACGTGCCTATCTGGTACGCGCTGGCGCGTTCGTTGAATATTCCAGCCGTGAAAACCGCGGAGATGGTCGGCTACGACAAAGTGGTCGCGATGGCGCACGCGGCGGGGATGAACGAAGAGATTAAAGCGACGCCATCGGTTGCATTGGGATCGTATGAAGTGACGCCGCTCGAAATTGCGGGCGGATATACGGCCTTCGTGAACGGCGGCGAGGTCACCAAGCCGACCTTCATCAAGAACATTCGCACCTCGAATGGCGATCAGATTTTTCAGGCCAGGCTGGAGCGCAAGCGTGCCATGGATCCCCGCGTGGCGTATCTGGTCGAAAACACGATGGAAGAAGTGCTTAAGAACAACGGAACCGGCGCGGGCGTGCACGCCTACGGGTTTAATCTGCCGGGCGCGGGCAAGACCGGTACGTCGTTTGACGGCTGGTTCGCGGGATTCACGTCGAAACTGATCTGCGTCGTGTGGGTAGGCTTCGACGACAATCGCGATTTCAAGCTGGAAGGCGCGCACAGCGCTCTTCCCATCTGGGCAACGTTTATGGTGAAGGCCCACAAGCATCGCGAATATAAAAACGTGCATCCGTTCGAAGCGCCGGAGGGCATCGTGGCCACCGAGATCGACGCCGAAACCGGACTGCTCGCCACTACGAGCTGCCCCAAGGTTCGGACCCAGGTGTTTATCGCGGGATCGCAACCAGTGGACACTTGTAAGTTACACGGCGGCGGACGATTGATCGTCGCGGGCTGGGAACCAACGGCGTCGCCATCTTCTTCCCCAACTGCCGCGAGCCCTGGCGATACACGCCGCGCTGCTGCGACTCCCGACGCCGCTCACACCGATGCGCCACGCTCAAAATCGCCACGGAGCATCGCCGTGACGCCCTCCGCTCCCAAGCCTGCCGAGAAGAAGGGATTCTTCGAGCGGCTGCGGGGAATATTCAAGTAGGAGTCAGGAGACAGGAGTCAGGAGTCAGAAGAAAGCATCGGCTCGACTGCGCTTCCCTAGCCTGTTTCTGTCGTCAGCTCATCTGTATCCGGGGTGCCTGAAGCTGGCTCAACAGTCACCTCAAGCCCCGTGCCTTATTCTGACTACTGACTCCTGTCTCCTGACTCCTCAACTAGGGCCTTCCCCTGACTCCATTCCGCTCATCCCGGTGGTAAAGTAACAGACAAGGTGTAAGGAGGCCGAGCTATGGTTTCCAGTGTTTCGCTTCTTCTCGTAACGGCATTCGCGTTCTTTGATCCCGCGGCTGGCGCCGGTCAGAACCCGCCGGCGCAAACGGCCAACGGATTTCGTGCCGCGGCGGTCGACAAGACCACTCCCGACATGACTGCGCGTAATTTGTCGCCGGAATTGCGTGGCGATATCTACATGGCGCGCAAGATGTATCGCGAGGCCGCCGAAACCTACCAGCTCGGGCCAAAGGATTCGGCGGTGCTGGCCAATAAGACCGGCATCGCGTATCACCAGTTGCTGCAGTTCGACACGGCGCGCAAATGGTACGAACGCGCGGCCAAACTGAACCCCAAATACGCCGAAGCGATCAACAACGCCGGGACCATTTACTACACCAAGAAGTCCTACCGCCGCGCCATCACGCAATACCGGAAAGCGATCGAGTTGCAGCCGGACGCCGCATCGTTCTGGAGCAATCTGGGCGTCGCGTATTTCGCGCGCAAGAACTTCACCGAGGCCGAAGCCGCGGATCAAAAGGCTCTGTCGCTCGACCCGGAAGTTTTCGAGCATCATTCGACCGGCGGCGTAGTGATCCAGCAGATGAGCGTTGAGGATCGCGCGCGGTGGCATTACTGGCGCGCCAAGATGTACGCGAAAGCCGGGCAGGTGGACAACGCGCTGCTGAACATTCGCAAATCGCTGGAAGAAGGCTTTAAGGAAAGAGATAAGTTCACCAAGGAGCCGGAATTCGCGTTGCTCAAGAATAACGACGAATTCAAGCTGCTGCTGGCCACGGAGCAGAAAGTCCTCTGACGCGGTTTAAACCCGGCCTCGCCTTGGCCGCCATGGCGGCCGCATTTTTTTCGATAACCGGGTGCCATAACGCGCCCGCGCCAGCGGCTTCGCGCATCGTACTTCTGCCTTTCGAAAATCTCACCGGCGACGCCTCGCTCGATTGGGTATCGAACGCCGCACCCGGTATCGTCGCGGAAGATCTCTCCGGTTCCACCAAAGTGGCCCCCTTGCGCGCCGCAACCATGGGCGACGCCTATCTCGAACGCGCCACGCAAATCGTCCACGGCTACTTCACCGGGAGTCCGAATGCGCTGCACTTCCAGATCGAGACGGAAGACGCGGCACGGCACAAGATGTCGGGAATGGTGACCGAACAGGGCAGCGTTCTATTAGCAATGAACGCCGCGGCCAACGCCATCGTTCCAGGCGCGCACTCCTTTTCGAGCACCAACGCCGAAGCGGTCTCGGCTTGGGGACAGGGCGACAATGAGCGCGCGGTGAAGCTCGATCCGGATTTCGGCGCGGCCTGGCTGGGCTGGGCGCAGAGCACGGAACGAAGCGGCGATCGCGAGCACGCCATCCAGATCACGCAGCAGGCGCTCGATCGAGAGTCTCTTAAATCGGAATCGGATCGCGCCCGGATCGAGTTGCTGGCAGCAGAGCTGCACCAGGATGCGCTGGCACGCGCGAAAGCCCTGGCGCATTTGTACCGGCTCTCACCCGATGATCCGGCGGTGCTCACGGTGCTCGCCGATGCGGAGGTTTTGGCGCGCGATTTCGTGAATGCGGCGCTGCACATGCGTGCGCTGGTGCAACTCAATCCGTCGAATGCGAACGTTCTGAACTCGCTGGGCTACGCGGAGGGATTCGCGGGCGATCTGGCCGCGGCGCACGACACGTTCGAGCGCTACGGCCAGGCTCCCAATCAGAAAGGGAATTCGCTCGATTCATGGGGCGAGACATTGTTCATGCACGGAAAGTTTGCCGACGCGGAAGCGCAATTCCTGTCGGCCCATCGCACCAATCCGGCGCAGGCGCAGGGTGAAGATTTGTTGAAAGCGGCATATTCGCACTGGCTGGCGCACGACCAATCCACGGCCGATCTCAAGGCCGCCGACGCGGAATTCGCGGATTACTTGAAATTCCGCGCGAATCAGCACGATCCCCAGCTAGCGTGGCGCGAAGCGTCGTGGCTGTGGAGCACGGGACGCCGGCCGCAGGCCATGGCGAAGCTGGCCGAGGTTCCGAACAAGCAACTGGTGGCCAAGCAGACGGCGGTGTGGAAGAGCCAGTTTCAGTTGCCTAAGGATCTGGACGCGTTAAGGAAGCACTACTACGCGACGCAGCCGTTCGCGGACGGGCAGGTGCGGCTGATCTACGCGGCTGCGTTGATCACATCCGGAGGCGACCAGGCCCAAAAGGACGAAGGCCGCGCGCTGCTCAAGCTGTGGCCGATGCCGTGGTCGGCGGGCGATGCGGTGCTCGATTCGTGGGTGATTCCGGAATATCTGGAATTGCGCACTGCCGCCGGAATGCCCGCGCACTAGACCACTCCGCTATCCGCGATATAAACCGCGCGATCTAATGTAGGCAGCGACAGCAGGCGGCAGTTCCCTCGGTGTTTCGCCGCGCGCCAATTCCTGGCGAATCTCCGATGACGACACCGGCAACGCGACCGTTTCCAGTCGATGCACGCGTGCGCCATCGGGAATCGTGAATGCGTGGCCGGGCCGCGCGACGACGATGAATTCGACCGCTCGAATCACGTCCTCCCAACGATGCCATTGCCGGATTTCGGCGAAAGCATCCGCCCCGATGATGAAAAACACACTGCCGTTTTGTGCGGTAACGCGCTCGATGGTGTGAATCGAGTAGCTCTTTTCGATCCCCTCTTCCAATCGCGACGGAACGAACCGCGGCTCCCCCGCGCAGGCCAGCTCCACCATGCGATAGCGATCTTCATAGCTCGCACCGGTATCTTTGTGCGGCGGATGCGCGGCCGGGATGAACAGCACGCGATCCAGCGCGAATGTTTCAGCCGCCTCACGCGCGACCACCAGATGGGCGGTGTGAATGGGATCGAACGTGCCGCCAAAGATCGCCGTCTTCACACGTTCCTCAAGCGGTCCAGAAGTTGCTGCTCGCGATCGATTTCGATGGCGATTTTCAGCCAGTAAATGCGTGCGGCCGGAACATCGGCGGGAAAGTTCATCACATCTTTTTCGGTGGTGAGCAGGACATGGTGGCCCGCCGCCATGTCCTTCAACTCAGCCGTTGTGTAGCGGTGATGATCGCGAAATTCGCGCTGGCTCATGGGCCGGATTCCGATTTGATCCAGCGTTCGCCAGAATGATCCGGGATTCCCCAGGCCGCAGAACGCGGCGGCTCGCGTTTCCTTCGACAGATCAAGAGGGATCGCTTCGCCGGTCTTCGCGTCCACCCATTCGATCGGAACCACGCGCGAGGTAAATACGGGCGCGGCGGGGTTCTGCGCGAGAGTGCCACGAGTCACCACGATTTCCGTAGCGCGTGAAAGCGCCGAAATCGATTCGCGCAATCGCCCCGCGGGAAAGATTCGATCCGAGGCGATCACTTCGGCATCGACCAGGACGATATCGCGCGAACGCGCCAGCTCCACGTGCTGGAATCCGTCATCGAGCAGAAAAATATCCGGCGCGAGCTGCTGCTCCATCTTTCGCCCGACTTCGTAACGATCCGCGCCAATGCCGACGTGCGCGTCGCCGCGTCGAATGAACATCTGCGCTTCATCGCCGGTCTCATTTACGGAAGCTTTCGACCCGCGCGGCACAATCACAATTGGCTGGCGCGAAACGCGTTTGTAACCGCGCGTGAGGATCGCGGGATTGCGGCCCAGTGCGCGCAATCGAGCGGCAAGATGCGCCACCATCGGCGACTTCCCTGCTCCACCCATGGTCAACGCGCCAACGCTGATCACAGGAGTCGCCAAAGTTTTTCGCGAATGCGTCGCCCGCGCCAGATTGACGGCATGGCCCGCGCGCCACAATAGCGACAAAGGCGAGAGCAGAGTGGAAACGCGAGAGGGCATGGGCACGTCTATTGGCGCATAATCGAGAAGTAGAGACAAGCAGGAGAATGAATGAAGCAGCTTGGACTGATCCTATTGAGTATAACGCTGAGCCTCATGGAGGCTCGCGCCGAGGACAAGACGCCGTTCAAGCCGGGACCGATCGAATCGTATCCCAACCATCAGACTCTGGACAGGATCACCATCGCGGCGGTGCCGTTTATCACCGATGAACAGACCAAGACCGCATTCGGCAAAGTGAATCCGACGAAATACGGAGTCGTGCCGGTGCTGGTGCTGTTAAAGAACGATACCGGCAAAACGCTGCGGCTCGATCTGCAGACCGAATACGTCGACGTGGGCAATCGCCACATTGAGGCGACACCGGTGAGCGATATCATCTATGTCGGCCAGGTGGTGAAGCGGCCGCGCATGCCCGGCTCGTCGCCGATTCCGCTGCCCAGCCGCAATAAGCCTGGTCCGCTGAACACGCCCGAGATTCAGACCCGCGCGTTCGCATCGAAAATGCTGCTGGATGGCGAAACCGCGTCAGGATTTTTTTATTTCCAGACCGAGCACATTCCTGGCTCGAAATTGTATCTGACGGGGATCAAAGACGCGGCGACCGGTAAGGATTATTTCTTCTTCGAAGTGCCGTTCGAGGCGCGACCCTGAGGGTGTGTGGCAAATGTCGGTGGTGAACCGCTCCTTCTAGTCGCGGCTCGTTGTGGCCGCTTGCCGAATCAACACCGCTTACGAGCCGCGACCAAAGGGAGCGGTTTCAAAGTCGGCGCGTCTAGCGCCACAGCGTCGCGTACACAATCAGGCCCGGGTTGCCCGACGCGCGATAGAGATCGAGCATCTTCGGCCCTCCCGCTGACGCCAGTGATTTCACCTGCCACATCCACTCCGCGGGAGCTTCGCGCTGCGCGCCAGATGTGGTCAGCAGCGTGATGGCGATTCCCGTGACCTTCGAAGCATCGTCAAGTGGAGCACCGTCAAGGCGTCTCGTCATCTGAAGGAGAGCGGTCAGCATCGTGGCCCTTTGGTGAAGCACATCGACGTCAGAGCCCTCGGGCTGCCACACGGTGAAGTCGTGCAGCAAGTCGGCGACCCAGTTCCTCGCCTCCACCGGCGCTGGAGTTGATCCAAGGACTTTCATGGTGCCGTCCTCATCTTTGCCAAGAATCAACCGCGCTCCGGGCTGCGATCGCGCCTCGCGGAGCTCATCGCTAAGAGCCTTCGCATCGCCGTTGTCGAAATACAGATGCGTCGCGATGTCCGCGCCGTGCGACGAGGGCGTCAGTTCTTCTTCCGTGAGCTGTTCCTTAAACTCGATGGGGATATCGGGCGAGCAACGTGCCGCAGTCATCTGCGCAACCAGGAACTTTCGGAAGCCACTGGTGAGACCACTATCGTCGATGTGACCCGCGCGAGCGAAATCGGCTAGCTTACGCACACTGCCGTCGAGCGTGTCGTACGAAACAGCCAGCGAGCGATAATCCGCATTCATCGACGCCAGCTTCGCCGAAAAAGCGCCCAGCACCTGTTCCCATTGCGCATGGGTAAGCGCCACGTTATCGATCACTTTGGCGAACGCCGCCAGTTCATTCGACGATCGCGCGCCCGCCAGCAGTGCGACCAGGAACTGCGCATGCGCGTCGTGCTTCTTTTCTTCATCCGAAAATGCCGATTGCGCGATCGACGCGGCGATTTCGTAAAACGGCGCGATATCGGCGACGAAGGGATCCTCACATGGCCGTGGATCGAGCACCGGATGCGCCAGCCCCTCGAACATCTGCCGAGCTTTGGCGCGATCCAGCGTCAACATTTCTTTCAGCACGTGAGCCTGAAGCGAAACCGCATCGAGATGCATGTCGCCGCCCTTGCCTCGGTATAATTCGCGCGTATCGAGCGGCGTTTGCGGGATCGCGATCAAGCGCACCGGCTCGTGCGCGGCCCCGGCAGCCTGGAACGCGGATTCCAGCAGTTCGATCTGAAGCTCCTTCTGCGGAACTTTTCCAGCTTCGATGATGCGGACGACCGCGTCAGCGTAAATTTCGGGTGCGGCAGCGCGGGCGAGGTCAACCAGCGATTGCACTTCCGGCGTGAGCTTCGGCTTTGGTTTGTCGTCAGCTACCTGGATCTGCACGATCAGCGCAAGTGCGACAACGGACAGCATTAGAAGTTAACGATGGACGCGAATGACGATGGGTCCAGGCTCGCGCCGCCCACCAGCGCGCCGTCGATTTCCGGCTGCGCCATCAGCGCCTTGATGTTATCGGGCTTCACGCTGCCGCCGTACAGAATGCGGCACGCCGACGCGGCAGCGCGTCCATATCTCGATTCCATACATCCCCGCAGGCAACGATGCGCATCGGCGGCGACCTCAGCCGTCGCGGTCTTCCCGGTTCCGATCGCCCACACCGGCTCATACGCGACCACGATGCGCGCGAACTGCTCCGCGGTCAACGGCTCGATTCCTTTTCCGCATTGTTCCACAAGGACGGCTTCGGTGGCGCCGGATTCGCGCTCCTCCAGATGCTCGCCCACACACACGATCGGCTTCAGCCCAGCAGCCAACGCGGCCACCGTTTTCTCGTGCACCGACTTGTTCGTTTCGCCGAAATACTGGCGGCGTTCGCTATGGCCGATGATCACCCAACGGCAGCCGATCGCGGCCAGCATGGGCGCGGAAACTTCGCCCGTATACGCGCCTTCGTTGAGCCAGAACACATCCTGCGCCCCGATTTCGACCGCGCTGCCTCGCGCCGCGTCAATCGCGGCTGGCAGATTCACAAAGGGCGGGCAGATCGCGATCTCGGCGTGCGTCGCACCTGCCACCATCGGGAGGAATTTTTGAAAGAAAGCGCCGGTTTCGGCAGCCGTCTTGTACATCTTCCAGTTGCCGGCCATCACAGGTTTGCGCATGAGGAGCTTCGCACCCAGGATATCGCGAGTCCCATGTGGCGCAGGCACAGCCTGCGCCACGTTGCTTAGGTCAGGCGGAATTGCGCGAACGATTTCACCAGCTCAAAGTTGGTGCGCACGGATTCGACGCGTTCGCCGCGCTGCTCGATGCGGGTCACATCGACATTGCCCAGGCTCTGCGACGCGTCGCGCAGGTACTTGAGGCCTTGCGGATCCAGACCCATAATGCGGCAGCATGTCGCGTCCACCGCGACCAGATCCGACCCCATCACCAGCACCCCCGCATGTTTGGGAGTGCCTTGAATCGGGCCGTTGCCTTCCATGCCGGTGATTCCATCGACAATCGCGAAACTGCGCCGGAAAATGCGCGACAGTTCGACAATCGATCGATCGATTCCGCCATCCACGAGGTGCAGCTCGTTCTTGGGCCAGCCGTAAACCGATCCAGGCACCAGGCCGAAGAAATTCTTCATCGATAACGTCGCGCCCGCCCAATGATGCGTCTTCATCTTGGCCAGCGATACGACCAGGTCCGCGCGCAGCGCCGTATTCGGAAGATAGATCTCGCCGCGATTCGGCGAACCGCTGCACCGCAGTCACGTTGTCGCGATTCAGATCGACGAAGCGATCGTCGAACTTGGGAATATCGCTGCGATAGCGCGCCATCTCGGCGATCGCATAGGTATCGCGGCGATGGCCGGGACCTTCGCCGATCACCACTTCAGCCGCGCCCAGCTTGGTGAACACTTCATACGCCGCCGCGACCACGGCCACGTCGGTGTTGATGCAAGTCGCCGGATCGAATTCGACCAGATTCGGCTTGAGCAGGATCTTCAGGCCACGCACGTCCAGACCGCAGGTCTGAATGCCGGATTCGATGCGGGACGCCAGGTCCTCGCTATAAGAATTCGCTTTGACGATGGTGACGGGTGAGTTGCCGATCACCGGCTTGGTTCGCGACCGGCCGCCCTCGAGTCCGGCGTATCCGGCGGCGAGGCTCGCTCCAGCAAGCGTCAAAAGATCGCGGCGCTTCATCTTCATCCGATTTCTCCCGCGCGCAGCAGTTCCCAATTCGGCCCGGCGCCCAGCGCATTCACGGCCGTGACGATCACGTCGCGCAAGGGCTGCCCCAGCGGCAAATCCGCATTGACGCCGTGCAATCGAAACGCGACGCGCAGCCAGGCGCGCGCCAGAGGCGAACGATCGCCATATTCAGCCGCCATCTTCACCGCGCGATCGAGCGACGCGCCGATGTCCTTGCGCCCCTGCAGCCCCAGCAGTGCTATTGCAGTGGTCTCGGGATACGTCGGCAGATCGATACCGAGCGCGGAGCGGCTCCCATAATTCCATCCGAAATCGACGCCGCGAACGTCGAGGAGCTGCGCTTCGCCCAGCTTCACGCGTCCCCGCAATTTGGGGTCGTTGACTTTCGAAGCAGCCTGTTTGAGCGCGACCAGAGCATGCGCGGTCGGCTCAACCCAGGACGACGTGTCGGGTTTCCACGGCCATGCCGCGAGTTTGAAATTCCGATCCTTATCGTTCCCCATGGCCTTCGATTCCATGCGGTTCAGCCATTCCGATTCGATACCGGAAATGCCCAGCAGCCACGCCACGCCCTTCCGGAACGGATCGCCGAAATCGCCGCGTGCATGAGCGACGGTCACGGCCAGCGATGTCACCCAGCTTTGGATCTGCACTTCAGCCGAAGGCTGCCACGATCCTTCGGGCATTTGCCAGGATTTGATCAGGCTCCAGGCGCGATCGGCCGCCGGTTCGCCGTGTAAGGCGAGCGCCGCATAAGCGGTCGGCTCCAGCCAGCTTTGCTTGCCGGGAAAATATCCCCAGCCGCCGTCGGCGTTCTGCATCCGGCGCAACGCGTCGAGATGCGGTGTGATATCCGGCCGAGAGTCTCCCACAGGGGTTTCATCGGCAGAATCAGCAGTTTGCGATAGATCCACCGGCAGGCTTACGACGATCGGGCGCGGTACCCCTACGTCGCTAGTACTAAAACCACGGAACCGCCTGGTTTTGGGGCAACTTACCTATTCACACTGTAAGGTGTTCCGTCTAGAGTTGTTAGGATGAAAGTAGGTACGGCACAGTGAACCAGCTCCTTTTGCAATATTCCTACCTGCAAGTGCTCGATTTCATGACCACAGTCGCGTTCCTGCTCAACGGGATTCGCGAAGGGAATCCACTGGTACGCTTTGCGATTGCGTACGCCCCGCATCCGCTGAGCGGATTGCTGGCGGTGAAGCTGCTCGCGGTCGGGCTGGGATTCTATTGCTGGCGCAGGGGACGCGAAAAGCTGCTGTTCCGGATCAATATCCTGTTCGCTTTGGTCGTCGCCTGGAATATGGTCGCGCTCATCATCGGGTCGGTAGCGGCCAAATCGCTATAGCCGATTCCTCGGTAATATTTCCTCGGAGGGAGATCTGCAGCATGGCAAAACTTGTCTACGGATTGAACCAGTCCCTGGATGGCTACGTGGACCACATGAAGCTTGGGCCGCCTGCGCCCGCGGCCTTCCGTCACTTCGTCGAGCTGACGCGTGGCCTGACGGGCGTCATCTACGGCCGGCGCATGTACGAGATCATGCGTTACTGGGACGAAGACCTTCCCGATTGGGACGCGGAGGATCGCGAATTTGCGGCGGCGTGGCGGAGCCGGCCGAAGTGGGTGGTGTCGGGTTCGATCCAGTCCGTGGGCCCCAACGCCACGCTTGTCTCGGCCGACTTCGAGGAGGTGGTACGCAGGCTGAAAGCTGAGTTCGATGGCGAGATTCACGTTGGCGGACCAGTCCTGGCGCAAAGCCTTACCGAAGCCGGTCTGATCGATGAGTATCGCCTCTACCTCCGCCCCGTGGTGCTCGGTGGCGGCCAGCCATTTTTCGCCGGCGCCCGGCCGCCGCTCCACCTGGTGGCCAGCGATTTAATCGCCGATGACTTGATTCGGTTGACGTACGTTCCTGCTTAATCGTGCGACTTGCCCGACGGGCCGCACTCAGAAATTCAAAAAAGCTGAAGGCGCTGCCGATTCCGCCGCGCGTGCTAAGATCCGGGCATGCGGCTGGTTGTCTTCCTCATTTCTTTTAATTTGATGGCGGCCGATTGGCCGCAATGGCGTGGCCCGAATCGCGACGGAATTTCGAGCGAAACCGGTCTGCTGCAGACGTGGCCCGCGGGTGGTCCACCAGTGGTTTGGAAAACCGACGGCCTCGGCGAAGGATATTCCTCGCTCGCGATCTCCAATGGACGGCTGTACACCCAAGGGCAGCGCGGGCGGCAGGAGTTGGTGCTCGCGTTCGACGTCAAGACCGGTAAAAAGATCTGGGAGACGCCGGTTTCGCGCGATTACCGTAACGATCGCGGCGACGGGCCGCGCGGCACTCCGACGCTCGATGGCGATCGCCTGTATGCGATGACCGGCGACGGCGTCCTGGTATGCCTGGAGACTTCTACCGGTAAAGCAGTCTGGTCCCTGAATGTCGCGCGGAAATACGGTGGCGAAATTCCGAACTGGGGTTATAGCGAATCTCCGCTGATCGATGGCGACCGCTTGATCGTGATGCCCGGCGGGCGCGGCGCATCGATCGTTTCGCTCAAGAAGACCGATGGATCCCTGCAATGGAAAGCAGGCAGCGATCGCGCGGGATATTCGTCGGCGATTGTGGCCAACGTCGGCGGTGTGCGGCAGGTGATCGCGCTGAGCGCGCAATCGGCCATGGGCGTGGAGGAATCGAACGGCGAATTGCTGTGGCGCTACGCGCGCGTATCGAATAACACCGCAAATATCGCCACACCGATTTATCGCGACGGCGAGGCGTTTCTTTCCAGCGCCTATGGAACCGGCTGCGCGTTATTGAAACTCGGGCCGCGAACCATGTCGGAAGTCTATTTCAGCGGCGAGATGAAGAATCACTATTCGACGTCGGTGCTGGTGGGCGATTCTTTGTACGGCTATAACGATTCGATTCTGACGGCCATGAACTTCGCTACCGGCAAGGTGGCGTGGAAGAATCGCAGCGTCGGCAAGGGATCGGTGATTTACGCGGATCATCGCTTGTACCTGCTCAGCGAAGACGGCGTCGTGGGCCTGGCCGATCCGTCACCGGATGCCTATCGCGAGATTTCGCGATTCAGCATCGCCAAAGGCGGGCTGCCGACGTGGTCGCCCCCGGTGATCTCGGACGGTAAGCTTTACCTGCGTGATCAGGATCACCTGGTCAGCTACGATATCTCGCTCCGCTAAGTTAGCCCTGCGCCACCTTGGGCTTGTTCTTGCTGCCCGGCGGGCGGCCGCGGCGCCTGGGAGCGTCGATACTCATCGCAGCCATCCAGGCAGGCGGGCGTCCCCGGCGCTTTCCATGGGACTGGGCCAAACGTTCGAGAACGTGAATCGCTTCTTCAACGCGCGAACGTTCGGCGCGAAGTTCCGCGAGCATGTTGTTGAGATCCATAACGCTTGGGATGATAGCGTACTTTAGCGATGCGCGGGAATCCAGTCCATGCCGTCGGGACCCACTCCGGTTTCAATCTTGCCGATCACCGTGAGCGATTTCAGGTCGACCACCGTCACGCAGTTGTCATTCGTGGCAGCCGCGTAAGCGCGTGAACCATCCGGCGCGATCAAAACGCCGGCGACTCCCTTGCCCACCGCAAGCCGCTTGATGGCTTTTCGCGACGCGACATCGACCACCACGAGTTCGCCGCTGGTCAGGTCCGAAACCAGCGCCAGCTTTCCATCCGGCGTGAACTTGAGACGATTGGATCGCTTCGAGGCGATATCGAAAGTCTGGGTCACCGCCTTCTGCGCGACGTCGACCACCGAGATCGTCCCGTCCCCTGCGTTGGCTGCCCAGATCTGCTTTTCATCAGGCGAGAGATCGAAACCCTCCGCGCCCGGCCCTACCTTCACCACTGTCCCGTGCCAGTTCGATCCATTGCCGGTGCGCTCGAAAATCGAAATCGTAGCGGAGCTGATGTTCGACGTGAAGATCTTGCTGCGATCGCGATTCAGCAGCACCATGTGCGTCGTATCCTCCCCGGTGCCGAGCATCCAATCGACGCGATTGGTCGCGGGATCGTAACGGGCGACGATCTTGTTCTGTTCCGCGGTGAAATAAACCTTGCCCTCCGCGGCGAACAATCCATGCGGCCGTTCCAGCGGCGAAATATCGACACGATGAATTTCCTTGCGTGTCGCAATGTCGATCACCGAAAGCGTGTGGCCCGGCGCCGGTCCTGTGCCGTAGTTCGAGGCGACCGCGAGCTTGCCATCGGTGGTCGCCACCACTTCATGCGGCGCGTCGCCAGTGGGCGCGCGGCCCAGCACGGCATTGGTTTTCGGATCGACGATGGCGACCGTGCCTTCTTTGTTCAGCACCAGCAGCGTCTGCGCACCCGCGCCCAGGCACACGGATATCGCGATCAAAATGAGTCTTGTCATGGTTATGCTTGTTCCCTTGCTGCGCGCGTGGCCAGCTCGTCGCAGCGATTGTTGTCGTCATGATCGGCGTGGCCCTTGGTCCAGGTCCACTTGATCTTGTGTTGCGATGCGAGATGATCCAGTTCCTCCCACAGGTCCTGATTGACCACCGGCTTCTTGGACGCGGTCTTCCAGCCGTTGCGTTTCCAGCCGTGAATCCAGGTGGTGATGCCGTTCTTCACGTATTCCGAATCGGTGACCACCTCCACTTCGCAGGAATGCTTCAATGCGCGCAGTCCCTCGATGGCGGCGGTCAGTTCCATGCGATTATTCGTGGTCTGCGGATCGTGTCCATGCATCTCGCGGGTGCTTTCGCCGTGGCGAAGAATCGCCGCCCATCCGCCCGGGCCCGGATTGCCAATGCAAGCGCCGTCAGTGATCAATTGGACCATTTTCATCATCCACTATCATAGGGAGAGTGGCAGGCGACTTGGATAAACCCGAGGAAATTTTTCGTCCCGCGACCACCCATGAATTCGAGCCGCCCGAAGGCGGCCCAGCCGGTCAGCCTCTCATTCTGATTCCGGTAGAGGCGGCCGATGTAGCGCGCCGCCGGCGCCGCTGGCTGGCAATCTGGTGGGGCTCCGGCATTCTGGCAGTGACTGCGGCCGCACTGATCTACAAGCACAACGTCGATCCTATTCACGCTCAGGAATCATACGACGCGGGTGTCCACCTGCTGGAAATCGCGCGCTATCCGCAGGCCATCCTGTCGTTCGACCGTGCCATCGACCTGAAAACCAATTTCGCCGACGCGTACCTCATGCGTGCCCGGGCTTTTGCCGCCTCGGGCCAGACCACCAACGCGATTTCCGATTACTCCAAAGTGATCGAACTGCGGCCCCGGGATCCCCAACCGTTGATCGAACGGGGCCGCGTGTACGTGGACGGCAAAGATTATCAATCTGCGATTGGCGACGCGGCCAGCGCGCTGGCGTTGGACAGCACGTCGGCCGTGGCGTACTTGCTCCGCGGAACCGCCGTGCGCGCCATGGGCAATCTGGAGGCCGCGCTCAAGGATTTCGATCAGGCGGTAAAGCTGCAGCCCAGCCATGTGAATTATTTTGAGCGCGGCACCACGTACCAGATGATGAACCGGCATGAGGAAGCGATTGCCGACTTCACCATGGTGATCAAGATCGAGCCGGATGTGGGCCCGCCGTACTATTCGCGCGCCAAGTCTGAACGCGCCCTGGGACAGTTGAAAGAGGCGGAAGAAGATCACCGCCAAGGCCGCATCATCGATTCGAAGTGATCGCGGACCCGCGCGATAAATTATGCCGCGCGGAGCTCAGCTTCGAAGAACGCATCCACCAGATCGAGAATCTGCACCGGGTCGAGCGCGTGATAGATCTCGGCCCGCAAGCGCGACCCGTTGCGCACACCGTGGGTGAAATACGTCGCGAACTGCTTCATCTTCCCCACCACATCCGGCGCGCCATGCTCCCGCAGCATCGAATAATACATGCGCATCAATTCATAGCGGGCGTGTTCCGAAGGCGTTTCGTAGGCGCCCGTGGCCAGGTAATCGCGGATCTGGCGGAAGATCCACGGATTTGACGAAGCGGCGCGGCCGATCATCACTGCGTCGCATCCCGTCTCGCGCACCATGCGCGCGGCATCTTCCGGGGTAACGATATCGCCATTCCCGATCACCGGAATTTTGACTGCCGCTTTGATTTCCGCGATGCGCGTCCAATCGGCCTGACCGCTATAGCCCTGCTCCCGCGTGCGCGGATGCAGTGCGATCGCCTGCAGCCCGCAATCTTCGGCGAGCCGTGCCATGCGAACCGCCACCAGCTCGCGATCGTTCCAGCCGGCGCGAAACTTCATGGTCAGCGGGATCGAAATCGCAGCGCGCACCGAGCGCAGAATGTTCTCGACCAGTGGCAGATCGCGCAGCAACCCCGAACCGCCGTTGCAGGTCACCACTTTTTTCACCGGACAACCAAAGTTGATGTCGACGATATCGAACCCGAGATCCTGGCAATGCGCCGCCGCCTGCGCCATCACCTGCGGATCGGAACCGAACAATTGAGCCGAAATCGGATGCTCGTCGGGATCGAAACAGAGGTAGCGGAAGGTGCGCGTCGGCTTAATGTTTTTCGCCAGCGCCACCACACCGTGGCTGCTGGTGAATTCGGTCATAATAAGGCCGCATCCGCCCTGCGCACGAATCAGGCGCCGGAAGACGGTATCAGTGACACCGGCCATGGGAGCGAGAACCGTCGCGGGAGCGATACGGATCGGACCGACTTTGTATTCGCTAGGGAACATCACGAGTGAACCTTCATTATCGAGGACACCCGGATCAGCGGGCAAGCATGCGCTGCCGCGATTAGAGGAACAACGGCGTGATATGGCGCTCGAATAGATTCTGCGTCACATTGCGCGACACCGATTCTTCGCTCGCCTTCAGCAGCTTGGTGTATCGATCGCCCATTTTCGCCGCGATCTTATAGCCCACGTGCAGCAACTGCCGTACATCGGCATTGAACGATGGATTCTTTGGATCGTGCCGCAGCGCGCCCGCGAATTGCTCCGCACTCCACTTCGCCACCACATCCGGCCTGGGCAATCGCGCCGGATCGATATCGATCACCGCTGCGTACGGCGCGCACAACTCATCCAGATGGCCGTAAGCGCTCGCGTAAATCTCTTTGCTGATCGCGAGTCCTTTGGGTCCAGCTTCCGCCAGCCCGATCAATTCCTCCAGCCATGTAGTTCCAGCAGTCTTCACGTGAACTCCAGCGCCGGTCCGATCGAGCACGCGGCGAATCGGAGCGTAGATAGAAAATTTATCGCTGCCCGAATGCACGCTCAGCTTCAAGTTCGCGGGCAGACCGTAATTCTTCACCGCGTTCGCAATCACTTCGATGTCATCAGAGAACTCGCGCTCGAATTGCGCGACGTCGCCGCGATAATCGACGCCCTTGTTGAACCGGCCCGTGAATTTCGGCGCGATGGTCTGGATTGGAATCCGTTCATCGGCAATCAACCGCAGAATGCGGTCCAGCACTTCCGGCGTCTGCGGTGCATCCGTCTCGTCAATCGAAACCTCCGTGACGAAATTTCCCGCGCCTTTCTTCGATTCGATGTGGCGATAAATCCTGCCCGCCTCTTTCATCGCCGACTCAGGACCGTGCGCCAGCGCATCCGCGACATCGATAGTGAAGAAGTCGCACGGTTCAATAAACCGATCGACCGTCGTGAGATTGATGTGATCGGCATCGACATAATAGGATGCCTTCCAGTTCAGTTCGCGAACCGCGGCATCGGCAGCCTGACGCGCGCTCAGCGGCTCCGACCCGATGATCAAGTGCTCGCGATTGGATTTGTTCCACACCGGAACAATCACCACTCCGCGATTCGCCGCACACACGCACGCCGCCAGTTGCGCCTTGGCCTGATGCGCGAAGCGATCACCCACGCCGATCGAAAGCTTCTCCAGCGTCTTCATGTTTTTGGATGTTCCAAGCGAAGATTCTAGCGCACAGCAGTCGCGTATGATTACTAAACGCCCCGTTTAGCGCAACGATATAATTTCCTGAAGACTTGTAGGAGGTCCATCCATGCACAAGCTGCGCATGCCGCTCAAACTCGGAGCGATTTTCTTCGCCCTGACCATCACGCTCGCCGCTCAGGCCAAGCGGCCGCTCAATCATCGCGATTACGACGGCTGGAACAGCATCCAGGCGCAAGTGTTGTCGCGCGATGGGAAATTTCTTGCGTACGAGCTGCGGCCCGAAGATGGTGACGGCTGGCTGGTGGTGCGCAATTTGACCACGGGCAAAGAGCTGCGCGAAAACGCAGGGTCGCCTCCGCCCGCGCAGGACAATACCGATCAGGAAGCCGGCGCGCCGCAAGGCGGCGGAGCCGGCCGCGGCATTCGCATCGAGTTCACGCACGATGGCAAATACGCGATCGCCAGCGCATTCCCTCCGAAAGCGGATACCGAAAAAGCGCGCAAAGACAAGAAGCCCGCCGGCGAGATGCCGCGCAACAGCATGATCATCGTCGATATCACGACCATGACCGCGACCCGCGTTGCCGATGTCGCCAGTTTCCAGGTCCCTGAAAACGGCGCAAGCTTCGTCGCTTATCTGAAAGGACCGAAGGCCAGCGCGAACGCTGAGCCGGCCACCGGCGGTCAAAATGATTCTGAAGTCGACCAGCGCGGAGGCCGAGGTGGACGCGGCGGTGGTGGTCGCGGCGGACGCAATGAATATGGATCCGATCTGATGGTGCGCGATCTGACCACCGCGAAGGAGCGGACCGCCGAGGACGTGCTCGAATACTCCATCGCCAAGGACGCTAAGACCCTGGTTTACGCCGTTTCGTCGAAGAAGGACGATACCAACGGCGTGTACGCGATCGTGCCGGGATCGGATGCGGCCGCGAACACGCTGCTCGCCGGCAAGGGCAAATATTCGCACATCACCTGGGATCTCTCGCAGAAGCAACTTGCCTTCGTAAGCGATCACGACGATCCCGCGGCGAAGCCCGCCAAGTTCGGCGTCTACTTGTGGGCACGCAATGGCGCGGCTTCCGAAGTGATTTCGAGCTCAGTCCCCGGATTCAAGAGCGGCTACGCGATTTACGATCGCGGCCAGTTGAGTTTCTCGCGCGACGGTGCGCGACTGTTCGTGAGCTCGGCGCCAGCGGCGCAGATCGCGGCAGCAACGCCCGATGCGACGCCGGTAGCGGCCGCCCCTGGCGACGAAAAAGTCCTCGCCGATCTGTGGCACTGGAAAGACGATTTCGTGCAGCCCATGCAGAAAGTGCGCGCAGCGCAGGAACGTTCGCGATCCTATCGCGGCGTGTACAACATCGCGACCAAGCAATTCATCCAGCTCGCCGACCCAACCATGGCGACCGTGAATCCCACCGACGACGCCAAGCTCGCGCTGGGCACCGACGATCGCGAATATCGCCACATGGTGGATTACGACGGCACCTATAACGACGTGTATCTGGTCGATACCGACACCGGCGCACGCAAGCTGGCGCTGAAGCAGTTTCGCGGCGGCGGTGGTGGAGGAGGAGGCGGGCGCGGAGGATTGCAGATCTCGCCCGATGGCCGGTACGGGTTGGTGTTCAAGGATCGCAAGTGGTGGTCGATCGAAACCAGCGACCTGAAGATGACCGATCTGAGCGGCAAGCTCGGGCCGGCGTTTTATGACGAATCGCACGACACGCCGGATGAACCCGGATCGTACGGCACCGCCGGCTGGACCAAGGATGGAAAGTGGGCGCTGATTACGATGAGTTCGACGTGTGGGCGGTGGCGCCGGACGCGTCGGCATCGCGCAAGCTGACCAACGGCCGCGCATCGAAACTGCAATTCCGCGTGGCGCGCACCGATGCTCCCGACCCGGAAGAGGATCGCGGCATCGATCCGGCCAAGCCGCTCACCTTCCGTGTCGAAAATATCGAAACGCGGGAGAGCGGATTTTATTCGCTCGCCAGTATGCAGCGCGGCGATCCCGTCAAGCTGGTGATGGCGCCCAGGAATTTCCGCTTCGTCGGAAAGGCGAAAGACGCCGACGTCGTGATGGTCACGGCGACCACCTTCCACGACGAGCCTGATCTGCAGATCACCGATTCATCATTCAAAGCGATGAAGAAGGTGACCAACGCGAATCCGCAGAAAGCGGGAATTCTGTGGGGCAATAGCGAGCTGATCAAGTATCGTAACGCCGACGGCGTGCAGCTTGAAGCGGCGCTGTACAAACCTGAGAATTTCGATCCATCGAAGAAGTATCCGATGATGATCTACATTTACGAGAAGCTGTCGCAGAGCGTGTTCAATTTCGTGCGGCCGGGGCCCGGGACGAACATCAACATCTCGTATTACGTCAGCAACGGCTATCTGGTGCTGACTCCCGACATCGTGTACACCATCGGGCATCCGGGACAGAGCGCGCTCAAATGCGTGCTGCCCGCGATTCAAACGGTGGTCGATAAAGGCTACGTCAATCGCGACGCGATCGGCATTCAGGGACACAGTTGGGGTGGCTATCAGACCGCTTATCTGCTGACGCAGACTGGATTGTTCAAAGCCGCGGAGGCGGGCGCGCCGGTGGTCAATATGATCAGCGCGTACGACGGCATTCGCTGGGGCACCGGCCTGCCACGCCAATTCCAGTACGAAAAGACGCAGAGCCGCATCGGCGGGTCGATCTGGGAGTATCCTCTGCGGTTCGTCGAGAATTCGCCCATTTTCATGGTGGATCGCATCACCACACCAGTCATGATTTTGGAGAACGACGGCGACGACGCGGTGCCGTGGTACAACGGCCTCGAGTTTTTCCTGTCGCTGCGCCGGCTCGGCAAGGAAAGCTATTTGTGGAATTACAACGGCGAGGCGCACGGCCTGCGCAAGCGCCCCACGCAGAAGGATTACACGGTACGGATGCAGCAGTTCTTCGATCATTTCCTGAAAGGCGCGCCGGAGCCTGACTGGATGTCGCACGGCATCCCGTACATCAATCGCGAGCAGGAAAAAGAGAAAACCGACGCGATCTACACCACCGGAGACGTCGCGAAGAAGCCGTAGCCCAATCGCCAATTCGCCGAATCGAAAATAGGTCTTGACAGAGACTGGTTTGTGGTGCAAACTAGACTCCGTGAGCGACTCACGGAGGATGTTCGTCGACGGATTGCAGGAGATTCAGTTCGGCCTGGCCGGGCTGATGATGGGCGCCCTGTTCCTTGCCGCGCCGTTGCGTAGCCCGGGGGGCAGGATCTTTCCATTCGTGGTCGCGGCGTCATCAGGTCTCATCCTTTGGGCGCGCAAGAAGATCAATGAGACCTATGTATTTCCGCGCACTGGATATGTGATTTTCCGGCAGTCAGACTCCGGCGCCTGGAAACAGCTCTGGATCTCCGTCGGCGGATTGATCGCCTTCACGGCATTGATCCTCGCATCGGATCGATATTTTCCGGGCATCTGGAATGTTTCGGGTCCGCTTTCAGCGCTGGTCATCGCCGCCGGTTGCGTCTGGGCTGGACGCGTCCTGCGATTCCCGCATCTCAATTGGCTGGCTGGATTTTCGTTAGTCCTCGGCGCGGCGACTTACGCGGCGGCCAGGGAGTTAGCGTTGCTGTGGATGATGCCCGGCATGGGCGCGGCGCTGGTCGTGTCCGGCGCATTTCGATTTCGAATATTTCTAAAAACACATCCCGTAATGGAGGAGGCTCCATGACAAACCTGATCGATCCAGAATCCATACGAACGCGCACCCTCCGCCAGGTTTTCGAAGACGGCGTCGAAGAAATCTACATCGGCCTGTTCGCACTGGCGATGGGCGGGTTCTATCTCGCCTCCCTCGCGGTCAAAGGATCAAGTTCTCCCCTGGCGATGCTGTCCATATGGGAATCGGTGTGGCTGGCGGTGGTGATGTTGTTGGTCGCAGCGCGCAAGAAAGTAAAGGCGGTGTATGTGGCGCCGCGCACCGGCCACGTGGTCTTTTGCGCCGCGAAGTCGCAAGAGCGTGCCGCGATCTTCGGCGTGCTTGCGGTCGTGCTCGTGGCAGTCCTGGCGATCTGGCATTCGTACGTTCCGGATTTGAGGCCCGTGGCTGGGCTCATTACCGGCTTGATCATGGGAACAGGCTTCCTGTGGACCGGCGTCTCCTATCGATTTCCGCACTTGAATTGGATCGGCGTACTTGCGTTGCTGCTGGGCATCGCGACATATTTCGCGGGCGCGAGCACAGTGGGAATGGTGTGGGTGCTGTTCGGCGTCGGCGCAGCGGTCGCGATTTCCGGCGCGATGCGATTCCGAAACTTCCTGAAAACGCATCCGATTGTGGAGGCTCGCCATGGATAACGTCATGATCGGGTCCGATGCGAAAGCGCGGATTGCCCGGCTCGGGTTCGAGGACGGATTGATCGTCCTGTTTTTTGGACTGTATTTCCTGTTCGACGGACTCATTAGCTGGATTGGATCGAAGATGCCTCGAGAGACAATTCGATTCGACATTTTCAACCTCCAATGGATGCAAGTGGTTGTCATCATCGCGTTGGCGCTCGGGATGAAACGCGCCAAGGCGAGGCTCGTTGCGCCGCGCGCCGGCTACGCCAAGCCACGACCCTTGAAGTGGTATTACATTGCGGCCACGTTCCTGCCACTGGCTGTTCTTTCTTTAGTGTTCGGCCGCCAGAAAGAGGTCCATGAAGCCGTCGTCAACTTTGCGCCGGTCTTGATGGCGTCGCTGTTCGCCGCGATGTTTCTCATCATGGGCGTGCAGGGAAAGGTGCCGCGACTCATTTGGCTGGGGGTGGCGATTGCGCTGATCGGTGCTTGGGCGTATCTGACCCACGCAGGTTATGCCGAACTGCGAATGGCGATGGGCGCTACGGCGGCGATCGCGGGAGGGTTGCAGTTCGCAGAGTTCTTGAGCACGCATCGCGTCGCGGAGTTGGAACATGCCTGAACTCGATCGCGTCATCCACGAACCCGCGCGGCTGCTGATCGTTACGATTCTTTCAAGCGTTGTCGAGGCGGATTTTCTATATCTCCTCCACGCCACCGAACTGACCAAGGGCAATCTTTCGACGCACCTCGCCAAGCTCGAAGACGAGGGCTATATCCTGATCGTCAAGGGATTCCGCGGCAAGATTCCGCTGACGTTGATCAGCCTGACCAAGACCGGCCGCGAAGCTTTCCAAAGCTATCGAAAGGAGATGACGGCTCTGCTCAATGTGCCGGAGCGCAAGCCAGCGGTCACGCGCTCCCTGACAACGGCCCCTCAGAAAGCTTAGCGCTCGACATCGCATCTCGACACCTTTGAGGCGCGACAGTAATGGAGCGCGTTTGGGCGCAACGGCGCGCCGAGCACTACGAGTCCGTCGACGTTCCGCAGCCCAAACGCGCTCCATTACTGTCGCGCCTCAAGAATCTAGCGATGTTCCGGAGCGCACAGCGTTGTTCCGCGTTGTGCGCGATTAAATCAATCGACCAGCGCCTCGTAAGCCATGCGGCGAAACTGATCCGCGGCGTTCACGTTCGGCGGCAGGATGTTGATCAGGAACACGCCGATCATGTGCTCCTTCGGGTCGATCCAGAAACTGGTGCCCGCTGCCCCGCCCCACCAGAACGTCCCGCCCGAACCGACCGACGGCAGCTTGCCCGGCGGCGGATCGATCGCGAACGTCAGACCGAAACCCGCATACGCCGGCAGCGTCGCGCCGATGTGCGGCAGATCGCCCAGATGATCGCTACGCATCAGTTCCACCGTCTTGCGGCCCAGCAGACGAACGCCGTCGTACTCGCCTTCGTTCACCAGCATCTGATAAAACTTCGCGTAATCGTCGAGCGTGGACGTCAACCCCGCGCCCCCCAGAAACAGATTCGGCTTGTGCTTGAAACTTTCCTGCGCGCCCGCGGTCGATTTCTCAATCCCGCTCGCACCGGCCCCGCGCTTGGGCGAATACAGCGTCGCCAGACGCGGCCACTTATCTTCGTGAACATAGAACGCCGTGTCCTTCATGCCCAGCGGCTTGAAAATCCGCTCTTCGAAAAACTGATCGAGCGTCTTGCCCGACAGCACCTCCACCAATCGCCCCAGCATGTCGATCGAATAGCCGTAGCGAAACGCGGTGCCCGGCTCTTCATTCAAAGGAACGCTGGCCAGCCGCTTGGACGCTTCCGCCAGATTAAAATCGACTACCGGCGCGCCGCCCATCATCTCGATCTTGGCGTAGGCGCGTTCATTATTCGCCACCAGCGGGCCGGCGTAATCGAGCCCCGAAGTATGGCGAAACAGATCGCGCACGGTGATGGGATGCTCAGCCGGAACCGCATAGTAAACCTTCTTCCCGCCCACCGTGGTCTCTTTGCCGACCTTCATGTTGGCGAACTCCGGCATATATTTCGAAATCGGATCGTTCAGCGCGAACTTTCCTTCTTCATAGAGGATCATCGCCGCGACGCCGGTGACGCCCTTCGTCATCGAGTACATGCGCACGATGGTATCGGCCTTGTAATCGCCCCACTGATTCCGAAACACGATCTTGCCGTTGCGCGCGATCAGTCCCGATGCGCCGGCCAGGCGACCCGCCTGCACATGTTCATTCATCACAACGTTGATACGATCGAGGCGGTCTTTCGAAAAACCGGCCTGTTCAGGAGCAACCGTGGTCAGCCCGGCAGCATTGAGCAGGGAAGAAATTGCGACGAGGCAAACGAAACTCTGGACGCGGAGGTGTCGTTTCATGGAGCGAATTGTATCATTAGCTACATGCCCGCAAAGCCCGCACCCGCCGATTTTGAAAAGACCTTCGCCGCGTTGAAGACCGTGTTTTCGAAGTACGAAAAACGGCTCGCCGTCAAAACCGATAAGCCCAAACAGTACGAGCTGGTAACCAAATCGCCGTCGCCGTTTCCGCAACACAAAGGACATCCGATGTGGTTCGGCATGATCAAGACGGGCAAAGCGTACGTCAGCTTTCATTTGCTGCCGCTCTATATGAACGATGAGATGCAGAAGCTGGTCTCGCCGGAACTGGAAAAGCGCAAGCAAGGCATGGCCTGCTTCAACTTCAAAACCGAGCCGACCAAGGAACACCTGGAAGAATTGAAGAAGCTGGTTGGCGCGGGAATGGAGAGTTGGAAGGAGAAGAAATACCTGTGATTCGCCAGATCGTCGTAATCCTTACCGCCATTGGCACGTGCTTCGCGCAAAGCACCAGCGCGCGTTCTAATGACGCGTGCGAGAAATTGAAATCGCTCTCGCTGCCGCAGACCACCATCACCATGGCGCAGCCGGTCGGCTCCGGCGAGTTCAATCCGAATCCCGGACGCGGCGCCGCGTACAAAACGGTCCCGGCGTTCTGCCGCGTAGCTGCAACGCTGGCGCCTTCGAGCGATTCCGATATCAAGATCGAAGTCTGGCTGCCGCTTTCAGGATGGAATGGAAAATTCCAGGCCGAAGGCAACGGCGGATGGGCGGGATCACTGAGCTATCCCGCAATGGCGCAAGCGGTCACTCACGGATACGCGACCGCGAGCACGGACACCGGTCACGCCGGCGGCAGCGGCAGCTTCGCGTTGGGCCATCCCGAGAAGTTGCAGGATTTCGCGTGGCGCGCGGTGCATGAGATGACCGCGAAAGCGAAGCTGATCGTCGCGGCGTACTATGCGAACGCGCCGAAGTTTTCCTATTGGAACGGCTGCTCCACTGGAGGCCGCGAAGGATTGAAAGAAGCGCAACGATTCCCGGACGATTTCGACGGTGTCATCGCCGGCGCGCCCGCCAATTACTGGACTCATCTGATCACGACGTCCATTTGGGTGGCGCAGGCGGTGCACAAAGACGAAGCCAGCTTCATTCCGCCCGCCAAATATCCGCTGATTCACAAAGCCGTGCTCGATGCCTGTGACGCGATCGACGGCGTCAAGGATGGCGTGATCGACAACCCCACGAAATGCAAATTCGACCCGAAAGTGCTGCTGTGCAAGAACGGCCAGGAGGGTGAAACGTGCCTGACCACAGCGCAAGTCGAGGCGGCGCGCAAGATCTATGAAGCATCTAAGAATCCGCGAACCCACGCCGAGATTTTTCCGGGCATGGAACCTGGCAGCGAACTGGGATGGTCAGGATTGGCAGGCGCGCAGGTGTTCGGACTCGCGCCGGACCACTACAAGTACGTCGTATTCAAGAACCCCGATTGGGATTGGCGAACGTTGAATTTCGATCGCGATGTGGAGCTCGCCGACCAGACCGACGACGGATTGATCAATGCGACCGCCGACGTCAAGGCGTTCATCGCGCACGGTGGAAAGCTGCTGATGTACCACGGCTGGACCGATCAGCTCATCCCGCCGCTCAACTCCGTGCATTATTACGAGTCGCAGGTGAAGGCGCTGGGTGGCGCAGCCAAGTCGGCTGATGCGATCCGCCTGTTCATGGCGCCGGGAATGAACCATTGCGCGGGCGGCGACGGCCCCAATTCATTCGACGCCGTAGGCGCGATGGAGCAGTGGGTGGAGAACAAAAAGCCGCCGGAGCAGATGATCGCATCGCACGCCAGCGCGGGCAGAATCGATCGCACACGGCCGTTGTGCCCGTATCCACAGGTCGCGAAGTATAAAGGCAGCGGCAGCACGGACGACGCGGCGAATTTCACCTGCAAGACGCCGTGACGTAGCGCAGGCCATCGATTTTCGTGGCCTGCGTTTACGAACTCGCAGGCGACAAAGATCGATCGCCTGCGCTACAGTTTTTCGCCCAGGAGGGATTCAGAAAATCGATTTGGCGCTGAGCTTTTCGATCCAGTGCGCCTTGCGCTCTTTCAGAACATCGCGTAACGACATCTGCGCGATCTCGTCATCCAGCTTTTCCAGGATTTCGTAGCTAAATGCATCGCGGCCGTGTTCACGATACTCGGCAATGAGCGCCTTGTTCATGAAGCGATCCTCCAGGCGCACCGCGAACCAGATCCGATTTTCCATTGCTTCCACATCCATCGCCGAATCGGCCCATACACTTCCGGTTACCGAGCAGCGGACGGCAACCACGCCGCGCGGCGACTTGCGCTCTTTATAGGCCTGAATCGCGGCCTTGCGATCCACATTCATCCCCTCATTTTAGCGGCTTCAATTCGGCCGTCGCGCCGGCCGGGAGCGGGTAGCGATCGACATTCAGCAGCATCGAAACGAAATGATAGTAGCCCACCACGCCGATCAGATCCACCACTCCGCGTTCGCCCAGTCGATTCTTCGCGGCAGCGAACGTCGCATCGCTTACCTGCTTGGTCTCGATCAGCTCATGGCAGAAGTTGTAGACGATCGCTTCGTCGGCGTTCATCGAGGGCGGCCGCTTTCCCTGCGCGATCGCATCGACGGTCGATTGCTCAACACCCGCTTGCAGCGCATAGCGCTTATGCGCGTACCACTCGTATTGCGCGTTCCAAGCCCGGCCCGTGATGATGATCGCGAGCTCTTTCAATCGATCCGGCAGCGAGGAATGGAAGCGAATCTGCGCGCCCAGTTGCTGCGCCGCATCGCCCATTTCCGGGCTGCGCAGCATCACATTGAACGGACCATCGGTGGTGTGGCGCTCGCCGGCCAGCAGATGGCCGGTCAGCAACTTCTGCGCTGGCGTCATCGATTCATAGCTGAGCGGAGCGAAACGGTCGCCGCGCAGATGGATTTCAGGAGCCTGCGCGCGAACCAGCGATAACACCGCAACCATGCAGATCGGAGGCGTGATCTTCATGCCTCCGATGCTATCCGATTTACTCTAGTGAATTGTATTGGCGTTCTTCGACGGCGAAATCTTTGCCTTGAAGTGCGCTGCCTCGATCTCGGTCTTGGTGACCTGATCCGGCGTCAATTTGGCGATCAGTTGGGCGCGCTGGCGTTCCGCGTAGCGGCGATCCTGCTTGGTCGCCAGCGTCAACCAGAAGTAGGCTTTGAGATTGTCCTGCGGCACTCCCTTGCCTTGCAGATAGAGCGTACCCAGGCGCGACTCCGCGAATCCATTCCCCTGCTCCGCGGCGCGCGTGTACCAACGTGCGGCCTCTTCGTCGTTCTTGGTCACGCCCTGGCCCTGTTCGAGCAGCAAACCGAGCCGGAATTGCGCTTCCGGCAATCCCTGATCCGCAGCCAGTCGATACCAATGCGCCGCCCGCGACACGTCTTTCGATACGCCGAATCCTTCTTCGTACAATGCCGCGAGCCCATTTGCCGCGTCCGGATCTCCGCTATCGGCCGCGAGTTGATACCAGCGCTGCGCTTCGGCATAATCCGGCGCGATGCCTTCGCCTTTCTCGCGCATCTGACCCACCAGGACCTGCGCTTGCGGTAATCCTTGATCCGCCGCGGCGCGCAGCCACTTAAAGGCCTCTTCCAGATCCTTGCCCACCCCGTGCCCTCGCTGATACATCACGCCGAGATCGAACTCCGCTTCGGCGTTTCCCTTTTGTGCCGCCGGCTTGAAAATGCGGAGCGCACCCGCGTAGTCGCCGGAGCTGTAGGCTTTAACCCCCGTCGACAGATCGGGAGGCACCGCCGCCCACACGGGAGCGCCCAGCGCGCAAATCAAGACTATCCCCAAATGTTTTAGCCCAAAATGTTGACGCATCAACAAAATCCCCTTCCTGGGCTCACCATACACCTAAATCACGAAAATGAAAAGGGGGTTACAACTCCCCAGCTCTGTATGTCGGCTGGCATAATGTGGACCATGGCAAAATCGCGCAGGCAGTTCTTGAATGCAACCGCAGTATTGATGGCCGCGAGCACGGCGTGTGACAAGAAGCCTCCCGCATCACCCGCCGGGTCGACCGCCGAATTGCCTGCCGGAGCGCCGCCCGCGTTCGGCACCGCGCCCGCCGTCGGACCGCGCGTCTCATCCACAACGTTTGAAGAAGCCGAAAAACTGGTGCAATTCCCCATGTCCCAGGCCGATCGCGAGCAAGCCTCGGGAAATTGGCGCAACGCCATGGCGTTCCTGTACGAACGTCGCACCGGCCCACGCAAAGTGGCGATCGAGCCGGGCGTCTCACCCGCTTCGCGCTGGGACCCGTCGACGATCGGTAAAACAGCGAATCCACAGAAAGATCGCTTCGTACGATCGAAAATGGAGGCTCCCCTTCCCTCGAATGACGATGACATCGCGTTCGCGCCGCTGACCCAGCTTTCGCGCTGGATCGAGACCAGGAAGATCACGTCGCAAAGGCTCACGCAGATTTATCTCGACCGCATCGGCAAACTCGATTCCAAGCTGCGCTGCATCATCACGCTGACGCGGGACCACGCGCTCGAACAAGCCAAGAAGGCGGATCAGGAAATCGCGGCCGGACACTATCGTGGACCCTTGCATGGAATCCCGTGGGGCGGAAAAGATTTGCTCGATACCGCGGGCATCCCGACCACCTATGGAGCCGAGCCGTATCGCGATCGCGTGCCGGCGGCGGACGCGGCGGTCGTGAAAAAGCTGAACGATGCGGGTGCGGTGCTGGTCGCCAAGCTCAGCCTGGGAGCGCTCGCGCTAAACGATATCTGGTTCGGTGGCCAGACCATGAATCCGTGGCTGCTCGAAGAAGGCGCTTCCGGATCGAGCGCGGGCCCTGGAGCCGCCACCGCGGCGGGGCTGGTCGGCTTCGCCATCGGCAGTGAAACCGGCGGCAGCATCATCGCACCGTCCATGCGCTGCGGCGTTACGGGATTGCGTCCCACCTACGGTCGCGTGCCGCGTACCGGGGCGATGACGCTGTGCTGGTCGCTCGATAAATTGGGCCCCATGGCGCGCGGAGTGGAAGATACGCTGCTGGTGTTGCAATCGATTTCGGGAGCCGACGCGGGAGATTACGCCAGCGTTCCCAGCCATCTGGATTTCGATGCGAACGGCGGCATCAAAGGCCTGCGCGTCGGCTATTTTCCGAACTGGATGAAGGAGGCGCCGGCCACCGAGGTGGATCGCGCGGCATTAAAAGCTGTAAGCGATCTGGGTATGACACCGGTCGAGGTCACCCTGCCCGATTGGCCCTACGATTCACTGCAATTGATTTTGTTCGCAGAAGCCGCGGCGTCATTTGAAGAACTGACGCTCAGCGGCAAATTAAAAACCCTCAAAGCGCAAGTTCCCGATGCGTGGCCCAATGTGTTCCGCCAATCGCGATTCTTGTCCGCCGTCGATTTCGTGCAAGCCGATCGTTTTCGCAGGATGGTCGCGGCGGAGATGGAACGCGTGTTTTCGCACATCGACGTGCTGCTGGTGCCGTCGCTGCGAGATGAAATGCTGACGATTTCGAATTTCACCGGCCATCCATCGCTGACGTTTCGCGCCGGGTTTGTCGAAGTCGCGGAAGCGCGCAGCGATTGGGCGCCAGATCCTGCGAATCCTCTGCCAAAATTCAATCCGCCGCGACGCGTGCCGCATGGGATCACGCTGCTGGCGAAGTTGTTCGATGAAGGAACGCTGGGGCGTGTGGGAATCGCCATGGAGCGCGCCTTTAATGTCGCGAGCGCGCGTCCGCCTGGTTTCTAGAGCCGCATTTTCTCCGCACACGTTTTAAATCGAACACTTTAGTGCTGAATCCGCCGAGCCGGTCGTCCGATCGCGGATTTCCCGCATAACTCTCGCCGCTTTCTCGCAGGCTTACGTGAGAGCGCTTCTGAGCGCGCGACGGAGGAAACATGGTTATTAGACTCTTAATGGCATCAGCGCTTCTGATCGGAGCGGTCAAAGGGGATGCGATCACTTACAATTGGTCGACGTTTCCGGCTGCGCCTTCCGGCGGTGCCACCGGCGTGACTCCCGATCAGCGCCCCGCCTTCGAGGGAGACACAAGCACGCTTACAAACCCAACCACTTATCCAAGCTCTATTGGCTCCGGTGGCTTCGACTTCGTGACATTTGCCTCACCCGATTTCGATAATACCAGCGCCTCGGCAATTCCAATTCAGGAGGACTTTGGAAACACCGGGGATCTTATCGGCCTGGTGTTCTACGCCAATAGCTTCGATCCCACAAATCTTTCGGCGAACTACCTGGCCGACTCCGGCTTTTTTGTTACCAACGGCGGCGATCTTCTCGTGGGATTCATGCTCCCCGCTCACACCCAAGCAATTGCTGTCCTGTTCCCCGATCTCGACCACCTCACCGCGCCCAGTGCGATTTCCACGCTAACCGCAGTCCCGCCGCCTGCGGTACCGGAACCTGCGAATCTCGGGGTGGCCGTCACGGCAATAGGCGGCTTCGCGATCTGGCGACTCCGCCGGCAACAAGGAAATGCGAACCGCGGAAGTGTTCCGAACGGCCTGTAGACGGCTCTACTTGCTAACCGCGAGTCCGTCGATCTGCACGTCGAGCAAATGATTGATACGGATCCCGTAGATCCCGTCCGTTTTCGCCAACGCTCCGGTCTTCGGCAACGAAGTCACGACGGTGCCATTCACCACGAAATCGACCTTTGATGCTCCCACGCGAACTTCCAGAGCGTTGGTCGACATTCCCGTCGCGTCGGGCTTCTTCACGGCATCGTTCGGCGTCTTCTGTGAAACATTGTCCGTGTTATTACCATCGCGGCTCTTGATCAGCCACGTGCCATCCTGCGCGACCACGAAATATACATACTTCTGCGCCGCGCCTTCCAGATCGCTGCCGCCGAACACCAGGCCGTAGTAATTGGTGTGGCCGCTGGGTTTGTTGAGTATGAAGGTCGCTTTCAAGGTGTAATTGCCCGCCGCCGTGTTCGAAGGCTTCCAATACACCGACGCGCGCGGATTCACCGCATGGAATCCCGCACCCGAAGTCGTGAACGTCATCGGACCAGTGCCGTCCGGGTCTGCCGCAGAGGCGCTGCGATCGACGCGCATTTTCCATCCCGCGGGAACCTGGGCGGTAAGCGCCGCAGCGGTGGCAAGCGCGATCAAAGCGATATGAGCCTGACGTAGCATCATGGATTCTCCTTTAGCTCCGTCGATTATACCCGTATAATCGATCTCCATGACCATCCGCCTCTTGTTCGTTCTCGCCTCACTTGCCGCGGCGCAGGATGTGGTGCTGATCAATGGCAAGATCATTACGGTCGATGCGAAGGATTCCATCGCTCAAGCAGTCGCGATCGCCGATGGCAAGATCGTCGCCGTGGGATCGAATGCCCAAGTTCGCGCCAAGGCCGCGCCGGGAGCGCGTGTGATCGATCTGCATGGCCGCGCCGCCACGCCGGGATTGATCGACACCCACGTGCACTTCCAGGAAGTCGATTCGCTCTATGCGCTCGATCTGAGCGATCCGGGCGTCAAGAAAATCGGCGATGTGCTGGATCGGGTCGCCACGCAAGTCGCAAAGTTGAAGCCCGGCGAATGGGTGCGCGGCGCGGGATGGGACGAAGGCAAATTCGCCGAGCGGCGCTACCTGCTGGCCTCGGATCTGGATAAAGTCGCGCCGGAGAATCCGGTTTATCTGGTGCAGACCACCGGACATTACGGCGTCGCGAACAGCTATCGCGATGCGACTCGCCAAGGTCACCAAGGACACCAAGATCCCCCCGCCGGAACCATCGATCGCGACGCGCAGGGCAATCCCACCGGCGTGTTGAAGGAATCGGCAGCGAATCTGGTGAATCGCCTGGTGCCGCGGATACACGCGCGAGCAACTGCGCGATGGCCTGCTCAAAATCATGGCCGATTTCAACCGCGAAGGCATGACCGCCGCGAAAGATCCCGGCATCGGAGCCGACAAATGTGGGATGCTCTACCGCGAGATCCTCAAGCGACGGCAAGATGAGCGTCGCGTGTTCGCGCTGTGGAGCGGCGGGCGCACCATGGAATCGGCGCGGCAGGCGCTATGCGGCGAATCAGCGCGCTGCCCAAACCGCCGGCATCTCTGGGCGACGGCATGCTGCTTTCGGGCGGCGCCAAGATGTTCATGGACGGCAGCGGCGGCGCCCGTACCGCTTGGATGCATGAGACTGGAACAAGAACTTCACAGAAATAGACGACCGGCAACTTCGGGCTATCCGGCCAAGGACCCAGACGTGTATCGACAGATGGTCCGAATGTTCCACGCAGGCCGGGTTCCACGTCGGCACGCACGCCATCGGCGATCGCGCCATCGATTGGGTGGTGGACACGTATGCGCAGGTGCTGCAGGAGAAGCCGACCAGCGGCCTGCGCCACGGCATCATTCATTGCAATACGCCGACCGATCACGCCATCGACACCATGGCGCGCCATGCAGAAGCAGTACGACGCCGGATATCCCGAAGCGCAGGCGCCGTTCATGTGGTGGATCGGGGACAACTACGCGGGCAATCTGGGACCGGAGCGCGTGGCGGCGATTGATGCCGTTCGAGACGTATTTGAAAAAGGGCATCGATATGGGCGGGCGGGTCGGATTACTCAGTGACACCGTTCCCGGCGCGCTATGGAATGTGGGCGTCAGTCGAGCGCCAGACGCTGAACGGCGTGTACGGATCGCAGCCTTTTGGAACCGGAAGAATCGGTGGACATTCACGCGGCGCTGAAGAGCTACACCATCTGGGCCGCGCGGCAGTTGTTCCTGGAAAAGCGAGTGGGGTCGATCGAAGTGGGCAAGGATGCCGATATCGCGGTGTGGGATCGCGATCCCTACACCATTCCTTCCAGCGATCTCAAGAATCTCAAGTGCGAGCTGACGCTGCTGCGCGGCAAGATCGTCTATGAGCCGTGACCAAAGGGAGCGGTTGAACGCTCGCGCTAGGGAATCGCACACATGAAATTCGCGGCATCGTCCGTGCTGCCCGATCCTTTAAATTTCGCGATCTGCGGATAGGGGCACAGCGGACGAGTCCGCTCCGGCTTGCGATCCGAGCCGAGCTTCGCCGCGACAATCCTTTCGGGCGCTTTCCCTTCCTCGCGCCACTGCTCCATCACGGCGACCATGTCGAACTGATTCGGGCCATCGCTGCCGGCACAGTGTCCCATGCCGGGAGCCATGAACAGGCGATACGAATCCTGAACCTTGGTCCCGCCCGAGGATTCAAGAACGCTCTGGTAATAATGCACGCTGTTGAGCGGCGAGATCTGCCAATCGTTCCAGCCGTGATATTGAATCAATTTGCCGCCATGAGTGAAGAACGGCTTGAGATTGGGATCCATCGCGTTGATCAATCCGTTGTCCGTTTTCTCAGCCAGCGCGGCATCGCTATCGAAATTCAGTGTCCGATAATCCCACTCCGGATTCTTAAATACGACGTACTTGAAGAAATCGTTTCCGATCGCGAACGGCCTCGGCCCGCCGACCACGTCCCAAGCCATCTCACTCCCCGGCTCAAGCCCGGGAAAAATCTGCTGCTTCGTCCGCGGATTGATCGCGCCGGAATAAACCTTGCGCGCGGCGTCGACTTGCTTCGCTGTGAGGCACGCAGGACCCTCTGCGTCTTTGCATTCCAGAACTTTCGGATCGAAATGGCAGCGCGTAGGATCTTCCAGCACTCCGTCCTTCACGCCGTCCAGCGCATCGCAAGCATCGATCACCGCTTTGTGGATCAGCCCATATTTCGACGGCGGAATGTAGCTGGCCTCGTCGCTGTGCATGGCCTGCGCGATCCACATCGATTCGATCGCGCGACCGGTCCAGTTGTTGCCCGGCGCACCGGCGATGATGCCGTCGAAATCGTCAGGAAATTTTTGCGCTTCCTTCAGCGCCTGCTTGCCGCCGGCCGAGCAGCCATTCCAATACGACAACTTCGGCCCACTGCCGTAAAACGCCGCGATAATCGCTTTGGCCTTGACGGTCATCTCATGTTCGGAGCGCCACGCGTAGTCGATCAGCTTTTCGGGGTGTCCCAGCGCGAAGCTCGCGCTGCCGCCGGAATGTCCGGTGTCGGTTGACGCCGTCGCGTAGCCTTTTCGAGCCGCAGCCGTCATTCCGTTTTCATTGATCGATCCCGACCAGCCGCCGTTGCCTACCGCCTGAAATTTTCCATTCCAGCTCCTGAGCGGCATCAGCACTTCGATCTTGATATCGGAATCCGCTGTCGGTGTCGCGGTCACGGAAACGCGGCACAGCGTATCGACGACCGTCTCGGCCTTGGTGATTTTCGCGTTGGGCAGCGAGAGTGACGCCAGGCTTTCGCACGTCGCGGCGGTTAGGGGAATCCAGGTCGCAATCAGTAACACGAACCGAATCATCATTCGAATATCTTACTCGCACTGCCTGGACGCGCGAACCTCTTAGGCGCGAACGTCAGAGAGCGCGTTTAGGAGCAACGGAATCTAAATCGACGCAGATAGCCGAGAGAATGCGCAGCCCAAACGCGCTCTCTGACGTTCGCGCCTCAAAGTCATCGGATAAGCTAATGCGATATGGAAATATCCCGCCGAACCTTCGCCGCATCGATGATTGCCGCCGCCAGCGCTCGCGCGCAACCCGACGGGGATTTCACTTCGTTGAGCATCGCGGCAGCTTCCGAACGCATCCGCCGCCGATCCGTCACGCCGACCCAGCTCACTGAGGCGTGCCTCGCGCGGATCGAGAAATACAATCCGAGGCTGAATGCGTTCATCACCGTGATGAAAGAGCAAGCGCTGGAGCAAGCGCGCATTCTCGACGCAGAACAACGTGCCGGTAAATTTCGCAGCCCGCTCCACGGCGTTCCCATCGGACTCAAGGATCTGATCGACACCGCGGGCATTCGCACCACCGCCGCGAGCGCGGTGTTCAAAGATCGAATCCCCACCGAAGACGCGCCGGTGGTCACCAAACTCAAAGCCGCCGGCGCGATTATCATCGGCAAGCTGAACATGCATGAGTTCGCATACGGCGCGACCTCTGTGCCAAGCCATTTCGGGGCCGTCCACAACCCGTGGAATCTGGATCGAATCGCAGGTGGATCGTCGGGAGGATCTGCGGCGGCGGTGCGCGCCAATCTCTGCTTCGGCGCGCTTGGATCGGACACTGGAGGATCTGTTCGCCAGCCATCGTGTTATTGCGCGCTCGCCGGGCTCAAGCCGACCTACGGCCGCGTCAGCACGCGCGGCGTGATTCCGCTGTCTTGGTCGCTCGATCACATTGGGCCGATGTGCCGCTCCGTCGAAGATGCGGCGATGCTACTGCAGGCGATCGCCGGTTATGACCCACAGGAGTCGACCTCTGCGAACACGCCGGTTCCCGATTATTCGCAGGCGATGCGAATGAAAGTCGCAACTCTGCGCCTCGGCATTCCGCGAAAACTGTTTTACGATTCGCTCGATCCGGAAATCGCCAGTGCGGTCGACGACGCAATGAATGTGCTCAAGAAACTGACTGCCAGCATACACGACGTGCAACTCCCCGCGACCCCCAATTCGCCCGTGCTCTCCGCTGAAGCCTACGCGTATCACAAACCCTGGTTCGACAAGACGCCGGATCTGTATCAGCCGCAGACGCGCCGAAATCTGGAAGGCGGCGCAAGAGTAACGGCCGAGGCGTACATCCGCGCGCGCCGCGATCTGGATCGCATCCGTCGCGAGGTCGTCGACGTTTTTTCGAACTGCGATGTGCTGATCACTCCCACCACGCCGATTCCTCCCTTTACGATCGCCGATGCCGGCGCGGGAAACGGTTCATCGCTGCGCAATACTGCGCCGTTCGACGCGTATGGATTGCCCACTATGTCAGTGCCGTGCGGATTCACCAAATCCGGATTGCCCATCGGACTGCAGATCAGCGGTCCAAATTTTCAGGAAACGCGAGTGCTCGCACTGGCGCACGCTTATGAACGCGCCACCGAATGGCACCAGCGTGTGCCGCCGCTGGCCTGAGGTCACGGCGCAATGCCGATGCGCAAACTCGTCGCCAGCACGATCTTGTGATCGTCGTTGGGCACGAACAGGACGCGCACCGATGTCGAGCTCGGCTTGAGCGGAATCAGCACCATCGCCGATGGAGCATCCAGCGTCCCGCTATCGTACAACGTGTCGTAGTTTTGATCCTGCAGCGTAAGCCTGCCTGACCCGAAATCTTTGGCGAATGCCGGCATGCTGATTTCCAGTACGATGCTGCGCTGTGCGGCCGCGCCGGGCAATGCGACCCATTTGGTCGCCATATGATCTCGCGAATCGGTGGAACGAAAGATTCCAGGTCGCACCATCTCGCCGCCACCGGGAGCGTAGAAATTCGTTTCCAGGTAGCTCGATAGATCGGCGCCGGTCCATTCCTTGGTCCATGAAGAGGGCGCCGCGACATCGTGAATGGGGGCGCCTTTCCAGCTCGACTCCGGAACGCGCCGATGCACGGTATCTACGATTTCAAGGTCGAATGACGTATCGGCCACCGGCACGTGCCACTCCGCCACAGGGTTGGTCTCGGTGCCGCCGCGGGCGAGCGCTGCGATTCCGCCGGCGAAGCTCGACGGATCAGGAGCGAGCAGCACCAGTCTCGCGTTCGCTGGGAGCCTGCGCAGTTCGGCTGCGGAGATTTCGGGAAAATGGCCGCCCAGCAAACGGTATTCGTACATGAATAAGCTCACCAGCGGTTGAAACTCGATGATGGGCGTTCCGGGCGCGTGGTTGTACCAAAACCAGATCGGGCGCGTTCCCATGAAGCGCGCGAGTTGGCGATCGGTGTTGCACACTGCAAGATAGCGATCGCGCGCGACACTCCGATCGATTGGGTAAAAATCCCGTTCCGTGTGTAGAAAGCACCATACCAGGGCGATAGAGAAAAGGATCAACGGAATCGCCGATCTCTTCAGCAACAAGCAGGCGAACCCGGTCGCGACCAGGCAGGCGGCGATCGCGGCCACGGGCACCTGCCACGCGATCACGTTCCGGACAACTTCAGGCGCCATCCCATCCCATTGCATCCCTACGACGAGCGCGAACGCCGCGCAGCCCGCGCACAGCGCAACGAAATGAACGCGCTTGAATCGATCGAGTTCCCGGCCGATCAGCGCCGCGGCCGCCAGAAGAATAAACGGCGTGAGGAAGCTGGTCTCATAATATTTTTGCAGCATCGGTATTCCGGATATCTGGAACGTCATGAACTCGATCCAGATCAGCACCATCATGGCTGCGTCGGCCAAGCGATCGCGCCCATCTCTCGCGCGCCAACATCGGACCAAAACGACTGCGGCCAGTGCAGCGACGGCCAAGGGCACGATCAGCCACTCCGCTCCCGGCAGCCATTGATGCACCGGAGAGCGCTGCATCACTTCGTCCGAGGCGTGACGGTTCTCAATCATGTAACGGACGGAAGGGATGAAGAACAGAAATGGTCCACCCAGGAAGCGGCTCACCATACCCAAAGCGGTGGTCAACAGCGCGAAGCCCGCAAGCATCGCGGGAAGCATCGAAAGAGATCGCCGGTTCACGCCGGAGCGAATGAAGAATCCGGCGGCCAGGATCGGAACCAGAAGCACCAGCATCGTATGGCAATGGAACGCACCGGCAAATGCGCATCCTGCCCAACACGCTCTGATCCAGGCTGCTCGAAATCGCCCCCCGGTCAAAGCGTACGCGCAGGCACTTAGCTCTTCCAGCGCAATCAGGGTGTAGACACTCGCAGGTCCGTCGACATAATCCCATCCGATGGCCTGATGAAAGCATGGATACGCGCTGAGGAGAAGACAGCACAGCATCGCGCAGCGAATGCCGTAGGTTCGCAGGATCGCAAAAAAGCCCGCGGCCAGGGCCGCAAGATAAAGGAGCAATCGGAGCACGATATTCGCGGGTATGGGCTGCAGAAAATGATGAACCAGCGCCCCCGGCACAATCCAAGCGAGGCGGGTGGCGTAATACGTGCCCGCGAATTCGTGCAGGTGATTGCGAAGATGCACGAAGAAGCCGTAGTAAAACCAATCGTCCCGGAAGGGCGTGTTGTAGATCCACGACGGCGCACTGGCAACCTGCAAGCAGGGCACGGCGGCGAGCAAAGCCAGCCAACCCCATGGCGACTTCATGCCGTCGCGCGGAGGCTCCCGCGATACTCGCGCAGAGCGTGGACCACACGCGCCTGTTCGTGTTCGGTGATGCCGTAGAACAAAGGAAGACGGATGAGATCGTCGCCCGCGCGCTCCGCCACCGGACACTGGCCAGGGGCACCGCCAAATTGCATTCCCATTTTCGACACATGCAGCGGCTGGTAATGAAATACCGCGCCCACGCCACGCTCCGCCAGATGCTGCAGCAGATCGCGGCGGCGGATCGATGGCGGCAATCGCAAATAGAACAGGTGCGAAGGATGTTCGCAATGCGCCGGAATCACGGGAAGCCCGACCCCTTCGATTTGCGCCCATGACGAAAGATGGTCGCGATAGAACTTCCAGGCCCGCTCGCGCGCCGCTTGAATCTGGTCGCGCTGCTCGAATTGCGCGTATAAGAACGCCGCCAGCAGATCCGACGGCAAGAAACTGGATCCCTTATCGACCCACGTATATTTGTCGACCAGCCCTTCGAAGAATTTTTTCCGATTGGTGCCCTTGTCGCGCAGCACGTCGGCGCGTTCCAGATATTGCGGATCGTTGATCAGCAGCGCACCGCCTTCGCCGCAAGTGAAATTCTTGGTTTCGTGAAAACTTTGCGTCGCCAGCGCGCCGAACGTTCCCAGCAGCTTGCCTTTATAGCGGCCGAACAAGCCGTGGGCGTTGTCTTCAATCACGACGATTCCATGGCGCGCGGCGATGGCAAGGATTGCGTCCATCTCGCATCCGACGCCGGCATAGTGCACCACCACCATCGCCCGCGTGCGCGAAGTGATCAGCGCTTCGATCGCGTTCTCGTCCAGATTCAGCGTGTCGGCGCGGACATCGGCGAATTTCGGTATGGCCCCGTGCAATACGAACGCGTTCGCTGTGGAAACGAAGGTGAACGATGGAAAAATCACCTCATCGCCAGGTTCCAACCGCAATAGCAGCGCCGCCATTTCGAGCGCATCCGTGCAGGAAGTGGTGAGCAGCGCGCGCGCAACGCCTAATTCTCTTTCAAGCAGAGCCTGGCATTTCCGCGTGAAATCTCCATCGCCCGAAATCCAGCCGGAGCGAACGGCGTCGAGCACATAATCCATCTCGCGGCCGGCGGTTCGAGGACGATTAAATGGGACTGGCGCGTCCAAACAGAGCCATTATAGCCGCCATCAGGCGATGGCCGCGCCGGTCGTATTTACATAAATCGCATACAGTGATTGGCTCGCAGCCATGAACAGACGGTTGCGGCGCGCACCTCCGAAGCAGATGTTCGCGCAGGTTTCCGGCAAACGGATCATACCGATCCTCTGTCCGTGCGGCGCGATCACCTGCACTCCCGGCCGCGCACCCGCCCACACGTTGCCGTCCACATCGCAGCGAATGCCGTCGGCATAACTTGGCCCGCCGCCGCCCGGAATATCGAGCTTAATGAATCGCTGCCCGTTGGCGATCCTTGTTCCGTTCACATCGTAGACGCGAATGTCGCGGCCCGTGCCGGTGTCGGCGATGTACAGCTTCTTGAAATCAGGCGAGAAGCACAGTCCATTGGGGCCGTCCATTTCGTCGGTGATCATCGCGATCGCACCGCTCTGGCCGTCTACGCGATACACCGCCTCCTTCAATTCCTTGGGCGATTTGAAGCCTTCGTAGTTGCTGTTGATCCCGTAAGGTGGATCGGTGAACCAGATGCTGCCATCCGGATGCACCACGATGTCGTTGGGCGAATTGAGGCGCTTGCCGCCGAAGCTATCGGCGATCACGGTCAGCGCGCCGTTATATTCGCGTCGCACCACGCGGCGTCCGCCGTGTTCGCACGAAAGCTGGCGGCCCTGGTAATCGAACGTGTTGCCGTTGCTGTATCCGGACGGATTGCGAAACACGGAGACATGGGAATCCTCCTCCATCCAGCGCATCTGGACGTTGTTGGGAATGTCGCTCCACACCAGATATCGCCCCACGCCGTTCCACGCCGGACCCTCCGCCCACAGCGTTCCGAAATGCAGGCGGCGAATCGGCGTGTTGCCGACCATGTAGGGCGCGAATTTCGGATCCAGCGCCACCACGTCGGGATCGGGGTATTGGATCGCCTGCGTGGCGTAATCGCGCGGCGTGAGATTTTGTTGCGATTGCGCGATCGCGCAGGTCGCTCCGGCAGCGGTAAGAGCGAAGGATCGTCGAGTCATGCAGTACGTTATACATCATCTGCTGATCACGACACCGTCTGGTATACTTGACGGCACATGATCCGGCGATTGTTTTTGATCATCGTCGCGAGCGCGATGTGCGCGCTGGCACAGGACGCGTCATTTACAGTCACTGGAGCGGTGAAAACGCCGCTCACCCTCAGCGCCGCTGATCTGGCGAAAATGCCGCGTGGGTCGGTCAAATCGATGAGCGGCGGACTCGAAACCACCTTCGAAGGCGTGTGGCTGCACGAAATCCTGAAGCGCGCCGGAGCGCCACTGGGCAGCGATCTTCGCGGCAAAGCGCTGGCCAGCTACATCGTCGCCGACGCCAAAGATGGATATGAAGTGGTGTTCTCACTCGCCGAAATCGATCCGGCGTTCACATCCCAGCAATTCCTGGTCGCCGATGCTGCCGACGGAAAACCTCTGGTGGGATCGCAAGGTCCGTTTCGCTTGGTGGTGCCCACCGACAAGCCTGGTGCGCGATCGGTGCGCATGCTGACGAAGATCGAAGTCGTGACCTTACGGAAGTGATCGTGCGCATTGCATTACTCTTCGCGCTCGCTGTACCTCTGGTGGCCGTCGATTTCCCCAAGCCCGCGATTCCAGCCGGCAACCCGATGTCCGCGGCAAAGATCGAACTAGGCCGCTACCTTTTCTACGACAAACGCATGTCAGTGAACGGACGTCAATCCTGCGGCACCTGCCATCGCCAGGAGCTCGCCTTCACCGATGGCCGCGCGCACGCTGAAGGAACCACGGGCGAACTGCATCCGCGCAGCAGCATGTCGCTCATCAACGTCGCCTACAATCCGGTATTCACGTGGGCCAACGCGACCCTCGATTCACTGGAACAACAAGCGCTGGTTCCGATGCTGAGCACCGCGCCGGTGGAGCTGGGATTGAAAGGTCACGAGCCGCAGTTTCTCGCGGCGATCGCGCATGATCCGATCTATCAACGTTTGTTCCCGGAAGCGTTTCCGGGTGAAACCGTCACGCTCACAACAGTAACCAAAGCCATCGCGGCTTTTGAACGCAGCATCGTGTCGATGCGATCGCCCTACGATCGATTTCGCTATGGCCACGACGACAGCGCCTTGAACGAAGCGGCCAGGCGCGGCGAGATCCTGTTCAATTCGAGCGAACACGCCGGCTGCTTCCAATGTCATGGAGGATGGTCCTTCACCGGAGCCGTCCGCTACGCGGGAGGTCGCGACGAACACGGACGATTCTTCAACACCGGCGTGGGCGAATATCGCGAGCCCAATCGCGGCTTGTTCGAGCAATCGAAGCGCGAGGAAGATATCGGCAAGTTTCGCATTCCGACGCTCCGCAACATCGCCGTGACCGCGCCGTACATGCATGACGGCAGCATCGCGACACTCGAAGGCGTGCTCGAGCACTATGCGGCGGGCGGTCGCATGGAGCATCCCAACAAATCGAAAATCCTGCGCAGGTTCACTTTGTCGGCCCAGGACAAGACGGATCTGATCGAATTCCTGAAATCGCTCACGGACGAAGCGGCGCTGCACGATCCGCGCTGGAGCGATCCGTGGCCGGCATCGCGTTAAATTAATTGATCAGCGAGATCTCTCGCATCATCTCGCCCAAAGCCCGGCGGAATTCAGCCGGGGTGGACACATCGAAAATGCGCGCAGGCGGCAGCTTCAACGTCCCCGCCAGCGAATCTGTATTGTCGGGGCTGATGCGAACCAGGTTAGGCGATGTGGCCGGATCTCCAGGAGTGCGGTTCCCCGTGATCCCGCCGCGCAGCCTCATGTCATCGGGAGGCGGCGGAGTGTAGCGGTTGTAACCAGGGGAATCGCAGCGAATGTAAAACACACGGCTCTGCGGCGGCCATGCCGCTTGCACCGCCGGAGCGCCTTCATCCTTCGGAAAATTCCACGGCGCGCTGAGCACCACCACTACGTGCGACACATCCGCTCCTTTGCTATCCAGCGCCGCGCGCACCTGCTCCGTCAGGAACTGTGCACCCTCCTGATATTTGCTGAGCACGTCAGCATGCACGATGCGCGGATCGCCACGATCTAAAGCCGCGCCCACCTGGCGCATATCGAGCGGGGCTTCGCCTTCCTGCGAAAGCAAAATCTTCTGATGCGCCAGATCGAGCACGCGCAGCCCCATCGACCCATTCTTAATGGCGATCTGCGATAACACCTCCAAGCGAGCCATCAGGTTGCCGCCCTGCTGACCCATCACCGGTTGGTTCAGGATCACTTCCACCCGCACCGCCCGCTTGGTTTCCACCGGCAGCGATAGTTTCGGAAGCGTGGCCAGATTGGCTGACAGAATCACGCTCGGCAGGCCTCGCCAGGAATCGGGAAGCGGATCGCGATTCAAGGTTGAAATGTGGAGCCTGGTGCGCTTCAGGCTGTGCTCTTTGGTGATCGTGTCATACAGCGCAACCGCGATCTCATAGTCGCCGGGTACCAGAAATGCCCGCGCGCTCCAGGTTGCGCCGGCTCCTGGAAAAGCGCGTCCTCTCACGCGCGCGGACGAAAGCAGAGACCGATAGCAGTGATCGCTCCAGTCGCGAATCTGCAACATCGCGAGAAGCTCTCCGCGCTTCGATCGCTTCCGAATCTCATCGCTCTTCACGTCTGCGAAAACAGAGGCAATCAAGCGCTGGCTTTCCGAAAGAGTCGGGTGCGTTACGCTTAGCGACCAATCGATGCGAGCGTTATCGTTTCCCTTCAGCCACTCATCGAACGGGAGCGATTCGACCGACGGCGCCTGCGGAAGCGCGTAGCTACACAGCAGTCCCGCGAGCAGCAACAAATGCAAAATGCGCATCGATTAGGGAATTATAGAGGAACTGCCGAACGGCGTATGTCAGGCGAATTGTCAGGGCTGGTGAGGACTGAAGCGCCACACCGTGCCCGCCTGCAGATTCGACAGCCAAATCGATCCGTGGGCAACGCGAATGGAATCGCCGCCGGGTCCGAACCATTGCTTGATCACTTTGTTCGTCGCGGGATCGATTTCGGTAATGGGGCACTCGAACACGGTCGCCCAAACATGGCCTTCGCCGAACGCAATCTCACCGCCGCCGCCGGGAATGCCGGCCTCGATATTTGCGATCAGCTTTCCGGTCTTCGCATCCACGCGCGACACCGTGCCGTCGCCCTGATTCAACGTCCAAACCGAGCCCGCGCCGGTGGTGACGAAACGAGGCTTCGGTCCGACATCGACGGTGTGCACAACCGTACTGGTCTTCGGATCGACGCCGGTGAGTTTGTTCGCATCAGGCGTCGTGACCCACACCAGGCCCTCCCCATAAGTCACGCCCGCGGAATTCGGCGGCACCGCGACCTGCGCCGTTATCGCATTGGTTTTCGGATCGATGCGCGATAGCAAACCCGTCGCATCCGTCACCAGCCAGACCGCCTCAGGGCTCGCCGCGATTCCGCCTTCGCTCGCGGCCGGCGATGCGGCGATGGTCGCGACTACGGTATTGGTGGCGATATCAATTCGCGACACATTCTTATCCATGCAGTTGGGAACCCAGATGCTTCCGAATCCCGCGGCGAGGCCCGAGCAAGGCCGGCGGCCGACCGTGATCACAGCGATCACGGTATTGGTCTTCACGTCCATGCGATGCACCGTATTTTTCGGCGCGTTCGAAACCCACTCCGCGTCTTCAGTGGTGACTTGCCAATCCGGCGTGCCCTCGGTCTTGAAGATCGCATCCGGTGTGATCGACGCCATGTCGCGACGGACTCCGGGCGTCGATACTCCGGGCGGAGGCGGGCGGCGCGGGCGCGATTTCTTCGCGGCGGCGGGGGGAGGAGGATCTTGCGCAACAGCAAGGCTGACTAGGACGAGTCCGATCGCAAATGCAGCGATTCTATTTTTCATGTTGATCTCCGTTATTCAGCGAGCGTCGCCTGCACGCGCTTCGGATCGATATGCGACACCGAGTTCTTGCGAATGTTCGACAACCAGATCGCGCCGGGTGTCAGCACAATCCGGCCACCACCGTCGCTCCCCCAGAACTGCTGCACCACCTTCTCTTTTTCACTCGTCACATCGATGCGGGTGAGCGGAAACCCGTTCTGCGTGACCCACAGGAATCCGTCGCCGAACGCGAGATCGCCCGCGGCGTTCGGCACATTCAGTTCGATCGTCTTGATCACTTTGTTGGTCTTGGGGTCGATGCGATCGATCTTGCCGTCGCGTTCGCACAGCACCCATACCGACCCGGCGCCGAATGCGACCGCACGCGCGCCGGCGGAGACCTCAATGCGCTTGTCGACCAGATTCGTCGCCGGATTAATGCGCAAGATGCGGGTTTCCGTAGGACAGGTGACCCACAGCGATCCTTCGCCCGACGCGAGGTCGTCGCAATTGGCGGGCAGGCGGAGTTGATCGACGACTTTATTGGCGACCGGATCGATGCGTGACAGCGTTGTCTTGGAATCCGTGAATAGCCAAACGCTATCAGCGGTGGCGACGATTCCGTTGGGCACATCGGCGATTCCGGTCGCGAGCGTCGCCGTCATCTTCAGTGTTTTCGGGTCGACGCGAACCAGCGATTGCGATCCGCAAGAAGGAATCCAGAAGGAGCCGAACGCGTTCACGATGCCCGAACACGGCTGCTTGATGTCGGCAATGGGGCCGGTGGGAATTGGTTCGGGAGGCGTGGCTTTTGCCTCTGCAGCTTTGGCGTCTGCGGCCTTGCCCATCTTTCCATCCGATTTAGCCTCGGCTGGGCGAGCGGGCCTCGGCTCGGGCGGCTTGTTGGTTCGAGGGTCGATGCGTAGGATCTGATCCTTCGATTTGCTGGGGATCAGAATCGATCCCGACATCATCGCCGCGCCCGGCGTATCGATCGCGATATCTGCCTCGGCCTTGAGGCTCTCGAAAGGAATCTGAACGCCGGGCGTTTTGACGCCGGCTTTCGGCACCGCAGGCGCGATCGGAGCTTTCGAATTCTTGGGTGATTTCTTGGGGTCGTCCGCACCTAGTGCGATGACGCCCAGACAACAAATGACCGCGATAAGGAGACGCATGAGCCCTCTCTATTGTCCATCGATTCCTGACTTGGGAGGGAGAGCAACGCGGCGCTTCGAAATTGAGTATAGCAATGCCTTTCAGCTCCCTGCGAGTCCTATAATAGAAGTTGTATCGATAGTGCGGAGGTCCAGTGAGGACATCGTTCGTAGGGATGGTGATCGCAGCAGGCGTCCTGCAGGCCCAGGCTCTAGTGCCGGTCGATGCATCCACACCGGATTTTTTCGAAACCAAAATCCGTCCGATTCTTGCTACCAATTGTTACTCCTGTCATACGAATTCGCAGTTGGGCGGCCTTCGGCTCGATAGTCGTGAGGCTTTGCTGAAAGGCGGATCGCGTGGACCCTCTATCGTTGCGGGAGATCCCGACAAGAGTTTGCTGATCAGCGCCGTGAAGCAGACCGACGCAAAGCTCAAGATGCCGGTGGGCGGCAAGCTCAAAGATTCTGAAATCGCTGATCTTTCGGCGTGGATCAAAGCCGGTGCGACGTGGCCGAAGGGCGCGAACGCGGCGCCCGTCACGTCGAAAATGATCACGCCGGAGAGCAAGAACTTCTGGTCGATGCTGCCGCTGAAAACACCCGCGACTCCGCAGGTGAAGGACCCGAAGTGGGCCAGAACGCAAATCGATAAATTTGTTTTAGCGAATCTGGAAAAGCAAGGCTTGAAACCTGTCGCGCCCGCGACAAAGCACGATCTGATTCGCCGCGCGACGCTCGATCTCACCGGTCTGCCGCCGACCCCGGAAGAGGTCGCGGCATTTGAAAAAGATAATTCGCCTGATGCGTACGCGAAGGTGATCGATCGGCTGCTGGCGTCGCCTCATTATGGCGAACGCTGGGGGCGCATCTGGCTGGATGTGGCGCGTTTCGGCGAAGACGACTATCGCAGCTTGAATCCTTTCCCGCGCGGCTATCGTCCTTATCCCAACGCGTACGCGTATCGCGATTGGGTGATCCAGTCGTTCAATGACGATCTGCCTTACGACAAATTCGTGAAGGCGCAGCTCGCCGGCGATCTGTTGCCGGAGCAGGATCGCTACAAGATGCTGCCTGCCACTGGATTCCTGGGCCTGGGTCCGTGGTATTACGACAACGGATCGAATGAAGTGACGCGAGCCGATGAGCGCCACGACCGCGTGGATGCGATTACGCGCGGATTTCTGGGGCTGACTGTTGCGTGCGCGCGCTGCCACGATCACAAATACGATCCCATTCCGCAGAAGGATTATTACGCGCTGGCGGGCGTGTTCTTCAATACGATTTACGAAGAGTATCCGACCGCGCCGAAAAAGACCATCGAAGAGTTCATCAAGCTGGAAGATGAGGTCGAAAAGAAGCAGCGCATTCTGGGTGAAGAGAATCAGGCGCTTTCGACGCAGCTTTCCAGGTCGCTGGTTTATCAGACGGCGAATTATCTGGAAGGCGTTTACGATGTGACCGGCGCGAAAACGAAGAAGGAAGTGGCGCAGGTTGTCGAGCAGCGCAAGCTCGACTACGAATTGCTGGAGCGCTGGATCAAGTACATGGGCAAGCCGACCGAGAAGTACAAGAACAAGGTCGCCTGGCAGGCCATGATCAAAAAGGGCGGATCGCCGGAGGAAGCCAAGAAGCTGGCGGAACAATTTCAGCAAGAGGCGGTCCAGGCCATGCTTGATAAGACCGATATCGACGAGCAGAACAAGGTGATCGCCGATAAAGATATCGAGGGCACCAAACCCAAGAAGCGGACCGACAAGCCCAGCAATTTCGTCATCGAACAAGGATTTCAATCCCGGTTCGGATCTGCGGCTGCTGAGCCTGCCGGATGAACAGGATAATTTCTTCACGGAGATTTTCGTGCGCGAACTACGCGACGACGAAGATCCCAACGGCATGGAGATGACCGGGCGCAAGCCGGCGGATCCCGGCGTGCTTTCGTTCCGCGGCTGGGGATTGCAAAGCCGCGTAGGACCGGAAGTGCAGGCGCGTTTGAAATCGATGCAGGACGATCTGGCGGCGGAGCGCAAAAAGCTGGACCCGCATTATCCGTTCATTCACGGCGTGAAGGATTCCGAAAAGCCGGTCAACATCAGGCTCGCGCTTCGCGGGAATCCGGAGAATCTTGGTGAAGAAGTTCCGCGGCATTTCCTGAGCGTGTTCGCCGATGGCAATCCGAAGCCTTTCAGCCAGGGCAGCGGCCGCATGGAACTGGCCGACGATATTCTGGCACAGCCTCTGGCGATGCGCGTGATCGTGAATCGAATCTGGAAGGGGCATTTCGATACGGGTATCGTCGATACGCCCAGCAATTTCGGCGCATGGGCGAGCGGCCTTCCAACCCCGAACTCCTGGAGTATTTGGCAAGTTCGTTCCAGCACAACGGCATGTCGATCAAGAAGCTGCAGCGCGAGATCATGATGAGCGCGGTGTATCAGCTCTCGACGACGAATGACGAAACCGATTTCGCGAAAGACTCCGGCAATCGCGCGTACTGGCGCTTCAACCGGCGAGCGCCTGAATGCCGAAGAGCTGCGCGATTCGGTGATGGCAGTGTCGGGCGATTTAGATGACGCGCTGGGCGGACCTTCGGAAGAATTGACGCCGGCGAATAAACGCCGGACGGTCTATGGCAAAGTGAGCCGTGACAGGCTCGACACGTATTTGCAGACCTTCGATTTCCCCTCGCCGAATATCAGCGCGGAGAAGCGCTTCACGACCACGGTTCCGCTCCAACGCTTATTCCTGATGAACAGCGACTTCATGCAGATCGAAGCAGAGCAGCTTGCCAAACGCGTCGCGGAGGAGCCGGACAACGCGGCTCGCATCAAGAAGGCGTATCAGCTCGCGTATGGTCGCGATCCGAGCGAAGAAGAGATCAAGCTGGGGCTCGATTACTTGCATGCCGAGCCAATGAAGGAATACGAAGAGAACAAGAATAAGCCGCCTGAGAATGGACGCGGCGGTGGTCGTGGTGGACGCGGCGGTCCCGCGGCGGCGAGTGAACAGAAGCGGGAAGGGGACAAAGGGGGCAGCGGCACCCGATCAGACTGCGCCTCCCGCGATGCCAATGGGCATGGGAATGATGGCTGGCGTGCCGGGCATGGGTCGCGGCGGACGGGGCGGCGGTGCTCCCGAAATCAAATACGAGCCGACGGCGTGGGGCCGCTACGCCAAGATCCTGCTCAGCTCGACGGAATTTTTGTTTATCAACTGAGGACGAAATGCACAAATCCCCCAACCCGACCACTCGCCGCGAGGCTCTCCGCCGCGTCGGCAATGGATTCGGCATGATGGCGTTCGCGGGAATGCTGGGACGGTCGCTGGCGCGCGCCGGAGTTTCGACGGCCGATGGCGGCGTCATGACCGGGCATCTGGACTACCCGCAACGCGTCAAACGCGTCATCTTTCTGTTCATGAACGGGGGTTGCTCTTCGGTGGATAGCTTCGATCCCAAGCCCGCGCTCGAAAAATACGACGGCCATCCCCTGCCCGGCGGCGATATCAAAACCGAGCGTCGTACCGGCGAGCTGATGAAATCGCCCTTCGCGTTCAAAAAGTACGGCCAGTGCGGAATGGATTTGAGCGAACTGTGGCCGCACCTGGGCGAAGTCGCCGACGACATCTGCTGGGTGCGGTCGGTGTATACCGAAATTCCGAATCACGAACCGTCGTGCCTGATGATGAACACCGGCGCAAATCAGGCGGGACGTCCATCGATGGGCGCGTGGATCACTTACGGGCTGGGCACGGAGAATCAGAATCTGCCGGGTTATCGTGGTGCTGTGTCCCGAAGTTCCCACCACGGTGGGGCCGCCGCTATGGAGCAACGGATTTCTTCCGGCGATGAATCAGGGGACGTTTATCTCGAATCGGGTGCAGAATCGCGCCGCGGGTCCGGGCGGCGAGGGTTCGGACGATATGCCGCGAAGACGCGCCTGCGCCGGCGGCGGATGCCAAGACCGAAAAAGACAAGGACGGCAAAGACAAGCCCAAGCCGGTGGTGGTCGAAAAAGGGTTCGATCCCAAGAAGCTGGTCAATTACGTCAACAATCCGAAATTCTAGTTTGACCGAACAGCAGCGCGAGATGGATCTGCTGCGCAAGATCGAAGGGATGCGCGAGTCGCAGACCGGGCAGCGATCAGCAGATCGAAGCGGTGATCAAGTCCATGGAAGTCGCCTACCGCATGCAGACCGACGCGCCGGAAGTGTTCGACGTGCGCAAGGAATCGCAGGCGATGCTCGACATGTACGGGCCGGGGCAGGTCGCGCGCGGCGCGCTGACCGCGGTGCGGCTGGTCGAAAAGGGCGTGCGCATGGTGCAGCTCTACTACTCCAACGGCGATCCATGGGACGCGCACGCCGATATCATGGCGCACAAGACCAACGCCAAGAATTCCGATCAGGCGTTCGCGGCGGTGATCAAGGATCTAAAAACGCGCGGGTTGTGGAAAGATACGCTGGTGGTTTGCGGATCGGAATTCGGCCGCACGCCGGTGCGCGAGGTGGGCGGGGCGGGCGGAGCCAAGCGCGGGCGCGATCATAATCCGTTCGGGTTCACGATGTGGCTGGCGGGCGGCGCGGTGAAGGGCGGGACGATTTACGGCGCCACCGACGATTTCGGATTCAAGGCGGTCGAGAAGCCGGTGCATGTGCACGATATCCACGCAACGATCCTGTACCTGCTGGGCATCGATCATAAAAAGCTGACCTATCGCTTCAGCGGCCGCGATTTCCGGCTGACCGATGTCGCCGGTGAAGTGCTGCACGACGTGATCGCCTAAACGCGCGGACTCATGTCCGCGCCTCAATTTCGATTTAAGGGGCCCCTAACGCCGAGTATTATCCGCCATCGGCCCGGAACCAGAATTAGCGCTCGGCCTGCACCCCAACTCTCGCACACGTTGGCCCATACTTACCATGGATTTTCGAGCCTCGGTGGGATCAGCCCTCAGTCGGTTCGAGCGCTTGATCTCCTCTGGTTGGAGAGTAGCAGTGCTGCTGGAGATTTCCGTTCTTCTTACTCGCTATGTGAAAGAGGCGGCGGCAGATTGAGTCGATAAAAGATTTTGATTTGATTTGATGCGGGCTGGCGCGTAAACTAGCCCGACAAGAGTTCTTAGTTTCTCGAGGGTCCAGCGTCATGGGCCCGCAGTCTCTCCGGGTTGAGACTCGCGTCTCCGTTCCAACGTCGTTCGCCAAACCGTAACGAAGGAGATTTGAATGACCCGGCTAGATGTGTGTTTACTTACGCTATGCGCGGCGGTTTTGCCGCTGGCGGCGCAAACCAGCTCGCTACAAGGAATCGTGGCCGATGCGCAGGGAGGCGTGATCCCCGCGGCGCTCATCAGCGCGACGAATCAGGACACGGGAACGACGCGGAGCGCGGTCGCCGATTCAACAGGCGAATACAGCTTCCTGGAAATGGCGCCCGGTAAGTACATCATCGAAGCGAAGCATCCGGGGTTCTCCACTGCGAAATCAGAGGTCCTGCTGCAGGTGAATCTGCCAGTGACGCTGAACATCAAGCTGGACATCGGACAAACCACTGACACGGTGAGCGTGAAGGCGGAGGCCGATGTGGTGAACACGCAGAACGCCACTGTCGGAAGTCCGTTCAATGAAACCCAGGTCAAGGAACTCCCGCTGCAGACTCGCAATGTAGTGGCGTTGCTTGGGCTGCAGGCCGGTGTGAGTTCAGGCGGACAAGTGTTGGGATCGCGGCCGGATCAGAACAACGTGCTGCTGGATGGCGCCGACGTGAACGATAGCCAGGGTTCCAACGGATTCAACGCCGTGCTGCCGATTCCGCTCGATTCGGTGCAGGAGTTCCGCACCACCATCGCGGGGTTAGGCGCGGATTTAGGCCACGCCGCGGGCGGCCAGGTTTCGATCGTGACCAAGAGCGGATCGAATGCGCTGCATGGATCGCTGTATGAATACAATCGCAACACGCTGTTTGAAGCGAACGACTGGTTCAGCAATCGCGCGGGCGTGGCGCGTCCGGTTTTGATTCGCAATCAGTATGGCGGATCGGTGGGCGGCCCGATTCTCAAGAACAAGCTGTTCTACTTCTTCAACTGGGAGGGTCGCAAGGATCGCAGCGCGACTTCCAAGATCGCAACCGTTCCCACCGACAACTTCCGCCAGGGCATCGTCAACGTGCTGCTGAAAAGCGGGCAGACAGTACAGCTCTCGCCCGATGCAATCGCGGCGATCGATCCGCTGCATCAGGGCGCCAATTCATACGTGCTCGGATTGCTGAAGCAATATCCGGAAGGCAACGATCCGCTGGGCGTGAGCGACAAGGGTCTGAATTTCACCGGGCTGTTGTTCAATGCTCCGAACACGCTCAACAATCACGCCATGGTGGGCAGGATGGATTACAACGTCGATTCAGCGGGCAAGCACACGCTGATGGTGCGCGGCACTCTGAACGGAGCGTCGTCGATTCCCAATTCGGGCTTGGCGTTGCTGCCGGGCCAGGGGCCATCGCAAACCACGCTCGATAATTCGCGCGGCCTGGCAGCTCGATACACCGCCGTACTGACCGCGCACCTGATTAACGTGGTCAATTACGGCTACACGCGGCTCGGCAATTCGACCACGGGAAGCGAAACCGTGTTGCCCAGCCTCGGCTTTACGCTGCTCTCGCCGACCGGACGTCCGTCCTCGCGCATCGCGCCGACCACCAACGTCACCGACGATCTCACCTGGATCAAAGGCCGGCACACGGTGCAAGCCGGCATCAACTATCGCTATAACGACAACGATCGCCTGTCCGGCAGCAACGTCCCGAGCTATGCGTTCTCGCGCAATACGCTGCTGGGACTGGGCGCGGATATCGACGCGGATGTAGTCGCCTATCTGCAGCCGCTCTATGGCGCGAGCACCGCGCTCTCTTCGAGCACCAACGTCACAAATGCTTTCGGCGCGTTGTTCGGGCTGCTGAATTCCTATGGCGCGACCTACAACTACGGGATCAACGGACAAGCGATTCCGTTCGGCACGTCGATCGTCCGCAACTACATCTCGCAATCGCCTGAAGAATACGTGCAGGACACCTTCAAGGTGGCGCGCAACCTGACCATTACGGCCGGATTACGCTACTCGACTTTCGGCGTTCCCTATGAAGCCAACGGCGTGGAGGTGGTGCCGCAAACTCCGCTCAGCCAATACTTCGCCGATCGCGTGGGCGCACAGATGTACGGCATTCCGAACTATGCCTTGTCCACGGCATTCATTACCTACAAGGTGGGCGGGCCGGTGAACAACGGTCCGGGCTATTATCCGACCGATAAGAATGACTGGGCGCCGAGAATTGGCGTCGCTTATTCACCGAAGAACGATACGTGGCTCGAGAAGATCATGGGCAAAGGCAGCGCGATTCGCGCCGGTGCGGGAATGGTCTACGACAACTACGGCAACGCCATGGCGCAAGCGTTTTCGAGTGGCGGATCGCCGGGACTGGCGAGCGTCGTCGCTCAGCCGGTGAACACCAACTTCACCACCGGATTCCGCTACGCCGGTTCTTCATTCCCTGCTCTGGTCCCACCTGGGGGTGGAGCATTCCCGTATACGCCTCCTCTGATTCAGGGAGGATTCACAACCTTCAGCGGCGTCTCGACCGATCTGAAAGCGCCGTACGAATATCTGCTCAACCTCAGCTACGCCCGGCCCCTGCCCAAGCATTTGAGCCTGGAGGTCGGATACGTTGGCCGCCTGAGCCATCGCGGCATCGTGCAACAGGATATGGCACAGCCGCTGACGCAGTTCAAGGACACGAAATCGGGACAGACGTGGAGTCAGGCGGGAACCGTGCTCGCGAAACTCTACGATGCGGGGCTGACGGCCGGCGCAGGTGAAGGCGAATCCCAGCCTGATCCCCAACCAGCCGTTCCTTGAGAATATTTTCCCGGGCGCCAAGAATCTGTACATTAACGGCAGCGCCAGCGCCAATTTCTTTTACGATGTGTTCGGCAACTATTCGGGTAGCTTTCTGGACGGCCTGAACGACATGGATCGCATCCGCCAGCCCAACGGCGGCTGCATTTCGGTATTCGGCTGCAACACGTTTTATCCCACGCAGGATTCGGGACTGGAATCCTATGTGAACGCCGGCAAGTCCGCCTATAACGGACTAACGATCGTGCTTCGGCGACCGGTTTCGCACGGCTGGGGATTCGATTTCAACTACACCTGGTCGCATGCGATCGACAATGGATCGGCGTCGGAAACCAGCGGCGGCGCGCCGTTGCAGGACGCGTTCAACGCCAACGCTTATCGCGGGCCGGCGGATTACGACGCTCGTCACACCATCACGGCGAATGGCGTTTGGGAGCTTCCCTTCGGCCATGGAAAGCAGCTTCTGGGAAGTGCGCCGATGTGGCTCGACGAAATGATCGGCGGGTGGCAGCTCAGCACCATCTACACATTCCGTACGGGCGCCCCGCTGACATGTTCAGATTCGGGCGTCTACAACGTGAACTACGAATACTCTTCGTTCTGCATACTCAACCCGGGTTCGGCCTTGCCCGCTACGAGCAGCCTGACCTTCGACCAAACCGGTGCACCGAGCATTTTCGCCAACACCAACGTCAATTCCGCTTTCGTCGCGAGCTATCCCGGTGTAGTGGGAACACGCGGCATCGTGCGCGGCCCGCACTTCTGGAACGACGATCTGGCGATCAGCAAGTTCTTCCGCCTGCCTAAGGAAGGCTATCGCTTGCAGCTTCGCGGCGAAGGATACAACGTGCTGAACCACGAAAACTTCGGCACGCCGGCGCTCAGCATTTCGAGCCCGACTACCTTCGGCGAGATCACTTCGACCGCCGGCGGCTCGGCGCCTCGCGTATTGCAATTGGCCATGCGTTTCGAATTCTAAGTTTGGTGGGGGGAGTCATCGGGGCCGGAGTTGGCGGCCCCTTTGCTCTAGTCATTCGTTAGCGCCGGGCGAGCGAGCCAGTCTCGAATTAACGCCGCCGTCCTCCTCCGAAGCCGCGATCATCGATTTCTTTTGGAAGGCCGCCGATCGCCGATGGCAGTTTGGTCGTCGACGTCTGACCGGGCGCCGGCGAGTTATCAATTGATGCGATCAACAACAGTAAGAGCAGTGAGCTTCGGGCGGTCATTTTGAAGTCCTCTGTGTCTTGAGGCTAGCAAGGCGAATTCCATCTGGAACAGTGCCTTTTGGCCTAAGATCGCACCGCCGCTTGGCCAGGCTGGCGAACAGATGTCGCATAGCCGGCTGATCGCGTGTCGAGAGGTCGACTTGAGACGGGCGGTCGGCTTCCCTTAGCAGACGGGACGCGCAGCTTGCCGGACCGAACGCCAAATGCGTTGGCGGAGACTCCTCAGGTTTTTCAGGTGCCTGGGGGCCCGCAGGTTCCACGCGCAACAAATACGCGAAGAGCTGAATCGTCACTGCAGGCGAGGGCAGGCGGCGATGTAAAGACGCAACACGATACTTACGTTGACGATGCCATTCGTGCATGGTCGACTCGCCGAGTCGGCCCGCGGACAATGGCGTGTCACGATCCTTAATCCTGCTTTTGGTTTCTTACTCTTCAGTACGGTACGCGACATGCATGGAGGCCGATAGAAATCGCTGACGGGTGCTGTCGCTCGAGTATGATCGTGAAACAAAGGAGAACGAACATGAAAATACTGATGGTGCTCACGTCGCACGATCAATTAGGCAACACTGGCCGCAAGACCGGCTTCTGGCTGGAGGAATTCGCGGCTCCGTACTTTGTCTTCCGCGATGCGGGTGTCGAACTGACGCTGGCTTCGCCCAAGGGAGGACAGCCCCCGCTCGACCCGAAAAGCGACCTTCCTGAAAATCAAACGCCGGCAATGACGCGGTTCAAGAAGGATGCGGCAGCGCAAAAGGCTCTCGCCAATACGGTCAAACTTGCGGACATGAAGGCGGAAGATTTCGACACCGTCTTCTATCCAGGTGGACACGGCCCGATGTGGGATCTCGCGGAGAGTCCTACGTCGATTGCCCTGCTGGAGGCCTTCTATAATTCCGGCAAGCCGATCGCACTGGTGTGCCATTCGCCCGGGGTGCTTCGCCATGTGACCTATCAGGGCGCGCCGCTGGTGAAAGGAAAACACGTCGCCGGTTTCACGAACGGCGAGGAAGAGGCGATGCAACTCACCAAGGTTGTGCCGTTCCTGGTCGAAGATGAACTGCTGCGGCTCGGCGCCATATTCGAGAAGAAGGCGAACTGGGAGCCTTTTTCGATCACGGACGGCCGTCTGATTACCGGCCAGAATCCTGCGTCGTCGACCTCAGCAGCTCAGGCGCTTCTGAAACTCATGGCTGCATCGGGAGCGGAGCCCTCGATAGACAGCGTACAAATCGGACAGAAGAGCTATCAGATGCCCCCACGGGAGGGAATCAGCATCGCACATTTTCTCACGGTCGCTGACATTGACCGGTCGGTTCGCTTCTATGAAACGGTGTTCGGAGGTCGCGCTTTGAGCAAAGGCGATAGCAAGGGCGCGCCGGGATATATTCAGATCGAGAATACGTGGCTCCTGGTCAATGTCGGCGGTGGGCCGACTCCGGACAAGCCGACTGTGACGCTCAGCACCCCCAATCCGGATCACATCAATAGCTTTATGAATATTCGCGTCGCCGATATTGAAGCTTGCTACAAACTATGGAAAAGCCGGGGAGCCGAGTTCATCACCCCACCGATCCCCAAGTATGGCGAGATTCGCTGCTACATCCGCGATCCTGACGGTTACATTATCGAGATCGGACAGAGCACCGAACTTAAGTACGGATAGGGGGATTGACGATGTCACATCACTATTCCGGACCCAATATCGGATTCCCACGCGGCGATGCGCGTCTCGACCTGACTGATCTGTACGCCTTTCCGAAGCCGGGAGACTCCGGCAAATCGATCATCATTATGAACTTTCATCCTTCTGTCGGCCTTAATCCGCCGGGACCGACTACTTCGGAGCCCTTCGCGCCCGAGGCCCGGTACGAGCTAAGGATCGATACGGACGGCGATGCCGTTGCCAATATTACTTACGAGGTACGCTTCGCGTCGGCTGAAGGCGGCAAACAGACTGCGACGCTGCGTCGTGTTGAGGGCGCTGCCGGGAAGGTTCTCGTCAATGGAGCGCCGGTTTCGACTGGGCACGATGCACAGGTGACGCAGGCTGGCGACCACCGTTTCTTCGCCGGTTGGCGCAGCGATCCCTTCTTCTTCGACGTACAGGGCGTGATTAATAATTTTCAGTTCACGACAGGAGATTTCTTTCGAGATAAAGATACTTGCAGCATCGTGCTGGAAGTGCCTAACTCTCTGCTTGGGCCGAAAGAAGTGGGGCTATGGGCTCGCACGCTGATCCCGGCGGCGGGCGCGGGTGGGGGCTGGCTTCAAGCGGATCGCGGGGCGCGGCCCAATCAGACTCCCTTTCTCACCGGCGAGCAGAACGACGCGTACCTCGCCGGGGAACCAGCAGACGATGCACGTTTCGTTGCTGTGTTCGCGCACGCTCTGGAACACACCGGCGGGTATTCATCGGATGAAGCAGCGCGGGTGGCAGGAAAACTTTTGCCGGACGTTTTGCGATATGACCCCAAACGTCCCGCTTCCTTCCCGGACAACGGCCGCGGGCTCATGGACGACGTTTCTGACATCTTCCTCGCGATTCTCACCAACGGAAAGGTGACAGGAGATAACGTCGGGCCTCATGACGATTTTCTTGTTGAGTTTCCCTACCTGGGGCCACCACACACGGTCCGGAGCAAATAATATGAACTCAAGGAGACCACGCCCATGACCGCCCCCATCACATCAAACACGCTGGGTGTCAACGTCTTTACCGCGCCGGGAAAGGTGATGGTCGGCGAGCGGCCCAAGCCCTTCGGCGAAGCGCTGGGCTTCGACCCGATGACGTCGACTCTAATCTTCGGCGAGTACGACGCGGTGTTAGTAGACGCCATGACGACGGTGGCGGAGGCCCAGGCTCTCGCCGATTGGGTCGCGCTGCACAACCGCAACCTGGAGACCATCTATATAACGCACGGCCATTTCGACCACTTCTACGGTCTGAGCGTTCTGCTGGATCGTTTCCCGGGCGCGCGGGCGATCGCAACGCCCAAGACGGTGGCGGCCATGCAGATGTCTTTCACTCCTCCAGTAGAGCGGTTAGCCCGCCGGCTCTTTCCGGGGCAAATCGCCACCAAGCTGGTTCCGCCGGAGCCCTATGAGAACGGCACCTTCACTCTGGAGGGCCAGGAATTGCGCATCATCGAGCAGGGCCACACCGATAGTCCCGATACGACATCTCTATACGTTCCATCGATCGGCCTGGTAGTCGCGGGCGACGTGGTGTACAACCAGTGCCACATGTACGTCGGCGACACCAATCCTGAGAGCCGGAAGAACTGGGTCGCGGCGCTGGACCGGTTGGCAGCGCTCAAGCCGGCGATGGTTGTTGCCGGTCACAAGAAGCCTGGTGCGCCCGACTCGCCGTCGGCGATTGAGGACACCAAGCGCTATCTGCTGGACTTTGACCGGCTGCAGAAAACCGCGCCGTCCGAGGAAGCGCTTTTCAACCAGATGACGCAGCTTTACCCCCAATGGGCAGCCAATCAGTCATGGTTGATGTTCGGATTCCCTGGCGGCTGATGTTTGAGCACCACGAAACAAAAAGGAGCTTTGAAATGAAATCCAACAAAATCAGGATGAGTGTATCTGCCGCGGTGTGTTCTTGCCTGGTGGCGACACTGGCATTCGCTGCACAGGACAAGTACACCCTGCGCGTGCCAGATGGGCTGGCGTTCTCCGATTTCAGGGGATACGAGAACTGGCAGGTTGTCGCCGTTAGCCAGACGGACGATCTGCTGAAGGTGATGGTCGCCAATCCGACGATGATCGACGCCTACCGGGCCGGCGTTCCCGTTAACGGCAAGCCGTTCCCGGACGGCTCCAAGATCGCGAAAATCGAATGGAAACCGAAAAAGAGCACTGAAGCTCCTTTTTCAGTGAGGATACCGGACATCTTACAAGACGTTTTCTTTATCGAGAAGAACAGCAAGAAATTCCCAGCCACGAAGGGTTGGGCATACGCCGCGTTCGACTATGATGCCGCGTCGGATACGTTCAAGCCCGATGCGACCGGCGTCGTCACGTGCGGGTTCGCATGCCATACGAGAGTGGCGGGCAAGGATTACATTTTCACGGCGTACGGCAAGAGGTGAACGATGACGGACGTGATCCATAGCGTCTTGACGATGCTGCGCGGCTGGGAGTGGATACCCGTGACCGCGGTCCGCGTGCTGATTGGCATCTTCTTTTGCATTTCAGGCGGGACCAAGCTGTTTGTAACAGGAAAGTTCGGCCCGTTTGAGAAAACCATGGTCGATATACGCGTCCCGTTCCCGCACGCCACGGCGCTGTTCGTCGCCACGGTCGAATTTGGGTGCGGGGCGGGTTTAGCAGTGGGGCTGCTCACGCCGTTGTGCGCGGCGATGCTCACGGGCGACATGATCGTGGCGATCGCCACCGTTTCGATCCACAGCATCCAGGAGACCGACCGCGTCCAGTGGCTGGACGACTTCCTGTACCTCCCCGAGGTGCTCTACGTCTTAATCCTCGTTTGGCTGATGTTCGCCGGGCCTGGTCGATACAGCCTAGACGGCCTTATGGCGTGGTGACCGGCTCGCCGATCAAACTCTTGCCGTGGTGAACTCTTCGTAGGTGCCCTTGAAGTCCTCCACCTGCCCGTTCTCGAAAGACCAGATCCGGGTTGCGACCTCATCGACCACATCGTGATCGTGAGTGACCAGCAGAACGGTCCCGTCATATCTCTGCAGAGCGATGTTCAGCGCGTTGATCGACTCCAGATCCAGGTGATTGGTAGGCTCATCCAACAACAGAAAATTCGGTTTCTGCAGCATCAGGCGGCAGAACACGATGCGAGCCGCTTCCCCGCCCGACAACTTGTCGGTCTTCTTGGTGGCGTCGTCTCCACTGAACAGCATTTGTCCCAACAGTCCACGCAATTCCTGTTGCGATGCCTTCTCATCGAACTCGTGCAGCCATTCGAGCAGCGTCACGCCGGGTTGGATCGATTCCTTGTGATCCTGCGCGAAATATCCTACGGTCACGGCGTGACCCCACGTCACGGTGCCGCTGTCGATCGTAAATTCGCGTTCGGGAGGATCGACGAATCCTGTCGCATTCCGGATCAGCGACTTTAGCATGGTGGTCTTGCCCGACCCATTGCGGCCCAGCAGCGCGATCTTTTCTCCGCGCGATACCGACGCCTCGAAATTATGCAGCACTCGGACGTCGCCGTACGATTTCGACAACCCCTTTACTTCGAGAGGATGGCGGCCCGACGGAGTCTCGTTCTGAAAGCGAATGAACGGACGCTGGATGTTCGATTTCGCGAGTTCGGAGGTCTGCAGACGCTCGACCTCTTTTTTTCGCGAGGTCACTTGCGAGGATCTGGTGCCGGCGGCGAAACGACGGATGAACTCGTTCAGTTGTTCGATCTTCTTTTCGCGCTGCGCGTTGCCTGCCTCGATACTGGCGCGAATCTGCGTCTTCTGCAGCACCATTTCGTCATAGCCGCCGGTGTAGGTGATGATGCTTTGATAATCAATGTCGGCGGTGTGGGTGCAGACCTCGTTCAGAAAATGGCGGTCGTGCGAGATCACCAGCAGGCACCCCTGGAATGCGACTAAATATCGCTGCAGCCAGTGCACCGATTCCAAATCGAGATTGTTGGTGGGCTCATCCAGCAGCAGGACATTCGCATTGCTAAACAACGCCTGCGCCAGCAACACGCGCATCTTTTGTCCGCTCTGCAGCTCAGACATTTTGCGATCATGCAGCGCCGAGCCGATGTCCAACCCGTTGAGCAATGCGCCGGCGTCAATATCCGCGGTATAGCCGCCCTCATCGCCGATCACGCCTTCCAGTTCGCCCATTCGCATGCCGTCTTGTTCGGTCCATTCGCCCGAGTTGGCATAAAACTTCTCACGCTCTTCGAGCGCCGCCCATAGCGGAACGTTACCCATGATGACGGTATCCAGCACACGGAACGCATCGAAAGCGAACTGGTCCTGGCGCAGGATTCCGATCTTCTCCGGCCGCGTCACTGAGCCTTTCTGGGGCTCGATTTCGCCGGTCAGGATCTTCATGAAGGTCGATTTGCCGGCGCCGTTCGGGCCGGTGATGGCGTAGCGCCGTCCCGCCAGGAAGGAGGCCGTCACATCTTCAAACAGAGTGCGCGCGCCGAAGCGCATCGATAGATTGTTTACTGAGATCAATGGTTTATTGGGCGGATCGAAGAAAGAATTTCGTGGACTGGACACCGCTATTATAGCGTCGCTGCCACTCAAATACCGTTCCGCGATGGTTCGCGGGAGCGGCTATTGTGCCCGGGGAACGCCTCTCGGCCGAGGCTGTGGGGCGGGCGCCATATCCGGAGTGATGAATCCAACATTCGTCTTCTTCGATAACATGCTGAAGAACAGAAATACTTTTTCCATGTGATCGGCTCCGCGGCGGATCCAGAATTCATGATCCATCCCAGGGAACTCGAGATAAATGTGCGGCGCGCCCACGGCCTGCAAAGCCAGCACCGCTCGCCGCGATGTCGCGACCGGCACGATGGAGTCCTTGTCTCCGTGCATGATCAGCATCGGAATCGACTTGTAACGTTCGGCCGCAGCGGCATCGGCGATTCCTCCGGCACCGGAGATCGGCGCGAGCCCGGCCCAGATGTCGTTGAACTTCCCACCGATGTGATAGGTCCCCGCTCCGCCTAGCGAATGCCCCATCAGAAAGACACGGTCGCTCGCGATCGCGAGTGTTTCGCGAATCAGTTTCAGCACCGTCATCGCGTCGAGTTCGGAAAGCTCGCTGGCGGAATAACGCACGTCGCTGCCAGGCTTCATCTGGGCCGATTCCAGTGGCGCTCCGGTGCGGCCTCCCCAGCCTGCCGACAAGTTAAAGCCGGTGGGCGCAAGCACGATGAAGCCGAATTTCTCCGCAAAGTCGGTGGTGCCGTCAAACAGAATCTGCTGCAGGGGCGTGATATTCAGACCATGCAGATCGACCACCAGCGGCGTGGGCTTCCCGGGAACATAGCTGGAAGGGACGAACAGGGTGTAAGGCATATCGGCGTTCGCCTCGGCGAAATGATAACTACATTCCCAGATGCGCGCTTGCGACGCCGTGAGCACCGGTTGGGCGGAGCGTGGAATGCCCTGGAATCCGCGCGAGATGTCGGGAACAGGTGTGCCATTGATCGGCGTGCCGTCGTGATTGATATTGGGGGTCCCGGCGCTCGCGTCGGCATGGGCTTGAGTCAGCAACGCGCACGTCAGGCCCGCGGGAGGCGCCGGCGGTTTCGTTTGCGCGAAGACCGTGATCGCCGCCATCAGAGACACCAAACCGATCGAGATCGTGCAACGTGGCTTCATGATGTCCTTCCTCCCCAGCATCCTATCCTCACCGAGCAATCTTAACTCGAACCCGGCAGATTTGGCCGAATCGGATTCAGTTTTCCGCGGGATGCTCAACGTGGTCGATCACCATCACCGGCATGGGGTGTCGCTGCTTCTGCAGCTTGATTCCGAGCTGTTTGTCAATGGCGTCGAAGATGGTCACTTCGCCCGTGGGAATCGAAGCCATGGGAATCCCACCCGGCTGATTTCCGGCTCCGCTGCCCTCGCTGCGATTGGTGCGGGCGCCAGGTGTCCAGGTCACGGTGAAATCGAAAGCTCCAGTGAGGCCGGTCGCATCCGCCACCGGAAGGGTCTCGCTTTCCGGCGTGGTCCAAATCGTCTCGCGGATTCTCTCCGCGAATTGCGCCATGGTAGTGTTGCGGCAACGGAACGAGAGGCCAGCCACTCCGAGCGACTTGCGGCAATCGCTGTGGCGAGTGGTATCGGCATCCGCGAGTTGAGCCGTCCGCTTCCGCAAGGTCAGCACATATGCGGTGATCGGCCGCGTTTCCTGATGGTAGGTGAGTCTGAATCGCTGCTCGATGAGGTTCTGCAGCATCACCTGCATGTTCTCCCAGGGCACGTGACGAGGCGCTTTGGCGATGATGTCGAACGGATCAGTCTCGATCCATTTGGGGCCGCCAGCGAGCTGCTCGCCGCGAATGCCATAGGCCTGCAAGATCAGATCTCGCAAATGGAGGCCCAGCATGTGCGCCTCGGTGTTCGTAGTTGCGAACGCGAAAGGAGTCTCGGGCTGGTGTGCGCGCACTTCGGCGGCTTCAAATTCCGTCAGCGAGGGAGCCTTCAGCGCCGCGACAACACCCGGCGCATTCGGTGCCGGAGTCCGATTGACGCGGTCGACGACCAGGACAGGAACCTCCTGGTCGCGCACTTCCACTTTTAGTCCGAGCTGCTTCTCGACCGCGTCGAATGCCCAAGTCCGGTTCTGTTGGACGTCGATCTGGTTGAAGGGAGTCCAGTGCAGAGTGAAATCGTAGCGGCCGGTGAGACCAGTTTTGTCGAACAACGGCCGGTCGAAGTAACCATAGGCCGCATCGTGCAGCTCATGGGCGAACTGCTCCATTCCGATATTGGTGCAGACCATGGTGGTCACGTTCCATCCGCTGGCGTTGCATTGCGCAGGGCCGCCGCTGGAATCCTTCAGTAGCGGGTGGCTCCCCGCGACCAGGACATAGACGGGCATCGGTTTGCGATCGTTGTGGACCGCCAGCGAGAAACGCTCCGCCAGCAATGCCCGAAGCATGGGGCGCGCTGCCGTCTGCGGCGCATTCGCCGGAGCTTCCGCAATGATGTCGAACTTATCGATACCCAGCCAGGGAGGTCCGCCCACCACCCAGTCCCGATCGCGGATCGAGTAGGCGCGGACGATGAGATCCAGCATGGTGAAGCCGAGCGCTTCATACCGGGCGCCTGGGCTGAATCGGCCTTCGGCCTGGTCGCGGCCTCCAGGGACGGAAGTGTGGACGTCGGCGTTCTTGAACGTGGGCGCTTGGCCAATCGCGAATCCCGCCAGACAGACGATGGTTATGGGAATGGAGAGATGCTTTTTCACAGAGATCTCCTGGGTGGGGTGGTTGATCAGGATTTATCGCCGAACGAAAAGGGCTACTTCGCTGCTTCGGCCCTCTGCAGCTTCCACTTACAACCGACTTGAAGCTGGCTTCGCGCCGGATCCGAGTTTAAGTAGCAAACGTACCTGGTTTGGTCTCTCTTGTCGTATGCGCAGGTCCCTGCATGCCCTACAGGCCCTGGAATTTTTTGTTCATAGTAGGTGCAATCCAAATTCGGAGCTTTCTTCCGGTCCGCGGGGGACTGCGCCGCGACGGTGCGCGTCATCGATCCGATTCCGGTGGCGCAAATCGCCAGGAGAAGTGTTGCGGCCACGGTCCACAAGGAGCGCTGAATTCTGCTCAGCCGCGGCACCGAGGTGGTCAGGATGGTAATTCTCTTCTCCAGGATCCTGGCGTCGAACATACCCATGGCGTGTGATACTACGGGCCTGGCGGCGAGCATTTTTCTTGCGAGTTGCAACAACGAGACAGCGTACGCACGACGATCGTGAAGCTGCTCGGCAGCCATTCGATCGCAAATCATTTCGCGAGTCTGCGCGACTTGCGCCTTGATGAACCAGGTCGCGGGATGGAATTGCGTGAACAGACCGACCATTTCGTAGAACAGGTTCTTACGCAGGTCGCCTCGCTGTATGTGCGCACACTCGTGCGCGATGGCAGCCAGGAACTCGGTTCGCGAATGATTTTCCATAAAGGTCGCGGGAAGCAGCAGCACTGGTCGCCAGAGCCCTGCCGTCACTGGACCGGAAACATCCCGCGACCCGAGCAATGCGGCCGATGATAGCGAAAGCCGCTGTTTCGTTGTGTGCCACAGCGCTGCGCAATCCGGTTCTATCGAGATCGCATCCGCGTTGTGCACCAGCGCGGCGGTGCGGTAGACCATCCAGCACAACCGCAAAAAACAGAACAACAGAGCGGTTAGATAGAGCCCCGAAACAATGTACAGTGCGGCCGGTTGAAAGATAATATCGGAGCCTGCCAGCGGGATCGGGCGAGCAGACACGCGGGCGACGTCGGCAGACGCGAACGCACTCCTTTGATCCGTCCAGGTGGGGTGCACCAACAGGGACCGAATCATGGGCGTAGCCGGCACGAAGGTCGCCAGTATCAACGCGGCCACCCACATTCTGTGCTGCAGCTCCGGCCCGGCCCGCTTGACCCATCGTGAGAGGATCCCAGCGGCCAGGGCCAGGACTGGAACCTGCCACACGGCGTTGACCACATACGACGTCAACAACAGCACAGCGTGGCCGCTCATGTTGTTGCTCATTCGGGGCCGCTTTCTTCACCGGCCGCAATGCGCCGCGTCAACCTGGCGAGTGTTTCAGGATCAATCTGGCGGGTCTTCACCAGGCTCATCACGAGATCTTCCGACGATCCGCCGAACATTCGCCGGATCAGATCCCGTACCGCCTGGCCCATCACCGACTCTTTCGATGCAGCGGCGCGATACTCATACGCACGTCCCTTGAGTGCACGCCGAACGCGGCCCTTCTGGTGGAGGACGTTGAGCACCGTTTGCACGGTGGTGAAGGCCAGGTCGGATTGGAGGCCGGTGTGCACTTCTTGCACGTTGCTGGGACCCTGACGCCACAGCACCTGCATCATTTTGAGCTCCAGAGGAGTGAGTGATTCAGAAATTTTCTTGCGGCGAGCCATCCTGAATGTAGACTACTCGCGTGTGGCCCGCTTGTCAACTATAAAAATAGTCGAACTGTATCCTCTCGAGATGAGGCGCCGCGGTACCAGTGGTGTGCGTCACAAATCCCAACTCTTCTGGAACAAGGTGGGGCGGACCCCCGGGTCCGCGGCCGACGCCCCCGTCGGCCTTTGGCTTCAGCACGCCAGCCGGGCCGGGGGGCCCAGCGCGGACCAGGGCGTCCTCCCCACTTCCGGCTGCGTTGGACCAAGCTCAGCGGAGCGAAATTGAACATGCGGTGGAAGGCCGAACCTGAGTACTTTCGGACGGACGACTGGAAGCCGCCCCGCGGCAATGAACGTCTAATTGCACGGCAGCACCAGATGCCGCGATACCACCCAGGTTGGGTGATTTCACGTCCTCCGAGGATTTCCTAAAAGTTGCCCGAGCAACACGAATACCATTCTGGCAATAGACTCTAAAGGCCTCGCGATTGCAAATAAGCGTCATATGAGAGGAATCGAGATCGTGCCTGCACTTAATGTTGGATCAACGCCGCCGGCAACAGGCAAACCGAAGGAATCACGGCGTTGGTTAAAGCCGCGCGTCCCCATCGAACAACTTTATCGGCTCACACCGGCGCGTCCTCTCCGCGCGCGGCTGGGGAGCATCGATCTCTCAGATCGCGTGCATACGTTCCTACGGGCGTGGTGGAGCTGGTTCGCGGTCGCTCTCCTATTAGAGCTTTCGGGATGGCCGCTTACAGGCATCGCACCAGGAATTATGGCTTTCCTGCTCTATCACTGGTCCACGGAGTCCCATCCAGCGGTCTATCCTCTCGAACCAGGGTTCGATACAGAGTCCTGCGAATTCAGGACGACGATGGCGGGAGCGACCGGGACGCCTCTCATTGCAGGAAATCGCGTCACTATTTACAACAACGGCGATGAGTTTTATCCGGCCATGCTGGACGCCATCGAATCGGCCCGGTTCTCTATCACGATGGAGCAGTATATTTTTTGGAACGGCGCCGTGGGAAGACGATTTGCGGAAGCATTCGCGGAGAAAGCACGCGCGGGGATCCAGGTAAAACTGCTGGTCGACGCCATCGGCTCAGCGACCCTTGGTTCGGAGATTTTCAGAATCCTGGAGGCTGGCGGATGTCAGCTTGCATGGTTCCGGCCGATTCAGTGGTACACGCTGCACCGGGCAAATCTGCGAAATCATCGTAAGTCGCTGATCGTCGATGGACGGCTGGCGTTCACTGGAGGATCGGGGATCGGAGATCAATGGGTCGGCTCCGCCGAAAACGAACGGGAGTGGAGGGATATCCAGATTTGCGTGGAGGGCCCCGCGGCCGCCATCCAGCAGGCGGGCTTCGCACAGAACTGGCTGCAGACTACCGGCGAGATCATCGGCGGGCATGCGTTCTTTCCAGAACCGGTCGCTACGGGAGACGTTTCTATCCAGACCATCCTCGGCTCGCCATCGGCTGGCGCCGATGCCGCGGGCACGATGTACTTCATCGCGGTGCAATGCGCCCGGCGCTATCTGTATATCGCGAATCCATACTTTATTCCGGATGCGCGCGTGATTGAGATGCTTTCGCGGGCGTGCCGGCGTGGAGTCGCCGTCAAGTTGATGCTGGCCGGCCAGCACAACGACACCTGGTGGGCCCGCCAGAACAGTGTTCGATTGTACGGAAAACTATTGAAGGCAGGTGTTGAGATCTATGAGTATCAGCCCACCATGCTGCATCAAAAAACCATGGTGGTGGACGGTGTGTGGGCCACGGTCGGCACCACCAATTTCGACAACCGCTCGTTCGCGCTAAGCGAGGAAACCAACGTGTGCTTTCACGATGCTTCGTTGGTGGATCAAATGCGGGAGATTTTCGCAGCGGATCTGGCGCATTGTGAGCGCGTTGAATTAGCCGATTGGGATCGGCGCGGCGCTGTCCAGCAAACCAAGGAGATGCTCGCGTCATTGATCGAGAATCAGGTGTGACCAAGCCCGGAGGCCATTGCGATGAATCATTTTCGAATCGCCACTTACAACATCCACAAGGGACGAGGCCTCGATGGGAGGATTCGCATGGAGCGCATCGCGCGGGTGGTGGAGCAGATCGATGCTGACATTCTGGTTCTACAGGAAGTGGTCAGCCATGAGGGGCGGTCGATCGAAGACCACCAGGCAAGTTATCTTGCAGATCGTTTCGGATATCACGCCAGGATCGGCGAGACTCGCAAGCATCACGGCGGTATTTACGGGAACGTCACGCTGAGCCGGTGGAGCTTTGATCTCGCTCGCCACGTGGATCTAAGCGTCGCGGGCCGCGAAGAACGAGGCGTGCTGCGCACTGACATTCGGGTCGGCTCGCAACTCTTGCACGTCTTCAATGTTCATTTGGGAACGGCGCACCGCGAGCGCCGTACACAAGCCGTCCGGCTGATAGACGAATCGCTGCTGCGCGCCATTGACATTTCGGGTCCACGGATCGTGCTGGGCGACTTCAACGAATGGACCCATGGGTTAGTCACGCGAACGCTCTCAGCGGAGTTTCATCTTACGGACCTGCGAGATCACCTGCCACGAACACGCGCCTATCCTGCAATCCTGCCTTTGTTGAACCTGGATCATATTTACTTCGATCATCAACTCCAGGTTCGCGGGGCGAAATTCTTGAGAAACAGACTCTCGATCATGGCGTCGGATCACCTGCCGCTGATCGCGGACTTCGTCATGGAAGCCCGCGACCAGGAGAGCGAGCTGGACGGCAGGAACCAATCCCGGGAACCCGCCAAAGCCGCCCGATGAGGGGTGAGCCGCTACGTCTTGTGCTTCGGCTCCGCGATAGCCGAGACCACTTCTGCGATGGTTCCCTGGTCAAGGATTCTCAATGCCACATCGGCCTGTGAGATCATCCCTACCGCGCGACCCGAAGTGGTCACCGCCGGGATGCGCTTCAACTGGTAGCGCTCCATCAAGCCGACGGCGGTGCTGTAATCGTCGTCGGGCGAGCACGTCACTACCGGCTGCGACATCACCTGATCGAGCGTTGTGGTTTTCGGATTGCGGCCGGCTGCGACCAGCTTGATCGCCAGATCTCGATCCGTGACGATGCCGATCAGCTTTTGATCGTGCAAGTTATTGACGATGGGCAGCACACCGATGTCGTGCTTCTCCATCAGTTTCGCTGCGAGCACCGCAGTATCGCTGGCCTGACAGAAAGCCGGATCCTTGCTCATGATGTCCCGGCATTTCTCAGGCACCACTCGCTTGATGTCCAGTTCCGATTCGCCGTGATCTTCATAGCCGGCCGCGCCGCGCTTGCCTTGTCCCCACGATCCGGGCCAAACCATGGGCGCGTCGCCCGGTGGATGCGGTCCAGACATGGGATAGACTCCGGATCGGCCGACTTTATCGACTCGCCGGACTGGCGTTCGCGTCCCCACCGCCCGAGGCTTAGCGACGCGGTGTGTAACTTTGCTCTTTGTCATTTTGTTCCCTTCCTTTCGACCCGCTATGGGATAACGGCGATGTGGTCAATCACGTGCGTCACGCCGGGCGCTGCCCAAGCGACGCGCTCCGCTTCATCACGCTCGAAAAACGAACGGACTTTGCCCGCGAGAGTAATGGTGCCATCGACCGCGGACACCAGGATCTTTCCCGCGTTGACCTCCGCGCTGCGCTTCAGCGCCTCTTCGATCTTTAGCTTCACCGCGGTCGGTGAAGCGGTCGGAACCAGGTGAATCAAGTTGCTGACTCCGCGCACTCCATGCACTTTTCGTGCGCAGCTTTCCGCGGCGTCACGTTGGAAATTCCAGTCGACGGTGCCCTCCAGTGTCACGAGTCCGTTGCTGATCGCGACTTTGATGCGGCGATCAGGCACCGTCGCATCCAGACGCAGGACTTCGAGAATGTCGCGTGCAATCTCGGGATCGGTGCGCGTCATCGGCTTGACTTCGATATCATTCACGATCGCCTTGACCCCGAATACGGCCTTTGCGGCCCGTTCTGCCGCGATCTTTTCGAAATATCCATGCACCACGCCGGTGAGGGTGACGGCGCCGTTCCTGGCGTCAACACTAATGTCTTGCGACTCGACCTCTGGTTCCCATTCGATTTGACGCATCACGATGTCCCTCAGATCGTTGTCGCGTTCTGTATGTAGCTTTCCTTTATGTGGCTGTGCTTGCATAATTGACCTCCTCTCAGAAAAATCATGGATCAAAGAACTTTTTGCAGTTCAAGGGCCGCACAGCGGTGCTTGCATATCAGCATTTCAGCGCTGGCGCCTGGCCGCGTTGCTGCGGGTATTCGCGCGATGTGAGCGAGAAACCGCAGCCCGCACCGAATTGGCCTCGCGGGTGACAAGAGCGAGTCGTGGGGGTGTTCCGCGGGCTACCATGTGATCGCGGGGGACAAGTGATGCCTGGAAAGCCTGGTAAGGATGACAAGCAGCTACGCGAACATCTGCTCTATTTGCTCAAAGTCGGCGGAGCGCACGCCGGCTTCGATAAGGCGATGGAGGATCTGCCGGTTGCCCTGCGAGGCGAGAGGCCCGCGGGCGCGGAACACTCGCCATGGGAAATCCTCGAGCACATGCGGCTGGCGCAGTGGGACATCCTCGAGTTCAGCCGCAATTCCAAACACACCTCGCCCGCTTGGCCGAGCGGATACTGGCCGAAAACTCCGGCTCCGCCAAACAAAGACGCGTGGAGCAAGAGCGTGATGGCTTTCCGGGCTGACCTGGAAGCCATGTGCCGACTGGTGCGGCTCAACTCCACGGATCTCTGCGCCCGGATCGCGTGGGGAGACGGACAGACAATCCTGCGGGAAGCGTTGCTCCTCGCCGACCACAATGCCTACCACTTGGGAGAGATGGTTCTCGTCCGCCGCCTGCTCGGTGCATGGCAGTAGTGGAGGGCAGGATTTCATCCTGCGGCCGATTTCCAATCGGCCCGATGTTTCAGGCGCAAACGAAGAGGCGGATTGAAAATCCGCCGCAGGTTGAAAACCTGCCCTACATCGCTAAACAAATGACCGGGACAGCAAACTGTGCGAGTTTGCTCACATCCCCGACGGAAAAGTCTCGGCAGGTTCGCCCGCTTCCCACTCCGAAGTGGGTTCCAGCGGCTCCACGGCGCGAGTCTGGTCATAGTGAATCACGGCATCGAATTGGTCCGAAAGCCGCGCGTGAAAGTAGTGGCTGGCCAGTTCCGTCTCGGGCCGATAGATGACGCCGATCGCCCGCTCCAGCATCGGGTCGGCGAGTCCGGATGCAACCCGGCTCCTCCGCGGCAGGGTCAGTAGAAACGCGGGAATTCCGGCATCGTGAAACATTGCTTCAACGCTGCCCGCCAGCGCGGGTCTGACTCGTTTCCGCTCAGCGCGACCGCCCCAGTTCGAAGCCGCGGTTACGGTTCCGGTGTTGGTCGTAAATCCGACCAGGAAACACTCACTGCCATATCGTTGCCGGACCAGTTGCCCCACATTCCATTCTCCAGCGCGTTCGCGATCAGTGGCTCGCGCATCGCCCAGATGCGAGTTGTGCGCCCACACCACCACTTTCCCTGATACATGCGCAACCAGCGCAGCGAGCGTCTCGGTCATATGCAGATCGCGAAGATTCCAGGAGGAGATTCGCCCGCGAAACATAGTCCGGTAATATTCTTCGGCGTTCTTAATCAGCCGGGCATTCTGTTCGGCGAAGAAGAAGTCGTCCGCGGCGATGCGCCCATCCCGGCGCGCATAATCTGTCGCCCGCCGTTGAATATCGACGAGTTGCGCAATCACCTCGGATTCGCAAGTTCGCGCCATGCCGAATCCCGCGGCGTATCCATACGCTTGCGGGTCGTCGCCAAAGTGCTCGAAGCATCCGTAACGATAGCGCGCCCGCCGTGCGGCTTCCGGATCGACCTTGTCAAGGTAGGCGAGCACCGCCTCGATCGAGGTGTGCAGGCTGTAGAGATCGAGGCCGTAGAAACCCGCTTTGCGCGATCGGGAGGGGAGTGAATCATTGTATTCACGCAGCCATCCGATGAAATCAAGCACATCGGCGTTGCGCCACATCCAGGCTGGAAAACGTTTGAAGCTGCCAAGCGCTTCCTCGGCATCCGGATCGGTGCTCTGGGCGCGAACATAGCGATTCACGCGATACGCATCAGGCCAGTCCGCTTCGACTGCGATTGCGGTGAATCCTTTCTCTAACACGAGCTGCTTGGTAATCTGCGCGCGCTCACGATAGAACTCGTGCGTGCCATGGGAAGCTTCGCCCAACAGCACGAAGCGCGCGTCGCCGATCGCGTTCATCAACGGGTCGTAATTTTCGCGGCCGCGCGGAAGCAAGTGCGCTGAATCGCGCACCAAGTCAGTGACCAGCGGGAGGGTCTCCATTCGAGCCATAAATCACCTTCGCTTTGCTGTTACGAAGAGCAATTGGGAACCCAAATGGCATCACGACTGCACAAGCAAATGCATGAATCAGAGCGCTGTGGAAGTCCAACGTATCGCCGTCGAAATCCCTCTCGGTGGGATTGAACTCACCGCTGATATCGCGATCCCGCACCAGGCAACAGGGTTGGTGCTGTTCGCTCACGGCAGTGGTAGCGGTCGCCACAGCCCGCGAAATCTGCACGTTGCGGACATCCTGAATCAGGGCAGCGTAGCGACCGTTCTGGTCGATCTCCTCACGGAACAAGAGGAGACGGTCGATCTCCAAACGTCGGAGCTACGGTTCGACATCGGTCTGCTCGCGCGGCGTCTGGTCGCGATCACGGATTGGATCGGCAAGCAGTACCATCTGCGGGAGCTTGCGCTCGGGCTTTTTGGCGCGAGTACGGGTGCTGGCGCGGCATTGGTCGCGGCAGCAGAGCGGCCTCGCGCAATTCGAGCTGTCGTATCGCGTGGCGGACGGCCGGATCTGGCGGGAGCAGCATTGAAGCACGTCGTGGCACCGACGTTGTTTATCGTCGGTAGCCGCGATCCGGTGGTGTTGAACTTGAATCGCGATGCCATCGCGAAGTTGCCGCCCAAGACCGAGTACAAACTCGAAATTGTGAACGGGGCCACGCATTTGTTTGAGGAGCCCGGCACGCTGGATCAGGTCGCGATGCTGGCGCGGCACTGGTTTCGCGACCATTTCGCGGCGCTACGCCTGTGATCGCTGTTAGCAATCCTGAAAACTGAGCGAATCCATCGCGACGGCGATCGTCGAAGCGAACCGGCCATCGCGAGACCTCAAGGGCGTTTTCCATTTCCTCCGGTAGGCGCGACTGCTTCGGTCGCCGCGTTCAGCAGCTCTTGCACTTCGCCGTCGGTAGTTTGCCGGAAATCGACGTACCAACAGCCCACCGCCATGAACGGAACCGGTGTTGCGAGGGTTACGAACTCATTGCACTCGGGTCTGATCCGCACGCCCGCATCCGCCGGCGAGACAGGAACCGCGATGATCAATCGGGCCGGTTTCGAACTTCGAACGTGACGTGCAGCGGCGATCATCGTTGATCCGGTTGCCAATCCGTCGTCCACCAGCACCACGGTGCGGCCTTCCAACTTCGCCGCCGGACGTCCGGCGCGGTAGAGTTTCTCGCGACGTTCGATCTCCGCGCGTTCTCTGGCGATGACCGCGTCGATCTCGCCGGGACGAAGAGGGATCTCGCGAATCAAACGCTCGTCGAGCACTACTGCTTCGCCTGCGATCGCCCCCATGGCAAGTTCTGGTTGCCAGGGCACTCCGAGTTTCCGGGCGATCACGACATCAAGCGGCACACCGAGAGCGTGCGCGATTTCGAATCCCACCGGAACCCCGCCGCGCGGCAGCGCGATGACAATCGTGTTGAGAGGAAGGTCTCGCCGTTCGAGTTCGAGGGCAAGCAGCCTTCCGGCATCGGCCCGGTCTCTGAATGGAAGCTGAATCATATAGCGCTCTCTTCTACCTTTTTGCAGCAAGCAACTCTCCATTCGAATGTGTGGTCCTCCGCTTGCACACCTTGAGTGCAAGGACCAGCCAAATGGAAGCGATCGAAGCGATACGGCAGCGCCGGGCGGTTCGAGAGTATACGGACCAACCTGTCGATCGAGCGGTGATCGAAAGGTTAATCGAAGCAGCCATTCTTGCGCCCAGTGCGATGAACGTCCAGCCGTGGGCCTTCGCGGTCCAACTCAACCAGAAGCGGATCGATGATTATGCGCAGCAAGTCAAACATTGGCTCTTGACCAATTCCCCGAAGGCATCCATCGATCCGAGGCTGCGACAGATGATTCAAAGCGAGGGCTACAGTGTCTTTCATCATGCTCCCGCCTTAGTTCTTGTGCTCGCGAAATCATCTCAATCGCAAGCGTTCGAGGATTGTTGCCTGGCAGCCGAGAATTTCATGCTTGCGGCGCGGAATGAAGGAATTGGGACGTGCTGCATCGGTCTTTCACGACCTTGGCTGAATTTGCCTTCTTCGAAAGAGCGATTAGGATTGCCGGAAATATACGAGGTGATCATTCCGATCGTGGCGGGCTACCCAAAGGTGTGGCCTGAATCCCACGGCAGAAGTCCCGCCGAAATTCACTGGTTGTGATGCTCCTAGTGTAGTGCGTCACACAGATTGCACACTAAGTGGGGTGGACGCCCTGGTCCGCGCTGGGCCCCCGGCCCGGCTGGCGTGCTGAAGCCAAAGGCCGACGGGGGCGTCGGCTGCGGACCAAGGGGTCCGCCCCACCTTGTTCCAGAAGAGTTTCACGGAAGAATGGTCGGAGCCGCGGCGGCGAAAATATGACATTGCTCGCCCTTCACGCTGACCATGGAAAATCGGGGATTCTCCACAACACGTGACTACACCCAAATGGCCTGCTCACCTGGGTGAGGGGACTTCGCCAAGTAGCGCAGTCGAGAATTTCTTCGCCGGTTGCGTTCGTGCTCGTGTTTCACACGCCAATCCGGCCTCGCCGGCGACTACTTTACGGCCACGTCGCTGGCCGCGGCCTGCGCAACCAGCTTGTCGGCATCTTCCTGGAACAGCAACCGGTCCGCGACCGCTTTCGCCGCAGCGGCTTTTACCAGCGCCACATATTTTTCGTGTGTGCCATAGCGTTCTTCAATCGACAATCGCGGATCGTTGGCGGCCACGCGCTCGGCCTTGGTTTTCGCGAACGGAATGTAGCCGCCGTTGAGTCCGCAGATCTTGCCCTGATTAAATCCGCTCGCGGTGACGTTCCAACCCACGTATGTCCCGAGGGGAACCTGCAGCAGCACCGACGCCACGCCGCCGATGTCATTGCCATCCGCGTCGGTTTTAGGAACCAGGGTCGGAAGAACTTGACGAATCGAGCCGGGCGCTTTGGTGATCACGCCGGAGAGATCGTTGTAGTTGAAGTCAGGGCCCCAATCATAGTCGAGCAGCGAATTGACAACGCCGTCAGGCGACGGCGTGCCGGACAGCGCCGGGAAACCCATCGCTGCTTTGGTCGCGACCACCAGTTGCCCTTCCGCGGCGTTCTTGGGATGAAGCTTGGGATAACGGCTGGGCGGCGGTTCGGTGCCTTTGGTCACCCACTCGACCAGATCGGCGCGGAGCGCGCGCAACGTGTCGGCTTCCGGATTTGGATTCGCCGCGATCATGCAGCCGTTGGGAATTGGCGGAGCCCCGATGCTGAAACCTCCGCGGCCGCCACCGTGTGTGGTCGATGGGAAGTAATAGCGGCGCACGTTCGCCGGTAAAGGAATATCGTTCTTCGCGTCGGTGCCGACCAGATTAGGCGACATGCGAAGATCCCAGAACTCCAGGCCGCCGAAGGTCTCCATAATCTTCGGGCACGTCTTGGTAGCCTGGCAGCGATCGAGCATTCCCGCGGTTTTGCGATGCCGGGCGGTGTCGGGATAATCGCTCCACCACAAAACTCCATCGCTTCCAGGTTCGTAAAGGTTGGCGATACCTCCCGCCACCGCGAACCGGTAGTTCATCGCGAGCTGCCGTCCCGCGATGTGCGGATTGCTGCCGTCCCATACGATTCGATTCTTCTCATCCTGATTGAACCCAAGGTGAATGTAGCTGCGCAAAAAATTCCCGGATTGCGAATTGCCTTCGCTGATGGCGAATTTGATTTGACCGGCCAACGGATTGGCGTTCCCTTCCGCGTCCTTGGCTTCGTAGCGCAGGAAGGAATTGAGATCGCGCGTCGCGGCATAGCCGATGCCGAGTACGAGCGGATCCTTCGCCGTGTAGACCAGCTCGTACAGCATGGACGAATCGAAGCCGTCCTTGGCGCAGATCTTCGACGAATCGGGGGTGCCGGGAAACGGCGCTTTGGAGCAGTCGGCAAAGGTCCAGTCGGAGCTCGAAATCGGAATTCGCTGGCCGTCTTCTGTCGCTCGCCTGGTTAGCGTCGCCTTCGAGGTGTCGAGTGTGGCCGGCAGTTGATACACGATGGCGCTGACCGCGCTCGAAAGCGCCAGAGTGGTCGCACCTTTCGGCGCATTGATGAAGCGCGCGGTAAAGGGACCGGTCACCGGCGTTCCATCGGCATTCCTCGCAATCGGGACAACGATCGATTGAATATTCTCGCGCGGGCGAACGTCGCCTTGCCATCCGCTGACCACGCTCACATGACCGTCGGCGTTCGGGGTAGCCGCGCCATTGCCGCGATTCGGCACGCTGTACATGAGTACACCGCTCGCCTTGGACATATCGACAGGCTTGGCGATCGCGAAAGTACCGGTGTATTCCACCATGCCACGAGCGTTACGGACGGCGAGTTGAATATCGTTGATGATCTTGTTGTGCGGATCCTTGGGATCCAGCTCTCCAGTGAAGTGACCGCTCAGGATCTCGTACTGACCTACGTTGCCAAAAGCTTTACCGGCGGTCTCCCGATGTTCTACGACGATCTTGATCACTCCCGCGTCTAGCGACGACACGCAAGTGAGCACAACGAGGGCGAGGGTTCGTGTCCGCATATGGAATCGATTATATGACTCGTACAGTTGGTGGTGGGTCAGTTTGCTACCAAGGCGACTAGCGCGCTCCATACTGTCGCGCCTCAATAGCCTTCAGGGAGGCGCGACAGTATGGAGCGCGCCAGACGGCTAAACACAAAGTTCGAAGCGAACTCAGCACTCTACTGTTCCGGCGCAAACGCGAGCAGCACATTGCCGGGGAGGCCGCCAAAGCGCGAGTAGCCGGAATTCACGAACACCATTCCCTTGATCACCATTGCGCCGGGACCGTCGATGGCGCCGCCCTTGGCGTTCACTCCATTGACCGTTTGGAAATCGCGAGCCGTATCGTATTCCCACAACACCTTGCCGTCTTCGGCCGAGTAGGCGCGCAGAATCCCGCCGAGTGTTCCCGAAAACACAGCTCCGGGAAGCGACGTGAGCGCGGCGGATTGCGCCGGGCTGCATCCGGGCCGGGTTCCGCAATCGGGCGGAGGAGCGAACCAAACCTTGCTGCCATCCGAAATCTTGAGGGCCGTCAGTCCTCCGCCGACTGCGGGGTCGAAAACTCGAACGGACCGGCCGCTCGCATCCGTCACGCGTTTTCCCGCGCCGTCAGAAACCGCGGCATACACGTTGCGGCCGTCGAACGACATGCCCCATTGAACGCCACCCTGCGCCCCGCCCCGGCCGACGCGTGTCTGCCATACGATCTCGCCCTTCTTGTCGGGATCGAAAGCATAGACAATCCCCGACTTCTGTCCGCCCAGGATCAGCTCGCGCCCTTCCGATGTCTTCGCCAGAATCGGGGCCGCGCCGAAATCGAAATCCGGGCCTCGCTCGGATGGCGAAACATCGTTCGCGGTGGTTTGCGACGACCACACGATTTTGCCGCTGGCCGGATCGATCGCGACCAGAGCGTCGCTGGTGAGCGTGGCCGGCGCCGAAAAATTGTCGCCGGTGGTGACGTAAATCAGATTGCGCTTTTCATCGAAAGCCGGAGTGGACCAGATGCTCGCGCCGGAAGGACCCCACTTCGCTTTTCCCGTCGCGGTCTTGCCTTGCGCGGTGGGCTCGGGAACCATGTAACTCTTCCAGAGTTGTTCGCCGTCGCGAACGCGAAGCGCCACCAGGCTGCCTCGAAAGCTGCAGCAAATATAATCCGCGCCGCCCGAGCGGGTCTCTTCCCAGGACGCCACCGGCACATACGCCACACCGTTGCGAACCAGCGCCGCGCCGGTGAGCCGGGCCGTGTCGTGGGTTTCGATTTTCTTGGTCCACAAAAGTTTCCCGGTCTCCGCTTCGAGAGCGTAATACCAGCCGATCTGATCGCCGAATAGCAGCGCGTGGCGATTGCCGTTCGGGACCACGATCATCGCCGAACGAACCGGGCCTTTGGCTTCGAACGTCCATTGGATGCAGCCGCTTTCGGCACGCAACGCGTGAACAGTGCCGCGAGCGCTGCCGACAAAAATCTGCCCATCGAAAAACGCGGGCTGCGCGAATGCGTTCACGTCGCCTTCGTAGCCGAACGCCCACTTCAATTTGAGCTTGCGCACCTGTTCGACGCTGAGCCCGGCGACGTCCGCCGATTGGAATCGAGCATTGTCGGCTTTCGGACTCCATCCGTTCCAGATGAATTTGGATTTGTCGTTGATCGAAACCGAGCGGTCTTTGCAGAATGCTTCCGGCGGTAGAGTTCTCTCAGCGCTGTCGGTCCCTAGAAACTTCGCGACGGCCTCGCGCTCGTCCCGGCTCATGCGGTAGGAAACCTGCATCATGACGCCGAAGTCCAGCACCTTGAGGATTCGCGTCGCTGGAATTTTGTTCAGCGATTCGCGCGGAGGGATGCGCGGGTTAGCCTGATCGTGACAGGAGGCGCAGCGTGCCTTGTAAACCTCTTCACCGGTTGCGGCGGACAAAGCAGCGGGCGTCGAAAGCAACAGAATGACGGCGGCGAGCCGAAGCATGGCCGTCAATTTATCACAGGGCCGCTTACTCGAGTGCGAACGCGTTGATTCCTGAACTGACGATCACCACATACTGTTTGCCGCGAACCATGTAAGTGATCGGATTGGTGTGCGCTTCGACATCCAGTTTGGTTTCCCACAAGGTCTTGCCGCTCTTCGATTCGAAGGCGCGGAATCGCCCATCGATGGTGCCGCCGATAAACACGAGGCCGCCGGCGGTCGCGATGGCGCCGCCTTGCCCGAACGCCCCGGTGTTGTGGATGCCCTTGGCTTCCATTGCATCGCTGGTGCCCAGCGGAACGTTCCACGCGATATCGCCGGTGTTGGCATTGATCGCCATCAAATGCGCCCACGGTGGCTGCTGGCAGGGAAGTTGATTCGCGGGATCCCAGAATCGTGAATAGTATGTTCCCCGCCCCGGCAACGGAGTCGAGCGTCGATAGGCGACCGCGTTACCGTCCGGCGATTTGTCCATGCGGCCGATGCCCGCGACGTCGCGTGTATTGACGAACACGTAGCTGGTGGTGGGATCCACAGCGACACCGCCGTAGTTCGGTCCGCCCTGCTGCCCCGAAAAGATCACGCGATATTCTTTGCTGCTGTACGGCGTGTACGGACCCTCATTATGAAGCCCGCCCATCTTCTCCACCAGATCGCGGCAGAATTTCTCGTGCTCGGGTTCGCCTTTGAAAACTTCATCAGCCGTGATACTCAGCCGCGCTAGTGGCGGAGGCTTGACGGGGAAAGGCTGCGTGGGCCAGGTCTGTTCGCCGGGCACGTCGCTTTGCGGAACAGGCCGCTCTTCCACCGGATAAATCGACTCACCCGTTTCGCGATTCAGAAAAAACATCAGCGACGCTTTCGATACGGCTACGATCGCTGGAATTTTCTTGCCGTTTCGAACCACGTCGATCAGCGCAGGCGCGGCCTCGGCGTCCAGGTCCCACAGGTCGTGATGCGTGATCTGAAAATACCAGCGCAGCTTTCCCGAGTTCGCATCCACGGCGACGATCGCGGACGCAAACAGGTTCTGGCCCACGCGGCCCCCGCCGTAGTATTGCGGCGCCGGCTGGCCGATCGGAATGAACAGCAGCCCGCGTTCCGCATCGACGCTGATCAATCCCCAATTGGCGGGCGACCCCACGTGCTCCCAGGAATCCTTCGGCCACGTTTCGTAACCGGTCTCCCCGGGATGGGGCAGCGGATGAAACGTCCACACCAGCTTGCCGGAGCGCACATCCCACGCTCGAACATCCTGCGCCGGTCCGTCCGGATTATCTTCCTGGCCTTGCGATCCAGTGATGATCAGGTCCTTAAAAATCACGCCGGGGGAACTCATGTGATAAGGCATGTTCGGGAATTTGTCGGTGACGCCAACGCGCAGGTTCAGCACGCCCTCATTCCCGAATCCCGGCACTGGTTTTCCATCCAGCGCATTCAGCGCGATCAGCTTGCCATCGCTGGTTCCGGCGAAAATCTGCGGCACGCTCTTGGCATCGCCCGGCCAGAACGTCACGCCGCGCAGCGGAGCGCCCGCGCGGCCCAGTTCATATTTCCAGATCTCGCGACCGGTATCGGCTTCCAGCGCGACGATGCTGTGTTGCGATGTGGGAGTGAACAGCACGTTGCCGATCACGATCGGCACGGCTTCGGTGGACGGAATCACGCGCTGCGCGCCGCTGAGGGTCGCGGCTCTTGGATCCATGGCGTATTGCCAGGCCAGCTTCAACTTCCCAACGTTCGTCGCATTGATCTGCGCGAGCTGGGAATAGCGCTGCGCGCCGCCATCACGCCCGAATTCCGGCCAGTCGTTTTTTAGATCCACTTTGAGCGAAGTGATGCGAGCCTCCGCTTTCGCAGTCGCGCCCTCCTTCGCGATGGCCGGGACAGCCGATGGACCTTTGCCGAAGTTCTTAGCGAGATAGGCGACGATCAATTTCAATTCCGCATCCGTGCCCTGCGCGCCACGGCCCGCCATGGAGTCGACCACGCTGCGCCACTCTGCTTCGGTGCGCGTCGAGTCGACCGCCGTCTCTAGTCCATGGCAGCCGGCACAGGTGCGCTGCACCAGAGCTTTGCCGTCACCATCGGGCAGAGTTACTGGCGCTTGAGCGGAAAGCATAGCGCACGAGAATACCAACAGAGCTGAACGCATGCAGAGAATTATAACGTCGCGCCGCTATATAATCGCTAGCTGAGGATAAACCATGAAATTCCGCAGCCTGATCCAATCCGGCGGTGTTTTCCTTTTGGCGATCGCGTCTGCTTCGGCCCAGAACAAGCCTGCGCCCGCCTCTGCTCCGAAAGCAGGCCCCATCCCACGCGCCGCAGACAAGCATCCCGATCTCTCGGGCATCTGGTCGAACGCCACTCGCACTCCTTTCGAGCGTCCCGCCGTCTTCAACGGAAGACCGAGCATTTCCGATGAAGAAGCTCGCAAGTGGGAAGCCAAAGAAAACGAGCGCTGGGAGGAAGGATCAAAGGTCGAGGGCGGCCGGCCGGTCACAATCCAGGGCGGCGCCTACAATGTTCTGTTCTACGACAACGGGAATGAAATGATGCGGATCGATGGTCAGAAAAGGACCTCGATGGTGGTCGATCCGCCGGATGGGCATGTTCCTCCGCTCGCTCCGGAAGCACAGGGTCGAGTGCGGCGCCGCCCCTATGTCCCGGGCGACTACAAGACCCTTACGAACGACACCCGCTGTCTGGTCGGCAACACTCCCTCCGTACCTCTGGTGCCCGCCCTCTACAACAACAACATCGAAATCGTGCAATCCGCCGATTCCATTCTGATCGAAGTGGAGATGATTCACGACGCCCGCATCGTCCACATGAACGCGAATCACACGTCCTCGAATGTCCGGCAGTGGTTCGGCGATTCCATTGGACATTGGGAAGGCGACACCCTGGTGGTCGAAACGACCAACTTCAACGAGCACACCCATTACCGCGGCGCGTCCATGAATCTGAAGGTCACCGAGCGCTTCCGGCGCGTCAGCGACAAGGCCATTGAGTATCGGGCCACCATGGACGACCCGACCACGTGGTCGAAGCCCTGGTCCATCGAATTGGCGTTTAGCGCCGTGCCGGGACCGCTCTACGAATACGCCTGCCATGAAGGCAACTACGCCATGGTGGACATTCTCGGCGCGAAATAGCCGCGATCCACTCTACTCTTCCCGCAAGGCGGAGAGCGGATCGATGGAGGTCACCTGGCGTGCGGGAACAAAGCACGCCAGTGCGCCCACCGATAGAAACAGAAGCGACACAGCGAGGAACGTGATCCGGTCGGTCGGGCTGGTGGCATAAAGCAAGGTTGCCAGCAGCCGCGTCAGTGCGACGGCTCCAGCGATCCCGAGCGCGACTCCGATCGACGCCAGCACCAATCCCTGACGCACCACCATCGCGACGATCGAGCTGCGCTCCGCGCCCAGTGCCATGCGAATTCCCAATTCTCGAGATCGCTGCGTGACAGAGAGCGTCATTACTGAGGCGATTCCGCCGATGCTGATCAGCAATGCCAGTCCCGCGAAGATTCCTAAAAGGGACGTAGTCACGCGCGGCGGCGCCATCGATTCGTACTGATACTGCTCCAGCGTTCCGATCTGATCGAGTCCGATGAACGGATCCACTTCCGCAATCGCGGCGCGAACCAGTGGCGTAGCGGCCGCGGGATCGAATGACGTTCGCACCATCAGGTCGTTGGAGAATCCCCCTTGCTGCGCGGTGGCCAGATAGATCTCGTCCTTGGTTGGTTTGCCCAGGCCATACTCGCGGGTGTCGCTAACCACGCCGACAATCCTGATCCACGCATCGGGAGCGAACGCGAAGGCGATGCGCTGGCCGATGGGATCTTCGGTGGGCCAGCGGTGCTTCGCCATGGTCTGATTGATCACCGCAACGGCCGGCGTCTTGTCACCGTCATGTTCCGTGAAAACGCGCCCGGAGATCAAGGGCTGGCCGATGGTCGTGAAGTAATTCTCATCGGCGATGGTGATATCGACTTGCGGCGCCAGCTCGCCTTGAGAGAGCGGTCTGCCCGCGATGTTGAATTCCGTGTTGCCAGGTCCGGCCGCGATGCCGGAGGGACTGAGCGGCGCGTTGGAAACCATGGAAACGGAGACCACGCCGTTGATGGCACGGATGTGACGCATCAGCTCCGCGGTGAGCGTGGAAAACTGGTCCGGCGTCTTCGAATATTTCCTGGAGTTGGGCGTCATGCGCAAAGACAAGACGTGGTCGGTGCGAAATCCCGGGTTCACCTCGGACATCTTCAAGAAGCTTCGCAACATCAATCCGGCGCCGATCAACAATGTGAACGTGACGGCGACTTGCGCAACTACCAATCCGTTGCGCAGCGTCTGCCGTCCTCCCATTGAGTTGCGGCCGCTGCTCTGCTTGAGGGCCTGGGCGGCGCGCTTCGATGAAGAAAACGCGGGAGCTAGCCCGAACACGATCCCGGTTGCCACCGCGATCAGAAAGGTGAACAGCAGCACCGGTGTGTCCATACGAACTTCCGCCGCTCGCGTGGAGAATCGCGCGGCAAAGCGCACCAGCACCGAAAGAGCTAAGGGAGCGAGAGCCAGGCCGACCACTGCCCCGCCCAAGGAAACCAAAATACTTTCGGTGAGCAACTGCCGCAGCAGCCGCATCTTGCTGGCTCCCAATGCGGCCCGCACCGCCATCTCGCGTTCCATGCGGAGCAATCGAGCCAACATTAGATTCGCGACGTTCGCGCAGGCGATCAGCAATACAAGTCCCGCGCCGCCCAGCAGCAGGAAGAACGTGGTGCGAGCGGTGTGCGTCAAATCGTCGCGCAATCCTGCGACCGACATCGCGTAGCCGCTCTTCGAGCTATAGACGTCGGGGTTCTGTTGCTGCATGTGGGTCGCGACCACCGACAGATCTGCCTGGGCCTGCTCCAGCTGAACGCCCGGTTTGAGGCGCGCGAATCCGATCATCATGCGGGCCTTGCGATTCGCTTTGAATCGATCGGAGGACCGCGTGGGGCACTGCACCGTGGTCATGTACAGATCGCTTTCGGCGGGATATTGCGGAATCGGAGGAAGGACTCCGATCACGGTGTGCGGCTTGCCATTCATCTCGAAAGCCTTGCCGACGATACTGGGGTCGCCGCCGCGATGCTCCTGCCAATACTTGTAGCTGAGCACGATCACGGGATTCGCGCCCATCTGGTCATCGGCGTCGACGAAAGTGCGGCCCAGAATCGGTTTCACGCCGAGTACGTCGAAGAAATTGCCCGAGACCACCGCTGCCTGGACGCGCTCGGCCGTTTGCGCGTCGCTTAGCAGGAACACCATGGTGTGATGTTCGACGATGCCTTGCAAGGTATGCGACTGCTCACGATAATCGGTTAGCTCTTTGACCGAAAAGGGAATGTCCGGCATCGCGGCTTTGGTGTTCTGTTGATGCAGCACGACCAGTTGGCCGCCGTTCTGGTACGGGAGCGGGCGCAACAAAACGCCGTAAACCAGACTGAATATCGCCGCATTGGCTCCAATCCCCAGCGCGAGGGTCACAATCGCCGCGAGCGAGAAGGCAGGATTCTTGCGCAAGATGCGCAGTCCGTAGCGAATGTCCTGCAACAATGACTCGACCATGCGGCCTTTACGCGCATCGCGGCATTCTTCCTTGAGGGGTTCGATCTTGCCGACGCTGACGAGTGCCGCGCGACGCGCCTCTTCCGGCTGCATTCCGCGCGCGAGATTCAGCTCGGTTTGACGCTCCACGTGATCGCGAAGTTCTTCGTCCAGATCGCGCTCCACCGCCGGCTTTCGAAAGAGAAAACGCAAAATAGAGGCCCAATTGATGTTCATGAGAGACTCCTACGCCATACCCACCACTCGTCCTACAGCAGCCGACAGGCGCGCCCAATTCTCGCGTTCAGCGACCAGTTGATCGCGCCCGCGCTTGGTTAACTCGTAATACTTCGCCCGCCGATTGTTCTCCGATGCGCGCCACTTGGAGGCAATCCAGCGTTGTTCTTCTAATCGATGGAGCGCGGGATACAGCGAACCCTGGTTCACTTGCAGGACGCTTTCCGAGATTTGGAGAATGCGTTGCGAGATCCCCCATCCATGCATGGGCTCCAGTTCGAGCGTCTGCAAAATCAGCAGATCGAGTGTTCCCTGCAATAAATCGCTTTTCGGACGTGACATCGCGCCTCTTCTCTAGACAATCTACAAGAACATTACTACCGCTCTTGTCGATTGTCAAGAGGAAGAGCGTTACGCGGAGTCCGCCATTTTCTCGCGTACTGACGGTTCCGGTTCCGTGGCGAAGACTGAATACACCAGCCCCGCGATTACCGCTCCTGCGATGGGGGCCACCCAAAACAGCCACAACTGTTCGAGCGCCCATCCGCCCACGAACACTGCCGGGGCGGTGCTGCGCGCCGGATTCACCGACAGGTTCGTCACCGGAATTCCGATCAGGTGGATGAGCGTCAACCCAAGGCCAATCGCGATCGGCGCGAATCCCTTCGGCGCTCGCGTGTCCGTTGCTCCCAGAATGATCATCAGGAACATGAACGTCAACACCACCTCGGCTGTCAGGCACGCCGGCAGGCCATAGCCGCCAGGGGAATGCGCGCCGTAACCGTTGGACGCGAATCCACCGGCCAAGTCGAATCCTGCTTTGCCCGTGGCGATCACGTATAACACGGCCGATCCGGCCAGGCCTCCCAACACCTGCGCGATCACGTACGCCGGCAGTTCCGATACAGGAAATCGCTTGCTCACCATCAACCCCACCGATACAGCGGGATTCAAATGGCATCCCGAAATGTGCCCGATTGCAAACGCCATCGTCAGAACCGTGAGGCCGAACGCCAGAGCGACTCCCGCGAAGCCAATTCCGAGGCCGGGGAAAGCCGCCGAGAGCACCGCACTCCCGCATCCGCCAAAGACCAGCCAAAAGGTCCCGATAAATTCCGCAAACGCTCTTTTCGATAGCGACATACCGAAGATCCTCCCATTCGGGGTGCAGAATATCACGATCCTAATCAGGACGGCTACGGGCGCGAATGACGGAGTAGGCTAAGATCATCAGCGGCGAATGCCTCTGTCTCCAGGAACGCGCTTGGGTCCTTATTGAGATCCTGGAAGGAGACGCATGAGCCCTCTCTGTTGTCTATCGAGTCCTGACCTGGGAGGGGGAGACCGGGCGTTTCGGGGTTGAGTTATACAATTTCCGCGCTTCGATGCCACAAAAAGAGCGCAAGAACTTGACAGGAACCCGGGGAACAGATATAAAAGATCGACGGCTCGTCTCCGTATAGACGGCGTTGCCGGCCTCCGTTGCGCCTTCAGCAACAACTCTCTGTTTCTTTTTGAGCCCTGTAACAGAAGCTGTATCGATACGCGGAGGTCGCAATGTGGACATGGTCGCGGGCATGTTTGTCAGGCATGACGATTGTAGCCGGAGTGCTGCAAGCGCAGGCCCCGGCGCCTTCACCAGGGCAGTCGAGCGAGGCGTCCTCACCCGATTTCTTTGAAACCAAGATCCGGCCCATTCTTGCTGCCAATTGTTACTCTTGTCACACGAATTCACAGCTTGGCGGCCTTCGTGTCGATAGTCGTGAAGCTCTGCTAAAAGGCGGTTCACGCGGACCGGCGATGGTCCCGGGAGATCCTGACAAGAGTTTGCTGATCAGCGCGGTGAAGCAGACCGACGCAAAGCTCAAGATGCCGGTGGGCGGCAAGCTGAAGGATTCTGAAATCGCCGATCTGGCCGCATGGATCAAAGCCGGTGCGACGTGGCCGAAGGGCGCCAACGCGGCGCCCGTGACATCTAAAATGATCACGCCGGAGAGCAAGAACTTCTGGTCGATGCTGCCTCTGAAAACGCCTGCGACGCCGCAGGTGAAGGACGCGAAGTGGGCCCGCACGCAAATCGATAAATTTGTTTTGGCGAATCTGGAGAAGCAGGGGCTGAAACCTGTCGCGCCCGCGACGAAGCACGATCTGATTCGCCGCGCGACGCTCGATCTCACCGGTCTGCCGCCGACCCCGGAAGAGGTCGCGGCATTTGAAAAAGATAATTCGCCTGATGCGTACGCGAAGGTGATCGATCGGTTGCTCGCGTCGCCTCATTATGGCGAACGCTGGGGGCGCATCTGGCTGGATGTGGCCCGTTTCGGCGAAGACGACTATCGCAGCTTGAATCCTTTCCCGCGCGGCTATCGTCCTTATCCGAATGCTTACGCGTATCGGGATTGGGTGATCCAGTCGTTCAATGACGATCTGCCGTACGACAAGTTCGTGAAGGCGCAGCTCGCCGGCGATCTGTTGCCGGAGCAGGATCGCTACAAGATGCTGCCGGCCACCGGATTCCTGGGCCTGGGTCCGTGGTATTACGACAACGGATCGAACGAAGTGACTCGCGCCGATGAGCGCCACGACCGCGTGGACGCGATCACGCGCGGCTTTCTGGGCCTAACGGTCGCCTGCGCGCGCTGCCACGATCATAAATACGATCCCATTCCGCAGAAGGATTATTACGCGCTGGCGGGCGTGTTCTTCAATACGATTTACGAAGAGTATCCGACCGCGCCGAAAAAGACCATCGAAGAGTTCATCAAGCTGGAAGATGAGGTCGAAAAGAAGCAGCGCATTCTGGGTGAAGAGAATCAGGCGCTGTCGACGCAGCTTTCCAGGTCGCTGGTTTATCAGACGGCGAACTATCTGGAAGGCGTGTACGATGTCACCGGCGCGAAGCAGAAGCGCGAGATCGCGCAAGTGGTGGAGCAGCGCAAGCTCGACTACGAACTGCTGGAGCGCTGGATCAAGTACATGGGCAAGCCGACCGAGAAGTACAAGAACAAGGTCGCATGGCAGGCCATGACCAAGAAGGGCGGATCGCCTGATGAAGCCAAGAAGCTTGCCGAGAAGTTCCAGGAAGAAGCCGTTCAGGCGATGCTCGATAAGAATGACCTCGACGCGCAGAACAAGGTGATCGCCGATAAAGATCTGGAAGGCACCAAGCCCAAGAAGCGCACCGACAAGCCGAGCAATTTCGTATCGAACAAGGATTTCAATCCCGGTTCCGATCTGCGGCTATTGAGCTTGCCTGAAGAAGAGAACAATTTTTACACGGAGATTTTCGTGCGCGAGCTGCGCGACGACGAAGATCCCAACGGCATGGAGATGGCCGGCCGCCGGCAGGCCGAACCTGGCGTTCTTTTATTCCGCGGCTGGGGATTGCAAAGCCGGATGGGACCGGAAGTGCAGGCTCGCCTGAAATCGATGCAGGACGATATCGCGGCGGAGCGCAAGAAGCTTGACCCGCACTATCCGTTCGTCCACGGCGTGAAGGATTCGGAGAAGCCGGTGAATATTCAGCTTGCGATCCGCGGGAATCCACTCAATCTGGGCGAAGAAGTTCCGCGTCATTTTCTGAGCGTGTTCGCCGATGGAAATCCGAAGCCGTTTTCTCAAGGCAGCGGGCGCATGGAACTGGCGGATGATATTCTGGCGCAGCCTCTGGCGATGCGCGTGATCGTGAATCGAATCTGGAAGGGGCACTTCGATACGGGCATCGTCGATACGCCCAGCAATTTTGGACGTATGGGCGAGCGGCCGTCGAATCCTGAGCTGCTCGAATATCTGGCGAGCTCGTTCCAGCAGAACGGCATGTCGATCAAGAAGCTGCAGCGCGAGATCATGATGAGCGCGGTGTATCAGCTCTCGACGACGAACGACGAAGCCGATTTCGCGAAAGATTCCGGCAATCGCGCGTACTGGCGCTTCAATCGCCGACGGCTGGATGCCGAAGAATTGCGCGATTCGGTGATGGCGGTGTCGGGCGATTTAGATGACGCGCTGGGCGGACCTTCGGAAGAATTGACGCCGGCGAATAAACGCCGGACGGTCTACGGCAAGGTGAGCCGTTACAAGCTCGATACGTATTTGCAGAGCTTCGATTTTCCGTCGCCGAATATGAGTGCGGAGAAACGCTTCACGACGACTGTTCCGCTACAGCGATTGTTCCTGATGAACAGCGACTTCATGCAGATCGAAGCAGAGCAGCTTGCCAAACGTGTCGCGGAGGAGCCTGATAATCGCGCGCGGATTAAGAAGGCGTATCAGCTCGCGTATGCTCGCGATGCGAGCGAGGAAGAGATCAAGCTGGGCCTCGATTACCTGCATGCCGAGCCCATGAAGGAATACGAAGAGAACAAGAATAAGCCTCCAGAAAACGGCGGCCGTGGCGGTCGAGGTCGCGGAGGACGCGGCGGTGGGGGTCCTGGCGGACCGCCCACGCAGATCACGCAGGCCGATCCTACTGCAACTCCGGGCGGCCAAGGACAAACTCCACCCGATCAGGCCGCGGCTGCAGCGCCTCCAGCAGGATTCGCCGGCGGCGGGTTCGGCGGTATGGGAATGGGCATGATGGGTGGCGTTCCTGGAATGGGCCGCGGCGGTCGCGGCGGTGCAGCGCCTGAAATCAAATACGAACCGACCGCGTGGGGACGCTACGCAAAAATCTTGTTGAGCTCGACGGAATTTCTGTTCGTGAATTAGGAGAAACTGTGACGCACAAATCGGCAAATCCGACGACCAGACGCGAAGCACTGCGGCGCGTGGGCAATGGATTCGGCTTCATGGCTTTCGCGGGGATGCTGGGACGGTCGCTGGCGCGTGCCGGAGTTTCCACAGCCGACGGCGGCATCATGACCGGACACTTGGATTACCCGCAGCGCGTCAAACGCGTGATCTTTCTGTTCATGAACGGCGGCTGTTCCTCGATCGACAGTTTCGATCCCAAGCCCGCGCTCGAAAAATACGACGGGCACCCGCTGCCCGGCGGCGACATCAAAACCGAACGGCGCACCGGCGAGCTGATGAAGTCGCCCTTCAAGTTCAAGAAATACGGCCAGTGCGGGATGGATGTGAGCGAGCTGTGGCCGCACCTGGGCGAGGTGGCCGACGATATCTGTTGGGTACGTTCGGTGTACACCGAAATTCCGAATCACGAACCGTCGTGCCTGATGATGAACACCGGCGCAAATCAGGCCGGACGTCCGTCGATGGGCGCGTGGATCACTTACGGGCTGGGCACGGAGAATCAGAATCTACCGGGTTTCGTGGTGCTGTGTCCCGAAGTTCCCACTACGGTTGGCCAGCCGCTGTGGAGCAACGGATTTCTTCCGGCGATGAATCAGGGGACTTATATCTCCAACCGGGTGCAGAATCGTGCCGGCGGTCCCGGCGGCGATCCGATGGGAGAGGGCGAGGAGGAGGCTCCCCCGCCCGCAGAAGCGAGAACGAAAGAAACAAAGGATAAGGACGGAAAGCCGAAGCCGAAACCGGTGGTGGTCGAACAAGGTTTCGATCCCAAGAAGCTGGTCAATTACGTCAACAATCCTAAGTTCACTTTGACCGAGCAGAAGCGCGAAATGGATCTGCTGCGCAAGATCGAGGGCATTCGCGAAGCGGAGACCGGAACGGATCAGCAAGTGGAGGCGGTGATCAAGTCGATGGAAGTCGCCTATCGCATGCAGACCGACGCGCCGGAAGTGTTCGACGTGCGCAAGGAATCGCAGGCGGTGCTCGACATGTACGGGCCCGGGCAGGTCGCGCGCGGCGCGCTGACTGCGGTTCGGCTCGCTGAGAAAGGCGTGCGCATGGTGCAGCTTTATTACGCGTCCGGCGATCCGTGGGACGCGCACGCGGACATCTTCGCGCACAAGACCAACGCCAAGAATTCCGATCAGGCGTTCGCGGCGGTAATTAAGGATCTGAAGACGCGCGGGCTGTGGAAGGACACACTCGTGGTGTGCGGATCGGAATTCGGGCGCACGCCGGTGCGCGAGGTGGGCGGCGGAGGCGGCGGCGTGAAGCGCGGGCGCGATCATAATCCATTCGGGTTTACCATGTGGCTCGCAGGCGGAGCCGTGAAGGGCGGCACGATCTACGGCGCCACTGACGATTTTGGATTCAAAGCGGTCGAAAAACCGGTGCACGTGCACGATATTCACGCGACTATCCTGTACCTGCTGGGCATCGACCACAAGAAGCTGACCTACCGCTTCAGCGGTCGCGACTTCCGGCTGACCGATGTCGCCGGTGAAGTGCTCCACGACGTGATTGCGTAAGGCGACACCCCAAAACCGCTTCCTTTTCGTTCATTTAGAATCGGCGATCTGGCTGGTGCTCCAACACTGGCAGGGATTGCGAGCGGAACCTGTCCAGTTTGGGGGGCTTCGCACCAGGCGCCAACGCCAACTGGGGCGCCTCCTTGGTTTTCGAGTCTCGCGAATACCGCCCGGATGGATTCGTTGCGGGCCAGAGGCCAATTGATCACGGCCGGGAGGGCTGGTAGATTGGATGAGTGTCACGCGTCTTGATCACGGGTTCCTGCGGTCTGATCGGGTCGGAAGTTGCTGTTTTCTTTGGGCGAAACGGTTATAAAGTCTCTGGGATCGACGATAACCATCGGGCGATATTTTTCGGCCCGGAGGGCGATACCAGTTGGGTGTTGGAACGGCTGCGCCGCGATGTGCGCGGCTACGATCATCACGCCCTGGACATTCGCGATCGCGATGGAGTTTTGAAGTTAGTCGAAGAACTGCGCCCGTCGCTCATCATTCACACCGCCGCGCAGCCTTCGCACGATCGCGCGGCCGCGATTCCATTTCTCGATTTCGAAGTGAACGCGCTGGGCACGTTGCATCTGCTCGAAGCAGCGCGACGGTCTTGTCCGGAGTCGCCGTTCATCCACATGTCGACCAACAAGGTGTACGGCGATCGCCCCAATTCGATCCGGCTCAAGGAGTTGGAAACGCGCTGGGATTATGACGATCCCGCGTATGAACACGGCATTGCCGAAAATTATTCCATCGATCAATCCAAACACTCCATTTTCGGGGCATCCAAAGTCGCGGGCGATGTGATGGTTCAGGAGTATGGCCGCTATTTCGGTATCCCGACCTGCTGCCTGCGCGGCGGCTGCCTGACTGGCCCGAATCACGCAGGTGTCGAACTGCACGGCTTCCTCAGCTACCTGGTGAAATGCAACGTGCAGGGCAATGAATACAAGGTGTTCGGCTACAAAGGCAAACAGGTTCGCGACAACATCCATTCCGAAGATGTGGCCCGATTCATGTTTGAGTTCGCCCAAGCGCCGCGCATCGCCGAAGTCTACAATCTGGGCGGCGGCAAAGAGAATTCCTGTTCGATTCTGGAAGCCTTTCAGATGTCCGAAGCGGTCACCGGCCACCCGATGAAGTGGTCCTACATCGATGAGAACCGCATCGGCGATCATATCTGCTACTACAGCGATCTGCGCAAAATGAAGGAGCATTACCCCAACTGGGCGATCACGAAAGATCTGCGGACGACCTTTGAAGAAATCGCCCGGAGCCAGCAGCAGCGCCTCTCGAAAGCGGTTTAATGCGCATTCTCATCACCGGCATCTGTGGATTCGCGGGAGGCGCTCTGGCGCGTGAGTTGCTGAACCGGCGTCCGGGCATTGCGGTGATGGGAATCGACAATTTGATGCGCCCTGGGTCGGAGACCAACCGCAACCAGTTGCGCAAGCTCGGGGTCGACGTGGTTCATGGCGACATTCGTCAGGCCAGCGATCTTGAGAACCTGCCCGCATGCGACTGGGTCATCGACGCCGCCGCGAATCCGAGCGTGCTGGCGGGCGTGCAGGGCGGGTTTTCAAGCCGCCAGTTGTTCGAGCACAATTTGGCGAGCCTGGGGAACGTGCTCGAATTCTCGAAACGTCACGGCGCCGGGTTCATCCTGCTGAGCAGCAGCCGGGTGTATTCGCTCGAAGCATTGACGTCGATTCCGCTGCGCGCCGAGAGAGACCGGTTTGTGCTCGATTGCGCGAAGCCCTTGCCCGCGGGATTATCGGCGGAGGAATCGCGCGCGAGATTTCTCGACCACGCGCCCGTCTCGCTATACGGGAGCATAAAACTGGCGGCGGAAGCGATCGCGCTGGAGTACGGGGAAGCGTTCGGATTCCCGGTCTGGATCGATCGCTGCGGCGTGTTGGCCGGCGCGGGGCAGTTCGGCACGCCAGATCAAGGGATTTTCTCGTATTGGATCAATGCGCACCTGCGCCGCCGGCCGCTCACGCTATATCGGATTCGACGGCGGCGGCAAACAAGTGCGCGACGCTTTGCATCCCATCGATCTGGCGGCGCTGATCGACGCACAAATCGAAAGCGGCCGGCGCGGGGGCCAGCGTATCTATGTGGCCGGCGGAGGCGTGCGGAATTCCTGCTCGCTGGCGCAGCTCACCGCTTGGTGCGATGGCCATTTCGGCGCACACACGCCCGCTTCCGATCCTCGTCCGCGCCGTTACGATGCGCCGTGGGTGGTGATGGATAGCCGCGAAGCGGAGCGAGAGTTCGGCTGGCATATGGAGATCACGCTCGACAATCTGCTCGATCAGATCGCCACGCACGCCTCCCAGCATCCTGAGTGGTTGGAGATCAGCGGATTATGAAATCGCCACTGCCCATCCCACGGCCACCGATCCGATTACTTTCCGTGGTAATTCCCGCTCACAACGAGGTGGGCTGCGTTGGAGTAACGGTCGAACACCTGTTTGTCGAGCTTCGCGCGCGCGGTATCGAACACGAGATCGTGGTGGTGGATGACGGCAGCACCGACGACACCTGGGCCGTCCTGACCAAACTGCAGCCGCGCATTCCAACTCTCCGCCCGGTCCAGAATCCAGGCGAGCACGGGTTTGGACGGGCGATCGTGTACGGTTTTGATCACATGCGCGGCGATGCCGTGGTCATCATGATGGCCGATGAATCCGACGATTGCCGGGATGTGGTGCGTTACCACGATACGTTGAACGAAGGTTGGGATGCTGTTTTGGGGTCGCGCTTCATCCGGGGCGGTGGCGTGATCGATTATCCCCGCCATAAATTACTGATCAATCGCATGGCGAATCTCTTCCTGCGAATGATTTTTAACGTGCGCCTGAACGACATCACGAACGCGTTCAAGGCGTATCGGCGCGAAGTGATCGATGGCTGCCGGCCGTTTCTTTCGCCGCACTTTAATCTCACAGTGGAGATACCGTTGAAGACGATCGTTCGGGGGTTTTCCTGGACCGTGATACCGATCACGTGGCGAAATCGTCGCTTCGGCATATCCAAGTTGAAAATTCAGGAAATGGGTGGCCGATATCTCTTCATAACCTTGTATTGCTGGTTGGAGAGGAGTCTCAGCCGCGGCGACTATAAGAAGCGCGAGAGCGCCGTTTCCAAGGTAACCACCTGAACAATCTTCCCAATTCCCAGACCATTTCATACCGAAGAATCCAACACCACGTCAGCTTCAACTACCGCCGATCTTCATCTCCTGTCCCAGTCCCGGCCGCATCAGGTCCCGCCGCATGTAATATCTGTGCTGGTCCTTCTCGCCCAGATAGACGTAGTGTTCGCGGATATATGCGTTGATGACGGGAATGGTCTCGAACCCCTCCTTGTTCCGGTCGTCTAAGTAGCAGCAGGAGACATCGAGCGCATCGATCAACACTACGGGTGGGCGCTTTTGGATATCGGCCATGAACCGAGCAATATAAAAGTCGCTCAGGTTCTTCCCGTACAAAAAGAATCGCGACATGTTGGTATCGCGCGTCGCGGGAACCATGCCAGCGCTTACGTAAAGTTCCGGCCGCCATCCCCATACCTCAATTGTGCTCCCGCTTGTTGCAGGAAACCCACTTTGCGGTGGGGAGCTTGGCGTTAAAGTACCTTGCGCTAACGAAGCTATGAGCATTCCTTCCGGGGATCCGGATCTCTGTTGCGCATAGCTGAACTTATATCCGATCTCCTCGGTCGACATAAATACCGCACCGGCTACCATTGCGGCGACCAGTACCCCCGCCGCCAGCGCCATCCCGGTGACCTTGGTTATCTCTTCTGCTCCGGCCGGTTGCTCGTTTGCGCGAGGCGACTGACGGAGCAGCAACCAGCCCACAGTCGTCGACACGGGAATCGTCAGCAAGGAAAGATAGTGCGGAAACGTATTGTGCGAACTATAGAAACAAAGTACGCACCCGGCCAGCATCGCGATCGAGAGCGCTCCGGTTGCTCCGCCCCCGAAACTCCCGCGACGAAAATCCGCAACCATCAGGTACGCCAGCGCTACCGTGATCCCGAGGATTACGATCCACGGCCCATTCGGCGGATTCGATTTCCCCGCCGTCGAGAACCAGCGGAGCGCCACCGTGATCGCCATGCCACCGACCACGGCCGTCTCCAGCCAGACCACCCACGCGCTGCGCGGATTCCCGCGAAAACTGCGGTACACCGAAACCGCCAGCAGCACCGCCAGCGCCAGGATCATCACCTTCGGATCGGGCATATCGATAATGAATTGCGCCAGCTTCGGAAAGTCCGGGATAAAATTCCGTAGCGATCTCGAATAACCCCAATTCGCCACCAGATAGGCCATCCAGAAATTGCGCGACACCCCAAACACCGCATTCACGATCAGCACCAGTGCCGTTAAGGGCACCGCTCCCGCCGCCACCAGCAGAAACGGCCGCAATCTCGTCACGATACTTCCGTTCCCTTTGTGATTCCACATGGCGTAAATCGCCCCGACCACCGCCGCGCTCGCCAAAATCGGCACGGATTGCATCTTGGCGAAAAACGCCATCGATATGAGCGCGCCCAGCCACAGCAAAGGAGCGGTCCACGGTTCCGGCCGCCACACGATCCGCAGGCACGCCCATACCGCGAGCGAGGTGAGCAGCATCGAAACCGTTTCCGAACCGTACTGCATGAAATCGGGATGCGCCGCGAAACAGAAAAATCCAAGCGCCGGCAAGATTGCGATTCTCGCCATCTTTTCGTTCCCCGCCCGCGCGGCTCTCGAGCCGGGTATCAGCAGCGCCCGATAGAGCACATACAAGCTCGCCAGCATCAACACCAGCGAGACAACACGCCCCGAAGCGTAGTCCGGCGAGTATCCGAATAACGCGGGCAGCATTAACGGATAAATGTTCAGCGGACCGCTGGTGTTTACGTCCGCCGCGCGAAAGTATACCGGATCGACGAACAATTTCAGCGCCGCCGCCGTAAATTCCGCTTCGTCCACATTGGTTGGTCCGCTCAACAGTACCGGGAAGCGACACAGGAACAACGCCACCGTCGCGCTGATCCAGAAAAGCGGCTGCGAACAAATCGCGCGGATCGGCCATTTCCACCACCACTGACGAAGTCGCGGCACCAGCAGATTCAGCAGCGCCAATGCGATGGGAATCAGCAGCGCTTCTATGCACCACGCTACCCAGACCGCCCGAGTCAATGGCTTGGCCGGCCAGCGTGGCCAGAAATAAGGCACCAGCAAAGGATGCAGCGTTCCCGGTGAATCCAGCGGTCGAATTGCGAATCTGGCGACGCCTTGCGCGAAAAATCGGATCAGCAAGAGAACGGCGGCGCCCGCCATCGTCCACTTGAGGACTCTGCGGAGATTCGCCTGCCTGGCGATCTGCTCCGCTGTCGCGGGCGCGTGCCGCGGAGGATTGTTCGAACGAACCTGGGTATTCTTACTGTTTCGCGACCGCTGCTTCATCGACCGACCAAAGAGGTCTTACGAGCATACCAATCCCAAAACCGGGCGATGGGTCATTCTCCGGCGGCTCGCTTGCGAGAATGCCAATTCCACGCCGTTCGCACGATGGCAGACACTTCAGGAAATTTGGGCTGCCAGCCGAGCACGGTTCGAGCCTTGGCAGGATTGGCCACCAGGATCGGGGCGTCGCCAGCGCGGCGCGGCCCGGTCGAATAAGCCACCGGTGAACCGCATTCCCGCTCCACGGTCTTGATAATTTCCATCACCGAGGTGCCCGCGCCGGTTCCCAGATTGATGGAAGTCGACGGATTTCCGTCCGCCAAATAATCAATCGCGCGCAGGTGCGCATTGGCGAGGTCGCAGACATGAACGTAGTCGCGGATGGCAGTGCCGTCCGGCGTCGGGTAATCCGTTCCGAATACGCGCAACGCGGGCCCACCGCTCGCGGCGGAGATGGCCAGCGGGATCAGATGCGGCTCCGGATCGTGACACTCTCCCAGCTGGCCCTCCGGATCGGCGCCGGCGGCATTGAAATACCGGAGATTGACATAGCGCAGCGAACTCGCATTTCCGAACCAACCGAGTGCGCGCTCGATGACCAGCTTCGACTCAGCGTAGGGGCTCAACGGATCGGTCGGACTATCTTCCACAATGGGGCTTTCGGCCTTTTGCCCATAGATCGCGCAACTGGAGGAAAATACGACGTGCCGGACATCGCTTTCCATCAAGGCGTGGAGGAAATGCAGCACGTTCACCACATTGTTGCGGTAGTACCGCCAAGGGTCCTGAACGGATTCGCCCACGTACACGTGTCCCGCAAAGAGCACTACGGCGCCGATCTTGTGCTGGCGCACGATGCGATGCACCAGATCCTGATCTTCGATCGCTCCTTCGTAGAACGGCCCGAAGATCGCCGCCTGGCGATGGCCGGTCGCCAGGTTATCGAGCACCACGGGCTCCCTGCCCCGCTGCCGCAACAGCTTGGCGGTGTGGCTGCCGATGTAGCCGGCGCCACCAGCGACCAAAACGGATTCGTGCAAAAGGGCCCTCCACGCGACTCCAGCTTCGATTGCCGGACGCGCAAGATTTCAGCCTAGCGGATTGAGTCCGTTCGATTCAAGATTGAACGGCTGAATCACGATCCGGGGATTTGCAGTTAATCCGCTTCTTGAGCAGATAAATCGGCCGCCGCTTGGTCTCCTCGAACAATCGTCCGAGATATTCGCCTAAGATCCCCAGCGAGATCATTTGCACTGCGGAACAGAACAGCAACACCAGAATGAGCGAGGTCCAGCCACGGGCCTGACGCGGATTGAAGCCCACAATCGTGACGTCAAACGCGTATTGAAAGAAGATCAAAATGCCGAGCAGGATCGCGAGCATGGCCACCATCACTCCGATATAGGTGATGACCTGCAGCGGGCGATAGCTGAAATTGAAGATCCCGTCGAGGCCGAGTTTCACCAGCCCGGAGAATGTGTATTTTGGCTCGCCCGCAAAGCGCGCCGCGCGCTCATAAGCGAGGCCGGTTTGACGGTACCCAACCCAGGTGCGCAAGCCGCGCACAAAACGGTTACGCTCCGGCAGCTCATTCATCGCGCTGACTACTGCTCCGCTCATGACGCAAAAATCACCGGCGTCGAGGGGAATATCGAGGGTCGCCAATTTCCGCAGGATCCGGTAATACAAGTAATAGGAAATTCGCTTGAACAGCCCCTCTTTGCGCTTGGTGCGGATCGCGTAGACCACGTCGAACCCGGAGCGAACCTTCTCGATGAACGGCAGCAGTTCCTCGGGCGGATCCTGCAAATCCGCGTCCATAACCGCGACAATATCGCCGCGCGCGTGATGGAGTCCCGCAGTCACCGCGGACTGGTGGCCGAAGTTGCGCGACAGGCTGAGGACTTTCAATCGTGAATCGGAAGCGGCCAGTCGCTCGCAAATCTGTAGCGTGCTATCGCGGCTGCCATCATCGACGATGATGAGTTCGTGATCCTCGTTCCAGGCCACGGACGCATCCGTCACGCGGCGATACAAGGTTTCGATCCCTTCCCCTTCGTTGAATGCCGGCACGACGACTGAGATCATTCGGGTTCCATTCAGGATATCCGGTGAAGCGCCCCTTCAGGGCCGCGGATCACAAGCCTGTCAATTCTTGCCGACGGCGGGCCGCACCAGATCGCGACGCAGATAGTAGCGCTCCGAATACTTTTCTCCGACAAATTGATAGTTGGCACGCAGATAGTCCCGGATGGGCGGAAATAAATCCGGATCCTCTTTGGCTCGCTTGTTGAGATAGCAGCAGGAAACGTCGATCGCGTCGACAAAAAGCGCCGGCTTGCGCCTGCTGATATCCTCGAGGAAACGCGCACGATAGTATTCGTTCAGCTTTTCGCCGAATTCGAAAAAGCGGTGCATGTTGACGTCGCGCGTCCCCAGAGTCCGGCCCGCGCTCAAGTAAATCTCCGGCCGCCAACCCCACACCACGATACTGCTTCCCGCAGGTGTGATCTGATCGATGTACTTGCCTTCCACCGAACCCGATTGCTTCTGCGAGTTATACCAGTTCGCCTTCAGATATTCCTGCGATTCGAGATTTGCCGTAGCCGTCATGACTAGCAGCAACCCTGCGAATGCCACAGCGTTCTCCGCGTGGCGCGTCATGATCCATCCCCACAACGCCATCAGAGGCAGCACCAGCAGAAAAAGATAATGCGGAAAATAGTTTTGGGTGTTCAGACTCACCACGCATCCGGCCATCATGGCGATCAGAAGCCAGCCGGGCACTGGCGTCTTCCGGCCGCGTTGGCGATCCCGCCACATGAGCCAGAGGACCCCCGCCGCATTCAGGAGGAAGGCGGTGACCGCCATACTCATGCGTCCAGGCGCGCCCGCCCGCAGGAACCACCCGATTCCAAGCGCGATTGCGACAGCCGCGACAGCGGCCATCACGATCCAATTCCCGATTTTGGCCCAGGCCCCGCTGTCGCTTGCCGCGGCACCTTGTTTGCGACTCACGATCTCGCGGAACACCGACACGGCAATCAGTGCCGTCACGATCAGCATCGTGAACTGGAACTCGCGCACCCCCAGGATGAAGTGCGCCAGCTTAGGCAGGTCCAGCAGCGAAGACTGGGAGGATCGCGCATAAGCGCCGGTCCCGAGGATGTAAGAGTTCCAAAAGTCCCGGGTCAACCCGAACGCCGCATTCACGATCAGAACGAAGGCCGTGAGAGGCACGGCGCCTGCGGCAAGGTACAGCCACGGCCGCCACGGTCCGCTCGATTTGCTACGCACGATTGCGAAACCGGCTCCGGCCAGAGCCGCGCACCCGACCACCGGCACTGCTTGGACTTTCGCGAAGAACGCCGCCGAAACGAGCGCGCCGAGCAGCGCGGCCGGCCCTTGCCAAGCCGTCGGTTTCTGGACGATTCTCAGCGCGGCCCAGATCGTCAGCGAAAGGATCAATAACGATACCGTCTCCGAGTTGTAGGAGATAAAATCGGGCTCCGTCACCAGGCAAAAAAAACTCAGTGCCGGCACGATCGCCACAAGCGCCAGTCGCGGTGCTGCGATCAAGAGGAAGGCCCGGTACATCACGTACAGGCTCGCCCAAATCAGTACCAGGCCGACCAGGCGGCTGGAACCGTAGTCCGGCGACAAGCCGAATAGCGACGGCAGCATCAGGGGATAGATATTCAGAGGACCGCTCGTCGTCCCATCCACGGCGCGAAAAAACACCGGATCCGCGAACAAACTGTTCGCCGCTGTCACCCATTGGGCCTCGTCCACGTTTGCGGGCCCTCCCACGATGGTGGGAAAGCGGCACAGGAATAACGACGCCGCGGCGCTCAACCAGAAGATGGCGGGTGAAAATAGCACGCCCCACGCCGTTCGCAACCACCGGTTGCTCAGGCGCGGCGAGAACAGATTTCCCAGAGCCAGGACGACGCAAACCGCCAGTGCGATCTGGGATACGATCAACCACAGCTCCAAACTGAGCGGCGCATGCAGATAATCTGCGACGAAATACGGCCACAACAAAGCGTGGAGGGTCCCGGGCGCGTCCAGCGGACGCACTTCGAATTGCCTGATCCCCCGGGCGAAAATCCAAAGCAGGAAAATGCCGCCTGCTGCGAACAGCGTGATTTTGAACTTCCGCGTCCACGACGCGACTGCCTGTTCGCTCAACAGCCCGCTCCATCGTCGCTGGGCGCTGTAGGGGAGCCTGCGGCCTGCGAATTTGCGTGCGAGCCAAGCCGACACCGGGTTGACTTCCGTTTCCTGATATCTCGCGTCATCACCGGTCTCTTACGAGCATAACAACTACTCCTTCCGCGTCGGTAGTGGTCAGTTTGCAGCCAAGGCGACTAGCGCGCTCCGTACTGTCGCGCCTCGAAAGCGGTCAGACATCGGCTGAAGGCGCCCTGGAGGCTTGAGCGATTCGGGTGGCGTGTGCTAGCATGGCCGTGCTCTTAGACGAAACGGCGGGCGAAAGAGCGAGAACGCGGCATGCCGTCCATGGAAAATCACCTCGCCCCCTCAGCGATCGATGCCAGCCAACGCCGAAAACCGTCAGCGCTGGCGGACCTCCCTCGATCGATTCAGAGAGTTGCTCTGGTTTTCCTTCTGAGCCTCGCGTTTTCCGGTTGTTATTTCTGCTTTGGTCCGTACGCGGCGTTTAACCCAGCCGGGTATCTGGATCCGTGGATCTACACGGGATATTTCACCAACTTTCAGTACATGATCCATCAGTATGGCGCCACGTACTATTTGTGCCGGCTCCCGTGGATCCTTCCAGGTGTACTGGCTTATAAGATCCTGCCGCCACTTGCGGCTGCGCTGGCGCTGAAGTCGGCCCTGGCCGCGATTAGCGTGACGGCGCTGTATTTTACGATCGAGCCGCGATACGGATGGGTGGCCGCTCTGCTGAGTTCGGTCGCGCTGATCATCAACCCGTATTTCATCTACGCCATTTCCTGGGAGTATCCCGATGGACCCGCGATCATGTACGGGTTCGTGGCGCTGATGTGGCTGCTTCACCCGGAGATATCGCCGTGGACGTCGGCTTTATGCGGAGGAATGTTCCTGGCGCTGTGCGGATATACCAATCTGGCCGCCCTACCGGTTCTCATCGCGATTTGCGTTATCCCGCTGTGGCGATATCGAAACTCGTTTCGTCAAGTGGCGCAGCAGGCGGCGGGCATGTTCCTCGGCGGTTGTATCGTAACGCTTGTTTTGTCGATCCCTGGAAAGCTGATCCTGAACTTATACCTGTTCTTTTGGCCGCAAATTGAGCAAATTCAGTACACCAGATCCCATCCCGACTATCTGCCACACATGTGGGGAACGGGCAATGCGTGGATCCCGACCGCGTTTCGCCTGGCTCCTCCTCTCATGATGCTGGTTTTGGGCGCCGTCTGGTGGTTTCGTAAACGTCGTAGCGCTGAATATACCGCCGTTTACCTCTTTTTTCTGCTCTCCTGTCTTCTGTTTGTAGTCTTCGAGTTCCGTACTTCATAACACAGGACTGCGCGTCTCATACCAGTCGAGCTACTTAGTCTTACCGCTAATGGCTCTCACTGGTTTTCTCATCGGCGAATTCTTGCCGTCCGGCGGGCCTAACGCCATAGCGAAGAGTGATCGACTGATTTATCTCGCAACGGCAATCGTGGGACTTGTCGTTCCCAGCACATACGCGATCGCGAGACACGTAACCGGATCGGACATTTGGTACTCGACGCTTGCAATTACGATCGTAGCCGCGCTGCTCCTGATTCTTCCGTCCGGCAAACTACGGAATGCGCTTATCGTTTGTTTACTTTTTGTGGGAGTTTTTCTTGGGCCAGCTCTCGACGGAGCGCTTGGTTATATCTGGGGTGCGAATCGCGCCACTTTTGATTCCATCGTTCAGTTGGGCGTGTTCGTCGATTCTCACACCCCTTACTCCCGCCACCTTCGATTTTGGTATGACCCACATGAACACGGGCGCAATGCCGCCTCTGATCTGACAGGTTATTACGATTCGACGTACTCGCTGTACTTGTGGGGTTACGACGATTTAACGAAGCGGTTGCCGGCGTGGACTCCCGACGATCTACGTTACCGATTCAACACCACGACAACGCTGGTACATTTGACGACCGACCTTGGAAAAGTGAATGAACGGACCAGGCTGCTCGCGTCACACGGTATCGTGGTGGGGAATGAGCGGGGAACAAGGCACAACTCGATTTATGGACCAATCGAGGTGGTCCTACAGGATGTGCTCGACACCTCTCAGCTGCACTAATGTTTTATTTACCGCCCTTCCAATCGGGCAGGCGGCCGGGAGTAGGCGGCGCGCCGGCGGCATCCAGCTGCTTTTCCAAATTGCGGATGTCGGTATCGATCAGCTTGCTGCAGCTTCGGGAATCTGTACGCGCCAATTCGTCGGAGCCGATCTGATACTGCTCCATCGCCGTCTTGGTGGGATGGCTGGTGGTGCCGCGCAACGGGCCGGCGGCTGCCTGGATGCGCTCGGAGATCGACGCGGGCGTTCCTTCGTTGTGGGAGCGCCAGATCCGGTCGCCGCTGAGCGCCAGGTTGATGGCAGTCGAGATCGCGCTGCAAGCCGAGCGCCTGCTCGTGGAACTTGGGGGCAAGCGAAGGCGTGGCATCGATGGCGCGCTTGATGGAATCGAGGCGCGTGCCGGCTTCGGTGGCGGCTTCCTGGGTGGCGGTCAGTGCCTTCTGCAGCTTGTTGAGCTTCTCCTGGAAATCCACCATGGAGATGCGCTCTTCCTGCGTGTAGGGTGTGGCCGGAGCGACTTCGATGGTCTCGGATCCGGGCAGATCGGTGACGACGCCATTGACGCGCTTGGCTAGCGAGACGGTGTATTTGCCGGGCAGCACGAAGGCGCCGCCGCCACCGCCGCGGCCGCCGCCGAACTGCGCCAGCCAGTTCGGGATCGATCTCGCCACCACCTCCCCGGCGCCGCCTCCGCCGCCGCGCCGCCACCGCCGCCACCGCCGGCAGGCGCCAGCGCCACCGCGACCGCCACCGCCGCCGCGACCGCCGGCGCCGCCGCCGCCTAGCGGAACCGAGGGCGCCAGCCCGATGCCCTGGCTCCGCAGATCCCAGGTGACGCGATGAGATCCCCGCCGTGGCCGGCTCATCGAGCCGCCGCACGATGTTGCCCTTGGCGTCCTTGATGGTGACGATGATCGGCCGGCGGCTCTTCCAGAGACTCCGCGCGCAGCTCTTCGGGCGTGGGATACGGCGCGGTTTCGCCGCGCTGCGATGGCCTGCCGTTCGCGCTGCTGCCGCTCCTGCGCCTTGGTGCGGATGGCATCGTGCAGGTTGAAGGTGATGGTCGCGCCCACGGGCGGATTCTGCGCCGTGAAATGATTCGTTCCCAGGTCGCCACCGGTGTTATACGGAATGAATTCCAGCGCCTTTGCGGACCGGGAAGATGCGCGCTTTCCTTCTGCATCATCTCGCGGCGTGGCGACGCGCAAGCGGGCTGTAATCGTCCAGCACGTAGATGCTGCGGCCGAAGGTGCCGATCACGAGGTCGTCCATCTGCTTCTGGATGGCCAGGTCGCGCACCTGGTGGTGGGCAGGCCGACGTTCAGCTTGATCCACTTTTCGCCGCCGATGTTGGTGAAGTACAGGCCGAATTCGGTGCCGGCGAAGATCAGGTTCTTGTTGACGTGGTCTTCGGCGATGGACGTAGACGCCGCCGCGCTCCGGCAGGTTGCCGGAGATGTTGACCCAGCGTCTTGCCCATGTCGGTGCTCTTGATCAGGTACGGTTTGAAGTCGCCGTTCTGGTGATTCTCGTAGGCCACGTAGACCGTGCCGGCATCGTGCTGCGAAGCCACGATGCGCTGCACGTAGGCGTTCTCCGGCACGCCGGCGGGCTTATCGACCTTGCTCCAGTTCTTGCCGCCATCCTCGGTGACCTGCACCAGGCCATCGTCGGTGCCGACGTAGATCAGGCCTTCTTTCTTGGGCGATTCGGCCATGGACGAGATGTTGTCGTAGAGCGCCGTGGAGACGTTCTTCTGGATGGCGTCGATGGGCCAGATCTTGCCCATCAGCGGCAGCTTGTTGCGGTCGATTTGCCGGGTGAGATCGGGGCTCACCGCGACCCACGAATCGCCGCGGTCGTCGCTGCGATACAGCTTCTGCGCGCCGATGTACAGCCGCGTGTGGGAGTGCGGGCTGACCATGAACGGGGCGTCCCAGTTCCAGCGCAGGGCCGGATCGCCCTTGGCGGGCTGCGGCTCGATGGAGACGCGCTCGCCGGTGCGCTTGTCGAAGCGCACGATGCCGGCGTTCTGGCTGGCGGCGTAGATGGTGTTGGGATCCTGCGGGTCCACGCGCGAATAGAAGCCGTCGCCGCCGTTGGTGACGAAGCAATCGGCGTTGGTCAGCACGGTGTTCTTGGTGCGCGCGGCGCAGCCAATGCTGTTGTTGTCCTGCGTGCCGCCGTAGACGTGATAGAACGGCACGTCTTCATCCACGGCAACGTCGTAGAACTGGCCGGTGGGAAGATTCTCCTTGAAGATCCAGGTAGAGGCGCGATCGAAGCTTTCATAGAGACCGCCGTCGCAGCCCACCATATAGTGATTGGTGTTGTTGGGATCGACCCAGATATCGTGATTGTCCACGTGCTTGTTGCGCGTGCCGAGGCTGGTGGTGGTGCGGCCGCCATCGTCGGAGACCGAGATGTTGACGCCCATGATGTAGACGCGATCGGGGTTGGCGGGATCGACCACCACCTTGGCGTAATACTGCGCCTGCTGATCGGAGGTGTTGCGCCGTTCCCACGTGACGCCGCCATCGACCGAGCGGTACAGGCCGCCGTTGCCTCCGGTGCCTTCCACCTCGGCGTAAATCATTTTGGGATTGGAGGGCGCGTAGTTCAGTCCGATGCGGCCGAGGCCGATTTCGCCCTGGCCCTGCGGAAAGCCGCCCTGCACCTTGCGTCCACGTCTTGCCGGCGTCGAGGGAACGCCACAGAGCGCTGCCCGGGACCGCCGTGAATGATGCCGAAATAGCTGCGCTGGCGCTGGTGCGTGGCGGCGAGCAGGATGCTCGGGATTCGTCGGGATCCATGAGCGACGTCGGTGCAGCCGGTGTAGTCGTCCACCTTGATGAGGCTCTGCGACCAGGTCTTGCCGCCGTCGGTGGTTTTGAAGAGGCCGCGATCGCCGCCGCCCTTCCAGAGCGGACCTTGCGAGGCAACGTAGACCACGTTGGAATCGCGCGGGTCGACCACGATGCGGGCGATGTGCTCGGAGGATTTCAGGCCGACGTTGCGGAAGGTGCGGCCGCCATCTTCGCTCTTGTAGACGCCATCGCCATAGGCCGCGGCGCGCTGGCTGTTGTTCTCGCCGGTGCCGACCCAGACGATGGAGGGATTCTTCGGGTCGATGGTGATCCAGCCGATGGAAAACGATCCGTAGTTTTCGAACACCGGAGTCCAGGTGGTGCCGTTGTTCTCGGTCATGAAGATGTTGCCCGCGGCCAGCGCGATCATGTAGTGGCTGGAATGCGTCGGGGAACATGGCGATCTGCGAGCATGCGGCCGGAGATCATGGCGGGGCCGATCTGGCGGGCGCGCAGGGAGGCGAAGGTGCGTTCGTTGATGGGGTCCTGGTTGCCGCGGCCACCCCGGCCGGCGGGCGCTGGTTCGTCCTGGGCGAACGCAGCTACGGACAGCACTAGTACGAGCGCAAATAGTTTCATAGGGGCGAGTATATCGTAGGCCTCGGCTCGCCACGCGACATATCGTCGCATCAATGAAGGATTTTGATTTGCGTGCTGCATTGGCAGCGTTTTGGTTCAGCGCTTATCGACGCATTGGGGATTTCTGCCGCGACGCGTCGACGACAACATCTCCGTTCGCCGAGCCAGAATCAATGACTTCGATTTTCTCTCTTGCGTACCCAAACATCTTGTCGGACTGAAACCGGCTCGCATGCCGCTCCCATCAAGCGGTGCGATATGCTAACGAAATGCCGTCCCGCGTTCAAAAATGGGTACCGCCCACACCACCTCAAGTGAACGTTCCACAATCTGAGGCGCCGGCCGTGACCGCTACGGAACGCCTGCCGACCTTTCTAGAATCGTTTGAGAATCTCACGTCCCACTTCGACGAGCATTTCGGTCCGCTCGGATCCAACGAACGGGGGGATACTTTTCTAGATTTGGCACTGAAAGTGATCGAGCTCACTCCGGAAGGCCAAGAATTTCCGCCGTTGCGTCCCTCCGAAAAGAAAAGTTACGACGGGGGCGTTGATCTTTATACATCTCAAACTGACGACGCCCGGATGCTGTGCGCTCAATCGAAGTACAAAGTTAGGGGAAAAGACGAATTCGACACTATCATCAGTAAATTTCGGAACTTCGGAAACAACCTCGCGGCGCCAGAAGCCCCGCCAACTCTGTTTCCGATTTCAGACCCAGTCCCACAACTGGCTCCGATACCAACGTTCGTTCTGGCAACCTCTTCCAAGCTCGACGGGGTAATTGCGAAATATGAAGAGTCAACGCTCGCGTCACGTGATTTCTATCAGTTGTTGGTTAACGAGAAGCGCCTTTTTATTGTCGACGGCCCGAAGATTCTGACGCTACTGCAGCAGCTGTACCGCAAGTCTCATCTGATACCGGCGAACATTTCCCTCCGTTCGCAAAGCCGATGGCACGAGTGCAACGAGATTTTTCTCGGGACGGTCGCTGGGAAGGACCTCGTTGATCTCTATGAGTTGCATGGTGACTCATTGTTTTTTGAGAACATCCGGGACTTTTTAGGAACGACTAGCGGCAAGGTCGTGACGACACGATCAACTGTAAATCAAGAGATCATCAATACAATTTCCAGTGAGCCAGAGAAGATGCTCGCCCGAAACAACGGATTGACATTCCGAGCAACCGGTGTGGTCGTGAAAGACGACGGCGTTGCAGAGCTCTCGATGGCTGCAATCGTCAATGGCTGTCAAACCACTATGTGTCTCGTACACTGTGCACCCGTTGCCGATTCCTGTATGGTCCCGGTCAAGATTGTACGGACCTCTGACGCATGGGACATCGCCAAGGCCGCCAACTACCAGAATCCTGTAACTCGCGTCGATCTGGACCTCGCGCGTTATCTTCGTCCTCAGCTGGTACGAAAGGTCGCGCTAACGCTTGGTTACGCGGTTGAGACCGAAACAAGCATCAACGCGTCTTCTGTTCTGAACACCATTTATCGGAGTAAGGTCGATTACGATGAGCTAAAAGTCCTTGTGCTCGGATTGTTCAGTCGTAAACCCAATAATCTATTCGAGGGAAATTACACCGAGCTTCGCGGAGACATCCTCGAAGGCCTGTATGATGCGCCTGCCGGAGACGAGGCTGTATTTGCGGTTCTGCTTTTGTTGCTCAAGGAGAGCCGTCGGGCCATTACGCTTTGCGAGACTACATTCTCAGGTGAAGAATATACGAGTCTTTTTAAGCGCTTTTATAACGATGACAAGCCCCGCTACCGCGTATACTTCGCCATCGCTGCTTTGTGCGCTCTTCTTAGAGACGATTTATCAGAACGCTCGGCAGATACGGGGGCGGAGTTGGAGCGCATGAGTCGGTTCCTGGGCGCCGCGCGCAAGAGACTTGAGAATCAGCCGGAAGAGTATCACGACATCTTTTTACTGACGTTCACCGCGGTTGCGGATACGGTTCTTGATATCCCTGTGGGGAAGCCAGAGGGCGAGATCGCGCAGAGCATGTACACGAAGATCAGCACGACCGCCTTTTCCTCTCTATATAAGAAGGTGTTGATGCGGCTAGATTCAGAGCGACAGCGACGGTCTCGATCCTGAAAGGGCAAGACTCACGACGCTATCATCCTCGTCACGCGCGCTCCACCTACAGCAACAACCGAATCATCGCCCAACTCGCGACACACGATGCCGCGCTCGCCAGCGCCCCCACCGCGAGCGCTGTCCCGCCGAGTTTGACGAACATCTTCAAATCGATCTCGAGCCCCATCGCCGCCATCGACACCGCCAGCGAAATATTGCCTACCTCCGCCAGCACGTCCGCCAGGTTCACCGAATATCCGCTCGCGAACTGCAGCGCGGGCAGCCAGCGCAGCGTATTCAGCAGGAACAATCCAAAAAATCCCCACAGGAACGGAGGAATCAGGCGACCATAATGGATCGTCACGCCGGCCTTTTCTTTTCCCTTGCGCGAATGCCGATAGGCGAATGCGAGAACGATCAACAGCGGCGCGAGCATCGCTACGCGCACCAGCTTGACCAGAGTTGCCAGGCCGCCCGCCTTCTCGCTGAATGCGAATCCCGCCGCTACCGCTTGTGGAACCGCATGAATCGTCGATCCCGCCCACACTCCGTAGCCCGAATCGTCGAAGCCGATCGCGCCGCCAATCAAGGGGCTCGCGAACATCAGCGCCAGGCCGAGGACGTTGATCGCGCCCATCGACAACATCAGATCGCGATCCTCGGCGTCGATGAGCGGAGCGATCGCGACGATCGCGCTATTCCCGCAGATCGCCGTGCCCGAACCGATCAGCAGGCTGGTTCGCGGCCGCACGCCCAACATCTTTCCGAAAAGCCAGGCCGATCCCAACGCCACCAGCATGGTCCCCACGATCACGCCGCAGGCTCGCAGGCCGATCGCCTTCGCGTTGGCGAAGCTCAGGCTCGCGCCGGTCAACACGATGGTCAGGGGGATCGTCTTGCGGACCACGTCCTTGACGCCTTCGCGTACCCGCGCCTCGATTTTCAGAAGCGCCGCTGCGATGGCGCCGACGAAGATCGCGAGAATCGCGGCGCTGACTGGCCGGCGAAGACCCGAAGCTGCTTCGACACGAAATGGCTCGAACGGCAGGTAGTGGATCGCGTACGCGATCGCGGTAACCACCGCCGTTGCCGCCCAACCGGGCCAGGGATTCCGTGGCCGCGCTGCCGGTGGATGGTGCCTGGCTGTCTTTCTCTCCACCAGCGGGAGAACGAATGCACCCTCCATCGATGCAAGGGATCGGAGGGCTTCGGGGCTCAGCTTGAGGCGGGCGTCCAACTCGTCTACTTTAACGCACCGGCGAATCTCAAAGGCATGTTAGGTTCAGGAACTACATTCGATCGATGATCGCGTTCAATGTAGCGCTGGGCCGCATCGCTGCGACACACTTATCGACGTCCGGGAAATAGTACCCACCGATGTCCACTGGGTTGCCCTGCGCCGCTAACAACTCCTGCGTGATCTTTCCCTCGGCGGCCGTCAGCGCGGCAACTATCGAAGCGAAGCGTAGCTTTAAATCCCGGTCCTCGTCCTGGGCGGCGAGTGCCTTTGCCCACGCCATCGCGAGATAGAACGTCGAGCCGCGGTTGTCGATCTCATTGACCTTCGGGGATGGGTAGCGGGAGTCTTCCAGATACTGGCCGACGGCCTGATCCAGCGTTTTCGAAAGGACGCCCGCGCGGGAGTTGCCGCCTTTCGTCGCCATCAGTTCCAGCGAGGGCACTACCGCACAGTACTCGCCGAGCGAGTCCCAGCGCAGATGACCTTCTTTCACAAACTGCTGCACGTGCTTGGGCGCCGAACCGCCGGCTCCGGTTTCGAACAATTGGCCGCCCTGCAGCAACGGCACGATCGACAGCATTCGGGCGCTGGTCCCCAACTCGAGAATCGGGAACAGATCGGTGAGATAGTCGCGAAGCACGTTACCGGTGACGGAGATGGTGTCTTCGCCGCGGCGAATTCGCTGCAGCGAGAATTTCATGGCGTCCACGGGCGTCATGATCTTGATTTCCAGGCCGGCGAGGTCGTGGCCAGCCAGGTAGGTTTTCACCTTCTGAATGATTTGCGCATCGTGCCCCCGATCCGGGTCGAGCCAGAACACCGCGGGTGTGCCGGTGGCCCGTGCCCGTGTCACGGCTAGCTTCACCCAATCGCGGATGGCCTCGTCTTTCGTCTGGCAGGCGCGGAAAATATCGCCACGCTCGACGATCTGTTCGAGCAGAGCCTTGCCGCCGTCCTCGCCCCCGTTCACGACGATGCGAATCGTGCCATTCCCAGGTGCGACGAACGTCTTGTCGTGCGAACCGTACTCCTCGGCCTTCTGTGCCATCAGCCCAACGTTGGACACGCTACCCATGGTCGCCGGATCGAACTGCCCGTTGTGCTTGCAGTCCTCGATCACAGCTTGATATATGGTGGCGTAGCAGCGGTCCGGGATCACGGCAACCGTATCTTGCAGTTCATCCTGTTTGTTCCACATCTTGCCGCCGTCACGGATCACCACTGGCATGGATGCGTCGATGATCACGTCGCTGGGAACATGCAGGTTGGTCTTGCCCTTACGCGAATCCACCATCGCCAGACCGGGTCGGTCTTTGTAACAGGCTGCGATATCAGCTTCAATCTCAGCCTTTTTCTCAGCCGGAAGCTGGTCGAGTTTGCTGAGCACGTCGGCCAATCCGTTGTTTACGTCAGCGCCGATCTCCGCCAGGACGCGCGCATGTTTCTGCAGGGCATCGGCGAAATACACGGACACGCAGTGCCCGAACATGATGGGGTCGGAAACCTTCATCATGGTGCACTTCAGATGCAGCGAGAACAGCGCGTGGTCAGCTTTAGCGGCAGCGATCTGCTCCGCATAGAATTTCCGCAGCGCCGCGACGTTCAGCACGGCACAGTCTAAGACTTCGCCGGCGATCAGCGGGATTGTCGGCTTCAGGACTTTCACGGCGCCCGTGGAATCCACGAACTCAATACGCACGCCCGTTGCGGAACTCATGGTCACGGATTTCTCGGTGCCAAAGAAGTCCTGGTTGCTCATGTGGGCGACGCGCGTCACCGATCCGGATTTCGGCCAGGGCTTCAACTTTTGCGGATGCTTCCGCGCGAACGCTTTCACGGCCCGGGGAGCGCGCCGATCGGAATTGCCTTCGCGTAACACGGGATTTACGGCAGAGCCCAGGACCGTGCCAAACCGCGCCTGCACCGCGCGCTCCTCCTCTGTAGAGGGGGCGTCCGGATAGTCCGGAATGTGGTAGCCCTTGCTCTGAAGTTCCGCAATCGCGTCCCGGAGCTGCGGAATCGAGGCGCTGATGTTGGGCAGCTTAACGATGTTGGCATCCGGGGTCTTGGCCAACTCCCCCAGGCGCGTCAACTCGTCGGGAATTTTTTGGTCCTGTCTAAGACATTCCGGGAAGGTGGCGACAATGCGGCCGGCCAGCGAGATGTCAGCCGTTTCGATTTCGACCCCTGTCTCCTTGAAATAGGCTCGCAGGATGGGCAGCAGCGCGTACGACGCGAGCGCCGGCGCCTCGTCGGTCTTGGTCCACGTGAGCTTCATATATGCGGGTGAGTACAGAGAGAACGCGGTAGCAAAAGTGGTCTCAAACTGAATGCGTAGGATAACATGACGAACCCACTGAATCACACGGCAAAGCTCTGGTTCTCTTGGTTGACTTGCTGCTCCTCCGCCGCTGGCAGCGTGGTTCCCCAATGGGAAGTTGGACCAAATGATTCAATCCAGCCGGTTCCGCAGTTCCCAGATGTCGCGCCGGCTCTGGCCCAGCAGAGGACTCAGCGCCATCTTCCCGGCGCGGCCGATCTGAGATTCCAGAAATTTGAGCTCCTTCAACTGCGCCTCCAACAGCGGATCGGGCTCGACCGGAAAGCCCATCTCGCGGCGCAGCAGATCTCCTTTGTTGCGGGCGCTCAGTTCGAGCGACAGATATAGATAGGAAAGCATGTCGCCCAGGATCGACGTTGAAAAGCTGCTCTTCAGCGAGTGCAGATAAGTGCCCGCGGGCGATTGGCTGAAGGTGCCGGTGGCGATCATTTGGAGCAGATCGATGTCCTTGTCCAGTTTGCTGCCCAGCCAGTTTTCAAGAGCCTTTTCGCTGCGCCAGAAAATGAACGCGATCACGGGAGGCAGGCTCACCAGCACGACAACGGCGGCCATCACCGGGCGCCATAGCGGCTGATTGTAGAGCACGTGAATCACGATCGCGATCACAATCCCGGGCGAAAACGTCCATAGCGACCGGGAGCCGCGGATCTCGCTCCAATTCGCTGACACGGTCCCGAAAATGGCGGTGGTGCCGCCGTGCATCATCGCGGTGCCCAGACCGCGGATCGCGCTCGACACCAGACCTGTATTTGAAAAATCGGGAAGGTACGTCAGGTTTTCGATCAGCGCGAAGCCCGCGCCCACGGCGAAGCCTGAGATCGCCGTATCAACCATGAACCCCACGCGATTGGTTCGCAGCAGCCACGCGACGTACAAAGCTTTGGCGATTTCTTCAATTACCGGCGCGCCGGAGCGGCTCCAGATCGCGGGGGATACGATCCCTGCCGCGTACACACCGGTGTTGATCCCGTAGCACAGCACTGCCACCGCGCAGCCCACTGCTACCGGCCGCAGCACGCGCCCGAGCGTCAGCAACTTATAGGTGTCGATCCACGCGAGCGCGAACAGAAACAACAATACCGGCAGCACGCTGACGGTGGTCTGCTCGAGAATCAATCGCGGAGAACCGGAAAATATCACAGGATCTTTAGCGATACCATGTATTGGGTTGAAACGTGGCCGTCGTGATCGGCCGCCGCGTATCCGCCCGATAGCGTCGCGTTCAGATACGTGAACAATACCAGCCGGAAGTCGAGCTGTGTGCCGAGGTTGACGAATCCGGCGCGCCCGCCTGTTGAACTTGGATCGCTGGTGAAATTAGTCATCAGGCCGGATGAAAACAAGGTCAGCCGCGCCCAGTTGACGTAGCCCCAAGTCGAGCCGACGCGGCGAAAGCGCAGGGGCGGCAGATTATATTCCCCCATCAGCTTCCCGAAGCTGCGCCCGCCGATCGCATCGATGCCTACGCCCGGGAAACTGTAGTAATCGCGATACCGGTCGATGGTCCCATGGTCGACATAGTTGTTGCCGAACGCGCCGAAGTAAAAGCTCGCAAACGGGCTGGTGAAATCGCCCAGCGATTTGCCGGCCGAGGATCGTATCCAGAAGGCGCTGTTTTTCGGCAGCAGAAATCCGCGATCGTAATTCCCCCATACGCGCGGAAATGCCGAGTGCGAATAATACAGGCGCGAATAAATTCCCCAACTGGTTCCTTTTTCATCGTCGACCGCGCCCTGCGCTTTCTCAAGATTCGAATATTTCAGCGCCGCGTTTGCTTCGAACAGATCGCGCACGTTGGTGGACACATTCTGGTATTCCGGCAGACGATCCAGATCGGAGTAGCCTCCCACGCTCCAATCAAAAGTGAGCGAGCGCGGTAAATCGTGAATCAGAAATTGAGAATGCTCGAGCTTCAACGATTCGCCCTTGCGGCTGACTTTGGTGGGACCGAACAGATCGTAAAAATCGGCGTAATTGTACGCACCAGTGAGCTTCCATTCCCACAGATGCGCGTCGAAGGAAACATGTGCCCGCTGATTGGAAGGGAGATTTGGATCGGGCGAAAAACTCGCGTCCACGTTCACGCCCGCCAGGCGGAGCCGGTCGGCGAATTCGGCACGCATACCCACCGCGGCGGTACTCCCGCTCTGCGCGGCATAGCCTTGCACGATGGGATACGCCGAAATCAGTTGCACGTTGCGCACCGGATCGTAAGCGCCCGCGTGTGTCACCAGATTTTCCGATTTGACTGAAGCCGGCGGCGGCAACTTCCAGGTGCGCAGCTCGGGATACTTGTCGAGCGTCACCTGGCCGAGATATTTGATCGCGCTCACGTCTTCGAGCGGCTTGGTAGGAACCCGCGCCGGAACAAATCCCCGGCTGGTGTATTCGAACGCGATCAGGCTTCCATCGGCCAGCGGTATCGGACGGAACAGACCGCTCTCGGCGTTGCTGATCGCGTCCATCTTCTTGGTTTCGATATCGTAGCGGAACAGATTCGACGCGCCCGTCTCATACGACGAGCCGTACAAATAACGGCCGTCTGCCGAATGAACGAAATTCCCCGGCGAGTTGTATTCGAAATCGTGCAGCACTTCAAACGGCGCGTCGCCCTTCCGCAACTGGTCGATTTGAAAGCGGACCAGTTTCTGCTTGCCGCTTACGTCGGAAATGGCGCCGGTCAAATAGCGGCCGTCGGGCGAGATGTCGATGTCGAAAATGTCGTCGCCGTAAGCGAACTCGCGGCGCGTCTCGGTGGTGCGATACGGCGCCGGAATTTCCACCAGAAAAGAACGGCCGTTTTCATGGCGCACGCCCCACAGCGACCGGTCTGCGGAGTTGAACGCCAGGTCGCCGGTGCGATTGTCTTTGATCAGGCGCTGCGCATGATGCGTGTCGACGTCATACACGTTCAGATCGCGCCAGTCATTGTTATCGGTGGTGTAATACAACTTGCGCCCCGCCGGGTCCCAGGCGAGCGAAGTCACGTAATACAGCGCGGGACCTTTAATATCCTTCAGCTCTTCGATTGCTCCATTTTCGGCGGCGCCATTGTCCGTGTGAATCGCCGCTATGCTGGCCATGTGCGCGGGGTAGCGAATGGCCGCGTAAATCACTTTATCTTTCGAATCGTAATAGGCGCGCGATACCGATCCCAGGGTTTTGGTGGTCAACCGCTGCGGCTGTGTGACCGGGTACTTGCGGATCTCGGCAAGATTCGACTGCTGAAAACGCCGCTCGTCGGCGATCCACAATTTCCACGCCGCATCCATCCCCATTCCGTACACCTGCGCGAATCGCGATCCGAAATAGCGCCGCGTATTCTCGCTTCTGGTGATCCAGGCGAGCAGTTTCTCAGGGCCGTACTGATCGCACAACCAGGTCATGAAGCGCGTCCCGTACAGATAGGAGTTCGCACCGGTCTGAAAATCCGCCGCGGTTCCTTCCGATTCCAGGCCGACCATGTCGTAGATATAAGCGTCGTCCCGAACCATGGTGCGAAACACCATCTCGTCCCATCCGCCCATGGCGCGACCCAGGCCGCCCGCCATCCACGTTTCCATGAACGTCGCGATGCCTTCATGAAACCAGCGCGTGGAATAATGCCGCGGGCTGGTGAGCGAGCTGTACAGCACCGAAATCGGATCTTCATCGGTGGGCGCGACCTTGCCGAAGAAAATCGAGCGGAAGCGGCGATCGATCGAATTGGCGTTGTCGCCCATCACGATGTGGATGGATTCATGATTCATGATCCACGTCATGCGCTCATTGGCGGGCAGCGTTTCGTAGGTGTAGCTAAAGGGTGCGATGCCGACGTCGATGAAATTGGAGGGGACCGTGCCGGCCGCGCCGTGGCCGAAGTCGCCGAAATCGTCCAGAAGAACGGTGACTTTCTTGGATGGCGTGAAGTGAAACAGATTGTGTTCGAAATTCAGCGCATTCTCATACGAGCGGATGAGATGCGTGACCAGGTATTCGTGGGCAGGGCTGTAGTACAGAACCTCGATGTGTTCCGAGGCCTGGATGAAAATCTTGGGACGAGCGGCGTCAGCGAACGCGGAACTCCACACCACGAGGAGTCCCAACGCCGCTAACCGCCGCTTGACCGTCAAGAATTCACTAACTAGTTGATATGAATCCCGAGCCTGAGATTCGCCGCGTTGCCGCTCAACAGCGCGTTCTGGAACGAGGCTTGGGAAACCAGGGATGCGAACTGGCTGTTCCTCATCATTTGCTGAAACGAGCTAAGCCGCAGCAAGTTCATGAACGCCTGCTGATGCACCATCCCCTGAAAGGCCGAACTGTGGACCAGCTCCGAGTACTCTGCATTCAGCTTCAGCCCGTCCAAGAGGCGGTTGCCGTCGTCCGCGCCGTTGGATCCCTGGGCCGCTGAGTTATGGATCAGCCCGGCGAACGAGTCGCTGTGGGTCAGGCTCTGAAAGTGAACATTGGACAGCAGGCTTACGAACGCCGGGTCAGTGGAAAGCTGCGCGAACGATTCGCTCTTCAGCACTTCCTGGAACGCCGCATCCTTGGCCAAAGCCTTGAATTCGCCGCTCTCCAGAACGGCCTTGACCGCGACCGGAGCCGCTCCCGGAGTGCCGACATCGGCGGTCGCCACCTGGCCGTCGCGATAAACGTCACGCTTGCCGATCGCGCCTTGCGTCTTCTCCGGATTGATGCGGTAATTGGCAACGTAAAACAGGGTGCCGGCTGCGATGAGACCGGCGCCAATCAGGATCGGAAACCGCCATTTGCGTAGTGTGGTCATGTGAACCCTTTCCCTCGTTCATAACAGAGTGACACAATTCCCATCGAATGTTACAGGGACGATAAAAAACTTTCTCCTAGTGTAGTGCGTCACACAGATCGCACATTAAGTGGGGCGGACGCCCTCGTCCGCGCCGGGCCCCCGGCCCGGCTGGCGTGCTGAAGCCAAAGGCCGACGAGGGCGTCGGCCGCGGACCAGGGGTCCGCCCCACCTTGTTCCAGAAGAGTTGGAATTTGTGACGCACACCACTAGCTTCGTCCCGGGAACTCGAAGGACAGGATGTTGCGTCCGTCCTCCCGGCGGTAGGCTATGGAATCGACCAGAGTCCGCACCAGGAACACTCCCAGTCCGCCGATCGGCCGGTCCGCCAGCCCGCGTGAGAGGTCCGGCAGATCGGCAGTGAGCGGGTCGAATGGACGGCCCTGATCGGAAATCTCGACGCGCAGCCGTCCGGGCGATGTCGGCCAGTGAGCAACTTCGGCCTTCCCCGTGTCCGGAGCGTAGGCGTAGCGCGCCACGTTCATCAGGATCTCTTCCATTACCAGGTCCAGCTTCTCGATTTCCGCGGACGCGATGCCACACGCAGCGGCGCCCGCGCGGACAAACTCGCGAAACTGTTCCAGGGATTCCACGCAAGCGGGCAGGACCAGCCGATGCGCGGGCGATTCCATCACGGCGATTCCCTATAATGTCGCGAGCGCTTGCCCGGAAGTTTCGAAAACCGGAAACAGGCCGATCAGGCGGGTCATTTCAAAAACCTGCCGCGGAAGGCCGCTGAGCCCGCACAGGATCAGCGACCCCCGCAACGGTTGCAGCTTCTGCGCCACCAATAGGAATGAGCGCAGGCCCATGCTGCTGACATACTCGAGACCATCCAGGTCCGCGATCAGATGCTTGGCTCCGCCCTGGATCCATTGCTCGCAGGCCTGTTCAAACCGGGGCGCGTTTTCGGCGTCCATACGGCCGCTCACCTTCAGCAGGATCGCCTTTTCGAGTTCGGTGGCTTCAATAGTCATAGCGCGACGCCGAGGTCTCAGCTTACAGAACCGGCGATCGTTGCTGCAACACGCTGCCTTAACCCGCAGGGTTCAAACCCTGGCCCCAAAGTTGATACCCTTAGCGTGATGGCCGCTTCGAAGTCGTCAGCAGGCGGGGCGGACATGAATCTGTCGGATCGCGAGCTTGGGGAGCTCCGGTCGAGGATACGATTCAAGGTCCGCTACGACGTGGGTTTTTACTGCCCGGATGTCGACGACATCGTTCAGGAAACCTTGACGCGATTCCTGTTGGCCGGGCGGGATCATAAGATCCACAACCCGGAAGCGATCGGCGCGTTCGTCCACGGAATCTGCCGCAACGTGGTTTCCGAATACCGCCGGCGAAATATGAGGAATGCTCCGATGCCGGAAATCGTGCCGGAGCCTCCCCCTCGGGGGTTGCCCGAATCGGATGCGTTCGAACTGCGGCAGGCCGTTGCCCACGGGCTGGACCAACTCGCCGAGCGCGACCGCAAAGTATTGCGGGCGTTCTATCTGGAGGAAAAACCCAGGGCCGAGATCCTGAAGAAAATGGCGCTGACGGACGAGAATTTCCGGGTGATCCTGTTCCGGGCGAAAGAAAGATTTCGTGCAATTTATTTGGAACAGGCGAAACATCCCGGCGGTTCAGGGCACTAGGGGGTATGGAGATGGATTTCCATAGAGACCCAGTGGTCCGAGAAGAGTTGATTCTCCGGTATCTGGAGCGTCGTCTGGCAACCGAGGTGGCTGATGAGTGGGAGGAGCATTACCTCGGTTGCTCCGGGTGTTTTGAAGAAATGCGCGCCACCGAACTGCTGATCCATGCGGTCGGCACGCCTGGCTTGGAACGCGGGCGCGTTGAAGACGTCACCGTGCTTCGATTCGCGCAAGGCACGCAGTTGCTCGCGGCTTCTTTGGAATTGAACGAGCTCGCGCGAGTCGTTCGTACCCCGAACGAGAGCAGGGTGCTGATCGACCTGAGCAGGGTAAGCCGGATCGATAGCTCCGGACTGGGCGTGTTGATGAGCTGCTATTGCCATGCCATCAAGAACGCGGGAGTGCTGAAGCTGCTGAATCCGGAGCCCAGGGTGCGGCAGGTTTTAAACATCGCCCGGATCGATGCGTTGCTGGAGACCTTCGACGACGAAGCCGCGGCGATCGACAGTTTTCGTCCCTCAGCCCCTCAACCGTAGAGCGTTTCAGGAACTGCTGGCGCTTCTGAGGATCTTAATGTCCAGCGATCTCTGCGTGTTCCGCCGGTGGACTGACCTTGAGCAACGGGTAACTGGCGTTTAACAAATGGCGGCCGATGTCGTCCTGCCCGGCAGGCGTCGAGATGTTCGAAAGCACGACCACGCCCACTCGCGCCTTCGGGTCGTAACCCATGTATGTGCGATAGCCGCCGGTGCCGCCATTGTGCCAGATGATCGCGTTACCGTCTTTGGTTTGAATATGCCACGCATACGCGATCTCCAGACCAGGCGAGCCCGCCGAACGCCGCACCGATACTTCATCCTCCATCGCTGGAGCGAGCGGAGTTTTGAGGTAACCAAGATTGGCAGCCAGGAAAGTGAGCATATCGTTGGCAGTCGACCGCAGAGCGCCGGCGCCAGCGAGCGTCGGTAGATCCCAGTTCGCCACAGCCGCAAGGGTTTCGCTGTGGCCGACGGCAAGATGCGCCTTCATATCAGGCGTCAGCGTAATGCGTGTATTGGCCATCCCCAGCGGATCGCAGATTCGCAAACGCACCAGTGCTTCATAACTCATCCCCGCGCGCAGCGAAAGCACATGTCCTAGAAGCCCGACGCCCAGATTAGAGTATTCGTACTGCGAGCCAATGTCGCGCGTCAACCGATATCCGGAAAGGAAATCGTACATCTGCTGCACGGAATAATCAGCGTAAGGATTCGCGTTGTCTTTGGGAGCGAAATTGGCGGGCATTCGCGGGAGGCCGGAGCTTTGTGTAGACAGATCCGCAAGCGTGATTTTTCGATCGTTACGTTCAGGAATCTTCACGCCGGGCGGAAGGTACTTCGATGCGGGGTCTGCCAAAGCGACTTCGCCGCGGCGCGTCATGTCCATAAGCAGCAGCGATGTGAATACCTTGGTCATCGAGCCGATCTCGAACACGGTATCGCCATCAAGGCGCCGCTTATCGTTCCTGGCAAGGCTCCCATACGCGATGACTCTGCGGCCGTTCGCATCAATCACGCCGACCACAATGGCCATGCCGGAGCTATCGTTGCCTACTCGCTCCATGAGGATTTTGCGGATCTCCGCATCGGAAGGCGGCTGGGCTAACGCCGCGACCGAGGAAAGCATCCATCCGGCAGCGACCAGAGCGGTCCAACGAGTGGTCATAACTAGTCCTTGCCAAATCATACGTCGAAATTGAGGCCATCGGACGACACTCTTACGGACGGGACGCCTTTTCGAGACCAGGATTGGACAGTTGACATCTACAACGCGCCGCCCGAGTTTCAAAAGCACTTTCAATTCAACCGCCTGACGCGACAACGCGAGTTGGTGTGCTGTTTGCACACCAACAATGTGATCGAGTTCTGAGTGTTTGAAGGAAGGACAATTTATGAAACAGTTCAGTTTCTTGCTGGTTGCGGTAGCGACGATGGGTGGCGTGGTCGCCTACGTGGCTCCCGTGTTTGGAAACACCGATAGCGATGCCGCTCCGATCTTCGTAACAAAAATTCCCCCCGGATACCGGGATTGGAAGTGGATCTCCTCGGCCCACGAAGAAGGCAACCTCAATAGTCTTGGCGCCGTTTTGGGCAACGATGTTGCGATCAAGGCCTACCGCGAGGGGAAGCTTCCCTTCCCGGACGGCACCATCATTGCCGCGTTGCACTATAGTCACGTCCCGTCGCCGGAAAACAATAAAGTCTTTGGCCAGGCCCAATCTTTCGTCCCCGGCCCGCCCACGAACATTCAGTTTATGGTCAAGGACTCGGCGAAGTACGCCGCGACGGGCGGCTGGGGGTTCGCGACGTTCATAGACGGCAAACCCGCCCCCGCAGCGTCAATGAAAAGCTGCTTCCCCTGCCACAATCAGGCCAAGGCTAGCGATCTCGTCTTCACGCGTTACGCACCGTAGGTAACGATAACCCTTGAGAGCCTCGTTAACGAAAGGGATGCTAAATCGGAGGACGCGAGTTGCGCAAGCGGGTGGGCACATCCTAATCAACGTGCTTACATTCGAATGCGAATACGTGCCAGCCCTTCCCATCTCTTTCCACCCGCGCCGGCAGGATCACCTCACCACTCCATGTCGTGATGGCACGTTCCCAGAAATTGAGGCCCGCTCGATTCAATTGCATCACGCGCACTTCCCACCGCCCCGGAAATCTCCTCCACAGTTGGTGCGCGGCCGTCGTGCCGATTCCGTTTCTGCGGTAAGCGCGAACGATGAAGAACTCCGCCATGTCCCAGACGGTTTCACCCCGAGCGTTTTCGGCCGTCTTCACCAGTGCAAGCCCTCCCAGTTTCCCGTCCACTCTAATCAGGAAGGGATAGCGGCCGGGTTCGCTCCAATAAAGCGCCAGAGGCTGGTATCCGAACCGTCCATCAGCACCTAACTCCAGACGGAGAAATTCGCTGAAATCGTGGGCATACAATTCCAGCAGATTCGCCACGACCGGCGCCTGCTCTGGTGCAGCGGGAATTAGTTCAACATGCTCCAACGGCGTTTGAGGAAATCTGACCTTTGAGGCGACAAATGAGGTCCCCGGGGCGTTGCGCGGGAGAACGCTGATTCCAGCCTCTCCAGTTCCACAATAGCAAAACCCGCAGTCCAAATCTAACGCATTGATAATACAACAGATAAATCCCATGAATCGGTAAAAAAATGCTAGGTTTTCGATCCCGTATTCGAGTAGCATCAACGAAGGATGGCTGAACTGACCAACAAGCTCGATTTCTCAATAATCGACCAGACGGCGTCGAAGATCGGGGCTGCCGGGATTGATATCGCATACCAGCGTCTTGGAAGGCCGGATGCGCCAGCCATACTGCTGATCATGGGGATTGCCGCGCAATCCATTCATTGGCCGGACGCATTTTGTCACGCACTGGTCGACAGCGGCTTGCAAGTGATCCGCTTTGACAACCGCGACTCAGGGCTCTCCACCCACTTAAAGGATTCTCTCGTCCCGAATCTGCCCGCTGTGCTAGCGGGCGATCTGTCGTCGGTGTCCTACACCTTGTCCGATATGGCCGCTGACGCGGTGGCGCTGCTCGACCACCTTGGTATCGAAAAGGCGCACGTCGCTGGCGCCTCCATGGGCGGCCAGATCGCGCAGACAATCGCCATCAATCATCCTGAGCGCGTCATGTCGCTTATCTCGATGATGTCAACCACCGGCAGCATGCAAGTCGGGCAGCCATCGCCGGAAGTGCTCCAGGCAGTCTTCTCCGGGCCGCCAGCCGTGACTCGCGAGCAGGTCATTCAGCAGATGATCCGAGCTGCCCGCGTGGTGGGCTCGCCCGGATACCCAGGCGACGAAAGTGAAATCGCCACGCGGGCAGGTCGCGCTTACGACCGCTGTCACGATCCAGTCGGCACTGCTCGACAAGCGGTCGCAACACTCGCCTCTGGAGATCGAACGGTGCGCCTGCGGCAGCTCACCGTCCCTGCCCTCGTGATTCACGGCTTGGCAGACAGTATGTGCGACGTCAGTGGTGGGCGTGCAACAGCGGATGCCATTCCGGGCGCAGAACTGATTCTGATCGAGGGAATGGGGCATGATCTGCCACCGGGCCTGCGATCGCGATTGGCGGCCCTGGTCGCGGAATTCGTATGGCGTGCGGAGAAGGCCTACACGAACCGGCCGTGATAGTCGAGTCTAAGCCGACTTCTGCGAAAGCCTGAACAATATCGGTAGTGATGTCGAGCGCATTGCTCGTGAGCGAGACCCAACGTTGCACCGGCGATAATGCTCCCCCAACTTCGAAAGTGCCCCCAGCCGCCAACTGATACGTCACCGATCAGAAAAATCGCCGTGCTCGCTACGGTACGCGTTCGAGCGTGAGGCGGCGGGTGAGCCGCTCTGACCCCAGGCGGATGGTGTTTTGAAGAGTGCCGAAAATGAGCCTGCCGTTTTCGAAGTGGAAGATTCGTTTTTGATCGGTGCCGACGTAGTTAGGCTGCCAGGCAGCGTCGACCTTCAGGCTCACCGTTCCGTCAGCTTCACTGTAAGTGCACAGGCCGGAATAAGCGATGTAGGAACTGAGCAGCTTCGCTTTCATCTGTTCCAACACCGGTTGCGAAGGGTTGAACTGCGGCGTGTCGGTGGACATGATCTGGAGGTAGCAGGCAGAACCCTGAGGGCCGGCCTGGACCACAATGGAGCCGACAGGGTGTTCGCCCCAGGGTTTTCGGACCACTTCGCCGTTGGCGCGCACGTCCTCGGCGGCAACCAACTTCCAGCGGCCTTCCAGGGTGTCGGCAGCAAGCAGAACAGTGGGAAGAAGAAGGGCAATCCAGGCGGTGGCGAAGCGGCACATGGTTCGTATGATATCCCCGTTTCGCTACTTCGAGACGATGGTGGGGTTTACCCAGCCATTCTTCATCACGTCATGCGACGGGCGGAAGCTGAGATAGTCCACATGATCGGGAATATCGGCCCATCCATGGATTACCCCCGGCGGAACAATCAGTACGTCACCGACCTTCAACTCGATTTTGCGTGAGCCCACCGCCAATCCGCCGCAGCCCGGACCGTTCGGTCCACCGTCGGCGTTGGACGTGCTGTGACGCCCATTGACGACATGGCCATCAATGAACGCCGTGCCGCCGCCCGAGACGATGTAATAGCCTTCGGTCTGATTATCGTGCGTGATGGCGCCCCGAATTGCATCCGCCGGCGGCTCTGCCATCTGCTCTCCACACGGGATGGCTTGGGTCGCTGCGCGGGGAGCACCACCCCTGGCGGCCGCAGGCGCCGGCGGCGGGGTCCGGGTAGAGGCGCGATGAATGATGCCCAACTCCATGCTCCAGCCATCGCCGATATCGACCACCTTGGCATTTTCGTCCTTAACCCGCAGAGCTTGTTCCGTGGCGCTGATCTTGTCGATCTCAGCCTTGGTGATGACGGTAGCAGTGGTCGGGTTTCCCGGCCTGGGCTGGGCGTAGACAGCCACCGGAATCAGAACCGCCACCGTAATCAAAACTTTCAGTGCAGTGTTTTTCATGTTGTTCCCCTGACCGACGGAGGATTTGCCCATGACATGGCCTCTCCTATCCGAATGGACCATGCGATTATCCGTCCTTCGCAGCCGCGTGTCAAAGGAGCCGGTCACTCATCATGGCAGGCAAGAAACTTTGCGAAATTTCCAGCGCTTTCCGCATCAGTCAAGTGCTGAGTTGGAAAAGGTCCCAGCGGGGGTAAACACACCTGACTCGATTAGTATGGATGGTCATGTTCTCCGCTGGGCTAAGTTGCGTACTTCTCCAATCGACACATGGAACGGGACCCTCCAAAAATAACAGGCGGATTCCGGACGGCTGCGATCGATTGCACGTGTTAACACAAACTGGCGATACCCTGGATTACGGTGAGCAGAGAAGCGAGCGACGAGAAAACTCTCCGCGATCTGTTCGCTAAGGCACTCGACCTTTCGCCGCCGGAAAGGGAAGAGTACGTTAGCGGCGTCGAGGCTCCCGAAGAAGTTCGCGCGGAGCTTCGTGAATTGCTGGCTGCGTCGGTGGATGCCGAAAGCTTCTTCAGCTCGATTGTGGGAAGCCCAGCGGCTGCGTCCATCGGCGTCGGCGAACGATTCGGTCCCTTCATCACCCGCGAGCAGATCGGCGCCGGCGGAATGGGTGCGGTCTTTCGAGCCGAGCGTATCGACGGCGAGAATTCGCAAACGGTCGCCATTAAGATTCTGGATCGCGTGTTTGGGCAGCACAACGCGGTGGTTCGTTTTGCTCGCGAACGCCAGATTCTGGCGCGGCTCGATCACCCCAGTATCGCGAGGCTGCTCGACGGCGGTACGCGCGCCGACGGAGTCGCCTATCTCGTCATGGAATTGGTCGACGGCATGCCGATCGACCGCTTCTGCGAGGAGCACTCGCTTTCGATTGAAGATAAACTCAGCCTCTTTCTGCCCTTGTGCCAGGCAGTGGATTACGCGCATCAGCAGCTCATCGTTCATCGGGATCTCAAACCGTCGAATGTATTGGTGACCAAGGCGGGCATTCCGAAGCTTCTGGATTTCGGAATTGCGAAGGCATTGGACGCGCCGGCGGCTGGCACGATGACCATCGCCCTGACCCCTGAATTCGGGAGCCCGGAGCAGATCCGCGGCGAAGGAGCGACCACTCGGACCGACGTCTACGGCCTGGGAGCCATTCTGTATTTTCTGCTGACCCAACGTCCTCCGCATGAATTCAAAAATCTGTCTCCGGAAGAATTGCGGCGCGCGATCTGCGATGATTCGCCGCGAACCCCCAGTTCGTTGCGTCCCGATTTAAAGGGCGATCTGGAAAACGTCCTGCTCAAAGCGCTGCATGCCGATCCGGCGCGCCGCTATGCCTCGGCGCGGGAGTTGGCCGAGGATCTGGAGAGATACCTGGCGCACCGTCCAGTTGTGGCGACACCGGATTCGGTCTCCTACCGTGTCTCGCGATTTGTGCGGCGTCATCGGATTGCCTGTGCCGCCGGGTCACTCGGATTCCTCGCGATCGCCGCCGGGGTCGCGGGCTCGCTTTATGAGGCTCACCGGGCGCAGCAGCGCTTCGCACAGGTGAGGGAACTTGCGAATCATTTCGTGTTCGATTTCGAAGCCGCCATCCGGGACACGCCTGGAACGCTGGCGGCGCGGAGGATGGTCGCGGCCACCGCCCGCCAGTATCTGGCCAGTCTCAGCGCCGAGGCGGGGAGCGACGCAGGATTGAATCGCGAACTCGCCGAATCGTATTACCGGCTGAGCCGGGTGGAATTCAGGGCTGGGGAAAGCAAGGACTCGATCGGACATCTGCGGGCAGCGCTGGCCATCCTGAAACGGTTGAAGGACGATTGTTGCGGACCGCCCGAGTGGCACGCCAACTACATCTCCTGGACCGCGGTACTGGCGCGCGCGCAGGAGGAATCGCAATCCCGCGAGGAGGCGCTCCATTTGAGTACAGACGCGCTCGAAAATGCGCGGCAGTGGGCGAAGACTGCTCCAATCGACGCCGTGCTCGGCAAAGCGATGATCGACGCGCTTTCGACGGCCGGCAACATTCTTGCGGATTCGGGCAAAGCGGCCCAGGCACGAGAGGATCTGGCGGAAGCGGTTCGCTACTGCGACGGACTTCCGCCGGCAACGCGGGACGATGAACTTGGCTTCGCCTGCGCTCGCGCGCATCAATGGCTGGCGGGATCCCTTGCAGCGTTAGGGGAGGATCGGCAGGCACTGGATGCGTTGCAGCAGTCAGAACAAATTCTGGGAGGCCTGTTGGCGCGCCAGCCGGCCAACATCACCTGGCGCGGGCAGAGAGCTCAAATCGCAGCCTCCACCGCCACCGCCTATCGAAAGCTCTCGCAACAGGACCCGTCGCTGAAGCCGAAAGTCGAAGAGGCAACGCGGGAGGCTTACTCCATTGCGGTCGCCAACCTTCGAGACAATCCAGACGATCGCGCTGCGCTGGACGCCGCGCTGGTGATGACCACACGGCTGGCCAATCATTTGTTCCGCGAGAACCGCAAGCAGGAATCGATTCCTCTGTTTCTCCAGGCCAGCGAGATCGCCGATCGTCTGGTGGCCAGCGATCCTTGGAATCGCCGGAACTTGTACCTCCGGATGAACAATCGACTCCTGCTGGGAGCCATGTACGGCGAAACGAATGATTGGCAAACGGGCCTGAAGTATTCGTTGGAAGCGGAGCGGCTGGTGAATGAGACTTTGGGGATGTCGCCCGGCGACCTGACCAGCCAGGACAGTAAGGTAACGATTCTGATGAATCTGGCGATCGCGTACCGCCACTTGGGGAAGCTGGGAGATGCACGCGAGCAATGCAGACAGGCCCTGCAACTAGCTTCCCGTGTCCTCTCACAAGACCGGGAAGCGAAGAATCCCGTCGCCTACCTGGTGGATCTGAGAGAACAAGCGCGCATTTTGGGGGTGCCCGACACTACCAAGTAGACTGGTATGGATGTCCGGGGACGCACCCATCACGGCTTTGCTTGCCCGAGCGCGGAATGGAGACGCAGCGGCGTTCGAGGAGTTGTTTCCGCTGGTGCAGCAAGAGCTTCACAACCTTGCCAAAGCCGCGCTGCGGCGCGAACGCCCGAATCACACGCTGCAGCCCACGGCCCTGTTGAACGAAGCGTATATGAGGCTGTTCAGCCACCAGAGCCCGGCCTTCAATGACCGCGCTCATTTCCTGGGCATATTCGCGCGGGTCACCCGCCAGGTCCTGGTGGATTACGCTCGCGCCAGGCAGGCTGGAAAGCGCGGGCAATTCCGGGTCGAACTGGCCGATCGGATGGGGGCGTCCGATCCGCAGTCGAGTGACCTTGTGGATCTGGACAATGCACTCGACCAATTGGGACGCGAGGATCCCAGGCTCGTCATATTAATTGAGATGCGCTACTTTGCGGGGATGACAGCCGAGGAAACCGCGCAGGTTCGGAATGAATCCGTTCACGCGGTTCGCCACGACCTGACCTACGCCCAGGCGCGCCTGCGGCGCATCATGTCCCGTCCCAGCCATTCTTGATCGCCAAACTACGCCGGATCGCGTGCCGTGGAGATACACACTGCCTGCGAGGGGTTGTAAGACAAAAAACAGGGGCGCGTCAGTGACTTACCGGGGTGTTCTTCCCGCCCACAGCGACTAGCCTGATTGGTGGGACGTACAGTTCCCTACCTGCGGCCGTCTATGCCTTCTCTTCGTCACTGCTCGCTGTTCCTCATCCTGCCGTCAGTCTTCACTTACGGACAAGCTCCCACGATTGGATCGTGCCCAGTCTTTCCGAGCAGCAACATCTGGAATCTTCCGGTCGACCGGCTTTCGGTTTCGCCTAATTCGTCCACCTATGTGAATGCCGTCGGATTTGGCGCGCCGTTGCATCCGGATTTCGGAACTGTCTTTGCCGGCGCCCCGAACGGGATTCCGTTCATCACGGTTCTCGGAAGCCAGACGAAGTACCCTGCCACGTTCACTTACTCCAGCGAAAGTGATCCCGGACCGTACCCGGTTCCGCTCACCGCGCCGATCGAGGGCGGCAGCCAGAGCACTGGCGATCGACACGTGATCGCAATCGATACGGATAACTGCGTCCTTTATGAGATGTGGAGTTCCTACCCACAAGCGGCAAGCTGGCAGGCCGGCTCCGGTGCCATCTTCGATCTCAAGTCGAATTCGTTGCGACCCGCCGGGTGGACCTCCGCCGATGCCGCCGGTCTGCCGGTGTTTCCAGGCCTGGTTCGTTACGATGAAGTTCTCGCGGGGGCAATCCACCATGCTCTTCGATTCACGGTGCCGCAGACGCAAGACACTTACGTGTGGCCCGCCCGGCACCAAGCTTCGAGCCTCACGGGGGCCCAATATCCGCCCATGGGGACCCGCTTTCGCCTTCGTGCCAGTTTCGATATCTCACATTTTTCCACGGCGAATCAGGTCATCTTAATCGCGCTCAAGATCTACGGGATGATCGTCGCCGACAATGGCAGCCCCTGGTATCTGTCTGGCGCGCCCGATCCGCGTTGGAGCGATGACGACCTCCATAACTTGACGCAGCTCTCAGGAGCCGACTTTGAGGTAGTGGACGTCTCCTCGTTGATGCTCAATGCGAACTCCGGCCAAGCTGCTTCTTGCGATCTCAATGACGACGGCTCAGTCAACATACTTGACGTGCAGGCCGAGGTAAATGCGGCGCTGGGCCTCGGGGTCTGTGGCCCAGGGGATGAAAATGGCGATGGCGCTTGCAACGTGATCGATGTTCAACGGCTGGTTCAGGCGGTTTTAGGACTCGGCTGCCGCATCGGGCCCTGACAACTTCGTACTCGACTCACACCGACCCCCTGAGGCTTGGTGATATGTTTCTTGTTTATGAGTCCAATTGCTCAACGGCGGGTCGCTCGCGCGCTCCGCGCTGGCGGTCCGGAGGTTATTGAGGTCGGCGTTGAAGAATTGGCCCCTCTGAAAGCCGGCGAGGTGCTGGTGCGCGTCGAGGCCGCTGGTCTTAATCATGTTGAAACGTTGATTCGTTCGGGCAACTACACCGTTCGCTTGCCTTTCCCACATGCGGTGGGCGGAGAGGGATCGGGTACCGTCATCGCGGCCGAATCAGGGGTGACCATGCCGCTGGGCACCCGGGTGTGTTGGGCAGCGGTTCTGGGATCGTGCGCGACTTTTGTCATCGCCCCAGCCTCCATGTTAGTGCCCATTCCTGACGGCCTCAGCTTTGAGGACGGTGCGTGCCTGGCGGTCGCCGGTCTCACGGCCGGGGGCCTCGCTCGCGTCTGGCCGCTCAAGGGGCGCCCGGCAGTGGTGTGGGGCGCCGCAGGTGCGGTAGGTCGAATGCTGGTGGCCACTCTGGCCGATCAGGGAACCGACGTCATCGGCATTGCCAGCGGTACGCGCGTGAACGCGGTTCGCGCTGCTGGGGCCAAACACGTCATCGATCGGACTACAGAGGATGTGCGCGACGCCGTGAAAGCCTACACCGGAGGTTGTGGTGCGGCCGCTGTATTTGACCCGATAGGCGCTCCGACTTGGGAGACCAGCCTGCAACTGCTCGCACCGCGGGGTTGCCTGATCAATTACGGTGAGTTATCGGGCCCCACGCCCGCCATCAACTTGCACCAGCTCTTTCCGGGGTCCATCTTCGTCACCAAGTACAACGGTATGCGTTGGGTCGAAGGAATCCACGAGTTCGCCGGTCTCATTTCCAATGCCCTGGCCTTGGCCGCACAGCGCCCTGCGGTAATCAGCGAGATCGCTGGCCGGTTTCCGCTCGACCAGGTGGCAGACGCCTACCGGGTGCTGGAGTCCGGTTCTCACGGTAAGGTCCTGGTGCTTCCCAACGTCTAGCCGGTGTCTCTGGACACCTGCGGGACCCACCACAGGGTGTTCATCGTGTCTGCTCCAGATTTCCGGGGCAAGACTCGAATCGAACGTGCCGTCAGTGCTTCGCGGATGGTCCCGGCGTCCCATCGGACCAAGTGCGGGCCAAGACCATGAAGACGGTCACGCGTTCTTCCGGATCGTCCCCCGCGATGACTGGCGAGCCAGGCAGATTAGCTCCCCAGCTTTTCGCGGCATTACCCGAAACGAAAACCATGACGTGGGGATGCCAGCTCTTGTCGTCATCGCTCAAGTACTGTTGCTTCGCCATCATGTAGCACATCGCGCCGGGAGCCAGCGCGGGTAGTTCTCCCTTGTCCAATGCGGACGTAACTGTGGCGAGCACCTGTGCTCTCGATTTCCCGGCCAGCACAAGTTTGGTTTTCATGAGAAAGATGGGCAGAAACGTTCGTGCCGCCGCCGGATTGAAGCAATGCGGAGCACGCATCTTGGAATTCCAGAATTCCGGGTCATCGGTCGCCTTCCCCCAGGACCGCTCGACGATGCAGACGAAGCCATTCGAGCCCTTCACGGCAGTTGCGTAGCCATCCCGTCGCAGCACCATCACTTCAGCTGTATCCGAAATCGATGCCGGTGCGGCACTGCGGGCCAGCGCGATCTCAGCTTTCTCGTCCGGAATCAAATACTGTTCGAGAGGAGCCATGACCGGATAGGGAGCCTTCGCAGCTTGCGCCCGTGCACCGACCGGCCAGAGAAAAAGAATCGGAATAACGAATGCGAACGCTGTGATCCTGATGTTCTTCTTCCGCATTTAGTCTCCAATGAAGAGCATTTTCGTCAGGTGATGAGCCGCGAACCGTCAGGCGGCACAATGCACCACTGATGATGTTATCTGATTCAACGTGACACGGGCTGACCGGCTGCTCTAACTCACTTCATCGATCAACCTGAACGCGTGGCTCCATCAAATTCGATGATTGCTGGTTCAAAGAGGAGAGCAGTTCCTCGGCTCGAAGCAGGCATCGGCGATACTCGCGGTTGCGCGGAGATACCGTGATCAGCTGGTCCAGTTTCGCTTTGGCTTGGACGGCGCTCGCAGTAGCCTCGGCCGTGCGGTCGAGCCGGAGGTAAATCGCAGCGGTCTCCAGCAGGCTGCCGGCATACTCCTCTTCAAGATCGAGCGAATCGGGGTCTTTGGCGAGCGCATTTTCGAACAGGCCACCGGCGGTTCGCTCCAGCATGAGCGCACGCGCAGGGTCGCCGGTCCGATGAACCGCCAGCGCCAATGTCGCCTTCGCGGACGCGAGGTCTTCTTGCGCTTGCACATCGGCGGAATCTGCCAGCATTAGCGCTTCGTCAATCCCGATCGCCGTCCGGCAGTGAGGCTGAGCCCGTTCGCCGAAGCCGGCACGCGCCAGGGATTCACATTCGTTCTCCTCGGCCACGGCGAGAACACGCTGCAGACCGACATTGCGAGTCGCCGCTTGGACCAGCGGTTGGAGTTCGGCCGCCGCCGCGCGATGCTCTTCGGCAGCTTCAGCGAAACGCTCCAGGGAGCCCAGCGTGTAACCGGTGTACTCATGGGAGATCGCCGCCTTGCGGTGCGCCCGGACCGGGTCGGAATCGCGCTCGATTGCTATAGCTGTGAGCCGCAATCCGCGCCGATTATCCTCCAGAGACGCAGCGCCGTCTCCGAGCAGCCGCTCCATTTCGGCGACAGAGTTTACGGACGTAATGAGGTAATACAGATCCTCGATTCGGCCCCCGGAGGCGTACCGTTTCTCTTCGATCCGAAGGCGCTCGCGATGAAGATCCAGCGATTTTTCGAGATCTCCAACGGTGCTGTAGCCGTCAGCGGCAGACCAGATTGCCGCCGCCAGTTGGTCCTGTCGTTTGGAGCTGGCCGGATCGCGCTCCGCCAGGCGGCGGCTGATCGCGAGAGCTTTCAGGAGATTTCCCAGCGAATCGCGCGCCGAACCGCCGAGTCGCGCGTTTCGTTCGCCACCCTGAATCTGGGCGATTCTGGTGTAAGCCTCGGCGAGATCGCTTAACACGGCAGGATCGTCGATCGAATCTGAAGAGAGTTCGTTGAGATACTCGAGGGCGCGGCGAACCAGCAGCGCGCGAGCCTTGGTTGCCCCCGGCAGATCGGCGATCGAGTCCTGAAATTCGAACAGCGCGGAGTGAGTCAGTGCCCGTAGCTGCTCGAAGCGATGTTCCGCACGGCGTCCATACACGACGATTGCAGCGACGGCGGAAATCATCGCAATCGCCACCACCACTGCCGCCGCCATCGCGAACCGGTTCCGCATCAGGAATCTCGATGCGCGATATCGAAAAGTCCCGCGGCGCGCGCGAACGGGCCGCCGGTCGACGGCGCGCTGCACGTCCTCGGCCAGGTCGCTCGCGGTCGCATAGCGGCATTCCGGTTCGCTCCGCAAGGACATGGCGACCACCGCTTCCAGATCGCCTCCGAGCCGCTTGCGAGGCTCGTCGAAATCTTCCCCCGTGATGAGCTCATGAAGAATCGCGCCGAGCGAATAAATGTCGGATGCCGTGGTGACCGGTCCACCCGACAACTGCTCCGGACTCGCGTAGCGCGGCGTCATCAAAGCGGCTGACGTTGCCTGAGGATCGGAAACCTCGCCGAGCAGTCTCGCGATTCCGAAGTCGAGCAGCTTGGGATTTCCGGCGTGATCCACCAGAATGTTCGCCGGCTTCAGATCGCGGTGCACCACCAGATTGCGGTGCGCGAACGACACCGCGTCGCAGACCTTACGAAAGAGCGCGACGCGCTCGCCGATGCTCAAGTTGTGCTCGGCGACATAACGATCGATGGGCGTACCGTCGACGTACTCCAAGACTAAGTACGGGATTCCTTCTTCGGTGCAGCCGGCGTCAAGAAGACGGGCAATGTTGGGATGCAGGAGCCGTGCAAGAATCTGGCGCTCCTGACGGAACCGGCGCACATTTTCAGGGTCCGCGAGGATGCGCGGGATCATCTTGATTGCCGCGAGCTGGCGGAAATCCTCAAATTCACGCTCGGCGAGATAGACCACGCCCATGCCGCCCGAGCCAATCGGCGAAAGAATGCGGTACGGCCCCAGGCGCTCCAGCGGAGCTGGCCGCTGCTCCGCGGTTTCGTCTTCCGCAACGACGCGAGCCTCGATCTCCAGCGCCGGCACGCGCCAGAACTCGCGCGATTCGGCGGCAAGGTCGGCTTCGATCAATTGCTCGACCGCGCGCCGCAACGACTCCGACGACCCGCAATGAGCGTCGAGAAAGCGCGAGCGTTCAGGCTCCTCGATTTCGATCGCCGCCGCAAACAGTTCGCGAAGTGTTTGCTGGTCAAGCGGGTCACGCCGGTCAGACATGTGAGGACCGCTCGAGTGCATTTTGCAGCCACGCGCGCGAAAAACGCCAATCGCGCTCCACGGTCCGCGGGGAGACGGATTCGCCGTTCGCGGTTAGAGCTTCGGCCGTTTCTTCCGTCGTGAGGCCCCCGAAAAAGCGGAGCTCCACCACCAGCGCTTGCCGCGGATGCTCGCTCGCGAGAAGGCGAAGCGCCGCATCGACTTCGAGGAGATCGGGGCCTGCGATGGCGAAGCTCGAATGCAGTGAAACCACCTCGGCGCTGCGCTTCGATGCACTGCGCTTGCGCGCGTGATCCACCAGGATGCGGCGCATAACCTTCGCGCAGATCGCGAAAAATTGGCCGCGGCACTTCCACGGAATTCCGCGCGCGCGATCCAGATTCAGATAGAGTTCGTGAACCAGCGCCGTGGATTGCAGTGTCTGGGCGAACGGTTCATTTCGCAGCATAGCGGCCGCCAGCCGCCGCAAACGCATATAGACGAGGCCCGTGAGCCGGTCAAGTGCGCCGGGATCGCCTTCGCGCCAGCGGATCAGCCACTGTGTGATGCCCGGAACATCCGGCGCCTCGACGATGGCGGAAGGCGTCACGTTTGAGCAGCTCATAAGCATACTCGCCCGGTTTCGAGGCGTTAAGGGTCATTATTTTTCGACTCGATGTCGGGTTTTGACGGTCTGGCACGCATTCTTCTTGGAAGAAAAAACGCTAGGAGGAAGAAATGAATCGATTCTTGGCCCTGGGGATTGCGCTGGTGGGATTCGGAGGAGCCTCCGCGAGCGCGGACGCCATCATAAACATCAACGCTCAAGTGAGCGGCGAACAGATCGGCGATGTGTCGTGTACCGTCACGTGCGATGGGGCGCTGATCAGTCCTGTTCAGGTCACGCTCGGCCCCGGCACCTATAGTTTTAGCGACGCTTATGGACAACCGGGCGCGCTCTATGATGCCTGGAACTACAGCTCGGGTTGGGCATGGCACTGGAAAGTACTGTATGACGACGGCTCCGGAGGCAGCACCGTCAGTCCTGCCAACTATGGGACTTATTTGATCGCCGACGTCGATCCAACGCAGAGTTTCGGGGACGAGTCGAGCGCCGCGTCCTTGGGCCAGAGCACCGCTGCGGTTACCATCACGCTTGCCTCGACGACCACGCTCGATTTCGTGGTGAACGATTACTACCTTCCCGATAACAGCGGTGGAGTCTCGCTTGGGGACACCTGCACGGCGGGAGGCTGCTTGTCGTCTCCCGTTCCCGAACCATCGTCCTGGGTATTGTGCGCGACCGCCTTTCTCCTCACCGCAGGCCGCTTGCGCAGAAGGAGCGCATCGGACGAAGCTAAGCGCGGCTTCTAAAGGAATTCTGGCGGGGAGAAGGCTAATCACGAACGCTAGCGCGCCGGCCGCTTTTGGGGGCGGCCGAGTGCATCTTTGCCAGGGCAATCAAAAGCTATCAAATTGCCGATATCCGACCGATAATCGCGGGTAAGATTAGGATCACCGTGGCGCCACCGCCACAATGCCCGGCCTACCTTCGACAGATCGCGCTTTTCCACGGCCGTGCCATACTGATCGTATGTGTCGGTCCGGGTTGCGGATCCTGGTGCCGCTCAGCATGGCCTTCGCAGCCCTCCCGGTATTCGGCCAGACTACCGCGACCATAGACATCGACACCTCGACCACTACCCCGGTGCACCCCAACTTTTCGGGGGTTAACCACGAAATCCAGGTCCCCATCGAGTTCTATGACGCTCGATTCAACGGACTTGCCGCGACCGTCAGTTACGGCTGGGCGCGCTTTCCGGGCGGCACGGTCAGCGACGCGTACGATTGGCAGGCCGGCGAGGAACGTCCGGCGTGGGTCGCCGAATTCTCGGGTAGTGACGGAACCAGCCTCACCAACGCACAGTTGAACATTCAAGGCAAAGGCGGCGCGAAGTTTATCGATGCCGCGGCGCAAGCGCAAGTCCTCGGTGCCGGATTGATCGTGTGCGCCAACGGGTTCACGGACACTGCGCAGTCGATCGGACAGATGGCGGCTTTCGCGAAAGCCAACAACATTCCCGTGCTCGCCTGGGAGCTTTCGAACGAAGCGTATCTCTTCACTAGTAGTTTTTTCCCAACCGCGAAGGCCTACCTGGACCAGATGAAGCCCTATCGCGATGCGATCAAGGCAGTCAATCCCAACGCCATCGTCGCGATCTTCGCGCAAGATCCCTCCAACGCCGCCGGCACGAACGCCTGGGATCAGGCGATCCAGTCTTATTCAAACAAGTATTGGGATGCGATCACCTATCATCACTATGGTCCGCAGAGCACCGGCCCGTTCTCGCAATGGATGACCGATCAGACCGCACGGCTGGTTAGCGCCACCAGCGTGATCTCGCAATCGCTGGCGCCGCTTGGTCCGGTGGGCGTTCAATTCCTGAATACGGAATTCGATTCCTCGATCTCGAATGACCCGGCCACCGGATTCAACTCCATCACCAACGGGACGCTGTGGGGCGGGATCTACGCGGTCGAATACCTCATGCGGATGTCGCAGGTGCCGTCGGTTCTTTACGTCGGCCCGCAATCGATGGAGAACTACTCCGGGGCGCAGCCCGGCCGCGATCCTTCCGGGCAGGTTCGTACCGCCGCGTTAGCCGGCATGACCATCGACACCACGACTCTGGATTTTCAGTTCTATCTCACCGCTCAGGCGAATGCGCTCGCGGTGTTAAATCCAGTGATCAATCGGTCCACGGCCTCGAACAACACCACCGTGACGGGCGGCGCAACGGTCCCTGCCACAGGAATCGCCGGCGGCGTTCCCGCTCTCTATGCCATGAGCTACACGCGCAACGATGGCGGCTTGTCCGTCGTCATCACGAACAAGGGCGCGATATCGCAGCAGCTCACGATCCGGGTGAACGGAGCGCTCGTCACTGGCACGCTCCCCATGCAATTCGTGAGCGCTTCCGATCCGAGCGCGCAGAACAGTTTTACGGCTCTGAACGCGGTCGCGATCCAGACCGCGAACATGGCAAACCCCGCGAACATTCCTGGCTATAGCGTCGTGCGGCTGGACTTGCCGGTGACCGCGCTGGGCGTCTCCGGCCCGGGTTCTCTGACCAGCGGCACCGCCCTGCAGCCCCTCGCATCCGCTCAATTCAGCGCGACGGGCGGCGCGGGCGGCTATATGTGGTCCACCAATTCTCTGCTGCCCGCCGGCGTTTCTCTGAGCCCTTCGGGCATGCTGAGCGGAACTCCTGTGGCCGGTAGTCAGGGCGTCTATCCGATTCAATTCATCGTCACCGATGCGAAGCAGGCGATCGCTTCCATCTCGCTGACCCTGATCATCGCTGCGCCGGCGACGCCCGCGCCCGCGATCACGTCGATCAACCCGGGGACTGTTCCCAGCATGAACGGCGCGCAGAGCATCACCATCAACGGCACGGGATTTCAGAACAGCGCCAACCTCAAGGTCCACGTCTCGACCAGCAACTTCAGCGCCGACCTCACGGGCTCGAGTGTCGAATTCGTTTCCGCTACGCAGCTCGTCATCTCGATCAACGTGGGAACAGCAACCGCTGACTGGACATTGCAGGTGATCAATCCGGACACGCAGGTTTCGAATCTCTACTTCTTCAGCACCAGCGCGCAGGCCGCCACCACCACGTTCGCACTGCCCCAGTTCGCCTACGGAGGCGGATGGTACACGGCGCTGTACTTTACGAACACTACAGGATCCGCAGCCACGCTGCACGTGCGCTTCATCGCCAATGACGGATCGCAGTTAAGCGTGCCGCTGCTGTTGAACGGATCGCCGGTCGCTGCGTTGCCGGGGCGCAATGTGAATCTGAATCCCGGTGCGACCACCATCCTGGAAGCATTGAATTCGGGCGATCTGGTGCAGGGTTGGGTGGAGGCGGACCTGCCTCCCGGCGTGGACGGCTACGCGGTGTTCCGTCAGTCCGTCACCGGCATTCCCGATCAGGAAGCTGTTTCGCCACTCACACCGGAAACCAGCCAGATCGCCGATTTCACTTATGACGACATCGCGACGGCCACCGCGGTTTCAATCGTGAATCCGGGCAATCAAGCGATCACGGTAACGATCACGCTCCGCGCCGCGGATGGATCGATGGCCGGCACCTCGCAATTGAGTCTAGCGGCTCGCGCCAAGCAGGCGATTGCACTGACGTCGTTACCCAATCTTTCCGGTGCGAACGGAAATCAAGGGTGGGCGAACTTCTCTACATCCAGTGGCGCGATTTCGGTACTTGGCCTGCGATTCAGCGGCTCCGCATTCACCTCAATTCCGGTCACGCACCGTACCGCCAACGTAGCAACGACGGCAGTGACCTACGCGCTTCCGCAAGTGGCCAGTGGCGGAGGCTGGTCCACCACTTTGTTCTTCTCCAACACGACCAACGCGGCCGTGAGCGTACCCGTGCATTTCTACCTGAACGGCACCGCGCAATTGTCGACCTTGACCATGGCGGCCGGCGCAAGCGCGGTGATCGATAAGCCGAATGTCGGCAGCCTGGTTCAGGAATGGGTCGACGCGTCGATCCCGCCCGGCGTCATCGGGTACGCGGTGTTCCGTCAATCCGTCCCGGGGGTTCAGGATCAGGAAGCCGTGGTGCCACTCGCCTCAGAATCCGATCAGACTGCCGACCTGATTTTCGACGAAACCAGCTTCGTTACTGCCGCGGGCTTCGTCAATCCAACTGTGCAGCCGGTGCTGGCCGCGCTAAACGCGTTTGCCGCCGATGGAACTCCGATCGGCTCGACTGTGCTTTCACTAGGAGCGCAATCCAAACAGGCGTTCGTGCTCGACCAGTTGCCTGGACTCGGTGGAATTGCGGGGCAGCGCGGCTGGGTATCGTTCTCCGTCGCTTCAGGCGCAATCGCAGTCCTGGGACTCCGATTCGGCGGCGCGGCGTTCACCTCCATTCCCGACACGCACCGCTAACCCGCCTGGATGGTCACCAGGCATCTGAGCGATAGCGATTCTGCGCGGACGCGCAATCGGCTCGCGCGATCCGGTCTCGTCGATTGTGGGCATCATCCTTCGCCCGTTCGGGTACGGCGTGGCGGCGCACGGGAAACGCTTCCTGGTGCGATCTCCCACTCCCGACGATGGCTTCATAGAATCGCGCGGAGCAGCGGGATGCGACGGAATACTGCGGCGCTCAGGCCGTACGAGATCACCACTCCCATCGACGTTAAAGATGCGAATTTGATCAGCGGATGCCATGCGACGCCGTGCAACAATCGCGCGCAGCCGATGACAATCGGAGGATGGAACACGTACACGCTGAACGCGTTGGCGGAGAGCAACTTCGCGAGACGCCCCTGCGTGGGGAAGCGATCGCGAAACAGAACCAGCAACCCGAGACATAACGCTACACAGGTGAACGACTCCCAAAAGCAAATCGCCGCGGCCTGCCAATGCCAGCCTCCGAAATGAGTGCGGCCGTTTGGCTCCAACGCTCCTCCTCCGATCAGAATCGCGAGCCAGGCAGCAAAGCCGAAAGGGATCGTCACAATTACCCAGCGCAGCGCTGTCGAGCGGGAAAGCTCCGCAACCCAATCGTGCCGGGCGGCGAGAATTCCGGCTGTGAAGAGCAGAATGTATTGCGGAAAATCTCCCAAGTGCATGTTGAGCACGCTGGGCGGCCGGGCTCCCCGAACCAGAAAACTGACGACCGCCATCGTGAATGCGAATCCAATCAATCGCAGGCTCGACGGCGGCGCTGTCGAGCGCGGCGGCGTGGGCTGTCTCCACATCCGCAAACCTGCGTACACGATGCAAAAGATCAGCAGCGCCAGGCAAAACCACAGCGGACCATTCTCTTGAAGAAACTCGCCGTTGCGAATGTGCTTCATCCACTCGTTCGCCATGGACGTGGGCCTGGTCGAATTCCAGGAGTGAGCGACGTAATACTCGGTCACCGGCCCGAGCACAAACATGTAGAACAGGACCGGCAGTCCGAGACGAAACGCCCGTTCGCGCACGAATCGCCGGGGGCCCTTGCGATCGTACGCCCCGGGAACGAAGAATCCAGCGACGAAAAATAGCAGGCCCATGAAGAAAGACTGCAGATACATTTGCCACGCCGCGAAAAACAACAGCACGGCGCGCGAAAGAGGCGTTCGATCGGTGAAATACCAGCTCCCAAGAGGACTGTAGGTATCGGCCGCGTGCATACTAATGACAAACAGAATCATGGTCCAGCGCAGGTTGTCGATGTAGAGAAGACGCGCGGGCGCTGCTTTCGGCGTTGCGATCTGCTGCGGCGCGGTCACGGCTGGATCATTTCGCGTCTGGCGCCGCGCAGTGAAAATTCGACGCGTCATCGGTGCTGCCCGATCCGTTGTAGCGGGCCACTTGCGGATAGGGGCACAACGGACGCGTCCGCGCGATTGCTGAATTGGGCGCCACATCGGGCGCCCGTCCCCGGTACTTCGTCGCGATCATGTATTTCGGCGCGACACCTTGATCCACCCAGCGGTCGAGCGCGATCGAAAGGCTATGCGTCGCGTCTGATGGAGTGGGCGAAGGATTCGTGCCGAAGCTGTCGGGACCCGGGCCCCCCGCGCAGTGCTGCATCCCGGGAACCATATAGAGCTGCGCAAAATCGGCCGTTTCCTTCGAGCCCATCTTCGCGACCACCGAGTCATAGTAATCGATCGCGTTGGTGGGCGCAATCGCGGTGTCGCTCCAGCCGTGATAAATGAATAGCTTTCCACCGCGCGATTTGAACGCCTTGAGATTCGGGTCGACGGCGTTGAACATGCGCGCCGACTTCTCGTCTACCAGCTTCATGTCGCGGTCGAAGTTGAAGGTTCGAAAGTCCCATTTGGGATTCTGAAAGAGAATGTCGGTGAAGTAGCCGATCCCAAAAACCGCCTGTTGTGAATCGGCGCCGGTGACCCAACGGCTCCAACCGCCCGGTCCTGCTTCGCCACCGGGAACGTAGCCCGGAAAAATGCGTTCGCCTTTCGAGTTCTTAGGCCCGTCGTAGATTTTCTTGAGCGCCTTGATCTGCGCTGAGGTCAGGCACGAATCGGACTCGACACCCTTGCATTGCAGGATGGACGGATCGAAATGACATTTGGTGGGATCGTCGATGACGCCGTCTTTGACTCCATCCTTCAAGTCACAGGCGGTGAGCGCCGCGTTTTCGATCGCCGCCATTTTAGAAGCAGGGATCTGCCCGTCGCCTTGGAGCGCCTGTTGATCCCAGATAAAACCCGCGAAGTTGTGCGTCCAGAAGTTCGCGGGAGCGCCCGAGATGATGCCGTCGTAATCGCCGGGATAGCGCTGCGCTTCCATCAGTCCCTGGCGACCTCCATTCGAACAGGCGCTGAAGTAGGAATGCTTCGCATCGCGGCCATAGAAACTCGCGATCACCGTTTTCGATTTCTCGGCGGTTTCATGGATGGCACGATAGGCGAAGTCGATCGTTTTTTCGGGATGACCGGGGGCCCATGCAGCACTGGTCGCGGGACCCCGGTGGCCGGTATCGGTGGAGGAACTGGCATAGCCGTTCACCAGCGCGGCCGCCATCAGATTGTATTGGATCGATCCGGCGAAGCCTCCATTGCCGATCGCGAAGTACTTTCCGTTCCACGCGGCGACGGGCAGCCAGACCTCGAATTCGATGTGCGAATCGGCGGAAGGCGCGGCAACAACCTGCACCCGGCAAAATGACGGGACATCCTTGTATGCAGCGGCGCCGCGGCCATCCGGTTGCGCGAACGCTCCCCCCGCGACGACGGCTGCGGACGTCACCTTGGCATCCTTCAGCCGAACAGCGGCGAGCCTTTCACAATCAGCGGCGAATAATGCCGAGGCGCAAAAAAGAAAAAACGTGAGCTTCATGAGATCTCATGATCATACTGCGGCGCGCGTCGGCGTTGAGCAGCAGCTCAAAAGACTGGCTCCCCATACGAGTTCCGATGAGGATCGGCGGTTCACGGAACGACCGGCAGCCAGACCGCGCTTGCCAGATCGGCGGAACGATAGACCGACTCCGTCGCCTTCACGTAATCGGACGGCTTCGCGAAAAAGATATTCGGGACGAAGGTCTGCGGATTGCGATCGTAGAGCGGGAACCAGGTCGATTGAATCTGCACCATGATGCGATGGCCCGGCAGGAAAACATGGTTCGCGGTAGGCAACGCGAAGCGATATTGTTGCGGCTTGCCGGCCGGGATCGCGCTGGGATGTTCGAAGCTCTCGCGATAGCGGCCACGGAAAATATCCATGCTGATCCCCAATTCATAGCCGCCCATTTCAGGCTGGCTGGGATACTCGTCCGGATAAACGTCGATCAGCTTCACCACCCAGTCGGCATCGGTACCGGTCGTTGCCGCGAACAGATCCGCGATCGGAGCCCCGCTGATTCGCACCGGCGACGTCAATACGCCCGTCGAATAAGTGAGCACGTCGGTGCGATCTTCCGCGGTCCGTTGATCGGTCACCAGCCAGTTGCGCCATTTATCGCCATCCTGAAACCGAACCGGACGCGGCACATAGGGCACCGGCTTCGCCGGATCCGAAACATAGGAATCCGTCGCTGGAGTTGCCGCCGGTTTCTCGAATCCGAGCGTGAATTGCGGCTGGAGGTACAGCGGCTTCATGGGCGAAGCGCAGCCTTGTTCACAAGCCAGCGGCCAGGACGCGAGCCGGTCCCAATGATTCTCGCCGGTGTTGTAAATCAGCACCTTCGGCGTCTCCGCTTTGGGTCCATTGGTTTTCAGATATTGATCGAAGAACGGGCGCAGCACGTCACGGCGAAATTGCGCGGTGGTGTCGCCATCCCACCGCAACGGCCCCAGCGTGTAACCTTCGCCGTTCACCTGGCTGTGCCGCCACGGCCCCATCACCAGATAATTGTTCGCGGCGTGCCCCGCTTTCTTGAGCGAAAGATAACAGTGGATCGCACCCCACATGTCTTCCTGATCCCACAAGCCTTGCAGCCACATGGTCGGAATCGACGCGGGATGCTGCGCCACCAATTTATCGAGCGCTTGCCCTTGCCAGAATTCGTCGTAGGCAGGATGCTCCATCAGCTTCTGATTCCCGGGCAATTGATCCAGTCCATGCAATCGCGCGAACGCTCCCGCCGAGCCCGCGCGCCGGAACGCCTCGTAATCGTCGTAATCGCTGCGCACGATGTCCGTTCCCTCACCGCGCTTGGTGGTTTGTTCCGCGAAGTAGTCGAGGTTCACTTGCCGAAAAGCCCCGTAGTGAAACCAGTCGTCACCCATCCAGCCGTCCACCATGGGACTCTCCGGCACGGCGACCTTCAACGCCGGGTGCGGCGCGAGCAGCGCCATCACCACCGTGAATCCTTCATATGACGAACCGATCATGCCCACGCGGCCGTTCGACTCCGGCACATTCTTCACCAGCCAATCGATGGTGTCGTAAGCGTCGGTCACGTGATCGGTGCTGGAACTGTTCAGCGGCCCCCGCACCGGCTTGGTCATGATGTAATCGCCTTCCGATCCGTACTTGCCGCGCACGTCCTGATAGACGCGAATGTAGCCGCCCGCCACCAGGACTTCGTCGGAAAGCGGCAGTTCCGCCAGCATATAGGGACTCTCGTTGCGCGCGGCCCGCTTCGCTGCGTTGTAAGGAGTCCGCGTGAGCACCATCGGCGCGTCTTTGGCTCCCTTGGGAATCACGATCACGGTGTGCAGACGGATGCCGTCGCGCATCGGAATCATGACATCGCGCTTGACGTAGTCATAGTGGGTTTCGGGGACCGTGAACGTCTTCGGGATATCGCCGCCGCTTTGCGCTCCCAGCGAGACGGCGCCGGCCATGGCGAGCAAAACGGCTTTCGTGAGCTGCATTCCCCGATTCTATCGGACTGGCGGCTTTCCCAATCCAGTGCGGCAGAAGAGATTACGCGGGAGCGAATGCAGTCTACTTCACGGGTTCGATCTTAAGGACAGCGCCGTCCTCTTCCTCGGTAAGCAGATAAATGAGTCCGTCGGGACCCTGTCGCACGTCGCGTACGCGTTGATGGAGGTCCAGCAGCAGGGATTCGCGCCGCTGCTCCCACAATTTGTCATTGAAAACGATTCGCTCCAGTCCGCCCGTTCCGGGCGTTTTCCCTTTCTGAATGCTGCCCGTGAAGAGATTGCCTTTCCATTTGGGCAACTGATCGCCGGTGTAAAACAGAAGGCCCGACGGCGTGATACCGGGGTTCCATGTGATCCAAGCCTGTTCCATGCCTTCCCCCGGCAGCGGCATTGGCGAACCGTCGTTGTCGCGCCCGTAACCGTTGGTGGGCCAACCGTAGTTGCCGCCAGCTTTCAGAATGTTGATTTTGTCGCCTCCCATCGGCCCGAGCTCGGCCTGAAAAATCTGACCGGTCGCCGGATTCACCGCGATTCCGTGGTGATCGCGATGACCGATCGTATAGATTTCAGGGCGCGCGCCAGCTTTGCCCACGAAGGGATTATCTGCCGGTACAGTTCCGTCATCCTTGAGGCGAATCACCTTGCCGAAGATGGTGCTGGTGGACTGCGCATCCATAACGCGGCCCGCGCCCCCCACGGTGATGTAGATCAGCCCGTCGAGCCCGAAGGTGAGCCTTGAGCCCCAAGTCTGGGCCGCATTGCCAACGTACAAATCCTGAACATCGGAAAACCCCGTGCCGTTGTAGTGCGCACGTGCGAGCGCGAGCGTGAAAGCCGTGCCTTCCAGAGGCTTACTGTAGGTGAAGTAGATCCATTTGTTCTCGGAATACTTGGGATGCATCACCATGTCGAGCATTCCGGTTCTGAAGGTCGTATGCATCGCCGGCAGGCCAGTGAGCGGCGTGTGGTCGAGCACGCCGTCCCGAATGGCGAGCACCTGGCCGGTCGGCCGCACGCCCACCAGAAAATCGCCATTAGGAAGAGGGAGCAGGCTCCACGGCCGTCCGATGCCATGAACCACGACGCTCACACGAATCTTCTGATCGTACGTATCGTAGACGCGAGGCTCGAGCGTCAGTGGGTACTTGCGGGGCGGTGGCGGCGCCGGGCGCACCTGCGCCAGCGCGACCAACTGGAACGCACCTAAAAAAGCAACGGCCGCGAGGCGAAGGGAGTGTCTCGTGAACATAGAGGTACTCTAGCGCGTAACCCGGCTGTCTCGCCGAATGTCGTCAGGTAGAACATCGGCGTTGTAGTAGACTTCGTGAAACAGGAGAGTAGCCAATGAGAAAAGACACGCACACCTTGAGGCGCATGCTATCGATTACCGCTGCGCTCGTGGGCACCCTGGCCCTCGCGTCGACCGGGTGGGCCGCAAGTTGTGAAGACCTGGTCAACCTCAAGCTCTCGAACACTGTGATCAAGAGCGCACAGCGATTTGGCCCCGGCGAGTTCACCGCCCCAGGCAGGGGAAAGCAGCCCGACTTCCCTGCCTTCTGCCGCGTGGTCGCCTCGGTGAAAAACTCGCCTGATTCCGACATTAACGTAGAGATCTGGTTGCCGAGCGAGCAGTGGAAGGGCGTGTTCCATGGCAACGGCAACGGTGGATATGCAGGTTCGCTGAGCTCTGGCTATGCGGGAATGGAGGCGGGTCTGCGTCGCGGCTACGCGTCGGCCACCACTGATATGGGCACCGCCCCAGCCTCCACATTGAACGGCGATCCGCTCATCGGTCATCCCCAGAAGTGGAAGGACTGGGGAATGACGTCGACGCACGTGATGACAGAGACCGGCAAGGCCATCGTCAAGGCGTTTTACGGAGGCGACGCGAAACATTCCTATTTCACCGGATGTTCCACCGGTGGCCAACAGGGCCTGATCGAGGCGCAATACTATCCTGAGGATTATTCGGGCATCCTGGTCGGCGCGCCGGTCATCAGCCGGACCTGGGGGCATGCACTCGCAATCTGGGACTACAGTTCCTCAAACCTCCTGCCTGGCCGCAAATTGTCGGACGCCAAGTTGGGGCTGCTCCACAAAGCCGTCATTTCCGCGTGTGGCTCCAAGGGCAACGGAGTTTCCACCGATCCCTTCCTGGGCGATCCGCCGGCTTGCAAATTCGATCCCGCCGAACTCACCTGCAAGGGCGTTGATTCCGAAAGCTGCCTCACTACTGCCGAAGTTCAAACCGCGAAGGATTATTATTCGGGTCCGGTAAACGGCGCGGGCAAGCCGACCTATTATGGATGGGCCATCGGAAGCGAGGCGCCTGGCCGCTCCGGCTGGGGCTTCGCACAAGCGGGTTCCAATAACGAGCCAGCCTTCGACGGCCTCTTCAAATGGGTATTCGGCCCGCAGTGGGATTGGCGCAAATTCGATTTCGAACGCGATATGCCCAAAGTCGACGCGGAGTTGGGACCTGCCTTGAATGGAGTAACGAGTGGCGACGTCAGCCGTTTTCGTGCGCGCGGCGGAAAGCTGGTGATATATCAGGGTTGGGCGGACACGCTGGTCGCGCCGGCACAGACGCTCGCCTTTTATGAAAAGTTGGGAAAGCAATTCGGCGGGATCAAGAAGGAGCAGGAGTTCGTTAGGCTCTTCATGGCTCCGGGAGTGATGCATTGTGGCGGCGGCGATGGGCCCAGCGGGTTCAACTCCGCCAACGGCGGCACGCGCGCGACGTCCGGCAAACCGGAGGACGATTTATTCGCGGCGACGATCCGCTGGGTTGAAGATGGCGTCGCTCCGACGCAGGTGGTTGCCACCAAATATGTCGACGACGCCCCGGCCAAGGGTATCGCCATGAAGCGGCCGCTATGCGCCTATCCACAGAAGGCCTGGTACAAAGGCTCGGGCGACACTAACGACGCCAGCAACTTCACGTGCTCCCTAGAGAAGCCCACGAAGAATAGGTAGCTCTGGGGTAGTGCGTCACACAGATCGCACACTAAGTGGGGCGGACGCCCTCGTCCGCGCTGGGCCCCCGGCCCGGCTGGTGTGCTGAAGCCAAAGGCCGACCAGCGGTCCGCCCCACCTTGTTCCAGAAGAGTTGGGTTTTGTGACGCACACCACTCGTTTCTGGAGTGCCTTCTCGTTATTGGGATTCGGCCCGATTGCCAGAGGGTCACCGCCGTTCCGTATAGTGGTGGAAGGTACGGCACGCGATATGCATCCGATCATTCGAAACGAGATCTATCGGATCGCTCCCCAGGGGCTCCGAAATGCGGTCTGGAGCAAACCGGCCACTGGCACCGGGATCGAATTGAGCGGGGCAGCATCGATAGCATACGGCGCGGCGCCACGCTCCTTCTCGCGGCTGTTTCGCAAGAAAGCACGCCAGTGATCCGCATCCTCGCTGTAGACGATCATGCGCTTCTCCGCGATGGCATTTCCGCATTGATCGGAAGTCAATCGGACATGCAAATGGTCGCCGAAGCCTCCAACGGGCGTGAGTCGATCGATCTTTTCCGCCAGCATCTTCCCGATGTCACCCTGATGGACCTGCAGATGCCGGACATGGGCGGCATCGATGCGATTAGTGCGATTCGCGGTGAGTTCCCCGAAGCACGCATCATCGTGCTGACCACCTATGCCGGAGACGTGCAGGTGTTTCGCGCGCTCAAAGCCGGTGCCAGGGCGTTTCTACTGAAGGGATTGTTGCGCAAGGAACTGCTCGATACCATTCGCGCCGTCCACGCTGGGCAAAAGCATCTGTCCCCTGAGGTTGCCGCAGAAGTCGCGGGACACGCCACTGACGATAACCTGACGGCGCGGGAAATCGATGTGCTGCGGCTGATCGCTCAAGGAAATGCGAACAAGGAAATCGCGGCTCAGCTCTCGATCACCGAGGAAACCGTGAAGGGTCACGTCAAAAATATCCTCGCCAAGCTGATGGCCAACGACCGGACCCACGCCGTCACCGTCGGGCTGAAACGCGGAATTATCGAACTATAAGCGCCCGCACACCTCGAAAGAGGGGTTTCCATAACAGGCTTTTTAGGGTGTCGGATTGTTGGGCGGACTCCCTAACATGGAAACGGGATGTTGTCTGCAACGCTTATTTTCTACCTTTCCTGATGGACCGCCTGGGCTCGGCCTGCTGTTATTGCGGCTGGGTGCCGGGATCCCTCTCACCTATTCCTGCCTGATCGGCTCCGGAATAATCAGCCCGTCAGCGGTTCTCCCCGATCACCTGACTATGGCGATCGATCTTGTCATCATTGCTGGAGGCGTCCTTCTGCTTGCAGGTTTGTGGACGCCCATCGCCGGTGCGGTCATCGCGCTGGGCGAATTGTGGATCGCATGGGGGCAATATCCCTCACCATCCGGCGCAGTCTTGTTTCACATCCTGATGGCCGTCATCAGTGGAGCCATCGCACTGCTTGGTCCCGGCGCGTGGTCTGTGGATGCGTACTTCTTCGGAAGAAAGCGTTTCGATATTGGCCATGGCACCCCGAAGCGTTAGCGCACCCCCTCTAAAGTGGGGTCGATTCCCATAACCTTCCAGGGGAAGAATGAGACTCCCATCTAGGGTTTGTCGAAACCCGAACTAGATCCATAATTCAGGGGCAGGAGAAAGTGACCTTATACAAGGAGAAAGCCATGGGCAATTTAGATTTAATCGGCTCCAGTGCGAAATTCCGGGCTTTGCTGGAGGACGTAGAGATGGTCGCGCCGGTCGATTCCGCGGTCCTGATTCAGGGCGAGACGGGCACTGGAAAAGAAGTGATCGCCCGAGCGATTCACGAGGCTAGCCCCCGCCGTAACAACCGGTTTGTGGCGCTCAACTGCGCGGCGATTCCCAGTACCTTAATGGAGAGCGAGCTGTTCGGTTATGAAAAAGGAGCCTTCACTGGCGCCGTGGCTCAGACTCTGGGACGCTTTCAATCCGCGGATCGAGGCACGCTGTTTCTGGATGAAATCGGAGACCTTCCTCTGGAGCTTCAGCCGAAACTTCTCCGCGCGCTTCAAGAGAAACAAGTCGAACGCCTGGGCGGCGGCCGCACTCTTCAAGTCGACGTTCGGATCATCGCCGCTACCAATCAGGATCTCGGCAAGATGGTGGAAGAGCGGAAATTTCGCGCTGATCTCTACTACCGGCTGAACGTGTTTCCGATGACGCTTCCATCGCTTCGGGAACGAGGCGAGGATATCCCAGCCCTGGTGGAGCACTTTGTTCAAAAATTTGCCCAGCAGCAAGCCAAATCCATCGACGTGATTCCCAATGACGTGATGGACGTGCTAACCAGCTATGATTGGCCGGGCAACATTCGCGAGCTGCAAAATGTCATCGAGCGCGGCGTCATCATGACCACTGGCAACGTGCTCAGCCGCCAAACGGCGGAACACCTGAAACGGGAGTGGGAAGCCGCACCGGCTAGGACGAACGACACCGCGCCGGCCGCGACCATCCGTACACTCGCCGACGCCGAGAGGGCGCATATAACCGCGATCCTGCACGAAACCAATTGGGTGGTCGGTGGCAAGACTGGAGCGGCCGCTCAACTTGGGGTGCCTCGGACGACTCTGATCGCGCGGATGCAGCGGCTCGGTATCTCTGGCGGGACCTCGAGGATGCGACTCGCCCGACCAAATCGGCACGTCGCCAGTGTTGGTACGCGAATGCAAGCAGCCGCGGCCGGCACGTGGTGAAGGGATTGAGTGCCCTTCCCCGAATTGGGTACCGATAGAATCTCTAATCCTGTTCGCCAAGAGTTTGTACGAAGGTCTTGCCGTACGGATAAAAAAGATCCTTGCGGCCCTCGGCCCACGCAGCCCGCAGTTCGGGTGTCGTGATATCCCAGTCCGGCCGGCATTTCATGGTGACGACCCGCAGGTCCTGGCGCAGATCTTCCATAGTGGGCCGGCCCCAGAACCAATAGCCGTTGTAGATTTTGTAAACGACCAGACCGGGCTCGAGTACGATCACGTGCGGGATCATCGGATTGTGCAGCGGATCGGTATACTCCGCGATGTCGAGATCTTTTTGGACGATCCGTCCGGCGTCGGAGAGGAATGGCCAGTGCGCACCGGCTCCGGTCCGATATTCATTCGTCTCACTGATGTTGTCGGTGCTGATGGTGACCAGCCGGCAGTAGGCCACTTCAAACTCGCGATGTAACCCGACCAATCCTTCGGCCAGCCTGCGATCCTTCGGACAGAAGCCTCCACGACTGAGGACCAGAACCATGGGATGCGGGCCTTGTAGTTCGGAGAGCTTCCGGCGTCTTGCAGTGTGGTCGGAGAGCTCGTAGTCAGGGAACACAACACCAGGAACAATGTCAGATCGCATGCTTCAAACCGCCTTTCTAGTTCGAAGGATAGCGAGCTTGACGACGAGCTGGAAATTTCGAGCGCAGGGGGCAGCTACCTGGGGGATTCAGATGGCTGCCCCGCCACTCCGTACTCTATTTCCTCCGAATTCCGATCCCGCGCAGGACCGCTTTGCGAACGCTCTCGGAAAGTACCGGACGCGGCGCGCTTTCGAACCTCGGCAGAACCGCTTCAGCGGCCGCCGGAGCCGCCAGGAATCCGTGAAGATTTCCGGCGGAGTCCACACCATAACCCACGATCTCGCCTCGCGCGTTGATGGAGTTCGCCTGCAGCAGATAGAGGTTACCGGGATTCGACGAAGCGACGGTATTCAAATCCGTCATCGTCCCATTTTCCCAAACAAAGGCGCGCGGATTGAAGTTGGAATCGAGTGACAGCCCCACAATCGCGCCGCGATCGTTGATGGAGACCGCGGTGCTCGCGAAATCACCGGGCAGCGTACCGAGATCCTGCATCCCGGTTTCCCAAGTCCACAGGAAGGTGTGGAAGGTGGAGTCGCCGGTCAGATCGGAATGCCCCGCCACTTGCCCGAGGTTGTTGATCGAGCACGCGTGGTGCCCGCCAAACTCTCCATCGCCGCCCAGATTGCCGAGATCGATCGCCGCACCATCCTGCCACAGCATGGCGTGCTTCTCGACCAAATTGAGTCCGCTATTCGGATCGAATGGCGCGCACGATCCGGTGGCGCCGACCACCTGCCCATTGTCATTGATCGATGCGGCCAACCCGTCGGCATCGCCCGGAAATGCTTTAAGCACGGTCACGCCCGTTTTTCCCCATAGCACCGGCAGGAATTCAAGCACGCCACAGGCGCTGTTCGGATCGCGGCCGGTGGTCTCGGCGAAGCCCACCGCTTCACTTCGATTATTGATGCTCATCGCCATTCCGTTCGGCCCACCGAGCGTGGGCAACTTGGTCATCACACCGTTCTGCCATGCGAACGGCAGACAGCTGGTGGACGACTTCGCCAATCCATAGGCACTGAATCCGCAGAAGTCTTCGCTATTGGGGAATGTGGTTTGCGCCCCGCCCACTACTTGGCCCTTGTCATTTACCGCATTGGCGAGGCTGTTGAATCCGCCGAGCCCCGGGGTGCCCAGGTCGAACTTAAGCCCCAGGAACCAGATCTCGGCGTGGGATTTGTTGTCAGCCGTGCCCGCCGCTCCCGCGATCAGTTCGTTATTCGCGATGGAGTAGGGCGTCGCGGGAGGCCCGCCCAGCGGGCCGAGATCCATCACCGCATACGACGGCTTCGTGCTCTGCGCGCTTGCGAACGAAGCCATTAAGCTCACGCCTATCATCATCAGTTTCATATTTCCTCCTGTTCGATCACGACAGGATGATTTCCTGTCGCCGGTGCAGGCGGAATCGCGGGGCGAAAACGGCCATCGAGTTCATATTTGGGTCATACTTTTTTGGTGGACGCGGAAATCACCAATCTGCTGAAAGCCTGGTCGGCCGGCGATCCCGCCGCGCTCGATCATTTGTCGCAGCAGGTTTACGACGAATTGCGCCGCATGGCTCGCCGCTACATGCGCGGCGAGCGAAACGCCAACACGCTACAGACAACTGCGCTGGTCCACGAGGTTTATCTGCGGCTGGTGGACGTAACCAAGGTCGAGTGGCGGGAACGGTCGCAATTCTTCGCGATCGCGGCGCAGATGATGCGGCGCATCCTGGTGGACGCCGCGCGGGCTCGCGCATCGCACAAACGCGGCCGCGCCGCGGTACACGTCAATTTCGATGAGACCGCCATCGTCTCGCCCGAGCCGGACCGTTCGATCGTCGCGTTGGACGATGCGCTCTCCGCGTTTGCGGAAGTCGCGCCGCGACAGGCACGGGTAGTGGAATTGCGCTATTTCGGCGGCCTGCGGGAAGAAGAAATCGGCGAGGTCCTCAAGATTTCGACTCGTACCGTGCGTCGCGATTGGGATTTCGCCCGCGCTTGGCTGGTTCGCGAGCTGCGCTAATCCACACTACGGCGTCGCTTCCCATTCGCGCCGCAGCTTCACCAGGAATTCGTGACCTTTCGGAGTCGCTCTCCAGCGTTCCAGGCTTGGTTCCGTTTCGAACAAAGTGAAACACGGAAATCCGTCCTGAGCAGCCTTCTCGATCCACTCCTGGGCGCGATCGACGTCGCCCAGCACCGAATACGCGCAAGCGATCATGAACATGATGTGGTGCGCATGGCCGAACCCGTGCATCTCAGCGATCGCTCTCCCGATCTCCGACGCCGCCAGTTGACGATTGCCGCGGCGTGCAGCGAGCAGCGCGCTCACACTGTGCTTCAGGCCGAGCGCTCCCGCCGCAGTGTCCGCGAATCCGGTGCGAATGACCCGCTCGGCGTCGTCAAACCGCGAGACATCGATGAACGCCCAGGTTTCATCGAAGGCCATGATGGGAAGAGTCACGGGAATCGGGTTGCGGGCACGTTCGTCGATAAACAGCTGCGGCTTCCCCCCAAACAGGTACACCTCGGTCACCCGCACGCGCGCCGACGGATTACTCGGGTTGAGCGCGGCGGCTTTGCGAAGATCCACCAGCGCTTCATCCAGCCGGCCGACGTGAAGCAGGATGGCCGCGGCCTGATACCAGGCGTCGTCCAGATTGGGCCGGGCGGCTGCCGCCAACCTGAATTCAGTGAGGGCCTCGCGGTTGGGAAATCCATGCGAGGGACGCCACAGCAGCAGTCCGCGCGCCAGATGCGCTTCCGCCGAATCCGGGTCGAGGTCGAAGGCCTTCTGGATCGCGATAAACGCCTGCTCCTCCAGATGGGCGTCATTCGGTGCGTAGAAGAAGCTCTTGTCGGCGTACGCCGTGGCCAGGTCTGCCTGCAGCGGAGCAAAATCCGGCGCGATCTTGACCGCTTGCTCATACAGGGCAATGGCCTGATCCTCATGCTCCAGGGTCGGAAATTGATGGGAATGGTAGCTCCCGCGGAGGTACAGATCGTAAGCGCGCGGGTCCAGCTTGCGCGTATCGATCAGACGCGCGCGATCGGGAGCCGAGGCATGCAACTGCGCGGCGATATCGCGCTCCATCTGGTTCTGCGACGCGGGCAAATCCTCCGCCGTGCTGTTGTAGGTATGAGTCCAGAGATCCCTCCCGCCGCGCGGATTCACCAATCGGGTCCTGATCTCGAAGCGATTGTTCGTCCGCGCAACCGTCCCGTCTAACAGAACATCGACGCCTAGTTCCCTGCCGATTTCCTCGAGGGTCTTCTTGGTGCCGCGATAAATCAAAGTCGCCGCCGGCGGAATGACCTGCAATCCGTTCAAACGAGCGAGACCGGCGGAAAGCGCATTGGTCAATCCATCCGCGAAGTAATCCTGGCTGGTATCGCCGGTTCGATTCTCCAGGCCAAGGATCGCCATCGAATGGATCTCGGCCGGCTTCGCGAATTGCCGCCAGGCGAAAATCGCAATGGCGATCACCGCGATGGCCAAAGCCATCACAGCAGCGGAAACCCACTTCCTTGGGCTTGCGGCGCCGACCGTCGCAAGTTCGCGCTCTAGCTCGGCAACCGACTGCCAGCGCTTATTCGGGTCTTCCTCCAAACACCGGCTCACGATCTTGTCGAGCGCTTTCGATGGCAGCCGCTTGCGGTCCGGCGTAGGCCGCACCCCGGTCAACATTTCATACAGCACGCGGCCGAACGAATAGATGTCGGTGCGCGCATCGGTGGCCTTGCCTTCGCGTTGCTCCGGAGCCATATATGCCGGAGTGCCCAACACCATGCGGCTGCCGGTGAGCGAATCGTCGCCCTCCCAGGTAGCCAATCCGAAGTCGAGAACTTTCGCTCCCGATTTCGTGAGCATGATGTTGCCGGGTTTGAGATCGCGATGGACGATTCCGCGCGCATGTGCTTCGCCGAGCGCGGAGGCGATCTGCTTCGCGTACTGGAGCACATCGTCAATCGGCAGCGGACCGCTCTTCAATCTCGCCGCCAGAGTGTCGCCCTCCAGTAGCTCCATCACGAGGTAATTGGGGCCAATGTCGTAGAGCGTGCAGATGTGAGGATGATTGAGCGATGAGATCGCCCTTGCTTCGCGCTCGAAGCGAGCATTGAATTCCTGATCGACGACCTTGATCGCGACCGGGCGGCCTAGCCGGGTATCGATAGCGCGAAAAACCTCGCCCATACCGCCCTGACCGAGCCTGTGCTCGACCTGATAGGGGCCCAGTTTCGTGCCGGACTGAAGGATGGTCATCGTGACATCCAGAGGCGGTAGACTCTCGTCTTGGCGCACCAGCAGGGATTCGACCTCGCGGCGTAATTCGGGATCAGCCCGCGAAAGTAGCGCAGCGCGTCTGCTGGGGGAGCATTCGCGCACCGAATGGTATAGCTTTTCGATCTCCCGCACACGATCCGGAGTCATCGCTGGGTCTAATCATGACATGGTGGCAAACGGGTTGCCGCTGGACGACTGGCAGGGCAAGATAGCGGATCTCCGTGGCCTTAACTTTCTTTTTCGAAAAGCGCGAACAGCGTACCGGCCATAGTGGCGACAAGGCGCTCTTCGCCGTTCGTCACTCCGAACGCGCGGCCTTCGCAGAACGTGAGTGTGCGTCCAGGTTTTATCACGTGGGCCCGGAACACGAATCGCTCTCCCTTCGCCGGCGCGGTCAGAGTCGTTTTGAATTCCACGGTGAGAACGGCGGCGTCGACGGGCATGAGCGAAAAAGCCGCGTAACCGCAAGCGCTGTCCAGCGCGGTGGTGATGATGCCCGCGTGAATATAGCCGTTCTGTTGGGCGAAGTCCGAGCAGTAAGGCATCGAAAACTCGACCGCGCCTGGTTCGAGCCTGACAATTTTCACGCCCAGCGTGCGCATGGCGCTCTGTTGGGCGAAACTGGCGCGGACTCGAGCGTCGAAGTTGGGGTCCTTCGGCTGAAAACTCATCTGTGCGGTCAGAATAGCGCAACCTCAAGGTCGATTCCCATCTTCCGGCCTGACCATCGCGCTGTCCGAGTTCGCTCCGAGCGAAATCACTCGTCAGGACGAGTATCCGAGTGATCGGGATCCGATGGATTGCATGCGCACGTATGTACGGAGGTATTCGAATTCGTCACCTTATCCGGCGCCCCACACCAGTCGCAGGAGCTTTCGCGTGCATCAGGTGAGGTTCAGGTTGTCGTTGTAATGTGAGCCTGCTGGCCGCATCGCGCTGCACTCCGGGATGTGCGTCCCGCTAGAATAGCAGCGAGAGGATTTCACCTTAACCATTGGGTCAACGCTTACTGCGATTGTTGTTATCGCTCGCTGGAGTCGCGCTCGTTACTGGGGCAGGGCACATTCTGGTTGGGCTCAACGTCACCACCATCGGGTTTGCCTACCTTCTGGTTGTGTTGATCGCGGCGAGCCTGTGTGGATTCGTCGAATCCGCGGTCGCCGCTGTCGCGGCGACGCTCGCATACAATTTCTACTTCCTTCCGCCGGTAGGACAATTTACCATTGCCGATCCGCAGAACTGGGTGGCTCTGTTCACGTTTCTCACCACTGCCCTGATCGCCAGCAGGCTATCCGCGAAGGCCAAACACAAAGCGTTGGATGCAATTGCACGGCAACAGGATCTGGAGCGGCTGTACACGTTCAGCCGGGCGATCCTGCTGATCGACAATACCGAGTCATTTCCTAAACAACTGGTTCGAAAACTGGCGGAGATCTTCGAATTGGTTGCGGTAGTACTGTACGATCGGCACGGCGACGAATTCTATCGCGGCGGACCGTCGGATCTGGAAAATCTGGATGAGCAGCTTCGTGACGCTGCGCTGCAGGGCACTTCGTTCGCCGACCCGAAACGCGAGCTCGCCGTTACGGCCGTGCGACTGGGCTCACAACCGATTGCCGGCCTGGCGGTGCGGGCGGCGAGAATGCCGGACGCCGTTCTGCAGGGCATCGCGAACCTGGTCGCGATCGGATTGGAACGCGCGCGGGCGCAAGAACTTGCGTCTCAAGTCGAAGCCGGCAAGCATAGCGAGAAGCTCCGAACTGCGTTGCTCGACGCCATGGCGCACGAGTTCAAGACCCCGCTGACTTCGGTGATCGCCGTGACCAGCTCCCTCCGCGCCAATCCAGACCAACCGGCGGAGGCCAAGGCCGAGATGATCAAGATCGCCGATGAGGAGGCTAAGCATCTCCAGGTATTGATCGAAGACACCCTGGAGATGGCGCGCTTGGACACCGGCAACATACGCGTTCATGCGGAGTCCTCCGACGTCAATCAGATTGTTCGCGACGTGATCGCTTCCATGCGCAATGAGATTGACGATCGTCCCTTGGATGTGAGCTTCGACGGCTCGGTTCCTCAGATCACCATCGATCGCCGGCTGGTTGGCATGGCGGTCAAGCAAATTCTTGGAAATGCGTTGAAGTACTCGCCTCCCGATACGCCGGTCACGGTGCGCGTGCACAACGGAAATGGAGTCACCGTGGCGGTAACCGATCACGGGAAAGGCATCCCGGTGCAGGAGCAAAGCCGCATATTCGATCGCTTGTACCGCAGCCCTTCGGTTGAGAAACGCATTCCGGGCTCGGGATTGGGGCTGAGTATCGCGCAGAACATCATGCGAGCGCATCACGGCGACTTGGTGGTAACCAGCCGTCCCGGCGAAACCACCTTCCAGCTCATGCTGCCCGCGGACCACAAGGGTGGCGGCCGTTGAGCACCGGACGCATTCTCGTCATAGACGACGAACCTCAGATCCGGCGCATCATGCGCACCACGCTGACGGGAGCAGGCTACGAAGTTGACGACGCCAAGACCGGCGAGGAGGGACTCGTCAAATTGCGCAAGTTCCGTCCCGACCTGGTGCTGCTGGATATCAATATGCCCGGAATGGATGGCTTTGCCACGTGCCGATTGATTCGCGCGGACCAGAACGTCGCGATTATCATGCTGACGGTGCATGACACCGAAGCCGCGAAAGTCGAAGCGTTGGATGCGGGCGCGGATGATTTCATAACCAAGCCGTTCAGCACTCCAGAGCTGCTGGCGCGAATCCGAGCCGCACTCCGGCGCGTTCCAGTAAATCAATCCGCATCTGTTCCCCTGCGTGTCGGCGAGCTGGTCATCGATTTTGCCGCGCGAACCGTAACACGCGGCGCGTCCAGCGCTCACTTGACGCCCAAGGAACTGGAACTGCTCCGGCATCTGACGCAACATGCGAATGAAGCCGTCCCGCATCGGGAATTGTTGCAAGCGGTGTGGGGTCCCGATTACGGAGACCAGGTGGACTACCTGCGCGCCTTTATCAAGAACCTGCGCAAGAAGATCGAGCCCGATCCGGAGAATCCGCAGTACATCACCACGGAACCCTGGATTGGCTATCGTTTCAACGGGACCACCGAACCCGCTTCATAGTTCAAACATTCACATAAAATCTTCATAAATTCTTCGGGACTTCTTCATTTCTGATGGGGCATGATCGGGCTGTATGGCCCAGCAATGGACAATGCGATGGACCATCTTCGCCGCCGGGTTGGCGGGTTTGGTTGGTGCCGGCCTGTACGCTATTGGCGGCGCATTCGCGGTTTTCACAACCATTGTCGTTTGCGTATTTCTCTCAATCCTCGTTATCAGTGGAGTCCTGGTGATGCGACTGCTGCTGGTGACCAAATCCAAGCGGGCCAAGCGAGACGTCGCTTTCGATCTCCCGCCTGGCCATCTGGCGCGCGCCATCCGGTCGAGAGGCAGGCGTGTGTGACCACGCATCGACACTTTTTGGACTTAGGAGACTGCGTCTTCTCGCCCTTTCACCTGGGTTATGGCGCGACATGTCCAGGAGTGTCTTCACTTACCATCAGGTTCTAACGGCCCGTAGAACGCACTCGAACAGAGCCGCCCCTTTGATCATTCTTAGCAGGGGATCGGAAAAGCTGGCAACATCTGGTGCCGGCAAAGCATGATCGGCACTCTAAGTGCGCTTGATAGAGCGAAATTCACACAATCAAGAAGAAAAGATACGGGGCAGGTCGGGACTCATTTGCTGGTTTGGCGGCAAGGGAAGGTGCGGTGGCACGATCAAGCGATGTTTCAAGGGGATAGCGGATCTTCATGAATTCTTCATGGATTTTCTATGACTTCTTCAGGCGTCACGGAATATGCTCGGTGTGTTGAGGGGGATCGAATGGCACTCGCGATTGAGAAATCCTACTAGCGCCCGCAACTGGTTATCCAACGGCGCCGCTCGTGCGCGAGGCGAACCAGAGCCTGAACATCGCCGTGGTCTTCACTTCGGTGGAATCGACGCTGGCGGCTTTGAAGGAAGCGGGCGAACTGGCGAGACAGCCTGGGCGCGCGGATCACGCTTGTGGTGCCTCAGGTGGTGCCGTATGCCGCTGCCGCTCGAAACTCCGCCGGTGCTGGTGGAGTTCAACGAGAACCGCTTTCGAGTGATGGCGAAGCGAAAGTCCGGTGGAGACCAGCGTGCAAATTTATCTGTGCCGCGATCGTTTCGCGGCGCTGAGCTTCGGCGTTGAAGCCGGGCTCGATCGTGGTCCTCGGCGGGCCGAAGAGGTGGTGGCCGACCAAGGACGAACTCCTGGCCCGGCAGCTCCGGCGCGCAGGATACGAAGTGATTTTCAAGGAAACGGAGTAAGCACAGATGCTCGATCTATTTTACGTAGCCATCGGTTGCGCGGTTTTGCTTTCTGTTCTGGGTCTTCACCAAGGCCTGCGACAAGCTCTAGGAGATATTGCATGGATTACATCATTGCGGGAATCGCAGTCGTTGGGGCTGTTTATTTACCTGATCTACGCGCTGCTTCGTCCGGAGAAATTCTGAGACGAGAAGTTCTGGAGACATCTATGACTAGCATTGGAATTTTGCAAATCGCGATCTTCTTCGGGCTGATCCTCGTCTGCACGAAGCCGCTGGGCGCCTTCATGGCTGAAGGTGTTCGAAGGAGAGCGCACGTTCCTGCATCCCGCTTCTGCGGTGGCTCGAAGTGCTCACCTACAAAGTCATCGGCGTCAAGGAAGACGTGGAGCAGCGCTGGACGCACTACACGGCCGCGCTGTTGAGCTTCAGTATCTTCGGGTTCCTGCTGACCTATCTGATCCAGCGGGTGCAGGGATTCCTGCCGTTCAATCCGCAGCACTTCGGCGCGAGCAACGTTCCGCCCGACCTGGCCTTCAACACCGCCACGAGCTTCGTCACGAACACGAACTGGCAGGCTTACTCCGGCGAATCGACCATGAGCTATTTCGTGCAGATGGCCGCGCTCGCGGTGCAGAACTTCGCTTCGGCGGCGGCCGGCATTGCGGTCGCCGTCGCGTTGATCCGCGGATTCGCCCGCCAGGAGAAGAAGACCATCGGCAACTTCTGGGTGGATGTGACGCGCGCCACGGTTTATGTGCTGCTGCCGATCTCGATCATCGGCGGGCTGCTGTTCGTCTCGCAGGGCGTGATTCAGAATCTGCATCCCTACACCGAGGTAACGACGGTCGAAGGCGCGAAGCAGATCATCGCGCAAGGGCCCGTGGCCTCGCAGGAAGTGATCAAGCAGCTGGGAACCAACGGCGGCGGCTTCTTCAACGCGAACTCCTCGCATCCGTTCGAGAATCCGACGCCGTTCAGCAACCTGCTGCAGATGTTCCTGATCTTCGTGATCCCGGCGCGCTTGACCTACACGTTCGGAAAGATGGTCGGAGATACACGCCAGGGCTGGGCGATTTTCGCGGCTTTCTCGGTCATGTTCCTGATCGGCGTGTTCGTCTGTTACCACTTCGAGCAGGCCGGCAATCCGATCCTCGCCAACATGGGGATCCAAAGTGCCGCGACCTCGGGCCAATCCGGCGGCAACATGGAGGGCAAGGAAATTCGCTTCGGGATCGCGAACTCCGCTCTGTTCGCCACCGTCACCACGGACGCCAGTTGCGGCGCGGTCAACAGCATGCACGACAGCTTCACGCCCATCGGCGGCCTGGTCCCGATGTTCAACATGATGACCGGCGAAGTGATCTTCGGCGGCGTCGGCGCAGGACTGTACGGCATGTTGCTGTACTGCATCCTGGCGGTGTTCATCGCGGGCCTGATGGTCGGCCGGACGCCGGAGTACCTCGGCAAGAAGATCGAGCAGAAGGAAGTCAAGATGGCGATGCTGGCCGTGATCGCCACCGCGTTCAGCATTCTGGTCTTCACCGCGCTCAGCGATGTGATCACGTTCCCGGCCAAGGGCTACTGGAATCCGCAGGGCGCCCCGACCGCGAACATGAACAACAGCGGTCCGCATGGATTCGGCGAGATCCTGTACGCCTACATCAGCAGCACCGCGCAACAACGGCAGCGCATTTGCCGGAATCACCGTCAACACGCCGTGGTACGACCTGACGACGGGGCTGGCGCAGCTGATCGGGCGGTTCCTGTTCCTGATCCCGCTGCTGGCGGCGGCCGGGAGTCTGGCGATGAAGAAGAAGGTCCCGTCCACCGCCGGAACATTCCCGACCCACGGGCCCTTGTTTGTGGGACTGCTGGTCGGCACCGTGATTATCGTCGGCGCGCTGACCTTCTTCCCGGCGCTTTCGCTGGGGCCGATTGTCGAACATTACCTGATGCATAGCGGCAAGCTCTTTTCGATGATCCTGACTGCCGCTGCAGCGGGATTTGGAGCTAGTCATGGCTACCGCTATCACCGACGGAACCCACAAGTGACGCCGCAGATTCCGCAGGACGATCCGACGTCGCTTCTCCCCAAGAAGCTGGCCCGGGCGCGCCCGCTGTTTGACCCGGAAATCGTCAAGCGGGCGAGCCGCGGCATCCTTCGCCAAGCTGAACCCGGTCACGTTGATGAAGAACCCGGTGATGTTCGTCGTCGAGGTCGGCGCCGCGATCACTACGGTGTTCCTGATCCGCGATCTGTTCACTGGCGTCGCGGCGCGATCGGATTCCAAGTCCAGATCTCGCTCTGGCTGTGGTTCACGGTGCTGTTTGCGAACTTCGCCGAAGCCATGGCGGAAGCGCGCGGCAAGGCGCAGGCCGATACTCTGCGCAAGACCAAGACAGATGTCCTCGCCAAGCGGTTGACGCGGCGCTGGAAAAATCGAGCAGGTGCCCGGCTCGGCGCTGCGGGTCGGGCGACGTCGTGATTTGCGATGCCGGCGATCTGATTCCCGGAGACGGCGAGGTGATCGAGGGCATCGCGACGGTCGACGAATCGGTGATCACGGGCGAAAGCGCGCCGGTGATTCGCGAATCCGGCGGCGACCGCAGCGCGGTAACCGGCGGCACTCGCGTGCTGTCGGATCAAATCAAGATCAAGATCACGTCCAATCCCGGCGAGACGTTCCTCGATCGCATGATCGCTCTGGTGGAGGGCGCCGAGCGCCAGAAGACGCCCAATGAGATCGCGCTGAATATTCTGATCGCCGGCCTGACGCTGATCTTCCTGCTCGCGGTGATCACGCTGCAGCCGTTATTCGGTGTTCAGCGTGGCGCAAGCGGGCTCGGGATCGAGTTCCGACCGTCGCGGTTCTGGTTTCCTTGCTGGTCTGCCTGATCCCGACCACCATCGGCGGATTGCTTTCCGCCATCGGCATCGCGGGCATGGATCGCGTGATGCAGCACAACGTGCTGGCGATGAGCGGCAAAGCCGTGGAAGCCGCCGGCGACGTGAACTCGTTGCTGCTCGACAAGACCGGCACGATCACGCTGGGAAATCGGCAGGCGGTCGAGTTCCTGACCGATCAACGGCGTCACGGCCGAAGAGTTGGCGGATGCCGCGCAATTGTCCAGCCTGGCGGACGAAACGCCGGAGGGCCGGTCGGTTGTGGTTCTCGCCAAAGAGAAATACGGACTGCGCGGCCGGCACATTCCCGGAGCATGAAGCCACCTTCATTCCGTTCTCCGCTTACACGCGCATGAGCGGCGTCGATTTCGAAGGACGCCAGCTTCGCAAGGGCGCCACCGACGCGATCATCAAGTTCGTGATCGAGCAAGCGGCGGCGAGGTTCCCGGCTATTTCAAGGAGATGAGCGATCGCATCTCGCGGAACGGCGGAACGCCGCTGGCGGTGTGCGATGGAAAGCGCCTGCTGGGCGTCATTCACCTGAAGGACATCGTGAAGGGCGGAATGAAGGAGCGCATCGCCCAACTTCGCAAGATGGGCATTCGCAGCATCATGATCACCGGCGATAATCCGCTGACCGCGGCTGCCATCGCCGCCGAAGCCGGCGTGGACGATTTCCTGGCGCAGGCCACGCCCAAGGACAAGCTCGAATACATCAAGAAGGAACAGGCCGCCGGCCGCCTGGTCGCGATGACCGGCGACGGCACCAACGACGCTCCGGCGCTCGCGCAAGCCGACGTCGGGCTGGCGATGAACACCGGCACGACCGCCGCGAAGGAAGCCGGCAACATGGTGGATCTCGACAGCAACCCCACCAAACTCATTGAAGTGGTCGCCATCGGCAAACAATTGCTGATTACCCGCGGCGCGCTGACGACGTTCTCCATCGCGAATGACGTGGCGAAGTATTTCGCCATCATTCCGGCGATGTTCATGACCATGTATCCCGCGCTCGGCAAGCTGAACATCATGGGGCTGCACACGCCGCAGAGCGCCGTGCTGGCGGCGGTGATCTTTCAACGCGTTGATCATCATCGCGCTGGTGCCGCTGGCTCTGCGCGGCGTGAAATACCGTCCGCTGGACGCCGCCAGCCTGTTGCGGCGGAACCTGCTGATCTACGGCGTCGGCGGAATCATCGCGCCGTTCCCGGGCATCTGGCTGATCGATCAATTCTTGGTGGCGCTCTGCGTCTGGCATAAGGAAGGAACATGATTATGTGGGAACAAATTTTACCGGGACTTCGAATCAAGCTCTTCATGACGGTCGTGCTGGGCGTGGTTTATCCGCTCGCGATGACCGGCATCTCGCCAGGTCATCTTTCCGAAGCAGGCGAACGGGAGCCTGATCACGGCCGGCGACAAGGTGATCGGCTCGGAACTGATCGGCCAGAACTTCACCAAGCCCGAATATTTTCATCCGCGGCCGTCATCGGCCGGTAGCGGATACGACGCCACCGCCAGCAGCGGCTCGAACCTGGGGCCGACCAGCGCCAAGCTCATCCACGGCACCACCAAGAATGGACGACAAGAAGAACGAGGTCGTCGATTTCGACGGCATCAATCTTCGCATCGTGCACTATTGCCTCGACAACGATATTCCCTACGAATCGTCGGTGCCGCTGGACCAGTTTAAAGACGCCGAGGGCAATCTCGATGAAGTCAAGCTGATCAAGGCTTTCAACGACGAAAAAGCGCCGCTGGTGTTCACAGCCGAAGGCGCCGATTCCCGCCGACGCGGTGACCGGATCGGCCAGCGGCCTCGACCCGCATATCAGTCCGGCCACGGCGCAAGCGCAGACCGCGCGAGTGGCCAAGGCTCGCGGCATTACTGTGGATCAGACGAACCAAATGATCGCTCGGTTCACGGAGAGTCCGGATCTCGGCCTCCTAGGAGAACCGCGCGTGAACGTATTGAAACTCAATCTCGCGCTGGACCAACAATTCGCACGCAAGTAACAAATTCTGAATTCTGAGAGGGGACAAAACCGTGTTGTTTTGCACAACGAAGTCTCGTAGTTTGCTCGCGGGCGCACTGCTGCCTATGTGCGCCGCTTTTTTATCAGGACAGACTCCCGTCGGTTTAATCGGCGGGGTCGCTCGTGATTCCGCGAGCGGGAAGCCGGTGGCGAAAGCGCTGATCGTCGCGCACCACGTCAGCGGGGGAGTCGACTCGACGGAACTCACCAATACCGATGGAATATTCACTTTTACTCATCTCGAGCCCGGCACTTACGAAGTCGCGGCATCGAAAGATGGATTCCAGAAATCGTCGGTGCGGGTTGAAGTCGCCCCGATGCGTTCGGCTCGTGTGGAGCTGGCGCTGCAATCGATGAACAGCGCCGCGGCCGCGCCGCTGACCGAGCGCGAAAAGATGCTGCTCGATCGCATCGAGAAGCTGGAATCGCGGCTGGCGGCGGTGGAGTCCAAGGGCACCCCGGCGCCCGATAAAGCCATGGTGGCTTCGCTCAGCCCGGTCACGGCGCCGGTGGGGCCGGTGCCCGCCCGCACGCCGCTGAGTGCCCTTGACGGAGAAGGAGCAGCCACAACCGGCCCCCGCGGCCGCTCCGCAAAAACAAATGATTCCAGAAGCGCTGCAATCGCCCGATCCCGCGCCGGCCGTCGACAATGACACGCCGTTTGCGTTCGGCGATTTCACCTGGCTCAACGGATCGCCGCGCAACAAAGACACGGTGCTCGACACCAAGTTCTTCACTCCAGAAGTGCGCTTCGACACGCACTACATGGAGGATTTCAACCAGCCCAAGGATCACACCATCGTGGGCGCCACCGAATCGTTCCGGTCAGGTGAGGTGCAGGTGGAACAGGCCAGCGTGGGCGGCGATTTCCACTGGCAGAACGTACGCGGCCGGATCCTGTTCATGGACGGCTTGTTCGTAAGCACTACGCCGCGCAACGACGCCAGCTTTGGAGTGGGGCAATGGGATCTTCGTGCCGCTTATAAGTACGTTTCGGAAGCCTATGGCGGCTATCACTTTAACGTCAATCACGGATTGAACGTCGATGCGGGAATCTTTGTGTCCTATATCGGCCTGTTCAGCTACTACAATTTCGACAACTGGACGTATCAGCCATCCTACGTTTCGTCGAACACGCCGTGGTTCTTCAACGGCGCGCGCGTGCAGTGGTTCCCCACCGCGAAGTTGAAAATCGAACCCTGGTTCATCAACGGATGGCAATCCTACGGCAAGTACAACGGCCATCCGGGACTGGGCGGACAACTTCTGTGGGAACCGAAGGAATGGTTCAAGCTGGTCGCCAATCAGTATGGCTATGGCCAGGACAACCTCGGTCTCCCGCACACTCAACGTATTCACACCGACGACAGTATCGAGGTTCGTTACTACAACAATCCAGAGAGCGCCGGGATTTCGAAGATGGCGTTCTCGCTGACCGGCGACGCGGGAGCGCAATACGGCGGCGGATTATGCGGTACGTGCGCGCCGAGTCAAGGAAAGGAATCGTTCATAGGCTGGATGCTGTACGATCGCATGTGGTTCCACAAAGACAAGCTGGCGCTGACGCTGGGCGGCGGGCAAATGAGCAACTACGGACGTTATCTGACGCTGCTGCCGCCCATCAACGGGGCCGACGCAGTGACCGGGACGCCGTACTTCACGGAGCTTCCCGGCCAGAAGGCGCACATGTGGGATAGCACCGTCACGCTGCAATACATGCCCAAACAGTACATCACCTGGTGGGCTGAAGTCGGATATCGCCACTCCGATGTGCCGTATTTTGCGGGACGCGGCGGCGTGACGCCTCCTGGATTTCCGCTGGGGGGAACCAATGGACAACCGGGACAGTTCGCGTGTAACAGCGGAGCGCCGTCGGGAGCGACCGACCTTCAAACGGCAACCACGAGTTGCGCCAGTTCCGGCGGCGTGTGGTTTCCCGACCTGCGCCGCGGCGAAGCAAAAGTATCGGTCGGCCTGATGGTGAAGTTCTAAAGGAGCATATGCGTAATGTTGTGCAACTAGCGTTGGGGATCGCGGCGGCCGCGGTATTGTTGCTGGCCGCCGATCCGGTGTGGAAAAGCACGCCGCCGGCCCGATGGACCGAGGATGACGCCAAGCTGATCCTGACGAAATCGCCCTGGGCGAGAGTCGTAAAAGGGACGATCACGCGCCGCCTGACCGAAGAGCAGCTTCGCGAAGGCGGCCAGATGGGGCAGCCGACCGGGATCGGTTATGACGGAGTGGACGCGAAAGGGACCGGACCGAAGGTATCGCCCAATGTGTTTCAGGGACCCGGCGGCGACGATCGCAGCATCCGGTCGATGAATCAGCCCATCACGCTCGCACTGCGGTGGGAAACAGCGCTGCCGGTTCGATTGGCAGAGCTGAAAGCCCACGAAACGGAGCCGCCGACGCTGGAGGGCGACGGCTATCGTATCGCTGTGTACGGCGTTCCCAGCGCGAAGGTCAAGGGCGATCCGGAACAACTGGGTGAGCCGTTGAAGAATTTCGCGGCCATAAAGCGCGAAGGAAAAAAGGACGTGAAACCGGCCCGGGTCGAAGTGTTCCAACGCGAGGATGGGTTGGCCATCGTGTACTTTTTTTCGTGGTCAGCGGAGATCACCCGAAGCGATCAGCGCGTGCAGTTCGAGGCACGCATCGGGCGCATCGTAGTGACGCAGGATTTTGAACTCGATCAGATGGAGTTTCAAGGAAAGCTGGAGTTGTGAGCCGGGGATCGTCCAAATGAATACCTGCAGCATTGTCGTAGCGACGACACGGAACGGAGAGGCGAGGTGCGCTCCGCGCTGGAATTCGAAGGCCACGAAGTCGCCGAGGCGTGGACGGCCGGCCCTTCAGGCGCGTGCGCGAGCGATTCTGCGGCGCGTGGCCCGGGCTGCCGATCGACGGCCGATGGTGTTGGGAGATCGTCAGGTGGATTTGCGATGAGACGCGCAGCTTTGGCGTGCGGTCTTTTCTGCATCTTGGTCCCAACGGTTCTGCTTTGCGCAGGGTGCGGCAAGGCGCAGGCTGATCCGCAAGCAGGAGCGCCGCCTGCTCCGAACGTGACCACGAATTCGGACCCGGCGTTGTTCACCGTCGACCATCCCGATCAGTTTCCACTCGCGACGGCTATCGAGCATCCGTCGACATCGGAGTTGGTGGTAACCGGCGCGGTGACGCCCGACATTTCCCGCAACGTTCCGGTGGTCTCGCTGGCTTCAGGCCGCGTGGTGATCATCAAGACCCGATTGGGCGATACCGTTCAGAAAGGCCAGTTGTTAATGACCGTCCGCAGCGACGATGTCTCGGGCGGTTATTCGACATACAAGATGGCGATGGCGGATGAGGTTCTCGCGCGTGCGCAACTGGAGCGCGCCAAAGATCTTTATCAGCACGGCGCGATTGCGTTAAACGATCTGGAGGTCGCGCAGGACACCGAGGCAAAAGCGAAGATCGCTGTCGAGACCTCGGCCGAGCATCTCAGGTTGCTGGGGAACGATCCCGATAAGCAGAGCTTCATGGTGGACGTGTTCGCGCCGACTTCCGGAGTCGTCACCGATCAGCAAGTAACCACGGGTTCACTCGTCCAGGCGTACAACACGCCCTATCCGTTCACGATTTCCGATCTTTCGTCGGTATGGGTGGTCTGCGATGTGTACGAGAACGATATGGTGAACGTCCACATGGGCGATTCCGCCGAAATTCACTTGAACGCGTATCCCGACCGCGTGTTCCACGGAAAAGTGAGCAACATCGGATCCATTCTCGATCCGAATATTCGCACCGCGAAAGTGCGTCTGGAAATCGAGAACTCCGGACTCATGCGTCTCGGCATGTTCGTGAAGGCGACCTTCCACGGACAAGTGCGTGAGATGCACACGGAGGTTCCCGCGTCGGCCATCCTGCACATGCACGACCGCGATTTCGTGTTCGTCCCGGCGCCCGATCGCAAATTCCGCCGCGTCGAAGTGGTGGGCGGCGACGTTCTTCCCAACAACGTGCAGGAAGTGCAATCCGGACTGCGCCCCGGCCAGCAGGTGGTGACGAACGCGCTGGTATTGGATCACGTCCTCGCCCAGTAGCCAGGATTTCCCATAGGAAACATTTCATGATTCGCGCTCTGGTAGATTTTGCGCTCAACAACAAGTTCGTGGTGCTGGCGATCGCGCTATTGCTGCTCGGCTGGGGCGCGATTTCATTCCACAACTTGCCGGTGGAAGCGTATCCCGATATCGCCGACAACTATGTGACGGTGATTACGCAATGGCCGGGCCGTTCCGCCGAAGAAGTGGAGCAACAGGTGACGATTCCGGTCGAAATTCAGATGGCCGGAATGCCGCACATGACCTATCTGCGCTCCGAATCGATCTTCGGATTGTCGTTCATCATCATGATTTTCGACGACAGTTCCGTGAACGATTGGAACCGCCAGAAGGTGCTGGAGCGGCTCTCCCAGGTCAACCTGCCACAAGGACAAAACCTGCAGCCTCAGATCGGCACGGACTGGAGCACTACGGGTCAGATTTATTGGTACACGGTGCGAAGCACCAATCCCCGCTATGACCTGATGGAATTGCGGTCGCTCGAAGACTGGGTCCTGCTGAAGCAGTTCAAATCCGTCCCCAACGTCGTCGATGTTTCCGACTTCGGCGGCACCGTGCGCGAATACCAGGTGCGCGTCGACCCGGACAAGCTAGTGTCCTACGGATTGAGCATCGGGCAACTGGAGCAGCAGCTCTCCAACAACAACATTAACGCCGGCGGTAGCTTCGTCGAAGTCGGCCTGCAGCAGATGAACGTTCGCGCGCTGGGACTGTTCAGCACCGTCCACGATATCGAGCAGACTATGCTCACGACGAAATCCGGGACACCGCTCCGGGTGAAGGACGTCGCGACCGTGGTCCAGGGGCCGAAAATCCGGTTGGGGCACATGGCCCGCGCCAATCACATGGAAAACGGCCAGATTGTGGACGAGCCCGACATCATTCAGGGCGCGGTCCTGATGCGCAAAGGCGCGGAGGAAGAACCCACTCTCGAGGCGATCCACAGGAAGGTAGACGAGCTCAACAACGGCATTCTTCCTCCTGGTGTAAAAGTGGTGCCCATGCTCGATCGCAGCGACCTGTTGCACTTCACCTTGAGCACGGTGATGCACAATTTGACCGAAGGCATGATTCTGGTGACCGTGATCCTGTGCCTGTTTCTCCTTAACGTTCGTTCCGCCCTGATTGTGGCGCTCACGATTCCCTTCTCGCTGCTGTTCGCATCGATCTTCTTGAACTTGAGTAACATTCCCGCGAATCTCCTGTCCCTGGGCGCACTCGACTTCGGGATGGTGGTGGATGGGGCTGTGGTGATGGTGGAGAACATCGTGCGCCACCTGAGTCACCGCAAGAGCTCGCAGACACCCGCGCAATCGATTCGCGATGCCTGCCACGAAGTACAGCGGCCGGTGTTTTACGCGATCACGATCATCATCACCGCCTATCTGCCTATCTTCACGTTGCAACGCGTGGAGGGCCGCTTGTTCAGGCCGATGGCCTGGACGGTGGCGTTTGCTCTTCTTGGCGCCATGACTTTTTCGATCCTGGTGGCTCCCGTGCTTGCCGCGACATTTTTCCGGAAGGGAGTTCGGGAACGGCGCAATGTGGTGATGGAGTATCTGACGGAGTTGTATCGCGGACGCGTGCGCTGGGCCGTTCATCATCCTTGGGTGGTCGCGTTCGTGGCCGCCGCCGTCCTGGCCGCGACCAGCTTCCTGGGCTTCAGCGGCATCATCGGAGCGGAGTTCCTTCCCCACCTGGATGAAGGCGCGATTTGGGCGCGCGGCACGCTGGCGAATAGCACCAGCCTGTCAGAGGCTGAAAAGTTCACCGACAACGAGCGCGTTCTGTTGGCGTCGTTCCCGGAAGTGAGCAAAGTCGTATCTCAGACCGGACGTCCGGACGATGGAACGGATACCGGAGGATTCGGCAACACCGAGTACTTCATCGATTTGAAGCCGCACGAGCAATGGCGGCCGGTGTTTCACAAGAGAAAAGAGGAGCTGATCGCTGCCATCAGCCGGGAAGTGCAGCGCTACCCCGGCGCGATCTGGAATTTCTCGCAACCGATCGAAGACAACGTCGGAGAGATGCTCACGGGCACCAAGGGTTCGCTGGCACTCAAGATTTTCGGGAATGATCTGAAGACTTTGGAGCAGAAGGGCGAGGAGGCCGCCGCCGTAATGGAGGGCATCCAAGGTCTGCACGACGTCAAGCTGTTGCGCGACTTTGGCCAGCCGAATCTCAACTTGACCATCGATCGCCAGCGAGCGGCGCGGTACGGAATTAACGTCACCGACATTCAGGACGCTGTCCAGACCGCCGTAGGCGGCAATGCGGTGAGTCAGGTACTGATCGAGGAGCAGCGCTACGACGTGGTGGTGCGCTATCAGGCCGGCTCTCGCAATACCCAACAGGCCATCGAAAAAATCCGCCTGCTTTCTCCTTCCGGGGAGCGCGTATCGCTGGCGCAATTGACTAACGTCCAGGTCAAGGAGGGCGCCTATGACATCTTCCGTGAGCAGAACCAGCGCTACGTGGCGATCACTTTCAATGTGAGAGGCCGCGATCTGGGGACCACGGTCGAGGAGACGATTAAGGCGATTGGTGAAAAAGTGAAGATGCCGCCTGGGTATCGGGTCGCTTTTTCGGGCGAGTACGAGAGCGAGAAGCGAGCAGAAGCGCGGCTGCGCGTCATCGTCCCGCTGACGCTGTTGGTCATTTTCATCATTCTCTACACCATGTTTCGTTCGTTCAAATGGGCCATGCTCATTCTCTTTAACGTCGCCTTCGCGCCTTTCGGTGGGCTGTTGGCGCTGCTGATCACCGGAACGTACCTCAGCGTTTCGTCTGGCGTCGGCATGCTAGCTCTGTTCGGGGTCTCGGTGCAAACCGGCGTCATCATGGTCGAATACATTAACCAACGCCGGGCGAAAGGCCACTCGATCGTGGATGCGGCGGTGGAAGGCGCGGTTTTGAGACTTCGCCCCATCATGATGACCATGTTGGTCGCGACCCTGGGACTTCTGCCCGCCGCGATGTCGCACGAGATTGGATCGGATTCGCAGCGGCCGTTCGCGATTGTCATCGTCGGCGGGCTGCTCTCCGCGCTGACGTTGAGCATTATTCTGCTGCCCACTTTTTATGTCTGGATTGCGCGGGACACTGATCCGCTCCCGCAACCGGAGATCTCACTTGAAGGGTAACCGCGCGATGAAACATCTCTGGAAAATCTCAGCCTGCGCGATGCTCGCGCTTTCAGCGTTCGGACAGGCTCCAACCACGATCACGCTAGACCAGGCCATCCAACTGGCCCTGGCAAACAATCACAGCCTGCTCGCCGCTCGCACTACCGTTCCGCAAAGCCTGGCGAACGAGGTCACCGCGAATCTGCGTCCCAACCCGACGCTGTTTACCGATTGGGAATATCTGCCTCTCTACAATCCTGGCGTGGGAATCCTGGATTACCTGCACGACTCGACGGAAGCTGACATCGGGATGAGCTATCTGTTCGAGCGCGGCAAGAAACGCCAGCACCGTCTGCAAGCGGCCAAGGATGTGACTGCGGTCACGCGCTCCCAAGTCACCGACAATGAGCGGACGCTGACGTTCCAGGTAGCGCAGCTCTTCATCAGCGCGCAGCTCGCGCAATCGACTCTGGAACTCGCCCTCCAGGACTTCAAGAGTTTTCAGGAAACCGTGAACATTGCCGAAGCTCAGTTCAAGGGTGGCAGCATGAGCGAGAACGATTTCCTGAAGGTCAAGATTCAGTTGCTGCAGTTCCAGCAGGACGTCGATCAGGCGGGGCTCGCCAAGGCGCAGGCGCTCTCCGATCTTCGTCTGCAAGTGGGTTACGAATCGGTCCCGGCCCAGTACGACATCACCGGCCTGTTCGACTATCAACCTCTGACGGTCAAGCTGGAAGACTTGCAAGCGAAGGCGTTATTGAACCGCCCCGACCTCAGGGCTGCGCTGCTGGGCATCAACGCGGCGAACAGCCAATACGAGCTCGCCAAGGCGAACGGGAAACAGGACGTGACGTTGACGGGAAACTACTCGCACGTCAACGCGCTGAGCGCTCTCACCTTCTCTGTGAGCGTGCCGCTCCCGATTTTCGATCGTAATCAGGGCAACATCGCGCAGACCCACATCGCGATCACGCAAGCGCAGCAGCAGCAGTTGCAGGCGCGAGCGCAGGCGTTGACCGACGTCAAGGACGCCTACGAAGCTCTGCTGGAGAGCGATCGCGTGGCGAAATACTTTCGTTCCGGCTATCTGGATATTGCACAGAAGAGCCGCGACATCAGCGAATATGCGTATCACCGCGGGGCCACTGCACTGCTCGACTTTTTGGACGCCGAGCGCACCTATCGCGCCACCCAACTCGCCTATCGCCAGGCTGTCGCCGCCTATCTGACCGCGCTCGAACAGCTTCGTGAAGCGGTGGGATCGAGGAGCTTGCCTTAATTCGCATTCCCGGGTTAGGCTGCATGAGCATATGACTAAAGAAGAAGTCCGGGCGCGCATCGAGGAGATCGGGATCATCCCGGCGGTCCGTCTGAACTCCGCCGAGGATGCGTTGTTCGCGGCCGAAGCGGTGTGCGAAGGCGGCATACCGATCGTCGAAGTGACCATGACCATCCCCGGCGCGGCGAAAGTGATCTACGAACTGGCGCGGCAGAATAAGGACATGATCGTGGGCGCGGGTTCGGTGGTCGATGTGGAAACGGCGCATCGCTGCCTCGACGCGGGCGCGACATTTCTCACCACTACCGGACTCGATCTCGATCTGATCAGTTACGCGCGGAGGCGGAATGTGGTGGTCTTCCCGGGCGCCTGCACCCCCAGCGAAGTCCTTTCCGCATGGAAAGCCGGGTCCGATTTCGTGAAAATTTTCCCCTGCTCTGCGATGGGCAACGCTGGATACATTCGGGCGCTCAAAGGTCCGTTCCCCGAGATCCCGATGATCGCGTCGGGCGGCGTCGACCAGCGCACCGCGGGCGATTTCATTCTGGCGGGCGCGGTGGCGCTTGGAATCGGCAGAGATCTGATTCACCACGATGCCATCACGCGTCGGGAGGGACAGTGGATTCGCGAATTGGCGCGGAGGTACAAATCGATGGTCAGTCACGCACGCAGCCAAATAAAGGAGCTCAAGTCATGATCCGACTCGCCATCCTGTTGCTCGCATCATGGCCGGCGATCGCTCAGCAAAGCACTCTCGCGCATGCTCAGGTCACCACGACGGAGCGATTGCAGTTCGACTCCGGCGGGACGATTCGTCTTGACCACTCGTATGGTGACTTAACGGTGGAAGGCTGGGACGATCCCGAGGTTGAAATCACACTGATAAAGTCTCTGCCGTACGGCCTCAAAGAACGGCAACCCGGTGAGAATATGCGCCGCATTGCGGACATTAAGATTGTGACGAAGCGCGCATCGAGTAACGAATTGGAAATCTCGACGACCCTTCCGGCCAGTGCCGGACTCCTGCGGAAACTCAGATCGACAGTAGCGATCGAATACCGGATCCACGTGCCGCGCAGCTCAACTCTGGCGATCCATCACGGCACGGGATCTGTGCTGATCAACGACGTCACGGGCGACATCGACGCGACCTGCCATCGCGGTGACATCCTGTTGATGCTCCCGGATAGGGGAGCCTACTCGATCGATGCGCAAAGCAAATTGGGCACTGTGATTTCGGATTTTGCCGGTACGCCGAAGATCAGGAAATATCGCCTGGGCGAACGCTACAGTCTTGTGGCGGCCGGGTCATCGCGAAAGCTTTTTCTACGAATGGGATTCGGCGGGATCACCCTCAAAGCGCTGCCGCCTGAAGCTGATCCGGCGGAAAACCGTCGGGCAGCCATCGCGAATCGCATTGATTTACCTTCCGCCGATCGATAGTTCAACGGGAATCACAAAAAACGTTCGATTCCGCTCGTCATAAACTGTGAGGATGTCGACTCAGCGAGCGGTATCTACTCGATCGCTGACCCTGCCCGCTGGAAATCTCCGGAACGTCGCTGTAGTGAAAGATCCCGACCTGCAATTGCAGTTCGGGTCGGTCGTCAGAAGCGGCGTCACAGGCCGGCAATATCGAGTGGGCGAAGTCCTCGGCAGCGGCGGCTTCGGAGCGGTCTATCGCGCCACTCACATCACCGGTGGCGCGCCGCTTCCTGGAGACTGCGTTTTGAAAATTACTCTTGAAGTGGGAGCCTGGCACCGCGAGGCTTACTTCGGCGAGCTACTGCGCGGTACGCCGGGGATCGTACAAGTACACGAATCCTTTGCCTGGGTGCCTCAAGGCGGTGAACTCAAACCGCTGTACTGCCTGGTCTCCGAGTTGGTGGAAGGTGGCGATCTCATCCAGCATCTTCGGGAGCATTGCGAGCCTTGGACCGAATCGAAAGCCCGGCGCGAAATCCTGCGACTGCTCGCGCCGCTTCGGCTGCTCCATGCCTCGGGGCTGGTTCATCGCGACATTACTCCGAGAAACGTTTTCGTAACCGCCGGCCGCGAGCTAAAACTGGGAGACTTCGGCATCGCCGCCCAGCGCCTTGGGAAACGGGAGGCCAAGGCCAACGCGTTTGCACCGTGGTTTGCCCCCACCGCTATTAAAGAAGGAAAGACCGGTGCGTGGCTTCCAGCCGATGATGTTTATCACCTGGGCAAGATGTTTGCGTTACTGCTGTGCGGGAGTGAGAAGCCTCGGCTTACGGCTCGACAGGTGAAGGGGCTGACCTGCAGCGCCTGGGCGAAGGCGATCATTCAGCGTTGCATCGGGAAGAGACAAAGGCGTTTCGCGAACGCGGCGGAAATGCACAGAGCGCTACAGAATGCGCCGTCCGAAGGTCCGGTGAAGCGAAGCGCAGTGAGGTCCCTGGAGGGGAAACGCCTGGTTTTCACAGGCCGCATGACCATGCTTCGAAAGAAAGCCCGGATGCTGCTGAAGCGTGCTGGGGGGATTTCGCAGGCGAAAGTGACTCGCGCTACCGACATCCTGGTGGTGGGCGACCAATCCCCGCACTGGAAGGCCGACAAGAAAGGGCAGAAACTGCTGGACCTGGATCATGAAGGGGAACGGGGTCATCGCATCGCGATTATCACCGAGGAGCGCTTTCGGAATCTGGTTCGTCAAGGGAGCCGGCGATAGCGTGGCGCAATCTGCTCACCACAATCCGGCCAGCCTATGGCAACCGCTGAAATCCGCGACGTTCCGCAATTTGCTGATCGCCGACGTGGTCTCTGATATCGGTACGTTCATGCAGAGCGTGGGAGCGGCATGGCTGATGGTTTCGCTGAACGGCAGCCCCATGTATATCGCGCTCACGCAAACCGCTTCAGCGCTGCCGTTCTTTGTGCTCGCGCTTCCCGCGGGCGCGATTGGCGACATCGTCGATCGACGCAAGCTGATCCTCACCACCGAAGTGTGGATGATGTCAGTCGCCTTGTTGCTCGCCGTGCTGACCATCACCGGAATGATGTCGCCGATCCTGCTGCTGATCCTCACCTTCGCCTTATCGGCGGGCGATGCGTTCGAATCCCCCACCTGGCGAGCGGTGCTTCCGGAACTGGTCACGAAGGAAGATTTGCCGGCGGCGTCGGCGCTCAACGGAATCGAATTCAATTTCGCGCGAGCGGTGGGTCCGGCGCTGGCGGGACTGGTGATCGCACTGATCGGCGTGGGAGCCGCGTTTTTGGTCAACGCGATTTCCTTCTTTGGGGTGATTCTTGTGATCGCGCGCTGGAAGCGAGCCCGCGTGAAGAGATCCACGCCGCCCGAAACCGTCAGCGGTGCGACCGTGGCAGCGCTCCGCTACGTTCGATATTCTCCCGGGATTCGCGCGGTGCTGGTACGGGCAGGCGCAGCGATGTTCTTCGCCAGTGCACTGCTCGCGCTGTTGCCTTCGGTCGCACATCGGATCAGCGGAAGCCCGTTGGGATATGGAGTTCTGCTCGGCTGCTTCGGGCTCGGCGCGATCGCCGGAGCGATGATCATGCAGCGGGCCCGCGCACACTGGTCCGCGGACGTGATCATATCGACAGGAATCGCGATGTTCGGCCTGGTGACCATCGCGGTCAGCGCGGCACGCGTCCTGGCATTGCTGGGCGCGATCCTGCTGATCGGAGGCGCGGCGTGGATTTCGTTCATCTCACTGGTCAATGTGCAGGTTCTAAATCAGGCGCCCGATTGGGTTCGTGCGCGCGTGCTGGCCGTCTCGATGCTGGTGTTTCAAGGTGCGGTTGCTGGCGGAAGCGCGGCATGGGGCGCGCTTGCCAACCGCTTCGGCATCGATCAGGCCTTGCTGTGGGCCGGCATCGGAACACTCGCGGCCACGGTCTTGGGGTTCTTTCTGCATCTTCCGGCCGCCAGTCTCGATCTGACGCCGTGGAATCATTGGCAACTACCCGCCGGAATTCCCGCGGAACTCGATGCGGAAGGTCCGGTGCTGGTTACGGTGGAATACCAGGTGGGCGCCGAACACGTCGCGGAGTTTCTCGAAGCGATGCGACAGTTCGGGCGTATCCGCCATCGCGACGGCGCGTCGCGTTGGGGCATCTGCCGTGATCTGGAGAGAGAAGACCGGTATCTGGAAACGTTCGTGGTCAGTTCCTGGGCCGAACATCTGCGCCAACATGAGCGCATGACGCGAGCCGATCTTCACCTGGAAGAACGGATTCGCCAGTTCACAGTCAAAGAGCCCCGGGTGCGTCACTTGATCTATTTGTAATTTCCGACGCGAAAGTATGCGGCGGCTATTTCAGCGGATCCCGCCAACCCGTGCCGCCTGAAAACTCCAGTCCGACCAGATACTTGCCCTTCGAATATGTGCAGTAACGCACGCAGCCTCTTCCCGAGATTCCCAGCTTGGTGTCGTTACACGACACATACGCCCTGGTTGGGAGCTGTTCTCCGACCTGAATCTGCAGACCTGTGTTCGACACATTCATTACCCGCGCATTTACGACTCGGTCCCGGCCGGTGCCCGGATCCAGAAGTACTTGGATCGCGCCCATGAGCGCGCGCCGTACGTGTTTACGCTTGTCAGCCATCCGGGCGGTGGCACGCAACACCTGTTGCGACCACAACGCCGATGTTGCATACAACTCCCCAACCAAAGAGCTTGCGATTCGCAGCCGCGCAGCGCTCTCGATCACTACCTCCCACTTGGCCGCTTCGAAGGCACGCACCAGCTCGAGAACATTGCCAAATAGGCTGCCTTGGTCCGCATTCCCGAGAATCGCGGAGCTGACCTCCGGACTCAGTTTCATCGATGCCAGGGCCTCCTCCATCGGCAGGTCCAGCAGGCCATCCAGCAACGAGAACAAACCCATCAGAAATCCCAGGTGCCCGCGTCCGTCGCCCGCGAGTTGCACCAGACGTTCGCAGAATCGCGCCCGGGTCAGCGAATAAACGATCAGTTCCGCCGGCTTGTCCTTCGCCATCACCTGCAACGTCGCCAGCACCGCCCAATGGCGGATCCCCTCCTCGCCCGCGATCACCAGCGCATGTTGAATCGAATGCGCGTCACCCGATCGCGCGAACAGCGCCGAATTCACAAATCGCAGCAGCTTGAACGCGAACGACACATCAGACGAAATCAACTTCTCCAATGCAACGAAGTCAAGATCCGGCTCCTGCACCAATGACAGGAGCTTCAGACACGCCAGCTTGGTGGAAGGCATCTGCCGCGCGCGCAGCGTGCTCGGTCTCGCGAAGAAATAACCCTGGAAGTAGTTGTATCCTGCGCTCAGCGCCCACTCGAACTCCTCCGCAGTCTCGACTTTTTCCGCTAACATCTTGATTCCGCTCTGCTTGTACGTCGCCAGCAGCCGCGTCTGCTCCGGTTTACCGAGCGCCTGTAGGTCGACCTTAATAATGTTGGCGTACTTGGCCAGAGGTTCCATTCGATGCGGAGTGTAGTCGTCCAACGCGATGGTATAACCTTGCTCAGATAAATTAGCGCACGCTGCGAGCACTTCCGTGTCCACTTCAATCGTCTCCAGCAGTTCCACCACCAGCACTTCCCGCGGAAGAATCGTGTGCAGGCCGCCGAGCAGAACCACTTTGTCGAAGTTGATGAACGCCTTCTTATCGCCGACAATCTGCCCGATCCCGATCGACAGCAGGCTGTTGGCGATTACATTCGTGGTGGCTTCCGCGGAATCCGAGCCACTGTACGATGTCGCCATCGCGTCTGAGCGGAACAGTAGCTCGTAGGCGATGACCTCGCGCCGGCGGTCGAAGATAGGCTGTCTTGCGACGAAGACTTCCATGCGTTTTGTCAGGAAATGTATATACCGCGCCGAAACGACGGAACACGGCCCTGATCTTGACAATCGACAGGCTGGGGAAAAGCAATAGAGCCATCTCCGAGGCTTTTTCCTCATGTCGAAGGATAAAAACACGAGATGAGGCGAATATTCTGTGAGTTACCTCCGATTGTATTGAGGCAGTTGGCCGCTACGACCAGCGAATTCCTCGCTTCCTTGGCCGCCTTCGCCTGCGAGAATAGCGCCTCGGCCTGAGCGAAGATATATCAATCGACTCTGCCGTGGATCTCCCAAAACGCAGTTGATCTGCACGAGACCGTGAAAGCCGTGCTCACCCAAAGGAGTCAGGTGATCTGGTCGATTTCGACAGATGCCAGCGTCTTTGACGCCGTTGCAAGCGGTTAACGCCGTTTCGCTTTCTCGATTTCCTGGGCGGCGTGAGGATCGATTTCCAGGCGATTCCTGGAAGCCTCGTACCAATACACGGCGCAGCCCAAGATCGCGCTCGCCACAATCAACCAGAGCAGTTTCGATTTCATAACTCAAACCACCTTGAGCGCCATCCTCGAAGTATGATCGGTGCGATTCCTGGTGGCAAGCGCTGTCATGAAAAGTAGAAATAGTCCCGCAGGGCACAAAATTGTCTTGCAGGATAGTGTACTGCGTGTTATAGTACACCTGTGATTCCGTTCCGCCTGACATTTCAGCCCGGTGTCTCGATTTATGAGCAGGTGGTCTATGCCGCCAAGAAGGCGGTCATCGCGGGGCAGATGAGGCCGGGCGATGCCTTTCCCTCGGTCCGCGCACTCAGCAAAGAACTGAAGATCAATCCCAACACGGCGCATAAAGTAGTTACGCAACTGATGGCCGAGGGGATGCTTGAAGTCCTGCCCGGCATCGGCACAGTGGTGGCTGCACCCACCGCATCCACCGCCGCCGAACGCGGACATCTGCTGCGAACGGAACTCGAGCAACTGGTGGTCCAGGCCAAGAAACTCGGCCTGGATCTGGAAGACGTCACCCAGGCCGTTTCCGATCATTGGGAGCGTCTCGACGGATCACGAAATGGAAGGAAATCATGAGCGACGTTCTTACCACGCACAACCTCTCCAAGCGCTACCGGAAACTGGTGGCGCTCGACAAATTATCCCTGGCCGTGCCGGAAGGCAGCGTATACGCACTGTTGGGGGCGAATGGCGCGGGCAAGACCACGGCGCTCAAGCTGATGATGAACCTGCATCCGGCTACGTCCGGTGAAGCTACGGTTCTGGGCATCGACTCGCGCCAGTTGCAGGGCCGCCACTTCGAGCAGATCGGCTACGTTTCCGAGAATCAGGATCAGCCTGGCTGGATGACGATGAGCTATCTGCTCGATTACCTTAAGCCGTTCTACCCAACCTGGGACGATACGCGTGCCTCCGAACTGGTCGCGCAATTCCGCCTGCCTCTCGATCGCCCCATCAAGAATTTCTCGCGAGGCATGCAGATGAAGGCTTCGCTCGCTTCATCCTTGGCCTACCATCCTAAACTGCTGGTGCTGGACGAACCGTTCAGCGGCCTCGATCCGCTCACTCGCGAGGAACTGATCGAAGCGCTGCTCGAATGCGCACCGGAAACCTCCATTGTGGTTTCTTCACACGATCTGGCGGACATTGAGAGTTTCGCCAGCCACATCGGTTATCTCGACAAGGGCCGGCTGGAATTCGGAGAGGAACTCTCGTCACTGTCGGCGCGCTTCCGCGAAATCGAAGTGACGCTGGATGAGCCCGCGTTGCCCGCGCCTTGGCCCACGCATTGGTTGCGGCCGGAAGCTTCCCCTGCTGTGGTTCGATTCGTGGAAACGCACTTCGATTCGGAACGAACCATCGGTGAAATCAGGCTTCTGTTTCGTGGAGTCACCCATATCGAGGCGAACCCCATGCCGCTACGCTCCATCTTCGTAACGCTGGCGCGGTCGACGCAGATCGCTGCTTAAAAGGAGAAGACCATGACCACCTTCCAACAAGCTGTACACATCTTCCGCAAAGACATGCGGCATCTGCGCTTCGAGATCGCGGGTATTCTGCTGTTGCTGATCATTCTGGTGCTCACTGGCGTGCAAACCTGGGAAGGGTTGCAGGCGCGGGGCGGACCGGAATCTGACTCCGAAGGTCCACTGGCCGTGTTGCTGCCGGTGGCGTGGAGCCTGCTGATCGCGCGAGCGATTCAAACCGAGGCTTTACCAGGCGACCGGCATTTCTGGCTGACACGACCCTATAGCCGCACCGGCTTATTACTGAGCAAAGCGATGCTCATCGTCGCGTTCATCAACTTGCCTTTATTCGTCGCCCAGGCGGCGATTATTTCGCTCGATGGACTCCCGCTCCTGTCGAACTTCGGCGGACTACTGTGGAACCAGGTGCTGGTCTCGGTTCTCCTGCTCCTTCCCGTCGCGGCCATGGCTGCGCTCACGCGCAACCTGGCGCAGTTCCTCCCGGTCGTAGTTCTGATGGGAGCGTTGCTTGCGGGTCCCGTAGCTGGTCACAACTCGATGGGAGACCTGGAATGGATCCGCTCCTCTCTGGGGCTCTTGATGGCTGCGGCGATAGGGGTGATCGTATTGCAGCGGCAATACCGGCTGCGGCGATCTGCGAACACATCCTTTCTCGCGCTGGGCGCAACCTTCGCTGGAATGATTGTCTATCTCGCCTTCCCGCACAGTCTCGCGTTCGCGATCCAATCGCGCGTCATTGGCTCTCGGGACGGCCAGTTCGCCATGCATCTGGATCAAACCGGAAAGCGCACCAAGGACCTCAAAGCAGCGAATCGCTACCAGCAAATCGTGGCGTTGCCGATCGCAGTCAGCGGCGCGGACCCGCGCGATCTCCGTGTGGATTCCTCGGAGATCACGTTCAAGACCCTGTCGGGCATTACCCGTGAATCCCGGGCACGCGTGAATCTGGTGGACCAACATCTGCTGCATACGGTGTCTCTGGATCGGCATTTTTTCGATGCTGCCAAGGATTCGCCGGTGAACGTGCGAGCCGAGATGTACCTCACTCAGTTCGGCAAGGCGCGCTCCGTCGACGTTCCTCTGGACGGCACTCCCGTGTACCTCTCCGGGCCGGGCCAGTGCGGAGTGGTGGCGGAATATGACCGGCGAAGGTTCGTGTGCCGCGCAGCGTTCCAGCCGCCCAGGCGGTTCCATTCCGACCTTGTGACGCGGGAACGCGGCTACCGCCGTTGGTCAGATTACTATTCGCCTCTTCCCTCCTTGCCGACCCTGAACCCGGTGATCTGGGCGACGTATGAATTGGCTGGCGAGGCTCCCGACGAGCTCGCTCCCGCAGTTCCGGAGCGTCCTGCGATGCTGGTGGTCCGTGAGCCGATGGCTTATTTCCGCTACACGATGGACGCTCCCAACGTGCGGCTTGGCGATTTCGCGATCACCGGGCCGAAAGAAGACGAGGAGCAGTAGGGAGGGCTTGTGGGGCCCCTGGGTGTCGCCGCAGGTTAAAATTCAGGAGTGAAGCGTCGCGACTTCCTACGGACTGCGTGCGCGGTGTCGGCTGTCGGCGCGTCTCAAGAAGCCACCCTCCTGCTCGCCGATCAGCCCACGCCGCCACCTTGGCGCACGTTCGAAGTCACCACGCGGATCGAAATCTTAAAACCCTCCGGGCCCACGCGCGTGTGGCTGCCAGCAGCGCTGAGCAGCAAGACCCTATTTCAGAAAACTCTTTCGAATAAATGGCAAGCCGAAGGGGCTAAGGCGCAGGTTGTTGAGAGCACGGCCGATGGGCTCGGCATCATTGTCGCGGAGTTTCCTGCGGGGATACGGCCGGTGCTCACGATGACCAGCCGGGTGGCGACCCGGGATTACGCAGTCGATTACTCCGCACCAGGCACCGGGCCGAAGGCGCGTCGCGCGGAGCTCAAGTACTTCCGCCGTTCGACCAAGATGCTGCCAACAGACGGCATCGTGAAAGACAGAGCAATCGAAATCACCCGAGGCGCGAAGACGGATCTCGAAAAGGCGCGCGCGATATACGAGTGGATCGTCGACAATACGTTTCGAAATCCGAAAACACGTGGGTGTGGTGTCGGGAATATCCGGTTTATGCTCGAGTCCGGCGATCTGGGCGGGAAATGTGCGGATCTGAATGCGCTTTACGTCGGGCTAGCGCGTGCAGCGGGGTTGCCGGCGCGAGACGTTTACGGCATCCGAATCGCGAAATCGGAGTTGGGATACAAGAGCCTCGGGACGTCGACTGAAAACATCACCAAGGCACAGCATTGCCGCGCCGAAGTGTATCTGGAAGGTTACGGCTGGGTGCCTGTCGATCCCGCCGACGTTCGAAAAGTAGTGCTGGAAGAGCCGCCAGGGAATCGGCCTCTCGACGATGACATGGTCAGGAGAGCCCGAGCGCGGCTATTCGGATCCTGGGAGATGAATTGGATGGCTTTCAACTTCGCCCATGACCTTTCGCTACCTGGGTCATCGGGCGCCCCCATCGCTTTCCTGATGTATCCGCAAGCGGAATCGAGCGGCACCCGGATTGACAGTCTCGACCCTGACAATTTCAAGTACGAAATCACGTCGCGTGAGCTCCCTGCGACGGGCCGATAAAGCGTGGTACTGTCTCGCGGCCGAGCCTTGCAGTACGCCATTTTCCTCAACTGCGCCTTGCCGGCAAGCTGGTATGGGTTATAAGGCACAGCTATCCTCACGATTAAAAGTACCAGCGTTGTAACGCTCCCTGAGCGACCGGCGGCCAATAGTACTTTGTCGCAGCCGGTCCCAAAGCAGTGTGGGGAACACGAATTACGCGACAATCGCAATCAAATACGCATAATAGTCAAGACTTTAACGCAGCTCCGCGTACACGGCAGATAGCCGTGGCAATCTACTGTCAGGGAAGTTGTCATCGAACTCGCAGGCCTATCGTCCGGAAATGCTCTCGATGTCACACTGACGTAATGCACAGTGCCCGCGGTTGCCCGGATGGCCCGACGATTGCCTCATTTGTCACCATATGAAACACTGCGAGGGCACCGACGTAATGGCGCGAATATTAAATCCGCCCTGTCCCGAACGTCTCCGGGGTCGCGTCGCGATTGCGTCCACAGGGACCCTTGAGGTCGAATTCTCCGAGTTTATTCAGCCCTCGACGCTGCTTCAGATTCAGGGAAATCACACGTGCTTTCTGGGCGAGGTATTGTCCTGCTCTCCGCTGTCGTCCGCCGTTTATGCTTTCTCCACGGTGATTAGAATCGAAGATTGTTACTCATGGTGACGGGAAAGGATCAAAGATGATTTGCCTTGACGTTAGAGAAACCGTCCTGCGTGCCGCCGATCGAATGCCCGTTCTCCCGCTCACCTTTCAGCGGGCGCTCGCGATGTTTGCAACCGAAGGCGAAGAGGTTTCGGTCGCGAAGCTTGCTGCGGTGATCGAGCAGGACGTGGTGATGACTGGAAATCTGATCGCGATCGCTAATTCGGTACTGTATGGCCGGATCGGCACCGTTTGTTCGCTCCGTCAGGCGATCGCACGAATTGGCATACACAAAACCAGAAACGCACTGCTTGGTTTCTCGGTTCTGCGCTCATTTCGCACCATTCATTTGCCGCCAACCTGGTCATTGGCCCGGTTCAATGATCATGCGCTCGCGTCCGCGATCTTCAGTGATCTTCTCGTCCAGAAAGTGAAGACGAAAGATGCGGAGTGGGCGTTTTTGGGCGGGCTGCTCCATGACATCGGACTGCTCCTGATCGCAACGGGGTTGCCGGAGGAGGCACGAGAAATCTCGAAGGCGGAAAGCGATTACCAATTGGTCGAACGAGAACGCCAGGTCCTGGGATTCAGTCACTTCGAAATCGGCGTCGCCCTTCTGTCGCGCTGGGGATGTCCCGCGATCGTTCAGGATGCTTCTCTGTTTTGCCAGAGCAACACGTTTCAATACCAGAGTCCACTTAGTCTAGGAATGGCAGTGAAGACTGCGAGTTTGCTTGCCGACATGAGCGGGATGTCTCTGTTCGGTCCGCGGCGCGACCAGGATGGAGCGTTCTTATTAGACGCGATCAGCGTCCCCAAGCCAGCCGCTTTTATCGATGCGTTTCAGGCCGAGTACGGCGGTCTTTCGGAATTCGCGCATAACTGATGACGAGGAGCCTCCCATGAACGCAATCATCACCGCGGCGAAACCGTTGACGATCTCAACGCAGAGGGCACACGAACGAATCGTCGTAAAGGTACCCGGCATTCTGCGAATCCCTGAGGCCCGCAGCGGCACGTATTTGATCACCGTGCTCGACGCATCCCAAATGGGCCTGCGCGTTAGTTCTCCAATCGCCGTACCCGCCGGAACGCCTGTCGAAGTAAAGGTGCTGGGGACAACCGCGCTCGGGACAGCAAGGTACACGCGAGAGATGGATCGTGAATTTCACGTGGGCATTGAGGTCCATGCAGTCGAAGATGAATTTCACACGCAAACCGAGGAATTCGATTTAACATCACGCTTGAATCGCAGTGTATCCCCGCGTCGAAATTAGCCTTTCCAAACCCCTACCACTTGCCGGATAGCGACGTTGAGCCGGTTCCACGCATTGATATTGGCAATCGCGATCAGCGTAGTGCCGGGCAGCTTCTTCCCAGATATCGTCCGGCACCGCATCCGCGCGATCGCTGATCCTGGTCACTGCCTCGGTGAGCGCCAGCGCGGCGCGCTCGGCTTCATCGAAGGAGGGATTATCCCGCCACGCCGCCACTAAGTGGGGCGGACGCCCTCGTCCGCGCCGGGCCCCCGGCCCGGCTGGCGTGCTGAAGCCAAAGGCCGACGGGGGCGTCGGCCGCGGACCAGGGGTCCGCCCCACCTTGTTCCAGAAGAGTTGGGATTTGTGACGCACACCACTGGTATTACCTGCATCTGTCCTGACGAATCGACCCGCCGAAATGTGACACTTTCGTGTTGCTCGGGCCGCGTTTATTGATGGACCAGCCGCGCGTGCTTCTCAATGACGTCTAACAATCCTCGAGCCGAGATTGGCTTGGAAACATAATCGTCCATATCGGCCGCGAGACAGCGCTCCCGATCGCCACTCATGGCGTGCGCAGTCATGGCGATGATCGGCACGTGGTTCCTGGTGGCAATTTCCGCTTTCCGGATTGCGGCGGTTGCTTCGAAGCCATCCATTTCGGGCATCTGCACGTCCATCAGGACCACGTCGAAATCCGTTCTGGCAACCGCTTCTACCGCTTCGCGGCCATTGCCCGCCACAACTACGTCATGGCCTTCCTTTTGAAGGATCCGCAAAGCGAGCCGTTGATTCACCAGGTTGTCCTCCGCCAGCAGGATTCGCAAACCGGAGTCCGGGCGCGGCGCAGCTATCCACACTGCGGAATTCGTTTCCACAGGCTTCGGCATCGGCCGGATAGCTGTGATCAGCGCCGCGCGTAGATCGGTTCTCCCAACCGGTTTGATGAGATAAGCAGCAGCGCCGACTTCACGGCAGCGCACCGCATCGCCCTGGAGTTCGCCGGACGTGAGCATCATTACCGTCGCATGTTTGAATTGAGGGTCGGCTCGGAGCCTGGCGGCTAATTCGAAACCGTCCATATCGGGCATATGGACGTCGGTCAGGATGAGGGAGAACGGATCGGCGTGCTCCATTGCTTCGTGCAACATCCTGATCGCCTCCGCACCGGAGGCTGCCGCGGAGGGCCGTAGGTTCCAGCTTTTTAGCGTCTCGACCAGGACGTGGCGGTTGGTAGGATTATCGTCGACCACCAGCGCATGAACCGCGTCCAGCACAACTCCTGGGGTTGGATCGTTGGTTTCGAGCCTCCCAGCCACACCAAATGGCACCGTGAAGTGAAAGCAGCTTCCTTCTCCGGGTACACTTTCTACCCAGAGATCACCACCCATTAGCTTTACCAGCCGAGTAGAGATCGTGAGACCGAGGCCAGTGCCCCCGAACTTCCGTGTGGTGGACCCGTCGGCTTGTGAGAAAGCTTCGAAAATCAGCGCCTGCTTATCTTTCGGTATTCCAATGCCGGTGTCGCGAACCTTGAAGTGCAGACACAGCTCGCGTTGATCCGGTTCGCCACCCGGCCCCAGCGGACGTTGCGAACAAAGCGCCGCGGCTGCGCGTCCGACGCTTAATACCACCTCGCCATGTTCCGTAAATTTGATTGCGTTCCCAACCAGGTTGGTAACCACCTGCCGAATACGAAAAGGATCGCCGACCACGAATTCGGGCACGCCGGCGTCGAACTCGCAAATCAACTCGAGATTCTTGGCGTGCGCGCGAAGCGCGAGAGCCTTGGCCGCTCCTTCCAAAACGTCGCCAAGATTGAAAGGAACGGGGTCCAGATCGAGCTTGCCTGCTTCTATTTTCGAAAAATCGAGAATATCGTTGATGACCACCAGGAGCGCGTCAGCCGAGGTTTTGACGGCGTCAAGGAAATCGCGCTGTGAGGGCGTCACCGGCGTGTCCAGCAGTAATTCCGTCATCCCCATGATGCCGTTCATGGGAGTCCGAATCTCGTGGCTCATGTTGGCGAGGAACTCGCTCTTCGCGCGACTCGCCGCTTCGGCCTTGTCCTTGGCGTGCATCAGTTCCGCGGTGCGCTCAGCCACCAAATGTTCCAGGCCGTCACGATTCTGTTCCACCAGGGACAACATTTCGTTGAATGTGTCCGTGAGCTGCCCCAAATCGTCATCGGCTTGCTTCACGGCTCGCAGCGAGTAGTCCTTTTTGGAGGAGATGATTTTCGCCGTAGTTGCGATGTGGGCGATCGGCGCGGAAACGATGCGCTGCAGCCGGGCTGAGACTCCGTACGCGAAAAAGAAAGTGCCCATGCTGATCGCCAGAAGCATCCAGCCAAAGCTCCCCAGCCTTTGGCGAAGCTCGCCGACGTCCGTTTCAAGATAGACTGCGCCGATGGCCTGGCGATCCAAGCCGATGGTGCGGAACAACTTCAAGCGATTGAGTTCGAACCATGTCGTGTCGTGCTGCATCCTTGGCGCGGGAGTTTGCGGCGCCCCTTTACGAAAGTAGGTGGCGAAGGAACTGCCATCGGCGCCATAGATTACAGCGCTGATGACGTGAGGTTTAGCTTTCAATCCGGAAAGAATCTCAATCGCGGCGCTTTGATCGCCGAAGGTGAGCGCGGCGGTACTGTTCAACGCAAAGATCTCGGCCAGAATACCGAGGTCATGACGCATTTCCTGCGCGGCGGAGTATTGATCATAGGCCAGCACGGCCGTGCAAGCGAGCGTCAGCGCCGCAGCCACCGTGCCCATGATGATGAGCTGCAGCTTTCGCTTCACGTGGAGATTTCGATAGCCCTGCGAGAAGTTCATCGCTTCTCCTCCTTGACGATCTCCGCCAGGCTGAGCAGTTTTGAACTAATGTGGAGGCGCGCCCGATCTGCTGCACAAATATTGATTTGTAGTCGAACTTTTTCGCCCTCTAATTTGAACCCGATCACTCCGCCCGCCGGGGCGAAGTTCTCAGCTTCTCCCACCGTCAAAACGGGACTTCCTTTCAATCGTCCAAGCAGATCTGCCTGGCGCTTCTTGTCGGCGGAGACGAACAGTATGGTGCAACCTACTGAAACGTCCGCGGGATCGGAGATCTGCCGGACAATCAGGTGTCGCTGGTCAATCTGTTTTCCGCTTACCGTTTGCTCCAACAGACCGTCGAACGGATTTCCCAACGCGCAGATCGTAATTGGATCCGCCGGGCCCTTGAAAGTGCCGGTCGGCCATTCGACGAATTTCGCGAAGTTGAACAGGAATGCCGCTTTGACACGGTATTCGTCGACGGTCTTGGTTTGCGCGTCACCAGAACTGGCGACCAGCAACAGCGTCAGAAATCGGATTGGAGTTAGAAGCGCCACGTTGCCTTCGCGAGAGCGCTCCTCTCCACCAGGGTGTGATTCACTTCAAAAGCATCGCCAAATTCGGCATGACTCGGCGACAAGAGATTCTGACCGACCAGACTCAGTTCGAATGACTTACTAACGCGCCAGCCCAGCCGCGTGTCGACTCGCGTGTATGCCGGAATCTGATCTTCGGTTAATTTGCCGACGAAATATACGGATGTGTCCCAATCCAAATTGCGGCTCAGTTTCACGAAAGAACGAATTTCGAACTGGCGCTGAGGAGTGTCTCCCGTGGTGCCCTGAACGGTGGAGTCCTGACTGCCTGGATCTTTGATCACATTCATGTGCAGCAGGCTCCCGCCGGGGCTGATTCGCCAGCGGCTGGTGACATCCCAGTTGGCGAAGATCTCGCCGCCATAGGTTCGGGCTCGCGCCAGATTGCTTATGTACAGCGGAAAAACATAATGCGCCGGTCCCGGAGTGTCGGCCAGGAAGGGATCGCCGGGTTCCGACGTTTCCAGGTTGTGATAATAGCTGCGAAACGCCGTCAGGTCGAACGAAAGCCGGCTACCCGCCTGAACGCGATAGCCCGCTTCGTAGTCGCGAAGTTGTTCCGCCTGGGTGTTGGGATTGCCCAACAGCTTTAACACGCCGAAGGAATTGTTATCCAGCGGCAGGATTGTAATGTCGTAATTGATCGCCGAATCCATCCGCGAGGGTTGCCGGACGGCTTGCGACGCAGAGAACCAGATCGATTGACGGTCCGTGGGGGTCCATACCAACTGCCCGCTCGGCTCCCAGTCGAATCCAGAGAAGGGATTGTGTTCGGCTTTCGATCCGACAGTGAAACTGAGTGATTCGTCAGTGTGATTTGGTCCTGGAAGAAAACGCTGTATAGACTCTCTGATTTCTGCGGAGGCGCGAATGTCGTGTCGTAGCCGGGTGTGAGGGAATCGGAGAATCGCCGGAAGTCCCCGCCCCACACGATGTCGTGTCGTTCACCCAAATTAAAGTGATGTTGAAAATCGATGTCGACGGTACTCAGCTTTTCATCAATGGCCTCGTCCACGCGATTGAAGCGGTCATAGTAAACCTGAAGTGAGAAGTCGGATCCGTTTTGCAATGTGTGATTCCAACGACCGAGTAAGTTGCCGCTATCAACGTTGATCCGGTCATTGAAGGTTGCAATGGTAGGGAGCTGGTTGCTCAGGACGGTGGTGAGCGTTTGGCCCGCCGCGGATTGGTACGCGTCGCCCTGAACCGTGAGCGAATCGGTCGATGTCATATCCCAGTCCGAGCGGAAACCACCGTGGAAATTGTGCCAGGCATCGGCGCCCTGGGTTCCGTTGCTCAACGGCGAGCTCTCCGTGTTGGAATATCGTCCGAACGCCCGGTAGGTGGCATCGCCGCCGATCCGGCCGCCGTATTGAGCCAACCCCTCCGCGGTTTCTTCGGTCCCGGTTCCGGCTGTGACCACTCCTCCCAACGTCGCCCTCGAGCTTTTGGTGATGATGTTGATCACGCCATTCATGGCGTTCGCCCCCCAAACCGTTCCGCCCGGTCCGCGGATGACTTCGATCCGTTCGATGTCCTCGAGCGGTACATCCTGTTGATCCCAGTACACGCCCGAAAAGGAGGGTGTGTAAACCGAACGGCCGTCGATCAGCACCAGAACTTTGTCGGAGTAACGAGTATTAAATCCGCGGATGCTGATCGCCCAAGTGTTGGCGTCGACTCGTGCGACATTCAAGCCCGGAACCATGCGAAGTAAGTCGGGAATATTCGCAGCACCCGAACGCCGGATGTCGTCCTGGCTAATGACGAAAACTGCCGCGGCAGCCTTAAACAACGCTTGGTCTTTCTTCGAGACAGAGGTGACCTGCGTGTTGAGCAGATCCTCCAGGCTCGCGTTGGTTAGGTCGGGCGGCGGCTGACTCTGCGCGGCACCGGTGAAGGGGATCGAAATGCTGACTACCAGCGCCACAAGAACTCGCCACCATAGCTGGCGATTGCTGCACCGATGCATTGCTTTTCGTTCTTCGATCGATCTCATTTTGACCAACTCCCGTTTCATCGCTACGCGTTTTCAGCTTGTGCCAGTGGGTCCCGAAAACCGCAGTCTCCGAACGTCCTTATCGGCCAAGCCCTATAACTCAACATTTCAATCTCGCGTGGTGTATTGCAGGCAGGCGACCATGCAATCGCTCCGAGAATCACCTTTGAGACCGGAGGTGAAGTGAATAAGGTGACTTGAGACGAACGCGATCAGCGGGTTGGCGCTCGAGAGGCGTCTTCGCCTATTCCAGCCTGTCGACGAGACTAAGTAATTTAGTTCGGAATACCGAGCTATTTCATGACGCGGAGATGTACCCGAATTACCTTACCCGTGTCGATGCGATGGAACTTTCGACGACCAAGTCCTGCGCGAGCGCACGCATTCGGCGTGGGTTATAACCCGACCTGCTTAGGTGTGTACGCAAGCGAACGCGGCATTTACGCCGGTTGCGTTGCAGTAGGAGGGACTGCACAAAATCTATCGAAAGCATCTGTCAAGAGCTTCGCGATTGCCTGCGGCTCCCGTCGCTCAATATCGCCCCGGTGGATCATGTACACCGGCTTGCCCTCGCGAAACAACGCCAGGGAAGGCGAAGAGGGAGGGTAATCGGCTAAAAGGTGACGAACGTGAGCCACCGCCGCCTCGTCTCCGCCAGCGAAAACGGTCGCCGACTTGGTCGGGCGGTTTGGGTGCTGGAGAGCCAATCCGACCGCTGGCCGCGCTCGACCCGCCGCACACCCACAAATGGAGTTCACGATCATGAGGACGGTACCGCCAACCGCAAGGAGCCGATCGACGTCTTCGGGGGTCCGCGCTTCTTCAACACCGTATTGGGTCAGATCGGCGCGCATCGGCGCGATGAATTGTTCCGGGTATGCCACGCTCTGATTCTATCAGGGGCCCTGTGGAAGCCTGAAACACTATGATGTAGGGTGGACTGGAACGGTCCCCCACATTGTATGAAGAATCGATTTCTCTCCCTCTTGTTTGTCGCGGCGATTTCCGCGATTCGCGCCGGCGCAGCGGTTCCCACTCCGGAAAGCCATTTCGACCACAAAATCGGGGTCGACAATGAACTGCTCGATTGGGACAAGGTGGTGTCCTATTTCGAAGCGCTCAGCAAATCCAGCGATCGAATTAAATTTCTGGAATTAGGGCAAGACAGTGGAAGGCCGGCGGCAGATCGCCGCAGCGATCTCGTCGCCCGTGAACATCAAGAACCTGGAGCATTACCGCGACATCCAGATGCGGCTCTCTGATCCGCGTAAGACAAGTGAAGCAGAGGCGGCGAAGCTCGCGCTGGAAGGCAAGGTGATCGTGATGATCACGTGCTCGATTCACTCGAACGAGGTGGCGTCGACGCACACCGCGGTCGAATTCGCGTATCGATTGCTCACCGAAGATTCGAATCCAAAGTTCAAAGCGATTCTCGATAACGTGATCATTCTTCTCGAGCCGTCGCAGAATCCGGATGGCGTCGACATCATTACCAGGTGGTATCGCAAGACGCGCGGCACGGCGTTCGATGGCACCTCGCCGCCGGAGCTTTATCATCGCTACGTCGGCCATGACGACAATCGCGACTGGTACATCTTCACGCAGCCCGAAACGCGCAACACCGCGGGTCTCGAAAACAAGTGGCATCCCGAGATCGTTTACGACGTGCATCAGATGGGCGCGAACACCGCTCGCATGTTCGTTCCGCCGTGGATGGATCCGGTTGACCCGAATATCGATCCGATTCTGGCCAGCATTTGCAACATGATCGGCACTGGGATCGCGACGGATTTGGCGGCGGCGGGTAAAACTGGAGTCGCCATGAACGCGATGTATGATTTTTGGTCGCCGGCACGCCAGTATCAGGCGTATCACGGCGGAGTGCGGATTTTGACGGAATCGGCCAGCGTGCGGCTCGCCACGCCGATGAAGATCACGCCCGCCGATATTACCGAAAACGCGCTCGGCTACAATCCGCGGGAGCGCAGTTGGAATTATCTGAATCCGTGGATGGAGGGGACCTGGAGGCTGCGCGACATCATCGACTATCAGTCGATCGCGTTTGAATCGCTGCTGTATCAGGCGGCAGTTCGTCGCACGGATTTTCTGCGTTACTTCTACACCATCAACAAGCACAACGCGGAGCGCGCTTCGCCGAATGCGTTCGTGATTCCGGTGTCGCAATCCGATCCGGGTGCGGCGAAGAAGATGCTGGAGACGCTGGCGTTCGGAGATATCGAAATCGAGCGCGCGGCGGCGCCTTTTTCGGCGGATGGAAAATCGTACGCGGCGGGAAGCTACGTGGTCCACATGCAGCAGCCGTTTTCGGGATGGGCGAAGACGCTGCTTGAAAAGCAGGAGTATCCGGATCTGCGTTTGTATCCGGGAGGTCCTCCGAAGCGGCCGTACGATGTGACCGCGCAGACGCTGCCGATGCAGTTCGGGGTCGAGACCGTCACGGTGAAGGATTCGTTTCGCGCGAATCTGAAACCGGCGGCGTCGTATTCGTTCGAGTTGAATCGCAAGATCGCGCCGGGAACGATGGCGGCTGCCGATGTCGATTCGTGGAAACAAGTCGCCAAGACTTTGGAAGTCGCAGAAGCCGGCGTATCGCGATATGTCGACCGGTGATTTTTCGGCAAGCGCGGGCGATGATCGCAAACAGGTGAGGGCTCCGAAAATCGGGTTGTACATGAGCTACAACTCAAGCATGGATGAAGGCTGGACGCGCTGGCTGCTGGACGATTTCGGTTTTCCGTTGACGACGCTGCATGATGCCGATGTGCAGGCGGGCGAGTCTGAATCAGAAATTCGACACGATCGTGATTCCGGATCAGAACGCACAGCAGATCGCGAACGGGTATCGCGCCGGATCGATGCCGCCGGAATACTGCGGCGGGTCTGGGACAGAAAGGCGCGGACGCGTTGAAGCAATTCGCGCAGGCGGGCGGGACGCTGATCTTTTTCAATCATGCGTCCGAATATGCGGAAAGGCTGGGCGTGAACGCGAAGAATGTGGTGCAGGGCGTCGCGCAGAAGGATTTCTATTCTCCCGGTTCGCTGTTGAATGTGACGCTCGACACGAACAGTCCGCTGGCTTATGGAATGCCGGAGAAGATCACCATCTGGAGCGAACAGAGCCCGGCGTGGGACGTCACGGACGCGACCAGTGTCGCGAAATATCCGGGCGCGGGAGTGCTCGCGTCGGGGTGGTTGCTGGGCGAGAAGTATCTGGTGAATCGCGCGGCGCTGCTCGACGTGCCGGTGGGACAAGGGCACATGATTCTGTTCGGCATGCGCCCGCAATATCGCGGCCAGAGTTATCAGAATTTCAAATTGTTCTTCAACGCGCTGGTTGCGTATGAGAAGTAGCACGTCGAGGTTTAACCGCTCCCTTTGGTCGCGGCTCGTTGCTGCGGCGGGGGTCTGCGCGTCGTTGGCGCAGGGGGCTGAAGTCGATTGGGCTGTTAACGGCGGGCCGTACAACATCCGCTACTCCGAGCTGAAGCAGATCACGCCCGCGAACGTATCGAAGCTACAAGTCGCGTGGAAGTACGATGCGCACGACGCGTTCAAAGACTCTGAAATGCAGAGTAATCCGATCGTGGTTGACGGCGTCCTCTACGCGACCACTCCCAAGCTGCGGGTGATCGCGCTCGATGCGAAATCGGGCAAGGAAATCTGGAGTTTCGATCCGAACCAAGGCGCTGCGAATCAGCGCCGCTATCGTCATCGCGGCGTGACGTTGTACAAGGATCGGGTGTTTGTCACGCATCGCAGTTTTTTGTGGGCGCTGGATAAGAAGACCGGCAAGCCGATTCAGAAATTCGGCGACGACGGACGCATCGATCTGCGCAAGGGGCTCGACCGGCCGTACGACAATCTGTCGGTCAGCGCCAGCACGCCCGGCGTGATCTTCGACGACATGATCGTCATGGGGACGGCGGTTCCTGAAACTTTGCCGGGCGCGCCGGGCGATATCCGCGCGTACGACGTGAACACCGGCGCGATTCGCTGGACCTTCCACACCATCCCGCATCCGGGCGAGTTCGGCTACGACACCTGGCCTCCCGATGCCTGGAAGATTTCAGGCGGCGCGAATGCGTGGGCGGGCCTGAGTGTCGATCCCAAACTCGGAATGGTGTTCGCGGCGACGGGGTCGGCATCGTTCGATTTCTACGGGTCGAATCGCATCGGCGACAACCTGTTCGCGGATTGCGTGATCGCGATCGATGGGCATACCGGCAAACGGGTCTGGCATTTTCAGGGCGTGAAGCACGATGTTTGGGATCTCGATTTCCCCGCCGCGCCGAGTCTCGTCACGGTGACGCGCAACGGCCGCCCTGTTGATGCGGTTGCGCAGATCACGAAAACTGGATTCGTGTTCGTGCTGGATCGCAAAACGGGCGAGCCATTGTTTCCGATCGAATATCGCAAAGTTCCGGCATCGAAGCTCGATGGCGAGAAGCTTTCTGAAACGCAGCCGTATCCGGTGAAGCCGCCTCCGTTCACGCGGCAGATTTTCACGGAGGATATGATCACGCAGCGCACACCGGAGGCTCACGCGGCGGTGCTGGACGTGTTCAGGAAACTCGATTCGAACGGCATGTTCACGCCGCCCAGCACTCGCGGGACGATTCTGATGCCGGGAACCGACGGCGGCGGCGAGTGGGGCGGCGCGGCGTTCGATCCTGCGACGGGATTACTGTACGTCAATTCGAACGAACAGCCCTGGAGCATTCGCATGGTGACGCACGATACGACGTCGCTCTACAAGAACAATTGCGCGAGCTGCCACGGCGAGGATCGCAAGGGCTCGGGCGGATTTCCCTCGCTGATCGACATAGGCAAGAGCATGACGCGGCAGCAGCTCACGCTGCTGATCCGGGACGGTACGGGGCGGATGCCCGGCTTCAGTCATCTGGGCCGCGGGGTAATGGACATCGCCGATTTTCTGATCACCGGCAGGGACACAACATTCGAAGATCCCGCTGTTGCGCAACGCGATCCGAATTGGCAGAAGTATCGCAATGAGGGATACATTCTGATGCGCGATCCGGAGGGTTATCCTCCGCTGACGCCGCCGTGGGGGACGCTGAATGCGATCGATCTGAACAAGGGCGAGATTCGCTGGCGGATTCCGTTCGGAGAATATCCGGAGCTGGTGGCAAAGGGAATCAGGAATACGGGCAGCGATAACTACGGCGGGCCGGTGGTTACCGCGAGCGGGTTGCTGTTTATCGGGGCGACCAGTTTCGACAAGAAATTCCACGCTTACGACAAGCTGACCGGCAAACTGCTGTGGGAGACGACACTGCCGGCCGCGGGCAATGCGACTCCGGCCATTTATGAAATCAACGGCCGCGAATATGTGGTGATCGTATGCGGCGGCGGAAAGAACGACGCCCCGTCGGGTAGCAGCATCGTGGCGTTCGCGTTGCCCGGGAACTAAACCACGATTACGCCTCACCGCCGTATTTCCGGCCGCGAGTGCGAATCCAACCTGAAAGGAAAACCAGTGTGAGGGCATTCCCGATTAACAAATGTCGGGTGGAACCCTCGCGTGAATCGCGGCGTCCAATTCTGCGAACCCGGCGTGATCTGCTTCGCTTGAGAGGAGTTGATTATGAAATCGTCCTTGGTGTGGTTCACGGCGTTGTTTCTTGCGTTTTTCAGTCTGGGCACTGCATTTCTGGTCCAGTCTTTTCAGACCTCCAACTCAGAATCGACCGGCCTCGCCGCAACATATAAGGGCGGAGTGCTGCAGGTAGAGATTCCTTACACATCGCATCACGCCGGTTCCGGGCGGCTCAGGATCGACGTCCTGGACCCGGAAGATCGCTCGCTCGGACGAGTGGAACGTCGCGTCGAGATCGGGCAAAAAGGCGCGTGGAATGAACAGTTGAAGCTGGATAGCACGATTCCAGCCGCAGCCGACGATTTGGTTTGGAACCGCCTCCATTACCGCTTTGATTACGACGACGCTCCCTATGCGCCAGTTGAGGATACAGAATCGATCTCCCGAATCCTTCGCATGCCTGTCGTGCATGTTCTGGGGCAGCAATCCTATCTGACGGGGGCCGCGGCGGCCGTGCGCGTGATTGTCACCGATTCGCAGAACCGGATGGTGGATGGCCCAAGCTCTCTGCACATCGAATTATCGGATCAGGGCGACAAGAAACGTACACTTTTCGCGGGCTCGCTGAACAGTCGAGGGACCGCCGAACCCCATTTCAGTTTTCCCGCCGGCCTCACCGGCAATTTTGCGCTGCACTATATCGTCGACACATCGATCGGATCTACCGGCGTGACTCAGCAGATCCGGTTGGAAGACAAAACGTCGATTCTGCTCACTACAGAGAAGCCGATCTATCAGCCCGGCCAGATGATTCACGCGCGAGCGCTGGTTCTGAATCGTGCCAACCATGAAGCGACGGCGGCGCGCCCGCTGACTTTCGAAGTCGAAGATTCCCGCGGCAATAAAGTCTTTAAGAGCGCCACGCAGACAGATAAGTTCGGAGTCGCGTCGGCGGAGTTCGGACTGGCCGACGAAGTGAATCTGGGGACCTATCATCTCCGCGCGGTGATGGACGGGGGCAACAATTCAGACCTCGCCATCAACGTCGAAAAGTACGTGCTCCCGAAATTCAAGGTTGCAGTTGAGTTCACAGACAAGACCAAACATGGTTACCGACCTGGCGATCACGTGACGGGAATCGTTCGCGCGAATTATTTCTTCGGTAAGCCTGTGGGCAACGCTGAAATCACCATCAAGGGCACCGGCGTCGACGTGACGACGTTCGATGCGGGATCCGCGCAAGGCCGGACCGAAGCCGATGGATCGTATCGTTTCGATCTCAAGCTCCCGGATTATTTCGCGGGCCATCCCTTGAGCGCTGGTTCAGCGCGCGTGTTTTTTGAAGCGGCCGTGAAAGATTCGGCGGGACATGCCGAATCACGGGGCGAGCCGATTACCGTCAGCAATTCGCCACTTATCATCACCGCGATCCCCGAAGGCGGCACGCTGATTCCCAATCTCGACAACCAGATTTTCGTGGTCGCTTCCTATGCCGACGGCAAGCCCGCGATCGCGGATATCAAAGTTCAGGCGCGCGGCACAGCCGATCAGTCTGCGACGACCGATGCGTCCGGGATCGCGGTCCTTCATCTTGTCGCTGGCGCTGATCGATCTGAAACCATCAAAGTGGACGCGCGTGACAAAGACGGTAATCACGTTTCATCTTCGATTCCACTGCAGGCGCGTACCGGCTCAGATCAGATTCTATTGCGAGCCGATCGCGCCGTGTTTCATGCGGGAGATTCCATCAACCTGAAGATTCTTTCGACCAAGGAGCGTGGAACCGTCTACGTCGACGCCATCAAAGACGGCCAGACGATCCTGACGAAAGATCTGGATCTCCGCAATGGACGCGCGGATCTGTCGTTCCCGGCCACCGCTGATCTCGCAGGAACTGTCGACTTCAATGCCTACATGTTCGGCAGCGATGCGCGTCCGGCGGCGGATCACAGGCTGGTGTTCGTGGAGCCCGCGAGCGAATTGAAAATTGAAGCGACAACGGACCGGCCCGTGTACAAGCCTGGTGAGGATGCTCGTCTGCGCTTCCGCGTGACGAATACGAAAGGTGAGGGCGTGGAAGCCGCGCTGGGCGTGCAGGTGGTCGACGAAGCTGTGTTTGCGCTGGCCGAGAAGCAGCCTGGTTTCGCGAAAGTGTTCTTCTATCTGGAACAGGAAGCCATGAGGCCGCGCTATGAGATTCATTCCTTCGGCATGCCGGAGATCGTCGAAACTGGCGCCGCGCATCCACTGGAACGTCGCGATCTTGCCGCCCGCGCGTTATTCGCGGCGACCGATCTGGTCAGCTCCAATAAATTCGAGACCGTGGCCGGAAGAGATACCGGCGCCTCCAAGCTGTTTGCGTATCGCGCTCGCTATCAAAGCCAATTCTCGGCAACGATGCCGGAGAAACTTTCGCAAGCATATGCGGGCACTTCCGGCGATTTGGTCAAGGCTGCCGCCGCCGGATCACCGATCCACGACGCGTGGGGAACGAACATTCGGATTCAGCGCGTCAATTGGGATGCGCGGCAATTCGTGGTGCAAAGCGCCGGCTCGGATAAGAAATTCGACACCAATGATGATCTGTCGATGAACGTTATCGTGCGCGGCGGAAGTTATCTGGGCCAGCCTGGCGCCGGCACCATCGACGCCAAGATCGAACACAACCGCGGTCCGGTCAACGCACTGGCGCAGATCACCGGGAGGGTGTCGGATCCAGCCGAGGCCATAATTCCGAGCGCAACCATCGAGGTCACGGAGACGGCGACGAAAAAAGTGCGGACCACTCGCACAGATGCGTCGGGCGACTTCGATTTGGCGGGATTGCCGCCGGGAGAGTACGAAGTCCGCGTTTCACACGCGGGATTCCGGAGCCTGTCGCGCAAGCTAACCCTCGACGCGCGTGACCTCGCGATCGTTACGGCATCGCTGAGTGTCGGCGCAGTGAACGAGATGGTGATGGTGGAGGTGGAGGCCGCACCACGACCGGTAATGATGGCGATGGCGGCCCGCGCTATGCCAGGCATGGCGGGCGGCGTAGTCAAGGATGCAAGACTCGTCGAGCTTCCTCTGATGGCTCGCGAAACTCTGTCCCAGCCATCCGTCCACGTTCGCTCCTATTTCCCGGAAGCTCTCTACATCAATCCCGAAATCATTACCGACCGGAACGGCGTCGCGAGCATTGCCATCCCGATGGCCGATTCGATTACCACCTGGCGCATGGCGATGGTCGCCTCGACTACACGCGGCGCGCTCGGCACGGGCACCTCAAGCATCAAAGTGTTTCAGGATTTCTTCGCCGATCTCGATCTCCCCGTGACGATCACGCAGGGAGATCGAATCTCGATCCCCGTGGCGGTCTATAACTATTCCGGCGCCGCCGGCGACGTCCGGTTGAAGCTGAAATCAGAAGATTGGTTTTCGCTTGCCGAAGACACTGCCGAAAAAACGTTGGCGGTGGAACCGGATCGCGTGGGCGGGTCGCAGTTCACCATCGAAGCCCGTCGCATCGGCAAATTCAAGCTGACTCTTTCGGCGAACATGAAAAATCGAGCTGACATCGTCATTCGTGAAATTGAGGTGGTTCCGAATGGCCGCGAGCAGACCATGGTCTTCAATGGACGGCTCGAATCTTCTGTCGCACACGAATTGAACTTTCCGTCTTCCGCGATACCCGATGCGAGCGCCGTTCTGGTGCGGCTCTACCCAGGTCCGTTAAGCCAGGTGATCGAAGGAATGGACGCGATTCTTCGCATGCCGGGCGGATGTTTCGAACAAACGTCGTCGAGCACGTATCCGAATGTGCTGGCGCTCGACTACATGAAGCGCATGAAGAAATCGACGCCGGAAGTGCATGCCAAAGCCGAAGGTTATATCGCGAATGGCTATCAGCGGCTGCTCACGTTTGAGGTTCCGGGCGGCGGATTCTCCTGGTTCGGCCAGGCGCCCGCGAACAAGATCCTGACGGCTTACGGCCTGATGGAATTTTCCGACATGTCCAAGGTGCACGACGTCGATCCGAAACTGATCCAGCGCACGCAGCAGTGGCTCGCTTCGCAACAGCAGGCCGATGGAAGCTGGAAGCCGGATACGAATTTCATCAATGAAGGCGCCACCAATCGCTTCAATAACGACGTTCTGCGCATCACGGCATACCTCGCGTGGTCGCTCGAGAATACTGGCTATCGCGGACCGGCCGTGGACAAGGCTCGGCAGTTCGTGCAACAAAACATGCGAGCCAATGCGGATGCATACACGCTCGCCGTGATCGCGAATTTCGCGGCCGATGGGAACGATCGTGCGTTCGTCCACCAAGCCATCCAGCAATTGCTCGGCGCACGAACGGAAAAGGACGATCAAGCCTGGTGGAGTGCGGAAGAGACTAGCGTCTATTCGCGTGGCGCGAGCGCGGCAATTGAAACCACGGGTCTCGCGATTCAGGCGTTGCTGAAATCCGGCGAATCGTCGGCAGTCGCGCAGAAAGCCTTAACCTACATCGCGTCTAAGAAAGACGCAACGGGCGCGTGGGGATCCACTCAGGCGACCATCATGGCTCTTCGAGCGCTGCTTCTTTCGACCGAGAAAGGCGCCGCCGACGTGCGCGGCACCGTTGACATCTCGCTCAATGGGACACTGGCGCAGACGCTAATTCTGACCGAGGCGAACAACGATCTGCTCCACCAATTCGTCCTGAAGAATGTGACCGCGAAAAACGCGGTCGAAGTCCGGTTCCATGGTACGGGCGGACTCGCTTACCAGATCTCCGGGCGGTACTTCGTTCCATGGACCGAAAAACCGGTCAACGATCCGTTGTCAATTCGCGTCGACTACGACCGCACGCGGCTCTCGCAAGATGACATCGCGACGGCAACTGCAGTGATCAAGAACAATCTGAACAAGACCGCCAACATGGTGATGGTCGACCTGGGAATTCCCCCGGGCTTTGATCTGATGACTGAAGATCTTCAGGACTACAAAGAGAAGACCGCGGGCAAGAAGGGCGGACGTCTTGAGAAATTCAATCTGACCGCCACGCAGGCGATCCTATACTTCGATTCGATTCCCGCTGGAAATTCGGCGTCGCTGAAGTTCCGATTGCGCGCTAAGTTTCCGGTTCGGGCGCGGACGTTTCAATCGCGCGTCTACGAATATTACGATCCGGACGTGAGTTCCACCGCGCAGCCCGTTCAGTTGGAGGTTCGCAAGCGTTAGCAGTTGGAGCAGCCAATCCGGCCACGTCGCGGGCCCGCGGCCGGATTCGGCTTGAGATGGAACTTAGTTGTTCACGGTGCTGGAAGCGTCAGCGTGCATCCTTAGTTCCCGACTCCCGCCGACGGACTCGCCGGCTTGCCGAAGATCGTCGGATCAATTGCAACGTTCGGCCTGACGTCATCAAGACGAATCGCGTCGCGGCCATTCAGCCACGCGAAGGTCATGCGGAACGGCATTTTGACGCCTGCCACCTCGCGATAGTCGGAATAATCCACCTGGGTCGGAACTCTCCCGATCGGAGATTTCGCATAGCGGATCATGCGCAGCAGCAGACCGGATTCGTGATCGAAGTACAGATTGACCAGCATGCCGCGAGGGCCGTCGCCCTGCACCACATCCACCAGCCGATCCTGACCGATCGAAATATTTTCCTGTTTCGATGCCTGGCTGGAGGGTGCCGGGAGATCGCTGATATTGGCCGGCAATCCGACCCGAAGCCTCGTCAATATCTGCTTAATCTGTCCCGGGAACGACATGAACGCGTCGACGCGAGCGCCGTCCAGTTCGCCGCCGCTCAGCTCATATTCGCCGAGCACGTTCAGCGGAGTACGCAACCACGCCGCGCGGCCGTCATAAGTTCGGGTAGTGTCGCCGCGTCCGGGAGTGTCTTTGAAATCGAGAATTAAAGTGCGCTGATCTGGAGCTTTCGCGTACAGGCTGACTCGCGCTCCACCACCGAAGCCGCCGAAGCCGACGCTGACTCCGGTCGCCGTGTAGCTCTTGAGCTTGGCGAGCTTGTCAGCGCCGCCAATCACGCGAATGAATTTATCCACGATCTGCTCGGCGGGAAGCTGTCCTTCGGCCTGCGTGATTACATCGTCTGTGTCTGTCGAAGGCGGTCCATACACATTTTCCAGCGCAACCGTGGTTGCTGGACGATCCCGGCCGTGATGGCAACTGTAGCAGGTCACCACCTGGCGTCCGCTGAAGTCGTCGCGATTGATACGGGCCACCATGGTGACCATCTTGCGCGCCACCACTTTTCGCTGCGTGTCGAGCGCCCAGTTGACCGTGTCGGTTCCCGCGCCCTGATGGCAATCGGAACAATCGAACGAGAGGGATCCCGTCATGACGCCCATGGTTCCCATGAAATCGTCGAGAGGGATGCCTTTCAGAACCTGCACGTTCTTGAACGCCTGATCGGAGGTCATCGGTTTGGTTTGCGCCTCAACCCGCGGCGCGAGCATGAGAGCCGGAAGAATCCAGATCCCGTGCCATCTCTTGCTTCCTGCGAATGTCATATAGACAGACTCCTTTTGCCGTTGCGAACCGCTTTGGAATCTTGTGGCATTCAGCCTTCCATTTGCGGGGGCCTTTTCCTGCTGCGTTTTGCATGTGCGATTGCGGTTCAGATCGCGCCAAGAAACGCGATGTGGGTGAGCGATGTCCCCCGATGCTGCGTGATCAGCCGCGATGCCAGACTGCGTGTTTTCGCGATGAGCTTCGTAAGTCGAGCGAACGCGACGCGTTATCGTCATCGCGCCGACACGAATCGAGACGCGGGCAATCACGTGCAAGTGAGACAGGGATCACTTTATTTAAGAGGAGCTTTAACATGACCCGTAGGTTTCCTCATTTGCCGAGCGCCGTTGTGAGTGTGTTGGCACTCGCCCTGACTGCTCAGGCCGCCGACACCGAAAAGGACAAGAAGCCCGTCACGTTTTCCAATCAGGTAGTCCGCATTCTCCAGGAGAAATGTCAGGATTGCCACCGACCCGGGACGGTTGCCCCGATGTCGCTGCTGACTTATGAAGAGGCGCGGCCGTGGGCGCGATCGATTAAAGATCGCGTGATCAGCCGCAATATGCCGCCCTGGCATATCGACACCACTTATGGCGTGCGCCATTTCAGCAACGACCAGTCGCTGAGCGAAGCTGAAGTGCAGACCATCGTGAGATGGGTCGAAGCCGGATCGCCGCAAGGCGACAAGAGCGATCTTCCGCCGGTGAAGCAGTGGCCCAATGACGACGGCTGGCAGCTCTCGCGGCAATTCAATCGGCCGCCCGATTTGATCATCAAGTCCGAGCCCTACACCATGAACGCGCGGAGCCAGGATCAATGGTGGCGGCCGCTTACGCAGATCGATTTAAACGAGCCGCGCTGGGTTCGCGCCGTGGAGATGCGGCCCGGGACGAACGCTGGACGCAGGATCACACATCACGCGCTGGCGCATCTGGTGCAGCAGGAGGATCCCGACGCTCGCCGCCTGAGCGATCCCATCGGCAGCGGCGGCCGCAGTCCGAATGAAGCCGGAACGCTGATGGAATGGGCTATCGGCAAAAGCTACGACGTCTACCGCGAGGGGACTGGGAAGCTGCTCCTTCCCGGTTCGCACATCTGGTGGGATATCCACTATCACGCTGTCGGAGAGACCATCCGCGACGATGTCCAACTGGGCGTGTGGTTTTATCCCAAGGGTCAGGACCCGAAGTATCGAACGTTTCTGACCGGATTCCAGGCGACGTCGCGTGTTGGCGCCGCGCTCGATCTGCCGCCCAACATGATTTCAGGCAGCGACGGTTTCACAGTGCTCAAAGCTCCGGCGCGTTTGGAAAATTATCAGCCGCACATGCATCTGCGCGGCAAGGCGATGGCGATGGAAGCCATCCTTCCAGACGGCACTATCCAGCCGATCGCCAATGTCGATCGCTTCGACTTTAACTGGATGACGAATTACATCTTTACTGACGACGAAGCGCCGGTGCTTCCCAAAGGCACGGTGATTCACGTCAAAGCCTGGTTCGACAATACGGCCGGGCACAAAGGAAATCCGGATCCCGATCAATGGGTGGGCTGGGGCGATCGGACCGTGGATGAGATGGCGCACGCGTGGGTCAATGTGACGTACATCTCGGAAGAAGACTATTCGGCGTGGGCATCGAAGCACAAGAAGCCTGTAACGCGCGAAATTCCTATCAATTGAGGAACACGATCATGAAATTCACTCTTCGCCTTTCTCTGATTCTGGCCCTGGCAGGAATCGCGGCTGCGCAGAACCTGCAGTTCGAGCCGCGCCATGACGCGGGTCAAAGCATCACCGGCGTGTTCGAAGGCTGGTATCGCAATCCCGACGGCACGTTCAGCATGCTGTTCGGCTATTACAATCGCAATCTGAAAGAAGCGGTCGATCTGCCCATCGGTGTCAATAATCGAATCGAGCCGGGTGGTCCCGATCGCGGCCAGCCGACGCATTTCATGGCTGGAAGAATGTGGGGAAACTTCACCATCACCGTACCGAAGGATTTCGGGGACAAGAAACTGGCTTGGACCATCGTTGCGAATGGGAAGCAAACGATCATTCCAGCCAGCCTTAAAACAGATTGGGAAGTTTCCCCCTTTATCGACGCGACGCACAACACGCCGCCATTCATCAGTTTCGAAAATTTCGAGCGCGCCAACCCAGCGCGGATCGCGCAGGGTCCGCGATCAGTGATGACAGCAACGGATGCGACGGCCGGCGTGCCGCTTTCGCTCGACGCATGGGTCGCCGATGACAACGTAGTCTCACCAGGAACGCGCACTCCAAAATCTCCCGTCACCGTGCACTGGACTCAATATCGGGGACCGGCGCCTGTCGAATTCGTGATCGCGAGACCTGAGGTGCAGAAGATCCAGGGAAAAATGCCGGAAGGAGCGACATTCGCAGGCAAAGCGAGCACCAGCGTGACGTTCACCGAGCCCGGCGACTACGTTCTGCAGATCATGGCGAACGATGCAACTGGCGAAGGCGGTGGTGGATTCCAATGTTGCTGGACCACCGCTCATCTGAACGTATCTGTGAAACCCGGCTCACCCACTGGCGAACGTTAACCACAAGGCATAACTCCTCAATCGGAATGTAATCGCAGCCCCGTCGCCGGCGCGCTCTGCAGGGTTCGATGGAACGCGTCCTTCGAACCTTCCGTCGCAACCCGCATGTGATAATGCCATCGGAGGAAGCTCGGGTGGACGCGCCAATCACGGAATTGCTGCACAGAGTTCGCGACGGCGATTCCGGCGCCTCGGATGAGCTCATGCAGGCTGTGTATGCCGAATTGAGGCGCATCGCGGGACGACACCTTCGCAAAGAGCGCTCCGATCACACCTTGCAGCCGACCGCTTTAGTGAATGAGGTGTACTTGCGGATGTTCGCCGGCGCACAGCCTCCACTTTCCGATCGTGCCCATTTCCTGGCGATCGCGTCGCGGATCATGCGCGGCATTCTGGTGGATTATGGACGGGCTCGCGGCGCCTCCAAGCGCGGCGGCGAAATCCAGCGGAGCGCGCTGACGGTGAACCTGCAGTCTGAACACGAACCAGAGCCGCAGGATTCCTTCGTTTCCCTGCTCGATCTGCATCGGGCGATGGACGATCTGTCCAAGGAAAATCCACAACCTGCGCAAGTCATCGAAATGCGGTACTTCGGAGGCATGACCGCCGAAGAGACCGCGGCGGTGGTGGGAAGATCCGTCCATGTCGTGCAGCATGAGCTGCGTTTTGCGCATGCCTGGCTACGCCGCCGGCTGGCTCGGGAAGCGGGCGAACCCTTGCCGGGAGGCTAATGCGCGGGCGGGCCGATCATCGCAAGCTGACGCTCAACGAACGGATTCCCGGGCAGCTTCTGCTCCCAGTGGCGCCACAGCTCGCGGCGCCGGGCTTCAGTGTCAGACGCCTGGGCTGGCTGTTTCGCCTGACGCGCCACCACCGTCATGCCCGCGTAGATTTCTGAGAGCCCGGCGGCATCGACCAGATTCGTTTCCGGCTCCGGCTTGGAAGCGGCCACCTGATCCAGCAATTCACGATAATCCTGCAGCGCCCGGGCTGCGTTGCCGGTGGCGGCTTCATGATCGGCCAGAGCGCACACGGCTTGCGCGGTCTCCGAACCCGGATCGATCTGCGACGCTGGATAGTACTTCAACCGGCGCAGCAAATCAAATGCGGAATCCAGACGCTTGCCTGCCTCCGCCTCGCGCCCTAATCGACGCAAGGGATAACTGGACCCCACCAGCAATCTCGCCACGTAGCTCTGCAAATGTGCATCGCTTTTGACGTCCGTCAAATGTCCCAGGGCGTGATCGAAAATTGCGAGCGCACGGCGCGGATCAGCCCGCAGGGTTGCACCTAACGGAACCGCGGCGTTGGCGAGTCCTCCGGCATCGTTGTGATTGTTCGGGTCCTGATGCGCCTGCGCATCAACAATATCAAAGGCGCGCTGCAAAGGCTTTTCGGCCTCTTCCGGCTGGCCCAGGCTGATACCTGTTTCATCGTCCAGAATCCGCCCTTCGTAGACCAGCGCGGTGGCCAGATTTGAGCGCTGCCCGTATCCTACTTTCGAACCGCTGTTATCGAGCAGCACCACAGATTCGTGAATCGCCGCCAGCGCAGCAGCGAGATTTCCCTGACGCTGCAGGATTCTGGTTTTCACCCACAACAGCGTGCCTCGATAGGCGGGAAAGTCGTAGATCCCCGCCAGATCGATGGCGCGGCTGGTCAATGCCAGCGCCTTGTCAAATTGGTTCGCGGACACATAACGATTCGCCACATTCAAATAGGTGTTGAGGATCGCGGAGTCTTCCGCACCGTCGGTTTTCACCGCGTGAAATTTTTCCAGCCAATCCGCTGACGCTCCCGCGAAGCGCAGCGCTTCATCGTCGCGGCTTTGGTAGTTCGCCAGCAGCATGCGATCGTGCGCGATTTGTGCCGAGCGCAGCATCGCGGTCCGGTTCCCGGGCTGCGCCTTCAAAACCCTCTGCATCATCTCGTCGGCGATCTTGAGGTTGCCCGTTGCCTTGTCCAGCTGGCCCAGATTCGCACCGATGGGCACGCCTTGCACGCGGGCGACGCGCATATACGCGTTGCCGACCTCCAGCGCCAGGCCCGGGTCGTTTTGCACATCGGCCGCCAGCCTGCCCAGGTATTCGAGCGAGGTATCGACAATGAACTGGCGAGTTTTGGTACTGCCCGGCAACTCGCGAGCCCGCGCGTCGATATCGAACAACTTGTTGGCTAGCTGCCGCACTTCCATGAAGCGCTTTTGCGCCAGGGCGCGCTCGCGGTTGGCGATGTAGAGACCGGCCGAAAGGCTCGCAATCACCAGGCCCGCTGCCGCCGCAGGCATCCAATAACGACGCAGGAATTTTCTCGTCACATACCACGCGTTGGCCGAACGGGCCTGTACTGGCCGCGACTCCAACACTGCTCGTATGTCGGCGGCAAACGCGTCGACAGCGGGATAGCGGTCTTCTGGCTCTTTGCGCAGCGATTTGGCCAGGACAAAATCCAGATCGCGCGGAAGCGATGGGTTCCAATGCGAAGGCGGCAGCGGCTCCACCGAACAGATGCGCTCTTCTATCGATGTCTCGCGGCTCGACGTGCGCCGATCCTCTCCGGCTTCCGGTCCCGGCGCATGCGGCGAGCGGTTGGTCAGCAGAGCGTACAGTGTCGCGCCCAGAGAGTAAACGTCGGTAGTGGTGCTGCGTGCCGCGCCTCGGACCTGCTCGGGACTGGCGAAATCAGGCGATAACATCCGCTCGCGAGTCTGGTTGCGCTCGGTTTCATCCAGGATTCTTGCGATGCCGAAATCGAGCAGCTTGGGCTGCCCGCTGCGTTCCACAAAAATGTTCGCGGGTTTCAGATCCCGATGAATCACCAGATTGCGATGCGCGTAGGAAACGGCTTCGCACACCGCCAGAAACAGTTGTAGCTTGTCGTGGAGCGTCAGGTCGCGGGCATAGACATCGATAGGCACGCCTTCGATGTATTCCATGACCAGGTAAGGCTGGCCGTGCGAGGTGTGTCCGGCATCGAGCAATCGCGCGATGCCAGGGTGGTTGAGCGACGCCAGAATTTGCCGCTCCCGGAGGAAGCGATCGCGAAAGGCGGGCCCTTCGGCCGCGTCGCGCACCACTTTGATGGCGGCCTGCTGCTCCAGCTCGCCATCGGTGCGCCGGGCGAGAAAGACTGCGCCCATGCCTCCGCGTCCGATCATGCGCACCAACTCGTAGGCGCCGCAGCGGTCGCCTTGGCCGGGGCCCGCGTTCTCCTCGAACAATTGACTGGCGGCGGCCTCGATGCGCGCAGCCAACGTCGGTTCGTGAAGGGATCCGGTCGCATGAGTAGCGCGATCGAACTGCAGCAGAGACTCAACTTCCGCGCGCAGGTGAGCGGACACCCGGCGTCGATCGAAATACTCCTGGCGTTCGGCGTCGGAGAGATCGGCGACGTCGCGAAACAGAAGTTCAATCTCATCCGCCATCAGGAACTCTTCCACATACTAACCCAGGGATTGCCGGCCCGAGCTATCAACCCCGTGCCTGCGACCGTGAGGGGCGCCTGCAATTCAATTGCGCTTCCTCACGGTCTCCTCCGATAAAACAACTGCGGCATCAAAGGCTGTTCAGGAAAGCGATCAGGTCCTTCTTCTCCTGCGCCGTGATGCCGATGTTGAAACGGGTGTTGTAAAAATCAATCACATCGCTCAACGAATCGGCCGAACCATTGTGAAAATACGGAGCCCGGCTTGCAAGCCCGCGCAGAATCGGTCCCTTGAGCCTTCCGACGTCCTTCCACAATCCGGTGATGAGAGCCCGTCCGGGATCTGTCGTCGTTTTGATTTCGCCGGTTACCTTGTTTTGGAGGGTAAAAGTCGGAAGATAACTCACGTCAAGCGGCCCATTTAGATCGGCGACGCCAATGTTCAACGGTGCGGACACGGAGTGATTGCCGACGTTGGGCGAATCGTGACACGTCCCGCAGGTCCCTGGGATTGTCGCGATGTTCAAGTCGTCATTCAGACCACCCACACCGGTGATGTTGATAGGTTTCGAATTGAACAGCGCCTGCCCTCGAGCGATGCTCGCGCGCTGGTTGCCTTGATCCCCATGCGATCCACCCTTCGCCCAGGCATCGAACAGGTTGAAGATGACAGGCGAAAATGCTGTGCCGTGCGGATTTCCGCCCAGAGGGTCGTTGATACCCACAAAGAATGCCGGCGTGGTTTGTGTCGCGAGTGACATCGGGCCTCCGGTGGCGCCGCCTGAGCTCAAGTCACCGGCCTGGAAATCGAAAGCCTGGGCGGTGGAGAGCGCCATCTCGAAATTGACGATCCCCTGGATCTGTTGCGTGGTGAGAGGCGTGGTGCCCTGCGCGTGACCGCTGGTCGCGTCGATCGCCTGCTGCGCCAGATCGGACAATAAATCGCCGGGATTGGTAGGAAACGTAATCTTCTGCGTACCGGTCTGCGTTGACGATTCACGGCCGTCCCACATGATAGCGCTGTGAAATCGCAGATTCGTGGCGGGGAGCGGGCGCCGGTACATCGACAGCGTGGAGGGATCGCCGCAGCCATACGGATTTTGCACGCTCACCACATTGAATTCCGCGGTGGAAGGTACAGTCAGGGCGATGCGGATCAGTCCTTTCCCAGTGAGAAGGCTGTACGCTTTGCGGCGTCCGCCAACGGTCGATACATCGATGTTGTGGTCGCAGTTCGACCCATCGTTGGTTCTGAAGATCGGGTCTGTTCCGAGAGTGAGATCGAATCGAAGCTTCACTTCATCGGCGGAAATGCCCCAGCCCTGCGCCGGCCGATGGCACGATGTGCAGCTCCGGCCATTGGTGCCCAGCGACTGAAAGAACGGCCCTGTCAGATTTATGGGGCTGTTGGTGGCGTTCTTAGTTTCCAGGAAACCTGAGCCATTCAGGATTGGAAACAGGTCGGGCAACGATTGGCCGCCCGCGAGAAGTCCGAACAGCAGTGTTCCGAGGGTGGCCGCGTGTATGGTGTGTAGATTTAAGGTTGACTTCATAAGAATTCCGTCCTCAAACCAGGAAGCGTAAAGCGGTGGGAAAGTTGGCGGATTATTTTAGCGGACTATTCTCGAAGGAGGCCGCTTCACGATTCAGTTCACCGGTGGGAGATAAAAGCGGCCCTAGGAAATACTTGCATCGCCCTGGAAATTCCTAAATTTTCTCTTCCTTCGCGATGATCTCCTTCATGATCTCCGACGTCCCAGCGCCGATCGTATTCAGTCTCAGGTCTCTCCACAAACGGCCGATGGGATATTCAGTCGTATAGGAGAACCCGCCCAGCATCTGCATGCAATCGTAGGAAACCTTCTGCGATAGCTCTGAGATATATAGCTTCGCCATGGTGATCTCGCGGATGGCGCGCTTACCGCGATTCGCCAGGTCCAGCGCACGATACGCCATCCAACGTCCGGCTTCGATGTTGGTCAAATGCTCGGCGAAGCGATGCCGCCATACTTGAAATTTTCGGACCGGCGTGCCGAAAGCAGTCCGCTCCAGTCCATAATCGAGCGCGTAGCGAAGCGCATGCTCTATTTGCGCCAGCGCGATGAGTGAGGCCGCCAGCCGCTCGCCCTGAAAATTCTCCATGACGTAATAGAATCCGCGATTCATTTCACCCAACACATTGGTCGCGGGAATGCGGCATTCGTCGAAGAATAGTTCGGCCGTATCCGATGCCAGATTTCCGATCTTCCGCAGTTTCTTGCCCACCGAAAAACCCTTGGTCTTGGTCGGGAACAGTACCAGCGATATGCCCTTGTGCCCTTCCGCTCCGGTACGAACGGCGAGAACGATGAAGTCGGCGCGAGTTCCGTTGGTGATCCACAGCTTTTGCCCCGTGATCACCAGATCGCCGCCATCCATCCTCGCCCGCGTCTGTAACGCCGCAACGTCCGATCCTCCGCCGGGCTCGCTGATCCCTAACGCGCCGATCCATTCGCCGCTCACCGCTTTCGGAATGAACTCCGCCTGCTGCTCCAGCGTGCCCAGTTCCTGAATCACTGGAATCGTGAGATCGGACTGCACCATGAACGCCATGCTGATGCTGCCGCTATCGGAGTAAGCCATCGATTCGAGATACGCGGCAGTGGCCCACCAGTCACCTCCGCTGCCGCCCCATTTCGGATCGATCCGGATTCCGAACAGACCGAGTTCACCAGCCTTGCGAAACAATTCGCGCGGGAAGATTCCCTGGTCGTCCCATTGTTCGGCGTGCGGGGCGATCTCTTCCAGGCAGAATCGCTTTACAGTCTTGCGAATGATGTCGTGCTCTTCAGTGAAATATGGAAATTGCACCGTCTGTTCGGCGATCCCTTGTGTGCTCATATGCGTTTTCTCCGTGGCCTTCCCTCATCCAGCATCGCAGGCGCGAATCTCCAGTAGCGATTCGATCCGCTGTAAGAAAGCGTCGGTGCTGAAACGATCGCTGGACAGCGCCGCCTGCCGGCTTAGCCGCTGCATCAAATCCGAATTCGCGGCCAGTGTGCGGGTATGTTCCAGAAGCCCGTCCAGGTTGTCCCAGAGAAACCCATCGACCCCATGCGTCACAATCTCTCTTTGTCCCCCCGTATTGATCACCACGGGCACCGCGCCCGCGGACATTGCCTCTACGGTGGTAACTCCAAAGTGCTCCTGCGCCTCCGGCCGTTCCGACGCTGCCAGGCCAAAGCCGGTAGCGTGCCAATAAATCGCCGCGCGGCGATACAACTCGCGCAACTCCTGAAATCCGGCGTCGAAATGAAACGTCACAGGCCACCCGCTTGCGGCCTCAACGAGTTGACGCGTCCGCCGTTTCACGTCCTCGCCCGGCAAGATCGTACCGGCGAAGTGCAATTGCCAACCGTCTTCGTGAAGCTGCTTAAGTTTCTGAAAGGCGGCGAGCATCGTTGCCTGGTGCTTGTCATCGGCCCGGCCGAAAGCAACGAACCTGCCCACGTTGAGTATGATCTTCTCTTTGGTCGCAGCAGGTCCCATTCTCTCGCCCGTGGAATACACCACCGGCGCGTGAACGCCCCACATCTTCTGAATCCACTCACTTGTGAACGCGGAGTTGGCAGCGATGGTCGTATAGGAGTCGATCACCGCGCGCGACATGCCCAGCAGACGATTGGAAGCAGAGAAGCGGGCGTGCCCCTCGCGTGAAGAAGAGGTGTTCGTTTCCCCTTTCAACGCGTGCGGGAACATGCACAGATAAATTCCGCGCGGCGCTGGACATGGCAGGGTGCTGGCCCACTGGCAATTGATGAAATCGTCGAGCCCCAGAGCCTTGATCGAGGCATAGCAGGCCGATTCCGCCAACCGGTCCGCCGTTTTCAGGAACATCTCCGAACGCGACAAACGCCGTATGCCGGCCAAGACGGGGCGCGGTGGAACAAAAATCCGAACCCTGCTTAGATCGACCCCGAAGTAGGATTCAAGTGCATCCTTTTGCGGCTCTTCTCCCGCGATCAGCCAAACGTCGTTACTACGGCTGAAATGGTCCGCCAGTGCGCAAGCCTTCTTCTCACCTCCGCCGCCGCCGTTGATCCATAAGTCGTAGATGCCGATCTTTCTTTTCATTCTCGAGGTTCAAGTATGTACCTCCATATGTACCTCGAAACTCTACGAGAAGGCAGGTCCGGTGTTGAGACGAGTGGAAAGCGAATACGAGCGGTGAGATGCGAGACAAGCTGGCTGCGCGATTGAAATTACTTCCGTACCCACTTCCGCCGCACGCCCGCAATCGCCGCCAGGCTCGTAGCCAGCAAGAGCGCCGATCGCGGTTCCGGCACCGTGGACGCTTGTCCTACCACCATGAACTGGCCACCTGTGAGCGTTGCAATCGGAATGTCGTTCAGGTCCGGGCAGCTCAAGGTAGACACGCCGTTTGGAAAGCTCGCGTTGCCGGAAAATCCGAGCCTATGGGCGGGATTTGTGCTGATGGGCGAACCATAGCCTTCACGCCATCGTGCCGACCCTCAATCCTTATGGAGTGATAGGCAAATTCTGCCGATATGGAGAGTGTCATGTTGCATGCCGCCTTAGTATGTCCCGATGGTGCGTTAAGCCAGGAATTGAACGACGCTCTTTCGACCATCCCAGATTTGGAAATCGATCGCACCATTACCTCCTATCCATCGCCCGATGGCCTCTTGCGGACGGTTCGGGTGCGCGGAATCGATCTGTTATTCCTTTGCGCCGACGACCTTCCACAGGCTGTCGCTCTGATTCAAGCCCTCGATAAAATGATCCCCGGGCTGCCGATCGTCACCATGAGCCGCCGCGATGAGGTCGATACGCTGCATACGCTGATGCACTTAGGTGTGCGCGAACACTTGAGCGTACCGATTCAGCGCGAAAAGCTTGGTGAGGCCGTGGCGCTTGTTCGCCGGGTCCTGGCAGCTCATCCGCTCGCGATCCAAAAGCGCGCCGATCTGTGCAGTTTCTTACCGGCTAAGCCCGGCGTTGGCACTTCGACCATCGCGGTCAGCACCAGTTGCGCGCTTGCCGAGAATCTCGGCGCCAAGGCGCTGCTCCTGGACTGCGACCTGATGGCTGGCACCATTCGGTTTCTTCTCAATCTCGGCACCAGCGCCTCCATTATTGACGCACTCGCGCACGCCGAGAATCTCGACGAGGATTTGTGGGCACAGATGGTGGGGAAATGGGACGGCCTCGAAATCCTACAGGCCGGCGAACTCGAGGCACCGGGCAGCGCCGACCTTCGCGGGCTGGAACAAGTCCTCAGCATGGCTCGCGCGCAGTACGAAGTCATATGCGCTGACTTGGCCAGCAGTTTCGATCCATTTTCGGTGGCCGTCCTGCGCGAATCACAGAAGATCTTCCTGGTGACCACGCCCGAAATTCTGCCGTTGCACATGGCACGGATGCGAATCGCGAGGCTTGAAACACTCGGACTGAAAGAACGCGTCAGTTTGATTCTGAACCGCAGAGTCTCACGCGGTCTTTCGGATGAGGAAGTTGCAAAATCCGTCGGAATTCCGATCAGCTACAGTCTTTCGAACGACTACAAGAGCACCCAGCAAGCGATCCTCGACGCGGCCCCGATTCGCACTAAGGGTAGTCCGCTCGGGGAAAGCATTTTGAATCTCGCACACGCGTTGGCGCCACGCCGCCAGCCCGATCATGCCGCGCCACGCCGAAAGTTTTTGGAATTCTTCCACGTCGAGCGGACCAATGACGCCGAAATTCCCTGGCGCGACTAATCGGGCTTACTTTGAAGTCGCCTTCTTGGCTTCGTCGGCGCGGGCGCCGGCCAGAATGCCAAACATCGCGTAGTTGCCTTCGTGGCAGGCATACTCGTAAACCGGTTTGTCGGAATGTTGCAGCGGGATCATCAGACTCCACGGCCTGGTATACGTATCCGTATCGTTTACCGTAATTTCGTAGCGCAAGGTGTTGGCATCCTGCCGCGTGAACCGCTCGATGATATGGAGCTTGTCACTGGACATGCTTTGAAACGCGCGAGGCCGATAGTTGGTGGTATCCACCACCAGCGTGTCGCCTTCCCAATGACCAATGGAGTCTCCCAACCATTGCTGGACGTTTGCCGGAGGATGTTGGCCGCCAATCCTGACGATGCGCGCATCATGGAACATTTCCAGCATGATCATGACCGTATTCGGCGTCTCGACGATCTGGTAATAGCTCTGATATCCGGCGGTGAGTTGCGGGGAGCCATACGTGATGCAGCGCTCACCAAGCGGCCGGTTCTTGGCGCTGATTTCGCGTGACCCTGTGCCTCTCGCGGCGCGAGCCTCGATGGCCTTGGTCGCCAGCGGCGGAACGCGGCCGTCCGGAGGATCGAAAATCAGCGACGTCCGCTTCTCCCACACGCGTTCATCGTTCCATTCAGAGCCGTAATCCCCGGTGCCACCGTCGCTGCTCTTGAACCCCTGCCTGAGGCCCAGCACGTTATCAAGGACAGCCGGATAAAAGCCGTCAAAGAACACCGCGTCCGACTTGCCGGTGAACAGCTCATTGGCTTTCTGCCGCATCTTCGCCAGTTCCGCGTCGGTCAGAGTCGGGCGATCGGCGATCTCACGGGGCCGTTGCAGCGGCGTGGCGATGTTGTTTTCCCAAAAGCCCTGAAAGTCTGGATGCCCTTCCGGCGTCCGCGGAGCCTTATATTGGCTCTGAGCAAACGCGGGGACCGTGAGCGCTGCAGCGCCGATCAACGAAACAATGAGGAGATTTCGAAAACGCATTCAGCCTCCAGAAAGAGTTCATCCGCGCATGGCGCGCTCATGCAATGAGGTCAGCGCCTGCCACCCGGCCGAAACAGCGCCCTCCTGCCAATCGGGCTGAGAATACGGCGTGGTTGCCGCGGACCCGATCAGCAGCCGGTTCTCCATCTTGGACAGTCGTGCGCGCAGCGGAGTCTGTGCGTTCGCATAGCCGCCGCGACTATATTCGACCCTCTTCCACCACACACTATAGGCGCTCTCGAACTCCTGCCGCATCTGCGGGTGAACCTTGCTCGCATGCGTCAGCACGTGCTCCACGCGATCCGCGACAGGTTTGTCGTTCAGATCTCCAATCTGACCATTTGAGTACAGTCCCAACAGCACGCCCTTCTTCGAAAAATACCCAGTGGACGGATACGAGAACTCGCCGATGGGGAGATCGGAATAGAGGTGCCCGCCAAAGATCTGGTCGTCTTCCTCCCAGAACCGGCGCTTCATCGCCAGCCCCATCTTGGCGCTGTTGCTATGATTCACTGACCGCACGGCCTCCATCATTTCCGCCGAAAGCTGAACGTCCAGCTTCGAAAGAATCGTCATCGGCAGGCACATGACCACGTAGTCAACGTTGAGCACTTGCGACTGTCCCGTCTTCGTGTCCTTGTACGTGACCGTGGCAGATTTTTCATCCTGACGAATCGACTGGACCTCGGCATTGAACGTGATGCGGTCCGGCCCGATCGCACGCGCCAAGGCCTTCGGGATCTGATCCATGCCGCCAATCGGATGGAACATCGGCGCCGCGCCCGTGCCCTCGCGCGGAGAAATGGATCGCACCCGGTTCCCGAAGCCTGCCTGCAGCAGCGCGCTCAATTCGTAAGGATCGCCCGGGCCGCGATTTTCGAAAGCCTTGTAGCGCCGGTCTTTAGGATCAAGGTAGCCGTTCCCCAACAGGAAACGCGCCAGCCGGGCCTGGTCTTCGGGTGTCATGGGGAGATCCAGGGAGTGCTGATCGATCACCTTAATCAGCAGCTCATTCACCTGACCGACGATGTCAGCCTTGACCTCGCGCATGCGTATTTTCTTCTTCGCGAGGGAGCCTGCGTTGCCGCCCTCATAGTAGAAGTACGAACCTTCCGCTTCGTTGATGAAAACTTCCAGAGGGACACCCAATTCCCTGCAGTAGTTCAGCACCCCGGTGTGCGTATACGGAATGCGCCACGCGCCGGCGTTAACCCATAACCCTTCATCCCACTTGCATTGCTGCTTCTCCCCGCCGATTTCGGTGTGCGTGGCGCCGCCACGCACCGTCCACACCAGTCCGCCGACCCGGTCTCGCGCCTCCAGTATGTGGAAATCGTAGCCCAGCCGGGAGAGCTCATATCCGAGTGTCAGACCGGACATCCCCGCGCCCAGCACGATCACTTTCGCGTTGCGCGGCTTGCCGGAAAGCTCCGGACGCTTGCCCGCGTCCGCTGCCATCATGTCCCACGAGGTGAGCGCGCTCATCACCAGCGATGAGCCTCCAATAGCGCCTAAGTGGCCGAGAAATCGACGTCGACTCGTCGCTGAACGAATAAGAGAGGATGGGGTTGATTTCATGCTGTGCTCCAAAATCTGCCTTCCCAAATATTCCAACGAGGTTGAGACCCGGCGCCAATCATCGTACCGCACAGGCCGCCTTGCTTGCATGTTCGCACGGTTGAGAATCCGAACGCGTTAACGCGCCTCACGACGAAAGGAACATTCCAGAGACTACTGAAAGAAGGGGACAGACTACTCTGTCCCCATCCGCAACACGATGATTACAGGTTGTCCCACTGGCGTGGACAGAGCGGTCTGTCCCCTTTTTTCAAAGGAACATTCTCCCCGCCGCCCGCGCCCAGGGATTGATCTCCAGCAGGAAGCCGCCGAGACCGCTGGGGAATCTGTGCAGGTTCGCCGATTCGCCCGCCGCCAGGCTTCCCAAATGTTCCCGGCGATCACGCCCGCCAACAGGTAATAGACCACTCCCGCCCATTCAAAAAACGCGTAACTCACTACCGCGACAATAGCGGCGCACACCATCTGATCGGGATACTTCGCCGGCGACGTCGGCGGATCGGTCAGGATGAAAAACGCGAAATATAGCGCCGCTTCCGCGTCGGGGGTACGAAAGATTTCTGCCACCGACAATGGATTGCTCACGAACGCAGTGATGGTGAACAGCAGAAAGTATGCTCCTAAAAATGTCAGCACCATGGGTAGTTTGTTGACCCGGTCGGCCATGAACACACCCGCCGCCAGCAGCACCACCTTCGCGACCGGAGTGACGTCCACCAGGGCTCCCCACCAGCTCTGGCCGGTGTGAAACACGTAGAAGCTTGCGATCATCGCGAGCGCCGCCGGATTAAATACGTTCGCCGAGCGGGAGCGGAAACGTACTTGCTGACAACCGCCGCGACAGAAGTCAGTGTGGTCACGTACCAGGGTTCCTGCGCACGAAACACCATCGCCACGATCATGGCCGTGAGGACCGCACCGCTGGGAAACTCCCAGAGTTTCTTTCTGGCTCTTAGAATCAGTACGTCCACCAGCCCGGCAACGATCGCCGCGCTCGTCATTCCGATCGCAACAGCGCGGATTCCTTGCCCCGGCGCGCCCAGCAGCGTGAGGATCAGAAGAACGATCGTGAAGAGGCCTTTCGGTGTCTTAAAGAAGTTCACCACTCTACGCCGCATGGCAGCAGGCCCCGCGTTTCGAACCGCTCCAATTCCGGTGTCACGATCAATCCTTCCACTCCCATGCGATCCAGGAACTGTACGCCGGCCGCAGGCCCGAGCACAAAGGCTGCAGTCGACAGCGCGTCCGCCAGCATGGCCCCGGAAGCCACCACAGTCGCGCTCGCCACCGTGTTCGAGGATTCACCACATCGCGCGTCGAGGATATGCGAACCACCCGAGGCAGGGGCGCGCCGCTCATAATCGCCGGAGGTGCACACCGCCTGATTGGAAACCTGGAGGGAAGCGATCACCTCTCCATCCTTACGCGGATGGCGAACGCCGACTGTCCAGGGATCGCCGCGTTCGTTCACTCCCCCCAGGTACAAATCGCCGCCCGCGTCAATCGCGAAGTTCTCGAACGGCGCCAGTTCGCGAGCGGCCAGATCAACAGCTAGGCCCTTAACTACAGCGCCGAGATCAAGCGTCAACGGCCGCAGGAACAGAATGGTGCTGCGATCCGCATCGAGCACGACATCACGATACGTCACACCGTCATCGGAAGCGTTCATTGCTTCGACGATCGCGCCCGTACTGTATTCCCGATTGAAACCGCGCGCCTGCATCCGATGTCCCACCGTCGGATCGAACGCTCCGCCGCTTTCCTCAGCCACCAGCAATGCGAATTGTACGGCCTCGAACAGCAGTGGGCTCACCACCACCGGCACGCCGGGTCGTGAAGTGAGTTGCATCAGTTCGCTATGCGTGCTGAATCTCGAACAGCGCTCTTCGATCTCATGAAACCATCCGAACGCGCGCTCGATCGCGGAATTGGCGGCGTCGCTCGAGTGGACTACGTGGATCGTCACGATCGTCCCCATTGCGGCCTCAGTTCGAACCGGCAACGGCTATCGATCCTCCGTGCTCACTTCGCTTTGTTCAGGGCTTCAACCACTGCTCCATAAAAAGCGTCGGCGCTCTGCGTGGCTCCGGAGACATAGTCGACTTCGGGACTTTGCCGCAGAGCCACTTGTGGAGGCAAGTTCTCGATCACGGAACAGGAATAACGCGTCCGGCACTGGGAAATCCCCGCGGAAGTAATGCGGCCCTTCTCGATGACGACTCTCGGCTTCAATATTTCCGTGGCGCGAGTAGCCCCAGCCTCGATACACTCCGTCTTTCCAGACCGGAGTCACTGGCGCGGGTTCTTTCTTCGGTTCCACGACCGCAGCCGGCGGCTCGGCTTTCACTTCCGTAGCGATCGATGCGACTGGTATAGGCGTAGTCGCGGACGATTCCACTGGCGACGAGACACTCGTAGAAATTTCAGGCGAAGGCGCCGGAACATCGGCAGGGCGATCCAGTTGGTGGGATGGCTCAACCCTGCGCGGCTGGACGATCGCTACACTCGACGGACGCTCCCGGAGCGCGGGCCCAAACCCGGGCATGGGGACCGTGGTGCGCTCCGATTCTGGAACCGCCGCTCGGCGCACCGCAACTTGCGCCGCCAACCGGTTGGCCGCGGATTGTGTCCTGGCATATCCCGCGGCGTACACGGCGAGCACCGCTGCGCAACTCGCGGAAACTAGCCCGTTCGCGATTTTATTTTTGGATGCGCTCTGACTCATCTCCACTTATTGTAGACGCCGGCATTATCATCGGTCGCTTTCAGAAGCTGCCGCGAAACAGGTGGATCAGCTCAATCACCAGGATCGCCACTACCATTGCTTCCAACAGAAAGGAGCGCGCCTGATGATAGTCGTTCATCATCGATTCGTACAGATCCGCCGCGATCCGCAACTTGCGTTCCACCAGGTTGCGGTAATCGTTGACGCCGACTCGTGTGGCAGCCATGCGATAAGCACGTGCGTAGAACATGTCGCTAATGAACTTGATGGCGTTGTCGGTTCGCTCCGTCAAGTCGGTCACCTCCAGGCGCACCGCATTCAGTTTCGCGGCCTGCCGCCCAATGCGCCAGTGACGAAACGGTCCGCCTTTTCGTTCCACGGCTCGATACTCATCTTCCAGGATGCGGCTCAACACTTCGTCGTAGTGCCGATATTGAAGCAATTGCGTGTTGGCATATTCGAGCAACTGCATCGCGGGCACAGCGCCTTCCGGAGTGTCATAAACCAGCGCCGCGACCCAGCCCACCACCAACAGATCCGACGGATAGTAGGACATGCTGGATTGCAGCGCATCCGCACGTTCCGTTTCGGCCAACGGCACGGATTCGCCGCGGACCAGCCTTGAGATCTGATCGCCGTGCGCCGCGATAAGCCCCGCTGCCGAAATCGGGTTCCCCTGCTCATCGCGAGCTTCCCGCAGATTAATAATGTAGAAGTCCTCGCTGAGCCACGATTCGTACGGCTGCACCAATGCGGGTGCGACGCGCCTCAAGCAGGCGCGCAGCAGCTCCAAAGTGCACTTCTCGATCTCCGGAGCCGTGATGAAGCGGCTGGATAAGCGCACCAGATCGTCCCAGGTGGCTTCGAACGGCAATTCCAGCTCGACACTCACCACGCCGTACGCGAAATACTTCACCCGGCTCACGAATCGTTCACCTGAACCGATCGAGACCGGTTCCAGGAACTGGACCGCTGGAGGAATCACGAATCGAACATATTCCGGAGCCGGGTGCTTGAAGCTCGGCTCGCGCACCGGAGCCAACGCTCCGAGGATCTCGCGTACTTTGTCGAGATCGATCTGGTCCGCTACGTCATAGAGAACCAGAACCGAAAAGGAGCCTCGTAGCGGATCCATGCTTGCATTTTAGGCGAGATATGGCCGTTCAGCCGAGGCGCTTGGTGGTGAGCGGATCGAGCACGCCACCGAAGTACTTCCCTAACGCATCTCGAAACACCTGGTCGTTCGGCGCGACGCTCGTAAATAACGTCATCGAGGATCGAAACTTGAGATCGTCGGGAAAGCCAAAAATCTCATGGGCCGATTTCCCTTCCACGTCATTCACCAGCCGGGCGCATTCTCTCAAACGCGGCCCCAGGACTGCATGCTTCAGGTACGCCTCGGCCTCCGCGCGCGATCCGATTCCGAATTTGTTGGCCATTTCGCTGTGTCCCAAACCCCGGAGCTGCGGGAATATGAACCAGATCCAATGCCCGTGCTTGCACCCGTTCCGAAGTTCTGTGAGGACGTGTTCGTGCACCGCATTCTGCGCGATCTCAAACCGCCCCAGATCGAACGGATCCCTCGGGTCTTTTTCTGTGCGACCAGTCACGCGGGTCTACGAAGTTCTCGCACCAGCGCTCAATGCGAGCTCGGTGGCGCCCTTACGCGTTGCCGCTACTTTCGGCATCGCAAAATAGAAACGAGCCCCGCGGCCAAGCTCGGATTCGACCCAAATCCTGCCGCCATGCCTTTCGATCACAATCTTGCAAAGCGCCAACCCGATTCCGTTGCCCTCATATTCCCCCTCATGAAGCCGCTGGAACATCCCGAAGATTTTGGAGGCGTTCTTCATATCCAGGCCGATGCCATTGTCCGCCACACAAAAAATCCATTCGTCGTTCGCGTCCGTCGCCGAGATCTTGATGTGCGGAACCCGCACACCGGGCCGATACTTGATCCCGTTGCTGATCAAGTTCGAGAACACCTGAAGCAGATGACCTTCCACCGCGGGAACGGACGGAAGGGGGTCGATGGTGATTTGGGCTCCGGACTCTTCGATTGCCGGTCCCAGATCTTCAATGGCTCGCCGCACCAGCGCGTTGCAGTCGATCGAATCTTGGAGGCCCGGCTTTTCGACCGCCGCCGCATATTCCAGCAATCCTTTGATCATGGACTGCATCCGTTGCACACCGCTTACAATCATCCCGGCGCACTCTTTCGAGTTCTCATCCAGCCCGGCTGCGTTACGCTCCACCAGTAGCTCAGTGAGCGCTGAAATCCCGCGCAGCGGCGTATTCAGATCGTGCGCCAGCGCATACGCGAACCGTTGCAGTTCTTCGTTGGATTGCGCCAGCGACTCGGTGCGATGAGCCAGCACCTGATTGGCGGATTCCAGATCGTTCTTGGCGCCTTTCAAGGCTTCATGCGCGGTGTGGAGACGTCCCAACACCGCGCTCATACCAACTCCCAGGATCGCGAGCAAAATAACATTGGCGTGGGGGATCGATAACAAGAACATCTCAGGATGAAAGAACAATTCCACGATCGCGATGCTTAAAGCGGTGACCAGCAAGCCAGGACCGAGGCCGCCATAGGCAGCCGAAACCAGTACCGCGATCGCGAAAAACAACAGCGGCGCCTTGCCATGAAGGAATGACGCTACACCGATGGTCGCGAGAGATGCTGCCGCTGCGGACAAGATCGCTACGGCGTAGCGCCTCAGGGGTGGGTGATCAAAATGTTCACTGCGCATGCCAACTCCGGTGCGGTGCTTCGCCGGTGACTGAACGCTATTATCTCTCGGGCTCGAGGTCCAGATTGGACCTCGAGCCCGGAGTATTCATGCGATCTGTCGCAGTCAATCAGTACTGTGTCACTCGTTTCCTGGATGTTTCCGCAGGTCGTCCGCACCCCGGCCGGGAACCCAAACCCGCTCCGGACTCATGATCTCCACATCGCGCGTCTTGCTCTTCACCGTGATCTCCTGGAATGTACCAGGACCATCCTCGGGATTCGCGATGAACTCCAAAATGTATTGGTTCGCCAGATGATCGGCGATGTCAGCGAGGAAGGGAGCCAGCGAAGGCAGCGGCCCCATGCCCAGGAAATATGATTCGCCGCCGGATTCCTCGGCCACATGCGCCAGCTCAATTTGGCCGACGTATTGGGGCGTGAACTCGGCAGTCGCGTAATCGGCGGCTGGGTGGTAGATCGAATAGATCACCACACCGGCTCGCTCCGCTGCCCGGATGGTGTCTTCCGCGGGTTTGTTCGCGGCGGCCTCTCTAACGTTGGGGTCAACACCATTGGAGACGATCAACACTGCGTGCCGCGCCGAATTTGCCGGCCAGGTCTCAATCAGTTGAGTCAGCGCGGGAAACGGGCTTGCAGGCTTGCTACCCTCGGGGGCGTTCAGCGCCTCAATGGCTCGCTTGTGATCGCGCGACGGTTTGAGCGCGATTTGCAGCTTTCCGTCCTGAATGTAGGCGACTCCGATATCGGTCGACGCCGAGCGCGTCGTCAGGAAGCGGCTCAATTCGTCGAACTTCGCGCCGACCTCGCAACTTGAGCAGTTATCGACCACCACATACAATTCGAGGCGCGCCTCTTCTCCCCGAAGCTTCGTCAATCCGAGCACCAGCAGCTTGTCGAGGTCGTGCGTGACCGTTAGGTCCTCGGCTTTCAAGTCGCCCAGCGGCATGCCGTAACTGTGGCCGAGCGTAATCGTCACGCGCGTGGGTACACCCGCTAGAGGCCTTTGAGCTGAGCTCAGCATCGCGCAAACAACGCCAAGCCATACAAGTCTTGCAACCTTGTGCATATCATCCCTCCTGGCAAATTCACTTGATTTGCCGCATTTCGGATGCCGCAATCGAGTGGGTGTAAACGACTGAACGGAAACCGCCAGGTGCTGCCATGTGTAGAAAAGCGCGGTGAAACAGCGCAGTTCGCGTGAACTGGCCCATATGCTTGCGCCTCCTCCTTGCATAACTGATTGAGCCGCAGGCCATGCCGAACGGCATTTCATGTGCACTTATTCTTGATGATCCAGGACAACCGAATAGGGAGGGTTCTATGAAGGTTCATGAAATCATGACCAGGAACCCGGTGTGCTGCGAGCCGGAAAGCAGTCTTGCGGCGGCGGCTTCACTCATGTGGATTAACGATTGCGGCGCTCTCCCCGTGGTCGAGTACGGAAGACTGACGGGGATCATTACGGATCGCGATATCTGCATGGCATTGGGAACGCGGACTAAGATCGCCGCGGAAATGCCGGTAAGCGAAATCGCCACGCGACAGCTTCACACCTGCGCGCCGGACGACACAGTTCGATCGGCAATGGCCACCATGCGCGGGGCCCGAGTGCACCGCCTGCCGGTGGTCGAGCCATCGGGCGAGTTGGTCGGAATTCTTTCGACAAATGATCTGGCTCATGCGGCCGGCCATCGGCCCGGGCAAATCGACCTAAGTGAACTCGTCCTTACGCTGAACGGGATTCGCGAACCCGCTCGTCCAGCGGAACAAGCGCCGGCGATCGTAGCCGCCTAGCCGGCCGGGAAAGAGGTTCAAGAAAGGAAACATAATATGTCTGAAGTCACCGTAGTTAAACAACCTAAATCCGAAGGACGCGAACTCGAGCGTTTCTTCAAGTTCGAAACCCCGCTATTTCGCGGGAGCGTGTTCGGAATGAATCCGTTCGCGCTGATGCGCCAATTCACCGACGATATGGATCGTATGTTCACGGCTCCAACCCGGCTCGCGACCGCGACCGGCGCATGGATGCCGGCGATCGAGGTGAAAGAGAAGGACGGAAAACTTCTCATCACTGCTGAACTTCCCGGTCTGAAGAAGGAAGACGTGAAAGTGCGCCTGGAAGGCGATACGCTGATCGTCGAAGGGGAGCGCAAGGAAGAGAAAGAAGAGAACCGCAAGGGATTCTTCCACTCCGAACGGAGCTATGGCAAGTTCTATCGCGCTATGGCGCTTCCTGAAGGCGCCAAGGTCGATCTGACAGCCGCGCAATTCAACAACGGCGTGCTGGAAATCACCATCCCGACTCCTGAAGTGAAGACCAAGATCAAAGAGATCCCTGTGCTGGAGGGATCAAAGAAAGCCGCCTAAGCGGCTCGGCGCCCGCATCACCACACGAGAGGAAACTGACATGGACAGGTTCTTATCGATCTCCCGGTGGGTCGCAAGACTATCCGGACTGGTGATCGCGGGCGCCTTTTTCGTCCTCATGACCGGTGAAATGTCGACCTCTGACGCGGGGCCATCCACCTTGTTGGAATGGACCGGTATTATTTTGATGGTGACGGCATGTGCCTCGATGCTGATCGCATGGCGATGGGAGGTTGCTGGCGCCGCTTTGTCCCTCGGTTCTCTCGCATTGATCGTCGCGATCATTCGCGGCAATCACGATTTTCATACCGCGATTCTGGTCATGGCGATTCCGGGAATCCTGCACCTGCTCCATTGGTTCGCTCAGCATGAGCACCCAGCGGCGCGGCACGCTTAAAGCTGCTCAACGCCGTTTTTCCTTCTCCACCGCCTCGAACGAAGTGATCATGTCGAGCAACTCCGCCGTAATCGTTTCCTGACGCAGCCTCCGTGAATTCGTGGTCAGAACCCGTAATCTCTCTTCAATGTTTTTCTCGGCGACCTGCATCGACGCGAGGCGCGCTGCATTCTCGCTTGCCAGCGATTCCGCGAACGCACGAAACAGTGAGACAAACAGATATTCGCGAATCAGGGATTGAAACAATTGCTTCTCATCGAGCGTGTACATCGGAATTACTTTCGAAGGCCACGGCTTCACTCTAAGGCTGTGGATCCAGCGCGCGTCCACCGGTAGCAGTTGAACGCCCCGGGTGCGATACCACGCGCCTGAAACCGGCCTGGCGTTGAACAATGCGATCGCTTCGATCCCCCGTCCCGAATGCCATTCCTCGATCACCTGCAGCACTTCTTCCACCGCCGCGCCGATTCCTCCAATCGACGCGGGAACGTTCACGGTGCGTTCCACCTGTTTGCCTTCGGCTTCGAGCTGGCTTGCTGCGCGCACTCCCACCGCGATCACTACCTGATCGTCGCGCCGCGCCGCGAGTTTCTTGAGCGCGCGCAAGCTGTAGGAAACCACCTGATCGTTCAACTGCCCGCACATGCCTTGATCGGACCCGAATACCACGGCCCCCAGCTTTTTTCCGCTCTCGTAGCTCGAAGGATTCTCGGGCATGCGCTGCAGCGCGATCTGCAAACCCATTTCGATGGTGCGATTGTAAGCCGCCACCGCGTGCGCGGCGCGTTCGTATTGGCGAATGTTCACACCCGCCAGCGCCTTCATCGTCTTGACCACCGACTGAAGCTCCTGCGTCACCGCAACAGCGCGCCTTAATTTTTCTGCGGCTTCCATTCGCTTTTCATCACCGTTTCAGCGAGCTTTGTAATCGCCGCGCGATCCGTATCCGTCAGTTTCGCGCCAGAGTCGATCGATGCCGCAAGCTGCGGTAGCTCGCGTCGAAATGCCTCGCGAATACGCGCCGATGCTTCGACGATTCGATCCGGCGGAATCATGTCGAAATATCCCGCCGTCGCGGAGACCAGGATGGCCACTTGTTCCGGCGCTGGAATCGGGTCGAACTGCGGCTGCTTCAGCGCTTCCCGAATGGCACGGCCTCTGGCCAAGGTCTGGCGAGTTCGTTCGTCCAGGCGCGAGCCGAATCGCGAGAATACTTCCAGCTCCTCGAATTGCGAGTAGAACAAGCGCAGATCGCCGGCCACTGCTCGATATGCCGGAAGCTGTGCTTTCCCGCCCACCCGCGAAACGGACTTGCCCACATCGATCGCCGGCAGAATGTTCTTCTGGAAAAGATCCGGCGCGAGATAGATCTGACCATCGGTGATCGAGATGAGATTGGTCGGAATGTAGGCCGAGATATTCTGTTCCTCAGTTTGCGCAATCGGCAACGCGGTTAGCGATCCTCCGCCCAATTCCGGGCGTAAATGCGTGGATCGCTCCAGCAGGCGCGAGTGAATATAGAAAATATCGCCGGGAAAACTCTCGCGGCCGGGCGGACGGCGCAGCAATAAAGACAGCTCGCGATAGGCGTCGGCATGCGCTGTGAGGTCGTCGAACACCACCAGCACGTCGCGCCCCCGGCGCATAAAATACTCACCCATAGTCATCGCCGCGTAGGGTGCGGCAAACTGCAGACCCGCGGGCGAATCGCCGGACGCGACCACCACAATCGAGTACTCCATCGACCCGCGCCGCTGCAAGTCAGCGATCACTCTCGCCACCGATGAACTGCGCTGCCCGATCGCGCAATAAATGCAAACGATGTTTTTGTCTTTCTGATTGAGAATGCAATCGATCGCGATCGCCGTCTTGCCCGTCTGCCGGTCGCCCAGGATTAACTGCCGTTGTCCACGGCCGATGGGAATCAACGCGTCGATCGCTTTGGTTCCGGTCGCCAGCGGCAGGTTGACCGGTGCGCGATCCATGATCGGGGGAGCTTCTGCTTCTACTGGCGCGCGCAGCACGTCGGGCAGCGACTCTTTGTTATCGAGTGGACGGCCCAGCGGATCCACCACGCGGCCGAGCAGTGCTCCGCCCACGATCGTATCCAGCACCCTGCCGGTGCGGTGAACTTCCGTGCCGGACTCCAAGCCCTCGGCGGGATCCAGAAGAATGATGCCGGCGTCCTTGGCGTCGAGATTGAATGCCAGTCCCAGGTAATCGCCTTCGAACCGCACAATCTCTTCCGATTTCAAATGCGGCAATCCTTCCACGCGGCACACGCCCGGACCAAGATAAGTCACCACGCCGTATTCTTCGAACTGAGGCCGAAGCGAGGATTCTTCGGCGACCCGCTCGACCATGTCGATCGCTTCGGTGACCGCTGATTTTAGAGAATCGCCTGGCATAAGTTACCCACTGTTTTTCGTCGAGCCCTGCGCAAACGCCTGCCTGAGATTTTGCTCCAGCTCGCGGACATAGTTATCCGGGTTCCAGCCGATTCGAGTGCCGTTCGCACTCAGCTCGACGCCCCAGGCCATCTGCGGTGTGCACTCGAATCGAATTTGGGCGTCCCTGCCGGTTTGGTGGCGAATGATCTCCTCGACGCGATTCCGTGTCTCCGGCGCAAGCTCGACGGCGCTGCGCACCACCAGTTCGCCGTGCAGGTCGCCCTGTAGCGCGGGCAGATTGGACAAGAACGAATCGAGCGCGCACTTCTGCAAATCCGCGCACGCCAGATCGTCCAGAGCGCGGCGCGTGATCGAAATAATTTCGGCCACCGCTCGCGCGCGAACCTGATCGAAGAAAATCGCCTTCTCGCGATCCAGATCCTCGCGCCACTGCGTTTCCTGCGCCTTCACCGCCACCAGCGCCTGCTGCGTCATTTCGGTGTGCTCCTGATCCGCCTCGTGTTTTGCCTCGCGCAACATCTCGCCGCGCTGGCGTTCGATCTCATCGAAATCCGCGCGCGCCTTCTCCAGGTCCTTGGTCGCTTCCTCGCTCTTCCGATCCGCCTCCGCTAATTGGCTCGCCACGTACCGCTCCCTGGTATCGATCGCATCCACCAGCCGCCGATAGAAAAAGTGCTTCATGAGTGCCACCAGCACCATGAAGTTGACGATTTGCGCGACTACGGTGAACCAATCGATTGACATGCATTACTTTGGAACGGCGATCATGTGATTCCAGAACGGATTCGCAAAAATCAGGATGATCGAAATCACGAAACAGTAAATGGCGATTGACTCGAGCATCGCCAGTCCGATAAAGAGCGTCCGGCTGATGGTGCCGGCTTCATCGGGCTGCTGCGCGATCGAAGCCAAGGCATGACCGATGGTCTTCATCTCCCCGATGGTCGGAACAATCGAGCCGAACACCATACAGCACACTGAGCTTGCGATGGAAACCACCGCAACCAGAACAACGTTATCCATAAAACCTCCCTAACTACTTTCCTGTTCACGTTCGGAGTGCACCGCGGCCGCGATATACACCGTCGCCAGGATGGCGAAAATATACGCCTGAATCACACCCGTAATCAGGCCGACGGTTTGCATCAGGATCGGCGCGAACAGCGGCGCGATCGCGATCAGGATTCCCACGATGATTGATCCGCTCATGATGTTCCCGAATAGACGAACCGCCAGCGCGACGTTGCGCGACGTTTCGCTCAATAAGTGAAATGGCAGCAACAGAGGCGTCGGCTTGAAATAATGTTTGAAGTATCCGAAGAAGCCCTGCTCGACCACCCCGAACACCGGAACCGCAACACCTACGCAGATCGCTAAAGCCGCTGTGGTCGACAGCGAACCCGTCGGCGCATGCCACCCCGGTGCAATGTCCAGAACGTTCGCAAGACAGATGTACAGAAACAGCGTTCCTACAAACGGCAGGTAACGATCTCCGCCTTTCCCGCACACTTCACGAACCTGGCCGCGCATGATCTCGACGGTGACTTCGAGCGCGTTCTGCCAGCGCGACCGTTTCCCCTCACCGGTTTCGAGATGACGCGTGACCAGAGCGGAAACGGTGACCAGGATCAGCATCACGATCCAGGTGCACACCAGCGTTGCGTTGATGTGCATGAATCGCCAGTGCCACAGCACGATCGCATCGGGCGTCAGGTGCATCGCGTGTTCCCTTCCGCTGCATGCAGCCACATCGGGACAATCACGCGTGCCAGAATAAACCCTGCGATCCATGCGATCGCGTTATGCCAATCGCCGCGAATCGTGAAGTACAGCGCCGCCAGCGTGATCAGGGTCCGGATCCAGAAGCTTCCGATCATGAGCAGCCCCGGCCATCGCGACTTGGGCATGGCGCGCACGGTTAACCACAAACCTCCGAAAAACAGGACGCCCGCCAGCGCACCTGCCCCGCCTGCCATCGCCGTACTCATCGACGCCGTCATCTACAGGCCCTTCTCACGAAGTTGCGACCACGCCGAAGCGCAGCCGACGATCAGTCCGGCGAAAAGAAGCGTAACGGTCCAGGGGATCCTGCCGGGCCAGTGATGATCCAGCCAAATGCCGGCAGCGGTTCCGATCAGAGTCGGGATTGTAACCGACCATCCCACGATCCCCAGAATCGCGAGCCCGCTCCAGTTGGGCTTGCCGCTCTTGCTTTCTTCGCGTCCGCGAATCATGCTGCCTTGTCGCGCGGCGACCCCGCGCAGCATCCGCTCCTGAGGATTCGGCTTGGGGCGCGCGCCAAGTGGCGGGAGAGGGTTTGGTTCAGGCATTCTTTTCCGCCTCCAACAAATGCCGCACCAGGTCGACTTCCAACTTCATCTCGTACGCGTGTACGGTCTGCTCGCGCTTCGCCCGGGCACGAAACTGAACCTCCACATCGTTCCTCAACTGCTCTAGATTCGTCCCGCGAACCGCATTGCGCGTGGAGATCGAAACATCGTGCCCGCACTTCACCAGGATGCCGTGATCCACCGCCAGATATTGTTCGGGTTTCCCGTTGCATTGGAACGTCATCACGCCCGGCACCAGCGACGTCACGAAATCGACGTGCCTGGGAAGCATGCCGAACCATCCGTTTTCAGATTCGGCCTTGATGCGATCCACTTCTTCTTCCAGCAGCACTTCATGCGGCAGCCACACGGTGAGCTTCATATTCATGATTGCTTCACCTCGTCGATGGAGCCGATCATATACAGCGCTTGTTCCGGCAGCTTCGCGAATTCGTCGTTCAGAATCCGTTCGCATCCCACCAGTGAATCTTCCAGCTTCACCAGGCGCCCCGATTGTCCGGTGAATTGTTCGGTAACGAAAAACGGCTGCGTGAAAAATCGCTCCAGCCGTCGCGCGCGATGCACCGTGCGGCGATCCTCTTGCGAAAGTTCCTCCAGGCCGAGCATCGCGATGATGTCTTTCAGCTCTTCGTATCCCGCCAGCGTTCTGCGAATTTCCTGCGCGATGCGATAGTGGCGATCGCCCACCACGCTCGGCGAAAGCAGCTTGGAACTCGACTTCAGTAGATCGATCGCGGGATAGAGTCCCTCGCTGGCGCGCTTTCTGGAGAGCACGATCGAAGCGGAGAGGTGACTGAACGTATGCACCGCCGACGGATCGCTGAAGTCGTCAGCCGGAACATACACGGCCTGCACCGAAGTGATCGCGCCGGTGGACGTATTGCAAATGCGTTCCTCCAGATGCGCGAGTTCCGTTGCCAGCGTCGGCTGATATCCCAGTCGCGAAGGAAGCTGCGCCATCAGCCCGGAAACTTCGGAGCCGGCCTGAATGAATCGAAAAATATTGTCGATCAGCAGCAGCACGTCCTGCCGCGCGTCGTCGCGAAAATATTCGGCCATGGTAAGTGCGGAGTGGCCCACTCGAAATCGCGCGCCCGGAGATTCGTTCATCTGTCCGAACACCAGCACGGTCTTTTCCAGCACGCCTGCTGCTTGAACCTCGCGGTACAGTTCTTCGCCCTCGCGGCATCGCTCGCCGATTCCACAGAACACGCTGACGCCGCTATGGTGTCCGATCACGTTGTGGATCAGTTCCATGATCAGTACTGTTTTGCCGACGCCCGCGCCCCCGAACAGTCCACTCTTGCCGCCTCGCTCCAAAGGCGCAAGCACGTCGATCGCTTTGATTCCGGTGACGAAAACTTCAGACGTAGTCGCCCGCCGCGACAGTGGAACCGGTGTGGCGTGAACCGAGCGCCACTCGCCGCCGTCGACGGCCGTCTTGCGATCGATGGTGTTGCCGAACACATCGAACATGCGGCCCAGAACACGCTCTCCGACGGGAACCTTCAGGGTTGACCGCGTATCGGTGATCGCGCTGCCGCGCGACAAGCCGCGTGTTTGTGTCAACGCGATGGCGCGAACGGTGTGCGCGTCCAGGTGCGAGACCACTTCGACCACGATCTTGCCGTCGTCGCCCGTAGTCAGGATGTTAAACAGAGACGGGATGCGTCCCGGGAAGCTGGCATCGACAACACTACCCCGCACCGCTTCCACCGTCCCGACATTGGACGCCTGTTGCTCCATATCCATGGACCTGCACGGTAGATCGTGCAACCGGCAGGCCACGTGAATGGGCACCAAACCCCCGAAAAACCAGGAACTTGAATGGAGTGGAGCGTGCTTTCACGCAGCGATCTGGGCGATCCCGCGCACGGGCGGGCTGGTACGGAATACTACCCTCTTCACAATTTCCACCAGCACCAGATACGTTACCGTCGCACCGGCCACGAATACCAGAAACGAAAACGGCAGCGGTGTGAACGAAAAGAAATTCGAGAGCGGCGTGTAAGGCAGGACGATCGCCACCATTGCAACGGCGATCGTCGTGATCGTGAGCGGGCGGCTCGCGCGGCTCTTCAGCGGATTTCGCATGGTGCGAATGACGAACAGGACCAGCGTCTGCGTCACCAGCGATTCGACAAACCAACCGGTCTGAAAGAATACTTCCCCGGCATGGAAAAAAGAGAGCAGCACCCAAAACGTGAGGAAATCGTAAATCGAGCTGATCGGCCCGATGATCAGCATGAAGTTGCGCACCAATCGGATATCCCACTTCTGCGGCCTTCGCAAGAAGCTTTCGTCAACTCGATCCGTGGGAATAGTGAGCTGCGCCAGATCGTACAGCAAATTGTTCAATAGAATCTGCGTCGGCAGCATGGGCAGAAACGGCAGGACCACCGCCGCGACCGCCATGCTGAGCATGTTGCCGAAATTCGAGCTGGTGCCCATCAGCAGGTACTTCATGACGTTGCCGAACGCGCGGCGGCCTTCCAGCACTCCGCGATGGAGAATATGCAGACCGCGCTCCAGCAGAATGATGTCGGCTGCTTCCCGCGCCACGTCCACTGCCGTTGAGACCGAAATGCCCACGTCGGCCGCACGCAGCGATGGAGCATCGTTGATTCCGTCGCCGATGAAACCAACCACGCACCCGCGCCTGCGCAACGCCAGCAGAATGCGCGTCTTCTGCGCCGGTGACACCCGCGCGAAAATCGTCGACGCCTGCGCGACGTGATCGAGAGCCGTATCGCTCATGCGCTCCATTTGTTCGCCTGTGACCGTTCCGCGATTCTCCAGCCGCACCTGCGTGCAGATGTGTTCGGCGACGCGCTCATTGTCTCCCGTGAGCAACTTCACTTCGACGCCGTCGCGGCGTAGCGCGTCCAGGGTCTCCGCCGTCCCCGGCAGCGCCGGATCGGAAAAGCTCACAAAACCCACCAGGATCAAGCCACACTCGTCCGCACTGGAGTATGACGGCCGCACGTCTACGCTCTTGTACGCCACCGCGATCACCCGAAACCCTTGCCGGCTCAACTCATCGAACACGGCTAGAGCGCGCTTCCGATTTTCCTCATCGAGCGGCTTCGTCCCGCCGTTCGACTCGATAAACTTCGAAGCCTCGAGAACGCCCTCCGGCGCGCCTTTCGCGATCAACATTCTGGCGCCCGCATGTTCCGTAATTACGGAAAGCCTGCGGCGCTCGAAATCGAAAGGAAGCTCGTCAATCTTTCGATAGGTCGTGGGTAACTCCGATGAGCTCTTGAGAATCGCGACATCCAGCGGACTGCGCACCCCCATTTGCAGCGCGCTATTGATGCGCGCCAGCTCCAGCGGCCGCGCACTCGGTTCACCCCCGGCATCGCTGACCGTTTCGACCGTCATCACCCCGCTGGTCAGCGTTCCCGTCTTATCGCTGCACAGCACGTTGATACTTCCGAAGTTCTGAATCGAGGCAAGATGTTTGACGATCACATGATGTTTGGCCATCCGTATGGCGCCTTGCGCCAGCGTAACGGAAGTGATCATGGGCAGGAACTCCGGCGTCAATCCCACAGCCAGCGCGATTGCAAACAGGAGCGTCTCCAGCGGCTTGTGGTGCGTGATCAGCCCGGCCAGCACGATGAACAGCACCAGAAAAAATACCACCCGCATGATCAGCATTCCGAAATCACGAATGCCGCGTTCAAACGCAGTGGGCTGCGGGCGAGTGACCAGCCCTTTCGCGATGGCGCCGAATTGAGTTCGCGGACCCGTCGCCTCGATCCTGGCCGTGCCCAGGCCGCTGATGACGGATGTCCCCAGGAATACTCGATCGCCGGTCTTCTTTTCCACCGGCAGCGATTCGCCGGTGAGAGCGGCCTCCTGCAGATGCAACTCAGTGCAATCGAGCAAGATGGCATCGGCGGGAACCAGATCGCCCGCCGACAACCGCACCACGTCCTCCGTTACCACTTCGCGCCGCGGGATCTCGCGCCATGCGCCGTCGCGCATCACCGTTGCGGTCACCGTCACGCTGTCGCGCAGCCGATCGGCGGCTTTCTGCGATCGATAAGTCTGCCAGAAGTCGATCGCGGTGCCCAACGTCACCACGATGACAATGATCCCGGCGTCAATCCGCTCACCCATGAACGCCGCCGCGGCTGCCGCGATCAGCAGAATGATGACCAGTGGACTGAGCAGCCGGAGCAGCAATTCGACGATCGCGCCGCCATGTCGCGCAGGCGCAGGTTCGTTGGGACCGTCCTGTTCCAGCTTGATGCGCGCGACCTCTGAGCTAAGTCCTGTCACGTTCGTATGATCCATTGGAGTGCACGCTCCGGTCCAAGCGATGGGCACTCCAGTCCATAAATGGTCAGCGGCGTGCACATTAATTACATATTCAATTTGCGATGTTTGCAATCCGCCTTGAAGGAGGCCAATGTGATGACCACCCCGAGACTTGTGAAACCTGAAATCATGCATCGCGGCTCTGTTCGCGAGTTGCTGACCTCGAAAGGCCCATGCATCACGATTTTCCTGCCGGGGATCCGCCCCGGCGAAGCCGAACCTTCCTCCGCTGCGTTGATGAAAGCCAATCTTCGCGCTGCTCATGAGGAGCTTTTACACCGCAAGATCTCCTCAGCCGATGCCGCGAACCTGCTGGAACCGTTGGAAGATCCGGCCTTCGCCGCCTCGTCCCATGAAAGCCGTGTGATCTTTCGCGCGCCGGATTTGTTGGAGCAATTCCATCTGCGGCAAGCGGCTGCGGCATCGGCTCACGTGGGGGCCTGCTTTTCCATCCGGCCTTTACTTGCCGAACTCGCGCTGCCCGAGTCGTTCTACATTCTGTCGTTGTCCAAGACGCGCGTGGCGCTGTATGGCCGCTCCGGCCTCGACTTCGAACGAGTGAGCCTGGGTGCGGGAGTTAGCGAAGAACTGCGCGCTTTCACCGCGTTCGACCCACCCGACCATCGCTTGGAGAATCGCTCCGCAGCCGGCAGGTCGGCGGGCAACATAGCGGGGGTGCCGTTCGGCACCGGTGCCGGTCAGGAGCGCGAGAAGCTTCATCTCGCCGACTTCTTCAAGACCATTGATCGCGCCATCCTGCGGCTGGACCGCGAGGCGAAGACTCCTCTTCTGCTCGCTGGTGTCGAAGAAGAAACGTCCATGTACCAGGGGATCAGCCTCAATCCGAATCTGATGAAAGAGATCATTCAGGGCAGCCTGAACGGAGGCCGCGATGAGGCATCGATGATCGCGCGTGCGCAGGAAATTCTGCGCGCGGACTTCCTCGAGACGAAAGCGGCCGAGTTGCGAAACGCTAAAGAGACAAACGATCCCGCGAAAGTGGTCAACGATTTCGACTCCATCATCCGCGCCGCTTTCGAAGGACGCGTCGCGCACCTGTATTTGAACAACGCTGCGGAAAAACTCGGAGTATTTCATCGGGATGCATATCGCAGCATGTCGCCCGAGGATCTATGGAACGTCGCGGCGGTCCAGACGCTGCTTCACAAAGGCGAGGTCTGTTCGCTGCCCCCGGGAACGTTCCCCAGTGGATTGATGGCTGTTGCCATCCTTCGTTATTAAAGAATGGCTGTTGCCATTCTGCGCTATTGAAAGAGGATCTTTATGACGATGCTGAAACGCTGTCTTTCCTATCTGAAGCAACATCACATTCGCTTTTCTCATTCGACGCACTCCACCGCCGCGACGGCGAGCGAACTCGCATCGGCGGAGCGAATGCCCGCCAGCTGTGTGGCGAAAACGCTGGTGTACACCGGCGATAACGGCTACGCGATGCTGGTGCTGCAGGCGAACGCTGTGGTCGATTTCGAAGAAGTATCCAAGCTCCTGGGACTTTCCGAGGTCCGCTTGCTGAACGAAGCTGAATTGGCGATTCTATTTCCCGATTGCGAAGTAGGCGCCATGCCTCCGCTTGGAAATCTGTTCAAGATGCCGGTGCTGATGGACCAGGAACTTGCCCTGAAGGATTTCATGGCGTTCAACGCCGGAACCCATCGGGACGCGATCCACATCAGCGTGGCGGATTTCCGGAAACTCGAGAACCCGCTCATTGCGAGCTTCGCGGCCACTGGCCCGCTATTGGTGTAATGCCGCGCGTGTTCCGATCATGCCCGTCAATTGGATTTTAGCGGGCCGAGGCTTTTCTACTTTCGCGCGTCGAAGCGGACTTCCACCTCGGTCTTCACTCTTGCCGGATGGCCGCCCGTGAGTGTCGGATGATAACGGAACTGAGCCCAGGGCACAGTCTCGCAGAGTTGCGAGCCGCTGTTGAGCTCCGCAATTTTGCCTTCCTCATCAATGACCACCTTGCAGCGGGCCGTTCCGCCCGCTGGTTCCCATAGAGGCGCGGGCAGGACAGTGGGACCCTCCACCAAGAGGGCGCGTTGTTTGTCGGCGGGAACAGTGACCGTCGGCGCATCCTTCTTAGGTTTGTCGGTATCCTTTTTCTGTTTCGAATCCGCCGTGCTGGTAACGGGTTCGATCCGTGTCACCAGGAACACGGCTCTGGCCGGGAAGCGGTTCACCTTGGCGCGCAGACTGTTGGAATATGCATCCACCGTATCCAAGGACAGCGAAGGCCATGCCATCCTCACCACATGGACGCAACTGGTTTTCAGCGGATAGCCGTCCTTGCCCTGGGCGGGATCGCCAATCGCATCGATAGCCTTTTGCGCATAGATGCCTTCAGCGGCGTACTCCTGAGCAGGTTCAACCTCAAAGGGCTTCCCGAAGAACAGCCGGTAGCGATTCAGGCCATCCACCAGGTAGACCGAAGGTCCGCCTGCGTTCAGAGCCGCGTCCAAGCCGGATGTCTCATCAAGAAGAACTTGGGCTTTCCCCTGGATTTTATCCAGCGGAGCGGCTGGCTTGGCTGCGGGCGGACTGGAACAGCCCGTCGAACACGCCAGAGCGATCATCGGTATACCAAGGATGTACGCGACGTGGGTCAATCGTTGGCGCCTCGCTTTCCAGATATTTTATACGCACCTGACGGTATCACAGGGCCTGCGCCGTGACAACCGATGGCACTCAGATCCATCCCCGCAGCTGGTATCCGACGATCTTGGCTGTCTCCGTTACCAGCACTACCAGCAGTGGCACACGTTGGAACCGGTTACTCACACGCTTCAACACATCCGGGATCGGCCTCGGTTCGGCTTGAACTCCCGCCTTCTGAAAAGCCCGAATACTGCGATACATATGAAAATCGCTGGTAAGCAGCACCTTCGATCCCGGCATGTCCTTTAAGATCGAGGCGGCGAACAACGCATTCTCATGCGTCGAGCTGGAACGGCTTTCGAGCACGATGTGTTCGGCAGGGACGTGCGCGAACACCAGATAATCGCGCATCGACTCCGCGATTCCGGCGGCGCCGCACACCACGATCGCGCGGAAATGGCCATCCCGCCAGGCGCGCGCTGCGTACACAGATCTCCAATAAGTTTCCTGACCTATGTAGCCGCCCGCCGGAGCTTCCGCACCCAGCAGGATCAGAACATCACCCTCCGGATCGTTCCAGGGACCTGCCAGCGCTCGCGCGTACCAACTCTCCAGCGGCGTAACCGTCACCATGACGAGGATCAGGCCCAACAGCGCCAAGGCGGCACGCACAGTCGTGTAGATGCGGCGAAGCACACTCTAGCGTATCGCTTGCAGCCGCAAACATATTTGCCGTTCCCCTTCGCGACGGCCGGGTCACTGACTCAATCCTCGATCGAATGCAACAGCGCCGTGAATTTCCTCGGTGCTGCGATCGGCGCGATCGTGAAAATCGTGCGCCTCCTGCGGCCCATCTAGTGTGTGCGTCACGAATCCCAACTCTTCTGGAACAGAGTGGGGCGGACCCCTGGTCCGCGGCCGACGCCCTCGTCGGCCTTTGGCTTCAGCACGCCAGCCGGCCCGGGGGGCCCAGCGCGGACGAGGGCGTCCGCCCCACTTAGTGTGCAATCTGTGTGACGCACTACACTAGGGACAAAAAAGGGGAGCCCACTGGGCGTGGACAGAGCGGTCTGTCCCCTTTCTCCAACAAATTCCCGTTACTTCACAGTCTTATTGTTGTGCTTCTCTTTATAGATCTGCTTGCTGTTCTTGTTCTGCTCTTTATTGACCTGCTGCTTCTGCTGCGCGTTCAGCGCCCCACCGTTCGCGGTGCGTTCGTTGTGGACCTGCTGCGCCACTTTCGACTGATTCGCGTTGGTCTTCGCTGCTTCGCCCGAAGTCATCTCCCCGGTTCGTAACCCGTTCGCGGTGCGCTGCTGCTGATTGGCTTCGCGATTATCCACCGCATTCGGCGTCACGGTGTTGCCGTTGTGCTTCTCGTTGTAGATCTGGCGGCTCGCCGCATTCTGCTCTTGATTCACCTGCTGCCGTTCCTGCCCAGTGAGCTTTCCGCCATTCGCCGCGCGATCGTTGTGCACCTGCTGATCGATCTTCGACTGCCTCCGCTCCGCCTTCGCGGCCTCGCCCGAAGTCATCTCGCCGCTGCGCAGCCCGTTGGCGATGCGCTGATCCTGGTTTGCCTCGCGCTGGTTGGGCTGATAGCTGCGGCCCGCGGTCCGGTCGGCTGCCGAAATCGGTTGCGACTGCGCGTGCTGCTGCGACACCTGATGATACCCATTCATACTGCGGCTCGCCGCCGTCGTGGGTTGCCCATGATTCACCGAAGCAAGCTGCGAACGATCCTGAGACGCGAAATTCTGGTGCTGAAGCTGATTTGGCGTGGGCTCGAAATGATGTTCGCCCGCCGCCTGCATCTCTGTCGCCGAAGCATTCGCCTGAATCCCTGCGCCGCCATTGAAACTCACATGGTTCGCATTGGCGATCGTGTTCTGCGTGACGATGGTCCGATTGTCGTAGACGTTCGTGACCTGCACTCGTCCGAAATTCGCCACCGCGCTGTTGTAAGCGAAAACTCCGCCGCGCCATTCGCCGCCTACAAAGCCTACTCCGCCGTAGCCGAATCCATAATTAACTCCGCCATAGAATCCAACATGAGGACCCCAATATCCCGCGTGCCACCCATAAGCGCCTCCCGCAAATCCCCAATACCCGGGAGTCCACAGTAGCCCGGCTTGCGGAGGCCGCACCCACACACCAGGAACCCAGAAGTATCCGGCATCTCCATAAGCCCAATAACCAGGAGTCCAAATGAAACCCGGCGCCGGAAGCGGCGGCTGGACATAGACCGGCAACACCGGCGGAGCAATGTTGACCGAAACAAAGACGCCCGCGCGCGTATGCGCTGTAGACAGCCCGAGCATCGATACCGCCATCGTTGCGGTCATCAATAGGTGGCGAACTCTATTACTAAAGGACATCTCAGTTTCTCCTTGAGCGTCCCGGCTTCATCCGGGCTCGTTTTTAGAAACACCGTAGGCATGTGTTTTGTTTCTACCTGAATGTTTCCTCCCTACACATCCCTGTATCTGGATATCCCAAAAGCCATAGAATCACTTTTGCAAATTATTGTAACTGACTGATTCCACTATGAAAATGGTGGCTGACGCGGTGGGTGTCGACGTGCTACAAGGAAGGAGGGGAGTTGTGTCTCCGCCGCTACAGCGGAGGTTTGTGGGAAATTGACATGCGGGAACTGAAGCGCCAATTCGTCAGCGCACTACTGGTGATCGTCACCGTAGCGGCCGTGATCGCCGGCGCGGTCAATTTCACCCAGCAAAGCCGCTATCGTCTCCCCGATGACGGAGTCACCTGGACCGATGACGGCCAGAACGTCGTCGCCGCCTACGTCGCACCGAACAGTGCCGGTGCGCAAAAGGGACTCCGCGTCGGCGACGTCCTCATTTCCATCGAAGGCTTCCGCATCGGCCGCGCGATTGAAGCGACCCAGGCGCTCGCCACCCTGGGTTCCTGGAGCGACGCCAAGTACCTCATCCGCCGCAATGGCAGTGAGCCCTTCGACGTTAAGATCATCATCGGCGAAGCTGACCGCGATTCCACCATCTACTATCAGTACGCGGTCGCCGTGATCTACATCGCCATCGGCCTGTTCGTCTATTTCCGCCGCCGCAACGCCCCGCGCGCGCTGCATTTCTACATGCTGTGCCTGGCGAGCTTTGTCCTCTCCGCCTTCCACTACACCGGCAAGCTGAATAATTTCGACAAGCTCATTTATCACGGCAACGAGCTGGCGTGGTTCCTGGCGCCGACGCTATTTCTGCATTTCTGCTTCGTGTTCCCCGAACCGCAAAAGTGGATTCGCCGCCGTGGCGCTGCGTTCCTGGTCTACCTGCCGGGCCTGGCTCTGCTCGCGGTGCAGTTCGGATTCGAATGGGGATTTTTGCAAACTCCCGCGTCGCTGATCGAGGTGCGGTGGATGCTCGATCGCGCCTGGCTCGCGTTCCTGTGCCTGATGTATATCGCGGGCGGCTGCGTGGTCGCGTTCCAGCTTCGTCATGCCGAAGATCCGGTGGTGCGACGCCAACTGGCCTGGCTGCGCAATGGCGCGATCGCAGGAGTGCTGCCGTTCTCGCTGATCTACGCCGTGCCCTACATGATGGGCGTCGCGCCCAATCACGCCATGAATCTCGCGGTGCTTTCGCTGCCGCTCATTCCGATCACTTGGGCCTACGCGATTCTCCGCTATCGCCTGATGGACGTCGATCTGATTTTCCAGGAAGGCTACGTCTACACGCTCGCGACGCTCGCCGTGCTGGGGATCTTCTACACCATTATTTTCGCGGTGGGTAAAGTAGGGGAGCTCAACGGCGCGACCATGGTCGCGATGATTCTGTTCGCTGCGTTTCTGTTCCAGCCCATCCGCAACTGGATTCGCGAACAACTGGATCGTTATTACTTCTATAAGGACCGCTACGACTATCGCCGCACCCTGATCGAATTCGCGCGCGAGCTGGGTTCGCCCACCGATCTCGCCGAGATGCTCGAAACCGTGGCCGACCGCCTGATTCGCACTCTGGGCATACGCCACGTCGCATTCTTCGTGTGGGATGACGCCGACGCGAGCTTCCATCTCGAACTGGCCAGCAATCGCCAAGGCCGCCAGACTGAAAACGTGCCTTATGGCCTCGATTTGAGCTTCCTGAGCCCCAAGCCCGATCGCCCCTACGTGTTCTTCGAACGCACGCGTCACTTGCTCGACGTGGTTTCGCATCAGATGCCGCAATCGGTGCGCCGCTCCATCGCCGAACTGGAGTTGACCTACTATCTTCCCTGCTCCGCCCGCGGCCGCACCATCGCTTATCTGGGTATCAGCCGCACCGAAACCGGCGATTTTCTTTCCAGCGAAGATGTCGAGCTCCTTGTCACCCTTTCAGGCTACGTCGGCATCGCCGTCGACAATTCCATGCTGTACCGGTCGCTGGCCCGCAAGGCCGACGAATACGAACGGCTCAAAGAGTTCTCGGAGAACATTGTCGAATCGATCAACGTCGGCATTCTCGCCATCGATCTGGACGATCGCGTGGAAAGCTGGAATTCGCAGATCGAGAAGCTGACCGGCGTCCCGCGCGTCGACGCGGTGGGCCGCAAGCTGCGCGATCTGTTCCCCGAAGATTTGTGCGCGCAATGCGGCGTCGCTGAAATCGACGGCGGCGTGCACAACATCTACAAGTTCGTACTGGGCAGTGCGACATTGAACATCGCCATCGCCCCGCTGGTTTCGCGTGAAGGCGATCGCATCGGCCGCCTGATTATTTTCGACGACATCACCGATCGCAGCGAACTCGAAAAGCGCCTGGTCCAGGCCGACAAACTCAGTTCCATCGGACTACTCGCCGCCGGAGTCGCGCACGAAGTGAACACCCCGCTGGCCGTGATTTCCACTTACGCGCAGATGCTCGCGAAACAAATCTCAGGTGATGAACAAAAGGCCCCGCTGCTCGAAAAAATCGCGCGCCAGACCTTCCGCGCCAGTGAGATCGTCAACTCGCTGCTCAACTTCTCACGCACCTCACCCACCGAATTCGTTCCCGTCGAGATCAATAAGGTAATCCGCGAGACGCTGAACCTGCTGGAGCACCAACTCCTGAAAGCCGGGGTCGAAATCAAACTCTCGCTCGACGAAAATCTTCCCCGAATCAAAGGCAATCCCGGCAAGCTGCAGCAGGTGTTCCTGAATCTATTTCTGAACGCCCGCGACGCCATGGACTCAGGCGGCGTCCTTGCGCTCTCCACATCTTCCTCCGACAAACTCGTAAAAGTGGTCGTCGCCGATTCCGGTGCCGGCATCGCTCGCGATAACCTGGAACGCATCTTCGATCCCTTCTTCACCACCAAAGCCGCGCGCAAAGGAACGGGCCTCGGGCTTTCTGTCAGCTACGGAATCGTGCGCGAACACGGCGGCAATATCGAAGTCGAAAGCGAACCCGGCGCGGGTACGCGCTTTGCTCTGTCATTCCCTGAATCCCAGCCGGTGAAACGTCCCGAGCCTATTAAGCTGGAACCGGTCGCCCCCGCATTCGAGCCGGCGGCCTACAGCGAACCGGCGATCGGTACAACCGCGATTGCCGCATCAGCCCCCGCCTCGATCGTGGCGAATACCGATAGGATGATCCAGTAGTGTCGGATCTTGCCACGCAGTTCCCGCCCGATGTCCTGACTCCGGAAACCGAGCGCGGCCGCATCTTAGTAGTCGACGACGAACCCGACATTCGCGAAAGCCTCGACGCGCTTCTCAGCGGCGAAGGCTATCGCGTCGAACTCGCCGTCAATGCCACTGACGGCTTGAAGAAGCTCGGACATTCCTCCTACGATCTGGTTTTGCTCGATCTGATGATGCCCGACAAGAGCGGCATGGAGACGCTCGTCGAGATTCGCGCGACGGATCATGAGACGCCGGTTTTTCTGATCACCGCCTACGGCTCCATTCAAGTCGCCGTCGACGCCCTCAAAAAAGGCGCCAACGATTATTTCTCCAAGCCCTGGGACAACGAAAAACTGCTGATCGAGATCGACCGCATGATCTCGAAAGGCCGCCTGGAGCGCGAAAACGTCGAGCTCAAGCGGGCCCTCAAACAGCGCTACAGTTTCCCCAGCATCGTCGGGAAAAGCGAGCGCATGCTCAAGATTCTCGATCTGGTCGCGCAAGTCGCCGCCAGCCGCGCCACCATTCTGATCACTGGCGAAACCGGCACCGGCAAAGAATTAATCGCGCACGCCATCCACACTCATTCGGCGCGCGCCGAGCATCCCTTCGTCCCCGTTCATTCCGGCTCCGTCTCGCCCGACCTGATGGAATCGGCGCTGTTCGGACACGTCAAGGGCGCCTACACCAGCGCCGTCTCGTCGCGAAAAGGCGCGTTTGAAATCGCCAATCGCGGCACCATTTTCTTCGATGAGATCGGCACCATTTCGCTCGAGACCCAGACCAAACTGCTGCGCGTGATTCAGGAACGCGAATTCACGCCGCTCGGCGCCACCGACACCATCAAGGTCGATGTCCGCATCGTCGCCGCCACCAACGCCGATCTGAAGCGCATGGTCGAAGAAGGCCGCTTCCGGGAGGATCTCTATTACCGCTTGAACGTCATCAACCTCGCGCTGCCGCCGCTGCGTGATCGCAAAGAAGACATCCCGCCGCTAGTCGCGCATTTCTTCACCAAATATTGCCGCGACAACGAAAAATTTCTGGACGACGCGCGCCTCTCGCGTCTGCAGTTCGAGCCCGACGCCATGCAGATCCTGATGGACCACGCCTGGCCCGGCAACGTCCGCGAACTCGAAAACGTGGTCGAACGCGCGGTGGTGCTCGCCGCGTCGACGCAAGTCCCCGCCGACGTCCTGCCCGAACATCTACTCGAAGCCCGCGGCCTGCGCATTCGCCGCGATGAGAGCGGACGTTTAGCAGCCGACGCCTCGCTCTTCGAAATCGTCGCCGACTTCGAGCGCCGCAAAATCATCGAGCAGCTCGAAACCTCGGACTGGAGCCAAACCGCCGCCGCCGAAGCCCTGCACATCCCCCTCTCGACGCTCAATCAGAAGATCAAGCGCCTGAACATCGAGATCCGCAAACGCTCGGGCGCGTAAGAGTATTGGCCACGAATGAACACGCATAAACACGAATAAGAATGATCTTGTTCATTCGTGTGCATTCGTGTTCATTCGTGGCCATTTTTAATCCCCGCGTAATCACTCCCGAAAAACACCAGCGGCTTCCCTTCCCCCATCTCCGCGGCGACCGCCAGCCCCACCAGCACCCGATGATCGCCCGCATCGAACACGCGTTCAATCCTGCACTCGAGAACCCCAATCACTCCGTCCAACACAGGCGATCCCGTCAACCCACGTGCCCACGAGACCCCCGAGAACCGCCCCTCCGGCAACACCGCGAATCGATTCGACAACTCGCGCTGATGCTCGCCCAGAATATTCACCGCGAACGCGCCATGCTCTTCAAACACGCCTAGAAAACCCACGCGCCGGTCGATGGCCACCATCACCAGCGGCGGATCCAGCGACAACGACGCGAACGAATTGATGGTCAACCCATGCGGGGTGCCGTCCGCCGCGCTCGCCGTGACAATCGCGACGCCGGTAGCGAACCGCGCGCAAGCGCTTCGAAATAACCGTACTTCCATCGCTTGACTTGACACGGGGTTAACCCTAATCCTATCATGGGGTTTCGGGGAGGCCGCTGTGATCAAGCTCGACATCATCAACGAAGTAGTCAACAAGACCGGCATTACCAAGACGAAAGCGGAAATGGCTGTCGAGACGGTGTTCGAGAGCATGAAGCGCGCTCTTGGCCGTAGTGAGCGAATTGAACTTCGCGGCTTCGGCATCTTCAACGTCCGCCCGCGCAAGACCGGCATCGGCCGCAATCCGCGCACCGGAGCTGAGGTCGCCATCCCGCCCGGAAAAGCCGTGCGCTTCAAACCCGGTAAGGAATTGCAGACGCTGCAATAGCCGATTTTTGTGGCGACTAACGGCCATCCTTCGATCCCGGTCGGGCAGTCCCTTTATGCATCAGGAGTGTTTGAAGCCGCTGCTGACGATGCTCGTCCGCGCCATCGCTACTGGCTGCACGGTCTGTTATTCCTGCTCACGCTGCTGACCACCACCATCGTCGGCTCGGGTCTCGCGCACGCCTTCGCCGCCGGCCGCCCCTTCGATTTCGGCGATTTCGATGGCTACGTGGAAGCCTGGCACAACCCCGCATCGCTGCTGGACGGCCTGCCGTTTTCCATCACGCTGCTGACGATTCTGCTGGCGCATGAAATGGGTCACTATCTCGCCGCGCGCTATTATCGCGTCGACGCCACGCTGCCTTTCTTTCTGCCCGCGCCGACCCTGATTGGCACGCTGGGCGCGTTCATTCGCATCCGCTCGGCAATCTTGAGAAAGAAAATCCTGTTCGACATCGGCATCGCCGGACCCCTGGCAGGGTTCATCACGTTGCTGCTGCCGATGCTGATTGGCGTATCGATGTCGAAGATCGTGCATCACATACCAGTGAAGGGCGACCTGCTGTTCGACACACCGCTCATCTTGCGCGCGTTCGAATGGATCGTGTTCCCGCATGACCAGGCCGCCGATATTTATCTGCACCCGGTCGCGCGAGCCGCGTGGGTCGGATTGCTGGCCACGGCGCTTAATCTTCTGCCCATCGGACAACTGGACGGCGGCCACATCCTTTATTCGTTCCTGGGCAACCGTACTAAGGTTCTCTCCCGTCTTTTTGTAATCGCGCTGGCCGCGCTGGGCGGATATCAATTGTTCACCAGCGGATTCCACATCGGCTACATGTGGCTGCTGTGGGCCGTCGTGCTGCTGTTCATCGGCATGCGTCATCCCGCCATCGTCGACCCCACACCGCTCGGCCGCACGCGAAGCTGGCTCGGCTTCGCGGCTCTGATCATTTTCCTGCTGACCTTCACTTTGGCGCCTATCGGCATCGCCGGAACGTGAAAATCTCGGCGACCATCATCACTTACAACGAAGAGCGCAACCTGCCGCGCGCCATCGAAAGCCTGCGCTGCGCCGACGAAATTCTGGTGATCGATTCCGGCTCGTCTGATCGAACGGTAGAAATGGCCGAGAAGCTGGGAGCGCGCGTCATCGACAGCCCCTGGCCGGGCTACGCCAAGCAGAAAAATTTCGCCGCCGAACAAGCCACCCACGATTGGATTCTGTCGATCGACGCCGACGAATCCTTAAGCGAGGCGCTCGAAGCCGAGCTGTGGCAGCTCAAGAAAAACGGTTCGCAGTTCGACGCGTATACGATGCCGCGCATGGCGCAATATCTGGGCCGCTGGATTCGCCATTCCGGCTGGTATCCCGATCGCAAAGTGCGTCTGTACGATCGCCGCAAGGCAACCTGGGTGGGCGATTACGTACATGAGTCCGTGAAGGCCCACGGGCGCGTCGGCCATCTGGATTCGAACTTACTCCACTTCACTTGCGATTCGTTGTCGGAACATTTGAAAACCATGGATCGCTACACCACGCTCGCCGCGGAGCAACTGCTCGCATCGGGCCAGAAGGTAACCTGGGCGCGCCTGATTTTCGAACCGCCATGGACGTTTTTTCAAACGTACTTCGTCAAGCTCGGATTTCTGGACGGAGTAGAAGGCCTGGCAATCGCCAACATGGCGGCGCTCTATAACTTTGTGAAGTATGCCAAAGCCCGCTTCATGAGCCCAGGGCGCGAATGATCATGAACGCCCACCGGCACTTCGCACAGCCCTTGAGGCGCGACAGCATGGAGCGCGTTAGTCGCCTTGGCAGCAAGCCCCAATGAAGACGCTGCACATCGATACCGGACGAGAAATGCATGGGGGCCAGTGGCAAACCCTGTACCTCACCGATCGCCTAGCCGATTCCGTGCTTCTCGCGCGAGGAGCGTTACTCGATCGCGCGAATGCCAAACCGCTCTCGTGGCTGAACACCGCGCGGATGGCACGTGATTTCGACCTGATCCACGCTCATGACGCTCGTGCACACACCATGGCAGCAATCTGCGGCGGACCTCCTCTGGTGGTCTCGCGCGGCGTCGCCTTCGCGATCGGCTCACGCTGGAAATATTCGCGCGCAGCTCTATTCCTGGCCGTCTCGCAATTCGTCGCCGCGCAACTGATGAACGGAGGCGTGCCTGCCGATCGCATTCGCGTGGTGCACGACGGCGTGCCTCTTCCAGATGCAATGACCACGCGAGAACCAAACCGTGTCGTTGCGCTCGCGTCGAAACCAATCCAACTCCCCAACATCCCCATCCACCTCACGACAAATCTGATTCACGATCTCGCCACCGCCAGCATCTTCGTCTACCGATCCGAAATGGAAGGCCTTGGCTCCGCCGCCCTCGCCGCGCAGGCAGCCGGCGTCCCCGTCATCGCCAGCAACGTCGGCGGACTTCCCGAAGCCGTCGAACACGAACGCACCGGCCTCCTGGTCGACCACGATAACTTCGAACCTGCCATTCAACGACTGTTGCAAAATCCCAAAGAAGCCGAAGAAATGGGTATGCGCGGGCGCGAGCGCGTGGAGCGACACTTCACCATCGACATCATGGTCGAAAAAACCAAGCAAGCTTACCAGGAAGTCCTGAGATGATCGAAATCTTCTTCGCCCTCCTCGCCGGCCTGCTCATCGGCAGCTTCCTCAACGTCTGCATCTATCGCCTGCCGCTCGATCTCTCGGTCGCCAAACCATCGCGCTCCTTTTGCCCGCATTGTGAAAAAACCATCGCATGGTACGACAATATCCCGATCGTCAGCTACATCTCGCTCGCGGGAAAATGCCGCCACTGCGGCCAACGAATCCCGCTGCGCTATCCCGTTGTCGAACTCGCCACAGGATTAGCCTTCGCGGTCTGCGTCGCGTTCCTGGGCCTGACGCCCCTCGCCTTCAAATTCGCGATCTTCTCCGCGATCCAGATCACCCTCATTGCCACCGACCTCGAAGAAATGATTCTGCCCGACGAATTCACGCTCGGCGGCCTGGGCATCGCGATCATCATCGCCATCTTCGTCGAACCAGGCTACGCGCGCGCCGCCGAAATTCCAGCGAATCCGCCCATGTGGGTCTGGGTCGCAGGCGCTGCCGGAGCCGCAGCCGTCGCGGGCGGCGTCATCTGGCTGGTGGCTTTCCTTTACGAAAAAATCCGCCATCGCGAAGGGCTCGGCCTGGGCGATGTGAAGATGATCGCCATGATCGCGGCCTTCGTCGGATTGCGCGGCGCGCTGTTGACCTGGGTTCTCGCTTCGATCTTCGGAGCGATCATCGGTTCCATTCTCGCCTGGAGCCAGCGCCGAAAAGCCGCGACCTTCGAAGTTCCCTTCGGAACTTTTCTCGGATTCGCGGCGCTGATCATCGCCGCATTCGGACCCCAATTGGAACGTTTGTGGGCCGGCATGAGCCCTTAGTACCAGACCAAAACCCATCGGGTGTCCCATTCTCGCCACGCGCCGTGATCGTTAACATCAAGGCAGATGAAAAAGATTCTTCATCTCCTCTCCTTAAGTCTCCCGCTCAGCGCCGGTTGCTTCGGTGCGACCGTCGCTGACATGAGCGGGACGGTGTTCACTGCGCATTCGAATTCTGGATCCGCCACGTCGTCGCAACCGGTGGTGTTGTATCTGGCCGCCGCAGTAATGCTAGTCTATTTCGTGCTGCGCCAATTCCGGCGCGCCCAGTAGAGGGCCTTGAGGCGCGACAGCATGGAGCGCGCTCGCCGGGATGCTATCGATGTCAATGCCTCGTTGAACTGCTGCCGCCAATCGCTCTCCACGGCAGGATGTCAGTGTCCGAAAACAGCACCTGATATACAGCCACGTTCTCCGGCTCCGTATAAAACAGCTTGATTGGCATCGCCATTGTCAGAACCCTCCCGCTTAACAGCGTCACCTGATGGTCTCGTAGTAGCCGCCGGATTACCGACTCGCTTCCAGCAGCAGCTTTAGCCGCAGGCTCCAGTAAAGTTGGATGCGTCGCTCCAAGACTGAAGAATGCTCCGTATCGGGCGACCATCGAAAGTTGTAGCATCCACTGACAATTTAAGTTGTCATTGATGACATATTTGAAGCTCACATCGTGGTTCCACTCGGTTGCATCGTGAAGGAAGAAGTGCGTCAGTAAGACGTCTACCAGCTCACGATAGGGGCGCTCGCGATCTACGATTGACTGGAAGCTACGGTTTGGCCGCTCGAACGAGCCGTATCTTGCCGCCGCATGTTCCGTAATCCGAAGCAACAGTTCGTCATCGCTCATGTATACGCTAACGCCGTCCGGCTTAAGAATTCGGAAACAACTTATCCGTCCGGCTCAGCAGCCACCGCGCCCGACGCTGCTCCACCAGATTCAATTGCCGATGCTCCGGGTACCCGTTCGGATCGATCTTCAACGCGCGATTCAATAGATCCGTAAACTCGCGCTTATCCTTCCGCGCCACCGCCACGTTCTCCGCATAATTCACCAGCGGCGCCGCCTGATGATTGTGCGACAACTCCAGATTCCGCTCGAAATGCGCCCTCGCGACCTCCATCTTGTCCGGCTTCTGATTCAATCGCGACATCTCATAGGTGATCAGGAACCCGTGCATCGCGCCTTCATCATAGGAATCGTCCAGCTCCATCACCCGATCCACCAACGCCTCGAATCGCGGAATCTCCGGCAACATGCGCAAATCTTTCGATACCGAAAGCGCCGCCGCCCATGACAACGCAGTCCAGTACATCAGCGGGATATCGCTCTTCTTCAATTCCTTGATCGCCGCCTTCGGATCGGCCTTCAATCGATCGCCGAAATTCTTGTGCGATACCTCGAGGCCGCGCATCCCGTAGTCGCGCCCGCGAATATATAAATTCTTGGCGCGAATGCGCAGCGCGTTCGCCTTGACGCGATCGGTATCCTGCATCTCGTCCGCATCCTCCTGCACGAACGCGTAAGAATATTGCGTGAAACCCTGCGCCGCCGCCAGCAGCAGGTTCTTGTTGTCCGGCGCCTCCGCCAGCAGGCTTTCGATCAGCTTCAGACTGAACGGCACCGCCGCGCGAATCAATTCCGGATCGTCATCGGAGGCAAACGTCGAACCCGTGCCCGCCAGCGCATTGCCCAACTGATTGATCGCGTATTTCTTCACGGAACAACTGGCGAGCAGGATCAGACACACGACCGGAACAATGCTTCGGGGCATGTGCCAATTTTAGATCCAAACGCCGCGAGCGATTTGCCAAGAGCGACCAACGCGCTCGATGCTGTCGCGCTTGACAAGCGGCTCCCAGGCGGCGAAAGACACCTCGGAAACGAGCCGCGACCATAGGGAGCGGTTAATCGCCGCTCTCGTCATGAACGCGGCATCTTTAGTAGCCCGTTACCAGAAATCCGGTCTCGACCGCCCGATCCACGATCCGATTCCACATCACTCGCGCGCGGCCCGTCGCCTCGGAATGCGCGAAATCGACCACCTGCCCCGCCGCCAGCGACGTATATTCGTGCGACATCCGGAATCCGCCCGAGCTCACGTCGATCAATTGCCCCTCGATCTTCACGATCCGCGGATTGGAAAATTGCACCCGCACCGAGCCGTTCGCCGGTCGGCGCTCTTCGCGGCGCTTCTCGTGAACCTGAACTTCCGGGCCCATTCGGGACTTCACGTCGGACCTCACTGCACAGCCTCCGCGCGCTCCGATTCATACAGCTTGAGCTTGCGGCTCAACGTCCTTCGCGAAATGCCCAGCCTCGCCGCCGCCTTCTGCTGATGACCTCCCGTGGCCTTCAGCGCCTCCAGGATCATGCGCCGTTCCATGCCTTCCAGGCTCGCGCCGCGTCCTTCAAAACCGCTGCCGTTAGTCTTAGCGCTGATCGGCCCGTTGACCGGAGGCATCTCGATCACCGTGTGTCCGTTCGAGCCTTCGAACGACTGCACGCCCGGGGTCAGCGGCAAGTCCTCCGGCAGGATCGCCACATCCTGCGCCATCACCGCCGCTTTGGTCACCACATTGCGCAGCTCGCGAATATTTCCCGGCCAGGAGTGCGACATCAGCACGTCCATCGCCGCCGCCGGAAAACGTAGCCGCGGATCGTGCTGCTCCAGAAAATACTCGCCAGCGGACCGATATCGTCCGCACGTTTGCGCAGCGGCGGAACCCGCAGGGTGATCTGGCTCAGCCGGTGATACAGATCGCTGCGGAAGCGGCCCTCGGCAACCGCCGTTTCGAGATCCTGATTCGTCGCCGCCACCACCCGCACATCCACCGAGACTTTCTTCACGCCGCCTAGGCGATAATACGGCACGCCGTCCAGCACCCGCAGCAGCTTCACCTGCATTTTCGGCTCCAGATCGCCGATTTCATCCAGAAAAATGGTGCCCTGATGCGCCAGCTCGAACAGCCCCGGCTTGCTCGAATCGGCTCCGCTGAACGCCCCGCGATCGTAGCCGAACAGCTCGCTTTCGATCAGATGCTCGGGCAGCGCCGCGCAGCTCAAATCGACCCACGGCTTGTGCGCCCGCAGCGAATAATGATGCACCGCGCGCGCGATCAATCTCTTTGCCCGATCCGCTCTCGCCCGCGATCAGCACCGTCGCATTCGATCGCGCCACGCGCTCCACCATCGCCATCAGCCGCCTCATCGGATCGCTGGCGATCACCGCCGGCATCCCCAGAAACACGCGTGAACGATCCACGCGCACGTCCGCTTGCGCTTGCTCCTGTTCGTATACAGCCGCTTCCCGCCCTCTCGATTCGAACATTGTTGTATATCTATTAGGCCGCGTTTCCCTCCATTGCGCGCTCCGCGAAAGACCCTAGTACCCCTCTAAGGATCTACCCGATACGCTGCGCCAGTTTGTCGCAAAACCAACGCGCGCTCGGTTCCATGTCTGGGCCAGAGTGTCCCGTCGCAATTCGCGACCGAACGCGCAACTTGTTCAAAATTCGGTGTAACGCTCATGGCCAGTCGCATGCAATTGGTTATTCGTCCAAATGCCAGACGACCAACAGCGGCTGCCGGCGAAAGCTCGCACCTACATCATTGCGCTGACGCTGCTTGGGCTTGGCATGCTGGTTATGGCCGGCGCGAACTGGGAATCGCCGGACCTGCTGCAATACGGCGGCTTCCTGGTCGTCGCTATCTTCTGCTCCGGCATGAAGCATCAGCGTACCTGGCGTCACCGGAACTCTCTCGCTCACGTTCCTGTTCGTGCTGTTCGGCGTGGTCGAACTGAATCCGCCCGGAAACCGTCATGCATGGGCGCGCTGGCTGACGCTGCTCCAGTGCTACTGGAATCAGCGCGAGCGCCCGCGGCCGGCGCAGGTGATGTTCAACGTCGCCTCCATGGCGCTGGCCATCGATCTCACCGAGCGCGTCTACAATTCTGCGCTGGCTGGTCGACGTGCACATCGACACCGCCATCCGCCTGGCCGCCGCCACCTGCACCCTGTTCTGTGCTGAACACCGCGCCGGTCTCCGTCGGCATCGCGCTGGCGGAAGAGCGCTCGCTCGTTCCGCGTCTGGCGCGAATGTTACTTCTGGTCGCTCCCTTACTATCTGGGTGGCGCGGCCATCGTGCGCACGCCGCCTGCCTGTCGCATGTCAACAGCTTCGTCGGACTGGCAGACCGTGCTGCTCACCGGACCGGTGGTCTATCTGATCTACCGCTCCTATCGTCTCTATCTGCAGCGACTAGAGGAAGAGAAAAAGCACGCCGAAGAGGTTTCGTCGCTGCACCTGCGCACCATCGAAGCGCTCGCGCTGGCCATCGAGGCGAAGGATCACACCACGCATGGCCATCTGCAGCGCGTGCAGGTCTACGCGATCGAACTCGGCAAGGAGCTCGGCTTCAAGCCCGAAGAGCGCGATGCCCTTCGCGCGGCAGCTTTGCTGCACGACATCGGAAAGCTCGCCGTCCCCGAGCACATCATCTCGAAACCCGGCCGTCTGACGCCGGAAGAGTTCGAAAAGATGAAGATCCATCCCATCGTCGGCGCCGAGATTCTGGAACGCGTGCAGTTCCCCTATCCCGTCGTTCCCATCGTCCGCGCCCATCACGAAAAATGGGACGGCACCGGTTATCCGTACGGGCTTGCCGGCGAAGACATCCCGATCGGCGCGCGCATTCTGGCCGCGGTGGATAGCCTGGACGCGCTCGCTACCGATCGCCAGTACCGCCGCGCGATGCCGCTGGATGAAGCGATGAAAATCGTGAAATCGGAAGCCGGCAAGGCGTTCGATCCGCAAAGTGGTCGATCTGCTGATCGAGCGGCTACGTCGAGCTGGAACAGAAGGCCAGTCGCGCAAGCGCAAACTGGTGGAGAAGCTTTCCACCGAGGTCAAGATCGCAGCCGGCGAAGCGCCTGCCGCGGGCTTTGAGCAATCCTCTTCGCCGCCGCGCGATCGGCCGCCAAGGAAACGCCGAACGACTTCCTCACCTCCATCGCCGCCGCGCGCCAGGAAGTGCAGGCGCTGTTCGAAATCTCCCAGGACCTGGGCAATTCGCTCAGCCTGGACGAAACGCTTTCCGTGCTCGCCGTGCGCCTGCGCAAGATCATTCCGCATCATTCGCTGGCGATCTGGGTGCGCCGCGAAAACATTCTGGTTCCCGATTACGTCACCGGCGACGACTTCCGTCTGTTCTCCGCTCTCGAAATCCCCCTGGGCCAGGGCCTGTCCGGGATGGGTCGCCGAGAATCGCAAGCCGATTCTGAACGGCAATCCATCGGTCGAGCCCGGCTACCTGAACGATCCCACAAAATTCTCCACTCTGCGCTCCGCGGTCGCGGTGCCGCTCGAAGGCGTCAACGGAGTGCTCGGCGTGCTGACGCTCTATCATGCCGAGCGCGACGCCTTCACCAAGGACCATCTGCGCATTCTGCTGGCCATCAGCTCCAAAATCGCCTTGTCGATCGAAAACGCGATCCGCTTCCGCCAGGCCGAATCGTCGGCCACCACGGATTACCTGACCACGTCTGCCCAACGCGCGTTCGCTGTTCCTGCATCTCGATTCCGAACTGTCGCGCGGCCGCCGCCAGGGCGCTCCTCTGGCGGTGCTGGTGCTGGATCTGGACGGGTTCAAGCAGGTGAACGACCGCTTCGGGCATCTGGAAGGCAACAAGGTGCTGCACGCCGTGGCGACGGGACTGAAGCAGCGCCTGCCGCGAATACGACTACGTCGCGCGCATGGGCGGCGACGAGTTCGTGGTGCTGCTGCCCGGCGTCGATCCCGAGGATGTCGACGCGACAAGCTCGCGCATTTCCGTGAGCGTAGTGAGAGAGGTCGGCCGCGAGCTGTTCGCCGGCAGACACGCTAACGGTCAGCGTCGGCGTAGCGCAACTTTCCCCGCCGACGGCAACGACGCCGAGCAGCTCCTGGCCGAAGCCGATCGCCGCATGTATAAAGAGAAGCGAGCCCACAAGCAAGCCGCCTCAGCCGTGTTCGACGCATCGCGCAACAAAGACAATAAAGAGTGGGCCGCCACCGTCCACTAGGCCAGCAGTATGATGGCCATGCAGACGCTTTCATTCGCGGGCCATTCCGGGCCTGGCAAGCCTGTCCTCTTCCACAGGCCCGACGGCCTCGTCTGGTCGGAAGTGCACGATCCAAGCCTGTGAGGCGCGACAGCATGGAGCGCGCCAGTCGCCAACGGAGATTCTCGACCCACCGCAGGCACTTCATTTCGTGACGTACCTGATCACGTTCTCGACGTACGGCTCCCACCTCCACGGTGACGAGCGCGGCTCCGTGGACCCCGGCCACAACCAACCCGGATCACCGGTACTTGAACCCTCGCCCGGATTACGCAGATCCGAATCCCGCTCCATGGGGCAATCCGCCTACATCCTCGACGAACCGCGGCGCGCCATCACCACAGACGCGATCCGTGCCTTCTGTGCGGATCGCGGATTACATCTATTCGCGGTACATGTGCGCACCAATCACCTCCACGCCGTCGTCGAAATGAAGAGCGATCCCAAAGCCGTAGCGCTCGATCTGAAGCGCTACGCCAGTCGAGCCCTGAATCAATCACAACTCGACTACAAGGATCGAAAACGTTGGGCCCGCGGCTCCAGTGTCCGTATTCTTCCAGACCGTGACGCGATCGATCGCGCGATTCACTACGTCGCAGCCAATCAGGGCGAGCCAATGGCTTTGTTTGTTGCCGGCTAGCGCGCTCCATCCTGTCGCGCCTCCCGAGGTCTGCTCCGTGAGGCGCGACAGCATGGAGCGCGCTAGTCGCCGGGTCACAAACCTCGCCACATCGACAACCACAGCCGAATCAATCACCAGGCGATCCAACCCAAGCCCATAAAATCAAAACCCAGGATAAATTCGTAATCGAGAGAGGGTTGGCGCTCCTATCGGCCTCCACCCTCACCGCGCAGCGGCTAGTCCCAGGAATCCTCCGCAGCAACGTCATGACCGACTCGAGTTCAGGTCGACGATAGGCGAGCACCTTCTGCGATAGTTTTGGCGAACAGTCGTCCGGGGATGTGGCGATGCCGGTTTTCATCTTGCGGCAAATCGATGGACATAAAGCAGGCCTGCAAAGAAATTTGAGACCCAACGGGAGGGACAGCCAAAATTCGCTCTTGACAGCTTCGCCTCTTCTTCGCTATGATCATTTCACAAGCGAAGAAAGAGCGAATCCATCGGAGCCCTTTATGTCAAACCTCCCCCGTATCGGAACCGCCGGCTGGTCTTACCCGCATTGGAGCGGGATTGTGTACCCCACCAGCCGGCAGGCCGCGCATCCTCTTGAGCTGTTGGCCAGGCAGTTCGACGTCGTCGAGATCAACAGCTCCTTTTATCAACCACTTAAGCCTGAAATCACCAAGCTCTGGATCAAGAAGATCGAAGCCAATCCGCGCTTCCAGTTCACCGCCAAGCTCCACCAACGCTTCACCCACGCCAGAATCCTTGAAGATGCCGAAATCGCCGAATTCAAAGACGGTGTCCGGCCCCTTTTGAAGGCAGGAAAGCTGGGAGCGCTGTTGATGCAATTCCCCTGGTCCTTTCGATTTACAGCGGAAAACCGCGACTTCTTCATTAAGCTACGCCGCGCCTTCAGCGACTTCCCTCTGGTCGCCGAGATGCGCCATAGCAGTTGGATGGATGAGGAAGCGATCGGCGTGTTTCAGGATTACCGGGTCGGCTTCTGCAACATCGACCAGCCCGAATACACACGAGCCATGCCGCCCACTTCATTTCTTACTTCAGGTATCGGCTACGTGCGGTTGCACGGAAGGAATCCACACAACTCGCTGGGCAATCCCGGGGCTGCGAGAAATCGGCAGCACGACTACCTGTATTCCGAAACGGAGCTCAACGAATGGATCCGCCGCATCGACCATTTGAGCCGCTATGCCGATTCAACCTTCGTCGTCTTCAATAACGATGCCGCCGCGAAAAGCGTCGTCAATGCGCTGCAGCTTCGAGCCATGTTGACCGGCGAATTCCCCGCCGCGCCTCGCGAACTGCGCCGGAAATTCCCGCTCGAACTACAAAACTTCGGACCTCGCCAGGCCGAGCAACAGATCCTTTTCCCTACGGCTTCAGCCGCTTAATCGGACAATCCAAATTCCGCGGGCGCGCTTTCGAACGGGTTGACGATAGTCACCTCGCCGAACTTCCGGCCAGCTTGAAAATCCTCGCTCAGTAAATAACGGCACAGGGACTGTTCCGCGGCTGAAATAATAAGCGCATCCCAGTAGTTTACTTGGGCACGGTCGATCCAATACCAAGCCCGTTGGAGCATGGCGAGATCTGGATTCGCGGGTTGCCAATCCAGCAGTTGCTCCACCGAATATCGGGCGAGCGACGGAGAGACACCAAGTTTGCGGATGGCGTTGGAATAGAATTCGTGGATGACCTGCCAGCTGAGAACTCCGGAGCGGCGTCGCCAAAGTGCGCCTACCCACAGGCCCGCGCGGGAACGTTTTTGCGGTTCGGCTTCGCTCAGCCAGTAGAGAAGAATGTTGGAATCGACGAAGATTTTATCCCCGGCGCTCATGGACCTCTTCACGCGTCATTCGCTTCGAGGCATCCGCGCCCGGCACAGGTTCGATTTTCATCCAGCGTTCGTAGGCTTTTGAGTAAGAGCTCTGCCGGTTCATCTCCTGCTTCGCAAGATCACCCACAAACTTCGAGGCAGAGACGCCCTTCTCGACCGCTTGGTGTTTCACCCAGCGGATGACTTCTTCTTCAGCGGTAATGGTGAGATTCTTTAACACGAGGCTAGTGTACCACGAGACTCGTGGCGACTTAGATTGGAGCGGCGTTTCTCGCCCTGGTAAGTTGCAACACCGCGATCAATAGTAGCGCCGTACCCACCACATGTTCCCTCGGTACCCTCCCCTGATGAAGTGCTCCTCGCCGCGCTTCAGAAACGCGGTAGCCCATGGCCAGATCACAGTGGCTACGCCCAGCCATAGAAATCCGGGCTCGCGTGTCCGTCGGAACTTCCTGACCAGCATGACAGCGATCATGATCTGAGCCGCACCCGTCAGTATCGCAATTGGCGTCCAGAAGTATCCAAACATCTCCGGAGAATACCACGCCGCAAAAACGACGCAGAGGTTATCGCGGCGAAAAGGGTGGTGAACGCGCTACAGCTTCGAGCCATGCTGACCAGCGAAACTTCGGGCCGCGCCAAGCCAAGCAGCAGATCCTGTTCCCCACCGCCTCAGCAGCTTAGTTAACGTGGCGCAGGCTGTCCAGCCTGCAGCGCCGAGAGTCATCTCGGCGTTTCCGACGCCGGAACGCTAGTACAAGGAGGATGCTCTGAAAATAATTAGCGTAGCCACTATTGTTACCAGCAACATCACCAAGCCGAACATACGCATTTGAAGTATTCCAGCTCGCGCGTTTGCCAGCTGAAGAAACGGAACATAGATGTTCAGGCGTACCGCGCGCCGCGCGATTGCCTCCGGCTTGACCACGAGGAAGATCGAAGCAACCGCAAAGCAAATCAGGAATATGATCATATAGCTCGCTTCGTCACGCCGCCAGGATAGCACCACTCGAAAAAGAAAACGGGCCGCGGAGATGATCCGCGGCCCGTCCACTTCTCTACCGAAAGCTATTCGGCCAAAGGCTCTTCCGCGATCGGAGTTTCACCTTCCGACAACCCGCCCGCATACAACGCCCGAGTCTCTTCGTCGTACCCCGGAATCTGGTCGAGCGCGGCTGCCGCTTCCTCGGCCGCGATCTCTTCCTCCACATCCTCGCCGGCGATCTTCACCGTCCGGTAGTATTCCATACCGGTACCGGCCGGGATGAGGCGGCCCATGATGACGTTCTCCTTCAACCCGCGCAGGTAATCGACCTTGCCGTTAATGGCGGCTTCGGTCAGCACGCGCGTAGTCTCCTGGAAGCTCGCGGCCGAGATGAACGAATCGGTGGAAAGCGACGCCTTGGTGATTCCCAGCAGCACCGTTTTCCCAGCCGCCGGACGTCCGCCCGCTTCCATCACGCGATTATTCTCCTCGCGGAATTTGAACTTATCGACCACCTCTTCCGGGAGGAATTCGGTGTCGCCGATGTCGTCCACCTTCACCCAGCGCATCATCTGCCGGGCGATTACTTCCAGGTGCTTGTCGTTGATGTTGACGCCCTGCAGACGATACACTTCCTGGATTTCGTTCACCAGGTATTTCTGCAGATCCTTCTCGCCCATCACGGCCATGATGTCGTGCGGGTTGCGAGGCCCGTCCATCAGCGGATCTCCGTGACGAACGCGCTCGCCTTCCTGCACGTTGATATGAACACCGCGCGGAATGGAGTATTCTTTCGCTTCGCCGTCGTCGGCGATGATGTTGATCTTGCGCATGCCCTTGGAAATCTCGCCGTACTTCACGATGCCGTCGATTTCCGTGATCACAGCGGTTTCGCGAGGCTTGCGCGCTTCGAACAATTCGACCACGCGCGGCAGACCGCCGGTGATGTCCTTGGTCTTGGTGGTGGCGCGAGGGATCTTGGCCAGTACGTCGCCGGCGTGCACTTCATCGCCGTCCGATACCGTCAAATGGGCGTGCATCGGCATGAGGTAGCGCTTTTCGTCGGCCTTGGTGCCGCCGGTCGGGCGGACCAGCACTGCCGGGACGCGCTTCTCATCGGTCGAATCCATCACCACCCATTGCGAACGGCCGGTGATTTCGTCGACCTGCTCCTGCATGGTAATGCCGTCCTGCAGATCCTTGAAGTGAACCACACCGCTGACTTCGGTCAGGATCGAGAACGTATACGGATCCCATTCGAGCAGGACCGCATTGGCCTTGACCTTGGCGCCGTCGGCGTAGTGAATCTTCGCGCCATAGACCACCTGGTAGCGTTCTTTCTCGCGACCCTTGTCGTCGATGATGGCGATAATGCTGTTGCGGTTCATCGCGATCAATTCGCCCTTAGCGTTCTTGACCGTGGTGATGCCGATGAACTTCACGAAGCCGTCCGTCTTGGCGTCCTGCTTCGATTGTTCCGCCGAACCAGTCGCCGCGCCACCGATGTGGAACGTACGCATGGTGAGCTGCGTGCCCGGTTCGCCAATGGATTGTGCCGAGATGATACCGACCGCTTCCCCGCGTTCGACCATGCGGCCGGTGGCGAGGTTGCGTCCGTAACAAAGCTGGCACACGCCGCGTTTCGATTCGCAGGTCAGCACGGAGCGGATCTTCACGCGCTCAATACCGGCCGCTTGAATCGCCGCCGCCAGCTCTTCCGTGATTTCCTGATTCACCAGGACGATCACGTTGCCTTCATAATCCATCTGATCTTCGAGAGCGACGCGGCCCACGATACGGTCGCGCAGATTCTCGATGATCTCGCCCGATTCGATGATCGGCTCGACGTAGATTCCGTCACTGGTTCCGCAATCGGCTTCCGTGACAATCACGTCCTGCGCAACGTCGCACAAGCGGCGCGTGAGGTAGCCGGAATCGGCGGTTTTGAGCGCCGTATCGGCCAAGCCCTTGCGGGCGCCGTGCGTCGAAATGAAGTACTGCAGCACGTTCAGGCCTTCGCGGAAATTCGCCGTAATCGGCGTTTCGATGATCTCGCCCGAGGGCTTGGCCATCAGTCCGCGCATACCGGAAAGCTGGCGGATCTGCTGTTTCGATCCGCGCGCGCCGGAGTCCGCCATGATGTAAATCGGATTGAGGTAACGGCCGGTGCGGTCGTCCTCCTCCATGGTCTTGAACATTTCCTCGGAGACGCGTTCGGTCACCTTCGACCAGATCTCGATGATCTTGTTGTAGCGTTCGCCGTGGGTGATCGCGCCCTCTTGATACTGCTCGCGGACCTCGATCACTTTCTTTTCGGCGTCTTTGACCAGGCCGGCCTTTTCGCCCGGCACGATCATGTCGTCGATACCGATCGAAATTCCAGCGCGCGTGGCGTACAGGAAGCCCAGCGATTTCACGCGATCGAGCATCGCGACGGTGATCGAGAGGCCGTATTTCAGATAGCAATACTGCACCATCTGCGACAGGCCTTTTTTCTTCAAAAGCCCGTTGACGTACGGCATCTCATCGGGCAGCACGTCGTTCAGGATGACGCGGCCGACGGTGGTGTCCATGTACTGCTTGCTGAACTCGATCGGCTCAGTGTGCATCAGGTTCTGGTTGTCGAATGCTTTTACCAGATCGATCACTTTGCCGGTGTAGCGCAGCTTGATCGGCGAGAGCGTTTCTACTTCGCCCATTTCGAGCGCGATCAGAACGTCGTCGATGGAGGCGAAGGTGCGGCCTTCACCCTTGGTTCCCGGGCGCGCTTTGGTCAGGTAATAAAGACCGAGCACCATGTCCTGCGTCGGCACCGCGATGGGCGCGCCGTGCGCGGGCGACAGAATGTTGTGCGAGGAAAGCATCAGCGTCGATGCTTCGATCTGCGCTTCCGGCGAAAGAGGAATATGGACGGCCATCTGATCGCCGTCGAAATCGGCGTTGAAAGCGGTACAGGTCAGAGGGTGCAGCTTGATCGCTTTGCCTTCGACCAGAACCGGTTCGAACGCCTGAATGCCCAGGCGATGCAAGGTTGGCGCGCGATTCAACAGAATCGGATGATCCTTGATGACCTCTTCAAGGATGTCCCACACCACCGCGTCCTGCTGCTCGACCAATTCTTTGGCCTGCTTGATGGTGGTGCAATGACCGCGCTGTTCCAGGCGGTGATAGATGAACGGCTTGAACAGCTCCAGAGCCATCTTCTTGGGAAGACCGCACTGGTGCAGCTTGAGTTCAGGACCGACCACGATGACCGAACGGCCCGAGTAATCGACGCGCTTTCCGAGCAGGTTCTGACGGAAACGGCCCTGCTTGCCCTTGAGCGTATCGGACAGCGACTTGAGCGGGCGATTGTTGGCGCCACGAAGAACGCGGCCGCGGCGGCCGTTGTCGAACAACGCGTCGACGGCTTCCTGCAGCATGCGCTTTTCATTGCGCACGATCACGTCGGGAGCATGCAGCTCGATCAGCTTCTTCAAGCGATTGTTGCGATTGATCACGCGGCGATACAGATCGTTCAGATCCGAAGTCGCGAATCGTCCGCCATCGAGAGGCACGAGAGGGCGGAGTTCCGGCGGGATCACCGGAATCACATCGAGAATCATCCACTCCGGCTTGTTGCCCGATTTGCGGAAGCTTTCGGCGACACGCAGGCGCTTGGCGAATTTGAGTTTCTTCTGTTGCGAAACTTCGGTCTTCATGCGCTCGCGAATATCGAGCGAGAGCGAATCGCAATCGACCTTTTTGAGCAGTTCCTTGATGCCCTCGGCGCCCATCATGGCGACGAATTTGCCGGGGAATTCCTGATCGAGCTGGCGCTTGCGCTCATCGCTGATCACTTCGGCTTTTTTGAGGTCGGGAACTTCGCCGTTGTCGACCACGACAAATGCCTCGAAGTACAGCACGCGTTCCAGTTCACGCAGAGTGATATCGAGCAGGTAGCCAATGCGCGAAGGCAGGCCCTTGAAGAACCACACGTGCGAGCAGGGGCTGGCCAGCTCGATGTGGCCCAGGCGTTCCCGGCGCACGCGCGACAACGTCACTTCGACGCCGCACTTATCGCAGATGACTCCGCGATGCTTCATGCGCTTGTATTTGCCGCATAAACATTCCCAATCCGCGATGGGACCGAAAATGCGCGCGCAGAACAATCCGTCGCGCTCCGGCTTGAAGGTCCGGTAATTGATCGTCTCCGGTTTGGTGACCTCGCCATGCGACCAGCTCCGGATTTTTTCCGGGCTCGCCAGCGAGATTCGGATCGAATCGAAATCAGCGATCAGGTTCGCCCGATCGTACGGAGAAGAACGATACATATGATCAGCCATGATGTCTCCTTGGCGCCGGTGGATCGTCCACCGGCGTTTGTCCGCAGTCCTTAATCAGCCGCGATCGCCGTTTCCAGCGTCTCGCGCGGCTTCTTCATCAATTCCACGTCCAGGCACAACGACTGCAATTCGCGAATCAAGACGTTGAAGCTTTCCGGAACTCCAGGCTCGGCCGCAGCCTCGCCCTTCACGATCGCTTCGTAGATCTTGGCTCGTCCGTACACGTCGTCGGATTTCGCGGTGAGCAGCTCTTGCAGTACGTAAGCTGCGCCGTAGGCTTCGAGCGCCCAAACTTCCATTTCGCCGAAACGCTGTCCGCCGAACTGAGCTTTACCACCCAGCGGCTGTTGCGTGATCAGCGAATACGGTCCGATGGACCGCGCGTGGATCTTGTCATCCACCAGGTGCGACAGCTTCAACATATAGATGTAGCCGACCGTCACCGGCTGTTCGAACGGCACTCCGCTGATGCCGTCATTTAGCTGAACCTTGCCCGATCCATCGTAGAGACGTTTATCGAGGCTCAATTCCTTGGCGCTCTTGAGCTGGGTCTTGATGTCTTTCTCGGTCGCGCCGTCGAACACTGGGGTCGCGAACTTCACGCCCAGCGCCGCCGCCGCCCAACCGAGGTGGGTTTCGAGAATCTGTCCGACGTTCATACGGCTGGGAACGCCCAGAGGATTCAGCACGATCTCAACCGGCGTGCCGTCGGGAAGATACGGCATATCTTCTTCCGGAACGATGCGCGCGATCACGCCCTTATTACCGTGGCGGCCGGCCATCTTGTCGCCCACCGACAGCTTGCGCTTCATCGCGATGTAGCACTTGACCTGCTTGATCACGCCCGGAGGCAGTTCGTCGCCTTTACGCAGCTTGGCGATCTTTTCGTCGGTGATCTTTTCGAGCACCGCGATCTGCCGCGAGGTCATCTCCTCGATCTCGTCTACCTGCTCGTTCAAGCGCGGATCTTTGTCTTTGATCTTCATGCGCTTCAAATCGCGCGCGCGAAGTTTTTCGATCAGATCCCGCGACATCTCGGTGCCCTTGCTGAGCAGCTTCTTGTTGGTCTTTTCGTCATGCAGGTCGGCCAGGAGTTCCTTGCCTTCCAGCATGACGGCCAGGCGCTTGGACCGTTCGTCGTTCAGAATGCGCTTCTCGTCTTCGAGGTTGCGGCGCAGGCGTTCTTCGGAGCCTTCCAGAATCAGCTTCGACCGCTCGTCCAACTCAGCGCCTTTGCGCGAGAAGACTTTGCAATCGACCACTGTTCCTTCGATACCCGGCGGGCAGTACAGCGAAGCGTCTTTGACGTCGCCGGCCTTTTCGCCGAAGATCGCGCGCAGCAGTTTTTCTTCCGGCGTTAATTGCGTTTCGCCCTTGGGCGTCACTTTGCCGACCAGAATGTCGCCCGGCTTCACGGTCGCGCCGATGCGAATGATGCCGCTCTCGTCTAAGTTCCGCAGGAACCCTTCGGCGATGTTGGGAATGTCGCGCGTGATTTCCTCCGGCCCCAGCTTGGTGTCGCGGGCATCGACTTCGAACTCCTCAATGTGAATCGAGGTGTAGTAGTCTTCCTTGACCAGCTTTTCGCTGACCACGATGGCGTCTTCGAAGTTATAACCGCGCCACGGCATGAACGCGACCAGCACGTTCCTACCGAGCGCCAGCTCGCCCGATTCAGTGCACGGACCGTCGGCCAGCACATCGCCCTTCTTGACGCGCTGGGTCTGGTACACGATCGGCTTCTGATTGATACAGGTGTTCTGGTTCGACCGCTTGAATTTCGTGAGTGTGTAAATATCAGCACCCACTTCGCGCGACAACTGACCTTCATGCGCCGCTCCGCCTTCGACACGAACAATGATGCGTTCGCTATCCACCGAATCGACGATGCCGGAACGCTTGCACAATACCACTGCGCCCGAATCGCGAGCCGTGACGCGCTCCATGCCGGTTCCCACGTACGGAGATTCGGCGCGCAGCAGCGGGACAGCCTGCCGTTGCATGTTCGATCCCATTAGCGCGCGGTTGGCGTCGTCGTTTTCAAGAAATGGAATCAGGCTGGCGGCAACGGAGACGAGTTGCTTGGGGCTGACGTCCATGTACTCGATTTCGCCGACGTGTTCGAGAACGAAGTTGCCGGCCTTTCGGGCGTTGACCAGTTCAGACGTGATGCGTCCTTTTTCGTCCAGGCCGACGTTGGCCTGCGCGATCAGGTACTTGTCTTCTTCCCACGCCGAAAGATAATCGCAATGCGCTTCGAACTCGGCCGGCTGCTTCTTGGCCGCTCGATTCGCCTTGTCGACTTCATTGCGCGTCATCACCTGGCCGACCTTGAAATCGGTTTCGCCAGGATTCAGAACGCGAATTTCGTCGACCACGACTCCGTCCTTCACGCGGCGATACGGGCTTTCGATAAAGCCGTAGCCGTTGATGCGCGCAAAGCAGGAGAGCGAACTGATCAGACCGATGTTCGGACCTTCCGGCGTTTCAATCGGGCAGATGCGCCCGTAGTGCGTCGGATGGACGTCGCGAACTTCGAAACCGGCGCGTTCGCGGGAAAGACCGCCCGGTCCAAGAGCTGAGAGACGGCGCTTGTGGGTGATCTCGGACAGAGGATTCGTCTGATCCATGAACTGCGAAAGCTGGCTGGATCCGAAGAATTCGCGGATGGCCGCCATCACAGGCTTGGCGTTGACCAGATCGTGCGGCATGGCCGTCGACATTTCCTGGTACACGCTCATCTTTTCTTTAATGGCGCGCTCCATGCGAACCAGTCCGATGCGGAACTGGTTTTCCAGAAGCTCGCCGACCGCGCGGACGCGGCGGTTGCCCAGGTGATCGATATCGTCCACCACGCCGATGCCGCGCCGCAGCTTCAGCAGGTACTTGATGGTGTCGACGAAATCGACGTGTTCGAGAGTGCGGCGATCCATGGGGCTCTTGCCCGCATTCGCGGGATCGTTGGTGAAGCTTTCCGGTGCGTATTCAGCTTTGTCGTACAACTTGATGTTGAACTTCATGCGGCCCACGCGCGAGAAATCGTACTTGCGCGGGTCGAAGAACATGCCCGTGAACAACTGCGTGGCGGTATCGACCGTCGGCGGATCGCCTGGACGTAATTTGCGGTAAATCTCTAACAGCGCGTCGTTCTGCTGCTTCACGCCGTCTTTGCGCAGCGTCACGGAAATGACGTTGCCCACTTCGTCGAGTTCCGGGAAGAACACGTCGAACGCCGTGATGCGCGCGTCGATCAGCTTCCCGACCACGGTGGTGGTCAGTTCGTGATTCGCTTCCACCAGCACTTCGCCGGTGTCCATGTCGACCACGTCGGCTGCGACGTAGGCGCCTTCCAGATCGTTCGCGGCAATCTCCACCTGATCGATCTTGGCTTTGACGATGTCTTTGTAGACGCTGTTCGTAATCTTGCGGCCCTGCGTGACGACGGTTTCGCCGCCTTTGGAAATCGCATGGGAAAGCTTGTGGCCGATCAGCCCTTCGCCGACCTTCCAGAACAGCTTCTTATCCTTAATAACGATGTCGTTGCACTTGTAGAAGGCTCGCAGAATATCGGCGTCGGTCTTCAAACCCAGCGCGCGCAAAAACACGGTGCCGTAGAACTTGCGCTTGCGATCGATACGAACGTGCAGCAGGTTCTTGTTGTCGTATTCGAATTCGACCCAGCTTCCGCGATAGGGAATGATCTTGCCGAGGAAGTAGCCTTGCGCCTGCTGGCGTTCGAAAAATACGCCGGGCGAACGATGCAACTGCGACACGATCACGCGCTCGGTTCCATTGATGATGAACGTGCCGTTCTCCGTCATCAGCGGAATTTCGCCGAAGAACACTTCCTGTTCTTTGATGTCGCGAATGGTCTTGACGTTGGTTTCCGGATCTTTATCGAAAACCGTCAGCCGTATGGTGACTTTGAGTGGCGCAGCGTAGGTCATGCCGCGCTCTTCGCATTCCGGAACGTCGTATTTGAGCTGCAGTCCCACGGGATCGCCGCAGCGATTGCAGAACGTCACGATGTTCTTGTTGAACGTTCCGCAACGGGGGCACAGCACTTCGCCGACGTGGAACGGATCGGTTTTGATGGTCGCGCCGCAAGCGGGGTTGCGGCAGGTGGAACGCAGGTGGTGCAGCCCTTTCAGGTTGCCGCACTTGCACTCCCAGTTGCCGATGGCGTAATCGACAAATTCAAGCTGGCTCAGGCCGCGGAAATCCGAGATCGGAAAGACGCTTTTGAAGACGCTCTCCAACCCGGTGTCGTCGCGTTCACTGGGCAGCAGGTCCATTTGCAGGAACCGCTCATACGATTTCTTTTGAACCTCGATCAGGTTCGGGATCGGAATAGTCGTTTTGATCTTTGAAAAATCAACTCGTTCTCGATGTGTGGCATGTTGAGGGGTTAGCATCATCAATTCCTTATGCACTCTTCATCGAACTGCATCGCAGCGGGCCGTTTCAGGTGGGATCCGCCACAGAAGGTCTCAAGGGACCTTCAAATCAAGACGAAAAGGCCCGAGGGTCGAAATACACCTCGGGCTGGGTACGTGCGTGCAAGGCGAAGCCTAGCGGCGGTTCTGACGAACTGCCGAGCAGATCGCGGGGTAACAAGATCACTGTAAAAGGGCCGGTGTCTCTCGCCGGTGACTTAAGAATAGCAAGCGAAGTGCCATTCGTCAAGTCGGGTCCAGGCAGTACCAACGCAGGACCTTTCCCAGCGCCTCCCGTCCACTGATTCCAGGGGGGTTTATGAGGATCTACATCTGGATTCTGGCCGCCGTATCGATTTCCGCCGCGGCGACCGCGGGCCCGATTACTAAGGTAGAGCGCGAACGGCTTATCGCGCATCTGGAGATGACCGCGAGCTGGATCGCCGACGAGACTGGGCATTTATCCACGGCGCAGCTCACCTATCGTTCGTCGCCCGAAAAGTGGAGCGTTATCGATGTGCTGGAGCATTTGAACATCGCCGAGCCAATCTACTGGGGCCAGTTCAACGAGGCGGTTAAACAGCCGCTGGCGTCGAAAAAGAGCCAGGCTTCTGACGCCGACGTGCTGTGGTACGGTATCGATCGCACTGAACGGCAGAAGACCGAGGCTCGCAAGGTCCCGCATAGCACGTCGAGCGACGTGCGTGCCCGGCTGGAGGCGTTTCGGAAGTTGCACACGGAGATGATCGATTACGTGCGTTCCACTAATGACGATCTGCGCGGCCGTCTGCTTCCCGAGGAGGGTGTGGATCTGTATCAATGGATCCTGGAGATCTCGACGCATGCCCAGCGTCATATTCTGCAGATCCGTGAAGTGAAGGCGAGCCAGGGATTCCCGAAAAGCTAGTGGCGCACGCTTCAGCGTGCCGGCGGGACTTTAGTCTGCGCTCCCCGAGCGGGCACTGAAGTGCCCGCCGGCACGATAAATCGTGCGCCACCAGGAACTGGGGTGAGATGGGCAGTGTCTAAGCTCGCGTGCGGGTACTTGTTAGCTTCGCGATCCTGGCGTTGTGCGGATGCCGGCGTGGGGAATTGACGTCTCACTTTGCACCGGAGATGACGGCGGACCAGATGCTCGATCGCGCTGACCTGGCTTTTATCGGAGTGATTCAGGAGCACCAGCTTGCGCCGGACATTCTGTTTCATTTTGTTCCTCCGCCGGGAGCGAGCGCAGCGGATGCGAATTTCTGGCGGGCCGCGCGGCGCAGGGTTCAGGCTGAAACAATGTTCCGGGGCGCCGAAACGCGCAAACTGATCGATGTGTACGAAATCATCTGGATAGGTGGCGGGAATAGTGGCGACCAGAACCGGACTCGCAACGGCGAACGAGCCTTGTTTATGGTGCGTCGGGAGGGTGGGCACTATCGCCTGGTACGCGATTGGTCGCGGAATATTTTCCGGGTCACGAGCGGCCCGCATAATCGATTGCCCTTGGACGATTCTCATCCGCTTGCGGAACGAATCGCGCTGCTGAACTTCTGGGTTCCAGACTCCATTCCGTCCACGGATATCAGCTTCAATGACGCCGATGCCGGAGATGCATTGAACACTTGGCGGGTAATCAAGCTATATCGGGGTTTGGTGCGGCATCCCAATCCGCGAGTCTACCTAGACGCGTGCGCCACCCTGGTTCAGTGGAGTGGGGGCTGGGGGCAGGATGAATGCTGGGAGTCTCTTACGGAGTCCGATCGTGAGCATTTGCGGGACGGCACTTACGAGCGGTACGGCATTTATACGCGCTTGACGGCTCTAGATGTCGAGCGACAGCGAAGCGACTGGAACGATGCGACGGCCGCGGACACGTGGCGCGACACGGATCTCCAGCATCGCCGCATGTTGACCGCGATCAATAACCGGCGACTGCGTCCGGAGTTCTGCCGTCTGTGGGCGCGTGAATATCCAGGCGATCACGACAACGGCTGCCCCGCAGATCGCCCTCCGCCCGCGACCATTGTCACCGAAAACGGCGACGTGCCGCTGCTCGGGCCGTGGCCAAAGTGATGGTTTAACAAAACTTTACTCTAACCCGGCGTATGCCGGTCGATATGAGTGAGACCTTGATCTCTTTAAAACACTACCTTGAGGTGGATTCCTCTGGGTTGGTCCAATCCACGCTCGATTCCTATCGTTCCGCGCTGTCGGCGACCGGAGCATTCGGACTGGAGGCCTGCCCTTCCCTGGGCGTCGAATTTCAGGAGCAGCTTTTCAATCTGCAGAAATCGCTGGAGGCGAAGGCGACGCCGCAGCTCATCACGGAAACGCATCAGCAGTTCGAAAACGAGCTGAAGCGCGCCTCCGCGCACGCCGCCGATCATCTGAAACGCACCGCCGCCGAATTGAAGGAACTGATTGTGGCTCTGGCGCGCACCAGCGAATCGCTGGGCGAGCGCGACCATCGCTACACCGCTCGCTTCCAGGATTTCAGCAATCGGCTGCATGCGTTGTCCAAGATCGACGATCTCAGCAAGATCCGGCAATCGCTGGTGGAAAGCGCCAGGGAGCTGAAAGCGTGCGTCGATGAAATGGCCAAGGATAGCGAGCAGGCAGTGAAGCAGCTTCGCGCCGAAGTGTCAAACTATCAGGCCAAGCTGGTGGAGACCGAACGCATCGCCTCGCGCGACAAGCTGACCGGCCTGGGCAATCGCCGCCGCGTGGAGTTCGAACTGGAAGAACTGGAGCGGCAGGGCCGCGCGTATTGCGTGATGATGCTGGACGTGAACGGGTTCAAAGCGGTGAACGACCGGCTGGGACATTCGGCCGGCGATCAGGTGCTGAAGCAGTTCGCGACGGAAATGAAAGCGGCGCTGCGTCCTGCGGACTTGCTGGGTCGGTGGGGCGGCGACGAATTCGTGGTGGTGTTGAATTGCACCATGAAGGAAGCCGAAGCGGTGCGCGATCGCGTTCGCAAGTGGGTGTTCGGCGAATATACGCTCGACGCCGGGGGCAAGCAGTGCAAGACGCCGGTGAGCGCAGCGATCGGCCTCGCGATGTCGGGTCCGAAAGAGCTGTACCCGAAAGTGATCGAACGCGCGGACGCGGAAATGTACGCGGATAAAGCGAAGTCGCGGAAATAATTCCCACATTTCTCTTGACCGTGCCGCTGATTTCTTCGACAATCAGCCATGCGCGCCGTCGGATTTCTTCTCGCGTTCACCGGCGTCGCGTGGCCGCAGGCGGCGCGGGTGCTGACCAAGATCGACGACGTTCCGTTCCTGCTCAAGACCACGGAACGGCATTCGACGCGCCCCTTTTGGATTGGAAAATCGCTGCTGTGGTTCCTGATTCGCGATAGCGGGTACCTGGTGATTGAATCGGCGACCTCGGATGGCCGCACCGAAGAAGTCCCCTTCTCGATGCCGGAGTGGAGTTCGGTGCTCGCCCACGATTTGTGGGGCGACGATGACGGGCGCATTGCGTTCAGCGGGACGGGAACGTCGCATGGTAAGCGGACCGGATTCATCGGCAAGATCTCGCCGGATCGTCAGACCAAGACGATCATCCCGATGGAAGGATATTTCCCGCAAAACATTGCAGTCGCCCCGAGCGGAATGATCTGGACAATCAGTTCGACCAATGAAGAGACCCCGAAGAACAACATCTTGGCTCGATTCGATCCGCGAGGGAAGCTGCTGTGGTCGAAGGGTCTCGACTGGGTGGGCGGGCGCGATGTCACCGCCAATTCGCAATTGCGGACGTCATCGGATCGCGCGGCGTGGCTGACTTCGACGGGAGTTTATGTGGAGTTCGACAACTCCGACGGGTCGGAAATCATTCGGATTCCCGCGCCTCGACCCGGAAGCAATCGCGGATTGGGAGCCACTCTTGCGATCACGGCTGCCAACACCGTGGTGATTAGCATGCCTTACACAGATCCGCAGGCGGGCTGGAGCCAGGTGCGGGTGTGGACGCTCGACCGCTTGAAGCAGAAATGGATCGAGTGCGAGTGGGGCGACGATGGTATGCCCGCGTGGAGATGGCTGTACGGGTTTAATGGCGATGAACTGATGGGGATCGGATCGGGCAGGAATGGAACGGCCTTGCGGCGATTCCGGCTATCGGAATCGAAGTAGCGGGATGTGAACTGAAACGGACCGAGGCGCGCCGGGCGCGCGCCTCGCATCGTCGAGAATCTGGTGAACAGAATTACTTTACGTCGACAGTCGCGCCGGCGTCGACGAATTTCTTCTTGATCGCCTCGGCTTCATCCTTGTTGATGCCCTCTTTGATGGTCTTGGGCGCGCCGTCGACCAGATCCTTGGCTTCTTTCAAGCCCAGGCTGGTGACTTCGCGGACCACTTTGATGACGTTGATCTTGTTGGCGCCCGCGCCGGTCAGGACGACCGTGAACTCGGTCTTTTCTTCCGCCGGAGCAGCCGCCGCACCGCCGCCGCCTGCCGGAGCCGCCGCCACGGCCGCAGCCGCCGCCGACACGCCCAGCTTTTCTTCGAGCAGCTTCACCAATTGGGAAGCCTCGAGCAGCGTCAGGCCCTGAATCTGATCCGCAATCGCATTAATATCAGCCATTTTCTTATCCTTTGAACTTGTTTTCCTTCACGCCCTGGTCGACGACCACGGCCAAATTCCGACCCACACCGTTGATCGCCGTCACCAGGCGCTGCGCCGGAGCGTTGATCAAAAACAAAAGCTTTGCGAACAGTTCGTTCTTGGAAGGGAGACTGGCGAGTTCCGTGATCGCGCCCACATCGACCACGCGGCCTTCGACCATGCCGGCCTTGAACGTGAAGCTGGGATTGGTCTTCGCATACGCGGTCAGCGCTTTCGCCAGCGCCACCGGATCGCCGGTAGTGTAGGCGATGGACGACATGCCCTTCAGTTCCTTCAGCAGATTCTCCGCGGGAGTGCCTTCGGCCGCCTTCTCCGCGATGGTATTCTTGATGACCTTATAGGTCCCGCCTGCGCCGCGAACGGTCTTGCGCAGCTCGAAATCCTGACCGACAGTCAGTTTTTCATAACCTGTGAGGAATACGTTTTTGGCTTTCGATAAATCAGCCTGTAACGCTTCCATATCTTTCTTTTTTTCCGGCTTCTTTTTCATGAAAATCTCCGGTTATACGGCCTTTAAATTATAAGGCGTCACGTCCAGCAGAACGCCGGGGCCCATGGTGGAACAAATGGTCACGCTCTTCACGTACTTGCCTTTGGCCGCGGCGGGCTTCGCCTTGACCACGGCCTGCAGCAGCGTGCTGGCGTTTTCGAGCAGCTTGCCGGTATCGAAACTCACTTTGCCGACCGGAACGTGAATGACGCCCGTTTTATCGACACGGAATTCGACCTTACCCATCTTGATTTCTTTGACGGCGTTGGCGACGTCGACCGTCACGGTGCCGGTTTTCGGGTTGGGCATCAGGCCGCGCGGGCCGAGCACCTTACCGAGCTTACCCACCGAACGCATCATGTCCGGAGTGGCGATGACGGCGTCGAAATCGGTCCAGTTTTCGGTCTGGATCTTGGTGACCATTTCCTCGCCGCCGACGATATCGGCGCCCGCTTCGGTCGCTTCGCGGAGCTTGTCGCCCGAGGCGATCACCAGCACTTTCTTCGACTTACCGAGCCCGTTGGGCAGCACCACGGTGCCGCGCACCATTTGGTCGGCATGCTTGGGATCGACGCCGAGGCGCAGGTGCAGCTCGACGGTCTCATCGAATTTGGCGAATTTGACCTTCTGGACGAGGGGAACGGCTAGTTCGAGGGCGTACGGCTTCCGCTCGACCTGTTCTGACGCAGCAGTATATTTCTTGCCTGGTTTTCGGCTCATGGTTTGAATGGTCCAAACGGCGGGACCTGACAGCAGCCCACGCCTCCCAAAGTGATCCTACGAAGTTTTAGATTAGCAGATGGGTGACGGGGTTGCAAGTTGCGGCCTTGGACAGCCAGGCACCTTGGACTTAGGATTTCGGCAAGTCTTGGGCGTAATCCTCGTCTATCTCCCGGGCTGTCGTTCGGAGCGCGTGCACCTTCTCTCTCAGGAAAACCGCAAAAATATAGGCGGCCCGCGGGTCTTTCAGACTACCTCGCTGTTCAAAATAGGCGGCGAGTTCGGCAAGGGGATACTCGACTTCCTTGAGCTCGTGATCGTGCGGCTCGAGCTGCCCCCTCTCCGTCAGCGCGAGGCGAAGCCTCTGGACGGAGCCAGCAATCTCCTGACAAGCTCCCACGGCCAGATGGCTGTGTCCTGGAACCGGGTTCCGTGCACCCTTGACTATCAGCTCAAGGTAGTAGTCGAGCGTGTGGGGAAAGAGGTTGGCCAACTTCGTCCCGCGAAATTGTTCCCGATGGTCCATCTCGATATCCTCCAACTCCTGTTTTAGCTTCTCAAGAACTCGCTCCAGCATACGCGCGTTCTTGTCGATAAGATCTCGCAGATTTACGCTCTCGAATGTCCACGAAGCATCCGCATGCGTCGTCATCACCTGAAATCCGCTCGTCGACATGGTGTTTTGGATAATGTGATACGAGGTCTGCACGCCCGGCTTCATTCTGGATTTTACGTCACCGTCCTTGGTCGGATGTCCAACCGTCTTGTTACGAATGGACCGAATACTGGCTGCTTCAGGTTCATGCTCGATCTTGTATTGTGGAGATCGCTGAGGCCAGAAGCCCCGGACCAACGCTTCGACCGCGTCCTGCTGCACGTATATCGCTTGCAGAACGCCATAGATGACGAGGTACAACAGACCTTTGTCTTCCCTCTCGTCTGGTAGGGATGTGTAGGTCTCGATCGCCATATCGGTGTCATCGATTGTGTCGAACGCGCTCGCAAGCTGATTCCAGTTAGGCGTATCAGTCACCCAGCTTTCCCGCAGCCGGGCATGGAGAATGAAGTCCCTTATACTCGACCGAAGCTCATCTAGGCGCGACACTTACATCAATGCTCGCACGTCGCGAATGAGAAGCTCGAAACGACCCGCGGCGACGTTCGAGCTAAACTGAAATCGATGAGCAGGCTGGAAGCGATCTACGAAAACGGTGTACTGAAGCCGACCGAGCCTTTGAGTCTGAAGGAGCATCAGCGGGTCGAAATCGAAATCACCACGCTCGACGACGAGCAGAATGGTGCTCCACCTCCATCAGCCATCAAACTGATTCCGTCGAGCAGGTTCAAAAAGCTCGCCAATCCGAACGTCGATCGTGAGGAACTGACGCGAAAGCTCGCGGCCATCCCTGGCTCGATGGACGCCGATATCCGGGCCGAGCGCGACGAACGCTAAGTGCCTGGCTATTTTCTCGACACCAGCGCACTCCTGAAGGTTTATCATCCCGAACCTGGGCGCGACCGGATGTTGACGCTCGTTTCACAGCCGAACGACACCTTCTTCATCTCGCAGCTCAGTCTGGTCGAAATGCAATCTGGATTTGCGAAGAAGGTCCGAATCGGGCTCATTGACGAGCTTACGCTCGATGAACTCATGGGAGCGTTTTCCTTCGATATCGAGCGGAAGCGATTCAGCGTCGCATCCGTTGACGACGAAGTGTTCGGCGCCGCCGAACAACTGATGCGCACGCACGCAGTGAAGCGAGCACTTCGAACATTGGACGCCCTGCAAATCGCAGTCGCCATCGCGCTAAGCCGTAGCGGACTCGCCGAAACCTTGGTCGCGTCGGACGACAACCTTTGCGCCGTCGCGAAAGTGGAAGGGCTCGCGGTAATCAATCCCCTGCACGACTAAGGCCCAGTCTTCAAGACTGTGATTAGTTTCACGCGATCTTAGCGAAATTGACACGGACGCGCGCTATCGTCAGGAATCTCCAATCTCCAGGAGGGTCCAAAATGAAAACTCTAGCCGTTCTAATTCCAGCAGCACTACTACTATCGATGCCGTTGTTCGCCCAGGATCGCGCCGCCATTCGCGGGACGATTTCCGATCCGACCGGCTCATTAGTCTCCGGCGCGCAGGTCGAATTGAAATCGCCCTCCACCGGGCTGCATCGCGAAACCCTCACCGGCAGCGAGGGCATCTACGAATTCGAGTCGCTGCCCGTTGGCACCTACGAGATTTCTGTTACACACACAGGTTTTCGTCCCGTCACCGTGAATGAAATCACACTGCGCTATTCCGAGATTCGCACGCTGGATCAACAACTCGCGGTTGGCGATGTCGCGAACAAGGTCGAAGTGACCGCTTCGCTCGAAGGCTTGAATCGCGCCAACGCCGAGGTTAGTGAGGTGGTCGACACCAAGCAGATGCAGGAGCTGCCCATCAGCGGACGCAACTGGGCGGAGCTGGCCCTGCTCGCTAACGGCGCGGTCAATTATAGCGACGGGTCGCAGCGCAACGTGCGCTTCAACGGGCATTCGCTCGACGACGGCAATATCACACTCGATGGCATCGACGCCACCGGCGTGCAGGAACAGACCATGAAGTCCGACACGCGCCTCGCGGTGGCGATCGATGCGATCTCGGAGTTCCGCGTGACCACCGCCGTGTATACCGCCGAGAGCGGCGCGGCGGGCGGAGCGCAGATCAACGTCGTCTCGAAGACCGGCACCAACAACCTGCATGGCAGCGCGTTCTATGCGGTGCGCAATGATGCGCTCGATTCGCGCTCGCCATTCGACGGCGCGACGCTCCCTCCGTTCACGTTGAACCAGTTCGGCGCAAGCCTGGGCGGCCCGATCCTGAAAAACAAGCTGTTCTTCTTCACCAACTTTGAAGGGCTGGACCAGCACCTGGGCCACACCTTCCAAAACACCGTGCCGGACGCGGCGTTTCGCGCGCAGGTGCTGGCGGCATCGCCGTCGATGGCGCCGCTGATTAATCCCTATCCGACGGGCGGAGTTCCCATCGCGGGCACCGCCAACAACCTGGTGTCGCTGGTGAAGAACGATTCGATTCGCGAAGACTCCGGCCTGGCGCGCCTGGATTATCACATGAGCGACCGCGACACCATGTACTTCCGGTACAACGTCGACAACGCTTACGCGGACACGCCGTCGGATGCGCTGGGCACGCACTCCGTGGTGCCGGTGATTCCACAAAATATCGCCGCGGCCTATCAGCGGACCATTTCGCCCACCTTGATTAACGAAGTGAAGTTCGGCTGGAACCATGTCGATTACCACAACTACACCTACGGCACCGCGCCGATCTCGACCAGCCCGTTCAGCTTTGACGGCCTGAGCAGCAACTCGCTGGATACGGAGGTGGGCACTACTCTTTCGTTCATCGATAACGTGACCAAGATCGTCGGCCGCCACACCTTCAAAGCCGGCGTCGAGATCCGGCGCGTGATGCTGGACAATTCCGGCAACACCATCACCACACAATCGATTACGTACGGGTCCGATCAGGATTTCATCAACAACCACGCCGACGCCGCAACGTATCTGCAGGGCGAGGGCATTGCGCACAGCCGCCACACCATGTACATGGGCTACGCGCAGGACGAGTTCAAAGTGACTCCGCGCCTGACCCTGAACCTGGGGTTGCGCTACGAGTTCTACTCGGTGGTGCATGAGCTGGACAATCACTCCGCCGTGGTCGACATCACCGGATGCGGCGGATTCTGCCCGCCCGGCACGCCTTACTACGCGCCAAACACGCACGACTTCGGGCCGCGTGTGGGCATCGCCTGGGCGCCGTTCAAGGACGGCAAGACCACCATTCGCACCGGATTCGGCATCTACTACGGCGCCAACCAGAATGACGACTTCTCGGATCCGGCGGAAAGCTTCGTACCGCGCTATTCGCTGACCAGCGCGGATTTCCCGGCGCTCGCCTTCCCCGTGGCCTCGGCATTCCTGCTGCCCGCCAATCAGCTATTCTCACCGAAGGCGATTGCTCGCGATCGCAAGGATGAATACTACGACAACTGGGATTTCCTGATTCAACACGACGTGGGTCACAGCTTTATCGCGCAGGTGGGCTACGTGGGATCCAAGGGCACGCACATGTTCGACAAGCTGACGGTGAATCTGATCAACCCGGCCACTGGCAAACGCACGCTGACGCAGTTCGGTTCCTTCGGCGAGAAGGCCAACACCGGCAACGACAATTTCAATGCGCTACAGGCGCAGATCCATCGCCGCTTCAAGAACGGCTTCATGCTGCAAAGCAACTACATGTGGGCGCACGGCATCAGCGACGCCTCCATCGGCGCGGGCGAAGCCGTGACGATCCAGGATATGGCTTGCCGCGCCTGCGACCGCAGCAGCACCAACATCGACGTGCGCCACTACTTCACGACGAACGCGATCTATGAGCTTCCGTTCGGCAAAGGCAAGCAGTTCCTGAACAGCGGAGTCGCCGCGACGATTCTGGGCGGCTGGGATCTCGCGGGACTCGCCACGGCTCGCACGGGATTGCCCATCAACGTCACGATCACGCGCAAGACTGCGGCTCTGCCGGATGGCAACACCTCCAGCCAGCGACCCAACTACGTCTTCGGGCAGGATATCTACGCCGCCAATCAGACCAACACGAACTGGTTCAACCCGGCGGCATTCGCGACGCCGGCGTCGGGCACGTGGGGCGATCTCGGCCGCTACGACGCCTACGGTCCGGGTGCGTTGGAGTTCGACACGTCGCTGCAGCGCAGGTTCGCACTCGGCGAGAAAACCAAGCTCGAACTGCGAGCCACCGCCTACAATCTCGCGAATCACCCGATCTACTCCAACCCGTCGGGCAACTCGTCATCATCCAGCTTCGGGCGTATTGGTAGTGTGATCAATACTGGCGCGACTGGCTCGGGTGCGCCGCGGCGCATCGAGTTCATCCTGCGGGCGGAGTTCTAGTGGTGTGCGTCACAAATCCTTCTGGAACAAGGTGGGGCGGACCCCTGGTCCGCAGCCGACGCCCCCCGTCGGCCTTTGGCTTCAGCACGCCAGCCGGGCCGGGGGCCCAGCGCGGACGAGGGCGTCCGCCCCACTTAGTGTGCAATCTGTGTGACGCACTACACTAGCGGCCGCCGGGCCTAGGTCCTCGCCGACGCAAAGAAGAAGATCGCGATCGAAAAAATCGCGAACGCGAGGCCGAGCACGATATACATCGTCCCCCACGACGATTTGCGCAGCAGCACCGCATCCTCCGGCTTTTCGGGATCGAAGAAGACCATCACGCTGGTTCCGACGGGATAGCGCTCAAGCTGCGCTTGTGCATTTTTCTTGCGCGCGTAGGCGCTTTTGCCGAATTCGATCCGGCGGCCAATGCGGCGCTGGCCGTCGACCGAGTATTCATACTCGACGCGCACGCGATATTCCACCGAATCGTTATCGGTCTCCTCCACCACTTCGGCTTTCAGGATGGCGCCCATGGTCTGCGGCCAATCACGGCTGGCGCGAACGCGGGCGCGAAGGTACAGGCCGTAGATCATGATGACGATGCCGGCCACCAGGCCGATGACGATATATCCGGCGCCTTCTACTGTCATGCGGTCATGCTATTGGGGCGAATTGCCGCCATGGAAGCGGCCGAAGTGGCGAGCGGAAAACAAGGCTATCGCCAACGCTCCCAACCCCAACGCGAGCGCGTGTTCCCAATTGCGCAACTCGAAATCGCCGACTTGGCAGACGAGTAGATAGCCGATCACGAGATTGAACGCGCCCCACCACACGTTCACAGTGGATGACGACAAGCCCTCGCCGGGTGGTTTCGCGAAGGGGCTCTGAAAGGGGCGGCCCATCAATCCGCTGACGAAGTGCGGGATCGCATTGGTGAGAAACGCGCCACCGAAAAAATAGGAAATCAATTGAATCCAGTTCATGATCAAGCTCGCTTGAGGATAGTCCAGATCCAGCCGGCGAAGGTCGCGACCAGAAATGGATAGGCGAAATACGGCAGAGGAGACGCCGTGGGCAGGAGCAGTTCGCCCCAGAAAATTCGTGCCGCCACAATCGCGAACAGAATCGCGCCAAGCGACCCAACGGCCCGAATCCACAGCGCGAATTCGTTGGGCAGGCAGGTGAGCAGCAGAGCCGCGGCCCATAGCGCTGTTCCCGCTCCGAAGGTGGGTACGCTCGCTTCAAGAGACATCGCGGTCCCGCCCAGCATCACCGCTTCGCCGATCGCGTAGACTAGGAATCCGGCGGCAACGATGTCGTTACCTTTGCGATAGAAACGCAACGCGAGCAGCGCAGTGGCAACGATGAGCGCGGTGCCGTCGAGCGCCCACGAAGCCGAACGCAGCTTCGCATCGGCCACCATCGTTCCCACCAGACCAAAGATTCCACCGAGCGCCAGACCGATCGCTGCTACGATGTCAGCCGGGTTTTTCATGATCGGCTATCATACACCGTTGAATCGCTCCCTATGGTCGCGGCTCGTTGCCGGCGGTCGAACGGCGCGGCATTCTTTGCGAACTGTAACCAATGGGCGCGCGTATAGTATTTGACTCATGGCAAACGAACTCACCCAATCTTTGCGCGGAGTGCGCCGCAATCCTGGATTCGCTGTGCTGTCGATTGTGACGCTCGCGCTGGGGATCGGCATCAGCACGGCGGTGTTCAGCGTGGTCAACGGAGTGCTGCTGCAACCCTTGCAATTTCCCGATGCCGATCGCATCATCAGCGTGAACACGAAGACCGCGGGGCGACCCCTCAGCAGTTCCCGCGTCACCGGCGGCGATTTCATCGATGTGCGCGCGCAGAATCAGGTATTCGACGCGACCAGCGTGTACTTCGGCGGCCAGATGGGCGTGCAGCTTCACGATCGCGCGGAGTTCACGGGAATTTATTGGGTCAACCCGGAATTCTTCCATGTGTTCGGACAACAAACCGCGGCGCTTACCGATTCGACCGCGGTGGTCGGCGACGCATTTGCCGTCCGGAATTTTGGCGATGCGCAGCGCGCAGTGGGACAGACGATTCAGGTGGAAGGTCGCGTGTACGAAATCGCTAGCGTTCTTGCGGGCGCGCGATTTCCGGCGAACGCGCAGATCTGGCTGATGGCGCCTTATACTCCCGAGAATCTGAATCGCACGGCGTTCAACTATCGCGCGGTGGCCAAGTTGAAGAGCGGCGTTTCGATAAAGCAGGCGCAGGCGAATCTGGATGGCATCAGCGCGCAACTTGCAGCTGCGTTTCCGAAATCGAATCAGGGCCGCACGTTCATTCCGGTGCCGATGCGGGAGCAACTCACCGGGCGGGTGGAATCAACGCTGTATCTGCTGATGGGCGCGGTGCTGCTGGTGCTGCTGATCGCGTGCGCCAACGTTTCGAATTTATTGCTGGCTCGCGCGTCGGTGCGGGCGCGCGAAATCGGCGTGCGGGCCGCGCTGGGCGCGTCGCGAGCCGCGATCGTCAAAATGCTGCTGATGGAAAGCGTCACGCTGGCGACGTTGGGCGGGTTGTTGGGAATCGTGCTGGCGTCGTGGGGAATGCGCGGGCTGCTGCGCTTCGCTCCTGCCGACCTGCCGCGCGTGAACGAAGTTCATCTGGATTATGCGGTGCTGGCGTTCGCGATGGGATTGTCGCTGGCGTCGGCGATCATTTTCGGGGTCTTGCCGGCGCTGCAGGCTTCGCGAGTGGAAGCTTCATCACGCGGCGTGTTGAAGGGAGGCTCACACCGATTGCGTAATTCCCTGGTAGTCGCGGAGATCGCGTTGTCGGTAGTGCTCGCCACGGGAGCGGGATTATTCTTCCGCAGCTTTCTGGCGCTGAACTCGGTCGACATGGGTTTCGAGCATGACAACGTGCTGGTGATGCAGGCACACGCGCCCGCGAAAGGGCTGGACCAGTTCGTCAATGTGACGCATTCGTTTGTCGATCAACTGCTACCGACGCTGGCGGCGATGCCGGGCGTGAAGGCGAGCGCGGCGGTGATGGGATTGCCGACCGGGCAGTATGGATCGAACGGCAGCTACGCGATCGTGGGCAAGCAGGTATTCCGGCCGGGCGAGAAACTGCCGGAATCGAACTGGGCGCTGACCAGCCCGAATTATTTCGCGGCGTTACATATTCCTCTGGTGCGCGGACGCGACTTCACGCCGCAGGATCAGTATGGCTCGCCGGGCGTGGTGATTTTGAGCGAGAGCGCGGTGCGGCAGAATTTCGCGGGCGAGGATCCGATCGGGCGGCAACTGGTGTGTGGATGGGACGATGTCACCATGAAGCCACTGACCATCGTCGGCGTGGTGGGCGACGTGCGGCAGGATTCGCCGGGTTCGGATCCGCTGCCGACTCTGTACATGCCGATGCAGCAGCATCCTTTCAGAGCGAATGAATTGGAGGTGATCGTGCGCACGGGTTCGGCTCCGGCCGCGATGACGGGCGCGGTTCGCAAAGTGGCTCATGATCTGAATCCGGAAATGGCGGTGAAGTTCACCACCATGGATGACATGATTTCGGAATCGATTGCGGCGCCGCGCTTCCGCACATTTCTGGCGGCGACGTTCGCGCTACTGGCGCTGCTGCTGGCGATGGCGGGGATCTACGGCGTGATGAGTTACGTGGTCACGCAGCGAACTTCAGAGCTCGGGTTGCGCATGGCGCTGGGCGCTGATCGCGGAAGTGTGATCGGATTGGTTCTGTCGCGAGCCGCGGTATTGGCCGCCGCGGGATTGGCGATCGGCGCGGGATTGTCGTTGGCGGTTTCGCGATTGATCGGGGCGATGCTGTTTGAGTTGAAGCCGACCGATCCTTCAACTTACGCTGTGGTGCTGTTGTCGGTGGCGGGGATTGCGCTTCTTGCGGCGGCGGAGCCGGCGTGGCGGGCATCTCGAATTGATCCGATGGTGGCGCTACGGCAGGAGTGATCGCGACACGATAAAGGTGAAATCGTCGACCTTATATGTGACTTTGCCGTTCTGCTCCGCGGATCGAACAGCTTTCCCGGCGCGCACCTTGGCGAACGCGATGACGAGTTTCGCCAGTACCGACGGTGACGCGACGGGAACATTGTGCGCGCCGAGCACGATCTTCACCTGCGGGGTGAGCGCGGCCAGCTTTCGAATCGACGCCGCGTAGGCATCGAGATCGGTGCCGGGCGCGAATAGCCAAATCGGGGCGGGATAATACGTGTCGCCGGTGAATAGCACACCGTGCGCGCGATCGAACAGGCAGATCGCGTCGGGTGTGTGGCCTGGAGTTGCAATCACCTCCAGCACGCGGCCGCCGAGATCGATGCGATCGCCATCGTGTTTGTATGCCGTGATCTTCCACGGTTTGGTCGCGTAGGCGGCGCGATCGAATCCCTGGGGCAGATCGCCACAGATTTCGCCGGGCGCGATTTCCGATTGCGCGGCTTCGCGCGAGCCGCGGGCGTTGTTGCGCGTGAAATCGGTATCGATTCCGTAGATGGTCGTGAACTGCCAGTTGCTTCCAACGTGATCCTGATGGGTGTGCGAATTCATCACCACGATGGGCAGCTTGGTTAATTGCGCCGTGATTTTCTTGAGATCGCCAATGCCCATGCCGGTGTCGAACAGCAAGGCTTGTTTCGATCCGGTGATAAGGTAGCTGATGGTTTCTTCCGATTGATGCGGTTCGTAGATGGCGAAAACGCCAGGCGCGATGTCGTAGACTTCGAACCACGGGTCGTTGATGGGAATCCGCGTCAGCGTTGAGTATTCAGCGCGCGGAAGGGCTCGGCACCAGTCAGGGGTCTGTGCCAACACGACGGAAGCGAACAGCGCGATCCAGACGGCTGCGAGCTTTATCATGCAGGCCATGATCGCATGGTCTCTACGTGACGTTGCTCCCAAACGCGCTCCATTACTGTCGCGCCTCAGTAGCGCGGTTCGAGAGGCGAGGCGAGGGTCATGTTGGAACTTGAATCTAGTGCAGGAAAATATCGATGCCGGAGCACTTCATCGGATAGGCGGCCCATGTTCCCGGCGCGAGCGGCTTGCCCCGGAGCTCCTCGCCCTTTTGATAAGTGGCGACGTGGCCGGAGGAATCCTGCATCATGAACGCGCAATCGGTGGGGAAGACATCGACGACGGTCGCGCTGGCCGTCAGAGGAAGCGGCGCGACCACGCTGCGGTCGGTGGGCGCTTCATAGTACATGAGGTTGTACTTTCGCGGATTCGAAGCAGGGACGATCACCGACTGAATGATCCAGGTGTAGGGAGCGCGCGCATATGGCGACAGCGGTTCGCGCTTGGGACCACTTGAGGCGGGCGCAAACATTGCTCGCTCGCGGGTTACCGCACCCACCGAGCGCGGGTCATTCTGCTTGACCGCATAGGAGACTTTCACGGTGCAGACTTCCTCGCCTTCGCGAATGCGAACGACCGCCGAGATGGTATCGCTCGACGCGATGATCGACATGCCGATTCCATCGCTCTGCGTTTTGAATACGACGCCAGCATTCGCCATGATCTCCTGGTAGTGCGCGGCGATGTCGTCGGGACGCGCCAGTGCGGTGTACGTCGAGGTGCCTTGCGTTGCCGATGCGGTGATCGATTGTTCCGCATGCGAAAACGGCGCGAGCCATTCGGGCATGGCCAACTCTTCGCTACTCTGCGGGGGGCTGTGCTGTCCCCAGGCCGGAAGCGTCGCGCAAATCAGAAAGAACGAGCATGTTCGAGCGCCCATATCGAAGATATCGGACGATTTTGGCGAACGCTACAGGTGCGGACGGGACTCCGGCATGGTGAACGTGAAGCAGGTCCCCTGGCCGGGCTCACTCCGCAGCGAAATCACGCCGTCGTGTTGTTCCACCAGAGCCTTGGTGATCGCCAGCCCGAGCCCGGTCCCTTCGCGATTGCTCAGCGTGGCCGCCGCAATCTGGCGGAATTTATCGAAAACCGCAGCGTGCTGCTCGGTGGGGATTCCGATGCCCGTATCGGAAACGGCGATCTTCACCCAGCCGGGAATTGCCGACGCATCCACTCGAATCTCGCCTCCCTGGGGAGTAAACTTGACGGAATTGCTGAGTAAGTTCAGCAGGATCTGCTTGAGACGCACCCGGTCGGCGCCGATTGCGGGAAGTGCTGGGATGTTGGTTTGAAGGCGAATCGACTTGGCTTCGGCACGCGCCCGGATGGAGTCCACCGCTTCTTCGATGACAGGGCCGGCGTCGAATGTCTCCAGGCGCAACTCCAGCCGTCCGGCCTCGATCTTGCTCAGGTCGAGAATCTCATTGATCAGATCCAACAGATGCAGAGCATCGGTATGAATATGGCCGACGAAGCGCTTCTGCTTTTCGTTCAGAGATCCGTGGGATTCTTCGCCCAACAATTCAGAAAATCCGATCACGGTATGCAAGGGCGAGCGTAATTCGTGGCTCATGCCGGACAGAAACTGATCCTTGGCCCGGTCCGCCCGATCGAGTTCTATATTTTTCTGCTGGAGATCCCGGGCGCGCTGATAAATTTCGGCTTCCATGCGCTCGGCATAGCCGCGGAGTTCTTCCGTGATTTCGGCATACTGAGTTTCGCGCTGCTTCAGGTGAACGAATTCGGTGACGTCCTCGACGCGGTGGATGATGTAACGGACACGATGGCGGGAATCGAACACGGGAGAGTTGACGGGGCTCCAAAATCTCTCTTCAAATTCGCCGCCTTCCGCGGCGGGCCGGCGAATATCGTACTTCTGAATTGGCATGGTATCGGCGGCGGTGCTTTGCAGCACACGTTGCAACGATGCGCCCAAATTGGAAACGCCGTTGGCTGTGGCGTCCGCGGGATCGTCCGGGAAAACGTCGAAAATGCCTCTTCCGAGAATCTCTTCCCGAAGCGTCATGGTAGCGCGCAGATAGGCATCGCTGACCGCGAGAATCGTTAAATCAGGCTTGAGGACCAGATAAAGTCCGGGCGCGGATTCGAATAGAGCTTGAAAATCGGGCGTGGGTTCGGGAGCGGCCGAAGGTTGCATGACGATGCCTCAGATTTCGCTCAAACTCGAACGGGGGTCGTAGCCGATTCTAGCGCAAATGTTTAGATAGAATCGAGGCGACGATGCCGCAGACTCGCAACGGCGGGTGGATTCTGGCCGCGACCATCCTGGGTTCCAGCATGGCGTTCATTGATGGAACGGTGGTGAACGTCGCGCTGCCGGCATTGCAATCGGCACTGGGTGCGACGCTGGCGGACGTGCAGTGGGTGGTGGAATCGTACGCGCTGTTTCTGGCGGCGCTGCTGCTCATCGGCGGATCGCTGGGCGACCTGTACGGCCGGCGCAAAGATGTTCCTGCCGGGCGTGGTCCTGTTTCTCGGTAGCCTCGGCGTGGTGCGGATTGGCGCCCAACATCGGGCACCTGATTGTCGCCAGAGGTATCCAGGGAATTGGCGGGGCGCTGCTGGTGCCGGGCAGCCTGGCTCTGATCAGCGCGAATTTTCCCGAGGAGAGCGAACGCGGGCGCGCGATCGGAACGTGGTCCGGGATTTACGTCGATCACCGCGGCGATCGGTCCGGTGATGGGCGGATGGTTCGTGCAGCACGGCATCGTGGCGATGGGTGTTCTTCATCAACGTGCCGATCGGCGCGGCGGTCGCTGGTGCTATCTCTCTGGAAAGTTCCGGAAAGCCGGGCGAGCGACGCGAGTGGCAGGTTCGACTGGCTGGGCGGCTTGCTGGCCGTGCTGGGATTCGGCGGCATCGTGCTTGGCGCTGATCGAATCGAGTGGCGACGCGGGCGTGGTGGGCGCCGTCGCGCTGATCGCGACTGTTGTATTGGGAATCGCGCACGCCGTCGCCGATGGTGCCGCTGCGGCTTGTTCCGTTCCTGCAATTTCAGCGGAGCGAATCTGCTCACTCTCTTCCTCTATTCCGCGCTGAGCGGCATGCTGTTCTTTTTCCCGCTGGATTTGATTCAGGTGCAAGGCTATTCGCCGACCGAAGCGGGCGCGGCGTCTGCTGCCGTTCATTCTGCTGATGTTTTTGTTGTCGCGATGGTCGGGCGGACTGCTGGATCGCTATGGCGCGAAAAAGCCGCTGGTGATCGGCCCGCTGATCGCGGCCGCCGGGTTGGCGCTGTTTGCGAGGCCGGGGATCGGCGGTTCGTACTGGGCGACGTATTTTCCCGCCGTGATGGTGCTGGGGCTCGGAATGGCGATCAGCGTCGCACCGCTGACCACTACCGTGATGAACGCGGTGGAGCAGAGGCACGCGGGAGCGGCTTCCGGGATCAACAATGCCGTGTCCGCGCGTCGCGGGATTATTGGCCGATCGCGGTGTTCGGCGTGTTGTTGAGTGGGATTTTCCAGAGCACGCTCGATCGGCGAATGACAGAGCTCACGTTGCGCCTGCGGTGCGAGCGAAGATCGAGGCGCAGCGATCCAAACTCGCGGCGGCGCAAACGGAGGACGCGAGCGGTCGCGAGGCGATCGACGAAGCGTTCGTCGCGGGGTATCGCGCGGTGTTGTGGCTGGCAGCAGGGCTCGCGCTGGCGAGTTCGGTAAGCGCGGCGGTGTTGATCAGGAACACTGCACGGGACTACAAGAACTCGTAGTGGGATCTTGGGGCTCTGGATATATTCTGTTGGCAGACCAACCAAATGAAAAGAATTTCTTCAGGCGTGGCTGTCGCGTGGTTGTTGTGGGGCGGTTGCGCGTTTGCGACCACCGTAGTGTACGACAATACGCCTTTATTGACGAGCGGCGGCGATTTCATATTGGGCACCACGTTATTCAACTCCTTTTCGACTGGAGGCGCGTCTGGCGCTCTTTCCGGCCTGGAACTTGGCCTTGCCGACGGTTTGCCATCGGATGGCGGCACGATTACAGTCGCGCTCTATGGCGACGATACGAGCTGCGGGGGATTAGGCACGTCCGATTGCCCTGGCGCGTTTATCACCAACCTCGCCACCATAGCCGACTCCTCTTTAACTACCAACGCCGCCATCTACGCCGAGTCGTTGAGTGCCAATCCGGCTCTCTCGGCTGGAACGCGGTATTGGATCGCCCTGAATGGGGCAGCGGTTTCTGCGAACGGTCCGCTGTGGGAGACCGCGAGTTCTGTTTCGGGCACGGGAGTCAGCGGCGAATTTGTGGCGAGCGGCGACTATCCTTACACGAATACGTTCGGAGCATTCGCAGATTCGTCGTTGGATAGACCGTATGTGATGCAGGTCACGGCGGGATCAGACGCGCCGCCGAGCGCGCCGGAACCGGCATCGCTATGGCTGTGCATGGGCGGATTGGGCGGCCTGCTGATCGGGGTGCGACGGCATCGAGTTCGATAAGCGCACGGTCGGATATCATAAGTACCCATGAACATCCTGTTGTGGGTGCTACAGATCCTGGCCGCGCTGATGTACGGAGCGTCGGGCGTCATGAAAGTCTTCCTGTTCGACAAGGCGAGCGAGGGCGTCCCGTCCTTTGGCGCGTTGCCGCGGGGAGCGTGGACGGCGCTTGGCATTGCCGAGCTGATCTGCGTGATCGGGCTGATCGTCCCCGGCGCGTTTCACTGGCAGCCGGAGCTCACCGTGGTGGCCGCCGCGATCCTGGCGATCGAGAGCATCATCTTCGTTTTCGTTCACGTCAAGTATCGCGAGATGACGCCGATCGTCATGAGCGGAGTGCTGGGACTGTTGATGGCGTTCATCGCGTTCGGACGCCTGGTGCTGAGTCCGCTGGTGTTAAACCGCTCCTTTTAATCGCGGCTCGTTGCGGGCGTTCGTGGAATCAACACCGTACAGAGCCGTGACCAAAGGGAGCGGTTAAACAATCGGGGTTCCACAAAGAGCTTCAGTTTTCCGAGGGCCGTTCGATGCTCTCTATAACGAAGACCGGAACCGGCCCCTTCGCCGGTTCGAGCTTCAATCCCAGATCCTGGATCGCGGTAAACAGCGACACGTCGCCTGAATCGACGGTGGCGAGATCGCTCCACGCCAGCCTGAAATCAAATTCGCCGGCGAGGCCGGTGTTGTCGATCACCAGGCGGTCGGTCTGGCGGCCCAGCAGGTCGGCGAAGGATTTCATGGTGGTCTTGCGGGCGTTGACGACGTACTTTCCGGAGCTGGCTCGGACGCCCGCTTGAGGCTCGCCACCGCCGGAATGCGCGGTCAGTTTCGGGCTGCCTTTCGCGATCACCAGCGAGTAGACCGGAAGGTCTCTCGTTTCGCGATGGAACTTGAGCTTGAATCGATCCGCGAACATCGCTTGCAGCAGGGGCTGTAAGGTGGTGCGATCCGGATTGTCGGGTGTTCCGGTTACGGCTTCGATGTCGAACTTGTCCTTGGTGAGCCAATCGGGTCCGCCGATGAGCTGCGAGTCTCTGGCTCCGAATGCGTAGAGCAGGAGTTCGTGAGGGGTAACGCTCGCGGCTCTGAATCGGCCGGGCGAGGTGTGCATGCTGGTGCCGTCGGCGGAGTTGCGGCTGGGTTTGATGGAGACGGTTTGGAAAGCCTGGGATTGCGCAGACGCTGCTATGGAAAGGAAGGCAGTCGCGCCGGCAATGAATCGCATGCATGCTTTACCAGGAATCCGCTGGGAAGTTACACGCGCTCGAGCGCGTTGTTGAGGCGCGACAGTAATGGAGCGCGTTTGGGCTGCGCAATTATCGAACGGTCCGCAGTGTCCGGTGGGCAAGGAGGTCCGGGCAGGTTGCGCCGTCGCGACGCCAGTTGAACCCGACCGAGCCGTTGCGCCCAAGCGCGCTCCATGACTGTCGCGCCTCAACTGGCGACCGCGTCCCGCGGAGCGCCGAGATTCGTGGTGGCACGCCCCTGTCGGCGTTCGTCATCTAATAAGCGACTGGGCGCGGCGCTCGATTTCCGTCAGGGCTTGCTCCCACCACTCGACGGCCTCCGCAGCGACTTCGCCTTCAGACCGCCCTATAAAAGGCCCATCCGTTATTAGCGACTTCAAATTGCGCACCTCTTGCACCGGTTCACCCGCCTCAGAACGCGCAAGCAAATCGCCTCGCAGCTCGATCGTCAGTGGGCCTCCTCCGTGCGCCGAACCCGAAGGTCCGCTCGAAGCCGAACTCGTACTGCTTTAATACGCTGTTTCGCTCATGGTCGATAAATTCCCAGAAGATTGTCGGCTCTGGTTTCGTCGAAGTCCATGCTTCCCACAACTGCCTATGAGCTTGATCAACCTCCGAGTCTTGTTTGGAGTCAGTATTGACGAGGACGTGTCCAACGGCGCGGAGGAGCGTCACGATGCCAACCCATGCAACGCGCAACGCCGGACCGGACAGTTCGGCACTGTACTGCGCCAGCGCCCACCGACAATCCGCCAGCACGCGGCGGGCTCGCAACTCTTTCATTGCTTGCCCAGGTACTTCGCGAGCGCCTTCTCGCCATCCTCAGTATCTATCAGTGTGTATTTGTAGTCCCCTATCGTAACTTGCCTTTAGGATCGTCACGTTAGTGAAGGGGAGCCACAGTGCTGTATTGACCCGATCGAGTGAGTTGATCTCCCACATTGATCCATCTTCCAAGATGACGATGGCTCCATTGTCCGCCTTCGATCTGATCCAGCGGCCCCCGGTGCTTCCTGGGTAAGCCCCCGGGATGGAGTTGGCCGGCTTCGGTGAGCCCTGAGCGACCTGAATTACCAGTAGCGTGTACTCAGAAAGCCATTGATCCAGCGCATTCCGCTGCGCCGACGTCAGCCGGTCCACTCCAGTTTTCCGGAGCTGCTCCGCGCTCATTACAGCGTCCACTGTAACTGCCGGGCTTGACTGCGCGGGTGCGGAGCTCGCAAGGGCGACGCCAAGCAAGCCGATGTTCAAAAGGGCGCGATATTCCATCCGTTGCACCTCCAACGACGGGCTCGGTCTGCAATCGGCGGTTTTCCAAGAAGACTTAATAAGGTGCGCTCGAAAGATCATTCCGAGGGCCTTTATCAGCACTTTTGAAAGTCAGTACGCTTGCACGAGCTTCTGAATCCCCGGGGCAATTTGGATTAGCATTTCTGCTTTGGGTTTGGAATCGTCGGTGAGGCGCGAACCGTCGAGCTTGCCATCCAGCGCATCAAGACCAATCGAGCATAAATCCGCGACGGTTTTCGCGACTTCTACAATCTCCGCCAGATCGGCATTGCTCTGCAGCATTGGCATCACGGCGTCGGCGTTGCGGCGCCATTCGATCAGGCGCGCTCGCACGTAATCTTTATCGCCCCGATCCACGGCATCGCGGAAGCGGCGAGCGGCTTCGCTCTCCGGCGGGATCGCGTCCACCAGTCGATTGAACGACGCGAGGCTGCCGTATTTTCGCGCGCGATGGCGGGTGTAGCCCTTGATCGGCTCGAGAATCGACGCGAGCATCGCCAGCGGCGCGGGATCGAACGGACCGGCCAGCCTCGCCTGCATTTCACGAATCTCGCTCAGATGTGCGATGCCGTTCAGATCCAGCCAGCGGCTGGTGGCGTCGAGCCGCGCGTACATGGAATGCACATCGGTCACGTCTTCGGGCGACCAGAATCGTTCGGCGATGGCGGCCAGACGCGGCCACAACTTCACGTCGATATTTTCCATGGTGGCCAGTTCTTCCCACATGGCCGCTTCGCCGCCCAGGACTCGCTTCTGCTCTTCCGGCGTGAGCGACGCCGTCTCACCTTTAAGTGGATCGACCGCGTAATGCTGCGAGGCGGGCTGCATCAGATCGAGATAATATCCGGCCGAAAGAATGCCGCTGTAGCCTTCGCGCGCGGCCTGCGCCAGCGATTTCGCGCCGCGCCAGGATTGAATCATGCTCGATTTAGGCAGATCGGGATGGAGGATTTCGTCCCAGCCTTCCATGCGCTTGCCGTGTTTGGTCACGATCTTCAGAACGCGCTTGTTGAAGTAAGCCTGCAGCGCGGGGAAATCACGCAGCTTATTTTTCTTCATGAACGCCGCGATGTGCGGGTTCTGCTTCCATTCGCCTTTGGGGTCGACTTCATCGCCGCCGATGTGAAAATACGCGTCGGGGAACAGCTTGGCCATTTCGCCGATGAAGCCATCCAGAACTTTGTAGGTGGATTCTTTGGTCGGATCCATGGTCGCGGTGAGGACGCCGGCATCGTTCACGATCTGGTACGGGCCGGTGCCGCTGGCGAGCTGCGGATAACCCGGGAACCAGCTTGTCGCGTGGCCGGGCATGTCGAATTCAGGGACGACGCGAATGCCGCGATCGGCCGCGTAAGCGATGATGTCGCGAATTTCTGCCTGTGTATAAAAGAGCCCCTCGCTGCCTTTTTCCTGCAGCTTGGGATATTTTTTCGATTCGACGCGGAAGCCCTGATCGTCGGAAAGATGCCAGTGCAGCACGTTGAGCTTGACGGCGGCGAGCCCGTCAATGGTGCGCTTCATTGCATCGACCGGAATGAAGTGGCGCGAGACGTCGAGCGAAAGTCCTCGCCACGGGAAGCGCGGGTGGTCGTCGATATCAAGGATGGGCGCGGTGTAGCCGTTGGGTCCTAATCGCACCAGTTGCAGGAATGTTTCGATGCCGCGCAGGGCGCCGAGGGGTTCCGTGGCGGAGATGCGGACGCGATCGGCTGTGATGGAGAGGTGATACGACTCGTCGTCACCGAGCTTTTGCAGGCCGGGATGCTTGCGCTCGACGATGATGGCGAGCGTCGGGTTGGTTTTCGAAAGCGTCTGGGCGATGGGGATGCCGGTTTCTCGGAACAAGCGATAGAGCAGCCGGTTGGCTGCGTTGCGAACGCGCGGGTCAGTCGAGCCAGTGCCACTGATCGCAGCGGTAAAGGTCTGGGCAATCGCGAATTCGCCGGCACCGCGAGTGACGGTCGCGGGCCACGGCATGAGCGGTAGATCGTTCGGCGATTGTGCGAAGGCTAGCGTCCCAAGCACAAGCACCATCGTCGCGTACTGGCTCAAAGCGCCGGGGCGCTTGAGGCGCGGACGTGAGTCCGCGCGGTTGGGCGCGTTGTTCCCAAGCGCGCGGACTAACGTCCGCGCCTCAAATGGCAGCCCGGGAAGCTGGGTCATACGTCGAAGATGTCCAGGGCTTCATCGAGACTCTTCAATGCATCGTGACCGCGTGCGGGCGAATATTCGTGCGCGACGTAGCCGGTGAAGCCGAGATCGGCGATGACGGTCGCGACGAAGCGATAGTTCAGCTCCTGCGTGCCGTCGATTTCGTGACGGCCGGGATTGCCGCCGGTATGAAAATGTCCGATCCAGCGGATGTTCTCACGAATGGTGCGCGCGATGTCGCCTTCCATGATCTGCAGATGGTAAATGTCGTAGAGTAATTTGATGCGCGGTGAATCGACGCGCTTCATCACGCCGACGCCCCACGCAGTGTGATCGCACATGTAATCCTTGTGGTCCACTTTGCTGTTGAGCAGCTCCATGCAGATCGTCACGCCCTTTTCTTCGGCGTAGCCTTTGATGCGATTCAGGAACGCGACGCAGTTGTCGGCGCCTTCGGTATCGGACATGCCTCGGCGATTGCCGGAGAACGTGATGATGTTGGGGACGTGATTGGCGGCGCTCAGATCGATCGCGGTGCGCATCAGCGGCTCCAGACGATCGTGATTTTCGGTGCGATTGAGCGCGTTCGAAATGGAGCCGCCAGGGCCGGGCGGATACATGGTGGGAAGCAAGCCGTGTTTGGCGAGAGTGGGCCAATCGGCAGGCTCGATGAGATCGAAGCCTTTGCAACCGAGGCGCGCGGCGTCGGCGGCCATCTGATCGAGCGGCGTGTTCGGCGCAAAGACGCCCTTGGTGACACATTGCGAAAGGCGGCCCTTGCGGGTTTTTGCAGGTTGCGCTTGCATGGTTTCAGAAGTCAAAGTGCCAGCGGCGGCGAGGGCGGTGACAAATTGTCGGCGATGCATAATCTGTTTATCGTACAGGAGTTGCGTGCGGCCGACCGCTGGGAAGTTTGCGGCGAGGGCGTAGACTCATCGCATGGTGAGCCAAGAATTTCTCTGTATGGTCGATTGCGATCCGTGGCCGACTGTTCCGGCGGAAAACGATCCGGGCTACTTTCGCACGTGGCAGCGCGTATCCGTGGCGTTGCAGCAAGGTATGCGACGCTGGGTTCCGGAGCTCTATTTCCGCGACGCGGCGCAATTTGAAGATCGAGTGGAAGCGCACCCCATGGTGGTTTATTCGGCGTGCCGCGTGTTCTACGGAAAATCGAAAACGGAGTTCACGTGGGACGCGGCGGATCCGGCGGCACTACTCGGTGCCATGCGGTCGATCGGCACTCCGACGCAGCGCGCGCTGGCCGCGATCGAAAAGCGACTGCGCGAGGAAGGCCGCGCGGAGTTGTCGCGCCGATACTTGCCGGTTTGGTATCAGGACGTGGTGCTGGCGGTGAAGAAGCGGCCTAAGGCGCTGATGGATCTGATCGCGCGGGAGGCTCGGGTGATCGACGCAGTGATCGATCTGGGCACGCGTCGCGACGAGGCTGCGGCGCGCAGATTTTCACGATCGGCAAATGCGGCGCTGCGCAATATGCACGGGGTCGACATGACGGATCTGATTCCTCGCGTGTTGAACGAAGTGACGATGACATTAGCGGCGGATGACGGTTCGCGGCGGCGAGGACTTGGTCGACCGTAGGATGTTCGAGTGCGATCACTGAATCACCTCTGGGCCTCCAGATTTGCGGATCGGTGGCGAGGAAGATGGCGACGACCGGCGTTCCGACGGCGGCGGCGAGATGGGTGATGCCGGAATCGTTACCGATGTACACGCTCGCGGTTGAGATCCAGCAGGCGAGGTCGTAGAGATTTTCGATATGCGTCGCGCCGGGACCCGCGCAAAATTTCGCGGGCTGATCGAGACGCGAGGCGAGATCGCAAAAGTTTTCGATCGGCCAGTTCTTTTTCGCGCTGCCTGAAAACGGATGCAGGATCGCGAGATTCTCTTTCGGCAAATCGGGAACTCGAATGCTCGGCGTGCCGATGGCATTGATCGGCAAAGCAGGAAAGAACGTGAACGGGAGATGTTTCACTGCATCGCGAAAAGCGATGTGACGTGTTCCGTACCAGGAATAAATGGAATCGAAGGATTCGAGTTCGGTCAGACAAGCGTCGTCGCGTACACCAATGAGATCGAGGCCGGTATCGGCAATCGCGCGAGTGCGATCTGCAAATTGGATGAGCGGCAGCACCGCGCGCGGCGCCCAGACCTCGGTGTAATCGGCGCGAGCGCACTCAAGCTCCGGCAGCGCGAGGATGCAATCGCCAATCGCACCGGGACGGATGAGCAGGCGCCGCATCGTTCAGTGCTTCGCGAGCGCGGGGATCAGCAACAGCGAGACGGAATCGATGATGGTGTGCATCAGCATGCATAACGGAAGATTTTTTCGCCACATGTAGAGAATCGTGATCACCAGGCCGATCGTCATCGGAAGAAATACGGCGGTGGATACGCCGTACGTTCCAACGTGACCCAACCCGAAAAAGATCACCGACAGGACCGCGCCTAGCCAGCGGCTTCCGGTGAGCAGTCCGATCTCTTCTATCGCAAAACCGCGAAACATGAATTCCTCACAGACTCCGGCGGTGATCGGAAGCATCAGGCGAATGCTGAACGGAATTGCCGCGAGCTGCTTGGGATCGAACTTGGGATGCGCGACGAAATGACTGACCACGCCTACAAGTGGATACATCACGATCAGCAGGCCGATCATGCAGAGCAGGTCGCGTCCGCCGAACATCGCGAGTCGAAAATGTTCCGGGCGCAGGCGCTGCAATCCGAACGCGAACCCGGCCAGGATCGCGATAATCGTCCATTCGACGGCGACGGTGCGGAGATCGTCGCCGGCGGAAGTGATGGATCGCTGGCCCCCGGACAGATTCACGATTAGGGGCCAGCTAAAGACGAACAGCACGGCCAGTGCGGCCGCGCCTCGATAGCGCGCCACTAATTCGGCTTGACGTAAGCGGGCATGGTCTCCTTCGTAAAGCGCGGGACCATCTGATCCAGATTGGCGACGTGCCACACTGCGGCCGCCACTTCCGCCGCCGCTTCCTTCACGTCGGAAGGAATGATGCGCTCATACGTATCGAGATTGGTGTGATGCGTGAGGCTGTTGTACTCGATGGGATCCTGCTGGAAGCCGATGCCGGGCAGTCCGGCGTTGTTGAACGACGTCGAATCCGTGCCGCCGGTGGCGCGGCTGGCGGTGGTGCTGGCGCCGAACAAACCCCAATCGGTGAATTGCGCGAAGACAGGTCGCAGGAACGTGGCCGCTTCAGGCGGTCCGAAAACTCCCGCGCCGCGCAGACGGCCGGTGCCGGTATCGACATTGAAATAGCAATCGAGCTTGTACCATTCAGGCTTGGGATTCTCGGCGGTTCCAAAGTGCTGCGCGACATACGCCAGCGATCCCAGCAAGCCTTCCTCTTCACCCGACCACAACCCGACGCGAATCGTCCGGCGCGGCTTCAGTCCCATCGACTGAATCAGGCGCGCGGCTTCGAGCATGATGGAACTGCCGATGCCGTTATCGGTCGCGCCAGTGGCGCTGTGCCAGGAATCGAGATGGCCGCCCAGCATGACGACCTCAGCTTTCTTATCGCTGCCGGGAATTTCGCCGACCACGTTATAGCTGGTCTTGCCTTCGGGATAGACGGTGTTCTGAATGTTGAGTTCGACCTTGACGTCGACCTTGTCGGCGAGCAGGCGTTCGATGCGGCCGTAATCGTCATTGCGAACGATGATAGTCGGAACGGTCTTCGAAGGATCGTACGCGCCATGCTGCTGTGCGACGATGAGACCGCCGGGACGCGCCGCATCGTTGATGCGCGCGACCGCGCCACCCGAGATCAGCATCTGATCCACCGCGTCGCGAATCTTGGCGTTGCTGAGATATTTCGGGTCAGGCTCACCACGGCCGGCTCCACGGCCATTGCCACCTCGGCCTCGACCGCCGTCGCCTTCGTACTGCGCCTTCACATCTTCATCGGCGCGGCGCTTGGGCTGCGGAGTTTCGAGATCGACCGGGATGACGGCTGCAGGTCCGATCAGCACGATCTTGCCGCGCACGCGATCTTTATTCGCGGCGACCCACGCGTCCATCTGCTCCTGCGTGGGGCCGTAGTGCTGCGGTCCACCGCCGCGTCCACCGCGACCTCCACGACCGCCGCCGGCATTATCGTTATTTCGCGGAATTTCCGGACCTTCCGGCGTGCGATCGAGCTCCACGGTCGACGCTGTAACGGTGCCCTTGGTCGACGGCGTCCAGGCGAGCACTTCGAATTTCAGATTTTGTTTCACGGGCGCGACGATGAACGCCGTGGCTCGATCATTCAGCCAGCCGGGGCGCGCGAAATCCCACGGCTCCAGATGCGCGTTCTTCATGCCCCATTGCGTCATCTCGGCGACGGCCCATTTGGCCGCGGCTTCGTGATTGGGAGTGCCGGTCATACGCGGACCGTAGCGATCGGTGAGCATGTGTTCGATCCGCATGATCTGGGAGTGTTCCAGTTCCTCACTGCGGATTTTCGCGGTGGTGGGTAGATCGACGCGGTCCTGGGCCAGCAGGATGGCGGCGAGGAGTACGGGAGGGGCGAGGAGCAGGGTCTTGCGCATAGAGAGATTAGGATATCGCGGAATGGGCGGCGGGGCTAACTGATGACGACGATCTCGCCGGGCTGGATGGTGCGGAGGACTTGGAGGATGGCGGGAACTCTGGGCTCGATATCTTGAAGTTTACTGCTCTTCGCTGCTACGACCAACAGCGCGATCATGCGGCCGGCAATTCTCTGCTGATGACGGAGGCCGCGATCGATTGTGATCAGAGCTTCAAATCCGGCTTGCTCTGCCGCATCGAGCAGTCGTCCGTTCTTGAGGCCTGCGAAGCCCGCATATCGAACGGTTTGCGTCTCGTGATCGCTTAATAAGTGCCGTAAATCTTCGTCGATGCACTCATCGAGCAGAAGTTTCATCAGACCTGCGCTAGCAGCAATTCCTTGGCTTCTTCAAGCGCCTGGAGAGCCTGCTCCCGTGAGACGGTTGGAAAGCCGTGTAGAAAGCGGTCGAGCGTCTCGCCGCCTTCGAGATAGTCGAAAAGGTTCTGCAGCGGCACGCGAGTCCCGCGGAAGCAAGGAGTGCCGCTCATAATCTCTGGATCGCGAAGGATCACAGAAGTCGTATTCACGGAAGCCATACCTTATTGTCACGCATCCGCCGTGGAAGCCTCAGTGCATGTTGCCGAGATTGGAAAGCATGGAGGCGCACGCGGTGCTGAGCAGCACTCCGATCGCGCCCGTGATGATCAGGCCTTGCACGTTTTTGCTTTTCCCCTGGGATTGGTTCGATCGAATCATGGGGATGATCCCGATCCACTGGGTGAGTCCCCAGCTCATAAAGACGAACCCCTCATACTTACCAAGCCCCATTCTGACGATCTGCGACTCGAACAAGAAGGAGAGTAACGCGCCGAGTGCGAAGAAACCGATCTGTATCGCGCAGCCGGTGAGACATCCCGCGATGATGGAGCCGTTATTGGGACTGATCGGCGCGAAGCTCGGCGGTTCGATCGGAGGCGGCACCGGCGGTGGCGTGGTCATCGATTAGCTCCCGATCTGCGTGAGGGAAGCCGCGAAGTTCCCTTCCCGTTCGCGCCGCAGCGGCTGCAGAATGTCGCGTTCCAGATGGTCGCGATAAAACAGATTATACGTATCGAAAGGAATGATGCGCTGGCCATCGGGATGCGCGATGTGCACGCAACTCTTCTTCACGCTGCGCACGTCGAATCCCCACGCGTCGATGAACTGCATGATGATCACGCGGAACACGCTGCGGTAATCGATATTCATCGGTGCCATCACCTGCGGCAGGCAGCACAGCAGATCGTGCAAAGTAGTCGCGCTCGATTTGGGCGAGTGGTTGGTCGAAAACAATTTGAAGATCTGATGATGCAGGCTCTCATCGCTCTCGAACACGATGGTATTGCGGCCGCCTTCGATCAGAATCTTGGGATCGATCATGCCGGTGAGCGGAATCACCTTGCCGTTCAGCTTCAGCGCGTAAGCCATGGCGAGCGAGTCCGGATGGCAAGGCACCGGGATCACGTCTTCAGGCGCGAACAATTTCGTCTGTTCCAGAATCTTGCGGCGGACTTCGGTGAGCGTCAGCCGATCGCGCGCCGGATCGAACTTTTCGTGACGGCCGGCCGCCTGGACGGCTGCAGCACGACGCCGCGGACGCACGGCTGCTCCGAAGCCCAGTCAATGATGCGTCCGATCTCGTCGATCGTTCACGCCCTTCTTCAGCGTGATCACCAGCGATGTCGAAATATCCAACTGGTTGAGCTTTTCGATCGCCCGCATGCGAATGTTGGGAAGATCGGCGCCGCGCAGTTCCATCAGCGCCGCGGATTCAAACGAATCGAATTGCAGATAAATCTCGAACCCCGGCATGTACTCCGCGAGCCGTTCGGCGAACCCGTCCTCATTCGCGATGCGAATGCCGTTGGTGTTGAGCATCAGATGCTGGATGGGCCGCTGCTTTGCCAGGTCCAGAACGCGGAAGAAATCGGGATGCAGCGTGGGTTCGCCGCCGGAGATCTGGACAACATCAGGGCGGACCTCATTGCGAACCACGGCATCCAGCATCGGCTCGATCTGCTCAAGCGAGCGATAGCTGTGCGCGCCGGACCGCTGGCGGCGTAGCAAATGGGGCATTCCAGATTGCAATGATCAGTGATCTTCGATCAGCGTGAGGCACGAATGCTGTTCATGATCGGTGCACAGGCCGCAATCGTAGGGACAATCCCATCGGACCGGCATGTTGTATTGCGGCGGCATCTCGGGAGGCTTGATGAAGACTTCGCGGCAGCTGCCGATAGTAATCGATATCGTCCGCCATCAATACACGTTCATTGCCATGCACCGGCAGCGCTTCAGCAGATAGACGCTTCCATCTTCGAAAATGATTTTGCCTTCGGCGCGGCGATAACACTTAGAGCAGATGGAGATGGCCGTGTCATAAAACATGTACGGGCGAATGCGTTCAGCCATGGGCGAGTGCCTCGTTTCGTTTTGTCCATCCGGCGATGCGGAAGAGGTCGGGCAGATACCAGAGGAGCGCGGCGGCGCAGGTCCATTGGATCACGCTGAGGCCGGCGAAGTGGACGCCGGGCTTGAGGCTATCGACGGCGAGCCGCCAGGAAAAATACGCGAGCATGAAAAGGCGATAACGATCGCCAACAGCGAATCGCGGCGTGCGTACGCGGGAGAGTAGTGCGGCAAGAACGATCATCGCGATCATTTCGTAGATCTGAACTGGGTGACGCTTTATTCCGTCGCCCAGATCGATTCCCCAGGGAAGTGACGTCGGCAAGCCGAACGTATCATCCTGCTTGCCGGCGATCAGGCAGCCGATGCGTCCGATGGCGATGCCGATGCACAGCGGGATCGCGAACAGATCGCCGGTGCGGGTGCGGATACCCGAGCGCAGCTTCATCAGCTCAACCGCGATAGTCCCGCCCAGGATCGCGCCGACGATGGTTTTGCCGCCCCACAGATATTGGAGATCGGTCCAGCGGGCGGCGGTTTGCGCGGGATCTTCGAGCAGATAGAGCAGCTTCGATCCGAGCGCCGCACCGACGACCGCCGCGACGATCACGTTCCAGCGGGTGTGCTGATCGAGGTGGTCGCCCAGAGCCTTGCGGTCGCGCAGGTAGATGCGGAACGCGACGATGTAGGCGAGCGATTCGAAAATGAAGTGCCAGCGCACGGTGCTGCCATTATGAACGATGGGTAGTGGCTCAGAGAAGGTCGGCAAACTCGTCGACCGAGTAACCCGCCTGCTCAACGATGGAGGCGAGCGTGCCACGCTTGAGATCGCGCTTGTGCCACGGGATCGTGACACGCAGGTTCCCTTTTTCGGGATGCTTCAAGATGTGATGGCTGCCTGTCACGTGATGAACGAAGAACCCGGCACGTTTGAGCACGCGCAGAACATCCTTCGGTGTCAGCGCGGGGAGCTTGCGACTCATGCCGATTCAGGCAGGAGTATGCGGATCTCTTCCTTGACGGGAGTCTTGTCGGAAGGGATCGGAGGTGATCTTTCTGAAGGCTCTCGATGTAGCCGCGAATCGCATCTTGCGCCATCGCGCGAGCTTCGTCGAGGGTGTCGCCTTCGGTCACGAGTCCAGGCAGCGCGGGACAGGTGACGATGAACCCACCCTCTTCGGCCGGTTCGAAGAGCACAGTGTATTTGTATTCCGTCATGGGGCTCGATTTGATGATACAGCTCTCGGGATGACGCACGGCGTTGGCCGCTATACTCGGGTGATGGCGAGCCGAGTGAGTCGCATGCACGATGTATCTTCGGGCTACCTACGTCCGTTTGCCGATAAGACTCTTTCACGCCGAAATCCGCATCTGTGGCGCTCTTGCCGCGACGGCGAATACAAGCCGATTAGCGTCAGGGACGCGTCTGTCCATCGGGACCTGTACACCGTCGAGACGAAAGACGGCGCGCAAGACCTTCGCATTGAGACCGATCTACTACGCCTGATCGACAACGGTCTTCCCCCGACTGTAAACGCCATCGCTTCCGGAGGCTCGCCGCGATACTGGCAGTGGCGCGCACTCAGTAGATTTATCAGTTTCCAAGCCTCGAGGACGGATCGCTTCTTTCGCCTCCTCAGAGATGAGGCGTCTGGCGTTGGGTTGTCCTTTGGCACCAATGATCCCCAGTTCGCAATGGTCGTCAACGCGCCTAACTTTGAAAGGCTGCTTTGTAGCATGAACTGGACGGTCTGTCGCAACGTCTCGTCTGTTGCGTTCTTGACCTCCGATAACCCAGTCGCGATGTGGGCCGATCGAGGCGCAGAGGTCGAGGGCGGAGTAGGATTCATCGACCCAGATCTGATCATTTCGCTTCCGCTGACGCCCACGATCTTGTTCTTGGCGCGGCACTGCGCCCGTAGCCGCGCAGCGGTCCTTGAGAGCACCGCTGAAACGACTTCCAGCTTCGAAGATCACTATCCACTCACCGTCGATGTCGGATCGGTAGACGCATTTATGGCTGCTCGTTTAAACCGGGTAACCGTTTCTAACGCGCACGAATATGTGTACTCGAACCGCATTGACAGCAATGGTGAGCAACTCTTGCGAAGGTGGTTCTTCGGCTCCATGGCTCCAGTGCGCCGGTCAGACCGCAAGCCCATCGGGACGCCGTTTGAGCATCCTGAAGCGGATTAAACGAAAAACGCGCGACCCGTGAGAGCCGCGCGCTTCGATTTTCGAACTGAACTAAAAAACTACTGCTGCTCGCGAGCCTGACCGCCCGCCGCGCCCGTTCCGGTTCCGCGAGTGCGCGGACCCGACGGAACGTCCTGACCGGCATCAACCACATAGTTGAAATAGCCCATCATCATTTCTTCCGTGGTCTGCTCGCCCCAATGAACTTCTTTGGTCGGATCAGGATTGTACTTGTTGTTCGGCGAGTTGTCGTACACGGCAGTCAAGGTCACCTTGGTGCCTTTGGGCATATGGATCGGTTCCGCGAGCCAGTACGTGAGCTGCCAGTTGAAATCGTACTTGGGCACGCTCAGCACCTTCTCCGTGGTTCCGTCGGGCCGCGTGATGCTGTACTCGAAAGATTTCCCGCGCAGGTGCGCGTGCGGCATCATGCTGACGAGTTCAGCGTCGTAGGGGACCACAGAAGTCGCGGTCATGGTGAAGTTCGGATCGCCCGCCGGAATGTTCAGCCGGAGCAGCGCCGAATTGCCGCCCATCAGCTTCTCCTTGGGAGGCTCCTTCGCGAAGATCAAACCGATCTTGGTCTGGTCGGTAGTGGCCTTGCCGTTCGGCGTGTAGTGCAACTGGAACACGATGTCCGACCCGGCCTTCAACAGCGTGGCGCGATGCGGGCCTTCCGAAGCCGGACGAATCACCTGTCCAGGAACGTAGCCGACCAAGCCGCCATCGAGCTGTCCGCCACGCCCGCCTCTGGGAGGCACGAACACCACGCCGGGTTTCATATCGACCATCCACTTCGAACCGGGTTCGCGAATGGACGTGATCACGTGATGCATCACGGAGCGATCGCCGGGGCGAACTTCCGCCGCCACCACCCACTTGTCTTCGGTCAGACCGGTGGGGATGATCACATATTGATATTCGACTTGCCCGGTGGCGGGCACGTTGAACGCGACCGGCATCTGGATCACCATGTCGGGCTTGCCCATCTCCCAGCCCTGCACGAACTGGCGAGGCATCGGCGCGTCTTTCGGATTTCCTTCGGGAGCGCCCGCATCGACCCACGAGATGATGGTGTCGATCTCGGATTGCGAGAGCGAGCGGTCATTCAGAAAATGTCCCACGCTCGGATCGGCGAACCATGGCGGCATCTTCTTGGTGGCGACGGCAGCGCGAATCGATTTCGCCCAGGGGCGCGCGTCTTTGTAATCGAGCAGAGACATCGGCGCGGATTCGCCGGGACGATGGCAATCCTGGCAGCGCTTCTGCAGGATCGGCAGCACTTCTTTGTTAAATGTAACGGGAGTGGGAGCCGGCGGCGCAGCGATGGCCGCAACAGTCGCAATGGCGAAAACGCCAAAGATGGGAAGACGCATAGATTCCCCTTTCGCAGATTAGTATTCCAGTAACATCGTCTGGAGTCAAGGGGATAGAGGCACCGGAGTGTAATAGAGTGTCAACGCGGGAACGCGGCCAACGAATGCGCTCTACGCTGTCGCGCCTCAATACCGCCCACGACGACTGTTTTCTTGAGGCGCGGACGTGACGCCGCGCGTTTGAGCTCATCAGAATTCAGGCCGGATATCCGTTCGGTTCACAAGCGTTTTTGCGTTTTCAATTTCATCCATCTAGTGTAGTGCGTCACACAGATCGCACATTAAGTGGGGCGGACGCCCTCGTCCGCGCTGGGCCCCCGGCCCGGCTGGCGTGCTGAAGCCAAAGGCCGACGAGGGCGTCGGCCGCGGACCAGGGGTCCGCCCACCTTGTTCCAGAAGAGTTGGAATTTGTGACGCACACCACTAGCGGTGCTCCCGAGCGCGCGGACTGACGTCCGCGCCTCAAGAACCTCGGAATGAGTTGGTCGGCCAGCGGCAAAGTGACCGGCCATCGGACGCGCCAGGCAATCAGGCCGTTCGCGTCGATTCCGATTTGTCGCCGGAAATCGCCGCCTGCGCCGCCGCCAGCCTGGCGATCGGCACGCGATACGGCGAGCACGACACGTAATTCATCCCCACGCGATAGCAGAACTCCACCGAGCTCGGATCGCCGCCATGCTCGCCGCAGATGCCGATGTCCAGATCGGGTCGCGTCTGGCGGCCCAGCTTGATCGCCATCTCGATCAGCTTGCCGACGCCTTCCTGATCGATCGACGCGAACGGATCGGCCTTGAAGATCTTCAGTTTCTCGTATTCTTTCGAGAACTTCGTGTAGTCGTCGCGCGAGAGTCCCATCGTCGTCTGCGTCAGATCGTTGGTGCCGAAGCTGAAAAACTCGGCTTCCTTGGCGATCTGATCCGCGGTGATCGCCGCGCGCGGAATTTCGATCATGGTGCCGACCAGATAATGCAGCTTCTGCTGCCCGCCGCTTCGAGAACTTCCGTCGGCGACCTGCACCACGATCTCTTTCTGATTCTCCAGCTCCTTCACGTTGCCGACCAGCGGAATCATCACTTCGGGAATCACTTTCACGCCTTTTTTGGCGACCTGCACTGCCGCTTCGAAAATCGCGCGCGCCTGCATCTCCGTGATCTCCGGATAAGTGATGCCCAGCCGGCAGCCGCGATGGCCCAGCATCGGGTTGAACTCGTGCAGCTCTTCCACGCGACGTAGCAGCTCCGGCAGCCCTTCTTCAGTTCGCCGACCGGGATGCCGTAATTCTCCGACATCTCTTTCTTCTGCCTTGGCGTCGGCGTACGGCAGCCGCGCCAGATCCACCATCAGGTCCTCGCGCTTGGGCAGGAACTCGTGCAGCGGCGGATCGAGCGTGCGGATGACCACCGGGAATCCGTCCATCGCCTGGAACAGGCCGGCGAAATCCTTGCGCTGCATCGGCAGCAGTTTTTTCAGCGCCGCTTTGCGCGCGTCTTCTCATCGCGAGCCAGAATCATCGCCTGCATGTGCGGCAGGCGATCCTCGGCGAAGAACATATGTTCGGTGCGGCACAGCCCGATGCCTTCCGCGCCGAACATGCCGCGCGACTTTCGCATCGCGAGGAATATCCGCATTGGCGCGAACGCCGAACTTGCCGCGGAATTCGTCGGCCCACGTCATCAGCTTGCGCGAAATACGGCGAGCTTCGGATCGGGCATCGTGGTCTTCGCCTGGCCCAGATACACCTGCGCGGTGGCGCCGTCGATCGAAATCCAGTCGCCTTCCTTCACCGTGACGGTCTTGCCGCCGACGTCCACCGTGAACTGCTTGTCGTGCTCGTTGATATGGATGGACGCCCGCGCCGACGATGCACGGCCGTCCCATGCCGCGCGCCACCACCGCCGCGTGGCTCGACTTGCCGCCGACCGCCGTCAGGATTCCTTTCGCGACATCCATGCCGTGAATATCGTCGGGCGTGGTTTCCTTGCGAACCAGAATCACCGGACCGTCTTGCCGAGCTCCACCGCTTCTTCCGCGCTGAACGCCGCGCGACCCACCGCCGCGCCCGGCGACGCATCGATACCCGTTGCGATCAGCGGCAGCGTCTTCAGCGACGCCGCATCGAAGACCGGATGCAGCAACTGATCGAGCTGCGACGGCTGCACGCGCAGCACCGCTTCCTTCGGATCGATCATGCCTTCTTCCACCATGTCGACCGCGACCCGCACCGCCGCCGGCCCGGTGCGCTTGCCGTTGCGCGTCTGCAGCATGTACAGCGTGCCTTCTTCGATGGTGAATTCGAAATCCTGCATGTCGCGATAATGCTGTTCGAGCTTGGTCGGTGATCTCGCGAAGCTGCTGATACGCGGCGGGCATCGACCTTGTCGAGCTCCGAAATCGGCTGCGGCGTGCGAATGCCCGCGACCACGTCCTCGCCCTGCGCGTTGATCAGAAATTCGCCGTAGAACATCTTTTCGCCGGTGGCGGGATCGCGCGTGAAGCCGACGCCCGTGGCCGAAGTCTCGCCCAAGTTGCCGAACACCATCGCCTGCACGTTCGCCGCAGTGCCGATCTCATCGGGGATTTTTTCCATCTTGCGATAGTAGGCGGCTTTCGGATTCCACCAGACTGCGGAACACCGCATCGCGCGCCATCGAAAGCTGCTCGCGCGCATCTTGCGGGAACGGCTTCTTGGTTTCTTTCTGGACCAGCTTTTTGTACTCCTCGATGATCGCCTGCAGATCGGCGGCGCTCAGATCGGTATCGAGCTTGATCTTCGCCTTGTGCTTGCGCGCATCGAAGATGTCATCGAACTTCGCCATGTCGATATCCAGCGCGACTTCGCCAAACATCTGGATGAATCGCCGATAGGAATCGTACGCGAAGCGAGGATTGCTGGTCCTGCGCACCAACCCCTCCACCGTCTCGTCGTTCAGGCCGAGATTGAGAATCGTGTTCATCATGCCGGGCATGGAGAACTTCGCGCCGCTGCGCACGCTGACCAGCAGCGGATTCTCAGGATCGCCCAGCTTTTTGCCGATCTGCGATTCCAGCTTCGTCGAGCGCTTTCAAAATCTGATTGTTGATCTCGCCCGGCACCTGCTTGCCGTTTTCGAAATAGATGGTGCAGACTTCCGTGGAAATCGTGAACCCTGGAGGAACGGGCACACCGGCCCGCGACATCTCAGCCAGGCCCGCGCCTTTGCCGCCGAGGATGTCTTTCATCTTGCCGTCGCCATCCGCGGCGCCGTTGCCAAAGGAATAAACGTAGTTTTTCATTTTTCTGAGCTTGAAACTCTCCGGAGGTGACGATTCTCGCGAAAAGCCGTGCGAACGGTCGGTAAAATGTCATGTTCTCTCCAGCGTGACGATTCAGAAAAATCGGCGATCGCGTTCTCATTCGATGCGAACAGAAGCTAAGTCGGCGTTCCTGACTCGTCGACGTTCACCATGACCTTGTCAAAAAATTGTCGATGCATGGCGTGAACCCGCGACCGCCTCCAAGAATCGCAGGTACTCGCCCTTCGGAAGGTGCTCGCTTGCCGCCTGCACAACCTGGTAATACCGCTGGTAAAGGTCCGCTCCGGCCCAGCGCTGAAACTGCTTTCAGGCAACGCGGTTCCCAGCCGTTGAAGTTGGCCTGCTTGCGAATGTTCCTTATGCGCTTGATAGCCGCCGCGATGCGCTCGAAGTCTCGGTTGGCCTGATCTGATGCAAAGCGTTGAGCCGCTCCTCAAAATCGCTGCTGTCAAGGGAAACCTCGGCGGGCGTCGCCGCCAGCGCGGCATTAACCTCGTCATATGGAGCCCGATAAATTTCGCGTGAGGAAGTAGCGAGCCGCTCCTCAAAAAATTCCAGCAGCGCGAGATCGCCCTTGACAGAGGTCTTCGAGCCTCACTTCGAATGGCGCTTCGAAGATGATCTTCAAGACGCCTTGTGCGGCCCGGCGTAGCGCAAATGGATCTTTCGATCCCGTCGGCACCATGCCGATCCGGAAACATTCGCGCAGCGTATCGAGCTTGTCCGCCAGAGCCACAATCTGTCCCCGAGGGCGTCGAGGGAATCGTATCTTCCATGCTGAGCGGCTTGTAGTGTTCGTAGATCGCCATTCGCGACGGCGTCGTGCTCGCCCTGATGCCGCGCGTACAGCCCGCCGACGATACCTTGCAGATCGGTGAACTCCTTCACCATTTCCGTCGTTAGATCGGCCTTGCACAAGCAGCGCCGCGCGCTGCGCATTAGAATTCCCGCCTAAGCTCTTCCACCAACTCCACGACGCGCTGCGTCTTCTCAAAATATGAACCGAGCTTCTGCTGGAACGTGACCTTCTTCAGATCCTCGACACGATCGGCGAGCGACCGGTGCTGATCCACATCAAAGAAAAATCGAGCATCATTGAAGCGAGCTTTAATCACCCGCTCATTGCCAAGCTTCACCCATCCATCCGGATCATCCTTGGTATTCATGATCGCGACGAAATGCGGCGCTAGTTTCCCGGGCGCTGATTCAATGGAAAACGTCTTCTGATGATGCTTCAGTACGGTGCTGAGCACTTCCGCAGGGAGCGTCAGGAACGAAGGATCAAAATCGCCGCGAATCGCCGTCGGATATTCCGTGACAAACGTCAGCGTCTCCAGCAGCTCTTCATCATGCTTCGCACCGAGCGCCTTCGCCTCCGTCTCGATCTTCTTTCGCCGCTCGTCAGATCGCAGAATGACGAAACTCTTGCGCAGTTCGGATTCGTAATTGGCGATCGTCACCGGAATCGACGACGCGCCTAATTGACGATGACCGCGCGTAATATTGCTCGACTTCACACTAGCGATCTCGAACGGCACCACCTCATCATTCAGAAGCGCGACAATCCAACGAATCGGTCGAATAAATCGAGGACCGGTTTTGCCGCCCGTCCAGTACATCGTCTTCGGCCACTGAATCCCCAGAATCGCGCCAGGCAAAGTCTCGGAAAGAATATCGATCGCGCGCCGCCCGGGAACATGCTTACGAAGCTCGTAATAATCGCCCACCTTCTCCATCGCCGACAACTCAACACCCTGCTTCTTCGCGAACCCGGCTGCGGCTTTATCGCCCGCCGAAATCGGAGGACCTTTGACGATCAACTGCTCATCAGGAGTGCACTCGGGAACATCTCGCGCGAGCAGAACCAGACGCCTCGCAGTGGCGTCGACAAATAGAGGCTCGCCCAGCACATCAATCTTCGCGAGCTGCTCCAAAGCGCTCGGAATCATCCAATGCGGAATCTCTTCGGTGCCAATTTCCAACAGGAATTCGCTCATGCGGCTTCTCCCTGTTGGTTCTCCCAAATCTTTGCGACGCCGACTGCCAGATCGCGCACGCGTTTGATCACCGCCACGCGCTCCGTCACCGAAATCGCCCCACGCGCATCGAGCAAATTAAATAAATGGGAGCACTTCAAAACTTGTTCGTAAGTCGGCAACACCGGGAATCGTGCTTTGGTCTCCGATTTTTCGTCATACAAACCCAGCAGCCGTTTGCACTCCCCCTCATACTCATCGAACAACCGCCGCAGACGATCGATATCCGCCATCTCGAAGTTATAGACCGACGACTGCAGCTCATCATTGAAACGCACGTCGCGATACTTCACGCCAGGAGCCCACTCCATGTCGTACACGCTCTCGACGCCCTGCAGAAATGCGCTGATGCGTTCCAGCCCGTAGGTCAGCTCCGCTGGAACCAGTTCCAGATCGAAACCGCCGCATTGCTGAAAATAAGTGAACTGCGAAATCTCCTGCCCGTCGAGCATCACCTGCCAACCGATGCCCCACGCGCCCAGCGTCGGCGCTTCCCAGTTGTCCTCTTCGAACTTGATATCGTGCTTACAAAGATCGATGCCGATCGCCGTCAGGCTGCCCAGATATTGATCGATCACGTCATCAGGCGCCGGCTTCAGAATCACCTGCAACTGCTGATGCTTGTACAACCGATTGGGATTTTCGCCATACCGCCCATCCGCCGGACGCCGCGAAGGTTGAACATAAGCAGTGCGATATGGTTTGGGACCAAGAACGCGCAGAAATGTTTCCGGGCACATGGTCCCTGCCCCCACCTCGATATCGTACGGCTCCTGAATAATCGCGCCGCGCGTCGCCCAATATTGCTTGAGCTTGAAAACCGTGTCCTGATAACAGTCCGGCACTCTAAAGAGCCTCCAGTAGCTTCACCGTCAGAAATTTTCGCTCCACGTGCTGTTCCATGGTCCTGATCAAAACGCGGCGCAGATCGGCGCCCGTGCCTTTCGACCATTCGCGCGGCGTCAACCCGCTCAGCGGCTTTTCGAACATCTCATGCGCGATCTCGACCGACTCCGCACTCACGCGCGTATCCGGAAAAATCCCCGTCAGACGAACAGACCACAACGCGAAATACAAAACGGTCTCCCAAACATCGCCACCCGCGCGCAGATGCGCCAGCGCCGCGGCGAGCAATCGAAAATATTTCTCGTTGGGTTCGTGCGCCGGCAGCAAGTGCTCGGCGGTTTCGGTGAAAAAATCGAGCGCCAGCCCGCGCCCATAATCCGAACCAAGATCGAACTGCGATTGAATCAATTCGCAGCTCGTCAGATTGGCGAGCTCGGCATTTTCGCGCTGGTAGTAAGCCATTCGAACCTGGGACAGCCGCTCCAGACCGGACCCGAACGGGCTCTTGGGCTTTCTCGCGCGCCGGGCGACGCCGCGCAGTTTCCCCTCGTCACGGGTGAAAAAACTCACGATCAGATCCCCTTCCCGGAAGGGGTACGTGCGCAAAACGAATGTCTCGCTGACCCTCGCGGCCATAGGTTCGGCGCTAAAAGACTAGGTTACCAGAAGCAGGAGTAGCGCAGGCCATCGGTTTTCGTGGCCTGCGTTTACTAGCTCGCAGGCGACAAAAATCGATCGCCTGCGCTACGGGATTGGTTTCGTTTCGAGGCCGGCCTTCTTGAGGTCCGCCCGTAGAGCCGATTCCCCGCGCGCGCCCGCTTCATACGATGCGATCTTGCCGTCCCGATCGATCACCACGATTGTCGGCCAGGAGGTGACCGCGAGCTCTGGAAATTCGTCGACAGGCGTGATCACCATCAGCTCCGGAAACTCGCCCCTGAGTTTCTCGATCGCCGGACGATCGCGATCGCAGGGCGCACACGGCGACGTCGCGAAATAGGCCAGCACCACCTTACCCTTCCCGTCCGCGTTCGCCAGTCCCGCCGGCGCGGGCCTACCGATCACGTCCGGTTTCGATACGCCGGGCAGCGTCCAATCGTCGGTCTCTTTCGTTCCCGGGGGCGGCGTGAACACGAACATCGAATCCGGCAGCTTCGCGTCCAGAACCATCTTCGTGGTCCGCGTCGATTGCATCATTTCAACCGGCTCCGTTACACCCGGTAGATGGATTTTCGCGGCGAAAGTGCTCTGCAGTGTTAAACGATGATCCTTGCTCACCCAGGTAGTCTGCGCGGCGTCATGGATCAGCACCTCCTGCTCGGGCAACGTGATTTTGTCGTACACCGTCTCGACTACCCAACATGGAATTTTCGCGCCCGCAATGGTGATGGCTTCCTCCCCGCTGATCTTGATCGATTTGATGGATTGATTCAAATCAGGCAGATTCTTCGGCAGCACGCCGGCGTTGATGATGGCGGCTTCCGGCGATTCGATGGCATCCCGTTTCACGAATTTCTTGACGGTCGATAGATAGAACCAGGTGTGCTCGCCATCGCCGACGATGGTGATCGATCCCGCCTCGCTGGTCGATTCGATGCGCACCTTGCCGGGCTTGCGCACTACAATCGACGACGGCATGGTCAACTTTTCATTCATCGGTCCACCGTGCATTTCGATGGTGATGACGGAGTTGAGCTGATAGCTCTGGAATTGCTTGATCGCCTGGGCCGACTCTTTGAGCAGTTCGCGCGGATCCGGCGGCGCGCTCGGCGACTGGGCCAAGGCGGCCGGTATCGCGATCAGCCAGACGATTCGCTTCACACTCCTATGGTAATGGGCAGGTCCAAGCGCAGGAGGGACAAAGTGTCGCACGCCCAGTGGACAGCTTGTCCCACATGGTCAGATCTTCCCTGAGATAAATTAGCTAACGTGTTGATTTATTAACCTAATCAACGACGCGAATAATGGCTCACCACGTGCCCATAGTCCCAGACTGGGCCTGGACCCCATGGAAATGACGCCGACCGATCTCGATCAACTGCAACGGCAAGCCGACGAAGAATTATCGCGTCGCAGCGTCAAGGGCGTGTGGGCTGTTCCGGTCATCGTCGGCATCTTTTATCTGTTCACCAACTTCGTCCATGATCATACGGAGTGGGCGGTGGCCGGCGGACTGCTCATCACGATTTCGTTATTCGGACGGGTGTGGTCGCGGATCCGGAAAGCTCAGCTTTACGCGCGCAGTCCGCGACTCTGGCGAGCCTTCTTCGCAGCTTCAAGTCTGTTGGGGGCGATCCCCGGGGGCTTGTTAATCGCGATCGCGAGCATCTCCTATGAGCCCACCAGCAGCCCGCGCGTCATCCTGCTGTTTTGCGTGTTGAGCTCCTGCCCGCCCTCGCTGATTCTCCTTACGCCGAACCGCTCCCTGCTGGCCGCCACTCTGGTGGCTGTACTTGGCCCGCTGATCGTCGCCGAGGCGTTCCGGCACACGCAGGAAGGTCTGGTCGTCGCGGTCATGACCACGGCGTTCCTGGCGTTCCTGCAGGTCCAGGGATATGTTCTGAATCGAGCTTACTGGTCCGGCCTCAAGGACCGCTTGCTGCTGGAACACGCGCGCGACGAAGCCGAAGCGGCGACGCTGGCGAAATCGCAGTTCCTGGCCAACGTCAGCCACGAGATTCGCACGCCGATGAACGGAATTCTGGGGATGACCGCGATCGCCCTCGACAGTCCCATGAGCGGCGAGCAGCGCGAGTGCATGGAAACCGTCAAGTCATGCGCCGATCATCTGCAGCGGCTGCTGAACGATCTGCTGGATTTCTCGCGCATCGACGCGGGACGCGTGAGCCTCAACCGGTCGCCATTTTCGCCCCACAAGATGGTGCAGGAAACCGTGAAGGTTTTCTCCGAACTGGCGGCATCAAAGGGGATCGCACTCACCTGGGACACGGGGCGCGAATTGCCCGAAGAGGTGATTGGCGATGCCGCCCGCCTCCGCCAGATTCTGGTGAACCTGATCGGCAACGCCATCAAGTTTACGGAGTTAGGCGAAGTGAAGGTGACGGTGGAAGCGGCCAGATCCGAGGATGGGGTCGAATTGCACTTTCGGGTGAGCGATACCGGGATCGGCGTGGCGGAAGACAAACGCGCGGTGATCTTTCAACCGTTCACGCAAGCCGATGGATCGGCCACACGCCGCTATGGCGGCACGGGCCTGGGCCTGGCCATCTGTGGACGGCTGGTCGCGCTGATGAATGGCCGCATTTGGGTGGAATCGGCGGTGGGCTCAGGCAGCACGTTCCATTTCACTGCGCAGTGCGAGCCGGGAAAAGCAGCGGGCCAAGCCATCAAAGCCGCTTGACAGATCTGCTCGAATCCGGCATACTGCTCCCATCGACAGACGATGGGAACACAAAAATCATCTGAACTTCTTCCGGGCACGCTTGATCTGCTGGTGCTGAAGGCATTGGCGCGATCGTCGATGCACGGCTACGGGATCGCGCAGCATCTGAAATTGATCTCGGAAGACGTGTTGCAGGTCGGCGAGAGTTCACTCTATCCGGCATTGCAGCGCCTGCTGCTGAACGGCTGGGTGAAAGCGGAGTGGGGTGCGTCGGAAAATAATCGCCGCGCGCGATTCTACACGCTGACGGCGACCGGCCGGAAGCAGCTCGAAGCCGAGCGTCAGGAGTTCGACCGCATGATGCTTGCCATCCAAAAGGTGCTGGAAGTATGAAACTGATCAGACGGCTCGATTATTTCATCAATCGGCGGAAGTATGAGGCGGATCTCGCTGAGGAGCTTGAGTTTCATCGCCAACAATCGGGCGGCCCGGAGTTCGGAAACCGCACCATCGCGAAGGAAGACGCGCGGGCGGTGTGGATCTGGCCTTGGCTGGAGAGCGTATTTCAAGATTTGCGCTACGCGCTTCGCAATCTGCGCCGCCAGCCGGGATTCGCCCTGATCGCGCTGTTAACTCTCGGGGCCGCGATCGGCCTGAACACCAGCCTGTTCACCGTCTTCAACGCCGTCGCGTTCCGCACCTGGCCCGTGAAAGATCCCAAGCACGTCGTCAAAATTTTCTCGATGACGCCGCGCGGCCCGCGCGGATTTTCGCTCGCCGAGTATCGCTATCTTCGCGACCACTCCAGGACATTTTCGGGGATCGTGGCGGTGAACGATGCGCGCGTGCGCTTCGGCTGGGAGCCGTTCGGCAAAGCCAGCATCGCCGCGTTTGTTCCGCACGATTATTTCGATGTGCTCGGCGTCCAGTTGGAGCGCGGCCGCGGCTTCCTTCCCGAGGAAGAAAAGATCGAGCAGCCGGAGAACGTCATGGTGCTCAGCTATGCGCTGTGGCGCGATCACTTCGGCTCCGATTCGCAGATCGTGGGTAAGACCATCAAGGTGAGCGATGTTCCGTTCATCGTGGTCGGCGTGGCTGCGGAAAATTTCGAGGGATCGGTGAATGAAGGCGCCGAACACCTATGGATGCCGCTTCCCGCCGTTCTTTCCTTCTCCATGGATCTGGCGGACACGCGCTCGTTCCTGACCAGCCCGGACGATTGCTGCGTAGGCGTCGCGGGCCGCCTCGCGCCGGGCGTTTCGCAGGAGCAGGGACGCGCCGAGATCGAAGTGCTGAGCCGCCAGTTCCGCGGCGAGAACAAGCTGGACGCTGCGGGTGTGCGTTTCACTGAGCCCACCCTGCTGGCCGGTCACTCCAAGCGAAAAAGCATCCTGCCGGTGTTCGCGCTCATGTTCACCGGCGTCATGCTGGTGCTGCTGCTGGCCTGCGCCAACGTGAGCAATCTGCTGATCGCGCGCGCGGCGGCGCGGCAGCGCGAGATCGAAGTGCGCCGCGCCATCGGCGCCGGAAGAGCGCGCATCATCCGCCAATTGCTGACCGAAGGATTCGTGCTGGCGCTGGGCGCCTCAGCGATCGGCGTCGCGTTGGGATGGAGGCTGCCCGCCTACGTGTTCGTGCTGATGGGCGACGGTCCCAATATCAATCTCACGCCGGACTTCTCCACCATCGGATACGCCTGCGCCCTGGCCGCGCTCGCCTGCCTCGCATTCGCGCTAGCGCCGGCGCTGCATGGCACGCGTCCGAAATCCAATCGTCCGAAACTGCCGCTGCGCAACTTTCTGCTGGGGTCACAGGTCGCCATGAGCGTGGTGCTGCTGATCGCCGCAGGCCTCATGGTGGCCGGTGTTCAGCGCGCCCGCCAGAACGATCTGGGATTTCGCGTCGAGGATGTGGACATGATCTCGATCGATCTGCCCGCGCATTCCTACGACACCAAACGCCTGGTGGCATTTTCCGCGCAGCTCGAGCACGATCTCAAGAGCGCCGCGCCCGGACGGTTCGCAATCACTGCGCGCCCGCCGCTGGCGAACTCGCATTGGGCTACCGGATTTCGGTTGCCGCAGGAGCCTGCCGCCACTTCGCACGATATCGAGTTTCAGGAAATCGCCGGAGATTATTTCGGACTGCTCGGCATCCCCCTAGTGGCTGGCAGGGATCTGCAACCTGCCGATGCCGCCAATCACGCCATCATCGTCAACCAGACTTTCGCGAAGCGATATTTCGACGGCGCGAATCCCGTCGGCAAAACGATTGTGACCGGGAAAACGGAGCGCGAGATCGTCGGCGTGGCGCGCGACGCCTATCTGACCGGGATGGATCAGTTCGTCCCGTTGTTCTTCCAGCCGTTCACCGGCCAGGAGGCTCCCTGGCTGTTGACGCGCGCCGATGGTCCGGGAACCGCCGACTTGATGGCGCAGATCCTCAAGGGCATCGAACCACGGGCGCGGATTCAATCCCTCCCGCTGAGCGACAACCTGGCGCGCATCCTGCAACCGATGCAGGCCATGGCCGGACTCGCCGGGGCACTGGGAGGGTTCGCGCTGGTGCTCGCTGTGATCGGGATGTCGGGAGTGTTCGCGTACGTCGTCCAACAGCGCACCAAGGAAATTGGCATTCGCATGGCGCTGGGCGCGGAACCGAAACAAGTGGTCGCGCTGGTGCTGGCGGGAACAGCGCGCGCGGCGATCGTAGGGCTGGCAATCGGCTATGTTGGCGCAATCGCGATGGCGAAGCTACTGGCGGATTATTTGTACGGCGTGAGTCCGTACGACCCGCGGGCCTACTTCGCAGTGGCGGCGGTGTTGGCGATTTCAGGATTGGCGGCGGCGTATTTGCCGGCTCGTCGCGCGACCAAGATCGATCCGCTAAACGCCCTACGCGTGGAGTAACGTGGCGCAGGCTGTCCAGCCTGCTGAGCCGAGAGTCGTCTCGGCTCTTCCGTTCAGCGGTCATGCAACGCCCCCGCCACCAGGCGATCGCGTGGCCAGTTTGACCTTTTTCAGCGACGAACGCGCTCCATACCTGTCGCGCCTTAAACCGCCTCCACTGGGGCGCGACAGGTATGGAGCGCGTTCGTGATCCGTGCACAAATCCCGGAACTGACCACTACCGAGCCGAACGTCGTCCCGGCTCTTCCGAGCACGTTATAACAAATCGTCGCGCCCCGATTTTTCCAGCCGCTTGACCATCTCGCCCACCTGCTGCGCGCGGCTGCGATCGGCGATCAGCAGCGCGTCGGGCGTGTCGACCACGATCAGATCCTTAACGCCGAGCAGCGCGACCAGTTTTCCCTTGGCATCGACATAATTGCCGCTGCTTGACTCGATCAGCATCTCGGCGCGGCTGGCGTTGCCGTGCGCGTCACGCTTGTGCAGCTCATACACCGCGTTCCAGCTCCCCACGTCGTTCCAGCCGAATATCGCCCGCCGGAATTCCTACCACGTTGGTGGCGCGCTCCAGCACCGCGTAATCGATGGAGATGTTCTCGCACTGCGGGAACGCTTTCTGGAGAGCCGGCGCGAACTTGCGGCTGCCGAAATCGGGAATAGCAGGCCAGCAGCGACGCTGTCTTGGGCAGAAACTGCCGCAGCGCGTCGAGCAGCACGGAGGCTCGCCAGAAAAACATCCGGCGTTCCAATAGAAATTCCCCGCGGCGCAGAAATTGCGCGGCAGTCGCGGCGTCCGGCTTTTCGCGAAAACCGCGCACGTCGACCGACCTCCCCGCCCGCCCCTGTTAATGACGACACGCCTTTCGGAAATTCGATGTAGCCATAGCCGGTCTCCGCCCAGCGCGGCTTGATTCCCAGCACCACAATCTTGCCCGCCTCCGCCGCGCGAAACGCGGGTTTCAGCAGCCGCACATACTCGCGCGGATTCTGCGATCACGTGATCGGCTGGAAACACGCCCATCACGGCATCCGGATCGATCGATTGAAGAATCTGCGCCGCCAGTCCGATCGCCGGAGCTGTGTTGCGCTGGGCTGGTTCGGCCAGAATCTGGCGCTTGGGAACCTCGGGAAGCTGCCGCACGATTTCCGCGCGCAGATGATCGTTAGTGAGAACCCAGATGCGCTCCGGCGGGATCACCGGACGCAGACGATCCACCGTCTGCTGGATCAGGGAGCGGTCGCCGAAAAATTTCAGGACTTGTTTCGCGTGGCGCGCCGGCTGCGCGGCCAGAATCGCGTGCCGCGGCCTCCCGCGAGAATCAGTCCATAACGATGTGACGCCATTATTGCTGCGAAGGAATGTTAGCCGCGCACCAGTTTGAAGGTGCGATCCCAGCGCGTCTTGCTGAAGAAATTCTTGGCCAGATCGATGAAATGATTGGCGGTGTAATCCACCAGATCTTCCGTGGGCGCGTCATACGACCAGAAAATCAGCAGCGGCTTGCCGATGATGTTCTCGCGCGGCACGAAGCCCCAATAGCGGCTGTCGAGCGAATTGTCGCGATTGTCTCCCATCGCGAAATAACTATCCGGCGGCACCACCACCTCGCCGTTCACCACGTGTTGGCTGAGCATTTCGTACGCGCGCGGTCGTACACGTCAGGATCGCTCGAAGGCTCCGGCGGGAAATTGTCGCGATACGGATCAATGGCGCGGGGAACATGTGCTGCGACGTAGGGCTCCGTCAGCAAGGCTTGCCGTTCAAGATACACGATCTTGTTCCACAAATGAATGCGATCGCCGGGCACGCCGATCACCCGCTTCACGTAGTTTTGATTGATATCGATGCGGATAGCGGAACACGATGATGTCGCCGCGCTTGGGCTCGGTGTAGGGCAGAAATGCTTGCTGATGGAGCCCGGCGGTGCGTAGGACAGCTTGTCCACCAGCAGATGATCGCCGACCAGCACCGTGGTATCCATCGACGGCGTGGGCACGATGAAACGCCTGCACCAGCGTGGTGGTGCCGAACAGCAGAATCAGGATGTTGATGGTCCACTCGTTAATGAAGTCGCGCGTGGAGTTAGCGATTTTGCTCATTGGATTGTTCTATTGAACCGGATATCCGTGGATCAGCATGAAGGTCCGCCGCCAGCGCGTCTTGGAAAAGAAATTCTGCGCCAGATCGAGCAGGTGATGCAGACTCGATGGACGAAGTGTTGAGATCGTCGGTGGGCGCGTCGTAGGACCAATAGATAATCAGCGGCTTGCCGATGATATTTTCGCGCGGCACGAATCCCCAATAGCGGCTGTCGAGCGAGGAGTCGCGATTGTCGCCCATGGCGAAATAATAGTCCCGGCGGCACCACCACTTCGCCGTTCACCACGTGATGCTGCAGCATGTCGATGGCGCGCGGGTCCAGATCGACATTCGGCTCGCCCGGGAAAATTATCGCGATAGGAATCGATGTAATCGGTCTTATGAACCTTGTACGGCTCGTTCAGTGGCTTGCCGTTCAGATAAACCTGCTTGTTGACCAGCGGATGCGGTCGCCGGGAACGCCCATGCAGCGCTTGACGAAGGTCTGCGTGATATCGACGGGATAGCGGAACACGATGATGTCGCCGCGCTTCACCTGCCGTGTACGGCAGAATGTACTTGCTGACCGGACCCGCCGGCGCGTAAGGCAAGCTTATCGACCAGCAGATGATCGCCCGACCAGCAGCGTGTCTTCCATCGATCCGGTGGGAATCACGAACGCCTGCACCAGCATGGTGGTCAGGAACAGCAGCAGAAGAATCGTGATGGTCCATTCGGCGATGGTGCCGCGCATGGGTTCTTCCTGTGGAACGGGAGGCGCCTCCGTCACTTGGGGTTCGGGGGAAATTGCGTCCGGGGCGACGGCGTCCGTCGTATTCTCAGGAATCACTACCTTAATGATAACCGCGCGACTCGGTTCTTCGCTAATTCAGTTTCTCTCTTTTGCTCACTAGCGCGCTCCATGCTGTCGCGCCTCACGGGAACTGACGGCCGTCAGGTGAGGCGCGACAGCATGGAACGCGCTAGTCGCCTTTGCGGAAAACCGGCCCGCCTGCTAATTTCGTCCGCACAAATCCGGCGTGCGGCACATCCCGCTGGGGCATCCACCCATTTGCGGCTCCGCGGATTTTCCGTTGGCCCGCGCGGCAAACGTCGAAAATTGCGTGGTCAGATGACTCTCGCCGCATTGCGGGCACAGCACCTGATCATCAGCGCGTCGCACCAGCTTCTCGAACTGGGTCCCGCAGTCGTCGCATTTGTATTCGAAAATCGGCATGGTGATTTACTCCAGTAGACTCATCGCTATTTTATCAACCCAGGCACGCACGTCGGATTGCGACGCCGCGAAATCATTCACCAGAATCGAAAACGCGACCGTGCCGTAGGTCTTGCTCTCCGCATAACCGGCCAGCGAAATCGCCCGCGCCAGCGAGCCCGTCTTGGCGCGAATCCCCGGCTTATCGGCGAAGCGGCGTTTCAAAGTCCCGTCTTCGCCACCCACCGGCAGCAGCGCCAGCCACGCATCGCGATATTTCGGGATGCTGTGCATGTACACCAGCACGCGCGTCAGCAAGCGCGGTGCGACCATCACATTTCGTGCCAGTCCCGATCCATCTTCCAGTCGCGAATCGTCCTTCGTCGCGCCGGTTTCGCCCAGCATCGCGGCTAATTCTTCGATTCCCGATTCCCTGGTTCCCGAATGCCGCGTCACCCGCCCCACTTCGCGCAGCATCAGCTCCGCGAAAAGATTCTGGCTGACCTTGTCCATCACCTGCAACAACTGTCCGACCGGCGGCGAAGTTCGCGACGCGATCATCAATCCAGAAACCGGAGAATCATCTTCGAACGCCGCGCGATGACGAGCCACCGGGCTACCCGTGATCGCGATTCCACGCCGCGTCAACGCATCGTACAACGCCGTGGCCGCGTACAGCGCCGGATCGTCGATCGCAATCGTTTCGCCAATGGTGGCATGGCCCGCCGGAACGCTGCCCCACAGTTCGATCTGCCGTACTCCATGTGGCCGCGAGATGCGAACACTGGGCGTTGCATTTGCGGCAACCGTATTCAGCCGATTGTCGATTGCGAAATATTCGAGCGGGGGCGAGAGGGAAATCGTCGCTGGATCACCCGAACGCGCGCCAGGATGAATCAGCAGCGTCAGCGTATTTTCGTTCAGCGAGAGCGCGCTGACCGGCGCGCCGAATTCGCGAACTTCATCGTCGAGAGTCCAACTCGGCGCGTACGGAGCCCAGGGATACACGCGATCGTCACCGACGATATCGCCGGCGATACGCTTTACGCCGCTCTTGACGATCTGATCCGCCAGATCTTCAATCGGCCCGAGGCTCAGCGGCGCGCCTGCGTCTTTGTCGTAGGGAAAGGCCCGGCCGGAAATCGAAGGATCGCCGCTGCCGATGATCGCCACATCGCCCGATGGTTCCAGCATCACGCGCGTCGTGAAACGATAATCCGCGCCCAGGCGCGCCATAGCCAACGCCGAAGTCAGGATTTTCATGTTCGACGCAGGCAGGAACAGGCGATCTTCGTTGCGATGGTACAGCGTCTTGCCGGTCGAGATTTGAATCACGCTGATGCCGGCGAAGCCTTTTCCGGCCGCTCCAGTTGCGTCCACCAATGCATCGATGCGATGCTCCAGATCAGTGGCGGAGCCAGAGAGCGCGAATCCCAAGATCAGTAAGGAGACCGACGCACGCGCGAACATGCTTCGAGGATCGCATAAGCCCTCGCAGAAGAATGGACGCGTCGCGCTGCTGCTGTTCTTCGGAATTTATCTCTTCTCCGGTCTCAGCCGCATCGGCACCTCATTCGATTCGCGCTGGACCGTGTACGTCGCCGAGAGCATCTGGAATCATCACGACACCAACCTCGACGAATATGAGCCGCAGATTCGCGAATCCGGTTTCTACTCGGTGCAATGCATCGACGCGAAGGGGCATGATCGCGAAGGTCCGCCGGAATTCTGCAATGGCCACTGGTACGACAGCTATCCCATCGGTGGAAAGGTACTGGCGACCCCGCTGATCATCGCCGCGGTCGATATCATGCGGTTGCTCCACCCGCTGATCGGAAATCTGCATTCGTCGCAGCCGGTGATCGAAGGATTTCTGCGCGCCGACTACGACGTGGCGCATCCTTTGATCGAAATGGAAGTCGCGTCAGCATTTCTGGCGGCGACCGCCGTAATGATGTTCTTTATCGCGCTGCAATTTCTGCCCGTGAAGCGAGCGGTGTGGCTCACGCTGCTGTTCGCGCTGGCGACTTCGGCCTACAGCATCGCGGGCCGCGCGGTGTGGCAGCACACGCCGTCGATTCTGCTGCTGACCATCATCCTTTATTTATTGATTCGCGCCGAAGAGAAACCGTATCTGGCCGCGTGGGTGGGGTTATGCGTAGCGCTCGCCTACACCGTGCGCCCCACGGATTCGCTGTGGGTGATTCTGTTCACCGCCTACGTCGCGATCCGGTTCACGCGCTATCTCGCGTGGTATTTGCTCGCAGCGGCGCCGGTCGCCACAATCTGGATCGCGTATAACTTGTCGATCTATCACTACATTTTCTCGCCGTACTATCGCGGAGATCTCCCCGGATTTCAACCGGAGAATTGGGGCCGCATGGCGATGGCCCTGGCTGGCAATCTGATCAGTCCCTCGCGTGGCCTGTTGATCTTCACGCCGGTGTTTATCTTCGCGATCTGGGCGATGGTCACCAGGAAAAAGAGGACAGACTACTCTGTCCCCGTCCACAATACGATGATTACAGGAAGTCCCGCTGGCGTGGACAGAGCGGTCTGTCCCCTTTTTCAACAACTGCCGCTTGCGCCGTGGCTAATCGCCGCCGCCGTGGCGCACTGGATCGTGGTGTCGGCATATGTTTCGAACTGGTGGGCAGGACATTCTTACGGCCCGCGCTTTTTCACCGACATCACGCCGATCTTCGTGCTGTTTCTGATTCCGTATCTGATGCGCTGGGACCATCTCTCGCGACTCGCGCGCACAACTTTTATCACGCTTGCTTTGATCGGCTTCGCGATTCACGTGCGAGGCGGATGGTCCATGGCGGTGATCCAATGGAACGTGGACCCTACGAATATCGATCAGCATCCCGAACGGAATTGGGATTATTCGGATCCACCGTTCCTGCGCTGGCGCGTTAAGGATATGACCAAGAACTAACGCTCGACCTATTTTATGGAAGCGGCATCCGACCGTTTCGGATGGGGCTCAGCTTCATTCGACTCGTTTGCTCGCGGTCGCGATTCCGAACGGTGCGTCGGCTGTCGCTTCGCCGGCGAGCTTCCAATTGATGTGAATGGCGACGTGAACATCCCCCTGCACGCCGTCGTAAATCACCTCCGTCTTGGGAACGACTGCCGCCGGGTCGACGCGAGTAACGCGCACTTTTTGAGCCGAGACATAGGCCATTCCGCCCGGCGCGATCCTGAACGATTCGTGCACTGGCAACTTAAAGCGTTTCTGTTCGGTCGAACCCGTACCGGAATTCCACGTCACGTCGACGTACTTAGCCGTCCCATCGATGTCGTATTCAACAAAGGACGTTTCTCCCGAAACAGCCAGCGCCGCGAGCGCGACCACCGCGATAAATATGGCAATGATTCTCATTTAGTGACTCGTTCACTTAGTCTGCAACCCTTCCACTGGCTGTTGCGATTCCATAGGGAGCCGATGCCGACGCCGCCTGCAGTACTCGCCCGTCAACCGTGATCGACACTTTAATGTCTCCGTATTCGCTCTTCTTCTGTGCTGAGAGATAAACGAAGGCTCGCCCGGGCGCGCGAAAACTGTCGAAGTACGGCAAGGGCACGACGTGCTGCTCTGTTCCGCCGCTCGCGTTTCGCGTAGTTATCGAAACTGTCGGCGTCGTGCCTTCGATCTTGTAAACAATCGAATGCCCTTCGCTAGGAGGCGAGCTGGGCGCGCGGTTGCCGAATACCAGCAGTGAAACCAAGACAGCGCCGATCACGGCGGGAATGGCAAGCAAGAAATTCGGCCGCGATTGCAAGGCCTGCCTAGGCTCCCCTGGCCTGAGCGTTCCACATTTTGAACAGAAGTTTACGGATGAGTGGATTTGCGAGCCACAGTTGGAGCAAAACATGTCCTTCAGTCCCTTCCTTGATCGAATGATCTGAAACGGAGACCTACATTAGAAAGCTTCCGCTCTTGCGGGATATTCGGCAGAAAAAAGGGAACACTCTAGACGCAGATAGCTAGGTTATTTAATCGATTGAATCAAAACGCGCGTTTGTGATCTCATTGGGCAGCTCTTGATCAGAATTAAGCGCGTTTGCTCTTAAAGAAGTAGTCAGGTTCGGAATTTGTGTTCTGCCGACTAGCGCGCTCCATACTGTCGCGCCTCAAAACACGCGATAACTTGAGGCGCGACAGGATGGAGCGCGCTAGTCAGGCTACGCTCGACTATTTCTTAAACACCGTCGCGCTCAGCCGAGCTTCCAGCGACAACAAAATCAACAGCACGCACACCACGCTCGACCCCACCAGCGGCAATCCCATAACCACGCGAATGCCCCATACCGACGCGAAGAATCCCAGCGTGCATGGCGCCAGCAATCCTCCGGCGATCGCCAGCGAAAAGATGCCGTTGTAAAAACCAGGATGGTAATACGGAAATCGATTGCCGATTTTTTCCACCACCAACGGATAAATCGGCGCGAACGACCCGCCGATCAGCAGAATTCCGATGATTGCACCGGAGCGATTATCCGTCGCCAACAGCAGCATACACCCCAACACCGATGCGAGCACGCTCAATACCAAAATTCGCCCGTGACGCGCCCGCGGCAGAATCCACTGCGCCGCCACGCGGCCGATCAACAGCGCGAACCAGTACATCGCCAGCATCAATATCGAAGTCGCGGGACTGATGCCTAATCGCTGGGTGAGGAACATCGGCAGCCACCCGGCAATCGCCCATTCATTTCCGAATTGAAAGAACAGCAGCAGGCTGAACAGCACCGCGCCGGGGCTGCGCAATTCGGCGAACACCGCTTGGAGCGGAGGATGATCCGGAATCGGCAGCGGGGTGAATTTCGCTCGTACGTACAGCCATCCGAACAATCCCGGAATCACGGCGAGCCACGCCAGAATCGCGGGAGCGGTATAGGCGTAAAACGTTCCCGAAATCAGCAATGCCACCGTCAGGCATCCCAGCCCGAACAGCATTCCGGCCAGATTGATGGTCGCCGCCGGGTCGTGGCGATACATGGGCGAGATGGCGTGGAAGATGGCGGTGTGCAGAACGCCTGCCGCCAGTCCGATCAGCACCATTCCGAACACCCGCCACCACGACGAAAACGGCGGTGAAACGAACGCGAGATAGACGAATGCAGCCGACGATAATCCGCACGCGAACGCCAGCGTCCAGCCCACGCCGCGTTTGGCGAGCAGCGGCGGCGACACCCACACCGATCCCATCACCCCCGCGATCATGCCGGTGAAATACCACCCGATGGTCGAATAATCGCTGGTGACGTGATGGCCCCACGACGGCAGAATCGCGCCGAGAAACGCCAGCATCATTCCGGAGACAAAGAACCCCGCCAGCGCCTTGCGCGATCCGGCCGCGCTCAACGTGCCTTGTTCCATCGCCACCGGCTCCGGGGCTATCGCGTTCATCGCAGGCTTTACAGCCGATCCTCCGGCGCTTCGCCCAGCTTCACTTTCATGTCCATCGATTTACCATTGCGATAAATCGTGAGGTCCAGAATTTCGCCGGGGCGCTTGCGTGCCAGCGCTCGAATAATCGCATCGGTTTCGGTGATCTGCTTGCCATCGATGGCCGTAATGAAATCGCCGCCGATCCCCAGAATGGAGTTGCCCACGCGGACGTTTTCAGTTTTGCCGCGCAAGCCGGCCTGCTCCGCCGCGGTTCCGCGCTTCACATCCTGGATCAGCAGGCCGCCTTTCGCGGGCAGCTTCAAAGCTTCCGCCAGATCGCCCGAAATCGCCACCGTGGTCACGCCCAGCATCGCCGTGCCGAAACTCTTCCCTTCGCGGTGTTCTTCCAGCATCGCTTTGGCTCGATTAATGGGCAGCACGAAGCCGATGCCGACGTTGCCTCCGCTCGGCCCGTAAATCGCCGTATTGATCCCAATCACGTTGCCCGCCGAATCGAGCAGCGGCCCTCCGCTGTTACCCGAATTGATGGCCGCATCGGTCTGGATCATTCCGTCCATTTCCGCGCCGTTCTCGCCCTGGATCGGACCCACGCCCACGGCGCTCACCACGCCGACCGTCAAGGTCCCTTTCAACCCGAATGGCTGTCCGATCGCCAGCACTTTCTGGCCCACCTGCAGACGATCGGAATCGCCCAGATTCAGGTGCGTGATTTTCTTGCGCGGCTCGATCTGAATCAGCGCCAGATCGTCCTGCCGATCGCGCACCAGAATTTTCGCGCTGATAATTACTGCCGTCCGGCAGCATCACTTCAGGATCCGAGGTCCCGCTCACCACATGAAAATTCGTCAGGATCTGGCCCTCGGCGTTGATGATGAATCCGGATCCGATGGCCTGCGCCTGCTGCGTGAAAATACAGTTGTGCTGGATATACGGTGCTGGTGATGTATACCACCGCGTCCTTCGACGATTTGTACACATCGATATTATTCAGCTCATCCGAGCCCAGCCCCGCCGAGTGCGCCACATCCGGCTCACTGAACAGCGGCACGCTGGACGGCATCACGCGGTGCAAAAAAGAGTTCGGCCGGCCCAGCACGTACACAAACGCCGTCACAAAAACGCAAGCGAAAATCAGGCTTCTGAGTCGCATAAAATCAGTCTCCGCTCATAGATTCAAGCAGACACGCATACACATCTCGCGTCTGCAGAATGGTGCTTTCCATCGTTCCTGAAGTATCGACGATGAAGTGCGCGTATTTCACCTTTTCCTGAAGCGGCATCTGGCGGCGAAGCCGCTCCAGCGCCTGTTCCCGAGTGAGATGGTCACGCCCGATCGCCCGTTCAATTTGTTGCTCTTCGCCGCAAACCGTAACGATCAAACGATCGTAGGAGCGATAACTGCCCGTCTCAATCAGTATCGCAGCTTCAGTTACGGCGATGCCATTGGGCTCACGCTGTTCAAAGGCGTCGATTAAAGCCTTGATGCGGGCGCGCACCGGCGGATGCACCAGCGAATTGAGCTTCGCCAGCCGCTCCGGTTTTCCGAACACCAGGTCGCCCAACGCGCGCCGGTCGATATTCTGATCCGCGTCGAGAATCCCGCGCCCGAATTCATCGATGACGCATTGATACGCTTCGCCATTACGATCGAGAACCGCGTGCCCCTCGTCGTCCGCTTTCACGACCAGGCAACCCAGCCGCGCGAGTTCCCCGCCCACCACGCTCTTGCCACTCGCGAGACCGCCTGTCAGGCCCACACGCAACATCTTAAGAATGACGCGTCGCGATCGCTTCAGTTTGCCTTTTCTCCGCAAGCCCGACCGTGTTCGACATCAGCATCGCGATAGTCAGCGGCCCTACTCCGCCGGGAACGGGAGTGTACGCCGAGGCCCGATCCAGCACTTCGATCGGATGCACATCGCCCACCAGCGCCGATCCTTTTTTCGCGAACTCTTCTTTTCTGCCGAGCCGCGCCGCGAGCGCAGCATCTTCGATGCGATTCTGCCCCACGTCAATCACCACCGCGCCCGGAGCGATAAAATCTCGCGTAATCGCCGCGGGCCGTCCAATCGCCGCAACTAAAATGTCCGCCCGATGGCATTCGCCCTGCAAGTCTGGCGTGCGCGAATGGCAGATTGTGACGGTGGCGTTTTCCTGCAGCAGCATCAGCGCCATCGGCTTGCCCACGATATCGCTGCGCCCGACCACGACCGCCTTTCGTCCATCCATCGGGATCTTGTAATGCTTCAGCATTTCGATGATTCCGGCAGGAGTGCACGCCCGCGGAGCCGGCCGCCCAGCGACCAGATGCCCGACGTTCAGAGGATGAAAGCCATCGGGATCTTTGTCCGCGTTGACGGCTTCGAGCACGCGCCGCGAATCGATCTGCTTCGGCAAAGGCATCTGCACCAGAATGCCGTCGATATCGTGGCGGTGATTCAGCTCCTCGATGATCGCCAGGAGTTCGTCTGTCGAAATCGTCTCCGGCGGCGTGATCTTCTCGCTGTAGATCCCCAGCTCGCCGCAAGTCTTGATCTTTCCGCGAACGTAAATCTCCGAAGCTGGATTGTGGCCGACCAGCACCACGGCCAATCCCGGCTTTCGCGCGAGTTTTTGAATGCGAGGTTTGAGTCGATCGAGAATGGAATTGCGGACGGTAGGTCCGTCGAGTATCAGCACAGTCTTATTCTAACGGGCGATCACTGGACCTCGGCCATCAGCCCGCGCGCGATCTTCTCTTTGGTGCGCTGCACGAATTTGGGATCGGAGTTCTGATCCGCTGCCGCTTGCGACCAAACTCCTTCGGCGAACTGCATAAAGAGGATGATCGGTTTATCGAAATCGCAGGTCGGGCATTCGGCGAAGACCGGCACGTCGGGATCGTCTTCATTGAAATATGGAATCAGAACATGAATGTGGCAGCGCGGCGCCGCGGCCGGGCACGCGAACTTATCCTTCAACGCCTGCACAATCGCATCCGCCGGTCGATGCTTTTCGCGAATTGCTTTGGGAGCAATGAACTCGGGCAGCGTCAGGTTCATTGGCTCGACGTGAAAATCGTCGGAAGGCGGCGCGGACAATAGCGGGGAACGCCGCTGCGCCCCGGCGGGAGTCTCCTCCAGCGAATCTTTGCGAAATCGCTCGAACGCCTGGAGGTCGTCCTCGCTGTCCAGCGTCGCAGTCTCCAGGTACGAGCGGAAGGTCGGATAGAACTGACATGCGCCCAGATCGCGCGAACAGAATCCGACACCGCTCTTTCCTTTGCGCGTATCCCAGAAAACGACGGCTTGAAATTCTCGTCCGGCCTGATACTTCGGCCCCAGCTCCGTCGCGTCATTCCAATATTGCGCCCAGTGCCAATGCTCGATCAAGCGATCGAGACTCTGCTGGGCGGATTGCGCGAAGCAAACGCCGCTGACAACGATCAGAAACGCGAAGAGCCCGCCGGTTCGCTGCACACCATCATCTTACCGACCACGCTACTTGAGGCGCGAACGGCAGAGAGCGCGTTTGGGCTGCGCAACCGTCGGCGATTCCGAAATATTCAGTGCTCGTTGCGCCCAAACGCGCTCTCTGCCGTTCGCGCCTCAACTGGCGACCGTCAGGATAGTGCTGTTAAGCAGTCCCGGATTTCCACGACACTCGTCGTCCATTCAGAGATCTGCAAGCCTTCCTCGCTGAGCGCTTGTCGTTCCCTGATCAAATTCCAAGGAGCATCGGCGTTAAATGCTCGTATATGATCAACTCGTTGCGCACAAACACGACATTACCCACATGATAGAGCGGCCACCACCATGAGATCTCGCTCGCCGGCGCCGGCTGGTAGGAAGTGATCAGCGCAGACCGGGCCTCGCCCTCGACGATGCGCGCGAGCGCGACCCGCCAGTGTTGACGATAATCCGCTGGAGTCCAACCATCCAACACGCGCGAAAACTACCCCGCGATGCCAAGCGTCTTCGTCCACGGAGTCGCCACCGACAACGCGCGATTCACCGCCTCGATATTCGCCACGCCGTCTTTCTGCAACCAGTCTTCGAGCGCCTTCACGCCGCTCTTCCCATAAATCGGCATGCCGTCTTTCCACGTCGCGCGACCGCACAACACTCCCGCGAACTCGATCCCTGCCTCGCCCGCCAACCCCAGCGTCTCGACGAACTGCGCGTTGCTCACGCCCGCGCTCAAATAAATGAACGGCTTCGTCGTCATCGACGCCGCTTTGCGGAACAACTCCAGCGCCTCGGCGCGCGTGTATGCTTTGGTGCCCTTGAAACTCGCAGTGCCTTCGACGAACTCCATGTTGACCGGCACCTCGACCTTCAACACATCCACGCCATACTGCGGCTTCGAAAATTCCTTCATCGATCCGCCCACCACTTCCGGTTTCACTTTGGCGAACTCGACGCCCTTTTCGCTCCCGCCCTTGTGGTCGTAGCCGACGCACTCCAGGAAAAACGGCACATCATATTCGTTCGATTCCGCGCCCACGCGCTCAATGAACGCATGCTTGATGTCGTTGACTGCCGTATCGTCGAACGGCGTGTAGTACAGCAGAATCTTCACGGCATCCGCGCCCCAATCGATCAGGCGCTTCACTGAAACATGCGGCAACAGATCCGGGAGGCGACCTTGCTTGGTGTTGTCGTAGCCCGATTCTTCATACGCCAGCAGCAGTCCGGCGTTCTTGGCTCGCGCCTTCGCCGCCGGCAATCCATATTCCGGATCCAGCAGGATCGCCGATGCATGCGGCGTCAGCACGCGGCTCACGGCGGTCTTAAACTCCTCCATCATTTCCTGTGTGATGTCTTTTTGATCGCACCCGCGCGCGGCCGCGATCGCTTTCTGCAGGCTCGCGCGTTGATCCATCGCGGCTGCGGCAATCACATTGCGGTCGTTCGATAAGGCTTTCAGATGCTTCAGTTTCCCGGCTGAAATCGGCATAGTTTTATTCTAGTGGAGTAGCGCAGGCCATCGGTTTGCGTGGCCTGCGTTTTACGAACTCGCAGGCGACAAAAATCGATCGCCTGCGCTACGTCAACCCTGATGGCGAAAAAAGGATTCCGCACGGCGCGCGTCGCGGAAAATCTGCGCTTTCAGCGCTTCGGGCGATTCGAACTTGCGCTCGTCGCGCACGCGATGCAGAAATTCGATCTCGATCCGCGCGGGCGTGTCACCATCGAACGGACTCAGCAGAAAAGTCTCGATGCTTAGTTCGGGAGCCGAGTCTGCAAACGTCGGACGAACTCCGATATTCGTGATCGAATGCCATGACCATGCGCCCGCCCGCGTTCGCGTCACATACACTCCGTTTTTGGGCAGCACCTGCGCATCGGTGCGCAAATTCAAAGTCGGCACAGTTTGTTTGGATCCGACGCCGCGGCCATGCACCACATCCCCCGCGATCGAATAAGGCCGCGCGAGCAATCGCCACGCGTCTTTGACATCGCCCCCGGCGATGCACTCGCGCACCAGCGACGAAGAAACCATACGTCCCCGGCATTCGACCGGATCTGCGATCAACGTCTCGAATCCGTAGCGCCCGCCGAGCTCGGCCAAAGTCTTCGTGTTGCCCGATTGCTTATGTCCGAATCTGAAATTCTCACCGACCACGACCAGCTTGGCCCGCATCGTTCCGGCGACAAAATCGCGCACGAATTCTTCGGGCGTCAACTTCGCGATCTGGCGCGTGAAGGGCAGCGCGAAGATCTGCTCGACGCCGGCTTTCTCAAGCAGCGCGGTGCGCTGGGCAATCGTGGTGAGTAAGCGCGGCGCGCGTTCCGGAGCGACCACGAAAGCAGGATGCGGATCGAACGTCAAAACCGACGGCGCGACGCCCAATCGAATCGCGCCTTCGCGGATCTGCGCGATCAGATGCTGATGTCCGATGTGGACGCCATCGAAATTACCGATGGTGAGTGCCGATGGCTGGAATGAATTCACGCGTCGATCTCCAAGCCGTCGTAAGCAAGCCGCGCGTTCGCCGGCAGCGCCGCGTTGGTCGCTTCATGCGGCAGATCGTGACAGATGTGCGTGAAAAACGCCCGCTTCGGCTTCAACTCCGCAACCGTCTTGAGACTTTGTTCGACAGTTGAATGCGTCGGATGCGGACGATGCCGCAGCGCATCGAGGAACAAAACGTCGAGCCCGCGCAGCAGCTCCATCGACGATTCGGGGATCTCGCTGTGATCGGTCAGGTATGCTGCATTTCCAAATCGATATCCAAGGATCTGCGCTTTGCCGTGCAGAACCGGAATCGGCGTGATCTTCATGCCGAACAATTCGAACGGATCGTTGCCGATAGGATTCATATTCAGCCGCGGAATCGCAGTGCCCTGTGGCGCTTCCTCGAACGCGTAGCAGAACACCCGGCCGATCGCATCCAGAGTCGCCGCACTTCCATATAAAGGAATCTCCTGCTTCTGGCGGTAGTTGAACGGCCGCACGTCATCCAGGCCCAGGATATGATCCGCATGCGCGTGCGTGTAAAAAATCGCGTCGATGCGGCGAATCTTCGCTGCCAGCGCCTGTTCGCGAAAATCCGGCGTCGTGTCGATCAAGATGGCGCGCTCGCCGAATTCAATCAGGATCGACGGGCGCAACCGCCGATCATGCGGATCAGACGAGTGGCACACCGCGCATTCGCACAGAATGGTGGGAACGCCCGCACTCGTGCCCGATCCTAGAACGGTGATTTTCATTTCAATGTCAGCCTACGGAATAATGATGCGCGGCTCGTCGTCAGCTTTCTCCGGCGCCTTTTCGCTCACCTGCACAAAGCGAAAGCGCAGCTCGGTGAGCGAATTCTCAATCAGCCGCTGTTCTTCCAGCGACAGATTGCCTCGCGTCTTCTCGGCGAGCATGGCCAGCATGTCGATGGTGTGGCGCGCCGCGTTCATATCGATGGAGGCTTCGGTTTCGCCCGGCAGCGTCAGGATCCCCATGCGCAGCTCGGCCTGCATTTTGAGCGAAAACACCAGAAACTCGAAGGTCGCGGGTGGTAAAGGAAAATCGGATTCGTTCATTTCGTTCTATGCTTAGTTTAAATCAGTGCCCCGCTACTTCACTCTGAGCGAATCCGAAAGCCTTCTGCCTGAAGTGGAAATCGTGCTGCGTGAAGCGGTGGCTCACAAGTCGGTGTACTCGGCGGCGGACCAGAAACTGGAGAACATCGCCCGAAAGATTCGCGAATCCGGCGGAGCCAATCTGGATCGGGGCGCGTATCTGGAATCCCGCGCACGCCGCGATTCCAGCGCCGTCGCGCTCAAAGCCGCCCTCGAACGCATCGAACAACTGGGCGCGCTGGTGAAGGATCTCGACATCGGGCTGATCGATTTTCTATCGATCCACCAGGGCCGCGAAGTGTGTTTGTGCTGGAAACTGGGCGAAGAGCGCATCGCCTTCTGGCACAGTATTGAAGAAGGATTTCGCGGACGCAAGCCCATCGACGATGAATTTCGTGCGTCGCAATCCGACTCCGCTCCGGGAGATCGCGCGCCGAACTGAGCCTTCGGGTTAGACTAGACGAGGGGATGCTGCTCGCACGCGAATTCGTCGATTACGTTTCACGCCAGGTGGTCAAGCGTTTAACGCCGCAGTGGATCGAAACTACTGACCAGGCGGTGGCCGCCGATTTCATCGCCATCGTCATCGAAGACGATCTGGCCATTGAAGATCATCTGAACGACGAAGTGCGCGACATGCTCAGCCAGTACAGCGAGTATATGCGCCGCGAAGGCGTCAGCTATCAGGAGATGTTCCGGCGTATCAAGAACACACTGATCACGCAGCGCAAGGTGATCCGCGCCGCGGGCCGCGATACCGGCGATGCCATGAAGCTTTCGCGCGACAAGATCAACGACGTGTCGCACAAGGTCGTCGCGGCGCTGCGCAAGAGTCGCGAGTTTCGCCTGAAGCGCGATCCCAACGATGTTCGCCTGGAACTGGTCAAGGTGATGACGGAGCTGCTGCAGACCGAAGAGAAGGTCGATCGCGCCGCGCGCACCAAGATCCGCACCCAGAAGCGCGAAATCTCGGAAGGCACTGAGGAGTGGGATCTGCTCCACAAGCGCTACTACGCCGAAGAGCTGAAGAAGCTCGGCATCGATCTAGCGCGCTAGTGTAGTGCGTAACACAGATTGCACACTAAGTGGGGCGGACGCCCTCGTCCGCGCCGGGCCCCCGGCCCGGCTGGCGTGCCGAAGCCAAAGGCCGACGGGGGCGTCGACCGCGGACCGGGGGTCCGCCCCACCTTGTTCCAGATGAGTTGGGATTTGTGACGCACCCCATGGTGGGGCAGCCACTCCTGGCATGGCTTTAGCCGTCCCCGTTTTCGTCACAACGGGACAGGCGGATTTAAAATTCCGCCGCAGGCTAAGCCCCACATCAATCACAGCAGATTTCGCTAACAATTTCAATCACTTCCAGCGATTCGCTCGGTCGCGCCGTGCTACCGTGAAATCGACTTGATGGCCATCAAGCATTGATGCATGAACTCCCGGAGGGCCTTAGAACCCTTGCGGGCCCAGCTCGTAGCATGGGCTCGACGTGGAGATTTCTTCGAATCGATTCGATAAACTCGCGAAACGTCGAGATGCGTTAGCGAACCAGTGGAAAGCCAGGATCGAAAACGCGAAGCTTCACATGGCGCCGCCAAATAGCGGTCCCGACCCTCCGTTAGATCGGCGTTCCTTCATCGGCGGCCGGCACGCGCGGTTAAGAGCCGCAGCCCCGGCCGTTCATAATTCGTACGGCCGTAGTGTCTTTTGGGAAATAACGCGCGTTCCTTAAGCTGAACACAAACCCCGAAACCTTGGTGAAACATTCTGCGACAATCGGAGTCTAATCGCCCATGCGCCACGATCTCACCTTCGCGATCCGCATGCTTGCCCGGCGACCCGGATTCACCATCGCCGCGATTCTATCGCTGGCGCTCGGTATCGGAGTCACTACCGCGATCTTCACCGTCGTCAACGCCGTCGCGCTGCGCCCGCTGCCCTATTCCAACCCCGATCAACTGGTGTGGTTCAGCGAAGTCCTGCACGGCAGCAGCACCGACGAACTCAGCCTCACTCCGCACTTCCTCGAATGGCGGCGCCAGGCGAAATCGTTCGCCTCACTCGCCGCGTATCAATATAATGTCGACAACCTGACCGGGCTCGATACCCCGCTCGAGGTCCACACTGCCAGAGTCACCGCGTCGTTGCTGCCGATGATCGGCGTCGAACCCATGATCGGCCGCAATTTCACGGCGAAGGAAGATTCCAGAGGAAACAATCACGTCGCGATCGTGACCGAGGCGCTGTGGCGCAATCACCTCGGCTCCGATCCGCACATCACTGGGCGGCCGATCGTGATCGATGCCATCCCGTTCACCGTCGTCGGAGTCCTGCCGCGCGGCTTCGTGTTTCCTGGCACCGGCTCCGTCGATCTGCTCACGCCTCTCGGGAAAGATGAAGCCGCGGAGCTCACTTGGGGCCCCACGATTACGATCATCAGTAATGTATTAGGAAGATTGAACCCCGGCGTCACGCCGCGGCAAGCCACAGCCGAGCTCGACACCATCACCGCGCGCCTGCCGCACCCGCCCTGGACGAAAAAAATCACCATCGACATGGCGGTGTTGAGCGATCATCTGTACGGCAACGCGAAAATCGCCGGCTGGATTCTGCTGGCGGCCGCTGGATTTCTGTTGTGGATCGCGTGCGCCAACGTCAGCAATCTCCTGCTCGCCCGATTGACGCAGCGCGATCGTGAACTGTCCATTCGCGCCGTCCTGGGCGGATCGCGCGGCCGCTTGATCGCGCAATTGATGACCGAGAGCGCGCTGCTGAGCGTGCTGGCCTGCGGAACCGGAATCGCGATCGCGTGGCTGTTGCGCGCCCCGATTCTGGCGCTGAGCCCCTACAAGCTCGCCGGTGTGGACGATCTGCCGTTCGATTGGCGCGTGCTGGCATTCGCGGTCGCGAGCGGCGTGATGACGGTAATCCTGTTCGGATTGATTCCGGCATTTCGCGCCACCGAAGGGCGTCTGGCCCAATCGATCAAAGCCGGCGAATCTACAGCAACTGGCGGGCGCGGGTCGATCCGGATTTTGTCGACCATCGCCGCGCTCGAAATCGCCACGCTACTGGTGCTTTCGACCGGCGCGGGCGTGATGCTCAAAAGTTTTTGGAAGCTGCGTTATCAGAATCTGGGCATCTCGGCCGATCGCCTCACCGCGGTGCGCATTATCCCATCCAACAAGAATGACGCGCAGCGTTTCGAATTCGATCAACAGTTGCTGGAACGCGTCCAGGCGATTCCCGGCGTCGAATCCGCCGCCTTCACCGATGAACTCCCGCCCGGCGGCGGGCATGCGATGAATGTGTTCGAAATGGAGGGCCGCCCGGCCGCGATCGATTCCGGCAGGCGGCCCATCGCGCGCTATCCGCGGGCCAGTCCCGAATTATTTTCGATTCTGCAGATCCCACTGCTGCAGGGGCGTCTGTACACTTCCTCCGATCGTTTCGAAGTCGCCGTCATCAATCGCGCGCTGGCCGATAAATATTTCCGCGGCGAGAATCCCATCGGGCGCCGGCTGCGTTGGGGCGGCAACGATCAGCCCTGGTTCGAAATCATCGGCGTGGTGGGCAACGTGAAACTATCGGGCCTCGAAACCGCCGCCGAGCCGGCGATTTACTACGGCTACAACCGCACCGATGCTCTGTGGGACACGGGTTTGATTTTGAAATCTCCGCTCTCGACGGCCACGCTCGCGCCGGAAATCCGCCGGATCGTCACGTCGCTCGATCCGAACCAGCCCATCAGCACCATCGAATCGCTGAACTCGCGATTGACGGAATCGGTGGCGCGGCCACGCTTCACTGCCGCGATGCTGCTGGCCTTCGCTGCGCTGGCGGGCGTGCTCGGGATCATCGGCGTGTATGGAGTCGTGTCCTGCCGCGTGCGCTGGCAGATGCGCGAGCTGGCGGTGCGGCAGGCTCTCGGCGCGCAGCCCGGTGATGTGATCCGCCACGTGCTGAATCAGGGGATCTGGATGGTCGCGATCGGAATCGCCGGCGGTATCGCTGCATCGCTCGCGCTGAGCCGCGTCCTCGCCCGATTATTGTATGAAGTGAAACCGAACGATCCCTGGACATTGGGAGGAGTCGCGCTGCTGCTGGCGATCGTCGCGATGGCGGCCTGCTGGATCCCCGCGCGCCGAGCCGCTTGCGTCGATCCTTTAGTGTTGTTGCGGTACGAATGAATTTTGGCCGCGAATGCACGCGAATAAACGCGAATAAAATTTGCGTTCATTCGCGTTCATTCGCGGCCTATAATCGGAGTTTGACTCCCCGCCCCCGCGTCTCTCTCTTCGTGACCTGTCTGGTCGACCAGATCTTCCCCCGCGTGGGTCTCGCGATGGCGGATATTCTGGAACGCGCCGGCTGCGACGTGGAATTTCGCGAAGCGCAAACCTGCTGCGGGCAGCCCGCGTTCAACAGCGGCTATCGCGACGAAGCCCGCGTGGTGGCGCAACATTTTCTCGATACGTTTCATGGTGCGCAGTACATCGTCACGCCCTCAGGATCGTGCGCGGCCATGGTTGGGCATCATTACCACGATCTGTTTCCCGATCATTATGAAACGCGGGTGTGGGAATTTTCCAAATTTCTTACCGATGTTCTGAAGATCGAAGACACCGGCGCTCAGCTCCACGCGTCGGTCACCTTTCACGATAGCTGCCACGCATTGCGTGAACTGAAAATCAAGAGCGGGCCGCGCCGATTGCTCGAAAACGTACGCGGATTGAAGCTGATCGAAATGGATGCGGCGGAGGAATGCTGTGGATTCGGTGGAACGTTCGCGGTGAAATTCGCCGATGTCTCGGGCGCGATCGCGCGTACCAAAATCGAATCGATCGAACGCAGCGGCGCGGAAATCGTTACTGCCCTGGACGCCAGTTGCCTGATGCAGATCGACGGAGCGCTGCGCCGCGCAGGATCGAAAATCCGAACGATGCATCTGGCGGAGATCCTTAACTCGCGATGAATAGTAAGGAAAACATCGCCGCGACGCTGGCCGATCCCAAGCTGCAACTCGCAATTTATTCGGCAACCGCGCGCCTTGCTACCGGCCGCCGCAACACCACTTCAGCAGAAGCCCTTCCCGAATATCAGGAACTCCGCCAGCACGCGCACGACATCAAGCGCCACACGCTCGATCATCTGGACTTCTATCTGGAGCAATTGGAACGCAACGTCATCGCCCACGGCGGCAAGGTGATCTGGGCCAACGATGCCACCGAGGCGTGCGATTTCGTACGCGGCTTAGCCCGCGAGCGCGGGGCGAAAGTCATCGTCAAATCGAAATCGATGACCACCGAAGAGATTCATCTGAACGATCGTCTGGAAGCCGATCGTGTGGAGGTGGTCGAGACCGATCTGGGCGAATACATCATCCAGCTCGCGCATGAAAAGCCGTATCACATCATCGCGCCCGCGCTGCACAAGACCTGCGAGCAGGTCGCCGATATTCTTCATTCGCCCAGCGACTCCACTCCTGAGCAACTAACCGCGAAAGCTCGGGCGACGCTGCGCGAGAAATTTCTCGCGGCCGAGATCGGGATCACCGGCGCGAATTTTCTAATCGCCGATTCCGGCGCGATCGTGCTGGTGGAAAACGAAGGCAACGCGCGATTGTCGAGTTCAGCGCCGAAGATCCACATCGCGGTCGCGGGAATCGAAAAAATTATTCCGCGAGCGCAGGATCTGGCGGTGTTTCTAAAATTGCTGGCGCGCAGCGCCACCGGCCAGCCGCTCAGCGTGTACACCTCGTTTCTATCGGGCCCGCGGCGCGAAAACGAACCGGACGGTCCCGAAGAGTTCTACCTGCTGCTGCTCGACAACGGGCGCACGCGCGTGCTCGCGAATAAAGAAAAGCGCGAATCGCTGTATTGCATCCGCTGCGGAGCGTGCCTGAATCACTGCCCTGTGTATCGCAAAATCGGCGGGTATTCGTATCCGTGGGTGTATTCGGGACCGATCGGCAAGATTCTCACCCCGCAGTTCATGGGGGTCGAAAAAGACCCGTGGCTGCCCTTCGCGTCGAGCTTATGCGGAGCATGCGGCGAAGTCTGCCCGGTCAAGATCGACTTGCCGAAGATCCTGCTGGATCTCCGTGCGGATGTCGTACGACGAAGAAAAGATCGATCGGAAGCGCGAGCGTGGCGGATTTTCGCGTGGCTGATGCAACGGCCGAAAATGTTCGCGCGCATGGGAAAGCTGGCGCGATTCGGCGCTCGGCACGGCGGTTCATCGATTCACGCGGGTCCGATTGGCGCGTGGCTTTCGCAGCGCGATCTGCCCGCGATGCCTGAAAAAAGCTTTCGCGAAATGTGGAAGGAGCGCCGCAAGTGACCGCTGGCGATCAGATGCTGACCCGCGTTCGGGCGGTTACAACCGGGCATCCGTTTGTGGCGACTGGCGCGCTCCATCCTGTCGCGCCTCACAAAACCGCGCAGGCGATTTGTGCCGTGGCGCGCGATCCCGCATTTGAGGCGCGACAGGCATGGAGCGCGTTCGGGGAAAACAAATGACGGCGCGCGATCAGATGCTGATGCACGTGCGCAGCTCGCTCGGGCGAACCGCGAAGGCTCCCGTGCCTGATCCTCCACCGGTACGAATCGAACTGCCCGCGCCGGTCGATCGCGTTGCGCAGTTCACCGCTGCGCTCGAGGCGCTGGCGGGGAAAGTGACGGTCGTCGCGAATCTCGCAGCCGCAAAACAGGCGGTCGATCAGATCGTCGCCGGCCGATCGTTCATAGATCGCTATGAGCAAAACGCGTGCGCGACCGCGGAATTCGGAATCAATACTGCAGATTACGCGCTCGCCGACACCGGTTCGCTGGTGTTCTTGAGCGAATCGGGAGAATCGCGATTGATCTCGCTGCTGCCGCCCCGTCACATCGCCATCGTGGCGAAGAACAAAATCCTGAGCGGCCTGGATGAGCTATTCAGCTTAGTTCCGCAGCCCGCCGCGAAATCGAGCTCCATGGTGATCATTACCGGCCCCAGCCGGACCGCCGATATCGAAATGCGGCTGGTGCGCGGCGTCCATGGTCCGGGGGAGATTCACGTTATGATTGTGGAAGTTGTAACGCCTTAGCAATCAGATGCATCAGAGGGAACATGAGAAAACTTCTAGTGGTCTCGGCACTTCTCGCCTGTTCAGGAGCAGCCTGGGGGCAGGCGGGCGATTTCTGGTTCGATTACGGTTGGTCGTTATTCCAAAACTCTGGGATTGGAACGGATCTGGCGTTCGGTGGTTCGGCCAGCGACATCAAGCTGGACAGCGGATATCGTTTCGGCTTCCGGTATGACTTTAATGTGGGCGATCATTATGGCGCTGAAGTCGGCTACGCGTTTAACCATACCGATCTGGTCTTCAACAACGCCGCCGGCGGCGCGCTGGGCCTGGGCGGCGGAACTTCGCTTGCGATGCACATGCATCAGGTGGCGTTCAACGGCATGTATTATCCCTTTACACCCGATAAGGCCAGGGTGCGGCCGTTCGTCACCGCGGGATTCGGGTTCGACAATTTCGTTCCCCCCGGCGGGCAATCGTACAGCGGCGAAACCAAGATCGCGGCGAACTTCGGCGGCGGCCTGAAGGCGCACATCGGGGAGGTCCACGGGATGAAGGTGGGGGTGCGCGTCGATCTGCGCGAATATATCTCTCCCCACCCGAATTTCGGAATCGCCACGGGTGGCAGCGCCGGGTTGTGGCAAACTGAAATTTCCGCGGGCATCGGGATCGGCTTCTAAAGATTCCCCGGCTCGCAAAAGCGATGCGACTTAGGCTTGGGATCGGCGCACTGGCTGCCCTACTGGCACCCGTTGCTCTTTTCGCACTCGACCCGAGCCGCACGCTTACGCAATATGTCCACCGCATCTGGCAGGTGCAGCAGGGCCTGCCGGAAGCCTCTATTTATTCGCTGATTCAGACGCGCGACGGATATCTGTGGCTCGGTACGCAATCGGGTTTGGTGCGCTTCGACGGCGTGAAGTTCACGACCCTGGACAGTATCCATGCGTCCGCTCCGGTAAATACCTGGATTCGCGCGACGGCTGAAGATGCGCAGGGCCGTCTGTGGTTCGGCACCAACGAATCCGGCCTGTATCGGCTGGCAGGCTCTTCGATCACGCATTACTCGACCAAAGAAGGCCTTCCTTCGGACACGATTCAGTTCCTGGCAGCGATTAAAGATGAAGTGTGGGCGGGTACACCGGCTGGTCTGGTTCGCATCTCGCTCGACAAGAGCGGCGAAAAGATCACCCATTACTCGACCGCCGACGGACTTTCCAGCAATGACGTCCGGGCCATCGCCGGCGCGGCCGACGGCAAGATCTGGATTGCCACCGACAGCCCCAGCCTCAACTCCTGGGATGGATCGCGATTTGAGGCCCACCCGCTTTCGACCATTCCCTCCGACGCAGGCGCGCGCTCGCTCGCGTTTTCGAAAGACGGATCGTTGTGGGCCGGCACCACCGTCGGATTGGTGGAGCTGAAAGATGGCGTCGAGCATTTGATTACCGTGGCGCAAGGGCTCGCCGACAACTGGGTACTGAGCCTGGCGGCGGCGCCGGACGGCGCGCTGTGGATCGGAACTCGCAACGGGTTCAGCCGTCTGCTGAAAAGCGGCGGCGCCAATGAGATCGTCAGTTTCCATCCCAAGGACGGGCTATCGCAGAGCACCGTGTTTTCGGTCTATGAAGATCGCGAAGGAAGTTTGTGGGTGGGGACCAAGCACGGCTTGAACCAGTTCCTGGATGGCCGCGCGATTCCCTACACGGTCAACGAAGGCCTTCCCACCAATGAAACCGGGCCGGTGGTGAAAGACAAGCGTGGCGATATGTGGATCGGGACGCTGGGCGCGGGCTTGACGCGCTACGATGGCCGCCACTTCACGCTGCTGAATTCGAGCAACGGGCTGGCGTCGAACTTTGTCAACGCGCTGGCCGAAGACGCGGACGGGACACTGTGGATCGGCACCACGCGCGGCCTCAATCGTCTGCGCGATGGAAGAATCGATCAAACCATCACGACCGCACAGGGGTTGCCCGCCAATGAAATTCACGGGCTGCTGGCGGATTCCTCCGGAACGCTGTGGATCGGGACATCGGCGGGCGCAGTCGCGCTCAAAAACGGGAAAGTCTCGCGGATCCCGGGACTGGATTTGCGCGATCCGGTGCTCTCCATTGGTGAGGACGCCAGCCATCGAATTTATTTCGCGACGGCGAATAACGTATACTCCTGGGCCGCAGGAAGTTCCGAAGAGTTATTGCAAAACGGCGCGCCCTTGCGCGGAGCGGACTCGTTTTATCCCGATCGCGATGGAAATCTATGGATCGGTACGCTTTCAGGTGGCCTGCGGCTGCTGCGCAATGGGAAGCTGTCGGTCTTCCAGATGCGCGATGGATTGTTCGACGCCGAGATCTACGGCATCGCCGCGGACGATCAGGATCGGCTGTGGATGGCGTGCAGCAAAGGCATCTTTTGGGTCGCGCGGCAGGATCTGCTGCGCTTCGCATCGGGCGAGCTGAAGAAACTGACCAGCTATCCGTACAGCCCCACCGATGCGCTGCGCGTGATCGAATGCAAAGCGGGTGTGCAACCGGCGGCGGCGCTGGCCGGAGACGGGCGGGTGTGGTTTTCGACCATTCGCGGCATGATCGTGCTCGATTCGAAGCATCTGCAACGCGGCACCGCGGCTGCGCCGATCGTGGTGGAAGATGTGACCGTGAATGGCGAGCAGATTGCGCCATCGGAAATCGGAGCGCTGGCACCGGGCCGCAAGAACCTGGAGTTTCGCTATACCGGGCTCACCTTTTTCGCGCCGACCAGGCTCACGTTCCGCTACATGATGGAGGGCTACGACAAGGATTGGATCAACGCCGGAACGCGCCGCGAAGCGTATTACACCAATCTTCCGCCCGGCACCAACTTTCGCTTCCGGGTGGTGGGATGCAACCTCGACGGCGCCTGCAACGAAGCAGGAACGGTGGTGTTCAGCCTGGCGTCGCATTATTATCAGCGGGTGTGGTTCTGGCCGATGGTGGCGGTGGCGATCGCGATTTCGATCTGGCTGGCGTATCAACTGCGCATGCGCCAGTTGCGCGAGCATTTCAACGTGATCATCACAGAGCGCAACCGCATCGCGCGCGAACTGCACGACACCCTGATCCAGGGGCTCTCTGGAATCACCATGGAGATGCAGGCGCTAGCCGGGCGCATGAGCGTTCCCGATGAGCGCAACACGATGGGCGACATCATCGAGGACGCGGGCAATTGCCTGCGCGAGACCAGGCGATCGGTAGCAGGATTACGAAGCGGGCAATCGGGTGCGGGCCTGGCGACTGCCATTGAGCAGGCCGCAAAACAGATTACCGAGACGAAATCGATCAAATTGAAGCTTCGACTAGGCCGAAATGGGAAGGGATTGCCGGCCGACGTCGAGTATAATCTGGTTCGGATCGCGCAAGAAGCGGTGTCGAACTCGGTGAAACATTCGGGTGCCAGGACGGTGGAGGTAGCGCTCGATTACTCGCCGAAAGCGGTGCATCTTTCGGTGCGCGACGATGGCACGGGGTTCGCGCGGGCGGAAAACGGGCCCGGCCGGCCGGGCCACTACGGGTTGATCGGAATGAAGGAGCGGGCCACGCACATCGGCGCCGAGTTCGAGTTGGCGAGCGCGCCGGGCCGCGGCACCATGATTTCGGTGACGCTGCCGGCCGGCTCGAATGGCGGCCACGTTGGGCACAACGGCGGCCAGAATGGAAGTACACAATGACAGAGACAATTCGAGTGCTGGCGGTGGACGATCATCCGCTGGTGCGCAAGGGCATCGCGTCGATCCTGGCGAACGAGGGTGACATGCAGTTGATCGGCGAAGCGGGCGGCGGGCGTGAAGCGGTAGATCTATATCGCCAATACCGTCCCGACGTCACGCTGATGGATCTGCGCATGCCGGGCATGGATGGGGTGCAGGCCACGCAGGCGATTCGCAAGGATTTTCCGGACGCGCGCATTATCGCGCTGACCAGCTATGACGGCGATCAGGATATTTATCGCGCGCTCGAAGCTGGCGTGCGCGGCTACATGCTGAAGGAAATGGTGCACACCGATGTACTGCGCGCCATTCGAACGGTGCATTCGGGCAAGCGCCTGATGCCGCAGGAAGTGGCCGAGCGGCTGAGCGAATATTTCCCGCAGGTGGCGCTGACGCCGCGCGAAGTGGAAGTGCTGGGGCACGTCGCCAAGGGGCTTGCGAATAAAGAGATCGCGGACAATCTCGGCACGGCGAGCGGCACGGTGAAGATGCACATCCAGAATATTCTCGAAAAGCTGGGCGCGTCGGATCGCACGCACGCGGTGACCATCGCAATCCAGCGCGGGATTTTGCACCTGGACGGTTAGTCTTCGGGCGAGATCGGGCGGCAGCGTTCTTCGAAGACCGTGGTGAGCTTCGCTTTGGTGGTCACACCGGACGCGACGCCAAGGACCAGATTTACAAGCTCGTCCTCACTCATCTCCAGATCCCAATGATTGATAAGCAGGAACGCTAAGGCGGCGTTCGCAGCGACGCGCTTGTTGCCATCGATGAAGGCGTGCGCCTGGCAGAGATTGAACAAATATGCGGCGGCGATCTCGGGCATCGAGGTGTGCAGATACTCACCGCCGAAAGTTGCGGCTGGCGCGGCTGCCGCGGATTCGAGCACGCCACGATCGCGCAGTCCATGGCTTCCGCCATATAGATCGATCTGCTGTTCGTGGATTTTGATGATGCGTTCCAGCGTCAGGAAAACCGGATCGGTCTGGAACATAACTCACTCCGCAAGTCGACGGAAGGCATTGGAGTAACGTGCGTGGATCACCTTCTGGATTTCTTCGAAACGCTCATCGTCGTCCCCCGAGGTCACTCGCGCAATGATGAGACGCTTTCCGTCGGTCGACACCTCGAGTTCAGTGTCCGGATCGATCTTGAGCAAGTCGAGAATCGGGCGATCGATGATGAGTGCCAGGCTGTTTCCGTGTTTGGTGAGCTTCTTCGTCATAACCTCTCCGTATATCCAATGTATCACCATCGCCGCCTTATCGTAAACATAAGAAAATATGCTGATTGGCATACGATTTGGCACCCCATCAGCACTTTCCTTTGCGACAATTCAACGTCATACTAAGTCCTAACGCCACATGACTTCCGATATGCCAGCCGTGCGTCCAGACAGCGACCGGCCACAAATTACGAAGCCCCCCACTCCGCAGAAGAAGAGTTCGCGATGGTGGGTGTGGCTCATCTTGTTAGCAGCGGCGGGCGCGGCGACTTATCACTGGTATCCGCTGGTCACGCAAGCGACTTCAAAAGCCGAACCTAAGAAATCCGGCAAAGGCGACGCGGGACGGCCGGTTCCGGTGATCGCGGCGATGGCGCGCAAGGGCGATATGCCGGTCTATCTCGATGGCCTGGGTTCGGTCACAGCGTTCAACACGGTCACAGTGAAAACGCGCGTGGACGGCCAGATCGACAAAGTCGCGTTCACCGAAGGGCAGTTCGTGAAGCAGGGCGATCTGCTGATTGAGATCGATCCGCGTCCGTTCCAGGTGATGCTGGAGCAAGCGGAAGCTGGACTGGCCGGGCATCAGGCGCAGTTGGCGAATGCGCGGGTCGACTTGGAACGCTACAAAGTTCTGTACGCGCAGGAGGCTGTGCCGAAGCAGCAACTGGACACGCAAGAGGCGCTGGTGAATCAGATCCAGTCGACCATCAAAGCCGATCAGGCCCAGATCGATAATGCGAAACTGCAACTGGTATACGCGCGCATCACCGCGCAGGTGACCGGCCGCATCGGGTTGCGCTTAGTGGATCAAGGCAACATCGTGAAAGCGAGCGATCCGGGCGGGCTGGCGGTGATCACGCAATTGCAACCGATCGCGGCGATTTTCAACATCGCCTCCAGCGGACTTCCGCAGGTGATGGCGAAGATGCGATCGGGCCAAACGCTCACGGTATACGCGATGGACAAGGATTCGAAGGCGAAGCTGGCGACCGGAAAGCTGCTCACCATCGACAACCAGATCGATCAGACCTCGGGCACCGTGAAATTCAAAGCGCAGTTCGAAAACGAAGACCTCAGCCTGTTCCCCAATCAGTTCATCAATGCACGGCTGCTGATCGACACCAAGCACGGCGCCGTGATCGTGCCGACCGCGGCGGTGCAGCGCAGTCCGGATTCGACGTTCGTCTATGTGATCAAGCCGGACAACACCGTGGACGTTCGCAACATCGTCGTGGGAGTCACCGAAGGGGACAACGTATCGGTCGCCGAGGGCCTGGAAGCGGGAGACCGGGTGGTGATCGACGGAATCGACAAACTGCAACAAGGATCGAAAGTAAACGCACGAATGGCGGGTCCACAGGCGGGCGGATAGGTCAGTCGTGAGCCCTTCGAGACCATTTATTCTTCGCCCGGTGGCGACTTCGCTGCTGATGGCCGGGCTGCTGCTGGTGGGCGCGGTTGCTTATAAGCAGCTTCCCGTTTCCGCGCTGCCGCAGGTCGATTACCCCACCATCCAGGTGATCACGTTCTATCCGGGCGCCAGTCCCGACGTGATGGCGTCGAGCGTCACCGCGCCACTGGAACGGCAATTCGGGCAGGTGCCCGGATTGAACCAGATGACCTCGACCAGTTCTTCCGGCGCATCGGTGATCACGCTGCAGTTCGCGCTGGAACTGAATATCGACGTCGCGGAACAGCAGGTGCAGGCTGCGATCAACGCGGCGGGCACGTTCCTTCCGAAAGATCTGCCGAATCCGCCAATTTATACCAAGACCAACCCGGCCGATGCGCCGATTCTGACGCTGGCGCTGAGTTCGGATCAGATGTCTCTGTCGAAGGTGGAGGATTTCGCGGACACGCGTTTCGCGCAGAAGATTTCGCAGTTGCCGGGCGTCGGGCTGGTGTCGATCAGCGGCGGCCAGAAGCCGGCGATGCGCATTCAAGCGAACCCGATGCAGTTGTCGTCGTATCACCTGAACATGGAGGATCTGCGCACCGCGATCTCCGCGGCCAACGTGAACCAGGCCAAGGGGAATTTCGATGGGATGCGGAATTCCTACACCATCGGCGCGAACGATCAGCTGCTGACGGCCGCGGATTACCGGCCGCTGGTGGTCGCCTATCGAGGCGGCGCTCCGGTGACGCTGTCCGATGTCGCGAGCGTGATCGACGACGCCGAGAACGTGCGCTTAGCCGCGTGGATGAACGAGACTCCGGCGGTGATCGTCAACATCCAGCGCCAGCCGGGCGCGAACATCATCGAAGTCGTCGATCGCGTGAAGGCGCTGCTGCCGCGGCTGCGTGAGTCGCTGCCCAATTCGATCACGGTGCAGACGCTGACGGACCGCACCATCACGATTCGCGCGTCGGTGGAAGACGTGCAGTTCGAACTGATGCTGACCATCGGGCTGGTGGTGATGGTGATCTTCCTGTTCCTGCGCACGGTTTCGGCGACGATGATTCCCAGCGTGGCAGTGCCGCTGTCTCTGGTCGGCACGTTCGGCGTGATGTATCTGCTGGGTTATAGCCTGAACAACCTGACGCTGATGGCGCTGACGATTTCGACCGGTTTCGTGGTGGACGACGCCATCGTGATGATCGAAAACATCGCGCGCTATATCGAAGAGGGCATGGCGCCGCTGCAGGCCGCGCTGAAAGGATCCGAGCAGATCGGGTTCACGATTTTTTCGCTGACGGTATCGCTGATCGCGGTGCTGATCCCGCTGCTGTTCATGGGCGACATCGTGGGTCGGTTGTTCCGCGAGTTCGCGGTCACGCTGGCGGTCACGATTCTGATTTCGGCGATGGTGTCGCTGACGCTCACGCCGATGATGTGCGCGCGCCTGCTGCGCCACAAGCCCGAAAACGAGCAGGGCTGGTTCTACCGCAATCTCGGAACAGGCGTTTCAGGGGATCATCGCGTTTTACGGCCGGACGCTGCAAGTGGTGCTGCGGCACCAGCCGGCGACGCTGTTGGTGGCCGTGGCCACGCTGGCTGCGACGCTGTATCTGTTCGACATCATCCCCAAAGGATTTTTCCCGGTGCAGGACACCGGCGTGATCCTGGGCGATCTCCGAAGCGCCGCAGACCATTTCGTTTCCGGCCATGGCGCAGCGGCAGCAGCAGCTGGCCGAAGTGATTCTGAAGGATCCGGCGGTCGACAGCCTGTCGTGTTTCATCGGCGTGGACGGCACCAACAGACCTGCAACAGCGGCCGCATTCAGATCAATCTCAAGCCGTTGGAGGAGCGCAAGCATCAGCGCCAGCGACGTGATCCGGCGCCTGCAGCCGGAGCTTGCGAAAGTGGAAGGCATCACGCTGTTCATGCAGCCGGTGCAGGATTTGACGGTGGAAGATCGCGTCAGCCGCACGCAGTTTCAGTACAGTCTGGAGGACCCGGACGCGAAAGAACTGGCCGTGTGGGTGCCGCGGTTCATGGAGAAGCTGCAGTCGCTGCCGCAGCTTCGCGACGTGGCCAGCGACCAGCAGAACGGCGGCCTGGAGACCACGGTGCTGATCGACCGCAGCACCGCCTCGCGCTTCGGGATCACGCCGCAGATGATCGACGACACGCTTTACGACGCGTTCGGGCAGCGCCAGATCTCGACCATGTTCACGCAGCTCAATCAGTATCGCGTCGTGCTGGAAGTCAAGCCCGATTTGCAGAAGAGCCCGCAGGCGCTCGAAGCGATCTGTACATCCGCTCGCAGCGGCGGCGGCGAGGTGCCGCTGAGCGCGTTCACTCACGATCCAGCAGGGCAACGACGCCGCTGGTGGTGAATCACCAGGGGCAGTTCCCGGTGGTCACGGCGTCGTTCAATCTGGCGCCGGGCGTGTCGCTCGGGAGACGCGGTGGACGCGGTGAACAAGGCCAAAGAAGAATCTCAACATGCCGGCCAGCGTGCAGGGGAAAGTTCCAGGGCACCGCGGCCGCGTTTCAAGCCTCTCTGACCAACGAACCGATCCTGATTCTGGCGGCGCTGGTCACCGTGTATATCGTGCTGGGCGTGCTGTATGAGAGCTACATCCATCCCATCACGATTCTTTCGACGCTGCCTTCGGCGGGCGTGGGCGCGCTGCTGGCTCTGATGTCTGCCCACACGGATTTCAGCATCATCGCGCTGATCGGCATCATTCTGCTCATCGGCATCGTGGAAAAGAACGCGATCATGATGATCGATTTCGCGCTGGATGCCCAGCGCAAGGAAGGCAAGCCGCCGCAGGAGGCGATTTATCAGGCCTGCCTGCTGCGGTTCCGTCCGATCATGATGACCACGATGGCGGCGCTGCTGCGGCGGCGTGCCGCTGGCGCTCGGAACGGGCGTTGGGTCGGAGTTGCGCCGGCCGCTGGGCATCTCGATCATCGGCGGCTTGATTTTCAGCCAGTTGCTGACGCTTGTACACGACGCCCGGTGATTTATCTGTGGTTTGACCGCCTGGCTCGGCGGGTGAGCCGGCGGAGGGTGCCGGCGGAATGGACGGAATGGTGGAAGAGGAGGCATGAGGAGATCGCCAGTGGGGCGGACGCCCTCGTCCGCGGCCGGCGCCCTCGCCGGCCTTCTCGCGCCGATGAACAAGCCGGACCGGGGGTCCGGCGCGGACCAGGGCGTCCGCCCCACTCTTGAAGGGATTGGGAGATTGGTATGAGCATTTCGGCGCCGTTCATCCCTCGTCCGGTGGCGACGACCCTGCTCACCGTGGCGCTGGGCATGTCGGGTGCTCGCGTATAGCTTCCTGCCCGTGTCGCCGCTGCCGCAGGTCGATTATCCCGTCGATTCAGGTAGCGCGGCGCTGCCCGGCGCGAGTCCGGAGACGATGGCATCCTCGGTCGCGACGCCGCTCGAGCGGCAGTTCGGCCGCATCGCGGGCTGATCACGAAATGACCTCGTCCAGCGCGCTGGGGTCGACCAACATCACGCATGCAGTTCGACCTGAACCGCAACATCGACGCGGCGGCGCGCGACGTGCAGGCGGCGATCAACGCGGCGCGCGGCCAGTTGCCGGCGAATCTGCCGCAGCAATCCCACCTGGCGCAAGAGTCAATCCCGCCGAGCCGCCGGTCATCATGCTGTCGCTGACATCGGAGATGTTCCAGCCCGGCCAGATGTACGATGTCGCGTCCACGATCATGCAGCAGAAACTGTCGCAGGTGCCGGGCGTGGGGCAGGTGCGGCGTCAGGCGGCAGTTCCCTGCCCGGCGTGCGCGTGGACGTGAATCCCACGCTGCTCAATAATTTCGGGCTGGGCCTGGAGGACGTGCGCACTGTGCTGGGCGAATGCGAACGCCAATCGGCCCAAGGGGCAGTTTCGGCAATGAACATGACGCAGCCTGGTCGATCCGTGCCGACCGATCAGTTGCTCGAAGCCGCGCAGTATCCGACCTCTGGTGTTGCCTACCACAACGGCGCGCCGGTGCGGCTGGGCGATGTCGCCACGGTTACCGATTCGGTCGAGGATCTGCGCAACTCCGGCTACGCCAACCGCAAGCCGTCTGATGCTGATGATCATCTTCCGCCAGCCGCGGCGCGAACATCGTCGAGACGGTGGACCGCATCATAGGCCGAGCTGCCGCAACTGCAAGCGACGATTCCCGCGGCGATCCATATGAACGTCATGCAGGACCGCACCACGACCGATTCGCGCCTCCGTCGCACGATGTCCAGAGGACCATGGAGATTTCGATGTGCTGGTGATCCTGGTGGTGTTCGTGTTCCTGCGAAGCTGGCGGGCCACACTGATTCCCAGCGTCGCGGTGCCGGTTTCGCTGGTGGCCACCTTCGGTGTCCTGTACCTGTGCGGCTATAGCGTCGACAATCTTTCGCTGATGGCGTTGACGATCGCCACGGGATTCGTGGTGGACGACGCGATCGTGGTGATCGAAAACATCACGCGGCATCTGGAGAGCGGATTGACGCCGCTCCACGCCGCTTTGAAGGGCGCGAAGGAAATCGGGTTCACGGTGCTGTCGATCAGCATTTCGCTGATCGCGGTGTTCATTCCGATTCTGATGATGGGCGGAATCGTGGGGCGCCTGTTCCGCGAATTCGCGGTGACGCTGTCGGTGGCGATCGTGATTTCGCTGGCGATTTCGCTGACCACCACGCCGATGATGTGCGCGCGGCTGCTCAAGTCACATCAGGAGGATGCCCGGCATGGATTTTTCTACAAGCTGAGCGAGGGCGGTCTCAATCTGCTGCACAGCTTTTACAAGCGCACGCTCGGCTGGGTGCTGCGGCATCAGCCGTTGACGCTGCTGGTGACGACTTTCGACCATCGCGCTTACCGTGTACCTGTACATCGTGATCCCGAAAGGATTCTTTCCGCAGCAGGACACCGGACGCCTGTCCGGACAAATTCAGGCCGATCAGATCCACTTCGTTTCAGGCCATGCGAAATCGCGTGCTCCAGGTGGTGAATGTGGTGATGAAAGATCCGGCAGTGGATAACTTGAACGCCATATTGGCGGCGGCGGTTTCGGCGGCGGATCGGCTCAACGCGGGACGAATGTTCGTGATGCTGAAGCCTTACGTGAGCGCAAGGTGAGCTCGGATGAAGTGATCGCGCGATTGCGGCCCCAGCTCGCTGAAGATACCGGGGACCAGTTTGTTTCTGCAATCGTCGCAGGATCTGCGCATCGGCGGACGCAACAGCGCGGCGCAGTATCAGTACACCCTGCAGGGCGACGACACCAAGGAGCTGAATCAGTGGGCGCCCCGGGTGCTGCGGAAATTGCGGACGTTATCGGTGCTGGCCGACGTAAACACGGATCAGCAGGATAAAGGGCTGGCGGCGAATCTGGCGATGGATCGCGTGACTGCGGGGCGCTACGGCATCACGCCGCAGATGATCGACAACACGCTGTACGACGCGTTCGGGCAGCGGCAAGTCTCCACCATGTACACGCAGATGAATCAATATCACGTGGTGAAGGAAGTGGACCCGCGGTTCTGGCAGAATCCCGACGGCTTGAGTCACATTTATTTGTCGGCGCCGGGCGGGCAGCAGGTGCCGCTGAGCGCGTTCACGCATTACGAAGCCAACACCACGCCGCTCACCGTGAATCATCAGGGATTTTTTCCTTCCGTCACGATTTCGTTCAACGTGCCGGTGGGGTTGTCGCTGGGCGACGCCGTGACCGCGATCGACAACGCCATGCGCGAGATCAATCTGCCGTCGACGGTGCACGGCACCTACGCGGGAACCGCGCAGGCGTACAACGAATCGCTGGCGAATGAGCCGATCCTGATCGCGGCGGCGCTGATCACGGTGTACATCGTGCTGGGCGTGCTGTATGAAAGCCTGATCCATCCCATCACCATTCTTTCGACGCTGCCATCGGCGGGCGTGGGCGCGCTGCTGGCGCTGATGGCGACGCACAACGAACTGAACGTGATCTCGCTGATCGGAATCATTCTGCTGATCGGCATCGTGAAGAAGAACGCGATCATGATGATCGATTTCGCAATCGCGGCGGAGCGCAACCAGAAGCTGGACCCGGAAAGCGCGATTTTTCAGGCGTGCCTGCTGCGCTTCCGTCCCATCACCATGACGACGATGGCTGCGATGCTGGGCGGATTGCCGCTGGCGATCGGCGGCGGCGAAGGATCGGAGATGCGCCGGCCTTTGGGAATCGCGATCGTGGGAGGACTGTTATTCAGCCAGTTGCTGACGTTGTATACCACGCCCGTGATGTATCTCTACCTGGATCGTCTGCGCTTGCGGTGGGAAGCATTCAAGCGCCGCGTGCGGCCGTTACGCGCCGCGCCTCTTCCTCACCCGGAGGAAGCTTGACGATACCGAGCATTGGAGGCTCGCTATGCCGCTCCTGAAAATTGCAACGCGCCATGATCCCATGGGGCCGGTGACGCTCACCATCGCCGGCAAGTGCAGCGGCGGCTGCCTGGGCGAACTGCGCCGCGCCATCGATCGCGCCCGCCGCGCGCAGAAACAGATCGTGATCGACATGAGCGAAGTGACGCTGGTGGATCGCCCCAGCCTGCAATTTTTAGCCGCGCAGAAGCGCGAGAATATTACATTGATCAATTGCCCCGCCTACATTCAACCCTGGATTTCGAAAGAAGACGGCACGATGGAAGAAGGCGCATGATCGCTTCCATTGCGAAGTTGAGCCGCGCGGCGCTGGTTGCCGCTTTGATCTTTTCGAGCTCCTGCATCGTGGGACCGAAATACGTGAAGCCGACCGCGCCGGGCATGTCGCCATCGCCGGCAGGGGCCGCCTTCAAAGAGCCGGGGCCACCGGCGTTCAAGGAAGCCAAAGGCTGGAAAGCGGGCGAGCCTCGCGATGATATGCATCGCGGCAAGTGGTGGGAAATTTTCGGCGATCCCGCATTGAACGCGCTCGAAGAGCAGATCGACGTTTCGAATCAGACCATCGCGGCGGCTGAAGCGCAATTCCGCCAGGCGCGCGCGGCGATTCGAGTGGCACACGCCGGCTTGTATCCGACGGTCACCGGCGGCAGCACTGTGGTCGGCACCGGCACATCGGGCAATCTTACGACGGGATCCGCAGCCGCTGCGGTGGCGCGGCAGTTCCCGCTGCTTACGATTCCGTCGGCCGGCGCGAGCTGGGCGCCCGACTTGTGGGGACAAATCCGGCGGCAGATCGAAGCGGCGACGGCAACAGCGCAGGCGAGCGCGGGGGATCTAGAAAACGCGCGCCTCTCGATTCAAAGCGAGGTCGCGCTGGATTATTTTCAGATGCACGGACTGGATGCTGAAAAAGCTTTGCTCGATTCAAACGTGAAGGCGTATCAGCAGGCTTTGTCGCTGACGCTGAATCGATTTAACCAGGGCGTGGCGTCGCAGGTGGATGTGGCGCAGGCGCAGACGCAACTGGAACAGACACGCGCGCAATCGACCGATACCTTGGTCGCACGGCAGCAGTTCGAACACGCCATTGCGATTTTGACCGGCAAGCCGCCATCGCAGTTGACGATTCCGGCCGGGCCGATCGCGGCACAGCCTCCGGTGATTCCGGGCGAGCTGCCATCAGAACTGCTGGAGCGCCGTCCCGATATCGCCGCGAATGAACGCCGCGTGGCGGCTGCGAATGCGCAGATCGGCGTGACGATCGCGGCTTATTATCCCACCGTCACGCTCAGTGCGAGCGGCGGACTGGAAGCATCCAGCCTGCTCAGCCTGTTCACGTGGCCGAGCCGTTTCTGGTCGCTGGGGCCGTCGCTGACGGAGACTTTGTACGACGCGGGAAGGCGCAAGGGCATCACGGAAGAGGCGCAGGCGGCTTACGATGTTACGGTCGCCAATTATCGCGAGAGCGTGCTGGCCGCGTTTCAGGGCGTCGAGGACAACCTGGCGACGCTGCGGGTTCTGGAGCAGGAATCGCGTGAGCAGGCGGCGGCAGTTCGCTATGCGGAGCGATCTTTGCAGCTCGCCAACGCGCAGTATCAGGGCGGCATCACGACGTATCTGCAAGTGATCACGGCGCAGGAAGCGGCGCTGCTGAACGAGCGGACGGCGGTGCAGATCAACACTCGTCGCATCACGGCGAGCGTTTCATTGATTGAGGCGCTGGGCGGCGGGTGGGATGTTTCAAAATTGCCATCGTCGAAAGATGTGACTCCGGCGTACAACGGCAAGCGGCCCTAGGGAACGTTGAACCGCTCCTTTTAGTCGCGGCTCGTTGGCGATTGCGAGCCGCGAACGAATTAGTCTACAATGTAGTTTTGTGCCCGAAGTCCCCGCGCTAGGCGAATTCGAACAGATTGTGCTGCTGGCGATCCTGCGCCTGGACGACTCCGCCTACGGCGTGCCGATTCGGAAGGAAATCGCGAAGTGTACCGGTCGCGAGCCTGCGCCGGGTGCTCTCTATACAACGCTTGATCGGCTAGAAGAAAAGGGATTAGTGACGTCGCGCTATGCCGACCCGACGCCGACGCGCGGCGGCCGGGCGAAGCGTTATTTCAAGGTGAGCGCGCTGGGTGTGAAGGCGGTAGCTCGCGCGCAGCGGAATTATCAACGATTGCTAAAAGGGTTGCGATTGCCGGGGGTGGCGCATGCGTAGCATTCGAATCGCGGAGTGGATTCTCGGGTTGTCGATGACGCGCGAGCGGGCAGAAGCGGTCGCGGGAGATTTGCGGGAGTCGGGGCGCGGGGCATTGTGGTTCTGGCGCAGCGTGCTCGCCACGATGATCGCGAGTGTGTGGAGTGAGTTCCGTGCGGTCTGGTGGTGGCTGCTGTCGATCGCGTTTGTGTTCGGGCTGATGAACGTCCTGGTCGAAGTGGTGATACTGGAAGGAGTGATTCGCCATTATCCAATACCGACGTTCCAACGCGTCAACCTGGTGCTGAATGTGGCCTTTTCTCTGGTGTTCGGCCGTTGGCTTGCGCAATTCTCGCGACAAAGGGAGCTGGCATCGTGGGTCGCTACGGTCATCATTAACATGGCGGTCCAACTGGTTCTCAGCGAGGTGCTGTGGCGGGCGAATTACCATCCTGCATTTATTTCCTATTTCCACGTCCTTAGTCTTCTCGGTGCGATCTCCGCCAGGGTTCGTCCGCGGCTGTTATCCTCGGACTAGCGCAGGCGCGCTCTTCGATGAGCTGGCGAAAGTCATGGTGGCGAGTCGCGGTGGCACTGTCGTTCGTCGCCGGATTGTACGCCTACCAGAAGCCCTTCCATCAATTCAACGGCACCGAATATCGCAACTTCGAACTCCCCGAAGATTGGAAAACCACTGGCGAATGGACCTTCGCGCGATTGATGTATCCGCCCGGTCCTCTTGACGGCTATTCGCGGACCGGACGATTCACTGGCGATTATCACTACGGGCTGTCGCTATGGACGCAGGATTATCCGCGCGCCGATCGTCATTTTTCACTGGCCGTGCGGCGATTGACGCGCGTGCAAGTTCGATCGGTGGAGCAGCCGATCGACCTGGAAGACGGCGACGATGCGTACAACTGGCCGTGGCTTTACGCGGTGCAAGTGGGCGAGTGGGGATTGACGCAGGCGCAGGGCGCGATCATGCGCGAGTATCTGGAGCGCGGCGGATTTTTCATGGCCGACGATTTTCACGGGCCCGAAGAGTGGGAAGAATTTCAGAAGCGCATCAAGTTCGTGTTTCCCGATCGCGCGATTGAAGACATCCCCGACAACGATCCGATTTTTCACACCGTGTATGACGTGGATGATCGCGTTCGCGCGGTGGGCTACGATCATCTGCGCGAAGGTTCGAAGAATGGCGGGACCACGGCGTACTGGCGCGCGATCTATGACGATCATCGCCGCGTGATGGTGGCGATTTCCTACAACTCGGATTTGGGAGACGCGTGGGAGTGGGCCGATTCGCCGCGCTATCCGGAGGAGATGTCGCATTCGGCGGTGCGGCTCGGCGTGAATTATGTGATTTACGCGATGACGCACTAAAGGTAGAAAAGGGGACAGACCGCTCTGTCCACGCCAGCGGCGCAATCTGTAATCAATCATGTTGCGGATGGGGACAGAGTCGTCTGTCCCCTTTTTCACGTTATCCTGAGCGCAGAGTGCGAATTCTTCAACTGACCGCCGGCGCCGCGGGCATGTATTGCGGAACGTGCCTGCGCGACAATTCGCTGGCCGGGGAGCTGATGCGGCAGGGCCACGACGTCACGTTGATGCCTCTGTACACGCCGACGCTCACCGATGAACCTAACGTCAGTTCGGATCGCATTTTCTTCGGCGGCATCAGCGTTTATCTGGAGCAGCACTGGTCCTTGTTTCGCAAGACTCCATGGTTGCTGGACCGGCTGTGGGATTCGACCTTCGCGCTGAAGGCGGCGGCGAAGAGCACCATCCCTGTCGACCCGCATTTTCTGGGCGCGATGACGGTTTCGATGCTCGAAGGGGCGCACGGGAATTTGAATAAAGAAGTGGAAAAGATGCTCGACTGGCTGCGCCATGAGCCTCGGCCCGATGTGATCAATCTGCCGTACACTTTGTTGATCGGCCTGGCCGAGCCGTTGAAACGCGCGCTGGGTGCTCCGATTTTCTGCACTCTGCAGGGCGAGGATCTTTTTCTGGAGGGGCTGACGGAGCCGTACAAGTCGCGGGCGCTCGATCTGATTCGCAAGAACATCGAGCATGTGGAATGTTTTTTGGCGGTGAGCGATTACTATGCCGAATTCATGACGCGCTATCTCGGAATTCCGGCCGGGAAGATGGCGATCGCGCGAGTGGGCGTCAACACGGAGGGTTATCGCAACATGCCGGCGCAGCGCGGCGAGGGACCCACGCGTATCGGATATTTCGCGCGCATCGCGCCGGAAAAAGGATTGCACGTGTTGGCCGAAGCGTATCGCATCGTGCGCGACCGAGAGCCCAACTGCACGCTCGAGGCGGCGGGCTACATGGCTCACGAGCATCGCGCGTATCTGGATGGAATTGAGCGGCAGATGAAGCAATGGAATTTGCCGTTTCATTATCACGGCGTGCTGGATCGTGCGCAGAAGATCGCGTATCTGGAATCGCTGGATGTGCTGTCGACGCCGACGGTGTACGCCGACCCGAAGGGATTGTTCGTCCTCGAAGCGATGGCCGCGGGAGTTCCGTTCGTGCAGCCGCGTCACGGCGCTTTTCCGGAAATGGTAACGCGAACCGGCGGAGGAATCCTGTGTGAGACGGAAGATCCGGAGTCACTCGCGGCAGGATTGATCGAGATGATTCGAAATCGTGAATTGCGCGCAGAGTTGGCGGCGAAGGCGCATCGCGGCGTTCGCGACCACTACACGGTGGCGCAGATGGGATCGCAGACGTCGGCGGTGTTTGAACGGCGCCTCGCTAATCGAACGACGGCGGTGACGGTATAAATGCTGGAAGCTCGCAACATTTCGAAATCGTATCCGACGCCGCGTGGGCCGTTACCGATCTTGACGCGATATTTCTCTGTCGCTTGAGCAGGGCGATGCGATTTCAATCGTGGGGCCGTCGGGATCGGGCAAGAGCACGTTGCTGTATATCCTCGGCGCGCTGGAGCCACCAACATCGGGCGAAGTGACGCTGGACGGGCGAAATCCGTTCACGCTTTCCGATAAAGAGCTGTCGGCGTTCCGAAACAAAGAGGTCGGATTTGTTTTTCAGGATCATTGCCTGTTGCCGCAGTTGACGGTGGTCGAAAATGTTCTGGTTCCGCAAATGGTGGCGCCTCCGGATTCTTCGGCGACCGATCGCGCGAAGAAGCTACTGGATCAAGTTGGTTTGTCGCAACGGCTGGATCATCGGCCCGGCGAATTATCGGGCGGCGAGAAGCAGCGCGTATCGATCGCACGTGCGTTGATTCGGTCGCCAAAGCTGCTGTTGTGCGATGAGCCGACCGGCAATCTGGATCGCAAATCGGCAGCGGCTGTCGCGGATTTGTTGCTGCAGATCAATCGCGATTCGAAGACGATTCTGGTGGTGGTGACGCACAGCGCCGAATTGGCCGGACGTTTTCCGCGGTCTTTTGAATTGAACGACGGCCAACTTCAGACGCGATGAAGTTATCGACATTAGTCGCGCGCAATCTGTTTTTCTACAAGCGAACCAATGCGGCTGTGATTTTGGGAGTCGCGACGGCGATTGCGGTGTTGTCGGGCGCGCTGCTGGTGGGCGATTCGGTGCGCGCGAGCCTTCGCGATCTGGTGCTGCAGAGGCTCGGGAAAACGGAAGGCGTCGTCACCAGCGCGCAGTTTTTTCGCGAAGCGCTGGCGAATGATGTCGCGGGATCTGCACCGCTGATCGCGCTGCAAGGCGTTGTCACGCATGAGAAGGATGGTCGGCGCGCGTCGAATGTCGCGGTGTATGGCGTCGACGATCGATTCTGGAAATTTCATGGGGTCGCGTCGCACGAGGGCGTAGAGATCAGCGCGGCACTGGCTCGCGAGTTGGGTGCGGCATCGGGCGACGCGTTGCTGCTGCGCGTTGAAAAGCCGTCGGCGATTCCGATCGAGTCGCTGCAGAGCCACAAGGACGATACGGGCAAGACGATTCGTCTGACGCTCGGGGACGTACTGGACGCGAAGCAGCTCGGCGAGTTTTCATTGCGGCCGACGCAGGGTGATGTGCTCGCGATGTTCGTCCCGCTACGGCGATTGCAACGCGATCTTGCGCAGCAGAGTCGCGTGAACACGCTGCTGCTCGCGTCGCGAGAGTTTCCGAAAGATAAGGTGACGCTCAACGATTTGGGGATCAAGGTGCGCGTGGTCGAAGGTGGCAAGGCGCTGCAGGTCGAGCCGTCAAGCATGATGATCAGCGATGCGCTCATGACGAAAGTGCACGAGGTCGCAGGCCCGCACATGGAACCGGTGTTCACTTACGTTGCGAATGCCATTCGGGACGGCAACCGCGAGATTCCCTACTCCGTAGTGTCGACATTCACCACGGACGTTCCACAAGATCATACGATCCAGTTAAACGAATGGGCCGCGAAGGATCTCAACGCGAAGAATGGTGACGAGATTACGCTCGATTACTACTTTTGGGAACCCTCCGGTACTTTGACCACGCGTAGCGGGAAGTTCAAGCTCGACGCCATTCTGCCTATGACTGGCAGGGCAATCGATCAGGATCTCACTCCTGAATATCCCGGCATCACCGAGGCGACAACCATCAGCTCGTGGGATCCTCCCTTTCCGGTTGATCTGAAGAAAGTCCGGCCGAAGGATGAAGAATATTGGAAGCAATATCGAACAGCGCCAAAAGCGTTCATAGATATTGGCGATGCGGTGAGCATGTGGGGATCGCGATTCGGACGCGCCACTTCCATTCGAGTTCTTGACGCGAACGACGCCGACGCATTCGCGAAAAGGTTGCGCGCGGCGATTGATCCGGCGCAACTCGGGATGGCGTTCGTCACTCCGCGGGATCAGGCGTTGGCCGCGGCGCAGGGGTCGACCGATTTCGGCGAATACTTCACTTACTTCAGCTTCTTCCTGGTGGTCTCCGCGCTGCTGCTGGCGGGGTTGTTCTTTCAATTGGGAATCGAGCAGCGATTGCGCGAGATCGGCACATTGCGAGCGATGGGATTCGCGGCGGCGCGCATCCGGCGATTGTTTGTCGCTGAGGGGTCGGTGCTTTCGATCATTGGCGCGGTGATCGGGAGCGTCGCGGCCGCGGTGCTACGCGGCCTTCCTTATCTATGGATTGAAAACGTGGTGGCGGGGGGCGGTCGGCACGGGATTGTTGACGCTGCATGTTTCGGCGCAAGCGCTCGGCATGGGCGCGGTCGGCGGAGTGATCGTGGCGTGGCTGTGCGTGATCGCGACGCTGCGGAGTTTGCGGCACAGCTCGGCTCGCGATTTGCTGAGCGGGTCGCGCGTGTATAGCGAGCCGAAGCGCGCGTCTCGATTGTTGCGGATCGTCGCGGCGGTTTCGGCGATTGGTGGGATCGCGATGATCGCGGCTGCGTTCGCGCACAAGATCGACGATTCAGCGGGATTCTTCGGCGCGGGATCTTTGCTGCTGATTGCCGCGATTTCGTTCGAGTGGGCGCGGCTGCGGTCGCAATCGGGATCGGTCGATAGCGTTGCTCGATTGGGTTTTCGCAACACGTCGTACCGGCCGGGGCGAAGCGTGTTGTCGATCGCGCTGATCGCGTCGGCGGTTTTTCTGGTGATTGCGCTGGATGCGTTTCGGCGGCCGGCGGTCGCTGTGACAGATCCGAAATCGGGAGCGGGCGGATTTCCGATGATCGCGGAGTCGCAGTTGCCGTTGATCTGGGGCCCTAATTCTGCGGAGGGTCGGCAGAATCTGAACATGGCGAATATTACTGACGCAAAGTTTTATTCGTTCCGATTGCGCCCAGGCGAGGATGCGAGCTGCCTTAATCTTTATGAGCCTCGAACTCCGCGCGTGCTGGGTGCGTCGAGCGAGTTCATGAAGCTCGGGCGATTCTCATTTGTTGATTCCACGCAGAGTCTCTGGGAGATGATCGCCGGATCGGCGGTCGACGGCGTGATCCCGGCGATTGCCGATGCCAATTCGATTACGTACGTTTTGCACAAGAAGATTGGCGATGTGATCGACGTCAACGGTGCGAAGCTGAATCTGGTCGCTGCGCTGGACGACAGCATCTTTCAGAGCGAGCTGATCATCTCCGAAGAGAACTTCAAGCGCGCTTTTCCGAGCGAACAGGGCTATCGCGTGTTTTTGATCGACGGCCCGACGAGTAACGGACCGAAGCTTGAGGAAGCGCTGAGCGATTACGGGTTCGACGTGACGTCGACGGCCGATCGGCTCGCCGCGTATCATCGCGTCGAAAATACATACCTCTCGACCTTCCAGACGCTAGGCGGGCTGGGATTATTGCTTGGCACACTTGGCCTTGCTGCGGTGCTGCTGCGTAACGTCGTCGAACGAAGAAAAGAGCTGGCGGTGCTGCGCGCGGTGGGGTATCGACCGGAAGATCTCAGCCGCATGGTGATCGCCGAAAACGCATCGCTGTTGCTGCATGGCATCGTGATCGGCGCGGTGTGTGCGTTCATCGCGATCGCTCCCGCATTTTTCGCGCGCGGCGGGCATCTGCCGAATCCGTCGCTCGCTTTGCTGCTGCTCGCGGTACCGGCGGCGGGAATGGCGGCGTCGCTCGCCGCGGTTCGGGCGATTTCGAAAGCCCCGCTGCTCGAAACTCTGCGCGCGGAATAGTATCCTTTCAGCATGCGAAAGACGTTCCTCGCATTGTTGATCGCATCGGTGGCATTCGCCGAAAACTGGCCGCAGTGGCGCGGCCCGAATCTCAATTCCACCAGTCCTGAAATCGATCTCCCCGTGAAATGGTCACCGCATGAAAACATCGCGTGGTCCGTTGCCCTGCCCGCGTGGAGCGGTGCGACGCCGATCGTGTGGGGCGATCACGTGTTCCTCAATGTCGCTGAGGGCGGCAATCTTTATCTATGGTGTGTGGACCGAAGAGCTCCCAAAGTCGTGTGGAAGAAACTTCTGGGCGACGGCGATCATCGCGAGCGCAAGCAGAACATGTCCACTCCATCGCCGGTTACCGATGGAAAAAATGTGTGGGCGCTGACCGGCACGGGCATGCTGAAGGCTTTCGATTTCGATGGCCGCGAGTTGTGGGCGCGTGACATTCAGAAAGACTACGGCCGTTTCGGGCTCAACTGGGGCTACGCATCGAGCCCGCTGCTTTATCACGATTCGGTGTACGTGCAGGTGGTCCACGGCATGAAGACGCGCGACCCGTCTTACATTCTGCGCATCGATAAAATGACCGGCAAGACACTGTGGCGCATCGAACGGCCGGTCACGGCGAATCGCGAATCGCACGATTCCTATTCGACGCCGACGCTCGCCAAGATCGGCGAGACGATGCAGTTAGTTGTGCTCGGCGGCGATGTGGTGACCGGTCACGATTTGAAAACCGGCGAAGAGGTGTGGCGCATGACAGGGTTCAATCCCAGCAACGACGGCGCGTATCGCACCATCGCTTCTGCGACGTTCGCCGACGGCATCATCTTCGCGCCCACGCGCGAGCGGCCCCTGCAGGCGTTCAAAGCGGGCGGCCATGGCGACATCACGAAATCGGCGCTGCTGTGGAAATTCAACAACGGGCCCGATGTGCCGACTCCGCTGGTGGACGGGCACGATCTGGTTTCGATCAACGATCACGGGATCGTGTGGAGATTAGATGGAGCAACGGGCAAAGAGATTTACGGGAGCCAGCGACTGAAGCCCGGAACATATTCGGCGTCGCCCGTTCTTGCTGACGGCAAGATCTACGTCACGAATGAAGAAGGGCTGACCACGATCTTCAAATCCGGACCGAAGTTCGAAGTCGTCGCGGAAAACAATATGGACGAATATTGTTTGTCGACCATCGCGATCTCGGAAGGCCAGCTTTTTCTGCGCACCGAGAAAGCGCTGTACGCCATCGGAAAACGAAAACCTACTCCGGCAGCCACCAACTCAGCGAATCCGAAGCGGCCATGAAGAATTCGTCCGCGGCGGCTTTTGAGGGCGTGCCTTTGCGCAAATCCTGCGTCCAGTTGCCCTCGGGACGATACGACGGATCGTGATACACCCACAGCTCGCCTGTTGGAGGATCGCTCAGAATCGGGGCATCGGCAATCAAATTGAATTGCGTGTTCTCGATACTGAAGCTCATGCGGTTGTGATCGATCAGTCCGGCTTTCACGAACGGACGATCCGGCACCATCTCAGTCGATAAGAAGAACGCGCCGCGATTGGGAATGTAGAGCATCGCGAAGCGCCCTGCGACTGACGATGGAGCGGGTCTCCACAAGGGATTAATCCCAACGCCGTCGGGGCGCAGGCCATCCAGACGCATTTTGCCCGCGCTAGCGCCAAGCGTCAGCCGCATCTGCACGGTATCGATGACGCGCAGCCCCTGCCCCTCCAATTCGAACAGTCCGATTTCCGCGCTGCGTCCACTGCTGATGTTCAACCGGTGCTCGGACGAAAGCGTCGGCACGGGTTTTCCCGCATCAGCATTTGGGAATCGCGCGGCGAACCGCGTCTCGGCTGGGATAGCGGTGGCGATGAGGCGATCGCCTGAGCCGGCCAGCGCGACGCGCAATTCATACCCGAAAACGGCGAGCTGATTCTGATCGCGAAAAATTCGATAAAAGCTATTTCCCGATGCGCGCACCATTTCGACGTGGATGGTTGCTGATCCGGCGGGCGCACCCAGCTTGGTGGAGATCACCAGCTGAACGCCATTGCTCAAGGAAACAGTGGTAGGCGCGATCTGAGCAAAACAAGAAATCGCAACGGCGAACATCGCGACGCAAGTCCAACTCCGGCTCACGATCCTAGTATCGCGTTTCTTTAGCGTGTGGAAATCTTCTGGGGGCGAACGCGCAACTCAGGCTCGGCGAAATCGCGCGCGGGAAACAATCGGAACATCATGGTACGCGGCGCCGGCAGATCGCCGCCGCGGCCATAGCGCGATAGCCCGCGAGCCAAGGCCTGTACCAGCGCGCCGGTCAGCATCCATACCTGCCAGTGGGAAAAGAGGCCCGTGATTCCGAACTCCCCCGCGACGCCCATGTCAGCGGCGAGACGCCAGAACCCCAGCACATACGCCATCAGCGCAGCGGGCGTGAGCAATGCGCCAACGGCAGCCGCCACGTGCCGGTTCTTTCCGGACGTGCGCTGACGAGGCCGACCTTGCTGAAATCTGATCCGGACGACCATACAACCCCTCTGAAAATAAGCTTAGCAGGATTGTAGTTAAAACACTTAGGCCGGGTTATGTTCATGAAATTCCGGTTCCCCTGCGGCCGCGCGATTGATAGACTTGAGGAGTAAAAATGCTCACCAGCACATCGACTCAGGATTCCAGCGCACTCCCAACCAGGCTCGGGCGCGATGAGCTGATTCGCGCGTTCCGCCTGATGTACCTTTCCAGGCGGATTGACGATCGCGAGATTCTGCTCAAACGGCAAAACAAAATTTTCTTCCAGATCAGCGGTGCAGGCCATGAAGCGATCAGCGCCGCCGCTGGATTCGCCATGCGGCCCGCGCATGATTGGTTTTACCTTTACTACCGCGATCGGGCGTGTGCGCTCGCACTCGGCGTGACGACCGATGAAATGCTGCTGGGAGCGGTCGGCGCGGAAGCCGATCCGGCATCGGGCGGCCGGCAGATGCCTTCGCATTGGGGATCGAAACCGCTGAACATCGTCAGTGCGTCGTCGCCCACCGGAACGCAATTTCTGCAAGCGGTGGGATGCGCCGATGCAGGACGCCGCGTCGATCCGGATTCGGATGCGATCACTCTGGTGACCACCGGTGACGGCGCTACCAGCGAAGGCGAGTTTTGGGAATCGCTCAACATCGCGTGCCTGGAACAGTTGCCGATCGTGTATTTGTGCGAGGACAACGGCTGGGCGATTTCCGTGCCGGTCGAAAAGCAAACCGCCGGCGGCGATATTTCGCAGTTGGTCTCGGGATTCCCGGGACTCAAGTTGTATCGTTGCGACGGCACCGATTTTCTGGATTCCTTCGCGACCATGTCGGAAGCCGTGAATCACTGCCGCACGCATCGCACGCCGGTATTCGTTCATGCGCGCTGCATCCGGCCGTATTCGCATTCGCTTTCCGACGACGAAAGACTCTACAAAACCAAAGCTGAACGCGAGGACGAAGCTCGCCGCGATCACATCGTGCGCTTTCCCGAGCAATTGATCGCGGAGGGCTATCTGGATCGCCACGCGGTGGAATGGATCACGCACGAAGTGGATCTGGAGGTTCAGAAATCCACCGATCGGGCGCTGAAGGCGCCGGCGCCGCCGAGAGGGTCGGCGCTGCGCTATCTGTATTCGCCGGACGTCGATCCCACCTCCGCCGATTTCGATCGCGAGCCGCAGTTCGCCGGCGATCCGCGCACCATGGTGGACGAAATCAACCTGACGCTGCACGAAGAGATGCGCCGCAATCCGCAGATGGTGGTGTTCGGCGAAGATGTCGCCGATTGCAGCCGGCGAAGCATCTTTCGGAAGTGAAGGGCAAGGGCGGCGTATTCAGCGCCACCAAGGGACTGCAAACGAAATTCGGATCGCGAGCGCGTGTTCAATTCGCCGATCGCCGAAGCGTCCATTGTCGGGCGCGCCATCGGCATGGCGACGCGCGGGATGAAGCCGGTGGCCGAAATCCAGTTCTTCGATTACATCTGGCCGGCGATGATGCAGATCCGCGATGAACTGGCGACCATGCGGTGGCGATCGAACAACGCGTTTTCGGCGCCGCGTGGTGATGCGCGTGCCGATCGGCGGCTATCTGAACGGCGGCGCGATTTATCACAGCCAGAGCGGCGAAGTCGATTTTCACGCATATTCCGGGATTGCGCGTGGTGTTTCCGTCCAATGCGCTGGATGCGTGCGGACTGCTGCGAACCGCGATTCGCTGCGACGATCCGGTGCTGTTCCTGGAGCACAAGCGCCTGTATCGCGAGCCGTACAATCGCTCGCCGCATCCCGGCCCGGATTACATGATCCCGTTCGGCAAGGCGCAAGATCGTGAAGCCGGGCGCGAATCTGACGATCGTCACTTACGGCGCGCTGGTGCAGAAATCGATGCAGGCGGCGCTGCAGATCGAACAGCAGCGGCCGGGCGCGACCATCGAAGTGATCGATCTGCGCACGCTGGCGCCGTACGATTGGGAGGCGATTCGCGCGTCGGTCGAAAAAACCAGCCGCGTGATGATCGCGCATGAAGACACGCTGTCGTTCGGCTACGGCGCGGAGATCGCCGCGCGCATCGCGAGCGAGTTGTTCACTTCGCTCGATGCGCCGGTGGGGCGCGTGGCTGCGCTGGATACCTGGGTCGGCTACCATCCGCAGCTCGAGAACGAGATTCTGCCGCAGGTGGAGAATATCGTCGCGGAAGCCGACCGGCTTCTGGCGTACTAGTAGCGCAGTGGGTCACACAGATTGCACACTGAGTGGGGCGGACGCCCTCGTCCGCGCTGGGCCCCCGGCCCGGCTGGCGTGCTGAAGCCAAAGGCCGACGGGGGCGTCGGCCGCGGACCAGGGGTCCGCCCCACCTTGTTCCAGAAGAGTTGGGATTTGTGACGCACACCACGAGTAAGCTGTCCCGCCGGTTCGGCTGGCGTTGCGCCTCAAAGTGAACGTTGTCGCGGAAATAACCGTTACTATTGGATCTGCAGCAGATCGCTGGGCATCGTTTTTTGTTCCGGCACCTTCTGCCGCGGAACCTGCAGCTCCGGCATCGGGCTTCGCTTTGAACAAACGATGGCACGGAATCGCCAGCCAGCGAGCCCAGCGATTGGCGCGGGTGCGCCGCGCGCTATCGGTGGCGATGCCGGTGCTCGCGTACATCTGACCGGTACAGCTTCGAAATAAACACGAACGCCAGCCGCGCGCGCAGATCCGGCGTGCAGCGCGAGCGTTTCCACACCGCCGGGAAGCTATAGAAGTTGATCCCACACTTCCTGCGTGCGCCGGCGCATTTCCTCCGAGCTCATGGTGGGATGCGGCATGAACATTTTCGGCCGTTTGTGTGACGGGAATCAGCCAGTAACGCGACATCGGAATTCCGTCGACCTGCGGCAGTTGCCGCCCATCGCCTTTTCCCAGCGCTCGAAATCGACGGTGCCGGGGAACGGCGTCAGCATCACGAACTGCGCGAAGGTCAGGCCGGCGCGCTGCGCCAGATCCTGCGTCGCGGCGAACGTATCTTCGCGATCGGTAGGCAACCCGAAGATGAAGGAGCCCAGCACGTGCACGCCGTGATCGCGAGAATGTCTTGAGCCGGGTGACCAGATTTTCGCCGGAGAGATTGAAATCCTTATAGACCGCCTTGAGCCCTTCGGCGGTCACGGCTTCGACGCCGACCAGCGCGCCGCGAATGTGGGCCTTGCTTCATCGCGTCCAGGAACGCCGTATCTTCCGCCGATTCCATGGTGATCTGCGTGAAGAACGCCATGTCCTCGGGCAGCTCCGCCAGCCGCTCCATCAATTCGAAACGCTCCGCGCGCATGGCCTTCGAGCTGCATCGACGCGAGCCTGATTGCCCTGCCGCTTCGGCGAGCGCGATATCGGTAAGCGTCACCGGATAGAAATTATCGTCGGCCAGCGCGATGAAGCGGAAGCCGCGGCGGCGCAGCTCGACGATCTCTTCGATCACGACGTCGGTGCCGCGCTGGCGCGGTTTCTGGCCGTCGGTCCGCCACACCGAACAGAACGAGCAGTGCTTCGGGCAGCCGCGCACGGTCTGCACCGACGCCCACATGTAGCGTTCTCGCGGCAGCAGATCCCAACGCGCCGGCTTGAAGTGCTCCGCCTCGACGTTGCCGCCTTCGTAGATGCGTTCCGCGGCGTTCCGGCGGCGCAATCGCGCAGCACGTTCCCCCAGACGATATCGCCGTCGCCCTTGCACCACGGCGTGAGCCGCGCCGCGTTCGAGCGGCTTCTTCAGGATAAAGCGTGGCATGAATGCCGCCGAACACGACGCAGGCTCCGCGCTCCCGCGCCGCGCGGCCGAGGGCGTAGCCGCGCAACGCATTCCCGGTGTGGATGCCGATGCCGACCACGTCACCGGACTGGATGCGGTCGAGATCGAGAAACTCGAGGGTTTCATCGCAGATGATAGGGTCGCCGAAGGCCGCGGGCGTGGCGGCCGCGAGCACGAAGAGCCAACGGGGAGTGATCACAGCCGTCCCGAAGGATGTGTCGCTAGGGTTGACGAGATGGATTTTCATGAGATGAACAGGGGCAATCAAGTGTAGCAGTCGTGGTCGGGGGTTGGTGAGGTGGGTGAAAACGCGCTCCGCATGAGAATGACCATATTGGGTCGGTCCTGGTGGAATCTATAGGGGCATACGAGATCTCACCTGCCGCTATGACCTGGAACTCAGCGCTGGAACAAGGAGATCGCCATGTATACCTGGTGAGCGCGCTAAACCACAGCCCTACGGATTAAAAGGTCGGTTGCTCTGGCAATTGAGCTGCGCTCGCTCGGATGATGAAACGCTGGGGGGCCTGGATGCACCATATTGTATGAAGGGTATGCAGGACCCAATTGCGGGAGAAGACGCTAAGCTTCAGCTCGCTCGCCAGATTTACGAAAGGTGTCGGGAGCAGTACGGCGAAGATCACGAGCAGACGCGCTTTATGCAGCAATACGTGGCAACCATTGAAAAGCCTGGAACGGACGAGACGAGCCAAGCTCAGTAATCCACAGGGGTTTCAAAAGAGTGGTGAGCGCGGAAGGAATCGAACCTTCAACCTACTGATTAAGAGTCAGTTGCTCTGCCAGTTGAGCTACGCGCCCTGTCTAGGGTTGGCCGCTGCGGCGGGGGAAACTGCAGCTTCCTATAGTCTTACACAAGCGTCGTTATCTTATACAAGCATCGATTCTCTTACACAGCATCGTCGCGACGTCCACCGTCGACCGGTGGCCTTCCACCACCACGATGCCGCTTTCCGTCACGTGGTACAAGCTGCCGGTCGCGCTCCAGGTCGTAGCCGATCTCGGCGTCCTCCGGCACGCGCACGTTCTTATCCAGAATCGCCCGCCGCACGCGCGCTCGCCGGCCGATGTCGCAGTTATCGAACAGCACCGAATCCTCCACCAGCGCGCCCGAGTGCACGCGCACGCTGCGGCCCATCACCGAACCCCGCACCATGCCGCCGGATAGAATCGAGCCGCCGGCGACAATCGAATCGATGGCCTGGCCGCGCCGCCCTTGCTGATCGAAAATGAATTTCGCCGGCGCGATCCGAATAGCTCGCGGTGCGCAGCGGCCACTGGCGATTGTACAGATTCAGCGCCGGCGTGACCGCGCGCAGATCCATGTTGGCGTCGTAGATAGGCATCGATGGTTCCCACATCGCGCCAGTACGGATCCTGCTCCGCGGGATCGCCGGGAATGCGATTGGTCTGAAAATCGTAAGCGAACATCGGCGCGCGCCCCACCAGCGACGGCAGAATGTCGCGGCCGAAATCGTGCGAGCTGTATTCGTTCTCCGCGTCCGCGTACAGCTCCTGCAGCAGCAGATTGGTCGAGAAAATGTAGTTCCCCATGGACGCGAACACGCGCTCGGGATCGCCCGGCATGGTCGGCGCGTCGGCGCGCTTTTCATGGAAACCGACGACGGCGCCGTCCGGCGCGGCCTCGATCACGCCGAATTCGCCGGCCAGGTCCTTGTGCACAGGGATCGCCGCGATGGTCGCCTGCGCGCGCTTGTGCATGTGGAACTCGATCATCTCGCGGATGTTCATGCGGTAGATGTGATCGGCGCCGAAGATCACCACGTAGTGCGGATCGGCCTGCTCGATCAGGTTGATGTTCTGGATAGATCGCGTCGGCGGTGCCGCGATACCAGTCCTCGCCGGGCGAGCGCATCTGCGCCGGCACAGGGATGATGAAGTGCTGCTTCAGCAGGCCGCTCACTTCCCAGCCTTCGCTCAGGTGCTGCAGCAGGCTCTGGCTCTTGAACTGGATCAGAACGTAAATGGAATAAATGCCGGAGTTGACCAGGTTGCTGAGAACGAAATCGACAATGCGATAGCGGCCGCCGAAGGGCACGGCCGGCTTGGCGCGCTCCTTGGTGAGGGGAGACAGCCGCGTTCCTTTGCCTCCGGCCAGCACGAACGCGAGGACCCTAACCTGCATGGGCCTTATTGTGGCACGACTTCCGCAAGCGGTTGTCGCGCAGGGGATAATGGAGGCATACCCCGTGCAACGTGAAGAGCTATTGGCGCGGCTGCGCGAAAGGATTGTGCGCTTCGCGGCATCCAGGTTAACGAGGGAGCCGCCGAGGATCTGGCGCAGGAGGTTCTACTGGTGCTGCACGAAAAATATTCCGCGCTCGATCGCGTGGAGGATCTGTTGCCGGTGTCGCTCGAAATCGCGCGATTCAAGATCTGGGCGGCGCGGCGCAAAAACGCGGCGCGGCGAGAATACGCAGGTTTCGGTGGACGATCTGCCGCTGGCGGGCCATGAAGCGGATCCGTTCGATCAGGCCGCGCGGCACGAGCGTATTGAGCGTCTGGAATCGGCGCTGGTGCGCTGGGCGAGCGCTGCCGCGAATTGTTTCGCCTGAAACTGGCGGGCTACACTTTTTCCGAAATTCAGAAGCACATGCCGGTTGGAATCTGAATACGCTTTATACTTGGGATTTCCGATGCCGCAAGCAGCCTGCAGGAACGGCTCGGACGGACTGGGATAAGTAGAGGAACGGCCGGGAAAATCGGCGAGACATGCACGAACTGATCGGCGGCTACGCCACCGGCACGCTGTCGGAAGCCGAGCGCAGGCTGTTGTTCGAAGCGGCGCTGGAAGATCAGGATATCTTCGACGAATTGGCGCGGGAGCAGGCGTTCAAGGAAATGCTGGAGACGCCGGGCGTGCGCGATCGCCTGGCAGCATCGCTGGAGCCAACGCGGTCTGGATCAATGGGGACTCCGCGCGCGCGAGGCTGGGTCAAGCCGTTGATGTTCGGGCTGGCGGCGCTGTTCGTGGTCGGCGTGAGTTTAACGGCTGTGATGCTCAGCCGCAATGGCGATCGAAATCAGATCGCGCAACTGGACCAGCCACTGCATCCGCCCGCGACGCCGGCCGCTGCTCCCATCCAGGAAGCGCCGCCGCCTGCGCAGCCAGTTCCACCGCCAGCGCAACGCCAGGAACCAAAAGCGATCGAGCACAAGACTGCGCCCGGGAAACCCGCCGCACCGCCAGCCACGAATGTTCCGCAAGGATCGTCGATCGCGATCGCGAATGGAAGCATCGCGGCTGCTCCTCCGCCTCCCCCGGTCGCAGAAGAGCGAAGAGTCGAAACACAAGACGCGAGAGTGCAAGGCGGCCGCGCGGGATTCATGCCCCTGGCCGCATCACCTCCCGCACCCGCAGCCGCGCCCGTGGCCAAAGACACCAGCTCGCGCTTCGCTTTCGATTACGCGGTGGACGGCCAGGATCTGGTATTCAAATTTTACGCGAACGGATATTTTTCGCTGCACATCGCGCCCGGTGGCCTGACCATCGTCGATTCGCGCGTATCGGCCGGCGAAACGCGGCGCGAGCACATTACGCAGAACGGCACCGAAGCGAGCGTCATCTTCTCCGCGGTTCCACAAGCGCCGCCCGGAGGTGTATCGATCGAACGCGGCAAAGACGACCTCAAGGGCACGGTGGAAGATCCCGGCCGCACGCGTATCGATTTCCTGCTGAAGTTTTTCTGGTACTGACCAGGAGTTCGTTGAAAAGGGGACAGACTACTCTGTCCCCATCCGCGACGCGATGATCATCCGGTGGGCCGCTGGTGTGGACAGAGCGGTCTGTCCCCTTTTCAACGAACTCCTTAGTCGATCTTGCCGTTCACCAAAGCTGAAATGAATCCGCGCTCGATCGGCCAGATTCCGGTGACGTGCTCGTCCTTCTGCTCGAACTTTCCAGAAGTGAGCACACCGCTCCAATCCAGCGGATTCGGCGTCATGTGATCGCGCACCAGCATCTTGTTCAGCTCATCCGTAACACTGGTGAGCTGCGCGGTAAGATCGGTCGCCGCTGCGCGGTTGGCACAGGTAACCTCCAGCCGCAGATGCAGCCGCTGCCCCTCCGGGCCGATCGCGAAAACAATGTGCTGCGCCTGCGCCAGCGGTCTCAGGAACGATTGCGTCCCGGCGGGTAGATTCTTGGCGTCCTCGAAGGTAAATGCGGGGGCCACCAGCCACACCGGCTCGGGCGGCACTTGCGGGGGTTTGCTCCATTGATTGGGCCCGACCATGGTGACCGCGCGCTCCTGCTTGGCCACCGCGAGTGCCATCACGTCCGAAGTCAGCGGGTAGAACGAAATATGCCGGTCCGGAGTGCTGGCGGGCATCTCGCATACCCCGTTCATGCACTGCCCGCCCTGCGCGCGCGCATAGCTTGAGAGCTGCTTCCAATCGAACCGCCCGCGCAAAGCGAAATACGTGTCGCCGCTCAGAAATCCGACTGCGGCCGCATCCAGATCGGTGCGGTAGTCGAATCCCGTTTGCATGACAAATTGGCGGTAATCCGGTTCCTCCACGGCCTTCGATCCCGCGACCAGATCGAGAATGCCGCTCTCGCGCAGCGCTGCGACGTCAAGATAAAGGTGCGTCGATCGATCCGGCGGAAGGCATGCGATCAACGCAGCAGCATCGAAGCGCCGGGAGCCGCGCTTCCAATGCGCGAACAGCAGCACGCCGCCGCATAACAAAACCACGATTACGACCAGGTGCCACGGCTTGAGTCGGCTGAGCATCTTTACGAAGGTTACACCACGAAGGTTACACCACCGCCGCGGATTCCGCGACGCGCGATTGTTTCCACAGCTCGATGTACGGCTTCATGTCGCGCATCATTTTGGCGAATTGCTTCGGATCCAGCGATTGCGCGCCATCGCTCACGGCCTTTTCCGGATGCGGGTGCACTTCGACCATCAATCCGTCGGCGCCGATGGCGACCGCCGGCGCGCGCCAACGCGGGAACCAGGCTGCGCTTTCCGGTGGCGTGGCTGGGATCGAGGATCACGGGCAGATGGGTCAGTTCATTCAGCACCGCGACCGCGGCGATGATCGCAGGTGTTGCGCGTCGCCGTTTCGAACGTGCGGATGCCGCGCTCGCACAACATCACCTGCGGATTGCCGTGCGCGACGACGTATTCCGCGCTCATCAGCAGTTCCTTGATGGTGGAGCTCATGCCGCGCTTCAGCAGCACCGGCCGCCCGCATTTGCCCAGCGTCTTGAGCAGCGCGAAGTTCTGCATGTTGCGCGCGCCGATCTGCAGAATGTCGGCGTATTCGGCGACCAGATCCACGTCGCGATCGCTCATCACTTCGGTGATGATGCCGAGCCCGGTGGCGCGCCGCGCTTTGTCGAGCAGTCTTCAGCCCTTCTTCTTCCAGGCCCTGGAAATCGTACGGCGAAGTGCGCGGCTTGAACGCGCCGCCGCGCAGGAGTCTTGGCTCCGGCGCGCGCGACGATCTCGGCCGATTCCAGAATCTGGCGTTCGCTTTCGACCGAGCACGGCCCGGCCATGACGATGAATTCACTGCCGCCGAAGGTTACGTCGCGCACGGTGATTTCGGTTTTCGCGGGCCGGAATTCGTGGCTGACGAATTTGTACGGCGCGGAGATGCGGACGGCTTTCTCGACACCCGGCATCGCTTCCAGCGATTCCAGACATGCCGTGACATCGCCCACGCCCACCACGCCGATCACGACGCGCTCTTCGCCTTCAATGGAATGGACTTTGTATCCAAACTCCTCGATGCGCGCGCGGACCTGGTCCACTTCCTCGCTGGCTGGCGTGCATTCGCATCGAGATAATCATCTGGTCAAAGCTCCTTCTTTTTACTTTAGCGTTTGAGATCGAGGTTTGTTTTCCGCCGGCGAACGCGCTCTATAACGAATGTGTGCGAAACATCGGATTTAAACCGCTCCTTTTAGTCGCGGCTCATTGTCGGCGGTGACTGAATCAATGCCATAACGAGCCGTGACCAGAGGGAGCGGTTCAACATTCGGGGCTTCCTAACGTCTACCGCCTGCAATCTTCAGCGACTCAGGCCGCCGGCGCAGTGCCGCCATCGCGACAATGCCGAGTGCCGGACCGATCGCCAGCACGCTGAACGACCATTGCGTTCCAATTCGCGCACCGATCCACGGGACCAGACGAATGGTGAACATGGTCAGCAGAAATCCCATGCTGGTTTGCAACGTCAGAGCCGTGCCGACGTGCTCGCGCGATTCCAGCTCCGTCACGCACGCGGAAAATTGCGCGGAATCGGCGACGATTGCGAATCCCCAGACCACCGCGATCGCGCCGAGCGCCGCCCCGCCAGCGCGATATGCGAATCCGATCAACAGCGCGCAGGTTCCGCTGATCGCCATGCTCCAGATAGTGATGGTGGTGCGGCCGGCACGATCCGCGAGTTTGCCCGCGATGACGCTACCCGGCGCGCCGGCGGCAATCGCGGCGAAAGCAATCGCAGGGCTCGCCACATATGCCGCGATCCAGGACCACATCGCGTACAGCTCCCACATGTGACCGAGATATCCGAGATTGGCAAGCAGCACGGCGCGCTCCCGCAGGATTGCGCCGGCGTAGCTCCATCGAAATGGCGGCGCAGGCGAACGGTTCGGCCCTTCGCGCACGAACATCGCCGCGATTACACCACTCAATGCCGCGAACGCCGCCGCGGTGTACAGCAGCAAGCGCCAGTCGCCAGTCGCGCCGAATGCGTTCAGCAAATTCGGCCCCGCCGATCCCACCGTCAGTGCGCCGACCAACAATCCAATGCCGAGCCCTCGATCGGTAGTCGTCCAGGTGGTCACGATTTTCATGCCTACCGGATACACGCCTGCCAGAAAGAATCCCGTCGCGAATCGCAGCGCGACCGCTCCATCGAGCCCGTGCGCCGCGAAAGCGATCAGTGCGGTCGAAGCGCTTGCGGCAATCGCCGACCAAGCGAACAGAACGTGCGCCGGAACTCGATCGGCCAGGCTTAGCAGCGCGGACAGCACAGCTCCCGCCACGAACCCCGCCTGCACGCTCATGGTGAGCCACGCGCGCCCGGAGTCATCGAGCCGCCACTCGGCGGACAACGCCGGCGCGACCGCTGAGGCCGAAAACCACACGCCCATCGCGAGTAATTCCGCTAGCAACAGGAGCCAGATCGCGGTCCACTTGTTCACCGTATGAGCTTAGCGCGAGAGCATCGGTTATATTGCAATATGCGCGCGGGCGTCACATTCGCGATTGTCGTGGCGGTGGTTATCGCCGCCCGATGGTGCCATTCGCACGTCCTGTGGGCCGACGACAATCTTCCGCTCGCGGCAGCAATCGAAATCGCTCGCGGCAAGACGTTATATAAGGACGTCTGGTTCGATAAACCGCCGCTGGTCGCCTGGATTGATTTGTTATGGGGCGCGCGCGCCGGTGTGCTGCTGCGGCTCTCCGGCGCCGTCTACGCGATCGCGGCATCGCTCGCGGCATGGTGGTTCGCCAGATCGAAATGGAGCGAACGCGAAGGCGTGTTCGCTGCGGCCCTGCTGGCGTTCTTTCTGACGTTCGATCTTCCGTCGGCGATCGTCCCGCTTGCCTCCGACATGCTGCTGATTTTGCCGCACTTGCTCGCGATCTACTGCGCGTGGCGAGGCCGCGCCGTTTTGGAGCGGCGTCGCGGCCGGCATCGGATTGCTGGCGAGTTCGAAAGCGATCTTCGTGCTCGCGGCGTGCCTCTTGTGGCAATGGCGTTCCGCGCCGATGTTGCTCGCAGGATTCCTGACGCCGAATGCGATCGCGCTCGGCTGGATGTGGATGCATGGATCGGCCGCACAATATTACCGCCAGGCATGGCAATGGGGTTCCATCTACGCGTCGAATACATTCGTCGAGAATCCGTTCGCGGAAGGAACGCGCCGTACGCTCGATTGGCTGGGCTTTCATGCCGCGCTGGCGATTGGCGCCGTGGTCGCTATATATAAGGACCGGAAAGAAGAGAAAGCGCGGACGATTGCCTGGATCGCCATCGCGTTCATCGGCGTGATCCTCGGTTTACGATTCTTTCCGCGCTATTATTTCCTGCCTCTGCCGCCCATGACGATTGCCGCCGCGCGCGGCTGGTCTGTTCTCGCCAATCGCAAGCTCGCCGTGATTGCGATCATCGCTCTTCTGGCGATCCCCGCGATTCGCTTCGCGCCCGGCTACATCAATCTCGCGCGCGGCATCGAATCGCGGGATCTGGCCATCGATCGTGACAGCCAGGCGGCCGCCGCGAAGCTGCAAGCGATCGCGCAGCCCGGCGACACGTTATTCGTTTGGGGATTTCGACCCGACATCTTTATATACTCCGGTCTCCCCGCAGGCACGCGGTTTCTGGAGAGCCAGCCCATCTCCGGCGTTCTCGCCGATCGCCATTTATTTTCGAGCGTTTCGGTCGCACCCCAATTCACCGCGCCCAATCGAGCCGAACTGGTCACTACTCGCCCCACTTTCATCGTCGATGGCCTGGGCGCCTACAATCCCGCGATGGCGATCGATCGGCAGGAGTATCTGGCCGCGTGGTTCGCGCAATATAAGGAAGTCGCACGCACTGGCTTTTCTATCGTGTACCGCTTACGTTAAGCTACGTCTTGCATGCGTGCACTCGCCGCCATCTTCCTGCTCAGTCTCGCCGCGTGCCATCGCACACCGGACCGATCGCTGACCATCGCGGTCAACGCCGGTGTGGAAGGTACCGCGCTCAAGGCCGCCGCCAACGAATGGGGCGCGGCCCACGGCATTCGAGTCGAAGTCGTGGAGTTGCCTTACGCCAATCTTTTCGAAAAAGAGCAGCTCGATCTCACCAGCCGCACCGGTGCTTACGACGTAGTCATGATGGACGATCCATGGTTCCCGAAACTCGTAGAGGGATCGAATCTCGCGGCGCTGCCGCGCGAGCCCGACAGCGATTTCGTGACGTCGTGCGTCGATGTGTGCCGCAACCCTTATAAAAGCGGCAAGCCTTACGCGCTGCCCTACGTCGGCAATTCGCAGCTTTTCTTTTATCGCAACGATCTGTTTTCGAAATATCGCCTGGCTGCGCCCCAGACGTGGGACGAAGTCCTGACCGCCGCGAAAACCATCGGGACCAACGAAAAGATGTTCGGCTACGTGATGCGCGCCGCTCCCGGTAATGCCGTAGTCGCCGACTTTATGCCGCTGCTGTGGGCGTTCGGTGGCGACGTGCTGGATGCGTCCGGCAAACCGGTGTGCGATTCTCCCGCCGCTATCGACGCGCTGAAATTCATGGTGGAGCTCGGCAAGCTATCGCCGCCGGGCTACGTGGGATTCAACGCCGACGAAGTCTCCGCGCATCTGCTCGAATCCAGCGCCGCGATGAGCATCAACTGGCCCGCCTGGATCGCTGCCATGGACGATCCCGCGAAATCGAAAGTGGTGAACAAGATCGCGTTCGCACCCATGCCTTCTGAGCGTGCGTCCGGCGTGGGCGAGCTGGGCACGTGGCTGCTCGCCGTGCCGGCAGCATCGAAACATGCCGCCGACGGGTTTGATTTCATTTTCTGGGCTACCGCTGCGCCGCAGTTGAAGCAGGCCGCGCTGCGCGGGAATCCGCCTACCCGGCGCAGCGTGTTTCAGTCGCCGGATCTGATCGAGAAATTCCGGGCGTTCCCGGTGCAGCTCACTTCGCTCGAATCGGCGCGTCCGCGTCCCCGCACAGCGCAGTGGAACGAAATCGAGAACGCATTTGGCATTTATCTTTCCAAAGCCAACGCCGGCGAGCTCGACCCGCCGGCTGCGATGAAGGATGCGGCGCGCGATATCGCGCAGATCGTCAGCCGCGCGGGAAGATGACGCGTTCGCGATTCGCGGGATTGCCGTGGGTGTTGCCGACCGTTGCCGTATTGCTCGCGCTGTCCATCTATCCGCTGATTTATTCGATCAAAGTGAGCCTGACGAATTCGAGCGGCGCATTCGGCTTCGACAACTTCGCGCGCCTGGCGGGCGATCGCGTATTCGGCGTCGCGGCGATTCAAACCGTGATTTTGACAGTAGTCGCGCTGGCGATCGAATTCGTCCTTGGCCTCACACTCGCAGTGTTGGTCGATTCACTCACCCGCGCGAAATCATTCTTTCGAGCCGGACTGCTGATCCCCATGCTGCTGCCTCCGGTGGTCGCGGCGGTGGCGTGGCGATTGATTTTCAATCCTCAATTCGGGGCGTTAAATGGAACCTTGCGCGAATTGGGTATCGATGTGTCGCACCTGCTGTGGACCGGCAGTTCACGCACTGCGCTCGCTTCGGTGGTCGCTGTGGATGTGTGGGAATGGACGCCGTTTCTGTTTCTGCTGCTTTCGGCCGGCCTGCAGGCGATTCCGCGCGAACCCCTGGAAGCCGCACACATTGATGGCGCCAGCGCCTGGCAGACCTTTCGCGATATCACGCTGCCCCTGCTGCGTCCCGTGATCGTGCTCGCACTGCTGCTGCGCGCCATGGACCTGGTGCGCATCTTCGATCAGATTTTCATCCTGACGCAAGGCGGTCCCGGCACCGCGACCGAAACGGTCAGCCTGTACATCTATCGCACGGCTTTTCGATTTTCGAACTTTGGTTACGCCGCGGCGATGTCGTTCGTGCTGCTGGCCGCGACGGTGATCTTTTCGCGAAGCCTAATGCGCGCGGTGAGAACGCGATGAAGCGGCTGGCACGATACGGACTCGCGATTCTGGCGCTCATCGCCGCGCTGGCGCCGGTCTATTGGCTGTTGACCATTTCACTCAAACGCGAGATCGATCAATTCGCCGATCCTCCGCGCTGGATCCACTTCACCCCCACCCTGCAGCACTATGTCGAGGCCTTTCGCGGTGGATCTTTCGCGGCTTATTTCACGAATTCGGTGATTCTGGCTGCGATGTCGACTCTTGGCGCGATGCTGATCGGCGTTCCGGCCGCCTATGGGCTGGCGCGTTTCGAATGGCCCCGCCAGTGGAACCATCGCATCGCCGATTGGATTTTGTCGACTCGCATGCTCCCGCCCATCGTCACCATCGTGCCGTTGTTTCTGATGCTGCGCGAAGTTGGATTGATCAACTCTCTGTTCGGCCTGGCGCTGGTGTACACCGCTTTCAATCTTCCTTTCGTGGTGTGGATGATGCGCGGATTCTTCGAGGAAGTGCCGCGGGAGATCGAGGAGGCAGCCATGCTGGACGGCGAAACGCGCGTAGGAGCGCTGCTGCGCATCGTGTTGCCGTTGGTCAAACCGGGGCTTGCAGCGACCGCCGTGTTTTGCCTGGTGGTGGCGTGGAATGAATTCCTGTTCGCGCTGATCCTGACCCAGACCAATGCGGCGATGACGCTGCCGGTCGGGATCGCGTCGCGCGTCACGCAATACGAAATCAAGTGGGGCGCGATGAGCGCGGCGGGAGTGGTCGCCATGCTGCCGGTGCTGGTGTTCGCCACCGCCGCGCAGAAATACCTGGTGCGCGGATTATCGTTGGGAGCGGTGAAAGGCTGATGCCGCTCGAGATTCAGAACATCACCAAGCGATTCGGCGCGCGTGCGGCGGTAAACAACGTCTCGCTTACGGCGGAAGAGGGCGAATTCGTGGTGCTGCTCGGCCCATCGGGTTGCGGAAAGTCGACCTTGTTGCGCATGATCGCCGGGCTTGAATTGCCGGATCAAGGCGCGATCACACTGGCCGGCCGCGAGATCACGAATCTGGAGGCGCGCGATCGCGATATCGCCATGGTGTTCCAGAGTTACGCGCTCTATCCGCACATGACCATCGCGCAGAACATCGGTTATCCTTTGCGGGTTCGAAAACTTCCTGCAACCGAAATCGCAAAACAGGTCAACGGTGTCGCCGAACGATTAGGACTGACAAAACTGCTCGCCAATCAGCCGCGCCAGCTTTCCGGCGGAGAACGCCAGCGCGTCGCGCTCGCTCGAGCCATCATCCGGAGGCCGAAAGCGTTTCTGATGGATGAGCCTCTATCCAACCTCGATGCCCGTTTGCGCGTCGAAATGCGCGCCGAGTTGAAGCATCTGCAGCATGAGCTAAGGATCGTCACGATTTACGTCACCCACGATCAGGCCGAAGCGATGACGCTCGCGCATCGGATCGCCGTGATGAACGATGGGATGATCCAACAGTTCGATACGCCCGCGAACGTATATCATCGGCCCGCCAACACCTTCGTCGCCGGGTTCGTCGGCAGTCCGAGCATGAATCTGCTGGACCAAGGCAGTGAGACGATCGGCATTCGGCCCGAAGACGTCGAATTGTCGATGACGGAGCAGGCCGGATGGACCGCCGCGCGCGTCTACGTGACCGAAGAGATGGGCAATGAGACGCTGGTAGTGCTTTCGGCAGGGGATCGACAGATCACCGCCCGGGCTCCCGCGGAGGCTCGCATCGATTTCGATACACCGGTCTGGTTTCGATTTCGCGACGGCAAATTGCACCGCTTCAACTCGTCCGGCGCGCGAATGTAGAAATCTATTGCACTCGACCCTTGTACATGGTATAACCATTGTGCAATGACTGTCGATTATCACGCCTGGTACGCCAACGCAGCCTCCGAACTGGAGCGCGTCATCAAAGAGCGCCTGGAATTCGAACGCGAGATTGAAGATCGCGACCGGCAGATCGCTGCGCTGAATCAGACCATCCGCGCCATCGCGCCTCTGATTGGAGAAAAGCCGCCGGAAATGGCGCTCGATCCAGAACTCGCTGCGAGCGGAATGACCGATTGCGTACGCGCGATTTTGAGCAAGGCAACCGAGCCGGTCACCGCCTCGGAGATTCGAGAAAGCCTGGAATCACTGGGGTTTGACATGAAATCCTACTCGAATCCTCTGGCCACTATCCATACTGTTCTGCGGCGGCTGACCGAGTCGGGCGAAGTGGAATCGACCCACGAGATGCCGGCGGTGAAGAAGTTCACCATTCCGGTTTCGAAGCATCTGGCGGTGGAAAAAATCGCGGGCAAGGCGTTCGCGATCGGGAAGTTCAAGGGCTTCGTCGGCGTGGGGCGATTGCGACGGCGCAGTATGACGACAGAAGAACTGGAACCAAAAGGCAGGAAGCGGCCTGAAAGGAGCGATGTATAAAATGGGTGTCGGGATACGTATACACGACTTGCGCAAGGTTTACACATCGCCTCCGCCTCTTGCGGCGGCGGGCGCGGGGTTCGCAGCTCGCGGCGCAATCAAGAAAGACAAATCTGCGAAGGCTCAGTCCCATGTTGTTGCGCTCGATGGCGTGTCGCTGGAGGTAAAACCGGGCGAGATTTTCGGATTGCTGGGCCCCAATGGCGCCGGGAAATCGACCACAGTCGGCATCCTGACCACGCGGGTTCGTCCCACCAGCGGCGAAGCCGTTCTGCAATCGAGCGAGAATGAAATCGACATGTGGCGTGATCAGGTGCGCGCCAAGCGCTTGATCGGCGTGGTGCAGCAGCGCCCCAATCTCGATTTCGCGTTGACCGCTCGCGAGATCCTGCTCTTTCACGGCGCCTATTTCGCGATGCCTTCCGCCGAGCGCCACGCGCGGGCGACCGAACTGCTGGAACAATTTCAGCTCACTGCCCGCGCCGACGATCTGACGCGCGGCTTCTCCGGCGGCATGATGCAGCGCGTTTCGGTGGCGCGCGCGTTGATGCACGATCCGCAGGTTCTGTTTCTGGACGAACCCTCCACCGGACTCGATCCGCAAACGCGGCTGCTGATGTGGGACATCATTCGCGGTTACAACGCGAAAGGCAAAACCATCCTGATCACCACGCATAATATGGACGAGGCCGATGCGCTGTGTAACCGCATCGCCATCATCGATCACGGCAAGGTAATCGCGCTGGGCACTCCGAAAGAACTGAAGGAATCGATTCCCGGCGGCTATGTGTTGCGCTTGAAATTCAGCCGGAGCCGCCCGATCTTGCCGATCGCCTGAAGCAAATGCCTGGCGTGAACGAAGTTCGCGCCAACGGCCATTGATTTCGATCTCTATGCGGATCGCGGCGGCGCGATTGATCGGCGAAATCGTCGGCGCTGCCGCGCAATCGCAGCACGGATCTGCACGACGTCCACATTTCCGAACCCAGTCTGGAAAATCTGTTCCTGCATCACACCGGAAGGAGCCTGCGCTAAATGTCACCACTTGAAAGCGTTCTTCGCGCTGTTCTCACGTGATTTGCATGTCGCGCGGCGTAACTTCCTCACCACTGTTCTGCAGACCATGCTGCAGCCGTTGTTGTTCGTCTTTGTGTTCGGCCGCGTGATGACCAGCAGCGGCATGATCCCGTCCAACATTAAAGTCATGTTGTTGCCCGGAATTATCGGCGATCTCCATGGCCATGACCGGCATGATGGCCGTGGCTATGCCCGCTCATCGCCGAGTTTCAGTTCACTAAGGAGATCGAAGACCGGCTGCTCGCGCCGATCCATATCGAATGGCTGGCGATGGAAAAAATTCTTGCGGGGATGCTGCAAGCGCTGATGGCCGGGGCATCGTAGCGATTCCGGCGTGGCTGGTGCTGGGCGCGAATCTCGGACTCAGCACGGAACAGCTGGGATTGTTTTTCGCCATCGCGTTTCTGGTCGCGCTGTTTTCCGCTGCCGGCGGACTTGACGCTGGGATGCAGCGTCGGGCAGACGCAGATCGGATTGGTGTTCAGCCTGGTGCTGGCGCCCATGATCATGTTCGGCTGCGCATATTATCCCTGGAGCGCGTTGGAGAGTTTTCCGATGCTTCACGGGCTGTGCTGATCAATCCACTGGTGTATGCGAGCGAAGGACTGCGGGGCACGCTCGCGCCGCAATATCCGCACATGCCTTCGCTCATCGTGATCGCGGTGCTCGGCGCCATCGACGTGGTGCTGGTCTTCGCCGCGCTGAATCGCTTTCGAAACAAGGCGGTCAGTTAAAGTACCGGTCGCCTTAGAACCATGCGCGTAGCTGATCGTATTCATGCGATTGGTACCAATTCGCCATAGTTCTACGTCTTCGCGGAGGGCTAATCTCGTTGCACGGACCAATACATGCAATCGAACCCTTCCCGGAACGCCTCGAAATATTATGCAGATTTGCGATCGAAATCGCCGGTCTTAGCGCTGCGCAGCGCCATTGCCCGGCCGGAATCCACCGCCCAGGCCGCACCACGGGGCGGGCCCTCGAAATGCGTGCGGCGCTTGTGTACCCCGCATCTGGTGTCCGCCATGGCGGCGGCGAACCCGCACGCCATCGCTCTCCAGGAAGGTTCCGCGCAGATGACTTACGGCGAATTGGATTCCCGCTCCAATCGTCTGGCCGGCTATCTACAATCGCTGGGCGTCAACACCGAAGTGCCGGTGGGAATTTGTCTGGAGCGTTCCTTCGACTACGTCGTAAGCGCGCTCGCGGTGTGGAAAGCGGGCGGCGCGTACCTGCCGCTCGATCCGCAGTGCCCCAAAGAGCGCCGCGAATTTATCCTCGAAGATGCGCAGGCGCCGGTGCTGATCACACGAACCGATCTGGCCTGCCGCGCCCGCTTCGTGGTCAATCTGGACATCGCCGCGGTCAACATCGAACGCGAGCAGGAAGCCTTCCTGGCCCCGGCGATCAGCCGCGACACGCTGGCCTACATTATTTATACGTCGGGGTCGGCCGGACGGCCGAAAGGCGTGGAGATCACGCACGGCAATCTGCTCAATCTGGTGTTCTGGCATCGCCGCGTGTTCGGAATCACCGCGGACGATCGCGCCAGCCACCTGGCCGGTCTCGGATTCGACGCCGCGGTATGGGAATTATGGCCGTACCTGAGCGTAGGTGCGAGCGTCGCGCTGGTGGACGACACGGTACGCACTTCGCCTGACCATCTGCGCCGCTGGATCTCGGCACGCGGGATCACCATGGCCTTTGTGCCCACCACCATCGCCGAGCCAATGCTGGCCTCGTCGTGGCCGGAATCCTGCCAGCTTCGATTTTTTCTGACTGGCGCCGACACCCTGCATCGTTTTCCGTCGCGCGATCTACCGTTCACGGTGATCAATAATTACGGACCCACCGAATGCACTGTGGTGGCGACCTCAGGCGCGGTACGTCCCACCGCCAGCGACCGCACTCTACCGCCCATCGGCGCGCCGATCTCGAATACGCAGATTTATATCCTGGATCAGGATCGCCAGCCGGTGCCCGCCGGAATGACCGGCGAGATTTACGTCGGTGGATCGAGCGTAGCGCGCGGCTATCGCAATCGCGCGGCATTGAGCAAAGAGAAGTTCGTCGAGAATCCGTTCACCGATACCGCGGATGGCCGCATGTATCGCACCGGCGATCTGGGATGTCTGCTGCCGGACGGCCAGATCGCATTTCGCGGCCGCATCGATGATCAAGAGAGCATTCGTGGTCATCGCGTTGATCCGGACGAAATCGCCAGTGTGCTGGATCGTCATCCGCGCGTGGCTTCGTGCGCGGTGGTAGCGATCGCCGATGGCGGCGAAAAGAAACTCGCGGGCTACGTGGTTCTGAACGACGGCCCCGCGATCGAGGCGTCCGAACTGCGCGATTTCCTCTCGCGCCAGCTTCCTGTATTCATGGTGCCGTCGGTGTTCGCGCGATTGCGGGAGCTTCCCTTGAACTCAAACGGCAAACTGGATCGCGCCGCACTCCCTTTGCCTTCGGAACAGAACGCTCTGGGCTCGGCGGTGTTTCGCGCGCCGGAATCGCCCATCGAGATTCAAGTCGCGTCGATTCTTTCCGAGCTGCTGCGGGTCGAACGCGTCAGCCTGGACGATCATTTTCCCCAGCTCGGCGACCATTCGCTGCTGCGCGCGCAATTGATCCTGCGCGTCCGCCAACGCTTCGGAGTCGATCTCACGTTGCGGGATCGCAGTGCGGCGACGGTTGCGAGCCTGTCGACGGAGATCGAACAAATGCTGCTGGCGAAACTTGAATCGATGAGCGATGAAGAAGCCAGGCGCGTATTGGCCAATCTGGGGGCATAGCGTGACCGATGCAGCGGTGCTGGTTGATTCCCGAACTGGCTGCGGTACAAATACGTGAACGAAGTCGACATTTATTGCTTCGCGTTGGACGAAATCGTCCCGGACACCGGCGCGATTCTCTCCGCTGAAGAAAAAGCGCGAGCGGCGCGATTCCGTTTTGCTGGCGAGCGCCGCCGCTTCACCAATTGCCGTGCGAAGGTGCGATCGATTCTGGCCGGGTACTTAGCGATCGAACCTGCGGCAGTCGAGTTTCGCTACAACGAATCCGGCAAGCCTTCCGTCCAAGGTCTGTACTTCAACGTTTCTCATTCGCACGATGCCGCCATGCTGGCTGTCTCGCGATCGCGCGAAGTCGGCATCGATATCGAGCGCATCGATGCTGCTTTCGCCAACGACAATATCCCGGAGCGATTCTTCTCGCCCCGCGAAGTCGCGGCGCTGCGCGAATTGCCGTCCACGCACCAGCTCGAGGCGTTCTTTCGCTGCTGGACGCGCAAAGAGGCGTACGTAAAGGCGCGTGGTATGGGATTGTCGCTGGCGCTCGACAGTTTTGATGTCACGCTCGCACCGGGCGAAACCGCACGATTCCTGCGCGGTGCGAACGATTGGTCGGTGGAATCGTTATCGCCAATGCCTGGCTACGCAGCCGCGGTGGTCGCTTCGTCGATTCATGAGAACACCGCTTCGGTACTTGCCGTGGGCGCATCGAACGGCAGCTTCCTCCCATACTGAAAACGGAGCGGGCGTTCCCACCTGCGATACTCAAGAAGCGCTCCGACGTGAAATCGAACTCCGGCAACAGCTTTCTGAAAGTACTCGCGCAGTCCGCGGGAATGGCAGCGCTGGGCTTAGCGGCGACTGCGATTCCGCTGCACTTCTTTCTGCGCAAACAACTCCCCGGCGCGCCCGCTGACACTCCAGACGACATTCGCGACCAGGGTTGGCCGATCCGCCTGATGCAGGTGCTGTTCGCGAAATACATCCTGCGCTGGATCGACGTCGAAGGCCTGGAGAATCTTCCGCAAGGCGCATACCTGGTGGCAGCCAATCACGCCTACAAATCGGGAGTGGACGGATTCATTCTGGGCCACCTGCTGGCCACGCGCGCGCACCGTGTGCCCCGGATCGTCATCACTTCCGACAATCGCACCTGGGTGGTGCGCGCGGAGCGCTGGGTGCTGCATCACTACGGAATCGCGCTGCTGGTGGGCGATCCCAGCTCAGCCCGCCGGCAGGGCGCCTCCGGCGAGATCGCCGCGTATCTGCGCGAGAGCGAGCGTCATGCGGTGCTCATCTTTCCGGCCGGACGCGCCATCGCCGATCCCGCGCTGCAACTCCAGAACTGGAGCACCGGCGCGATGGTCTCGTCCATGAAAGCCGCTTGTCCGGTGGTTCCCGTCGCCATCGGCGGGCTGCGTCTGGATTGGACTCCGGAGACCGTCGCGTTCGCGGCGATGCACGCCGACCAGACCAATTCGAGCGATGAACCACCCTTTCGAATTTATGTGCGTATCGGCAAGCCTCTGATCGCGGAGGGCGATCCTCACGCCGACACCGCACGATTGCGCGACGCCATCGCGGAGCTGATGCAACGCGTCCCAGGCCTGCGTCCCTCGCCGGGCGAATCCGATCCAGCGTTCGGGAAATTGACGCTGCACGACGGCCGCACGCTGGCGTACATGGATCGCGGCCCGCGCTCCGGGACTCCCGTGATTTATTTCCATGGCCTGCAGGGCTCGCGTCTGGAGCGCATGTCTGCGAGTGACGAGCTGCTTACCCGGCTCAACATCCGCATGATTACTCCCGACCGGCCCGGCATGGGACTCTCGACACCATCGCGCGATCGCACCGTGGTCGGCTGGGCGGACGACGTTCGTCAGCTCACCGAACATGTTCTCGGCCCCGGCCAGCCGTTCTCCATCCTTGGTTTTTCCGCCGGCGCAACCTACGCGCTGGCCTGCGGGCGATTGCCTGGCTTGCGTGCGATTTCCCTGGCGGGCGCGCTGGGGTTGCCGCATTTGATCGCAAATTGGCGGCGATTTTCGCAGGAAACCTGGCGCATTTTGCTTTCCGCGAAGCTGGCGAACTTCCGTCCGTCGGTTTTTATCCGGATCGAAAAGAAGCACCGCGATCAGCTGTTCAACCATTGGGAAGATTACTTCAAGGATGTCAAACACGGGCTATCGGCAGACGATCAGCGCTTGCTCGCGCACCCGGAAGTCGAAGAGCAATTTCGCCAGAATCGCCGCGAAAGCTACGCGCAAGGTCCTGGCTACATGCTCCAGGAAATCCAGGCGCTCTATTCCGACCCGCGCATCGATCTGACGCATCTGGCGGCCTGCACGGTGCTGATTACCCATGGAATCGACGACCAGGTGGTGCCGGTGGAGGTGGCGCGCGATCTGCACTGGCGCATTCCCGGCAGCGGATATCAGGAGCTGCCGCGGCGGGGGCACTATTTTCTGTATGACTCCTACGAAATGGAGAATCTGCTGGTCGCGCTTAAGCGGGCGCACCAGGACTGCCCGGCCCACGGTGTGTGACCAGCACTTCATTTACTTTCTCGAGCAGTTCGGCTGCTGTAAATGGCTGGGGAAAGACGTCGATCCCGTGCAGGATCTCCCGATTTTCGAGACGGTCATCCTGCAATATTCCGCCGAAAATAAGCACCGGAACGCCGTGGCACAACTTGCGGAGATACACCGCGGCATCATGTCCCGACATTTCTTCTATGTATTCGCGGACCATTAACAGGTCGGGCCTGGCGCTCTTCAGGCGCTCGACGGCGGTCCCGATGTTGCCGGCCGGTACAACGCTATATCCGGCCGACTCCAGCGCCTCGCGAGCGACTTCGCGAACGGCTGAGTCGGAGGCGAGCAGCAAAATGGTGGTGTTCAGCACGTCTGGGATCATCCTAACGCGGGTCGGCTGTGTTGCGCTTGAGGGGGCGAGAGGGCGTGGTTCTAGTGGCGGAGAGGGGGGGATTCGAACCCCCGGTAAGGATTTAAGTCCCTACGACGGTTTAGCAAACCGCTGCTTTCGACCACTCAGCCACCTCTCCGCGAGGTTTTTGGGCGGGTACAGTCTGGATAGTAGCACATGTCCCCCAGCGGTGAAAGAACGCTTCAGAGTTCGCTTGTGGCCCGGGAATCGGCAATCCAAACTGGATCCCGGAATGGAATCGCCGGGCCCCTTAAAACGAAAATGCCCACCCGGAGGTGAGCATTTTTCGGTACCCCTGCTCTTCACAGGGGGATGTACATGGGAGAATCAGATTCGACGGCTTCGCAACCGCCAAAACCTGCGTGATTGGATCTTAGGGCGTGCGGCAAGTTAAGTCAAGCGGAAAAACACGAGACCGTGGAAATCCCTGCAACAGCCTGAATCCCCTAAAGTTGCGGCTGCCTTCGCGAACCTTCCGCTTGTGCAAATCCTGTTCAAGACCGCTTCCGGCCGCCCGCATTTCCACTCTAAGGGTCCGAAATCCCGAGGCTTATTCGCGCCAGCTATAGGTGCAAAGTGGTCAGCGCTTCCGGGTCCGGGCCGGTCCGGAACTTGCGGCGAATCCCCTTGAATGCGCCGAATCCAACCCCCGCGATGATGCACCCCAGGATCAGGAATCCAGAGAACACGAACACGTTAAAAATAAACGTGACTTTGCTCCTCAACTCTCCCGATTCAACTGCCTCGCTGAACGTCACATTGGCGTCGTAATGCACCCTCCCCAGGAGGCGCTCAGCCTCCTCCGGATCGGGCACCGCGACCGCGACGGCAACCAGCGGCCCCACCCTCCGGGCGATGGCCCCAGGGATCTTCTGGAACTCGTCACGGCGCGCGTTGGCGAAGCTCGGAGTCGGGTATTTGAAAATCGCCAGGGTCAGGGGACCCTTGGCAGTTTTATACGTACCAAGCTGAGCCTCAGCTCCCAAATCGAACCCCGCGGCAGCAGCCGGAATTCCGTGTCCGAAACGGTCGAGCGACACCGGGCCCAGGATATACCGCTCGGAATTGGGGATCAGGCCGTCGGCTGGCAGATAGGTCATCAGCGGCGGCAGAGGCGAATTGTCGAGCTTCGGCAGGTGCGTGTAAATCGTCTCCATCTGCTCGTTCGGAGGAACGTCGCCGGTCAGTTGGAATACATAATTTCCGTGGGCGAAAATGACGCCGTCGGAGGTTTGCACCGCCAGCTTGGCGCCCTCCATGGCGATGGCTCCAGGAGGACGGCGGGATTCGAACAAAGCCATGGCCCCGGTGGCATCGTGCATGCGCCACGCGGTGGCCGAGAAATGTTTCGAGCCCGCGGCGTACTCCGCCTGCTCAGTCGCATCGATGCCGTACTCGTCGAGCAGAGGCTGATCCGGAATCGCGACGGTCTTGACAGTGCCCTTCGCAAATTTCCCGATGTGATCGGGAAAGATCGCGGGGTATGCTGTACCCGCGAACACCAGTAACGCGGTGAGGATTCTGAATTCTGAATTCTGAATTCTGGTTACGAGCCGCAACATTTCTTGTACTTCTTTCCGCTACCGCAGGGGCATGGATCGTTCCGGCCCGCGGTCTTTTTCGCGATCACGGGATTCTTAGCCGCCGACGTGTCACCGCCGGTGAACTGCAGCGCCGCGAGTTCCTTCTCCTTCTTGCGCTGGATATTACGGGTCAGATCGAGCACGGAGGTCTGCGCCGCCTGTCTTTGCGCATCCGTAGGTCCAACCGTCACGCCGACCGGCTCAGGGGCTTCTTCTTCCTCCGGCGCATCCTCCCAAAGTTCAGGGTGAGGCATCGGGACTACGTCGCCGATCACCGTCGTCTGGCCTTCCTCGGTGCGATGCATGAAGAACAGCCAGCGGATGGTTTCGTCTTCAATACGGTCCATCATGTCCTGAAACATGGTGTACGATTCTTTCTTGTACTCGATCAGTGGATCTTTCTGACCGTAGCCACGCAGCCCAATCCCTTCTTTCAGGTGATCCATCGACAACAGGTGATCCTTCCACTGGTTGTCGATGATGTTGAGCATGATCATGCATTCGGCCTCGCGCATGTGCTCGGGGCCGATCATCGCTTCTTTTTCCTGATATTTCTTGGTTAATTGATCCTGAATTTCGACTTCAACCTGCCGTCGATCGAGACTTTCCAGTTCTTCCCGCCGGATCTTCACTCCGAATTGCGTCAGGATATCGGTTTCGAGGCCGGTCCAGTCCCATTGCGAAGGATGCCCCTTTTCCGGAATGCGCGCATCCACGAAGGAAGCCAGAATCCCGAAGATGATCTCCTGAATGCGGTCCTTCTGCTCCTGTCCTTCCAGCAGTTTGCGGCGCATGTCATACACCGCCTGGCGCTGTTTATTCATCACGTCGTCGTATTCGAGGATGTGTTTGCGGGCCGCGAAGTTCTGCGCCTCGACGGCTTTTTGCGCCGCCGCGATCCGCTTGGTGATCATCTTCGATTCGATGGGCGTGTCTTCTTCCATGACGCGCTGGAACAGCGCCTGCATGCGCGGACCGCCGAAAATGCGCATCAGATCGTCCTGCATGGACAAATAGAAGCGCGCCGCGCCGGGATCTCCCTGGCGTCCCGCACGGCCGCGAAGCTGATTATCGATACGCCGCGAATCGTGCCGCTCCGTGCCCACGATGTGCAATCCGCCCAGCGCGACCACTTCGTCGTGCTCGCCCTGCCATTCCGATTTGCACCGCCCGTAAACCTCTTCCCACTCGACGCGCTCCGGCGTGTTCACGGCACAGGTCTGCATGTAATCCGGGTCTTTCGCCTGTTTGCGCAGGATCTCTTTGGCCGTGAATTCGGGATTACCGCCCAGCAGAATGTCGGTACCGCGGCCGGCCATATTGGTCGAAACCGTGACGGCGCTTTTGCGGCCCGCCTGCGCGACAATAAACGCCTCGCGCTCATGGTTTTTGGCGTTTAATATTTCATGCTTGACGCCCATTTTCTTGAGCTGCGTCGCTAATCGCTCGGATTTTTCGACAGAAATCGTTCCGACCAGCACCGGCTGTCCTTTATCGTGCAGCTCCTTAATCTCCTTGGCGGCGTTGCGGAACTTCTCTTCTTCGGTGCGATAAACAACGTCTTGAAATTCCTTGCGCAGCAGCGTGCGATTGGTGGGAATCTGCGTCACTTCCAGCTTGTAGATCTTGTCGAACTCAGCGGCTTCGGTGTCGGCGGTTCCAGTCATGCCGGCCAGCTTCTTGTACATGCGGAAATAATTCTGGAAGGTGATGGTGGCCAGCGTTTGATTCTCACGCTGGATCTTGACGCCTTCCTTGGCTTCGACCGCCTGGTGCAGTCCATCGCTCCAACGGCGTCCCGGCATCAGGCGGCCGGTGAATTCGTCGACGATGAGCACCTCGTCGTCTTTCACCACGTAATCGCGATCGCGCAGGAACAGCACGTGCGCTTTGAGAGCCTGCTGCACGTGATGATTCAACTCCATATTGGCGGCTTCGTACAGATTGTTCAGGCCGAGCAGCTTCTCAACTTTGATGGAGCCGTCTTCGGTCAACGCCACGGCGCGATGCTTCTCGTCGACCGTGAAATCGCCGGTGGTGTATTTCTGGCCGGGCTCTTTTCCGTCGATCACTTCGCCGCGCACCAGCCGCGGGATGATGCGATTGATCTTGTAATACTTGTCGGTCGATTCTTCCGACGGCCCCGAAATGATGAGCGGCGTGCGCGCTTCGTCAATCAAAATCGAATCGACTTCATCGACGATCGCGAAGCTGAACATCTTGAGCTGGGTACCGCGTCCATCGGCCGTAGGCACGGAGATGGGGGGGATGGTCCGCTGGCAGCAATCCTCCATGCGGAACTTCATGTTGTCGCGCAGATAGTCGAAACCGAATTCGTTGTTGGTGCCGTACGTGATGTCGGCGCGATAGCTGGCGTGGCGCTCCCGATCGTCGATGTCGTGCACGATCACGCCCACGCTCATGCCCAGGGCCTTGTAGATGCGGCCCATCCAATCCGAATCGCGGCGCGCCAGATAATCGTTCACCGTGACCACGTGGACGCCTTCGCCGGCGAGGGCGTTCAGATAGACGGGCAGCGTCGCGACCAGCGTCTTGCCTTCACCGGTTTTCATTTCCGCGATCTTGCCGCGATGCAGCACGATGCCGCCGATCAACTGCACATCGAAGTGCCGCATGTTCAGAATGCGGCGTCCCGCTTCGCGCACCGTGGCGAAGGCGGGGATCAGCAGATCGTCCGGCGTGGCGCCTTGCGCGAGCTGCTCGCGGAAACGAATGGTTTGCGCGGCCAGATCGGCGTCGCTCAACTCCTGCATCTGCGGTTCCAGATCGTTGATGGCGGCGATCATCGGCCGCATGGCCTTCAGCTCGCGCTCATTCTTGGTGCCGAATACTTTCGCCAGACCTTTTTCGAATGCGTTCATATGTTCCTCTTCAATTTTGCTGAAATGAGACGGCTGTTACTGCGATGATCGGGACGCGCCGAAGATTTCAGAGTCGAAGGAACGCGCGCTGATGACGCCGCCGATACAGATCGACGGCAATAAGGCTGGCGAGCAGGCAGATGGACCCGCTCATCGAGGTCGCGGTAAGCGCTTCGATGTTGAAAATCGCGGGATTGGCTGCCGGTGCGGATGGAGCGGGCGACGCCGATTCCGCCGCTACCAGCATCGGCATCACCGATTGCAGCAGCCGCGGGAAGGCGACGGCGGTCGCATGCACCGATTGCGCCTCGCACGCGTAGGAATACGCGGCAAGAGCAGTCAGGCTCGCGAGGATAATTCGACCGAATCGCACCTAGTTAAAGTTTAGCAGGTGGCGCGGGCTTTCAGCGGCGTTTCCGGAAGAGCCGGCACGACTGCCGGCTCAGCAGGCCTGGCGGCCCGCGCCACACCTAGGGCTCGATCGGGCGGCCGAAACAGAGCACGTACCCATTGTTGTCGGCGACTTCGAAAGCCCGCAGGTTATCGCTGTTATTGGCGAGCTCCCGATGCATCGGAACACCTCGATCGACGAATTCGCGATACAGAGCATCGGGATCGTCGGTGAAGACGTACGCATCCCAGCCCACCCATTTGTGACGAGATGAGCTCGGCTGGGGATGGATCTCAGCCGTAATCGCCTTCAGGAACAGCATCACCTGATCGCGCCCCACCATGGCCCAGTAATCCGTGCCCTTATACCGCAGCTCGAACCCGAGCTTCGATTGATAGAACTCCACCGTCGCCGCCACATCGTCAACGATGAAGAACGGCGTGATCGACCTCAGCATGTTGAGAGCATATCAGCTCAAAATATGCGGCCGCATCGATTTATAAAGCCAGCCGAAGATCAACCCCGCGATCGCTCCATCGACGAATCCGTACAGCGTGCCCAGCAGCACCCTGCCAATCGTCGGCGCGGTATCCGCCCCCGGGTAAACCGAACTCATCATCTGCAGAAATTGTGTGCCGTAGGAGGGATCGGCCATGTGGATCAATCCCACCACCAGCATCGCTCCGCCCCACATGAACGCGCACGCCAAGCTGACGGCTTTAAGCGAAAGTCCCATCGAATTTCTCCTTCCACTTTCAACCTACCCCCGATTCCCGCCGTTGGAACTCCCGTCGATACTCTACGCGGAATCCCCCGCGCGCTGGATAGCTGAAATTCGCGCGCGTTACAGCAATCGGCGAAATTGTTCATGCGTTAATCCCGCAGCTCGAACGATCATGGCGAGCGTGTGCTGGTGGGCGATCCCAGAGATCCCCATCCTTAAAGGTTGAGCACGACCTCGCGCTTTTGGGTAGCAGGTCGGTTTCGGGATTTGTGCGCGGCTCACGAACGCGCTCCATGCCTGTCGCGCCTCAGTGGCCGCGGGTTGAGGCGCGACAAGTATGGAGCGCGTTGGTCGCTTTCAACGTAACTGACACAGGTGGAGCGCTGGCGCACTCAGCTACACTTTTTTGAGGAGTTAAGAAATGTTATCCCGATCGCACTCAATCCGTTTCATGATGCTGTTTTCGTTCGCGCTCTCCGTAGGGAGCGCGCAAACGCTGATTATTCCCCAGATCGCCGATGGCGGAGCCTGGCAAACCGAGCTCGCGCTTACCAACACCGGCACCACTGCCACCACCGTCAGCCTGAGTTTCTTTCAGAGCGGCGCCAACAGCACAACCCAGAGTTGGAATCCTCCATTTCAGGAAGTGGGTTCCACCCAGAACCTCTCCTTGCCGCCCGCGAGCACGACGTTCTTGCATACGCAGGGGACCGCCGCTAGCTTGACCGAGGGATGGGCGACGATGCAGGCCGGACCAAACGTAGTCGCCTATGCGATCTTCACCCAGACAGTGACAGGCCGTCAGAATCAGGACGGAACCGCGCCTGCCGCTGCCGCTGTCAGCCGTATCCTGGTGCCATTCGACAATACCAGCGGCTTCGCCAGCACCATTGCGATTGCGAATCCAGGCTCGACCAGTGAGTCCATCGCGGTGGCAGTGCAACCCACTTCGGGTGCGGCCGCGCAACTTTCGGCGATCTCGCTTCCTGCCGGCGGATACACGGCATTCGTGGTCCCAACCCAGTTTTCGTCGACCGCGGCGGAGCGGGGACTGCTGGAGTTTTCGAGCGCCTCCGGGACTTTTTCGGTTATCGCGCTGCGCTTCAATCCTACGGGCGCGTTTACGGCAGCCCCGGTTTACGCGGAATCTGGATCGCCCGTGATCGTCCCCGGAGTTTCGGCCTTTAACGGTACCTACAACGGGAATTTTTCCAGCGCTCAGATATCCGGCGCGGTGGCCGCCACCGTAAGTAACGGCGTGGTCACGGTCACCAGTCCTGGAAGTGGAAGCGGCACCATCACAGCCGATGGACAAACCACGTTTGGAGTCGCCGTAGCCCAAGGAGCTGCCTGCAACTTCATCGGGACCGCTGTCGTCACGGGCACGACCGCGACGGCAAGCGGAACCTTCTCCTGCACCTCGCCGAGTATTTCGGGAACCTGGAACGTGACGCGCCAGTAGGGCGGACAGCAGCCAATGTTAAGCTCAGAGTAGATTGTTCCCAAAACTCATTAGCATTGGCACCTTTTTCCTGCCGACCTACGGGGTCCTGGTTGCGCTCGGATTTTTGGCCGGGTTATGGATCGCGGTGCGGCTCGCCAAGAAGTCCGGAATCGCGCCCGAACCGGTGACGAATCTGGCGGTGTACTGCGCGCTCGCAGGACTGATCGGCGCCAAGATCCTGATGATCCTGTTCGACTGGAACGCGCCCGACAAGCCGCCGATTTTTTCGATGGCGACGTTGCAAGCAGCGGGCGTTTGGCAGGGCGGGCTGGTGCTAGCCGTGATCGTGGCGATCCTGTACATGCGGCAGCAAAAGCTGCCGGCGCTGACGACTTTCGACGCCTTCGCGCCGGGGATCGCGCTGGGCCACGCCATCGGTAGAATCGGATGTTTCGCGGCGGGATGCTGCTGGGGCAATCATTGCGATTTGCCCTGGGCGGTGACGTTTCGCAATCCTGACGCCAATGAGTTGACCGGTGTGCCTCTGGGCGTCCCCTTGCATCCTTCGCAACTTTACGAAATGGGCAGCGAATTCGCGCTTTTTGGGTTGCTCTATTGGCTCTTCGGGAAAGCGCATACGCCCGGCCGCATCATGGGTATGTATCTGGTGCTGAGCTCCATCATGCGATTCCTGATCGAGTTCACGCGTTTCCATGAACAAGGCTTGCACGGCGGCTTGTCGATCACGCAATGGATCGCGATTGCGCTGGCGATCGGCGGCGCGATGCTGCTGCTGCGGCCTTCGGCGCCGTCGGCGAACCCAACTCCGGCGACTGCCTAACCTCAGATTTAAACCGCTCCCTTTGGTCGCGGCTCATTGTCGGCGCCCACCGAATCAGCACGATACAGAGCTGTGACCAGAGGGAGCGGATCAACATTCGTTAAAGAAATCGTCCGATTCTGCCGTTAAGACGGAGAGGATGAGTTCCAGAAAAAACCAGCGCGGATTTGTGCTCATCGCCATGTCCGTCACCATGCTGCTGATGCTGGCGGTCATGGGACTGGCCTTCGATCTCGGGCGCGTTTACATCGCTCGCAATGAAGCGCAGATTTTCACCGACGCAGCGGCGATGACTGCGGCGGCGAAGCTCGACGGCACGGCGGCGGGGATCGATCGCGCCAAAAAAGCGGCGGCGCAACTGCCCATGCGCTGGAATCTGGGAACCAAGGAATTCACGGGCGTGGTGGTCGAATTCAAAGGCGATGACGAAGGCGCGAAATGGGAGAGCGATCCGAAAGATACGACGGCAGTCACAATGGCGCGCGTCACGGTGCCGTCGACCAACGTCGAGATCACGTTCCTGCGCGCAGTGGGCGGACCGAGATCGTTCACGGTTCCGGCCAGCTCTATCGCCGCGATTAAGCCGGTGAGGTTGACGCAATGATGCGCCACCGGCGAGGGCACGCCATGCTGGAACTCGCCGTATCGGCAGGCGTCATGATTTCCTGCCTGGCGGGCACCTTTCAGTTCGGCTACACGTTTTACGCGTACAACCAACTGGTAACGGCGATCGGCAACGGCGGGCGCTATGCCGCGATGCGCACCTACCACGGCGGATCAGAAGCCGACGTCGAACTCGATCGCCGCGCGATTCAAGACATGGTGGTGTACGGCGATCCCAACCCCGCCACCGACGCCGCGCCGGTGCTCGCCAAGCTGACGCCGCAGCAAGTCGAGGTGCGCTGGGTGATGGATGATAAGGGCGCGCCGTCCGCAGTCGACGTCTCGATTCGCGAGTACAGCGTTGATGCGGTGTTCAAGACGTTCACGTTTGCGGGACGGCCAGGCGTCGAGTTCCCTTACATCGGCGGCCAGAAATGAAGCGTGAAAAAGGCCAGGGGCTGGTCGAAGCGGCACTGGTGTTTCTGGTTTTCTTCGCGCTCCTGTTCGGCGTGATCGATTGCGGGCAGGTGCTGTATGCGCACCAGGCGCTGGTCGAACGTGTGCGCAGTGCGGTGCGCTGGGGCAGCATGCACGCCTATGATGGCACCGGCGATCAGGTCGCGAACCTGGTTCTGTACGATCAGACCGATGAACCGCGCGCGTCGCGCGAAGGCTTCGAAGGGCTGACGCGAGCCAACGTGCAGGTGCGTTATCAGCCGGCCACGCCAGATCATCCCGACGATGAGCTGCTGAGCGTCGCGATCGTGAATTACCAGTCGCATTTCTTCTCGCCGTACATCGCGCGAACCATCGTCAGCCCGCGGCCGGTGTTCATCAGTTCTCCTATGATGCTGAGATCGCCGTCTGCTCCAGTAAAATAGAAGTTTGATCTCGACACTCCTTCTTCTTTCCCTGCTGGTCGCAGATTCTCCGCAAAGCTCGACTCCAGCCGATCTCGATCGCATCCTCAGCGGCGATTTCGTTTCCGGAAAACCAGCGCCGTCGAACACACTACACATTGTCGATTGGAATATCGATCGCGGCGAGCACCTGGATCAAATCGCGGCCGTGCTCGATCGCGATCAGGCGGATTTGTGTCTGCTGCAAGAAGTCGATCTCGACGCGCATCGCAGCGGTGGCTTGAATGTCGCCCAGGAACTGGCGAAGAAGCTGAACATGCGCTACTCGCTGGCGCTGGCGTGGCAGGAAATGGGCCAGGGCGATCGCGAACGTCCTGCATATCAGGGTCAGGCGATTTTGACGCGGTTGCCGGTCCACGCGACCCGCATGATCCGGTTCCAAGAGCAATCGGATTTCTGGAAGCCGCGGAAGTGGGTTCCGAATTCCGCCTTGTTTCAGCGGCGGCTGGGCGGGCGCATTGTGATCGTGGATGAACTGGAGTTCGGCGGGCGCACGCTGCTGGTTTACAACGCCCATCTCGAAAGCCGCAGCGGCGGCAAGATCCAGGATTTGCAGATCGACGAGATTCTGGCGGACGCGGCCAAGTATCCAGTGGACACGCCGATCATTCTCGCCGGCGATTTCAACACCAAGTACAACGCGAAAGCTTTGAACGCTCGCCTGGCGGCGGCGGGATGGCGCAGCGCCTTCGGAGGGAAAACGCCGCGCACGCACACCATCATTTTCAGCCTCGATTGGATCACCGTCCGCGGGCCGATTGAGGTGAGCGACGGCAAGGTGGAAAAGGGCAGCCAGGGTTCGGATCACCTGCCGGTGTCCGCGACCATCTCTTTAAAGCAATAAATCGGTATCCTGATTTCTTGGCTACCGTACAACCCTTCCGCCCCTATCGCTACACCGCCCAAGCAGGCGATCCCGCGAATCTTCTGACGCAGCCCTACGACAAGATTTCGCCCACCATGCGCGAGCGCTATCTCGCCGCAAGCCCGTATAATCTGGTGCGCATCATCCTGGGCGATCGCCACGACGACGATACGGACGCTAACAACGTCTACACGCGCGCCGCGGCCTATCTAAACGATTGGATTCGCGATGGAATTCTGGCGCAGGATGCCGCGCCGGGGTTCTACGCGTATTCGCAGCAGTTTCAGGTACCCGATTCCGGTGAGAAGCTGACGCGCACCGGGTTCATCGGGATCGGCAAGATCGAAGATTATTCAGCGAACGTGGTGTTCCGGCATGAGCAGACGTTGAGCGGTCCGAAAAAAGATCGACTGGAGTTGCTGCGCAGAACGCGTGCGCATTTCGGGCAGATTTTCATGCTGTATCCCGATCCGGCTCGCTCGGTCGATCACATTTTGGAAAGCGCTTCCACGGGCGATCCATTGTTCACGGTGCGCGATGACGATGGCGCGACGCATCGGGCGTGGCCGATTACCGCGGCAGGCGATGTCGCCGCGATCCAGCAGTTGATGGCGGACAAGAAGCTGCTGATCGCCGATGGGCATCATCGCTACGAGACGGCGCTGGCGTATCGCAACGAGAATCCGGGTGACGCGGCGGCGCAATACGTGATGATGACGTTCGTCAACATGCACGCGCCAGGGTTGAAAATTCTGGCGACGCATCGCGTATTGCGAAATCTGGACGGGTTCGACGCGTTCAAGTTTTTCGAAAAGGCGGTGAAGGCGGGATGGTCGGTTTCGGCCGTAGGGTCGATTGAAAAATTGAAACAAAGGATGGCGATCGCCTGATCCCAAGATGGTGCAGATCGGCGTGGTCGCGCATGGCGAAGCGCGATTGATGCAGCATCTCCGCAAAGAAGGCCAGCTTGACGTGCCGGTGCTGCATCATGATGTGCTCGGCGGATTGCTCGGCATCAACGAAGAGGCGGTGCGCGACGAAAAGTTCATCAAGTATGTGCGTGGCATCGACGCAGCCGTAGCGGAGGTCACCGATCACGGAGCGCAGGTCGCGTTCCTGCTGGAGCCGACGCCCATCGACGATATGGCTCGCATCGCCTTCGCCGGCGGCGTGATGCCGCAGAAGTCTACCGATTTTTTCCCCAAGCTGCTGAGCGGCGCGACCATCTATAAACTCTAAGTCAAATGCGAAAACTCAAGACCGCGATGTTCGGGACCGGCTTCATGGGCAAGGTCCACACCGAAGCGATTCGTCGATTGGGGAACGTGGAGGTCGCGGCAGTCGCGGCGTCGAATCAGGCGACTGCGGACAAATTCGCCGCGCTGCTCGGCATCCCCAAGGCGACCGGCGATTGGCGATCGCTGCTGGCCGATCCGGAAATCGATGCGGTGCACGTGTGCACGCCGAATTCGCTGCACTTCGAAATGTCGAAAGCCGCGCTTGAAGCGGGCAAGCACGTGTTGTGCGAGAAGCCTCTGGCCATGAACGCGGCGGAGGCTCGCGAACTGGCGGCAATGGGCGCGGCAAGGGATCTCGCGCATTGCGTCAATCACAATTTGCGCTGCTATCCGCAGGTACAGCAGATTCGCGCCATGATCGCGGCAGGAGACCTGGGCGATGTGCTGGTGGTGAATGGAACGTACTTTCAGGATTGGCTCCTCTATGACACCGATTGGAACTGGCGCGCCGACGCGGCGGCCAACGGAGCGGTGCGCGCGATGGGCGATATCGGCTCGCATTGGATGGACACCATCCAGCATCTGACGGGGTTGCGCATCACTTCGCTGTGTGCGGATCTACAGACGTTCCACAAAGTTCGTCGTCGTCCAAAAGGATCGGTCGAGACGTTCACGGGCAAGAAGCTCGCGCCGGAGGATTACATCGAGACGCCGGTCACCACCGACGATTTCGGCGCGGTGCTGGTGCGTCTCGGCGATCGTGCAAGAGGATCGTTCGCGGTGAGCCAGGTCTCGGCGGGTCGAAAAAATCGATTCAATCTTGAAATCTATGGGACCAGAGCGGGCGTCGCGTGGAATCAGGAGCGGCCGGACGAATTGTGGATCGGGCATCGCAACAGCGCGAATCAGATCCTGGTGAAAGATCCGTCGCTACTGCTGCCGTCCGCCGCTTCCTACGCCGATCTGCCCGGCGGCCATAGCGAAGGTTACGACGATACGCACAAACAGATGTTCCGGCGGTTCTACGCGCGCGTGGTCGACAATTCCGCGGCGATTGAATATCCGACATTCGATGACGGAGTTCGCGGGATGGAATTGCTCGAGAAGGCGCTGGAGAGTTCGACGGCTCGGAAGTGGGTGGACTGTTAGGCGAGTACCTGGGCCGCGAGTTCGCGCATGTCGTCGATGATGAAATCCGGCGGCGAGTCGCGAAATGTCTCCGGCTGAAATCCCCAGCTCACTCCGCAAGCAGTGACGTTCGCGTTGCGAGCGGTGCGGATGTCCACCGCGCTATCGCCGACCATCACGGTTCGCTCGCGCGCCGCGCCGGATTCGGCTACCAGCAAATCGATGCCACGAGGATGAGGTTTCTTCTCTTCGAAGCTGTTGCCGCCGTACACGCGAAAGAAGTGCATCTCAAGCCCCAAGCCCTCGATCAGCTTCATCGAAAAACGCACGGGCTTGTTGGTCAGCACGGCCATCGGAACGTGCGCCTCATGCAAACGATCGAGCGCTTCCTTCACTCCCGGATACAGCACCGTCGCGTCCAGCATGTGTTCGCGATAGTAATCCAGAAAATAGCGCAGCAGGCGCGCGAGATCGGCGTCGCTCGCATCGGGAAAGGTGCGCTTGATCAATACCGGCGCGCCGCTGCCGACGTAGGACGCGACGGTTTCGATAGGCAGCGACTCCAGACCGCGCCAGGCTCGCGTCGCGTTAACGGAATCGGCCAGATCGCGCTCGGAATCGGCGAGCGTGCCGTCCAGATCGAAGATCAGAAGATCAGCGGTCATCGAGGGAATCAGGCCGAACGCGGCGTCAGGTCGGGCTTGCGTTTCTTTTTCTTCAGATTTTCATCCCAGATCTTCTGGATATCGTGCATGCTTTCGCGAAACGCGTCCTTCACAGCAGCGGGCGCGAGCGCGGCGACCAGATCTGACGCATCGATCGCGTAAGGCAGGACCTTGGAATCGATCATCCACTTCGGCAGCGGTTTCGATGCAAACGCCAGCAACACGGCGACCATCGCGATTGCGATCAAGCCGCCGCGCACGAATCCGAACGCCGCGCCCATCAATCGATCCAGCCACGATAGCCCGGTCCACTTGAACAGCTTCGACAGCAGCTTGCCGATCAGCGCGCCCAGCATCACGAATCCGAAGAATACGGTGAAAAATCCCAATAAGCTGGCCACGGTGGTGGACGTCGTCACGTGATGATGGAACCAATCCGCGGGAATCCAATAGAACCAGAATCCGAAGAACAGGCCGCTGAGGGTGGCGATGAATCCGATGCCGACTCGCGCGAACCCCGCTATGAATCCGGTCACCACCGAACTCCCCACAATGATCACGAGCAAAACGTCGAGCAAGTTCACGATTTAGAGATCGCGCCCAGTGAGGGTTCGATATGCCTCTTTATATTTTTCGCTGGTGCGCCGCGTGACATCTTCGGGCAATGCCGGCGCGGGCGGCTGCTTGTTCCAGTGAATCGATTCCAGGTAGTCGCGCACAAACTGCTTGTCGTAGGACGGCTGCGCGCCGCCGGGCGAATAGGTTTCCAGCGGCCAGAACCGCGAGGAATCGGGCGTCAGAACTTCGTCGCACAAAATGATCTGGCCCTCGATCATCCCGAACTCGAACTTCGTATCGGCGATGATGATTCCTTTGCCGCGCGCATAATCGGACGCCTTCTTGTAGATCCTCAGCGTCAGATCGCGAAGCTTTCCGGCGAGATCAGTGCCGATGATTTGCGCCGCCTGATCGAACGAAATATTCTCGTCGTGGCCGGTTTGCGCTTTGGTCGCGGGAGTGAAAATCGGCTCCGGAAGTTGATTGCTTTCCTTCAGTCCCTTGGGCAACGGGATGCCGCACACCGCGCCGGTGCGCTGATAATCCTTCCATCCCGAGCCCGAAATGTATCCGCGCGCCACGCATTCGATGTCGATCATGTTGGCCTTCTTGACCCACATGGAACGGCCTTCCAGCTCCGGCGGCAATCCGCTCATATCGCTGCTGAGATAGTGATTCGGAATCACGTCGCGCAGAAAATCGAGCCAGAACAGCGTCATCTGCGTCAGCACGCGGCCTTTCTCGGGGATGCCGGTGGCCAGGATGTAATCGAACGCGGAAATGCGATCGGTGGCGATGAACAGGAGCCGGTCGCCGTCGTCATAGATGTCGCGAACCTTGCCGCGCGCGCGCAGCTTCAGGTTGGGGACGTTGGTTTCGAGAACAACTTTAGATGTTGTCATGCGTGGTTAAAAGCCAATCAACGATTATACTGAGGGAATCGCGTGCTCCTCTCGATCCTGATTCCTGTATACAACGAACGAACGGTTGTCGAGCGAAGCCTCGCCATGGTGCTGGCCGCGCCGTTGCCCGAAAACATGGAGCGCGAGCTGATCATCGTCGACGATAAATCGACCGACGGCACCTCCGATATTTTGAAGCGCATCGCCGCCAGCGAGCCGCGGATTCGCCTGATCAGCAAACCGGTGAATCAAGGCAAGGGCGCAGCCGTGCGTACCGCGATCGAACACGCCACCGGTGATTTTTGTTTGGTGCAGGATGCCGACCTGGAATACGACGCTAATGAATACGTGAAGCTGCTGCGGCCTCTGCTCGATGGGCGCGCGGATGCAGTGTTCGGATCGCGCTACCTGGCGGGCGAGCAGACCCGCGTGTTGCCGTTCTGGCATTCGATGATCAATAAAGTCCTGACGGTCACGTCGAACATGTTCAGCAATCTGAACGTGACCGATATGGAGACGTGCTACAAGGTGTTTCGCACGGATCTGCTGAAGAGTATTCCGATCCGCTCCGATCGATTCGGGTTCGAGCCCGAGATCACCATGAAGACGTCCAAGCGCAAGCTGCGCGTCTACGAAGTGCCCATCAGCTATCACGGCCGCACCTACGAGGAAGGCAAGAAGATCGGCTGGCGGGACGGCGTCAAGGCAATGGGCGTGATTCTGTATTTCTGGCTGGTCGACGATCTCTATGTCGCCTCTTACGGCAGAGGATTGCTCAACAGTCTGACGGGAACGCCGCAATATTTGAGCTGGCTGACGCGCGTGCTGCGGCCGCACCTGGGCGATTCGGTGCTCGAATGCGGCGCGGGCCTGGGCAACCTCACGGGACGATTGATGGCGCGCAAGCTGTTCTACGTCGCCGGTGAAAAGGATCCGTTGTATCTACATGCGCTCCGCAACCGATTTCTGCGTACGCCCAACGTGACTGTGGTTTCGCTCGATCCCGAGAATCCTGACGACTTCAAGCCGTGGGTGGATCGTCCGGACGATCAGAAATTCGATACGGCGCTATGCGTCAACGTGCTCGAAACGGCGGACGACCCGGGGAGTGTGTTGCGATCGTTGCACGCATCGCTGAAGCCGGGCGGAAAGATTATCGTTCTGGTGCCGCGCGGCAAGGGCTTGTATGGATCGCTGGATCGCGCCATGGGCCACAAGCATCGCTTCGCGAACACGGAACTCACCGCACTGCTCGCTCAATCCGGATTTCAGATCGAGCAGACCAAGCAGCTCAACAAAATCGGGGCGCTGGCCTGGTGGATCAATGGAAAACTTCTGCGGCGGAAGAAGATCGGCAAGCCTTCGCTGAAGTTGTTCGACAAAACGGTGTGGATCTGGCGGCGCATCGACTGGCTGATGCCGTGGAGCGGATTGTCGCTGATCGCGGTCGCGCGGCGCGGAGAATAGACCAGCGTGGAGAATAGACAAGCACACCGACTAAACTGGAAATGATGACAAAGTCTGTCGTGACGGGAGGCGCCGGATTTATCGGGTCGGCGCTGGTTAGGAAGTTGTTAGAACGAGGCGAGCGGGTCGCGGTGGTCGACAATCTGCTCACTGGACATGAAGCGAACCTGGCGGAGGTTCGCGATCGTATCGACTTTCATTGCGTCGATATTCGCGATGCTGCGGCGCTCGCGCCGGCGATGAAATCGGCGGATGTGGTCTACCATCTGGCCGCGATCCCATCCGTACCGCGATCCATTGATGATCCGATTCCGTCGCATGAAGTCAATATCGACGGCACGTTCAACGTCTTTCAAGCGGCCAGGCAAGCGGGAGTACGGCGCGTGGTCTACGCTGCATCGTCATCGGCATATGGCGATAGCGAAGTACTGCCGAAGATCGAGGCGATGCTGCCGCTGCCGAAGTCACCGTATGCGGTGCAGAAACTGGTGGGCGAATATTATGCATCGGCATTTCATTCCTGCTTTGGAATGGAGACAGTGTCGCTGCGATTCTTCAACGTCTATGGTCCTCGCCAGGATCCGACGAGCGCGTATTCCGGCGTCCTGTCGCTATTCATGAAGCATCTGCTGGCGGGAACGCCGCCGACGATTTTCGGCGACGGCGAGCAATCGCGCGACTTCACATTCGTCGAAGATGTGGCCGCCTTGTGCATCAAGGCATCGGAAGTTCCAGCCGCGGCGGGCAAGATGTACAACGCCGGTAACGGAGACTGCTTCACTCTGAACTTCATTTGGGATCTGCTGCAAAAAATGGAGGGTGTGAAGATTGAAGCGAAGTATGGCCCTCCACGCACGGGCGACGTTCGTCATTCGATGGCGGATACCACGGCCGCCACGCGCGAGCTGGGACACGACCCGCAATTCACCATCGAAGAAGGATTGAAGCGCACGCTGGAGTGGTACCGCAAAGCCAGCGCGGCGGCGTCATGAGCGGGAATCGACGGGGGCGTCCGCCGATGCGCGGCAGCAGCCGTCTGGGTCCGCGAACACCGGTAGCGTCGTCAGCGCCGTTCGAGAGTCACTCAACCGGGCGGCATGAAACCGGCGCGGCTCCGGGCCAAAGCGGGAAACTGCGCGTGGTGTTTGTGTGCATCGGCAATTCGTGCCGCAGCCAGATGGCGGAAGTGTTCGCGAAAGCGTACGGCGGCGATATCGTGGATGCCGTCAGCGCGGGTATCAGTCCTGCTCCGGATATCGCGGCGATGACCAAGCGAACGCTCGCCGAGAAGAATTTCTCGATCGAAGGCCATTTTCCGAAAGGGCTGGAGACCATGATGCACGCTCCGGCGGATCTGATCGTGAATATGAGCGGCCTGCCGCTCGCTGTCAAATCAGGACGAACGCTCACCTGGCAGGTACAGGATCCGATCGGCCAGAACGAGACGGTGTTTCGCCGGGTGGCCGATGAGATCGAGCAGTTGGTGATGCGCCTGATACTAGAACTGCGCGCCAAGAGTTGACTCACGAGATCGGGTCGCGGACAATAGAGTTGCTGCCGCTTTAAACGACGTGCGGATGTGGCGGAATTGGCAGACGCGCATGGTTCAGGTCCATGTTCTCGCAAGGGAGTGGAGGTTCAAGTCCTCTCATCCGCACCAAATATCTTCAGGAATCGGACCTCATAACACAACCAACTCGGGCATCTCGTCCCAGGTCCGGCCATCCAGCTCCCGCCCCGATTTCTTTTTGAACACGCCGCCCCACTGTTTGAAGAAGAAGGCTACGCCCGACTCGAGACATTGATCCCGGATACTAGTCACCCATTTCGCATCCATTGGGCGTGCGCCTGGCCCGGATTCTCCACCCACAATTGCCCAGTCGATTCCCCTAAGATCCATCTTTCTGAGCGGACCGAGCAGCGGCTCCAGCGACAGGAACTTCACCGACGCACCTGTTCCGCGCAGATGGTCAATCCGACTGAGATATTTCTCACTCTCCACGCTCACGCCCATCCAGATGTGCGGCGCCCACTTCAATCTCGAACTTAATTCTTCTAACCGCTCCGCTCTCTTGGTCAACACTTGATATTGATGCCAACTCGCGCGGTTCATCACGTCGAAAACGAGCTGGATGTATTCGAGCGGCACGTCGTCATGGAAGAGGTCGCTCATGGAGTTGACGAACACCCTCTTAGCACTCTTCCAACCGAGCGGGTCCCCCAGCTTATGCGGAACCAGCTTCATGTCGAAGCCCTGCTCAAAGGGATGACCGGGGACCCCGCGAAATCGTTCGGCGAATCTCTCCGCGTAACAATGCTTGCACCCCGGGCTGATCTTGGTGCACCCGCGAACCGGATTCCAAGTCGCATCGGTCCATTCGATTGAGGAGTTGGTAGCCATTACCGTTGCCCGTACTTCTTGAAGATGTCGTCGACGATGTCCTTTGCAACCGGCTTCTGCGATGCGAAGTACAAATAGTAAATGACCGAGTCTTTTTTCGTTTTCATCGGCATCGGTTTGGAGACAAACTTGAAGCCCGCCTTCTTCTCCAAGCGCCCACGCCAGGCTGCTTCGAAGCGTTCGTTAGACACTTTTTCGGGCTCGCCAAAAAGATTTCCACTCGTGTCGTAAGCGGCGTCGATCCATGTCTCGTCGCCCCACAGTCGCGTCAGTTGCTCGACTTTGCTCTGAATTGCTTTGTCCGGGTTCTTGCGCAAGACGTTGCGATTGATGTCCATGATCATGAAGTTGAGGAACAGATCCACAGATCCCATTTTCCCTGCCTCCTCGATCACCTCCCATTTCAGGTTGATGTTGTAGGGATCGAGGATGCACAGCGCCCGCCTGTAGTCCTCATATCTTGCCCGTGGAAATACCTTCTCAAGAAGAATTTCATTGCAATCTGCGCTGTAGATGTAGACATCCGGTCGCGCCCCGGAAATCTCCCTCAAGCGCTGCGCACGCTTAGGATCCGCGTCGATAAAGTGGTATTCCGAGAACGGCGGTGATGTATTCAACGCGATGGTCGGGCTTCCTTCAACTGTCTTGCGGGTTGTCCTGGAGATATGAAAACCCGGCCCCGCATATGCATCAATGTACAGCCAGCGGAGGCTAGGAATTTTTTCTCGGCGAGTTGCGTCCAAAATTCTCGCGTAAGCTGATGCATACTCCTTTATGATCGCGAGCTTTACCTCGGACCAAATGCCAATTTCGTCGTGTTCGACGGCCACAACAAAACTCTATCAGAATGTTTGGGTCAATATGCCGATTGCGAAACACTCGAATCACGTGTGTTTCGATTCGTAGGCGGCGATGCCGGCTTCCTGCTTCAGGATATAGCCCAGCTCATCGACCCCTTCGAGCAGACAATGCCGCGAGAATTCGTCGATCTGAAAATTCACCGCACTTCCATCGGCGAGCGTTAACGTCTGCTTCTCCAGATCCACCGCGACCACCGCATTCGGCGCAGCCAGGAGCTTGGCGTGAACGTCGCGCGGGACGACGATGGGCAGCAGTCCGTTCTTCAACGAATTCTGCTTGAAAATATCCGCGAAAGACGTGCTGATCACGGCCTTGAATCCGAATTGGGTCAGCGCCCACGGCGCGTGCTCGCGCGAACTGCCGCAGCCGAAGTTATCGCCGGCCACCAGCACCTGCGCGCCCACCGCTTCCGGCCGGTTCAGGATGAACTCCGGATTCGGTGCGCCGGTCGAATCGTAGCGCCAGTCGTTGAACAATTGATCGCCCAGGCCGCTCTTCGAGGTCGTCTTCAGAAACCGCGCCGGGATGATTTGATCGGTATCGATGTTGTCGATGGGCAGCACGACATACGCGCTCTCGAACCGCTTGGGCGCGGCCTCGCGCACATTTTGATTTACGATGATCGCACTTTCGGGCTTCATATCTTTCATTAAAGTAAAGTCCTTACATCGGTAATCATTCCCGTGATTGCCGAAGCCGCGGCAGTAAGCGGGCTCGCCAGGAACGTGCGGCCACCCTTACCCTGCCGTCCCTCGAAATTGCGATTACTGGTCGACACGCTGTACTCGCCCGGCGCGAGTTGATCGCCATTCATCGCGATGCACATGGAACATCCCGCTTCCCGAAAATCCGCGCCGGCTTCGCGAAACACGCGATCGAGTCCTTCCGCCTGCGCCTGCGCTTTCACCTGTTGCGACCCTGGCACCACCATCACGCGGACATTCGGGCTCACCTTGCGGCCTTTGAGAATCGCTGCCGCCGCGCGCAGATCCGAAATTCGAGAATTGGTGCAGCTTCCGATGAACACCACGTTGACCGCGTGCCCCAGCAGCGGCTTGCCCGCAGGCAGATCCATGTAGCGAAGCGCTTTCGCCAAAGTCTCACGCTCCATCGCGTCGCCGATGGATGCAGGATCGGGAACCGCCTTCGAAATTCCAATACCCATGCCGGGATTCGTGCCGAACGTAATCATCGGTTCCAACGTATTCGCGTCGATGATTTCCTCGCGATCGTAAGTCGCGCCGTCATCGGTCGGTAACTGCTTCCAGCGAGCGACCGCGGCATCCCACGCCTCGCCTTTCGGAGCGAACGGCCGCCCATTCACGTATTGATACGTCGCGTCATCCGGCGCGATCATCCCGGCGCGCGCGCCGCCTTCGATCGACATGTTGCACACCGTCATGCGCTCTTCCATCGACAACGCTCTTATCGCCGAGCCGCAATATTCGATCACGCAACCCGTGCCGCCGCCGATGCCGATTTTCGCGATCAGTGCCAGAATGATGTCTTTGGCGGTCACGCCCGGTTTCAGCGAACCGTCGACGCGCACCGCGAATGTTTTCGACGGCCTCTGAAGCAGGCATTGCGACGCGAGCACGTGCTCCACTTCGCTGGTCCCGATGCCGAATGCGAGTGCGCCGAACGCTCCGTGCGTCGCGGTGTGCGAATCGCCACATACGACAGTCATGCCGGGGCGAGTCAATCCCAGCTCCGGTCCAATCACGTGGACGATACCCTGGCGCTCGCTCGAAAGGCCGTAGCATTCGATGCCGAACTCGCGGCAATTTTGCTCCAGCTTGTCGATCTGCGCCGCGGCCACGCGATCCAGAATCGGCAGTCCCTTGGGAGTCGTCGGCGTGGAGTGATCCGTAGTCGCGATGGTCAGATCCGGCCGGCGCACCTTCAACCCGCGGCGCTTCAATCCATCGAACGCCTGCGGCGAGGTCACTTCATGGACCAGATGCAGGTCGATATACAACAGCGCAGGCGCACCCTGCTTTTCGGCGACTACATGGTTGTCCCAGATCTTTTCGATAATCGTACGCGGCTTACTCATATTGCATTTACAATCGCCTGTGCGACTTCGGTGGTCGTCGCAGGCTTTCCCTTCGGTTTCAAGTCCGCGGTGACCTTGCCCGATTCGAGCACCTTGCCGATCGCCGCGTCGATCGCGGCCGCTTCCTTCTTCAACCCGAAAGTGTAATCGAGCATCGCCGACGCGCTGCCGATCGCACCCAGCGGATTCGCCTTGCCCTGACCCGCGATGTCGGGCGCCGATCCATGCACCGGCTCGTACAATCCCTTGGAAACTCCCAGCGACGCCGACGGCAGCATGCCGATCGATCCCGCCAGCACCGCCGCTTCATCACTCAGGATATCGCCGAACATGTTTTCGGTGACCAGCACATCGAAACGCGTCGGATTCAGCACCAGCTGCATCGCCGCGTTATCCACCAGCAGGTGATCAAGCGCGACATCGGGATAATCCTTCGCGACCTCGATCACCACTTTGCGCCAGAGCTGCGAAACTTCGATCACGTTCTGCTTGTCGACGCTGGTCACTTTCTTGCGCCGCCCGCGCGCCAGTTCGAACGCTTTACGCGTGACACGTTCGATCTCCATGCGCGTGTACACCATGGTGTTCACCGCGCGATCACCTTCGATTCCACGCGGCGTTCCGTAATACAACCCGCCGGTCAGTTCGCGCACGATGATCATGTCCGTACCCGTCACGATTTCGTTCTTCAAAGGCGAGGAATCGATCAGCGACGGCCACATCTTCACCGGCCGCAGATTCGCGAAAACCTCCAGAGCCTTGCGGATGCCGAGCAGCCCCCGCTCCGGCCGCAGATGCGGAGGATTGTTGTCGAACTCGGGGGTGCCCACCGCGCCCAGCAGCACCGCGTCGGCAGCCTGCGCCTTGGTCGAGCGTATCGTCAGGCAGCGGCGATCCGGTTTTGTGAATCGCCACGCCGCCGATCAAAGCCTCCGAAAGTTCAAGACTGTGACCGAATTTCTGGGCGACCGCCTGGAGTACGCTGACAGCCGCACTGGTGACCTCGGCGCCGATCCCGTCGCCGGGGAGAAGTAGGATTTTGAGATTCATGTAAGAACAATTATCGCCACGAATGCACACCCATGAACACGAATAAGAGATGAGTGTGTATTCGTGTTAATTCGTGGCCAAAAATCTTAGTCCGCCGCCGCCCCCGCCGCAGTGCTCTGCGCGACCACTTCTCGCGCCATCGCCGCGATCTCTTCGTTGCGCAAACCCTTCTTGCCGTCGCGATCCGCAAGCGCCGTGAAGCGCTGATACATCCGATCGAGCTGTTCGCGATCCAGAGGAATGCCCAGATCGTCGCAGCGCTTGGCCAGCGCGTGGCGACCGCTATGCTTGCCCAGCACCAATCTCGTCTCAGGCACGCCGACGCGATGCGGCTCGATGATCTCGTAAGTAGTGCGTTCCTTCAGGAATCCATCCTGATGAATCCCGGCTTCGTGCGCGAACGCGTTCTCCCCGACGATCGCTTTATTCGGCTGCGGCCCGAACGTGATCAGCGACGTCAACAGTTGGCTCGCCGGGAAAAGCTGCTCCGTCACAATGCGCGTCTCGAACGGCAGACGATCACGGCGCACGTGCATCGCCATCACCAGTTCTTCCAGCGCGGCGTTGCCCGCCCTCTCGCCGATTCCATTCACGCAACATTCGATCTGCCGCGCGCCCGCGTGCAGCGCCGCCAGCGAATTCGCTACGGCCATGCCCAAATCGTCGTGGCAGTGCACGCTGACGATCGCCGTATCGCCCAGCGCCTTCACCATCCTGCCGATCAACGCCGCGTATTCATCAGGCACCGTGTAGCCGACCGTATCGGGCAAGATTCACCGTGCGCGCGCCCGCCGCGACCACGGCTTTCGAAATCTGTTCCAGATAATCCCAATCCGTACGCGTGGCGTCTTCGGCTGAAAATTCGACATCGTCACATAGCTGCGCGCCTGCACAACCGCAGCGCACGCTTCTTCGAGGACCTGCTGCCGCGATTTCTTCAATTTGTATTTGAGATGGATGTCGCTGGTGGCGATAAATGTGTGGATGCGCGGACGGCGCGCGTGCTTCAGCGCCTTCGCGGCTTCCTCCACATCAGGCTTGTTGGCGCGAGCCAGCGCCGCCACATTCGCCCACGGAAATTCGCGGCTGATCGCGTCCACCGCTTCCGAATCCCCCTCCGACGCAATCGGGAATCCGGCTTCGAGGATGTCCACTCCTAGTTCTACCAATTTCGCCGCCATCCGGACTTTTTCCGGAACGGTCATGCTGCAGCCTGGCGATTGTTCCCCGTCACGCAGCGTGGTATCGAAGATGTACACACGATCAGCCATGGCTCAAGAATGCCATTCGGCATAAGATTTTACAAATTTATAATCTTGAGCGGTGTATAATCGTCACTTATGGAGCTGCATCCGCTTCGGGTGTTTCTCACGGTCGCGAACGAGAAAAGCTTTTCGCGGGCGGCGGAGAAGCTGTTGCGCACGCAGCCCGCGATTTCGCTGTCGATCCAGCGCCTTGAAAGCGAACTCGGCGAAAAGCTGATCGATCGATCGGCCAAGGATCTGCTGCTGACTGACGCCGGGCGGATCGTGCTGGAATTCGCACGCCGGTTTGAGAATCTGCAGGGTGATCTCGAAAACGCGCTCGCGGAGCTGCGCGACAAGTCGGCGGGCCGGCTGACCATCGGGGCGAATGAATCCTCGACGCTGTACCTGCTCGACCACATCGAAAAATATCGGCGCAAATTTCCCAAGATCAAAGTGCAGATCCGCCGCTCTCTTTCCAGCAAGATTCCCTCGGAATTGATCGACGGCGAACTGGAACTTGGAATTCTGACCTACGATCCGGAAGACGATCGCGTGATCACGAAGGTGATCTACACCGATCATCTGTCGTTCATCGTGTCGCCCAAGCATCGTCTGGCGGGAAAAGCCGAGGTCTCGATCAACGACCTGGGTCGCGAAACATTTGTGGCGCACAATGTCGTTTCGCCGTATCGGGGGTTGGTGGTTCGCGAATTTCAAAAGGCGAAAGTGCCTCTGAACATGAGCGTCGAGATGCCAACGGTCGAGGCCATCCGCAAAATGGTGGAGCGGAACGAAGGCGTCGCGTTTCTGCCGCGCATGTGCGTCGAGGATGAAGTAAAACACGGCATTCTCCGCGAGATCAAGGTGACGGAGATGAATGTGGCTCGTCCGATCCGTCTGGCGTATCCGGCGCGTCGGGCGCTGAGCCACGCGGCTCAGGCTTTTCTGGATCTGGTCGACTCGCAAAAATGAGATAATCTTACCGGAGTCTTACCGCCATGGAACCAACCACCGCGCTGCTTTCGACCAAAGGCCAGATTGTTCTACCCAAGGCAATCCGCGATTCGAAAGGCTGGAAAGCCGGCACCGAGTTCACCATGGAGGAAACGCCACAGGGACTGCTACTGCGCCCGAAACCGCAGAAGAAAAAAGATCACGTTCGCCGAATTCAGAAAGATCACAGCGAAGTATAGATGGAAAGGCAAGCCACTCTCTCTGAAAGACATGGACAAAGCAATCGGAGAAGCCGTACTTGAGAGCTGGGCGCGCAGTGAGAGTTATGCTCGCGGTCGACACTAACGTCATTCTCCGGCTGATTGTTGAGGATGACCCGGAGCAGATGCGTGCGGTCCGGTTGTTGCTGCGAAAAGAAGCTTTTTGGGTCTCCAAGAGCGTGCTTCTGGAAACGATGTGGGTACTTCGTCGGGGTTACAAGAATGATCGATCTGTGATTCAAGAGCTCCTCGAAAGCCTGATCGACATGGAGAACGTGCACGTCGAAGATGAGTCTGAGGTGATCGAAGCGCTCGATCTGATGTCGCACGGAGTCGATCCCGCCGACGCGATGCATCTCGCCAGCGCGCCGCACGGAACCAAATTCGTCACCTTCGATCGCGACCTGGTCCGCACCGCCAAATGCGCCGGCGCAAACAACGTCTCTGCGATCTGATCACTCACTCACTCGTCTCGATCAGATCCTCCCAAGCGAACGCATAACCCATTGCACGCTTCACCTCGCGATGTCGAGACCTGGCGATCGTTCCGGCCTTCGACTCCAGCCAGCCTTCGCGACCGTCCTCACGTTATCCAGATTCGCGACGCACGCCGATGGCAATCCTTCCTTTCGGCCCAGCTTCACCTCGACCGGAATCGCGCGAATGGTGGTCGTGATTTCCGCCACGATGAACTTGTTCAGATATTGATACGCGTCGTTACGACTGAGGAGCAGCACGGGCCGTCGCCCTGCGGGCGCAGGCAATCTCGCCCACCACACCTCGAACTGTTTCACGGCTTATATTCCTCAGCCGTGGACCAGTCGTCTGCGTCATCGGCACCGTCCGGCTGTTCAAGATATGCCTGTCGCATCGCGCCATACTCCTGTTCGCGGATCGCCCGGCGAATCGCTTCACGCACAAATTCCGAACGGGCTCGCTTGCCCGGAGGTGCGATGCGATTCAGCGCCTTCAGCGTCTGCTCATCGAGCTGGATCAGCACGGATTCCATATAGTCTGATCATATGATAGATCGATATGCTGAAGACGGTTCCAAGCAGCCGCAGTAGGATTTCGAACTGCAGGAAGGCCGGACTGCTATGATGAACCTAGGCGCGGTCTTATTCCGCGCGAGTAAAGGAGCCGAGTCACACGATGGGTCCCATAGGTGGACAGGAGATGGTCCTCGTCTTCATCGTTGCTCTGGTTCTGTTCGGGCCCAAGAAGCTTCCAGAACTGGGGCGGACGGTGGGGAAACTTCTCACCCAATTCCGCCACGTTTCGAGCGACCTCAAGGCCTCGTTCGAGCGTGAAATGCAAAATCTGGAGCGCGAAACGGAAGCCGCCAAACTGAAGGAGCTGGGGACCTCGACCATCCAGACCATTCAGGAAAAAGCGGCGGCCGAATTCGAATATCCGTATTACGATTCCAGCTCATCGGAATCCTACGATTACGTCTCCGCTATCAATCCTCAAGTAGGCGCTTCAGAAGTTTCGGGCGCCGAATCTCAGATCGAATCGGCTAGCTCTCAAACGATCGATGTCAAGCCCGAAACGGCTGAACAAGAATCGCCCGAAGGCACCGTTGCGCGCGGATCGCATCACGAAGAAGAAACGCCGCAGCATAGCTGATTCGTTCGAAAAAATAATTCATGGATCAGGATCAGGATCGCCGCAGTTTACTGCCCGCGCGTATCGGCGGAGGAGGCAGCGGTACGCCCCCGCCGCCCACCGGCGGTGACGACGAAGATGACGGGATGCTGCGGATGTCGTTCCTCGAGCACCTCGAGGAGCTGCGTTCCCGCCTGATCAAAGCGCTCCTCGGAGCGGTGGTGGCGTTCGGCGCCTGCATCGGGTTCGGGCCGTGGCTGTGGGACAGAATTTCCGCTCCTGCGACGGCGGCGTTGAAAGCTATCGGATTGACGAACGCGACCCTGGTGGCCACCGAGCCCATGGAAGCGTTCAACATCATGTGGTTCAAGGTACCAGCGGTCGCATCCCTATTCGTCGCCGCACCGTGGGTGCTGTATCAGGTGTGGGCATTCATCGCACCTGGTCTCTATAAGAAAGAGCGCAAATGGGCAGTGCCATTCGTGTTGGCGACGGCCGGATTATTCATCGGCGGCGGATGTTTCGCCTACTTCGTCGCGTTCCGCTTCGGCCTGACGTTTCTGTTGAAGCTCGCCGTGATGGGCAACGTCACGCCGATGATCACCATCACGTCCTATTTCGATCTGTTCGTAAATGTGATGCTCGGCATCGCGCTGGTCTTCGAGCTGCCGGTCGTGATCTTCTTCCTGATCCTGCTGCGCGTCGTAACACCGCAATGGCTGATGACCAACTCGCGCTACGCAATTTTAGGAATCACCATCGCCGCGGCGATCGTCACGCCGACGCCCGATGCGTTGAACATGTCGATGGTGGCGCTGCCCATGATCCTGCTGTACTTCCTCGGCGTGTTCGCGGGCTACTTGCTGGTCCTGCGCCGCGAAGGCAGAAGGTTCCCATGGACGACAGTGCTGATGATCGCGATCCCGATCCTGGCGATCGCAGGCGGAGTGCTCTACTGGGCCATCCACACCGGCCGTCTGCACATCGTGCATCACTGGCCGTTCTTGATCAAGTGACGTGGCGCAGGCTAGCCTGCTGAGCCGAGGGTACTGGATCGGTTTGCGGTAGCGCAGGCGATCGATTCTTGTCGCCTGCGAGTTCTTAAACGCAGGCCACGAAAACCGATGGCCTGCGCTACCGCGCCGAGAGTCGTCTCGGCGTCTCTGTGAGGCGCGACAGCATGAAGCGCGCCAGACGCCTACGAACGAACCTTCCGCAGTCTGGGCAGCAAACCGCCGATCAGGATGCCAACCACGGCAGAGCGGCCACCAAAGATCGCGAGCCACGCTATTGGCGATCGCCGCGAGAGTCTGCCCCCAAAGCCATACCAAGGACCTGCCGGCAGCGCGCTCCTCCGCCAGATCGCCGATCAGCGCGTCATTGCGCGAAGGCACGTCGAACATCCGCAGCAGCCACATCGCGAGCTTCATGCTTTGGCTCCTTCCATCCCTGGAATTCCTTGCCACATCGACATCAGCGCCCGCCGCGTCGAGCGGAGTTCGCGCAAACCGAGTGCTGTGATTTGGAAATATCGCTTGGCGCGGCCGCCGCGTTCCGGAGTCGCTTCGCCGAGCTCGGACTTCACCAAGCCCTTGGCTTCCAACCGCTCCAGCACCGCGTACACGCTGCTCAAGGCAACAATGCGCTTCGCCTTCGCCTCGATTTCGCGAGCAATCGGAACACCGTAAGCTTCGGGCGCAAGCCGGATGAGCGCGAGCAGAATGAGGAGTTCGGTTTCGCTTAAGGAAGCCTTCTGCGCCATTTCTTCCAGTGTATGGAATAAATCGGCTGTGTCAAGCTCCGATCTTGATTTAAGGCGACCAGCGCGCCCCATGCTGTCGCGCCTCACCAAGACCGAGCTAGTGGTGTGCGTCACAAATTCCAACTCTTCTGGAACAAGGTGGGGCGGACCCCTGGTCCGCGGCCGACGCCCTCGTCGGCCTTTGGCTTCAGCACGCCAGCCGGGCCGGGGGCCCAGCGCGGACGAGGGCGTCCGCCCCACTTAATGTGCGATCTGTGTGACGCACTACACTAGAGCGCACTGGCGGTTTCTGCCGTTGTGCGCGATCCAAGCCGTGGAGGCGCGACAGTATGGAGCGCGTTAGGCGGCTACGAACTACTGTTCTTGAAAAACCACTGATAGAAATACTGCGTCCCGGCGCCGTGCTGATAGCGCGGCTCGAACCCGCAGCGGACCGCCATCGCGGCGGCGTCCTCTTTCGAATACCCCACGCCCAACCACGTCTCGTCGGGCACAGGCTGCATGCGCGTATCGCCCTGAATGCCGAACTTGAACAGCGCTCCGGGCCGCAGCAGACGACCGACCTCGCGCACGTAGCTCTCGATAATCTCGCGGCTCGGAATGTGCTGGAACACAATCGCGGAAAATGCGAAATCGAATTCCAGTTCCGGGACCACGCGCAGATCGCAGCCGTTGTTCTGATACACGTGCGCATGCGGACGATCTGCCAGAGCCTTGCGAGCCTGCTCCACCATCTCCGCACTGATGTCGACCGCGTGCACTTCGCCAAACAGATTCGAAAGCGCGCGCGTCAATCGCCCCGCGCCGCATCCGATCTCCAGCACTCGCATCTGCTGGGGATCTTTGCCCTGGCAGATGTTGATCATGTCGGTCAGGATTTCTTCGCGCACGGCTTGTTCGCCCGACGCGAAAAATTCCTCGTCGGTCCAGTTTTCGCTGCCGGTAGCGACGTAGTAGCGCGCGTTTTCCTTAGCGCGCGCGTCCCAATCGCGACGCATATTCGCAAGCTGCTGCTCTACTAGAGGATCTTTGGACACTGGAATTTGATTGGTGGACCGCGGGGGGATCGAACCCCCGACCTCTGCATTGCGAACGCAGCGCTCTCCCAGCTGAGCTAGCGGCCCACTTGAGGTCTACGAATGTCAGGATAACATGTCAGTCAATCTTGATCTTCGCGACAGCGCCTTTCGGCCCTACAGCCAATCCAACGGCTCCCGCGAACGCGATGGCGTTGTAATTTCCAGCATCGAATTGCTTCCACGATTTCGCATCCGTCGAACTATCGGACCCCGAAGTTCCCGTCGCGATCCAGGCCTTCAAAGCATCCACGCGCAGAATTGCTGATCGAAATCCGTTCAAAGGCGCTCCTCTCGCCGTCCACGTCTTTCCGCCATCGACGGTCTCCGCGATGGTCCCCATCGTGTCCGTGGGCTTGCCGTAATCGCCGCCCACCGCGATCCCGCGCTTGGGATCGGAAAAGTAAATCGAAAAAATTCCCGCGCTCGCGCCGTCATTTCGAATCGGCGTCTTGGCGACGTTCCACGTCACGCCCGCATCTTCGGAATGAAACACGCGAGCCCCACCCGGCCCGCCCGTTCCGAACCAGACCTCCCGGGCCCCACGGGTAAAGAGACACGAATTGCTCGCGGCGAACGCGCCTTCCTTCGGCACCGCGGCGGGAGTCTTCTGCGCATGCCAGCTCGCGCCGCCATCCGAAGTCGTCATGATCACGAAATGCCCATCCACGGGATCGCCCAGCACGATGCCGTGCGAATCATCCCAGAACGCGAGCGCGTCGTAGAATCCTTTGGGATCGGGATTGGTGTACATCAGCGACCAGGTTGCGCCGCCGTCCGACGTTCGATAAATGCGCGATTTTTCTCCACTTCCGATGCTCAGCGCGAACGCGGTCTTTTCGTCGAACCCGCGAATCGCGCGAAAATCGAGATCCGCCGCGCCGGTAACTTTGCCTGTGATCCAATGCTCGCCGCCGTCGATGGTTCGAAGAAATGTGCCCTGGGTTCCGCTGGCCCACGCGACCATCGCACTCACCGCGCTTACTCCGCGCAGCGATGCCGTGGTGCCGCTTTGTTGCGGAACCCAGGTTTGCGCGAACGCCGTAGAGATCGCAAAGACGGGCAGAATCCATTTCATATCGACCATTATGACCGTGGTAGCGCAGGCCATCGTTTTCAGTGGCCTGCGAGTCGCAGGCGACAAGAATCGATCGCCTGCGCTACTTAAAGCTATTGTGTCCATTTCCGAAGCGCGCTGGATTTCGCGGCGAACCCCATCACAATCGCGATGGTCGCCAACCCCCCGCCCACCACGCTGATCACCGGCCCGAACCACGCCGCCGTCCATCCCGATTCCACCGCACCCAACTGATTCGAGCAACTGATGAAAATATTCTGCACCGCCAGCACCCGGCCCTTCAGATGATCCGGCGTCCGCATCTGCACCAGCGACTGGCGCAGTACCACGCTCACGTTATCGAACGCTCCGGTCAGCACCAGCATCCCGAACGACAGCCATAGCGATTTCGAAATTCCGAACACTACCGTCGCCGCTCCGAATCCGGCCACCGCCAGCAGCAGCAATCGCCCCGGCCGCTGCGCTTTCGGCACGTGCGACAACAGGATCGCCATGGAAACCGCGCCGATCGACGGTGCAGCGCGCAGCCATCCTAATCCGCGCGCATCGGCGTGCAGAATTTCGACCGCGTAGATCGGCAACAGCGCGACCGCGCCTCCAAACAAAACTCCAAAAAGATCGAGCGAGATGGCGGGGAGAATCAGCGGATCGTGTTCCACGAAGCGCACTCCCTGGAGCAACTCGCGGCCCTTGGGCGGCGGACCCGACGCGCTGGGCACGCCGCGCACGCTGAGCATGAAAACGCAGCAGAACGTCGCGATCGCGCACCCCAGCTGCACTCCATACACGACCTTGCTGCTGCTGACCGCCAGAATCAATCCCGCCAGCGCCGGGCCGGTGACGTTGGCCACTTCCTGCGCGCTGCTGTGCCAGGTGATGGCGCGGCCCAGAGCGTCAGAGGGAATGACGTGCGGAAGAATCGCCAGGCGAGCCGGCCCCTGAAACGATCGCGCCGCGGCGTTCAGGAACAGCGTTAAATAGATGATCCACACCGAAGGCGTCGCGACGAACAGCACGATGGCCGCGGCGATCACCGCCGTCTGGGTCAGCAGCATCACGGTGCGGCGATCGCGCCGATCGGCAATCGATCCGGCCGCCAGCGCGAAGATCAGGAACGGCGCCACCTGCACGAATCCCACGTTGCCCAGCACTTTCGCGGAACGCGTGTGGATATACAAATCCCAACTGACCGCCACCGAAAGCATCTGCAGGCCGAAGTTGGAAAGCAGCGAGCCGGTGAGAAAAAATCGGAAGTCCCGCGAGCGGAACGGAGCGTAGGGATCCAATCGTTTAGATTAGCAATGCTGCCGAAAAAGGGGACAGACTACTCTGTCCCCATCCGCAACACGTTCGCTAAACAGGTGGTCCCACTGGCGTGGACAGAGCGGTCTGTCCCCTTTTTTCATCCAGTGATTACGTCGCCGATTGCGCGAAGTTCACTGCGATTTCGGTCTCGACTTCGATCGGGATGCCATTCAGCACCGTCGGTCTGTACACCCACTGCTTGACCGCGTCGACCGCGGCGGGAATCAGCAACGGCTGGCCGCTCACCACCGTCAGGTTTTTCACCGTGCCGTCCTTCGCGATGATGGCGTGGAGTTGCACCGTACCGTGCACGTGCGCGATACTCGCCAGCTTCGGATACTCCGGCACCACCTGATGAACCAACTTCGCGGCCTGCACCTGGCCGCCGACTTTAAGGCGGCTCGGCGTGGGCGCGGCAACAGGCGCGGGCGCTGGAGGAGGCGGCGCGGGCGCAGCAACTGCTATCGATCCAAGCACTCCACCGATCGTTCCGTTCGGCACTCCACCAGGAACGCCTCCCGGCACGCCCGCGAACGAGGTCGCCGGAGCATTATCCTGCGGCGTCGCGTCGATCACCACCTGTTTCGGAATCACCGCGGGCGCGGTCAACACGTTCGGCCGGAACACGCGCGGCACAATTTTCGCGACGTGCACAGCAGCCGGAGGTGGCGGCGGTGGTGGGGGCGGAGGAGGCGGAGCCATCGTCAACATGCTGCTGATGTCCGCCATCGGCAGCGTCTGTGTGTATAGCAAAGGAATCAGAATCAGCACTCCAATCAGCGCCAATTCGACGAGCACGGTGACCCCCGAAGCCACCACGCTCTTTCGCGTTCTCCCTGATGGCAGTTGTTCAAACATACTCGCCTCCTACATAGAAGGATGCGAATAGACGAGCGTAGGCTACCCCAGGCAGATCCCCTGAGTAGGCTATGACGGACTACTGATTGCAGGCGCTTTCGCTATGCTTCGCCCCGTGAAGGTATTCTCAGGCTATGCCCAGCGCAACTTGCGGAACTAATCCGATCCTTTGCGCGCCACTGCTGCGGAGAGTGGACCACGAACTGATCGTACTTCTGCATTCGCTTGAACCTGCCGAATGGAGCCTCCAAACCGTAGCGCCCGCCTGGAAGGTTCGCGATGTGATTGCGCATCTCCTCGATACCCCGCTTCGAAAACTTTCCTTGGTCCGCGATCGCTACTACGTCGATCGTTTCGACACGCGCACCCATCAGGATGTCATCGCGCTGGTAAACCGTCTGAATCAGGAAGGCGTCAGCGTGTATCGCCGTCTCAGTCCGCCAGTGCTGATCGACCTGATGCAGATGGCATGCGATCAATCCGCTGACTTTCACGAATCTCTGGATCCGTTCGCGCCCGCGGCTTTTGCGGTGAGTTGGGCCGGCGAGGACCAGTCGCTGAACTGGTTCGACACCGCGCGTGAATTGACCGAACGCTGGCATCATCAACAGCAGATTCGGCTGGCGACCAATCGTCCCGGCATTATGGTCCCGGAACTATACCACCCGGTCCTCGACTGTTTCTTGCGCGGATTGCCTCATCATTATCGTGACGTGGACGCGCCTGTGGGAACCGGTATTCTCTTCGAAATCTCAGGAGAATGCGGCGGGAAATGGCTCCTGACCCGCACCCCGGCGGGATGGAAATTCGCCGATGAGGTTTCGAACCTGGTGTCGCGAGTGACCATTCCGCATGCGTTGGCGTGGCGAGTTTTCACGAACGGCATCGATTACGATGCTGCCCGGCCGGAGATTCAGGTGGAAGGCGATCTCGGCGAGAAAGCGCTCCGCCTGAAAGCGATCGTGGCCTAATTACCGTTGCTACTGATTCCCGCCGCCGGTGGTCGATCCCTTCGCCGGCGGATTCTGATAATTGGGGAACGGAGGACGAATCGGCTGCGGCACCGGATGCGTCTTCATCTCCTCCAGCGCCACCGCGACCGCCCGCTCCAGTTGCGGATCGTGACCATCATGCACCGACTTCGGATCCATATCGATCTCGATATCCGGAGCCGTCCCGTGATTCTCCACATCCCATTGCCCCTTGGGATTGAAGAATCCGAAACTGGGCGAAGTGACGTTGCCGCCGTCCATCAGCGCGGGATATTGCCCCACGCCTACCAGCCCGCCCCACGTCCTCTTGCCCACCAGCTTCCCAGTCTGCGAGTAGTGGAACATCCACGGCATCATATCGCCGCCCGAGCCCGCCATTTCATTAATGATCATCACCTTCGGCCCGAACACCTGCGCCGCCGGCGTGCGATAAATCGCGCCCCAGCGCGGCTGCCACCATCCCATCAGCGGACGATTCAGCACATTGATCACGTAATCGGCCACCTGCCCGCCGCTGTTGAATCGCTCATCGATCACCGCGCCGGCCTTGTCGGTCTGCGCGAAATAATAGCGCGTGAACTGCGTCAGCCCGCCCTGCCCCGTATCCGGCATGTACACATAGGCGAGCTTGCCGCCCGAAAGCTGATCGACTTTCTTGCGATTGCCTTCCACCCACGCTTCATGACGAAGCTGCGCTTCACTCGCCACCGGCGTCACGGTGATTTCGCGAGCATTCGCGCCCGACGCATCGGCCGCAACCTTTACGATCACCGCGTGATTCGCCGAGCCTTCCAGCAGCGCCGAAATATCGTCAGTCGGTTTCAGCGCCTGCCCGTTCACTTCCAGCACATAACTTCCCGCGGCGATATTCATACCGGGCTGCGCCAGCGGTCCGCGAATGCCGGGATTCCAGCTCTCACCTGAATAAATCCGCTTGATGCGATAGTGCCCGTTTGCGATTTCATAATCCGCCCCCAGCAATCCGCCCTGCACCCGCCGCGGCTCCGGAATCGTTCCGCCGCCGCCGCGCAGATGGCCCACCGTCATCTCGCTCAGAAATTCATGAATGATGTAGTTCAGATCCGCGCGCGATGACAGGCCGTCCAGATATTTTTCGAATTCCTTCTCGCCATCGGCCGAATTCACGCCGTGCAGATTCGGATCGTAGAAGTAGCTGCGCTCGATGCGCCACACTTCGTGATACATCTGCTTCCATTCCGCCACCGGATCGACGTTCACTTCCATGTCGGTCATGCGCAGCGCGCCTTCGCCCGGCTTCACCGGCGCATTGGTCGAGACGATCACATAACCCGGCGCAGCATCGCCGCCACCACCGCCGCGGCCTCCACGGCCACCCGCTCCGCCGCCGCCCATGCGCAACAGCATCTTTTCACCGTTGGCGGACAAGTCAAACGACTGCACGCCGGTCGCAAGCTGTTCCGATCGGCGCGTCTTCAGATCGTAGCGGGATAGCGACGCGCCACCACCGCCTGCGCCGCGACCGCCGCCAGCCGCACCCGCAGTGATGTAGTAGAACGCGTTCGCGCGGCCCGCCACCAGGTCCGTGTAACGAGCCGCCGCCAGCGGCAGCGGAATAATCCGCTGCGCGATGTTATCGAAATCAATCTTCACCGGCTTCGGCGGTGTGTTCGCCGCCGCGCCTCCGCGACCACCGCGGCCTCCACGACCCGCGCCGCCTTCTTCAGCATTCGCCTCGCCCGGAGCTTTCTCCTCATCGCTCTCCGGCCCGATCGGCGACATCGCGTCTTTGGTCAGCACGATCAGATAAACGCTGCTGGTGACATCGTGCTCATCGCTGGTCATGTCGAGACCGCTGATGGTCGGCCCGTAATTCGTGCTCGCCGTGAAATAGAGATACTGGCCGTCGCGATCGAACGCCGGAGTGCGCGCGTCCGACATCCCATCGGTCACCTGCGTGGCCTTATCGTCATCGAGCGAATACACCGAAATGGTATGCAGCCGGCTGGGCAGCGCCTTCACGAACGCGATCCATTTGGAATCGCCCGACCACGCGAAATTGCGATTCGGCTCATTTTCGGTATCAGTGTCGACCTTGGTCAGCTTGCCCGTCGCAATCTCCACGCGCCACAAGTTCATTTCGTTATCGGCGAAGGCGACGTGCTTGGAATCAGGCGACCACTTCGGCTCGAAGTAATACGCCGAATGCCCGTACAGCGGAATCTTCTTGGCTTCCGCATCGCCCAATTGCGATTTGACGTGCAGCGCGTACTCGCCCGATTCATCCGAAAAATACGCGACCGTTTTTCCATCCGGCGACCATGCCGGATAGCGTTCCATCACGCCCGGCGTGTGCGTCAGATTGCGAATATCGCCATGCTCCACCGGGACCGTGAGGATCTCGCCATGCGCTTCGAACACCGCTCGCTGGCCGGTCGGCGAAATGCGGGCGTTGCGCACCTCGCGCGCCACGTTCTGGAAATGCGGGCGCACTTCCGAAAGATCCGCCGCGATGTCGATATTGACCCTGGTCGATTTGTTCGCCGCCAGATCGTAGATGAAAATCTGGCCCATCTGCTCATACACGATGCCGCCGGGCCCCGCACTGGCATTGACAATATCTTTGCCAGTGTTGTTGATCAGCTTGGTCACGGCCTTGGTCGCCGGATCGTAGCGATAAAGCGTCATCGCGCCCGCCTTCTCGCCCACCACGCCATTCAAGGAGCCGCGATCGGACAGGAAATAAGTCTTGTCGCCGATCCACATCGGATTGATGTCGTTCGAATCACCGCGTGGAATTTTCACCGTGCTCAGATCGGCGAAGTTGACCAGCCACAGATAGCTCGCCTCCCCGCCGCGATAGCGCTTCCACGAAACGAAATTGGTGAAGCCGGGCGCGAACTGCCCCCCATCCAGCGGAGCGTAAATCATCCTCTTGCCATCGGGCGAAAACGCGCCGGTGCAGGCCATCGGCAGCGGCAGCGCTTCCGGCAATCCGCCTTCGGCGGAGACGGTATACATCTGCGTGAAGCGCGAAAAGCTGTCGCGATTCGAGCGGAACAGAATCTTTTTCCCATCCGGCGACCACCCCACCAGGCGATCGGCATCGGGATGATAGGTCAGCCGCTTGGGCACGCCGCCCGTCGCGGGAATCGTGAAGATGTCGACGTTGCCATCGTATTCGCCTGTGAACGCGAGGGTCGATCCATCGGGCGAGAACTGCGCTTCCGCCTCGAATCCAGTGCCGCCGGTGAGCCGCGACGCGACGCCGCCGGCGCGCGGAACGGTCCACAAATCGCCCGCGTAGGAAAAGACGATGGTGGTCTTGTTCATGGTGGGCTTTTGCAATAAGTGAATCGGAGGCGCGGCGAACGCCACCGCGGTAACGGCGCATAGGCAGATCAGTGACTTCATATGGAGATCAGTTTACACCCCCAAAATTGACGCGCGAACGTTGAACCGCTCCCTTTGGTCACGGCTCTTTGTGAGTTGATCGTTAGAATGAGCCGCGACTAAAAGGAGCGGTACAACGTCGCGGTTTCAGAGCCCTCTCTGGATTTCTCATGAAGAACAGCCGCGCGATCAGCTTCGCGCAGTTCCGTGGCGCAGGCTGTCCAGCCTGCTGAGCCGAGGGTATATACCGGGGACATACTATACAAACTGTACCGGGCACATGGTATACACCTTGCGTCACGATGCAGTATGCCCTGGAAAGAGCTCCAAGTGAGCGAGCAACGATTTGAATTCCTCGAAGAGTGGCGCACGGACGACTACTCGATGACGGCGTTGTGCTCGCTCTACGACATCAGCCGCGCCACTGGCTATAAATGGCTCGACCGTTTTGAAGCCGGCGGACTGAATGGTCTCCGTGATCAGTCGCGTGCACCGCATCGGCACCCCAATCAACTGGCTCCGAAAGTGGAGAAACTCATTATCGAGCTGCGCACGCAGCATCCCAGTTGGGGTGCCCCCAAAATTCGCGCCCGCATGAAACGGGACCACGCCGCGATCGCCTTGCCCGCCGAAAGCACCATAGGCGCGATCCTGCAGCGCAACGGACTCACGGTGGCGCGCAAGCGTCGCCCGCGCAGCCGTCCATCAAGCCAGCCCCTGGCCCATGCCGAGCAATCCAACCAGGTCTGGAGCGCCGACTTCAAAGGTTGGTTCCGCACCGCCGACGGCGACCGCATCGATCCGCTCACCATCACCGACAACTTTAGCCGTTACCTGTTCCGCTGCCAGAGCGTCGCCCGCGCCGATACCACCCACTCCAAACCCGTATTTCAAGCCGCTTTTCGCGAGTTCGGCTTGCCTCTGAAAATTCGCACCGACAACGGCGCGCCCTTCGCCAGCAACGGCGAAAGCGGATTGAGTGCGCTGTCGGCGTGGTGGATCAAGCTCGGCATTGAGCCCGAACGCATTCGTCCCGGCAAGCCCCAACAGAACGGACGGCATGAACGCATGCATCGGACTCTGAAACAGGAAACCGCTTCGCCGCCTGCCGCCAACCGGCGCCGTCAACAGGAACGCTTCGACCGCTTCCGTATCGAGTTCAATGAACAACGCCCTCATCAGGCGCTGGACCAGTCGACTCCACAGAGTCGTTATCAACCTTCCCCTCGTCCTTATCCGGAACGACCTAAAGAGCCCGAATATCACGCCGGCTGGCCGGTGCGCCGCGTTGCTCCGGGAGGACAAATGCGATGGAGTAGTGAGGCTGTGTTCGTGTCCCACGCCCTGGTCGGAGAGGCGTTAGGGATGGAGCCGATCGCAGATCGGCAATGGCGAGTCTGGTTCTATTCCTATGAAGTCGGCATCCTGGAAGAACCGGCCTTTCGCATCCGCCGCCCCCAACCTGGAGATCTCGCAAATGCATAAAAGTGTCTACTATGTCCCCGGTACAAAGTGTCTACCATGTGCGGGTATTGACAGAGAGTCGTCGCGGCTCTTCATTGTTGCCAGCCAGTCACGAACCGAGTGACAACGATATCGCACCGCAAATCAACGACGTCCCGCCCAAAACCATCCGCGTCCGACGCGGCTTGTCTTAAAGTCGTGATCGAGAGAGGGCTGGCGCTCCTATCGGCCTCCAGCCACACCGCGCAGCGGCTAGTTCCGGAAACCTCCGTTGCAACGTAATGACCGACTCGAGTTCAGGTCGACGATGGGCGAGCACCTTCTGCGATAGTTTTGGCGAACAGTCGTCCGGGGTTGTGGCGATGCCGGTTTTCATCTTGCGGCAAATCGATGGACAAAAAAGCAGGCCTGCAAAGAACAATTTGACAACGAGCCGCGACCAAAGGAAGCGGTTTAAAAGAGAGATGACCGCACAATTGCGCGCATCGGCACTCAGGTGGATCTCGCCTGCTTACGAACGAGCCAGCGAACGACGAGGCCAACTACTAAACATTCGATGCCGAATGCAGCGATCAACGCGATATCAAACGGAAACATTTCCGGAGGCGCGATTCCTCGGGGGAATAGAACCGAAAGGACCCAATTCGCGAAGGCGATGCCGGGTCTTATTCTGAATTCTGACTCCTGTTTTACTGATCGTCGTCCTGCGCCGCGCCGGTCGCATTTCCGCCTCGGCCCGCCGGACGGCCGGCGTCCAGATGCTGGTAATTCAGCATGGCGTTGAACAGCAGGAAGTAGCTGCCGTGCGTTTCGCTGCGCCACATGGGATTGTTGGCGAACATCAGGACGTGGCCGGTGCCGTGCGGCGCGTCGATCACGGCGGGTTTGCCGGCGAGCTCAGCGCCGCCGGAAAGCATGCCGCTGATGAACAGATCCGCTTCATCGGCGAAGCGCAGGACCACGCGCGGACGTTCGGCAGCATTCTGCTGGCCTCCGCCGAATCCGCCACCACCACCGCCGCCGGCATCATCGCGAGTCACGTTGGGGCCGGTCAAGGGAGCCGGAGGGACGAATAGTGGACGACCTTGCGGGATATCGGCGTCGCTGCCGGTGCCTCGGCCGGAGGGACGATTGGGATCGTTCACGGCTTCCTGCGCGGCACCGCCTCGTCCTCCACCTCGACCTCCTCGTCCACCTGCCGCTGCCGCGCCACCTCCACCGCCGCCTCCGCGACCTCCACGACCACCGCCCGCTCCACCGACGTTGAACAGCGGCGCCTGGCTGAAGTAGACTCCGAGGTTTTCTCCGTACCCATATGCAATCGGGCTTCTTCGATCGGCGAAGGTAGCGTTCACTACCGACCCGCGAGCCTGCAGATTCCGCGCTGCTTCAATCGACACGCCTTCGATGATTCCGTAATCGATCGGAATCGCCGCGTTGCCGGTAATGGTGATGAACAGGCCGCCGCCGGCGACGAACTTCTCGATGTTCGCGATGCCCTGCACGCCCATGCCGCCGCGCATATCGTCGGTGGTATCGGGCGCGCCAGCCAGATTCGGCGTCAGCGTCGAACCCTGGAACGGAATCGGCTGACCGGTCATCGGAATGCCGTTTACGATGCGCTGCGCGCTGCCGCCCACCGGTCCGAACAAGATCACATCGAAACGCGAACGCAGATCGGCGATCTTGCCCAGGTTCTTGTCGGAAATATAGGTGTAGGGAACCTTCAGCTGATCGAACGCAATGCGATACCAGCCTTCGTTCTGGGTGTTGGTCCAGGTGTGGACGATGGCGATGCGCGGAGCCGCCAGATCGTGCTGGGCGACCTTGGGAACTTCCGTTGATCCAACCACTTTGAGCCCCAGATCGCGAGCATTTGTTTCGATGTCACCGCGCGATGCCGCGTCGGATTTAATGATGAAACTGCCGGCGTTGAAATGCTGGCCACCCGCGTCGAACGCATCTTCGGCTGCCGACATCTTGGCTGACTTGAGGCGATAGCGGAACGTCATTAAGGTATTGTCGGTGTTGTTGTTAATCAGGTAGACGGCGGGCGAAGCTGCGCCGGTGAGCGATCCCTCGAACTTCGCGGGGGCCGCGACGCCTGACATCGGCACATTGAGAATCGCGGTATCAGTGACGCGCATCGTCTTCACATTGTGCAGCGCGCCGAGCGTCCAACCCGTGTCGTCATAAGGCGGTGGATCGTTAATGTTATAGAACTGGGTATCGAGCAGCATGTCCGCCATGCGGCTATACGGCTGATCCATGCGGATCACGTAACTGCCGGTGGGGATGCTGATCTTCTTGCCCTTTTCGGTGACTTCCGATTCCGAAGTGGTCTTGCTGATTTCGACGCCTTGGATCTGTAGCAGGTCCATCAGGCCCGCGGCGCCGACTGGTCGAGGATCGTTGGCGGGAACCACCCATGCCGCGGGACCTTCGGTAACCGCCTTGGCGACCGAACGCTTGCTCTTCAGATAGAAGTTCTCCAGGAAATCCTTGCGATTGTTCGCGGTGTAATTCATCGCGATCAGCAATCCACTCTGTTGCAGATTGATGTTGTCGCGAATCGACCAGTTCACGCGCGGCAGCGGAGGGTTGGGTCGGAACCAGGTACGCGAGGTCGCGTTGGCGGGAACGGTGCGCTGGCTGGTGTCGGCGCCGCCTCCTCCGAAGGTTTCATAAAAGCGCCCGATAGAGTTGTGTCCATTGGCGATATAGAACATGTAATTGGGCGCCCAGCCATCGTAATAGCCGTGAGTCCAGACGCCGGGAACGCCGCGCTTGGTCAACTGCTCGATCTCTTCGTAGGCCATCTTCTGCCACTCGTCGACCACCAGCGGATCGAGCCACGCGTTGTAGGGACCCATGCCGGTGGAGGTGTACAGGAACGGCTGCGATTCGTGCAGATCGTGGAGCACGGTGGGGTGCCAATCGAGGAACGCGCCCATCATGTTGCGCGATAGCGCCAGCGCCATCGACATGCCGTCGCGATTGTTGTCGTGCGCGACGTATTTGCCCCAGTACACCAGGTTCGGTGCGGGCTTGCCGGGATTCTCCTTGCGATAGTTGTAGACATCGACTTCGCGATCGCGGCCGTCGGCCTCGCTGGTGGGCGTGATCAGGACGATTTCATTCTTTCGGATGTTCTGGATAAGCGGCGAATCTTCAACTGCCAGGCGATACGCCAGTTCCATCAGCATTTCAGGAGATCCGGTCTCGGGGGAATGGATCGAGCCTGAGGCCCAGTAGAACGGCAGGGCTTCTTTTTCAATCAGGTCGTGCGCGGTTTTGTCGTCGGTCTTGCGTGGATCGGCGAGCGCGGCGGTGATCTGCTTATAGCGGTCCAGCTTGGCAATGTTTGCTTCGTCCGAGATCGCCACGATGATCATCTCGCGGCCCTCTTCGCTTTTGCCGATGGAGAACACCTTGACGCGCTTGGTGGCGGCTTCGAGCGCGTGCATGTAGCGATAAATGTCTTTCGTATAGGTCAGCTTGTTCGGCGTGCCGATGACGTAGCCGATCACTTTATCGGGCGATGGGATGGTGTCCGAGGCGGGGAGGTGATCGATCAGTTCTGTGGAGAAGAACTTCTCGGTGGTGTACTCGCGGATTTTGGCGCCGTAGGCTTCGTCCATTTTCTGCACGACAGGCGCAGGAGCAGCGTCTTTGTTGGCAGCAGAGGCGGGCTTTTTCTTTTGGGCGAAGATCGGAACAACCGAAATCAGAGCGAGGGCGAGCAGGGCTTTCATGCGCATATTCGAGGCTATGATACACCCATGACCGGCCTGCTGAGCGTTGGGCGACTAGCGCGCTCCATGCTGTCGCGCCTCAAGCCGCGGCCGCATCGAGGCGCGACAGGATGGAGCGCGCTGGTGATCTGTGCACTATGCTGCGCAGCCGGGGGAACAGCGCAGACTTTCGAAGTCGCGTCGGTGAAAAGATCCAAGGGGCCGCAGGCTTTTTGCCGGGGCGGCCCGCAGTCGAGCGATCCCGGCGCGTTCACGTGCACGGCGACGCTGAAGGATCTTGCCTTGTGGGCGTTCGGCGGCGAGGCTTTTCAGGTGGCGGGCCCGAAGTGGATCGATTCTGATGCGGATCTTTACGAGATGCGGGCCAGGATCGCGGCAGCGACCAAGTATGCCGATTTCGAAATCATGCTGCAGAATCTTCTGGTCGAGCGATTCCATTTGCAATACCATCGCGAGAGCCGCGAGTTTCCGGTGTGGGATCTGGTGGTCGCCAAAGGTGGGCCGGCGTTTAAAGAATCGACGGAGGAGTTCGTGCAGAAGCCGGGGTACCCGGCTCTAGGACCAGCGGGATTTGGCAACACAGGCGTCGGCCGCACCGGCCGCCAGATGGTGGGGCACGGCTTGACGGTGCAGCGGTTCGTGATGCCGTTACGCGGATTCGCAGGCCGCCCGATCATCGACAAGACCGGCTTGACCGGCAAATACGATCTGTGGTTGGAGTTCGATGGACGGGCCATGATGTTTCCCGACTACGTCGCGGAATTGCCGGCGCTCAACGTCGCGATCGAGCAGCAGCTTGGATTGAAATTCGTCGACGCGCGCGCGCCGTTCGATGTCGTGATCGTCGATCATGCGGAGAAGGAGCCGGTGGAGAACTGAGATGCGTCTGTTCGTGCTCGCTTGCTTGCCCGCGTTGCTCGGAGCGCAAAATTTCGAAGTCGCGTCGGTGAGACGATCTGGTCCGCAAAGCGTGCGCGGGTCCGAAGGGGGGCCCGGTTCGTCCGATCCCACCCGCTTTACCTACAACCGAGCTCGCATGGCCGACCTGCTTTTTTGGGCATTTCCGGACCTTCATCTTGACGCGCAATACATCGCGCCGGATTGGATTCGCGGCGAAGGCGATTCCTATGATGTGCGCGTCACCATGCCCAATGGCACGACGAAAGAGCAGGCCGCGATCATGATGCAGAATCTGCTCGCCGAACGATTCCAATTCAAGTTCCATCGCGAGACGCGGGAGTTTCAAGCTTTCGAAGTAACGATTGCGAAAAGCGGATTGAAGTTCAAGGAATCGAACGGAGCGCCGCTGCCCGAGAAACCCGGCTTCCCGGCGCTTTCCTCCACCCGCCCGGGGATTTCGCTGCGAATGACGAGTTCACCGTACATTGGCCGGCTCGCCGCGCATGATGAACCGGTCGAGGCCGTGCTCCGCATTCTGGCGGTCTATTCCGATCTGCCTCTGATTGATCGGACCGGGCTCACCGGCCACTACGATCTGATGCTGGAGTTCGATCCCGCTCCGCTGGCGGGCGGCGACGATCCCAAAGGGGCGCCCATTCTTCCGGTCGCGATGGAGCAACAGCTTGGACTGAAACTGGTGCAGAAGAAGCTGCCGTTCGAGGTGGTGGTGGTCGAGCGGATCGAGAAGAATCCGGTCGACAATTAGGGAATGAGCGAAGCGAATCGGATCAAACGGCAACTGGAGACGGCGTTTCAAGGACCGGCGTGGCACGGCCCGCCACTGATGGAAAATGTTCGTGGCGTTTCTGAAGATGCGGCGCGCGCGAAGCCTTTGGCCGGTGCGCATTCGATCTGGGAGATCGTGAATCATGTGGCCGCTTGGTACGGCGAAGCGATCGCGGTGGTCGACGGCAAGCAGTACGAGAGCTTGAAAGACGATGCCGATTGGCCGCCTATCAATGGGGCGTGGACCGACGCGGTGGCGCGGCTGGAAGCTTCGCACGCGACGCTGATCGGGAAAATCGCGGGACTCTCGGATGACGCCCTCAAAGGACACCGGCCCGGCGATAAGTATCCGCTGCGCATCCTGCTGCGCGGCATCGCGGAGCACGATCTTTATCACGCGGGTCAGATCGGATTGCTGAAACGCGCATGCGCTTCCTGATCCTGTTGGTTGCGCTGACTTGCTTTGGCGCGGATCGGCAGGTTGCGATTACCATCGACGATTTGCCGCGCGGCGGCGATCACGGTGGGGCGGATTACGAATCGATTCGCGAGATGACCACCAAGCTGGTGGATGTATTTCACGACCAGAAAGTGCCGGTGACCGGATTCGTCAATTCCGGACGTACCTCGATGTCGCCGGATGAGCTGCGGCGCATTCTGTTCCTGTGGCTCGGCAGAGGAGCCGATCTCGGCAATCATACGGCGACGCATCCGAGCCTCAACACGACCTCCGTACAGGATTACGAAAGCAATATCGGGGAGGGCGAAACGGTGCTGCGGGCCGCGGTGGAGAAGTTCGGAAAGAAGCTCGAATTCTTCCGCTATCCCTTTCTGCAGACCGGCGCGAGTGCGGAATCCAAACGTGCGATCGCGGAATTCTTGCAGACGCGCGGCTATCGCAACGCGCCGGTCACCTTCGACGACGCGGATTACGATTTCGCACGCGCATACATCGATCCGAAAATGCGCGATCGCGTCAAGCGCGAGTTTCTGCCATACCTGGAATCCGTCATTGCGTTCTTCGAACAAAGATCGGTGGAGGTGGTCGGCCGTGAATTTCCGCAGATCCTGTTGCTCCACGCCAGTCAGATGAACGCCGACACGATGCCTGAAACGCTCGCGATGTTCCGGCGCCGCGGGTACCGCTTCGTTTCGCTCCACGAAGCTTTGCGCGACGACGCTTATAAGCTGCCCGAGAACTATGTGGGCGCGGGAGGATTCTCTTGGATTCATCGCTGGTCGCGCGCCAAAGGTATGGCCAATCGCGGCGAGCCGGATGAGCCGCAGTGGCTCACCGAATACTTGAAATCCGTACAATAATTTCGAGGGTGCCCCGGTTCAGAAATGTCCAACCATAAAATCGCGACCGGGCTAATGGTGTTGCTATTGGCTTGTGCGATCGCGGCGCTAATGTTCTTCGGCCCGATGCGGCAGGATGACGCTACCACGCCTTCGCGGATCAACGCACCATCGCCGGCATCCCGAATTTCTGGAACGTGATCTCGAATCTGCCGTTCGCGTTGATTGGCGCGATCGGATGGTCGCGCGCACGAAACCGCGCCGCGAAGATCTTGTTTGCGGGTGTGTTTCTGACGGCGTTCGGGTCGGCCTATTATCACTGGGCGCCCGGCAACTCGCGATTGCTGTGGGACCGCCTGCCGATGGCCATCGTGTTCATGACGCTGTTCACCATGGTTCTGGCCGAGCGCTTTCCGCGCTCCATCCAACTGCTGGGACCACTGGTGTTGATCGGAATAGCGAGCGTGCTGTATTGGCGCATGACTGGCGATCTGAGGCCGTACGTGCTGGTGCAGTTCGCGCCGATGGTATTCATCCCGGTGCTGATGCTGCTGCTTCCGAAATCGAACGAGTTGTGGTGGGTGATTCTGTTCTACGCGCTTGCAAAGATCGCCGAAGCGGAGGATGCGCGGATCTATTCGGCGTTCTTTCTGAGCGGCCACACGATGAAGCATCTGCTCTCAGCGGCAGCGACCTGGTTCATGCTGCGCTGGCGCGGCATTGCGCCCAAGCGCGCGGACTGACGTCCGCGCCTCAAGCCTGATATTTTTGTTCTGATGAAACGCATCCCCTTTTTGATCGTCATTCTTGCGAGTGCGCTTGTCGCGCAGCGCGGAGGCCGAGCCCCGGTGGCGAACGCCTCCCTGAATTCCGGACCTCTCAAAGACGTTCGCTGGCGGCAGATCGGACCGTTTCGCGGCGGACGCGTGCTGGCGGTCGCGGGCGTGACGTCGCAGCCCGAGGTGTACTACTTCGGATCAGTGGGCGGCGGGATTTTCAAGACCACGGATGCGGGCGCGACGTGGGCTCCTGTGGCCGACGGGCAACTGGCGAACGGCGATGTGGGCGCGATCGCGGTAGCGGAGTCCGATCCCAACATTATTTACGCGGGGATGGGCGAGGCTTGCATTCGCGGCAACGCATCGCCGGGCGACGGTGTGTATAAATCGATCGACGCGGGCCGGACGTGGAAGAACATCGGATTGAAAGACACGCAGCAGATCGGCGCGCGTGGCGATCAACCCCAAGGACGCGAACATCGTTTTCGTCGCGGCGCTGGGCCATCAGTTCGGACCCAACGACCAGCGCGGCGTGTTTCGATCGACCGACGGCGGCGCGACGTGGAAGCAGGTTCTGACGCGCGGTCCCAAAGCCGGCGCGGTGGATCTTTCGATAGACCCGACCAATCCCAACACGATTTACGCGGCGTTCTGGGAGGTGTATCGGACGCCGTATTCGCTCGAAAGCGGCGGCGCGGGAAGTGGGCTGTGGAAGTCGACCGACGGCGGCGACACCTGGACCGATCTTTCCAAGAAGCCGGGCATGCCGAAAGGGCTGATGGGGCGCATCGGCGTCGCGGTGTCGCCGGCGAATCCGCAGCGTGTGTATGCGCTGATCGAAGCCGATGAGGGCGGCGCGTTTCGATCGGACAACGGCGGCGATACCTGGGTTCGCACTACGGCGAGCAATGAAATCCGGCAGCGCGCCTGGTATTACACGCACATTTTCGCCGATCCGAAGAACGTCGACACCGTGTATTACCTGAACGTCGGGTTCCTGCGTTCGAACGACGGCGGCCGCACGTTCACCAGTATCAACACGCCGCATGGCGACAACCACGGATTGTGGATCGCACCGAACGATCCGCAGCGCATGATCGAATCGAACGACGGCGGGGCGAATATCACTTCGAACGGCGGGCGTAGCTGGTCGACGATTATGAATCAGCCGACCGCGCAGTTTTATCGCGTGGCGCTGGATAACGATTTTCCGTATCACGCTTACGGTGCGCAGCAGGATAATTCGACGGTGCGGACCGCGACCAGGTCGCGCGGCGGCATCACGGAAAAAGACTGGTACGACGTGGGCGGCGGCGAAAGCGGCTGGATCGCGCCGGATTTGCGCGACACCAATATCGTCTACGCAGGATCGTATGGAAATCTGATCACGCGCTTTGATGCGAAGACGGGCATTCAGCGCAACATCAATCCGTGGCCGGACAATCCGATGGGGCATCCGGCGTCGGATCTGAAATATCGCTTCCAGTGGAGTTTTCCGATCGTCATTTCGCCGCACGATCCGACCGTGATCTACGCGGGCGCGAACGTGATGTTCAAGTCGACCGACGAAGGCCAGAGCTGGACCAAGATTTCAGAAGATCTGACGCGCAACGATAAATCGCGGCAGGGATCGTCAGGCGGTCCGATCACCAAGGACAACACCAGCATCGAATATTACTGCACCATTTTCACGATCAACGAATCGCCGATCACGAAGGGGCTGATCTGGGTTGGATCGGACGATGGCTTGATTCATCTGACGCGCGATGGCGGCAAGACATGGGTCAACGTCACGCCTCCGAAAGATATTCTGCCGGAATGGGCGCAGATCAATGCGATCGATCCATCGCCGCACGATCCGGGGACCGCGTGGGTCGCCGCGACGCGCTACAAATCGGACGATTATCAGCCGCTGCTGTACAAGACTACCGATTACGGCAAGACGTGGACCAAGATCATCAACGGAATCGCCGCCAATCATTTCACGCGCGTGGTTCGCGAGGATCCCAATCGCAAAGGGCTTCTGTTCGCTGGAACAGAATTCGCCATTTATGTTTCTTATGATTCTGGAGATCACTGGCAATCGATCCAGCTCAATCTTCCGATTGTGCCGATCACCGATCTGGCGTTTCACAAACGCGACGATGAACTGGTGGTCGCGACGCAGGGCCGCGCGTTCTGGATCATGGACGATCTGGAGTTGCTATGGAACTTGAAGGGCGCCGCGCCATCGGACGATCTGCGGATTTTCAAGCCGAAGACGGTGCTGCGCGCCGAAGGCGGCGGTCGCGGTGGCGGCGGGAATCGAATGGCCGTGCCGGTGGGCGCGAATCCGCCGGGCGGCGCGGTGATCGAATACTGGCTGAAGGAAAAGCCGCAGGGCGATGTGACGCTGGAGATCGTCGATGCTGCAGGCAAAAGCGTGAACAAGTACTCGAGCAAAGCGCCGGCGCCGGTCGCGGAACGGCCTGAGGGGATCGCGGAACCCGGCAGCGACTTCAATCCGTTCGCAGGTGGCGGGGGGCCGCGCGTTCCCGCGCAACAAGGGATGAATCGCTTCGTGTGGGATTTGCATTATCCCGATGCGACCACGTTCGCGAATATGATCCTGTGGTCGGGCGCAACGCGAGGTCCGCTGGTCGCGCCGGGAACGTACACTGCGAAGCTGAGCGTCGACGGTAAGACGCAGACGCAGACGTTCACGATCGTGAAAGATCCGCGGCAAACCTCGTCGCAACAGGATTACGAAAAGCAGGTGGCGCTGGCGCTGCAGATTCGCGACAAGCTGTCGCAGACCAATCAGGCGGTGATCGATATTCGCGAAGCCAAGAAGCAACTCGCCGAATACGTCGCGCTGTGGAAAGATAATTCGTCGGCGAAACGCGTGGTCGATACGGCGCAGGATCTGACGAAGAAGCTGACTGCGGTTGAAGAAGAGTTGTACCAGGTGAAGAATCAGGCTCGCGAAGATCCGCTGAATTATCCCATCAGGCTGAACAATCGCATCGCGGCGCTGCTGGGTGTAGTCGAACAGACCGATACCGCGCCGACCAAGCAATCGAACATGGTGTTCGAGGACCTGGCGACGGACGTGAACGTGCAACTGAACGCCGCGCGCAAGCTGCTGACGGACGATGTCGCGTCGTTCAATAAACTGGTTCGCGATGCGAATATTCCGGCGGTGACGATCAAGGGCGGGAAATAGAGGCGTCGGTGGAGGTTTATTTATTGAGGCACGGCATCGCCGAAGATCATGCGGCGAGTGGGCGCGATGCCGACCGCCGTTTGACGGACGACGGCCGCAGAAAATTGAAACACGTGATGGAGCGCGCGCGCAAAGCGGGAGTCGCTCCCACGTTGATCCTGTCGAGCCCGCTGAAGAGAGCATTCGAAACCGCGGAGATCGCGGCACACGAATTGGGCTATGCGAGCGAAATCTCGATCACCGACTCGCTGACGCCCAGCTCCTCCCCCCAACGCGTGTGGACAGAGATTCGCGCGCATCGCGACGAACCGTCTATTCTGCTGGCCGGTCATGAGCCGCTGTTTTCAGCGACGCTGGCGGGGATGCTCGGGTCGGCGCGCGCGATGGTCGATTTCAAGAAAGCGGCGCTCGCTCGGGTTGATTTCGACAGCCTGGGTGTCGAGCCGCGGGGAGTTCTGCAATGGCTGCTAACGGCGAAGCTGGCATGAACGATCCCAAAGAGGTCGCGCGTTTGTCGGGCGAGGCATTCGCGAAGCTGGTCGAGATCATGCAGAAGCTGCGTGCTCCGGGAGGCTGTCCGTGGGATCGTGAACAGAGCTTCGACACGATTAAGCCGTACCTATTAGAAGAAACGTATGAGGTGATGGACGCGATTGACGCCCGCGACTTCGCCGGGCTGGCCGAGGAATTGGGCGACCTGTTGCTGCAGCCGGTGTTTTTCGCGCAGATGGCCGCGGAAGAGAATCGATTCACAATCGCCGATTCGCTGGACGCGATCAATACGAAGCTCATTCGCCGCCATCCGCACGTGTTCGCTACTGGCGATGCGAAAACCGCCGACGACGTGAAGAAGCGCTGGGACGAGATCAAGGCCGAAGAGAAATCGGAAAAGGGCGAAGCACCGAAAGGATTGCTGGACGGCGTTTCGAGATCGGCCCCGGCGCTGGTCGAAGCGCAGCATATCGCGTCACGCGCGGCGGGCGCGGGATTCGATTGGGACAACGTCGAACAGGTTTTCGAAAAGCTGGACGAAGAAGTCGCCGAACTGCGCGGCGCGGGAACGCGCGAAGAGATCGAAGGCGAGATCGGTGACCTGCTGTTCGTGATCGTCAACATCGCACGGTTCATGAAAGTGGATCCGGAGCAGTCGCTACGGAGAACCAACGCGAAATTCCGGCGGCGATTCGCGCATGTGGAAGCAGGACTGAAGGCACAGGGGAAATCGCCGCGCGAGGCAACCATCGCGGAGATGGAAGCACTCTGGCAAGAAGCCAAGCAGGAAACAAAACTGCATGGCGATTGAAATTCGAAAGCTTCAGGAACGCTCGGAGTTTGCTGAAGCAGTGAACCTACAGCGCATCATCTGGGGATTCGAAGATGTGGATCTCCTGCCGGAGCGTCTGTTCGTCATCGCACCGAAGGTCGGCGGGCAAGCGTTCGGCGCGTTTGACGGCACCAGGATGATCGGATTCTGCCTGGCGATTCCGGGAATCAAGAGCGACTCGATTTACTTGCACAGCCACATGCTCGGTGTGTTGAAGGAGTATCGGGATGCGGGCGCGGGCCGGATGTTGAAGCTGGCGCAGCGTGACGACGCGCTGTCGCGCGGGATCAAGCTGATCGAATGGACGTTCGATCCGCTCGAAATCAAGAACGCATATCTCAATATCGAGCGGCTGGGTGCGATCGTGCGGCGATTTGTACTGAATCAATACGGGACGACATCGAGTGCGCTACATGGTGGACTCCCGACGGATCGCTGTGTCGCCGAGTGGCACATCGCCAGCCCGCGAGTGGAAGCCGTTCTGGCGGGACAGGAGCCGGAGCGGTTCGACGAGGTTACCCGGATCGAGGTGCCCTCGACGATCCACGAGCTTAAAGCTACCGATCCGGCACAAGCGCGCGCGATCCAAAAGCGCGTGAGCACGGCGTTTCTTGACAACGTATCGAAAGGGCTTGCCGTAACGCGATTCGAGCGTTCGCCGGAGGCAGGCACATACGTATTCACAAAATGGCATTCCAAGTAGATCGAATCGTGCTGCGGCAGATCCGCATGCCGCTGGTGCATTTCTTCGAAACCAGCTTCAGCCGCACCTACGATCGCGACATTGTTCTGGTGGAGGCGATGGCGGACGGCATCTCCGGATGGGGGGAAATCACGGCGGGCGAGAATCCTTTCTACAACGAAGAGTGGACCGAATCCGCGTGGCTGATCGCGCGCGATTATGCCGCGCCTCGCGTGCTGAAGCATTCCTTCGATGGCGCGATGCAAGTGGCCGATCGCATGGCGCATATTCGCGGACATCTGATGGCGCGCGGCGGGATCGAGGCGGCGATTTGGGATCTGGAAGCTCGGATGCGCGGCGTGTCGCTGGCGTCGCTCATTGGCGGCGGTGCGCGCGAAGAGATTCCTTGCGGCGTCTCGATCGGCATTCAGGATTCCGTCGCGCAGTTGATTGAGAAGATTCGTGTTGAAGTGGACGCTGGATATCAGCGCATCAAGATGAAGATCAAGCCTGGTTGGGACGTCGACGTGATTCGCGAAGTTCGTTCGGAATTCCCGAAGATCCGGCTGATGGCGGACGCGAATTCGGCGTATTCGCTCAACGACATCGGTCACCTGAAATGTTTGGATGAATTCGACCTGATGATGATTGAGCAGCCGCTGGCGCACGACGAAATCGTCGACCACGCGACGTTGCAGGCGCAGCTTCGCACGCCGATTTGCCTGGATGAATGCATTCGTTCCGCGCACCATGCCGAACAGGCGATTCGCATGAAGGCGTGCGGGATCATCAACATCAAGCTCGGGCGCGTGGGTGGATTTCGCGAAGCCAAGCGCGTGCACGACGTCGCGCAGCAGCATGGAATTCCGGTGTGGTGCGGCGGAATGCTGGAGGCTGGAATCGGGCGCGCGCATAATATTGCGCTGTCGACACTGCCGAATTTCATCCTGCCGGGCGACGTCTCGGCGAGCAAGCGCTATTGGAAGCGCGACATTATTTCACCGGAAGTGTCGGTGTCAGCGCAAGGAACCATCGCCGTGCCAACGGGCCCGGGATTCGGATACGCGATCGATCATGATTTCATCCAGAGCCTGACCGTGCGTGAGGAATCGATCGTCTAATCCGCGCTGCGCAAAATCAGCGGCGCCGATTGCGCGTTGCGAATCGTGGTCGCGGGCGCGGAATGGCAGGATTGGCATCCACCTGTCGCAGCGGTCTTCCACGGTGCGAACAAATTGATCACGGCTTTGGCGAGCGCGAAACAGAACGGCTTGTTGAAATGCACGCCGTCGGCGCTGTAGTCGGCATCCGTGGTGGCAAGTTCGAACGCTGCCGCGACTCCCGAATTCGATCCGGCGAACTGCACGGTGTTGATCATGCCGTGATACTGACGCAGGAATTTATTCTTTTCGTAAGCAGGCTGCAGCAGCCAGATCACGCTGTCGCAATGTTCTGAGCGCAGCATTTCCACGAACGCCTTCACGCGATCCTGATACATGTGCTGCCAGCGCTCCGATCCGACCATCACCCACTTGTTCCTGCCGATGTTGATGCTCTGCAGATCGTTGGCGCCCATCTGCACCACGCAGAAATCGGCGCGGCCCAGATCTTTGTTGTCGCGGAGCCACGTTGCGTAGTCGAAATAATCGGTGCGCGTCAGCCCGATTTTGGCGCGACTCCAGCGTACCAGGTGGATTTCGTTTTTCTTGAGCAGATCCGGCTGCAGTTTCATGCCGAGGTACACGGCGTCGGCAAGACTATCGCCGACTGTCGCGACAGTGACGCCCGCGCGCGCCGCGGCGCTCGAAATCAAAATAATTACGAAAAGGTTAAAGAGATTGTGACCCAACACGGTAGCAATAATCTACCAGTTCTTTTCCCAGACGCGCACGATGGGATAGCGGCCGCCGTCTCCCGGCGCGTATTTCGATTGATCGAACCACCAGCGCAAGCGCGCGCGCGAATCGGCGGCGAACTGCGGATCGGCGGCAAGCTTCGCTTCGAACTGTTTGCGCAACTCCGGCGAATCCACCATCATGCGGCGCGCGATCGGCTCGGAAAGATATTCGCCCACTGCTTCGCCGCTGCCCTCAAACGACTGATTCAGAAATCCCCACTTGGCCAGCGAATCGGGCGCCTGCGGTTCCAGCATCGACAGAATCAAGCGCGCGCGGCGCTGCTTCATCGGCACCCAGTACGAGCCGGCGGGAATCGAAATCTTTTCGTTCACCAGGCGCGGTATCGAAGTTCACCATCACGTGGCCTTCATTCGACGGCGTTGGCGAATTTGATGTTGGAGAAGCGATACGTTTCGAATTCCTGTTCGAGCGGCTTGGTGGTGCGTTCCATCTCGACGCCGTGCAGCGCCAGCACATCGGCCACGATTTTCCATGCGGCGGGATCAGGTAGCCGAGCGGCATCTGCGCTTCATGGTGGTGTCGATCTGGTCGTGAATGACGGTGTCGATGTCGTCGTGCTCCGGCAGATAGCGATTCACCATCGCGCCGGTCACTTCGCTTTTGAACGGACCGTTCTTGAGCGCGTGATAGACCAGCGGATGGCTTTTGTCGCTGACTTTGCCGGCGAGATAGACGGGCGCGGCGTCGCGATCGCCGGCGCGCGCGGCCATCTCCCGATCGGCCTCGCGCACCGCGCGGCGCAGCGCTTCGGGGTCCAGCAGAATGGTGTCGATGGCGTGGCGCATGATGTCGTAATTGCGCCCAGGCGCGCGTCTTGGCGGCCTTCAGGCTGTGCGTCTCCACCAGCAGCGACGGGCGATTCTGCACCGCGGCATAGAGATGCGAATAGCGCGGCGAGAAAGACTTCCATGAAGAATTCGCGCCTGCCCGCCCACGTTGCGCAGCGCGCCGTAGGGCGCCACCAGGTGGCCGTCGGCTGCCATGCGCTTGTCTAGCTCCGGCACGAATTTATCGCGCACCCAGGCGCCGGCGGGCTCGGCGATGTCCTGATTGCGCGCCATGTCCCAGGTGACGTCGTACTGCATGTCGGAGCCGTCGGTGACGTGGTTGTCGATGTGGAAGTCGGGCATCCAGGTAGTTGAAGATGTGCAGCCACGCGCGCATTTCGGGCGTGTCGGCCTTGATGTAATCGCGATTCAGATTCAGGCGCTGCGCGGTGTTGCGCAGACCGGTGATCTGCGGGCCGTTCTGGCTGGGGCGGTGATACGGGCTGAAGTATTCGTGGCCGTCGACGTTGAACACCGGGATGACGACGAAGATGGCGTGATCGAGCCAGCGCGGCGTAGCGCTTGGTGACGGTCATGTCGCGCACCAGCATCAGCACGGTGTCCTTGCCTTCGATTTCGCCGGCGTGAATGCCGCTCTGGATCATGACGATCACCTTGCCGGTTTGCGCGGCGGCTTCGGGCGTGAAGGCGCGGTCCTTGCGACGACCACAGCGCGATCAGCGGCCGCCCTTCGGGGTGGTGCCGATTTCAGCACCTTGACGAATCGCGAGGCGCGCTCCAGTCGGTGCGAGATATCGACCGCTTCGGCGTAGGGCGCGGTCTGGTTCCAGTCGGTTTTTTCGCCGGTGGTCAGCAGGTCCGGCGGCGAGGCCTTGGTGCTGGCGGCGAGCGATGCCGCGGCTTTGGCGGCGGGCGGTTCGAAGGCGGAATGCGGAACCAGGGGATCTTGCGCGCGCAGAAGCAGCGCGGCGAAGCAGACGAAAATAAGGCGGGACATCAGACGATATTAGCGAAGTGCTTCGTCAAGAATCTCGACGACGTGCGACACCGGCTGGCGGTGTCCCCATTGTTCGACGCCGGCGCGGAGCTGCAGCATGCATCCCGGATTCGCGGTGACGATACGATCCGCGCTGGTACGGTTCACCGCCGCCATCTTTTTCTCGAGCAGCGACATCGAGAGATCGGTGTGGACCACGTTGTAGATTCCGGCACTGCCGCAGCACGAATCCGACATCGACATTTCTTTGATCGTAAGGCCGGGAATTCGGTGCAGCAATTCGCGAGGAGCGGATCGCACGCGCTGGCCGTGCGCCAGGTGACAGGAATCCTGATAGGTGACGGTCGCTCGAATTTCGCGCAGCGGGGGCCGTGATTCGATCGAAGCCAGGAATTCCGAAACATCCTTCATCTTTTTCACGAACGCGTGCGCGCGTGGATCATCCGGCAGCAGTTCGTCATATTCTTTCAAGGTCGATCCGCAACCGCCGGCGTTGGTGATGATCGCGTCGAAGTTTCCGTCGAGCACGGCATCGATATTCTGGCGAGCGAGTTTGCGCGCCGGATCGCGCATGCCGGCGTGAACGTGGAGCGCTCCGCAACAAGTTTGATTTTCGGGAATGGTCACTTCGCAGCCGTGGGCTTGCAGGACTCGAACGGTTGCTTCGTTCAATCGCGCGAAACAGACATTCGCGATACAGCCGGAGAGAAATGCGACACGATATTTTCGTTCGCCGCGCGCGGGAAATACGCGGCCGATGTTGCGATAGAAATTCGGATGCTCGACTTGCGGCGCGAGATCGATCAGTTGCCGCATTCGTTTCGGCATCGCGAATTGCAGCGCGCGGCCCATACGCAGGCTCATCGCCGCCAGACGTGTCATGGTGCGACTGGGCAATGTTTTTTCGAAAACCAGCCAGCGCAGGAAACGAGATGGGAGCGGACGCGGCAATCGATTTTCAATATCTGCGCGAGCGGCTTCCACCAATCGCCCATACTTCACACCTGACGGACACGCCGTTTCGCAGGCTCGGCAGGCGAGGCACAGATCAATGTGCTCGGCGTAGCTTTCGGTCACCGGCGCGCCCGCGGCCACCTGCACCATCTGATAAATTCGCCCGCGCGGCGAATCCATTTCGACGCGCAACTCGCGATACGTCGGGCAGGCGTTGAGGCACAGCCCGCAGTGCACACACTTATCCAGATCGGCCTGCTGCGGACGATCCAGGTCAGATGCGGCCATACAGGCGGCCTCGATTGAGCAGGCGCTCGGGATCGAGCATGAGCTTCACTCGTTCCATCATCGCGAAATCGCCGGACCATTCCGGGGTCGGCGCGTTTTCAGCATAATGCGCGTAAATGACGCCCGAACCAGCTCGCGCGATGGCAGGGACGTTGAGCTTTTCCATTGCGGCGCACATTTCGGAAAGCTTCATCGACATGGGGACCATCTGAAATCGCGGAGTGAATTCGCGAATCTCATTCCACACAGAATCGTCGGCGACCTTCGCCTCCGGCAGCTCGCGTGCGAATCGATCCAGCACTCTGGCGTTGCCCTGCGCGCGCAGCAGCAATCGAAACCCGGAGGGCCAATTGACGATATCGATTGCGGCGGGTTGCAGCGCGCTCTTGAGAATCCGGTCGCGCAGCGCGAACGCTTCGGCTGCGGTCGCGAATTCAGCGACGAACGTTCGCGACGCTTCCGGCATCGGCGACACCTTGAAATTCACGCTCGTCATCGCGGCAAGCGTTCCGAAAGAACCCACCATCAACTTCGCCATATCGAGCCCCGCGACGTTTTTCACCACCATGCCGCCGCTTTGCACCAGCTTGCCTTCGAGAGTCGCGAACGTCATGCCGATGATCATGTCTCGCGCGGTGCCGTAGAGCCGTCGCCGCGGGCCGCTCAAGTTCGAAGCGATCACGCCGCCGACTGTCTGTCCTTCGAACAGAGGAGGATCGAGCGGCAGCATCTGGCGATGCTCGCCAAGAATTCGTTCGAGCTCAGTCCACGGCATCCCCGCTTCAACGCTAATGGTGAGATCGCGAGGATCGTAATTGAGCAGGCGATTCAGCGCGCGCGTGGAAACGGTGGCATCGAATTCGGTGACCGGCGTCGCGAGCCTGTCTTTAGAAAAATTGCCGCCGAGACGAATCGCGCGATGCTGCGTCGCTAGTTCATGAAGCGCGTCCGCAAGCTCGGCGGGCGATTGCGGATTTAAGGAATCCATTGGCGATCTCCTATTATGAAGGATGACGATGAAGCTTCTGCTCTTCGCCTGCTGTGCCGCGATTGTTGCAGCGCAAGACGGGGCGACTCATGAAAACTGGCCGCAACACGGCGGCACCGAAATGTCCTGGCGCTACAGCGCGCTGGATCAGATCAACACCTCGAATGTGAAGCGGCTGGCGCCTGCGTGGGTTTTTCAGACCGGCGATTACGAAATGGGATTTCAGGCCACGCCGATCGTGGTCGACGGGGTGCTGTACGTTTCCACGTCGCGCAATCACGTGTTCGCGTTAAACGCCGCGACCGGGCAGTTGATGTGGCAGTACAAATATCCGCAGCCGCGCGGCGCGGTGCCCTATGGCCCGCAAAATCGCGGCGTCGCAGTGGGCGCCGGGAAAGTTTTCGAAGGGACCTGGGACAACTATCTGGTCGCACTGGATCAGAAAACCGGCCTGGAACAGTGGCGCGTGAATGTCGAAGATGAGAAGCAGTGCGGCTGCAACATCACCGCCGCGCCCCTTATCGTCAAGGATCTGGTGATCGTCGGCGGCACCGGCGGCGATTCGGCGCATCGCGGTTATCTTTCGGCGTTCGACGTCGCGACCGGCCGCATGAAGTGGCGCTTCTACACCATTCCCGGTCCCGGCGAAAAAGGCCACGAGACGTGGAACGGCGGCAAGGGCGATAGCTGGAAGCTGGGCGGCGGGGCCACTTGGATGACCGGTTCGTACGACGCGTCGTTGAACTTGATTTATTGGGGCGTCGGTAATGCCGCTTCGGATTTTTATTCCGGCGATCGGGCGGGCGACAATCTGTACACTAACAGCATCATCGCGCTGGATGCCGATACCGGCAAGCTGCGCTGGCACTTTCAGGAAGTCCCGAAAGACGTTTGGGATTTCGATTCGACCTACGAATGTGTGCTGATCGATCGCGAAGTGCGCGGCAAAATGCGCAAGCTGCTGGTGCACGTCAACAAGGGCGGCTTCACGTTCGTGCTGGATCGAACCAACGGAGAATTTCTGGGCGCGTATCCCATCATCGACAACTACAACTGGATCAAAGGCGTCACCGAAGACGGGAAACTGGTGGGACGCAAAGAGCCGGCCGAAAACAAATCGACCTACATTTGTCCCAGCGCGGCGGGCGGCAAGAGCTGGAATCAGATCGCGTATTCGCCGCGCACCGGATTCATCTACACGCCGAGCCTGGAGGTGTGCAACGATCTCGCGGTGAATCGCGAATCGCCCAAGGAAGGGACCAGCTTTTGGGGTGGTAATTTTCTGATGAAGCCTCCACCTCACGATCCGCCGCATAGCCACGTCGATGCGTACGACGCGGTCACCGGGAGGCGGAAGTGGAGCGTGCCGTATCGATATTCATTGCTCGCATCGATGCTCGCGACGGCTGGCGATCTTGTTTTCACTGGCGATCCGGAGGGGAATTTCTTCGCGCTCGACGCGCGCAGCGGCACGAAGCTGTGGAGCTTTCAGACCGGCGCGGGACATCGCGGATCGGCGATCGCGTATTCGGTCAACGGCCGCGAATACATCGCGACCCCGACGGGATGGGGATCGTTGGTGAGCAACGCATTGACACCCGCATGGCCGGAAGCGGAAACATTTCGCAACGGATCGACATTGATGGTGTTCGCGCTGCCCGAGGACGGCAAGTGAAGATCGGGCTGCTGTTGGCATTCGGCATGTTGAGCTACGCGCAAGATGGTGCGGACGTGTTTGCGAAAACTTGCGCGAACTCCTACTGTCATGGGCCGAAAGGCGCGGGCGGCGGAGCACCGAAGCTCGCCTCACGCGGATTCGACGAGGCCTACATCGCGAGCGTCACTCGCGCGGGCGTTTCCGGCACGGCGATGCAAGGCTACGGGTCCACTTTGCCCCGGTCTTCTTTTAACGCAGTGGTCGCGTACGTGGCGAGCTTGAACGGAATCGAGACGCATGTCGCGCCGTCTGAGCCGGCGGTTGCGCTGTCTGCAGACGCGTCGCGTGGCCGCGATTTATTTTTCGACGCAGTGCGCGGCGTGAATCGATGCGCAACGTGTCATCAGGTGCAGGGGCTGGGCATTGCGGTCGCGGCGATCTCGAAGGTTCCGGCAAACGCGGGTGCATTGCGCAACGTGGCGACGCCCGACGTGAAAACAACGCGGCTGGGTGCGGATCATTTCCCGACTATCGTGGTCAGCGAAGGCGGTCGCCGCACCGTGCTGTACGATCTGACCACGCTGCCGCCGGTGATGCGAACTGTTGACGCATCATCCATCGGGATCGCCGATTACAGCGCGTGGATGCATTCGACTGTGATCAAGTCTTACGATGATCGCGAACTGGAATCGATTTTGGTTTTCTTGCGCGAAGCCGTGCGTCCGAGAAGATGATTCACTTCATCGGGCGTCAGCTGGCGATGCTTGCCGACTTCCAGACCGCCAATCGAAATTTCCCCGATCTTCACGCGCACCAGTTTCAACACTTTCGCGTCCAAGGCTTCGATCATTCTTCGCACCTGGCGATTGCGCCCTTCCGTGATCGTGATCTCGATGAAGGAATAACGCGCGGCATCGCGAATCCGCTGGACGATCGCGGGGCGCGTGGGGCCGTCATTCAATTCGACACCCGCGCGTAAGCGATCGAGCTGCTCCTCGCCCAACAGCATCGACGCTTTTACAAGATACGTTTTCGCGACCTTCGATTCGGGATTGGTGATGAAATCGCCGAACGCGGTGTCGTTGGTCATGATCAGCAAACCGCTGGTGTCCTGGTCGAGGCGGCCGGCGGGAAAGATCCATTGCCCGAATCCAGGGAGGAGATCGTACACGGTCTTGCGGCCTTCGGGATCTTTGTAGGTGGTCAGGTAGCCTTTGGGCTTATTGAGCAGCAGATAAACTTTTTTCGCGGCGCCCAGCGGCTTACCATCCAGCGTGACGCGATCGCGCGCGATGTCGACCCAATGATCCGGCGTCTGAATCTTGCGACCGTTCACAGCCACGCGACCGCCCGCGATCCATTGCCGCGCTTCGGCCCGAGAGCCGATGCCGGCTTTAGAGATCACGCGATCGAGGGTCTTGAGCTTGCGCTGTTGATTCACGGCTCTTTATGATCGTACACACGTGATCGAATGTGTTCCTAATTTTTCTGAGGGTCGCGACGAATCGAAAGTGCGCGCGATTGTCGACGCGATCGCTTCGGCGCCCGGCGTCAAGATTCTCGGTTGGGAATCGGATGTCGATCACAACCGCAGCGTGGTGACGTTCGCGGGCGAACCCGATGACGTGATGGAAAGTGCCGTTCGTGGCGCGGGCAAAGCCGCGGAGCTGATCGACTGAAGCGTCATCAAGGCGTCCATCCGCGCGTGGGTGCGGCCGATGTGATTCCGTTTGTTCCTTTGCAGGGAGGGACGATGGAGCAATGCATCGCCGTCGCGCATCGTGTGGGCGAACAGATCTGGCGGCGCTTCGGCATTCCCGTTTACTTTTACGAATCTGCCGCGCGGCCGGGAATCGCAGGCGGCTCGAGAACGTTCGCCGCGCCGGATTCGACGGTGCGCCTCCTGACATCGGCGATATCGCGGCGCATCCCACGGCGGGTGCGTCGGTGGTTGGGGCGCGCGGATTTCTGATCGCGTACAACGTCGATCTGGAAACTCGCGATGCGGACGTCGCGCGGCTGATCGCTCGTAAAATTCGGGAGTCCTCCGGCGGGTTTCGATTCGTCAAAGCGATGGGGCTGTATCTGCCGTCGCGCGAGTGCGCGCAGGTTTCCATGAACCTGACCAATTTCGCGGAGATCCCGATGGAGCAGGTTTATCTGGCAATCGCGACCGAAGCCGCATCACATGGGACGAGCATCAAATCGAGCCAACTCATCGGGTTGATCCCGAAGCGCGCCTTCGATCTGGCTCCGGATTTTTTCGTCACGCCGACAACTTCGGCCCCGCACGCGTGATTGAAAACCAACTGAAATAATCGCGCCCGCTACAATGGAAGTACGTGTTAGTAACGATTGAATCGAAGACGCAACTCCCCCTGAATCCTCCGCGGCCCGATTGGCTGCGCGCTCCGGCTCCGGTCGGCGAAAATTATCGCGAACTGAAAACGCTGGTGGAGTCGCTGGAGCTGCACACCGTGTGCGAGAGCGCCGCGTGCCCCAACATCGGCGATTGCTGGAATCGCCGCACCGCGACGTTCATGATCCTGGGCAACGTGTGCACACGCCGCTGCGGATTTTGCGCGGTGCAGAAAGGCGCTCCGCTGGCGGTCGATTACGATGAGCCGCGGCGCGTGGCTGAGGCTTGCGCCAAGCTGGGACTGAAATTTGCCGTGATCACCAGCGTCAATCGTGACGATCGAAAGGACGGCGGCGCGGAATTATTCGCGCTGACCATTCGCGCCATTCGCGAACGCGTTCCCGGCTGCGGCGTCGAAGTGCTGGTGCCGGATTTCCAGGGCTCGCATGCCGCGATGGATATCGTGCTGGCAGCCGCGCCCGATATTTTGAATCACAACACCGAAACGGTGCCGCGCTTGTATCGGCAGGTGCGATTGGGGGCGCGGTATGAGCGCTCGCTCGACCTGCTTGCGTATGTCAAGAAAGCGAAACCCTCGACTCCTGCGAAATCGGGATTGATGTTGGGCCTGGGCGAAACGTTCGATGAAGTGCTGGAAGTGATGAGCGATCTGCGGCGATCGAACGTCGACATCCTGACGCTGGGCCAATATCTGCGGCCATCGCCCAAGCATCTGCCGATCGCGCGGTACGTCGCGCCTGCTGAGTTCGCCGATCTGAAGCAGCGCGGCTACGCGATGGGATTCTCGCATGTGGAAAGCGGACCGCTGGTGCGCAGTTCCTATCACGCGGAAGAGGCGGTGCGATGAATATCGCTCCGGGCGTTTCTACCATTTCGCTTCCCATGCCGTGGGAACTCGAATCGGTCAACGTGCATTTGATCGAACTGGATGAAGGCTACCTGCTGATCGATTCCGGCATCGGGACGCCGGATTGTTTCGAGGCGCTGGAGGCGGCGCTGCGCGAGCACGGCGTGCAATGGTCCGATATCAAGGCGCTGTGCCTGACGCATCTGCATCCCGATCACATCGGGTTGTCGTGGAAGATTCTTGATCTGACTGGCGCGCGGTTGCTGATGCATCGTACCGAGGTCGAGTATCTGGATCTGGTTTCGCAGGAAAATCGCGCACCGTTTTTCGAAAAGGCGATGCTCGATGCGGGAGTGCCGGAAGAGCTGCAGGCGAAAATGGATCATGCCATGCGCGATGTGCGGCGGCAGTACCGCCCGCATCGTCCGCATACGGTTTTAGAAGGCGGCGAGAAGATTCCAGTGCGCGGCGGGACGCTTGAAGCGGTGTGGACTCCGGGGCATTCGCCCGGTCATTTGTGTTTATATTCGCCGGAGCATCGTTATTTAATTTCGGGCGATCACATTCTGGAATACATCACGCCGAATATCGGGTGGCATCCGGAAAAAGATATGCTGGCGCAGTATCTGGAATCGCTCGAATTGCTGACGCCTTACGATGTCGATCTGGTGATTCCGTCGCATGGCAGCGCGTTTCGCGATCATCGCCGCCGCATACGCGAGACCACCGATCATCATGGCGAACGCTGCCTGCAGATTCGCACATTCATTGCGGCGGAACCGCTGACCGCGCATCAGGTGGTGGGGCGGGTGTGGCCGCGGAAATTGTCGGCGTTTCATCATCATTTCGCGGTGTTCGAAATTCTGGCGCATCTGGAATACATGTCGCGGCGCGGAGAAATCGCGGCGCAGGCTCGCGAGGGGGCGTTGTATTGGTCCGCGAACTGAAGGTCGCCTTCGCGGCGTCGTTGTTCGCTGCGATCTGCTTCGCGCAGCCGATTCAGTTCGCGCCCGTGCCGCAGGAAGTGATCGAAACCCGCCTCAAGGCTTTCTCGACGAAAAACGCCGAGCGGCAGGAAATCATCCATCGCTTGTTTCGTGAGGCCGCCTGCCCTGAGGACAAGATTTCGGAAATGCCGGTGGCGCACGTCAAGGAACTGGACGTGATCTGCACGTTGCCCGGCGAGTCCGAAGAAGAGATCGTGGTGGGCGCGCACTTCGATAAGGTCGACGAGGGCGCGGGCGTAGTCGACAACTGGAGCGGCGCGTCGCTGCTGTCGAGTTTGTATCAAGGCCTCGCCGCCAAGCCGCGCAAACATACCATCGTGTTCGCGGCGTTTTCGGGAGAAGAGAAGGGCTTGTTCGGATCGAAAGCCTACGTGAAGGCGCGCGGAAAAGGGATTTCGAACGTGAAGGCGATGGTGAACATGGATACGCTCGGGCTGGCGGAGACGGAAGTGTGGGTGAGCCACGCCGACCCGAAGATGGTCGACCTGATTAGCCGCGTCGCCAGTCTGATGAAGCTACCCGTGTCAGGGATGAACGTCGACCAGGTGGGCAGCTCGGATTCCGAATCGTTTCGAGAGGCTCACGTGCCTGCGATGACGCTACATTCCATCAACACGGAGACGTGGAGCATTCTGCATTCGGCTCGCGATCAGATCGACAGAATCAAATTCGATGCGTATTATCGCAGTTATATGTTAGTGCTGGGATTTCTGGCGACACTTGATCAGAAGTGGGATTAACGGCTCCGAGCTGTTTTCTTATTTTCGCGTCGATTGTTGTGTTATTGTGGAAAGTCAGTTTCGGAGGAAAGATGGCATTCATTTACCCCCCCCCCGGTTTTGTCCACGCCGTTCGGCAGTGGGCGATCGCCGGTTTTCTAATTGTTAGCGCATCCATCTCCTGCCGCGCATCAGTTGTGATTCAACCCGTGAGTGTTTCCACGACGTTCTTCAGCAGTCAGGCGCAGCTACTGACAACGAATCCAGGGCTTGTAGCGATGGCTCTTCCCACCATAAGCGGCATCACTGGACTTGCAACCTATGCTACGGACAGCGCCCCAGCCATCTTCACGGCGACCCAGGCGGGCAGCAGCGCAGGCAACGCATTCGGGTCTCTTGGCCTTGAGGTGGATTACACTGCGAATGGTGTATTTACTTCGCCGGTTTTATATACGAACTATGATTTCTCACTTTCCGATAGCAACGGAGATCCGATCTTCTGGCTTGTCTCGTCCGAGTATCTGTTGCAAATTGGACCATCTCTTTTTGGGGGCGAGGTCGTCCAATCGGGAGAGACCGCACCGGGCGGCGGAATGGTTTCAGGAAGCGCACCCAGCAATGAGGGGAACAATACCGATCTGACCGGTCTTACTCTGTTCGGGACTCAAGTGGTGCAGCTTATCGTGGCATTTGATGGGTCGTGGAATATCGGCGACACATTGACGCTGACCGTCCCTCAGGGATCAATCGATATAAGCGGTGCATCCAACGCCGTTCCGGAGCCCGCCACTGGCACTCTCCTGCTCACAGGTGGAGTTCTTCTGGCAGCCCTCCGCAAACGCCGAATGAAAGCATGAACTTTTTCGGATCTCCCTTCGTAGATCTTGAAGGGACCGATCCCATGTTTACATTTCTGGTGTGGTGCATCCTGTTCGTCATGTGCTGGCCGATTGCGATCGCGGCCCTGGTGATCTATCCGATCATCTGGCTGATTCTGCTGCCGTTCCGCATTGTCGGGATTGCGGTGCATGGAGCGCTCGCGCTGGTGTGGTCGATCGTCATGCTGCCGTTTTTCGTGGTTCGGCGATTAGGCCGCGTGTAGACCATCCTGTAGGGCGGGCCCCAGGCCCGCGGCCGACGCCCTCGTCGGCATTTCTTAGGCATTGAGCCGGACGATGGAGCCGGACCAGGGGTCCGGCGCGGACGTGGCGTCCGCCCCACTAAGTCAACCGGTAATTGCGTTAACGCGCCGCGAGGACTTCTTCGAAGAATTTCAGCGCTCGCGGATCTTTGGAATTCCCCAATAGCCGCATCGCTTCTTTGCGAATCACCAGATTCTTATTGGTCTTGGCGATTTCGATCAGCAGCGGCACTCCTTCGCCATTCTTGATCTGCAGCAGCGATTCGACCGCGCGGCGCTTCACCTGAGCTTCGGGATCCTGATCGATGGCCTGTCGAATCGCCGCTTCGGAAATCTGCTTCGAGGCCGCCTGCGCCAGCCAGAACAGCGCCTGCCCCCGCACGCGAGCGTCGGTGTCGTCATGCGCGACCTTCACCACCGCGGGGATCGCGTCCGGTTCCTTGCTCTGCGTCAGCGCGAACACAGCGTGCTCGCGAACCCGCTCGCTGGGATCGGATTTCAACACGCGCAGCACCGATTCCATGCCATGCCGCCCGCGCGCGTTGCCCAGCCAGAAGACCGCCTGCCGCCGCGTCTCCTCAGGAAAAGACACGGCGGTCAGACGATCCAGCGCGCCATCCGCAGCAGGATCACGCGTCATTGCGACCGCCGACATGGCTCCATCGGCCAAGCGGCGATCCTCCCTGCCGTCCGAAGCAGGAATGGTCGATTCCAGCAGCGCCACGCTCTGCGCCGCGTTCACGCCTGTCAGCCAATACACCGGAAGGCCGCCAGCATCGATATTGCAGTCGATCGAAAAGCTGCGGATCTTGGTCAGCTTCTTGTCTTCGATGCGCAGGAATACGAAAAACTCGGCCGCGCCTTCCAGGTGCACCGTTCCGCCGCCCGGCCCGAACGTCACATTGTTGCCGTTCGGCTCCAGCGAACAGCCCTGCCATGAAACCCCGTTGTTGGAGTTAAAGCAGCACATGGTGCGATCGCCGGGAAGTTGCGGGAGCGCCCATGCGATCCACGCCGGCGCCGCGGATGAATCCGAGATCGAGCGATAGGTGGAATCGAGCGATCCAGCGACGGCTCGATTCTCCAGCTTGGCGTTCTGCAAGCGAGGCTGGCCGACTACCAGCCCCGCCGCGGCCAGCGTGATCCAGAACCGCTTCATTTGCTGATCAGCTCCATCAGGTAGTCGGTCGCTTCTTTCGATCCGTGCATCCGCCCGAGCCACTGCACGCCTTCGCGCTTCAGCTCGGGATCTTTTTCGTTGCGCGTGATTTCGACCAGTTGCTTGCCCTGCCCTTGCGAGCCGAGCGAGCGGATGATCTGATCCTTCACGTTCTTGTCCGACTCGCTCCCATACAGCGAAGCCAGCGCATCGCCCGTCTTCTCATTGCGCATGCTGCCCAGATACCGGATCGCGTCGCCGCGAAGCTCGGCGTTCTTTTCGTTTTTGGCGATTTCCAGCAGCTTATCCGTGCTCCGGCTCGCCATAATCGATTGCAGAATCGACGCCTTCAGGTCGTTGTTGGTTTCGGTGGCATAAAGCTGCGCGAGTTCATTCGACGCCTGCATGCTGCCCAGCGAACGGATCGCTTCGCGCCGCAGATCGACGTTCGTTTCGGTCTTGGCGGCGTTGAACAGATCCGCGCTATCCCGCGCGCCCGCCATGGAGCGCAACACCGCGCGCCGCACATCGACGTTGGTATTCGCGGCATAGATATCGGCCAGCGCTTTGGTGCTCTCCTTGGCGCGGAACGCTCCCAGATACTGCACCGCCTTGATCTGCAGATCGGGATTGGAGCCGTTTTTGGCATACGCGGTGACCACTTCGCGAGCCTTGTCGGTACGGCTTTGCGCCAGCAGAAACAGCGCCTTGCTCTTCAAAGCAAGATTGTTCTTGGGATTGTTCAGCACTCCTTCGATCAAAGGAATGGTGGTCTCGGAATTCGAATTCATCATCGAACTCATCGCCAACAACTTCAAATCCTGATCGTCGATGCTGTCCGGCGACACCGGGCGTCCCGAGGCCTGCTGGATTTCCACTTGCAGCGCTTTGGCGTCGTTCACCCAGCGGCTCTGCGGAAACTGCTTAGCGATCTCACCCACCGTCGCCAGCGCTTCATCGCGCTTGCCCAGCTTATTCAGCGCGTAGGCTTTCCAGTAGTACACGCCATCCACGCGCGACCACTTGCTGTCCATGTCGAGCAAGCGATTGAACTGCGAAACCGCGCGATCGTAGCGGTTTTCGTCTATTGCTTCCTTGCCCCCAGAATAAAGCTCAGTCTTGCGATCTTCGTTTTCACGGACGCGATCGGCTTGTTCGCGCACCCGGTCGCGCGCTTCACGAGCCCGATCCAACTGTTCCCGGGCGCGATCCGCCTGCTCATTCTGAAATGGCGCGAATGCCAACATCGACCCCAGACGTAACCCACCCGCGCCGATCTGGTCGAGTGACATATTGAGTGCGGGCAACGCCATATCGAGCTGCATGCGAGCCCGATCCATCTGCGCGTCGATCTGTGAAAAATCGGCCTGCGACAGGTTCACATGCTGCATCGCGCGCTCCGCGGCCGCCATCTGCTCCTGGATCTTCGACATGTCTACGCTCTGCGCGGCGCGCGTCGCCCGATCCAGTTGCTCCTGGATTCGAGACATGTCCACGCTCTGCGGCGGGACTCCTTGCGCGAGCGCGCTCGCCCCCAGCCACGCCGCCATCGTTCCCATTGCCATCGTTCTGAAAATTCGTCCCATGTTGTTTTTTCCTCTTTGCCCCGTTTGTCCCGTTCTCTCTCTAAAGACTGGTCCCACTTGCAGGAGCGGATTCCCGCTCCTCCACCTGCTTGCCGAACACCTTCACTTTGAAAATGATGCCTCGCTCTTCGATCTGCTTCCTCAATCCATCCAACTGCTTTTCCGAAACATCCGACGGGCTGTGCGCGATCTCCAGCAACATGCGCTCCAGCTCATCCAGCATCGACGCCGTACCTTCATCGCCGGCGCTGGTGGCGGTCTGCCGGTATAAACGATTCGCTTCCAGCAGATCCTCGGCCTGGCGCTGTTCGAACGAAATATCCAACCGTCCGCTCGTTCCCGTTCCCGCGTTGGCGAGCTCCACCAGCATGGTCTGGCTGCGCTGCAGATGATCGCCCACCGCGACCAGCAAGACGCGCTCGCGCACTTGCGAATCGGCGGCGCTCGAAACCGGCTTCTTGCTCCGTTCAATGCGCCCGGCGAGGAACGCACCCACCAGCAGCGCCGCCATCGCCGCGGCTGCCAGCATCGGTTTCCATGCGAACCACCGAGCCGCAAACGACTTCCGCCGCGGCAGTGACCGCTCGATCGAGCGCCACACCTGCGCTTCGTAATCGGCCGCGCGTTCCGGCACCGGCAGGCTGTCCACCGAGTTCAGCACCCGCTGCAGCGTGTGATACGCCGCGCGGCACGATTCGCATTGGCCCAGATGCAGCTCGACGTTATCTTCCACCGTCGTTTCGCCGTAGTAATACAGCACCAATTGTTCTTCGTTCAAATGATTCATGACTGTGTATTCACCAGAGGCTCCAGTGCCCTCCGCAATTTTTGTACTGCTCGAAAAATGCTGTGCTTGGCGGCGTTGCCTGACAATCCCAGCGCCGCGCTGATTTCTTCAATCGATTGCCCTTCGAAATGCCGCAGCACGAACGCGGTCCGTTCCTGCTGGCTCAGCTCATTCAACGTCTCCGACACGGTTTCCTGCACCCGCCCGCTGAACAGCAGGCGATCCGGCCCCGGATGGTCCGAGGCCAGCGCATGGATCAATTCCGGCGCATCTTCATTCGGACCCGATTCATTCATCGCGACCTCGCCATGGCGCTTTTTCCGCCGCACCAGGTCGAGCGAATAATTCGCCGCGATCCGGTACAGCCACGTCCCGAAACTGGAGCGCGCTTCCCAGCGATGCAATTGCTTGTAGGCGCGCAGAAACGTCTCTTGCACCACGTCCTCGGAATCCTGTTCGTTGCCTGTCATGCGAAACGCCAAGCGGAAAACGCCGCGGCTGTGACGATCCACCAGCACGCGGTACGCATCGCCGTCGCCAGCCCGTACTCTTGCGACTGCTACGCTGTCGCTGTCTTCCATTCACCCTTTAGACTGCAACAGTTTGGCGCGGTTAGCCGGATCTTGGCCGCAGTGTGATTTATTTCCACGTTCTTAAGGTGGTTGAAAAAGGGGACAGACCGCTCTGTCCACTGCGGTGGGACCAACTGTAATCGTCCGATGTGGATCGGGACAGAGTGGTCTGTCCCCTTTTTCAACTTAAAGCATATCTAGCTGACGCGCAGTGGTTTATGATGGAAACTCGTGCCCGCTCCCCGGCCCAAGAAGCAGAAAGTTCCGTCCCAACCGGCGCCGCAGGCAGCGATTCCTCTGGCTGGTCGAATCATCGACTTTCTGGGGAAGCGCGCGGCCATCCTCACGGTCGCTTTCACGCTGCTTGCTACCGTCCGTATCGTCACGACTTACACCGTCTTCAACGACACCTCCGACGAACCCGCGCATATCGCCTGCGGAATGCAGTGGCTCGATCAGCATATCTATCAATATGAGCACCAGCATCCGCCGCTGACTCGCGTCATGGTCGCGCTGGGCCCGTATCTGGAAGGCGCGCGAGGCCAGCACCAGCAGGACATGAATATTGAAGGCGACGCGATTCTCTATCGCGGCAATCAATATGATCTGCGCCTAGCGCTGGCTCGCGCCGGAAATCTTCCATTCCTGTGGCTGGCGTGCTGGATGGTATTTCTGTGGGGACGCCGCATCCTGGGCGACGCGGGCGCCGCGATCGCCGTGCTGATTTTCACCATGACGCCGGTAGTGCTGGCGCATGCCGGTCTGGCGACCACCGACATCGGCGTGACCGCGTGCCTGGCCGCGGCACTTTACGCGACGTTGCGGTGGATCGAGGAACCAAGTACGAGGACGGGAATCTGGCTCGGCGTGGCCGGAGGATTGGCCGCGCTGGCGAAATTTTCGGCGCTGGTTTATTTTCCTGCGGCGCTCGGGCTGGCGGGGATCGCTTGGATCTTTTTCAATCGAAAAAGCCTGAAGTGGCCGGCCCTGGCGCCCTTGATGCGCGCGCTCGCTGTGGCGCTCCCCATTGCGTTCGTCATGGTGTGGGCCGGCTATCGATTCTCCTTCGGCCATGCTCCCGGTATCGCGTTCCGCCTTCCCTTCCCGGAGTTTTATTCGGGCATTCAGCAGGTGAGTAAGCACAACTCAGATGGGCATCTGAGCTACTTGTTCGGTCAACTGCGGATGGTCGGTTGGTGGTATTTTTTCCCCGTTTTGCTCGCGGTCAAACTACCGATTGCGTTGCTGGTTTTGATCGCGCTGGGGCTGGCGATCGGATTCCGGCGGGACGTTACCACGGGAGCGTGGCCGGTGTGGATCGCGATCATGATGAGCGCCGGAATGCTGGCCGTCGCGATGTCGGCGCACATCAACATCGGGCTGCGCCACATTCTTCCCATGTTTCCGTTTCTCGCGATCGTCGCTGCGGCCGGTGTGATGGAGTTGTTGCGTCGCGGAGTTAAACAGAACTGGGCCACGTGGGCGCTCGCCGCCGCGATGCTGTGGCTGTGCGGCTCTTCGCTCCTGGCGCATCCCGACTATCTGCCGTACTTCAACGAATTCGCGGGCGACCATCCGGAAAATATCGTGGTCGATTCCGATCTCGACTGGGGTCAGGATTTGAAGCGACTCGGCGCGCGGCTGCAGGAACTGCACGCGCCGTTTGTGACATTTACTCCGATCATCGGCGCGGGTCTTTCGACGTTCGGTTTCCCGCCGCATCAACCGAGCGCCTACAACGGGCCAGATCCGGGTTGGAACGCAGTGTCGATCAGCGAATGGAAGCTGTATCGCCTGGGCCTGCAAATGCGCCAGCCCGGCGACCACACCTGGCCAGACCTGGTGCAGCCGACCGAGCGCGTCGGCAAATCGATTTACCTGTATTACATCCCGCCGCGCTGAGCTCTAGGGTCTGTGTGAACACCGAGTCTGCAACCGCTCCCTTTGGTCACGGCTCTGTATGGTGTCGATTCGGCAAGTGCGCGCAATGAGCCGCGACTAAAAGGAGCGGTTCAACGCCGATATGTCACACAGACCCTTCGGTGAGGCGACGCCACTCGGTGTCAAACGTGCCGGCGTTGGCAAATGATTTCTGCGTCCCCACCGCGAGAGTCGACATGGCCGCGTAGAGATTGGCGCGGGAGATCGATTCCAGTTCGTCGCAGCCGCTCGAAAGAAATCGCGCCAGGCTCCCGATGAACGCGTCGCCAGCTCCGGTGGTGTCGATCGGTTGCACTGAGAAAGGCGGAATGTGCTGCATGCCGTCGCTGGTCGCCAGCAGCGAGCCTTTCTCGCCCAGCGTGACGATCACGCGCCGCAATCCGGCGTGCAGCAATTTGTGCGCGCATACGCGAGCGCTTTCGAGATCGGAAACTTCGATTCCGGTGAGGGCCGCGGCTTCCGTCTCATTGGGGATCACGTAATCCGCATCGGCGATGGCCGCCAGATCCAGCGTCTGCGCGGGCGCAGGATTCAGGATCGTACGGATGCCGCGTGATCGCGCGAAGCGCAGCGTGTAGTACACCGTTTCGAGCGGTACTTCGAGCTGCAGGATGATCATGTCCGCGGCGGTCAACACATCCGCGGCGCGATTGACGTCGGCAGGCGTGAGCAGATCGTTCGCGCCCTTCACCACCAGAATTCGATTCTGCCCCGACGCGTCGACAAAGATGGGCGCGACGCCGGTGGAAGTGCCCGGGGAAATCGAGACGTGCGTGGTATCGATTCCCGCGGATTGGAAATTGCGAATGGTCGCTTCGCCGAACAGATCATCGCCGACCCGCGCGACCATCGCGACGTTCGCTCCGCACAATCGCGCCGCGAAGGCTTGATTGGCGCCCTTGCCGCCAAAGCCGAGATTGAAACTGCGGCCGAAAATCGTCTCGCCGGGACGCGGGAATTCGTCGGTGAAGGTGGTCAGATCGATATTCGCGCTGCCGACCACAGCGATGAGGGGTGCGTTCATCTACTCCTCAAGCAATTTCTCGATCTCTTTGGCGAACTCGAGCTTGGCCTGCGCGAACAAATCGCCGGAAGCTTTGCTGGGAAATCCGGAATGAACTTTGCGTACCCGGCCGTCGCGGCCGAGGAAGAAGGTGGTCGGCCAGGCGTCCCAATGATCGGTTTGCGTCAACTTGGCGGCAGCTTCATCACTGGTGCCGCCCAGCAGGATCGTGTAATCGAGACCGTAGCGCGCGATGAAGGCCCGCAGCCGCGCGGGATCCTTCAACTGATCTGCTTCTTCAAATGAAAGCGCCACAATCTCCAGGCCTTGCGCGCGATATTTGCGGTACATCTCTTCGAGCACCGGCGCTTCATCGTGACAATTTGGGCACCAGCTTCCTGAAATATTAACCAGCACTACTTTGTTGCGAAATCGCGCATCGCGATCGCTGACCACCTTGCCGGTGAGATCGGGAAAGTTGAAATGGAACGGCTCTTTCGCGTCTTTCATGCCGGTATGTTTGGAGGGATCGTCGGGCTCCGGCAGTCCTTTGGCGCGAGCTTCGGCGGGGCGAATCGCGGTCATTTCTTTCCCGTTGAGCGCGAGCTTCAGCGTGCCGCCCGCGGGCGTGATTTCGAGGAGCGCCGGGCGCATTCCCGAAAAATGGCTGGTCACGAATTTCCGGTCGCGATACGAGCCGGTCAGCGTGCCTGTGTCGCCATCGACGCGCAAGATCGCAGCGTCCACGTTAGGACCCGTCTGCTTCACAATCAACCGCCACGCCTTTTCGCCTTTGGAACTTTCGATGTCGTGGATCTCCCACACACCACCAATGTTGGGCGCCGATTCCTGGCGAACATTCACCTGGACTGGCGGCTTGGCGTGAAACGCGTAGGGCTTGGAACGAGCGCGATCGTAAAGCCCATCGAGTTCCCCATCCTGATAGGTCGCGATCAGAGTCGCTGCGAAATACTCCCACTTCACCATGAGCACTCCATTCCTAAATATGCCGCTGGTGGACGGAAATCGTTCATCGCCGTTGAAAAATGTGGCCTGAGCATTCGCGCCATTCATCGAAAACTCAATCTTGAAGGGAATGTTGAGATCGTTGACCTTGACCGTCGCGCCCCACAATCCGTTCAGCGACTGTGCACCCGCCATAGACGCCGCTGCAAGGAAAATCCCCACGATTTTACGCGCTGCATTCATGATCTATATCCTACTTGCTCCCAAGTCCCTGGGGAATCCAGCGCATCACCTGTAACAGGTCGTTGTAATCGTCAGTCCAGACCCGCGTGGTGCGCACCGGCGAACCACCGCGCGTCATCGTGATCCACGTCGCTGCCAGAATCTTTCGCGATTCATCTTTTCCATTGATCGTTTGATGCGCGATCAGCCCGTTCGATTCAGCCAGCGCGCCGACCACCGGGGCAAGATCCAGATACTGGTTCGAAATGTGGATCGCCAGAATTCCGGCGGGTTTCAGGTGACGCAAATAGACGACGAAAGCTTCCTGAGTAAGCAGGTGCACGGGAATCGCGTCGCCGGAAAACGCGTCGACGACGAGAACATCGAAATCCTGCGGCGGCTCGGCTTCGAGCGACAGGCGCGCATCTCCCAGCGTGACGTCGATATGCGCGGCGCTGTCGCTCAGGAAGCTGAATTGCTGATTCGCGATATCCACCATACGCGGATTGATTTCGTAGAAATGAAATTCGTCGCCGGGTTTTCCGTAAGCTGCCAGCGTTCCTGCGCCCAGACCGATCACTCCCACGCGCTTGGGCCGGTCGATAGAATCGAGCGCCTGGCCCACACCGGATGAGTAGCTGTAATAGGTTGTCGGAATTTTTCGGCGAGCATCCAGAAATTGCGCACCGTGCTCGACCGTTCCGTGAAATACTTTGCGCACCCCCTCCTGGTCGACAACGCGCAGTGAGCCGTAAAAATCGCGCGTCAATGCGACCGCGTTGCGATGATACGCGCGCACCTGTGCGAAGGTGACCACCATCATCGCGGCCGTTACCGCGGCCCACAACAATCGCGGCGACCATCCGTACGGCCACATGCGCCACAGCGCGAGTGTCGCCACCACGATCAACGTGACCGGCAGTTCATAGACGCCCGAAAAAATAAGCGGAGCGACCAGGCCGACAAAGATCGCTCCGATGGCGCCGCCGGCCGCGATCATTAGATAGAACGTGGTGAGCTGCGCCGCCGGCGGCTTGAGCAGATTCAGTTCGCCGTGGCAGAACATGCAGCCGATGAATAGCGCTCCGCAGAAAATCGGCAGTGAGATCGCGATCGCGTCGCTCAGGCTGATATCGGAGATCGCGTAGCCAACTGCGCACAAGGCCACAGCGAGCAAGCGCAGAAAAACCGGCCGCGCGTACCAGCGCGAGCTTTCGAAGGCTAGGATGAACGTGATCAGATAAATCGCGAGCGGCAGCACCCACAGCAGCGGAACGGGCGCGACATTTTCGGTGATCTGATTGGTGGTGGCCAGCAGCAGCATCGATCCTGCGGCGGATAGCGCGATCCACTCCAGACGTTCTTTCCACGAGGTCGGCGCATGTTCCCGTAACGCGGGATTCTCTTTTCGAAACAGGAACGCGCTCGCTCCGCAAAGAGCCGCGAAGATCGCAAATCCGAGCGACCAGCCGCGAATCTGCGCGTGCACCGTGAAACGCGGCTCTATATATAAGGGATACGAAATCAGCGCGAGCAGCGCTCCGGCGTTCGACAAAGCGTACAGCCGGTAGGGATTGGCATGGCGCGCGGACAGCCAGCTCTGAATGAGCGGCGCGGTGGTCGAAAGAAGAAAATACGGCAGCCCGATCACCGCCGCCAGCATCCATAGGATCTGCAGCGCCGGATGATCGATCACGCCGGCCGTGGGCCGCCAGCGAGCGCCGGGCTCGATCGGCAGAAATGCATCGCGCCGGCGAGCAGAGCCAGGTGCAAGACGATCCGCGGCGTGGCGCGCAATCTTTTCGACCCGAGCCATGAGTACGCGTAGCCCGCCAGCAGGGCGGCTTGAAAGAACACCAGGCAAGTGGTCCACACCGCGGCCGAGCCGCCGAACCACGGCAGGATTCTTTTCGCGAACAGGGGCTGAATCAGGAACAGAAGAAATGAACTGAGAAAAATCGTCGCGCCATAGAGGAGCCGCTGAGCCACTCTAAAACCTTACCGCGGGTAGAATGGAGACATTACTAACGTCATGTCCAAATCTGCGTTTGGGTTGCTGCTGATTGCATCGGTGTGCTGCACCGCGTGTGCGACCGCCGCGGCGCTCCCGCCACCGTCGAGCGACGTCGCGCCATCGAATTCGCCCACCGCAACCGCCGTGTTCGCCGGCGGATGTTTCTGGGGCGTCGAGGCGGTGTTCGATCACGTGAAGGGCGTGAAGAGCGTGATATCGGGATTCGCGGGCGGCAGCAAATGGACCGCGCACTACGAAATCGTCAGCACCGGCGCGACGGACCACGCGGAATCGGTCCAGGTCACCTACGATCCATCGCAGATTACCTACGGCAAGCTGCTGCAGATTTTCTTTTCTGTTGCGCACGATCCCACGGAACTGAATCGCCAGGGACCGGACGACGGCACGCAGTATCGTTCCGCGATTTTTTATTCGAATGACGAACAGAAGCGCGTGGCGCAGGCCTACATCGCGCAGTTGGACGCGGCGAAGGTGTTCGCGCACAGGATCGTGACCAAGCTCACTCCGTTGAACAACGGGTTTTACAGTGCGGAGGGTTATCATCAGCACTATCTGGAACACAATCCGCGGCAGCCGTATATCGTGTTCAACGATTTGCCTAAATTGCACGCGCTGCAGAAAACTTTTCCGGAGCTGTGGACAGGACAAATGCCATGAGCAAACAATCGTCTGATCCGAAAAGAGAATTGTTACGGCACGCGATGGCGACGCTCGCTTATCGGGCGGGCAAGGTTCTGCGCGATGCGCCGCCTGAGTTCGCCGATTTCGCAGGCGCAGGCAAGACGCCCGTGGTGATCCTGGCGCACATGGGCGATCTGTTCGATTGGGCGCTGACGCTCGCGCAAGGAAACCAGAAGTGGAACAACGCAACGCCGCTCGCCTGGAACGCCGAGGTTGCGCGGTTCTTCGCATCGATCCAGGCGTTCGATGCGTATCTCGCTTCCGATCAGCCGCTGCACGCGTCGGCGGAGAAACTGCTGCAGGCGCCGATTGCCGATGCGCTGACGCACACCGGCCAGCTCGCCATGATGCGGCGTCTGGCGGCTTGTCCCATGAAGGGCGAAAATTATTTCGTCGCGACGATCGAAGCGGGGCGGCTGGGAATCGACCAGGCTAAAGCGGCGAAGGAATTTTAGCTCAGAAATTCGCCGCCTCCTAACCCGCTCGACGCGTCTTCGTCACTAAGGCGATATGCTTTCCGATCTACAGCAGGCTCTCCGCACATTGCGCCGCAACCCGGGATTCGCGGCGATCGTGATTCTGATTCTGGGCGCGGGCATCGGCGCCAACACCGCAATGTTCAGCATTGTCGATGGCGTGCTGCTGCGTCCCTTGCCTTTTCGCGATCCCGGCCGGCTGGTGGCGGTGCAGGAAGCGGTACCGCGCCTGGCCAAGGTCGCTCCGCAGATCCCGGTCAACGCGGTGCATTTCGAGTATTGGCAGAGGAACTGGCATGCCGCGGAAGCTTTGTCCCTGGTGGACACGCGCGATAGCAGTCTCACCTCCGGCGGTGAACCAGAACGCATCCCGATGGGCCGCGTGTCGTGGAATCTGTTCGCGATGCTCGGCATCGAAGCGCAGCTCGGGCGGACTTTTCGCGGGGAAGAAGATCACGACGGCGCCGATCGCGAAGTGGTGCTGAGCGACGCGCTATGGCATCGGCGGTTTCACGGCGATCGCTCAATCGTGGGGCAAAAGATCCTGCTGAACGATGTTCCCTATGAAGTGATCGGCGTGCTGAAGGCAGGCGCGCAGATCCCCAAGGTGAGTGAGCTGCAGCCGATGGATTTCGGAAACGAAGTTCCCGAGATCTGGAAGCCGTTCGCGCTGCGCGACGAAGAGCGCGACGATATGGGCGATTTCAACTACGGCTGCATCGCGCGATTGAAACCGGGCGTATCGGTCGAAGCGGCACTCGCGGAACTGAACGCGGTGCAGGCAGGGTTCGCGGCGCATCTGTCCGACAAAACCGAGTTGCGCGCAGCGATCGAGCCGTTACAGGACGAAATCTCCGGCCGATCGAAACAAGGCTTGCTGTTGCTGCTGCTGGCGGTGGGTGCAGTGTTGCTGATCGTGTGTGTGAACGTCGCGAATCTGCTGCTGGCGCGCGCCTCGGGCCGCAGCCGCGAGTTCGCCGTCAGAGCGGCGATCGGAGCCACGGCATCTCGATTGATGCGCCAGATGCTGACGGAGAGCCTGCTGGTTTCGATCCTGGGCGGCGCACTCGGTCTGGCGATCGCCTCGGCGGCGTTGCCTTTTCTGCTCTCGAAAGCTCCTTCCGATCTCCCGCGCCTTAATGAAATCCACATCGATACTCGTGTTCTGGGGCTGGCATTCGCTTTATCCGTGGTCTCGTCAATCGTGTTCGGATTGATTCCCGCATGGAAAAGCTCACGTACTGATCCGCAGAAGGGACTGCGCGGGGGCGGACGCAGCGGTACGGCGAGTAAGCAGAGCGGCCGGTTGCGATCGGCTCTGGTCGGCATTGAGGTCGCGCTGTGCACGGTATGCCTCGCTGCGGCGGGATTATTGCTCAACAGCTTCGTTCGCGTGATGCATGTCGATAAGGGTTTCGAAGCGGAGCACGTCATGTCCGTCGATCTGCTGCTGCCTTCGGCCCGCTATCCCGACTTCGCGCATCGCACGGCGTTCCTGCGCGAATTGATTGATGCCGCGCACGGCGTCCCGGGCGTTTCCGCGGTGGGCGTTTCGAATATGTTGCCGCTGGTGGGCGAAGGGAGCAACAATATCGTTAACCTGGAAGGCGATACTACGCCACCGCAGGAACGTCCCATCGTAGATTTCCGCATGGTCAACGAAGATTTTTTTCGCGCCATGGGAATTCCGCTCGTGGCGGGACGCGCGATTGAGGCGCGCGATCGCGATCGCCCGGTTGCCGTGATTTCGCAATCGATGGCACAGCATTTGTGGCCTGGACAAGATCCGATCGGCAAGCGATTCCACTTGGGTGACGCACCGCTAGCCGAAGTGATCGGCGTGGCGGGCGACGTCCACGGCGTCACGCTTCAGAAGCGTCCGAATCCGACGACGTATATTCCCTACTGGCAGCGCGATCGCCCGTTCACGACGCTGATCGTCCGCGCGGTGGGCGATCCGGCATCGATTGTGAACGCGGTGCGATCGGAGATTCACCGCCTGGATCGCGAAATGCCGGTGCAGGAATTTCGCACCATGGGCGAGATCGTATCGGCGTCAGTCGCCGCGCGGCGATTCCAATTGTCGCTGGTGCTGCTGTTCGCGGGCGTCGCGCTGGCGCTGGCCAGCCTCGGCATCTACGGCGTGGTTTCCTATTCGGTGGCGCAGCGTCGCGGCGAGATGGGAATCCGCATGGCACTGGGCGCTACGTCGAGCGATCTGCGGTCGCTGGTGCTGCGGCAGGGGTTGTCGCCGGTGATGATCGGCCTGATCTGTGGACTACTGGGCTCGCTCGCGGCGGGACGCGTGTTGAGCGGAATGCTATTTGGCGTGTCGTCGGCTGATCCGCTGACGATGGGCGTGGTCGCCATGGCGCTGACGATTGTCGCGGCGGTGGCGTGCTATGTCCCCGCGAGACGAGCGATGAAGAGTGATCCACTGGTCGCGTTGCGGTACGAGTAGTTGCACCTTTTACGGTACACTGATGTCAGGTGACTTACGTCAGCGATTCCGCCGAGAAAGATCCCACTCGTCTTCTTTCGAACGGCGACCGGAAGCGAACCAGTTCGCGAGTGGCTAAAGCGATTGCGGGAGCTAGAGCGTCACGAAATCGGCAAGGATCTCCTTCGAGCGCAGTGGCGTTGGCCAGCCGGAATGCCGCTCTGCCGATCGCTAACGGATGGGCTGTACGAAATTCGCACGAACTTGGCAACGGGACGAACGGCTCGTGTGATGATCTGCGTCGCCCATGGTCATTTGGTCGCACTCCATGGCTTCATTAAGAAAACGCGGACCACACCGGTTACCGACCTCGCGCTCGCGCGCGAAAGGCAGCGGCGCGTCCAAGTTGAGCAAGACGCATTTGGGCACCGGGATCGATGCCTTCCTGAAAGAAGAAGGAATTTTCGAAGAGGCGCAGGCGCAAGCAGTAAAGGAAGTGATCGCTTGGCAGCTCGCCGAAGCAATGAAGGAACAAGGTATTTCGAAATCGCGAATGGCCGGACTATTGAAAACGAGCCGCACGCAGGTCGACCGGCTGCTCGATCCGGCAAACGACGTCACGCTCTCGAGCTTGCAGCGGGCGGCAGCGATCGTCGGCAGGCGACTGACGATTGAACTGGTTTAGTGGAGCGCTGTGGGGCCGCTCCCCTGCCTCTTCGGCTTCCGCATCAAAAACGCCAGCGGGGCGACCGCCATACATGCGATCGCGAACACCCACATCGTGTCGATATACGCGAGCCATTGCGCCTGCACCTGCATCAATCCATAAATCTTCGCCGACGCCATCTGCGCCGCGGTCACCGCGTCATAGCCCAGCGACACGAACGTATTGGTCAGCGCATCGAGCTGCGAACGGAACCCCGGATCGAGGCTCCCGGTATGCGACGCCAGCATGTTCTGGTGAAATTGCGCGCGCCGTTCGATCATCGTTTCCAGAAACGCGATGCCGATGGAGCCGCCCATGTTGCGCGCCAGATTGATCATGCCCGACACGTTGTTATTCTTTTCCATCGGAATGCCGACGTACGTCATGGTCTGCACCGGCACGAACAGAAACGCGACGCCGATCATCTGATACACGCGCAGCATCATCAGCGTGTTGAAATCGACTTCGCCGCTGATGTGCGTCATGCGCAGCAAGCCGACTCCGGCGATCAGGAACGCTCCGGCGATCATGTAGCGCGCGTCCACTTTCCCAATCGAGTCGCCCGACCAGAGGCAGCAGAAGAATGATCACGATCGCACCGGGCGAGAGCACCATACCCGCCTGCTGCGCTGTGTAGCCCATCAGCGTCTGCACCATTTGGGGCAGCAGCACGGTCGAACCGAACAGCGCCGCGCCCAGCATGAACATCAGGATGCAGCTCACCGCGAAATTGCGATTGCGAAACAGCCGCAGGTCGATGATCGGATTCTTGACGCGGAATTCCCAGAAGATGGCGAACGCGATGCACGCCCACGAAATAATCTGGAACGCCAGGATGTAGTTGGATGCGAACCAATCTTCGCGCTGGCCGCGATCGAGCACCACCTGCCCCGCGCCCACTCCCACCGCGATCAGCAGCAGGCCGACATAATCGACGCGCCCTATTTTCTCGCGCATCTTCTTGAGGAACGGCGGATCTTCCACCAGTCGCGAGGTCAAAATCAGCGACGCGATCGCCACTGGCACGTTGATGAAGAAGATCCAGCGCCAATCGAAATTGTCGGTGATATAACCGCCCAGCGTAGGACCGATCGCGGGCGCCAGCACCACCGCCATTCCATAGATCGCGAACGCCATTCCACGTTTTTGCGGCGGGAAGGTGTCCGCCAGTATCGCCTGTTCGCTGGGCGCGAGGCCGCCGCCGCCCAGTCCCTGAATGATCCGGAAAAAAACGAGCAGAGCCCAGACTGGTGGCGAATCCGCACGCGAGTGAGCTCAATCCGAACAGCACCACGCAGGTCATGTAGAAGCGCTTGCGCCCGAAGCGCGTCGCCAGCCACGCGCTGATCGGCAGGATCACGGCGTTGGCGACCAGATACGAACTCAGAATCCACGCGCTCTCATCCTGGCTCGCCGAGAGATTTCCTGCGATGTGCGGCAACGCGACGTTGGCGATGGTAGTATCCAGCACCTCCATGAACGTCGCCATAGTGACTACCAGCGCGATCGCCCAGGGGTTGTGCTTCGGTTTCCAGATGGCCGGCGCCGATGCTGGGAGGGTATCTACGGATGCGCTCATTCGTGAATTAATTTCGAGATTTGTGTGCGGATCACGAACGCGCTCCATACCTGTCGCGCCTCACTGGCAGGAAACCGATCACCTACGACCGCCGCGCTCATTTCACCTGTACGGTGGGCGTGACCGACATGCCGGGCCGCAGCAGATGATCGCTGTTCTGGCCGGGATCGAGCAGGATTCGCACCGGAATGCGCTGGACCACTTTCACGAAATTACCCGTTGCGTTTTCAGGCGGCAGCAGGCTGAGCTTCGCGCCGCTCGCGCCGGCGATGCGGATGACGGTGCCGGTGTAATCGCGATCGTAGGCGTCCACGCGAACAGTGGCCTTCTGGCCGACGCGCATATTCTTCAACTGCGTCTCTTTGAAATTCGCGGTAATCCAGATATCGTCGAGCGGAACGATGGCCATCAGTTGCTGGCCCACGTTGATATTGTTCCCGGCCTCCACCGCTTTCTTGGCGACCACGCCATCGATCGGCGCGGTGACGGTGGTGTACTGCAGATTCAATTCCGCCTGTTCGAGCAGGGCACGCTGCTGCTTCCACTTTCGCTTGTGCCGATTGCGCTTTCGCTTCCGTGACTTTGATCTGCTGCGGACCGGTCATCGCCGATTCAATCTGCGCGTCGGCGGTTTGCACCCGCGCCCGCGCCTGCTCCACGGCTTGCTGCGCCGCCGAGATATTCTGCTGCGCTTCGTTGACCTGCGCCTTCTGCGCATCCACCGTGGCGCGCATGGCTGCCGCGGTCGCGTTCACCTGATCGAACTGCTGCTTCGATACCTCGTCTTTATCGACCAGCTTCTTATAGCGCGCGACATCCTGGTCGGCTTTGACGGCATTCGCTTCGGCGACGCGAACATTGGCTTCCGCCGTCGATAGCCGCGCGCGAGCTGCGCCCAACTGCTGTTCCGCTCCACTGACCGCGGCGCTGGCATCCAGACGAGCGGATTTCGCGCTGTTGAGCGCGCTCGATGTATTGGTCGAAGTGATGGGCACATCGGTGCGCATGCTTTGCAGCATGGCGATCGAATCGGCCAGATCGGCGCGTTCCTTCGCGATCGCGACATCGTAATCTTTGGGATCCAGACGCAGCAGCACATCGCCGGCTTTGACGATCTGCTCATCGCCCACCATCACTTCGGCGACGTGGCCTGCAACGCGCGAACTCACGGTATAGATGGAACCGTCCACCTGCGCATCGTCGGTCGATTCGAAGCGCTGCAGATTCTGCCAGAATCCATAGCCCCACACCCCCGCACCAATGAGAATCGCCAGCACCACAATTCGGAATACGATTGTTTTGGCACTGGCGCCGCGCTTCGCGTCCGACTCCGTGACGTGCACGGTTCTTTTTCTTCGGCCGGTTTCGTCACCGGCTCTGTTTCAATTTGGCTTGCCAACGATCGCGCCTCCCATGAACTCTTTCAAACTAGTTTCGGTCATCCCCACGGCCCGCGCCAATTGCACTTTGGCAAGGTTATGCATATAGATGCTGTTGATCACCGATTGATTCGCATTGGCCACAGATTCCTGCGCCTGCACCACTTCAATGTTGTCGGTCACGCCCGCCGAAAAGCGATCGCGGGCCTGTACCAGCGTCTGATTCGCCAGGTCCAGGTTGTCGCGGGATACAGTCACCTGATCGGCAGCCGTCTTCAGATCGAGCAGAGCGTTGCGAACTTCCACATCAATCTGGCCTTGCAGGCTGGCCAGTTCGTCTTTGCGCTGCTGGATCGCCGCGTCCGCCGATTCAACATCGGCGCGAATCCTGCCCCCAGTATAAATGTTGAATTTTAACGATCCGGTGACGGCGAAGCTGCCGTGCGAATCGCCGATGTTGCGCCCGATATCGCCGTAGTTGGCGTCCAGGTTCAAAGTCGGCAGGCGTTGCGCGAGCGCGGCTTCGCGAGCGATCTCGGCGGCCTTCACCTGGGCAGCAACGCTTTTATAATCCGAGCGTGTCAAAAGCGCGCGCTGAATGGCGGCATCGGGCGTCATCCCTTCGAGCGGCGCGAACGGGATCGCGTCGGATACCTCGAACACCTGCGCGGGCTGCAATCCGATCACACGCGCCAGCGCGAGCTTATCCTTTTCGATCTGATTCTGCTGCGCGATCAATTGCTGCTGCAGCGTTTTCAGCTCCACTTGCGAACGCAATTCGTCGATCGCGGGAGAAACGCCGGCGGAGTGCTGATCGTGAGCGCGGGTGTACAACGCTTGCGCGGTGGCCACTTGCGCCTGGGTCGCGGCGATGCGGGCATGATCAGCGATGATTTGCAGATACGATGCGGCTACCGCCTGCACCACCAGGTCGCGAGCGTCCTGCACCGAAAGCTGGCTGGCATGTTCATTTGCGATCGCCGCGCGCCGATTCTTGATCGATGTGAAATCGAAAACCGATTGCGAGGCCGAGGCGCGCAGGTCGGTCACGCCGAACGGCCCAACGACTTTCGGGACACCGGGGAAACTGAGGCCGAAGCTCGCCAGGTTGAGCTGCTGGACCGTTTCGGAGATGTTGCCGCCGACCATCGGCAGCAGCGCCGACAGCGCGCGGACTCGATCGGCGTGGGCCTGACGGCTGGCGGTATCGCTGACCAGCAGCCCCAGATTGTTCTTCAAGCCGCGCGCAATCGCATCCTGAAGCGAAAGCGCCAGGGGCGTCGAACTCGCTTGGCCCGAGATCACGCTGCCTTGAAAATCGGCAGGATTGGCGCGTTCGACGGGCGGAAGAATGACCGGGGCGGTCGCAGGATGGGTTTGCGGCGCGGGACCTTGGGAGCGCATCGGGACAGGGAGCGAGACAACCCCTAACAGGCACAGCAATAACGACTTGTGGATGATCGGCATGCGGTTCCTCATTCGGATTTGGACGGCGACGTGGGCGGGCTCTCTTTTATTGTACTGGCTGGTGAAAGGGATGCCCAGTTTGGATGCCCTCCCACGCTAACGAGATTCAATCCAGTACTCGCGCGTTCCCAGTCCTTCCTGGCGCTAAAGCTTCGTTTAACGACTGCCGATTACCGCTTGGGACTATGTGTGGATTAGTCCTAGGTGCCGGCTGGAATGGCAGCGGCCATATAACGACAGAACTGTGGAGACGAGAGGGTTCATGAAGCGCATTAGCTGGCTGATTTTATTGGCTTTATCGATAGTGGCAGGGCTTCGCGCCCAAACCCGCACAAGTATTACGATCGGCGCGAGCATAGTCGACAACTATGGTCCGGTGTTTATCGTCGATGGCACGTCCTATACCTCAACTCAGACATTTGAGTGGATTGTCGGCACAGTTCACGTGGTCGATTTCCCCCTCGCGATGGATCAGAATGGCAATCCGACCACGTATCAGAGCGAGCAGAATGACAACGTCCGGTTCACGTTCAATGGCTGGAGCGCGAGTACGAATCTGTTCCCGAATCAAGGCGGGAACGTGATTCAGGTGGTGGCCGACCCCAAGCTGACCACTCTGACGGTAGGCGTCACGGTGAATTTCCTGGTGAATATCGTATTTCCTCCGGGAACCGGCTCGGGATCGCCGAGCTGCGGCTCTGTTCGACCGGGCAGCACACCGTGGGGCGCCATTTATGTCAACCAGCAGTGTATCGGCGACAACGATCAATTGTATTTGCCGGCAGGAACGCTCACGCTGGGCGTGCTGATGTATCCGGGATATGCGTTTTACGGATATTTGCTGAACGGACTGCCTTACAACGCGCTGCAGTAATTGAACCTCACGGGACCGATGATGTTGGGTCCTCAGTTTTCGATCGCCAAGCGCGTGGATTTCATCACCAATCCTCCGGGTCTCCAGGTTCTGGTTGACGGAACCCCCATTAACACGCCGCCCGCGGGAACGGCCGCGGCAGCGGGAGGTACATGCGCGCCGGATTTCACCCGCCTTCCGGTGGGAGCGCCAGCCGGCTACGTGCCGCTGTGCTGGGGACAATTCGATTTCCTGCCAGGTTCGAAACACACCATAGGCGCGCCGCCATCGCAGATCGATACGGTGGGGACTTTTTGGAATTTCAGTGGATTTAGCAACGGTCTGGGCCAAAATGCGAGCTACATTCCGGACTCCAACACGTCGCAGCCCGATATCATCACGGCGAATTTCGTGCCTGGTGTGCATGTCTCCATCCTGTCCAATCCTGGCGGCCTGAAGCTGATGATCGACGGCCGCGACAACTGGCAGGCGTACAACTTCGCCTGGGGCGTCGGCGAAGTCCATACCATCGGGGCCGAAAGCCCTCAAACGGACGCGCACGGCCGGGTGTGGACGTTCACCGGATGGTCGGATCAAGGCGCGGCGACGCATACCATCACAGTCCCGCCAAATTCCGTGAGCGGATTTTCGGTCACGGCGTCTTATTCCTCGCTGGCGCAGGTCACCATTAACACCTCGCCTGGCGGATTGGCCATAACGGTCGACGGGAACAACTGTCCGACCCCGTGCGTGATCAACAAGGCCAGCGGGTCTACCGCACAAGTGACGATGGCGTCCTCCATTCCGGCATCGCCCGGCGCGCGCTTCGACTTCGCCAGCTGGAGCGACGGATCGACAGCCGCTTCGCGAACAATCACCTTTAATCAGGACACGCAGACGCTGACGGCGACATATAAGACGTCGTTTCAATTGCTGACAGTCTCAAATCCTTCCAAGGCGGGAACGTTTAAAGTAACTCCGTCATCGCCGGATGGATACTACGCGACCGGAACCAATGTCTCGCTTTCCGCCGTCGCCAACAGTGGATTCAAGTTCGCGCATTGGGAAGGCGATCTGGTGGGCTCCAGCAACGGAGGGGCCCTGTCCATGACCAGCCCGCACGTGGTGCAAGCCGATTTCGCCACGGTACCGTTCATCCCGCCCGCTGGAATCCAAAGTGTCACTGGACCGACTCCGGATGGCAGCATCGCTCCAGGTTCTCTGGTGGCGATTTACGGCACGAATCTGACGGCGGCGACACAGTCGGGTCCAACCAATCCGCTGGCGCAAACGATCGGCGGAATCACGGTAACGGCGGGCAATTTCCTGCTGCCCTTGCTGGTGGTCTCTCCCAGTCAGATTAATGCGCAAATCCCGTGGGAAATGACCCCGGGAAATTACAGCCTGGCGATTCACACCATCGGGTTACCCGATGTGACCGGAACGTTCACAGTATCGAGCCTCGCTCCTGGATTATTTCAGCAGCCCAACGCGGCGAATTTACCGCTGGTGTTCGCGCTTCACGCCAACGGCAGCCTGATTACGACGGATAGTCCGGCGGTAGAGGGCGAGCAAGTCTCGATTTTCGGAACCGGCTTCGGCAACTATGTTCGACCGGCAGTGGATGGATTCCCGGCTGCCCCAGTGACGGAGTATACGGTCGCGGGAACGGTCACGGTGAATTGCGGACAGAGCGTGGTTACTCCGGACTGGGCAGGCGCTGCATCGGGAATGGTCGGGGTATCCCTGGTCAAAATGACGATCACGAAGGATATGGCGGGGCTCGGGAACGCGACGCTGACCGTCGCGGTGGATGGAAAGACGAGTTCGTCCACGGTTCTGCCGATCCGGTAGCTAAGAAAATGCAGCACTAAGCTCATTTTGTGCCGGTAGTCAAGGGATTGACTTGGTTGTAACCATCAGGTTGAGCACCCACAATATATTGTGGGTCATCAGCCACTAGGGCTTGGGTAATGGACCGAAAGCTACACGTACGAAGAGGCTTTTAACGCGCAGAAGTTTGTGCTATTCTTAATCGTTATTAGACAGAGAGTTCTGGGTGGCCGTAGTAAAGAAGGACTACACCCAAAGTGCGGTGGGTGCGGTAAATTTTAGACGTCTTGTCGGAGGTCAGTATGAAGCGAGCTTTGATTTTTGCGTTTTTGCTAGTGATGATAGGCGTGTGTGCCTCAGCAGGCCCGGTCACATTCACGGTCAGCCCTACGCAGACTTTTCTATTCCAAACGAGTCCCGATGTCGATACCAGGGCGATCTTTATCCAATTGACGTGCCCGATTTCCGGACCCAGTCCGCAGGCGGACGATTGCATCAATGCCCCGGCGGGCTCGACGTTACAACTGACCGCGGTGGGCCTGCAGTGCTTCTTCGGCGTATCGACGACCTGCACCGAGCAGCCGGCCTCTTTGGGCGGCATATTTGACTCCGTGGATACGGAAGCCGCGTCGGCCAGCTTGACCGCTGGAAACGTCAACCGGCTCGGGGCAGCCAACACCTTCAATACGGGTCTGCCTGATATCAACAACCCGGCGTTTTTAAATACGTCCAATGGGAACGTCAATACCACGATCCCCAACGACTTCTACATTCCTACCGCCTCTGGAGCGGTGGGCAACATCACCACGCTCAGCCCGGGCGGGATTTCGGTGGTGGTGCCAGTCGGCGCGAATTTCCTGGTGGTTGGAGTTCTGGACAGCTATTTCAAAGACAACACGGATCGTTCCGCCACACTGGGAATCACGCTCAACGACATCGGCACACCGGAACCGGCCACGCTCGGTTTGCTTGGTCTCGGCTTAACCGGACTCGGACTACTCCGCCGTCGTACTCGCTAGGCGCTCCAGGCTGCTCATGGCCGGCGAATCGGAAGCCGGAATCGAAGACACGATAGAGCAGCTTACTGCTCGCCTCGAGTTCGTCTCAACCCAATGTTCTTCATCAACGGTGCGGCCACCCAGCCGCACCGTTGACGTTATTATCACCGGTTGGGAAGTCAATCCTAAACACGGCAGCGGTGTCACTTTAATCCAGCACTTCGGTGGAGAGCGAGATGTGCTTTCCATCCGTTCCGTGGACTTCTTTCGCGGCGAGCAGGACTTTGGAATTCCGCTTAAAATCGCACACCAGAACGCGTCGCGCGAAGCCGTTTTTGCTCAAGTTGCCGAAGCCTTGCGCGACTTTACTGTCCGGCGCATTTTGTATATTCCATTCCGTCCTGACGATTTAGCGAATGCGATCGCGGTGCGGGCAATTTCCGGCGCACCGATGTGCACCTACGTTCTGGACGATCAAAACATCGGATTCAACGGACTGGATGACGCGCCGCTGAGAGAAGCGCTGGAAAAATCGTCGCTACGGCTGGGAGTTTCCCCGGAAATCTGCAAAGCCTATCAGCAAAAATTCGGCATGCCGTTCCATTACATGCCTCCGCTGGCTCCGGCGAACCTGATCGCTTCATGGCTGTGCGTGCCACCCACGCCTCCTGACGCGAGGCACGCCGCCATGATCGGAAATATCTGGAGCAGCCGCTGGGTCGAATGGGTGCGCCAGACGGTGCGAGGCTCCGGCGTGACGATTTCGTATCCAGTCCAAAATTGGAGCACACTCGGCGCTTCGCTCGATGAGTTGCGGGCCGACGGAATTCACGCACAGGAGCGAATGCCGGAACCGGAGCTGATCCAATTTCTGCGGTCCACGTGGTTCGCGGTGGTTCCATCCGGCACCATGGATGATCGCGATCAGGACCGGCGATGGATGGCCGAATTCAGTTTACCCGGCCGCCTGATTTATCTCATGTGCACTGCCCACATCCCCGTGATCGTGCTGGGGAGCCGTGCTACCTCGGCGGCGCATTTTGTGGAGCAGTTCGGCATCGGTGTGGTGTCAGATTACGATCCACATGCGTTCCGAGCCGCCGTGGAGCACATTTTGCAGCGTGATGTAAATCTCGAGATGCGGCGCCGTGCTTTGCTGGCGGCGGCGAGATTTTCAGCAGCCGGCGCCGGTGAATGGATCTGGCAATCGCTTGCGCGCGGCGCGCCGTTCGATCGCCGCTTCGGGGATCTGCTGCCGGGGCAACCACGTGACTGATCTGGATTCGCTTGGCGCCAGAGTCGACGACCTGACCGCGGACCGGATCGAATGGCGCGGTGCGCGAGAAGTCGACGCCGTCATCACCGCGGGTGAGATTAACAATCGTCACGGAACGGGCGCGTTACTCCTGCGGGTCTTGAGCGGCGCGCACCATCTGGTTTCCATCCGGACCGAAGATAGCTGGGGCGAGCAAAGCTTCGCGGATTGGCGGATCCGGCTTTCACACGCGGGTCGCAGCCGCGCGGAGTCGTTCGAGGCAGTGATGCGGATGTTCGCGGGAGGCCGGATTCGACGCGCGCTGTGCGTCCCATTTCACCCCGATGAGTTGATCACCGCGATCGCGCTGCACGAGATCTTTGGGGCGCGGTTGTGTGGCTGGATCATGGACGATCAGAATGTCGCCGTCAATACCATTCCAGATGATGTGATGCGCGAATTCCTGAGCGCCTGCTCGCTGCGGCTGACCACCCATCCTGAGCTGCGCCAAGCCTACCAACGCAAGTACGGGATGCCGTTTTATGTGCTGCCGGCGGTGGCGCCGGATGCGCTCATTCAACCCGCCGATGGTGACTCCTATGGAAGCCCCGAAGCGGTGTTTGAAAAACGCGGCGCGCTACTGGGAAGCTTTTGGGATCAATCCTGGTTCGATCGATTGTGCGATGCGCTGGAAGGCAGTGGATGGGAAATCGATTGGTTCGGGAACCATCTGTCACCTTTTCTGAGCTTCCCCGAATCGGCGATGACGCGCGCGCACATTCATCCACGCGGCGTGATCGAGGAAGCCCGGCTCGCGAGCGAGTTGCGGCGGTATCCATTCGTGATCGTTCCGGGAGCGGCGCTGGACGGCGGCGATACGAATTACTGGGTTGGTTCGCTGAGTCTGCCTGGAAGAATCATTTTCGCCGCCGCCGTAGCGCACACTCCGGTGCTAACGATCGGAAGTCCAGAAACGTGTGGCCCGCGATTCGTGAAACACTTCGGAACCGGGGAGACGGTACCGTATGAACGCGCGGCCCTGCAAGCAACGATGGACCGGCTTCGCGATGCGACGACCCAATCTCAGTTACGCGCGAATGCGGCGCCGCTCGGCAAGCTTTTTTCGGATCGCGGAGTGGGCGACTGGCTGGCACGATCGCTGGAGGCGGGCCATCCAGTGGATATGCGCTTCGAACATGCATTCGCGGGTTACGATAGTTGACGAGCGATGTTGCGCGACGTCATAAAACGCTGGCTCCGATTGTTCGGCCACGCGTTCACCAGCACCGTCCATGAGCGCCTGGATTCGATCGAGCGGCGATTGGATCAAGTGGAGCGCGCTCTCCCAGCGGGTACCGATGCGCAATTCGAAAAGCTGCTGAAATCGCAGGCGGCGCTGTTGAAGGCATCCATTCACACGGTGGAAAACCTGCACGCGTTGGCGGGCCGTAGCATGGTCGAAAGCAGCTCCGCACCCCTCGCCGCCGATTTCGCGCTGATCGAGTTTCTGTATTCGTTTCTTCCTTCCCGCGTTTTGATCCAAGTAGGTGCGCACTCCGCGGAGTCGACCAAAGCTCTGTTGAACGCGGGCTATCAGGTGCATTCGATGCGCGCCGGGGAGCTGGCGTACGCCGCATCGGCAGGAGGGCCGGTCTCATCGCGGCGCGATGGCGCAGTAGGGCTGGCTGATGTCGCCGGTCCACTTACCGAAATCGATGAGATCGGCGCGTGGCGCGCGAGCGTCATCGCAGCCGATTGTGGACCGCTGTTCTCCGAACTGGTATCCGAGCTGCGCGCACGCGAGTACCATTGGCACATCGTGCTGTGTTCCTCGCATCAAGGAGCAGTCAGCGCATTTTCCAATGGATCGACGCTGCCCGCGGACTCGAGCGGCCGCGCTTTTTTCTTCCGCGATTATCGGGTGTTTGCGGAAGCGCAAGCGTGGTGCACAGCGACTATGCCGCGAATATATTTCAAATAGAGATAGCCGGCACGAGTTGACGCAGTGCGTTCCTCTATTCACTCGCGAGCTTGAAATACTCGACCATCGCGTCGATACCGCGTTCAATGTTGGAGATGGACATCTTTTCGTTGGGCGCGTGAATGTTGTCGTCTGGTAATCCGAAACCGGCGAGCACGCTGGGAATACCGAGCGCTTCCTTGAACAACCCAACAATCGGAATCGAGCCGCCGCAGCGCACGTACACCGTTTCGTGGCCGAAGACTTTCTTCATCGCATCCGCGCATTTGCGGATCAGTGGATGGTTCGGATCGACCATTGACGCGGGCGCCGAGCTGAGCAGTTTGAACGTCGCGCTGACGCCTCTGGGCGCGGCCGCCGCGACGGCCCGCTCCACTTGCTGCACTACTTCATCGGGTTGCTGATCGGGCACCAGACGCAGGCTGATCTTGATCACGGCGCGGGCGGGAATGACGGTCTTCTGGCCTTCCGCGGTGAATCCGCCGCGAATGCCATGGATCTCCAGCGTGGGCCTGGCCCAGATGCGCTCGAACAGCGGAATTTCGGGCTCGCCGGTGAGCGCGCTCGATCCGATTTCCTTTTCACGATACTCTTCTGGATCGAACGGCAAGCTTCTCCACGCCGCGATCTCGACCGGAGACGGCTTCTGCACGCGATCGTAGATGCCGGGAATCAGAATATGCCCATCGCGATCTTTGAGCGAAGCGATGATCTGCGCGGCAGCTTCGATCGCGTTGGGAGCAGCGCCGCCGTAGTCGCCGGAATGAAGATCGGTGCGAGGGCCTTGGATGCGAATTTCGCCGTACACGATGCCACGCAGACCGGTAGTTAGCGTCGGCAGATCGGGCGCAAACATCGACGTATCGCAGATCACTGCCGCGTCGGCATGGAGGTCGCCCGGCGTGGAGCGGACGTATTTGTCGAGATGCTCGCCGCTGGTTTCTTCTTCGCCCTCGATCAGGAATTTCAAGTTCACCGGAACCTTTTCGCGAACGCAGCGCGCTGCTGCTTGCATCAGGATATAGAGCTGGCCTTTGTCGTCGGCCGATCCTCGAGCGTAGAGATTTCCATTGCGGATTTGTGGCTCGAACGGTGGCGAGGTCCATTCATCCAGAGGCTCGGGCGGCTGCACGTCGTAGTGGCCGTAGAGTAGCAGCGTCGGCTTCCCGGGCGCATGAAGCGATTCAGCCCGGACCAGCGGGTTCCCTGCCCCATCTGTATCCTCAATCAGCCGGGCGTTATCCAGTCCCGCGCCGTCGAGCCAGTCACGCACGAATTCGGCGGCGCGCGTTACGTCGACTCTGTGCTCCGGGAGTGCGCTGATGCTGGGGATTCGCAGGAAGGAGATCAGATCGTTCATTTTTCGCCGTACAATATAGTATCGCGATCATCTGATGTCCCCCAATTTCCTACGTCTCGCCTACATGATGGAGTTTCTGATCGCGCTGGTAGCAATTCAAGACGTGTGGGTGCAGGTGGGCGGACAGAGTCATCTGGATCTGATGCCCTGGTATACGAAACTGAGCCTCACCATGGGGCTCGCGCTGATGACCACGATCGGGACGGCATGCGCCGTGGCGCACGATCGCGCCTGGAACGCGAAGACCATTGCCTGTGTGCTGATCGCGCTGATGATCGCAAGCGGTATGGCGGCGGCGACGTTCTATTATCATCTTCACGAGAATGACGACGCCGGTCCGGGCGAGGACGGAGCCACCATCAGCTATCTGATTCCCGAGGCGCACGCATGAGCGAACCGAAATTCGGGTCATGGAACGTCGCCGAAAGTCCCATCGAGATCGAATATTCGCTGGTGGTGATCGAGGAGATTCGCCACGAAGTAGCGGAGGGATTTCAGCGGCTCTCGCGCGGCGGAATCGAAGTCGGCGGCGTTTTGTACGGAACCCGCGAGGGGAGAACGGTGCGCGTGCTGGCGATGCGCCCCATCGCCTGTGAACATGCGCGCGGCCCGGCCTTTCTGTTGTCGGACAAAGATCGCATCGCGCTGAACGATCAGTTGACGCGCGACTCGGAAGATTCGCAGCTGGAAGGATTGATTTCGGTAGGTTGGTTTCTCTCGCACACGCGAAGCGAAATTGCGCTCACCGAATCGGATCTGGAAATCTACACGATTTTCTTCCCCGCCCCGTGGCAGGTTTCACTGGTGATCCGGCCGGGTCGCGGCGGCAGCATGCGCGCTGGATTCTTCGTGCGCGAAGCCGACGGGACGGTCAAGAGCGAGAACAGCTATCTCGAATTCAATTTTCCGGATCGGCTGGCTGGCGTGCTGGATCGGCCGCCGGATCGCGCGCCGCGCGAACGCCCCAGCCGCAAGATCCCGTCGTTCTATCGCGCCGAATCGGAAGCAGGCGATGCGGGCGCGGGTGCCACCGCTGTGGCTCCCATTCGCGTCCCTTCATTCGGTCAACCCGCCGCCGCGGGATATGGCGGGCCACAGTTGCTTCCCGCGCCGGCGCCGAAGAGGAAATGGCCGTGGCTGGTCCTGTGGGCGGTGCTGGTAGTGCTGCTCGCGGGGGCGGCGTGGCGTTTCTGGTGGCAAACTGCGGCGCCGGAGCCACTCGGCCTGGCGGTCATTGAACGCGACGGCCAACTGCGCGTGCAATGGAATCCAGCAACCAGGAAGGTGCGCACGGCCACGCGAGGCGCGCTCGAATTTTCCGATGGCGGCGACATCAAGACGATTTCGCTGTCGAAAGAAATGCTCGAATCGGGCAACTTTACTTATGTCCGAAAAAGCGGTGATGTGGAAGTTCGCATGACCGTGGAAGCTCCGGACGCGGCGCGATGGCAAGAGGCATCGCGATATCTGGGAAGACCGCCGGCGCCCGCTGTTCCCGTCGCGCCCGCGGCAAGCGATCCGGGACCCGCCGCAGCGGCGTCGAGCGACGAGGCGCAAACCGAGATTCGGCGCCTGAAGTCAGAGAATTCGCGGCAGGCGGATCGCATTCAGCAACTGGAGCGAACCATCCGGCTGATGCAATCACGCGGCATCGAAGCACCGAAAGAACCCTAATGAAACGAGTGCTGTGGTGCGCCTTGCTCGCGTGGACGGCGGTCGCGCAAACACCCGAAACAGCCGCGCGCAAAGCGATGAACGAGTTCATGGACGCGTTCAATTCGAAAGATCCGGTGCGTTGGGCGGCGACGCTCAACTATCCGCATGTGCGTTTGGCAAGCAATCAGGTGCGCGTGTACAACTCCGCGGCTGAGTTTGCGAAAGAAAGTGGCGATTATGCCAAGCGCCTGGCGCCCTGGGATCACAGCCGCTGGGAATCCATGAAGACGATCCAGAGCGGACCCGAGAAGGTGCACTTCGCCGTAACGTTCGTGCGCTACGATGCCGCCGGGAAAGTGATCGGCAAATTTCCTTCGCTGTATGTGGTGACGTTGAAGGACGGGCACTGGGGCATCCAGGCTCGCTCCAGTTTCGCTCCGTAGTTATTGCTTCAATTCGCGCGCTTTCTTTCGATCCTCAGCCGCACCGCGCCCCTGGCCCGCTTTCTGCTTCGCAGTGGCGCGCATGTTGTAGCCGCGAGCCATGTTGGGACGCAACGCAATCGCCTGATCGTAATCCTGAATCGCTTTTTCGTACTGACCGAGCTGCATGTATCCCTGGGCCCTGCGCATGTACAGCGGATTCGATTTGCGATTGCGTAGCGCCAGCGTGAAATCGTCGACGGCCCGCTGGTATTGCTGAAGATTCATGAGCGCATTCGCACGGCCTTCATAAGCGAGGCTGAAACCGGACTTGAGCCGGAGGGTTTCGTTGTACTGCTTGAGCGCGTTGTCCCACTGTTTCATGAACAGGTAGGTTTGCGCGAGACAGAAGTAGACACGGGGTTCTTCGCGGCCCAGCTTGAGGGCGCGATTGCAATCCTCCATGCCGGCATCGAATTGATTGAGCTTCCGGTGCGCGCTGGCCCGCGACAGGATCGCATTCACATAGTTTGGATAAATCTTGATCGCTTCATCAAAATGCGGTATGGATTCCGCGTACTTGTCTTGATTGAGGAGCCCAGAGCCTATTTCGAATGCTTTCCTGGCGTCCGGCGGCGCTTTGGCGTCATCGGGGCCGATGTCGGCGGAATCTTCGTCTTTGTCGGCATCGTCTGCCGCTGCGGCGGCGGCCACTGGCGGCTCAGGCTGCTTCGCTGCGGGATTCGCAGGAACGGGCTCGGCTTGGGTCGGCGTTGCGGCTGCTGGCTTCGCAGCGGGCGGCGATGTCTTCGCTGCCGCCGTAGAGGATGGCGTAGAAACGGGCGCACTTGCCGGTGACGACGCTGGCGAATCGGGCGTCGCGGCGGGGCTCGCCGGCGCCGCCGTCGCACTCGGGGCTGGCGTCGCAGGATTCGACCTGGTGCCGTACCAGCCTGCCACAGCACCAGCTACCAAAATCACAGCCAATATGATTCCGATCAGCATCCCGCGATTCGAAGGTGGTGGCGGGACCGTTTGAACTGGAGTCTCCGTCTTTTCGCTGGCGGCTTGCTTGCTGGCCATCGCCGCGGCGTAATATTCTTCCGATCCCGGCGGCAACAGGCTGTAAACGGTGTGCTCGCGAACATGCTTGTCGGTCTCAACGCCTTTCAGCTTGAACAACCCTTTGTAATCGTCTGACAGCCGGCTGACGACTTCGAAAAACGATTGCGAGACCAGAATCTGATTCTCCGGAGCAAAGCTCATGATGCGCTGCCCGGCGTTGATTCCATCGCCGATCGCGTTGAGGCTGCCGTTCAGATCCTTGACCAGCTTCACCGACCCGAGATTAATGCCGATCCGCACGCGCAATCCGGGCGATTGCTCGCGCTCGTCGCGAACGAAGCACTGCCACAGATGCAGCGCGGCGAACATGGCGGCTTCGGGAGCGCCCAGAAAACACACCGCGGCGCCATCGCCAGTATCCAGAATTACACGCTCATTTTCAGGAACTTCATGAATTGCCTCAGCAAGATACGCATTAAATCTCGTCTTCCACTTCATCTGCATCTCGACGGATTGCGAGGAGTATTTCGCGATGTCCATGAACAGCACGCTGCACAGCCAGGTGCGGTCCGGTCTTTGAAGATCAGCCATCTCGCTTTTCGCCTCCGAATGGCGTCAGTATACACCGCCGGCAATTGCGCCGACGATCAGTAACGGCTCCGCTCCCGAGGCGATCGCCTCTGGAACAGGCGTGTCGTGCGATTCGTGCGACCAGTCCTGCTCGCATGCGAAAAATCGCACGAACGGACGGCGCTGTTTGGTAACGTGATCGCGAATGGTGCCACCCAGGGTCGGGTAGCGCGATTCGAGTGCGTCGAGGATCGCACGCAAAGTCACCGGCGGAGCGACCTCGATGGTCACTTCGCCGGTCACCTGCGCGAGTGTCCGCAGATGCGCGGGAAGAACGACCCTGATCATGCCAGCGTCTGCACTTCGATGGAGAGAACTCCAGGAAGATCACGCACAATGGGCGACCAGTGATCGCCCGCGTCAGACGATGCGTACACCTGGCCACCAGTGGTGCCGAAGTAAACGCCGCAGGACTCGAGCGAATCCACCGCCATCGCGTCGCGCAGCACGTTGACGTAGCAATCCTGCTGCGGCAGGCCATTGGTGAGCGCTTCCCATTCGTTGCCACCCACGCGGCTGCGATACACGCGCAGCTTTCCTTCGGGAACATAATGCTCCGAATCGCTCTTGATCGGGACCACGTAGATCGTTTCCGGTTCATGCGCGTGCACATCAATCACGAATCCGAAATCGGTGGGGAGATTTCCGCTCACCTCGCGCCAGTTGTCGCCCGCGTCATCGGATCGCATCACATCCCAATGCTTCTGCATGAACAGCACACCAGGTTTAGCGCGATGCATCGCCACATGATGAACGCAGTGTCCGACTTCAGCTTTCGGATCCGGCATCATATTCGAAACCAGGCCGCGATTGATCGGCTTCCAGGTTTTCCCCGCATCATCACTGCGAAACGCGCCCGCTGCCGAGATCGCGATGTAGATTCGATTCGGATCGGAAGGATCGAGAATGATGGTGTGCAGGCACATGCCCCCGGCGCCCGGTTGCCAATGCGGACCGGTGCCGTGACCTCGCAGTCCGGCTAGCTCGTTCCAATTCGCGCCGCCGTCGGTCGATTTAAAAATCGCCGCATCTTCGATGCCCGCCAGCACGGTATCGGGATCGGTGAGCGACGGCTCGAAATGCCACACCCGCTTGAACTCCCATGGATGCGGCGTGCCGTCATACCACTGATGGGTGCCAGGCACGCCATCGTAAGCGAACTTATTGCCGACCGGCGCCCACGTCTTGCCGCCGTCGTTCGATCGTTGCACCACTTGCCCGAACCATCCGCTCGATTGCGACGCATAGATACGATTGGGATCGGCGGGCGAGGCTTTCATGTGATAAATTTCCCAACCGGCGAAGTGCGGGCCGCTCACCTGCCAGTCCTTTCGCTTGCCATCGGATTCCAGAATGAACGCGCCTTTGCGCGTGCCTACCAGCACTCGAACGTTGCTCAAAATGCCGCTCCTTTATGAATGACGTCGACGTTTTTTCAAGACAAGCGGCTGGATTGCGCCGCTCGATTCCTTGAATGTAGCCGATCGCTATTCGTGACGGAGCGCCAGGGCGGGATCGACGCGAGAGGCCCGCCGCGCCGGGATTGCGCTGGCAGCCGCCGCGCTGCCGATCACGAAAACGATCAGGCTCGCAAACGTGATGGGATCGTAGAACGGCACGCCATAGAGAAAGTCCATCGAGCCTGGAAACACCAGCGTCTGGTGCAGAATCGCGGAAAGCCCCGCGGCGCACATGACGCCGATCGCCGCTCCGATCATTACCGGCCGCAGACCACGCAGCACCACATCGCTTACGATCTCCCGTGTAGTTGCGCCCAGCGCCATGCGCACTCCGATCTCGCGTGTGCGCTGGCTCACCAGATAGCCGACCACGCCGTAAATTCCGACGCCTGCCAGCATCAGCGCCAGAGTCGCGAGGATCGCCGCGAGCATGGTGAAGGTCTGCGAAATCATGCGTTGGATCTTCACAGCGCCGTCATCCAGATTGATCAGCCGGAGATTGGAGATGCGATCCCGCTCCGCCGCGCTGATTGCGTCGATGGCTGTGAGAGCTTGCTTCGGGTCGCCGGGAATGCGCACCAGAGTGTCGAGATGACTGTGGATGAATTTGCCCATCGTGGACGCCACCGCCGGCGAAAGGGCGGGCAAGTAAACATGGGAGGGATCGAGGCGCGTCAGGTTGGCGTAGCGCACATCCTTCACGATGCCGATCACTTCAAACGAATGCATGGAGCCGCGGAAATCCATATCCAGCGCGATGAACTTTCCAATCGCGTCCTCGTTGGGAAAGAATCGGCGCGCGGTCGATTCGCTGATCATCGCGAGGTGCGGGTTCGAATTGTTAGGCGGGAAATTTCGCCCGCGCAAGAGTGGGATGCCAAGCGTATCGAAATAATTGTCCGACGCGTAGCTCGCCAGAGTGCGATCGTGCATGTTTCCAACCGTGATCGGCGGAGTCCAGGTACCGCCCAAGGGGCGCTCGCCCAGCGTCACACTGGCGATTTCAGGGCGATCGCGCAGACGGTCCATCAGCCGGCGCTGGCTTTCGGCCGCCTTGGTAGGATCGGCATCGCCAAAGTCGGCTGCGGCGATATAGATATCGCGCGTGTGGAATTCGGGATCGGCTGCCTGCGAGCGCACCAGCCCGCGAGCCAGCAGGCCCGCCATGGCCAGCAACAGCACCGAAGCCGCGACCTGAGACGCGATCAGGAAACTGCGCATCCGCGATTTTCCGAATCCTCCGAAGGTCGCTCCTTCTTCTTTGAGGGCAGTGGTCACGTCGCGGCGGGTGATTTGTAGCGCGGGAGAAAGTCCAAACAGGATTCCAGCGACCAATGAAATCGCTGCGACGTAAACCATTACGCGGAGATCGGGAGAAAGATTGATGGCCGAAAAATCACCGCCGAGGATCGCGGCATTCTGCTGAAGTCTAATGGCCAGCAGCTTGGTGGTCCAGATGGACAAGATCCACGCCACTGCCCCGCCCAGGCAGGACAGCACGACGCTTTCGGTAAGCAATAGGCGGATGACGCGCCCACGGCTCGCTCCGAGAGCAATCCGAGTACTGATTTCGCGCTGCCGAGCAGCCCCGCGCGCGAGCAGCATATTGCCGACGTTCGCGCACGCTACCAACAGAACCAAACCGAAGATCAGCATCACGCCAGCGGCCATCGCCTGAAATCGCACGTCGTCGACGTTGGGGAAGTAGGTGGTGCGCTGCAGCGTAACCGCTGTCGTTTTGTCGATCTCGGTATAGGTCGTCGCGAATTGCCGGATCAGCAGGTCGATCTGCGATTGCACGGACCCGCGGCTCGCGCCGTCGCGCAAGTGCGCGAAGATCTGAAAGAATCGCTGGTCCGGCTTGGTGAGCCAATCCTGTCCCGTGACCAACTGCGCCTGCATCGACAGAGGCGCCCAGAAGTCGATCTCCTGGGGAGCGTCAGGCGTTCCTGTAAATGCTTCGGGAGCAACTCCGACGACGGTGAATGTAGCGCCGTTCAGCTTGATCGATTGGCCGAGTACATGGGGATCGCTCGACAACTCGCGCGTCCAATAGCGATAGGCGATCACGACCACGGCGTTCGCACCAGGCGTCCGATCTTCATTCGCGAGGAATGCGCGACCCTGGAACGGGCGGATGCCGAGCCCATCGAAATAGTTCGCCGACACGAGCTGTCCGAAAGTTCGCTGGGGCACTGCTCCCTGCGGCCCGCCGATCGGGCTTACCACAAAGCTCGCCGCGACCAGGCTGGAGACATTTTCCGCACGATCGCGGACGTGGCGAAATTCGGGATACGAGAACGCGTACTGGCCGTTGCCCAGGCTGTGGCTTTCAAACCAGCGCTCCAGGCGAACCACGTGATCGGGATCAGCCACAGGCAGCGGCTTCAACGCGACCGCGTTGTAGGTGCTGAACAAGGTCGTGTTGACGCCGATGCCTAAGGCCAGCACTACGATCGCGAGAATCGTAAAGTCGGGCGTGCGCGCCAGACTGCGAAACGCGTGGCGCAGATCCTGCGCGAACTGCTCAATTCCGACGAAAGAGCGCGCCTCGCGATGCAGCTCCTTGGCTTGTTCGACACCACCGTAAGCGCGCCGCGCCGCCAGGGCCGCTTCCGCGGAGGTCATGCCGCGGCGTTCGAAGTCCTCCTGCAACAGAGCAAGATGCGCATCGATCTCACGGGCGAGTTCCTGCTCCGGACCGCGGCGTCGAATCAGGTTCGTCAGCTTCGCAAAGAATTGGCGCATATTCTTACGCTCCCTCTGAAAGAAGTTTCTCCACCAGACCGGACATGCGCCGCCAGCGCTGCGTTTCCTCGACGAGGGCCCGTTCGCCGGCCTTGGTGATGGAATAATACTTGGCCTCGCGATTCGATTCGGTGCGGCCCCAGGCGCCCTTGATTCTTCCCTGCTGTTCGAGCCGAACCAGAGCGGGATACAGGGTGCCCTGATTGAGGCGCAGCAGGTCGTCGGAGATCTGTTCCAGGCGCGTGGCGATCGCGTAGGCGTGCTGGCGGCCCATGGTCGCCAGGGTCTGCAGCACGATCAGGTCTAGCGTGCCCTGTAATACGGTGATTTTGGGATCTTCACTTGGCATTCAAGTACAGTTTACGTCGGCGCCGATTCATTTGTTCCATGATTGTTATGATTGCAAGCACGGTGCTTTTGCGCCCCATTCTCGGGCTCGGATTGATCGCCGCCTACGCCGTTGCGCAGCAGAGAGCGCCAGCTCCTCAACCGATCATCCGCATCGACGTGAACCTGGTGCAGATCGATGCGGTGGTGACGGATTCCAAAGGCAAGCATGTTCCCGATCTGACGGCGAAGGATTTCGAAATCCTGCAGGACGGCAGGGCGCAGCAGATCAGCCACGTGGAGTATGTTCGCGGGTCGGCCGTGCCCGGGGTCACGCCGACGCAGGCCCGACTGGCTAAGAATCACGGGGCTGCGCCGCCTGCGCCTTCAATACCGCTCAAGCCCGAAAATGTCCACCGCACCTTCGCAATGGTGGTGGACGATCTGGGAATGTCGGTCGAGAGTATCGCGCACGTTCGCGACGCGCTGAAGAATTTTGTGGATCGTCAGATGCAGCCCGGCGATCTGGTGGCCATCGTTCGCACCAGCGCGGGAATGGGCGCGTTCCAACAGTTCACCAATGACAAACGGCTATTGCACGCGTCGATCGACCGAATCAAGTTCAGCGTGTTGTCGCGAACCGGCGCGTTCACGATCGCACCGGCAGTACTGCCGCCGCCAAGGCCACCCGGATTTCAACAGTTGGACGGGCCACCTGCCCCCGATCGCGAAAGCGACCTCTTCAGAGTGGGGACGCTGGGCGCGATCAGCTACATCATCGATGGACTGCGCGAACTTCCTGGGCGCAAGTCGGTGGTTCTTTTTTCTGAGAGCATGAACCTCTCGACGCTGCCCGGCAACGCCACCGATGCAACCGTGATGATCCACAGGTTGATCGATGCGGCCAATCGTGCCGCGGTGGTGATCGATACAGTCGATCCGCGCGGATTGCTGGTGTCGTTCCCCGGCGCCGCGGACGATGTCGATGTGACCCAGCCGCATGCAATCGCACAGCTTCAGCAGGATCGGGAGGGCGAGCGATTCACCTCGCAGACAGGTCTTGCAGTCCTCGCCCAGGAGACCGGCGGGCTGTTCATCAAGAACGACAACTTCATCGATGACGCCATGCGTTTGGTGCTGGACGATTCGGTCGGATATTATTTGATCGCCTATACCCCGAGCTCCGACACGTTCGATCCCAGGACCGGCGCACCGATGTTTCACAAACTCAAAGTGCGCGTGAAGACGGCGGGGTTGCGCGTGCGCACTCGATCCGGTTTCTTTGGCGTCTCCGACACCGTCCGCAACGCCGCCCCGGTGACGGTCGCCGACAAGTTACGCTACGCGCTGGCGTCGCCGTTCGCCTCGGGCGAAGTGCAGGTACGGCTCACCACGGCGTTCAGCAACACTGCAAAACAAGGCTCCTATCTGCGAGCGCTGCTGTATATCGAGCCCAAGGATCTGCGCTTTTTTGAAATGCCCGATGGCTCGCATGAAGCGCGCATCGATATTCTGCTGACTACTTTCGGCAACGCCGGCAAGGCCATCGATTCCGTCCATCGCAACTGGTCGATTCACGCAGAGCCTGCGGCGTATGCGGATCTTCTCAAGAACGGGGTCATTTGTTCGCTTAACTACCCGGTGAAAAAGGGTGGCGCGTATCAGATGCGAGCCGCGGTGATCGATTCGTTTTCCGATAAAGTCGGCACCGCCAGCCAGTTCATCGAGATTCCCGACGTGTCGAAGAAACGTCTGACACTGTCGTCGATTTTTCTGGGCGATCAGGCCAAGGACGCGGAGCGCGTATTCGCGCCGGGTGCGCCGATCGATTACGAATATCAGATCTTCAACGCGCGAACGGGCGGCGGCAATCGCCCGGACATCGAGGTCGAAACACGACTTTTTCGCGACGGGAAAGAAGTTTACTCCGGCCAGCCGATCGCGTTGGGGAAGGCCGATTTTTCCGATCCGTCAAGAGTCCGCGCGGGTGGTCACATGCAGCTCGCAAGCCAGCTTCCTGCAGGCGATTACGTGATGCAACTGATCGTGACTGATAAACTCGCGGACCCCAAGAACGCAGTCGCTTCGCAATGGATCGATTTCGAAGTAACTCCGCATCACAACTAGGAGATTGTTGAAAAGGGGATAGAAGTAACTCCGAATCACAACTAGCCCACTCAACAAAACAGAAATATGCATACTCCCGGCGACGCCGCCGATAAGCTCTTTGAGCGTCGCACAGTGTGACTGAAATCCTGTACTGAATTTCGGCCGCAAAGAAGGAGCGCATGCAAGATCAAGATCAGGATGTAATCCGGGAATTCCTCGTCGAGAGCCACGAGAATCTCTCGCGCCTGGACCGCGAATTAGTCGAGCTGGAACAACGTCCCAAAGACAAGGCGCTGCTGGCCAGCATTTTTCGTACGATTCACACTATTAAAGGCACCTGCGGCTTTCTTGCGTTCTCTACCCTGGAACGAATCACGCATCAGGCCGAGAATCTGCTCAGCCAGTTGCGCGACGGCCAGCGCGAGCTAAATCCTGCTCTCGTCACTCTGATTCTAAGCACCATGGACGCGACCCGAAAGGTCCTGGCGTCGATCGAAACAAGCGGGGCAGAAGGTTCCGATAAGTTCGAAGAGCTAACGGAGCGACTTCGCGCCGCGGCGCAATTTGAAGCGCTGACTCCCACTCCCGTTGTCGTTCCGGCACCCACCCCAACCATAGCGCCCGCTGCGGCCTTCGTACCTGTTGAAGAAGCTGCAACACCTGAGCTATCCACACCGGAGGAATCCGCGAAATCGTCGGTGGTTGCCGATGCCAACATTCGCGTCGGCGTCGGCCTGCTGGACAAGCTGATGGATCTGGTGGGCGAGCTGGTGCTGGCGCGCAATCAGATTCTGCAGTTCAACACCGAGCGGGAAGATGCCACGCTGAATGCGACCTCGCAGCGCCTGAACCTGATCACGACCGAGCTGCAGGAGAGCGTCATGAAGACGCGCATGCAGCCGATCGGCATGGTCTGGAACAAATTGCCGCGCGTGGTGCGCGACATGGCGGTATCGCTGGGCAAGCAAGTGCGCCTGGAAATGGATGGAGCTGAAACGGAGCTGGATCGCACCATCATCGAGGCGATCAAAGATCCGCTGGTGCACCTGGTGCGCAATGCGTGCGATCACGGTATCGAAACGGCTGAGGTTCGGGTTCGCGCGGGCAAAACGGCGGAAGGCAGACTCTCGCTGCGTGCCTGTCATGAAGGCGGCCAGGTCAACATCGAAATTGGCGACGACGGCGCCGGAGTGGATATCTCGCGCGTGAAGCAAAAGGCGATCGAGAAAGGGCTGCTGCAGCCCGACCAAGCCGCGAAGTTGAGCGAGCGTGAAGCGCTGAATCTTCTCTTTCTACCCGGCTTCTCGACAGCGCAAACTGTGACCAACGTTTCGGGCCGCGGCGTCGGCATGGACGTGGTGAAGTCCAATATCGAAAAAATCGGTGGAATCGTCGACGTGTTCAGCCGGCCCGGCGAAGGCTCCGATCGTAAAGCTGAAGATTCCGCTGACGCTGGCCATCATCCCCGGCCTGGTCATCACCAGTGGCGGCGAGCGGTTCGTGATTCCGCAAGTGAGCCTGCTCGAACTGATTCGCTTCGAGGGCGATTCGTCGGAAAAGCATATCGAGCGCGTGCACGGCACGCCGGTGTACCGCCGCCGCGGAAGCTTGCTCCCGGTCGCGTACTTGAATCAAGTGCTGGGGTTGAAATCGCCGGATCGCGCCGAAGCGGTGAGTATGGTGGTTCTGCAAGCCGAGGACCGGCAGTTCGGTCTGGTGGTGGACGGCATCAACGACACCCAGGAAATCGTGGTCAAGCCGCTGGGTAAGCAGCTCAAGGGCCTGAGCGTGTACGCCGGAGCGACCATCATGGGCGACGGCCGCGTATCGCTGATCCTCGATGTTCTGGGGATCGGGCAACAGTCCAGCGTGCTCGCCGGCTTGCGTGAGCAGACGCACGCAGCGGCAGCCCCGAAAGCGCAGATCGACGGCGAGCTGCAGCGGTTGCTCCTGTTCCGCGCGGGATCGTTCGACAGGCTGGCGGTGCCGTTGTCGCTGGTGGCGAGGCTGGAAGAATTTCCGCAATCCGCCATCGAGCGGGCCGGCGGCAGCCAGGTAGTCCAGTACCGCGATCGTATTCTGCCGCTAGTGCAGCTTTCCGAAGTGCTCGAATCGAGCGCCGGCACGCCGGGAGGGATGGCAGACCCGCTCCAGGTCATCGTATTCAACGACGCTTCCTCCGGCAGTGATCGAAGCATCGGTCTGGTGGTAGATCAGATTCTCGACGTCGCCGAAGAGCATGTCACCGTGCGCCAGAAGACCGCGCGCAAGGGCTTGCTCGGCTCGGGCGTGGTGGGCAAGCGGGTTGCCGACTTCGTGGATCTCGCCTACGTGCTGGGCACCTGCACCGGCAACTGGTTCGAGGGCGCGCGTGGATCCACGCATCACAAGAAGATTTTGGTCGCGGAAGGCTCGGCCTTTTCACGCGGGTTAATTCGCAACGGGCTCGATATGGTCGGTTATCGCGTATCGGAAGCGGGCGATCTCGACGAAGCGATCCGGAGATTGGAAGACGCACCGGACGTGGTGGTGACCTCGCTGGATCTGCCGCCCGGAGGCAGTGCTGCGCTGATCGCCGCCATGCGCGGGCGCCCGCAGTGGACGCGGATTCCCGTACTCGCGCTGGCCGAAGCGGAGAAGTTCGATCGCGAAGCGATGCTCGGATCGGTGGAGCGGCTAGCGAACGCGCTCGAATCGCAAGAACTGGTTTGCGCCGGAGAGGAGAAATAGGGATGGCAAGCGAAACGAGCAGTGTGCAGTTTTCGACCTTCTTTGTCGGCGATCTTTTTTTCGGCGTCGACGTGCTGCGGGTGCAAGAGGTATTGCGCTTCCAGGAAATGACGCGCGTGCCTCTCGCGCCCGAAGTGATCTCAGGCTTGATCAACCTCCGTGGCCAGATCGTGACGGCCATCGACATGCGGCGGCGGCTGGGCCTTCCGCTTCGCGAAGAAAATCAGGCGCCCATGAACATGGTGGTCCGCACCGAAGACGGCGCCGTGAGTCTGCTGGTGGACGAGATCGGCGACGTGTTGGACGTGGATGCGGCGGCCTTCGAACGGCCACCCGAGAATTTGGATCGCGCGGCACGGGAGCTGATCCGCGGGGTTTACAAACTGAAGGATCGGTTACTGCTGGTGCTGGATGCCGAACACACCGTGGATCTCGCGGTGGGTGGGATTGCTCAATAAGATTCGAAATCAAGTCAAAGAACTCGGAAGGACTTAAGAGGAAATGAAAACGATGCAAAACAAGAAGAATGGGACGCCGGGTTCGGGCCGGCATTTGAAGGGCGGAGCAGCCGTGGCTGAATGGCCCGGCGACGCCACCGGCGGCCAGATGGAAATCTTCGCGGCCGACCTGAAACACATGTCGGAGCAGCACGACCAAGGCGACATCGACGTGCGGATGGATCCCGAGAAGTTTGCGGGCTCCTTCAAAGCCATGGCCCAGAACGTCAACGATATGGTGGTTGGCCACATCGCGGTCAAGAAGAAAGCGATGGCGTGCGTCAATGAATTCGCGAAAGGCAACTTCGACGCGCCGCTCGATCGTTTCCCGGGCAAGAAAGCGTTCATCAACGACACCGTCGAAACGCTGCGAACGTGCCTGAAGGCTGTGATTGTCGACGTCGAGAAGCTGATCGTCGCGTCGCGCGAAGGACAGTTGGATCAACGCTCCGATGTCACGCGCCACCAGGGCGATTTCCGCAAGATTTTCGAGCATGTGAATGAAATGCTGGACGCGATCCTGCTGCCCATCGGCGAGGGGAATCGCATTCTGGCTCAGATCAGCTCCGGCAAGATCGACGAGCTGATCGCCCAAACCTACAAGGGCGATCACGAAAAGATGAAGCAAGCGGTCAACAACGTCGGACTGGTACTGCAGCAGTTCCAGAAGATGTTCGCGGGGCTCACCGACGCATCGCGGCAGGGCAAACTTTCCGAACGCGGCGACGCGAGCCGCTTCCAGGGCGCGTATGCCGAAATGGTCAAGGGCGTCAACGAAATGCTGGACGCGATCCTGCTGCCCATCGGCGAAGGCAACCGCATTCTAGTCCAGATCAGCGCCGGCAAGATCGACGAATTGATCGCGCAGACCTACCAGGGCGATCACGAAAAGATGAAGCAAGCCGTCAATAACGTCGGGTTGGTGCTGCAACAGTTCCAGAAGATGTTCGCGGCGCTCACCGAAGCATCGCGGCAAGGCAAACTTTCCGAACGCGGCGACGCCACACAATTCCAGGGCGCCTACGCGGACATGGCGAAGGGCGTGAACGAGATGCTGGACGCGATCCTGCTGCCGATCGGCGAGGGCAATCGTATTCTGGCGATGATCCGCGGCGGTAATCTTCGCGAGAAAGTCGAGATCACCTGCCACGGCGATCACGAAAAGATGAAGCAGGCCGTGAACGGCGTGCACGCGTGGCTGACTGATCTGATCGCCTACGTCACCAAGATGGCCAATGGCGATATGGCGGCCGAAATGGGCAAGGCCTCCGATCAGGACCAGATCCACGAATGGCTGATGCTGCTGAAGAGCAATATCAATGCGCTGTCCGCCGACGCGACCATGCTGGCGCAAGCGGCCGCCGAGGGCCACGTGGGCAAACGCGCCGATGCATCCAAGCATCACGGCGACTATCGCAAGATCATCGAGGGCGTAAACAAGACGCTCGACGCCGTGGTCGAGCCGCTGCGTGTCACTTCTGAAAACGCGACCGCGCTCGCTTCGTCGTCGGAAGAATTGACGGCGGTCAGCCAGCAGATGGCCGGAAATGCGGAAGAAACCGCGACCCAAGCCAACGTGGTTTCGGCCGCGAGTGAACAGGTATCGCGCAACGTTTCCTCCGTCGCTTCGGCTTCGGAAGAAATGCAGGCATCGATTCGCGAGATCGCCAAGAACGCGAACGAATCGGCGCGCGTCGCCAAGAACGCGGTAACGGTGGCGCAATCGACCAACGAGACTGTCAAAAAGCTGGGCGAATCCAGCCAGGAAATCGGCAACGTGATCAAGGTGATCACCTCCATCGCGCAGCAGACCAACCTGCTGGCGCTTAACGCGACCATCGAAGCGGCGCGCGCCGGTGAAGCGGGCAAGGGATTCGCGGTGGTGGCGAACGAAGTGAAGGAACTCGCCAAGCAGACCGCCAAGGCGACCGAGGACATCGGCCGCAAGATCGACGCAATCCAGGGCGACACCAAGGGCGCGGTGGTCGCGATCGAGGAGATCGGCACGATCATCAACCAGATCAACGACATCTCCAACAGCATCGCTTCGGCGGTGGAGCAGCAGACGGCCACCACCAACGAAATCGGCCGCAGTGTGACCGAAGCCGCGAAGGGCGTCGGCGATATCGCCAAGAACATCGGGGGCGTCGCGGTGGCTGCGAAAAATACCACGCAAGGCGCGAACGATACGCAGAAAGCTTCGCAGGAGTTGAGCCACATGGCGGCGAAACTACAGATGGTGATTGCGAAGTTTACTTTCTAGAGACTCGGGGCGCGGCCCGGCGCCGATTAAGCTGGGTCGCGCTTCGCGAAGGGAAAATGTGGCAACAGCATTAGTCGTTGACGATTCCAAAGCGGTCCGCATGATTCTCGCGAAGACCTTACGCGAAATCGGCTACGAGGTTCGCGAGGCCGCCAACGGCCGCGAGGCGTTGGATGTAATCGAATCGGGCAGTGAGGTCGGGTTGCTTCTCTCGGATTGGAATATGCCCGAGGTGAATGGGCTGGAACTGCTCAAGCGGGTGCGCCAGCATCCCGAGCTCGCATCCATGGCCGTGATCATGGTCACCACCGAAACCGAGATCGATCAGATGGCCGCCGCGCTCGAAGCCGGCGCCAATGAGTACATCATGAAGCCGTTCACCAAGGACATCCTCATCGAAAAGCTCGAGCTGGCCGGGGTTCACCCGTAAAAGGAATCACCATGCTTGCCATCAACAAGCGATTTCTTCAACCGGGCGAGCGCATTCGCGTGATGGTGGTGGACGATTCAGTTGTCATAAGGCGATTGGTCACGCACGCGCTCGAAGCAGACTCCGAACTCGAAGTGGTCGGCGTAGCATCGAACGGCGCGATTGGATTGAAGCGCATCCCGCAGTTGAATCCCGATGTGATCACGCTCGATATCGAGATGCCGGAAATGGACGGCCTCGAAATGCTGCGGCACCTTCGCCGGGAGTTTCCGGCGGTTCGCGTAATCATGTTCAGCACACTCACTGAGCGTGGCGCATCGGCAACGCTCGAAGCGCTGAGCCTGGGCGCTGACGATTACGTGACCAAAGCGTCCAATGAAGGTTCGCTCGATCAATCCCTGCACCGATTGCGCGATGAGCTGCTTCCCAAGATCAAGCAATTTTTCGTCATGCCTGCAGCGGTGCGCACGACACCAGTCGCAGCTCCGCCAGTGTTCATGCCGTTGCCGGTGCGGATCGGCAGCACGCGTGCCAAGGTGGTCCTGATCGGCGTCTCCACCGGCGGACCCGCCGCACTCGGCTCGATTCTGCCTCAGATTCCGGATTACTTTCCGCTTCCGATTCTGGTCGTGCAGCACATGCCGCCGCTATTTACGCGCCTTCTCGCCGAACGTCTTCACGCGACCTGTAAACTTCCTGTCGCCGAAGCCGCCCCAGGCGAACGAGTGATGCCCGGCAAGATTCTGATCGCACCCGGAGATTTCCATATGAAGGTCGCGCCGAATGGAAACGAGATGCGAATCTGCCTCGACCAATCGCCGCCGCTCAATTCGTGCCGTCCCGCAGTCGATGCGCTGTTTGCTTCGGCTGGGGAGGCCTACGGAGGCGCGGCCATCGCGGCAATTCTGACCGGCATGGGCCAGGACGGTCTCCGCGGGGTTGGAATTCTGAAAGCACGCGGCGCCACCGTCATTGCCCAGGATGAAGCTTCCAGCGTGGTGTGGGGCATGCCCGGCGCGGTGGCGAACGCGGGGCTCGCCGATGTGATCCTGCCGCTCGATCGCGTGGTCCCCGAAATTCTTCGTTTGGCGGGCCGATCATGACGCCGACCCAGCCGCCCTCGATTCATTCCGACAATTACCGTTTCCTGCAGGAACGCGTCTACGCCGAAACCGGAATTGTGCTGGAGGCCGAAAAGCACTATTTATTCGAGAGCCGGCTCACGCCGATCGTGCGCCAACTCGGGCTCGACTCGATCAACGATCTGTGCGCGCTGCTGGTCGCAACACGCGAATCGGATGTCGGCCGCCGCGTCGTTGAGGCGATGACCACCAATGAAACCTATTTCTTTCGCGACCCCGCGCATTACGATGCGATTCGCACCACCTTGCTTCCGCGTCTGCGACAGGATCGAGGTGACGTTAAGCGTCTCCGCTTCTGGTCCGCCGCATCGTCCACCGGCCAGGAGGCTTACAGCCTGGCGATGTTGTTGCTGCAGGAAGGTTTCGGCGACTGGAGCATTCAGATTCTGGGAACCGATTTCTCGTCGAACGTGCTGGAACGCGCGCGCTCCGGAAAATTCCAGCAGATCGAGGTGAATCGCGGCTTGCCGACGCCGCTGCTGCTCAAACATTTCACCCGGGCCGGAGTCGACTGGCAACTGAACGATGCTGTCCGCAAGATGGTTCAGTTCGAGACCATCGATCTGCGAAAGAGCATGCGCGCGATGGGGCCGTTCGACCTGGTGTTCTGTCGTAACGTCATGATCTATTTCGATGCCGCGACCAAGCGAGGCATTCTCGAACAGCTGCACGGCACGCTGTTTCGCGGCGGCTGGCTGCTGCTGGGCGGCGCCGAAAGCGCGCTGGGCATGGAGGAGTGGTTCGAACGGCAGAACATCGGAGGCGCGACCGTATACGTCGCAAAGTGAATCATGCATACAGAAACAACCGTCAGCCCCAGCGAAATCGCTCAGATCGTGGAATCCGTTTTCGCCTCCATGCTCCGCATCGACGCGCTGCCCTGCGATGCGCCCTGGTTCCCGAGCGGCGAGCGCCTCACTGCCGCGGTTCACTTATCCGGAGACTGGTGCGGCGCAGTTCTGATCGAATGCGACCGCTCGCAGGCTTGCCGTTTCGCCGGACGCTTTCTCTCCGAAGATCCTCCGGCGACCGTCGACAATATGGTCCGCGACGTTCTCGGCGAGCTCGCCAACATGGTCGGCGGCAACATGAAATGCGTGCTGACGCGCGGGATCCACTTGTCGATGCCCGTAGTGGTCGACGGCGTAGACTACAGCATGCGCGTTTGTGGAACCGAGATTGGTGACCGGCTCGCGTTTCAATGCGCGGAGGGCCCGTTCTGGGTCACCGTACTCGCGATGAAAGAGCGTAGGCTACCGGAATAAACTGACTTCTCACATTCTCGCGAAGCGCCGATGGACAAACATGGACCGCGTCCTCACTCAAAGCGAGATCGACAACGCATTTAATGCCGCGCACGAGCATGACCCCGCGCCGCCGCCACATGAAGAAGCGGAACCCTATAATTTCTGCCGGACCGACCGCATCGCGAAAGATCAACTTCGCACCATTCACCTGTTGCATGAAAACTTCGCACGCAGCATGGCCTCGAGTTTGTCTGCGTATCTACGCTCCTACGTGGTGGTGAATCTGATTTCGGTGGAACAGCTCGCTTTCGTCGAATTCACGCAATCATTGCCGTCACCCACCTGCATTGTCGCCATGTCAATGAAGCCCTACGACAGCAGCGCGGTTCTGGAAATGAACCCCTCGTTGGTGTTTCCACTGCTCGAAATGCTGCTGGGTGGTTCGGCCAAGTCCCCTAAGAAAATGGATCGCGAAATCACCGAAATCGAACAATCCATTCTCGATGGCCTGCTCCGCGTCATCCTGCACGACCTGGAAAGCGCCTGGACCGCGATCGCGCCCATGCAGTTCACCATCGACAATCATGAGACTGAGCCGCAGCTTCTACAAGTGCTGGCGCAGAACGAAGCCGTGGTCGCCATCAGCATCGAAATCCGCATCGGCGAAAATTCCGGGATGATGAATCTCGGTATCCCCTCGATTCTGGTGAAGATGCTGCGCCAGAAGTTCGATCATCTGCGCACCGTGCGCAAGGCCCAATCGAGCGACGAGGAACACGCCCGTGTGCTGCGCCTGATTGCTCCCGCGGCAATGCATTTAGACGCGCGACTGGAAGGCCCCACCGTGCCGATGAAAGCGCTGCTCGATCTGCAAGCGGGCGACGTCCTGGTGTTCGACCATCCGGTGCATCGCCCCATCGACTTGGTGGTCAACGGAAAATTGAAGTACGAAGGCGCGGTGGTCGCATCAGGATCGAAGCGCGCTTTGGAAATCGGCCGGCTGGCGTAATTACGCCTTCAGCGCATTAACGATGAATGGCCAGCCCGCGGCTCCGTGGAATTCGTGACGGCCTGGGAAGATTTGCTGTTGCGCCGCATCGGCCGCACCGAAAACTTCGTAGATTTTCTTCACTCGTGCGAAACTCTCGCGTGTCGCCGGCGGCGGGAAGATCGGATCCTGATCGCCGCCTTCAGAAAAGAGCGGACGCGGCGCGATCAATCCGGCGACATCGTACATCTCGGCCCAATTCAAGATTCCAGGAATGTAATTGTCGATGCAATGCGACATGCTCATGATGCTGGCGCGAAACGTATTGAGATAGCCGCTCACCAGCGCTGCGCGAATGCGCAGGTCCAGCGCTGCGGAAAACAGCGTGCACGTTCCGCCGCCCGAAATTCCTACACAGCCGATTCGCTTCGCGTCCAACTCCGGCCGCGTTTCGATCCAATCGATGGCACGCATCACATCGAACACACGCCATCCGATCATCGTCTCCCCCAGGAGTAGCGCCGATCCCGCCACCGGCTGGCACGCGTAGGAAGTCGCGCCCTTGGCTTTGGTGGCCGCATCGCGGCGGCATCCGAACGCCATCGGCTCAATCGCGACCGCAGCCAGCCCGTGCTCCACTGCTTGAATCGCGAAATCGTATTCGTACCCAGATCGCGTAATGCGATCGCGCCCATGCTCATCGATCCCCACGATGTCGTCGACGCCACGGCCATGCCCCGGCACACAGACCACAGTCGCGTGCGGACCGGATGATTTCGGCGTGAGCAAATAGCCGAGCACTCCGACGCCGGGACGGCTTTCGAACACGAATTTCTCGCGCTTGTAATTTGGAAACTCGCGGACCTCCAGCGTTTGCGCATGCAGCGTGCCTCCAGCCGCAGGCAGCGGACCAATCAACTCGAACAACTTAACATGTAGTTGCTTTTGCCACGCCTCGGCCTGTTTACGCGTGGTCGCGCGGAACGTCAACTTCAGCGGCGCCGCATCGTGACGAGCTTTGGTCCACGCGATCGGATCGAACTTTTCCGGATCGACGCGAGTCTCGCCCTCCAGCGCTCCACCGTACGCTGGCTCCGTCTGTTGGGCGATCGCAGATGAGGCCGCTGCCGCGGCCAGAGCCAATTCCCTGCGTGTCATGCGCGTGTTCATGACAGCCATTCTAGTAAGATTGGCTGCAGACCATGAACCAGCGTTGGCGCAGCTTCGCAATCAGCGTGATCCTGGTCATCCTGAGTGCGGCCGGAGCGCGCGCTCTCAGCCGGATTCGCTTCTTCGAATTGCTGAATCTCAAGGCTTACGATGCTCAGTTCGTGCTGCGCGGCAAACGGCCCACGCCCGACATCGTGCTGGTGGTCGCCGACCAGAAAGCGCTCGATACGTTTCCTGAGCTGCGCATTTTCTGGCATCGTTACTACGCCGAAGCGATTCGCGCTGCAAGCGATGCGCGCGCCCGCGCCATCGGGCTCGACGTCGCCTTCGGCGTTCCTGTAACGCAGTGGGAACCGGCGCTCGACGGCGAGCTGGTCGACGCCGTGCAGTCCTCGCATATTCCCGTGATTTGCGGCTACATCCCAGCGTTTAACACCAACCAAGCCACCGTTCCGGTGCCCATCAACATGGTTACGGCTGCACTCGGATTGGCTGGGTACTCGAATCTCACGGTAGATCCCGACGATTTCGTACGCCGCCAGGAATTATTCGAATCGGGCGACAATCCCGCGCATTCCTTCGCCCTTCGAATCGCGGAGAAAGCTTCTGATTTCGATGTTCGCCGCGCGCCCATCGCGCCGGATCACAAAATCCTGATCAACTATGCCGGTCCGCCCGATACCTTTCCGCGCTATTCTCTCGCCGACGTGGTCGCCGCCGCGCGCACGGGCCGCAAAGATGAACTGCGCAACTGGCTCACCTCGAAAATCGTATTGATTGGCGCCGATACGGTCGACGATCGTTACGCCACTCCCTTTTATACGTTTTTCCACGGCCTCCACTACCTGACGGCGGGCGTTGAGATTCATGCGAACACCGTCGCGACGCTGCTGAATGGTGACTACCTGCGGCCTGTCTCAGAATCCGCGCGCGATGCCGCGCTACTCCTCGCCGCTGCCGCGACCATCGGGATTGTCATGTTATCCACAGCCCGCACGGTGGTCCTGTGGGTGTTGCTCGAATCGCTGGGAATCGTGGCGATCACGCAAGGAATCTTTCGCGCAGGGTGGATTCTTTCGGTCTCTGAAGTTCTCGAAGCCTGCGCGATCGGCCTGGTCCTTGCCGTAGTAGTTCGCTTCTCCAACGCCGAGCAGCGCGGCAATCTGTTCCGCCGCGCGATCTCCCTTTTCGTCGGCAAACGGCTCGCCGAATCGCTCGACAAATCGCAAACCATCCGCCTATCCGGGTCGCGTCAGGACGTTACGATTCTGTTCACCGACATCCGCGGCTTCACAGCGTTCACGGAGCGAGTTTCGCGAGAACAAGGGCCGGAAGTCGTGGTGCAGATGCTCAATCAATACCTGTCCGTGATGGTCGCCATCATTCTGCGGCATCATGGCCATGTGAACAAGTTTATCGGCGATGGAATCCTTGCGGTATTTTCGGATGAGGATCCGGGCGCCAGGCCGGGCGATCATCCCGCTCGCGCAGTTCGCTGCGCGCTCGAAATGGTCAGTGCGCCATCGCAGTTCGAAACCGGCGCAGGCATTCACACCGGAGTCGCGGTGGTGGGCAACGTCGGCAGTGATGAAAAAATGGAGTATACGGTCCTGGGCGACACGGTAAATCTCGCGTCGCGGCTGGAAAGCCTGAATAAGGAAAACAAAACCAAACTGCTGATGAGCGAGGAAACCGAGAAACGATTGAGCGGCGCAGTCGAGACGCGATTGCTGGGTAGCATCGCGGTTCGCGGTAAGTCCGCTCCAGTCAATCTATATACGGTGACGGCTCTTGATGCATAGAGGATTCACATTCGTCTGGCTGGCCTTCGCGACGTTCGCATGGGCGGACAACATCGAGAAGCCGGAACAGCCCTTGGGATTGGTTTTATCGCCGGCCGGCAGCCAACTGCTCCGCGCGAATACCGGGACTCCCTTGGCCGCGCGATCGGGCGACCTGCTCTTTGCCGGCGATGGCCTTCGCACCGGAGCGGCAGCGGCGTCGTTTCTGTTCTGTCCCATGAAGGCCATCGAAACTTTGACGCCCACCGGGGAAGTACGCCTGGAAGCCACGCAGCCGAAGCTCAAATCCGGCAAGCTTTCGCAGCAGACCGTGAACGCGTGCGCGCTTCCGCAGACCCTTCGCGTTTCGATCGCGAGCCAGCAGCATTATGGCGTCACCATGACACGTGGCGCGGCCGCTCCTGAAACTCCGCCGATTCCGCTCCAACAGCTACCCGCTGATGTGCTCGCCGAACTCACCGCCGCTGGTGCTCGCGATCCTCAGGATCCTCAAACACGGGTGGCGGCGGCGACCATTTTCGAAAATCATCATCTGCTCGCCAACGCGCTCGAACAGTACAACAAGCTGCGCGAGACGTGGCCCGATGCGGTGTGGCTGAAGAGCAAAGTGTTCGACATCGGAGAGACGCTTTCCGAGCAGGCCGCCGCGAAGCCCGTTGCCACTACCGGCAACACCTACGCACTCTTGATCGGCATCTCGAAGTATAAGCGGCCCGACCTGGCCCTCCAATTCGCCGATGCGGATGCGAGTGCCTTCTCCAACTTGCTCGAAAGCCCGCGCGGGGGCGGGCTCACTGCCCAGAATGTCGTGTTGTTGAGGGATGAACAAGCCACCACTGCCGCCGTGCGCAACGCCTTTCAGGATCTGCTGAAGCGCCGCGCCACTAAAAACGATACCGTGATCCTGCTGGTGGCCGGCCATGGCACGGTGGAGGTGCCCGGCAGCAAGGGCGCGTTCATCCTGACTTATGACGCCGACCCCCAGGACCTCGCCAGTACAGCCCTGCCGGTCGCCGAACTGCAATCGCTATTTGAACGAGAGCTGCAAAACGTCGGCCGTGTGATTCTGTTCGCCGATATTTGCAAAGCCGGAACCATTGGATCGATCCACAACACCACGGTGAACGCCGACGTGCAACGCCTTGGAGACATTTCCGGCGACCTGTTCGGCCTGTTGGCCAGCCGTCCTACTGAAGTTTCGATCGAAGGGCCGCAGTTCGGCGGCGGTCACGGCGTGTTCAGCTATTTCGTCTTGAAGGGTCTGAGCGGCGCGGCTGACGACAACAAAGACGGCATCGTCGATGCGAATGAGCTGGTCGCCTACGTTTCTTCGCAAGTTTCCAAAGCCACGTCGAATCGCCAGCATCCGCGCGAATTCGGAACCTACGAAAATAATTTGAAGCTTTCCGACGTCAACAAGCCCGGCGTCGAGATTACGCATCGTATCCTGATGGATTCCGCGAACGGAGGGCCGTTGTATCTCGCGTCTCTGGTTCCGGAGTTCGCGCCGCAAGCGAGCGAATCGTTCGATCGCTTCAACTCCGCGATTCGCGCCGGGCGCTTACTTCCCAACCAATCCGGCAACGCTTTCGACGCGCTCCGCGGTATTCAATCACAAGCCTCTCCCGAGCGATATCTCGAAGCGTCCAATCAACTTCGCGTTGCGCTCGAAAATCGCGGGCAGGAAGTGCTTCTACAATATTTGACCGGCGATCAGAATCCGCAAACTCGTGACGCCTTTGCGCAAGGCGCGCGATACATGGAAGCGGCGCGCACACTCACGCACGAATCGCTGCTGCTCGAAGGCCGCCAGGATTTCTTTCAGGGCCGGGCGCTTTTGTTCGATCGAAAATTCGGCGACGCGGCATCGTTGCTGGAGCAGTCCATTCGCATCGACGCCGGCGCGGCGTACGGATACAACGCGCTCGGCATCGCGTATCTGGAACAGGCGCAGTACGACAAGGCGATTCCCGCGTTTCGCGACGCATTTCATCGCGCCCAGCATTGGTCCTATCCGCTGCACAATGAGGCCCTGGCTCGCGTTCAGACCGGCGATTATTCCGGCGCGGTCAAACTCTATCAGCAGGCTATGCAGCTCACGCCACAATATAGCTATCTGCCGTACAACCTCGGCTTGGTCTATCAACGGATCAACCGAAGAAGAGATGCGGAAACAGCGTATCGCAAAGCGATGTCGCTCGCACCGGATTCGGCTGAGCCCTACAACGCCCTTGGCACGCTGAAAGCCGCTGAAGGAAGAAACACCGAGGCCGAGAAGCTGTATCGCGACGCGCTGGCGAAGAACACCAAGCTGCTTTCGGCGCGCCACAACCTGGCTTTGCTACTGGCTGCGACGAATCGCCAGCCTGAGGCGATTCAACTTTGGCGCGAGAATCTGGCGCAATCGTCCGATCATTTGCCATCGCGGCTGAGCTTGGCCGAAACGCTCGCGGCATCGAACGATCATGCCGGCGCGATCGACCAATATCGCGCCGTGCTCGCCATCAAGCCGGATTATCCGGCTGCTCGCGTGGCGCTGGCCGCGGAACTATCGAAGTCGGGCGAAGCGGATCGCGCGCTGACTGAACTGCGCACTGTGTTGCAGGCGGACGCAAAGAACGTCGCTGCGCTCGAGCTCACCGGCGATATCGAAAAATCGCGCAGCAGCATCAACGAGGCGCGGCAGGCATATTCGTCGGCACTGGCAGCCACATCGGATCGCGACGCACGCAAGCGAATTCGGACCAAGCTCAAAGCGACTTCGTAATCACCGGCAGCGACGAAAACGCATTGCCGCCGATGAAGCGCAGCGCCGTTGCCGCGACAACCGTGGTCGAAACACAATCGATGGTGCCGCGTTGTCCGGTCAGCGCCGGAAACAGATAGCCCGCCCAATGCCCCAGCGGGCGAAGCACCGGCGGACCCGTCGTGGACGTGAACGCATTCGGAATGACGGTGCCCGTGCTATCGCGCGCGGTGCACGTGATGGTCGCAGAATTCGACCCATCCAGATTCGCGATCGCGAAACCAGTGAAGAACTGATCGCCAGTCGCAGAGAACGTGGTCGCATCAAACGGGATTTCGAATTCGGCGCTGCCGGTGCTGGCGGGAACCGCCGCTTCGAAATACTTGCCGCTGGCGTTCTCGCGAAACAGCGCTTGAATGACGACGCCGGGGTCGGCAGTGATCAAACCCCATCCATCGATCAGGCCCGCGTGGGGATTGCTCGCCTCAATGTACGCCGATCCTCGTGCTGGAAGATTTCCGGAAAGCGTGTTCGTGGTCCCACTGGTAAACGGCAGCGAGATCGGATTGCCGTTGTCGTCATAGAACGCGACCGAAAAATTAGCAGCCGCGGTGTTGGTGTTGATCGCGAATATCCCAGTGGTCCAGACGTCCTGCGCGGCAAAATGCGGCAACGCGACGCCGGGGATCAAACTCGACGCGAGCTTCTTGTCGATCACCGGCAGCGACGAAAACGCATTGGTCCCGATGAAGCGCAGCGCGGTCGCCGCGATCGCCGTGTTTGAGCTGCAGTCGACGGTCCCGCGCTTGCCGGTCAGCGCCGGAAAAAGATAGCCCGCCCAATGACCGCTGGGCGGGAGCGCCGGAGGCCCGGTCGCCGCCGTGAATGCGTTGGGAATTACCGCGCCGGTTTGATCGTATGCCGTGCAAGTGAAGGTGGCCGTGACAGTCGGATTCAAGTTAGCGATCGCGAATCCGGTGTAAAAAGGATCGCCGGTCGCGGTGAACGTCGTCGCATCGAAAGGAATCAGGAATTCCTCGCTGCCAATATTGGACGGCACCGCGGCTTCATAGTACAGGCCGCTCGAATTTTCGCGAAATAGAGATTGGATCACCACCGGAGCGTCCGCGGTAACGCGTCCCCATCCGGAAACCAGCGGCCCCGATGGATTGCCCGTTTCGAAATACGCCGAGCCTTGTGCCGGAAGCATGCCGGTAAGTTTGCTCTCTGCGCCGCCGGCGAAGGGGAGCGACACCGGCGCGCCGGTGTCGTCCTGAAAATCGACTTCAAAATTCGCGGGCACGTTGCTGGTGTTGATCGCGAAAACGCCAGTGGTCCAGATATTCTGCGCGGCCAAATGCGGCAGCGCGGACATCAGCGAAGTCGTTGGCACCACGAACCGGCCGATTGCCGCGTTCAGAGAATCCACAAACCACATCGCACCATCCGGGCCCGCTACCAGCCCGGCCGCGGTCCCTGTGATCGCGTAGGGAGTGATAACGCCTTGCGTAGTAATCTGTCCCATCAAACTCGGCCCTCCGAACCACATGGCGCCATCTGGTCCGGTTGCAATGTAGTTGCCAAAATCGGAGCTCGAAATGTTGGGCGTGGCGTAGAACCCGGTCATCGCTCCTGTGGTGGAAACACGAAGAATCTCCAGCCCGGTACCGTAATGATTGACGGTCAGCCACAGAGCCCCGTCGGGTCCGGGAATCATGTAACCGGCGCGCGATCCGTAAAGCGATGCGTCGAACATCGTCTCCTGGCCGCCCGGGGTCACACGAAAAATCGTGAGGTTGTTCCCGGAAAACCCTGTTGTCCAAAAGTTGCCGTCGGGTCCCGTCACCAGCGGTCCCAGCGCGAAATCGGGAGCGCTGACGTTCACGACTGTGTGGACACCCGCCGTGGTAATTCTTCCCAGCCTCGTTGTCAAGGTTGAAAAAATCAGTCCGAACTCCTCCGATAGCCAGATCGCGCCATCGCGGCCGACCGTCATGCCGCTGACGGACAGCATACCCGTGTTATCGATCACGGTCGTCGTGATCAATCCACTCGTGGTCATACGGGCGATTTCCAGCGTAGTCCCGGAAAACATCGGGAACCAGAGTGCACCATCCGGCCCCACCACCATGGCTCCGAAGTCGTGCGTGAATCCTTGAGGAAGCGGAAACTCTGTCATGACTCCGGAAGTCGTGATTCTGCCGATCTTCGTCGCACCGCTCCCACCGAACCACAGGGCGCCATCCGGGCCATTCACGATGGTGTTCAACCCGCTGTTCGGTCCACCCAGCGAAGGCGCGATGGGATATTCTTTGATCGGTAATTGCGGCTGCGCGAGCGCGAACGCCGCGGACAGCAGGATTGCGAGTGTCAATCTCAGCATGGCGATCGACGACAGTATACCTACTTCAGGATCACCGGAAGCGACGAAAATGCGTTGGTACCGATAAAGCGCAGCGCCGTCCCCGCCACGAACGTGGTCGAGACGCAATCGATGGTTCCCCTCATTCCGGTCAATGCAGGAAACAGGTAGCCCGCCCAATGCCCCAGCGGCGCGAGCTGCGGAGGACCGGTCACCGCCGTGAACGCATTCGGAATCACGTTGCCGGAACCGTCGCGCGCCGTGCAGGTGACGGTCGCGTTGTGCGACGGGTCCAGATTCGCGATTGCGAAACCGGTGAAGAACTGATCGCCGGTCGCCGCAAACGTGGTGGCATCGAAGGGAATTTCGAACTCCCGGCTTCCCGCAGTCGACGGCACCGCAGCTTCGTAATAAGTGCCGCTCGAATTTTCGCGAAACAGAGCTTGAATCACGATCGCGGGATCGGCGGTGATCTGGGCCCATCCCGAGATCAGCGGAGCCGAGGGATTACTCGCTTCGTAATATGCCGAAGCGAACGGCAGCAGGGTTCCCGCGATGTTGTTGCTGGCCCCGGTGGCGAACGGCAGCGTGACCGGTGCGCCACTGTCCTGATGAAAGGCGATGGAGTATTGCGCGGAAGCGTTCCCTGTGTTGACCACGAAGATGCCGGTGGTCCAGATATCCTGCGCTGCAAAATGCGGGAGTGCGCCGGATCCGAGCCCCGAAAACGCCGCGCCCTTGTTGATCACCGGCAGCGACGAAAACGCGTTCGTTCCGATAAAGCGCAGCGCAGTGGCGGCAATCATCGTGTTCGAGGTGCAATCGATGGTGCCGCGCTTCCCCGCCAGCGCGGGAAAAAGATAGCCGGCCCAGTGTCCCAGCGAAGGGAGCTGAGGAGGCCCCGTCGCGGCGGAAAAGACGTTGGGAAGGATCACTCCATTGCTGTCACGAGCGGTACACACCACCGTCGCGGGAGTCACGCTATCCAGATTCGCGATGGCGAAGCCGGTGAAAAATTGATCGTTTGTCGCGGCGAATACGGTGGCATCGAACGGGATCTCGAACTCCGTGCTCCCGCCATTCGACGGCACCGCCGCTTCGAAATACTTCCCGTTCGAATTCTCGCGGAACAGCGCCTGAATCACCACGCCCGGATCGGCCGTGATCTGCCCCCACCCGTCAATCAAAGACTTGGTGGAATCGCTGGCCTCGAAGTACGCCGACCCGAGCCCGCTCAACGACCCTGGCAGAGTCGCCGTCAACCCGGTATTGAACGGCAGTCCTATCAGTTTGCCGAAATCGTCGCGGAACGTGATGTTGAAATTGCCCGCGGTAGCCAGCGTATTGACCGCGAAAATCCCGGTAGTCCAGATGTCCTGTGCCGCGAAGTGCGGGAGCGCGGTCATGGTCGACGTATGATTTGCGGCGACGGTCAGCGTGCACGAATACAGTTGGACCTCGCCCGCGTCATCGGTGACCGCCACTACCCCGACGTAATTTCCGGGCGCGAGCCCGGTGGGACTCGCGGTGATCGCGAAGCTCGCATTGGGAAGCGGCACACTGGGCTGGTTGACCGAAAGCCAACCATGATCGCTGGTGGCGACGATGGCTGCCGCATTCGGAAATTGAGTGGGTATCGGCTCGCAGCCGCTCGACAAAGTGAAGCCCTGCGCTGACGGCAGCGCTCCACCGAGCGCGTAGGTGAACGCCACCGGCGCGAGTGGCGTGCCCGAAATCACCACATAAATCGCGACATCATACGTGATTCCGCCCGAGACGATGTTCAGGTCGTCACGATAGGTCCCTGGCGCGAGCCCCGCCGGTTGCACCGAAAGCGACAGGCTCTGCCCGCCCGTTCCGTTTCCTCCGCTGGAGGAATTGTTCACCAGCAGCCAGGGCAGGGTGGTCACCGTGGTCGGAGCCAAGCTGGACGACGAACAGGTCGACCCGGCCGAGCCGATGAATTCCGGCACAATCGAGTAGGTGAACGGCACTGCCGCTCCGCCCACTGTAAGCGTCTGTGCGTCCTGCGGCGATGGGGCGCCGGCCAGCGCGGCGAACATCATCAAGGTGGGAACCGTGAGCGGATTCTGGCTGACCACGAAGGTCACCGTAATGCTGACGACGCCGGCCCCGGTATCGTGAGCGACGGTCTTCGGCCGCGCGGAACTGGTGGTGTCGGTGATCTGAATGGTCGCAGTGTATTTCCCCGTGGGAAACGTGAGGGCGACTGAATCGATCGAGATGTGCAACGCAGTCGGTATGCCTACCGTGACCGTGCCGGTCAGCGGCAATACGTCAAGCCAATTCCCGGGAGCCACCGAGTCATACACCACCGCTGAGCTGAACGGCACCGTCCCGGCGGAAGTATTCAGAAATACGGCCTGCGCCGCGGGCAGCGAATTCGGCGGCGCGGCGAAGTTCAGCACCGTTGCCGAAGGCACGAAGCCTCCGGAGATCGAAATACTGAAAGCTTTTTCGACGCTCTGGAATGAACCGAAATCCAACATCTGCGTGACCACCACGCTGAAGGTGTACAGCCCCGCCGCGGTGGGAATGCCCGAAATGATCGCGGTGGGGCCGGACGCCACCGTCAGCGAAATTCCGGGAGGCAGGTTCCCTCCGGCGAGCGACCAGGTGGGCGGACCAAGGTCGCTCCCGCCCAGGTTCGATACGATCTGCGCGCTATACGACGAACCGACTGAACCGTTCGGGACGGATTTGGTGGTGATTTGTGGACCACCGGCCTGCGCGCACGCCATCACTTCCATCGCGATTGCAAGTGCGCATGCGACGCCGGCTTTCCAAATCCGCATCACCGTCCCTCCCCAGCTTCTATTTATAAACCACCGGAAGAGATGAGAACGCGGTGTTGCCGATGAAGTGCAACGCGGTCGCCGCGATGGTCGTGTTCGACGTGCAATCGATGGTGCCACGCTTGCCCGTGAGAGCTGGGAAGTTGAATCCCGACCAATGCCCCGATGCTGGCAGTTGCGGCGGTCCGGTGGCGACCGTGAACGCGTTCGGGATTACCGCTCCGGTGCCATCGCGCGCCACGCAGGTCACATTGGCCGCATTAGCGGCATCCAGATTCGCAATCGCCAGTCCGGTGAGGAACGGCTGGCCCGTGGCCGCGAACATGGTTGCATCGAAAGGAATGATAAATTCCTTGCTCCCGACATTCGAAGGAACGGCGGCTTCGAAGAACGTGCCGCTCGAGTTTTCGCGGAACAAAGCTTGAATCACAATGGCGGGATCGGCCGTGATGTGCCCCCATCCGCTCAGCAGGGTTCCTGCGGGATTAATGGTCTCGTAATATCCCGACCCATTCGCCGGCAGAGTGATCTGGCCCAGCGTCGCGGAAGTTCCGGTGCTGAACGGCACCGGCTCCTGTGCGCCGCTATCCTGATGAAACGTGATCGAGAAATTGGCCGGCGTCGCGCTGGTGTTGATCGCGAAAATGCCGGTGGTCCACACGTCTTGCGCCGCGAACTGCGGCAAGGCGGTTCCGCTGGGCGTTGCAGCGAGTCCTTTGTCGATCACCGGCAGCGACGAAAACGCCTTCGTCCCCATGAATCGCAGCGCGGTGGCCGCGACATTCGTGGTCGAACTGCAGTCGATGGTTCCACGCAATCCAATTAATGCCGGGAAGTTGAAACCCGCCCAATGCCCGAATCCCGCGATCATTGCCGGCGGCCCGGTGAGCCCGCTAAATACGTTCGGGATGACCGCGCCGGTCTGATCGCGAGCAGTGCATATGATCGTCGCCGGGCTTAACGGGTCCAGATTTGCAATCGCAAATCCGGTGAAGAACTGATCGCCGGTGGCAGTGAAAATCGTGGCGTCGAAAGGAATCTCGAACTCCTGGCTCCCGCTGTTGGAAGGCACGGCGGCTTCGTAATAAGTGCCGTTCGAGTTTTCGCGGAACAATGCCTGAATCACGATGGAAGGATCGGACGTGATCTGACCCCATCCGGCGATCACTGGCGCGGCGGGATTGCTCGCTTCGTAATACGCCGATCCGAGTGCGGGCAGCGTGCCCGTCAGGCTCTTGGTTGTTCCGCTGGAAAACGGCAGCGGTTCGGGATTGCCGTTGTCGTCGTAAAACGCGACCGTATAACTCGCCGATTTGGTATTCGACGTATTGATCACGAAAATTCCAGTGGTCCAGACATCCTGAGCCGCGAAGTGCGGCAGCGCGGAAGTGATCGGCCCGGTCCCTGACGTTACGGTCAGAACCACCGATGCCACCGAGACATCTCCCGCGAAATCGGTCAACACCACCGTGCCGAAGTACGTCCCCGTCTGCAGCCCGACCGGGTTCGCACTCACGCTGTATGAGGCGCCCGCGTTGGTGCTGGGGGGAGTTACGTTGAGCCAGGAGAGATCGCTCGAAACCGCGATCTGCACCGTTGACGTAAAGCCCGACGGAGGAGTACAACCACTGGCGACCGTAAAACTTTGCGCCGGCGGTAGCGTGCCGCCGACCGTGTAGGTGAACGGAATGGTGCTGGTCGGACCCCCGCGCACCACCAGATAAATCGCGACGTCGTACGTCACGCCTTGCGCGACGATGTTGAGATCGGCGCGATAGGTGCCTGCCGTAAGGCCGGCCGGAGACACCGCTAGCGAAAGACTCTGGCCTCCCACTCCGCTTCCATTGCCGCTTACTGACAGCCACTGGGCAGTGGTGACGGTGGTCGTCATGATGCTCGACGAGCTGCACGTTGCGCCTGCCGAGCTGGCCGTCTCATATTGGATCGAATAGGTGAACGGAATCGCAGAACCAAGCACCGGCAGAGACTGCGGATCCTGCGGCGAGGGCCCGCCGATCAATGCTCCGAACACCAGCAACGTTTGTACCGTCAGACCGGTGGGGCTCACCGTCAACGTCACCGTGACGGTCTGCGATCCCGATCCGGCGTGGGGGATCGGAGTGCCTGGCACAGCCGATCCGCTGGACGACGCGCTGACCACGATGTTCGCGGTAAATTTCCCGGTTCCAAGCTGTAATAGCGCCTGTGAGTTGACAGTTACCGTGATCCCCACAGGTGTTCCCTGCTGCACTAATCCGCTGCTGGAAGACACGTTCAGAAAGTTCAAGGGAGCGGCGCCTACGGGAGAGGACGGGTAATTAATCGTGATCCCGTAGTTGAGCGAACCGGAGCTGCTGGTGATCGAAAACGTTTCGGGCGTGGGCAGCTTCCCGGCGATCGAATTGAAGAACAACGTCGCTGTCGATACGTTCACTGGATTGCCGGTGCCTCCGCCTCCACCGGACGACGAGGAGGTGATCTGGACCGATCCGCTCGCGGTCAGCGTTTGGCACCCGCCTGTGGCGCCGATCTGCTTTACCGAAACCACCACCGGAATTTGCACGGCCTGGGTCAGTAAATTCGCCGGGATGGTCACGTCGAGTTCGCCCGCGGAAACCGGCGTCACGTTCACCAACGTTCCGCCGAATGTGACCGATTGCGCCGGATCCGTGCACGGACTTTTTGCAATGCCGAGCAGATTTGTGCCGAAAATCTGGAGCGTCGTTTGCGGGCTGTTCACCACAATCGAACTCGGCGTGATTTGCGAGATGGTGGGCGCTCCCGAGTTGGACGATCCTGTCGAGAGCCGCCCGACACCTGCTTCCGACGTGATCCCGACAGTGATCAGATCCGTGAACCAGATCGCGCCATCGGGTCCCGCGCTAATCCCGCTCTCGCTGCCCGCAAAGGCCGTCGAAGTCGCCGCGCCCGCCGTTGTGACGCGGCCGATCGCATCTTTACCGCCGAACCAGATCGCACCGTCCGAGCCAAGCGTGATCGGCCCCAGCCCGATCGTCGGAGCCGTGATGGGGATCGTAGTGATCACACCTGCGGTCGTGACCTTGCCAATCGCGCTTTTCGGTCCGGTGAACCACAACGCGCCGCTCCCGGCAGGCCCCGACGTGATCTGCGGCGATGTGGCGCCGCTCAATGTCGTCGAAAAAAGCGCCAACCCGCTCATTCCGGTCGTAATGTGTCCGATGGAACCGGCTGTAGTGAACCAGATGTTGCCATCCGGGCCAGCCGCAATGCCTATGGTGGGCGAGGAAAGTCCGAAGTGCGTAAACGCTCCGTTGGTGCTGATCCTGCCGATTCCGGTCGCATCTGTGAACCACAGTCCGCCATCAGGACCAGCGGTGATTTGGCTGGGGCTCTCCGCGCCGGACTGGTCGATGATGAACGTGGTCACGGCTCCTGTCGTGGTCATCTGTGCGATCGCGGTTCCGCGGGCCGAGGTCATCGGGAACCATAGATTGCCATCGGGTCCCGTCGTAATCGATCCGCCGAGGCATGAAAATCCCGCTGGTAGGGGAAAAAGCGTGGGAGGAAGCGTTCCCGATGTCGTAATTCTGCCTATGGCAGTCGCGCCCGCGCCGGCGAACCACAGCGCGCCATCCGATCCGCTAGTAATTCCGGAAAGCCCAGTATTATTAGGAAGATTGCCGGTATTGAATTGCTGGACGGTGCCGGTCTGGGCGAGCAATAGGCCGGCGCATGACATTGCCACGCAAAGTACAAAACGCACGGTGTTCCTTCGAGAGCGCGAGTGCATTGCTCTCCCGCCAGTATACCGAAGTCGCTATCATGACCTCACGGATGCGCAATTTGCGTTGGGTACCAGCCGTCATGATAGGTGTGCTGTTCGGGCACCCGGGATTCGCGCAAACGACGCAGGGGTTGATCGCGGGGCGCGTGGTCAATTCGCTCAACGGAACTCCCATCGATCACGCGAAAGTTCTGTACCGCAGTGGCGAACAAACCATCGGAGGAGAGCAACTTACCGATGCAGCCGGCTACTTCACGCTCCCGCTGCTTTCGCCGGGCCTCTATCACCTGCGCATCGAAGCGCCGAACTTTCAGCCGCAGGAATTGCAGGAGATCGAACTCGCGGTAGCCGGGCGTCTGGATTTCAATTTCCGTCTTCGCCCCTTGAGCGACGTCTGGGAGGCAGGCCAGTACAACAGCGTTTTTCTTCCTGGCTCGAAAACCATCGTCACGTTTTTCGGACCAGACGTCGACACCAGCCGCTCAGGTTCGTTCGAAGCAACGCGCGGCGTGGAGAGTTCGCTCGAATCGTCGCTGTCAACCGTGATCGATCAGCAGTTGATCGCCAACCTTCCGTTGAACGGCCGCGATGTGTATGCGCTGCTCGCGCTGCAACCCGGCGTCACTGCGGATTCGGGGACTTCGCGCGGCCTGGGATTCGCGGTGAACGGACAACGAACATCGGCGTCGAATTTCCTGCTCGATGGTCTGGAGAATAACAACGACTTGATCACCGGACCCTTGCAGGCGCTGGTTCCCGAAGCTGTGGAAGAGTATCGCGTTTCGACTCTGAACTATTCCGCGGAGTACGGCCGCACGTCGGGATTCATCGCCAACGCCATCACCAGATCGCCTTCGTCGCACTGGCACGGCTTCGCCTACGACTATCAGAAATCGGATGTCCTGGCAGCCAACGGGTTTCAGGAAAATGCGAACGGCATTTCGCGCGCGCCTTTGCGTGAGACCGAGCCGGGCTTCGCGGGCGGCGGACCAATTCTAGCGAATCGGTGGTTCGTCTCCGGCGTTTTCGAAATCGATCGTTATCGCACCAAGAGCGATCCGGAGAATCTGCTGGTCCCTACTACCGGGCTGCTCGCGTCGACGGCGCCCGGGAGCGCCGTGCACAATCTGCTCACCAATTTCGCGCCGCCGGTTTCGAACACCGCATCGCCTGAGACCATCATCACCGTTAATCCGCCCGTCGCGATCAATCGCCTACTGGTCGCGCCGCGCACGGATTATCTGCGCCGCGACGGAGCCGATCGATTCCTGTTCCGCGCCACCATTCAACAAGACCGCCAGCCCGATTTTTCATGGACGCCTTATCCCGCCTTTGTCACGCCGCTGACGCAGGGCGCCAACAGCTATGGCGGCGCGTGGCTGCGATCGTTCAACGCATCTCTAACAAATGAAGCTCGCCTGGGATTCTCCACCGATCAGATCGGCTTCGATCGCGCGCATCCCGAAATTCCGATTCTGTTTTCGGGCGACGGCGCCACGCTGCCCGGCAGTCCCCTGCCCTATTCCTTTCAGAATCGCGGCCACAATTTCGAACTTGTCGACAACGTGATCTGGTCACGCGGGCCTCACGTGATCACCGTCGGCGGTGGATTTCTTGCACGGCATCTGTCGACCAACGTCACGCCGTTTCAGGATGGACTTTTTGATTTCGCCAATCTTCAAAGCTTCGCGGCGGGACAAGCCGAGCTGCTCGAAATTTCGCGTCTGCGCCAGAATCCCACGGCCAACGTCGCGCCCAACGATAATCGCGACTATCGCTATCAGCAGTTTTTCCTGTTCGCGCAGGATAGCTGGAAGATCACCCCCAGCCTCGCAGTGAATTTCGGATTGCGGTACGAAAATTTCGGCTCACCAGAGAACGTCGGATCGCAGAAAGATGCGCAGTTGCAACTGGGATCGGGCGCGAACTTCGTGCAGCGGATCGCCGGCGCAAGCGTCGTTTTCCCGGGATCGGGAGACGAGCAGCTCTACCACGCCGACAATCACAACTTCGCGGTACGCGGCGGATTTTCTTACAGTCCGCTCAAGAGCTCGCGCCTGGTTCTGCGCGGCGGATTCGGTATCTTTTACGATCGTCCCTTCGACAATATCTGGCTGACCATGCAAGCCAACAATCTGCTGCTGGCGACTGCATTCAATCCGAATATTCCGTTTCAACTTCCCGTCCTGCAGGCCGCTGCTGCAACGAATCTGCAGGTGCTGCCGGCGTTCACTTTCGGACCCTCGGAACAATCGATCACGTTTTTCCAAGGCAATCTGCGCAGCGGTTACGCGGAAAACGGATTTCTCGGACTCGAGCATCGCATCTCGGACCGCTTCACGATTCAAACCAACTTCGTCAGCTCGCTCGGACGAGAACTGCTCACCGCCGATATTGTGAATCGGCCTTTGAGTGCGCCGGTCAGCTTCAGCAATCTTTTCGGCGTCGCGAACCCTTCACTGCCGATGCTCAATTACTACGGCAACCAGGGGATTTCGGACTACTACGCCGGGCAGGCGGTGATTCGCTATCGCGCCTCGAATCTACAGCTCCAGTTTTCCTACACGCTCAGCCACGCGATCGATAATCAGAGCGAGCCTCTGGCCCAATCGTTCCTCAATTTCAATCTCGCTTTTAACCCGCAGACCAGCAGCGCCGGACCAGCTGCGTTCACGCGCCAGTTCGACAGCAACGGCGATCGCGCCACTGCCGATTTCGATCAGCGCCACAACGCCGTCGCCTACGCCGTCTGGGAGATTCCCGGCTCCGGTCGCTATCTTCGTAATTGGACCGTGGGATTGGTCACGGCGATGCGCTCGGGATTTCCGTACAGTCCTCTCGCGCCCTCTTTGTTCGCCAGCGGCGCGGGGCAATTTCTGTTCAACAATCGCCCGAATCTGATCGGCTCACCCGCCATCATCAACGCTCCGGCTCCAGGCGGCGTGCAGATTCTGAATCCTGCGGCATTCGCGATTCCCGCGGCTGGACAAGTCGGCAACATCGGTCGCAATGCGTTCGAAGGACCGGGAATCTACAGTGCCGACGTTTCTTTATCGCGAAGATTCGCGCTCGCGCGGCTTGGCGAATCGGGCCGACTGACGCTGCGCGCCGACGCGTTCAACGTGCTGAACCACGCCAATCTCAACAATCCGAATTCGTCGTCGTGCCCGTATGTAGGCTGTTCCGGATTCGGCTTCGCGCAGTTCGGACTGCAGCAGTTCGATAAATCAGGATTCCCCGCCAGCACGCCATTTCAGGAATCGCCGCGCGTGATCCAGCTCGGCGTGCGCGTGGATTTTTAAATTTGCTCGAAAATCGCGTCCACCGAAATCGTCGAGCTCTCCCCGAAGAATAGGGGGATCTGCTGACCCGCCTTGTAGGTGGTCAGTTCTCGATCCGCTCTGTACACTTCAACCTCGCGCTGCGATGAATCTATCAGCCAGAACTCAATGGAGCCGTTTGACAGACAAAGTTTGCGTTTGTCACGCATCTCCGAAATCGTGTTTGACGGCGAAAGCACTTCAATCACTAGATCTGGCGCACCGCGCAAGAAATCATTGGGATCAAGACCATTCCAGCGACTACGTGGCAGGTATGCTACGTCGGCTTGCCGGTAGTCATCATCCGAAGTTGTGAAGCCCAACTCAGGAAATACGACGCCCGCATCGCCAACAATCTTCTTAAGCAAATCGACGAGCCGCTCCTGGCACCATGCGTGCCGCGTTCTGACTTTGGGCATCTCTACGAGTTCTCCATGATGGAGCTCGTAGCGGAGCCCTTGCGGTTCGGGAAGTTTGGCAAACTCCTCGAATGTCATCGGCCGGGTGGTAATCGTGGCCATGACTCGATTATAGAGACGTTTGTGCCAACATAAAGGACTTGGAACCCGTCTCGCACTTCTTCTATTCCGATCGCCTCAAGCTTCAATTCTGGGATTGGGGCACCGATGGAAAACCCGCGCTGATTCTGGTGCACGGCGGCCTGGATCACGCGCGCATGTGGGACTGGGTCGCGCGAGCCCTGCGTGACGATTATCACGTCTACGCGCTTGACCTGCGCGGCCACGGCAACAGCGCCTGGGCGCCGGGCGCGATGTACTCGCTCGCCGAACATGTGCTCGACCTGACCACCCTCTGCGACATCATCAAAGGATTTCCGTTGACCATCATCGGTCACTCGCTGGGCGGCGTCATCACGTTGCTGTACTCCGGCATCTATCCCGATCGAGTGAAGAAAGCGGTCGTGATTGAAGGGCTGGGACCGCCGCCCAATCATCGCGTGCACAAACCTGCCTCAGATCGATTGCGTGACTGGATCGAGAACGTGCGCAAACTGGAGCAGCGTACGCCGCACAGCTATGCGACTCTCGCCGAAGCGGTGGCGCGCATGAAAGAGGCGAATCCGTTTCTTTCAGACGCCGTCGCCGAGCATCTCACGCTGCACGGGACCAACTGGAACTCCGACGGTTCCATCATCTGGAAGTTCGACAACTACGCGCGGCCGTTTCCTCCCTACGGAACCAATATTGCGGACATGAAAGAAGTGCTGGGCCACATCGAATGCCCCACACTGCTGTTCTGGGGCCGCAAGAGCTGGGCGCAAGATCCGGAAATCGATGGGCGGGCAACTGTGATTCGCAATCATCGGCTGGTGAAGGTCGATAACGCAGGCCATTGGGTGCATCACGATCAATTCGATTTGTTCATGGCGGAGACGAAAAAGTTTCTGGCAGAATAGGTCAGAACGTTTTGCACGCGGTGCTAACCTGGAGGATAGTCCATGAAAAAAATCACTCTACTGCTCACCACATTCGCGTTCGCGACCTTTATGGCTCTCGCGCAACGCGGCGGACAAAAAAGCGCCCCTCCTGCTCAGCACGCAAAAGATGTCGGCGGCGGACATGTTCCGGCGCACGGTCCCGCTCCGGCGAAGGCGCCCAAGGCCAACGCCAAGCCTGCCGAACCGCCCAAGAGCTTCTCCGACAAGTCCGGCCATCCGGAAGCTCCGCACGTCCACACCAACGATAAATGGATCGGCCACGATTCCGGTAAGAACGATCCGCGTTTTCATGTGGACCGTCCGTTCGAACATGGCCGCTTCAGCGGCGGATTCGGAAAAGGCCACGTGTGGCGTCTGGGCGGCGGCGGCCCGAATCGTTTCTGGTTCAACAATTTCTACTGGTCGATCTGGCCGGCGGATATCGGCTTCTGCGGCGACTGGCTGTGGGACAGCGATCAGATCGTGATTTACGAAGATCCCGATCACGACGGCCTCTATCTCGCCTACAACGTGCGACTGGGCACTTACTGCCACGTCACTTATCTGGGGCCTCAGTAGCGCTTGCCGAGTCCCGCAGTTTCGATGCCGCGCGTTTGTGCGGTCAGCTATCTGAATACGGTCCCGCTGGTGTGGGGAATGCTCCACGGAGCGGGGCCTTCCGATGGCTCAGGCATTTTCGATCTGCGCTTCGCGCTGCCTTCGGCGTGCGCCGATCAGATCGCGTCGGGTCAAGCGGAGATTGGCATCGCGCCGGTGATCGAAGTTGCTCGGCAGGGTCTCGATTATTTTCCAGGCACAGGAATCGCGTGCCATGGCCCGGTGCGCAGCATTCTGCTGATCTCCAAAGTTCCCTTTCGCGAAATCCGAACACTGGCGACCGATTCCGGCTCGCGAACTTCCGTGATGCTGTCGCGGGTGATTCTAGCCGAAAAGTACGGAGCGACGCCGAGCGTGATTTCGCGCCATGCGGATCTGGCGGCGATGCTGGGCGAAGCGGATGCGGCCCTGTTGATCGGCGATGCGGCCTTGCGCGTCGATCCGCAGACGTTGCCGTTCGAAACACTGGACCTGGGCGGCGAGTGGAATTCGCTCACCGGATTGCCGATGGTGTTCGCAGTGTGGGCGGGACGCAAGGGCGTCGTGAACGATCGGTTAACCACCGCGTTTCTGGATTCTTACCGCTTCGGCGCGGCACGCATCGACGAGATCGTCGCTGCGGAATCGGCGACACGCGCGTTCGATGCCCCGCTGGTGCGAAAATATCTGACGGAGCATATCGTGTTTGAATTGACGGATCGCGATTACGCGGGCATGAAGTTGTATCTGGAACAGGCGTCGAAATTGGAGCGGCAGGTGGTGCCGGCGTAAGCCGGTTTCAAAAAAAGACATGATGACACGGCAAGAAGCAATTGACCTCTACCGCAGTGACGATCTGATCGGCATCGGCATGGCCGCCGACGCGGTGCGCCGCAAACTGCATCCCGACGGCATCGTCAGCTACATCATCGATCGCAATATCAACTACACCAATTTCTGCACCGAATATTGCAGCTTTTGCGCGTTCTATCGCCCAATGGGTCATGCCGAAGGCTACGTTCATCCGAAAGAAGTAATTTTCCAGAAGATCCAGGAAACCATCGATCTGGGCGGCACCGGAATCCTGATGCAGGGCGGTTTGCATCCGGAATTGAAAATCGAGTGGTACGAGGATTTGCTGCGATCGATCAAACAGCGCTTCGATATCTGGTGCCACTGTTTTTCGGCGCCCGAGATCGTGAACATTGCCAAAGTCAGCGATCTATCGCTGTACGACACGCTGTCGCGATTGAAAGACGCGGGCTTGGATTCCCTGCCCGGGGGCGGCGCCGAAATTCTGGACGACGAAGTGCGCCATCGCATCAGCCGGCTGAAATCGTCGGTGAACGATTGGATCGACGTGCATCGCGCTTGTCACTCTTTAGGATTGCGGACGACGGCGACGATGATGTTCGGCACCGGCGAGACCATCGAGCAGCGCATGAATCATTTCGACATCGTGCGCCAGATTCAGGAAGAGACCGGCGGATTCACGGCGTTTATTCCCTGGAGCTTCCAGCGCGAGAACACCTCGCTCGGCCGCTTCGTGAAGGAAGAGGCGACGGCGGTCGAATACTTGAAGACGCTGGCGATCTCGCGTCTCTATCTCGAAAATATTCTGAACATCCAGTCGTCCTGGGTGACGCCGGGATTGAAGACCTGCCAGGTCGGGCTGCGCTTCGGCGGCAACGACGTGGGCAGCATCATGATCGAAGAAAACGTGGTCAGCGCGGCGGGCGCGCATCATCGCGCCAGTGAAGAAGAGCTGCGCCGCTTGATTCGCGACGCGGGATTCATTCCCAAGCAGCGCGACACGCTGTATCGCACGTATTTCCTGAATTAACGTTTGCCGAATTTGTAGGAGAACGAAACCGTCGCGTACGAAGGAATGTACACGCCGGTCACCCTTTCGAACGGCTCCCCTTCACCCGGCAATGCGAGCACTTCCGTAGTCTGCCCCGTGTACCCGCTCGCGATCTGGAAGTGCACTCCCGCGTTGATTTTTCCATTCATGAATCCGCGCACGATCGCGCCGCGGAATTCACGCACCGGGACGCTCACGAACCCATCGCCCAGCGGCTTCTGCCCGACTTCTTCAAACTCCACGCGAGCTTGCAGATGAAACGGCAACCGATCAAGCGTGCCCAGCACATCGACAATCGTACGAGGAGCTTCGGGAACCGGCGTGCCGTCCGATAAATCTCGCGCATCGGCTTTCGAAACTGATGCCTGAATTAATCCCAGCTTGTAATAACGGCGGGCGGCGACGGTGATATATCGATTTCGACTAGGGCCTTCGTTGAACTGCAAGCCGGTATCGGGATCGATCTTGGCGAGCGACGCTTCCTGGGTAACGTGGCCCAGCGTCACACGAAAATCCGTTTTGAGAATCGTCTTGCTGATGACGGCCTGGTAAGCGTGCGCCTGGCTGATTAAACTCCCCTGTACGATTCCAGTGCCGATGCGCGGATCGTTAGTGAAAAACGATTCGCCGAAGCTCAAGGAAATCGATGGCAGCATCAATCGCTCCGGAGGAAGAATCGCCAGCGTGGCTTTCGGTGAATTGATCCCCTGCCATTTGTTGAACGAGTTCGCAAGTATCAGCAGATCCTGATTATCGAAGCCAACCTGATCGCGACGCCAGCCCAGATTGTAGTGCAGCCAGGACACGATGTTGCCATCGATCGCAAGATACGGCGAGACCAGATTGATCGTCACGTTGTTCGCAGTCACCGGCACGAGCGGTCCGTAAACCGACGTGTTTGTCGAAAGATAGTGATCCAGATCATCACGACGCGGAGCCTCACGAAGATAATCTAAGCCCGAAAGAATCGTGAGATGCGAATTGATTTTTCGAACGTAGGTCGAGTTGCCGCCCGCCTCAGTACGGAACTCGCTCTGCCGGATCAGGCCGTCGCCAAAGTTGGAATAGAGCGAAAGATTGTAGGTGCGAAAGAACGACGACAACTGCAACTCGGAATTGTTCGACACGTGCCAGACATCATTGAACGCGACCTCGCCGGTGTGCGTCTGATCGCGCTGGCGCGGATCTATCGTGTCGTGCAAGTCCGGCACGTTAATCGGGACCAGACCGGGCACCATCGATTGGCCGTAGTAACCCAGAAACAGCGCCGAAAGCGTGTGATGGCCGACATTCCAGCTCTTCAGCGCATTCAACTTGTATTGCTTGCGATGCTCCAGCGTGTCCAGAAATCCATTGCCGTACGAAACCTGCGCCGCGACCCACCGCCATCCTGCGCTCAAATCCGCGTCGCGGGCGTCGCCGGTCAGCGTGGCGTAAGGCTCGATACTCGATCGCAATCCGTACACCGCACCCAGATCCACGGCATGATTCCCTTCGAGCACGTTGAACGATCCGCCGTTGACCTCCACGCTTTCGATCAGCGATGGAACTATGATGTTCGGGTCGGAATAGCCATTGCCGTGCGCATTAGCGCTGAGGTTGTTCGGCAGAAGATAGCTACCCACTTGAATGAAGCTCGCGATGGGCTCGCCGTGATCGCCCGCCACGCCCGGAGCAAAATACTGCGGCGCTTTGATTCCGCTCGACGCCGTTTCGATCGGCAGACCGGGGATCGACACCGGCGCACCCGGGCGACCGGGATTGGCGTCCAGAATTTCTTCGCGCACTAATACGCGCTGCGCTGGATCGGGATGCGAGACGTCCACTTCTTTCACGTCGGCAGTCACTGTGACCGTTTCCTTCACCGGCGCGATCTGCGGCTTCGGGTCTCCCGGTGCCGGCGGAGGAGGGTTCTGATCGGCCGCGGAGAGGATGGCTATCGCGAGCGCTAAGAAATAGGTCAACGTGCTTTCTCCGTCGTTGGTTCATCGTAGCACCAGATGCACAATCGTGCTACTGCTTTTTTTCCTCTTGCGGGCTGCACTCAGGATTACGCAACTGCGCGCCATTCGGATTTATGCCGCCGGGAGCATCTCTGTGATGTGAGAAACCTACCGCACGGTCGGTTTTGAAATTCTCGACGAGTGCGAATCCGTTCGCCGTGCGCACTCCGTATGGGCAAGTGAAAAGACAATTTCCCAGGGAGGAAGTACTGAATGCAAATTCACCGATCTATTTTTCGCCCAGCGATGTCTGTGCTGCTCGCGGCATTGATGGCAACCCCATCGACGTTCGCAGCCAGCCATCGCGAAGCGCCGATTACCGCTCTTGATCAAAAGGCCGACATTACCGATTGGTTCGCGTTTGTCAGCCCCGAAGATCCCAGCAAAGTGATCATGATCCTGAACGTCGATCCTTTTCTCGAGCCGAGCAACGGGCCGAATTATTTCCCGTTCGATCCCGGCATCCTTTATGAGATGAAGGTCGATTGGGACAACGACGGAATCGAAGACGTCAAATTTCAATTCCGTTTCCAGACCACCATCAACAATCCCGGATTGTTCACCGGTTACGTAGGCAATCTGGCGGGCATTCCGCCGATCACTTCGCTGACCGGGCCGGGCGCTGCCGGGCTTAACACCGTTCAGACCTACAGCGTCAAGATGATCACCAAGTTCCAGGAGACCGATCTTGGAATGGGCCAGACTCTCACTGCCGTTCCGACCAACGTTGGTCCGCGCACCATGCCGAACTACGCGGCGCTGCGCCAGGAAGGCGTCTACAAGCTGGCGAACAACGTTCGCGTGTTCGCGGGCACGGTCGGCGATCCTTTCTATATCGATCTCGGCGGCTTTTTCGATTCGCTGAATTTCCGCGTAGCAGCGGGCGGCGGCGTGCTATCGACCGCGATCGATATGGACAATCAGCACAACTACGCGCCCAACGCGCTGGCCGGGTTCAACGTGAACACCATCGCACTCGAAGTTCCCATCACGATGTTGACGCGTGACGGCCAGGCGCATATGGCCAGCGATAAGCGCGCGGTGATCGGCACATGGGGCACCACCTCGCGCCGCAAGACCAGCGTTCTTCGCGATGGCGAAGAGACCGGCGAAGGCGCCTGGGCGCAAGTGCAGCGCATGGGCAATCCGCTGATCAACGAAGGCATCATCGGCACGGGTTCGAAGGATAAATTCAGCACCGACATCCCCAGCCATGACGGCCAGTTCGCCAGCTTCTTCCTTTCGCCGCTGCTGGCCACGGTGTTTTCGACCATCGGTATTCCGGTTCCTGCGCCGCCGCGTACCGACCTGCTTCCGCTGGTGCAGTACGCTCCCCCGATCTGCCCCGGCTGCACTGCTGCCGATGCCGGTCCGATCGCGGATCTGCTGCGGCTCAACACGGGTATCGCGCCGACGCCGGTTGCGAATGCGCAGCGGCTCGGGTTCCTGGTAGGCGATAACGCCGGATTCCCGAACGGACGTCGTCCCGTGGATGACGTGCTGGATATCGCGGCTCGTGCGATTGCCGGGATCTTGGTCGATCCGGTGAAGTTCGGCACGCGTATCGGCGATGGCGTGAACGTTTCGGCGGCTCCCATGCAGTCGACGTTCCCGTTCCTGGCGCCGGCGTATGACGGACGCGACAGCGCGCATTCGAGCGGTCCGGGATTGCCCGGCTGCTCGCCAATGCCGGTCTGTCCCGTTAACTAAATCAAACAGGGGCAGGTTTCGAGAGCTTGTTGAAAAAGGGGACAGACTACTCTGTCCCCATCCGCAACACGACGATTACAGGTGGTCCCACTGGCGTGGACAGAGCGGTCTGTCCCCTTTTTCAACAAGCTCTCGAAACCTGCCCCTTCCTAATAAAAGTTCTTGAAAAGAGGCCCATCATGAAAAAGATTCTTGGAGTTCTGATTTTTTCCGCGGCGGCGCTCGTCGCGCAAACTGCAACCACTCAACCCGTTCTGACTCCGGCCGAGCTCAGCATTCAGAAGGCGCAGGCGGATGTCGCCAAGAAGCCGGATCATGTTCCTTACTACAACGCGCTGGCGATGGCGTATGCGCGGCGCGCTCGCGAAACGTCGGATGTCGCGTTCTACACGAAAGCCGAGGAGACAATGAAGAAATCCTTCGCGCTCTCGCCCGATAATTTCGAAGGATTGAAGACGCAGGCATGGCTGTTGCTGGGGCGTCACGAATTCGCGAAAGCTCGCGAGGTCGCGATGAAGCTCAACAAGCAGGTGCCGGACGACGTGACGGTGTACGGATATCTGGTCGACGCCAATGCCGAACTCGGCAATTATCAGGAAGCAGTCGACGCGGCGCAGTGGATGCTCAACATCCGGCCGGGCAACGTGGCGGGATTGACGCGCGCGGCGTATCTTCGCGAACTGCATGGCGATCTCAGCGGCGCCATCGATCTGATGCAGGCCGCCTACGATTCGACGCCGTATCAGGAAATGGAAGATCGCGCCTGGCTGCTGACGCAGATCGCGCATCTCAATTTGTTGTCGGGAAATCTGACGGCCGCGGAGAATCACGCCAATGGCGCGCTGGGCCTGTTCCCGAATTATCATTACGCGCTGGGTATGCTGGCGCAAATTCGAAGCGCGCAGAAGCGTTATGACGATGCCGTGGCGCTGCTTGAAAAGCGCTACAACGCGGCTCCGCATGCCGAAAATCAGTTCGCGCTGGGCGAAGCGCTCGCACTCGCCGGCCGCGAAGCGGACGCGAACCAGGCATTCGTTGAATTCGAAAAGAAGTCGTTGGCTGAATCCGGACTCGCCGATAACTCGAATCATGAACTGGTCGCGTACTACATCGATCACGCCAGGCAGCCCGCCAAGGCTCTGGCGATTGCCGAAAAGGAAGCCGCGCGGCGTCATGATGCTTACACGCTGGACGCGTATGCATGGTCGCTCGCGGCGAGCGGCGAATATTCGCGCGCGGATGCCGAGATGAAGAAAGCGCTCGCGTTTGGTATCAGGGACCCGAAGGTCCTGGAACATGCGCAGGTGATTTCACACGAAGTTAGCGACCGGGCTTCTCGCTGACGTAGATCCCTCGGGGAACTAAGCGGTTTCCCCGAGGGACTTCCCCGACCTTTCGCCCTATGCTCGAAACATGCCGGTCCTGTTCGCTCTCCTTCTTCTTTCAACTTCCGTAAAAACCGACCAAACTCCACTGCGCAGCGGTTGCTCCACGGATGAGGACGTCATCACCACTTTGCCGGCCGGCGCAACCCTCACCATTCGCTTCGCGCTATCCGGCGAGAGCGTTCCATGTTACAAAGTCACCGCCGAAGCGGGTGGCAAAACGTTCGACGGCTATCTTCCGGCCAGCGCGATCGAAGGGGTTGAGGATTTCGATCGCAACCGCAGGGGTGCGCGATGGCTGGATGCCGCTGAGCTGCTCGGAGCAGTCGACAATTCCGCGCCGCTCCCTTCGCTGGTGCACGCGCCCAAGGGGCCCATCGCCGATGCGGCGCATCTGCTCGAGACCAGTCAACCCGCGCGCGCCCTCGAAATTCTGGAGGGCGAGCTTCGCAAGAAAAAAGACCCGTCGCTGCTGGCGCTGGCCGGCGTCGCTGCCTGGCGATCCGACGATCCGCGTCAGGCGGTCGCATACTGGCGCTCTTCGGTTGCCATGGAGCCGAATCCGGAAATCGACAAATTGATCGCGCGAGTGGAGCGGGAGCGGAAAGGCGATCTGAGCACGCAAAAGCTGGTCGGAATGCGCGTGGTGCTGCGCTATGACGACGGCGTGGTTCCCATTGAAACCGCGCGTCAAATGCTGGGTGCCATGGACGAGGAATACGCTCGCATCGCGGCGCAGGTGGGGTGTCATCCGGAGGAGCGCGTCACCGCGATCGTGCAAAGCCGCGAAGCGTATCGCATCACCACCAACTCTGCCGAATGGAGCGGGGGCCAATATGACGGACGAATTCGCGTGCCTGTGGCTGGCGGTCAGGGAGTGAATGCGGAACTGCGTCGCGTTCTGGCGCACGAAACCACGCACGCCTGCCTTTCCATGCTGGGCCATTGGCCCGCGTGGTTGCAGGAAGGTCTGGCGCAGAAACTTTCGGGCGATACGCTGTCGCAGCCGATTCTCGATCGCATCACGACGATGGCGAAGGCGAAGCAGCTCCCCCGGCTCGAACAACTGGGGCAGGATTGGTCGCGCCTGGATACTGAACACGCGCGCATCGCGTACGCGATGTCGCTGGCGGCGGTGGACCTGTTCTATCGCGAGTATGCCCAGTACGGATTAGGAAATTTGATTCGCAATCCGGAGCGGCTCGCTCAGGTGACCGCTGAGCTGGATAAAAAGCTAGGGTTCTAGCCCTCCCCAGCCAATCTAGTGTAGTGCGTCACACAGATTGCACATTAAGTGGGGCGGGCGCCCTCGTCCGCGCTGGGCCCCCCGGCCCGGCTGGCGTGCTGAAGCCAAAGGCCGGCGAGGGCGCCGGCCGCGGACCAGGGGTCCGCCCCACCTTGTTCCAGAAGAGTTGGAATTTGTGACGCACACCACTAGCTACTTCACGCGAATCACAATCGGCGTGCGCGGATCAGGCGGCGGCGCAATGGTTCCAGTTAACTCGACCGCATCCCCTTCCGTCACACGCCCTTCAATCACGAAAGTCCTTCCGGTTTCAGGCACTTCAAGCTTCGATGCGTGCACCGCGCCGCGAACCGTGACGGTAGTTTCGCCGGGAGTGAATCCCACGCGCTTGATAGCGTCCCATACCTGATCGACACCGATGCGCGTTTTCTCTGCCAGCTTCACGCGCACCACCGCAGTCTTGAAATCGACCTCCACTTTTTCGACCCCGCGCATGCGTTCAAGAGACGATTGCAGCGATTGCGAGCATGGTTCGCAATTCATATCGCGAATCGCCACCTCGACACGCAGAAACTCGGCGCGCGCGAACGCGGCGATCATCAGGAACATCACAAAGCGGCCGGTCATGTTCGTTAGCATACCCGGAATTTCCCCATTCATACTTCGCCCGGGCAATCCGATAACGCCATTGTGATGACGACCAGCGAATGCCGGGTTCCTGCCGAGATGACGGCGGCGTATCGAAAGAAAGCCCTAAGCGGATTGAGCCGGATGCAGCCGTTCTCGATCATCCTGAATCGACTGTTAGCGATGCTCGCCGGAAGCGATGTGGATTACGCACGCTTGGGCGAGATGATCGAAAAAGATACCGTGATCGCGGCAAATATCCTTCAACTGGTGAATTCAGCGATGTACGGACGGCGCGGCACGGTGAATTCGGTGCGCCATGCGCTGACGCTGTTGGGAATTGAGAAAGTGCGCAACGCCGCGCTGGGCATGTCGATCACGCGCATCTGGAACGGCGCGCAGATGCCCGCATCGTGGTCGATGGCCCGCTTCAACGTGCACTCGGCCTCGGTCGCGATCTTGAGCGATTGCATCGCGCAGCGCGTTCCGGTGATCTACGGCGAGGGTGCCTTTATCGCGGGCTTGCTGCATGACGTAGGCGAGCTATTGATCGCGCTCAGCCTGCCGCGCGAATACGAAGCGATCACCGCGGGAGAGCCCGAGACAAATGTGCTGGGACTCGAACACGCCGAGCTATCGGCGGCGGCTTTGGGCGTCTGGAATTTGCCCGTCCCCATTCAAACCGCAGTGCTGTATCACCACCATCCTTCCGCCGAACCTGGGTCGTCAGACACCGAAGTGAGGCTGGCGCAGGTAGTCTACGCGGCCGATCAGTACCTGTGTTCCGAAGGCGACGCGCGGTTCGTCACTTCGCTCGAGATCGGCGAAAGAGAGACGATCGCGCTGCTGGACGAATTCGAGCAGGAACGCGAAGCGCTGGTTAAGTTCTTTCGATAGACGCCCCCTTGACACGCCCGCGAATCCCTGCTAGTTTTCTAGCATGATGCTAACTCCGCAGCAGGATCACGCCCGATGAGCGCCGTCAAGCTCAGCCGCCGCGAGCGGCAGATCATGGACATTTTGTATCAGCACGGCAAGAGCTCCGCGTCGGAAGTTCGCGCCGCGATGCCGGATGCGCCCAGCTATTCCGCCGTGCGTGCGATGCTGCGCGTGCTCGAGGAGAAGGGCCACGTCAGGCATCGCAGCGAAGGTCTGCGCTACGTTTACGCTCCCACGGTGGCGATCGAAAAGGCTAAGAAGTCCGCGGTAAAGCACCTGGTCGATACGTTCTTTGGTGGTGCGCCGCGCGAGGCTGTAGCAGCGCTGCTCGATTCCTCGCGCGTCAGCCGGGAGGATCTGGACCGCATGGCGGAGATGATCGACCAAGCCAGAAAAGAGGAGAAATAAGATGACCTTCGCATTCGCCGTCAGCGTGGCGTTGAAGAGTGTCGCGATCCTCGGGCTGGCGCGGATCGTCGCGTGGTTGATGCGGCGTCGATCGGCCGCGTCGCGCCACGTGGTGTGGATCGCTGCGGCGATCGCTCTGCTCGCGTTGCCGTTTCTGTCTGCGTCGTTGCCCGATCTGAAGATGCCGGGAGGCAGGCTGCTGGCGGCTGCTACGGCGACGTTTCAGACCACCGCGACATCCGCTGGTGTCGCGCAGAGTGCGGAGTCTGTTCCGGCAAACCAGCGCGGCGGCGCGCAGATCACTAAATCGCCGCTTCGCATCGATTGGCGGCGATCGGTTCTGACGCTGTGGGCGCTGGGCGTGGCGATCGGGCTGGCGCGTTTATTGCTCGGCTGCGCCGCGATGTGGCGGGTCCGGCGCCATGCGCGTCCCTTTGGAGATCGTGACTTGCCGATCCAGTTGGCCCATTCGATCGGGCTATACTCGCGGGTCGATGTTCTGGAAACCGCTCCCGGCTCCATGCCCATGACGTTCGGACTATGGAAGCCCGCGATTTTCATGCCTGCGGATGCCCATCAATGGACCGAGCAGCGGCGTCGCGTGGTGTTGCTGCATGAGCTGGCGCATGTGCTGCGCGGCGATGTCGCGGCGCATCTCATCACACGCGTCATTCTGACGCTTTACTGGTACAACCCCTTAGCTTGGATCGCATGGCGCGAACTTCTGAAAGACCGCGAGCATGCCACCGATGATCTGGTGCTTCAAGCCGGAGCGCGCGCTGTGGACTACGCCGATCATCTGATCGAAATCGCCAGGGCGCACGCCAGCGCAACATTGGGATGGGCGGCTGCAATCCCGATGGCGCGGCGTTCGCAACTGGAAAGCCGCGTGGTCGCAATTCTCGATACCAGGACCAATCGCGCCCGGCCAAATCGCGCGGCTACGTGGATTGCGGGGGCCCTCGCGATCGTCCTGGTGGTACCGCTCGCCGCGGTGCGCGCGCAGGATTCCAGCACGCCTCTTCCTACCGATATCGATGTCGTCATTCGCGCCGCGATCTCGCAACGCAACCACGAGATTCTGGAAATGACAGCGGCCGGCGCGGAACAGCGGCAGAAGTTCGATGTCGCCAAGAAGCTGCTCGAATCGGCTGCCGAAATTCGCGGACAGGTGTCCGGGCAACAGAGCAACGATTATGCGGTCGGCCTGATGAAGCTGGGCGAGCTGGAACAGCGGCGCGACAATCGAGCCTCGGCGGAGGATTTTTACAATCGCGCGATCGCGATTTTGGGCGATCGTCCGGAATCGGCGAAAGCGCTGACTTTCCTGGGGACATCAGCGGTGCTGAACAAAGATCTGGATCAAGCGGCGGATTTATTATCAGCGCGCGCAGAATGCCGATCCCGCGAACGCCGCGCTGCCGATCATGTGGACCGCGACGGTTCGCGCCAAACAGGGCGATGCGTCCAGCGCCGATACGCTATTTCAGAACGCGTTGAATATCGCCAAGCCTTACTCGCCCGACGCGGCAACGGTGATGCACGTCTACGCGAAGTTCCTACAGCAGGACGGCCGCCCGGACGTTGCTGGTCAGTTCGAACGGCAAGCGGTGGAGATCGACAAATCGAGAGATTCCGCGTCTCACACGCAGGTGGCATCCGGCGTGTACAAAATCGGCGGTGACGTGAGCCAGCCGAAACTGATCCGGAAAGTCGAGCCGGAATATACACAAGAAGCTCGCGCGGCGAAGCTGGCAGGCACGGTGCAGATGCTGGTGACCATCGGCGAAGATGGTTCGACTTCGGACTTCCAGGTGACCCAGGGACTCGGCCTGGGGCTGGATCAAAAGGCCATCGATGCCGTAAAGCAGTGGCATTTCCAGCCGGGCACGAAGCAAGGACTGCCGGTGCCTGTGATCGCGACCATCCAGGTCAACTTCCGGCTGTTGTGATGCGAGCACTCTGTGCGGTTCTCTTCTTTTCTATGCTGGCGAGCGGCCAGCAGAAATTCGAAGTCGCGTCGATCAAGCCCAGCAAGTCTGACGAGACTCCGAACTCGAACTTCCCGCTCGGTCCGGGCGATGTGTACACACCGAACGGCGGACTCTTTCGCGCGACCGGACAACCGGCTTGGATGTATATTTCCTTCGCATATAAATTGAGCGGAAATCAGTTGCAATCGCTAATGCCCCAGTTCCCCTCCTGGATCAGCGACCATTACGACATCGAAGCTCGCGCAGCATCTGATCCAGGCAAGAATGGAATGCGGTTGATGATGCGGTCGCTGCTTGCCGAGCGATTCAAATTCGCTTTCCATGACGAGACACGCCAGGTTCCGGTGCTGGCGATGGTGCTGATTAAGCCGGGCACGCTGGGGCCGCAGTTGTGGGCTCATCCAAAGGACGCTCCTTGTTCGATCACAACCGCTCCAGAGGCCAACGTCCTCCACACGCCCGCTGGCGATCTTCCAAAGTTATGCAACGGAATTTATCCGATGCCACCGAACGAACGGAAGCGCGTGCGTTTCGCAGGACGAAACGTGACCATCGGATTTTTAGGCGACACCATCAGCGCGGGTATCGGATTGAATCGCCCGTTGATTGATAAAACGGAGCTCGGAATGGTCGATTTCATTCTCGAGTTCACCCCCGTGCCGCTGAATGCACCGCCGCCTCCGCCTGATGCCGATCCTTCGCTCGACATTCAGGATGCCTTGCGCACGCAACTCGGCATCAAGCTCGTCTCGCAAAAGGGGCCGTACCGTGTGATGGTGGTCGATCACATCGAGCGCCCCAGCGCGAACTAAAGCTTCCGGGACCCGCCTAGCGCGCTTCATACTGTCGCGCCTCCTCAAAACCGGGTCGTCAGAACTGAGGCGCGACAGTATGGAGCGCGTTAGGCGGGGTTCTCAATCGTGCGGCCGATCGCGAACCGCTTCCGCGCATGCAGTAAAATAGTCGGGCGAAAGTCGAGACCAACCCGTGAAACCTATCCTATCGATTGCCGTCGCGCTTGCAAGCGCCACCGTGTTCGCGCAGCCGGGAGAAATCCCCTTCGATTCCGTGCCGAATTTTTTCAAGCTGCCACCCGACATTCACTTTGGCGAGGCCTCCGGCGTCGCGGTGAATTCCAAGCACCACATCTTTGTGTTCTCACGCGGTAACTCCACCGGCCCTGCCTACGGAGCGACCGCCGCACAGCTTCTCGAATTCGATCCCACCGGAAAATATCTGCGCGAGATCGGCCACAATCTGTACGCCTGGAGCTACGCCCACGCCGTCCGCATCGATAAGGACGATAACATCTGGGCGATCGACAAGGGCTCGGACATGATCATCAAGTTCGATCCCAATGGGCGCGTCCAGATGGTGTTCGGGCGCAAGAAGGAAGCCTCCGACGAAGCCGGACCGTGGACGCGCGTGAATCCGCCGCGGCCGCCGGTGAACGGCCAGTTCCGCCAGCCAACCGACGTTACCTGGGACCTGCAGGGCAACATTTTCATCAGCGACGGCTACATCAATTCACGCGTCGCCAAGTTCGATAAGAACGGCCGCTGGGTGAAATCGTTCGGCACCCCGGGGCGCGAAAATGGACAGCTCAACACGCCGCACTCCATCGCCGCCGATGCGAAGGGCAACATCTACGTCGCCGATCGCGGCAATCGCCGTATCCAGGTGTTCGATCCGGAAGGAACCTATCAGCGATCCATCACCATCGACGTTCCCGTGCCTCCCGACGCTCAGGCGTGGATGGGGGCGACGCCACAGGGAAATGCGGCCACGCAGGGCACCATGGGCAGCGGCGCGCCGTGGGCGATCTGCATCACGCCCGGTCCCGGCACCCAGTATCTCTATAGCTCGGACGCGTTCCCGGGGCGGATCTATAAGCTCGCGCTGGATGGCTCGCTACTCGGCTATCTCGGCGCCACAGGCCGTCAGCCCAAGGAGTTCGGTTGGATTCATGAGCTGGCTTGTCCGTCGGAGAACGAGGTTTACGCCGCCGAGATCTTGAACTGGCGCGTGCAGAAGCTGGTGCTGCATCCCGCGGGTGGCGCCCACACCGGTGCGGCGAAGTAGTAGCGGTTGTCGGCACGCCTAACGCGACAAGGAGCCGCACCCGAAGGAAGCGGTTCAACCGCCGGTGCGCACGCTACTCGTACCTGAGAGCGCGCAATGGATCCACGCGGCTGGCGCGAAACGCGGGAATGTAGCCCGCCGCGCACGCGATCAGCCCCAGCCCGATAGCCGCGATCGCCATGGTCAGCGGATCGCGGCCCTTCAAGCCGAATAGCTGTGTCTCGATCAATTTCGCGAGAGCCCACGCAGCAGGAACCCCGATCAGCACACCGATCGACACCAGCATCAGGACCTCCCGCATCACCATCCAGATCACGTTGCCCTGCATCGCACCCAACGCCATGCGAATGCCAATCTCACGGGTGCGACGCGCCACCGTGTACGCCATCACACCGTACAATCCGATGATCGCCAGCAGCGTGGCGAGGAATCCGAACACCGCGGAAAGACTGGCGATCAGGCGGTCGGTGGTCAGCAAGTTATCGATCTGCTGCTCGGTGGTGCGCATCGCGTACAGAGGAATGTTAGGGTCCAACTCGCGCACTTTGGCACGCAGTATCGGAAAGAGAGCAGCGGGATCAGATGTAGTCCGGACGTACACGGTCATCCCTCCGACGCCTCGTCTAGCGATGTAGGGCACGTAGGCCTGCTGTTGAATTTCATCGCGAATGGTAGTGTAGCGGATATCCTTCACCACACCGATGATCTCCATATCGGTCTTGGTTCCGGGGTCGCTTCCGAATCCGAGATGCATGCCCACCGCATTCCGCCCACCGAAATATTTCTTCGCGAACGTCTCGTTGATCATGATCTTGGCGGCGGTCCACTGGTCGTCGCCCGATTCCTCCGGCCAGTGGCGCACCTCCCCAGTGTCCTGCGCATTGAAATCGCGGCCCGCCACAATCGGAACGCCCAGGGTTGCGAAATAATTCGGGCTGATCATGTTCATGAACGCGTACGGATGGTCGCCGGCACGCGCGGGCGTGAACCCTTCTATAGTTACTGAGTTGTCCCACTCATCGCCCTCCAGAATCCGGATATTGGCGAGCCCCACCGTTTGCACCCCTGGAATCGCGGCGAGAGTCTCAGTGAGTCTCGAGTAGAACGCCTTGGCGCGTTCGGTCTTATATCCGGCGAGTGAAGGATCCACTTCGAATCCGATCAATCGGTCCACCGCGAATCCCGGCCCTAGCGTACGGAGATTGTTCAGGCTCTTGACGAACAGACCCGCGCTAATCAACAGCAGCAGCGACAGCGTCACCTGCGCGATTACCAATGATTTGCGCAGAATCGCGTTTCCTCCGCTCACCACTGAGCCAGCCTGATCTTTTAACGTCGGGCCAACATTCGGCTTGGTGGATTGAATCGCCGGCGCGAGCCCGAAAAACAATCCGGTCGCGACGGTCACCGTCAGAGTGAACAACAGCACGCTTAGATTCGGCGAGGTTGATAACTTCAATCCCGTCGCGTCACCGCCAAGATAGGCGGCCATCAGCAGCCGGTCTGCCCAGTAAGCGACGGCGAGTCCGGCAACCGCGCCCAGCACCGAAAGAGACAGGCTTTCGACCAACAATTGCCGCACGATTCGCCCTCGAGTTGCGCCGATCGCCAGCCGCACGGCGATCTCTTTCTGACGTCCCGTCGCCCGGGCCAGCAGCAAATTGGCGATGTTCGCGCAGGCGATCAACAACACGGTTGTGGTAATCGCCATCAGAACCCACAGCGGTGTCTTCAGGTCATCGCGCAGATCCGCGCGCCCTTGCGATCCCGGCAGCAGCGTCATCCAGCAACGCAAAAACTGTTCGCGATCATAAGCCGACGCGTTGTTGAATGCCTTCTCCTGCACTTCCTGGGCGAGAATGGAATGCATGAACGGCTGCAGCGACGCTTGCGCTTGCTGAACCGGGACGCCCGGCTTCAACCGGCCGAACGCGTTCACCCAGCGCGTACGGCGATCGGTCAGCATGTCAGGATTGCCCCACTGGCTTTCCTTCTGCATCGAAATCGGCAGGAAGAAGCACGGCGTGTAGCCGAGCTCAACTCCGTTGAACCCCTGCTGCGCCACGCCGATCACCGTCATGTTACGGCCATTCATCGCCACCGTCTTGCCGACGATGCTTCGATCGCCTGCGAACCGCGATTGCCAATAGTCGAAGGCCAGCACGATCTCCGGGTTCGCTCCCGGCGTGCGGTCGTCGTCCGGCGTGAAGGTTCGGCCGATGAACGCGCCCACGCCCAGCACTGGAAAATACGTGCCCGAAACCATCTCGGCCGAAACCCGCTCGGTGCGGCCTTCGAACATCAGGCTGGTGGTGAACTGCCTCCGCGCGAACACGCCGCTGAACACACCGTGGTCATCGCGATTGTGGTCCTGAAAATCGCGATACATGGGATAGGAGATCATGTTTCCGCCCCAATTGCTGCCGTAATGGCGGCCGCGCATGGTAAACAACACCAGTTGCTGCGGATCTTTCACCGGCAGCAGCCGCAGCAGCACCTGATCCAGCAGCGTGAAGATCGCCGTGTTCGCGCCGATCCCCAACGCGAGCGACAGGATCGCCACCGCCGCAAATGCGGGGGCCTTTCGGAAGGACCGGAACGAATAGCGCAAGTCTGCCCACAGATTTCGCATAGAGGTTCTTACCGTTAGACGCGCCAGCGGTTACCCGGTTGGCAAATCATGCGATCCTGATGTCAGGATTTCTATGTCGAATCTGTTTCGATCCTGGCCCGCCCGGCTGGTTACACTTTTCCTGGTGGCGCAGGCTGCCCTGCTGTATAGTTCTATCCGTCCGGAAGCAGTCCCGCCGTCCCAACCTCTGGTTACTCTCCCGAAAGCGCTGGGCGAGTGGCATGCGGTGGGTGACGATGGCGTGATGGATCCGGCGATCTTAGACGTCCTCAAAGCCGACGATGTTTTGGATCGCGAGTACGGTGACGCTTCCGGCGGCTTAGCGAACCTCTATATCGCCGCATTCCGTTCGCAACGCAGTGGAAAATCGCCGCACTCGCCCAAGAATTGTCTCCCCGGCGCCGGCTGGACGCCAATGGTGGAAGATTATTCCAAAGTCGAGCTTCCGGATGGGCGATCCATCGAAGTGAATCACTACATCGTCAATCACGGGGAGGATCAGAGTCTGGTGCTGTATTGGTATCAGTCGCGCAATCGGGTCGTGGCAAACGAATACAAGGCGAAATTCTGGGTGGTCGCCGACGCCATGCGTTACAACCGCAGCGATACGGCGCTGGTTCGCGTCATCGTCAGCATTCATGATCATGACAACGCTCAGGCCGAGCGCGTGGCCGTGAATTTCGTGCGATCGTTTTTCGAACCGATCCGCACCATCCTGCCCGCCTGACGCTACACTGGTTCTCATCATGAACCGCCGCCATGCTCTCCGCGCCGCCGCGATTTTCGGGTTGCCCTGGCAAAAAGCTTTTGCCGGGAGCGCGAACACCGCTCCACTGCCTCCCGAAACTCTCTTCAAACAGGATCCGGAAACCTACTGGACACGCATTCGCGAGGAGCAGTTCTATCTGCCCAAGTGGCGCGCGTTTCTGAACAACGGCAGCCTCGGCGTCGCGCCGAAACCCGTGCTCGCGGTAGTCGAGGATTACCTTGAAAAATCCGCTGCGCTGGAGCTCGATTATCCGTATCCGCGCTGGGGCTACGAAACTCTGGACGAGTATCGCGAAGAGCTGGCGAAATTCCTGAGCTGCAAAAAAGATGAGCTGGCGCTGATGCACAACGCTACGGAAGCGTTAAGCACCGTCGCCGCGGGAATCGATCTCAAGCCAGGCGACGAAGTGATCATGACCGATCAGGAACACGTCAGCGGCAAAAGCGGCTGGATGCAAAAGCAGGCGCGTTTCGGAATCAACGTGAAGACCGTCGCGCTTCCGTTGCCGCCGAAAAGTCCGGAGCAACTCGCGGACCTGATGATTTCCGCGATCGGCCCCAAGACGCGCGTGATCGTATTCAGCGGCATCACCAGCCCCACTGGTCTGATCATGCCGATCCGCCAGATCTGCGATGCCGCGCGCGCCAAAGGCGTGATCAGCGTGGTCGACGGCGCGCATATGCACGGCCAGATCCATGCGCCGATCTCCGAATTGAATTGCGATTACCTCACCGGCAGCCCGCATAAATGGATGTTCGCTCCCGCTGGCGCCGGATTCCTGTACATTCGCGAAGAAATGCTGGATCGCACCTGGCCCATGTGCGTCACCGGCGACTGGGACAACAAATCGCTCAAGGCCGCGCGCTTCATGCGCATGGGCACCAATAATCGCGCGATTTTCGAAGGCATGATCGCGGGCCTGCGCTTTGCACAATCCATCGGTCACGATCGGATTCAGGCGCGCATTCATCATCTGGCTCGCCACACTTTCGAGCGCGCCAAGCGCCTGCCCTATATCGAACTGTTGACTCCTGATGACGATCGCATGTTCGGCTCGCTGGTTTCGATCCGATTCAAGGTCGACTCCGGCAAAGTGTGGCAGGAGACCGGCAAACGGAAAATCTTCGTCAGCGGCGGCCAGCAGGTGCGCTTGTCGTCGCACATTCATACGCGCCCGTCCGATATCGATCAGCTCTTCGACATCATCGAGGAGAAGCTCGGCCGCGCATGAGCTTCCGGGCGATCGTCGCCACGGCAACAATATTCATGGTCCATAACTCTCCAGCACAGGAACGTTCGCAAGCCCGATCCATGGTGATCGCACAGGGCGGCATCGTCGCAACATCACAGACACTCGCGTCGCAGGCGGGCGCACAGATTCTGGCGCGAGGCGGCTCTGCCGTCGATGCCGCCATCGCAGCCAACGCAGTCTTGAGCGTGGTCGAGCCGATGATGTGCGGCCCCGGCGGCGATCTGTTCGCCATCTATCGCGACGCCAAAACCGGCAAGCTCACCGGCATCAACGCCAGCGGCGGCGCGCCCAAAGCGTTGAGCATCGACGCGCTGAAGGCGCTGAAGTTCGAAACCATGCCGACCGCCGGCATCTACTCGGTCACCGTTCCCGGCGCGGTTGATGGCTGGGCCAAGATGCACGCCAAATTCGGCAAGCTGCCGTGGCGAGATTTGTTCGCTCCAGCAATTTATTACGCCGAGCGCGGCTTCCCCGTCACCGAAATCATCCAATACGATTGGGCCGGTGAAGCGGATAAGCTGCGCACAGATCAAGCCGCGCAGCGCATTTTTCTTCCCGACGATCACGCGCCTGAAGTTGGACAGATCATGCGTAATCCCGAACTCGCCCACGCGTATCGATTGATTGCCGAGGGCGGCCGCGACGTTTTCTACAAGGGTGAAATCGCCAAAGCGATTGTCGCCACTTCCAAACATCATTCGGGATTCCTGTCGGCGCGTGATCTGGAAGACTTCAGCGCCGAATGGGTCGAGCCCATTGAAACGACTTACCGGGGCTGGACCGTTTCCGAAATTCCACCCAACGGCCAAGGCATTGGCGCGCTCCAGATGCTCAACATCATGGAGAATTTTCCGCTCAACAAGATGCCCCCCATGACGGCCGACGCGTTTCACCTCAAGATGGAAGCGCAGAAGCTCGCTTACGCCGATCTGCGCCGCTACGTCGGCGATCCCCGCTTCAGCGATGTTCCGGTGCGCGGATTACTCGACAAAGATTACGCCAAACGCCGCGCCGCGACCATCAAGATGTCGAAGGCGAATTGCGACCCTCCGGCCGGCGAACCGGCGTTTGCCGTGGGCCATACGATTTATCTTGCGGCTGCCGATCGCGAAGGCAATATCGTGAGCTGGATTCAGAGCGTCTCCGATTTCTGGGGATCGGGCATCGTGGTCGACGGCATGGGATTTCATCTGCACAATCGCGGCGCGGGATTTTCTTTCGATCCGCAACATCCCAACGCGCTCGCACCCGGCAAGCGCCCGTATCACACCATCATTCCCGGATTTCTCGATCATGGCGATCAACACATCGCGTTCGGCATCATGCGTGGCCAGAACCAGGCCCAGGCGCAGGCGCAGTTCGTTTCGAACGTGGTCGATCATGAGATGAACATTCAAGCCGCGCTCGAAGCTCCGCGCTTCACCAAGATGACCGCCGGTGGTTGCGATGTGCGCATCGAGTCTCGCGTGCCGGAAGACGTTCGCACTGAACTCCAAAAGCGAGGACACTCGCTCGACGTGGTGGGCGATTACTCCGGATTCATGGGCGGCGGCCAGGCGTTGATGGTCGATTCGAAATCGAAGGTGAACTACGGCGCGTCGTCACCGCGCAAGGACGGCGCGGCGATTCCCGAGCCCGATCCGTATTTCGTCAAACCGGAATAGTGCCTGCACTCCGCGATACAATGTAGGCAGAAGATGCCTACGCGCAGTTCAGTTCAATACACAATTCGCGGAGTCCCGCCCGAAGTCGACAAAGCGCTGCGGCGCAAGGCGCACGCTCGCAAAGTGAGCCTCAATCAACTACTCCTTGAGGAACTCACGAATTCCACTGGCGAGACCGCACCGAAGAAATACCGCTCGCTCAAGGGTCTCAGGGGAATGTGGAAGAAAGACCCCGAATTTGACAAAATCCTCGCGGAGCAGCGAAAGATCGATTGGGAAATGTGGCGTTGAGAGTTTTGCTCGATACCAATCGCCTTTCCGACCTCCTCGATGGCGATTATCCTCTCGAAGATCTAATCGAGACCGCCGCGGAAGCATGGATTCCTTTTATCGCGCTCGCCGAGATTAGGGCGGGTTTCTGGGGCGGCAACCGCCGCTCCAAAAATGAAGCGTCTCTCGAATTTCTTCTGAGTATCTCGGGCGTCGATGTCCTGTTCGCCGATCGCGAGACAACCGACGTGTACGCACGGTTGTTTCATTCAATGCGCCGCGCCGGGACGCCGATCCCAACGAATGATCTTTGGATCGCCGCTCTCGCTGTTCAACATGGACTCGCGCTGATCACGCGAGATCGCCATTTCGAGAGAATTTCGCAGGTACGACGACTAGTCTAGCCGCGATCGCCCGCGGTGGTCGATGACGCCGCCGTCGACATCATCCGCCGCTCCTCGCGCCGCTTTTGGCGCTGCTGCTGCCGCTCCATTTTGAGTAACTCGCGGCGTCTGCGCAGCTTCACGTCGTCGTCCACTCTGCGCCAGAACTTGAGAAAATAATCCGCGGCCGAGACGATCCCGAAGATCATCACGGTCCACATTCCGATCAGCCCCAGTTGATTCAACTGCGGCCAGCGGATGCCCGCGATCACCAGTGAAATCGCCGCCACCTGCGCCGCCATTTTCGTCTTGCCCAGCTCGCTGGCGCGAAATCGTATAGCCCGAGGCGGCAGCGATCGATCGCAATCCCGAAACCGCGAACTCTCGCCCGATAATCAGAATCACGATCCACGCCGGCACGCGATGGATATCCACCAGCGAAACCAGCGCCGCCGAAATCAGCAATTTATCGGCAATCGGATCGAGCAGAGTGCCGACCGTGGTCACCTGTTTCCATCGCCGCGCCAGATAATCCGTCGATGAAATCCGTGGCCGCCGCCGCCAGAAACACTCGCCAGCGCGAACATGTCGCGTGATATCGGAATCACGTTGCAGCCAGCGCGCAATCGAAGTTCCGTCCGCCAGCAGCGCCGCCACCAGCAGCGGAACAAAAAAGATCCGCAATAGCGTAAGCAGATTGGGCAGGTTCATCCGATGCTTCGATGATAGCCCAGGACTCAGCCGGCTGGTTTAATGAGGTATTTTTGGAGCCGGCGCCGGAGCGATTCCGGCACGATCGCTTCCACTTCTACGGAGTTGGCTTGTATATTTGGTCGACGTCACGCGCGCATGCTCGTGCAGCATATGCAGCGGCCCGCCTTCGGCAATCGGGAACCGGAATCTGCACTCCGCCACGCGATCGAGCGGTAATGTTTCGTCGATCTTCTTGAGCAGCGCGTCGAATCCCTCGCCGGTCGCCGCCGAAATTGCCACCGCGCCCGCCGGCTGATGATCCGGATCACTCAGGATTCGTCGAGCCAGCGCCGCCGCGTCCGGGTCGCCCGGAATCCGATCGATCTTATTCAGCACCAGAATCTGCGGCGTCTCCGCCGCCCCGATCTCATTCAAGCGTCGCAAGCACATGCGAGGTATGATCGGCCGCCTCCGGCGCAGTCGCGTCGACCACGTGCAGCAGCAACTCGGCCTCCACCACTTCTTCCAGCGTCGCGCGAAACGCCCGCACCAGCGTGGTCGGCAAATTGCGAATGAAGCCGACCGTATCGCTCACCAGCGCGCGGCGTTTCGAGGGCAGCGTGATGTGCCGCACGGTAGGATCGAGCGTCGCGAACATTTTCGCATCGGCGAGAACGCCCGCGCCGGTCAGACGATTAAACAACGTCGATTTCCCGGCGTTCGTATATCCCACCAGCGCGATGGTCGCGAGCGGCACGGCTTGCCTCTGCCTGCGCTGTGTGGTGCGGCCGCCGCGCACGCGTTCCAGACTCTTCTCGATCGCATGAATGCGCTGATGAATACGCCGGCGATCGGTCTCGAGTTTCGTTTCACCCGGACCTCGGGTGCCGATTCCGCCGCCCAGTCGCGACATCGCCGCGCCATGGCCGGTCAGCCTCGGCAGCAGGTAGTTCAACTGCGCCAGTTCGACCTGCAACTGCCCTTCACGCGTCCGCGCGCGCCTCGCGAAAATGTCCAGGATCAACTGCGTGCGATCCAGCACCTTCACGTCCAGCTCTTTTTCGAGATTGCGCTGCTGCGTGGGCGACAATTCGTGATCGAAGATCACCGTGGTCGCGTCGTGAAAAAGGACCCGCGCCTTCAGCTCCTCGATCTTGCCCGAGCCGACCAGCGTCGCCGCGTCAGGCCGGGGACGCGCTTGAATGGTCGATTCAGCCACTCGCGCTCCGGCGCTTTTGGCCAGAGCGACCAGCTCTTCCATCGATTCGTCAGCCGTTATATGCGTGATGGGATCGGATTCGGATTTGCGGGGGCGGCTGGTCAGCCGCAGGCCCACCAGCACCGCGATTTCTTCAGCAGGCAACTAGTTTTCGGACTCTACCGGCACGCCTGGCGCGGCATGCGTGCCCACCGACGCCGCGTTGGTGTGCTGCGGAGGTCCGGCGTGGAATCCTTTCGAAACCACTACCGTCGAAATCGCGTGCTTGAAGATAAGCTGTTCCTGATTGTTGGTCTCCAGGATCACCGAATACTTATCGAAGCTCTTGATTCTGCCTGAAAGCTTCACTCCGCTCATCAGGTAGATCGTAAGGAAGGTTTTTTCTTTGCGCGCGTTGTTTAAAAAACTTTCTTGTATGTTTTGCGCTTGCTTTTCCATCTGCAGCCTTTCGACGGCGCCTCCGAGAGCAACCTGCACATTCAATCGGATGCCTCCCGGCGGGCGAAAAAGTCATCCCGTTGCCTCATCATACCCCAACGGGCACGGCGCTTTCTTTACGTTTCACCGCATGATCCACCACCAGCTTCGCGATCCGCTCACGATGGAACGTCGCATCCCCGAATTCGATCTCGCTCGCCTTGGCGCGGCGATAGTACAGATGCGTGTCGTTTTCCCACGTGAATCCCATGCCGCCCTGCACCTGCACGCCGCGATTGCCCACTTCGCGGCACGCATCGCTCGCGTATGTTTTCGCGACACTCACCGCCGTGCGCGCGTCTTTCGTGCCTTCTGTCAAAGCGTACGCCGCGTAATACGTCGCTGATCGCGAACTCTCCGTCCACACCAGCATGTCGGCGCATTGATGCTGCACCGCCTGATACTGGCCGATCGGTTTGCCGAACTGCTTGCGCGTTTTCGCGTATTCGACCGCGATCTCCATGGTCCGCTGCATCCCGCCGGTCATCTCGGCGCACAGCGCAACAATCGCCGTATCGAGCGCATGATTCAGCGCTTTGTGCGCCGCGTCGCCGCGCGCCAGCAACTCGCCTGGTGTTTTGTCGAACGTGACTTTATATAAGCGACGGGTCAGATCCATCGCCGGCATCGCCGATTTGCTTACTGATTTTCCGTCCACCGCATACAGCGCCAGTTCACCGCGATCGCGCGCCGCCACCACGATCACGTCCGCGACCCCGGCATCAGGAACAAACATTTTCTCGCCCGACAGTCCGGCCATCTGCACAGCAGCAGGATCCCAACTCGCGCCCGCTTCAAGCAGCGCCAGCGTGGCGATTTTTGATCCATCTGAAATCTCGCGTAAATATTTCGTCGATCCCGCCCCGGCAATGGCAGCCCCTCCGAGTAAATTCGCAATGAACGCACCCGGCACCAGCGCCCGCCCCATCTCTTCCGCCAGCGCCGCCAGTTCGACGCATCCCAGTCCCATTCCGCCCGCGTCTTCCGGAAACACGACGCCGAGAAATCCCTGCTCGGCCATCTTCGACCACAGCTTCGCATCATGCGCGGTTTCGGTTTCGCTGATGCGCCGCACTTCCGTCATAGGGCATTCCGCCGCGAAAAACTTCCGAGCGTTACTCTTCAGAATCTGCTGAGATTCACTAAGTCCGAATTGCATGTTTTATACCTTCTTCATTCGTGTTCATTCGTGTGCATTCGTGGCTAATAACTCTTAGGAAGCCCCAGAACAAAGTGCCCGATGATGTTGCGCTGAATCTCCGACGTCCCCGCTTCAATCGTGTTGCCGCGGCTGCGCAGATAGTTGTATGCCCACTGCCCGTCATCGAACGCATCCGCCGATCCGTGCGCGAGCTGCCCATACGGCCCCAGGATCTCCATCGCCGCCGCCTGCATGCGCTGATTCAGCTCGCTCCAGAAAATCTTCTGAATCGATCCCTCCGGCCCCGGCACTCCGGTCTCATTAATCTTGCTGAACGCCCGAAGCTGATTGCAGCGCATCACTTCGATCTCTGTATACGCCTGCGCCAGCTTTTGCCGCACGATCGGATCGTCAGCCGCCGTGTGCCCGTTGCGCTTCACTTCATGCGCGATCTCGATCAGCCGCTTCAGATTGCGTTGATAGTTCACCTGCAGCGCCGCGCCGAACGTGCCGCGCTCATGCATCAGCGTGCCGATCGCAACATTCCATCCGTCGTTCAGCTTGCCCACCATATTCGCCACCGGCACCCGCACATCGCGAAAGAAAATTTCGCTGAACTCGCTCTCGCCGCTCATCTGTTTCAGATTGCGAACCTCGACGCCCGGCCCTTTCATGTCGACCAGCACCACCGTCAGGCCCTTATGCTTCGGAGCCGCGGGATCGGTGCGCACCACCAGTTCGCACCAATCGGCCGCCCACGCGTAACTGTTCCAGCACTTGTGCCCGTTGATGACGAAATGATCGCCGTCGATCTTTGCTTCCGTGGTCAGCGACGCCAGATCGCTGCCCGCGTTCGGTTCTGAAAATCCCTGGCACCAGATTTCTTCCGCACTCAAAATCTTCTTGAGATAACGAGTCTTCTGCGCATCGCTGCCGAACGCGATGATGGTCGGGCCGATCAGCCCCAGCCCCAGCACGTTCGCCATGGGAGGAGCTTCCGCCCGCGCCATTTCTTCGATGAAGATCACCTGCTCCATCACGCTCGCGCCGCGCCCGCCGTATTCTTTAGCCCACGAAATCCCCGCCCACCCCGCGTCGAACATCTTGCGCTGCCATTCGCGCAGATAGGCGAAGCGAGCCTGCATGCTCTCCTCGGCGTTACGCCGCTTCACCCAATCTTTGGGAACATTCGCGCTCATCCAGGCGCGAACTTCATCGCGAAATTCGGTTTCTTTGGGAGTAAGATTCAGATCCACGTGGTTCTCCTGGCGAATTGGAATCTTATCACGTGGCGCAGGCTGTCCAGCCTGCTGAGCCGAGAGTCTTCTCGGCTCTTCCGTGGCAAGAGTCGCGGAAACGTCGCCCTACGGCCGCAGCAGTTTCGACAACTCCAGCTCCCCTTCGCGACGATCCTCCTCGCGCCCGAAACGATCGCCAAATCCGCGCACGCACTTGATCGCGAACCGCGCCGCCTTGCGACCCAGCTCCGTCTTGCCTTCCGCCGTCGCCACATCGCGAGCAATCAGATACGCGCGCCACCGCTCATCCTGATCGTCTTTCAATTTCCGCTCGCCCACCGTTTCGCGATCCCGCTCTTCGCGAGTGAATCGGTAATCGTCCTCCGCGAACATCGCGTAGCGCTGCACTCGGCCCCATAGCGTGTCGTTGAAATAAATCCCCACGTCGTGCGCCAGCAAGAATTCGGCGAGTTTCAATCGCCCCTGGTGACTCGCATCCGCGTACAGCTTCGCCAGTTCTCTCATCCGCGGCGCGCGACGAACCGCGTGGATCGATTCATACATCGCTGCCGATTCCTCATAGCGATTCTCGCGAGCCAGCCGCACCGCCAACGCATACTTCACCAGCCGCACATTCGCCACCGCCGGGTATTCTTGAATGAACGCCTGCAGCGAGCCCATCGGCGCCTCCCAATCGAGCAGCATCCCCAGATCCCAACCCGACGCCGCCCAATACACGCCCAGATCGTCGCTCTGGCTCGACGACGCAAATCCCTCCCCGTTCTTCTTCGCCGCGTCTCTTAACCACAGCGCATAGCGGATCTGCTCGACCGTGTTGCTGGTCTTCTCATAAACACCGCACAAGCCGTACGCAGCCGCGGCTTTTTCATCAATCGAAGCCCGCCGCGCTTGGAACAACTCCAGCAGCGGCTGCTCGGCTCCCGCGAAATCATGCGTCAGATAATGCGACGACGCCAGCATCCATAAGAAATCCGGCTCGCTGCGCACCGCATCGCCAGCCGCGACCATCTCCGCGATCTTCAGCGCTCCCGCCGGATCGCCCATGGCGAGCGAAGTCCGCATGCTCAGCGCCGTCAACATGGCCGCACCCTTCGCCGATTGAAACAGCTCGCGATGCGCCAGCAACTGCGCGTGAATCTTGCCGTACCAGTCGCGATCGTCGCGCACCTCCGCCTTTTTGAGACGATCGGTCCCGTCCCACCCGCCCCAACCCCGCTCCCAATGCGGATTCGTGGCGATCTCCACCGCGAACGCAGCGTGCTCCGGCGTGTCGAAATATTCACCGATGTGATCGTACAGATCCGCACGGCCGTTGTATCCATAATTCATCTGCAGCGACGTCAGCAGTGTTTCCCGGCTCAAGTTCGATCCCGGGCGATTCAGTTCGTCGAGATACATCTTGCCCGCGATCGTCCGTTCACCCATTCGATAGTGGATGTGCGCCAGCCACCCGCGAGCCTCGCTCAAGAATTCGGGTGCCTTCGCCGATTTCACAAATCGTTCCAGTTTCGCTTGCGCCTCGCGAAGACGCGCAGGCTCAACCGGCGTTCCCGAGCGCATCAGCATCTTCGCCTCAATCAGATCGACCTCTTCGCGATCGCGCGCACTCAATCCGGAGCCGGTGCGCGCTGCTGCCACAGCGGCGAGTTCCTTCGTTGGATCGTACGGCACATCCACCGGCGCCGCGATCTCCTGATACGCCTTGCGAACTTTATCGAGAGGCGACGCTCCTGCCGCCTTCGTCATTCCCGCGAACGCGAAATTTACCCGCCGCACGCCGCGATTCTCAAAATGCCGCCCCGTCTTCGCGAACGGTAGCCAGAACCGCGCATCCAGATACTCACGCAGCGTATCGTCGAACCAGCACCCCGACGCGAGCCCGATCGCGATCAGCGCCAGCAAACCGAAATTCCCCGCCCGCTTCATCGCACTTCCTCCACCCGAAACTCCCCGGCCTTCTTCATCACCGCGCGACCCAGAAAAACTTTCGTCGCCCCACTGAACGGCTCAATCGTCAGATCGAGCATCGTTGGCCCGGTCATCCGGATCGCCATCCCCCGGTCCGGCAGAAAATAATCCAGCTCGCTCGAACTCCTGATCCGATACCGAGCCATCTCCTGCGTCGCAGCCTTCCCGCCGCTTAAGTAAAGATCGACGCATGACACCGCCGCGCAATGGGCGTCGATCGTTTCGATCGCCAGCTTGGTCACCGCTTCCGACATCGCTCCCGCCGCGATCAGCACCTCGTCCGGCCGCATCACCAACGATTCCCCGCCCTCCGCCGGCCAGCGAAAAAAGATTACGCCCGCGCAGCCCTTCATCGCCTTGGCGCTCGCCACTCCCGCGCGAATCACCTCCGGCGTCGCCATAGTGAACTGCAGCGCGTCTCCTTTTTGAATTCGCGCGTAGTCGATGGTGATGTCGCGCGCGGCCCGATATGTCAGCACCAGTTCGCCCACCGAATTTCGCGATTGCTCCAGCGAAAACGCCGGATTCGATGCGATCGCCCGCGGTGTCAGATCTGAAAAATCGATGTACTCAACAGCCTTGCCCTGCGAAATTTCCCGTGCCCTTCCAAAGCTCGACACCCCGATCTTGTAGCGCTTTCCGAATCTCGAAAACTTCGGCGACCACGCGCCCGGATCGATCTTCGCCGCGATAACCTTCTCCCGCAATCCGCCCGGCCCGATGTCGTAGAACTGCGGCACGAATTCGTCCACCTGCTCGATCACGCGATCGATCGCCGTACCCGCGCGAAACCAGTCCAGCAGCGCCGTGATCGAAAACTGCGTGTCTTTCGGCAGCGCCCTGCGCAACGCGCGCAGGTACTCTGCATACTCGGCCAGACGCCCGGTCGGGCTATCGACATCGAGCTGCACTCCGATGACATTCCAATGCCGCTGCCGCGCAACTTCCCGAACGACGGCGATCTGCTTCCCCAGCTCCACCGCACTCGCGACATCCGGAATCATCTGCCGCTCCGCACGAAAGACCATCCAATAAGAAGCCGCGTCAGGAACTCGATCCGGAAGGTGCGTCCACACCGTCCACGGCAGATTCGCATTCCACGGCGTCTGCCGATTCAGCTCGCCCGCATAAACGTAAATCTCATCGACCGGCACCTTGCCCGACGCATCCCGCGTGCCCACCTGATTCCACACCCAATATCCGGTTTGCCACTTCACCGCCGGCTGCGCATGGGTCGTATGAATTCTCGAAAATAAGACTACTGCAGCCACAATCCCCATCCCCAACGCGACCAGCCGAGTCATGCGTCCAATATACAAGCCGGAAACTGGCAAAATCAGTAACATATGCTCCGACCCATCGATCTGAAGTTCATGCGGCCAATTGCACTTCTGCTGCTCTGTGCGAGTCTCACCCTCGCGGCCGACGTCATCACGCCCGCCGGGATCTACGTCGTCAACGAAGCCTCCAACAATCAGCCGGCCACCAGCGCCTACGCGAGCGGCATGCTCACCTCTTCCGCCTATAACAACGTCGTCGCTGGCCACGCCATCTTCGTCCCCATCGTCCAGGTCCTGCCGAGCGTCACCCTCTGGGGCCAGTTCAACTGGAACTGGACCTACGTTGACACCCTGATCCAGACCGCCATGTCGCACAACAAGCTTTTCTCGCTCGAATTCGAGATGGGATTCCAGAACACTCCCCTCTACGTCAATTCCCTGCCCGCAGGGTGGGTAGCGGCGTGCGGCGCCAACTGCGCCCCTCAATTTCGAACCTGGAGCACCGGCGGCACTGCCGATCAATGCATCGAAGGCTACGTGCCTCTGCCCTGGATGGTCAACGTGCAACAGTTCTGGCAGGCTCTGGCGATGGCGCTCGCCGCGCACCTGCAGCAGACCGGTGCGTACAGTTCGCTCACCATGATTCACATCCCCGGCGTCAGCACTTATGACGAAGAGCTACGTCTGCCGTCCGGTTTTCCGCGCCCTGCCTCCACCGCGACCCAAACCTGTCCCGACGGCACTCCCGCCTATCCCAACGTCCAGAACGATGCATCGCAGTCGCGCTGGAATTCGCTGGGCTATTCCGATAGCGCGGTCGTCTCCGGATTCACCGTCATCGCCACAGCGTTTGCGCAAGCATTTCCCGATAAGACGCTCGGCCTCAGCCTGCTCAACCCGGGCGCGACCGGCGTGGTCGATTTTCCCAACTTCTTGAACGAAGCGCCTGGAGCGGTCGCATCGCAGCTCGTCAAAGCCGCCGGCATCATCGCGCCCGGCCGCATTCAACTCCAATCCGACGATCTCGATGTCGACGCGCCCCTTCCCGAAGTGATCGCCTTCGCCAATCAGTACAACGACGCCATCGGCTGGCAGACCAATAAACACGGGGGCACTGGCGCAGCCTGCAATTCGACGCCGTGCACGCCGGACGGTCCCAACAGTGCGTTCCTTCAACTGCTCGAAACGGGTTCGGTGAACAACGGCCGCTATCTCGAAGTGTTCTCCGCCGACGTCGCCTCGTACTCGCAGAGCTTCGCCGCGGCCGCATCCGCCAAGCTTTATCCGTCCGCTGCGTTCGCTTCCGCGGGAGGGTTCACGCGCGTGCTGGCACACGCGGCCGATGGCAATAACTTCAAAACCGAAATCCTGCTGACCAATGCGAGCCCGGCTGCGGCCATGTATTCGATTCGCTTCAACGACGAACGCGGCCTCGCCGCCTCTCAAGGGTTTACGCTCGAATTAGGGTCACTCAGCGGCACCATCCTTCCCGGCGCATCCGCGACCATTCGCACCGCCGGCGAAGGACCGAACACATTTCAAGGCTGGGCCGAGATCTTTGCGCCGGTCGAGGTCGGCGGTAGTGTGATCTACAGCCAGAAAACCGGCCTGCCTTCCGTTCAGGAAGGCACCACGAACTATGCTTCGGTTGAGAGCACAGATTTTTTTGTCCCCTTCGATAACACCAACGGCGCGGTCACGTCGATGGCATTGGTCAACCCCAGCACCGCCAACACCCCCGTCACCGTCACAGTCACCGTCCGCTACCTCGGCGGAACTTCGGAGACCGTGTCCATCCCCTCCATTCCCGCCCGCATTCACACGTCCTTCGATTTCCCTACTCAATTCCCGAACAGCGTCAACCGCTCCGGAGTCGCCGAATTTGTTTCCAGCTCAGCGGTTGCCGCGGTCGTATTTTCCTTCAACTCGACCGGTGCGTTCACCTCCATCGACCCGGTGCTGGCCGGACCCGCCGGCGGCACTACGGTTCGCGATCTGGCGCATGCCGCCGACGGCAACGGATTCAAGACCGAGGTCCTGCTCACCAATAGCGGCCCGTCGCCAGCGCAATACACGCTGCGGTTCAATGACAACTTGGGCAACCCGATCACCAGCGGATTCCAGCTCGAAACCGGAACGCTCACCGGCACCATCTCGCCCGGTGAATCGGCGACCATTCGCACCGCCGGGCTCGGATCTCAAACCCTTGGGGGCTGGGCGCAATTGACCGCACTGTCGTCGGTGGGCGGCAGCGTAATCTATAGCCAGAAAACCACCCTGCCTTCAACTCAAGTAGGCACGTCGACCATCACCGCTACCTTGAGTAACGATCTCTTCGTGCCGTTCGATAACACCAATGAGGCGTCCACGTCGATGGCGCTGACCAATCCCGGCGGCGCTGACGCGACCATTACAGTCGTCGTTCGTTATAGCAACGGCACGCAGGAGACGCTGCCGTTTCCGACGCTCGCCGCCGGAAATCACACCGCGTTCGTGTTCACTTCGCAATTCACCAACAGCGTGGGACAAATGGGAGTCGCCGAATTCCAATCGAGCCAGCCGCTCTCGGTAGTAGCATTCCGCTTCAACTCCACCGGAGCGTTCACCGCCCTCAACGCTGTCAACGAATGAGGCGCGACAGCATGGAGCGCGCCAGGCGCCATTAACGAAAGCTGGTTCCACCCGGAATGCTAAACTGAAGAAAAATGGCTTATGACGTGATCGTCATCGGGAGCGGTCCCGGTGGATACTCGGCTGCGGTGCGCGCCGGGCAGTACGGATTAAAAACCGCGCTCGTTGAAAAAGACCCGAAGCTGGGCGGCACCTGCCTCCTGGTCGGTTGCATCCCCGCGAAAGCATTCCTGCACGCCGCCGACGTCTGGGATCGCTTCATGAATCCCGAAGCCGACGGCATGCATTGCGACAATCCTCGCCTCGATTTCCCCATGGTGAGCGATCGCAAGAACACCATCGTCAACAAACACTCCAAGGGCGTCGACTTCCTGATGAAGAAGAACAAGGTCGACGTGTTCAAAGGACGCGCGCGCCTGGCTGGCCCAGGCAAAGTCGAGGTAACCGGCGACAACGGCCCGCAGATCGTCGAAACCCGCAACATCGTGCTCGCCACCGGATCGGAAGCGCGCATGCTGCCCGGCCTTTCGCCCGATCCGCAGCGCATCCTCACCAACGTCGAAATTCTCAACCTGCGCGAAGTGCCCAAGACCATGGGCGTGATCGGCGCGGGCGCCGTCGGCATGGAATTCGCATCGGCCTTTCATCGCTTCGGAACCAAAGTCACCGTGTTCGAAATGCTGCCGCGCGTGGTGCCCGTCGAAGACGAGGAAATTTCGAAAGAGCTGGAACGCCTGTTCAAGAAATCCGGCATTCGCGTCGAAACCAGCGCGCGCGTCGAAAACATCCAGAAGCACGATTCCGGTGTGCGCTTCTCCGCCACGCTCGCGAACGGCAAGCAGGAAAATTTCGATCTCGATACCCTCCTGGTCGCCGTCGGCCGCCGCCCCGTCACCGATCATCTCGGTCTGGAAGGCACGCGTGTCGAGCTCGATCGCGGCTTCGTCAAGGTGGACGCCAATCAGCGCACCGGCGAACCCAATGTCTACGCCATCGGCGATATCGTCGCGGGAACGCCGCAGCTCGCGCACGTCGCGACCGCGGAAGGCATGATCGCGATCGCGCACATCGCCGGCAAGCCCACTTCGCCGATCAATAAAAATCGCATTCCGAATGCGACCTATACCGAACCCGGCATCGGCAGCGCCGGACTCACCGAAGCGCAGGCGCGATCGCTGGGATACAAAGTGAAGGTCGGCAAGTTTCCATTCCTGGCGAACAGCAAAGCGACCATCCTGGGCCGTCACGACGGCTTCGTCAAAATCGTCGCCGACGAAAAATATGGCGAGATCCTGGGCGTCCACATCATCGGGCCGGAAGCGTTTGAGCTGATCGGCGAAGCGGTCGCCGCCATGTCGAATGAAGCTACCGTCGATTCGATGATCCAGACCATCCACGCGCACCCCACTCTTTACGAAGCGATGGGCGAAGCGTTCAACGCCGTGTACGGACAGGCCATCAATGTCTAGCGTTTTGGCGAAAAAGGGGACTGACCACTCTGTCCCCATCCGCAACACCGTGACTATAGGGGACACCACTGGCGTGGACAGAGCGGTCTGTCCCCTTTTTCACGACGCCAGCGGCGTCGCTGAACGTACCTGCATCGTCCGCAACGTAGGCACCATGCGCTATGCCGACGCGTTCGCGCTGCAAATGGAACTGGTCGGCGCAGCGCAAAGCAGGCAAGATTCCGGATCAACTCATCTTCGTCGAACATCCCCACGTCGTCACCAAAGGCCGCAACGGTCACGACGAAAATCTGCTGGCGCGTCCCGAATTGCTGGCCCGTTCGCGGCATCGAATTTCACGAATCCGATCGCGGTGGCGATGTGACCTATCACGGACCCGGCCAGATCGTCGGCTATCCCATTTTCGATCTACGCGAATGGAAGCGCGACGTCCACGCCTACGTCCACGCCGTCGAGCAAGCCATCATCGACGCGCTCGCCGAATTCGGCATCGCCGGGCATCGCGATCCCGCCGCCATCGGCGTGTGGACGCCCCACGGAAAAATCGCGGCAATCGGAGTGCACATCAGCCGCTGGGTCACATCCCACGGCTTCGCTTTGAACGTCGACACCGACCTGAATTATTTCCGCTACATCGTACCTTGCGGCCTCACCAGGCCCGTGACATCGATGCGAGCGCTCGGCTCCGCCGCGAGCCGGGAACAAGTGACTGCCGCGCTCGAACGGACCTTCGCGCGCGTTTTCGATAGAAATATGGAGACCAATTCATGATTGACGTCGTCATGCCCCAGATGGGCGAAAGCATTGTCGAAGGAACTCTGACCAAATGGCTGAAGAAAGCCGGCGAACACGTCGAGCGTGACGAGCCCTTGTTTGAAATCTCCACCGACAAAGTCGACACCGAGATTCCGTCGCCCGCCGCGGGGACGCTTTCCGAAGTCCTGATCGAAGAAGGCAAAACGGTGGGAATCAACACCGTGGTCGGGCGGATTAACGACGGCGCGAACGGCGCTTCTGCTCCTGCGCCAGCGGCTCAACCCGTTCAAGCTCCGCCGCCCGTTCAAGCCGCGCCTCCTCCGCCGCCGCAGCAGCCGCAATATGAAGCTCCCGCTCCCGTCGCGACCGTGGTCGAGGAAACCGCCGGACCACTTTCGCCTCTGGTTCGAAAAATGGCGCGCGAAAATAATATCGATCTAGCCAGGATCAAAGGCACCGGCGCCGGTGGACGCATCACCAAGCAGGATCTGGACGCCTATCTCGCCCAGCCCGCTCCGCAAGCCCAGCCGCAAGCAGCGCCCGCGCCGCCGCCGCAGAATCTGCCCGTACCGCAAGCGCCGCCGGTGCAGGTGAACGCGCCTCCGCCCGAACCCGCCGCAGCCCGCGCAAGTGTTCCGCGCCGGCGAAGCCCCCGCCCTCAAAGTCGAACCCATGAGCAACATGCGCCAGTCCATCGCGCGCCACATGGTGTTCTCGAAACAAACCTCCGCGCACGTCACCACCGTCCACAAAGTCGATATGACCAAAATCGCGAAGCTGCGCGATAAAGCCAAGGGCGCGTTCCAGGCCCAGTACGGATTCGGCTTAACATTCCTGCCGTTCGTGCTGCGCGCCGCCACCGCCGCGCTGCGGCAGTATCCGATCCTGAACGCCTCCATCGACGGCACCAACATCATCTACCACCGCGATATCAACATCGGCATCGCCGTCGCTCTGGAAAACGGCTTGATCGTTCCCGTCATCCGCAACGCCGACGAAAAGAACATCGTCGGCCTGCAACGCTCCATTTCCGATCTCGCCGCGCGCGCCCGCTCGCGCAAATTGAATCCCGATGAAGTGCAGGCCGGCACCTTCTCGGTCACCAACTTCGGCAGCTTCGGCAGCGTGTTCGCGACGCCGGTCATCAACCAGCCGCAGGTCGCGATTCTGGGCGTCGGCTCGGTCGAAAAAGAACCGGTGGTGGTCGACGACGCCATCGCCATTCGTTCCATGGCGTACCTCGCTCTGACCTTCGATCATCGCCTGGTCGATGGAGCTCTGGCCGACCAGTTCACCGCGAAAGTGAAGGATATTCTGCAGAACTGGGCCGAAGAAATTCTGTAATCCCGCTGATCACCTGAGGCGCGGACGTCAGTCCGCGCGCTTGGCCGTCCGCGGCACGAGCGCGCTACCATCAATAATGATCGAACTGCGTGACGACGACGATTTGACTGCGCTGGTCGATCCGACGTTTGGCGAACAATCTGTTTTCCCTCAAACTCCGTGATCGCGAATTTCTGTGGACTCCGCCCGATTTCAGATCGAAACCCGCGCTCGGCGGCGTTCCCTTGCTCGCGCCATGGGCAAATCGAATCGAGGCGGCGGCGACGGCTATTTCGCGAACGGCAAGCGATTTCTGCTCAATCCCAATCTCGGCAACCTGCGCCGCGATGGCAACGGTCTCGCCATCCACGGCTTGCTCGCGTTCGCCGATCGCTGGCGCGTCACGGAATCAGACTGGACACTCCTGGGTCACCAGCCGGCTCGAATACTGGCGATACCCCGACTGGATGGCGCAATTCCCATTCGCGCGACTCGATCGAAATCACGCATCGCCTTTTCGCGGCGGAACTTGAAGTCGAAACCGAGGATTCAAAATCTATCCGCGGAAGAGCCCATGCCCCTCTGTATCGGCTTCCATCCCTATTTCCAGCTTCCCGATTCAACTCGCGATGCGTGGACGTTACACATTCCCGCCCGCCGTGCCGTCGCGCTGAACGAGAAACTCACGCCAACGGGCGAAACCACACCGTTCGACCCGGCCGCAGCGCATCCGCTCCAAGACAACTCGTTCGATTCTGTCTTTTGCGATCTGACCGGCGAGGAGTTCTCCGCCCAGTCAGAATCCGCCCGGCTCGCAGTGCGCTTCGGCCCGAAGTACACCGTTGCGATCGTCTATGCCCCGCCCGATAAATCCTGCTTTTGCTTCGAGCCGATGACCGCGCTCACCAACGCCTTCAACCTCGATCATGCGGTAAAGATGTCCCTGCTAACAGCAATCGCGCCAGGAGACACCTGGCGCGAGAGTTTCTGGATTCGACCCGAAGCGGGCTGAGCGCACAGGCGATTTGTGCCGTTGTGCGCGCCTCAAACAGAGCTTTACGGCTGTTTCTTGGTCGCCGGCGGCGTCACCGGAGTGGTCGGGGCGCCGGGCTTCGGCAGCGACGTTACGGGCTTGCTCGGAGCCGTACCGGTCGGCAGAGTCACCGGATACATCTTGTCGTACAGATCCACGATCTCTTTGGTGATCTCCACCGCATTGGCCACGAACAGCACCGGCGTATTGGGATTAGCGTCGTCCAGGATCACCGCATAGCCGTTGGCGGCCGCATAATTCTCGATCACCTTTTGCATCTTGCCCGACAGGTCGTCGAGCATCTTGTGCTGCATCTGCTCGCCTTCCGCCTGCGCGTCTTCCATGTCGCGATTGTAGGACTTGGTCTTGGCCTCGATGGTCCGCTGCAGCTCCGCCTTGGCCGCATCCGCCATCGCGTTACCGCCGCGCTGCAGCTTATCCTGCAGCTCCCGGATCTCCTGAGCCTTCTTGTCCATCCCCGCCTTGGTCGGCTCCAGTTGTTTGTTCATGTCCGCCAAGGCGCGCTGGCCATCGTGCGTCGAAAGCAGCGCGCTCTGCGCCGCCATCACGCCGACCTTGGTCGGGACTCTTCCCGCGTTCGCCGCCGCCGCGGGTTGACTCGTGGTTTGAGCTTCCGATTGCCCCGTCGCGGCCCAGCCGCCTACCAGCAAGAACCCAGTCAGTATCAATGTTCGCTTCTTCACGACAACTCCTCTAATCTTCATGATGACGGCGCGACCCCTCGCACCGTATGTTATCTTAACCCGCCCGCTAGAATGTCCGGCCGATCGTGAAACGGAACGTCGACGCCGGCTCAAAGAACGGAACCTGCTGCCCGAAGGTCGCGATCGCATTTGCGAAGGTGGCCAGGTTCGGGAAGTAACTCCGGTCCGCGACAATCGGCGGCTGGATGTTTTCTTCCACTCGCAACGGATTGTAAGCCCAGTATACGCGGAACGGCGCGTTCACCACCGGCATCAGGACCTGAATCTCCAGCCCCGTCGACATGCGCGGTATCTGCGTCCCCGCCGCCACCACTGCTCGCGTGGAGAACGACGCCTCTGGAAACTGCTGATTCAAAGTAGTGATGCGGTCTGGGTTCAACTCCAATTGGCTGCCGCGCGACAGCTTATTGACGCCCACATCCACAAACGCCGCCAGCGTCACAGGTCCGAAAATCGGAATGCGATATTCGGCATTGGCCACGCCTTCGGTATCGCCGCCGGGAAACACCATCTGATAGGTCGGGAAGGTCTGCTGCGCGCTCACGATGGTAGGGTTGCCGTTGGCATCCGTGCCTCTTTGCGTACGCGGAGTCCCGTCCGCATTCAGGATTCCTACCGTTCCCGGCGCCGGCACGAACGCGATCGGACTGATGCCGAAGAAATCGAACCCGCGGATATCGTTTTCACCGCCAATGTAGAAGCGGTTAAACGGAGGCGCCACCTTGCCGCCATATCCCGTCACCCAGCGCCCCAGCACGTGGAACCCGATCACGTGATGCTCATTGATCGGCGATTTGTGAAAATAGCGCGCATCCAGCACCGGTTCGATCTGGTTCACGTTGCCGCCCAGAAAGCTGCCCGAAAACGCCACGGAGAGGGAGATGGCCTTGCCGCCGGTCGGAGTGATGGGGTGGTTCACCGTGTTGTAGGTGTAGCTCGGCGTGATGGTCGACGATGTAATTCCATCCAGAGAATTGGGACCGTTGATGTGCAGGAAGTTGACGTAATCGAAATAATTCGTCGCCGCGTCGGTGAGCGTCTGCACGCTCTGAATGGTGTAGCCGTAGGACAGCCCCAGCCGCGCGAAGTGGCGCCGCAAAGGATAGCTCGCGAATACCGTGAATCCGCGCGAATCGTTCACGTAATTCAAGAGATTGTTGGTGCCCAACTGCTGGAACAGCGGCAGCAGATTAGTCCCGGACAGAATCGACTCCTGCCGCGCCTGATCGAAGTTGTAGCGCGAGGTGAACACCGTGAAACCGACTTGAATCGGTTTGTCCAGGAAGTACGGTTCGGTGAATCCGAACTGCGCCGAACGCTGCACCGTTCCAAGCGTGGTCGACAAGCTCAGGTTCTCGCCCAACCCCAGGAAGTTGTTGGTCGAATAGGAGAAGCCGATGAAGCTCCCCGCGATCGCCGACACGCCGCCGTTCAACTGCACCGTGTTCTTGCCGCGCTCATGAACTTTGAGCGTGATGTCCACGGTATTGTTCTTGGTGTCGCGCTTGATGTCCGCCGCCTGCTCCTCTTTCAACACATCGAAATAGCCCAGCTGATTCAGGCGCAGGATACTCAACTCCCATAAGTGCTGGTTGAACACGTCGCCTTCGTCGATGTTCAGTTCGCGGCGAATGACTTTGTCGCGGGTGGTGATGTTGCCCGAAAAATCGATGCGGCGCACATAGAATTGCTTGCCCTCATCGAAATCCAGCGTCAAATTGATCTTGTCGGAGTTGGGGACCGGCTCGAACCCCGGCGATGCCAGGAAGTCAATGAATCCGTAGGTTCCGTAGATCTTCCCGAGATCGGTGAAGCCCTTGCGCAGCTTGGCGGTCGAAAACACATCGCCCGGCTGCATCTGGAACACCTTCAACGGAATTTCGTTGGTCTTGAAGACGTGCATGCCGGTGATGGTCACGTCGCCCAGATGATACAGGCGGCCTTCTTCGATGCTGATATGGATGTTCGCCGCTTTGCCGATCTTGGTCGACTTGATCAACGGCAACCGGAATCGCCCCCCACCCACGTCCACGATCTCGACCTTGGCATCGGTGGTGTGCGCGTTGAAATACCCGGCATCTTTGTACATCAGTTCCAGACGCTGCTGATCTTCTTCCAGCTTGGTGGAATCGTAAGTTTTCGGAAAAAGCTCCTCGAAGAAAATCGAATACGGAATACCGATGGCGTGCAGATTCTTCATCGACCGCTTGATCAGCAGCGCGCTCATATGCTCATTGCCGTCAAACGTAATGGTGCCGACCTTCACCTTCGGCCCTTCATCGACGTTGAACTCCACTTCAAGAGACGATGGCGGCACCTGATGAATCACCGGATCGACGGTGGCGAACTGATGCCCGCGCTCCGCCAGGTACTCTTCCAGAACTACTTTGGCGCGCTGAACTTTGTTCGGATCGTATTTCGATTCGACACTCAGACCGACCTTTCGTTCCTTAAAACGGTCCAGCACTTCCGACACGCTGATCGATTTCAATCCCGGGTACTTGATGGTCCGTACAATGCGCCGCTCGGTCACCACAAACGTAATGATCCAGCCGGTGCGGCCGGGCTCGCGTTCCATGGTCAGATCGTCGAAATTCCCGGTGTTGTACAGCGCCATGTAATCCCGATCCAGGGATTCCATGTCGAACTTGTCGCCCTTTTTCGTGATCAGCAGGCTGCGCAACAAATCCTGCGTGATACGGCGGGTGCCTCGGAACGCGACCGATTCAATGACATCATCTGGTGGCGTATTGCCGATGGGCTGTTCGGCTTCCGTCGGCTTGGGTGCTACCGGTTTGGGGGCTTCAGCCGGAGGCTGCGGCTTCACCTCCTGAGGTACGGTTTCAAACGGATTCGCTTTCTTCTGCTGCGGCGGCGTGGGCTTCGGAGGAGTGGTCTGCGGAGCGGTGGGAGGCTGCGTCGGGGGTGGCGTCTGCTGTTGCTGCGCGAACACAGGGAGGCTGAAAATAACGCCCACTGTGAATCCAACCACACCAATGCGCAGGCGTCCAGGCCTGAAAGACGTCATCTAAACCGGGTTCCTTTCCACTCTGCGCCTTAGATCAGACGCCCGTCTTTACCATCGGGTTTCACCGAATACGGAGTCCAATGAGGAATCAAGACAGGCGCAGCTTGAATGGTTATTCTACCAACTGAGCGTTTGGATGTACACTTGGCGGGGACAGGAGACAGAATTCAGAATGAAAACCATCCTGCTGCTTACCGCCATCGTTGCCGCTTCGGCTCTGTGTCAAACACCCAGGAAAACCTGGACCATGCCGCGAACTCCCGACGGGCATCCCGATCTCCAGGGCGTGTGGACCAATGCGACGCTAACGCCAATGGAGCGGCCCGCTCAGTTCGCCAGTCAGGCGACGCTTTCGGATGCCGAAGCCAAAGCGTACGAAAAGAAGGATTTGGAAGCCAGCGATATCGACAAAAAGGGATCGACGCTGCTGCGCCAGACCGGCGATGTCGAAACGGGCGGCTACAACAACCTGTTTATCGATCGCGGCTCCGAACTCGCGCGCGTGGATGGAGTGAAACGCACCTCACTGATCGTCGATCCCGCCGATGGCCACGCCCCTCCCCGGCGCGCTGCACCCGGCGCCAGAGGAGGCGGAGGATTCGGCGGCCGTTATGACAGCGTCAAGGATCGCCCGCTCGCCGAACGCTGCATCGTCGGCTTCGGATCCACCTCCGGCCCGCCCATGATGCCCGCGCTCTACAACAGCGAATATCAGATCGTGCAGACGCCCGATCGCATCATGATTCTGGTCGAAATGGTGCACGACACTCGCGTGATCCGCATGAATGCGACCCATCTGCCGCCGTCGATTCGGCCCTGGCTGGGCGATTCGATCGGCCATTGGGAAGGCGACACGCTGGTGGTGGAAACCACCAATTTCAACGGCCGCACGCGCTTCCGCGGCACGTCGGAAAATCTCAAAGTGATCGAGCGCTTTCAGCGCGTCGACGCCTCGACCATCCTCTATCGCGCCACCATCGACGATCCCGATACCTACACCAAACCCTGGACCATGGAGTTTCCGTTCCTCTCGTCGCCCGGCCCCATCTTCGAATACGCCTGCCACGAAGGCAACTACGCCATGCCCGATATCCTCGGCGGTGCCCGCAAGCTGGAATCGAAGTAGAACAAATTTTGAACGGCCGTCGGATTTTGACGGCCGCCGGATTTTGACGGCCGCCGGATTTTGACGGCCGCCGGATTTTGACGGCCGCCGGATTTTGACGGCCGCCGGATTTTGACGGCCGCCGGATTTTGACGGCCGCCAGATTTTGACGGCCGTCAGTGAGGCGCGAACGGCAGAGAGCGCGTTCGGGCGCAACGGCGCCGCCGAATTGTGTATCCACAAATCCTTGTAAACCCCCGACCCTCTGAATCGGTCTAAACGTGCGGATGGAAAGAGCTCTTTCATCTGAGGCGAAACTCAGCACGGAAATCGAGATGACCCAGGCCGGTCCCATGGGCGACTTCGAGTCGCTGCTGGAACAAAACCGCCCGCGCGTCTTTAGGTTTCTGCTGGCTTCGCTTCGGAACAAAGAATCGGCCGAGAACCTGACTCAGGAGTGTTTCGTGAGGGCCTACCAGGCCCGCGCCCAATTTCGAGGGGATTCGAGCATCACCACCTGGCTGCTGCACATCGCCGCGAATCTGGTCCGCACTCACGAATCCAGCAGCCGCTTGAAATTCTGGAGACGCGCGTTGAAAAACGACGTCGATCTGGCCGGCGCCGGGGATTTTATCCCGGACCGCCAAACGTCTCCCGAACAGCTGGCGGTGGCTCGCGAGCAGGTCCAGCGAATTTGGAGGGTCGCGGGCCGGTTATCCATCAAACAGAGAACTGTTTTTCTGCTGCGATTCGTGGAAGACATGGATCTCCTGGAAATCTCCGCGGTCACCGGGATGAAGGAAGGTACGGTCAAAACGCATCTGTTCCGGGCACTCCAATCGGTGCGGGCCGCAATCGAGGAGAAAAAATGAACACACACTTGTCCGAAGAACAAATTGCGAATGAATTGATCGCACGATATGAGCTGCCTCTGAAGATGTTTCGAGAGGCGGTCCGCGAAACGGCTCGCGAAACATCGAAGTGGGAAACGGCACCGGTGCTGATGCGGATTCCCTCGACGATTCGAGGCAATCGTCCTGCCGCGGGATTCACATCGGCGATGATTCATGCCGCGGCGATCGCGCTGCTTCTGATCATCGGGTCGATGAAACCGGTGCAGAAATTTGTGCAGAATGCGGTTCCGCTATTCGCGCCGCCGCTCGATCCCTACAAGCCCGAAATCAACAAAGGCGGAGGCGGCGGAGGAGCCAAGCAGCCGCTCGACGCATCGAAAGGCAAGCTGCCCAAGATCGCACCCAAGCAGTTCACACCTCCCAAAGTCGACGCCACCACCGCGAAACTGCCTATGACGCCGACTATCGTCGCCGATGCGCCCATTCCCAACATCGACGCGAACAATTATGGCGATACGCTTGAGCAAGCTGGGCGTGCCGTCGAATGGAACCGGAATCGGCGGAGGCATCGGCACCGGATCGGGCGGAGGCGTCGGATCAGGACGCGGACCGGGCGTCGGCCCGGGAAGCGGAGGTGGCTTTGGCGGTGGCGCATACAAGATCGGCGGAGGGGTCTCACAGCCGACCCTGATATCGAAAGTCGAGCCCGAATATTCCGAAGAGGCGCGCAAAGCCAAGTGGCAGGGCACCGTGGAACTCCAGATCGTAGTCGATGAGCACGGCAACCCGAAAGAGATGCGCGTGACGCGAGCACTGGGCCTGGGCCTGGATCAGAAGGCGATGGAAGCGGTCGCCAAGTGGCGCTTCAGGCCGGGCCTGAGAGACGGTAAACCCGTACCCGTGATCGCGACCGTGCAAGTCAACTTCAGACTGTTATAACCTCGCTCACCATATCGCACGCGGCGCGTCCACATTAGGAAGATGCCGCCGCCAAGCCACAAGTGCGCTCTCTGTGAAAACCCGAGTGCTGGACCGCTCCCTTTGGTCACGGCTCTGAATGAGCCGCGACTAAAAGGAGCGGTCCAACGCCGATATTTCACGCAAACTCATGAGGGAGCGTGTTTGGGGTTCCGGCTGCTCCTCCTTCTCGCGATTCCCGCTTTGATCCTTTCCGCCGCCCAACCTTTACCGAACACCTGGCCCGGATGGCGCGGCCCAACCTCCGACGGAATTTCGGTCGCCACAGGATTTCCGCAGACCTGGAGCCCCAATTCAAACATCGCCTGGAAAGTGGAGATCGAAGGCCGCGGGCATTCCTCGCCGGTGATCTGGGGCGATCGCGTGTTCATCACCACCGATATCGAAGGCGCGGTAATTCCCGGCGCGAGCGCGGTGAAGCACAAGCTGGAAGGACAACCTTATCGTCATCCTGATGCGAACGGCGGCGATCGCAAGCACACCCTGAAGCTGCTGTGCTTCGACGCCAACACTGGAAAGCGCCTGTGGGATCGGACGGCGTACGAGGGTCGCGTGTTCGACGACGTGACCAGGTTCGACACCTACGCGTCGCCCACCGTAGTCACCGACGGCAAATTCGTCTACGCCTATTTCGAATCGCAAGGATTGTACAAATACGATTTCGCGGGCGAGCTGCAATGGAAGATGTCGCTGGGCGGCATCGCGACGTTGGGAGTGGGCACCGGAGTCTCGCCCGTGCTCGCCGATGGCAACATCGTGATTCTCGCCGACCAGGACGAAGGAGAGAGTTCGTTCATCGCAGCGATTTCGGCGCGCGACGGCAAGGTCGTTTGGAAAACGCCGCGCAAGAACGCGCTGACCTGGACCGTGCCGTTCGTAATCGACGGTCACATCATTGTGCCATCGACGGAAGACGTGTCCGCCTACGATGCGGCCAGTGGAAGACTGTTGTGGAAGGAAGCCGGGCTGGACAGCAACGTGGTGCACACGCCGGTCGCAGGGCACGGCATGGTGTACGTATCGGCCGGCTATCCCAAGAAGAAAGTGATGGCGATCCGTCTCACCCCGCGCGAGGGCGAATCGAGGATCGCGTGGAAGTACGAAAAGGGCGCGGGCTATCTTCCCTCCCCTCTACTGCTCGGCGATTATTTCTACATCGTGACCGATGCGGGATTGGTCACCTGCCTGGATGCGCTCACGGGCGAGCCCAAATACGAGGGGAAACGTTTCAAACAGCCTTCCAAGTTCACGTCGCCGCTGGTTGCCGCCGGCGGGATGATCTTCATCACCAGCGAAGACGGCGATACGCATGTCGTCAAAGCCGGACCGGAGTTCGAAGTGATTGCCGACAACGCGCTGGATGAGCCGGTGTTTGCGGGACTCGCCGTGGTCGACGGATCGATCTACGTTCGCGCCGCCAAGCATCTGTATTGTCTGCGCGCGGCGAACCCGCTCCATGCTATCGCGCCTCAACTACTCGATCGCGCGCAACGGCCCAGATCGCCTGCGCGCGGTCTTTCTGCGCGCGGCCTTTCTGCGCGCGGTCTTAATGAGGCGCGACAGTATGGAGCGCGCTAGTCGCGCGCAGAACTACAATATTGGAATCAGGGGAGTCTTTCATTTCATGAAATCTGTTTTAAAAATGATGTGCGCCACGCTTGTCATCGCAAGCTGGAGCGTCGATATCGCCGCGGCACAGGACAAACCAGCAACATCGCCGGCGGCCGATTCCAAAGATAAAGATAAGGACAAAGAAGCGCCGCTGCCCGACCAAGCAGAAGTCGCGCAGAGCATACAACTCGCCGGCAAACAGCTCGCCTATAAAGCGACCGTCGGCACCCTGCCGGTGTTCGACAACGGAAAGCGCATCGGCGAGGTGGTGTTCACGGCTTACGTAGTCGAAGGCAAGGATCGTCCGGTGACGTTCGCGCTGAACGGCGGACCCGGCGCGTCGTCCGTCTATCTGAATTTCGGCGCCATCGGACCGAAGCGAGTCAAGTTCGGCGATGAAGGCGACAGCCCGTCGGATCCCGCGGTGCTGCACGACAACCCCGGCACCTGGCTCGACTTCACCGATCTGGTGTTCATCGATCCCATCGGCACCGGCTTCAGCCGTTCGCTGGTTTCGGCGGACGAGACCAAGAAGCAATTCTATTCCACCGAAAACGACATTCACTATCTTTCGCGCGTCATCTACGATTGGCTGCGCAAGAACCAACGCATGGAATCGCGAAAATATTTTGTCGGCGAAAGCTACGGAGGATATCGCGGACCTCGCGTGGTTCACTATCTGCAATCGCAGTTGGGCGTCGCGATGAACGGGATGGTGCTGGTGTCGCCCTATCTCAATCCGTCGCTCACCGAAAATCAGGACGTATCGCCGATGGCGTGGATCGTGGCCCTGCCTTCCATCGCCGCCGCGCATCTGGAGCGGAATCACAAACTGACGGCGGATTCGATGGCGCAGGTGATTTCCTACACCCGCGGCGAATATGTCAACGATCTGCTCAAAGGCCGCTCCGATCCGCAAGCGATGTCGCGCTTGGTGAAGAAGGTCACCGACATCACCGGATTGCAGGAGGAGTTCGTGCGGCGCAGCGGCGGACGCCTGGAAATCGGCGCGTACTTGCGCGAAGTGTTTCGCGAGCAGGGCAAAGTCGGCAGCGTGTACGATTCCAACGTCACTTCGTTCGATCCCTATCCGCTGGCGCCCGATCAGCGCGGCAACGATCCGCTGCTCGAAAGCATCATCGCGCCGACCACCACCGCGATGGTCGATTTCGTCACGCGCATCGTCGGCTGGAAAGTGGACGCGCGCTACAACGCGTTGAGCTACGACGTGAACAACCAGTGGGATCGCGACAGCCGTGCGCTGCGCGCCGGAGCGGTGCCGGATCTGCGGCAAGCGGTCGCCGCCGATCCGAAGTTGCGCGTGCTGATCGCCCACGGATGGAACGATCTTTCGTGCCCGTTCATGGGTTCGGTCCTGACCGTGGACCAAATGCCGCTTATGGGCGATGCGAGCCGCGTGTCAGTTCGCGAATATCCCGGCGGCCACATGTTCTACAGCCGCACCGATAGCAGCGCTGCACTGCGCGCCAACGTGATGGAGATGTTCGCGAAGCACTGATCCTGCCGTCACGCACCTGCCGGCGCCACTTGTGCATTGGATGGCCGAGGATTCGATCCGGAGCGATCCGCTCCAATTCTCGTCCCCACCACCCCGCCGATCACGAACGCCGCGAGCCCTGCAATCCACACCCAAGTGGGATGAGGCAAATCGAGCATGTTCAGGATTCCCGCGACGATCAGCATCACGGTCACCACTCCGCCATGGACGGCCTGGACGCGTGAAGCGAGACGCGCCGCCAGCCATGCGCCGCAAAACGTCGCGACCGCCCAGCCCATCACCACCAGAACGAACGCGCGCGCCGGTAGATTCGCGACCACTTGTTTGAGAGCTTCCATGTTGGTCGGATCGATGCCGGCCGGAAGCGGAAATATCTTACTGTTCACCACCTCCGCCGCGACCAGAACGATCACGGCGACGACGAAACCGAGCAGGACGACGCCTGCACTGCGCAATGCTGATCTCATATTGGCTCCTTTGTTTTTTACGGAAATAGGGTTTCCAGGGCAGCGAACGCATCCCGCTCCGCCGCGTGAATTCGCAGAACCTGCTCGCGAATCTCACGCAGCAACGGGCCAGTCAGTTCCCCGGATGGATCGTCTAACACTTCGGCTGCGGCTTTCGCATTCTCCGCAAGGCGCGCGCGAACCTCGCCGCGCTCGGCGTCGGCCGCTTGCCCCTTCTCGATAAAAAGCTGGCGCTGCCGCAATATCAATTCGCGGGTCTCGCGCAAGACCGGATTGCTGGACGGCAACGCGGCCTCGGCGAGATCCCTCCACAGCACCTGGCTCTTTCGAAATTGCGCCGCGACCGTCCCGAGTTTCGGCTGCTTGAGGATCATCGCCGCTTCATCCAGAAAATCCGCGAACAATCCTCGTTCAGCATCCGGCGCCGAGCCCGAAATCATGATCCAGATGAATAATCCGGGCTGCCCCACGCGTCCCGCCAACGCCTGCAGGCGATCGGTGCCGGTGCGAAAGACTTTCGCCCAGCTCTCCTTGGCCTTTTCATTCACCAATGCGTCGGCCCATTTTTCCAATCCAGCGAGACCAAAACTGCCGGCGTGACCGCGCGGCACACCGCTGCCCTTGAACAGCGCGATCGAGTGACGGATTCCTTCTTCCACAGCCTGCGGAACTCGCTTTGAATCGGGCGGACTGAGCGTCGCGATGCGAAAGCGATCCTTCTTGACTCGCGCCCGCGCCGCCATCAAATCCGCGACCGAAACATTCAGCGATTTTCGCGACCGGTCGGCGAGGTGGAATGACGCGCCGTCATAGCCATGGACCAGCATCGGCATCATTTGCCAGATCTTTTCGTTCTTCGGGAGCGCGGTGTAAGGCAGGCTGAAGACATCCGCCCAGATGACCGGCGCCGATCCGCTCTCAATCGCCTCGATCAGATTGGCCAAGCCGCGGTCCCGGTCCGTCGTCTCTTTGGTGTCTTCAACGATTCCCAACCGCTCGACGATGGTGTGCCACGGGTCGAATGTATTGCGCGTCAGCAACGCCACATGCGGCGGCCATCCCTGATATTGGAAGGTCATGTACCCGACGGCGATCCCGCCGCTGACGCCGAACAACAGCGCCTCGGAATAGTGCTTGCCGGTGTGCGGCGCTCGCGCGCCCCGAGCCGCTAGCGCGTTGCAGATGGTCCCGGTCTCGAAATGCCGTCCTTGCCATTCGGTGTCGCTCACCATTTCCTCCATACGCCCTTCACTCGTGGGCCCACTATAAACTGAAAACTGCCCTGTCGCCACGAAATGCGACATACTCTTGGATTTTTTTTGGAGAGGACTCAAGATGATCGCAACTGTTGAGGCCATTGGCTTTGTCGAAGCCATTCGCCCCCACGCTGAAGACGATTTCTGGGGAGGCGAGGAAGCCTGCATTTCGCTCACGGAGGCGTTTACGCCGGAAGCACTCCAGGGTCTGAGCGAATTCTCACACGTCGAAATTCTGTTCCTGTTTCACGAAGTCGAGCCGTCGAAAATCGTGACCGGCGCCCGCCATCCCAGAAATAATCCGGAGTGGCCCGCGGTAGGCATCTTCGCGCAGCGCGGCAAGAATCGGCCGAATCGCATCGGCAGCACCATTTGCAAAGTCATCCGCGTGGAAGGCACCAAGCTGTTCGTCTCTGAACTCGACGCGATCAACGGCACGCCGGTGCTGGATATCAAACCGGTGATGGCCGAGTTCTTACCGCGGCAGCCGATTCGACAGCCAGCGTGGTCGCATGATTTGATGCGCGATTATTGGCTCACGAAGAAGTAGCGGCGGGGAAATTCCGCAGCGACGTTTCGACATCGGTATCGAGCGCGACAATGCGATCCATGTGAACCACTTCAAACGTCTTCGCGACGGCGCCGTGCGCGCCCGCGATGCGAAATTTTCCACCCGCCTGATCCATCGTCCCGCCGCAACTGATCAGCATACCGATCGCAGCGCTATCGATGAAGTCGAGGCCCGTCAGATCGACCACCAGATAGCGGCTGCCGTCGGCGACCAGGCGCTTGAGCGATGTCTCGAGATATGTGAGTGAGTTGCCAATGTGCAGCCGGCCACCGATCTCGACGACGGTAATCGCAGGCTCGACAAGTCGTGTGTTAACGGTGTGGGGCATGCGGCTGAGGTTTACCATAACACGCAAGAGCAGCGCGGGGTTGGTCCGCGGGAAGTTAGAGTGGTGTGAGGCTGGGGTGGATCAACCTTGAATCACAGTTGGGAATTCGCGACGCGAGCGGTTCTGATCGGCGCCGGGGCAACCATCGTGATGGACCTTTGGGCGCTGCTGCTGAAACAGTTCGGAATTCCGTCACTGAACTTCGCTTTCCTGGGACGCTGGATCGGAAATCTTCCGCGTGGTAAATGGATGCACGAAAGCATCGCGAAAACGGCGCCCGTCAGAGGCGAGTTATGGATCGGATGGCTGGCTCACTACTCCATCGGAGTCGGCTTCGCAGCGCTGCTGCTCGCAGTATACGGAGTGGATTGGGCGCGACGCCCGACCTGGCTCCCAGCGCTGATCGTCGGGCTCGCCGGTGTGGTGGCACCGCTCTTTGTTATGCAACCGGCACTGGGATTGGGAATCGCTTCTTCTAAGACTTCCAGACCGCTGTTCAATTGCCTAAAGAGTGTGATCACACACACCGTATTTGGATTTGGGTTGTACCTGACGGCTCTGGCGACCACATCGCTCCCGGAAACGATGCGGTGAGCGGCGCAGCGCTGCTAAGGCAGGACGGCTCTCTCCTCAAGCAATCGAATGCATTCCAGCAGCGAATGAACCTCATGACTTGGCTCTTTCCAGGCTGTGGCTTTGGGCGCCCGGCGGACGGGCGGTTGTGAATCCGTCGCGATCCATAGCCAGCCACCGCGATCCGAGTCGATCACATGCTTCTTAACGTAGGACCACAATTGCCTGAGCCGCCCGAGGTAATCCACTTCATCGTCGGGGTGAAGAATCGCCAGCCTTAGCAGAGACCGCAAGCCTTCCGCCTGTGGCCACCAATATTTATTTCGAATCTGGACCGTGATGTCCTCCACGTAGGTGGGACCGTAGGTGGATCCTCCGTAGTAAAACCCGCCATTGGCCGGATCCCAGCCGTAGCGCAAGACAGTATCCACCGTGGACTTGATCGTCGCCAGCGCTTTCGAATCGCGCTCCAATCCCGGTGAGCGCAACGCCTTCGCCAGAATATTCGAAGTGTTGAGCCCATATCCGTATCGCGCGAAATCTGGAATCGGCGTCCAGTCCGGTTGATAGTACATATGAACCGCGCCTGGAGCGACAATCATGCGATCCCGCGCCAGGTGAAGCATCTCGATCAGCCGCGCCTTCACCGTCGCATCCGCCCAGACGCGGTACAGATCCGCAGCCGCCTCCAGCATGTCAGCATTGGTGTTCGCGTCTTTCAACCCGAACGGTGTGCCGATGCAATCGCGCCCGGCATTCGGAAAGGGGCACTGCTCCGCCGAAAGGATAAGTTCGCCTTCGCGGGTGTACAAAGCAAAATAACCGCCCAGCTCCGCATCGTGCGCAACCCGGTCCATCCAGGCAAAACCCTGTTGTGCCAGTTCCAGGGCTCTCGGATCTGACGTCAGTTCGTAGTGCGCGGCACATGCTGCGATGGCATAGCTCGCCCCGTGGCCGTGCTTGGTCGCTGCTTCTTGCGGAACCCCGGCACGGTCCATCATGCGATACCAGCCGCCGTATTCGCGGTCCCACATCGCGCCCGCCAGGTAGTTGAATCCGTGCGCGGCGAATTCGCGATACGATTCAAACCCCGGCTGCCTCGCGGCGCGGGCAAGCAGGCGAGTCATGCGCGCCTGATACTCGAGCATCTTCGGTTGCGGTCCCGACGGCTTCCACTTGTAGTTGAAGTCGCACAGGAATCCGCCGTGTTCCTGATCGACACAGCGGGGGAACCAGGATTTCAGCGTTTCGTTCAATGCGTCGCGAAATTCGTTGGAAAGAAGGGCAGCCGTCCGCGAATCGAGGACTTCCCTCCGTGGGGGTGTCTGGGCTTGAGAAGTCACTCGAGGATTTTGGTCCGATCCGTGTTGCCTTACTTCTGATCCCGAGTTCCAACGCCGGCAGCAGCGGCAGCCTTTTCTTCGGCGCGAGCTCCTGCCAGAATTCCCTGCAGCCCGATGTTGCCTTCGTGGCAGGCGTATTCGTACACCGGATTCGGCGACGACTTCAGCGGAAGCATGATGCTCCACGGCTTGCTCCACGTACCCGGATCGTTGATCGTGATTTCGTATTTCAGGCTCTGAGGTCCGGTGCGCGTGAAGCGCTCCATCACGTGCAGCTTGTCGCTGGAGAAGGACATGAACGCGCGCGGCTTGTAATTCGTCGTATCCACCACCAGCGTGTCGCCCTCCCAGTGGCCTCGCGAATCGCCATGCCAGGAAAGAATGTTCGATGCCACATGCGGTGATCCATCCAGAGGAATGATGCGTGCGTCATGAATCATTTCCGTCATGACGATCACGGACTTCGCGGTCTGCAGAATCTGGGTGTAGCTCTGATACCCCGCCACCAACTGCGGCGATCCGAACGTGATGCAGCGTTCCTGCAAGCCGCGATCCTCGGGCTTCTCAGCGCGTCGGGACATGCCCGCGAAACTGGCCGCGCGGCGGGCCTGTCCTTCCGTCGTCATCGCCGGAATTCGTCCATCGGGCGGATCGGTGACCAGCGAAGTACGGTTGTCCCACTCCCTCGCGACGATCCATTCTGAGCTGTAATCGCCCGTGCCGCCGTCGAATTCATTCGCCGCTTTAATGTGCGGACCCGAATCCGAAGTGGTGCCTTTGACACTCGCATAAACGGTCTGGAAAATAGTATCGCCGAACGCGGCATCGCCCTTGCCGTTGTACAGCTCGGCCGCTTTTTTCTTCATCGCGGCAACTTCTTCATTGGTCAGTGAAGTGCGTCCGGCCAGTTCTTTGGGTCGCTCCATCGGCGTGGCGGTGTTGTTGGCCCACACGCCTTGCAGATCGGGCTGACCCTCGGCGGTTCGCGGCGCTTTCCAACTTTGACCCTGGGCAAGCGCGATCCCCGCGGCAAGTCCAAATGCGAAAAAGAAGCGGATGTTCACCTTCATCTTGCCTCCATCTAGTTGTCAAGTATACGCCGATAGTACTCAGGGTGCAGCCCAATCCAGCCCGGAAATGGGCCATTCGCGTAGTACAAAATCGGTACCAATATTGGATTGCCGCCGGCCCTGCCGCGACCCATACTCGGGCGTATGCACAGCCCCGAAATCATCCGGCGTCGGTGGCCCGGGTTTGGCGAGTGCCGCATCACGATTTCGCGCCTCGAGAACGCCAGGCGCGGAAACCTGGCTGACTGGGCTTTCTCCGCCTTGCCACGCCTGATAAGCCGCACCGGATTCGGAAGCTTGAGCTTCACCATCGACCCCGCGTGGATGGCACAGCAAAAACCGGCCGCGCCCCCGGTGGTCAGGCAGTTTCTTCGCGTGCATCGCCAGGAGTTGGCTGCGCAATGGAAAGCGCTGCACCAGACGGCTCCCCTGGAAACCACGCCGATCCACAATCCTGAGCCGCCACGTCCAGCCCGGCGATCGAATCGGACCTCATCGGCCGAACGATCCTACGCGACTGGCGACAAAGCACTGCCCAGCTGGTTCGACACGATCGTTAAATCATAAACCGGCTATTTGCCGATCACCAGAATCGAAAAGGAATCCGGCAACATCGGACCGCGAGCAGGCCCGCGTCCGCGTCCCCGTCCCGGAGCTGCGGCGGCCGCTGGATTGGTGGGCGCAGGCGCTGGACCATATTCGGCCGCCATCGTGAAAACGTGGTGCGTCTTGCTATCGAGCGTGATGGTCTTGGCGCCCATCATGGTATCGAGATTCTGCTCGACCTCGAACTTGGTGGGGCTGACCTCTTTTACCACCGTTAACGTTCCGTTGCCGTGTGTGCTGAAGGCTTCCATGGTCGATGCATTGAACGCGGCTCCGTCTGATCCGCCGGCCAGAGGCAGCGTGGTCAGAATCTTTCCATCCTTGGCGTCGAGAATCACCATGACCGGCTGCGCCGCCTGCCCAGGTTGCGCGGGTGTCGCGCCGGAATTGCGGCAGGCGACGAACAGAATCTGATTTTTAACATCCATCGCGAGCCCGGCAAGTCCGCTACCTTTGTCGCCGAGATCGTAATGCGCGGTGACGGTCATCGCCTTGGCATCGACCACAGCGACGTTGGCTTTGTCGGAAACATCGATGTACACGCGACCCTTGCCGTCAGTTGCGGCCTGCTCCGGTGCACCGCCCAGATCGAGCGTCCCCAAGACGTCGCCGGTCTTTGCATCGATCACCGTGACGTGGGGCGCGGCGTGGCTTAGAACATAGATCCGCTGATTGAACGGATCGCCCAGGATGCCGTCGGGGTTGCCCTGCACGTCGATCTTCTTGATCAGCTTCAGTGTTTTGGTGTCCCACATCGCCACCGGCTTGCTGCTCGCAAATCCGTGTCCCGATTTCGCATCGACTGCCGCGCCATTGGCGCGAGTATCGGGAATCTCGCCAACCGGAGCCAGCGTATCGAGATCGAAAACCGTAACCCGTGCGGCGACCGGAGGTGTCGCAGTCGCGGCTGCTCCCCGCGGAATGTACAGGCGGCGGCCCTGCGCATCGGCGTAGATGTAATCGAATCCTCCCAGCCCGCCGGTTTTCGCGGTCTTGAGGATTTTATATGGGCCGGACTGCCAGGCGAGCGCTGCGCTCCCGAGAATCAACAGAACTAGAAATGGACGCATGTAATACCTCCACACGGTGCATCAATCAGAACATGCCGAACTGAATATTTCCTGAAAGTGAGGACGTGGCTCATCAACGCTCGATCACCAGAAGTTCGAACGATCCGGGCAGCACCGGGCCACGACGTCCACCCGCAGGCACCGGCCCGAATTTCGCGGCAACCACGAACAAACGATGATTGGTCGGATCGAGCCCCATGTTTCGCGAACCTTGCGGCGTCTGCACCGTTTCGAGCACATGATACTGATCCGGCGAATCCTGATGAATCACGGTCAGGGTTCCATCGGCATTCGACGCGAAGGCGTTGCCCGATGCCGGATCGTAACCCGCGCCATCGACGCCCGTGCCGATCGGAACCGTGGTAATGATCTTGCCGGCGGCGTAATCGGAGATCGCCATCGAACCGCCGCGGCAGCCGCTGAACAGGCGATGATGCGCCGTGTCGATCGCCATCGAGACAGGATTCTTGCAAGGTGCGGTGGGCCAACGCTTGCTCACCGTCGCCGATTTTGCGTCGATCTCGACCACTTCGTTCGTGTCCGTGAGATTCGCATACACCTTGCCGTCGCCCGCGGAAGCGCCATACTCCGGCTTACCGCCCAGCGCGATGTTGGTAATCAGCGCACCCGCCTTCGGATCGATCACGGTGGAGGAATGCGCGTCCCCATTCAGCGTGAACACGCGGTTCGACGCAGAGTCATAGACGATCGCGTCGGCATCTTCGGCGGCAGGTGTGTGGCTCAGCACCTTGAACGTTTTGAGATCGAACATGGCGACCGATTTGCCGTTGCCTTCGGTGGCGAAGCCGTGCCCCGAGATTTGCGCGATCGCCGTGCCGTGCGCGCCGTCGATTCCCGCGACTTCTCCAACCAGCTTGCCGCTATCTTCGTCCACCACCATGATGCGATTCTGGCGCGCGATGTACACACGATGGCTGCCGGGATCGGGCACCACGTAATCCCAACTGCCGTCGCCGCCAAGCGCGTAGGTGTGGGTGACGTGATAGCCGCCGGATTGCGCTAACAGCACGGCGGTCGCGATCGGAATCAGAATCATTTTTCGCATGAAGTCCTCATTCGTGGAGTACCGTGAAACGGCTGATGGAATATCCCAGAACGGCGCCCATGAAAACATCGGAAGTGAAGTGCGCCGACAAACTGAGCCTCGAGAAACCGACGGCCGTGGCCACGCCATAAGCCGCGATCGACACCCAGCGATGTTGCTTGCCGTATCGCCGCGAAATGATGGTGGCGACCGAGAACGCCGCGATGGTGTGGCCGGAAGGAAAACTGCCCGCATTCAGCCCGGATTTGCCTTCCCAGAACGAATCTCCGAATCCGGAATGCGGATCGATAGCGCTGGGACGCGCGCGGCCGGTCGCCGCTTTGAGACCGGTGGCCAGGATTTCCGCGTCGGCCACCGCTTCGGCGGAGAACAACGCCGTGTCGCGCATTTTTCGATCCTTGGTGATCCAGCCGGTCAGCAACAGCGCCGCGGGCGCGACGATCGGCGCGATGGTCGTGTTGTGACTGTTGAAGATGTTGTTGAAATCGCCGAACTGGCCGGTGTTGCGGAAATAGTGGGCGACTGGAGGATCGGCGGCCAGAAATAAAGCGGCAGCGACACCGGCGACCGCCAGCGTAGGAACGAAATCCTTCGGCCGGTCGAGCCGCGCCGGAAAGCTCCACATGGATTCCTGATCCTCCAGAAGATTGGGCAGCAATCCCGTCCAACTCACTTCGCGATCCTGTGCGATACCCAGCACTGGAACCGCGATGGTCATACTGATCGTCAAAGACAGATAGCCAAGCGGCTTGTGCATACACACCTCTACCGGTGTGTAGATCCATCCGCATTGACTCCAATTTCAATATTTTTTCCGGCTTTGGTTTTCACGGCTGCCTCATAACTGACGGCTTTTCCGTGCGTCACCGATTCGACCTTCTTGATCGTGCCGCCGGCGGCTTTCTGTTCGATCGCCGTTCTTGCAGCGGCGGGGATGCTGGCCAGATCGATTTCTTCTTCGACAGTGAGCACCACGCCCTTGGCATCGAACTCGATATCGCGGCTCTTGCCGTTGACCTTGGTTTCGGCTTCGTAGGTGGTCTTGCCTTTTTCGACTTCCTTGCTCAACCCCACCAGCGTTGCGCTCTTGGTCTGCTCCTTCACCGCCTGTTGCACGGCGGCGGGCAGATCTTCCATTTTGACTTTGGTATCGGCGAAGAGCGTCGCCGTAATTGCGAACAGGCTCGCTACCAGTTTCATCGAATCACCCATGCTTCATAGTGACGCGCGCGCCTGAAGAATCGCTGAAAGATTGCCTCTAGTAGTGGGGCGGACGCCCTCGTCCGCGCTGGGCCCCCGGCCCGGCTGGCGTGCTGAAGTCAAAGGCCGACGAGGGCGCCGGCCGCGGACCAGGGGTCCGCCCCACCTCGTTCCAGAAGACTAGCGGAAACGTCTTGCCGATGCTTTGCCGCGAAACATCGCCGGCCGGGTGTCGATGCGCTTAGAAACGTGTGCCGTGGCGACCGCATGCTTCGCCTCGTGGATGGGTTCGCGCATCACCACGGGCGGTAAATCGCCGGCCGCTTGCATCACCAGATTGATGCTCAACGCACGTTCGAGTTTCGAAATCTCGGATCGCTCCGATCGCGTGCCGAAGGTCCACGCGGTTCCGCGAGCACCGGCGCGTCCGGTGCGGCCCACGCGATGGATGAAATCTTCGGGAATCTGCGGCAGATCGTAATTCACTACGTGCGCGATGCCGTCGACGTGAATGCCGCGCGCCACTACATCAGTGGCCACCAGTACACGATACTGGCCGGTCTTGAATCCATCGAGAGTCTGATTGCGCTGGTTCTGCGTGCGATTGCCGTGAATGCGCCCGGCCTTTACGCCCGCGCCTGCCAGGCGTTTCGCCAGGCGATCCGTGCCGTGCTTGGTGCGCGCGAAAACCAAAAACGTGCCGCGTTCTTTTTCGAGCAGCTTCATCAGCAACCCGAGCTTGTTATCCTGCTCGACCTCATAGCGATGCAGGTCGACCTGATCGATCGGCTTGCTGGCCGCGCCGATTTTAACGCGCACTGGATTCGTGACATACGATTCAACGAGATGCGCGACGGCCTTTTCGACAGTCGCGGAAAACAGCATGGTCTGGCGGGCTTTCGGCACCATGCCCACGATCATTTTGAGCGCCGGCAGAAAACCCATGTCGAGCATGCGATCGGCTTCATCGAGCACCAGGGTCTGGATGGTTGAGAGATTGATCAATTTGCGATCCAGAAAATCGCACAAGCGGCCGGGAGTCGCGATCACGACTCGCGCGGTGCGCATGGCGCGCAACTGCGTGCTTTCGTTCAAACCGCCGACCACCACCGCGGCGCGGATGTTGGTGTTGGCCGCCATCGCGGCCATAGCCTCTTCGATCTGGATGGCGAGTTCGCGCGTCGGCGTCAGGATCAGCGAATGCAAGCCACGCCCGTCCGGAGTCTTGAGCAGCGAATTCAAAATCGGCAGCAGAAACGCGAGCGTCTTGCCGGTTCCGGTTTGCGCGGTTGCCACCACATCGCGGCCCGCCAGCGCAGCAGGAATCGCCTCCGCCTGCACAGGGGTTGGTACGGTAAATTTATTCCGGGCCAGGTTGGTTGCCAGGATTGGAGACAGAGAGAGTTCAGAGAAATTTTTCATTGAATAGGGGAGGAAGGGGAATCTGCGGCCGGTAAGACTCCGGCGAAATCACAACGAGGAAAACTGCGGATTGGCTTCCAACTGAATCGATTATAGCATTGTTGAACCGCTCCCTTTGGCCACGGCTCTGAAGCGTGACACTTTCCATAAGCGCCGACAATGAGCCGTGACCAAAGGGAGCGGTTCAACGCCGACAGATTCACCTATTTCTTCAGAGCAAGCAATTCGCCGACGCCCACCGATCCGATCGACACCAGAGCTTTCTGCGCCGCCACCGTCGGCTCCCATTCGGGATCGAGCAGAACATAAAGATGATACGCGGCGTCGCCGGTGGTGATCGAATTGGCGCAAGTGATTTTGACGGAATTCTCGCCGACCTGGAACGCGATCACGCCGCCGCGAACTTCACCCGCTTTTTTGAAATCAAGCTGCGGGCGCGGCGCGAGCGACAAAATATAGCGGCCATGTCTGGGAATGTAGATCCACACCAGCGATCCTCGCGCAGCGTGCGGCGTCCGCAGCGCGGAATCGTCATTTCCGTTGACCGAGACCAACGGCTGAACGATTTGAAACTCACCGTCGGCAGCGGAATAATCGCGAGCCTCGCCCGAAACAGTGGGAGCCGCGGGCGGGATCGGCTGGAAACTGGGACGCGGCGGCAGGCCCCGGGTCACCGGTGTAAATCTCGAAATGAGGACGTCGTCGAAAAGCTTGTCGCCGGTCGCCGGATCGGCAAATAATTCCACGCTGATCGTGTCGCCGTCGTGAAATATTAGCGGCTGCGGAATGGAGGGAAGCGGTTGATGAGTCCACGGAGCATTGTTCTGAGGCGGGAACAAAGCGCGAACGCGCGGCGACATCCGCGACGCCATTTCGATGGACATTTCCAGCGGCGAAGTGCCCAGTTCCCCGATGGTCACCAGATACATTCCGGGCTGCTGTGGCTCGATCAGCATTTCATAGCCGACGTAGATGTGACGGACCTGATCGCTCAAATAGCGGCTGACGAACGTTCGCCCGTCGGTGCCGTTCTTGGTGCGATAGGTGGCCGATCCGAACAATTGCGGCAGCGGCGACGAAGGCGGATCGGAACGGGGGTGAAGCTGCACATTTCCAGGCGAGAATGCGCCTCCGGATCCGCTGATGCCGACAATCTGGGCGAACGCCGCGGCGGAGATCAAAGGCAACAGGACAAAGCGAATGGATCGCACGTTGTTCCTCTTACCTTTCATTTTAGGCTGTAGCGCAGGCGATCGATTGTTGTCGCCTGCGTGTTCGTTTAATACTTACAACTTCACCGTGACGGTCTTGATTTCGGTGTACTGCTGCAAGCCGTACTCGCCCAATTCGCGGCCGATTCCGGATTGCTTGAATCCGCCGAACGGCGCGCGCGTGTCGAGCACGTTATAGCAGTTCACCCACACCGTACCCGCGCGAACGCTGTTCGAAATCGACAGCGCCTTCTGGATATCGCGCGTCCACACCGCCGCGGCGAGGCCGTATTCGGTGCGATTGGCGCGCGTGATCACTTCATCCACGCTCTTGAACGGGATGATGCTCATCACCGGTCCGAAGATTTCTTCCTTCGCGATCTTCATTTCGTCCTGAACGTCGGAGAAGACCGTCGGCTGGATGAAATAGCCGCGGTCGCCTACGCGATCGCCGCCGCACACCAGTTTCGCGCCTTCCTTGCGGCCCGAATCGATATAGCCCATCACCTTTTCAAACTGCGCCGCGTCGACCTGCGGACCCTGCTCGGTCTTGGGATCGAAGGGATCGCCAACGGTGCGTTTGCGGGCGCGCTCGCCGCTCTTTTCGACGAATTTATCGTAGATCTTCTCTTCCACGAACACGCGCGATCCGGCGCAGCAGCACTGCCCGTGATTGAAGAACAGGCCGAAGTGCGCGCCCTCCACAGCCGCGTCCAGATCGGTATCGGCGAACACAATGTTGGGGCTCTTGCCGCCCAGCTCCAGCGTGACGCGCTTCAGATTCGATTTCGCGGCCGCTTCCATAATCAGATGGCCGACCTCAGTCGACCCTGTGAACGCGACCTTATCGACATCCATATGATTGGCGATTGCAGCACCGGCGGTGGGCCCGTAGCCGGGCAGCATGTTGACCACGCCCGGCGGGAATCCGGCTTCGACGATCAGTTCGCCGATGCGCAGCGCGCTCAGCGGGGTCTGTTCGGCAGGCTTCATGATCACCGTGTTTCCCGTCGCCAGCGCGGGCGCGAGCTTCCACGCCAGCATCAGCATCGGAAAATTCCACGGGATGATCTGCCCGACCACGCCGACGGGTTCGAGACGCGTGTAGCAGAAGAAATCGCCATCGATCGGAATGGTCTTGCCGTGAACTTTATCGGCCCAGCCCGCGAAATAACGGAAGCAGCCGGCAGTCGCCGCGACGTCGACAGCTTTCGCCACCGCGACCGGCTTACCGTTATCGAGCGATTCCAAAGTCGCCAGCTCGTCGGCGTGTTTCTCAATCAAGTCGGCCAGGCGAAGCAGCAACGCGCCGCGCTGCGAGGCGGCGATCTTGCGCCAGGTGCCGTGTTCGAACGCGGCGCGGGCGGCGCGAACGGCTTTTTCGACATCGGCCGAATCGGCTTCGGCGATCTGGCAGATCTCCTCACCGGTGGACGGGTTGATGGTCGCGAAAGTCCTGCCGGACTGCGCCGGCACCCATTGGTTATTGATCAGAAGTTTTGTGGCCGAGATGGGAACTTTGTGCTCGGCCGGGCGGGTCATCGTAGACGCCATGGAAGACTCCTTTTTACTTGGTCTTGGTTACGTTACATTGTAAGCTACGCTAGACAGTGTTCAGTCCTGAACAGACGATATCATGTCTGGCGGTACGGCTTACAATCAGGAACTGAGGGGAAAGCTACCAATGAAAAAGACGCTCCGTGGACTTGGATTAGCGGCGATCGCCGCCGCATCCGTTGTATTCGCGATCGGTCAGGCGCAACCCGCGGCGAAGGGACCAGCAGCCGCGCGCGTAGTGCTCTCGGTCAGTTCACCTGCATGGCCGGATGGCGGCGAGGTACCGATGCATAACGCCTATCGCGGCGACAACAAATCGCCCGCATTCGAATTTCACTGGACCAAGGGCAACGATCCGGCCAGTGCGCCCGACACCTTGAAGACCTACGCGGTGATCTTCCACGACGTAGAGAATTCGAGTATGAAGACGACCGTGGACACGCTGCACTGGACCGCGTTCAATATTCCCGGATCGGCGAAGGGGTTGGCGGAAGGATTGGGAACGGGCGATCTGGCGGACGGCACACGCAATGGTCCGGGGCTGGCGGCTCGCGGTGGTCAGGCTCCCGGAGGATACTTCGGACCGGGCGCGGGCGTCGGCCCGCTGCATCATTATGTGTTCGAGTTTTATGCGCTGGATACCAAGCTCGATCTGCCGGCCAATTGCACGCGCGATGAGTTGCTGAAAGCGATGGACGGCCACGTAATCGGCAAAGCGGCGTGGTTCGGACGGTTTCACACGCAGCCATAGTTTCATCGCGTACAACGGCACAAACACCGCGCACCGCGGCACAGCCGGCACGCTGCATTGAGGCGCGAACGTGAGAGAGCGCGTTTGGGCGCACGCGCCGCGATTCACGTCGATCGGATAGCTGCGTGAAATGTCAGAGTTCAACCCCTCCTTTTAGTCGCGGCTCATTGTCGGCGGCAACCGAATCAACGCCATAAAGAGCCGTGACCAAAGGGAGCGGTTCAACATTCGAGGTTTCGCGGTCGCGCCTCAATCCTCAAGATCGACGCTGCGGCGCACTGGTGGGGCTCATTTTCTGGGTAGTGGACGCGCCAGTATGTCGGACACTCGATGCAGCACGATTCGCCCACCATACTCGCCTTTCTTGCCGAAGCCTTTCGACTTTTCCGCGCCTTCAGCAATCCAGACTCGCTTCTGGTTCTTCCATGTGTAAATAGCGTCGAAACCTCCCTCGAACGTGGCTTGTACGTTCATTCCCCGGCGCAGATCGTCAAATAGCTGGTTGAAGTTTTCGTCGCGAATCACGTCAAAGTCGGCCCTAGGCTTTAGTTGTTCCGGCAGCACCACGACAACGCTTATATACGATAGACAAGTGGTTTTCTCCTCGAAGTCTTCGATCCAGAGACCGGTGCCCATAGCACTCGCGCGCACCCTGACCATCTTCCCGATGTATTGCTCTGGATGCTCGGCAAGATCGCAAAGGGTTGCATCGATAGCCACCCGCTCGCTGTGCGCCTGGCCACGGCAGGTGAGCGAAGCCACGACGAGCACGAGGGACCAACTGCGAGATGCGTTCATCGTCGTTTCCAACGCCGCCGCTACTTCTTGTACATCACGTGCCAGACCTTGCCCTTCTCGCTATCCGTGATGTAGATCGATCCATCGGGAGCCTGCGCCACTCCATCGGCTCGCGTGGCGGCTTCGTTCGACGTCTTGATCTCCGCCTTCCCCGGGAATCCACTGGCGAAAATTTCGAACTTGCCCGACGGCTTTTCGCCCGAGAACGGCTGGAACGTCACGTTGTACCCTTCCTGCGGCATGGGCGAGCGATTCCATGATCCATGAAACGCGATAAATGCCCCGCCCTTATATTTCGCCGGAAATTGCGAACCGGTGTAAAACTGAACGTCAACTGGAGCCCAGTGCGCGGGGAAGCTCGCGATCGGCAGCGAGAACTGACTACAGCGCCCCACCTCTTTTCCATCGCCGCCGTACTCCGGATTCAGCACCGGCTTCTGCGTAATGTAATCGAAGAAGCAAAACGGCCAGCCGAAATTTTCGCCTTGCTTGTCGACGCGGAACATCGGCTCGGCGGGACGCGTCGCGTTGTCTTCCGCAGTGAAGTGCTCCGGCCACAGCGTGTCGAGCTGATCGCGGCTGTTCATCACGATGTACAGTTTCCCGTCATACCAGGTAATGGCGGGCTCCTGGCGAAACCCGGTGGCCCAGCGCACGCCGTCTTCTTGCTTTTGCCCCAGTTTGTTTTCGTCGAAGCGCCACACGCCGCCGTGCGTTTCCAGAATCGGGCACGGATCCTGACCAGGAACGCCCTTGCGCCGATTCTGCGCCTGGCACGCATTCGAGGGCGACCCGACGTTCACGTACAGGAATCCTTTGCCGTCGAAGGTCAGGCCCTTGTCGCCATGCTCGCGCTCGCCGGGCAGATTGGCGACCACCACTTCGGCTTCGCCCGCCGGCTTCAACTGGCCGGGCGTCATCTTATAACGAATCACCGAATTCACCGTCGCGACGTACAGATAGCCGTTGCGGATGCCGATGCCGGTGCTGGATAGATCACCGAATTTTTCGATGGTCTCGAATTTGCCGTCGCCATCCGAGTCGCGCAGCGCGGCCACTCCGCCTTTGGAATTGCGTCCCGACATCAGCGCGACGTAAACATCGCCATTCGGCGTAACCACGGCGTGGCGGCCTGCGCCGATTCCTTCGACAGCAAGCTGGGCACAGAATCCTTCAGGCAATTTGATGCCGCCGTTATCGGCATCGCATTTGGGGGCGGCAATGGCCGCGGAAATGGTGAGCAAGGCTGTGATAATTAATCGCATGGGTGTAGGCCGGTATTTCCTATTTTGCACTGCGGCAGTGCTCTCCGCACAATCGAGCGTATGGGACGGCGTGTACACGAACGCGCAGGCGGCACGCGGTGAAGCGCTGTACAAGTCGAATTGCGCATCGTGCCACGGCGGCAAGCTGGAAGGCCAGGGGCAGGCTCCAGCATTGGCGGGCGAGGAGTTCTCGAAGTCCTGGAAAGGCATGACTCTCGGCGATCTGTTCGACACCATGCGAACGACCATGCCTGCGGATCGTCCGGGGGAGTTGAGCAAACAGCAAAACGCCGACATCCTGGCGTTCATTCTGAAATCGAATCAGTACCCGGCGGGCGCAAAGGAGCTTCCTGCCGACACGGACGCGTTGAACAAAATCCAGATCGGTGAAAAGAAAACCGCGGCATTTGAGGTCGCCTCAGTCAAGGAGAACAAATCCGGCGCGCTCGGCCAAACCGGTGAATCCACGCCGGGGAGATATTCAGCGCGAAATGCCCCGCTGAGGGGCCTGATCATGGACGCTTACGAGATTGATCAGCGGATGCAACTCACCGGCGGCCCCGCATGGATCGAAACCGCACGATTCGATATCGAAGCCAAAGCCCCGGATAACGCGGATCGGCCGACGGTTCATCGCATGCTGCAAGCTTTGCTCGCCGAGCGGTTTCAATTGGCGGTGCATCACGAGACGAAAGAGATGCCGGTCTATTTTCTGGTGGTCGCGAAAGGCGGGCCGAAGCTGCGCGACCTGAAATCAGCAAACGAAAGGACGCCGGCTCCGGACAGCCGCCTGGTAGGGAGCCGAGGTGCGTTCATCGGATTCACGCTCGGGCTTACCAGAATCCTGGGGCGCATGGTGATCGATAAGACCGGGATCACGGGATCTTACGATATGCGCTTAGAGCTGCGCACCGAAGACTACCCTCCGGTTACCGCGGGCAACGCGCAAATGCCGGCCAGCGCGACGGCGGGAGCGGCGGTGCTCGCCGCGATCGAGCCGCAGTTGGGATTGAAGCTTGAATCGGGCAAAGCGCCGGTCAACGTGCTGGTGATCGATTCGGTACAGCGGCCTTCCGCCAACTGACGTCGCGCTCGCTATCCGTGCAATGTGTGAACGGTTCGCGTGGGGCGGACGCCCTCGTCCGCGCTGGGGCCCCCGGCCCGGCTGGCGTGCTGCAGTCAAAGGCCGACCAGGGCGTCGGCCGCGGACCAGGGGTCCGCTCCACCACTAGCGCAACAGCCCGAGTGTGTACTGCAACGCCGCGTACTGCGACTGATAATCGTACTTCGCGTTGAGATTTTCGATCGCGGCCTGGGTTTGAAACAACTGCGCCTGGGTCAGTTCGACGATCGAAGAGAGTCCCAGGCCGTAGCGCCCGTTCGCCAGATCGAGAGCCATGGCGGCTTGCCTCAAGTATTGCGCCGTGACGTCGATGCGCTGATAGGCGTCATTGGCGGCCGCCCACGCGACCCGCACGTCGCGCGAGATCAACTGCTGTTCGACGCGCAACTGCTGGTCCGACTCCATGGCGCGCTGCTGTGCTGCTTCATGGCGCGCCGAAAACAAATGGCCGTTGAAAATCGGAATGCTGACGTTGGCCGCCAGCGCTTCATATTCGGCCGGAATCCCGCTCGCATTGATAAAGGGAAGAAATCCGCCGACGGCAATCGCACTCACGGTGGGACGCTTCAAATCGCGTTCCGCTTCGGCGAATTTGTACGCCGCATCGCGCGAAAACTTCAGCCCGGCGAGCTCGGGACGATTGCTCAGCGCCTGCGTGACCAGATCGTCGGGCGACGACACAGGGCCGGGCGGCAGAGGCTCGTCGACCAATTGATCCGTCGTCGGGCGATCGGCGCCGGTGGCGCGGCCGAGTTCCGCGCGGGCGGCTTGCACTGCATCGCGAGCGCGCAACAGCAGCAGCTTCGCTTCAGAGACGTTCACGTCGGCGAAGCTCACATCGAGCTGCGATTTAATCTGGTTCTTGGCCAGCTCGCCCACCTGGTCGGCAAGAAGCTGGCGCGCGTCGACGGTTTGTTGCGCCACCTTGACGACGGATTCAGCGCGCAGCACATCGAAATAGGCGCGATTCACCTGCAGCAAGACATCGAAGCGCGTCGCCTGCGCGGTCTGCGCGGTGGCTTGGGCTTGCAGACGGGAGTTCGCGATCAGACTCGAGGTGCGGCCGGAATCGGTGATCAACTGGCGCACGATCACGCCCTGGCCGAAGCGATCGAACACGCGCGAGTCGGTGATATCGCCCGCGCCGATGCGCGCCAGACTGTTGGCCTGCGAACCCGTGAGGTCGCCTGAGATGGTGGGATAGTAGCCGGATCGATTCACGACGATCTGCTGGTTCGCGTAGTTCACTTCATTCTGCGCAGCCTGAATCTGGGGATGATTTTGAATCGCCAGGGTCTGCGCGTCCTGCAAAGTAAGCTTTCCAGGGGTTTGGCCAACCACCATCACGGGGAGCAAGAAAGCGAATTTAATCAGTTTGTGGAACATGTCGATGCCTTCCTCGATACACGAGCAAGTATGCTGCCGGTACGATAAACACCGTCAGCAGCACGGACGAAGTCAGCCCGCCGATGATGGCGCGAGCCATGGGCGTGTACTGCTCGCCGCCTTCGCCCAGCTTCATAGCCATCGGAATCATGCCGATAATCGTCGCGAGCGAGGTCATCAGAATCGGCCGCAGGCGCACGCGGCAGGCAGTGACCACGGCGTCGGCGACCGACAATCCCTGCTCTTCCAATTTATGCGCGAAGTCGACGATCAGGATGCTGTTGGAATCCGCGATGCCAATCAGCATCAGCACGCCCATCAGCGACATCACGTTGAGAGTGGTGTGCGTCAGCGGAAGAATGATCAGCACGCCGACGAATCCCATGGGGATGGCCAGCATGATCAGAAATGGATCGATCCAGGATTTGAACTGCGCCACCAGAATCAGCAGCAGCAGTACAAAAGAAATTCCGAAGCCGTAGGCGAAGCTCTTGAACGACTGATCCATGCTCTGCACCATGCCGCGCAGTGTGACGCGAATGTTCTTGGCCAGGTGCGCCTCGTCGATGGTCTTCGCGATCGCGGTGCGCAGCTTGCCGAGATCCTCGCCCTTCGGCGTGACGTACACGTCGACGATGCGCTGGATCTGGTAGTGATCCACTTCGGTGGGCGATTCCACGTTCACCAGTTTGACCACGGAATCGAGCGTGGTGGGCTTGGTGAGCTTGGGCGCGCGCAGCGGAATTTGGGTGAGGTCGATCATGCTGTGAATCGCGTTGGGGCCGTGCTCGGCATACATCACGCTGAGGAAGTAATCGTTGCCGGTTTTGTAGTCGACCCAATAATTCGGCGCGATCATGATGTTGGAGTTGAGCGCCGTGATGACGTTGTCGACCACATCCTTCTGGCTCAGCCCCAGTTCACCGGCGTGCACGCGATCGACATCCATGCGAATGGAGGGATAGTTCATGTCCTGCGGAATATAGACTTCGCCGACGCCAGGCAGCGCACGAATGCGGCGCGCCAGATCCTGCGCGGCGTTATAGGTGATGCCCAGATCGCGCGTGTTGACTTGAACGTCGATGGGCGCGGGCTGGCCCTGATTCAGAATCGCGTCCTGCAGCGATCCGCTTTGGAAGAAGGTGCGGACCTCCGGGAACTTCTCGTGCAATTCGTCACGCACGCGATCCATGTAATCGAAGCTGCCGACCTTGTGTTCATCGCTGAGCGCGACTTGAATGGTCGCCGTGTACATTCCGGAGTTGGAGGTGTACAGCGACGAAATATCGTTGACCACGCCCAGATTCGAGAGGATCATTTTCAAATCGGCAGGCGGGACAATCTTGCGGATCACGTCTTCGATCTTGGCGACATACTGATCGGTCACTTCCAGGCGCGTGCCGGTGGGAACTTTGATGTTGACGGTGAACTGGCCGGCGTCGGTTCGTGGGAAAAAGGATCGGCCCAGCAGCGGGTAAATCAGCAGGCTGGCAGCGAATACGCCGACCAGCGCCGCGACCGTCAAAGCCGGAGCTTTGAGGCACCACCTCACGGACCGTTCATAGACATCAAGGAGCCGATTGAAGCCGCGATTGAACCCCGAATTGAATCGCGCGCCCAGCGATTTCTTGGGAGGGTGAACATTCCCCATGCCCTCTTCGCCGATCGCCTCTTCGCTGTGGCCGTGGCCGGGCACGGCGTGCAGAAATTTCGCGCAGAACAGCGGGATCACGGTCATCGCGACCACGAACGAAGCGAGCAGCGCTAAACAGAATGACAACGCCAGCGCCGAGAACAGGAATTTGCTCACGCCGAACAGCAGCGTGACGGGAAAGAAATCCACCACGTCGACCAGGGTGGCCGCCAGCACCGCGAGGTTCACTTCCGCTCCGCCCTGCTCCGCCGCCACCGCGGGCGACGATCCCATTTCCAGATGGCGGTAAATATTTTCGAGCGAGATGACCGAGTTGTCGATCACGCGCGACAGCGCCAGTGCCAGGCCGCCCAGGATCATGGTGTTAATGGAACTGCCCATCAGATTGAGCACCACGAACGTCGCGAGGATGGAAATCGGAATGGAGAGCAATACCGCACCGGTGGCGCGCATGCTGCCCAGGAAAATCAGAATCATGAAGCTGGTGAGGAACAATCCCGTCAAGCCTTCGTGCAGCACCGTGCTCAGCGCTTGCCGGACGAACACGGACTGATCGAACACGATACTGGTGACCACTTGCTCCGGCAGATCGAACAGCTTCTTCAGCAGAGCGCGCAAATCGTCCACCACCTGAATGGTGTTGCTGTCGCCGCCCGATTTCATCACCGGAATGTAGGCCGACTTCTGGCCGTCAATGCGCACGATATTGTATTGAAGCTGGCTGGAATCCTTGGCTTCGCCGATATCGCCGACCGTTACCCAGCTTTGGCCAACGGTCTTGATGGGAACGCTATCCAGATCCTTGACGTTCGTCACCAGGCTGTTGGAATAGACGTAGAAATCGTTCGCGCCGATCTTCACATCGCCGGCGGGGAGAATCAGGTTGCTCTGATTCACCGCGTCGACCACGTCCATGGGGCTCAACTGGCGCGAGAACAGCTTGTACGGATCGACGTAGATCATCGCCTGACGAAGCTTGCCGCCGAACACCGCCGGAATTTCGGCGCCGTTGATCACCGCGATCTGATTGCGAATTTGAAATTGAGCGATATCGTGAAGCTGCGTCTCGCTCATCCCTTCGCCCTTCACGGTGACCAGCGCGACCGGCAGACTCGACGCGTCGAACTTGAGAACCACGGGCGGCAGTGTGCCAGGCGGCAATCGCTTCAGATCGGCCATCGCCAGATTCGATAGCTGGGTCAGATCGGCATCGGCGTTGGTTCCCGGCTGGAAGATCGCCTTGATGATGCTGACGCCCAGCATGGATCGCGATTCCATGTGATCCAGACCGCTGGCCTGCGTGAACCAGCGTTCCAGCGGATTGGTGATATCGGTTTCGATATCGACCGGCGGCATGCCGTTGTAGAACGTCGCGACCACGATCACCGGGATGTTGATGGGCGGGAACAGATCGACCGGCATGCGCACGTAGGCGAGCGAACCCACCACGGCCAGCGCCAGGCAGCACACCACGATGAAGTACGGATTGCGAATGGAAAAACGCGGCATGGGTTACTTTTCGGTGTACTGCAGCAGCTCCACCGTCTTGGGCTTCACGTCCTGACCAGCTTTCAATCCGCTGCGATCGCTCACCACCAGCATTTCGCCTTCTTCGAGGCCGGAGAGGATTTCGGCATCGGTCGCGGTCTGGATGCCGAGCGTCACCGGCCGGATTTCGATTTTGTTGGCCGGGCGTGACCACCAGCACGGTGGCGCGATCGCCCTGCACGCTTACAGCCTGAGTTGGAACCGCGATCGAATTCTGCTTCTTCTCCACGGTGATGGTGGCCTGCGCGTACATTCCCGCCATCAGTTGACGATTCGGATTCATAACGTCGACTTCGGTGTGCATGGTGCGCGTGTCTTCCCGGACGTCGGTCGCGAAACGCGCGACGGTGCCGGGAAAGGTGCGACTCAGCGACGGCACCATGACGCTGACCGGCTCCCCGATACGGATGGAGCGAACGTAGGACTCGGGCACCGGAATCACTAACCGGAACTTGTCGTCTTCCGACAATTGCACCACCGGCATCGCCTGCGTGCTGGAACTGGTTCCCGCTTGCACCAGGGCGCCGAGATTGGCGTAGCGCTGCGTAACGACGCCCGCGAACGGCGCGGTGATTTTCGAATAGTCGAACAGCACCTGGTCGTGCTCGCGCTTGGCTTGCGCCTGCTGCAACTGGCTCTCGGCTGAAGAGACGCTGGTTTTCGCGCCTTCCACCTGCGCTTCGGTAGCCAGATCCTTGGCGTGCGCATCTTCGATTTCCTGTTGCGCGATCAATCCCGGTTTCTGTTTGGCAACGCCGTCCAGACGATCGAAATAGGCCTTCAGCACGTCGTGCTGCGCCTCGATGCGGCTCAGCTCTTTCTTGGCGTGATCGATCATGTCGGACGCGTTCTTGATCGCGGCATCGTCCTGGCGGAGCTGCGCCTGCAGTTCGGGGATCTCTAAAGTCGCCAGCGTTTGATTCGCCGTGACATGGCTACCGTAATCGACGTTCAGCTCCTTGATGTAGCCCGATTCCTTGGCATAGACGGGGATTTCCTGAAAGGGGACCAGTTCGGAAGAGAGCGTCAGGGAGCGGCCCAGATCTTTTCGTCCGACCTTGATGACTCCGACGGAAACTTCCGCTGTAACCGTCTGATCCTTGGCTTGGACCTTCTCGCCACGATCGCACGAGGACAGCAGCACGAACCCCATCAGCGCGGCTACAAGGGTCCCGGTGACATAGGGGCGGTGGACCGCTCCTTTTAGTCGCGGCTCTTTTCGCGCGCTCTCCGAATCAACACCATACAGAGCCGTGACCAAAGGGAGCGGTTCAACACTCGGGAGCAGCAGCTTCATCGATCTCTTCATCGCGGTCTCCACGGCAGATCGCACATGACGCTGGCTTTTCGGATGCGATGCGATAGTTCTTTCAGCGAAAACTCCGAAGACCTGCAGAATTCAATCAACTCGCGCTCCTCGGCGGCGATTTTGGCAGCTTCGGTGGGAATTCGCGAAGCGATCGAGAGAGGGATCGACAGGACACCGTGGCGATCGCCGTGTAGCAAATCGCCCGATGAGATTTTCAATCCGTCGATCTCCACCGGCTCGCCGAATTCGATGATGTGGGCGTAGGAATGCGAAACGCACACGTTGCCGGCGAACATTTGAAATCCCATCTTCTCCACGGCCGGAAGGTCGCGCACCGCGCCGTTGGTCACACAGCCGACACAATGCAAAGCCGTACCGATGGTCGCGTGGATTTCGCCAACGAACGCACCTGCGCCCGGCCGGGGATCGGCGTCTTTGAGCACCATCACCCGCGGCTCCGGCAAAGAGGCGACATAATTCCACCAGTCCATACGATCGTAATAACAGCGGTGCGTCATGGGCGGTGAGGCGGTCCTGATTCGCGCGGTCGCTGCATAGCCGACCATGGGTGGAAGCCGGGGAAAGCGGCAGCGCGTCGCGCCGCTCATGAATCCTTCGTTACGAAGCCGGACGTCCAGGCGTTCGATGGCGTTGGAAACAGTACACGAGTCGAGCGCACGCAGGGCTTCTATCACGAAAGGCAGGTCCACAGAGTCCACGTTCTTCATAAGGATAAGATGAGTCTAAAGCCATTCCCTATACCCGTCCCCTGGTATTTTTCCTAAAAAAAGCTGGTAGGACGGCTAGTTATCGACCTGTCTCGGGTAGGATTGGTCTAGATGCGACCAGCCAACGAGCCCCGGATCATCTTTAGCTCGCGCCTGGCCCTGATGGCCGGCTTCGGCGGATTGCTGCTGATCATGACCTTGGCCGGGATCGACGCACAGCGCGTGCTGCATCAATACCGGCAGCGCGACGACGAAATCCGCAGCCGTTTCCTGGCTCAAAATCACGTGCTGAACGACATCCGTTCGGACGTTTATGTTTCCGGCACCTACGTGCGCGATTACCTGCTCGACCCCAATCAGTCGCTGGCGGACGGATATCGTGCGAATCTGGAAACCGTTCGCGCCCGCATGGAGGCCGCGCTCGATTCCTACGGCAGCCAGGTCACTCCCGCGGAATCGCATCACTTCACGGAGCTGCGGACCGAACTGCTGGAGTACTGGAAGACGCTGGCGCCGGCGCTCCATTGGAGTCCCGATGAGCGCCAACGGCTCGGGTATGCGTTCCTGCGCGATGAGGTTTTCCCGCGCCGGCAGAGCATGCTGGAGATCGCCGGCCAGATCGGCGCGATCAATGAGCAGCAACTGACCGCCGGGAATGAGCAGGCCGCATCGCTGTTGTCGCGTTTTCAAACGCGATTGCTGCTGACCTTGGTCGCCGGGCTGGCCATCGGCCTCGGCATGGCGCTGTTCAGCTCGCGCACTATTTTGCGACTGGAAGATCAGGCGCTGGAGCGTTATGAAGAGGCGGCCGACGCGCGCAGCCAGCTTACGGATCTCTCGGCTCGGCTGGTGCAGGCGCAGGAGACCGAGCGGCGCGCGTTATCTCGTGAACTGCATGACGAAGTCGGCCAATCGCTTTCGGCGGTGTTGGTGGAGCTCCGCAATTTATCGCTGGGATTGACGATTCGGTCAGGCGAGCAGTTGCATACCCACGTCGAGACCATTCGAGAGCTGGTGGAAGGTACCGTGCGCACCGTACGCAACATGTCGCTGCTGTTACGGCCGTCGATGCTGGACGATCTGGGCCTGATACCGGCCCTGAAGTGGCAGGCTCGCGAGACTTCGAAGCGCACCAGGATGGATGTGAGCGTCTCAGCCGAGCTCGACTCCGACAATCTCCCCGACGAATACAAAACGTGCATTTATCGAGTGGTGCAGGAGGCGCTGCACAACTGCGCCCGTCATTCGCAGGCATCCAGTGTCCGCATCCGCTTCGCGCAGAGGGCGGATCGCGTGACCTTGATGATCCAGGATGACGGGCGCGGGTTTGATAGCACGAGCGTGAAAGGACTGGGACTGCTCGGGATCAACGAACGCGTGGCGAGGTTGGGCGGAAAATGTGAAATTCAGTCCAAGCCGGGCATGGGCACGACGATCGCGGTGGAGTTGCCGTTCGCCGGCGACAAGGTAGAAAACGTGGACAAGGCGGAACAGAAGGGCGTGGAGAAACTTGAAAACAATCCGCATCCTGTTAGCTGACGATCATAAAGTGATGCGCCGGGGCTTGCGGCTGCTGCTCGAAAGCCAGCCGGGCTTCAACGTGGTCGCCGAAGCCTCGGACGGGCGAGAGGCTGTCGATCGCGCCGAATCCGCGCAGCCCGATGTCGCGGTGCTGGACATCGCCATGCCCAATCTGAGCGGCATCGAAGCAGCGCAGCGGATTTCGACGCGCGTCGCCGCAGGTCGCGATCGTGATTCTGAGCATGCATTCGGACGAAGGCTACGTCCTCCGCGCGCTCAAGTCGGGCGTCAAGGGTTACGTTCTGAAGGATTCGGCGGAAGGCGATCTGATGGAAGCGATCAAGGCGGTGCACAACGGCAAGACCTTCTTCAGTCCGGAGATCAGCAAGATGCTGGTGGAGGATTACGTTCGAGAAATTCGGAGTCGCGGAACCGAAGATAGCTACGATCTGCTGACGTCGCGCGAACGCGAGATCCTGCAATTGCTGGCCGAGCGGAAATCGAATAAAGATATCGCCGCGGCGCTGAATCTGAGCCCGTATACGGTGGAAACGCATCGCCGGAATTTGCAGGAGAAGCTGAATCTGCACAGCTTTGCCGAGTTGATTCTTTATGCGGTTCGCAAGGGCGTGATTTCGTAGGCGACTAACGCGCTCCATTGCTGTCGCGCGGCGATTGATGGAATCGCGCACAACGGTACAAACCGCCTGTGCGCTCCAGCCGCTGATCGGATGAGTTCGTAGGCGTCTAACGCGCTCCATACTGTCGCGCCTCGATCGATTGAATCGCGCACAACGGCACAAACCGCCTGTGCGCTCCAGCCGCTGATCCGCCTGAATTCGTTGCCGCCTAGCGCGCTCCATGCTGTCGCGCCTCGATCGATTGAATCGCGCACAACGGCACAAACCGCCTGTGCGCTCCAGTCGTTGATCCGCCTGAATTCGTTGCCGCCTAGCGCGCTCCATGCTGTCGCGCCTCACCTGACGGCCGTCAGATTTTCGTGAGGCGCGACAGTATGGAGCGCGCTAGGCGGCAGTAGAATAACGTATATGAGCGCTCGATTCGTAACGGTATTGCTATGTTCGGCGGGTTGCGTTTTCGCACAGGCCGCGAAAAAACAAATTCCCCGAACTCCCGACGGCCATCCCGATCTGCAAGGCGTGTGGACCAACGCAACATTAACTCCGATGGAGCGGCCGGCAGCTTATAAAGACAAGCCGACGCTTACGGCGGAGGAAGCGAAGGGTTTCGCCAAAGCCGCAGCCGAAGAATTGCAATCGAACGACGGCGCCTCCGACAGCCCCGGATTGCGAGCCGCCGGATCGGGCGGCGTGGGCGGCTACAACGTGCTGTTCATCGATCGCGGCAATCAGCTCGCGGAAGTGGACGGGACATTTCGGACGTCGCTGATCGTCGATCCGCCGGACGGCAAGATGCCGAAGCGGACAGCGGCGGCGAACGCGCGGCTGGGTCGCGAGATGCAGAATTTCATGAGCTATAACTCGGTGAAGAATCGTCCGTTGTCGGAGCGATGCTTGTTCAGCTTCGGATCGTCGTCGGGTCCGCCGATGATGCCGGTGCTGTACAACAACAACTATCAGATCGTGCAGACGCCGCAGACCGTGATGATCCTGGTCGAAATGGATCACGATGTTCGCGACCATTCGCATGGGCGGCACGCATATCTCGCCGTCGATTCGAAAATGGTTCGGCGATTCGATCGGGCACTGGGAGGGCGACACGCTGGTGGTCGACACCACGAATTTCAACGATCAGACGGAGTTTCAGGGTGCGTCGCACGATCTGCACGTGATCGAGCGTTTCACGCGCGTGAGCGCGAACGATATTCTGTATCGAGTGACGATCGACGATCCGTCGAGCTTCCCGAAGCCGTGGACCATGGAATTTCCATTCGTCGCGTCGCCGGGTCCGGTGTATGAATATGCGTGCCACGAGGGCAACTACGCGCTGACGGATATCATGGGCGGCGCTCGTAAGGCGGACGCTGAGGCGGCGAAAAAGAAGTAGATTCGGTGCGTGTTTCTGATGCAAACATCTCTTGAGGCAATGGTAGAACTGGCCGCCGCCCAGGAGCGGACCCATTATCCGGTCGGCGACCGTTTTTGCCCAGAATCAGATATGGGGACGAGGCCTTCGACTGGCACTCCGATATCCTCCCATGTCACGACTGTGGTGCTGTGAAGAGCCAACTGCACACGCCCGGTTGCGACGTAGAAGAGTGTCCCAACTGTCACACACAGGTCTTATCATGCGATTGCGACCTGGGCGATTCGTGCTCCGTGCTAAGACCCCGTGCTTAGAGCAACACGGCGCAAATCAGCTTGTTCAATCAAGCTCATCCGGAAAGAATCCCAGCATACTTTGCACGTCGCGCGCAGCATGGAGTACTCGGACGATTTGGAGCGGTTTGGTTTCGTGGCGATAAACGATCAGATACGAGTAAACCAACAGGAACCGATGTCTCTTATCTGCGAGTTCCTCACGCCAATGCCCAACGCCAGGATTCTTTGCAAGCTTGACGATGGCCGACTCCAAAGCATCACGGACGCGATCGGCCGCGCCGATGTTGTCACTGGAGATGTAGTCCCAAATGTCGTTAATATCTCGCTTCGCACTCGGCGTGAGGACGTAGCCTTTCATCTCTTCGCGGCGGCCTTCGCGCGCTTCTGCCGGGCGCTGCGTTTTTGCGGATCTCAGCGAATGCTTCCGCCCCGTCTACAAATTCGCCGCGGTCGGCTTCAGCACCGCCAATGGCGATCTCCCTGCGCAGTTCGGCGATCCGCAGTCTCTTCAGTTCTTCCCGCTCCTGGAGAAGCCGCAGCCCCTCTCGCAGAATTTCGCTTTGCGATTGGTAGTGGCCGGTTTTGAGGAGATCCGAAACAAATTGGTCGAACACAGTGCCGAGATTCACGTTCATACCCGTACGGTACCGCCGTTAACAACAACTGTCAATTATTGACAATGACAGTTGAGGAGCCATTAGCACGTGCAGTGTTAAAGTAACGGACATGCCTGCTCGACGCTGCTTGCTGCTTCTCTCCTCGCTCGTCCTACTGATAGTAGTAGCCAACGCGCAATATCCCGCGAGCCTGCTCGCTGGATTGCAATGGCGCGACGTGGGGCCGATGCGTGGTGGACGATCGTACGGTGTCGCGGGCCACGCCAACCAGCCCGATACGTTCTATTTCGGCTCGGTCGGCGGCGGCGTTTGGAAGACGGAAAACGCGGGGCGCACCTGGGTTCCGATCTCCGACGAAGGCATTCCGATCGGCTCCATCGGCGCGATCGCTGTGGCGCCTTCGAACGCCAACGTGGTCTACGTCGGCACCGGCGAGCCCGATATTCGCAGCCAGCATTCCTACGGCATCGGCATGTTCAAATCGATGGACGCGGGCAAGACGTGGACGCATATCGGCCTCGACGCGACCAGCCAGATCGGACGCGTCGCCGTCGATCCGACCAATCCGAATCGAGTGTACGTCGCCGCGCTGGGCAGCGTCTATTCGCCGAATCCGGAGCGCGGCGTGTTCCGCTCTCACGACGGCGGCGCGACGTGGAAGAAGGTTCTGTTCAAGCAGAGAGATCCCGAATAATGTCGGCGCGATCGAAGTCGCCATCGATCCGAAAAATCCGCGCGTGGTGTACGCGTCGTTGTGGGGCACGCGTCGTCCGCCATGGTCGGTATACGCGCCGTCGAACATGCCGGGCGGAGGATTGTTCAAATCGACCGATGGCGGCGATACCTGGAAGCAGCTCGCCGGCGGCATGCCGAACGATAATTTCGTGGGCAAGATCGGCATTGGAATTTCGCCCAGCAATCCGAATCGGCTGTGGGCTGCGGTCGATCATCTGGGCCTCGGCTACCCTGCCCCGCGAGCGGCGCGCGGCGCTAACGGCGAACGGCCGGCGGAGCGTCCCGTCGGAAAGGGCGGCATCTATATTTCCGACGACGCGGGCGCGACGTGGCGCATGGTCAATAACGAAAATCGGCTGTGGGGACGCGGCTGGTATTTCGGCGCGGTCACGGTCGATCCCACCAATCCCGACAAGGCGTACGTGATCAACACCGCGACTTACATGACCACCGACGCCGGGAAATCCTGGGTGCCGATCAAAGGCGCGCCGGGCGGCGACGATTATCATCAGCTCTGGGTCAATCCTCGCGATGGAAATCGCATGGTGCTAGTCGAGCGATCAGGGCACGGTGGTGAGCGTCGACGGCGGCAAATCGTGGAGCACGTGGTACAACCAGCCGACCGCGGAAATTTATCACGTCGCCGCAGACAATCGATTTCCTTATTGGCTGTACGGAGCGCAGCAGGATTCGGGCGGTGTGACGGTGAGCACGTGGGCTCGCGAGGGGGTGTTGTCGTTCCGCAATTGGGAGCCGACGTGCCTCGCCGGCGAAAGCTCGACGATGCTGCCGGATCCCAAGGACGGCAACATTCTTTTCGGTGTCGAGCAGGCGGGCATGGGTCGCTGCGATCAGAATCTGAATATCGTGTCTTTCGACCGCGCAGTTGCCGGCGGCTGATCCGAACAATCCGAATCGCAAAACGTGGACGCTGCCCACCGTTTTTTCGCAAGCCGATGGCGCGTTGTATTACGCGAATCAGTTCATCATGCGATCGCGCGATAGCGGCAAGACGTTCGAGAAAATCAGTCCCGATCTGACGCGCGTGAATCCGCAGGTGCCTCCGACGCTCGACGCGACAACGGCGAAGGATATCGATGAACAGATGACGGATCGCTTCGGCGTGGTGTATGCGCTGGGTCCGTCGCCTCTATCGGCGTCGACTGTGTGGGCCGGAACGGACGACGGGCTCATCTACGTCACCAGCAACAGCGGCACGGATTGGAAAAATATCACTCCGCCGGAAATGACCGCGTGGAGCAAAGTTTCCCAGATCGAAGGCAGTCATTTCGATGTGGGGACCGCGTACGCGTCGGTCGATCGTCATCGTATGGCGGATCGCAAACCGTACATCTATCGCACGCGCGACGGCGGCAAGACCTGGAAGAATATCGTCGCCGGCATTCCGGAAGGCGCGTTCGTCAATTCGGTGAAAGAAGATCCGAAGGCCAAGGGGCTGCTCTACGCCGCCACGGAATTGCGCGTTTATGTTTCGTTCAACGATGGTGAGCAGTGGCAGCCGCTGCAGAACAACATGCCGGTAACATCGATTCGCGACATCGTGGTGCATGGCGACGATCTGGATATCGCGACGCATGGCCGCGGATTCTGGGTGATGGATCAGATGCCCGCGCTGCGCGAGATCGCGAGCAGCGGTGCGCAGATCACGTCGTCGAATGTGCATCTGTTCACGCCCGGCGAGACGTTCGCGATTCGCGCGGGAGGGATGAATGGAACTCCGCTGCCGCATGAAGAGCCGCAGGAGCAGAATCCGCCTGCAGGTGTGGTCGCATATTACTGGCTGAAAAATGCCGCCGCGCAGCCATTGAAGATCGAGCTGCGTCGATGGCGGCGGCGCGGTGCACGCGTGCGTGGCGAGCGATACAGTCGTGCATCCGCCCGATACTGAAACGTTGAACGTCCAGGCGATCTGGCAGCAACCCACGCAGCCTCCTTCGGCCACGGCGGGGATGCATCGCATCGCGATCGGCGGCGGGGGTGGTCGTGGAGGGTTCGGCGGCGGTGGTGGACGAGGCGCGCCGGCGGCGGCTCCGCCGCGCGATGCGTGCACCGGCGCGGTGGCCGCGGCTGGCGGCGGCGGACGAGGCCGCGGTGGTCGAGGCGGCGGCGGGGGATTGCAGCCCGGCGCATATTCGGTCAGACTGACGGTCGATGGACAAACGTACACGCAGCCGGTCGCGATCAAACCGGATCCGCGCGGCGTCCCCGCGGACGTGAATTGATCTAGACTCAATTCATGCGAAGCGGGACGCGGCATTTTTCAGGCGCGGTCGCTCTCCTGATTGCCGCGTCGTCGTTTGCCTTCGCGCAAGAAGTCACCGCCCCCAAGCGATTTGAAGCTGTGGCTATTCATCCGATGGCACGTCTCGGCGCTGCGCCGGGGCCGATCAACAGCATTCGAGGCGGGCCCGGAACAAACGACCCGAGTCGAATCGTGTGCCGCGGCGTTAGCGTCATTTTGCTGGCGAGGAGGGCCTACAACGTCGGCCCTTTCCAACTGGTGGCTCCGCAATGGCTCCTGGATGTGCCGGTGGAGGCGACGGAGGGTAAATTCGATATCACGGCTACTCTGCCACCAAATTCGACGCAGGAGGATCTGCGATTGATGTTGCAAAACCTGTTGGCGGAGCGATTTGATTTTCGGTCGCATCGCGAACGGAGAGCGATCCCTGCTTTTGTGCTCGCCGTCTCGCGCAAGGGATTCAAGCTGAAAGATGAACCAGGCACAGCTCATGGCGTGGTGAACACCAGCCATACGCAGGGCGTGTGGACGTTGCAGACGAAGAACGGGCCGGTTCCGATTTCGTCGCTGGTGGAAATGTTGACGAGAAGATTGAATTCGCCAGTGATCGATAAGACCGAGCTGACCGGGCAGTACTCGTTCCGGCTAGACTTCAGTCTGGATCAGGACCCGGCACTCGACACCGCGAGGTCCGCCCCGACGCTGTTCGACGCGCTGGAGCACGAGTGCGGGCTGAAGCTGGAAAAGTCGACGCAGGATTCCGAGGTGCTGGTGATCGATCGAGTGGCGAAGGCGCCGACGGAGAACTGATGACGAAACTAAAGAGATCTGCTGCGCTCGCCATCGCCTGCTGCGGAGTTGCAGCCGCGCAGGATTGGACGCAGTGGCGCGGGCCCAATCGCGATGGCGCGATTAAGATCGTTGAGCCGAAAGCGTGGCCCGAAAAGCTGGCCACCAAATGGAAGGTGGCCATCGGCGATGGCTACGCGTCGCCTCTCTTCGCCAACGGGCGCATTTTCGAATTCACGCGGCAGGGCGAGGATGAGGTCGCTATGGCGATCGATCCGGAGAATGGAAAGATCGTGTGGCAGCAGAGCTACCCTGCTCCGTTCAAACCTGTCGACGCTGCGGCGAAGCATGGCAAAGGGCCGAAATCGACGCCTCTTTACTACAACGGGCATCTGATTACGTTCGGAATTTCGGGCGTGCTGTCGTCATTCGATGCGGCGACGGGCAAGCTCGATTGGCAGAAGCAATACGGCAAGGATTTCAAAGCCACGTGGCCGATGTTCGGCACTTCGATGTCGCCGGCGGCAAGCGATGGCGTGGTGGTGGGACTGGTGGGCACGAATGACGATGGCGCGGTGGTCGCCTACGAAGCGAAATCGGGCGAGCAGAAATGGATGTGGAAAGGCGACGGTCCGGCGTACGCGTCGCCGGTGATCATGGAGATTTCGGGCGTGAAGCAGGTGATCACCATGACGCAGAAATACGCGGTGGGGTTGTCGCTCAGCGCGGGCGAGCTGCTATGGCGCATCGATTTTCCGGGGCGCAGCGGCATGAACATTCCGACTCCGCTGCCGTTCGGACAACGCGTGATTCTGGCCGGGGATCCGGGCACGATGCTGATGCAGATCACCAAAGGCGCGGGTTCGTGGACCGCCGAAAAAACCTGGACGATTCCGGAAATGACCATGCGGTTTTCGTCGCCGGTGAAAAGGGCAATCTGATTTTCGGATTTACGAATCGCAACAGCGGGATGTTTTTCTGCGCCGATGCCGAGGCGGGAAAACTGTTGTGGACCAGCGCTCCCCGGCAGGGCGATAACGCGTCGATTCTACTGGCGGGCGATCTTTTGTTATTGCTAAAAGACAACGCCGAATTCATCGTCGCGCGCGCCAGTCCCACTGCGTTTGAGCCGCTGCATCGCTACGAGGTCGCCACGAGTTCGACCTATGCGACCCCGTTGGTAGTGCCGAGGGGGCTGGTGGTGAAGGACAACACTTCGCTCGCGTTCCTGAGCTGGGAGTGACGAATTTTCAAAGAACCACAGAATTTATCGGACGCCCGGGCGCCCTTTAGCCGGGAATTTTACTTCGCCCCAGCGCGAAGATCCGTTTGATTTGCCCCGCAACGGCTAGGGATCGGTCATGTACCGACGAACATCCAACGCACGCAGGCCCGCTGGCGGGATTTCTAGAATGTCACCTCTTGGCCGGTTCCGTCCTCCGTTGGCAGAGCACATGAACTCCTCGCCTACAAATTAATCGAGAGCAGCGTGCGCAGCATCGTGTCGGGGCGCGATGTTGTAGAAAAGAAATCGAGATAGAGTTCGCCGAGTGCCTGTGACGACCTAATGGGAGTGATATGCTGATCCGAAGTCAGAATGGAGAAACCTCGTATGTATCTCAGAACCGCTCTTAGCGCGGCGATCCTGTTCGGCTCTCTGTCGTTCGCCGCGAGCATCGAATTGCGCACCGTTTCCGGCCGCGCCGACATGATCAGCGGCGGCGATGCGCTGGTCGAAACCAATGCGCCTTCGGAAAAATTCAGCGCGACGCTGAATGGCTCCGACATTTCGAGCGCATTCAAGGCTGGCAAGAAGGCGGGCGTGATGCTCGCTCGTCTCGACGGCTTGAAGGTTGGCAAGAATCTTCTGGAGATCAAGTCTGCGAAGGGCTCGGCGAAACTCGAGATCACGAACTATCCGATCACCGGCCCTGTTTTCTCCGGCCCCCACCAGAAGCCGTTCGTGTGCCAGAGCGAACAGGCCGGGCTGGGCGTAGCGCTCGATGAAGAGTGCAGCGTGAAGACGGTGGTGAGCTACGTTTACAAATCGTCGACGCCTCCGCCGCCGGCGCAAGGCCGAGGTCGCGGCGGCGCGGGCCCGGGCGGACTTCCCGAAGGATTCAAGGCGTACGATCCCTCGGCGGGTCGCCCCTCCGATATGGCGACCGCGACGGTCGACGGCAAAACCGTCGATTACATTGTGCGCCGCGAACGCGGCACCATCAATCGCGCGATCTATGAAATCACGATGCTGGCGACCGCGAAATCGACGCCCAATCCATGGAATGCGGCCGACGGCTGGAACGGACGGCTGGTCTATTCGTTCGGCGGCGGCTGCGCGGCGGGATATCGGCAAGGCCTACCCGGCGGCGCGCTCACTGACGATTTTCTTTCACGAGGCTACGCGATCGCAGTGTCGTCGCTCAACGTTTTTGGCAACAATTGCGATGACGTGATTTCGTCCGAGACCATGATGATGGTGAAGGAACACTTCATCGAAGAGTTCGGCGCGCCGGTGCACACTATCGGCACAGGCGGATCGGGCGGCGCGATTCAGCAGTACATGATGGCGCAGAACTACCCGGGGCTCTTAGACGGATTAATGCCGCAGATCAGCTTTCCGGACAACGCGATTTTCGAGAGCGTGATCGATTGCTCGCTGCTCGATCATGCGTTCGGCCAAATGAAGACCGCATTAAATGACGACCAGAAGGCTGCGGTCGCCGGCTATGCCACGTGGAAGACGTGCTCCACCGGTTGGATGTCGGGCGGCACGCCCACCAGTCTCGCGAATAATCAGATCAAGGCCGCGGCGTGCAACAACGCGATTCCCAAGACACTGGCGTTTTCGCCCGAAAATCCCAAGGGCGCGCGCTGCGATTATTTCGACGACATGGTGAACGTGTACGGCAAGGATTCGAAAACGGGCACCGCGCGCAAACCGCTCGACAACGTCGGCGTGCAGTACGGACTCAAAGCGTTTAATGAAAAGCAAATCACGTTCGATCAATTTCTGGAATTGAATGAGGTGCTGGGCGGGCACGATCCCGATGGCAACATTATCGGCGGCTCGCGACGTCGCCGATCCCGCGGCATTGAAGATCGCGTATCAGAGTGGACGCGTCGATACCGGCGGCGGCAGCCTCAACGCGGTGCCGATTCTCGATACGCGCGGCTACTTCGACATGGCCGGCAATCTGCATGATCGTTTCCGTTCCATGGTGATTCGCGCGCGACTCAAAGAAGCCAACGGCAGCGCGGACAATCAGGTGACGTTGATGTTCGGACCAACGGGATCGGCGGGCGCTGCACCGCTTCGTCCCGGCGAACTCCTGTCGAGCATGAACGAATGGCTGGACAACATCGACAAGGATCACTCGAACGCGAGCGCGGCATCGAAGGTGGTGCACGATAAGCCGGCGGGATTGACCGACGCGTGCTGGAGTCCCGACGGGCAGAAGATCGTCGAGCCGCTGACTTGGGACGGCAAGAGCAAGTGCAACGAGCTGTATCCGGCGCATGCCGATCCGCGCATCGTGGCCGGATCGCCACTGACCGATGAAGTGCTGAAGTGCCAACTCAAATCGGTTTCGGCGGCGGACTACACGCAGCCTCTTACGCCGGAGCAGATGGCGCGCGTTAAATCGACATTCCCGCAGGGGGTGTGCGATTACAAGAAACCGGGCGTCGGACAGCAAAAAGTCGATGGGACGTGGCATCGTTACTAGGGTGTGGTGCTGAAAAAGGGGACAGACCGCTCTGTCCACGCGAGCAGCACCACCTGTGGCCATTGTGTTGCGGATGGGGACAGAGTGGTCTGTCCCCTTTTTCAGCAAGAGGTCAGCCGCCGAATTGACGATTCTTTAAGATCGACGGCGGTACAATGGTCGTTTCCAGAAGTGGCAAAAAGAGGAAGAAGGAACATGAAGCTCTGGTCGAGATTGATGGTGGCAGGCGCGATTCCTGCGACGGCGTGGATGGTGAGCAGCGCATACGCGCAGACGCCGGTGGGCAAAGGCACTACGGCGACGACGTCGGATACGGCGTTCAAGAACATTCAGGTGCTGAAAGGGATTCCGCTCGACGATTTCATGGGCACCATGGGCGTGATGTCGGCCGCGCTGGGTTTCGATTGCTCGGAATGCCACACTGGCGCGGGCACGGACAAGGTCGATTGGGCCGCCGACACACCCAACAAAGTGATGGCGCGCAAGATGACCACCATGGTCCAGACCATCAATAAAGAGAACTTCTACGGTCGACAAATGGTCACCTGCTGGACCTGCCATCACGGTAAGGATCGTCCCTCGACCACGCCCGCTCTCGAATACGTGTACGGTCCGCCAACCCAGGAACTCGACGACGTGCTGCGGCAGGAGCCCGGCATGGCGAAGGGTGAAACGATCGTCGACCAATACCTGACGGCGATCGGCGGCGCGGCGAAGTGGAGCGCGATCAAGAGCTACGTCGCCAGCGGCAGAAGCGTCGGCTTCGGTGGATTCGGCGGCGGCGGCGTGGTGACCATCTATGCGCAGTTCCCCGACAAGCACACCACGCTGATCGATTTCAAAGACACGCCTGATCGCGGCGATCAGATTCGCAGCTATAACGGATCGGTCGGCTGGCTGAAGACGCCGCTGAACGTGCTCGGCCAATATCAGCTCACCGGCGGCGAACTGGCCGGGGCGAAACTGGATGCGGAGCTGGCCTTCCCCAGCCAGATCAAACAGGTGTTGACCGGCCTGCGCGTGAGCCTGCCGCTGACCATCAGCGATTTGCCGGGCCCCTCCAGCCAGACGTCGAACGAAACCGGCACGGGCATCGGCAAGGATCGCCTGGTCGATGTGGTGCAAGGCAACGGACCGGACGGATTGCTGGCGACGATGTTCTTCGATCAGAAGTCGCACTTGCTGATCCGCATCATTCGCTACGCGAAATCGCCGATCGGACGGGTGCCCACGCAGGTGGATTATTCCGATTATCGCGATGTGAACGGCGTGAAGATTCCGTTCCACATGACGTTCGCATGGTTGGATGGACGCGACGCGATCCAGTTGAGCGACGTGAAGGTCAACGTGCCGATCGCGGCGGCGCGCTTCGGCACGCCCAGCGGCGTGAAGCCGTAGTTTGACATTCAGATTGCACTGGCATCGGCGTTGAACCGCTCCTTTTAGTCGCGGCTCGTTGCGCCCGATCTTCCGATCAACGCCAAAGGAGCGGTTTCAGATTCGGGTTTTCACAGCGACAAAGCGTCGGCTTACTGTTGCTGTTGTTGCTGTTGTTGTTGCTGTTGTTGGACGTCAACGGCTTCCGATTCAACCGGTTCTTCCCACTGCGGAGGTTTCGATAACTCCTGTTCCGGCGGCGGAGGCGCGTCCGACGGCGCTACGCGAACCGACACCGTCAGATCGCTCGCGGCGTTTCCTTTGAACATGCCCTTGGTGGGCGGAACGTCGGCGTAATCGCGACCAATCGCGGTGCGGATGTGACGATCTCCGGCCACCAGATTATTGGTGGGATCGAATCCCACCCAGCCCAAATCCGGCAGCAGCGCCTCGACCCAGGCATGGCTGGCGCCATCGCGCGATCGATCCGGCTGTTCGGCCCGTGAACAAACGTATCCACTCACGTAACGGCAAGGGATGCTTAACATGCCGCGCCAGCGCGGTCATGATGTGCGCGAAGTCCTGGCACACGCCTTTGCGAGTCTCAATCGCATGATCGATGGGCGAATCGACGCGCGTGGCTTTGGGCACGTAATCGAACCAATCGTAAATGGCGGCGTTCAGCTCGCTGAGGAAGCGAAAGCGGATCGTCGCGGCGCTCCACATGCAGATCCGGATGAGCGCCGCAGCGCTTCGGTGGGCTGCGCGAACTGGCTGGGCATCAGCATTTCCCAGTAATCGCCCGCTGCTGACCATTTCATCCAAGTCGATTCCAATCGCCGGAACCCAGACGCGGCGGAAGCAATCCGGCGGTCTGCACTTCCACCAGCGCTTCGGCAATGATGCGCAGATGGGTGTGCTTTCCAGGCACATCAAAGTGATGCACGCTGTTGCCCAGATAATCGCGATAGAAATACACCTGCGCGCGCGGATCCACAGAAAGCTGGAACGAAAGGCAGCGCTGCGCGCCTTCGGTGCGCGGCTGCATGCGCACTTCCATCAGGCTCTCGCTCACCGCGGAGTTGTAGCGAAACTGGGTCAGGTGTCGAACGGTGTAGAACATTCAGGCTCCCAGCGCCGCCTCGACGGGATAAGCGATATAGGTCTGGTACAGCGCGCTGTGCACCTGCGCGCATTGGCGGCGAAGGGTATCCAGATAGGCGTGCAAACCGCCCGCCATGATTTCGTCGATCTGGCCGAAGCCGAGCGTGGCCTGCATGCGTCCCGCGATGCGCTCGACGCGCGCCGAACGCGGCTCGCGATCTCGCGCGCCGATTTGTTTCAGCGCCGTATCCAGAGCCTCGGCGGAAAATCGAATGGAGTGCGGAAATGCCGGATGCAGCACCAGGAATTCGGCCACGCGCTCCGGCTGCAGATCCGCGGTGTAGGCCTTGCAATACGCCTCAAACGCGGTGCAGGAGCGCAGCAGCCCGATCCATTCCAGATCGGCGCAGTTCGGAATGCGTGGCGTAGAATTCGCTGAAAATGCACGCCCACCAGCATGGCGATCGAAACGGTGCGCTCCAGAAACCGGCCGGCTTGAATGAACTGCCAGCCTTCGCCGTGGCGTCATGGTGGAATCGGTGATGCCCTGGAAAAAGTGCCGCGCCTTCTTTGATCGGCTTGCAGAAAGTCGCGGGCGTCGCGATTTTCATCGGCGCGCTGCACTTGCATGGAACATGCGATTCAACTGCTCCCACATTTCCGAGCTGATCTGCTCGCGAACCTGGCGCGCGTTTTCCCGCGCCGCGATCACGCAGGCGACGATCGAGGAAGCGATTGCTGGCGTCGTGCACCAGCGATTCGCGCCAGTGCCAGTGCCGGCGTTGCGTCGCCATCCTCTTCGCAGGCATCTCGATGCCCAGCGAGCCCAGCACGCGCGCCCAATCGCGATCGTCGGATTCCCGCGCCGCGCTCGAGCATCAGGTTCAACTGGATGTTCATCACGCGCGCGGTGTGTTCGGCGCGCTCCAGGTAGCGGCTCATCCAGTACAGACTGTCGGCGACGCGTGAAAGCATTCTTGTTTCAGAGGATCGGGCGTTCAATACAGCACCCACGTGTCCTTGCTGCCGCCGCCCTGCGACGAATTCACCACCAGCGATCCTTTGCGCAGCGCCACGCGCGTCAGTCCGCCCGGCACGATGGTGACTTTTTCGCCAAACAGAATATACGGGCGCAGATCCACGTGGCGAGGCTGCACTCCGCCCTCCAGGAACATGGCGCGCGCGAAAGCAGAATGGTCGGCTGCGCGATGTAGTTGCGCGGATCGGCTTCCACGCGCCGGCGGAACTCCTCGCGCTGCTCGGCGGTGCTCTGCGGGCCGATCAGCATCCCGTATCCGCCCGATTCGCCCACCGCTTTCACCACGTAACTCTCCAGCTGCCCCAGCACATGCGCGCGTCGACACCGGATCGGACATCAGAAACGTTTCGACGTTGTTGAGCACCGGATCTTCGCCCAGATAATACTCGAATGATCTTGCGGCACGTACGCGTACACCGCCTTATCGTCGGCCACGCCGGTGCCGAGCGCATTCGCCATGCTCACGTTGCCCGCCCGGTAGGCGTTGAACAGGCCGGGCACGCCCAGTCCCGAATCCGCGCGGAACGCCAGCGGATCGATGAAATCGTCGTCGATGCGGCGATAAATCACATCCACGCGGCGCAGGCCGGCGGTGGTGCGCATGTAGACGAAGTTGTCGTGCGCCACCAGATCGCGGCCTTCCACCAGCTCGATGCCCATCTGCCGCGCCAGAAAGGCGTGCTCGAAGTACGCCGAGTTGAAGACGCCGGGAGTCAGCAGCACGATGGTCGGTTCCGGACAGCCCATGCGGCGCGAGCGAGCGCAGCGTGGAGAGCAGCGCCTGGCTGTAGTGTTCGATGGGCTGCACGCCGCATTGCCGGAACAAATCCGGGAACAATGCGTTTCATCACCTCGCGGCTCACCAGCATGTAGGAGACGCCGCTGGGCACGCGCAGATTGTCTTCCAGCACCACGAATTCGCCCGACGGCGTGCGGATCAGATCGGTGCCCGCCACAGTGACATAGGCGTCGCGGCGGACGTGGAAACCGCGCATCTGCCGCCGAAAATGTTTGCAGCTATAGACAATCTCGCGCGGCACCACGCCGTCGTTCAGAATCCGGCGCCTTCGTGATACAGGTCCTTGAGGAACAGATTCAGCGCGGTGATGCGCTGCGTCAGGCCGCGCTCGATGTGCGCCCATTCCTCGCTGCGTCAGGATGCGCGGCAGCAGATCGTTGGGGAAGATGCGCTCGGTTCCCTCTTCGCGGCCGTAGACGGTGAAGGTGATGCCCTGATGCAGGAACGAAAGATCGGCGATCTGCTGGCGGCGGCGCAGTTCTTCGGCGGGCAGACTCGCGCAGCGTTTCGTACAGATGCTGGTAGTGCGCGCGCACACGGCCTTGCGCATCGACCATTTCGTCGAATGCGTCGTCGAGTTCGTATTCGTGAAAGGGCGGCGGCAGGGCGGTTTGGCTCGCGATTCCCGTCATAGCTGTCGATTGCTCGCGCCGCTTCGACGGGGAAGGGTTCGATTAGGGGATCAGTTTAACACGCGTGCGCGAGAACGTCAGCATCACTCCGAATGGTACGGCCCGTGCTTAGAAATGGAAGTGGTATTTTACCGACCCGTAAATCTCGCGCGGGTTGTTGAAATGGCTTCCCGCAAAGCTGCTGCTGACATCGAACGGGAAGCGGGAATTCGAAACGTTCAGAATGGTAATGCCCAGCAGCCAGCGTTCCGCGAAGGATTTGCTGAGGTACAGGTCGCCGGTGGTGTGCCATGGAAGATGATTTGGACCATCCGCCAGCAGTACTCCGGAGCCGTAGACCATATTGCCGGAGAGGTTCATTTGCCAAGGGATGCTCACCTGAAAGCCGGCGGTGACGTTGACGCGCTGATCGTGATCGAGATAGCAATACGACGTGACACAGTTCGTGCCGTCGTCGGGTTTACCAGCCCCTTCCAATAGGCCGCCCAGCGGTTGGCCTCGATACTCAGCAGTCATGTCCGCGAACGCCGCGTGGAGTCGCAGCCTCCGCGCGATCAGAGGCGATCGAAGACTGGCTTGCAAGCCCCAGATACGAGCGTTCGGCGTGGTCAGGGGAAGCAGAATATTGGAAGCGCCTAACACGTCATGATCCAAGAAATTCCGCGCGCTGGTCTGGAAGTGCGTGGTATCCAGGACCCATCCACGGAACGGAATCGTCAGTCCGAACTCGCGTTGAATATCGCGCTCGCCGCGCAGTGGCGTGAATCCGAAGTCGCCGGTAGCCGCGGCAAGCTGAAACACCGAGCCGCCGACGGTATATAGGGGAGGAGCTTGATAATACGTGCCGTAGAAGCTGCGCAGAACCCAATGGAGATCGGGGATCTCGATGGTCGCGCCCACTCTCGGATTGACGGCGTCCTCATTCACCACTCCGGAGAAATGCGTCACTCGCACTCCCGCGTTGAGATTGAACCATTTCGTGAGCTTGATCTGATCGTTCAAGTATTCGGCGGCGAGTCCGCCGCTCGGAATCGCATTTACCGAGGCGAACTGCGAGGGAGCCTGGGTGTTGTCTCTTAGGCTGAACAGCAGATCATTGCGCTGATAGAACGAATAAACTCCGGTGGTCAGGTTGTGGCGGCCGTGCACGTATTTCAATTCGATCTGAGCCCCGGCGTAATTCGAAGTGTTGCCGGAGTTCGCCACCAGCGGATCGGTGGGGCTGCCGATGTAGCGCGCGTCATTGTTTCGATAGAACGGAGACACGGTCAGCAGGGTGCTCGCACTGAACGTATGCGCCCAGGAAAACGTTAGAAAGGTGTCGCGCTCCCGATCGATATCGCGAATTCCGAAATAAGTGTCCGACTTGGGATCTTTGTCGTTGGGATCCACCGGAATTTGAAAGCGGTCGTTGCGAAAACTGCCGGTCCAGGCGAATTGGTTGGTGTCATTCAGGCGATAGTTCATTGACGTGAACAGCCCTTCACCGCTTCCTTGCGCGTGCTCGATTTCTCGAACAGGCGGCTCCAGACCCAGGTCGGTTCGATTGCCGGTGGCGCTGACGTAGTAGGCGAATTTCGTGTTATGCGCGCCGTAATTAAGCTGATCGTTGGTCTGATGAAAGCTTCCGAAAGTGGTGGTCAGATCGCCATCGTTGTTGTATTCGAAGCCGGAACGGGTGAAGATGTTGATCTGCGCGAAGGTCCGATCGCCGCTCTGGGCCCCATATCCGCCTTGACTGACTTCCACTTCCTCGATGTCCTTGGGGTCGAGAGTCCGGCCGACGTTGCTGGACATGTTGGTGTTGGGTATCGGCACGCCATTGAGGATCCAATCGATCTGGTGGCCGCCGCGAACGTGCAGATGATCGTGCAACACGAACGCGCCCGGCGCAGTCTCGGTGATGAATCGTAGACTGCTCATTTGTTCGGCGCCTGGCAGCCCCTCACGAATCTGATCGCCGGAAACGACCGTCGGAGCCGCGGAAGCCTCGGCTGCCACCACTTCGCTGGCGGTCTCGCTCACGGTGACGGTGCTGGTCGCCGCGCCGATCTTCAAACTGATCTCCAGCATCGGAGCGCTGCCGATCAGAACCTGTACTGCCTGCTTGCTGGTCACGAACCCCTCGTGTTCCACGGTAAGCGTGTACTCTCCGAGCGGAACGCCGTTGATCACAAACGCGCCACCCGAGTCGCTGTGCGTGCTCTCCGCCCAATCGGTGTGCATCTCCTTCAACGTCACTTGGGCGGCGGCAATCGTGGCGCCGCTGGGGTCTTTGACTGTTCCGCGCACCGCGCCGGTTCCCTGGCCATAGGCTGCTGCAACGAACAACATCACAAATAAAATCGCGGGCAGAGCTATGGTGCGAGCGGCGCGTAGCATCTTCTGACTCCAGAATCTAAGAACGCGCGCGAGGAAACCAGTTATCTTTTGGCTATTTTGGCGGCTATTTCAGGCGGCGGCAAGCACGCTGTAACATGATGATGAGGAACGTTCTTGATCCAACGTGTTCTGCGATGGGGACCGCGTGTCGTAGTGGTGTATGCCGGCGCCCTGATCGCGATCATCGCGTTGTGCGACTGGAAGATCGAATTCCAGGCGACGCTGGGGTTCTTGTACATGTTCCCGATGGTGCTGCTGGGAACGGTTGCCGAATCGTGGCAGCTGGTTCTGGCCGCTCTATTCTGCACCTATCTGTCCGATCGCCTGGATCCGTTCCCGATGGACATGGAAATCCCGCGCGATATTTTGATCGCGCTCACGCTGATCGTGACAGGATTGTTGTCGCGCACCGGCGCCAGAAGCTATCGCCGCGTCGAAAAGGAGATGGCCGCACGGCGCGCCGCTGAAGAACAACTGGAATTCCTGATTCAGAGCAGCCCCGCGGCGGTGCTCACCATGACGGCCGATGGCGAAATTCTGCTGGCCAATCCGGCGGCGCATCGCCTGTTCGAAGTGCCGGAGAATTCGCTGGCGGGCAAGAGCATCGCGCGCTACATTCCCGCGCTCGCATCGGTGCCATCCATCGGCGGAACGCGTTTTCGCACCGAAATGCAGACGCGCGGCCAGCGCGAAAGCGGGGAATTGTTTCTGGCCGACGTTTTCTTTTCGACCTATTCGACCGCCGCTGGGCCTCGGCTCGCGGCTTTGCTGGTGGACACTTCCGAGCATCTGCGGGAGCGTGAAGAAGCGAGCCTGCAGCAGCTTCTGGCCGGCTCCCGAATTCTGGTGGCCGCCGTTTCGCACGAAGTTCGCAATGTGTGCGGCGCCATCGGCGTGATGCACGCGAACCTGGCGCGCAACACGGCATTGGTGGGCAACCAGGATTTCGAAGCGCTGGGGTCGCTGGTGGAAACGCTATCGAAAATCGCGTCGCTGGAATTGAAGCAGAGCACGAACGCCGCGGGACCGGGCAGCGTGGATCTGCGTGAAGTCCTTACAGATTTGCGGATCGTGCTGGAACCGAACTGCGCGGAATCCGGTATCGAGCTGCGTATCGACCTACCGGATGATATTCCACCGGTTCGCGCCGATCGCCACAGTCTGTTGCAGGTGCTTCTGAATCTGACCAAGAACAGCCAGCGCGCGCTCGAATCGGCGGTTCATAAGTCGATCGATATGGTGGTGTCGAATCGAGCGGACAGCGTTCAGATTCGCGTCAGCGACAGCGGTCCTGGCATCGCTCCGGGACTCAAGTTGTTTCAGCCGCTGCAGAAAGGCGCGGATGCGACCGGACTGGGGCTTTATCTTTCCCGCGCCTTTATGCGGTCGTTTCGAGGCGATCTGCGTCACGACGCCCATCATGCGGGCTGTTCGTTCGTCCTCGAGTTGCTGATCTCCGATCCAGCGCCGACGATGGAAGAGGCCGGCTCCGTCCAACATGCCCATCCGACTCTTACTTCTTGACGATCACATTCTGTTTCGCGAGGGGCTGAGCCGGCTGCTCGATTCCGAGGCCGATTTCCAGATGGTGGCGTTGTGCGGCACGCCCAGCGAAGCACTGGAAGTATTGAAGCGTTCGGCGGTCGACATTGTACTGGTGGATTTTGATTTGGAAGACGACACCGGCACGCGCTTCATTTCAACTGCGCAAGCGGCGGGCTATCGCGGCAAGGTCCTGATGGTGACCGCGGGGATGAACACGCTCGATTCAGCGCTGGCGTGGAAACTGGGAATTTCGGGGATTTTTCTCAAACACGATTCGCCGCAGAAACTGCTGGAAGCGATTCGCACGGTGGCCGGCGGCGGAACGTGGATCGAGACGAAAATCGTCGATCAGAAAACGGCGCCGCCCGTTTCCTCTCCGCTCACACCGCGCGAACAACAGGTATTGCGCAGCGTGTTCGAAGGACTGACCAATAAAGAGATCGCGTATCAGATTGGAGTTTCATTGAGCTCGGTCAAAGCTACGTTGCAGTCGCTATTTGAGAAAACGGGAGTGCGCACGCGCGGACAACTGGTGCGCATCGCGATCGAACGATCGCTGCACACGCACTAGGCCACTGCTGGCTGCGCGATGGCTAGAGCCGGATCGCGGGCGAGGGCGCCCGCCCCACAACGATCACTAGCTACGCATCTGACGCATCGCAAGAGCTACCGCCGCGGCTTCCTTCGCGGCTGCATCGTCGCCGGAGTCCTCGACGGTGTCGCCTTCGCCCGGCGCCAGGAACAGATTCGCCTCCAGGCCGTGCTGCCGCGTGTACAGATCCCAGTAGCGCCCGCCGGCTGCGTAGAGCGTATCGTGAGTTCCCCGCTCGACGATTCTGCCGCCTTCCACTACCAGAATCTGGTCCGCGCGGCGAATGGTCGACAGACGGTGCGCGATCACGAACGTGGTGCGGCCCTTCATCAAGAATTTCAAGCCTTCCTGAATCAGCGCTTCCGATTCTGAATCGAGGCTCGAGGTTGCTTCGTCCAGAATCAAAATGCGCGGATCGGCCAGAATCGCACGTGCGATCGAGACTCGCTGACGCTGTCCGCCGGAGAGCTTTACGCCGCGCTCGCCAACGATGGTGTCGTATTTCTTTTCGAAATTATCGGCGAACTCATCCACGCGCGCGATGCGGCAGGCTTCCAGAATCTGTTCCCTGGTGGCACCAGGCCGCGCGAACGCGATGTTTTCTTCAATCGTGCCATCGAACAAGAATGTATCTTGCAGCACCACGCCCAACTGCGTTCTATAGGTATCGAGCCGAACCTTCGACAAGTCGATACCATCTACCGTGATCGTTCCGGAATTCGGAACGTGGAACGCAGCGACCAGGCTGATGATGGTCGACTTACCCGATCCTGAAGATCCCACCAGCGCGGTCACCGTGCCCGGCGCCGATTGAAAACTTACATCGAACAAAACCTGCTTGCCCGCTTCATAGGAAAAGCCGACGTTATTGAAATCCACTTCGCCTTTGATGGGGCCGAGTAGTTCCGTGCGATTCGGATCACGATCTTCCGGGCGTTCGCTCAAGACTTCGCGCGTGCGATCGAGCCCCGCCAGGGCTTCCGTCAATTGCGTTCCGATGTTCACTACTTGAATCACCGGCGCGATCAGCATTGCGAGGAACGCGATGAACTCGATTAAACCGCCTTCGGTCAGACGATTCGCCGCGATTTCCCGCGCGCCAATGTACCAAACGATCGCGCCGACGATCCCCATCAGTACCGTCGCCGACAGGCTCATGAGCGACGTCGCGGTAAGCGATTTGAGCACGTTGTTCAGAAGCCGGTTGACGCCGAGCCCAAACACTTCAGCTTCGCGCGCTTCGGCGTGATAACCCTTGACCACTCGCACGCCGCCCAGCGATTCCGTCAATCGTCCGGTCACTTCGGCGTTGATCTTGCCGCGCTCGCGGAAAATCGGGCGGATCTTGGTGAACGCCTGTTTCATCAGGAACGAAAAGCTGAGCAGAAACAGCAGGGTGATGCCGGTCATCAGCGCACTGATCCGCAGAAGCACGACCAGCGCGATCAGCGCCGTCATCAATCCACCGACGAAATCCACCAGGCCCGTGCCGATCAGATTGCGCACGCCTTCGACGTCGCTCATAATGCGCGACACCAGCACGCCGCTCTTATTGGCGTCATAGTAGGCGACGCTGAGTAATCCGACATGCCGCTGGACTTTCTGGCGTAGCTCCGCAATCAGGCGCTGTCCAGTTTTTGATAGCAATTGCGTCAATGAAAACGACGTCACGCCCTGTATCAACGTGGCGCCGACGATGGCGAGCACGATCGGCATCAGCAGATTCGTCTGCTTGTTGCGGATCACGTTGTCCATCATGTATTTCGATGAAATCGGCAGCACCAGGCCCGCTGTTCGATTAATGCACATCAGAAAAAAGCTGAATATCAGCAGTGGGCGGCGCGGCAAAATCATCTCGCGCAGATCGGGCCAGATCGCTTTGATGCTCGGCGATTTCTTTTTAGGTTTTGCTTCTGTCGGGGACACTTATTTCCAGTGTACATTGGCCTCTATGGCCTCGCCCTCAGGAATCGGCAAGCTGTACTGCGGAACATCCGGATTCGCGTATCCGAAATGGAAGCCTGACTTCTATCCGGCGAAAGCTCCCGCGAAGGATTTCCTGAAGCACTACGCCACGCGACTCAATGCGGTCGAGATCAATTACACTTTTCGGCAACTGCCTTCCGCATCCACCTTGGAGAACTGGGTGAACGTGACGCCCGCCGACTTCCAGTTCGCCTGCAAGGCTCATCAGCGAATCACCCACATCCAGCGCCTGAAGGAATCCGAGTTCACGCCGATATTTTTCAAGGCGATCGATCCCCTGCGCGCCGCTCGACGTTTAGGTCCGGTGCTGTTTCAGTTGCCTCCCAACTTCAAGGCCGATGTTGCGCTGCTCTCCAGCTTTCTTGGAGAAATTGCCCGCCGATATCCGGTGTGCCTTTGAATTTCGGAATCCTTCGTGGCTCAATGACGAGGTGTACACGCTGCTGCAGCGCCACAGCGTCGCTCTGTGCCTGGCCGAATCAGAAAAGTTCGAAGTGCCGCAAGTCATTACGGCCGGATTCGTCTACGTGCGGTTGCGCAAAGACGACTATTCGACAGACGAGCGCGCAGAAATTGCCTCGCGAGTGCGCCATTTGCTCGAATCCAATCGCGACGTTTTCGTTTTCTTCAAACATGAAGACACCCCAGCCGGCGCGCTCTATGCCGAACAGCTACGGCAAACGTTGACTGCGTAGCTATTTCGCCGTCTCTGCACCCCAGCCGTCATCACTCCTCAATTTTGGAACGCGAACTGCATCGATAGCCGGTGTCCGTGTTTTCGAAAAAATGGAGAGGCACCAAGCAAGATGACTGAAGAAGAGTATGGACGGGCTTTCCAAAAAGGCTACGACGTGACCGTGCGACTTTTGGTGTCGCGCGGAGTTCCGGGCGACTGGGCTCGCGAAGTCGCGCAATCGGCGTGGGTTCGGGGCTGGGAGCGGCTGGGCCAACTGCGCACCGACAGTCTGGTGGTCACCTGGGTCAATGCGATCGCGCTCAATGTCTATCGCCGCTTTGTGCGCAAAGAAACGGTCTACCAGGTCCTGCCCGACCTGGTCTCCGACCGCAGCGTAAATCTTGCAGCGATTGACGTGGCGCAGATCCTGCGCGGCTGCTGTGTTCGCGATCGCAAACTGCTGCGGCAACATATGTCCGGATTTACGGCCAAGGAACTCGCCAAGCAAGATGGCGTGACGGAAACCGCCGTGAGGCTTCGTCTATTGCGAGCGCGCCGCGCCGCCCGTGCAAGAATCGTCGACAGTCCCGTGCGCGTTTCCCACGCGGCGGCCCGCGCCGCCTGACATGCGCCGCATCGACTTCACCGTGCTCCTGATCGAGCCGGACACTTCGAGCCTCGATCAGCTTCGCGAATCCCTGATGCAGGGCGCGATGCGTTCCACTGTCTTCTGGGTTGCTTCGTGTGAGGAGGCGCTCGCGTTTCTTCATCACGAAGAAAGATTCGCTGCGTCGCCGCGGCCCGATGCGATCGTGATCAGCTGGAATCTCCCGCCCGCCGCTATCCTCAGTTTCGAGGGAGCGCTCCAAAGCGAATCGAGCCTGCGCAAGATTCCACTGATCAAGCTGCTTGCGTCGATGAGTGAACGGAAGCACTCCTGCCATCACCGCACGCAAGCTGCGTAGCCGCCCTAGGAAGGATTAGCATCGGGCATGAGCCAATCCTTCGACGCGATTGTCATTGGGACGGGACAGGCTGGCCCGTTTCTCGCGCAGCGGTTAGCGCAATCCGGCATGCGCGTGGCCATTGCGGAGCGTGGCAAGTTCGGCGGCACCTGCGTCAATACCGGCTGCATTCCGACGAAAGCTATGGTCGCGAGCGCTTATGCCGCGCACCTGGCTCGACGCGGAGTGGATTTCGGAGTCGGCGCGGGCCCAGTTCGTGTCGACATGCCGCAGGTGAAGGCACGCAAGGATCGCATCTCCGGCGACTCGCGCCAAGCGGTGGAATCGGGCTTGCGAAATCGCGAAGGCTGCACCGTCTTCACGGGGCATGCGCAGTTCACCGCACCGCATGAGGTTCGCATCGGCGACGAAATACTGACAGCGCCAAAGATATTCATCAATGTGGGCGGACGCGCTCGCGTCGATATCGATGGCGCGGATCGAGTTCCGTATCTCACCAACAGCGGCATGATGAAGGTCGATTTCCTGCCCGCGCATTTGATCGTGGTCGGTGGAGGGCCGATCGGGCTCGAATTCGCCCAGATGTTCCGGCGCTTCGGGAGCGAGGTCACGGTGATTGAAATGTCGCCCCGATTGGCCTCGCGCGAAGATCCCGATGTCTCCGCCGCGATCGAGGATATCTTTAAGAACGAAGGCATCGCGATCCGCACCAGCGCGAAGTGCATTCGTCTATTCAAGGATGGCGACGGTGTCGCGGCATCCGTCGACTGCCAGGATGGTGAACCGGAGATCCACGGATCGCACGTGCTGCTGGCGATCGGCCGCATTCCCAACACAGCCGACCTCGGTCTCGATCGCGCCGGCGTCGCCACCGACGCACGCGGCTATATCCAGGTCGACGATCAGCTTCGCACCAATGTCGAAGGCATCTGGGCGATGGGCGATTGCAACGGCAAGGGCGCGTTCACGCACACCTCCTATAACGATTTCGAAATCGTGGCCGCGAACCTATTGGACGGTGATGCGCGACGCGTCAGCGATCGCATCACATGTTATGCGACCTACATCGATCCACCGCTGGGCCGCGCCGGCATGACCGAGACCGAGGTTCGCGAATGGATCAAGCAATCGCCGGGACGACGAGCGCTGATCGGGTCGAGGCCGATGTCGAAGATCGGCCGCGCCATCGAAAAGGGCGAAACGCAGGGGTTCATGAAGGTGCTGGTCGACGCGGAATCGAACTTGATCCTGGGCGCGTCCATTCTCGGCACCGGCGGCGATGAGGCGATCCACTCGATTCTCGACGTGATGTACGCGAAGAAGCCCTACACGCTGATTTCGCGCGCGGTCCACATCCACCCGACTGTTTCTGAGCTGATTCCGACCATGCTCCAATCGCTGCAGCCGCTCAAATAATTTTCGGGATGCTGTCGACTTCACGTCTCTTCACTCGTCATTAGTCTGTAAAATCGAACCCAAGGAGGGTACCAATGAAACGCAAACTATATTCGATCGCCTTCGCCGCACTCACCGTTGTGACGCCGCTGGCGCAGACCCGCGCGGCCGACGCCACTTCGAAAGATCCGGATGGCGCGGCGGCGTTCGCAAAGATGAAAACACTGGTCGGCGAATGGAAGTCGACTGGCTCCCTGCACTCCAGGCTGATCTATGAACTGACTGGCGCCGGAACCACGCTGGTGGAGCGCGACATGACCGAATCGATGCCGGACATGATGACCATGTTCCATCTGGATGGCCGCGCGTTGCTGCTGACGCACTATTGCATGGTGGGCAATCAGCCGCGCATGCAGGCGCGCAGTTTCGATCCAGCCAGCGGCGAGATCCGTTTCCAGTTTCTGGACGCCACCAATCTCAAAACTCCCAACGACGCCCACATGCACAACGCCACCTTCCAGATCGTCGATCACGATCATTTGCGCTCGGTTTGGGAGTTCTATGAGAATGGCCAGAAGAGCCGCACGGAAACGTTCGAATTCACGAGGGTGAAATAGGAGATCCCATGCCACAATACGCACTGTTGCTGTACGACAATCCCGGCAAGTGGGCGCAGTACAGCCCGGAAGAAATGCAGAAGGCGATCGAGAAATATTTCGCCTGGACCCAAAAGCCGTTCACCAAAGCGAGCCAGCGCCTGGGCGAAGATGCCGGCAAAGTGGTTCGCAACACCAACGGCAAGATCCACGCCACCGACGGTCCCTACAGCGAAACCAAAGAAGTGCTGGGCGGATTCTACGTGGTCGAGGCGGCCAATTACGACGACGCGGTAAAGCTCGCGCTGGAACATCCGCACGCCGAATACGGCGGCACCATCGAAGTTCGCGAACTGTGGGCGCCGCGAGCCTGATTGCAAATTGAATCCTGAACCCGAAACATTGCTGGAGCATTTGTTCCGGCGTCAGGCGGGCCGGATGGTCGCGCATCTTACGCGGCTGTTCGGTCCGGCTCATCTGGATCTTGCTGAAGAAGCGGTGCAGAGCGCCATGCTACGCGCGCTTAGCACCTGGCCGTATCAGGGCATTCCTGAAAATCCAGAGGCGTGGCTGTTTCGCGTGGCGCAGAATTCGGCCATCGATTCCATTCGCCGCATTCAATGGATCACGCAGCGCACCGAAGCGATCGCATCTGAACTTGCGCGATCGAACGACGCGCCCGGCGATCCCGATTTCGAAGAGCAGCTTCGCGACGACGAACTGCGCATGATCTTCATGTGTTCGCATCCCGAGCTTTCGCGTGAAGCGAGCGTCGCGTTGAGTCTCAAGATCGTCGGCGGTCTGAGCGCTCGCGAAATCGCGCGTGCATTTCTTTCCGACGTCACCGCGATCGAGCAGCGCATTGTGCGCGCCAAGCGCCACATTCGCGATCGCGGGTTAACGCTCGCCATGCCCACGCCTGCCGAGCTTCCGCAGCGCCTGGATCGCGTGATCGAGGTGATTTACTTCATCTTCAACGAAGGCTATACGGCGCATGAAGGCGAAAATCTGATTCGCCAGGATCTGTGCATGGAAGCGCTGCGGTTGGGACGGCTGGTGGCAGCATCGTCGGTTGGCGATCCCAAGGTGGATGCACTGGTGGCTGTAATGGCGTTGCAAGCCGCGCGATTGGCGGCCCGCGTCGATGAAGCGGGTGATCTGATTCTGCTCGAAGATCAGGATCGCAACCGCTGGGACGCGAAATTAGCTTCTCTTGGATTTCATCACTTCGAACGCTCCATGCGCGGCGATGCGGTTTCCGAATATCACGTCCAGGCCGCCATCGCGGCTACCCACGCCCGCGCCAATGCGCTCGATGCCGTCGATTGGCCGGTGATTCTGCGCCTGTACGATCAGTTGTACGATCTTCATCCGTCGCCGGTGGTGGCACTGAATCGCGCTGTCGCGGTCGCCAAGGTGCGGGGCGCAGAAGAAGGTCTGGCTGCGATCGAAGCTCTCTCGAACGATCCAAAGTTGCGCGAATATTATCTGCTGCTCGCGGTGCGCGGGCATTTGCTGCTGGAACTGGGCCGCAACGCGGATGCCGCGAAATGTTTCCGATCCGCGCTGGAGCTGCGCTGCACCGAACCGGAGCGCCGCTTCCTGCGCCGAAAGCTGGTTCAAGCCGAAGCACCATAAATCGACCGCACCCGCTCGACGATCGCTTCCGGCACCAGATGCTCCCACAGGCCGCCCGTTTCGATCCGCCGCCGCACCTCGCTCGACGAAACATCGTCGAATTCCGCGGCTACTTCGAGAGCGTGAATTCGATGGCGCAGCCTCGCGGGCGGCGAATAATTTCCCTGCCGCGATGCGACCAGTAGCCGCACCTCTTCAAACATCTGATCCAGCATGCGCGGATCGTCATATTTCCACTCGATGATTCTTTCCGCGGCATCGCGACCACAGATCAGATGGATTTCGGCAGTGGGGTTCGATTGCCTGATCTCGCGTGCGATTTCGATCAGCAATCCGCCTGCAGTGATCGCAACACGATGCGGCGACGCGCGCCGGATCATCTCCACACGATGTTCCAGGCTGGCGCCTTCGAATTCTTTATGTGGAAACGAGCGCGGAATGGCGAGCACGATTTCATCGACATGCGCTCGCGCCGCATCGGCAAGCGCGAGATGCGCGCGTGTGACAGGATTGAACGCGCCGGCGAGAATTCCGATTTTCACCGCAGATTCATAAGCCGCGATGGCTCGGGGGATTGCAGAATGTGGCCGCGCGCATCCATCGCGCCGGCATAGCGATCGTCGATGAGGATCACCGCCAGCGCGAGACGCGGGTACCACAAGCGCCGGTACGGCCCGCCGTCCGCGGATCGCCGTTCGTCCGAAGCCGGCACGCCGAGCCGCTGCACAATCGCCGCGTAGCCGTCCTGCGGGGTGAAGGGCAATTCGATGAGTGAAGCGCGCTGCGCGCTTGATCGCGCCCATGGCGCCGCATCGCGAAACGCAACTGCAACGGTCACGCAGACCAGCAGTCCGGCGGCGACGGTCCCCAGGATGACCCTGGTGGTGCGCGACTCCCTGGGCGATTCGACGCGAATCCCTACTACATCGGCTGGCGGCCGCGTCTCTCCAACCGCGGGCGCAGACGGGAAAGGCCGCGGCCAGCCATTCACCGCGCGCGGCATTTCGATCACGCGGCGAACGTGCGGCACCACGATCCCTTGGTTGTATTCCAGCTCCTTCAATAGCCCCACGATCATCACCGGTTCGCCGACGCGCGAAATTTCGCCGACGCAACGCCGCGGAACGGAAATCTCCGCGTGCGTCTTGGTGTTCATCACCTGAATCTCGTTCCAGTTGGCGCCGCGATACTGCCATTCGTTGTGTTCGATGTTGAGAATCGGCGGGTAAAACGAAAAGCGGCAATGGCGCAGCGAATCGAGCGGGGTAGGCAGATTGACAGACACTACGCCCACCATTTTACCGTCATGCCAGTCGTTACAATGATGAGCGTGAAGCCCGCGTTCGCCTTGCTGCTCACCGTGGTTGGGTTGGCTCAGTCCCCGGTGAAGATCGAATACGCGTGCCCAGCAGAAGACATCGAATCATTTGGACTGGCCTGTTCAGGCGAAGAGCCGTGCGCGGTTTTTCTGGAACTGAGCGCAGCCGAAGCCGCCGGTGATCGATTGTTTCTGGCGGGCGATCTGCACACCCAATCGTCGACACTTTACGGGCTGCTCCTCAGCAGTGACGACGGCGGCAGAACATGGACGGAACCGATGCCACGAAGTCGCGCCACTTCGTACGAACAGATTCAATTTTTGGATGCGAACAACGGATGGGTGAGCGGCGAGACGATCGAGCCGCTGCCGCGCGATCCATTCCTGCTGGCCACCGCCGATGGCGGCAAGACCTGGAACAAGCGGGCGATCTTTGAGGAATCGCGGGGCGGATCGATTTCGCAATTCTGGTTCGAGTCAACCACGGCAGGCGAATTAGTGATCGATCGTCCCGAGCACGGCGTGACGCGCCACGAGGTTTTCGCCACCGCAACCGGCGGCGCGAATTGGGATCCCCGAGAATCCACCACACAAGCAGTGAAGCTCAAAGGGCCGAAAGAATCAGGGGCATTTCGGGTGCGCGCCGATAGCGTGAGCAAGACCTATCACCTGGAGCGGCGTGTTTCGTCCGGTTGGGAATTGCTGGCAACTTTCCCGATCCACGTCGCCGATTGTAAATAGCCGATTCACTCGCGGCCAATGCTCTTTTGAATGCGTGCCTGATATTCCGCCGCTTTCGTCATCACCTCACCTGCATCGATGGTGAGCATTTTGCGATCGCGCACGATGACGCGGCCATTCACCATTACATCCGCAACATCGGAGGCTTTCAACGCATACACGATTTGCGAATACACGTCGTACATGGGAACGGCGTGGGGCGCATCCAGTCGCACGGAAACGATGTCGGCGCGCTTGCCGATCTCGATCGATCCGATCCGGTCCGCCATCCCGATGGCGCGCGCTCCTGTGATCGTAGCCATCTCCAGCGCCTGTTGCGCGGGCAGCGATCGCGGATCGCCAGTGGTGACTTTCTGTAATTTGGCCGCGAGATCCATTTCTTCGAACATGTCCACGTCGTTATTCGATCCCGCCACGCCATCGGTGCCCAGCCCCATCGGAATCCCCAGTCCCAAAATCTTCACGACATCCGCGACGCCGCTGGCCAGTTTCATGTTGCTGGACGGATTGTGCGCCAGCCCTACCCCACGCGACTTCAGGATCTTCAAATCGTCGTCTGACAACCACACGCCATGCGCGGCGATGGTGGGACCGTTGAACACGCCCCACGCATCCAGTTGCGCCGTCGGCGACTTTTTGTACTTCGCCATCGCGTCGTCATTTTCTTTTTTGGTTTCCGAAAGATGAATCAGCAGCGGCGCATGATATCGATCCGCCAACGCCCGCGAAGCCTGGAGCGATTCTTCCGTATTCGTGAAAATCGCATGCGGTGCGATCGCCGGGACAATCAGTGGATCGTTTCCGAAGGCGCGGAAGTATTTCTCCGTCGCCGCGAGCGTGTCAGCCGGACTCTTGTAATCCGGCGCCGGAAATCCAATCACAGTCTCGCCCAGCACACCGCGCAGGCCGGCCTTGCGAGTCTCTTGCGCGATCGTGTCCTCGAAATAGTACATATCGACGTAAGTCGTGGTACCCGAAAGCGCCATTTCGAGGCATGCCAGCCGCGTGCCCCATTTCACGAACTCCGGATCGACGTTCTTCGCTTCCGCCGGGAAAATAAATTTCTCGAGCCAATCCTGCAGCTTCAGATCATCGGCGATGCCGCGAAACAGCGACATCGGCGCGTGCGTGTGCGTATTGATCAAGCCAGGAATCAGAATCGCGTTCGGCTCATCCACGCGATTGCTCGCCCGCCAGGCCTGTTCGATCTTCGCGCGCGGCCCGATGGCAACGATATGATCGCCATTGATCGCGATCGCGCCATTTTCGATCACGCGGCGTTGCGCGTCCATGGTGACGATGTATTTCGCGGTCCAGATCGAGTCGGCAGATTGCCGCGCACCGCGATCGCACGCGACCATCGCTGCCAAGCACGCCAGCAGTACAAATCTAAAGGAAAGATTCATCGAACGGTCTCGGGAAAAGGTCGCGCATGCGCATTGTTTCGCTGGCGCCGCGAGGATTCACCAGGATCACTTCAACGTCGCCGCAGAATTCCCACAGAACCTGCCGGCATGCTCCACACGGCGGCGTGAGCCGATCAGTATCCGCCGCCACCGCGATCCGCCGGAATTCGCGCGCACCTTCCGAAATCGCTTTGAACACGGCGACCCGTTCCGCGCACAAGGTCAATCCATAGGTCGCGTTTTCGACATTGCAGCCGGTGTGAATCCGGCCTGAGGAATCTTCGAGCGCCGCACCGACGCGAAATTTGGAATACGGCGCGTGCGCATGGACGCGCGCGGCGAGCGCCGCTTCCATCAACGCGTCCGCGGGATTCACCGCAGCGGCCGGCCGTCCCGATCCAGTGCGAACGTGACCATCACCGCAGTGACCACGCGAACCGGATGATCGTCGACGGTGGTCGGCTCGAAAGTCCAATTGCGTACCGCTTGCGCTGCCGCCGGACCAAGCAGTGCCGGACCACTCACCGCTTTCGCATCCAGCACGCGGCCGTTCTCGCCGATGATGACGCTCACCTTCACGGCGCCATGGACGTGCATCGCAATCGCGTCGGCGGGATACTCGGGCTGGGGATGCGAAGTAATTTTCGATGCCGGGAGCGATTTCAAATGGACCAATTTCGCGTCGGCGGCCGTGAGAGTCAATGACAGCGCAGCCGCCAGGACAGCATACTTCCAGAGCTTCATACGCCGATTATAGCAATCGGCTACAGCAGGGCTTTCTGAAGCTCCTCAAATTTGGTGGCGGGAACGAGATGAAAACGGATTTCGAGCCGCGTAAACGCGCGCAGCGATTCGTTCATGTGGGCTGCGGGCACATGGGGCGAAACCAGGTGCATTGCTCCGTCCGCGATCCGGAACGGCAACACGCCAAAATCGCGTGCGACTTGACGCGGCAAGGCATGGGCAACGCATCGCGAAATCTCGCGCGGGTTCAAATCGATTACCGGCAGCACCCTGCTGCAGGCTCAGGGCTTCATACAAATTCGCCTCGTTGAGCGCACCAGCCTGAAGGAGCAGTTCACCGAGCCGCACGCCGGCGGGTTGTTCCAGTAGCGCGGCCTTCAAGACAGCAGCGCTCACAAATCCCGAGCCCACCAGAATCTCGCCGAGCTTGCGCTTGTGCGCCAGCTTATATTCCAAGAGGGCCGCGCGATTGGGAAAGGCGTGGTCCGTCTTCACCCACTTGAGCGGCCGGCGGTGGGCGCGCGCCCACGCGTATCTACCGATCGCCAGAAACGTCGCCGCTGAATTCAGCAGGTTCGCGTATACCGCGCGAATCGGCACGCCCAGCGCGAATCGCCATCCATACACCCGCGCGCTGCACGCCATGCGCACCATCAGGCGCAGCATCTGCAGGCACACCGTCATGACGATGATTCGCGAAGCGACCGGCGTGGCGCGCATCCACATTCCGGTCGCGATTCCATACCCGAACATGACGTTGCTGGCGAAGCTCAACGGGTTCGCGATCAAGCCCTTGCGATCGCGCCACAGCCAGTAGATCTCGCCGGGCTTGCCGGACCATCCATATCGCTGCCAGCCTTGCAGGGCGATCCCCATCACCCACCGCGTGCGCTGGCGCAGTGCGCTTCCGAAGGTTTTCGGAAAAAACTCCCGCGTCGCGACGAAGTCCCGGCTCGAACCTTTTAGGAGCGGAACAAAAGCCTGCGAGCATCCCAATCGAAACAGCTTCAATCCGTTTTCGTAATCCTCGGTGAGCGCTTCCGGCTCGAACACCCGATTCGACGATGCTTCCGCCAACTTGCGGAGCGCATCGCGGCGGTACCCGGTCCCCACTCCCGCACTGGGAATGAACCCGCCCAACAACGGGCGAGCCAGCATGTCGCGGGTGTGATACTCGGCGAATTCGTCGCAATAGATTCCGTGGGTCCATTCGCGCAGCGGCGTCGGCAGGGCCAGCACCGGCGTCTGAATAAAGTCATAACGCGTCGAATAGAAGTTGATCCAGTGCAGTTCGTCGGGATGAATCAGATCTTCGGCGTCATGCGTCATCAGCACGTCAAAGCGGTCGCCGTTCAACTCCTCATGAAGGCACACGTGCTGATAGATCCAGTTGAGGCAATCCGCTTTCGAGGTCGGCCCGTCGTGGGGGCACAGCACCAGATGCACATGGGCGAATCGCTCCGCGACCCCGCGCAGAGCCTGTTGCGTCGCATGATCGTTCGGATAAGCGCCCGCGAACACGTGATAGTCGGGATAGCGAATCGCGGCGATATTGTGCTCCAACATGCGAGCAATCACTTCGGCTTCGTGCCACAGCGGCAGCAGAATCGCGATGCGATGGCGCGGCGCGGAATCGAGTTGGCGCGGTCCCGGCGGAAACATCGAGGCGCGCGGGCGCAGCTTGCGATGCACCCACTCCACCGCCCATGCGATATCGACCGTCAGATCATCCAGACCGCTGATCAGGAGCGCGGCCGCCAGCGGCGCCAATAGCGCGAGCATGGCGCTGTCGATGCGCGCGAACCACTCCATTGCCCAAAGGGGAGCCCAGATCCTCACGATATGTAGTTGGAAACGCCGTGCTAAACTCTCCGGGTGTCGCGATGGGCCTCGACATTTTTCGTGTTTCTGGGAACCCTGGCGGCCCTCGCCTGGCACGCCGGCCACCCAGGCATCGCGACCCCCTATATCGACCCTATCGACAAAATCCGCTCTCAGGCCGAAGCGATGTATGCAGCGGGCACCTTCGAAATCGCGGATCACGGGATCCATCCTGATGACTGGATGACGCCGCGCTTCGTGGGCCGTTACGCCATATGGAAACCGCCGGTATTGATGTGGCTTTCGGCGATCGCCGTGAAGGCGATGGGACACAATCCGCTGGCCCTGCGCCTCCCTTCGATGGTCAGCGGCGCCGCGGCCATCGCGCTCATGTTCTGGTGGCTTCTGGCGCAAGCGGCCCCACTGGGATCCGCGCTGACCGCCGCGATCCTGCTGCTGTCGACGCATCTGTTCTTCACCTCCAGCCGCATCGCCATGATGGACGCGATGGTCACCTGCGAAGTCGCCTTCGCGATGTACGCGCTGGCCCGCGATCCAGGTTTGCAATCGCGAAAATATTTGTGGATATTCGGTAGCGCGGTGGGTGTGGCGATCATGACCAAATCGCTGGTCGGATTGCTTCCCTTGATCATTCTTGCTGTGATGCTGGTGATCTCGCGCGAACGCCCGTCAGTGCTCCGAGTGGCGCAAGCCATCGCCATCGCCGCCGCGATCGCGCTGCCCTGGCACCTGTACCAGTTGGTGGTTCATCACCGCTGGTTCATTGACGAATACATCCTGACCGAGACCATCTCCTACGGCATGAAGTCGCCGCCGCAGGATGCGCAGGAACCGCAGTTTCGCTTTTACTTCACTCATGTGCTGTGGCTGGATCCGTTTCTCCTCGCCGGAGCAATCGCCGCGGTCGCGTGGTGCAGATCAAAGCTGCCAAATGTGAAGTTGCTGCTGGTGTGGATCGCGGTGGTGTTCGGCGCCGCTTTGACGTTTCAATATCGCAACGACGCATACCTGACGCCACTCTATCCGGCGCTGGCGCTGCTGGCCGCGAGCGCGATTCCCAAACGATTCGCGAACGCCGCAGCCGCGCTCGCGGCGCTGCTGTTCATCTGCAAAGCGATCGCCGCCTCCCAGCCTTGGGGCCTTCCCTTCGAACTGGAAAACGTCAACCCATCGATTGCCGCTCTCGATCAATACGCGGCATTGCATCGTGGCAACGATTTAGCGGTGCTCAACATGGACGACGATTTCTATTCCGCCTGCATCGGATTGCCGCGGGTCCGCTATGTCTGGATCGACCCCAACCCTCCTCGCCATTTCCCGATGGATTTTCCATATCTCGGCGTGTTGATTTCAGCGTCACAGTACGCGCGGCTTCCGGAACTCGAGCCCGAATTCGCGCGACGACTTCGCGCCGAAGGTCTGGATTCTACTGCTCCTATCGCGACCTCGATTCTCGCCCGCACTCCCGAGGAATTGGGCGAATTGGTCCGCACTCACCCACAGGTCGATTTTTTTCTTCCGAAAGATTGGGCGCCCATTGATCAGGGCGCGCATCAGCCGCTGTCCGTCCCTGGCGATCGCGTGTTTCTGCTATCGCGCGAAAAAATTCAGCGGCCCTGATCCCGACCCAAGCCCCGGCGCCGTTCGAATCGCCTCCGTCACGAAAGCCTTCGCGCGCCGGACCGCGTCAATCAACGGCGTCCCCTTGGCCAGCTCCGCGGTGATCGCCGCTGAGAGCGCGCAGCCAGTGCCGTGCGTGTGCCGCGACTCGATTCTCGCCGCCCGGAATTCGTGAAACGTGCCGTCCTCTGTGCGCAGCAGATCCACTGCGTCGCCGTCGAGATGTCCTCCCTTGATCAACACGTTCTTCGCGCCGCGATTCGCAAACTTTTCGGCAGCGCGACGCATCGATTCCAGGTCATGCGCGCCCGCCTCTTCAAGATTCGGCGTGACCAGAAATGCATGCGGAGTCAGCACATCCATCGCGTCACCAAGCGCATACCCGCTGCTCGACATGATCACCGGATCAACCACCAGCGGAAAATCAAGGTCCGCCGCCACGCGCGCGAGCATTTCGACCATCGCCCGATTCCCCAACACCCCTGTCTTCGCAGCACCTGGCCGGATATCCTCGATCACGGCGCGAATTTGCGCCTCCACCAGTTCCGGGTCAAGCACCTCCACTCTTTGCACACCGCGCGAGCTCTGTACCGTGATCAGCGTGATCACGGCCTCGCCAAAAACACCGAACTGGTGAAATGTCTTGAGGTCGGCTTGGATGCCCGCGCCGCCGCTGGGGTCGGACCCCGCGATCGAAAGCGCGACTGGAATATGCACGATCCATTATTGAAAAGTTAAGGTGCCGGTTTGAGCTTGCCCTGCCGAATTGGTGAGCGTCGCCTGCACCGTCGCCACCTGGGTCTGCAATCCCGAGATCGGAAAAGACACACGCATCAGAAAGGAACTGCCCGCAGTGTCTCCTTGATAGAACGCCTTGAATTGCGAAGTGAAGTCGGCGCTGATGGCCGCGCCGATCTGTGTGCCGCTCGCGTCGAAAAATGTGAACGCCATCGCTCCGGCCGAATAAGTGTTGTCGAAAGCCGTCACGGTCACGTCGAGCTCGCCCGCTCTCTGATTCGATGCCGTCGCGCTCTCGATTGAGATCATCGCGGGTCCGATCGCGATTGAGGTGGTCGGATCGGCGGCCAGGGGCGTACCTGTGATCGTGAACGTGATCGATCCCGCGGTCGACCCGGTTGCGAAAACCGCGGACGGACTTCCGTCGATCATCAACTGCGTGGCTCCCGCCGCCACGGAGAATCCCAGCGACGTGGAATTACGCGCCACAAATACCACCGTCGCATCGTTGGGCAAATTCCCCATCGGCGCGAACGCGAGATTCAGATTGCCGGTCGCACCGCATATCGACGGAATGGGCAATGCCATGGTCAGCGTGCGCTGCTGGTTGCTCAGGAACGGCGACGCGTCAAAGGTCAACATAGGTTTAGGCAGGGATTGCGTGATCGCCTCAGCCTGCAGCGGGTAAGACTGCGAATTGATCGTCAATGTTCCAGAAATCATCGGCTGCACTCCACACGCCGGTGTAATTTCAACCGCAAACATGGTTCCCTGCAGCGGCGCGAGGACCAACGGCGTCACCGGCGGCAATTGAAAGATGAATCCGCCGGTCAGACTGATGCTCGCAATGGTCATCGGCGAATTTGTTGGATTGACCAGCGAGAAATTGCAGAAACGTGTCGAGCCAATCTGCACATTGCCGAAGTCGACACCGTTGTTCTTGGTGGTTGGCGCGCAGCCGGTGAGGACGTTGAGCGTCGGCGGCGTGACCGCGGTCGCGGTCAGAATCACGCTCAGATTGTTGACCTGCAGATTGGCGCTGTAACTGGCGGGCGTGGGCCCGCTGAACGTCACCGTGAACTGGAGATACGCGATCGGGCTCGGCAGCGGCGGCACAGTGTAGGGCACCGTCCCGTTCACGGCGCTCACGCTGAACCCCGATCCACTCACTGCAAGTGTTGTGATCACCACGGGAGTGGTGCCCAGATTGTGCGCGCGAAACTGCACGCTGGCGCTGGCCCCGGCCGCCACGCTGCCGAAACTGTAGGAGGAGCCCACCGCCGTCTCCGTGGTCCCGCTGACGCTCATCAGCGTGATCTGCGCCATCGCGCTCACCGGTATCCACAACAAAATCGCGGCTCTCATCGGGACCCCGGCAGCAGAAATATTCCCTCATGGCCGGCATCCACGCGAATCCCGTGATGTGACGCCTGCACGTAGTTCCCGCCCAGCCAGCTCATCGATTGCACCTGCCCGATCACAAATGAAAGCTCGGTCGCATCATCGCGTCGCAAAACGATACCGTCCCGCGTCACGAACAAAGCTCCGTTGCCGAGCAGGATCACCGGCCCGATCGCGCCCGGCAGCGACTGGATCATCGCTCCGCCCTGCCCCTCGATCCAGATCTGACGCCCGACCCGCACCGCGAATTGAATGGAGCCATCGATGGCTTGGCGAATCGAAAGAATCTCCCCTGTGATTTCGAAGCTCAATGGATCAAGCTGATCGCCATGCCATCGCGCCAGCCGCTTCGCCGCGGGAAAATACACCAGCGCCGAATCTCCGGAGAACCAGAACATCGCCGAACCGGCGGGTGCGTCAACCACACCTGTCGGCGACACAATCGACGACGCCATCTTCATCAGACACAATTGGGCCGAGCATCCCATCGCGATCACATCATTCGCGATGGCACTCCCAACGGCTATACTGCCCGCGACGCCCGTCAGCGGCCGCGCCGATCCATCATTGGCGAGCATCACGCCGATTTGCGGCCGCTGCACCTGAGCCCACATCACACTCGCCGCGATCAGGAACAATGCGATCTTCATGGACGCCCCAAAATAATGGCCGGCGCGCCGATCTGAATTCCCGAAGGCGCGGCGCTCGACGAATTCTTGCCCGCGATCGCGCCCGCGGCCAGTGCACCACCAGCCGCTCCCGCCGCGACCACGGCAATCCACAACCACTTCCGGCTTCCGCCGCTGATTTTCGATTTCGCGGACCCTTGATTTGCCGCCTCGGCCGATGCGGTCAAGTACTGCGCACATACGATCCCTGCTCGAGTTGCGCCCTTGGCAGCCGTGACCCGAATTTCGACCAGCCCCGCGGTCCGATTCCACTGCATCCCCCACGCGTTCGCACGCCCATCGGCCTTGGTCATAGCGATCTCAGTCTTCGATCCGGTCGCAAATGATCCGCTGGGCCCGTCGTCTGGCAATCGAAAGCTCACCGTGGCTCCATCCACAGGCCGCCCGCTTTGGTCGGTGATCTGGATCGCGATGCCGCGCGTGGCCCGCGAGCCGATCGCATACACCGCCCCTTCGCCTTCAACAACTTTGACTTGCAAGATGGCCGGGTCCTGGGCTTGCGCCATGGCCGCAAGCAGCACGATCGTCCAGGATCTTCGAATCACGCTTCGGATCACGAGAACTAAGTGTTCCGATGGGGGAAATACTCTCACGGGCTAAGGTTCTAACTACTTAGGTAATGCAGGATCGGTAAAACGAACGAAATCGCCATTCGACTTGAGAATCTCGCCGCCCGCGCCGGATTGGTTCGATCCCGCATAACAGTATGGTTAAATGGGTTATCCGATGAGTTTGCACCAACGATGGAAGCGGCTATCGCGGGGGCTGCGCGAGGCGCGCCTGTTAGTGAAGGGCGCACTCTTCACCAGCCACCCCATCATGGCGCACATCATCCCGATCCGGCGCTGCAACCTATCTTGCACATACTGCAACGAATACGACGATTTCTCGAAACCCGTCCCGACCGAAACCATGATCGCCCGGGTGAACAAACTGGCCGACCTGGGGACCAGCATCCTGACGCATTTCGGGCGGCGAACCGCTGCTGCATCCCGATCTCGACGAAATCATTGCGGCCATGCGCCGCCGCGGCGTTCTCGCCGGCATGATCACCAACGGCTATCTGCTGATGCCCGATCGTATCCAGCGCCTGAATCGCGCCGGCCTGGATCATCTGCAGATCTCGATCGATAACGTCAGCCCGACGATGTGTCGAAGAAGAGCCTGAAGGTACTCGACAAGAAGCTGCAAATGCTGGCCGAGCACGCCGAATTTCACGTCAACATCAATTCCGTGGTGGGCGGCGGAATTCATAATCCCGAAGACGCTCTGGTGGTCGGGAAGCGGGCAATCGAGCTGGGTTTTCAGTCGACGGTCGGCATTATTCACGATGGCGATGGCCAGCTTCGTCCGCTGGGCGAACGCGAGCGCGAAGATGTATCACGAGATGAAGGCGATGGAGAATCGCCACTTCGCGCGGCTGAATTTTTTCCAGGACGCGATCGCGCAGGGCAAGCCGAACGATTGGCGCTGCCGCGCCGGGGCTCGCTACATGTATATTTGCGAGGACGGATTGGTGCACTATTGCTCGCAGCAGCGCGGTTATCCGGGCAAACCGCTGGATCAATATACACGCGAAGATATCCGCCGCGAGTACAACACCGAAAAGAGCTGCGCCCCGTATTGCACGGTGAGCTGCGTGCACTACGTCTCGTATTTCGATTTCTTCCGCGACCCGCAAACCATCAAGTCCACCCTGCCCGAGCAGCACGAGCCGCTGGTGAAGATCACGAACTCGGGCATGTAGCTGCGGTCGGTGCGCGGTGGTGCAGTATGATGTACTCAGCACCATGGCAACGAACAGCGTTCGACAAAGCGTTTCCCTTCCTGGCTCGATGGCAAAGCGCGTCCGCACAATTGCCAAGAGCCGTCATACAAGCGCGAACCGTATCATCGTCGAGCTTATTGAGGCTGGGCTTAAGTCCAAGGAGCAGGAAAAGCAGGAGTTCCTCGCTCTTGTCGACCGGCTACAATCGACGTCGGACCCGGTTGAACGTGAAGAATTAAAAGAAGTTCTCGCTCGGCTGACCTTTGGTTGTTGAAATAGCTTGCACGGCAGCATGGAGATGCGCTAGGGTTGTAGCATGGACCAAAGCATTGGACCAGTTGACACCGCCCTTTCGCATCTCCGGCAGCGACTCACCGAGGTCGACGCAAGAATCGCCGAGCTCCGGAATCTAATGATGGAGCGGGAGGCGATCCAAAAGGCGATCACAAGCCTCGAACAAGCTCTCAGCGCTAGAGGCACAATCAACCCAGTCGAGGGCAACATCCCTATCTGGCAAGGTGCTCGGCAAATCCTGATTGAACACGGTTGCGAGATGTCGGTTCGTGAGATCACTGATGCGCTCATCGCGCGTGGGTTCTCGATTGAGGGGAAAACGCCCCTAGAGTCGGTGCGATCGATTCTACTTCGAAAGCCGAAGGTCTTTGATCGAGGTAAGAACGCTGGGTTCGTTGTGCACCCCGACATAACTCATTGGCGGGCGGAGTAGGAATGCCAAAGATTGAATGGACCAGTCTTCCGCCCGCGATTCGGAGCCACCTCTATGATCGAGCGGCTGAACGTGCGATCACGGGACTTGATCTCGTCGCGCTTCAACAATGGAGGATTTCCAATCCCGACGCACCCGACGGCCTCTGGTACAAAGACTTCGGCTCCTTCAAAATCTGTGGCGAAGGAAAATATCCGAAAACGTTCCTGCTGCGAGGCCAGCCTGCCAAAGGCGAGAAACTATAGGCTGTTTCCTCCCTGAACATCGGAATACCGCTCAGCTCCCCACTTCGTGGGCATGCGATTCTTACTTATGAAAGGTGTGGCCCAGCGTGTGATGGCGGGACGAAAGGGCGAGGTCTGGTAAGTCGCGCAATTCCCGTGATCCGCGCATAATGGATTCGAGCAATCGAACGATGCGTGGTTTTCTTATCGGCGCGGCGCTGGCCGTATACGCAGCGCTCGGCGCGTTTCCAGCGAAGGGCGCGGCGCTGCACCGGATGACCGTGCATCCGAACTCGTCACTTACCATCCTGGCGATCACCGAAGGACCGGATGGCTTGCTGTGGCTGGCCGCCACCGACGGGCTGTACCGGTTCGACGGACTCCACTACCACAAGATCGCGGGCTACCCATTCAGCTCGGCGCGTTTTATCGGATTCACCAAGGATGGGTTGCTATGGGCCGGCGATTTTCAAGGGCTCGCCCGGATGCGCGGCGGCCGTTTTGAGATCGTGCTGCACGACGATGTGCGGAGCATGGCGGCCTATCCGGACGAAGTGTATGCCAGCATCCCCGGCGGTCTCGCCAGGATTGCGCTCGATGGCTCGGTCCATCGTCTGCCTTACATCACGCGGCGCGATCTGACCATTGACGCCAAGGGCTTCTTATGGGCCATCTGCACGGCCACGCGGCCGATGCAGGCTTGTCGCATCGACCCCCATCATCCCGAACAGGCGGAGCCGGTCGCGACCGCCGATTACCAGCAGGTCCTGGGAACTTCCGACGGGAAGATGTGGGCGGCCCACGATGAACACGCCGTGCTGCTGGATCACGGCCGGATCGCGCGCAGGCTCGATCGAAATCCCACCCCCGAAAACATTCGCCCGGGACCGCTGCTCTCCGGCCGCGACGGCCAAATCTGGTTTCTGGGCGAGACGATCCACGGGCTCACCACGCCGGTCGAATTCCGCGACCGCGACGATAACCAGCGCTATGCGCCGCTGGCGGGTGCAGAGGACAGCCGTGGGCGGCTTTGGATCGCCTCGGCCGGTCGAGGTCTGGTGGAGTGGACTCCCGACCCGCAATGGCAGCGCTGGTTCCCCGAGGACTTCGCCATGGAGTACGCCGTCATGACGGTCCGCGACCAACGCGGCGCGATCGTGGCGGCAACCCGCAAGAACCTGTATCGTCTGGAGGGCGAAAGATGGATTCCTCTTTTGAAGCAGGAGCATCGCATCGAGTCGGTGTTACCGCTTGAGGACGGTTATCTGGCTACCATTCGCGACTTTGGCGTGGCGCGGTTGTCGCGCGATGGAAAAGTGCTGGAGCGGTTGAAAGATCCGTCCGCGACGCCTGCCGCGTATCGCGAAATCGTGCGCGATGCGCAAGGACGAGTGTGGCTGGGGTCGAGGCGTACGTTATTTCGTATAGAAGGAAAGCCCGGTTCTTTGCATTTGCGGGAAGAGCCTTTGCCCGGGGCTGCCGTCGCGAAAGACCGCCGATGCCGTGGACCTGGAGTTGGACTCTCACGGCCGCTTGTGGGTGGGGTATGAGACTGGGATCGCGTGGCTGGACGACCAGAATAACTGGCACAAAATCGCGACCAGCCAGCCGGTCACGCTGGTGCGCTCCTTCGCTCTCGCCGGGGACAACGAAATCTGGATAGCCTATCGACGGCCTGGAGCTTTCTCCCGCCTGCGCCGGGCGGGTGATTTATGGAAAGTCGAATCGTTCAACAATCCGCCGATCGACACTCATTTTTTGAAGCACGATTCACGAGGATGGATCTGGCGCGGGACACCGCAAGGCGTGTACATTTCCGACGGCGTTCATGTCGCTCCAGATGACTGGATCCATCTGCATCTGGGAGACGGATTGGCCGCGAACGAGACCGATATCTACGGGTTCTTCGAAGATGTGGACCATACTGTGTGGATCGCCGGCGAGGAAGGCGTGACGCATCTCCGGCCGGAGTCCTGGTGGTTCGAGGGCGCTTCTCATGCCGCGCCGCCAGTGACTCGCGTCGAAGCGGATGGCCAGGAATTCCTATTCGACACGCCCAGCGCCTTGCCGGCGGGAACCAGGACAGTGCGGATCGAAGTCGGCGGACTGGAAGCTTCGCCCTTTCGCGACGCCCCCATTCGCTATCGACTCCTGCCCGCTTTCAAAGATTGGCGCGTATCGCGCGACGGCACGCTCGAGTTTCGCAATCTCCCTTCGAAACTGTACACGCTGGAGGTGGCCTACGCAGGCGGCACATCGCAGACCGGCAAATGGCAGCTCAGCATCGGAAATGCTGCTCCCGGAGTCTCCTGGCTCTGGCTGGTCCTGGTGCCCGTGGGACTGAGTCCGATTTTTTTCCGCAGCGCGCGATCCAACTCCAGTTGGTTTGACAAGCTCAAGTTCCGCGCCCAAAAATCTATTTTCCTGTGGCGGCGACGCCATCACCGCGGGAGATTCAGCTCCGCTTCCGACGATCATTCCGGCGAGACGCTGGTGAGCCGCTATCGCTTGTCCCGAATCGTATCCCGGGGAGGATTTTCGGTAGTGTACGAAGCCACCGATCTCAACGATGGAAACTCGCGTATTGCCGTAAAGATCATGAACCAGACCATCGGGGACGCGGACGGCAGTAAAGCAGGTTGGATTCGCGACCGCTTTGCGCAGGAGGTGGCGTCGCTACGCTCCGTGGACCATCCCGGAGTAGTGCGGGTGCTTGATTCCTGGATCAGCCCGGCAGGCGAACCGTGTCTGGCAATGCCTTTCCTCGACGGCCCGACGCTCCGCCAGGCGATGAACCGCGGCCCGATGGAACTGCGCCGGGTAGGACAACTGATCCGAAAAATCGCGGCAGGATTGGCTGAAGTGCACAGTCATGGAATCGTCCATCGTGACTTGAAGCCGGAGAATATCGTGCTGTCAGACCCCGGCTCCGATCACGAACAGCCGGTGATCCTGGATTTCGGAACCGCGGGCCTGCGCGGCGCTCAGGATGAGCTTGCGGTGACCACGCTGATGGCGGGATCGTTCCATTACATGGCGCCGGAACGCTTGACTGGCCGCTATTCGCCTGCTAGCGACGTGTTTTCCTTCGCGGTGGTCATTCTGGAGATGCTGACCGGGAAAAAACCTGGCGCCTTGAAGGCGACATTTTTCGATGACGAATTCTGCGGCGAGCTTGCAGCCGTGCTGGCGACCCGAATCCACCCCGAAAATTCCCGCACAGTCGCGGAGCTTCTGGCACTGGCCTTTGATCCGGAGCCCCGGCGGCGGCCGACAGAGGTGCAGGATTGGGCCGGGCAGATCGCCGACCCGATGGACGAATGGGTCACGCGCAACGATTAAGCTGGTTGGCCATCCAGTGCAGACCGAAATCGTAATCGGCGCGCACCCGCCACTCCTCGCGACGCTGCAAATCGCTCAGCTCGCGGAGGGTCATGCCATCCACGGATCGCAGCCACACGGTCTGGGCCACCATGGCGTCCATGGCGCGCAGCTTCTCGAACACGATCTTGGCAGCCAGGCACAACTCCGGTTGAGCCGCCCGGGTCACGTTCAGAAGCAACACTTCCTGAACCATCTCGGCCGAGATTTTGCGGGGCTTGGGAGATCGCGCGTGATCGATCAAAACCTGCCGCATCGCGCGCGCGGAAATGCGAAAAAAATGATCTTCGCTCAGGATCCGAGTTTCGATGCGATGCAGCTTGAGAAACAGCTCGCTCACCAGCGCGGTCGGTTGCAGGGTGTGAGCGGAACTCTCACGGCTCAGCAGTGCGGAAGCGATCGCACGAAGCCGGCAGAAAGCGAATTTGTAGACGGTTTCACGAGCAAAGCGGTCCCCGGTTTGCGCTCGTTCAAATAATGCTGCGAACCCTTCGGCCGCCATGGTGCCCCCGTCTAAACCATCAAATCGTAGCACACATTCTGAATACCGTCCTCGAGAGAAAAGTCCTGTAACGCACAGAACCAAAACTACTTTGGATTGCGAAAGGATTACCGGCGCGAGGTGCGCTACACGAACGTGCAGCTTGTCGATGCGTTCCTTGACTGCCATTCTCAATCCATGAGAATGACTCGCGGCAGACGTGTGCCGTTGCTGGCCGTATTGGCAGGACTTGCATCCACGTCAGGCGGACTTGCATTCGCGCAGTGTCCGCAGAATGACGGACAGGTGGTGGGTCCATTGAAAACCTACCCCCTCGCGTCCGACAACTATGCCGTGCAATACCAGATCGGCAACGGGTCCTGGACCACCGCGACGGTGTACATCAGTTACTACGGTCAGACCACTGGATCGCCGTACCGCAATGTTTCCGGATATACCGCGGGCACCACTTCTATGTCATTCGCCAGCATTCCGGCGCTGGCGAACACCACAGTGCGCTTGCGCGTGAACAAGTTGTTCGGGACTCCGTTTCAACAGAGCGATCATGTGTCGCTGCGACCCAGCGTCAAGCTGGCCGCCGTCGATACACGCAGCGACGGCACGGTCGAAATCTCCACGTTCACCACGGCCAATTTCGCGGGCGAGCAATTTATCCTGTGGTGGAATCGCGGCGCCGACGGCGGCGGCGTGGAGGGCCTGGCCTTCTTCCTCAACCCCCCCTATCCGGAGCCAAGCGGCAAGCATGTGAAGGTCGTAAAAAGCTGGGCCGATCTGACGGACCCCGCATCGCCGGTGGACGCCGCTCCCATCGACACTCTGGATTTCGAGGGCCAGGTGGAATTGGGAGGCACAGGCGACGCGGTGTACGCAGTTCCCGCTAATATCGCGGCGGTGTTCCTGGGACCAACGGCTTGGGTGCAAGGAAAATTTCAGCTCGCCGCGTCGAAAAATACGACGACTCTTTCCGGTCCTGGGGTGCTCGACGGAAGCCTGTTCAACTATCTTCGCCGCGATTGCAATGACGATAATGGCGCTTACTCGTTGACTTCGTCCGATCCGAATGGAAACCTCAACCACTTTGTGGTCGACGGCATCATCATTTCCGACCACAATCACGGCGCCACGGATCCCTTCTTCAACAGCGCGCTGAATAATGTCAAGACCATCAGCTGGAACAGCAATAACGATGGCCTGCGGCTGCTGGATTCGAACACAGTGACGAACGTTTTCGTCCGCAGTGGCGACGATTCGCTGATGATGTGGGGCTCTCCGATCACAGTAACGAACGCCACGGTTTGGCAGAACTACAATGGCGGCGTTGTCAGCCTGGGATGGCTGAACAACTCGGCTGGAGACAACAATCTGCTCGACGGCCTGTATGTCGTGAAGACAGACTGGCTCACGCCGGCTGCCAATCAATGGACCGCCGAGGCGCCCGGGACCTCCGGCTCTACGCTCAACAGTCAGAACAACGGCGTGATCGTCTCGCTGATGACTCCAACTACATCGTACGGGCAAATCAGTCCGCCAGTGTTCCGGAATATCTTCGTGGAAGATCAGCCGCGCGTGCTGTTCAGTTTGAAAATCGTTCCGCCGGTGAACTGTCCTGCTACCGGCCCGGCCTGCGATGCGGCCACATTGGTACAGCCGAGCTACGTCTCGCTCAACATTGAAAATCTGTACTCACCGGTATCGCTGGTGGAGAATTCCATCGGATTTCAAACTCTTCCCAACCCTTACCCCTCGCAAACCAAGGGAACGGTTACGGGCGGAGTCACGTTATCGGGCAAGATGCAGGTCAACCTGATCAACATGTTCATCAAGCAGCCCTATGGACTGGTCCTGCCGCTCATGAATTTCGATGGCGCCTATTTGGGCAACATCTCGACGCACGGCAACATGGTGCAGGTGAATTACGGGCTCGGGCTGCCTTAGAGGCTCAATAATCCGTCATCGGATTGAAGGTCCTGGTCGGGAAACCAGGCAGCACCGCCGGCGGCTGCAGCACGGGATTCGACCGGCCTGCTTGCGATGGATCGAATATCACGAAGCCCACGCCCGGCGATCCTTTCGGCATTGTGAAATCGTCCTTGGGATAAAGCGGCGCCGTGAACGCTGGATTCAGCACGATGCTCTGCACATCTTCACCCAACCCCTGCCATCCCGAAAAGTTGTAGAAGGTGTACGTGTTGAGGTTATTGCTGCACAGCCCGCTCCCGTTGCCCGCTTTGGTCTGCACGTCGAACCCTTGCGGGTCCGTTGCAAAGGCGCCATCGGTGCGCCAGTACAGATTGCTGTTCCAGAACTCGAACTGAACATACGGGAATCCGTTGCTGTAGGTGCACCCGCCCATCGGCCAGAACTTCGGTTGCGAAGTCGAGTTCCTGTCGAAATACAAAATATTATTGGTGATGCTGTAGACCTGCACCGCGCTGGTTGGAACCGCGTCTTTGTAGGGAGCATTCACCGCCACCAGCGCTCGCCGCGCAAACGCGAAAATATTGTTCTTGATGGTGCTCACTTCGTTCGGCGACGCTGGCCCTTGCGGTGTGTACATGGCGGTGTCGGACACTCGATAGACCAGATTGTTTTCAACATCCACCAGACCGGTCTGATTATCGAGATAGATGCCGTTGCCGCCGTAGCCGTTGGAATCCTGGATGGACGCGTCGGTCACGTCGTGAATTTTGTTGTTGAGAATCTTGTTGCCGGGCGCGGTGTACACCTGATTCCCTGCCTCAATGCGGATCGATCCACCGTCATTCATGATGCCTTGCAGCAGATTGTAGACGTGGTTGAACGAAATGGTGTTGTTGAAGTTCCCTTTGCCATTGGGCACCGCGGAATCGCTTCCCGCTTCCGAAATCGAGATCGCACAGTGATAGCCGTCGTACACGTCGTTGTGCGTGTACAGATTGTCGTGTCCTTCTCCCTGGCCGATTCCAAACGACGCGGGAATGGTGCGGCCGTATCCTTCGACGACGTTGTTCTGAACCGTGATCGATTGCGGCTCGTTCGCGTCGGTGTCGGCATTGACGCGTGGGTTGCCAATGCGTATTCCCAGCGCGCCCAGATCGTAGAACGCGCTGTTCTGGATGGTATCGTTCGAGGTGTTGGCGTTGATGTTGTTCGACACACACCACGGCGCTGTGAAGTTATTCAAGCAAGAAATAACTTCGAGCCCGACACCGGAAATCTGGGTGACCGTTCCCGAATCGAATACCACATTCCTCGAATTCTGAATCGAGACAGCCGCGCTGATATCCGGCTCCAGTTCTTTTGACAAATGCCCGAGCGCGGGCAAAGTATAGTTGTCGTGCTCGAACGTCAGCCCTTGAAACGTGACGTTCTGAAGATTCGATGCAATCAACAACTGCGGCAACTGCGGAATGATCACGGTATCCGTGTTCGGATTCTCGCCCGGTTGCGCCAGATAGGTCAGCGTCCATGGAGTCGTCGATCGGTCCAGGAACCACTGCCCTGGCTGGGTGAGCTGATCCTGCACGTTTTCGATCATGTATCGATTTCCGGTGATGAACCCTTCCTGCGTGTAATTGGTCTGCGAGATTCCTGTTGGACCCGTCAGGTACACGAGATGATTCGCCGAGTCCACGCAATCGATGCGCAGCTTCGACGTGCTGAACTGCTCGAACACCAGCAGCTCGATATCGCCCATTTGCGCGGCATCGCCCGCCGGCTGCCCGCACGGATTTCCAGTGGCAGGCGCGAGATTTTCCCAGGTCGCGGAAATAGGATCGGTGGTTAGATACGTGAATCGATCAAAACACTCCCATCCACTGCCTGCGACATAGACGGAGCAATTCGCGTTCGGCGCAGCCGCCGGCGGAGGCGGTGCGTTCAGATACACGGTGCTCCCGATGCGATAGAACTCGCCCAGATAGCCGCCCAGCCTGGGCCGCAGCCGCCGCGTCCCGTTGTAAAACAGATTCTCGAAATATTGTGTCGACGCGGGCAGCGTTGTTTTCCAAATGTTGTTTTTGGTGTTGGTCCAGTTGCCCACTGCCAGGCCGCCGCTGAACACCGGTGTTTCCCCGGGATAGTTCTGATACACAATCTTCTGCCCTGCCGAGCCGCTATCGGCCGCAGTGAACATCAAAGTCGCTGGCAGGAAATAGGTACCGCCGCGAAACTGCACTGTGATCGAGTTCAGACTATTCTCGACAATCGATCCCACCAGCGCGCGCGCACGATCGAACGTCGCCAGCGGTCCGTCGGTGCCATCCGCGCTCGGCGCGGCGAGCCTACCGCTCCAGGAATCGCTTCCGTTCGGCGAAACATACAGCGTCAACGAGGTCGGCCCAGGCCCGGATCCATTCACCGTGATGAGCGCCACTGGAGTCGACACACCCTGATACGTCGCGATCACGATGTTGTCGCCGGTCGGCGTATTCGGCGGAATCACAATCGCGAATTCATACACGCCCGGCGTAGCCAATCCCGCGAACACTACCTTCGCCGCCGTGCCTCCGATCGTAATCACCGGCACGGTAGGCAGGAATCCCGTCTGCGTCGCCGATCCACTCACTACCGGCGGCAGCGTCGGTCCGAACCCGGTCGCCCACAGAGCCACCATCTCGCCAGGTTTCGCCGGTGTCGACATTCCCGGCAGCAGCGCGATCGGCCCCACCGGCGATTCATCCACATGCATCGCCGAAACATAAGGGCCGCCGTTGATCAGAACGAAAGCGGGCGCCACCGCCTGCGCCGGCGCGACGAACGGGGCCCCCGAGACCCCGCTCACGCTGATCACGATCGCCACCGGACCGTTGATGGCATCGGGCGGCGTCAGAATCCGCACCGCAGTCGGGCTGATCGAATACATAAACGCGCTCTTGCCATTCACAGTCGCGGTGACGGTATCGAGCACTGTCGGCAGTTGCCCGTTCACGACGTCGGCGCTGGTCCAGCTTCGCGAATCGTTCGGGAGCGAAAGATTCTGACCGTCGATTTCCACCCATGTGTTCGCTGTGATGGTGGGGAATCCTCCTTCCAGACTTTTGACGTTGCTGATCACCGGCGTGGTGACGTTCGCCACGCACGTCGCCGGAGGAAGGGAGGGCACCACCGGCGCGCCAATCGGTACGGCCACCGGCGGAGCTGGATTCGCCATCGCGAACAGATCGTGACTGGCGCGATTGTAGAGATCCTGCAGTGACGTGTTCGCGAGTGTCTTGCTCGGCGCGGCCGGACATGGATTCGCTTCTGCGTACTGCACGTCGACGTAGGGAGCCTCCAGAAACGTGATTGGAGCAGCGCCCGCGACACCGCCGTACGACGCACCCGCCGGCGTCCCGTTGAAGAAAACGGTCAGGACGTTGTAGGCGCCTTCTTCAATCGATAAGCCCGGGCATGTGCCGCCTTGAATGGTGCATCCTTCGGCCTGCAGGTCTGGACTAGACACCGGAAAATCGAATTCCGCGCCGCCGAGAATTGCCGGCGATGGCGTAGGCGATAATCCGGTCAGCACCTTCACGCCTGGCACCCCGATGTCGCCGATAGTGAGGTTACTCGACGCCGTCATCCCGCCGACGAACGTCGCTTTTCCGTTTGGCCCGCTCGATGCAACGAAGTACGAGATAACCTCCGTTTTGGCTTCGCATGACATCAGATCGTTTTTGGCGCCGCTGATACTCAACATACAATCCTCGGCGAACGCGACGTTATCGGGATGTGGCGTGACCTTGCCGGGATATTGCGGAAAGGCGTCGCCCGCATCTGGAGTCAGAACCAGCGTGATGCCGCTAAAGATGCTCTGATACGCGTCGATGGCCTGCTTCCACGCGTCGATGAAGACCTGATCGTTAGTCACATACGCAGTGTTCCCGGGAAACGAATGCTGGATCAAAGCTTCCCAGGTGCTGTTGACGTCCAGCCCAGATGGCTGCGTCACGTTGTCGTTCGCGTTCGTTGGGAAAATCATTTCCGTGGACGCCCCCACCGGTCCCGCGACCGCGATCGACAGGAATAGAGGATTCGCCCCGTAGCGCGCAGCCACCTGCGTCAGGAACGAATCCCATGCCGCCTGATACACCGGATTCCAGGGCAGCGGCAGCACGTTCCCGTCGGCGTGCGACTGTTCCGGAAATGCTTGAAACGTGATCGATCCGCAATCGGCGGGAGCGGTCGCCTTTTTTCCAAAGAGCGGGTCGCAAGGCGGAATCTGCGCCAGCAGCCACTGCGGTGCATCGAACCCTGGCGTCAGGAGCAACTGCACGCCTTTGTTCGCGGCAGCAGCCATCGCGAACGCGTCGTCCAAATAACTCCAGTCGAAACTCGATGGATCCACCCCCGCTGCGAGCTGGATGGTATCCCAGTGTTGTCCGATGGTCAGCCCGGACATCGCGGGATCGGCCAGCAATCCCGCGAACAGATCGCGCATATAGACGTGGAAGGCCGCAGATCCTCGAGCGGCAGGTCCGTGGTATCCGCTAATCGCAGTTTCGATATCGACCTTGGCGTAAACGCCTAAGGGAGCGCGCGGAGCGGCGGAGAAAGCAGGAATCGCGAACAGTAGAGCGCAAGCACCCAGAATTCGGTACATAAGAAACGACCTCCCACTCTGTAAACGATGCCGCGCGTGAAAACCGGACATTCGAGTCCGGAATTTTCTATCTCGAAGGCTTCACTTGTTCGAGGACGCTCCGGTACTCAAGCTGGATTGAATCTTTGCGCTCCAGCAGCTTCTGATAGGCGGCACTCTGCATCGCTGCGCCTTCGGCGCGCTTGCCTTGACCGATCAGACTCTGGCCCAGCAGGCACTCTGTGTAATAGCGTCTCCACGCAGCAACTTTGTGTTTGATGTAGAAATCCGTCGCGCTTCGCAGCACCGCCGTGGCCTGGTTGAATTTGTGCAACTGGATCTCGACCTCACCGAGCAGACCAAGCGTGTTCGCCGTGAACGGATTGTCCGGACCGTAGGTTCGCAGGCGCGCTGCCAGCAACTTCTGATACGCGGCTTCCGATAACTTCAGCTTTCCTTCGCGGCGGTACAACTCCGCCAGATTATTCAGATTGCTCTGCGCGTCAGGATTGTCCAGGCCCAGGACGCGCTCCGACCGCGCTTGCGAATCGACCAGCAGCAGTTCGGAGTTGGCGAACTTTCCTTCGATGGAATACAGCAAACCCAGGGCGTTCATGCTCGACAGCGTGTCACGATGTTCCTCGCCCATTGCACGACGCCGCGCTTCGAGTGCCGATTTCAAGGTCTTCTCCGCTTCGGCATACTTGCCTTCGTTGCGATAGAGCACGCCCAGTCCATTGGTCGTCGCCAGCGTGCTGGGATGGCCCACGCCCAACACCCGCCGCTTTAGTTCGATCAGCTTGAGATACTGGTCCTCCGCTTCGGGATACTTCGCCTCTCGCGACAGCAAGGACGCGAGATTATTCATGGACGCGAGCGTCAGTTGATCGGCTTCGCCCAGCACTTTCTTTTCGATTTCGACGACGCGGCGATACAAGCCTTCCGCACGCGGAAAATCGCCGTGGTCCACGGCAAGGGCGGCGAGACTGCTCATGGCCCCGATCGCCTCCGCCGTATTTTCGGTATTGGTCCGCCGCGCCGATTCCAGCAGTCCATTCAAGACCTTCTCGGCAGCATCGTACTTGCCGGATCTCTGATACAAGTCGCCGAGCACCTGCGAGCTCTTAATCGTGTCGTGATGATCTGGACCCAGCACGCGCTGGCGCAGTTCCAACGCGCGCTTAATCTGCGTTTCGCTATCGGCAAAGAAACCGAGGTCCCGGTACGTTTCGCCGATGGTCTGGCGGATCGCCGCCTCCACTTGCGGTTGCCCGTTGAATTTTCCGTTGACGCGAGCCGCCGCACGATCCAGCGCCGTACGTACTTTGATATCGGGATCGGGCTTGGCGCCCCCTGTGGCTTGCGTCGCCGAACCCGCTTGCGACAGTAGATCCTTTTGCAAAAAATCGCTCACCGCGCGCGCGGTGGCAGCTTCGGCATCGGCGCGACGTTGTTCCACCACTGCCCGATGCGCCTGCCACAGCGCGATCCCGGCTCCGGCCGCAAGTGCGACCGCCACCATCGCCGCCGCCGATACTGCCAGACGATTTCGCGATACGAATTTTCGCGCCCGATACCACGCGCTATCGGGCCGCGCGCCGATGGGCTGTCCGCTCAAGTGCCTGTCGATATCCTGCGCGAACGCGTCAACGGTCGCGTATCTTCGGGACGGCTCTTGTTCGAGAGCCTTGGCCATGATCGTCTCGAGGTCGCCGCACAGCGCCGCCGCCAACTTCTTCGGTGTGAGCCCGCCGCGAGCTTTCGCCTTCGCCTCATCGATCGCAGCGGATTTCTGGCTCGGCCGCGATCCGGTCAGTAATTCCGAGAGCAAAACACCTAGCGAATAGACGTCGGACGCAGTGGTCACCGGCTGTCCCGCGATCTGCTCCGGACTGGCGTAATCCGGCGTCAATGCGCGAGACCCAAGCTGCGTCGCTTCGCTTTCCGCCGTCACGTCATGCTGCAACAGTTTGGCGATCCCGAAGTCGAGCAGCCGCACTTCCCCGCCTTTGGTCACTAGAATGTTCGACGGTTTCAGATCGCGATGCACCACCAGATTGGCGTGGGCGTAGCGAACCGCGTGCAGCACTTCGAGAAACAACTTGAGCCGCGCTTCGACGCTCAATTCCAGCCGATCGCAATACACCGTGACCGGCTCGCCTTCCACGTATTCGAGCGCCAGATAAGGCTGCCCTTGCGCGGTGATGCCCGCGTCGTACAGCCGCGCGATCCGCGCGTCTTCGAGCCTGGCCAGAATGTCGCGTTCCTGCGCGAAGCGGTTCGCCCACATTCGATCCTGTGAATAGAACAAGGGAAACTTGAGCGCGACCTCGCGATGCAGCGTCCCATCGGCTCGCGTCGCCAGCCACACCACGCCCATGCCTCCACGGCCTAATTCGCGATCCAGACGATACGGACCCGCGAACTTTCCGGGTGCGAATCCGAAATCGTCGTGATCGGTGATCAGACTCGCGTCGATGGCGGGCAGTGTTTCCAGGAATCCCGGCCGCGGCTGCGCGAGCAGCTCATGCAACGTGGGCATCAGTTCAGGATGCGTCGATTCGACCTTCGCGAGCCAGTCCGCGCGCGATTGTTCCGGCACCTCGAGCCACTCATCCATCAACTGCAGCACCACGGGCCACGTTCGAGGATCCACTTGCATGGCTATTTGAGCGACGCCGCCAGAATCATGCGCGCTTTCTCCCAATCGCGGCGCACCGTGCGTTCGGTAATCGCAAGAGCATCCGCGATCTCTGATTCTTTCATGCCCGCGAAGTAGCGCATCTCCACCACCTTGACCAGACGATCGCTCACCGCGGCCAGTTCGTCCAGCGCCTCATTCACACGCATGATCTCGCGCTCCCCGCTGCCGAGCGATGAAAGATCGGGTAGCGTAGCTTTTTCCCGTGAATCGCGCCCGCCCGCGCCGCGCACGAAATCGACCACAATCGAACGCATCGCACTGGCCGCGTACGCGAGGAAATGAGTGCGATCGGCGATGCGCACATAACCCGCGCGATGCAAGCGTAGATAGGTTTCGTGCACCAGCGCCGTAGTTTCCAGCAGCGTGCACGGCTGCGATCGCTTTAACCGGCTATGCGCCAGACGCCGCAGTTCGCGATACAGCAGCGCGAACAATTGCGCTTCAGCCTGGGTGTCGCCGAGCTTGGCGGCGGAGATCAGCTCGGTTGCCTGACTCATTTCGGCCGTGCGATCCACAATTTCTACAGTATCCTCCTACTTATGCAGCGTCCACCCGATCCCCAGCTTCTGGGATTCCTGGAAGCCTACGACCGTCCCATCGGGGACCTCGCGCTCGCGCTCCGCGAAATCATCCTCGAAGAAGTGCCGCACGCGTCCGAATCGATCTATCAGGTCTATACCATCGCGATCTGGTTCGGCTTCAGCGGAAAGATGAAGGATATGTTCTGCTTCATCACGACCAGCGCGCGGCACATCAATCTCGGCTTTCCGCGAGGGTCTACTCTTCCCGATCCGAACGGCGTGCTCGAAGGCGAGGGCAAGGCCATGCGCCACATCAAATTCGCGAATCTACGCGATCTGGAACGTCCTTTCGTGCGCCGCTACATTCGGGCTTCGATTGAACAGTTGGGAGAAGCCGCGTCCAGTGGAGGAACCGGCAAGACTGTCGTCAAGGGCTCCGCTGGCGCTGACAAACCAGTCAAGCGCCGCCGCGCAAAGAGCTGACCGCTTATTCCCAGCGAAATACTTTCGCCGAAAGCGCCGTGCAAATCGCAAAGATCACCACCAGCGCGAAGACGTCCCCCAGGTGCGCCGACCATGCTTCGTCTCTTCCAGATTCCTTCGAGCAGCGACACGGCATAAGTCAGAGGCAGCAGGCGCGCGACGGCATGGAGTGCGGGTGGCAGCGTTTCGAGCGGAATGAACAATCCGCACAGAGCGAACATGGGATACAGGATCGCTGCCCCGATCGGTTGCGCAAAACGCGCCGTAGGGACGATGCTCGCGATCACAAATCCGATCGAGAGAATGCTGAAGGTGCTAATCAGCAGCGCCACTGCAAATCCGAATACTGGGACCTGGACGTTCACCGGGTAATAGCGCTTACCCGCGAGTACCAGCAGCACCATCGTGACCAGAGTCAACGCCAGCTTGACCAGCACATGAGCCGTCAGGATCGTCTGCGGCCGCAGCGGCGTGGCGCGCAGCCGCTTGAGAATGCCGCCTTCCCGATAAATCGAAATGATGGTCACCAGCGATAACACTCCGCTGAGCGAGATCAATACGGACGCGAACACCGGGAGCCCCACGCGAATGAATCCCGTGATCGCGGTCGAGGCTGCCGGGAGCCGTCCACCCATGAACCGCCCCAATCCGACGAACACCAGCACCGGGAAGAAGATCGATCCGAATGCGCCCATCGGCTCGCGCATAAAGATCTTGATCTCCAGCCAGGTTAATTTGAAGAGTCCTCGGAACATAGTTAATCTCGTCCGAATCGACCGGCCCGTCAGCTTCAGAAAAACATCCTCCAGATTCGGCAGCACCGTGCGAAAGTCGGTGACCTTGATCCGATTCTCAGAAAGACAATCGATCACGTTGGTCACGAATTCATCGCCGTGACCCTGAATGGTGAAGTGCGAATTCTGCCGCGATACCATTTCTACCGACGCGATGGCGCGCAAATGTTCTTCGGCGCGAATGTCTTCGGTGGCGAGCACAACCTCGCGCGCAGGGCAGTGCCGGCGCACCAATTCCGCCGGGCTGCCGATATCGATAATCTTGCCGTGCTCGATGATGGCCACGCGATCGCACAGCCGCTCGGCTTCCTCCATCAGATGCGTGGTCATGAACACGGTCTTGCCGCGATCGCGAATGCCGCGCACCAATTCCCAGATCGCGCGACGCGACTGCGGGTCGAGGCCGGTGGTCAGTTCATCCAGAAAGACTACCTCCGGATCGTTGATCAGAGCCAGCGCGATGAACAGCCGCTGCTTCTGCCCACCGGATAGCGTCATGAACCAGGCGTTGCGTTTGCTCGACAACCCGAGTTGATCGAGCAATCGATCCCCATCCACCGGGTTCGAATACAACGAGGCCCACAGATCCAGCGCTTCCCAGACCTTGATCCGCTTCTGAAGTTGCGCCTGTTGCAACTGCACTCCGATGCGGTTTTGCAGCTTATAAACGTCGCGGAATGGATCGAGACCAAGGACTGCGATGGTGCCGTGATCCGGCCGGCGCACGCCCTCCACGCATTCCATGGTGGTGGTCTTTCCCGCGCCGTTCGGTCCGATCAATCCGAAGATCTCGCCTTGGCTGACTTCGAAAGAAATCTCCGAAACGGCGACGGTTTTCCCGTAGGTCTTGCGGATGCCGCGAACCTGAATGACGGAACTGCGTTGTTCTGACAGAACCCACGAGAATATCAGTTTTGTAGATCCATACGAGTCTTGACAAAATATTATATTAGATATAGTCTAAACATCAGATGGATGCCGAAGCGATCAAGCAGTGCCTGGAAAGCGGCGGCCTGCGTTGCACTTCGCAGCGCTACGCGGTGATGGCATTCCTGATCAAACACAAGGGGCATCCCACCGCTGCGGAGATCTTTGAAGCGGTGAATCGTGTGGATCCGCGCTCTTCGCGGGCGACCACCTATAACAATCTGCGCGACCTGGTAGAGGCGGGACTGGTGCGCGAAGTCGCCGTCGAAGGCCGCGCGGCGCGTTTCGATGCCAAGGGCATGCGGCATCATCATTTCATTTGCGACCGTTGCGGCAACGTTGAAGACATCGAGTGGTACGACGTGCCCCGCCCTGCTTCGCGCTCGCTCGGCAAACGAGTGCTTCGCGAATGCGAACTCATCTTCCGTGGACTGTGCACCAAGTGTGCACCGCGCCGCGCGTCCAATTAGCCCGGTAAGGAACACATATGGAAAAACCAAACTCAGCAACAGAATCGAAGTGCCCAGTAGCGGGCGGCGCTCGCAGACACACAGCGGCCGGCGCCACGACCAATGCGGCGTGGTGGCCGAATCAACTGAACCTCAAGATCCTGCATCAGAACTCTCCGCTCTCCTGCCCGATGGACCAGGAGTTCGATTATGCGAAGGAATTCAAGAGCCTCGACCTCAATGCCGTGATCAAGGATCTCAACGCCTTGATGACGTCGTCGCAGGAGTGGTGGCCCGCCGATTACGGCCACTATGGACCGCTGTTCATCCGCATGGCGTGGCACAGCGCCGGCACCTATCGCATTGCCGATGGGCGCGGCGGCGCGGGTTCCGGAGCGCAGCGCTTTGCGCCGCTCAATAGCTGGCCCGATAACGTGAGCCTCGATAAAGCTCGCCGGCTGCTGTGGCCGATCAAGCAGAAATACGGACGCAAGATTTCGTGGGCCGACCTGATGATCCTGGCCGGTAACGTCGGGCTGGAATCGATGGGATTCAAGACCTACGGTTTCGGCGGCGGCCGCGCGGATGTGTGGGAAGCGCCTGAAGATATCTACTGGGGTCCGGAAGGCAAGTGGCTTGCGGACGAACGCTATAGCGGCGATCGCGACCTGGAGAATCCACTCGGCGCGGTGCAGATGGGCTTGATTTATGTGAATCCGGAAGGTCCCAACGGAAAGCCCGACCCAATCGCCGCGGCGCGCGACATTCGCGAGACCTTCCGCCGCATGGCGATGAATGACGAGGAAACCGTGGCGCTCATCGCCGGCGGCCACACCTTCGGAAAAGCGCACGGCGCTGCCGAGGCCGGCAAGTATTGCGGCGCCGATCCAGAGGGCGCCGCCATCGAAGAGCAAGGCTTCGGTTGGAAGAACTCTTTTGAAAGCGGCATCGGTGCGCACGCCATCACCAGCGGACTGGAAGGCGCATGGACCACCAACCCGGTCAAATGGGACAACAACTACTTCGACAATCTGTTCAGCTTCGAATGGGAACTCACCAAGAGTCCCGCCGGTGCGTATCAGTGGACACCCAAGAGCGGAGCGGGCGCGGGCACCGTACCCGATGCTCACGATAAAGCGAAGAAACACGCCCCGATGATGTTCACCACGGATCTCGCGTTGAAGCTGGATCCGAGCTACGCGAAAATCTCCAAGCGCTTCCATGAGCATCCGCAGGAATTCGCGGACGCGTTCGCGAAAGCCTGGTTCAAGTTGACCCATCGCGATATGGGACCGGTTGCGCGCTACCTGGGGCCGCTGGTTCCGAAACAGCCGCTGCTGTGGCAGGACCCTGTTCCCGCGGTGGATCACGAATTGATCAATGCGCAGGATATCGCTGCGCTGAAAGCCAAGATCCTCGCCTCCGGATTGTCGATCTCGCAACTGGTCTCGGCGGCGTGGGCTTCCGCATCAACATTCCGCGGCGGTGACAAGCGCGGCGGAGCCAACGGCGGGCGCATTCGCCTGGCGCCGCAGAAGAATTGGGAAGTGAATCAGCCGGCCGAGCTCGCGAAGGTGCTCGACAAGCTGGAAACGATCCAGAAAGATTTCAACGCACAGTCAGGCAAGAAGAGAGTATCGCTCGCCGATCTGATCGTGATGGGTGGCGACGCGGCCATCGAAGCCGCTGCGAAAAAAGCCGGTCAAGACGTCAAGATTCCCTTCTCGCCCGGCCGCACCGATGCATCGCAGGAGCAAACCGATGTCGAGTCGTTCGCGGTGCTCGAACCAACCGCGGACGGATTCCGCAACTACATGCGCAATGGAAACCCGAGCCCGGCGGAAGAGCTTCTGGTGGATCGCGCGCAGTTGCTGACGCTGACTGCGCCAGAGATGACGGTTCTGGTCGGCGGCATGCGCGCGTTGAATGCGAACTGCTGCCAATCGAAACACGGCGTCTTCACCAACCGGCCCGAAACGCTGACGAACGATTTCTTCGTCAACCTGCTCGATATGGGTACCAAGTGGGAAGCTTCTTCGACTCCCGGCGTGTATGAGGGCCGCGATCGCAAGACGGGCAAGGTCAAGTGGACCGGCACGCGCGCCGATCTGGTGTTCGGGTCGAATTCGCAGCTCCGCGCCATCGCGGAAGTGTACGGATGCAGCGATTCGAAAGAAGCGTTCATCAACGACTTCGTGGCGGCATGGTCCAAGGTGATGAACCTGGATCGCTTCGAGTTGGCAAAGTAATTCGGCGATTTCGATCGTGAGACCGGTGAACCGCTCCCTCTGGTCGCGGCTCCTTAAGCGGTTGAAGCCCACTGGCGACTCGCGGTCACTTCATCTGCGAGCGCAATACCTCGATGGCCTTTTCGATCTGGCGATCGTGGCCCGCGATGAAATCCGCCGGCGTGTTATCGATATACACGTCCGGCGGAACTCCATAATTTTCGAAATCGCGACCGGTGGCAGTGAACACGCCTGTTCCCGGCGTGCGCAGCGTCGAGCCATCCAATAAGTTATACGATCCGGTTCCGATCACCGCGCCATACGTATTCACGCCGACCACCTTGCCCAGCCCCAGCGTCTTGAATCCTTCCGGGAACATCTCGGCATTGCTGGCCGACCGCTCATTTTCCAGCACCACCATCGGCGCGAAGAACGCCTGAATCGGCCGGGCGATTTCCACCGAATCGCGCGCGCGATAGGATTCATACTTCTTGCGCTGGTTCAAAATCTCCAGCAGCTCCTGATCGATTCCGCCGCCGCCGTTGAAGCGTTCGTCAATGATCAGCGCTTTCTTATCGAGATTGGCCAGCAGATCGCGCTGGAATTTTTCGAGCGAAGGCGCGTTCATGGCGCGAATGTGCAAATATCCAATTTCACCATTGGTCAACTTCGAAACCATCGCCGTGCGATCGTCAACCCAGCGCTCATATTCAAGATCGCCCTGCGCCATTTGCGCGATCGGCTCGATCGCGACCGTCCATGCGCCTTCCGCCTGCGGCTTCGAATTGACCAGGAATTCGAATTTGCGCCCTGGGAGCAGATTGAATTCGCGCCAATAGTTGTCGGGCGTCTTGATGCTCTTGCCATTGATCGCCAGGATGAAATTGCCGGGCGCGATCTTCATGTAATCGTGATCGGCCGGACCTTTTCGATAAATGTGCGCGACCTTGTAATAGCCCGAAGCATCCGGCGTCAGATCGAATCCGGGATAACGAGTCTGGATGCGATCCGGCCGCTGCTCGCCGGGAAGTCCACCGCCGCCCGAAATGCCGGTGTGCGACGCGTTCAGCTCGCCGATCATTTGCATCACGACGTTGTGCAGCTCATCCGCATCGGCGACGTTAGGTAGCAGCGTTTCGTAGGTATCCTTCGCGGCGGCCCAGTTCACGCCATGCATCGCGCCGTCATAAAAGCGATTCTTCATGGTGCGCCAGGCTTCTTCGAATACCTGCTGGCGTTCTGCCGCGCGATCGATTTCCATGCGAACAGTGAACGTCACGCGGCGCGGAGCCGCATTCGCAGCAGCGGCAGGCGCGGCCGCAGCGTTCGCACCGCCTCGTCCTCCACGACCAGCGGCAGCCGGGAGTTGCGTTATCCGATCCCCAGGAACTGCGACCGAATAGAGCCCGCCGCCCTGCAAATAATAAAGACTGCGCCCATCGCGCGACCATTGCGGCTCGCCTCCGCCGCCTCCACCACCACCGCCGCCTCGTCCACCGCGACCTCCGCCTTGCTGCGGAACCGTGGTCGAGATTCGCGTCAGCCGGGTGCCGTCTTCGCCGATCACGTACAATCCGGGACCGCCTGACGCATCGGCACCACCGTCGTTCTGCGCCATGAACGCATACGTCCGGCTATCGGGAGAAGGCACCACCGTCATCACCGACCCGCCCATATGGGTGAGCTGGCGGATGCGGCGATCGATTCCGTCCCATTCGATTTTCACTTCGACCTTCGGAGCTGCGCCTGCGTTTCCGCGACCACGCGGAGCTTCCGCCGCCTCCGCCTGCGCTTCGGTATCGATGTCGCGATCGTCGGGATTCTTGTCGTTCGGAGTCAGAGAAACGCTGTAAAGCTGCAGTACCGTGCGATTCAATGCCGACATGGCCGGCGCGCCCACGCCGCCGAGCAGCAGCAAATGTTTTCCATCGGGCGTCCACTTCGCCCCGTTCGAAATCAGAAAATCATCGGTGCCGATCATTCGTTCCGTACCGCCTGCCGCGAGTTTTACGTACACGTGATCACGCAACAATGCATCGCGCTTGGAATACGAAACCCACGCACCATCGGGCGAAAATTGCGGCGACCCGATGGTCGCGACATCGCTGGTCGCAACGATGTCGGTCTTGCCGCTGGCCACTTCCACATGCCGAAGCTTGTGATCCGATCCCGACCACAGCAGCGATTTCGAATCCGGCGCCCACGCGATGGACGGTTTGTCGCAATCGGCATCGCTCAGCTTCTTCACATTGCGACCCAGCTCGTCCGCGACCCACACCTCCTGCCGGCCGGTGCGATCGGAAATGAACGCGATCCACTTTCCATCAGGCGACCAACGCGGATCGTCTTCGCGCCACGGCGTCTCCGTCACACGCTGGATCTCGCCACGATCGGTGGCGACCGTGAAAATCTCGCCATGCGTCGAAATCGCGGCGCGCCGCGTGGAGGGCGAAAGATGGAAGCCCTGCAATTCGTTGTCGATGGTCACTAGCTCGGTATCGTTCTCCTTCGGATCAGTCTTGATGTCGATACGGATTTCGCTGCTCTTGCCGGTCGCGACATCCAGCTTCCATAGCCCGAAGTTTTCTTCGTACACGATGGTCTTGCCATCCGCCGACATGCTGGGGAAAAATAAATTGCCGCTGGTGTGATGCGTCACCTGCACCGGCTTGCCGCCTTTGTCAGACATTTTCCAGATGTTGTTGACGCTCTTGTAAATTTCGGGGCTGCCCCATTTCACCGACTTCTCATTCGCCATTTCGTCGGCGACGTAGTAGATCTCGCCATTGTGCGCGTACATCGGCCACATGTAGTTGCCTTTATAATCTGGATCACTCAGCGGCGTGAATTTTTTCGACGCCACATCTTCCAGCCACAGATCGACGGCGTAGCTCCCGCGATAATGTTTGCGCGACCACACGCCGGGATGCCGCGTGAACGCCAGCTTCGACCCATCGGCGGAGTAGCTGGCCCAGGATCCCCAATCGGTGGGCAGCGGCTGTTCCATTCCTCCATCGATGCCCACTTCGAACAGCGTGGTGACGCTGGGGAACACTCCCAGATTTCGCGACGATTCGAAAATCACTCGCTTGCCATCGGGCGTCCAGCCGACCACGTTGTCGTTCGCGCTGTGATAGGTGAGCTGCTTCGGCTTGCCGCCCGCGACGGGAATTACGAAGACGTCGTTATTCCCATTACGATTCGAGGAGAACGCGATCCAGCTTCCGTCCGGCGAAAAGCGCGGATTCACTTCGCGGGCCACGCTGTCGGTGAGCCGCGTCGCACCGCCGCCGTCTTCATTGGCGATCCAGATGTCGCCCAGATAGCTGAACGCGACCTTGCCTTTTGAATAGGTCGGGTAGCGCAGCAGCTTGGATTGGCCGAAAGCCAGACCGGAGAGCAGCAAAGCGGCGGAAAGAATCGACAGGCGGGACATGCGGGCCTCCTTCAAAAAGAGATGAGACCAATGGTAACAGCTTGGGCGTACCAGCTTATGTATATTGAAGAGCAATGCGATTGGCTCTGTTGGTATTCACGTCGGCGATCAGCTTCGCGCAGATCACCATCACGCTGACCGGGCAATCGATGATTCGATCGGACATTCGTGCGACCGCGCCCGCCGCGGTTCCAGTGATCCAAGGTCTGCTGAAGGGCGATGTAGTGTTCACTAACCTGGAGGCTGCGATCGTCGAAAAGGGCGAGTCTGCCCGCGAAGGTCGCGGATTCGTCACACCGCCGGAAGCGCTGGATGCGCTGACCACGTTCGGCTTCAACTTGCTGGCGCTATCTGACAACCACGCGTTCGATCTGAAAGTGCCGGGTATTCAGAATACGATTCGCGAAACGGACGCCCGAAAGATCGTTCACGCCGGAACCGGAAACAATATTGCCGAAGCTGCGGGGCCTGGCTATTTGCATTCGTCGAAAGGCACGATTGCTTTGGTCGCAAGCGCATCAGGGCTGATTACGGCGGGTGCAAGTGCCACCGCCGATCGGCCGGGCGTGAACGAGCTTCGCGTCGAAAATGGCGGCAGAGCAAATGAGGCGACGGCGGATCTACCGGGCGCGGGCCCCAACACGCCGAATCCTGCGGACGCCGAGCGCATTCTCAAGAGCATTCGCGAAGCGCGCCAGCACGCCGATCTGGTCATCGTGTATCAACACAACCACGTGTTCTCGAATCACTCGTTCGTGAATCTCTTCACCGAAGCTTTGCCGGAGCGGCTCGCGCCGAATGAGTGGCTCCAGAAATGGACACACCAGGAAATCGACGCGGGCGCCGACATCATCGTGATGCATGGCGCGCCGCTGTTGCACGGAGTTGAGATCTATCACGGCCGGCCCATCTTTTACGATCTCGGCAACTTTATTTATAATTTGACGCCCACGCTCACCTACATCGATGAGCCGATGAATTGGGAGAGCGCGGTCGCGTACGTGCAGTTCGATGGAAAGAGCCTGCGATCGGTTTCGCTGCGCCCGATCGTGTTGAACAACGTCGGGGAGGGTCAGCCCGACATTCACGATCAGTTCGCCGACAATCCGTTTCTGCACACCCGCGGCTTGCCGTCGCCGGCGCCAGGCGCGCGAGCCCGCTACATTCTTGAGCGATTGGCCGATGCATCGAAGCCCTTCGGAACGGCCATGGAAATCAAGGGCGACATCGCAGAGATCAAGCTCACAAAGTAGACCCCCATGATCAGGCCCCTTGCAATATGCGTGATGACGCTGGTCCTTTTGCTCGGCTCGTGCGAACGATCCGCGCAGACCGCGCCAATCGAAAGCCAACGATTCAGCTCGCTCACTCAGATCAACGAACAGACCGTGGGCGGGCTTGGGCTGGCGTGGAGCCGCGAGCTACCGACCACGCGCGGGCTCGAAGCGACACCGCTCGTGAAGGACGGCGTGATGTACTTCACCGGCTCGTGGAGCATCGTGTATGCGATCGATGCGAAGACCGGGGAGACACGGTGGACTTTCGATCCCAAGGTTCACCGCGAAAATGCATTGTTCATCTGTTGCGACGTGGTGAATCGCGGCGTGGCTCTCGATCGCGGCAAGGTGTACGTAGGAACGCTGGACGGCCGGCTGATCGCGCTCGACGAGCGAACTGGCAGGCCGGTGTGGGATGTCTCTACCATCCCTGCGGACGAAACGGCCAAGGCATATTCGATCACCGCTGCACCACTCATCGCGAAGGGCACGGTGGTTATCGGAAACGCGGGCGCGGAGTTCGGTGTGCGCGGCTACGTCTCTGCATTCGACCCCGAAACTGGAAAGCTGGCGTGGCGATTTTACACCGTGCCCGGCGACCCATCGAAGGGGTTCGAATCGAAAGCGATGGAAGTCGCCGCCAAGACGTGGACTGGCGAATGGTGGAAGACCGGGGGCGGTGGGACGGCGTGGGAAGGTATGGTCTACGATCCCGCGCTCGACCTGGTGTATTTCGGAACCGGCAACCCCACCGCGTGGTATCGAGCGCTGCGCGGCGGAGGCGACAGTTTGTACACCGCGTCGATCCTCGCTGTGCGCGCGAGCACTGGCCAACTCGCGTGGCATTTTCAAACCACGCCCGGTGACAACTGGGATTTCGATGCGACCCAGCCTCTGGTCCAGGCCGATCTGAACATCGGCGGGCGCGCGCGGCGCGTAATCATGCAGGCGAACAAGAACGGATTCTTCTACGTTCTCGATCGCGCGACGGGCGAGTTCATCTCAGGTGCGGCCTTCGTCAGTGGGATCACTTGGGCGTCGGGACTCGATGCTAAATCAGGCCGGCCGATCGAAGCACAGACAGTCGGGCTGGAGCCGTTCATTACCTCGCCGAGTCCCGATGGCGCACACAACTGGAATCCGATGGCGTTCAGCCCGGCGACCGGATTCATGTATCTGCCCGCGAAGGTGGGCATGCAAAATCTGGGCGCGCCGGATAAGAACTGGAAATATAATCCCGATCGGGACAACATGGGCGAGGAGCAATCGTACGACGGGCCGCTCAACGCCAAATTCGATTCGCTGCCTCCGCCGACCGGCGAACTGCTGGCCTGGGACCCTGTGAAACAGAAAGCGGCCTGGCGCGCGAGCTATCCAGTCGTGGAAGGCGGCGGCGTGCTCGCGACGGCGGGAAATCTCGTATTGCAAGGCCGCGGCGATGGAATATTCGCTGCGTTTCGCGCCACCGATGGCAAACAACTTTGGACGTTCGATGGCGGCACGGGCATCATGGCACCGCCGGTAACGTATCTCATTAATGGCATTCAATATGTATCCGTGCTCGCGGGCTGGGGTGGCCCGTCGGGATTGTTCAATGGCCCGCTCGCGGGAAAAGTGAAGCCGGGATACGGGCGGTTGCTTACGTTCAAGCTCGGTGGCGCTGCGGAGTTCAAACCGCGGCCTTACGGCCACCCCGCTCCGCCGACTCCTTTGAGCGGAGCGCAGATTTCCCCTCAACTTGCGCACCAAGGCGAGCGCATCTATAACTCTAATTACTGCGTGGACTGCCATGGATGGAAAGCCATCGCCGGCCCCCTTCCTGATCTGCGCTATGCGAGTAAAGAAACGCTGGACGATCTCGAGAACATTCTGCTGAACGGCTCGCGCGCGTCCGCCGGGATGCCGTCCTTCAAAAAGCTGCTCAACCGCGAGCAGGTCCGCGCGATCCGCGCTTACCTTATTTCGCGAAGGTCACCGACGGGCGCCAATTGACCACCACCGTCATCGGAACGTTCGCGTCCGGTTCTCCTGGATTGAGCATCAGGAATCGTTTGCCGTCGCGCGCGACATCGTAGAGCGCGGTTGGAGCAGTCCTCGTATCGAACAAAGGCTTCGGGACACTATGCTCGAATCGCACGCCGCTCTTAATATCGACCGTCATCATTTTGTTGTCGCCCGAAATGTAGAACAGCTCCCTGCCGTCGCGGCTCCATAGCGGACGCGTGCCGGCTTCGTTCGATATCTGCCACTTACTCTCTTTACCCGGATATGCCTGCACATACACCTTGGGCACGCCGGTTTCATTCGATTCATAGGCCAGCCAGCGCCCATCGGGCGAAAGCTTTCCATGCAATTCGGAGAACTCGGTTTGAATCAATGGCGACGCCTTGCGATCGCCGGATAAAGGCAGCACCCACAGATCGTTTCCAGTGCGCACCGCCGTGTTGGAGAAAATCGCGAAACGCGAGTTAGGCCAATCGGTGGGCAGCGTCACGCCGGTAGCTTGGTAGACCGACTCTTCTTTCCCGGCGCCCGTGGCGGATTTCTGAAACAAACCATACTTCCCGGTTCGATTGGAAGCGAACAGGACGCGAGTGCCATCGGGCGACCAGACCGGGAACATGTCGTTACCGGCATCGAACGTAAACCGTGAGCCGGAATTATGGGCGGCATCAAACAGCCACAAATCGTAGGTGCCTAACGATGGGTCGAGCCGGTCGACCACGATCGTTTCGGCATACGGCGAAATCGCGGGAGCCTGCATGGTGCCCGGCTCGCCCACTTTGCCGATCACCTTCCCCCTGCGATCGAGCCAGGTCATCTGCGATCGCAGCGTCCCGCCGCCGGAGTAGTATGCCAGTACTCCGTTTTGCGATACCGCAAACTGGCCTTGAATATTTCCGGGAACGTAGTCGACCTGCTCGGCGACAGGAAATGGTTCGCCGGTGATGGCCAGCTTTTCGGCATCGAAGGCTTGCGCCATCAAGGTTCGCTCGCGCGTGAACAGCAGAAATCCCGGCGGCGAGTAGACTGCGTTGGAGGCCGCGGCGAATAGAAACCGGCGATCCTTGGAATCCAAATCGCCGATATAGATCGCGGTCTTATCGGGATTTTCGCTGCGCGCTGAAAAAAGGAAGTGCCGCCCGTCGGGGAGAAACCACGGGAAGCGATGACTCGTTTCGCCGACGGCGGCTTCGAGCGTGGTAAGCGGCGCCGGCGTGCCTCCCGCCGCGGGAACGCGCGAAAGCTCCGAACCGAAGCTGGCGGCGAACACGATGACATCGTTTTGATTCCAGCTTCCACCGCGGCCATCGGCGGCATCGCAAATCGTGACCGGCGGACTACCCGCGAGATCGACCTTCTTGAGCTTGCCGGAAATGAAAAACGCGATGAAGCGGCTATCGGGCGACCAGAATGGATCGGACGCGCCATCCGTTTCGGGAATCGCGCGGGCTGTGAGCGAATCGAGATTGCGGATCCAAAGCTGCGACTTGCCGTAGCCTCCGGCGGCGAATGCGACGTGCTGACCGTCGGGCGAAATCGATGGTGTGCTGATCGCCGAGAACATCGTTTTGTCCGGAGGCAACACGGAGAGTTGCAGCATTGGCGGGTTGCCGCGGGGAACGCGCCACCAGAGCGCCGCGAACACAAGGGCAGCGATGGCGAGCAGACCCGCGGCGAGCCACGCCGGCCAAGTGCGCGGAGAGGGCGGCGGTGCGGGAACCGGATTGCCCGGATCATCCGGCTCGTCGAGTATCACGCGCGCTTCGCCGATGTCGCGCAGACGAGTGTTCGGATCCTTGCGCAGACAGCGCGCGATCAAGCGGCGGATGTGCGGCGGGGTCTCCGGCGCCAGCTTTTCAAAATCGTGGGCGCGATCGCCGGTGAGGATTTCGCAGAACACCACGCCGAACGCCCAGATGTCGGCACGTTTATCGACCGGCTTTCCACGGGCTTGCTCCGGCGACATGTAAGCGGCGGTGCCCAGAATCATGCCGGATTGCGTCATCCCGGAATCCGGCGAGGGTGACAGGGAGGGTAAAGGCGAGATGGTCGAACTCGCCGGCGCACTCTGACCGGAATCCGTGGCCGATTTCGCTAGCCCGAAATCCAGCAGCTTCACGACACCCGCGGGCGTGATCTTAATGTTGGCGGGTTTGAGGTCGCGATGCACCACGCCGCGTTCGTGCGCGGCTTCCAGTCCCGCTGCGATCTGGCGCGCAATGTGGATCGCTTCATCGAGCGGCACAGGGCCGCGCAGATTCTCGCCCTCCACGAACTCCATCACCAGCGCCCCCTGCTCGATTCCGTATACGGTCGCGATGTTGGGATGATTCAGCGATGCCAGCACCTGCGCTTCCCGTTCGAAGCGTGCCATGTAGCGCGCATCGTTCTTCAACGCCGCGGGCAGCACTTTGATGGCGACGTCGCGATTCAGCTGGGGGTCGCGCGCGCGATACACCTCGCCCATGCCGCCCGCCCCGATCAGCGCGATGACTTGGTAGGGACCGAAACGCGTACCAGGGGCAACAGGACCCTCGGGCTGGATCAAGCGCGCGGCGTCTTCGATAGCGGAGCGCTGCAGAAACGGGCCCGCCTCACGATCAGCGTCGAGCAGCGCCTGTACGTGATCGCGCAAGCCCTCATTCGCGCCGCACGCGGCGTCGAGAGCCGCATCGTGCTCCATCTCGGGAAGTTGGCGAAGCTGTTCGAACAGCTCGCCGGCGCGGCGGTAATCGGCTGGATTCATTCGGGCGTCCGCGACGCCGGAGTTTGGAGTCTTGAAAACAGCCAGGCGCGCGCGATGCGCCAGTCGCGGACCACGGTCGGTTCAGAAATGCCCAGCGCCAAAGCGATCTCGGCGTTTTCGAGTCCACCGAAATAGCGCAGCTCCACCACTTGTGCGTGGCGCGCGTCCAATCGCGATAGATCCTGCAATGCCGAGTCGAGATCGAGAAAATCGACCGGAGCCGGGGCATCGCTGGCGATTTCCCTGATGCCCGAAATATCGACGTGGGTGGCGCGATTGCCGCGCTTATTGGTCTGCTGAGCGCGCGCGAAATCGATCAGAATCTGCCGCATCAGCCGCGCCGAGACCGCGAAGAAGTGAGTACGGCTGGCCCACTCGATCGGCGCGCTGCCTAGTAGCCGGACAAAAGCTTCATTCACCAGAGCCGATGGCTGCAGCAGGTGGCCGTCGCGTTCCGCTGCCATATTGTTACGGGCGAGACGGTGCAGTTCGCCGTAAACGATGGGAGTGAGACGATCGAGCGCGCCGGCGTCGCCGCCACTCCAGGCCTGGAGCATGCGGGTGAGGTCGGCCGGGGGAGGGCTGGTAGACTCCACCACGCGATTTTATCGCAGTCATGATCGCCTGACCGTGAATTTACCGCCTCTTTAGTATGGGGCAGCAGCAACCATGTTCCGGTACTGGCGGCCTCATGATGCAGTACCTTTTCCCTTTGCGGCGCTGGGTGAATCGAAATCGGAAGACGATTCTCCCGGCGCGTTGATCGCTCAGGGCAGATTTCTCGCCTACCCGATTGCTGAGGTCCGAAAACAATTTCGGCTCATTCCAGTCAGCAGATCTGTTGGAGGTTAAGAAATGAAGACGTTGGTTCTCTCCCTACTACTCGGCATTTCCGCCACGGTTGCCAGCGCGGATATCACAACCATTTACAACATCAACTTCAGCGGTGGGTCCCCGAATCCCACGGCCGGACCTTTCACGTGGGACTCGACCACGGATCAATTCACGGCTTTCTCCGTGACTTTTAAATCGACCGTATTCAATCTCTTGAGCGAGGCGAACAGCCCTGGCGCTGTCCAGGGATGCGGCACCCAGGCGAGCACGGACAACGTCATCGATGGAACCGCAAACCGATTCATTCGACCTGATGACCAACCCCGGCGCCGCATGTGGGAGCGGGACTTCATCCGGTTGGGAGGCCGGCTCCATCAGCGGATTCTCTTTCGGCGCCAATTCATTGTCCACCACATGTAGCCCCAGTATCGTTTGCTTTATCGGAATCGACGACGGCGAAGCCGGGTCGCCAGAGGCCTCAGGCACGTATACCGTAAGTGTGGTCACCCCGGAACCGGCGTCATTGGCGCTGTTCGGCACTGTAGTGCTCGGGTTGGCGTGGTCTCGGCGACGCCGAAAGACCTAGCTCGGGCCGTTTTCTCTTTCTTCGATCTCCAGATTCGTTTATGGTGGCTACCCTTTTTCTCACCCTTCCTTTTTCTCACCCTTAAAGGATCGGGATCTCGTGTAGTGCGCCACACAGATTGCACACTAAGTGGGGCGGACGCCCTCGTCCGCGCTGGGCCCCCGGCCCGGCTGGCGTGCTGAAGCCAAAGACCGACGAGGGCGTCGGCCGCGGACCAGGGGTCCGCCCCACCTTGTTCCAGAAGAGTTGGGATTTGTGACGTACACCGCTATCTGGCTCCAAGATATTGCTGAGCGCGCGTGTGATCGCTCGATCGTAGATTTCCCGCCTACCGATATAGAGGGTTCCGCTCATGGTCAAACTGAAAATTAGCCATATCGCCGGGCTGATCGCTCTCAGCCTCGCGCTGATCGGCCTTATCGCGAGCGAAATGTACGAACGGTCGAAGATCCATCGCTTGACGCTGGCGGCTGGTTCGAAGACTGGCGAGAGCTACATCCTGAGCGCGGCGCTCAAGACCGTCGTGGAGCGGCACAATCCGCACATCCAAATCGAGGTTCAGGAAACCGGCGGGACTGCGGAGAACCTCAGGATGCTGGAGGATGGACGTGCGGAGCTCGCCACAGCGCAGGCGGATGTTGCGGCCGGGCCGTCGGCTCGTATCATTTCCGTGCTGTACGACGATACCTTCCAAATTCTGACGCGGCGGGAATCGCCGGCGCAGAGCTTTACCGACCTCAAAGGCAAGACCATCGCGTTGGCGCGGAGCGGCGGGCAGTATCAATCCTTCCTGCAGGTGGCGCAGCATTTTGGTTTACAGGAACGCGACTTCCGGTTCGTGGGCGCCACCGATGAATCGGCCGATGAGGCGTTCGCCGCAGGTCGCGCCGATGCCGTCTTTCGAGTACGTGTCCTGGGAAGTCCGATGATCCAGCGCCTGATGCAGAACGGCGACGTACGTCTGATGCGGGTGGACCATGCGGCGGCCATGAAAATCAACCATCCGGCTTTTCAACCCACAGTGATTCCAGCCGGCGCCTATTTGGGAAATCCGGCTGAACCAGCCGCGGACTTACCGAGTGTCGCGGTGCATCGCACGCTGCTGGTTTCCTCCGGGGTTGACGATGAGACGGTGCGTGCCATAACGGCCGCGCTGGTCGACGATCGCCAGGAGATCTCGGAGATGATTCCTGAGGACGTGGCGCAAGTAAGGTTGCTGCTGGCGCAACTGAAGCGGCCGGAATCGCAGGCGGGGATGGGTCCGGCAGTTCATCCCGGAGCGCTCAAGTTTTACGAACGAGACAAGCCGGGATTCATCATGGCGCATGCCGACTACATTCGCTTGATCCTGGCGGTGATGCTGATGTTCGGATCGTGGTTCTGGGAAATCAAATCCTGGGTGAAAAGGAAGCAGAAGAATGTGGCGGACCGTTACAGCACCCAGGCGGCCACATTGATGAACGCAGCGCGCGAGGCGAGATCGCTGGCGGCGCTCGAGGAGATCCGCAGCGAGTTATTGTCCAACCTGGCGGCTGCGGTCGGCGATTTTGGTGCCGGCAAGTTGTCCGAAGAGGCGTTTAATTCGTGCCACGCGGTTCTTCAAATCGGGCTGGAGGCGGTCAGAGACAGCTGTGCGATGCTGCAATCGGGCGGGGCCTACCGGTCGAATGAACTCGCGATGGAGGTGCTGCCGTGGAGGCGCTCTGGAACTCGCGCGCACCTGCCGATCACAACCGAAGGTATTTAAACGCTGGGCCGATTCCATCGGGAACGATTGCGCGACACCGCTCGTATGGAGTTGCATGCGACTACCTACTGTTGGTTTCGTGCTCTTCGCGTTGGCAGCCGTCCCCGCATTCGCAACCGATCTCAGCGGAACCTGGGCCGGCTCGGTGGATCTAACCAATGGGCAACATGGCGATCCCGTGTTTGTGCTGAAGCAGGTGGACGGCAGGCTCTCCGGCACCTATACCGGTCCTTTCGGTGAACAAAAGGTGACGGGTAAGGTCGACGGCGACTCCATCACGATGCAAGTGAGCGCGAGTGCCGACGGCGGATCGGTAACGTTGAGCTACAACGGCAAGATCGAAGGCGGGAAGCTGAGTGGAACCATGACGAGAACGATTAACGGAGATGGCACGCCGGGGAAATGGACTGCCGTGAGGAAGTGAGGTAACGAGCTGGCTTAAAACCGCTCCCTTGGCGACGATCAGTGCTGGCGCAGCAGGTCGTCGTCGGTGGCCACGGAAGTTTCAGAAAGTAGCTGCATGGCGAGCCGTTCCTGCTCATCTCCGGTCAGGAGCCAGAAGCCCAACTGGCGGGTTTCATCGAACGGATCCAGATAATGGCTGTCCAGGCGGGTCTCGAAATGAAGGTGCGGCGCGGTAGAGCGGCCGGTGGACCCAACCAGTCCGATCACGTCGCCGCGAGACACCGGCGTTCCGGCCTTAATCCCTTTTACGATCTTGGACAAGTGGGCGTAATAGGTCTGATAGCCGCGGCCATGATCCAGAATGATCAGGTTGCCGAAGGTGCCGCGCCTTCCGGCGAATGCAACTTTGGCATCCCCCACGGCGTGCACATCGGCGCCCTTCGGCGCGGTCATATCGATACCCAGGTGGTAACCCGGAACCTGGATGGTTCGGACCACCGTGGTTTTCCCGCTGCCCTTCTTGGCGGGGACGCGGCGGCGTACCGTGGTGGTCGACGCGCCAACTCCACGAGCGGAGCGACTGTACTTCACCGGCGAATCCCACAGCAGCCGTTCGTAGGCGACGCCGTCCATGCCCACCATTACGCCGGGGCCATCCCCCCGATCCAGCCACCAAGCGCCGTTGACTCGCCTTCCTGAACCCTGTTCAAAGATCTCGACCGATTCTAAGCGCTCCGGCGCATCTTCATCGCGGCGGCCGAGCACAGCGCGCACGATATAGCTGGAGGGCGCTGCACTCGCCACTGCGTCGGCTTTGAGCATGTGGGGCACCAGGACATCCAATTGCCACCGCAGGTTGGCAGCAATCGGCGCGGAAGGAGCATCGACGGATGCGGTGAAGTCGGCAGCGGGCAGACTGAGTACGCGGTGCGCGGACTCGCGGCAATCGCAAACGCCGGGCGTGACGATGGTCTCGTCTCCAGTCTTGTGGAACGCAAAGGTATGGGACTCGCCGGTCGGTTCGGAATACTGAAAAACGGCGGATGCGACGCCGGCTTCGCCACCGGTTGCCGCGACAAAGGCAACACAGCCGCCGGCCTGAGTCACCGGCAGTCCCTTCTCTTCCAGGAGCGCGATGAGCTGGGCCTGTTCCATGCCGAGGCTGGATGCGAGCTTGGGCAATCCCTGCGGTTCCACGCATCCCCGCCAGATGGAAGCCGATTCCACGACTGCAGGGATTTCGGCGGGTGGAGGAAGGGGCTTGGGCGCAGGCTTGTGCACCGCGCGAGCTTTCGATTTCGCTTTGGGTTTCTTGGAGGAGACGCTTTTCCCGCTCGATTGGACCGAGGCGGGTTTAGGCGCAGTTGACGTCTGTGCGGCGAGGACAGCGCAAAAGGCCAGGAATCCTAGGGATAACGGAAGAGCAACCCTAGACACACAAGCCGCTGTGGACGCGCGATGACTTGTTGGACGCAATTCGATTAGTTTAGCTTAATCTTCTGGTCATTTGTGGGGGCCGGGGGTGGATTGGAATCCGCCGAATAGCCGGCGCCCGTCGGACATGGTGACGATCCCTGCGTTGGCGACGGTGCGGCCGTCCTTGGCGCGAAATCCTTCGACGGTGACCTGGTCGCCCTTTTTCAATTGCGCCGGTGTCCAGCCGCGGTGGACCAGGCCGTTGGGGCTGCCCATTTCGAAGCTCCAACGGGTGAGCTTGCCGCTTTCATCCTTGGCCTCGACATGCAGCCAGGCATGGGGATTGGTCCATTCGAGCATGACCACGGTGCCGGTGATGGCGACCACTTTGTGTTCGTCATATTCAGAGGCGAAGGCGTGGTGCGCGGAGATGCGCATGGCCGCCAGGAACAGAATCGCCAGACATCGATTCATACCTTGCGTAATTTGGTGACTCGGCCCACTTCCACCCATTCGACCACGAAGATGTTGCCCTGATGGTCAAAGCAGGCGCCGTGCGGGCAGACGAACTTGCCGGGGACGAAATGATCGCGCGATTGGGTGCGGGTGTCGCGCCACTTGCTGGCGGAATCGTCACCCAAGTGTTCGATCACCCGATTGTGACGATCCAGAAGCGTGACGCGCGCGCCGAGATCGGGCACCACCACATCGCCATTCTTGAAGAAGCTGAAGTGGCAGGGCATGTTGGTGCCGGGGATGGCGTCGATCGCGCGGCCGTCGAGAGTGAATCGCTGAATGCGGCTGTTGGCTCGGTCGGCGACGACGAGAACCGGCGTCGATGCTCTCTTGTCGAGCATGATTCCGTGCGGGCAATCGAGCTTGCCAAGCTCGGCACCTTTGCCGCCGAAGGTGCGGATGTATTCGCCCTTGGAGTTGTACTGATTGACGAAGCTGGATCCGTAGCCGTCGGCGACGTAGAGATCGCCGTTCGGGCCGATGGCTAGATTGGTCGGGCTGTATTTGGGCTTCTTTCCGTCGGCGGCGGGCTTGTAGGCGTCGGAATGGTCCGGATAGCCGATGGTGAATACTTCCTCGCCGTTGAGGGTCGCTTTCACGACGAGGCCGCGTTTGGTGTCGCACAGGTACAGAAATTCGGTGCTGCCTTCCTTCTGGATGTGCAGGCCGTGCGCTCCGCCCTTGAATTCCTTGCCCCACGATTTGATGAAGCGGCCTTTGGAGTCGAAGATCACCATCGAGTCGGAACTTTCGCTGGTAGCGTGGACGGTGTGGTGGATGTAGATGCGGCCTTGCGAATCTTCGACCACGCCGTGGGTGTTGCCGTAGCGAATGCCGGCTGGTAGCTCGCCCCAATCGTGCTGCGCTTCGTAGACGTGCGCACCGCTGCCGAGCACGGGGAGCTTGGTTCCGGATTTATCGGCTCGCGCGATCATCGGGAATGCCAGTGCCGCGGTTAGCGCTTCGCGACGGGTGATCAGTTTCATGGTGCCCCTTCTTGTGAAGTTTACTGCTCGCGCGACCAACGCGCTTCATACCTGTCGCGCCTCACATCGTGGACTCCGTCGAGGGCACGCGGTTTATGCCAGGATATCCGTCACTACGTTTCCGGCGATGCCTGTTAGCCTGGCGTCGAGGCCTTGCAGCTTGACGGTGAAGCGCTTGTGATCGATGCCGAGGAGGTGCAGCATGGTGGCGTGCAGATCGGGAATCGCGACCGGATTTTCCTGCGCGGCGTAGCCGAAATCGTCGGTTGATCCGTAGGTCAATCCAGGCTTGATGCCGCCACCGGCCAGCACGAACGAGAATCCTTTGATGTGATGATCGCGGCCGTCGCCGCCTTGCGACATCGGGGTGCGGCCGAATTCCCCGCCCCAAACGACGAGCGTGTCGTCGAGCAAGCCGCGCTGCTTCAGATCGGTGATCAACGCGGCGGTGGCGCGATCGACCTCCTCCGCCTTGATCGCGACGTTAGCCTTCAGGCCGCTGTGATGATCCCAATCGCGATGGTAGAGCTGGATGAATCGCACGCCGCGTTCGGCGAGCTTGCGGGCCAGCAGGCAATTCGATGCGAAGGATCCGTCGCCTGGTTTCGCGCCGTACATTTCCAGAACGCTGGCGGGCTCCTTGCTGACATCGACCAGATCGGGCACGCTCGATTGCATCTTGAAGGCGAGTTCGTATTGCGCGATGCGGGTGAGGATTTCGGGATCGTCTACGGTTTGATTTTGGATGCGATTCAGTGCGTTGACGGCATCGATGGAATCGCGCTGGATCTTTTCGCTGACGCCCGATGGAGTGCGGATATGCAGCACCGGATCGCCGACGGAGTTGAACTTGACGCCCTGGAATCGGGTGGGGAGGAATCCCGACGACCATTGACGCGAGGCGATCGGCTGCATTTGGCCGCCTTTGCCGGATGAGATGAGCACGACGAATCCAGGGAGGTTTTCAGCTTCCGAGCCGAGGCCGTACAGCGCCCACGATCCCATGCTGGGGCGGCCGGCGATGATCGAGCCGGTATTCATAAGCGTGTGGGCGGGATCGTGATTGATCTGTTCGGTCCACATGGAGCGGACGATGCATAAATCGTCGGCGACGCTGCCGATGTGCGGGAACAGCTCGCAAATTTCCTGGTTGGATTTCCCGAACTTTTTGAATTCGTACTGCGGGCCGAAGCATACCAGAGACGTATTCTGAAGCTGCGCGATCTGCTGTCCTTTGGTCAGCGATTCGGGCATAGGCTTCATGTGATTTTTCGCGAGGATGGGTTTGTAGTCGAAGGTTTCCAGATGCGATGGTCCGCCGGCCTGATAAAGGAAGATGACGCGCTTGGCTTTCGCGGGGTGATGCAGGGGATTGATGACGCCTCGCGATGTGGTTTGGGCTGCCGCGAACAGATTGCGCTGCAGCAGTGAGTTCAAGGCGAACACGCCGAGTCCTGATGCGCTGCGACCCAGGAAGGCTCGCCGGCAGATTCTGGAAACGTCGGGATTGGTCATATTAGTTCCTCGTGATCGTTTCGTGGAGATTGAAGATCGCGCGCGCGACCATGGTCATTGCGGCGATATCGTTCGGGTTTAGATCGGCGGGAATGGGCGCTTCACCGACGGTTAGAAGTTCCTTGGCGTTCGACTCGCCCGATTGAAAGCTCTTGAGGCTCTGATCGTGAAGAGCGGACAGGATGCGGCGCTCTTCCGCGTTGGGTTCGCGATTCAAGGCTCGCGTGAACGCCCAGGTTAATTGATCATCGAAGCGCGGGCCCGATTTCAAAATATTCGCGCCGAACACGCGCGCGGCTTCGACAAAGATGGGATCGTTCAGCAGCACCAGCGCCTGCAGGGGGGTGTTCGAATTTACGCGATTCACTCCGCATTCTTCGCGGGTCGGTGCGTCGAAGGTGAGCAGCGAGGGATGCAGGAAGGTGCGCTGCCATTCGGTGTAGAGGGCACGACGATGCAGATCGTCACCATGGCTCGCCGAGTATTCGCGCTTGGGAAAATTGACGGCGGCGAGATAGCCTTCGGGTTCATAGGGACGGACGCTGGGACCGCCGAATCGTTCGACCAAGAGCCCGGAAATCGAAAGCGCGATGTCGTGGATGGTTTCGGCCTCCACGCGAAAGCGGCTCTGGCGCGCGAGCAGGCGATTATCGGGATCGACTTCCTGAAGTTTTGGCGTGACGAGAGAAGATTGGCGATAGGTCGCGCTGGTAACGATGGTGCGGATCAGATTCTTTACGTCCCAGGCATGCGCGTTCGGCGAAGTCGGATGCATAAATTCGGATGCGAGCCAATCGAGCAGTTCGGGATGCGTCGGCCATTCACCTTGGGAGCCGAGGTCTTCGAGCGTTCGCGACAATCCGGTTCCGAAAAATTGCCGCCATTGCCGATTGACGAATGCGCGGGCGGTAAGAGGGTTGTCGGGCGAGGTGATCCAGTTCGCGAGATCGAGACGCGTGGCGCGACGTCCGTTGGTGTTCAGCTTTCCTAGAAATGCCGGGATGGCTGGCTGCACGATTTCGCCGGTTTCATCCATCCAATTCGAACGCGGCAGGACGCGCGTGAGGCGAGGCTTGGTGCGTTCGGTGTAGAGCACGCGCGGGATGGAGCTGTCGAGCAGATTGTATTCGGCTTGCAGCTTGGCGATTTCGATCGTTAACGGCTGTAATTCCGAAGAAGCCCACGCGAAGTGATCGAGCACCGCTTTCTTTTCATTGGCGCTGCGATCGTCCTCATGCTTTTCGAGCGCGTTCAGAACGCTCGAGGGGAGGCCGCGTTCGACTGCCATCGTCAATGTCGAGGCTTCCGATTTCGCTGCATCGGCTGCGGTGAATTTTTTCGAAGAATCGCCATCTTCGGGCCAGGATTGTTCGCCGTGCGAAAGCGCGATGCGGAAACGGCCAATGGTGGCGCGGCGCAAGTCGGAATCGTGATGCAGGCGGACGGTGACGATGGAATCGGCGGTGGTCGTTATTCTGTTCGCCAGGCGCAGGGCGAGGAATGGATTGTTCTGTTCACCGAATCCGACGGCCCAGCCGGTTTTGGGATTTCCGTCGATCGCTGCCATGGGCGGATATTCTGGAGTCTCACCGAATCCGCGCGTGGTGGCGAGTACGAACGAGAGTTTCTGCGCGGGCGCTGCCGGGTTCGCGACTTCTGCGTCGACCTCAGTGAGGACGAAGCGATCCGCGCCGCGCGAGACTCGATTGCCGGGGAGGGTTTCATCCTGGAAGACGTCGATGCCGAGAGCGGTCCAGGTGCCTGCGCCGGGTTTGAAAGTGACGACGTACGTTTCGTTGTCGGGATTCGGGCCGGAGGCGACGATCACGCCGTCGCCGCGCTTGCGCTCGCTATGCAAGGATCCGCGCAGATAGAAATTACTGTCGACGGCCTCATCGTTATATATGGTGAGTTTCGCGCCGTTGATCGACGACGCGGTTAGAGGATGCTGATAGCGCCAGGCGAGATCACCGGATTTGAACGCGGCGAGAATCTGGTCTTCCCATTCCCAGCGCCGATCGGTGAGGCGTTCATTCGCTCGCTTCAGTTGCGCTTGCGCCGTGTCGATGCGCTTTTGCAGCGCGGCGAGCTGCGCGGTTTGCGCGGGAGTGGCGAGCGTCAGCTTGGTGCCCCAGGCGGTCGCGCCGCGATCGTTCACTAAGCCTGTTTCGCGAACGTCGGCGAAGAACGCCTTCATCGAATAAAAATCTTTGGAGGTGAATGGATCGAATTTGTGATCATGGCATTCGGCGCATCCCATGGTGCTGCCGAGCCACACCATGCTCAGGGTGCGGACGCGATCGGCGCCGTATTTCGCCAGATATTCTTTGGGCTGCAGGCCGCCTTCGGCAGAGGCGCGGTTCAGACGGTTGTAGGCGGACGCGACCTTTTGATCCGTCGTTGCGTTGGGGATGAGATCGCCGGCGAGCTGTTCGCGCGTGAATTGATCGAACGGCTTGTTATCGCGAAAGGCGCGCAGCACGTAATCGCGATAGGGCCACACGGGCCACAGGTTGTCGCCATGAAATCCGGCGCTGTCGCCGTAGCGGACCGCATCCAGCCAGTGCATGGTCTGCATTTCGGCGTAGCGCGGTGAGGCGAGCAGACGGTCGACCACTTTTTCATATGCGTTCGGCGAAGCGTCGGCGAGGAACGCTTGCATCTCTGCGGGGGTGGGAGGAATGCCGGTCAGGTCGAGAGTTACGCGGCGAAGCAGAGTTCGGCGATCGGCTTCGGGCGATAGGCGAGACCATCGCGCTGCAGGCGTTCCTGAATGAACGCGTCGATGGGGTTGCGAACCGCGCCTTGGTCTCGCGGAATCGGCGGTCGCTTGACCGGTTCGTAGGACCAATGCTTTTCGTAGACCGCGCCTTCGGCGATCCAGCGGCGGATGGTTTCCTTCTGCGCCTGCGTCAGTTCCTTGTGCGCGTACTGCGGGCGGCATGATCTTCGCGCCTGAGGCGAATACGCGTTGGACGATCGCGCTCTTGATCCGGTGATCCAGGGACGATGGGCGTCACGCCGGATTTGGTTTTCTTGAGCGCTTCGTCACGAATGTCGAGCCGCAGGCCGGCCATGCGCGAGCGCTGATCCGGTCCGTGGCAGCGGAAGCAGGTATCCGACATGATGGGCCGGATGTCGCGATTGAAACGGACCGGATCGGCTGCGTGAATGGCGGATGCACCGACTAGCGCTAGCGCGATCCACTGGGAACGCATGGGAACTATTCTATGCCTCTTTATCGAAACGCTAAGGCTGCCAACCGCAGTCTCAAGCCGACTAACGCGCTCCATACCTGTCGCGCCTCACATCGCGGGCTCCGTCGAGCGCAGGCGATTTGTAGCGTTGGCGCGATCGCACCGCGTCGCAATCACGATAATTCTGTACTAGAATTGTGTCGAACCGCACCTATCCGAAAAAAGGGAGGGTTGTGCGATGAAGTCTTTTAGCCTATTGCTGCTGGCGTCAGGTGTTCTGCTCCCTGCCGCCGAACTGCCCACCGTTACCGGCGACGTAACCTTCTCCAAAGACATCGCTCCGATTCTGCAGCGAAGCTGCCAGAACTGCCACCAGCCGAACTCGGTTGCGCCGATGTCGCTAATCACTTACGCAGCAGGCGCGGCCATGGGCGAGGTCGATCAAGGAGCGAACGCTGCTGCGCGATAAGCGCGGCGCGATGCCGCCCTGGTACATCGAAAAGACCATCGGCATCCAGCATTATAAGAACGATCCGTCGCTGAGCGACCTGGAACTGGCGAAGGTCGCCAAGTGGGTCGACACGGGAGCCAAGGAAGGCAATCCGGCCGATCTGCCGCAAGCCGATTCCGCTGATCGACGGAACCAAGTGGAACCTGGGCGAGCCTGACCTGGTGGTCTCGACGCCGGAGATCAACGTGAAAGCGGGCGCTCCCGATTGGTGGGGCGAACTGGCGCCTGCGCCGACCGGGCTCACGGAGGATCGCTGGGTGAAATCGGTGGAGATGCGCGAGATCAACGACATTCCGCCGTGACACGGGCGGCGGTCGCGCAACGGTCGGGGCCCGCTACGTTTTTCATCACATGATCTGGACCACGACGGTTCCGGGCCGGCAGGCGGCGCTGGGCGAAGATGTCGGCGAAGGCAGCGGGTCGTGGCCGATTCACGAAGTGGGCAGAAATGCGGACGTGTTCCCGGATGACGCGGGCAAGCTGTTGAAAGCCGGATCAAATCTGGTGTTTTCATCGACACACGTTCATTCGAACGGTCGCGACACGAAAGCGCGGCTGGTGTTCGGCTTCAAATTTTTCCCGAAGGGTTACAAGCCTACGGTTCGATACGCGCGACGCGGGTTGGGCAATGGCGTCGATATCGATATTAAAGCGGATGAGCCGAATCAGCGGCTGGATGCTTACAACGTGCTCGCTGAAAACACCAAGATCACATCGTTCGAGCCGCATCTGCACGCGCCCGGCGTTCGCATGTGCCTGGAAGCGATCTGGGGCATCAACGTTCAGACGCTGAGCTGCGCGGGCTACGATCACAACTGGGTTCGCGTATATGAATACGATGACGATTACGCGCCGATCCTGCCAAAGGGCACGATTCTGCACATCATCGGCTATATGGATAATTCGCCGGCGAACAAGAATGTTCCGGATGCCAGGAACTGGTCGGGATCGGGCAATCGGTCGATTTCGAATATGTTCATCGATCTGGGGCAAGGGGTGGCGCTGACCGATGAGCAATTCTATGCGGAGATGGCGCGGCGGCGCGAGAAGTTGAAGATCGGGCCGAACACGGTGATGATCGGATGTCCGTTGTGCAACGGCGAGCCGGTGGTGCCGACGCAAAGACGGCCCCGAACAACACCGACGCCGAACCCGGCTGGTGCGAATCAAGGAGATCATAATCCGTGAAATTGACGGCGCTACTGGCTGCCGCGCTGTTTGCGATAGGCCCAGCTTCTGCGCAGTTATCGTATTCGAAAGGCCAGAACGTTTCGCCGGCCTATGAAGGCTGGGAGAAGAACGACGACGGCAGCTTCAACATGCTGTTCGGGTACATGAACTCGAACTGGGAAGAAGAGTTCGATATTCCGGTCGGCCCGGGCAATAACATCGAACCGGGTGGGCCGGATCAGGGGCAGCCGACGCATTTCTTTCCGCGACGCAATCGGTTCGTGTTTCGGGTGCATGTTCCCAAAGATTTCGGTGAGAAGGATCTGATCTGGACGCTGACCACGCACGGCAAGACACTCAAGGCTTACGGATCGCTGCGGCAGGATTACTATCTGGACAACATGGTGTTCACGTCGGAAACGGGCGCGATCGGCGCGGGCGTCAGCACTCCGGAGATTCGCGCCAACAAGCCTCCGGTGCTCGAAGCCGCGGGCGATCGGGTGCGAACGGTGAAGGTCGGAGAGACGCTGACGTTATCGGCGCATGTCACTGATGACGGCGTTCCGAAAGTGCGTCCGCGCGGCAGCGCAGGCGCGCGAGGATCAGGGGAAGAAGCGGTCAAGGATTTGCGGTTGATTCCGCCACGTCAGGTCACAGTGGGCAGCGCGACCGGGCTATGGGTGGCGTGCTATTTGTATCGGGGCGACGGTGAGGTGACGATCGATCCTCCGCAGCCGAAGACGTGGGAAGATACGCGGGTCGGCGGCAATTCGCAGTGGTCGCCGATCTGGACTCCTCCCGCTCCGCCCGCGGATGGCAAGTGGACCGTCAACGTGAAGTTCGATCATCCGGGCACCTACATCCTGCGATGGCACGCCTCGGATGGCGCGCTGTGGGCCGACGAAGATATCACAGTCACCGTCACTCGCTGACGCGTCAGTTTCCTCCACGGCCTCCGGCTTGCGGCTGAGGCACGTTCAGATTCACGGTGAAATAGCCGACTCCGGCATCGGTGATCACCTTGTTGAATTTCGGCACTTCATCCCACAACTGATTCACTTCGGCGATTCCTTTGTAGAGCTGCTCCGACGCTTCCTGGATGTCGGCAGAGCTGACGCGTGGTCGGCGCTTCGGTGTATCCATCGATCGCGTTCATTAATCGACCGATCTTCTGCGTCACCGGCGGCGGCGCGAACGGCGGCGGCGGACCTGCGTTTCCACCTCCACCGCCACCACCTCCGCGGCCTCCGCCTTGATTCGCGAACGCCGCGTAAACCGGTTTCACTTTTGCAATCAGATCGTCAGCGGCTTTCTTGACGTTATCGGGAACGGTGGGCGCGTTCGGCAATTTCCAGCTATCGGTGAGCGCGGTGAGCGCCGTGTTGATCGCTACGATTCTGCGGCTGGCTGCATCGGCATCGCGAGCCATAGTGCTCAGGGTGCCGAGCGCTTTACGGCGCTTGGCTCGATCGGCGTCCGAAAACTGCACGCGTGGATCTTCCTGCACCACGATGGTTCTCGAATCGCTCTTGCCATTGGCCGAAATCGTGACGGTGTATTCGCCGGGATCGACCAGGGAGCCTCGCGCTGCACCGCCGCGTCCGCCGCCACCGCCACCGCCTCCTCCTCCACCACCTTCGGCATTCGCTTCGGCACCGGCGGGAGGGCCGAATTCGGTATTCAATTCACCCGCGGCAGCTCCGCCTCCGCGACCTCCCCGGCCACGCCCACCGCCTCCGCCGCCACCGCGAGCACCTGCATTCGCAGGCGGCACAGGATTGTCGTAACGCATGTCCCACTGCACGCGATTGATCACGCCCGCTTCCGCTCTGGCGTTCAACTGGCGAACCTGATTGCCGGCTTTATCCTTTACTGTGATCTGCACCGGACCGGCGGCTTTCGCGAAGTAATCGATGCTCGCCCCAGCGGGCGCATTCTGTGCGAAAAATAACGCCGAGCCGAGGAACCCGCGATAGTTCGCCATCTTCCATTCGATCGCCGGGCGCGTATCGAACAATTTGAGATCCGACGTCAGCGTCTGATTGTTGATCTGTTCGAGCGACGTGATGTCGTCCATGATCCAGATGGAGCGGCCGTGGGTCGCGAGAATCAGGTCGTGCTCGCGCGGATGAATCTGGATATCGAAAACCGGGACGGTCGGCAATCCGTTCTTCATACGCAGCCAGGACGCGCCGCGATCGAAAGTCACGAACATCCCGAATTCGGTGCCCGCGAACAGGAGATTTTCATTGACCGGATCTTCGCGAATCACGTGAACCGTGCCGGCTTCGGGCGGGATGCCGTTGGTGAGCTTCGCGAAAGAATCACCGTAATTCGTGGTGCGGTAAATGTAAATCGCGTAGTCGCCGCTGCGATGATTGTCGAACGTGATGTACGCGGTCGCGGGATCTTTATGCGACGGCTCGATACGGCTGACGTAGCCGCCTTTCGGTACGCCCATTCGACCGACCACGTTGCTCCAGGTCTTGCCGCCGTCACGCGACATCTGCACGTTGCCGTCGTCGGTGCCGACCCACAGCACTCCGGCTTTCGCGGGCGATTCAGCGATCGCGGTGATGCATGGCCACGCCGCGACGCCATCGTTGCGCGACAGCGTGTTCTGATCGACCAGCTTGCCGAGGATGGTCAGCTTGTTGCGATCGGCATTCGTGGTCAGATCCTCGCCCAGGACCTCCCAGTTATCGCCGCGATCGGTCGATTTGAAAAGATGATTGCCGCCGTAGTAAATCGTTTTGGGATCGTGCGGCGAAATCATCATGGGCGAGTTCCACTGGAAGCGATAGCGCGGCGCAGTGTCGCTCACTTCAAGCGGGCGAATGGATTTCGATTCGCTGGTGCGCAGATCGCGGCGCGAAAGATTGCCGTCCTGCGATTCGGCGTAAATGATGTTGGGATCGGTGGGGTCGATGCGATTGTAGAATCCGTCGCCGCCCTGTACCGTGATCCAATCTTCGTTGCCGATGCCGTCCTGCTGCGTGGTCGAACTGGGCCCGCACCAGGAGTAATTGTCCTGAAGCCCGCCGCACACGTGATAGGGCTTCTGATAATCGAACGCCACTTCGTAGAACTGGCCCAGCGCGATGTTGTTCATGTGACGCCAGGAGCGGCCGCTATCGACCGTTTCCCAAATTCCGCCGTCGTTGCCGGACAGCAGATGATCGGAATTGGCGGGATCGATCCAGATAGCGTGCACGTCGCTATGGACGCGCGCGAATCGCGATTGATCGAAGGTCTTGCCGGCGTCTTCCGACATATAGATGTTGACGCCGCCGAGCCACACCTTCAGATCGTTATTCGGATCGACGCGAATCTGGCTGAAGTAGGACGGCCGCGGGTTGGTGTTCCCCATGCGGGTCCAGCTCACGCCCTTGTCTTCGGAGCGATACACGCCGCCCAGCGTCTGATGCTCGATCAGCGCGTAAACGATGTTGGTGTTCTTGCGATAAATGTCGAACGCGCAGCGTCCCAGATCGCCGGTGGTGGGCAATCCCTTGGTCATCTTGCTCCAGTGCGAGCCGCCATCAGTGGATCGATAGAGCGCGCTGCCCGGGCCGCCGCCGGCGTAGCCCCACGCGGTGCGCCGATGTTGATAGGTGGACGCGTAGAGAATGTTGGGGCTTTGCGCATCGATCTGCACGTCATTCGCGCCGGTGTCCTGATCGACGAAGAGAGTGAGAGCCCAAGTCGCGCCGCCGTCGGTGCTCTTATACACGCCGCGTTCTTTGTTCGGTCCCCATAGATCGCCCTGTGCCGCGACGTACACGATATTCGGGTCGGTGGGATTCACCACGATGCGCCCGATGTGCTGCGTTTCCTTCAGGCCGATGTTGGTCCAGGTCGCGCCGCCGTCCATCGATTTGTAGACTCCGTTGCCCCACGACGCGCTCTGGCGATTGTTCGGTTCACCGGTACCGACGTAGACGATCGACGGATTGGAGGGCGCGATGGCGATATCGCCGATGGAGGGATTGGGCTGGTCTTCGAACAAAGCCTGCCAGGTCACGCCGCCGTTGGTCGTTTTGAAGAGCCCACCACCCGCGGCACCTATATAGATGACGCGCGGGTCCGATTCGACCACCGCGATATCGTCCAGCCGGCCTCCCATGGTCGCGGGTCCGATGCTGCGGAATTTTAGATTCTTGAGAGCGGATTCATATCCGGACTGCGCGGACGCGAGTCCTATCGTGGCTAGTAGCAAAGCAGCAGCGCGTGCGATGTTCGGTGAATTCATGGGCCTCCCTTGAATTGGTAGCTATTTTACACGACGGGTCGCGTGCTGAACGTGACGTAAGGGAACACTTCGGGGATGTGCGAATCGTAACGGCCGTGGCGATTCCAGGTCCAACCGGCGCAGGGATCGAGCACTTCGCCATTGCGACCGATCTTCTCGAAGCGGCTGCAGTCGATGCGCCAGACGTCGCCATCCCGGGGAGGGAGCGAGCGGCCGTCGCGCAACAGATCCAGACCTTTCCAGGGAAGCGCGATCTCTGCCGTCCAACCGCGATCTTTCTTATCGCGCCGATTTACGACGCCGTCGACATGAATGGCGGTGTGCAGACCGGGATAGTCCCAATCGAGAAAGCCCCAGCGTTCGCCGCGCGGATGAACGTGCCCGCCCACTCCGTCGAGCACCGTAGCTCTTTGCGTGGCGGGATCGAACTCCGGCCGGCCGAAATATTTTGAGCCTTCGCGGAATTTGTCTTTCCAGATCCAGAACACTTCATAGACCGTGTTGAGCGCATTCATTTCGAATTCGTAGTACGCATCCTGGCCGGCGATGAAGATTTCGAGATCGTTTTCTTCGTAGATTTTCGAATCGCGTTGGGTGAGCGTGCCCCACACGTCGGTCTCTTCGGCCCAGAATCCGAAATAGAGATTATCGTCGTCCCATAGCAGAGCGACGCGCGTGTCAAACCACGCCGGCTCACCGGTTACGATGTCGACAAAGGCGCCGGATTTCGACGCCGCGAGCCAGGAGGGTTCATCCAGTTTTCCGTCGATCGAAATAGGGCCGTTGGTACGGTAGCAGGTGTAACGGGCGGGTTCGCAAGTGTTCATGGGCGCAACCGAAATTATAGAGGGACGCCAATGTCATGATACGGACCGCGTTTGGACGCATGCCAGCCGAACCGGCGCGTGTCAGTTTTGCAGTAGCCCGGGCCATCGGTTTGGTGGCCTGCGTTTAAGAACTCGCAGGCGACACGAATCGATCGCCTGCGCTACTGTCGGGAGCGCGGAACGTGGCATAATCGGGAATCTCTTTTTTAGGAGGCCTGCCATGCGTTTGATGAAGTGGACGACGGTACTTCTCGCGGCTGCGGTGACGCTGTCCGCGGCGCGTTTCGGGATCGAAAACATTGGTCGGATCGTGCGGCTTAGCGATCCGCAGATTGCGCCGAATGGCAAATCGATTACGGTGGTGGTTTCGCACGCGAATTACGACGAAGATCGTTACGACGCGGAGCTGGTGATGATCGACGTGGCGACGCATGCGCAGCGCGTGCTCACTCACGATCGCCGCGGGTTGGGACAGGCGCGCTGGTCGCCGGATGGCTCGCGTCTGGCATTTCTCGCCGCGGTGGAAGGCAAGTCGCAGATCTTCATCATGCCGATGACGGGAGGCGATTCGTGGCAGTTGACGAAATCGCCCACCGGGGTCCAGCAATACGCGTGGAGACCGGGGCACAACGAAATCGCGTTCGTCGCGACGGATGAGGCGCCCAAGGTGACGGGCGAGGAGCGGCACAATCGCTCTTTCGAAATCCAAAATAACGACTACCTGATCACGGAAGCGCCTCGGCCCGCGCATGTGTGGCTGATCTCGACCGAGAGCAAAGCCACGCGAAAGCTGACTTCAGGTGCATGGACGCTGCCGGTTAGCTTGCCGCCCAGCGCGCCGTCGTCGCCGCTTTCGTGGTCTCCCGACGGCAAGCGGCTGGCGATCGTGAAGGTCGCGTCGCCTTACACCGGCGATTCCGATCGCAGCGCCATTCAGTTGCTGGATGTCGATAGCGGCAATGTTCATGCGCTGACCTCTCGGACACACAACGAAACGCAGCCGCTGTTTTCGCCGGACGGCGGGCACATCGCGCACTGGTATCCGCGCGACGGAGTGAGCAGGAACGTGAACGAAATTTATGTCGGACCGGCTTCAGGCGGCGACACGGCAAGCGTCACCCGTGCTATCGATCGCAATGTGCAGCGCGCCATCTGGATGCCCGACGGCAAGTCGCTACTGGTGAGCGCCAACGATGGAACGACGACCGGTCTCTGGATTCAGCCCATCGATGGAAAACCGCGCCGAGTGGAATTAGGCAAGGTCGTCGCGAACGCGTCGTTCTGGCTGGATGCATCGATGGGACCGGCGGGCGAGCTGGCGTTCACGGGAACGGAGCCCACGCGTCCAGCAGAGCTTTACTACCTTCGCACTACCGCCTCCGCGCCCGAACGCATCACGGATTTCAATCACGAAACTGCGGCGATCGAACTGGGGCGTTCAGAGACGGTGCAGTGGGAGAACGACGGATTCCATGCCGATGGCGTGGTGACGTATCCGCCCGATTTCGCGGCGAGCAGGAAATATCCGCTGGTGCTGTACGTTCACGGCGGTCCGCGTTCGGCATCGAAAGAATGCGTTTTCCAGCCGCGCGCAATTGCTGGCCGCGCAGGGCTGGGTGGTGTTCGAGCCGAACTATCGCGGCAGCGACAACCTGGGCAACGATTATCAGGCGGCGATCTTCAATGATGCAGGCGCGGGGCCGGGTCGCGACACTATGGCGGGGGTCGCGATGCTGGAAAAGCGCGGATTCGTGGATTCGTCGCGCATGGCCGTTTCCGGTTGGTCGTACGGCGGTTACATGACCACTTGGCTGCTGGGAAATTATCCGGATCGCTGGAAGGTGGCGATCGCCGGCGCGGCCGTCACGGATTGGCTGGATCAATACGATTACGGCGATGCCAATGTGCGCCGCGGCACTGGGTTCGGCGGATCTCCCTACACCGATGCGAAGCGCATGCAGGCGTATCGCGAGCAGTCGCCCATCACCTACGCCAATCGCATCAAAGCGCCGACGCTGATTCTTTCCGACACCGGCGATTATCGCGTGCCGATCACGCAATCGTTCCAGCTCTATCACACGCTGGTCGACAACGGCGTGACGACGCAGTTCATCGCGTATCCGGTTTCAGGCCACAGCCCCAGCGATCCGGTGCATTCGCGCGATATCGACCGGCGGTGGGTGGCGTGGCTCGACAAGTATTTGCGATAGCGCCGGGTTGAGAAAAACAAAACGATGGCGTCAGCGGGAGCCAGTTGACTGGCGACTTGCCGCTCAATAATCTGACCATGAGGCCTGTTCCGTGAACGAATCCAAGATGATTTTTCGTAAGACGAACGCGCAGTGCGGCCGCCATGTGGCGGTGACTCCGTCGAACAGCACCAATCGGCACTTGTCGTACGGCCGCATCGTATTAAAGGAAAGCGACAGCCCAGTCGCGTTTGAGAATCCCGGACAAGAGACGGGATTGATCGTGCTCTCGGGCGCGGCGACGGTGAAAGCCGCGGGATCAATCGTTCGATCTGGTGCAATACGATTCGATCTACATCCCGCGCGGCGCTTCAATCAGAGTCGTGCCGAAAGGCGCGGTCGATATCGCCGAATTTTCTTCCGACGTCGCAGGGCGATTATCCGTTGAAGTTCGTGCCCTATGCGGAGGTGACCAATGATCCCACGCTGCGCTTTTCAACGGGCACGCCAGGCGGTCAGCGCACGGTCAGCATCACGCTGGGCAAGAATGTGGATGCGGGCAGGCTGATCCTGGGCTTCACGGTTTCCGATCCGGGCAACTGGACCAGTTGGCCTCCGCATGAACACGCTGTGATGCTGGAAGAGATGTACGTGTATTTCGATATGCCGGAGCCGTCGTTCGGGCTGCAGTTGGTGTACAACGACACGCGTTATCCCGAGATGGTGACTGCGGTTCGCGATGGCGACGCGGTGCTGATTCCGGAAGGTTATCATCCCAACGTGGCGGTGCCGGGCAATCGCATCACGTTTCTGTGGGCGATGGCGGCGCATCGCGAAAAAGAAGACCGCCAGTTCGGCGTGGTGAATGTGCAGCCGGATTTCGCGTCGGGCGGATCGGGACTCGAAGCCAGCCGAAAATGACCACGGCAGTCAGCGCAATCGAGAGTGCGGCGGGGGGCTACCGCTGGCGCATTTGCGCGCTGCTATTCGCGGCGATTTCGATTAACTATGTGGATCGCGCAGTGCTGGGTGTGCTGGCGCCGGATCTGCAGCGCATCATCGGATGGAACGAAATTCAATATTCGAATATCGTGAATGCGTTTCAAGCCGCGTACGCGATCGGGTTGCTGCTGGCCGGTGGATTCATGGACCGCATCGGCACGCGACTGGGGTATTCACTTTCGATTGGCGTGTGGTCGGCGGCCACGATCGCGACCGCGTTGGTTCGAACGGTACTGGGATTCGGAATCGCGCGCAGTGTGCTGGGGCTGGGCGAATCGGGAGGATTTCCCGCCGCGATCAAAACAGTGGCCGAATGGTTCCCAAAGAAAGAACGCGCGCTCGCCACCGGGTTGTTCAACAGCGGAACGAACATCGGAGCGATTGTCGCGCCGCTCGCCGTGCCCTGGTTGTCGATTCACTACGGCTGGCAATCGGCGTTCGTGGTGCTAGGTGGGCTGAGCGCGTTATGGATTATTCCGTGGCTCGCGATCTATCGACATCCTGCCGAGCACCCACAGGTTTCACGCGAAGAGCTCGCCTACATTCAGGCCGATCCTCCGGACCCGGAGACGAAAGTGCCTTGGGCAGATTTGCTGAAGTACCGGCAGACGTGGGCGTTCATCATCGGCAAATTCATGACGGATCCCATCTGGTGGTTCATCATGTTCTGGCTGCCGAAATTTTTGAACTCGCGTTATCACCTGAACACAGCGAACCTGGGCTGGCCGATCGTGCTGGTATACACCATGGCGACGTTCGGCAGCATCGTAGGAGGATGGCTGCCGGCGCAATTTTTTAAGCTCGGGTGGAGCGCGAATCGTTCGCGCAAGGCCGCGATGCTGATCGCCGCGATCGCGATCACGCCGGTCATGTTCGCCGCCACGGTCGATGGGATGTGGACCGCGACAATTCTTATCGGAATCGGAACGATGTGCCATCAGGCGTGGTCGGCGAATATTTTCACGCTGCCGTCGGATATGTTCCCGAGGCAGGCAGTAGGGTCGGTCACCGGGATCGGCGGATTCGGCGGAGCGGTGGGCGGAATCCTGATGTCGACTTACGCGGGCGCGGTGCTGCAATACACCGGCAGTTATCTTCCGTTGTTCATCGTTTCTGGATCGGTGTATCTGATCGCGCTGGCGATCATTCAAATCCTGACGCCGCGCCTCGAACCGGCGAATTTGGAAATCGCATGAACCTGGAAGCCTTCAGCCTCAAGGGCAAGAACGCGCTGGTGACAGGATCGCGCACCGGGCTCGGCGCGGGGATCGCGATCGGGCTTGCGGAGGCGGGTGCGAACGTGGTGGTTCATGGATCGAAAGAAGACGGATTCGATCGCGTTTGCGCGGCTGTGGAAGCGCACGGCGTGCGAGCGGTTCGGGCTCGCGCCGATCTGGATGACCTGGCTTCCTGTGATCGGCTGATCGACGTAACTGTGCGAGAGTTGGGATCGATCGACATCCTGGTGAACAACGCGGGATTCTTGCGGCGCGCGCCCGCCGCGGAAACCACCATGGAAGATTGGAGCGCGGTGCTGCGCGTCGATCTGGATGCGGTGTTTCGTTTGTCTCAACTCGCCGGTCGACACATGATCGCGCAAGGACGAGGCAAGATCATCAACATCGCGTCCGTGCTTTCGTTTCAGGGCGGTGTGTTCGTACCTGCCTACGCAGCGGCGAAGGGCGCGGTGGCGCAGTTGACCAAAGCGCTGGCGAACGAGTGGGCATCGAAAGGCGTGAACGTAAACGCGATCGCACCGGGTTACATGGAAACCGATGTGACCTCGGCTCTCCGAAATGATCCTGTGCGCAGCCGCCAGATTCTGGAACGCATTCCCGCCGGTCGATGGGGCACGCCGCAAGATCTCGCGGGTGCGGCAGTATTCCTTGCATCGCCGGCAAGCGATTATATGCACGGACACTTGCTGGTGGTCGACGGCGGCTGGCTCGCCCGATAGCCGGCACCTGGGAGTGGCGCGGGCGCCAGGGCCGGAAGCGCCGAGACAACTCTCGGCGCGGCAGGCTTGACAGCCCGCGCCACGTTCGCTACCCCCTTAGCGCGGTGCGGCGGCGATCTGGAAGCGGTGCACCGGCAGAGGCATCGGCGAATCCGCGCCTTTCACGCTGCGCCAGATGATCTCGTTCAGCAGGAACGGCGGGTTGCGATCGACGTCGTCGAAGTCCATTTTCTTGGACGCCTGCGCACCGTAGGCACGCGCGTTGTTCTTCGCCTCCAGATCCACCTGCGGCGCGAGCTTGTTGAACGGCGTCAAGTCAGGATCGGTGCCGAACGCCGCATACATCGGCGTTGCGGCGGCGTCGTACTGGCTCATCGGACCCAGACCGAGCAACAGCTCCATGGTTCGTAACATCGAACTGGTGCTGTACAACGTGCTGTCGACTTTTTCGCGCTTGATATAAGGGCTGATGACCAGGCCCGCCGTGCGATGCGCATCGACGTGATCAGGACCATCCTGCGCGTCGTCTTCAATGATGAAGATCGCGGTTTCCGGCCAATACTTGCTGTGGCTGATGCGATCGACGATCAAGCCGACGCCCAGATCGTTACTAGCCACCATCGCGACGGGCGTAAAGCTGCCGGGGCGCGTGCCGTTGGTGTGATTTTCGGAAAGCGCCATCACCATGAAATTCGGCAGACGCTTGTTCGGATCGGGACTGTCGAAATTCTTTTCGTACTGATCGAATTCGCGAATGAACTCGGCGGCATTTTCGGTATCGCGCGCGCCGAAGCGTTTGTAGTTCGGTGAGACGTGCCCCGCGAGTCCTTGCGCGTTGGGCGACGCGTCGAAAGTGGTCCCGTCGCTGACGCGCGCAGCGTACTCGCCATAACTGCGATAGGTGAGGCCTTTGCGCCGCGCCGCATCCCAAATGTTTCCGGCGCTGGGCACGTACGCGAGGTTGCGCTCAGACTTGCTGTGGCCGCCATAGGTGACGGGCCACTGCTTTTCATTCGCATCGGTCGCGTAGGCCGCGTTCGACCAGGAATGGCCGTCCTCGCTCACTTCGCCATCGCAGTAGAGATTGTCGAACAGCACGTACTGATCGGCCAGCGCATGCTGGTTGGGCGTCACTTTGCGCCCGAAAATGGCCAGACGATCGTCGCCGTTGCCGCGCTTCATGTCGCCGAACACCTGATCGTAAGTTCGATTTTCTTTGATGATGTACAGGATGTGTTTGATGGGCGAGCCCGCGCCAACGCCGGAGGGAACAATGCTCGGCGCCAGAGGCTCCTTGGCTTGTGCAAGCTGCGTATCGTTGTACGGCGTGTTGTCATACACTTTCTTGGTTAGCTGCTTCAGGTCCGCGCGAAGGTTAGCAACGTTGACCACCTCAACGCTGCCCTGCTGCAAACTCTTGATGCTTTCCCGTTCACCGGAGCCTTGCACCAGCGGGCTGGTGGGTCCATGCAGATCGGAATACGATCCACTGCCTTTGCTGTTGCCGATGTAAAGTTTCGGCTGTTTGGGAAGCAAGGCGAGGGCGGAAGGATACCAACCGCTGGGCATGAATCCGACAACTTCGCTCTTGCCGCGTCCGGCGACGTGCACCACCGCGACGTCGTTGTTGTCGGCGTTGGCGACGTACAGCAGCCCGTTGGCGCGATCCAAAGCGAGCGCGTTGGGAGTGGAGCCTTCCGGAGCGTGAGGGAAAAGGGTGGTCGAGATTCGCTCGATCGCCGCGAGCGTCTTGGTGTCGACCACCACCACGGTGTTGTCGTTGGAGCACGCGACGTACAGCAATCCGTCCTGCGACAGCACCATCTGGTTCGGATTTCCGTCGACCGGGATGGTTGCGATCACTTTCATCGCCGCCGTATCGATCACGCTCACCGATTTGCTCGCCAGGTTTGAGACGTACAGAAACTTGCCATCGTCGCTGGTCACCAGATCGTATGGGATCAGATCGACCGGGATGCGCGTGAGCAGCTTTCCGTTCGACGAATCGAACGCCACTACCGTGCCCGTGCCGTATCCTGTTCCGCGATTCGCTGCGAACAGAATATTCTTCTTGGGATGATGCACCACGCCGGACCAGAAGATCTGGTCTTTTTCGATGGTTTCCTCCAGGCGCGTCACGGGCTCATTGGACAATCGTCCGGCCGTGTAATCGAAGACATAGATCGGCGCGCGCGCCGGGTTGCGATTGCCATCGGCATTTCCACCGGAGACATAGAGTTTCTTGCCATCCGGACTCCACGCCATGCCAACCCAAGCCGACTTGAGCGGGATCCTCTGCACAATCTCATCGGTTCGCGTATCGACCACCACCAGCCCGTGCGGATTGTATCCGGCGTGCAAGGCGATCACGGCGAGCCCGTCGGGCGCAGCCACGGCGTTCAGCACCATATCGTTGGTGGGGAGCGATTTTCCGGTGGGCGTCAGGCGCCAGCCGTTCGGCAGAGCGTAGCCGCCGGGAATCGATTTTGGCAAATTTTGAGAAACGCCCTGCGTAAATGAAAACGCAAGTGACCCGATGGTGAGCAGCGCCAGACGGAGGATTCGCATGCTCAAAGATAACGCCGGCGCGTGGCTCACGCATCACGATCATGTTTCGATTCGATGACGCGCCGGCCCGAGCCGCGAGGTTCGCTCTAGACTGAAATAGGAGCCAGAAACGTGACGACTGCCGAAACCCAAATGATTCGGTGCGCGGCGTGCAGCGCGCTCAACCGCGTGCCACTTGAAAAGTTCAAACGAGGGGTGGACGGGGTATGTGGCCGCTGCAAGGAGCCGCTGCATATGTTCGAGCCCGTCACCATCACGGACGCAAATTTCGCAGATGAAGTGGAAAGCTCGACCATGCCGATGCTGATCGATCTGTGGGCGCCGTGGTGCGGTCCTTGCCGCATGGTCACGCCGATCGTGGAGCAGTTGGCGCGCGAATGGGCGACGCGCATGCGCGTCGGCAAGCTCAACATCGACGACAATCCCGCGACTGCCGCTCGTTTCAACGTCCGCAGCATTCCCACGCTTCTGATCCTGAAAGACGGACGCGAGATCGACAGGATTGTGGGGGCGGCCCCGAAGCCTGACATCGTGCGACGGCTGGAGCAGATCATTGCCGCTGTTTGAATTTTCTACTATGTCCAACATCACTACGGAACGCCGCGGCCATGTGCTGCTGATTGGTTTGAATCGCGTTGCGAAACGGAACGCATTCGATCCAGCCATGTTCAACGAGTTATCCACTGCTTACGGCTCATACGAATCGGATCCTGAACTGCGGTGCGCCGTCGTGTTCGCACATGGGCCGCACTTCACCGGTGGAATCGATCTGGCGCAGTTCGCGCCGCTGTTTGAGCAGGGCGATCCGTTTACGCAGGGCGAGGGCCAAGTGGACCCGATGGGGATTCGCAGCCGTCTGTCGAAGCCGCTGGTGATGGCGGTGCATGGGATAACGTTCACGATCGGCATAGAAATGCTGCTGGCGGCGGATATCCGTATTGCGGCGAACGATGCTCGCTTCGCACAACTGGAGATCGCGCGAGGGTTGTATCCGCTGGGCGGGGCGACGTTCCGATTGGTTCGCGAGGCAGGATGGGGAAACGCGATGCGCTACCTGCTGACCGCGGACGAATTCGGCGCGGCGGAAGCTTTGGAGATGGGGCTGGTGCAGGAAGTGACGGCGCCGGGCGGTCAACTGGAGCGGGCTGTGGCGATCGCGGAACGAATCTCGATGCATGCTCCGCTCGCTGTGCAAGCCACGTTGCGTTCGGCGCGATTAGCGCTCGAGGAGGGCGAGGTTGTTGCCGCGGCGCGAATGCACCAAGACATGCCCGCGATCCTCGCCAGCGACGATTTCCGCGAAGGCCTAGCCAGTTTTCGGGAGCGGAGACCGGCAACCTTCACCGGCAAGTAGTTTTCAATCGCCAGGCGGGATGTAGTGAAATCGAACCAGGTAAATATTCTGCCCCTTGCCGTGTTTGGCGATCTTCAGCAGATCGATCACTCCCAGGAATCCGGACTCACGCGCTAAGTCGCCGGTGATTTCCTGCAGCGCCATCGGTTCGATGGAATCCACCTCGATCTCGCCTTCCTCCATGCGGTAGCGGTTGCCGACCTTTACATGCGGGCGCGTCCAGATGCGAACACTGCAGGTGATTTCACCGCGCCGCACGCCGTCACGGAGCCGTTTGGTGAATGTCACTTACTTCTTCAGTTCGACGTCGAATCGCACTTCCAGATAGGTCACGGAACCTTCCACGTTCTTGTACCAGTGCGGCGTTCCGGCGGGAATGAAAATCACGTCGCCTTTCGAAACGCGGCGGCTCTCGCCTCCTTCAATGGTTGATCCATTTGCCGATCTGGCCAACGTGCCTCCCGTGACGACAGTTGCCGCGCCGTCGATGATGTAATGCAGTTCAGAACCCTTGGCAGGTCCGGTGGCGTGCGCCATTGCAACGCCGGCGCTATCGCGGCGCACGATGTTGATGCGGTAGTGATCGTCATTGACGATCGGTGAAGTGGCCTGGCCTGTCTTACCTTGCGCGTTCTTGGCCAGGGTAGCCATCAGTTCCGCGGCGCTTTTATACACGGCGGGAAGCGAGTTGTCATCGGCAGCGCGAAGCGTAAACGTGGCGGCCGACAGCAGGAAAAGGATCACAAGGCGTTTCAACATGTCGATCTCCTAAAGCGCGTTGCGCCATTCGAGGCTATCACTCCCGTAGCGTCCGCGCGCGCAGATCTGGCATCCTGATGGAAAGCCGAAAGGGACAATTTTGCCTCCATTCGATCTTGCGAAGACATCCGAGCTCGCGGCGTTGTTCGAGACTCCGCGGGAACGCCGCGACCCCGCCTGGATCGCGCAGTTTTATCAAGCTGTTCCCGACGCGACGATGATGAGTTTCACGCCGCAGGTGCAACAGGGGCCCGATCAGTTCCCGTATTTTCAGATGGCGATTCCAGCGCCGGGCCCATTGACACCGTTCTGCATCACGCATGTGCTCGATTATCTTTTGGACAACGGATTGGGCGTCGCGATCTTCGGCGACGCGAGCCGGGTTAACGGCCCGCAATGGGTGTTCAGCTACGGTGATTTGCTTTCGTACAGTTTGTTCGGGCGATTCGATGGTGATCCCAGTGCCGCGGGTCTCTCTAATCTCGACACAGCCGGATCGCATCAGGTTCTGCAAGCCACGCCAAGTGAGGCGTACTTCCCTGCCCGCGCACGGCGATCGCTGGGCCGCTACATGCGGTCCATGTTTCAACACCCTTGTCCCAAAATCGCGTTGATCGACGACGCGAAGCTGAATCCGTCGCGCAATCTGATGATCAACCTGACCCTGGAGCAATATCGCGGCGATCGCAATAAGCTCGATTCCGCGATGCGCTATCTGACCTGGTTCATTCCCCGAACCTATAGTCTGATGCCGATGCCTCCGGGGTGGAACGATTCAGGATTCGCCCCGTTGGAATAGCCAATGAATCGCAACACGCTGATCCTGCTCCAGGCCATTGGGATTCTCTCGATTCTGCCGTATCCGTTCGTGCTGCTCGCCAACATCATGTCGATCGCGGCGCCGGGCCACAACTCGGCCAACTCGCTGCCGTGGATTCTGCTGTCGTTTTATCCGATTGTGTGGATCGTTCTAGATGTGTTCGCGTGGCGTGCGATGTCACGCGGCGCAGTGGGACTCGCATTCGGATTGTCGAGCATCCCTGCCGCTGCGTGCCTCATCGTCGCGGGATTTTTCGTGTTCAGTTGGATCAGCTTTGGACTGGGAGTGACCGGGAAGGGCGAGCGCGGCCTGGTCAGCACCACTTATCCAACCAACACTCCGGTGCTCGATACGATGCTGTGGGCTGGTCAGGATATTCAGATCGGGCACCAACCGGAATTCGCTGTTAGCCGCGTGTTGCAGGAGATCGAGAAAAATCCGAAGTTGATGAACGTGAGCGTTGCGCCTTATGGATCACCGGTGAATGTGGCGCTGCGCGATCTTTCGATCCGCATCGATGGCAAGATCACCGGCGATAATGCGGGTCAGGATCGCGTGCGGATCGTCCGGGTACTGGTCGCACACGGTGCGCACCTCGACTCTGCCGAGGCAGCCGACCTGCATAAATCCTGGGCGCTTCGTCGTGCGCTCTTAGAAGGACCGGTCACGACGGCAAGCGAGAATCCGTTGGTCTGGAGCATCGTGACGCATGAACGCGCCGACGCCAAGCCGTTCGATCCGTTGACGGGCCATCTGCCATCGCACGACGGCGGGCCTGCGCCGTTTGAGTTGAAGCCCAGCGACATCGCGCTGGTCAATCGTGCGACGCGATTACACGGGACTCCTTTATACGCGGCGCTGCTGGACAACAATCCGAATGCCTGCCGCGCCATTATTGTCGCGGGAGGCCGCCTCTCCGCGGATGAGCAGCGCGATCCCGCCGCAGCCGCGGCATTGCAAGGCTTGTTCGATCGCGATCCGGATTCGCGCGCAGCGTATCAATGAAACCGTCCTATAAGACGACGCTGGTCGGGATATTGTCGGTCGCGATTGCGTTCGTGGTCGCGATTCCATTGGGATTCCAGTTGCGCGAGCACTATCCTGCCTGGTCGGACAACGCAATCGCTGCGGTGGTGGTGACTGCGCTGCTTGTCGTCCCGGTGGGCTTGATGCGAATTCTGAACGGTCCGCTCATGCCATCACAGAAAACGGAACTCGTTTCGCGCACAGGCTACGAGATGACGATTCAGAGCGATCCCGCAAAGCAATACGCAATCTACCAGGAAGCGATGAACGCCTGGCGTTAACGCCCTATTTTCTGAATTCGTTGCGCGACTTTTTCCACTTCGCTCCACACGCGCAGCAGATTGCCGCTCCACAGCTTGCCGATCTGCTCTTCGGTGTAGCCGCGGCGCACCAGTTCGAGCGTGACGTTGAACGCTTCGGCCGCGCTGTTCCAGCCAAGCACTCCGCCGCCGCCGTCGAAATCGGAAGAAATGCCGACGTGATCGATGCCGATCAGCTTCACCGCGTAATCGATATGGTTGACGAAATCGCGAACATTGGCGCGCTCGGCAGCCGGATACTTCGCGTCGATCTCGGCAAGACGTTGGTCGTATTGCGCCCGCTTTTCCGGGGACAGCGTATCGAGCGCCGGATTCCCGCGCCCGCGTCCACCACCGCCGCCTCGACGAGCTTCCGCTGGAGCGCTCGCGTTCTCGATTGGACAGGTGCGAGTCGCATTCGTGTCAGCTCCGCCGCGTCCACGGCCACCTCCGCCGCGACCACCGCCTCCGCCAGCGAGTCCGACCTCGTCGCGCAATTTCGCGAGGGCATCGGTGCGCTCCTTCGAATCCGTCTTGACATAGGAAGCGAACCCGACCACTTGAATCACCCCGCCATTCTTCTTCAGCGCGAGCAGTTGTTCATCGTCCATATTGCGGCTGACATCGGCCAGCGCCCGAACGCCCGAATGGGACGCGATCACCGGCGCCTTTGACAAGCGAATCGCTTCCATGTTCGCGCCCTTGGATGGATGCGACAGATCGACCATCATGCCGACCCGATTCATCTCCGCGATTACTTCCTTGCCCAACGGCGACAATCCGTTGTTGTAGAGGTAGCCCTGCGCCTCTCCCGTGTTCGAATCGGCAAGCTGGCTGTTGCCGTTATGCGCCAGCGACATGTAGCGGCCGCCGCGATCGTAAAATTCCTTGACGCGCTTGATATCCATGCCGATGGGATATCCGTTTTCCACGCCGATCACCGCGATGCGCTTATGCTGCTTGTGCAGCGCCAGCACGTCGGCGGGAGTCAGCGCCAATCCGATCTGATCGGGCGCGATTTTTTCGGTGAAGCGATGCACGGCGTCGAACTTCGCGATTGCCTGGCGGTAAGCGTTGTCAAATCCTTCCGGAGTCAACGGACCTTGGCCGACGTACACGATCATGAACGACACATCCATGCCGCCCTCCACCATCTTCGGCAGGTTCACCTGCGTGGTGAGGCGCATCGTGTAGTTGCACTCGGGAGTGAAATTCGACGGCTCGATATCGTTGTGGGTGTCGAGCTTGATCACGCGGCTGTGAATCAGCTTGGCCTTGGCGATCAGCGCAGGATCGTCGGACTGCGCGACGACCGTCGTCTGCACCAGGAGCAACGCCATCGCGATCGTCACGAGCTTGTTTGTCAATTCACCCTCCGGTACGCCTGAAATAGATTACCGCATCGCGGCGAAACAGCAGCCACGCGATCAGGATCAGGAACGCGGCGTGAATCGCAACTTCGCTCCATGAATTAATCACGCTGATGGCGACATGAAACGCCATCCACGCAATCGCCAGCCAGCGCGCCCAGTTGCGCGCCTGGATCAGAAACGCGCCCGCGACGATCGCCATTACTTCGAGTGACTCGATGCCGATTCCGTCGAAGGTAACCACGTTGCCCGATCGCAGTTCGCCAAAGTGCGCGACGAAGCCCCCTGCGCCAACCAGAATGTAAATCAAGCCGAGAACCGTCACGGTAATCGGACGCGGGTTTGCGGCTTGCATGGACTTCAGGGCAGCGAAAACGCCAGATATTCGCCCGAATAGCTGCCGCCGCTGACGGCGACCACCAGGTATTGCTTGCCGTTCACGCTGTACGTCATGGGCGAGCCGGACTGCGGCGCGGGCATCAGTACCGCGCCCAATTCCTTGCCCGTGGCTTTGTCATAGGCTCGCAGCATCGCACCGCGAGGATGGGCGGAGGTGGTGGTCACCTGCGTGTCGCCTTGAATGACCAGTGTCTTGGTCACGAGCGTTCCGGTATCGTAACCTGGTTGGCCGGTGTTCGGGATATTGAGGCCCTGGAGCGCGGGGTTATTGCGAATGAAATCGGGCGTCTCGCCGTTGGGAACCTGCCATACGATATCGCCTGTGTCCATGTTGATTGCGGAGATGTGCCCGTAGGGAGGCTTCAGCATCGGCAGCCCGCGGACGTTGAAGGCCGGTCCAAGAACGCTTTGATTCGGGGCAGCCCTAGGAGCGGCGGTACCGCGCGCAGGCGGAGGAGTAAGGTCGGCGCCGACCCCTTCACTCGCGCCGCGCGGAGAGAGCCGGAACTCGGCGCCGGCCCGGCCAAGAACGAAATCCATGTCCGTAAGATTTTTATTGGGCGGACGCACCAGCCCGAGAGGCGTGATGGTTTCCTGCGCGTACGCGTAGACGATGTGCGTCTCCGGATCGTACGCTGCGCCCGGCCAATTCGTTCCGCCGGCGGGCGATGGCAGCGTGAGCGTCGCGAGCGGTCCGCCCACTTTGCTCTCCACCGGCGGCGTATACATGGGACCGAGCTTGTATTGCGACGCGATCTTCACCGCTTCAGCATGCATCTCCGGCGTGAAATCGATCAGATCGTCGAGCGTCACGCCTTGCCGCGAAAACGCCGGCGGCTTGGTTGGGAACGGCTGCGTCGCCCACGTCTTTTCACCTGGTACATCCGATTGGGGAACCGGACGCTCCTCGATCGGCCACACCGGTTTGCCGGTCACGCGATCGAACGCGAACAAGCCAGCATTGCTTGGTCGGCTGGATCACCGCCTTGACGACGCGGCCGTTCACGTTGAGATCGGCCAGGATCGGCGCGGAGGAAATATCGTAATCCCAGATCGGATGATGCGACAACTGAAAATGCCACTTGCGCTGGCCGGTCTTCAGATCGACGCACACCAGCGTTTCGGCGAACAGATTTGCGCCGGGGCGCTGGCCGCCATAGTAATCCGAAGTGGGCGTTTCGACCGGGAGATAAACCAGGCCGAGATCTTCATCCACGGCGATCTGCGTCCACACGCCGGTGTTGCCGTTAGTCGCCCATGATTCCTGCTGCCACGTGTCGTTACCGAATTCGCCGGGCTTTGGAATGGTATTGAACTGCCAAAGTTTCTTGCCGGTGTGCACGTCGAACGCGAGCACCAGACCTTTCGTATTGTTGTGCGTCTTGGGCGCGTTGCCTTCTCGAAATGACGACCCGACGATCACCACACCGCTGTGCGTGACCGAAGGCGTGGAATGCAATCCGATTTCGCCTTCCACCAGGTCGATCGGCTTGCCTGTGCCGTACACGACGAAGGTTTTCATGTCGACCAGGCCGTCCGTTCCGAACGATTTGATCGGCGCGCCGGTTTTCGCGTTGAGGCACACCAGGCGATATCCGGGCGTGACGTAGATGATGCGATCGTCACCCTTGCCGTCGGTCCAATACGATAAGCCGCGTCCGGAAAGTTGCCGGGCGGCGGCCGCTCCGCGCGTGCCTTCGTGTTCGCCGTGCACCCACAGCATCTCGCCCGTCGCGGCATTGAGCGCGACCACCGACCGCCGCGTTCCCGCGGTCGCATAGAGAATGCCGTTGACGACAATCGGCGTTCCTTCGAGCTTGAACTCCGGACGAGTGCCCAGGTTATCGGTCTTAAATCGCCACGCCACTTCGAGCTTGCTGAAGTTCGTCGCGTTGATCTGATCGAGCGGCGAGTAGCGATAATTGCTCAGATCGCCGGCATAGGACGGCCATTCACCATTCTTGGTGCCGGAGAGTCCAGACTGTGCCGATGCAACGGTGATCGACAGCGCGAATACGCAGAAGAGACGCAACATGCGTTCAAGCTTAGTACACGTCGCGCCGAAGCGAAAGGCCTGTAACGATAAACCGCTCCCTATGGTCACGGCTCATTGTCGCGGATTGTTGTCACGCGTTCGAATGAGCCGCGACCAAAGGGAGCGGTTTAAAATTCGGGCTAGCTGTTACTGCGGCCCTTGCTGGCCGCGAGCACTCGCCATGGTCGCGAGGATGCTTCGCCGCCCACTCCGCGTAATCTTCGTCAGTGATATAGGTGACGTTCACCCACGCGTGAGCCATTTCATCCACGGTGCGATCGCCATAGCCGACCCACTGATTCGGATCCGGATTGTTGGGATTCGCCGTAGTGTTATCGTGCCACGCGACCACGTGCACGATGGTGCCCTTGGGCAGCACCGGCGCATCGTCATCGGAGTAGATGTAGTTGGTCATCCAGTTGAAGTTGAAATGATCGACAAAGCTCAGCGTCTGAATCTGCCCCGTAGGCAGAATCGCTTCCATCAACATCGCCTTGCCGCGCAGATGCATATGCGGCTGGAAATTTTCAAGACGCGCGGCCGAACGCAGCACGTGATAGCCCTGGCTGGCGGTGATCGTGTTAGGAGCCAGATCCAGTCCGCCGCCCGGCGAACTCGCGCCGAACAGCGTCAGGTAGGTGCGATAGTTCGGAGTCTCACCCTCCGGATAGAAGTACACGCCCAACTGCGGATGATCCTTGATCTCCTGGCCCGAAGCATGCACGTGATATTCCCAGCGGATTCGCGCGCCGGGCATCAGCAGCTTACCGGCGCCCGGGCGATAAATATCGTAGCCCTTGCCGATCGCCCATTCCATCAACAGGCCCGCGCCTGCTCCACCGGCGCCCTGGTTGCTGTTGCCCGCCGCAACCTTGACCAGCGCGGACGGCGCGTTGGTTTCGTCCTGGCTCAGATTCGCCAGAATGTGATGGAACATCTTGCGGCCGGTCTGGGTGGACGGGCGCATTTCGACGGCGCGCACCCAGCGGGGATGGTCCAGATTGATATTGGTGGTCGGACGAGCCCATTGATCCTGCCCATGTGCGGGCATGTCGTAATCGGGCCCTTCGATGATCATGTCCGGCTCTTTGCCCATGATCTTCGAAAGCTTCCAGCCGGTGTCGTCGAATTTCCTGGCGGCCGGCATGTCCTTCGGATCGCCCATCGGCGCGCCCGCATCGACCCAATTCTTGATGGTCGCGATCTGGACATCACTTAAAGAGATATCGTTCGAGAAATGCTGGATGCCGACGGTCTTGTCGAGAAACCACGGCGGCATCTGGCGCGTGAGCACCCGTTCCTTGATCGATTTCGCGTAGGGCCGCGCTTCCTGATAGGTCAGCAGCGACATCGGCGCCATCGCGCCTGGGCGGTGGCAATCCTGGCATTTTTCCTGCAGGATCGGCGCGACGTCCTTAGTAAAGGTCGGCGGCGTTCGAGAATTGACATCCGCGGCCGTCGCGATGCCGCATGCTCCTGCTAGGGCCAGAACCAATCCGGCTGTCCTGACTGACTGAATCGTGGTCATACTCGCTGCCTCCCGGCGCTGAACGTGTGAGCGGTGCTGTTGGGCACGCATCGCCTCGTACCAAGATTGTAACGGCGTTGGGCTCCGGATGCAATCCCCTATCGGCTGGAGGAGTTCCTCTAGAGGGATCGATTCACTGGACGATCTCCCAATGAACGTTACAAACCGTCGCCTTCGTTGAACCAACCGATCGCATCGTGAGCGTTTTCCGGCCGTCTGGCTGCTTTTCGATCGTGGGCTGCCAGGCTTGATGGTCAAAGTCGAAGTGAAGTCGCTCGGCCGGGAGATTGCTGAAAACCGCGACTCCGTTTGCGTCTGCGATCGCGTGAAGGTCACCCGACGTTTGTGCAGCATCGGGCACCGGATGGTCGACGGGCTGCGAACTTTGGGGAGGCGCAACCTGCGGCGGGGCGATCGTGCCGTTCCGCTCGTCATCCAGTTGAGCAGAGGCCACGCTTGCGGCCCCCAATCTGGCCTCAATCATCCTGAGATCGGCACTCGTTTTATCTCGCTTTTCGATGAGTTCCTGATCGGTGAACATGCGATCGACTCCTGAAAAGATGCGATTGCTACAAACGGCGATGTTGTTCTGGCCGTTTGCATCAAGAGTTGGATCGTGGTCGGAAAGCAGATGGTTCATCTCTCGAACATTGTGCTCGCAATAGATCTCGACCTTGCTTTCTGCGCTAGGTGCTGCAAGGACTTTGTTGATATCCCGGATGAGCGCCAAATCGAAGCGATAAGCGTCCTTCATTTTCTTGAGATCAACGTCGCTCAAACTTGAAGCAGATGGCTCGGTAGGCTGCACCGGCGCACTATTGGGTGGCTCTTGGATCGTAGTCGGCCCCTGAGCGGCCGCCGGAGAGGGCCTACTGATCGTTTGCGGATGATTGTTGAGAGTGTAAACCCACGCGATCACCAGAAAGGCCAGCGCAACCCCAGCGACAATCTTATTGGTGATCGACTCAGGCGCCGCTGGAGCGGCAGCGGGCGGCGCGAATTCACGGCCACACGTTTCGCAGTATCTGGCGTCGTTCTCAGCGCCGCATTTGCAAACCCAATTCATTGGCGAAGTACTGGGAATTATTTCATAATTCCGCAGCGTATTTTTGTCGTAGCTAAGCAGCGTTTACCACGGCTCCGCAGACTGAGCACTTGAGGACGCTCTTCTTCATCACTAGAAGCCATCCCAATAGCCCTCCCACAAAAGCGGTGACAGCGATCGCCAGCGCGAAGGTAGCTGCGAATCCAGTTCCTTCATCGCGCGGATCAGAGACAGCGTTAATGAATACGAGACCAAAAAAGATGGCGGTGATAACAAAAGGAATGAGTAAGATGTATCCGATTAGCACCACCGGCGGGCTCATTCGATAGACCCTCCGGCGCGTCAATTGACCGCGATCGCAGACCTTGCACAATATCATTGTGTCCGGCTGGCGAGGGACAGCCGTTCGCGGCGCCTGGACAGTATGGACGGGAACGACGCTGGCTTCCTGTGACGCGGAACTGCCACGTCCACAGAATTTGCAGAACCGTCCATTGCACGTTGCTCCGCATTCACAAGTCCAGGCCATTTGCTACGATCCTAGCGCGGGATTGTCACACACTTGACGAGTTGGGCGCAATGGCCCTCCCTCGGGCGGTCTCTACTAGCATGTTGATCGGCGTGATTCGGGAGTAAACTGGACCGATATGTCCCACCCGAAGCTGCTCCTCCGCCTCTCGATTGCCGTCGCTGCGCTCGCCTGTTTTGAACCCATCATCCCGGCGGCGAATGGACCATCCACACGCATGCTCCGCATGCCCTCCGTCAGCTCCACCCAAATCGCGTTCGTCTACGCGAGCAATGTCTGGGTGGTCGAACGCGCGGGTGGCAGTGCCCGGCGCGTGACCAGTTTCCCCGGCACCACCGTCAATCCTCACTTCTCGCCCGATGGAAAACTGATCGCGTTCAGCTCCGGCTACTCCGGCAGTGAGGACGTGTACGTGGTCCCGTCAGAAGGCGGCGAACCGAAGCGCCTCACCTGGCATCCCGGCGCCGACACCGTGCAGGGCTGGACTCCCGACGGCAAGTCGATCATGTTCACCTCCTCGCGCGCCAGCCAGGGCCCTAACGCGATGACGCGTTTCTGGACCGTGCCCGTCGATGGCGGAGTGGAAACGCCGATGGCGCTGCCGCGCGGCTATCAGGGAAAAATTTCGCCCGACGGCACGCACATCGCCTATCGCATGAATTCGTCCTGGGACGAAGAGCGCCGCAATTATCGCGGCGGGCAGAATCGGCCGATCTGGATTGTCGATCTGAAAACGTTCGACCTGGTCTCGCCGCCGTGGACCGATTCGAAAGATATGGACCCGGCCTGGATCGGCGACACCGTCTATTTCATTTCCGATCGCGACGGCATGGCGAATGTGTGGTCGTATGATCCGAAATCGAAGAAGCTGGCGCAGCTAACGAAGTTCACTGATTTCGACGTGAAGACGCTCGATTCGGGCGCGGGCGTGGTGGTGTTCGAACAGGCGGGCTACATTCATGAGCTCGATCCCAAGAGCGGCAAGGAGCACGTCGTCAACATCACCGCGACCGGCGATTTTCCGTGGATGATGCCCAAGTGGGAAGACGTCAGCAGCCGCATGAGCAATCTGACCATTTCGCCCACCGGCGCGCGCGTGGCGGTCGAGGCTCGCGGCGATATCTTCACCATTCCTGCTGAAAAGGGCGACGTTCGCAACCTCACGCATTCGAGCGGATCGGCCGAGCATGAGCCCGCCTGGTCGCCCGATGGAAAATTCGTTTCCTATTTCAGCGACAAGTCGGGCGAATACCAACTGGTGATCGAAGCGCAGGACGGACTGACGCCGCCGCGCGACATCTCGCTGCCCAAGCCGACGCATTACTACACCGCGTCCTGGTCGCCTGATTCGAAGAAGCTGCTCTATACCGATACGAACCTGCACGTATGGGTACTCGATATCGCGAGCGGGCAGGCGAAGACCATCGGCAACGATCCCTGGATGGTTCCCACCCGCACCGTAAATCCGGTGTGGAGTCCCGATTCGAAGTGGGTCGCCTATGCGGCGCACTTGCGATCGCTCTATCACGCGATTTTCATCAGCAACGTCGAGACGGGCGAGACGAAGCAGGTGACCGACGGGCTCGCCGATTCGGTCTGGCCGGCGTGGGATGCGAGCGGAAAATATCTGTGGTTCCTGGCATCCACCGATTTCGGATTGAAATCGCAGTGGCTGGATATGACGTCGTACGATCACGACGAAACGTTCGGCGTGTATCTCACGATTCTTAAAAAGGGTGAGCCGAGTCCGCTGCTTCCGGAGAGCGATGAAGACAAGGGCGTCGGAAATGCTCCTGCGGGTGGTGGCGGAGGCGGTCGTGGTCGTGGCGGAGCCGCTGCGGCAGCGGATGGTGAACAAACGCCTGCTCCCGCACGCGGTGCGCGCACCCTGGTCACCGTCGCGATTGATTTCGATGGAATCCAGCAGCGCATCCTGGCTGTCCCCGGCATCGCCGATCGCCAATATTCGGAATTGAAATCGGGCGCAGCGGGGACCATTTATTACCTCGAAGCAGGCGGTCGCGCCGGCAACGGTGGCGGAGGACGCGGGGGTGGAGGCGGCGGCAGCTCGCTCGAACGCTATCGCTTAAGTGATCGCCGTGCCGCGACGTTCGTCACGGGTGTCGAATCCTACGCCGTCAGCGCCGATGGACACAAGCTGGTTTATCGCGCGGCGGGTGGTGGAGGAGGCGGCGGTGGCCGAGGCGGTCGCGGGGGCGGCGGAGCGGCGGCGGGTCCTGCGCTATTCCTGGTCGATGCCGATCGTCAGGCGCCGCAAGCAGGCGCGGGCCGCTTGAACGCGCAACTGCGCATGTATCTCGAACCGAAAGAGGAGTTCAAGCAGATCTTCTATGAAGACTGGCGCCAGCAGCGCGATTATCTCTACGTGCCCAACATGCACGGCTCGGATTGGCCCAAGATGAAGGAAATGTACAGCCAGTTTCTGCCGTACATCAACCATCGTGCCGATCTCAATTACCTGATGGACATGATGGGCGCGGAAATCTCCATCGGACATTCTTATGTGCGCGGCGGCGATATGCCGGCGACGCCAACCGACCCCGGTGGATTGCTGGGCGCGGATTTCACGGTCGAAAACGGGCGCTACAAAATCACGAAGATCTACGACAACGAAAGCTGGAATCCTGATCTGCGCGCACCGCTCGCGACGCCGGGCGTTGAAGTTTCCGCGGGCGATTACATCATCGCGATCAATGGCGAGGAGCTGAAGGCGCCCGACAACATCTATCGATTACTGGACGGCACCGCGAATCGGCAGACCTCGCTGACCATCAACTCAAAACCGGTGATGGAAGGCGCGCGGCAAATCACCGTCGTTCCGACGAACAACGAACAGGGCCTGCGAACGCGAGCCTGGGTGGAAGCGAATCGCCGTCTGGTCGACAAATTGTCGGACGGCAAACTCGCCTACGTCTATGTGCCGAACACCGGACAGCCCGGCTACACCAGTTTCAATCGATATTACTTCGCGCAGCAGGACAAACTCGGCGCGATTATCGATGAACGCTTCAACGGCGGCGGATCGGCGGCCGATTACATCATCGACGTGCTGCAGCGCGATTTCGACGGCTACTTTAATAATGTGGCCGGCGATCGCGTTCCCTTCACCAGTCCGGCTGCCGGAATCTGGGGCCCCAAAGTCATGATCATTAATGAAATGGCGGGCTCCGGCGGCGACCTGATGCCGTGGATGTTCCGTCATCGCAAGATCGGCGAACTGGTGGGCAAGCGAACCTGGGGAGGATTAGTGCACACCGCCGATACTCCTGTGTTCGTCGACGGCGGCTCGGCGATTGCGCCGCGCGGCGGCTTCTTCACTCGCGAAAACAAATGGGCGGTGGAGAATGAAGGCATCCCGCCGGATGTCGATGTCGAAAATTGGCCCAAAGACGTGATCGCGGGTCACGACCCTCAGCTTGAGCGCGCCGTTCAGGAAGGGCTGCGCATGCTGAAGGAAAAGCCGGTGACGCGCACCAACACGGAACCTCCCTCGCCTACCTGGGGCCAGCGCAAGCTGCCGATTGCTCCGAAGCCCAGCACCGGTGGTGGCGGGAATCAGAACCAGTAATCTGGACGTGCGCGTGCACACAACCAACGCGAAGGAGAAATTCTATGCTCTTGAACGCGTTCGTAATTGTGTGGCTGGCGGGTGCGATGGTGGTGCTCGGCTTGGCCCTCTATCGTCTTGCTGTAGCGCATTTTAATGAGGACGATCTGCTTCATCTGCGAGACGTCGACACCGCTGTGGTATCGCATCAGGCCTCCGTGTCGCAGCGGCTCGACATGGTGGATCGCTGGGGCAAAGCACTCACCATCGTCGTGTTTTCGCTCGGGGTAGTGCTGGCGGGAACGTACCTGTTCCAACAATGGGTAGAGACCAGTAAGGCCGCCTACTAAGGTCCAAGCCCGCCGCCGCGAGCGAAATTTCTGCGAAGCGAGGGATCGACGGCCGCTGCCATACGCTGCACGTTCAATCCCTTCCCGAGAAACTGCGCGAGCTTCTGCGCGATACCCAGCGGATCGGCGATCGCGGCTGCGTGATCGACCATCAGCAACTGCGTGTCCGGCCGGCGGAGCAGTATCGCCTCGATTCGGGCGAGCGTGCGGGTGTACTCGTTCTTGAGCATGGTTCGCCGCTCCGGAGTCATTGGCGTCGTGTGGTTTCGGCGACGCATCATTCGTTCCTGCGAATCGAGTACCTCCTTCAAATCTCTTTCGCATAGGATGACGCGGCACGGCAGGCCACCAGGAAGCGCGGTGAGCAACGGCGCGACAATCTTCACTGCTTTGCCCTTGGCTTCGAGCAACCAATTCGAATGATTCAGAAGATTCTTCACCGGCTCGAATTCGAAATAACCGCGCGGGTTGTCCTCATCGGCTGCGCGCAGCCCGTCGGAGAGAATCGGCACGCCACCCGCGGCGAGCATCTGCATCAGCATCGATGTGCCTGACCGCGGTAGTCCGGTGACCACGATCACGCATTGGTCGAGCGGCGGCATTGTGGCCATGCCGTGCTGAGCTGGAACGGCGCGGCTGATCTCCACGACAGTCTCTGCCGATCGCGGCGGACGCTTGCCGCTGCGTATCTGCCGGGCCAGCCGCCGATGTTCCCGGGCACATTCCGAATCGCCCAGATGCTGTTCGAGCAGCCCGGCGAGCCGCACATGCGCTTGAGGAAAATTCGGATTCACACCAATCGCCGCGCGAAATGCATCGGCCGCGCGCGTGTATTCTTTCAATCTCGCAAGGGCCACGCCCAACAGGAAGTGCGCCTCGGGATCGTGATACGTGCGCTCGATCGCATCGAGGGCGGCATGGGCCGCAGCGGCGAATTTGCGGCGTCGCAGAGCCATGCGGCACAATCCGAGGTGCGCCCGCGCGTTGTCGGGATCGAGCGCGAGCGCCTTTTCATAAACCTGACCCGCCTCGCGCCAACGCCCCAGCCGGCGATACAAATCCGCGATTTCCAAAAACATCCCGGGACGAAGCAGATCGGATCGCATTACGCGTTCTAACGCAGCGGCGGCATCAGCATCGCGATGTTCTGCAATCCACAATTGAGCGCGCAGTAGATCGAGCAGCGGGGTTGCGCCATCCCCGAACGCATCAATAATGCCCCGCATCTCTTGGTGCAATCCGAGCGCCTGGCATGAAACAAAAAGCCGCACCGCGTACCGCGAATCCGCGGGATCACCGTGATGCAGCTCACGAAAGATTTCGCGCGCCTCCGCGTGGCGCCCGTCATCCTGATAGGATTCGCCCAGGTTGAAGCGCAACTCGCGCAGCGTGCGGATCACTGCTTTCTCACGATCTTCGTCGGGCCGTTCGATGTATCCCAGCGCGATCATCTGCTCCAGCGATTCGCGCGCCGCGATGGGATCGAGTCGGGTGTGCGGCGGATGGCGTCCGTCCGCTCCGGGTACGCGCTCCCAGCTCGGAATGAATTCGACACGCGGAGTTTCGGCGAACGCCTGCAGCAGAACTTTGCCGTCCATGTCCTCGCCGACGGGCAATCCGAAAAGGGTCAAGATCGTTGGAGTAATGTCGAGCAGCGAAGCGCCGTGCACAAAACCACCGCGCTGAATGCGCGGTCCGCTCATCGCCAGGATCCCGAGATCGCGATGCTCGATCGCCGGGCCCGCAGGAATATTGGGAATCGACCGCGGACGTAGATGATCGGGATGAAAACCGTGATCGGACATCAGAATCACGTTCGTAGCGGCGTCCATTTTGGCGAGCAGTTCACCGAGCATCCCATCCTGAAGCTGATACGCCGTCGCAACCACGTTGTGATAAAGCTCGAAATCGCGTTCGCCAATCCAGGACTGGCGCGGCGGGTGGTAACGCATGAAGGCGTGACAGAAGTGATCGATCGCGTCGAAATAAACCGCGAAAAAATCCCACGACTGATGCTCGACTAACCACATCGCGACGGCGTGAATGCTCATGCATTCGGCCAGCGTCCGCAGCAGCATCGCGAGGCGCTGGTCTTTATCCTGGTCGATCTCGCGCGCCAGCGGCACGAACGGTTCGATCATTTCCGGAGTCAATTGATCGGGATGGATGCGCAAGTCCGCCAGCGTCTTGGCCAATTCGGGTGGATGAACGGCGTGCGGCGCAAGCGGCCATCCAGCTCCAATCGGGCCAGTGGCGCGATGGAAGTGATCCGACACCATCACGCCGTGGATCGGCTCGGCAGGAAAGCTGGGCCACCAGCCGATCACGATGCTGCGCAGATCATTTTGATTGAGGATGTTCCAGATCGCTTTCGTTTTTCGCGAAAGATTGGTCACCGGGCGCACGCTGCGCCCGTCGGCGGTTGGTTCGGTGAAGCCGTGGATGCCGTGCTGGAACGGTCGCATGCCGGTGGCGATGGAGGTCCACAGCATCGGTGAAAGCGGCGGATGCAAAGTGGCGATGGCGCCCGTCGCTCCGTTCTCGATCAGGCGCCGGACGTTCGGCATCTTGCCCGCGTCGATCAGCGGACGAATCACCTTCCAATCGGCCGCATCCCATCCGACCAACGCTACTTTATGCGGACCCATGAGCCGCTCCTGCGTAATATAGTTTGACTGTATGGGTGTGCGATTCCCGCTGCTGGCCGCAATGCTGTTGCCGATCGGCGCGTTTGCAGCGGATCTGAAGTTCTCCGGCAGCCTGGAATTGCTGGGCCGCGAATCCATTTCGGTCCGCCTTCCAGATCGCATCGCGGTTGACGCGCGGCTGCCCAATACGTCTTCGCTTTCTGCCGCGACAATCGCAGCGAAGTATCGGCTGGGCGATCACGTGGAGATCGCCTGCAAAGAAATCAATCCGATCCTGGAAGAGGCCGTCGGGCGGCTGTTGTTCATCGAGCTGACCAAGATTCGCTTTGTGCGCACTGCGTCTCCCGAAGAATTGGTTCGCGCATTTCGCCTTCCGGCGTGGCGTGAGCCGCTGAATCTCTTGCTCCCTCCCGATGTACGTGTTCCCGCGCCGGCGGTAGTGAAGATGAACGATCCGCCGGTGCTGAGTCCCGCCGAAATCGAAGCACACGCGAAACTCGAACGCGCGCGCGAGGTCAATCTGAACTACATCGCGCATCTCCCCAATTTCGTTGCCGACGAAACCGGAAAGCGATATACCGGCGAAGCTCGATTTCCGGACTGGCGCTATCTCGACAAGATTGAAACCGAGATCACGGTTAAAGGCAATCGATCGGATCGGCAGAAGGTCCGCCGTGACGGAAGGCAGTGGAAGCAACCCTATCAGTTTCTGCCAGGCTTCAAATGGAGCGGCGGTTTCGGCACCGAACTGCGGCCGATTTTCGATCTGCGCTGCCCTACCAAAATCGAATATGCGGGAACGGCGGTGATGCGCGGCAAGCGGGTGCTCGAATACCGGTTTGAATCGCCCGCGGATGGCTGCTTTGGGCCGTTCACCAATGAATACGCTCGCTATAATCCGGCGCGAAAGGGCCGCGTCTTTATCGAAGATTTCAGCGAAGCTCCCAGCAGCGATCGCGGGGGCAACGTGCTTCAACTCGAAGAAGAAGCCCTCGACTTTCCCGAGCAATTCGATTTTTCGCACAGAATCGAGACCGTCTCCTGGGACTACGTCAAAATCGGCGACGCTCCGCATCTGCTTCCGGTGGCTGCCGATTTCGTGGTCGAGTATTACTCAGGCAGCCGCGTGAGAGTCGACGTGGAGTACAAGAATCACCGGCATTTCGAATCCATCACCAGCATCAGCTTCCCGTAGAAGCGAAATTCTCCACCACGAAGATCAAGTGCTGCTGGGGCGGCGCTCCCGTAGGATCCTCCGAGGCGAATTTCATCTGCTTCACGGCATCCACCGCTGCCTGGCTGTTCGGATCCGATGGCTGCAGCGAATGCGCATCGATCAATTCACCGGACGCGGTCACCAATCCGAACACGCATACCGTGTGCGAGACCGGACCTGATCCCGAAGCGTGCGCGTACTTCAACGCCCCGGCCATCGATGCAGCGCGGCCTCTCGCCTTCATGTCACTTGAAACCGCGAACAAGTTCGGATCGGCTGCGGGAGTTGGAGTGAGCCGCTGCACCAGGATCTCCGATACGGTCTTCCCGCCTTCCGTGATGATCACCGATCGCGCCAGCATGTGTCCGGCGAACTGCGGAGCGTTCGAATAGTCGTAGGCGAAGTACCGGCCCGGCGCTTGTGAATGGATCCGCAGCAACCCCGAACGGGCATCGATGCACTCCTCGGTTTCATCCCAGCGCCGTCCGGTAACCGCCGCCCCAGCCGCGGCGTTCGCCGGAGTCGAAAGGAGCACGCAAGTGAGCTCGACGCCACGGAACATCGCCATCGACGTTCGAATCACATCATGGCTGGCGCTTTGCGCCCCGGGGATGGGATCCAGCAGCGCGGCTCTGGCTTCGTGCAAACGCAATGGAATGTAACTGGTCGTGCTCTCCGAGAAAAGCTTCCCATTCGCTGAAATCTGGAGGCGCGTGAATTGATCATTCAATCTCGCGGTCCAACGCATGCCTTGCTTGGGATCGAACACATCCTGCATCTCCCAGGCGCCATCGAATTCGGTCTGCCCGCCGGAATCGACCTTGAACGTGACGTCCAGGGTATACCCCCTCCCAGCGCTTCGCAGCGCATAGCTCGAGCGGGCGCGAGTCAAAAGTTGAAGAGCAGCCGATCGCTGAGCCGCCGTCGTCGCGGGTTGAATCTGGCCGGTGACTACTTCTAGAGGATCGTCGGGAACCGGCGCGTTCGACTGACTGAATGCCGCGAGTGACATTCCGCCGACGGCGATCCACCACTCTGCACGTTTCCAGATCATCTTTTACCTCCCGGACTTACCTGCGGAAACCGAAGCTTCGGCTGATAGTGACCGCCATGAGCGGGCCGCGCTGATCCGCCTCCCGATCCTCCGCCCGATCCGCCGCCTGATCCGCCACCCGATCCGCCACCCGAACCTCCGCCTGACCCACCGCCCGTACCTCCACCAGATCCGCCAAAAGTTCCCCCGCTTTGGAAGCCTCCGCCGCCGGGCCCGCCGGGTTCGCCTCCCGTTCCTGCGACGAACGTCCCCGTGCTGGTCACCGGGGGAGGCGGGCTCCCTCGCAGCGAGAACAGGAGTGGCACGGTAGCTTTGGTGCCCACGAACCCATAAACCGGAACTTCGCCCTCGCCCAGCCCCGGCGGTACGGTCAGATTGACCTGATATTGTCCCGGGCCGGTCAAACCGACGAAAGTGGTCGCAACCTTGATGCTGTTGATGTTAAGCGTGAAGGAAGTGGTGATCGGGGCTGCGCCGTTGAACGGCTGCCCAGCGGGAACGGCCGGACTGGTGGGACCGAAACCGCTGCCGAATAGCTCGACTTGGTCGCCTGGCACAGCCGCGACCGTCGGATATCCGAAGAAGTTCCCATCCGGCCCGAGAATATCGTAACTGCCGCCGCCGAACGCGCCCGATCCGTCGGGTCGTAGAATGATCCCGGAAACATAAGAGCCATCCAACGCGTTAAATTGTGGTTCGTAAGGAACTAAATTTACGCGTGATGTCACCGAGCCAACCCCAGTCGCAACCATCACTGGAATCGCGCCGGTCGCGGTGTCGTCCGGCACCTGCAGCGTGATCATGCCAGGACTCACAAACAGGAGATAGGCAGGTCTGCCGTCGATCTCCACGCTGGTGCCGCCGAGCGAGGTCGGAAAATCGTTATTCCAGGAAGCGGTTTGCGTCGCCAGATTCGTTCCCAGAATCGACACCAACTGACCTGATTGAATCGCGCCGACGCGCACCACCGATCCGGAATTCGGACCGATCCCCGTGATCGTGGGCGTCTGGCTTGCGCTATCTTTCGCCTCAACTGCGCTGCGCGAAGGGACTCCTTGATCTAAGGCAGCGGCGAGCTGCATCGGATGCGTCATCGGGTGCTTGAGGGCGATGTTGTCCGCTTCCCAACCGTGCCGGCGGCTGGTCCGGGAGCTGCCGGTAGGCGCCGGCATGAACGCACGCGTGCCGGTGCCGACCGCCGCGGCCGAGAGCCCGGTCGCCATCGCCATCGCTGATCCGCCGACTGCCGCATAGAGATGCCAATTGCTGGCGCGGCGTTTGAGCCGGGCCGTGAGCGAGGAGCGCAGCATGGCGAAATAACTGTCCAGCCGGCTATTCAAATCGCGTTCGGATTGGCGCGGAGATTCCATATTTGAGTCTCCCTACTGAATCACTGGCAGGATCGTGGTGAACGGTCCTGTGGGGTTGAACATGAATCCCAGAACTGTGACCTTCGCGGGATCGGTGAAGAGTCGCAAAACGCCTTTGGTCCCCGCCAGTTCCGGGTATCGATCGGTGGTGGCGAACGCCAGGTGTTCCATCGGTCCGAAGCTCAGCACGTCTTTGCGCAGGAGATTGTTGGATGAATCATCAAACTCGATCGAGAAGTTCTGCGCGGCGTTAGTGGTGTTGGCGATCGCCACGGATGTGGTGTACGCGCTATCGTCAAACGGAACCAGGATCGTGGGATTGGCCCCTTCCGGGAAGGGAACCAAACATGGCGAGGATTTCAATGCGCTCAGCGGCACCACCGACTGATAGTCCGGCCTTCCTGCGATCCGGCACAGAAATGAGCCTTGCCCGCCCAACGCGATGTCACCCGTGGTGGCGACGTTGGCCCATCCTTCTACAGCGCTCGAGTTGGTATCGGAATTGGACAGGATCACGTCCTGCACGTTGCCCGGCTGGATCGTGAACTTGTAGCTGGTCATCGTTCCGATTCCTTGGACCGGCGTATTCAGCGGAGAGCCGTCGTCGCCGTAAAAGGAAATCGTGACGTTGGCGGTCGCGGCCGTGTTCTGGTTGATCAAGGTCAGCGTGGTTTGCCAGCAACCACCGAATGCGATCTGTCCGAAGCTGCCTTGCCCGAACACTGCTGCCGCACTTGCAATCCACAATGCGAACCCCGTTAGTTTCGGCATGACTCAACCTATATCGATCCTTATTTCGCAACAACTGCTACCCGGGAGCGCGTCGAATATGCCAGTTGGCAAATGCGACATTGAACTTGGTCCCTGATCGCTCCAAAACCTTCCTGCCAAGGAGCTTAAGACTTTTGGCATAGGCGTTCAATCGCGAAACTCTGGTATTTTGCTGCAGGAGCAGATACTGCATAAGTTCGCAGCGGACCATTACAATGGCGAGCAGCATCTATTTAGACGGAACGCGATCACAGGAGCATGCGCCGTGCAATCACAAATCAAACTCGGCTCGATCTTCGGGATTAAGATCGGGCTGCACTACAGCTGGTTCATCATTGCTCTCCTGATTGTCTTTTCGCTCTCCGCACAGTTCCACGCGAGCAACCCGGGGTGGGGCGACAACGTGATCGCGACTCTGGCCATCGCGACGGCGGTTTTGTTCTTCGTCTCTCTGCTCCTTCATGAGCTCGCGCATTCACTGGTCGCGTCCACGCACGGCATGCCGGTGAAGGAGATCACCCTGTTCGCTCTCGGCGGAGTTTCGCAGATCGAAAAGAACCCGGAGAGCGCGAAGATCGAATTCTGGATGGCGTTTGTTGGACCGCTCACCAGCGCGGTGATTGGCGCGGTCTGCCTCGGCTCGGCCCACTTGATTGGCGGGGCCTCAACCAATCCGTGGATCGCGATGCTGCAGTGGCTGGGCTTCATCAACCTGACGCTGGCGGGATTCAATCTCTTGCCGGGATATCCGCTGGATGGAGGCCGCGTCTTGCGCGCGCTGATCTGGTGGAAGACAGGCGATGCCGATCGTTCCACGCAGCTGGCCGCAGTCGCGGGTCAATTCGTTGCGTTCGCATTCATTGGCCTCGGCATCCTGCGGTTCTTCGGAGGCGCCGGCGTCGGTGGTCTGTGGATCGCCTTCATCGGATGGTTCCTGTTGCAGGCCGCGCGAGAAAGTTACGTTCGCGTCGGACTTTCGCACGCGCTCAAGAACGTAAAGGTCGCGGATGTGATGACCAAGGACTGCCCTTCCGTGGATGGTTTCTTAAATGTGCAGAACTTCGTCGAGCACGAATTGCTGCGCACCGGCCAGCGTTGTTTCTTCGTGGTGGAAAAGGGCGAGATCGTGGGACTCATCACACCTCATGAGGTCAAACAGATTGAGCGCGCGCGATGGCCGTTCACCACGCTGGACGATATCATGCGGCCTCTCGAGCAACTTCAATCCGTTGCGCCGGAAGATCTTCTGACCGCCGCGCTCGAGTCGATGGCCCGCAACGATCTCAACCAGCTTCCGGTGATCTCTCATGGCCATTTGGAAGGCGTGCTGTCGCGAGCGCAGGTCCTGAGTTACCTGCAAACGCATGCAGAGCTGGACGGATTGCGACCGAGTCATTAAGGCGCCGCAGAATACCATCCAAACGGGATTCCTCTAGGTCACGTCCTGGACGTAGACTGAAATCGCAGAAATAAAATCGCGCGCCGTTCACTGGATCGGCGCGAGAGAGGGAATGAAAATGAAGTCGAATTATTTAAGTGGATCTATCATCGCGATCACGCTGCTTGCCTCGACTGCTGGCTTTGTTCGCGCCGCGGACAACCCGGCAAAGAACACCGATACGCAGAAAGCAGCCCGGCTGTTCCGCGATATCCAGACGGATGCGGCACAAGTGCGCTCCGCCTCAATGCACCTGGCGAGTATCGTGGGAACTTCCGGCGCCACGTGGCTGGAATACGATCGCCAATGGAACGAAATCAAACCGTCTGTCGAGCGGATGCAGATCAATCTCGCCCGGCTGGACGCGATGCAGGGGAGCTTAACGCAGACTGAAAAGACGGATCTGGATCAGAGCAAAGCGTTGATTGAACAGATTCAAGGCCGCACTCACCAACTGCGCGTGCTCCTGGATAAACCGGGCGTGCAGACCACTGATAAGGAGTTCAAGGTGTTTGCACGAGGCTTAGAGAACGAATCGACCAAGCTCGAGAAGGCAGCCAAGATCGGTTGAGTCGCGAAAAAAGCTGGGCGGCAGATCCAAATCGTGAAGCGTCTGGTCCTCGAAATACATCAAAGTTTTGAGGGCTTTGGTGCAAACACGATTATTCGTTCTTAGCATTGGGACGGCGATTGTAATGTCCGCCGTATCGGGTCAACAAGTTACGCCGGGCGATCCGAATCAGCCTGCGCCTACCGAGAGTAAACGGCTATTCGGAATCATTCCCAACTACCGAACTTCGCCCAGCCTTCGGAATTATGAACCACTGACTAGCGCGGAGAAGTTCAAGATCGCGACGCAGGATTCTTTTGACAGGGGAACAGTGGTGCTGGCAGCGTTGTTTGCCGGCGACAATCAGCTAACCAATGCCAATCGCGATTTCGGCCAAGGCGCTTTGGGATACGGAAGATACTTTGGGGCGGCGTATGGCGATTTCCTCATCGGAGATTACATGACGGAGGGCGTGTTCCCCGCCCTGCTGCATCAAGACCCCCGATATTTTCGCAAGGGCACGGGAAGCGGATGGTCGCGGCTCGAGTATGCCGCCGGGCAGATCTTTCTCACGCACGGTGATTCAGGCAAGACCGAGTTCAACTACTCCGAGGTTCTCGGAAACTCGGCCGCCGTGGCGATTTCCAACGCCTATTATGCGGATAATCGAACGGCCTCCAATGCAGTGTCGAAGTTGAGCATTCAGCTCGGCGTCGACATGGCGTCCAACATCCTGAAGGAATTCTGGCCGGACCTGAATAGAAAATTCAGCAAGAAGCACTAGGCCACGAGATTCATTGCCCACCGTATGCGTAATCGCGAACCTGTGGTAGTATGATTTCAATTTAGCGGGCTCGGTCCACGATGGACCGCGATTCACCGCCCCCCGTCCAAAGTTCCCAACCATCCTTCCAGCTCAAAGTTTGAGCCAAGCCCTAACGTCAGGCGACGAATCAGGAGATTGGCACTATGCTGGAAATCTTCACGCAAAATGAAACCGCGGACCTCTCCCGGCGAGGGTTTTCGCGCCGGAATTTTCATCGCATGGCGACGCTGGTGGCCGCCGGCGCCGCGCTTCCTTTCTATAACGAACAGGCGCTCGCGCAGCGTCCGGATCGTCCTCCGATTCCTCCCGATGCCGTCAGGATCAACGCCAACGAAAATCCGATGGGACCCTGCCCGGAAGCGGCCGAGGCGATCCACGCCATCGTGCAGCGCGGCGGCCGTTATCTGAATGAGGAGGGCGCGGCGGTCGCGACTTTGCTCGCCGAACAGGAAGGCGTGAAGCGAAATTACGTCACGGTATTTCCCGGTTCAAGCGATCCGCTGCATCGCGCCGTGCTTTCGTTTACCGCGAAGGATCGGCCATACGTGGTTGCCGATCCTGGCTACGAAGCAGGCGCCCGAGCGGCCGAATTTATCGGCGCGCCAGTGATGCGTGTTCCGTTGATCAAAGGAAGCTTCAAGCACGATGTGAAGGCGATGGTCGCGGCGGCGCCCAACGCCGGGCTGTTCTATATCTGCAATCCCAATAATCCGACTGGCACGATCACGCCGCAGGAAGATATCGAGTGGCTGGTTGCGAACAAACCCGCGGGCTCCGTGGTGTTGATCGACGAAGCCTACATCCACTTGTCGACCGCGGCGATGTCGTCCTACCTCGTTGGGGCCGACAAGGATGTGATGGTGCTGCGGACGTTTTCGAAACTCTATGGCATGGCGGGGTTACGCGCCGGCGCGGCGATCGCGAAACCGGAGCTGCTCGCCAAGTTGTCAAACTACGGGAACGGGATGCTTCCAGCCCGACGATCGATTCTATTTCGCGGGCGACCATTGCGCTCACGTCGGCGCGTGGCAGGAAGGCGCAGCGCTATCGGCGCATCGCACTCTGACCATGCTAGGAGCGCGCGTGAAGTCGGAACGACTTGCAGGGTCTGGAAAATCCACTGCGGCGTAGCCTCGTCAACCGGCCGGGAGCAATCTATGTTAGAAGAATGCTCCCGGAACCATGGCTCAGAGGTCCGATCCAAGCAACGCCGGCTTTGATCGTGCCGGTGCTGTACTCATTTCTTCAGGCCCGAGAAGATCTGGAGCATTACACCGCCGGACTCACGACACAACAAATCTGGGCGAAGCCATATGGACTAGGCTCGGCTGGATTTCATGTGCGCCACATCGGCCGCAGCGTGGATCGCCTGGTGACGTATTTAATGGGCCAGGCGCTCTCAGCGGCACAACTTGACGCGCTCGATTCCGAGCACGAAGCCGGCGCGTCGCGAGAGCAACTGCTGGCGGAGCTCGGCGAATATCTCGATCGAGCCGAAGCCGCGATCCGCACGATCGACCCCACCAGCCTGGCGGAACCGCGCACGGTGGGCCGAAAGCAAATGCCAACGACCGTGATCGGCTTGCTGACGCACCTCGCCGAGCACACGCAAAGGCATGTAGGGCAAGCGATCAGCGCAGCGAAGCTGGTAAGGGCTAGGAGCGTTTCAGCAGACCGATAGTGTTGCCCTCGGGATCGGCGAACCAGGCGAACGTCCCGGTCGGGATTTTGATCGGCGGAACCAGCATCTTGCCGCCCAGCGACGCGGCTTTATCGAGAGCCGCCTGCACGTCATCTACTTCGACGTAGAAGATGGTGTAATGCTGCGGTTCGTGGCCGAGCGCGGTGATGTGTCCGGAAAGATCACCGGCGCCACCGGTGTCGATTGCCGGCGCCGGGCCTGGCCCGATGTTCCAGCCGAACAGCTCGCCGAAAAACTTCCCGGTTTTCGCGATGTCTCTGCAGCCGATCTCAAAATGCACTACTGGATGTGCCATCTTTTTCCCTCCTGATTTAGATTGCGGCCACAACGGGATCGCCGCGGTTGCCATCATTAAAGCCGTACGACGGGTATACAAGCCTGTAGATCGAATGTCTCCCATCCTATTTCCTCCGGTAATCGAACGAATAATTCCATGGCGGGCAGGTCGGCCGGATCGTAGGCGACCGCTGGCAGCCACACGCGATACATATAATGCCACGCGCGATCGACCAGGCCGAGATCGCCAACGCAATGCATCGCGGCGATTTCCTGCGGCTCAAAATCGCGAATGCTGAAGCCGCGCGGGCCGCATTCGAGCGAAATCGGCAGCGGACGTTCGACCAGCTTGCGCCCGCGCGATCGGATAATCTCCCCGAACATATCATCGCGGCCCGGAAGTTTCGGGAAAGCGACACCCATATCGTAGCGGCAGTTTTCCGACGGCGTGATGGACGGATCGTCGAGCGACATCCCGATAAAGAGCACATCCTGCACGTCAGTGCCCCGTTCCGCCAGCCACGCAATGAGCGAGTGATACGCGTCGACCAATCGATTGTTGCCATACGGCGCGAGGACTCGGATATAGACATAACGAAATGCGCTCAGCCGGCTGATCCCGACCCGCGCTTTCGAGGCCGCCTTCCAGCTTTCCAGCTCTTCTAAAGAGTAAAAGGAAAGCATCTCCGGTACTTTGCAAATCTTGCTTTTCTCGAGCGGACTACGGCGATCCCACGAACTCGCGGTGCAGCCGAAGTGGTTCCGGAAGGCGCGCGAGAACTCCGCTGTGCCTGCGAAGCCGACCTCGAGAGCGACGTCGGTGATCCGCTTTCGCGGCGATGTCTTCATCAGGAGCGCCGCGCGTTCCAGGCGCACACGCCGCACATGGGCGTTCAGCGTCTCGCCGGTCGCTCCGATAAAAATTCGATGGAAATGGAATGGGGAGAAGCAGCTTATCTCGGATAGACGCGCGAGCGAAAGATCCTCGTCCAAATGCTGGCCGATGTAGTCGAGCACGCGGTTCACGCGGTCGCGATGATGATCGTTCGCCTGTTTCATCGGGACGCCCACGCGTGAATAAACGCCGCGATTCCCAAGAGTTCTCCGGCCCCGAACAGCGTCCACGCGAACGGACGGGGAAGGCCACCCGCCAGGAGATTCTGCCAGTCCCACATGAACGACAGTAGGATGAGCGCGCCGCCGATGGTCATCGTCACCCAATGCCACGAACGGACTCCCACGGGCCGAGCAAGAGCGAATAATCCGGTGCAGATGATGGTCATCGACACGATCGACGGCGCGAGCACGGGCGCCACCCATGGCACCGGGATCAGAAACAGAATGTCCCACGTCATCATCGACGAGGGCCAGTGCAGCAGGACTCTCAGGAACGCGTAGAACGCGAGATCCCAGGTGCCGAACGCAATCGCGAAGGATGGCAGCCAGGCAGATCGCCCTGCAATCAGGGCCGCTGAAGCAAGCATGACGATCGTGGCAGCCTCACGCACGATCTCGACACTGAGCAGCCAGAATTTCTCGGGCGCGGCTTTCCGCAACTGATCGGGCGTGATCAAGGGAAAGAGTTCGCCCTCGGGCTGGTCGGGACGGAGCTGGAGGCGCAGAGGATCGTACACGGTACGCAGGTAAACCACCACCGACGCCTCTACGTAGCCGAAGGAGATGCCGAACAGAATCAGCCCCGCCGCGACACGCCGCCAACCCATCTCAAGCATTGCCAAATCGAAGTTCCATTATCCGCAACCGCCGGGCGCTTCGTCTTTTCGCGCAGTTGTGTTCGCGATCACGCCCAGTCGGCTTGGCTTGGCGCACGCCTCATCCATATCCTCCAACGAAACCGCTGGGATCGCCAAGTGGAGCGAAGAATGCTCCATAGATTGATACGGCGAACGCAAGGAGGTCTTATGACAAAATACGTTCTTCTGACCGCCATCGCGATGACGGGAATTGCAGCCTTCGCGCAAGAGGGCGGCATGCCTGGCGTGACCCCGGTCCAGATGGTTGTAACCGTCGAGGCGGTTCACGGCAAAGTGATTCCCGAGCTCCGTCGCGAGGACGTCAAGGTCTATGAAGGCAAGAATCGTCTTCATGTGGCCGAATGGACGCCGCTTCAAGGCGAGCGTGCAGGACTTGAATTGTTCATTCTGATCGACGACGCGTCGTCAAGCGCTCTGGGATCGCAATTTACGGAATTGCGGCAGTTCATCGCGGATCAACCCGCGAGCACCTCGATCGGAATCGCGTACCTGCACGACGGAATGGCCGGCATCGTGCAAAGTCTCACCCCGGACCACTCCAAAGCAGCGGCCGCTCTTAGACTGCCTTTCGGCGCGGGCGCCGGTGGCACCAGTCCTTATCTGGGGCTGTGTGATTTGGTTCAAAAGTGGCCATCTTCAGCCGAACGTAGAGAAGTTGTCATGATTTCAAGTGGCGCTGATCCGTTGGGCGGTTTCGGGCCGGTGAATCCCTATGTCGACCTGGCGATTGAGCATGCGCAAATCGCTGGAATCATCGTCTACGCCATCTACACGCCGCCTGCCGGTCACGCCGGGCACAGTTTCCTGGAGTTGAATTCGGGACAGAATTACCTGGCGCGGCTCGCCGAAGAAACCGGTGGCGAATCGCATATGCTCGGATTCTCGCCGGCGGTAACGTTTGAGCCGTACTTGCGGGACATCGCCGAGAATCTGAAACATCAGTATTCGGTCAGCTTCTTCACGAACCGGTTCGACAAACCCACGCTGACGCCAGTCAGATTCTCGACTGAAGTGCCGAATGCGGAGATCATCGCCGCTCCGAAAGTGATGGTCTGGCCTGAAGATTTCAGCGTCGGCGGCGAACGCTAGTTCTGATCGAGACCTTATCGGCCGGTGTTTCGGCGCACTAGAACCGGCGCGCAAACGTCGGCGTTCAGGTTGAATGGTGCGGTTTGATTCGGCTTCGCGGCGGTCGCTCGAACAATGCCGGCGATCGCCGCAGGCTGGTCGTGTTGCAGGTAGTGGTTGCCGCACGGCACGATCCAATACGACGCCGCGGCGGCGCGATTCTTTAGTGCGGTGTCCCACACGTAATCCGCGACGCGCACGGGAGCGATCATATCGTGCACGCCCCAGACCAGTGTCACAGGGATCGCGCTATCCGCGAGAACCTGAAGAAACGTCACTTCCATTTCTTTCCGTTCGTTCAAATATTGAATGGTCGCGGGGAGAACTTCGATGCCCGATTGATAGGCGAACTGCACGGCCATCGCCTTCACTGCTGGATCGTCAGGTTTGAGCGCGGGCGTATAGGTCGACGATCCCAAGCCTGCGGCGAGCAGCGCGGGCGTCACGGCTTTCACAGCTGCCGGACTCGTCGCCGGATCGAGCATCCGTTTCTGGAAATCGGTCAGATTCGCGAGCGGAAGATAGCACATTGCCGTTCAGGATGTATTGATGCGTAATCGTGAACGGCTTTTGCGAGGCTTCCTGATACAGCGATAGAAAGGAGAGCGAGACGCTGTCTCCGCGATCGTGCGAGAGCAACGCGAACTCGCGCATCGGCACGACTTTCGTCACGAAGTGCCACAGCAGTTGCGCGTCGTCCTTCAGGCTGTAGCGATAGGGAGCAGCGGGCTTGTCGGAAAATCCATAGCCAGGAAAATCGAGCAGGCAGATTCGAAAGTCGGTTTTGAGTTCATCCGCGAGCAGGCGGAAATCGAAAGTGCTGGTGGGGAATCCGTGAACCATCAGCATCGCGGGCTTGGATTCGTCGCCGGAGCACGTGTAGAAAATCTGCGTCGACTTTTCGTGATTCTCAGGGAGCGTCGATTTCCAGGAAAAATATCGGCCCGCGGCTTTCCACTGGGACGCAAGATCGGCAGCGTCTTGCGCAGAGGCCAACATACAGCCCATCGCGATCCCCAACAGAGCTCGATTCATGCGCACAGGTTAACGCAGTTCTAAATATGAGCGTTGAACCGCTCCTTCTAGTCGCGGCTCTGTCGGTTTCCACCGAATCAATACCCGACAGAGCCACGACCATAGGAAGCGGTTCAACATTCGGGAGCGTTGAACCGCTCATGATGTCGCCTTCCGCCCGGAAACGAATCCCCAAATCAACATGAACGCCGCGAGCGGCAGCAGCACATAATTTCCGATCGCACCCGGCGGCGTGTGGGCGAAGGTCACCGGCTTAATATGGCCGACCAGCATGCGCAGCAGCGTTTCGACAATCAGCAAGAGATACATGAGCGGCACTAACGATCGGTATCGAAACGCGACCGCAAGCTGGATGAACGCATAGAGCAATTGCGCGCTGCCCCACAGCGCGAACGAAAAGATGATCGCAGGAGCGCCCGCGACGCTGAGATCCAATCCCGCGATACTGCCCGCGCCTCCATCGGGCGCGAGAACGTGGATGCAGCTTCGAACCGTGCTGACGATCGCGATCAGCGCGAATAAATAACTGGGAATTTTTGTGCCGCGAACAGTGTTGTCAGCGACAGATGGCAGGAAGAATTGAACAAGCGGCGTCATCGAGTTAGGATTCGTCCACTATAGTGGACAGATGCAAATGGTGCTGCGGTATCTCTCCGGATTCGCCGGAGTGTTCTTCGTTGTCCTCGGCCTGACGTTCCTGCTCGCGCCAGGAAGCGAATTCGATCGCTTCGCGCTGCTACCCTCTGGCAACGCGGGCCTCAGCACGCTGCGTGGCGACATGGGCGGACTGTTCCTCGGCATGGGATTGTTCGCGCTGCTCGGCGCGATCCGAGGAGCGGCGCGATTCCTGGCGATCCCCGCGACAATCCTCAGCTTCATTATTTTCGGAAGACTGTTAAACCTGATGTTCGATGGTCGATCCACCACCGGCCTGCAATCGATGGCGATCGAATTTCTGATCGCGGTGGTGCTGTGTCTCACCATCGCAAGTGTGGCGAATGGCAGATCGAGCGGAACGCTGGGCAAGATCGCGATACCTGCTCTGATTCTGTTGATCGCGGCTGCCGCCTGGATTTTCCAACGGCCGATCGCGCTGGCAATCATGCAAAGAAACATCGAGCGCGCGATGCAGAATCCACTGATGGGCAGCTTGCCCGATGGATTGCACGCCGGGCTGTGCGGCGCGGGTTCGCCGCTGGCCGACGCCACGCGATCGGGGCCATGTGTGTTCGTGATCGCCGGGCAGCATCTTTATCTGGTCGACACCGGCGACGGCAGCGCGCGAAAGCTCGCGTTGGAGGGTCTGCCTCCGGGTCGCATTGACGCTGTTTTCCTAACTCATTTTCATTCCGATCACATCGCCGGATTGGGCGACGTCTTCATCCAACGTTGGGGTGTCGCAAGTCATAAAGATCAGCTTCCGGTGTACGGACCGCAGGGCGTCGAACGCGTGGTGGCGGGATTCAATGAGGCGTATGCGCTCGACAAGGGTTATCGCGTCGCGCATCACGGCGAAGCGACACTGCCGCCGTCGGGCAATGGCGGGATCGCGCATCCGTTCACGATCGTCGAAGGATCAGACGCGAGCCAGATCATTTCACAGCAGGATGGTCTGACGGTCACAACCTTCGCAGTGAATCACGCGCCTGTGTTTCCAGCAGTTGGCTATCGCTTCGACTACAAAGGACGCTCGATTGTGATTAGCGGCGATACCGCGCCATCTCCGGTGCTCGCCAAATACGCTCATGGGGTTGATGTGCTGTTTCATGAGGGATTGCAAGCCAGGATGGTCTCGATCATTGGAGAGGCCAGCACCCAGGCGGGCCGCACCACGGCTGCCAAGATCATGCACGACATTCCGTCGTATCACACCACTCCGGAAGAGGCGGCGCGCATCGCGCAGGAGGCGGGGGTGAGGCAACTGGTGATGTATCACATCATCCCGGCGATTCCGATTGCTTATTTCAACGGCGCTTATTTAGGCGATGCGCCGAAGATTTTTTCTGGCCCGATCACAGTCGGCAAGGATGGGACGATGGTTAGCCTGCTTCCCGGGTCGACTACGGTGACGACTCGTGATTTGCTCTAAGTAAAACGTCCCGGTGATAACGATAGTGGCGATCGACCGCTCCCTTTGGTCACGGCTCCTTGTCGACTATGGTGAGCCCGTGTCGCTTTAAAGAGCCACGACCGTTAAAGAGCCGCGACCAAAGGGAGCGGTTCATCGGCCTGGCTAGTGCGAGGCGCGCTCGATCCCTTCCATGATCAGCCGCTCCGCGCCTTCCACATCGATCCATTGACGGATGTCGCTCCACTTGCCCTTTTCAAGATCTTTATAGTGCGCAAAAAAGTGCGCCACCTGGTCGCGCAGAATTTGCGGCAGGTCGAGGTACGAATTGACGCCGTGATAGAACGGGTGCAGATCGTCGACTGGCACCGCGAGAATCTTTTCATCCTGGCCCGCCTGATCTTCCATCAAAAGTGCACCGACCGGACGGCAGCGAACTACCGCGCCCGGCACCACCGGCACTGGCGCGACCACCAGCACATCGCATGGATCACCATCCTGCGATAGCGTGTGCGGGATAAAGCCATAGTTGCCCGGATAGTACATGGCGGTGTGAAGGAATCGATCGACGTACAGCGCGCCGGATTCCTTATTTAATTCGTACTTCACGGGAACGCCGCCGTACGGGATCTCGATGAAAGCATGAACCTCTTTCGGAGGGTTTCGACCGGCCGTGACCTTATTCAAATCCATGGTCCCTTCAGGGTACACATCGTACCCCTCGAAAACAGTAACGAAATATTCACAAAAGGATAGTTGACTGGAGGGTCGCCCGAGGTATCTAATCTTTAGCGAAAGGATCCTGCCTTGAACCCAACTCGAAGGACTTTCCTGGTAAGTGGAACGGGCGCGGTTGCGGCCGTTCTTGGATTCGACCTTAAGCCAGCTTACGCACAGTCCCGCGAACTGAAGATCGCGCGAACCACGGAGACGCGTTCGACGTGTCCGTATTGCTCGGTAAGCTGCGGCGTCATCATCCACACCATTGGCGACAAGGCCAAGAACGTCACGGCTCAAGTGGTTCACGTCGAAGGCGATCCCGATCATCCCATCAATCGCGGCACGCTGTGCCCCAAGGGATCGTCGCTGATGCAGGACATCATGAACGATCGGCGATTGCTGAAGCCGCAGGTGCGCCGGCCCGGATCGGATCATTGGGAAGACATCGAGTGGGATCGCGCCTACGACGAAATCGCGCGGCACATCAAGAAGACTCGCGACGACACGTTCATCACGGACGATGCGCAGGGCCGCACGGTGAATCGCCTGGAGACTGTTGCTTTCACGGGCGGATGCACCGATACGAACGAGTTCAATTACCTGGTGGTCAAGACCATGCGCAGTCTTGGTCTGACCTATATAGAAAATCAGGCCAGGGTTTGACACGGTCCAACGGTCTCCAGTTTGGGGCCCACGTTTGGACGCGGTGCGATGACCAATGGCTGGATCGACATCAAGAACACAGACATGATGTTGATCATGGGCGGCAATCCGGCGGAAAACCATCCGTGCGGATTCAAGTGGGCCGTCGAAGCTAAGAGAAATCGCAACGCCAAAATGATTGTGGTGGATCCGCGCTTCACGCGCACGGCCGCGGTCGCGGATTCCTTCCTGCAGATTCGCGCGGGCTCCGATATCGCGTTCCTGGGCGGATTGATTCACTACGCGCTGGAAAACAACCGCATCGCGAAGGAGTACGTGGTCAATTACACCAACGCGTCCTTCATCATCAAAGAAGGATTCAAGCTTCCCGAAGACGGCCTGTATTCCGGATTCGACGCGACCGCGCAGACCTACGATAAATCGACCTGGAATTACGAAGAGGCCGGGCACGCAGCTGCCGCTCCGGTGCGCCCGCGGTATTGCCGGCGAACGTCAATCATGACGCGACGCTAGAAAATCCGCGCTGCGTGTATCAGCTCCTGAAACAGCAGTATTCGCGTTACACGCCGGAGATGGTGGAGCGGATCACCGGCATCGCCAAAGCGGATTTCCTGAAAGCCGCCGATCTGTTCACTTCGATTCGCAAGGATGGCGATACCAAGAAGGTCGCGACCATCATCTATGCGGTCGGCTGGACGCAGCATACTTTCGGATCGCAGATCATTCGTACTGCGGCGATGCTGCAACTGCTGCTGGGCAACGTCGGGCGAGCGGGCGGGGGCGTCAACGCGCTACGCGGACATTCGAATATCCAAGGCGCGACCGATATGGCCGGCATCTTCGACAATCTCCCCGGCTATCTCAAGGTTCCCAATCCGACCGACAAGGATTTCGAAGGCTGGATGAAGCGCATCACGCCGACTCCGTCGAAACCCGGCGAATGGGAATCGTGGAACTACTGGTCGAACACGCCGAAGTTCGCGGTGTCGTTGCTGAAATCGCTGTACGGCGACGCGGCGTCGAAGAAGAACGATTGGGCGTATTCCTATCTGCCCAAAGTGGATCGCGAATATTCGTGGTCGCACATCTGGGACGACATGTATGCGGGCAAGCTGAAGGGCTTGATCGCGTTCGGAATGAACGGCGTCGCCATCGGGCCGAATTCGAATAAGAATATCGATGCGTTGAAGAAAGCCGAATTCCTGGTGGTCTGCGACCTCTATCCCGAAGAAACCAGCAGCTTCTGGAGATCGCCCGGCATCACCACGGACGAGATGAAGAACATCAAGACTGAGGTCTATCGTCTGCCCGGCGCAGGGTTCGCCGAAAAGGACGGTACGTTCGTCAATTCGGCGCGATGGCTGCAATGGAAATGGACCGCGGTGCCGCCCCCCGGCGACGCCAGGCTCGATCAGGAGATCCTGTCGCAGATTTTCCTCAAGGTCCGCGACCTTTATAAGAAGGATGGCGGCAAATTCCCCGATCCGATTCTGAACCTTTCGTGGAGCTACACCAATCCATCGAATCCTTCGCTTTCTGAAGTCGCTAAGGAACTGAACGGCAAAGCTCTCGAGGAGGTGACCGATAAAGCCACCAACACCACCATGAAAACCGGCCAGCAACTGCCCGGATTTTCGTGGCTGCGTGATGACGGGTCGACCACCTGCGGGAACTGGCTGTTCTGCGGATCGTGGACTGAAGCGGGAGCATTGATGCAGCGCCGCGGCACGGACGATCCGTCGGGACTGGGAATTTATCCCAACTGGGCGTGGTCCTGGCCGATGAATCGGCGCGTCTTGTACAACCGCGCGTCGTGCGATCTGGACGGCAAGCCGTGGGACAATTCGCGCCGCCAGGTGTGGTGGAACGCAGCGCAGAAGAAATGGGCCGGCAACGACGTACCCGATTTCAAGGCCGATTCGGCGCCCAAAGATCACATGGGTCCGTTCATCATGAATCCGGAAGGCGTCGGACGAATTTTTGTGCCGCTGGCTGGAATGGCCGACGGTCCGTTCCCGGAACTCTACGAACCGATCGAAAGTCCCATCGCAAATCCACTGCACTCCAAGCAATCGAATAACCCGGTGGTGAAGCGCTACAAATCCGACATGGACAAGTACGGCACGACGGAACAGGGGTTCACCATCGTCTGCACCACCTATCGATTAACGGAGCATTATCATTACTGGACGAAAAATAATCCGATGAACGTCCAGCTTGTCCCGGAGATGTTCGTCGAAATTCCGGTGGAGCTTGCCGGCGAGCTCAGCATCAAGGGCGGCGATAACGTGAAGGTGTCGAGCGCTCGCGGCAGCTATCATGCCAAGGCGATGGTGACCAAACGCATTCGCCCCATGACCATCGATGGCAAGAAGGTCTACCAGATCGGATTGCCGATCCATCAGGGATTTCGAGGAATCCAGGAAGACGACGGCAAAGTGCCCAAGAGCATCGCGAATCTGCTTTCGCCCACGGTGACCGATCCGAATGCGTACACCCCGGAGTTCAAGGGATTTCTGGTCAAGCTGGAGAAAGCGTAAGCGAAGCGGGGCAATGAGATGAGCAACGGACCACTCGAAATCAAAGCGATTTCCGGACATGCCGGGCCGGTTCCGGGACTCGATACGTCGCGCGATTACGCGGTGGCGAAATTGATCGATGTCACTACCTGCATCGGCTGTAAGGCGTGCGAAGTGGCATGTCTCGAATGGAACGGCTATCCATTTCGCGAGACGGTTTTCGATAACACTTACCAGACCATGCCGGATCTGGCATGGAATTACTACAACCTGATCCGCTTCAATGAGCACACTGCCGACGACGGCACGTTCAGTTGGCTGATGCGCAAAGACGGGTGCATGCATTGCGCCGATCCTGGTTGCCTGCGCGCGTGTCCGGCCGATGGCGCGATCGTGCAATATTCCAACGGCATCGTCGATTTCCAGCAGGAGCACTGCATCGGCTGCCAGTATTGCCTCACCGGTTGTCCTTTCAATATTCCGAAGTTTAATTCGGCGACCAAGAAAGTGCACAAGTGCACGCTCTGTTCGGATCGCGTGGGCGCGGGGCTGGAGCCAGCGTGCATCAAAGCGTGCCCCACCGGATGCTTGCATTTCGGCAGTAAGGATGACATGAAGGAGCTGGCCGAAAAGCGCGCGGCGCAGCTTCGCGAGCATACCTCGCACAAGAACGCCGGCGTATACGATCCTCAGGGCGTCGGTGGAACGCACGTGATGTACGTGCTGCACGATATCGAACATCCGGAAGCCTACGGAGGACTGCCGAAAGATCCGACGGTTCCACTGCTGGTGCGCATCTGGAAAGGGCCTCTCAAATGGCTGGGGAATTTCGCCGTCGTGGGCGGAATTCTCGCCGTGGCGGCGCACTACATTCGCGTCGGGCCGAAAGTGCCGGGGGAGGTGAAACCAAAATGATTCCGCGCTATGAATTCCAGGAGCGCGTGATGCACTGGCTCACTGCGCTGACCTATACGTATTGCCTGCTCACCGGGCTCGCGTTCTTTTCGCCGCATTTGTTCTGGATCGCGGCAGTGCTGGGCGGCGCACCGACTTCGCGCTTCTGGCATCCGATTTTCGGCGTCAGTTTCTTCGCGGTCGCGATCTGGATGCATGCGGTGTGGGGCCGTCAGATGGCCGTCACAGAAGCCGATCGAAAGTGGTTGGATCACACCAAGGACTACGCCAATAACAACGACGAAGCGGTGCCGCCTGTCAGACAAATTCAACGGTGGACAGAAGGTGTTCTATTGGGCGATGTACTACGGCGCCGCGGTGCTGGTGATCACTGGAATCGTGATGTGGTTCCCGGAATACATCCCGTTCAGCCTGGCGTGGATCCGGCAGATCGCGATCTTCGTACACGTGAGCGCCGCGCTGATCACCATCGGCGGGTTCATTCTCCACGTGTACATGAGCGTGTTCTTCATTCCGGGGAGCACGGAGGCGATGCTGTTCGGCTCGGTACCGGTCGCTTGGGCGAAGATGCACCATCTGCTGTGGTACCGGCGCGTAACCGGTGAGGCAGGTTCGAAGGAGTGAACAGCTTCGACGCGCGGATCGCGCGCGCCGCCGAACTCGCCGCGAAGTATCCCACCGCTTGCGAGCTGTTGAGCTTTTATCGCGAGCTCGCCATTTTCCAAAAATCGGTATTCAGCGAACTGAGATCTACTGAGGTTCGCGATCTGGCGCGTCACTTCCCCGCCCTGCTCGAGTTGGCACATCGATCGGGGCCGAAGCAGCTTGCTGAATCCGGTGATCGCGTGCTTGACGAAGAAGTACTGGTGCGCTGCTGGGAAGGGCGCGCCGAGGATCCGGTCGAGCAATTCTACGCTCGCGTTCTACTACAACCGTTCGCTGAATCGCTGGCATCGCGTGGACAGATTGATACGGGAACCGCTCAGGCGACCTGTCCGTTCTGCAGCGCGAGGCCGCTCGCGGCAGTGTTGCGCGGCGAAGGCGACGGCGGGAAACGCTGGCTGCTGTGCTCGGTCTGTTCGACCGAATGGCAATTTCGTCGCGTGGTGTGTCCGGCGTGCGGCGAAGAAGACAAAGAAAAGCTCCCCGTCTACACCGCTGCCGAATTCGAGCACGTGCGTGCCGACGCCTGCGATTCCTGCAAGACGTTCATCAAATCGATCGACCTGACGCGCGACGGCCACGCCATCCCCGTAGTGGACGAAATCGCAACCGTCGCTCTTACGCTGTGGGCCGAAGATCACGGCTACTCGAAGATCGAACCAAATCTCCTCGGATTGTAGCCCTTACGGCCGGCTCGACGGGGCCGAGCTTTGCTGCTTCACGAAATCGAAGGTGCAGGCGCGGCCGACGATACCAAGCCCCTTGTCCCTGGTGCCAGTGCCTTCGGTTTCGCTGAACTGCGCTTTAATGTCGTAGCTATATTCCTCGCCCTTATGAGTCAGAACTCCAGGAGCGTATTTGCGGGAGACGACGATTCCCGACGCCGCCAGCTTGGCTGCGCCCTTATCGGAGATTTTGCCCTCGATCAGTAAGTACCCGGGTTCGCCCGCAGTGCCGTGCTCGCCGCGAAGGTTGCTGTTCTGCACGACGCTTGAGAACTCCCACGTGTAGCCTGATGTGCTCCCCTTCTCCGGGCAGGTGAGTTTGGTGGACCAAGTGCCGTCAAAGCGTCCTGTCTTGGGGGTCGGGTTGCTTTGGCAAACAGCGATCGAACTGAAAAGCAGTGCGGCTGCGAAGCGGATCGCGGGGCGATGAAAGTGAGTTAAGTGCATGAATCCTCCTAAAGGAAGATTTAGGGCAATCCGGTGCCCATCGAGGTCCACATGCGTCGGCGTAATGTCTTTCGATGATTGGAGCTCGGATGACTGGTTTTCGCGAAGGCAATGCGCCTCTTCGCGCAGTCACGTACGCCAAATCGAGACACGGGGCCGCTAGGTCTTCCCGCTGGCGTGGGCGCGGGCTGCGATGGAACGGCGTCCGGAGGCTCGGGTTCACAGAGATTCTGTTCGCATTCGCTTCGTGCACGGCGAACAATGGTTACCCAGGGATTCGATAGTTCACCCGCGCGCGGCGCGAATCAATCCGACTCCCAGGCTGAGCACCGCGGCGGCGAGAAACACTGCGCCGACGTAGGCGAGATTGATCAGTTGGTTCGGCTCCTGTGCAGTGGGAGAGAGCACGGACAGGAAGAACGCCGCGGGAATCAGGATCGCAGCGATCGGTGCGCCGGTGCGCGCGATCCACTTCCAAAAGGGCGAAAGCGCGGCCTCATCGATATAGCGCAACATCACCAGCGAAAACACTAGATACACGCCTGCATGGGCGTGCCCGGCGCGCCACATATCGTGCCGGAAAGGATTGTCGCTGTATCCGGCGGCGTGGCTGGTAAGGAAACTGAGCAGGGTCAGCCCGCCGTACATTACCGAGGGAATTACGACCAGAAGAACGCCTGCTAACATTCGTGATTCGCGTGACATGATTTCCTCCCTTTAGAGTCTCCGTGAAATATCGCGGCTGTACCGCTCCTTTTAGTCGCGGCTCTGAACGCCATTGATTCGGATAGCGCCGACAATGAGCGACTAGAAGGAGCGGGCTAAAAACCCGATATGTCACATCGACTCCTCAGCGGACGCCCGACAGAATCAGATCGAATCGGCGGCTGACCTCGCGCAGATAGGCGGCGTCGCCGCCATCGAGCTCCACCGTCGCCGTTCCACGATAACCAATGTCGCTGAGCGCCTGATAGACTTCGATCCAATCGATGTCGCCGTCGCGCAACGCGACCCATTCGGTCTGGCCCTTGCGATAACGAAAATCCTTGATGTGCAGCTTCGCGATTCGCTTGCCCATCACGCGAATCCAATCCTGCGGGTAACCGTAGAACACCATATTGCCGACGTCGAGATACGCGCGCACCCACGGACTGGCGAATTCGTCGACGTAGCGCGCGAAATCCACGGGGCTCACCAGGAATTTGTTCCACACCTCTTCGATCGCGATGACGACCTTCAATTCCTCGGCGAGCGGCAGCAGCTTGCGAATCTGCTGTTGCGATCGCGTCCACGCATCTTCGAAGTAGCTGAACTTCGGACTCACTACCGCGGGGACTAACAGCACAGTATCCGCGCCCCACAGGTGCGCGTTCCGCAGGCTGGTTTCCATTCCTTCCACGCCCTTCCTGACGATCTCCGGATCGGCGGAGTTGAACGGATACGACCAGTGCGCCATGTTCATTACTGAATGGACTCGGAGACCGGAGTTCGCGGACGCGATCTTGATCGCTTCGGCTTGCTTCGGATCCGTGACAGTTTCACATTCGATTTCTTCGAAGCCGACATCCTTGGCCAGCTTGAACCCCTCCACTAGCGATAGATCCCTCGGCAGCATCGAAATCAGGATCGCTTTGCGAATCGGCAGGCGTGCGCCGGCATAGAGCGTCATCGCCGAACTTGCGGTAGCGATCGAAAGGAATGTCCGGCGGTTCATAGTTTATTCAGATTAAGCTTCGCATCCCACGATTCTTTCGATTTCAATAGCTGATCCCAAGTGACTTCGTGTCCGGCATACACAGCAGCGCGGCCCAGCATCGCGGTCAACGACGCTTCCACGCCCAGCGCAGCTTGATTTTGAAATTGCCCCGACGCAATGCCCTGCAAGAAAGATTTGTGTTTCTCCGCGTCGGCCTGCGCGAGGTTATCCGTGAAATCGCCGGTGGTGCTGAACTCGGCGCCGTGTTGAGTCTCGCTCCCTTTCCACGTCCACTCCTGTTCACCCTTGATTCCCAAGGCTCCCGAATAGGGCGATTCTGAATTACCGCGCGTACCGAAGAAGCTCTCGCTCACATCGAATCCGCCGCCCTTGCCGAATTGCTTGGAGCTGAAACTGACGTGGACATCGTCTGGATACCAGAACGTGACCGCGGAGTGGCCCAGGCAATCGCCGAATTCGGATCGGCCCTTGCGGCCACCCAAACCGGCGGCTTTCACCGGATGGCTCTTCAGCACCCAATTGCAAATGTCGATCGCGTGAATATTCTGTTCGACCAGGATGTCGCCCGACAGCGTGCGATCGTATAGCCAGTTGCGCAGCCGCTGCTCCGGATTTGGCGATTGGTCTAGCCCCTTGCCTAAGAACGGACAGAAGTAATGCGCTTCGCCGAACGCGATTTCCCCCAGCGCACCATCGTGAATTCGCTTGACCAGCTCGACAAACGGCGGCGCGTAGCGAATCTGCAACCCGACGTTGAGGCTGACGCGTCCTTCCGCCTTCTTGCCGATCTCCAGCACGTGGTGTGCTCCCGGCACATCCACCGCCACCGGTTTCTCGCAATAGACGTGCTTGCCCGCATCGACCATCGCCGCCAGATGGTGCGGATGAAAATACGGTGGCGTCGCGATGATCACTGCATCCACTTCTTTCGATGCGGCGATCTGTTCGAACGCATGCGGTCCTACGAAAAGCTGCGACGCGTCGATCGGCGAATGACCATGCTTGGCAGCGAGCGTGTTGAATCGAGCCTCGGCCTTGTCGAGTTGATCGGGGAACAGATCCGCCAGCGCGGTGATGCGTCCACCGGCGTTTTCCACCATGCTGGTCGCGTCCGTGGAACCGCGCCCGCCGCATCCCAGCAATCCGACGCGTACCGCCGAGTTGGCGTCCGAGCCGCGCACCAATTGCGATTCAACAATCATGACTCCTGCTGCGCCCAAGAACGCTCGCCTGCTCTGTTTCACGTCGCCTCCTTAGCCGATCAACTTTTCCAAGTACGTCTTTGACGCGCGAATGTCTTCATCCTGACGGGGACCCGAGATCTCGCGTTCGATGGTGATGGGTCCGCGATACTTCACTTCTTTCAATCGCTCGATGAATCGAGGGAAGTTCACTTTGCCTTCGCCGATCGGCACCTCTTCGCCGAGCTTCGCCGGGTCGGCAGGATACAATCCGTCCTTGGCGTGAACACCCAACACGTACGGCCCCAGAACGTCGAGCGCATCGACTGGATTCGCTTTCCCATAGAGGATCAGATTCGCGGCGTCGAAATTCACGCCGACGTTATCGAGACCCGTGGCTTTGATCGCGCGGAGCAGGGTGATCGGCGTTTCCTGTCCGGTCTCACAGCGAAACGTCTGACTGTTCTGTTTGCAGTGCATGGCGATTTGCTTGAGCGCTTGGACCACTTCGTCAAACATCGGATCATTCGGGTTTTCGGGAATGAATCCGCAGTGTCCTTGAACCCCTGGAATTCGCGCGCGCTTGGCGAAATCGGCGCCAAGCTTCATCCGCGCTATGCGCGCTGCTCTCGACTCGCGGGGCACGAGGCCGATCGTCTGGGGTCCATTGACGAAATCATAAATTTCGGGGCCCGGTCCAGTGACGATCAGAGACGTGGCTTCAATCTGGTATTTGTCGAGTGCACGCCGCAGACTATCGGCGGCGGCTGCGTCGGTCTGGTCCAGATACACCTGGCAATTCGAGAAATTCAACCGGCGCACGCGAGCGATAGCCGCATCGGGATCGGCGCCGTGCGCGATCACGCCGATGCGTAATGGCTTCTCCGATGGTTGTTGTGCGAATGCCGTCGCGACTGCCGCGCACTGCACGAATCCCCGTCGCGATAACATCAACGGTCCTTCACCATGGTGAGCACCACGATTCGATCCACCTCGTCCTTCTTTGCTGGCGCGACTTTCAGCACCACGCCATCTTTGCTCTCGGTAAACTCTACCGCACTCCCGCCCATGATTTGCGCAGATCGAATCCTGCCCGGTAGCGGAGGCAACGCGAGCAGCGGGGCATTCCAGTGCAGAATATGCACGAAAACGCGATCGCCCTTTTGCGTGGTGACGCCCCAATCGGCCGGTGCGATCGGCCCGCCGCGCGTTCCATAGATGCTTTCGCCGAAACGCGCCAGCCATTCGCCGACCGCGCGCAGCCGCACCACGAATTCGGATTGAATTTCGCCATTCGGCATCGGCCCGACGTTCAGCAACAGATTCGCATTGTTGCCCGCGCTGCGCACCAGCATCTCCTCCACACGCGCGACGCTCTTGTAGTTGTGGTCACCGATGTTGAAGCCCCACGCCCCGTTCAGCGTATCGCTTGATTCGAGCGGCAGCGTGTCACTCACGAAATTGGTGTTGAATCCCGCGCTGTTGCGCCCGGGCAGGTCTTTTTCAAACGTCTGCACGTCTTCGCCGGGCCGCGGCGCTTGATGATGATTCGGGATGATGAGCGCGGCCGGTTGGAGCTGATGGATCAGCGCGTAGGTCTTGTCGAGATGCCAATCGGCGTCGGGCTTGTCCCACATGCCGTCAAACCAGATGCCGCCGATGGGCCCGTAGTTGGTCAACAATTCGCGAAGCTGGCCATCCATGTAATCGTCGAGATAAGAATTCCAGTTGCCGTGATCGGGGCGTCCATTCTCCCAGGTCCCGTTATCGTGCGCCGTCTTGCCACGCGGATAGTAATCGGGATGATGCCAATCGAGCTGCGAATAATAGAAGAACAGCTTGATTCCCTGCGCGTGCGCTTCCGCGGCGAGCATCTTCAGCGGATCTTTTTTATACGGGGTGCGCTGCACGATATTCCAGTCCGACACTTTGGAATCGAACATCGCGAATCCATCGTGGTGTCGCGAAGTGATGGTGATGTATTTCATTCCCGCCGCTTTCGCCAGCGCGACCCAGGCTTTGGCATCGAACTTTTCGGGATCGAAAAACGCGGGCAGCTTCTCGTATTCGTCGAGCGTCAGTTTGCGATTGTGAAACACCCATTCGCCGTTGCCGAGCACGCTATACACTCCCCAATGAATGAACATCCCGAACTTGGCATCCTGAAACTCGCGCCGCGCCTGCAGGTTTTCAGGGGTCTGCGCGGCTGCCGCGAGCGTGAACGCAAGAATTCCGGCGACGAATCTATCGATCACAAGTCTGGGCATTGTCATGATGCTCCGTTATACCCCCTGGCGCGCCCGCGAGCAACTCGGCGCACCGTCAAATGAGTCGCAATACAATACATCCATGGTGACGTTGGTGCGTGATCTGCTTCACTCCGTTCGGATGCTGGCGAAATCGCCTGGATTTGCCGCGATCGCGGTGCTCACGCTGGCGATCGGTATCGGCGCGAACACCACACTGTTCTCGGTCGTCAATGGCGTGCTGCTGAATCCGTTGCCGTATCCGCATTCCGACCAGCTTGTCGCACTGTACGGAAAAACTTCAGGCGTCGATCGCGGACCTGCTGTCTATCTAAATTTTCTGGACTGGCAGCGCGACACGCAGACCTTTTCGTCGCTGGCGATTTATCGCAACCAGGATTACAACTTCGCGCGGCCCAGCGATTCCGAACGTCTGACTGGCTATCAGATTTCGTCAGGATTCTTTTCGACGCTCGGCGTAACGCCGGTTGCCGGACGCGCATTCCTGCCCGATGACGATCGTATCGGCGCAGCTCCGGTCGCGATTCTGGGCGGCGGATTTTGGAACCGCGAATTCGGATCTTCGCCTGATGTAATCGGGAAAACGCTGGCGCTCAACGGGGCGTCGTATCTAATCGTAGGGGTGATCCCGGCGAATTTCACTTTCTATGGCCACGATCGCGATGTGTACACGCCCATCGGCCAGTGGAACGACCCATCGTTCCTCGACCGCCGCATTTCGGTGAGCGCGCACGTGATCGGGCGTCTGAAATCGGGCGCGACACTCGCGCAGGCGAAGGCCGACATGGATCTGGTCGCGCGCAATCTTGCCGCCGAATTTCCAGTGGCGAACAAAGATGTTGGGATTACGCTGCTTTCGATGAAGGAAGATATTACCGGGAACGTTCAGTCGTTTCTCCTGGTGCTTCTTGCCGCGGTCGGATTTCTGCTGCTGATTGCGTGCACCAACGTCGCCAATCTTCTGTTGGCGCGCTCGATCAGCCGTTCGCGCGAGTTCGCGATTCGCGCCGCACTCGGTGCGGGCCAGATGCGCCTGATCCGTCAACTGCTCACTGAAAGCTGTCTGCTTTCCGGATTGGGTGGATCACTCGGATTGCTGTTTGCGTTCGGCGCGACCAAGGCCGCCGTCAACGTTCTGCCCGGCGCGCTGCCTCGCGCTGAGGAAATCGCAGTCGATGGCCGAGTGTTGGCCTTCAGCCTGGCGATTTCGCTTGCCGCCGCGATCTTGTTCGGACTGGCGCCCGCGCTCAGAGGTTCGCGCGTCAGCTTGCAGGAAGTTCTGAAGAGCAGCGGACGCGGATCGGGCGGCGCGCGGCATCGATTGCAGCGGGTTTTCGTCGCGAGTGAAATCGCGATGGCGCTGATTCTGCTAATCGGCGCTGGATTGATGCTGCGCAGTCTCGCCGCGCTGTGGCGCGTGAATCCGGGCTACAATCCCAGCCACGCGATCACGTTCAATCTGTCGATGCCATCTTCCGACGCCACCACTTCCGCCGAAACGCGCGCGCGCCTGCGCCAGTTCGACGACGCAATGCGTTCGATCCCCACAGTGCAGGCGGTTTCGGTGACGCTCGGCTCGCGCCCGATGATTCATGATTCGTCGCTGCCATTCTGGATCGAAGGACGAGCGAAACCGGCCAGCGATAACGATATGCCGCAGTCCATGTTCTATCTGGTGGAAGCTGGTTTCCAGCAAGCGATGGGCATCACACTGCAGCGGGGGCGTTTCGTCACGCCGATGGATAGCGAACGCGCGCCGATCGTGATCGACATCGACGATGTTTTCGCGCGCGCGCATTTCCCCGGCGAAGATCCCATTGGCAAGCGCGTCAATTTGACGCAGTTCAACGTGCAGGCCGAAATCGTCGGCGTGGTGGGCCACATTCGCCAATGGGGACCGGGCGCGGACGAAGCTTCAGCCATCGAGGCGCAATTCTTCTATCCGTTCATGCAGCTTCCGGAGAAGTTGATGCCGCATGTGGCCGGCGGCGTCGCGGTGGTGCTGCGCACAGCGGGTGATCCGGCAGCGGTCTTGGAACAGGTTCGACGAAGCATCGCTCGACTCGATGCTCGCGATCTGATCTATGGCGTGCAAACCATGGACGACGTGATCGCTGGCTCGCTCGCCGCGCGGAGGCTTTCCATGATTTTGCTCGGCGTCTTCGCCGCGCTCGCGATGGTGCTCGCCTGCATTGGGATCTATGGCGTGATCGCATACGTGGTCGGCCAGCGCACGCACGAAATCGGTGTGCGCATCGCGCTGGGCGCTCAACGTGGGGACGTTTTCAGGCTGGTGATGGGCGAGGGCGCGAAAATGGCGCTGATCGGCGTTGGCGTAGGAATCGCGGGTGCACTGGCATTGACGCGATTCATGGCGAATCAGATTTTCGGCGTCAGTGCGCATGATCCACTGACGTTCTCTGCCGTCGCGACGGTGTTGGGATTGATTGCTCTGGTCGCGTGTTATGTTCCCGCGCGCCGCGCCGTGCGGGTGGATCCAATGGTTGCGCTGCGCTGCGATTAGCGCCGCCTGGGTAAAGGGGAATCTAAAGAGATGCGTATTCTAACTGCTTGCGTGGCAGTCGCTGCTGTGTTGTTGTCGATCTCCACGCGTTCGCCACTCCGCGCTTATCAAGCGGGTTCCGCGTCGCATCTGATCGATCCTTTCGCCGCAGGATGGATGCTGGTCGACACCAACGGCGATGGCATCGTCGACTACGTTGCGGGCAAAGTCGTCGTACCAGCGCACCCGACAGCGTCAGAGAACGCGGCGGCGGCTGATCTCGCCGCTCGCATTGGATTTGCCACTACCGGCCTGACGCCGCCGATCGTCATCAGCGCTACGGACGATCACTCCGATGGGGCGCGCATCTACGTAGGTGGGAGCGCGGCGCCCGTAAAGAATAGGCCGGAGTTGGAAGAGATCTGGAAATCGCTCGAGGAAAAAGAAGGCGGTGTGTTCGACATTGATGGAAGTCTCGCGGTCCTGGGGCGTGATGAAGATGGCCTGCTCGCGGCAGCGGAGCAGTTCGCGAGTCATGCGCCGTTCGTGGCGCGAATGGGCGGCCCCACTCTTTCAACGCTCGGCGATCTAAAAGGGGTGACTTATTTAAAGGGTTTCTCGGGAGCGCATCGCGCGTTCCTGCGCGACAAATCGATCAAGACGCTTCCTGCCGGAACCGCGATTCCTGGCGCGACTCCGCCTGCGAATGCTCCCGATGCAGCCACGGCCGATGCGGAGGGCGGAGCTGCCGCGCGGCTCGATCTCGCGACCTTATATACGATGCGCGGCCTGTTTCGCGGCAGCGCCAGAATGCCGATCCCGTCGAATCTCGACGGACAGCTTTATGTGCCCGCGGGCCTGCGGGGATCGCGATGGCGAATCTCGCGGCGCGAATGGGAATGGAGACCACTGGAATCACTTTGCCACTCGCGACGCCCGCGACCGACTGCAACCGCGTCGACGATTCGCACAAAATCCGTGGTGGACGCGGCATCCGAAATCGGCAAGGAAGCCGAGCGCAAGCTTCGCGAAGAGGACACTGCGGCCGGTCACGCGGAGCCCGCGCTTGCCGCCCGGTGAAGGCGAGCTGCGCATCGTGGATCGGGCGTTCGGACGACAGCCGGCGGTGCTGGTTCGTGGCGATGAGGCGGGCGAAGCCGCCGCGATTTCGCTCGCGTCCAATCACTTTCCCAATCTGTGGGAACCCGGAAAGCAGCACATGTCGATCGAGGAGATCCGCTACGATCTGCATCGCTTCTTTTCGCTGCGCTCGTCATCGGGGCAAGCTGCAGCCGCGCTGTACCGGCTCGACAAGTGGGGCGAGTCAATCAAAGACGCCCGCAATGTTGAAGCGAAAGTCTTTGTCGATATCGCGCCGCCGGGCTTGAAGGATGTCGTTCGCACGGAGCTTCAGAAGCGGCTCGGCGTCAACACCATAAAGGTTGAAGCGGGCAGTCTCCACGCCGGTACGCAGTGCTGCGAAAAACTTCCCGCGCTGCATTATCGCGAGCCCGGCTACAATATCATCAGGGCACTCCCGCGTTTCAGGAAGACATCGTGATTCCGTGGGAAGGGCACGCGACTGATGAACGCGGTGAGAGCGGCGCTGCCCAAATTGAAGCCGGGCGACGCGGTGAATCTGGTGGCGCGCGTGAGTGAAGGGCCGGAGGTGCGGCTGAAGTTGAAGCGGGAGATCGAAGCAATGCTTCCGAAGTCGAGCCAGCGTGTCTGTGCTGTGCGCGTACAAACAGGGCGTGAGCTGGCTGATGGATGAGATCGCGCCGCAGTTGAAAGGTAAACACGTCGCGGCAATGAACATCGAATTCAAGAAGGACGACGATCCGACGCACATGCGCGTGATGTATTCGACGGCGCGGTGGGTGCAGGAGCTTTATCCGGTGGACGAAATGCTGGCGAAGGAACTGGCGATTCCGCTCGCAAGGATCCAGCTTGATGAATTTGATCCGACACCGAAATCGCCGACCTATCGAGTGCACGCCTATGATGCCGCAGGCAAAGAAATTCTGACGCGCGAATTCACGGTGAGCGCCATCGATCGCCCCTACAACGGCGTGATGCCCGAATACGAGAAGGTCCAGGTGGATACCGGGTGGGTGCGCATGGAATCAGGCTCGACGGTGGTGCTCGATCAGCGCATCGCCACCGATATCGAGGAATTCTGGGATCACTATCAGAGCCAGACGCTGCCGAAGGTGTTTCGCACGGTCATGGCGGGCGCACACGGCGATCTGCGGCCGGAGTTCGCGCCGCCGTTCGACACGCTGAAGATCGATTTTCATTTGAGCGAGCCGAGCTACGAGTTCGGCGTCGACAAAGAGCGCATCTCGTCGCTGGAAGCGCTGCAGGAAGACACGTTTTACTCGACTGAGAATTTCATGAACATGATGGGCGATCTGGAGGCCGGCCGCGCCATCACTTACGTCGGCCGCATCATTCCGATCGTGCACGCTCGGAAGAGGGCAAGGACGGGCACGTGCACATCGAGTTCTACGCCAAGCCGGCAGGCGATCCATCCGGTGGAACTGGCGTGGACCGATGCGCAAGGCAAGCGTCATGAGCTGAAGCGCGATTTGTGGGTGCTGCAACGGGGCGATGCAGCCGCGATTGATTCAGGCGCGCGTGAAGGCGGGCGAAACCGGTCCGCGAAAGCCTGACCTGGATGCTTCCCGCCGATTTCAAGGACGACAAATACGATGAGTGGGTCAACGTGGAAGGCCAGGATCAGGTGGAGCGCAGGATCTTTTCCGTCGAGCAGGCGCGCGGGCAGCTTGCACTGGCTTGAGCAGATGCATGCGGCGGGACTTTACACCAACGAACTCGCGTATCCATTATCTGAAGCAGATGGGATTCGAATTTGAACTGCCGGTGCCGCTGACCGCAAAGATCGATTCGCCTGCGCCGCGCGAATACGCGAGCTGAAGATCGGTCCTCCGGCGGACAAGCGTCCGATGATCGCGCGATTACGCGGGGCGTCTCAAACGCCAGCAGTTCGTTCAGTGGGACGAGCCGATCAGTCCGGAAGAGAAGCGAATCGATCCTGGCGGAATTCGCGAAAAGGCCCGGCGTCGAATGTGTACTGGATGGGCCGCAGCTATCTCGGCGAGAATTTGTGGGCCGCCGACGTGACGCTGCCGACGCCGTCGAAGCTTCGCTCCATGGCCAAAGAGACCACGCTGAAGGCAACCATCGTTTATTCCGGGCGGCAGCACGCCAACGAAGTTTCCAGCACCAGTCACATTCTGAAGTTGGGCGATCAACTTCTGAACGACGCGCAAACGCGAGCCATGCTCAAGCAGGTCAACGTGGTGCTGCATCCGATCACCAACACAGATGGCGCGGAACTTTCCGTGCAGCTCGCCGAGATCACGCCGAACAATATGCTGCATCCCGGCTATCATGGCGCGCTGGCCGCGGATGTTTCGAGCGGGCAGACGGATCCAGATCCGGTGTATCCGGAATCGCGCACGCGGCGGCAGTTGCTGGAAAGCTGGCTGCCGGATGCGTTCCTGAATCCGCACGGCTATCCGTCGCATGAATGGGTGCAGCCGTTTTCGGAATATTCGGGGTGGGTGACGAACCGCCAGGGCGCCAACAACGGCCGCACCTGGTGGATTCCGCGCGGCTGGTTCACCAGTCTGGCGTATCTTCGCGACGAAACGCATCCCTACAGCGAAAAGGTGACGTACGAAATTCGCGATCGGATCGTCGAAGCGGAGCGAGGTGTTCCGGGATTGCTGGATCTCGAAAATCGAATGAACGCGCGCTACCAGCGCTTCGGGCAGCGCTGGCAGCCGGAAAACATGCAGCAGCCGATCGTCAACGGAATTCGAATTTACATGTCACTGAAAGGATCGGGCGGCGGGCGCGGAGGCGCAGGTGGTGCGGCGGGCAGGCGGGACCGCCCCAGGCAGCGGCGGCGTCGGCGGAATTTCTCCGGACGTGACTTGGGATTCAGGATATACCGAAGCGCCCGACGAAACCGCGCACGGCGATTATATGAAGCTGATGGCGTCGGCAGGGCTGGCGTTCGATCGCGTGCATCTGGAATATCTCGCCAAGGGCAAGCTGCGCATCAATCGCACCGAGCGCGAGCAGGGCGGTCAAGGTGACGTTGACGCGTCGAACGGCTGCGGCCGAATCTGCCGGCATCGGAATCAGAACCATCTCGACCAGGCGCGACAACAGGCGGCGGCAACAATCGGTAGCGTTACTGAGGGATTCCGTCCTTGATTTTCAGATGATCCTTCCAGGCTTGTTCGTCTGCGCGCTCTTGTTCAAGCTGACGAAGATAGCGGCTCTCGGTGCGCTCCACGGCTCGCAAGTAACCCTCCGGGTCGACGAAACGGTTGGGATCGTACGGGTCGCCAGGATGCCATTTACTGAGCAATCCGAACTGGCTCGCGTGGGACGTGAGAAAGATATCGCAGGGCAATTCTTTTTGCGATGCGAACGTGCGGGCGTAGTCGTCAGCGATCCTGGGATATTTTGGATTGTTGAGCAGCGCGGTGCCCTCATTGATGTTGCCCAGATTGGCGATCAGGACGCGATAGGTCTTGCCGGCATCGGGGACTTCCAGGGCGAAGCTGGTGCTGCCCTTGGTGTGGCCCGGATGCAAATACGCTGTGATCAGGGACCCGCCCAGCTCGATCTTTTCGCCGTCCTGCAGCGCGCGATCGACCTTCACGGGCGGGAACCAACCGGAGCTGCCGAACAGATAATCGGTCTTGCCGCCGGTCTCCAGCAACTCGACTTCTTCGCGCATCGCGAACAGTTTCGCGCCGGTCAGCTTCTTCATCCTGGCTTCGCCCGCGGCGTGATCGCTATGGGCGTGAGTGACCAACAGGATCTTGATGTCCCTGGCGTGGAATCCGAGAATCTGCATGCGCGCTTGGATCTCGGCCACGGAATATTCGAAACCGGTGTTGATCAGAATGTCGCCCTTCGGCGTGACGATTAAATAGCTGGCGAGATCGTTGTCGCCAACGTAGTACAGATTTCCGACAATTCGCAGCGGCGGGAAGTTCTTTTGAGCAGAGACGAGCAGAGGAAGAAGGAATCCAAGGATCAGGGCACGCCTCATGTAGAAAGTCTACCGTGGGGCGCGTTTCGAGTATTCTGGCAGAGACTTGGTACAGACAGATTCGCTCGCTCGCGTCCTTCGTCCCATCGCCAGCATTGCGATCGTGTGCGCCGTACTGATGGCCGAGTTTCACTTCCACTCCTACCTGCACAACACCACCGTTACCTACAGCCTGCTGCTGACGATTCTGTTCTTCGCAGTGCGATGGAATCGCCTGGAAGCGATTCTTGCGTCGCTGGCGGCAGCGCTCGGATTTCTGTATTACTTTCAGGAGCCTGCGTATACACTCAAGGCCACCGATCCGCAGTCGTATGTGGCCGTCGCGGCATTTCTGGTCACCGCGGTCGTGGTCAGCCAGACTGCGCTCACTGCAAGAAGGCGTGCCGCGGAAGCATTAGAGCGAAAGCGCGAGACGGAACAGCTTTACGAATTAGGGCAAGCCATGCTGGCGAGCGAGAGCCTGCAAACCACGGCGTGGATCGCCGTGAATCAAATTGTCCCGATCTTCGGCGTATCCGGCGCGGCGTTTTCCTTACAGCCGAGCGGCGAGATCGTGCGCGCCGGTTCCAGTGACGCGATCACCGACCATGCGCTGCGCGGCAATGCTGCGGAGGCGGCGACCTCCGTGGTCCGCATCGAACCATTCGGGACGCTGGGCGTGTGTGGCGCATCTCTCTCAGAAACAGTTCTGAAATCGATCGCGAGCCTGTTAGGCACCGTGCTCGAACGGGTGCGAGCCAGCGAGAAGCTGTTGGATGAAAAGCGAGTGTCGGAATCCCTGCTGTTGAACATCCTGCCTAGCGAAGTGGCTGAAGAGTTGCGTGCCAAGGGCTTGGTTTCGCCGAAATATTTCGAAGACGTGACCATTCTCTTTACTGACTTCGTGGGCTTCTCTGTCTCGACCGAAAGACTCGCGGCGGAGGAATTAGTGGAACTGCTTCACGATTACTTCACCGCGTTTGACCAGATCGCCGCGCGATATCGTATCGAGAAAATGAAAACCATCGGTGACAGCTACATGTGCATCAGCGGCTTGCCCACGCGCAATCCCGCGCATCCGGTGGATATGGTGATGGCCGCGTTCGAGATGTTGCAGGCGGTCCAGGAACGGGAAGGTTCAGACCGGTTGGCTCGATGGAAAGTACGCATTGGAATTCACACCGGGCCAGTGATTGCAGGGGTGGTGGGAATCAATAAATTCGCGTTCGACATCTGGGGCGACACCGTGAACTTCAGCTCGCGCATGGAATCCAGTGGCGAAGCCAACCGCATCAACCTATCGGAGCGAACATACGCGCGCGTCAAGGATTTCTTCGCATGCGAGCATCGGGGCAAGATCGCTACCAAGGACAAGCGTGAGTTCGACATGTACTTCGCCAATGGACTGCAGCCGGCGCTGCTGGGCGATTCAAACGAGATTCCGCCGGCCGCATTTGTCCGCCGCTACAACGTATATTTCCAGAAGGATCCACCGGACTTTCCAGCCTTCCTCGCACGATGAAACCAATCTCTGATTTAGCGGACTTGCTCAGGACCATGAATCCTGTTCTCAATCCCGGCGCATTCGTCTTTGTCTCGATCGCGCCCGGCTCGGCCATCCAACCGGAGTTCGTGGTCGCTTCCATACGAGAGCCCGAGGGTTGGTCGGTGGTGATGCATGAGGCAGACGCAGAAAAGAGCGGACTGAATCCGCTCTTTCGATGCGCCTGGATCACGCTTTCCGTGAACTCGGATCTTGAGACAGTCGGGCTCACGGCTGCATTCGCGGCCGCTCTCGCGGATGCCGGTATCAGTTGCAACGTAATCGCCGGCGCGAATCACGATCACATCTTCGTGCCCGTTCACCTGGCGGAACAGGCGATGTCAGAACTGCGCTCCCTCCAGAACCGCTAAGCGATCGCGAGCCCTACTTCGGCTGGGGAACGATCCGCAGATAAGGCCGGGGAGCGTTCCATCCGCCGGGATACTTCTGCTTCGCTTCTTCCTCGGTAACCGACGGCAGGATGATCACATCGTCGCCGTTTTTCCAGTTCACAGGCGTGGCCACTTTGTGCTTGGCCGTGAGTTGCATCGAATCGAGGACGCGCAGCACCTCATCGAAATTTCGCCCAGTGCTCATGGGATAGACCAGCATCAACTTGATCTTCTTGTCAGGCCCGACCACGAACACGGTGCGCACGGTGGCGTTGGTCGCGGCAGTGCGGCCTTCGGAAGTATCGCCTGCATCGGCGGGCAGCATGCCGTAGAGCTTCGCTATCTTGAGCTCCGGGTCCCCGATCATCGGGTATTGCACTTTATGACCCTGGGTCTCTTCGATATCCGCAGCCCATTTCGCGTGCGAGCCCACGGGATCCACACTTAGGCCGATGATCTTGCAATTGCGCTTCTCGAACTCCGGTTGCAGGCCGGCCATGTAGCCGAGTTCGGTGGTGCACACCGGTGTGAAATCTTTGGGATGAGAGAAGAGGATCGCCCAGCCGTCTCCTATCCACTCGTGAAAAGTGATGCTGCCCTGCGAAGTTTCAGCAGTGAAATTCGGGGCTTCGTCGTTGATCCTTAACATTGTTAGTTCTCCTCGTGAGATTCAATCGTGGCTTGGTGCCTACCCAATATAGCCAAGGAAAGGGCACGACGCCAAAGAATCCGCCGCCTGGAAATGGACCGTTCTTATGGTCACGGCCCAGTGTCTCCGGTCGTGAACCCATATCATTTTAAAGAGGCGCGACCGGAGAAAGCGGTCCATCGATAACCCGCCCACCGCCGAAGCTGGCCCGCTCACCACAATTTCATGGCTTTCGATCGATTCCCTGCCAATACTGGGTTTGATTGCTCTTATGGCGGAGTCCGTCGACTGCTGGATGTTTCGATCGCGCAGGATTCGTGTAGTTGTCGTTCGTTTGGCTGTCGGGGCCCTCGCCTTGGTGACGGCTTTGCCGGCGCAAAATCCACCCAATCTCATTTCGATGGACGATGCTGTGCGGATCGCGCTCGCAGTACAACCAAACACTGCGGGCGCAGCGTTTGAACATCGATCAGTCCAAGGCTGGAGAGATCACCGCTGGCCTGAAACCGAACCCGACCTTTTCCACCTCATCGACACGATCCCGATTTTCTCTCCGCAGACCATCCGGCTCAGCACCCAGATTTATTCAGAAGCGCTCAGCTACACCGTCGAACGGGGCGGCAAGCGTGAGAAGCGCGTCGCGGTAGCGAAAGATACCACCGATGTCGACCGCAAAGACCGTGGACGATAACGAGCGCCAGCTTCGGTTTCAGGTGGTGCAGGCATATATCAATGTGGTGCTGGCGAAGTCCGTGCTGCAATTCGCCAAGGATGATCTGGCCAATTATTCGCAGGAGCTGGATCTCAATCACCACCGTCTTGTAGCCGGCGATCTCGCGGAAGGCGACTATTTGAAGCTCTCGCTCCAGAAACTCCAGTTCGAGCAGGACGTGACCTCGGCGGAGCTCAGCCTGATCCAGGCCAGGGCGAGCCTGCGGCAATTGCTCGGATACCAGTCTGTCGCCGACGATTTCGACGTCAGCGGAACTTTACAGCATCACAAACAGACACGTCCGATTGCCGATCTGAACATGCAGGCGCTCGCGAATCGTCCCGACCTGCAGGCGGCGCACAGCAGTGTCATGCTCGCCAACGATACCGTCGCGCTGGCGTTCGGCAATCGCGTCAAGGATTGGACCTGGGGCACGGATTACACCAACCAGAACTTCGGCATCAACGGCGTGGGCGTTTCACTGTCGTTCGATCTTCCCATTCACGATCGCAATCAGGGCGAGATCGCGCGCAGCCAGGCCGCGGTCAAGCAGGCGCAGGAGACAGGAATCGTCCGCCGAGTCGGCGTGATGACCGATGTGGTCAACGCCTATTACGGACTGGAGACCAATGAAAAGATCGTCGATCTGTACGAAGGCGGCTATCTGGATCAGGCCACGCAATCGCGCGACATCAGCAATTACGCGTACCAGCGCGGTGCGGCGACCATTCTCGATGTGCTCGATGCCGAGCGCAGTTATCGCGCGACGCAGCTCGCTTACCGGCAGGCGGTGGCGGCATCATGACGGCAGCGGAGCAAGTCAATCAAGCCGTGGGATCGCAGGTGATCCAAGTGAGAATCGCTTTGACCTCAGTTGACAATCGCGCGTTGCTGCTTCTAGCCGCCTGTGGCGCGCCACCGAAACCCGCCGCGCAGCCGCGCCAGCGAGCAGGCTGCGTTCTTCCAGGTGCCGCAGAATCAGATCGACCATTTGAAAATCGTCGAAGCGCGCCAGGCGTCACCTGGTCCAGCACCGTCCGCACCACTGGCACCGTGGATTGGGATGCCGACCACACCACCCAGGCGATCACGCAGGTCAACGGTCCGATTTCGCAAATTCTGGTCGACGTGGGCACGCATGTGACCGCCGATCAGCCGCTGCTGTACGTATCCAGCCCCGACGTCGCCAATGCGATTTCGACCTACAAGAAGGCACGGAATCGCCAGGATTATTCCAAGAAGACCCTGGACCGCAGCAAAGATCTGCTGGATCACAAGGTGATCGCAACGAAAGATCTGGAAGCAGCCGAACAGGATTACAACGACGCCACGGCCGAGGTCGAAAATGATTTGCAGGCGCTGAAGATCTTCGGCGTGACGCAGCAGGAAATGGACGACGCGCAGCAGCCAGGGTGACGCCATCGATCCGCAACTCGCCGTGCGCTCGCCGATCGCCGGCGTGGTGGTGCAGAAACTGGTTACGCCGGGTCTGGTGATTCAAGCCGGCATGACAGCGTGCTTCACCATCAGCGACGTATCGACGGTCTGGGTGCAGGGCCACATCTACGATCGCGATCTGGAATCGATTCGCGTCGGCGACACTGTAGAGGAAACCAATTCGTCTTTCCAGCAAACCTTTCACGGCACCATCGGCTACATCGGACGCGCTGATGGATCCGGCGACGCGCACCACCTCCGTCCGGATCGTGACTAAGAATCCGCAAGGATTGCTTAAAAAGGACATGTTCATGGATGCCGTGATTCACACCAGATCCGCGACGGAACGTGCTCGCCGTTCCGACCTCGGCCATCCTTCGCAACGACGAAAATCTGCCCTTCGTGTACGTGGAAGTGGAGCCGGGACAAGTTCGCGCAGCGGCTGGTGAACCTGGGCGCGCAGCAAGGCAACGATACGGAGATCACCGAGCGGATTGAAGGAAGGCGAGAAAGTCGTCGCGCGAAGGCAGCGTGTTTCTCCAATTCGCGAATAGCACCGATAAAGATAGCTCATGATTGCCCGCATCGTTTCCTTCGCTTTCTCGCAGCGGTTCGTGATCTTGATGGCGGCGCTCGCGCTGATGGTCGTGGGGCGGCATTTCGTTTCGCAAACTGCCCATCGATGCTTATCCCGATCTTTCGCCGCCGCACGTCGAAATCATCACGCAATGGCCGGGCCACGCGGCCGAGGAAATCGAACGCCTCATCTCCATCCCGCTCGAAGTGGAGATGAACGGCATCCCGAAGATCGATGCGCTGCGCTCCATTTCGCTATACGGACTTTCGGCGCTCGAGATGAATTTTCAGTACGACATCGATCCGTACTTCGTGCGTGAACAAGCCTTCGAGCGGATGGCGAATGCGACGCTGCCGCCCGGAGTCACACCCGGCGATCTCGCCGTCTGTTCAGCCCCAGCGGATTGGTTTACCGATACGTGCTGGTGAGCCCGGACCGCACACCGCAGGAACTGAAGATGCTCGAAGACTGGGTGCTGGAGCGCCGCTATCGCGCGGTTCCTGGCGTGGCCGACGATTCGGGCCTGGGCGGCACCACCATGCAGTATCAGGTACTGCTCGATCCCAACCGACTGTTTTCGCACGGCGTCACGGTTCCGCAAGTGGTCCAGCAATTGAGCATCAACAACTCCAACGCCGGCGGCGGATTCTATTCGCAGGGCGGCCAGTTCTACTACGTCCGCGGCCTGGGCATGGTAAAGACGACCGAGGATATCGGCAACATCGTGCTCGCGACCAACAACGGTATTCCCACCTACGTTAAGGATGTCGCCAAGGTTGCAGATCGGATACGCGCCGCGCGCTGGGCGAGTTCGGCTACATGGAAGCAGGATGACGCGGTGGAGGGCGTGATCCTGATGCGCGTGGGCGAGCAGGCGCAAGTCGTGCTGAAGCGAGTCGAGGAGAAAACCAAGGAACTGAACGAGCACGTGCTGCCGCCGGACGTGAAGATCGTTCCTTATTACGACCGCAGCGTGCTGGTGGAGGAAACCACGCAAACCGTGGAGCGGAACCTGCTGCGCGGAATGCTGCTGGTGCTGATCATCCTCGGACTGTTTCTGTTCAACGTCCGCACCGCCATCATCGTCGCGATCACCATTCCGTTCGCCTTGATGTTCGCGTTCATCTGCCTGGATTGGCGGCATATCCCCGCTAATCTCCTTTCCATCGGCGCGATCGACTTCGGAATTCTGGTGGACGGCGCCGTGGTCATGGTGGAGAACGTGTTTCGCGAACTGGCGGAGCGCCACGATCAGGAGTACAACCTGATCGACGTAATTCGCGCCGCCGCGCACGATGTCGAGCGCCCCATCTTCTATGGCGTGGCCGTGATCATCGCCGGCTATCTTCCCGATCTATGCGCTGGCCGGACCGTCGGGACGACTTGTTCCAGCCGATGGCGGACACCATGTCGTTCGCGCTGATCGGATCGGTCATCTGCGCGCTGATCGTGCTGCCCGTGCTGTGCTCCTATCTGCTGCGCGGCAAGATTCAGGAGCCGTAAGTTCTCCCTTTTTGATCCCATTCGGCGCGGCTACGGCGTCCTGCTCGGCGCGTGCCTCCGGCAATCGTACCGTGTCGATGGTGATCCTGCTGTCGATTTTCGCCGCGTCGTTATTGCTGATCCCGCTGCATCGGCGCGGAGTTCATGCCGCATCTGGATGAGGGCGCGCTGTGGATGCGCGCGACCGCGCCGTACACCATTTCCTTTGACGAAGCCTCCAAGCTTTCGCCGCAGATCCGCGATATTCTCCGCAGCTTTCCGCAAGTGACCACGGTTGCCAACGAACTGGGACGCCCCGACGACGGCACGGATCCGACCGGATTTTTCAACAACGAGTTTTACATCGGACTGAAACCCTACGGCGATTCCGCCTGGCAAGGCGCGATCAGCACCAAGAAGCAACTGGTGGACGCGATCAACGCCAAGATGTCGGCGTTTCCCGGCGTGATCTTCAATTACACGCAGCCGGCCGAAGATGCCGTGGACGAGGCCGAAACAGGGTTGAAGAGCCTGCTCGCCGTCAAGATCTTCGGCGGCGATCTGGCGACGCTCGAAGAAAACGCCAAGAAGGTGAAGCGCATCATTTCGCAAGGTTCCGGGCATCGCCGACATCACCGTGGTTCGCGAGCTGGGCCAGCCCAGCCTGACCGTCGTTCCGAATCGGGAGAAGATCGCCCGCTATCGGGCTCAACGTGGATGATGTCAACACCATCGTCGAGACCGCCATCGGGGGCAAGGCCGCTTCACAGGTCATTCAAGGGGAGCGCCAGTTCGACCTTCTGGTCCGCATGCAGGAGCCATTCCGCAAGGACATGGACTCTATCAAGAACCTGCTGATCGCCACGCCCGATGGCCAGCATCTTCCCCTCAGCCAATTCGCCGACATACAGGTCAACAACAGCGCGTCCTTCATCTATCGCGAGTCCAACTCCCGTTTCATCGGAGTCCAGTTCAGCGTGCGGAATCGCGATCTGGCGGGCGCCGTGGAGGAAGCCAAGCGCGAAGTGGACCGGCAAATGAAACTTCCCGCCGGATATACGTTCGATTGGGGCGGCGAATACAAGGACTATCTGGCGGCGCGCGAGCAGATGAAGATCATCGCTCCGCTGACCGTTCTGCTGATCCTGCTGATCCTGTTCGCGCTGTACGGAAACTTGAAATTCCCCCTGATCATTCTGTTCAGCGTGCTGGTGACCGAGCCGGTCGGCGGACTGCTGGCTCTGTGGCTGACGGGAACGAATTTCAGCGTATCCTCCGGCCTGGGTTTCGTCGCGCTGATGGGCGTCGCCGTGCTGACCAGCGTGATTCTCTACTCCTTCATCAACAAGCTGCGCCTGGAAGGGATGGATATCGCGACCGCCACCTACCAGGCGTCGCTGATGCGGCTGCGGCCGATCATGATGACGGCTCTGGTCGCCTGCCTCGGATCTATTGCCGGCCGCCATGTCCACCGGTATCGGCAGCGACTCGCAGAAGCCCTTCGCGATCGTGATCGTGGGCGGCTTGCCTCCCGGCTGCTTCTGTCGATCTTCCTGTCCCCGGTACTCTACTCGGTAGTCGCGCGAGAAGAGGATGTCCTTAAGGTATGATCCGGCTAAATCGATAGCCGTAACTCGGCAGGTTTTCGCAGCTCCCAATCGAACATCAGTCGCGAAACAAAGACTGCAGTAAACAGATTCGCGATCAACCCGATCGCCAGCGTGACCGCGAATCCCTGCACCGCGGTGGTGCCGAAGTAGAACAAGAACGCGCATGAAACCACAGTGGTGACATGCGTATCGACGATGGTCGCGAACGCACGACGGAATCCCGCATCGATAGCCGCGTAGGCGCCCTTGCCCGTGCGCAACTCTTCGCGGATCCGTTCGAACACCAAGACATTCGAATCGACCGCCATGCCGATCGTCAGGATGAGCCCGGCAATCCCCGGCAGCGTGAGCACCGCCCCCAGCCAACTGAGCGCTGCCAGCAGGATCAGCCCGTTCAGCAGCAGCGCGATCACTGCCTGAACTCCGCTGCGCTTGTAGTAGGTGGTCATCACGGCAGCCACCGCCGCCAATCCAGCGCCCGCGGCTCGTAATCCTTCGCGGATCGAATCGGCGCCCAGCGTTGGCCCAACGGTCTTGTCTCCCATCACCATCACTGGCGCGGGCAGCGATCCTGCCCGAAGATTCAACGCCAGTTCGGTCGCTTCTTCTTGAGTGCGCGCGCCGTAAATCTGCCCCGTGTCGGAAATCTTGCCCTCGATGATCGCGACGCTCAAGATCTGCCGATCCAGAACGATCGCCGCTTTCTTGCCGATGTTCGCGGCGGTGTACGATTCAAATCGCTTCGCCGCGGTCTGGCTGAGCACGAAAGAGGTCGCCCACCCGCGTTCAGACTGGATCGCATGCGCGTCGCGCAGATCCGTTCCTCGAACTTCAGGATTCTTTGCCAGCAAATACCACGGCCCGCCAGGAACCTGCAGTAGTTGCGTGTCCAATGGAATCATGCCGCCTTTGCTTGCGTATGCTTCCTCACGAGTGGCGAAAGGTCCACCACGGACATCCAGCCATTGGAGCACAGCCGCGGTGCTCAACACCCGTCTCACTCGCACCGGATCGTCATTCAATCCAGGGAGTTCCACCAGAAGCCGGTCTTCGGCTCCGGGCCTGCTCAGCGATTGCACCGTCGCTTCGGAAACCCCGAGCGCGTTCACTTTCTTGGTAAGTACTTCGTGGGTCTGGCGCATCACCTGATCGCGAAACTCGCGGGTCGGCTCGCCTGGTTCTTTCCACGCATCGCGCCAGGCGACTTGCAGATCGAGCTGCATTCCGCCGCGCAGATCCGTTCCCAGGCGGATATTCTTTTGCCAGTTTGCGCTCAACTGTTGGCGCGAAAGCGGAAAACCAATCACGGCATAGATGGATAGGATCGCCACGACGGCGACGAATAGGGTTCGAGTATGCAGACTACGGTTCATCAGGAAACACTCCTCTATCAGGGATTTTGAATTTTGAAGTTTAGAAGAGGAATGTATGGGGAGGAGGCCGCTGGTTAAGCGCGTTTTCGACCACGCTCCCTATGACGCGATTGACGATCAGTCGCGCTGCATGCGAACTGCAACGCATCGTAACGGCGATAGAGGTCGCAGGCGCATGGACCGATCGATTACCATGCGATGTTGCAGTAGCGGCTGGGGCGGTTTCGATTGCGAGCGGCGCAGGAACGGGTTTGTGAAACCCGCTGCCGCTTTCCGGAGCCGGTGTGGGAGTTCCGGAGAATACTCCCGCGAAGCCGCACATGAGCGCGATCCAGAAAACGACGGCCATGGCGCGTCCGGCGATTCGCATCACTTTGCATTCTACCCGGACGCGCGGACAACTTGCGTGAGATCCTATCGCCGGCTTCCGGTTGATTGCTTAACTACGTCCTTCTTCAGCAATCCATCCAGCAGCGACCGCAGATACGTTTCATCCTGAAGCTCGGCGGTTCCCTGCCCCGAACTTTGAGCCCGAATCATTCCACGCCGGTCGATCACTACGATCTGCGGCACCACAAATCGCTCCATCACCGGCAGCTTGAGATATGCCAATGCCGCATCGACCGTCGCAGCGCCCACCGGAAAAGCGACGTCGTTCGCCTTGACGAAATCGTCGATCACTCCCGCCCGTTGCGCATCGGGATTGAATGCCACACCGATGACTTGCAGGCCTCGTGGGCCGAATTCTCTTTCAAGAGTGCTCAACATTCGCGCGGTGGCTTGGCAATGGATGCAGGTGGTGTAGAGGAACTGCATCACCAGTACCTTTCCGCGGCACTCGCTGACAGTCAAAGTCTTTCCGGATGGATCTACAATTCGAAAATCCTCCGCCGGGCGCGGCAGCGCGGGCTGCGCGAACATTGCAACGGATAGACACACTACGAGCGTAAGTCTGGTAATCCACTTCATTTGGTTTTGATCCTTTCTTAGATCAGCAGGTTGAATTGGGGGCGCACGCTGTATGAGCGGGCGTTTTGGAAACGACAGACGAGGAAACACCGGGGCCTTCCGCGCGGCATACCGAGGAAACGTGGGCAGTTAACCGCCACGCTCCCAGCATCAGCAGGATCACCAAGCCGCACGCGACCGGCACCGGAACCTTGATGTATCCATGAATCAGAACATGCCACCACGCGTGCCGGCTATCGAGCACGCGCGATTCAAGCGATGCCGGCGCGTCGCCAACCTTCCATTCCCGCAGCAACTCACGAAGCTCGGATTCATTTTGATGTTCCATGAAAGGTTCCTTTCTTTTCGAGCAGCAATGGCGCGAGCGTCTTTCGCAGATTTTGTCGCGCGCGATGCAGCCGGGACTTGACCGCCGCGATATCGGCGCGGGTTACGCTGGCAATCTCGTCGAGTGAGAGATCCTCGTATTCGGCCAGCACGATCGCTTCACGCTGCAGCTCGGGAAGCGACCGCACCGCGGCTGCAATCGCCTCCGAACGTTCCAATCCGACGATATCCACCGGCGAGACGACAGGCTCCGCTTGTTCCATCTCGAAGCGGCTCTGCTGCCTCCACTGCCTGAGCACTTGATTGCGCGCTATCCCCAGCAGATAGCTGCGCATTTCGCCGCGCGCCGGATTGTACGCACCCGGTTTTTTCCAAAGAGCCACAAAACACTCCTGAGCGACATCCTCGGCCGCCGCGCTCGATCCCATCATCCGGTATGCGAAACGGTAGACCACGTCCTTGTACTGGCGGAAGGAGTCTCGAAACTCGGTCTCAGTCACTCTATGGATAGTTTCCCGCAGTGCCTCAAAAGGATTCGGCCTCAACCGATTCTTTTGGACTTGAAGTAAGAGCAGGACCAGGAAGTGCTCAGGGCCGAGCCCGGGCAGGCCTTTTTCTCTTCAGCTTGATCTGATTGTATTCCACAGCGGCGCGGACCAGATTTTTTAGAGCACGGCCATTGACCTTGTCGCCCTCGAAGAAATCGATCGCCCGCCACAGGTTGCCTCCCAGGCCGGCGTTGAAGAGCTGGTCAGGATCCGGAAGTCTCGCGCCATGGGAAAAGGTAAGCTTCACCTTATCTTTATGGGCATTGGCGACGGCGATCATACCGTCGCGCGACCACACCGGGCTTCCCCTCCACTTCCATTCTTCGACGATCGCCTGGTCGGCAGCAAGAATGTTCTTGCGGACGCTGGCGAGCGTTTTGCCTCGCCAGTCTGTGAGGTCTGCAATCAACTGGTCAATTCGTTCCGACGGATTCATATGCAGCCTTCTGTTGAGCCGATCTTTTCCAAATCAGCCGTCGCATGAGATGGCCTTTCCACATCCAGAGCCCCGAAAGCAGCATCACCGGAACGATGACCAACCGAACCTTGCCCGCGTACTGTGGAAGCGCTTCAAAGGGACTGTAAATGTAGCCGAGGATTGGAATGCTGAACACGATGTGAATCCAGCGAAAAATCGAACGTTGGGTAGTTTCTTTCATGATGCGGTCTCCTCTCACGACTTTGGCGCTGCCTGCGGCGGCCAGTTGAACGGTTCGGTGCCGAACTGCTTTGCGTATTCCTCGTTCAGCCGCTGCCAGCCGCCAAACTTCATCGCATCGCCGGCAACCATGCGGCCGAGCGGAGCCCCCTTGAGGAGGTGATCGAGAACATCGAAACAGAGATGCCATCCGGCAGCACCCATCGAGATGAAGGTGCGAGGAATGGAGGTCCACAACGTCAGGCGCGTGCCATCGCCGGCGGCTTCGAGTTCCCAGCGCATGTCGTTGGCACCCCAGCCATACTCGAGCAGCTTGGGCGCTTCGGCTCGCATTATTGTTGTTTCAGTCACGTGGGGCTTGGGCGCTCCTACGGTGGTGAGCTTCACCCTGGCGCCAGTGGTTCCCATGTTGCCATCGACGTCGAAGGGAGCCCATTCGTGCAGATGCTCCGGGTCAGTCAGCGCCTGCCAGACCTTCTCAGGCGAGTGGTGCAACTCCCTGACCAGAACCAGCGTCCACTTCTCTCCGTCTTCTTGCACCCGCGCCCCACTGGCGGGACCCGGTACGTATTGCTCACGATTGGTCATCTTTTTCTCCTTGTGGTGGTTTTCGCTTGCTTCAGTTGATCCATGCGGTCGAGGTGCCGTTCCAAAGCATCTATGTGTGCGGACCAGAGCCGGCGGAACGGAGCCAGCCACGCATCCAGCTCCTGAAGGGGTTCAGGCTTCAGCCGGTACAGACGGCGCTGCGCGTCCACGGTGGATTCCACGAAACCGGCCTCCCGGAGCACGCGCAGGTGCTTTGACACGGTCGGTTGCGGCATACGAAGGTGACGCTCGATCTCTCCCACCGACTGTTGCGACGAGATCAGAAGGCTAAGTATCGCGCGGCGGTTCGGCTCCGCAATGATTTCGAACACAGATTCCACGCAATGAATATACTCTGAACCGTATATGCTTGTCAAGGAATATAATGGCCTTTTTGCGATGGTCGCGGAGCCCTGGTCCATGGCGATGAGATCAGCGGTATCTCATCCGTGTGCCAGTATTCGAAGCGGGCTAACGACCCTAGGGAGTGCTAAGATTGCGGATGCTTCTTGCGCGATGGAACATCTCCAATCGACAAACCCGCCCCTGAATCCGCTCAGCGAGATCATCAAACGAAACTCCTACGACACGGACAAGAGTCTGACCTATCTCCGCGATTACGATCGCAAATTCGCACACCTGCGTGAGGCCCCAGTCGCGCTATTGGAAATCGGCGTCCACCGCGGAGGGTCACTGCAAATGTGGCGCGACTATTTTTCAAGCGGTACGATTGTGGGATTTGATCTAAATCCTCCGGCGAATTTTTCAGACGAAAGCGGGCGCATCCGCATCCTGCAATGCGATCAAGGCAGCGCGCCCGCTCTTGCGATGGCGGCGAAATCGGCTAGTCCAAGTGGTTTCGATATCATCATAGATGATGCGTCCCACATGGGAGCGCTCACAGCGATCACCTTTAAAACGCTGTTTTACGATCACCTTCGTCCAGGCGGATTTTATGCGATCGAGGACTGGGGAACGGGATATTGGGACAGTTGGCCCGACGGTGGCGCGCCGCGGATGGCGCCTGAGGGACAGTTCCTTCACGACGGAAAGCGCTTTCCTAGTCACGATTTTGGGATGCCCGGCTTCATCAAACAACTGGTGGACGAATGCGCTCTTCCCGACATCACCCATCCCCGCCTCGGCCGACCATCCGACCGCAAGTTCTGGATCAGCAATATCCACATAAGATCGGGCCTTGTGATTGTCGAGAAAGCTTCGGCCTGAAACGCTCATCTACGGGCACGAACATTCTCCGTTGCGAACAGGTCGCGAATCCCAACGATGGAGCGTGCCGCCTTCGCGCTGGCCGCCAGAAGGCCGTCGATCCAGCACGTCACGATCGGGTTTCGAATCGATGACAACCGCGCGATGTGATGCGTCCGTAACCCAATTCAACAGGAATTGACAAAGGGTTCATCGAGGTTCAACTCCACACGTTTATCGTCTGATCTTACGCTGGAGGCGATAGCTTTCGGCAAGCGCGAAATCGAAACCCAAAATCCAACTTAGGAGAGCTATGCGCAAATTTGTCGCGATATCCACGTGCCAGTTTCTCGCGTACATGCTGTTGACCACGCCCGTTCCTGCGATCGCCCAGACGACGTCTCTGGGGCCGACGACGCCGATCGAGCATCTGGTGATCATCTTCCAGGAGAACGTTTCCTTCGATCACTACTTCGGGACGTATCCGAATGCCATGAACCTTCCCGGCGAGCCGGCCTTTACTGCTCTCGCCAACACGCCCGCCGTTAACGGACTCAGTGGAGCGCTGCTGATGCGGAATCCCAACCAGATGAACGCCACCAACGGGTCCGCCGCGTTTGGTCCGTTCCGCCTCTCGCGCGCTCAGGCGGCGACTTCGGATCAGAATCACAACTACGGTCCGGAACAAGCCGCGATCCACGGCGGACTGATGGATCTTTTCCCCGCGATGGTGGGGACCGCAGGACCGCCTCCCACCGCGGGTCCGCTCGGCAGCCCCTTCACCACCAAGGGTTTGACCATGGGCTACTACGACGGCAACACCGTTACGGCGTTGTGGAATTACGCGCAGCACTTCGCGATGAGTGACAATTCGTACAACACCACGTTCGGCCCCTCGACGCCTGGCGCGCTCAACGTCGTCTCCGGTCAAACCGGCGGCGTTGTCGGCAACATCAACGGCACCGGCGCAGTGGTCGATGGAGGCAACGGCACTACCACCGATATCGGCGATGCGGATCCGATCGGCGACGTGTGCTCGACTACCACCGGCGAATCGTTCGGCATGACCGGCACCAACATCGGCGATCTATTAAACGCGGCTGGCGTTTCCTGGGGCTTCTTCACCGGCGGGTTCGATCTGGGCATGACGAATGCGAACGGCACCACCGGCTGCAAGCGCAGCACGACTTCGCTGGTGACCGCGACCACCAAGGCCGATTACATTCCGCACCACGAGCCGTTCCAATACTACAAATCGACTGCGAATCCGACTCACGCGCGGCCGACTTCGGTCACCAGCGTCGGCTTCACCGATGCTGCAAATCATCAATACGACATGCACGATTTCTACGATGCCGATCCTGGCGGGCAACTATCCGGCGGTAAGCTACCTCAAAGCTCCCGGCTACCAGGATGGTCACGCGGGATACTCCGATCCGATCGATGAGCAGGCGTTTATCGTCCACGTGATCAATTTCCTGCAACAGAACGCCGATTGGGCGCACACCGCGGTGGTGATCTCCTATGACGATTCCGACGGCTGGTATGACCATCAGATGGCACCGATCGTGAATCAATCCACCAGCGCCGCGGATACTTTGACTGCCGCCGGAGCGTGCGGCGCGGGCACCACCGCGCTCCCCGGACCGGGCACGGGCGGCAATCCTGCACAGGGCCGCTGCGGCTACGGGCCTCGCCTGCCGCTGATGGTGATTTCGCCCTGGGCCAAACCGAACTTCGTCGATCACACGCTGACGGATCAAAGCTCGGTGGTTCGCTTCATCGAAGACAACTGGCTCAACGGCCAGCGGATCGGCAACGGTTCGTTCGACGCGATTGCCAACTCAATCACCGGGATGATGGAGTTCACCAAGCCCGGCGCGAAAAAGCTTCTGTTGAACGAAATCACGGGTGAAGTAATGGGGAGCCTCAGATCCGGTAACTGATTTCATTATTTTGCGACCAGGCGAGGCGCCCCTGGCAACACAACGCCTCGCCTGCTTCTTTCTGAGTGCCCATAACTCGTAGACAATTTCTGCAGTCGACCTCCGCGTTCGCGCTGGCGCGCACCGCGCGCGGGGGTGTCCCTCAACTCGATCCGAATTCGCTCGCCAAGTTCGTCGACCCGCTGCCTCGGATTCCAATTGCGCAGACCGCCGCGAAAAACCACTACAGAATCGAAATGCGCGCCAGCGCCATCAAGCTGCATCGCGACTTGCCGGCGACGCCCATGTGGACCTTCAACGGCAGCTTTCCCGGCCCGACCATAGAAGCTCGCACCGGCGAACCGATTTCAATTGAATGGGTGAACGCCCTTCCGGAAAAGCATTTCCTTCCGATCGATCATCGCCTGCATGGCGCGGAGGCGTCGAATCCGGAAGTGCGCGCGATCGTGCATGTGCATGGCGCGAAAGTGCCGCCGGAGAGCGACGGATGGCCTGACGATTGGTATACTCCCGGCCATTCGGCGACATACACTTATCCAAACAACCAAGAGCCCGCGACACTGTGGTATCACGATCACGCCATGGGCATCAATCGCCTGAATATTTACGCGGGATTGGCGGGTGCGTATTTGATTCGCGATGGCGTCGAGGATCGGCTCAACCTGCCGCGCGGCGAATTCGAAATTCCGCTGGTAATTTCCGACCGATCTCTGCTGCGCGATGGCAGGCTGCACTACCCGGTCTCCGGACATCCAGACGCGCCGTGGGTGCCGGAAGTATTCGGCGACGCGATGTTGATCAACGGCAAGCTATCGCCGTATCTCAACGTGCAGCCGCGAAAATATCGTTTCCGGGTTCTCAATATCTCGAACGGGCGGTTCTATCACCTGGCGCTATCGAACGACATGTACGCGGCCGGCCACGAGTTTCAGATTATCGGTAATGATCAGGGCTTACTGGCGTCGCCGATTGCAACCAGCGCAGTGGTGCTCGCGCCCGGCGAGCGTCTCGACATGATCGCCGATTTTTCGAATCTTGCGGGCCAGCACGTGATCCTGCGCAGCGATGCGTTCGAACTGATGCAGATCCGAGTGTCTCCCACGAAATCGGCGGATGATTCTGCACTGCCGCGCACACTGCGGCCGGTGCCGAAGTTGCTGGAATCTACGGCGGTGCGAACTCGCACCATCACCATCGATGAGTTCATGAGCATGAACGGCGAATCGATGCAGATGCTGTTCAATCGCGCGGGCTGGCACGCGCCGGTCACCGAGAAGCCGGTGCTGAACACCACCGAGATCTGGACCATCGTCAACCCCACCGACGACTCGCACCCGATCCATTTGCATCTGGTGCGTTTCCAGATTCTCGATCGCCGTCGCTTCAGCGGCGAACTGTACACCGCGACCCGGGAGATTCATTTTTTCGGCGATCCCGAACCTCCGGAACCGAGCGAGTGCGGATGGAAAGACACCGTTCGCGCGCACGCCAATATGGTCACGCGCATCATCGTGCATTTCGAAGGCTACACCGGGAGATATGTGTATCACTGCCACATCCTGGAGCACGAAGACAACGACATGATGCGGCCGTATGAAGTGGTGAACGGCGTCTAAACGGATTTCGTATCCGCTTGTCGAGGTGTTCACAGGCTTGTCATTTAGGTCTGATACGATCCCCGCACTGAGGTGGTTGAAACTTCGTTCGGGGATCCTCACTTTGCCATTGGTACACGTGATATGATTGCGGTCCCTCCCCTGCTCGAGTTCATTTCGACAACGCTTCAAAATAGGAGTTCGCGTGAATCGATTTCTTCTTGCCATTGCTTTGAGTTTTCTGTTTTCGATGCTGGCCTGGGGCCAGGCGACGCCCGGATTGGGCGGCATCACCGGAACGGTTCGAGACTCATCTGGATCTCCGGTCCCCGGTGCGAAAGTCACGGTGTCCAACTCCGCGCTCGGGTTCACTCGCGAACTGACCACCACCGAGGCCGGCATTTTTTCGGCGCCCGCACTCACTCCTGCCGAAGGTTACAAGGTCACGGTGGCGAAAGCAGGGTTTTCCACCTATGCAGCCGAGGATTTATCAGTGCACGTCGGCGGCAACGTCGATCTCAACATCCCGCTGGCCGTTGGCGTCGTCTCGCAGACGGTTGAAGTGACTGCGGCGACCCCGATCGTTGAGGACACGAAGACGGAGTTGTCGGGTGTGGTTGACGATCGCATGGTGCATGACCTGCCGGTCAATGGCCGGCGAATCGATCAGTTTGTGCTGGTTGCCCCGGCGGTCACCAAGGACGCCGATTTCGGCCTGGTTACGTTCCGCGGTTTGGCGGGCGGCAATAGCTTTCTGGTGGATGGAAACGACACCACCAACCAGTACTACAACGAGAATGCCGGCCGCACCCGCATCAATGCGCAGATCTCGCCGGAGGCCGTGCAAGAGTTCCAGGTGCTTTCCGGAACTTACTCGGCGGAGTTCGGCCGCGCCTCGGGCGGTGTGCTCAATACCATCACCAAGAGCGGCACTAACGACATTCACGGGAGCTATTTCTGGCTGTTCCGCAATCGGACCCTCGACGCCATCGACCGCTACTCGATTTTCAACGGCGCCTACTTCAACTCTCCCGAAAAGCGCCAGCAGTTCGGCGGATCGATTGGCGGTCCGATCGTCAAGAACAAGCTGTTCGCCTTTTTCAATCAGGAGGGTCAGCGGCGGACCGAACCTCTGGTCGACAGCATCAGTAACTCTTCGGTCAATTCGGCCACGCAACAGTGGATCGGCTGTGTCGCTCCCGCCACGCCGGCACAGTGTGCCGCCATCAATACCTTGTTGCCGCGCATGTTCGGATCCGTTCCCCGCCAGGCCAACGAGGATCTTTTCTTTCTCCGGCTGGACTATCGTCCTAACGACCGCAATTCCATCAGCGCCAGCCTCAACTACATGAAGTATGTTTCTCCCAACGGCATCCAAACCGGCCTATCGTCGACCACCGGCGCGGCCATCGGAACCAACGGCGACGATTCAGTACGTGACCGTATCGGCAACGTGACGTGGACGTATGTCCCCACTGGCTCGATCGTGAATGAGGCCCGGTTCGGCTGGTTCAAAGACCGGCAGGCGGACGATTTTGATCCACTGCTGCAGAGCGGGTATCCCATCGGGAACGTGAGCCTCTCCGTAGCAGGAGTCGGCACCTTGGGCGGCTACAACGTACTGCCGCGACTCAATCCCAGCGAAAACCGGTTCCAGTACGTCGATTCACTTTCGTGGGTCAAGGGAGCGCACACCTTCAAATTCGGGGTCGATATCGCCAACACCGAAGACTATACCAACTCGCTCGCCAACCGGTTCGGCTCGTACACCTATCCGAACGTGACTGCGTTCGCCCAGGACTTCACCAGCCCCACTCCCGGTCCGAGCCACTATTCCACCTACGTGCAAGCATTCGGCAATCCGATTGTGGACACCACCATCACCGATCTGGGTTTCTTTGCCCAGGATACGTGGAAGATCAACCGGAAACTGACTTTGAACTACGGCTTGCGCTACGAGTACTCGGTTCTGCCGCAGCCGAGCGTCACGAATCCGAATTATGCTCAGACCGGCCATATCCCTTCGGACGGCAAGAATTTCGCGCCGCGCTTCGGCCTGGCTTACGCGCTGGACGATAAGACCGTGATCCGCCTGGGTTACGGAATCTACTATGCGCGGTACGTCGCGGGGATGATTCAGAATTTCTTCACCAACAATGATGTCTATACGCAAAGCCTGAGCATCACGAATGCTGCGAGCGCCGGCGCGCCCGTTTTCCCAGGGGTCCTCACCAGTGCGGCCGGGGCGCTGGCTGCCAACCGGTCGATCACGTTCGCCGCGCCGGATATGCGCAATCCTTACACGGAGCAGTTAAGCATCGGCATCGAGCGCGCGCTGACCAAGAGCCTGAGCTTGACCACCTCCTATGTCAGCAATCGCGGCAAGAGGCTGTATACGGTTCGCGACATCAATATCGGACTGCTCAGTTCCCAAATCTACAACTTCACGATCCTCGATAAGAATTACAATCCGACAGGTCAGGTCTTCAGCACTCCGCTGTACCTTCTCGCCAATCGCGTGGACACGCGCTACGGTCATATTAATCAGGTCGAGAACGGCGGTAAGCAGTGGTACGACGCTATGGTGGTGCAGTTAAACAAGCGCTTTAACGGGATCTTCCAAGGGACTGTGGCGTATACCTGGTCGCACGAGCTTGATGAAAACCAGGAGTCCGGCAGCAATGCGCTCTTTTTCAGCAGCGGTCCCATGGGCCTTTACAACGGCGCTTACAGCAATGACAAGGCGTCGGGAAACCTGGACCAGCGGCATCGCTTCGTAGGCACCTTCATCGCGCGTCCGAAGTTCATGAGGGGCAACAGCGCGCTTGCGAAATACATCGTGAATGGCTGGCAGTTAGATGGGATTTTGACACTGGCGAGCGGACGGCCCACCTTTGAATCGATCGGCTATTCCTCCACCACGAATGTCACGACTTTGATCCCGTTCACCAGCCTCAACGGCCTGGGCGGTGATACGCGCGTCCCGTTTCTGCCTAACAATCCGCTGATGATCGACGCCACCACCCGCCTGGATGCCCGCATTTCCCACACCTGGCGGATCCGCGAGAAGATGACGCTCTCCGCGTTGTTCGAAGCGTTCAACGTGACCAATACCATCAGCAACACCAGCGTGATGGCGCCCGGCTTCACGGCTGCCAACAAGGGGACCATCACCGCGCCCAATTTCGTGATCGCGCCTTGCGCTTCGGCCACGGCGACAACCTGTGCGCCGGAAACGCCCGGTCTCGGTACCGCGTCGGCGGGCTTTCCGGACGGCACCAATGCCCGCCGAGCCCAGGTCGGCGCGCGCTTCGTGTTCTAAAGTTTCCTTCTGCCTTCGGCCTGAGTTCGCCGCAAGCGGCACGGGAGCCCCTGGCCTTCGGGCTCCCGCTTCTAGACCGGCCTAGTTATTCTGCCGGACCGGCAGGCACCGCCGCGGGGTGCTTGGCTTCTATCGCGTGATGGGTCGCCCGGTTTGTGCGACGGTTGATACTTGAATCCGCTGGTTGTGGCGGAAAGACCTGACACGTTGATCGCCGGTTCGATCCTCGAAACGAAAAACTATCGCAAGATGGTCCGCAACAAAGCACTCAATCCATTCCACAGAATCTGCACTCCGATACAGACGAGGATGAACGATGAAAGTCGGATGATGACGTTCATGGCCGAGTCGCCCAACGCGCGTCCGATTCGCTCCGCGAAGCGGTAACTCAAATAGATGGACGCGGAAATCAGCACAGCACCGAGCACCATCCCGCCAATGACTGACCACTGCCATTCCGAACCTTCACGCCGGTTCGCGCCTACCGCGATTGCTACCGAGATGGACCCTGGTCCGACCGTCAAGGGCAACGTCAGGGGATAGAACGCCTGACTCGAATAGTCGCCTTCATTGCATTCGTGGCCGCCGTCTTGATTGGGCTTGTCATCATTTGGTCGACGCAGGAGCGCCCAGCCGGTGGATATTACGACAAGACCTCCTCCGACCTGTACAACCGGCAGCGAAATGCCGAAGAAGTTCAGGATGTACGTGCCGATGAAGACCGAAGTCAGAATCAGGATCAAGCCATTGAGCGCGATCATTCTCGCCAGTACGGAACGGCCATGAGTGGAGAGCCCACGCGTCAGCGATAAGAAAATGGGCGTATTCCCTATCGGGTTGACGATCGGGAACAACGCACCGATCACCAAAAGAGTATTCTTCACGAGATCGCCGAACGCGCCAGGCATCATCGTTCTAACGTTACCCCAATCGCCTACTCCGGCTGATCACCGCTGGGTGGTTGGGAAACGGATTCTATACCGGAACGCAACAGCGCTTGGGGGTCCCAGCGTTCAGCGGGAGAGGCTGCGCTGTCGCGTCAGATTTTGCCGCCAATGATAGGCTGCAGTCCCGCTGTGGTCCAACGGCGGAGGTGCGGAGAGTGCTCGAGGAGGTCACCGGCGCTGGTTCGCATCGATACTTCGCTCCGTTCGCCGCCGCAGAGGCTTACAGCCTGCTCGGCGATCGTGATCGCGCGTTGGAATTCCTGAACAAGAGCGCTGAAGAGAAGAGCGACACGGTTCTTTATCTTCAAGTCGATCCTCTACTCGATTCGATCCGCGACGATCCTCGCGTCCGAGCGCTCGCCAAGAGAATCGGTCTTCCTGGCTCTCCCATCGGCCGCTGAATTCTCGACCTTTTTTTGAGAACCTTGTCCAGGGCATCACGAACAAGCGCGAAGCGTAGCGGCTTTCCCGCATTCGGGAGCCAGGCTGCGGCGCCACGCCGCTATCGTGGCCAGCTCCTTTTGGGGCCGCTCGCTCACGACCTCAATGCATCCAGCGTAAATATCGCCGCTATTCCCGTCCAGCGAGAGGACATCACCTTCCTGGACGGGGTGACCGCCGATCCAGCCGCAGTGCAGAGCCGCATCGATCTTCAGTGCGGCGCACCCGACCAGGCACACCTTCCCAAGCTGTCGCGCGACGACCGCGGCGTGAGAAGTGCGGCCGCCTGTGGCGGTGAGGATCCCGGCCGCGCTCGCCATGCCCTCGATATCCGCCGTAACGGTTTCGCGGCGCACAAGGATCGCGGGAGTGCCGGCTGCGATGCATGCGCTGCGCCGTCTCCTGATCGAACGCAACCGGTCCGCTTGCGACGCCGATCCCGGCCACCTGCGCCCGTGCCAGAGGCTGGAATTGCTGGCCGCGATCGGCGCCTGCGACGCGTGTCCGCGTTACCGCCTCCGACATCGATCCCGGCCAGGCGGGCCAGCGCCTCGCGCGGAGTGATGCAGGCGCGACTCCACCAGGTCGACTGCGATCCGCAAGGCGGCCCAGGGCGTCCGTTTGGCGGAACGCGCTTGCAGCAGATACAGCGCGCCGCACTGGAGCGTGAACTCGAAATCCTGCGCGTCGCGGAACAGCGGTCTCCAGAGTGTGGGCGACAGCCTCCAGTTGATTCCACACGGGCGGCAACTTCGAGCGCAGGCGCTGGTCGTCGTGACTGGTTCCGGCGTCCGTCCACCACATCCTCGCCCTGGCCGTTGAATTGGAAGTCGAGATATAACTCGGGCTCGCCGGTGGCGGGATCGCGCGTGAAGCCGACGCCGGAACCCGAAGCGCCTCCCGCATTGCCGAAGACCATGGTCTGCACGGTGACGGCAGTACCGGCGCGATCGTCGATCCCATTGAGCCGCCGGTAGCTGGCTGCTTTGGGCGCATCCCAGGAACGGAACACCGCGCCTGCCGCGCGCAGCAGTTGCTCGTGCGGATCGTGCGGGAAAGGCTTTCCGGTAAGTTCCTCGAAGCCGGTCGAGCATCGCGCGCGTAAGCTGCCGCAACGCGCTGTAGTCGAGTTCGCGCTCCGGTCTCCACTCCGGCATCCGCCAGGGCTTGCGCACCAGTTCGCTCGAACGGAGCGGCGGGCAGCGCCTCCACCACTTCCGCGTAACCTTGCACCAGCCGGCGATAACTGTCCCAGGCCAGGCGCGGATTTCCGGTGAGACGAATCATACCCGTCCACCGTTTCCGGATTGAGTCCGACGTTCAGAACCGTTTCGAGCATCCCCGGCATCGACACCGCCGCGCCGGAGCGAACTGAAACCAGCAGGGGGCGCCGGGCCGAGCCGAAGCCCAGAGCCGGTGGCTTCTTTCGAGGATCGCGGATGCCGCGCGCCAGAGCTTCGGGCATCGCGGACCGCTCAGCGCCGATTCCTCGGCGCACTTGCCGCGCAGCAGCGGGCACCACGACGTCGGCAAGCACGAAGCCGGCGGGAACGGGAAGGCCTGCGGCACGCCATTCGCATCAGGCCCCAGGCCTTGCCTCCGACCTCCTTGGCTCTGCCGCTGGGCAGACGTGGCGCGCGGCAGAATTTCATACACGCCCAACGACATCGATTCACGCTCCCAGCACGTTGCCCAACAAATAATCGCGCGTGATCAGGCCGGCCCATTTCAGCGCGTCCGCAGCTGCTTCGAGCGACCGCGCCATTTCCGCGAACAGATAGAGCTGCCGGAAATTGCGGCGCGCTCGCGACGGCTGCCTGGGTGAAAGTCCGTTCGGCGTCGTCGGCCTGATGCTCCAACTCGAACAGCGCGTCGATGGCGGTAAGAAAGTCGCTGGCATCCTCTTGCGCGCCGGCTGCCGTTCGGGCCGGCGGACGTGAGCGGCGTGCCCAGCGCCTTAATCCACTCCTGCGAGCCGGCTACCAGCAGATCGGCAAGCGCGGCCAGCGAGTCCACGAATGTCGCCGCCGGCACTGGTTTCGACCAGCAGCTCCAGCAGGAACGCGACTTCCTCCAACTCGTCGGCGGCATCGTCGGCGGCCTCGATCAGGCGGAACAGCGGCGTGTATTCGGGGCGGCGCCGCGCGCACTCGCGGCCACTGATGACCATCTGATCGGCCTCATGCTCGAATTTGCGAGCGCGCCGAGCCAGCTTGCGGAAGCGTTCGCGCATGCCGTCCACCGAGCCTGGCGCGGAGCCGATCTCCCGAATGCCGTCACGCACCAGAGATGCAATTTCGAAGATCATGCTGGCGTGCTCGCTGGCGAGCTGCAGCAGGCGCTTGCCCTCGCTGCTGAAATGCGCCTGCAACTCCGTCCGCACGCGGTCCTGGATCAGGCCCGACGAGACGTGATCGCGAAGACCTTCGGCGGCGGTGCGCAGCACGAAGCGGAGGAAGCTTGAGCGTCGCTTCGTCGCCCAGGACGTCGCACAGCCGGTCGCCGAAATGCATCGCGGAGCCGGCCGTGGCCTCGATGGCGGTGTTGATCAACTTCGCTCCGCCCAGTTCCAGAAATCCGCGGTGCCCGACTTCGGCTTCCGCGGCCCACTCCAGCAGTTTCACCCGATCGCCGCCATCGCAGGAACCCACGCAACTGCTTGCGCGCGCGATTCCAGTCGATCAGGAAGACCAGGCGCGAACCCAGATGATCGAGATATGCGCGCAACTCCGCGTCGTCTTTCGCCTGGAAATCGGCGGCGGCCAATTGGAACACGCCGCCTTCCGCCAAGCCAGGATTCTGCTTCGCGCGATCCTGCTCCCACATCCGTCTGATAGCGCCGCATCATGGATTTCAGAAACTCGAGGCGCTCCGGGTGTATGTCGGCATAAGTCAAACGAACCAGCAGCCCCTCCACGTGAATCACGATGACGTGCGCGTCGGTGGTGCCGATATCGTTCTGGATCACCAGAGTGGATTTGGCTCGCGTGGCCGTAGTGCCCAGGCCAGGATGATTGAACTTGAGTGGCGCAGTGCGGTTCACGCCAGCCATGAAGGCGCGAATCAAGGACGATCCGCTTCCACGATGCTATATACCGCTGCGCCATCCAGCTGTTCTTGCGACAGATCTCGGCTGCATCGCATTGATGGCCTTATGCAGATCCATCACCAACCGGTGGAGACTATCGCTCTTGCCTCGTTGCGCGCTGGTGATGGTGGCGATCGCGCCGACGCCGAGAATCTCATCTTGCGGCAAAGCTGCGAGGAGACCATCCGCGCGGCTGGAGAATTGAGCCGCGACCGGCGCGGCCATTACACGCACATCCTGGGTGATCCGGTCGCGCAGTTTCGCCCAGCCGGCCAATTTGTAACATTCGCCGTCTCGCGTTGCGGCACCGACCATCTCATCGAAAGAGAGATCGTCGATACCGCAGTTGAGCCGCTCGCGGCGGAGCGTGATGGCGGGCTGATCGGGACGATCCGCACGCGCAGCGGCCATCTGCAGAAGGGAGAAGCAATACTTTAACCGGTCATTCGCTTCGAGCGCGGCATTCACCGCGGCGGAGCGCTTGAGCTCGGTTTCACCAATGACGTCCAAGACCTGCGTTTTCACCGAGCCCTCCAGCCTGGCGCGCTCATGCGATCGCGCCGAAGTTCGAGCAATGGTTAAACCGCCAACGCTCGTTTCCGAGCCAGCACCGGGGCGGCGTGCTTCTTCGCTCGTGCCACGGGCTTTGCCTTCTTCACATGCTTCTTCTCGGTTTCGAAGGTGGCGGAAGCTTTCACAAACTCCGCGGCGGCGACGATCGACTTTTGTGCCGAAGTGAGCAGTTCGCGGACGGTGGTCTCGACGTTTTTCTCAATGGCCGAGCACCCACGGAGAGTCTCGGACAACAGCTTTTCGATCTTCGTCAACAACGTGACGGTTTTTTTGGTTCTCTTTTTGGTTTTCATGGGACACACTCCTTTTGTGCGTGACTTACCTCAGACAGAAAACTTACAAGTTCGTCTTTTAAACAAGCACCTCAAGGGCCAACCAGCGCAGGCTTGCGCCGTTTCGGTTTCGGCAACACTAGAGCCACACACTGTTGCGCCAGGACGTAAACCTGTTTGGACCTGCGATAGAAGAACTCCCTTACCTCGGGCCGGTCAAAGATGTTTTCTTTCAGCATCAAACTGAAGCGAACCAGCAAACGGATGTTATCCATCAGCTCGTCGATAGCGCGCGCCTTCTTTTTCTTGGCGAACCGGGAGACGATCTTCAACAGGAGCAGGACCGTATCGGCCGCGCCTTGAACCTGAGTCGCGCTCTTGCCGCGCGGGCGTTTCGCGATGGCTCGCTTCAACCGCGGGTCCCGACTCAATTCCTTCACTACACTTGCGAAACGGCCGGAGTTCTTCACGCGACCACCTCCTCATAGTTCATCAAGGCTTCGATTCGACTGGCGAAGGCTTTCGGCGGGTCCTTATATAGTTCGCTCCCTAGCGCGAACGCCTGCTGTTGCTGTTCCTCACGCTGGCCGTCGATGACCGTGAAGACGGCTTTTAAGACGTGATGTCCACCGTAGGCCTTCGGATCGGCTGCGAGCGTCTCGCGCAGCACCGCGAGATCGTGATCTTCGCCGAGCAGCCTGGACAGATGGTGAGTCTGATCGACGAATTCCTTTTCGGGGTCGGTCCACCGGGCATCCAGCAGTTGCAGGTGATGCCACAGATACTTCGCCTGCTTGCGCCACTCGTGCAGATTCGCAACGGTCGAAGTCTCCGCTGCCCGTGCGAGGGCACGATGACCGTCCCGGTAGACGCGCCGGAGGCCGGTCTCGACCGCGAGCCATCCATCGCGATCAATTTTCCAATCCGCGACCCTGGTGAGCGCCCGTGTGGCGATTTCCGCAATCACGCCGAACGCGTGTTCCCGGTCAAGGACACGCCCCGCCACTTCTTTTTGATTCGCGAGCAGGGCTTGGTGAATCTTCTCAAGCGCGTCCACGCCGATCGCCGCGGCGAACTTCGGAGCTAATTTGTCCATCGTTTCGACCAGAGCCTGCGCATCGCGGATCTGCGTCAGGGGACGCGCCGCGTCGCGAAAACACCAATTCTCTTCGTGATAAACGCCGTCGCCGAGCTCTTGGCGCACCAACCGCAGAGCGGCTCGCACCCGCTTGAAGCATTTGCGGACTTCGAGGATGGCCTCGTTCTCCGACGGACTGCGTTGATGCGGTCTTCGTTTCGCGCTGACATGCTTGAGCGCTTTTTCGATCTGGGCGCGCAGGTTGCGCGTGATCCCCTCGCCAACCGGCTCGTCCGGATTTAGTTGAAATGCCATATCACCACCCCCGTCAGCACCATCGCGAGCAGCGCGATCAGAACCAGCGTCCGCGCAAGCTTCCAACTCGCGGCTTTCCTGATCGGACCGTCTGGACCGGCTATGTAGAGCGAATCGAACCGGACCACGGAGCGGTTGAGCGCGACATTCGTGGCGGGTCCGCGATCCGGCGCCATTGCAATGAGATCGCGAACGCTCTGCACCCACAGGTCGTCCGGTCCGGACGACCTTATTCGGCCAAGGAGTGCGCTCGCATAAGCCTGGTCTTGTTTCGCTAAGCCTCCGTACTGCAGATCGAATTGCGGGCGCTCATGCGGATCGAGAATGAACAGAAGTCCGAGGTAAACCACTCGTCCCTGCGAATCGACGCCGGCGGTGCTCGATAGCAAGAACAACTCTTTGTCGCCATTCCAGTGCGGGAACCGTTGCGCAAACAGAACCTCTGCGATCGCATTGGGTCCACATTTCTCCAGAAGCTCGGCGGGCACACCATGCGAAAAGCCAGCCGGGCTGAGCGTCGGATCGAGAATCTGCCGGAGCGGCATCATGACCGTGCCGTCGCTAACCGAAAGGTCATCACTCTGATCGCGATTGGGGAGAATCCAATACGCGCGCATCGCTTTCACCCCGCCTTCCTGCGCCCGACCGTCCCATGGAACGCGGCATAAACCGAACGCAGAACAATGTTGATGGCGCGCGTGTAGATTTGTTTGTCTCTCATGGAAATCAAGGTCGCGCCGGTATATCTCGCTTCGTAGGGATGGAGCACGCTCCTGACGGTTCGGTCAAGCGAGCCTAGCTCCTGCGCCAGTTCCTCCGCCAAGGCGTGATAATCCGTATGGCTTTCGATCTCCTCGTCGATCTTGTTGATCAGGATATGAATCAGTGCGCCCTGCTTGAGGTGCGGCAGCGCGGACTGGAGCCAATCGAGGTCTTGGCGAATACGCCGGCCTTTGAGGAATCGTTTCGCAGTCAGATCCTTTACCGTCATCATGTAGAAAATGACGTCGGCGTCCTTGCAGACAGAAAGCCATCCGGATGGCGCGTCGCGATAGTCAGTCTCGCCGCCGACGTTGATCACCCCTTTGCAAGTGATGTCGATGATCTTGCGGTTCGAAAGCGCGAGGTTTACGCGGAAGGATTTGATCGTCTCGCCCATCGTCGAGTTCGCATGGACCCGCGGGATTTCCTGATTCTGTAGTCGCGCCAGAAAGCTATCTTTGCCGCTGGCCGTCGGACCGATCACCGCGATCTTCTTACCCGACCACCACTCGATCGCTCCTTTCACCAGGCGCACCAGATGCTCACCGACGCCAGGAAATGACGTCAGGACCAGAAATGCGCGAAACGTGTCGAATGCCACCGGAATCATGAGATGCTCCTTTCCCGCGGCGAACCCGCGGTGAGCAGCAGCGGCGGTTTGCCGGACTCAAGTAAATGTGGACCAGGTTTGTGTTCTAAATGCTCAGTGCTGCGACGTGGACGGCGCGCCGGTGTCTTGAGCAGCGGCATCGTTGCTGCCATCACGGCCAGGAACGTGGCGCCATTGTTGATGATCGCGGCCAGCGGCGGTGCGATGAGTCCGAGCGCCCCCAGAGCGATCGCGATGGCGTTGGGCACAACGATGATGCCTAGATTTCGCCGGACGCTGGTCATCGCCTGATCGCTGATCTGGAATGCTCTTTCGATGCGCGCGAGACCGCCGTGGAGCAGCACTACGTCTGCGGTTTCCAGCGCGACGTCCGTGCTGCCGGCGATCGAAATCCCGACATCGGCCGCGGCGAGGGCCGGCGCATCGTTGATACCGTCGCCCACCATGGCGACCACATGACCAGCCTCCTGCATTCTTCGTACGTAGTCGGCTTTCTGATTGGGCAGCAGCCCACCGATGGCTTCATCGATGCCCACGGTTCGCGCGAGGTTCCGAGCTACTTCAGGACTGTCGCCCGATAGCAGCACAATCTTCCGGCGGCCGTTGTCTTGTAGCCGACGTACGACGGCCGCACTATCGCGACGAGTGCCGTCGGAGTACGCAACCAATCCAACTACTTTGTCATCGACCGCGACGCACAGGCTCGATTCGGATTGCTTTCGAAAATGCGCCAGGTGTCGCTTGAATGAAGCAGGGATGCGGAGCTGCTGGCTCTCTAACCACGTCGCGCGGCCCACTCGCACGTGGCGGCCTTCGACGCACGCGGAGAGCCCCATGCCCACGACGTACTCTTCGCTTCCAGGCTCCGGCCGGACCAGCTCAATGCCCTGTTCATGCGCGTAAGCTTTCAGAGCTCTGGCGACCGGATGATCGTGCGTCGCCTCTGCGGACGCGCACCACTTGATCAGCATCGCTTCCTTCATGCCGTGCGAAGTGATCACCTCGACTACTTCGGGAGAGCCGCTGGTCAGCGTGCCGGTCTTATCGAAGATGATGGTGTCTGTCTTCGACAGCCGTTCGAGATATTGCGCGCCTTTGACGAGCACTCCTTCCCGTGCCGCCAGCGTCATCGCGGTGAGTGCGCTGGTCGGCACGGCGATGCGAAAGCCGGTTCCGAAGTCGGTGATCAGCACGCACACCGCGCGCTCGATGTCGCCAGACAGCGCCGCTGCCAGGCCCGCTACTCCGAACGTCGGCAGCACCAGCTTGCTCGCGATATCGAGCGCATTACGTTGTAACGTGAGCGGCTTCGAGCCGACAGTGTTCAGGATTCTTTCGATCTTCGCGGCTTCGGTATTCTTGCCGGAACTCTCCACCTCGACCACCAGCTCACCGGCGACCACCAGCGTCGAAGCGAACACTGGATCGCCGGCCTTCTTCGGAAGCAAGCGCGATTCGCCGGTGAGCGCCTTGGTGTCGACCTCCGCTACGCCGGAAACCACCGTTCCGTCGGCGGCGATTCCGTGTCCCGTCTGGACAACGAAATGGTCCCCCGCTTGAAGTGCGCCGACCGATACCGTTTCGATCTTGCCATCGGGAAGGATCCGGAGAGCTTCCGGTTCCTTGCAGCGCATCAACATCGACAGCGCGGAACGGGCGTTGTTGGCAGAGAGGTCGAGCAACCAATCCCCGATTCCAACCATCCAGATGACGAATGCCGCAGTGATCGGCCGGCGCGTGGCGAGCGCGGCAAGCGTCGCCGCAACGTCAAGAAGATCGACACTCACTTGTTTTTCTTGAAGCGCCGCGATGCTGCGGCCGAGCGGCCGGATCGTATTCAACGCGACAGCGATGGCGAGCAGCGGGAATGGGGCAGCTCCGGTGATACATGCGATCAGAGTCGAGGTGCCGGACAGCGCAGCAACCCATCGAATCGGAGTTGGCTCATGCCAATCGCGCGCCCATTCGGCGGGGTCGCTCTTCAGCAGCGCGTCCCGAATGAATCGTTGGCTGACTTTCCTGGGATCGAAAATCACGAGCATGGTGCGGCCGCCGCGAAAGTGCTTGGTGCTTTTCACTCCCGGCAAGCCGCCGGCGAGCATCGTCAGCGTGGAGAGCTCGCGTTCTCCAATGCCCGTTACTCGGAATCGAACTCGTCCCCGCAACGAACGCACCGGCGTGACATCAAACGGCTCGGGAGCGACGAAGTTCAGGGTGTGGATTTTGTCTCGCAGAGCGCGAAGGAATCGGCCATTGAGAGCCGCTCCATCGTCGTACTCAACTGAGAATTCCTGCGCTCCAATTTGATACTCGAAACGGATCACGTCGATTCGCGCGATTAACCATGCTTCGATCTCCCGCGCCTGCTTCTTCCCCACACCGACCATGCAAGCGCGGCCCCGACCCTTATTCAGAACCTCCAGCCGTGCCGCTGGCGCGGGAATCACGATACCGGTCGGCGTCTGCTTCGACGATTGAACTCGTTGCTTAGTGTCAGTGCTGGAGGAAGCCGGAGTCATGATGGGCTTTCATCTCGCGTGGCGTTCTGGTTTTCTGGCTGCCTGTTTCCGGTGCAATGCGGGGCGCGGATTTGTAGATAGCTCTCGAAAGCCACGCTCAATATGATCGACCAGCTTTGCCTTAAATGGCTTGAGCAGGAAGCCAAGGGTAATATCGATCCGAATTTCAGAGCCGGTTACTTGGACCTCCCCTTCGACACCCGAGCGATGGATATGCAACATATGGCCGTGCCATTCGCTCTTGAGGTTGTACTCACCCCCGAGTTCGTCGATGGCGTGCTGCACCGCGGCTTTGGCTTTAGCGATCGTTAGCGTATGAGGTTTGACGATTTCGATATCGGGCATGTGATCTCCTCGGAACTGGTGCTTTGCGCCACGGGCTGGTGATGATTCCACCACCAGCCCGTGGCATTTTCATCGCATCACGACGAAGTGATGCCTGGCCAGCAAGTCAGTGCGTCTCGCGATATACGAGATATCCGGCTGCGCCAGCGAGCGCCGCCGGGCCGACACCGAGTACTGCCGCTGCGAGCAACGCACCGCCCGCAGCTGCCCCGACCTCGGCTACTGCCCGCTCGGTTGAACCTGGCGGCAAGTAGGATTTCGCCGCGATCAATTTCTCTTTATGGATCTCCGCCTTGCGGGTATGGGCGGGTTTTGTGGTTTTCACCCCCATTGTCTTTTTGATCATCTTTCTACCTCCAGTCGCATCTCGACCGTCGACGGTTTTTGATGTTCAACCTATTCCCCGCAATCAAGATGCCCTTACTCTTTCAGGCTCTGAATTCGATCGAGCCGTTAAAACATGGCGAGGGAAGGAGTTGAGGACGTAGTCTGACACGTGCAACTTCATCCGTCTTGCCGAATTTCCAAGTGCGCCTTACTTTGGGTTTTCTCACGTAGAGAACCGCCAATTCACCCACATGCCGCTTCTCCGGCGCACGTCGAATGGCGCGAAGCGCAGCCAGAGTGTAGAGAATCAGGAGGAAATTTAGCGACGATTCGCGCAAGCGATCACCGCGACCTCTGCATCGACAGAATCGACGAACGGATCAGTGAGTGGTGGGCTTGCCGCCCGCGTCGTGACGCTCTTCCTCTTGCCGCGCGACTCTTTCGCGGGTTCGAACTTCAGGCCGATGCCAGTGCATGAACACGCGATAGCTGCGATACAGCGTGCTAAACCAATCGGGCAGGCGGCCGCGCGTGTCATTCAGAATGAAGGACACGACGGAGAGCGCGGCGAGACCCACCGGCACCACTTCTCGCAGGTCCGCCCTATCGCCAGTCAAGTCACTGACCACGTGATTGACGCCCTGCACGGCATTGAGGAATCCGCTCACCAGCTCGTGTCGATTCGACTTCGGGCTGGTTGCGATTTCGATGCCCTGGAAGCCAGCGCTCCTAGCGACATGCTTGAGAAGATCGTCAACATCAAGCGCCGCAGGGTCGTACTGAATGACGGCGCTGCCAGTTTTTGGGTGGAGAGACCACGAGCGAAATCCAGGTGCGCTCTCCACTGCGTGTTGCGCCGCAGCTACTACAGGATTGCCTTCTTTCGCGTCCCTGAACGCGGCGGCTCGAATGCGCAGATATCCTGGGTGATGGTGCACCAGCCGAAGAGGCTCGTCGACCACCATGGTCCGTGCCCGATCCTCCGGGCGCGCGCCTTGCGGCGCGGCTTCTTGTGCGGAGTGACCCGATCTTCCCCGTTGCGCGTCTGTCATTTTAGCGGCCGCTATGCCCGCTCTTCAAGCTTCACCAGACGGGCTTCCCGCCTCGGCCCGGTCGATCCCCGATGTCCTGGCTTGTTGGCCGTCTCATTCTCGCGCGCGATGTTGGTGCGTGCTTCCGCAAGCATATCGTCCAGACGCTCGCGCTCCACGGCGGCCCAACGATCCAGGTGTTCTTTGGTCTTCAGCCCAATCTCCAGTAGCTTCACGCCCGCCCCCTCCGGCGAATCGGACAGGCTTCTGGCAGCCCATCCTCCCGCCACTCCGACACCGAGAGCCAGTAGCCATTTAATGTTGGTATTCAAGACGATCTCCTTTTTCCGCCGGAACAGCGGTGCGTTCATCTCGTGACACACATGCATGAGCACGCGGGATACCACCCGCGCGACCGCTCCTCGCCAGTGGGACGCCCTTACCGATTTCGCGCTGTTTATGAAGGATCTTTACTGGTGTTGTGCCCTCGGCCGCGGTGCGTGATGGCACCAGCTTCTGATGTAAGACCCAACTGGCCGACCATGAACTCCACTCCACTGAACTCAGTCTGGTGGGTTGACCAGAAGTCATCGCAGCGCCCGACGCGCAATGAGTCGACCATCAGAGGAGTACGCGGGCTTGCCTCAATCGATCCAGAAGAGGGATCAGGTCCGCGCCGTGCAGAGGCTTGCGAAGAAAGCCGGAACATCCGCACTGCGCGGCGGAGCGGCGCTGCGTCTCCAGATCGTCCGACGAGAGTACCACGATCGGGGTACGCGCATTCCCGGTTTCGGTTTCCCAATCGCGCACATTACGGATCGTTTCATAGCCGTTTACGCCAGGCAAGTGAATATCCATCAGCACCAGGTCGAAACGATGTTTGTGAATCTTGCTGAGCGCTTCATGGCTATCGTTCGCGCGCGAAACATTTTCGTCCTGCAAGGCTACCTCACTCAGAACAAAACTCTCGTCGCAATCTTCGACCACTAGAATGTTCAATGCATCGGGTTCACTGTGCAGGAGAGCCGAGCCACCCTCGTCCCGCTGCCGGGAAGGGAAATAGATCGCGACGGACAGATGCCCCACGGCATCGCGCTCCAATTCCGCCGATCCGCCCAGCGCGCGCAGGCGCTTGCCGGCGACCATGATGGCGATTCCCACCGCAACATCGTCAGGGTCGGGAAGCACCACTTTGGCGGGATCGACGTTAAGCCAATGGATCAGCTTGCGGGCCAGGTCCTCATCGCGGGCCGCGACGATGGACCAAGCGCCGCTGTGTTCGCGCGTCGTGCTGAGACGTAGGTGAACCTCGCTGGTCCGGGTCAGACGGAAGGCCGTGTTCAGCACTCGCGTGAGGACTTCTTCCACGCCGGACCGATCCTGGGTGATCATCAGCGAATTCGACGGCGCGCCGGGCGGCACATCCAGCACCAGGTGCCTGGCACGGCGCCGTGAGGCAAGATTCAGGGCTTCGACGATCCCGGCTGCGCAGATCAGCAGGTCGAAGTCCTCGACTCTTGCCGGCGCGGGCGGAGGGGACGCAACCGCAGTCAGTTCGCGGACGTCGTCAATAAAGCGCAACAAGCGATCGCTGCCGGAGCTTTCGATCGGGCACGGAAACTCGGCAAGGGCCGAAACGCTGGCGCCGTCTCGGTGAAGTTCGATCGCGCCGAACGTGGCGTGAACAAAATTCCGAGCTTCATTGCAGATGTGATCGAGAACGGCTGAGATGGCTTCGTTGGTCATATCGTTAAATACCCCGGCGAACGGTTAAGCGCCACGCGCCTGACTGACTGAAAAATATTCGACAAACCGCCGCACTGGATTCGGCTTCTTGGCGACGCTCGTGCCCGGGACCATCTCGCGTGCGATACCCGCGATCTGCCGGCCCAATGGACCGCTGGGATCCAGGATCTCGCCGTTCTGCACAGCCTTCGAAATGCTTTTCGTATCCGCCGGCAGAAGATAGCGGACGGGCAATTCGATGATCCGTTCGATCTCCTTCACCGAAAGCGTGCCGCGCTTCTCCATGCAATTGAGAACCACCGAAACTTTATCGTCCAGATGAGTGTCACGAAACCATTGTGATTTGCGGCGGGCGACATGGAGCGCGCCAATGTCGGGCGTGCACACCAGGAAGATGCGCTTGGCGCGCAGCAGCGTGTCGCACTCGTGTTCTTCCATGGTGCCAGGCAGATCGACGGAGACGGTAGAATATTGGCGCACCGCGAAATTGAGTAGATCCGTGAAGCGATCCGCCGTGAAGGAGCGCGAAAAATCCGCGGCTCCCGAACCGAGCAGGTGAAGATCGCCAATGTGCGACACCATGCTCGACCACAGATCGCGATCCAGACGGCTGACCAGTTCGAGGGCATCGAGTATGGTTCGCGTGCCCTGGCTCTTGAGAAGAAATGTAGTGACACCGAGTCGAATGTCGAAGTCCATTAACAGGGTGGGTTCGTCGGTGAGGCAGGCTGCCATGCCCGATGCGTGAGTAGCCAGCGTAGTGGCGCCGCAGCCGGGTTTGGCCGGCACGAAGACCAACAGATCGGCGACAATTTCGCCGGACGAGCCGGCCAGCGCGAGGACCCGATTCACGGTCTGCATCAGATCGCGGGGCGTGAACTGCGGGAGAACATCGCGCACGCCCGTACGCATCAAGAGTAGAACTTCTTCGCGGCTGGCGCCGGCGCCGATGGCGATGGTGGCGATGTGCTGCCTGCCATTCAGGCTGTGCATCAACGGCAATGCGCCCGGGTCGCTGCAATCGACCACGTTCAGGCACTCCTGGTCATTCTTGAGACCTAGTAAGCGCGCGCCATCGCCGTAGCCCAGGTTCCACACCGCTTCGAACCGAAAGCGGGTATCGAGCGCGGCGCGGCAATCGCTATGAAAGCCCGGATCGGACGAAACAATCGCGAGAATCACGTGTGGCCCCCTGCGGAGAGGATGTGCATACTCCGATACTCATCGCCCGGCGGGGGCGGAGTGTGAACGCGGCTATGCGCGATGGCCACGCCGCCTACCCACCGGCCTCGAACGAAAGCGCGCCACGGCCTCGTGCAACGCCTGCCTAAGTTCGATCGCGGTGGTATGTTGCTTGATCAGATAGGCGGCGGCGCCGAAGGACATCGTCAGGTCGCGCGACATCGGGCGATCGTCGGCGGTGAAGATGACGATCGGAATCTCACCATCCGTCATTCCGTCAATAGCGCGGAAAGTCTTGTAGCCGTTAAGTTCCGGGAGCCCCAGATCGAGAAGCACGACATCCACGCCGGGGTGCTGCAACCGGAACATCGCATCAATCAGATTGGCAAAGCTCTCGACATCGAACTGTTCTTGGGGCTCGTCTGCCAGAAATCGTTTGATCAGTTCGGCAGCTTCGTCGTTGTCCTCCACCAGCAGCAAATGCGGCGGCGCTGCTGCTGCAATGTGAGGATGTAGTGGTAAGGCGAGTGCGATCTCCACATCCGCCGTCAGTTCAGGGGATTCTACGAGCATAGAATCGCATCGGCAGGCCGATGAAGAGTGTGAGAAATATATCGATGTGGGATCGGTTCGAGCAAGAACCGCGATTAAGGAGAAAGCGGGCGTTTTCTAAGAAGACGCGATTGAAACAGCACCGGACGCAGGATGGGTCCGCAAGCCACTCCGTCAATCCGGCCCAGACGTCAGCGCAGAGCGGCCTGGCCGCTTGCGTTAGGCGCCTCGCGCAGTTGAGCTTGCCGTGCGCGGAAGCTCTTGTAGCCGCTCAACTCAAGCAGCCCGAGATCCAACCGGATACGTGCGATGCCGTTGAGTAGTTCTCAAGGCAAATCCTGGCGGAAGATCAACAGAAATCGGTCGATATGAGATGGATGTCAGGAACTGGCGACTTTCCCTTTCGAGCCGTCGAACCGGCGCACTTTGGCGTTGCTTGCCTCGACACCGGCGGGCGATTCGTCTCTGCCGATGCGGCCTATCTGACCATGCTTGGTAGGCAGGAGTCCGATCTGCTGGGCGAGCATTGGCGCGCTACAGTGCATTCCGGTGATTACCAAGGCGTGGAAACCGCCTATGAAATGGCTCGCTCGGCCGGCCATGGATATGTGGAGATTCGGGCGCTCCGTGCCGATTCGACGGTCGTTTATCAGGCCCTGACGGTAACGGGACTACACGACGAATTTGGCGAATTCAGCGGATACCAGTGCCTGCGGCACGATATCTCCGGCTTCAAGAGGGACCAGGAAGTGTTGGCGCTGGCCGTGGAATCGGCACCCAGTGGCTTGCTCATGCTCGACTCCTCGGGAAAGATTCAGTTGGCCAATAGAGCCGTGGAAGTGCTGTTTGGGTACAAGCGGGAAGAGCTCATGGGCCGCACGGTAGAAATGCTGCTGCCAGAGCGCTTTCGCGCCCTGCACTTGAGGCATCGTGACGGCTTCGGTGAAAATCAGAAAACTCACAGGCTGGCAGGACGAGATTTGTCCGGGTTACGCAAGGACGGCGTAGAGATCCCGTTGCATATATACCTGAACCTGATCGACACCCACCGGGGCGGACTGATTCTCTGCACCATCATCGACATCGCCGAGCGGGTGCGCTATCAACAGCAACTGGAGCTCACCAAATTGGCGGCGGAAGCGGCGAATCAGGCTAAGAGCGACTTTCTGGCGCGCATGAGTCACGAGATTCGCACGCCGATGAATCTGATCATGGGAATGAATGCGCTGCTGCTGGAAAGCCCCCTCGACGAGAAACAAAGACAGCACGTGGGGATCTCAGACCGTAACGTTCGCCGGCTTTTGCGGCTCATTAACGGCATTCTGGATTTGTCCAAGGTGGAGGCGGGGATGCTGACACTGGCGGCAGTCCCGTTCGATCTGGGCGAGGTGATCCGGGAGTGTTCTGCGAGCATGTCGTTCGCCATGGAGCGAAAAGGCCTTGAGTTTGTGATTTCGATCGATCCGGACGTTTGGTTGTATTGGATCGGCGACGCCGAACGCGTGCAACAGGTGTTGCTCAACCTGATTGGAAATTCGGTGAAGTTCACGGCTCGGGGAAAAATCGAAGTGCGGGTCCGTTCGGAGAGCTGTGGACCAGCCGAGCGCGGCTTGCGGTTCGAGGTGACGGATACGGGATGCGGAATTCCGGCCGGCAAGACCGATCTGATTTTCGAATCATTTCAACAAGCCGAAGGAGCCATGAACCGGCCTTATGAGGGAACGGGCTTGGGCCTTTCGATCGCCAAGACGCTCGTGGAAATGATGTCCGGCAAGATCTGGCTCGAAGAGAATCGGGAAACGGGCTCAAAATTCGTGTTCACCGCTTTCTTTCCCATGGCCCGCAAGGAAGAAGTGCGGGAGCAGAAGGGTGGGGCGCTGAAACTCGAACCGGCGGAGACGCTGCCTCCGGGATTATTGATTCTGCTGGTGGAAGACAATCCTGAAAACGTGATTCTGTTGCGGGCGTATCTGGATGACGCATCGCTTTCGCTGCACTTCGCGTCGAATGGCGTAGAGGCAGTGAACAAACGCAAGAAAAACAACTACGACCTGGTATTGATGGACGTCCAAATGCCGGTGATGGACGGGTACACGGCGACGCGCGAGATTCGGGCTTGGGAGAAGGAGACCGGCGCCCCGGCCATTCCGATCGTGGCGCTGACCGCGCACGCTTTGAGCGGAGCATCGGCGGAGAGCATCCAAGCCGGATGCGACGGGCATCTGACCAAACCAGTGGAGCGGAATGATCTGCTGGCGGCGATCGTCAAATTCGCGAAACCGCCGACCAGGCCCCCGGAAGCGTTACCCGAAAGCATAGCCTCGCGGCGCCCGGCGTTTCTTGAAAACCGGCGGCTGGATTTGTCGAAGATGAGGAACGCATTGTTGACCAGAGATTTCGCGACAATTCAGCATATTGGACATAACTGCAAGGGAATCGGAAAAGGCTACGGGTTTCCGGAAATCAGCAATGCCGGATCAAACCTGGAGTGCGCGGCGCGGGCGCTCGATTTCATCGAGGTGGAGAAATCGCTCGGGGAGTTTGAAGAGCGCCTTCAGGGCGTCTGATATGGGCACCCAGAATATCGCGGTCCATCCGCCAACCTCGTCACCGAGCGTCGATAAACAAGCTACACGCGCGATCGCCAGGACCTATTTGAGGCCGGCCAGCCATCGCAACACTTCGCTCTCCAGTGCAATCCGATGGTCCGAGTAGCTGTGATCGGTGGCAAAGTGCGCCGTCTTGACGTTCTTGCCGCCTTGCCCTTCAATCGCTTTGACAAGTGCAGCGGCTGCGGGCGCCAGGCCATCGTCGGATGTGATCACAAGCAGCGGAAGCTTTGCCAAGCCTGGGGCAGTGGTGCCGATACTGAACGCCTTCGCATTGGCCGTCAACTCATCCGCCATGCTCTGGGCCGTGACACCGGCCAAGGACTCCATGTCATCCGCCATGGAGGCGACCAACTGCTCTCGTGTTCCCCTCGTCCGGCCCATGTCGGCGGCCGAGATCAGGATAGCTCCGAACAGAGAGGAATCCTTCGAGGCCGTCAGGGCTGTCACCCAACCGCCCATACTGTGGCCCGCGAGGACAATCCGCCGCGTGTCGACTCCCAAAGCGGAAGCGTTGGATGGCGCGCGCAGATATTCAAGGACCGCCACGGCATCTTCGGGGTTTTGAGCAAAGCGAAAGTTGCCGGGACTGCCCCACGAGCCTCGGTAGTTAAACGTGACTGCGTTCCAGCCCGCGCGGCGCGCCGCCTGGGCGAGATCGAGATTCTTCTCGTTGCCTGGCAGGCCGTGGCAGATCACGATTGTCGGGTGAGGTCCGGCTCCCGATGCCTGGTAGACCACGCCGTTAATGAGCAGGCCGTGTGTGGGAACATGCAGCACGGTCATTTTGGCCGGATGCGCCTTGTCGGGCGCGGGATCGGTGAAGATCGCCGCCGGTGTGGACTGCGCGAGCACGGCGCCTTGCCAAGATACCAGCAACACCGCGAGGACAGCGTTCGAACTCACCGTACCGAGTGCGAGTGTCATAAGGTCCAGTCTAGGTGATCTCTGTTCTCCGAGATAACTGCGGCTTCACCTGTGGCGAGGTGGCCTGAATCGCTGTCAGCTACTGAAGCGCAGCCGGGTTTCTCGACCGGCGTCTTGCCAGCAGCAAATTTGACGCGATTTTCGAATAGCCGTACCCGATGCGGAGCGAAAGCGGCTTGACCGAGGCTTCGTCGTAAGCTCTTCGTAGTGTGGGTTGTTCCATCAGGCGAAAACTGCCATAGGGCTGGGCGTATTCGCCGTACAACTGCACATCCCAAGAATCGGACTGAAAGAACCGATACGGGATCCCGGAGTCATCTTGCAGAATGTTGGCGCTGTTGGCGAGCACGCTGTCGCGAATCATCGAGAAGTCCTGGCGGTGCGTCAGGTAAGAAGTCGCTTTCAGGAACGTGGTTACCTTGTCGAGGCGCGACAGGTAAGTGCGAAACGGCTTGTTTTCGAGCAGCCGCGCGTCCGAAAGATTCACCGAAAAGTAATAGAGAGTATGAATCGAAGAGTCCGAGCCGCTCTGGAATTCGATCTCCAGACCTTTGTTTCCAAATCGCGTTGGTGCTTTGTATGTGGGAACGCGCTCGATCACGTTGCCATCGTCGTTGAGGCGAATGTAGCGGAAACCTAAGATGCGATGGTCGGTGCGCACCAGCAACTGGAGGATCGGCAGCAGCAGACCGTCGGTGACTTGCCCGCGAAACTGACGGTCCATTTCGCGAGTAATAAAAAAACTGCGACCGAGCTCTGACGCCATCGTCTCGCGGGTTTCCGCCAGATATTTATCCAACTGCATTTTCTCGATTTGACGAGCGCTGGGAAGTGTTCCCGCCGGCTCCAGTCCTACAATCACGGTGACCGGGCTTCGCGGAAACAAAAGCGTCACGGTCAACGCGTCCGGCCCGCCGAAAGGGTAGAACACCGGCGCGGCCGACCAATCGCCGCTGAGTTCCTGTTTCTGAAAAGCACTGAGCCGGCCGACCAAATCCGTTTGGGCTTTACGCCAGGCCGCGTCAAGGCGATCGCGATGGGCTTGCCACGTGCTGCTCATCTCAAGCTCAGCGAATGGACTGTCAGGAGTGCCCGGCATCCCTGCGAGAAAGCGGGCTACATCGTCGGCCTCGCGCGTTCTCGTTACACTGGAACTCGTTGGCTTCGCAAAGTCTTGCTCGGCGTGGAGTGCGGAGTGCCCCCCGTCTAAACTCACAATCGCAAGCCCGGCCAGCAGGCGGCATAAGCGAGCCCGCGGATGCAGATTCGCAAACGCCCTAGTCGGCAAGCTGTGGATCCGTCCGAAACATAAACATCGAATTTGTTCGCATCAGCAGTTTAGTTGAATTATACCTATACACACACGGATGACGCGCCGCCCGTTTCTTGCGGGTCGATCTGCTTTGCAACGTGAACTGAATCGGGTCTCCTTAGCGTGTCGACGCTCCCGAGCATCGAGTGGAATCATAGTGGCCAACGCAGCGATTTTGCCCGCAGCACCAGTGACACCTATTCATTGTTTATAAACGGCCAAGTTCGTATAAACGGACTTCTGGCAATGAGCGTGCGAAAATGGCTTCTTGTTCCTAATCCGGGGCGCGCTTCCTCGAACGCCACTTAGGGAGGCCAGGTACCGGAGAAAGCGAGAATCTCCATGAATCTACTCCGCTTCAGGCAGGCCGTCGCCACGGTCACGGCCCTCTTCCTCATCCCGGCGTCCTTCGCGCAGGCTCCGGGAGGCGACAAAGTCGATCTGGACGCCCTGGCCCAGATCAAGACCGAGGCCTTCCAGCACTCGCAGGTAATGGAAAACCTCTTCTGGATGTCCGAGGTGTATGGTCCGCGCGTCACCAACAGCCGCAATCACAAGCTGGCCGCCGAATGGGCGATGAAGCAGATGCAGGCGTGGGGACTTAAGAACGTCCATCTGGAAAAGTGGCCCTTCGGCTATGGGTGGCAGATCAAGCATTTCTACGCAGCGATGGAGACGCCGGTCTATGCCGCGTTCACCGGATTCCCGCTGGCATGGACGCCTGGAACGAATGGCCCGATCACGGTCGAACCGGTGTGGGCGCCCATCCACTCGAAAGCAGATTTCGCGAAGTACCATGGCAAGCTGAAGGGCAAGGCGCTGCTGATGTTCGACCCGGCTCCACTGACGCTCCACACGCGGGCGGACGCGCAGCCCTCCCCAACGGATGAAGAAATTCTGGCACGCGGCGGCACGCGCGGCGGCGGCCAACGCGGAGGACCCGCAGCCGGCGCTTCACTCAATCGCGACCCCAGCGGTCGCGGTCGTCCCGGTGAAGGCGAGTGGGAGTACACGCCGACGTCGCTAGCCCTGGCGAATGAGAAGAACGGGGTCCTGCGCAACGAGGTCAACGCTTTCTTAAAAGATGAGGGTGTGGCCATTTCCATCACGCCGGGCTACAACGGAGACGGCGGCACGATCTTTTCGACCTACGGTGGGTCGGAGAATCCCAAGGATCCGATTCCTTCTCCGATCGTCGCGATCGGGGCGGAGCAGTATAACCGCATCGTCCGTCTGTTGCAGCACGGCATCACGCCGAAGCTGAACTTCGATATCGCGGTCGATTATCAGAAGGAAGACCAGAACGCATTCAATGTCATCGGCGAAATTCCGGGGACTACCAAACCGGATGAAGTCGTCATGCTTGGCGGTCACTTCGATAGCTGGCAGGGCGGCACCGGCGCGACGGATAACGGCACGGGATCTTCAGTGGCGATGGAAGCGGTCCGCATTTTGGCGACGCTGCACAAGCCCATGGCGCGAACGGTTCGCGTTGCTCTATGGGGCGGCGAAGAGGAAGGCGTGTACGGCTCAACCGCGTACGTCCAGCAGCACTTCGCTAAGCGCACCACCATGGTGAAAACCCCCGAGTACGACAAGCTGGATGTGTACTTTAACGACGACGGCGGCTCCGGCCGCTTCCGCGGAGTGTCGGCGGGAGGTAGTCCGCAGATGGCGGCCATCTTCAAGTCCTGGATTGAGCCCATCAAGGACCAGCATATTGTTGCGGTTTCTGGCGGGGACCAGTTCAGACCTACCACGAGCCCCGGCGGTACGGACTCGTCCGCCTTTTCGTGGATCGGACTGAACGGCATCGGTTTCCAGCAGGATGGGTTGGAGTACGGAACTCGTACGCACCACTCCAACGCGGATACTTATGATCGCGTACAGAAGGACGATGTGATGCAGAGTTCCATGATCGAAGCGTGGTTTGTCTACAACGCAGCAACCCGCGCGGAGATGCTCCCACGCATCCCAACCCCGGCCGCGGATCCCGATGCGAAGAGTCACGAGTAGAGCACAACTTTTGAACGCGCTGTCCATTTCCTGGGAGCGTTGTGGCATCCACCGGATTCGCGCTGGAAGGACTACTCGATGCGAAAAGGGTTTACCAGAAAACCGCAACCGGACGAGCCCGCGACACCACTCAAGAACTACATAACGCCGGGCGGGCTGCAACGCCTCAAAGACGAGTTCCAGTTTCTGCTCACCAGGGAACGCCGCGCCGTGACGGAGGTGGTGACGTGGGCTGCCAGTAACGGCGATCGCAGTGAAAACGCGGACTATCATTACGGCAAGCGCCGGCTGCGGCAGATCGATGGGCGGATTCGCTTTCTCACCAAGCGAATTGAAGCCGCGGAAGTAGTGGACCCGGAATCGCCGAGATCGGAACAAGCGGCGACGAGGGTATTCTTCGGAGCGACCGTGCGCTATGCCAATGGCGCGGGAGAGGAGCGAGTGGTGAGCATCGTGGGCACCGACGAGGTCGACCTCAACCGCAACCACATCAGTTGGGTGTCGCCTCTGGGGCGCGCGTTGATGAAGTCGGCAGAGGGCGACACCGTAGTTCTCCAAGCGCCGCGCGGTACCGAATATCTGACCGTGCTGGAGGTGCGTTACGAGCGCATTCCTGTGGAACCGTTCCGTGAACCACCTGGTTCTGAGGCCTCGGCAAAGGGACTCCTTCGCCGACGCTGAGATAGCGCAGGTCTGCAGCAATGTAAATCGGAATCTGAAATGGGCTTTTTTAGAGACGGGCAATCTGATGGTGATCGACCAGTGCCGGTTAGCGGGAACCCACCTGATACGGCATTAACTTCCGGACAGAAAGCCACTGGTGCAGCGCGAGAACCGCCAGACATACGAACGGAAATGCAAGCAAGCCCGCATGTTCAGCAAAGCGGGTGGGCTCGGACGCGAGTCGAATCACATCCGCAACCTCTGTGGTTTGGGTCGACTTCCGTATCGTCATCTTGTAGTTCCATTCGCCCGGTTTATTTAAACGAATCGGAACGGCGTACAGCAGTTTGTTCTGCGCCTGGCTGTGCGTTGCCGCTGCTCGAACGATTTGCCCGCCTTGAGAAAATTCGACCTCGACAGTCCCGTCGAGAATGGACTGCCGCGAATCGCTCGACTGCAACAACACGCTCAAGTCGATGATCCCGGCGCGCGCTGGAGTTGGAGAAGCAAACACAGTGATCGCGAACGGACCGTTCTCCCGATGGAGAATCACTGCGCCGCCGTCGCTCGAAAGCCGTGTCGCGGTAGTCAGGAGGAGTGTGATCGGGAGAGCGCGCACCATCAGATGTTTCATCACATCAACATGCCTCGCATCTGCATCGGCTGGAAGAGAATCCAGATGCAAGCGGCGTAGATCGCGATCGCGAACACGCCCCAGCGCGTGGTGCGCGCGATGCTCTCCGTCATTCGCCAGATGAGGTAGACGCTGAGGACCAACCCCGCGCCGAGCAGCAGCAACTGCGATTGCGGAAACCATGTGGGCAATTCTGCGGAGCCGCCGGTGGCAGCGATTCGGAAAATGCGTGCGCCCACGGGAAGAATCGATCGCCAGCCGGTAACCAGGTGAAACAAGAAATGCGCGACCCACATGGCGAAACCGAGCGGAAGTATCGCGAAAGCGAAGCGACGCGTGGTGGATTTCCAGGAAAGCACCGCCGGCGCGACGAGCAATCCCGCCGCGTAGAACAAAGCGATCGAAAACCGACCGTTGCCCAGCCATGCTCTGACCGGCTCCGTCATGGCGGCGGCGTTCACCAGCGAACCGAGCACCAGAACCCAAACCAGCATCGCGACATCAGCGCGTTTCGCGATGTTGCCAATGCCGGAGACTCGCGGTTGAAGCACAGCGCGGCCAGGGGCGACAGCAAGGATGCCGACGTTATCGTGGGGGCAAGCCTGCACGCAATCCAGACAAAATGTGCAGTCGAAGTTGCCGTTCTTTCGCGGCTGAAACAGTTGCAGCTCGCAGCCGCGATGGACTTCGTTTCCGCGAATGCAATCGTGAGTGCGGCAGGCGCCGCAAACTGCGAGTTCGCGAACCTTCACTTCGAGCGGCGAAACCAGAGAGTTCACGAAATGAAACTGGCCGATAGGGCAAACGTATTTGCAGAAACTGGCGCCGCGAAAGAATCCATCGACGACGAACGCAGTCACGAAGTAGCCCAAGATGATCCAGGCTGTCCACCATGGGCTGTTCCATAGACTGAAGACTTCGTAAGCCCATAAATAAGCGGCCAGCAGCGCGGCCGCGAGCCATTTGGAGCGCAAAACGCGCGGCCATCGATTTCGCGCGGGAAGGAAGCGGCGGCCGAGGTCGCGCGGCAGCATGAATGGACATGCCATGCAAAACAAATTGCCCGCCGGCGAGCAGCGCGATCACGGCGAAGCCTCGCCAGTAGGTCCACGGCAGGACGCCCGCGAGATTCATCGGCGCGATCTGCGGGCCGAAAAATCCGTCGATCACGATCGCCACAGCGAGAGCGAACAGCGTCGAATTGAAGGGCGCGGCGGAAATGGCGATGCCGCATGATCGCGGCCGAGCCGGGCACCGAAGCAGATCGAGCGGCAGCGGCTTCGCGCGCCGAACCACCGGCTGCGATCTGGACAAACGAGGCTGGCGGCGAGTCCCATTCGACGCCTGCATGGTCGAGAACCAATGCGGGGATCAGATAGGCGATCGATCCCGGCACCCACATGATGGCGCCGGCGGTGGACTGATCGTCAAGTGCGCGAAACGCCGCCGAGACGCGGCGCGAGTTCGTAAGTCGCGATAGACCACGTGGGTGGAAAACACCAGCCACGCGGAGAGAGCGGTATTGACGATATCGGCGAGCACCAGGTAGGGAATCATCATCCAGCGCGGCCACTGCGGGCGGCTCGGCCAGACCTGAATCACCGGCCACCAGAACAAGATGCGCGGCATAGAAAAAGCAGGCGTGCTCGAGGCCGTGCCAGGCGGGCGAACTCAAACCCAGTTCGTAACCATCGGGCGATGTGCCAGAACGACGATCGCGGCGGTCATCGCAGACCAGCACATGACGGGATGCGTCAGACTGCGCGCCCGGCTCGTCGCAACGCGCGCCAGCGAAAGAAACGGCCGAGGCCGTTCTTTGAGCACGCGCGGCGGCAGGCCGCGCAAGCATCGGCAACACCGGCTGACCGAGCAGGATCAGCGGCGGCGCGACCAGGATCAGCAGCAGGTGCTGGACCATGTGCGCTTCGAGCAGCAGATTCGCCGAAAGCATCGAGCGGCGAGGCCAGCGCGACAAACAGCGCAGCCAAACCACTGCAGAAAGGCCGTCAGCCGCTCCGGCGTGTAGCGATGCGGCGATTGGCGCATGCAGATGGCGCCAGCCGCGAACATACAGCCACGCGGCCAGCGCGAGCAGCGCCGATCAAGCGCCGGGTCGAAACGCCAGGAGGTGAGGATTGCTTCGGCCATGGGTGATCGTCAGCGCCTACTCGGACGGCTTGTCCTGGCCGGCGGGAGCACTCCGGGGCTTCGATGCCGGCGCGCACCGCCAGCGGCAGATTCTGCCGGGTCTCGATACTCTTGCGAGCGCGCGATCACGTAGCCGCCAGTCAGCCCAAAGGCGAGCTGCGAAGCCACGAACCATCGCCAGTCGATGCGCGCGCTCAAGGCCGGATTGACCAGAGTCAGCGTGGAAGCGATCAGGCCGGACCACAAAATCGGAGCGGAAACGCCGGCCCACCAGAAAGCTTTGCGCGGAAACATCGGAAGCATCACGGCGTACAGCACGCCCACCATGAACGAGGTAAGCCCGTGAATGATCGTCCCCAGGATCAAGCCCGAGCAGCGCTGAACTGCCGCAGTTGTTCGACGCTGGCCGTCGCCAGGCTCGGAACCGCCGCGGCGGCCAGCAGATTGATCGGATACCAGACGCTGCCTTGCGAGATCAGCCCGAAGAACATGGCCACGCCCGCCATGGCGACCCCGCCGACGATGCCGCCCTTCAGTCCGCCGAGTACGGCTTGATTTCCGAGCGGAAGGTGGGCGCGATGGCGTTCCATGCCCGACGCGCAGGTACTCGACCGGAATCACCGCGGCGGGTGGTTTCGGCAGCCGCTTCGGGCTCGACTGCCACGTGCTCATGATGCTCGGCGGGAAGCACCTGCCGCCACCAGCCGACGCGCCGGCCAGCAGCATCAGAGCCGCCCGCGATACTCACGTAAGCGCTGCTCAGCAATCCGGCGAAAATCCGAGCGCCACGCCCAGCGCAAACACCATCGGCCAGACGGTCGGCGCCGGCAGTTCGACTGGATGCGGTGGAATGTTTCTGTGCCTGTTCCGATTCCATAATTGCTTTCTCAGCGTCCGATGATGTACACCACCGTGAACACCACCACCCAGACGGCGTCGACGAAATGCCAGTACCAGCTCAGCAGCTCGATGCGGTGCTCATGCGCGGTGCAGCCGCGCGCCGCTGAGCCCGAGCACGAATACCAGCAGCAGCAGCGTCAGGCCGATGACGACATGGCTGGCGTGCAGCCCGACCAGCGAGTAATAGGTGGTGCCGAAAACGTTGGTGGAGATGGTCAGATCATCCACGTTGATCAGCTTCTGCCACTCGATTCCGGTTTGCCGCAGGAACTCCGCGCCCAGCAGGATGGTGATTCCCAGCCAGAGCTTGAAAGCGGCCTATGGCGTTCGTGCGCAGACCGCGCACCGCCAGCTCCACCGTGACGCTGCTCGACAGCAGGCAGATGGTGCGCCCAGACCGGGCACGGTCAGAACGTCGGCCGGATACGGTCCGGTCGGGCTCTTGCCCGATGAAGAAAAGGTACGCGGTGACGAAGATGCTGAACAGCGCCACTTCGGTCAGGAGCAGGCAGATCAGTCCGACTTTGCCGCGGTCGAGATTCTGCTGGCTTCGGTCGTTCAAAGGTAGCGTGCGGCTGTGGACAGTGCATGCGGCTCCTTATAGTCGTCACTGCTCGTATTTCCAGTCGGGATCTTCGGGATGTTTCAGATCCCACAAGGGCGGCTGCTGCGAACCTCCGGAGCGACGGCGAAGTTGTATTCGGGAGGCGGCGAGGTGGTGGCCCATTCGAGCGTCCAGGCATCCCAGGGATCGTTGCCGGCCTTGCGCCCGCTGACCAGCGAATAGATCACGTTCCAGACGAAGATCAAGAATCGCCGCGGCCTGAATGACGACGCCCCACGTCGCGAAATAATTGAAGCCTTCCCAGCCGCGGCCCGCCGGATAGGTGTAGATGCGCCGCGGCATGCCCAGCAGTCCGGCGAAATGCAGCGGATCGAAGGTCACGTGGAAGCCGATCACCAGCAGCCAGAAGTGCCATTTCCCAAGCTTTTCGCTCAGCATCTTGCCGGTGGCTTTGGGGAACCAATAATAGATCGCCGCAAACAGCGTGAACAGCAAGCCGCCGATCAGCGTGTAATGGAAGTGCGCGACCACGAAATAGGAGTCGCCCAGCTGCCAGTCAAACGGCGCGACGCCCAGCATGATGCCGGTGAGCCCGGCGATCAGAAACTGAAACAGGAACGCGATGCAGAACAGCATCGGAGTCTGGAAGCGAATCCGGCCGCCCCACATGGTGGCCAGCCAGTTGAAGATTTTGATGCCGGTGGGAACGCCCACCAGCATGGTCGCGACCGCGAAGAAGATATTCGCCTTGGAGGCATGCCCGACCGTGTACATGTGGTGCGCCCAGACGCCCAGGCTGATGAGTCCGATCGAAACGCTGGCGCCGATCATGGCGGCGCGTCCGAAAATCGGCTTACGCGAGAACACCGGGATGATCTCCGTCACGCAGGCGAAGCCCGGAATCATGAGGATGTAGACTTCCGGGTGCCCGAACAGCCAGAAGAAGTGCTGCCACAGCACGGCGTCGCCGGATGCCGCGCGTATCGAAGAAGTGCGCGCCGAGAAAGCGGTCGAGCAGCAGCATGACCTGCGCGGCGGTCAGCGGCGGCAGCGCCACCAGAATCTGAAACGCGACCACGCAGAACATCCACACAAACAGCGGCATGCGCGCCAGCGTCATGCCCTTGGTCCGCAGGCACAGCGCGGTCGCCAGGATGTTGATTGCGGTGATGGTGCTGCCGGTGCTGCTCATGATGATGCTGAGAATCCAGAAATCGGTGCTGGTGCCCGGGCGAGAATGCTTTTTCGGTGAGCGGCGCATAGGCGAACCAGCCGACATCCGGCGCGCTGCCCTGTCCGGCCGCTCCCGCCCAGGCAAGGTAGCTGCTGTACAGCAGAATCCCGCCGAACAGCGTCAGCCAGAAACCCAGCGCGTTCAGCCGCGGAAAAGCCATGTCGCGCGCTCCGATCATCAGCGGGATCAGATAATTCGCCAGCCCCGCGATGAACGGCATCCCGACGAAGAACACCATCGTCGTTCCGTGCATCGTGAACATCCGGTTGAACGCCTGCGGCGAAACCAGATGTATTGTTCGGATACATCAGTTGGGCGCGGATCACCGCGGCCTGCAAGCCGGAGGCGACGAAGAACAGCAGCGCAATGATGATGTACATCAGCCCCAGCTGCTTGTGATCCACCGTCAAAACCCATTCGTGAGCGAACCGGGCCCAGGAATACGAGCGTCGTCCGGGTCGCTCCGCGGCCGTCATCGAGAGGATAGGGATCGGATGCCATAGAGTCTCCTGATTAGTGAAGCGTCGCCAGATACGCCACCACCTGATCCAGTTGAGCGTCGTTGAGCTTGACGGTGGGCATCTTGTTGCCCGGTTTGAGATGCTGCGGATCCTTGATCCAGTCCCGCAGAGTGGCGGCGTTGAGCGGAACTTCCATGGCGGCAAGCGTCTGGCGGCTCATCAGATGCGTCAGATCCGGACCCGGTCTTCCCGCGTGCGCGCGTTCCCGCAACGGTATGGCAGGCAATGCAGGCCGAGGTCAGAAACGCTTTCTGATTCTCGGCGGTTTCAGGTGCGGGCGCGTCGCCTGCTGCTGCGCCACCCACTTGGCGAAATCCTCCGGTGTATCGACCACCACGCGCAGCTCCATCTTGGCGTGCTGCGTCCCGCAATATTCCGAGCAGTTGCCAAAGAAGACCCCGAGTTCCTTCGGATCGATCCACATGGTGTTGGTCCGGTTGGGGATGACGTCGGTCTTTCCGGCGAGCTGCGGCACCCAGAATCCGTGAGCGACGTCGGCCGATTTGAGCGTCAGGAATGTCAGCTTGGGCTGCGCGATCGTGCTGAGCGGCACGTGCAGCTCGTTGGCGGTGACGACCTTCAGATCCGTGTAGCGAAACTCCCACCACCATTGGTGTCCGATCACGGTGACGTTTACGGCGTCGCTCGGAATGCGGTGATCCTGAACGGCCGACGTGACGCGGGCGGTCGACATCGTGAGAACGAACACGATCAGAATCGGAATCACGGTCCATGCGATTTCCACTTGATTGCTGCCGTAGACCTGGGCAGGCTCACTGCGGTCGTCGCCCTCGCGATAGCCAAACCGGATCACGGCATAGGCCAGGAGCGAAGCCACGATCACGAACACGACGGCGCAGATCACCAGAGTCAGAATCGAAAGTTCGGAGACCAGCTCGGCCGGCGTCGCCAGAGGCTTGAAGATGTTGCCGACAGCATGCATCGGCTGCGCCGAGAGCACCACGGCGTACACCAGAAACGTGCCTAGGAAGCGAAGCCGGAAGTTCATCGTCGATTCGTTCTCAAAGAACTAAGTCCCTTCGAAGCGTTTTTGTAGCCATCGGAAAATTCCTAGCGATTCAGTTTGCACTTAACCGGGGTGTCCAATCGTACCTCCGATTGAGCTGGAGTATGAGCCAGCGATGATCGCGCGATCCATCTCGTACCGGTTATCGCGGCGTTATCTTGTTTTTGAATTGTCCAAGACCAACACGGGTTAACCAACGGGTTGTCGATGGACCGATGAGCAGCATCAACCGAACCGTCTTCAGAAGAGAATATGCGCGCTTACGCATTTGTTCTTCAGATCGAAGACGCCGGCTCCGGAGTCTATTCCTCGCGAAGCACCATGATCGGGTCCACCTGCGTCGCGCGCCACGCCGGCACATACGCGGCAAGCAGGGCGATAACGGCGAGCAGAAACGGGACGCCCGAAAATGTGACGATGTCGGTGGCGTGCACGCCGTAGAGGAGGCTGGACATGAGCCGGGTAAGCGCCGCTGCGCCAATGAGGCCTATCGCGATTCCCACCGCCGCCAATCCCATCCCGTGCCGAACCACCATCCATAAGATGCTGCTCCGCTGCGCGCCCAACGCGATGCGTAATCCAATATCGTGGCGGCCCTGCGTCACCAGATACGACAACACACCGTAAACACCTACCGCCGCGAGAATCAGGGCGAATACGGCGAACGCACCCAGCATGATCGCGGAGAAACGCTGCCGGGAAAGTGAGCCTTTCATGCGGTCTTCCATGGTGCGAATTTCATAGACCGGTACGGTTGGATCGATCTCGTGGATTTCCCGGACGATAGCCCCGGCCGTTGCCGCCGGATCCGAGGAAGTGCGCGCGACCAGGTATTGAGATCCGGCGCCAGGATAATACACCACGATCCGTCCGTCGACATCCAAGCCATACTGCTTCACCACCCCGACCACGCCGACGATCGTTGACGGTTTCTTCGGATCGTTCCAGACATGTTTGCCGATGGGATCCTCATTCGGCCAGAAGCGGCGCGCGAACTTGTCGTCGATCAGGACGACTAGCTGCGCGTTCGGCTGCGTGTCCTGCTCGGAGAACACCCTCCCCTTGATAAGCGGAATCTCCATCGCACGAAAATAATCGGGTGTGGCCCCGCGCTGATCGACCTGGAGTTCCTGGCCGGGCTGCGGCGTGAAGCCTTCGACGTTGATTCCACCCCAGCCGACCGAGGAAGTGAACGGCAGCGACGATACCGCGCCTTCCAGTTTCACGCCGGGCACGCTCGCAACCTTTTGATTGAGCAGCCGGAAGTACTGCGTGGCAAGATCGCGGTTCTCAAAGCGTTTCCCCGTTCTTCCCAGACGCATCGAAATGACGTGATCCGCGTTAAACCCTGGAGACACATTCCCAAGCTGGACGAAACTTCTGATGAGCAGCCCCGCTCCGATCAGCAGCATCAATGAGAACGCCATCTCACAAACCACCAGTGCGCTTCGGAGGCGCGATGTGTTGAGCCCTCCTCCACTTTGCGAGCTTCGCCCCCCGGTTTTGAGCGAATTGTTGAGATCCACTTTGGCCACGCGCAGCGCTGGCACCAGGCCGAAAACAATTCCGGTAACAATCGAAACGACCAATGTGAAAACCAGCACCCGAGAATCGATACTGATGACATCCAGCCGCGGGATGTTGCCCGGATTTACGGTGCGGATCACATAGAGGCTCCAACGCGCGATCAGTAGCCCCGCCGCGCCTCCCGCGAAACTCAAGAGCAGACTTTCTGTCAGCAACTGCCGCACCAGACGGTGCCAACCCGCTCCCAGCGCAGTGCGGATGGCCACTTCCTTCTCGCGTCCGCTGGCGCGGGAAAGAAGGAGGTTCGCGACATTCGCGCAAGCGATCAGCAACACCATTGCGACAGAGCCCAACAGCACCAGCAGTGCGCGCCGCACGTTGCCCACCACCTGATCGAGCAAAGGAACCACGCTAATGGTGAACGTCCGATCGCGTTTATCCAACTCCCGGATGCGGCCCGCGATGACGCTGATATCGGCCTGAGCCTGGCTCATCGTCACGCCCGGCTTGAGTCGTGCCATCAAGTTGTAGTTCTCGTCGCCGCGTCGCGTAACTGCATCCGCGCCGAGCGGTAGTGGGAAAAACACATCCATGTGCCGGATACTTGCGACGGTCGGCATGACCTCGTCGTTCAGCATGAACTCTGGACTCAGGACGCCCGCTACCGTGAACTGATTCTTGTCGGTCCCCGTCCCATCTCCCAGGCCGTTCAACGTGACGCTCCTGCCGACCACATTTGGATCGGAATTGAACAGACGTTTCCAGAAGTCATAGCTGAGCACCACCACGGCCGCCGAGCCAGGCTTGTCATCGCCGGACTGCAGGAGGCGCCCATACAACGGTTTCGCGCCTAACAAATGAAATAACGCCGAAGATGTTTGTAGCGCCTCAACCCGTTCCGGTTGGTCGAGGCCCAGCAGGGTTCCCGTCTCACCATGCGAAATCGACATCTCTTCGAACGAATGACTTTGCGTTTGAATATCGATGAACTGACCCGGCGAAGGCCAATCCTGGGGAATATTGATGCCTGGGGAACGCAGCCACAGCACGGCAAGACGGTCAGGTTCCGGATAGGGCAGCGGCCGCAGCAGCAGCGCGTTCACCACGCTGAAGATCGCGGAGTTCGCTCCGATCCCGATGGCGAGCGAAACAATCGCGACCAAGGCGAACATCGGTGAGCGGCGAAGCCCACGAAAGGCATATCGAATGTCGGCGAACATAGAGGATTAGACGTCCGAACCTCCATTGTCGTTAGAAATCCTGTCGCTTTCAAGAGTCCTCCAGCTGCCCTCAAGCCGTGCAGTATCATTCTTCCTATGATCAAAGCTAACCCGGTGCTCGCCGCCCTCCTGATCGCGACGCCGATCCTCTCTGCTCAACCTGGTTGGTTTAAGGCGTCTCTGCTCGATCAACCTGAGGTCAAGAAAGCGCTCGCATCGGTCGACCAGCGCGCCACCGCCATCATCGACGAGTGGATCAAGATCGTAGAGATTCCCGCGCCTTCGGGTAAGGAGCAGGCGCGAGCGGCCTACATCCGGGCGGAAATGGAGAAGCTCGGATTGAATGAAATTCGTACCGATGACATGTTCAACGTAAGTGGCGTTCGGAAAGGAACCGGCGGAGGTCCATCCGTCGTATTTGCTGCTCATACCGACACCGTGTTTCCCGAAAACACCGATCTGAAGGTCAAGCGCGAAGGCGACGTCCTCCGCGCGCCGGGAGTCGGCGATGACACCTCGAATCTGATGGCGGTCCTCGAAATGTTTCGCGCGCTCAATCGCGGCGGCGTCAGGACCAAGGGCGATCTCATCTTTCTCGCCTCCGTCCAGGAAGAAGTCGGATTGGTCGGCGCCAAACACTGGCTGGAAACGAGCGGCTACAAGCCGGACCTGTTCGTCGCCACCGATCTCGCTTCGAGCCAGGTCTGGTACGGTGCACTGCGCATCGATCAATTCAAGTTTTTCTACACCTCTCCAGGCGCTCATACCATGGAAAGCCGCGGCGGCCCCAGTCCTGCAAAAGCCGTCGCCAAAGCGATCACCGCGCTCTACGAAATTCCACTACCGCCGATGGCCGAAGGTCTCGACTCCTTCAAACTTCCCGTGATCAATGTTGGGATGCTGGGCGGCGGCACTGTTGTAAATGCTGTTCCGCGCGAAGCCTGGTTTACGGTGGACCTGCGTTCGCTCGATAGCGCCACGCAGGATCGCTTGCAGAGCGCGGTCGTTTCAACCGCCAAGCGCATCGGCGAGCAGGAGGGCGTCGGCTTTCGGATGGAGCAGAAAATGGGGATCGATTATTCCAAGGCGCTGCCGCAGGCCCAGCGCCTGAACCACCCGCTGGTCCAAACCGCGCTTGCCACCAGCAATTATTTCCGCAAACCAGGTACGCCCGAAATCCTCCCTGTCGACGTCGGCTCCACCGATGCCAATATCGCCGTCAGCATGGGCATTCCCGCCGTCGCGGTTGGCGCGACGCGCGAACGCATGCCGCATCGCCTCGAGGAAAACACCGACGCCAGCAGCATCGTGCCCGGGATCAAGTCATTCATCGCTCTCGCCGTCGCGCTGACTACCCATTAATTGTTGCGCAAACTATGCGCTCAGACGGATTTCATTGCTTGATCCCGAGCTGTCGATAGGGCGCGGTCGAGCGCTGCGAGGCAACCGATCCCGACCGCATAAGCCGCGAGATCGCGCATGCTAAATTCTGTCCCGAGTAATCGCGCACAGATTCGCACAACAGCGTGGTCGCTGTGGAGCATGGCGGCTGGAATGCCAGTTGCCTGGAAAAACTCGATCGCAGTCATAGTAACGGCCGCCCACAAAGCGACACGCGAAATCCGCTCGCTCAAACGGAACAGGACGTAGACCATCGCGGCATACAACGCATCACCCAGGTATTTGTCAATCAGGCGGAAGCCGGTGTGCGTGGCCCTCGACACCAGGCCGAGAGCAATGATAGCGACAAGCATCGTCCACCAGAATCCTCGCCTGCCCGATGCACACGCCATCCCATCATGGTAGTCGTGGTGCGCCAGCCCCTTGAACGACGCCAGAGAATTACACATTATCGGCAACTCGGCCGAGCGCATGCTTCAGCATCGCGCTGTATTCACGGGTAGGCGATATGGTGATGAGTTGGACTCACACAGGCAATAGCCGCGTTTGAAGAGAGCGGCCCCCTAGGAGAAGCCGCTGAGTGGTTGCGCGGCGCGATGCAGTAGACTCTATGTGGGGAGAATCACGATGCGAACGATATTGATTGTGGTGGCGTTGACGAGTCTTGGGTGCGTCACGCTGTCGGCCGCGGACGCCGCGGCTGGCAAAGAGGTTTTCGAGAAATCCTGCAAGTCCTGTCACGGCGCCGACGGAACGGCCAACCCCGGAGTGGCAAAGATGATGAAGGTGGATATCCAGGATCTGAAATCCGCCGAAGTCCAAAAGATGACGGACGCGGAGGTGAAAGCCGTGATCGCCAATGGGAAGGGAAAGATGAAACCCATCAGCAGCGTTACCGGCGCAGCCGCGGACAATGTGGTCGCCTACGTGCGGACTTTGAAGAAGTAATCGCGTCGCCTCAACGCTCGCTCGCCGGTCTGCCGCCGATTCTAGGCACCAGGATCAGCAGGGCGCCATAACATATCAGCGAAATTGCGAGCGCGCCTGCGTGGCTTTGCCGAAAATCCTCCAGAACCAATTTCAACGCGCCCGACGCGATGGAGACGTAACTGATCCACACCAGTTCGCGGCGGCCTGTTCGAGCGCCGGCCAGGCCGAAGGCGAGGGCCACTGCGCTGATCACCAGGGTGCGCACGGTCGCCAGGAGCGAAGCGGTCGGTTCGACGGAGAATCCGGGGGTAGCCACTAGGATGATCAGGGCACCGGCGGAAGTCGCTGTCACCAGGCCCGTCACGAAACCGGCGATGGTTCGCAAACGTCCGGATCGGGCCGCGTAAGACGCCACGTAACAGCCGGCGGCTGAAATCGCCACGATCCACAGTGCGGAAGTCGCAGGCGCCAGCCGCGCTGCAGTAAACGCGTTGAACATCGTGAAGGGAAGTCCGAAGGTCAAGGCAGCGGCCACCACATAGACGGCGCCGTGGAGCAGCAGCGTCGGCCCTAAGAAATGCGCTCCGATCACCGTCGCCGCTACCGCGATCGCGCTCCAGGTCGCCGGAAGCGCGGATGCGGGGAGCAGCAGGAAGGTCGCGGCCAACGCCAGCGCGAGCCCCCAGGAAGCGAACACGTGGTGGGCGCGGCGCGGCGACTCGGCAAACCGCGCGAACGCCGCGAAATAGCAGGCGATGCACGCGATCCCGGCGAGCACTCCCACGATAGGGGCCGCACGTCCTTGGGTAATCTGCAGCGCTCCACCGGCGGACAACATGAAAGCGGCCGCGGATTGCACCATCTCGAAGCTGGTAATCGAATACCGCAGGACCGCCGTTCGCCAGACGATGCTGGCGGCAGTGATCGCGAACAGAACCGCGCCCAGCGTCAGAGTGATGCGAGGATCGACGGCCCGGTAACTTTCCGGCACGCCGGTCGCGCGGGTCATCGTATAAAGGATCAGCCAAATCCCCAAGTCGGCGGCGAGGGCAGCCGGAATCCGCATCTTGCGATCGTCCCCGCGGCAACTCCAGATTTCGAGAGTGGCCGCGACGGCAAGCAGAGCCACCGCGAACGGAACCAGGTCGCCCGTCTGCACCATCAGCACCAGGGCGGTAAGCAGCATCGCCAGAGTCATGACCGTGGTGACCGGGTCCGATCTGCCGGACCTGCGAATGGTCGAGTGCAGCGCGAAAAATGCGAGTCCGAAAAATCCAACTAGAATGCACGCAGTAGCCGGCGGCGGGAGAATTTGGAAGCGAACGGTGACTTCCCAGAGCAGCGGAGTGAGAATCAGAGCGGCTGTGACCCCGTACGTCGCGGTCGCAAAGGCGTCGTGCTCGCGCGTGCGGCGCGAAAAAAGAAGCCACGCCGCAGCGTACAGAATCGCGATCGCAACAGCCACCAGACGAGGGACGGCGCCGGAGTCCGCCAGCGCCCGCAGCAGAAACGCTCCGGCAATTCCCAGAATCGCTATCCCGGCGATCTGGATGTTATGCAGTGCGCCGGGCAGCTCGAATGCAGGTCCCGGGTGGGCGAGAACCGCAGGCGCCGAGTTCCCCAACACGTGAATCTCGGCCGCTCCCATCAGGCGCCCTTCGGCGAGATGCTCCAGGGCATCCACCCGGTGCTCCAGTTGGTGAAGTTCCTCGCGTAAATGATCGAACTCTATACGTTCATCCCGTTGCGGAGTCATGCGATTGCCAAGGCGGCAGAAGCTTCGCCAGTACAAACAGAATTCCCAGGGGCAGGATCGTCAGCACGATAGCGATCGCCAGTCCTTCGCGCGAACCGAAATGCAGATCGTAAGTGGTGTATCCCAGTAGGCTCTTGGAAAACAATTGGCCGCCGATCACGACGTTCCAGCGCATGGCGAAGATCCCGACCAAGGTCAGGCATCCGGCCACCACGTACATCTTCTTGCGGACATTTTCAGCCAGAGAAAGAACCTGCGTGCTGGCGAGAATCGTGATGGGAGCAAGTGTGCCCAGAAGAATTTGAATGATCACATGAGGAATCCAGAGGCTGTTGTGCACCATGAAATCCAGGCTGCGGAAGGACTCGTCGGCCTCGTAGATGCGGTGGATCAGGTCCAGCATTTCCAGGCTGAAATCGATGATGAAGATGTAGAACAGATACTTCGCGATGGTATCGACGCAATCCATCCGGATGGGAACGTGCCGCAGTCTGGTGAGCAGCATGTAGAGCAACATCACGGTGGCAATGCCGGACACCATCGCTGAAAAAATGAACACTACCGGCATCAACGGGCTGGACCACCACGGGTTGGCTTTCACGGAACCGAAGATAAAGCCGACGTAGCCATGCAGCAGGAACGCCGACGGGATACCGATGACGGTGATGATCCATCCGATCCGTTCGTCCAGATGCAGGGAGCGCTCGCTGATGTTATCGGAGCCCAGCGTCATCATCTTGTAGATCACGCGCAGGAAGCCTTTGCTCGAGCGGGACAGCAATACGATGTCGCGGCGGTAATCGAGCCATATCTCCAGCAGCAGAACCACCATCAGGTACCACAAGTACACAAATCCGAACATGGCCATCGCGGAAGAGCGGTGCGGGGTCAGGTACATTTCCAGGGATCGTTCCGGGTGCCCCAGATGCAACTGCAGCGGGAGCGGCGCCACCAGGAGAAAGGCCAGCGCGGTGAGCAGCGCCAGGCGATAGGTCGGCTTGACCGCTTCGACGCGAAAGACTCGTTCGAGCGACGCCAGAATGAAAGCTCCCGCCACCAGGCCGGTGAGAAACGGATAGAGCACGATCAGAATGCTCCACTGCAGTTCGGTTTCGTTCGGGTAGATGAAGTTGTGTATGGCGAAATGCATGTATGATCCTTACCGCACCGAACCGTCCAGATTGGCGTAGTAAGCCTTGGCGCCGGTTGCCATTTGCGGTTTCAATACCTGCACGCTGTGTTTCTTCATGAATTCGTGAATGGGGTCGTTGGGATTCTTGAGGTCGGCGAGTTGACGGCACCCGGTGGGGCAAGCTTCACAGCACGCAGTGGTCAGACCTTTGGTAATGCGGTGGTAGCACAACGTGCATTTCTGCGCGACCTGTTTTTCCGGATGAATGAAACGGCATCCGTAGGGGCATGCCTGAACGCAGTAGCGGCATCCCAGGCAATATTTTTCGTCCACCAGCACCACACCGTCCGGAGTGGTGAACGTCGCACCTACCGGACAGACCTGCGTGCAAGGCGAATCCGCGCAATGATTGCAAAGCTTGGGAACAAAGAACTCCTTAAACGATCCGCCGCCTAAGCCTGATCCTGCGGCACGCGGCGGGAAACCATCCTTGCCTCCATTGGGAGAATCGACGATGGGATCTTCCATGTGCTGGTCGTCCACTTGATAGCGTTCGACCCAAGTTCGGAAAAAACCTTCGGGCACATTGTTCTCGACCGAACAGGCCCGCACGCAGTTTCCGCAGCCGATGCACTTGTCGATGTCGATCAGCATCGCCCACCAATGATCGGTGACCTTGTAGTTAGGGGAAGACTCCGGAGACCCGGCTAGGACATGCTCCCACGCGATCGCGGCGGCTCCAGTAAGCGTGATGAAAGCACGGCGATTCATGTTCATTTCTTGTCCTTGAGGCTGGGGTTATGGGGTACGTGGCAGGTGTTGCAGGCCATTCCCATGGCGTGCTCAGAGGTCACTACTGTCGGGAACCACTTGGGCTTGGCGCTGTTGGCCTCATGACAGCGGGCGCACAGAACGGCAGTGTCGGGCAGGACCGGCTTCACCGAACCGGGATCGTCGGCGTGCTTGGCTTGCGGGCCGTGACAGGCCTCGCAATTTACGCCGGCGTGCTTTCCAGCCTTCTTCTGATCGAAGACATCCGTGTGGCACGTCTCGCAAGTCTCATGTCCCGCGAAGTTGATCGGCAATGCCGCAATCTCACCGAGGGAATCCCCACGGTAGTGGCCGTATTGCCCGAAACTCTTCGGTACGAACCAGGCCCGCAGACCCAGAAATAAGACCAGCCCTCCCAGGAAGACGAGCACGACCCTCACCAGGTGCCCGGTATCCTTGGATCGATGCATACGTCTGCGGAAGAGCACTTGCCGATCCAGAAGGCGACCTATGGCCGTGCGATCATTATCTTTTGCAATAACTGGATTTACTTGACTCGAACGGCTGCGGGAGAACCGGCGCTTTGCCTTGAGGCGGTGTCATTTGACGCAACCCGAGCCAAAAGACTCTCCATCAGCCATCGCAGCGAAGAGGGTAGACCCTTAGCCCGCCCGGCCGCACTCGACGTTGTCGCTCGGTTGTCACTCAAGCAATCGATCCAAACTTCATGATGCTTTCGATTCTCGACCCAAGCAGCGATCAATTAGAGTTGTTGGCAACCACGCATGTCACACCGTCGCCGCGATTCCATCAATGCGCGAGGAGCTCTTCGATCTCTCTGGCTTGGTGAACATCAGATTGTCGTTGCTCTCTTTTGTGGACACGCAGCTCGCGTTCCAGCGCAGCACCGGATGTCCGCCGTGGTGGAGCTTGCCGCCGGCGACCAACTCCAGCAACTTCTTCGACGGCTCCGATAGTGTTGCGACGCCCTTGCGTATCTCGATGCACGAATGACCTTGCGCAGAGGAACGGAGATCTGACGCGAGTTCCATGGATCGAAGCAGATTTCTTCCAGATCAAACAACTCGGAGGCCCACTCCAATCGTGCGGTGACGTCGCGATAGTCGATTACGTCACCTGAGATCCCATTCGGGACCAGCGTTCGCGCGCATATTGGCCCGCAGTGCGGCCGGGTTTCCGCTGGCCCGCCCCGCGTCACAGCGCAAGGTCGCAAGTGTATGAAGAATTGGTAGCGCTAAACGGGAATCGAACCCGAATCATGTCATCCGAAGTGGTCCGATCCAGTCGTAACCAGTTGATTCTGCGTAGATGCAGGTCTGCTTTGCCCGCCCGATGACACCTACCGAGGCCAACGGTGTGAGCAATGTGTGAGCAACAAACAGTTGATTGAATGGCTCCGCTGAGTATCTAATCGCCTTTGATAGCTTCGACGATGCGCTGAAGAAAGCCCTTCGTTTCCGGCGTGAAATCGGTCGCTGCTCCAGGTTGACGTCGCGTGTGAAAGCTCAAGAACTTCTCTAACGTACTTGGCGTTGGAACGCCCGCGGCCAAGAGTTGAATGAATGTATTTGTATGAAGTTGGGCAGAAACCCGGATAGATCCACCGCCCTCTTCCACTACACGCTTGACGGCTTCCAAAACTCGCTGCCCGAATTCCACGAACCACTATGCCTCGAATTTCCCTCGGATGTATGTCTTTGCGGGCATCCGGGAGAGTTCCGTCGCGGTACGCCTCAACATCGACCACACTACGATCTGAGCGCTGTCTTGGCACACTCTGCACAGGTATCCGATACGATTCGCAACGCGGCCCTCGATTGGTGGGACGTCGCGATGTCGACGCGCGCGAATGATCCCAAGACCAGTGCCATGGTGATCGTGATGCAGCGTTGTCACCAGCGAGACTTGAGCAGCCATCTTCTGGAGAAGGGCAACTTTGAACATCTCTGTTTGCCCGCCGAGTACGAAGGCCCCGGCCGCACCACGTCGATCGGATTCTGCGATCCGCGTACGGAGATCGGCGAACTGCTGTGGCCCGAGCGCTTCGGGCCGAAGGAGATCGCAGACCTCAAGGTCAGCCTCGGCAGCTACGCGGCCGCCGGTCAATTGCAACAGCGTCCGTCGCCCGCTGGCGGCGGCATCATCAAGCGGCATTGGTTCAGATTCTGGCAGCCGCGCGGCGCGAACCTCCCGCCGATCTCCCTGGCTATGCCTGACGGATCAATCCAAATGGTCGAGGCCGTCGAAGCGCCGCGCTCGGTCGACGAGGAACTCCAGTCTTGGGATTGCTCGTTCAAGAGCCTCGATACTTCTGACTTCGTGGTGGGCCAAGTGTGGGCTCGACGTGGCGGGCGATTCGTGTTGGGTGATCAGGTCCGCGGCCGAATGGATTGCCCGGGAACGTTGAAAGCGGTGATCGAGCTGTCGCGCAAGTGGCCGCGCTCGGTAGCGAAGCTCATCGAAGACAAAGCCAACGGCCCGGCGGTAATTCAGATGCTCGCGAACGAAATTCCAGGCATCGTGCCGGTGAACCCGTCGGGCGGCAAGATCGTGCGAGCCCAGGCGATCAGCCCACTGATCGAGGCCGGCAATGTGTTCCTGCCGCACCCCGAGTACGCCCCGTGGGTGCATGACTTCATCGAAGAGTGCGCCCAGTTTCCCAACGGCGCTCACGACGATCAGGTCGACGCCATGACGCAGGCGATCAACAAGCTCATCGAGCCGCGCGAGGTGATCCAGCACGTGGTCTATCCGCCAGTCGATATCCTCGGCGACGAGCTACTTTCACATTCCGTCGAGGTTCTTCTTGTGAGGACCGCATACAGAGCGATCGGCGCCACGAGATCGTCGAGCTGGGGCGGCGTCGCCGGCTCCGCGGCAGGAGACCTGCCCGTAACCGTCGCACGAACCGGCTCAGATACCCCGTCAATTGTCATCGCTCATACTCGTGAGCGAGTTCACCAGCGATGCGCGGCGCGCGATTCTACCGGCATCGTGGCTCGGCTCACCTCCGTGTGGTGCTGTCCGAGCAGCAATCGAAACCTCGACGATTTCACAGGATCCATCGGCACATTGGACTGGCTTCAAAATCGATAATTTCGAATCGTACCCGAAGGGCTCGATTGGGTGGGGAACCCGATCCTCACGGCACGCGAGATCGTGAGCGGGGCAGTATCTGCCGCATCCCCAGCAGATCCGATCGGGGTACTTCGGGTATAACAGGGAATTTGACATAAGACTTGACCCTCTTCGATGCTGTCAGAAAGACAACAGTTTGCCAGTGACTTAGGTCACAGTTTTCGCCGAATTCAGCACAGCCTCAGTTTCCGCCACAAGATCGTGGACAATTTCCGCTGCGGGTTTCACATCGCCAATCAACCCCGCACTTTGCCCGGCGTATAACGCCATCGCCTCGGCTAAACCGCTCGAAAGCTGTCGCGAAGGTGCTTCGCTGCTATAACGAGGAATGTCCACCCCACTGGAAAGCTCCCCGATGAGTTCATTTTCATTCGGCCGTGTTCCCTTGGCTGGCTTCCCGGCTTGAGCCCAGGTGCGATAGGTACTGTTCTTCAAGGTTCGATGGGCTGCGTTTCTCCATCCCCGATCAAAGAGATTCTCGAGATATGCCGTATCCGTTTCCGATGCGGCGGCGATCGCAGCCTGATAGTCGGGATGGGCGTTGGCCTCACGGCTCATCACGAATCGCGTCCCGAGCATTGCACCCTCAGCACCCAGACACAGGGCGGCGGCAATCCCCCGTCCATCGGCAATCCCACCCGCAGCAATCACTGGAGTGTTCGGTACAGCGTCTGCGACGCGCGGAATGAGCGAGATCGTGCCGACCTCACCACAAACGTGTCCACCCGCCTCCATTCCTTGGGCGACAATCATGTCGACGCCTGCATCCACGGCACTCTTCGCCTCCGTGGCGCTGCCGACGGTTTGCATAATCATTCCCCCGCGGCTGTGCGCAAGCGGAATGAAACGCGCCGGGTTACCCCAAAAGAAGCTGATGATTCGCACTCCTTCGTCGAGACAGATATTGAGCCGTTCTTCGATGTCAAATGCGAGCACCAGGTTGACACCAAACGGCCGGGCCGTAAGAGATCGAATTTCGCGCAGGATTGTGATGAGCGCATGAGGATCTCGCCAGGTAACGGACAGCATGCCCAGCCCTCCGGCATTCGACACGGCTGCCACCAGCTCGGGGGTGGAGAGCCCTCCAATGGGCGCTTGCAAAATAGGGTATTGAATTTCGAGGAGTTCACAAATACGTGTGTGAAGCGGCATGCCTCGATTAGAGCCTAAGCAGGAAACGCGCGCCATAACCCCACAATGATCAGCACAGCATAGGCGAGCGACAAAGCCAGGGCCTGTTGACCGACGCGATTCAGCGGCAGCTGCAATGACAATTCGTCTCTTTGCCTTCGGAGCTCGATCAGGTAAGAGATCGCGGCGGCGACTAATGCGAACGAAATCCAACTCCAGCCAATGGACAACGACACAACAGCAACGAGGGCGAGAACAAGCTGACTGAGGAACGCCGCCTTTCGCGTTCCGCCGGCACGGATGGCGCCTTTGCGTGCGCCAATGCGCGCGTCCAAACGTGCATGTACCACGAAAATTCCTGCTACCGCCTGAAGTGCGCTAAACAGCCACAGTGCCCAACACCATCGCGGAATCTCGGATCCAGCCGATAGGCATGCGGCCAAACATGTCGACGACAGCGCTGCTGCACTAAGCATTTGAAACCATATCGATCGTTGGCGATTACGGACATTGATGTACACGGCAACCAGAGTGAAAACCCCGGCGATCAGCGAGAACAGCAAGAGTGAACGCCAATCGCGAAATAACATCAACGTAATTCCGCAGATGGTAAGGACCAACAGTTCAACCAGCACGGCGCGTCTCGCTACCCTGGTTTCTGGATGTTCGTCTCGCCAAACCCATTGTTGGCGCGCGATCACCACCAGCGGATCTTTAATCGCCAGCGCGCATCCGATCGCAATCAACGCCACCAGTTCCAGCCAACTTGCCCGCCTCAATAAGATGACCGCCGAAAGAAACGGAATCAGGAGCATCGCGGTGGCGCCATGTTCGCGCGGGAGAATCGAGAAACCGGGTTGCGGGGGCCTGGTTGGGAGAGTCTCTGTGGCTGTCATCAGAATTTGTAGGTCACTTCGACGAACCCAAGGTTCGCGTTCTTGCCAGCTGGATAGATCGTCTGCATCACCAATTTCCCCGCTGCGTAGCCATAATAAAGACCCGCTGTGAAATGGCGGTTGCAGTTGAAGTCGACACTCGAATCGTACAGCGTGGCCAGCCCGGTTTGCCCTCCCGAGGCGCGTCCCGTGTAGCCGAACGTCCACGGCTGGTATGCTCCGCCGCCGCTGTACCAAAGATCGTTCGAATTCGCGAGTGCGAGCGAATGTACATCGCTTCTAATCGTTACGCGATTGGACGGGCGCAGTATCAGCTCGCCGAACGCGTCGCGATTGTTCATCATGTTGAAGAACGGAAACCGCGCGTAAGTGCGAGGCGTCGGCAGAACCTGAAAGAACGTGCCGTGCGTCGAATCGTTGGGGTTCTTGTCGCCCGAGCCGTAGTCGTATCCGCCGCGAATCCACGGCTTCAGTCGCTGGAGGACCGGAGGCTGCCAGCCTGCTTCGGCCGCGAACGCATAAGCTCGTTGGATCTGACTCCCCCAGGTTCCGGTCTGTAGCGCCCCCCAGAACATCGCGTCGATAGAACCCGCTTTGGTTTCGGTGGTGTGAAGGAAATCGCCGCCATAGGTGCCGATGTTGATGTGCCCTGCGTCGACTTTGCGAATCGCGAGAGGACGATCGTCGGTCTTCACCACGCCGTCGCGTTCGTCGCTATAGCCGAGGCCGAACACGCGCCATTCGTTCGCGATCTTCTTGTTGCCGAATTGTCCGGTAAGCGCTCCGTAGAATACGTTGATATTCAACTCGCCCCAGCCGTCCACTTGATAGACGCCGCGCGTCGGCCGCGCCGCGAACATCGTCAGGTTGAGGTTCGATCCATTCAGCCCGTACTGCACGCCATCGAAGCTGCGGCCAACATCGGAGAACGCGAAGTTTCCCAGCAATCGCGCTGCAATACGATCGCGCTGCAACGCGGCAAGCGTTGCATTGGCAGGAGTGACTTCGGTGCCGTCGTTGAATTCCATTCGGCCGACCTTTAGCGATTGGCCTTCGATGCCGCCCAGGTCCTTGAATCGCACGAAGCCTTGCTTGACGAACGGCAATGCCGGGTTGCTGTTCCCGCTGTTGGCTACGAAATAGCTCGCGCCGAGTCCGAGTTGCCCTTGCGTTCCGGCCGCGACAGCATTGTCCGGCAATCCCAGCAGGAATGGCAGCGCGAACTCCATCTGCCAATCGAAGTGCGGTTTCGATTCCGCCAGGCTCAATCTGAAAATTGATCCTGTGAAGGTGTAGTCATTGTTCGCATTTCCCTGGAACCAATCCCACGATTCAACTCGTGTCCGCAGCGATCCCGATACCGTGACATCGCCGATTTTCACCTGATCCTGAGCATTCAGGCTGCTTGTTCCAGAGAATAAAATCGCTACGCTCGCGAAGAGTATTCTCCTCATGAGTGGTTCGAGAGGCAATTTCGGATCCTTTCGTTCGCATTGCAAAGACTGCCAAAGCGTGCCGCGCCTGAGTCATTTGACGCAGCGCGCGATCGACTTTTGGGTCATCATGGAAGCCTGATGGATTCATCCGCGACTGTCCGCGTCCTTCGCTCCGGCGGATTGTTCGCGGCGTTGAGTGAGCCGGAGCTCGCGTTTCTGGTGGCGCGCACGAGATCTCGTGCGACTGCCGCGGGCGAACTCTTGTTCTCTGAAGGCGAGGCCTGCAAAGGCTTGTATATGGTTGCCTCGGGGCGAGTGCGCATCTTCAAGGTCTCGCCCAACGGGCGGGAACATGTTCTCGCGATCGAAGGACCAGGCAGTTCGATCGCAGAACTTCCGGTCTTCGATGGTGGCACTTATCCCGCCTCCGCAGCGGCTGTCGATGCGTCGCAATTGCTGTTCATCTCTCGCGACGATTTCCGAGGGCTGTGCCTGGAGCATCCTGAAATCGCGCTCAAAGTACTGCAAGTGGTGGGCGCGCGCTTGCGGCGACTGGTCGGAATCATCGAGGAGCTTTCGTTCACTACCGTCCGTCACCGCCTGATCGCCTGGCTGCTGCGTCAGGCGCAAGCCGAAGGCCAGACCGCCTTCACTATGGAAGTAAATCATCAGGAGATCGCGGCGCAGATCGGGACTGTGCGCGAGCTGGTCTCGCGCAACCTGGCGCGGCTCCAGGCGCAGGGCTTGATTGCCGTCGACGGCCGCAAGGTCTCGATTCTGGATCTCGACGGTCTGCGGTCCGATCTCGATTCGGTAGTTTAATTTCGGTAGTGGGTCAGTTTGCTGCCAAGGCGACTAGCGCGCTCCATACTGTCGCGCCTCAATCGCCGTCGGGGAGGCGCGACAGCATGGAGCGCGTTAGTCGGCTCAACCCAGAGCTTCGAAACTGACCCTATACCTTAATTTCGTCCTTGTGACTTTAGTCACTGAGAAGTGAGTGCCGCTCGCCCTACTCTGCTTGTAGAGGCGATCATGACAACTACTCAACAAACCGTTCGAGACATCGCGATTCAGAATCCCGCCACTGTGCGTGTTTTCGAGACCCTGGGAATCGATTATTGCTGCGGCGGACGCCGTCCATTGCAGGAGGCTTGCGATCTCGCGCAGGTCCCGATCGACAAGGCGCTCGAGATGCTGGCTGCGGCCGGCGTCGACGATTCGCCGGCGGAAGAATCGTGGTCGTCGCGCCCGATGCGCGCGTTGACCGCACATATCGTTACGAAACATCACAGTTTCGTTCGTGAAGAAGCGCCTCGTCTGTGCGCCCTCGCCGAGAAGGTGATCAGCCGCCACGGCGCGACGCATCCGGAATTGCTGTCGATTCGCGACAATTTCCGCGCGCTATCGGATGAGCTCCATGCGCACATGCTCAAGGAAGAGCAGATTCTATTTCCCTTCATCGATAACATCGACACTGCCTCGCGGCCAGGCGCGTGCTTCGGGTCTGTAGAGTTTCCGATCGAGCGCATGCTCGCCGAGCATGACGACGCGGGCGCGTTGACCGCCCAGATCCGGTCCCTGTCGAACAATTTTCAGGCGCCTGATGGAGCGTGCCCCAGCTATCGCGGGCTGTATCAGGGTCTGGCGGATTTCGAGCGCGATCTGCACCACCACATTCATCTCGAGAACAACATCCTGTTTCCGCGAGCCATCGAGGCCGAGAAGCGCCTGGGTGAAATCGCGCACCGCTGATCGGAACCAGCCCGAAACTCGTTCATAAGAAAGCGACCAGGACATGGAACCGAACGTGCCAAAGATCGTCCCGATGCCTCGACGTCAGCTTGCCTTCGGTACCATCTCGTTCGCGATCTGCTTCGCCGTGTGGGGGCTGATCAGCGCCTTCGCGCCGCGTTTTCGCGAAATTTATCATCTTATCTACCAGCCAGGGAGCGTTGCTGGTCGCGGTGCCGGTCTTGCTCGGGTCGCTGGCGCGTCTCCCGATGGGATTGCTGACCGATCGCTATCGCGGCCGGGTCGTGTTCTCTGTGCTGATGCTGGGTTCAGCGATACCGGCGCTTCTTGTGCCCCAGGTCCACAGCTATTCGAGCCTGTTGATGGTCGCGTTTTTTTTGGGAATGGCGGGGTCGTCGTTCGCGGTGGGCGTCGGCTTCGTTTCGCCGTGGTTCTCGGGCGAAAAACAAGGGGCCGCGTTGGGTGTGTACGGAATGGGCAACATCGGACAATCGGTTGTCGTGTTCCTAGGGCCGCTACTGGCCGCGCGCATCGGATGGCAGAACGTGTATCGCGGGACCGCGGTATTGCTGATCGTGTGGACGATAGTGTTCGCTCTGGGCGCGCGCAACGCTAATGTTGTGTCGCAGAACAAATCTTTGAGCTCAATGCTGGCGGTGTTGGGCCGGGAGCCGAATGCCTGGGCGCTCTCGGCATTCTACTTCTTGAGTTTCGGCGGATTCGTGGCGTTCTCGATCTACATGCCGAGCTTGCTCAAAGACGAATTCCATCTGTCCGCCACCGATGCGGGATTCCGAACCGCCGGCTTCGTGGTCCTGGCGACCTTGTTGCGCCCGATCGGCGGTTATATTTCGGACCGGATGGGCGGCGCGCATTTGTTGTCGATCGCATTCCTGGGGATCGTTCCGTTCGCGCTACTGTTGGGTTGGTCCGATATGGTCCCCTTCACCATCGGCGCGCTGGGATGTGCAGCGATGCTCGGGCTCGCCAATGGCGCGGTGTTCAAACTGGTCCCGCAGTTCTTCCCGAAGGAAACCGGAACGGTTACCGGACTCGTCGGCGCAATGGGCGGCCTGGGAGGATTTTTCCCGCCACTGCTGCTCGGTATATTCAAGGACAAGGCGGGCGCGGTGTGGCCCGGGTTCGTACTACTGGCCGCGATGGCATTCTTCATGTGGCTGTTGAACTGGAAACTGTTCCTGAGGCGCGAAGCAGTTGTGCCGCGAACGCGATTTGCGTGATCGTGTCCGGGCCGGCGGTTGGGCGACGTTCTGGACGGCGCTGCTGGTGTCCGCGATCATCGGTGGATCGCGCAATCTCCAGAATTTCGATCCCGCACTGGTGATCTACACCTTCGCCGTGATTTTCGCGGCGTGGGGTGTGGTCTATCACTACAACGTCTGGATCGACAAACCGCCGACGCGCCTCTTCTGGGATCGCGGATGGCAGCTCTTTCGAAAACGCGGAATCTTGCGAAGTGCGTTCGGGACGGCAAAAGTAGCCACGACCCATCTGATCGAACAGCGCTTCATTCGGAAACGCTCATTGCAGCGCTGGTGGATGCATCAATGCCTATTCTGGGGCTGCATCCTGGCCGCCGCGATTACGTTTCCGCTGGTGTTCGGCTGGATCTCCTTCAAAAGCGCCCCGGACGATCAGATGACCTACATCACTTATCTGTTCGGATTCCCCGCCGGGCGTTTCCCGCTTGGGACAATCACCGCCGAACTGCTGTTTCACGGGCTCGACATCGCGGCGGTGCTGGTACTGGCGGGAATCGCGCTGGCTCTAGCGCGACGCATGCGCGACGCGGGTGCGCAGACCACGCAATCTTTTGCGATGGATTTTTTTCCGTTGATTCTGCTGTTCGCGATTTCGGTTACCGGGCTCGCTCTGACGATTTCGCAATCCTGGCTGCGCGGCGAATCGTACAGCTTCCTCGCGATCCTGCACGCGATCACTGTGATCGCGGCACTACTCTATCTACCTTTCGGCAAATTCTTTCACATCTTTCAGAGACCCGCGCAGCTCGGCGTGAAGCTCTATCAGCAGGTGGGCGCTGAAGATGCGGGAACGCACTGTGGACGCTGCGGAACCCGTTTCGCTTCGAAGATGCATATCGACGACCTGCGCACGGTTCTGCCGCAGATGGGTTTCGACTACAGACTCGACGGACCGGTCGAGCACTGGCAGGCGGTTTGCCCCGCATGCAAGCGCAAATCGATCGCCAGCGCACAAATGCGCATGAAGGAATCCACACGTGGCTAAACTGCCTTCCACGCTCGATCAGCTCACGGTGTTATACGGACCTCACCCGCAGCGGATCCCGGTAGGCGGCTGGCAGGATGAATCGCGCAATCCAGCGGAAAAACTGGTGAAGACGCACTGCTGCTTCTGCGGACAGCAATGCGGCATTCAACTCAAGGTTCGCGAAAACAAAGTGATTGGATTCGAGCCGTGGGAGGAGTTTCCGTTCAATCGCGGCAAGCTTTGTCCCAAGGGCGTGAAGCGATACCTGCAATCGAACCATCCGGATCGATTGCTCGATCCGCTCATGCGCAGCGAGAACGGGTTTCGCAAATCGGATTGGAATGAATCGCTCGACTTCACTGCGCGCCGTTTGCGCGAGATCCAGGCGAAGTACGGAAAAGATTCCGTCGCGGTGTTCGGCGGCGCGTCGCTGATCACTGAAAAAGCGTATCTGATGGGGAAGTTCGCGCGAGTCGCTCTGGGCACGCGTCACATCGACTACAACGGCCGGCTGTGCATGGTGTCGGCGGGCACCGCCTACAAGCTCGCGTTTAACGTCGATCGCAGTCCGATTCCGTGGAGCGATATTGCCGATGCAAATTGCATCTTCGTAGTCGGCGCGAATATCGGCGAATGCGCGCCCATCACGACCGATTACATATGGCGCGCCCGCGACCACGGCGCGAAGCTGATCGTCGCCGATCCGCGCATGACTCCGATCACGCGCAATGCTGATCTCTTTCTGCCGCTGCGGCCCGGAACCGATCTAGTTCTGTTGATGAGCATGCTTCACGTCATTCTGCGTGACGGATTGGAGGATCGCGCGTTCATCGATAGTTATAGCAGCGGATTCGCTGCAGTGGCGGCATCGGTGAAATCGTACGATCTGCGTTCGGCGGCCGAGCGCACCGGAGTTCCTGGGGAATCGATCGAGAGGGCTGCGCGCTGGTTCGCAGAAGGCGCGAAGACCTCCTCCGGGCGATCCGTCGCGCTGCATGCGCGTGGCACCGAGCATCAATCGAAAGGCGTCGAGAACGTGCTGGCGCTGATCAACCTGACGCTGGCGACCGGAAATATCGGGCGCGAAGGCTGCGGTGTCGCGATGATCACGGGACAAGGCAACGGGCAAGGCGGACGCGAGCACGGGCAGAAGTGCGATCAGCTTCCCGGCGCGCGATCCATCTCGGACCCGGCCGCGCGGGCGCACGTCGCCAAAGTCTGGGGCATCGAGCCGGATGAGATTCCGCAAGCCGGCTACACCGCGCAGGAAATCATGAATGCGATTCATGACGGCGAGATCAAGGCACTCCTGTCGATGTGTTTCAATCCGCTGGTCTCGCTTCCGCAGGCCGAGTATACGCGTGAAGCGCTGAGCAAGCTCGAATTCTTCGGCGTGATTGATTTCTTCATGTCGGAGACCGCGCAGCATGCCGATGTCGTCCTGCCGGGAAGTCTGCAGGAGGAAGAAGAAGGTGTGACGGCGAACGTCGAAGGCCGGGTGATTCACATCCAGAAAGCCGTCGATCCGCCGGGCAATGCTCGCGGCGATTCGGAGATCATCTGCGAGCTGGCGCATCGCCTGGGTAAAGGGAAATACTTTCCGTACACGAACACTCGCCAGATTTTCGACGAACTGCGGGAGGCTTCGCGCGGGGGAATCGCGGATTACTACGGCATTACCTACGAACGCATCGATCAGGAGTTCGGCGTAGCGTGGCCGTGTCCGACTGCCGATCATCCGGGCACACCGCGGCTGTTCGAGGACGGCAAATCGTTTTTCGCCGATGGCAAGTTCCGTTTCAACGTCACCGAATGGCGCGAGAGCGGAGATCCAGTCGCGGAGGACTTTCCCCTATATCTAACCACCGGCCGCGTCGTCAGCCAATATCTCTCGGGAACGCAGACGCGGCGCATCGGCGGACTGGTCGACATGTATCCCGAGCCTCGCGTGGAAATTCATCCGCGAATGGCGGCGCAGCACGACATCGTTGATCAGGATTGGGTCACGATCACCACGCGCCGCGACGAGATTACGCTGCGCGCGATGGTCGTCAAGACCATCCGTCCCGATACGGTCTTCATTCCATATCACTGGGCAAATTTGCAGAGCGCGAATAAGCTGACCCATCGCACTCTTGATCCGCGCAGCAAGATCCCCGAATTCAAGGTGTCCGCATGCCGGATTCGCAAGGCAGAAGGAGCGGCGCGCTGATGTACGGTTACGAATTCTACATCGACACGACGCGCTGCATCGGCTGCCAGAGTTGTCTGAAAGCGTGCGAGGAGTGCGAGACGCACCGCGGCGTCTCGATGATCAATTTCGATTACATCGATCGGCCGAACACCATCGCAACCGTAGCGATGGTTTGCATGCACTGCGCCGATCCAACCTGCGCGCAGGTGTGTCCGGCGGACGCGATCAAGGTCGGCGAGGACGGGGTGGTGCAATCGGCGCTGAAGCCGCGCTGCATCGCGTGCTCGAATTGCGTGCTGGCGTGTCCGTTCGGAATTCCAAAGTTGGTTCCGGAATACGAGCAGATGATGAAGTGCGACATGTGTTACGACCGCACGTCGATTGGCAAGCGTCCGATGTGCGCGACGGTGTGTCCCAGTCAGGCGCTCGCCTATGTGCGGCCCGAAGAAATCGCCGGACGGCGCGAAAAGCCATCCAATGCATTCCGCTTCGGCAAGCAAAAGGTGACGACGAAAGTTTTCATGATGACGCCCGAGGCCGAGGAGATCGCTTTGGATATCGTCGACTACATGTGGGAAGGAGAATGCGTCGATGCCTGAAGAACCGCAATCCAAGGAATTGTGGAAAGAAGAATTCTCCATCCGGAAAGATGACGAACGTTACGTCAGCCGCCGGCAACTGACCAAATTTCTGACGCTCACCAGTCTCGGAATGTTTGCCGGCAATCTGTGGGTAGTTGCCAAGAGCCGGATTCAGAAGACCATGAAGTATCCCGCGAAGTGGATCGCACGCGCCGGCGAAATTCCGGTCGGCGGCGTCAAGATCTTTGAATATCCCGCGGCGGGCGATCAGTGTCTGTTGATCCGGCCATCGGAAAACGAGTACGTCGCCTACAGCCAGAAGTGCACACATCTCTCTTGCGCGGTCTATTATTCGGCGAAGAACAATCGACTGGAATGTCCGTGCCACCAGGGCTACTTTTCCGTGCGCGACGGATCAGTGCTGGAAGGACCGCCGCCGCGTCCGCTGCCGCGCGTGGTGCTGGAACGCAAGGGCTCGGATTTGATCGCCATTCGGATGCAGGACCAACCGGAGGCATGATGGACGCTCCACAACGCAACCGGGGAATCACTGCGGTCGACGGCGCGATGGCGCTGATCGTGATCTTGCTGATCACACAGGTATGGCTGCTCTCGGCAACGCTGAATTCGTTCCTCGCCGGTCATCCGGAGGTCGCGGTACCGAGTGCCGTCGCGTCGGGCTTGATGTTTGCGGCGTGTGGACTGCTGTACCGATTCGTCGTTCGACTGGAGCGCCGCTCCCGGAGCGACCGCGATGCATAAGCCGTTCACAAGACGCGCTCCGCCCGATGGATCGCAAACCGTGCGCCGCGCCGTTCAGTTCTCGTTTCTCGGGCTGAACCTGTGGATCGGAATCGAGTTCTATTTGTTCGTGCGGCAGTTCGAAACGGGCGGCGGCGCGATTGTATGGGAGCGCCCACCCGGGGTGGAAGGATGGTTGCCGATTGCCGGCTTGCTCAATCTGAAGTCGCTGTTCACCACCGGGGAGGTGCCCGCAGTTCATCCGGCGGCGATGGTGCTGCTCGCGGCGTTTCTTGGAATGTCATTGATATTCCGCCGCGCGTTCTGCGGCTGGGTGTGTCCGGTGGGAACGATATCGGAACAGCTTTGGAAATTCGGCCAGAAGATGTTTCGCCGGACGTGGAGTCTGCCGCGATGGCTCGATCTGACGTTGCGCCCGATTAAATATCTGTTGCTGGCATTTTTCGCATTCGCGGCAGTGACGATGCCGGCGGAAGCGATCGACGATTTCATGCACTCGCCTTACGGCGCACTCGCTGATGTCAAGATGCTCGATTTCTTTCGCGATATCGGCATGGTTGGTGTAGGCGTACTGGTTGTGCTGACCGCAGCTTCGTTTTTCGTGAAGAACGTGTGGTGCCGATACCTTTGTCCATATGGAGCGCTCACCGGTATCTCTTCCTTGATCAGTCCGATGCGCATCACGCGAGTGCCCGATAAATGCATCGACTGTGCGAAGTGCACGCGAGCCTGTCCATCCGACCTTCCTGTCGACCGTCTGATTCAAATTCGCTCGGCAGAATGCGTCGGGTGCATGGAGTGCATTTCATCGTGTCCGGCCGTGGGCGCACTTGAGTTGCGCGCTGTATCCCGGTGGCACGTATCACCTACGGCGATCGCCGTTGGAATCGCAGCGATATTCCTGATCAGTGTCGGTATCGCGCAATTGACCGGACACTGGCAGAGCCCGATTCCCATTGCCGAACGACATCCAATCGGCGATCGACCGTCGTGATTGGAAGATAGCCGTTTCATATTGGCAGCGTGAGCCGAAGCGGCAGGAGTTCGATGGCCGCTGCCGGAAGATTGGGATGAAGCCCGAGTGGAAGCGGCAGTGTTTCCACGCAGCGGATTCCCAGCCGCAGAAAAAGCCGGGGCACGCACGCCCCCGGACTTCACCGCGATCCACGAGCAATTGCGCACCAATAAGTACGTCACCCTGCAACTGCTGTGGGAAGAATACAGGCAAGCCAATCCGGATGGCTATCGGTATTCAAGATTCTGTTATCTCTACCAGCGTTGGCGTTCGAAGCTCGATGTGGTGCTGCGGCACGAACACAAAGCTGGTGAGAAGATGTTCGTTGATTGGGCCGGCGCGACGATTCCGATTTACGACCGGCACACGGGCGAAGTTCAACACGCGCCACTGTTCGTGGCTACTCTGGGCGCCAGTTCTTACACCTGGGCCGAAGCCACGCGAGATCAGCAGATGGAATCGTGGCTGCGCGGCCACGTTCATGCCTTCGAACATTTTCGCGGCATAGTTTTCCTTGACGAAGGCGAACACTTCCTGCACAATCGAAATGCCAGCGTCGCTACGCTCCGATAACTATTCGCCTTCGGCCCGGAATGCCGTTCGCGTTCCCTCCGGAATCAGCGTTCGCCTTC
>CAWFUQ010000002.1:0-119517 GCA_963819125.1 Terriglobia bacterium
ATCGGTAGCAAACACCGAGCTCTCGAAGTAGAAGCCATCCCCATTAGTCTGACGGAATTCGATATGGAGACCCCGTCGACAGTGAAGCTGAACGATGTGGCGTGGGAACTGCTGCCACCCGCCCCTCCAGGGCACAGGGTAGGCCCACACTGATCGCTGTATTGAAATCCATGAGTTCCAGCCGCACCCACAAAATCCCCTTGGATATTGCCGGTCGGACCGCCCGCGCCATCCACGGTAAAGCCGCTCGTAAGGTTAACGATATGCGAATTGGGCACGCTGCCGGTCAGGTCGAAGAGGAGGGCCTTACCGGCACCTACTCCATCGGTAAAAAAGAAGCCGGAATCCAAGGTGACGCTAACATTCACGTTCGCCCCACTTGTGCTAAAATTACCGTCCCGTACGGGCCGGTGCTGCAGTGCCCAGTGACGTTCGTTACTCCAGTAACGGGAGAGCACGAGCTCAAAGTCACCATCGTGTCAGCGTGCGCGGTTCCAGCCCCCACCCACGAGAAAACCCAGTGCCAGCACGGGAATGACGCTTCGTTCTATTCTCATCTGTTAGTTAAGTTTCCGGATCTCCTAGTTGGAGATTCAAACTCAGGCACTCCAGTAGCCAAAACACATTTTTCTTAAGACGCAGCGACTTGGGGGCGCTATTCCACTCGTGAAGGCTTCCAAGACTTTGCGCCGGGAGGAAAAACTCTGGAAAGCATCCCCCAAATCATGGATCATACTGTAAACAGAAAGACCGTGCCCAATTTGCTTGGGCACGGTCTTGAATGCTCGGACCAGAGCAGTCGCGCTGGCGAACTGCTGTCTAACTATCGGGCGAGCTTCCGGCGGAGTGCAGCGCCCGCGAGGAGCGCGACAGAACCAAACAGGAGCACCGAAGTCGGTTCCGGAGTAGAAGTCAGCGCAAGTCCGGAGATCTCAAGGTCGGCCGGCGCGCCGCAACACTCTCCGTAAACCAATTGGAAGGCAAAGTTTCCTGACGCACCAGTGTAGGTGCCTGTGGTCGGCGAAAAGCCGGTCGGACCAGGAGCGTTGATTACCGTGTCACTGCCAATGATAAAGGTCACTCCGTCGTCATGCCCTGCGGTGAAGGTTTCCCCGGTGGTTACAGTTACGGTACCTGTAATATTGAAAAGCGTATTGGTCATCGAATCTGTGGAGTGGCTGGCGCCAGTGAGTATCGTCGCGCCACCAGACGCGAGAAATGCTCCAATTGTGAAGGGAGTACCGGATTCGAAGTCGATCACCGTACCGGGCAGATCGAACGTGATGACTGCTCCGCTACCCGGCACGTTCGCGGGACTAGCAAAGGTCGAGCTACCGGCGAGACCTGCGCTAACTTCGTAAATTGAACCAAGAATATCTGCGTGAGCCGCCGCACCTAGCAGCAACCCAGTGAGTGAAAGCGTTAAGCAACGCACACCAAATTTCGTCATCGTGATCTCCTTAGAAATTCTGGATTGTCCAGATCCGCTAAACGGTGTCACAATTGAAGCAATCTTGTGGCCAACGATGAATAACTCGTAAATCACACATTCTTAGGACTTGCCGCTATTCCCGAAGCTCCGAGAACTTTGAATACTCACCAACAAAATGGGTCGAACGTCGAAGTTTTTGTGATGCGTCATGTCGCCGCAAGCTCAAGTTATGAAAAGGTCTATGCGACTCGGTACTTCGCCAAGAAGAGCTCCGCCGGGCAGCTTGGCCTGAAGCGTGAGATGGAGACGCGATGTTCGATGGCCGTTTTTACTGGCGCCTGAAACAAGAAACCGCGCCCACTCTAATTGGGCGCGGTTCACAGGAGCTTTGCAAGCAGCGAGTCGCGATCGCGGACTTGCCGTTTACGATCGGACGAGTTTCCTGCGCAGCACGCCGCCCGCAAGAAGCGCGACAGAACCGAACAGGATCACCGAAGTCGGCTCGGGAACCTGATCAGTGGTAATGTAGCCAGCATCAATGGTGTGAAAATCCCCTGATCTCCCCTCCTTCTCGCTAACAACGTATCCAAGACCGGATATCCCAGTAGTAAGCTCAAATTTCTCAGTCCCATCAGTTACGCCGCCCTGATAAGTGAGATTAGCCAGCGAATGGTCGATAAACCACCCACCCGGCGTATCCGTGGCGTCGGAGAGGTCAAATGTTTCCCCGGCAATTGTAAAGCTGAGAGCGGTCAGCTCATTTGCGCCAGAGAAAGCCGTGCTGAAAAGAAAAAGACCCGAGTTCGGAACGGGACCATTCACCGTCAGTGAACCCGAGCCGGCCGATCCGAATACCGGGTTCAGGGTCAGGCTAAAGGTATCGGCTCGCGCCGTCGTGTGAGTCAAGGCAAGCCCAAGGGTAATTACCGCTGCGGACTTGAGAAGGTTAGCGATAGTGAACATTTTTGTGTCGGCCTCGGGCTCTGTAGCGCAATTGAATTTCCAACTTTATGCCATTGATACTAAAAGCACACGTATTCTGCAGGATCCGAAATCCTTGGATTTCAGGAAATTTTCAGTGGCGCTCTGAGGCTTCAATCCCGCACACCCCAAAAGGCGTTGGGAGCTATGCCGCTCGTGAGAGCATTTTTCGGAGCGGAAACCAGAGCATCAGCAGGAGCGTGCCCAGCAACGCGACGGACGCCGGTTCAGGAACCGACGTGGTGCCGGCCATAATCATACCGAACGAATCAAGTCTCTCGCCATCAATATCGCCCCAATTATCGCCCAGATCGTCATAACCCACGTCGAAACCATCCTGGCCGCCGGTGAGTTGATATACCACCGTGCCATCAATCCCGTCAAAGATCGACAAATGCAGGTCCCCGATCGAACCAGTGTAAAAAAGCCCAGCCAAAGAGCCGTTGAAGAATGCGCCGTTGGAGCCAGGAACCGCATCACTGCAGATCAAAAGTGTGGCTGTCAATCGTGACGTCCAACGCCGTCAATTGATGCGCGCCGCTCCCTAATGTGCCGAACAAGAACAGTCCCGAGCTCGGAACAGGCCCGACGACCGAAAGAGTACCAGTTCCTCCTTCTGAGCCAAGGAGTGGTGTCAAGGTCAAATCGTAGTCGGCCTTGGCGGTCGCGTGCATCAACACAAGACCCAGCGTGATTCCCGCTGCAGATTTCAAAAGATTACTCATATTAAACATGTGTTTTTTTATATTTCCTATCTTATGGCTCGCCGACCACACTGGTTGCGATCTGGGCTTCAGGGAGCTTGGGATTCAGCTTCAGCGCGGCTTGCAGAGTCGGCCCGACCCTTTTCGGCTGTCGCCTGACTTGGCATACGCCATCGCGAGATGATACTTGATCACCGCATTGCCTTGGTCCTGAGCGGCACCTGTTTCCATTTGCTTGATCGCCGCCGAATACATACCCTTGCGGTAGTAAATCCAGCCCAGGGTGTCGGCCATATGCGGGTTGGCGGGATCGAGCTCTCGGGCTTTTTCCGCAAAGCTTAACGCTTCATCGGGTTTGTTGGCGGTATCTGCCAGTTCGTAGGCGAGATTGTTCAGCGCCTGCGTATTCTGGGCATCCACAGCGACCGCTTTGCGATATTCGTCGATCGCGGCCGCAGGATTTCCCGAGCTTCGCTGCACCATTCCCAACCATAGATGCGCCATCGAATTCCGGTCATTTGCAGCCAGAATCGTCTTGAGCCGATTGCGCGCATCGTCCAATTTGTTTTCGAGAACATCCATCTGGGCCAGCGCAAAGTCGGCTTGGACGAATTTCGGATCGGCCGCCTTGGCCGCATTGTACGCCGCTCGAGCTCCCGCGCGATCCCCGTTCTGGAGCAGCATCGCGCCCAGGTATTCCTGCATGGCCGGAGCTTTAGGAGCCTGTGCAGCGTACTCCTTGACTTTAGCCACGCCGGCCGGGCCCGCTTTCCTCAACTGATAGCTGGCATACAAAGCCTGCAGCGCGCGGACATCGCCAGGCGCGACTTTCAATGCCTGTTCAAAGGCCGCTTCGGCGGGCGGATATTTTCCAGCGCGAAGATTCCACAAACCGTCCTGAATCAGGAAATCTGGTGTCTTCGCCATCGCCAATCCACGGTCCACTCCCTTTCGAAGTTCAGCCATGTCCCCGGACGCCCAAAGAATCCAATTTCGCATCGCCACCCATTGGATCGATTGTTTTTGATTGTCGGAGGCGCGGTCGAGCAACTCCAACGCCCCTTTGTTATCCTTGTCGGCCGCGAGTAACTGGGCGAGTTCGATACGAGCCGTGAGGAAATAGGGGTTCAGGCGCAGCGCTTCAGAAAGATCCTGCTGCTGGCGCGCCCGCTGTCCCTGCGCCTTGTGGACCTTGGACATCGCGTAATGGGTATCCGCCGAGTCGGGGCGCGAACGCACTACTTCGGTTAGATCCTTCTCGGCATCCGCGAACTTGCCCGTGTTGAGAAGCAGCTCCGCGCGCTGCGAGAGTGCGTCGACGTCATGCGCATTTTTCTTGAGCGCGTCGGCCAGGACCTTCTCGGCGTCGGCGGTCCGATGCACTACTTCGTAGGCTGACACCAGGCGCGTGCGCGCGATGCGATCATTCGGATCCTGCTTGAACAGCTTCTCGAATTCCAGGATCGCCGCGTCCTGTTGCCCATTGTTAAATAGAAAAAGTGCGTGAACTGGTTTGAGAGATTTCTCGCCGGATTCCGCCAGCCGCTTGAAATTCTGTTCGGCCTGTTGTTTTTCGCCAGACGCATTCTGGACTTGTGCCAGATCGATGAGGGCCCGGTATCTCTTGGGATCGATCGCCAAGGCTTTTTGAAATTCGGCTTCTCCTTCCGGCCAGCGATGCTGTCCTACGTAGAATTCTCCCAGCACGATTCGAGCATCGGATGACTTCGGGGCGCTTTCGCACGCTTTCTTCAGAACTTCTTCTGCGCCCGCAACATCCTTTTGCGAAAACTTCGTCCGCGCCAGCATGATGGATGATCTCAATTCTTGCGGAGAGGTTTTCAAAGCCTCTTCAAGGCTCTCGGTAGCATCACCAGTCTCGCCAAGTCTCAATTGGGCAAGGGCAAGGGAATTGAGAACTTCCGGCGTGGGCGAATCCCCAAGAGCTTCTTCAGCTCTTCCTCTGCCTGCTGCACCAGCTGACGATCGCCCACTGAGGCCATGACTTGCGCCAGCCTCAGTTGCGCCTTGCTGGTGTTTAGGATCAAGCTGAACAGCTTTCTTGAGACCGGCATATGCGCCCTTCGCATCGCCTGATGCGTCATAGGCGACGCCCAACTGATAATAGGACTCGGCATCGTCTGGCATGGCCTGAACGGCGTTCTTGAACTCCAACACGGCGCGCCCGTAGTCCTTCTTTTCCATCTGCTTCTTGCCCGCCGCGATATATTTGTCTCGTTTCGCTTGCGGGGTTCGCGCGCAGCCCGTGTACGTCAAAGCCATCGCACCGATGCACAAAACCACCAATGACCGGCCTAGTTTCGTGTTGAACATCTCATTTGTCCGCATAGTCGGAAATTAATTGTAATGCAAGCTCGGGGCCAGCTCGATCACCTTAGCAACATCTTGTTGAAACGAACGGGTACAAATCCTGATGTCGTCTAATGTTTCCAAAGCGGGACGGGTATAGAAAGCCGTGGCTTTGGGAATCTATCCAAAACTTGTGGACACCAGCCGCTGGGATCGACGGGAGGACCTATTTGCACGCGATCATCTCATTCACTCAGGCGCAAATTCGGCGCCAAGATGAGCGAAATCGTAACCGCAACAAACCAGCAGCGGTGAACTATCCGGGGGGTGCGTTTGCCGGCTTCCCCGGGAGGTTCGCCGTCCGCGCCCCGTCCAGTCAAACCGAATGGAGAACACCCGTACCGAGTTTCTTCGTCGACCAACGAAAGGAGATCTGACTTAAACGTCGTACGAGTCGAGATTGTCCGCGTGGAGGATCCCTCCCCGACCTCGCCAAGTTCTTGGGCAACCACAGCGGCGCGCTCGCCTGCTTCGGCATATCTCTGATCGTGATCAAGGGCTCGGTTTAGGCTACGCAACACCGCCGAGAACCTTCCCGGGTGTCATGATTTGGCACCTCAATCCTGGAAACATCTTGTTGAAATACCGTGGTTTTGGAAATTTATCCAAAATTTTTGGATGTCCGCCGCTATGCGTTTTTCGATGGGAAGATCATCAATTCCAACGAACTACGGCCAAGCTTCGACGTCGTGTCGAGTTGGCTCCAGACGTGCTACTCTCGATCCGAATGCGTGTGCTAACACCAGCGGATCCCCAAGTCGCTGAGACCATACCGGCGCCTCCCTCCGCCGACAGTAAAATAGAACTAAGCGTTTGGCTCGCCGCTGGTGCGATTGCGGCACTGGTCGTCGCGATCTACGCGGCTCCTTTTGGAGCTCTGGTCCAGGATTGGTGGACTGATAATCAGGGCGCCTCGTACGGAATTCTCATTCCGCCATTGGTGCTGTACATTGCGTACGCGCGCCGGGCGCAGACCTTGTCTGCCCCTGCCAGCCAAGGATGCGCGAGGCCTTGCCATCATTTTCGTGTCCTGCGTGCTGTTCCTGGTCGGAAAGCTGGGAGCCGAATACTTCATAACCCGGCTATCTCTGGTAATGATGCTAGTCGGTCTCTCCTTAACTTTTTGGGGCGCGGCGCGGACCCGTACGTTGGGTTTTCCATTTCTTTTACTGATCACGATGATCCCGCTGCCGATGCTGGTCTACAACCGCATCACGCTGCCCCTCCAGCTTTTCTCCTCTGAAGCGGCAACGGCGATCATCCAGCTCGTCGGCGGCTCGGTTTACCGGGACGGAAATGTTCTCCATCTTCCGAACATCACGCTGGGCGTTGCCGAAGCCTGCAGCGGTCTTCACTCCCTAGCTTCGCTCGTGGTTGCGGCGGTGCTCCTCGGTTTCGCCGAATGCACTCGACTCAGGTCACGCGTTGTGCTCGTGATCCTAGCGGTCCCGTTTGCGATAGCCATAAACGTTGTTCGCGTGACGGGGACTGCTTTCCTGGCGGAGGTAAACCCGGATTATGCCGAAGGCTTCTATCATGCTTTCTCCGGCTGGCTGGTTTTCCTGGTGGGCTTCGGATTGACGTGGGCGGTCGCCAAGGCGCTCCATCGCTGGCTTGACCGCGGAGTATCGCTTAAAAAGGGGATACCAGTATGAGGCGCGGTCCTATATTGATCGTTTCGACGGCGTTGATGCTGGCGGCGACGCTAACAGTGTCACTACTCGCGAGCAACCGAAAACCCGTGACATTGCAGAGACCGTTGGAAAGTATTCCGATGAAGCTGGGGACTGGGTGGGCTTGCCGGCACCGCCGCCAACGGATCGGGTACTCGAACTGTTAGCTGCCACTTCTTTCTTCGAGCGCACTCTACCAAAAAGCGGGACGTCGCTGGACGTCTCTATTGCCTATTACGCAGTTCAACGCGCTGGCGAGAGCATGCACACGCCCAAGAATTGCCTGCCTGCAAATGGATGGGAGATCGTCAAGTACGATAGCGCCGAAATCCCGCTCGATGGCCATCAGGAGCGGATCAACAAATTTACAGTCCAAAGCGGCGAGACGAAGGCGCTCACACTCTATTGGTACCAAACCCGGAATCGCATCATTGCCAACGAATACAAAGGTAAAGGTTTCATGATGTGGGATGCCATCACCACAGGGCGAACCGAAGGGTCGGTAGTCAAGATCTTCTTGCCTGAGAAACCTGGCGCTGCCGAAGAAGCACTCGGCTTTGCCGCAATCGTCATGGCTGAGATGCGGAGCATCCTCGGCACGTAGCCTCGGCATCAGTCACTCCGACAATCGGCCGAGGGGCCGCTACGAAATGCCCTCTCGGTCCGAATCCGAGACTCCTAAAAATTGCCGGCTAGAATGGGATGCTGTCCGCCCTCGAATCACAGAGTCAGTCTGTAAAGGACATCATCATGACCGTTTCACGACGCGCGCTCCTGGCCGGTTCGTCGATAGCCGCAGCCTTCGCTCAGACCCAACAGCGCCGGCGAGTGCCGAGCTGGAAGCCGAAGCTTGGTGTTCTCGGGAAATATTCGGATTCGAACCTCGAGTTCGTAAAATCCGAAGGCTTCACCAGCATGGAACTCGATCTGGATCCAAAGAAGCTGGACGACAACGCCATTTCAGCGATCAAAGACAAGATCGCGAAGGCTGGCATTTGGGTTTCGTCGCTCAACTGCGGGGGAAATCATATCGATCCGGACCCGGCCAAGCGGCAGCAGCAAAATCAGAGCACTCTCGCTCACATTGAGCTGTGCGGCAAGCTGGGGATTCCGAGCGATCGGCGGGCAATCCGGGACTATCAAGGGACAACCGTTAGCCAAGCAGGTGGACGAAATCGTGCGCGTCTACAACGAGGTCTATTTCAAAGCGTGCGAGCAGCATCACGTCAAGATCTTATGGGAGCCGTACGCCGGCGGCCCGAACGTCGCCACCGGTCCGGTGGGATGGGAAGCTCTATTCAAGGCATTCGGGGACAGCCCCAACGTCGGACTGCAGTTCGATCCCTCGCACCTGGTGTGGCAGTTCATGGATCCAGTGCAGGCGGCTCGCGATTTCGCCAATAAAATCTATGACGTCCATCTGAAAGACACCGAGATCTTGTGGCATGTGCTGCGGCGCTCCGGAATTCAGCCGACCGATAACATTCGTTGGTGGCGATTCCGGATTCCCGGGTACGGATCAGTCGATTGGAAGGGTTTTTTCACCGTTCTCCAAGAGGTCGGATACAGCGGCGCGATGAACATCGAGAATGAAGACGGGTTCTACGCTCCCAGCTATGAGGGCGACAACTTCACGGAGCAGTTCAAGCGCGGCTTTCACACCGCGCACGAATTTCTGAAGACGCTGGTGCCCCCGTTGACGGCTTAGCTGACAGCATTGTGAATCGTGTTCTACTTTAGAATTGCTCTTGAAAGGAGCTTATGGTGACGCTTGCAGATGCGAGACGAGTGATTGCTGCCGCTGAGAAAAAAGCGGCCGAGATCGGTCAACCGATGAACATAGCAGTGGTGGACGGAGGGGGGAATCTGGTCGCGCACGTCCGCATGGATAAGGCGTGGATGGGAAGCGTCGATATCTCCATCAAGAAAGCGTGGACTTCGCGGGCCTTCGATATCGCCACCAAGGATCTGGCCGAGCACAGCCAATCAGGAAACCAGTTCTTCGGCATTCATGCGTCGAACGACGGTCGCGTGATGATCTTCGCCGGCGGCATTCCTCTGAAGCGCGGAGCCGATGTAGTCGGCGCGATCGGTGTGAGCGGCGGTTCCGGAGCCCAGGATCACGCGGTCGCCGAAGCTGGCGCCGCCGCATTCTAATTCGCGAATATTTTGTTCTAAAATATCGAAATGCGGCGCGATATCCTGCGCGAACTTTCCGGGTTTGTTTTACTCGCGCCGGTGTTGCTCGCTCAGCCCCATTGGACCCGCATGGCGTCGCCGAACTTCGAGATGTATACCACCTCGGGGGAGCGCGATGCGCGCGACACGCTACGCTATTTCGAACAAGTGCGCGGATTTTTCGGCGAAGGGCTGGAGCACTCCACCGAGAAGCGACCGGTGCGCGTTGTTGCCTTCAGCTCGATGAAGGAATTCGAACCGTATCGGCCCAACGAATTCGCCATGGCGTATTATCAATCGGGCCAGACTCACGACTACATCGTGATGAGCCATACCGGCGCTGAAACGGCGCCAATCGCGATTCACGAGTACGTGCACCTGGTGGCGCGGCTCTCGAAATTGAATTTGCCGCCGTGGCTGAATGAAGGCGTCGCGGAATTGTATTCGACTCTTGAGCCGAGGGGCGACAAGATCCTGGTCGGTTCGCTGATTGAAGGCCGCCATCAGGCGTTGCTGCGGGATAAATGGGTGCCGCTTGAAATCATAACCAGCGCCGGGCAGGATTCCCCGTACTACAACGAAAAAAACAAAGCCGGCAGTCTGTATAACGAAGGTTGGGCGCTAACGCACATGCTCGCGCTCAAATCGGAGTATCGGCCGAAGTTTCCCGAATTCATGCAGAGCATGGCCGCCGGCGGGCCGTGCGAATCCATACTTGAACTGGTCTATGGCAAAACCATGAACCAGATCGAAAAGGAACTTATTCAGTACGTAAATGGCACGCGGTTTCAGGGCGTGCTGGTTCCTGCCAAGCTCGGCAAGTTGGACGGCGATCTCAAGGCCGAGCCTGCTTCCGACTTCGACGTGAAGCTGGTGCTGGCCGAAGTCGGCGACCTGAAAGGCAAAGAGGAAGCGACGCGCAAGGCGCTGGAGGGGCTAATCGCCGCCGATCCCAAGCGGATGGAGCCGTACGAGGATCTGGCGCGTCTCGATCTGCGTCAGCAGCGCATCAATGACGCGCGCGAGCATCTTGCCAGGGCCTTCGATTTAGGTAGCCGGAATCCGGAAACGCTATGGAACTTCGGATTGATGGTGCAGGGATCGGCCCCGGAGAAATCGGCGCAGGCGTTCACCGAGTTGTTGAAGCAGCAGCCGGGGCGCGTTGACACGCGGCTGGCGCTTGCTACGTTGCAGCTTCGCAAGAATCTGGCGAAAGAAGCGCTAGAGACTTTAGCGCCGGTAAAGAAGGTGACGCCGCAGGATGCGCCGCAATTGCTCACACTGCTGGCGCGCGCGAATTTTGAAAATGGCGATCGCGTGGCGGCGCACGCGGCTGCTGCGCAGTTGAAGTCGCTGGCGAAGACTCCGGAACAGAATGATCGCGCCGACCAGCTTCTGCGTTATGTGGATGGCGCTCGTGCGCCTTCGTCCGCTACGCAGGCCGCGGGTCCTCGCAAGAAGGGTGACGTTCCCGTGCTGACTCGGCGTGACGCCCCGGTATCCACGGTGACTGAAGTTCATGCCGCGGCACGTCCTTCGTTCAGCGGAAAATTCATCGAGCTACAATGCGGGCCGCAAGTGCGCATCGTTCTTGATACGGCGGAGGGAAAGAAACGGCTGCTGATTGACGACCCCAACAAGCTGATGATCAACGGCGACGGCGGCGAAAAGATGGAGCTGACGTGCGGCGCGCAGAAGCCCAAGCAAGTGCGCATCGAATATGACGAAGCGGGCGCGAGTCATCCCGGCGTTGACGGGCTGGCGCGCGGAATTCAATTTAATCCCTAGATAGCAAAGTGGGGCAGGTTCCTAACCTGCGGCGGATTTCTCAATCCGCCTACTCGTTTGCAAACGAAAAGTTGCGCCGATTAGAAATCCGCGCGCAGGGTCGCAAACCCGACAAGGAAATGACCAGGAAGAGGAGCAATCGTTTCACGAGCTTGTTCTATATCGACGCGCCGCTCCTGCGCTGGCACCGTATTTTTCGCAACAACTTTTCAAACCGCTCCGGGTTCCTAGCTTTGTGCAAGTAGAGGTCGATTCATGAAAAAGCTCTCCATCATCAGCACTTTAGTACTCATCCTGAGCAGCGTCGCGGCGGCGCAAACCACCACACCCACGTTGTCAGATCGCGCTGCTGCCAGATTTCTGGATCAGGCGACCTGGGGCCCGACGCCGGCCGCGATTGCGCAGCTTCAATCAATGGGCATCGATAATTGGCTGGCCGCTCAGTTCGCGCTGAACACGTCGGATCTGCCGGATCAGCCGATTCTCGACCACGGCCGGCAAAAGCAACAATAATCTGGCGCCGGTGCAGGCCGCGTTCTTTCAAGAACGCCGTAATCGGCCCGGATCAACTGCGCCAGCGCGTGGCGTTCGCCCTATCGCAGATCTGGGTGGTGTCGCGCGGTGCAGTATCCCGCAGGCGTACGCGTATCCGCCGTACTGGCGGATCTTTCGCGACAACGCGTTCGGCAATTATCGCGACATCATCAAAGCCGTCACGCTCAGTCCCGCCATGGGCACGCTATCTGAACATGGCGAACAACAACAAGGCGCAATCCGGCCAAGGGCACGGCGGCCAATGAAAATTACGCGCGCGAGCTGATGCAGTTGTTCACGCTCGGGTCTGACGCAATTGAATCCCGATGGCAGCCCGGTGCTCGATGCGAACAGAAATCCGGTCCCGACTTACACTCAGGCGGTGGTGACCAACATGGCCAAGGTGCTGACCGGCTGGACCTATCCCGACCGCGCCCGGAGCCACGGCGAAGACCAACAACCCGGCGTATTACTTCGGCCAGATGTTCGCGGTGGAAGCCGAGCACGACACCAGCGCGAAGACGATTTTCGGCAACATCACGATTCCCGCCGGGCAGACCGCGCGAAGCAGGATCTGGAATCGCTGCTCGACGCGCTGATGCAGCAGCCGACCATGGCGCCGTTCGTCTGCCAGCAATTGATCCAGCATCTGGTGACCAGCAATCCCAGCCCGGCCTATATGCAGCGCGTCGCCGAAGTTTTCCGAAAATAACGGGAGTGGCGTCACCGGCGATATGAAGGCGGTGATCACGGCGATTCTCACCGATCCGGAAGCGCGCGCCGGCGACGATCCCAGCGCAGCGGTGAGCGCGACTTTCGGCCATCTGCGCGAGCCGGTTCTGTTCATGGCCAACATGCTGCGCGGCCTGAACGCAACGCTGACCGCGACCAGCAGGCATCGACACCGATGCCACCAACATGGGCGAGAACCTGTTCAACCGCCCAGCGTGTTCAGCTATTTTTCGCCGCAGAATCGCGGACCAGGGTCTGCTCGGCTCCCGAATTTCAGATCTACTCGACGCAGACCGCGGCGAATCGCGCGGACATGGTCAACTCCGCGATCTTACGGCGCGCTTGACAAGGGCACCAAGGTGAACCTGACGCCGTTTATCGGCGAAGCAGGCGAACACCGCGAATCTGCTCGATTACATCAGCTACATTTTCCTGCATCCCAGCATGTCGCCCGCATTGACGCTGGCAGGCCACCGATGCGGTCAACGCGGCGGCCACTGCCACGGCCAAGGCGCAGGCGGCGCTCTATACGTGCCCTGACGTCCGGCGAATATCAGATCATTCAGTAAGAGGACTACTACGATGTACTTCCAGACGCGGATTCATTCGGATCGGCGCGGCCTCGGTCGGGTCGCTGGCGCTTGCGGCCCTTCGGACTGATGCCGGCTCTGGCGCAGACGGCCCGTCGGAATATCGCGCGCTGGTGTGCGTCTTCCTGTTCGGCGGCAACGATTCGAACAACACCATCGTTCCGATGGATGACGCCAGCTTTCAAGGCGTACACGTCGATTCGCGGCAGCCTGGCGCTCACACGCCGCGACGCTGACTCCGACCGTCTACCAGCGCATCCGGCGCGCCGTACGCGTTTCACGGCAAGCTGCCCGAACTGGCCAGCATGTTTTCATCGAAGGAACTGGCGGTGGTGGCCAACGTCGGATCGCTGGTGCAGCCGCTGACGCGAGCGCAGTATCAGGCGCCGCAGACGCCGATTCCGCTGAATCTGTTTTCGCACTCCGATCAGCAACTGCAATGGCAGACCTCGATGGCGCAGGGCAACAGCCCTACGGGATGGGCCGGCCGCGCGGCGGATTACATCGCAGTCGCAGAACATCAACTCCTCGAGTTTCCCGGCGTTCTTCTCGGTGGCCGGCAACGCGCTGATAGGCGCCGGCGCACAGACGCAGCCGGTGGCGCTGGCGCCGGGCGAATCGCTTGCAGCTGGCCGGATTCAATCGGCTCGGCGGCATCGCAGGCGCGATTGACGCGCACTGAACAATCTGCTGACACTCGACAACGGCGTCTCGCTGGTGCAGGCCGCCGAACGACACGCTGGCCAACAGCATCGAACGATGCCACATGCGCTCGCTTCGGCGCTGGCCAAGGGGACGCCGCTCAAGACCGCAGTTTCCGGCGACGTCGCTGGGGCAGCAGTTGCAGCAGGTGGCGCAGATCATTCAGGTGCGTGCTGATCTCGGCATGCAGCGGCAGATCTTCTTCTGCTCGCTGGGCGGATTCGACACGCACACCGCCGAGCTCGACACGCACAACACGCTGTATCCGGAGTTGAGTCCGGCGCTCGCCGCGTTCTACGCCGCGACGCAGGAACTGGGCGTGGCGCAGAACGTGACCACCTTTACCGAATCCGATTTCAGCCGCACCTTCCAGCCGACTACAGGCGATGGCAGCGATCACGCCTGGGGCAGCCATCATCTGGTGCTCGGCGGCGCGGTGCAGGGCGGGCAGATTTTCGGCGAATTCCCGACCTTCGAACTGGGCGGCCCGAACGATACCGATACGCGCGGCCGCTGGATTCCGACCACGTCCATCGATCAATACGGCGCGACGCTGTGCTCCTGGTTCGGAATTCCCACCTCTGCTCTTTCGACCGTCTTCCCGAATCTGGCGAACTTCAATTCGAGCAAGCTCGGATTCCTGGGCTAGTAAACGGATTTAAACCGCTCCTTTTAGTCGCGGCTCATGGTCGACGCCATCCGAATCAACGTCGTTCAGAGCCGTGACCAAAGGGAGCGGTTCAGCATTCGCGGCTTTCACACAGCGTTCGCGATGCTAACGAACGGTCAGCGCGATCGGATCAGCGAACGGCGTTTCGAAATAACTGAAGAACGTGAGCACGTTCGCAGCGGTCCCGCTGGTCACCTTGATCGCACCGGAATCGATTCCTTGCGCCATGGTCAATCGTCCCAGGACGACTTGATCGAGCGTTTTCTTGTCTAGCTCGATTGCAAGGGTCGGCGTCGATCCGCCAAATTGTGCCACGCCACGCCGCACTTCGAGCGTGTAATTTTCGTTGGTATCGCGAAATCGAAAACCCATGGTGGTATCGACATCGAGCGTCTTCTCTGCGGCGAGGCGCGTGGTCAATCCTTCCACCCACACGCGAGCGGGCAGCGCCGCGATCGTTTCCGGGGCCCCGAAATTCGCGCGCGCGCGGAACGTGACCGCCGCGGTATCCAGCGTTCCATCCAGTTCATGCGCGGACGCAAGATACCAATTTCGCCAGTTGGTATTCTTCTGCGCGAAACCTAATTTTCGAAACGCTGCGGCCTTGACCGAGCGCGCATCGCGATCTTCGTGTGAAATGCGTATCAGGTACGTGGCGAGTTCCGCCGCCCATTGCGCGTCTCCTTTTGCAAGCGCGTTTCGCGCTTCTTCTAACACGCGGTCTCGTCCCCCCATCAACGCGACATGCCTTTTCGCCGATTCCGCCATCGGGATCGGATCGAGCGCCACCGGGTCGCCTTCAAACCATCCCAGGTATCCGACGTAAATTTCGCGCACCGAATGCGACACCGTTCCGTAGAACGGACGCAGGTACGGATCGTAAGATTCCAGATGCGGGGGCAACTTGATCTTCGCGGTCAGTTCGTCCGGCGTCAAACCCTTGTTCATGTAGCGAATGGTCTGATCGTGCACGAACTGAATGCCATCGCGATAATTGCGCATCACTTCTTCCACTTTCGCCGCGCCGAAAACCGGCTGGCCGTGCGAAGGCGCCAGGTAATCGGCATGTAGCGCACGCATGGCGTCGATGCTCTGCACCCACGCGCGCGGGATCGCGAAAGCTCGCGCCGCGCAGCGTGTGGATATTCGGGAACGCGGGCCCTTGAATCATGTCGGCAGAGCACAGCACTTTCGAATCGGGCAGAAACACGGTGATGTGATCCGGCGTCTCGCTGGGTGCGTGATAAAGCTGCAACTTCACTCCCGCGATGGTCACATCGAGCCGATCGCGAAACGTTTTCGTCGGGGCGACGAAGGTGGTGGTGCCAGGCGTATACAAAGGCCCCAGCCCGAAATTCATCCCCTTGCGCTCATCGGCGCTCATTCCCGCGCCGAACGAATAGGAACTACGCACGCCCAGGATCGGGCCAATCAGCGCGCCTTGCGTGACGTAATTTTCGAGCAGCGATTCGTGCGCGTAGATCGCGACGTCGGGCGAATCCATGAATGCCTTGACGCCGTGAACGTGATCGGGATGAAAGTGCGTGTACACGATCGCGGCCACCGGTTTTGGCGTGATCTTGCGAAAATCCTCGCGCACCTGTTTGGCCGCTTCGACCGACGACAGCGTGTCGACGATGATCACGCCGCGATCACCTTCGATCAGAATCGAGTTGCCGAGCGAGTATCCCACCGCGGCCCACACATTCGCGGTGACGTGATAGATCTTCTTTTCGAATAACGCGGTGTGGCGCTCGAGTTCAGGGTCGATGGATTGCGACGCGGCGATTCCAGCGAGAGCCAGCAACGGAGCCCAGAATCTTTCCTAATAAAGGCATGAGAGCGATTCTACTCCCCTACAATGGTTCGCATGCGAATTTGCGCGCTTCTGTTGACCGTGACGGCCTTCGCCGCCGATCTGGACGACGCCACGCGTCAGTTGAGCCGCGATATTTTTCGCGAACTGATCGAGATCAACACCACCGATTCGATCGGCAACAACACGCGAGCTGCCGAAGCGATGGCGAAGCGCCTCAAGGACGCAGGATTTCCAGCGGCGGATATATTTGTTTCCGGGCCGAATGCCCGCAAGGGCAACATGGTGGCGCGCCTGCGCGGTACCGGTGCGAAGAAGCCGGTGCTGCTTCTCGGACATCTCGACGTGGTCGAAGCGCGGCGCGAGGATTGGACCACGGATCCGTTTCAGTTCGTCGAAAAGGACGGCTATTTCTACGGCCGCGGAACGCAGGACATGAAGGTGAACGATGCGGTACTGGTCACCACGTTCATCCGTTTCGTGCGCGAAGGGTACCATCCTGATCGCGATCTGATTCTGGCACTCACTTCCGATGAAGAGGGCGGCGCATCGAACGGAGTCGATTGGCTGCTGAGGAATCATCGCAATCTGATCGATGCCGAATTCGCCATCAATGCCGATGCAGGCGGCGTAACAACGGTCAACGGCACACCTGTTTCGATGGATTTCGAAGCCACGGAAAAGCAATATGCGGATTTCGAGCTGACGTCGCTCAATCCGGGCGGCCACAGCTCGCTGCCGACGCCCGATAACGCGATTTATCATCTCGCCGATGCGCTGGCGCGGCTGGAGCATTCGCCGTTCCCGATCGAGTTGAATTCCATCACGCGCACCTATTTCGAGCGCCGCGCGCCACTGGAAAACGCGCAGACCAGGGCCGATATGAATGCGATCCTGCATAATCCGCCGGATGCCGCCGCGGCCGCGCGATTGAGCAAGGACGCGCGATACAACTCGTTACTGCGAACCACGTGCGTCGCCACGCGCCTCGACGCCGGCCACGCCAACAACGCGCTGCCGCAGAGCGCGAAAGCGCTGGTGAATTGCCGCATTCTGCCGGGGCATTCGCCCGCCGAAACGCAGCAGGCTTTGGTGCGGATTTTTGCCGATCCCAAGGTCGCCGTGCAGTACATCGGATTGAACGGGAAACCCGGATCGGTGATCGACTCGAAAGGATTTCCGACCATGCTGCCGCCGCCCGCGGTCTTGCAGCCGTTGGAACAGATCGCGCGCGAAATGTGGCCCAGCGCGCCGGTGATCCCGATCATGGAGACCGGCGCGTCCGACAGCATCTACACGGTCGCCGCCGGCATTCCGAGCTACGGGATCAACGGCATCGCGCTCGATCAGGATGATGTTCGCGCGCACGGCAAAGACGAGCGGGTACGCGTCACGTCATTTTTCGCCGGGGTCGATTTCTACTATCGCTTCCTCAAAGCGATGACGAAATAGCGCGGTCACTGCACGCCGATGAAAAGCGAGAGCTGATGATTGCTCAGCGCTGGAATCGAGGAGAACGCCGTGTTGTCGAAGCGAATGCCGATTACGTTCGCCGCTCCGGCTGTGGCCACGAATCTGACGGTGCCGCGCGTTCCGGTGACCTTCGGGACGTACGCGCTCAGTACGTTTTCGATCTTGGTCAGGGGCTGCATCGGCGGGATCACAGCCGTCCCCACCACGTTTCCGTTGCTGTCGGTGACCGTCATGGTCACGTTGTTGACGACCGTGCTCCCATTGACGAGCGCGAAGGCGGTCGCCAGTCCGTTGGTTTCGTCGTAAAGCATCAATACGTTGCCTGCGCCCTGCGAGGCCAGCGGAACCACCGCTTCCTGATCGGCAATACCCGTGACACTTTGCCGGAACACTCCGTATCCGGTCACAAAAATCGGAAGAGCCGCCAGCACGAACCCTTGCTGGAGATTGGGGCTGTTGTTGGGAGCCTCGATAATCGTCGAAGCTCCCGGCGCCAGCGTCACCACCGTCTTGCTGGCGTTCAGCGACGGAATGATCAGTTGGCCGCCGTTATCGTTGAAAAAATTTACTGTGAACGAGACCGTACCCAAGCCCGCATTCGTGAAATAGACCGCCGAGTACCATCCGCCGCCGAACGCGAATTGGGATAGGATCGCCTTCGCGGTGTTCGCGTCTTCGGCTAACTGCGCGATCTGCTGCGCGGTCAGGGTCGTATTGAAAACCGCTACACCCGCAATGTTTCCTTCAAAGGGGCTAGACCCGTCCGGAACGTTTCCGATGGTGAAGGGAACTGAATTGGCCACCGGACCGCTGCTCGCGCTTGGGATGGGCGCGGAACTTCCTATCTGGCCGTCGACATACAGATGCAATCCGCTCGACAGCCCTGTTCCGTCCGAGGTTACGGCGACAAAGTGCCAGTTTCCATCATTGGACGCGAAAACGGCCTCAATCCCAATGACTGGGTTGCCTCCAGACACGAATACAAACGCTACGCGGCCCACGTTTTGCGGACCCACGAGGTCCCCGTTATCGATCACAACGCCCCATCCATTGCCAGCCGCCGGATCGAACTTCGCCATAATTGCCGAGGAGCCGTTGTCCTGCCTCACCGTCTTGATCCAAGCCATCGCGGAGAATTTGGAGGTCGTGGTGAATCCGAAGCTGCCGCTCGAGGCGGCCGGAAGCGCCAGCACGTCGGTGGGAAGTCCGAACATCGCCGATGCAGGTTCGGTGGGCGGGGTCAATTGACTGGAAAAGCCGGATGCCGTGGGGCTCAAGGGCCCGCTGTGGCCGGTAGTGTCGGTGGTATTCCCACCTAACGGCCAATACGCGATCGGGTTAAACGACATCACGTCGGTGGTATACGATTGCGCGGTCGCGAATGAAGCAAACGACAGCGCCAGGATCAACTGTGAAAAGATCTTCATGGTTCTCCTCGCTAAGGTGTTGCTGAAAGTCAGGTTCTCGCCCGAGATTCCGGGCTGCTACCGGTGTTCCAGAGAGTGTACAAGATAGCAAACAAGATCTGCCGAAAGGTACATGTACGCACTCGTAGCGCGCGCCGGTCACCAGTAGCCAAGCGGGCTAAACGAAAGCACATTTCTGGAATAGTTCTGAGCGGCGGCAACGGAAGCAAGTGACGCCGCTAGGATCAATTGTGAAAAGATCTTCATGGTTCTCCTCGTTAACGTGTTGCTGAAAGTCAGGTTCTCGCCCGAGACTCCAGGCTGCTACCGGTGTTCGAAAGATTGTACAGCAGCACAAGGCAAAACTTAAGGGGAACTCCTAGGTCCGACTAAGGCTCGCTGCCCTTCCCGCCGATAGCATAGGAGGGTAAACTGAAAAGTACCGCCCCGCGTCTGTTTAAGAGTGCCTACTCTTGTAAGGCAATAAGGAACTATTGTGAAACGACTCCTCTTTGCAGTCCTCATCGCTCTCATAATTCCGTCGGCTTGGGGCCAGATTCCCAGGCGGTCCGACAACGGACTATACGGCGCGTCTAACACCAACCAACATGCGCATGCGTTGCATGCCCGCTCGCTGGGGCGGTCCAAGAAGGCTGTCACGCCGAAAGCCACTTCGCCCGCGCCCGCTCCGGGAGTGGTCACCGTGCATCTGGAACCGTCGAGTGGCGCAATGACCGCGTACTTCGTGAACACTTCGACCATCCCCGCGGGAAGCACCATCACCGGATGGCTCACGCTGCTCGATGACGATAGCTTTATCGATTTCGACCAATTCACACTGCCCTCCGACATGCCTGCCGGGAGTTTGACATTTCTGCCTCAAATCAGCGCCTTCGGGGATTTGTGGCAGCAAGCCTCGTTCGACTACACCGTATTCGTCATCGACCCGTCGGGGAACCAATTAGAGGCGGATGGATTTGCCGAAGTCGGCGAGCCGTACGATTTTTCCGTTCTCCCGTTCATCGAGCCGGTCCTGGTATCGACCAACCAGACCATCGCCAGCACTCTCGATGTGGTGGTGAAGGTCTCGGGCTACTTCACTCCGGACACGCCCAACGTGGTGCTGTCGGATGTGAGTTTCATCTACCTGGTGCCGGCCACCGCCGTCACCATGGTTTCCAGTTCGGAGATCGATATCGATCTCAGCCAGGTTCCTGGCTTGGACCTGACCAGCCTGGACGATCTCCTTCTGTCGGTTAGCCAAGCTGGATTCGCGGACACCATCGTGTATCGCTACGTGCCGGCGGCGCCGAATACCTACAATCCCGCGCCCGCGCCAGCGGTCCGGCGCGGCCGGTAGCTTTCACCGCGTGATCCCGCCATCGACTACAATGGCGGGATCATGCGCGCGACCCTCATTTCCTTCTGTCGATTATCCGCAGCCTTTCTGCTGTTCGCGACGGCTGCGCTTCCTCAAGCTCCGCCTGACAACGACCCCATTAAGACCATGGTCGGCCGGCTCGATCTGCAGCGCTACAAAGCCACCATTCGCGGCTTGACCAGGTTTGGCGATCGGCGCGAAGGTACCGATCGGAATCGCCAGGCGATCGACTGGATTGAGGCGCAGCTCAAGAGTTACGGCTGCACCAACACCGAACGAATTCATTACACTTATACGCCCCCGCCTCCGCGTGGTGGTCGGGGAGGAAGAGGTGGCGACGGCGCGGGTCGCGGCGGCCGCGGCGGGGGACGTGGGAATCCGAACGGAGGACGAGTTCGCGGCGAACACACCACCGTCGGTGTGAACAACGATCCCGATCTGCAGCCGGACACACGACTGCGTGAGCTCAATTCACAACCCTCGACCCCGGGCCCGCGTGAAGAAGTGTTCTGTACCAAAATCGGCACCACGCATCCGGAAGAGATGTACATCGTCGGCGCGCACATGGACGGCATCGGATGGGGCGAGGCGGCGAACGATGACGGATCGGGCACCGCGCTGGTGATGGAAATGGCGCGCGTGTTGAGCAGCCCCGATGTGGTCACCGAGCGATCGATTCGCTTCGCGCTGTGGAACAACGAAGAGACCGGTTTGAACGGCGCGCGCGCCTACGCCGATCAGCGCAAGGATTTGCAAGGCAAGGAAGACCCTCCCGGATCGGGAAAATATCCGGAGCCCAAGTGGCTGGGAATGATCCAGCACGACATGATGATGTTCGATCACGGCATGCCCAATCACGACGGCACGGTGAGCGCGCATCAGCGCCCCGAAGCGGACGTGAATATCGAGTTCCAGTCCACTTCGAAATTCGCCGCACAGGCCAATGAACTGGCGTGGGCGTTCAATGCCGCGAACGAAACATACGCGACGGATTATCCGGCGGTGGTGGGCAATCATATGTCGAACACGGATTCGGACGCCTTTAAGGATCTGGTGCCGTCGATCAGTTTGCGCGAACTGGAACGCGTCGCGCAGATCGGCGGCGGATGGGATCCGACGCATCATCAGCCCATCGACGTCTATTCGCATTACTCCGACGGCGATTTCCGGCTCGGATTGAATGCCACGCAGACCACGCTGGGCGCGGTCGCCAAGCTTACCGGCGCGAAATTAAAAGAAGTCGCCATCAGTGGGGCGGCACCGGCGAACTGACCCTTGTTCCGGTGCGCGATCCAAATGAGGCGAGACAGAATGGCTCGATGCTCTCGCGCCTCAAATGTCTCATAGCGCGTCGCGCCACGAGTCGCGCGCTCCGGAAATGTTGATCGCGCGCAACGGCACAAATCGCCTGCGCGCTCGGGCGTGGTCTTATGAGGCGCGACAGAATGGAGCGCGTTAGGCGGCAATTGCGATAAGGCGGCGAGCGCGCTCGATGCTTTCGCGCCTCATTTGGAATCTCGTACCATGGCGGTCTGTTGACGAGCCCGCACATAATCTACGCGACAATGAAGATGTGCGTAAGGTCTTCCATTTCGAATCGCCCCGCGCCCGCTACTCCTGCGACGCCGCGATTGTGTGGTGCTTCGATAGCCGCTTCGAGCTTGGCTTCCGAAAGTTTCTGAAGAAGATCGGCGTCAATTATTCCGATCCGATCAAGATCGCCGGGGGCGCGAAATCGCTGGCCTCGCCGGCGCAGGAGTCGGAGCGTGAGTTCGTCCTGGATCAGATCCGCACCTCCATGCGTCTGCACGACACCAAGCGTGTGATCCTGATGCTGCACTCCGATTGTGGCGCCTACGGCGGACTGGATGGCGGTTTCGGCGGCGATACGCGTGCTGAGGTCGCGAACCACAAGCAGGAATTGAAAAACGCCGCACAATTTTTGCATCGATCGATTCCGGATATCACGGTGGAAGGCTATTACGTCGATTTCGAAGGCGTATGGACTACCGATCTCGAACTGGATCCCGAAGTCATCTCCTCGATGACGTACTCCGCTTAATCGCTCTTGACGCGCGTCCGTTTCGGGCGTATACATAGATTATCTATGCCTGAGATCCCGATGCCTAAGGGCGCGCTCGCCATGCTCATTCTCCGCGTGCTCCGATCCGGTCCGTTGCACGGGTACGCGATCGCGCAGCGCATTAAGAATCTTTCGAGCGACGTGCTGCAGGCCGAAGAGGGATCGCTCTACCCGGCCCTGCAGCGCATCCTGGTGGAAGGCTGGGCGACTGCGTCGTGGGGTAAATCAGAAACCGGGCGACGGGTCCGCTTCTATAAGCTCACCGCGTTGGGTCAGAAGCAACTCGATCGCGAACTCGATGAATACAAGCAGGCCACGGCCGCGATTCAAGCGATCCTGCGCTCGGCGTGATCCTCATGCGAAAACTCTGGCGGCGTATTTACTTCCTTCTCAATCGCAAGCGCGTGGAGCGCGAGCTTACCGAGGAGATGGAGATTCACCGCGACATGATGCCGCCGGAGGATCGCCGCGATTTCGGCAACGCTGGCCGGCTGCAGGAACAATCGCGCGACGCCTGGACCTGGACTTGGCTGGAACATGTCCTTCAGGATCTTTCCTACGGCGCGCGCCTGCTGATTCGTTCGCCCGGCTTTACGCTAGGCGCGATTGCGATTCTGGCGCTGGGCGTCGGCGTTAATCTGGCGGAGTTTCAAGTCTTCGATGCGCTGATTTTCCATCGCCTCAAGATTCACGATGCCGACACCGCGCTACAGTTCACGCGCGTGACTCGCCAGGGCCGGCGTCTCGGATTTCCGCCCGCCGCAGTGGAACTCTATCGTTCGGAAAGCAAATCGTTCTCGTGGCTGCTCGCTGAAGACACCACCCTCACGCTCATTATCGATTCCGATTCCGTGCGCGCCGATCTAGTCTCGGCGGATTATTTCCCAAGTCTCGGCATCATCCCTTCATGGGGGCGTCTGCTCGATGCGCACGATTCCGAACCCGGCGCGCCGGCGGTCGCGGTGCTCGGCTATCAATACTGGCAGACCAAGTGGGGCGCCGATCCGAGCGTCGTAGGGCGCACCATCCGCATCAACAACCAGCCGATCCAGATCGCCGGAATCCTGCCTTACGATTTCGACGGTTTGTCGGCACGCCGCACAGCGATTTTCCTGCCGATCGCCTTGCGCCCTTTGCTCATTCCGGGAAGTCCTCCGCTCGCAAGCGACTTCTCCTATGCGAGCGAGGCTCTGTACGGCAAGCTGAAACCGGGAGTGCCCGCCGCCGCTGGTGAAGCGGACCTCACGGCGCTGACCCGTGAGCTGAGCCATATCCAGCCGCGCTTCTTCAATGCCGACGATCGTATGGCCAGCCTGGGCGTCGAAGCGGCCCTCTCACGCAACCTGACCCGCTCACCGGCGATCGCCGTGTTCATGACCATGATCTTCCTGGTCCTGATCTCGGCGTGCGCGAATCTGGGCAACATGCTGGTGGCGCGGGGCCTCACGCGACAGCGCGAAATCTCCATCCGGATCGCCATCGGAGCCAGCCGCGCTCGCATTGTGCGCCAGTTGATGACGGAAAATTTTCTGCTGGCGATCCTGGCTGCCGCCGCCGGCCTGGTCTTCAGTACCGTTTCGGCGCGAACGCTGATGTACGTGCTCGAGGCTCCTTCCGATATTCACATTTCTTTGCGCTGGCCGGCGTTTCTCGCCGGATTCGTGCTGGTGATCGTATCGGCGATCGCGTTCGGCCTGCCCTCCAGTTTGCAGATCGTGAATCCGAATCGTCCCAAGAACAGACTGCGCCAGGGCCTGATCGGATTACAAGTCGCGGTGAGCTGCCTGCTGCTGATCGCTTCGGCAGTGATGGCGCACAACGGAATTCTGCTGGCCTCGATCGACATCGCCTTCGATTACGAAAAAATGATCGTGGTCGATCCGCAGTTGTACACCGCCAATCTTCCCCCGTCCGTCGCACGCCAGAAACTGGATGCGCTGTCGCAGCGGCTCGCCGCTCTGCCCGAAATCGATCAAGTGTCGGAAATGACGTCGCCGCCCCTGGGAGGGCGCGTCACCATCGATACCATGCCCGGGCTTCCGCGCATCATTCGCAATGAGGTCGCGCCGTCTTTCTTTCGCTCGATGGGGCTGCCGATTCTACGCGGCCAAACATTCCTTCCCGGCGAGCAGAATGCAGTCATCGTCAGCGAATCCGCGGCACGCGCGATCTGGCCGGGACAGGATCCGGTGGGCAAGACCTGGACATATCTGGGCCCCGATCGTGTGGTTGACGGCGTGGTCAAGGACAGCGGCGCAAACCTGCTGGTCGATCCCGAATCGATCGCGGTATATGTGCCCCTCGATCCAAAACAAATCCAAAACGCCGCGCTGGTTCTGCATGCTCAGGCTGATCCCGCTGCATTGCTGCGTGTCATTCCGCAAGCGGCCGAGAGCGTAAATCAAACCGCCGTGGTTTCGCTCATGCGCGCCACCCGCGAAAACATCATCCTGGAAATGCGTTCGCTGGCCACGCTGATCGGCTCGATTGGATTGGTTGCTTCTATACTCGCCGCGGCGGGAATGTTCGCACTGGTGGCGTTCACGGTGGCGCAGCGCAGACGCGAATTCGGAATTCGCATCGCGATCGGCGCCAGGCCTCGGAACATTCTAAATTTGCTGCTCACCCAGAACATCAAGCCGGTAGCCATCGGATTAGTGGTGGGCTCGGTACTGGCGGCGGTGCTGGCGCGCGTAGTCCACAGCGAGGTCCAGCTCGCCAACGGCAACGCTCTGGACAAGGTCGGATTCGTCGCGGGAATTTTGAGTTTCCTGCTGATCACTCTCCTTGCAGTACTATCGCCTGCGATGCGCGCCCTGAAGATCGATCCTTCGGCGACGTTGCGCGACGAGTGATCCCGCGCGCTATGCGGTTTTGTCTACGGGCATGCCCTTCAACACCGCGGTGATATCGTAGGGCTCTTCGGTCAGGGTCTCGGAGTTCCACATACTGCGCTCGGCGGCAATGAAATCGCCGTCGTAGACGTGAATGGCGCAACTGAGCTTCGCCAGCGGATTGATCACGGAGTGGATCACATCTCGACCCAGAACGACGACGTCGCCTGAGCCCAGAGCCTGGCCGCCTGCGGCCTCGATCTGAAATTTCGCCGGGTTGGGGATGCGGCGCCAGAACATGTTATCCTCGCGGCCGCCGTACATGCCGATCACTGCCGCCATCCGATGGTTGTGCGGCAGAGTGACCTGGTTGGGCGACCAGATGACGTTGAGCACGGTCAGATCGGAAGCGTTATGCAGAACCTGCACCGCTCCTTTTTCCGGGTTTCCAAGCTCGCGAAATAGAGACGACGGATCGGAGACCGCGCGCGCCACCACTTCCTTCATCACTGTGCGAGACCGATCGCTAAGCGAGTCGCGAAGGTCTGCGATAAATTGATCGCGGTCGAACACGTGCCCTCCTCGATCCACTGTAGCCTCATTACTTTGGATGTTCAATCGAGTTCGATATACCATCGCAGTTATGGGCCTCGGCTGTTCATGAGAATCGATAAATGGCTGTGGGCCGCGCGATTTTATAAAACGCGTTCGCTTGCCGCGAAAGCGTGTGAGTTGGGACGCGTGGAATCGTACGGCCAACGTGTGAAGCCCGCGCGCGATATCAAGATCGGCGACATGCTGCTGGTGAAAAACGACAGCGGAGATTTTGAAATCGAAGTGCTCGCTCTAAGTGAAATGCGCGGCCCCGCGACGGTCGCGCGAACGCTCTACTCCGAAACCGAAGCGAGCCGGGAAGCCCGGCAGAAAGCCGCGGAGACCCGCAAGCTGATGCCATATTTCGAAGCTCCGCCCACCACCAAACCATCCAAGCGCGATCGCCGCCAGATCGATCGTCTGCGCCGCGGTTCGTGACGATAAAAATGCCGACGCTTACTTCTGCCATTGACGAATTGAAATCTCTGGTCGCGCAGAACGCTCTCGCCGAAGTGACCCAGGTCGATCAGCCCTTCCTGCCCGGCTCGCGCTGGAGCCGCAAACAGATCCTGGGGCACCTGATCGATTCCGCGGCGAACAATCATCATCGTTTTATCCGCGCACAATTCGAGCAGGACTTTGCGATGCCAGGTTATGCGCAGGAGCCGTGGGTGAACGCGAATGCGTATCAGCATCGGTCCTGGGAGGATCTAGTGGCGCTATGGACGATTTATAATCGCCACCTGATCCATGTGATGGAGCACGCGCGCAGGGACACGCTCGGCGCGCTATGCCGTGTTGGCGGCGGCGAGCCGGTGACGCTCGAATTCCTGATGATCGATTACGTGCGTCATCTGAAGCATCACCTGCATCAGATCCTAGGAGAATGAGCACAGAATTCAGAATCAGCGAAGCAATCCAGATTTTGGAGCGGACTCCGGCGGTATTGGAAGCGATGCTGTCGGGCCAAGCCGGCTGCCTGGCTCGAATGCCGCGACGATGCAAAGTCGTTCAGTGCGGTCGACGTGCTAGGTCATTTGATCGACGGCGAAATCACCGATTGGATTCCACGCGCGCGAATCATTGTCGAATGCGGGACGTCGCGCGCCTTCGAACCCTTCGACCGCCATGGGTTTCGGCATCTGATCGAAAGCAAATCAGTGGATGAGTTGCTCGTCGAATTCGGCACGCTGCGGCGGAAAAATCTTGCGGCGATGCGATCGCTGGATCTCGAAAACAACCTCAATCTCACCGGGATGCATCCGGAGCTGGGCGTTGTGACCATGCGACAACTGCTGGCTACCTGGGCCGTGCATGATCTCGGTCACATCGCGCAGATTTCGCGAACTATGGCGCGCCGCTACCGCGAAGAAGTCGGTCCGTGGCGCGCCTATATTTCGTCGCTCAATTACTGACGGCTAAGCGCCCGGCAGCTTGAACGCGATGTATTCGCCGGTGTAGGCTCCGCCGCTGACGGCGACCACGATGTACTGCTTGCCGCCGACCATGTACGTCATCGGCGAGCCGCTCTGCGCCGCCGGCAAATAAACCGCGCCGACTTCCGCGCCGGTGTTCTTATCGTAAGCACGCAGCATGGCGCCACGCGGACGTCCCGGAGGCGTAGTCACCTGGGGATCGCCGACCACGACCAGCGTCTTCGTTACGAACAGACCCACGCTGCCAGCTTGTCCGGTCTTCGGTACCTGCAGGCCGAGCTTTTCGAGAGCGGCGCGCACGTTATCCGGCGTATCACCATGCGGCACCCTGAATTTGAGATCGCCGGTATTGAGATCAATCGCGGTGAGAACGCCGTAAGGCGGCTTCACCAACGGTAGCCCGCCCAGACCGGTGTTCAATCCGCCCGCCCGACCACCGCCGCGAGCTGCGCCAGCCGCCGGTGCCGCACCGCGCCCTGCACCCGCTCCTCGGCCAGCTCCTGCGCCAGCTCCGGCTCCGCCGCGACCGCCGCGACCACCGCCCGCGGCATTCGCCTGCCAGATCGGAATGCGATTGGAGGACTGCGAGTCGGGATTCACCTGCGCCAGATAAGCTTCCGAAATATTCTCCGTCGTGACCGACGAATTGTTCGCCTGGCCGTAGAAAATCGCGGTCTCAGGGTCGAACGCCGCGCCCGGCCAATTGATTCCGCCGACGGTGTTGCCGACGTTGATCGCGCCTGCCCATTCCTTGCCCTGCATGGTCGGAGGAATGTACGGCGTCGGTTCCCAGCGATAACGCTTCAGGTTTTCGAGCGCCTGCTTGCGCAGATCCGGCGTGAAGTCGATCAGATCATCCTCCGCGACGTAGGTGCGCGAGTACGACGGCGGCTTGGTGGGAATCGGCTGCGTCGCCGACGTTTTTTCGCCCGGCACATCCGATTGCGGAACCGGCTTCTCCGGCATCGGCCAGATCGGCACGCCCGTGATGCGATCGAACACATAAAGGAACGATTGCTTGGTCGGCTGCGCCACCAGTTTGCGAGGCTTGCCGTCGATCACTGCGTCGATCAACAGCGGAGCGGAAGAAATATCGTGATCCCAGATGGGATGGTGCACCAGTTGGAAATGCCACTTGCGCACGCCCGTTTTCAAATCGACCGCGACCAGGCTTTCAGCGAAAAGGTCGTTGCCGGGGCGATTGCCTCCGTAAGTATCGATGGTCGGCGATTCCACGGGCAGATAGACCAGGCCCAACTCCGGATCGACGGTGATCTGCGTCCACACGCCGACGTTGCCGGTCCACTCCCACGATCCTTTGTCCCAGCTATCGTTGCCGTATTGGCCGGGATAGGGAATGGTGTTGAAGCGCCACAACTGCTTGCCGGTCTTGGCGTCGAACGCGCGAACCAAGCCCTTCGAATTGGTGCTGTAGCGATAGCCCAGGCCTTCCGCCATTGACGATCCGACGATCACCACATCGCCGACCACGGTCGGCGTCGAGTGCAATCCAATCTCGCCGTCTTCGAGCGGAATCGGCGTGTCCTTGCCGTACACCACGCCTTCCTTCAGATCGACCATGCCGTCCTTGCCGAAGCCGGGAATCGGCTGGCCGGTCTTGGCGTTCAGTTCCATCAGGCGATAGCCGATGGTGACGAACACCACGCGATCGTCACCTTTACCGTCGGTCCAGAACGATACGCCGCGGCCCGAGAGCTGGCGTGGCGCGACGCCTGCGCGGCGGCCTTCATCCATGCGATAGACCCACAGTTCTTCGCCCGTCTTGGCATCCAGCGCAACCACGGCGCGCCGCGTGCCGGCAGTGGTGTAGAGGACGCCCTTGATCATGATCGGCGTGCCTTCCAGTTTGTTCTCCGTGCGCGGCCCGAGGTTATCGGTCTTGAATCGCCACGCCACTTCCAGGCTGTTGAAGTTCGACGCGTTGATCTGATCGAGCGGCGAATACTTGCTGCCCTTGAGATCCGCCGTGTAATGGGGCCATTCGCCATTGGCAGTGGACGGTTGCCCGCTGCCCGATTGCGCCTTGGCGCCGGAGGGCGTCCATGCGAGCCATACCATCGCGGCACAACTGGCTGCGATCAGAACATTTCTTCGATTGAAAAGTTTCACTGGAACCTACCTCTTTCCCGGCGTCTAAGAATAGACTTCATGGCACGAGAACTAACGATTATGTCGCTGTTTTAGGGCGATGGCAACTGCGGTAAGGTTACTTTTGCTCGGCTGAAGTCAGGGTATCCGGCCCCATGCCGACAATCTCCAGAATGCATTCGGCATCCTTGGCGCCATCGTAGTGGATCTTCTTGCCGAAATGCTGCACGAAGCTGCCCTTGGGCATCGGATAGGTGCTGTCGGGATCGTACTTCGGCCCCCAGCCCACCCACCAGGTTCCTTCGAGCACGGTGATGTAGCGATCGTTGGGGTGAAAATGCGGACGGCTCATCGAATGTGGCGGCCACTTGGTCAGGACGATATATAGCTCGCCTGCTTTTTTAGGATCGCCGTACAGGACCGCGGTTTGCGGACCACGTGCGCTGCCCGTCCATTGAATCTTGTCCGGCAGCTTGAAAGCCATGATGCTCGGATCAGGCTCACTCGCACTCCGGGCGGAGATGGCGGCGAGCAGTGTGATCGAGAAAATCGGAAGCGCGCGACGCAGGCGGTTTAAGGCTGACATGTCGAGTATGCTACATCAATCGGGCTTTTGCCGGCAGGGCGACGAACGCGCTCCGGAGCGCACGGGCGATTTGTGCCGTCGTGCTCGCTCAAATTATTGAGGCGCGACAGTTATGGAGCGCGTTCGGGCGCAACGTTAAATTCGAGGAGGCGGGTCGCCGAGAGCGCACCATTTCGGCGAACACCGCTTGCGCGCCGAACCATTCGGCCTCATCTGCATCAGCGCAGCCCAAACGCGCTCTCTTACGTTCGCGCCTCCATGATGCCGTGGAGCGTGTGCGCCTGGCTCCGGAGCGCACAGGCAGTTTTTGCCGTTGTGCTCGCGCAAATAATCGTTAAAGCCGAACACAAATCTAGAATTTCAGGCCATCACCACACGTGCACGCGATCCTTCGGTGCCAGATATAACTTCTGCGTCGGCCGCACCAGGAACGCCGGATACCACGCGTCGACATTGCGCACGGTATCGGCGCGATACTGCTCCGGCGCGTGGCCGTCCGTTGCGATCTGCCGGCGCATGTCGGCCTCGCGAGCCTCGGTCCGCCAGCTTTGCCCGAAACTGATGAAGAAGCGCTGATCGCCGCTCAGTCCATCCTTGGTCTCATCCGGCTTTCCTTGGAGTGACAGCCGATACGCATCGAAAGACGCCAGCAATCCGGCGATATCCGCGATGTTCTCGCTCAACGTCTGCTTGCCATTCACGGCGAGGTCAGGGAAAGGATGATACGCGTCGAATTCGGCCGCCAGCGCGTCACCGGCTGCTTTGAAGTGCTCGAAGTCGGAAGGCGTCCACCAGTTCACCATGCGTCCTTCGGCGTCGAACTGGCTGCCTTGATCGTCGAAGCTGTGGCTGATCTCATGCCCGATCACCGCGCCCATCGATCCATAATTGTGCGCCGCGTCTGCCTGGACGTCGAAATACGGCGGCTGGACGATCGCAGCCGGAAAATTCAGCGCATTCTGCAACGGCAGATTCACCGCGTTCACGGTCTGCGGCGTCATCCACCATTCGCCGCGATCGATGGGCTGTTTCATTTTCGCAAGCTGATGGCGGTATTCGAACAGCTCCGCGCGCCGCGCGTTGGCGAGCGCATCGCCTTTCACGATTTCGAGCCCCGAGTAGTCGCGCCACTTGTCGGGATATCCGACCCCAACCTTCAGCGTCGCCAATTTCTGCTTGGCTTTCACCTTTGTCTCCGGCGACATCCAGGTGAGCGCGTCGATCCGGTCGCCGAACGCCTTGACGATATCGGCGACCATCGCTTCCGCTTTTGCTTTCGTTTCGGGCGGGAAATACTTCGCGGCGTAAATTTTCCCGACCGCATCGCCCAACGCAAGATTGGTAAGATCGATGCCTCGCTGCCAGCGCGGGCGGTGTTCGGGAATTCCACTCAGCGTCTTCCCGAAAAAATTGAAGCTCTCGTCGACGAACGCTTTGGGTAGATATGCCGACGTATTCTCGATGCTGTGCAGGGCGAGCCAATCCTTCCACGAATCGAGCGGTTCCTTCGCCACCAGCGCCGACAATCCTGAAATTGCTTTGGGCTGCCAGGCGATGATCACCGCCGCGTCGTTCAATCCCGCGGCGTCCAGCAGCGTGGGCCAATCGGCCCCGGGCGCGATTTTGGCAAGATCCGCGCGATTCCAGGAATTAGGCGTGTGCACGTCTTCCGATTCAACGCGTGTGGCGTGTACGCGAGCCATCGCCGTTTCGAGAGCGAACACGCGCGCCGCCCGTTTCGCGGGATCGCTGAAGCCGGCGAGTTTGAACACTGTTTCGATGTGCGCGCGATATTCGCCGCGCAGCTTAGTCATCTGCGGTGAATCAGAAAGATAGTAATCGCGGTCCGGCAGGCCCAAGCCGCCCTGCATCAAATAGGGGAACGTGTGATTGGGATCCGTCAACCCCTGCGTGACCCACACACCGAACAGATTCGACGTTTCGAAATTAGTGGAGTTGAGCGCGTCGGTATCGGCTCGTAACTCGGATCCGATAGCCTTTGCCAACGCTTTTCGATCCGCGATCGCCGCAAAAGCATCGAGCAGCGGCTTCAACGGCGCAAGCCCCAGCGATTCGATCGCGTTCTCATCCATGTAGCTGTTGTAAAAATCGCTGATCTTCTGCGTCTCGGCACTCGATGCGTGACTGCTCGCGTCCTGAATCAGCGATTGAATCCGCTGGCGGGTTTCATCGGCCAGAATCGCATCCAGTCCATAGCGTGACTTATCCGCGGGAATCGGATTCGATTTGAACCAGGCGCCGTTGACGTATTCGTTGAAATCGTCACCAGGCGCCACGGATTTATCCATGCCGGCCAGATCAATCCCGGCGCTGAGCGGCTGCTTATGCGTGCAGGCGGCCGGGAAAACGAGTAACGCAAGAACAACGGGGATCTGCTTCCTCATGCCCTGAGATTAGCGCATGCGGAGCTTATCAACACTCGTCTACGGATAGTAACCCTTGCGGGCGCGAACCTTACTGCCTTTGATGCCCTGCAACTCCACCTCGATAGTCCGCCACGACGGATCGTCGGTCGATTCCGGCTGGAACACCAGCAGGTAGCCGTGCGACAGATCCTCGGACACCTTTTCGAAGACACCCTTGATCTCTTGTGGATCTTTCACCACGAACGCCTGTCCGCCGGTCGCCTTCGAAACCGCGCCCAATTGATCGACGAACATCGAATTCGTCAGCGCCGAGCCCTGCGCCACGGTGTAGATCGGAATCCCGGCGGCTTTGGCGCGCCGAATGGCGGCGTCCGTGGTCAGAGAGCTCGAATTGTCGTCGCCATCGGTGAACAGCACGATCACTTTTTTCCCCGGCCGCCCTTCCAGATCGCGGCCGACTCGCGTCAGCGCATCGTACAAAGCCGTGTCGCCGTACGGATGCGTACTCAGCACCGCTCGCTTGGCGCGACTCTTATCGGTGGTGAAGGATTGCAACTCCTGCACGGTGCCGTTGAAACTGTAGACCGCTACGGAATCCTCGGCTCGCAGATCCTCGATCAGCCGCAGCGCCGCGCCCTTCAACGCTGGCAACGCCGCTCGCATGCTGCCAGTGGTGTCGAGCAGCAGAGCGACCGAAACTTCGGAGGACCGCGACTCGAACGCCATAATCTTGGGCTTCGATCCGGAATCGAGAATGTTAAATCGATCCGCGGTCAGATCGTCGATGTAGTGGTTGCTTGAATCGGTCACGGTCGCGAACACTTCCACCAGCCGGCTATCCGCACGAAAAATGGCATCGGCCGGTTGCGAATCGGCATCCGCGGCAGGCACCGGTGCCGAACCTGCGGGAGTAGCCGTCCCCATCGGAACAGGAGGCAGCGTCGCATCGATGGCCGGTGGCTTCCCTCCAGGGGTTAGATTTTTTCCGAAGGCCGAGAAGTTCATCAATCCGCCGGTCAGATACGATCCGGGAGCTTGATTCGATTTCACCAGCGCCGGTTCGGCGAACAACCCAGGCTCCGTGAACCGGTGTTTGGTCAGGAACCGTGCGTCCTCAGTGACCAGCAACCCATTCGAGTCGAGCGTCGCGGCGTAAACTAAGCCAGCCAGTGCTGCCGCCGTTTCCGCTCCGCCTTTTGCGCCGGCGAGTCGCGGGACGTGCTGGAACGTCATTACGCGATGGAATCCCACGAGCCGGTCGCCGCTAAGGTGGAGAAATCGCGAAGGAACCACTTGATCCAGATCTCCAGGGCCCGCCATTTCACGCAGCAGCGCAACCGCCTGCGCGGAATCGGCGCCAGCCAAACGCGAACAAATCGCGCGGAACATGCCGGGATCGACGTGTTCGCCTGCATCGATTCCCAGCATCATCAGTTCCACCAGCGCATGCCATTCCGCCATAACGATATTCTGCTGCGGGCGAGGCATCGTTCTGGTCGATTCACCCAGCCGCTCCAGCGCCAGGAAATCCTCGCCGTTCAACGCGGGCAGGCGTTCGAACATCGGAAACAGCGCGCGCCATTCCGAATAATGCCGGCTCAGCAGTTGCGCCGAAGTTTCATCCAGAGGCGATTTCCGTTTCGCTTCCAGATTCGCGATCGGAATCAGAGCCTCCAGGGCCGCTACTCCCAGCAACGAATCGCCGCTCTTGCCCGACGGGTCGACCCACGCTCCGTGGCCACCGGGAAACCGAACGTTCCCGGCTTCGTCGAGAGGCAGGTCGTGAAATAAGTTCGCGCGCCAGGGATTTTCTGATTGGCGCACTCCTTCGCGAAATGCGCCGTTGTCTCGAAACCAGGCATAAAACTTCGCGGCGTCCTTCAGGAAGAACTTCTGATGCGCGGCATCGGTCTGCGACAAGAGCCAGTAAAAATTGGCAAGCCTACCTTCGTCCTTGCTCAGGACGGCCTTGAAGAAGGCGGAAGGATCGCGCGGCTTGGCGCCCACCAGAGCTTGCCAGATGCCTTCAGCGTCCTTGCCGCCGGGAACTGCCGCCACTTTGCCGGAGACGGTGAATGCGCCCGCGAAGTGAATCGCGGTGGCTGAATAGCGTGTGACCAGATTGCGTAAGCCGACGCCTTCGACCAGATCGCCAGCCGCTTCGGGTTCCATCGCGCTGAGTGCCGCATATGCCTGCGCCAATCTGACATCCATCGTGAACGCCGCCGCGATTCCTCCCTGCACGCCGGGATCCTTCAGCAGTTCCACCCAACTGTTCCCGCCGAATAGCCGCACCTGCTCGGAGGGAATCTCAAACGAAAACGTTTTTCCTTCCTGCAATGCCTGCTGCATGGCCACGGCGTCCACACCCAGCGCTGGCAGCACCTCCAGACGCGTGCTATCGCTCGGCTGATCGCCGGGAATCACGCGAACGCCCGACCCGGATTTCGTCACCCTCCACCCCACGGTTTGCAGAATGCGATCGGTGCGATCGCGCTCCGCGCCCGTCAGCGAAAGCCGAATTGTGACCGAGTCGCCATGCCGCTCTCCCATGCGCGAGAGTTCCGTGACGATCGCCATGTATTCGCGCAGCGTGGTCCGGTACAACGGGATTCCTTGCGTTGTTCCCAGCGATCCCTCCCCGGCCATGGCGCGGCAGAATTCGGTGAAGAAATCCTGGGACGAAGGCGTCCGTTCAAGATGCGCAATCGCGGACATCGCGGCGATTCCGCCCGGTAGCCACGCTTCGAAGGTTTTGTTCAAACTTAGGCTTTGCGCGGCTCCTTCCAGTGCGGCAGCTAAGTCGTCGGCCACCTGCGGTTCATCGAGCTTGGAGAGAAACGTCCGCGCACTTTCCGCCTCGGGAGCTTTCGGGTCCAGCTCGATAAATCGCGACAAATGTTCTCGTCCGCCGGAAGGATTCCCGCGAGCTCGCAAGATCAGGCCGTAGACGTATTCGCCGAGTGGAACGTCGTGTTTCTTGTCTACCCGGATGGCTTCTTCGGCACTCGCTGCAGCGTTATCGAGATCGTGCAACTGATAGACTGCGATGGCCTGATACACGTACGCTTCCGGATATTCCTTCTTCACATCCGCTTTCGCGAGTGCGGCCGCAGTCTTCCTTGCGGATTCCCAATCGTGCGCATCGATTTCCAGATGAGCCAGCATCAGGAATGGAGCAAGGCGACGGGGATCGTTCGCGATTGCATTCTGGTATGCCTCTCGCGCTTCCGCCGGTTTCTTGTCAAACTGCAGGACATTGCCGAGCAGCTCCCAGCCACGCGCAAACTTCGGTGCCGCGGCCACCACCGCTCGAAGCTGCTCTTCGGCTCCTGGCCAACTCTTCCTGCGAATCTCCCGGTCGGCGCGATTCCAGGCTGCCGAGGCGTTGTGCGGCACATTCACCTGCGAGGTCGCCAGATCGATTTGCGATCCGCGCCGCAGCAGCGTAAGCGTGGGCAGCACCGGATCCGCCAGCGCGGTTACATCCTGGACTTCTAACTGCGTGGACTCGTAGCCGGGCATGGATGCGCGAATCGTACAGATCTCGCGCGGAGTGTTGCTGCTGAAAACCGTCGCGCCCATGGAACCATTGGTTAAATGGCTGAATTCCGTCACGCTGCGGTTCGCTGTCGCATGCCAGCTATATTCACCCTTTGGATTGGTGTCGGCGATGTGCTCGGGCTTGTCGCCGCCGCATACGCGCTCCACCGAGACGCGACGCCCGGGGGCGGAGCCGTCTTCCAGGACGACTTTTCCATTGAGAATCAACGAGCTCGCATCGCAGAGTGGCGCGCAAGCGCACACACATACGACGATCCCCGCAAAACTTACGCGCCCCACCATCGTGTCATTGTATGCCAATCGGATCACGCGCCGATTTCAGCGCAGCGGTGGAGTCGACGCAGGCGGGCGCCGATGATGCGTCGCCTGTTCGTAGGCGTACGCGAACTTCACCAATAGCGGTTCCGACCACGCTTTTCCATAGATCGTCATGCCGATGGGAAGTGCGCCTCCGCGCGTGAACCCCATCGGTACATTGATCGCCGGGAAACCCGTGGTGGGCGAATAGAACTGGCTGTTGTCGCCGGCGGGCGTGTTCAAATCGCCGATGAGACGCGGTGGATTGCTCCAGGTGGGATACACGAAAGCATCCAGCTTGAGCTTGTCCATGGTCTTGACCACGGCGTCGCGCACCTGCTGCCGATACGTTTCCTCGGCCTGGCACGCGGATGTCTCCGGTCCGTTCTCGGGTCCCTTTTCGGCGTTCTCGAGACGGCCCTGCACCGACGGATGGAATCGTCCGGAGCGAATGATCTCGGTCAGATTCTTAAATGGCACGTGATCGCCGCGCGCGGCCAGAAAATGATTCATGTCGTACTTGAATCCCATGCATGGGCCGGCATCGCGCGACCGTCGAATCGCATCCAGGCCCTCGACCGTCGCCGGATCGACGATGGTCGCGCCGGCGCGCTTCAGATCCTCAACTGCCGAGATGAAGATGCGCACGATTTCAGGATCGGTCGATGGCCGCTCATAAGCTTGTCGGAGCACGCCGATGGTCGCACCGCGCAATCCGTTGCGATCGAACGACGCGGAATAATTCTGTGGCAGATGAGCGTTGGCGGCGCTGGTCACCGGATCATTCGGATCGGAACCGGTGATCACCTGAAAGACGGCGGTCGCATCTTCCACTGTTCGCGCCATCGGGCCCGCGATATCGGCCAGCAAGCTCAGCGGGAAAACGCCCGCGCGGCTGGTCAGCCCCATGGTCGATCGAATGCCGACCAGCGCTTGATGCGAAGACGGTCCGCGGATCGAATTTCCGGTATCGCTGCCGAATCCCACCAGTCCAAGACTCGCCGCGATCGCCGCAGCCGTGCCACCGCTGGATCCCGCCGTCACGCGATCGAGCGCATAAGGGTTCTTGGTGTAGCCCGGAAGAATCGAATTCACAGTTTCATAAGGACTGAACGCCCACTCCGCCATGTTCGATTTCGCCAGTACGATCGCGCCGGCATCTTTGGCGCGCTTGACCAGGAACGCGTCGTGATCCGCAACATAGCCGGCGAACGCCAGAGCCCCGTTCGCGCTCTGCAATCCGACGGTTTCGAAATTGTCCTTGACGATCATCGGTACGCAATGCAGCGGCCCGACCGGGCCCGATTGCCCGTAACGGCGATCCAGTTCGGCTGCTTCTTTCTCCGCGTTGGGATTCAACACCACGATCGAATTGATGGCCGGGCCGTTCTTGTCGTACGCGTCGATGCGCTTGAGATATTTCTCGACCAGCGCGGCGCAGGTCAGCCAGCCGGCCTTCATCGCATCGTGCACGGTGGCGATGGTGGCCTCTTCAACTTCAAACGCTGGAGCCGGAGGTGGTGGAGCTGCGCCGCGCTGCGCCAATAACGTCGAGGCGACGAGAAGCAAACTGGCAATGGATCGGATCACCTGATTATTCTATGACCTATGGCGGGCAGGATTCAGCGATCGTTTCAGGCGCTAATTTTTCGAAGGCCGGATTAAAATCGCTCGTGATAGAATTCTGCCGTGCGATTCTACACGGCCTCCCATATCTTCTGGATTGTGGCCATCGCAGCCGCATCCATTGTGCTCAGCCTGCTTTCCCGGCGCGACCGGATTCCGAAACCATGGCTGCGCGGCGCCCTCGCGCTGTTCATGGTGGGTGGCGAGCTGCAGCGGTATTTCAAAGACGGCATGCACTTCCCGGATCGGATGCCGCTGCATTTGTGCAATATCTCGACCTGGGTGGCGGTGGCCGCCTGTATCTGGCTTTCGCCGCTTGCTGGCGAGTTCACTTATTTCGCGGGGCTCGCCGGTGCGGGAATGGCGATCCTGTCGCCTGACATGGGATCGGAGTGGAACCTGCGATTCTTCGTAAATCACGGCGGGCTGATCGTGGCCGCAGTGGTGCTGATCGCCGGCCGTTTGATTCCGATGCGATCGGGAGCGTTGTGGCGATCGTACGCGCTGTTGCTGACGTACGCGGCTCTGCTCGGCGTGTTCAATTGGAAATTCGGAACCAATTACGCATATCTCGCGCACAAGCCCGAACAGAAAACTGTATTCGATCTGCTGGGCCCCTGGCCGTACTACATCGGCGGGCTCGCGCTGCTGGGACTGGTGATCTTCTCGCTACTGGCGCTGCCGTTGCGATCCAAGCGCGCGATCGCGCAGCCTACTCCCCACGTAGAATCTCGAGCGGCCTCTGCCGCAGCAGCCGGCCGAGGGGCAGCCATCCAGCCGCAATCGTAATCAGCGGGCATAGCGCGAGCGAAATCACGGCTGTTCTCCAATCAACCGCAATCTCATTTCGATAAAACAGAATTCGGAAAATGAGCGCACTGAACAATGTCCCCAGCACGCTCCCGATCAGAGCAGCCAGAATTCCCACCGCGGCGAATTCGATGGTGAATAACTTCGCGATGGTCTTTCGTGTGGCTCCCAATGCCGCCAGGATCGCGATCTCTTTCGATCGGGCGGCGCGCGATACCGCAACCAGTGCGATCAGGATCAACACGCCGCCCACCGCGACCGGCCAAAACGTCACCGGCGCGAACGCCAATACATTGCCAGTTACGCTTTCGATCACCGAACGGATTTCAGAAGAAGGGATCGCGGCGAGTGTGGGCATCTTCGCGGCGAGCGCGCGGCGCAGGGATTCGAGATCGCCCTCGCGAACGCGAACCGCTGCCGCTTCGATCCATGCCGACGGCGGGAGCGAACTGCAATCGACGATGAACGTCAGCCAGAAACGCTGCTCCGGCAGCGGGCGGCGGATTTCGCGGATGGTGGCCGAAAATTTCCCGTCGCGCAGCTCGAAATCGACGCGTGAACCAACCCGCACGCCCAGCCGCGATGCCAGGTCGCTCGCGATCAGCGTGGGTTGCGAAGCGTTCTCGACGCACCTGCCTGGATAGGATTCGCCCGCGAATCTGTTTCCCGTCGATAGCCACCAACCGCAGCCAGACTTCGGTCATCATCTCGACGGACTCGACGCCGGGTTGGCTCTCTACAAATTGGCGCACCGCATCGCGATGCGCGGCATCGAAACCGGCGATCAGTAAATTCGCTTGCGGATACGGCTGCGCATTCGCGACGCTGTTCACAATCGCCTGCTTATTTTCGAAGGTTGCGCCGATCGACATCACGCCCAGCGCGAGACACGCGATCAGCAATTCAGGGTGCAGGCCGGGTCGATAAAGTCCCGCGAGCGAACGCTTCAAAACGGAGGGGCAATGTTTCGACGCGATCCACCGCTTAACGCCGGCCAGCGCGCCGCTGCTGAGGACCCATGCGATACCGGTAGCGATCACCAATCCCGATCCGAGCATCACGGCGGGCACTCGCGCACGAATCAATACATACGCGATCGCGATCGAAGCTGCGCCCGCGATGGCCACGGTTGCCGCCAGAAGCACCCGCGCCAAAGGCAATGGCGGACGCGATTCCGGAAAATCGACACGCGCCAGAACCATGGGGCGCAGCCGCGCGATGGAGTTCAACGGCCCCGCCAGCAGAGGCGCGATCATCGCCAATCCCGCGAGTCCGCTCTCGATCAGCGTCACCGTGTCATGCCCCGAACTCGCCGGAGTATTCAGAAATCGTCCCGCCATGGAGATTAGGAACCGGCCCATGAACCATCCGGCCAGAATCCCGAATGGCAGACTCGCGGCGATCAGCGCCGCAGTTTCGATCAGGAACACCGATACGATCTGCGTGGTTCGCGCACCGTGGACGCGCAGAATCGCCAGCATTGCGATGCGCTGGTCCAGATTCAACCGCACCGCCGCGCCCACACCGATGGCGCCCAGTGCGATCACCAGAAACGCGCCGATGGAAGCGAACGAAATCGCGAGCTCCACGCGCGTGACTTCCGGCCGCGCGGCATCGCGATAATCGAGCACTCGGCCTTCGGGAACGATCGACTGCACGCGATCCATCGCTTTACCAGCATCGGCGCCGGAAGGAAGGCGCAGAACGATGCGGTTCAGACGGTTGTTCCCGGCCTCCGCTGCGCCGATTTCGTCGAATGCCGATTGCGAAATCGTAACGCGCGGCCCCCAGCCGAGCGCACCGAAGGGACGCTCGGGTTCGGTGAGCGCCGTCGCGGAAATCGTGAACGATTTTCGGCCGATCCGAATTTTATCTCCAACGCGGACATGCAAGCCTGCCAAAACGCTTTCCGAAACCACGGCCGAATCCGCCGGCAAGGCGTCGCGCAATCGACCCGGAGGACGCAGGAGAGGCGCGCCGTAATAAGGATATTGGTTGGGATCGACGGCTTTGAGCGAAACGTAGATTGCCTCGGGCGCTTCGCTCGACGAAGCCATGGTCAGGACCCAGGTCGCCATGGTCCATGCCGCGCCATCCCGACGCATCTCATCGAACGCGGCGATTTGCGCGTCGCTGATGGGCTCGTTCGTGTCGACCGCGACGTCGCCCGCGAGCCAGGATTTCACATCGCTTGCCAGAGTTTGGCGTACCACCGCGGCGGAATGCGAAACCGCAGTCACCGTGGCCACGCTCACCGTGATCGCGCCCAGGATAAACGCGCTCCGCAGCCCGGAGCCTTTCAGATTCCGCCAGGCCAAGCGCGCCGACGTTCTCGCCCAGCTCCGCCGCATGCGATTCCCGATCATAGCGCGATAGCCTGGAGAGCAGTGCTCCGAATCGCAGCCCTGATTTGCCTTGTCACACCGCTGGTGGCGCAGCAGCCGTGGATCGCGCAGAACGGCGTAGTGAATTCTGCCAGCCGGATTCCGTCGGCGCTACCTGGTGGCGCGATCGCGCGCGGCGCGGACTTCACCATTTTCGGAGTGCGATTCGGCGATGCCGATCACACTCGTGTCGCAATCGACGCCGGCGGGGTCCGAGTTGACGCGCCGATCCTTCGCTCCACTCCCGAACAGATCGAGGCTCGCATGCCCGACGCGATCAGGACGGGCGCAGCCGCCGTAATTGTCTCCGTCGATCGTCACGAAAGCGCGCGATTCCCGATCACCATCGTTCCCTCGAATCCCGGGATTTTTAGCCTGAACGGGCTCGGCTGGGGACCCGCGCGAAAAGAAATCGCGCGCCCGGGTGGTCGCGTTTCGCTGCGTGTCAATGGGCTCGCCCAGGATGGCCGCGCAATCGTCGTGATCGGCGGAGTCTCAGTCACAGCGACTCGCATGCATGATGAGCTCATTTTCACCATTCCTTCGAACGCGCCCGAAGGTTGTTACGTGCCGGTCTATATTCCTGTGAGCCCGTCGCGCGCGAGCAATGTCGTCACGATTCCGATCGCGAAATCCGGCGCATGCAGCACTGAACCAGCCCCCGCGCTTGATACGGACACAATTGGCGTCGCCGTAATCGCACGAACGTCGATGCAGCAGCGCGACGGCGATTTCATCAGCGATGACGCTTCGCTCGTGTTCGCCCCCAAGCACGATGCGATCGCGACCTCGCCGCTGCTGATGCTGCCGCCTGCGGGGACGTGTTCGAGCTACGCCGTGAACGCGCAATCGGACGACGCTCTCCCGAATTCGATCTCCGCTGCGCTCGCGTCGCTGCTCGGGACCCGAGGACTCGATGCCGGATCGCAGATGAGCCTGAGGCGTGGAGAAGATTCCAGAGCAATCGTGCGCGTCAATCGCGTCCCGGGCTACTATCGCGGACAGCTTGGCGAAGATGGCCCGCATCGCAATCCTCGGGCGCCAGCGCTGTTTCTCGCGCCCGGCGATTTCGCGATTTCCTCGCCCGGAGGGAAACAAATTGGAGCTTTCGATGCTCATTTCTCCGTGCAGGAAGATTTCGAATGGACTGGCCGCGATGCGCTATCGACCATCGATCGCGCCCGCGGCGTCACGATTCGTTGGCGTGGCGCGAAACCTGATCACCGCATCGTGATCCTGGCCAGCAATCTTGATCAGATCACTGCGGTGGGCGCGGCGTGCTTGTGCGTCGCTGACGCCGCGCGTGGAGAGTTCATGATTCCCGCTGCGATGCTCGGAAATATTCCAGCGTCGAGGGACATGCCCGGCGTTCGCTATGATCAGTTGTTCGTGACATCGCTTCCCTCGAAACCGGCCGCTTTTCACGCCGCGGGGCTGGCGAACGGCACGGTCATCAGCCTGTACACTAAGGGGAGATTTGTTGAGTACCGCTGACTGGAGTTGAGCATGCGCAACATCTGGTGTACTTCATGGGCGTTGACTTTGACCTTGGCTGTGGGCGCGTGGGGCGCCAACCCGGCGAAGCTCGCTTCCCAACTACCGCTACGTTTTGAGCAATCGAAAACACGGGACGCGAAATTCGTCGCGCACGCCGGCGCATACGATCTCGCGCTGCGGCCCACCGAAAGCCGCATTGATACACATCGATGGAGCCGTCACTATGGAGCTCGACGGCGCGAACTCACATGCGCGTATGGAAGCGCTCGATCGTCTGCCGGGCGTCGCGAATTATTTCCTGAGATCGCAGGACAACTGGCAGACCGATGTGGTCGGGTTCAGCCGCGTCCGTTCAAGCAACGTCTATCCCGGCGTCGACCTGGTATTTCACGGTGAGAACGGAAGACTCGAGTACGATTTCATCATCGGACCTAATGTCGACCCAAGTGTGATTCGTTTCAGCTATCGCGGCAGCAGCGGTCTGCACATCGACGGTAATGGTGACCTGGTGGTCGCCGTCAATGGCGCCGCCAGTGATGAAATGCGCTGGCACCGGCCGGAGCTGTATCAGGACATCGACGGAGTGCGGCGCAGCGTCGCGGGCAATTTCGCGATTCGCGGGAATGAAGTGACGTTTGAAATCGGCGACTATGATCGCAGCCAACCGCTGGTGATCGATCCTACGCTTGCTTATGTCACTTATCTGGGCGGCCCCAACAACGAAGTTGGGCGGGGCATTGGAGTGGATGGCGCGGGCAATGTGTACATCGCGGGCGTGACTGGTTCCACTGGTCTGCCGACCACTTCGGCCGTTCAACCGAACTTTGGCGGCTCCGGCGTCATTAATCCTTTTGGCGATGCGTTTGTCGCGAAATTCAGCCCGTTGGGAGTGCTGCTGTATCTCACCTACCTGGGAGGGAGCGGCAACGATGCCGCGCTCGCACTGGCCGTCGATTCAGCGGGTAACGCGTACATCACGGGCTGCACCACTTCCACGAATTTTCCGCTGGTGAACCCCACGCAGTCGAAATTCGGTGGGCAGGGCAGCGCCAGCATCGTGCAGACCGGCGACGCTTTCGTCGCCAAGCTCAATCCCTCCGGCAATCAATTGGTGTATTCCACCTACCTGGGCGGAAGCCTGGATGACATCGCGACGTCCATCGCCATCGATAGCGCCGGAAACGCGTATGTTGCCGGCGCCACCGTCTCACAGAATTTCCCCACCTCGAGCGGCGCTTTTCAGCGAACCATGAATGGCGCGGCGGGCGAGCCCATCCGGCCGAACGCCGGGCAACCGGCCTGGGAGCCGGGCGACGCCTTCGTTGTGAAGCTGGGCCCCACCGGGCAGATGACCAACGGCACCATGTTCGGCGGAACGCAGGACGACGCGGCGCTCACGGTCGCGGTGGATTCTTCCGGCAATGTGTATATCGGCGGCAGTACCCTTTCACCGAATTTGCAAACCACGGCCGGTGCGCTGCAGCGGAGCTTCGGCGGCTCCGATATCAATAACAACTTTTTCTTTAACACCGGGGATGGGTTCATTGCGAAGTTCGATCCCACGCTCGCCACGCTGGTGTACGGCACCTATTTCGGCGGAAGGGGTGACGACACGGTGGCCGCGATGGCGGTGGACGGGTCCGGCAACATTTATTTCACCGGCTCCACCAGCACGCCGAATTTTAATACCTCGACTGGTGCGTTTCAGGGGAGCTACGTCGGCTTTCCGGACTTTCCTAACGTCCTGATCGAACAGCTCTACGGCGACGCGTATGTCGCGAAAATCAATCCGTCCCAAACCAAGCCGATCTATCTGAGCTATTTGGGAGGCACCCAGAATGACGGCGGCACGGCCATCGCCGTGGATAGCGCCGGCAATGCGTACGTGACCGGCTTTACGGATTCTCCGGATTTCAAGACGGCCGGGAGTCCGCTGCAATCGAGCTTTGGCGGCGATGGCGGGCAAGGGGTGTACATCCTTTATGGGGACGCGTTTCTCGTGGTAGTGAATCCCTCCGGCACGCAACTCCTGTACAGCAGCTTTTACGGCGGAAACGCGGACGACGAAGGCGACGCCATCGCCCTCGATTCCAGCGGCAATGTGTACATCGCCGGAAACACTCTGTCGACCAATCTGCAAACACCGATCGGCGCGTTCCAGAAGTCGTTCGGCGGCGTCGGAGGAAGTTTGGGTTTGATCGCCGCCAGAGGCGACGCGTTCTATGCCAAGTTTTCGGGATTTGCGAATACAGGCGGCGGAGGAGGAGGCGGCGGATCCACGCCCGTCCTGACGCTCTCTTCGACCAGTGCGAGTTTCTTCTACACGATCGGCAACGCGATTCCCGCCACCGACCCAATCACGGTTTCCAATTCCGCTACAGGAGGTGCGGCACTCAGTTGGACCGCTACCTCGGATTCGCCATGGCTCTCGGCAACGCCTTCAGGAACCACGCCGGGAACGCTGACAATCTCGGTGAACATCACCGGCCTTGCGGCGTCGTCGGCTCCTTACAGCGGAAGCATCACCGTGACCGCAGCCGGGGCGACCAATAGTCCGCAGGTGATTCACGTCTCGCTGACGGTCAACGCTGCGAGCACCGGCGGAGGTGGCGGAGGCGGAAACACCGGCCCGGTCCTGCCTGGCCTGCCGCACTTCGCGGCGCAGGGCGTGTGGACCTTCGGGATTTTCGTCATCAACACCAGCAGCACCTCCGCGGGGAATTTCAAAATCTCTTTCTTCGACGACAACGGCAATCCGGTTTCGCTCCCCTTCACCACGCCCGTAACGAGTCAGCTTTCCGGATCGATTCCGGCGAATGGATCGGCTTATTACGAAGCGAGCAATCCTGGCGCGGTGACGGTGTCTGGATGGGGACAGATCAACGCCGATCCGAATATCGTGGTGCAGGCGCTGTTCCGTGAAAATTCCAACGGCAACTACTACGAAGCCTCCGTGCCATCGAATCCCGGCAGCAAGGAATTCGAGATCCCCTTCGACGCGACCACTTTCGCGGCCACCGGAGATCAGTTCTTTACCGGTTTCGCGATCGCGAATCTGGACCCCGGTAATCCGGCGACGATCACCTGCACCGCAAGTGATCAGAGCGGCTCGGTGATCCCAAATGTATTCACGGCGTCGACCGGTCCGCCGCCGTCGCTTCCGGCAATGGGACATTGGGCAGGTTATCTGTTCCCGGCGCTCACCGGCATGCGCGGGACCATCGATTGCAAATCGACCACCACCATCGCTGCCATCGCGCTCCGCTTCATCGGCAGCAACGCGTTCTCCTCGCTGCCCGTGATCGATAAACCGGCAGCGGCGTCGCCGGCGACTTCGGCACTTTCGCACTTCGCCGCGCAGGACATCTGGACCAACGGGTTCTTTGTGGTGAACACCGGCGCGACCTTCGCGAACTTCAACATCGCGTTCTTCAATGACGCCGGCAATCCGGTTTCCTTGCTGTTTACCACCGGCCCGACCGCCAATTTGCACGGATCCCTGCCGCCCGGAGCGTCGGCATACTACGAAACCGTCGATCCCCAACAGGGGAACCAACTGCTTTCCGGATGGGCGCAAATTTCATCGGACCCAAGCATCGTCATCCAGGCACTGTTCCGCGAAAGCTCCGGCGGACTCTATTACGAAGCCGCCGTGCCTTCCAACGCCGGCAGCTTCGAATTCGAAATTCCGTTCGACGCCACCTCCTTCGCCGCGGCTGGAACGCAGTTCTTTACCGGCTTCGCCATTGCGAATCTCGACCCCGCCAATAACGCAAATATCACCTGCGCGGCGCGCGACCAGTCCGGCAACGTGATCCCGGGAGCATTCAACGGCATCACTGGCCCGCCGCAGTTGAGCCCTATGGGGCACTGGGCCGGATACCTGTTTCCGGAACTGACCGGAAAGCGCGGCACCATCGACTGCACTTCCAGCACGAAAATCGCCGCAACTGCGCTCCGCTTCATCGGGTCAGGCGCGTTTTCGTCCTTCCCGGTGATCAATAAGTGATGCACCCACGGAAATGATATCGTCATAGTTCTCTGTTATCATCTGACGCGCGGCAGGAACGCGAGCCTTTTTGTCTGCGCCGCGGGCCGGGAAGGTGCCGCGGAGGTTGTCCGAATCGTGATGTTTGAAAAGCCTTATCGCCGAAAATTGCATCCGGGTGTCGGGGAGGCTGTCGATACACAGTGACCCAGCCGCTTCGCGTCGCCTTCTTTTCGGATGCGTTCTACGAAGCCAACGGCGTCGCCACGCTCACTCGGGAATTCGCGGCTTTTGCCGAGCGTCAACAGTTGCCATTCCTGTGCGTGCATAGCGGCCCACGGACGGCTGTCACCCAGCAGGGGTCGCTCACTACCATCGAACTCAAACGAAGTCTGGCGTCGTTCTCGCTGGATTACGAATTGCGGTGCGATCTCCTCTTGAGCCGCCACAAGACCTGGGTAACGGAGCAGCTTCGTTCGTTTCGCGCCGACGTGGTCCACATCACCGGGCCGGGCGATTTCGGCGTGTTGGGATTTTGGGCAGCGCATTCCCTACGGATTCCGCTGGTCGCTTCCTGGCACACCAATCTGCACGAGTATGCGGGCCGGCGCCTCACCAAACTCTGCTCGCGTCTTCCCGCCGCCTGGCGGACAGCGATCTCGCGCAAGGGTGAAGATGCGAGCCTCGATGCGCTTACGCGTTTCTATCGCCTGCCGCGTTTTCTGATGGCCCCGAACACAGGGATGGTCGATCTGTTACAGGAACGGACCGGGAAGCCCGCGTACTTCATGCGTCATGGGGTCGATACAAATGCCTTCAATCCGGCCGCTCGCAAATCTTGTCGCCAAGAGTTTTGCATCGGCTATGTGGGCCGGCTCACGGCGGAGAAGAATGTTCGCATGTTTGCGGAGTTGGAACAAAATCTGCGCGCGGCCGGAAAGCACAATTTCCGAATGTTATTGGTCGGAGCGGGAAGCGAAAAAGATTGGCTCCGGAACAATCTCCGCTCCGCCGATCTCCCCGGAATCCTGCGCGGCGCGGAACTCGCCGGTGCTTTCGCCAGCATGGACGCGTTCGTCTTTCCTTCCCAAACCGATACCTTTGGATTGGTATTGCTGGAAGCCATGGCATCCGGAGTTCCCGTGATCGTCAGTCCGGAAACCGGTGCGCGCGTCGGAGTGAAGCATGGTGTCACGGGATTCCTGTCGCCGGACGTCCGCGCCGCTGCCCAGGACATCCTGGAGCTGGCGGAAAATGAGGCGCTGCGAAGCCAGATGAGTGCAGAGGCTCGGCGATTCGCGTGTGCTCAATCCTGGTCCGGCGTTTTTGAACAAGTTTACGGGATCTATGAAGCCGGTCTGCAGGAATGTGGCCTGTTCTCTCCAGCACTGAGTGCTACCCAGGCTTGATCCCCGGTTACTTGCGGCTCGCGCGCGAAGTGGGTGCGCTTGTGCCCGGAGCATAAATCCGGATTTCAACCTGATTCACGTCCTTGTTGGCGTCTTGGGTCTCGCTCTTCCCCAGGCCGATCGTTTTCACGTGCGTATCGTCGAACTTGAAATGGTTCACCAGATAGTCGCGCACTACCAGCGCTTGAGCTTCAGTGAGCAGCTTGTCTTTTTGACTGTCGCCTTTCAGTCCCGTTGACGCCGCGATCACCACCAGCCCGTACGGCTGCGTTTCCAGGAGCCTTCCCACTTCCGTCAGCGCTTTGCTGTCCTTCAACTTCGATTTATCGGCTTCATCGAATAGCTTTCTTGAATCGTAAGTAAAGGACTTCGCGGGCGAGGCATCCGGCATCTTCGCGATCTCGTATTTGGTCAAATCTCCGGTATCCTCATATCCGCGATTCTTGAAAAAGCCGCGCAGTAGGAAATTGTGTTTCAGTGCTTCCGCATCATCCGACAATGCTGCGGTCGCGGTTGTCGCCTGGTTATACATGGTCTTGTCGTTCACCAGCGCGCCGGCTGTTCCCTTTCCCTGATTGATCTTCTCGCTGATCGAATCGAAATTCGCAGTGAGATTTTTCATGTTGTCTACCGCTCCGCCGGCGGAGTCCAGGATCCTGTCTGTCTTCGCGATCAGATTGGCAATCTCGATAGGAGGGTGACTCGCGATCGTGTCGCCGTTCTTAATCTCCCCTGACTCCGGAGTTCCAAAACTTACCTCCACATACTTGTCGCCCAGCAGGCCCTCGGATTCAATCGCTGCCGTGGAATCTTTTTTCACCACGCCGCGCGTGGCGCTTTCCAGATCCATCACCACGGTGATTTTCTCGCCAGGTTTGCGCGGCAGGACCAGATGCTTCACGGTTCCCTCCCGTATTCCACCGATGCGAACGGCCGCGCCTTCCTCCAGTCCCACCACGTTGTCGAACTGGGAAATCACGCGATAGCTCGAATGGAACATCGCCTCGCGTCCGCCGATGAGAAACACCGCGACCCCAAAGCATGCGAGCGTCAGAATGAGGAACGCGCCGAGTCGAAATTCCCTGCTCATGATGATCTCCCTCAAGCCGCGGTTTTCAAGAACCGGACAATGAACTTGTCTTTGCTTTTTTCGAATTCCTCAAACGTCCCATCCATCGCGATATTCCCTTCGCGGAGCATCACCACGCGATCCGAATAGAAGCGCACGGCATGAATGTCGTGGGTCACCACGATCGAAGTCATCTTGCGCTCCTTCTTCAGGCCCGCGATCAGGCTGTCGATTTCATCCGCGGTGATCGGGTCGAGTCCCGCCGTCGGTTCGTCGAACAGGACGATCCCGGGATTGAGTGCCAGCGCCCGCGCCAGGCCGACGCGCTTTTGCATCCCACCCGAAATCTCCGACGGCATCTTGTCCGCATCGCCGTCCATGCCCACTTGCTCCAACAGTTCATGCACACGATGCTCGCGTTCTTCACGCCCCAGATCGGTGTGCCTGGCCAGCGGAAATCCGACGTTCTGGGCCACCGTCAACGAATCATAGAGAGCGCCGTTTTGGAATAGGAATCCCACTTTCTTCCGGACCTCGTTCAACTGCTCGCGCGAAATCTCTGTAACGCTCTGGCCCTCAATTTCGATCGATCCGGCATCCGGCTTGATCAGCCCGATGATCAACTTCAACAACACGCTCTTTCCTGTTCCACTCTGTCCCAGCACCGACAAGGTCTGGCCTTGCTCCACGCTCAGGTCGATCCCGTTCAAGACGGTCATCACCCCGAAAGACTTTCGGAGATCTTTGATTACCACCGGCTGCGAATTGGAGTCTCGTTTCATGATGGAAAGAAAACCAGAATCAGGCGGACCAGAATTACATCCGCCACGATGATGAATAACGACGAGATCACCACGGCGCTGGTAGTCGCGCGTCCCACGCCGGCTGTGCCGCCTCGCGTGCGCATGCCCTGAAAGCTGGCCACCATGCCCATGATCAGACCGAACACCACGGTCTTTAGTGTGGGCGGAAGAAAGTCATCGAAGCCGACCCCATTCAAGCCCATATTGAGAAATAAGCGCAGCGAAATTGGCTCTGCCAGTGTGTCCGACACCCAGCCCATCAGGATTCCGCCGAAGTCCGCGGCCACGGTCAACAACGGCAGCATAAGAATGCATGCGACCACTCGTGTGACCGCAAGATATTTGTACGGATCGACCGCGGAGGCTTCCATCGCGTCGATCTGCTCGGTGACCTTCATCGAGCCGAGTTCGGCGCCGATACCCGCCGCGACCCTGCCGCTCACCACCAGCCCGGTGATGATCGGACCAGTCTCCTTAATGATGGAAAAGATGATGACAGTGGGCAGCATCGATTTCGCGCCGAATCGCGCCAGGCTTGCGCGCGTTTGCAGTGAGAGCACCACTCCTACCGCGGCGCCCGCCAGCGCTACCAGCGGCAGGGATTTCGAGCCGATCGAATCCATCTGCCGAATCAGCTCCCGCAATTCAAAGGGCCGCGTGAAGGCAGCGCGCGCGACGCGTCCTGAGAAAATCGCCAGCTCTCCGAACCATTCGAAAAAGCGTTCCGCGCTCGACAGCACATGGCTAAGAGCCTCCCGCCCTGGTCCGCCGAATCCGCTCCGCGTGGCCGCGATGCCGCTTACCGTAATCGCCACAATCGTGATGGAGTCGTAGGAAAGCATCCCGCTCCTTCTGTTGTGCAACTGGGCTTCCGCAATCTCTCCCCTGCATTCGCAACCGATTGTGTCCGGGGGCGGCCACGTTGGGCATTTTGTTCATGGCAAATCCAGCATTCTCTGCCGGAATCAAAATCCGCATGGCAGCTGTTCCGAACAAACTCAACGCGTTGCGTTTTCTGGTGACGAACGTGCAACTCTCCGGCAGCGGAGGGTTAAAAACATGCTTTACTGGGCGGTCACTTTTTTCGTCGTAGCATTAATCGCCGCGATCATGGGCTTCGGCGGCATCGCCATCGCAGCGGCGGGAATCGCGAAGATCCTGTTCTTCGTGTTTCTGGTTCTGTTCCTGGTTTCGCTGGTTGCCCATATGTCGAGACGAATATAGCGCGGTGCGCGCGGAACTGGAGAAAAGACGAGATGTCAAAAAACAAGGCAGTCTTCGGAATCTATTCGAGCGAAGCACAAGCCTCTGAAGGCGTCGATCAGCTTCGCTTGGCTGGATTCCAAAACACAGAGGTGTCGGTGCTGTTCTCGGAAAACGCGGGGAACAAAGATTTTGCGTTGACCAAGAACAGCAAGGCTCCGGAGGGCGCCACCGCGGGAGTCAGCACTGGGGCCATCCTGGGCGGTGCGTTCGGATGGCTCGCCGGCATCGGCGCGCTGGCGATTCCAGGAATCGGGCCGTTCATTGCGGCGGGCCCGATTATGGCAGCGCTGAGCGCCGCCACCGTGGGCGGCGCGGTCGGAGGAGTCGCCGGCGGATTGATCGGCGCCGGAATTCCCGAATACGAAGCCAAGCGCTTCGAAGGCCGCATCCGCAAAGGCGGGATCTTGATGTCGGTGCACTGCGATACGCCGGAGTTGATTAAGAAAGCGAAAGCGATCTTAGAGGCGACCGGAGCGCAGGACATCGCCTCGACTTCGGAAGCAAAGGCAGATTTTGGTTCCACCGAACACGCTCAGCCGCGCACCACCGTTAGCCGGCTCTGAAAAGGTCTTTAGGTGAAGTTCGATTTTCTTCGACAAATTTGAGGGAGGTTTTTATGAAGAGATTTCTAATGACTCTGGCGATTGCCGCGCCGCTGTGCATGCCGCTTCTTAAAGCGGATCGCGACGGTCTGGATGAACACAACAAACGAATTCACGAGGCCGCGGCGACGTTGCGCGAACTTGTCGACGCCGGCGATCGCGGGATTCCCGAGGACCTCATGCGGCGCGCCCAGTGCGTTGGCGTGATTCCGAACCTGAAGCGCGTGGGCTTTATTGTCGGCGCCAAGTACGGCAAAGGTGAACTGGTGTGCCGCACGCCGAATGGCTGGAGCGCTCCGGCCACCATGCGCATCGAAGGCGGAAGCATCGGGTTGCAGATCGGCGCAGGCGAAACCGATGTGGTGTTCCTCGTCTTGAATCACACCGGTGAAAACAGGCTAATGCAGGATCACTTCACCATCGGTGCCGACGCGACCGTGGCAGCGGGCCCGGTGGGCCGCGATGCCAGTGCCGCAACCGACGCGATGATGCACGCCGAAATCCTGGCGTGGTCGCGCGCTCGCGGAGTGTTCGGCGGAGTCACCCTGGAGGGCGCGACGCTGCGTCCTGATCGCGACGACGACGCCAAAATCTACGGCCGCGCGGTGAGCACGCGCGAAATCATCAACGGCGGAGTCACCGCTCCTCCGGCAGCCGCGGACCTGTATCACGTTCTGGATCGATTTCCATACAGGGAGCACTAAATCATGAGACGACAATCCACAGCGTTGGCGCTGGCGGCCCTGGGGGCTCTCGGCGTGTCCGTTCTTCCCGCCGCGAGCATCAAGACGGATTACGATCATGCCGCCGATTTCAGCCGCTATCACACCTATTCCTGGATCAAGGCGGATGCCGGGAATTCGTTGTGGGTAGACCGCATCACCCGTGATGTGGATGAGCAGCTCGCGGCCAAGGGCCTGACCAAAGTCGCCTCCGGCGGCGATCTCGGCGTGTCGGCGTTTGGCGCCACCCAGAATCAGCAGAGCATCGATACGTTCTACGACGGATTCGGTGGCGGCTGGTTCTGGCGCGGCTTCGGCGACTCCACCAGCGAGGTGATCAACACGCCGGTGGGCACGCTTATGGTCGATCTCTTCGATGGACGGAGCAAACACCTGGTATGGCGTGCGAACAGCAGCGAAACGCTATCCGGAAGTCCGGACAAGAACGAAAAGAAGCTGGAACACGACGTCGCGGATATGTTTAAACACTTCCCGCCTGAGCGCCGTTAGTTCCGCACGAGTTCGAGAGGAAGCGTGATCGGAGGATAAGAGCACGCTTCCTCTTTGAACATGGGAAAGGAGAAGCACGATGCCGTTGATTTATATTGTTCTGGTTCTGATCGTGGTCGGCATGGCGTTGTGGCTGATCAATAACTACATTCCGATGGCCGGCAGCATCCGCACCATCTTAAACGCAGTGGTCGTCATCGCGGTGTGCGTGTGGGTGCTGCAAGCTGTGGGCTTGTGGGGGACAGTCACCAACTACCGAGTGCCGCGGTAAACCGTGCCGCACGCCAGTGAAGAAGCGCCCGGGTTTGGCACTCTTTTTGATCTCCTGAAGCCACACTCCCGGGCGCTATCGCTTGGGTTGATCGCCGTGATCGGCGAGAGCGTAGCGGATCTGCTGCAGCCGTGGCCGCTCAAGATCGTCCTCGACAACGTCCTGAAATCTCACTCCGAGCATGGATGGCTAACCCGGATCATCTATGAGACTGCGGGTACGAATCGGATCGCGATTCTAAAATTCGCCGCGATCTCTGTACTCGCTATCGCCGTGCTCGACGCGATCGCTTCCTACGCTGACAAATATCTCACCACCAGCATCGGTCAATGGGTGATGCACGATCTGCGGCGAACGCTCTATTCGCACATCCAGCGGCTGTCGCTCGCTTATCACGATCAAAAAGAAACCGGCGATCTGCTCAGCCGCATCACCAGCGACATCGACGCGATTCAGAGCTTTCTGGCGAGCGGACTGCTCAGCTCCATCGTCAACGTATTCACCCTGGTGGGCATGATTGGCGTGATGTTGTATCTCAACTGGCGCTTCACGCTAATTGCACTCTCCATCGTGCCGCCGCTGTTTTTCATCGTCTATCGCTATACCCGCTTGATCAAGCAGTCCTCGCGCGAGGTTCGCAAGAAGGAGGGGCGAATCGTCTCTACTATCCAGGAAGTGCTCACTTCCATCCGCGTCGTGAAAGCTTTTGCGCGCGAAGACTATGAGCAGCAGCGCCTGGAAGAAGAAAGCATCGAAAGCGTCGAAGCCGCGCTGCGCGCGCGCAAGCTCAAAGCGCGGCTGGCGCCGATTGTCGAAATCATCGTAGCCATCGGCACCGCGTTGGTGCTGTGGTTCGGCGCGCGCATGGTGATCCAGGGAACCCTCGCGGCCGGTTCGCTGATCGTGTTCATCCTGTATCTCGGCAAAATGTTCAAGCCGATGCAGGAGTTGTCGAAAATGACCGACACGCTTTCCAAAGCCGTCATCGGATATGAGCGTATTCGCGAAGTGATGGAAATGGAGCGTGACGTGAGAGATCTGCCCGGAGCGCGCCACGCGCCGCGATTCAAGGGCGAAGTCCAATTCGATCATGTGACGTTCTACTACCAGGCGGAAAAGCCGGTGATCACCAACGTCAGCTTTGTGATCCCGGCGGGTCAGTGCGCCGCGCTGGTCGGGCCGACCGGTGCGGGAAAAACGACCGTCGCCAGCATGATCGCAAGGTTTTACGATCCCGTCTCGGGGGTGGTCAAGATCGACGGAATGGATGTGCGGCGCTTCACCCAAAAATCCCTGCGCGATCAGATCAGCTTCGTATTGCAGGACACGGCGCTGTTTCACGGGCCGGTGTGGCGCAACATCGCGTACGGCAAACCGGATGCGACCCGCCGGGAAATTCTGCGCGCCGCGGAGCTCGCCAACGCACACGAATTTATTGAAAAAATGCCGCAACGATACGACACCGTCGTGGGCGAGCACGGCAACACTCTTTCCGGCGGCCAGCGGCAGCGCATCGCCATCGCCCGTGCGGTGATTCGCAACACGCCCATCCTGATACTGGACGAGCCCAGTTCGGGCCTCGACGCCGCTTCAGAGAAACTGGTGTTCGAAGCGCTGGATCGATTGATGGAGCACAAGACCAGTCTGGTGATCGCGCACCGGCTCTCCACCATCCGCAACGCCGACCTGATTCTGGTGATCGATAATGGTGCGATTGTCGAGCAGGGTACGGAGCCGGAGTTGATCAAGCTCGGTGGATTGTACGCCTCGCTGCACGAAATCCAAACCACAGCAATCTGACGTGGCGCAGACTAAAGCGTGCGCCACGCTGAGTTATTCCACATCTCCGTCACATTCGTCGCTCGGCGCCGTCGGGAACGGTTCCGGCCCACGCCGCTTCTCCAGCATCTGCGCGCGAATCGCTACGTGACTATGGGGATGGCGGATCTCCGGCCAGAACTCGTGCAGCACATTCGTCCCGGCATCGATCGCCAGCGTTAATCCCGCCGAACTGAATCCGGCAGCGATACTGCGCGTGCTCGCAGGCTGCCACAATCGCGAAATGAATCCCGCGCCGAACGCTCCCGATAGTTCAGCGGTATGCACAGTCTTGCTGTGGTCGGTAGTCTTGTGCGTGATCACCACCGCTTCGAGGGCGTACATCATGCGGGGCTTGAAGCCCTGTTTGTCGGAAGGATGATATCCGAATTCCTCATGGCGCAGTTTCGCTACCGGATACTCGATCCCTTTCTTGACCATGTGAAATCCGAATGACGACGCGAACCGCCGGCCGAATCCCAACATGCCCTGGCCCCATTCCGAAGGCGTGTTGTTCAGTTGTGAAATGCCCGCTCCCGCGGCGGCGCGTCCCACCGCGGTGGGCCCCAGCGTATGTTTGACCAGATGTTTTCGATCGCTCTCCGCCTGATCGGCCGGCAGGGCGAGTGGGGCGAGCGACGCCAACGCAATAAACGCGGAAAAATGGCGCATGAATTGAATACCTCCGAAACTTTCAGATATCTTTAAGCGCGGCGATTCTTTGTTCCATTACCGCTGTCATGCCGTCGATCTCCTCCGCTGAAAAACCGCCGGCTCGAAACGCCTCGCGAATCTGGTGATCGGAGAGACGTGCGAGAATTGCCGCGATCCACTGCACATCGGCGCGCGGCACATGCCGCCCAATCCATTCCTCATGCATGCGGCGGAAATACTCAGGAGGGTTGAACAAGATGATGAAGCCGGGATGCGCCGGCGTCGCGAAATCCACAGCGAGAGGCGTCGATTTCGAAATGAACTTGGATTTCCTGTACCATTCGACCCTGCCCTTGCGCCCGCGGTGATCCACTCCCATGCCTGCCGGTCCGAAGCTAGTGCCCAGATCGCTTACCAGAAAGATTCGATCGGGACCGCTATCATCGCGGTGCTCCTTGCGCCCGAACTCGGCATTGTTGACGTCTTTGAGATCCCAATTGTTAATCAGCGCCATCATGACCCTGAGGCCGTTGTATTCACGCGAATCGTCGAAGGGATCGTCTTTCCAACTCCAGATTCCGCGCTTCTCGAAGCCTTCGGGATTTCGCTTGACGCGCACGTTGCTGGCATCGCCGGAGTGTATTTCCCCGCCGCCGCGATGCAGATGTGCGGGAAGATTCGCAATGTGGATTTCGCGAAGCAGGTAATCATCGGTGGTGAAGTACCCCGTAGCCCACACCAATCGCGTCGCCGCGACTTCCGGCCGCGCCTCCGATCCCAGCTTCAGCTTCCACTTCACGCCCGCTTGGTCGGTCACATCCAGCTTGGGATTGGTGCCGCTTGAATCTTCCTTCTGGAATGTCATGCCGCCCTGCGGCGCGCGCTTTTCTCCGCCGGAGCCGTAAAAGAGATCTCGGGATTCCAGATCGATCGGATCGGTCCACAGCGAGCCGGGACCAGCAGATTCTTCCGTACGGTTCAGCTTTTTCTTCGCGGAGGATTCGTCGGATCCAGGAGGAAAGCCCGAAACCAATCCACACGCGGCTAACGCCAACAAACACGTAAGTGACTTGCGCATCAAGGACATCTGTTATTCCTCCCCGTGCGCGATGACGCGCCGCGACCTCGGGTGAAGCAAGACGGATGCCAGCCTGCATGAGAAATGTGCGGGGGCGACTCCGCGTGAAACTTTTCATACAGCCTGATGACGGCGTCTCACCGATTCTGCAAGCGGTGCAGCGTGCGCGCAAAAGCATCTCGATCATGATCTTTCGCTTCGATCGCAGCGATCTGGAGAAAGCGCTCCTCAGCGCGGTAAGCCGGGGCGTCGCGGTGCACGCGCTGATCGCATACACCAATCGGGGCGGCGAAAAGCATCTGCGCGAGCTGGAAATGCGCCTGCTCGCGGCCGGCGTTACGGTCGCACGCACCGCCGACGATCTGGTGCGCTATCACGCCAAAATGATGATCGTCGATCACCGCGAACTTTTCGTGCTGGCGTTCAATTTCACCAGCCTCGACATCGATCGCAGCCGCAGCTTCGGCATCGCGACCCGCAACGTGGCGTTGGTTCGTGAAGCCCAAAAGCTGTTCGACGCCGATAGCCATCGCCAGCCCTATACCGCCGGACGTTCCAACCTGATCGTGAGCCCCGTGAATGCGCGGCGGGAGCTCGAAGCGTTTCTGCGCAAAGCAAAAAAGGAATTGTTGATTTACGATCCTCACATCGGCGATCCGGCCATGATCCGATTGCTGGAAGATCAAGCTAAAGCGGGCGTGAACATCCGCATCATCGGGCAACTGACCCGGAAATCGACGCGCATCGAATCGCGCAAACTGGCGCCCATGCGCCTGCACACCCGCGCCATTTGCCGTGACGGCCAGACAGCGTTTCTCGGCAGCCAGAGCCTCAGAACCGCGGAGTTGGATGCGCGGCGCGAGATTGGTGTGATCATCCCCACTCCTCAGGTGGTACGCGCGATCGCAAACGTTTTCGAACACGATTGGACGGCGTCGGAGAAGAAAGCCGAGGAGAAGGAGCAGGCCGCTCCTACTGAGAAAGTGGCGAAGAAGGTGGCCAAGGTGGTCAGTAATTCTCTCCCGCCGATCGCACCAGCTTTGGAAGTTGCGGTGAAACAGGTCGCGGGCGATGAGATGGCGATGGGGTTGAGCGCGGAGGAGATTGAGGAGACGGTGAAGTCGGCTGTGGTGAAGGCAGTTAAGGAAGTGGTTCGCGACGTGGTGAATGACGCGGTTGAGGAAGCCGAGTTGGAGACGGAAGGCGCCACCCGCGCCTAGCCGTATTCACGAAGGCCTTCTGAACATTTTTCCTACCCACGGGACACCGCCACGCAGAATTTCACTGCCTGCCAGGCTCCGGCAAATAAGCTAAGCCTCATGATTACCCACCTTTAGCGGGTCAATTTAATGGCACGCAAAGTGTTCGTTCGTCAGGTATGGAGGGCCGTATGAAATCACGAATCGTTCGCGGACTTGGGGTGTTGCTGGCTACGGCTGCGCCTCTGTTTTGTCAACAGCCCGCCCCGGAAAACCACGGAGCTCCGATTTATCGCGTCACCGTCGTGGAACGAACCATGAAGGCGATCAACTACCAATATCGAAGCGGCCCGACCATGATCGACTTCCGCGGGACTGTGCTGCTCCCCAAAGCCAAGGGCGAAGCGGTGGTGGAATCCCATCAGGGGCGCACCGAAATCGACGCAAAGTTCGAAAACCTGACGACGCCCCAGGGCTTCGGATTGGAATACATGACGTACGTCTTGTGGGCCATCACGCCGGAAGGCCGGCCACGCGCCATCGCGGAAATTGTTCCGAACAGTTCTAATAAAGCCAGCGTCCGCGTGACCACGGATCTGCAGGCGTTCGGTCTCATGATCACCGCCGAGCCGTATTCCGCTGTCCACCAGCCGAGCGATGTCGTGGTCGCGGAGAATGTCGTCCGGGAGGACACCAGCGGCAAGATCGAAGAGATCGACGCGAAGTATGAACTGCTGCCCAGAGGGCACTACACCTGGCAGGTGACCAGCGCGCTGAGCTCTGAACTCGCCAACGCCCCCAAGGTTTCGATGGGCAAGTATGAAGCGCTGGTCGAGCTCTACCAGGCGGAAAACGCCGTCGCGATTGCACGCAACGGCCACGCGGAACAATATGCTCCCGATACGTTCGCGAAGGCGCAGAAGCTGCTGGCGGAAGCTGAGCAACTCAATTCGAACAAGTCTGTCGACAACCATCGGGTAGTCGAATCGGCGCGTGAGGCTTCGCAGACGGCTGAGGATGCCCGCTTGATCGCGGAGCGGCATTACCAGGAGGCTGCGCTCGCCAGCGCAAACGCGAAAGCGACTGCGGCGGAGCAAGCCAGAATACAGGCCGAGGCTAATGCCCAACAGGCTCGCGCGGATGCGGCCGCCGCCCAATCACGCGCCGAGGCGGAGGCCGCCGCTCGTAAACAAGCTGAATCAGAATCCGCGGCTGCCGCGAATCGTGTCGCGCAAGTGGAAGCCGACGCCAACAGCCGGGTAAGGGCCGCCAACGCGCAAGCGCAAGCGGTAGCGGATGCTGCCAATGCCGCGGTGTCGGTCACGATTCGCCAGGACGATGAGGACGCCCGCAAAATGGATGCCCGCAGCCGTTTGCTGGAACAGTTAAACGGGACCGCGCTGATCCCTCGAGATACTGCCAGGGGCGTGGTTGTGACGGTTTCGGAGGGCGAATTTAGCGGACCGGCTCTAAGAGCCGCGGATTCCAAGCAAGTGGCTCGCGTGAGCGCAGTGCTGGCTGCCTATCCAGGATTGCGAGTTCGAGTGGAGGGTTACACCGATCTCGCCGGCACTGAAGAAGTGGCCTGGCGACGCGCGCAAGCGGTGCGCGAAGCTCTGATTGCGGGCGGGCTTGCGCCGGGGATGGTGGAAGCTGTCGGGCTGGGAACCGAGCGTCCCACGACGTCCAATGCCACCGCGGCAGGGCGCGCGGAAAACCGGCGAGTGGAAATTGTGATCAGCGGGGACCCGATCGGCAGATTGCCGCTGTGGGATCGTCCGTACACACTAACGTCGCACCACTAGGAGCTCGTTGAAAATGGGGACAGACTACTCTGTCCCCATCCGCAACACGATGATTACAAGTGATGCCACTGTTGTGGACAGAGCGGTCTGTCCCCTTTTTCAACGACCAGCTTACGGGCGGACCGACACCATGCGAGAATTCATGAGGGTTGATCGAACCCCGAACTCCATGAGCTTTGCGCCAATCGCGGAAGCACCGCTCGCCGTCAAGATTCACTTGGCAACTGTCGTCCCGGCTTTTGTCTTAGGGACCTGGCAGATTTTCTTTTCGCGAAAAGGCGTGCCCGCGCATCGCGCCATCGGGACACTATATTTGATCCTGATGACCGTCACCGCCACGGCCGCGATCTTTATCCGGCAAATACGTCCGGGGAGCTTCAGCCTCCTACACCTGTTCGTGGTACTAACCTACTGGAGCGTTTTCAGCGCGATCTGGAATTTGAGGAGAAAGAATATCCGCGGCCATCAGATGGCGATGATCGGCCTCTACGTTGGAGGACTGTTGATCGCCGGGGGGCTGACCTTCCTCCCGGGGCGGATCATGCACCGTTTGTTCTTTGGGTGAAGTTCACCCGAGCGGCTTACTGATGTCAACGGTTCCGTGAAATTCGGGATCGAACTCGACACCCAATTGGCACTGGGGCCCGACGCGTACACAAGACTTAACCGTCCCGGTTACCACTGCACCACGGATCGCGACACTCATCTTGGTGTTGATTCGTACTGGATGGTCGGCCCGAATGCTGGCGCCGGACCTCGAAACGTCGCGCAGAGTCCCACTCAACGTTTGATCGCCGCTCTCTTGGTCGCTCCACGAAAGCTCGACCCGTTCATGGGCATTTCGCCTGGGTTCAAATCGTCGATCCCGCATGATCCAACAAAACTATACTCCATTTTCACTCAGTGAAAATCGTCGCGCTAGAACCGGAACCGGAGTCCGCCCCAGGCCCCAATCGGCGCACCGGGCGCGAAGAACGTGCTGGTGCGAATCGGAAAGTCGCCGTCGACTGCCAGGAATGGGCGCGCGACGAAGTTGCCGGCATTGCCGAAAGGAGAAGGGCCAAGCTGTGCGGCTGTGTAATAGCGGTGATTCAGCACGTTGTCGATCTGCACGAATGCCTGAAGCCGTTTGGTCACCTGATAGTGCGCCCCCACATTTAACACGCCGTATCCGGGCGAAAATCCCTGGCCGAGATAGAACATGCCGTCGGGCTGATCCAGATTATTTTCGTTGCCGCGCGCGAACGACCGGCCGACGGCCATGAAATCAAGATCGATCGACAGCTTCGCGAACGGCTGGTAATCGGCGTAGGTCTTGAAAATGTTCTTGGGGACTTGCGGGATGTAGTCGCCCGGATTAACCGTGATGTTGCCGTCCATGCCCGGTCCGCCGTCGTTCAAGCTGTTGCTGCCGCCGCCGACCACTTGCGAACTCTGATAGGTGGCTTCCAGAAACGTGTAGTTTCCGCCTAGGTTGAGTTTCTTGTAACGGCCGCTCAAACTCGCTTCGGCGCCTTGCCGCCGCGTCTGGCCGAAATTGGTGAAATAGCCGAAGCCGGTTTGCTGGGACGCCACGAACAGCAAGTCGTTGTCGTTTTCCGCGCGGAACCATCCCGCGCTCCAGCGCAATTTGCTTTCCGATGAACTGCGCACGCCTGCGTCGAAGGTGCGCGTGACCACCTGCTTCAAGGGCGGATCGCTCACCAGCGCGTTGGGCAGATTGCAGGGCTCATTAGGATCGGCGCAACCGAGTTCGATCGCGGTCGGCGCGCGGCTGGCTTCGCTGTAACTGAAGTACACGTTGGTCCACCGCGAAGCATTGTACGTTAAGCCTGCCGCTGGATTGAATCGCCCGAACACGGATTGCCCATTGAGCGAACCGCGCGCGCCGGTTGGATCGGCCGGCAACTGGTCGGCATTGTCGATCGAGGTGCGATTGTAGCGGCCCGAGACCGTGAATGCGAACTTGTTCCATTCGATCGTGTCGGTCGCGTACAAGCTGAACGTGTTGATTCCACCGTGAAGATCCACACGCGTATCCACGGGAACCCCATCCTGAGTGGTGCTGCCATCGGCGAACGAGTTGATCGGCGTGATCGTGAGGCGATCCGGATTGAGATATCCGAATTGCGATCCTTGCTGAAACGTCAGGCTGCTACGATCCCATGCCGCCCCCGCGGTCACGTGGTTATGTTTAATCAGCCACGAAGCCTGCCCCGAAAGTCCGTAATTGTTCTGCTTGCTGAACGTATTGGTGATGATGCCGGTGCATGCTTCGATCGGCTCACTCTTTTCAAGTCCCTGCGCGATACAGCGCCAGAACGGAAAGGGCTCTGTCGTTGGGGTGCCGGTGGTGGGGAATCCTTTGTAACCCGCGGCGGTGAGAGCAGCGATGTCGGCGGCACTCAGGTTGTACAGCGATTCGTCGAACGATTCTGAATTGATATCGCCATTGGTGGTGTCGGCGCGAATATAGCGGAAGTATGTGTTACCGGAGAACGTCAGGTTGTTGGTCGCGTTGTGCCGCAGGCTCAAGTTGATCGACGGCGAATGATTCCAGGTGATATCGGGGATGCTGTACACGCTCGAATAATGCTGCGCGAGAAAACGCGTGTCCTGCAGTCCATTTCCCGTAAGCCAATTGTCGGCGTAGCCGAAACTCAAAGCCGCCGAAGTCTTGCCGCGTGTCCATCCGAGCTTCGCAAACGCCTGCCGGACTTCCGAAGCTGAGAATTGCCGCCAGCCGTCTTCTCGAAACAGGTTGCCCGCGACATACCAGTTCAATCCTTTGGAATTGAGCGATCCACCGTGTTCGAACTCGCCCGCGCGGCGTCCGAAGCTGCCGCCGTTGATCGAAAGCATCGTGCCGGGCGCGCTGGTTCCATCCTTGGTCGTCACCGATACGGCGCCGCCCAGCGTGTTCAGTCCGAACAGCGGATTCGATCCCGGCATCAAGGCCATCTCCGAAATCGCGATTTTCGGAATCAGATCCCACGCCACGATATCGCCGAACGGCTGATTCTGCCGCACCCCGTCCATGTATACCGAAATCCCTTCAGGCGTCCCGAGCAGTGGCGACGCCGTGTAGCCGCGATAGTTGATGTCCGGCTGGAACGGATTCTCCTGATTCGCGTTGACATGCACTCCGTCCAGTTGCCGGTTCATCAAATCGGCGAGATCGAGCGAGCCGGTCCGTTCCAGATCGCGAGCCGAAGCCGTCTGGACCGGCGCGGGAATTTGATCGATGGGAAGATCGGTGCCTGGCAACGGCGTCGCCGCGACGACGTCTACTGTCGATGCCTGCGCGGCGAGCGCCAAAGTGATGGCTTTGAATATCGTCGCAGACTGTACGTCAATCACGATCGATTGGGTCGCGAATCCGTTTTTGGAAATCTCCAGCCGGTAGCGGCCGTAGGGCAATCCCATGATGGTATAGACACCACGCGTGTCCGTGAGAAAACGGATGGTCGATTTCGCCGCAATGCCTGCGAGCTTCCCAGAGGCTTCGACCGGGGCTCCCGATGGATCTTTGACCTCGACGTGAACCTCACCTGACGGCGCCTGGGCACCGAGAACGGCGGGAAACAGCGCCAGTGCCCCACACAGCGCCGCCCATCGTAATCGGATTGCGACCGAGCCCATAGTCTTATATTCGGAGAGCCGCCTATTCGTTCAGTCTTTTTCTTGATGAACGCTTCGTCGCGGACGGGTTGTCGTTTGAGGGTAGTGTGGTGCGCCCGGCATGACTCGAACATGCGACCTTCTGGTTCGTAGCCAGACGCTCTATCCAACTGAGCTACGGGCGCGCTGAAGCGCGAAGAATTCCATTTTACACTACGGCTACTTCACTGTCACCGTGACCTCGGCTCTGGTCGATAGCGCGCTGTCGCTCGCCGTCGCGCGGAGAACGTACGTGCCTGGCTCGGTGAATTTCACGTTCGTCACCGCCTGACCGTTGACGACGCCAATCCCGCCTGCTGGTTCGAACGTCACCTTCGCGGGCCCGCGATATTCCATCCACGTCACACTGAGTCCGCCGCGAGGCCGAGCGCCTGCTCCGTTCGATTGCGCTGGCGCCGCGCCCGCTTTCGCGGCCCTTGGTGCGCGAGGCTTGGGAAGTCCATCGTCGGTGACCATGGCAGTCAGAGCGACAGGCTGACCGATACGCCCCGTCGCGACACGAGAAATCGTGATCACGGGAGGCTTGTTCGGATCATCCTCGCCCGGAAATAATCCGCCGCGCGTCATGATCATTCGCTCCGTGATCTCTTCTTCCGGCAGCAGCGATGCGAACGCTTTCTCCGTGCGCCCGTGTACCGTGAGTGACCACACCAGCTCCTTCGATCCCCAATCTTTCGGCACCTTCACGCGATAAACGAACGATTGCCGCCGCGGCAGAAAGAATGTTGGCTGGCCTTGATCGGCGGGTCCGGTATCGAGCTTGTTATCGGCGCCCGGCGGGATCACCGGCGCTTCCTGAAAATTGCGATTGAAATAGCCGAACACGAATGTGAAGGACCCGTCGGTGTTGCGCAGCCAGCCTTCGAACACCGGCACCACGTCCTGGCCGGTTTGAAATTTGGTCTGGCCGATATAGGTCGGCACCGGCGGCTGTGAGAACGCACCAGCCGTGCCCAACAGGAAAAGCAATACGCGCGTCATTCCGCTTTCTTCTGCTGATTCCTTCGCGCCTGCATGCGAGCCTGATAATCCGCTTCATCGATATAGAACAAGCTGACCCACGCGAAGCTCATCTCATCGATGGTGCGCTGCCCGTACCCCACCCAATTCTTCGGATTGGGATTGTGCTTGTTGTTGTCGGTGTTGTCGTGCCAGGTGGTGATGTGAATCACCGTGCCCGCGGGTAGAATCGGCGCGACGTCTTCGGCGTAGGGATACGTCATGCTCCATCCGAATTGATAATCGCTCACGCAGCTTAGCGTTTCTGTGCGAGCTGGTCCCGGACGCGCCGAATCCGGTCGCACATCGGGATAGATCGCTTCCATGCACTGCGCCTTGCCGCGCGTGTGGAAATGCGGCTGAAATGCAGACAGCACCGCGGGCCGCGGCAAGCGGAAATATCCGTCGCTGCGCGTGATCGATCCAGCGGGGATGTCGAGATCGCCGGCCACATCGCCCATGTGCTGCGTGAACGCCACGTACTTCGGCGTCTGCCCTTTCGGGTACAGCTTCAACCCGAGCGACACACTCACCGGCGTCTCTTCGCCATCGGGATGCAGATGAAGATTGAAGTGAATTTTCGATCCGGCTTTGATCAATCGCCCCGCGTTGGCCGGGAAAATATCGGCGTTCTTGCCGACCGCGTATTCATTGAGAAATAAACCCACCGGATCGTCTTCCGGATCCTCCACCAGGTTGGTATCCGCGTGATGTATCACTTTGAACCCGACGTCGGGCTTGGTCTCCAAAGCCGATACGTAGATGTCTTCCGTGAACCCGGGATCGACGTCGATATCGTAATATTCGTCCTGGCCGTGCGCCTTCAGCATATGCGGCTTGGGCATCGACACGATCAGATCCGGCTTGATGTGCCATTTATCCAGATCGCCGAATTTGCGCGGCGGCGGCATATCGGCGGGATTTCCCTCCGGTGCGCCGTGATCCACCCAATTGACGATGGTCGCGATCTCGGCTTCGCTGAGCGATGGATCGTCTTTGAACTTGGTAACGCCGACGTTGCGATCGATATGCCACGGCGGCATCTGCCGCAGCGCGACCTTTTCTTTAATCGATCGCGCCCAGGGCCGCGCTTCCTTATAAGTGAGCAGCGACATCGGCGCGATGGAGCCGTCGCGATGGCAGTTCTGGCAGGAGCGCTGAAAGATCGGCGCGATGTCTTTGGTGAAGGTCGGCTGCGCGACCAGCGCGGCAGTACAAAGTACAAATGTGGCTGAAATGCGCGCGATCATGCAATCCGTTCTCTCACGCGCAGTCAACGCTGTCAAGCGACCCGTGCCTTCCCATCAACCGCCCGCAGTCCACCAACAATGCCAAATGAATCCTGACTTCCGTTGAGGCGCGAACGTAAGAGAGCGCGTTTGGGCTGCTCACAACCGCAGGAGTCCGTGTAGCTCGGTGCGCATTGCGCGCGCTCCGATTTCGAAGCAGCACGTTTCCGCCGCATCACGGCGTTGAGGCACAAATGCACGCCGAGAATCAGAACAAACAACCCAATCGCGACGTCCGCCATCACATCCGTCCAACTCTGGGATCGGGCTCGCGCGCCCCAAAAACAGAAGATGCCCAACCCGGCGAAAGTCAGGCCAAAGAAAGCGATCCCGACGCGTTGCACCAGCGACGCATCGCGCGACCCGTTCCATAGCAGCCGGTCAACGCGACTGTTATTGCGGACCGTGTCAGGAAACACGATGTTCCGCTGGCTCGCCTCGACGTCATCGATCCACTTCTCGCGGCCTTCCGGCAAATCGTGGTCGGCGAGGTGATTACTCACACTGATACTGTACGCGGAATCGTGAATAGGTTGTGAAGCGGCCGGGGCTCCGGGTTATCGCCGCGCGTGCCGGCCGCCGATGCGTAGAAGCTGATCTAACGGAGGGTCGGGACCGCTATTCTGAGCGGCGCCATGTGAAGCTTCGCGTTTTCGATCATGCTCCCCTGATTCGCTGGCACCGTCTCGATGCTTCGCGAGATTATTTCAACCGGTTAAAACGAATCTCCCGCCGAACGCATGCTACGAGCCGCGCCCGAACGGGAGTCCAGAACATTCAATGACGGATCATTCACAACTCACTCCATGGCCATGAAGTCGATTTGAAGATAGCACGGCGGGCGAAGCGAAATTGAAGAAATGGCCGAATTCATTGGCGAATTCGCTTGTGACTGCACTACCATCAATTCTCTTTTTCGATGGCGTAGTAACCCTTGCGCGCCTGCACCTTATAATCCTTCTGGTCGACTTTGATCTCGATCTTGCGATATCGACCCATCCTTCTTCGGATTCTTCGACGTATACCCGATCGCGTACTGGCTGCGCATCTCTTCCTGAATGTCGCGGAAAATATCGTCGAGCGAATTCCGCCGATCCACTTTGAAGACGCGCCCGCCGGTTTCGGTCGACATACGCCGCAGGTCGCCCTCGCCTTGGCCCCCTCCGCCGATCACGATGGTGCCGAACGGACGCCCATACGCCGACGGATCTTCATAATCGATGCTGTAGATAATCGCGTCGGCTTTCTGCGCGGCCTCGATCGCTTTCTCTTTCGAATACCGGCTGCCCGTATCGACGCCGTCCGTAATTAGCACCATCGCCTTGCGGCCCACTTCGTGACGCAGCTTTTCATCCGCGGCGAGAAACACGGCATCGAACAGAATCGTCCCTGCCTGGTTCTGCTGCGTGGGCACCGGCCCGGGATGCAAACCGCCCACCGGTACGCTCAGCCGCAGTTGATTCAAGCCGTCCTGAAGCAGACGCGGTGAGCTGGTGGAATCCTGCAGCAGCTCCGCCTCGGCGCCGAACTGCATCAAGAACGCTAGATCCTTCTGCCGCAGAACTTTCGTGAAAAACTGCGCCGCCGCGCGCCGTTCGGTATCCATCAGCCGCTCCTGGCTCTGGCTGGTGTCGACCAGCAATCCGATGGTCAGCGGCAGGTCCGTTTCGCGCGTGAAATACTTGACCTCCTGTTCCTTGCCATCTTCGAAAACCTGAAAATTCTTTTTCTCCAGATTTCCCACCAGGCCGTTGGCCTTGTTGTGCACTGAAAACAGAACGTTGACGATGTCAACATCAACCTTGATCACGGATTGGTCCTGCGCCCCGGCGACGGCTGCAGACAACGCGAGCAGGAGGGGTAGAGCTTTCAACATAATTACAATGATAGATGCGTCCGGCCGGAATCGTGTTCCATGCGAAAAGCACTCAATCATCTGAAGAAATCCGATCCCGTGATGGCCTCCATCATTGAACGGGTGGGGCCATACAAGATTCAATACCGCGAACCGGTGTTCCAGACGCTGGTGCGGTCGATTGTGTATCAGCAGCTTCACGGCAAGGCCGCGTTGACCATTTTCACGCGATTGAAAGAGGCGGCGAAGGCCGATCCCATAACGCCGGAGTCGATCTTGAAGCTGCGCCCGCAGCGTATGCGTAAGCTGGGTCTATCGCAGCAAAAAATGAGCTACATTCGCGAGCTCGCCCGTATGACTCGCGATGGCGAGGTGGATTTCGAAGGTTGTAATGCTCTCGAAGACGCCGCGGTGATCGAGCACCTGACGCGCGTCAAAGGCATCGGCGTGTGGACCGTCCACATGTTTCTGATTTTCGCGCTGCGCCGCCACGATATCCTGCCCACCGGCGATCTGGGCGTTCGCGCCGCGATCAAGAAAGCTTACGGCCTTGAGGAATTGCCCAAGCCCGACGAAATGGAACGCATCGCAGCGCCGTGGCGTCCGTATTGCTCCGTCGCGAGCTGGTATCTGTGGCGCAGCCTCGACAACGTTGGGGCCATGTAATGACCGAATGGGAATCAGCGCTGGAACGCTGGCGTAACGCGGGGCTGCATCGACGCCGATATTGACGCGCGCATTCGCCAGTTCGAGGCATCACGAGCTCCTGAAGTAGCAGCGCCACCAAGGTCAACGGGACTGCGCTGGCCTGCGATTGTGGCGCTGGCGTTCGGGGGCCTGATGCTGGGCGCGGGCGTGCTGCTGTTCGTCGCGGCGCATTGGGACACTCTTTCGCCGGGCGAACGATTCGCGATGGTGGTAGCGATGGTCGCGATCTTCCATGGCGCGGGCGCTGTGGCTGCGTCGCGCCACAACCGCAGTTTCGGGATCGTCATGCATGGTCTCGGGACGGCGTCGCTGGGCGCGGCGATCTTCCTGACCGGGCAGATCTTCAATCTGGAATCGCACTGGCCCAGCGGCGTGATGCTGTGGGCCGCAGGCGCGTGGATCGCGTGGGCGCTGCGCCGCGACTGGCTGCAACTGGCGATTCACTGCGCTGCTCACTCCGTTTTGGTTGACGGGCGAATGGATCGAGGCCGTCCCGACGCATGCGCAGCAAGCTCATTACTTCCGGGTGATTTTGGAGGGACTACTGCTGCTTTCGATCTGTTATCTCGCAGCGCGCACGCGGGACCGGGATGACCACCTCGCGGCGAGTCCTGGTGTGGATCGGCGCAATCGGATTTCTTCCGCTTGCGCTGCTGCTCGCGGCTGCGCACGAGTGGTGGGGCACCACGGTGCCGGGAACATTCGGGAATCGCGAATCCGCCGGATACACGCTTGCGTTCGGATTGCCGCTCACGCTGGCCTTGTGGCTGCGGGGCCGCGAGATGTGGCCGAACGTGATCGCCGCCGCATGGGTGTTTCTGCTCGGGCTGATCGCGGCGACGCACAACGTCGGCGTGTATGCGTGGTGTGGGCTCGGCGCAGCGGGTATGGTCGCCTGGGGAATTCGCGACGCCCGCAGCGAGCGCATCAATATCGGCATGATCGGGTTCGCGGTCACGCTGCTGTTTTTTTATTTTTCCGAAGTGATGGACAAACTTGGACGCTCGGCCAGCCTGATCGGATTGGGTGTGCTGTTTCTGGCAGGCGGCTGGGCGCTGGAACGGATGCGGCGGCGATGGGTCGCGCAGGCGAGGTCGATTGCATGACGGCGCTCACCAGAGGAATCGTGATCGGGGCGGTGCAGGTCGCCATGGTGCTGTCACTCGCGGGGAAAATGCTGATCGATCGCGCGACCATGCCGCGCGTGTGGGTGCTAACCGCGCCGTACGATCCGAGTCTGCCGATTCGAGGCCGCTACGTCAGCCTGCGACTCCTGATCGATGCGCCGGGTTTCGACTCAAATCAGTACTCGCACGCGCGATTGGAAGTGCGCAACGGAAAGCTGACGGCGGTCGTCGCGCAGGATGGTGAATTGATTCAAAACGGGAGGTTGTTCGCGCCGGTCGATTATTTTATTCCCGAGCATGCCGACGATCCGTCGCAACGTCCGGCGGGCGAGGAGTTGTGGGTCGAGGTCACGGTGCCGCCCAAGGGTCCGCCGCGCCCGATTCGATTGGGAACAAAAAAGAGTGGCGTTCTCACGCCGCTCGATTTGCGATAGAACTTGCGCGGTCAGCAAGCGCTCTCCGGTAGAGCCTTGCGCCGCGGACGATCGATTTGAGAAATCGCCGCGCCGTTGCGCCCAAACGCGCTCAGTGACCTTCGCGCCTCAACTCCTTGGATCGCGCACAACGGCACCAATCGCCTGTGCGCTGACACTTGGATCGCGCACAACGGCACCAATCGCCTGTGCGCTGACACTTGGATCGCGCACAACGGCACCAATCGCCTGTGCGCTGACACCTGGATCGCGCACAACGGCACCAATCGCCTGTGCGCTGACACGCCGCTGGCGGACGTCGATAAAAAGAAAACGCGCTCCATACTGTGCACTTGATCGCGAACAGAAGGAGCGCGTTGATTTTTAATTGACCGAATTTACGCCCAGGCGAAGCCGGACTTCTTCAGCGGCAACTGCCTCACTCGAACTCCGCTTGCGGCGAAGATCGCGTTGCAGATGGCCGGAGGAGTCGGCGGCAGCGCCGGCTCGCCCAACCCGGTCGGATTGAACTTGGTGTTCAGGAAATGAATCTCGATCTCCGGAGCCTGGCGAATGCGCGTCGGCTGGTAATTGTCGAAATTCTGCTGCACCGCGCGGCCCTTGTCGAAAGTGACTTCCCAGCCCATCAGGTGGCTCATACCTTCGATCACCGCGCCCTGCGACATATTCACCGCGCTGGACGGATTGATCACCTGGCTGCCGATATCGCCGGCCACCCACACTTTGTGGACCTTCACCTTCTTGTTCGCATCGACGCTGACATCGGCGACGTGCGCGAAATAGCCGCTGTGGCTGAACTGGAACGCGACGCCCTTGCCGCGGCCCTTGGGCAGCTTGCTGCGATTGTCCCAATCCGATTTTTCGCGAACCAGAGCCAGCACGCCCTTCATGCGCTCGGGATCGAACTGCCCCAGCGATCCCGACGGAGTTACGCTGAGCAGATCCAGGCGGAACTGCAGCGGATCTTTGCCGGCCGCGTGCGCCAGTTCATCGATGAAGCCCTGATAGGCGAAGCTGAACGCGTTGCTGCGCGGCGCGCGCATCGCGCCGGTCGGCACGCCCAGAGGCATGGTCGACGCTCCGAACGCGAAGTTCGGAATCATTTTCGCCGGGAACTCGGTGGGCGTCATGTTGGCCGAGTTCGCGTACCGCTCGCCTTCGCCAAAGGTGACAAAGTGATTGCGCCACGCGGTGATCTTGCCCGACGCGTCCACGCCGCCTTTGAAGAAGTGATAACCGCCGGGACGATAGAAGTCGTGCGACATATCGTCTTCGCGGGTCCACAGAAGCTTTACCGGCCCGTCGATGGTCTTCGCGATATGCGCCACCTCGACCATGTAATCGTTGGTCAGACGCCGTCCGAATCCGCCGCCGGTGCGCATCATATGAATCGTCACGTCTTTATCCGTGATACCCAAGGTCCGCGTGACCAACTGTAATCCGGAGCCGGGCGTCTGGCTGGGCGACCAGATCTCGAGCTTCCCGTCTTTCCACGATGCCGTACAGTTCTGAGGCTCCAGCGGCGCGTGCGACAGGAACGGATACGAATACGCGGCTTCCACCACTTTGGCCGCACTCGAAATGGCGCCGTTGAAATCGCCCTCTTCGAGCAGCTTGTTCATGTACGGCTTGGTGCTGAGTTCCGCCGCCGTCTTGTCGAACAGCTCCGACGATTGCGAGGCGGTCTTGCCTTCGTCCCACTTCACATCCAGCTTGGCGCGAGCGGTCTTCACCAGCCACCAGCTATCGCCCACGATGGCCACGCCGGGCATCAGGCCCTGCAGATCCGTGCCGCCTTCGACGATGAACGCGTGCTTGATACCAGGCATCGCTTTGATCGCGTCGACATTGGCGCTGACCACTTTGCCGCCGTACACAGGGCACTTCACGAACATCGCCCACAACATGCCGGGCAACTGCAGATCGATGCCGTAGATCGGTTTGCCGGTGATGATCGCGGCGTTGTCGACGCCGTGGATCGGCTGGCCGATGATCTTGAACTCGCTGGGATCTTTCAGCTTCACCGAAGTGGGCGCCGGCGGAGTCATGGTCGCGACCTTCGCAGCCAATTCGCCATAGCCGATCGACTTGCCGGAAGCCTTGTGGTACACCTTGCCCGATGCGGTCGAACATTCCGCCGCGGGAACACCCCAGGTCTGCGCGGCTGCTTCGACGAACATGGCTCGTCCAGCGGCGCCTACCTGACGAAGAGGCATCCAGTTCTGCGGAATTGCGGTCGATCCGCCGGCGTTCTGGCCGCCGTACTTGGCCTGATCGACGTCGGTCTGTTCCACGCGAACGTCTTTCCAATCGACATCGAACTCGTCGGCGATCACCATCGGCAAGGTGGTCTTGATGCCCTGGCCGATTTCCGGATTCTTGGCCATGATCGTCACGATGCCGTTGCTCGCGACCTTAATGAACGCGAGCGGCGAAAGAGGGGGACCGCCGCGGCCGGCGCGTTGCGCTAATGCCAGCGGCTCATAGAGTCCAAGCATCACGGCGCCGCCGCCCAGAGTCGAAAGCTTGAGGAAAGATCGTCGCTGCATGGTCTTTTGTTCTTCCGTGAATTTCTGTGTTGGCATCGCCATGGCTTACTCCTCTTCCTTTCTGAGTTGCGCAGAACCGCCGCCACCACCGGAACTCGCTCCCGAGGACGGACGCCCGCCGCCCTTCTTAGCGAGCGATGCGGCCATGCGAACGGCCTGGCGAATGCGCGGATACGTTCCGCAGCGGCAGATGTTGCCGTTCATCGCGGCGTCGATCTGCGTTTCGTCAGGATTGGGGTTGCGCGCGATCAGCGCCGCCGCCGACATCATTTGTCCGGGCTGGCAGTAGCCGCATTGCGGCACGTCGATCTCGGCCCAGGCGACCTGCACGGGGTGCGTTCCGTCGGCCGACAATCCTTCGAGCGTGGTGATTTTCTGATTCGCCACGTCGCCAATCTTCATCTGGCAGGATCGCGTGGCCTGTGCGCCGATGTGCACGGTGCAAGCTCCGCACTGCCCGATGCCGCAGCCGAACTTGGTGCCGCGCAGGCTCAAAGTATCGCGGAGCACCCATAGAAGGGGCATATCCGCAGGGACATCGACCGTGACCGATTTCCCGTTTACTGTCAGTTTGTAGGCCATATTGGCAGCCTCCTCAAAGGTTTCCTAAGTTGCAGACGGAATTGGACCTTTTCCAATCTTCTCACGGAAGGTTATCACCGGGCCAGGCAAGCGTCAAGCCGCCCATCCCAGGGGTTGTATCGCAAAAAAGACACTGTCTTGAATAACTTATAGAGCTCTAAAAAGAGAGGAAACGCTCATACTGAAGAAGGCATGACGCTGATCGAGGAACTTCGAGAGCTGCTGTCGAGCGGGGACCCGGATTCCCGGGGCGAGACCAGCCCGGTCTTTGAGCGGTTGGCGGTCCCGCACACGTTTCAGCCCCGCATGAGCGTCCGCGCCGCGACGTTCGCCGCGCTGGTTGCGCTAGTGAGGATCTTCCTGGGTTCGATGCTATTCGCGGTTTGGGGAGGCTGCACGTGGGCTCTGTGGGTGATGATTCAAAACCCTCTGTGGCGCTACGTAACGCTGCTGCCGCTGCTCGCCGGGCTGTTGGTGACCATGGGGCTTTTGATGATCGGAATCTCGGTCTGCGCCCGCCGTTTGAAGGCTTGGTCAGCGCGATAAGTCAAAATCAGTCCAATTGGGGGGTTGACAATGCGAGCCGCCTCATTAGAATAGGGAATAATCTGCGTCTCTTATGGCGGGTATGGCGGGCTGCGAGCACAAGCGCACGGAGTTTTTGATGCGACGCGACGGGGTCGATTACATGCGATGCCTGGACTGCGATCATGTCTTCGAAGCCGAGGACCTGGATGTAGCCTCGCCCTACGATGACGAGGAAGAACCCCGCCAGAAGCGGGCTTCCTAGCAACGCATCCTATCGCCAGCACCGAACTTTCCGGATTTCTCGACTGTGGTGTAGCCCAAACGCGCTCCGTCACCGTCGCGCCTCAAAGATTGATCGCGCACAACGGCACAAACCGCCTGTGCGCTCCGGAGCGTCGCGGCTCCTTCATCCTGCGATGGCAGGCTCGATTTCTTTCGCCGGGCTCAGCAACGCCTGCACCTTGTCAAGTAGCGTTTGTTGCGAAAACGGCCGCCTGATCTCCCCTACGCCGCTCTCCGCCCCATCCACCATCCGCAGGATTCTCGGGCGCGCGTTCACTTCGAGCGCCGCCGCGATCACATCGGCCTGCGCCGCATCGGCGATCAACAGATCGAGGCCGCCCTCGTGCATCTGCGCGATGGCCAGGGCTTCCGCCGGATCCGCCGCTTCGAGCAGGTTGTAGCCGCTCGCTTCAAAGAAATTATGAAGCTGCAGACGAACCCGGTCGCGATCCTCCACCAGCAGAATCGCGCGCGCATGGGGCGTGGCCGGTTGCGGCAGTAAAGCCAGGCCTGCTTGTCGCGGCAGCAGCATTTCGAAACGGGAACCGCCCGCTGCCATTCGTTGTGCCGATATGTAGCCGCCGTGCTCGATGACGATGGCGTGCACCATCGACAAGGCCAATCCCTCATCGCCCGCCGCCGCCGGCTCGAACAGCTTTTCGGGATCGGGTTGGGGGCCGTCGTAGGTGATGTGGAGCGTCACGAAACTGGAGCCGCGGCCATGCCCGGGCAGTTCGGCGTTTCCGGTTTCGATCAGCATCCTCCCGCCCTCGGCCCCGCCGGCGGTCATCGTCGCGCTGGCGTGGATCACCAGCGTCATGATGGCCTGCTCGATCTGCGCGGCATCGATCTTCACGCGCCCGGTGGCGGGGGCGGTGCGAACGGTCACTGCAATGCGCGGTCCGGTCACCGATTCGATCAGCTTGGTGGCTTTGCGCAGCAGGCTATTGAGGCTCACCACTTCCTGGTGTCCCACCTGGCGGGTCCCGAATGCCGATAGTCTGCGATTGATCTGTTCGGCCGCGGCCGCTGCCTGCTGGATCTCCTCGGCCGCGCGCCGCGCCGGAGAGTATTCGCTGAACTGGCGCAGAAGCTGCTCGGCCTGGTTGCGCATGATCGCCAGCAGGTTGGAGTATTCGTTGGCGACGGCAGCCGCCAGCCGTCCGGCCGCTTCCATTTTCTGCGTCTGGCGAAGCTGCCGCTCTTCCCATTCGCGCGCGCTCACATCGCGAAAACTCATCACCGCGCCGATCGCCTGCCCCGACGCTTTCACGGGTGCGACCGTTCCCTCGATGCGCATCTCGCGCCCGTTGCGCGCGGTCAAGCGCCAATTGCGATCGAGCGCCACGGGCGCATCGCGCAGAATCGCCAGCGCCACCGGCTCGGAGGCTTCCTGATGCTCGGAAAGCTGGTCTGAACACGTTTCGGTCAAGCCTGCGATGCTGGCGAGCGGCTGGCCCTGGGCTTCCGGCAAAACGCTGGCGGTGATTTTCTCCGCGGCTGGATTCAGCATCAGCACGCGGCCCTCCGGATCGGTCACGATCACCGCGTCACCGATGGAGCCCAGAATCGTTCGCAGCCACGCCTCGCGTTCTTCGAGCATCCGTTCCATGCGGTGCTTGTACAGCGCGATTTCGATAGAAGTGTTTAGCGTCGCGTGCGACAGCGGCTTTACGATATAGGCGAACGGCTCGGCGATCTTGGCGCGATCGAGCGTGGCGCGATCGGCATAAGCGGTGAGAAACACCACCGGAATGCGGAAGCGTTCGCGAATCTCTGCCGCTGCTTCGATGCCGTCGCGCGGCCCATCGATATGGATGTCCATCAGCACAATCTCGGCTGAGGAGGCGAGTTCGATCGCCTCACGCGCGGTGCTCGCCATGCCGACCACATGGTGCCCCAGCGCCTGCAGGCGGCTGGAGATATCGTGCGCGATCAGGCCTTCGTCTTCGACGATCAGCACCCTTCGCGAAACTACGCCGCTATGGGTGCCTTGCGCTGCAGAAGCTTGCATGAGAGTTACTCCTCGGGAAACGAAATTCGAAAAGTGGTGGAGCCGGTGCGATCGAGTTCGAACACGCCGTTCAGTTGTTTGGTGAGAATGCGGACGATTTCGAGGCCCAGCGAGCCCGATCGCCTGGGCTCGACACCCTCGGGGATGCCGATGCCATCATCGCGCACCGCCAGTGTCACCTTGCCGTTGGAGCGCCCGCCCTCTACGCGAATCGACCCGGATCGCCCGTCGCGAAATCCGTGCTTCAGCGCGTTGGAGATGAGCTCGTTCAGAATCAAGCCGGCCGGAATCGCGCGATCGACGCCCACCGGCAGCGGATCCACGTTCACGGAGCCGGAGATTCGCGCCGGATCGACGCCGTAAGAAGTGAACAGGCTCGAGAGCAGCACCGACGCGTGTTTGGCGAGATCCACTTCGCGCAGATTGTCGTTCTGATAGAGCTGTTCATGAACCAGCGCCATCGATTCGATACGGCTGCGGCTTTCGTTGAGCGCCTGCGCGAGCGCCTCGCCCATCGCTCCGTCCGCCGATCGCGCGGCGGCCTGCATGTTGAGCAGGCTGATGATCACGTATAGATTGTTTTTGACGCGGTGGTGCACTTCGCGAAGCAGCACATCTTTTTCGGCCACTGATTGCGCCAGGCGGTCCCGCTCATCATGCAACGAACGAATCAGTCCGACTTTTTCGCCCGCTTTTTCGATGGCGGAGAGCAGGCCTTCCGGCGTGATGCGATCCTTCACCAGATAATCCTGAGCGCCCGATTTCATCGCGTCCACCGCGACTTGCTCATCGGCAAGCCCCGTCAGCATCACCACCGCCGCGCCCTGGATACCCGGTTCGTCGGTGGATCGGAGTTTCTCCAGGAACTCGATGCCGGTCATATCAGGGAGTTTGTAATCGAGCAGAACGCAATCAGGCGACTGCTCGCGGCACAGCCGCAGTCCTGCAGCGGCGTCGGCGGCTTCGAAAAACTCGAGGCGCGAGCCGAGTGTTTCCTTAAGCAAAATGCGGCACAGGTTGCGATCGCGATGGTTGTCGTCGACCATAACGATTTTTAGGGATGGCGCGGATTTTGTTTGGGCGGGCTGCACTATGAGAATGTGCGCCTGGCGGCCGGTTCCTCTCCTGCAATCTCGCCTTAGAAATCGGGTAGTGGGTCAGGTTGCGGTAGCGCAGGCGATCGATTCTTGTCGCCGGCGAGTTCTTGAACGCAGGCCACGAAAACCGATGGCCTGCGCTACGCAAAACTGACCGACTACTAGAAATTGGGCGCAAACGCGCAGTCTGATACGATGGACGGTTGTCAGGCTCCGGGCTTCGTGCAACGGGCGGCTGCGAACCCCGCCAGGTCCGGAAGGAAGCAACGGTAGCGGTTTAACTCGTGTGCCGCGGATTACCCGGGGTCTGGCATACTTCCTCCTTAAGAAAACTCTCGTGGCGATCTCCATCGTCCGTCTCGGAACTCCAAGAAAATCGGGAGAGGGATTGCGCATCGGCACAGTCCGGCGGCCGCCGCGCGGCGTGCCCAAATCGGAATTCGCGAAGCGCGATTTTTACGATGTGTGGCTGCCGGTGATCGCGCCAACGCAGCCGTTGGTGGAGATGGCTCTAGCCGCCAAGAGAGTTCATGATGCGAAAGTCTGGGCGAGTTTCGTGCGCAAATTCCGGGCGGAGTTGAAAGATCACGATGCGGCGAGGACATTGGACCTTCTGGCGGCGCTCTCCCATCAGACCAACTTCTCCATCGGATGCTATTGCGATGAAGAAGCGTGGTGCCATCGCTCGATTCTGCGTTCGGAGCTAGAGCGACGCGATGCGAAATTCTCTTAAAGGCGCAACGGTATCTTCGCACCGGGCGCATCCGGTTCACCTGCCGCCCAGCAGCCCAAAGCGCGGACCGACGTCCGCGCCTCAAACGACGATGATCGCTGCGCTAGCGAGTGGTCCCGCCGCGATAGAATAGTGTTTCACCCGCCTTCATGTATCAGGTTATCGCGCGCAAGTATCGTCCCCAGACGTTCACCGAACTGATCGGGCAGGAGCACGTCAAGACCACGCTTGAAAACGCCATCGCGCAAAAGCGCATCGCGCATGGGTATATTTTTTCGGGCCAGCGCGGCACCGGAAAAACCACGGTCGCGCGGATCATGGCGCGATGTTTGAATTGCGAATTCGGTCCCACCGCGACCCCGTGCGGCAAGTGCGCGAGCTGCCTGGAAATCGCCGGAGGCTCCGGGGTCGACGTGATCGAGATCGACGCGGCGTCCAATCGTGGCATTAATGAGATGCGCGAGTTGCGCGAAAACGTCCGCTATCGCCCGGCGCGCGATCGCTACAAGATCTTCATCGTCGACGAAGCGCACCAGATCACCAACGAAGCATTCAACGCGCTGCTGAAAACGCTGGAGGAGCCGCCCGAGTGGGTGGTGTTCATCCTGTGTACCACCGAATCGCACAAGATTCCGACGACGATCGCGTCGCGGTGCCAGCAGTTCAGCTTTCGCTCGGTCGATTTCGCGCAGTTGGTGGGGCGCATTGAATGGATCGCGAAGCAGGAAGGCATCGAGGCTGGACCGGAAGTGCTGAGCGTGCTGGCGCAAGCGGGCGAGGGGAGCGTGCGCGATTCGCTTTCGGCGCTGGATCAGGCGATCGCGTGTTGCGGAGCGAAACTGGATGCGGGCGAGGTGCGGGCGCTGCTCGGGATGTTCTCGCTGGAGTCTTTGGATCGCGTGTCGGAGGCGCTGACGGCGAGCGATTCGGCGCGGATGCTGGACGTGGTGGCGGAGCTCGAATCGAATGGCCGCAGCCTGCAGCACTTCGCGCGGGAGCTTGCTCGTTATTTCCGGAATTTACTGGTGGTGAAGATCGCGGGAGCGGGCGAGACTACGCGCCTGATCGCGGCGTCGCCTGCGGAACAGCGCAAGCTGGCCGAGACTGCCGCGCGATTCAGCGAGGAAGATCTGACGCGCTATCTGCAAATGTCGCTGGAGCTGTTCACCGATCTGCAGGCGTCGCTGCAGCCGCGCTTGCATCTGGAAATTGGACTGCTGCGGATGGTGCACGCCGGGAAATTGCAATCGATTGAAGAGGCGATTGCGGGTCTGGGATCGTCGGGCGGCGGGCCGGCCCCTGCGCCGCAGAAGACGCCTCCGGTTTCGCGACCCGCGCCGGCGCCGGTTTCATCAGCCGCGTCCGGCGGTGGCATCACTCGACACGGGCGACCTTCGGTCGCGATTGCACGGGGCATTGATGGAAGCGAAGCAAACGCACATTGCCGATGCGGTGGAGCATTCCGAAATCGTCGAAGCGCCGAACGAGCTGACCGTGACGACGCCGAAAATGTATTCGATGTATCTGAAGCAGCCCGGATTTGAAGCGGCCGTGATCAAGACGCTGGGGCGCTCGGTTCGGATCACCATCAAGATCGGCGAGACGGCGGCTGTGCCGATGGCGGCGAAACCTTCCGCCCCGGCGGCGAATGAAGCAACCGAACGGGCGATGGAGAATCCGGAAGTGCGGCGGTTCCAGGAAATGTTTCCCGACAGCCAGGTGCGGACGGTACGAAATCTCAGGGACAATTAGCGAGCAGCTCTTGTGAGGAGATCAGCATGAAAATGCCCGGCAACATGCAGGCGATGATGCAGCAGGCGCAGAAGATGCAGCAGAAGATGCAGGAGGAGGTCGCGCTGATACGCGTCGAAGCCTCGGCCGGCGGCGGCATGGTCACCGTCAAGATGGACGGCCACAAGAATGTCACCGGCGTGAAGATCGATCCTGAAGTGGCGGGCGACGTCGAGATGCTGCAGGACCTGGTGATGGCCGCCTGCAACGAAGCCACCAAGAAGGTCGACGAGGAGACGCAGAAGAAGATGGGTGGAATGCTCGGTGGCATGGGGTTGCCGCCCGGATTGCTTTAATCCTTCATGCCGGATTTTGCCGCGCCATTACAGCGATTGATCGACGAGTTCCGGCGCCTGCCGGGCATCGGACAGAAATCCGCGCAGCGGCTTGCGTTTCACGTGCTTCGATCGCCGCGTGAAAACGCCGCGAATCTTTCGGCGGCGCTGCTGGACGTGAAAGACAATCTGGGGATCTGTGCGGAATGCAACAACATCAGCGACGCGGAGCTGTGCCCCTATTGCCGCGATCCGCATCGCGACCGCTCCAAGATCTGCGTGATGGAGGAGCCGCACAATATCCTGCCCATCGAAACCACGCGCACCTTCGAAGGGCTCTATCACGTGCTGGGCGGATCGATTTCGCCGCTGCGCGGCATCGGGCCGGAGCAGTTGAAGCATCAAAGGATTGCTGGACCGGATCGCGCAGGGCGACGTGAAGGAAATTATTCTGGCGACCAATCCGACGGTGGAAGGCGAAGCGACGGCGGTATATCTTTCGCGCTTGCTGAAGCCGCTGGGTCTGAAAGTGACACGTATCGCGATGGGGATTCCGGTGGGAAGCGACCTGGAGTTTTCGGATGAAGTGACCATTTCGAAATCGCTCGAAAATCGGAGAGAGATGTGAAAGCTGCTTTTGCGATCCTCATGGCCGGCATCGCGTGCGGCGCAGGTTCGCGAGTGGCGCGAGCAGCATGAGCGCGCCATCGTCGACGAGTACATCGCGCTTCTCTCGATTCCCAATATCGCCAGCGACCGCGCCAACATCCAGCGCAACGCCGACTTCATCGCGAAGATGCTGGAGAAGCGCGGCGTCGCCCGCAAGCTGGTGAGCGTCCCCGGGTCGAATCCCGTCGTCTTCGGCGAAATCCGGACTCCCGGCGCTACGCGAACGCTGGTCTTCTACGCGCATTACGACGGCCAGCCGCTCGATCCGAAAGAATGGGCGACGCCGCCGTTTCAGCCGGTGCTGCGCGACAAATCGCTCGAAAAAGACGGGCGCGTGATTCCGCTGCCCGCGTCGCATTTCGATCCGGAGTCGCGCATTTACGCGCGCTCGGCGGGCGACGACAAGCTGGGCGTCATCAGATGATCGCCGCGCTCGATGCGATCACGGCGGCGGGCTGGAAGACGAAATCGAATATCAAGTTCGTCGTTCGAGGGCGAGGAAGAAGCGGGCTCGGTGAATCTCGAGAAGATTCTGGCGGCGAACAAGCCACTGTTTTCGGGCGACATGTGGTTCATCTGCGACGGGCCGGTGCATCAGACGCGGCGGCAGCTGATCACGTTCGGCGCGCGCGGGATCACCACGGTCGATATCACTCTTTATGGCCCGCGCCGCGAACTGCACAGCGGGCATTACGGAAACTGGGCGCCGAATCCGGCGATGATGCTCGCGCAGTTGCTGGCGTCGATGAAGGATGAAAACGGCCGCGTCCTGGTCGATCATTTTTATGATGGCATCGAGCCGCTGAGCGAGACCGAACGCGGCCATCGAATCCGCGCCCGATACCGATCGCGATATCATGCGCGAGCTATGGCTCGGCATCACTGAGAATGCGCCGAAGAAATTGATCGAGTTGATCAACATGCCGTCCCTGAACGTTCGAGGCATGTCGTCGGCGCGCAGCGGGCGAGCGGGCTTCGAACGTGATTCCCGCGACTGCGACCGCGTCGATCGACATGCGGCTGGTCAAAGGGATGGATCATCATCAGACGGCGCTGCGGCTGATCGATCACATTCGCAAGCAGGGATATTTCATCGTGGATCACGATCCCAATGCTGCAATTCGCATGTCGCATGCGAAGGTCGCGAAGGTGATTGAGCGGCCGGGCGGGTACAACGCCGTGCGCACGTCGATGGATCTGCCGATTTCGCAGGAAATTATTCGGACGGTGGAACGCGTGCGCGGCGCGACCGTGCTGCTTCCCACCAGCGGCGGCAGCGATCCTCGCGATATCGTCGAGCGGACGCTGGGAACGCGCACCATCGCGATTCCGACTGCGAATCATGACGACAATCAGCACACGTTCAACGAAAATCTGCGGATTCAGAATTTGTGGGACGGGATCGAGCTGATGGCGGCGTTACTTACTATGTACGTGGCGCAGGCTGTCGCCTGCTGAGCCGAGAGTCGTCTCGGCTCTTCTTTAACAAGAGTCCGGAAGAGCCGGCACGACTGCCGGCTCTGCAGGCAAGAATGCCTGCGCCACGACTCTAGGTGACGATGGGCAGCGCGCCGGATTCGTACAATCCATCCGCGGTCACGCCCGCGATCTTCACGTCGATTAGTTCGTTGGGGTCGCGCGCCATGGCCAGTTTGATCTTCAGGTAATTTTCGCTCAGCGCGTCCTGATCTAGAGTCACTGCGGAAATCATCCGCCCAACCATCGACTGCCGGAATTCGAGATTCTTTCGCGCGGCGAGATCGCGCAGGACATGAGTCCGCTGTTTGCGCACCGCGACCGGCACTTGCTCCGATTCCGCCGCCGGCGTTCCCGGCCGTTCGGAATAAGTGAACACGTGCAGATAGGTGAACGGCAGCGATTCGATGAACGCGCGTGATTCCTCGAACTCGTCGTCCGTTTCGCCGGGGAATCCGGTCATGACGTCCGCGCCTACTGCGCAATCAGGCATCAGTGCTCGTGCTTTGCGAATCCGATCCGCATAATGCCGCGGACGATACTTGCGATGCATGCGGCGCAGCACGCTGTCCGATCCTGATTGCAGCGGTGCATGCACATGCTTGGCGATGCGCCGCGATTCCGCCATCAGTTGCAGCAGATCGTCCGAGAAGTCCATCGGTTCGACGGAGCTGAGGCGCAATCGCGCGACTTCGGTCTCATTCAGCAATTGTCGAATCAGATCGGCTAAGCGGATTCGTCCAGGAAAATCGCGGCCCCAGCGGCCCAGATTGATTCCGCTCAGCACCACCTCTTTATATTTGGCGGCGAGTGCGCGGACCTGCGCGATCACCTGATCGAACGGGGCGCTGCGGCTGGCCCCGCGTACGTACGGAATAATGCAGAAGGAGCAGCGATTGTTGCAGCCGTCCTGAATCTTCAGGTTCGGACGGGTGCGATCGCCTATCGCATCCTCCACCGGTGCCGAGAGAAAATCTTTCTGCGCGAATATGTCGCCGATCTCGATCTGGCCGTGATAGCGGCGCCGCTTGATACGAGATCCGGAATGCGGGTTTTATGCGAATTGCCGACCACCAGCGACACTCCGGGAATCGCAGCCAGCTCTTCGGGCGCGCGCTGCGCATAGCAGCCGGTGATCAGGATGCGAGCCTCGGGATGGTCTCGATGCAGCTTGCGAACGGTCTGGCGAACTTCGTCATCGGCGGTCGCGGTCACAGTGCACGTATTGAGAACGAGCAGATCGGCATCGGCGATCTCGCTCGCCGCGAGGCCCTTTGCCGCGAGCCCGGCTTCGATCGCCGCGCCGTCCGCCTGCGAGGCTCGGCAGCCGAAATTTTTGATCCAGAAACGATCCACTGATTTCAGTGTAAGGGCTGGCACATCCGTTGCGCCCGAACTCGCGGACTGACGTCCGCGCCTCATAGTGATTTCGAGTTAATCCAGATGTTCGCGTTGTTCGCCGGTGATTAAGCGCGCGCCGCGATCGAACGCCAGATACTGAAATCCCCAGCGGATGAACACGATCAGGCGATTGCGAAATTGCGCCAGATAGGTCAGGTGGATCAGCAGCCACGCGAGCCAGGCCAGCGCGCCGTGAAAACGGACGCGGCCCAGATCGCACACGCCTGCTCTGCGCCCGATGACGGCCAGGCTGCCCTTGTCGTGATACCAGAACGATTCGGTGGGTTGATCCTTCAATCGCCGCGCGATCACGCGCGCCACGTAACGGCCCTGCTGAATCGCGACTGGAGCGGTGCCGGGCAGCGGCTTGCCCTTTTGCTCGAAATACATCAGGTCGCCGACCACGAAAATCTCAGGATGACCGGCGATAGTGAGGTCTGGTTCGACGATCACCTGGCCGGAGTTGGTCAGCTTCGCCCCCGCCGCCGCCAGCGCTTTCGCGAAACCGTTGGGACGCACGCCCGCTGCCCACAGCACTGTTCGCGAAGCGATATGCTCGCCCGAATCGAGCGTGACGCCATGATCGTCGATGGAGGTCACGCGCACGTTCTCGCGCGGGCGCACGCCCAGCTTGATCAGCGAACGCTCCGCATCGATCGACAATTCTTCGGGATAGGACGGCAGCACGTGCCGCGATCCTTCGAGCAGCAGGATGCGCGATTCCTCCGGGCGGATGGAACGAAAATCGTGACGCAACGTGTCGCGCGAAATTTCGCCCAGCGCGCCCGACAGTTCCACGCCAGTGGGTCCGGCACCGACGATCACGAAGGTCAGCCAGGCGCGGCGCTTGTCGGGGTCGTGCTCGCGTTCGGCCGCTTCGAAGGCGTACAGGATTTTGTGGCGAATAGTGGTGGCGTCTTCGATGGTTTTCAAGCCGGGCGCGACCGTGCGCCATTCGTCATGACCGAAATAATAACTCTGCGAGCCGGTGGCGACCACCAGCGAATCGTAGGGCAGTTCGCCGTCCGACAAGATCACTTTGCGATTCGCGGTATCGAGCCCGGTCGCCTCTGCCAGAATCACTTCGACATTTTTCTGATGGCGCAGGATGGCGCGAATCGGCGAAGAGATTTCACCGGGCGAGAGCGAGCCCGTGGCGACCTGATACAGCAACGGCTGGAACAAATGGAAATTGCGCCGGTCGGCCAGCGTGATTTCGACGGGCGCGTTCAACTTGCCTAGCGCCTGCGCGGCATAGAGTCCACCGAATCCGCCGCCGAGGATGACAACCTGATGCACTGACTGTTAGATGCGAACCAAACCGTTCCGCTTCACTTCTCGTCGTCTTCACCTTTGTGAATCTGCTGGGCCAGGAAATTCTCGAGTCCGGCCTCGCCCATGGCGTGCAGAATTCCTTCGATATGGTCGACGTGCTCTTCTTCGTCCTTCAGAATCAGTTCGAACAGCGCGCGCGACGCGTTGTCACCTGCGTCTCTGGCGACCTTGATGGACGCATTCAAATGATGCACCGCGTCCAGCTCCAACTTTAGATCGCTTTCAAACTGCGCTTTCACGTTCTTGCCCACGTTGATATGGCCGATGTCGGACATATTCGGCGCGCCTTCCAGAAAGATGATGCGATTGATCAGCTTTTCGGCATGGATCATTTCTTCGATCGATTCCTTGCGGTAATACTGGCCGAGCCGCAGGTAACCCCAGTTCTCACACATCTTCGAATGCAGGAAATATTGATTGATGGCGGTGAGTTCGGCTTTGAGCGCCTCGCCCAGGCATTTCAGGACCTGATCATTCCCTTGCATGCCGTGAATGTTAGCAGAACCGGGTACCCGCGCACGAAACCGATCCCCGTTCAGGGCCAGACCGGCCTGATTCAACGCATCATGATCGCGACGAGCAGACAGGAGCGCGCGCTCCAGCACAGGGCGCGCAGCAGGTTCCAGCGCTTGAGTAAATCGAGAGACAAACGCGGATAGGCGAGCGTGAATCCAATCGTCCCGGCGATCGCGCCGAGCCATAACACGGCCGCGACGACTAACGGCAGCGATGGATTGCGCAGAAGCATGATCGTCGTGGCGGCTTCGGCGAGCATGGGAAACGCCATGAACGCCGAATTGGCGATGCGGCGTTTTTTGGCGTTCGCGGCATTGAGCGTCGGCAAACCCACGAACTGCATCAACCATGCAAAGGCAGCGAGGATTGAAGTCACCAGGAAATTGACGCCCAGTTCAAGCAGAACGATGTCCTGGGAATGTTTCACTCTTCGTCTTGTTGTGCGGCTAACGCTGTCACGACGTTCATATCTTCAAGCGTGGTCACATCGCCGGCGACCGAATGCGTGGTCACGATCTCCCGCAACAATCGCCGCATGATTTTGCCGCTGCGCGTTTTCGGCAGCGCGTCGGAGAATCGAATTTCTTCCGGCCGCGCGAAGCTGCCGATTTCTTTCGCCACCCACTGCCGCAGCTCCTTGCCGAGCTCGTCATGATTCCACTCGCCTTTTTTGAGCGTGACGAAGCAGCACACCGCTTGCCCGGTGATCTCGTGCGGCTTGCCGACCACCGCCGCTTCCGCCACCGCGGGATGATGGACCAGCGCCGATTCCACTTCCATGGTGCTTAGACGATGGCCGCTGACGTTCATCACATCGTCGACGCGGCCCAGCACCCACAGATAACCATCGACATCGCGGCGCGCGGCGTCGCCGGTGAAATAGGCGCCGGGAACTTTGCTCCAATATTCCTGCTTGAAGCGCTCGGGATCGCCCCAGATGCCGCGGGTCATGCTGGGCCAGGGGCGCTTGATGATCAGATAACCTTCTTTATCCGTGCCCACCGGCTTGCCTTGCAGATCGACGATTTCGGGAATAACGCCGGGCATCGGCAGCGTCGCCGATCCTGGTTTGGTCGGCACCGCGCCCGGCATCGGCGAAATCAGAATCGATCCGTTTTCGGTCTGCCACCAGGTATCGACAATGGGGCAGCGGCTCTTGCCGATCACGCGGTAATACCATTCCCACGCCGTCGGATTGATCGGTTCGCCGACGGAACCGAGCAGACGCAGGCTCGATAGGTCGTGCGCCTTCGGCCACTGCTCGCCCTGGCGAATCAGCGCACGAATCGCGGTGGGCGAGGTGTAGAGCACGTTGACGCGATACTTTTCGACGATGCGCCACCAGCGGTCGAACGCCGGATAATCGAGCGAACCTTCGTACATCACGCTGGTGGTCCCCGCGGAAAGCGGACCGTACACGATGTAGCTATGGCCGGTGATCCAGCCGATATCGGCCGAGCACCAGTAGGTGTCCTCCTCGCGCAGATCGAAAATCCATTTCATGGCGGAGGTGACCTGCGTGATGTAGCCGCCGGTGGTGTGCAGAATTCCTTTCGGCTTGCCGGTGGTGCCGGAGGTGTAGAGCACGAACAACGGCTGCTCGCTGTCGAACGGAATGGCCGGGCAATCGTCATGCGAATTCGCGTCGAGTTCATGCCACCAGTGGTCGCGGCCGATCTGCATGGGCGTATCGGAACCGGTGCGTTTGTAGACGATCACGTCGCGAACCGACGGGCAATCGGGCAGGGCTTCGTCGACGGCGGGCTTCAGTTTCACTTCGCGGCCGCGGCGATATCCGCCATCGCAGGTGATCACGATGGACGCGCCCAGATCGTTAATGCGCGCCTTCAATGCTTCGGCCGAGAATCCGCCGAACACCACGCTATGAATAATGCCGATGCGGGTGCAGGCGAGCATCGCGATCGGCAATTCGGGCAGCATCGGCATGTACAGCACGGCGCGGTCGCCGGCCTGATAGCCTCGCGATTTCAGAACGTTGGCGAAGCGGCACACCAGGCGATGGAGTTCCTGATAGGTGATGCACCTGAGCTCGCCCGGCTCGCCTTCCCACAGGATCGCGACCTTGTTCTTGCGCGGCGTGGTCAGATGGCGATCGAGGCAGTTGTAGCTGACGTTGGTCTTTCCTCCCACGAACCACTTGGCGAATGGCGCCTGCCAATCGAGCACCTTGGTCCAGGGTTCGAACCAGTGGATGTTTTCTTTGGCGAATTCGCCCCAGAACTTTTCGGGATCGTCTTTGGCTCGATTGTAGAGGTCGAGATAGCCCTCCATGCCTTTGACTTGGGCCTTGCTGACGAACTCATCCGACGGGGGATAGACGGCGCTCATGTGAACGGATTCTATCAGGTCGCGTTGGTAGTAAGCCGCAGAGTTTCACCAATCGATGAATCGCCGCGGCGCGTTCGGGTCCGGGGGCAATCCGCACAACTGACGCAATTCGGCAGCGAGCGGATGCTCGGTAAACGGCCACGTCAAGTTCCACGGATTGTACGGCAGGAATCGAATCTGGCCGCCGAAGATCGTCTCCTCGCAGAACTTGATCATCATTTCATTTCCAATACCCCGAACCATCATTACTTTAATGAAGGGGACCCGCGCCTCTCTGCCGAGGTTGGAAATCACCAGCTCGCTCCCTTCGATCTCGACTGTTTTGAGCCGATAGGCACGGACGGTGAGCCACACCCCGAACGGGATTCCCAACAGCGTTGGCCATGGAGCTGCGCCCTTCACGACGAGAACGGTCATAAACCAGCTCCACACAGCCGTGAATATTGGGGCCCAGATGCGCAGCGACCACGTTTGGAATGGTGAGGATAATTTGCGCCGGTCCGATTGCAGCGGCAAGTCAGGTGGTGTCACGAAGAGCTCCCGTCGAGTCCGGCGAGTTGGCGTAGCTCATTCACCAGCGGATGCGGCTGCCACGGCAACAGCAAGCCGTAATATCGCGGAGGACGGAAATAGATTCGCTCGCCGACTTCGGTGGGATTGCGGAAGGTCAGCTTAATCGCGCCCTTGCCGCCGCGCGCGCCGGAGATCTTGTTCACTTCGGCGAGCGGAACTCGAACTTCAGGCCCGAAGTTTGAAATGACCAGATCAGTGCCATCGATGTCGACGGTCTTTAGCTGAAACAGGCGGATGGTAACGAATACCGCCAACGCAATCCAAATCACGGTGACTGCGATCGCCGTGGGCCCGGCTGGAAATGGAACCCGCAGGAGCGCGTATGTCACGATGGCGCACAGTACGATCGCCGACACCCGGTGTGACCACGTCATCATCGTTGAAGAGATCCGGCGGCGCACCGCTCCATTTTCGCCGATCTAAAGAAGAGCCGAGACGACTCTCGGCTCGAGCAGGCTGAGCTGACACACTACACTGGTTGTGTTGTGGCTTCCTGATCTCATCTACACCGGCGAACGATTCGAATCCGGCCTGGCGATGGTTGCCGACGAGAACGGCCGCATCGTGCGATTTTCGCGTGAGCCGGACGAACTGGAGCGCGCCGTGCGATTGTCTGGTCGCGCGATGCTGCCCGGACTGGTCAATGTTCATTCGCACACGTTCCAGCGGCTGATCCGCGGGCGCACCGAATATCGAACCTCCGCCAATCGAGACACTTTCTGGACCTGGCGCGAGAGCATGTATCGCGCCGCCAACTCCGTCACGCCCGAGATGATCTATCGCGCCGCGCGCATGGCTTTCTTGGAAATGGCGCTGAGCGGGATCACCACCGTCGGCGAGTTTCATTACCTCCATCACTCGCCGGGCGGTGTGCCGTATGAGAATCGCAATCTGCTGGCGATGCTGATTCTGCGCGCGGCCGATGAGATCGGCATCCGCATCGCGCTGCTGCGGACGGCCTACGTTCGTGCGGGGTGGAAGCGCGATCCTGATCCTGGGCAGATCCGCTTCATCACCCCGAAAGTTGATGATTTTCTTCGCGACACGGACGAGTTACAGAAGTCGAAGCTCGGCAAATCGACCGTTGCGGTCGCGCCGCATAGCGTTCGTGCCGCGCCGCTTGAATACTTAAAGGAAGTTGTCGCGTACGCGCGCGCGAACCATTTGCCGATCCACATGCATGTCTCTGAACAGCCGGGCGAAGTGGAGGCGTCAAACGGCGAATACGGCCGTCGTCCCGTTGAATTGCTGCACGACAACGGCATTCTCGATTCGAATTTCACGGCGATTCACGCGATTCACATCACGCCGGAAGAGGCGGGATTTTTGGGCTCGGCGCGATCGTCGATCTGCGCCTGCCCCACATCGGAGCGCAATCTTGGCGATGGCGCGGTTCCTGCCGATCTCTTGTACAACGCGGGCGCGTCGCTGTGCTTCGGATCGGATAGCAACATCCAGATCGACATTCTCGAAGACGCGCGCGAACTGGAGTATCACCTGCGCATGAATAAGCTCGAACGCGTGGTGCTCGCGAATGACGACTCGTTAGGGCGACGATTGTTCCGCAGCGCGACTGCGTCGGGCTCGGCGAGCCTTCACACGCCTGGAGGAGCGCTTGAAATCGGCAAGCCTGCCGATTTCTTCACGGTCGATCTGAACGATCCGTCCATCGCCGGCGCGAGCGCGGAGTCGCTGCTCAATCACATTGTTTTTTCACTGGAGCGAACAGCGATTCGCGATGTGTTCGTCGACGGGATGCCTGTGATTGCGGGTGGTCGGCACGCGTTGCAGGAAGAAATCGTCGCGGAATTCGCGGCGGCGCAAAAAGAATTGTGGAACTACTGAATTCCTGAAGTCCACACCGGCTGCATGTTATTGCCCGCACTGGTGAGCTTGCGTTGATTCTGGCCATCGGCGGTCATTACGTAGATTTGCGTGATATCGACGCGGCCGTTGCGCCGCTTCGATGAATACACGATATGCAGATTATCGGGACCCCACCACGGATTTTCATTCACGCCGGAATCCTTGGTAAGCTGCACCATCTTGCGATCCGCCACGCTCATTACGAAGATATTGAAGCCGCCCAGCTCGAATCCGCGTGACCACGCGAACGCGACCACTTGTCCGTCCGCTCGCCAGGCAGGGTTGGCGACCTCGCCTGCTCCATCGGTCAGCATCTGCGTATCGCCGCCGTCGATATTCATGCGCCACAACTGCTGCTTGCCGGATCGCGCGGAAATGAACATGACATCGGCGCCGGTCTTGGGATTGATGCGCGGTGAAAAATCGAAATCCTTCGAATGGGTGATCTGCTGGAGGTTCGATCCGTCCGTCGAGCAGCGATAGATTTCGGTGTAGCGCGTCATCGTCGAAGCGAACATGAACAATCCGTTGGGGCCGAACTCGGGCCAGCCGTTGGTGGGCGCGTCGGGATTCTTGAACCGCGCTCTTTCGCCGGAAATGGTCGATTGAATCACGATGTCCCAGCTTTGAATCGGCTCGCCGGGCCGCGTGCCCAGGGTGGTGTAGGCCAGCCATTTTCCATCCGGCGAAATCACCGGCGATTGGGTGATGGTGGCGTATTTCGTGATCTGGCGCTGGTTCGATCCGTCGTAATCCATGGACCAGATTTCTTTCGCGCCGGTGCGGTCGGAGACGAAATAGATCTTGGTGCCTTCCAGGCTCTTCACGCCGAACTGGGAAAGGATATCGGCGGCGAATTCGCGCGCGGCTTTTTTCGCGCCATCGGAGTTTAGCGATTCAATGTACAGCTTGTTGAGAACCTGCGCGCTCGATGGATCAGGTTGAGAGAGCAGATCGAGCCAGCCGTGCACGATCAGCTTGTCGTTCTGCACAACAGCGTATCCGAACGCCAGATGCGTGGCCGATACAGGCGGATGCGACCAATCGGTGAGAGCTGCCACGCCCGGCCTGAAATCGCTGGGCTGCTGCGGGGCGTTGAGAGGATAGAAATTCTTCTCCACCATCTTCAGCGCTCCCGAACCGGACAGCGTCGACCACAGCGTCGCGTTGAAATCCTTCACAAACTTTTCCGCGCCGCCCCCGCCGCGGAAATCCGGCACGGCCATGGCCGGCAGGCCGATATTTTTCGAGATCGGTCCCGTCAAATCCGGGGGCTGCTGCGCCCCCGCGCAGACGCCCAACAAAAACAAAACAGCCGCTAGCTTTCCCCGTCGCATCCTATCTCGATTCTAGCGTGTGCTTTACGCGCCGTCCTTCGATCCTGTAGTGGCCCGAAACGATCAGACCGATGGCTTCACTGTAAATGCGATGCTCCTCTTTCAAGATGCGGGCCGAGAGCGACTCGGCGGTATCGTCGTCGAGCACTGGTACCACCGCTTGTTGCACGATCGGCCCGGAATCCAGTCCCTCATCGACAAAGTGAACCGTGCATCCGGAAAACTTGACGCCGTGCTCCAGCGCCTGGTGCTGCGCATCGAGGCCGGGAAACGCCGGCAGTAGCGAGGGATGAATATTCAAAATGCCCATCGGGAATTCGCGAATGAAATGGCCGCTCAGCAGGCGCATGTATCCGGCCAGGCAGACAAGATCAACTTCGTTTTTCCGCAGTTCGTCGATCAATTGACGATCGTAGATTTCGCGATCGAGACCCTTGGATGGGAGCGCGGCGGCGTTCAGTCCCCGTTCTCGCGCGGCCGCGAGCCCCGGCGCTTCGGGGCGATTTGAAATGACGACGGCGATTTCGGCGTTGAGGCGTCCGGCGACAATCGAATCGGCGATGGCCAGAAAATTTGACCCTCGCCCCGAGAGCAGGATGCCAAGCCGCCTTACCGACTGACCCAAGGTGGGGCGGACGCCATCGTCCGCGCCGGACCCCGGGTCCGGCTTCGCGATCATGACAACCAGGTCGACATGGGCGTCGACCGCGGACCAGGGGTCCGCCCCACATCATGACCCACATCATGAATGGAGCGGCTCATGCGTAGGCGACGCCCTTGCCCTTGATCACTTCGCCGATCTGATACCAGGGCTCGCGCAGCTTCTTGAGAATCTTCGCGGCCTTATCCAGGTCACGTTTGGCGATCACGAAAATCATGCCGATTCCCAGGTTAAACGTCCGCCGCCAGTCGTCCTCTTCGACGTCGCCCAACTTACGCAACAGCTCGAAAATCGGCAGCACCGGCCAGGAATCAGGATCGACGCGAGCGCCCAATCCTTTCGGCAGAATGCGCGGCGTGTTGTCGGTGATGCCGCCGCCGGTGATATGCGCGGCTCCCTTAAGCACACCTGCGATGTGCAGCGCATGAAGCGGTTTCAAATAACTGCGATGGATCTTCAGCAGCTCATCGGCGACCGTGTTCTGGATCTCTTCGACCATCGTAGCGGGAGCATGCCCGGCGACTTCGAACAGCAGCTTTCGCGCCAGCGAGTATCCGTTGGTGTGCAGGCCCGTCGACGGCAGCCCGATCAGCACGTCGCCGGCTTTAATGGTCGCGCCGGTAATCATGCGCTTGCGTTCGACGGCGCCGACGATGAATCCGGCGATGTCGTATTCACCGGGCGCGTACATGCCCGGCATCTCCGCGGTTTCGCCGCCGATCAGGGCGCAGCCGTTTTCTTTGCACCCTCGCGCGACTCCCGAAATCACCTGCGCCGCGATGTCCGCATCCAGCTTTCCCACGGCGAAATAGTCCAGAAAAAACAACGGCGTGGCGCCTTGCACTGCGATATCGTTCACGCAGTGGTTCACCAGATCTTCGCCGACGGTGGAGTGCCGGCCGGTCATGAACGCGAGCTTCAGTTTGGTGCCCGCGCCATCGGCTGAGGACACCAGCACGGGGTCGCGAAAGCCTTGCAAACGAAAGCCGCCGCCGAAGCTGCCGATATCGGTCAGGACGTTGGGGCCGAAGGTGCGACGAGCCATCGCGCGAATGGATTTCACGGCGCGATCGGCTTCGTCGATATTTACACCCGCGTCCTTGTAACCTATTCTTGTTTTCTGCGCCATCTCTTGTTCTGCTTCTTTCTGGAAACCGCGGGCCGCGTCTGCTGCCGCTGGTAGAAGCTGAAGGGAATCTCTATAATAAGCGATTGCATTATGAAAAACCTTAGTTGTCTGGCAGCTTCATTGGCTTTGGCGGGCGCGTTGGCTTACGCCCAACCGGAGCCGACCTCCTACGCGATTCACAACGCGAAAATCGTCACCGTTAGCGGCGCCGTGATCGCCAAAGGCACGGTCGTGCTACGGAACGGATTGATCGAATCCGTCGGCGATAACGTCGCGGTTCCAGCCGATGCGCTGGTGATCGAAGGCGACGGCCTGACCGTTTATCCCGGCTTGATGGATCCTCTGAGCACTTGGGGTCTCGGCAGCGCAGGCGCGGCTGCCGGAGGGGGAGGACGAGGCGGCGGTGGCGGACGTGGCGCGGCGACAACGGCTGCGGCGGCGACGCCTGCTGCTCCGCCCTCGCGCGGACCTGAGGATCGTCCATCTACCACGAGCTGGATTAAAGCTGCCGATGAGCTGCAGCCCAACGATCGTCGCCTGGAGGCGGCTCGCAACTCGGGCTTCACCAGTGCGGCGGTGTTTCCGGAGCGTGGCATTTTCGCGGGCCAGGGATCGGTGATCAACCTCGCCGGCGATAAGCCTGCCGACATGGTGCTGGTACCATCGGTCGGTCAATATATATCGCTGACTCGTGGAGGCGGCGGTGGCGGGGGTGGTGGAGGCGGCCAGGGATATCCGGGCGCGCTGATGGGCTACATCGCATACATTCGCCAGATCTACATCGACGCGGATTACTACACCATGCTCAAGAAAGCGTACGACGCGAATCCGCGCGGCATGAAGCGCCCGGAGTATGATCGCGCCCTTGAAGGCGTCATCGAATCGAAGCGCATTCTGCTGCCGGCGAATCGCTGGGTGGAAATCGAACGCATGGCGAAGTTCGCGGTGGAACTGAAGCAGCCCACCGTTCTCTACGGCATGCGCGAGGGGTTCGACACCCATGCGATCGATAACCTGAAGGGCAAGAACATGCCGGTGCTGGTGAGTTTGAAGTGGCCGGAAGGCTCGCGCGATCGCGATCCGGATGAGCCGGAGATGCTGCGGACTTTGGAAGTTCGCGATAAGGCTCCAGGAACTCCGGCTGCGCTGAAAGCTGCTGGAATCAAGTTCGCGCTGTACACCGATGGGCTCGATGCCATGCGCGACATTCAGCGCGCGGTGAAAAAAGCGATGGATCACGGCCTGTCGCGCGAAGATGCGATTCGCGCGCTGACGCTTTCGCCCGCTGAAATTTACGGTGTGCAGGATCGCATGGGCAGCGTCGAAAAAGGCAAAATTGCGAACCTGCTGATCACGCGCGGCGATCTGTTTGACGATCGCACTCGCGTGGAGATGGTGTTCGTCGACGGAAAGAAACACACGCCCGCGCCTGAAACCGGCGGACGCGGCGGCGCGGCCACTACGCAGACGCCGCAAGGAGATCGTAAATGAGAAAGACATTTATTGCAGCGCTGCTGGCCGTAAGCGCGTGGATGGTCAACGGCGAAACGATCGTCATTAAGAACGCGACCATCATGAGCGAATCGGCCAAGGGCACGTTCAAGGGATCGATTCTGGTACGCGACGGCAAGATCGCCGAGGTTGGCGAGAACGTTCAGGAACCGGCGGGCGCGACCGTGATCGACGCGGGCGGCCAGTGGGTGATCCCCGGGATCATCGATTGCCACTCGCACATCGCCATCGACGGCGGCGTGAACGAAGGCAGCGTTTCGGTTTCGTCGATGGTCAACATCAAGGACGTGATCAACCCCGAGGACATCGCGATTTACCGCGCGCTGGCCGGCGGCGTGACGGCGGCGAACATCCTGCATGGCTCAGCTAATTCGATCGGCGGCCAGACCATCGTGATCAAGACGCGGTGGGGCAAGGACGCGCAGGGTTTGATTTTCGAAGGCGCGACGCCGGGCATCAAGTTCGCGTTGGGCGAGAATCCTAAGCGGTCGGGCAATCCGCAGGGCCGCGGCACTACGCAGCAGCCGCGCTATCCCGCGACGCGCATGGGCGTCGAGGACACCATTCGCGAAGCGTTCAATGAAGCGGTGGCGTACAAAGCCGAGTGGGACAAGTACGATGCGGCTGTCAAGAATGGCCAGCACCCCATTCCGCCGCGCAAGGATCTGAAGCTCGAATCACTCAAAGAGGTTCTGGAAGGCAAGCGGTTCGTTCACGCGCATTGCTATCGCGCGGACGAAATCCTGATGCTGATCCGGGTCGCCGACGATTACGGATTCAAGATCAAGACCTTCCAGCATGTGCTGGAAGGCTACAAGGTGGCGAAAGAAATCGCGGCGCACGGGGCCGGCGGATCGACCTTTAGCGACTGGTGGGCGTACAAAGCCGAGGCGTGGGACGCGATTCCTTACAACGCGGCGATCATGGCGAAGAAGGGTGTGGTGGTCAGCCTGAACAGCGACGATGCGGAACTGATGCGCCGCCTGAACACCGAAGCCGCCAAGGCGATGAAGTACGGCGGCATGTCGCGCGAAGAAGCGCTGGCGATGGTCACCATCAATCCGGCGATCCAGTTGGGCGTGCAGAATCGCGTGGGATCGATCGAGGTCGGCAAGGATGCCGATATCGTGGTCTACGATAAGGACCCGCTGTCGGAATATTCGAAAGTCCAGAAAGTGCTGATCGACGGCAACAAGTATTTCGATCGCGATCAGGACGTCAGCGGCCGCGCGGCAAGTGAGAAGGAGCGGCAGCGGCTGATTGATAAGGAAAAGGCGGAGGCGGCTCGCGCGGGCGATGGACAGAAGAAGGGCGCGCCGGCAAGGAGGCCGCAGTGAAGCAGGGAGTCAGGAGTCAGAAGTCAGGAGTCAGAATGCTTAGATCGACGTTAGCTGCGGGCGTTTTGATTGCAGCTTCGGTGTTTGCAGCCGATGCTCCGAATTCGTTCGTGATTACGCACGCCGATGTTTTTCCGGCGGTCGGGGCAGAGATGAAGGGCGTTTCGATTCTGGTGCAGGACGGCAAGATCGCGGACATTGGCGCGAAGATCGTTCCGCCCAAGGGCATGAAGGTAATCGACGCGAAGGGCATGCGCGTCTATCCCGGCTTGATCGATTCAGGCACGGAACTCGGGCTTTCCGAAGTTTTCTCGGAACGCATGACCGAAGACACCACGGAAATCGGCGAGTTCATGCCGCAGTTGAAGGCGCTGATCGCGGTGAATCCAGATAGCGAGCATTTCGGCACCTCGCGTGTGAACGGCGTGACCAGCGCTGTGACGTTCCCGTCGCCGGGCGGCGGCGGAGGTGGTGGTGGTCGCGGGGGTGGGGCTGCGCAATATATTTCCGGGCAGGCGGCTCTGATCCACACTTCAGGCTGGACCTGGGAAGACATGGAAATCAATCGCAGCGCGGCGATGGAGCTGAAGTTCCCGCAGATTCGCGGGCGCGGAGGTCGCGGCGGCGGTAATCCGGATTTCAATCCCGACGACATTTTCGGCCTGGGCGGCGGAGGCAACACCAACACCTTTGCCGAGCAGCAGCGCCAGTACAACCAGCAGATCGCCAAGATTCAGGATTTCTTCGATGCCACGCGACAATATCAAAAAGAGCGCAGCTCGAACGCTCCCGGCTTCAAGAAGGATCTGAAGATGGAAGCGATGATTCCGGTCCTGGAAGGCAAGGTTCCGGTGGCGATCGCAGCCAGCCGCGCCAAATCGATTCACGATGCCATCGCGTTCGCGGACAAGAATCACATCAAGATCGTGATCGTGGGCGCGCATGACGTCGCGAAAGTTGGGCCGGAGCTGAAGGCGAAGAATATCCCAGTGATTCTGGGCCGCACCGAAGCGCTGCCGGAGAACGAAGACGCTCCGTATGACGAAGGATTCACGATTCCCGCGGAAGCGTTCAATGCGGGCGTGAAGTTCGCGTTCGGAACGCTGGGCAGCGATACCAACGAGTACGTGCGCAACATCGGATTGCAGGCGTCGCGCGCGGTGGCGTTCGGTCTGCCGCAGGATGAAGCGCTGAAAGCGGTCACGATCAATGCCGCGCAGATCTGGGGCGCGGGCGATAAGACGGGCTCGATCGAAAAGGGCAAGTGGGCCGATCTGGTGATCTCCGACGGCGACCTGCTCGATGCGGGGACTCAGGTGAAGGGCGTGTTCATTAAGGGGCAGGAAGTGCCGCTGACGAACAAGCAGATCCAACTGTATCAGCGCTATCTCGCGCGGCCTTAATCGCGCGGAGCTCGGGGCGGGCGGACCATGAGAATCGTCAAGAGCGCGCTGGTAGATTTCGCTCTGACGATCGGGGCGTTCGGACTATTTTGTCGCATCGTGTGGCTGTACTCGGGCGTCACGTTGGGATTTTCGATTGGAATCCAATATGACGCTCGTGCCATGGTCGACGCGTTCCCGGTCATTTCATGCTCGATCGCCTCAGTAATCTTTGTGGCGGGCTTTGGGTGGCAGTACCGGCGGCTTGGCTCCGCTATCCTGGGAGCAGGGAGATCCAGATGACCGTCGAGGCGATCAAAGAGGGGATCCTGGCGCTACCGGAGAAGGAACAGCTGGCGATCGAAAGTTGGCTGGCCGATCGCTGGGATGAGCAGATCGAGCGTGATTTCCAGCCGGGCGGGCGCGGCGAGAAACTGTTGGCCGAGGTCGACGCCGATATTAACGCCGGAAAATTTGGCCCGATGGAATTTCCGAAGCGCGACTGACGCGTTCTTCAAATGCCAATATCCAGTGCTCGCAAGAGCTTCTGGGATTGCTATCAAGCTCTGCCGATCGAGATTCGGCGGGACGCGGATGAGCAGTTTGCTCTCTTTAGCCGTGATTCGCGCCATCCGTCGCTTCAGTTGAAAGAGATTCGAGGCCTTTGGAGCGTGCGGATTTCGCTATCGTATGGCGCGTTAGCGCGCCGCCGCGGAGACATATTCAATTGGTTCTGGATCGGAGATCACGACGAATACCAACGGCTCGTCAGCCGTTAGGCTCCTAGCTAACCCTTGATGAACGCCCAGTTGAAATCGCAGATGATGTGGTCCTTGGCGATGAGTTGCGCGGCTCCGATGCCTTTGCTCAAGATCGATGCGGAGTACAGGCGGTCGGACACACGGTAGTAGACGGTGTCGTTTTCGACCGGGAGAGATTGCCATCGAGACCTTGAAGCTTTCCTCCTGATTCGGGCCGTGGTTGGTCTCGCTTGTTCGCCAATCCGCGTTTCCCGCGCGGGAACAGGTGTGAATTGCTCAGAACAACGCCGCTTCGCCTGGCGATTTTTGACCGAGTCGGATGGAAGCGGGCCGACCTCTAAGTACTCGTGCATCCCGGACGATATCCTCCCGTCCGGCCCCGCGAAAGCGCGGACCATCTTGAGACGATAGGCCCCCAACGCCGGACCCGCCGTGCGCCGCGACGTAGCGCACATCGGTGAGGCGTGGCGCTGGCGGCTGAAAGCTCAGCTCATACGTTCGCTAGCCAATACGCTTCAAGGGCGTTGCCGGCCGTCAATTTGCAACTCTTTGATACAGCCGCTTTCTCGAGGTCCAGCGCCACGATCGGCGCGTCGCTTCGAGTCGCGATCACTGCTGTCTCCAGCTCGTAGTTGATAGCGACCCTTGGGATCCACTTCGGTGGTCCAAGAGTTCGGCGGATGAAAAAACGTACCTGGCGGCGCTGGATAGTGGCGGATATGCGCGGCGGATCCGCGAGCCGGAGTGGCATGGGCATCGCATGTTCAATCGCGGAGCTTCCGTGAATCTTCATGGAAAAGATCCTTAGGCGCGCCTATTTGTAGAAGTCGTAATAGCGGCCCATCCAATAGGCGTGCAGGTAATCGGCTGCGCCGGTTTCTTCTTCGCGCCAGAGTTTCACTTCCGTCCAGTTCTGGTTGTCGTTTGATGAATAAGCCCCGCCTGGTCCGCCCGCGAAGATCCCGCGATTTGTCGCGATCTTCCAGGTCGCGATCGGAATGCGCCAGCCATTCAAGTTCGTGGGCAGATCTTTATCCGCCGCGGCGAACGCGGGTTCGTCATCGCTGATGCGCCAGGAAATGCCGCCGTCGCGCGTGATCATCACGCCGCGATTGGTATCGGCGTAGACGACGAAGGTCCGATCCTTCGACGCGAGCAACCGCTTCACTTTCGCGCCTTCGAGAGCGCGGCTGACTTCGGTCCACGATTTCATTCCATCGCGCGTCATGAATGCGCGACCCGCGGAATCGCTGAACCAGACCACTTTAGGATCGTCGCACGCGAATTGCAGTGACGTGATCGTGGGCTTCAGCCAACCATCGAGCGCATAAGGATTTCCTTTCCACGCGTATTCGTTATCGAGTGGACGCTCGTCGATCGGAACGGGCTTCACGGCCTGCTTTTCTTTGCCACGATCTTCGAACGGAGAGATCTCGATATCTTTGCGGATCGAATTCATCACCGGATGCAGCACGCGATCCACGGGGTAACGCTTCAACGTGTCAATCGAAAGATCGAGAGATTCCTTCCCATGCGTGGGCATGGTCGCGACGTTCTTTTCCTTCAGCAGTGCAATCGTCATGAAGGTGTACAGCGAATTGCCTTCCATCCAGTTCATGTCCCACAGATCGTCCAGCCACTTGCTGTACACCCCCAGCAGCTTCGGATCGTTTTCGTAGCGAATCAGATTGAACAGCGCCTCGTAGGCCTGGCCTTCGCTCGAATGATTCACGCGTGCGATGCGCTCCGGCGAATAAGGGCGTTCGTCGCGCGGCGGCTCCGCATTCGGGCCGAAGCGCGCGATCACTTTCTTGTACTCGTCCATGTAGCGCTGCTTGCCGGTCACGTGATAGGCGATCAGCAGATCGGGCAGCATCATCAGCGATCCGCGCAGCCCCGGCTTCCATTCCTTGCCGCCCATGTAGCGGCGCAATTCGCTATCGCCGCCGCCCAGATAATAGGCGTCGCGCGACGGATCGGGATCGATGCCGATGTGCCCGTACTGCGTGACTTTGCCGCTCAGATCGATGATGCGGTAGTGATTATCGAGCACGTGCGTCATCAGACGATCGATATCGAACGCGATCATCTTCTTCTGCGCATCGTCGGCCGCGATGTCGTAATAAATCGAATAGCCGAACAGCACCGCGTTGAAATTGTCGACCGAGACGTCGCTATAGAAACGGTAATCGGCGAACGCGCCCTGGCCCTGATGCCAATGCGCGGAATCGCCGCCTCCGCGCTCGAATCCTTCCACCGGGCCGTGGCCTTGCAGATAGCCGCGAGCAAGCAGGCCGGGCTTTCCCGTCACTTCCTGCAAGCGCCGCAGGCCGACGAGAATATCGCCGCCATGTTTGCGAATCGCGGGGTCTTTCGTGACGGCGTATTGATACGCGACGCCCGCAAGATATCGGCCAGTCCACACGCCGGCGTGAATCACGTTGCCCGGCTCGTCGACCGTGTGCGGCAAGCTTCGTGCCTTCGGGCGCGGACTGGACCGATCGACACGTACAAGCCTTCCAGCATGTGCTTGTCGATCAGGTCACGCTGCAGATATTTCGCCTTGTCCAGCCATCGGAGACGAATTCGTCACGGGCTGCGCGGACACAGCGAGGGCCGCGCATAGAAACGGAAATACAAGCTTCATATTCAAGTGATACTCTACCTCAAGAATGCGCCCAATTTTATTGGTCTTCGCGCGCTTCGTGCTTGATTGCTCAGACGACGGAGAAGCCGCTGCACGCGGTTTCCGATCCCGGCGTGGTGACGACGCGGCAGGCGATCACGCCCGCCGGCGTGCCGACGGTTTTTCAAGGTCGCGTCTACGGAGTCGCTTTCGGGAAATCGTCTGACGATCTGTGGGTGGCGAACGCTTCCGAAATCTATCGCGTCGATGTGAAGGCGAATCGCATCGCCGAAATGATTCCGACCGAAGGCCAGCCCGGCTTGCAAGGCATCACGTTCGATCCGGCGACGAATCGTCCGCTGATCGTGGTCAATCATAAACGTCAGATCGGATTGTTCACCGCGCGCGATTCCAAGCTCGCGCCGATTGTGGAAGCGCTGGGGCAGAATGTCGCGGGCTCGGTCGCGGTCGCGGGACATACGGCGGTGGTCGCGCTGACGCCGCAGAACAAGATCGCGGTGATCGATACGCAATCGTCGAAGTTGCTCGGCACGGTTGCGGTGGGCATCGCTCCGTTCGCCGCGGTGATTTCGAAGGCGGGCGATGTCGCGTATGTGAGTAATTGGGGCGGCCGGATTCCCGCACCTGGCGATAAAACGGCGCGCGCAGGAACGGGAGCGAATGCGGATCCGGTGGTGATCGACGATCGCGGCATCGCGTCAACGGGAACGGTTTCGCGCGTCGATCTGAAGACGATGCAAGTGACTGCGACAATCGCGGTCGGGCTTCATCCGACGGGATTGGTTTGGAATGAGACATCCAATCGTCTGTATGTTTCGAATGGCAACAGCGACTCTGTTTCGGAAATCGATACGAAGGCGATAACCGTAGCCCGGACCCTCCCTTTGTACATGTCTTACTCGGCGGGTCCCGTGTATGCACCTACTGCCGTCGCTCTCGCGCCTGGTGGCGATGTTCTTTATGTAGCCTGCGGAAATCTCAACGCGATCGCAGTAATCGACCTCAAAGACGGACGGATGCAAGGACTCATCCCCACAGGCTGGTATCCAAACGGCCTTTCTATGAGTCCCGATGGAAAGCTAATCGCTGTGTCGACGCTGCTTGGCGTTGGGCCTGGCTGGCGCGATGCGCCAAACAAGAAGTATGTTCATGCGGATCGCGGATCGATATCGATTATTCCGATCCCGGACCGCTCTCAACTGAGCGACTACCAAGATGCCGTGATGATCAATAATCGCCTTCCGGTCCGAGGCGGTGATGAGTTCATTCTTCACCAGACTGGACCGCCCGTGCCAATTCCAAACGTTCACGGGATCGCATCAACTTTCGAACACGTCCTGCTCATCGTCAAAGAAAACCGCAGCTACGATCAGGTCTTCGGCGACATCGAAAAAGGCAACGGCGATCCATCGCTCGTGATGTTCGGTAAAGACGTGACGCCGAATCATCATAAGCTCGCGGAAGAGTTTGTGCTGCTCGACAATTTCTACGCCACCGGCGGCAACAGCGCCGACGGGCATCAGTGGATCACGCAGGCCAACGAAACCGATTACGCGTTGTGGCCCGGCTATGGCGGCCGCAGTTATCCCTTCGATGGCACCGACCCCATCGCGTATTCGAAGAGCGGATTCCTGTGGGATTACGCGCTCGCGGCGCACAAGACGGTGCGCGATTACGGCGAATACGCTCCGGCCACGCGAGTCCCCATGGGGCAGCGGCAAGGCCTGCTCGCGCGCTGGAAGAAGGGCGACGATTTTTCGCACGAGTGGACGGAGAACTCGCCGATCCCGCCGCTGAACGGCGTGCTCGCGCATAATTTCCCCGGCTTCTCGACGCCGATTCCGGACGTGATCCGCGCGCAGTATTTCTTAATGAACTCAAAGAGATGGAGCGCACCGACAAGATGCCGAACCTGATGCTGATGCAGCTTTCCTCCGATCACACGCGCGGCACCGATCCCGGCGATTCCACTCCTCGCGCGTTTCTCGCCGATGACGATCTGGCCATCGGGCAAATCGTCGAAGGCATCACGAAATCGAAATTCTGGAAGAACACGCTGGTGTTCATCGTGGAGGACGACGCGCAGAACGGCGTCGATCACGTGGATGGTCATCGCACCGTCGCGCTCGCGATCAGCCCGTACACGCGCCGCGGCTACGTCGATTCCACGTTCTACTCCACGCAGAGCATGATCAAGACGATCGAGCTGATTCTCGGCCTGCCCACCATGTCGCTGTTCGATCTGATCGCCGAAGACATGCGCGCGAGTTTTCAGAGCACCGCCGATCTCACGCCGTACACCGCTGTCGCGGAAAAGATCGATCTGTTCGAGACGAATCCGCCGGCGAGAGCGCTGAACGGTGAGGCTCGCAAGGGCGCGATCGCGTCATCGAAAATGAATTTCGATGTTCCCGATGCAGCGCCGTCGGAGAAGTTGAATCGCATTCTCTGGCACGACGCGAAGGGATGGTCGACGCCGTATCCGGGCGCGCGCTACGGCGTGTTCGCGCCGCTGTCGCTCGATATCAGCGACGAAGATCGCGCCGATTCTTCAGATAGGGACGATACGCCGAAATTAAAAGATAGAGCACACCCGCCTCGACCCAGATAAGAGTGGGGCGGACGCCCGCGTCCGCGCCGGACCCCTGGTCCGGCTGCCCAATTCATTAAGAGGGCCGACGAGGGCGTCGGCCGCGGACCAGGGGTCCGCGCCACAATTAGTGACGAAGATCGCGACGGCGACGATACGCCGAAATTGCAAGATAGAGCACGCCCGCCGCGACCCAAATAGATCCGGCGAGCTTGGCCTGCCATCGCAGATTCGCCCAGATATAAAGGTTGATGATCAGGCCCAGCGCGGGCATCCACGTCCTACCGAAGCGATTTGAGGCGCGACCGTCAGGGAGTGCGTTCTTCATTTCATATCTGATGCACGCCAGGTTCACACCGCTGAACGCCAGGAACGCGCCGAAGTTCACCATCTCCGCGCCGAGCTGATAGCTCATGGCCCACGCGCCGATCAGTGCGAGCGCTCCTGTCAGCCAAACGTTGCGGCTGGGGATTTGCGTTTTCGGATTCACGTACGCGAATGCTTCGGGCAGCGCTTTATCGCGGCCCATGCCGAACATCACGCGCGCGGCGCCGATCTGCGCGCCCATTCCGGAACCGACGGATGCGACCAGCAGCGTCACATTCATCAGATGAAACAGAATCTGCCCGCCGGCGCGTCCGGCGACGTAGACGTACGCGGTATCGACGTCGGGATATTTCGAAAAATCGGGCCACACGAGCTGCCCCGCGTAAACCTCGATCGCCGCGATCACGCCGGTGAGCAGGCAGACCAGCACCGTCGCGCGCAGAATATTCTTCTCGGGATTGATCGTCTCTTCCGATAGCGTTGAGATGTTGTCGAAGCCGATATAGGTGAGCGCCGCGAGCGCGGTGCCAGTCGATACGGCGCGGAAGTTGAATGTCGCGGGATCGTAGAACGGTCGCGTGAAGTAGAGCGCGTCATGCGGGCCCGGTCGCGAAAACATATTTCGCCATCGCGGCGAGCGCGTAGACCACCACCACGCCCATCGAAATCGCCATCCAGGTATTGATGCGCGCGGAGGTTTGGATGCCGCGCAGATTCAGGACGGTGAACAGCACCGCGAATGCGATCTCCCACGCCCAGATGGGAATCGACGGCGCGAAGTTGACGGCGGCGGCGCTGCACCAGATGACGCAGATGATGGGGTTCAGGATGTAGTCGAGCAGGATGCTCCATCCGGCGACGAATCCCGCAGTCGCGCCGAATTCGCCGTTGATGTAGGCGTAGGCGGAGCCCGCGCTGGGATAGACTCGCGCCATGCGGCCGTAGCTGACGGCGGTGAGCGCCATGCCGATCATCGCGAGCAGGACCGCGGTGACGACGTGGCCTCGCGCTTCTTGAGACGCGACGCCGAACAGCGGCATCGGCGCGGTCGGCTGGATGACGACGATGCCGTAGAAGATCAGGTCGCGGAGTTTCAGGACTCGGCGGAGTTCACCTTTCATCTGCCCACGCAGGCGATATTCGAAAACGCGGATTCACCAGCACTCGTCATTTGACGAACGCGATAACAGACCTCGCCTGGAGCTTTCGGCTGCAAGACTCCTGTAAAGGTCGCGGCCCAAAGCGGTCGGTCGATTCGGCCAGGGGCGCCTTGAATCGAGTCCACGATCCAGTGCGCCCAACCCGGCGCTCGACAACGAAATCTTTGCCGTCGGCGTGTGGAGTCCAGGCTATCGACAGCATATTGTTGGGCTGGTTGCTGATCGCCAGCCCGCTGGGCGCTTCCGGCAGCACCGGCCAATCGAAATAATCCGCATCCGCGATCGCCATCACGCTATCGCGCAGCGGCAGCGATTCCAAAGTATCCGTCGTCCCCTTCTTCCATTCGACTGGCGTGATGTCGCCCGACACCACATCGATCAGCACCGGCTTCTTGATCCCGCTATTCTTGATCTTCAAATTGATCGCCATGGGCGGATAACTGTCTTTTCCTTTTTCAACGACGGGATTCGAATGCGCCGCGACCCAATACGCGACGATCGCCTTTCCATTCTTATTTCGAAATCCGTACTCGAACACCGGCGACTTCGCCTGCCGGCGCAGCGCCGCGACGTCGTTATGCTCGATCGCGATCGACGCGTCGAATTTCGTATCGCCGAACAGCGCATTCGTATTCTGATACGCGTAATAAACCGGACGAGGCGTGAAATCGTCAGGCAGCTCGCGACGCCCGTGGATGAATCCGAAATCGTCGTATTCATTGCCGTCGACGCCCGCCGTCAGCAGCCACACGAACGTGCGCACGCCCGCCGCGTGATTGTAGACGATGCCGCGCGGGATGTACTTGGCCTGCACCGATTCATCCGAGCCTCGCCATGACGGAATCGAATTGAATTCGTCATCCCAGAATTCGATGTCCTTGCGCATGCCCGGATAATTGCGAACCAGCGCGCGCAATTTCGCGGGCGTATCGGTGCCGTACGCGCCGTAATCCATCGTCTCCGGATTCATGTTCTGGCCGTAGCCGGGATAGGTGTGATACGCGAAGATATCGATCTGGCTGGCGCACTTGCATTCGTCGAGCGAGCGCTTGGCCCAATCGCTGACCGGATCGGCGAGACCTCCGTAGATCACCTTCGCGGTGGGGTCGGCTGCGTGCACCGCGGGCGCGAACGCCGCGAGCAAGCGCCCGTACTCTTCCGGATCGCCGTACGGATTCCAGTAGCCGATGTCCTGCTCATTCCACAGCGCGTAGTAATGGATGCGGCCTTTGAAGTGATTCACCATCCAGGTGACGTAGCGCAGGAACGCCGCGATCTGATCGGGAGTTTTCGGAGGCCAGAACGCGGAGTTCAAGCCGCGATCGTCATTGTGAAACGTGCCGGGCTCCGGCGTGATCGCGTCAGGCTTCTTGCCGCTGGGCGAGGTGTACATCGGATTGCCGTACATCAACTGCACCTGCACCTTGACGTTGTTCTCGACCAGCGAATCGACGTAATCGTCGACTTCCGGCGCGACGGCGAACACGCCGCGTTTCTGTTCGACCCAATCCCACGACGTGTAGTCGGATGAATTTTCGTACTGGCCGATCCTGATCCAACTGACGCCGGCGTCGAACATGCGGGTCCACCACCAGCGCGACCAGGGAAGGTAAGGCTCGCGCGGGAGATCGGAATTGATGCCGAAGCCGTTTTCGATTTGCGAGGATCGCTTGGGTGGAACTTTCGTGGGCTGCGCCGCCAGCGTGGCGGCTGCAAGAATCGCAGCGATTGAGATGCGACGCAAGGACATGGATGGCAGTATATCGAGTGCAGCAGCGCTTTGATTTGGCGGACCTCGGGCGTGTCCTTGCGCTTGGCGATGTACTCGCGCAGCCACTGCTTCGTCTCGCCGTCAGGACCGGCGGCGGTTTTCTTAAGACCTGGAAGGGCAAAGCGAATCAGGTACTCTTCGGTCGGACCGGGTTCAGAGAGATCGGTCAGAGTGTCGAGCTCCTTGCAGGAGATAACGGTATCCAGCGAGCGGCAGCGAAAGGGTTCGCCAGGCTGGGAGCGTGAATAAACGAACGCCGGCGACAGCGACGCAAAGATGACGTCCTCGTTCGCCGTGAAGAGCTGAATGGAAACCGTGGCGCGAACTTCGTTGTTTCGTTCGATTACGCTCGTCGAGATCTTGCGGCCGATTCCGATGTCCACACGATCTTCCCAGCCTTCCGTAGTCAGCCCAAAGGCCGGCTTGAAACCGGGGCGCGTCAGATCGTACCAATGTTCAAAGATCCCCAAAACGTTGCTTCCATGCACGCCTTCGTTGGTCACGCGGAAGAACGCGGTTCCACTGCGCTCATCGACTGTATACTCTTGGGGAAATCGAGGCAAGGTGTCGGCCACGCCTTCGGCTCGCCAACTCGCGTCGGCCTGACGGGTCTATCGCACGAAGACCTTGAAAAATTCGCATCCGATCACGACGATGGCCTGCTTGGGCGTTTTCACGGTGAGCAGCTTGGTCTTGCACGCCTCAAAGTCCCGCTGCGTGTAATCCGGCGCTACGACTAATCGATGCGTCGCGGGCGTCACATCGAATTGCCATCCCGGCGCCGGATGCGTGTCGATAAACTTCGCAAGCTCGAACGGATTCTTCGTGGCGCGCGCGAGTTCGGCCTGCTGGGTTGACGTAAGAGCCTGCCCGGCGGCGAGCATCGCGCAGAAGAAAATACTACGAGCGGGACTCATGTTCGCCAGATTACTTCAAACGATGCGTTGACATCCAAAATCGCGCTCTGTTCTAATGATGGAAGCCCGCCTGTTTTGATCCTCGGTAGCTCAATGGTAGAGCATTCGGCTGTTAACCGAAGGGTTGTAGGTTCGAGTCCTACCCGAGGAGCCAAACCCTTCAAAGACTTACGCGCTCGCGCCTGAGCGGAATTCCCAGTTCTACAGCCGACTCTGGGGACTTTTGTGGGGATGCTGTTTCACAATGGCGCGCATTCCTGCCGCAACGCTGAGCAACTCAGCTCTTCCAAATGCTGGCGACGATCTCATCGATCCGCTGGGTTTTCCCTCGCGAACGTAGACCATTGCGCCGCGCGGTTGCTGTATGGCTCTTACTTGATGGCGTAGTCAAGCGGGGGCTTTCCGTCCGCAGGAATTCGCGTGGTCCACTTGCGCCCTGCCAGTCGCGTCTCGAACGAATCGCGAGCCGCCGCTAACTCCGACGGCTTCTCGAATAATTCGATCGCGCCCAGTGCCATCGTACGGGCAGCTACCACCATTCCCTTCCTGCCGATGCTCGACCCGGCGCACGCCGCAGCCTGCCAGGTGTGAGCGCCCACTCCGGGGACGAACGTCGCGGCTACAAACTGCACCGTCGGCACCACCCAACTCACATCGCCCGCATCGGTCGACGCCGAGCCGACTCCCTCCGACTTATCCGCCATCACTTTATCCGGCCCCGGCGTTTTCACCGGACCGTTCAGCGTCTTCTGGATAGCGTCCGCGAACTTTTTCTCTTCGGGGGTGTACTGATATCCGCCGGCCTTTTCCATGGCGCGGCCGAGGACCTCGGTCAGTGCGTCGTTGGGAAGAATGTTGGAATAATTCGTCCCCTGCTCGAATTCCATGCGCGTTCCGGAAGCGAGCGCACCGGCGCGGGCGCAGTCCATGATCCTCTCCCAGATTCCGTTCAGCGTCTGCGCGTCGGGATGGCGCGCCATCAGAGTCGCCTCCGCGAACGCGGGCACGATGTTCGCAGCCTGGCCGCCATTGCTGATGATGTAGTGAATACGCGTTTCCTGGGGCACGTGCTCGCGCAGAAACTCGACGGAGTTCAGCATGATCATCGCGCCGTCGAGCGCCGATCGCCCGTGGTCCGGCCCCATCGCCGCGTGCGCCGCCACGCCGTAGAATTTGAAACGGCCACCGTTGATCGCCAGCATCGATCCCAGGTTCACGCGATTGCTGTCGGCCGGATGCCAGGCGATCACCGCGTCAACGTCCTTAAACAAGCCCGCGCGGATCATGTAGATCTTTCCGCCGCCGCCTTCTTCGGCGGGCGTGCCGTAGTAGCGAATGGTGCCCTTGATTCCGCGCGCTTGCATGTCTTCCTTGATCGCGACGGCCGCGAGCGCCGACGCCGACCCCAGCAGGTTGTGTCCACAGGCATGGCCGGGTGCGCCGGGCTGCACCGGATCGATGGCTGCTTCTTCTTTTTGCGACATGCCGGGCAGCGCGTCGAACTCCCCCATCAGCACGATCACCGGCTTGCCGCCGCCGTAGCTGGCGACGAATGCGGTCGGCATTCCCGCCACGCCCGCCTGCACTTGGAATCCGTTCTCTTTGAGCGCCGCCTGCAGCACCGGCGAGCTCTTGGTTTCATGAAAACCGAGCTCGGGCGTTTCCCAGATCTGCTTCGAGATCTCTCCGAAGTGGTCCGCGTGCGCCGCGACGTGATCCAGAACGTCGGCTGCGTGCAGCACCAACGACGCCAAGAGGGCAAGCGCAATGTGGGTAGACATGATCACCCAGCTTACCGCTGGAGTTGTTGATTCCGCGATCAAAGCCTGAGATTCCCGCGCTCCAGAGGATCGCGCCGACTCAGTCGGAACCGCCCTTTCAGATCGCGCAGCTCATCACGCTGCTGCTTTTTGTGGCGATCGGAATTCGTGCTGCAACGAATTCGCGGCGAACGATTCTTGCTAGCTAGCAACCACTGATCGGGGGATGTACTTGAAGTTCTCAATACGTCGGAGGGAGTTCTATGTCTAAGAAACTGGCCTTCGCCGGCCTCACGATCACCTGGTTCATCCTGTGCGGTCAATCGCTGCCAGAAATTCGGATGCTTCCATCTGATGCTCCCCGCGGTACGGGTGACGGAAATCAGGTCGGAAGTTCAAGACTCGCCGGGGTTCACACGGAGGTTCTGTTTGGGGACCCGAGATTCTTATGCGCGTCGATTCCCAATGCGCATGGCGATGCGAGATGAGGAGCTTGGAGCGCCGACCGAGTTTCTCGACGATCTACTTGCGGGAACGCACGTCACCCACGACTTCACGGATCGCGGCGATTACCGCATTCGGGTCGTCATTTGGGATGTAGTGGTTTGCATCGCTTATAGTCCTCTGCGTGCCGTGGGTTGACCATGTCGCCATGTCTTTCTGCATCTCGTGCCAAGCATGGTCGAATTTCTCGGCCTCCTCCTTGGACATGTCCGGCGTCGGTTTTCCATGCGTCAGCACGACGACGGGCCTTGCGCCCAGATTGCGATAGGCTCCGGCCTCATCTAATGTCGTCGGCATCGCTTCCCTCTCGGACACCATCGGCCCGAGGGATGTAGAAAAAAATGCCAAGGCAATCTCCCTTGCTTTTGGGGGCACTGTGGCCATCGTTTCGCTCTTGCTATTTCGGGACCTGAGTGCCACCAGGCGCGGTATGCCCGTCCATGACACCCATTTCCCAGCGGCTTGGATCGCGCTCTTCATCCCACCTCCAGGCTTCTGTCCAAGAGCGGTCTCGAAACGCTTTAGCTGATCGGGATGCGAGGCATCCACATAAACGAGGCCTGCAACCTGATCGCCATAGAGTCCTGTATAGATGGTGGAATAGGGACCGCCCAGCGACATTCCGGCCAGCACGAAAGGACCCTTTTCGCCGGCGGCAGCCAGGGTCGCATGGAGATCATGCGCGACGCCTACACCATCATGGGGACCGGGCTTGTCGTCGCTCCAGACGATTCCAGCGCGGCTATAGGCGCAGGTACGCGTGATTTCCGCCAAGCGATCAAAGACCTTGGCCCAGGCCAGCTCGCCAAAGTAGTCGAGCCCGGTTTCCAGCACGACTGTTGGACTTCCGGTGCCGCGACACTCGATCTGCATCCGCCTGCCGCCGCCAATATCGACAAGACGTCCGGCGGCAGGATATGCAGCCGCGACCTGCCGGCGTTCGACCTGCTCCCAGACCGAGCCCACCACCAGCAGAAGCACAAGACATCCACCGATCGCGGTGGCTACCCACTTGAGGATTCTCTTCATCATGATTTCTTCGCGGTCGCTGGTAGCCCCAGTCTTCCAGCTACGACTCAACAGGAAGACGGTATGAAGCGTCGATTATTACAACTGGACATCCTGCGTCTCACACGGGTTTCAGATTTGACTTTGATTTCAGGCCTGCCGAGAAGACGCCAACGCTCGAAACTGCTCGTCTGTTGATTCAATCGTCGCCCGATAGCGAGTAGCGAGACACCTACCGATAATGATGCTATGAAAGCGCTGCAGCGGGGTTTCGCATAAACTGCGCGCAAAACCCCTTGGAATGGAGGTGCTGCAGCAATATGGAACAGTTTATCGGATGCGATGCACACAAGAAGTTCTCCGTGTTTGTCGCGGTGAATGAAAAAGGGCAACCCGGCGAAGCACTGCGTGTAGTGCACGATCGGGAGCTCTACCGCGAGTTTCTGGCGCGGCTGCCGGCGCACTCGGCGATCGCGGTGGAAGCCAGCGGCAGCTACAGTTGGCTGGTGGATGAGATGGAACGGGCGGGTCATCGTCCCAAGTTGTGTAATCCGCACGAGGCCAAGCGGCGAATGGGGCTGACCCACAAAACCGACAAGCTAGATGCGCGAGGGCTGGCGATCTTGCTGCGAAATGGCACGCTTCCGGAAATCTGGATTCCACCGAGCGAATTGCGCGATCAACGCGAGTTGCTGCGGCTTCGCATCTTCCTGGTGAGGTTGCGCACAAGAGTGAAGAATCGTATTCACGGAACGTTATCTCGTCATATCAGGGAGCCTCCGCATGTCAGCCGCTATTCGCTTTCTAATCGAGTAAACTTAGCTGAACCCCTCCTATGCCGCTCTCTGTCGGCGAGAAACTTGGCCCTTACCAGATCCTCGCGCTTATTGGGGCGGGGGGTATGGGCGAGGTGTACCGCGCCCGTGACACGCGCCTCGACCGCGATGTGGCGCTCAAAATCGCGACCGAAAACTTCACCGCGCGGTTCGAGCAAGAAGCCCGATCGATCGCAGCGCTGAATCACCCGAATATCTGCCACGTCTACGATGTCGGCCCGAATTATCTCGTCATGGAACTGATCGACGGCGCGCCCTTGAAGGGTCCGCTGCCGCTTGAGAAAGCGCTGGAGTACGCTCGCCAGATTCTGGATGCGCTCGATTCTGCGCATTCAAAGGGAATCACGCACCGCGACCTGAAACCCGCCAATATCCTGGTCACGAAGCAGGGAATCAAGCTGCTCGATTTCGGATTGGCAAAACGCTCGGGAACGCTGGCCGAAACGGATGCGACACGGGCGTTGACGCAGGACGGCGCGATTGTCGGCACGTTGAGCTATATGTCGCCGGAGCAGTTGCAATCGAACAGCGCGGATGCGCGCAGCGATATTTTCGCATTCGGTCTGATCCTGTACGAAATCATCACGGGAAAGCGAGCGTTCGACGGGCCGAGCGCGGCGAGTGTAGTCGCTGCGATTCTGGAGCGCCCGGCGCCATCGATTTCCCAAGTCGCGCCGCCTTGGTTGGATCGAATTCTTCAACTCGCGGTTGAAAAGGAGCCGGACCGGCGCTGGCAATCTGCGCGCGATGTGTGCCACGCGCTGGACCTCGCAATTGTCCCCGGGATCATTAAATCGATCCCAAGAGCGCCATTCGGATGGATTGCGGCATCCGTTCTCGGGTTGGCGACGACCGTGTTCGCGTTCTTGTACTTCCGTCCACATGCGGAGCCGCTGGTTCTCAACGCGACGATTCTCCCCGCCGAGGGCACTACGCTCGATTTCACAAACGGTTTGGGATTACCGGCGTTGTCGCCTGACGGACGCAAGATTGTTTTCGGCGCGCGAACTACCGATGGACATGCTCCCCTGTGGGTGCGGCCGCTCGATTCACTGAAGCCGCAGCCCATTGCAGGCACGGACGGCGCGGCGTTTCCCTTCTGGTCGCCGGATAGCCGGTCGATCGGATTTTTCGCGGAAGGAAAACTCAAGAGGATCGACGCCTCGGGCGGACCCGCATTGGTTCTGGCCGACGCGACGAATGCGCGAGGAGGAAGCTGGAGCAGCACGGGCGTAATCATTTTCGCTCCCTCGAATACAACCGGGTTGCTTCGTGTTTCGGCGTCAGGGGGCTCCGCCACGCAAATCGACGCGCCCGGCAGCAGGCTTCCCTGGTTCCTTCCCGATGGCGAGCACTTCGTGTACGAATATCAGGTTCGACCCACGGATCACGACGTGACGATTCGACTAGGCACGTTAAACGGCGGGGCAAGCACTGATCTGTTGCGGAGTAACTCGAATGCGGTTTATTCGCAAGGTTACCTGTTGTATATCCGCGACGGAACGTTGATGGCAAGGGGCTTTGATGCGCGGCGTCTAAAAATCGCCCCGGATGAGCACCCCGCCGCCGATCACGTTGGGGCTGTCTTGCCGAGCCGGACGGCTGGCGCTTTCTCCGTTTCCGAAAACGGTACCTTGGCTTATCGCGCGGGCGCCGAGGATTCCGTTGTCCGTCTTGCCTGGTTCGACCGAAACGGCAAGCAACTCTCGACCATCGACACTCCCATCGCTCTCGTCGGCTATTTGAGGTTGTCGCCGGATGGAAAAGTAGTGGCGCTCAGCGCCGAAGAGCGTTCGAATATCGACGTCTGGACCATTGACTTGGCCACTGGGTTGAAAACTCGCTTTACGTTCGATCCCACGGCAGATCGTGAGCCAACTTGGTCACCCGATCAGAAAAAGATCGTATTCAGCTCCTTCCGCGGCGGAAAATTTATCGACCTGTACGAGAAATCATCCAATGGCGCGGGAGCGGACGAACTCCTGTATGAGGATGCGTCCAACAAGACTGCGCTCTGCTGGTCCCCGGATGGGAAGATTCTCCTGTATGTAGTACAAAAACCGACGGCTCCTGCAGAGATATGGGCTCTACCCATAGATGGGAATCCCGCTGGATCCGGGCACAAACCCTATCCAGTAATTCAAGGGCCGGGCAACGCGGGGTTCGCGCAATTCTCACCGGACGGAAAGTGGATCGCATATACCTCGGATGAATCCAGCCTGAACGAGGTGTTCGTCGTTCCTTTTCCAAACACGAAAGGCGGCAAGTATTTGATAGGACGAGCGGCTTTGTCGGCACCTCGCTGGCGTAAAGACGGAAAAGAACTCTTCTTCGTCTCCGGCGACCGGAGGATTATGAGCGCCGAACTTTCGATCAAAAGTGAGGCAATCACGGTCGGCCAGGTTCGCGCGCTTTTTGGTCCGATCGCGGAAGCGCCGGGAGTTACGACATTTGAAGCAGAAAGCGATGGGCAGCGTTTCCTCGTTCCTTTTATTGCGGGCCGGAAAGTTAGTGAGCCTATCACGGTTGTGCAGAACTGGATCTCTGCACTTGATAAGTAGGAACTCGGCCACGCTCTGCGCGGACTTGGCCAGATTCTATTTATTCGCCGGTGAAACAGGAAGAAGATGATGCCGTTTCTTGCATTGGAACTGCTGGTCCTTCCCTACCGACAATGGTGGATAAGACCGCGGTCGCCACATTCGGTCTGTTGGCGGCCAAAGCCCTGGACGCATCGCGAATGATAACGTGAAACCAGTTGACCCATTCTGTCGCCGTTACACGGCCAAGAACTGATTTCCTGATTTCCCCAGTGCGCTATTGATCTCCCCCGGTCGCCTTTGGCCGAGGCGGACGCATTAGCTCCGCCGGGTTCAGAGTCGGACTTACAGCGACATCGAAGAACCCGAACATCATCTCGTCCCAGCTCTGTTCACCGAAGTGAACGGTCTTGGTGGGATCCGGGTTGGCCGGGTTATTGGCTGAGTTGTCGTAATGAGCAGTGCACTCGATGGTGCTTCCCTTGGGCAGGAACAGCGGCTTATCCAGATAGTAGGAAAGCTGCCAACTGAAATCGTAATGGGGCACCGCCAGGATGGTCTCCTTGCGGCCGTCAGGATAGACGACGCGATATTCGAAATCCTTGCCACGAAGGTGCAAGTGCGGCAGCAGCATCGTCAGGGTCGAATCCGCGTACAACGTGATCTTGGAGTCGACCCGATAGTTCGGATCGCCCGGAGGAATCGCGAAATTATTGGTGGTCGCGGCCAGAGTCAGGATGCGCTCCTTCGGCGGCTCTTTCGCGAAGATCAGGCCCACACGGCTTTGGTCCACTCCCGGCTTTCCGTCGGCAGTGTAGTGCAGTTGGAAGATGATATCGGCGCCCTTGGGAACCAGCTTCGCCTGTCCCGGCTTCAGAGTGTCCGGCATCGTGCCGGGAGCGTACCCTGCCAGGAAGTCGCCGCCGAATCCGCCGCCGCCCTCGCCCCTGCCGTCACGTCCGGGGACGAACGCCACGCCGATCGGCGCATCCTTCATCCAGGGTGAACGCGGATCGCGGATGAACGCAATGATGTGGTGCACATGTGCCCGATCGGTCGGTCGGGCTTCGGCGAACTGCACGTATTTGTCTTCGGTGAAATTGGTGGGAACGCGAACGTATTGATAATCGATGGTGCCCGACGCCGGGACGTTGAACGGAGTCGACATTTCAAACACGGCGTCCGGCTTGCTGATTGCCCAGCCTTCGGCGAACTCAATGGGCTTCGGCGCGTCCTTCGCATTGCCCTCCTTGGCGCCGTTGTCCACCCAAGCCACCAACGTGTTCACGTCGGCTTGCGACAACGTGCGGTCATTCGCGAATTTGCCGTAATGCGGGTCGGCAAACCAGGGCGGCATTTTGCGAGAAACCACCACGTTCTTGATGGCCTTCGCCCACGGACGCGTACTCTGATAGTCGAGAAAGGTCATGGGCGCGGCTTCGCCCGGCCGATGGCACCCTTGACAGTTCTTTTCGAGCACCGGCAGCACGTCTTTATAAAACGTGACCGGCGCTGCGTCGATCGCCGATACGGTCAGACATCCGAACACGATGGTCCATAAGCGCATATGGTTCTCCTGTGCTGTTTGTCAGGGCACGGCCGATGCCATCAATCTGAGGCCGCCGTCTTCGACGAGTAGTCCTTTGTTGGGTTAAGGATGCCGATCCTGAGCGGCGCGCTTGCGAATTTGAGGCGTGGTGTTATTGGCCCAGGTGTTTGAGCCTTCCCCCGCAGGTGTTCGCGCCTACGCGCAAGAGCCTCGTCGCGACGGAACATCCTACTGACACCCGGTCAGGCTCGCGCTGAACGTATGTCGAAGGCCCCTCATAAAACTCCATTTAGCACCGACCCATTCAGCACGTTCTGGCGAGCTTGATCTTGACGCGCCCGTGGCGACCGCGAGTGCGTTCAATCCAATCCCGGACAACGAATCGACGACGGCTAATCGCGCTCCTACACCCACGAGTCGCTTGAATGGATCAATCCTCAAGCGACGGCGCGGCGTTGCGGCATTCGCGGAGCGCCTCCAGGGCGTTTGGATCATTTGGCGATTGTGCCAAGGCGGTGTTCAAGAACGATTCGCAAGCGGCGAACTTCCGCTGGCGTGTCGCGACCAACCCCGAACCGATGAGCGCGTCGGTCAGCGTGGGATTCAACTGGACGCCGCGCCGAAGGCGGACGCCGCCGCCTCCAATTCGATTTTGGGCTGCCGGCACGCCGGGCCGCCCGTTCCAGCGGGCAAGCCGCGCTTTGCCCAGCGATAAATTCCCTGTGGCGAGCGCGGATGTGACGCAACTGTCGCCCGCCAGATCGTGACATCGTTGAGAGGTTGGACAGCTTCCGATAATCCGTTAGCGTTGATCTGGAGTGTGAGGCGGCAGGATTCTAGGTCAACCCGAACGCACCGGGGCCGAACACTTCAGATAAGGCGGCATTGAGCTGAAATCCCTGCGTCTATGTGGATTGAATCGATTTCCTTTTGTAATGAGAAACTTGCAGAGCAGAAATTGACAGCCTCGAAGGGTGAATCACCGCACCAAGGTTAGCACAACGCCAAGGAAGACCGTGCCCGCAGCCGCAGGCGAAGGGCACTTAGTTCAATGTCCGACATCAGGCAGCTTCCCACCCCCTTACTTCCGGGACAGTGATACCAGATCACTTCCAGATACGCGTCCAGCCACATCGGGAGCACTGGCGCAGCCTTTGCCGAACCGCCCTATCCGATGGACCTGCCGTGCGTTTCAGAAGGATTCGAGCTTGCGTGAAAACTTGAGCCGATACGTTTCCGCAGCGCAACTTGCGATCTGATGCGCGCGGCTTGATCGGCTGTGAACAGCAGTTCGCCTTTGCCGGCCTGCGTGATCTGCGTGTAGCCGAAACTGGCGCTCATGACGCCGGAAGAGCTGTGCGCGTGGGAATCGAGAAGCAAGTGACCGATTTCATGCGCCATCACTGCACCCAGGATGGTCGATACGCCAGCTTGCCATTGTCGTGCAGTTTGCTCAATTGCGGGATAGAGCAGATCGGCGAGATGGCCTTGCTCGCCGGAGGTGGGATCGACGAAGGAGTAACCCAGGGCCTCGTCCTTGGCGGGAACGATCCTTTGCGCAACCAGCCGGAGGCTCAGTCCGCCAGGCTTGGTACTGGGTTGCCAGTCGAGGCTCACTCCGGCCGCGGCCAGAATCCGCGTCGCGTCTTTTTGGGCTGCGGATATGACGCCCTTGGGCGCCCCACAAGTGTCGATCAACAACACGGAGATGGTCAGTGCTTGTCCGAGGCCTGATACCGCGGCCAGCATCCCGATCGTCATTAGCGCCAGTTTTTGAGTTCCCATTTCGATGCTCCTGGGCAGACCGCGAAAGGGGCTCGAAATCGGGGCCAATAAAAGTGAGGATCATGGGCTAGAATGGTGAACCTGCACAGCCGGTGTGAACGCTTGCAGGTGCGAACCAAAGAGGGCCCTCATTGACGGATTCTCGCGGCGAAGTCACCGTGCTGCTGGGCGAACTGAAGCTCGGGCGCAAGGACGCGCTGGACCGGCTCATACCGCTGGTTTACAGGGAGTTGCGCCGTGTAGCGGGCCACTACATGCGCGACGAACGGCCCGGCCACACCCTCCAGCCCACCGCCCTGGTCCACGAGGCCTTCCTCCGGCTGGTGGACCAGGACCACGCCGATTGGCAAAACCGCGCCCAGTTCATCGGCGTGGCCGCCCAACTCATGCGCCGTCTCCTGGTGGACCACGCCCGCGGACGCCGCGCTCTCAAACGCGGCATCCCCGTCACCATGAACGAAGAGATCTTCAATCGGGCCGCCGGCGCCGACCAAACCGAGGAAATCCTGGCGGTAGACGAAATCCTGGCTCGCCTGGCGGAACTCGACCCGCAGCAGGCGCGCATGGTGGAGTTGCGCTATTTCGGCGGCCTTTCGGTGGAGGAAACCGCCGAGGCCATGGCGATCTCCGCCCGCACCGTCAAGCGCGACTGGGCCATGGCCAAGGGCATGGATGAAGACCCAACTGGAGCAGCGGGAGGGTCTCATGACGCCGGAGCGCTGGGCAGAATCAAGGAGATCTTCGGCGCGGCACTGGAGACGCCCGAAGTCCGAACGGCCCGCCTTCCTCGATTCCGCCTGCGGCGGCGACGCGGAGTTGCGCGCGGAGGTGGAGCGCCTGCTGGCTGAGAGCGACGACGCCAGCCTGCACAGCCCCGCCAGCGGATTCCTGAACGCGCGCCGCCGAACTCGCGCCCGGCGACACGGTGGCGCACTACCGCATCGAAGCCAGGCTGGGCGAAGGCGGCATGGGCGTGGTTTACAAAGCCAAGGACACGCGCCTGGGCCGCAGCGTCGCCTTGAAATTCATCAAGGCCCAGTTCAGCAGCAGGGGGCAGCGCGAGGCACGCGCGGCGGCGGCGTTGAACCATCCCAACATCTGCCAGATTTATGACGTCGGCCCGAATTACCTGGTCATGGAACTCGTACCAGGTAAATCGCTCGACAAACTGATCGTTCCGATGGGACTTCCACTAGCCGAGGCGATCGGCTACGCGGCGCAGATAGCGAGCGCGCTGGCAGCAGCGCATGCCGCCGGGATCGTGCATCGCGACATCAAGCCGGCCAACGTGCTCGTGACCTTCGAAGGGCAGGTGAAGGTCCTGGACTTTGGGCTCGCCAAAGTGAGCGAGCGGCCCGCCGGACCAGAAGACGAAACGCAGACGATAGAGGCGCCGCTGACCGAGGTGGGGACACTGATGGGCACCGCGGCCTACATGTCGCCGGAGCAGGCGAGAGCGAAGCAATTGGACAGCCGCACCGACATTTTTTCGTTAGGCGTTGTATTGCATGAGATGCTGGCGGGAAAGCGGCCGTTCAACGGCAAGTCGCAAGTCGAGACGATGCACGCGATCCTTCATGATCCCGTGCCGCCGTTGGCATCAGTCCCGCCGCGTGTCGAAGAGATCCTCGAAAGGGCTTTGGCGAAAGATCCCAAGGATCGCTACCAGCACGCCGGGGATCTGGCGCTTGATCTGCGCCGCGTCGAACGAAGCCCCGGCGCAACGGGGTCGGCACAAATCGCAGCGGCGCCGCCCACCAAATCGCGCGCCTGGATTCCGCTTGCGATCGCCGGCGTTGCGATTGCATCGCTGGTGGGAGTTTTGGTCTGGCCAAAGCGTGACATACCCGGCCGCGAGCCTGTCAAGTTCACCTTCGAGCCGCCGGATGGCACCGCGCTGACACGAACCGGCGGGGAAATCGCGTTGGCCCCGGACGGCCGGAGCATCGCACAGGTGCTGAGGGACGCGTCCGGTGCAGACGCGATCTGGGTGCGGCCGCTGGACTCGCAGGAATCTCGGAAAATCGAGGGGACCGAAGAAGCC
>CAWFUQ010000003.1:0-540710 GCA_963819125.1 Terriglobia bacterium
ACGGCTCCAACATGGACAACTCGCCCTTCATTTTTTCCGCGCTGGAAAAGCAGGTGGGTGTGAAGCTGGAATCTGCGAGGGGGCCGGTGGAGAAATTAGTGATCGAGCACGCGGAGAAACCGTCGGGGAATTAGTGCGATTCAATACGTAAACATGCGGCGACTATTGCCGTCGATGAACGCGCGCTCTCCACTTCTCAATTTCACGTTCGCGAAACCCTTGAAGAACTAGTGGCGCCGATAAAGTTGCCTGGGAACGCCCGGCCGCCATTTGACGAGACGTAGTAGAACACGCCCGGCTCCTGCAGCACCACAGCACGGTGATCGTGGAACTCACCGGCCAAAAGGAAGTGCGCGTCGATCACCAAGCGCCCTGACTTGTTGATGTAGCCAAACTCCTCGCCGTCCTGGACCGCTGCAAGCCCTTCGAAAACCAGTAGGCGTACGCATACCCGGGCGAAATCACGATCGCTCCGGTGCGGTCGATGTATCCCCATTTGTCTCTGACCTTGACGGGCGCCAACCCTTCGTGGAAGGCACCCGCGTCATCGAAACGTCCGGGCAAAACGGCGCCTTGGTGATCGACAAAAGTGAACTTGCAATGACCGAGATCGTGTTCCCGCTGAGCGTCTTGGGGACGATGCCATTGAATCCGCAGAGTCCATCATTGGGGAGCAGGCATGGTCCTTCGACAACTACTCGCGCCATCCCCTCTGAAAACGCGTCTCCATCGAGCAACGTGGCCGCAATGGAAGGTAACCCGGAGCGATTGATGTACCCCACACGGTGATCGATCAAAACGCGCGCCAGCCCGCCCGCGAAGTTTCCGGGCTGTGAAGAAAGTCGCGGTGGAATGACGTAATGCCCGGACGTGTCGATGAAGCCCCACGGCTCGCCCGCACGCTTCCGCACTGCGGCGAGTCCCTCTGAAAAATCCGCGCCGTCAGCAAAGCCGCTGATCGCGGTATGACCGTCATTATCCAGGTACGCCTGGCCGCGCGCAGAAGGCCGTCGTGAAAGTCAGAATAGACTTTGGGGAATCGCGCGTGGAGAAGCACGCCGGATGGGTCCAGGAAGCGAAGGTGGTCGCCCTCTTCCACGCGATACAGGCTATCGGCATTGGGGTCCTGCGGCACCCAAACGCTAACGTCAAACTCGCAGGTAGTCGCGATGGATGCGGTTAGCAGAATTCCAGCAGCAAGCCCGAACCAGCACCAGCGCATCACCCCACCTTTACTGCCGCGACCTCTTCCAGAATCTTCAGCGTCTCCCCGCGAGGATCGCTCGATCGCGTCACCTGCCTGCCGACCACAATATAATTCGCTCCCGCCGCGACCGCCTCGGCCGGCGTTGCGATCCGCTTCTGATCCCCCGACCCAGCCCCCGCCGAACGCACCCCGGGGTCACCAGAATCGGCCCGGCCCCGCGATCGACCGCACTTTCGCGGCCTCGCCCGGAGAACAGACGATCCCGTCCATCCCCTCGCCATCGCATTGCGAGCCCGAAGCTCCACCAATTCCGCCGCGCCCGAAACATAGCCGTCCTGCTCCAGATCCCAATCATCGACGCTGGTCAGCACCGTCACCGCCAGCAGTTTCAGATCGATCCGCACGTCCCTCAGCCGCCGCCCGCATCACCTGCGCATTCCGTGGATGGTAAGAAAATCTGACCCAACGACCGCGAGCGCCACCGCCCGCTTCACCGTTTCGCCGATATCGTAGAGCTTCAAGTCGAGAAACACGCGATAGCCTTCCGCTTTCAGCTCGCGAACGAAATCCATCCCGGCCAGGTGAACAACTCCAGGCCGACCTTATAAAACGACGCAGCCCCCAGCGGCGCGCACCAGTTCGGGCCTCGGCCGCGCTGTCACCGTCCAGAGCCACAATGATCAGGGAATCTTTCATGGAATTCGAAGCGGTTTTCCCGCCGCGCTCACAACTCGGCCCATGACGTAAGCCGCCGGATATCTTCGCATATAGCGCAGCGCGCGGCCTCGGCATCGACAGCAGCAACCCGCCCGAGGTCTGCGGGTCGTACAACAAATGCTCGAATACCGACGCTTCGACGCAGGAACCCACAAATTCGCGATTATTCTTGAGCCCGGCGGGAATCGCCCCGGCGCGCGCGTATTCGACCGCGCCGTCCAAAAATTGAACTTTCTCGAATCAATTTCGAGCGTCACGGTCCTGCTGGCCAGCGCCATTTCGCGCGCGTGGCCCAGCAGTCCGAAACCGGTGACATCGGTGACGCATGGACCTCCAGACCGCGCCATCGCCTCGGCCGCGGCGCGATTCAGCGTGAGCATCGATTCGATCGGCCTCCTCGACGTGCGCTGGCGACGCGATGCCGCGCTTCAACGCCGTCGAGATCACGCCGGTCCCGATTTTCTTGGTCAGCACCAGCACGTCGCCGGGCTGCGCGCCGCGATTGGTCTTGACCGGTCGCGGATGGACCGTACCGGTAACCGCGTAGCCGAACTTGATCTCGGGATCGTTCACGCTGTGCCCGCCCAGGATCACGCAGCCGGCTTCCCGCATTTTCGCCGCGCCGCCCTTGAGGATTGCTTCCAGATCGTCCAGGTCCTGCCCGAGCCCGGCCAGGCCAGAATCGAAAGCGCGGTCAGCGGCTTCCCGCCCATGGCGTAAATGTCGCTGAGCGAATTGGCGGCCGCGATCGCGCCGAAGGTGAACGGATCGTCCACGATCGGAGTGAAAAAATCGACCGTCTGCACCAGGGCGAGATTCGCGCGAAAGACGATACACTCCGGCGTCGTCGGCGGTATCGAAGCCGACCAGAACTCGGGATCTGCCACGCGAGGAATGCGGCGGAGCACCTGGTCCAAAACCTTTGGACTCAATTTAGACGCTCAACCCGCGGCTTTGACATGCGCGGTCAGTTTCTTGGCGGACACTCAATACAAGTGTACAGTGAGCGGCGCAGCGCACCGCGCGCACACTTAGTGTGCGGGAACTTAAGCCGCGGCGGTCTCTTTGATCTTATTCTTGCTGCCCGGCGGACGGCCGCGCCGTTTAATCGCACGTCATCCAGGCCGGCGGACGGCCGCGGCGGCTTGCCGCGGCCCCGCGCCAAACGTTCGAGAGTGACAATCGCTTCCTCGATCTGCTCCCGTTCCTGGCGTAAATCCGCCAGCATTTTCAGAACATCCATCGGTTTCTCTCCCCTGTAAAGTTTGGTCGATTTCCGATCGGCGAGTTCCGAAAAACGAACAGATCACATGCGCATCGTCCCGCTCCTCTGCAATGAGTTTAACCGATAGTTTCATGGGGTTTTCAAGAGATTTGTTCTGAAAACAGAACAGGATCGTGAACCTTTATCGAACCCATTTCTCTTGGAGCGATTCCCCCGCGTGGCGCCGGATGGCTTACCCGATTCGGCCTTTCCAGTGAAAATAAAACGGAAGTCCGGCCAGCAATCAGCCCAAACCGATGCCGGATTCCCGGGGAGAGCTCGAAATGTCGAATAAAGCAGCGCCAGCGCGACAAATACGAACAGAACCGGAACCAACGGATACCCGACACCCGGTAGGGCGCGGTCGAGATCCGGCCGCTTGCGCCGCAAAACGATGACCGAAGCGGCGGTCATTCCATACAGAATCCAGCTCGGAAAAATGACCAGCGTGTACAGTTGGCTGATATTGCCCGCTGAGCAAGTACCAACGAAGACCATACGCCCAGCAGCACAATCGCGGGCCGAGGAGTGCGAAAACGTCGGATGAACCGCGGCGATCGATTTGAAAGAAATATCCATCCCGCGCCATGGCATAGGGAACGCGCGAGCCGGAAAGAATGGATCCGTTCAGCGCCGCGAAAATCGAAATCATGGCGGCGATGCTGACCGCTGCGCCGCCCGGCGGTCCCAGCGCCCGGCGCATCGCATCGGCCGCGACCCGCTCGCTGGCAGCCGACCTCGGGCGCGCTCAGAACGTAAAAGTAGGTCAGATTGGTCAGCAGATAAATGCGCCGATTATCGCCAGCGTCCCGACGATCAAGGCCGCGGCAGATTCTCTCGGGGCGCTCGATCTCGGACCCGAGCATGCCGGCGTTGTTCCAGCCATCGTAGGCCCACAACGCGGCCACCAGGGCGACGAAGAATCCTGGCGATTCCGCCCGGATCTGGCGGCAGCCGAGGTCTGGAAATTCGCGGCGTTTCCGTGGCTCGGAACTAAGCCCGGCCACGATCACGCCGCCGATCAGCGCCAATTTCAGCGCAGTCACCGCGACCTGCACGCCGCCGCCGACGCGCACGCCCAGATAATTGACGCGCGGCGAGGAACAGAATCACGCCGATCGCCACAAATTGGCCGTACGCGAATCTCGAGCGGCCCGCCAGTGCGGGCCGATCGGGCAGCGGGACGGTGTAACAGCACGGTCTTGAGACGCAGGGAAAAAAATCGCCAGATAGGTGAAAAAGCCGGTGGCCAACGTCGCGATGGAAGCCGCTTTCGCCACCCAAGTCTGGGTCCAGCCGTAAATGAATCCGAAGAACGGCCCATAGGCGGCGTTGAGATACACGTATTCGCCGCCCGCGCCGGGCAGCGCGGCGGAAAGCTCGGCGTAGGTCAGCGCGCCGAACAGCGTCAGAATGCCGCCGAAAATCCACACCACGAACACCATGGCCGGCGATCCGACGGCCTTCACCATGTCGGTGGGCACCAGAAAAATGCCGCTGCCGATGACGGTCCCGATGACGACGACGATGGCGGCCCACAGGCCCAGGGCGCGGCGCAAGCTCCGGTTAGTTGTTGCACGACTGGATTCTCCTTAATAAAGAACGGACAGCGGCAGGCCGGTCGCGAAAGTCGCCGCCGTGCCGATCAGCACGTACCAGGTGAAGGCGATCGGCGTGGCGAATCGGACGTAAAGCATCAGCGCCGAGCCCGGCGGACATCCCGCACATGGCCGCCATCTTCGCCCACGCGCCGGGTCAGCAGGCCGAGCAGAAATACGCCCAGCAGGGAGCCGTAGAGAATCGAGGCGATCGACAGTCCGGCTTGCAGCACGCTGCCCCACTGCCGCGCGAGCAGCGCCGACGCCGAACAGCACGGCTGCCCAGAGCGACGGTCGCATGGCGCGCGACGCGCAGCCACGCGAGCTGTCGCTGCGCGACTTGCGCGGCTGAGCGGCCTCCAGAAATCCATGACCGTGGTGGAGGCGAGCGAATTCAGCGCCGCGCTCAAATTCGACATCGCGGCCGCGAGAATCGCCGCGATCACCAGACCGGCGAGCCCACCGGCAAATGCTCCCAGATGAACAGCGGATAGATCTTGTCGGGCACCGCCGGCGGCTTCCAGTGATGATCGGAATACAGCACGAACAGGCACACGCCGATGATCAGAAACAGCGTGAACTGAACGAAGATCACCACCCAACTGGCCAGCAGCGCGGCGCGGCTCTGGCGCTCGTTGCGCGCGGCGAGCAGACGCTGCACCATCAACTGTCGGTGCCGTGGCTGGCCGTGGTCAGGAAGCATCCGCCGATCATGCCGGCCCAGAAGCTGTAGGTTCGGCTGAAGAATCGCGGAGCCCGATATGAAAATCGAAAACCTGAAACTTGCCGAGCGGTCCGGCGACCGCCGCGACATGCGCCCATCCGCCGGGAATTTCGCGCAGGATGACGAAGAAGCTGGCGACGGCGCCGGCGACATAGAGGAACATCTGAACCACGTCGGTCCAGATCACCGCGGTCATGCCGCCTTCGTAGGTGTAGAACAGCGTCAGGCACAGAATCACCAGCGATGGAAGTCGTCTTCCCCGGACCGAGAACGATGGAGATGACCAGCGAGATCGCCACCACGCGCACGCCCTTCGGCCAGCGCGCGCAGCAGCAGAAACGTGCCAGCGGTCAGCCGGCGGATGCGATCGCCGAAGCGGATCCGCATCAGCTCATAGGCCGTGTACATCTCGCCGCGAAAATACGCCGGAAGAAACAGCGCCGCGATCACGATCCGGGCCAGCAGATATCCGAACACCACTTGCAGGAATCCGAAATTCCCGTGAAGGCAAGCGCCGGCGTGCCGATCACGGTCAGCGTGCTGGTTTCCGCGGAAACAATGGAGAGCGCGATCGCCCACCAGGGCACGGTCTTGCCGCCCAGGAAATAGTCCTTGAGCGTGTGCTGCGACCTGCGGAATCGCGCGCCGAACCAGGTGATGCCGGCGAGATAGGCGGCGATCACCGCGAGGTCAAGCGCGCGATTCGGCAAATGATAAGGATACGGCACTCAATCGATTGAGGCGCGGACGTTAGTCCGCGCGGTTGGGCTGCGCGATCCACGTAGCTCGGATTCGATAGATTAACGAGCGCCGTTGCGCCCAAGCGCGCGGACTGACGTCCGCGCCTCAGAACAAAAGTTTCAAGCCGAACTGCACGCGCCGCGGATCCTGCGCCGACAAAATCTGCCCGAACGTCGACGATCCCAGGAAGCTATCCGGCAAATTGAAATTGGTGCGATTGAACAAATTGAAAAATTCCGCACGGAGCTGGGTGTTCAATCGCTCGCCGAAACGGGTGTTCTTGATGATCGAAAAATCGAAATCGGCCAGCCCCGGCCCGCTCAGAATATTTCGCCCGGCGTTGCCGAAATGCCCCGGCGATGCAGGAGCGAACGCCGCGGTATTGAACCACTCATTCGGCCCCTGATTCGCGATCGACGGATTGCCCACCACATTCGGCCGCTGATTCGCACCGAACCCCAGTTCGCCCTGGCCGGTGTTGGCGATGTCGATCGAAGGCAGCAGCGCCACCGTGAACGGCTGTCCGCTCTGCACCGTCAGAATTCCGAAGCTCTGCCAGCCGCCGGCCCAGCGATGCCCCTTGGTGATCGGAAGATCGTAGGCGTAGCTCACCGTGAAGCGATTGCGAATATCGAAATCGCTTAAAGCCCGTTCCGCACTGAGATTGTGGCTGTTCTGCGGAAAATTCGGGTCGGCGGTAGTGGAGAAGAATCCCGATGCGTCGTCGATCGATTTCGCGTAAGTATACGACGCCAGCGCCGACAGCCCATTCGAGAGACGCTGCTGGAAGCGAGCCTGCAAGCTGTGATAAATCGAATTCGCGCCGCTCTCAATGATGTCGATATCGGCGAATGCGGGATTCAGCCCCGGCGTATTCGGAATCAGCGAGGGCGCGGGTTGATTGATGTTACGCGAATCGAGCAGATCCGTTCCCTTCGTTCCGACGTACGCCACTTCCAACACGCGCGATCCGCCCAATTGCTGTTGGATTCCGAAATTCCACTGCTGATAGTAAGGAGTCCGCAGATCGCGCTGGAACGTGGTCGCCGACGCGGGAACAGGGAAGGGGAACACGAACGGGCTCGAGAGCGACGGTGTGAAGAATCCCTGCACCGGGAACGCGACGCCCAGATTGAAATACGGGGCGCTGAAATACAAGCCTTCGCCCGGCGCGAGTGAGGATTGATCGTAATGAATTCCGTAAGCGGCGCGCAGCACCGTGCTGGAATGCGCTTTGGGCGACCACGCAAATCCGATCTGCGGCGCGAAGTTATTGAGATCGCTGGTGTAGCCGGCGCGCGGGAATCCATTCTGGCCGACCGGAACCAAGCCGCCGGTGGCGGGATTGTACAGATTCGCGCGATTGGCCGCATCCACCGCGGGCGAATTATATTCGTAGCGCAGCCCGAGCGTGACCGTGAAATTCGGCCGCACGCGCCAGGTGTCGTTCACGAAAAAATCGAGGCTGTGCGAGCGCAGATGTTCGGGATTATTCATCGTCGCCGCGCCGACGTCGGTGGGCAGCCCGAGCAGCAATTCTTCCAGAGGGTTGCCGGTGTACACGCCGTCGAAATTAATAAACCCGCGCGATTCCACATCGCGAAACGCGTTTTCCTGCAGGATGCGAATATCGGCGCCGAACTTGATCATGTGTCGGCCGCGAATCCAGGTGGCGTTGTCGCCGATTTGATAAGTGTCCGTTGTCCCGTGTTCCGGGCTGGTGTTTTCGTCCCCGAGTGGCGAAAATCCTGCCACCGAAATCTGGCTCAAACCGAAATCGCGAGGGTTCGATGAAACCTGCGACAAGCCCACGCCCGCGTTGAGATTCTGGCCCACGCCATTCGAATATCCTTGCTGGAAATCGCCATTCGAAACGCGATTGAACGCCAGTCGAACTTCGTTCACGATCGTGGGAGTGAAGATATGCGTTTCGCCCAACGCGATGTTTTGCGCACGGCTGGGAACTTGCAAGCCGTAGCCCGGCAGCAGCGAATCGCCCGACGATCCGGCGAAAGGCGTGAATAAGGAATCGTCGACGAAGCTGTAGCGCGCGAAGATCGTTTCGCGATCACTGACGCGGTGATCCAGGCGCGTGTCGAAGTGATCCTGCCTGTCGGTTTCAACCGGCGAGGAAACGAAATTGGCGCCCGCCACATTACGATTGGGCAGTGGGAATAACGCCGCGATCTTCTGGCCTACCGTGTTTTGAAAGAACGACGGCAGCGTGTTGCCTTGGATCGGTTGCCCGGACGTGGGGTCAATTGCAATGAGGCCGCTGCCATTGAAATTGCCGGTGCGTTCGAGCGCAGTGGGAACGTCGGTCACCTGCGTCTGGCCCGCATTGAGGCGCGTGATTTCGAAATCGCCAAAGAAGAAAGTCCGGCTTTTCTTGACCGGACCGCCGATGGTCGCGCCGACTTGATTGCGCTGATACTGCGGATCGGGCTGATCGGAGGGGACGAAGAAGTTGCGCGAGTTGAGCGCGGCGTTGCGGAAGAATTCGTACGCCGTGCCGTGGAGTTGATTCGTGCCAGATTGCGTGACCACGCTGATCTGGCCTCCGGCGTTGCGTCCGAAGGTGGTGTCGTAGGTCGATGTGGCGACTTCGAATTCCTGAATCGCGTCGACCGATTGCGTGACGCCGATGCCGTTCAATTTCGGATCGCCATTGTAGACGCCGTCGAGTAGGAACACGTTCGCATCTTCACGAGCGCCGTTCACTTCGATGGAGAACGCGCCTCGCACTGATCCGGCAGAGCCTTGCGCGGGCGGTTGAACTCCAGGGAGCAGCAGGCTGAGATTGTAGAAATTACGTCCATCGAGTGGGACGCCGGTGATGGTGCGATTGTCGATCACGCCGCCGTAAGTGGATGTTTCGGTGCGAAGCATGGGCGATGCGGCTTCGACCATGACCAGGGAATTGTCCGAAATGAATAGGGGCAATTCGATGTTGATCTGCTGATTGATATCGAGTGTTATCGTTCGTCCCACCTTTGCACCTACTGAGGTGGCGACAAGAGAGTACTCGCCTGGCGGAACGGCGGCGAAGAAGAACTCGCCATGAGCGTCGGTTTTGGATGACCGCTCGATCCCAGTTGTTTTGGAGATCAGCGCGACCGATGCACCCGGGATCGGTTCCCTTTTTAGATCTGCCACTGTGCCGGAAATGACCCCCTGCACGGTCTGTGCGCGCAGCGCGGCAACGAAAATCGCAACGACCACCAATAGTTTCTTGTTCACGATATTCCCTTTAATATACGGTGTCTTGACTTGGACGCGCGCGCCGGTGCAACGTTAGAGCATGCGAGCCGCCCTCTTCGTGCTAATGGCGAGCGCCGCCTTCGCTCAAGCTACTTTCGAATCCGTGTCGGTGAAGGTGACGCCGCCGGGAACCACGCGCTCGGTCTTTCGGACCACGCCGGGCCTGCTCACCATGGAGAACTATCCGCTCTCCGAGATCATCCGGCACGCGTATAGCGTGCACACCTACCAAATTTCCGGCGGACCCAGGTGGCTCCGCGTTGCTCGGTTCAACATCATCGCGAAAACATCTGGAACGATTGATCCCGGGATGCTCAAAGCGTTGCTGGAGGATCGCTTCAAGCTGAAAGTCCATCGTGAATCGAAAGAAGGAACGGTGTACCTGTTGACGGTCATGAAAGGTGGCGCTAAACTCAACCCGCCCGCGCATCCCGATCAACACCCGGGAGTCGCGGCGCTGGCCGACACTCTACCCGGCACGAAAATTCCGGTCGAGAAATTTCAAGGCTACAACGCGTCGATGTCTGTGCTGGCATCGAATTTGGAGTCGGTGGTGGAACGGCCGGTGATCGATCGCACCGGAATCACGGGTCCGTTCGATTTCGAATTTTCGTTCGGTCCTAATGATTCGCGTAACGACGGCGCACCGTCCATCTTCACGGCGATTCAGACGCTGGGATTAAAGCTCGAATCCGGCAAGGGGCCGGTGGAGACGCTGGTGATCGATCATGCCGAGAAGCCATCGGAGAATTGACGATTAGCGCGCCGCGAAGAACCAAATCGCCGCGACGATCGGGACCACAATTGCCAGCGCGGTCAGGATCAGCTTCACGAGGTCACCGCGGGCGCGCGGTCCCGGCAGCATCACAGATAAATAATGATCCTCATTGCTCAGCGTATGGACCGCATCATCCCAACGAGTTCTATCGTCGAGCGCTTCGCGAGCGGCGCGGGCGAGCTTGCGGATTTTGCGTTCGAACGCAGCGCGGTCGTGATGCTCATCGAATTCCTCATCGGCACTCTCCATTTCGGGTGGCATCCAGCCGTGTTCGGAAAAGTACAGCTCACGGCGTTCGGCTTCGGTGAGAGGCTCGCCGATCATGCGCGCCTGGGTGACGATGCGGTCGACCAGGAATTCTTTGGCCTCACGCGGCGTTGCGGGCATTTTTAGAGATTAACCGAAGATTGCCGCCGGTGGGAACTTTCTTCCAGAGAGGGGATCTAATAGCGACGGAGGAATCAGAATTGACGAATCCCGACGGAGACGAGCTACTGGAGCCGCTTTGTGTCTCGCGGCATGGTGTCTTTCAGGTGGATCGCCGACATGTTTTGGTCAAACCTCTCTACCGTCGTTTGAGGTGGCCTCGTTCAAGTCTGTTCCCGCACGGCCAGGGTTTCGTCCACCCGTCGTTAAAAAGTGTGAGAACGGCCGGTTGACGATGCATAACGTTAGTTTCATGGACGTTGTTTCGTGGGCGTTCGACATGCACTCGTGGGACATCGTTGTGCCCGGCTGGGCAGAGCCGCGGCCTGGGCAGCCACTTTTCGACATTGACGCAGAAGCGGACGGTCTCGTTCCGGAGCAACAAGTGAAACTCATGCTTCAGAGGCTGCTGGCTGAACGCTTCCAATTCGCCGCTCACCACGAGATGAGAGAAGGTTTACACCGCGTGCTCCGTATCGCGAAAGGCGGCCCGAAGCTGAAGGAGTCCAGCCGGAGTCGAGCCAGACACGCGTCCTATCAGGGACGATCAAGCCAATGCGCGCATGATCTTCAGGGGCGTCAGCATCGCGGGGTTCCTTGCGCGTCTGAACCTGACCAGGAGCGGTGGACCGATCTACGATCGCACCGGGCTGAGTGGACTGTACGACTTCACGCTCAATTACGGAAAATATTTGCAGGATTCCGCACCAGAGAACTCCTGAACGCCCTGACACAGGCGCGGATGGATGCCGTGCACGAACTCGGCCTGGAAGTGGTGGAGATCAAAATACCGATCGATACATTGGTGGTCGATCGCGCTGAGAAGATCCCCTCCGCGAACTGATCTCAACGCCACCGGCGCGCTCCATGCTGTCGCGCCTCACTGACGGTCGTCGGGTTTTTCCATGAGGCGCGACAGCGATGGAGCGCGCTCGTGAGCCGCGGCGGATCGCTGCTACAATAGTGAGGGAATCGTAACAATCCCGTCCTATGCAAAGCCCCCAGGTGCACAGTAACGCGTTGCACCGATACGCCATCGTCCTCTCGATCTGCACACTGCTGTTAGTGGTCGCCGGAGCGTCCGTCACCAGCAAAGGCGCAGGACTTTCCGTACCCGATTGGCCGCTGTCCTACGGCCAGGTGATGCCCCAAATGACCGGCGGAGTGCTGTTCGAACACGGCCATCGCATGATCGGCGCGACCGTGGGGATGCTCACGGTCGGGCTGCTGATCTGGGTGCTCGGCTCGTCAACTCCGCGCTGGCTCAAGAAATTTTCCTGGCTGATGCTCGGCTGGGTGATCGGCGTCGGGTTGCTGGGCGGGCTCACCGTGAAATTGCTGACGCCGCCGCCGGTGAGCGTGCTGCACACCTGTCTGGCGCAATTGTTCTTCTCTTTGACGGTCGCGATGTGCGTGTTCACTTCGAAAAGCTTTGCCGACGGGCCGGAAATCGTGTATGACCAGGGCTGGCCGTCGCTGCGCTCCATGTCGATTGCGGTGCCGCTGCTGATTCTGACGCAGATCGCGCTGGGCGCGGGATTCCGCCATGGAGCACTGAACGTGATGCCGCACATCATCGGCGCGATGATCGTGATCCTGGCGATCATGATGATCGGCATCTTCATCCTGCAGCAATTCCCGGCGCACAAGACGCTGCGGCCGGCGGCGATCCTGCTGCTGTCGCTCGGCGGCGCGCAATTGATCCTGGGAGTCCTCGCATACGTAATGCGGATTCTGGCGGCGGAACAGCCGGTCGGGATGGTGATCGCGACCGTGGCGCATGTCGCGGTGGGCGCGTCGACGCTGGCATCGAGCATTGTGCTCTCGATTCAGATCCGCCGCAATGTTCGTCCGGCGGCAGCGACATCAAACGCGACTCAGGCGGTGACGCCGTGAGTCCCATTAGCTACCTCGAATTGACCAAGCCGCGCATCACCGGATTCATTCTGATGAGCACCGCGATCGGCTTCCTCTGTGGGGCGAATTACGCGGGCTTGAGCTTCGCCTCAACGTGGCTGCCCTTAATTCACACGCTGATCGGCACGGGATTGATCGCCAGCGGAACCGCGGCTCTGAATCAATGGTATGAACGCGTGGCCGACGCGAAGATGAATCGCACCAAACAGCGTCCGATTCCTTCAGGACGCGTAACGCCGGCCCATGCGCTGTGGTTTGCGATTCTTTTATCGATCGCAGGATTCGCAGAGTTGTGGATCGGCACGAATCGTCTGACGGCGCTGCTGGGTGCCCTGACACTGGCGATGTATTTGTTCATTTACACGCCGCTGAAGCAGCGGTCGCCGGTGTCGACCACCATTGGCGCGATCCCCGGCGCGATGCCGCCGCTGATCGGCTTCGCCGCCGCCGCAGGCACGTTGACCGCGGGCGCGTGGGTGCTATACGCGATTCTGTTCCTGTGGCAATTTCCACATTTTTACGCGATCGCATGGATGTATCGCGAAGACTACGCGCGCGCCGGAATCCGCATGCTGCCGGTGGTCGAGCCGGATGGCGCCTCCACCGCTCGCCGCATGATCTGGTTCTCGCTGCTGCTGATCCCGGTAAGCCTGCTGCCGCGATTCCTGGGCATGGCGGGCACGGTTTATCTGGCCGGAGCGATCGGGCTGGGCGCGATGTTCGCTTATTCGGCGATGCGAGTGTGGTCGGAGCGGACCACGGTACGCGCGCGGCAGGTGCTGCTGGCGAGCGTGGTATATCTGCCATTTCTTTATGGATTGCTGGCGCTGGATCGCACTCATCTCTAGTCTCGCGGCCGCCCTGACCGGCTGCGGGAGAGCCGGCGGCGACCAAGGCTACGGCAGCGTTCCCGATTTCACTTTGACCGCTCAGACCGGTGCGCAATTTTTGAGCGAGAGAGAGCTGCGCGGGGTCGTTTGGATCGCCGATTTCATTTACACCACCTGCCCCGGGCCGTGCCCTCGCATGAGCTCGCAGATGCATCAAGTCGAAAAGGCATTCGATGGGGATCCGAAAGTGAAGTTCGTCTCATTCACGGTCGACCCGGAGCATGACACTCCGGCCGTGCTCGATGAGTACGGCAAGCGCTTCGGCGCCAAGCCCGGCGTGTGGTTCTTCCTGACCGGACCTAAAGACACACTGCAGTATCTCAGCCGCGAGGTGTTCAAGCTGGGCGATATCAACGGCAACCTGGAGCATTCCACGCGCTTCGTGCTGGTCGACCAGAAATCGAGGCTTCGCGGGTTTTATCTGACCTCGGAACCCGATGCGATCGACCGTTTGATCGCGGACACCAAAACACTCCTGCGCGACTAAAATCACCAATGGACATCCACATCTTTCCCGCCGTGAACGCGGTGCTCAACGGAAGCGCGGCGGTGCTGTTGACCATCGGCTATATCCTCATCCGGCAGGGCAAACGCAATGCGCATCACAACGTGATGGTGTCGGCATTCATCGTTTCGATCGTGTTCCTGGCCAGCTATTTGACCTACCACTCCCTGTTGATCGCCAATCACGAAGGCGTGCTGCATTATCCGCACACTGGCGCGCTGAAGACGATCTATTTGACGATCCTGGCGACGCATACGGTGCTGGCGGCTCTGGTTCCGATTCTCGCCATTGTGACGTTGCGGCGTGGCTATAAGGGCAAATTCGACCGGCACAAGGCGATCGCCCGCTGGACGCTGCCAATCTGGCTGTACGTGAGCGTCACCGGCGTGGTTGTTTACCTGATGCTCTATCATTTTTGATTGGCGGGTTTTATGAGGCGCGACAGTTATGGAGCGCGTTCGGCCAATTCAGAAGGCAACGCTTTTAAGGGGTCGAGCGTCTAGAATACAAGTCGTACAATTAATTTGGGAGGTTCGCCATGAAGCTAGCATTGCTTGCTGTGCCGATGGCCAGCCTGTTTGCGTTCGCGCAGCAGCCGCATGCCGGTCCCTCAGGATCGCCCGCCGCGCGCCCGTCACGCATGGGTGGCGCGCCGCTGAACGGCTCGCGGCCGAATCCCGGCAGGCCGCCGACGCAGGCTCGACCTCCGCTGCCGACCATCAGCCATCCCCAGCACGCGCGGGTGGGTGTCGTGCCGTTCCCGGTGTTCTACGGCGCGTATTACTATCCCGACGTGTACGGCTATGCGGCGAACAACCCGCCGCCCGCGCCGGCTTACGATTACGGTTATGCGGATAACGGTCCTGCGCCGGTGACGATCATGAATCCGGGATATGGGCCCGGCTATGTCGATCGTCCCTATGTGCCTGCGGAGCAGCCCGACGCCGACGGCCAACTTCCCAGCGAGAAGCCGACGATTTATCTATTGGCGATGACCGACCACACTATTATTCCTTCCATCGCGTATTGGGTGAACGGCGACACTTTGAACTACATCACCACCGAAGCGAGCCAGAACGCGATGTCCCTATCGCTGCTCGATCGCGATTTTTCGCGGCAGTTGAACGATTCGCGCGGCGTCGAATTCAAGCTTCCGCCCGCGAAATAACTCACTTTTATCGACAGGTTGGCGGGAACATGTGCACCGCGTGATACGTTGCATACACATGGACCGACTCCGCCAGGATCTGATTCTCGCTTTTCGACGCCTCGCCAAGACGCCCGGATTCACGGCGGCTGCAATTTTGACTCTGGCGCTGGGGATCGGCGCGAATACTGCGATTTTCAGCGCCGTCAATTCACTGCTGCTGCGCCCACTGGCGGTGTCGCATCCTGAGCAGCTCGCGTTTCTGAACACGCGTGCCTACAAGCAGGAATTCCCGGTCACCAGCTATCCGAATTACATTGACTATCGCGACCGCAATACGGTGTTCACGGGATTAGCGGCCTATCGCTTCTCGCCATTGAGTTTGTCGAAAGGCGATTCCAACAATGCCCGGTTATGGGGCTATCAGGTCACCGGAAACTATTTCGACGTGCTGGGGATCGGCGCGGTGCGCGGGCGGGTGCTGCATCGCGAGGACGATATCACGCGTGGCGGCCATCCCATCGCGGTGATTACTTACACCTGCTGGCAGAAACGCTTCGGTGGAGCAGACGATATTATCGGACGCCGCATCAAGATCAATGGCATGGATTACACCGTCGTCGGCGTGACTCCCCGAGGATTCGCCGGCACCGAAATCGTATTCACTCCAGAAGTATTCGTGCCGATCGCGATGAACGCGCAGATCGAGCCGGGCTCGGGTTGGCTGGATCGCCGCGAGTCGCAGAATCTATTCACCGTGGGTCGAATGATGCCGGGAGTGACGCTCACTTCGGCCGAAGCTGCGCTCAACGTGATCGCGGCGGATCTGGGGCGCGAATATCCCAAGATCAATGAAGGCTTGAAGATCGTGCTGTCGCCGCCGGGTCTGTTCGGCAGTTATCTGCGCGGCGCAATTCGCGGATTTTCACTGGCGCTGATGGGTGTGGCGGGGATGGTGCTGCTGATCGCGTGCGCGAATCTGGCCAGCCTGATGCTCGCTCGTGCGGCGGATCGCAGACGCGACACCGCGATTCGACTGGCATTGGGAGCGGCGCGCGGACGATTGATCCGGCAGTTGCTGACCGAGAGCGTGGTGCTCTCCATCATCGGCGGCCTGGCGGGATTGCTGCTTGCTGTATGGCTGGTGAAATTGTTCGCGGGCTGGAGTCCGCCGATCGATGTGCCGGTGATTCCCACCGTGACGATCGATACCGGCGTGATGCTGTTCGCCGTGCTCGCGTCGCTGCTCACCGGTGTGGTGTTCGGGCTCACCCCGGCGCTGCAATCGACCAAAGCGGAACTCGCGCCGGCGCTCAAGAATGAAGCGATCGCCGAACGAGTCCGCAAGTTCGCGGCGCGCGATGTTCTGGTGGCCGCGCAGGTGACGTTGTCGGTGGTGCTGCTGGTCGGGTCGGTGCTGGTGGTGCGGAGTCTCAAAAACGCGCTGAACGTCAAGATCGGATTCGAGCCTCGCCACGCCGCGTCTGTTTCGTTCGATCTGGCGCTGCAAGGGTACAGCGATGCGGGCGGCTCGGAGTTTCAGCATCGCGTGCTGGAGCGCGTGCGCGCGCTGCCCGGAGTCCAATCGGCAGGCCTGATTAATGGCGTTCCGCTGAGCCTCAACTGGAGCAACAACACCGTCTTCATCGAAGGGCAGCCGATTCCTAAAGCAGGCGATGCAACGCTGGTGGCGACTTACGACACCTCGCCCGGCTACTTGCGCGCCGCGCAGACCCGGCTCATCGCCGGACGCGATTTCGAAGAGAGCGATAAGCCCGGGGCCAAGGAGGTCGCGATCGTGAATGAGGCGTTCGCGCGCCAGCTTCTACATGGCGAGAATCCCATCGGTAAGCGCTTTCACCATAATGTCGATTCGAAGAACTGGATCGAGATCGTGGGCGTGATGGAGGACGGAAAATATCGCTCGCTGGGCGAGGCGCCGCTGCCCGCCATGTTCCGTCCGATGGATCAGGATGGCGCGCTGACCACCACCATCGTGGCGCGCTCGCAAATTCCTGAAGATCAACTGACCGCGATGCTGCGGCGAGTCGTACTGGAAGCGGACTCGACATTGCCGGTGTACGACGCGGGAAGTTTAACGGACCAGCTCGCGCTGGTGCTGTTCCCGGCGCGGATCGCGGCGACGGTGCTGGGCGCGTTCGGGCTGCTGGCCATCGTGCTGGCGTCCACCGGCGTGTACGGCATCATGGCCTACGCGGTGGCGCGGCGGACCCGCGAAATCGGAATTCGCATGGCGCTGGGCGCGAAGCCGTCGCAGGTGGTGCGGGTAGCGCTAAGCCGGGCAGGGATGCTGCTGGCGATCGGGATGACGGCGGGGATCGGGCTGTCGATCGCGAGCGGACGGCTGATGGCCGCGCTGCTGTTCGGGATGAGCGCGCTCGATCCGGTGACCTACGGGATCGCGATCGCGATCATGACAGCGGTCGCCCTGGCGGCAGCATGGTTCCCGGTCAGGCGGGCCATTTCGATAGATCCAGTGACGGCCCTGCGCACGGAATAGCTTTCGAGCGATAATCGACGCCATGACTCCTGAGATGACTACCACCGCTTTTACGCTGGACGGCTACAAGATTACGCGCAGTTTAGGTGTCGTGCGCGGGATCATCGTCCGGTCGCGATCGATTTTCGGAACCATCGGCGCGGGATTGCAGACCATGGTCGGCGGCAACATCACGCTGCTTTCCGAATTGTGTGAAAAGACGCGCGAGAATGCGTTCGAGCTGATGATCCAGCACGCCGGCGAAAGAGGCGCGAACGCCATCATCGGCGTCCGCTATGACGCCACCGAAGTGATGCAAGGCGTCACCGAAGTGCTGTGCTACGGCACCGCCGTGATCGTCGAAAAGTCGGCGTAAAACCAAACTCGCTGTTCCTGAATCGTGCGAGTTTGAGGCGCGAACGGAAGAGAGCGCGTTCGGTCACTCTCCATACAGTGCGTTGAAGAAAAACTTGTAGGTCCCGTGCGATTGGCCGCGCCACTGCGGCTTGAACCCGATCAGGATCACTTTCCCTTTTCCCAAGTCCGCTTCGATCGCAGCAGCCTTGCCCTCGATACGATCCGCACCCGCCAGATAACCGCTGGCCAGCGGCGATCGCTGCGCAGGATATCGCGCCAGCACTTTGCCTTTGAAGTTGTTGCCGGTGTCGAACGCGGGTCCGCGCTCGAACATGACGACGGTTTCCGGCAGTAATCCGACCGTCAGCGGATTCTTTTGATCCTCGATATTGACGTGAAGCAGGCAGCCCGAACACAGGAACTGATTCGCGTTCAAACCGGCCAGCGCGTTCGTCACCGGCAGCTTGAACTGATTGATGGCGAGCATGCTCGCATTGTTGAACGTAATCAGCGTGCCGCCGTTGGTGACGAAATCGCGCAGCTCATTCACGCCCTCATCGCCGATGCCGCCGGCGTAGCGTTGCGGAACGGTGCCCGCGCGCCGGCCGTTGACAATCTGCGTTTCGCCCTGATCGGGCAGCACAATCACGTCGAACTTATTGCTCAGATGACCGCCCGAGATGTCGGCGTTCTCGAGCGAAGTAAACGGAAATTTGTACTGCTCCAGCAGCCATCGCGTCCAACCTTCGTCGATGCCGGCATTGTAGGAGCGATACAGGCCGATCCGCAGAGCCTTGACCGGCTTGCCGCCTTCTTTGTTTGAAGCCGCCTTAAGGCGATTGTCCGACAGGATCGAATCGAGCTTCGCTTTATCGATTCCTGAAGTCGAGATGTCGTCGCCGTTGAACGAGACGGTTCCTTTCGCGGCGAGGATTTCGTTCACCGCGCGATAACTCGCGTTGGCGTCGCGATTGAACGGCGCCGCGAGCCCGGTGATTTCTTTAACGGAGCGCAAAGAATCGCGATAGGACTTCGTGAGCGGCGACGTGATGGCGTGGACTTCGACACCCATCTGCATCGGCAGCGTCCAGCCGGTAACATCAGGAGGACGCGGCGCGTTCGCTGGATAAACCTGCTGTTCGAACAAATCCTTGACCAGTCCCGCGAACGGCTGATCCATCAGGATCACCCAAGCATCCGGTTTCGCCGATTGATGCACTTCGATTCCGCCCAGCATCAGCTTTTCGAGAAGGATCGCCGCGGTGGGCGCGTCATGCTGTTCGCGCGGAATTTCGTAAGCATACGGCGGTTCCTTCTGAAACTTTTCGATGGTGTCGCGAGCGGCGCGGTATTTGTTGTACGCCATCTGCTCGTGATATTTCGACGACATATTGAGCACCGCCAGATCGGCGTTGAGCATGTACTTGCAGGCGTCGGCGAGCCTCCACCACCCACCTCTCCAGGGCGACGAGTAAAGCATTTCCGTCCCGAGCGCCTGCCGCGTGGCGGGCAGCTCGTCGACGGTGTAGAAGTGCGGCGTGGCGAGGCGATACAACGCGGTCTCGGTGAAGAACGAAATGGTGTGACGGAAATTGCCGACGATATCGTTGTATCCGGGATACCACGCGTCGTTGCCGCTTTCGCCGTGGATCGCGCCGATCAGATCGTGATCTTCCAGATACTGCGCCATGGTCATGCCGGTCAGATTCAACCAGCGCAGCATTAGCGGATGAATATTCGCCGAGATCGGATCGGGAAACGGCGGCAGCAGAATGCGGCCGGGGAAGGTCGACTGGTGCTGCGTGTAGTACAGCAACGGCTGCGTATCGAGCGTAGCTTTGGTCACCACGCGCGATTCGATCATGTTGAGCATGTAGCCGTCGCGATTGTTATCGTGGCCCACGTATTCCTGAAAGAGCGAGGGCGGCTCGCTGGTCTCAAACGGAGTGCCCAGGTTTTCGCGATACCAGTTCGCCACCAGATTCTGGCCGTCGGGATTCATCGAAAACCACAGCTCGGTAATAATGTTGTGGCGAATTTCTTTCGCTTCCTGATCGTCACGCGACACCAGGTCGTAGCCGAGCTGGATGGTGTGCTGATGATTTGCGACCTCATTCGAATGCAGGCCGCCGTCGATGTGGATGATCGGCTTGGTGTCGTGAGCGAGCGAGCGCGCCTGCTCTTCGGTGAGTCCGCGAGCGAGCGCCAGTTTGCGCGAGTTCTCTTTGTACTTCTCAAGCTGCGCCAGATTTTCCGGATCGGAAATGAACGCGATGAACCAGTCGCGGCCCTGCGAAGTCTTGCCGACGTTCACCAGCTTGATGCGATTGGATGACGCGGCCAGTTTCTTGAAATAGCCGAGTGAATCGTCATAAGTGGCGAGATAGAAATCGTCACCGGGATTGTGGCCCAACACGGATTTCGGCGTCGGCGGTTGCGCAAACGCGATCGATGCCGCGACCAGCGTGGCTACAATTTGAAATGCGCTTCGACGCGCGGCCGTAAGAGCAGGTGTGAACCGTCGGGGGTGGACCGCTCCTTCTAGTCGCGGCTCATTATCGGCGCGCGCTGACTGAACAACAGACAGAGCCGTGACCGAAGGGAGCGGTTCACCATTCGGGTGCGTCAGGCTAGTCGTTCTCACGGGATCACCGCCAGTTTGTATTGATCGAGCAAAGCGTCGATGCGTGTAGTGCTGAAATCGCGAGTGCGCATATCCGTCGCGAGCTTGCGCACCTGCGCGATATACGTCGATTCGGCGCGGGCCGCGGCGGTGTCGTCGACCTGCGCGCGTAAATCTTCGAGTACGGGAATGCGATCGCGCTGGAACGTATCGAGCGCCGTTTCGAGCGCCTTGCCTTCCTCCGCCGCGCGCGGCCCGCGAGCGGTGAAGAACGCCACGTTCAGCGCCAGCAACCTGCCGAGTTCGGTCTTAGTTGATTCGGCTTCACGTCGCCACGCCCCTTGACCGCCGCCGCCTCCACCTCCTCCCCCGCCGCGTCCGCCGCGACCTCGTCCGCCGCCGCCTTCAGCAGGAGTGGCGTCGGCAGTCGCCATGGTCGGGTTGTAAAAGACAGCGTTAAAGAAAAATTTATACGTCCCGTGTGACTGGCCGCGCCACTGTGGCCGGAACGCGAGCATGACGATATGGCCGCTCCCGTAATTCGCATCGAGCGCGGCGGCTTTGCCTTCGATCAGTTCCGCGCCCAGCAGGAATCCGCTCATCAACGGATTGCGATCGCGCGAGTAGCTGGCGAGCACCTTACCGCGAAACCCGGGGCGCGTATCGAACACCGGATTGCGTTCGAACATCACCGGGAGCGTCAAGGGCAGCCCGGCGACGACGGGATGATTCGGCTCGCGAATTTCGGTGCGCAGCAGAGAGCCGGAACAGAAGAACTGATTCTGGCTGACGCCCGCCACCACGTTGGTCAACGCCAGATTGAATTGATCGACCGCGAACAGAGTCGCATTGCCGAAGGTCAGCAGCGTGCCACCCGCGCTGACGAAATCGCGAAGATTTTGCGCCCCCTGTTCGCCGATCCCGCCCGCGAATTGACCCGGCACCTGGCCCGACGACATCCCGTCCATCACCTGCCGCGTTCCCATCTCGGCAATGATGATGGTGTCGTACAGATCGCGCAGATGGCCATCCTGAATGTCGGCGTTGTGCACGCGCGAGAACGGGAAGTGGAACTGCTCCATGATCCAGCGCGTCCAGCCTTCATCGATGTTGCCGCCCCACGGTTCATAGATCGCGACGCGCGGCGCTTTGACCGGCCACGATTCCGGCGTCTCTTTTAATGACGATGCGTTGACGCTATCTTTCGACAAAATCGGCTCGATCTTCGCAGCCGCGCCGCTGGCGTAAATCGCCGATCCGTTTTTCGCGAACGCGATCGATCCGCCGCCGGCGAGAATATCGTTGACCGCGCGCATGGATGCGTTGGAATCGTGTGAGAAGCTGAACACCGGACCCTGGCCGTCGATTTTGCCCTTCAACGGCTCGATGTGATCGAGCTTGTGAATCACCGATCGGCCTTGCGCTTCGATCGGCTTAGTGATCGGAATCACTTCGACGCCCATCTGCATCGGCAAGGTCCAGCCGGTGACGTCGTAGGGGAGTTGCGCTGGTGCTTGGGCTCCGCCGGCTGCGGGAGCGGCCCCGCCGCCACCACCACCGCGACCTCCACGACCACCAGCGGCCGGAGCAGCCGCGGGCGCGGCAGCCGGAGCTGGAGCCGCAGGAGCAGCAGCCGCCGCACCACCGCCACGACCTCCGCGTCCACCACCGCCTCCACCGCCACCCGCTGCCGCCGCCATCGCTAATTAAAGGGATGCGCGGCATCTCAGGATACTTCTGCACGTCGAACAATTCTTTCACCAGCGCGGCGAACGGCTGATCCATCAGAATCACCCAGTCGCCTTCTTTGACGCTCATGCCGCCGCCCGAGAAATCACGGCTCGCCTGGCCGATTTCGATCCCGTCGGTCATCATCTTTTCCATCAGGATCGACGCGGTCTGCGGATCGCGCTGCTCGCGCGGAATGATGTAGCCGTACGGAGGATCTTTGGAGAAGCGCGTGACCACATCGCGGCCCGCGCGATAACGATCGTACAGCAGTTCTTCGCGATTCTTCGCCGCCGTATCGAGCACCGCCATGGACGACCCGATCATGTAGCGCACCGCATCGCCCAAGCGCCACCAGCCGCCTTTCCAGGGACTCGAATAGTAAATCTCCGGTCGAAGATCCTGCTTGTCGCGCGGAAAATCGTCGGTGGTATAGAAATGCGGCGTCGCGTAACGATACAGCGCCGTCTCGGTGAGGAACGAAACCGTATTGCGGAAATTATTGACGTGATCGACGAAGCCGGGATACCAATCGTCGAAGCGCCCGCGATGCATCGCGCCGGGCATATTGTGTTCGTCCAGATAAGCCGCCATCGCGGTGCCGAATACGTTCACCCAGCGATACATCAACGGATGCGGATTCAGCGACACCGGATCGCCGAACGGAGGAATCCAGATGCGCGCGGGAAACGGCGCGGTCTGATGATGGTTGTAGAACACGGTCGGGTAATATTCGAGATCGGCCTTGGTGATCACCTGCGACTCGATCATGTTGTTCATGTAGCCGTCGCGATTGTTGTCGTGGCCGATGTAGTCTTGCCACAGGCCCGGATAATTCGCGACTTCATACGGCGTGCCGAGATTCTGCCGATACCAATCGACCACTTCGTTCTGGCCGTCGGGATTGATCGAGAACCACAGCATCAGGATCACGTTGTCCAGAATCGCCAGCGTGTCGGGATCTTTCGCGCTCACCAGGTTGTAGGCGAGCTGGATGGTGTGCTGCGCGCACGCGACTTCGGTCGCATGCAATCCGCCGTCGATGTGCACCATCACTTTGCCGTTGTGCGCCAGTTCATGCGCCTGCTGGTCGTTCAAGCCCTTGACCAGCGCCAATCGTTTCGCGGTGTCTTTGTACTTCGCCAGATCAGCGAGATTCTTGCCGCTGGAAATGACGGCGATGTACCAGTCGCGTCCCTGCGTCGTCTTGCCGACCTTGACCAGCTTCAATTTGTCGGTCGATTTTTCCAGCTTCTGCAGGTAGCCCAACGCTTCGTCATAACTGGCGAGATAGAAATCGTCACCGGGTTTGTGTCCCAGCACGGACTCAGGCGTCGGGGGCTGAGCAAAAACCGCGGCAGAGGTGAGCAGAACCAGCGCTGCGAAATACTTCATAAGCGCATAGGCTACCACGCCTCCGATTCCGCGGATTCGTTGCGCCCGAACGCGCTCTCTGACGTTCGCGCCTCAAAACGTCGGCGCTCGTCAGTGAGGCGCGAGTGGCAACGAGCGCGTGCGGCGCCATCGAGGAGTGCCGCGGGCTTTTTTCGTTGCGCCCTAACGCGCTCTCTTCCGTTCGCGCCTCAAAAACGCTGGCGGCCGTCAGTGAGGCGCGAGAGCATCGAGCGCGCCAGGCGCCATCGAGGAGTGCCGCGGGCTTTTTTCGTCGCTTCCAAACGCGCTCTTTTCCGTGCTCGCTTCAAAACGTCGGTGGTCGTCAGTGGGGCACAAGTGGCAACGAGCGCATGCGGCGATTGGATCGCGCCATGACTTTTTCACGGAGCGCGCTAAAGCTGCCCGCATAGGGTATATTTTTCAAATGAAGATTTTTGTACGTTACGCGCCGGCGCTTGTCCTTCTCGGATCGCTCACGCCGGCCTTTGCGCAGCCGAGCAGCATCCCCATGCTCAAGCCGGCCCGCGATGCTTCGCAAGCGATCGATGAAGAATACAGCAAGAAGATTCGCGAATACACCACCGAATCGTTTTTCAATTCGCCGCTGACCGAATATCTCCCGGCATCGAAAACCGTGCCGACGCCGAAAGCCGTGCTCGGCGATATCGCCGGCGCGCCCGGCATCCTGCCGTATTCGACCGAAGTGTACAAGTACATGCGCATGCTCGAAAAGGCGTCGCCGCGCGTGAAGGTGTTCTCGATTGGCCACACCGAAGAAGGTCGCGAGATGATCGCCGTCGCGGTGGCGTCGGAGAAACTGATCGCGTCGATGGACGATAACAAATCGCGACTCGCGAAGCTGGCCGATCCGCGCACCATCAACATGAACGATGCCGAAGCCGATCGACTGGTGGCGCAGACCACGCCGATTTACTACATCACCGGCACCATCCATTCGCCTGAGACCGGCGCGCCCACCGCGCTGATGGAGCTCGCGTATCGCCTGGCGGTCGATGATAGCGCCTACATCAAGTACATTCGCGAAAACGTGATCACGCTGATCACGCCGGTGGTCGAAGTGGACGGGCGCGATCGCATGGTGGACATCTATAAGTGGCATCTGTCGCATCCGGGCCAGCAGTGGCCGTCGCTGGCATATTGGGGCCATTACGTCATGCACGATAACAATCGCGACGCGATGGGCCTCACGCTTGACCTGACCAAGAATGTTCTGAACACGTTCGTCGGATTCAAGGCGCAGGTGCTGCATGATCTGCATGAATCCGAGCCCTATCTTTACGACAACACCGTTGGCGATGGGCCATACAACGCCTGGATCGATCCGATGCTCGCCGACGAATGGCAGATGATGGGCTGGAACAACGTTTCAGAAATGACCAAGTTCGGCATGCCAGGCGTTTATACGCATGGCACCTTCGACACCTGGTCGCCCAGTTATCTGATGTTCATCGCGGCGACGCACAACGGCATCAGTCGCTTGTATGAAACATTCGGCAACGGCGGAGCGGACACCGTGGAGCGGACTCTGCGCCCGAACGAATACGCGCGCACCTGGTACAAACAGAATCCGCCGCTGCCGAAGGCGAAGTGGTCGCAGCGCAACAACAATAATTACGAAGAGACAGGATTGCTGACCGCGCTCGAGTTTTTCGCGGCGAACAACAAGCTGTTCCTGCACAATTTTTATCTGAAAGCCAAGCGATCGATCGAGAAGCCGAAAGGCGGAAGGCCCGGCGGCGTATGTGTTCTCTGCCGACGATCCGCGTCCCGGCGCGCAGGCCGATCTGTTGCGTATGCTGCAGGCGCAGGGTTGCGAAATTTCGAAAGCGAGTGAGGCGTTCACGGTGATGATGCCGGCGAAGAAGGCTCCGGCGCGAGGCCGGGGTGGTCGCGGCGGCCGCGGAGCAGATACGGCCGCAGCAGCCGATGGAGCCGACGGCGCTGCAGCGCGCGGTCCGGCGGAAAAGCCGAAACCTGAGCCGAAGACGTTCCCCGCAGGATCGTACGTCGTGCGCATGGATCAGCCCTACAGCCGCATCGCCGATACGCTGCTCGATTATCAATACTGGGCAGCGAACGATCCGCAGAAGAGCATTTACGACGATACAGGCTGGACCTACGGCGAGCTGAGCAACGTGAAGGTCACGCGCGTGGTCGACACGAAAGTGCTGAGCGCGCCGATGACGATGGTGAAGGGCTCGGTGAAAGCACCCGGCGGGGTCGAGGATCGGGTGACACGTTCCTCATCAATCACAATGCCGACGATGCGCTGATCACGTTGCGCTATCGTTTCCCGAAAGCGACGTTCGATGCAGCCGAGGAGCCGTTCGAAGCGGCGGGTCACAAATTCAATCGCGGATCATTCATCGTCAAGAATGTTTCGGCGTCGGATCTGGCGGCCGTGAATGAGCTGGGGCTGAAGGTGATCGCGGCGCCCGCGCCATCGGTGAAAACGCATCCCATCCACGTGCCGCGCATCGCACTGATGCACACCTGGCAGACCACGCAGGCGGAAGGCTGGTGGCGCATGGAGTTCGATCGCCTGAAGATTCCCTACACCTACATCAGTACGCAGATTCCCGCGAAAGAAGCCGACCTGCGCGCGAAATACGACGTGATCGTGTTCCCGCCGGCGCGCGGCAACGCGCAAGGAATCATCAACGGCTTGCCGATGTACGGCAACCCTCTGCCTTGGAAGGTGACGCCGCAGACGCCGAATCTGGCCAAGACCGACGAGACCGACGACATGCGCCCCGGCATGGGCTGGAACGGCTTGCAGCATCTACAGGAGTTCGTGCAGAAGGGTGGCGTGCTGATCGTCGCGAATGACACCTCGAATTTCGCGAACACGTTCGGCATGACGCCCGGCGTTTCGATTTCGGCGGGCCGGAATCTGAAGGTGACGGGATCGGCGCTGCGCTCGAAGATGATCGACGCGGCGAGCCCGATCGCGTACGGCTTCGATGACAACCTGGCGATCTTCGCGTCGAATCCGCCGATCTTCGGCGTGTCGAACATGGCGGGCGGAGGCGGCGGTGGCGGAGGCGGCCGTGGGGGCGGCGGCGGTGGCGAGCGTCCCACCGGTCGCGGAACCGCGGACGATGCCGACACCCCGAACGGTCGCGTCCCCGATGAGATTCCAGAAACGCCTCGCGCGGAAGTTTGGGAGGCGCAGCCGCTAACCGATGAGCAGCTTCGCAACGGCGTGAACGTGATTCCGCCGGCGATGCGGCCCAGAGTGGTTCTGCGTTACGCGAACGCGAATGAGCTGCTGGTGTCGGGCTTGCTCGATAACGGTGGCGAACTGGCGCAGCACGCGGCGGTAGTCGACGCGCCGTTCGGACAGGGGCACGTGGTGATGTTCTCGAACAACCCGTTCTGGCGCGCGGAGACCAAGGGCAGCTATTTCCTGGTGTTCAACGCGATTTTGAATTACGACGCGTTGAACGCGGGGCGCAAGCTCGCGGCGAAGTAGCGCCTGATGCGAATCGCCATCTCCGCGATTCCTGTAGTCTGCTGCGTTGTGTTGGCTCAGCTCGCGCAGAAAGGTCCGTCGTTCGAAGTCGCATCGGTCAAGGCGATGCTGGCCGACGACCCGAACTCGGACTTCATTCCACGGCGGTCTGGCGGCAGGATCACGATGCACAACGCCGCGTTGGGGACGATCATCGCGTGGGCGTACCATCTGACCAACGCTGAATACCAGCTTGTCGCGGCTCCCACTGAGAAGCACCTTCGGGATGATTACGATATTCAGGCGGTGGCTGCTGGTTCCCCAAACGACGATGATCTGCGGGGGATGTTCCAGACGCTGCTGGAAGATCGCTTCCGGTTGAAAGTGCATCGGGAGACGAGAGAGTTGGCGGCTTACGATCTGGTAGTGGCGAAGGGTGGCCCAAAGCTGGTTGCGGCCCCACCGCGCTCTTTTAAGCCCGGCATTGGCTTTGGAAGCAGCTCCAGTTGGGCCGAGTTCCGGCGCGACGGCAAGCATCTGGTGGGCAAGAGTGCATCTGTGGAAGAGATGGTCGTCGTGCTGACGACGCAGATGCGCGCGCCGGTTCGGGACCGCACTCGTATTGCGGGTACCTTCGATTTCGACGTGGCATTCTCAACCGGGGTCGATGGATCCGACAAGCCCGTTCTTGCGACCGCCATTCAGGACCTCGGACTGAAACTTGAAAAGAGCAAAGGTACGTTTGAGGTACTGGTGATCGACCATTTACAGAAGCCCACTTCCAATTGAGGTTCCGCGCCAGCGCGGCGTGTGCTGCGGGTGCCCACTACTAGTGGCGTGTCGCAGGAGCATCGTTACAAAGCCAAGAAAGCGTACGTTGGCTTTGAGGCGCGAACGTCAGAGAGCGCGTTTGGGAGCAACGCTGGCCTGAACGAACCGAATGATTCGACGGCGCAATTGCGCTCAGTGATCCGATGTTGTACGGACACATCAGGATCGCGCAGCCTAAACGCGCTCTCTGACGTTCGCGCCTCAACTGACGGCCCACGACCACTAACATTGGTGACGTTGTCTCTGCAAAAGGCCACTAATACACCGATCGCGCGCGGGCCTCGCTCTTACTCCCGAACGAAAATCGAGGCTCCGCCATCCCCGTCCCCAGCACCATCGCGGCAGCATATTCGCCCACCGCGGGGCCATGCTTAAATCCGTGGCCCGATCCGCCGCCCACCAGCCAGACGTTATCGAAATGCGGATGCCGATCGATCAGGAAATCGCCGTTCGACGTGTTTTCGTACTGGCAGACGCGCGTCTCATTCAGCGGCGCGTTGCGCAGGGCAGGGAAGCGGTCCCCCAGAAACTGGCGCATCTCATGAACCCGCTCCGCGCTGACGAATCGCCGATCGCCGGATCCGGATCGAAGGCTCTCCGTGCAGATCGAACGCGAGTTTCACGCCGCGCGCTTCCAGATCGCGGAATCCATAAGGGCAGCGCGGATCGGTGAAATCGATCCACGCCGGCAGCTTCGCGCAACGCGAAAGCTGATCCCCGGGCGGCGTCGCGAAGTAGAACACTTCCTGGCGCGTGGGAAAGATGCGCGTGCCCAGAGCGTCAGGAAACAATTTCGGCAACCACGGCCCGCATGCGAAGACGAACTGATCGGCGTGGAATCGCCGCCCGAGGTCGCTCGCAAGGCCTTCCCCGACCACCACCCCGCCGGCGCGCGAATCGACCTGCTGGCATAGACTCATGCTGACGTTGAACGCATCGCGTCCACGAACGCGGTCGCGACGGCGCGGCGAGCCATCAGCGCTCCGCTCTCGGGCTCCATGGATTCCGATCGCATGTGGATTCGAGAGATGAAATTGCGGAAAGCGCCTGGCCAACTCTCCGTCGGCACGACTCGAACGTCATGATCGGTCCCGCGTCTGGTCATGGAGGTGGCGCGACGCGTACGGGTAGAAATCATTCTCGAGCGCAATCCGCAGCGCGCCGGTCGTCATGAAACAGCGGCTGCTCCGGTGTGGCCGAACAGATTCCTGCCACAGCCGCCAGCGATCGCATCGACATGCGCGTGTAGATTTCATCCGCGCCGTAGCCCATGCGGATGATGCGCGATTCGTCACCGGAACTCGATCGGCTATGGCCCGGTCCCCACGCTCCACGGCGAGCACGACTTTCGCGCCCGCCCGGCCCAGGTGCCACGCGGTCCACGACCCGAACACTCCCGCACCGATGACCGCGACGTCCGCGCCCTTCAGCATCAGTGCGCCGCCGCGGCGACTTCGATCCCCACCGTCGTATCCAGCGAGGGCAAACCTTCGAACAGCAGCAGCGTGCTGGCGGGGGGATGCGAACGATCGAAGTAATCGAACCGAATACCGCGCACTGTGTCGGCGATTGTCTTGGTCATGGGATATACATGCGAATAGAACACGTGCTTATCGTCAGAGCCCTGCGATTCGAGCGCCTTGCGCAGACGATCGAAAGAGAGGCGCACGTCCTTATCCTGATTGCCGAATGCCATCTGCAGCCCGCTGAATACAATTTTTGGAGCGCCAACCAGCGCGATCTGCGAATAATTGGGATTCGACGCAAGCCCAGGAGGGTTGACCAGCTTCACATCCGCCCCCGGCGATTTGTCGAGCCGTCCCACGGCTTCGCATTCGGTCAGTTGTTCCAGCGCGAGTCGCTGGCTCTGTACGAAGTTCGCCGCCGCGCTGGGGAATGCCGCGGAAATCGCGGATCTCGCCGCCGCAAGATCGTCGAGCGAACTCAAGAAGCAAGTGGTCCGCAGCACCGCTTCGGATGCGACGCCCGCGGAATCGACAGCGGATCGAAGCTGCTTGGCGGATTCCGCTACTGTCTTGGCCTGTTGACCCGAGAAAAATGCGAGCCCGTTGGGATTGACCACCTTCTTGTCAACCGCCACGCTTTCGATCACTACTTGCGCTCCTTCTATAGACAGCGCACCGACTTGAATGGTGCTGAGCGCGGGGATCGACAACTTGTGATCCGTGAACACTTCGCTCACGATGGTCTGGACACGCCGAAGATCACCACTGCCGGCGACAAAAGCCCGGAGTTTGATCACGCTCCCGCCGCGGTTTTCCTGCAACAGGATTTTGAGTGCATCGCGCACCTGCTGAGCGAGTAGTCCCTTGTTGCTGATCGGCGAGACGCGGAAAATCAGGCGATTCGTTTCGCCCACTGCGGCGGCGGGAGGATCCTGCAGCAGCGGCAGGGTCTGCGTCAGCGGTTCTTTATCGTTCTTCTTTTTCTTGTCTTGTGGACGATCCTGCGCGCGGCTGTTCGCGGCCAGCGCAATCAGGACTGCCATGGTGACGAAGCGCATCGTTAGTGGACGCTGTGATCGGAGCCGTACAGCTTCTCGCCGGCGGTTACCTCAATCGGCAGGCGATTGTGCGGAGGAGGCAGCGGGCAGGTGGCATACGGAGTGAACATACACGGCGGATTCACGGCTGCATTGAAATCGAGCTGGACGATTCCCGGCGTATTCAGGCCGGTCTCGGGAATCGCGGCGTAGAGGAAACGCGCGCCGCCGTAGGTGGTTTTGCCGCTGGTGCGATCGCGGATAACGAAGAACAATTTGTTCTCCTCCACGGCGGGATCCAGACGATATTCCTGGCCGTTGCGCCAGAATGTCACGTAACCAGGATTCGGCATGTTCTCTTTAATTCCCGCGACGGTGGTGAAGGTGAGGGAGCGTTTTTCGTGCCACGGAGTGAACTTGGCTTCGAATCGCCAGGAAAGATCTACGGGATACCACTTGAGTCCGGTGAACCCTTTTCGTGCGGGCGACTCGCTGTCTTTCACCCGAACCGCCAGCTTGCCGCTGCGCCGGATCACGAAAAACTTTACGCTGCCGATCATGATGGCTTTTTTTTCGTTATCGATGGCGAGATCGACCGCGGAGCCTGAAGTAGGAACGAATCGCGCGGAATCTCTCTCAGCGATAATCACGCCGGCGCGCTTGGGGGCGCTCGCGGGAAGGACGACCTCGGATGAGTCATCCGATCCCACGCGGTTTTCACCGCTCTTCAGCCAAAATAATCCAGCGACGGTGATCCAGCCGTTTTCACCCGCGATTTCGGCCTGGCGCAATTCGCGAAACTGGGCGATCTCGTGCTCGTAGCCCGGGTCTGCGGCGGACAAAGTGAAGGAGCAAAGCACAACGGCAAGACCAGGCCGGATCATCTGACTGCCATAGTAACATTGCACCCGAGCGCGATAAGCTAGTGGACGTTTATGGAAATCACGAAAGTTATCGGAAGAGAGATTTTGGATTCGCGCGGCAACCCGACGGTGGAGGCGGATGTTCATCTGGCCGACGGAACGATCGGAAGGGCTGCTGTGCCCTCCGGCGCGTCCACGGGGGAGCACGAAGCGGTAGAGCTTCGCGATGGCGACAAGTCGCGCTACTTGGGGAAGGGGACTCTGCACGCGGCACGCAATATCAGCGAGCAGATCGCGCCGGCGCTGATCGGAATGGACTCCGAGCGGCAGATCGAAATCGATCGCGCCATGATCCAGCTCGACGGTACGCCCAACAAATCGAAGCTGGGCGCGAACGCGATTCTCGCTGTCTCGATGGCATGCGCACGCGGATCGGCTACGTCGCTGAATGTGCCGCTGTATCGATATCTGGGTGGAACCGGAGCGTGCGTGCTGCCGGTGCCGATGATGAACATCCTTAACGGTGGAGCGCACGCCGACAACAGCGTGGATCCGCAGGAATTCATGATCATGCCGCACGCGGCCGAAAAGTTTTCGGAAGCCTTGCGGTGGGGCGCGGAAGTATTTCACACGCTGAAAAGCGTTCTGAAGAAGCGAGGCTATTCGACAGCGGTTGGCGATGAGGGCGGTTTCGCGCCGCAACTGAAATCGAACGTCGAAGCGATCGAAGTGGTGCTGGAGGCGATCACGCAAGCAGGCTATACGCCGGGCGATCAGATCAGCATCGCGCTCGATCCGGCCGCCAGCGAATTCTACGATGCCTCCAAGAAAAAATACGTGTTCAAGAAATCCGACAAGAGCGAGCGCACTTCAGAACAGATGGTGGAGTTCTGGGCGGATTGGGTGCGCCAGTATCCCATCATTTCGCTGGAAGATGGAATGGCGGAAGACGATTGGGATGGATGGAAGCTGTTGACCGATGCGCTGGGCGATAAGGTGCAGTTGGTCGGCGACGATATTTTCGTCACCAACACCACGCGATTGCAGCAGGGGATCGATCGCGGCATCGCGAATTCGATCTTGATCAAGGTGAATCAGATCGGCACGCTGACCGAAACGCTGGAGGCGATGCGCATGGCGTCGGGCGCGGGCTACACCTCGGTGGTATCGCATCGATCGGGCGAAACCGAGGATACCTTCATCGCCGACCTGGTGGTCGCGACGAACGCAGGTCAGATCAAGACCGGATCGTTGAGCCGCACCGATCGCATCGCGAAATACAATCAGTTGCTGCGTATCGAACAGGATCTGGGGTCCGCCGCGCAGTTCGCCGCAAATCGCATGCGAGAAGGGCAAGATGAACCGTTGGTCTTGACGATTCTGGATGGCTGGGGCTATTGCCCGCCGTCGGAAGGCAATGCGATCGCGCTGGCTCGCAAGCCGAATTACGATCGTCTCATCGCCGAATATCCCAACACGCTGGTGCACACGTCGGGTCCCTTTGTCGGATTGCCGGAAGGTCAGATGGGCAACAGCGAAGTGGGGCATTTGAACATCGGCGCGGGGCGCATCATTCTGATGGACGTAACGCGCCTCGACAACATGATCGCGTCCAGAGAGTTTTTTGAAAATCCGGTCTTGCTGGCCGCCATGCATCACGCGCGCACGCGCCGCCTGCACCTGATGGGCTTGCTGAGCGACGGCGGCGTGCATTCGATGAACACGCATCTCTACGCGTTGCTTGAGATGGCGAAGCGGCAGGAAGTCGCCGATGTGTGCGTGCACTGCTTCATGGACGGGCGCGACACGCCGCCCGAAAGCGGCGCTGGATTTATCGAGGCGCTGCAGCGCGAGATACGCCGCATCGGCATCGGCCGCATAGCAACAATTTCGGGACGCTATTACGCGATGGATCGCGACAAGCGCTGGGATCGCATCGATCTGGCGAAAGCGGCGATGGTCGACGGCGCGGGCGAGAAGTGGACGGACCCGGTCGCGGCCGTGAAGCGATCCTATGAACGCGGCGTCACCGATGAATTCATCGAGCCGGTGACCATCGTTGATGCGCGCAAAGATCCGGTGGGGCGCATCCGTGAAGAGGACGCCTGCATTTTCTTCAACTATCGCGCCGATCGCGGGCGGGAGATGACGCAGCGCCTGACAGAAACCGATCTGAAATTGCATTTCACCACCATGACGCAGTACGACAAGACCCTGCCGGTGCCCTTCGTGCTGCCGCGCGAGCATCCCAACAACATCCTGGCGAACGTGATGGCGGAGCTGAAGTGGAAAAATCTGCGCGTCGCTGAAACAGAAAAGTACGCGCACGTCACTTATTTTTTCAATGGCGGAAATGAGAAACCGTATTTCGGTGAGGAGCGCGAGATGGTGCCGTCGCCCAAAGTCGCGACCTACGATCTGAAGCCGGAGATGAACGCCGAAGGCGTGACCGAGACGGTGGTGGGCGCGATCGAGCAGCGCGATTTCGACGTGATCGTGATGAATTACGCGAACGCGGATATGGTGGGGCATTCGGGAAAGCTGCTGCCCACGATTAAAGCGGTCGAGACAGTCGACGCGGGACTGGGGCGAATCTACGATACGCTGCGCCGCGCCGGCGGGCGCTGGATTATCACCGCCGATCACGGCAACGCGGAGATGATGATCGATCCGAAGACGGGTGGTCCGCATACGTATCACACCACCAATCCGGTGCCGTTCATCGTGGTGGATGACGATCGCCGTCCGCTGCGCGACGGCGGGTCGCTACGCGATATCGCCCCGACGGTGCTGGGATTATTCGGAGTGAAGCAGCCGGACGAGATGACCGGGCGCGATTTGCGAAGTTAGTCCCGGTTGTCTTTCGCCAGAATGACGCCTGATTCATTGCCTTCGTACAACACGCCTGTCGCACCTGAGTCGAGCTGTGGATGGTCGGCAGCGTTCAGTACGTAGAAATCGAATCCCGACAGCGGCGGCGGATCGAGAAATTCGATTGGTCGCACCGCTGGGATCGGAAGCGTGCGGCGATAGTATTCGAGCGATTGCAAATTAATCCACACCGCGCTGATTGAAACTGTACCGGGTGACTTGGCGAGCGTCTGATCGCGAATCAATTCGGCCACGTGGCGTGTGTCGCTATCGAATTTCCACAGCCGCATCGAGTGCGCGTCGAACTGCACGATGAACTGAATCGCGAACAGCGTGGCGACGGCGATGTTCGCGGCGAGGAATCGCGGAAAAGCATCAGCAGCGATCGCCCAAGCGACGCCGAATAGCAAAATGAGCGGCAGGCCGGTTCGATCCACGGGATACTCGGCGCGCAGAACGAAATGCGCAGCGACGAAACCCGCGCAGGCGCATAGGAATGTGATCGACGGCAACAGTCGAATGTCCCGGCGTTTCAGGTAGGCGATGCAAGTCGACGCCATGATGAACAAGCAAATCGCGAGCACCACTGCGATCTCGGCGATCACCCCCCGCGAGCCCGCGTGAATGAATCGCCCCATGCGATCGGTGTCGCCGGAGTAGACCAGACTGTAGACCGACTCGCGAAGTGTCGGATAACCAATGTGCATCGCGGCGTCGAGCCCACTCCGCATCGCCGGCGCGCAGATCGCGAACGCGACCGCGGCCGCCGGGATCGCGATCCGGAGCAGATTTTGCACCGGCTGGTGCAACAGCACCAGCGCAGCCAGCATCGCCACAGCAACGGGCGCGACCGATAACTGCGCGGAAACCGCCAAGCCGACCAACACGCCGCTGGTAATCGACCGTCCGCGCATCGCGAAATACATCGCCCAGACGAACAGCGTCAACCCCAAGCCATATCCCCGAGCCGCCACCGAAAAGTCGAGCAGCAGCGGATGCAGCGCGATCGCGATGAGCGCGACCCATCGCGTGGTTCGCGCCACCGAAATTTCCAGAACCGCGAATACGCCCAGCACCAGAAAAAATCCCGCGATCACCGACGGCAATCGAAGCGCCCATTCGGCATTGCCGAAAATCGCCTGCGAAAATTTCGCCAGGATCGAAAACAGAACGTGGTTGTTGGTGAAATACGGCTGCGCGAAGAGATTGGACCACGCGTTGTCCAGATAATGATTGAACGTGTATGCTTCGTCGATGGTGATCGACTGATGCGCCGCGCGGTAGGCGCACAGCGCGGTTCTCGCCGCCGCGAGTGCGATCACGCACCCTCGTTCGCGCGTCACTTCGAAGGCGACTGCTCCAGCCGTTTGATCGATTCGAGCATCACCGAACCGACGATCTCCAGGCTCTTCGCGCTCAGTTTGTCCATGGTGTCGTCATCTTCGTGCCACGGCGGATAGTCGAAATCGATAATGTCGATGGACGGCACGCCGATTTTCAGAAACGGCAGATGATCGTCTTCGATCGCCAGCGAATCGTCGATGAAGTAGTGACTGTAGCCCAGATCCGCGGCCGCGCCCCACACCAGGCGAACCAGTGCCGGGGTGGAATTCGGCTCCTGCTTGATGTTGAGGCTCTTGTCGCCGATCATGTCGACATTGATCAGGCCTTTGATCCGTTTCGCGGTACCGTCCTGCCTCCAGCGCGCCGCCAAATGTTTGCTGCCGTACACGCTGTCGGCATCGGTCCACTCGCCGGTGGCCTCTTCGCCATCGAAGAACACGATGTACACATCGTCCACGCGAGGCTGGTGCGCCAGCGCATGTGCGAGTTCAAGCAATAATCCGGTTGACGACCCGCCGTCGTTCGCGCCCACAAAATGCCGGCCAGGAAATAGCTTGGTGTCGAAATGCCCGGTGATCGCGATCGCTTTCCCGCTCTTGCCCGCGAACTTGCACAGGATGTTCTTCATCGCGATCGGGCCTTTGGGAGTGCGCGCGGTGAAGGAATCGTCACTCAACTCGCAGCCGTCCTTCTGCAATTCGGCGATGATGAACGCCTGCAATTTGCGATTCGATTCCGATCCCGACGGCCGCGGTCCGAATGCGACGGCTTGTTTGGTGAATTCGAACGCCGACGCGCCGGAGAAACTGGCGCCTGCGCAGCAGCACGCGCAAAGGATGGTCAGGACGGTTTTCGAGCGGAACATATATACCCCAGTGTAAAGTTTCTTTTCCGGTCCAGCGGATCGAACAGCGGCAGCAGCAGCGCCGGAGGCACGAAAAAAATCGCCGCGATGAACACCAGCGGACCCGGAAAGAATTGCAGCGCGTTGAACATGCGTCGCGACAGCAACCTGAAGAATCCGCCGACGGGTTGAATCGAAATCTCGATCAGCCCGGCCTGCTTCAGCAGCAGTTCCAGCCCGTAGCGCGTGTAGCGAAAATAATCGTGCGGCTGCTGATGCTCCTCCCATTCATGCGGCGCGACGATCAGCATTCGTCCGCCAGGCGCGAGCGAGCGCGCCATTTCGCACACCACGCGACGCGGCTTCTGCACGTGTTCCAGTGTCACGATGCTCAGGCATCCTTCAAACACACCGTCGCGAAAAGGGAGCGCCGCCAGATCGCCAACGGCATCCAGCCGCGAATAATCCCAGGCCGCGTCGCCCACCGCCAGATCGAATCCTACATAGCGTTGTCGAGCGAAATAACTTTTGTAATTTCCCTCGCCAGCGCCCGCGTCAAGCACCCGCGAGCCCTCCGGCAGCGATCGCGCGAAATCCTCGACCGCCTCTTCGATGGACGATTCAAAGTGCTGCACCCAGCGGCGCAACGGGCGCGGCATCAGGTCGCGCAGCTTTTCGTAGATCACTTTTTCTTGCGCGCCTCGACCATGATGGTCGATCCTGCGCGACAAGCGGCTTCGAGCAATGTGAAGGGCAGCGATGCGGCGACCAGTGCCAGATACATCAGGTCCTTCGACAATCGCTGGCGCGGCGTTTCCTCGACGTGGCGGAGCCTGCGCGCCATTGGATCGAGCGACGGAGCAAGGCTGCTAGCCAGCCCCGCCGGATTATCGCGCAGCGAAAAATGCTTGTGCCGCAGCACTTCGAAGCCGCAGTTTTCGAGCAGCGAATCGATATCGGAAAGACGGAAATCGATCAGATGACGCGGCACATCGATGCCGTTCCAGCGTTCACCCAGCAACAGAAACTGCCAGCACGCGGCATTCGGAACTTGAATGATGAGGCGCCCATCCGGCGCCAATAGATGGTGGGCGGCATCCAGATACGACGCGGGATCGTACAGATGCTCCAGCACATGGAACATCGTCACCGCTGCGCAGCTACCCGCCGCGAACGGAGCGCGCGATAGCGTGGCGCACACCGCGGGCACGCCGGCTCGCGTCCACGCCGCGTTGGCCGCATCGAGCGAAAAATCCAGGCCCGCGACACGCAGATTCGGCGATCGCTCCGCCAGCATTTGCAGGAACAGTCCGCCGCCGCAGCCCACGTCGAGCACGAACCCGGATTGTTTCGATTCCTTGATCGCCCGCTCCAGGAAATGCAGATGATCGCGCAGCACGAAGCGGCGATAGCGCTGCTCCAGGCGGGCGGCCGCATTGCCTTCGGGGATGAACCAATATCCGGGCGGATAGTAATCGCCAAGCTCCAGCGGCGCAGGCTGCGGATCCAGGCGCATCAGGCGGCAGGAGCGGCACTCGACGATGCGGAAGATTTTCGTGGTGGTGCGATACAGCCGATCGGTTGCCGAAAACAGAATACGGACTTCGTGTGCGCCGCAGGCGGGGCAGGGATCTGCCGCGGAATCGGCTGGTTCAGCCGTCAGGTCGATTCGTGGGTTAACTCGCGGAGCGAGATCCGGTGCCGCAACAGCAGCTTGCGAATTTGTTTCGAGCTCAGCCGGTGCTTCGGTCGAAACGCCTGGCGCTTCCGCAGCATGGACGGGATCATGGGAATCGCCGACGCCGTTCCGCGCAGCAGCGCCATTGCCGCGCTGAGCTTGCCCTTCGGACCCGAATAATGGCGCAATTCCCCCCGGTTCCTGAGAGCCGACCATAGCCCCGCCCCGGTTCTTATCAGAAAATACGCGCCGTTTGCCCAAAGCAGATTCCACGGAAACAGCTTCACCGCCAGCAGGACGCGATTACGCTCAATCAGCGTCAGGCGTCGCGCCGAATCGAGTCCCAGGGTCGCACCGCGATGATGTCGAACCACCGCCCGCGGCGCGGTCCAGCACATCCAGCCCGCGATCCGGCCGCGCAATCCCAGCTCGGCGTCGTCGGCGTAAGCGAAAAACTCCTCATCGAACCCGCCGACCTCATCTAGCATCGCACGGCGGTACAGGGCCGCGCATCCGTCCGGCCACAGCGTTTCCTGCACCCGATCGAACTGGCCGCGATCGATCTGGCCCGTCCCTCGGCCCCGATTCTGGCCATCGGGGTACATCAGATGCCCGATCTTGTCGATGCGCGACGGATCCTCCCACACCAGGATCTTGGAGGCCACCATTCCCGTGTCCTCCGTCTTGCGCGACACCTCTTCGAGTTCGACGAGCCAATTCGGATCGGCTTCGGCATCGTTGTTGAGCAGCGCAATTAAGGATCCTTCAGCTTCCGCGAATCCCTGATTGTTTGCAGCGCAAAAGCCGTGATTGTTCGAGTTAACGATGAGGCGCAGTGGTGCAGGGAATCCCTGAACCATTTGGTTCACTAGATCCACTGACCCGTCGGTCGAACCGTTATCGACCACGATGACTTCGAAGCGCGGATAGGTCTGGCGCGCCAGCGACTCCAGGCACTTTTCCAGCAGTTCGCGGCGATTCCAATTGACCACCACCACGCTGATTCGTGGCGCTTCGGCCGGTCGATCGGCGGGGAGAATCAGCGGCGGAAGGGGGGGCTTGACGGGCTCTACAGACATCCCTGGGCTGTTGTATTATAGTACCTCACCGTTTCGAAGGCCCGAACTCCTAATAAAGGTATCCTATTCATGAATTCCATCGGTGCCATTCTGAAGGAAGAACGCGAACGCCAGGGTCGTGAGACAAAAGCGATCGCCGAAGAGTTGTGCATCACACAGCGTTACTTATGCGCCATCGAGAAGGACGACCTAAAAAGTCTTCCTGGAAGTTTCTTCTATAAGAGCTTCGTAAAACAGTATGCTGCGGTTCTGGGACTCGATGAAAAAGTACTACAACCCGGCGTCGACGCTCTGGTCGCGATCGAAGAACCAACCGTAGAGCCGGAGATTATCCTCAACCCCAGCGCGACTGCGGAGGCTGTGGAGAATGGCCGCTCCCCCATGCGCGATATCGATCCCATCGTGCGCGATTCGAATCGTCGCTACATTCCGAACGGCAAAACCTGGATGTCGGCTGCGGGATTAGGAGCGGCGCTGTTGATGTGCTCCGGATTTTACGCATGGTGGACCAAGCCGCCATCGGCATCGCACATCGCCGCGCGACCTGCCGATCAATCCGTTGCCATTCCGGTCGCCGCCACTGGAAAGCCGAATTCGCCGGGCGCGATCGACGTCACTACATCCACCGACGCGAACGGCGTGAACCACATCGTGCTGAACCTTTCGGCGACCGAAGCAACCTGGGTTTCGATCACCGCCGACGGCAAGCGGCTTTTCAGCGGCGTGCTGCAGCCCAGCCAGACCAAGACGCTGGCCGGATCGGACGTCGCCAAGATGAAGGTGGGCAACGCCGGCGGAATCGAAGTGATGTGGAACGGAAAGCCGATCGGTCCCATCGGCCCGCGCGGCCAGGTTCGCGACGTTCTGTTCACCAAGGATAATTTCGAAATTATCCAGCCCGCCCCCTCCGGAACCCTGTAGGGAAGAATTTTTCAGGCAGCATCGTCCAATAGGCGGAGAATTCGTGTGCTAAAAACCGTCGTCCTGGCGGTCGTCTTCCTGCGGTGCTTTATAGCAGCGGATACCCCTTCGTTCGAGATCGCATCGATCAAACTTCGGCCCTGGACGAATGAGGGACGTGTCGCGGTTTTTGTACAAGGCAACACGCTCCGGGGTGAGCATGTGGATCTGTACCGTCTGATCGAATTCGCGTACGATTTGCGGACCGACGGCTCCCAGGTATCGGGAGGGCCGGGTTGGGCGCATGTGGGATTCTCTCCAACGTATCCGGCGCGGAGTCAGTGCTGTTTCAAGTGGTTGCCAAACCCCCAGCAGGCCAATCTCCCTCGATCGAACAATTCCGCCTGATGCTTCAAGCACTGCTCGCGGATCGATTTCAACTGCGCGTCCATCGCGCCAAACGTGACCTTCCTGTGTTCAACCTGGTGGTCGCCGCCAGGGGACCCAAGCTCCAGGAAAATACTTCCGATTCGAAACCGTCCTTATCGATGCGCGACGGGCGGCTGTTCCGGATTCGAGCTGCGCATGCAGGCATTCGGAGTTTGGTGGATGAGCTCTCCAATCCCAACCACGGCGCGGGCCGCACGGTGATCGACAAAACGGGACTCCCTGGATTCTACGATTTTGAAATCGATTGGGCGCCGGACAACCTTGGTGGTGATACGTCGGGTCCCTCGGTGTTTGCCGCTTTACAGGATGTGCTCGGCTTGAAATTGGAGCCGGGCCTCGCGCCCTTCGACACCGTGATCATCGATCACGCCGCGAAACCTTCGCAGAATTAGCTGTCAAATCAATTGGATCGCGATCCAACCTACGCGCGATTCGCCGTGCATCCCTTATGTTCTAGGCAAGGAGATCGAGCGCTCTTCTGGCAGAGGGCCGATTCCATGAACAGCTCTTCACACCGGTTACTGTTGGGCTGCTGTGTGCGCGTGTCAGATCGTAAGAGGCCTCTTCAATTCTTTTTTTGAGAGAACGGTTTCGAAGAACAGATGATCCTGATCGCACGGGATACGTGTCCGACGAAATGTCCGCGATGTTCGCTGCACACTCGACCTTTGAGGCGCGACAGCATGGAGCGCGCTAGGCGCCCTGCTCGATACCGCTCGTTCGTCTATCACTGCCGTGCTTGTGAGACCCCGACTTTTTCGGCGCATCACGCGTCATTCGGACGTGACACGTTGGCCGACTCGCGTCAGCCTGGGAGGGTTTCGGAGATGATTTGACGAACTCGGGTCAGGCGGGCGCGGGTAAGCTAATCTTAGCGGATTGCTTTGGGCTGAAGGTTCAGTGAACATGCTGATCACAATTCGGAGTGTGTGGACACTCGCGGCCGTTCTCAGCGTGCCGTTGCGAACGTTTGCGAGCGGTACCATTGTCGCCGAGCCCTCGATTGCCAAGGCCAGCTACTGTTCTGCGCCGAAGGGAGACGTTGTCCTCTCGATTAGCCTCGCCGTCAAGTTCAGAAATGATCTTGATCGCCCCATCATTCTTCCTACCCCCAGCCGCGTCGCGCGTTACGAACTCTATAGTGGCACGGGGCGCCCGGACGCGAAGCTTCCGCTGAGGACGTTCACATCTGAGTTGCGAGCGATGTTCGACCCATCGAAAATCGACAGCTCGCAGATCGATTCGAAGTTGTTTGAGGTTATTCAGCCTGAAGGAGCCGCCCAACGTCGTTACAACATTCATCTGATCGTGCGAGGCCCCGGTGTTCGCCCTCTTCTGGCCGGGGAGTACAAAATCCGTGTACGCATCGATCCGTGGCCAGCGGACCAAAAACACGGGAAAGCGCTCGCTCGATCATGGAGTGCCCGGGGTGAGCTGTGGATAGCCCCCGTCACACTACCTCTCGTGCCACTCCACATTGACGAGACACCGTTGGTCGAACCATGCGAACTTCGAGTCGATTGACTCAGACCGAGGACAACCGGGGAGGGCGTTCCTTCTTCACGGCAGCCGGGATGCTTGCTGCATGGTTGTCAGGTTTGGTGGGGATCGCTCACGCCATCTCCGTCGCCGCGCATTCTAGATTCTGGCCGAGGCTCGCGGGCGTGATCTGCGCCTACTGCTTCCTGCTCGCAATGTACTGGGTGATTCGAAGGGCGCGATTCTGAATTCTGACTCCTGAATTCTGAATTCTCTTGCTCAGTTCAAGCCCTCGACCGCCGACTCGACCGTAGGATAAAACTTGAACACCGTATCGAGCCTGGTCACGCGAAAGGAATCGCGCACTGCGCCGGTTGCTCCGGCCAGTCGCATCTGCCCGCCGGCTTGCCCCAATCGCGAATAGGTGTCGATAAAACGTCCGATCCCGGTGGAATCGATGTGCGTGAGCCCGCTCAAATCGAACACCAGATTCTTGCGGCCGTTCTTCAACAGCTCCGGCACCAGCGTTTCCAACTGCCCCGACCCTTGGCCGAGCATTAGTTTCCCATGCAGCGTGATCACGCTGGTCGATCCTTCGACGTCCTGACGTTCAATTGCGAGCGGCATCCGCGATTAAGCTTTCATCGTCATGGTGGACGGATCCCATTCGCACATGCGCTGTTCGAAATAACTGACGTTGGAGAGTAGCGCCGGACCGGCCGCGCGGAATCCGAACGTCGCGTCTTCCACCACTGGTTTCTGCGTTCGCACGGCTTCCAAAAAATTGCGATGATGATCCGCGGAATCGTTGTAGCCGGACGGAGGATAGTAGCGCTCCTCGCCTTCCGGACGCATCGCATCGGCGTTGGCGCGCTGCTGCGGATATTTTTGCCGATACTCGCGCATGAACTGATCCTGCGTGGCCTGCGCGAATGTCCCAACGGTGTAGCCGGGCTCGGCGTTTCGCGGATGTTTCGAAATCGTCACGCCGCCATCCACCGTCATGATCCCTTCACTCCCGATGAACCGGAATCCCGACGATTCGCCCGCGCCGTCAACGAAATTCACGCGCAGCGAAAGATTGAACGCCGGGTGCTTATCGGTCTTCGGATAATCATATAGACCGAGCATCACGTCCGGCACATCGCGCCCGTCTTTCCAGAAACGCAAGCCGCCTGTTGCATACACGCGCGTCGGTCCGATCGCCCCGGTGATGAAATGCATCCCCGAAAACAGGTGCACGAATAGATCGCCTGCTACTCCCGTGCCGTAATCGCGATAATTGCGCCAGCGGAACAATCGAACGGGTTCGAACGGAACCTTGGGCGCGCGCCCCAGGAAACGATCCCAATCGATATGATCCGGCGTTGCATCGGGTGGAATGGAATATTGCCACGCGCCGATCGCATCGTTGCGATCCCACCACGCCTCAATCAAATTCAATTCGCCGATCGCGCCGCGCGCGAGCAGATCCTGCGCCTTCTGATACACCACCGAACTCACTCGCTGGCTGCCTACCTGAAAAATCTTGCCGGATTTCTTCGCGGCATCGATCACGTCGTGGCCGTCCTCCAGGCGCTGCACCATGGGCTTTTCGCAATACACGCTCTTGCCTGCGTTCAGCGCATCGATGCTGATTTGCCGATGCCAGTGATCCGGAGTGCCGATGATGATCGCATCGACGTCCGGCCGCGCCAGTACCTCGCGATAATCGCGCGTGGTGAAAATATCCTTGCCCCAGTTTTCCTTCGATCGCTGCAGACGTCCATCGTAGATATCAGCGACCGCCACCAGCTTCGAGCCCTGGCCCAGCGATACCCGCGTATCGCTCATGCCCTGGCCGCCCGCGCCGATTAATGCGATCTGGATCTTGTCGTTCGCCGACCTCTGCTGTTGCGCGAGCGCCGCTTGAGCGAGAGGCAAGGCCCCCGCCGTCGCGATCATCATTTCACGCCTGGTGGATTTCGCCATTAAGGTTCCGCCCTTTCGAACACTTCGACGTAGTTTACTTCCTGGCCATTGTCGCGCTTGATGTTGCCTTCGCGCCGCAGTGTCTTGCCGTCGGCTGAGAGCGTATAAGTCGCGCGACCGACTTCCTTGAATCCGCGCCGTTGAATCGAGAAGTAATAATGCTCGTCCGGCTTCTTGCGAATCTTGGCGATCTTCAGCGCTTCGTGAATCCTGTGCTCGTCGATCTCTTCGAACGACATGTGATCGAAATCGGCCGAGCCCGCCGCCACATAATCGAGGCCGTCATTGCGCAGGAACACATTGATGCCGATCGGCTTCTTATCGGGACCGGGAAGTTCCGACACCCAGCGGATTCCGTCGCGCTCTTCCAAAATGCGCAACTGCAGCCCGGTGGGTACATCGCCCGCGCTAAACGTCGATTGATCCTGCTTCAGCTTCCAGGTTCCCGAAAGATGCAGCTTTGGGGCAGGCAGCACCTTCATGAACAGATTCTTGAACTCGACCACGCTGCCTTGGTTGTGCTGCTGCAGAGCGAGGTAGCCGCTGGTGTGCGTATTTTTCTCGTCGATGAAATCGACCGTCTGCTTGTCGTTCACCCAAATCTGGATGTGATTCCCATCGATCGAGACGCGTTGGGTCCACCACGTGTCGTCCTGAATCAGTTGATCGAAAATCTTGACCAGGTTGTACAAGCTGCCGGTCTTAACCGGATCGGGTGAGGTATTTTCGACCTGCGCTTCATAGCCGTTGGGGAACCCGGGCCCGAAAGTCGCGCGCATGTACATGCCGGAATTGCCGGAATGATTCAAGCGCACTTCGGCTTTGAATTCGCAATTGATGCACGGCACGGTCATGTAGAACAGATGGCTGCGCGGCCCATCGCCGCGAAGCGCGCCATCCTTGACGGTCCAGGATTGCGGATTGTCGCCGGTTTTCCAGCCATCGAGGGTCGAGCCGTTGAACATCGGCTGCCAATCGTCTTTCTTCGGCTTTTTGGCGGGCTTATCCTGAGCAGTCACCGTGGCGATCAGGGCCAGTGCAAGTAAGGTTCGCATCCACTTGGCAGTTTATCGCATTGGAATCGCGTTCCCTACCGCCAAATCACACATTCCCCCTCCATGCCGATATGCCTAATGTCGAATTCGGAGTTCGAATTCGCAATTTACCTCACCATGTTTGCCATCATCGGATTCGTCGTAGTCCTCGGCGCGGTCGCCGGTGGATATCTCATGGAACACGGCAAGCTCCTCGTGCTGATGCAGCCGGCCGAACTGGTGATCATCGGCGGCGCCGCTTTGGGCACGCTGCTGATCGCCAACCCCTTGCCGATCGTCATCAAGATTTTCAAAGGCCTGATCGGCGTGCTCAAGGGATCGCCGTATTCGAAAGCGTTCTACCTCGACACGCTGCGCATGCTCAACGCGCTGTTCATGCACGCGCGAAAAAACGGCATGATGCAGCTCGAAGAGGACGTGGAAGATCCGCACAAGAGCAAGGTGTTCACGCAATATCCGAAATTTCTTGCGAATCACCACGCCGTCGATTTCGTGTGCGACACGCTGCGCATGGCCATCAGCGGCGGTGTGGTTCCTTTCGATCTGGACCAGATGATGGAGATGGATATGGAAGTCCATCATCACGAAGCCGGCGTGCCGATCGCGGCGCTGAATACCGTGGCAGACGCGCTGCCAGGATTAGGGATCGTCGCGGCTGTGCTGGGGGTGGTCATCACCATGGGATCGCTCGGCGGACCGCCCGAGGAAATCGGCCACAAGGTCGCCGCGGCTCTGGTCGGAACATTTCTGGGAATTCTGTTGTGCTACGGATTCCTCGGTCCGCTGGCATCGAGCCTTACCAAGATGAGCGACTCCGAAGCCGACTATCTGCGCTGCCTGCGGCAAGGCGTGATGGCGTTCGTCAAAGGATCGGCCCCGGTGCTGGCGGTCGAATTCGCGCGGCGATCGATTCCCAGCGACGTCCGGCCATCCTTCAAGGAATACGAAGCGGCCGCGCGCAGTGGAGCTGCAGCGGCGGCAACTGGTGACAAGCCGGCGCAGGCGGCCTAACGTGAACAATCAGGATTCACCGCCGATCATCATCATTAAGAAGAAGATCAACCACGCCGGACATCACGGCGGAGCGTGGAAAGTCGCCTACGCCGATTTCGTCACCGCCATGATGGCGCTGTTCATCGTGCTATGGCTGCTCAACACCAGCGAAAAAGTTCAGAAATCGATCAGCGCTTATTTTCGCGATCCATCGGGCGTGACCAAACAAATCGGCAGCGCCACCGCGGGAACCGGTGAAACGATTTCGATCAACAAAGACGACATGTCCAGCCTCAAAGAAAAATTGGAGCAGGCGGTGAAGCGCAGTCCTGAGTTCGAAAAGCTCAAGGACAACGTCACCATGACGGTCACCGGTGAAGGACTGCGCGTCGAGTTAATCGAAAGCGAGAAGGGGATGTTCTTCGAATCCGGCAAGCCCGATCCGAGTCAACTCGGGCGCGAGCTGATCGAGAGGCTGGCGCAGGAGCTGGGCAAGCTGCCCAATGACATCTTGATCGAGGGCCACACCGACGCGAAGCCGTTCGTCGGTCGTGGTGGATATTCGAACTGGGAGTTATCGAGCGATCGAGCCAATGCGGCGCGCCGCTTGATGGACGCCGGTGGATTGCGCTCCAACCAAGTGGTGCAAGTGCGCGGGTTCGCCGATCAGAGCCTGCGCGACACGGAACATCCCGACAGTGCGTCGAACCGTCGCGTGTCGGTGATCGTCAAGTATCAGCACGCCACGGCAGAGAATCAGCCGCCCGAAGAAAAGGAAGAGAAAAAAGAAGGCGAAGCGACAAAAGAGCACAAGGAATAAGCGCTGCCTATTTCGTCTTCACTGTGCAGCCAACCAATCTGTATCGCCACACTTCATGGTGACTCTCTCTGACGAGGACAACACTGGCGGGCAGCTGTAGGCCATCTACTGTTTGGTAGGTGTAGGTGTAGATGAGACGATGGCCGGGTTCGGAGTTTCCGTCTTCCCCCATCGTCCAAGACGCTAAAAGGAAGCCCTGCGGCCCAGGCGCGAAGGAAGTCTCAAAATGGTCGGATTGGGGCGCTTTCAGGGCAGCTCTATGCAGACGCTTATCCTGGCCAAGAAACATCTCGATATCAGAATTCTCTATCTTGAAAGCGAGCTTGTAGCCGGACGGAGATTGCTCGAAGACAATCGGCGTAGCGGGGTCCGGAAGGATCGAGTTCGTGCTTGCGGGCAGCCAGGTGTAGAGGCTCTTCTGTATGGCATGCTCAAGCAGGAACTCAGCCATGCCCCCGTGGGGAAGCTTGCCGATGGCATCGTCGCTCAGTCCGGAGGAAACCACAACGTTTTGTCGAGTCACGGCGACTCGGTTTCTAATCGGTTGGAAGATCTTCTCAAGTTCCTCGTCTGACCCTTCATCGCCCACGCGGGTCGTCTCGGTAAAGTGCTTCTTCCAGCTGAAATCGATGGCGCAATCGAAGGATTCCAATTTCATGGTGAACGGAGCGTCGTACTTCCCGCGCACTTCGCTGAGCAACGCCTCGCCCGTTTTTGATACTTGAGCGTGACAGAGCAGGGCAGAAAAGCCCGGCACGATCAGCGCCAGCCGAAAGAAGATGGAGCGTGGCGGTCTCTCTCTTCGGGCAAAAACCATGACTCGATTGTAAGTGATCGGGTGGGAACTACGGCTTGCGGAATTCCTTGAAGTCGACCTCGTCCCACACCTGCTTGGGACCTTCCTTATGCCGGATGTCGGCCCTCATCGGGACCACGTACAATTTGTCGCCGATGCGCGCGTAGTCGTAATACATATCGAAAGACGACGCTTGAATCGGATACTTCGGCGGCGTATCGTTGGCAGCGGCCACCACGCGCAGAATCGCGTTGGTGTCGGCATCGGCGTAAATGAAACCGGCGATGCCGGACACTGGGCCTTTGGGCCCTCCGATGTGAAAGAGGGAGTTTTCCTTCTTGATGCCGAAGGCGATCATGTGCACGCGATGTCCCCGCACTGAATCCCAGGCGTTCCAGCCCATTTCCGATTTGGTCGCGGGATCGAACACCTGATGCATCACGGTGAAGAACTCGCTGATGTCGACCAGACCCGCCGGCCGCTTTTCGCCACCCGATGCTTTGCGCCCGTTCTCGGCGATGAGCGTGTATTCGCCCTGATGATTGACGAAGCGAACCTCCTCGCTCACCGTTTCCAGCGTCTTCCATTGATTGAATCCCTTCGCATCCATGCTGTGATGCGAGATCTGCGTGCACACGTAATCCGGCACGGTCTTGGCCCACTCAGCGCCTTTGAGGCGGACGTCCGCGATCACGGCTTTCTGGCCGGCTTCGTCCGGCGGCAGCGGGGCGTCGTCGGGAACCTTGCTCTGGCCGAAAGCGAACATGGCCGGCAAAACTGCCAGGGCCGCAATGCGAATCAACTTTTTCGTCACGGTTGTTTCTTGATGGGAGGCTTCTTGTCGTCTTTCTTGTCGTCGTCGCTCGATTCGAACGTGATGCTGGTCTCCGCCTCGTACTTGCGATAGAGCGTGAACTCCGCGCTGTTGCGCGATAGCATCTTGCCGTCGCGCGAGGTGTTCTCCCATTTTACAGGCAGAATGAATTCGTGATCGGACAACTTGCGCACGCCGTACCATAGGTCGGTCTTGACATCCTGGATGGGAAAGGTCCCCGGGATGTCGTCGCATTCGAGCGTGATCCGCATCACCACGTTATCGCTCAGCCGCGCGTACACCACGCCGTGATAGCCGCAGATGATGGTCTTGTTGATGCTGCGATCCTCAATCGAATAGTGCGAGTTGTCGTGGCTCACGCTGTAGTTGAACACGTGATAAAGCACGCCGTCGTACTTTGCGAACTTCGCCCATTTGAATTCGGTCGCGGTACTGGGCTCGAAAATCTCGGCCATCATGCTGCCGAATTCGCCGGAGGAGATCGCCCCGCCCATTTTCAGTCGATCCTTGTTGTCCACCATCTGGCCGTTCACGGCTTGCATCTTGTATTTTTCCTGATGCTCGTAGTAGGTGAGCTGCTCCTGCAGCCGGTCGACCTGGCTGAAATGCTCGCCTGTGCCGGTGCGATCCTCTTCGCGCCGCGTGGCCTGAATGCAAATAAAGTTCGGGAGACTTTGGGTGTAGTTCAATGCGTACTCGCGCATCGAATCGAGAAGTTTGGCGCGCTCGTCGGAATTTGGCTCGACCAGCGTGCCCGATTGCGGCTTAGGCGGGGGAGCCACCGGGCGCGCATTTGCCGCGGGCGGATCGGGGAGATTCGCGGACGAACTCGCCAGATCGCGTAACGCGGCGGCCGTGAGCGACCCGGCTCCCAGCGACATCAGTTCGCTCACTTTGTTCGGCGTCAGCTTTTCCGTGAGCTTTACGGTCTTGAGAAACTGGGCCATCACCTTGTCTTCCAGGCGCGGGTGCGCATCGACGGAGGATTGAATGAATCCGCTCAACTGCGCGACCGTCATCGCGCGCTGCTGGGCCCATGTGATTGTGGACACGGTGGCCAGTACGGTGAAAATCAGAATGGAGCAAAGGTGTTTCATGGCTGCTTCTTGGTGGGGGGCGGCGTTGGTTTCTTGGCGTCTTTTTCGTCGGGGACGGCAGGCTTCTCCTGCGTGGCGTCTTCCGGCAGATCGGTCGAATCGAAAGTAATGCTCGATTCGGTGCCGAACTTTTTATACATGTGGAATTCGGCTTCGTTCCATGTCATGAATTTGCCGCGCGAAGTCTGTGCCGTGGATTTCACTTCGGTCTTCAGCGGCAGCACGTACTTGTGACCGGCAATGTCGATGAAATCGTAGTTCACATCCAGCGCGACCGCCTTCACCGGAAAATCACCGGGAAGATCTTCGCACTCGAACTTGTATCGCATCACCATGGTGCTGTCGCGATCGGCATAGATCAAGCCGCGATACCCCGCCGTGACGGTGCGCCGCGATTCGCCATCGTAAATGGTGAACTGCGATCGCGATTGCGGCACGTGAAATGAGAATACATACATGCGCTTGCCGCGCAGCGTGGCCCAATGATCCCAGGCGAACTCAGTCGCCGTATCTTCCGCGAAAATCTCGCCGAAGATAGTGCCGAAGTCGCCCGAAAGAGTCGACCCGCCGAGGCGCTGGTGCTCCACGTTCTTCACCGCTTGGCCGTTGATCATCGAAACTTCGTAATGCTCCTTATGGTCAACGTAGCTCACCTGCTCCTGAATGCGATCGTAATTGCGCCAGTCTTCCTTGCCGGTGGGATCGATATGACGGCGCGTCACCTGGATGCACATGTAATCGGGCAACGATTTGGTGTAGTTCCGCGCGTTGTCGATCATGTCATGCAGGATGCGCGCCAGTTCTTCTGGATTGGGCGGCGGAATCACCGGCTTCGGCGCAAGGGCGACCGGAGCAGGCGCATCCGGAAGGCTCGCCGACATCGTGCTCAGATCGCGCAAAGCAGCGATGGTTCGCGGCCCCGCACCCAATCCCTGCAATTCTTCAACTCTTCGCTCTTCCAGTTTCTGCGTGAGCTTGATTTTCTTGACCGCGTTGGCGATCTGGCCGTCCGAATCGTGATGGAGCTTGAGTGAGGACTTGATAAATTCAATAGCCTGATCCGCGGTCATCACATATTGCGCCCACGCCGCGCTCGTTAAAAACGTAGATGCTAGCAAGGCGAGCGCCATGAACAAACGCGGATCAGGCTTTCTTCCCATCGTGTTCTTTAATTAGACGCTTTCCCGGACCCTGCGGGTTTCCCAGGAGCCGGTTTTCCGGGCGCCGGCTTCACGCCGGGCCTGGGCGCCACAGGAACCGGCGGCTTCACTGCTTTCTGGATCGCAGCCAATGCGACTGGCGCCATCAGCCGGTAGCCTTTCGAATTGGGATGCAATCCGTCGTCGCTCAAATCCGCCTGCAGCAATCCCTTCTTGTCCATCAACACCGAAAAATAATCCACGTAGGTATATCCGCGCTGCAGGCAAAGCTGCTGGATCCAATCGTTTAGCGCGTTGATGTACAGGGGCGGACGCTTCTGGGTCTGTTCGAACGCAGGATTTACGTCCATGTGCGCATCGCTCACCGGCGTTACGGACGCGAACATCACTTTGATCTTGTACATGCTCGCCAGATCCGAAAGCATCTGGTAATTGTTCTCGATGGTGACCAGCGGAGTGCCGCGTTGCAGATCATTGGTGCCGCCCAGGATGAGCACCGCTTCCGGATGCAGATCGATCACGTCCGCCTTGAAGCGAGCCAGCATCTGGCTGGTGACCTGGCCGCTGATCCCGCGATTGATGAAATCGTGATCCGGAAAATATTCGTTGAGCCGCCAAATATCGGTAATCGAATCGCCCAGGAACACCACCCGCGGATTCCGCGGATTGGGCGGCTGCACCTTGCGATTGTCGTCGGTGTAGCGATCCAGATTGTCTCGATCGGGCGCGACGATCTGCGCTTCTTTCCGTGCGATGAGAGCGCGAAAATGCGCATCCAGCCGAGCCGCGTTATCGCGCAGCTCCGCGAACTGGCGGTGCGCGGTTTCGGGGAAGGGAAACGGCTTAGGTACGGAATCGGCCAACGAGTTGTACGCGCGTAGATTGCCGAGCAGCGTATAGGTCGGTCCGGCAGCGCTCGCTGTGGCCTGCAGTTGAATGCAGCTTTGCTTGGCGTTTTCGACCAGCGGAGCGGTGGCGTTGTGTAGATCGGGCACCGAAATTCCTCCCGCTTCCATCAACTGTAGGGATCGCGTGCAGAATTCGTTGAGCTCTTTGGCGGGCATCAGAGCGGTGGGTTGGGGCGCTTGCTGCGGCGCTTGCGCGAAAACCGCCGCCGCGAAAATAAGGAGTGCCGCGATTCTCACAGATGTTCCTCTTTGGTCAGCCCCAGCGTCACCGTGCCGACCGGAAAATTCATGCGCAGCCGGATCTGCACCGGCAAATGGCGGGAGTCGTCGGTCACCCACAGTTGCAAGCGGCCCTTGCGGGTGTAGATGATGCCATTCAAGAGATACGCTTCGACCCGCACTGTCTTGAACGATCCAGCAGTCGTCTTAATATCTTCGCGCTCCTGCGCTTCAATCCTGACCAGCGCCGATTTGCGGCCGTCGCTGACGGGCACCTCGATAGACCGTCCCGGCTCCAGCGTCATGCCGCGCATGGCCAGCAGCGCGCCGATAACTTCATGCACGCAGTTCGGCGTGTCGACCTCGTTCATATGAATTACGGCGTCTTTGATCAGATCGCGCTCCAGATACGTGGCGTGATTGCGGGTGCGGTCGTAGGTGACCTTGGCCTCATGATGACGCTTGCCCTCCAGTGAATCCATGACGCTGGCGGTCGCGCAGAAGCCGTTATCGAAATCGGCGCTGTAAGTGTCGCGAACTTTAAACAGGCTGGCGACCATGCCGGCCGACTCCATCTTCAGATCGGCATGCGAGTGCTGCGTCGAAACCGTAACCGTACCGGCGTGGATGAGCCGCCATTCGGCGTCGAACGTCAATCGCTCAGTGGTCGCAGGAACCAGGATAGGTGTGGCGGGCTTGTCGCTGGTCTTAGCAAGGGGACCTTGCGCGAGGCAAACCCCATGGGAAACCCAGGATGCGGCGAGAAGAACTGCAAAGCCGGCGGAAAACCGCATTTAGCTTTGAGTTTACAACACCCCGGCAAATTCGATTACTGCTGATCGGGCGGTTTGGACGGCAGCACGATCTCTCGAACTCCTTCATCCAGGCCGTAAATCCGCACTACGCGGCGCTCCGGAGCCGGGCCAACCGAAAGCCTGGGAGGTGCAGGGCGAGCCGGTTCGGGCTTCGATTCGGTCACTACGGGTGCGGGGCGTGTCGCGAAAGCGGGCGCGGGCGGATCGACCGGCTTGGGCGAATCAAAGTGTCCGATGATGTGCTCGACCGGGTCGGGCAGCGCGACATGCGGGATCGCTTCCTCAAGAGTCGGGACCACTAAGGGCGCTGGCGCCGGTGTGGGTGCTTTAAGGCTCGCCTGAAATTCCGCGTTGCCCACCTGCAGCGCGAGCGTTACGCTCGCAGCATCATTCTTAATCTGCAATCCGCGAGCGATCTCGGGACCTTTCTCGATCGATTGGTGCAGGTTCGCAACGGTCGCATTGGCAGCCGCTTCGGTTCCCGCGTCGAACGTCGCGGTGAGATCCAGGCCGTCCTTCACCGACAAGCCGCCTTCGAAATTATGGGCGCTGACATCGAGTGGAACGAAGATCGCCGCGAGCGGCTCGGGTAGCGTGGTCGCGACCACCCACAAATCTCGGGTGTGCGCGAGTTTCGCGCCCGCCATCAGCAGAGGCGAGTACGTCTTGGTTTCCGCCTGGCTGCGGTCGATGGCCGCCTCCAGATTCTTACGAACTCCGATCAGCACGACGCGATCCGCATATTGCGCGATGGACATACCGGCCTGCGGGCTCCAAATCTCGACGCCGCGATACAGGCTTTTGGTCATTCCGAGCACGGGCGCATCGGTCTTGAGGTCCGCGGCCGTGCAGCCCCCGCTGGCCGCAGCGAGAAATGGCGGAGCCGCAATCAGAAAATCGCGCGAACTTTTGAGACACGCCAGATCGGGAATGCTCAGGCTGCCGCCGCCCGATAATTCAGCTTCCACGGCATCGCCCAACGGCGAGGTTCGCAGATTCTGCCATTCGATTCCGACCAGGGTTTTCGAGTCAGGAGCGACGAACGTCCACCAGCTGGGGTGCGATTGTCCGCTCGCCAAAAATCCGGATGCCAGGAGAGTAAGAAGTATGCGCACCTTTATAAATCGGACGGAATTGCACGGAAGCGTAGGGAGTGCGCAGGATTTGCCCGGCTCCTCCAGCTTTCTGCAGTCCGTAAATAACTGAAAACACGCCACCACGACGTGGAACGGCGATTGCAATCTATGAAATTGATGCGACCGGAAGAATATGGACATGCCTTTGAATCTGGATTCGGCGCCACCCGCCGGTTCCTGTTGGCCCACGGCGCGCCGATCGAAGACGCCGAGGAGATCGCGCAGGCTGCCTGGGTTCGCGGCTGGGAATATCGCGATCAATTGCGCGACCCTCATCTGGTGAGCTTTTGGGTCAACTCCATCGCTCGCAATTTATTTCGCGCGCGGTTTCGTGCTCCGATGAAGGTGCCGATCGAGACGCTGAATCCTTCTTACACCATGGATGTTGCCGCGATCGAGCTGCACCGGCTGATCGAGAAATGCCCGGGCCGCGATCGCGGACTGCTGCGGCAATCGCTGGAAGGATTTTCGGCGGAGGAGATCGCGCGAGGAGCGGGAATCACGCCCACCGGCATTCGGGTGCGCCTGCTTCGGGTCCGGCAAACGCTGCGCCAACAGATCCGGCGGCCTGCTGCGGAAGCAGTCGCGGCGGCGTAGGATGGCTGCCGGCTGCATATTGAACGGATCGGCTGGCGTGGCACCCAAACGCGCTCTCTGACGTTCGCGCCTCAAGGGGTGTCGCTATCCTTCGAGGCGCGAACGTCAGAGAGCGCGTTTGGGCTGCGCATTCGTCCTCAATATGATTAGAGTTCCTTGTACATGATCATAGTGCCTTCGAGTTCCGGCGTTAACGCGTTCGCGGCGAAGCGTGGGATCTCGCCCACCTCGACGTATCCCAGCGATCGATAGAGAGATCTGGCCGAGTTGTTAACGCCCGTGTCGAGGGTCAGCAGCGTGCGCTGATCGGCTCGCGCGAGCTGTTCCGCCGCGAGCATTAATTTCCGTCCGAGGCCTTGCCGGCGTAGATCGGGGTGCACCAGCATTTTCGCGACTTCAGCGCGATGCCGCTGATTCGGCATCGTATCGACGATGAGTTGGACCGTTCCGACCACGCGATCGCCGTCGCGCGCCAGCAGCACTCGCCGCGCGCCGGAGTCCGCGCCGGGCAGAATCTTATCGCGCCAGAAGGCGAGAGCTTCGTCGATCGGAAACGGCATGATAAAGCCGACGCTTGCACCCAGGTGAACAGAAGCGTGCAGCACTTCGGCAAGATGGTCCAGGTCCTGCGCGACGCGCTCCATAGACAAATCGCGCGGACGCCATTCGGCGATCGCAATTTCGGGCATAGGATTTTAGTTGGCTTGGGGACGTTCCGCGCTGTCGATGACGAGGACTTCGACGGGCGCCTTGCCTGCTTCTAATTTTAATCCAAGCTGATCCTGAAGTGCTGTGTAGATCGACGGCCGATCGGACGGATTATCGGGCGATGCGTTCGGCGGGGCGAACTCCAGTTTGAACTGATACTCCGGCTTCAATTGCGTTCGATCGAGCACCGGGCGATCCGTCACGAAGTTGGACAGGATGTCGACAAAATCGATCATGGCGAGATGCGTCGCGTCGACGTCGGTCATATGGAAGCTGAGATTGGGACCGTTGGTCACGGTCGCCTCGCGCATCTTGATGCCGCGGCGGTCGACGTTGAGGAAATAGACCGGCATCTCGCGCATTTCCACGTGGACGCGCAGATGAAATCGATCCGCCAGCGCTTTGCGCAGCATCAGCATCATCTCGTCTTCTTTCGCCGGCTGCTCGACGCGCGCCTGAATGTCGTAACGCTCCGATCCAATCCAGTCGGCGCCCTTGAGCACCACCTGATACTTCTTCAATCCGTAGGCCTGCTCGACGTAGGTTTGTAAGAACTCCGCAGTGATGTTGATCGATTTCGGATCGACGTGCCAGGTCATGGCGAAGCGCTCGCCCTTCTGCTGCATCGGCTTTACGGAGACGGCGTCGAACTCGCGCGTGGTCGATTTTTCGAACGACTTCGAGACTTGCGCGTGGCCGATGGTTCTGGCGGAAGGCAGCAGGATGGCGCAGCTCGCGGCGATCGCGAGGATCCATTTGAGTGGCGAGGGGCGCATAGACACATTGAACACTATAAGGGACGTGGCGCGGGCCTCCAGGCCTGCTGAGCCGAGAGTCGTCTCGGCTCTTCTTGTATCATTTGGACACGCTTTCGTCCGCTCACCGACTGAAATTGCGCGAGTTATGGACGAAATTCGTGGTCATTCGAATGCACTTCTCCGACGTATGAGCCGAATTCTGTTCGCGATGTTCGCCGTTGCAGCTCACGCCGCGGCCGGTCCGTTGAGCCCGTTTCTCGCAGAGCCCAATCAGATTGTGGCGACGGTTACCGATTCCTCCAACAACATTTTCATCATCGGCTATGCAATCTCTATTCCTGGCGTCGCGATTCCCACCACTCCGGCTGCATATCGCGCTTCTGAGCCGGTGTGTCCCAAGAATGCCGACTGCGACCACGGTTTCGTCGCCAAGATATCCAGCAATGGAACGCTGATCTTCGCGACGTACCTTGGTGACGACAACATCAGCGACGCTGCCAGTGGGCTGGCAGTGGACGGCGCGGGAAACGTTTACGTCGCCAGCACGCGGACTGCGGTTCCGAGCGGCGCAAGGGTAGGCATCGTTCAAAAACTTGCTCTGGATGGATCCAGGCTCCTGAAAAGCTATAGCATCATCGGCGGATCTCCGCGGGCAATCTCGTTATCGCCGTCGGGCGACGTTTATGTCGCGGGCGAGACCATCAACGATCCTGGTTGTGGCTGCCCGTTCCTGGGGACGCCCGGAGCACTCCAGAGCACCATGTCGAGCGGGTTGGACGGTTTCGTGGTGCGCCTCGACCCCTCGCTGACGCAGATCTATTCGACACTGCTGGGCGGAAACGGCCTGGATTCGGCGTACGCGATCGCGGTGGACGCGAACGGCAACGCGTATGTCACCGGTTACACCACCACCAATTCATCATTCCCCACCAATGGCGTCGGCTATGTTCAGCCGACCACTTTACAAAATGCGCAGGAAGTGTTCGTGGTGGAGCTGAACGCCGCCGGGTCCGGATTGATTTTTTCCGCTTTGTTCGATCCTGCTTCCGGCGTTCAGGGAGCCTCTATCGGTGGGGGCGATCGCGATCGACGCGACAGGCGTCTACGTCGTCGGCATCACATCGAGCGTGAACCTACCCGGTTCACAAAACGCATTCTTCAAGACCGGAACGGACTTTGTCGCCAAGCTCGCGCCGGATGGCTCATCGTTGATCTATCAGACGCCGCTACCGGGTACGGTGGCCAACGACACAGGCGCGGCACCCTCCGTAATCGCTGTCGATGCATCGGGCAACGTGCTGATTTCCGCTGGCACGTTTCTGCAGGTTCCAACGACTCCCGATGCGTTCACTCCGTGTACTCCCGTAGCCGGCGAGTATCCATACGTGATGCAGCTCGACTCCGACGGTTCTTTACCGCTCTACAGCTCGTACTTTCCGGACGGCTTGGCGATTCGTGGGGATGGGCAGATCTGGTATTCCGATACTTCCGGCGCGCTGCAATTCGATCAACATTCACGATCCGCTGCCTACCGCGATGCGTTGCGTCGCCGATGCAGCTCACCGGGTTAAGTGGACCGATCGCGCCAGGGAAGCTGGTGAAGCTTCTCGGGCTGGGGATCGGACCGGATATGCCGGCCACGATGCAGCTTGATTCGACGGGGAAGGTCGCGGTGGGACTGAATGGAGTGAACGTGTACTTCAACGGCATCGCCGCGCCGCTGCTATCGGTGAGCCCGAATGAAATCGATGCGGTGGTGCCGTTCGAGAACATGGACTCCGGTGGAGTTCCCGACATCGACCGTGGCGATTCTTAAGAATGGTGTGGAGATCGACGGAGCGCCCGTTCCGGTCGCGGCGGCCGCGCCCGCGCTGTATGCCGATTCACTGGGTTGCCTCACTTCGTTCAATGCCGACGGAACCGTGAACAGCGCGGCTCACCCTGCCGCGTTGGGATCGTCGATTCTGGTCTTCGGAGAAGGCGCGGGACTGATGAGCCCGGCCGTCACCGGCGCGATCGGAAATGGGCAGAGCCGTATTCTCGGCTCCGCCGCTGCTTCTCTTTACTTGCCGGGATTTCCTGGCATGGGCTTCCCGGTCACTGCGCCTGCATCGATTCTCTATGCGGGCGATGTTCCCGGATACGTCGAAGGCGTCTTCGAGTTGCAGATCATGTTGCCGGCGTCCTTCGGGATAGGCCAACAGAAGCTGCAGGTTGCGAGTCGGCGGGGTGGGTGCGACGTACTGCATCTGGTTGAAGAACGCGAATTGACGCACTGCCGTGGCGCAGGCTGTCCAGCCTGCTGAGCCGAGAGTCGTCTCGGCTCTTCTTCGAAAAATCCCCGGAAGAGCCGGCACGACTGCCGGCTCAGCAGGCTGGACAGCCTGCGCCACATTGTTCTATGATGCAGAACATATGGCCCAGCGCGAGCATTTAGGCGAATTCGAAGTGATCGTGTTGTTGGCCGTGGTGCGGCTGGGCGAGGACGCCTACGGCGTGCCGGTGAGACGCGAAATCGAGACGCGCACGGGACGCATGCTCACCGTGGGGGCGCTGTATCGCACGCTCGATCGGCTGGAAGAGAAGGGCTACGTGGAGAGCTGGTTCAGCGAACCGGTGGCGGAGCGCGGCGGACGATCGAAACGATATTTCCGCGTGCTGGCTGCGGGATTTCGCGCGCTGGAGCAATCGCAACGCGAACTCACGGCGATGCTGGAGGGGCTCGAACTTGGTCGAGCTCAAAGAGACATGCATAAGTTGATTGCGATCCTGTTCCGGCTGCGCTACGGGCGCGGGGCGGAGTTCATGATCGGCGATCTGATCGAGGAATATCGATCGGGCGGGCGCGGCATCGCGTGGCTGGCGTCGCAGTGGTTCAGTACATTTCGTCCACAAACTTACGTCGAACGGGAGGGCCGCTTGTTTACTTCTTTCTGGACCGATCTGCGTTACGCGTTTCGCACGCTTTCGAAGAATCCGGGATTCGCGGCGGTATCGATCATTGCGATCGCGTTGGGAATCGGCGTGAACACGGGCATTTTTTCGCTGCTGAACGCGGCGGCATTCCGGCCGCTCCCCGTGCCCGGCGCGGAAAGTCTGGTCAGCGTCTATCAAATTCTTCACGGCGGCGGCGCGCGCGACGTGCATGGCACGGAGAGCATGTTTTCGATGGAGGAATATCGCACCTATCTCCATTCCAACCATGTTTTTTCAGACGTGATGGTGTACACGCCGTTCGTGCCGGCCACGCTGGGCGGCGCCAAGCCGCGCGAGATCATCGGCCAGTACGCCAGTTGCAATTATTTTGATGTGCTGGAGCAGCGCCCCGCGCTGGGACGCGGGTTTAGCGACGCAGACTGCGCGGTTCCGGGAGCTGGGTGGAGCGTGGTTCTGAGCCGGCAGTTCTGGCAGTCTGAATTCGGCGGCGATCCCGCCATGCTGGGACGCACCATTCTGCTCAATCGCCATGCGTTCACGGTGATCGGCATCGCGCCGGAAGGATTTCACGGCGTGGAATCGTTCGCCTCCGGCTTCTGGATTCCGGTCAGCATGGAGCCGGTCATGGAGTCGGATGATAGGGGACATCTCTATTCCAATTCGAACGTGAGCTGGCTCAACATGATCGGGCGGCGCAAGGCCGGAGTTTCGATGGAGCAGGTGCGCGCCGATCTGGCGGTGATCGCGGCGCGCATCGACCAATTGCACAAGGGGCGCAGAACGGCGCTGAATATCGGCGTCGCCAACTTCGCGTCGATGCCGGAGGCTCGCGAAATCGTGGCGGGAGCGGGCGCGGTGATCCTGGCCGCGACCGGGATGATTCTGCTGATCGTGTGCGCCAATCTGGCGAATTTGCTGCTGGCGCGAGCCACTGCGCGGCGCCGTGAAATCGCGATTCGGCTATCGGTCGGCGCGACGCGTTGGAGAATCGTGCGCCAACTGATGACGGAGAATCTGGTGATCGCGATCCTGGGCGGCGTGTTCGGCTCGCTGGTCTCCTTCGTTATGTTCCAGGCGATTCTGCGCTTCGTGTTGTTGCACGTGCCGAAAGGTGCGCCCGAATTCATACTCAACGTCGCCCCGGATGTGCGCGTGCTCGGCTACGCGCTGGCGATGACCGCGGTGACGGGGATCGCATTCGGATTAATTCCGGCGATGGAAGCATCCAAGCTCGGGTTGAGCAACGCCGGTTCGGAGCGTCACGGTGGAAAATTGCGATCGACGCTGGTGGGCGGGCAGGTGGCGGTGTGCATGATCCTGCTGATCTCCGCGGGATTGATGCTGCGCGCGTTGTACGCAGCGCAGACGGTGGATCCCGGATTCGAGATGAAGAATGTGTGGGTGGTGACGTTCCCGCTGCGCAATCAGGGCTACGATGCCGCGCGTGCCGCTCAATTGCAGCGCGATGTGATGGAACGGGTCTCGGCGATTCCCGGCGTCGACAGCGTGGCGCAGGCCCGCAATACGCCGTTGAACGATAGCCATACCGGGACCATGTTCACGCCCTCCGGCGAAAAAGACGAGCGCGAAATGGAATTCAACACGGTGTCGGCGGAGTATCTGCCGATGCTCGGCATCCCCATGGTGCGAGGGCGTAATTTTAAAGAGGGCGAGACTGCCGTTGCCATCGTCACGGCGTTTACCGCGCAGGCGTTGTGGCCGGGCAGGGATGCGGTCGGACAGACGCTGACCGAGGACCACAAGAAAGTATTCCAGGTGATCGGCGTGACGCGCGACGCGCAGGCATCGCATCTGGGGCGATCAAACGAAATCTTCGCGTACCTTCCCGTGACTCCACAAAATCAGCTGGAGCTTCAACTGCTGGTGCATTCCGCCATTCCGAATGCCAATGCAATTCATGCCGCGATTCATGCCGCCGACCCGAACCTGGCGGTCGACGTCGCACCGCTGGAACAGAATCTGGAATGGTTCCGGATGCCATCGCGCGTTGTCGGCGTGCTGGCCGGGACCATGGGCGGGTTGGGATTGCTGCTGGCGGCGATCGGAATTTACGGGGTGGTCGCGTTCGCTGTAAATCGGCGGACGCGCGAGATCGGGATTCGCATCGCGCTGGGCGCGGATCGATCGTCGGTACTGAAGCTGATGCTGCGGCAATCCATGCGGCCGGTGGCGATCGGCGCGGTGATCGGGATCGCCGGATGCGCCGCGGTTTCGCAGATCCTATCGAGCATGCTGTTCGGCGTGAGCCCGCATGATCCGGTGGCGTTCATCGCGGTGCCGCTGCTGCTGGTGTCGATCGCGTTAGGGGCGAGCTATTTACCGGCGCGGAAGGCAATGAAGATCGATCCGAGCGAAGCGCTGCGTTGTGAATGAAAACATTATCGGCCACGAATGAACACGAATGCACACAAATTCTTATTCGTGTTCATCCGTGTTTATTCGTGGCCAATAAGCTTGCCTTGATGAAGTCGTGATTCATGCGCCCGATGTTTTCTAGCGTGATTCCTTTGGGGCACACCGCTTCGCATTCGCCGATGTTGGTGCAGCTTCCGAAGCCTTCCTGATTCATGCGCGTCACCATGCGCAGGGCGCGCTGATCGCGCTCGGGCTGTCCCTGCGGCAGCAGCGCGAGATGCGAAATCTTCGCGGCGGTGAACAATGACGCCGAAGCATTGGGACACGCCGCTACGCAGGCTCCGCAGCCGATGCATGCCGCGGAATCCATGGCGAGATCGGAATCCTGCTTTTCGATCAGAATGGTGTTGCCGTCGGTCGCGCTGCCGGTGGGCACCGAAACATAACCACCCGACGCGATGATGCGATCGAACGCGTTGCGATCCACCATCAGATCGCGCAGCACGGGAAACGCACGCGCCCGCCACGGTTCCAGATACACTTCCTGGCCCTCCGCGAAATGCCGCAGCGCGAGCTGGCACACCGTGGTCTTGGGCAGCGGCCCATGCGCGATTCCGTTGATCATGAATCCGCACGACCCGCAGATACCTTCGCGGCAATCGTGCTCGAAAGTCACCGGATCTTCGCCGCGCAGAATCAGGTCCTCATTCAACACGTCGAGCGCTTCGAGCATCGACATCTCAGGATTCAGATCCGCCGCTTCATAGCGAACCATCTTGCCTTTCGAGGCTCGATCGCGCTGCCGCCAGATGTGGAAGATCAGCTTCATTTATAACTTCTTGTTGACGGGTGCACGTATTCGAACGTCAACGGCTCTTTGTGTAATCGAGGCGCGTGGCCGTCGCCCATGTACTGCCACGCCGCGACGTAGCTGTAGCGAGCATCGTCGCGCATCGCTTCGCCGTCCGGAGTCTGATGCTCCTCGCGAAAATGCGCGCCGCAGGATTCATCGCGATCCAGTGCATCGATGCACATCAGCTCCGCCAGCTCGAAGAAATCGGCGACGCGGCCGGCTTTTTCGAGCGACTGATTGATCTCCGCGCCATCGCCCAGCACGCGCACGTCGCTCCAGAAATGCTCGCGCAGCTCGCGAATCTTTTCGATCCCGATGGTCAATCCTTCCGCCGTGCGCGACATGCCGCAGTCGTCCCAAACCAGCTTGCCCAGCTCGCGATGAAAGGAATCGACGGTGCGCGTTCCTTTGGCGTGCAGCAATCGGCGGGTGGTTTCGGCGACCGCTTCCCGCGCCTGCTCGAACTCCGGCATGGTGGTTTCGACGTGCGAATGTTCGTGAGTCGCCAGGAAATTGCCGATGGTATAGGGGACCACGAAGTAGCCGTCGGAGAGCCCCTGCATCAGCGCGCTGGCGCCCAATCGATTGGCGCCGTGATCGGAAAAATTCGCTTCGCCGATCGCGAACAGGCCGGGGACGTTGGTCATCAGTTGATAATCGACCCACAATCCGCCCATGGTGTAATGGATCGCCGGATAGATGCGCATCGGCACTTTATAGGGATCTTCATCGGTGATGCGCTGGTACATCTCGAACAGATTTCCGTAGCGCTCTTCGATCACGTTGCGGCCCAGCCGCTTGATCGCGTCCGCGAAATCGAGATACACGCCGAGGCCGTGCTCGCCCACGCCGCGGCCTTCGTCGCACACCAGTTTCGCGGCGCGCGACGCCACATCGCGAGCCACCAGATTGCCGAAGCTGGGATAGCGGCGTTCCAGATAGTAGTCGCGCTCGGCTTCCGGAATGTCGCCGGGCGCGCGCTTATCGCCCACCGCGAGCGGCACCCAGATGCGGCCGTCATTGCGCAGCGATTCGCTCATCAGCGTCAGTTTCGATTGATAATGCCCCGACACCGGAATGCAGGTGGGATGAATCTGCGTGAAGCACGGATTGGCGAAGGCCGCGCCGCGCTTGTAGGCTCGCCAGATCGCGGTGCAGTTCGATCCCTTGGCGTTGGTCGAAAGATAATAGACGTTGCCGTAGCCGCCGGTGGCGAGCACCACTGCGTCGGCGGCGTGGCATTCGATCGCGCCGGTGACGCAGATTGCGCGTGACGATGCCGCGCGCGCGCCCGTCGACCACCACCAGATCCAGCATTTCCGTGCGCGGGAACATTTTCACGCGTCCCGCGTCCACCTGCCGTTCCAGCGCCTGATACGCGCCGAGCAAAAGCTGTTGTCCGGTCTGGCCGCGCGCATAAAACGTTCGCGAAACCTGCGCCCCGCCGAAGCTGCGATTGGCGAGCGTTCCGCCGTATTCGCGCGCGAACGGCACGCCTTGCGCGACGCATTGATCGATAATGTTGACGCTGATCTGCGCCAGCCGATAGACGTTGGCTTCGCGCGAGCGAAAATCGCCGCCTTTCACCGTGTCGTAGAACAAGCGATAGACGCTGTCGCCGTCGTTCTGATAATTTTTCGCGGCGTTGATGCCGCCCTGCGCGGCGATGGAATGCGCGCGGCGCGGCGAATCCTGAAAGCAGAAACATTTGACGTTATAGCCGAGCTCAGCCCAGCGTCGCCGCGGCCGAACCTCCCGCCAGTCCGCTGCCGACCACGATAATTTCGTAGCTTGCGCTTGTTCGCGGGATTCACCAGCTTCATTTCGAAGCGAGCTTTGTCCCACGCCTTCTCGATGGGACCGCTGGGGATGCTGAGCGTCGCAATTGCAGTTCATAGAATTCTGCGGAATGATCCGCAACAGCACCGCGATGGGGATGGAAACGAATCCCCAGAAGATCGCAAATGCGACGACGACGCCGCCGCACGTCTTCAGGCGCTTCATATAGCGCGGATGATGAAACCCGAGCGACTGGAACATGCTCCACAGGCCGTGACGCAGATGCATGCACAGCAGTCCCATCGCGAAAATATAGAAAGATCGCCACCACCGGCACGCGGAATCCGGCGATCACGTTGCCGTAGGCGTCGAACGGTTCGTAATGCGTGTCCGCCTACGCCGAAGGTGAACTGCATCAGGTGATAGACCACGAACGCGGCGATGATGGGTCCGCTCCAGTACATGGTGCGCGACGCGTAATCCGATCCGGCCGAGACATGTTTGACGTAGCCGATGGGCCGCGCTTCGCTTTTCGTTACGGCGAGCTGTAGCGAACTCCAGATGTGCAGCAGCACCATGACGAGCAGAATGATGCGCGTGCTCCACACCAATACGGGCAGATGGCGCAATTCGCGCGCGTAGCCGTTGAATTGATCGGGGCCCAGGAAGATTTGCAGATTCCCCATCAGATGGACGAAGACGAAACCGAAGAGCGCGACTCCGCTGATCGCCATGACGGCTTTCTTGCCGATGGTGGAGTCGAAAAAGCGCAGGATGCGGACGCTTCCGGCGCGTACGGGAGCTGCTGCCGTCATTGAGATGGACTCACTGGGGGCTCTGCTTAGATCATACTGAATCTCGATGTCCTCGACGGCGGTCGTGATTGGCGGGACCGGTTTGGTGGGCGGCGAATGCCTGCGTCTGGCGCTGAATCGGTATGATTCCGTCATCGCGATTTTGCGCCGTCCGATCGAGCTTGCGCATCCGCGCTTGGAGCAGCGCGTGATCGATTTCGACCAAATCGGCTCAGTCGACATTCCGGCGGGCGCGCATGTGTATTGCGCGCTGGGCACCACCATCAAGAAAGCCGGATCGCAGCAAGCATTTCGAAAAGTTGATTTCGATTATCCTTGTGCGCTGGCTCAGCGCGCGCGGATGCAGGCGATTGCACGATTCATGCTGGTGTCGTCGGTGGGCGCGTCGGCGAAGTCAGGGAACTTTTTACCTGCGCGTCAAAGGCGAACTGGAAGATGCGATCCGAGCGATGCCGCTGGCAGCGTCGCATGTTTTTCCGTCCGAGCTTCCTGATGGGCGACCGTGCGGAAAAGCGGAGTGGCGAGAAAATCGGCATCGCGATGGCGGGCGTGATCGGCCCGCTGCTCATTGGTGGACTGAGGAAGTATCGATGCGATCGAATCGAAGCAGGTCGCGGCGGCGATGATCGCGGCAGCTCACTCTGACGCGCGGGGATGGTTTGTCTATTATTACGATGAAATTGTGCGGCTCGCTTCGCGATGACTCCTATCCTTCAGCTTCGAAATGTATCGAAGCAGTTCCCGACGCATACGGCGGTGAACGACGTTTCGCTCGAAATCATGCGCGGCGAATTTTTCTCGCTGCTGGGCCCGTCCGGCTGCGGCAAGACGACCACGCTGCGCCTGATCGCCGGATTCGAATCGCCCACGGCCGGCGAAGTCTGGCTGAAGCGGCTCGCGCATCGATGATCTACCGCCCTATCGCCGCAACGTCAACACCGTCTTTCAGAGCTACGCGCTGTTTCCGCATCTGACCGTTCGCGGCAACGTCGAATTCGGGCTGCGCCGCAAAGGGCGGACGGTGGAATCGAGCGCGCGTGCGAAAGTTCTCGAGCAGGTGCGGCTGGAAGGGAAAGAATCGCGGATGCCGTCCGAGCTCTCCGGAGGAGAGCGTCAACGCGTGGCGCTGGCGCGATCCTGGTGCTGGCGCCCGATGTGTTGCTGCTGGACGAGCCGCTGTCGCGCGCTCGACCCGCAGCTTCGCAAGCAGGTGCGCGCCGAGTTGAAGGACTTGCAGCGCCGCATCGGCGTCGACGTTTCTGTTCGTCACGCACGATCAGGAAGAAGCGCTGTCGATGTCGGACCGATCGCGGTGATGAACCAGGGAGTGCTGGAGCAAGTCGGAACGCCGCGGGAGATCTATCAGCGGCCGCGCACGAGATTCGTCGCGTCATTTCTGGGCGCGATGAACTGGATCGGCGGCATCGGCGTGCGGCCGGAATGCGACCTCGATGGGCGCGCGGTCGCCGCGAACCGGCACGCGCGAGCGGCGATCGTGACCCGTAGCGTATTCCTCGGCTCGACGCTGCATGTCGAGGCGACGCTGCGAGGGCGGGGAAGCGATCATCGCGCAGATGGCCGCCGCAGGATGCGATTTCAACGAAGGCGAGTCCGTCCATGTATGGTGGAACCTCGACGGACGAGATGCGCTAGTTAGCGATGTACCGCGTCTGCGCGCGATTTCCTGGCGCCGGCGGCGGTGCTGATGCTGCTGACGCTCGCCGCTCCGCTACTGCGATCATCATCGCCTACAGCTTCCTGACGCGCGGCGCATACGGCGGCGTCGAGCGGCCCTGGACCCTCGAAAATTACACGCGGCTCGTGCGATCCTCTTTATGGCGCGATCTTTCTGCGATCGTTCTGGATCGCGGGCGTCGCGACGGCGCTGTGTCTGGTGCTGGGATTTCCGCTGGCGCTGTTCATCGCGCGATCCGGCGCGCGCAAGAATCTGTACCTGAGCCTGGTGATCCTGCCGTTCTGGACCAGCTTCCTGATCCGCACCTACGCCTGGATGTTTCTGCTGCGCGACACCGGATTGATCAACACGCATCTGCAGGCGCTGCACATCATTCACGAGCCGCTGCCGATGCTGTACAACAACGGCGCGGTGATTCTGGGCCTGGTCTACGGATTCCTGCCGTTCACGGTGCTGCCGCTATATGCGACCCTCGAGCGGCTGGATCCGAATCTGCTCGAAGCCGCCGCGGACTTGGGCGCGAACCCGTGGGACACGCTGTGGCGCGTCACGATTCCGCTGTGCGCGCCGGGCATTCGGGCCGCGCGCGATCCTGGTGTTCGTGCCGTGCCTGGGAACCTATCTCACGTCGGACTTGCTGGGCGGCAGCAAGACCATTCTGATCGGCAATCTGGTGCAGAACCAATTCACCGCGGCGCGCGACTGGCCGTTCGGCGCGGCGGCTTCGATCGTGCTGATGCTGATCGCGATCGCGCTTCTGTTTTCAGCGCGGCGAAAAGGCGAGGAGATGCTGTGAGGAAGCACGGCCTCGCATTCTACGCGATCCTTATCTATGCTTTTCTGCACGTCCCGCTGCTGATCCTGGCCGTCTTCAGTTTCAACTCGTCGAAATTCACGGTGTGGCAAGGATTCTCGCTCCACTGGTATCGGCCGCGTTTGCCGATCGCGATTTGATCGAATCGGCCATCAACAGCCTGATCATCGCGATCTGCGCGACCGATTCTGGCGACCATCATCGGCACGCTCGCGGCTTACGGATTGTGGAGGCGAGCGTCTACACTGGCTGGCGGGATCGATGTACCTATCGCTGGTGACTCCCGAAATCGTGACCGGGGTTTCGCTGCTGGCGTTTTTTCAATGGGTCGTTTCGATTTCTGAATTTGCGTCTGGGAATGCACACGGTGATTCTGGCGCACGTCGCGTTTTCGGTCGCCTACGTCGTCGTGGTGGTGATGGCGCGATTGCGCACCTTCGATCCGGCGCTCGAAGAAGCCGCGCTCGACCTGGGCGCGACCGAATTCGGCGCGTTCTCTCGCGTCACGCTGCCGTATCTGGTTCCGGCGATCGCCGCGGCCGCGATGCTCGCGTTCACGGTTTCGATCGACGATTACGTGATCACCAGCCTGGTGGCCGGCGTCGATTCGCAGACGCTGCCCATGGTGATCTACGCGATGGCGCGGCGCGGAGTGAGCCCGGCATTGAACGCGGTGTCGACCATCATCGTGTTCGGGCTGGGCGTGCTGGTGCTGCTGTCGGAAAGGCTGCGAGCGCGCATGAACCGGCGCGTATTCTTTATTTGTCGGCGCGGTGGGCGACGGCCGGCATGCCGCTGCGGCTGAGCGCGCGGCTCAATGTCTACAACTGGTCCGATTACGTCGCGCCCGACACGATCCCAAATTTCGAGCGCGAATTCGGCGTCCGCGTCCGCTACGGCACGTACGAAAGCAATCAGGAGATGCTCGCGAAAGTGATGAGCGGCAATTCGGGATGGGATGTGGTGTTTCCCGTCCGACCGAATTCATCAAGCCGATGGTCGAAATGGGTCTGCTCGCGCCGCTCGCATCACGAGCGGCTCCCGAATCTCGGCGCGCTCGACGCGAATTGTTTCAGCATCCGCCGTGGGACCCGCGAGCTGCAATGGTGCGTCCCATACATGCACGGCGCCACCGGGCATCGTGTATCAGAAGAGACTCGTGCCGGCGCCGAAGTCGCTGGGCCGATCTGTGGGACGCGCGGCTGGCGGGAAAGATCACCATGCTCGACGATCCGGCGGAGGTGTTCGGCGCGTGCCTCAAGAAAATCGGAGTATCGGTGAACTCCGGCGATCCGGAGTGCTGCGGACGCCGCGCTGCCGAGGCCATCGCGCAGAAGCCGCTGTTGCGCGCCTACCTGAACGCCGAAGTGCGCGATCAGTTGGTCGCCGGCGACGTCGCCGCGGCGCAAGCCTGGGCCGTCACGGCCGGCCAGGCGATCGCCGCCGCGCCCGGCAAGCTCGCTTCGCTTTCCCGCGGAAGGTTTCGCGCGCTACGCGGACACCGTGGCCATCCTGCGTGAGAGCCGCCGCGTGCGAGCTGGCGCATCAGTTCATCAATTATCTGTTGCGTCCCGAAGTCGCCGCCGCGATCGTCGAAGTCGACCCAGACCGCCACCGCGAACGGCGCCGCGCTGCGGCTTCTGCCGGCGGCGATCCGCGAAAATCCGGTGCTGTATCCCGCCGCCGAAATCCTGGCGCGTGGGGAATGGTTCGAGGCGCCAGCGCCGCGTCCAAAAGCTTCGCGACCGGCTCTGGACCGAAATCAAGAGCTCCTGAGCGCATCGGCGGATTTGTGCCGTTGTGCGCGGCTAAATCAATAAGATCCGCTGTTAGACTAGGTTAGAAATGCCGCGCATGCTGGAGCCGATCGTGTCCCCCCTGTGGGCGAAGTTAACGCCCTTGGCTGCGTTAGACATCCTCGCGGTCGCATTTCTGATCTATCAATTTATTGTGATCGTACGCGGGCGGCGCGCGGCGCACGTGCTGACCGGCCTGTGGATCCTGGTGGTGATTTACCTCATCGCGGTGTGGGCCCATCTCGAGCTGCTGCGCACCGTGCTGGCGGCGATTGCGCCCTATTCCGCCATCGCACTGATCGTCATGTTCCAATCCGAAATGCGTGGCATGCTGGCGCGCATCGGCCGCAGCCAATGGCTCGGCTTGGGTGGACAACTGGAGCGCCGCGAAATGGTGGACGAAATCATTCTGGCGATCGAACAGATGGCCGAATGGAAAACCGGCGCGCTGATCGTAGTGGAGCGCGAAATCGGTCTGCGCACCTTTGTCGAAAGCGGCGTCGCGCTGGACGCGGTGATTTCGCGCGATCTGCTGTGCAGCATTTTTCATCCGGGCGGTGCGTTGCATGACGGCGCGGTGATCGTGCAGGGTGATCGGGTCGCTGCGGCCGCGTGCTTTTTGCCATTAACGACGAATCCGGCTTTGCTGCGCAGCCTGGGAACGCGGCATCGCGCCGCGATCGGAGTGACTGAGGAAACCGATGCGGTTGCGGTGGTGGTGTCGGAGGAAACGCGGCAGATCTCCATCGCCATCCGTGGCGAGATCGAATCCGACGTTTCGCTGGATCGCGTTCGTGAAATGTTGACCGACGTGGCCGCCCGCGCCAGGAAATCAGAGCCCATGCCAGGAAGGACGGCGCATCCATGAATCGTGTGCGGGACCGCCTATTCGGGTTCTTTACGCGCCACGTGTGGTGGAAGCTCGCCGCACTCGCACTCGCCTTGCTGCTGTGGATCGCGACGGTGGGCCAACAGGAATTGGTCACCACGCACTCGGCAGCGATTCTATATAAGGATCTGAACCCCGATCTGGTGATCGGATCCGACGCCGTCGATAACGTGCGTGTGGAACTGCGCGGTCCGACGTCGAAACTGGGGCCGGCAAGTCTGGCAGACCTCGCGATTCTGCTGGACCTGGCTGGCGTAACGGGATCGGGACAGCGCACGTTCACGGTTTCGGGTGCGGATCTGCACTTGCCGCCCGGCGTGACTTTCGTGCGCGCAGTGCCCTCGCAACTTCGCGTAACATTCGCGCGCAAGGCGACCAAGGAAGTTCCCGTCAGTATTCAAATCAGTGCGCAGCCTCCGGCCGGTTATCATGTCGAAGCCGAAGATGCATCGCCGGCCACTGTTCGCATCGTCGGCCCGGACTATCGTCTCGGCTCGATCTCAGAGGCGCCCACGGACGCGATCGATCTCAGTCACAGCACTGGCGCAGCGGAGGTCCACGTGAACGTGTACGTGGCGGATTCGCACATGTGGCTGGAATCAAATTCGCTGGTCACGGTTCGATTTAATATCGCAAAGGACAAGTCAACTCAGTAATCATGCGGCAACTTTTTGGAACCGATGGAATTCGCGGTGTCGCGGGCGAGTATCCGCTGGATCGCGCGACCACCTTCGCGGCGGGAGTCGCGCTGGGCAAATGGGTGAGTGAGCATCACGCGACACCTGAGGTCGTGATTGGAATGGATACGCGCGAATCCGGCATCTGGATCGCCGAGCAAGTCGCCGGCGGGCTGGCGCGCAGCGGCGTGAAGGCGCGATTCGCGGGATTGATTACCACGCCGGGCGTCGCCTACATTGCGCGAACCGGACCGTTCGCCGCAGGCGTGATGATTTCCGCGTCGCACAATCCGTATCAGGATAACGGCATCAAGATCATCGATCATTCGGGATTCAAATTGCCGGATGAGCAGGAGCACGCGCTGGAGCGCGAGATATTCGCGTTCCTGGAGTCGCCTGGGGCAGCAACGGCAGCGGAGCGGGGCGGCGCGAAACTGAACGTCGATGAAGGGCTCGATCGCGCGTACCTCGATTTTCTGGCGGGAACATTTTCCGCGAATTTGTCGGGGATGAAATTGGTCGTCGACGCTGCCCACGGGGCGGCCAGCCATCTGGCCCCGGAGTTGTTTGAGCGATTGGGCGCGGAAGTGGATTGCATCGGCTGTTCGCCCGATGGACGCAACATCAATCTGAATTGCGGATCGCTGCATCTCGAACATTTGGGCGCGCGGGTTCTTGCAACGGGCGCCGACCTGGGAATCGCGTTCGATGGCGATGCCGACCGCGCGCTGTTCGTATCGCACTCCGGAAAAATTATCGATGGCGACGCGGTACTGCTGATCTGCGCGCTTCCTCTGCACACCGCCGGACGATTGAACGAAGTGGTCGCCACCGTGATGTCGAACCTTGGTTTGGAGCGCGCGCTGCGGAATCACGGCATCACGCTGGTCAGGACTCCGGTCGGCGACAAATATGTGCTGGAGGAAATGATCAAGCGCGACGCGCCCATTGGCGGCGAGCAGAGCGGCCACATTATTTTTCGCGAATACGCCACTGCCGGCGACGGCATGTTGACGGCGCTGCGCGTGCTCGACGTGATACGGCAATCGGGACGCGATCTGGATCAGCTTACAGCCGAAATCGAAGTTTATCCTCAGAAGCTGGTCAATGTTCGCTTCAAGACGAAGCGTCCGCTGGCGGAGCTGGATCTCACCAATCGCGAAATCCGCGTGGCCGAATCCGAATTTGGCGACGCCGGCCGCGTGCTGGTGCGATTTTCCGGAACGGAGCCGCTGGCGCGCGTGATGGTGGAGGGTCCGCACATCGATCGCGTGGAACATTTCGCGCGCCGCATCGCGGAGGCGATCGGCCAGGAACTGAGCTGATTGCGTCTCTATTACTGCGATCAGCACGAAATCCCTCTTCCGGCGGGTCACAAGTTTCCGATGCGCAAGTACGCCCTGCTGCGCGAGCGCCTGATCGGAGATTCGCGATTTCATTTCGAACCCTCTCCTATTGCCGATCCGGCGACGATCAAGCTGGCGCACGATCCTGAATACGTCGACGCGTTTATCTCTGGAAAGCTCGCCGCGGCGGTGATGCGGCGCATTGGATTTCCGTGGTCGGAAGGATTGGTGCGTCGTACGCTGGCATCGGCGGGCGGAACGCTCGCGGCAACGCAAGATGCGCTTGCGACTGGAATCGGCGGGACGCTGGCGGGTGGGACGCATCACGCCTTTCGATCGGAAGGCGCGGGATTTTGCGTGTTCAACGACGTCGCTATCGCAATCGCTCAATTGCGATCGCAGGGATTCGATAAACGCGTTGCGGTGATCGATCTGGACGTCCACCAGGGCGACGGCACCGCGCATTTTTTCGAGCACGATCCATCCGTGCTCACGCTCTCCATTCACGGCGCGAATAATTTTCCGTTTCGAAAGCAGCGCAGCCGCATCGATGTCGAGCTTCCCGATAAAACCGGCGATAACGCCTATCTTGCAGCGCTGGACGCCGTGCTTCCGCGCGTCTGGGAATTCGATCCGGCGCTGGTGTTCTATCTTTCCGGTGTCGATGCGCTGGGGAGCGACGTGCTCGGACGATTGTCGCTCTCGCCCGAAGGATTGCAGGCGCGCGATCGGCGCGTCATCGGCGAGCTGAAATCGCGAGGCATTCCGGTGGTGATCACGCTGGGCGGCGGATATTCGAATCCGATCGAGCTGACGGCGGAAGCGCATGCGAATACGTTCCGCATCGCCGCGAGGATATTTGAGTCTTGAACGTGGGTTGAACCGCTCCCTTTGGTCACGGCTCGTGTCGCCGAATGCGAAATGCCGTTAACGAGCCGCGACCAAAGGGAGCGGTTCACCGGCCCGCGTTAGAATCCGGTCGGGACGGTGGCGCGTTCCTTGGTCGGATGCGCGGCCAGGAACTCTTTCAGGCTGGTAATGAACAGCGGATTCGCGAACGCCGTCATGTGATTCGCGCTCGGAATCACCACAATCTTCAGATGCGGCATCACGCCGTTCAAGCGGTCGACGCCGGCTTTCAACGGATCCACCTCGCCGATGAGCGCGAGCGTCGGAATCTTATTCGCGCGAATCTTCGATTCCGGGACCGCTGGGAACTTCGCCATCCCGCGAGCGACACCGGCCAACGCCTGCGCATCGGCGGTCGCCATGAACATCTTATTGGTCGCATCGATCTGCTGCGGTGAAGGCGGCGGTGCGCCCACCGGATTCAGCGCAATAATCAGCGGCCCGATGCCCTTGCCCTGCTCCAGCGAATCGGCCAGCGCATTCAGGCTGGTAGACATGCTGGCGTCCTTGGGATCGTTCCAACCAGCGCCGCCCAGCGTCGCGGTGATGAAGCGATTGGGATGCTCCATCAGCAACTCCTCGGTCATGAACCCGCCCATCGAATAGCCCACGATGTGCGCCTTCTTGAGCTTCAGATGGTCCATCAGGCGCAACACGTCTTCGAACATGACCGGACCATACGCCGCCGCATCGTGCGGCTTGTCGCTCTGGCCGTGGCCGCGATTATCGAGTGCGATCACCTGATAATTCTCAGCGAGTTTCTTGATCACTCCCGGCGCGCCCCAGTTGGTCGCGGCGCTGGCCGCGTAGCCGTGAATCAGAACCACCGGCTCGCCCTGGCCTTCGACGATGTAGTGGATTTTGACGCCGGCCGAATCGAAAGTGTAATCCGCCGCGCGCGCGGCGATCGCAAAATGCAAAAACGCAAACGCAGTGAGAGCGAACAGAGTTTTCTTGAACATGTCTTCAGTCTATATCCGAATTCTGGAGCGATAATGCAATCGATTTTGAGGCGCGGACGTCAGTCCGCGCGGTCGGGCTACGCGAAGTTAAGGAATCCGAAAGATCCGGTGTTACGCGATTCAAGCATCGTCACATCCGGCAACGCGCTACGGCCTGCTTCCACCCCGCGATCAGTTCCGCGCGGCGATCCGGGCCCATCTTGGGTTCAAACACGCGTTCCGATCTCCAGAACGATTCCAGGTCGCCCACGCTCCGGTAGAACCCCGTTGCCAGACCCGCCAGGTACGCTGCGCCCAGCGCGGTGGTCTCGATATCGGCGGGCCGCACGATGCGCGATCCCAAAATGTCGGCCTGGAATTGCATCAGGAAATTGTTCGCGGCCGCACCGCCGTCGACGCGCATTTCTTTCAGCTTGTGACCGGTGTCGGCTTCCATCGCCGAAACCAGATCGCGAGTCTGAAACGCGATGCTCTCCAGTGTCGCTCGCACCAATCTGGCGCGATCGGTTCCCGCCGTGATGCCGCACAGAATTCCTCGCGCGCTCGAATCCCAATGCGGCGCGCCCAAGCCAACGAACGCGGGGACGACATATGTTCCACCTGAATCCGGGACGGATTCCGCCAGGGCTTCGCTTTCCGCCGCGCTCGAAATGACGCCGAGTTTGTCGCGCAGCCATTGCACCGCCGCGCCCGCAATAAACACGCTGCCTTCCACCGCAAACTGTGCTGACGCGTCCGGCGATGCCGCGCGGGTCGCCAGCAATCGATTGGTCGATTGCGGCTGCCTGGCGCCCGAATGCATCAACGCGAAACATCCCGTGCCATAGGTGTTTTTCGTCAATCCAGGCGAAAAGCACGCCTGCCCGAACAGCGCCGCCTGTTGATCGCCCGCGATTCCCGCGATGGGGATCTCGGCGCCGAAATGCTCGCGCACGGTTGCGCCGCACACGCCTGACGACCGCACGATCTTCGGCATCATCTCCAGCGGTAATCCGAAGATTTCGAGCAGCTCATGGTCCCACTGGCCTGTCGCGAGGTTCATGAGCATGGTGCGCGAGGCGTTGGTGGGATCGGTGACGTGCGCCGCGCCGTTGGTCAATTTCCAGATCAGCCAGGTGTCCACGTTGCCGAACAGCAGATCGCGGGGATGCGATCCCGTGGCGTCGATCATCCAGCGGATCTTGCTCGCCGAAAAATACGCGTCGATGATCAGGCCGGTCTTCGCTTCGATAACTTCGCGTTGCTTCAGTGCGTCGCAATACGCTGCGGTGCGCCGGCACTGCCACACGATGGCGGGTGCGATCGGTTCACCGTTGTGGCGATTCCAAACCACGGTGGTCTCACGTTGATTCGTAATCCCGATCCCCGCGATTTCCGTGGCAGTCGCGCGCGCCGCCGCCAACGTTCGCCGCGTGGCTTCGAGTTGCGCTTTCCAGATCGCGTTGGCATCCTGTTCCACCCATCCCGGCTGCGGATAGATGCATTCGATGGGCGACGATTCCATGGCGATGCGGCGGCCGTGATCGTCATAGAGCGCGGCGCGGGCGCTGGTGGTTCCTTCATCTAACGCGAGAATGAATGGCACTAGAGGATTATATCCGGCGCCAAACGCGCGGACTGACTCCGCTCCTCAATTCGCGAATGGAGGTGCTGTTTTGGAGGCGCGGACGTCAGTCCGCGCGCTTGGGCGCGATGCACTTGCTAAGATGTTGAAATGTTCTTTCGCCGTCAGGCTCCGCATCAGTTCACCTTCGAAGAGCGCATTCAGAATCTGAATTCGCTCAAGTTCGAAACCCGCGTGGCGAGTCCCAGCCGCGTGCTGGTCACACGCGGCGGCATTGGCGCGATGATCGAAGACAAGGGCAAGGGCGATGTTGAGATCGGCAAAGCGGGCGTGATGATCGGCGATGAGATCGGCGTGCTCACCAGCCGTGGATTTCAGATGTTCCTGCGCACGCCGTCGGGCCGCGAAATCCCCGCGCTCGCGCCGCATCTGAAGAAACTGCACGCCTTCGACGAAGATCTGCGCGAGTCGCTGGGCCTCACCAGTTTGTACAATCTTTCTCTCGGTACGACCAGCGAAGCGCACATGTACGATCGCGTGGAAGATCGCGACGCTCTGCCGCATCATCATCCCTGGGATAAGTAAGAAACGCTGCGATGTTGAGAACCGTCACACAGTAAGGCAACCAGTGATTTCCGTTGTAACCCTCGCGCTGCTTCTCGCCGTTGATCCTGCGCCGACTCCGCAACCTTCTCTGATCGATGCGGGATTCCGGCAAATGTACAACCTGGATTTCGATCAGGCCCATCGCACCTTCGCGCAGTTCAGCGAGCAGCATCCCGACGATCCCATGGGTCCGGTTTCCGACGCTGCTGCTTATCTATTCACCGAACTTGACCGCCTGCACATCCTGCAATCGGAATTTTTCATGCATGACGACGCGTTTCTGCACAGCGCCAAGCCCACGCCAGATACGCGATTGAAACAGAACTTCGAGATGCAATTGGCCAAGAGCCAGCAACTTTCCGATCGGGCATTGGCTCGCGATCCAAGGGATGAGAATGCCGAGTTCGCGACGCTCATGCGGCTGGGGTTGCATTCCGATTACCTGGCGTTAATCGACAAGAAATATTTCGCCTCATTGAACGAGGTCAAGGCGAGCCGCGCCATGGCCGAGAAACTGATCGCGTCCAATCCTGGCTATGCCGACGCGTATCTGGCGGTCGGTGTGGAGAATTACCTGCTGAGCTTGAAACCTGCTCCACTGCGCTGGTTCCTGCGAGCCGGCGGCGCGCAGACCGATAAAGAGCGGGGCATTCAGGATCTTTCGCTCACCGCCGAGCGCGGACATCTGCTGTCGCCGTACGCGAAAGTGCTGCTGGCGGTCGCCGCGCTGCGGGATCGCAACGTGAGCCGCGCCAAGGAGCTGCTGAGCTGGCTTTCGCGCGAGTTTCCGAAGAATCGATTGTACGTGCAAGAGCTCGAGCGGCTGAAGTAAAACCGTCCTTCGGCCGCGAATGAACGCGAACAAACGCGAACAAACGCGAATCTCTTCCTCTTAGGTGGCGCTCACAGTCCTCCACGCGCTGCTTACCTGGTCCGCAACAACAAGCCGAGATGCGCGAATTAAGAGATTCGTCGTCGCTGCAAAAGTTAGAGCGTCACGACGAAGGAGAAGATCGCCAAACATGCCCTGCGGATCAGCGTCCAGTTGCTTCCGTTATTCGCGTTTATTCGCGTTCATTCGCGGCCAATCTACTTCTTCGCCCCGAAGCGGTACCCCAGAATCATCTTCACGATCAAATGATCGGTATCGTGCGTCGCGCCGATCCCGACTCCGAAATTAAACTCCCAGTTCGGCGATAAATTCAGATCGAAATCGGGGAAGAAATCCTGTTCCTGTTCGCCCGTCGGGAAAAAAGCATTCAGCGGGCCCACCGCGCCGTAATATTCGAAGCCCGCCTGGATCTTCTTGTTGATGTCATAGCCGACCTTCACGTTGGGCGAAAACACCAGTCCCTCGTGCACGCTCGGTCCATGGAACGAACGGTCGAACACCGGATTGAACGCCATGTACACGCGCCCCACCTGTTTATCGACAATCGGGCGAATCTCCATGGTCCAGGTGTCGCCCGAAAAAATGGGCCGCTGATAGCCGATCTCGAGAGACAAACTCACGCCCACAGGCCACTTCCAATCCTCCGGCACGCGAACGCGCGGGCGAATGTGATCGCCCACCCAGTTATATCCCTGATTGGGCGCGGCGCTCGTGAAAATGTACCAGCCCAGCTCGAACCAATCGTTAAAGCCGTGCGTGATCTCCACGGTTTCGTGAAGCTGATTCTGCGTTCCGTACAGGCCAGCGACGGTCTTGCTGCCTTCGATGGTGTAATTCGAGTGCAGCTCCACCATGGTGCATCCCGGGGTGACCGTTTCGGAGGGATACACCTGAATTTCGTAGTTGCCCTGGCTGAATGCCGGTATCGCAAGCGCGAGAGAGAGAAGAAGAGCGCGAGTCATAAGAAAGCGAATCGTTCAGCGTAACATGCTGCCCGCGATCAAGTCGCGGGCCTTTTCGAAGATCTCCTGGGAATCCCCGAATCCGTCCAGCCACGTAACATCGCGTTCCCGGCGAAACCAGGTCCACTGCCGTTTCGCATATTGCCGCGTCTCGAGCTGTGTCGAGGCGATCGCTTCATCGAGCGTCATCGCGCCTCGGAGATGCGCGAGTGCCTGCTTGTATCCCAGCGATTCGAACGGCTTTTCTGATCCCGTGGATCCGGCTTCCAGCAATCCCGCGATCTCACTCAATAGACCTCGACGAAACATTTCTTGGGTTCGCGCATCCAAGACTTCGTAGAGGGCGTCTCGATCTGGATTCAATCCCAACACGCGAATGGTGTACTCGCGCAAAGCGACGCTGGGCGCTCGCACAGGCGCGGGCTTACCCGTCAGGATGCGGATTTCGAGCGCGCGAATCAGCTTCTGCGTATCGCGCGAGTGAATGCGCGCCGCGGCCGCGGGATCCAGGCGCCGCAGCAGCCGCTGCAATCGCCGATTTCTGCGAGTGATGCGCGCGCGAACGGCATCGTCGCGCCCCGGCAAATCCGGCAAGCCTTCGAGCAAAGCGCGCAGGTAAAATCCCGTTCCACCCACCACGATCGGCACGTGCCCGCGCCCCGCAACCGCTGCAATCGATTCCGACGCCGCCCGCGCGTAATCTCCCGCCGAGAAAATCTCGTCGGGACTGAGGATGTCGATCAAGTGATGCGCGATTCCGGCTCGTTCGTTTTTCGGAACCTTGGCGGTGCCGATGTCGAAGCCGCGATACAACTGCATGGAATCGCAGTTGACGATCTCGCCCTGAAATTCCTGCGCCAGCCGCAAGGCGAGCGTACTTTTCCCGGCGCCGGTGGGACCTACAATTGCAATCAGGATGCGAGAATGATCGAAGCCGATATACTAAGAGTAGCGCCCAAAGGACTGGGGCGCGCGAACAAATGAGGACGCGAATGTATAAAGCAGCCTGGGCACTCTTGATCGCCGCCGGACTCGCGGGAAATGCCGCGCAGGCGCAGAACCGGGGCGCGGACGCCCCCAAAACAGACAAGGCTTCGGCTTATTATCACTACACGGTCGCGCACATGTATGCGGAACTCGCCGGAGATCCGCGCGCGCCGCAGGAATACATCAATAAAGCGATCGAGAACTACAAGGAAGCGCTGAAAGCGGATCCAACCGCGCCCATGCTCGCCGAGGAACTCGCCGAGTTCTACATTGCGGCGAATCGCATGAAGGACGCGCAGAACGACGCCGAGGAAGCGCTCAAGCAGAATCCCAACGATGTGAATGCGCACCGCATGCTGGCGCGAGTCTATACGCGGCAGATCGGCGATCAGCAAAACCATATCGATGAGGCGATGCTGCACAAAGCCTCAGCCGAATATCAAAAGATCACTGACCTGGACCCCACCGACGTTGATTCGCTGCTGATGCTGGGAAGGCTGCGCGGGATCGAACACAAGCCCGCCGAAGCCGAACAGTCCTATCGCAAGGCGCTGGCCATCGATTCTGAAAACGAAGAGGCGCTGGTTGGATTGGCTTCAGTGCTTGCCGATGCCGGCAATAACTCTGAGGCGGCAAGTATTCTCAAAAAGCTCGCCGAGAAGAATCCCAGCCACGACAGCCTGACGCGGCTGGCCGGTTTTTATGAGCAGATGAAGGAATTCGGCTTAGCCGCCGAAACTCTGAAGCGCGCGCTGGCCGCCAATCCTCCCGATGCGCTCGATCTCAAGCGTGCCATCGCGGATTATCAGCGTCGCGGACGCAACTTCCCCGAAGCCATCAAGACCTACGAGGACATCGTCAAGGAAGATCCCAAGGACGCCTCTTCGTATCTGGACATGTCGCGGATCTATCTGGAGATGCGCAACTTCGCGATGGCGCGCCAGACGGAAGACAAAGCCAAAGCGGTGCAGCCGGATAACATCGAGATCCGCTTTCAGGAAATCGAAGTCTTGCAGGCCGAAGCCAAGTACCCGGAAGCGATCGGCGTGTTGAAGGATATCCTGTCGACCACTGCGCGCAAGAACTACAACGCCGCGCAGCGCGATGTCCGCAAGACGCTGCTGGGGCGCCTGGCGTTCTTGCAGGAGCGTACCGATCAGATCGACGCTGCGGTCGACACCTTCCGCCAGATGCAGAATCTGGATCCCGATACCGCTCCGCTCATGGAAGCAGAGATCGTCAACGCCTATCAGCAAGCCAAGGATTACACCAAGGCGGAGCAGGCCGCCGATGCCGCGCTCAAGAAATATCCAGAAGATCGCGCGGTGCGCGCTACTCACGCCAGCGTTCTGGCGGACATGAACAAGACCGATGCCGGGGCAGCCGAGATGAAGAAGCTGCTGGGCACCAAGGAAGATTTCCAGACCTATCTTTCGATCGCGCAGATTTACGAAAAGGGCAAGAAGTATGACGATGCTTCGAAGGCGCTCGATCAGGCCGAGAAGCTGGCGGGCGGCAAGGATGAAAAGGAAGGCGTCTGGATCCAGCGCGCCAGCATGCTCGACAAGATGAAGAAGCACGATGCTTCTGAAGCCGAGTATCGCAAGGTGCTGGCCGAAACTCCCGATAACGCGGGTGCGCTGAATGACCTGGGCTACATGCTGGCGGATCGCAATGTGCGTTTGAACGACGCGCTGACCATGATCAACAAGGCCATTGAGCTCGATCCGAACAACGGTGCTTATCTCGACAGCCTGGGGTGGGTTTATTTCCGGTTGGGCCGCTTGAATGAAGCGGAAGAGAATCTGCGCAAGGCGCTGACCTTCACGCCGCGCGACGCCACCGTGCACGATCACATGGGCGAGGTGCTGATGAAGCAGTCCAAGCTCAAGGATGCGGTCGCGCAATGGGAGATTTCGCTGAAGGAATGGAACGCGAGTTCACCGGCGGATCTGGATCAGTCTGAGATCGCCAAGGTGAAAAACAAGCTGGATGGAGCCAAAGTCCGTTTGGCTCGCGAAGGCTCGCGGCCGTAATAGCGATTGCTTTTTGTTCGTTGCCGGCTAGCGCGCTCCATACTGTCGCGCCTCAATTTGTTGAGTCGCGCACAACGGCACAAACCGCCTGTGCGCTCGAGATTAGAAAACTGATGGCCGTCAGGTGAGGCGCGACAGCATGGAGCGCGCTAGCCGCCTTTACTCGACTCCCGCGTCGGAGCGCACAGGCGGTTTGTGCCGTTGTGCGCGATTCAAAGATAGACTAGAGAGTCCATGCGTAGAATCCTCGCCGCTCTCTTTGTCTGCTTTTCCTTTGCTCACGCCCAAGCCCCGCGAACCCCGCCCGCCAAACCGAAGCTGGTGGTCGCGATTGTCATCGATCAATTCCGCTACGACTATCTGACCCGATTTCACGACGCCTATACAGCGGGCCTCCGGCGATTCCTCGATCAGGGCGCCGATTTCACCAGTGCGCACTACATCCACGTGCCCACCGTGACGGCCGTCGGCCATTCGACCTTCCTGAGTGGCGCGACTCCCGCCATGAGCGGCATCGTCGGCAATGAATGGTGGGATCGTGACTCAAAAAAGCGCGTCACCAGCGTGTCCGACGATGCGGCCAAGCTGCTGGGCGGCGATGGCGCGGGTTCCTCGCCGCGGCGGCTGCTCCAATCCACCATCGGCGACGAGCTGAAGATGTCGGGCAAGGGCGGCAAAGTGATCGGCGTGTCGATCAAGGATCGCAGCGCGATTCTTCCCGCCGGCCACATGGCGGACGGAGCATATTGGTTCGATGGCAAGACCGGCCATTTCGTCAGCAGCACTTATTATTTCGCCGCACTGCCCGGCTGGGTTTCGGAGTTGAACGCCTCGAAACCCGCCAACCGGTTCGCGGGCCTGACCTGGATGGGGCACCAAATGCCCGCCGCCGGTGTCGATTTATATGGCGCTGTGGATGCCACCCCTTACGGAAACGAATTGATACAGCAATGCGCCTTGAAAGCTCTGTCGGCCGAGAAATTGGGCATGGGTGATCGTATCGACCTGCTCGCGGTGAGCTACTCTTCTAACGATTACGTAGGCCACAAGTACGGCCCCGATGCGCCGGAAGTTCGCGACATGGCGGTCAGAGTGGACAAGTTGATAGGAGAATTGATGAAGGCTGCGGAAGCGCAGGCCGGCGCAGGCCGAGTGCTTTTCGTGCTCACCGCCGATCACGGGGTCGCGCCGGTTCCGGAAGAAAACGCTAAACGCAAGATGCCGGGTGGGCGATTGAACGGACGCGCGGAAAATGACGCGGTGGAGAAGGCGCTATCCGCCCGCTTCGGCGATGGCCGCTGGATTGCCGACACCTCGGAAGGCATGTACCTGAATCTGGACACGATCGCCGCGAAGAAAACGAACCTGGCGGAGGTCGAATCGACGGCCGCCGACGCTCTAAGATCCCAGCCGCACGTATTTCGGGTATATACGCGCACCCAGCTTCTAAACGGCTGGATCGCCAACGATGCGGTGGACATTCGCGTGCGCAACGGCTTCAACGCCGCGCGCTCCGGCAACCTGGTTATCTTGCACGATCCTTACTGGATATCGGGAGGAAGCGGTACCACGCACGGCGCTCCGTTCGATTACGATACGCACGTTCCCGTGCTGTTTCTGGGCACAGGTGTGCGGGCCGGGCACTATACGCGGGAAGCTGCGCCAAACGACATCGCGCCGACGCTCGCCACCATGCTCGAGATCGAAACGCCGAGTGGCAGTGTGGGCCGAGTGCTTGACGAAATGCTGAAGTGACCGCGAGAATGAAATGAAAAGGAGTCTCTCTACATCCATGTTCCGTTTGTCTCTGCTCCCCTTGGCCGCGGTGTGCGTGGCCGCCTGCGCTTTCTCGCCGGCCGCTTTCGCGCAATCTAAAATCGGCGTGGTCGATCTGCGTAAGGCCATTCTCGACACTGCTGAAATCAAGAAGGCCTCGAACGATTTGGAAGCCCGTTATAAGCCGCGCCGCGACGCGCTCGAAAAAGCGCAGCGCGATCTGGAAGATCTGAAGACGCAGGCGCAATCGAGCCAAGGCCGCCTCAGCCCGCAAGGCGAGGCCGATCTCACCGCGCGCGGCCAGAAGCAGGAGCGCCTGGTGACGCGCCTGCAACAGGACTATCAGGATGACGCCAATCGCGATCGCGACACCATCATTCAGAGCGCCGGCCAGCGAATGACCGAAGTGCTGAAGAAGATCATGGATGAAAAGGGCCTCGACGCCATCGTCGATGTCAGCCAGTTGGTGACCTTCAAGCCTTCATTGGAAGTCACGGCCGACGCGATTGCGGCGTTCGACAAAGCTTATCCATTGAAGAAATAGCGCAAGGGAGCCGCCATGGCCGGATACCTCGACACCTACGGAGCAGGTGAAGAACAACGCGAGCAGTTGATCAAGCGCATCGTTGTGCTGACCCTGATCGTCGTGGTTCTGGGCGGCGGATTGTATCTGTGGTTCCGTAACTGGCGTCAGGAGCGGGTGGTCAATCAGTTCTTCGCGCTGCTGCAGGAAAAGCGGTACCAGGAAGCCTATGCCATGTGGGGTTGCACCCAGGACCATCCCTGCAAGTATTGGGGTCCTGAGAAATTCACGGAGGACTGGGGTCCGGCCAGCCCCTATTCGGACGTGGCCGCGATCAAGATCGTCCACGAAGATCCGTGCGGCAATGGCGTGGTATTCGATATCGCCAGCCCGAAATTGCCGGAGCAGGGGTTGTTTGTCGACAAGGAGACCAACACCCTCAGCTACGCGCCCGCGGCGCGCTGCCCGGGCCGGCACCTGCAGATCTGGGAGTTCCTGAAGGCCCACTTCGGTTGAGCTCCTAACGGGGCGCTTGGAACTGATCGCAATTCTCGACAGTGGGTCATCAATTTCGGGATTAGCACGCGGCTCACGAATGCGCTCTATTCCTGTCGCGCCTCAATGCCGGAATGCCGGCGGTTTGAGGCGCGACAGGAATGGAGCGCGTTGGTCGACTTACACTAACCCACTTCGGCTGGACGTGGCTTGGGATTGCGGTAGGATGAGATGGGGTTTTGCTTCCCGCGTCGATTTCCCCCAAAATAGCGTAAGGAGCGTTTTCACTTGATGAAATCGACCAAGCACTTCTATCTCTCGATTATTGTTGTTGTGGCCATTGCGTTCTCCGCGCTCGCGGGGGCGCAAACCGTTATTCCTCAGATCGCCGACGGCGGCGGCTGGCAGACCACGCTGGTTTTGTCGAACACATCGGCGGGCACTACCTCCGCCAGCGTCACGTTCTTCCAGGAATCGGGAGGCGGAGCCACTACGGCGTGGAATCTGGCTTTCAACGAGGTCTCTTCGACTCAAAACATATCCCTGCCGTCCGGCGGGGTTCTCATTATCCATAGCGCGGATACAGCCAACCTGACCACCGTGGGCTGGGCGCAGGTTTCCGGCGACCCGGCGATCGTTGTGTATGCGGTGTTTACGCAGATCGTAACGGGACGTCCGAATCAGGATTGCACCGTTCTGGCCTCGGCCACTTCAAGCCGCGTGCTGATGCCTTACGACAACACCAACGGCTTCGCCACTTCGATGGCGATCGCAAACACGGGGTTGACCGCGCAGACCATCACGGTCGCCACGAAGAATTCTTCGGGAAGCACGGTCACGCAGACTTCCATTACGCTACCGCCGCAAGGTCACACGTCGTTCGCGGTGCCGACGCAGTACACGGTGACCGGCGGGGCCAGCGGCATGGCCGAATTCACTTCTACCGGGACCATTTCAGTAATCGCGATCCGCTTCAATCCCAGCGGGTCATTCACGACCGCACCCGCGTTCCCCGCAACAGGCGCGGCGATTCTGGGTGCCAGCTCCACGCCGGCGTCAGGCACCGTTGCGCAATCCGTCATTCCCCAGATCGCCGACGGCGGCGGCTGGCAAACCACCCTGGTTCTGGCGAACACCTCGGCCAGCAGTACTTCGACCAGCGTTTCGTTCCTTCAGGACAACGGCGGCGGAGCTACCTCAGCATGGCCGATTACGTTTCTGGAGGTCGGCTCGACGCAGAGTATCAGTCTTGCGCCCGGCGGAGTCATGATCATCCACAGCGCGGATTCGGCCAGCACGACGACCACAGGCTGGGCGCAGGTTTCCGGCGACCCGGCGATCGTCGTGTACGCGGTGTTTACGCAGATCGTGGCGGGGCGTCCGAATCAGGATTGCACCGTGTTGGCATCGGCTGCTTCCAGTCGCGTGCTGATGCCCTACGACAATACCAACAGCTTCGTGACCTCGATGGCGATCATCAACACCGGGTCCACGTCGCAGAATATCACCGTCGGCTTGGAGAATACGACCGGCGGCGTCGTGACGTCTGCACAAGCGCCTATCACCCTACCGGCGGGAGGGCACACTTCATTCTCGATGCCGACGCAGTTCAGCGCGACCAACAGCGTGAGCGGCATGGCAGAGTTCACTTCCACCGGGACGATTTCGGTGATCGCGATCCGGTTCAATCCCAGTGGATCGTTCACCACCGCGCCGGCGTTTCCTGAATCGGGCGCGAGTATCATTCCCGTCGGCATCGGTGGCGGCACACCGTCGTTCACGCAGCTGAATATGACCGCCGCAACCACCAACATTCCGTCACCCAACAACGTCCCGGCGATGTCCATCAATATCGCGAACGGCAATAACGGCGTCTTTACCGGAACCGTGACGGGTAAGACCGCCGGCGCCGCCGGCAGCCCGGCCACTTCGTTCACCGCTGTGTGGGACAACGTGACTTTGAGCGGGCCCAACCTGGTCTTCGCCGGATTCGACGCCGGGAAAAGCAACTTTGGAGGCGCGCCCTTCACCACTGCCACCCTCTCGGTGCAGTTGACCGTGCAATTCCTGCTGACGGGCGGGACCATGACCGGGACCATCGACCTGGTCAGCGGCTCGACCACCATCAACGGTACGATTAGCGGGACCGGCACACCGTTCTAGTTGAATAAGAACGCAACGCAGCGGCGGCGCGGCACATCTTAGGGTAAGTGGCATACCTGACATACAGTTCGCCTGTACTATTGTTTTCATCGATGCTCGAAAATAACGAGGAGGCTTTCAATTGAGGAAAGCGGCCGCTTATCTTAATCTGTTCTCTTTGCTACTGCTCGCGGCGTTCATTTCCGGCGCGGCGAGCGCTCAAACCGTGATTCCGCAGATCGCCGATGGCGGCGGGTGGCAGACCACCATCGTGCTGACCAATACTTCGGGCAGCGCGACCACGGCCGGCATTGCTTTTTTTCAGGAGACCGTCGCCAGCGCAACCGCTCCGTGGTCGCCTCCTTTTACCGACGTCAATAGCACATCGAGCATCGCGATCCCGGCTGGCGGCACCGTGCTGATTCATTCGGCTGCTACGGCGAGCACAACCACGGTCGGCTGGGCATCGGTCACGGGCACGTCAGTTTCGGCTTACGCGATCTTTTCGCAGGCGGTAACCGGCCGGCCCAACCAGGACGGCACCGGCGTCGCCTTGGCCGCGACCAGCCGCGTGCTGGTTCCCTACGACAACACCAACGGCTTCGTCACCGCCGTGGCGATCGCCAATACCGGTTCGACGGCGGCGACCATCACGGTCGGATTGGAAAATAGCCTCACCAGTTCGCCCGTCACGCCCGCTCCAGCGTCGATCACGCTGCCGGCGAACGGGCACACGGCGTTTAACCTGCCGACGCTGTTCGCAGCGACGACCAATCACAGCGGCACTGCGGAGTTTTCGGTTAGCGGTGGAACCATCTCGGCGCTCGCGCTACGTTTCGATCCCACCGGATCATTTGCCTCGGCGCCCGCCTATCCGGAATCGGGCGCGGTGATTCTGGGAGGCGGCAGCTCCGGTGGCGGCGGTGGCGGAACGCCCTCCTGCACGCCCGGACAAAGCGCGGGGGCGATTCCTTCTTTCACCACCATGCAGGTGGCGGGGACCGGCACCGGGCTCACGAGTCTCGGGATCGATCTCGGGGTGCCCGGCATACCGGGCCCCTACGTCGCGCAGGTCAGCGGAACGCTCAGCGACAGCAGCACCTTCGCGGCGACCTTCAACGACGTCACCGTGACCGCGAACAGCGTGGTCTTCAGTGGATTCGCCGCGGCCTCCAGTACAGTGCACAACTCGTCGGGAGCCGGGCTTCTGACCTCCGGGACCATCAACCTGACGCTCGTTCCGGGAACGCCCACGTCCGCGGGAGCCGCTTGCGGCTCGATCAGCTTCAATGGCAGCGTGAACGGGGCGTCGCCGGTCGCGATCAGCGCCAGCTTTAGCGGAACGTATACCGCCCAATAACTTGCGCGTAAGGGCGACTAGCGCGCTTCATGCTGTCGCGCCTCATATGTTAGATCGCGCGGGACGGCACCAACCGCCTGCGCGCTCCAGAGCACGGCGTCATGAGGCGCGACAGAATGGAGCGCGTTCGTGAGCTGAACACAAATCCCGAAACTGACCCACTACTCGTGAGGACGCACTATTGCGAGTTTACTTTTCCGTCGATTTTCATCGAAGATAGAGAAAGTACCAAATTGAGGAACCCGACCGCGCATGCACGTTCTTTGTGCCTGTTGCTGTTCGCCTTTGCCGGTTTGTTTGTAGCGCGCGCGCAAACGATCATCCCGCAGATTGTCGACGGCGGAGGATGGCAGACCACGCTTGTGTTCACCAACACTTCGTCGAACTCCGCGCAGAGCAGCGTCACTTTCTATCAGGAAACCGGCGGCGGCGCCACCGCTCCCTGGGTTCCTCTCTTTGTCGACACCAACACCCCGCAGAGCATCACCATTCCGGCGGGCGGCACGGTCCTCATTCATTCGGCCGGAACCGCGCTCACCACCACCATCGGCTGGGCGCTGATCCAGGGTGATTCGTCCGTGTCCGCGTATGCGATCTACGCGCAGAGTGTTACCGGGCGGCCGAATCAGGACGCCACCACGCCGGCCTTAACCGCGTCGAGCCGCGTAATAGCCCCGTACGACAACACCGGCGGCTTCGTCACCTCGCTTGCGATCGCCAACGCGGCTGCGACGAGCGCCAGCATCAGCGTCGGGCTACAGAATACGAATGACGCCGGACCCGTGTCGCCCGCGCCGGCGGCGATCACGCTGCCGCCGCTCGGTCATATGTCGTTCACCATGCCGCAGCAGTTCCCGGCCACTGCGAATCAGAGCGGAACGGCCGAGTTCACCGCCGCTGCCGGGAGTATCTCGCTATCGGCGCTTCGTTTCGATCCGACGGGCTCCTTCGCCTCGCCGCCCACTTATGCGGAAATCGGCGGCGCGATTCTAGGTGGCGGCGGAAATGATAACGGCTCTGGGAATGGGGGCAGTGGAGGAACGACTGGCGGCGGCAACGGCGGAGCGAACGCCTGCACCAGCACGGGCGGGCCGATCCCTGCGTTCCAGGATTTTTCGGTCGACGCCTCTGGCCCTAACATTCAGAGTCTTTCGATCACCTACGTTAACTTCACCGGCACGGCGTCAGCGATTCAAGTGAGCGGGCGCTTAAGTGATGGAACATCCTTCGACACGGTATGGACCGCAGCGTCCACCAGCGGCAATACGCTGACCTTCGGCGGTTTCGTCGCGAGCATGAGCTCGGTCTCGAACGGTTCGGGCACAGGGCTGTTCAATTCCGCGTCGCTCTCGATAACTCTCTCCCCGCAATCTTCCGGCACGGCGGGAAGCGTGTGCGGAACCATCAACCTGGTAGGGAATCCAGTCTCAATTAGCGGCGCCTTCACGGGCACATACACCGGAGAATAGGATTGCCGTCCGGCAGTTTACTTCTTCTTCCGATTTTTTCGAAAATAGCGCGGGGAGGCATTTTTCAAATGAAAAACTCGACGGCATATCTGAGCGCATTGTTCCCGTTCCTCATCGCGATTGTCTCTTGTTCGCCGGCGCGCGCCCAAACGGTTATCCCGCAGATTGTCGACGGCGGAGGATGGCAGACCACGCTTGTGTTCATCAACACTTCGTCGAACTCCGCGCAGGTCAACGTTACGTTTAATCAGGAAACCGGCGGCGGCGCAACCGCTCTCTGGGCTCCGCCGTTCATCGACGCCACCACCACGCAGTTCACACTTGCTCCGGGCGAAACGGTGATCATTCACACGGCTGGCACCGCGAGCACCACCACCGTCGGTTGGGCCTTGATTCAAGGCGATGCATCCGTGGGCGTCTACGCGATCTTCGCGCAGAGCGCCCCGGGACTGCCGAATCAGGACGGCACCGCGCTCGCTTCAGCCGCATCGAGCCGCGTGCTGGTGCCGTACGACAACACCCACGGTTTCGTGACGGCGATTGCGATCGCCAACACCGGATCGACGACAGTGACTATCAATGTCGGGTTGAAGAATACGTTCGCGGCCGGACTCGTGTCGCCCGCGCCCCTGCCAATTACTCTGCCGCCGCTTGGTCACGTTTCGTTCACCATGCCACAGCAGTTCACGCCGACGTCGAATCAAATCGGAACGGCCGAATTCACCACCAATGGCGGGAGCATTTCAGTGATCGCATTGCGTTTCGATCCGACCGGCTCGTTCGCGTCGGCGCCAGCCTTCGCGGAATCCGGCGCAGCGATTTTGAGTAACGGATCGGGGACTGGGGGCGGCGGGTCGCTCCCCGCGTTCTCCAGCCTGACGATCTCCGCGTCCGGCGCAGGTGCGTCGCTGCTCAACATCTTTGTCAACAGCGTCGGGTTAGGATACAGTGGGCAGGCAAGTGGGTTTACTCCATCGGGCGCTCAATTCAGTGCGACTTGGAACACGGTGGCGATCAACGGACTGAACTTGGTGTTCACTGGCTTTGATCCTGCGCGAAGCCAGATTCAGGGTGCCGAGGTCAGTTCGGGATCCCTATCGCTCACCTTGACGCCGCAAGCGCTCGTTACCAGCGGGGCGGTCAGCGGAACGATCAATCTGGTCAACACACTTGGCAGCATTAGTGGTATGTTCACCGGCACATACAGCGTCGATTAGTCGTACGCCAGCGGCATATCACCGTCGCGGTCCTATTACAATCGCGACGGTCAATGGTACGCAATATGAATGTTGGGGAATGTTCTGGGGCCCATTTGCATCATATGATTGATGGGACGAAAGGCAGGCCCTATGGCATTCAAAACTTCATTCCTGATTACCGCTGCGCTCGGCGCGATGCTGCTCCCGGCGCTTCCGGCGCAAGACGTCGCGAGCATTCCGTTTTCCCGTGGCGTCTATTATCACGGCGACTCCGGCTGGATCGGCCTGACCGGCAATATGCTGATGCCGATGGTGGAAGCCAGCGCGGCTGATTTCTTCTCGGTCGGCAGCAAGCGTGCGATCGTTGAGATCCCCGGCGCCCGCGCCATGGTGCAAACCACCAACGTGCGGCCCACGCTGTATGTTCGCGGATTTTCCGCCAACACCGGTATCTTCCTGGTGAAGGAAACGCAGAAACAGGAGTATCGCGAAATCCACATGTCGGGTAGCCGCAACTTCCGCGAATTCGTGCATTTCCGCGACAAAGACCTGCGCGCGATCGAAGTACAATCGGTCGGCAACGGCCTGGTGAGCATTAAGCCGATGTCCGATCTCGCCGCCGGCGAATATGCGATCGTCTCCGCCATCGACTCGAATGACCGGTTCCTCAAGATCGGCTACGATTTCGGCATCATCGGCGGCCCGCGTAAATAGACGACGGATTTATGCTAGCGCCCTGGACCGAGGGACCGAAAATCGTCGAGCATCTTCGTTAAGCTGGCATCTCCAGGCGTAGCAGCAAGGGCTTGCCTCAGATGAGCAATCGCGTCATCGGTGCGGCCTTGTTTCATCAGAGAAACCGCGAGATTCTGTTGCGCGGCGACCAACGCTGGCTGGAGTTGGACCGCTCGTTCGAACTCCTCGGTCGCTCCCTTGATATCGTCACGCTGCGCCAGAATCACACCCAGGCTGTTATACGCATCGGCTGCATATTCCGCTGCGAGTCCATATTTCAAGGCTGCGCGAAAGTCCCGTTCCGCCGGCTGCGCGGAGCCGGTTTCCAGCAGCACAACCGCCCGAGCATAAAGAGCCGCCGGATCCTCCGGCCAGATCTGCAGTGCCTGAGAAAAATTGCGAAGAGCCGGTGCGGTGTCGCCCTCTGCAGCTTGCGCTTTGCCGAGCGTGTAGTAGCCTGCATAGAAGTTGGGACTTAGCCGAATCATCTCCTTAAGATGAGGAATCGCTTCGCGGTTCCGTCCCAGCGCCACCAGATCGTCCCCCACGTGATATTGGGCGATTGGATTTTCGGAAGTGGAATCGATGGCGTGTTGGAACAGCGCCATATCGTCATGCCAGTAAGGGAGCTGGGACCAAGTCCTGGCGGCCAAAGCCGGCAGGATCGTGAGGGCTGCCCCGACTGCAAGCACTCGCCTCCATTTCGAGTGGTCGATGGCATCGGCAGAGATCCAGACCAGGGCGATGAAAATTCCAATGGACGGAATATATGTGTATCGATCCGCGTAGGCCTGCCAACCGACCTGGACCAACCCGATCATCGGTATCATGCACCCAAGAAACCAGAACCAGCCCACCGGCAAATAGCGAAACCGGCGGCCCGTAAACAGGACAATAGCCGTAATGGCAGCGAGCAAGAGACACGCGGATAAGACCAATCCTACCGGCAAGTCACGCTGATACGGGTACAGCACCGCGAGCGGCTGAGGCCAGAACATCTTCCCCAGATAGTGCATGTAGGAAACCGCGTGCATTCGCCAGCCGATCCGCTAAACGGAGGTTCTCTATTCCCCTCGTCGCGCCCGCTTGTTTCTGCCCCAAGTAAGTGGCCACGCTCACGCCCGCGGCCAGAACGAAAAGAGGAATCTTTTCGCGAACTAATACCGCCAGCGACTCTTTGCGACAGAGGGGCCAGTAGTCCAGCAGCAAAAGAAGAAATGGTGCGGTTACCACCGACGCTTTTGCCATCAGGCCGAGCGACAAGAGCACCGCGACGGCTGCGTATCGTCCCACCGAACGCGGCCGGCGCGCGTACCACGCATAGCCCCAGATCGTCAGAATATAGAAAAAAGAACTCAGGACGTCCTTGCGCTCCGCGATCCAGGCTACGGACTCCACGCGAAGCGGATGGAGCGCAAACAAGGCCGCAACGAATGCTGAGCGCCACGCACTTCCGGTCATAAACCAAAGTGCTGCCATCAGCAGCGCCGAGTTCGCGGCATGCCAAAGCACGCTCACCAGGTGATGGGGACCAGCATTCAGGCCGAATAGCTGGACGTCCAGCATGTGGGAAAGCCAGGTCAGGGGATGCCAATTGCCATTGCTGTTATCGATGAACGCCCAACGAAGGTCATCCAGCGTTAAGCCAGCTTTAATGTGGTTATTGAGGTAAACGTAGGTATCGTCATCAAAGTTGACGAATTGGTACCCCAGGACACGCCAATAGAGCACCACGATGACGGTCACCAGCGCGATCGCGCAAAAACTGACACTCCACACGCGGCGACTGGCCCATGCGGCGCTTGCCAATTGCGGATCGCGATCGTCGTGCCTGGGCCGAGCCGAGGCCTTCTTCCTGGTTGCTATCGAATCATGATAGCTCACGCGCCATGGAACAAATTCACATCAGCAGCGTCCAATTTGCGATGCTGCGGTTCGCGCCCGTTGTGATTCTGGTTGCTCCCATCCTATTCGCACAACCTGCCGCTAAGTCTGTCGCAAAGAATGAAGACTGGCTGCTGTGGGGCGGCAAGAACCGCGACTTCATCGTCAGTACCACCGGCCTGGCCGATTCCTGGCCAGCGGCGGGGCCCAGGAAGCTGTGGTCGCGCCCACTCGGCGACGGCTACTCTGGGATCGCGGAAGAAGGCGGCGTTCTCTACACTGCGTATCGCCACGGATCGAACGATGTGATCACGGCGCTCGACGCCGCCACCGGTAAAACCATTTGGGAATATTGGTATCCGAATCCGTTCACGAATTCGTACAGCGAAAAGGTCGGGCCGGGACCGTACGCGATGCCGCAGGTCGTGGGCGATCGCCTGATCACCGCCAGTGCCACAGGGAGAATCCATTCGCTCGACAAACACACCGGCAAGGTGGTGTGGTCGCACGATCTGCAGCGTGAATTCCACGCCACCCACACCGAATTCGGCTACGCCTGCCACGCCTTGCCCTACAAAGACACGCTGATCTTCATGTCGGGCGGAAATGGTGATGGAATGATCGCGCTGCGGCAAAGTGACGGATCGGTCGCGTGGAAGGCGCTTCAATTTACAAATTCATATTCGTCGCCGATCCTGATCAATGTCGACGGCCAGACGCAAGCGGTCGCGCTGGCGGCGAAGACCGTGTTCGGATTCGATCCCGATAACGGCACATTGCTGTGGTCGCATCCGCACGAGACGCAGTACGGGCTCAACGTGAGCACGCCTGCGTGGTGGGCCGGCGGCAACGTCCTGTTCGTCGCGTCCGCCTACGGAGTCGGCGCGCACGGGATCGAACTGCATCAGGCTGGAGGCAAGACTACTGTGAAGCAACTCTGGTACGATCCGCATCTCGAGTTGCATTGGGGCCCGGCGATCGTCCGCGACGGCTACGTCTACCTTTCGAGCGGCTATAACGGCCCGGCGTTGATGAGCGCGGTCGAATTGAAAACCGGCAAGATCGCGTGGCGCAATCGCGGATTCGCCAAAGCGCAATTGTTGTGGGCCGATGGAAAGGTGATCATCGCGGATGAAGATGGCACGCTCGCTTTGGCACGCATGAGCCCGCAGAAATTGGAAGTGCTTTCGCAGGCGCCGATGCTCGAAAGCATTGCCTGGTCGCCGCCGACGCTGGTGGGCACGCACCTGTATATTCGCGATCGCAAGACGATCACGGCCCTGGATCTCGGCAAATGAATCCTCCCGACATTGACGGAAAGCCGCTGGCGCCTGAAGCGATCCGCATGCTGGATTACCTGCGGACGCGATCGGAAGAGCTCGGCAACGATGGCATTCGCGCTCGTGTGAAAGCCGCAGCGGACGAATTGGAAGTCGTCGTCGCGTCCGTTGCGGAGACGGAGCGCAACGCCAGACCGGTTTCCGGCAAATGGACGATTGCAGAAGTAGTCGATCACATCGCGCAGACGCAGATTCGATCGGCAGAAGAGCTGCGGCATCTGTTCAACGGCCGCCGTCCTCCCGGGCCTCCAGTTTACGAGGCGTTGCGCACCGGCGCTCCGGCGTGGGCACCGTGGCAGGAGTTGGTCGAGGGTCTGCACAGCGCCAATCGCGAATTGATCGATCTGCTGGGGCAGGCTCCGGGCTTAGGTGATGGAGCCGAGGGCAGGGAAGCTCCCAAAGTCCTGACGATCATGGTCGTGACGACCAAGCGCGAGTACGCGATCCTGCAGCGGCTGCACCTGCTCGACCATCGCACCCAGATCAAAAAGCTGCGCGCGGCGATCGGCTCGGGCACCTAGGCTTGTTCGTTGCCGGCTAACGCGCTCCATACTGTCGCGCCTCACAACGTCAGCCTGATCGGAATGAGGCGCGACAGCATGGAGCGCGCCAGTCGCCTTGCCGCAATTCGGCATGAGGCGCGACAGCATGGAGCGCGCTGGTCGCCTTGCCGCAATTCGGCATGAGGCGCGACAGCATGGAGCGCGCCAGTCGCCTTGCCGCAATTCGGCATGAGGCGCGACAGCATGGAGCGCGCTGGTCGCCTTGCCGCAATTCGGCATGAGGCGCGACAGCATGGAGCGCGCCAGTCGCCTTGCCGCAATTCGGCATGAGGCGCGACAGCATGGAGCGCGCTGGTCGCCTTGCCGCAATTCGGCATGAGGTGCGACAACATGGAACGCGCTGGTCGTCTTGCCGCAAGCTGACCAGGCAGTTAATCCACACGATACACGGTGCCGATCCCGTAGTGATACACCGGCGTCAGACGGGGATTCGACTGCACGGATTTCGCGATCGCGGCGCGATCATCATCGCCTAATTCACGATCCAGATCCTGCGTCGTGAAGTAGAAATATTGAAGATTGCGCTGCTGGCAGTAATCGGCGACCCGCTTATATTCGCCGACCATAGCCTCGTGATCTTCCGCGTACCAATAGCGCGTCAGCAGCGGCAGATAATTCCCGCGATGGCCGGTATACAGGTAGAGCAGGGGATCGTCATAGGACAAGACGTTGGCGTCCCGTGGCAGGTTGGCTTTGATCCACGTGTAAGCCGACCGTTGGTCGGCCAAGCTAGCGGCTTTCGATTCCGCCGATTCGTGCAGGTACACGAATGTCACGTACAACTGCGTCGCCAGCGCACCTCCAAACACCAGGGTGACGAGCGCCGCCATGATTACCGCCGCCACGCGTTGGCTCGCATCCTTATGGCGAAGAGCCGATTTCAGCATGGACGCCAGATGCTCCAGCTCCGCGACCAATCCCGCTACCAATAAAGGAAGCAGCGGGAGCACGAATCGCTCCGTCGGCGGAAAGTGCCAGACCACCAAAATCCCCGCCGAGGCCAGCGCGAACCAGGCGTACTCGCGCATGATTCCGCGTCTAAACAGCCTGACGACTCCCGAGATCATGCCTATCGCGATCACCTGTGTCAGGATCTTGACGGGCAGGATGTCGTAGATCTTGGGCAAGACCAGAGCTCCCATGCCATACAACAATTGGTCGAGGTTTCTCCAGAGAACTACAGGAAAATTATGGAGATCCACGTTCAAGAATTGGTAGCCAGTGTAATTGAGGTAGTACATGAGCGTGGAATCCATATGTGCAGGCATGTGCGCCCTCTGCCACCACATCCACACCACAATCGTTGGGACCAGAGTGGCCGCGAATACACCCGCGCGTTTCCATTCGCGCTTCAGCGCCAGTCCGAACGGCACCGCAACCAGCAGCGCGATCCCGGCGGTTCGCGATAAATAGGCCGTCGCAGCCAGCAATCCTGCAAAAACTGCCCATTTCATGCCCGGCCGGGCGATCGCCAGCAGCGCCGCAAGCACCCAACAGGTGAAAAACACCTCCGAGAACATGGTGCAGCCGAACAGGATCAAATAAGGATTGATGGCAAGGAGGCTGGCGCATAACCAAATTCCGCGCCTTCCGGGGTTTTGGCCTAGGGCGTTAGCTCGATAGTGTATGCCGTAGTATACGACTGATAGGACCAGCAGAGCAGCTAAAGCTAGCCAGCTAAGCGCAGTAGCCAACTTCAAGTTATCTGGAAAGTTTGCATTAACGCGCCATATCGCTGATAGATAAGCAGGATAGAGGGGAGGGAACTTGGTCTGCAACGGCTGTTCGGGTAAGCTTTGGAGTCGAAAGCTCCCTTCCGCAACGCTTTTCGCCGTTACGAACAGAACGCCGTCGTCGTGCAGCGACCCGAACTGCGGCATGGAGCGGTTACGCCACGCGAACTGCGCGGACGGGAGCAATAGGACCAGGAAAATCAACAATCTCCGGGCGTTCGCGGGCATCTAGAGTACGTTAACAGAAGCGCGCGCGGCGCGCCAGACGAAAACCGCAAAGACCGGCATACGCTCAAGGATCGAAGGGTACGCTTCTTAGCACTAAGGTAATGATCTCTGAGAGTCGATATGAGCTCTGAGAGTATTCGGGGCGCTCCTTAGGCTGTAAGCCTGATTTGTTCAAGCGAACCCGGATGATAACTTTGACTCAGCGGCAGAGACCTGTCGCGCACCATAGGGAGAGGAGAAAGACAGGAGATATGAAAAATTTCATTTTGAAGCTGCAGATTTGGAAAGATAAGCGCGGTCAGGACCTCATCGAATACGCTTTGATGGCGGGTTTCGTGGCCGTTGCCGCCGGCGCCATCATGCCGGGTGTTGCGACCAGCATCAGCACGATCTTCTCGAAGATCGCGTCTGTTATGTCGGCTGCTGCTACGCAGGGTAGCTAATAACCTTTCGCTGGAAGGGAGCAGACGGGCTCACCGGTCCGTCTGTTCCTCTCCGCGATCGTATGTAATTGATTTGTTCGTTTGTAGAGTCTAAGTTTTTGAAAAACCTGGCCCTAAAAGCAGTCGCCAAGCTGCGATTGTCCAAAGATACGTGCGGTCAGGACCTGATCGAATACGCTTTGATGGCGGGATTCGTGGCCGTCGCGGCCGGGGCCATCATGCCCGGCGTTGCGACCAGCATCAGCGTCATCTTCTCGAAGGTCGCTTCCACCATGTCGCGCTCGGCTACCCAAGGTAGTTAGTGAACCACGGCGGCGACATGCCGCAAGCCCTCCAGATCGCCCGCTCCGTCGAATTCCAGTTCTTCCGCCGCACCCACGATCTCTAGATTCTTGTTCGCCTCGATCTCCGCCCTCAGATTCTCGCTCAGCTTCATGGTCCCCAGTTCCAGCGAATTCGCGATCCAGCCTATCCGCAAATCCTCTTGGGCGTGAACGCCGCAGGTGGGCCAGATGCGCTCCAGGCATTCGCGGTCGGACGAAAAATGAATCGGCGTTCGGATCGCCGCCGGAGTCGAAGCCGTCAGCGAATTGATGCGCGTCGGATGCCAGTCGATCGCTTCGAGCAGACGATCGTGCACCACCTCCGCCATCCCCAATCCGACGCCGTTGCCGTAACTGTGCTCGCTTAATCCGCGCAGAAAGATGCGATCAATGCGCGGAGCCGTGTCCCACAGGTTCATCTCGCCGTTCACGCCGCGATTGACCACTTTCGTGTCCATCCCGGCACCGGAATAGTTCTTGCCGATCTCATCGACGATCAAAATGTTCAGGTGCATGGGAATGCGGCCCATCCAGCCCTTTGCCAGTGTTAGGAGGGACTCTTCCTTCGCTTCCATTTCGCCGACCGGAACCGCGGTGAGCTGCGCAGTGTTATGGTTCGCGTCTTCCAGAATCGCGAGCCCACCGAGGATCTTTCCGCTTTTCAAGACTTGCCTGCCGACGGTTCGAATGACGTGCTCCAATCCGAGATTGAATGCGTAGGTGTGATAGCGCTGCGCTCCGGCGAATTTTCCCAGCCCGATCGCCATCATCTTGAACAAGCCGCTTTCGATTTTGCCGGCGAAATCGGTGTGCCACTTCACGCGCCCGATCAGGAAAACGCCCGCGGCGTCGAACGCCTGCCGATCCATGAATGCTTCGATTCCCTCCGGCGTCGAGCCCAGCGGCACTACTTCAAGCGCGCTGATCACCGGGCACCCCATGGTTGCTTCGCGAATTCCAAAATGATCGAGCACTGCGGCCTGGCCCTCCGCGCTCGCCGCGCCGTGGCTGCCCATGGCTGGGAAAATGAACGGATCGAAGCCGCGCGATTTCCAGAAATCAACGACGCATCGTACGATCTGCGCGACGTTCGCGATCCCCCGGCTGCCCACGCCGATCGCGATTCGCGATCCCGGTTTCAGGTTCGCGCCGAATCCGGCGGAAGAAAGCTCGCGCGCGATGGTTGCAGGAATGTCGTGGAGTTTTCGATCTGGAAAATGCTGGCGGACCGTTAGCAATCGAGGGAACGGCATGCTTTGAGGATAGCGAATGCGACTTTAAGATCGGTAGTGCTCAAGCTGAACCTATGACTGTTTTTCAGGTGAAATCGCACAGAGCCGGGACACTCGCACAACACGCTGCCCGTTTTTACCCATCTTGGCAGCCCCGTCCCACGCTGGTTGCCCGGGACCGTCATATACGATCTCGGCATATTCTGGCGGGACGACTCGAAGGACAACGAGCCGATCGCAGGTCGCGTACATCGCCACGCTGTTTCCGGCGGTCATCTTGATCTGGACATTGCCATCAGCATCGTGGGCATCGTGGCCAGGCTGAGACATTGGGTAGAGCTTTAAGTCCAAAGCTTCCGCTGCGATCACTTCTCCGATAGAGCCAGCGAGGTGACCGTCCAGCGTGAATTTTCTTTTCGGATAGAGACGCTCGAGGTCGGCGATCGCTGCGTAGATCTTTGCAACTGGCTCCGGCCGCGGAATGCGCTTTGTCGTTAGGCGAGGAGCTGCCAAGCTTTGCATCATATCATCCAATCCGTGTAGCGTCAGTGCGACATCGAAAGCGACTAACGCGCTCCATGCCTGTCGCGCCTCACGACTTCGGATCGGATTGCAATTGAGGCGCGACAGCATGGAGCGCGCTCGTCGAGCGGTTAACGAATCGCTGTGAGATTCTCAAGCTTGCCGTACAGCGCCAGCACCGGATGATGGGAGGCGGCGTAGCGATCGGCCACGCCAGGCAGCGCCAGCAGATCGCGAACTGGAGCGAACCAGACCACGCGGCGCTCGTTGTAAATCTTCTGCGCAGTTTCACTGTCGAAAGAGCCCGACCAATGCGCCGATCACGCGATCGCGTCCCGGGATTTCGACGCGCGGGCCCTCTGGCTTCTTCGCTCCGTACCAGTTCACCTTCACTGGGCCCGAGTTGCTGACCGGAGCGTGACGCTCGATGAACAGCACATGCGTGAGCAGGTCGGCTTTTTCGAGATAGAAGTTTGCAGCGGAAGAACTCAATGCCGAACTCCACGCCGTCAGCCGATCGATGTAACTGGTCATCTCGCCGCGCCAGCGCGACAGGTCCAGCCCGCCGTCGCCATCGCGCGCGAGCAACAAATGAAAACTAAAGTGGTTGTTGTATTCCGGCGAATTCGCGATGGACGGCGCTTCCAGACCCCGCTCGCCACGGGAGAGATCGCCTGCTTCGATCCGCGCCGAGCCAGCGCGCCCGCGCCACGCGACTTCCTGGTTGAACCGCTCCTGCGGCTCCACCTGGGGAATCGCCTTGCGGCCTTTGCCGTCGAACGCTACCGCGTAATGCTGCGTTTCCGCGCACACGCCGAAATTCACGTTGCGGATCACCCAGGCGCGCGATTGCTGGATCAGCTTTTCTCTGCTGGCCGGCGTGAGGTCGGGAATCAACTGGCTAATCGCCTCTATCGCGTCTTCATAGGTCGACGAAAACACTCGGGTGTCCAGCATCAGATCCGGCAATCGCGATGCGAACGCATCCATCACGAACGGCATGTGCTCGACGTTCGGCAATTGCATGAACACGCGCGCGAACGGCGTGATCTGCGCTGCCGATTGGAATTTCGCCATGTGCGCCGCGAAAAACGCTTCGAGCTGCGCGCGGTCGGGAATTTGCCTGGCGACCTCAAACATGGTCACGTAGTACAGCGAAAAATCGGGGATGGTCTGCTGGTCGCATCCGCCGGGGTGGGGCGCCGGCAGTTCGATTTTTTGGAACAGCTCGCGAGCCGTCCGTGAATCGTAACGCAGCATCGCCTCTACTGCGCGAGCGCGGAGCGAAGCCTGGTCGATTCCGTTCCGAAAAGCTCCGTGCAGCGCGCCGGTGATCGGGCTATCCCCGCTGCCTCGTTTTAGCGCAATCTTTTCCTGAGCGTTCCCGGCCAGCGTAAATGCTTCTTCGAGCAGGCTTTGCGCCGCTCGGCGATCGGCAATCAGGCCGTGCTCCACCAGCGTGATCATGGCATCGGCGCCGAATTCGGCAGGGACCGATCGGGCCATCGCGATGACCGCCTGCACGTCGCTACGATCGATCACGTTCCGCGCGGGTTTCTCTTCGTTAATCGATGGCTGGGCGCACAGGACCGCGACCGGCAGACATGCCGCGACCACGAATTTGAGACCCCTCAGCCGGAACATAATCTTTCAAGAATACAACGAAAGCATTAAACTTGAAGTGAACCCCTCCAATGACTACCATTCTCGTCATCGACGACGACGACAATCTGCGCGACACTGTGGCCCTCATGCTGGAGCAGGAGGGTTACCGCCCTCTGCTCGCTGCCGACGGGAAAACCGGCTACGAGAAAGCCCTGACGGCCAAGCCGGATCTGATTCTGGTCGACCTGCGGCTGCCGGGAATGAGCGGCGTCGAAATTTCGAAGCAGTTGCGCGCCGGCAACGTCAACACGCCGATCATTGTGTTGAGCGCGGTGGGCCAGGAAGTCGATAAGGTGCTGCTGCTGGAGATCGGCGCGGACGATTATGTGGTGAAGCCGTTCGGCGCGCGGGAACTGCTGGCGCGCATTCGCGCGGTATTGCGCCGCACCTCGCCCGATTCTCGAAAAGTGGCGCAATTCGGCGAAGTGATCGTCGATTTCGAACGCCGCGTGGTCACTCGCGCCGCCGATCCGGTGAAGCTGACGCCTGCCGAATACAATCTGCTCACTTATTTTTTGTCGAACCCGGATCGTGCGCTGACGCGTGACATGATTTTGAATTCGGTGTGGGGCTACGAATCGTTTCCCAACACGCGCACGGTAGATGCGCACGTGGTGAAGCTGCGGCAGAAGTTGGAATCGGATTTGAATACGCCGCGCCATTTTCTAACGGTGCACGGCGTCGGGTATCGATTCCTGCCGTAAGATTCGCAGGCGACAACCAACGATCGCCTGCGCTACCCGCCGCTTTTACAAATTATTTACAACTGCAACAAGGCTCGGTCGAATGGCCCACCGATAATGAAAGAATGCCGCGAACTGTGTTGATCGTGGAGGATATCGAAACCTGCGCCGCCACTCTGGAAATCGCGTTCAGCGCTGTGCGCGACATCGACGTCGTGACGGTGATGGGCGGGGAGCAAGCTTGGCGAGCGGTACAGCGCGCCGGCGATCTTGCGGCGATCGTGACCGATCTGCAAATGCCGGATCTGGACGGTTACGAACTGATCGAGCGCGTACGCGCGCATGAGCGGCATGGCGCCGTTCCGATAGTGGTTATTACCGGATCGTCGGATCCGGACGTGCCCGCACGCGTGCAGCGCCTGGGCGCGAACGCATTTTTCTCGAAGCCATATTCACCCGTTGCTGTGCGGGAGAAATTGGAGCAGTTGCTCGAAAGCCATGACTCGACTAAGAACTGACTGTCTTTTGTTGTTGGTGTTCGCTAGCGCCGCGCTGGCGCAGACTAGCGCTGATAATGTGAACCTGCGCGAAGTGCTAGACCGCCTGGCTCGCCTGGAGGAATCCAATCGTGAGCTGCTGGGCGAAGTGAAGGCGCTGCGCAGCGAACTGGCCGCACGCGGCATCGCGAACGCAACCCCGGAGGCGCCTGCTGTGCCGGTCGGCGATCAGGTCGCTGTGGACAAATCGCGCATCGATGAACTGCAGCAGACCAAAGTCGAGACGTCGCAAAAACTGCCGCTGACCGTTACCGGAATGGCGCTCTTTAATGCGTATGTGAACGGACAATCGAATGGCGGCGTCCAGAATCCGGTGATCGCGAGCCCCACTCCCGGCGATGCCACCGGCGGCGGATCGCTGCGCCAGACCGTGCTCGGATTGCAATACGAGAGTTCCAAAACGATTTGGGGCGCGAAAGTCAGCGGGGCTCTATTCACGGATTTCTTCGGAGGATCGGGTAGTTCGCTCAATCACCTGCTGCGATTACGTACCGCGACGGTGACGCTCGATTGGGGCTCGACCGCGGTAACGGTCGGCCAGGATAAGCCGATCATTTCGCCGCGCGATCCCAATTCCTACGCGCAGGTCGGCGTTTCGCCGCTAACCGGGGCGGGGAATATCTGGCTGTGGCAGCCGCAGGCTCGCGTCGAGCAACGCTTCAGATTCTCGGCGAATTCCGGCGTGAAGGCGCAGATCGGAGTCTTTCAAACGCGTCAACTCGGCGCCGAACAGGATGGCTACGCGCCCTATGTGACGACGCCGAACATCACATTGCCGGTGGAGTTGTCTGATCCTGGAATCGAAGGTCGCTTCGAATTCTGGCGGCAATGGGGCGAGAACACCCGCATCGAAATCGCACCCGGTTTTCACGAAAACACGAATCATGTCGGGTCGGTCAGTTTGCCCACGCATTTGTTTACCACCGACTGGTTGGTTAAGCCGTTCCAATATCTGGAAGTCTCGGGCTTTTTCTATCAAGGCCAAAATATCGCGAATCTGGGGGCGCTGCCGCAAGGATTCGTAGTCGGACCGCACGGCCTGTTGCGGGCGGTGCACGCCGTCGGAGGGTGGTCACAGGTCCGTATCCCGGTGACGCAGCGGCTGGCGTTCGATTTCTTCGCGGGCACGCAGGACGATCGCAACTCGGATCTGCTCAGCGGCTACATCGGAACCAATCGGGCCTACTTCGGTAACGCGCAATATCGCATCGCGCCGAACGTGATCCTGAGTCTGGAAGCCGGGCAGGTGCGAACGTTGTACCTCGGGCCGGGATACAAGCTGAATAATCATTACGATGTGGCGGTGGCTTATTTGTTCTAGCTCCAAAGTAGCTGCGTTAATACTGCTGGCAACCGGCGCCATTTCGGCGGCGACGGTGCAAGGGCGCGTCGAAATTGTGGCGTCCAAGGACAGGGACGTGCGCAAGCATGCCGATTATTCGGGTGTGGTGGTATGGCTCGATCCGGTAACGGGCGCCTGGCCGGCGCTAAAGCCGCGTCAGGCGCAGATGGTTCAAAAAAACAAGCGATTCGTGCCGCACGTTGTGGCGATTACAGTGGGGTCCAGGGTCGCCTTTCCCAATGAGGATCCGATCTACCATAATGCGTTTTCCAACTATGACGGACAGATCTTTGATGTCGGGCTGTACTCGCCGGGAACCAGCCGCGATGTTCCGTTCCGCAAGGAAGGAATTGTTCGCATCTTCTGTGACATTCATCCCACCATGAGCGCCATTATTGTCGTGCTGCGCTCGCCTTATTATGCCGTCTCGGCTCGCGATGGGGCGTTCTCGATCACGGGAGTGCCGGAGGGCTCGTATCGTCTGCGTGTGTTTCATGAGCGCGCGACGGAACAGACGCTCAAGTCGCTGGAACGGACCGTGGAGGTTTCGGGCGACGTGACTTTGCCGAATATTACAGTATCGGAGAGCGGATATTTAGTGTTGCCGCACAAGAATAAATTCGGAAAAGATTATCTGCCGGACGCGGGATCGTATTCGGGGACCAAACAGTGACGTATTCGCGGTTATCACTGCTCTGGAAGATCCTGTTACCGACCTCGGTGGTCTTGACGCTGGTGTTCGCGGTCGCCGGATGGATCGTGCAGAGCAATGTGGTCCGCACCACCACCGATAGCGTCGAGCACGAAGCGCGTGCGAGCTTCCAGGCGTACAAATCGCTGTGGCAGGCTCGCGCCGATGGTCTGGCGACGGTAAGCCGCGTGCTTTCCACCATGTCCGATGTGCGCCGCGTGTTTGGGACCGGCGACGCCGCGACCATTCGGGACACCGCGAGCGAAATGTGGTCGAAAGTATCGGCCGAGGACGCATTTTTCCTGGTGGCCGATCCGCAAGGGAAATTGATCGCGTCGTCATTAGGAGCCAGGGGGGGCTCGCCGGCATTCAGGCCGAACGAGGATTTTCCGGAAGTGCAAGCGGCGCGGGTGCGATTTCCGGATCAGGCGTCGGGCTTTGTGCAGCGCGGCGGGCAGTTATTTCAGGTGGTGATCACGCCGGTGTATGTCGATGCACCGGGCGGCGCGGGATTGCTGAACGTGTTCGTCACCGGATACGCCGTGGACGCGCGCGTCGCCGCGCGATTAAAGGAAGAAACCGGCGGCAGCGATTTCGTGTTCGCGGCGGGCGGGAAAGTAATCACGTCGACGCTTCCGGTAGCGACGGCGTCGGCGCTGTTGCCGCACATTATGGAATGGCAGACCTCGGCGAACTCGCAGTATCTCGCGCTGGCGACGCCGCTGATGGACGTGCGCGGCGCATCGATCGGCGAGCTGTACATCCTGCGATCGTTTGAGCAGGCGCGACGCCGCATCGCGATGCTGCGTACTGAAATCGTGGCGCTGTGGCTTACCGCCATGGCCGCCGCGCTGATCGTGACGTTCTTCGTCGCCAAACGAATTATGCGTCCGGTCGCCGATCTCGACCGCGCGGCGGCGGAGATCGCGCGCCAGAACTACGACTATCGCGTCATGGTGCACAGCGGCGATGAACTGGGGCGGCTCGCGACCACGTTTAACGGCATGTGCGAATCGATTCAGCACGCGCGCGATGATTTAACGCGGCAGGAGCGCATCGCCACCATCGGGCGATTGTCGACCAGCATCGTGCATGATCTGCGCAATCCTCTGGCGGCGATTTACGCCGGATCGGAAATGCTGGTGGACGGCGATCTGCCGCAGCCCCAAGTCCGTCGTCTGGCGGTCAATATTTATCGCGCGTCGCGGCTGATTCAGGAGATGCTGCAGCAGTTGCTGAACGCGTCGCGCGGAGGGTCGGGCGCGGCGGAGATCTGCGCGATTCGCGAAGTGGTGACGGCGGCGTGGTCCAGCATTGAAGCGGCGGCCGAAGCGCGGCAGATCGAATTCATCAATGAAGTTCCCGAGGGAATCGAGTGCCCCATGGAGCGTGCGCGCATGGAACGCGTGTTCTCGAATCTGTTCGAAAACGCGGTCGAAATGATGCCAAACGGCGGCATGGTGCGCGTGCAGACGATGCATGCGAGCCCAGCGCAGGATTCGCAAGTCGAAATCGCGGTGAAAGATACCGGTCCTGGAATTCGGCCCGAAGTTCGCGCGCGGCTGTTCCAGCCCTTCGTTACGTTCGGCAAGAGAAACGGCCTGGGATTGGGCTTGGCGCTTTCGCGGCAGACCGTGCTCGATCACGGTGGCGATCTGTGGGCGGCGGATTCGCATGCGGGCGCGGAGTTTCATATTCGACTTCCGAAAAACGGGGTGCGCGAATCCGATGGGGCGGGCGAGACTGCGCAAGTTTCATCGCCTCGCGTGATTCGCTGACAGGGCGTTGTCTTCTGCTCTCGAACGCGCTCCTCGTAGTGCAGGTTCATTGCTGGAGTTTCATCAGACGAGAGATGAGCCTTTCAGTATTTTTGCGGATGGCGGGGTCGTCGGTGCGCGCTGCGGTCTCTTTCACCAATCGAATCGCGGCCGCGGGGCGGAGATGTGGTTCAGGAATTTGCCCGGCGATGTGCCAATCGTAGGTCTTGCTCGCATTTGTGCGGCGAAGTTTCGTCAATTTGAAATAGCGGCGAACTCCGATCGCCTGCCAGTCGGAAATCCGAAGGGACGGCAGGGCAATGCGGCCGACTTCGACGTATTCCACATAGATTTCCGCTTTGTCGTTGTCGATCAAGGCGTAGCCGACGACGAAATCGCGGATGACCGTGACGCGATTGATGCGTTGCGGATCGGGTGCGACGAAGAGGGCGGTTAAAGATTGCCTTCCCGCTGGATCGAGCTGTTCACCTTGCTGATCGCGTTCACAGAAGCGAATCAGAACATCGCGCGGCGAGGGCTGTTGCGCGAGCAAACAGAGCGGGATCGAAGCGACCATGGGGAGCAGCGTTATGAACCGGCAGCGTGTTACGGTCGACTCGTTTGATTTTAATTCTAATCGGATTGAACGCGCGGCAAAATTACAGGTCACAAACGATGGCGTGTGCTAACCTGCGAATAGGTCCTGTGCCCTCACTGGCATCCGTTAGCAACGTCTAGGACCCAGCTAAGAAATGATGCGCGCCCGCCCGGTTGTACTGTTGGTCATCGCAAGTCTCGCGACCTGGGGTACTTGGAGCGCGTTGCACGCGCAAAAGCGCTTTCAGGATTACGAAACCGCTGAAGGCCACGCCGAATACCCAGTCCCGCCTGACGCTTACGATCCGCACGAATGGACCCGCGCGAGGCTGATCTACCCTTCGCCATTCACCGGGCCGCACGGCGACGTCGGGGCGGGCTACAAGCGCTGGACCATCGATTATCCGCGCTCCGATCGCCTGTTGTTGCAAGGGATCAAGCGGCTGACGCGCATCGATTCGAGGTCGGTGGAACAGTCGGTGCCGCTCGACGGTACCGACGAAGTGTACAACTGGCCGCTGCTCTATGCGGTAGAGGTCGGCTACTGGAAACTGACCGACGAAATGTGCGCGCAGCTTCGCGAATTCCTGCTGCGCGGCGGCTTCTTCATGTGCGACGACTTCCACGGCACTGTCGAGTGGGAGAACTTCATGGCCAGCATGAGCCGCGTCTTTCCCGACCGCCCTGTTGTAGATCTTGATAACAAAGATCCCATCTTCCACGTCGTATATGATCTAGATGATCGTTTCCAGGTTCCGGGCGCGCAATGGACCCAAACCGGAAGAATGGCGGAGTATGACGGCTTCGAAGCGAAGTGGCGTGGAATCTATGACGACCATGGCCGAGTCATGGTCGCGATCTGCCACAATATGGACCTGGGCGACGCCTGGGAGTGGTCCAATGAACCGATTTACCCGGAGAAGTGGTCGTCCCTGGCATACAGAATTGCAGTGAACTACTTTACCTACGACCTGACCCATTAACATGTTCGAGCTGCTGTTCAAATATCCGATGCAGGTGTTCTCGCGAGGCACTTTCGTGCTGGCGGGCGCGCTGCCCTCCTGGCTGCTGATCGTGGCGATTGTGGCTGCTGCGGCCGGGCTCGGCTGGATGGTCCTGAATCGCGCCAAAGGATCGCCGCGGGTAACCGGATCGAAGCCGATCGCGGTGTGGATTTTGCAAAGCGCGCTCGCGGCGCTGCTGCTGATCATGCTATGGCATCCGGCGCTCAGCGTCGCGACATTGCGTCCGCAGCAGAATATCGTGGCCGTGGTGGTCGACGATTCATCCAGCATGGCGATTCCGGACGGCGGCGGAGCGCTGGGATCCACTACGCGCAGCGCGCAGGCGGTCAGCGTGCTGAATTCGGGATTGATGGATACGCTTAAAACGCGCTTCCAGGTTCGCTTGTATCGTTTAAGCGATCAGCTCACGCGCATTCAGAAGCTGGAAGAGTTGAACGCAAAAGGGCAATCGACGCACATCGGCGAAAGTCTGAAGCAGGTGGTGGCTGACGCATCCAGCCTTCCCATCGGCGCGGTGGTGCTGCTGAGCGATGGCGCGGATAATTCCGGCGGCATCGATGTGGAAACGATTTCCGAAATCCGGCGCCAGCGCATTCCGATTCATACCATCGGGTTCGGGCGTGAGAAAATAGCTCACGATGTGGAGCTCGCGGATGTCCAGATGCCGCAGCGCGCGCTGCCAGATTCGCGATTGCCGGCCACGGTGACGTTCCATCAGCACGGCTATTCGGGCCAGAAAGCCAAGATCACGCTGAGCGATGGCGGCAAGACGCTGGCGACTCGCGAGGTCACGTTCAAATCCGACGGCACCGAGCAGAGCGAGCAGATCATGTTCAACGCCGGGGGAGCTGGCGTGCGCACTGTCGAGACGTCGATCGACGTGCAGCCCAATGAAGAGAACGTCAAGAACAACCAACTGACGCGGCTGGTGAACGTCGATTCGCGCAAGCCCAGGATCCTTTATATGGATGGCGAGCCGCAATGGGAATTCAAATTCCTGCGCCGCGCCGTCGAAGACGATCGCAACATTCATCTGGCGACGATCTTGCGCACCACGCAGAACAAGATCTACGTGCAGGACGATCACGGCGACGCGCCCAAGAACATCAAAGACGGATTTCCGACGCGCGTCGACGATCTGTTCGAGTTCGAAGGCCTGGTGATCGGATCGAGCGAAGCGGCGTACTTCAGCGCCACGCAGCAGGATATGATTCACGATTTCGTGGATCGCCGCGGCGGCGGATTGCTGTTCCTGGGCGGTCGCGATGCGCTGGCCGATGGCGACTACGGAAAATCGAAATTCAACGATCTGCTGCCGGTATACTTGCCCGACAAATCGCAGCAGAAGAAGACGTTTGTGCGCGCGCCGGCCAACGTCGAGCTGACCGCGGCCGGTCGCGAAAGCGCCATCACGCGCCTGGAAGAGGATCCCGAAAAGAACGTGCAGCGCTGGAAAAAGCTGCCCTACCTGATGGATTTTCAGGTGGTCGGCGATGCGAAACCGGGCGCGACGGTGCTGGTGCATTCGCTCCCGCAGCAGGGCGGCACGCTGAATCTGCTGACCATCCAGAATTTCGGACGCGGGCGCACGGCGGTGTTCGCGACGTCGGGAAGCTGGCGCTGGCAGATGCTGCAGCCCAAGGAAGACAAGAGCCACGAAATGTTCTACACGCAACTGCTGCGCTGGCTGGTGAACGATACACCGCGCCGCGTGACGGGATCGACTCCCAAGCAGGTGCTGGCGGATGAAGTGAACGTCAAGCTGCGCGCAGAAGTTAAGGATCACACTTATCTTCCGGCGGGCGACGCGACGGTGGTGGCGCATATTCTGGGGCCCGAGGGAATCGCCGAGGAAGTCGAGATGCGGCCGGAGCCTCTAGAGCAAGGCGCGTACGTCGCCGATTGGACCACGCCGAAGCCGGGATCGTATCTGGTGGAGATCTTAGCGAAGCATGGTAATGACGAGATCGGCCGTGATGTGCTGACGTTCCGCCGCGAAGACGGCGTCGCCGAAAATTTCCACGCGGAGCAGAATCGCGACTTGCTGACCAAGCTCGCATCGGAAACCGGCGGACGGTATTATTCGCCGAGCGATGCAGGGAAGCTGGGCAACGATATCAATTATTCCGAAGCCGGCATTACGGTGCGCGAGACGCGCGACCTGTGGAACATGCCGGTAGTGTTCCTGGCGCTGCTGATGTTGCGATCGGCGGAGTGGTTGCTGCGGAGAAAATGGGGAGTGATATGAGATTTTGGCCACGAATGCACACGAATACACACGAATCGAGAGCTAAGGGTTCATTCGTGTTCATTCGTGTTTATTCGTGGCTGATATTGTTTTCGCTCATCCCCGCGCTCCATGCCGAGACGTTCTACCTGACGATCGCCGGGCTGGGCGGCGCTCCGGAATACGATCAGCGCTTCAGCGGCTGGGCCAAGGACATCGACAAGCTTTTGAAATCCGCCGAGGCCAACGCCAAGATCGAGACTCTGTTCGGCGCCGATGCGACCAAAGCGAATATCGAAACGAAGCTTCGCGGATTCGCCTCGGCTGCCAAGCCGGACGATTCGATCGTGCTGATGATGATCGGTCACGGGACGTGGGATAACACCGATTACAAATTCAACCTGCCGGGTCCCGATATCACGGCGACGGAACTCGGCAATCTGCTCGACAAGATTCCAGCCAAGCATCAGTTGGTCGTGAATATGACCAGCGCCAGCGGAGCTTCGCTGCTTTCGCTGGAACGGCCCAATCGCGTAATCATCACCGCGACCAAGACGGGCACTGAAAAGAACGCCACCTATTTCGCGCGCTATTGGATCGAAGCGCTGCGCGATCCCGCGGCCGACACGGATAAGAACGATGCCATCAGCGCTCTGGAAGCGTTCAAATACGCGGAGCAGAAGACCGCCAAATTTTTCGAAACCAACAATCGCCTGGCCACCGAGCACGCCTTGATCGAGGACACCGGCAAGGGTGAAGGCACCAAGACTCCGTCGCCCGAAAACGGCGAAGGATTGGCCGCCAGCCACCTCACTGTGCTGCACCTGGGAGCCGTTGCGGCGCAAATCAATAATCCGGCGAAGCTCGCGCTGCTCAAGAAGAAGGAAGAGCTGGAGCAATCGATCGACGATCTGAAGTATCACAAGGCGTCGATGGATCTGGGCGAGTATCGCGCCAAGCTTTCGCAGTATCTGCTGGAGCTGGCCGAGACGCAGAAGGAGCTGGACAAGTGAAGTTCCTGCCAGTTCTGTTGTGTGCTCTGACGCTGGCCGCGCAGAGCCCCCAGAAGCCCGCGCCTCAAGTGTCGAGCTCCGAGGTCGCCAAGGCCGTGGGGCAATGCGAAGCCTTGCGGCATCACGGCGATTCCACGACTACGCTGTGCTATCAGAAGCTGGCCGAATCGAACGATCCGCTGCTGCAGGCGGAGGGTCGCTGGGGTCTCGGCGATTACTTTGGCGCGAACGAATTGTTCAAAGCGCTGGCGAAAGCGCGTCCCAAAGACATCTATATTCAGATCCGCTGGGGCATGATGTTCCTGGAACACTACCAGCCGGCCGATGCCGAAGCGTGCTTTGATGCGGCGCTGGAGCTGGACGAGAACAACGCGCGTGCGCTGCTCGGAATGGCTCTTGTCGCGGCGGACCAATTCCAGGGTAAAGCCACGGAGCTGGCGAATAAAGCACTGAAGTCCGATCCAAAGCTGTACGAAGCGGAGGAGTTGCTGGCGCGCGTTGCACTGGAAGATAGCAACCTCGAAAAGGCCAGCGCGGAAGCCAACAAAGCGCTGCAAATGTCGCCTGAAGCGCTGAATGCGATGGCGATTTTGGCCTCGGTGGACCTGCTGAACGACAAGCCCACGCAGTGGATCGATCGCGCGCTGAAGATCAATCCCAAGTACGGCGAAGCGTACGAAACCTTGGGCCACTATTTCGTCATCAATCGCCGTTACGACGAAGGAATTAAGGCGTATCGCAAGGCCATCGAGATCAAGCCCGATTTATGGAGCGCGCATAGCGAGCTGGGCATCAACCTGATGCGTTTCGGCGAGGCTGATGAAGCGCGCATGCAGCTCGAAGCGTCCTACAACGCGGGCTACAAGAGCAGCTCGACGGTGAACTCGCTGCGTCTGCTCGACACGTATAAGAATTACGACACCATCAAGACGCCCACTACGGTTCTGCGGCTCGACAAAAAAGAATCGGCGCTGCTGAAGCCGTATTTTCAGGCGGAACTGGATCGCGCCATCGCGACGTATGAAACGAAATATCACTACAAACTGAAAGTTCCCGTGCAAGTCGAGGTCTATCCCAATCACGAAGACTTCGCGGTTCGAACCATGGGCCTGCCGGGATTAGGCGCGCTGGGCGTGACGTTCGGAACGTTTATTGCGATGGATTCGCCGAGTTCGCGCAAGCCGGGCGAGTTTCACTGGGCCAGCACCCTATGGCACGAAATGAGCCACGTCTACGTCATCGAAATGACCAAGAGCCGCGTGCCACGCTGGTTCACAGAAGGCCTGGCGGTGTTCGAGGAGACCGCGAACGGCCATCCCGATTGGGGCGATCGTCTGGATCCGGAAGCAATCATGGCCATCAAGGATCACAAGCTGCTGCCGATTTCCGATATCGATCGCGGCTTCATTCATCCGTCGTATCCCGCCCAGGTAACTGTGTCCTATTTCCAGGGCGGCAAGATCTGCGAGTTCATCAATCAGAAATGGGGCTACGACAAACTTCTGGCGATGATCCACGATTTCGCGGAGCTGACGCCGACGCCAGAGGTGATCGAAAAAGAATTCAAAATGAAGCCCGAGGAGTTCGACAAGCAATTCCTCACCTGGCTGGATCAGCAGACGCACACCACGGTCGCGGGATTCGATGAATGGAAGAAAGCCATTCGCGGCGTGAGCGATGCGCAAAAAGAGAAAGACTGGGACACGGTGATCAAGCGCGCCACGGCGATTCGCGATCTGTACACGGATTATGTGGAAGCCGGCAGCGTGTACGAATTTCTTGCCGAAGCCTATCTCGCCAAAGACGACAAGGCCAAAGCGGTGAGCGAGCTGGAGCGCTACTCGTCGGTGGGCGGAAGGAACCCGGGAAGCATCCGGCGGCTGGCGACGCTACAGACGGAACAGGGCCGCAAAGCCGACGCCGCGAAAACTCTGGAACGGTTGAACGTGATTTATCCCGAGGACGATCAGGAGCACAAACAATTGGGCGACCTGTATATGGATCTGGGGAATACGGCCGGCGCGATTCGCGAATACCAGGCAGTGATCGCCGAGAAACCCATCGATGCCGCCGGAGCGCACTACCAACTGGCGCGCGCGTTCCAATCGGCCCACAAGATCGACGAGGCGAAAGATGAAGTGATTTCCGCGCTCGAGGCCGCGCCCGGATTCAAGCCCGCCCAAAAACTTCTGCTCGAACTAAACGCGAAAGAATAAGACACAATACTCTAATGTCCACAACCACGGCTACCACGCTCGATTCCTCTGAACTGAAAGACCGCATCGCACGCTTCCATGGACTGCGTGACGATATTCTGGGCGAGATCCGCAAAGTGATCGTCGGCCAGGAGGAAGTGATCGAGCAGGTTTTGATCGCGCTCTTTGTCGGCGGCCATTGCCTGATCACCGGTCTTCCCGGCACCGCGAAGACGCTGCTGGTGCGCACGCTGGCGCAGGCACTGGGCCTGGAATTCCGGCGCATCCAGTTCACGCCGGATCTGATGCCGTCCGATATCACCGGCACCGACATCATCGAAGAGGATTCCGAAACCGGACGGCGAACCTGGACGTTCGTGCCGGGGCCGATTTTTTCGAACGTGCTGCTGGCCGACGAAATCAACCGCACGCCACCCAAGACGCAATCGGCGCTGCTCGAAGCGATGCAGGAATTGTCGTGCACGGTGCGCGGCCACATGCACAAGATCCAGGCGCCGTTCTTCGTGCTGGCCACGCAGAACCCGATCGAACTGGAAGGAACGTATCCGCTGCCCGAAGCGCAGCTTGATCGGTTCATCTTTAATACGCTGCTTGATTATCTGACCGCCGATGACGAAGTGAAGGTGCTGAGCCTCACCACCACTACCGCGTCGGCGCAGGTAAAAGCAGTGACTAGCGCTGAAGAGATCCTCGAATTCCAGCGTGTGGTGCGCATGGTGCCGATCGCGGATTCAGTGGCTCGCTACGCCGTGAATCTGGTGCGTGCGACGCGCGTCACGGACGCCAACGCTCCCGATTTCATCAAGAAGTATGTGAACTTCGGCGCCAGCGTTCGCGCCGCGCAGTTCCTGGTGCTGGCGGCCAAGACGCGAGCGCTGATGCGCCATCGCTATCACGTGTCGTACGAGGATGTGACCGCGCTGATGCGGCCCATCCTGCGCCATCGCATTCTGCTCAACTTCCAGGCGGAATCGGAAAAGCTCAGCCAGGATGACATTCTGAAGAAGCTGTTGGAGGCAATGCCGGCGCCCAAAGATTAACGCGGGAATAGGGAATCCAATGCTCCAGCGTTATCTCAATCCGGCAGTGCTCGCGGGACTTTCCGGTCTCGACCTGGTGGCCAAAACCGTGGTCGACGGTTTCATCGCGGGCATGCACAAATCGCCCGATTTCGGCTTCAGCCAGGAGTTCGCCGAATATCGCGCCTATAACGAAGGCGACGATCTGCGTCACGTCGATTGGAACGTGTACGCGCGCACCGGCAAAGCGTTTCTGAAGCGCTATCGCGGCGAGACCAATTGCCAGGTGACCATTCTGCTGGACGCCAGCCGCTCCATGAAGTTCGGATCGCAGCCGCTGGATCGCAAGAGCCCCGGTCACGATCGGCTGGAAAAGATCGATTACGCGCGCTATCTGGCGGCGTCGCTGGCCTACATGGCGCATGCGCAGCGCGATGCGGTGGGGCTGATCGTATTCGACGATGAGGTGCGCGAATATGTGCGTGCGTCTTCGCGGCAGGGGCAGCTCGCGCGAATTTTGAACGCGCTGAATCACGCCGAGCCGGGCACGCGCACCAATTTCGCCAAGCCGTTCATCACCTTGCAGGAATTCCTGCGGCGGCGCGGATTGATCGTCGCGATTTCAGATTTCTGGGAGAACCCGGAGTCGATTATTCAAACCGTCGCGCCGCTGCGCTTTCGCGGAAATGAGCTGGTGCTGTTTCATTTGCTGGATCCCGAGGAGATCCGGCCCAAACTGCGCTCGCCGGTGCTGCTGGAGGATCTGGAATCGGGCGATGCCATGGAAGTGTCGCCGGATTACACCAAGCACGAGTATCCAGCGAAAGTCGATGCTCATATCGAGGATCTGAAGACGCGCGCGCAGGCCGCGGGGATCGATTATTTCTTGATCGACACCAGCCGGCCGTTGGATGCGGCGCTGCGCGAATATCTGGCGGTGAGGAAGGGAAAGCTGTAGATCCCGATGGGCTTCCTCGCACCATGGTTCCTGGCAGGCATCGCGGCGATCGGGTTACCGATCTGGATTCACCTGCTCAAGCGGCATCGCACTGATCCGAAACTGTTTCCGTCACTGATGCTGTTCGAAAAGCGGGAGCAGAGCTCGGTGAAGCATCGCCGTCTGGAACATATTCTGCTGTTCGCGTTGCGCGCGCTGATGATTCTACTGATCGCGCTGCTGTTCGCGAACCCGTTCATCAAGCGCAGCGTCACCGCCGCTGATTCGAAGCACATCACCGTAATCGCCGTCGATCGCAGCTTCAGCATGCGCGCCGGGAATCATTTTCAGCAAGCCAAAGACGAAGCCAACAGCGTTTTGTCGAGCGTGAAGGCGGGCGAGCAGGCGCAGGTAGTCGCGCTGGGCGCTACCGTGCAGGCCATGACGCAGCCGACCTCGAACACGCCGGAACTGCGCGCCGCCATCGCGGCAATCGATCAAAGCGATAGCCGTGCGTCCTTCGGCGAGCTGGCCCGCTACACCCACACGCTCGAAGAATCGATCAAGATGCCGATCGAACTGCATCTGATCAGCGATCTGCAGAACACCGCGATGCCGCCGTTCGCCGATATGCGGCTGGATCCGCAGACGAAGCTGGTCCCGCATCAGATCGGCAAGGCGGAGCCGAATTTCGCGGTGGAGAGTGTGGTCGCGCCGCGTCGTGTGTACGATCCCAAACACGTGCGCGTGGTCGCGACCGTGCGCGGGTTCGACTCGCGTGCCGACGCGCCTGCTGCCAAGAAGACCGTGACCATGCTGCTGAACGGAAAAGTGCTGCAATCGAAGCCGGTGGATGTGCCGGCCAACAGCCGCGCGACCGTCGAGTTTCTGGGACTCGACGCCCCGTATGGCTTCAGCAAAGGCGAAATGCGGGTGGACGGCGGGGATACGCTGGCCGCCGACGATCGATACCTGTTCTCTGTAGAGCGGCGTGATCCGGGTAAGGTCGGGTTTATCGATAGTCGGTGTGAAGCCGCGCGGGATTCTGTATTATCGCGCCGCCCTCGATGCATCGCCCGAGGCCGCGTATCAGGTGGAATCCATGCACCCCGAACTCGCCGCGGCCCAGACGCTTTCGAACTACAAATTTCTGGTGTTGAACGAACCCGGCTCCCTTCCGCCGGGGCTCGAAGATGCCCTCAAGCGATATGTGAGCGGCGGCGGGTCGCTGTTTATCTCGCTCGGACCTGCTTCCGCCGCGCTTCCCAAAGTGCCGGTGACCGATGATCCGATCGACGGCTCCAGCTTCGCTTCCCGCGATCGTGATCTATTCCTTTCCGTATCTGAGATCGATACAGGACATCCTGCGCTGCGCAATGTCGATCGCTTCGCGGGCGTGCAGTTCATTCAGGCGATTCACGTGAATCCCACCAATTCGCGAGTCCTGGCGCGATTGAACGATCAAACGCCGCTGGTGCTGGAACGCGAAGTCGGCGAGGGACGAGTGCTGGTATTCACCTCGACCTTTGACAATGTGGCGAACGATCTGCCGGTGCACGCGGCGTGGGTGCCGTTCGTACAGCAATCGGCGGCGTACTTGAGCGGTGGCGGCGCGGAAGAGCCGGTGAATCTTACGGTCGATTCGTATGTCGAATTGCGGACCGGCAATCAGGGCCCCAATGAGAGAGGCGCTGCGGAAGTCCTCGGTCCGAATGACAAGCGCGAACTGACGGTCGACGAAGCGACTAAAGTAAAGAATTTCCAGATTCCGACCGAAGGTTTTTTCGAAGTGAAGACGGCCAGCGGACGCCACAGCCTGATCGCCGCAAATGCCGATCGGCGGGAATCGGATCTGACCACCATTCCCCCTGAGACGCTCGATCTCTGGAAGGGCACTGGCGTTGGTGACAATTCCAGTAACGCCGCGTCTGGACAAGAGAATCAAGAGGATAAGAAGCCATGGGGTTTGTGGCCTTACCTGTTGCTGTTATTGTTAGGAGTAGCGGTGGCCGAGTCGTTGGTCGCTGATCGGTATCTGCGGCCTCCGGCGGACGAGCCAGTGAAGCGAAAGGAAGCGGCATGAACACGCGGGAGCAATTGAATCAATACCTGCGCGGTCTCGAATCGCGCCTGCGTTGGCTGACGGTGTCGAAGGGTGCGGCGATCGGCGCGGGAGTCGCTCTACTGGTGACGCTGGCCATGGTGCTGGTAACCAACGCCTACGCGTTTTCTTCCACCAGCCTGCTGATCGCGCGCGCGGTTTTGTTCCTGTCGCTGGCCACGGCGATCGCGCTCGGCCTGGTGATCCCGCTGCTGGGCTTGAATCGCGGCCGAACCGCCCGGCGCGCTGAATCGACTTTCCCGCAATTTGAAGAACGGCTGCTCACTTACGTGGAACGCGACAAGCCTGAGAATCGCGATCCGATGCTGGAATTGTTGGCGATGGATGCGGCGAATGTCGCGGAGAAAACCGAAGCGGGCAAAGTGGCCCCGCCGCGATCGATTTTTGCATTCGCAACGTCCGCGGGAGCGCTCGGCGCAGTGCTGATCTGGCTAATCGCCGCTGGGCCGGGATATTTCGGATACGGCGCATCGCTGCTGTGGGCCGGGATGCCCAAGGGCGAAGCGGGCAAGTTCTACGATATTCAAATCGAGCCGGGCAACAAGCTGGTGCGGCGCAAATCGGACCAGATGGTGGTCGCGACGCTTTCCGGATTTCAGGCGCCGATGGTGAAATTATTCGCGCGCTATCGCAGCACTTCGAAATGGGAAGAAGCGCCGATGCTGCCGCGATCCAGCGGATCGGCATATGAGTTTTTGTTCGCCTCCCTGTCCGAGCCGGTAGAGTATTACGTCGAAGCGGCGGGTGTGAAGTCGAAGACGTACAAGCTCGACGTAGTCGATCTGGCGGGTATCAAGAAGATCAAGGTAACGTACCACTATCCCTCCTGGCTGGGATTGCCGAACGTGACCGAAGATCCGGGCGGGGACCTGCGCGCCGTAGCGGGTACCATCGCCGAGCTGACCATCGAAACCGACCGGCCGCTGAAGAACGGGAACATCGAGATCGACGACTCGACCCATATCGCGCTCGAAGATGCGTCGCAACTGGGACCGAACATGCTGATCGCGAAAGTGCCGGTCAATAAAGACGGCATGTATCATTTCGCGGCGACCGAGCAGGGCCAGAGCGTGCGCCTGAGCGAGGATTATTTCATCGAAGCACGCGAGGATCATGCGCCGACGGTGAAGATCACGCATCCGGCATCGGACGCGAAGGTCAGCCCCATCGAAGAAGTGCAGATTCAGGTTTCGGCGGAAGACGACTTCGCCTTGGAGGCCATGGAGCTGCATTATTCGGTCAATGGCGCCACCGAGAAAACAGTTTCGCTGCTGCCGCAAAAGGGCGTGAAGACGGCCACGGGCACTTCGATGATCGCTCTTGAAGATTACAAGCTGGAGCCCGGCGATGTGGTCGCGGTGTATGCCACTGCGAAAGACGCGCGCACGGTAGCGCGCACCGACATCCTGTTCATCGAAACGCAGCCATTCGAACGCAACTTCACGCAAACGCAAGCGGGCGGCGGCGGAGGGGGCGGCGGCGATCAGCAGGAGCAGAACAATATTTCGCAGCGCGAAAAAGAGATCATCGCGGCGACGTGGAACGAAATTCGCGGCGGTGGCAAAGACAAGGTCAATTCGGAAGCAAACGCGAAGTTCCTGGCGGAGATCCAAAGCAAGCTTAAGGAACAGGCGATGTCGCTGGCCCAGCGCATGCGCAGCCGTGAACTGGCCGGAGCGAATCAGGAATTCCAGTCATTCGTCAAAGACATGGACGCGGCGGCCGAGCAGATGACACCGGCGTCGGACAAGCTGAAAGCGTTGGCGTGGAAGGATGCACTGGAACCGGAGCAGAAAGCGCTCAAGTTCCTGCTACGCGCCGAAGCTGTGTTCCGCGACATTCAGGTAGCCTTCGGAAATCGCGGCGGAGGCGGCGGGGGCGGCGGCGGAGCCGGGCGCGATCTGGCCAACCTATTCGACCTGGAACTCGACACCGAGAAGAATCAGTACGAGACCGGCCAGCAGCAGGGCGGAGCCGCGAGTTCCGAGCAGCGCCAGAAGGAAGTGGACGAGGCTCTGCAAAAGCTGGAGCAGCTCGCGCGGCGGCAGAAAGAATTGTCGGATCAGCAGCAGAAGGCCGGTAAGCAGAGCTTCGAACAGCGCTGGCAGCAGGAAATGCTGCGCCGCGACACCGAAGAATTGAAGAAGCAGATGGAGCAACTGGCGCAACAGGGCCAGCAGTCTTCGCAATCGAATTCGCAGTCGCAATCGCAGCAGTCTTCATCGTCGAGTTCCAGCAGCCAGGCGTCGCCATCGGCTTCATCCAGCTCGCAATCGGCGAGTTCGCAGGGACAGATGTCGCGCGGCGGCCAGCAGTCGCAGCAGCAACAACAACAGCAGCGCCAGTCGCCGATGCAGATGGGCCGGCAGAATAACGCCAACGATCAGCGCTTGCAGCAGTCACTAGACAAGATAAAGCAGGCCGAGGACGACATGCGCGAAGCGCAGAAAGCATCGCAGGAAGGCGGGCAAGGATCGGCTAATGCCAGCGCCAGCGCGCGACGCGCGGCAGAGCGGCTCGGCGAATCGAAAGACCTGATGAGCGGCATGCAACGGCAGGAAGCATCGTCGCAGATCAGCGGATTGAGCCAGCGCGCACAGGATCTGGCGGCGCATCAGCGCGATTACGGCAATCGTTTGCGACAGGCGTTCGGCGATCAGACCGACGGTGTAAATCCAGGCGCGGGCGGGCCGCAGGCGGCGCAGGCTCGGCAACGGGCGGCGCAACAGCTTGCCAGCGAAAAGGAAAAGATGGCCGGCGATGTCGCGCAGCTTGAAAAGGATATGCAGAAGGCCGTGCGCGATATGAGTGGATCGCAGCCGGCGGCGGCGGGTCGCATTCGCGAAGGGCTGAGCGAGATCCAGCAGAACGAAATCAAGAACCACATGCAGTCGTCGGCGAACTACATCCGGCAGGGTCTGGGTAACTATATGGTGCCCAGAGAAGCGCCGGTGACGCAGGCGCTGGATAGCGTGGCCGATTCCTTGAAAGCCGCGCAGAACGCGCTGGGACAGGGCGCACGGCAGGGCAATAGCGATGCCGAGCGGTCGCTTGCGCAGCTCGAACGCATGCGCGGCGAGATGGAACAGATGGCCGGCCGCCAGCCGGGAAATCAGCAAGGCAACCAACAGAGCAACCAACCAGGCGGTCAGCCGGGGAATCAGAAGGGCAACCAGAACGGCGGAAACCAGCCGGGCGGGAATCAGCCGGGCGGCCGCGGCGGCGCGAATCAGCAGGGCCGGGGAAATCAGAGTGGCGGCGCGTTCGACCAATACGGCGCGAACGGTGGCGGCAATCCCTACGGTTCTCGCGATCCGTATGGCCGCTTCCCCAACCGGCCGATGTATGAGCCGGTGGACCCGCGGGCTTTCAATCCGCAACAAGCCATCCAATCGGCCACACGGCAGTTGAACGACATGCGCCAGATGTTCAAGGACAACCCCGACATCCAGCGCCAGGCGGGCGATGTGGAGCGCGAGATTTCGCGGCTGCAGGTCGGCGACATCAGCTCAGCCGAATTGCAGAACCGGCTGAATCGCGAAATCCTGCCGAATCTGGAATCGCTTGAAGCGCAGGTTCGCAAAGAAGTGGAGCAGAAGAACGGCGAGCAGGTGCGTAGCGGGGCCGGCGACAAAGTTCCGGCGGGTTACGCGGCCGCGGTGGAAGAATACTTCCGCAAATTGAGCAAAGGGAAATAGCCCGGGTCGATGGAAGGTCTGTACGCCCGTTGGATGCTCGATTGGGAGAATAAGCTGTGCTCCCGCGCGACCAATCGCGTCGTTCGTCCATTCGACTGGGGCTTGGATTGGACCCACAAATGGCCCTGTGCCCAGGCGTTGCCCCGCAACGGCCATACCGAGTCTGAATATCTGCAGGTTCTGAATCGAGCGGTGCTCGAGTCGAGCGACGAATTCTTCAGTTACGAAACGCCGCGTGATTTTTCGCTCGATTCATCCCGCATGCTGCGCTTCACCAGCCCGGTGGAAACGCCCTATCCCGAAAACAATCGCGTGCATGCGCAGTTCTTTCTGCCGGAAGGACGCCTGGCGCCGGAACGCCGCGGGACGCGCAAGGTCGCCACGATCATCCTGCCACATTGGAACGCCTCGGCAAATCAGCATGGCGCGCTGGGCGTGGGCCTGGCGAAGCTGGGAATCGCTTCGCTGCGGCTGAGTCTGCCCTATCACGATTACCGCATGCCGGCGGAACTCGAGCGCGCCGATTACGCGGTTTCCGCCAACATCGCGCGCACCATCGACGCGACCAGGCAGGCCGTGATCGATGTGCGCTGCGCCATCGATTGGCTGGAATCGCAAGGCTATGAACGGATCGGAATCGCGGGCACCAGCCTCGGCTCGTGCTACGCGTTTCTGGCGAGCGTTCACGATCCTCGCATCGAAGTGAACGTCTTCAATCACTGCTCCACATATTTCGCCGACGTAGTATGGGAAGGATTGTCGTCGCAGCACATCCGGCAGAGCCTGGAATCGGCCATCACGCTCGAAGAGCTGCGCCAGTGCTGGTCGCTGATCAGCCCGCCCAATTACATCGAACGCTACGCGCAAATGAAGAAGCGCTCGCTGTTCATCTACGCGCGTTACGACACTACATTTCCGATTCGATTTTCACAGCAGGTGATCGAGCAGGCGCGCAAGCTGGGCCTGGACCACAAAGCGGTGGAGATGCTGTGTGGGCACTACACGCTGGGTGAAACGCCGTTCAAATTCATCGACGGCTATCACATCTGCAGTTTTCTGAAGCGCAATTTATAGTGCGGAGGCCCGTAGGCCCCCGCACACACTTCTACTACTTGCAGTTGTCGCAGCAGCCGGCGGTACAGCACTCCGGATCGCCGCAGCATGCCCACAGAATCAGGCTAAGCATGATTGTTCTCCTTTCTTGAGATTCGAATCGCTGAATGGGAAGTTCAGGAATGAATCACAAGCGGAGAACACGAATGCGAGTGTGCAGATCGCTGAGATCAAGTTCAACGCGCGGCCCATCAAGGACCGTGATGGCCGGCGCGGGAAACCATGCGATCACCGCGAGTATCGCAACCGGCACAGTCACCGGCGCGTGCGCCGCTTGTGCCCGATCGAGCAGATCGTAAGGGCACGCGATAGTACTCTTCACCGGCGCTTTCGGGCAGCAATCGTGCGATGGCACGCCGAAATCACAAGGCATGGCGAGGCACACCAGCGGGCTCGCCAGAAGCACCAACACGATCGCGATTGCGGCCAGAAACTTCATCCGACTTTACTATCGACGAACGAACTCGCGAAACGCTTCTAGTCGCAATCGGCGCAGCAAGCTGCGCAGCATTCCGGATCGCTGCAGCAGGTCGGGGCGGTGAAGCCCAAGATCAACATTAGAAAGCTAAACATGACCATTTCTCCTGCTGGGGCAGGTGCAATCAAGGGACCATACCCGCGGCGCGGATCCGTTCGAAGATCTCCTCGATCACGGCGGTCTTGGCGTCGGCGTAATGCTGGATGTGCCGGAACTCCTGGTGGGCCAAGGCCCGCTTGGTTCGAGCGTATCGATCTCGATCGCCGGCATTGCTGCGCAGCCAGTCGCGAAACGCCAGCATGCGGCTGATCTCGGGGCAGCCCAGTGAAAACACGTGCAGATTGATATCGGTTTCCGGTCCCTTGAACATGCGGTGCTGGTACCAGTCCAGCTCGCGAATGCGCAGCCCGTAGCCGGCCGCCAACAGCGCCGGTGCATATGCCTGTTCGTCCGCCGAGTCAGTCACTTCCAGCACGATATCGATGGTCGGCTTCGCCGCCAGCCCGGGCACTGCGGTGGAGCCAGCGTGCTCAATCCGTAGCGCGCGGCTCCCCAGCACGGACCGAATTCGAGTTGCCTCACGCACGAATTGATGCGGCCAGGCGAGATCGTAATCGACCATCGGAATTCGGCCGGATAAGGGCTTCAATTCGCCGACGGTATATGCCGCGATCTCCTGATCCGAACGCGGTGGTGGATCTTTAGACATGGGTGAATGAACCTGGCGCGCCGCGAAATGGCGGCGTCAAATCGCTCAAATCGGAATCCCGATGCGCCATAAGCCGTAGGCCACCGCCTGACGCACGTACAGCCATTGCGCGCTCCAATCGTCGCGCTCCTGCGAGGGACGCGGGGAGCCGTACACGTTCATGCCATCCGATTCGAGCATCTTCTTCACTCGATAAATGTGATAGCCGTCGCTGACCACGATGCAGGACTTGAGATTCATGCGGCGCATGATTTCGGCGGCGGCGGCGGTGCTGTAGACGGTGGTTTCGCCTTCCGATTCGACCATGATCGATTCCGACGGCACGTCGTGCTGCGCCAGATAGGCGCGAGCGACCTCGCCTTCCGTGAATCGTGGATCGCCGCCGCGGCCGCCGGTGGTCAAAATGCGCGGCGCCAGGCCCTGACGATAAAGCCACAAGGCGTGATTCAAGCGCGCTTGGAGAACGGGCGACGGTTTGCCGCGATATTCGGCGGCGCCGAGCACCAGAATCACATCGGCCGGGCGCGCCTCGTTGACGGTCGACTGGCGGCGGATGGCGCGCGCCACCACCGCCACGTAGACCAGCGCGGCTGCCAGAAGCAACGCAAGCGCGGCTCCTCCAATCCCGATGAGGCGTCGCTTCATTCGATTGAGTCCATCGCGCACAACGCTTGAACCCCCCGGTGCGCTCTATGCAAACATTGTATTGGAAAATGTCGCAAACGCTGTTGAGCGATCAGAATCCGCTGGTGAAGCAGGTGCGGCGCGCCGTCGCGAAAGGCACGCTCACCGAAGATGGGTTTGCGATCGCTGAAGGCTTTCATTTGCTTGAAGAGGCGCTCGCGTCGGAATGCGAGATCGGCCTGGTGATCGCCGCGGAATCGGTGAAAGGCGCGATTGCTACCCACATTCGCGGACTGAAGCGTACGCGAGTGGCCGCGATTCGAGATGCGGCGTTTAGGACACTCGCATCCACCGAGACCACGCAAGGCGTGATCGCTTTGGTGAGGCCGCCGGCGTGGTCGCTCGATCAGATCGTGAGGGGACGATCGCTATTGGTGGCTCTCGATGGAGTGCAGGACCCCGGCAACGCGGGTGCCATCGTGCGCGCGGCAGAGGCTTTTGGCGCGACCGGTGTGGCGTTCCTCAAAGGCTCGGCGAGTCCGTACAGTCCGAAAGCGCTGCGCGCGTCGGCGGGTTCGATCTTTCGATTGCCGGTGATTTCGCAAATAGACGAGGCGCTGTTGCTGGCGGCGCTGGACCAGCGCGGCATCACGGTGTATGCGGCCGCGCCGCGCGCGCAGAAGTGTGTCCACGAAGTAAATCTGACCGCACGGTGCGCGATCGTCATCGGCGCCGAGGGCAGGGGCGTGCGCGCGAGCCTGCTGGATCATGCCACGCCGCTGCGAATTCCGACGTCGAACGTCGAGTCGCTGAACGCGGCGGTCGCTGCAGGCGTGATGCTGTACGAAGCGCGGCGGCAGAGGTCGGCGTCATGAGCCTGTTCGATTCAGCGCCGCTTCACGACGACCTCGCGAGCGACGCTAAGCGTCCGCTGGCCGAGCGCATGCGGCCGGAGCGCCTGGAAGATTACGTCGGCCAGGAACACATTCTCGGGCCTGGCAAGCCGCTGCGCGCGCAAATTGAGCGCGACGAACTGACGTCGATGATCCTGTGGGGACCACCGGGCGTCGGCAAGACGACGCTGGCGAGGCTGATCGCGCGCACCAGCCATTGCGATTTCATTCCGTTCAGCGCGGTTATGGCGGGGATCAAAGAAATCAAAGCCGTGATGGCCGATGCCGAACGCGCGCGGCGCATGGGTCGCAGGACGGTAGTCTTCATCGATGAGATTCATCGCTTCAACAAAGCGCAGCAAGATGCGTTTCTGCCGTACGTCGAACGGGGCGATATCATTCTGATCGGCGCGACGACCGAGAATCCTTCGTTCGAAGTGGTGTCGGCGCTGTTGTCGCGCGCGAAAGTGTTCGCGCTGCGCGCGCTGACCACTGATGAAATCGTGACGCTGCTGGAGCGCGCGTTGAAGCTGCTGCAACTGGCCGCGCCGCGCGATCTTCTGGAACAGATCGCCATTTATTCGAACGGCGATGGACGCGCGGCGTACAACATTCTGGAGCTCGCCTCGGCGGTGGCGCAGGAAGGCGTGATCGAAAGCAATGCCGTCGAATCGGTAATCGAACGCAAGTTGCTGCTGTACGACAAATCGGGCGAAGAGCACTTCAACCTGATTTCGGCGCTGCACAAGAGCATTCGATCCTCCGATGTCGATGCGGCCTTGTACTGGCTGGCACGCATGCTGGAGGGCGGCGAGGATCGTCTGTACATCGCGCGGCGATTGGTGCGGATGGCGATTGAGGATATCGGGCTGGCCGATCCCCGAGCGCTCGAACAGGCTATAGCGGCACAGCAGGCCGCGCACTTTCTGGGCGCTCCGGAAGGCGATCTGGCGCTGGCGCAGGTGGCGATTTATCTGGCGGTCGCGCCGAAATCGGATGCGTCGTATCGGGCGCTGGGCGCGGCCATGGAGGCGGTGCAGAACGCCCCCGCGTTGCCGGTGCCGATGCAGCTTCGCAATGCGCCCACCAAATCGATGAAGCAGTGGGGCTACGGCGAAGGCTATCAGCACGCGCATAAATTCGACGATGCCATGAATGCGATGGAATGCCTGCCCGACAATTTACGCGGCAGTGAATTCTATCAACCAACGGACAGAGGGGTCGAGCAGCGCATCGCGCAAAGGCTCGCCGAGATTCGCGCGCGCCGGAAACCGCAATAGATTACAATCAGGGGTTTGAATATTTCGGTTAAAGGCGAGTACGCCTTGCAAGCTATTTTCGATCTCGCCATGCAGCCCCAGGGCGAGCCCGTCAAGATCGCCGACATCGCGAGGCGGCAAAAGATCCCGCAAAAATTTCTGGAACTGATTTTGGCGAGCCTCAAACAGGGAGGGTTCGTCGAATCGCGGCGCGGGGCCGAAGGCGGCTATCGATTATCGAAGCCCGCCGATCAGATCACGGTGGGACAGGTAGTCGCGTTCCTGGAAGGGAAGAAGCAGCCGCGCGCGACGGCACACGCATTCGCCGAAATGTGGAAGCGGGTGGATGATTCTGTCGCTGCCATTCTGGATCACACCAGCTTCGCTGAACTGGCGCGCCGTTGGAAAGAATCGCAGAAACGCTATGTGCCGAACTGGGAGATCTGATGGTTTTCGCGGATAACTCCTTTAGCATTGGCCGCACACCGCTGGTGAAGCTGAATCACGTGGCGGAGGGTTGCGGGGCCACGTTACTCGCCAAGATCGAAGGACGGAATCCCGCGTATTCGGTGAAGTGCCGCATCGGTGCTTCCATGATCTGGGATGCCGAACAACGCGGCATCCTGCCTGGCAAGCAATTGATCGAGCCGACCAGCGGCAACACCGGCATCGCGCTGGCCTTCGTCGCGGCGGCGCGCGGCTACAAGATCACGCTGCTGATGCCGGAGACCATGTCGCTGGAGCGGCGCAAGGTACTTCAGGCGTTGGGCGCGAATCTGATTTTGACCGACGGTGCGATGGGCATGGGCGCGTCGATCGAGCGCGCCGAAGCAATGGTCGCCGCGGAGCCGGATCGCTATGCGTTGCTGCAGCAATTTCAAAATCCGGCCAATCCCGAGATTCACGTGAAGACCACGGGGCCGGAAATCTGGGACGATACCGACGGCAAAGTGGACGCGCTGGTGGCGGGCATCGGAACGGGCGGGACGATCACCGGAATTTCGCGCTATTTCAAGACAGTGCGCAAGAAATCGATTCTCTCGGTCGGTGTCGAACCAGAGGGCAGTCCCGTGATCACGCAATTTCTCGCCGGCGAGGAAATGCGTCCGGGACCGCACGGGATTCAGGGAATCGGCGCAGGATTTATTCCCAGCACGCTGGACCTGAGCGTGGTGGATCGTATCGAGCTGGCGGGCGACGATGAATCGATCGAGATGGCGAAGCGCCTGGCGCGCGAGGAAGGAATGCTGAGCGGGATCTCGTGTGGCGCGGCGGTCGCGGTCGCTGTGCGGCTGGGGCGTGAGCCTGCCATGAACGGGAAAACGATCGTCGTCATTTTGCCCGACGCGGGCGAGCGATATTTGAGCTCGGTGCTCTTCGATGGTCTGGACTAGGCAAATATGCCGAAAGGATCGAAAATGTTTGTGGAGTTTTCGGCGGCCGGAGAAGAGCGCACAGGCGGTTTGTGCCGTTGTGCGCGATTACAAGAGAAAAGCGGGCGCTTTCTATGGGTGAAAAGGGGTGAGAGCGCCCGCTGTCGTAACGGGGATTTAGTTATATGTACAAACGCAACTCGGGCGGCCAGGGTTACGGTCGGATCGCAAAAAAGCTGACGATATTTTACGGCGCGCGATTTTCGCGCATTTTTTTACGCAGAAGTTAACGAACCATATGCCGGGCGGCACACGGCGCTTCGTAACATCGCGATCGAACGGACGGCTTCTCGAAGCGGCGCGTGAATTCCTCGAAGCGTGCTCCGAATGTATTTTGGTCGCACCTACCCATTCGGCAGGGGAAGACTTGGTGCACAAAATCGGCGGAAAAGCTGGCGTGCATCGCTTGACCTTGGTGCAGTTGGCGGCTGATCTGGCGCGGACCAGCATGGCGGCGCTGGATTTAGCGCCGCTGACGCCGTTGGGCCTGGAAGCGTTGGCGGCTCGGGTGGCGCACGAGACGCGCGCGCAGTTGCGCTACTTCGACAGGATCTCAACCCTTCCGGGATTCGCACGAGCGCTCGCCAGAACCTTGAGCGAACTGCGGCTGGCGCGAGTGGATCGCGTTGCGCTGGAAGACGCGGGAGCGCCCGGCGCCGATCTGGCCGTGTTGCTGGCGCGATATCAGGCGGAACTGGAAGAACGTTCGCTTGCCGACCTCGCGCGTGTTTTTGAGCTAGCGACGAAGGCCGCGCCCGCGGATCGCCATCGCTGGCTGGAACTGCCGGTGGTGCTGCTCGACGCGCCGCTGGACAGCGTGGCGCATCGCGAGTTCGTCATGGCCGTGGCGGATCGTTCGCCCGGCATGTTGGCGGCCATGAGCCCCGCCAGCGAACCCGCGCTGCGTGCGCTGGGGGTCGCGGTAGAGGATCTCGATCTCGGCGTGGTGGCGGCGCGTGGAATTGAACATCTACAGGCCTATTTGTTCTGCGACGAAACGCCGTCGCCGCTCGAAGGCGATGCAGGCATCGAGATGTTTTCGGCGCCCGGCGAGGGCTTGGAAGCGGTCGAGATCGCGCGGCGGATTCTGCGCCTGGCGCGTGAAGGCGTGGCGTTCGATCGCGTCGCGATCCTGTTGCGATCGCCGGAGCGATATCAGCCCATGGTTGAAGATGCGTTACGGCGCGCGCGCATTCCGGCGTATTTTTCGCGCGGATCTGCGCGGCCTGATCCTGGCGGCCGGGCGTTTCTTGCATTGTTGCAATGCGCCAGTGAAAAATGCAGTGCGTCTCGATTTGCCGAATATTTGTCTCTTGGACAGGTGCCTGCGGCACCCGATCGGACGACGGAGTGGGTGGGCGCCGATGACGAATTGTTGCCCGCCACGGAGGCTGTGGGTGCAAGCGATCGAGAAGAGTCGCCGGTGTCGCGCACGCCCGCCGCGTGGGAGAAATTGCTGGTCGACGCCGCTGTGTTCGGCGGACGAGAGCGCTGGCAGCGCCGCCTGCAAGGCCTGGAACGCGAATTCGAGCTGCGCCTGAAAATCATCGAACGCGATGACGATTCGCGCCGCGGGTCGATCGAAAAAAAGCTCGGCCACCTTCGCGAATTTGAGGCGTTCGCGCTTCCGCTGATCGATATTCTTGACGCACTGCCGCAGCGGGCAAACTGGAAAGCGTGGATCGAGAAGCTGGGCGAGCTGGCCGGCGCGGCGCTTCGCAATCCGGAACCGGTACTCGCCATGCTCGCCGAATTCGAGCCGATGGGCGATGTGGGGCCGGTGTCGCTCGAAGAAGTCGCTGAAGTGCTGAGCGATCGCTTACGATTTCTGCGCACGGAGCCGCCGGAGCGGCGCTACGGGCACGTGCTGGTCGCATCGATCGATGAAGCGCGCGGACGCGAGTTCGACATGGTGTTTCTGCCCGGACTCGCGGAGGGGATTTTTCCGCAACGCGCTCTCGAAGATCCGCTGCTGCTCGATCAATTCCGCCGCGAGCTGGGCGGATTGTTGCTGCGCGACGATCGCGTGGCGCAGGAGCGTGCGCGGCTGAACATCGCGGCCGCGGCGGCGAAGACCCGGCTGATCGCGTCCTATCCACGAATGGACGTCGCGGAATCGCGCCCGCGCGTTCCCTCGTTTTACGCGTTGGAGCTGCCGCGAGCCGCGCATGGAAAGCTGCCGGAGTTGAAATCGTTTGAAGACGAGATGCGGCAGTCCGCACCAGCGCGCCTGAATTGGCCGGCGCCGTCCGAAATTGGCGAAGCGATCGACGATGTCGAATACGATCTGGTGACACTGCGGGATGCTCTAGAGAAATCGAGCGGTGCGCGATATCTGGTGGAGGCGAATGAGCGGCTGGCGCGATCGCTGCGCGCGCGCTGGCGGCGCTGGGATCCGAAATGGCGCGAAGCCGACGGGTTGATCACGCACCACGCCGATGCGCTCGCCGCACTGGCAAAGAATCGATTGATGGCGCGCGCGTGGTCGCCGTCTGCACTGCAACAGTTCGCGGCGTGTCCCTATCGATTCGCGCTGCATGGAATTTACGGGCTGCGCCCGCGCGAAGATGCCGCGCCCATCGAACAACTGGATCCGCTGACGCGCGGCGCGCTGTTTCACGCGGCTCAGTTCGCGGTGCTGAATGCCTTGAAGGATCGCGAACTACTGCCAGTGCGTGCGGAGTCGCTGGTTGAGGCCATTGAAATTGCCGATGCGGTGCTGAATCAGACCGAAGCGAAGTATCGCGAAGAGCTGGCGCCCGCGATTGAGCGCGTGTGGCACACCGAGATCGAGGATCTGCGCACGGACTTGCGCGGCTGGTTGCAGTTCGTCGCGCAGAATGATGACGACTGGACGCCGATTCATTTCGAGTTCGCGTTCGGGCTTTCGCAGTCGACCGGCGAACATGATCCCGCGAGTCGCGTGGAGGAAGCGGTGCTGGATGATGCGGGCGTGCGGCTGCGTGGCTCCATCGATCTGGTGGAACGCAACGCGACCACTGGTGCGCTGCGCGTTACCGATCATAAAACCGGAAAGTCGCCGGATCCGATTCCTCTCTACGTAGGAGGAGGGCGATTTCTGCAGCCGCTGCTGTACGCGATGGCGGCGCAGCAGCTATTGGGGCAGCCGGTCGAGTACGGGCGTTTGTTTTTTTCGACACAGAAGGGCGGGTATCAGTTCACGCCGATCAAGGTGAGCGCGCAATCGAAGGCGTTCTTGCGCAGGCTGGTGGAGAATATCGATGGCGCGATCGGTGCGGGATTTCTGCCGCCCTTGCCGCAGAAAGACACATGCAGGAGCTGCGACTATCGCGCGGTGTGCGGGCCATATGAGGAACGCCGCGCGGCGGTGTACAAGGAGCGTCGCGACGATCGCATCGATCCCCTGACCGAGATTCGAGCGATGGCATGAATCCCGCCGCGAGATCGTCGTCAGATGCGCAGGCGCGCGAGCGCATCCGCTCGGCCCTCGATCACAGCTTGATCGTTGAAGCGTCCGCGGGCACCGGCAAGACTACGGTGCTGGTCGCGCGAATTGTCGAAGTGCTGCGGCAGGGCAAGGCGAGCATTAAGCAGATCGCGGCGGTGACGTTCACGCACAAAGCGGCGGGGGAATTGAAGCTGCGATTGCGCGAAGAGCTGGACAAGGCGCGGCATGGATCAGCGACCGTCGAAGAGGCGCTGAAGCACCTGGAAGAAGCCTCCATCGGCACCATTCATTCGTTCTGCGCGCAGATTTTGCGGGAACGTCCGGTAGAGGCGAACGTCGATCCCGCGTTCATCGAGTTGAACGAGCAGGAAGCGGATCGTCTGTATCAACGCGCCTTTCGCACCTGGCTGGAGCAACGTCTCGACATGGATTCGCCGGCGCTGAAGCGAGCGCTGGCGCGATTGGCGTGGCGCGATTCGTGGGACGATTCGCCGCCCTTAGAACAATTGCGTTGGGCGGGCAAGAAGCTGATCGAATGGCGCGACTACAAAACCGCGTGGCAGCGCGAATTATTTTCGCGCGAAGAGGAACTCGACACCATCGCGCGCTTGATCTTCGAACTCGCGGAGGCGAGCGCGCGGCCGAAGCGCGTCACTGACAATCTCTACAAGCATCTTGCGCCGGCGCGTTATCTTGCGGAATCCATCGATCGAGCCGAACGCGCCGGACCGCGCGATTACGATGCCTTGGAAGGCCTGGTGCTGAAACTCGGGCGCGATTTGCGCGATCTGCGCAAAGGATCGGGCGCCTATGGCGACGTGCCGCGTGAAGAATTGCTGGCCAAGCGCGAAGATCTGCTCAAATGGATCGGCGAATTTCGAGTACGCGCCGACGCGGATCTCGCTGCCGGTCTGCGCGAAGAAATGCAGGGCGTCATCGACGAATACGAGCGCCGGAAACACCGGGCAGGGAAGCTAGATTTCGTCGATCTGCTGATCAAGGTTCGCGATTTGATCTGTGAACAGCCCGACGTCCGCGAGTATCTTCAGAATCGCTTCACGCATTTGTTCATCGACGAATTTCAGGACACCGATCCGCTGCAGTCGGAGATCCTGCTGTTGCTGGCCGCCGACAATCCCGAGGAATCGAATTGGGAGGCGGTGCGCCCAAAGCCGGGAAAGCTGTTGCTGGTGGGCGATCCCAAGCAATCGATTTACAAATTCCGGCGAGCCGACCTGGTGCAGTATCGTGCGGTCCGGGAGGCATTGACGGTTCGCGATGTGCTGTTCGAGCGGCTGACCACCAGCTTTCGCGCGGTCCGCAACATTCAACAATTCATCAATGCCGCGTTTGAAACGGAAATGGCGGGCGATGTTGATTCCGGCCAAGCAGATTGGGCCGAACTGGAGCAACATCGCTCCGATCACGATAGCCGTCCCAGCGTGATCGCACTGCCGGTTCCTCGGCCGTATAAATCGCGAATCTCGAAAGAAGCGATCAATGCCAGCCTGCCCGATGCGATCGCTGCCTTTATCGATTGGCTGACATGCGAAAGCGATTGGGGATTCAAGGCACACGACATCGCGGTTCTGTTCCGGCGCCGCACCCAGGCCGGCAACGATCTGACTCGCGAATACGCCAGAGCGCTGGAGGCGCGCGGAATTCCGCATCTGCTCGCGGGATCGAAATCGTTTCATCATCGCGAAGAGGTAGAGACGCTGCGCGTAGCACTCACGGCGATCGAATGGCCAGACGACGAGCTCAGTGTATTCGCGACCCTCAAGGGGTCGCTATTTGCGATCCCCGATGAGATGCTGCTGATTTATCGCGACGCGCATGGGCCGCTGCATCCGTTTCGAATCGCCGAGGATGCGCGGACCGAGCCCATCGCTGACGCGCTGCGCATTCTTGCCGAGCTGCATCGCGGGCGAAATCGCCAATCGTTCGCAGCGACGGTGAACGCGCTGCTCGAAATCACACGCGCACATGCGGGATTTGTGCTTCGGCCGGGCGGGAATCAGATTCTGGCGAACGTCGCGCGCGTGGCAGAACTCGCCCGCAGTTATGAATTGTCCGGTGGCACATCGTTTCGCGGATTCGTCGAAGAGTTGATCGCGCAGTCTGAAAAAGACGAGACTGCCGAAGCGCCGGTGCTCGAAGAGGATTCAGATGGTGTGCGTCTGATGACGGTGCATGGAGCGAAGGGGCTGGAGTTCAAAGTCGTAATTCTTGCCGATCTGACTGCGAACCTTTCGGCGCGAGAGCCGGATCAGTTCGTCGACGGAAAGCAACGATTGAGCGCGACACGCCTGCTGCGCTGCGCTCCGCGGGAGCTTGCCGAGAATGAGCATCACGAACGCGCCCGCGAACGTGAGGAAGGAATTCGCGTGGCTTATGTGGCTGCGACTCGCGCGCGCGATCTGCTGGTGGTTCCCGCGATCGGCGATGAGCCGTTTGAAGGCTGGCTATCGCCGTTGAACAAAGCGCTGTATCCCTCGCGCGAGAACTGGCGGAATTCGTCCAGAGCGCCGGGATGCCCGGAATTCGGCAACGCGACCGTGGTGGAGCGACCGTTGGAATACGATCGCCAAGAGGAATTCTCGGTGAGACCAGGATTGATTCGGCCCCAGCGCGGATCGCATGAAGTGGTGTGGTGGGATCCATCGAAGCTTCGACTCGGCGTCGATGCGAGCTTGGGATTGCGGCAAAAGGAAATCCTGGCCGAAGACGGAGGCGTGAGCCTCGCGGCCTATCGCGAATGGCAGCGGGCGCGCGCGGAATTAATCGAAACCGGCGCGGCGCCGCGCTTTCGAGTGTTTCTCGCCAGCCAGGCCGCGACGCAGCCGCCGGGTGATCCAATTTCGGTCGCGGTCGAGACGATCGAGAAGAGGGAAGGTCGCGCGTCGGGACGGCGCTTCGGAACCCTGGTGCATGCCGTGATGCGCGATGTTGCGTTCGACGCAAAGAGCGACACGATCGCGAGGTTGGCGGTACTGAATGCGCGGTCGATCGGTGCGACGAGTGAGGAAATCGACGGAGCGCGATCGGCCGTGGAAGCTGCACTCGCCCATCCGCTGTTGATTCGTGCGCGAAATTCGGCGCGGCTGCATCGCGAATATCCGGTGACGCTGGCGCTCGAAGATAACATGCTGCTCGAAGGTGCGATCGATCTAGCCTTCGTCGAAAACAATGAGTGGGTGATTGTCGACTTCAAGACGGACGCGGATTCACAGGATCGCCGCCAGCAATATCTTCGCCAACTTCAATGGTACGGGTATGCACTTCGTCAATTGACGGGATTACCCGCGCGAGCATATCTGTTGGAGATATGAACTCTGGCAGAATCAAAGAATGCCAGAATCAAAAAGAGATGCGCTCGCTTATTTGACGGAGCAGTTGGAAGGATTCAAAAAGGCAGGAACGTACAACCGGCTACGCGAACTGGAATCGCCGTGCTTGCCGATTTCGCGCTTCGACGGGAAAGAGGTGATCAACCTCGCGTCGAACAATTATCTCGGCCTGGCGGATCATCCCAAGTTGGTGAAGGCGGAAGTCGAGGCGGCAGAGAAATATGGCGCTGGATCGGGCGCCGTGCGAACCATCTCCGGAACGATGCATCTGCACATGGAGCTGGAGCGGCGCATCGCGAAATTCAAAAACGTCGAAGCTTGCGTGGTATTTCAATCTGGTTTCGCGGCGAACGCGGGCACGGTATCCGCGATCCTCGGACCTGAAGATCACATCATTTCCGATGAGCTGAATCATGCCAGCATCATCGACGGCTGCCGTTTATCGAAAGCGAAGATCCACGTATTCCGCCATCGCGACGCGGCGCACGCCGCGGAAAAGCTGGCGGCTCTGGATGGGGTCGCGGGCCATAAACTGCTGATCACCGACGGCGTGTTTTCAATGGATGGCGATATTGGCGTGCTGCCGCAGTTGACGGAGCTCGCAGAAAAACACGGCGCGATCATGATGGTCGACGACGCGCATGCGTCAGGCGTGCTGGGCCGCAACGGGCGCGGTACCGTGGATCATTTCGATCTGCACGGCCGCGTGGATATTCAAGTCGGCACGTTGTCGAAAGCGATCGGCGTGCTGGGCGGTTACGTATGCGGCAGCCGCGATCTGATCGAGTTTCTGTATCATCGCGCGCGGCCGTTTTTATTCTCGACGTCGCATCCGCCGGCCGTTGCGGCGGCGTGTCTGGCTGCGTTCGACATCCTGGAGCAAGAACCGGAACGGATGGAACGATTGTGGTCGAACACTCGTTATTTCCAAAAAGGTCTGCATGCCAACGGACTATCGACCGGAACCAGCGAGACGCCAATCACGCCCATCATGGTGGGCGACGCGGCCACGGCGCACGCATTTTCACGCGCTCTGTTCGAGGAAGGCTTATTTGCCACCGGGATCGGGTATCCGACGGTCGCGCAGGGGAAAGCGCGGATCAGAACCATCGTCACATCAGAGCACGGGCCCGCAATTCTGGATCGCGCGATCGAAATCGTTGCTAAAGTCGCCAGGAAGATGAACATCAACTATGTCGAACCAAAATGACGGTTTGAATCAAGTAAATGTCCCGTGGTATCTGTGGGCGTCCATTGTGGGCGTCACATCGGCCATGATCGGCGTGGAGTGGGACATTTCGTGGCACCGCTCCATCGGCCGCGACACGTTCTGGACGCCGCCGCACATGGCGATTTATTTGTGCGGCATCATCGCGGGCATCGCGTCGGCGTACTTGATTCTCGCGACCACCTTCGGCAAGCTGCCGGAAGTTCGTAAATCATCGGTGCGAATGTGGGGATTCTACGGGCCGCTGGGCGCGTTCATCACCGCGTGGGGCGGCATCGCGATGCTGGTATCCGCGCCGTTCGACGATTGGTGGCACAACGCGTACGGGCTCGACGTAAAGATCCTGAGCCCTCCACACGCCGTGCTGGCGCTGGGTGTGAATGCGATCGAATTGGGCGCCCTGATCATGATTCTGGGCTATATGAATCGGGCCGAAGGCAGTACGCGGCGATTGCTGAATGCGCTTTATCTCTACGTCGGCGCGATGCTGCTGATCTCGCTACAGGTGATGACCATGGAATACAGTTTCCGCGTGTTCCAGCACACCGGAACCTTCTTCATCGCGATGTCGATCGCTGTTCCGCTGGTCATGATCGGCGTCGCAGCGGGATCGGAGGATCGCTGGGCCGCCACCATCATGGCCGCGATCTACATGCTCTTCATGGCGAGCCTGGTGTGGATCCTGCCGCGGTTTCCCGCGGAGCCGAAGCTCGGGCCGGTGTTCAATCCGGTGACCCAATTCATTCCGCCGAATTTTCCACTGCTGCTGGTTCTCCCGGCAATCGCCATTGATGTAATGCGCTCGCGTTTCCGTAAAAGCGGCACCAACGTGTGGGTTCAAGCGGTGGCGTGCGGCGTCGCGTTCTTCGCCGTGTTCTTCGCGGCGCAGTGGTTGTTCGCAGATTTCCTGGTCTCGCCCGGCGCGGCGAATCCCTTCTTCGGCACCATCTATCGCGACTACGGAACTCCTGCCAATTCGCTGGAAGGGCGCGGTGTATTCTTCGGGCCGGAGGCCAACTTCACGACCCGCCTGGCGATCGCCGTGGCGATTTCAATGGTGGCGTCGCGCATCGGATTAGGCTGGGGCAACTGGATGCGCACGGTGAAACGATAGTGACGCGGCGGCTCGCGTTGTTATTCGCCGTGGCGTGGTGTGCGCAGGCGCACGTCGGATCCCCGGATATTTATCTGGAAGGCGCGGCGGGTCCGTACGCGGTGTTCGTCACCATTCGTCCGCCGACGGTGATTCCCGGCGTCGCTGAAATCGAAGTCCGAACCGGCACGCCTGACCTCACGGACCTTCACATCACGCCGATGCCGATGACCGGCGAGGCATCGAAGCATCCTCCCACGCCGGATGTAATGAAGCGATCGAAAGAAGATCCGCAATTCTTCACCGGATCGCTGTGGATCATGGCGTCGGGATCGTGGCAGGTGCGGATTCAGGCGGACGGAGCAAGAGGGCCGGGACAGCTTTCGGTGCCGGTGCCAGCCGTCGCATCCCGCACCAAGCCCATGCAGACCGCGATGGGTGTGGGCCTGTTCGTGATGATGCTGGTGCTGGCGTATGGAGTGGTCAGCATCGTGGGAGCGGCCGCGCGCGAAGCGCAGCTCGAGCCCGGATCGCCCGGCGATCTGCGATCGAAACGGCGCGCGCGAATTTTGATGGCCGCCACCGCCGCGTTCATCGCGTTCGCGTTGTTCGAGGGCGATCGCTGGTGGTCGGCCGAGGCCAACGACTACGCGGGCTACATTTATAAGCCTCTCGCGATGACCGCGCAGGTTAAGCCGGGCGATCGGCTGGAACTCAATCTCAAGGAAACCAATTGGTCGATTCGCCGCAATCTCAACGATTTCATTCCGGATCACGGGCATCTGATGCATCTGTACGTGATCGCGGAGCCCGATGCGAATCGCGTGTGGCATCTGCATCCGGAGATGGGCGCGCCTGGTGAGTTCGTGCAATCGCTGCCGGCGATGCCTGCCGGCGCGTACAAGCTGTACGGCGATGTCGTGCATCGCAGTGGATTCGCGGAAACGGTGGTCGCGGATTTGAATTTGCCCCAGGCGATCGCGGGGAATCCGCTCACTGGCGACGATGCGGGCGGCGTTCGCGGTGAATCGCCGGATGGCGCGCGAATCGTCTGGGACCAACCCGCGGCGCAAATCAGATCGAAAATAGGGCAGATTTTCAAATTCAAGCTGGTCGACAAGAATGGCCAGCCGGTGAACGATGCCGAACTCTACATGGGCATGTTAGGTCACGCGGCATTCGTCAAGAAAGACGGCACGGTTTTTGCTCACGTGCATCCCTCGGGAACGGTGCCGATGGCGGCGCTGATGCTGGCGAATCCATCAGCCGAGGATCATCAGGGCATGCATCACGACGCGAGCCAGATTCCCGCTGTGGCCTATTTCCCTTATGGATTTCCGTCGCAGGGTGACTATCGCATCATCGTGCAGATGAAACACGCCGGCGTGATCGAAACTGGCGTTTTCGACGCGAAGGTCGAATAGCTACTGCGGATAGAGCAGAAACGGCTTGCGGCGGTCGATGAAGGATTGCACGCCGTCTTCGAGACTGTGCTCGATGGTGCGCGCGTCGTCCCCGCGCTTCAAGGCGTCGATCACCTTGCGATTGCCGATCAGAAATTTACACGCTTCGAAATCGATTCTGCCGGGATAGAGCTTTTGCAACGCCGACGCGACCTCCAGCCCCAATCGCACCGCGCTGAACAATTCGCGATTCACCACCACGAATCGCACGCCTTCGATCGATTTGCCTTTGAAGTTCGAATCGTTGGGAGTAAAGCGCGTCGGGTACACGCGCACCCCTGGAATCTGTCGCGCGTTCAGCAACTGCGCGAGCTCTGCGCCGTGAATCCAATCCGCGCCGATCTGCTCGAACGGGCTATCGGTTCCGCGCCCGACCGAATAGTTCTTTGCCGCTTCGATCATGGCGAGCCCGTCGTACAGCGTTTCGGCGTTCAGGCTGCGCATGCTGGGCGACGGGTCCATCCACTGGAGATCCGTCGCATCGAACCAGTCGCCGCGCGACCAGCTTTTCATTGTGACCACATGTAGATCGGCGTGAAGACTGCGCTCCTTGTTCGCCATGGCCGCCAATTCACCGAGCGTGAGGCCGTGACGAATCGGCATCGCATAACAACCCACGAAGCTGTGCAGGTCGTCGTCAAGAAGTGGGCCTTCGACGTGAACACCGGTGACGGGATTCGGGCGATCCAGCACGTAAAAGGGATGATTTGTGTTAGCCGCTTCCTCGAGCGCGTACAGCATAGTGCACGAATACGTGTAGAAGCGCGCGCCGGCGTCTTGAATGTCGAACACCAGTACGTCGACGTCGCGCAGCATTTCCGGCGTCATGCGATAACGACCGTTGTAATGCAGGCTCCAGACGGGCAAGCCTGTGGCCGCATCTTTCGAATCGGCATTGTCGAAGCGATCTTCCTTTCCTTCCAGGCCATGCTCCGGCGCAAACAGCGTGGTGAGTTTCACGCCGGCGGCGATCATGACATCGATATCGCGGCGGCCCTGCCGATCGACGCCGGTGTGATTGGTGATGAGGCCGACGCGCTTGTCACGCAGCGCCGCGAAGTTATCCTGCTCCATCACGTCGATTCCGGTGAGCGTCTGATGATTCGGCGCGATCGTGCGGCGCGCGGTGTTCGATGTTTCGTTGTAGCCGACCACGCTCACGCCAGGCGCATCGACTCCAATCGACGCCGCAAACGCCGTCGCCAGCTTACTGCGAAAGGCCGAGAGGCTCTTGCCACGATGCGGATGCACCACGTTGGTCAACACGATCAGATACGCCTTGGTCGACGGATCGATCCACACCGATGTGCCTGTGAAACCGGTGTGACCATACGAGCCGATCGGAAAGAGTTCACCGCGATTCGATGAATAAGGCGAATCGATATCCCAGCCGAGCCCGCGCAGGATGGGCTGATCGGGCGGCGTGTTGGGCGAAGTGAATTTGCGAACCGTGAGCGGTGAGAAAATTCGCACGCCGTTCCTTTCACCGAGCCCGATCATCATCTCGGCGAATTTCGAAAGATCGGTCGCGGTGGTGAACAATCCCGCGTGCCCCGCGACGCCGCCCATGTAACGAGCCGTGGGATCGTGCACGATGCCACGAAACGGAGCGCCCGTTGCCGGATCGAGTTCGGTGGGCGCGATGCGCGGCCGCAAGGATGCGGGCGGATTAAATCGCGATTCGCTCATGCCCAGCGGCTCGAAGATCTGTTCGTGCGCGAATTGATCCAGAGGTTTGCCGCTCAAGCGATGCACGATCTCGCCCAGCAGCTCAAAATTGATATCGCTGTAGACGAAGCGCACGCCGGGCGGGCCCGCAGGCTTGTCGATCAGCGCGCGATGAATGCCGGTGTCGTAGCCCGACCACGCGGGCTCCAGATCGAGGTCGGGACGCAGGCCAGAGAAGTGCGTCATCAGATCGCGAATGGTGATGTCACTTTTGCCGCCCTGAAATTCCGGAAGGTATGCCGTCACCGGATCGGCAATGCGCAGCTTGCCTTGTTCGAATAATTTCATCAGGCATGAAGTGGTCGCGATCACTTTGGTGAGCGATGCCGCGTCGAAGATGGTGTCGACTGTCATTGCCTCGCGCGATGGGACCAGCGCTCTGGAGCCGTAGGCCCGGCGGTGGAGAATCTTTCCGTCGCGGCCGGCGACCACGACAGCGCCGGGAATTAATCCATCGTGAACCGCTTGATCGACCAGCGCGTCCAAGCGTCGCCGATCCGGAATACGTCTCTTGCGCGAGCGCGGTCAGTCCGATCGCGAAGATCGCGAGAGCAAATCTCATAACAATTTTCGCGCGATGCCTTCCAACAGCAGCGCGAGCTCGAAATCCAGCTTGGTGATCCCGCCGACGTCGTGCGTGCTCAAATCAACCGTCACGCGATTGTAGACGTTCGACCATTCCGGATGATGATCCATTTTCTGGATGGTCGGCGCTGCGGTCGCCATGAAGCCGAACGCCTCGGGAAAGCCGGAGAACTGGTATTCACGATGCAGCTTGCCATTGTGAAGCGACCAGCCGTGCAGCTCGACCAGCGCTTCTGAGATTTCGGAACTAGACAATTTGGTTCGCATGTTCAGGCTCTCCCGTAAATCGGAATCACAGCTCCGCTGGTGTCGGCCGCGGAGTCGGAGGCGAGCCACAGCAGCAACTTCCCGATCGACTGCGGCGCGACCCATTGGGAGAAATCGGCGGTCGGCATGGCAGCTCGATTCGCCGGTGTGTCGATGGTGCTGGGCAAGATGACATTCGCAGTGATCCCGACGTCTTTTACTTCGGCGGCGAGGTTCTTGATGAGAGCAACCACCGCGGCCTTCGAAACTGCGTAGGCGGTGAAGTTCGGTGAGGCTTCGACAGCGGCTCTCGATCCGACGGCGACGATGCGGCCTCGCCTGGCAGCGATCATCGGTTTCAACGCCGCGCGAATGGTGAGGAATGTGACGCGCAGATTGAGATTCATCATCGCATCCCAGGTCTTGTCGTCCGTACTCGCGACCGGCGAACCGCCTGCGAATCCGCCGATGAGATGAATCAGCCCATCCACCGGCCCGTGTGCCAGTGCCTGTTCGATCATCGCGTCAGCGCCTGCGGCAGTGGTCAGATCCGCGGCGATGGTCGCGAAAGATGGGGGCTTGCGCCACTCGCGATCGACTGCGACGATATCGACACCGGCTTGTTGAAACACGCCGCACACCGCGGAGCCAAGCCCGCCCGCCGCTCCTGTAATCACGATGCTCATTAATTTCGATTTTATCCTCTATGAGCGTGCTGAAGATGGGGACACTACCAGCGTTTGCTGTAGCGCAGGCGATCGAATCTTGTCGCCTGCGAGTTCGCAAACGCAGGCCACGAAAACCGATGGCCTGCGCTACGTCCTTTTATACATCCAGGCCGACCGAGCGCATCAGTTCCAGCGCATTGCTGCGCGTGACCACGCCTGGCCGAAGCTGATAATCAAATCGAATCTCGCCGCCTTCCAGATGATCTTCGAAATGAACGTTCACTGCTTTGCCGTCCAGCGTATCGGCGATCTTGGCGAGGGCAAGATCGTGCGTCGTCACCAGGCCGATCGCTCCGCGGGCGACCAGGCCGCGCACCAGCGCCTCCGCGCCGATGCGGCGATCGTGCGAATTGGTGCCGCTCAACAATTCGTCGAGCAGAAACAGCAGCGCGCCATCGCGCGAAAGATTGACGATATCGCGCAGACGTTCGATTTCGGCATAAAATCGCGAGCGGTGATCGATCACCGAATCGTTGGCGCGCATCGATGCGCCGATATGCATGGGCGAGATTCGCAGGGATTCGCAGGTGACCGCTGACCCGGCCCACGCCAGAATCGCGTTCAATCCGATAGCACGCATCAAGGTGCTCTTGCCGCTCATGTTGGATCCGCTGACGATCCACAATCGCGCCGGATCGCCCAAGGAAACATCGTTGGCGATCGCCGATTCGGGCGGGATGAGCGGATGCGTAAGCGCATGCGCTTCAAACAGCGGACCGGATGCAGCGATCAATTCCGGGAATACGGCACGCGGACGTTCATACGCGAAGCCGGCCAGCGAGCACAGCGCTTCGAATTCGCCGATGGCGGCGGTCCATTGGCCGATGTGCGGGCCGAACTGGCTGCGCCAAGCCTCGATCGCCATGGCGAATTGCGGAATCCAGAGAACGGCGGCGGCAATCGGCCCGAAGAATTGATTCTTGGCCGATTCCATCTGCGATTCAAGACGCGTCAGCCGGCGGATCTGCGCCGATGCCGGAAGGCCGCTCGAAGCAAGGTCGCGCTTCAGCTCCACCAGGCGCGCGGATTCGAACGGCTCGGCTTCCAGGCGCTCCAGCAACGATGCGAGCAGGCCGAGCTCGTGCGCGGGAGTCGATACCGATGTCACCACCTGGATCACCGCGACGCGAGTGACGTAAGTGAAAATAATTTCGGCGAGCACGATCGCGAGAAACGGCCGCAAGCTCAGCACGTGCGCGAAATAAAGCGAAATCGTCACGATTGCCGCAGCGGCCAGCGCCGGCGCAAGAATACGTGCGCCGGGGAAGAAATGCGCGGGATGTTGCGTGCCCCACTTGCCCAGGATCTTTGCGTCCACCGCCGCGCGAATATCTTCGCCGACCAAGGTCAACGCTTCGCGCAGATCTGTTCGCGGGCGAAGTTCGGCCACCGAAGCCTGGCGCGCGATCACGTGGGTCGCGTCGCCGGGCGCGAGCAGCCAATGGGCGAGTGTGGATTCGCCGGCAGCGGTGCGCGCGTTGGAGATCAGCTCAAACAAAGATCCGCGGCCGAACAGATCCAGATCGTCGGAATAGACGTGCTTGGGATCGCGAAACTGCTCGCCGCGGTTGCCGTTCCCGATCCATTGATTGCTGAGGCGGGCAAGCGATCGTTCGTAATAGGCGACCGCACGCGCGGCGGCGGAGCGATCGTTATCGACGCGGCTGTGCCTCACCGCGAGCGCAATGAAAATCGCCACCGGCGCCAGCAGCCACCAGGGAGAAATCAACGTGACGGCAATGGCGAGAATCGCAATCGCGATTTCAGCGAGCCCCAGAAACAGCCGCGCGCGAACTAAATTGCGATACTCGCGATTCAGGCGGGCGTGCTCGGATTGCCAGAAATCGAGGCGAGCCTGGTAGTGTTCCGATGGAGCGGTCTGCGGGGGAAGCAAATTACAGTGTAGGATGCGTGCATGCTCGCGCGCCTTCGCGGCAATCTCGATTTCTTCCCTTCGCCGGTAGAGGAACAGCCCGGGCTGGTGATTCGCGACCCGTTTCATTATTCCGATGCGACGCTGATCGTGCCGCCGGCGCTGGTCGCTTGTCTGGAATTCTTCGATGGGCAACAGAGCGATCTGGAGTTGCGCGCATTCCTGGTGCGCATGACCGGCGATGTGCAGGCGGGCGAAATCGCAACGCATTTGATCGAGACGCTGAGCGGCGCGGGATTTCTGGAAGACGGGAATTTCGCGCGCCGAAAGGAACAAGCCGAGCGCGAGTTTGCGGAATCGAACATACGGGAGCCGTCGCACGCGGGAAGTGGATATCCGGCGGAATCCGCACCGCTGACCGATACGCTGCGAGGGTATCTGGAAGGTGCTCGCTCGTCGGGAGATAATCGAAAAGTTTTGGCGATCGCGGCCCCACACGTCAGTCCGTTCGGTGGAATTGACTCGTATCGGGCGGCGTACTCGGCTTTGTCTCCCGAAGATGCGAATCGGACGTTCGTGATTTTGGGAACGTCGCACTATGGGGCGCCGGATCGATTGGGATTGACGCGCAAGCCGTTCCGGACTCCGTTCGGTGATACCACGCCGGATTTGAAAATCGTGAATGAGTTGGAGCAAGCAGCGGGGCAGGGAGCCGCTATGGAAGATTATTGCCACGCGGTGGAGCATTCGATCGAGTTTCAGGTGGTGTTCCTGCAGCATCTGTTCGGCGCGGGAATTCGCGTGGTGCCGATTCTGTGCGGATCGTATGCGCGGAGCCTATATCGCGGCGGAATGCCGGAGGACGACGATAAAGTGAAGCGTGTGTTCGGCGCGCTGGGCGAACTGGCGGCGCGTGAAGGCGACCGGTTGCTGTGGGTGCTGGGGATCGACATGGCGCACATGGGGCGTCGTTATGGCGACGAGCTGGACGCAACGGCCGATCGCAATGAGATGGAACCGGTCGCGGCGCGGGACCGCGCACGCATCGAGCGAATGAATGCGGGAGACGCACGCGGCTTCTGGAATCTGGTGCAGCACAACCACGATGACCTCAAATGGTGCGGATCGGCGCCGATTTATACGTTCATGAATGCTGTGCCGCAGGCTCGGGGCGAGTTGCTGAAATACCAGCAGTGGAATATCGATGAGCAAAGTGTGGTGAGTTTCGCCGGCATGCGTTTTCATGCCTAGGTGATAATCTGGCTGTAAATGCTTCGCGCGGGATTTCTGATCGTAATCAGCGGCGTCTTGCTGGCGCAGGAGCCGATTCGCGTCAATTCCCGATTGGTGCAGGTGAATGTCGTGGTGCGCGACAGCCATGGCCCGGTGACGGGGCTTTCGAAAAGCGATTTCACGGTTTTCGATAAAGGCAAGCAGCGGCCCATTGCCGTATTTGTGGCGCACTACCCGGATCCTAAAGAGCGTTCGGAATCGAAATCACAGAAACAAAGTGAGACTCCGCCGCCCGGCGTCGTCACCAATCGCACCGAAGGTTCTGAGCGGCCGGTATCGGCGACGGTCTTGCTCATCGACGCGCTCAATACGGATTTCAAGGATCAACAAACGGCGCGGAAGCAGATTCTGAAGTTCATCGCGTCGATGAGCGATTCGATCAACTCGGGCGATCGCGCGCGCCGCGTGGCGATCTATCTGCTCAACACCAAAATCCGTGTATTGCAGGATTTCACCGACGATCCCGCCAAGCTCAAGGCCGCCATCGAGAAATATCAGGGCGAGAGTTCGGCCTCGCTGCGTGGAGCCAACGAGCAGGTGAACATTCCGCCGCCAAATATGTCGACCACCATGCTGAACGATCCTACCGTCGCGGGCATGCTCGAAGCGTTTAACGAAATGAGCGACGCGCATCAGGTGGATCGCGCCAAGTTGACGGCGAATGCGCTGGAGCAGATCGCGGTGCATCTGGCTCGCGTCTCGGGCCGCAAAACGCTGGTGTGGGTTTCAAGCGGATTTCCGTTCTACCTGATTAACGATGAGCGGCACAGCATGCTTGCGGCGAATCGCGAGGAGCGAACCTTTCAGGACGAAGTCACTCAATCGGTTCACGCGCTGAGTGCGGCCGATATTGCGATCTATCCGGTGGATGCGCGCGGGATCGTGGGCATGCCGGCGTGGGATGTCGCGAATCCAGCGGCGCCCACCATGACGGTGAGATCGGGCCGCGGGCGATTTGGAACGCGCGGCAATGGGCAGCTCGGGTCCGCTCCCGTCGACGCTCCTGACGGCTTTGAGACCATGGACGATCTCGCCGCGGGGACCGGGGGCCGCGCGTTTCACAATTCCAACGATCTGCAAGCGGCGGTCGCCACGGCCATGGAGGACGCCGACTCCAGTTATACGATCGCGTTCTATGCGCTCGATCCGCCCGACGATAGCTTCCATCCGATCAAGGTGAAGGTCAATCGCGCCGGCGCGGAGGCGCGCTACCGCTCCAGTTATTATTCGACTCTGATAAAGCCGCCCACCGAGAGCGATCGCATGGCGCTGCTCGAATCGGCGGCACGAAGCGCGCTCGACGCGACCGGCATCGGACTGGCGGCGGCGGTCGAGAAGAGCGGGTCGAAGGCCGCGCCGTCATTGCATGTTGCCCTGAGGATCGACGTGAACGATCTTTCGCTCGACAATCAAACCGGGAAATGGAGTGGCGGATGCGAGGCCGCGTTCATCACGCAAAGTGCGGACGGCGCTACACTCGCCACCATTCACAAGACCATTACGCTCGCGCTGACGGACGAGGTTTACGCGCAGCGAAAGCAGGAAGGAATCGTGGTGGAGCAGATGATCGCGCCGGATCCCAAGATCGCCCGTATCAGGATCGCCATCGTGGATCATCGTTCCGGCGTGATGGGATCGCTGTGGCTCCAGCCCTGAAACCTACTTCGGCGGACCGATCGCGCACAACGGATCGCCAATCACGATGTTCTGCCAGCTCAATCCGCGGATCGACAAATAGTAGCTCTCAGCCAGATTGCGGCCGTGATAATAAGAGGGCAACAGCAATTGCGGTTGGGGCGTCATCATGAGATAAGGTTCGTCGACATGGCCCGACGCTCCGGTCACGCCTTCGCGAATGTAATCGGCGGTCATGGTTTGCGGGCTTTTGGCGAACCATAGCTTCGCCGATTCCGGCTTCCAATTACTGATGTTCCAATTCGCGGGAGGAGTGGCGAAAGTGCGGCCGTTGCTAGAGACGTACTCCGTCATGATCGCGCCCGGTAGCCAATGAAAGCCCAGGAAGCGGCGATGGCGATTGGAATCGTTGGAGCCCCACCCGGCGTAGCCGATCACATCCGTCAGATCGTAGAGCACTTTTGAAGTTTCATCGAGGATGGTTCGCTCCTTGGGCAGCAGGATCGCGGCGCGTTTCAACGCTTCTTCCCCGGCCGCATCGCCAAAGCCTTTCATGTCGATCACAAATTTCCCGCGATTGGTAGCGATCAGAGCGCGATCGATGATTCCTTTGACGCCGTCGAAATCGTATGCAGCAAGACGTGTCACCAGGTACATGGGAAACGCCGGATGAGCGAACTTGGCATCGCTTTGTCCGAAGAACGGATTCGGAAGCGAGCCGGCAATCTTATGCGGCCCCGCGCTATGAAGGTCCGAGTACAGCAGCGTCAATTCGCTATCCACCGCCGCGCCGTCGGTGGTCATGTAGTCTCCCGAAAGTTTCGCGATCCGCAAGGGCACGCCCATGGTCGTGACGATATATAAAACACTCTCGACAGCCCGGGCGTGCTGTAAGCAGGTTTCAATGGGCGCCGCGATTTCCACGTTGTATTGAAGCCGTGGGACAGTCTCCTCGGTGGAGGTTTGGATGCGGCAGACATTCTTTTGCGGAATGGAGCGGCGTCGGGCGTAATACTCGCCGATCTCGCGCGAAAGGGAGGAGTGGTCGTTCACCACTACCAGGACGTTTTCGGGCTTCTGGGCCAGCAGTGAGATCGCCGCCAGCGCGAAGCCGGCCACGTATCGAGATCGAACCATCTGTTTGTACTATACGGCCTACCGGTTTCCCGATGTTATCCCGATGTTAGAATTAAGTCGCTCCTAGACATGGAATCTCCGGCATGGATCTCGATCAACTCCATACCTTCCTCGAAATCGTCCGCCTGAAGAGTTTTTCGAAGGCGGCGCAGTCGTGTTTCCGCACGCAGCCGGCGGTCAGCGCCCAGGTCCGGCAACTGGAGCAGGAGATGAACGCCGCGTTGTTCGATCGTCTGGGCACTAAGATCGCTCTCACACCGGCCGGCCGCATTTTCGCCGAATACGCGGAGCAGATCCTGGAGCTGCGCCGTCAAGCTCAGAACGCCATTAACGAGCTGGAACGCGTGCCCCGGGGCGAGCTGGTGATCGCGGCCAACGAAGCGACCTGTATCTACGTTCTGCCGCGCGTGTTCTTCGAATACAAGAAGCAATTTCCGAACGTGCAGATTCTGGTCGACCGTTCGTGGGGGCCGCGCGTTCTGGAAGCGGTGCTCGATAACCAGGCTGATTTCGGAATCACGCCGCTGCCGGTCAACGAGAAACGCGTCCAGGTGGTCAAGATCCATTCGGACGAAATCAAGGTGCTGGTTCCCACCAGGCATCCTCTGGCATCGAAGGCGTGCGTTACGGCGGCCGACGTGGCGGGCTATCCCCTGCTGGTTCCCAAGATCGGCACCACCAGAAATCGTCTGACGGCGTGGCTCGAACCAGTGGAGGATCGCGTCCAGATCTCAATGGAGCTGGACTCGACGGAAATGATCAAGCGATTCGTGCTGGCCGGACTGGGCGTGGGGTTCATCGCCAGTGCGCATTGCCGCGAAGAGGTCAACGCGGGCCGCTTAGCCGCGATTCCGCTCGGTCCTGAACCCATGGAGCGCCAAATTGGACTAATCTATAGGAAGGATAAGGCGCTGTCGAAGGCCGCGCTCGGATTTATCGAAACCACGTTAACCCATGCAGGTGACGAGCCCGCGCGAGTTCCCTCGCGTCCGGCGGTTTCGATCGATCGTGGAAGCAAGAAGCCTGCGGCAGGGGGCAGCGAGTAAGATCGAGCAGTGGACCGGCAGAGGGTCTAGGAAATGAACCGCGTCACCGTAAAGACGTCGACGATTTTTATCGCCAAGGGCAGCCGTACGCACGTGTACCGCTCCGTCAACGAAGTTCCTCCCAGACTGCGCAGGGAATTGGAGGAGTCCACCAACAGCTTCAACTCCGCCACCATCCTGATCGCTGACCGGCGCGGCCGGGAAGAGATCGTTCGCGCCTTAAACGGCATGCCCTCGAACCTGCGAACGCGTCTGGCCAGCTCGCTCACCGGAAAGCAGCCCGGAACGACTGCGGACGGAATCGAAACCGCTCCGGTGTGGATGTCGTTCGTGCGCCGCAACTGGGTCGAGATCCTGCTGCCGGGGGCCGTAGGGTTGATCGTTTGGATCGCCTTTTACTTGCGATAAAATCTTCAACTGATTGAAATAGAAACGACAATCTGCCGGAATCCAGGATTCGGTAAAATATGAGCGTGGCGATCACCAGCCCAGCACTTTCGAGTCAGACCGCGATGGGCACCGGCGATCCGCTCCTATCTTCCAGCGATTCAAATCTTTTCGTGGATCGCGAACTGAGCCTGCTCGCTTTTCAGCGCCGCGTGCTCGAAGAGGCCCAGGATCCCGAAAATCCACTGCTGGAACGCGTTAAGTTTCTATCGATTCTGTTCTCAAACCTCGACGAATTTTTCATGGTGCGCGTCGCGGTGCTGAAGCAGAAGGTGACCAGCAGTTCGCTCGACGGCAGTCCGGAGCAACTGGAACGGATCCGCGCGGCCGTCAAGCACCTGATGGCTGAGGCGTACGAAACCTGGCGCGAGATGGGCCGCGCGCTTACAGCCGCCGGAATCGAGATCCGCGATTATTCGCAGCTCACCAATCGCGAGCGTGGCTCGATGGAGCTGTATTTCCGTCAGGTGGTGTATCCGGTGCTGACGCCGCTGGCGTTCGATCCGGGCCGGCCGTTCCCGCACATTTCAAATCTGAGCCTGAACCTGGCGGTTGCGGTACGGGATGGCAAAGGCGTGGAGCGATTCGCGCGCGTCAAAGTTCCGGACACGCTGCCGCAATTGGTTCCGGTGCCGCAGGATCAGGGGTCCGGTGGACGGCCGGTCATGATCTGGCTGGAGCAGCTGGTCATCGAGAATCTTCAATCGTTGTTCCCAGGACTGGAGATCATCGAGGCGTTTCCGTTCCGCGTGACGCGCGATGCCGAGGTGGAGATTCAGGAACTCGAAAGCGACGATCTTCTCGAAACGATCGAAGAGGCCGTGTGGCAGCGCCGCTTCCGGGCCGTAGTGCGGCTGCAGGTGTCGAGCGAGATTCCCGAGCACATGTTGGAGACGCTGATCGCGAATCTGGAAATCGATCCGCGTGACGTTTATCTGGTGGATGGTCCACTCGATCTTGGCCGGCTTCGTCAGGTGCTGGGCCTGGATAGACCGGATTTAAAAGACGCTCCGCTGCTGCCTTTTACTCCCTCGGAATTGCATCCCAAAGCAGAGGAAGATATTTTCGCCCTGCTGCGCCGCGAAGACGTGCTGCTGCATCATCCCTTCGAATCCTTTCAGCCGGTGGTCGAATTCCTGCGGCGCGCGGCCATCGATCCGGAAGTGCTGGCCATCAAGATTACGCTGTATCGCGTGGGGCGCAATTCACCGATCGTGGAAAGCCTGCTGAGTGCGATCGAGAATGGCAAGCAGGTGGCGGTGCTGGTGGAGTTGAAGGCGCGGTTCGACGAAGAATCGAACATCGAATGGGCCAGAGCGCTGGAAGCTGCGGGCGTGCACGTGGTGTACGGACTGCTCGGGCTGAAGGTACATTCCAAGGTCGCGATGGTGGTGCGTCGCGAAGGCGAGACCATTCGCCGATACGTACATTTAGGGACCGGCAATTACAATCCGACCACCGCCCGGCTGTACACGGATTTAAGCTTGTTCACCGCGGATGAGCAGATCGGCGCCGATGTCACGGATCTGTTCAATTATCTGACCGGCTATTCCGCCAAGAACGATTTCCGAAAACTCCTGGTCGCGCCGATCAATATGCGGCAGCGCCTGGAAGAGCTGATTCGCCGCGAGATCGACCACGCGCAAAAGGGCCGCGAGGGACATCTGATTTTGAAGATGAATGCGCTCGAAGACGGCGGCATGATTCGATTGCTGTATCAGGCGTCGCAGGCGGGCGTGCACATCGATCTTCTGGTCCGCGGGATCTGTTGCCTGCGTCCCGGCGTGCCGGGATTGAGCGAGAACATTCGCGTCACCAGCATCGTCGGCCGGTTTCTGGAGCACAGCCGCATGTACTATTTCAACAACAACGGCCACGAAGAAATTTATCTGGGCAGCGCGGACATGATGGGCCGCAATCTGAACCATCGGGTGGAGCTGATTTTCCCGGTCTCTGACAAGCGCCTGGTGACCCGGCTGCGTCGCGATATCCTGGCGACGTATCTGGCCGACAATCGCAACGCGCGGCAGATGCAGCCCGATGCGACATTCATATGGGACAAATCGGGCGAGCCGGCGGTCGATAGCCAGGGGCACTTCCTGATTCCGGCACGCTGAAGAAGAATTCAGAATAAAACCCTGACGGCCGTCCGACGCGCGCCAATCCTTCAATCTGCCGTACCACATGATCGAATTCCTTGAGGCGGAGCATCGAACGCTCTCGCCCGCTTTCTCCGCGCTCCTAACGCGCTCCATGCTGTCGCGCCTCAAGTGAGGTCGAGGGATTCAGCGACGCGCACCCGACGGGCGTCAAGCCTTTATTCTGAATTCTGACTCCTGAATTCTGAATTCTATTTGGAGATATTCCCCGGACGAATCGGCTCGCCGAGCTTGAACTCCGCGCCCACGGCGGCAACTGCTGCGGTCTGTCGCGATAATCCGACGAGTTCGCGCAATCGATAGGTCGCTTCGATGCCGGTGCAATGCGCGCCCAAAATGTTCTGGACGCCGAACTCGCGCAGTTTTCCCGCAGTCCACTTGAGGCGTTCGTCATCGGCCTGATACAAGTGCAGTCCGCCGATCACCGCGTGCACCGGCGCGTTGCGCACTTTCTTGCGCGCGTAGTCGAGAATGTTGGCGATGCCTGCGTGTCCGCAACCGGTCACGACCACCAGGCCGCGATCGGTATCGATCACCAGCGACATATCTTCCGGAATATTGTCTTCGCGTTTCGATCCATCAGGATTTGTGATCGTTCCTGTGGTGCTCCAGTTGCGCTCGGGGTAGACGCGCGGCACGGGACCGGTGAGCCACACGCCCGGATATAGCTCGAACGGCTGATCGTGAACGGCAATCTTGCCACCCGTTGCTTCGTAGTTGCGGCGAACCGTTACCATTCGATTCGATCCACGATTCGCGAAGATTCCCTCGCCGGCATGAGCATGCGCCAGCGCATCGGGATTTTTCGTCATCACGCCTTTTCGTAGCGTCATTAATCCGCCGGTGTGATCGATATGATTGTGGCTCAGAATCACGTCGGGCACGTTCGTCAGGTCGATGTTCAGGTCGTGCGCATTGATCTGTACGGTATCTTCGCGGGCTCCCGTGTCGAACAGAATGCGATGTCCGTCGACGACCACCAGAGCTGAGAATCCCCATTCGCCGATACCGTCATCATCGGCGAGCATGGTGGAGAGGATTTTGATGTCGATCGCCTTGGCGCGGTGCGTCTGGGCGGTAGCCGCGACAGCGCACCATGCGAGCGTGAAAAGAAGCTTCCGCATAGCCGTTATGATCCCACAGCCCTGGATCGCGTCTGTGCGTTCAAATAGGACCATGCCGATCACTCCTGCGCGCGAGGTCGCGTTTCGAGTTCTATTGCGCGTTACAGAGGGTGCTTACGCATCTGATCTTCTGCGACGTGAATCAACCGGATTGAACGAACCTGACGCGTCACTCGCCGAAACGATCGTCATGGGCGCATTGCGCGTACAATCGCAACTCGATTTTCTGATCGGGCACTATTCCGGACGCGCCAATCTGAAGCTCGATCCCGAGGTCCGCATCGCACTACGCATGGCGATCTATCAGCTTCGCTATCTGGATCGCATCCCGCCGCACGCGGCGGTCACCGAATCGGTTGAACTGGTAAAGCTCGCCCGCAAACGATCGGCTGCGCCGATGGTGAACGCGATTCTGCGCAAAGTGAATCGTGATCCTGTCGCATGGCCGGATCGTGCGACGGAGTTGAGCATCCCGCCATGGCTGTTGGACCGGTGGCGAGGTCAATATGGCGAAGACGCGGAGGGAATCGCCAGCGCGGCGCTCGAGGAGCCGCAAGCTTACTGGAACGAAGCAACAGGACGGCAGCAGGACATCGGCGCGCAATCGATCGTGCCTTTGCTCGATATCCGGCCTGGCATGACGCTACTGGACCTGTGCGCTGCGCCTGGGAACAAAACGGCGCAAGCGATTGCAATGGGTGCTCGCGTGGTCGCCGCGGATCGATATATCGGAAGGATCGCGGCCGTGCCGTCTGAAGCCGCGCGCGTGGTGCTGGACGCGACTGAGTCGCTGCCGTTCCAAACGAAATTCGATCGCATTCTGATCGACGCGCCATGTTCCGGAACGGGAACGCTGGCTCACAATCCCGAGATCAAGTGGCGCCTGAAGCCTGACGACCCGTCTAAGTTCCAATCCAGACAACGTCAGATGATCGAACGAGCACTGCCGCATCTCGCCCCGCACGGCTTGATGGTCTATTCCACCTGTTCGCTCGAACGCGAAGAAAACGAGAACGCGGTCGACGGCTTCCCCGTCATCAAAACGAGAATCAGGCTTCCTGGACGTGAGCCCGGCGACGGATTCTTCGCTGCCGTAATCACCTAGAGTGCCGTCAGCGGTAGTGGTTTGCTGTAGCGCAGGCCATCGGTTTTCGTGGCCTGCGTTTATGAACTCGCAGGCGACAAGAGTCGATCGCCTGCGCTACCCCGGCGCCACGTTGGCCCCCGCTAAGGCATTGTTGAAGCCGCGTGGGGCAGGCGCTCCCGCCTGCGATCCGGCTTGAGCCGTCGCCGCAGCGTCGTCCGGAAAAGATGAGCGACCGCCCTGCACAACTAGATGAATCACCTTAGACGCCCGTGATAACCTGGATAGAAGCAATTTCCAAGACTTCTGTTGTATGGTTCAAATCCTTCCCTCCATTCTTGCGGCCGATTTTGCGCGCTTAGGCGAGGCGATCGAGCTGGTGGAGCGCGCCGGCGCAACCATGGTGCATCTCGATGTGATGGACGGCCACTTTGTGCCGAATATGACCATGGGTCCGCCGGTGGTCCAGTCACTGCGCAAGATCACGCGCATGACCTTCGACGTGCACCTGATGATTGAAGATCCGGATCGCTATGCGCCGATTTTCATTCAGGCGGGCGCGGATCAGGTGCTGGTGCATCGCGAAGCGGCCAGGCATCTGGATGGCACGCTTCGTACGATTCAGCAGTTGGGAGCCAAGGCGGGCGTGGTAATCAACCCGGCGACCACGGTGGCGACGCTCGACGATGTGCTGGATTTCGTCGATTACGTGCTGGTCATGAGTGTGAATCCGGGATTCGGCGGGCAGGAATTCATTCCCCATTCGCTCGAAAAAGTGCGGCAACTTGCCGCCCGCCGGAAGGAACGCGGATTGCAATTTCGTATTGAGATCGACGGCGGCGTGACCTTGGAAAACGTTGCAACCGTGGTACAAGCGGGAGTCGACTGGGTGGTGGCAGGGTCGTCCATTTTTCACAGTGTGAATCCGGCGGCCGCTTTTGAGGAAATGCAAGCGGCGGCGCGGGCCGTCCGCACAGAAGCCGGTCCGGTGAGCGTGAGAGGATAGATTTTTGATGACTCTTTCAAAACAAATCGCGGCGGTCATGATTTTGGCCGCGTTCCTGGATGTTTCGTGCGGCTTCAAGCGCAAGAAGTACGAAAACCCGATCACCAAAGACACACAGCAGCCCGACAAGAAGCTGTTCGACAAGTCCATCAAGGATATCGAGCACGGCCATTTCGAAGTCGCTCGTCTCACTCTGAACACGCTGATCAACACTTACGACACCAGCGAGTTCCTGGCCAAGGCGAAGCTGGCCATCGCCGATAGCTGGTATCGCGAAGGCGGCACGCATGGCCTGGCGCAGGCCGAAGCCGAGTACAAAGATTTCATTCTGTTCTATCCCCAGATGGAGGAAGCCGCGGAATCGCAGAAAAAGATCTGCGACATTCACTACGCCCAGATGGAGAAGGCGGATCGCGATCCCAACAACGCGCTGCGCGCCGAGCAGGAATGCCGCACGCTGATCACGCAGTTCCCCAATTCGAAATATGTCCCCGCGACCGAGCAGAAGCTGCGTGAGATCCAGGAAGTGCTGGCGCAGGCGGAATTCGCAGTGGGCGAATTTCAACACAAACGAGGATCGAATGCGGCGGCCGAGAACCGGCTGCGCAGTGATGTCGATCAATATCCGAATTTCAGCCATGCCGACCAAGCCCTGTGGGACGCCGCCGACTCCTTGAGCAAGATGGGGCCCCGTTTCCGCCAGAAGGAAGGCGACACGCTCGGACGAATCGTGAAGGAATATCCGCTGAGCCCTTTTGCCGACTTGGCCAAGAAGAAATTGCAATCGCTGGAAATGCCGGTGCCGGAAGCCGATCCCGCCGCGGTGGCGCGCATGAAGTTTGAGCAGGAAAACCGCACCAAGCCGGGCCTCATGCACAGGATGATGCTGCCACTGGAGAATAGTCCCGATACGTCGATGGCCGCGAAATCGGGATCTCCGACCATGACCAATCCGAAGGCGACGATTCCGGCGACCGTTCCGGCCGCGGTGGCACAATCGGGAATCACCGATGTGACAGCGGCGCCGGTCACCGATCCAACGGCGCTGGAACGATTGCCTGACGCGCGTACCAAGGAGGGGGCGGCGGCTCCCGCTTCCGGAGCGACGACCCCTGCGGCTACCGACGCGAAGCCTGACGCGTCCGCGGCGCCTGCTTCGCAATCCACCTCGACGTCAACGTCAACATCAACGTCAACCTCTACATCAACGTCGACGAGCAAGAACAAGAAGAACAACAAGAAGAATACGAAGAGCACCAAGTCGACTTCCACATCGACATCGTCGAATCAGTAAACTGAAGCGGAATGAGTATCATTCTGCTGGCCGACGACAGCCCTCACGCGCAGCGCATGGGCGAACGCATTCTGCGCGAGGAAGGTTTCGCGGTGGTGAGCGTCACCGACGGCGAGACCGCGATGCTGCGCATGAACGACGTTGATCCTGACCTGGTGATCGCCGACATTTTCCTCCCCGGCCGCAATGGATTCGAGTTGTGCCGCGCCATCAAGAATTCGCATCGCCACGTGCGCGTGATCCTGACCGCGGGGCTGCTCGAAGCTTTCGATATCGAAGAGGCGAAACGGGCGGGCGCGGACGCGATTCTCAAGAAGCCGTTCGAAGCCTCACAGGTGGTGGAAACGATCCTGCCGCTGATTCACGATGCGCAGTTAGCGCGTGGTTTGTTCGCCGAGGCGATGGCGGCTGTGCGGCCTGATCCGGAGCCGGATGGCGCGCGAACGGCAAGCGGTCCGGCCGCGCAGATTGATCCTGAGCGCGTTCAGGCGGCGATCACTCTCGCCTTGGATGCCGCGTTGCCCGCACTGGTTCGCGAGATCACTGAGCGTGTTCTGGTCGCGCTAGGGCACTAGGATTTATGGTGCACCACGCTACTCTTTTTTCTTGAGCGCGGCGTCGTTTTCCTGAATAAACTCGCGGATCTGGTCGGCCATCCCGAGCAGCTTTTCCCACTGCTCGCGATACAACGTGACGGGAAACCGGCCGAGCCCGTAGACCGATAATCCGCCTTTCTCGCTGACCTTTAGCGACATGGTTCCCCGTGCAGGCTTCTTCAGCTTCTCGTTTTCCGCGCGTAGGCGGCTTATCTCAGCTTGGAGATCTTCTTCTGAAGGCATAGAGATTCGTATAGCACAATCTAGCGAACGCCCGCTGCCGAAAGGACTCGTTTAGCGATGCGGGTGGTCAATCCGGCGGAGTCGTGCGACAGGCGTGTGCCGTTCGCCGCTATGCCGTTCCGCAAGTCCGGGTTGGTGATCAGTGCATCGATGGCAGCGGCAAGTTCGTCCGCGGTTCCCACTCGTCGAGCTGCGCCGTAGGATTGCAAGATCTCATCGAGCGGCCTTTGTGATTCGACGCGAGGGCCGTACATGGTCGCGACTCCCAACAGAGCGGGCTCGGCGAGATTATGCCCGCCCACGTCGCAAAATGTTCCGCCCACGAACGCCACATCCGCGATCTGATAAATCTCGCGCAGTACGCCGAGCTTGTTGATCCATAGGATCGATTCCGGAATGTTCGGCCGCGTTGGGAATTTGTCGGGATGGCGAGGAACCATGACGACCTTGACGCCGGGATGATGTTCGATGATCTGCCGCGCGGCGCCGGAGACGATAGCGAGCTCTTCGGGGTGAATGCTGCCAAACACGATGACGATTGCGCTTTCCTCAATTTGGTAGCCGCGGCGCAGATCCACGCGCTGCTGCGCCGTAATGGGCGACACGTTCGCATCGAGTTTCAGATTCCCGTCTACGACGATGCGGTCTCCCGGCATTAATTCAGAGAATCGTTGCGCCATAAGCGGCGACTGGACTGAAGCGAGTGAGATCGCATCGAACATCTGCCCGGAATAAGAGGTGAGCCTGGCGTAGTTGCGAACCGACCTTTCGCTCAAGCGTCCGTTGATGACGATCACCGGAACTCGAGCGCGATCGCAGGCGCGCAGCATCTGGAACCAGAAGTCGCCATCCAGAATCGCGAGCACCTTGGGGCGCAGGCGATGAACAATTCGCCTGGCGAACCATGAGGTGTCGATCGGATAGATGAACGCCAGATCGGGCGCGTTCTTGAATTGACGAATCATGCGCAGGCCGTCGGCGGTCATGGTGGAGACCGCGATCGTCATGGCGGGCTGTTGCCTGCGCAGTTCCGCGATCACCGCGTCGAGCGCGAGCACTTCGCCGGTCGATACGCCGTGCAGCCAGACGTCGACGGGCGAAAGCGAATCGATCCGGCGGCCAAGACGAAAGCTCACATACTCGCGTGTCGAGCGGCCGCGCACCGCGCGAACCAGCAGATCCACGCCCATCCCGAAGGTCGCGAACAGATCGTGCAGAATGGACCAGATCACGCCACGGACTTTCCAGGTCCCATTTTCAGGTATTGCGAAAACCACCTGAACGTTGAACCGCTCCCTTTGGTCACGGCTCTGTGTGGGCTGATTCGGCAGGCGCCGATGAGCGCGCGCCGGTGAGTGAGGAATTCATAATCGGTGGAGGCCACTCAGGAGTTAAGATACAACACGTGATGCACTCTGTAAGTAACGATGTGCCGCCGCTGGTCGATTGCAACCTGTACTCGCGCGATCAATTTCCCGGAGTGCCTGCCTGGGCAGACGCGATGTTGTGCGGGCTGGGGCAACAGCTTGGGTCGGCGGAGACCATGGAATGGGGACGGCTGGCGAATGAGAATCCGCCTGAACTGCGCGGCGGCGAGGTGCAGTTTCACCCCGCGTGGCACAGCCTGATGCGACTCTCGATCGAAGCAGGGCTCCACCATCTTCCTTGGGTCGAGACGCGACCTGGCGCGCATACCGTTCGCGCGGTGATGGCGATGATGGCGTCGCAAATCGAGGCCGGTCACATGTGTCCGATTTCGATGACGTATTCGTCGATGCCGGTGATCCGGCGTGACGCGGAATTGGAAGAGCAGTGGGGACCGCAGCTCGCGTCGCGCGAATACGGGAAGGCCGCGCTGATCGGCATGGCGATGACCGAAAGGCAGGGCGGATCCGATGTTCGGGCCAATACGACGCGCGCGGAACACATTGGTAGCAACGAGTACGTGTTGCACGGAGCCAAGTGGTTCTGCTCCGCGCCGATGTCCGATGCTTTTCTGGTGCTGGCACAGGCGCCAGGAGGATTATCGTGCTTCTTCACGCCGCGCCAAGCCGAATTTCGCGTGACGCGATTGAAGCCGAAGCTAGGCAATCGATCGAACGCATCGAGCGAAGTGGAATTCCACGGCGCGCGAGCGAGGCTGGTGGGTGAAGAAGGCCGCGGCGTCGCCACCATCATCGATATGGTGCATCACACGCGTCTGGATTGCGTGATGGCGTCAGCGGCGCTGATGAGGCAGGCGTTTGCGCAGGCGCTGCATCACGCCCGGCATCGACGGGCGTTCGGCAAGCTGCTGGTCACGCAACCACTCATGATGAATGTGCTGGCGGATTTGGCGATCGAATCCAAAGCGGCGACCCTGCTGCTGCTGCGATTGGCGCGCGCGTTCGATGAAAACGATCGCGCGTTCGCGCGCATCGGAGTTGCGATCGGGAAATATTGGCTGGGCAAGCGGGCGCCGGCCTTTGTCGCAGAGGCGCTCGAATGCCTGGGCGGGAACGGATATATCGAAGAATCGATCATGCCGCGGCTGTATCGCGAAGCTCCGCTGGCGTCTATCTGGGAAGGGTCAGGGAACGTGATCGCACTGGACGTGCTGCGTGCGATCCGCAAAGATCCGGAGGCGCTGGCGTCGATCCTCAAAGAGATTCGCGCGGGCGATGTCCGTGTAGATGTGCCGGATGATTCTGAGGAGGCGGAGGCCCGTGTGCTGACGGAGGGCCTCGCGATCAAGCTGCAGCAGTCGTTGATGAATCGCTTCGCGCCGCAGTCGATGTCGGATGCTTTCCTATGCAGGGAGGGGCGGTCCTTCGGGACTCTGGAAGCGACTTTTGTCGACGCAGTGATCGCGGTCTGTGACCAGATCGGCGACGGCCTTTAGAAATGCCACAGCTTCGTGGCGCAGGCTTTGAGCCTGCTGAGGCGAGAGTCGTCTCGCCTCTTCTTGCGGAAAAGAAGCGTCGACACGAATGTCGACGCAGCAGGCCTGGAGGCCCGCGCCACGTCCCTTGGTTCGCGATTCCTGCTCCGCCGCCGTACAGGCGTCGGTTCAGTGATCGCGGTCCGTAACCAGGTCGGTAACAGCGCGTAGCGCGCGCTGATACGGCGAATCGGGAAATTCCGCGATGATAGAACGCGCTTTTTCGGTGAACTCATTGGCGCGCTTGCGGGCGCGTTCGATGCCGGAATGGCGATTCAGAATATGGAGAATCTTGCCGAATGGAACCTGGTCGTAATTCCCATCGGCGAGCACGGTTTCCACAAGCCGGCGTTCTTCAGGCTCGGCCGTTTCGAGCGCGTAGATCAGCGGCAGCGTCACTTTGCCTTCGCGCAGATCGTTGCCCACGGGTTTGCCCAGAATCTTTTCGCGCGAAGTGAAATCCAGTACATCATCGATCAATTGAAACGCGATGCCGAGATTCCAGGCGTATTCGCCGAGACGCGCTTCGTCGCGATTGCTCGCACCATTGGCGAGCGCGCCTAATCGTGCGCAGGCAGAGAACAGACTCGCCGTTTTGCGATCGATCAGTTCCATGTAATCGGTCTCGGTGACGGCGATCTTGCCGATGTGATCCAGCTGCAGCAGCTCGCCTTCGACCATGCGCTGCGTCAGGTTGATCAGCAGATCGAGCACCGGGAAACTGCGCTCACGCAGGGCGGCCTGGAACGCCTGCATATACAACCAATCGCCCGCGAGCACGGAAGTATGATTGCCCCACACTACGTTGATGGACGGGCGGCCGCGGCGTGTCTTAGCCATGTCGATCACGTCGTCATGAACCAGCGTCGCCGCGTGGATCATTTCGACGACGGCGGCCATGCGCAGCAGACTTGGATTGGTTTCGCCGAAGAGTTTGCCCGAAAGGAGAACCAGAATCGGACGCAGGCGCTTGCCGCCGCCCGATTGCAGATATTGACCGATGTAGTTTACGGCTTCGACCGATGCGATCGATTCGAGACCGATCTCCCGCTCCACCTGATCGAGGTCAGTGCGCACGAGATCGAAGATTTCAAGAGCGGTGAACGATCGACCGAGGTTGCCGAAGGCCATAGTTTTGAGGAGTCCGGAGACAGTAGTCAGGAGTCAGAATAACAGCCTTCGGCAGTTCGCTGTTGTCGTGGAGGCGATGGACTGGATGGATTCGTTGCGCAATGCCGCGAGTTTGCGTGCGGTTTCGACGATGAACGAGGGCTCATTGCGTTTGCCGCGATTGGGCACCGGCGCGAGATACGGCGCGTCGGTTTCGATCAGAATGCGATCGGAGGGTGCGATTCGCGCGGCTTCCTGAATGTCGAGCGATTTTGGAAACGTCACGATGCCGCCGAAGCTTAAATAAAATCCGAGATCGAGCGATGCCTGCGCCTCGACCGGCGAGCCAGAGAAGCAATGCATGATGCCGCCGAGTTCAGGCTGCCAGTGCTCTTTTAAGAGAGCAAGCGTATCCGGCCAGGCTTCGCGGGTGTGAATGACGATGGGCCTGCGTGCGTCGCGAGCAATGCGCATCTGTTCAATGAACACGCCGCGCTGCACGTCGCGCGGGGAATGATCGTAATGATAATCGAGACCAATTTCGCCGATCGCGACGCACTTAGGGTGCTTCAACAGTTCCGCAAGCCGGTCGAATGTCTCTGCCGTCGCCTTCGCGGCGTCATGCGGATGGACGCCGACGGTGCAGTAGATGGGATCGTGCTTATCTGCGAGCCGAATGCCGGCTTCCAAATCCGGCGGCCCGTCGCCAGATCCGATCGCGACCATGCGCTCCACGCCGGCGTCGAGCGCGCGCTGGATTACCGCGTCGCGATCGGGATTGAATTGTTCGTTATCGAGATGGCAGTGAGAATCGATGAGAGTCATTTTCGGAAGAGCCGAGACGACTCTCGGCTCAGCACATTAGCGCAATCGCGCCCCGATCGGCGCGTCTTCGAGAAAACTCACCAGCGCGGGATTGCCGTCTCCAATGGACGCGGCGACGATCATGCCCTGCGATTCCAGACCTTTCAGTTTGCGCGGCTGCAGATTTGCGACGATCGCCACTTTACGGCCGACCATTTGTTCGGGTTTGTAAGCAGCCGCGATGCCGGCGACGATGCTGCGCGGCTGCTCCTCGCCGATATCGACTTTCAGATGCAAAAGCTTGTCGGATCCTTTCACGGATGCGGCTTCCTTCACGATGCCGACGCGCATATCGACCTTCAGGAAATCGTCGATGGTGATCTTGTTGTCTTCCTGTTTGGCTTCCGCCGGAGGTGCCACGGTTTTTCCGAGCAGGGCCTGCTGGCGTGCGTATTCTTCGGTTTCGAGCTCGCGCATTTTTTCAATGGACAACTTCGCGTCGGCGCGGGGGAACACGGCCACGACGGGACGCAGCACCTGACCTGCTTCCAGACGACCCCAATGCAGGTCGCGGGTGCGAGCTTCAGAAATCGGCTGCGTGAAGCCTAGCTGCGCCCAGATCTTCTCGGCCGATCCGGGGATCACCGGCCACAGCAGGAGGGTAATGATGCGAAGCGATTCCGCCGCTCCATAAAGAATCGAATCGAGCTGCTCCTGCGCCATCGGGCTATTGTCTTTGGCTAGCTTCCACGGCGCGCATCGGACAATACATCCGTCGAGATATGCAATCAGACCCCAGATGTGCTCCAGTGCTTTCGAAAACTCGAGCTTCTCAAAATGGTCGAGGGCAATTGCAGTAGTCGAGCTAGCTTGCGCGGCGATTACCGGATCGTTCGCTTTGGGCACCGCGCCGCCGCGATATTGATGAATCATGGTCAGCGTGCGGCTGGCGAGATTGCCCAATCCATTCGCCAGATCGGAATTGTAGCGGCCCACCAGCGCGTCGTAACTGAAGCTGCCGTCCTGTCCGAACACCACTTCACGCATCAGAAAATAACGCAGCGCATCAACGCCCAACACCTTGTGAATCGGCGTAGCGCGCACGATGTTGCCGCGCGATTTGCTCATCTTGTCGTTTTCAAACAGCAGCCAGCCGTGCGCGAAAATCCTCTTCGGCAGCGGCAGGCCCGCTGCCATCAAAAAAGCCGGCCAATAGATGGCGTGAAAGCGGACGATTTCTTTGCCGATCAGATGCAGATCGGCGGGCCAGCGATCCTCGCCATGAACAGCAGACATGTAGGTGGTCAGCGCATCGAACCACACGTAGAACACGTGCTTCGGTTCGCCGGGCACCGGAATGCCCCATTTCACCGAGGTGCGGCTGATGGAAAGATCGGTCAAGCCCTGCTTCACGAATGCGATCACTTCGTTGCGGCGCGTTTCGGGCTGGATGAAATCGGGCTGGTCTTCATAGAGTTTGAGGAGCTTCCCTTGAAATGCGGAAAGCTTGAAAAAATAGTTTTCCTCGGTGACCGTTTCCGTGGGGCGGCCGCATTCCGGACACGGATCGCCGGGCTTGGCTTCGTTGACGTACAGATTGTCGAAGATGCAGTACTGGCCGGTGTACTCGCCCTTGTAGACGGAGTCGCTTTCGAGACAGCGCCGGAAAAGATCGTACACGCATTCGGCATGACGAGCGCTGGTGGTGCGCTCAAAGCGGTCGATCCCGAGTCCCAGAATCTCCCATTGATTCCGAAATTCAGCGGAGATCACGTCGGTGTATTCCTGCGGCGTCTTGCCGGCGGTTTCGGCGGCGCGTTCGACATTGACTCCATGCTCGTCGGTACCGGTGGTGAGGATCGCCTCGTAACCCTGCATCTGTTTCAGGCGCTTGATGGTGTCTGCGACGATGGTCGTATAGGCGTGGCCGATGTGCGGCGCCGCGTTGGTGTAGTAAATCGGCGTGGTCAGGTAATATTTCATCGTTGTTTTAGATAGCTTTCATTTGCGGCGGCGATCACGCGCTGTAGCGGCGCGCCCGAGCTGGCAGCAAGAGCGCGGCAGTCTTCGTATTCTGGCGCAAACGCGCCTGAAGCAGCAATTTTCATGCGCACTTTCCCGAACGGTGTTTCGACTTCGACGATGGAACGCTGCTCGACGCGGCGTTCAGCGGCGTGCATGCGCAGACCCAGCGTCGATGTCTCGGCGAAAATGATTTGCGCGAGCGTTTCCTGATCTTCGGGCTTGGCGATCACGCGAAGCAATGATCCGGGGCGATTCTTTTTCATCTGCAGCGGTGAGAGCGACGCGTCGAGCGCGCCCGCGTTCATCAATCGCTCAAGTGCGTAGCCGAGCACTTCGGGCGTCGAATCGTCGATGTTTGCTTCGATTACGCTGACGAGTGTCGACTCGGGCGGCGTTCACGGATTCGCCGATGATCGCCCGCAGCACGTTAGGCTGTTGTTTGAAATCGTGATCACCCGCGCCGTAGCCGATCGAAGAAATCTTCAGTGGCGGGAGAGCGCCGAATCGAGTCGCCAAGGTGACGGCAAGCGCTGCGCCTGTTGGAGTCGTGAGTTCGACCTCTGGACCGCGCGAGTAGATGGGCTTGCCCAGGAGCAGAGCGGCGGTCGCCGGAGCGGGGACGGGGAGCACGCCGTGTTCGGTTTTGACGGCGCCACTACCGGTGTTAATGGGCGAAACGTGCAGCTCGTCGATCGAGAGCAGATCGAGCGCCGCGCATGCGCCGGCGATATCGGCGATCGAATCCGCCGCGCCGACCTCGTGAAAGTGGACGCCTTCGACGGGGACGCCGTGAACGCGCGCTTCGGCCTCGCCGAGCCGCTGAAAGACGGCGATGGCGTTGTGTTTCGCGCGATCAGAGAGCGATGACGCATCGATCAGCTTGACGATGTTGGAAAGATGGCGATGCTTCGCTACTGCGTCCGCGATGTCCACGCGGAATTTGGTGGAGGCGACGCCGCCTCGGATGGTCTTTTCGCAGGAGTACTTTGCGCCGGTGTCGAAGCTGCTGAGGACATCGAAAATCGCTTGTGACGGAGCTCCGGCGTCGATCAAAGCGCCGACGGTCATGTCGCCGCTGATGCCCGAAAACGCGTCGAGATAGCAGATTTTCATGGGAACAAGACCATTATAGATTGGCGTGCTAGTATGGCCGCTTGAAGCTCGCATTGCTCATCGGGATCGCGGCGCTGGCGTATGCGCAGGACCCGTTCGAAATTCACGTTTACGAATACGAAAAGCTCAAGCCGCTGGAGTTCTCGCTCGAGCAGCACTTGAATTATTGGCCGATCGGATCGAAGGCGCCGGACGGCACCATGGCGCCGACTAACGATCAGCTGCACATGACGTACGAACTGACGGGCGGGATCACCGATCAGATTTCGCTGGGGTTCATGCAGTTGAACGGCGTGATTCCGGGTGCGGGATTCCAATACGGCGGATGGCGGGTGCTGCCGCATTTCTATGCGCCGGAATCCTGGGGATTGCCGGTGGATCTGGGGCTGGTGGTGGAATGTTCGTTCGCACGCCCGCAGTTCGAGAGCGACACGGTACACGTCGAGATTCGTCCGATCATCGAGAAGAAATTGGGCGATTGGCAGATCGATTTGAATCCGGTGGTGACGCGCGTAGTGCGCGGCGCAGTGCTTGAAGGATGGGTGCTGGAGCCGGCTGCTCGTGTCGCTTATGGTGACGAAGATAAGCGGCTGCGTCCGTATATGGAGTGGTACAGCGAGCTCGGGACGCTTCCTGGGCTTGCGTCCTGGGGGCGGCAGGTTCATCTGATTTACCCGGGCGTGGATCTCAAGGTCGCCAAAGATCTGGTGTGGAGTGTCGGGATCGGCGCGGGGTTGACGCCACAGGAGCCGAGGCTGGTGATCAAGTCACATCTGGAATTCACGTTTGGGCGGAAGAGCTGAGTCGAGGCACACTTCGGCTGTAGCGGATTTAGCCCGAACGCGCGGTTGCTCCCAAGCGCGCGGACTTACGTCCGCGCCTCAACTGACGGCCATTAAGGCGGTGGGGGTCGGCAGGTTCGTTGTTGGGAAGCTTCCCTGGCAGTTAAGCGACTGGCCGCGCTCCAACCCTCGCACACGTTGGCCCATACTTACCATGGATTTTCGAGCCTCGGTGGGAACGACCCCTTGGTTGGAAAAAGCGATCGAGCTCCTCTGGTTCGACGGTACAGCACTTCGAGCGGGCGGGGGATCGACGCAAGTGGTATCGCGATGAAGCGGCGCGAGATAAAATTACGCGACGCGGGTATTCGGTGCAAGCAGCGGGGCGGTTTCCGCGCGGCGATCCGACATCGTCTCCGCAAGGTCGACGCCTTTCATGGTGATCGAATGGCGGCCGTTGTCGGTGCGGATGATGAACTGGCCCTCCCGCAGATACCACAGCGTGAATTCGAGATGTTCTTTCGGCACGCCGAGCAGATCTTCGAATTCCTTGAGCGTCATGAAGGGCTGTTCAGGGGAGCCGATGCGCTTGCGATACAACAGTGCGATCACGCCCTGGCGCTTGCGTCTCTCGGCTTCGACTCCCTGCGCCGAATTGGTCTGATCGAAAATCTTCCAGGTAAGGCGGCGAGCTTCGCGGTGCTTTACGTCGTAGGCGGCGCGCTGTTCAGGGTCACTCAGGATGTGATAGGCTTCCGAGATTTTGCGGAAGGTTTCGACATCGCCGGTTTCCTGATTGTCGGGGTGGTAGCGCTGGGCCAGGATCCGATAGACACGATGGATCGTTTCCGGTTCAGCGGTGGCGCTGATCTGAAGGATCTCATACAAGTCGACAAATGCGCCGGAAAGCATGCTTCTACTTATAGATCGACAATCCTACCCGCAGCCATAGGGATTTAGTACCTTTTCGCACCTGACGAGCGTGTTTTCACGCAATGGGACCAAGGTTCTAAGGTGTTCGGATCAATTCGCGCTAGGGGTTTTGTCGATGGAGTCGACGACCAATACCTTGATGGTGGTCTGGGATGGCTCCAGCCGCAGCCCGAGTTGCTGCTGGATGGCGCCGAAAATCGTAACGCTGGGGATGCCATCGGGATCGGTGGTCGAGTTCGCTCATGCGCCCGCAATGCTCGGGAAGAATCGGGAAACCGCTTTGATCGAGCTTGGGGAGAGCCGTGGGGGGGTGGTGGTCGCGGGGCAATTCGCGCTATGGGCGGGAGTGGCGGGTTTGAACTTGGGGCCGCCCTTCGCGACGACGACTTATAGGCGGGCACTTCTTTCTTTTCGAAATGATATTTGAGCTGGAAGCGCTCTTCGAGAACGAGCTGGAGCATTTGATGAAGCTGATCGCGAGTCGCGCCCGGCGGCACTTTCGCGGTTCAGATCGAACTCTGCATTCTTCATCCACGATTGGCCGGAGTAATCGGGATCGAACGTCTGGTAGGCGATCTGAACCCAGGTGTTCAGATCCCAATTCGTGATGGTGTAATAGCCGGGATCGCGTGCCTGGTCGACATTTTCGGAAGCGCCGAGACGACTCTCGGCGCAGCAGGCTGGACAGCCCGCGCCACGCTAAGCGCTGGTCTACAGTTTTTCGGCGGCGATTTTGGCGGCTTGTTCGGCGCGGAAGGCATGCAGCTTTTGGCGGAGCTCGGGGCGGGAATTGGCGAGGATCGCGATGGCGAGCAGGGCAGCATTCGTCGCACCCGGTTTGCCGATGGCGAGCGTCCCTACCGGAATTCCGCCGGGCATCTGAACGGTGGAGAGCAGGGAATCGAGCCCTTTGAGCGACTGGCTCTCCATCGGTACTCCGAGCACGGGGACGATGGTGTGCGCGGCGAAAACGCCGGCGAGATGCGCGGCTCCTCCTGCCGCAGCGATGATCACTTCAATGCCGTTCTTTTCGGCATTCGAAGCGTATTCCGAAGTCAGCGCCGGACTGCGATGTGCCGACATCACGCGCGATTCGTGCGCGACGCCGAATTTGGCGAGCGTTTCGGAGGCAGACTTCATTACGTCCCAATCGGACTTGCTGCCCATGACGACGGCGACTAGTGGTTTGGATTCTGACATGTTTAGAAAGTCCACGATAACATGGCCAAACATCGGATCTCCTGCTGAGTGCGCAATCTGACGATGGATCAGCAGTATGTCATCTTCCGTCTCCGGCAAGTTTCAGGATTACTACATTGTGCTCGGCATCGAACCGCGCTCGGATTCGGAGACGATTCAGAACGCGTACACCAGGCTCGCCCAGAAATACCACCCCAGCAATGCTGAAACCGGAGACCCGGACAAGTTCGATCTTGTCAACGCGGCCTACGAAATCCTGTCTGACCCGGCGCTTCGTCTCGAATTCGACAAGTTGAAAGGGATCGATCACGACGCGGGGAATCCTACTTTCAGCGGCGCTGAGTTCTTCGATGCGATGAAGCGCGCCACCGTGCTGCGGGGCGCGATCCTGTGTTTGTTGTGCGATCGGCGGCGGTTGAAATCGACCAAGCCGACCATGTCGCCGCGCGAAGTGGAAATCATGCTGCACACCAACAACGACGAATTGATATTCGTGGTGTGGTATTTGAAGAGCCGCGGCCTGGTGATCAGCGACGACAAGAGTAATCTGCAAATCTCGGCTGAGGGGATGGATTACTTGGAGAGCAATCCTCCATCGGTCGACGCGGTGATGCAGATGGTGCGGCCGGAAGCGCTCGCGGCGGTTGCGGCGACGCCTGTGGAATCAACCGTGGCGCAGAAGCCGGTGTCGAGCGCGGTGCAGGCGCTGAACCAGCTCGATCGGTCGTTGCGGACGGAGGGTTCGGCGGAGGGGGCTCGGGTGGTGGTGTCGAAGTCGCGAGGGTGAGTTCAGCGGGTAGCGGGCCTGATGCTTGCTACGACAGCCCAAATTCTTGAGTTGCCGCGTGGTCAGCAAAACCGGGTAAATCGACGCCGGCTCCAGTGCGCTTCATCTCGTCCAGCGCCGATTTTACAGCGGGGGGGAATAAATGCAAGTCATCCGTCAGAGTCGCCGTGAGCTCGTCTAGCGACGAGAAACGGCGCACGGGTGCATGCGCCATCCCGTGTAATCGGGGCGAATACCAAAGCGTATTTGCCAGGCTTCCCGTTGCCGTGGTGGCGTAGAAGGTGAATGAAGCCTTCCCAGCCTGTGCTAGCCTCCCGTAGGAGCATCTTTAACCAGCGGGTCGCTTGGGCTCTTCAGAAACACACGTCGCATCGGTACGTGTTGATAAACGCCAGCTTTCTCAAGCGCTGCCACCAAGGCAGCGTAAGTCGCTCGTGGTCTTTTGCTGGGCGATCCACGACGTGGCGATAATCAATTGCCACTCTTCGAAGTTGCGTGCGACCATAGTTCAACAATCAGCACAGAGCGATCGGGGGCCGACCGCCAGCCCGATACTACTGCATCGAGAACCTGTGCCTCGATTATCCGATCACTTTTCACCAATGAGGCTTGATCCATGCCATGACTCCGATCAGCGAGCTAACCATATCGCGACCGTTTAATCCAGAAGTCTCATAAGCGACAGTCGACCTTCCACTCCATTCACAACTCCCCAACTCGTAGCCAGGTGTTGTAGTTCGTCCGCATGTCCTTATCGAGTTGCCGTCAAGGTCTGCCACCTTCAAAAGCTCGGTCAAGTCGTGTGAATAGACCTTGTTTGCATGCTTTGCGTCGTTCGGAAAGTCATGCCGTCTTGTTTTCTTGGCAATCGAAGCCTTCAGCGCGCACTCGACCGCGAAGCCAGCAAGATAATACGCACCCTGCTGATTTCGGCTCCGAGCAAGAGAAGCTGCCTCCTTCGCACGCATCTCGGCCAAACGCTGAAAGTCCTTTCTCGTTTTCCGAAGTGGATTCTGGTTTGCGGTCGCCATGCGCCGGAGCTGTGTCTGCCTTCGCATCCATAGTACCTTGGTCCATCGCGATTGACATCGAGCCCCGTTCCCACATAAGCTTGCGAATGCACCATTTCCACCAAAGGGGAAGCCTCATGCGACGCAAGCTATTTCTGATCGTCCCAGCTTTGCTGGCATTCTCATTTCCCATCGCGGCTGACCAGTTGCCGTACCAGAAGCCGCCTAAGGAAGTCCTCGACATTCTGAACGCGCCCACGTTGCCGAATCTGAGTGTGAACCCGACCCGAACCTACGCCACCCTCGCGCAGGGCGAGCGTTACCCTTCTATCGCCGAAGTCTCTGAGCCGATGCTGCGCATCGCCGGTATCCGTATCGATCCGCGCACCAACGGTCTGCATCTGGCCGGAGGGAGCACGTCGGTCGAAATCGTCAAAATTCCGGAAGGCACCAAGACCAAGCTGCTGCTGCCGCCGGGCGCGAAAGTCGGGCCGCTGCGATGGTCCGACGATGGCAAGATGTTCGCGTTTTCGAATCTGGTCGCGAACGGAATCGAGCTGTGGGTCGGCGATCCTACCGGCAAAGTCCGCCGCATCGAAGGCGTGAAGTTGAACGGCGTGCTGGGCGATCCCATCGACTGGCTGCCCGACAACAAGACCGTGATCGTCAAGACGATTCCGGCGACGCGCGGTCCTGCTCCGGTGCTGCCGCGAGTTCCCAAAGGTCCGGCGGTGCAGGAAAGCCTGGGCAACGCGACCGGCGCGGCCACATTCGAAGATCTGCTGCAGAATCCGCACGACGAAGATTTGTATCAATACTATGCGACGTCGCAGCTGGCGGCGATTGAAGTCGCGACCGGCAAGGTGACGCCGCTGGGCAAGCCGGGAATTATCGAGGGCGTGAATCTTTCGCCCAACGGAAAAGACATGCTGATCACGCGCGAACATCGCCCGTTTAGCTATCTCTATCCGAACAATCAGTTCCCGAAGGAAGTCGAGGTGTGGTCGACCACCGGCGCGATGCTGCACACCATCGTCAGCATTCCGCTGATGGAACGCACTGCGATCGGCGGCGTGACCACGCAGCCCCGGCAGATCCGCTGGATTCCGACCGAACCGTCGACGCTGATGTGGGTGCTGGCCATGGACGGCGGCAATCCGACCGAGAAGGTGCCGCATCGTGATCGTGTGGTGGCTCTGAAGGCTCCGTTCACCGGTGAGCCGACGGAAGTCATCAAGACCGAAGAGCGATTCCAGGGGATCCAGTTCGGCAAGGATTTCATGCTGGTGGAAGACCAGGCGCGCATTTCGCGGTTGCTGCGGACGTTCGAAATCGACGAGACGCATCCGGCTGCGCCTCCGAAGCTGATCTGGAGCCGCAATTCGCAGGATCGATATAAGGATCCGGGCCGGCCGGTCGCTAAAGGCGGAGGCGGCGGTGGTGGTCGCGGGGGCGGAGGCGGAGGTGGCCGCGGGGGTGGTGGTGGCGATCGCGCGCTGCTGCAATCCGGCGACAACATTCTGCTGGAGGGCGCGGGTTCGTCGCCGACCGGCGATCATCCGTTCCTCGATCGCTTCAATCTGACGACGCTCAAGCCGGAGCGCATTTTCCAGAGCGCGGCGGATAAGTATGAAAGCGTCGATGCGGTGCTCGGATGATGAAGGCAAGGTGTTCATCACGCGGCGTGAAAGCACCACGGAGCCGCCGAATTACATCCTGCATAACGGCAAGACCGAGACGGCGCTGACGCATTTCACCGATCCTGCGCCGCAGGTTCGCAAGATCAGCAAGCAATTGATCACCTACAAGCGCGCCGATGGCGTGCCGCTTTCGATGGAGCTGTATCTTCCGCCGGACTACAAACCCGGCACGAAGTTGCCGGCGGTGATGTGGGCGTATCCCTACGAATTTAACGATGGCGATACAGCGGGACAGATTTCCGGATCGCCGAATCGGTTCACCACGATCACCGGCTACTCCGAATTGTTCTTCCTGTTCGCTGGATACGCGGTGATCGAAAACACAATGCCGGTGGTAGGCACCATCGACGTGGTGAACAATACTTACGTCGAGCAGATTACCGCCGATGCGAAGTCGGCGATCGACAAGGCGGCGGAGATGGGCTACGTCGATCCGACCAGGGTTGGCGTGGGCGGCCACAGTTACGGTGCGTTCATGACCGCGAATCTTTTGGCGCATTGCAATTTATTCCGCGCCGGGATTGCGGAGAGCGGCGCGTATAATCGCACGCTGACGCCGTTCGGATTCCAGAGCGAGCGGCGCACGTTCTGGGAAGCTCCGGACACCTATACAAAGATGTCGCCGTTCTATTTCGCCGACAAGATCAAGGATCCGATCCTGCTGATCCACGGCATGGCGGACGACAATTCGGGGACGTTCCCGATTCAGAGCGATCGTATGTATCAGGCGATTCGCGGCAACAAGGGCACGGTTCGACTGGTGTTTCTCCCTGATGAGGCACACGGCTATCGCGCTAAAGAGACCATCGAACACGTGTTATGGGAGAAGTTCCAGTGGTTCGACAAGTATGTGAAGAACGCTGGACCGCAACCGTCTCGAGGCGAATGATCCGATTTAGAAATCGTATAGCGGCGGCGGCAGTGGCTTTGGTCATCGCCGCTGCCGGGTCCGCGCAAGACACGCCTCGCAGTCCCGAGGCAGCACAAGCTCTCCGTAGCACTGCTGAAAAGCGATCGGCGGAGTGGGAAGCTTTGGCCAAGGCGCTGGATACCAAGATCTCGCGCATGCTGCCGTGCGATCCACGCGTGAAGGAATCGATCGATGAGGTGGTGCATGCCTCGAATGCGAGATTGGCCGCGCTCACCGCAGTAATGAAGGCGTCCGCGGAGCAGTCCGCATCCGATGTCGGGAAGCTTCAGTCCGCAATGTCGGCCGAAGATGCGAACCTGGCTGATGCGGAAGCCGAGCGCGCCGAAGCGATGCAGGAACGGCTGGCTGTAGATGGCCAACTGGCCGACCTGGCGGACAGCGCGCGGCGGCGGCAATCCCTTGAAGATGCGCGGAAAGTGCTGGCCGATATCGACGCCAAGGTTTCCACCCGCGCGACACTTGCCGAGCAGCAGGCGCAGGTTCGCGCGGCGCTGGCGCTATCGCTGCGCGATCTTCTGGTCGCGGCGCTGGCGCGGCAGCGGGCGATCACGATGGAGCAGGGTGCGCTGGCCACGGAGACCAGCCGCTGGAACGATTACTACACGGCTCGTCTGGCGCGGGCACAAGTTGAGTGCACCATCACGGGGGCCTCGAAAAGCTCGAAGAGCAAGAAGAAAAAAAGCCAATGACGCGCGCGAAACTTTCACGCATCGTGGCAGGGATCGGCGCGGCCGGTCTGATGCTGATCGCACAATCGGCGCGCGATGGTTATCGCGCCTCTTATCGCACCTGGAGGCAGGCCGATCCCAATCTGGAGCGAGACGCGGCGACGGGCAGTGCCGCGCTGGGCGCGAGAGCTGATGCGGTGGCCAATCAGGCCGCACGATTCGGAGCGGATCGAAGAGCGTTCCTGGAAGCTGCCGCGCGCGATAGCGAGCAAAAGCTGGCGTCGCTTTCCGCGCCGCTGGCGGCGGGACCCAAGATTGGATCTGGCGTGAGCGAGTTCGTCTCAGCGCAATTAGTCGCGGTACGCCGCGCCATCAATACGTTCGCCGACGATCCCGATCCGGGCATCCAACAAGTTCGCAGCATGCTGGAGCGCGAGAATCGCGGGCTGGCCGGACTTTCCGCAGCCGCGGCTGAACGGCAAAAAGCGGCGACTGAAGCCGATGGCGCTTTATCGCAGGAGGAAGACGCGCGTAACAAGCTGGCCGGTATCAATCGTGAGTACGCGAGCGATCTGAAAAAGTCGGCAGACAGTGTTGCGCTGGAGACCGCGCAGTGGGCCGATTACTATCGCAAGCTTTCTGATGGAGTACGCGGATCGCTGGCAGCGCCGGCGCCGACCTCGCCGATTTCGCCAGGGATTTCGGATGGGACTCGCGACGATGCGCCGGTCAATGTCGCTCCATCCATCACGCCGCTCCCGCTGGTGCGCTACACCGGCGATTGGGTGTACGGCCCGGGCAGCGCATCGCACGGCGCGCAGCCAGAGTTCGTCGACCTGGTGGTCCGCGAAAGCAACGGCCACTGCGACGGCCGCTTCACCGCGCGATTTGTTCTACCGGCGGGCAGCACCGGTGATCCTGTGCTGCGCTTCGAGTTCTCGGGCGATTTCAAGAACACGCGCGTGCAGCAGTTCGCGCTGCAGACCAGCGACGGATCGCCGGGCACCATCGACCTGATCCCGGGCACGGCGTTCAATCTGCTCGAAATCAACGTGCAGATTTCCGGCGCGAAACCGGGCAAAGTGCACGCAGCGAATGTGGTGCTGATCAAAAAGTAGTCAGCGCGACGCGGCTGATCTCGATCGATCCCTCGGCGCGAGCTTGTCCCGCCGGCCGCCGGTACGTGAGGGTCAGTGGCGCGAGATCGCCGGCCGCGGTGAACCTCAGGTCGCGCTCTGAAATCTCCGCGTGTTGGCCGGCGATGTTCCATTCGATACCGCTGGGGGTTCCCAGGCCGTTCGGCCGAGCCTGCCAGCTTAGACGATAGCGCTGCCGGGGCGTCAGGTTTACGATTTGGGTGAGCAGCGTCGCTGATTCAGGTTCGCGTCCGTCGAAGGCGATGCGCAGCCAGGAGGTGGGATGTTGATCGAACGGGATGTTCACGATGCCGGGAATGTAACTCCAGCGCCAGTCGAAGCCGTGTTGCAGTGGTTCGCTCCCGAAGTCGCCGTTGATGATTCCCTCCGGTTTGATCACGGAAATGGTTTGCCACAAGGCGCGGGCGGCCTGGGCGTCGCTGGCTTCAATCAAGGCGTCCGTGGCTGCCAGGATCTGGGGACGATCCTCAACTTGATCCAACGCTGCAAGCTTCATTGCCGCCGGAGCGATCGCGTCGCGATGCGACTCCAAGACGTACCACAGGTATTGCGCAATCACGTCGCGCTTCTCTGGAATCGCGCGCGTGAGGATGGTCGCGGCGTCACCCATCCTCCAGCACAGATCGAACGCGGGGCGGCGGTCGCCATAAGAAATTTCGAGCGCTTCGCGCATTGATTTCCAAAACTGGTCTTCGCGCTGTTGGCGGAAATAGAAATTGGCGAGCGTCCAGCGGGGTTCATATTGACGATCGATGCTCGCTGCTTCGAGCAACCATCGTTCCGCGGTCGCGTTTTCGCCACGAATCTCGGCAGCAAGGCCCAGCCGGATGCGCGGAGCCGAGCTCATCGGACTCAGCGCGGCTTCTTGTTGAAGCACCGCAGTCGAATCCGCGCCATCGTAATCGAGCTGCAGCGCGCGTACCGCGAGATAGTCGGCATTGTGCGGCTCAAGCTCCACTGCGCGTGCGACGGACTCCGGCGTGTGCTCGCGGAAATTTGCGTCGGCGACGGCGAGATGAATCGAGAACCAGGCAGCGCCTAGAAGAGCGGCCAGGGAAAAGATCGAAGAGAAGCGGGGAACGTAATACATTTGCATGACGCGAATTTTTCTTGCTGCGCCGCACATACGACTTTATACTGTGGGAGCAGTGATTACAAAACGTTTTCTTATCTCTTGTCTTTGTGCATTTTTCGTCATCGCGATGAATTCGTTCGGCGCGGCTCCGGCTATCGGAATCGCCACTGCGAGCGGCCACTTCACCGTCGAGAAGTCGCAGGTGTGGGGCAATTCCACGCTGTTCGAGGGCGCGACCGTGGAGACGCAGCAGGCGTCATCGGAATTGGCGCTGCGCAACGGCGTGAAGTTGCAACTGGGCGCGATGTCGCGCGCCAAAATTTGGGAGAATCGGCTGGCGCTGGAACGTGGTGTGGGGCAAGCTTTCGGATCAGCGGCGTTCGAGCTCGATGCGGCTGGGTTAAAGATTCACTCCGCCGATGGCGCCGGACGGTTTAGAGTTGCTCTGAACGATCGTTTGGAAGTGACCACCCTGGCGGGGGTCGCACGAGTGACGAATTCGTCGGGCGCCGTGCTCGCTTCGATCCCAGCGGGTCGCGCGATGACGTTCGCGATGCAGCAGGGAGCGGCGACTGGCGCGATCACGCGCACCGGCTGCCTGATGTACAAGGACGGCCACTTCATCCTGCAGGACGACAACACGCAGGAAGTGGTGGAGCTGAACGGCGTGGACGCGGCGGCTCGCGCGCTGCAGGCGAATACGGGCAATCGCGTGGAAGTGATCGGCACGGCTGGCTCGACCAAGCCAGCGGTGACCATCGCGACTTCATTGCTGAATGTCGCGACCGTTACCGCGAAATCGCAAGGCGGATGCTTGAGCGCGGCGGCCGGGTTGAATGCGCAGACCGAGGCGCCCGCATCCAGCGGCGCGGGCAAAGCCGCTGCGACCGGCGCGGCGGCAGGGGCAGCCACTGGGGCGGCTGTTGGCGCAGCAGCGGGGGCGGCCGCGGGTATTTCCACCGGCGCAATCGTCGGCATCGTTGCGGGTGGCGCGGGAGCGGCGACGGCGGCAGCGCTTGTTCTAACCAAGGGCAAGAGCTCGACCAGCCAATAGTCGGCTTCTATAATAAAGAGTGCCCCAAACCGCATCGGCATTCGTCGAATCGAATAAAGATCGTCTTCTCTCTGAACTGAAAGATTTCTTGCGTATCCCTAGCGTCTCCACGCTGCCCGAACACAAGGGCGACGTGCAGCGCGCCGCGGAGTTCGTCGCCGACGCGCTCCGCACAGCCGGCCTCGAGAATATCGAGATCATCCAGACCGATCTTCATCCCCTGGTTTACGCTGACTGGTTGCACGCGCCAGGGAAGCCGACCGTGCTCTGCTATGGGCACTTCGATGTGCAGCCGCCCGATCCTCTGGAGCTGTGGAATTCGCCGCCGTTCGAGCCGGTGGAACGCGACGGCAATCTGTACGCACGCGGCTCGGCTGACGATAAGGGCCAGATGTACATGCACATCAAAGCCGTGGAGGCGCTGCGCGCGGTGAACGGCACGCTGCCGATTAATCTCAAATTTCTGATCGAAGGCGAAGAGGAGATCGGCGGAGGTTCGGTCGCGAAATACGTCGAGCACATCGGCAAAACGAATCCCGCGAAGCTGAAGGCGGATATCGCGCTGGTGTCCGACACGGCGCTGTTCGCCGCAGGCATCCCGACCATCTGCAACGGGCTGCGCGGCCTGATGTATACCGAGATCGAGGCGCATGGTCCGTCGAAGGATCTGCATTCGGGCTTGTATGGCGGCGTGGCTCCGAACGCGGTGTTCGGGCTGATCGAGCTGCTCAGCAAGATGAAGGATCCCAATGGACGCATCCTGATTCCAGGGGTTTATCAGGATGTCGCGCCACCGTCGGAGGCGGAGAAGAAGAGCTGGGCATCGCTGCCGTACGACGAGCAGGATTACATGACGCGGGAGATCGGGTCGACGGCATTGACCGGGGAGAAGGGATATTCGACGTTCGAGAAGACCTGGGCGCGGCCGACGCTGGAGTGTCACGGCATCGCGGGGGGATTCACAGGAGCGGGCGCGAAGACGGTGATCCCGGCGACCGCGACTGCCAAGGTCAGCATGCGTCTGGTGCCCAACATGGATCCCGAAAAGACGCTGCAGGCGTTCAAGAAATTCGTGAAAGAAAATACGCCGAAGGGCATCACCACCGAAGTGCGGCTGCTGAGCTACACGCCGGGCGTGGTGGTGGATCCCGGCAACCCGGCGATCCAGGTGGCGGCCAAGGCGATGGCGGATATTTTCGGGCGTGAGACGGTGTTCGTGCGCAGCGGCGGCTCCATTCCGATCGTGACGGATTTCGCGAAACACCTGGGGCTATCGACCATTCTGATGGGCTTCGGCCTGCCCGACGATTGCCTGCATTCGCCCAACGAGAAGTACAAGATTGCGAACTACTATTCCGGGATCATGACGATTGCCCACTTCTTTGAAGAATACGGAAAACACTCCGGATAGTTCGTCGCAATCCGCGAGCGTGGTCCGTTCGGCGGGGATCGTTTCGCTTGCGGTGCTGATGAGCCGCCTTACCGGCCTGGTTCGCGAGACCGTGATGGCGCGGCTGTTCGGCGCAGGACTGGTCTACGATGCTTTCAGCCTCGGCTTTCGCATTCCGAACCTGACGCGCGATCTGTTTGCCGAGGGCGCGCTGTCGAGCGCATTCGTCCCCATCTTCACCGAATATCTTTCGACGCGAGGAAAGGAAGAGGCGGCGCGGCTGGCGAATCTGGTGGCGACGGCGCTGATCGTAATCGTCGGCGGATTGTGCGCCCTGGGCGTGATCTTCGCGCCTGCGCTGGTACATCTGCTCGCGCCGGGATATTCCGAAGTTCCTGGAAAATTCGAGCTCGCGGTACGCATGACGCGCGTCATGTTTCCGTTCCTGCTGCTGGTCGCACTGGCGGCGCAGGCAATGGGCATTTTGAATGCGTCGAATCGATTCGGCGTGCCGGCGCTGGCATCGACGTTCTTCAACGTCGGATCGCTGGTCTTTGGACTGATTCTTGGAATCACGTTCGGGCCCATGCTGCACATTTCGCGAATCGGCGGTATGGCGATCGGCGTGGTGCTCGGCGGCGCGCTGCAACTGGGCTGGCAGTTGCCGAGCCTGCATCGCCTGGGCTTTCGCTTTCGTCCCGCGTTCGATCTGTCGCATTCGGGGCTGAACAGAATCTTTCGACTGATGGTGCCGGCCATCCTGGGCAACGCGGCGGTGCAGATCAACGTGATGGTGAACACGAATTTCGCCTCCACGGTATTCGATCCGCATCGCGGTTACGACGGGCCGGTGAGCTGGTTGAGCTACGCGTTTCGCTTCATGCAGCTTCCGCTGGGGTTGTTCGGTGTCGCGATGGCGTCGGCGACGTTGCCGTCGATTTCGCGCAGCGCAGCGGCAGGCCGGATGGACGAATTCCGCAGCACGCTTTCGAAATCGCTGGGGATGGTGTTCCTGCTGACGGTGCCTTCGTCGGTGGGACTGATCGTGCTGGGCAAATCGATCATCGGGGCGATTTATCAGGGCGGCAAGTTCGAGCTGTACGACACGCAGCAGACCGCTATCGCGCTGTCGTGCTATGCGGTAGGTTTGGCGGGCTACTCGGCGCTGAAGGTGCTGACTCCGGCGTATTACGCGCTGGGCGACGCGCGTATTCCGATGATCGTAAGCCTGTGTTCGATCGCCATCAACTACGTGACCGCCGCGACCATGATTCGGGTGCTGGGATTCGGGCAGGCGGGTCTGGCGATGTCGACCTCGACGGTGGCGTTGTTTGGATTCGTGGTGTTGTTCGCGATTCTGCGGAAGCGAATCGGCGGAGTGCATGGCCGCGAGTTGGCGGCGGGGTTGATTAAGGTGCTGCTGGCGTCGGGAGTGATGGGGACGGTGGTCGCGGTGAGCACGTTCTTGATTGAACGGAAGTTAGGAGTGTCGCGTATCGCGCGGCTGGGCGATCTGGCGGTTTCGATTCCTCTCGGATGCGCGGTGTTTTATGGGATGTGCCGGGTGATGAAGGTGGAAGATCTGGATCTCGCGATTGGTGCGATGGTCGCTCCGATCAGGCGGCGGTTGAAGCGGGCTTAGCATGCTGACCACGGAAGATCTGCAAAGCATCGATGATTGCCTGCTGCGGCACACGTCCACTGGATGGCTGAAGGTCGCTCGAATTGTGGCCGATACGTGGGAGGAACTCGGTGATCGATATCCAGAGCTCCCGGTTGATTTCTACCCTACGCGCATTCGGCATCTCGTCGAGTCTGGCAAGATCGAGGTTGCAGGAAATCCAGATTTGATGCGCTTCAGCAAAGTTCGGCTGGCATCAGATTGAAAAGCACTCGAACGAGGGCCGCCTCTATTTCGCTAGAGCCAATGAGGGCCGGACCTCCGTGCTTGGCCGCACGCGAACCTTCACTTCTACGCGGGACCCAAGCCGGTTCAATGTCGACATCAAGCGATCCAAAGTGAATCTGGCTAGATCCGCATTGCGAATCCGCGAGAAGTCAGCCGCGGCGATCCCGGTGCGAGCTTGCGCGCCGCGCACGGTGAGCGTGTCGCGGTCTAGCACTTTGATGATTTCTGCGGCCAGAATCGCCTTGAGCTGTTCGACATCGGCATTCCTGTGTCCGAGATCGCGGAACGCGTTTCCGCTTCCACGCACCACCGCAATGTTCGCGCTCTTCATGGCAACATCTCCTTCAATCTCTTCAGGCGATCACGAATCAGTTCGATCTCGCGTTGAGGCGTTTTCATTCCGCGAGTCGACTTTTTCTGAAACGCGTGTACCACCCAGACTTCAGAAGCGATCTGGACCGCATAAACCACTCGAAACGCCTCGCCGCGAAATGGCAACGCTAGCTCGAATACGCCCGAACCGAGGCCATGCAACGGTTTCGCGATATCGGCCTTGCCGCCCTCGGCAGCAATCGTCAACGCAGCCAGACAGATCGATTGCGCGGGCTCGGGAAACTCCTTGAAATCTTTCAAGGCTGCCTTGACCCACGAAATCGGAGCGCGTTTTCGGGCTCATACGGCTTCATTCCACTTCAATGTTGGCAGATCTGACAACATTCGTCAATTGGTGTGTAGTCGCAAGCCGACTCACCGCGCGACGCCACATCAAAACCAACACGATCCCGATCAGGATCAATCCACCCGACAATCCCATCCACAGTCCCTGTGCGCCGAGCCCATAGTGAAAGCACAGCACTGCGCCGACCGGTAACCCGATCACCCAATAGCCGGTGAAGTGGCAGAACATGGGAGTGCGTGTATCGCCCGCGCCTCGCAACGCTCCAGTCGCGACCACCTGCAATCCATCGAACAACTGAAAGAATGCCGCGACGCGCAGCAGCGCCGCACCCGCCGAAATGATCGCGACGTCCGGAGTAAAAATACGCGCGATCGCCTCAGGAAAAACGAGCAGCATCAACGCCGAGATCGACATCACGATCGCTCCCAACCCTAGTCCAGTCCATCCCGATCTGGCTGCGCCCTCTGGATCGCCGCGCCCGATGGCGTGGCCGACGCGTACTGCCGCAGCCGAACTAATGCCGAGCGGGATCATGAACGTGGTGCTCACGGTCGACAAAGCGATCTGATGTCCGGCTAGTGCGGTCGCGCCGATCTTGCCGATCAATACGGTTACTGTCGCGAAGACCGCAGTTTCGAGACCGATCTGCGCCGCCGCAGGCAGGCCGAGATGGAACAACCGCGCGACGCGCGTGAAATCCGGCTTCCACGATACGTGCAGGACGCGCGGATCGTGTTTCAGAATCACGATGGCGAGAACGATTGCCAGATAGATTCGAGAAAGCAGCGTGGCGTATGCCGCGCCTGTCGCGCCGAGGCGCGGGGCACCGAAACGTCCGAATACGAAGATCAAATTTCCCGCCAGGTTCACCACATTCGCAGTGATCAGCGCGATCATGATGGGCCGCACGATGTTTACGCTTTGCAGATAGCGCCGGAACGCGAAGTACAGCAGCAGCGGCAGGGAACTGAAATTCAATACATGCATGTACGGGCGGGTGTCGCGCATCACATCGGGATCCACTCCGAAGCGCGCCAGAAGCGGCACGCAAGCTTCCAGTCCCAGCATCACCGGGATCATCAGCAGGATCGACAGCCAGATTCCATTGATCAGGGAATGGCGGCAATCGTCGAAATCGCCCGCGCCGTAGGATTGCGAAACCACGGTGTCGAGGCCGAGCAACAATCCCGCCGCGAAGATGCCTACGGTGTAGAACGTCATCGAGCCGAGGCCGACGGCGCCGATCGCGGACGGGCTCACACGGCCCACGCACATGGTGTCGACGATGCCCATCAGCATCCAGCCGAGCTCAGCCGCCACCAGCGGAGCGGCGAGGTGAAGCATGGCGCGCAGCTCGCGCCGCTCGGCGGTGATGGTGGACGTCACTTCTCCAACATTCGTCACTCTTCTTAAGGTAGCTTGCTACCATATTTCTTTCCCATGCTTCGATTCGAAACAACGGGCGAATCTCACGGCGAATGCCTGGTGGCGACCATGGCAGGGCTGCCGGCGGGCATTCCTGTGTCCCTCAGTGCGATCGATCGCGAGCTATGGCGGCGCCAGCAAGGCTATGGGCGCGGCGGGCGAATGAAAATCGAAACCGACCGCGCCAGAATCGTGAGCGGCGTGCGGCATTCGCAGACGATTGGATCGCCCATTGCATTAATCGTCGAAAACAAAGATTGGAAGAATTGGGAAAACATTCTTCCTGTGGAGAACATCGCTGGAGGCGATGCCACTGTGTCCAAACCGGTAACGAGGCCGCGGCCCGGGCACGCCGATCTAGCCGGATCGATCAAATACAATTTTCACGACGCCCGCTACATCCTGGAACGCGCCAGCGCACGCGAGACCACGGCACGAGTCGCGTTAGGAGCGCTGGCCAAGGCATTCCTGGGTGAATTCAGGATCGGCGTGCTGAGCCATGTGGTCGGCGTCGGCGAGGCGAAGCTGGATCGCGCGGCATCGTGGGAAGAAATCGTGGCGCTGAGCCAGCGCGATGAGGTGTTGCTGAGCTGCGTGGATGAACCGGCGGAGCAGCGTATGAAAGAAGTGGTGGATCACGCGTACCGAACCGGCGATACCGTAGGCGGTGTGTTCGAAGTGGTGGCGCATGGATTGCCGCCGGGATTGGGATCGCACGTGACTTGGGACACGCGACTGGATGGAAAGCTGGCGCAAGCGATCGTGTCGATTCAAGCGGTGAAGGGCGTCGAGATCGGCGCGGCGGCGGAAGCCTCGTCGTCATTCGGATCGAAGGTGCAGGATACCATCCACTACGATCGCGAGGACCGCCATTTCACGCGCGGCGCGAATCGCGCGGGCGGAATCGAAGGCGGCATGACCAATGGCGAAGATGTGGTGGTGCGCGGCATGCTCAAGCCGATTTCGACGCTGCGAAGGCCGCTTGAAAGCGTCGATCTGGCAACGCGCGAACCCGCGCTCGCCGCATATGAACGCAGTGACGTGTGTGTAGTCCCCGCAGCTGGTGTGATTGGCGAGGCGATGGTCGCGCTGGTGCTGGCGGGGGCGATGCTTGAAAAATTCGGCGGCGATTCGCTGGGCGAAACGCGCTGTAATTATCAGCGATATATGGAACAGGTGAAGAATTTCTGATGATCTATCCGATCGTGAAGTATGGGCAGCCGGTGCTGGAGGCAGCGGCGAAAGAAGTCAGCGAATTCGATACGCCCGAATTGCACAAGCTGATCGACGATATGTTTGAGTCGATGTACGCCGCGCGAGGCGTGGGGCTGGCTGCGCCGCAGATAGGCATGGGCGTGCGGATCGCCGTGATCGATATCGCGACAGGTGAAGATCCCGCGCAGAAGATTGTGTTGATCAATCCGAAGGTGGTCTCGCGCGAAGGGTCGCAAACCAGCGAAGAAGGCTGCCTGAGTCTGCCGACGTTTCGAGAACCGGTAACCCGGGCGCACAAAGTCACGGTGCAGGCGCGCGACGTGAAGGGCGCGGAGATCGAAATCAAGGGCGAAGATCTGCTGGCTCGCGCGTTGCAGCACGAAACGGATCATCTGAACGGCACGCTGTACATAAATCACATCAGCCCGCTGAAGCGCGATCTGATTCGCCGCAAGATTCGCAAGCTGCAAAAAGCCAACGAGTGGGGTTGATCTCTTGAAGCTGGTCTTCATGGGAACGCCTGTGTTCGCGGTTCCGACGCTCGAACAGATCGTCAGAGCTGGCCACGAAGTCGCGGCCGTGTTTACCCAGCCCGACCGTCCCAAAGGCCGCGGCCAGCACATGGCGATCTCGCCAGTGAAAGAAGCCGCGCTGCGCCTTGGGTTACGGATCGCGCAACCTGAACGGGTTCGGCGCCCCGAAACCGTTGAGCAGCTTCGCACGATTACTCCGGAGGCGATGGTGGTGGTCGGCTACGGTCAGATCATCCCGCAATCGATCATCGATATCGCTCCGCTGGGGATTATCAACGTCCATGCATCGCTGCTGCCGAAATATCGCGGCGCTGCGCCGATCCAGTGGGCCATCGCACGGGGCGAATCGATCACCGGCGTGACCACGATGCGCATCAATGCGGGTCTCGATACCGGCGACCTGCTGTTGAAATGGGAGACGCCGATCGGCGATCAGGAGACGGCGATCGACCTTGGTGAGCGGCTCGCGCCTGCAGGCGCCGATCTGCTGGTTCGAACGCTGGCCGAATTGCGTACGATCGTGCCGCAGCCGCAGGATGATGCGCAGGCCACACTCGCGCCGATTTTGAAAAAGGAAGACGGGCACATCGATTGGTCGATGTCAGCGCGCGAGATTTTGAACCGGATTCGCGGATTTCAGCCGTGGCCGGGTTGCTATGGATTTCGAAAAGGAAAGCGGCTGCACGTGTGGAAAGCCGCTATTGCGGATCGTATGTTGGACCGCGCCGAACTATGCGCCGATGCCAGGCGTTTGTTCGCAGGCTGTTCTGACGGCTCGATCGAATTACTGGAAGTGCAGGCGGAGGGCAAAAATCGATTGGCCGCTGCGGCGTATCTGAATGGCAATACCATTGAAGCAGGCGAGACGCTCGAATGAATCTTCCCAAGGGATATCGATACGCGGCAACTTATGCGGGAATTCGCAAGACCATCAATGACGATCTCGCGTTGATCGTGTCCGATCGGCTCGCTATGGCCGCGGCCGTGTTCACAACGAATCGCGTGGTGGCTGCGCCTGTCGTGATCGCGAAGAAAAATCTTCGCTCTTCGAAAGGGCGCGCGCGAGCGTTGTTGATCAACGCAGGCAACGCGAATTGCGCGACACGAACGGGCGAGCGCGTCGCGATCGAATGCGTGAACGCGGTGGCGTCTGCGATTGGGGCGAAGCCGTCGGAAGTATTGCCGGCATCCACCGGGGTGATCGGCGTCGAAATGGATGGGAGTCTCATCGCCAAGGCGATGCCGGAATTAGTCGCGAACCTTGACGCATCGAATTTCGAACACGCGGCCCACGCGATTATGACCACGGATACGCGCATGAAAATCGCGAGCGCAAAGATGGGCCGTGCGTCCATCGCCGGAATGACAAAAGGCTCGGGTATGATTCATCCGCGCATGGCGACGACGCTCGGCTTCGTCATGACGGATGCCGTCGTGCCGCTCGCCATGCTGCGCGCCGCTTTGAACCGTGCGATCGAGCGCAGCTACAATCGCATTTCGGTGGACGGCGATACATCGACCAATGATATGGTCGCGGTGTTGGCGAATGGAGCGTCGGGTGCCACGCCGTCGCCGAAAGCGTTCGAGCAAGCTTTAAGCGAAGTGCTCGAATCGCTAGCGACGCAGATCGTGCGCGATGGCGAGGGCGCGAAAAAACTGGTGACTATCGACGTGAGCGGCGCGTCGAGCGATCGTGCGGCGGAGTCGATCGCGCGCTCGATCGCGAATTCGCCGCTGGTGAAAACCGCGATCGCAGGTTCGGATCCCAACTGGGGCCGCATCATTTGCGCGGCCGGATATGCAGGCGTGGCATTCGATCCCCGCAAAGTCGACATCGATTTTCAAAATGTCGCTGTGTGCCGCGCCGGACTGGCGGTCGATTTTGATGAGGATGCGCTCAAGAAGAAACTTGACGAACCGGATTGCCTGATCCGATTTGCGATCGCCGGAAAGGGCCGAGGTCGAGCGCGCTTCTGGACTTGCGATTTCACGGAAGACTACATCCGCATCAACGCGAGCTATCGGACGTAAGCGATGCGCTCTCTGCTGCTCGCACTCGCCATCGCTTCTTCCGTTCACGCTGCAGATCCACCGCGGGATGTGATCGATTTCTTCCGCACGGTAACGCGCGCACTTGCCGAAGCGCATCCCGACGATCCGCGGCTGCCAACCGGCGCTTCGGCGTTCTTCGATCACATCGATCCACAGATGAAGGGCTACGCGGATCTGCGAGCTTATGTCGACGATCTGGTGTCGCATGGGGATATCGGATCAGCGGTGGAATTCGTCACCGACGAAGGTAACGAGAGCAAGCGCACCCTCGACCTGGACTGGGTGCTCGAAATCGGCAACCAGGCCCCGCGGCGGAAAATCCTGAAGTGCGTGATCGAGAAGCGCGGCAAGAAGTGGAAGATCACCGCGCTTGAGCCGGTCGATTTCTTCAAGTATTAAGTAGCGCAGGCGATCGATTCTTGTCGCCTGCGAGTTCCTAAACGCAGGCCACGAAAATCGATGGCCTGCGCTACAGCCAAACCAAATGGACTAGGGCGGTTTTACCGCTTGGCGAAGGTGACCATGTACTGATTGTTGCCGATCTTGTCGCGCTGGCTGGTCACCTTGAATCCGTTCGCTTCGATTTCCTTGATTACGTCGTCATGCTCCAGACGAATGTGATCGGGCCGGTCCTTCTTGTAAAAGTCGATGATCACCAGATGGCCGCCGCGCTTCAACCCGCTCGCCAGATTGGCGAGCATCTTGTCGGGATAGTCGAAGTGATGATAGACGTCCAGCACCAGTTCGATGTCCAGCGAGCCGCGCTTCAATTTCGGATCGGTATCGTTGCCGAGAATGAATTCGACGTTGGCGAGCTTATCATCGGCAACTTTGGTCTTGGCGCGATCCAGAAAATCAGTCTGAATATCTTCGCCGTAAACCTTGCCCTTATTGCCCACCGCGCGACTGAGGAACGGCAGCATGTAGCCAGTGCCTGTGCCGATATCGGCGACCGACATTCCCGGCCGGATATCCAGCGCCGCGATGATCTCTTCGGGCTTTTGCGATTTATCGCGATTGGGATTGTCCAGCGTCTTGGCGACGCTATCGCGGCCCTCCTTGGTCTTGTATCCTTTGTTGGCGTCGGCGGCCACCTGCGGCCAGGCGGTCATCGCGATTAACGTGAGCAGCACAAAATGTTTCATAGAGATTCCTCCATCGGCATGGCGAGCGCGGGCTCCACCAGGAAATTCAGTTCAGACATGCGGGCGAGCGCGGCGCGAATCGACTGCTCGGTGGTCGGTTCGACGGTAATAACGAACGGCAAATCGCGCCAGTTCGCCTGCGGAAGCTGCAAAACAGAATCAATCGAAATGTTTTCGGCCGCCAGCGCCGAAGCCAGCGCCGCGATGATCCCGGGCCGGTCCTCGACACGAAATCGAAGGTAGTACGCCGAGCGATGCAGCGTCACGGAAATCGGCATGTATTCGCCGAGCCGTGCGTGCGCGAATGGCGAAACGCGTTCCGGACTGCCCGAACGGATCTCTCTTGCGACCCGCATCAGATCGCTGACCACGGCGACGCCGGTGGGATGCGAGCCCGCGCCGCGGCCGTAGTAGAACGTATCCCCGCCATAACGTCCGCTCACCCAAACCGCGTTATATGCGCCGCGAACGCTCGCCAGAATGGTCGATTGCGGAATCAACGACGGGCGCACGGAAAGCAGCAATCCAGCGGACGTCTGCCGCGCGGCGCAGATCAGGCGAATGGTGTGGTGCAGTTGATGTGCGTATTGAAAATCGATGGGCGTGATGCGGCGGATGCCTTCGGTATAGATATCATCGGGAACAATTCGTTCGCCGAATGCGAGCGCCGATAGAATCGCCAGCTTCGATCGCGCATCCGTGCCGTCGATATCCGCAGAAGGGTCAGCTTCGGCATAACCAGCTTTCTGCGCATCCGCGAGAATCGAATCGAACGAAGCCCCGCAGCGTTCGATCTCCGTGAGGATGTAGTTACAGGTGCCGTTCAGGATTCCATATAGCGCCTGGACGCGATCTCCGGAAATGCCTTCGCGCAGTACCGCGTGGATCGGCAGGCCTCCGGCGACGCTCGCCTCCATGGCCAGATTGATGCGCGATGCGATGGCGCGATCCCAGATTTCGGCGCCGCATTGCGCCATCAGCTCCTTGTTCGCAGTCACAACCGATTTGCCGCTGGCCGCCGCCGCTTCCACAATTTCGCGCGCGACGCTGGTGCCGCCGATGAGTTCGCAGACAATGTGCACGTCGGGATGATTCACCACGTCGCGCCAGTTTGTGGTCTTCAGGGCGCCGTCGAGCGCCGCCGGCAGAATCTTCGCTCCGACCGCGCGGCTGCACACCGCGACGACGCGTAACGGAAAGCCCAGCTTGAGCGCGATCTGATCGGCGTTCTCAGTCAGGATCGACAGTGCTCCCATCCCCACGTTGCCGAGCCCGATGATTCCGACGTTGACCATATTTAACTGTACCGACTACTTTACGACGAGTTTGAACTCCACCACCAGTACGATCGCGTCCTGGGTGACACGGATCTCATTCAGGCTGAAATCCGCCAGTTCGCGTTTGTACGCCGCGCCGGGCTCTTGCTGCTCCAGAAGCTGTTTGGCCTGATCGCGAACCGGAAGCTTGAAATCCTTTGCGATGGTTTGCGCCATCGCGACACGGACGCGGCCGATGTAGTAACTGTCGCGGGGCGTCGAAATGTTGACGTCACGCAGTCCGATGGCGTTGTCGCGAGCGGTGGGCACGGCGGTAATCGTCAGATCGAACGAATCGCCCAGACCAACGCAGCGGTTGAACAGATCCAGCGCGCTGCGGCCGCTGAATCGTGCGCGAATTCGCAATCGGCCGCCATCGCCGTCGATGTGTGGAGTTTCCAGATAAGCGAACTGGCAGTGCGAATTCCTGTTGCCGCGCACGTAGTGACGACCATCCTGCGTGAACATCTGCGCCGCGATCAGCCGTTCCAGCGCCGCGAACTTCAGTTCGATATCGGCCGCGCGGCTCCTTTCAGGGGCGAGCAGCCACGCCACCAGGATCACGGACACGCGGAGTTTGCTCATGCCGGTCGCATCTTCGATTTATCATTGTAGACAAATGAAGCTTCTTCTCCTTTCACTGTTGTTGGTTTTTTTGTGTCTGGCGCAGATTCCCACCACACCGCCGGCGTCGGATGGTCCGCCGTTTGAGATCGGACCGACCCTGCCGGCGAACCAGCGCGCCATGTTGATCAAGGCCGATCACAAGAAAAATGTGGAAGACGCCGACGCGTTGCTCAAACTTGCCGAAGCCGTGAAGACCGAGCTCGACAAGGAAGACGCGCAAGTCATTTCAGTCAAGACCCTCAAGCAGACCGAAGATATTGAGAGGCTCGCTAAGAGTATTCATGGCCGCTTGAAGCGTTACTGAAGGGCCGTATGTTAACCTGGAGCGTTTACCCGCCATGCCTGTGACCCACGAAAAAAAGCAGTTGATGAGCGCCTCGGAAATCGATCGCACCCTGGTGCGCCTGGCCCACGAAATTCTGGAGCGGACTGAGGATCTGGATAAGCTGGCGTTCATCGGCATCCGCCGCCGCGGAGTGCCGCTGGCGCAGCGGCTGGCGCAAAAGATTGAAGCGTTGGAGCAGCGCAAGATCCCGGTCGGCATTCTCGATATCAATCTTTATCGCGATGATCTTTCCACCGTCTCGCATCAGCCGGTGGTGAGCGCGACCGATATCCGATTCGAGGTCGCAGGGAAAGATATCATCCTGATGGACGATGTGCTGTATACCGGGCGAACCATTCGCGCCGCGCTTGATGCGCTGTTCGATCATGGCCGCGCCGCGCGCGTACAACTCTGCGTGCTGATCGATCGTGGGCATCGCGAATTGCCGATCGAAGCGAAGTATGTCGGCCGCATGGTGCAAACCACGGATCACGAAATCATCGAAGTGAAGTTTCAGGAAATCGATGGGATGGAAAAAGTGCTGCTGGTGGAAGTGGCGGACGAGGCGGCAGGAAAGTAGGACATGCCGGCGGGACTGCTTGGAATCGAGGACCTGACGCGCGAGGAGGTGCAAACCATCCTCGATCGCGCGCGCGATTTTCAGCCGCAATCGCGAGCCGGGACGTCGGGCCAGCGCTTTCAGAAATTCGATCTGCTGCGCGGCCGCATGGTGGTGAATTTATTTTTCGAAGCTTCGACACGCACGCGCACCAGTTTCGAAATCGCCGCGAAGCGTTTAGGCGCGGATACGATTTCCATCACGGCGCAATCCTCCAGCGTGTCGAAAGGCGAATCGCTGGTCGATACGTTGAACACGCTCGCCGCGATGCGCCCGGACGCGATCATCATGCGCCACGCGGCGTCGGGCGCTCCACATTTTCTGCAGCGGCATCTGGAAACGCCGATCATCAACGCGGGCGACGGCACGCATGAGCATCCCACCCAGGCTTTGCTCGACGCGCGCACCATTCTCGATCGTGGGGCGTCGCTCGAAGGATTGCGCGTCGCCATCATCGGCGACATCGCGCACAGCCGTGTGGCACGATCGAACATTTATCTCTTATCGAAATTCGGAGCGCAGATCGTGCTGTGCGGGCCTGCCTCGCTGCTGCCGAAGGAACTGAAGGAGATCGCTGCCGGGATCACCTTGACCACTGACATGCGCGAGGCGATCGCGGAAGCCGATGTGATCATGATGCTGCGGGTGCAGCTCGAGCGGCAATACGAATCAGCATTTCCGGCCAGCGAATATTTCCAATACTACGGCCTGAGGCCGGAGCACCTGGCGTTGGCGCGGCCGAACGTGATCGTGATGCATCCCGGTCCGATCAATCGCGGGCGCGAGATTTCGTCAGAGGTCGCGGATTCGCAACGATCGGTGATTTTGAATCAGGTGGAGAATGGAATCGCGGTGAGAATGGCTGTGCTGGAGAGTGTACTTGGCCCCGCTGTTAATTAAGAACGGGCGTGTGATCGATCCCTCGTCGGGGCTGGACGCGATAGCCGATGTATGGATCGACGATGGCGTGATTCGCGGCGTGGGTGAGAATCTATCGGCAGTCGGCGCGGAGGTTTTTGACGCCACGGGATTGATCGTCGCGCCGGGATTTATCGACATGCACGTGCATTTGCGAGAGCCGGGCTTCGAATACGCCGAGACCATCGAAACCGGCGCGCGCGCTGCGGCGGCAGGTGGCTTTACTTCAATATGTCCGATGCCCAACACGTCGCCCGTCAATGACAGCGCAGCGGTCACGGGCTATATCGTGCAAAGGGCGCGCAATGCCGCCGTGAACGTATTTCCTATCGGCGCGATCACTAAGGGCAGTGCCGGCGAAGAGCTCGCTGCGATTGGTTCGATGAAAAGCGCCGGTGCGATCGCGATTTCCGATGACGGTCGTCCGGTGATGAACGCTCGCGTGATGCGGCGCGCTATGGAGTTCGCAAAGAGCTTCGGCATTCCGGTGATCAATCATTGCGAGGATCTGCATCTGAGCGCGGGCGGCGATATGCACGAAGGGCTCGAGTCAGTGCGGCTGGGATTGCGCGGGATTCCGTCATGCTCGGAAGACGTGATGGTGGCTCGCGATATCGTGCTGGCGGAGGTCACCGGAGCGCGTTATCACGTCGCGCATATTTCCTCGCGGCATTCAGTCGATATGGTCGCGGCGGCGAAGGCTCGAGGGTTGTCGGTCACGGCGGAAGCGACGCCGCATCACTTTGCGCTGGCTGATACGGACATGAGCCCGTACGACAGCAATTACAAGATGAAGCCGCCGCTGCGTTCGCGCTGCGATGTGGGTGCGGTGACGGAAGGCGTCGTCAACGGAACCATCGACGCGATTGCGACCGATCATGCTCCGCACGCCGGTAGCGAAAAGATGCAGGAGTTCGAACGCTGCCCGTTCGGAATCATTGGCCTCGAGACCGCGATCGGTGTGACGCTGGAATATCTGGTCCACCCGGGCAAGATCACTGTGGCGCAAATGGTGGAGAAATTCACCACCGGTCCGGCGCGAGTGGTCGGGTTGAAGCGCGGAACGCTAGCTGTCGGCGCTGCAGCAGACGTCACGATCTTCTCGACGAATCACGAATGGACTTACGACGTGAACAAGTCAGCATCGAAGAGCCGCAATTCACCGTTCGATGGGCGGACGTTCCAAGGTGGTCCAGTCGCGACGATCGTGAACGGCCGCGTAGGGTGGCAGGCTTAGCATTCGGCCCGCCCGTAAATATGGGAGACTAATGTTGTGAGCGGCAAAACCACCATCGAGTTTCCCGCCGAGGTTCTTCGCAAGGCAAAAGCCAAAGCTGCTGAGGACGGCGTAACGCTAAAGGATTTTCTCACGGAGGCGGTTCAAGACAAGCTGAAGAAATCGGCTGTGGACAAGCCATGGATGAAAACCATCGGCGGTCTGAAGCATTTGCACAAGGAGAATGTCCGCATTCAGAAGTTGATTGACGAGGAGTTCGGAAAGATCGATGCCGAGGAGTGGGAATGATTCTCGACACGAACGCGTTGTCGGCGACGGCAGATGACGCACCCGGCATCACCGAGGCGTTGGCGAAGGTGCAGTCGGCCGCGATTCCGGTGATTGTCCTCGGCGAGTATAGATTTGGCGTGTCGCAATCGCGGAAACGAATTGAGCTTGAAGAATGGCTACTGAAAAGCTTGCCGGCGTTCCGCATATTGGAGATCACTGTGAACACCGCGCATCACTACGCGGACCTGCGAGGTGAATTGAAGCAGGCGGGGAAACCGATTCCATCGAATGACATCTGGATCGCGGCACTCGCGCGACAGCACCAGATGCCAGTTCTCAGCCGCGATAAGCATTTCGATTTCATCCAAGGGCTGCAACGGCTTCAATGGTGAGCGCCGGGGCCGATTCTTATCAGTGCTGCTTTTGTGGACTGGCTATCGAAGCGGTCTCCCTGGACCCCTGCCGCCTGGACCTTACGATCAATGCAGTTACGCTCGATAGGTCGCAAACTCTCTGGTGCCACGCGGCCCGCCTGCAGCGTCATCTAACGCCTGGCACACCGACGTTGATCGACACGCTGTAGCGTCAGGCCGGACGCGAATTTTGGCAGTCTGCGCACGGGCAGATCTTACGAAAGTGATCGAACGAATAAATCCCGGTATTGTGGCCGTCATTCCATTCGATCCTCACGGCATAATTCCCCACTGGCTCGACCGTAAGCATCTTAATGGTTGGCCTATACATCTGAAATGGCGTCGGCGGGGCCGAATAAGTCGACTTCTGCGGCTCCGTGCCATGTGCTCCGGTGCAGGTGGCGCACGGGCATTCGTCGCGCAAATAAGCCAGCGAATAATCGCTATGATGCCCGTCTTTCCAGTCGATCTTAATGCCTTTCGACTTCGAAATCGCGATATGTTCTGGTTCGTGAATACGCTACTCCTGATGCGCGCGGCCGGTATTCTGCACGCGCTCGATATCTTTGACGCCTGAAATCCGCCGGATCGCCGACACGACTTTCTCCAGTTGCTTCTTGTCGCGCACTTCGATGGTGACGTCGATCACCGCGCCGTCGGCTGATTTCAAATCCTCACCGCGAGCTTCCAGCGTGCGAATGTTAGTCTGTTCCGAGAGCAGCGCAGACGTCAGTTGATTCAGCATTCCGGGGCGATCCGCGGTGTGAATCGACATCTTCACGGGGAAGGTTTGCGATTCGCTGCGCGCCCATTCTACGTCGATCTTGCGCTCCACCTCATACATCAAGTTCTGCACATTCGCGCAACTGAGCGAATGCACCGCGACGCCCTTGCCGCGCGTGACGTAGCCGACGATCGCCTCGCCGCGGATCGGATTGCAGCACTTGGCGCGATACACCAGCAGATCGTCGATGCCCTTGACCTTGAGGACTAAATCCTTATCGGCGACATCACCCGGCGCGCCAGGAACGCGCGACGGCGTGGGCACGGCCGGAACTGACTGAGCCTCGGGGATCTTGTCAACAACCTTATCCGGCGCCAGCTTCTGCAACACCTGCCGCGCGGAATATTTTCCGTAGCCGAGCGCGGCGTGCAGGTCCTCCATCTTCGAATAGCCGTAATCCGACGCGACCGATTCGAGCGCCCCTTTGGTGATCGCCGCCATCGGCACGCCCAGCCGGCGCGCTTCCCGATCCAGATATTTTTCGCCGATTTCGATCGCCTTGGCGCGCTCCGTGGTGTTGATGACGTGCTTGATCTTGTTGCGCGCCTTGGAGGTCTTGACGAACGACAGCCAATCCTTGCTGGGCAGATGATTGGCCTGCGTCATGATCTCGACCACGTCGCCGTTGCGCAAGGTCGATTTGAGCGGCACGATGCGGCCGTTGACTTTTGCGCCGATACAGGTATCGCCGACTCCGGAGTGAACCGAATAGGCGAAATCGACGGGCGTCGCATCGCGCGGCAGCACCATCACTTTCCCGCGCGGCGTGAAGGTGTAGACTTCCTCTGGGTACAAATCGACCTTGAGCGTCGACATGAACTCGCCCGGATCGCGCATCTCGCGCTGCCATTCGACTAATTGCCGAAGCCAGGCAATACGTTGATCGTCGACGCCCGCCGCGGGTCCGCGCTTGCCCTCTTTATATTTCCAGTGCGCCGCGATGCCCTCCTCGGCGATGCGATGCATCTCTTCGGTGCGGATCTGCACCTCGAAATGACGCCCACCCGGTCCCATCACCGACGTATGCAGCGATTGATACAGATTAGGGCGGGGAATCGCGATGAAGTCTTTGATGCGTCCGGGGATGGGCCGCCACTCATTGTGGATCACGCCCAGCGCAGCGTAGCAGTTTTTTACTGAATCGGTGATGATGCGCACAGCGAGAAGATCGTACACCTGATCGAGCGTGATCTTCTGCCGCTTGAGCTTCTGGAATACCGAATAGGCGCGCTTCACGCGAGTATCCACGCGCGCCGGGATGCCTTCACGGGCCAAGTGCACTTCCACGATATGCTTCACTTCGGCCAGCAGGGCTTCGTTCTCCGCCCGCGCCGCGTCGAATTCCTTGAGCAGTTCGGCCGAAGCTTCCGGCTCCAGATATTTGAAGGAAAGATCCTCCAGCTCGCCGCGAACTTTTCCCATGCCGAGCCGATGAGCGATGGGCGCGTAAATCTCGATGGTCTCCTGCGCGATGCGCTCCTGCTTTTCGCGCGGCAGAGAATCGAGCGTACGCATGTTATGCAGGCGATCGGCCAGCTTGACGATGATGACGCGGATATCGTCCACCATGGCCAGCAGCATTTTGCGAACGCTCTCGGCCTGGCGCTCCTCGCGGCTGGCGAGATTCAATTTGCTGAGTTTGGTAACCGCATCGACGCAGCGTGCGACCTCATCACCGAAGCCCTTGCGAATTTCGTCGAGCGTTGCGGTGGTGTCTTCCACCACGTCGTGCAGCAGTCCCGTCTCCAGACACGTCATGTCCATGTTCATGTCGGCGAGCTGCCGCGTCACCAGCAGCGGGTGGATCATGTACGGCTCGCCGGACGCTCGCTGTTGACCTGTGTGTAGACGAGCGGCGAAGCGGTAGGCGCGTTCGAGAGGCGCCAGATCCTCGCCCGGACGCAGTTCGTGAACGCGCGCAGCCAGTTCGCGATAGGTCTGTTCTACGGGGTCAGGAGCAGCCGGGGCGGGAGGCTCGGCCGTGGACTCGGACAACATGGATATTTTTAGTGTATCGCGGGCGTAAAACGAATCAGGAGCCAGCAACGGCGCGTTCGCCATTCTGACTCCTGAATTCTTAATTCTGAATTCTGTTTTCGAGCTACTTCGCGGGTTCGGCAGTGATACCGCCGCTTGCCGGAACGCGAGATGCCTTCAACTTCTTGGTATCCAGCGCCTTCTGCACCCAGCCGTCGGCGATTTCGATCTGCTTCTTGTACTCGTCCGAATTGTCGGTCAGGTCCGCGCGTTCACGAATCAGAAGGTTTAGATAAGACATCGCATCTTCATATTCCGGATCGATCTCCAGCGCCTTCTTGAGATCGGCGATGCCTTCGTCGACCATGGGCAGGTACTGGGCGCGAAGCTCTTCCTTCACCTTCTTGTCCTTGATGGGACCGGGATCTTCGGCGCGCATATGCAGGTTAGCCTTCGCGGTCATCAGCGCCGGATACCACTTCGCCCAGGTGATCACACCCAGCCAGTAGTACGCGTCGCGATTCTTAGGATCAACCTCGGCCACCCGCTTCTGCCACTTGGCCGCTTCATCGAACTTCTCCGCCTTCTTATCGGGCGGCAGTGCCGATGCCGAGTTGTACGCGATCGACGCCAGCGAGCCCAGCGCAATCACGTCGTTGGGACTCTTCTCCAGCACCTTCAGGAATCCTTGCTGCGCCTTGCTGGCCATTTCATTGTTCTCGGGTGATTCGGCGCCCGGGATCCACTGCTGCATATAGGTAGTGGCCAGATACAACTGCGCATTGGGGTTGTCGGGGTCCAGCGCGATGGCCTTCTTGAAATGCTCCACCGCCGCGGGATACTGCGCGGCGCGGAATGCCTGAATTCCCTGGTTGCTCTGGTCGCGCGATTGCAACTTGTCGCAACCGGTCAGCAGCAGCGCCGCGCCGGCGAGCAGGCCAGCGGTCATCACGAAAGAGACGTTTCGCATACTTTTCCTTTGGCCGCTCCCTTATTGACCGGCTTCAATTTTCGGTGTCATCAGGCCGATCTTGTCGATCCCGGCGCCCTTGGCCGCGTCGATGGCCTGCGCCACCGTATCGAACAGCAGATCCTTATCGCCCTTGACGAACACCACGCGTTCGGCGCGGGTCTTGAAAATGTCTGTCAGACGCTGCTGTAGATTGGTCCATTCGACCGAATCCTGATTGAGCTTCACATTCTTGTCTTTGTCGATCACGATCACCACGGTGCGATCCTGATCCGGCGGCGGGGGCGGCTGGTTCGGCGGCGGGGGTTGCGGCGCCAGCACGTCGAGTCCGTGCGGGGTCAGCGGCGTGATCACCATAAAGATGATCAGCAGCACCAGCAGCACGTCGATCAGCGGCGTGACGTTGATGTCCGCCTTGGCTCCTGCTCCGCCTACACTGAATGCCATAAAGTCTCCTTGATTTCCTTTTTCAACGGGCCTATTTGGCCGCGGGGGCAGCCGCTGCGGCCGCGCCTTCCTGTTGAATCAAATCCGTGATGAGCCCGATCTGATCGACACCCGCGGCGCGCAGATTATCGACCACGTCCTCGACCGCCTCGTACTTGGCACGGGCGTCGGCGCGGATGTACACCCGCTTATCGAGCTTGTTGGTTTGCAGATCTTTCACCTTGCCGGGCAGGTCTTCCAAATGGATCTGTGAATTGCCGGGGCTCAGGAAGAAGCGGCCGTCGCGCGTCACCGAAACCTGGATGGCGTCTTCTTTATCGGCGTCCTGCATCGCGATCGCGTTCTTGGTCTTGGCGTTCTCCACCTGCGCGCCCTTCTGCAACATGGGCGTGATCACCATGAAGATGATCAGCAGGACCAGCATGACGTCCACCATCGGCGTGACGTTGATGTCATTGACTACCGGGGGCGCTTTTTTCTTTTCCATGGAATTTCCTGTATGAAGCCAATCATTCAATTTAGCCGGCGGATCTCCGGAGCCCGGAGATCCGCACAGCCATCAACTCGCGAACAAAAACAATCGAACCGGAAGCTGCGTTGAAATCCTTACTTGGTCGCGTGCTGCGAACGCTTCAGGAAGTAATCGATCAGTTCCGAGCTCGAATTCCCCATTTCGACGTCGAACGCCTCCACCCGGTTGGTGAAGTAGTTGAACATCATAACGGCGGGAATCGCCACGAACAGACCGATGGCGGTGGTAACCAGCGCTTCTGAAATACCGCCGGCGACCGCGCCCAAACCGGTGGACTTTTCCTGTGAAATGCCTTGGAACGCGTGAATGATGCCCAGCACGGTTCCGAGCAGTCCGACGAACGGCGCCGTCGATCCGACCGTCGCCAGCGTCGAGATGCCGCGCTTCAGTTCGGCGTGCACGATCGCTTCAGCGCGTTCGAGAGCGCGGCGGGAAGCTTCGATCTCTTCACCCGAGATGTCCGAGCTCAATTGATGCGCACGGAATTCCTGCAGACCGGCGACCACAACCTTGGCCAGGTGGCTCTTGCTGAAACGATCGGCGATCTTGATCGCCTCGTCCAGTTTGCCTTCGCGCAGCGCGCCGGCCACTGCCGGTGCGAACTGCCGCGACTGCTTGCGCGCGCCGTTATAAGCGATCAGACGGTCGATCATGACGCCGATGGACCAGGCCGACATGAAGAACAGAATGATCACGATGCCTCTCGCCTGCCAGCCCATGTTGCTCCACATGGTTCGCGGGTCGAAGCCAACTTGTGCGCCACCGCTGGCGGCTTCTTGGAGGAGCATCAGCCCCCAGACTTGAAATTGTAAAAGCATGTTTTTCTCCTGCGAGTTGAATTGTTAGAAGCGGACGCCCCAATTCCAAATACGATGGACGCCTCTCCGTCTTGCTGTCCTAATTACCACTCAGGGTGAAATTTACGTCCACCTGAGTGATCACTTCCACCGGCTCATTGTTCAGCAGAGTCGGCTTGTAAATCCAGGATTTCACCGCTTCCAGGGCCGCGGGAACCAGCAGCGGGTGGCCGCTGATCACCTGAAGATTCTGAATCGTCCCATCCTTCGAAATGACAGCGGTCAGGTGGCACGATGCCCTGAATGCGCGCCTGCTTGGCGAGCGGAGGATAGACCGGTTGGGTTTTCTTGATTAAATTGGCTAGCTGCACGTTGCCGCCGACCCGGATGCGCTGCGGGGTGACCGGCTTGGGCGCTTCCTTGACGGGCGGGGGCGGGGGAGCCGCGGTGGGAACCGATCCGATAATTCCGCTCAGCACGCCGCCGGGAACGCCGCCGGGCACTCCACCCGGCACGCCGCCGACTACACCGGCGTTGGCCGAAGGCGGCATGTCGTCTTCTCGAATAATCGCGACCTGTTTGGGAATCTCTTTGGGCGCCATCAGCCGTCCAGCGTCGAACTGGCGCGGCGCGACCTTAACGATCTTGGGTGCGACCGGCGGAGGCGGGGGTGGAGGCGGAGGGGGGGGGCGGAGCGGTGATCATCGTCATCAACGATGCGGCCGGCAGTTTGTCGGTCCAGATCAGCGGGATCAGGACGGCAACGCCGATCACCAGGAACCACATGAACGCCGAGAACAGCACTGCAGCGCTCTTGCGCGTCCGGTTTCCGGATTCGACGAAAGTTTGCTCAAACATCTGAGACTCCTCCCCTTATGTACATGATTAACGAACGGCCTTTCGAGCCGGCGTTTTTTCCCGGGCCGCGGGCGAATTGCTGGCCGGTTGCGCCGGCTTTCCTTTGCGCCGCGACTCCACCACGTTCTGCCAGAAGATCAACAACGGACTGGCGATAAAAACTGTCGAATACGTTCCAGCGATGATACCGCAGACCAAGGCAAATGAAAATCCATTCAGGACTTGACCTCCGAAGATCCACAGCGCAAGCGCGGTCAGCAGCGTCAGGCCGCTGGTCAGCGCCGTCCGGCTCAGGGTTTGATTCACGCTCAGGTTGATCAGCCCTTCCAGCGACTCCCGCCGCATGGTCTTCAGATTCTCTCGAATGCGGTCAAACACCACGATCGTATCGTTCATCGAATAGCCGACCAGGGTCAGCAGCGCAGCCACCACAGTCAGCGAAATTTCCTTATGTACCAGCGAGAACAGGCCGATGGTGATGATGGTGTCGTGAAACACAGCCAGCACGGCCGCTACGCCATAGATCCATTCGAACCGGAACGCGATATACACCAGCATTCCGCCCAGCGCGTACAGAGTCGCCAGGATTGCCTGCCGCCGCAGCTCGGCGCCGACCTTGGGGCCCACCGTTTCCGCCCCGCGGATGGTGAACTGCCCCAACGAGCACTCATTCTTTAACGTCGAAAGGACCGCCGGAGTTACTCCCTTCACACGAAGAAAGCTCGTCGAAGCGATTCAGCAGCCCGCCGTGGCTGCTGCGATAGTCCTCGATCGACTTACTCAGGCCTTGGAGATCGTCCTCTGAAAGCGCGACTCCCGCCTTGGCCAGAGGATCCCGCAACGCGTCGGCAAGCTGGCTCGCCGAGGAGTTGTTGACGTCCAGTTTGCCCGCCGGCGACCCGAACGTGGTCTTGAGCGTGTCCTGGATGATCTGCTGGTTCGCATTCAATTCCTTCTCATCCGCGATTTCGGTGCCCACCAGCACTTCCTGGCTTGCCGGTGATCTGCTGGACCGTAATCTCGCCGCGGATCTTATTGCTCAGGGCCGCACGGATCTTATCCACCGGAGGCTCCTGATTGAATTTCACCCGCACCAGCGCGCCGCCATGAAAATCGATCCCGTATTTCGGACCGCCGTTCACTGCCAGGCTGATCAACCCCGCCACGGTCAACACCAGCGAAACTCCGATGAAAGGCCACTTGTTGCCGAGGAAGTCAAAGTTCGTGTTCTTAAATAATTCCATTTAGCCCATACGGCTGGCTGGGTCTAATAGACACCGGCCAGCGTCCTAAAGTTCCACTTCCGGGACGATCAAGTCCCGATGCAATCTCTTCTGTTTCAGCGACCGTCCAACTTATCACAAAATCGCCGATAACTCCAAACCCGCCCGCCTCTTAGCGAGGTCTAGCGGCGCTCGCTCTAAATGCTCAGCGTGACCACTTGCTTCTGCATGCCCAGTTCCCAGTCGAAAATCGTCCGGGAAACGAACACCGCCGTGAACACATTGGCGAGCAGGCCAATCACCAGCGTCACCGCAAAACCCTGCACCGGCCCAGTTCCGAACAGGAACAGGAACGCGCACGACACAATCGTCGTGACGTGCGTATCGATGATGGTCAGAAACGCCTTCTTGAATCCCGCATCCACGGCCGCGATCACGGCTTTACCGGCGCGCAATTCCTCGCGAATGCGCTCAAAAATCAGCACGTTGGAGTCGACCGCCATACCGATGGTCAGGATCACGCCCGCGATTCCCGGCAGCGTCAGACGTCGCATCGAAATAGCTAAGCGCCGCGATCAGAATGATCGCATTCAGAACCAACGCGAGCGTCGCATTGATGCCGCTGCGCCTGTAATAAACCAGCATGACCACCACGACCGCGAAAACGCCCGCCAGGCCGCTGAAATGGTGCCTTCCTTGATCGAATCCGCCCCGAGCGAAGGTCCCACCGTGCGCTCCTCCAGAACCCCACGCCCGCCGGGAGCGAGCCGGAGCGCAGATTCAGCGCCAGATCGGCCGCCTCGTCATGTCCCGAAAGTCCCTCGATCACGCCGTTGTCGCTGATCTTGCCGTGAATCACCGGAGCGCTCAGCACTGATCCATCCAGCACGATCGCCAGCCGGTTGCCGATATTGGCGGCGGTAAATTTCTCGAATCGCTTGGCGGCATCCTGAGTCAGCACGAACTCCGTCTCCCAGCCGCCGTTCTGCGAGGATTGCTGCGGACGCGCATCGCGCAGATCGTTGCCATTGACAACCGCGCTGCGGGCCAGCAGCCAATACTGCGCCGGCGCTCCACCGCGCGACAGCTCTTTCACCACCACCGTATCGAGCGGAAGGATACCGCCCTTGCTGGCGTGCGCTTCCTCAGCCGTCGGAAACGGATTGGGCGCTTTCACTTCGTCGCAGTTCCAATACCGCCTGCGTCGAAATCAACTGCCGCACACGGGCCGGATCGTCGATACCGGGGAGCTGCACCAGGATCTCCGCTTCCGCGCCCGCGCCGCCGCGCTCCTGCACGGTCGCTTCGCTCACGCCGTAGCCGTTGATTTTCTTCTCGATGGTGTTGATGCTCATGGTCAGCGTGTCCTGCTTCAGCTTCAGCGCGTAGCTGGGCTGAATGGTCATCTTGTAATCGGTTGAATTGACCGTGGTCAGGATCCAGGAGCCGCTGAAATTTTCGTTCTCGATCATCCGAAAGTCGCCGCTCTTGCGTCACCGGAATGCCGCGGAAATCAACTTCGATGGTGTTCGCGTCGGCCAAAGACTGCGGATCGTTACGCGAGATCTCGGCATAAGGAATGTTGGCTTTGGTCAGCTCTTCCTTCATCCTCTGGATAACATTGTCGGCTTCGGCCTTGAAAGCGTCCTGAAGCTGGACCTGCAGCGTCAACTGACTGCCGCCTTTAAGATCGAGACCCAGGCGGATGTTGTTATGCCAGTTCGCGATCAGCTCGGCTTTGGAGGTCGGCAGGCCGATGATGCAGTATATGCAGATCAGAATTACGGCGACGATGGCGATGAACCGGTATTTCACGTTGCTCATGGATGAATTTCCTTACTTGTTTCCGCGGGTTTTTCCTGCGTCACCAGGCTGGCGACGGCGCTGCGGGCGATTTGTAGTTTAATATTGTCCGGCTTCACGCGCAGGATCAGCATATCGCCGGTGATGCTGACGACGGTGCCCACGATCCCGCCGGTGGTCAGCACTTCACTGCCGCTTTGCAAACCGGCCAGCATCGTCGCCTGCTGCTTCTTCTGCCGTTGCATGGGCATGAACACCAGGAAGTAGAAAATGATGACGATGAAGATCAGGGGCAGAAATCCCATCCCGGGTTTCCGGTGGAGGGCGCCGCCGTCTGAAGTAGCAATGCGAACATGGAAGTTGTTTATCTCGTCGCGATCTTCTGGTGCCTGCAAAGACACGGCTTTCAGGACTTCGGGGAATTTCCCAAGTAATATAGCGTGCCTGATCTCCCGCATGATGTCAAGATACCGCTGGAGGTTGTGCAGTGTCGCGAGCGTGGAGAACGTCATCTCACCCGCTAGAAACAGATGCCTTAAGTATGCCCGCGAAAAGTTCTGGCAGGTATAGCAGTTGCACGATTCATCGATCGGCCGAGGGTCGTCCTTATATTGGTTCTGCTTGATGACCACGCGCTCGCTGGAAGTAAACAGGTTCCCGTTACGCGCGTTGCGCGAGGGTAGTACGCAATCCATCATGTCGATGCCGCGGGCGACGTATTGCGGCAACTCCTCCGGCATCCCGACGCCCATCACATAGCGCGGTTTTTCTTTAGGAAGCTTCGCCGCCGAGATCTCGGCCATCTCCAGACTCAGCTCGCGTGGCTCGCCCACCGATAACCCGCCGATCGCGTAGCCGTCGGCATCGAGCTCCAACAGTTGATCCACACAATCGCGCCTCAGATCGGCGTGCATGCCGCCCTGGACGATCGGAAAACAGGCGCGCGATCCGTCGTCGTGCCGTTCGCGATAATGCCGGTACGCGGTGCGCGCCCAGCGCACTGTCCGGTCGGTGGAGGCTTTCGCTGTATCGTGCGTCGCCGGGTATTCCAGGCACTCATCGAGCACCATCATGATGTCGCTGCCCAGCGCGACCTGAATATCGATGGTCGATTCTGGCGTGAACATGTGCGGGTCGCCGTTGAGGTGCGATCGGAACAGCACGCCTTCTTCGGTGATCTTGCGCAGCGAATTCAAACTGAAGACTTGGAAGCCGCCTGAATCGGTGAGGATCGCGCGCGGCCATGCCATGAATTTGTGGAGCCCGCCCAGCGCTCGCACGGTTTCGTGTCCGGGCCGGAGGAACAGATGATAAGTATTGCCGAGGATGATCTTGGCATCGAGATCGTCGATGAGTTGCGCGCGGAAGGATGCCTTTGACGGTCGCCTGAGTGCCCACCGGCATGAACACCGGCGTCTCGATATCGCCGTGAGCGGTGTGGAGAATGCCGGCCCGCGCACCGGTAACGGGGCAGGTCGCCTGAAGTTCGAAGTGCAAAGAACTATTATGCGAGATGCACGTGAAGGCGCCTAACGCGCTCCATACTGTCGCGCCTCGGGGAACCTGACGGCCGTCAGTGAGGCGCGACAGTATGGAGCGCGCCAGGCGTCACACAACAACATTGCGATTCACGACAATTGTTCGCCATAATTTAGCGTCTGGCACCCTCTAGAAAGAAGAAAGTCCCGCAACCCCGACCCCTGGCGCCCAAGAGTTCCGCCTGGCAGACCTATGCCGCCGCGTTGGCGATCGTCATTCTCTATGTCTGGCTAAGGTTGCCAGGGATTGCCGTGCCTCTGGATCGCGATGAAGGAGCGTTCGGATACATCGGTCAGGTGATCAATCGCGGCGGATTGCCGTATCGCGATGCGCTGGATCACAAACCTCCTGTGGCGTTTTATATCAATGCGATCGCGCTTAACCTGGTGCCCGCCACCGAAACCGGCATTCACTGGTTCCTGCTGATTTACAACTTTCTGACGCTGCTCTGTCTGTTCTTTTTAGCCAAGACCTATTTCAAGTCGCTCGCGGCCGGACTGTGGACCGCGTTCGCCTTTGCGATCTTCAGCTCCAGTCCGGCGATTCAGGGATTCACGGCGTCGACCGAGATGTGGTCGCTGCTGCCGATGGCGTTGAGTCTGCTGCTCGCCGTGATGGCGATCGATCGCGAAAAAAACATGCTGATGCTGCTCAGCGGAGTTGCGGGCGCCGCCGCGTGTTGGACCAAGCAGACGGCGTTCTCGAGTGTCTTATTCGTGCTGATCTACGTGATTGCGATAGCCTGGCGGACTCGACGATTTCTCGGCCCCGTGGCGTGGCTCGGAGGCGCGCTCGGGTTCTCCGGCGCGATCGCGTTGTACTTTTACGCGCACGGTATCTTTCGCGAATTCCTGTACTGGTGTTTCGAATTCGGTGCGACTTACGCAAGTCAGGCGTCCTTCGGCGATGCCTTGCATGAGATGCGCGTGCGCGCGGTCGAGATCATGACCGGCGACGGAATGGTCGTTGCACTTGCGATCGGCGCGGCGGTTTGGTGCGTGATCCGGCGGCGGCAGTGGTTTCTCGGCGGGTTTCTGCTGCTCTCGCTCGCGGGAACGATTCCTGGCAACGCTTATCGCCATTATTTAGCGCAGCTGGCGCCTGCGATCGCGCTGGCTGCGGGATTTGGACTGTGGGAGATCTCGAATCGCAAACGGATCGCGGCGTGGGCAGGAGCGGTCGCGATGATCGCGCTGCCGCTGATCGCGAACTCGCGATACTTCTTCGAATCCGATCCCAACATCATCAGCGGAATGTACTTCGGATTGAATCCGTTCCCGGAATCGAAAGCAATCGCCGAGGTGATCGCGCAACGCAGCGCGCCATCCGATAAAATTCTGATCGTCGGATCGGAACCGCAGATCCTGTTCTACGCGCAACGCCCCAGCGCATCGCGATTCGTGATGCTCTATCCCTTGATGACCGATCACGCGCGCTATCGCGAATTTCAGGAAGCGATGTGGCGCGAAGCCCAGCTGGAGAAACCGAAATACGTGGTCGCGGTGCTGCATCTGCCGTTCTCGCTTGGTTGGGACCAGAAGGCGGACATTGGGGTCATGCACAAATTCGAGGAAATGCTCCAGAGGGACTACGATCTGGAGCGCGTCAAGCAGGTGGGCGGCGTCGAAGGCGGCTGGCTAGACCCTGAAGATCCGCGGCTGCAATCGGATAATCCGTTCGTGTATCTGTTCCGGCGCAAGAGCTAGGCCCGAATGTTGAACCGCTCCTTTTAGTCGCGGCTCGTCGCCGGTGCCTACCGAGCCGTGACCGGAGGGAGCGGTTCAACATTCGGTTTCTGGTCAGTGGGTCATGGCATAGATCAGGTAATTCACACCGTAGCGATAAGCGAGCGCCGTCATTGCTTCGGGATATTGCGGCGAATCCGCGTACTCCCACGCGTCGCCGACGTCGGTGTTGAAATTGATCGCCACCACCATCCGTTTCTGATCGTCGTAAATCGCCAGCCAATCCGGCGTCGAACCTTCGGGCTGCTGCACCACGATCTGCCCGCCCGGTCCGCGCCGCAGATGACGAGTGCCCGGAATGAACGTTCGATCCTTCTCGCGAATGTCGTACAGGACGTGCATCACGGAGTCGTCTTCCGATAATTTTTCAATCTCATGGCCGGGCAGCACGCGCTGCATGGTCTCCGCGAAAATGCCCCATTGTTCGTCTCCCCAGAAATCATCGACCACCAGAAATCCGCCGCGCAGCAGATACTCGCGCAAGCGCGCGCATTCGGCGTCGCTCAGTCCCCACCATCCGGTCTGCGTCGCGTACACCCACGGATAATCAAAGATGCGGTCGTCGGTGAGCGGCAGATGCCGAGGATCAGCCGCATCGACGCGCGTCAGACGCTGCACGCCGGAGGTGAAATGCTCATCGGCATCGGGCCAATCGACCATCCACCATCCTTGCCCGGTGGCGTTGCGCGACGCGTAGCCGAAGCGGCGATGGAACTGCGGAAGGTCGGTATATTCCATGCGGATGAAATGAAATTCGCCACTTTGTGAAAAGGTCGGCTGCGGTCCATCGCCATGCTGGATCTCGCCACCAAACCTTTGGGCGAGCAAGCAGACGGCGCACAAGAACACGACGCCGGCGCGCTTCATTTTCGACGGCTCGTGCCGCGATACTGCTGCGGCGAACATCCGTTCTCGCGGCGAAACAAAGTGCTGAACGATCCCAGGCTTTGGAATCCGGTTTCGAGACACACCTCAGTTACCGGCATGTCGGATCCGGCGAGCAAACGTCGCGCGCGATCCATGCGGCGACGAACCGCGTAGCGATGCGGCGTCTCGCCAAACACTCGCGTGAACAGACGATGCAGATGATAAGGCGAGAGATACGACTGGCGCGCGATGGTTTCCAAATCGAGCGGCTTATCGAGAGATGCTTCGATGATCGATCGCGCCCGCGTCAATCTTCGAAATAGTTCAGCTTTGGTGGAGGGCCGTGCGGCGGGCACGCGCGCCGAAGCGCTTTCGAGATCGGAACGAAAGCGCAGCAGTTCACGCGCGATCTGCAGGAATCCGTCCTCCAGCAATTCGTCGGTCGACTCGCGCTGCATTGACGCCATCAAAGTCGCGATGCGGCCCTGCTTGGGGTGCATACGTTCGAAAAATCCCAGACTGGGCAGAGCGATCCAGGGATCGTCCAGGAGCTGCGCCGCGCTATTGGTTTCCGAGCGCCATGCGTCTTCGATCAATCCGTCGCGAAAGAACAGGCAGAAGGTGTGAACTGGCTGCGGCGCATCCAGCAGCATGGTGTACGGCTGACGATTGTTCAGCAACAGCAGGGAATCGGCGTCCATCGCGAAGTGGCCCTCTTGCGTCGACCACGACGCCCGGCCGCGCACGATGGATTTGATCGAAAGCGGACCGGGATAATCGCGAACGTAATGAAACCGGCCGTTGCCGGCCAGAATGACGTTCGACCTGCCGTCAGGCCCGTGATCCGGGTTGGTCAGCACCGGCACGCACCTAAAATAGCAAGAATCGAGAAGCTCGCCGGACGATTTCACGGCAACATTTGAAGCATGACGACTTCGCGGCGCGAGCTCTTGAAAACGGGAGGACTGAGCATGGCAACCGGTGCTTTTGCAATTGCGGGGGACAGCTCAAGACAATCGCCATTCCTGGCCGCGTGCCTCGCAGGTGACCAGGCTCGCAAGCAGGAACTGCTCAAGAGCGGCCTCGTGCTCGATCTGCATGAGGGCGCTGCGGCGGGAGACACCGCTCGTGTTGAGGCGATTCTCACGCGCAATCCAGGCTCGGTGAATCATCGCGACGCGTCCGACGCGACTCCGCTGCATTACGCTGCGGCCTGCGGGCAAGTCGCGATGGCGAACGTCCTGTTGATGAAAGGCGCGGATCTGGCCCCGGTGGCGGAGGGGCTGGGCAACGCGACGCCCGCGCATTTCGCCGCCGCGTTGGCGGATCATACGCTCGCGTACCAAATGCTCGAAACGCTGGTGGGCAATGGCGCGTCGCCGAGCGCTCGAAAGTCCGATGGAACGACGGTGTTGCAGATCGCCGCGCAGCGCGGGCACGCCGACGCGTCGCGACTGCTGATTCGTCGAGGCGCGGAAACAAGCGACGCCATTGACGTGGTGGATGGCCACGCCATCGTGCGCGATTGCCAGACCGCGCGATATCGAGGCGTCAAGCGCGACGATACCTACGGGCTGCCGCAGCTGTGGATCAATGATTTCGTCATCGCCGCGCACTTCGATTTCGACAAGGTTCGCAAGTTGTACGGCCAATGCCAGGATCTGCTGCTGACGCGATCGACGTGGGACGAGATCGCAGTGGAAGCCGCTGCGCACATGGGTCGTGAGGACATGGCGAATTTCCTGATCGAGAAGGGCTCGCCGGTTTCGTTGAGCACGGCTTGCATGCTCGGCCAGATGAGCGAGATCAAGAAGCTGCTCGCCGAGGATCCGGAGCGCGTGCACGAGCGCGGCGCTCACGACTTTCCGGTGGTGTGGTACGCCGCGTTCGGTCAGGAGAGGGCGGAGGTTCTGGAAACTTTGCTCGCGGCAGGCGCGGATGTGCAGGCCGGGATGATGGGGAACACGATCGTCCAGCTTGCCGAGAAGAAGAAGTACAACCGGCTGCTGGAGCTCGTGCGGGCACACGGCGGATAGGGTAGCGGCACTTTTCAGTTGAAAATTCCCCTTTTCTTCGCCATACTATACCTATGGCACTCACCAAACGGCAGAAGGAGTTTCTGGACTTTCTTGCGGGATTCCTTGAGAAACGCGGGTACAGCCCCAGCTATGAGGAAATCGCCGAGGGATTGAATCTGGCTTCGCTCGCGACTGTGCACAAACACATCCTGGCGCTTGAAACCAAGCACTACGTCAAGCGCGGATTCAATCAGAGCCGTTCTCTTGAATTGGCTCCGAAGTTCTATGAGGAGCAGCGCCAGTTTCACCCGCAATCGGTTGGCGTGGAGATCCCGCTGTTGGGCCGCATCGCGGCGGGCGCGCCGGTAGAGGCGATCGCGGGGCAGGACACGCTCAGCTTTACCGATTTCGCGGGGGACTCAGGAACATTCGCGCTGCAGGTGCGCGGCGAATCGATGATTGAGGATCACATCTGCAATGGCGATTACGTGCTAGTGCAGAAGGCGCACGAGGCTCGCGATGGCGATATCGTAGTGGCGCTGGTCGACAAGATGGAAACCACGCTGAAACGTTTCTATCTCGAAGCGGGAGATCGGGTGCGGTTGCAGCCCGCCAACGCATCGATGCAACCGATCTTCGTGCCGCGATCGTCGGTAGAGATTCAAGGTAAAGTTCTCGCGGTCCTGCGCAAGTATTAGCTGGCTTTTATCGCCTCCAAGACGAGCCGGGTCAATGTTGTACCCTATCAGGATTACGCTGTAACGGCAGTTCGCGTGCTACGTCTTGTGCGGAGGCGACGTGATCCGATTTCAAAGCGTTCCCGGCTTAACCGGATTGGGATTGTCGATAGGCCTATTCTGCACGGCGCAAAGTGCTGTGCCGCCTGATTCCGCCGCCCAGATTTCGTTTCACAAAAACGTCGAGCCGATCCTTCAAAAGCATTGCCAGGAGTGTCACCGTCCAGGTGAAGCCGGACCAATGGCGTTGCTCTCCTATTCTGAAACCCGACCGTGGGCGAAAGCGATCAGAGCTGCCGTGCTTAGCGGCAAGATGCCGCCATGGCAAGCCGATTCCCATTACGGAAAATTCGCGAACGATCCATCGCTTTCGGCAACCGAAAAGGAAACGTTGATCGCGTGGGTCGATAAAGGCGCGGTCGAGGGCAACCTGGCGGATGCGCCGAAGCCGCGCACCTTCGTCGAAGGCTGGCGCATTCCGAAACCCGATGTCGTGTTCGAAATGCCGGCCGAATACGCGGTCCCGGCGACGGGCGCCGTCGACTATCAATATTTTCCGGTCGCGACGCATTTCACCGAGGACAAATGGGTGGAAGCGGTGGAGGTGCGGCCGGGCGATCGTGCGGTGGTGCATCACGCGATTGTGGTGACGGGATCGAAGGACGATTTCAACGAGCAGGAATTTTTAGCAGGCTATGCGCCAGGGACGGTGCCGCAGATCTGGAAACCGGGGCAGGCTCGATTGATCAAAGCCGGGTCGTATCTGACCTTCCAGATGCACTACACCGCGAACGGAAAGCCGTCGCACGATCGCACGAAAATCGGGCTGATCTTTGCGAAGAAGCCGCCGGTGGAAGAGATCGTCGCGATGCAGGCCGCCGCGCACAAACTGGCGATTCCGCCGAGTGACGCGAATTATCGAACGACGGCGGTCGCGATGATCGATGAGCCGTGCACACTCGTGGGGCTGCGCGCGCACATGCATCTGCGCGGAAAATCTTTCACGTTCCGCGCGGTGTATCCGTCGGGCGAAGTGGAGACGCTGCTCGACATCCCGCACTATGATTTCCACTGGCAGCCGTATTATTACCTGGCGACGCCGAAAGTTCTGCCGCGCGGCACGCGTATCGAGGCTACGGGTGTGTTCGACAATTCGGTGAACAATCCGGCGAATCCGAATCCCTCGGCGATGGTGTTCTGGGGGCCGCAGAGCTGGGATGAAATGATGATCGGCTGGTTCGATGTCGCAGTCAGCGTGAAGGGGCACACCGAGATGCGGATGAGCCCGGGCGGGTCGGATTAGCTCGCGCTATTTCGGGTGGGGGATGATGCTGGTCACTTCGATCGTCTCGCCGGAGACGGTGAAGTAGAATCGCCAGTCGCGATTGATACTCGCCTGCCAGATCTCTTCTCTGACGTGATAGCGCTTCGCGTGCAGAGACGGATGCCTCACATTGTTCAGCAGTAAGTGCGCCTGTTTTACGAATGCCTTCTGAACGGAAGGCGGGGCGGCTCTTTGAGAGCGCGACCGGCTCTCGCAGCCAGCACCAGAATCACTTGCGCGATTTCCGCCGCGGCCGCCTGGCTGTGTCCGGCGTCTTGAGCCATGCGGCCAGATCGGCCGCCGATTCGAAGGGGCCGCAGATTTCGCCCCGCCGAATCTCATCAATGCCCTTCGCAATTTCGCTGTCCACCAAGTTGCGCTGTTCGGCGTTGGTTTCACTGCGCGCGTCCGTCATGGTGCGAATCTTGATGGCGCTTCCGCAGACTTCGAACTCCAGCTTGTCGCCGGACTTAATGCCTGCCTTGCGGACCACGCTTGGCGGGACGACGAGGGGAGCGTTGCCTTTCACCGTTACAGTCATGTGATCGCCTCTTTTCAAGCTTAGCAGCGGCAGATACGGCGCTATCTGCAGCATCTGCTCAAGGAGTGCGTCTCGGGGATTGGACATAATGTTTCGACGCAGCAGAGTCGAAACCCCCCGCTTGTTCGCGCGAATGGGGGATCGATTCTTGTCGAAAAGCGAGTGCGTAAACGCAGGCCACGAAAACCGATGGCCTGCGCTACAGCAAACCACACCGCTGATGGCCTGACTGCTCACGCCACGTTAGCTGTCCGTATTTCGTACGCACACCTTCGGCCAAGCGCGCGGACTGACGTCCGCGCCTCAAAAAAACAGCCGTCGGGCCGCGTCTTGAACGAGCCGCTTTGCGGCAGCGCCGAACAAGCCGCTCAAGGTGCCGATCAGTATCCCGAGCTTATGCAGGAGAGACAGTGGCCTTATTGAACTTCACTGCCGCCGCCGACGAACCACACGATCTCGACATTCGCTCCGCTCGCGATTGCGGCGCTGGGCCACTCCGGCTTGCGCACGATCTCACGATTCAGTTCCACCGCGACGCGCGATGCGTCGATCTCCAGAAACTTGAGCAAGCTTTCCACGTTCAGCCCTTCCGGCACTCGCTTCGCGTGTCCGTTTACCACAATTTCGATCGTCTGTGTAGCCGCGTCGCTCATCGGAGAGATTGACACTCGCTTTCGACGCTCATTATAGTCAAAGGTTGCTGCTTCGCCACTCCTGATGCCTGAAAACTACGCACAAGCTTATTTCCCGGTCCTGGTCCAGATGGTGATTGCGATCGCGCTGGCCGCGGGCTTGATCGGCGCATCGTCGCTGCTGGGCAAACGCGCCAAGAGTCCCTTGAAGGACACGCCGTACGAATCGGGCATGGCGCCGGTCGGTTCGGCGCGCGAACGCTTCAGCGTGAAGTTCTACATGGTCGGGATGATTTTCATCCTGTTCGATATCGAAGCCGTGTTCCTGTATCCGTGGGCGGTGGTGTATCGCGAACTGAAAATGTTCGGGTTCGGCGAGATGTTCGTGTTCGTGGCTCTGGTGCTGGTGGGATTCTTTTACGTGTGGAAGAAGGGCGCGCTCGATTGGGCGGATCCGAAGACTGACGATTCCTTGCTCAAAAAGAACGAGGACGCGAAGTGAATCACCCCGCGATTCTCGAAACGATCGAAGCATTCGGCGAGACGACGCTGATCGCCGATCCGGCGCGCATCAACGAATTCTGCGCGTACCTGAAGCATGATGAAAAGTTTGTGCGGCTGAGCGGAATCACCGCAGTCGACTGGCATCCGGCTGAGCCGCGCTTCGAAGTGGTCTATCATCTGCACTCGATCGAAAAGAATCCGCGTCTGCGCGTGAAGTGCCGGCTGTCGGGCGACAATCCGGAGATCGATTCGGTGTGCAGCGTGTGGCGCGGGGCGGATTGGTATGAGCGCGAAGTGTTCGACATGTTCGGCATCGGCTTCCGGAATCATCCGAACCTGCAGCGCATCCTGATGCCGCTCGATTGGGAAGGCTATCCGCTGCGCAAGGATTATCCGGTGCACGGCTACAAGTACAGTTATCCAAGTGATAAATAAATGAGAAAAGCTCTCGACGACGATCACGTAGGAACATTAACGGCGGAGCACGTCGAACCCGCTTCACCCGATGCGCCGCGGCGGATGACGCTCAACATGGGGCCGCAGCATCCCTCGACGCACGGCGTGTTGCGCATCATGCTGGAACTGGAAGGCGAGACCATTCGCAAGGCCGTCCCCGACATCGGCTTCCTGCACACCGGCATCGAAAAGCAGTGCGAGGCACTGACCTGGCAGCAGGTGGTGCCGCTGACCGATCGCGTCGATTATCTGGCGAATCTTTCGAACAACCTGGTGTACGCGCTGGCGGTCGAGAAGCTGCTGCAAATCGAGATTCCGCCGCGCGCGCAGTGGATGCGCGTGATGATGACCGAGCTGTCGCGGCTCAACAGCCATCTGGTTTGGCTGGGGACGCACGCGCTCGATATCGGTGCGATGAGCATGTTCTTTTACTGCTTCCGCGAGCGCGAAGACATTCTGCGTATCTTCGAAATGTTTTCCGGGCCAGCGCATGATGACCAGCTACATCCGCATCGGCGGATTGGCTCTGGAACCGCCGCGCGGGTGGCAGAACGTGGTCGGCAAATTCATTCGCGCCTTTCCGCAGCAAAGTCGACGAGTACGAAGAGCTGCTCGATTCGAATCCGATCTGGAAGGTCCGCACCCAAGGCGTCGGATTCATTTCGGTCGAAGACATGCTGGATCTGGGCGTGACCGGTCCCATGCTGCGCGCCGCCGGTGTGCCGCTGGATGTGCGCAAGACCGAGCCATATTCGAGCTACGAAAAATTCGATTTCAAGATGCCGACGCGCACGGAGAACGATGTGTATGCGCGGTATCGCGTGCGGCTCGAAGAAATGCGGAGAGCGCGCGAAGATCATCACGCAAGCGCTGGAAGGAATGCCGGAAGGCGCGTGGCAGGCCGATGCGCCGCACGTGGTTCTGCCCGATCGCGAAAAGATGAAGACGCAGATGGAGTCGCTGATCTATCATTTCAAGATCGTGACCGAGGGCTTCCGCGTTCCGGCCGGCGAAGTTTTCCAGTGCATCGAATCGCCGCGCGGGGAGATCGGCTATTACATCGTGAGCGACGGCACTTCGAAGCCGTATCGCGTGCACATGCGCACGCCGAGCTTCGGAAATCTGCAGGCGCTGCCTGTGCTGCTCGAAGGCATCCTGATCGCGGATTCGATCGCGGCGCTGGGCAGCATGGATTTCGTGTTGGGAGATACCGACCGCTGATGACCTTTTCGCCCGCAACTCGAAGAACGATTCGCGAAAATGCTCAAGGCCTATCCGGAAGGGCAAGCAGCGTTCGGCCGTGGTGCCGATGCTGATCTACGCGCAGGACGAAGTCGGGTCAATGACTCCGGAGTTGATCGAAGAGGTCGCCAGGCGCTGTGGAGTGGACGCCGCTGCAGGTGGACGAAGTGGTGGGCTATTATTCGATGCTGCACCGCAAGCCGCATGGGCAAGTATCACGTGCAGGTGTGCACCAACATTAGTTGCATGCTGGTGGGCGGCGAGGAATTGTACGAACACGCCAAGAAGAAACTCGGCATCGGGCACAAGGAAGGTACCGCGGACGGGCAGATTTCGCTCGAAGAAGTGGAGTGCATGGGCGCGTGCTCGTGGGCGCCGGCGGTCGAGATCAATTACGATTTCCATCACTACGTGACGCCCGAGCAGTTGGATCAAGCTGATCGACGGGTTGAGGAAGGCGCAATAACCGCGCAAGAAGCTTTACAACGAACCCAGCCCGCTGGAAACGCGAGTCCTGAGCAAGCGCTTCGGACTGGAGAATTCGGAGTCGCTGGATACTTATCTCGCCAACGACGGCTTCAAGGCGTTCCGCAAAGCGAAGGAGATGACGCCGGAGGCAGATCATCGAAGAAGTGAAAGCTTCGGCACTGCGCGGCCGCGGCGGCGCGGGATTTCCCACCGGACTGAAGTGGAGCTTCGTCCCGCGCACTTCGCCCAAGCCGCAAGTACATCGTGGTCAACGCGGATGAGAGCGAGCCGGGCACCTGCAAAGACCGGCTGCTGATGGAGTACGATCCGCACCAGATGATCGAGGGCATTCTGATCGCGGGCCTGGCGGTGGATGCGCACAAGGGCTACATCTACATTCGCGGCGAGTATCGCTACCTGATCGAGCACATGGACTCGCGCGATCGCCGAAGCGTACGCGAAGGGCTATCTGGGCAAGAACGTCGCGGGCACGGGCTTCGAGTTCGATCTGTACACGCATTCCGGCGCGGGCGCGTACGAATGCGGCGAAGAGACGGCGCTGCTCGATTCGATCGAAGGCAAGCGCGGCATTCCGCGGATGAAGCCTCCGTTTCCGGCGGTGGCGGGCGCGTGGGCTTGCCCGACGCTGCTTGAATAATGTCGAGACGTTCAGCGCGATCCCGGCGATTATTCGCGATGGCGGCGCGGCGTTCGCGGCTCTGGGCACTCCGAAGAACGGCGGCACGCGGCTGGTGTGCATCTCGGGGCACGTGAACAAGCCGGGCGTTTACGAGTTGCCGCTGGGCTATCCGATGATGAAGGCGATCAACGAAGTCGCGGGCGGCATTCCGGGCGGCAAGAAGCTGAAGGCGGTGGTTCCGGGCGGATCGTCCTGCCCGATTCTCAAGGCCGACGAGTGCGACATCCCGATGGATTACGACACGCTGGCGAAGGTCGGCAGCATGCTGGGGTCGGGCGGCATGGTGGTGATGGATGAGACCACCGATATGGTGAGGGTCGCGCTGCGCATCATGCGGTTTTACGCGCACGAAAGCTGCGGCTGGTGCATTCCGTGCCGCGAAGGCACCACGTGGCTGAGGAAGATCCTGCAGCGGATTCGACGAGGCACGGCCGGCGCGAAGATATTGCGCTGCTGGGCGAGCTTTCGAAGAACATGCTGGGCCGCACGTTCTGCGCGCTGGGCGATGCGGCGGCGATGCCGACGATTTCGATCGTCGATAAATTCGCGGAAGATTTCGAAAAGTGTATTGGCGCGCAAGAGGTGGTGGTCTAACATCGTGGCTGAACTCGTAAAGCTGACCATCAACGGACGCGCGATTCAGGCCGAGAAGGGCACGCTGCTGATCGAGGTGGCGCGCCAGAACGGCATCGAGATCCCGGCGTTCTGCTATTACGAAGGCTACACGCTGCAGGCCGCCTGCCGCATGTGTCTGGTGGAGGTCGAGAAGACCCCCAAGCTGCAAGTGGGCTGCACGCTGCCGGTGGCCGAAGGCATGGTGGTGCACACCGAATCGGAGATGGTGCGGAAGGCGCGCAAGGGGACGCTCGAATTCCTGCTGACCAATCATCCGCTGGATTGCCCGGTGTGCGACAAGGGCGGCGAGTGCGAGCTGCAGGACATGGTGTTCCGCTACGGCGCGGGCGAGAGCCGCTTCGTGGAACGCAAGGTGCACGTCGACGAAAAGCAATGGTCGCCGGTGGTGTATCTTCGACGCTCCGCGCTGCATCCTGTGTTATCGCTGCGTGCGCGTGTGCAACGAAGGCATGGGCGTGGGCGCGCTGGGCGTCGCGAATCGCGGCGTGATCTCCGAGATCGTGCCCAATCATCACGATCATCTGGAGTGCGACGAGTGCGGCGCCTGCATCGACATCTGTCCGGTGGGCGCGCTGACCAGCGGCAGCTATCGCTATCAGACGCGGCCGTGGGAGATGGACCACGTCGGCACCATCTGCACGCACTGCGCCGATGGCTGCCGCACCACGCTCGGCGTGCGCAACGACAAAATCATGCGCGGCAACAATCGCGATCGCAGCGGCATCAACGGCGAGTTCCTGTGCGTGAAGGGCCGCTACGCATTCGATTTCGTGGAGCATCCCGGAGCGGCTGCAATCGCCCATGCTGCAAGGTCGGCAGAGGCGGTTTGAGCCGATTTCGTGGTCGAAGGCGCTCGAGATCGTGGCGGAGAAGTTCAGCGAGGTCAAGGCGCGCGGCGGCAAGTTCGGCGTCATCGGCTCGAATCACACCACCAACGAAGAGAATTATTTCCTGCAGAAGTTCGCGCGGCAGGGGCTGGGCACGCAAGAACATCGATCATCATCGCACGGGCGATCTGGCAACGTTCTTCGATGCGCTTTCGGGCAAGAACAACGCGCTGGCAACGGCCGACGATGTGTACCACGGCGAAGGCCGTGCTGGTCGTGGGCGCCGATCTTGTCGCAGCAGCATCCGTTCCTGTCGTTCCAGGCGCGGGCCAACGTCCGGCATCACGAACGCGCATATTTATGCGGTGACGTCGGGTCCGGTTCGCGAAGACAACCAGGCTGTCGCGAGCGTTCGCGTCGCGAAGGGCGGGGAACTCGCCGGCGTCGAGTCCCTGCGCGACAAACTGAAGGCCGAAGGCGATCTGGTCATCGTCTTCGGCGATTCCGTCCAGGGCGATGCGCTGCGCAAGCTGGTCGCGTTCGGCGATTCGCTGGGGATTCCGGTCAAGTACGTTTGCCTGGTGGATTATTCGAATTCGCGCGGCGCGTTCGACATGGGCCTGATTCCGCGCGATGGCGGCATGTGTCGCGAGCAGATGCTGGCGGCGACGGATCTGGACGTGCTGTGGGTGGTCGGCGCGAATCCGCTGAAGAGCGCGGCGCTCGCCTCGAAAAACGCCTTCGTCGTGGTGCAGGATCTGTTCATGACGGAAACCGCCAAGCAAGCCGATATCGTGCTGCCCGCCGCATCGGCGTACGAAAAGAACGGCACCGTGACCAACGTCTGCGGCGAAGTGCAGAAGCTGAAGCAGGCGGTCAAGGTGATGGGCACCAAGACGGATCTGGAAATCTTCGGGCATGATCGCCAAGGAGATGGGGCTGAATCTGGGCATCTGGCTGCCGGACAAAGTGTTCGAAGAGATCCGCAAGACCGTGCATGGCTACGACGTGCCGCTGCCGGTGCTCGCGACGGGTGGGGCAGCGGCACCAACGCTGCCGCTGAACGGTCGCGTGGCCGCGCTGCCGGGCGTGATCCAATCCGCCGGCGACACGCTGTTCACCTCCGGCTCGCTTGACCCGATATTCGAAGGTGCTCAACGCCGTGATGGAAGCGCCCGGCGAACTCTACGGCGCGAAGGGCCGGCAGGCAAGTCATGAACTTTCTTCTTCTGAGCCTCATCAAGGCGGCCGTGGTTGCCTTCGTCCTGATGACACCTGGCGTACCTGCAATGGATCGAGCGCAAGGTGATCGCGCACATGCAGCTTCGCGTGGGGCCGCGGCGCGTGGGTCCGCACGGATTGCTGCAGCCGCTGGCGGACGTGATCAAGCTGATGACCAAGGAAGACATGCTGCCTTCGCACGTGAACAAAGTTTTCTATTTCCTGGCGCCGTTCATCGCGGTGATGTTCGCGCTGATCGCGATCTCGGTCATTCCGTTCGGTCCTGATCATCAACGTCGGCGGCGTGCAACACCGCGATGCAGCTGACGGATCTGAATATCGGCGTCTGTTCATCCTGGGGATTTCCGGCATGGGTGTGTACGGCGTCGCGCTGGCGGGATGGGCCTCGAACAACAAGTACTCGCTGATGGGCGGGCTGCGCAGTTCGGCGCAGATGATCAGCTACGAGCTGCCGATGGCGCTGGCGATCTGCTGCGCCGCTGCTGATGCTCAATACGCTCAGCTTCCGCGAGATCGTGGACGGCGCAGGCGGGATACTATTTCGGATTTCATTCCGCGATGGACCATCTTCCAGATGTCCGTTCCCGCAGATCATCAGCTTCATCCTGTTCATGATCGCGGCGATTTGCCGAAACCAATCGCGTTCCGTTCGATCTGCCGGAAGCCGAAAACGAACTGGTGGCCGGCTTCCACACCGAATACGCCAGCATGAAGTTCGCGGCGTTCTTCATGGCCGAATACGCCAACATGGTGACGGTCTCCTGCGTCGCGACGCTGCTGTTTCTGGGCGGCTGGCATCCCATCGTTCCCGCTCGAATACGGCTCGAAGTTCTGTGCCGGCGTCGATCTTTGCGGTCAGCGCGGTTGCTGTGCTTCTTTCACGGCGGCCAACCCCGCGCGGCCGTTCGACAGCATTACGCTGCCGGTGTTCGGCGTGCATGTTCCTGGGCCTGGCGCGGCTGTTCCTGATGCCGATGCTGGCGCAGTTCATTCTCATGCCGCTGTTCTGGTTCTCGGCGAAGGTCGTCGTCATTCTGTTCGTGTTCATCTGGGTTCGCGCGACGCTGCCGCGCTTCCGCTACGACCAGCTGATGCGGTTCGCCTGGACCTTCATGTTCCCGGTGGCGCTGGTGAATCTGTTCATCACCGGCTCTTGCTGGTGGCCCTTTGTCCCCTAAATATGGACGCGCTTCTGTTCATGATTTTCGCGCGATCGCCGTGGTCTGCGGCATCAACCTGGTGGTGCAGACGCACCCGATCTCGAGCGCCCTGTCGCTGGTGGGCGTGATGGGCGCGCTGGCGGCGCTGTACTTGCTGCTCGGCGGCGAGTTCATCGCGGCGGCGCAATTGGTGGTCTACGCCGGCGCGATCATGGTGCTGTTCGTGTTCGTCATCATGCTGCTGAACGCGGGCACCGAGCACAGAGGCCGTCGCGGCCGCTGGGCAAGTACGCTGGGCGCGCCGCTGCTGCTGGTGCTTTTTCGGGATGATCGCGCTACGTGATCGAGCGCATGTCTGCCGGCATCCTCGAAACCGGTGGTCTTCGGAGCTTCCAGGGCGGAACGCGCGCTGGAAATCGGCAGGAGCTGTTCACCGCTTATCTGCTGCCGTTCGAAGTCACCAGCGTCCTGATCCTGATCGCCATCTCTCGGCGCGATTGTGCTGGCGCGCAAGGAGATCGACTAATGCCGCAGCTCGCCGCTTCCCGTCCGCATCGTGCCGCTTTCCTGGTACCTGACCCTGAGCGCGATTCTGTTCGCGCTGGGCGTGGCGGGATTTCTGTTCCGCCGCAACATCATCACCGTGTTCATGTCCATCGAGCTGATGCTCAATGCGGTGAATCTGAGCTTCATAACGTTTTCCTACAAGTGCTGAAGCGCGAATGACGGACACATCTTCAGCTTCTTCGTGATGGTGGTGGCCGCGGCCGAAGCCGCCGTTGGCCTGGCGATCATTCTTACGGTGTTCAAGAACCGGCAGACGCTGGAAATCGACGAGGTCAGTTCGCTCAAGAACTAAAGATGCAACTTTGGCTCATTCCTATTCTTCCGCTGCTCGGCTTCCTGCTGAACGGCGTGTTCGGCAGGCGGTTGTCGAAGCCCGCGATCAACGCGATCGCGTCGGCTCGGTGGTGCTGTCGTTCCTGTGGGTGTTGAAGACGCTGAACGCCCTGGGCGTGTTCAGCGGCGGCTCTGGAACAACGCCTATGAGGAGCATTACTACACCTGGATCCAATCCGGCGCGCTGAACATCAGTCGTCGATTTCGCGATCGACCGGCTGACCGCGGTGATGCTGATGGTCGTCACCGGCGTCGGCCTGCTGATCCACATCTACGCGGTCGGCTACATGGCGCACGAAGGCGGCTACTACCGCTTCTTCGCGTACCTGAATCTGTTCATGTTCTTCATGCTGATTCTGGTGCTGGGCGCGAACTTCCTGCTGCTCTTTGTCGGATGGGAAGGCGTGGGACTGTGCAGCTACCTGCTGATCGGTTTCTACTTTCTGGAAAAGTTCGCGACCGACGCCGGGAACAAGGCGTTCATCGTCAACCGCATCGGCGATTTCGGATTCTCGCTGGCGATCTTTCTGATCGGGTTCATTTCAGGATCGCTCGATTTCGCGACGGTGTTCGCACAGGTGAAGGGCATGCCGGTCGAGATCGAGCGCGGGCTGGATCACGGCGATTTGCGCTGCTGCTGCTGGTGGGCGCCACCGGCAAATCGGCGCAGATTCCGTTGTACGTCTGGCTGCCGGACGCCATGGCCGGTCCGACGCCGGTCAGCGCGCTGATCCACGCCGCGACCATGGTGACGGCGGGCGTGTACATGATCGCGCGCAGCGTCGCAGATCTACCTGCATTCGACCTGGCGCGCTGGACATCGTCGCGATCGTCGGGCTGGCGACGGCGTTCTTTGCCGCGACCATCGGTCTGGCGCAGAACGACATCAAGAAGGTATTCGCCTATTCGACCGTTTCGCAGTTGGGCTACATGTTCGTCGGCCTGGGAGCGGGGCGTTTTCGGCGGGAATCTTCCACCTGATGACGCACGCGTTCTTCAAGGCGCTGTTGTTCCTGGGCGCGGGCAGCGTGATCCATGCCTTGTCCGGCGAACAGGATATGCGCCAGATGGGCGGCCTCGCGCAAGTACACGCCGATCACGATGGTGACGCTTGCTCTGCGCCAGCCTGGCGATCGCCGGGTTCCCGTATCTGTCCGGCGCCGCGAGCAAGGACCTGATTCTGGAAGCGGCCTACGAACATGCGCCCTGGATGTACTGGGTGGGCGTCGTTCACCGCGGGCATGACGGCGTTCTACGTGTTCCGCGCGTTCTTCCTGACGTTCTTCGGCGAATACGAGGCAAACTCGGTGACACGGCACACGATCACGGTCATGGTCACGACGATCATGGGCACGGACACGGCGAGCCGCACGAATCGCCCGCTGTCGATGTGGATTCCGCTCGTCATCCTCGCGGTCGCTGAGCCTGGGCGGCGGATTCATCAACATCCCCAAATTCCTGGAGCCCATGATCTTCCCGCTGCAAGAAGGCGAATCGGCGCGCTGGCTGGAGTATGATCGCCACGGCCGCGGGACTTGGCGGCATCGCGCTGGCGTATCTGTTCTATGTGCGTCGCGCCGAGACTTGCCGGAAGCGATGGCGAACGCGTTTAAGGGCGTCTACACGCTGATCTACAACAAATACTTCGTCGACGAACTTTACGATTCCATCGTGGTCGAACCCGTGGTGGACGGCTCGCGGCAGCTTGCTGTGGCGCGTGGGCGACGTGCGGCTGATCGACGGCATCGTCAACGGAATCGGCACAACCGCGCGCGGCATTGGCGGCATTCTGCGGCTCGCGCAATCGGGTTACATCCGCAGTTACGCGGCATGGGTGATCGCCGGACGGTTCTGGTGATCGTCTGCATCGGCCTTCATGGGAGCATCGCGATGACACTGCTCGACGTCGTCCTGTTCCTGCCGCTGGTTGGGTTCCTGCTGCTGCTCGATCTTGCCCAAGGAATCGAGCCGCATGGCCGCGATGGTCATCTCGCTCGCTGATCTTCGTCGTTTCGCTCGGGCTGCTGATGCCGTACTGGTTTCAGTACCCGGTCGGGCTACACACTTCTCAGCACCGATATCCAGTGGATCAGCTATCCTCCGATCCGCTATCACGTCGCGCTCGACGGCTTGAGCCTGTGGCTGGTGCTGCTATCACCTTGCTGACGCCCATCGCCGTCGCTGGTTTCCTGGAACTACATCGATAATCGCGTGAAGGAATATCTACGCGTTCCTGATGCTGCTCGAATTCGGCTTGATCGGCGTGTTCATCTCGATGGACCTGTTCCTGTTCTACGTGTTCTGGGAAGTCTCGCTGGTTCCGATGTACTTCCTGATCGGCATCTGGGGCCACGAGCGGCGCATCTACGCGGCCGTCAAGTTTTTCCTGTACACCATGGCCGGATCGGTGCTGATGCTGGCCGCGATCATCTATCCTGTACAACCGACCGGCACGTTCGATTACGGCGCAGATCGTCAGGGCATGATGCAGACCGGAAGCCTGGTATTCGACCCGCGCACGGAACTGCTGTTATTCCTGGCATTCTTCGTCGCGTTCGCGATCAAGGTGCCGATTTTCCCGCTGCACACCTGGCTGCCCGACGCGCACGTGGAAGCGCCCACGGCCGGCTCCATCATGCTGGCTTCCGTGATGCTGAAGATGGGCACTTACGGACTGGTGCGATTCTGCCTGCCGCTGTTCCCGGATGCGGCGCATCAGTTGCGCTCCCTGGATCGTTGGCCTCGCGATCGTCGGCATCATCTACGGCGCGCTGGTCGCGCTGGTGCAGCCGAACATGAAGAAGCTGGTGGCGTATTCGTCGGTGAGCCACTTGGGATTCGTCGTGCTGGGAATTTTCTCGTTCACGCAGCAGGGCCTGGACGGCGCGGTGTACCAGATGCTGAACCACGGCATCTCGACCGGAGCGCTGTTCATGCTGGTGGGCTATCTTGTATGAGCGGCGTCATTCGCTCGAAATCTCGGCCTACGGCGGCGTGGCGACGCCCGCGCCCAACCTGGCGATTGTGTTCCTGATCACGACGCTGGCGTCGATCGGCCTGCCGATGCTGAACAACTTCGTCGGCGAGTATCTGGTTCTGCAGGGCGCTGCCGTGCGACACTTCGGTTGGGCCGTGTTCGCCGCGGTTGGCGTGATCTTCTCGGCGTGCTACATGCTGTGGCTGTACCAGCGGACGTTTTTCGGAAAAGCGTCCGAAGTCGCTCGCACACCACATGCCCGATTTAACGGCGCGCGAGTGGGCGGCCATCGTGCCCTTAATCATTCTGATGGTCTGGATGGGCTCGTTCGCGCAGAGCTTTCCTGCCTTCGATCAGCGCGCAGAACGCAGCGAATTCTGGAACAGACGCAAAAAACTGCGAATCGAGCGAGTGGCGGTATCCGGCCCGGTCCAAACCGCGGAGGTAGCGCGTGCCGCTCGCTAATTTCCTCCCCGACCGCAACGTCGACTACGTCCGCATCCTGCCGGAGATCGATCCTGACCCTGGCGGGCGTGCTGATCATGTTCATGGAGGCGTTTCGGCGCGAAGGATCGGAGAAGACGCAACTTCGCGTCCGTTGGCGATCCTCGCCTTGTTTCTGGCGGGCGCGCTGGGCGCCGCGGTGATGGCAACGGTCGCCCGGGCCCGCGTTCCAGGACATGCTGATCGATCGACGGCTTGGCGACGTTCTTCCGCGTCGCTGGTGATCGGCGTCGGCCTGCTGCCGTATTCAGCTCCACGGAATATCTGCGCCGCGAAAAGTCAGCCGGGCGGCGAATACTACGCGCTGATTCTGTTCAGCATCGTGGGCCAGTGCGTGATGGTCACGGCCCAATGAGCTGATCATGATCTTCATCGGCCTGGAAATTTCGTCGATCGCGTCTTACATTCTTGCCGGATATCTGCGCGACGATGCGCGCAACAACGAAGCCGGCGCTGAAATACTTCCTGCTGGGATCGTTCGCCACGGCGTTCCTGCTGTACGGCGTGGCGTGGATCTACGGCGTCACCGGATCCACCAATCTGATGGCGATCCGCCGCGCGTTGCTGATTTCCGGAGCTCCGCCGCTCGAGCGCTGATCGGGCCTGGCGGCGGCGCTGATGTTCGTCGGACTTCGGCCTTCAAGATTTCGGCCGCGCCGTTCCAGGTGCTGGGCCCCGGACGTCTATCAAGGCGCGCCCGCGCCGGTCTCCGCGTTCCTCACCGTCGGCCCCAAGGCCGCGGCCTTCGCGGTTCTGCTGCGGATCTTCCTCGTGACGCTTTCGGCCCCATCGCCGATCGCTGGGCGCCGATCATGTGGGGCTGCGCGCTGGCGACCATGATCGTCGGAAACTTCGCCGCGATCCTGCAATCGAACATCAAGCGCCTGCTGGCCTACAGCTCCATCGCGCACGCCGGCTACGTGCTGGTGGCGTTACAGCGCAACCGACGAACGGGATCGGCGGCCGCGATGTTCTATCTGGCCGCGTACGCGTTCACCAATATTCGGAGCGTTCGCCGTGGTGACGTACTTTTCCCGGCAAAGGCGAGAAATACGTCGCAAGGTCGACGATTTCGCAGGGCTCGCGCAGCGCCAGCCCGCCATGGCCGCGATGCTGACCATCTTCCTGCTGATCGCTGATCGGCGTGCCGCTCACCGGCGGATTTTTCGGCAAGTTCTACATCTTCAAAGCGGCGCTCGAAGCGCAATCTGGTGTGGCTCACCGTGCTCGGATTGCTCAACAGCGCGGTCGCCGCGTATTACTATCTGCGCATTCTGGTCGTGATGTACATGCACGATCCGGATGCATCGCAGGACGCCTTGCCCACGCCCGGCGCAGGCACCAGCATCGCGGTGTTCGGCTCGGCAATCGGGCACTCTGGTGCTGGGAATCTTCCCGTCGTTCGTGCTGGACTTCGCGGTGAAGGCCGGATTGAAGTAGTCAGGCAGCAATCACGCGCACATACTTGTGCTTGGCGTACGCCAGGATTCTTCGATCCTTGGTAACCAGAGGCATGTCATACTCCCTCGCTGTCGCCACCAGAATCCGGTCTGCGGGATCGGCATGAAATGTTCCAGGGAGGTAGTTGCTTTGGACCGCGATTGCGGTTGTCAGATCTGCAATCTGAGTTCCGGGCATTCGGAGCGCTTCGTTCACCCAGCGCTCGCAGTCCGTCGACAGTTCCAGCCGGCCTTTTGACTCGAGCATCGCGATCTCCCATGCCGAAATCGCGGAGACAAACAACACCCCCTCCGAGATTGCGCGATCAATCGCGGCAGATGCCGCAGGCTTCAGATTGCTCGACAACCCGGCCTGCAGCCAGACCCACACGTGAGTATCCAAAAGCAGGGCGTCTGCCACGCTATTGTTCTGCTTCCCACTTTGCGCCGGTGGAAAAGATATTCCCTTTGATCTTTACCGTGCCTTTCATCCGTCCCCAAGTCAGCTCGGGCTTTTTTTTGCCGATCGGGACCAGCTTGGCGATCTGTTTTCCGCGCTTTGTGATCACCAGCTCTTGGCCCGTCTCCGCTACTTCATCGAGCAGGGCAAGGCACTTGGCTTTAAATACTCCCGCGGCGATCGTTGTGCTCATTGAAAACTCCCATGGTCATATTACCATGGTCATTTCGAGCTACTCGGCCTTCATGGGGCGAGCGCGAATGCTGAACGGGCCTTTGGCGTCAACGATGGCGTATCAGCGGGCGGCTGAAACAACGAAGGACCGGGCTCGACCATGCTGATCTTGATCAGCCTGCTGGTAGAATCGCCCGCGCGCGGACTATGGCTCACGGTGAGCAGCGCTTCTTTCAAATCGGGCGACGTCCACACCTCCCGCGTCTCCACGAACCCGCGATCGTTGCCGATCGAATCGACCGGAATCGTCGAGGTGCTTCGTGTTCCGTGCACCAGGACACCCTCCATGGTTTTATCCGGCAAGTCTTCAGTGACCATCTTGGTCTTAGGAGCGCCCGCAACCATCACCGTGGAGGACGGCGTTGCGGTGCGCGGCGGCACAGTGGGAAGCATCGCCACCCGATGCGCGATCTTGTTGACCTCGTCGAGGAGAAAAATCGCGCCGACCACCGGATCGTCGATCTCGACGATCAGAAAAGGACCGGGGGTGGCTATGGACAGATGGAACCACGCGCACCAGGCGCATTCGCCCTTCGGAATCGCGGCTGACGTGCTCAAGCGTCGGGATATCGCGAATGTGCGTCCTGTCCGCCAGCGTCTGGACACGATCATTGGTGCGGTCCGCCGTAAAGGGAGCACCGGTGATCTGCCGTAAGAATTTCGGCGCCGGCACCTCAAACGTGAACGCGGCATCGCTCTCAGAAACTATCGCAGCCGAGTGAACCCGGAACTGCTGCTGCGCCGTTCCCGCTGCTGCGAAAACCAAGCCGCACAACCCCGCTGCCGCGAATCGAGCTTCACTGCTCCTCCCGGGTATGTGGATTTGATTTTACTTTATCAAAAATAGGTCAATAAATCGGGAAATGCGGCGACGCACAGAAATCGTCCCTCCGGCGCGTCGCGAACATCCTGATGCTCCAGCACCCAGGTATGCGGGTGCGGCACCAGCACCGCCTTCAACCCGGCCTCAATCGCCGGATTGATATCCGATTTCGGCGAATTCCCGATCATCCATGTATCTTCCGGATCGAACCCACGTTCGGTGACCAGCCTTCGGTACGCTGCCCCATCCTTCTCCTTGACGATTGCCGTATGCGCGAAATGTCGCGCCAGGCCGCTGCGGTCGACCTTCATGCGCTGCTCCTCCGGATGCCCTTTGGTGAAAAGCGTCAGGTCGTGCCGCCGTGCAAGCTGCTCGAGCGTCTCCTCGACTCCCTCAATCAGCTCAATCGGCTGCTCCAGAATCCGAACAGCCAGCGACATCACGTGCGCCAGATCCTCCTCGCCGATTTCGTCTTCGGCCAGGTGACGATACGCCTGCTGCAGATTCAATCCGAAGTTGACCGATCCGTAGCCGTGAATTTTGGAGTTAACCAGCTCGATTTCGTTCAGGACGTCGCGAATCTGCGGCGGCGTGAGGGTGGAGTGGTCCAGGTATTCGACGAAGTCGTCGAAGGCTCGCTCGAAGTAGATGTTGTTTTCCCAGAGCGTGTCGTCGGCGTCGAAAATCAGGTGGCTCACGGCTTCGATACCAAACGGCTATGAGACTAATGCGTGAGCGACCCTGGTTGCCAACTGATCGAACGTCAGGATCTCATACAAAGTCGGGTCCGACATAATCCGGTTCACCAGCGCGAAGTGCATGGCGTGACCCGCCTTCTCCGCGATCACGTGACCCAGCAGCGGCTTCCCGATCAGCGCCAGATCGCCGATCAGATCCAGAGCCTTGTGCCGGCAGCATTCATTCACGAATCGCAGTCCGCCTGGATTCAAAATCGAACTGCGGTCGAAGCACACCGCGTTTTCGAGCGACGCTCCGCGAATCAGCCCCATATTGCGCATCTGGTCGAGCTCATATTCAAACCCGAACGTGCGCGCCGGCGCCAGTTCCGCCGCATACCGTTCCGGCGTCACCTCCATTTCGAGCACCTGCCGCCCTACCATCGGATGATCGTAGAACACATCGCAGGTCAGCAGGAATCGATCCGAAGGCAGAATCGTGATGCGCTTTTCGCCCGCGGTCACCGAAACCGGCCGTCGGATGCGCAGGAATTTGCGCCGCCGCCGATACTGCTTAATCCCTGCCGCGCGAATCACTTCAACGAACGGCTGCCCACTGCCATCCAGAATCGGCACTTCCAGATTGTCGATCTCGACATATGCGTTATCCACACTCATGCTGTAGAACACGCTGAGCAGATGTTCAGTGGTCGAGATCAGCACGCCTTGCCGCATCAGGCTGGTCGCGTAGCTGACCTTCTGGACATAGCGCCAGCTCGCCGGAATGGAAAAGTTGTCAAGATCGGTGCGTATGAAAACGATGCCGGTGGAAGGCGGAGCTGGAAGGATGCGAATCTTGACGGGAACGCCGCTGTGAAGTCCCACACCCGATGCTTCCACCGCGCGTTGGACCGTAGTTTCAAATCTCAAAAGATAGCCTCCGGCAAATCTATCCTCCGGGCAAATTGTACTACAGCTTCCATTGTAATGACGTATGTTCGACGACGCTAGTTTACTGAAAAAAATAGACTTGCTGATCGGCACATGTTGTAAATAAGACACGCTCTCCGGGTTGGCTGTGTCGTTTCTGCCATAGATTACCTCCTGGCATGAGGCGAACGTGGTCCAATGGAATAGGAGGACACTTGGGCTTACTGATCGTCACGCTACTCTGCGTCCAGTCGACTGTCGCCAACCCGCCTCCCCCGGACATCCCGCTGCCCGATCCTGTCGCGCTGATGAAAGAGGTCCAGGCGCACCAGATGCAGATGGACGAGTTGCGTGAGAACTACACGTTTCATCGCATCCGCCGCGTGGAAGAACTCGACGGCAAGGGCGAGGTCAAGAAAACCACCTCGGTGGAGCGCGAAGTATTCTACGTGAACGGGCGCCAGATCGCGCGCCTGATCAAGAACGGCGACACGCCGCTGACGCCTGAAGAAGACAAGAAAGAACAGGAGCGCGTTCGCAAGCTCACCATCGAGGATTCCAAGAAGCCGCCGTCGTTCGGACGTGGCGGAGGAGTGAATCTGATCCTGATGGTTCTGTCGGTAGCCGACGTTTCCAATCCCCGCCGCATCGATTTGAACGGACGATCTACGCTGGTCTTCGATTTCAAAGGCGACAAGAAAGCCGAAGCACACGGCATGCAGGAAAATGGCGCCAAGAAATTGGAAGGAACCGTGTGGGTGGACGAAGCCGATCGCCAGGTGGCGAAGCTGGAGGTCGAGTTCTACGACAACTTCCGCATTGCTGGCGGCCTGCTCGCGAGTATCCAGAGGGGCACCGTGATGAAGATCGAACAGTCGCCTATCGGCGAAGGTTTGTGGATGCAGACTGCGTCGGATCAGCACATGAATATGCGCGTAATCGTGAAAGGTGTGCATGAGAACACCCAAGTGAAGAATTTCGATTTCAAACGATTCAACGCGGAAGCCTCACCCAAGTGAAGCGTGGCGCAGGCTAGCCTGCTGAGCCGAGAGTCGTCTCGGCTCTTCCGAAGAGGCGAGACGACTCTCGCCTCAGCACGCTAGAAAGCGTGCGCCACGTCCGGTGTAATGAAATGAATCGGGCCGATAACGATCGCCGCTGCGACCGGAGGCAGTTGAATGTGGCGCCGATGCCATAATCGCACGCGTGATCCTTGCAATGTCGATACCATGTTTTCAGTGCCCCGCCTATTCTTGATCGATTCGTTCGGCTTCATCTTCCGCGCCTTCCATGCCCGGGCTCGCTCCGGTGCCCCTCCCATGCGAACGGCGCAGGGCCAGCAAACCGAGGCCGTGTTCATCTTCCACAATATGGTGCGCAAGCTCCGCAACGATCATTCGCCAGATTACCTGGCGGCGGTTTTCGAATCCGAAGGCCCCACCTTCCGCGACGAAGCCTTCGAACAGTACAAAGCCAATCGCACCGAAACGCCGCCCGATCTGCTGTCGCAAATCCCGTGGATTCGCAAAACGCTCGATGCGCTGCGCATTCCCGTGCTCGAATATCCGCGCTTTGAAGCCGATGACGTGATCGGTACGATCTCGTGCCGCGCGGTGGAGCAGGGCATTGACGTGGTCATCGTTTCGAGCGACAAAGACATGCTGCAGTTGGTCAACGATCATGTCCTGATGTTCAATCCCATGAAGGACGACATGTGGTTCGACGCCAAGGCGACCGAAGAATTCATGGGCGTCAAGCCTTCGCAGGTCGCTGATCTGCTGGCGCTCAAAGGCGACACCATCGATAACATTCCCGGCGCTCCCGGCATCGGGGACAAGGGTGCCACGGCGATTATTCAGCGCTTCGGATCCGTCGAAAACGCGCTCGAACACGCCGCTGAAGTAGAGCGCAAGATGTATCGCGAAAGTCTCCAGAATCATCGCGATCAGATCCTATTGAGCAAGCATCTCGCGACCATTCATTGTGATGTACCGGTTGAACTGAATCTGGAGGCGTTGGCGCTGCAGGAACCCGACATCGATTCGCTGCGCGAACTCTATAAGACCATGGAGTTCTCCAGCCTCTTGCGCGATTTGGGACCGGTCGCCAAAGCTGCCGAGGCGGGCGACTATCAGACGCTCGAATCGGAGGCAGCGCTGAACGAGTGGTTGGCAACGATTCCGCCCGGCGATCCCGTCGCCGTCGCAACCGGCGAGATGATGGGCGAGACCATCGTCGCGCTGTGCGCGCAGCCCGGCTTGGTCAGGTCGATCGCCAGCCCGAATTCTTCCGGATCGCGCCACGGTTGCGCATGACATTAAGTCGCTGATCCGGAAATTTGGAGACCACGCCGGGCTGGAGCATGACGTGATGCTCTACGGATTTCTGATCTCCGCCGACCCCGGCCACTGCGATCTCGCTTCGCTTGCCGAGCGTTATCTGGAACGCCTGATCGCATCGAAGAACGATGCCAAATCAGGAACGGGCCCCGCCGGTGAAGCTGATGCTGTTCTTGCTCTATATCAAAAACTTAAACAGGAAATCGAATCCGCTGGTTTAATGGAGCTTTACCGCGATATCGACCTCCCGTTGGTTCGCGTTCTGGCACGAATCGAAGAGTGCGGAGTTCGCGTCGATCCCGATCAGCTTCATGTCCTAAGCGCCCGCATGGAAGAGGAGATCGGCAGGTTGTCGGCCGAGATTTATGAGCTGGCCGGCAAGACCTTCAATATCAATTCGCCACAACAATTAGGCAAGGTTTTGTTTGAGGATCTGAACCTCCCCGCACCGGTGAAATACGGCAAGGGGAAGGTGTTCTCGACCGCCGCCGACGTACTTGAAGGATTAGCTGAGCAGTTTTTGATCGCGCGTAAAGTTCTGGATTACCGCCAGATCGCTAAGCTGAAGGGAACATACGTGGATGCGCTGCCGGCGCTGATCGATCCGACCACCCAGCGCCTGCACACCACGTTCAATCAGGCGGGCGCGGCGACCGGGCGGCTGTCGAGCTCCAATCCGAATCTGCAGAACATTCCGATCCGGACGGAGCTGGGCCGCGAGATCCGCGCCGCGTTCGTGCCGCGGCCGGGATGGAAGCTGATCGTCGCCGATTATTCGCAGATCGAGCTGCGGCTGCTGGCCCATTTTTCGCGCGACGCGGTGCTGACCGAAGCGTTCCGCAACGGCGAGGATATCCATACTCGTACCGCGGCGGAAGTGTTCGGAGTGCCGCCGATCATGGTGACGCCCGACCATCGCCGCAATGCCAAGGCCGTGAACTTCGGGATCGTGTACGGGCAGACGCGCGTTCGGGCTGGCCGCGAGCCTGGGCATCGATCGCGCGCGAGGCCGATACGTATATCCGCGCGTATTTCGAGCGCTACTCGGGCGTGCGCCGGTGGCTGGATCAGACCATTGCGGAGGTGAGGCGGTCGGGCGTGTCGGTGAATATGTTCGGTCGGCGGCGGCCGATTCCGGATATGCAGAGCCGCAATCCGAATGCGCGCAATTTCGCGGAGCGGACGGCGGTGAATACTCCGCTGCAGGGGGCGGCGGCGGATTTGATCAAGCTGGCGATGATCCGGATCGACGAGAAGCTGCGCGGGATGCAGAGCAAGATGGTGCTGCAGGTCCACGATGAACTGATTTTCGAGGCTCCGCCGGAGGAGGTGGAGGCGGTGCGGGCCATGGCGAAGCACGAGATGGAATCGGTACGGAGGTTGGAGGTGCCGCTGGTGGTCGACGTCGGGGTGGGGGAGAATTGGCGGGACGCGAAGTAGAATCGGCCTGTTCTTTGGTGCCGTCCTCAGCGACTATTGCGAGTTGGGCATGTAGGAGATCGAGGTTCGCTTGCACGTACCCGTTTCGTATGCCGGGCCCGTTAATGAGTCGAACTTCCAGAGCATGTCCTTGGCGTTTGCCGTGTCCCCGCTACGCACGTACGTAGGCTGCAAAACAACAGCGGCGTCAACGCACTCCGGCTTGTCGGCAATGTTCGTGTCGCAGGACCTGAGCAGCTCTCGTTGTTGTGAGCGTTCGCAAGGTCGATCATCTCCTTAAATGTGGTGTCGTCGCCGCCCATCCTAATGTCGAGACCTGCCGTCGCGCTTGGCCCCCCAGTGCGCCACGTCCCGTTGCAAAAATATACCTTGACCGGGAGGTTCGGATTCAACGCGTGAAGAATTTCATCCAACTTTTTCATTACCGCGTCAGGGTCCAGCTGATTCGCGAAATCTTGTTTAGAACTGCGGGAATGCTTTCAATGATTCTGCGTTGGGAAGTCGTCAGATTCGAACAGTTGAGGCTTACGTTCCCAGCCAGCGCCAAGATGTTGCTGCAGGAGCTATTTTGGCCTCCTGCTTTACGCTAGGCGTCGATTGGCTGTGCCCGAACGCGCAGGCGACGCTCACGTAGAGGAGAGCGCTAAGGAACCTTGGCACGGCTTTTTTCGCCATGTTTGACCTCCGATGAAGGCGAACAATCTATCTTTGCATCCTTGCCTGCGGCAATATTCGAGCACGTGCTATCGGTCGACCGTTGCTCGAGTACTGTTGGTGGGAGACGACGGCGGCGGCTCTGTGGAAGAAGAGGCCGGCTGCGCAAACGTCAGCCGCTTTTGTCCGGCCATATAGACCGCGTGACCAGCTCCGTAGGAAAGGCCCAGCAGCACGAGACCCAAAGCTATCCTGAAATGAATATCCATTTGTACGCCGTTATTAAGCACCCATTCCAGAACATCAGCGCCATTAGCGCCAACGCTGAATCTTTCTAGCCAAATCATCTTGAGCCCTTCGGCATGTCTTTCGACCCCAGCCCTCTAACTGATAATACGTCGCCAAGGCCTTTGTCTTGCTCTACACTGGCGAGCCTGATGGCCTGTCATCCGCTTCGCCGCTGCCTGTACGATAAAGGCGTGACGCGCGTGCCTCGCGCGATTTTTACGAACTGCGGTACGTCGTGTTCCGGCGGTAGAATAGAGTTGTATGAAGCTCGACGACTATAAGGTCGTGCTCTACCGCAACCAGCCGGACGGCTGGGTCGCGGAGATCCCGTCGATTCCGGGCTGCTACGCCCTGATGTCGACGCGCGAAGAAGCGCTCGCCGAGCTATCGAATGTCTTCGCGATGATCGAGGAAGAGCATCGCGAGAGTGGCACGCCGCTGCCGCAGGATACAACCGAAATCGTTCATGCCTAGCGCTCGCGCCGATGACTTTCGGCGAGCTGCGATCAAGCTTGGATTTCACCGAGTTCGTCAGAAGGGCAGTCATGAGCGTTGGGCTCATGATGACGGGCGAGTACTGACGATTCCAATTCACGGCGGACGTGAGATCGGCTCGCCGCTGTTCAATCGGATCCTGGCGCAGATGGGAATCGATTCGAAACGCTTTGATCAATTTCGATAACACATGTCAGACGAACCAATGAGGCCGATGACCGAGGAAGAGATTATGCGGGCCGCCTTGGCCGATCCGGACGCGCAACCGATTACGGAAGAGAACTTCCATCTGTTGAAGCGCGTCCCTCGGATCAAGACCCTTCGGCGTGCCCTAGATCTCTCGCTGGAAGAATTCGCTGAGCGTTACCGCATCCCGCTCGGCACTCTCCGCGATTGGGAGCAGGGGCGCACCGAGCCAGACCAGACCGCGCAGACCTACCTCACGCTTATCGCGCTCGATCCCGAGCTGATTGCTCGTATGCTGAATCGTCCCCGATAAACTCGCCTGCTGCCTGTACAATAAAACTCTACCCGCATGCCCCGAGCTATCCTGACCATCCTCATCGCCCTATTGGCGACCTCCTGCAACCGCTCTGCGCCGGCCAACGTCGCGGCGACGGTAAATGGACGCCCTATCACTTACGCCGATCTCGAAAAGCAATTCCAGTCGAGCTTCTCCACTCCGCCCGACAAGGAATCCGACGACCAGGTGGAGAGCCAAAAGCTGGAAGTGCTGCGCACTCTGGTCGACGGCGAGATCATGTTGCAGCGCGCTGAAAAGCAGGGCCTGATGGCCACCGATTCCGAGGTCGAGCAGAAATTCAACGAGCTCAAAGCCCCCTACACGCAGGAGGAATTTCAGAAGCAGTTGAACGCACGCCAGATGACCGTCGAGGATCTGAAATCCAAGCTGCGGCGCGATCTGAGCGAAGCCAAGCTGCTCAACAAAGAGATCACCTCGCGCATCAACATCACCGACAAAGATATCGCCGATTTCTACAACGCCAACAAAGCCAGCTTCAATCTCGCGGAGCCGCAGATCCACATGGCGCAGATCTTAGTTACGCCCGCGCCCGATCCGAACGTTCGCAATCTCAAAAACGATAAGGCGCAGGATGACGATCAGGCTAAGAAGAAGATCGAGAACCTGGCGGCGCGATTGCACCAGGGCGATGATTTCGCCATGCTGGCGCAGAATTATTCGGAAGATCCACAGTCATCGCAGAATGGCGGCGATCTGGGGTTCGTGCCGGAGTCGGCGCTGGAACGCGCCAACGTCGAACTGCGCAAGACCATCATGGCGCTGCGGCCCGGCGAAAGCACGGGCGTGCTGCACACCGCCGAGGGTTATCGAATTCTGAAAGTGGTCAGCCGCGAGCCGGCCGGCCAGCGCGAACTCAGCGATCCGAAAGTGCAGCAGACCATTCGTGAGACGTTGATCAATCGCAAGGACCAGTTGCTGAAGGCCGCGTATTACGAAATGGCTCGCAATGAGGCGAAGGTGGTAGATTACTTTGCGATCCGCGTGATCGCGAATCGCGACAAAAAATAACTACTGCGCCGGAGTCTTGGCGAGCTGATCTTTGATCCACACGCGCGCCGGGTTCAGCTCGATCGCCTTCTGAAAAGCCTTGCGAGCCTCCGCATTGCGATTCGCCTTGCGCAGGGCTACGCCTAGCCACATTTCCGCTTCCGACGATTGCGGATCCAGCGCCGCTGCCTTTTCGAAATCCTTGATCGCCAGATCCACGCCGCCGCCCAGTGCCGCGGGCAGATAATAATTGCCCACGCCATGGCCGATCACGTTCATCGCGGATTTCGGATCGAGCTGTAGCGCGCGATTGACCTGATCCGACGCGCACTTGCCGTATTTCAACCCCTGAATGCCCGCCGACGAGACGGCTTGTCCGCACAGCGTGCCCCACAAGCGGTGATATTCGGCGACGTCGGGCTTCAGCGTGGCCGATCGTTCCGCCGCTTTGATGCCCGCCTCCGCCGCGGAATGCGCCACGTTCTTATCGTGCAACTCGATGGCGACCTCGGCGATGTAGGATTCCGATAACGCCAGCTTGTACTGCGCGGCGGCGTCATCCGGCTTCTTCTGCGCTTCCGCCGCGGCCTGCGCGGCCAATTTGTCGAGCGCGGGCCGATCCTGCGCGTCGCGCGCTTTTTCCAGCTCGCCAGCCGTCATGATCGAAGTCAACGAGAGTAGCAGTACCGTAAATCGCATCCTGCCTTGATTCTATCCTTTCCTTTAAGCGATTCTTCAGGATGACGTGATGGACTGGAGAATGAAGATGAGACCAGCGCTGGCATGCGCAGTTGTATGCGCCGGAGTCGTTCTCGCGCAAACGCCGCCCGAAATCAAGCTTGAAGACGCGATCGCGCGGGCCCGCCAATATTCCGGCCAGATCCAGAGCGCGAATTTCGCCGCGCTGCAGGCCAAGGAAGATACGGTGCAGGCTCGCGCCAATCGCCTGCCCACCGTCAACGCGTTCAACCAATTTATATACACCGAAGGCAACGGGACCCCGTCGGGCGTGTTCGTCGCCAATGACGGAGTGCACGTCTATAACGAACAGGCAGTGGTGCATCAGGATCTGCTTGCCCTGGTGCGACATGGCGAAGTGAATCGAGCGCTGGCCGCCGAGGCGATCGCGCGGGCCAAGGTCGACATCGCGGCGCGAGGCTTGAGCGCTACCGTGATTCAGGATTATTACGCGATCATCGCCGCGCAGCGGCGCGTGACGAACGTGACCACCAGCGTTCGCGAAGCGCAGCAGTTTCTCGATATCACGCAGAAGCAGGAAAAGGGCGGGGAAGTCGCGCATGTCGACGTGATCAAGGCGCAGTTCGATCTGCAGCAGCGCCAGCGCGATCTGGCTGAAGCGCGCGCGTCCATCGACAAAGCCAAAATCGCGCTAGGCGTGCTGATCTTTCCGTACTTCTCAAGCGAATTTTCAGTCGTTGACGATGTGGCGCAGGTCGCCGCGCTGCCCACACCGGCCGAAGCGCAGGCTTCGGCGACCGCGTCCAGTCCCGATGTCAAAGCCGCGCAGGCGGGCATCAACGAAGCGGGTCTCGAAATCAGCATCGCGAAATATCAATACCTGCCGTCTTTCGCGGTCGATTTCTTCTACGGCATCGACGCGAATCAGTTCGCGGTCACCACGGATCACGGCACCAACGCCACCGGCCGCAGCACTTTGCCCAACTTCACGGTGGATAATCGCCAGAATCTTGGGTATTCCGCGCAGGCGACGCTCACCATTCCCGTGTGGAACTGGGGCGCCACGAAAAGCAAAATCAAGCAAGCGGAATTGAAGCGCGATCAGGCGCAGCTCGATCTTTCGGTGGCGCAGAAAACGCTGCAGGCCAACCTCGCGACCGCCTATGCGGAGGCGCAAGCCGCGCAATCGCAGCTCGCATCGCTGCGCAGCTCGGTCGATCTGGCCACGGAAAGTTTGCGGCTGACGCTGCTACGCTATCAGGCTGGTGAAGCGATCGCTCTCGAAGTGGTGGACGCGCAGAATACAGTGACGCAGTCGCGAAACGCGCTGGATGACGGGCTGGTGCGCGCGCAAATCGCGCTCGCGAATTTGAAAACACTGACGGGGAATCTATAATGCCACGCCCGAATTTTAAACCGCTCCCTTTGGTCGCGGCTCGTTATGATGTCGACTCGGTGAGCGCGCGCAATGAGCCGCGACTAGAAGGAGCGGTTCAACGCTCATATTTCTCAGCAATCGTCGCGGCGTCCTTGCTGTTCGCGCTCCTCTGCGGCTGCGGAAAGGGTAAGCCCAAGGAAGCAGAGGGGGAAAACGAAGCGCCCACGCCGGTGACCGTAGAAGCCGCGGTGAAGGGCGCCATCGATCGGATGGTAATCTCCGACGCCGTGCTGTATCCCATCAATCAAACCAGCGTTACCGCGAAAATCAGCACGCCGGTGAAGAAGATGTTGGTGAATCGCGGCGATCACGTGAAGGCCGGCCAGGTGGTCGCGGACCTGGAAGCGGCTGATCTCGCCTCCGCCGCCAACGAAGCCAAGCAACAAATCGATCAGGCGGAGGCCGCCTATCAACTGCTGCGCGGAGGCACAGCGCCGGAAGACAAAGCCAAAGCGCAGATCGATATTCAGACCGCGCAGCAGGTGCTCGACGCAGCGAAAAAGCTGTACGACAATCGAGTGGCGTTGCAACGCGAAGGAGCGCTGGCGCAGAAGCTGGTCGACGACGCCAAGGTCGCGATGGTGCAGGCGCAGAGTGCACTCGAAGTGGCGCAGCGGCATCTCGAAGCGTTGAATCAAGTCAGCCAGCGTGAGGCGCTTCGTGGCGCGGAAGCAACGGTGAACGCGGCGAAGGCGCACTACGACAGCGCCCTGGCGCAGTTGTCGTACGCGAAAGTGACCACGCCGATCGCGGGCATCGTTTCGGATCGGCCCGTTTACGCGGGTGAAATGCCGCCCGCCGGATCGCCGCTGATGACGATCGTCGATATTTCGCAGATCGTCGCGCGCGCCAATGTTCCCGTGAAACAGGCCTCTGGATTAAAGGTCGGCCGCCCCGCGCGCATCGCAGGACCCGATGGCGATATTCCAGGCGAGGTCACGGTGGTGAGCCCCGCGGTCGATCCCAGCACCACAACGATTGAGGTGTGGGTGAAAGCCGCGAATCCCGGCGAAAAACTCAAGCCCGGCGCGACCGTCCGCGTCTCCATCATCGCGGAGACCATTCAGGACACCTTGATTGTGCAATCGTCGGCGTTGCTCAATTCCGACGACGGCGGCCAGAAGGTGATGGTGGTGGTCGACAACAAGATCGCGCGCGAACGCATGGTTTCGGTGGGCGTTCGTCAGGGCGATCGCGTGCAGATCCTGAGCGGATTGCAGGAAGGCGATCAGGTCATTACTTCGGGCGGCCTCGGCTTGGAAGATAAAGCCAAAGTTACGGTGCAGGCGCCCAAGCTGGAAGACGACGATGATGAGGACGCGGCCGCCGACGATAAGCCCGATACGCCCGCCAAGCCCGACGCGGCGAAGAAGCCCGACAGCCGCCAAGGACAAGAAACCGTAATGGGAGCGCAGCACTGGACTGCGCGCTTCTCGCGCCCCGTCATTTTTGTCATCCTCACGCTGATCGCGGTCGGGATCTATCTTGCGATCACGATTCCGATGGCGGTCTTTCCGTCCACCGATTATCCGCGCATCGTAGTCGGCATCGACAACGGAGTCACGCCCATCAATCAGATGCAGGTGACCGTCACGCGGCCGGTGGAAGAAGCGATGAACAGCGTGCCGGGACTGGAGCTGGTGCGTTCCATCACCAGCCGCGGCGAAGCGGAAGTGAATTTATTCTTCAACGCGAATGTCGATATCTTGCAGACGCTGCAATACGTCAACGCTGCACTGGCGCGGGTGCAACCGAGCCTGCCGCCGACCGCGAAGCTGATCGCGAATCGAGTGACCTTCGCGGCGCTGATGCCGATCATCGCGTTCAGCGTCACCTCCGACACCATGACGCAATCGGATCTGTGGGAGATGGCGAATTACACCATCAAGCCGCAGCTCAATCGCGTAAACGGTGTTTCGACAGTGGTGCTGCAGGGCGGCCAGGTGCCCGAATATCAGATCGAACCCGATCCCGCCAAGCTCCTGCAAGCGCAGGTGACGGTGCCCGGCATTCTCGACGCAGTTTCGAAATTCAACATGATCGACTCGCCGGGATTGATCGAGAACAATCATGAGCTCGCCATCACGCTGGTCACCGGACAGGCGAAAGATCCCGCCGAGATCGGCAATATCGTGTTGCGCACCACTCCCAGTGGGGGAGTGATTCGAATTGCCGACATCGCAACGGTGCATCCCTCCGTGATGCCGGTTTATACGATGGTCACCGCGAATGGAAAGCCGGCGGTACTGCTGAATGTTTCCCGGCAGCCCGACGCGAACACGGTCAATGTCGCCGACGCGGTCAGCGCCAAGCTCGATGAGATCCGCAAGACCTTGCCGCCCGGCGTTAAGCTGCAGACGTTCTACGATCAATCGGTGCTGGTGCGCGATTCGATCGCCAGCGTGCGCGACGCGATTCTGATCGGGCTGGTACTCGCCGCGATTATTCTGGTGGTGTTCCTGCGCGATTGGGGCAGTTCGATCGTCGCGGGCCTGGTGATTCCGGCCACCATCGCGATCACGTTGATCGTGATGCGCCTGCTGGGCCAGGGCTTCAATCTGATGACGCTGGGTGGACTGGCCGCGGCGGTCGGACTGGTGATCGACGATGCCATCGTTGTGGTCGAAAATATCGTGCTGCACCGCGATTCCGGACAGAGCCGCTGCGGAGGCGATCCGCAGCGCGTTGAGCGAAATTCGAGTGCCGCTGATCGGCTCGACCATCACGCCGATCGTCGTGTTTCTTCCGCTGATCAGCATGGGCGGTGTGGAAGGGACATTTTTCCGCGCGCTGGCGATTACCGTGGGTGTCGCGCTGCTGACTTCGCTCGCACTGGCGTTGACGTGGACGCCGACGCTCAGCCATTATCTGCTTCGCAAATCGAAAAACACAGAAGTCGAATCAGAAGAAGAAACCACGCCGGAACACGACGCGATTCCCACCACCGGATTCATGGGCCGCGTGATGCGCTTCTACGATCGCGCTCTGCGATTCGTGCTGGCGCGGCCGCTTATCCTTACACTGGGCTGCATCGTGCTGGTGGTCGCTTCCTTCTTCTGCTACACCGCGCTCGGAACTGATCTGTTGCCCGCCATGGACGAAGGCGGATTCATTCTCGATTACCTGATGCCGGCCGGCTCTTCGCTCGACGATACCAATCAGGTGCTATTGGGGGTCGAAAAGATTCTGCGCGCGACGCCGGAGGTGGACAGCACTTCGCGGCGCACAGGATTGCAGCTCGGCCTCGCGGCGGTAACCGAAGCCAACACCGGCGATATTTCGGTGCGCTTGAAGCGCGATCGCAACCGCAGCATCGATGAGGTGATGTCCGATGTTCGCGAGAAGGTTAACAAGCAATATCCGCAGCTCGATGTTGAATTCAAACAGGTGCTGCAGGACATGATCGGCGATCTGACCGGCGCGCCGGAGCCCATGGAGATCAAGTTGTTCTCGCAGGATCCCGCTCTGCTGAAAAACTGGGCGCCGAAAGTGGGCGATAGCGTCAAGAAAATCAAAGGCGTGGTGGATGTGAAGGACGGCATCGAAAATACCATCAGCGGGTCCGGCGATCGTGATGACGGTCGATCCTGTGGTCGCCGCGCGCTCCGGATTCTCTCCGCAGGAAATCGAGCTGGATGCCAGCGCGGCTTCTGCAAGGCGAGCCCGCGACGACGCCGGTGGTGGTCAACGATCGCGCCTACACGATTCGCGTGCGTTTTCCGCAAGGCAAGCGCGCCACGCTGGATGAGATTCGCAACACCATGATCACCAGCAGCAGCACCGGCAAGAGCGCAACCTTCGATTCGCTTGCGAAATTCGACGACCGAAGCTGGGCCAGACGGAAATCCTGCGCGAAAATTTGCAGCGCTGATGTCGCGGTCGACGGGTCGGTTCGAAGGCATGAGCCTTGGCGAACGGAATGGAGCTGGTGCAGAAAGCGGTCGCGGGGATGGACCTGCCGGCGGCAATTCGCGTGGTGTACGGCGGTCTGTTCGAGGAACAGCAGAAATCGTTTCGCGACCTGGTAATGGTGTTGGGGCTGGCCGTGGTGCTGGTGTTCATCGTGCTGCTGTTCGAATTCCGCAGCTTCTCCGCTCCGTTGGCGATTCTGGCATCGGCGATACTCTCGACCTCAGGCGTGTTCGTCGCGCTGCTGATCACAGGCACGACATTCAACATTTCGTCGTTCATGGGATTGATCATGGTGATCGGAATCGTGGCGAAGAATGGAATTTTGTTGCTCGATGCCGAGCAGAGATTCCGCGCCTAGGGATCACCCGCACGTGAAGCAATGATCGAAGCGGGCGAACGCAGATTGCGGCCGATTCTGATGACAGCGCTGGCGACAGTCGCGGGAATGATTCCATTGTCATTCGCAATCGGGGCGGGATCGCAGATGCTACAGCCGCTGGCGATTGCGGTGATCGGCGGGATTCTGGCGTCGATGGTGCTGTCGCTCATCGTGACGCCGGCGGTGCATTACTACTTCGATAAAGATTAGATAGGCCGCGAATGAACGCCCATAAACGCTAATAACAGTTCATTTGAGCGACCCTGCTATGAATCATGTATGATCGCCGCGGGGAACCAAGCGGGCATGATCAAATTCGTTTTGCCGATGTTTGTGGGCGTTTTCGCCATTGTTCCGATGCGTGCGGCGGATGATCTCTCTTTTGAGGTGGCGTCGGTCAAGTCCGGGCAGCGCCCACCGAGGATGATCCTGGCGGGTTGCAGCGGCGGCCCAGGCACATCCGCCCCCGCGACTTGGAACTGCCGGTACACAACCCTCGCGGGTCTTCTCTTCGGCGCTTACGATCTGGACCTGTATCAGTTCTCCCCTCCCGATTGGATGAACAATGCCTGGTTCGAGGTTATCGCCAAAGTTCCTCCGGGAACGACCAAAGCCCAGTTCCAGAAAATGCAGCAGCGTCTGTTGGAGGATCGCTTCAAGCTGGCGCTGCACTGGGAACCCAAAGAGCGGACCGTCTACGAACTTCAGGTCGCCAAGACCGGCCTCAAGATGCGCGAGTCGCCTGCGGGCTCTCCAGACCCGGTGACAGAGGTGGGCCGGGTTCCAGGGTCCACTATGAAGTGGGATGACTACCCGGCTTTCCCGGATGGCGTCTCGGGATTAATGGGAGTCAACAACTATTGGCGCTGGCGATCCTCGAACATAACCCTCCCGATGCTGACCAGGGAGCTCCGGCGCCACGTAAGATCCGACGTGATCGACGCTACGGGACTCACTGGCAACTACGACATCGACATAACTTTTCAAGAGCGCCCCATCGAGGACCTTCCTTACGCGCCTCCTTTCGTCAACCCAATCGAGAAGGCGCTTCAGGAGCGGCTCGGCCTGAGGGTGGAAACGAAGAAGGGAAGCATTTCGGTTCCGGTGATCGATCATATTGAAAGGACGCCCACCGAGAACTGACTTTCCCATACAAATAGAAAGGCCGTGAATGAACATGAATGAACGTTAGATTCACGTTCATTGACGTTCATTCACGGCCAATATTTCAGGACTTGAAAACTAGTTCCCGCCGCGACCTCGACCGCCGCGACCATTTTCAGGCTGCGCCGCGGGCAGATCCTTGCGCGGCAGCTTCTCCGGCCGCGTGGCCGCGTTGTACACGAAGACCGCTTCGATGATCGCCATCTGCTCCATGTCGCCCTGCTGGATGCGATCGTACATGTCCATGTTCGAGTGGTGCGTGCGCGTGTCGTAATCCATCGGGTCCTGGATGAACTGGAAGCCCGGCAGACCCACGCGCGTCGTACGACTGGTGGTCGGTGCCGCCGGTGTTGCGGATGGTGATGACGCCCGGCGTCAGGTCTTTCAGCGCGGCGAACCACTGCTCGAAAATCGGCCGGACCATTTCGTTGCCTTGCAGATAAATGCCGCGGATCCGGCCGGTGCCGTTGTCGATGTTGAAATAGCCCGCGAAGCCGTCGTGCTCCGGCGGTGGGCTTCATGGTCGCCGGGTCGGCGAAATGCTCCTTCACGTAGGCGCGCCGAACCCAGCAGCCCTTCTTCTTCGCCGCCCCACAGCCCCATGCGCACCGTGCGGTCCATCTTGAGGTTGAGCGATTTCAGGATGCGCATCACTTCCATGGCGACCGCGCTGCCGGCCGCCGTTATCGGTGGCGCCGGTGCCCATGTGCCAGGAATCGAAGTGGCCGCCCACCATCACCAGTTCATTCGGTTTGGTGGTGCCGGGAATTTCGCGCGATCACGTTGAACGCGTCGGTGTTGTTCATGTCGAACTTCATTTTGACATCGAAGGACAGCTTCACCGGCACGCTGTGCTGCGACCAGCCGCGCGATGCGGTTGTAATTTTCCGCCGTGATGGCGATCGACGGCAGGTTCTTGGTCGGATCGCCGGTGCGCGGCGAGCCGTTGCTGGCGAACACCGTGCCGCTTTCGCCGCGCGCGCTGGCGGTGATCGTCGCCAGCGACGCCTTCGTCCTGCGAAGAAGGTCCGCTGCTTTTCCGTGGAACGCGCTGCGCTCTTCCGGAGTCATTGCGGCGAGCGCGTTGGGCTGTCCACCGCGCCCGCCACGCCCTCCGCGCGCCACCGTTCGGCGAATTGCTCGGGAATCAGCGCCTGCAGTTCCTCATCGGTGTAGCGATGCGCCAGAGGCGCGGTTGGGAAATGCCAGATCCAGCGGGCCCTGGCCCGTGAGCACGATCTTGCCCTTCAGCTTGCCGTTCCATTTTTCGAGATCGGCCGGCGTCCTGGATCTGCGCGAACATGGCTTCGCCGGTCACCGCTCCGTTGGTGCCGCCGCTCCATGCCTGCGGATACGCCGATGATGCGGCATGTAGGTCGGCTCGACCATGGCGGCGCTGAAGCCGGTGAATTCCCAACGAAGGGATTGACGCCGCCGCGTCCGCCTGCGGTCGGCCCATTTTTCCAGCTGCACATTGCTCAGGCCCCATTCCTTCAGCTGCCCGACGGCCCAATCGCCGGCCGCGCGGAACTGCGGCGAGTTCGTCAGGCGCGGGCCGTAGCGGTCGGTCAGGTTGTACATGGTATTCATGATGGGAGGGGTCGCGGCAGCTGCCGCCGCGGCCACCGCCGCCGCCACCACCGCCGCCGCCCAATTCCGCGGTCTTGATCTTGTGGATGACGTTGAGATCGATGTGCTCGGTGGCCTGCTGGGCGACGATCGCCAGAGGCACGAGTGCCGCGAAAGTGAGTGCGAGAAGTGTTTTTCGAGACATAGAGGTTAACGTTCGACTATATCAGAACTAGCTCGCTCCCGCGCCAGCGGATTTGCCGCTGAAGAGTGATTCGTCCAACGATCCGTAGGCGAATAGGGCCTTGTCGACCCTGCGGAGATCAGTGGTCCCGCAATTCGCCGCGACCTCTTCGATGAGTGGTACGTAGGATTCGAGGTACGACTTCGGCGTGGCTTCGCGTTGAGTCTTGCCGAGCAGCCGCGAGAGGGCTGTTCTCACTCGCGAATCGAGGATTGGGTAACGGCCGCCGCTCAAGAAATGGAGAAGGGTAGTCGCGCGGGAGAGCCCGAAGCACTTGTTCCTCCGTTTTCCGCTCGCGTGGACGTCGTCGTAGCGTCTCTCCGACCAGTCGCTCAGGAAACCTGCCGCGCCGCTGTCGGTCGGGCATTGTGGGAGCTCGCTCGCCGCCTCCATCCAGATTTTATAAGCGATCATCGCGACGTCCGGCTTCCATTGGCCGTCCGACACGACGCCATCTTTCCATTTGCCGATTGCGACGAAATCGTCTGTTGAGAAAGATTGATGTCGGTCGATTAGATCGTTGTGTTGCTGATCGTCGCCCGAATCGTCGTCATAGCGTGACGCCCATGTCGCCAGCCACTCGGACGGTGAACTGTCCCGCATCTCGAGTACGCGAAAAGTGAATGCGCTCATATGGGCGAGAGCATATCACAAAGAAGTAATTCTTATTCGCGTTTATTCACGTTGATTCGCGGCCACTTATGCTTTAAGTGCCGTGGCAACTTCGCTTGCCTTCTCGTACAGGAACGCAGTCTCATTCCCGCACCCGAGGAATCTCATGCCTCGATCTTTCCAGAACTTAGCCAGTTCAATCGACCGGACCTGAATGCCAGGCGCGACACCGTGCTTCATGCAACTATCGAGGATCTTCTCGATCGCCTCAATCATTTTCGGATTCTCGAAATCCCCCGGCACTCCGAGTGAAATCGAAAGATCCACCGGCCCGATCATCACCGCGTCGATGCCGCTAAGCGAAAGCAAATCGTCGCGGCGTTCGACTGCCGTGGCGGTTTCGATCTGCAGCACCACCATCAAGTTATCGTTCAAGTGCTTCGCTGCATCGCCGATCGAGCTTTTCTCATAATCGAACTGCCACGGACCCAACCCGAATCCGCGCACTCCCATCGGCGGAAATTTGGTCCACGAAATCGCCTGCTTCAACAATTCCGGCGATTCGACGCGCGGAAAGACCACGCCTTGCGCACTGCAATCGAGCGCCCTGGCGACCAGCGAATATTGCATATCGGCAACGCGTACAATCGGCGCGATTCCGGCAGCGGTTCCCGCTTTGCACAAATCCTGCAGCGTTTCGATGCCGAACGGCGCCGTGCTCGGCGTCGACAAAAGTCCAATCGAAACCGGCGGCGGCGAGCGCTCGGATCGCCTCAGTGGAACGAAGCTGCGTGAATCCGCAGCCGATTTGCACGCGCCCTTCACGAAGCGCTTTTTTGACGGAATTTTCTCTCATGATTTATATGGACAGAACACGATGATCGGGACAATCGAGTTGCGCAGCGTCATATAACTGATTGATCAGGTCGACGCCATGCCACGCGATGAACGGCAGGATCGAATAGAAGCGTTCCTGCATGTGGCGATGCGGGAACACCAGATTGCCCAGATATTGGGCGTCGGATGCGGCGCGCTCATCGCGCCGCAAGGTCTCGCGCTCGATCTTGCTACGCGTCTTATCGAGCTGATACACCATCTTCGCCTCGCTCTTATCGAGCGCAGACGCAAGCGTGGGATCGAATTGCGCCAATTGCGATCGCAATTTCGCGAGGCTTGCTTTGGTGCTCCGCGAGGCGTCGTCGAATGAATTCAAAACCGGCGAGGGCGCCAGTGCGTGGGCGATTCGTGCCCGCAACGTTTCTGGATCCACCAGCGTCTGCGCGACGTTCATATGACAGCGCTCCAGCAATTTCGCGGCGCGATGCTCCAACAGCGTGAACGAACTGCGCGACAACATCACCGGCATGCGGCCCAGCAGACGATCGTAAAGCACCTGCGATTGCGCCATGTAGGCGAGCTCGGCTGGCCCGCCTGCGTAAGCGATGGTAGGCAGAAGATAATCCTGAACCACAGGTCGCAGCAGCGCGTTGGGCGAAACTTCCGCGGCACGATCGCGCAGATCGGCATATTCGGAATCCCTGCGTCGTAACGGGACGCGTTCGCCGTTTTCGAGCAGGAAAAAGAGCGACGTTTTCTCTTCGATCAAAACTTGCGCGTGATATCCGGCCGCAGCCAGTTCGCGATTTCGCTCCAGCAGCTTAGCTTTCAACTCCGGCGCGGCGGCCAGCGCTTCCTGAACGATCGGTGCGGAGATTTTTCGAATCGCGGGGTCCAGAGGATCGAGAAAAATCAGCCCAAGCTTGGCGAGCAGGCTCTTCAGCAGCGCGCGAAAACCCTGGCCCATCGTGATCCCTGACGTGTACGCATCGCGCACCATGGCGACCACTTCATCGGCATGCGGCAACCCCGCGAGTGCTGCGGCAAGCTGATCGACCGGCGCACTTGAGATCGCGATGCCGCCGACCGGCCGCTGCCGCCCTCCGTTCTCTAACGGAGCTTCCACGGCCAGTCGCAAAGGAAGGTGAGCCTTATCGAACACCCACGCGTGGTTCACTTCTTCGAAGTCATGATCCTCGGTGGCGAGCCAGAACACCGGCACTGCGGGAATTCCGCGGGCGGAAAGATCCCGCGCCAATCGCGCTGCGGTAATCGCTTTGTAGACCGTGTACGCCGGTCCCGAAAACAATCCAACCTGCTGGCCCGTTACGACGGCGACGGTTCCCGGCTGGGCAAGCTTTCGCAACGATTCGCTTTCGCCATTCTGGGCCAACAACGCGGCAACCATCGCCGCGCGGCGATCATCGGGGTAGCGAATCTCCGCGGCCGCCTTTACCAGTGATTCGGGATCATGCGGATCGTGCCGGTAAAACTTAGCGACGCGATCAAAATGATAAGTGAAATCGGCAAAGAGCCTGGTGGTGCCGGGGAGGTCGGTATGGCGGAGACAGGCCGGGTCCATTGAATAGGTCCTAGACACACGTCCGCCGAGGGCGAACGGTCCAAGGTTAACAGATGCTCACCGGGCTCGGAAAGTCGCGGGGAAGTTTTTAGTCATGGAATAGTAAAGTGGAACAAATGATGGACGAACAGCAGTTTCGCGATCGAGCGGACCACGCGCTCGCTGATCTAAATCGCCGGCTGGGCCCCGCAGCCGAGGAATTCGGCTTCGAATCCGATTTCAACTCCGGCGCGCTGGCGATCGAATTCGAAGAATCGCCCGCGAAGTTCGTGGTCAGTCCGAATACTCCGGTGCGGCAGATCTGGGTTTCGGCGCATTCCAAAAGCTTCAAGCTGGATTGGGACGATGCCCGCGGAGGGTTCGTGCTGGCATCCACCGGCCAGACGCTGGTGGAGATGATCGCGGCAGCCATCAGCCAGCAGATCGGCGAGGAAGTGACGCTTTAGGTGGCAGGCGTCTACATTTCGTATCCGTTTTGCGCGCAGAAATGCACGTATTGCAACTTCGCGTCCGGCGTTTTTTCCGGTGATGTGGAATCGCGATACGTCGAAGCTTTGATCACGCAGATTCGTGAAACGCGGTGGCCGTGGACGCCGGAGACGGTCTATCTCGGCGGTGGGACGCCGAGCCAGATGGAAGTCGATTCATTGAAGGCGTTGTTGGGCGAGATCCCTGGGCGGGAATGGCGCGAGGCAACCATGGAGGCCGCGCCGGGGACCATCACACGTGATCGCGCCGAAGCTTGGCGGCGATTCGGAATCAATCGTGTCAGCCTCGGCGTGCAATCCTTCGTCACCAGGGAACTGTCGCGGACCGGACGCAAGCATACCGCCGAAATCGTCGAGAGCGACGTGCGGATGCTGCGCGATGCCGGAATCGATTCGATCAATCTCGACCTCATTGCGGGACTGCCGGGCCAGACGCGCGAGAGCTGGAAGGAATCGCTCGACTGGATCGAGCGGATTGGCACGCCGCACGCGTCGGTGTACATGCTGGAGGTCGACGACGATAGCCGGCTCGGGCAGGAAATCCTGCTCAACGGCGTTCGCTACGGCGCGCGCGATGTGCCGGATGAAAACACGATCGCCGATTGTTATGAGGTCGCGGTCGAGCGGCTGGCTTCGATGGGCCTGGCTCGCTACGAGATTTCGAATTTTGCCCGGCCGGGATTCGAATCGCTACACAATTTGAAGTATTGGCGTCGCGTGCCTTATTTCGGATTCGGCGCCGATGCGCATTCGTTCGATGGCGAATGGCGCTGGTCGCACGCGGAATCACCCACGGCATATGTTGACGATGCGCGCGCCATCGATCGCTCACCGGCAGATCCTGTCGCCGAGCGATTCTTTCTGGGTCTCCGTCTCAGCGAGGGTATCACCGGCGATTGGTCGCCGTTCGTGGCATCGATCGAGAGACGAATCGCCGACGGGTTGCTGGAATTCGATGGCTCACGACTACGGCTGACCAATCGTGGCGTAATGTTATCGAACGAAGTGTTCGCGGATTTCGTCGGCGTGATCGCGTAGGCGCCTAGCGCGCTCCATGCTGTCGCGCCTCACTGACGGCCGTCAAATGTTTATGAGGCGCGACAGGATGGAGCGCGCTAGCGGCGGCGCAATACCTTCGCGATCAGGATCCCCATCGAAAACGCGCTGGCGCAGCCGGCGATAATTGGCCGCCAATCCGTGAAGGGAATGAATCGCGTGTGATCCGCGGTAATTTCCAGCGCGCCTGCCGGATACGCCACCGCGCCACCGCCGCCGCCACCACCGCCACCTTCCATTGGTTGGCCGGCATTTTCGCGCGACTTCGAACCGCTTCCGCCTCCTCCGCCGAATCCATAGGCGATCTTCGCCACCGGCACGACGACTTTTCCTTCTACGTGAATCGGCTCACCGAACACGGATGCGACCGTCGCTTTCGAAGTCGCGGATTCGGCGATTTTCTCGATCATGTCACTTGGGTTCGTCATGGTATTCTCTAGATTACCCACGTTTAAGTGGTTGCATGCGTCCCGAAAGTTATTCCACTCCCGGCGGCATCACTGTCAACAGAACTGTCTCCAACATTTCCTACGGCAAGGGACTGTCCGCGCTACTGCATAAGTTAGATACGCAACGCGGCGTTTATTTTTCGTCAGGCTACGAATATCCCGAAAAATATTCGCGATGGGATTTCGCCGCTCTTGCTCCGCCCATGGAAGTGGTCGCTGCCGGACGTCAGGTTGACTTCAATCCTCTGAACGATCGCGGCCGCATGCTCGGCCGGATTCTGGAACCACTGCTGGCCGATCATCCGCATTGGGAGAATTTCTCGGTTGATAACGGCGCCTTACACGGCACGTTGAAACCGTTGCCCGCGTTGTTCGCCGAAGAAGAGCGCAGTAAGCAGCCCTCCGCATTTTCGATTCTGCGCACCGTGATCGACGAATTCCGCCATCCTTTGGCTGCGCGGCTCGCGCTGGTGGGCGCGTTCGGTTACGATCTGCTGTTTCAGTTCGATCCCATCGACCTGAAGCTGCCGCGCGAAGGCGTCAAGGATCTGCACCTGTTCTTCTGCGACGACATTTATTTCATGGATCGCAAGAAGGAACGCATCGAGCGATTTCTGTTCGATTTCGCGCGCGGGGAATTGTCGACCAGAGGGATGGCGCGCACGGCTTCGAAGATCAAATCGAAAAAGCGCAAGGCGCCGTCCGCGGAAGCATCGCAGATTGTTTCCGATCACACGCCTGAAGAATACATGGCGGGCGTCGAAACCGTTCGCGAAGGCATGCGCCGTGGCGATTACTACGAAGTGGTGCTGCGCCAGATGTTTCACGCGCCGTACAGCGGCACGCCATCCGCATTGTTCGAGCGGGTGCAGATCGCCAATCCCAGCCCGTACGAATTTCTGCTGCAGTTCGGCGAAGAGCAGTTGATTGGCGCGTCGCCGGAAATTTTCGTGCGCGTGGACGGCCGCCGCATCGAGACTTCGCCGATCGCGGGCACCGTGCGCCGCACGGGTGATCCACTGAAGGACGCCGACAACATTCGCGAGCTGCTCAATTCGACCAAAGAAGAATCCGAACTGACCATGTGCAGCGATGTCGACCGCAACGACAAGTCGCGCGTGTGCGAGCCGGGCAGCGTCCGCGTGATCGGGCGGCGCTTGATCGAATCCTACGCGGGCCTGTTCCATACGGTTGATCGAGTGGAAGGAACACTCGCCGAAGGTTACGATTCGCTCGATGCGTTCCTGAGCCACATGTGGTCCGTGACCGTGATCGGCGCGCCGAAAAAATGGGCGGCGCAGGCCATTGAGAATCTCGAAAAGACGCCGCGAGGCTGGTATGCGGGCGCAGTGGGAATGCTGGCATTCGATGGCGGCATCAATACCGGCATCACCATTCGCACCGTGAATCTGCGCGACGGAATCGCGAATTATCCGGCGGGCGCGACGCTGCTGTACGATTCCACGCCGGCCGCGGAAGATCGCGAATGCTGGCTGAAGGCGACCGGATTCTTTCGCGCGCTGAATTCGCAGCCGTTCGTTCCGGCGCGTTACGCGCCGTCGCATGATGAGGCTCGCGGCGTGCGGATGCTGCTGGTCGATTGCGAGGATTGCTTCATTCACACGCTGGCGAATTATGCTCGCCAGACCGGTGCAGAAGTGATGACGTATCGCTGGGGCTTTCCGCTGGATTTGATCGAAAAACTGGATCCGTCGCTGCTGTTGTTGTCGCCCGGGCCGGGCCGTCCGGAAGATTTCGGAGTGCCGGCGCTGGTTCGTCATGCGGCGAAGCTCGGGGTGCCGGCGTTCGGGGTGTGCCTGGGATTGCAGGGGATGGTGGAGGCGTTCGGCGGCGACCTGGGCGTGCTCGGGTATCCGATGCACGGCAAGCCGTCCATGGTGCGGCATCGCGGTGTCGGCGTGTTCGCGGGGCTGCCCGAGGAATTTCGCGTGGGCCGCTATCATTCGCTGTACGCGATTCCCGACAAATTCCCGGCGTGCCTGGAAGTGACCGCGGAATCGGAAGACGGCGTGATCATGGGCATTCGCCATCGCGAGCTGCCCATGGAAGCGGTGCAGTTTCATCCTGAATCGATCCTGACGCTGGAAGGCGATTGCGGGTTGAAGCTGATGGAGAATGTGGTGACCCGGCTGGGGCGCGCTCGTGTTGCTGTTCCGTAGAATTTCGCCGTTCCTGATTTCCTTCTCGATCACCAGCATCTTCTTCATCGATTTCTGCGCCTGGATTTTTCAATGCGGATGCCGATCGCTATGGCGCGGCGCGGACGTGGCGTGCAATATTCACATGACGGCCACTCATCATTGCCCGTGGTGCTCGCACGGTCACTGGGGGCAGGCAGTCGTGATGATCCTGATTAGCGCTCCGCAGTTCGCGGTGGTGTGGTTTCCGAAGTGGAGTTGGGGATTGCGGACGGCGGTCGCGATTGGGATGATTCCAGTGGTTGGGTGGTTTGTCGCGATCGGGTTTGGGCGGGTGGATGGGTATTGGCTGAGGTGACGCTCAACCAGCGAATGGATCGACGATACGCACGCCGGCGTTCTCGAAATCGGCACGATTTCGCGTGGCGACCGCTAGACCGTGGACCAGTGCCGTCGCTGCGATGAGGCTATCTTTGATCGGCATGGCGTTTCCGGTCGTGCGAAGACGCGCCAGCAGTCCCGCCCATTTCAGCCCCGTGTCCGCGTCCCAGGGAAGACAGTGGAGACGCCCGACCCCCGCGTCGAACCAGCGTTCCAGGGCGGCTCGCTTCCTTCCCTTCGGAAGAATGAGAATCCCGAATCGGAGTTCGCCGAGAATGACGGGATCGACGGCGATGTCTCGGCTCATGTGCGCGAAGCCACGCCACGACCCGCGGATCGGGCGTTGGTTTCGTCGGCTCGCTCAGAACGTTCGCGTCGACTAAGTACTTCACAGCGCATCCGTCGACTCAGAGTCGATGGGGACGAAGAAGTCCTTCTGCGGACAGGCGAGTAGCCATTCAACGGCGCCCTCGTTCGGCGGAGCCGCACGCCGGACGAGGCGATAGTCCCCGCGATCGACACGCTCGACGTCGAACTCCTGCCCCGGTTCGACACGGTCCATCTGCCGGAACTCTGCCGGCAGAACGATTTGGCCCTTGGAGGAGACGGTGGTCTTCATGCAGGTAAGATACCGTCTTACCTCCCGCGATGTCAAGCGCAACGCCGATTGCTATACTGCAGGTCAGGCGCGAAATGTTGACGCGTTTTTTAATCCTCGCCCTCTGCTCGATGCCGACGCTGTGGGCGGATTCGTGTGACGGTCTTCCGGGCGGTCCACTCCAAGGCGATGTCTCATTGGAGTCGAATGAGGCGCACTCTTACACGCTATCCGTTAAACCCGGCGGACCGGCGTTTCGCATCACCGTTCGTCCCCTGTGGCGACTCGATTCGGATCGCGACATCGTCATCGACAGTACACGCGCGGGTGATATTGACGTGGCGCGCTGCACCAATGGCGAGCGAGTTCAGGTGCTTCCGATCGCCTCGGACCAGCCACTTAGTTTCGCCTCCACGTTCCACGCCGAAGATCTCAACTTCGACGGGTATCTCGATTTTTCGGTCGTCACGGACTTCGCCGGCACTTTTGGGGACGCCAGGTCGTATTGGGTCTACGATCCGGCTTCTGGGATCTTCGTCCAGAATGAGTTTACGCATGAGCTGCGCTGCGGTTCGGCCGCGATCACTTCCAAGAACGGTGGACAATGTATGTTCGCCGCCTTCATCGATTTCGACCAGGCGAAGCATGAGATCGGCAGGAAATACTTCGGCGGCGCCATGGGAGGCTGTCCAAATACGGGAGAAGGAAAAGGCGAGCGCTACCGCGTCGTCAACAATCGCCTGATTCTGATTCACACCCAGGACTTCGAATCGATTTACCAGCGCGGGTCGTTTCAATACTGCGCCGTCACGATTTCCGATCTGGTCGGCGGCGCCATGCGAGTCACTGAAGTTCGTCGATACGATGCCCAGGGGAAGCGCACGAAATGAACCTAGAGGGGTTCTATACACCTTAGTACTTGCCCCCGCCGCGTACTTCCGGCATACTGTTAAAGACCCTGGATTTTACATGGATCTGCAACCGTCCGACATCCTATTTATTGCCATCGTTATCTGGATCGCGATTCTGCTCATCAACGGCGATCCGGGCGGCGGACATCGCTCGCGTGTCCCTGCGCGATAAGCGCTTTCCCCAATCATCATGTCCGATGTAATCGTCATCGGCGGAGGTCTGGCCGGGCTCGCCACCGCTGCCGCGCTGGGTGGCTCAGGCCACTCGGTACGCATCTTCGAATCGCGACCCTATCTGGGCGGCCGCGCCACATCTTACGAAGCCGGCTCGGAGACCATCGACAACTGCCAGCACATTCTGCTGGGCTGCTGCGTCAATCTGCTCGATTTCTACCGGCGGCTGGGCGTTTCGGACGACATCAAGTTTTATAGCGAGTATGTCCTCATCGAGCCCGGCGGCCGGCGCAGCACGCTCAAAGCTGGAATGTTGCCCGCGCCGCTGCACTTCGCCGGATCGACGCTGGGACTGAAGTTTCTGAATCTATCGGAAAAGCTCGCGATCCTGCGTGGCATCATGGCGATTCGTCGCGAACACGCCCGCGCTGATCTGGAATCGATCACGTTCGCGCAGTGGCTTGCAGAAAAGCGGCAGCCGCCGCGAGCGATCGAACGATTCTGGCGGCAGGTTCTGGTGAGCGCGATCAGCGAAGAGCTGGACCGCATCGCGGCCAGCCACGCGTTTCAGGTGTTCCGGCTGGGCTTCATGGCGTCGAAAAACGCTTTCGATATGGGCGTGCCGCGCGTTCCACTGGGGAAATTGTACGCGGCGGAAGAATGGTCGAAAGTTGGCAAGGTCGAGGTGAAGTTGCGTGCGCCCGTCGAAAAGATCGTGATAGAGAAGGGCGAGGTCGCGGGTGTGGTTTCGGCCGGCGAGATGTATCGCGCCGATCATTACGTCTGCGCGGTGCCGTTCGAACGGCTGGGCGCCCTTGGCGTGGAGTTTGATACCACCGGCTTCGAATATTCTCCGATCACGGGCATTCATCTGTGGTTCGATCGGCGAGTGATTGACGTGCCGCAAGCCACCATGTTCGATCGCACGGTGCAATGGGTGTTCGACAAAGCGGATGGTCAGTACGTTCAAGTGGTCGTGAGCGCGTCGCGGACTTTGGTGGAGATGCCGCGCGCGGATGTGATCGCGCTGGGTTGTCAAAGAGTTAGCCGAGTTTTTCCCGATCGTTGCGGAGGCGAAGCTCGAAAAGGCACACGTGGTGAAGGAGATTCGCGCCGTGTTTTCGCCGCTGCCGGATCTGGAATCGAAACGCCCGCTGGCGCGCACCTCGACCCAACGCTTATTTCTGGCGGGTGATTGGACCCGCAACGGTTGGCCTGCCACCATGGAGGCCGCGGTGCGGAGCGGCTATCTGGCGGCGGAAGCGGTCGCCGAAGCATCGGGCGAATCGCACAAGTTCCTCCTCCCCGATCTCGCGTAGGCTTGGGCCGTGAGATAATACCCCCAAATGCGGAAACTACTTTTGCTCCTGGTTTGCGCGATCGTAACGGCGGCGGCGGGCGACACTACCAATCTGAAGATCCTGGTGACCAGTCAAAGCGGCAAGCCGGTCGATAACGCCAGCGTGATTGTGAAATTCGTGTCGGGACGGTCGAAGGCGAAGTTGGGCGCCAAGATTCGCACCGAATGGGACTTAAAGACCAGCCAGGAAGGCTTAGCGAAGCTGCCCAGCATCCCGCAAGGCACCATCCTGATCCAGATCATCGCCAAGAACTATCAGACCTTCGGCCAGAATTTCGATGTCGATGAAGAGAATAAGACCATCGAGATCAAGCTCAACCCGCCGCAAGCGCAATATTCAGTTCACTAAACCGCTGCCACACACTCGATTTCAACTTTGACGTCGCGGGGCAGCCTTGCTGCCTCGACGGTTGCCCGCGCCGGGGCGTTTTCTGAAAAATATCGCGCGTAGACCTCATTCATTTTCGCGAACTCGCCCATGTCTTTCAGAAATACGGTGGTCTTGACCACCTGCCCCAATGACGAGCCGCACGCCGCCAAAACGCCCTTCAGATTCTCCAAGACGCGTTCCGTCTGGGCCGCGATGTCCCCTTCAACCATCTGATTCGTCGAGGGATCCAGCGGGATCTGCCCACTCAGGAACGCGAATCCGTTCATCACCACGGCTTGCGAATACGGACCGATCGCCTTGGGCGCGGCATCCGTCGAAATAATCTTTTTCATTTGTCTCCTTTTCCGAAACGCAGCGTGCCGGTCAGGTCGGACGCGCGTGAAATGTTCTGCTTTTCCAAAAACTGATCGAGCTCACGGGCGATTCGCAGCGGCGATTGCGGATCCCAGAAATTTGCCGTTCCGACCTCCACCGCCGTCGCACCAGCGATCATGAATTCCGCCGCATCGATGCCGCTCGCGATTCCGCCCAGGCCGACGACTGGAATCGATACCGCTTTTGCGGCTTCGTATACCATCCGCAGCGCGATCGGCTTGATCGCTGGTCCCGATAATCCCCCGAATCCATTGGCGATACGCGTGGTACGCGTTTCGGCGTCGATCGCCAATGCGATGAAAGTGTTGACCAGCGAGATCGCGTCGGCGCCGGCATCCTGCGCTGCGATCGCCAAAGGCTGAATTTGAGCGACGTTAGGCGAAAGCTTCACGATCAGCGGCCGCCTGGACCGGATCACCGCGCGCGACGCCGCGATGACTTGGCCCAACAATCCGGGATCGTTCGAAAAGAAAATCCCGCCGTGTTTGGTGTTGGGGCAAGAGACGTTGAGCTCATAACCCGCGATGCCTTCGGCATCTTCCAGCACCGTCAGCACTTCCGCATAATCTTCAACAGCGTATCCGAATACATTTGCGAAAATCGTAGCGCCCGATTCGCGCAATGCCGGCATTTTTTCGGCCACGAACGCCCGCACCCCGATGTTTTGCAGCCCCACCGAGTTCATCATCCCGGAGGCTGTTTCGGCTAGCCGTGGCGGCGGGTTTCCATCCATGGGCTGGCGCGATAGCCCCTTCACCACGATGCCGCCCAATTGATCGAGCGGAACCAGCGGCGCCAACTCTACGCCATACGCGTAGGTGCCTGAGGCGGCAAGCACCGGATTTTTAAGGGGAACGCCGCACAGCGAGGTGGCTAGGCGAGACGGCATTTCCCTCACAGCATAGCAGCCGTTTCATGCTGAAGGCACTATAGTTTCGGCCTCCGTCCCGCCGATGAAACTAACGTGGGTCCAGGGCTAGAAGCGAAAACCCGGGGTACTAAGGCGTCCCACCGATGGCCCACGCCTAGGTTTACAGCGGAACATGGATACGTGGATCGCCGTCCATCCAGCTTCCGTTCGTTGTCGAAGAAGTTTTCCATCTTCACGGGCGTGCTGGTGTTGTGGGTGGTCGGCACGATTCTGCTGTGGGACGTCCACCAGCACACGTTCGATTGGACCAAAGGCGCCGTGCTGTGCGGCGTAGTCGGCGTGGTCGCATTCGTCATTTCGCGATTTACCATGCGGCTGCTGGCCCGGCCGCTTTCGCTGCTGCAAGCCGGAATTACGTCCGTCGGCGAAGGCCGTTTCCAGCCCATCCAGGTCAGCCGCACCGGCGACGAAATCGAGTATCTGGGCAATAGTTTCAACCGGATGATCGAGACGCTGGCGGCGTCGCAGGAAGAAATCCGCCAGCATCAGGAATTGCTGGAGGATCGCATTCGCCAGCGCACGGAAGAGCTGGAGCGCGCCATGCACGGCGCTCTCGCGGCCAGCCAGGCCAAGAGCGAATTTCTGGCCAACATGTCGCATGAACTGCGTACGCCGATGAACGGCCTGCTGGGCATGCTCGATCTGGTTCTCGACAGCGGTTTGAACGGGGACCAGCGGGAGCAACTGGAGACCGCGCAGCGTTGCGCATATTCTCTGCTCGCGTTGCTAAACGATATTCTCGATTTGTCGAAGATTGAGGCAGGGAAGATGTTGCTGGAAAAAATTCCATTCAATGCCGTCGAAGTGCTTCGCGATTGCGTCAAGTCGCAGGCCGCCAAAGCCTCGCAGAAGGGGATCGAGCTGCGCTTCGATTTCGATCCGGCGGCGGTGGTGGAGATGCTGGGCGATCCGCTGCGCGTGCGCCAGGTACTGGCCAATCTGCTTTCGAACGCCATTAAGTTCACCGAACACGGTTGGGTGCAGGTGAACTTCGCGACCAAAACGCTCGCCGATCGCCGCGTCGAACTGGATATCGAAGTTCGCGACACCGGCTCTGGAATCCCTACGGATAAACTTCCCGCGATTTTCGAAAAATTCACCCAAGCCGACGGCAGCATCACACGAAAATATGGCGGCACAGGACTTGGCTTGGCGATCACGCGTCGCTTGGTTCAAATGCAGAACGGAGCGATTCGTGTAGAAAGCGAAGTGGGCAAAGGCAGTACGTTCTTCGTGACGCTGATTTGTGAAGCGGCGCCTCCCGGAATGCTGGCTGCTGCAGCGAAAAACGTGATGAACGAAAGCGTGGCGGCACCGGTGGCTCCGGGCGCCAAACTTCTCCTGGTGGAAGATAATCTGGTGAACCAGAAAGTGGTTCTCGCGATCCTGCGCAAGAAGGGTTTCCCCATCGACGTGGCCAATCATGGCCGCGAGGCGCTGGCAAGACTGGAAGCGCCCGGCGCCAAGTACGATCTGATCCTGATGGACGTGCAGATGCCGGTGCTGGACGGCTTAGAGGCGACGCGCATTATTCGACGTAATGAGAATTGGGAAAACATTCCGATCATTGCCATGACGGCGCACGCGATGAATGGCGATCGCGAGCGTTGCCTGGAAGCCGGCATGGACGCGTACATTTCCAAACCGGTGCAGCCGGCGCACTTGATCAGCACGATCGAAAAGCAGCTTGCCGCGCCGCGGAGGGCGCAGCGCAATGCGCAACCGGTAGAAAAGAATCTTGCGGAGCGAATTTCGCAGGACGATTCGGGATTCGTGAACGGGATTCTGCAAGTGTTCCTCCAACTCGCGCCGGAGCGTTTGGATCGTCTGGAGATGGCGGCGGGGCGTGCCGACACGGGAACGCTGGAGCAGGAAGCGAAGATGATCGGCGCCGCGGCACAGCAGCTCGCGTCGAGTGGCTTGGGGCAGTGCGCGAAGCGGATCGAAGAAGCCGCGTCGAAGGGCGATTTCGATCAGGTGCGCGCCGATCTGGTGGCGCTGCGCCAGGAAATTTCGTCGCTGGAATCAATGTCGGTCCGTTAACGCATGTCTGTCTGCCAGCAATGTGAGCGGCGTTCGCTAGACAGACGCGCGAATCAAGTCCCAGGTCAGTCGAATATCTTCTTCCGTGGTGGCGATGTTGCCGATCGCCAGGCGCAACACGTATTTACCGTGCAGCACCGTGCTCGACACGAACGCTGTGCCGCTGGAGTTGATGCGATCATAGAGGGCACGGTTTTCGTCGTCCGAGCCTTTGAAGCGAAAACAAACCAGCGAAAAGGGAACCGGTGCGGACAATTCGAATCGCGCATCGGTTTCGATCCAGGATGCGAGCAGCTTGGCGAGGCGAATATGCTCGCGCAGCACGCGCACAATTCCTTCGCGTCCGTAATAGCGCAACACAAACCAGAGCTTGAGCGATCGGAAGCGGCGTCCGAGATTCACAGAGTACTCGGAATAATTCAAGGCGCGATCATGCTGCGCCACTTGCAAATAAGCCGGGATTTGTTCGAGGGCAAGGGACCGGCGCATGATCTCGGGACGGCGAGTATACAAGATGCTCAAATCGACTGGCGTGAACAGCCACTTGTGCGGATTGAGCACCATCGAATCGGCCTGCTCGATTCCCGCGAACAGCGCTCGATTTTCTTCAAGTAACGCCGCGGGTCCACCGTACGCCGCATCTACGTGGACCCACAGGTTGTGGCGTCTCGCGATCGCGAGAATTTGCAGAAGCGGGTCTGCGCTCGTGACCGAAGTGGTGCCCAGGGTGGCCACCACGCAGAATGGGCTCTTGCCCGCTGCGATGTCGACCTCAATTGCCGATTCGAGAGCGGCGGGAATCATGCGAAACTCTGCGTCGGCGGCGATGTGACGCAGATTATCGCGACCGATGCCGACCGCCAGCGCGCCTTTGTCGATGGAAGAATTCGCGTGCTCGGATTCGTAGAGAGTGAGCGGCGGGTGGTCGCCCGTGAGTCGAGCCTGCGGAGCCGCCAATTCACGAGCGGCAAGAATCGCGTGCATGCTCGCGGTCGAGGCGGTGTCGTGAATGATGCCGAAAAATTCCTCAGGCAAGTGCGAGCCATTGACGCAGCCAATTCAGGGTGGTCTGCTCGAGTTCGGTAGCCGCGGGTCCGGCTTTCCACAGCATGTGCTGCACGTTCATCGTCGCAGCCAACATTTCGCCAAGAATTCCAGGACCCGATGCGGTGATCGAAAAATACGCAAAGAAGCGCGGATGATTCCAGTGCGTGACGCCGGGGACGATCAGCTTTTTGAAATCGTCGAGGATGGCGGACATCGATTCGCCATGCTCGGGACCTTGCGCGGGTAGCGCGTCGATCAGCGCGCCGGGCTCGACTTGGGCGAGCACGGGATAGTCACGGATGTCGCGGAGGTAGTCGGCCATCCAGTCAACCACTTCATGCGCGGCTGCGCGAAATTCTTCAGGGGACATGGAATGATTGTGCCAAAGCCGACTAGCGCGCTCCATGCTGTCGCGCCTCCTGAAGATCTGACGGCCGTCAGTGAGGCGCGACAGCATGGAGCGCGTTAGGCGGTTTAGAACACACGCCGCTTGAGGCGTTCCACCGTGAACTTTGCGGTATCGGCGACCGCCATCACGGTCATGACTCCCGCCTGCACAGGATCGGTGACGATCAAATCCGCGGCTTCCGGAGCGCTCCCCGCCATGTTGAGGCTGACGACCAGCAAACCCGCTGCACGAACTTCCCGCACCGCAAGCTCGATCTCGCCGCCCATCAGCGAGCCCGCCAGCACGATCGCCTTGACGCGCGGCAAGCGAGCGCTGGCGCGAACGGCTGCGGCCAGGGGCTGCTCCCCAACCAGGGGAATCGTATCGATGGAAATATGTTCTCCGCGAATGTTGTGGCGGTCGGCTTCGGTGATCGCGCCCAGCGCGACCTGTCCTACCTGCGCGCCGCCGCCGACGATAATGATGCGCTTGCCGTACACGCGCTCCATGGTGTCGACCTGCGCGGCGTGGTGCACCACCGGCAAGCGACCCAGCGCGGCGATCAGCGGGCCGGGTTCGTCGGGAACATCGATTTCGAAAACAATGCGCGTCTCGCGCGATTTCTCCGCGATGATTTCGATGCTGAGGATGTCGCCATTGTGGCGCGCGATGACGCCGGTGAGCTCGTGCAGAATGCCGGGTCCGGAGTCGGCAGTGATTTCGATTCCGGTTTTCATGCTTCGTACTTCTTTAAGATATCGGCCCAGCGATTTTGCGATTTCAGGATCAACTCACAAACTTCTCGAATGGCCCCGTGACCGCCCGATGCGGAGGTGACGTAGTGCGCCGCCCGCTTCACTTCCTCGCGCGCATTCGCGACCGCGATCGCCAATCCGACTCGGCGAAAGCACACGACGTCGGTCAGGTCGTCGCCGACGAACACGGTTTGATCGAGCGGAATGCCGCTCTGCCTGGAGATCTCTTCCAGCGCCGGAATCTTCTCGATGGTGCCTTGCACGACGTAAGTCATCTTGACCTGTCTGGCGCGTTCATCGAGCGCCGGCGATAGCCGCCCGCTAATCGCGCCCGTCTGAATGCCGTTCCAGTTCAGCCATTGCAGCGCGATGCCGTCCTGCGAATCGAACGCTTTCGTCTCGAACATCTTGCCCTCAGGGCTCGGAACATTAATAAGTGTCCCGTCGGTCATGACGCCGTCGCAATCCATCAGCAGCAACCGGATTTTCGCGGCGCGAGCTTGAACATCTGAACTATTCATAGAGTTTGGTGTAAAGTGCCCGTTGATCGTCCAGCATGCGATCGTAGGCATCGCTAAACTCGACGCGAGGCTCAAACGTCGCGCCCATGGACGCAGGCAGCGCCGCAACGGAATCGATCGCGCCGATCTGTTCCAGCGCCCACAACGCCGCACCGCGGCACGACGCTTCGGGTTCGGTGCAGGCGATCAGGGGGCGTCCGATCGCGTCCGCCATCATTTGGGTCCAAGCTGGCGAATTCAGCAGGGCTCCACCGGTCGCCGCGATTTCTTCGGGCGCTCCGAATCGCACCGCAAGCTCGCCATAGATTCCACGAAAACGCAGCGCGATGGATTCGAGCGCAGCGCGCAGAATATCGAACGCTTCGGTAGATTGCGCCAGGCCCGTGATGGCGCCGCGCAGATCGGCGCGCCAATAGGGCGATCGTTCGCCCGAAAAAAAAGGCAGCATGGTGAGGCCGTGGCCGCCTGGCGAAGCCTGTTCCAGACGCGCCTCCAGGTCGCGAGGCAGCGCCAGGGTCTTTTTCATCCACGCGAAAATGTCGCCGCCGTTGGATAGCGCGCCGCCGGTGACGAAGCGCTTGCGATCGACGCGATAACACCATAAGCCGGGCGAGATGTCGATGTGCGGCGCTTCGATGACGGCTCGCATCGCGCCGGTGGTGCCCACCGTCAAGGCGAATCTGATTCCTATCGATCGCTCCGCAGCCCAGATTGCTGCACGCGCCGTCGCCCAGAGCAGGGAACCAGGGAGCATCATCGAAAGCGGGCCACATCGACTTGAATTCAGGGAGCAGGCCGCGCAGCGGCTGATCGAATGTATCGGGCGCCGCGAGTTGCGAGCGCTCCACGCCTACCGCCGATAATGTTTCGGCGTCGTAATCATTGGCGTTCTGGTCCCATAGACCGCTCGCCGAAACCATGGAGGTCGATTCGCAAAATCGATTGAATAATTTCGCGTACAGAAACTCAGGGAAAGATAGCCAGCGTTTGGTGGCTGCGAATTCCACCTGCCGATGTTTGGCCAGCCACAGCAGCTTCGCCGGCCAATAGCTGGAATGAGGAACGCAGCCGGTTCGCGCGTGCGTGTTGGGCACGTGCGCCACTTCGGCTACGCTGCGGGTGTCCAACAGGTGGAGGATCGGCATGACCGCGTGCCCGCCGGCGTCAAGGCCGAGAAAGCTGTGCCAGAATGCGCTGCCCGCGACGGCGGCGATCTTCATTCCATCGGCGTGAACCTGGCGATGCAGTTCATCCAGACAATCGATGACCAGTTCCGCCAGTTCCTTCGCATCGATTTCCGCGCCGCCATCGGGAGTGGTGCGGACCTGATAAGGAACGCGCGCGCCATAGCCTTCGACTTGTTTGGCTTCGCGATCAAACAGCAGCGCGCGCACCGAGGAGCTTCCAACGTCGAGGCTTACAATGAAGAAATCCGAGGTGTTTGCAGTGCTCGAGCCGGTGCTCAAAGCCATCACTCGTTATAACATGTTGCCCGCGGGCTCTCGCGTGATCGCGGCGGTTTCAGGCGGTGCGGATTCGGTGTGTCTGCTGCACGTGCTGCGCGAGGTGGTTTCGCAATTCGGCGCCCAACTCGCGGGCGTCGCGCATTTCAATCACAAGCTGCGTGGCGATGCGTCCGATGAAGATGAGCGCTTCGTGGCCGCACTAGCCGCGCAGTTCGTTGTGCCTTTTTATCGCGATGAAGCTCGCATCGGCGAACGCGCGGGCAATCTGGAGCAGGAAGGACGACGGGCGCGACACGAATTTTTCGCGAAGCTGATGCGCCAAGGCAAGGGCGATCGAGTCGCGTTGGGACATACTCGTGACGATCAGGCGGAGACGGTGCTGTTTCGCATCGTGCGCGGATCGGGACTGACGGGTTTGGCCGGCGTTCATCCCGCGACTTTGGATGGCTTCGTTCGTCCATTGATTCAGATGACGCGGGCGGAGATCGAGACCTATTTGGTGGATCGCCGTATCGTCTGGCGTGAGGATTCGACCAACGGCGACCTGGGATTCGCGCGAAATCGAATCCGGCACCAGTTGTTGCCGCAACTGGCGCGCGAATGGAACCCCAGGATCACCGATGCGCTGGCGAATCTGGGCGATCTGGCATTCGAAGAAGAGCAGTGGTGGCAGGAGCACCTGCCCACCATCGAAGTTGTTGGCGGCGCGATCGAGATTCGTGACACGGATGTGGCGGCGATGCCGCGCGCGGTGGCGAGACGCTGGATGCGCAAGGCGATCGTAAAAATGAAAGGCGATCTGCGCGGCATCGATTTCGACCATGTGGAAGGCATTCTGGATGCGCGTGAAGCAGGCGTGCCGGGAGTGGAGATCGAACGATCATTCGGGTGGCTTCGGATCTCGCGAGTGGGCGATACCGCGAACGCTTTCGAGCCGGTAAAAGTGGAGATCCCGGGGGTCTATACGACCGGCGAAAATTCGACGATCCGGCTGGAAATCGGAGAAGCCGGTGAATCCCCGTGTGTTAACCTGAAAGCGGAACGGGTTCCGAGTATCCCGATGATTTTACGGGGATGGAAACCTGGTGATCACTATCGCCCGCTGGGACAATCACGAGATCAAAAGCTTAAGGAAATGTTTCAAAGGGCTCGTGTGCCCTCCTGGCGGCGGCATCCGTGGCCGATTCTTGAATGTGACGGTAAAATCCTATGGACGCGGGGGTTCGGAGTCGCGGATGAGTTTTCCGCGAACGGCGAATCGGGACCGGTGGTTCGGATTTGGGATACGTCGTTAAACAATGGGCTGAATCGGTTTTGAACTTTTCGGCGTCAAACGTAGTAGTAGTTTTGGAGACCTCATGAATTCGACAATCAGAAATCTTGTCCTGTGGCTGGTGGTGTTGTGCTTGATCCTGCTGGTCTGGGCGGTGTTCAAGCAGAGCACCAAGACCGAGAAGACGCTCCAGTTCTCAGAGCTGGTGAACGACGTCAAGCAGGGCAAGGTCGAAAGCATTTCGATCAACACCACCACCGGTGACATCAAAGGCAAATACAAAACCACGGGCGAAGAGTTTAAATCCGTCGGTCAGCCGACCTACAACGATTTCACAACTCTGCTGCTGGACAAGAACGTCGTGGTCAAGATGGAAAAGGACAACGGCGGCGGGTGGGTCAACATTCTGGTGCAGTCGATTCCGTTCGTGCTGCTGCTGGGATTCTGGATCTTCATGATGCGGCAGATGCAGAGCGGCGGTAATAAAGCGCTGAGCTTTGGAAAGTCGCGCGCGCGGCTGCATTCCTCGCAACAGAAGAAAGTGACGTTCAAGGACGTCGCGGGCGTCGAGGAATCGAAAGAGGAGCTGCAGGAGATCATCGAATTCCTGCGCGAGCCGCAGAAATTCCAAAAGCTGGGCGGAAGAATTCCCAAAGGCGTGCTGCTGATCGGATCGCCGGGAACGGGCAAGACGCTGATGGCTCGCGCGATCGCGGGCGAAGCGAATGTGCCGTTCTTCTCGATCTCCGGATCGGACTTCGTCGAGATGTTCGTGGGCGTGGGCGCCAGCCGCGTGCGCGATCTGTTCGAGCAGGGCAAGAAGAACGCGCCGTGCATCATCTTTATTGACGAAATCGACGCGGTCGGGCGGCATCGCGGAGCTGGACTTGGCGGCGGTCACGATGAACGCGAACAGACGCTGAATCAACTGCTGGTCGAGATGGACGGCTTCGAATCGAACGAAGGCGTGATCCTGGTGGCGGCGACCAATCGTCCCGACGTGCTGGATCCGGCGCTACTGCGGCCGGGCCGTTTCGATCGCCGCGTGGTGGTCAGCCGTCCCGATGTGCGCGGACGCGAGCAGATTCTCAAAGTTCATACCAAGAAGACGCCGCTTTCCGATGACGTCGATCTGAGTGTGGTGGCCCGCGGGACACCGGGATTTTCGGGCGCGGACCTGGCGAACCTGGTGAACGAAGCGGCGCTGCTGGCGGCTCGTCAGAATCGCAAGGTCGTGACGCAGTACGATTTCGAGCTCGCTAAAGACAAAGTCATGATGGGCGCCGAGCGGCGTTCCATGGTGATCACCGACGAAGAGAAGAAGCATACCGCTTATCACGAAGCCGGTCACGCAGTGGTCGCGGCTCTGACGCCGCAGTCCGATCCGGTGCACAAGGTCACGATTATTCCGCGCGGCATGGCGCTGGGCGTCACGATGATGCTGCCGACGACGGACAAAGTCGACATCACGCGGGAACAGGCAGAAGCCAAGATCGCGGTATCGATGGGCGGCCGCGTCGCCGATGAGAAGTTCCTCAAGATTCGGACCGCGGGTGCGAGCAACGATATTGAGCAGGCCACCGAGCTCGCTCGCCGCATGGTGTGCGAGTGGGGCATGAGCGATATGGGTCCGGTCAGCTTCGGCAAGCGCGAAGAGCAGATCTTCCTGGGACGCGAGATTGCGCAGCATCGCGATTACAGCGAGGCGACGGCGATCCGCATCGACGAGCAGGTGAAGCAATTCGTCGAACAGGGTTACCAGCGCGCCACCAAGATCATCGACGACTACGCCGATGCAGTGGACCGCATCGCGATGGCGCTGCTGGAACGCGAAGTTCTGGACGGCGGCGAAGTGAAGATGCTGATCGAAGGTCAGACGCTGCCGAAGTATCAACCTCCGCAGCCTGGCGGCGATGGACGTCCGCAGCAGGTGATCGCGCCGGAGACTCCGCGGCGCGCTCCGAGCGTGCTTGAGGGCGGACCTCAGCCCGCTTGATTCCTTCGTATTCTGTTTATCTGTTCGACGTCGATGGGACGTTGATGGATTCGGCCGCGGATATTTGCGCGACCATTCAGCACGTGCTTATATCGCGCGGGCGAGCGGATGTCAGCGACGAGTTCCTACGGCTCTATATCGGGCGTCATCTGTTCGATCTGTTTCTCGATCTGGAGTTTGCGCAATCTGATCTAGACGGGATGCTGGCCGACTATCGCGAGCATTATTATTCGCGCGAGCATTCCTTGACGCGCGTTTATCCGGGCGTTGCAGAGGCGTTGGGGCGAATCGGCGGGCGAAAGTCGACGGCGACAACCAAGGGGACTGCGGGTACGCGATCGATTCTGGAGCGGTTCGGACTGCTCGCGCATTTTGATCATGTGCAGGGCACCGACGGATTTCCCGCCAAACCCGAGCCGGACGTGATCTTGAAATCGATCGAGGTATTCAGTGCGAGGCCCGAGGAGTGTTTGTTCGTGGGTGACTCGCCCGCGGATATGGAAGCCGGCCGTCGAGCAGGGGTGAAGATCTGCGCGGTGCGGTATGGCTACGGCGATCACACGGAGATGGCGAAGTGGGAGCCGGATTACTGGGTAGATTCATTAGGGGAATTGACCGCGAACGAACGCGAATGAACGCGAATTAAATCGCCAGCTCGGCTGCGGCAGAGTGGGTAGGCGCGGCCATGGATCCAAGAGTCTTTGATCCACAACTCGGAACTGGGAATGACTAGGGGAAGAATCTGCGTCGCAATGCTTCCGGGCTTCCACTTTGGGGAGGACGCGGTGCTCCTGGCCGGGGACGCCACTGGGCTTGAGGAATTTGAAGTAGCGCTAGAGCAGGCGGGGCTAGGGGTGCGTGGCGCCCACCGCGTTGGCGAGCAGAACCATGCGTTTCGTCTGGACCAGTGCGAAGACCGCGTCGAATTGGAAGACGACAATGTAATTTGGCAGCTGTCAGAAGGAACGCGCAACGAGATCCTGGAAAAATTGGCAGCGTTAGGGTCCGGCCCTCACCCGGGGCACCACTTCGTCGACATATCAGGACCGGCGACAACGTTGGTTCTCTCGAGAGATGAGCACCTGGACATCTTGGCGGGTCACCCGAAGCCGCAGCCCTGATGAGCCGGAGAAGTGGCCGTTAATGAACGTGAATGAACGTAATTTTCGCATTCACGTTGATTGACGTTCATTCACGGCGAATTTATTCGGTTGCTAGCGCCTGGTCCAGGTCCGCGATGATATCTTCCACCGCCTCGATGCCTGTCGAAATGCGCACCAGGTTATCGCCGATCCCCAGCCGCTGCCGCTGCTTCGGCGCGAGGTCGCGATGCGAGGCGATGGCGGGATAGAGCGTCATGGTGTGGACGTCGCCCAGTGACGTCGCGCGCACGATCATCTTCAGGCGCTCCATAAATGCGAACACTTCCGCGCGGCCGCCGTTCTTGATCTCGAACGCGAGCATCGCGCCGGTCATATTCTTCGGGAACAGACGCGCGATCGCTGCGGCGTCGGGATGCGCGGGATCGCCAGTGAAGTAGACGCGATCGACACGAGGATGACTCGCGAGCCAGGACGCGACCTTGCACGCGTTCGAGCAGTGGCGCTCCATGCGCAGGCCCATCGTTTTCATCCCGCGCAGCGTCAGATATCCTTCGAACGGGCTCATCACCGGACCGATGGTGCGCGATAACGTGCGCACGCAATTGGCGTGTGCTTCATCCGAGATCACCATGCCGCCCAAAACGTCGCCATGGCCGGCCATATATTTCGTCGCGCTGTGGACCACGATGTTCGTGCCCAACTCTAGCGGCCGGATCAGCAATGGCGTCGAGAAGGTGCTGTCGACGATCAGAGCCGCGTTCGCTGTTCTTAGCGATCTCGGCGATCTTATCGACTTGCGCCACGCGCATCAGCGGATTTGAAACCGTCTCGATCACGATAGCGCCCGGTTTCACCTCATCGACAGATTGCTGCAACGCCGCAAGATCCCAAACGTCCGCATACGTTGTATCGATACCGAACGGCGCCAGGACATTATCGAGCAGACTCGTGGTCGCGCCATAAATCACGTTGGCGCACACCACACGCTTGGGACGATCGATCAGCGCCGCGAGCACCGCCAGATGCACCGCGCTCATGCCCGATGACAGTCGCGACCGTGCCGTGGCCGCCTTCCAGATCGTTCACCAGTTCTTCGAGCGCGGACGTGGTCGGATTGTCATAGCGCGCGTAGCACGGCCCCTCTTCCTGACGGCCCAGCACGCGATCGAGCTGATCCATCGAATCGTAAAAATAGCTGGACGCGGTATAAATGGGCGTCGCGGAGGGAATGAAGTCGCCCGCCTTCTTGCGATCGCCGGTATGAATGAGCTTGGATTCGCGTTTCATGATCTTTTCCACCTGACTCCTTCCTTGGTGTCTTCCAGAATGACGTTCTGTTCGGCGAGCTGCGCCCGGATCTCATCGGCGCGTTTGAAATCGCGCGATTTTTTCGCGGCAGTGCGTTCAGCGACCAGCGCGTCGATTTCCGAATCGCCCACCGCCCCCGCTGTGACCGACGGCTTCAGCACATCGAACACGGAATCGAATCGCGCCAGAAACCCTAGCGCGCATGGCGCATTCCCGGCCAGAAATGTGCCGGCGTCCATTGCCGTATTGGTGTCGCGAATATATTCGAACGCAGCCGCCAGCGCTTCGGCCGTGTTCAAATCATCATCCAGCGCCGCGTCGAAAGCTTCATGAGCGGTCTTTGGCTCGCGCTTCGAGTGCGTCGTTCACGCCCGGCGCGAACTTCGCCGTATCCAGGCGCAACTTGTAATTGCGCAGACGATCGATCGAAGTCGCCGCAGCCTTCAATCCATCGAAGGTGAAGTTGAGCTTCTTGCGATACGGCACCGACGCGAGCAGATAGCGCACCGCTTCCGGCGCATAGCCCATGGCAACCACATCGCGCAGCGTATAGAAATTGCCCAGCGACTTCGACATCTTTTGGCCTTCGACAATCAAGTGCTCGGCGTGCAGCCAATAGCGCACGAACGGCTTGCCGGTGATCGCTTCCGATTGCGCGATTTCGTTTTCGTGATGCGGAAACGCCAGATCGACGCCGCCGGTGTGGATGTCGAGCGTCTCGCCCAGATACTTCATTGCCATCGCGGAACATTCGATGTGCCAGCCCGGACGCCCCGCACCGAGCGACGATTCCCATCCCGGCTCGTTATCCTTCTTCGCTTTCCACAGCACGAAATCGCGAGCGTCGTCTTTATCGTATTCATCGACATCCACGCGCGCGCCGGCGCGAATTCCCGAGAAATCGTGATGCGAGAGCTTGCCGTACGTCGGGAAATTCGCGATGCGATAGTACACCGAGCCTTCGCTCACATAGGTGAATCCGCGCGCTGTCAGCGTCTCGATGGCATGCACCATGTCCGGGATGCAGTCGGTGGCTTTGACGATGCGCTCGGGTTTTTCCAGACGCAGCGTGGCCATGTCTTCGAGAAAGGCGGTGATGTATTGCGCGGTGTAGTCGTAGATGGATTGATTCGCGGCGGCGGCGTTGCGGATAATTTTATCCTCAACGTCGGTGATGTTCATCACGTGATCGAGCGTGTAGCCGCGCGCGCGCAGCCAGCGCCGCAGCAGATCCTGAAACGTGAACGTTCGCAGGTTGCCGATGTGGATGTAGTTGTAAACCGTGGGCCCGCAAGTATACATGCGCACCACGTTGCCGGAGAGGGGAGCAAAGGGCTCAACCGTCTGGGTAAGGGTGTTGTAGAAGCGCAGGTCCATAGGGGATTTCTTCTATCGTAGCAATCGCCCAGGCTGCGATCAGGAATAGATCATGAATTCCAGAAGGTTGCCATCCGGATCACGCACGTAAACGCTGGAAGCTGTTTTCATGCGGCCGCCTTGACGCGCGACGGGGCCCAGGAAAACGGTTGCTCCGGCCCGATCCAGCATCGCTTTCAGTGATTCGGGCGATCCTTCCCACACAAAGCACAGATCGCCGGAGGGCGGTTTCGCAGCGGGGGCGCGCAACGTGAATGCCGCATCGTTCCAGTGAGCAGGACGATGGAAATTGATCATCTGATCGCCGATATAAACGGAAACGGCAATCTCAGTCTCGCGCAACTGGAACCCGAGCCCGCGATAAAACGCCAGCATTTCTGCCGTGTTCTGCATCGGAAGCGCAACGTGATCAAAGCCACGGACACGGCCGGCCGTTTGCGCCGTTGCCATAGAACCATCGGCGATCAGGCTGGCCGCCGCGCCGCGGACAAATCTGCGCCGGGTAGGGTTGTGTGCCATCGTATGTCCCGCTAGCTCGCTTGATCATACATCACCATCGCAGTGCTACGATTGTCAACTATGGTCGATCGCCGAAAGTTTCTGGCTGGCGCAGGCGCCATTTTTCTTCCAGCATCGACGCCAGTGAGAGCCCAGCCCGCAAGGTTGGCGAAAGTAAAAGCACTGGTGTTCGACATCTTCGGCACTGTGGTTGACTGGCGCAGCTCCGTGATCGCCGAAGGTAAGGCGTGGGGCAAGGCGAAGGCACTGAACATCGACTGGGTGGACTTTACCGATCGCTGGCGGATGGGATACAGGCCGGTGATGGACAAGGTGCGCAACGGTGAGATGCCCTGGATGCGGCTGGACGATCTGCATCGCATGATTCTGGACGATCTGCTCAAGGAATTCAAAATTGAAGGCCTCACCGAAGAAGAAAAAATCACCTGGACTCACGTGTGGCGGCGGCTGAAGCCTTGGCCCGATTCGGTCGAGGGGCTGACGCGGCTGAAAGCAAAATACATGATCGCGCCGCTTTCGAATGGAAACATCGCTTTGATGACCAGTCTTGCGAAATTCGCGCGGCTGCCTTGGGATGTCATTCTGGGCGCTGAAATTGCCCGGCACTACAAGCCGGATCGCGAAGTGTACGTTTCCGCTTACGATTTTCTCGATCTGAAGCCGGAGGAGGTGATGCTCTGTGCATGCCACGCCGCCGATTTGGGTGCGGCGCGCACGTGCGGGCTTCGGACGGGGTTCATTTTTCGTCCCGATGAATTCGGCGGCGGACCAGCCGGTGCGCCGGACAAGGCGAAGCCGGGAGATTTCGACATTGTGTCGACGAGCATCCCTGACCTGGCGCGGCAAATAGGCGTTTGATTACACCAGCAATCCCGCGCGCTCCAGCAGCGCATCGGGATCGGGATCGCGACCCATGAAGTTTCGATACAGCACCGCGGGATCTTCGCTGTCGCCGCGTGACAGAAGCTTTTCGCGATACTCGCGGCCCACGGTTTCGCTGAACACTCCTTCTTTTCGAAATCGCGTGAACGCATCCGCGTCCAGCACTTCGGCCCACTTGTAGGAATAATATCCGGCGCCGTAGCCGACCGGGCTCGCGAATAGATGCGTGAAGCCGGTGATCATGGCGTGATCGTCGGGCAGCGGCGCTGGCGCGAAACGCTGCAAAATCCCGCGCGAATACGCGACCACATCGGGATCCTTCGCCGGGTCCCATTCGCGATGCAGCGCCAGATCGACGAACCCGAACCCCAACTGCCGCATCTGCGCGTTCGCCGCGCGGAAAGTTTTCGCGCGCTTCATCTTATTGAACAGAGCATCGGGGATGGCCGCGCCGGTTTCGTAATGCCGCGCGAACAGATCCAGCGATTCGCGTTCCCAGCACCAGTTCTCCATGATCTGCGACGGCAGCTCCACGAAATCCCACGCGACGCTGGTGCCCGACAGGCCGCGCACTTCCACGCTGCTCAACAAATGATGCAGCAGGTGACCGAATTCATGAAAAATCGTCTCGACTTCGCGATGCGTCAGCAGCGCGGGTTTGCCCTCAACCGGCTGCGTCAGATTGCCGCAGATCAGGCCGAGATGCGGCTCATTCTTCACGGGATCGCCGGTGATCAGCGAATCCATCCACGCCCCGCCGCGCTTGTTTTCGCGCGGGTACCAATCGGCGTAGAACGATCCCAGGAATGTCGTTCGAATCGCGATCGTGAATGGCGTAGCGGCGCACTTCTGGATCCCACACCGGCACGCCGTGTTCTTCTTTCACGTTGATCCCGAGCACGCGCCCGAAGATCATCGAACATCCCGTCCACCACGCGTTCCAGCGGAAAATACGGGCGCAGCTCTTCTTCATCGAAATCGTACAACGCGGCGCGCTGCTTTTCGGCCCAATAGCCGACGTCCCACGGTTGAATCTCACGTTGCGCAAATTGCGCCAGTTCCTGATTTTCGCCGCGAAAACGCGGTTCGGTCTTGGCGAGCAGATCCTCGATGAACTTTTGCGCGCGATCGCCGGTATGCGCCATGCGATCGTCCAGCACCAGATCCGCGAAATCCTTGAACCCCAGCAATCGCGCCTTTTCGTTGCGAAGCTCAAGGATGCGCGCGATCAGCGGACGATTGTCGAGATGACCGGAAGCGGCGCGCCTGTTGTACGCTTTCCAGGCACGCTCGCGAATCTCTGCATCGTCCAGATACGTCATCACCGCCATGTAGCTGGGCGCTTGCAGGGTGAAACGCCAGCCTTCGCGATCCTTGGATTGCGCCGACGCCCGCGCCGCGGCCATCGCACTGGGAGGCAGACCGGCAAGACGTGATTCATCTGTGACGACCAAATCCCACGCGTTGGTCGAATCCAGAACATTTTCGGAGAATCGCGTGGTGACCTCCGACAGTTCGACGTCGATCTCTTTGAGCCGTGCTTTACCCGCCGGATCGAGTTCAGCGCCATGACGCTTGAACGCATCGATGGTCTTGGTCAGATAGCGCTTTATCGTGCCGGTCAGCTTGGCGGCTTCAGGAGTCCCAGCGTAGCGCTGGATCGATTTCCAGAGCGCTTCGTTCAAGGGCAGGCTCGAATAGAACATGCTGACCTTGGGCTGCACGGCGTTGAACGCGGCGCGAAGTTCGGGCGTAGTGGAGACGCTTTCCAGATGACGGACCACGCTCATGGCGTAATCGAGAGTCTCGGTCATGGTGTCGAGCGCGTGCAGGGGCTGATCGCTCGCAATGGTCTGGTCGAGCCGATCGTGCGCCTGTTTCAGCAATTCGTCAATGCCGGGCTCGACATCGGAGGGCTGAATCTGATCGAACGGAACTCGGAAATTGATCTGGAGCAGCGGATTCATTATTTCCAGATTAACAAGCCGGATTGAGTTCGCGATGCACCTCGGCCGCGCGCTTCAGCGCTTCGTTGATATTCGGGCAAATATTTTCGATGCCCACGTGCTGCTCGAATTCCGCATCGTGCATCAGGCGAGCGGGCTGTTCGCGAGCGCCGCATAGAATCAGCGCGCGGCCGGAGGCGTGGATGGTGTCGGCCAGATCCTCCAGGGCCTGCATTCCCGTGGCGTCGATCGCGGTCATGTTGCGCAGACGCAGCAGAACCACTTCGCGGCAGCGAGTCGATTTTTTGAGTGATGTCGAGAACCTTGTCCGTCGCGCCGAACAGAAATGGCCCGTGGATGCGAAACACCACCGCGTAATCGGGGATGTGCTTGTCCTGCAAAACATGGGCGCGGCCGCTGCTGATGTACTCGTCGGTCACGCGCGAAACCGTGGTCGTATTGGTGACTTTGCGAATGAACACCAGCGCTGCCAGAATCATTCCCGCTTCGACGGCAACGGTGAGATCGGCGAACACGGTCAGCGCGAACGTCACCAGCCAGATGGTGATATCGGACTTGGTGAGCTTCAGCAGATCGGGAATCTGTCGCCCATTCGCCCATGTTGTACGCGACGACGACCAGGATGGAGGCCAGCACTGCGAGCGGAATGTGACGCGCCAGCGGCGCGGCCCACAGCAGGACGGCCAGAATCGTCAGCGCGTGAATGATTCCCGCGACCGGAGTTTTCGCGCCGGAGCGGATGCTGGTCGCGGTGCGGGCGATCGCGCCGGTCGCAGGCAAGCCGCCGAACAGCGGCGAAAAGATATTGGCGATCCCCTGTCCAAAGAGTTCGACGTTGGGATTGTGGCGATCGCCGCCCATGCGATCGGCGACAGTGGCGGAAAGTAGCGATTCGATCGCTCCCAGCATCGTAATCGTCAAAGCCGGGGAAATCAGGACCGGCAACAGATCGAGCCGCATGGGCGGGATCGCAAAATGAGGAAGGCCGGAAGGGATTCCGCCGAATCGGGTGCCGATGGTTTCAATGTTCAGATGAAGCAGCCGCGCGGCGAGCGTTCCACCGATCAGCGCAACAATCGCGCCGGGAACGCGCGGGACGGAATTTTCTCATCAGCACAAGCAGCAGCAGCGTTGCCGCAGCGAGCAGCGCGGCTTGCGCGGTGAAAGTGGAAACATTCGCGGCCAGGACACGCAAACGCGCGACGAACTCGCCTGGAACGTTCGCGACATGAATTCCCAGGAAATCCTTGATTTGCGTGTTGGCGATGAGCAGCGCGATGCCGTTGGTGAATCCGATCACCACCGGGCGCGGAATGTATTTGACGGCTGTTCCCAAGCCGGTGATGCCGAGGATAGCTAGCAGAATTCCGGCGAGCAGCGTACACAGGTGCTACCCGTCAACCCCGTATTTCTGGACGATGCCGTATACGACCACCACGAACGCTCCCGTCGGTCCGCCGATTTGATAGCGTGATCCGCCCAGCGCTGAGATCAGGAATCCAGTGATCACGGCGCAGTACAGGCCGTTTTCGGGTGAGAGGCCGGAGGAAATCGCGAACGCCATCGCGAGCGGCAACGCGACCAATCCCACCGTGATTCCGGCGAACAGATCGTGCCTGAACAGCTTCGAGTTGTAGCCGCGCAGATCGGTGACAAGAGCGGGCCACGTAATGGTCATGGAATAAACAGCAGCACGACAGTCGCGCCAATCAGGCCGAGGCCGATCAGTCCGGCGGCTGTGGGGAGAAGCGAGTTTTGGATAAGAGCGATCAGTCCGATCACGGCAGCGAGAGCGTCGATCCCGCCGACGACCTTCGCGGTGCGCCGGCGATCGCGCAGAAAATAAACCGAAAGCAGCCCAAGCGCGACAAAACCGAGACCCCATTTCGGAATCGCTACGTTGCGGATCGCATCCACCATCGATTGGGCGGTTGCGGCGAGAGGAACGTTGACGATGCGCAGGATCGCGAAGTTCTCGGTCACATCGAGCGCGGCTGCGGCCAGGCCAGCGATCCCAGCGAGAATCGCGACCAGGCGCAAGCGCGGATACCGTCGCGCCAATAAGATCGCGAGCGTCACATAGAGCATCGCGTAACCTGCGATGAACGCGAAATCCTCGTATTGCTTGAGGCGCATCACTTCGCGATCGGGGCTGGGTGCGTCGCCCAAAATCGCGTCGACGTCGGACACATCGTGTGCCATCTGCAAAGCCAGCACGGGATCGGAAATGCCGCGCTGCGGCTTCGACGCGTTGGTGAACGATGGCCGCGCGAACATCAGGATCAACGTCCCGATGCAGTACAGCGCGATGAATCCGGCGGCGCGCTCCAGCTTACGCCAGGGCACGAGCCGCGTCTTTCGCAAAGTACGTAAGAATCAGATCGGCGCCCGCGCGGCGGATCGAAATCAGCGATTCCATCATGGCGCGATCCAGATCCAGCCATCCGTTACGCGCCGCCGCGACGATCATGCTGAATTCACCCGAAACCTGGTACGCGCCGATCGGAACCGGGAAGCGATCGCGTGCCTGCCGGATCAGATCGAGATAAGGCATGGCGGGTTTCACCATCAGCATATCCGCGCCCTCTTCCAGATCGAGCTCCATCTCGTGCATAGCTTCGCGGCCATTGGCGGGGTCCATCTGATAGCTGCGGCGATCGCCGAATTGCGGCGTCGATTCCGCAGCTTCGCGAAAAGGTCCGTAAAATACCGACGCGAATTTCGCCGCATAAGCCAGAATCGGAGTTTTTTGGAATCCGTGGGCGTCCAGCGAGTGACGAATCGCAGCCACGCGGCCATCCATCATGTCGGACGGCGCGACCATATCGGCTCCGGCGCGGGCGTGCGAAAGCGCCGCCTCGGCGAGCCAGGCAAGCGTGGTGTCGTTATCGACATCGCCGTCGACAATGTTGCCGCAATGCCCGTGTGAGGTGTATTCGCAATTGCACACATCGGTGATGACCAGCAGCTTGGGGAGCGCGGCTTTGACGGCGCGAACGGCGCGCTGCGTGATGCCGTTTTCGGCATACGCTTCCGAAGCGAGTTCGTCCTTAACATCCGGGATTCCAAAGAGAATCACTCCGCCGACGCCCAGTGCGTGCGCGGCGGCGCATTCCTTGACCAGTTCGTCGATGGACAGCTGAAAATTGCCGGGCATGGAGCTGATTTCGCGCCGAATGCCGTCGCCCGGGCAGGTGAATAGCGGCAGGATAAGCTGCGCGGGATCGAGCCGCGTTTCGCGTACCAGACTGCGCATCGATTCGGAGCTGCGAAGGCGGCGCTTACGATGAATCGGAAAGGGCATCGGAATCAATTGTAAGCCCTGAGGGCGCTGGAGTGCGATCGGCGACGGCCTGGCGAGAGCGGGCTGGCCGCTTTGTCTTAAGTGTGTAAAAACTCCTTTTATTTAACTGCACTACTCTGATATACTCGATCCCATTACAGGGATGTGAGCCAATTCTCTTAAATTGGTCCGATGTCGTGCAAAAAATACAATTCGGCGACGCCGATGCGATCGCGGAATTGTACCAGGCCATGCTCGCCGGGGTGCGGCCGAAGCTGACGCGCAGCATCGAAAAGCAGTGGGTGGAAGACCGCTTTCATGAGATCCTGGTGATCGTCATCGAAGCCATTCAGCGCGGCGATATACGGGAACCGGAGCGGCTGATGGGTTTTGTCCGCACTATCGCCCATCGCCGGGTGGTGGCGCACATCCGCGATGCAACACGGGAGCGGCAGTCCTGTGCAAGCGCGGATGTCGAGCCGCTGGCGCCATTTGAGCAGGGTCCAGAGCGGGTCGCGGTGCGCCGGGAATCGATCGAGCGAATTCGCCGGGTCTTATCCGCCATGACCCGGATGGATGCCGAGATTCTTGAACGATTCTATTTTCAATCTCAGGCCCCTGTACAGATTTGCCGCGAGATGCAGCTGAGCACCACGCAGTTCCGTCTGCGCAAGTCGAGGGGATTGGCCCGCTGCCTGGAACTGGTGCATCGGGCCGATGTGGGTCGCCGCCCCGTTCCGCTGATGGCCCGAACCGCTTAGCCCAGCCGCTCGATCCTCACTATTCCCAGTTTGGTCCCAGTTTGGCTATCCAGGTGCTTTTCTAGCAGTGTGGAAATTGGAATGGCGACTTGGAATCAGTGAGTTAGATCGATCGTCATGAAGTTTTTCCCGGTTCCGATTCTAGAAATTTTACCGGTGGCAGTAATCGCTACCGAGCCGTCAGGGCGTCTTGTAACAAGACCCTGGAGGCTGGCACGACCCGGGATCCCGTGGTAGCTCCCGCGGGCACCGTTCTCCGGGTCCGGCTGATGGAAACGCCCGGAAACGGGCGAGGCCGACCCGGGGATCGGTTCAGCAGATGTTGGGTTCGGTTCGGATGTGCAGAAGTGAGTCGGTGGGAATGAGAATTGCAGCGGGCCTGCACAGCCAGGTCAAAGCTGACTGGAATGTAAGGGATAGTAAAACGATCGAAGTCCAAATGGGGGGACAAACATTATGAAATCGACTTTATTGGCAGGGGCATTGATGGTGAGTCTGGCGGCGACGGGTTGCGCGACTAAGAAATATGTCGCCAAGACCGTGGCTCCGGTGGAGCAGCGCGTATCGGCCACCGAGACTAAGAATAGCGATCAGGATAAGCAGATCGCCGAAGAGAAGAATAACCTCGGCGAACTGGATCGCGATCTCTCCCGCACCAAAGAGAAATTGAACGACACCGACACTAAGGCAACGCAGGCCGGACAGGCGGCTGCCGCGGCGGATCAGAAGGCGCAGGGCGCGCAGAGTGCGGCGAACAACGCGCAGCAGGCTGCCGATCAGACCAAGACGTTCGCGCAGACCGGTTTCGACAGCATGGGCCGTCGCATCGACTCTTTGAACAAGTTCTCGATGGCGAAGTCGGTCACGGTTCTATTCGCGGTCGACAAAGCGACTCTGAGCGCGGAAGCCAAGGCCGAGATTGACGATCTGGCCAAACAAGCCACCGGCACGGATCGCTACATCATTGAGGTCCAGGGCTTCACCGACAAGTCGGGTTCGGCGGAGTACAACAACGAATTGAGCGAGCGCCGCGCGCAAGCCGTGGCTCGCTACATGGCAAATCAGTCCAGCATTCCGGTTCGCAACATCACTATGCTCGGCCAGGGTTATGCCCAGCCGGTCGCGGACGACAAGACCCGCGACGGCCGTAAGCAGAATCGCCGCGTGGAAGTGAAGTTGTGGGTTCCGGAGAGCGGCCAGAAAAACGTAGCCTCTAACTAACGCGAGGCTGCGAACAGGTAGTCGCCGGACCCTCCGACCCGGCGGCTTCGGGGCAGGTATTGACAGGACTTAAGGTGAGGAGATCTGCACGCCTCACCGGTGAGAAGCTTCACCAGTCCTTGTCTTTGCCTGCCCTTTTAGTTTTTTGTCTATCGATCCGGCGTGGACTTTCCGCGGTGGCAGGTAAAGCACGTGACGGCTTGCCGTCCCGCGAACTCACGGGCATTCAGGTCACGCACCATGGCGAGCATTCTACGGGCAACCACCTTCGTCTCCAGTTTGTCATCGTCGTAGGCGGACTGATTGTGGCAATACTCGCATTTCACGCCCAGTCCGGATTGGAACGTTGCCATGAGAGGAGTGATTTCGGTTTCCGGAAGTTCCTTGACGATCCGGATGTTCTTATAGTGATCGCCGGCGTTCTGCTCGATATAGTCGAAGGCTTTCGCACTTTCTGGCGGTACGCGATCGAAAGCGGCGGAGTGCCGTATCGCTCCCTGTATCTGTGAGTTCTTTCCCGCCCCCGCCAAGAGTCCAGCGATGACGCTCGCTCTGTTCCCCCCACGGCCATATGGCCGCCCATTCCAGCACCAGCGCGTCTCCATCCCAATTCGCTTTGAAACGCGCCGGCATGTGCAAGTACTCTCCGGTCCGTTCGGCGCCGATGGTAAAGATCAATTCTGCCCATCCATACCTCGCTCCGGATTGCGAAAACGATTTGAGGTTTAGATCGGCGCCGCGTTGCGATACCCACATCAGGGATGTGCTCGCCGAGCCGCCGGCCGCGTCCGTTCGCAAACGCCATTCACCGCTGAAATCAGGGTGTTGAGCGACGAGAATCATGGGGGAAAGTGCACAGCCCCACAGAAATTTGGTCATAGCGATCCCCGGGGATTGGACGGCAGATGCCCGCGTCCCGTTAGCATCACGCAGAATAGAAAGATGAAGCGTGTTCTGGTTCTGTGCCTTGCGGCGGTTGCGATGCAGGCCCAAAATCCCCTGTCCGATGAACTCCGACAATCCTACGCGGAAATTAAGAACAACATTCTGCGCTCAGCCGAGAAGATGCCGGAGGAGAACTACGGCTTTCGACCCGCGCCGCGCGTGCGCACGTTCGGCGAGCTTCTTGGCCACATCGCCCAGGAGCAGTACCTGTACTTCTGCGGCCCCGTGAAGGGCGAGCAGAAAGCCGTCGACATCGAAAAGACCAAGACTTCCAAGGCCGACATCGTGAGGGCATTGCAGGACTCGTTCGCGTACTGCGACGCCGTCTACGATTCTCTGAACGACCGCACGGCGGCGGATATCGTCGACGTGGGCGGCAATCGCAAGACCAAGCTCAGTAGGTTATGGGGCAACGTCGAGCACGATTCATCGCACTACGGCAACATCGTCACGTACTTGCGAATCAAAGGAATCGTGCCACCATCTACGGAAGGTCAGTAATCATTACTGCACACGATCTTGCAGGTCTTTCGCCAGCACATCCGCGCGCTTGGCGAGGCTGACCGCCACCATCAGATCCTGTGCGCGATTTTCCTCAGCCTGGCGCTGAAACACCAGCACGCGATTTAGAATTTCGGTCTGGTCCGGCGTTAGCGTCCTGCGAGACATGGTCGCCACGATTTTGCGTACGCGATCCAGGCTTTCATCGATGGTCCGGTTGTACTCGCGCGTCTGTTCGGGAGTGAGCATCTGGCCAAGCTTGGGCGGAGCCGGAGCCGCTTCGGTGACTGGTGGTGGTGTGGTGACGGGAGTGGCGGGACGAATCGGGCGGCGCGCAGGAGGTTTCGGCGCCGGAGGCGGAGGAGCCTCGGAAACGCCATTGGGCACGATCGATCCCTCGCTCAGATCGGGCAGGGAAGTGGCCATGGGCGGTTCGGGAAGGTGCTCCACCGATGCGACTACCGCTGGCTGCGGAGGAGGCGGCGTGAACGGCGCGGCAGGCTTGTTTGAAGTGAAGCACGATGACGAAAAAAGGGCGAGCGCCAGCAGCATCGGCAGGACAATCGAAATCGTTCTCGGTTTCCGATTACGCATGGCCAACCAGGGCCGGGAAGCGCAGTGAGAAAGTGGTTCCGCGGCCATCCTCGCTGGTGAAATCGATAGTACCATTATGCAACTGGACGGCCCTGTAGGTCATCGCCAGTCCGATCCCAGAGCCGCGCTGTTTGGTGGTGAAGTATAGCTGAAAAACCTTATTTCGAAGGTCCTCCGGAATGCCCGGGCCGTTGTCGGCGACCTCCATCATCACCACCTCGCCTTGGGCCGAAACGCGGAGGCGCAGTTCACCGTTTTCCTGCTTACCAAGAGCATCGAGCGCGTTCGTGACCAGGTTGAGCACCGCCTGCTTCAGCATGTCGGAATCGCCGCGAATGCGCTTCGGCAGATCGCCCACCGATTCGAATTCCAGAGCGATGCCGGCAAGACGGGCTTGCGGCGTCATCAGGTCGACAATTTCATGCGCGAGCGCGGCGAGGTCGACGTCATCGAATTTGACTTCGACGGGACGCGAGAAATCCAGAAACGTCTTCACCACGCGATCCAGGCGGCGTACTTCCTTGAGCAGAATATCGATCTCAGCGGCCATTTCTTCCTCGGGTCCGCCTAACCGTTCACGCAGAAGATCCAGCCGAAGCGAGATTGCGTTCAACGGATTCTTGATTTCATGGGCGACGCCGCCACTGAGACGGCTGATGGCGGCAAAGCGTGAGGCGATATCCAGCTGCGACGCCATGCGTTCCAGCAAATGATCGATGTTGGTCTGACGAACGTTCGATTCCTCGCGCGCACCTCTGTACTTTTCGCCTAGTAAATTCAGTTTGCTTTCGACTGCCGCGAATTCCTTCGCCATCGCTCCCGACTTTTCGGATTGACCAAAAGTTCCTTGTACGATTCGATCGATGGTGTTCTCGATCCGCTTCAGCGGCTGTAAAACCCAGTTCGTTGCGAACGCGGTGAGCAGCAAAGATGCCAGCACCGCGCCGCCCGAAACTCCCGCCAGCCATTCGACGTCGGGCAGAAGCGCCTCGCGCAGCAACACGCTCGACGTGACAATCTGAATCATGAAAATTGCCTGGTCCGCATTAAAACGATCGGGTACGCCAATAGGCGATTTCACTTGCCCCAGCGGGACGGCAATCTGGTAGTCGGGCTTCTTGATGAACAGATCGCGAAGTCGCGGCACCAGCGGCCGATCGCGCCACACATTGAACGATTCCAGTTTCGGCAACGGCATGGAGACCCGCGATGGGTTCGACGACGCGATCACAGCGCCAGATTGATTGGCGACGTTGATCTCCAGGATGGCGGGCGAAGGCGCCATGATTTCGAGCAAGCGCGCTGAAATCTGCGGGTCTGTGGCGATCAGACGGTCCCACAGCTCGATCAACTCCTCGCGATTATTGGGCGTTTCATATTGCGCCGAACTCTGGTTGACGAAGTTGTCGACGAAGGACTTGACCTGCTGGCCTGCGAGATTGGCGCGATCGAGCGCATCCTTGGACAGCGAATTCGCCAGGGTGTCCAGATGGAGGATCGACAACGCGATCGCCAGAATCATGACGACGGCGGCGATCGATAGAATCAGGCGTACGCGCAGCGACATTTCAGTCCGCGGTGACGCCTTGCGCGCCGTACTCCTTCAGTTTGTTGAACAGAGTCTTCTGGCTGATCCCCAGGATTTCGGCCGCGCGGGTCTTGTTGTGCTTGGTGTGCTCCAGCGTCATTTCGATGAGCGCGCGCTCAGTCTGCTCGACGGTGTAGCCGACGGGCACGCGCAGTTCGCCCGCATCGGTCACGCTTGCGGTCGCCAGGGGAGTCGCGCCACCGAAGCCGGCGGGAAGATGCGCAGGCTGAATGGTGCCCTCCGCCGCGATGATCACCGCACGTTCTATCACGTTGCGTAATTCACGCACGTTGCCGGGCCAGTTGTAAGCGCACAACCGGTCCTCCACCTCGCGCGAGATTCCGGTCACCTTGGTGCCGTGCTTCAAATTCAAATCGGCGAGCAGCGCAGTGGCGAGTACTGGAATATCCTCTTTGCGGTCGCGCAGCGGCGGGAGAGGAATCGGGAATACGTTGAGGCGGTAGTACAGATCCTCACGAAACCTGCCTTCGCGAATCGCGTTATCGAGTGGTGAATTCGTTGCCGCGATCACGCGCACATCGAGCTGCACTTCATTCTTCGCACCCAGCCGCCGCACGCGTCCGTCTTCCAGCACGCGCAGCAGCTTAGCCTGCGTCGCGATCGGCATGTCGCCGATCTCATCGAGGAGCACTGTGCCGTTCTGCGCCAGCTCAAAACATCCCGCGCGGCGCTCCACCGCTCCCGTGAACGCGCCCTTTTCGTGGCCGAACAATTCGCTTTCCATAAGCGTGTCCGGCATCGCCGCGCAATTGATCGCGACGAATGGAGCATTGCGGCGCGAACTCAAATTGTGAATCGCACGCGCCGCGAGTTCTTTTCCGGTGCCGCTTTCGCCGGTGAGCAGTACAGCGGCCCGGCTGGGTGCGACCTGCTGGATTAAGGTGAACACTTCGCGCATCTTCATCGACGAGCCGACCATCTGGCCCAGCACGCCTTGATAACTCAACTGCCGTTCGAGCCGTTCGGCGTGTTCGGCGAGTTTGCCCTGCGACGAGGCGCGTTCCAGCAGCAAGCGTAGCGCCTGCGACTGCACCGGCTTTTCCAGAAACCAAAACGCGCCCAGGTCGTGGATGGTCTGCACCGCGGTTTCGAGATTGCCGAACGCGGTCTGCACGATCGCCGGAGGGCCGCCGCCCTGCTCTTTGAGGCGTTTCAACAAATCCTGCCCGCCCATGCGCGGCATGTTGAGATCGGTGACCATGACGTGCGCGGGGAAGGTCGCCAGCTTCTCCAGCGCGTCGAGACCATCGACCGCGGTTTCGACCGTGTAGCCCCACAGTTTGATCATGCTGGCGAGCGCGGTGCGCTGCGATTCTTCGTCGTCGACCACCAGAACCCGGGTGATGGGGCGTTCCGTTTCCATTCCCTCCTATTGTTACAGCTACCCGTGCCGCGCGTGATAGAATCCGGCAATGCTGATCCGGCCGTCGTTGAAATTCATCAATGCGTGCTACGTTCTGGTGCTGCTGATGATCGTCGCCTTGTCCGTGTACTATGCGGTGGATCCGACCAAGCGTGATTTGGAAAGGTGGCTGTTCATCGTGCCGGTCCTTGTGCTGTTTTTCACACTGTTCCGGCACATGCAGCGGCGATTGGAGAAGATCACGCTCTCCGGCGATCGATTGAAATACGAGGCGGGATTGTTTTCGAAATCGACTCGCACTGTCGAGCTTGAAAAAGTGCAGGACGTGCGCGTGGAGCAGACCCTCACGCAGCGCATGTTCTCCATCGGCGATCTGTCGCTTGAAACCGCGGGTGGCACCAGCCGCATCGCGATGTCGTCGATCGACAATCCGCAGGATGTTGCGGATCATATTTTGGAATTGGCCCGTTCGCAGCGCGCACAGCCGCCGGCGGCGGGTGACGTTAGTCCTCGACCGTAATGGTCGGCGCGTTGCTACCGATTTCGGCGCAGCGTTGTTCCACTCTTTTTGCGAGCTCGATGAACGGCGCAGCATGAGCGTCGCCCGCCTTGAGCGTCACCGGCTCTCCACGATCGCCGCCCGAGCGCACTTCCGGATCGAGCGCGATCTCGCCTAGAAACGTAAGATCCATCTGCTCGGCCGTCTTCTTGCCGCCGCCTTCGCCGAACACATCGATGCGTTCGCCAGAACCCGGCGCGATCAGGTAGCTCATGTTCTCGACCAGACCCAGCATCGGAATCCGCACCTGCGCGAACATGTTGATCGCTTTGCGCGCGTCTTCAAGCGACACGCCCGAGGGCGTGGTGACGACCACGGCTCCCGTGATCGGCGTAGTCTGCGCGAGCGACAGCGCGATGTCGCCGGTGCCCGGCGGCAGATCGATGATCAGATAATCGAGCTCGCCCCAATCGACGCCGCGCAGAAATTGTTGAATGGCGCTGTGCAGCATCGGTCCACGCCAGATGATCGGCTTGTCGCCGGGGCTCAGGAATCCCATCGACATCAGCTTCACGCCGTGTTTCATCAGCGGCTCGATGCGCTGTTCTTCCGAAGCGCGCGGCGGGCGATTGATGCCCATCATCATGGGAATGTTCGGGCCGTACATATCGGCGTCGAGCAGGCCGACCTTGCGGCCGAGGCCCGCGAGCGCCAGCGCGAGATTCACGCTGACCGTGGTTTTCCCGACGCCGCCTTTTCCAGAGCCGACGGCGATGATATGACGAATTCCCTCGATAGGAGTTTTCGGAGGAGCTTGAGGATTCATGAACTTCGATGGTAGCGAATTCAGTGGAGGGGTATCCCATCCTACGCGCCGTTGTGCAACCGCCGCTCTCCCGCGCCGCAGCGCATCGACGTCCGTTGAGGCGCGAACGTCAGAGAGCCCGTTTGGGCTGCTCAGTACAGATGGGTCCGTGATGCACGGTGTGAGGTCTGCGAAATATTCCTGCGCCTTAAGGCCTCTAGACAAACCGGATTATCGTTGCGCCCGACCGACGAGATCTGGGTATGCTGAACACATGCGACGAATCGTGATGGGAATGTTGTTGACGCTGGGGGCCTTCGCGCAGGACCCGCAGTTCACCAAAGACGGCAAGTTGATTCCGCCCAAAGATTATCGCGAATGGATTTTCTTGAGCTCCGGTCTGGGGATGACCTACGGCCCCGCCGACGCGCGCGCGACGGCCGAGCCGCAGTTCGACAATGTCTTCGTCACGCGCACCGCGTACAAATCGTTTCTCGAAACCGGCACGTGGCCGGAAAAGACCATGTTCATCCTGGAAGTCCGCTCGTCGGCGAGCAAGGGATCGATCAATCAGGACGGCCATTATCAGGCCGAAGGATTCCGTCTGTCGGCGGAAGTGAAGGATTCGTCGAGGTTCGAAGGCAAGTGGCAATTCTTCGCGCTACCGGCGAACGGAGAACCCGCCGCCGCGCTACCGAAATCAGCAGGCTGCATCGCGTGTCATTCGAAGAACGGCGCGGTCGATAATACTTTCGTGCAATTTTATCCGACGCTGCTACCGATCGCCAAGTCGAAGGGGACGTTCAAGTCGACGGAGAAGTAGGCAGATCTACTCACCGAGTAAGTGATCCAGGTCAACGAGATCAAACTCGCTCTCAAATTCGGCGCGTGATGCTCGTTCTTCGGCTAGTTCTTTGCTTAGGCTGGCGAGCCGCGGGTAGAAGCGCCTCATCTCGGCTTCGAGATCGTATTCCGTCCGTGTGTCGATTGCTCGAATGCAAGCCCAGTCAGATATATCTAGCGCCCCGCTTGCAGCGGCCGCCCTTTCGTTAATGTAGGAGAGCGTCCGGTCGGTGTCCCAGATCTTTTCGCAAACCCGTTTCGCGACCAGTCGAGCCTCAAACTCGTGCGGCAGGTCACACCATGTCAGGCTTAGCGGTCGCAGGAGCCCGCAGTTAAGGCTGGTCACCAGCGTGCCGGCGGCCCACACAGCGGGGGAATGCGCTCGCTGCACGACATGGTGGAGTTCGTGAGCGAGCGTCATTGTGAGGCCGACCTCGTCGCTGCACGTGCTTCCGTATAGGTAGACGAGGAACTTACAAACTGGCTTCCCGTCTTTGAACGCTGTCGCCCTCAGGTATGGGACTTCAACCCAGAAGTCTCCGCGGCGGATCAGGACACAGAATCCACGATTTTCATTGCCACAGCAACGCTTTAAGTATGGCGGGTCATCAAAGTCAAGGAAACAAAGGACCACGTCGGCGTCGATCAATCCGGAGAAGTAAGAGGAGACCCTCTCCGCAACTTCGTGTCGCCGCCCGGCTATGTCACTCCTGGCAATGATCCTCATGCGTCGCTGGAGAAGGCGTGCGAACTTAGAACCCGCCCCGACCTCCACCGCCCTCGGGCTGATGCAACTCATACCCAACCGGAGGCTCACCCCCGAGCAAATACCGCACAAAATAATCCCACCGCCGGCGAATCATGTACGGCTCATTCCCGAACCCGTGACTTCGATTCGGCAGCAGCAACAAATCGAAATCCTTGTTCGCCTTGATCAGCTCATTCACCACCAGCAGCGTGTTGTACGGAGGAACGTTGTTATCCATGGTCCCGTGCGCCAGCAGCAGGTGCCCCTTCAAATTCTTCGCCACCAGTTGATTCGCCTGATTATCGTAATTCGTCGTCCCGTCCGAATTCTTTTCGAGCAACCCCTGCCACTTCTCCGCCCAATCGTCTTCATACTCGCGATTGTCGTGATTGCCCGCCTCCGAAATCCCGACCTTGAAGAAATCGGGATAGCGGAACATCGCATCGGCGGTCGCGTAGCCGCCGCCTGAATGCCCGTAAATTCCCGCGCGATCGATATCGATCCACGAATATCGCTTGGCCAGTTCCTTCATCCCCGCCACCTGATCGGGCAGTGTATTGTCGCCGAGGTTGCCGAAGTACGCCTCGTGAAATTTCTTGGAGCGCCACGGAGTGCCCATGCCGTCGATCTCGACCACGACGAAACCCAGCTCCGCGAGCGATTGGCAATCGCCGCGCGCCGCTGAGAAATTGCGGCTGCCCACACTGCCCGTCTGCGGCCCGGGATAAATGTGATTGATGATCGGATATTTTTTCGACGGATCGAAATTCACCGGCCGGAACAGCAGCCCGTACAGATCGGTCTGGCCATCGCGACCCTTCACCGTGATCGGTATCGGCGCCTTCCAACCCATTGAAAGTAGTTTGGAGATATCTGCTTTTTCGAGCGCCACGATCAGCTTGCCGCTCTTGTCGCGCAGATTGGCGACCGGAGGAACGTCCGGCTTCGAATACGTATCGACGAAATAATCGCCCGATGGCGATAGCTGCACATCGTGATTCGCATCTTCCGGCGTCAGCAGCGTCGCGTGCGTGCCCGCGAAATCGGTGCGATAGAAATGGATGTAATAAGGATCGCGGCCCTTTTCGCGTCCGACGCCGAGGAAGTACACCTCGCGATACTTTTCATCAATTCGCAATACCTGAGTGACGTTGCCTTCGCCGTGCGTGATCTCGTTCTTCAGCTTGCCGGTCTTGGCGTCATAGAGATAAAGCTGGCCCCAGTTCGACGTTTTCCGAAAACCAGATGATCTCGTTCGACGCCGGCAGATACTTCCAGTTCACTCTGCCGTTGCCCGATTCGAAAAACGTCGGCACGGATTCGTCAAGAACATCGCGAATCTCGCCCGTGGCGGCATCGGCGATGCGCAGATGCTCCTGCTTGTGATCGCGCGACGTCGACACGAACGCGACGTTCTGCGAATCGCTATCCCACTGCACGTCGCTCCATTCACCGCCGCGGCACGCCACGTTATCGCATAACGTCGAACGATGCTGATCGGCAGGCATCTTCAGCCGCACCACATGCGGATCGGCCACATCGATCACCACGCGCTGGATGGTCGTGACCACGTCATCGCCGGGCAGCGGATATTTCCATTCCTTCAATTGCGGATGGCCCACAGCGGTAGATACCAGGTACATTTCGCCGACGCCGCGCTGATCCTGTTGGAACGTCGCCACCTTCTTTCCATCGGGCGACCACGCCACGATTGGACGATCGCTGCCCGCCCAGCCCGCATTGTCGGTCGCGTAGCCGAAATCCTTCACGCCGTCGCTGGTGAGCTGCGTTTCTTTGCCCGTCGCCACATCGCGCGACCACAGATTGTTATCGCGAATGAACACCGCGCGTTTGCCGTCGGGCGAGAGCGAATCGTTCCCGCCGCGACCACCTCCACCACGACCACCGCGGCCTCGACCACCGCGACCTCCTCCGCCAGCAGCATTGCCTTCGCCAGTGCATTTCGATCCCGCGACATCGCACGTGTATTTCCGGCCGCTCGCGGTGAACGTGATCGAATCACCGGCTAATTCGAAATCGCTGAACGGAAGTTTGTACGCCTCATACGTCGCGCCCGACGCGGCCGACAACGCTGCCGCCAGCTTCACATGATCGAACGCCGGAGCGCGTGTGCCCTTCGCCGGATCGACCAGGATGAACTCGCCGCCATCTGCAGTGGTGTTGCGGTAGTAAAACTTTTCACCGGCGATCCAAGTAGGCCGCACACCCGAGTGATACACGAGCGAAGTGGTGTTGTACCCCATGAACTTTTCGGCATGGGAGTAATCGTCGGACGTGAAGTGACGTCCGCTCTGCGCGAACGCAGGCAGGGCGAGCAGGAAAATGAGTATTCGCATGGCGATTAGTCTTCTCGCTATTCTATCGCCTAGACTTCACTTGGCGAGACGGATTAAGGGGCGAAACGGATGGGCTCCCGCCCACCGGTACACCAGGAAGTCGCGATCCAGAGTGAGAATGTCGCCGGTTCGCAGTTCGGTGGCGAGATGAACCAAACAAGCGTCCGCGAGACTCACATCTCGGTCGCGATACTTCCGTAAGATCTTCGCGACAGCCGCGGCGCAATCCGTCAACGTGACGGGGATATGAAATGTACCGAAGGCGACGGTCTTCAGGATTTCTTCCCGCGCACCACGGAGGTGGCGCACCAGATAACACGCTTCCGTGATCACCGGTTCGCAGGTCACTAGAGGCGCGTGGATCGACTCGATCGCATCGACACACTCACGATGTCGAGTTTCCCCGCGATCCAGCCAAGCAACGATCACTCCCGTGTCGAGGAGGATCGGGGTCACTTACCAAAGCCTTCAAGGTGCCTCTTGTTCGATCCCAGGTCCGAAATCCCTGAGTCGAATTTACCCAGGCCGAAGATTTTCGGTCTCTTGGACGTCGGGTAAGCCGCAGCCAAGCGGCGGACGGCCTCGCGGACAACTTCCGAAGGGCTGCAGCCCATCCTTTTCGCCAAGCGATCGAGATCTCTCTTGGTGGCGGGATCGAGCCGGGCTTGTACTGTAGAACCCATAATTACATCGTAGTACATTTGGCGATATGTACTACACTCGACTATTTCATCACCAGATCCCAATGCGATCCGGCCTTCTCTTTCACCTTCTCGACATCGCGATCCAGCAGCAACCGTTGCGACACCAGAGGTTTCGCCGCCGCCTCGATCTTCTTCAAGTATTCGTCGCGATTGGAGTAGCGCTCTTCGATCGACAACCGGGGATCGCCCGTCTTCTCCCGTTCCGCTTTCGTTTTCGCGAACGGAATGAATGACCCCACCATGCTCTGAATCTCGTCCGCTGCACCAATTTTCTGATCGCGCAGATTCCAGCCCGTGTACGTCGCGAGCGGTACCACCAGCTCCGGCAATCGAACGCCAGCCGTCTCATTCCCATCGCGATCCACCTGCGGGATCATCACCGGGAACGAAGCACCCACCTTGGGAGGCTCGTACTTCTCGATGCCTTTCGACGCGAACTCCGGCCCGAAATCGAGACGCCACGAATAATTGGTGAACTTCGGAACGTCGACGCCAGGAATCTTCGGGAACGCCAGCGCGCCCACTGTCACCAGTTGATCCTTATTGATGCGCGGGAATTGCGATTCGGGCGGCGCGGTGCCGTTGGTGATCCACGCGTTCATGTCGACCAGCAGCGCTCGCATGGCGAAGCGATAATCGGTCGGGTTCGCGCGATTCTCAGTGTTATTCTGCGTCGGCGCCGCATTCGGACCATGCTGCGTGCCCGCCAGATAATAGATGCGCGATTCGGGCGCGGGCGCGACATCCTTCTTGCCATCGGGCGAAATGTGGATCAGCGCGGCATTACGACCCCAATATTCGTACGATCCGTTGGTGTAGAAAATCTTCGGCACCACGCCATCCTTTTTCGCGCGAGCCAGCAGCGAATCTGTGAACCCGCCGTCGGTTTCCGGCTCATCGGTGAACGGGAACATGTCGGTGGGATAGAAAAAGTTCATCCAGGTGTGGCCGTCGCGCGAAGGCTGGCCGAAGCGATCGTTGAAACTTCCGCGACCCGCGCCGCCCACATGCGCCCACACTCCGTCGAACACGCGCTTGCCGTGCTCATCGGCATTGAATCCGTCGTACAGATATTTGCGCAGGAAGCGGCCACTCTGTGATGTGCCGAAACCTATGGCGCGCTTGACCTCGCCGCCCTCCTTCATATGCGCGATAAAATCGCGGACGGCTGCAGACCCCAGTCCGATCACCGCAGGATCTTTGCCCGTGTAGACCACGTCGTAGATGCGCCCCGGTTCGAATCCTGCGGCGAAGTCGACACCAGTCATCGCGTCATTGAATTTCCACTGGTCGCGAGCAATCAGCGTCGGCTTGTCGGTGGGCCGATCGCGAACGGTCAGCGTGGCGCTGGCTGCATCGGCGACGGCGTACGGAATCTGCGCGCGATCGCCCAGCGACGCAGTCGTGGTCTTGCGATCCACGATAATTTCCGACCGCACCGGCCCAGTCAGTCCCGCCACCACCGGCGCGTACAGCTTCATGATTCCGGCGCGATCCGGAACATCAAATTCCCAGCCGACCCACACCAGCGTGTAGCCCGATTCGAACAGCAGTGGATCGCCGTCATCACCGCGGCCGCTCATATCGAACATCCCCACCATCCCCTTGCCGCCGCGATTGGAAATCTCCAGCAGCGCCGTGCCATTCGATTTCGAGGCGTCCTTAGGATGCATGACGACCACATCGGCCGAGAACTCCACCAGCCCTTTCGCATTCTTCGGTGCGCGATCCAGATCGACGATGATCCTGTTCGCCGGCAGCTTCGGGTCGACGGCGAAATACGCTTTGCCGGTGACCTGCTCGTAGCCGTTCGGCATGTCGGTCTTCTGGGTGACTTCGACGCGCGTAACGCCGGCGTAAGCGAGGGATGAGGCAATCAGCAGGAGCGAAAAACGTCGATTCGGCATAGAGAACATTCTACGCCTGGGGCGCTATTTCTTTTTGCGGCGCCTAAAAAACACGTTGGATTCCTTCTGGTTCGACACGACCAGAAGCAGGAACAACACCAGCAGCGCTACCAGAGTTGCGACCGATCCGATCACCAGATAATCGGGGGGACGCAGCGGCTGTGGCATGATCTGCAACAGTACGAACACCACGATCGCGAACACGCACGCGGCGCCTCCGCCCAGAAGCAATCCGCGGTTCATCAGTCGTATTTCTCGTACATGATTTGTTTGCGATCGAAGCCTATCGATTTCAGAATCGCACGCGTTTCGTCCACCATGGCTTTGAGGCCGCACAGGTACACGTCCATGTCGCGCCGTTCACCGATGGCTTCATTCAGATGCTCCTGCACGCGACCCGAGCGGCCGGCCCAGTCTGCGGTGGGACGCGTGAGCGTGGGCCAAAAACGGAAGTGCGAGAATCGGCGAGCCATCTCTTCGAACTCAGTTCGATACATCAAGCTCGCCTCATGCCGTACTCCGAAGATTAACGTGAACGCAGGTGAGCCCACTCCCAAGAGCGCGTGCAGTATCGATCGATACGGCGCGATTCCGGTGCCCGTCGCGATGAACAGAGCATCTCGATCCGGATGCCGCACCGTGAACATGCCCAGCGGCGGCTGCATCGCGATCGAATCCCCGGGCCGCATCGAAAACAACCTCGGTGACAGATGGCCCTCATGCACCAGGTTTAGGCACAGCTCGAATCGATTCGATTCCGACGGAGCGGAAGCGATAGAATACGCGCGCGTAATTTCTTTCCCTTCGACGTCATCGCTGAATGAAACGAATTGTCCGGGAGCGAAAGTGAGTGCCGCCGTCCCGTCAGCTTCGAATACGAAGTGCCGGACTTCGGGGGCGATTTCGACGGATTCGATCAGGATCGCGCGCATGTATTCGCTCTGTCTACCAAAGCCACTTCCATCGCAGGGTGCCCGTCGAGCGGCTCCGTTACTTCAATCTCGATCCTCCGATGCTGGGCTTTGATTTCGGCGATCAGATTGGGGAGATCACGCTTAAGATGTAACCCGGTGGTGAGGAAATACGGCACGATGACGAATCGCAATTCGCCGCGCGAGACCAGTTCGCCAACGGCGACCCTCAATGTGGGCGAACCGCCTTCGAGGAATGCGGCTACCGACGCGCGCCACTTTCCCAAGGCGGCAGCCCTGCTCGCGACTTCGCGGACCGCTTGGTTCGCTGATTCGACGCTCGATCCATGCGCGAACACGATGTAAACAGGATCGTTCATGGTGCGATCAGCGCCGTTGAAGCCGCCACCGGCTCAGCCGGAAAGAATCCGCGCAGAAAATCGCAAAATGCGCGCCCGCGTTTTCGTCCGTTGTTGTGCTGCAATTCGAGGCGCTGCAAAAACACCAGCGCACCCAGGATTTCCGTGTCGCGCAACGAATGCATGCCGGTTTCTTTCGCGATCTCCGCCCGCAGTTCTTCAAGCGATTGCTGCAGCGCCGCTTGAATTGACGCAGCGAAGGGATTTTGCGGCTTCGTTTCGTAAATCAATCCTGATTCCAGCGTCCGGTACGTCTGGATCATCGCCGCCAGCGCCTCGCGCCCATCGAAATCGACGGCGCGTTCTTTATCCAACGACCGCGCCAGCGCCGCCGAAAGCCAACTGATCAACTGCTCATGCTCGCGAATGAATTCTTCGGGGATCTTGACGTCGCGATTAGGGATCTCCTCAGCGGGAATCGGCCCGAGCTGTTCGTGCTGTCGGGATTCGCGCAGAAACGCGCACGTTGACGGGCAATCGATGGTGTTCTCGCGCTCCGTGCCGCAATCCTGCGCACAGATTTCGCCGTCGACTCCGGGGCAGTGCCGGCGCGCGCGTCTCTTATTGCAGATCTTGCAGAGAATACCTTCATCGTATCATTGAGTTTTTAAGGGGGTAAATGCGGCGCACTGACGTTTTCATCAAAGTGGAACTGGCGTTGGACGACAAGAAAGAGGTAGAGCGGATCGCAGGCGAGCTGTGCCGCATGCTCCAGCGAGCATATGGCGTCAGATCGGTGGAAGTGACGAATACGGTCGAGAAAGATTAATCCCGAACGATGAACCGCTTCCTATGGTCGCGGCTCTTTAAGGCAGACAGCCCCAACGAGCCGTGACCATAGGGAGCGGTTGATCGCCGCTAATGCGCGTTCAACCCCTCGGTCAATTCGATGCGCGTGCCCCAGGGATCGATGAGAAACGCGATCTTCAGGCCCTGTAGCTGCGGGATCACCGTGTATTTCATGTCGAACTTCATGCCGTCGGCGTCCAGCTTCTTACAGAATGCTTCCAGATTCGTGACCTCGAACCCAATGTGATCGAGCGTGCGGCCTTTGGTCGGCGCGACGTCGCCTGTAGCTTTCATGACGTCCACTTCGCCACCGGGAACGAAGGCCGCCGGAAACGCGCCACGCGTCCCTGCTTTGCCGCCGAAGGTCTTCACGTACCAATCTCGAACCTTTTCCTGATCCGCATTGGCTTCGTGAATGTGATGAAACCTGATCGGGACCGTGAGGTTCTTGTCCTCCGTGAACTCGACTCGAATTTTCTCCGGCAGCTCCGCGATAACCTGCCGCGTCTGCGCGTTGTCCATGGTGAACTTGAGCCCGGCGTCGCTCAGCTTCTTCTTGATGTCGTCATAGCTCTTCACCAGGAATCCGAAATGATTGACCGTGGATCCGTCCGAGCCCTCGGTGGGCACCGTGCGTCCGGCCTTCTGCACGATGACGAACACGCCCGGGATCTTATAAAGTTCGAGCGGCGGCAGCGCGATCACTTCCGCGCCCAGCACGCCCGACCAGACCTTCTTCTGCGCTTCCGGATCGGCCACGATCAGATGAACGTGGCCAACTGAAACGCCCATGTCATTCGGCGGCGCGAGCTGTGCATATAAGGAGGCTGCCGAAATCGCGATCAAAGAAACCCAGCGCATCTACTGGCCTCCGCCCGTCGCGGCTTTCGCGCGCTGCTTTTCGACTTCGACATCCAGGAAATCGAGCGCCGGCTTGTTCGGCACCGGCTTCACTTCCACCGTATCGCCGAACGACATCACCACTTCGTTCTTGGTGGGCTTGAACACCGGCCACTTCGGCAGATTCTTGCCGTTGGGATCGCCAGTGGTCGCCAGATTCACCCAGTATTGCGACATCTCATCGGCCAGCTTTTTATCGTAATCGGTCCAGGCCGGCGTTCCGCCCGGCGCGGTGGCGAACGGCGCGACGATCAGGTTGCCGAACGTGTACGCGATTTCCGACCCGTGATAGGCGCCCTTCACGCGCTGCGGCGGCGGAGGCACGTGGCTGAAGTAATACATGTAGACCGGCTTCTTTCCGGTCTTCGATTGGAGGCGAGCCCAGGTGCGCATCTCCCATCCAAACGTGCGATCGCGCATGGCGTGCGCGGCGGCATCGTAGGCTTCTTCGTTATTGCTGGCCGGGTAGACCTTGAAGTAATCGGCAGCATCATCGCCGTATTGCGTCTTGGCGCTGTTCTTATACGAATCGAGGGTCACGTTGCGCGTGAACATGGTGCCTTCATCGTTGTTCGATCCGATAATGGTTGCGACGTCGTTCTGCTTGCCGCTCGAGTAAATCGTGAAAACGTCATTCGGCAGGAACCAGCCGTCGACGTTGACCGCGGTTCCGAAGCGCATCGCCGCGACATCGGCCGTCGATTTCGCGCGCAGATCCTTCAGTGTCGGCGCCTTTACGGCCTCGCCCGCCGCGACACCCGCGCGTTCCAGATCCGCCAGCTTGCGTGCCGGAGCGAACTCGCCGCCGCTTTCGCCGATCGCTTTTTCGAACAATCCCTTGGCCAGCGGCGACGCGGTCAGATAATTGACGCTCCACGATCCCGCCGATTCGCCAAAAATCGTCACGTTCTTGGGATTGCCGCCAAACGCCGCGATATTCTTCTGCACCCATTCGAGCGATGCGATCTGATCCAGCAATCCGTAGTTGCCCGACGAGTTGCGATCAGATTCCTTAGTCAGTTCCGGATGCGCGAAGAAGCCGAAGATACCCAGGCGATAGTTCACCGTCACCAGCACTACGCCTTTTTTCGCGAGCACTTCGCCGTCGTAAATCGACCCAGCGCCGCTGGTCAAAGCGCCGCCGTGGATCCACACCATCACGGGCCGTTTTTCGCCAGCCGATTTCGCGGCGGTGTAGACGTTGAGGTACAGGCAATCTTCGTTGGTCTGTCCGCCTCGACCCTGTACGCATTGCGGTCCGAATTTATCGCCCGCGCGAACGCCGGTCCATGCGGCGGGAGCCTTGGGGCCCTTCCAGCGCAGGTCGCCAACCGGGGGCGCGGCGAATGGAATTCCTTTGAAAACGCGCACGCCGGGGGTGGTGCCGTCAGTGCCGGCAAGTAGGCCCTGTTCGACATGAATCGGTTCAGGAATGCTCGCTGTGAGCCGCAACCCGGCGGCCAAAACTATGGCAACGTGGAAAATACGCATGTTGAAATGATACACCTGCGATAAACGGCGTTTTTGTAAGGATTCGTGGAACCGCGCTCCATTCCCGTCGCGCGAATGAATCCGTTGTCGGCGGCTAACGCGCTCCATGCCTGTCGCGAATGCGAATCCGTTGCTGCCGGCTAACGCGCTCCATACCTGTCGCGCCTCAACCCGCGTCAGTGAGGCGCGACAGTCATGGAGCGCGTTCGTCGGCCCTTAGATCAAGCGCGATATGTGCATTCTGATCATTACGAAGCGTCTGCTGACGGGTGAGCAGCATTGTGATTCCCCAACCAGCCGCTAGAGCAACGAAACCTAACGGCACCGCGAACACCATGTCATCCGCGAAGATCTCGACGCCGGCGCCGGCCTCTTCTCTGAACACATTTGGCCCACCGATCGATTCAATCCCACGCGCGAAGTAGTTGAGCGCCGCAAGGTGTGCGCCGAAACCGCAAACAAGCCCGACGGCAAGACTGAGGCTGAATCGCCAAACCTTACGCAGCACCTTTTCATCATACGGATTCAGCGGAACAGAGTGGGTTTGGCAGAAACCCGAGGGTGTGGTGAAATAGAAGTTACTCCCCCGATCCCGGAGGCTTCGCCCAACTTGAATCCAGCAGTTCTCGCCTTGGAAGACGGCACGGTCTTCGAGGGCCACAGTTTTGGTGCGCCCGTCGAACGCACGGGCGAAGTCGTTTTCAATACGGCCATCACCGGCTATCAGGAAATCTTCACCGATCCCTCATATACCGGCCAGATTGTCGTCCTGACCAACCCGCAGATCGGCAACTACGGCACCAGCGAATCCGACAACGAAGCGGCGCGACCTTATATAGAAGGTCTGGCGGTTCGTGAATTTTCGCCGCTAGCGAGCAACTGGCGCTCCGACGAAACCGCGCAGGATTTCCTGACCACCAACGCCGTCCCCGTGATCGCCGGAATCGACACGCGAGCGCTGGTTCGCCACCTCCGATCGAGAGGCGTGATGCGCGGCGTGGTTTCAGCCGTCACGTCGGACGCGAAGGTTCTGATTCAGAAAGCGAAAGACGAGCCCTCGATGACCGGCCTCAACCTCGCCACCATGGTCTCGACGCCGAAATCGTATGAATGGCTGAAGCCGGCCGAGCCGTGCTCTCCGTCAGATCTGGAAAAGGCAGCCGCTGCCGTCCGATTTCACGTGGTCGCCTACGATTTCGGAATTAAGCACAATATCCTACGGCGATTGGTGTCGACCGGTTGTCGCGTGACGGTGGTGCCCGCGGGCACCACGGCCGATGACACGCTCGCACTTAAGCCAGACGGCCTGTTCTTATCGAACGGCCCCGGCGATCCCGAGCCGCTCGATTTCCAAGCCGCGCAGGTTCGCAAGTTGGTCGGCCGAGTGCCGGTGTTCGGCATCTGCCTGGGCCATCAGATCCTCGGCCTGGCGCTCGGTGCGGAAAAACGTACAAGCTGAAGTTCGGCCATCGCGGCGCCAATCATCCTGTGATCAACAAAATCACCGGCAAGGTGGAGATCACATCGCACAATCACGGCTTCGCGGTGGATCCCGATTCGCTCAACCTGAACGAAATCGAAGTCACGCACATGAATCTGAATGACGATACGCTGGAAGGCTTTCGCCATCGCAATCATCCGGCGTTCTGCGTCCAGTATCACCCCGAAGCTGCGCCGGGTCCGCACGATTCCCGCTATCTCTTCGATGACTTCGTGGAGCTCATGACGAAGTACCCATGCCACGAAGAAACGATCATCCATCGCATCCTGATCGTCGGCAGCGGTCCGATCATCATCGGCCAGGCGTGCGAATTCGATTATTCCGGCGTGCAGGCGTGCAAGGCCCTGCGATCCGATGGTTATGAAGTCATTCTGATCAATTCGAATCCGGCCACCATCATGACCGATCCGAATCTCGCCGATCGAACCTATGTCGAGCCGCTGAGCGTGGAGTTCGCCGAGGAAGTGATCCGCCGCGAGAAGACCCGACGCACTGCTTTCTACCGTCGGCGGACAGACGGGCTTGAACTTGTCGGTCGCCCTGGCGGAAGCGGGCGTGCTCGATCGCTACGGCGTGGAACTGATCGGCGCGAAAATCGATTCCATCAAGAAAGCCGAGGATCGTCTGCTGTTCAAAGATGCGATGCGCAAGATCGGCCTCGATCTGCCGCAATCGCAGCTTGTAAATTCAGTCGAAAACGGCCTGGAGTTCGCGGCGCGCATCGGCTATCCGGTGATTCTGCGCGCCAGCTTCACGCTGGGCGGCACCGGCGGCGGCATCGCGTACAATCGCGAGGAACTCGAAGAGATTCTGGAACGCGGCCTGGATCTTTCGCCGGTGCACGAAGTTCTGATCGAAGAGAGCGTGCTGGGGTGGAAGGAATTCGAGCTGGAAGTGATGCGCGATCTGGCCGACAACTGCCATCATCGTGTGCTCCATCGAAAATTTCGATCCCATGGGCGTGCACACCGGCGATTCGATCACGGTCGCTCCCGCGCAAACGCTGACCGATCGCGAATATCAGATGATGCGCGACGCCGCGCTGGCGTGCCTGCGCGAGATCGGCGTCGATACCGGCGGCTCAAACGTCCAGTTCGCCATCGATCCGGCGACCGGCCGCATGGTGATCGTGGAGATGAATCCGCGCGTCTCGCGCAGCTCCGCGCTGGCGTCCAAAGCGACCGGATTTCCCATCGCCAAGATCGCCGCGAAGCTCGCCGTGGGTTATCGGCTGGACGAGATCAAGAACGACATCACCCGCAAAACGCCGGCGTGTTTCGAGCCCACCATCGATTACGTGGTGGTCAAAATCCCGCGCTGGCAGTTCGAAAAATTCCCGGGCGCGGAGCCGGTGCTGGGCACGCAAATGAAGAGCGTCGGCGAAGTCATGGCGATCGGCACGCACATTCAAGCAGGCGCTGGGCAAGGGCATGCGGAGCCTGGAAACCGGCAAAGTCAGACGGCGTCGTGAAGTATTCGCGAAGATCTGATCGAAGCCGCGTCTGATCACGCCCAATCCGGACCGGCTCGGCTACATCCGCTACGCGTTCGAGCAGCGGCTACACCGAAGAGCAGGTGCACGCGCTGACCTCCATCGATCCGTGGTTCCTGCGGCAGGTCCGCGAAATGGTGGATCTGGAAAAAGATCCGGGCAGTTTCGCTTGCGAGCAGTCACGCGCGAGCAATTGGCGACCGCGCAAACGCGACGGATTGTCGGACACGCGATCTGGCGCGCGCCTGGAATGTCGAACCGCTGGCGGTGCGCGCGCGCCGCAAAGAATTGGGCGTCACGGCGGTGTTCAATCGCGTCGATACCTGCGCGGCCGAATTCGAAAGCTTCACGCCCTATCTTTATTCGAGCTACGAATCGGAGTGCGAGGCGAATCCATCGGATCGCAAGAAGGTCATGATCCTGGGCAGCGGCCCGAATCGCATCGGCCAGGGAATCGAGTTCGACTACTGCTGCTGCCACGCCTCTTTCGCGCTGCAGGAGTTCGGCGTCGAGTCGATCATGGTGAACTGCAATCCGGAGACGGTTTCGACCGATTACGACACCAGCGACCGCCTGTACTTCGAGCCGCTCACGCTCGAAGAAGTGCTGAACATCTGCGACACCGAGAAGCCCGACGGCGTGATCGTCCAGTTCGGCGGCCAGACGCCTCTGACGCTGGCGCTGCCGCTGAAGGCCGCGGGCGTGCCGATCATCGGCACCGATCCTGAAAATATCGATCTCGCCGAGGATCGCAAGCGCTTCGGACAAATTGCTCGACGATCTGAAAATTCCGTCGCCTGCGAACGGCTCGGCGACCAATGTGGAAGAGGCGTGCGAGGTCGCGCGGTCCATCGGCTTCCCGGTGCTGGTGCGCCCCAGCTACGTTCTAGGCGGACGCGCCATGGTGATCGCCTACGACGAAGACACGGTGCGGCGCTACATGCAGGAGGCGGTCGGATTTTCGCAATCCGCCCGGTGCTGATCGATCGATTTCTGGAAGACGCGACCGAAGTGGACGTCGACGCGTTGTGCCGATATTCACGGCGCGGTGCTGATCGCGGGCATCATGGAACACATCGAAGAAGCGGGCGTGCATTCGGGCGATTCAAGCTGCGTGCTGCCGCCGACCTCGCTTGCTCCGGCGGTGCTCGATACGATTCGCTCGTATACCGAACGCCTGGCGCGCGCACTGAACGTGATCGGGTTGATGAACGTCCAGTACGCGGTAAAGGACGGAACTGTGTACGTCCTGGAAGTAAATCCGCGCGCGTCGCGAACTGTTCCGTACGTCAGCAAAGCGACCGGCGTGGCGCTGCCGAAAATCGCGGTGGGCGTGATGCTGGGCAAAGCAATGGCGGATATGACCGATGCGCACGGGCGTGCTGAGCGTGCCGCAATATTTCGTCAAGTCGCCGGTGTTTCCGTTCAACAAATTCCCCGGAGTCGATCCGACGCTGGGGCCGGAGATGCGCTCGACCGGCGAAGTGATGGGCGTTGGCGAGAATTTCGGCGAAGCGTTCGCGAAGGCGCAACTCGCGGCCGGCACGCCACTGCCCGATAAGGGCCGCGTGTTCCTGAGCGTGAACGATCGCGATAAACTGGTCGCGGTCGCGCTGGCGCGGCGATTCACGGAGCTCGGATTCGAAGTGACTGCGACGCGTGGCACCGCCGGTGCGATTCGTGCCGCGGGCATGCCCGTCAAGACTATTTTCAAGGTGAACGAAGGCCGCCCGAATGCGGTGGATCTGCTGAAGGCCGGTTCGCTCGACCTGATCATCTACACGGCCACCAGCGGAGCGCACGCTTTCAGTGACGAAAAAGCGATCCGCAGGAATGCCGTAACGTATCGCAGTGCCGTGCATCACTACCATGAGCGGCGCGCGAGCGTCGGTCGAAGCCATCGCGTCCCGGCGCCGCGATCCGATTCGCGTGTGGAGCTTGCAGGAGATTCACGGCATTCCGGATTAATTATCGGCCGCGAATGAACGCAAATGAACGCGAATCAAAATGCCTGAAATACGTAGAAAAGACGCGCGGCGCGAAGAACCGGTCGAGGTGGTCGGAAGTTCCGCGCGAAGAATCGAATGCTCCCATTGAGCCTCGCGTCACCGCGATTCTGATCGGTCACAATCAGGCCGCCGCATTGCGCCGCGCGATTGCGGCGCTTGAAAAATCGAAGAATCGTGAGCGCCTGGAGATTCTCGTGATCGATTGCGGCGGGTCGGACGACACTTCGATGCTCGATACCGAGTTTCCGAATCTCTCCTGTCTGCGCCTGCCGCACGATTTCGGGCTGACCAAGACGCTCAACATCGGTGCGCGAACTGCGAAAGCCGAGTTCCTGTTTTATTTATCGCCGAACGCGGAGGTCGCGCCGGATACAGTCACGAAGCTCGCCGACGCGCTCGATTCCGATACCGACTTAAGCGCGGTCGCGCCGCTGATGGTCGACGAAAAGGGCAGCGCGATTTCGAAGTTGACGCCGTTGCCTACGCGCGAATCGCTCAGCGCTGCGTGCGCAGGTCACCGGATGCCTGGCGAAGAGATCGACCGTCACAGGAGAGCGTCGCGATCGAATATCCATCCATCGAAGCGCTGCTGGTGCGCAAGTATTTCGTCAAGGCGATCAATTACTTTGACGAACGCTTCGGGCATCGCTGGGCCGACGCCGATCTCGCCATGCAGATCAGGCGCACGCAGAAAAAGGCGCGCCTGTATCCAACGATTCGAGTGACCGTTCATGATGCTCCCGATCCGCGCGCCGGGGAGTCTTTGGTCGAGGTCGATTGCGTGCTTGGGGCCGCCGCATATCTCGGAAAATATCACGGCTTCATGTCGGGACTGACGTTCCGGCTCGGCGCGATCTTCGGTGCGCTCGGAAAGTTTCAGTTTGGTAAACTTGGCGCGCTATTGGGTGGACAAAAGCTCGACGGCAGCCAGGCTATGTAGGTCTTAATCCCGATTTAATCAAATCCCTCTAGGCAAATTCCATCGTCCATGCTAATCTTCTTGAGACCCCACTTTCAGGAAAGGAGCCCAACTTTGTCTGCATACATGAACCTCAACATGAGCGTGACGCTACAGGACGGCTTGCTTTCCGGCTTCCTCTGCGTCTAGCTTTCCCCCAATAACCAACCGCCGGCGGGTTGCGCCGGATCTGAAGTCTCTTTCTATTTTCAGAAAAAAGGTTATGCCTGTACTCGAATTGATTTCTCCTTGGAGAGCCGTATCAAGCCGAAAATCACTCTCTCGCCCGCGCAGCGGAAAGCTGCCGATGGCGTGATGCTGGGTATTGAGCGCGGTGATTTCGCCGTGCTTCAGGATTACGGAAGCGACGGGAAGTCCACTGTGCTCGACTACGTCCATCGCGAAATGGGCGGGATCAGGATCGGTGTGCGTGAATTTCTGTTGCAGCTCGCTGATCATTCGCCCATCGCTGTGGAGGACGCGTTTCTCGAGCTGATTGATTCCAAGCTTGAGGAGTCCGATCTGCTGATCGTCGATGATCTGCAGTTGGTGAAGCGCGTCGCCGAGGATAGCGATTGCACGCGCAACGGCATGCTCGAAGCCGTGCTGACTGCGATTCTCGCCGAAGCCTCCTCGGCTCGCAAGCAGATCGTGTTTGCGACGGACTATATGCCGGACGCCTTGTCGCACCGCGCCCACTCCTGGTTCATTCAGGATTTCGCGCCGGAGGATTTCCGCGTGATCTGCTCCGCCTATCTCGATCCGGCCCTGGCGCGGCGTTTGGATTTCGTTGAAATCCACCGCTTCGCGCCGAGCCTGAACGCGCACCAGTTGCGCAAGGCCGCAGTGTGGCTTTCGCACGAGCCCGGCGCCGATACCGCGCGTCTGCTCGAATACCTAGGCGCGCACAACCTGGTCAGCAACGTGGAGATCGAAGAGGTGGAAGCCGTCACCTGGAACGATCTCAAGGGCGTCGGCGACGTGATCGAGGCCTTGGAAGCCAAGGTCGCGCTGCCGTTCGAAAATCGCGAGCTCGCCGCTGAATTCGGGTTGAAGCCGAAGCGCGGCGTGCTGCTCGCCGGGCCTCCGGGAACCGGGAAGACGACCATTGGCCGGGCGCTGGCGCATCGGTTGAAGGGGAAATTCTTCCTGATCGATGGAACCATGATCGCGGGCTCGAACGATTTCTACACGCAGATTAATCGCGTGTTCTCCGCCGCCAAGCGTAACGCGCCGTCCATCGTGTTCATCGATGACGCGGACGTGATCTTCGGTGGCGACAAGGAAACCGGCTTGTACCGCTATCTTCTGACCAAGCTCGACGGTCTGGAGAGCGCGAGTTCCGGTCGGGTCTGCGTCATGATGACCGCGATGGAGCCGTCGGATCTTCCAGCAGCGATTCTTCGCTCGGGCCGCGTGGAGCTGTGGCTTGAAACCAGGATGCCGGATGAAGGCGCTCGCGTGGAGATCTTTCGTGAGAGGCTTTCGCCGATGCCAGCGCCGTTGTGCTCCGCCGATATCTCCAAGCTCGCCACAGCGAGCCGCGGATTCACCGGCGCCGATCTTAAATCGACCATCGAAGACGGCAAGCTGCTGTTCGCGCACGCGCAGGCGAGCGGCAAGCCGCCGCGCGCGGTGGAAGATTACTTTCTGGATGCGATCTCGACCATCCGCCAGAATCGCCGCAAGTATCAGAAGCGCAAATCGGTGCAACTCGCCGAAGCGCAGCCGTTCGGATTTCGCGCGGAATAAAGAGACGCGTTTTTAGACGACGATGGACGCCCGCGTGATCTGCTTGAGCGAAGTGGTGCCGCATTGCCGCATGGCGAGCTGAAATTCGCGATGCAGAATGTCCAGCACCGCTTCGACTCCAGGCTGTCCGAACGCTCCCAGACCCCATAGATAAGGCCGCCCGATTCCGACCGCGCTCGCTCCCATTGCCAGAGCTTTGAAAACGTCGGTGCCGCGACGAATTCCTCCGTCGATCATCACCGGGATGCGCCCGTGCACCGCTTCGATCACTTCGGGCAGATCTTCGATGGTGGCGCGATAGGTTTCCTCGGCGCGCCCGCCGTGGTTCGACACGATGATGCCATCGGCGCCATGCTCGACCGCAAGCGCTGCATCTTCGCGCGTCTCCAGACCTTTGATCACCAGCTTCATCTTGATGGTCTTCTTGAGCTGATCCACCAGCTTCCAATCGGTGGACGACGCGTTCATGCCGCCTTGAATACCTTCGAACATCGGCTTACGATTGCCGCCGCCGCGCGCGGTCGCATGGCACATGGTGCAATCGCGCTTGTCGCCTTTCGCCAGACGGCGCTCGGTTTCAGTGTTGCGACCGCCGTAGAGATCCACCGTCAGAACCATAACTGGGCAGCCCGCATCCTCGACGCGTTTCGCCATGTGCTCGACCCCGGGCCAGGTGGTGGGTGCGTACATCTGATACCAGGGTGGTTCGCCGCGCGCGATCTTTACTTCTTCATACGGCGTCGATGTCTGGGTCGATAAAATTTGCAGCGTCTTGCGCGACTTCGCGGCTTTCGCGACGCCGCTTTCGCCTTCGGCGTGGAATGCTTTCTGGCTGCCGCAGGGGCAGATGAAGATCGGAAAATCCCAGGAGGTGCCGAATAGATTGACCTTGGTGTCGAGCTTGCTCACGTCCACCAGGCGTCGCGTGCGTAGCTGGATCTTCTTATACGCTTCATGGTTCCACTTGAGCGTGGCATCGTCGTCGACTCCGGTCGCCATGTAATACCAGTGCGCGACGGGAATCTTGGCTTTCGCCAACGCTTCGAAATCCATCACGTTGACTACTTCTTTAGGATCGGTGGGTGCATCCTGCCCGTAGAGTCGCGCAAGAGGGCTTGCCGCGAGGAAGCCGAGGAATTGCCGCCTGGAATTCATACGTTGTATCGTACCTCAGCTTAGTGGAGCGTTCGCCATGCCCGGCGATCTTGGGGCGGGATGATCTGCGCCGGAGAACTGCCGAGGTGTCCGAACCCTACGCCATTCAGTTGGCCGTTTGGATAGACGAACGTCTTGGGCGGAACATTGGCGTCCAAGCGACCGAACAAAGCGAAGCAGTGTTCCCAATGCTGGAGTTTGGTCGTTGGCTTCAGCTCCCTCAATTTTGCCGCGACGAGCTTCGAGTTCCATTTGAATGAATCCATCGGTCACGAGCTTTTCCCGCACGTGGCAACCATCCAGCTGCCTTCGTCCGTGCCCCAAGCCGCGCCGACCAGGACGATGGACTTGCTGTTGTAACGTGCGAGATCGCCCAATACGTCGCACACCGTGACGACGGGAATTTCGGAAGCGGTAGGCTGGGCGACCGATAGAGCGGCGGCGACGCAGAATGCCGCGAGCAATCGCATACGTCTCCAGTATCCGCCGAAACGCGCTCTCTGCCGTTCGCGCCTCAGAGTGCGTTCGTGGCCAACGGGCGTTACGCGGCCAACGGGCGTTACGCGGCCAACGGGCGTTACGCGGCCAACGGGCGTTACGCGGCCAACGGGCGTTACGCGGCCAACGGAATGTTCGAGGCCGCGGGTGAGGCGCGAACGGCAGAGAGCGCATTTCGGGTGCGTTCGGCCGTAATACTTCTAAGATTTTTCACCTAACACTCTAACTTTCTTCCCATGCTCCTCCGATAGACCAAGAGAGCGAAACTGCTCGCCGAGAGTGCATATGCAAATGGATGCTTTTCTGTGGATGTTTCTTCCCGTGTTCGTGGCGGGCGGCAGCGCGTTGCTGTCGTTCTACATCATGCAGGCTCGTATGGAAGTCGCGCTATCTAAAGAGCGTGAAACGCTCGCCGAAGCGCGCGCCATGATCAACACCCAGCGCGTGACTATGGAAGAGCGCGTCAAGGCGACGGAGGAATCCACCAAGCGCCTTGCCATGGACGAGTTCATGCAGGATTTCCGGGTGGAAGAGCGCAGTTACGTGCGCGATTCGAAGACGCAAAACGTCCAGAAGCGCAGCATGGTGATGCAGGAACGCCTGTTTTTCCGCAACATCCCGCTGTCGAACTGGATCGAGCACGAAATGACCGTGCAGGAAGGCTTCGATCTTGAACAGCTTCCCGAATCCGTGTTCCATACGGCCGCAATTGGCGTAGGGGCCGGAGCCAGCTCGAACACCAACGAAGGCCGTCTGCCGATCTCGAAGCTTCTGAACGATCTCACCGGCGGACGCCAGACGCCGCAGGAATCGACGTCTTTAATGACGTCGCCAATGCCATCGCCAATGAGCGCGCCCCATTTCCCGGCCTTTGGCGCTCAGTAATTACTTATTCTTGGGCGGCGGCAGCTTCGCAAGCTTCTTTTTGATGTCGGGGAGATTTTTCGCCTCCGGCGGCGCCAGCGTCACATACTTCGTGTAGGCCTCGCGCACAGCCTCTGTGTTGTGAACCTTTTCGCTTACCTCACCGAGCCTAAGGTATGCCTCGGCTGAGCCTGGATCCCAGCACGTCGCGTCACGAAATCGATTCGCCGCTGCGCCGTAATTGCCCTTCTTGAAGTATTCGTTGCCGACCATAATGTCGTGGCTTGCTTCCAGGGGATTCAGCACGCACGTCTTGGGCAGCAGAGCTTCGTCTTCTTCCGGCGGCTCCTCGACCACTTTGCCGGGCTTCGTGTCTTGCTTGTCGGGCGGCTTCGTATCGGGCGGTTTTGTAGATTGCTGCGCGAGACACGTACACGCTATGGCGAAGGTGAGAACAGCGCGCGTCACGTTTCTTATTATAAAGTTAGATTTCTGAAATGGCCGCGCAACCGCAGCTCCAGTTTGAAGAAACCGCCATCGCGCCCGAATCCGAGCGTTGGAGCCTTGCGCTGCGCGTCGCGTTTCGATTCTGCGCTGTCTACTTCGGCCTGTATTGCCTCACCACGCAGATCGTAAGCAGCATCATCCAGTTCGCGAACATTCCCAATCTGACGGCACTGCAGCCAGTCCGTGGCATGGTGTTCTGGACCGCCGCGCATGTGTTTCACATCACGAAAACACTGGTCTACGAGGGCAGCGGCAGTGGCGACAAAACGTTCGATTGGGTGCTCGATTTCTGCGTGCTGGTGACGGCGCTGCTCGCCACGGCGGTTTGGTCGGGGCTTGATCGCAAGCGCGCGAACTACCAGACTGCGTACAAATGGTTCCATCTGGCGATGCGCCTCGCGTTGGGAACGCAAATGCTCGTCTACGGATTCGCGAAAGTCGTTCCCGCGCAGATGCCCTTTCCGTTTCTTACGCGATTACTGGAGCCTTACGGAAACTTTTCGCCGATGGGCGTTTTGTGGGCGTCGATCGGCTCGGCGCCCGCTTACGAAATCTTCGCCGGGTCGTGTGAAGCGATCGGCGGGATATTGCTGTTCTTTCCGCGTACGGCATTCCTCGGCGCACTGATCTGTCTGGCGGATTTAACCGAAGTGTTCACGCTGAACATGACCTACGATGTCCCGGTCAAGCTGTTTTCGTTTCATTTGATCCTGATCTGTCTGTTGCTGCTGGCGCCCGATTGGCGCAGGATCAGAAATTTCGTCTTGAAGCAAGCCTCCGCGGCTTCCGCATCATCGGATCTGTTCGGGTCGAAACGGGCGAATCGGATTGGTGTTGCGGCGCAGGCTACCTTTGGGCTCGTGATGATTTTCGCGCACGGATATTATTCCTGGCAGGGTTGGCACACGTTCGGCGGAGGCGCGCCGAAACCGGCGCTATACGGGATCTGGAACGCCGACCCCGGCAGCGAGTGGCGGCGCGTGGTGTTTGAACGTTTCCCCGTGATGTATTTGCAACACGGCGAGGATCCGTTCGTCCAGTACCGCATTACCGTTGACGCGCAAAAGAACACGATTGCCATTGCCAAGCCGGCCGCTACTCTTAGTTATCGCCACGATGGGGATCAGCTAACGCTCGACGGCAATCTCGGGGGTCAACCCCTGCATTTGCGACTTCATCTGCTGGATCGCAATTCGTTCCTGCTGGTGAATCGCGGATTTCATTGGATCCAGGAATTCCCGTTCAATCGCTAATCTCTCTCCGCATTTGAGGCGCGGACGTTAGTCCGCGCGGTTGGGAGCAGCGATGCCGTGCGCGACGCAGTCCACTTCGGAACTTCTTCGGCGTTTCAGACGATACCAGGCTGCGCAGCCCAAACGCGCGGACTAACGTCCGCGCCTCAAGCCAACGCGGGCTAGAGTTTGTCGCCATCCAAGAAACCTCGTGAGAAAATAGGAGCATCGAAGAAGTTCTCAAGCTCCGCGAGCGCGCTGCCGAGCTGCCCTCCCTTCCCGGCGTGTATCTTTACAAAGACGCCCACGGCACGGTTATTTACGTCGGCAAAGCCAAAAACCTACGTGCGCGCGTGCGCAGCTACTTCAATGACGATCGACTGGCGGAGGCCAAAACCGGATCGCTGATCGGTGAAGCGCGGGTCATCGACTACATCCACGTCGACAACGAAAAAGAGGCGTTGGCGCTCGAAAATAATCTGATCAAGCAATACAAGCCGCGCTACAACATCCTGCTGCGCGACGATAAGACGTACCCTACATCAAACTCACCGATGAGAAATATCCGCGCGTGTACGTCACTCGCCGATTGCGAAAAGACGGGTCGAGCTATTTCGGTCCGTACTTTCCAGGCAATCTGGCGCATCGTCTGGTCCATTTCATTCATCGCTTCTTCAAAGTCCCTTCGTGCAATATCGATCTGACCCGCACGCACACGCATCCCTGTCTCGAATTCCATATCCATCGATGTCTGGGTCCGTGCGTCGCGAATTTGACGACCGACGAAGCCTACGCCGAAGCCGTTCGCCGCGTTCGATTGTTCCTGGAAGGCCGCCACAAGGATCTCGCCAAAGAACTGCGCTCTCGAATTGAATCCTTAAGCAAAGAAACGCGCTACGAAGAAGCCGCCGCGCTGCATGATCTGCTCCACACCGTGGAAGAGATGGGGGAGAAGCAGAAGATGGCGGCGGCCGAGGGCGACGATACCGACATCCTCGCGTATTATGCCGAGCCGCCTCTGGTCGCGGTAAATCTATTCCACCTTCGTCACGGCCACATCGTCGATCGCCGTGAGTTTTTCTGGGAGGATCAGCCCGATTTCGACGCTCCCGAATTCTTCTCGTCCCTGCTCAAGCAAGTTTATTTGAACGAACCGTACGTCCCTGGCTTAATTCACGTGCCGGTGGAGTTTGAAGATTGCGCGGTGCTTGAAGAACTGCTCACTGAAAAGCGAGGCCGCAAGGTCGAGATCAACACTCCGCAGCGCGGGCAGAAGCGCGCCATGATCGATCTGGTGGAATCGAACGCCAAGCACAGCTTTGAGCAGCGCTTCCGCGTGATGCGCCCGTCGTCAGACGCGATTCAGCAGGCGTTGCAGGACGCACTGAATCTGGAAATCGCGCCGCGCCGCATCGAGTGTTTCGACATCTCGCACATTCAGGGAACCGACAAAGTGGCGAGCATGGTGGTGTGGGAAGACGGCAAGATGAAGAAGTCGGATTACCGCAAATTCATCATTCGCACCGTCGCCGGCAATGACGATTTCGCGTCGATGCGGGAGGTGATCACGCGCCGTTACAGCAGGTTGAAGGAAGAAGGGGCGCTGAAAGAAAACGATCGGCGGTTAGTATTGGTCGACGGAGGATTAGGACAATTGCACGCTGCCGCGGCCGCACTGGAAGAACTTGGAATTACTGGATTGCCGCTGGCGTCGATCGCCAAGCGCGAAGAGATCATTTACGTGTACGGACAGGAGAACGAGCCGGTGGTGCTGGATAAATTCTCGCCGGTGCTGCACCTGGTGCAGATCGTGCGCGACGAAGCGCATCGCTTTGCGGTCACATTCCATCGGACGCGCCGCAACGCCAGCCGCATGCGTAGTGAGCTGGATCACATCCCCGGCGTGGGCGAAAAGACCGTGCAGAAGCTGCTCAAGCATTTCGGCAGTCTGGAGCGGGTGCGTCAGGCTCGCGAAGCCGAAATCGCGGAGGTCGCCGGCCGTGCGATCGCGCGCAAGGTGATCGCCGGGCTCAGTTCCCCGGAATCGCCTCTGCACGTGATTCAATAGACAGATTATGGAATCAGCAACCGGAACCGCGCCTGAAATGCCGCCACAGGCAATCGTGATGCAGATGGTGATGGGCGCTTGGGTGTCGAAGGTAATCTCGGGGATCTCGCGCGTCGGCGTTCCGGACGTACTGAAGAAATACGGACCGTTGACGGCCAATCAGATGATCGCGAAAGGAATCGACGCGCATACCGATTCGCTGGAACGCGCGTTGCGCGCCGCGGCGAGCCTGGGCATCCTTACGGAATCCGCGAGCGGTCATTTCGGCCCCACCGCGCTCTCCGAAGTGATGACCTCCGACGCCCCTGGATCGGTGAAGGGCATCGTCGAGCTGTTCGGCAGCGAAGCCGCCAGTCTGTGGGTTGCCCTGCCCGAAGCCATCCGCACAGGCGAGCCGCAGGCCAAAAGCGTCCTGGGCATGGAGTTTTGGGAATTCCTGAACGCCCACCCTAAAAAGCTGGAAGCGTTCGGTGAGGCGATGAAGTCGAATAGCCACGCATCGCTGGTGGGCGTACTCGAGAATTGTGATTTCTCGGACGCGACGAAAGTGGTTGACGTCGCCGGCGGATTTGGGCACATGGTGGTCGCGCTGCTGAGCAAATATCCGCATCTCCATGGCGTGCTGTTGGATCGGCCGGAAACGATTCCGGTCGCGAAGGTGAAAAATCCCGCGCCTGCAAATGTGGCCGCGCGATTGGAATACGTTGGTGGAAATATGTTCAGCGCCGTACCGGCGGGCGCCGACGTCTACATCATGAAGCACATCATGCACGATTGGGACGATGCGAGCTGCGTCAAACTGCTACAGAACTGCGCAGCCGCGATGGCGCCCGGCGGCCGGATTCTATGCGTCGACGCGGTGATTGCGCCGATGGGCGACACTTCCGGGACAGCGGCAAAATTGCTGGATTTGAATATGCTGGTGCATATTCCGGGGCGGGAAAGAACGAGCAGGCAGTGGACAGAACTGTTCGCGCGAGCGGGTCTACGCATTCACAGCGTGACTCCGCTCCACGATAATTTCGGCACCAGCGTGATCGAGGGGAGGGCGGCCTAGAACAGGTCGCCGATTTCCTTCGCCACGCCGCGCGCTTCCAGATGGATCAGGCCGGCATTGCCGCCCTGCGGGCTCATCACCGCGAGCACAGCTTTGCTGCCCGCCGAATAAATGAACAGCGCCCCTTCTTCGGCTTGGATGGACACCTCGCCGAGCGTGCCTGAGCTCATGCTCTCGCTGATGCGACGGCCCAGGCTCGACGCCGCGGCTGCCATCGCCGCCACGCGATTGGGATCGCTGCCATTCGAAAGGGAATGTGCGATAGGCAGTCCTTCATTGGACGCCAGGAGCACACCCTTCAATTCCGGAATCGCGTTGCGCAAGGCCTCAATGTGCCCCTTTAACGCTTCACCCTTCGCCATAAGTACCGCCTCCTCAGCCTGAACAATAGATCCCGACGCGCAATTGTTGCGCACCGCTTCCGCACGTTGCGTTTTGCTACAAAGTTCTTAACTACGCTGGAACACAAATATGATCGGCCCTTAGGGAAATAACTTTAGAAGATACGGATAGGGAAACCAACTAATTCGGCATAGGGCTGTCGGCCTAGCCTATGCCTGAAGTCAGGCCCGGTTCGTGGACGGACCAGGTGGGCCGATTACGCAACGCGTTGAATCCCTTCGAGCACGTTGCAGGGCGGCTTTAACCGAGCCCGCCCTAGGTAAGTTCACCTAGGTGGCCATAAGGCGGACACCTGAAAACCAATTTATAAGTGCTTTACCGGATAGAAACTCGTAAGAGTCCTCTTTAGCATGGAGTAGAAAAGGACGATCTGAGGGACATGCGGTGTTTGTATTGCGGCAAGGAGCTTGCGCTCCTGAAACGGTGGACCGGTGGCGGAGAGTTTTGCTCCGACGCCCATCGTCAGCAGTACCAAGAGGAATATAACCAGCTCGCGCTCACGCGGCTGTTGCAGGCCAAGCCACAACAGCCCGAGCCGGCGCGCGAAACGGCCAATCGGGAAGCAGCCGTCAAGGAACCCGCCGGCAAGCAGCCGGTCGCGAAAAGTGCGCCTGCTCGCGAAGCCGCGACGGTCTCGCGGTCTTCGTCCAAACCTAGGGAAATCGCGACGCCTGCTGTAGCGATTGCGCCTGAACCGGAGCCAGAGCCAATTTCTGAGCCCGTCCTTGACGAACCAATTATCGATCGCGTTCCGGAACCAGAACCTGAATTCGAGCCTGAGCTTGAGCCCGAGCCTGAAGAAGCGGCTCCCGCCGAGATCTCAGGATTTCTAGTCGAAATCCCAGTGCCGGTGTTGGCCGAAGTGATGGCGATGTCGCGGCCGGATGTGGAATTCGAAAACAGCAGCGCACCTGAGCTTCCGCGCCGCCTGCAGTTGGACGAGTGGGCGTCGCAGTGGAGCTCTGCCGGTCGTGTGGAACTCGCGCAGTTCGGAACGTTCGTCGATTGCGCCCCGCGCGGCGGAAGTGAACGTCGTCTGGAGGTTCGCGAGTTCGCGCGCTCTACACCGATCGTGCAGGTCGACCTGAGTTTGGCGGGGGACGCTTTGATACCAGCTATGACCGAGGAACCGCTGGAGATCGCCATCGCGCCGCAGCCTCCGGAGAAGGATCCTGAGCTGTGGAGTGAGGGGTGGCGTCAGTTCTCCTTTGAACAAAGCCTGGGCGCGCTAGCGCGCGTTCCATTCCGCACCACGGGTCTTGAGGACAATGAAGACGCGGCGGATCCGATTGCAGAGGGCGGGGAAGTCGAACCGGTTCCCGTAGCGGCTCACGCTGCGCCGGTGGTCGAACCCGTTCGCGCAGAGGAAGCCGTACCCGAGCCGGAAATCGTAGAGGAAGCCGCCGAACAGGTCATCCACCAAGCTGTCGAACCTGAGCCCGCAATTGAACAGCAGGCAGTCGCCGGGACTCCCCAGGAATCGTCGCCGACCCCAGTCACCAAACCGATGCCGCTTACACTTCACGGTCTGGCGGCGGGACGCGGAAAGCCGGTGCAGGTGTTCACCGCCGTCGCTTCCGCGGTCGAGGTGTATATTCCGCGATCGACGGCGCTGCCGCTGCGACCGGTGATGACGCTTGGTCCTGCACCGGCGGTCGCGAAGGCTCCTGAAGAGACGCCCAAGAAAGCCCCGGAGAAGACGGTCGTCGTCAAGGTCGATCCGAAAAAAGCGCAGCCCGCCAAGCCCGACCCGCGCTTCGCCAATGGCAAGGGCAAAAAGGATTCGCAGCCCGAGAAGCCGGCGCAAAGCGACAAAGCCAAGAAAGAAGTCGAGCAGAAGCCCGCTGCCAGCGTCGCGGCTGCGATCAAAGACGCCGCAGTTAAAGAAGTGGTCAAAGACGTCGCCAAAGAGGACGTCAAGCCAGCGGTCAAGGGCGAGGCCAAGTCGCCGGCCAAGACTGACGCGAAATCCGAATCCTCCACCTGGAAAGAAGCGACCGACAAGCTCGCGGCCGAAAAGACTGCCGAGAAAACGACCGAGCTGGCCGAGAAATCCGCCAAGAAGCGGGAATCGAGCTTTACCCGCGCCCATGGCGGTGCCGTACACGCCGCCCGATCTCGGTCTGCCAAGCCTTAACGTCGAGGCCTCCGGTGGATTCTGGACGCGCCTGCCTCTCACCGGGAAACTGATGCTGCTGGTCACCGTCATCGGACTGGCCATCGGCGTCACCTACATCATCAAGAGCGCTGGAGGGAACGTGGCCGCAGGGCCGCAGGTAATCGCGACGCCGCTGCCCGATGACGGCGCCTGGATTCTGGATTGGGGCACCGAACCCGGGGTCCGCCGCACGCACGATCTCTATATTCGCAAGTCGTCGCTTACGCTGAGTGATTATCGCATCGAGTTCACGGAGCAGATGGAGAACAAGGCGCTCGGTTGGGTGTATCGCGCCAAGGATTCCAAAGATTACTATGTCGCGCGGCTGGAAGTGGTGAAGTCAGGGGCCGATCCAGGGGTCGCTCTGGTGCGCTACGCGGTGGTGAATGGCGAAGAACAACCGCACACGCAGATTCCGTTGAACCTGACGCCGGCGGTGCATCTCGACACCGTTTTCAAGATCAAGTTCGATGCGGTGGGCAATAAGTTCGTCACCTGGGTGCAGGATCAGAAAGTGGACGAATGGACCGACGATCGCTTTAAAGTCGGCGGCGTGGGATTGTTTAACGAGCATGGCGCGAAACCGGTGGGTCTGAATGTGGCCCTATTGACAGTAAAGAAATAGCCGACGGTGAAGAAATTAGTCGTGAGGATACAGGGAGAGCGTAAGCACAATGTCTGAAAAGGACACGGTTTTTTTCGTCGACGACGATCTGATCGAAAGGCTGATGCGCGGGGACGCGGTCGACGATCCGACCAAAAAGAAACGTCCCGCGTCAGTCAGCGCTCTGGCCAAGGCGGTGAATCTCGCCTCCGAAGGAAAGCTCGACGAAGCGATCCAGGAACTCGAAGAAGCAGGCCAGCGCGGCGAGAATCCCGCCGAAGTCTACACCGGTCTGGGTCATCTGCGCTTCGAGCAGAATAATTGGGAAGAAGCCGCGAAGTGTTACGGCAAGGTCGCGCAACTGGAGCCGAAGCATCGCACGGCCTATTACAACCTGGCCCTGGTGCTCGAACGCCAGGGCAAGTTCGACGAGGCCGCCAAAGAATTCGAGAACGCTGTTTCGATCGACGACAAGCGCTGGCAGGCGATGGTGGGCCGAGGACTGTGCCTGCTGCATCTGGGCAAGCCCGAACAGGCGCTCGAATGCTTCGAACCCGCGCTGAAGGAAAATCCTTCGCACGACCAGGGGCTGTTCGGAAAAGCCGTCGCGCTGCAACAGCTCGGTCAATTAGACGAAGCCTTGGACGTTTACAAGAAACTGCTGCCGGCGAATCCAAGTTCGCCCGAACTGTTGGGAAACCTGATCGCGCTTTCGGCCGCGAAAAAAGACGACGTCAAGGTGAAGGAATTCTCGGAGCGGTTGCTCAAGGCGAAACCCCAATCGCGTCACGCCTTGCAGGGACTGGTCGCGGTGGCGCTTTCGCGCGGCGATTACAGCTCCGCTGTGCAGCATGGGTCGCAACTGGTGAAGGTCGCGGCCGATTCCTACGAAGGCTGGTTCAATCTGGGCGTCGCGTATCACAAGACCGGCCGTTTGGAGCAAGCCGCCAACGGCTATCGTGAAGCGATCAAGATTCGTCCGGATGCGCTCGAAGCCAATGCGAACCTCGGGGCGGTGCTGCAGGAACGCGGCGATCTCGCCGGCGCGAAGAAAGCCTATGAACGCGTGCTGGCGGATTCGCCGGAGCTGCCCGGAGCGCTGTGGAATCTCGCGCTGGCCGTGGAGCGCGACGGCAAAATCGAAGAAGCCGAAAAGCATTTCGAGAAACTGGTGGCCGTGAAGCCCGATTTCGAAGACGCCGCCTTCCGTCTCGGATTCCTGCAATTGCAGCGCGCCGAATACGCCGGAGCCGTGGACAGTTTCGAGACCTGCCTGCGCAAGAAAAAAGATTGGATCGAGGCGTTGAACAATCTGGGCTTGGCCTGCTGGAAATTCGAAGACCTGGATGCAGCGACAGAAACGTTCACTCGGGTGCTCTCGCTGCAGCCGAAAAACGTCGACGCGTTACGTGCCCTGACTGCCATCGCGATCGAGCGCAAGGACCCGAATCGAGCTTGGGAGCTGCATCAGAAGCTTGGTTCACAGGGCCAGAAATCGGTGGAGCTGAGCTACAACCTCGGCCTGCTGCTGCAATCGACCGGCGATGCGGAACGAGCGGCACAGTGTTACCAAGCGGCACTCGATCAGAAGCCGGAGCTGCCCGAAGCGCTATTGAACCTCGGCCACGCCCTCAAAGCGGTCGGCAAGGACGATGAGGCGAAGCAGGTGTGGGCCAAAGCGGTAAACGTCGATCCCGCGCTCGCCGGGCAGTATTTTCAATAAGTTGGCTTTCTAGACCCGTGTCCGTTTTCACGTCCGCCGTCCCACGGACGGACACCCGCCTTACCTTCTCCTAAGTTAAGTAGTTTAGATTGAGCGGCGTGCAAAAGGCCGCTGACGTGCACTTTCTCCGCGTATTCGCTCGTTTCACCCGTTTCCATGGAAGGAGTGCACACCAATGAAGCTGCTTGCGATTCTTGCGATTCCGGCAATCATGTTTGCCTCGAACTCCTCAGCCCCCGCACCGGCCTTCGGTGCTACCGCGGCTGAAGCTCCCAGCGCCGCCGCATCCGAGCCGAAGATGCTCCCGTTCGCCGGGGAAACGCGCTGGCACGGCTGGACGCCCGACGGTCAGGTGGTAGAGATCAACAATGTCAACGGCAATGTCCGGGTGGAAAGCACCAGCGGGGAAGAAATTGAAGTGGTCGCGGTCAAGCACGGCAGCGGCAATCCGGAACAGGTCGGGATCGAAGTGGTGGAGCATAAAGGCGGCGTCACGGTGTGCGCGGTGTATCCCAACGCCAATAGCGAGCATCCGTTCGAGTGCCGGCCCAGCCACGGGGGCGGATTCCGCATGGCTTCCGAGACTCCTTCGACGGCGCATATCCGTTGGGAAAACGGCGGGGGCGGTGACGTGTTGATGAACGATATGCGAGTAGATTTCATCGTGCGCTTGCCCAAAGGGCTGCGCTTCATCGGCCGGACGGTGGATGGAGAAGTGGCGGCGCATCTGGTGGAACAGGATGTGGAAGCGCATAGCGTTCGAGGCGATGTGACGGTCGACGTGGATCCGTGGGGCGGCGGGGAAATTCGCGCCGAGTCGGCTCTGGGCGAAGTCAGCTCAGACTTGGAACCGCTTACCGTCAAGACCGATCGCGATCATGGCAACTTCATCAGCGCGCATTTCGGACATCTGCATCGGATCGTGCGGGTGAAATCGGCGGCCGGCAACGTACGGCTGCAGCGCGTCCGCGTGCTGTAACGGGAAATTGCTATGCTGAAGACTCCCCGATACGAAGGGGACCAGGAAGTCACGATCACGGATCTGAACCTGATCGACGCGGCGAAGGGGAGCGGCAACGTTCCCCTTCTCGCATTTTGGACCCGCCTTTTTAGCTTCATTTCCGAGGCGCTATGGACTTGAAATTCGCCCTCCGATCCCTGCGCAACAACCCCGGATTCACGATCTTGGCCGTCCTGGTTATGGCGCTGGGCATCGGAGCGAACACGGCTGTGTTCAGCGTCGTCAACGCGGTGCTGCTCAAGCCGCTGGACTATCGCGATCCCGATCGCATCGTGACGTTGCGCAACCATTGGCGGGATAGTGGTGGCAACAGTAAATACATCTCCGCACCCGATTTTCACGATTGGCACGATCAATCGAACGCGTTCGACGCCATGGCCTACTATTCGCAAAGCGGCGCCGACGGCGCCACCACCGTGATCAAAGACGGTGTTGCGGAATACATTCCAGTTACCTCAGTCACGTCCGAGTTCTTCGATGTCTTCGGCGTCCGCCCCCGCGGCGGCCGGATGTTCACATCCGACGAGCAGAAGCTGCATAGTGGCGGCGCGGTGCTCATCAGCGACCACTATTGGCAGAAGGCGTTTCAGGGCAATGCGAGCGCGATCGGCAAGACGCTGCGCATCTATGACAAGCCGATGACCATCGTGGGCGTGATGCCCGCGGGCTTCGAGTTTCCCGGCAAGAACGACATTTGGTTTCCCGCCAATTCGGTGTTCGACGAAAACCCGGAGCGCGGCTCACACAATTATTTTGTCGTGGCGCGCCTCAAGCCTGGAGTTTCGATCGACCAGGCGCAGGCGCAGTTGAGCGCCATCGCGTCAAAGAATGAACATCTTTATCCCAACAGCAATACCAACAAAGGCGTGATCGTCACCGGCATGCTCGACACCATGGTGAGCAACGTCCGGCTGACGCTGTACATGCTTCTTGGCGCGGTCGGATTGGTGCTGCTGATCGCCTGCGCCAACATGGCGAATCTGCTGCTGGCCAAAGCGACCGCACGGACGCGCGAGATCGCCATCCGCGCTGCCGTCGGGGCCAGCCGCGGACGCATCATCCAGCAATTGATTACCGAAAGTCTGCTGCTCGCGCTGGTCGCGGGAGTCGCCGGATTAATTCTGGCGTGGTGGGGCGCGGATTGGTTAGTGCTGCTCGCGCCCGCGAACGTTCCGCGCCTGGCCGATGCCGGAGTCGACAAATGGGTGCTTACATTTACGCTGGCTGTTTCGCTCGTTTCCAGCGTCTTGTTCGGCCTCGCGCCCGCCATTCACGCCTCCCGCATTGACTTGAACGATTCGCTCAAGCAGGGCGCTCAAAAAGGCGCCGTGGGCGGACGATCGGCGTACATCCGTAATGGGCTGGTGGTGGCCGAGATCGCGCTGTCGGTGATTCTGCTCACTGGTGCGGGTCTCTTGATCCGCAGCTTTGATGCCTTGACGAATGTCGATCTGGGTTATCGATCCGAAAAAGTTCTGGTGGCCAAGACCGACGTCGCGGCGTCTGACGATGCAGGCTTGAAGCGCGCCGTCGCGTTCGATAACAAAGTGCTCGCCGATATCCGGGCCTTGCCCGGAGTGATTTCGGCCGGCGCCGAAGCGTCGACACCGGGGACGGTGCGCTCCAACGGCGGCTATTGGATCGATGTGTTGCCGCCCATGGAACAGCTCAAGATCACGAAAGAACAAGCGGTGTTCTCGGTGATCGCTCCGGGGACGTTCGACACCCTGGGCACGCAGTTAAAACGTGGCCGCGATTTTAACGGCAGCGATACCGGCGATGTCGCCTTCAGCGCCATCGTGAACGAGGCGCTGGTGAAGCAATCCTTTGCGGGCCGCGATCCCATGGGTCACCTGATTTTCTGCGGTATGGATTCGATCAAGCCGATGAAAATCATCGGTGTGGCGGGCAACGTACGTCAATGGGGCCCGCAACAGCCTGCCTGGCCCGAAATCTACATGCCTTATCCGCAGCATCCCGGGTGGGCAACGCAGTTGAGCCTTTTGATTCGCACATCGACGCCGCCGACGTCGCTTGCCGAACCTGTGCGCCGCAAGATTCGCGAGGCCTCCGCCGAGGTTCCGGTGCGATCCTTCCCGTTGCGCGAAAGCGTCGATCAGGGGGTTGCCGCGCCTTATTTCCGCACGCTGCTGCTGGTGGTATTCGCCGGCGTCGCCGTCTGTCTGGCGATGGCTGGAGTGTACGGCGTGATGGCCTACGTGGTGAGCCAGCGCGCCAACGAAATCGGCGTACGAATCGCGCTGGGCGCGCGCTCGGCCGATGTGTTGAAGCTGGTCTTGCGGCAGGCGATGCTGCTTACCGCAGCCGGTCTGGCGATCGGGCTCGCCGGAGCGTTCGCGGCTTCGAAGCTAATCGAAAGCATGCTGTTCGAGATCAAGCCCAACGATCCTCTGACCTACCTCGCGGTGTCGATGCTCCTCGCGCTGGTCGCACTGCTGGCGAGTTGGATTCCCGCGCGCCGCGCCGCTCGCGTCGATCCGCTGGTCGCGCTGCGCCAGGAATAGCCTCCGGCTATTGGTGTTGCCCAGACCTGCGGAAGACACAGCTGGAGCATCGTCATCACCCCTTATCTCATGGGGACTTATGATGGAAGCCGTGAGCACAATCCTGGTGACTGGCGGCTCCGGCTTCATCGGCAGCCATTCGATCCTGCAACTTCTCGCGGCCGGGCACGATGTTCGCACCACCGTTCGCGATCTGAAGCGGGAGCCCGGCGTTCGCGCCATGCTCAAACAGGGCGGGGCAGCGGCCGATGCTCCCGTCAAATTCTTCGCAGCCGATCTCGAATCCGATGCGGGGTGGGCCGACGCGGTGGCCGGCTGCGATTACGTGCTGCACATCGCGTCGCCATTTCCGCAGACCGTCCCGAAGCATGAAGACGAGCTGATCGTGCCGGCGCGCGAAGGCGCTCTTCGCGTGTTGCGAGCCTCGCGCGAGGCGAAAGTCAAACGCGTTGTGCTGACATCCTCCTTCGCCGCGATCGGCTACGGCCACAAGGAGCAATCCGCGCCCTTCGATGAGACCGACTGGACCGATCTGAACGGCGACGATCTTCTGCCCTACACCAAATCGAAAACGATCGCCGAGCGCGCTGCGTGGGATTTCATCGCCAAAGAAGGCGGCGGGCTGGAACTTTCAGTGGTGAATCCGGTGGGCGTGTTTGGTCCGGTTCTGGGCCCCGATTATTCCACTTCGATTCTCCTGGTCCAGCGCATGATGGACGGCGCCATGCCGGGCTGCCCGAAACTCTATTTCGGAGTGGTCGACGTACGCGACGTCGCCGGCTTGCATATTCTCGCCATGACGCATCCGGCTGCGAAGGGCGAGCGCTTCCTGGCGATCGCCGGGGATTTCATGTCGATGGTAGAGATCGCCACGACGCTCAAGGGCAAGCTCGGCGATGCCGCCAAGCGCGTCCCGACGCGCGAGCTTCCTAATTGGGTGGTGCGTCTGGCCTCGCTGCGCGATCCGGCGGTAAAACAGATTCTGCCCGAACTCGGCAAGCGCAAGAACGCGACCAATGAAAAAGCCCGGCGCGTGCTCGGCTGGTCGCCGCGTTCGAACGAAGATGCGATCGTCTCGACCGGTGAAAGCCTGGTCCGCTTAGGGCTGCTGAAAAGCACTGCGCAAGCTGGCCTAGCACCGAAAAGTTAGAAGCTTATCGCGACCGCGCAGCCCAAACGCGCGGACTAACGTCCGCGCCTCAAGGGCCAGTCATTGGGCGAAGGCGCGATCGTTTGGGACTTGCGGTCGTGTCACACTAATACGAGTGCATACTCGCCGCGTTTCTGCCTTCTTCCTGGGCGTCTGGATGGGTGGTTGCCTGCTCATGGGGTTCCTTTCCATCCAGAGCGGGAGCGCAGTCACCGCCTTATTGAACGCCCCGGTTCCACAGGCCGCCAAAATGATGGAAAAACTCGGGAGCGACAACGCCGCGCTGCTGCTGCATCACGCCGTGGCCGAGCAGGTTCGTGATGCCACCTCCACCTGGGAAAAAATCGAGCTGGGGCTCGGCTTGGTGCTGGGTGGTTGCCTGTACCTGGCGACCCAGCGCAAACTGTTTCCGCTGGTGTTATGCGGCGTCATGTTCGTGCTGGTCATGTTCCAGCACTTCGGAATCTCGCCCGAACTGTCTTACCGTGGCCTGCAGACCGATTTCCCGCCCGGGAACGCAGAAGTCGGCGAAAAGGTGCGTTTTCTGGCGATGCAGGAGATCTACTACGCAGCCGAAATCACCAAGCTGATTGTAGGCGGCATCCTGGCGAGCTACCTATTTGTGTTCCGTACCAGCCGGCGCCGCAAAGAAATCGACCCGGTCGATAACGCCGATCACCGCCATGTCAATCGGTGATTCGGGGCGCCCCACCGACGTCATGGCGCTAAATCCTTCGGTCACCAGCAGCACTCGATCACCCACGCCCGCATCGGCCGCATCCAGCGCGACCACCGCGTTGCCGCGATCGCTGCCGTCCAGATTCAGCGGCTGCACCAGGAGCGCTTTGCGTCCGCGATGGCTTTCGTGTTTGTGGGTCGCCACCACATCGCCGATCACGCGCCCGATTTGCATCAGCGCTTCACCTGAATCTGATCGATGATGCCCACGATGGTTGCCTCCGTCGGAACCTCGTCGGGGCGAAACGGGAAGCTCGCTTCTTTGCCGCGGCACCAATAGATCAGCTCGCCCGCACCCGCGCCAGTCGCGTCGGTGCAGATCAGTCGTTTGCCGGTCGGCTCCAGTTCCGGCGTTAGCGGCTGTACGATCAATAGTCGCCGCCCTTCGAGCGACGGGTTCTTCACCGTCGCCCACACCTTGCCGATCACTTTACCGATCTGCATCGGCATCCAGGCTCACCGTATCGATGATGCCGACGATGGTCGAGTCGACCGGCTTTTCCTTGCAGCCCTCGGCCATCCGCGCGGAACTTCCGGAAACCAGCAGCACCAGATCATTCGACCCCGCCTGGACGGTGTCGACCGCGATGACATAGCCCGATTCGAGTTTACCTTCGGGAGTGACCTGGCGCACGATGAGGAGCTTGGAGCCTTCCAGGCGCGGATCCTTGCGCGTGGCGACGATGGTGCCGATCACACGTCCTAGCGTCATCGCTTATTTCGACGCTTTGCCGATCGGCAATACGTCTTCGAGGCTGGAATGCGGGCGCGGGATGATGTGTACCGAGATCAGTTCGCCCACGCGCCGCGCCGCAGCCGCGCCTGCATCGGTAGCCGCGCGAACCGCAGCAACATCGCCGCGCACCAGCGCCGTCACGTAGCCCGATCCGATTTTCTCCCAGCCCACCAGTTGCACGTTGGCGGCTTTCACCATCGCATCCGCCGCTTCGATCATGGCTACCAGGCCGCGCGTCTCGATCATTCCCAAAGCTTCGCCCATTAGAAAACCCCTCGAACCTTGAGTGCCTCGTCGATGATGGCGAGCAACTGCTCCCGCGTCATCTCGATTTTTTCGTTCGGCTCGGGCATGTCTTCCGCGGTCATCGGCGCGCCCGGCTCGAAGTGATTCTTCGATTGCACCTTATAACGCTGGCGCGAATCGAACAGCTTCTGCACTTCCACTTTCGGCAACACTTTCGCGCCGCCCAGCAGTTCCGCAACCAGCGTGATGCGCGCGAAATGTTCCACCGTCTCCATTTTCGAAAACGCCTGGATCACATCTTCGCCATATGCGACGGCTCCGTGATTCGCCATCAGGATCGCGTCGTATTTCGGGATGTAGGGCAGCATGCCTTCGGTCAATGCAGGCGTTCCGGGCAAACCATAATCGGCCAACGGCACGGAACCGAGACTGATCACCACCTCGGGGAGCAGCGCAAGATTCAACGCCCGTCCCGCTGTGGCGAATCCGGTCGCTACCGGAGGGTGCGCATGCACCACCGAACGGATATCCGGCCGCAATCCGTAAATGGTCAGATGCATGCCGACTTCGCTGGTGCATTCCCGCATGCCGCACAATTTATGGCCATGCAGATTGCAGATCAGCAGATCTTCGGGCCGCATCGACCCTTTGGAAACGCCGGTAGGCGTGGCGAGCAGGCGGTCGTCATCGAGGCGCACGCTGATGTTGCCGTCATTGGCCGCTACCCAGCCCTTTTCGAACATCAGGCGCCCGACACGGACGATGTCGTCGCGAAGTTGTGCCTCGGTTTTGTGCATCTCGCTAGCGCTCTTGATTGTATCAGCACACCGGCGCGTCAAGTAATGTGCGCTCAGGCGAACACGCGTACGCGAATCGGGTAACGTGGATAGGTGGATAAGCGCCGCATGTGCCCGCATTGCCGGGCCTTCATCACGACCGACGATAAGATCTGCCCGTACTGCAATACTCAAGTGGGCGCCCGCGCCGTAGACTATCGAGCGCCCAAGGACGCGCTGGGCGGTCTGATCCCGCAAGCTCGCTTCACCACCATCATTCTCATGTTGATCAATACCGGTCTGTATCTGGGGACCGTGCTCTATACGCAACACAACGGAGGCGAATCGGGATTCGATCCCAGCGGCAACGCCCTGTTCGCTTTCGGCGCGAAGGAACCTCACGCCATCATGCTGGGCCAGTGGTGGCGATTGATCACTGCCGGCTTCTTACATGGCGGAATTCTGCACATCCTGATGAACATGTGGGTGCTGTTCGATCTGGGCGCGCAATCGGAAGAGGCCTTCGGCACCGGCCGCTTTCTTACGATTTATCTGGTTTCATCCATCACAGGATTCTACGCAAGCTTTCTCATGTCGCCATCTCTTTCGATCGGCGCTTCGGCGGCGATCTGCGGATTGATCGGTGCGATGATCGCATACGGCCTGCGCGACGGCACGGCCTACGGTGCGGCTATGCGTAGCTTCTATGCGCGATGGGCGATCTACATTCTGGTGTTCAGTTTTCTCCCTTCGGTGGATATTTATGCGCACATTGGCGGATTCGTGGGCGGATTCGCGGTGGGCTTTATAGCCGGGGCCCCGGGACGAAATAAGGCGATCGAATTATTCTGGCAAGGCGCGGCCGCTGCGATGGTCGCGTTGAACGGCTACGCGTTCTACAAGATGTACGATTGGCTGACGCATCTGCCGCCGGGCTAGTGGACGACGACTTTCGCCAGTCCCGCATTTCCCGCGGCGTCGTACACGCGAATGACGACGAGATGCTCGCCTGCGGCCAGGTTCGACAGGCGCAGTTCAAATCTCTCGCGATTCGAATCCGTTACGCCATCCGCCGCTTCCACCGGCTGCCACGGCCCCGCGTCGATCGAATATTCGCAGCGTCGCAGATCCGACCCTCTGTCCTGAGCGTCCACATTGATCTGCACTGTCCCATTCACGCGCTGCGGCGCACTTACGGTGAGCAACGGCGGCGTATTGTCGATCAACACCGGCGCGCTTTCGAGCTCCGCTTCCCTGGCGAGATCCAGTGCATTCGCCAAACGATCCGACGCCGTCACCTTGAACCAATAACGGCCGTCGGCGAACACATCGGCATCGGTGAGATAGGTGTTGTCGGTGATGTTGGCTTTGATCAGCTTCCATTCGCGCTCATCTTCGCCGCGAAAGTACAGGCTGAAGATCAGCTTGTCGCCGTCGGGGTCGTCCGCTTGCCATACGATCTGCACCAGGCCGTTGGGAGATCGGCCTAGCGTTTGCGACGGCGTGCCCGCGGGCGTTGAAGTATCGCCCGTGTCGGTCACGGTGACCGTGTACGCCGCGTTTGCCGATGAATTCGCCGCGGCGGCCTTCTGCGCCGGAGCAATCGAACTCACATTGATGCTGCGGATCACCGGCGGCGTGTTCTGCGGAAGAAACGCGACCGTGACGCTATCGATCGATGCGCTTGCGTTCGAAAACTCCGCGCGCCATTGAATGTAGCGTGCATTCGGGCTGGTGACATTGCTGCGCGCCAGGTCTGCAATCGCGGGAGACCAATCGCTCCACGTCGCATCCGGCCTGAGCGAATTTCCGCTGCGCGTCTTGAACGAAACTCCCGTGGCCGATCCGCGCCAAGTGATCCGTCCCCAGCGTGCGACCGTCCCCGCATCGTGCACCGGCGATTCAAACCACCCGCCCGTTGATGAGTTCGATCCCAATCGCAAAATCTTGCCGAGGTCCCCCGTCGCGATTACGAATGCGCCGCCCGATTCCAGGACGCGCATCGCTTCACCTTCATTTCCCTGTGCGAGCAGCGTGGCTTTCCGATCTTTGTCCAAGCGATAAATGCGCGCCTGCGCATCGGTCAGAAACATCACCTCCGACCCCGCCAGAGCGATGTCGTAGGCATTCTCGTCTTTCGAACTCCACAGCGTCTCCACCGTGTTGTCGGTCGCGATCTTGTAAATCGCCGACTTCTCCACGCCCGCGGTTTCCGTGGTGGCCTGTACCACTGCGGGCTGAGACGCGGCCGTCGACTTCGGCGCATCCGGCTTCGGTGCCGGAGTGATTCCCGCCTGCGCATCGCCGGTCACCGTGACGCTGATGGTCGGAGCCGTAATGACATCAGAAGTATTCGTGGTGGTTGCCGCTCCGGTTCGTTTCGCGATGCTTCCGCCGAGCGCCGCCGCGTAGATCGATCCGTCCGGCGCGGGGACGATTGCTCGAATTTCCGGGAGATTCGCGTCATACAGCACGAACGCTTTATCTTTGGCCGCCACGCGATACAGAATTCCGTTCGGCTCAGATCCGGCCAGCAATCTCCCTTCGCGATCGATCGCCAGACACGTGACATGCGCCTGCCCGGTGTCGTAGTAAAGTTCGCCGCGGCCGGCAGCCGTAATCTTGTAGATCTTTCCTTGATCTCCTGTCGCCGCATACAGCGCGCCGCTCGAATCAAACTTCAGCGCCCAGATGTAGCGGGCATGCGGATCAAAGTACTCGATCGCCTTTCCATTTTCGATGCGATAGATTTTCCCGTCCGGAGACGTTCCCGCATAAACCAGACCTTTAGCATCGACAGTGACAGCGAAGATTTCCGGCTGATCGGCGGTCCACACCAGCGACGATTTGCCCGCCGCATCGATTTTATACAAACGGCCGCCGTTGCCCGTCCCCAGGTAGAGCGAGCCATCGGCCGCATGCGCGATCGACCAGATCTCGGGTTGGTCTGACGTAAAGATGGTGTCGAGCTTGGGCCCCGCGATCAATCGCCCATCGCGCGTGAGCGACAACCCGCCCATGCGCCCGCGCAAAAAATCCTGATAGCCATTCAATTCCCACGTCGTCGTGGTCGCCGCAAAGAGGCACGACGCCGTCACCGCGATGAACGCAGCTTGCTTCAATCCTTCACCTCAACCTGCGCCGTTTTCGAACCGCTCACCACCAAATCGCCGAGGGGCACTTCGATCTCGGCTATCTTCGATCCACGAAGATTCAGAGGCAGCGCACTCCCGGTCTGCGCCTTCGCCAGAATCAGAGCGAGCGAGGGCGGTGTGTTCGGCAGATCGCGACCTTCCACGTTGTACGACGCGTCGGATCGCCAGACGCGAACATATGCGCTCGAATTGTTGCGCAATCCATTCAGGACTTGCAGCACCTGCGCGGGCGATCGCATCGGCGCGTTCAATTGCGCTTGCAAGTCCAGCAGATTGGTGGAGGTCGCATCCGCGACCGTAAAGTAAATGATTCCGGGTTGCGCCCCCGCAGGCACGTGATAATGTGCTGTCTTCGTAATCGCTGCGCCATTCTCGCCGGTGAGCGAAATCATCACCTCAACGTCGTCCCCCGGCCGCACCTGCCGCGGAGCCGCCGCTTGCGAAATCTGCGCCTGATTACGCTTCTCCACTACGGCGATTTCCAAAGCTACGTTCTTGAGCTTCAGATCATTGAAGCCCGCGTTCAACGCGTAGCTCAGCGGCGTTGCGATGCCCAGTGCCGCGAACCCTTCCGCATTCACGTCGCCCGAGTAAAGGTTATCGACGCGAACCGATCCGCCCTCAAAATCCAGGTGCCCGCGCACGTTGAACGTCGCTCCGCCCACCGATCGCTCCGTCGCATCCAGCGCGGAAAAGACCGCCATCTGCGCCACCAGCGGCGTCATCACGCGATCCTGAATCATCTGCATTTGATACGAATTCGCGCCCACCTTGATGGAAATCGGCACCAGCGCCGCGCGCCGTCCCAGCATTCCCGAAATCGCCGCGTTGCGATCGTCCGTGATGATGCCCATTCGTTCGCGAGCCGCCGAAATCTTGAATGACGCCTGCAAATTCGGCAACAGTGCCAGCACTTCCGCCTTCGCGAACGGCATCTCGCTGGGCCCGCCGTCTAGAAATCGATGGCCGAACGCGTACACCCGATCGCCATCCACCATCGTCACCGTTCCATCCGCGCCCGCAGACATATCACCCGAGAGAAATTCAACGCTGATCATCGATCCCGGTTCGATCTGTTTCGGGTCGCCCAGCTTATCTGACGAAGATCCTCCCCCCGCCACGCCTTGACGCGGATCGAGCCCCAGCTCGCGCAAAGCCGGTCCGAAGTGCTCCAGCGTCGCGGCCGTGAAACCGGAAAACGAAACTGGGGTCGCAATCTCTTCGAGTCGTGCGTTTCCCGCTTGTACCGCTCGTCGCGGAGCCGATGCCGTGCCGCGCGGCCTCGCTTCCGGCTCGACGCGCAACATCTCTTCAATCGGCCGAATCCCCGCAATCGCTTCCTTCGCCATCGGAAACGCGAGCGCCACCGCTCCGACCAGCTTCCCGTCGATATATACCGGCGATCCGCTCATCCCTTGCAGCACCCCGGTATTTTCGAGCGGGCCGCCTTTCAAGCGACCAAGAATAATCGATTGCCCCGGGCCGATTTTCTCGAGCACACCCAGAATCTCGACATCGAACGTGTCTATCCTGGTTCCCGAGAAAACAGTCCGTCCGACGCCATGCTGCCCGGCACGAATGTCTTTAAGGGGAAAAATCGCCGGCGCGGCTTGGAGGCAACTGAGCAGGGCCAAAAAAGCTAGCGTTCGCACGCTCTTAGTTTCTCACGGCAACTGTTGCAGGTCGGGCTCAACGAATCCCATACGCGCTTCCGGAGAATCGAGCAACTCACGCGAATAGTAACGATACAGGTGATCCTTGTCGAGTAGCGCAGCATGTTCGCGCGGTGACCCAGCCACCAGCCGCATCCACGCAATCGTCATCGTCTCATGATATTTTTCGCTCTTTCCCAAGTGAGTCGCGAAGCGCTTGAGCGATTCGGCGAATTGAATCGTCGCCGCATCGAGGCCCAATCGATCCAGATAAATTCGCGCCAGGCGAATGTGATCGCGATGATGAAACGCACTCGGCGGCAGGGTGCAGCGCTCGAATGCCGCTACGAACTCGTCGTCGGTCATAGTTTCATGATGACACTGTAAACTGAAAAGAACGATGACCGCGGAGGCCTCCACTGCCACGTTCGAACGCATCGATCTGGATTGCGGCGCCACGCTTGCGCCCGTCGAAGTCGCGTACGAAACATACGGCAAGCTGAACACTGCGCGCAGCAACGCCATTCTTGTCACCCACGCATTTTCGGGCGACGCGCACGCGGCAGGCGAAGGTGGCTGGTGGAATACGATGATCGGCCCGGGAAAGGCTTTCGATACCGATCGCTATTTCATCATTTCCTCGAATGTGCTGGGTGGTTGCCGCGGGACGACGGGGCCCGGTTCCATGAATCCGCAAACCGGCTGCGCGTTCGCGATGTCGTTCCCCACCGTCTCCATCGCCGACATGGTCCGTCTGCAGAAAATGCTGATCGATCACCTGGGCATTTCGCGATTACTGGCCGTCGCCGGCGGGTCGATGGGCGGCATGCAGGCCCTGGAATGGGCCGTGAGCTATCCCGATCGCGTTGCCGCCGCGCTGCCGATTGCGACCACCGCTCGCCACAGCGCGCAGCAGATCGCGTTCAACGAAGTCGGCCGCCAAGCGATCATGGCCGATCCCGATTGGAACGGCGGCCAGTATTACAACGGCCGCGCGCCGGGCCGCGGACTGTCGGTCGCCCGCATGGTCGGCCACATCACTTATATGAGCGACGAAAGCATGCGCCAGAAATTCGGGCGGCGTGTGCGTGCCGCGCAAGACGGGAAGGGCGATCAGTTCGAGGTGGAAAGCTACCTGCAATATCGCGGCAGCAAATTCGTCGACCGCTTCGACGCCAATTCCTACATCTACATCACGCGCGCCATGGATTCGTTCGATCTGACCGAGCGCGGCACGTTGGCTTCGCTGTTCGAGCGAATTTCCACGCGATTCCTGGTAATCAGCTTCACCTCCGATTGGCTCTATCCCAGCTATCAATCGCAGGAAATCGTCAGCGCCTTGCGCAGCCGCAATTGCGATGTCGCGTATTGCAATCTCGCTGCGCAGTACGGCCACGACTCGTTTCTGCTGGAGGTCACGCAGCAGAGTGAAGTGGTCCGCGGATTCCTGGCCAGTACTTTCGCCGCGCTCGAATTGCCCAAGCCTGAAAGAGTGGGGGCGCGCTAACTCCGGTGCGCGAAGTCTACGGCCGCAGCGATTACGCCATCATCGGTGAACTGATCGATTCCAACGCCCGCGTGCTCGATCTTGGCTGCGGCGAAGGGTTGCTGCTGGCGTGGCTCAAGGAACATAAGAACGTCGACGGCCGCGGCGTGGAAATGACGGGCGCGAGCGTGCAGAAGGCCATCGCGCGCGGCGTTTCGGTTTATCAAGGTGATCTTGAATCCGCGCTGGACGATTATCCCGCGGGCGCATTCGATTATGTGATCCTCAGCCAGACCTTGCAGGAAACGCGCGATCCTCTGCACGTGCTGCGCGGCATGCTCCGTATTGGCTCTCGCGCAGTTGTCGCGTTTCCGAATTTCGGCCACTGGACCATGCGTCTTTCGCATTTTTGGAGCGGCCGCGCTCCGAAAACCGAATTGTTCCCGCACGATTGGTTCGATTCACCCAACATCCATTTCCTAACCGTGCTCGATTTCGAGGCCCTGGCGGAGCGTGAACATTGGCGCGTGGAACGGCGCATTTTCCTGGCGGGCCGCCGCGAAGTTTCGGTGCTCCCGAATCTGCGAGCCGAAGTCGCAGTCTTTCTGTTTTCGGGACCTGCCTAGTTTGCATCCTCACCTTCGCGCTGAGCTGCGCGACCGGCATAATCTCGGGTCACTCAACCTGGATTTCGACGACGAGAGTGGCGGTGCCGCATGGAAGGGAGTAGCGCTTATCGACGCAGCCGAATACCAGCCGGTCAGCGTAACCACCGATCTCGCGGCGAGGACTCCGCTTGCTGTCAAAGTATTGCTGGGAAGCGATGTCAAAGGCCTGGGCTTTTCGATCTCCTACGAAAAAATCGCCGATGGGGTGTGGTTCCCGGTGAGCTTTGGCGGCGAGTTTGAGGTTCGTGGATTGTTCCTCTATAAGCGCACCATTTCGATTTCTCTGGTGAACAAGAATTTCCGCTAGTTGGCAAGATTCAAGACGTCACTTCTTCGCCGCGATGTCGGTCACTACGTTCCATACGAACGTCATGAAGCGATTGAGCGCCGCTTCTTCCAATCGCTCATCGTCGGAATGCGCCCCACCCACGTTGCGATCCTTCTCATCGATGATGGGACCGATGCCGTACGACTGCACGCCTTTCGCGCGAAGCTGCGCCATATCGGTGGCGCCCGTGAGCATGGACGGCAGGGTGACCGCGCCGGGGTAAAGCCGCCTGGTCACGTTCTCGAGTGTGTGAAAAAGCTCCGTGTCTAATCGCGATGGTGGCGCAGCCGGACGCTGCATTCCCGGATCTCCTGCGACCACTTCGACTGCTGGATCGTTGATCACGCGCCGCAGTTCGTTCAGAAACTTAGGCATGTCTTCGTCGGGCAGCGCGCGCACATCGATGGTCGCTTCCGCGATCGACGGAATGACGTTGACCCGGAATCCGGCGTTAATGATGGTCGGCACCACCGACGTGCGCAGCATTGAATAGTGCGTCAATTCATGTTCGGAAAAATATTTCTGAATCGCGGCAGATCGCTTCGGGTCGGAGACGTGATTGTAGCGATCCGCTTCTTCCGGCGTGCTGATCGTAGCCAGCCTTTCGAAATACGTGCGGGTGGTATCGTTCAATCGCATGGGCGGCTCCCACGTCCCAACTTTGGCGACCGCCGCAGCGAGGTGCGTCACCGGATTATCCTGGCGCGGCACCGATCCGTGCCCCGCCGTTCCATGCGCCACCAGCTTGGTGCCGCGCGGAACCTTCTCCGTGGTCGAAATATTCACGAAGCGAATCTTGGGCCCACGCGCTTCACCTCCGCCGCCCTCCGTCAGCGAGTATTCAGCATTGATGGCGTCCCAATGTTCCTTCACCAGGTAATCGATGCCATACATCGACGTGCCCTCTTCGCCAGCTTCCGCGATGAAGATCACGTCGCGATCGAGCGGAATGTTCATGCGCTTCAGCATCAGCATGATCATCACGCTGGTAGCCAGGTTTGGCTTATCGTCCTGCGTGCCGCGGCCGTAAATATAGCCGTCTTTGCGAATTGCCGCGAACGGATCCACGCTCCACTTTTCGCGCTGCACGCCGACCACGTCCGTGTGGCCCATGACGATAATCGGGCGCTTCGATCCGTTGCCTTTCAACCGGGCTACCAGATTCCCGCGCGCCGGTTCCAGCGCGAACGTCTGATTCGGAATCCCTTCGCGATCGAACAGGGCTTTGATGTAGTTGACGTCCTTCGTTTCATTGCCCGGAGGGTTGCTGGTGTCAATTCGAATGAGAGCAGAGTAGTGCTCCAGTAACTCGCGATCCACCTTGGGCCAGTCGACCGGAAATCGATCGGCGGCAAACCCGGAACAGCTCAGCAGGACAACCGATAAAGCGAGACGCATTTGATCGAGCTTATCATGATCAATGAATCTGTCTTGCCGATTTCCTTCACCATAACCCTCGCCGACGCAGGGAAGCGCCTCGATCATTTCCTCCAGGAAAAGCTCGCCGATTTCAGCCGCTCGCGCATTCAGAGTTGGATCCGCGATGGCCGCGTGCTGGTCGATGGCGCGGCAGCGAGAGTCTCGACGCACTTGAAGGGCGGGGAAGCGATCGAGGTCACTCCTGCTGACCTACCTCCGCTCAAAGCCACGCCAGAAGCGCTGCCGGTCCACATCTTGTATGAGGACGACGCCGTAATCGCGATCGATAAGCCCGCTGGTGTCGTCGTCCATGCGGGAGCAGGAGCGCATGAAGGCACGCTGGTCAATCGCCTGGTGCATCACTTTGAATCGCTTTCGAAAGTCGGCGGCGATCTGCGGCCTGGCATCGTGCATCGTCTCGATCGCGGCACCAGCGGCGTGCTCCTGGTCGCGCGAACAGACGCCGCGCATCGCGCACTTGCCGCGCAATTCGCAAACCGCACGGTAGAAAAAACCTATCTGGCACTGGTGCAAGGTCGCATCGCCGCTGAATCCGGCCGCATCGACAAGCCCATCACGCGCGATCCAGCAAGAAGAATTCGCATGACCGCGCGATTGGGGCACGGCCGCGAAGCGCATTCCGAATATCGCGTGCGGCAGCGTTTCACGCATCACACCTTGCTCGAAGTACGCATCGGCACCGGACGCACGCATCAGATTCGAGCGCATCTGGCCAGCATCGGACATCCAGTAGCCGGCGATCGCGTGTATGGCGCGCGGCCCATGGCATCGCTGCCGGATCGATTCTTTCTGCATGCGTGGCGAATTTCGTTCATCAGCCCCGCGACCGACGAGCAGGTCACTGTCGAAGCGCCGCTCCCGCCCGATCTGTCAGCAGTCCTGAGCGCCCAGCCTTTATAATCGAGATAACCATGAAGTATGTAACGGTTCTCGCTCTGGTCGCATTCGTTCTGTGCGCGCAAACGCCGCAAAAAGCCGCCGCCCCGAATTCCGATGAAACGAAAATCACGGTGGATGTATCGCGCGTGCAGCTTCTGTTCACCGTGTCGGATAAAAAGGGCCGGTTCGTCAGCAATCTTGCGAAGGACGATTTCGAAGTTTTCGAAGCCAAGAAGCCGCAGCCGATCATGGAGTTCACTGCCGAAACCGACCTTCCGCTGCGCCTCGCGATCCTGATCGACACCAGCAACAGTATTCGCGATCGCTTCAAATTCCAGCAGGAAGCGGCGACCGATTTCGTCAACACCGTAATCCGCGCCCATGAAGATAAAGCCGTGATTGTCAGCTTCGACACCGCTGCGGAGCTGGTGGCGGACCTTACCGACGACACAGAGAAGCTGGCCAAGGCGATTCATGGATTGCGTCCCGGCGGCGGAACCGCGCTTTACGACGCGGTCTTTTTCGCCTGCCGCGACAAACTGGCGCAGGATCAACCCAAGTTCAAGTTTCGCCGTGCCATGGTGATCCTAAGCGACGGCGACGACAATCAGAGCCGGTATTCGCGGGATCAGGCTCTCGAAATGGCTCACCGTGCCGATGTGGTGATCTACGCGATTTCCACCAATCGATCGGGCATCGAGGACGAAGGCGACAAGGTGCTGAAGTATTTCGCCGAGCAGACCGGCGGCCAGGCTTTCTTCCCGTTCAAGGCACAGGATCTTTCGCAGGATTTCGAAAATATCGCAAATGAATTGCGGCATCAGTACAACGTGCTGTTTCGTCCGGAGCCCTTGAAGACCGACGGCCTGTATCATGCCGTGGACGTGAGAGTGAAGGGCCGCAAGGATCTGATCGTGCGCGCGCGCCACGGCTACTACGCTCCTACCGCGCCATAATCGCTTTCACCCGCGCGACCTCCGCCATGCTCCACGCCTGTGCCGGACAACCTCTGGGCAAATGCGGCGAGTCACCATCATAGATTTCCGCGATCGAATCCGTGCATCCGCCCTGGCGCGCGTGCGCTTCCAGTCGATCGATCAACCCGCGGCAATACGATTCTGTATTCGCATCGCGCCCGAAGGCTGTCAAATAGGCGTCGATGAACGGCCCGAGCAGCCACGGCCACACCGTTCCGCGATGATACGCGCCGTCGCGATGAAGCTGGTCGCCAGTGTAGACGCCGCAATATTCGGGGTCGTTTCGATCCAAGGTCCGCAATCCCGCCGGCGTTAGCAATTCTCGCTCGACGATCCGTACCACCGATTGCTGCTGCTCAGGTGTGAGCAAATCCGGCGCGACGCTGATCGCGAAAATCTGATTCGGACGGATCTTATCGACTTTTTCGTCATCGCGAACCACGTCGAATAAACAGCCGCGCGAAGGGTTCCAGAATTTGGCGCGGAAACTTTCGCGAACCCGCTCGGCTTCCTCGGCAAAATCGGCGCCCCATTCCGCCGCGATCTTTAGCGCGGAATACCACAGAGCGTTGATCTCCACCGGCTTGCCATGCCGCGGCGTCACCACCCAATCGCCGACTTTCGCATCCATCCAGGTCAACTGTGTACCCGGCCCGCCGGCGTGCAGCAGGTGATCGGAACCATCCACGCGAATGTCGAAAACTGTTCCGCGCCGGTGCCAGGCGATGATATCCATCAGCGCGGGATAAAACATGTTGATCAGCAATGTTCGATCGTTGGACGCGTCCACCAGCGCCTTCATCGCCTGGATCATCCACAATGTCGCGTCGGCGGTGTTGTATTCCGGCAGTTCGCCGCCATCGGGAAATCGATTCGCGATGATGCCCTGGCTCCGGCGCGCCAGAAATCCCTCGATGATCTCGCGCGCTTCGTCGAGCCTTCCCGCTGTGATCAGCAAGCCGGGAAGGGAAATCATCGTATCGCGGCCCCAATCGGTGAACCAGGGATAGCCCGCGATGATGGTCGGCGACGCATCAGCCCTTCGAACCGTAAACGGGTCGGTGCGGTTCACCGGCGCCACGTATCCAGCAGATTCAATCGCAGCCACAATAGGCGACCACTCGCCGGGCTTCGGCTTGAGCACGATGACACCGGGCGAGAACACATCCTCGCGGAAATCGAGCCCGCGATCCAGTTCCACCAAGTATTCGACGTTGTAATACCAGTCGCCGCGCTCTTCAAATACTCCGTCATGGTGAAAATCGATGCGCGGCAGCGACCCGTACATCTCGTCACGCTTGTGCCCCAACGAATGATAATCGCGATACGCCAGAAACGGCCGCACGCGGATCTCGGCCTCTTCCGTACAGCGATAGCGAATCACCGCGGCCTGCTTGCCGTCGATCAGGTAAACCTGTTTTTCGATCGCGACGCCGTTGAGATCGAACTTCCATGTCGCACACGGGTCGGATGAGAACTCGCCGATCCAACGATACCCCGATGGCGTCACCGTCCCCGGGTATTGGCACACGCCCAGCGCGTACATTCGCCCATCGATCCACGCTTCTTCTTCGACTCGCGACAACAGGACGTTGCGTTCCACCGGCGGCCGCAGCGACGCCACCAGCAATCCGTGATAGCGCCGCGTGTTTACGCCCGCGACCGTGCCCATCGCGAATGCACCGGTCCCGTTCGTTTCCAGCCACTCGAGCTTGGACGATCGCGCAAAATCGCGGCACGTCTCACGGTCGATGTGCACGTCAGCCCTTCTTTACGTCGCGATGCGTTTCTTTCACGCGAAATCCCGCCGCGCCCAGCCGCTTGCGAATTTCACTCGCGATCAGCACGCTGCGATGATGCCCGCCGGTGCAGCCGAATGAAATCGTGAGATAGCTTTTGCCTTCGCGAATGTAATGCGGGATCAGATACACCAGCAAATCCGAAATGCGCTCGATAAACTCCATCGTTTGCGGAAACGATCGAATATAGCGAGCCACGCTGGGATGCTTGCCGCTCAGATTCTTGAATGCCGGAATGTAATTCGGATTGGGGAGGAAACGAACGTCGAACACCAGGTCGCTATCCGGCGGAACTCCGTGGCGATAGCCGAAGCTGGTCACCTGCACCAGAATGTTCGGTTCGTTGGTGCTTCCGAAGGTTTTGTGAATGGTCTCGCGCAGCTCATGCACATTGAACTTGCTGGTGTTGATGATCGGATCGGCCAGCTTGCGAATGGGCGCCAGCCGTTCGCGTTCGGTCCGAACGCTTTCCGCGACGCTTTGCCCGATGCCCAAGGGGTGCGGGCGTCGCGTCTCGCTGAATCTGCGAATCAGCACGTTGTCGTCGGCTTCCAAAAATAGCAGCCGCGCCGGAACCTGCTTGCGAATGCGTTTGAGCAGGGCAGGGAGCTGTTCGAGCGCCGCGCCTTCGCGGATGTCGACCACCAAAGCCGCGCGCCGGATGTTGGGCGCATCGCGCGCCAGTTCCGCAAATTTTGGAATCAGTCCAATGGGGAGGTTGTCGACCGAGTAGTAGCCCAGATCCTCGAACGCCTTGAGCACGGTGCCTTTGCCCGAGCCGCTCAATCCGGTAATGATCACCAGCTCCGTCGGCGCCGCGACGGCTTTCTTCGCCATTCTTCAATGATAGTAGTGATGCACCTGTCTAATCTGTCAAGCGACCCAAGAAGCGGCGGAGGGCCGCTCCAATGTTGTCGGACAACTCCGGCCCTGCCTGGCCGAATGCATGACTCGCGATCGCCAACCACTCGTGGCGATCCTCGCGTTCATGCAGGTTTAGGCCGGTCAACCATCGCTCGGAATCCACGTCATCTCCCAACGCAGTTCGGCATCGTTGCTCCTCCGCCTCCACCCAATCGCAGATCCGAAGAATTTCATCCTCCGTTGTGCGGCCGAATCGAGCCCCTGCGGCGAGCGCGAGAGCACAAAACGCTACGAACGGCCGCAGGGCGCAGTGATGTTGTGCGTCGAAAAGCCACAGCGCAAACCCTAAGCCGAGCTCCGGTATTCCAAGAGCGAGCGAGCTCCGCGTAAGCTGGCGCAGCGACGCTGCCGATATCTCAAGAAAGAAATCCTCCTCACTATGACCGTCGGTATCGCCGACGTGCGCGCCGTTTCGCAACAGAATAATGCAAGCGAGAAGTCGCTTCAAATGCCCGCCCTCACCCGATGGCGGGTTGCCTTCGTACGCCTCATCAGGCTCGCTCCAGCGCTCAAGTTCAAGCACCTCGCGAGGACACCACGGGAGCAGGCCGAGCGGTGGGTGTGGACCAAGCTGCGCTTGTATGCCTGTCAAATGTTCGGGAATCTTCTGGCGGTAATCGTTCGCTGCGATTTCTTGCAATTGGGGCAGCGTAACCTTTGGCCGCATCCAATCGAGCAGGGCACATTCGGAAGGAGTCGCGATCAAAAGCAGCGCGGGTGGAATCGTTTCTGCGTGCATGAAACCCTTGAAGGCGAAGCGACGCCCTCCGCTCACATCGACCGCGCTGCGCTAGTTTTTCCCCGGCGGACCCATTCCGTCAATGTACCCGATCAAGCCATTGAGTTTGTCCGTGATTTCGGCGAGATTCTGCTCGGTGCGACGCTGAAAAACTGTGCTCTCGGCGATCAGCTCGCTGTGTTCCCGAAGCAGCTCCGACTGGCGTCGCTCGATTTCGGCGATCACCAGGAGATTGTCCTTAAGCTCTTTAATCGCGTTTTCGACGTTCATCGACGGCGTTTCCTTTCCTTATTCTAACGAATAAGAAGTGGGCCGGCGAGTTGAATCTTCTCAAGAGAGCCTAAACGACGTCGACGCCCATCGACCGCGCCGTGCCCTTCACCGAATTCATCGCCTTCTCGACATCGAAGCAATTCAGATCCGGCATCTTGATCTTGGCGATCTCTTCCACCTGCTTGAGCGTGATCTTGCCGACGCGATTCTTGTTCGGCTCAGCCGATCCCTTGGCGATTCCCACCGCGCGCTTGATCAGCACCGGCACCGGCGGCGTCTTGGTGATGAACGTAAAGGAGCGGTCCGAGTAAATCGTGATCACCACAGGGATGATCAGGCCTTCCTGATCTTTCGCGGAGGTCTTGGCGTTGAACGCCTTGCAGAACTCCATGATGTTGACGCCCTTGGGGCCCAGCGCCGTGCCCACCGGCGGCGCCGGCGTGGCTTTGCCAGCCGGAATCTGCAGCTTCACGTAATCGGTTATCTTTTTCGCCATGGCTTATAACTTTTTCCACCTGTAAGAAATCCAGCTCGACCGGTGTCGCACGGCCGAAAATCGTCACCAGCACGCGCAGCGTGTTGCGCTCCGGATTGACCTCGTCCACCTTGCCCGAGAAGTTGGCGAACGGCCCATCGATGATGCGCACGTTTTCGTTCTTCTCGAAGCTGAGCTTGGGACGCGGCCGCTCCGCCGAGCTGGCCTGGCGGTACAGAATCGAATTCACTTCGTCGGCCGTCAGCGGCACCGGGCATGTTGCCGCCGCCCACGAATCCGGTGACGCGCGGCGTCGCCTTCACGGCGTGCCACAGCTCGTCATTCATTTCCATCTCCACCAGCACGTAGCCGGGATACAGCATCCGCTTGCTGGTGACTTTTTTCCCGTTGCGCAACTCCACGACTTCTTCGGTCGGGATCAGGATCTGGCCGATCTGCGGCGCAAATCCGAACGCTTCGGCGCGGCTCTTCAGGGAATCCGCGACTTTCTGCTCGAATCCCGAATAGGTGTGGATGATGAACCAGTTCTTGTTCGATAGCGGCAGCGGCTCTTCTGTAGCGGCTGCTTCCGCTTCCGCAGGCGGGGCGGGTTCTTCCGCCGGCTCGTCGAAAGCGCCCTCCACCTGGTCGATCGGCTGCTCGGCGTGCTCGCCGTTATGTTCTTCGATATTACGTCGTCTGGCATCTACTCGCCTTCTTACTTCGTAAACGTGTCGAACAGCTTGGTGATCAGTCGGTTGATCATGGTATCCACCAGCGCGAAATAGGCCGCGAACGCGAACACGGCCGCGATCACCACCGCCGTGGTCGCGCGAACCTGCTTCCAGGACGGCCAGGTCACGCGGCTCATTTCGAGCTGCAGTTCCTCGAAATAATCCTTTACCTGCGTCGGCCAACTGGCCGCTTGCTGCATCATGCTGACTTCTTCTGCCATATCAGTTGCTCCTGGAACTATGAAAACGCGCGGTGTTCGTGTCCCGCTCAAGCCAATCGCGCCTATCGCGCCAAATCCGGCGTAAGCGGGTGGCAGGGGCGGAGGGATTCGAACCCCCACTCGCGGTTTTGGAGACCGCTGGTCTGCCGTTAAACCTACGCCCCTAGTACTTCAAATCCAGTTTACTTGATCTCCTTGTGCGCGTGGTGCTTGCGGCAGAACGGGCAGAACTTCTTGAGCTCCAGCCGCTCCGTCATGGTCTTCTTGTTCTTCATGCTGGTGTAGTTCTTGCGTTTGCATTCCGTACACTGCAGAGTAATCTGTTCGCGTGCCATGTTGACTCCTTATTTTTTGGCCGGCGCCGCCGCGGCATCCGTAGAATCTCGGACACCGTACCCGCGCCCACCGTGCGGCCGCCCTCGCGAATCGCGAAGCGCAACCCTTTATCCATCGCGACCGGCGTGATCAGCTCCACTTCCAGCGCCACGTTATCGCCCGGCATCACCATTTCCATCCCCTCCGGCAACTGCGCGACGCCCGTCACGTCGGTGGTCCGGAAATAGAACTGCGGCCGGTATCCCTTGAAGAACGGCGTGTGACGGCCGCCCTCGTCTTTACTCAGCACGTAAACTTCGCCCTTGAAATTCTTGTGCGGCTTGATCGAGCCCGGCTTGGCGATCACCTGTCCGCGCTCCACGTCATCTTTTTCGATGCCGCGCAGCAGCAGGCCAACGTTATCGCCCGCGCGCGCTTCGTCGAGCAACTTCTTGAACATTTCGACGCCGGTGACCACCGTCTTGCGAGTGTCGCGGAATCCCACGATCTCCATTTCCTCGCCGACCTTCGCAATCCCTTGCTCGACTCGGCCCGTCACCACCGTGCCGCGGCCCTGAATCGAGAAAATATCTTCGATCGGCATCAGGAACGGCTTGTCGGTGACGCGCTCCGGCATCGGGATGTATTTGTCGACGGCTTCCATCAGCTCGTCAACCGTCTTTTCCCACTTGTCTTCGCCGTTCAACGCACCCAGCGCCGATACTTTGATCACCGGCAGATCGTTGCCCGGGAATCCGTAGCTGGTCAGCAACTCGCGAACTTCGAGCTCGACCAGCTCAAGCAATTCCGGATCGTCCACCATGTCGACTTTGTTCAAAGCGACGACGATGTAAGGCACGCCCACCTGGCGAGCCAGCAGAATGTGCTCGCGCGTCTGCGGCATGGGGCCATCTGTGGCGGCTACGACGAGAATCGCGCCGTCCATCTGCGCCGCGCCGGTGATCATGTTCTTGATGTAATCGGCGTGACCGGGGCAATCGACGTGCGCGTAGTGGCGATTGGCCGTTTCGTATTCCACGTGCGCCACCGCGATCGTGATTCCGCGAGCTTTTTCTTCCGGCGCGTTATCGATCGAATCGAAGCTCCGGAATTTGTTCTTGGGATTGTGCTTGGACAGCGTCTTGGTGATCGCCGCCGTCAGCGTGGTCTTGCCGTGATCGATGTGTCCGATCGTCCCCACGTTCACGTGCGGCTTGCTGCGATCAAATTTTTCTTTCGCCATGGTGTTCTCTTTGGGTTGACCTGAAAAATCTGGAGCCGTTGACCAGGATTGAACTGGTGACCTCGTCCTTACCAAGGACGCGCTCTACCAACTGAGCTACAACGGCCCGTCGAAAAACTTTATTGGTGGACAGGGAAGGATTCGAACCTTCGTACGCCGCAAGGGCGGACAGATTTACAGTCTGTTGGCTTTAACCACTCACCCACCTGTCCAGCTTCTCAAAAACAACTGCCCACGCTCCCGCCCGAACGCTGCATGCAAAGGGGTTCGCCCTCACACATCAAGGAGGCGCAAGACGTAATCTTGAGTATACCTTATCGCTCGCGTCGGGTAAAATGAAAGTACGCTGGCGTAGCTCAGTTGGTAGAGCATCTGATTTGTAATCAGAGGGTCGGGGGTTCAAGCCCCTCCGCCAGCTCCATGTTTTCTGCATTTCCCCACTTTGTCTTGCACCGTTGTCTTGCACCGAACTGAGCCGATCGCAACCTCAGCGCAGCCCAAGCGCGATCCACAGCGAGCGAATGGAACCCGCCGTAGATTCTAGAACGTTCTCCAACTCGACGAAGCGACGCCGCCAAAACGCGCGCCTTTCCTCGCCGCTTACGTTCGGTGTCATCACAACGCCGGTCGATCAAGGCGCCACAGGAAGCGGTATAACACGGCAGTTCCAGCTCGCCGCGCGATTGTCCTTCTAAGGAAACCGATCTCGATCACGTCGTCGGCAGCACCTCGCGTCGATGGCAGTTGCGAGCGCTGAGTTAACCTGACCATCAGGAGCGCTAAATGCCTTATGTCGCAAAAAAAGATCTCTAGCGGTGTAGTACACACCGTGCCCGAAGATTTGAAAAGAGCACTTACATCCGATCCGCAAGCGTTAACCGCGTGGGAGGATATTACACCCCTCGCCCGCAACGAATGGATATGTTGGATTGAGTCAGCTAAGAAAGCGAAACAAGAAGCCATCGCATCGAGTGGGGCTGTTCAAGCCTGAGGGATGGAAAACGACGCCCCTGTTGTTGGCCCGGATGCGCCCACCGCTGATTCCAAGATGTTCAAGCTGGGCAACGCGAACCTTGCGAGTGATCCAGGATGAATTGAAACACGAAATGATTCTTCTAAGTCATTGAAAAGTTGGAGCGGGAGACCGGGGTCGAACCGGCGACGTCCAGCTTGGGAAAACGGCACTAAATTGCAAACAAAGACTTTAGTGTTTTTGTGCGGCTCGTTCTGGCGATTGAGACCACGTGGTTTTCAATCTGGGCTCGGGCGAACTTCTTAACGGAGTTCAAACGGAGTTCAAAAAACCTTCGCGGGTGGCCGCCTGAGTAGGCCGTACATCCGGTGCGCAAACCTCCCGAAACGGACAGTGAGTCCCCTCGCTGCCCTATGGAAGGTCGGCTTGGCGGAGAATCCGCTGTACTCGCGGGTCAGAGCGGATACGCTCCATTTTCGGATCGACGCCAAGAAAGTCAATCGACCAACTGTGCTCCTCATAGGCCGTCCGAAGCTCGCGGATCGCCTGTTCGTCCTCCCCCAATCCTTCGTGGATGACCGCGAGGGCGTAGCGCGAAACGTGCGTGTGTCCGGCGCGCTCCGTTAGCTGCTTCAGGATGTCGTTCGCGGCGCGCCGATCGCCCTGGAGCGCATAGGCGCGCCCCAGCGCCGCCAACGGTTCGGCAATACTGTGTTCCACATCGACCGCCCGTTTGAGCTCGGCAATCGAGCGCGACAGGTCGCCCTTCTGCTCGTACACCCAACCCAGAAGTTCGCGACCAAGCCACGCATTCGGGTTTTGCAAGAGCGTCGTTCGCAACTCTTCGAACGCCTCGTCGTAACGGGCGCTGTAATACAGGCTTTGCGCCAGAATAAGATGGTGCTGGAGGTCAAACGGACTCAATTCTACAGCGCGGCGATGTTCGGCGAGGCCCTGGTCGAAGCGCTTGTGGCAGACCAGATACCAGCCATAGAAATCGTGGGCATCATCGAAGCTGGGATTCAATTCGATCGCTCGTTGGAACTCTTTCTCGGCCGCGGCCTGATCGTAGTCATACCAGAAGTGCACCGTTCCCATCATGGTGTGAGCCTCACTCAACGCGGGGTCGAGATCCAGAGCCTTCTGGATTGCCGCCCGCGCTTTAGGGATAACCTCGCGGGGCGAAAGCACCCAGTCGTCGAGGACTTGGTAGGTTGAGGCCAGACCGAAATAGGGAAGGGCGTAGTTGGGGTCGAGCGCGATGGCCTGTTCGAAATGTTTCACGGCCTGATCCGCGGAGTCACTCGATAGCTGCCGCATTTCATACAGGCCCTTGAGGTAGTGCTGGTAGGCCTCTTTGTTCGTGGTGGTGCGCCGCGGAAAATGCTCAGGCTGTTCGGACTTTGGCGACTCCTGAAGTTTGCGCGTGAGGTCGCCGGAGATCTCCTGCTCCAGGTCGAGCGCATCGCTGATCTGGCGGCGGTACCGGCTGCGCCACAACTCCTCCCCGGTGGCCGCGTTCACCAGATCAGCGTCGATGATGAGCAACTCCCCACGTTTATAGACCTTGCCTTGGACCACTGCCGCGACGTGCAGTTCACGTCCCACCACTCGAGGATCCACCTCGCGGCCCTTAAAACTGGCCGTGGTCCCAGGAGCCATCACCCGAAGGGACCGCAGTTCTGAAAGACTGTATATGAGGCTTTCGGCCAATCCGTCGCTGAGATATTCGATGCCGGCGTCCCCGCTGCTGTTGACGAAGGGCAGGACAGCGATTGACTCCAATCGTCCGGGCGGCGAAAGGCCCCTCTCGTGCCGGCCCTGCCATAGAGCGATCAAAGGAACGCCAATCGCTGCCAGCCCCAACGCGACGACCCAACGGGCCCGCGCAATTCCCAAGCCGCTGGGCGAGCCGAATGGCGGGGGCGTCGGATCGGCAGACACGGGGCTCGACTCAGCCTGAACCTCTTCCACCGGCGCAATGAAACGGTACCCGCGCTTCGGAACCGTCTCGATGAATCGCGGATTCTCCGCCGAATCGCCAAGGGCTCTTCTGATTTTGCGCACTGCGGTGTTGAGCGCCACGTCGAAGTCCACATACGTGTCCGGCCACAAGCGCGCTCGAAGCTCCTCGCGCGTCACCACCTGGTTGGGGTGCTCCAGTAAAATGCTCAGCATCTGGAAACACTGGTCCTGGAGCTTCACCGGAGCGCCGCGTTTGCATAACGCTCCGCTGTCTGGTTCGAGTGTGAACACCCCAAACCGGATGATTCTTGATGCCATGCGATCCCGCCGATTCTACCACTTTGTGAGCGCCTCCGCGCTGAGTCACATCCGGCATTTACAGCATTGTAATGAATAACTTAAGAGATCATGTGGGGATTCATTTCTGTTTTCCGGACGCGGCCGTTACTGTTTCCTCCAGGGAAATCGCGAGTTGATGCGCGGCCCTAGAGGAGAACACACTCAGATGACACGAATCTTAATGGCAGTCCCCGTAACTCTACTGTTCGCGCTAACCGCCGGATGCGACCAAGCATCCCAGCAGCCGGGCGCGCACGACGCCGACATCCAAGCAATCACCAAGGATGTCTTGCGGTGGAAAAGCGATTTCAACGCGCGGGACCTCGACAAGCTGCTCTCGCACTACGCCGATGACACCGTCGTGGTGGTCCCGGGAATGCCGGTGGCAAAGAACGCAGAAGCGCGCCGCTCGGTGATCAAAGAGATGATTGCCGATCCGGCTTTGAACATGACGGCCTTGGATTGTCCGCGGATCGAAGTCGCCAAGTCGGGAGAATACGGATACGCCCAATGCACCTATGCGATGACGGTGACCGATCCGGTCTCGAAGAAGCCGGTGAACGACAAGGGGAGCGTCGTCGAGGTGTACAAGAAACAAGCCGACGGATCCTGGAAGTCGATCTCCGATATCGCGGCATCTGAAGTGCCGCCCGGGCCGCCGCCTACGGCAAAGCCCGGGAAATAGGGGAGGCCTCGCGGCCGGCGAGATTTCGAGCGACTGTCTTCGTACGAACGAGAGAGGCGTTTCCGTATGCCGGGCATCCTTCCATGACTTTATTGCGGATCGACGGAGACGGATAGAGGAGGATAGCCCGCCATCCGGGCGCAATCCAGTTTGCGTTTGGTGTCGGTGGCCAGTCATGTCTAGTCTAAGATTTCGCCGTGAGAATTGACAATTTCGTTTGAGGAGTTTCCATGACGTTATTATCTTTTGTAAGAATTCCATTTTGTGCAAGCGTCCTGGCAACGGCATCGTTACCAGCCAGCGCGGTCACGTGCGAGGCACTCGCCAGGCTCACCTTGCCGGCGACTAGCATCAGCAAGGCGGAACGCATGGCGGCCGGTTCCTTTGCTCCTCCGGCCGGGGCGACGATTCCGGACCTGCCGGCGTTATGCCGCGTGACGGGCTCGATCAAGCCATCTTCCGACTCAGATATTGGGTTCGAAGTCTGGCTTCCGTCGGAGAGTTGGAACGGCAAGTTTGAAGGGTTCGGAAATGTCGGATTTGGAGGCTCCATCCCCTTCGCACAGATGGCGGTTGCAATCCGCGCAGGCTATGCGACGGCGGCATCCGATACCGGTCATCGAGCCGGCCAGGCCGATGCGGGTTGGGGGAAACATCCCGAAAAGGTCGTCGATTTCGGATATCGTGCCGTGCATGAGACGGCAGACAAGGCGAAGGCGTTAGTGAGCGCCTTTTATGCTACCGGACCGCGGCGGGCGTATTTCAACTCCTGTTCCGCTGGCGGACGGCAGGCGCTTATGGAGGCACAACGTTATCCCGCAGACTACGACGGCATTATCGCCGGCGATCCCGCGAATTATTATACGCACCTCTTTAGCGGTGTCATCTGGGACGTCCAGGCACTCGCGGAACCAGGCGCCTACATCCCGCCATCGAAGTTACCTGCTATCCAGGCGGCTACTCTGGCTGCGTGCGGTGCTGCCGACGGCATCATCGATCGCCCCGACCGTTGCCGGTTCGATCCTGGCATGCTGCTTTGCAAAGGGGCCGAATCAGACGTGTGCCTAACGCCACGGCAAGTCACGACCTTGAGCAAGCTCTATTCCGGAGCGGTCAACAGCAAGGACGAACAGATTTTCCCCGGGCACCTTCCAGGCGCGGAGAATGGTCCGGGAGGTTGGATATCGATCATAGGACCGAATTTGGAGAGCAGCGCAAATTACGTCGCCGCCACGAACGTTTTCAGGAACCTGGTGTATAACGACCCTGGCTGGAATTTTTACTCGGCTGATCTCGACCGCGACGTCAAGTTGGCTGACGAGAAGTTAGGGCGCATCCTGAATGCCACCGACCCCGACCTCACGAAGTTTAACGAGCGGGGAGGCAAGTTGATTCTGTACCACGGCTGGAACGATCCGTCGATCTCGGCGCTGAACACTATTTCGTACTACCGCGATATCGTGTCCAAAATGGGTGCGAAACAAGCAGACGGCTTCGTCCGGCTGTTCCTGGTTCCAGGTATGCTGCATTGTGGGGGCGGGCCAGGTCCGAATAGTTTCGGCCAGGCCGGCGTGGCGGACGGTCCCCCGCAAGACAATCTCGCCAGCGCCCTTGAGAATTGGGTAGATCAAGGAGTGGCACCGGAGCGGATTGTGGCCAAAGGCGGAGGACAGACGCGTCCGCTGTGCGCTTATCCTCAAGTAGCGAAATACAACGGGACGGGTAATGCGGAAGACGCTTCTAGTTTCAGTTGCACGGTACCACACTAGCGACGGCCGATTCTTCCGGGAAGCCGGCGTGTCGGCCGACGTCGCGGTGCGTCTTGACTCCGGAAGATCGCAAGAAAGCAGCGCCACACCTCCAGCGCTGGCCGCCTTGCTCGATCTGAACCTGCAGGTCGAGGAAAAACGAGGCCATTTGGGTCAGCGTTCTGGGGGAGCAGATCGAGTTGACTGCGAAACTGGCGCCTTCGAGTTGCACTGGGGCCGCACGCACAGGCATCGTAGCAACGCGCCCGTATTCGTGGCTGGCGGTTCCGTGCATGTGCCGTGAAGATCGAGCCTTGCTTATAGCTGGCATTCGCACACGGAAAAATCACGTCAAGCGATTGATAAGAAATCGCTTGGATGTCTCCAACAAGGCTCCATCAAACGGAGTTCACTGGATAAGGCGGAAGGTACACAGCTTCAATAACTTAGAGGCGGTCCGATTTAAAATGGAGTTCAAACGGAGTTCAGATTGATACCAAGCTTTGTAAACTATTGAAAAGTTGGAGCGGGAGACCGGGGTCGAACCGGCGACGTCCAGCTTGGGAAGCTGGCATTCTACCACTGAATTACTCCCGCCCTTGACGACGAACAGGCGCGTTCAGCCCAAATATACCACGCGTCCTGCAGACGCGTCGCAGAGAATTTACTTCGATTTTACCGCGATCACTTCGACCTCCAGCAGCGGTCCCTGACTCGCCAACGCCGCCACCTGTATCGCGCTCCGAGCCGGTTTGTTCGGCTGATCCTTGGTTCCGAAATAAGTCAAATACGCGGCATTCCATCCCGCGAAATCCATCTTGTTTTCGTTCTTCGGATCGCCCAACAGGAATACGGTCATCTTGACGACGTTGCCCATCGTCAGACCCTGTTCCTTCAGAATCGCCTCGATCTTGCCCAGAGCGCTCGCGCCTTGGGTCTTCGTATCGCCCCATTCGGCCGGTGTGCCACTGGCGCGATCAGCCGGCTTGACCGGCGAAGGAAGCTGGCCGCTCACATACAGCGTGTCGCCCGCCCACACCGCCTGCGCGATCGGCCCGTTGCCCGGCTGGATGTGTTTCACTGCACTTTGTGCGCAGGCCAAACCGGCCAGCATGGTGACTGCAATCACGATCTTCATTACGACTCTCCTGGTTGGAATCTATTCACTCTACTACGTTATGCAGCAGGATAATGGGGATCTTTCTTCACTTCCTCGATATGCATCGCGTGACTCTCGGCATGCAGCGCGCAGGCCACCAGCCATTGATAAGCGTCCATCGGGCCGAACGCCGGATGCGGCGCCATGTGATCGCGCAATTCGTCCTGCGTCGATTCCGCGTAGGCGATCGTATCTGCGCGCTGGCGCTTGAACTCCGTCGCGGCCTCGGCGAGCGTCGCGAATCGATTCTGCGGCGACAGATTTTCCGGCGCCTTGTTGACGCCTTTGGGATGCGGCCGCACTTCGCGCTTGTAGCGATGATCCTTGGACTGAACTTCTTCCATCATCTCGGGCTGCGCCGGACGCTTCAAAGCACCGCGAATCAATCCGCGCAGGGATTCATCGCTAATGGCGATGTGCTCGGCGAGCTCCAGGATCGACCACTGCTCGGCATTCGGCTTGAACTTCGCCTGCGCAGGCGAAACGCCTTCGAGCACGCCCAGGAATTTCGCGCGCGAGGCGTTCAGGCGGTCGATCGCCAGCTTGCGCTCATCGTCGGTCATCTTGCCGGATCTGTTCATCTATATTTCCTCGTCAGCTTATCAGTGTACCCACGCGAGCGCGACTCGTCGATCACCCTTGCAGACCCACCGCGCGTTGCATTTGAGGCGCGAACGTCAGAGAGCGCGTTTGGGCGCAACGGCGCGCTGTCGCGATCTTGCGCACCGGGCCCTACGAAAATCGCCGGGCGGTTGCGCAGCCCAAGCGCGCTCTCTGACGTTCGCGCCTCAAATTCTGGAATGTGGTACGCGCCGATGCCGGCAAAACCTAGCCAGTAAGCAAGTATTAAGTAGATAACTGCCCAGACGAACGCGGCGCCGTTGATCTACCGCACTCCTAGCCCAGGAATTCGTGCAGCAGCAAATGGAAATGATGGACGCCGTTTTCGCGCTTCACCGAAAAACGGCCCGTATCATACGCTCGAGAGCGCAGGCCCTTCTGCGTGTTCTCGCACAGCTTGATATCTTCCTGCTGGATCTCTTCACTGAATGCGATCGTCTCGCACTTCACGCTCGATCCCGGGTATCCGAACCATTCGAAAATCGTCAGCGTGCGATCCGGTCCCAGCGGCAGAATGATGTTGGTGCTCAAGTTGTCGGGATAGCAGTTGAGCATGTAGTTCGGAAAGATCCAGTAGTACAGCGCCGTCAGCCCGTCCGTCTCATATCGACGATCGGGAACACCCGGATTCGGAGGTTTGATGGGCGCGATGTGCGACGAATAATAGCGATAGTTGTCGACCCGATAACTCGCGTATTCCAGCTCGCGCATCAGCCCTGGATGGGCGGCCGGTAGATGGTAGCCTTCCAGATAATTGTCGATGTAGACCTTCCAGTTGCACTCCACGATGTAATCGCGACGCTCGGAAAATACGAGTTGATCGACGGGGCAACCGATCTTGGCGACCTCCGCAGGAATATCTCCGAACACTTCAGCCAGGGGCGGGGCAGTTGAGTCCTGATTGACGAACACGTGCGGCCCCCACACTTCCACCTGATAGCGCGGCAGCACCACCGACGACGCTTCCCAATCCATCACGCCTTCGAATTCCGGGCACGCCAGCAGCCGACCGTCGAGCGCATAGGTCCAATTGTGATACGGACAGCGCAGTGTCGTGGCTTTGCCTTGGCCCTCTGCGATAATCGACGCCCGATGACGGCACACATTCGAAAACGCGTGCAGCTTGGCGGATTTATCGCGCGTAACTACCACGGGCTCGCCCGCGATGTCGCACGCGAAGTACGATCCAGGTTCGGCCACGTGGCTCGCAAGCCCTACCGGCTGCCAGGTTCGCCCGAAGACTCTCGCGCTTTCCGCGGCCAGCATTTCGGGATCGAGATACCAGCGCGAGGGAATTGTTCGCGCATGCGCGAGATCGGTCGGCGAGTAATCGCTAGGCATGAACGAGATGGCGCTTGGTTAGCAATTCCGCAATCGCGCGGCAGTCGCTCACGACCTCTTTGAACTGGTCGGGATAGAGCGATTGATAGCCGTCCGACAACGCGCGATCCGGATTGGGATGAACTTCGATGATCAATCCCGAAGCGCCTGCGCCAATCGCAGCCAGCGCCATGGGATGCACGCGATCGCGGCGGCCGGTGCCATGGCTGGGATCGACGATGATCGGCAGATGGCTCAGCTTTTGCACCGCCGGGACGACACATAGATCCAGCGTATTGCGGCTGTGATCGCTGAACGTCCGCACCCCACGTTCGCACAGGATCACCTGATAATTGCCCTCGGACAGAATATACTCGGCGGCCATCAGGAATTCTTCCAGCGTCGAGGACATGCCGCGCTTCAACAGCACCGGCTTGCGCGACTTTCCCGCGCGGCGCAGGAGCGAGTAGTTCTGCATGTTGCGCGCGCCGATTTGAATACAGTCGGTGTAGTGTTCCACCAGCCCGAAGGTCTCGACGTCGATCGCTTCGGTCACGATCCCCAATCCAGTCGCTTCGCGTGCCTCCGCAAGCAGCTTTAGTCCTTCTTCGCCCAGCCCTTGGAACGCGTAGGGCGAAGTTCGGGGCTTATACGCGCCTCCCCGCAGCAGTTGCCCGCCTGCGGCTTTCACGGCGCGCGCCGATTCCAGAATCTGTTCGCGGCTTTCGACCGAACAGGGGCCGCCGCAGAACATCAGTTCCTCGCCCCCGACCGGCACGCCTTTGACGTACACGATCGAGTTTTCCGATTTCACCTCGCGGCTGACCAGCTTATAGGGTTTCGATACGCGGATCGCTTCGGCGACCCCCGGCAGATCTTGAAATTCCGACGGATCGACCGGCCCGGGATTTCCGGTGATCCCAATGGCGGTTTTCTGGGCGCCCGGCATCGGGTGCGGGCGGAATCCCAGGGCTTCGATTTTTTTGCAAACGCGCTCGATATCGGCCGAGGTGGCCTGCGCGGTCATGACGATAAGCATGTGAGTTTCTAGTGTACCGCGCGTGCTATTGGGGCAAAAAAAGCCGGATGATACCGTTTTGAGGCGGCGTCATCCGGCATTGAAGAAGGATGGACTGCGTTCTAGACTGCTTGACCGTCAGGACTTCTTGCGGCGGCGGATGATGCCGAGGCCGATCAGCGCCGCGCCAACCAGGGCCATGGTCGCCGGCTCGGGAACGCCCGTCGGGCTCTGCGAAAAAGTATCCTGCACTGCCGACAACGACGCCTGGCCGCCGGTGAGAGCGGTCACAGTGATGTCCTTGCTGACATTGATGCTGCCGCTGGGAGCGATCATCACGTCCTGCGAGGTCTGCGTTCCGCCGCTGCCATTCTGGAAGGTCAGCACGCTCCAGACGCCTGGGGTGCAGTTCGGATTCTGAGTCGTGTTGGCGCAGCCGCCTTCGGTAACGCTGGCGCTCGATCCCGATCCGCTTGCGCCAGAGGAGGTCTGTGCGACCGCGGCATCGGTAATCGCCATTCCCGCGCCGTTAATGACCGTCACCGTGAAAGTGATGAGCGAATCTTGTTCGGCTCCGTTACTGACCGACCATCCTGCGCTGAACTGGAGACCGATATTCGCGTTCCCCAACTCGGCTGGATCCATGCCGGTAGTGAAACCGAGCGTGTCTACATTGATGCTCGCAGCGCCAATAGTGAGCGCGTTCTGGTTCGATCCGCTGTATTCGAAATTGCTGAAGACCTTATCCCCGATTTCACATCCGTTGGTCCCCAGGGCTACATAACTCGCTAACGTTTGAGTGGTGGTGGAACAAGCGGGCGGAGGTACCGGGATTGCCCACGCCGCCGATGCAACCGCCAACACCGCGCCAATGATTGGAAACTTCTTCATAAACCCGGAACTCCTAAGATTTCCTAGTCAATCTTAGGAACCAGGGCGTCGTGGACCTATGGACCGTTCGGGCACGCCGTACTAGTGCGATCGAAATCGGCCCAGGTACTGGAGATAGGGAGCGACGCGCCTTAGAGGAGCGACGCGTCCATGGAATCGGCTGAATCAGAAGGGGTTGTGGCCGTACGCGGGCGCGCCAGGTAGTGCCGCAGCGCGTCTTCCGATCCACCGAAAAACTGGTCGATCAGTTCCTTTACCGCGTAACGGCGCAGCGCTTCTTGTGTGGCACGCGGTTGATAAACGAACGAGCGACCGTCCTTGCGGCGTGAAACTCCGCCACGTTTTTCCAGGCGATCGAGCACCGTCATCACCGTGGTGTAGGCGAGCTTGCGATTTCCCACCAACACTTCGCGAACATCACGGACCGTGCCTTCGCCCAGTGCCCACAGCGCCTTGAGGCATTCGAGTTCCAGCGGCGGTGGAATTTCGCGATGAGCTGCAGACTCGCCGCGGCGTGGCATGGTTAGCGATCGCTGCGCAGGGCTTGCTGCAGTTTGGAAGCGAAGGGCGAGTCCGATGGAGGCGGCGCGGCTGCTTTCGGCGCGGGACGCGCCGGCTCGGGCGCGGCTTCCTTCATCTCCGGCGAAGCTTCGGATAAAGCATCGAGATACTTGCTCTTCTTGAGCAGGCTGCGCTCGATGGGCGCGATGTAGGCGGTCCAATCGCCGTCCACCATGTGATCCCGCTCGGTGGCGCCACGAATGATTTCCATTTTCGAATCCAGATTGTCGAGCTGGTGCAGCAGCATCGCCTCGGCGAATTGCGGCACCTTGGGCGATCCGAAATCCATCTCGCCGTGATGGCTGAGGATCATGTGCAGCAGCAGATCGCGAAGGCGGGCGGGGAAGCCGGGGATCTCGCGAATCTTTTCATCCACCATTTGCACACCGATAGTGATATGGCCCAGCAACTGGCCAGGAGTGCTGTAGCCGAAGCCGCGCGCGTAGGTGAGTTCGCGAATTTTGCCGATGTCGTGCAGGATCACGCCTGCCAGCAGCAGATCGAAATCGATGCCGCGATAATGCGCAGCGGTAAATTTCGCCAGGTGACATAGCGAAAGCACGTGCTCGATCAATCCACCCAGCCAGGCGTGGTGAACCGATTTCGCGGCTGGCGCGGTGCGATAGGCGAGCGCGATTTCCGGGTCGGCGAAGATGTGGTCCAGCAGCGCCTTCAACTGCGGGTGGGTCATTGACGCGATCCAGCTCTGAAGCTCCGCGAACATCTCATCGCGATTGCGCGTGGACGCCGGAAAATAATCGCCGAACTCGACTTCTGCTTCGGGCACCGGCTGGATCTTGTGTACGGTAAGCTGCGCGCGATTTTGAAAAACCTGGAGCAAGCCTTTCACGCGCACGAACTGCTCGCGCTCAAAGGTGTCGATCACGTCAGCGGCGTTGTCGAACATGCGCGCGTCGACGTCGCCAGTGCGATCGGCCAGCGTCAGGATGAGATAAGGCTCGCCCGATTTCTTGTGCCGGATTTCCTTGTAACTGACCAGGAACGTCCCGGTGATGGTCTGGTTGGGCTGAAGATCAGCGATATAGGGCGACTTCATTCGTGGGCGGCAGCCTTAGTGCGACGACGAAGTTCCGGTGTTCTTCGAAGTGGTGCCGGGAATCGGGATCAGGCCCATCAGCTTTTTCTTGTGCTTCTCCGCGGCGACTTCTTCTTTGGTGGTAGTCGCGGGCGTCAACTGCGCCGCATCCTGCCAGGCGGTGTTCTTTCCCGGCGCGGCGGCCGTGTCAGCCCAGCCTTGCTTGATTTCGAGGAACGCATCCTTGCGCAGCTTGGTGAGATAGTCCCGCTGCGCGACTTCCATGCGCGGGCTCAGGACACGATCTTCCACCTGTCCCTGCACTTCTTCGAACTCGGCGAGACCGGCTTTCTGGTGCTCTTCGACCTTGTAGATTTCGTAGCCGTATTGGGTCTTGATCGGATCGGTGACGAAACCCTTTTCTTTCTCCCACACCGCCGCGACCACATCGGGGCGCAGTTCCTTTTTCTCGAAACCCGGCATTTCACCGCCGTTCGAGGCCGTCGCGGCATCCGAATTCGCCTGCGCCAGCTCGACGAATTTCTCGCCAGCCTTGGCGCGGCGGGCAACATCGCGAGCCTTGCGATCGGCGGCCGCGATGCCTTGCGAATCCTTGTTCTCCGTTGAAATGAAAATCACGCGCAGGAAGATTTGGTCTTTGCGCTGGAACTCGGCCTTGTGCTCGTTGTAATACTTTTCCAGTTCTTCGCGTTTCGCCTTCAGCGTGGAGCCGATTTCCTGATGGATCAGGCGCTGGATCATGAACTGATTTTTGAGATCGGTCTTGTAGTCCTCAAACGGCATGCCGCTGCCTTCATGTACCCATTCCTGAAACGCATTGGGGTCGGCGATGCCGGAGCGACGCTGCAGATCGGCCAGACGCTTTTGTAATTCGCTGTCCACCTTCAGGTCCAGCTCCTTGGCTTTCTGGATCAGCAGCAGCTTGTCGATGCGCAACGCCAGCAGATCCTTGTTCGCGTCGTTGACCGCTTCCACCAGCGCGCGGCCGGTCAGCCCGCTGCGCTGGCGCATCTGCGCCTCCATGTCCTTGCGATCCTTTTCAAGCTCGTTGCGGGTGATGATTTCGTTGTTCACCTTGCAGACGATTTCTTCGAGGACCGTGACGTCGGCGCGGAGATTTCCGGCGAGCATTCCCGTTACGCAACCGGCAATCGTGATCGAAGTGCACAGAGATCGCATGATCTAAGTATACGTGGGCGCGGGCGCCAGCGTTTCGAGTGAAGCATGTAAAAATTCGAGAATCGCAGCAGGATTTTCTGCGCCCGCGGGCATGGGAAGTTTCAGCACACCCGCGGGTGTGAACTGCGCGCCCTCCTGCGAAGAAACCAGGCCCATTAAACGCGCTGGATCGATCTTGGCGCCGGGATGAAACTTGATTTGCAGCGCTCCGCCGCGGCGATCGATCGCCTCGATGCCGGCGCGTTCGGCTTGGGTCTTAAGGCGAGCGAATTGCAGCAGCGTCTCGACGGCTTCCGGGGGCGGACCGTAGCGATCAGCCAGTTCGGCGCGCAATGCATCGGCCTGCTCGGCATCGCGTGCGTCGGCGATGCGCTTGTAGGCGCGCAGCCGTTGATTTTCGTCGGCGATATATTCCGGAGGAATGCGAATATCCAGTCCGAGATTCAGCGATGAATGAATTTCGAGCGGCATCTCTTCGCCCTTCAGTTCCTGCACCGTTTCTTCGAGCAGCCGCAGGTACATGTCGAATCCGACCGATGCGATGTGGCCGTGCTGCTCGCCGCCGAGCAAGTTGCCCGCGCCGCGAAGCTCCAGATCGAGCGCCGCGATTTTGAATCCCGCGCCGAGATCGGAAAACTCGCGCAGTGCGGCCAGACGCTTGCGTGCGACCTCGCTCAATTCGGTATCCTGCGGGACCAGTAAATACGCGTACGCGCGCCGATTCGATCGTCCCACGCGTCCGCGCAGTTGATACAGCTCCGACAAGCCGTGGCGCTCGGCGTTTTCGATGATGATGGTGTTGGCGAGCGGAATGTCGAGACCGTTTTCGACGATCGTAGTGGATACGAACACGTCGTATTCGTGGCGCATGAAACCGAGCAGCACTCGTTCCAGCTCTTCCTCGCCCATCTGTCCGTGACCGACGCCGATGCGGCAATTCGGTATCAATTGTTGGATCGCCGCCGCGCGGGAAAAAATGGAATCGACGCGGTTGTGCACGAAATAAACCTGGCCGCCGCGGCTCATCTCCTGATCGATCGCGGTCTTGACCAGATCCGGATCGAAATGCGCCACCACGGTGTGAATCGCCAGACGATCCTTGGGCGGCGTCTCGATCACGCTCATATCGCGGATGCCCAGCATCGACATGTGCAGCGTTCGCGGAATCGGCGTCGCGCTCATGGTCAGCACGTCGACGTCTTTACGGATTTGCTTCAGCCGCTCCTTGTGGCGCACACCGAAGCGCTGCTCTTCGTCGACAATCAACAGGCCCAGATCGCGAAATTCGACGTCCTTCGAAAACAGGCGGTGCGTGCCGACAATGATGTCGACCTTGCCGGCCGCGATTTCTTCGATCACCGGCTTGAGTTCCTTGGCGCTGCGGAAGCGCGAGAACATTTCGATGCGCACCGGGAACGCCGCGAAGCGCCGTTTGAACGTTTCGAAATGCTGGAAGGCCAGCACCGTGGTGGGCGCCAGCACCGCGACCTGCTTGCCGTCGCCCAGCGCCTTGAACGCCGCCCGCATCGCGACTTCCGTTTTGCCGAAGCCGACATCGCCGCACAGCAGGCGATCCATGGGATGCGGCGATTCCATGTCGCGCTTGATATCTTTTGCGGCGGAGAGCTGATCTTTGGTTTCGGTGAACTCGAAGGCGTCTTCGAATTCGCGCTGCCAGTTGGAATCTTTCGAAAACGAAAAGCCTTCGGCCATGCGGCGCTGGGCGTAGAGCTTCAACAGCTCGTCCGCCATGTCGCGCATGCTAGCTTTGACTTTGGATTTGCGGGTGGTCCAGGTCGCGCCGCCCAGGCGGTCGAGAGGGGGCGGGAATTCGCCCGCGCCACGATACTTCTCGACCAGATCCATGCGCGTCAGCGGAACGTAGAGCTTGGCGTCGCCCGCATATTCGAGCAACATGAAGTCGCCTTTTTGCTCGCCTTGGACGATTTCGCGCAGGCCCAGGAACTTGCCGACGCCGTGCGTGACGTGCACCACGAAATCGCCGGGCTTCAGATCGGCGATATCGGCAGCGAAGGCGGTCAACTGCGCTTTGGTGACGCCGGGACGCGCGATCAGGTCGGAGGAATCGAACAGATCCTCCGATCCGATGAATGCGATTTACGATTCCGGAAAAATCGTCCCGCGGCGAGCGAGGCCTTTGATCAGATACGTACTGGCGACGGGACCCGCGAGATAGGCGCGCTCGGCCAGATACGGCGACGCGGCTTCATTCGGCGCCAGGCCGAGCTGAAACGGCACCGAATATTCGCGCAGGATATCGGCCAGGCGCTCCAGTTCGCCATTGGTGGGTGCGAAAAACGCCACGCGATAGCCCTGCTCGACCAATGTTTTCGCTTCCGCGACCGCGACCTGCATGTTCCATGAAACGCCATCGACGGCCGCGTGTTGACGTGCGGCGCGTTTGCTTCGAGATCCAACTCGCGGACGGCGAGGCGGGTGTCGTTTTGCAATCGGCTCTCGAAATCGTCCCAGGAGAAATAGTTGGCCGACGCGAGTTCGGGTGCGTTTTGTTGATCGAGCCGCTTCCAGTGACGCTCAGCGGCGGAGCGAATCTGCTCGGGCTCATCGAGCACCACGATGGGCGATTTCTCTTCCGATTCTCTCGACAACGAGAAGATGGAATGCTCGCGCGGATCGTCCAGCGCGGACGCCAACTCCCAGCCGGGAAAGTTCCCACCGGTACGGGGCTGCTCCGTTAACGGAAGCACGCGAGCTTCGGTGACTTTCAGAATGGAGCGCTGGCTTTCGACATCGAACCTGCGAATCGATTCGATTTCGTCGCCGAAGAATTCGATGCGCAGCGGGCGCGCGCTGCTCCGCCGGAAAAATATCCAGGATGCCGCCGCGGATGGAATATTCGCCGGTCATCTCCACCGGATCGCGCTTCTCGTACCCGATGGAGCGCAGGTGCTGCTCGATGGTTTCGAGCGGCAGCTCTTCGCCGGTTCGCAATTCGAGCGCGAGACGCCGGTAGTATTCGGCGGCGTGGGTTCGCAGCAGAGCCGATGCGATCGGGGCAATGGTGATGGGCGCCTGCGTGATTCGATAATCGCCACAAACCGATGGCGCGCAGCGCCGGTGATTTCGCTATGCGGCGAAAGATTCTGCCCCGGCAGCACGTCCAGCGCGGGCAGCAATTGAGGACCGGCTCCGGTGTGCGAAATCAAAAGGTCGAAAAATGTCTCCGCAAGCTCGGTCAGTAATTCGGCGCGCTGGTTGCCGTCTGCGATGACCACCAGAGGCCGTTCGGTGGCCTGCCAAAGCAGGATTAGATACAGCGCTTTCGCGGTTGGGCGTGAGGCCGCCGAGCGAGAACGGCCCGGGCTCGCGGCGCACCAGTTTTCCGGCCAACTCCTGGAATGCAGGATGGCGGCTGAGGGTTTGAAATAAATCGCGAACGGCAGGATGCGTCACGGGAGGTGCTAGGGACGACGGGCCAGCAACTCCTCGACGATGTTCGTGGTCGAAAACCCGGGTTCCAGCGCCAGCGCCATCACTTTGCCGCCTGCCGCCTCCACCTCTTCACGGCCCGCGATGAAGTGCGCCCAATCCGCGCCTTTGATCAGAATATCGGGCAGGACTTCAGCGATCAGCTCGCGCGGCGTGTCTTCGTCGAAAAACGTGACGGCGTCCACGGCATCGAGCGCCATCGCCATGGCGCGCGCGTTCTTCCTGCGAAAGCAGAGGCCGGGTAGGTCCTTTCAATCGCGCCACGCTCGCGTCGGTGTTGAGCGCCAGGATCAGGATATCGCCCAGCGATCGCGACTTTTCGAGGAGCCGAATGTGCCCGGGATGCAGAATGTCGTAACAGCCGTTGGTGAACACGACGGTTTTTCCGGCGGCGCGCCATCCGGCACGTGCTTCGACCAGTTCCGGACGGCTGTAGAAATGCCCCATTTCGATCCATTGTATCTTTTCCGGATATGTGCCTTGCTTGCCGATACTTCCATATTGAGACCCTGCAGTTGTAAAATAAACAAGGCGATGATTGAGACGAGCATGATGTTCGTTCCTCACCAAAACCTGAGCGATCAGGTCAACGGCAATATCATTCGCAGCGAAATCGAGGGTGGAGTATACCTGCGCGACCTGCCGGACACCAGTACGCTCGAAGTAATTACGCAGAATCGTGGGTACACGCTGGTGATCGTGCGCGATGGCGAGGCGTGGATTTCCGGGCATCCGGAGTTTTGTCCCGAGCCGGTGCTGGTACGGATCGCGGGATCGAACTGGGGCGGCTCGATGCTGAAAGCGGCGTTTCTGGGGCGTGGGATGCACCTGGAATATCGCCATCCGGGATATCGTGGACCCATTGTCACTTCGCCGATTGTCGATATTCGGCTCAAAGCGGCTTAACGTGATGCGAGCGACGATCGCTGCATCACTGGTCTTCGCGAGCATTGCATGCTCGCAGAAGCAAGGCGCGCCTAATGAGCTCGCGTCCGTTCCCCAGAAAGCCCAGTTCGAATTCCGGCAGGGCTTGCGCTACGAACAGAGCGGGCAGTGGAACGAAGCCTTCGCGGCATTTTCAAATTCGATCGCGTGGGGCGACAGCGCGCCGGGCTGGTTCCATCGTGGCAAGGCGCAAGTGATGCTGGGACGGCTCGCGCCCGCCATCAGCGATTTCACGCATGCCCTGAACGGTTCGACCAACTACGGCGATGCGCTGCGGGCCCGCGGCGAAGCCTACGAAAAGACCGGCGAGCATCAGAAGGCGATCGACGATCTGACGCGAGTGATCGCGATGGGGCCGCCGACCTCGCAGGCCTATAGTGCTCGCGGGCGGGCGTATGAGGGGCTGGGGCAGCACGAGCGCGCGCTGGACGATTTCGCCTTGGCGAAGAAGCTGCGCCTCGACGATCCGGAAGGTTGGAAAGGATACGCGCAGGCGCTGATGGCGCTCGGCCGGTTCGGCGAAGCGATCGACGATTTGAATCAGGCGGTGATGCTGAAGCCGGGCGATGCGAGTGCCTACGTCGAGCGCGGATTCGCATATGGGCAGCAGGGCCAATTCAATCGCGGGATTGAGGATCTCACTCGCGCGTTAGCGATCGACGGGAAGAATGTCCGGGCACTGACGCTACGCGGCGCCGCATACGCGAAGCTGAGCGATTACTCGCGATCGCTCGCCGATTTTTCGAACGCCATCGAACTCGCGCCGAAGGAACCGGAGCTCTATCTGGCGCGATCGAGCGTGTGGGCCGCGCAAGGCGATCACGAGAGAGCGTTGGTTGATCGCGAGGAAGCGCTGCGTCTGAAGCCGGATTGGCCGGAGGCGCTGGTAGCGCGCGGGGGATCGTATCATCAGCTCAATCGGCATGATGAGGGAATGGCGGATCGAAACAGGGCGATCGAGCTCGCACCAAAGTATGCGGAGGCTTGGTGCGCGCGGGGAAGCGCCTATTACCTGCTGGGTGATTACGATAAAGCGCAGAGCGATCTGACCGTCGCGTTGCAACTCAAGCCGGATTACGAGGAAGCAAAAGCGGTGCTCGCCAAGACCCAGGCGAAGATCGCGGTGCGATATGCGCCCCGCACTTCGCAACAGACCGCAAGCCAGGCAGCAGCCTCCGCGAAGCCGCTCATTGATCCGCGGCCCCTGGATCTGCAAACTCTGTCGGCGCCTCCGCCCGCAGTTAGTGTGCCCGAGCCGGCTGCTCCGCCAGTAGTGACTCCGGCGCCCGTTCGCGCGCCTGCACCAGCGCCCGTGAAATCTGCTCCGAAGGCTGTGTCAAAGTCGATTGCGCCGCCTGTCGCGCCCAAGACGGCCGATCCGAAGGCAGCGGCGATGCACAACCAAAAGGGACGCGAGCTGATGAATGCCCGCAAGTATCCAGAAGCACTCGCGGAATTGGATGAAGCGATTGGTCTGCAACCGAACCTGGCGCAGGCGTACAACGCTCGGGGGTTTACGTATTACCTGATGCACGAATATGCCAAAGCGATCGCCGATTTGGACGAAGCGATCCGGCTGAATCCTGGTTACGCGAATGCGATTAAGAATCGTGATTTGGCCAGGACTGCCGCCGCCAAATCAGGCGCCCAGATCAAGTAGCGAGATAAAGTAGATTCGTCAGACCGTCGATGCCGATACGGCGACCTACGTAAAACGTTCCGAACAGCGCATAGACGGCGCTCACTTCGTCGAAGCGCATTTCGTAAATCAGCTTCTTGAACACCAGCGGGTCTTCCGCGAACAGATCGACGCCCCACTCCCAATCATCGAAACCGATAGAACCGGAAATGATCTGCCGCACCGTGCCGGCGTAGCGGCGGCCGATTTCACCATGCTCCTGCATCTGGCGCTGGCGTTCGGCGAAAGGAAGCTGGTACCAGTTCTTGTGCTCGCCGCGCTTGCGATCCATGGGATAGAAGCAGATGAATTTGTGCGCCGGGATTTCGGGAAACAGGCGGGGCTGCATGGCGGTCCGCTGGCGCTGGAGGGTGTCCTCGATCTCCGCATTCCATTCAGGCGTGTGCGGCGCGATCTCCTTTTCGGCAAGCGCGGAGTAAACCTTCGCGGTGGATTCATAGAGCCCCAGTTCGACCACGGAAAGGTACGATCCCGTGACTTCCAGGTAATCGAACAGCGGAAGTTTGACGAGCGCGTTTTCAGCCTGATCCAGATCCTCGAAGTTGTTGCGGAAATGCACCAGCATGAGATCGCCCTTATGACCGATCAGGGAAAACATGGCCGAGCCCGCGGATTCCATGGACCGGAGCACAGACGCGGCCTGTTGTAGCATGCCATTGCGCTGTTCACCGGAAAGCTGGCGCCACGCGGCCCAGCGCACGCGCAGCATCTGGTGCAGCATGCTGGAACCTTCGATGGTTAACGGCACCGGGGACATATTCTCGAAATGATGATGCATGAAGTTAATGTAGCCGATCGGCCGGATAGTTCTCCGGGGAGGCCTGGAGGGAACGGCATGTTAAAATTAAATCGTGTCCACACATCCAGATACTCATCTGGTCCTCCATCTTCAAGCGCTAGATCAACGGATCGCCGGTCTGGATAAAGAAATCGCGGCGTTGCCGAAGCACATCGCGGTGATCGAGAAGGCGCTGGAATCGCACAATCGTAAGCTGGAGGCGGACCGGGCCGCGCTGGCGGCGAATCAAAAAGAGCGCAAGCTCAAGGAAGGTGAGATCCAGCTTCACGAGCAGAAAATCTCGAAGCTGCGCGACCAGATGGTGGGCGCCAAAACGAATGAGCAGTACAAGGCGTTCCAGCACGAGATCGAGTTCATCGAGAAAGAGATCCGCAAAGCAGAGGATCGAATTCTGGAGCTGATGGGCGAATCGGAACCGCTGGATCTGAACGTGAAGAAAGCGGAAGTCGCCTTGAAAGCCGAAAAGACAGCCGTCGAGGCGGAGAAGACCAAGGCGCGCGAGCGCACTGCGGCGGATCAATCGCAGCTCGATCAATTGCGCGGCGAACGCAAGGAATCGGCCGCGAAGCTGCCGGCTCCGGTGGTGAAGGAATACGAGCGCATTCGCAAGAAGTGGAATGGCACGGCCATCGCGGAAGTGATCGGCGGACGCTGTTCGGCATGCCAGATCGTGCTGCGGCCGCAGCATCTGCAGGATCTGAGGCGCTCTGAACAACTCATGGCCTGCGAGAGCTGCGGGCGCTATCTTTATCTGAACCCTCCGGTGCTGGTCGAAGACGGCGCGCGCGTCGACTTAACTTCCTACTAATTCCCCGTACTAATTCCGTAGTAGAATGGCGCGTATGCGCTTTTCGATTGTTCTTTCTCTTGTCGGCTGCGCTGTATTCGCGCAGGATTCCAAGCTCCAGTTCGAAGTCGCGTCGGTGAAGCTGTCCACCGCCGGCCCTCCACCGCAGGGCGGGATGCGAATGTCGGGTGGGCCGGGCACTCCCGATCCATCGCAGATTACTTACGTCAATCTACCGCTGAACCTCATCCTGACTCAGGCATTCGACGTGAAGAATTATCAGTTCATCGCGCCGTCGTGGCTGTCGGATGTTCGTGTCGACATCACGGCCAAGGTTCCTGAGGGAGCGACGAAGGAACAGGCCAATATCATGATGCAGAACCTGATCAGGGAGCGATTTCGAGCGCAGGTGCACCGTGAGACGCGCATTTTGCCGAGCTACGAACTCGTGATCGCTAAAGGTGGGCTGAAGATGAAGGAATCGGACACCTCAATTCCTACGCCTGCCGATCCGAAACAAGCCGAAGGCGGTCCGCCGCGCGTGGCCAGCGTGAAGGGACCCGACGGCTTGCCGTTGCTCGCCCCCGGAAGAAAAGGCATGGTCATTATGGGGATGGGTGTGGGGCATCAGCGCATCACCGCGCGACTGCAAGGTATCGCCGACCTTCGCCGCATCTCCGAGCAGCGAGTGAGCCGTCCAGTGGTCGACAAGACGGGATTGACCGGGATGTACGACTTCTATCTCGATTTTTCGCCGCCGGGGTTCCACGAACCGGCCGGGGATTCGTCATCATCTATACCGGGCAACGCGGTCGCCGAATCATTCCCGCCGTTCGAAGTCGCGATCGAAAGCCTCGGGCTGCATCTGGAGCCGAAGAAGATGCCGATCGGGGTGGTGGTGATCGACAAGATGGAAAAGACTCCAGTGGAGAATTGATATGCGACTCGCACTGATTTTGATCGCGGCAGGAGTGGCTTTCGGGCAGGACGCAAAGCTGCAGTTCGAGGTCGCGTCCTTGAAGCTATCCCCGCCTGGCCGGCAAGGTCCACTCGGATTTGAGGGAGGCCCTGGCACCGACGATCCAGGGCAATTTCGGGCGAAGGGCATAGGGCTGACTGCGATTCTGACTCGCTCCTTGGATGGAAAAGCCTACCGCCTTGCGGCGTTGCCGGGGATGGCAGACGTCAAAGTGGATATCGTCGCGAAGCTTCCACCAGGTACAACGCGAGAAGAATTGAATGTGATGCTGCTGAATCTGATGGTCGAGCGGTTCGCCATCAAGCTGCACAAAGAGACTCGTGAGATGCCGGGTTATCAGTTGCGGATCGCCAAAGGCGGGCTAAAGATGCAGGAAGCCGCGGCGGCGACCGGTCCGGATCTCGCCTATGCAAACGAATCGATTAGAACCGTGCAATCGCCGGATGGAAAGCCTCTGCTGGCGCCGGGGCGAAAGGGAAAGATTCGCATGGGGATTGGAAATGGGCGGCAACGAATCACGGCGCGATTGCAGGAAATGGCTGACATTGTGCAGACGTGCGAATCGATGATGGGGAAGCCGGTGATCAACGAAACGGGATTAAAGGGCGTCTATGATTTCTACGTCGACTTCGCGCCGCTGGGACGCGGCGGATCCGCTGGCGACTCGGCGTCTTCCACTCCGCTGGGCGGCACCGATGACCCGGCGGCGCCATTTGAAATTGCGATCGAGTCGGCCTTGGGATTGAAGTTGCAACCGAAGAAATTGCAGATTGACGTAACCGTGATCGATCAGATGAGTAAGACACCGATAGAAAACTGATGCGGACCGTTATGATTTTCGCCGCGACGTCGCTGGCATGGGCGCAAGACCCCAAAGTCGCGTTCGAAGTCGCGACGGTGAAGATCAATACCGACGCCAACGCCGGAGCATATTTCTCGGGAGGACCGGGATCGAATGACCCGACCCAGTTTACGGGTGTCCGCCTACGATTCGGAACTTTGGTGCGGCTCGCGTTCAATATCAATTCGTCCTATCAGTATTCGATGCCGTCAGGGTTGCCGGACACGTTGTACGACATTCACGGGAAGATTCCGCCGGGCACCGATCAGGCGCACTACCAGCAGATGATGCAGAATCTGCTGATCGAACGGTTCGGGATGAGGTTCCATCGCGAAACGCGCGATATCGCGGGTTATGAGCTCGCGGTCGCTAAGAGTGGCTCGAAGTTACGCACCGCCGAACAAGCTGCAACGCCCCCTGACCCCGACATTCCGGTCGGAAGGATCGCTCCCATCAAAGATCGCGACGGCGAACCGCAGTTGCCGCCGGGGCGCAACGCGCATATTGTGTTTCGGTTATCGGACGGGAGATTTCGCCATTCGGGACGAATGCAATCGATGGCGGATATCCGCGCGATATGCGAGAGGGAATTGGGGAAGCCGGTAACGGATCGCAGCGGATTGACCGGCGTCTACGACTTCAACATCGATTTCATGCGGAGGCCGGACGATCCAGCAGAAAAGTTGGACGAGGATGCGACTCCTTTCCTGACCGCGCTTCAGGCGCAGCTGGGATTGCGGCTGGAGTCGAAGAAGGTGCCGGTGGATGTGATTGTGATCGATCACATCAATAAAACGCCCACCGAAAACTAAGGCCGGCGACAGCCCGCCGGCCTCGCGCGGTCGTCCAGTTACTTCGAGGTTTTGGGAGCCTGCGTCGATGCCGCGGTCCCCTGATTGGACTTCTTGCTCTTCTTATGTTTCGCGGTCTTTGCCGTCGATTTGGCAGTGGAAGTCGAGCTCGATTGCGCGGCGGGTTTGGCCGGGGCAGCCGGGGTGGATTGCGCCAGCACCGCTGCGGCGGTCATCAATGCGGTCAGAATAATGCGTTTCATGGTCTCTTTCTCCTTAGTTAGCGGGTGTTTTCAATCTCACCCTACGCTTCCCATCATGCTCCGGCCTCGAAAATTCCACGATCACCCGGCGAGGCGATTCGCAACCGCTTGCTTTGGCTAATGATGCCGACCATTTGTTAATGAATAAACGTTAGCCTGAAGTCAGGATGACGACGCTCATACGCGTTCTGGTGATCGGGTTCGCCTTGGTGCTGGCGCTGATGGCTGCGGCCGCGATCATCGGGGTGAACAATGCGCGATCGGCCGCAGCGAGCGCGGACAGTATCGTGTCGGATCAATTGCTGATTGTGCAGTTGCTCGATCAAGTGGAGAGCGAGCAGAACGTGCTCACTGCGGCGTTCTACCGGCTCTCGGGAGATCCTGGCGATGTGGATCGCGACCGCATGATCGCGGATCTGGATCAGACCGATGGTGAGATCGCACGCATGGTTTCGCAAGGGGCGAGTGGGCCCAATGCCGAGGCTCTTGCGCGGCTGCAAACAGCGGTGACGGATTTTTCCAAAGAAGCGCACCAGCTTTTGGATGGAACTTTGCCGGCGGCAGCGTCGCGTGATCTTTTTTTCAAGCACGAAGCCGTCACCAGGGAAGTGGCACGGCTGGTGGATTCGAGCTATGCTCGCGCGGTGGAGACGCGACAGCGCGTGGATCAACAGACCGAGAATCTGGTGCGCGATACCAAGTTGCTGGTGGGCGGCTGCCTGCTGATCGCGCTGGTGTGCGCGGGGATTACGGTGCGGATCGCGGCGCGGGTGTTTCGCCAGATGGAAGAGCAATCGAGCGAGCTAAGCCGCGTTTCTTTTCGATTGCTGGAGACGCAGGAGTCGACCGCGCGGCGGTTCGCGCATGAGCTGCACGATGAACTGGGCGGATCGCTGACGGCCATCAAATCGAACCTGCTCACACTGGCGGCGTCAAACGGAAATGCGCCGGATCGCAAAATCGCCGATTGCATCAAATTGGTGGATCAGTCGATCTCGAATGTACGGGAGTTGTCGCAACTGCTGCGGCCGACCATTCTGGACGATTTCGGGCTGGACGCGAGTTTACGCTGGCTGACCGAGCGATTCTCGGAACGGACAGGAGTCGCGGTCGATTACCAATCGGAATTCAGCGGGCGATTGCCGGACGAGACCGAAACACATCTGTTCAGAATTGTTCAAGAGGCGTTGACCAACGTGGCGCGGCATTCGGGGGCGACCAAGGTCGCGATTCATTTGCGCGCAGAGGGCGATTCGATTCGCTTGACGCTATCCGATAATGGCCGCGGATTCGAACAGCCACGGAGCGGGGGCATGGGACTGAGCGGAATGCGCGCGCGGGCTCGGAGCGCGGGCGGGACGTTGGAGCTCGAATCGAATCCGGGCAAAGGCGTGAGAATCGAAGTGTCGGCGCCGCTCGAGAAAACAGCAGTCGAGGAGACCACGTGATCAAGATTCTTCTGGCGGATGACCATTCGCTGGTGCGGCAGGGCTTCAGCATGATTTTATCCGCGCAATCCGACATGCAGATCGTCGGCGAGGCTTCGAATGGGCGTGAGGCGGTGGAACTGGCGGAGAAGCTGCATCCCGACGTGGTGGTGATGGACGTCACCATGCCGGAGCTGAATGGAATCGAGGCGACGCGCAGGATCGCCGAGAGTGCGCCGCGGACGCGAGTGCTGGCACTGAGCATGCACAAGGATTCGGTGTACGTGCGCGAGATCCTGCGGGCTGGCGCGCGCGGATACTTATTGAAAGACTCGGCTGATGCCGATCTGATCGCGGCGGTGCGGTCCGTGGCGAAGGGCGAAGCATACTTGAGTCCGAGTGTCTCCGATGCGGTCCTGACGGATTATCGCAAGCACGTGAGCAACCCGATCGATCTGTTGACCACGCGGGAGCGCGAAGTGTTGCAGATGATCGCGGAGGGAAAGACGAATAAAGAGATCGCGACCACGTTGAATTTGAGCGTTTACACGGTGGAGGCACATCGCGGGCGGGTGATGGAGAAGCTGAATCTGCATTCGACCGGTGAATTGGTGCGTTTCGCGCTGCGGAACGGGTTGATCGACTAAGCCTTGTGGGGCAGGTCTCCAACCTGCGGCGGATTTATGATCCGCCTGTGCGTTTGCAAGTTCTAGTGTAGTGCGTCACACAGATTGCACACTAAGTGGGGCGGACGCCCTCGTCCGCACTGGGCCCCCCGGCCCGGCTGGCGTGCTGAAGTCAAAGGCCGACGGGGGCCTCGGCCGCGGACCAGGGGTCCGCCCCACCTTATTCCAGAAGAGTTGGGATCTGTGACGCACACCACTAGCGCGATTTGCGAGGCTTCTTCATAGCGGGCGCGGTGACGATGCGCCAAGCCTCGTGAATGTGGGCGCCCAGTTCGTCATCGCCGATTTCGGGAAGTTCCACGCCGACCCAGCCCTTTACGCCGACATAGGGCGGACGGAAATAGATTTTTGGGTTGGTGTGGATCAATAATTCCTGTTCGCCGGGCGGCGCGGGAATCCAAACGGCGATGTGGCCGTCGTCATGATGATTGTTGGCGAACATGACGAAGACTTTCTTTTTCGCAAAGAACGTCGGTGCACCGTGCGAGAGCTTTTCTTCTGCTCCTGGCATCGCCATGGCGATGCGGCGGACGCGCCGGATATGCTCGCCCGTATCTTTCATTGTTTGATTCTCGCGCGCCGAATGAGATTGAACCGCTCGAGCGATGCCTCATCGCGAAGGATATCGCGAGTTGCACCATCGGCCACCACGCAGCCGCGATTGAGCACCACGCAGCGGTCGGCGATCTCGGCGGCCAGATCCAGATCGTGAGTGGCGATCACGGCGGTGCGGTTGTGCGAGGAATCGCGGAGCAACTCGATGATCTGGCCCTGGCTGCGCGGGTCGAGCGCGGCGGTAGGTTCGTCCAGCAGCAGAACTTCAGGATCGAGCACCAGAACCGACGCCAGCGCGACGCGTTTCTTTTCGCCGCCGGAAAGCTGGTGGGGAGGGCGGCTGCGCAGGTGCGCAATCTCCATCATTTCGAGCGCTTCATCGATCCGACGCAGTGTTTCATCCTTGGTCCAGCCGAGTTGCAGCGGCCCGAAAGCGATTTCGTCAAAAACGGTCGGATTGAAAAGCTGCACGTCCGGACTTTGAAAAACCAGGCCCACACGGCGGCGGAATTCGAGGGAGATGCGGCGTTCCTCAAGCGGTTCGCCATGGAACCGAACCTCGCCTGACGATGGAAAGATCAGCGCGTCGAGCAGTTGCAGCAATGTTGATTTCCCGGATCCGTTCGCACCCAACAAGGCCACGCGTTCACCAGGCGCTATGCTCAGCGACAGGTTGTCGATGGCGGGGATGTCGTGATATCGAAACGACACGTCGCGAAGTTCGAACACCGGCACGTTCACCTGCGTCCCACCGGATTTGGATCGTCGAGCAGGCAGATTTCGCCTCGAAATCCACGCGATTGCATGGCGAGATGAACCTGCCCGGCGAGATGAATACTGCGGCTCATCAGCGCGCCGGCGGCGCCGGTCGCGATGCGCCGGCTTTCTGAAGGGGGCAGCGCACCGACCGTGCGGCTCTTACGCGCGGTGAATGTGTCGCGCGCGGTTTCGAGAATCACGAAGATGTAGCGATAGGTCATCGCGAGAATCGCCACCAGAACTGCAGGCACGCGGAACCATCGTAGCGATTTCAGTATGCTCGGCCATGGCGTGGTGAGCGCGAGCAGCGCCCCTAACGTCGCCGAAGTGGCGGCGCGGGCCAGGAGCAACTCGGCGGATCGTTGCGAGACCAGCAAGAACGCCGGCAACGCGATCGCGCCGCTGAACGCCATTACCGGTAGCCACACCCATTTGGCCAGCTTGACGATGGGAACGTGAGATGCAATCGCCGAAGCAAGCGCCATCGCGAAGATCACAGCAATGGTTTCGAAGCGGGTCGCCAGCGCGGCTGTGACGATCAACGTGAGCGTTCCCGCGACTTTCACACGCGAGTCGATCGCTTGAAGGGCGCCAGGAGATGTAGCAAGATGCTCGGCGCTGGATGCGAAATCGGAGACCGCGGCCAGCCCGTCCAGCGTTCGTTCGATGAAGCTGCGTTTCATGACTTCACGCGCGCGCGAATAAGCCAGCCTGCGAACAGAGTGGCGAAAACCACCAAGCCTGTCCCCACGGCCGCGGACAACATATATCCAAAAGCCGCGCTGTGAAGAAATGCTGGCGCGTAGCGCGGCATGGGCGATGTCCAGAAGGATGCGAGCTGTTCCAGGCCTGCGGGCGTGGAGGCTGGGAGCGGGGAATTCGAGGATGCCGCGGCGATCTGTTCGCGAGCTTGCGGGGTGGTGAAATCGACCGGTGACCATTCACCCCATGCTTTGCCGGCCACAAGAATTCCGAGCGGTGTGAGGATCAGGAGAATCGCGACGGCAGCCCATAACGGCTTGGTCGCCCTCCACCCGGATCGTAACCCCTGTTCGATTGCTTGTGACGCAGTGGCGGCGAGCAATTGTGGTTCGGCACGCTGCAGATACGCGACCACGCCGGCGGCGAGAATCATTTCCGCAATCCCGGCGACCGCAAGATGCCCGATCATCATGGCGGGTATTGCGATCTTCAGAGGATAGGGCGCGTACAGAGGGGAACCCGCGGCATCGTGATACAGCATCGGCTGGACGCCGAGTTCGATGGCGGCCAGAAGCGCAGCGGCGTTAATCGAAATGTATCCGGCTGCTGCCGCGGCGAACACGCGACGCTTTGAATCGATAGGAGCGTTGGCCGCAATGGCGCGATATACCGCGTACGCAACCAGCGATCCAACGATCGCCATATTGAAGCAATTCGCGCCGAGAGCAGTGATCCCGCCGTCGCCGAAGAAGAGCGCCTGAATGGCGAGTGCGATGGAGATCGCGAGTATTGCGCCCCAGGGCCCCAGCACAATGGCGGCGACCGCGATGCCGATGGCGTGGCCGGTGGTTCCGCCAGGCAACGGAAGGTTGAACATCATCACGATGAACGAGAACGCCGCGAACACGGAGATCAGCGGGATCATGCGGGTGTGGATCGCGCGCTTCAGCCGCTGCAGCGCCACGTACCAGAACGGCGCCGAGGCGCCGTAGCTCGCGACGCAGGTGGCCGGGCTCAAATATCCGTCAGGTATATGCACGAAGACCGCAAGCGTGCTGTAGCACGACTATACAGATCGTAGCACCGGGGCGAATCGCGCGAGCAGGTCCCGCTTCAAGTAAATGGCATCGCACCCATACAAGCGATGATTGTCGTCGTAGAACAGATGGCCGATCTCCACCAGTTGATAGGCGTGCAAGTCGAGCAGCGCCGATATCTCCGTGATCAAGGGCGTTCCCGGGCCGTAGCCCCGGTCGAACCAGGTTTCCGCAAGCACCAGCGATGCGTTTGCGAGGCAGCGCGAGGCGTGGCTCAGGATCAGGAACTCGGCCGCCTGCGCGTCAATCTTGATCAGATTCGGGAGGGGCAAGGAATAGCGCTCGACGAAATCATCGAGCCGCCACTGCAGCACTTGCTGACGCTGCGCGAAATCGGGATGGTCGCCCATGTCGAACACGGTGGAGCTGACTCCGTCCGCTTTGAGACTCATGGTGATGTTTCCGTTTTGCGCACCCAGCGCTACCGGGTGCAGCGTAAAATTCGAATGTTGCCGCAGTTGAATTTCGAGGGCCGAGGAATATTTCGGAAGTAACGACGCAAGCGGCTCGAACAAATGAAACTGAGATGCGGGGAACAGGGCGCTGATCGCTCCGGACCATTCGCCTTCGGCTGCCCCTATATCGTAAATGACCGCGGGGTTGAATTGGGCGTTGACGAGCTTGGAAAACGTCCGAAGTTCCTCCCATTTTTCGTCCGATGAGGGATCGGGCAGAGCATCGGGCAGGGGTACCGGCAGCGGGGCGGCGGTCAAAGGCGAAGGGTTAACCAGGATCGGCGCTGGGGCCCGGTGTTGTTGTTCCAGCCGGTCGAGCTTTCCTTCAATCGCACTGAGCCGGTCATACAGCATGCCGTTGATCGCACCGCCGCCCGCGCGCAGAACCCGGCCAATGCGGTCCCGAAAGCGCATATCAGGCGGGGCGCGGCACGAAATGCAGGGAAGATTCGTTCAGACAATAACGCATGCCGGTGGGCGGAGGGCCATCGTCGAACACATGGCCGATATGAGCGTCACACAGCGCGCAGCGGACCTCCACTCGTTCCATCAGCATGCTGCTGTCGTTCAGCTTACGAATATTTTGCTCGGCGAGCGGAGCGGTGAAGCTGGGCCAGCCGGTGCCGGAATCGAACTTAGTTTCCGAACTGAACAGCGCCGTCGCGCAGCACACGCAGCGAAACAATCCCGCCTGATGCATTTGATAATAGGTTCCCGTGTACGGCGTGTCGGTGCTGGCCCGGCGGGCGACGTAGAATTGCGCGCTGGTCAGCGTCTTCTTCCATTCGGCGTCGGATCGAATGATGCGCTGTTTGCGAACCACTCCTGTTTGGTTGCCGCGATCGTCAAATTCGGCGATATCGGCATCGCCGCTGGCCGCGCGTACCGGCTCTTTTCGTGAGGTGAGGAAGTACAGGCCTCCAAAGGCGAATGGAGTGATCAGGAGCGCGCGCCGGCGGGTGACGATCTCCTTCAAACGGTCGACGGTCATGGTGCTTTTAGTCTCTCACGCCGTTGTTCATATTGACATAGACAGCGGCGCGATTTATCGTGTGTCATGGCGTTTCAAAACCGGATTGTGATATTTGTGTGTCTGGCTGGGGCTGCGGTGTGCCTCGCGCAAACCGATGCCGCGAGAATCGTGCAGCCGGGCGCACCCGGACATGAGGGCACGGTCCTCACTCCCAAGACCGCGTCGATCAAACCGATCCCTCTGCAGCCCGCCGACATCGCGTTCATGCAGGGCATGATTCATCACCACCAGCAAGCCGTCGAAATGACGGCGATGATGCCTACCCATACCAAGAACAAGGCTCTGCTGAAGCTGGGCCAGCGCATCAGCATTTCGCAGACCGACGAAATTCGCATGATGCGGAACTGGCTCACGGACCGTGGTCTCGCCGTGCCGATGCCGCACGACATGTCGCACATGGATCACGCGGCTCCGGGAACCATGGACATGTCGGCGATGGCGCCCATGCCCGGCATGCTGACCGCGCAGCAGATGAAAGATCTGGCGGCTGCCAGAGGCGATCGCTTCGATTATCTGTTTCTGACCGGGATGATTCAGCATCACAAGGGCGCGCTGACCATGGTCGCGGATCTGTACGCTTATCCCGCCACGGCGCAGGACTGGCAGCTTTACGACTTCGTCACCGACGTCGACAATACGCAGGGCGCGGAAATCAAAATTATGCAATCAATGGTGGACGGCATGAAGACCAAGGGGACCAAATGATCGCACGCATCGTACTTGCATTATCGATTCCGGCGCTGTGCCTGGCCCAGGCCGGCGGCAATACCGCGCCCGTGAATCCGCGCGCTCCTGAATCCGATCCCCGCGTCGGATTAAAGCCCGGCTTGTTTGATGCCGGCGAAGCGGCGTTCGGCATGGAGCGAATCATGTCGCTGCAGAAGCCACCGGGATTCGCGCCGGGCACAGGCGGCGCGACCGAACCGTTCCCGCCGCCGCAGGATCCCAACGCGCCTCCGGGCCGTGGGCCGCAGACCGTGCAATATGGCTCCGCGAATTCGGATCTCGCGTTCAGTGGCAATCATCTCTTTGTAGGCAACTACAACGGCATTAATTTTTACGACATCGACAACCCGGCCAAGACTGCGCTGAAGACCTCGCTGGTGTGCCCTGGCGGGCAGGGCGACGTTTCGGTATACGGGCATCTCTTATTCATGTCGGCCGAAGCGATGAACGGCCGTATCGATTGCGGCACGCAGGGCATTCCGCTGCCTCCCGGATACGTTGCCCCCGCGCCTCCTCCTCCCGATCCGACGGCGACCGCCGGTGCACCCCCGCGTGGAGGGCGTCCAGTCCCGCCGCCCAGTCCGGAGCGTTTTCGCGGCGTTCGAATTTTCGATATCACCGATATGGCGAATCCGAAACAGGTCGCCACGGTACAGAGCTGCCGCGGATCGCACACCCACACGCTGGTGCTCGATCCCAAGGATAAAGACAACGTCTACATTTATATTTCCGGCACCGGCGGCGTTCGCCAGGCCGAGGAACTGGCGGGCTGCGTCGGCGGCGATCCGGATAAGAATCCGGACACCGCGCTGTTCCGCATCGACATCATTAAGGTTCCGCTGGCCCATCCTGAGCAGGCCAAGATCGTGGCGAGTCCGCGCATTTTCGCCGATCAGAGGACCGGCGAATTGAATGGATTGTGGAAGGGCGGAACACACGGCGAGGGAACGCAGCAGACTTCGCAGACCGATAAATGCCACGACATCACGGTGTATTCGGCAGTCGGACTCGCTGCCGGCGCGTGCTCCGGCAACGGCATTCTGTTGAACATCAAGGATCCTGTGCATCCGGTCCGCATCGACGCGGTGAGCGATCCCAACTACGCGTTCTGGCATTCGGCGACGTTCAACAACGCGGGCACCAAAGTGGTGTTCACGGATGAGTGGGGCGGAGGCACGCAGCCTCGCTGCCGCGCCACCGATCCGATGAACTGGGGCGCCGACGCGATCTTCAATTTGTCGAAAGGCAAGTTGACGCTGGCTGGGTATTACAAGATGCCGGCCATTCAGACGGATTCCGAAAACTGCGTGGCGCACAACGGATCGCTGATTCCGATTCCGGGCCGCGATATCGAGGTCCAGGCCTGGTATCAGGGCGGCCTGTCGATCATGGATTTCACCGATTCCGCGCATCCCTTTGAGATCGGCTATTTCGATCGCGGCGCGCTGGATAAAGAGAAGCACATCCTGGGCGGATTCTGGTCGACCTATTGGTACAACGGGTTCATTTACGGCTCGGAAATCGCGCGCGGCGTCGACGTGTTCAAGCTGCTGCCCAGCAAGTTCCTGACGCAGCGTGAAATCGATGCCGCCAATCAGGTTCATTACGATGAGCTGAACGTGCAGAATCAGCCCAGGATCATCTGGCCGCAAAACCTGATCGTGGCGCGTGCTTATGTCGATCAACTGGAGCGCAGCGGTGCCATCCCGCGGCGAAGTATCGCGGCGATGAACGCGGCTATTGAGAAGATCAATACGAAGGAACTGAAGACCATGGCGTCGAGCCTGGACAAAGACGCTGGGTCGTCCAAGAATCCAGCCGATGCCGAGCGCATGCGCGCACTCGCCCAGATCTTCAAGCAGACCAAGTAGCGCAGGCGATCGCTGTTTGTCGCCTGCGAGTCGCTTTTCTAACGCGAGTTGAAATAGCGGCGCGACAACGCTATTCTGAAACGCTGCACTGTTGATTCAAAGCGTGCAGCAATCACTCGTGGGAGCGCTCCTGATCCATGTCCTCGATTGACGTACCGCTTTCAAAAGGCGGCTTCGGCCGCACCGCGCGCAAAGACAACTGGTGGGTGGAACCATTGCTGGTGTTCCTGGGCTTTTCGACCTTCATCGTCTATTCCACCTGGGCCGCGCTGCAGAACGCGCATTACGAACTCGGCCCGTATCTTTCGCCGTTCTATTCGCCTCTGCTGATGCGCAACGCGCCATCCTGGTGGCCCGCGTTCATGCCGTTTTCCGCGGCGATGCTGATCCTGTGGGCGCCCGGCGGATTTCGCTTCACCTGCTATTACTATCGCGGCGCATACTACAAAGCATTCTGGGCCGATCCGCCGTCCTGCGCGGTGGGCGAGCCGCGCAAGAGCTACTGGGGCGAGCGTAAATTCCCGCTGATTATCCAGAATATCCATCGCTATTTCCTCTATTTAGCGCTCATCTTCATCGTGATCCTGGCGTTTGACGCCTATCGCGCCATGTGGTGGGGGCCGGAAGGATCGAAGACGTTCGGCATCGGCGTAGGGACGCTGGTCATGATCGTCAATCCGATTCTGCTGGGCTGCTACACGCTGGGCTGCCATTCGCTGCGGCACCTGGTGGGCGGAGGGCTCGACGTCCTGTCGGGAAAGCCCGCGCGAAAAGCGGCTTACGATTGCGTGTCGTGCCTGAATCGACGGCACATGATGTGGGCGTGGTTCAGCCTGTTTTGGGTGGGATTCACGGACGTTTATATACGGCTCTGCTCGATGAACATCATCACCGATTGGAGGATCTTCTAGAGCCATGGCCGATTACCAAACCATTGAGTGCGACGTTTTAGTGGTAGGCGCGGGCGGCGCGGGATTGCGCGCTGCGGTGGAAGCATCGGCGGCGGGCGCCAAGGTCGTCTGCGTTTCGAAATCGCTGCTCGGCAAAGCTCATACGGTGATGGCCGAAGGCGGCATGGCGGCGGCGATGGGCAATGTCGACGATCGCGACAACTGGCGCGTTCATTTCGCCGACACTATGCGCGGCGGCCAATATCTGAACAACTGGCGCATGGCGGAGCTGCACGCCAAAGAAGCTCCGGCGCGCGTTCGCGAACTGGAAGCGTGGGGCGCGATGTTCGATCGCACCAAGGACGGCCGCATTCTGCAGCGCAATTTCGGCGGCCATCGCTATCCCCGGCTGGCGCACGTGGGCGATCGCACCGGCCTCGAAATGATCCGCACGCTGCAGGATCATGGCATCCATCAGGGCATCGATTTTCACATGGAGCACACCATCCTGACGCTGCTGCTCGATGCCGGGCGCTGCGTGGGTGCGTTCGCTTACGATCGCGAACGTGGCCGCTTCAAATTGTTCCATGCGAAGGCGGTGATTCTGGCGACCGGCGGCATCGGCCGCGCGTTTCAGATCACCAGCAATAGCTGGGAATATACCGGCGATGGGCATTCGCTGGCGTTTCATGCGGGAGCGGCGCTGCTCGACATGGAGTTCGTGCAATTCCATCCGACCGGTATGGTGTGGCCGCCCAGCGTCAAAGGAATTCTGGTGACGGAAGGCGTTCGTGGCGAAGGCGGAGTGTTGCGCAACAGCGAAGGCCGCCGCTTCATGTTCGACGATATTCCGGACAACTACAAAAGCCAGACCGCCGACAATGAAGAGGAAGGCTGGCGCTATACGCAGGGCGATAAGAGCGCGCGGCGTCCTCCGGAATTGCTCACCCGCGACCACGTTGCCCGTTGTATTCGTAGAGAGGTCAAGGAAGGGCGGGGAAGTCCGCACGGCGGCGTGTTTCTGGATATCGCCTGGATTAAAGAGAAAATCCCAACTTCCGTCGAACATATCAAGAAAAAGCTGCCCAGCATGTATCACCAGTTCAAGCAGCTTGCCGATATCGATATCACCCAGGTGCCCATGGAAATCGGCCCCACCACGCATTACGTGATGGGCGGCGTGCAGGTCGACGCCGAGTCGCAGATGACCAACGTGCCGGGATTGTTCGCGGCGGGCGAATCGGCTGCGGGGCTGCATGGCGCGAATCGCCTGGGCGGAAATTCGCTGTCGGATCTTCTCGTCTTCGGAAAACGCGCGGGCGAATTCGCGGCGAAGTTCGCGAAAGAGCACTGCGCCGGGCAGATCAACAACGACGCAGGTGGAAGAGACTGCGCGCTTGGGCGCTGGAACCGTTCGAACGCGGCGCGAAGATGGGCAGCGCTGAAAATCCTTACGCCGTCCAGCATGAACTGCAGGACGATGATGCAGGACCTGGTGGGCATCGTCAGAGTCGAAGATGAAATGAAACGCGCGCTCGACGGCATTGAGAAATTGAAGCAGCGCGCCGCGAAAGCCGGAATCAGCGGCAATCGCGAATACAACAACGGCTGGCACACCGCGCTCGACCTGAACAACCTGCTGACGGTTTCCGAAATCATCGCGCGCTCGGCACTGGAGCGTCAGGAAAGCCGTGGCGGACATTTTCGCGACGATTATCCGGCCAAGAGCGCGGAATGGGGCGGCTACAATCTTCGCGTGACCAAAGCCGCCGACGGCGGCATCAAGGTCGAACGCGTGCCAGTGAAAGAAATGCCTGACGAACTGAAGCAGGTGATCGAGGAGAAAAAGTAATGGCGAGCGCGACCTTCAGAATCTGGCGCGGCGACAAATGCGCGGCGGCAAGTTCGTCGACTACAAAACCGAGGTCGAGAGCGGCATGGTGGTGCTCGACGTGGTGCATCGCATTCAGGCCACGCAGGCCAACGATCTGGCCGTGCGCTGGAATTGCAAGGCCGGAAAGTGCGGGTCATGTTCGGCGGAAATCAACGGCACGTCCGCGCTTGATGTGCATGACGCGCATGAGCGAGATCCCTCTCGATGAGCCCGTGACCGTCGAGCCGATGCACACCTTCCCCCGCATCAAGGATCTGGTCACCGACGTCTCCTGGAACTATCGCGTCAAGGACAAGATCAAGAAATTCGCGCCGCGCAAGCCCGATGCTCCCGATGGAACCTGGCGCATGCAGCAATCCGACGTCGATCGCGTGCAGGAATTCCGCAAGTGCATCGAATGCTTCCTCTGCCAGGACGTGTGCCACGTCCTGCGCGATCACGATATGCACGAGGAGTTCATCGGCCCGCGATTCTTCGTGTACACCGCCGCGCTCGAGATGAATCCGCTCGACACGGCCGATCGCGTCGGCGATCTGCGTGATAGCTGCGGCATCGGCTATTGCAACATCACCAAGTGCTGCACCAAGGTGTGTCCGGAAGAGATCAAGATCACCGACAACGCGATTATTCCGCTCAAAGAGCGAGTGGTCGATCGAATTCTACGATCCGATCGCGCGGCTGTTCAGAGTTTTCAGCTAGGCGGCTACTCGTGGTGTGCGTCCGAAATACTGACAGGGCTAATGTGGCGCGAGCCAGCGGTAGTGGTTTGTTGTAGCGCAGGCCATCGGTTTTCGTGGCCTGCGTTTACGAACTCGCAGGCGACAAGAATCGATCGCCTGCACTACCCCGGCGCCACGTTGGCCCTGGTATTTCGGAAGGACGCCAACAACTGGATCCGCGCGAACAAAGTGGGCTCTCGACCAGTGACCCGAGCCGAAATACCCGGGCGATGGCGGACAAGCTCGTAGGCTGTTATAAAATCGGAGCGTGATCGCCAGAGCCGTTCTCGTCCTCACTGCGGTCATCGCTTGTGCCGAAACGCCGGCTGAGCAGCGCGCCATCATCGAACGCGTCCGCGAAAATGCCATCGGCTACAATGAGCGCCTGCAGGATTTCACCTGCATTCAATACACGATTCGCTCCACCGATCACGGCTCGAAAGGGAAAAAGTGGTCGAAGCTCGATACGCAGGAGCTGGAAGTCAGCATGGTGAAGCACCTGGAACGCTACCGCCTGCTCAAAGTCAACGACAAGTCCGATCACCTGGAGCAGCGCCTCAAGGGAGGCTACTTTCGGCCCGGCGGCGAATTCGGAACTTCCATCCGCAAGGTTTTCGAGCCCAAAGCGAAAGCGCAATTCACCTGGGACCACGCTGAAGACTCCAGTAACGGGCGCATCTGCGTGTTTCGCTACCAGGTTCCCGAAGACTCGACCACCATGGCCATGCAGGTGAATCGCGAGGCGGTTCCGATGGCGCATCACGGAACCATTCGGGCCAATTGTGAGTCGGGCGATGTGGTCCATGTTGAAATTGCGACCGAGCCCGCGTGGGCATCGCTGTTCGACCCGCCGCGTGAAGTGGGGGCCCAGCTCGAAGTCGATTATGCGATGACCAGGATCGGCGAGAAGGAATTCCTGCTGCCGTCGCGTGCCATCGAAATCGCACGCTTCGGCAACACGCTGACGAAGGCCGATATCCGCTTCGATCAATATCGAAAGTATGACGCCGATTCGTCGATTCATTATGACGCGGAGGCGAAATGAGGGAGACCCCGGTGTTCCAACTGAAACCCATCTCGAGCGAAGCGATTCCGGAAGCGCTCTCCAAGGCCGAACGCTATCGCTTGCTGAACGAACCGTGGCAGGCCGAAAGCATCTGCCTCGATGTGCTGCAGATCGATCCCGGCAATCAGCACGCCACCACCACGCTGCTGCTCAGCCTTACCGATCAGTTCGGAAAAGGGGTGACGTCGGCAAAGGCGCGTGAAGTACTCGCCAAAATTTACAACGAATATGAGCGCGCCTACTACGCCGGCATCATCAGCGAACGCTGGGCGGAATCGCTGCTGCGGCAGGGTGCGCCGGGCGCCGGATTCGCGGCGTATGAATCGCTGCACGACGCGATGGAGCACTATGAGCGCGCGGAAGCGATTCGCCCGCACGGCAACGATGAAGCGCTGCTGCGCTGGAATACCTGCGCACGAATTCTGATGCGAAATCGCGAACTGCGCCCGCGCGGGGCCGATAAATTCGAGCCTGCGTTCGAGGACTAAGGTTTTCGCTTTAGTCTGCGATCAGGCAAAATACCCCCGGACGGTTTATGTAACGCTGCTCGCTGCGCGTCGATCATTCAGTTGATGAAGGATGTTCCGATGCACGAGCAGGTGATTCGCGGCTTGCGATGGGGCGCGATTCTGGTTGCCGCGCTGGCGATCGGCGTAGCGGTTTATCGCATCGCGCGCGAGGCTCCGCCCGCCCAGGCTGCTCGAGCGCCAGAGCCCCCTGCTGTGGCGTCGAAACCGCCCATTAGTAAGTCACCGATGGCAACGCCGCCCTTGCCGCCCACCACACCAGTGCCTGCGCCGCCGCCGATCCGGAAAGCCTCTCAAAACGTCGCTCGAGTCAGTCGGAATATTGCCCCTTCGACCGGCCCGGTCGCGATCCCGGCAGTCGACGCGCGTGTAGTAGATGAGCCTGCGCCAACCATCGAACCTCCCGCGCAAGTGCCCGCCATAACCCCGCCAGAGCCGCCCGCTCCGGTAGCCGCAGCCGGGAAGGAGCCGGAACCAGCGCAGGACTCTCGCGGCAAGCGGTGGCTCAAATCCGTAGGCCGTTGGGTCCGCGTGGTCGTAAAGAACTAAACAGCGTTCTTACTAAACTGCCTGGCGAAGAGCCTCGCCGCGCGGTTCCATGGTCAGCAGCTTGCGGCCGCGACGCGTTTCCTGCATGCGCTCATTCGCCGATGCGATCGCTTCATCGATCGATTCGCTGCGCACTTCGACACCGCCCCAGCTAAAAAGGATCGAGAACGTACCCATCGACCGCAGTTGGAAATCCCAGAGCTGCTGTGCGATCTCGCTCAAGCGGCGCTGTGCGGAGGCGCCGCGCTCGTTCGGGAACATCAGCAGAAATTCCTCTTCGCTCGATTGGCAGGCGAAGTCGCTTGGCCCGAGCAGCGATTCCATCAATTGGCGCACTTGTTCCGGCATCGATCCGTCGGCGTTGTGCGGGGTGTTGACGCCGATCGAAACCACCAGTCCGCTTACCGGCTGACGTGATTGCAGCAGGCGGCTGAGCACGTAGTTATCGTGAAAGCCGGCGGGCACCACTTCGGCCGGGCTGGAACCGTTCGAGGTCGCCGCGACCACCGCGTCGAGCAGATCGCGCTTTGCTTCCATCGTATGTGTTTCCTCCGAATTCCCCTTCGTGGTCTTGCGAGCCAGCAGTGATCCCCAATCCTTTTTCGAACCTGAGTTGTTCTGAGTGACCAGCGTCACGGGTGTGGGAACAAGTTGTGCGGCAGATTTCGTAGCCTTGGGTGCGGCCGGCTCGGCCGTACGCTTTCGGGGCGATGCAGCCAGAGCCTGTCCGCGCTCCATCGCGGCCAAAGCGTCAGACGATGGCGGGCGCTTGCGATCTCGGGATTCGCGGCCAACTGTGCTGACAGAGGCGCGGGCAGGAGACTCGCCGCGCTGCTCGATGCGCTCCTGAGCGACACGCTCCATGCGCATCCGTTCGCGCACGGATGCCGGCACGATCTTGGGCCCATCGGGCACGGCCATTTTTTGTGCCAGCATCATCTGTGAACGGCGCTGTTCTTCCTCTCGCCGCACTTTCAGTTCGATGGTGAGCTCGCGAAGCTGTTCGTTGTGGCCCTTGAGGAAGTCGCAGATCAGCGCGACGCAAGCCGCGCCGAGCAGGACCACCAGGCTGACCACAATTTGGATTTCATATTGGCCGAGTTCCATTGCTCCTCGATCATAAGGCGCACGGGGAACTCGCGGAATAGCCGTAACCTATCAATTTGACCTGGTACGCGGGCGGGGGAGCGGTCTGGGACCGTAGTACTATTTCGCGATCTTCACTTGCGGGCAAACCAGGCCAGAAATAGCCCATCCGGCGCTACATCTTCCCAATACGAAAGTTCGCGCGACGTCACCTCGCGGCAATGGCGCGCAAGCAATCGCTCCAGCTCCTTGCGATCGAACCAGCGTTCCCATTCCGGAGTCTCCAGCCGTCCCCATGCCGCCAGGTTCTTGTCGATAATCGCGATCCGCCCGCCGGGTTTGACGATGCGGCACAGCTCAGCAACGGCGCCTGGAATATCGATGGCGTGTTCCAGAGATTCGGTCGCGTAGGCGCCATCGCAACTCGCCGTGCCGATGGGGAGAGCGGTCATGCTCGCGGAGCACCGCAGCATCGTCGGCGGCGCATAGGCGAGCATCGCTTCAGCAAGATCGATCGCGACAATCTTGGCGGAAGGCTCGCGCTCTTGAATGATCCGCGCGAAGCGGCCCTTGCCGCAGCCGATATCGGCGACCGTTTTCCCGGAAAGATCGCCCATGTGATCCAGCACGACCTTGACGTGCAGAATGCGTGGGTCGATGGTCGTAGGATAGTGCTCCTCATCGCGCGCGGCGTCGTTAAAGAAGGCGCGAATCGCCGCGGGATCGGGACTTGACGCGGCCGGCTTGGGCGCCCGGCGAAAGCGATTGAACAGGCTCATGCGATGTCGATTACGCCCTGGTCAGGAAAATCGGCAGTCCACATTTCGCGGCGTAATTCGGACGGTATCGATTGGTGTTGTACATCGAAGTCAAATCCACCCGGCGCGGCCCCAACGCCGGATCTGGAATGCGCACCATCGCAAAGCAGCCTTCCGAAAGTGCCGCCATCACGCCGCTTTTTCCAGCCAGGACGGCTTCGAGCGCCATATTGCCGAAGGTGGTCGCGATCATCTTGTCGACGAAATCCGGCTCTCCGCTGCGTAGATCGTAGGTCAGATCGCTGACGATGCTGTCTTCCATGGTGCGATTGCGAATCTCGGTCGCCAACGCTTCGCCCACGCTCATCTTTTTGCGATGTCCAAACGCGTCGGGATCGCCATATTCCTGCGTTTTGTACCCGATCCAACGCGCGCCTTCTGAGATCACCAGCAGCACGTAATTGCTCGGCGTGATGCGCTTTTCAGAAAGCAACAGGCCGATCAGCTTTTCGAGATCGACTTCGTATTCAGGAATACAACAGCGGATGGACGTCACATACGCGGTATACAGCGCGGTGAATCCCGCATCGCGCCCGAAGATGCGAAAGATTCCGACGCGTTCATGCGACCCCACCGTGGTCCGCTGCCGCCCGATCGCGGCGGTGGCGCGGGTGATCGCTGTCGAAAAGCCAATGCAATATTCCGTGCTCTGGACATCGTTATCCATGGTTTTCGGAATCGCGATCACTTTAACCCCGAGCTTGTCGAGCGTGGCGGCATAGCTCAGCGTGTCGTCGCCGCCGATGGCAATTAGATAATCGATCCGCAACTTTTCGAGATTCTGGAGGACTTGTTTGCTCACGTCCCACGTTCGACTGGCGCCTTCTCCGGCCGACGGAAAATCGGCGGCGCTGAGATGATCCGGCAGATTGCGCATCTTCGACGGATTGGTGCGCGTGGAATGCAGCATGGTACCGCCCGTGCGGTCGATGGTGCGCGTATTTTCGCGATCCAGCTCGATGATGTATCGCTCGCGGCTGTGCGGATCGTCAAAATTGAGGTGCGTCAGGCCTTCCCAGCCGCGCCGGATCCCGATGGTTTCGCAGTCGTTTTCGGTGCCGCGATAGACCACGCCCTTGATGACCGAATTGAGGCCGGGAACGTCGCCGCCTCCGGTGAGAATGCCAATACGGCGCATAAGCTCTATTTTAGCGGGCCCACTGGTGCGGCGTTCCGGCCAGCCCGGTGCGATTCCTCCGCCTGTGCGTCGATCTGTTTTGAAAAATCAAGCTGCCACGCGGCCATACCCTGCTGCTCCAGCTTCTGAAGCAATTTCGCATCACGTCGTTTCGCAGCGACCACTTGAATCTGCGCCGCGATGCGCTGCGAACATCCCACCCGCAAGCGATCCAGGCGCGTATGTTCCGCGACGCTGAATCGCCGGAACGCGCTGAGCGCCGCCAGATCCTCGCCAGTCGCGCCATTCCCCTCCGCCACCGCCCGATCCGATCGCTCGCGCTCCGCTAGCACCGCTGTGACTTGCGTGTCGATGGCTTCACGCTCTGCGTAGAGCCCTTCGAGCTTGGACTCCTCCACGCGCGCCTGCACCTCGCGCCAATCCAGAACGCGTTGTAAAGGAAACTGGAATTTCTTCATGAGGCTTTATTGAACTTCCGCCGCGATGGCGTTGAGTTTCTCGATCGTCACGCTCACCGGCTCTGACTGGCCCGCATCCTGCTTGAGAAACTCAAGCAGCTTCGGCCGCACCCGAATCGCCGAATCCAGGCGTGGATTCGATCCGGCTGCATAGGCTCCTAAATTGATCAGATCTTCCGATCGCTGATATTCGGTGAGCGACTCGCGCAGTTTCCGTGCAGCCGCACGATGCTCCGAGGTCGCGATGCGGCCTTCCAATCGGCTCACGGAGTTCAGTACATCGATGGCGGGATAGTGACCGCGCGCGCCCAACTCGCGCGAGAGAATAATGTGGCCGTCCAGAATCGCGCGCACCGCGTCGCACACTGGCTCATTGAAATCGTCCCCTTCGACCAGAACTGTGAAGAACCCCGTAATCGACGATGTCTTGAAATTCCCGGCGCGCTCGAAGATTTTGGGCAGCAGGTTGAACACGCTCGGCGGATATCCTTTTTGCCCCGGAGGCTCACCCGCCGCCAGTCCGATTTCGCGCTGCGCCATGGCCAGCCGCGTCACCGAATCCATCACCATCAGCACGCTCTGGCCGGCATCGCGAAAATATTCGGCCACTGCCAGCGCTACAAACGCGGCGCGAATTCGTAGAGGCGCGGGCATATCGGAAGTGGCGCAGATGACCACACTGCGCGCCAAACCTTCGGGGCTTAATTCTTTTTCAAGAAAGTCGCGCACTTCGCGATTGCGCTCGCCGATCAGAGCGATCACGCTGACGTCGGCGGAATTCTGTCGCGCCATCGCCCCTAACAACGTGCTCTTGCCGACGCCAGAGCCGCCGAAAATCCCCACGCGCTGTCCTTTGCCGATCGGCAACAGACTGTCGATGGCACGAATGCCGGTCGCCAGCGGCGCGGTGATGTGCTCGCGCTCCAGTGGTCCGGGAGGGGTTGCATAGAGATCATAAGAGCCGGTCGCTTCAAGGGGACCCAGGCCATCCATCGGCCTCCCGAATCCATCCAGCACGCGCCCTAGTAATCCAGGTCCGACCCGCATGCGCGCCGCTTCCGGTCGCGCGATCACCGCGTCGCCAGGCTGCAGCCCGCCGGTATCTTCGAGTGGCATTAGCAGCACGTGGCTCTGCCGGAATCCGACCACTTGCGCACGAACCGATCGTCCCGCGTGGGTTTGAATTTCACAAAAATCGCCGAGCGCCGCCGCCGGTCCATCGGAGGCGATCAATAATCCCACCACCTCACGAACGCGCCCCGCCCAACGAATCGTTTCGATGCGTGGCAGTGCGTCGATGTAATCACCAAGCAGGGTCACGCGCCCCTCCGCAGGAGATCGGCGAATCCGCGATCGATTTCAGCGAGCTGCGTACCGATCGACGCGTCCATTTCGCCGCGCGATGTTTCGAAAATCGCGGAGCCTGGTGGTTGTGAGGCATCCGCAATCACTTCGAGCGTCGCGGGAAGATCGAGGCGCGAGCGTACCGCTTGAATCGCCGCCGCGTCGGCAGGTGACACCCGCAGACGATACGTCTCTGTCCCATTGAGTTTCTGAAACGCGGCCATCACCAACCCAAGAATCGCCTGCGGATCGGTGGCCAGTTCGCGATGCATAACGCGTTTGGCGATCGCAATCGCCAGCTTCACGGTATCCTGCTCCGCTTCGGATCGAAATTGCTTGCGCGCACCCGCCAGATCCTGGATCAAGCGACTGAGCGCTGCGGCGATCGGCTCGATCTTCTGTGCCGCCCGCTGGTTTGCCGCGGCTTCTGCTTCCTGACGGCCCTGATCGTAGGCCGCCTTGATTCGTGTTTCGACCTCACTTGAATGATTCAGCGCCAACGATCCGCAGCCGCGCGAGGTGACCACGCGCTCCGGCGCTGCCGCGCCCTTTGGCAGCCACGCGGCGATCTGGCCGGGTGCGCCTTCGCCATCGCGATAGACTCTACACAACATACTGTTCACCCGCACTGCCCTTCAGGCTGATCACGCCATCGGTTTCAAGCTGCCGTACCACCGCGATAATCTGCTGCTGCGCCGATTCCACTTCCTTGATCTTGATGGGCCCCAGCGAATCCATGTCTTCTCGCAGCATTTCCGCGCCGCGCTGGCTCATGCCTTGCAGCATGTGATTCTTCATTTGATCGCTGGTACCTTTGAGCGCCACCGTGAGGATCTTGCGGTCCACCTTGCTGATGATTTCTTTCATCGCATTGATGTCCAGCACCAGCAGGTCTTCGAATACGAACATCAGGTGCCGGATGGTTTCACCAATCGCGGGATTGGCTTGCTCGATATATTCAATAATTTCTTTGGACGTGTTTGAATCCAGGCGATTGCACATTTCCGCGACCGCGTGAACGCCGCCATAAGCTTCGCGGCTCAGTTCCCCCAGGGACTTGAGCTTGGTCCCGATCACGGCTGCGATCTTGGACACGATCTCGGGTGAGATTTGATCCAGGCTGGCCATGCGCAACGCCACATCCGTGCGAATCTCCGCCGGAATCGAGGAAAGCAATCCCGCGGCCTGCGACGGATTGAGATAGGAAAGAATCAGCGCGATGGTCTGCGGATGCTCGCTCTGTATGAATTTGGAGAGCTGCTGCGGATCGGTTTTTTGCAGCGCGTCGAAACTGAGCGTCTCCGACGAGATCTGCTTCATCAACCGGTCCAGCATGCGGCGTGCGTGGTCCGGTCCAAATGCCGCGGTCAGGGTCTTGCGCGCATACTCGATCCCGCCCTTCACCACGTAGTCATGCGCGACCATCATTTGATGGAATTCGTCGAGCACGCCTTCGGCTTCCTCGGGCGTCAATGTCTGCACCCGCGCAATCTCGGTGCTGATGGACTGCACTTCGTCTTCTTCAAGCTGGCGGAGGATCGCGCTGGACGCCTCTGAGCCGACCATGACCATTAAGATCGCGGCCTTGCGCACGCCGGGAATGTTGTCAGGAGTCGCGCGATCGCCGATCTTAACCATTCGATTTCCTAACCATTCAGCCAGGTCCTGACCACCTGCGCGACCGCCGCCGGGTGTTCCATCGCCTCGGCCGAAAGATGCTTGGTCAGCAACTCGCCCTTGTTGGTTTTAGCCTCGTTCAATTTGAGCGCCGCCAGTCCCTCCGCTTCCAGCCGCGCGCGATCGCCGCTATTCCCGCCGGCGCGAGTCTCGATCAGAGATGCGGCGCCGCCCGCCGGTCTACCAGCTTCGATCGCCGCCGTCATTTCAACGGCCGCCTGCGCACTCTTGCCGCGCTTCTTCAGCACCACGATCAGCGCAATCAGGGCGAGGAGCACTCCACCGGCTACGCCGCCCAGGACGGCCGGGTTCTTTTGCATTAGTTTCTGCAACCATGGCGGCAGCGGCGATGGTGCGGGCGTGACAGGAACTGGTGGCGCGATCACATTCGGCTCGGCGGTAAGCGTGGACTCGAATGGAAAAGCCTCCACCACCAGTTGATCGCCTCGATTCGTATCGAGCCCTGCCGCGGCCGCGACCAGATCGTGCACCACTTTCAGCTTCTCGACGGACGGCGCTTCTACGATTCGCTTGGCCTTTTCGCCGGTGCCTTCCCAACGAAGATCGTGATCGACCAACACCGAAAGCGAGATCTTCTTGACCGTGCCCTGCGGCAGTTTGGTATGCTTCACCAACCTGCTGGTCTGATAGCTGATGCTCTCGGTATGGCGCGCGTAGTTGCTCGCGCCCGTTACCGGCTTCGCCGCAGGATGGGGTAGGTTCGACGCCGTGCCAGGAACTCCCGATGCCGATTGCAGCGCGGGTCCATCGTCGCTGCGCTGCGAAGTGATCATCACCGATTTGTTCGGATCGTAAACCTCTTCGCTTTGCTCGCCGCTGGTCAGATCGACATCGGCCGATACTCCAACACGAAAGTGATTCGCGCCCAGCAGCGGTTCCAGCGTCGACGATATTTTGTTCTGCAGATCGTGCTCTACGCCTTTTCGATAATCGAGCGCAGCATCGCTATCCTGCGATCCATCGCCCGCGGCATTCGGTCGCACGCGATTCAGCATGTTGCCGCTGGTGTCGACCAGCGATACCTGATCTGGTGACAATCCCGGCACCGCGCTGGCGGTAAGTTGGCAGATCGCAGCGACATTTTGCGGCGATAACGCGGCCGCGTGACGCAGCTTCACCAGCACGCTGGCCTTGGCAGCCTGGCGCTGCTCCGTGTACAACGAATCTTTGGCGAGCGTGATATGCACTCGCGCCTGCTCCACCTCACGAACCGACATGATGCTGCGTTCCAGCTCGCCCTCGATCGCGCGATGATAATTCACTTGTTCGGCAAACTCGCTCGCGCCGAAGTTGGCTTTATCGAACAGCTCGAATCCGATGCGGCCCGACTTCGGTAAGCCCGCCGAAGCCATTTCGATCCGCAGCTCGGCGACGCGGCCGGACGGAACCAGCACCGTTGAGCCGTTGTCTTCCAATCTATATTCCGTGCCCGCTTCGCGCAGCTTGGCGAGCATGGGACCCGCATCCTCCGCCGCCACACCGCTGAACAGAGGCTTAAAGTCGCGCTCATTATTCCACTTGGAGACCGTAGTTAGCCCAGCGATCACCGCCAGTACCGCAATCCCTAACCGAGCCGCTGAGCAATCGAAAGTTTCTGAAAGAGGCGCTTAAATTGATCCACTCAAATCCAATCGTAGACTGAATCTGAATTCTGAATTCTGACTCCTGAATTCTGTCTTCCTCATACCTGCATCTGCATGACTTGGTTGTAGGCCCCAACAATCTTGTTGCGTACTTGCATGAATAACTGGAACGACAGCTCCGCTTCCTGAGTCGCGATGGCGACGTGATGCAGCTCTTCGCCTTCGCCGGAAAGAAAATTGTTGACGCTGGTCTGCGCGTTCTGCTGAAAGCTTTCCACCTTTGAGATCGCATCGGCGAACGCAGATTGAAACGCGCCTCCGGAACCCGGCGCTGTAGTGGCGGGCGCGATAGAGGGCGCTGCGATCGCCGGCATCGAAATGTTGGTGGGAAGAATGGGCGCCATGTGCGTTAGGTCCTCATAATGTCGATCGAACGCGAGATCATATCTTTCACCGAGGAAATCGCGGCGACGTTCGCTTCATACGATCGTGTGGAGCTCAGCAAATCGACCATGTCTTCGGCCGGATTCATATGGGGAAATGAGACGTATCCGCTCGGGTCGGCGTCGGGATGCCCCGGCATGTAGCGGCGATCGGGGGCATGTGTGTCTTCGGTCACGCCGGCCACTGCAACACCGGTGCCCAGCTCATTTTGAAAAACCGCGGAGAACGGCGATGCCTGCACATCGGTTGTGAACACCACATCTTTGCGGCGATACGGCCCTCCTTCGGGCGTGCGCGTGGTTTCCGAGTTAGCCATGTTTTCGACCAGCAACTCGGCTCGCGTGCGTTGCGCCGACATTCCCGAAGCGCTGACTTGCATCGAAGAAAACAGACTCATCCGTTACCTCCCGTGATCGCTTCCTGTACCGCTTTTAACCGGCTCTTCACCAAAACGGAAGCCAGATTGAAACGCATTTGATTTTCGGAGAGCAGCCGCGCTTCGCGATCCAGGTTCACGTTGTTGCCGTCGGGCTTTTCCGCCAGGCCTTCCGGCTGAATGGTTTGAGGATGTTCGCCCTTGGTCAGCGACATGAACTCGAATTGAAAATCAATATCTTGCGTCTTGTAGCCGGGAGTATCGGCGTTGGCGATATTGGACGCCACGGTCTTCTGCCGCGCGCTCAGCAGATCCAGATATTGTTCGAGATTTCCGGTCAACCCATCGAGCATCTTGCCGATGAGAAGAGCACGCGTCGTGCCAAGCGGCTAGCTCGGTCTTGACTCGCTTTGCGACCTGCGAAGGTATTCCGCAATGCGCTTCAAGTTGTCGAGATTCCCGGAAGCGAGAGTATTGTCCTAATCCTCTGACCATGCTCGTTGAATGCCTGCGATGCCTTAAATGAGCTTGACATCCAGGTTGGCGTCAGGCAACCACATGGATTGTTTCGACCGCCTCGGCCGCAATCTGCAGAACTTCAGGGAGCGCCTCTGCCGGGAACATACGACCGAAACTCGCGTTGATGGCGTCGCCTGTCATGCCATTCGACAGACACTCGAGAATCAGGGCAACCGATAACCGCGTCCCACGAATCGCGAGGGCGCCGCCCAGCATACGCGGATCGGCAACGATCCATTTGTAGTCGCGATACGCGTCGAGTTCCAGCACGTCTCCAGTCTACTCTTCGCGCAACACGGTGATCGGGTCGACCCGCGACGCCCGCCAAGCGGGAATCCAGCACGCCGCCAGAGCGATCAGCGTCAGCAGCGCCGCGACTTCGGCGAACGTCACCGGATCGGTCGCGCTCACTCCATAAAGCAGATTCTTGAGCGAGCGGGTCGCCGCCCACGATCCCACCAGGCCGATCGCAACGCCGATCACGGTCAGCGTGATCCCGTGCCGCACCACCATCCTGACCACGCTCGATCCGCTCGCGCCCAGCGCCATGCGTAACCCGATCTCGCGAGCGCGCTGCGTCACCGCGTACGACAACACACCGTACAACCCGATCGACGCCAGCAGCAACGCCAGCGCCGCGAATGCGCCGAGCAAGGCCATCTGCTGCCGCCGGTCCGCGACGTTCAGGTCGATGATGTCGTCCATGGTTTGCACCCGTGCGACGGGCACATCAGCATCGATTGATGCGACGATCCTCCGAATCGCGGCGAGTGGCGTCATCGGATCGCCTTTGCTCCGCACCACCAAAATATCGGAGTCGGCCGAGCCGTACGGCTCCTGCGAGGTGGGAAGGTAGAATCCCGGCTTCATGAAAAGATCGTAGCCGCGCTCCTGCACATCTTCGACGACGCCGATCACCGTGCGCCACTTTGGATTCGGAAAGTCGATCGAAATGCGATGGCCTACGGCTGCCTCGTGGGGCCAGAAGTGCCGCGCGAACGTCTCGTTGATGATGATCACCGGAGCCGACGTCATCGTCTCGCTGCCGTCGTATAGCCGTCCTTCGCGCAGCTTCACTCCCAGCAACCGCAGATAATTCGGCGATCCCGCGCGATACAGCGCGTCCGGTGAAAAAGAAAGATCCGGCGCGACCCCTTCCACGCGATAGCCCTGCGTGTTTCCACTACTCTGAAACGGAAGTGTGGAGGCGTAGGCGGCGTCCTCCACTCCCGGCAGTGCCCGCGTCTGATCCAGCACGCGCTGCTGAAACTCCAGCGCTTTCACATTCTCGAGATACTTCGGCGACTGCGACGTCCGCAACGTCAGCAGGTGATCGGAACGGAAGCCGAGATCGATCGCGCGCAGCTTCGCCATCGTCTCGATCATTAACCCGGCGCCCGTCAGCAGCACCAGCGCGGCCGCGACCTCGACCACCACCAGCGCATCGCGCGTCACGCGCCCGCGCACGTCTGCACCCGATCGTCCGCCTTGCTTCAGCGCGTCATTTACCGAGGCCCGCGCCGCTTGGATCGCCGGAACAAGACTGAACAACACTCCCGTCGCAAGCGACAACGCCAGCGTGAATAGCAGCAATCGTGCGTCAATCGATGGTCGCGCCGTGGCCGGCAGTCCGAGCGGCACCAGGCCCGTGAGCAGCCGCATTCCCGCGAGAGCAAGCAACAGCCCCAGCGCTCCGCCGCCCAGCGACAGCAGTGCACCTTCGGTCACCATCTGGCGAATCAGGCGTATCCTTCCGGCGCCGAGCGCAGCCCGTACCGCGAGTTCACGCTTGCGGCCAACCGCACGCGTCAACAGCAGGCTGGCCAGGTTCGCACAGGCGATCAGCAACACGCATCCCGCGGCCGCCATCAGCACCATCAATGCGAAACGCGAACGGCCCAGCAAATCCTCTTTAATCGGCATGACCTCCGCGCCGGTGTAGCGATTTTCATCCGGATACTGCTGCTTTAGCCGCTGCGCGATGGAGTGCACCTCCTCATTTGCGCGTTCGAATGTTACACCGGGCTTCAATCGCGCGACGCAATTCAGGAAGTGGCTCCCGCGAGTGGCCCGGAGTTTAGGAGTGACGTGCATGGGAATCCAGAAATCACGGCGCACATCGCGATAGACGAAATCGCGTGGCATCACTCCGATCACGCGATAGCTGGTGCCGTCGAGCAGGATGGAGCGGCTGGTGATGTCGCTGGCCCCCGCATAGCGGTTCTGCCATAGCCCATAACTGATCACCACCACCTTCACGTCATCACGATCCTCCTGCTCGGTGAAGGTTCGCCCCATGATCGGCGGTACTCCCAGGATCGGGAAAAGATTGGGTGTTGTTTCGAACCCGGTCAGTTGTTCCGCGGGGCCATCGCCGGTCACGCTTCGGATGCGGTTGCGCGATGCGGCGATATCGGTGAACACGTGATTCATTTCGCGCCAGTCGAAGTAGTTTGCGGGCGCGGGAGTGTTGTGCGCGAAGCCGATCGACGACGCATCCTCCCAAACCATCACTACCTTGTCAGGATCGGCATAAGGCAGCGGACGCAGGATCACCGCGTCGAGCGTCGAAAAAATCGCCGTGTTCGCGCCGATTCCCAGCGCCAGCGCGCAGATCGCAATGATCGTGAATCCCGGCGACTGCCGCAGCAGCCGCATTCCGTAGCGAAGGTCGGCAAGGAGGGTTTGCATCGTATGCGTTACTCAGACGCACGGGCATGGTTACAGTTGGCAAAGATATAATGCCGTTAAGCGTAAGGAGGTAAATTTTATGGCGCGGCGCTGGCTATTAGGCGTTGTGGCGATGAGTTCGGCCTTCGCGCAACCGCCCGACACCCCGGAAGCGCATCGCGCACTGGCGAAAGCCGCCGCCGGGACCGATCATCTCGGCCTGTATCGCACCGTCTGCCCGGAACCCGCTGTGGCGCCTGCGAATCCAAATCGTGCACCTGCGCGAGCCCGAGGCGCTGGACCCCGGCCAGATCCTCCGCGCGAGCAATGGTACGCGGAACCCGTCAAAGTTTTCGACAACCTCTATTACGTCGGAACGAAAGTCCACGGCGCATGGGCGGTGACCACGTCCCAAGGCATCATCGTGATCGATGCGTTATATGGATACGCCGCCGAGCCTGAAATCGCCGAAGGACTTGGCAAGCTGGAACTCGATCCGGCGCAGATCAAGTACGTGGTGGTCAGCCACGGCCATGGCGATCATTCCGGTGGTGCGAAATATCTGCAGGACACCTTCAAGCCGCACCTTCTGTTAAGCGCTGCCGATTGGGATCTGCTCGATCGCGGGTCCGCGGCCGCCCGGCCGGTTCGCGACATGGTGGTCACCGACGGCCAGAAACTCACGCTCGGCGACACCACCATCACCATGTACCTCACGCCCGGACACACGCTCGGCACCATTTCGACGTTGATTCCTGTCAAGGACCATGGCAAGCCGCATCTGGCGATGGAATGGGGTGGCACGGCGTTCACTGCCGCGACGCCGCTCCCACAACTCAAGAGCTACATAAGCTCCGCGGCTCGATTCCAGGATCTCGCGGTCGGCGCGGGAGCCGACGTGATCATCGCCAATCACACTGCTTTCGATGGAACTCTGGAAAAACTCGCCGCTGTCGAAAAGCGAACGCCAGGTGCGCCGAATCCGTGGGTGGTCGGCAAAGACGCGGTGACGCGATATTTGACCGTCGCAAGTGAATGCGCCAAAGCCGCGGTCGCCGCCCGCCAATCGACGACACCATGACGCGCGAACGCAGAGGCGCGAACGGCAGAGAGCGCGTGCCGGATTAGAGGAGGCCTAATGAAATCGAATCTCGAAATCGACCGCCGCTTGTTTTTCGCCAGTCTGGGCGGCGCGGCCGCGGTTGCGGCGATGGATCATGAAGCTCGCGCCGAGTCGCTCGAGGAATATATGTCGGAGCAGCTCGAGCAGCAGCAGACTCCGGAACATTTCCCCACCGTCGCCGAACTCGAAGCGCAGAATGCCGATCGCGCCACCCGCCGTGGCTTAGGCGACGTGTTCGTCGGCCGCGCGGGGCACACGCCGAAACTCGCCAAAATGCCTGAAAAGCCCACGCTTCAGGATTTCTTCAAATATAGATTCTCCACCGTCAATCACGTCTTGCAGAGCGCCAATCGCGCCATGAAAACCGGTATGACCGAAGAGGTGATCCTCGCATGCCTGCTGCACGACGTGGTGCAATCGCTGATCAAGGTGGATCACGGCTGGTGGGGTGCGCAGATGTTCGAGCCCTACGTTCCCGAAAAAGTCACCTTCGCCATCCGCTACCATCAAGCGCTGCGATTTTACCCCGATCATCAGGCCGGCTACGAATATCCCGATCTCTACAAGCGCATGTTCGGCGTCGATTATGAGCCGCCCGCGCACATCCAGCAGGCCTACAAATTCTGCCGCAATCACAAGTGGTACATGGAAGCGCGTCTCGTTACGGTGAACGATCTGTACGCGTTCGAACCCGGCGTGACGGTGACCATCGAGCCGTTCCTCGACATCATCGGCCGCCATTTCAAGCAGCCCAAAGAAGGGCTCGGCAACGACAACAGCGCCGTCGCACACATGTGGCGATCGATGATCATCCCCGACACGCCGCTCTAAGGTTGCTTCCGAGCCGGACCTCGCGGTTCCTGAGGATAAATCGTAAAATCGCGCAGCAGCACGCGAGCGGGCTTGCCGTGCAGCGCCTCCAGCCCGGCCATCAACTCCAGCAAATGCGCGCGACCGAGCTCCAACGCATGCTCGTGCGGCTGATGCTTCGTGCCGATCGGATAATCAACGAACGGTGTCGACGATTGCTCGATGTGATTGCCCAGAATATGCGCGACCGGCCGAGCCGCCGTGAACTCCACCAACCTGCGCGTACTCGCAACATAAGTATCGAAATCGCTGACGTACAAGCGACCGGGATAAAGATGATCGCCAGTGAGCAAAATTCCCGTTCGCCGATCGTAGTACGCAACGTGTGCCGGATGATGGCCGGGAATCGGAATCACGTCGATCACGCGATCGCCCAAATCGATCGAGCCAATCTGCTCCGGCCACTTCTCAATTGCGAACGCTTTCTGAATCGCGCCAACATCGGCAGGAATCATCGTCACATTCCCCGCGAATCCTTTGTCCCCCGAAACATGATCGCCGTGGCCATGTGTATGCGTGACCACCAGCGCCGGCACCGCACGCTGATTCGCCGCCGCCCATTTCTCGATCAGCTTTGTGACGAACACCGCCGTGTCCACCGTCTGACCCGCGCCCGTGTCGACCAGCATCGCGCGTTCGTTCCCGAAAAACAGAAACAGAAACGGCTTCTCGTAATTGGTGCAGCCCGATTCGCGCAGGATCAGGAAACTCGCGTTGTATTGTTGCACCTGCCAATCCGGAACCTCCAGGCAATTCGGCCCGCCGGTGATCCAGGACAAGGGAAGTTCGCCCGGCTCGACTGCTGGAGCCTGGGCGCACGCCATTGCGGCAATGAAAATCAGAACAGCGATCAGAGCAGGGAATCGACGCATGCTCTACTTTAGCGCCAGTCGATTCTCCGGATCCTGCCGCTACAATGCAGTCTGTAAAGTTGAACCTGAATGACGCCGGCATGTATCTGATATCCAGGAGGGTTTATGTTTCTTCCACTCCTCGCGATTCTGATTCTCGGCCTGATGTGCGGCAGCGAATTCAACATCGCCGCGTTCGGCCATCCGGCGCTCAGCCGTCAACCGCTGAACGCCCACATACTGGTTCGCTCGTCGTATGCTGCGATGTTCGGTCGCGTAATGCCGTTCTGGATGACAGCCTCCACCGTTGTGAACGTGTTGCTAGTGCTGCCTTTCGCGCATTTGAACGAAGCCGCGAGGCGATACGCCGCGATCGCACTCGCCATCCAGATTGCAGCCGTGTTGTTCTCCCTGATTGCTCCGGTGCCGATCAACAGCCGCATTGCCCGCTGGACACCTGCAACACTGCCGGACGACTGGCGCGCTCAGGAACATCTGTGGGACCTCTATCATTGGCTCCGAACCGCCGCGCTGGTGGTCGCATTCGCCATGTTGGCGATGGCCATCCGGAATTACTGAAGCCCCCATTTGGTGCGGGTGTACGCGATGCGGAACCCCTCGCGCTCGGCGTTGCGCTGGCTGGCGGTGCCGCAATGCGCGCACATCATGGCCAGATCACAGCCGCGTTCCATCGCGAAGCGCATCCGCGCGTCCAGCAGCGCTCGCTGCGCTCCTTGCTTGCGAGCTTCCGGAATCGTCGACGCGCCTCCGAAGTAAGCTACGCCTTCGTCGCAGCGCAAAACACCCGTCGCAATGGGCGACCCATCGAGTTCCGCGAAAAACGCATGCGCACCTTCTGCCGACGCGATCACGCGCCCGAGTGCCAGCAGAAAATCGGTCCACTCCGGATTTTCCGACCACCCTCGCGCCGAAACCTGCGACCACAGATCCTCTTCGCCATGCCGCGCGATTCGGACCGTCACGCGCGAATCGCCGCCAGTCGCTTCATAAGCCGCCAGCGGCTTGTACATCACGCTGGTGAATTCCACCGGACGATACCCGCGCGAAGCGAGCGAATCCGCCAGAGGCACTCCCGCGAACGGGCTCACCTCGTGAAATACCGGCGCGCCGCGTTCGCGAAAGAACGCTTCAATGCCATCCAAATCGTCCGCCGTGGGCTCGCCAGACAATCCCAGCCCGAACGTCTGCGTGATCGGCGACGTCACGCCATCGAACAATAAAGTGGCCCCGGCGAGGTCTCTCCAGCAAGCGGTGGAACCCTTGTCGATTCTGCGCCTTGCATCGACGAACCGCATCCCGCCGAGGGCTTCCTGGCGTTCCAGGCGTCGCGCTAGCTGCAAATCGGCGAACATTTGTTAGGTGACATAATATGTGTTATCGGAAGTGGCGATCATCGCCCGAACGCCCACTCTACCATCAGCGGGAACTCTCCACGCCATAGCGCCTCACCGTGGGACGCGACTCGCTCCCTCATCACGACATCGGCGCCTGCATCGCGCAACGCCACCGCCCATCGTGTCGCGTTGTCATGGAAAAACGGCTCCAGCGTGCCAGCGACCAGGTACACGCGCGGAATCCGGCCCGGCATCACCCCAGTCGGTTTGTAACCTGCGCCCGGCGAGCCGGAGAAGATCGCACCGTACACGTCCGGATGCCGAAGCCCCAGGGCCAGCGCGAGCTCTCCACCCGCGGAAACACCGAACACCGCGGTGCGTTCGGCAGGCAGCGCGACTCCGAACCGCGAGCGCACCCATCGGCCCACGTCCTCGACGAAAAACTTCTCGTGCGCCGCGAACCGTTGCGCGTCAAAGACCGGTGAGTACTCCTTGAGCCGCGGCATCTCACCGGCCAGCCCGTGCACACCGACGATCATGGTGGGCAGGACGCCAGCCGTCTCAAGGAGCTCGCCCCACTGCGAAATTCCCTGACCATCACCTGCGAACACGATTGCCTCAGGCGGATGCGGCGGGACGTATACCGTCACCTTCCGCCCGCCGTCGTACTCGAACGTCTCAGTGATCAGCTCTGCCACAGGCATCCATTTTGGGGCGCAAAATCTAACCGGCGCGCTTGAAATATTGCACCGCGCGTTCGTGCTTCTGGGCCGCTTCGCGCGTCGCGAACGTTCCCAAATTCTTGCGCCGCCCCGATTTCGCGTCTTTCTTTCTCGAGTACAACCGGAACTCGCCGCTCTTCAATTTCCGTATCATGCAATGTCGACTGCAACCGCATTGCCAATCGCGCGACGAACTTCCTCCGCGACCATTTCCGCGCTCGATACCCGCACCACGTCGAATCCCGCCGCGCGACCGCTCGCGACTCCCGCATCGGAATCCTCGACTACTAACGGCCGCCTCGCCCCGATCAGCTTCGCCGCGTGCAAGTAAGGATCCGGCGCCGGTTTCAGGTTCTGCACTTCCTCGCGACCGCACACGAACGCCCGAAAATGTTCGCGCAATCCGGCGCGTACGATTGGATCTTCTACTTCCGTGCGTCCGCTGGACGACACTACCGCCAGCTTGTAGCTCACCGACAACTCACGAACCAACGCCGCAGTCGATTCGTGAAACGGAGGATTCGCCTCCAGCCTCTCGCGAAACATCCCAAGCTTGCGATGATACGCCGGCATCACGTGCTCCCATTCGAGCGGCGGCACGCGCTCCGCGGCGAGCCTCTCCACCATGGTGCGATCGGAAATGCCCACGCAGCGCTCGCGATAAAACGGCCAGTTCAAATGGATGTCGAACGGAGCCAAAATTTCGCGCCAGCATTCGAAATGCAGCGGCTCTGTATCTGCCAGCACGCCATCGAAATCAAAAAGGATCGCATCATACACGTTATAATTTTCTCATGATTAAACCCACCAGCAAGATCTGGCACAACGGGCATTTGATCGATTGGGATGACGCGAAAATCCACGTGCTGGCGCACGTTACCAGCTACGGCAGCAGCGTGTTCGAAGGCATCCGCTGCTATGCGACCACCTCCGGACCGCAGATTTTCCGCATCCGCGAGCATGTGCGCCGCCTGATGGACTCCGCCAAGATCTACCGCATGGAGATCCCTTACTCGATCGATCAGATCTGCGACGCGCTGGTGGAAGTGACGCGCGTTAACAAAATGGAATCGTGCTACCTGCGTCCCTTAGTCCTGCGCGGCTACGGCAACGTCAGCGTCATGCCGACTAAAGATAATCCCATCGAAACCTACGTCGCCTGCTGGGAATGGGGCAAGTATCTGGGCGAAGAAGGAATCGAACAGGGCATCGACGTGTGCGTGTCCAGCTGGACTCGCATGGCGCCCAATACCCTGCCCGCGCTCGCCAAAGCCGGTGCGAATTACATGAACTCGCAGCTCATCCGTATGGAAGCCGCGGTGAACGGCTACGCGGAAGGCATCGCGCTCGATTCATCGGGCTACGTGAGCGAAGGCTCCGGCGAGAATCTGTTTATCGTGCGCGACGGCCGCATCGTCACGCCGCCTCTGGGCGCAAGCGTGCTGCCCGGAATCACGCGCGATGTAGTGATCACTCTGGCGCGGTCGATGGGCATCGAAGTGGTAGAGAGCCTGATCCCGCGTGAGATGCTGTACATCGCCGACGAAGTTTTCTTTTCAGGCACTGCCGCAGAAATCACGCCGATCCGTTCGGTCGATAAGATCAAGATCGGCGCGGGCAAGCGCGGTCCCATCACGGAGAAGCTGCAGAAGGAATTCTTCGCGCTAGTGGAAGGCCGCTCCCCCGATAAGTTCGGCTGGCTAACGCCTGTAAACGTCCCAGTCGGCGCCGCGAAGTAACGCACCCATCGCAACCGTATTTGCTGCGATTTCCATCACATCGCGATCAAGCTCGCATGCCGGCATCCGAAGACCCCTGTATCCTGCAGCCGAGGAGATCGATCGCTGTTCCAATTCAGGGGTCGGTTCCACGAAGGATCCACGATTCGCTCTGGAATCCGGGCTCGGACTTTCTAGATAAGCCGGGTCGAAGTGTGCGAGTAAGGTTTTGGCCGGAAGTGAGGCGCGACAGCATGGAGCGCGCTAGGCGGCAACGCTGTAATTTTGGGAATCAGAAAAACGTGGGGCGCGGGCGTGACGAAGTCCCACGCGCGGAACGCGCCCCGGAACGTCTTTGATCGGAATCGGAGGGTCGAACGTCTGAGCAAGAGTTTCCGCGGGAACCGAACTCATGGCCACCTCCCCCGAGACTGACACACAAGCCCGATTCCGCGCAGAAATCTTAAGCATTTGTACCAGGAGCCCGCCGCCCGCGCTACACTCATTTCATCGATTTCAACAGCTGTTTTCTCCACGGTTTACTGGAGATAGAGCGGTTGAGGTGTGGGTAAGCTGTGCAAAAACCATTTCGCCATGAATTGTGAAGACCGGATTCACTCCGCGCCCGGATTCATCGACTTGCAGGTGAACGGCTTCGCCGGCGTCGATTACAACTCGCCCGCGACGCCGCACCACGACATCGCGCGCTCGATTCTCGCGATTTTCTCCACCGGCGTCACACGCTTCTTCCCCACCGTGATCACCGGATCGCCCGAGCACATGCGCCGCGCATTCGCCAACTTGGCTGCGGCTCGGGATGCTCTTGAGTTCGGCTCGGCCATGGCCGCGTTTCACGTCGAAGGCCCCTGGATTTCTCCGGATGATGGTCCTCGCGGTGCGCATCTTCGCGCTTGGGTTCGGGCGCCCGATCTTGATGAGTTTCGTCGCCTGCAGGAGTCGGCGCGCGGGCATATTCGCTTAATCACGCTCTCGCCGCACTGGCCCGATGCGACGCGCTTCATCGAAGCTCTGGTCCGTGCAGGCATCGTCGTCAGCATCGGCCACACCAGCGCCACGCCCCAACAGATTCGGGATGCGGCTAGCGCCGGCGCGACCCTTTCGACGCATCTTGGCAACGGCGCGCACTCGATGCTCGCCACCAAGGCGAATTACATTTTCGAGCAGCTCGCGGACGATCGCCTCTCCGCCAGCTTCATCGCTGATGGAATCCATGTGCCCGACGCTTTCCTCAAATCGGCGATTCGTGCCAAGACGATCGCGCGCAGCGTCCTGGTCACCGACGCAGTCGCGGCCGCCATGTGTCCGCCCGGCGATTACGAATTGGGCGACGTGTTGGTCACCATGAAACCCGATGGTCGCGTGGTCCTGCGCGGCGGCGATCGTCTGGCGGGCTCCAGCCTGCGCATGGATCGCGCCATCGAGAATGTCATCCGCATCGCCGAAGTTTCTCTCGGCGACGCCATCGCCATGGCGAGTACGAATCCAGCCTGCCTGGCGCGCATCGATGCTCCTGATGATGCAGTGAAACTGCGCCACACCGCCGACCGCGTCGAAATCGTTGAGACCGTCTTCGACGGGCAACCTGTTTTCCAGGGAACTTAAGCTCCACCCGCCGTGTCTACTTCAAAGTGCTGCGCGGCGCTCCGGGTAAGTTCGTCCTCGCGATCTGGGTGGTTCCCGCCGCTATTCTTTTCTTGGAACACTCGCGCCTTGCCGCGGCCGCGATTCTCCTCATCGCAGTAACTCTCTGGCTTCAGCGATTACGTTGGCCGATTCTTTCGTCGATCGCGCTGGCCATGGTGGCGGAATCGGCGCTGGTTCTCTCCATGGATCGTGAGAATCTAATCGCCGTCGTCACCGCCGCCTGCGCTGCTCTTCTGCTCTGGCGTCAGGCGAGCCTGCTTCGCCGCGCTCCCCAAACCGACGTCCTGCTCGCGACCCTCGCCGCTCTGCTCACCCTGACGGGCCTGGTTCGGCTGATCGAATTCCGCCGCTTCGGCGACAACGCACAAGCGATTTCCGGCGCTGGGTCTGTCGAAGCGCGACCTACGCTCGAATCCGCCGATGGGACCGCCATTGGCGGCGACTTCACCGGCATCATTCTAATTCCCAAGCCTGAGAAAACCGTCACGCTGGTCCCGCCATTGCCGATGATGAGCAGAAATCTCTTCAACGATACGCATCGCGATCCGCTGACCATTCCATTTTTCGGCGTGTACTGGTTTTATCGATTCCCGAATTCGCGCCCGCCGCTCAACTCCGTCACGCTGCACGGCACGCCCGAGGAATTCCGCTTTCATTCCGTTGGCCGTGTCGAACTCAAGATGGAGGCGCAGCAAAATCTTGGTTCTATGATCGACCTGAGCTGCTGCTCCAGCATTCAGGTCGCGATCCACAATCTTGACTTGCACGCCCAGCCGATTCAACTTGAGCTGATCCTGGCCAACTCGCGCGAGCCCGGTTCGCCCAGCCACACCCTCGGCTCGATTCCGATCCAGACTGCCGAGTCGCAGCTGCTCACTTACCCGATGACGCCCGGCGCAAGCTTTCGACAGTTCGATCAGATTACCGTACGGGTACGTCGCGCGTGGATTCAACACTCTGAAAGCGCGCGGATCTCGGTGCAGCGCTTCGTGCTCATCCCGGTCGGCCGCTAGCTGGTGGCGCTTTGAGGCGCGACGGTTGCGGAGCGCGTTTGCGTACAACGCCAGCGTGAGCGCACCGATTGGCCCTGACTCATCAGGATCACGCAGCCCAAGCGCGCTCCGTCACCGTCGCGCCTCAAGAAGCGCAGCTAACGTGTGAGCGCTTCCACTAATCCTGGCATCGAATGCGGATCGGCCTCGATGTCGACCTTGATCCCGTGCTCGCGCAGCGTCGCCGAAGTGATCGGCCCAATCGACGCCACGCGAATCCCATGCAGCGATTCCCTGCCCGCCAGCCCGATGAAATTCGTCACCGTCGACGAACTGGTGAACGTGATCCAGTCCGGCCTTCGCGCCAGTGCTTCACGAACGCGATCCGCCGCGTCCTTTGGAACTCCGGTGCGATACGCCTCCACCACGTCAACCTTGGCGCCGCGCTTGGCCAGCTCCACCGGAATCACATCGCGAGCCACCGCCGCTCGCGGAATCAGAATCGACTTGCCCGCCAGATCCTCGTCAGCCAGCGCTTCCAGTAAACTCTCGGCGACATATTCCGTAGGCATGATGTCGACTTTCAAGTGCAGCGCCTCGACCGACGCTTTCGTGGCCGGCCCAATCGCGCAAATCCTGGCGCGCAGTGCCCGCAGATCGATCCGCGATCGATCCAGCGCGGCAACGAAACTCTTCACTCCGTTCACGCTCGTGAAAATCAGCCAATCGTAGGATGGCAACCGCTCGATCGCCGCGTTGCCGATTTCAGTCTCATTGATTTCGATCATGGGCGCCAAAATCGTCTCGGCGCCTAACGCCTCCAGAGGCTCGGCCAGCTCCATGGCCTGCCGACGATCGCGCGTAATCACGATCTTGCTTGCCGAACAGCGGCAGCCGCTCATACCAATTGAATCGCTCCCGCAGCGCCACCACTTCGCCGATCATCAACGTCGCCGGCGGTTTCATCTTCGCCTGTTCAATCAGACCCGCAAGCGTTCCCAGCGTTCCGACAATCGTCTGCTGATCGGGCCGCGTCGCCCAGCGCACCGCCATCGCCGGAGTATTCGCCGATCTCCCGTTCGCGATCAGGGCCTCCGCAATCGCCGGAAAATTCACCAGCCCCATGAACACCACGATCGTTTCCGAAGCACCAACCTTGGACCAATCGATCGCTGCAACGTTATGCCCCGTCACAAACGTAACCGCCGAGGTGTGCTCGCGATGCGTCAATGGAACGCCCGAATACGCCGCGATCCCCAGCGGAGCAGTCACGCCCGGCACGATTTCGAACGGAATCCCGGCCGCGGCCAGCGCCTCGATCTCTTCCCCGCCTCGCCCGAAAATAAACGGATCGCCTCCCTTGAGCCTGACGACCGTCTTACCTTGGCGAGCCCGCTCGATCAGCATCGCCGAAATTTCGTCCTGCGAAAATTCGTGTGCCGAGCGCTTCTTTCCGACGTACACGCGCTCCGCCGAAGGCCAAGCTAGATCGAGTAATCGCTCCGGCGCCAGATGATCGTACAGAATCGCGTCCGCACGCTCCAGAATCTTCCTGCCTTTTACGGTGATGAGATCGGGATCGCCGGGACCGGCTCCGACTAGATAGACTTTCCCAGCCGGGACGGCGGTCATAGGAGACCGCTGAGGATTTCCCCCGCGCCCTGTGCCAGCAGTTGCTGCGCGATGTTGAACCCTAACTCAACCGGCTCTGCGCCTTCCAGCTCCGCGACCAGCTTGCGCGATCCGTCTACCGAAATCACTAAGCCGCGCATCGCGATTAACCCCTGCGATACCACCGCGTGTCCGCCGATCGGCACCTGGCAGCCACCTTCCAGCTTCGCCAGCATTGCCCGTTCCGCCACAATCGCCATGCGCGATTCGAAATGATCCAGCTTGCGAACCAGTTCAAACGCTTCGCCTTCCACACGGGTCTGAATCGCCAATGCGCCCTGCCCCACCGCCGGGCACATAATGTCGACCGGCAAAAACTCGCGAATACGACTCGCCCAACCCAGCCGCTTCAATCCCGACGCCGCCAGCACGATTGAATCGTAGTGCCCTTCATCCAGCTTGCGCAGCCGCGTGTCGACATTGCCGCGCAGCATCTCGATCTTGATTCCCTGCCCCAGGGTGCGAAGTTGCGCCGCTCTTCGCAGCGAACTGGTGCCTACGCGCGCGCCGTCGCCCAACTCCGCCAGCGGATGCCCCACCAGCGCATCGCGAGGATCTTCGCGTTCCGGAATCGCGGCCAGCATCAAACCCTCCGGCACCTGCGCGGGAACATCTTTCAAGCTATGAACCGCGACGTCGATCGTCCTGGCCAGCAGCGCCTCTTCGATTTCTTTGGTGAACAATCCCTTGCCGCCCACCATCGCCAGAGGCACGTCCGTAATCTTGTCGCCAGTGGTCTTGATGATTTCGATGCGCGTCTCCGCGCCCAGGCCGGCGAGCTTCTCTTGAATATGCCGCGCCTGCCACAACGCCAATTGCGACCCGCGCGATCCGATAACAATCATTCGAAAACGCTCAACCTTCCCCCAATCTAAATAGCCGCCGCACCATGTTCACCAGATGCACCCCGCCCTCATCCGCGGCCTGCCGGCGCAGCTCCGTGATCGGCCCATGCGCGACCTTATTCACGATCCCGCGCGCGATCATCTGAATCGCTTCTTCCTGCTGCGGCGTGAGCGACCCCAGTTTCGCGCGATTGCGTTCGATCTCCGCCGCGGCCAAAGTGCTCAGTTGCTCTTGCAGCGAAACAATAGTGGGCGCGACCTCACGCGATTTCAGTCGCAGCGTCATTCGCTCCACTTCTTCGCGAATGATATCCTCGGCCTCCACCGCGACTTCGATGCGCCCTTTGAGATTCGACTGCACCACGCGATCCAGATCGTCGATGTCGTACAAAAACACGTTGTCGAGCTTGTTCACGTCGGGCTCGATATTGCGCGGCACCGCAATGTCGATCAGAAACATGGGGCGATTCTTGCGCCGTCCAATCACGCCGCGCATTTGATCGCGCGTCACGATGTAATGCGGCGCACCGCTCGACGCGATCAGGATGTCAACATCCGGCAGCGCGTTGAAGAATTTGTCGTACTCGATCACGCGTCCACCGAATTCCTCGGCCATCGATTCCGCTCGTCCGCGCGTTCGATTGGTGACCAGGATCTCGGAAACTCCCGCACGCTTCAAATGCCGCGCCGCCGATTCCGCCATCTTCCCCGCCCCGACGATCAGCACCCGTTTGCCCGTGAGCGATCCGAAAATCTCGCGGGCTAATTCAACGGCGGCGTAGCTCACCGAAACTGCACTCTGCCCGATATCGGTTTCCGAGCGCACCCGCTTGGCGACGCTGAACGCCCTGGTCACGATCAGATCCAGGAATCCGCTCGCGGCGCCGCATTCTTTCGCGCGCGCATACGCGGCTTTCAACTGGCCCAGAATCTGCGGCTCGCCCACGATCATCGAATCCAGACTTGATGCCACGCGGAACAAGTGCCTGATCGCGTCCTGGCCATCGTGACGATAGAGAAACGGCGAGACCCAGTCACGCTCCACGGATCGTGATTCGGCGATGAAGCCTTCGATCGCTTCCGTTGCGTCTGATTCGTCATCCGCCGCCACCGTGATCTCGACGCGATTGCAGGTCGAGAGAATCATCCCTTCCATCAACCCCGGCCTCTGTTTCAGCGATCCGAGCGCAGCAGGAATCCCAGCTTCGTCAAACGCGAGCTTCTCGCGCACTTCCACCGGAGCGGTTCGATGATTGAGTCCCGTGACGATGAGCCGCATAGATTTATGGCGTCAGCGTCGGCCTCAGTCCGACATGCGCGGCCCAGGTCAACGCGGCGAAGCTGAGTACAGTGAGCGCCATCACGGCGGCTTTTCGTCCGCGCCAGCCTGCCGATGCGCGAAGGTAAATCATCACCAGGCACAGCAGCCATGTGAACATCGAGATCTGAATTTGCGGCGCGCCGATCCAGCGGGTGCCCGATTCGACCGACGCCCACGTGATCGCAAAAATCAAACCGAGCGTCAGCAGCACGAACCCCAAACCCATCGAAACACTGATCATGTTGTCGAGCGTCGCCAGCGGCGGCAATTTCGCGAGCAGCGTACTCGATTTCTTGCTCTTGAGTCGCGTTTCCTGCACCAGGTAGAACAGGGCCGCAACCGCGGTCAGCAGCAGCGCCGCGTATCCCGCCAGCACGAACACGATGTGCACGATCAGCCAGGCGTCGCGCATCTGCACGTTGGGCCACGTTGCCACTGGTTGCTCGGTCGCCGCGACGAGCGTCATGACGAACACTAATGGGAACAGCGCCACAGCGGTCGACGAGAAGTGATATCGCCACTCGACCAGCAGGAACACCAGAGCGATCAGGAACGCGCACAGACACAGCGTGTCGAAGAAGCTGTCGAGCGGCAGTCGTCCATAGACGATCGCGAACTCCACCAGCGCCACGCCGTGTAAGACAACGCCGACCCGAAAGGTTGCCAGCGCCGCCGGATAGAGTACCGTCGTCCGCCGCACCAGCACCAGCATCGAATGCAGCAGACCGATGCCGTACAGGCAAGCCGCGACGCGGAGCCAGAAGATGCTGGTATCTGCCACTTTCTTTCATTCTACGCGTTGGGCGTATGGCGAATGGCTCTACGGATATTCCCCGCGCTGCAATGCTTCGATAATCTGGCGAAGACCCTCCGTTTTTTCGGGCGTGTCGAGACGATCGAAATCGGGGAGGCGGGCGACCAGAGCATTTAACTTTGCATCGGCGAGCGCGAACGACGTGGTGTTGTCCCAGTCGTAGGGACCCTCGTGGCCGAGCAGATGCTTCTCTAACTCATCCGCGAACTGTTGAGGCGTGACCTCTCGTGGGGGCGTCTTGAAGATGGCATTGATCGCGAAAAAAAAGAAGACTAACCCGGCAGGTACAGCGATCGGCCACCACGAATGATTCGCCAGAGCGGACCACGCCCAGATGGCTAACACCACCAAGGCGATTCCGATTGACGCAAACCGCCGCATTTCTCCGGAATCTCCCACGTCGTTTTCGAACAGTCGACGGCCGCCAGTGAGGCGCGAACGGCAGAGAGCGCGTTCCGCTCGGGAGAAATACCCTCGCCCAACGCCACTCCCTTCCGTGACGTACCTAATCACCTTTTCAACCTACGGTACGCACCTTCACGGCGACGACCGTGGCTCCGTGGACCTAAACCACAACGTCGTCGGCTCGCCCCTCCTGGAACCTTCCATCGCTTGGCGTAACGCTGAGAGGCGATCGATGGAACAACCGCCGTATGTGCTGGACGTGACGAGGCGCGGGATCGTGCTTCAAGCCATCGTGGAGACCTGCGTTCACCGTGGCTGGGGAGTTCTCGCCGCCCACATTCGAACCACCCACATACACGTCGTGGTGGAAACAGACGCCACGCCCGATTTCGCAGCCATTACGTTCAAGCGGTACGCGAGCCGGGCTCTCAACCAGGCTGCGATTGATCCGCCGAACCGTAAACGGTGGGCGCGCGGTGAGAGCACGCGGGCTCTAGCGAATCGCACCGCGATGGAAAGAGCGATTCACTATGTGATCGCGGAACAGGGAGAACTGATGGAGATGTTTGTCGCGAGATAGCGAAACGCGCTCTCTGCCGTTCGCGCCTCACTGGCGCGCGTCAAAATCGAACGAAGCGTTCAGCGGCCGTCAAGCCGGCGCGCGTCGAAATCGACGAAACGTCAGCGGCCGTCACGCTGGCGCGCGTCGAAATCGAGCGAGACGTTCGGCGGCCGTCAAGCCGGCGCGCGTCGAAATCGAACGAGATGTTCAGCGGCCGTCAAGCCGGCGCGCGTTGAAATCGAACGAGACGTTCGGCGGCCGTCGGAGGCGCGAACGGCAGAGAGCGCGTTCCCGACCGCTCCAGTATTCTGGGTGCCATGGCCAACCTATTCACCAACAAAACCGCACTCGTCACCGGAGCGACCCGAGGCATCGGACGAGCTATCGCCAGAATGCTCGCCGAAGAAGGCGCCCAGGTGGCGATTTGTGGACGCTCCCAAAGCTCGGTAGATCAAGCTACGCAAGCGCTTGCGGCAGAAACTGCCGGTAAAGTCAAGGGCAAAGCAGCCGATGTAAGAGTGTATGCCGAGGTCCAGGATCTGTTCCGTTTCATCGACGCCGAATGCGGCGCCCTGGACATCCTCATCAACAACGCCGGCGTCGGAATTTTCCGTAACGTCGCGGAACTTTCAGTGGAAGACTGGCAATTCACGATCGATACGAACCTCAACGGCGTGTTCCATTGTTGCCGTGAAGCGTTGTCCCGATTTAGGACGAGAGGCGGAGGCCAGATCGTGAACATATCTAGTTTGGCGGGCAAGAATCCATTCGCGGGCGGAGCCGCGTATAACGCATCGAAGTTCGCCCTGACCGGATTCAGCGAAGCAGTCATGCTCGATCAGAGAAATCAGAATGTGCGCGTCAGCTACATCATGCCGGGCAGCGTGGCTACGGAATTCGGTGCGCAGGCGCGTATACGAAGCAATGCCAGCGCGGGTTCCGTTGAAAAACTGGCGGCAGATTCTGCAGCCGACGATAGCTGGAAGATCGCGCCCGAAGACATTGCCGATATCGTGCGATTAACGCTGGCGCTACCGGAAAGAACCTTAATCAGCAGGGTCGAAGTAAGGCCCTCACGGCCGAAAAGATAACCAAGCGGGGCTAGGAATCCCCGGCGAGAACGGAGCATCGATAGAAATGGCAATAGGGTTGCCTGATAGGTTGTGGATGGTGGGGTCAGAAAGTCGGGGACCCCGGAGAAAGGCGGCAGATAAGATGACGCGGCTCAATATTCCATTAGATCCAGCCAAGACTGGACGCGACGCAGTTGCCCTTGAAGGCAGCCTGCGCCGCATGATCATCGGCCAGGACGAAGCGATCGAGCAGATCGTGAATATCTACCAGATGCATCTTACCGGGATGAGCGCTCCGGGCCGTCCCATAGGAAATTTCCTATTCCTCGGTCCGACTGGTTCGGGCAAGACCCGGATTGTCGAAGCGACAGCCGAAGCGCTGTTGAAGAATCCTCGCGCCGTCATTAAGGTGGATTGCGCGGAGTTTCAGCACAGCCACGAGATCGCGAAACTGATCGGCTCACCTCCCGGATACCTGGGACATCGCGAGACGCATCCTCTGCTTTCTCAGGAAGTTCTGAATCAATTTCACACCGAAACCATGAAGGTCAGCTTCGTGCTTTTCGATGAGATTGAGAAGGCTTCTGACGCGCTCTGGAACCTGCTGTTGGGGATTCTCGACAAAGCCACGTTGACGCTGGGCGACAACCGCAAGGTCGACTTCTCCAAGGCCATGATTTTCATGACCAGCAACCTTGGTGCGGCGGAGATGAGCAGCATCATGGCTCCCCGGCTGGGCTTCGGTATCCAGGACATTCGGGAGAAGCACGCAAACGGTGTGGTGGATGAAAAAACCACTGAGAAATTGGCGCGCAGCGGCCTCGAAGCAGCGCGTAAAAAATTCACGCCGGAGTTCATGAACAGACTGGATAAGGTGGTTACGTTCCAGCCGCTTGGAAGTGAACAGCTCAAGAAGATTCTCGATATCGAGCTGAATCTGGTGCAGCAGAGAATCTTTAACACCACCAATGAACGTGCATTCGTGTTCACATTGTCGGATTCCAGTAAGGGATTCCTACTTGAAGAAGGAACCGATATCAAATACGGAGCACGGCACTTAAAGCGCGCGATCGAGCGTCTCTTGGTGCAGCCGATGTCCAATCTGATCGCGACCGATCAGGTGCGCGGCGGCGACTGGATTCGGGTCGATTACGACGATAGCGCCCGGGCCCTGCGGTTCGCTAAGGAAGCTGAAGGATTGCCGGTGCAGGACATGGTCCGGCTGGTGGATAACTCGGTCACCTTCCCGGCAATGGCGGCAGCAACTGGCGCCTCGGCGGATTCGCCGAAGATCCAGACCGCGGCTCGCAAGCGCAATTAGCGGGCAGCGGCGCAAGCTGCCCCTTTTTTCACACGCACGGCCTTTTCGGGCTGACCTAACCTGCGGCACCATTCGTTCCCACCCGAAAGCGCTCTCTGCCGTTCGCGCCTCAAAGTGCCGTTCAGTTCTCAGACGGTCTGGCGACGCTTTCGATCACGATCGTGTCGATGGGGCTTCAACCCAAGATCGCGAAGGGTGGTGTGAATTGCGGCGATTGTATCCTGTCGATCGTCAGGTTGAACGTAGGAAATCCGGAAGTCGTACGAGCCAGTGATGCCGGTCCTGTCGATCACCGGACGCGCCAGCATTTCGCTGAGCCGCGAGGCTAAGTCCGGCATGTTTTCGTTCTCTCCGCGCAGTCCGTCGGCCACGATATTGGCCCAGGGAAATTTGTCCCTGTCCTTGGACTCGCTCCACTTAAGCGGCCTCGATCCCTTCTCCAGGAGAAAAACCGCGCCCTCCCGAGTCTCACGATGGAAGCGCAATCCGAACCGCTCAGCCAGCAAAGCCTGCAGCATCTGACGCTGTTCTTGACTAAGAGGCACTTTCGAATACGCCGGCATCGATTCCTTGGACTTGGCGAAATCCGGTGGCTTGGCGTCAATATCGTAGCGATCGCTGCGCAACCACGCCGGGCCGCCTGATACCTGAAATCGCTGCATACTGAACGCCTGTTGAATCAGGTATTCGACGGTGCATCCTCGAAATCCGGCGCGTCCGCCGGGGTAATTGTAGATTCCACCCAGCTCGGTGCTGGTGGCTGGTTTGATCGACGCGACTTCGAAGGCAGGTTAAGCGAACGCCGCGCCGCAATCCGCAGGCGATTCATTATCGATCAATTGCCGGACGGCACGCGGTTCGCGCGGTCGACGACCAGCATTTCGATCTCTTCCTTCCGCGGTTGGAACTCGAGGCCCAGGTCCCGTTTTACGACGTCGAATATCAGTTCACCGGGCGGAAGCTCGCCTTGCCAACCCGGCTGCTGGTGGGCAAACCACAGGCTAAACGCGAAATTTCCCTGGAGACCTGTTCGATCGAAGATCGGCCTGTCGACGTCCGGGGAAATGTTGGCGATAAATTCGTCGATGGTGTTGTTCGGCAGGTTTACACTCCGCGCAGGGTAGTTTGCCGGGCCGCCGCGCGCCTTGAGACGAGCCAGGTTCTCGTTTCGCCTTTGTTCCAAGGCTACGGCGCGCTCGGCTGGGTCGGTGGGCAGCGGTGGTGGTTCTTTGCCGGGCTGCAGCTTCGCCCCGCCCTTGGCGACCGCCAGAGCATAGCTGGAAATCGTCTTCTTCTCACGATGAACCTGCAACTCGAATCGTTCCGCCAGGAGAGATCGGAGCATGTGCCGGACCTGCTCATCATCGGCGCCGGCGGGAACGTTCGCGATGATTTCGTAGCGCTGCTCGTCGATCCAGGCGGGGCCGGAGATCAACTCGTATCTGACGTTATAGGCTCGCCAGAGAAGCATTTTCAGGGTGGTGCTGTACCGGATCCGGCCGGGATCGGACGTTCCTGGGCCGCCGTGAAATGCCCTTTGCTGCTCCATGAATGGGGTGGGAGCGAAGGGATCGACAGCCAAGCCGAATGAGTTCCCGACCACTGCTGGGAGTGCCTTAACCGAGGCGACTTCGAAAGTTGGTTCTTTCTGCGGCGTCTGAGCAAAAGTGACCGTCGCAAGCACCAGCATCGCGCCGAACGTGAGATTCATGCCCCACAAGACGCTCGCGAAGGGAAATAAGCCGAACCTGCGCGTTTAAATTACGCCGCGCACTCGCCTTTGCCGAGCTGCAACGAGTACGACACGTCGTCACCCCAATCGTTGTACATCTCAGGCGACAACTCGGCGGGCTTCACCAGATCGGCGGTCAGTTTCCGGAACGTCTCGACTTTGAAGCGCATGACATAGCCGCGGAAGCTTTCGCCGTCCGCGCGATTGGACTTGAAATGATCCAGCACGCGTTCTACGGCGGTAGGCACCAGGCGCGCCGGAAGGCTCTGAATCGCGACCCCGAACTGCTCCTGCGTTCCGCCCAGAAGCATCAGATAATACGGAACTTCCTTACCGTCGATCTTGCGCGCGTTGCCGTAGAATCCGATGTCGCCGATCCAGTGCTGGCCGCACGAATTGGGGCAACCGGAAGAGTTGATGCGCAACCTACGGACGATCGCGTCGGTCTGCTTCGCGAGCACCGGTTCCAGTGCTGCACCGAGCCCCATGGTCTTGGTCAGCGCCAGATTGCAGCTATACGCGCCCGGGCAAGTGATCACATCACTAATTTCATCCGCGCCCGATCCGCTCAATCCGATCTCGACCAGCGCTTTGTAGACTCGCTTCACCGCACCGTTCGGCACCCAGCCGAGCACTACGTTCTGATTCATGGTGAAGCGCAGCGATCCGTCGCCGGCATCTTCCGATAACTTGGCCAGCGACCGCATCTGGCCTGCGGTCAGGTTGCCTTGTGGCGATTTCACGGTCACGATCGAATATCCCGGCTGTTTCTGCGCAACCACGTTGGTCTCGCGCCAGGAGTTAAACTTCTCACTGAACTCCGGCGATTCAGATTGTAGAACTGGCAGCAGTTCGCCGGTGCCCTTTGGTGGTGGTACCGGCTGAAATCCACCGAATCCATCGGGAACCTCGGCCGGCATGGCGATTCCACCGTTGGTCACGATGTCCTGATATTCTTCCGCGATGGCGTCGCGCAGCCATTCGAATCCGCGCTCGCGCAGCACGAACTTCAATCGCGCTTTATTCTTGTTCCCGCGATTGCCGTGTCGATTGAACACGCGAATCACGGCTTCCACGCGGCTCACGACTTCTTCCGCCGGAATGAACTCGTGCAGCAGCTTCGCTTCGGTCGGCAGCGGTCCGAGCCCGCCCGCCACCGTCATCCGGAATCCCTTGACTCCATCGACAATCACCGCCCGCAGGCCGACGTCGTTGATCGCGGTCGCCATGCAATCGTCCGGGCAACCTGAAAATGCGACTTTGAACTTACGCGGCAGATTGTCGGTCAATTCCTTGTGCAGAAACGCAAACGCCAGGCGGCGCGCGTAAGGCTGCACGTCGAAGGGCTCATCGGGATGAATGCCCGCCAGTGGACACGCCGTGACGTTGCGAACGGTGTTGTAGCAGGCTTCGCGCGTGGTTAGACGAACATCGGCAAGAAGATGCAGCAGATCCGCGACCTGGCCCAGCGGTACGAAATGAAACTGCATGTTCTGACGCGTCGTCAGGTGGCCTTTGCCGCCCGCGAAATCGTCAGAAATCTTGGCAAGCTGGCGCATCTGGCTGGCAGTCAGCTGGCCGCCGGGAACCTTGGTTCGGATCATTTGCACGCCGGACTGGCGCTGCGAATAAATGCCCCGGCGCAAGCGATGGGGGCGAAGCTGATCGTCCGTAATTTGGCCGTCCAGGAAGGATTGAGCCTGGGAACGAAATAGCTCGATATCCGCTCGAACCGTGCTATCGTATTCTTTCTCGATGACTTGCGGGTCCCGAGTGTCGCTGGGAAGTGCGGTGAGTAGTTCAGCGGTGGCCATAGTCTACTTGTCTATAGAGATTACCAGAATTCGCAAATGGTTGCAAGAAAAATGGAGCTAACCGTATGATTTCCGGAGCTCATGTGATCGTCTACAGCCATGATGCCGAGTCCGACCGGGCATTCTTGCGCGATGTGTTTGGTTTTCGATCGGTCGACGCCGGCCATGGATGGCTGATTTTCGCGATGCCTCCAGCCGAAGCCGCCTTCCATCCCGGCGACAACAACAAGCACGAACTGTACTTCATGTGCGACGACCTGGTGGCCGAGATCGCGGCGCTCGCGGCGAAGGGCGTGGTGTGCGGCGAAGTTCACCAGGAGCGCTGGGGATCGCTCACGACTGTTCCCCTGCCTGGCGGCGGCAAGATCGGGCTGTACCAGCCCAAGCATCCTACTGCACTCAAGTAAACTCGCAGGCGACAAAAGGCGATCGCCTGCGCTACCACTTGCGCTTCTACAGGAGTTCGGATATATTTGCTCTTGTCGAAGTGAAAGGGGAACGATGGCGACTATCGAATTACCGCAGGGCACTCTGGATCTTTTGATTCTGCGTACGCTCGCGCTGGAACCGATGCATGGCTGGGCGATTTCGGAGCGCGTGCAACAAATCTCGGCGGACGTGCTGCGTATCCAGCAGGGGTCGCTCTATCCGGCGCTGCACCGGCTGGAACGCCGCGGATGGATCAAGGCGCGCTGGGGCGTTTCCGACAACAATCGCAAAGCGAAATATTACGAACTGACGGCGAATGGCCGCAAACAGCTCGAGCTTGAGGAAGATGCGTGGCGGAAGATGACTGCCGCGGTGGGGCGGGTGCTGAAGGCGACGCAGGCATGACGCGAGACTGCCGTTGCGCCCAAACGCGCTCTCTCACGTTCGCGCCTCAGGCTGACGGCCGCGCGAAGGAGCGGAAGCAGAGGTGAAATTGCTTGCTGAATGATCTGCTCCATCGACTCCGTTCTCTCACGCGTCGGTCGAAGGTGGAAGGCGAACTCGACGACGAGCTGCGCTTTCACTTCGAGCAGCATGTTCACCGGAGCGTCTCGGCAGGAGTGGCGCGCCAGGAAGCGGTGCGGCTGGCTCGATTGGAATTCGGCGGAATCGATCAAGTAAAGGAGGAATGCCGCGACGCGCGCGGCGTCCGGCTTATGGAAAATTTCATTCAGGACATTCGATACGCCTTGCGCACACTGGCGAAATCGCCGGGCTTCGCGATCGTCGCGCTGCTGACGCTGGCGCTGGGGATCGGCGCGAACACCGCGATTTTTTCGGTGGTGTATGGAGTGATGCTGGCTCCCCTGCCCTATCAGGATTCTTCACGGCTGATGGTGTTGAATGAAACCACGCCGATGGTGGGCTCGGTCGCACTGTCATATCCGAATTTTCTCGATTGGCGCGCGCAGAGCCATTCCTATTCGCAGCTGGCGGCGGTGACGCAAACCGAATGGAACATGTCCGGCGGATCGCAACCGGAGACGGTACAGGGCGAAGCAGTGTCGCCCAATTATCTTGCGATGCTGGGAGTGCGGCCGATGATCGGGCGCGATTTCCAGGCGGCGGAGGAAAAGGCGGGAACCAATCGCGTGGCGATGCTGCACTATTCGATGTGGCGATCGCATTTCGGCGCCGATCCGAATGTGCTGGGCAGGACCATCGCGCTCGATGGCCAGAGCTTCACCATCATTGGTGTGTTGCCTCCAGGATTCCGGTCGCTGAACCAGATCGACGTGATGGTGCCGATGGGGGTGTGGGCCACGACCCACAGCGATGCGACCAAACGCGGATCGCGCGGCGATATGGTGGCGGTGGGGCGGCTGGCGCCGGGCGTGAGTGAACAGCAGGCACGTACCGAGATCGAAGGGATCGCACAGCGGCTGGCGGCGGCGTACCCGACCGAGAACGGCAAATTCGCGGCGGAGCTGACGCCGATCCGCGAGGTTTTCGCGGGGAATCTGAGCACTCCTCTGCTGGTGCTGAGCGGGGCGGTGCTGTTCGTGATGCTGATCGCGTGCGCCAATGTCGCGAATTTATTGTTAATGCGCGGGGCTTCGCGGACGCGCGAGATGGCTTTGCGCGTGGCGCTGGGCGCGGGACGCGGACGAATTATTTCACAGATGCTAACCGAGAGTTTCGTGCTGGCGGCGCTGGGCGGAGCACTGGGCGTGGCGCTCGCATTCGCGATGGTGCGAGGTTTGGTGGAGCTGGTGCCCATGACTCTGCTGGGCGGCGCGACCATTGAGATGAACGGCGCGGTACTGCTGTTCGCGGGAGTTATCGCGGTGGTTGCCGCTTTGATCTTCGGACTCGCACCCGCGTCGCGATCGGCGAAACCCGACGTGCAATCCTCACTGAAGGAATCGGGCCGCAGCGCGAGCGCCAGCGCCCGGCAGATGAACTTGCGCGACGTTCTGGCGGTGGCCGAGATCGCCATCGCGCTGGTCCTGTTGGTGGGCGCGGGCCTGATGATGAAAAGCTTCTATCGATTGCTGGCGGTGAACCCCGGGTTCCGTTCCGAACGCGTGTTGACCATGTCATTAGGGTTGCGCTCGGATCAATATAAGGCGCGCCCAGCGGTTCTGAATTTCTGGCAGCAGGCGATCGAGAAGGTTCGCGCGATTCCGGGAGTCGAATCCGCGGCGGTGGGCACGGTGATTCCGATGGCGAATGAGCATAGGCGCGTCGACATCACCATTGAAGGAATGGAAACGCCCGCGCCGGGGAGTTATCCCCATCCCGACATGCACATCGTCAGCGGCGATTTCGCGCGCACGCTGGGATTAACGCTGATCGAGGGCCGCACCATCAGCGATGCCGACATCGAGACCGCGCCGTTGGTGGGCATGATCAATCAGAAACTGGCGCAGAAATATTTCCCGAACGCCGATCCGATCGGCAAGCGTTTCATGGAGGGGCATGCCGACGCGGAACCGAATCCGCAATGGTTTACGATCGTCGGAGTGGTGCACGACACCAGCCTCTATGGCCTGGCGAATCCCGCCCGCCTGGAAATCTACCTTCCCTACCGGCAGTCCAACATGAACCGTATGAGTCTGGTGGTGAAATCAGCCGTGGACCCAGCGGCGCTCACCTCGGCGATTCGCGCGGCGATCGCCACGATTGACAAGGATCAGCCGCTGTTCGCGATTTCTACCATGACGGATTTGATCAGCGCGTCGGTTGCGACCGATCGCCTGACTTTGGTGTTGCTGGGGCTGTTCGGTACGCTGGCGATGGTGCTGGCTTCGATCGGCATTTACGGCGTGATCTCTTATTCGGTGGCGCAGCGGACGCATGAGATCGGCGTGCGGATCGCACTCGGTGCGTCGCGAGCAGATGTGTTGCGCATGGTGCTCGGCCACGGCGCGCGTATCGCGGGAATCGGCGTGGCGATCGGGCTGGCGGCGTCGTTTGGATTGACGCGGCTCATCGCGACGCTGCTGTATTCGGTAAGTGCGGCGGATCCTGTGACGTTTATGGGGGTAGGCGTGATGCTGCTGTTGGTCGCGATGCTGGCTTGTTATATTCCGGCGCGGCGGACATTGCGCGTCGATCCGATGACGGCGTTAAGGTACGAGTAACGCCGACTAGCGCGCTCCATACTGTCGCGCCTCACAAGGCCCGACGGCGCCATTGAGGCGCGACAGTATGGAGCGCGTTAGTCGGCTACGAAGTTATTTTCCCCAGGGTACGATGACGAGCTTGCCGTCGCTCTGTGAAATGCGCCAGGGAAGATTGGTGCCGTCGCAGTGCTGCGGAATGGCTCGCGATTCGTAGTAGTCGAGGCCGTATTCCCAGTCGCGACGTAGTTCTTCGCCGATGCAGGAGTTCGACAGTTGTTCGCGGTGGGCTTGCCAGAACGGACGCACCGAGACGCGCTGGTCGAGCTCATGCAGCGTTCGTCCCTTCAAATAAACGACGCCTATCAGCAAGAAAAGGGCGACGGCGACCAGTGCGGTCTGTTGTCTGCGTTCGGCATCGCGCCATGCCAGCCACCACACGATTGGCACCAGGGCCAGCAGAGGCAATCCTGGTTTGATCGAGATCGACACGTGGCGAATGCCGAACAGCAGCATATCGGGTAGCGACTGCGCGATGGCGGGCGCCAGGATGAGCATCGCGGCGCAGGCGGAGATCCACCATTTCTGCGCTTCGCCGGTTTTTTCGAGCACGACCGCGAACACGATCGCGAGCGGCGGCATCAGCGGCAGCACGTAACCAGGCAGCTTGTTGCGCGAGATCGAAAAAAACAGCAGCGCGTAGATCAGCCACATGGCGAGCGAACGCACCCGCACATCGTCGTAAGTTTTCGATCGAAATAACAGCCCGGCAAGCGGCGTCCACGGGAATAATCCCGCCAGGATTACGGGGATGTAATACCAGAAAGGCTGCACGTGTTCGAGCAGCGGCGTCAGGAAGCGCTGGACGTGATGTTTCCAGAAAAACTCCTGCCAGAAGATGGACCCGTTGCGCCAGTAACACAGCAGATACCAGGGCGCGGCGACCGCGATCGCGGCGGCGATGGTGCGCAGGCGTTTTCGTCGTGCGATCAGCAGCAAGGGCGCGAACAGGACTACAGGGACGAATCCTTTCGCCAAAATCGCGAGGCCGAGCAGCACGCCGGCCACGTAGCCCTGCTCCCGCCGCGTGTCGAATAGCGTGATCATCATCGCGGCGCTGAGCGCGGCGGTCATCGGGAGATCGGGCACCGCGGCGAAGCTGAAGCCGATCCAGCCTGCCGAGGCTGCCAGAATTGCCGTCGCGGCGAGGGCGGTGAGGGGCGAGAATTCACGCGCCAGGATTTCGGCGAAGAAGAACAAAAACGCGAGGCTCATCAGGACGACCGGCAATCGCGCGGCCCATTCGTCGGAGAGCCTGAACGTGCGGCCGATGGCGGTGGTCCAATATAACAACGGTGGCTTCTCGAACCAGGGCGATCCGTTCAGGCGCGGCGTGATCACGTCGTGCGATTGCGCCATCTCGCGGCCGATGGAAGCGTAGCGAGGCTCGTCGGGTCCCAGGAATCCCGAGCCGCCCAAGTTGATCAGATACACCACGGCCACGGCCAGAATCAGCAAGGATCGAGACAAGCCTCCAGTATAATGAGGCTTCGTTAAAGACATGATCACGCTCGCTACTTCTGAAAACTCCGCGATTCAATTGCACCCCAATGACAACGTCGCGATCGCCCGCGTTCCAGTGAGCGAAGGGCTGACGCTGCGGGTGGGCGGGCGGGAGATTCGGACGCGCTCCGCGATTCCAGCGGGTCACAAGGTCGCGGTGCGGGCGATCGCGGCGGGCGAGCAGGTGATTCGTTATGGCCAGATCATTGGCCGCGCCAGGATAGCAATCGAGCCGGGCGATCACATCCACACTCACAATCTGACGTTTGAAGAAGGGTCGCGCGATTACGAATTCCCTGCTGGCGATATCGCGATTCCGAAGATTCCGGAAGACGCTCCCCGATTCATGGGCTTCCCGAGATCAGACGGGCGAGCGGGGACTCGCAACTACATCGCGGTAGTCGCGGCATCGAATTGCGCGGCGCACACGGCGGAGCTGATCGCGGCGAGTTATACGGGTCAGACGCTGCCTTCCAACGTTGATGGAGTCGCGGCGTTTCCGCATGGCGAAGGCTGCGGTCACGCGATCGGGCCGGATACCGAGCAGTTGCAACGAACGCTCGCGGGCGTGCTGGATCATCCTAATGTTTCGGCGGCGATTATTCTCGGGCTCGGCTGTGAGGTGAATCAGATCGATCATTACCTTGGCGGCGCGCAGGTCAATCGCGATCGCCTGATCGGGATGACGCTGCAATCGAGCGGCGGAACTCGCGCGACCATTGAAGCCGCGCGGCGCGAAATCGACCGTATGATCGAACGGGCGGCGGCAGAAAAGCGCATAGCGATCCCGGCGTCGAAAATCGTCCTGGGATTGAACTGCGGCGGATCGGATTCATTTTCGGGAATCACGGCGAATCCGGCGCTGGGGGTTTGTTCCGATCTGCTGGCAGCTTCGGGCGGATCTGCGGTGCTGGCCGAAACGACGGAGATTTTCGGCGCCGAACATTTGCTGGTGCGGCGCGCGCGGAATCGAGAAGTCGCCGAACGATTGCTGAGCTTCGTGCGCGGCTACAAGAAGTATCTTGCCGGATTCGGCGGCAGCTTCGACGACAACCCGACGCCGGGAAACAAGGCCGGCGGGCTTACGAACATTCTCGAAAAATCGCTGGGCGCGGTGGCGAAGGCGGGAACATCGCCGCTGAATGACGCCGTCGATTACGCCGAGCGCGTCGCGACGCCGGGGTTCGTGTTCATGAACACGCCGGGCTACGATCCGATTTCGCTAACCGGTTTGGCGGCGGGCGGGGCGAACGTGATCGCGTTCACTACCGGCCGCGGCAGCGCCATCGGATTCCCCACCATTCCGGTGATCAAGATCGCCAGCAACTCCAATACATTTGGGCGGATGCGCGACAATATGGATATCAACGCAGGCCGCATCGCGGATGGAGAATCGTCGGTTGGCGAGGTCGGCCGCGAGATTTTCGAGCTGTTGTTGAAGGTCGCCTCGGGCGAGCGCACGGCGAGCGAACGCCTGGGCCATCACGAGTTCGTGCCGTGGAGAATTGGGCCGGTACTGTAAGAGAGAATTCAGAATTCAGGAGTCAGAAGTCAGAATGAAAACAGCGTTGCTACTGTTACTGACCGTTAGTGCGTTCGCACAGGTGAAGACCACTCCCGCCAAGCCCGTGGCGCCGAGCAAGTCGGCTATGGATAAGGCGACGCTTGAGGCGTATCTGCGCCACATGGAGCTGTGGCAGCCGCAGGTCGCCGTGAAGATCGACGATGCGACACCGGCGAAAGAGCTTCCCGGATTTTTCAATGTGCGCGTGCACCTGAGCTTCAACAATTTCGAAAAGATCGAGACCTATTACGTCTCGCAGGACGGCAAGCGCGTGCTGAAGGCTGACGTTCACGACATCAATCAAAATCCATTCCAGGCCGCCGTCGACAAGCTAAAGTTTGACGGGCAGCCGAGTCTGGGGCCCGCGCACGCGCCGGTCACGATCGCGATGTTCAGCGATTTCGAGTGCCCGGTGTGCAAGGAAGAAGCGGGAATCATTCGCGAAAACCTGCTGAAGACTTTTCCTACCCAGGTGAAGTTGTATTTCATGGATTTCCCGCTGGATTCCATTCATCCCTGGGCGCACACCGCCGCGCTGGCGGGGCGTTGCGTGGCGAAGCAGAATCCCGCGGGGTTTTGGGATTACTTCGATTGGGTTTACGGCGAACAGCAGCAGATCACGTTGGATAATTTCAGCAGCAAGTTTCAGGCCTTCGCGAATGACAAGAAGCTGGATGGAATGCAGCTCGGGCGCTGCGTCGATTCGAAAGCGGGCGAGCCGGAAGTCGCGCGCACTATGGCTCTGGGCCGCGATCTGGGCGTTTCCGCTACGCCCACCATGTTCATGAACGGCCGCAAGTTGGAAGGCGGGTTGAACTGGCAGACCATTGAGGCGCTGGTGAATATCGAAGCCGAGCATCAGACCAAGGCGATCGAATCGGCGAAGAAGGCTGATGAGGAATGCTGCACGGTGCAGATTCCGAAGATCGTTAAATAAATGAAACGCTTAATCTGGCTGATTCCCTTAGCGCTTTCGGCTGCCGATGTCAGCCCGAAATTCTATCTCGACGAAGTTCGCTATCTGGCGTCGCCGGAGTTGCGCGGTCGCGCGACGGGATCGCCAGAGCTCGAAAAAGCGGCGGATTACCTCGCGGGGTTGTATAAATCGTTCGGGTTGAAACCGGCTGACGGGAAGTCGTTTGAGCAGGCTTTTCCGGTTACGCTGGGTGCGCATTTGGGGACCAAAAATTCGGTGGAATGGAACAGCGAAAAGGCCGATGAGCGGCCCTTCAGCTTTTCGTCTAGCGGAACGCTGCGCGCTGATGTGGTCTTCGCCGGATATGGCGTCACGGATAAAGAAAAGGGCTACGACGACTACGCGGGAATCGATGTCACTGGGAAGATCGTGCTGCTGCTGAGACATGAACCGCGCGAGGGCAAGGAGATGTCGTCGCATGCGGCGTTGACTGAGAAGGCCGTGAACGCGAAGATGCATGGCGCCAAAGGCGTGCTGATCGTCAACGACGTTTATGCGCACAACGGCACGGATAGCGGGCTCGACAAGTTCAAGAACGTCGAGGGGCCGTCGGATAGTGGCGTCTTCTTCGTGCAGATCGTGCCCGCTTTCGCCGACAAACTCGTTCGCGATTTGAAGACGCGAACTGAGGAGATCAATCGCGATCTGAAACCGCATTCGGTCGACACTGGCGATGTAGTATCGCTCAACGTTGACGTAGTACACGAGACCAAGACGGTTCACAACGTTGCAGCGTATCTGCCGGGCTCGACTAACGAATACGTGGTGATCGGCGCGCATTACGATCACTTAGGTCTGGGCGATGAGCATTCGCTGGCGCCGTCGCTGATCGGAACGATTCATCCTGGCGCGGACGATAACGCTTCGGGCACCGCGGGGACGGTCGAACTGGCGCGCTGGTTCGCGAAACAGCCGAAACAGAAACGCGGCATCCTGTTTCTGAATTTCGCGGGCGAGGAATTGGGATTGTACGGCAGCGAATGGTATGTCAATCATCCGATTCTGCCGTTAACCGATGCTGTCGCGATGATCAATATGGATATGATCGGGCGCATCAGCGAGGGGAAAGTGTTCCTGAGCGGCAGCGGCACCGGGTCGACGTTCTCGAAATTGCTGGAGGACGACAAACCGCCCGCCGGGTTGCACATCGATCTGAGCGAAAAGACCGGCTACGGGTCGAGCGATCATACTTCGTTCACCACCAAAGGGGTTCCGGTGCTGTTCTTCTTCAGCGGGCTGCACGCGGATTATCACAAGCCCAGCGATACGGCCGACAAGATCAACGCTGCGGACGCGGCGAAGCTGCTGGATTACGTCGCCGATCTTACGACGTCTTTAGAAACAGCCTCCGGCCGTCCGCAATTTATTCGCGTGGCGGAGCCGACGCAATCGATGTCGGCGGGATCGGGCACAGGCTACGGCCCGGCGTTCGGCAGCATTCCGGATTTCGACGAGCCGCCCAAGGGCGTCCGCTTCGCCGACGTGCGCGACGGCACTCCTGCGGCGAAAGCGGGCCTGAAGGCAGGCGATATCCTGATCGAATTCGACGGCAAAGAAATCGGCAATCTATACGATTTTACTTACGCCCTGCGCGCCCACAAGCCTGGCGATTTGGTACTAGTGAAGGTCCTGCGCGGGTCCCAACCGATTGAGGCAAAGGTACTGCTTACTGAACGGAAGTGATCTGGCATACTTGGTCAGAAAGCGTACAACTCATGAACAAAAAGACATTGCCGCCGCTGATTCTGCATCCCTTCGCAGACGCAGGCGGACCTGACAAGCTAGTCGAAAGTTCTCGCGCGAGCCTGATGCTGCAAGGGCTGCTGCCCTCGGGCGAACGAACCACGGAGGAGCTGGATCGCCTGCTGATCGACGGGCGGTTCTGCGAGGTCCGGATGTTGTTTTACGTTGGCAAAGATCTAGTGCGTTGGATCGAGCAGAGCCTGGATCATGTGCAGAGCTGGCCGGAGTTCAATGGGTTGAACGTGCGCTTTCAGAGCTTCGCGGCGTTCCTGGTGCAGCATACTCCGCTGCCTGTGCAAGCCAAATTGCGCAAGTGGGGCGTTTCGGATTACAAGGCGATTTTCACTCGCGCTCTGGGGTTGAATTCGATGTTTGCGGATGTTCCGGATCGCGAAGTGCTGGCAGACGAATTCCTGCGGAACTATTATCGTTATGCCGATCAGATGTTCCTGTGCCGGCAGAGCCAGTCGCCATTCTCCGATCTCGGGGAACTGGGGCTGGATTTCGATATCTACGCGTCGGGCGAGTATTCGCGGATGCTGGAGCAGGAGTGGTCGGCCAGCGAGCGCGCACTGGAAGGGTAATCCGCAAACCTTTTTCTGGCCACGAATGAACACGAATTCACACGAATGAAGACCTAACGTTTTGATTCGTGTGCATTCGTGTTTATTCGTGGCTGAAAAACACCGTTCGCCATCGGGTGCTAAAATCTAGCGTTCATGCTCCGTAAGGTTTTGGTTGCCAATCGCGGAGAGATTGCCGTGCGCATCGTTCGCGCGCTCCGCGAAGCGGGAATCTCCAGCGTAGCCGTTTACTCCGATGCCGATCGCGCATCGCTCGCCGTCAAGATGGCGGATGAGGCCGTGCATATCGGCCCCGCGCCGTCGTCAGAAAGCTACCTTCGCATCGATAAAATTATCGACGCGGCGAAGCGCACTGGCGCGGACGCGATCCACCCTGGCTACGGATTTCTTTCCGAAAACGCCGAGTTTGCTGAGGCCTGCGCGACGGAGGGAATCATCTTCATCGGACCGCCTGCTTCGGCAATTCGCATGATGGGTTCGAAGACGGCAGCCCGCCAGGTGGCGATCGCGGCGGGAGCGCCGGTGGTCCCGGGAACGGAAGAGGCTTTGCGCGATCCGAATCGTGCGCGCGAAATCGCCAAGAAGCTCGGCTATCCGGTACTGCTCAAAGCTGCGGCGGGGGGCGGCGGCAAGGGAATGCGGCGCGTCGATCGCGAGCAGGATCTGGAATCCGCACTACGCGACGCATCGAGCGAAGCGCTGCGCGCGTTTCGAAACGACGAAGTGTATGTAGAGAAGCTGGTGGTGGAGCCGCGGCATATCGAAATCCAAATTCTGGGCGATCATCACGGGAATCTGATTCACCTGGGCGAGCGCGAATGCTCGATTCAGCGCCGGCATCAGAAGGTGATCGAGGAATGCCCTTCGCCGGTGATGCTCAAGCATCCGGAACTGCGCGCGAAAATGGGCGAAGCGGCGCTGAAAGTTGCGCGCGCTGCGGGGTACGCGAACGCGGGGACCATGGAGTTCCTGGTCGATCGCGATCGCAATTTTTATTTCCTGGAAATGAACACGCGGCTGCAGGTGGAGCACCCGGTAACCGAGCTCGCTACGGGCATCGACCTGGTGCAATGGCAGCTTCGGATCGCGGCGGGTGAAAAGCTGACGCTGCAGCAACAGGACATCACCTGGACGGGTTCGGCGATTGAGTGCCGCGTGTACGCGGAAGATCCTGAGAATCAATTTCTGCCGTCGCCGGGCAAGATCACTTATCTGGAGCAACCGTCTGGACCGGGAATCCGGCTCGATTCGGGCGTGTATCAGGGATGGACGGTACCGCTCGATTACGATCCGATGCTGGCGAAGCTGGCGGTATGGGCGCCGACGCGAGAGCTGGCGATTGAACGGTCGCGGCGAGCGCTGCGGGAGTACATCGTCGCGGGGATTCGAACGAATGTGGCATGGTTCGATCAAATTTTGGATCATCCCGATTTCCGTTCGGGCGCCTTATCCACGGCTTTCCTGGATCGATTCGAAGCGAAGCCGCGTGACAGCGATCCAGAGGCCGAGGCGGTTGCCGCATTAGTCGCGGCGATCACATCGGCGAAGCCAGAGCGAACGCAAGAACCCGCTCGGCGATCGAGCGCCTGGCGCGATGTGGGCCGCGCGGAGACGATGCGCTCATGAGTGTGAAGCGCGAGGTATTCATTGACGGACGCGGGGCGGCGCTGGAATTCGACGGCTCGCGATTCACGTTCGACGATGTGGAGCGCGCATATTCGATTGCTCCGCTGACATCGGGTTCATTTTCCGTGCTGGTCGGCGAGCAGAGTTATGAGGTGGTTGCCAATGGGCGCGAGATCATCGTCGACGGGCGAGCGTTCACGGTCGACGTGTTCGATCCCCGCGAAATGCGCGGGCGTAAGAGCGCGGGCGCGGATCAGGGACGCGCGAATATCGCAGCGATGATGCCGGGCAAAGTTGTGCGCGTGCTGGTCGCGCAGGGCGATGAGGTGGAGGCCGGGCAAGGCTTGATTGTCGTCGAGGCGATGAAGATGCAGAATGAGATGAAGTCGCCCAAAGCCGGACGCGTGATCGAACTGAAATCGCGCGAAGGCGCGACGGTGGCGGCGGGTGAGATTTTGCTGGTGATCGAATAAATGCCCGATCCTAACTGCCCGAAATGCGAAGGTTCCGGATTCCGTATCGTGGAAAAGGACGGGCTGACGGGCGCCGTGGCGTGCGATTGCGGCGAAGCCCAGCGCGGCGAGCAACTGCTCGGCAAGGCTCACATTCCACCGAACTACGCGCGCACCTCACTCGATAGCTTCGCGCTGCCGCAGGACAATCCGGTAGCACATCGCTCGCTGGCCACTGCCCTGCTCCAGGCGAAAGCGTTCGCGCGCGATTTTCCCTCGGCGAATCCTCCTGGGCTGTTGTTCATCGGCGAACCGGGTGCGGGCAAAACGCACCTTGCCATCGGCGTGATGAAGCAGCTTCTCGAAAAGGGGCATGAGTGTTTGTTTTTCGATTATCAGAATCTGCTGGATCGCATTCGCTCCGGGTACAACGCGGCGAGCGGCGCGAGCGACCGTGAGGCGTATCGCGCGGCGCTGGACGCTCCGGTGCTGCTGCTGGACGATCTGGGCGCGCATCGCGTCACCGAATGGGTAGAAGATACGGTGACGTCGATCATTACGTATCGCTGCAATCATCGCAAGCCACTGATCGCGACCACGAATCTGCCGGATGAAGACGTCACCGGCAAGGAAGTTCAGTACACCGGCGCGGGCGGAACGGCGGTGTACAAGAAGACGCTGGCGGAGATGATCGGGACGCGGGCGCGGTCGCGATTGTTCGAAATGTGCAAGGTGATCCGCATGCCGGCGGTGGAAGATTATCGGGTGAAGCATTCGCGGTGAAGGGGATGGGCCGCGAATGAACGCGAATTAATCGCGCGGATCGCAATCTCACCGGACGTCGAAGCGTCAAAGATAACGGTGGTAACGTAAACTCGAACATATGCGCATTCTGGTCGTCGAGGACGAAAAACGCATTGCCGACTTCTTGTCGCGAGGCATGGAGAGCGCCGGCTACGCGGTGGATTTGGCGGGAGAAGGCGCGCGCGCGGTCGACATGGTGCACGCCACCGAGTACGATCTGATCATTCTCGATCTGGGGCTGCCGGATATGGACGGCCTGGAAGTGCTGCGCCGCATTCGCAATCGCAAAGCCAGCCCGCCGGTTCTGATCCTGAGCGCGCGCGATCAGGTGGACGATCGCGTGAAGGGCCTGGAGGGCGGCGCCGATGATTATCTGGTGAAGCCGTTTGCGTTCGTCGAATTGCTGGCGCGCGTTCGGGTACTGCTGCGGCGGGGACAGCCGACGCCGGAGCGATTGCAGGTGGGCGATCTGACGCTCGATTGCATTCGCCGTAAGGTGACACGGTCGGGTGAAAACGTTGAGCTGGCGCCGAAGGAGTTCAGCATTCTCGAATACCTGATGCGCAATCGCGGTCGGCCCCTTAGCCGCACCATGATCGTGGAACATGTGTGGGACATGGACTACGACGGCTTGACCAACATTGTCGACGTATATATTCGCCATCTTCGTTCGAAGATCGACGATAAGTGGCCGATGAAGATGATCCAGACCGTGCGCGGGATCGGCTACATGCTGGACATGCCCGAGAAAGCCGAAAGAACGAGCTAGATCGTGCGCCGCGTGAATCGAAACGTTGCGCGATTCCTGGGACGGGCCCGAGTGCAGATCAAGCTGGTGCGCGGCCTGCGCTTCCGGCTCACGCTGAGCTATGTGGTGTTCTTCACCATACTGCTGGTGGTGATCGGCCTTGTGTACCGCCAGACGCTGAAGAGCCAACTGGAGGGCGTGGAGCGCGCGGCGCTCGATGAAGAGTGGGATTCGGCCAAGGGCTACGTCAGCATCAAGAATTTCCAACCGGTGTGGGACCCGGTGGAAGACGATGCCGATCGCCAGGTGATTGAAGGCCATCTGAAGCAGGTGTACTTTATCGCCGACGGCAGCGGAAACTCCATCGCGGAATCGGACAACTACACTTCGATCGGCCGCGACTCTCCGGCCGACATCCAGAGGATCGTAGCGCAGGGGCATACCGAGGTTCATGAGCGCACCGATAGCGACGGAATTCCGTATCTGATCGAAGCCGGAGTGCTGCTGGGCGAACATCGGGAGCGCTATTTTCTGGCGATTGGACGGTCGCTCGAAGGGACGCGCAAGACCGAACACGAGTTCACGCGCTATTATTTCTTCGCGTTGCCGGGGATGATCGCGCTGAGCGCGCTGCTGGGCTGGCTGATCGCGGGTCGAGCGATCCGCCCGGTAAATCTTGTCGCGCAGGCAGCGCAGAATATCACGGGATCGAATTTATCGCTGCGCATTGCACGGCGCGGCGCGGGCGATGAGCTGGATCATTTGATCGACAGCTTCAATCACATGACCGCGCGATTGCATCAATCCTTCGAGCAGATCCGGCGATTCTCCACCGATGTTTCGCATGAACTCCGCACGCCGCTCACCGCGATTCGAGGGCAACTGGAAGTCGCGGTATTCACGGCGGAGACGCCGGAACAGTATCGCGAAGCCGTGATCAATGCCCTTGAGGACGTCGAGAAACTTTCGAGCATCGTGCGCGCCCTGCTGCTGCTCTCGCAGGCGGAGTCGGGGCACGTGGTGCTGCAGAAGGCGCCGCTCGATCTGGCGGAGTTCGCCGCCGATGTAGTCGATCAATTCCAGATTCCGGCCGAGGAGAAACGAGTGACCCTGTCGGCCGATCTGCAACCGGGCGCCATCGTTTCGGCGGATCATACGCAGCTCGAAAGGCTGCTGTCGAATCTGTTATCGAACGCCGTGAAGTATACGCCGGCCGGAGGCAGTGTCCGGGTACATGTCGGGCTCGCCGAAGACGTGGGGTGGGCGGAGCTGGTGGTGGAAGACAACGGCATGGGCATCGCGCAGGAAAATCTGCCGCACATTTTCGATCGCTTTTATCGCGTTCGGAACGCGCAGACGAATCTGGTGCAAGGTTTGGGACTGGGATTGAGCTTCGTGGCCTGGATCGTCGAAGTGCATGGCGGCAAGATCGACGTGACCAGCACGGAGGGCGCCGGCACTCGATTCACAGTGCTGCTCCCCATGGCCGACGCGACGCCGGAGCCGAGTTCCAGCGAAGTTTCCGTGGTGAGCTAAAGCACTGTAGTATTAGACGAATGAGTCTCGACATCCACACCAGCGAGCGGGAAGGGATCGTGATCCTGGCGCTGAGGGGCCGCATCACGGTCGGCGAATCTACTGTCCTGCGTGAAAAGGTCACTGAACAGTTGACCGCATCCAAGATCAACATGATCATCAATCTGGGCGCAGTGGAGTATATCGATTCCACGGGCCTGGGCAGCATGGTGATCTGCTTTACCAGCGCGAAAAAAGCCGGCGGCGCGATGAAGCTGTTCGCGCTGAACAAACGCAACGTCGAACTGCTGGCCCTGACGCGCCTGCACACCATTTTCGAGGTCTTTGCGGAAGAGCAGGACGCGATCAACAGCTTTTTCCCCAATCGCGAGATCAAGCCGTTCGACATCCTGGCGTTCGTACAAAGCGCACCAGCAGGAAGACTGATGCTCAAGTCAGGCGATCTGGCGCCGGCGTTCACGGTGTTCGATGTGGAGGGACGAAAGCAATCGCTGGGCGCGTTGCTGGAGAACGGGCCTGTTTTGCTGGCGATCTACAAGATCAGTTGTCCGGTGTGCCAGTTGACCATGCCGTTCCTGGAACGTCTCACGACGGGGACGCTGCAGATCATCTCGGTTTCGCAGGATGAGGATGGCGCAACCATCAAATTTATGCAGAAGTTCGGCCTGGCGATGCCCACTCTGCTCGATCGGGAAGAGGAAGGCTATCCGCTAAGCAACGCGTTCGGGATTACACACGTGCCATCGCTATTTCTGATCGAGACGGACGGAACCATTTCGCGCGCCGTCAGCGGCTTCAGCAAAGCCGACATCGAGGCGATCGGCATCCGAGCGAACGCGGCGCCGTTTACCGCGCAAGATCACGTTCCGGAATGGAAGGCTGGTTGAGGATCGAAAAATTAGGCTTCCGGGCGAAGCTGAACGAGAACGCGCTCCATTCCTGTCGCGCCTCAAGTGGCGATAGGCGATAATTTAAAAGACACATGGCGAACCTTTCAGAATTGTTCGGCGGCGCGGCGGCGGTCGCCAAAGGGATGGGCATCACCTTCAAGGAGATGCTCAATCCGACCATCACCGAAGACTATCCCGAGGCTCCCGCGAAGTTTCAGGAACGCTTTCGCGGCGTGCACGAACTGCAGCGCGATGAGAATGGTCTGGAAAAATGCGTGGCGTGCTTTCTATGCGCGGCGGCATGCCCGGCAAACTGCATTTACATCGAAGCGGCCGAGAACACCGATCAACTGCGCATCAGCGGCGGCGAGCGGTACGCCAAAGTCTACAACATCGATTACAATCGCTGCATTTTCTGCGGCTATTGCGTGGAAGCGTGCCCCACCGATGCGATCACGCACGGCCACGGATTCGAGATCGCGAGCTACAACACCTCAACCTTGATTTATCGCAAGGAACAGATGCTGGTGCCGATACCGCAGGGTGCGCATTTTCCACTCCAGGCGGAGCCGGAAACAAATTCAGGGTCGCATTAAGCGCTCGCTGACGTAACAATTCCGCGCGATCGAATCTCTTCCAGTAGGAGGGGAGATTCATGATCAAACAGACTCTTTTCGTCCTTGCTCTTGGCGCAGGCCTGGCGATTGCTCCCACAGTGTCGGTGGCGTTCGCTGCCCCGCAGCGCGAACACGCTGTAGCGCAATATCATTTTCGCGCCGCCGATCAGGCCAAGCTGCGTGATCATTATCGCGGCAACTTCCGCCAAACCGATCACATCGATGTGGCGCACCGTACCGCGTTCCGCGTCGGTATGCGCTTGAGCGGCGACTGGCGTGCGCGCATCCACCCCGTACCGGAAGCGATCATAGGCGAACTGCCGCCGATTCCGGCAGGTCTGGAGATCGGGTACCTGGATGGTTACGCCATCGTGTACGATCCCGGGACCGGTGAGATTGTAGAGACTTTGGACGTGTACTGAGAGACCCGCGTCCGTTATCGCCGCGCCTGCCCGGTCTGCGAAATCGACCGCGGGCGCGGCGAATTCTTTTCACAGGGCTTACTTCAAGTTGTATTCGGACTTGATGCTTTCAACGTTGCGCATGGCTTGTTCCTGAAACGGGCTGCGGATCGCGGCGCAGCGGCGCATAAAAGCCAGCGCGTCCATCGATCGCTTGGGCCCACCCTTGTCAGCCAGTTTGTAATTGGCCATGCCCAGGTGATACAGGACCGCGGCCTCGGTCACGGGTTCCTTGATCGACGGCAGCGCCACGCGCAGCATCACATCGGCGCGCGCGAACAGGCCGTTCAAGTTGCTGGAGACTCCTCCCATGTAGTACGCGGTCCCCAGCACTTGAGCCTTCTTCACATTCCAGTCCGCTTCACTCTCAGAATCCGGCCGCGGCTTCTTTTCCAGAATGTCGATCACTTTCGCGGTGAGCGCAATCACCTTCTCCCGCTCCTTGGGGCCATCCTTTTTGAAATGCGCATCGGCGATGAACATGATCGCGTCGACGTTATCGGGAGCGGATTGCATCAATTTCTCGGCACTTTCCAGCGCCTTTTCAGGCGGACCGAGCTGGCGATACAGGTTGAAATATTCGGTCGGAAGCTTGGAGAAATACTGGCTTGAGGAACCGTGATCCTCCAGAATTTTCAATAAATCCAGGCGGCCGTTGAGGTCGGGATCGCGCTGCGCCGCCGAGAACAGGCAGAATTCGGCGTAATCCTGCGTACCACGCGCGTCGGCGCCGGTTGATCCGCCTTTCGCGGCGACCGCGGCCCCGATGCGCCACAGGCGATCCGCCCATTTCGCTATGAATTGCGGATCTCCCTTCCCCTCCGCGGCACGAAGCGCAATCTTGCCAGCCTCAATGTTTTCCGGTTCGAGCGCCAGGCGAAGCTCCCCGATGTGCATCGCCTGATCCCAGGCCTTATTCGCCAGGTACGCAGGCTGAAGCTGATCGAACACCCAGGGTGCGGCGGAATGCAGCGGATACTGCGCCGCGAACTGCTCCATAAAGTGCAGCTTCTCGGTCGAGTCGGTCTCCTGTTGGATGTGCTGGATTAACAGGCCTTCGCGCGTTTCCGGGTCGACCACAGGCTTGGGGTGCTGTGCGGCGAGGGAAGCGGCAGTCAACACTATGACCAACGCAATCGCGAGCCTATTCACCGGTGTCCTCCTGTACGGGTTCATCCGAACTTGTTGTAGTATTAACTATTCTTTTCTTTCGGCGGTTTGCCGTAGGATCTTTAGTACCTTCTCCGTACTCAGGACTTAGACATGATTCTTCCGACGACTTACATGGCGGCCCTGCTGCTATCCATCGCCTCCATGATCTGCTGGGGTTCCTGGGCAAATACCCAAAAGCTGGCCGGAAAGTGGCGCTTCGAACTGTTCTATTACGACTTTTCGATTGGAATGCTGCTTTGCGCCGTGATTGTGGCTTATACGCTGGGATCGTGGCATTCGCAGGATCTTTCGTTCTCCGATAACTTCCTGATCGCATCCAAGCGGCAGATGGCTTACGCGGTGGGGGCAGGTATGATTTTCAACCTCGCCAACATGCTGCTGGTCGCTGCGATTTCCGTGTCGGGACTGGCGGTTGCATTCCCAGTGGGAATCGGGCTGGCACTGGTGATCGGCGTAGTTTGGAACTATCTGTTGAATCCGCAGGGAAATCCGCTGCTTCTGTTCGGCGGCGCAGGCTTGGTTGTGGTCGCGATCGTTGTGGATGCGTTCTGTTTCAGCATGTACCTCGACGCCAAAGAGCAGGCGTCGCAAAAGGCGTTGACGCCAGATCCCCGTGTGAAGGTGCGCCACAAGAAGAAGGTGGGGGCGGGCCGAGGGATCGTCCTTAGCGTGCTCGCCGGGATCCTGATGGGAATGTTCTATCCCTTGGTGGAGACCTCCAAGCAAGGGGAAAGCGGCGTGGCGCCCTATGGAGTCGCGGTGTTGTTTGGAATCGGCGTTCTCACTTCGAGCCTGATCTACATCCCGTTTTTCCTTAACTTCCCGGTGGACGGCGCACCGATGCAGGTGTCGGACTATTTGAAAGGAACCAAGGGCCAACATCTTCTGGGACTGCTCGGCGGAGGGATCTGGATGGTAGGTGGGATCTCGAATTTCCTCGCCGCGAGCGCACCTGTCACGGTGCAAGTTGGCCCTGCGATCAGTTATGCGCTGGGCCAGGGCGCGACCATGGTGAGCGCGTTGTGGGGCCTGATCGTGTGGCGGGAATTCCAGGGCGCCAATCAGCGCGTTGCCCTGATGCTGGTCGTGATGCTGGTCTTGTTCGTTTCAGGACTCAGCATGATCGCGCTGGCGCCTCTGTATTCGATCAAATAGCCTGCACGGATCGGGAGTTGGCGGCGTCTTACACTGTAGGTATTCCCGTGTTTGAACGCATCCTGTGTCTGACGTTGCTCACCGTGCCCGCCTTCGCCGGCGAATTTGCGATTCTTTCGAGTGGCCTGCGCTTGCATGTCGAGCGGCATGAAACCAGCGGTCAGACGGTTCGATTGTTCACCTCGGCGGACAGCTTCTCCGACGTTCCCGTAACGGCAATACGCTCCTTCGAACAGGAGGATTACGTGCCCCCTCCGGTCCCTCCTGTGGTCGAGCCTCCTACTCCTGCGATTGCGGCAGCGATTCACGCCGATCCCAAGACCATGGTGCACGACGCCGCCCTCCGCTACGGTCTGCCGCCGAAGTTCGTCGAGAGTGTGGCGAAAGTCGAGTCGGCGATGCGGCCAGATGCGGTATCGCCCAAAGGTGCGATCGGCGTGATGCAATTGATGCCCGCGACAGCGAAAGCGCTGGACGCCGACCCCAACGATACAGCGCAGAACATCGAGGCCGGAACCAAGCTGCTGCGCGAGCTGTTGATCAAGTACAACAACGACGCTGTGAAGGCGCTGGCGGCCTACAACGCCGGCGAGGGCGCGGTGGATAGATTCGGCGGCTTGCCGCCCTATCCTGAGACGCAATCCTACGTCGATAAAGTGATCAAGAGTTTCAAAGCGGCGGACAAATAGAGGAAACGCGCTCCATACCTGTCGCGCCTCAGTCGCGTAAACTGAATGTTTACGCATGATCTTTGATTCCGAAGCCTTTCAATCCCGCCACATCGGTCCAGATACCACTGAACGCGACGAGATGCTCCAGACGATCGGCGCCAAGTCGCTGGACGCGCTGATCGATGAGGCGATTCCCTCTCGTATTCGTCTGAAGAAACCGCTCAATTTGCCGCAGGGCCAGAGCGAATATGAATACCTGACGCGGGCTGCGCGAAATCGCGAGCCGTAATCAGTTGTCCAAGTCGTATCTCGGCTTGGGCTATTCCGATTGCGTCACGCCCAGCGTGATCCTGCGCAATGTGCTGGAGAATCCCGGCTGGTACACGCCTTACACGCCGTACCAGGCGGAGATCGCGCAAGGGCGCCTGGAAGGCCTGCTGAATTTTCAGACCATGGTTCGCGATCTGACGGGCATGGAAGTGGCGAACGCGTCGCTGCTGGACGAAGCGACCGCGGCCGCCGAGGCGATGACGCTGCTGCATCGGGTTTCGAAATCCAATGCTTCGAAATTCTTCGTAGCCGATTCGTGTTTTCCGCAGACCATCGACGTATTGCGCGCGCGCGCGGAACCGCTCGGCCTGGAACTGGTGATCGGCGATTGGAAATCGGCCCAATTCGATGCGAGCTTTTTTGGCGCGCTGGTGCAGACACCGGATGAATCGGGTGCGGTGCACGACCTGCGCGAGTTTATTGCATCGGCGAATCGCGCTGGAGTGATGGTCGCGGTGGGATCGGATCTGCTGAGCCTGGCCCTACTCACGCCGCCCGGCGAAATGGGCGCCGATGTCGTATTCGGCAATTCGCAAAGGTTCGGTGTGCCGATGGGCTACGGCGGTCCGCACGCGGCGTTTTTTGCGACGGCGGAGAAGCACGTACGTCAGGTGCCTGGGCGAATCATCGGAGTGTCGGTGGATGCGCACGGGAACACCGCGTATCGCATGGCGCTGCAGACTCGCGAACAGCATATCCGCCGCGAGAAAGCGACCTCGAATATCTGCACGGCGCAGGCCTTGCTCGCCAACATCGCGGGGTTGTTCGCGGTGTATCACGGGCCGCAAGGAATTCGCGCCATCGCGACACGCGTCCATGGATTCGCGAAGTTGCTGGAGCGCGAGCTGGCCAAGTGCGGCGTCGCGCAGTTGAACGAATATGTTTTTGATACGCTGCGGCTCGCTCCGCCGGACAGGTCCGCGGACAAGATTCGCGCGGTGGCGATGGAAGCTCGCGTGAATTTCCGGTATCGCGAGGATCGAACGATCAACATTGCTCTCGACGAGACGACCAGCCTCGCCGATATCGAAAAGCTGGTCGCGATTTTCGCAAAAGGCACCGGCGCGAATGTGCGGGTCGACAGCTCGCCCGAGAATCTGGTGATCGAATATCCTGAGGCGCTGGCGCGGACGTCCGAGTTCCTCACGCATCCGGTATTCAACACCCATCATTCCGAAACGCAGATGATGCGCTATATCCGCTCGCTGGAGCGGAAGGACGTCGGCCTCGACACGTCGATGATCCCGTTGGGATCGTGCACCATGAAGCTGAACGCGGCGTCGGAGATGCTGCCGGTCACGTGGCCGGAATTTTCGAAACTCCATCCGTTCGTGCCAGTTGAGCAGGCGGCGGGGTATCAGCAGATTTTCAAGGAACTCGAATCCACCCTCGCCGAAATCACCGGATTCGCGGCGGTGTCGCTGCAACCGAATGCGGGATCGCAAGGAGAATTCGCGGGCCTGATGGTGATTCGTGCGTATCATCACAGCCGCGGCGATCAGCATCGCGACGTTTGCCTGATTCCGGCATCGGCGCATGGGACGAATCCGGCCAGCGGCGTGATGGCGGGGATGCGCGTGGTGGTCGTCGCGAGCACTCCGGAAGGCAACATCGACGTCGACGATCTCAAGAAGAAAGCAACCGAGCATCGCGATAGGCTTGCGGCGCTGATGGTGACGTATCCCTCGACGCACGGCGTGTTCGAGGAAAGCATTCAGGATATTTGCGCGATCGTCCATGAAAACGGCGGGCAGGTGTACATGGACGGCGCGAACATGAACGCGCAGGTCGGCTTGACGAGTCCGGCGGCGATCGGCGCGGATGTGTGTCACCTCAATCTGCATAAGACGTTCAGCATTCCGCATGGCGGCGGCGGTCCGGGCATGGGGCCCATTGGAGTCGCGCAACACTTGGCGCCATTTCTGCCCCGTCATCCGATCATCAAAACCGGCGGCGCACAGGGGATTCCCGCGATCGCCGCCGCACCGTGGTCCAGCGCGAGCATTCTGCTGATTTCATATGGCTACATAAAAATGCTGGGCCGCGATGGCATGACCGATGCGACGCGCTACGCGATCCTGAACGCGAACTACATCAAGTCGCGCCTGGAGCCGCATTATCCGGTGCTATACACGCGCGAAAACGGCCGCGTGGCGCACGAAATGATTTTCGATCTGCGGCAATTGAAAGCCGCTAGCGGCATCGATGAGACAGATGTCGCCAAACGACTGATGGATTTCGGATTCCACGCCCCGACGGTTTCATTTCCGGTCGCCGGAACTCTAATGGTCGAGCCGACCGAGAGCGAACCGAAGGAAGAACTGGATCGGTTCTGCGACGCGATGATCGCGATTCGCGGTGAGATTCAGGCGGTAATCGATAAGAAGGCGGATGCTCGCGACAACGCCTTGAAGAACGCTCCGCATACCGCGGCCGCGGTGTCCAGCGACACCTGGAATCACTCGTATTCGCGCGAGCAGGCGGCGTATCCGCTGCCGTTCGTGCGCGCGCGCAAATTCTGGCCGACTGTCGGGCGAATCGACAATCCGTACGGCGATCGCAATCTGATGTGCTCGTGCCCGCCGGTGGCGGAGTTCGCGGAAGTTTAGGGATTTCCCGAACGCGCTCCATAACTGTCGCGCCTCAATGATCTTTCCAGAATAATTCGGCGTCGGAGCGGCGAACGTAATTCGCGTCGATTTCCGCGGGATCGAGTCCCGCGCTCGCGGCGGCGATCCTTGCGATTGCTCCGGCCAGGGGCGGAGCGGACGTGATCAATTCGGCGTCAGGTGGCAGCGCTGCTCGCCACGCGTCTTCCTTCATGACGACCTCGTCCTGCACTTGTTCGAGCGCTGAGTTGTACACGGCCCCGAAAATCTCGCCGCGGCGTGCATCGATCATGACCGCGCGTAATTCGCGAGTGCCGAATGCAGCCAGCGCTTGCAGATTCGATACTGCGACCACTTTCGCGCCCACCGCCTCCGCCAATCCCTTCGCAGCGGTCAGGCCGACGCGGACGCCCGTAAACGAACCGGGGCCCGATGCGCTGGCGAAGACATCGATGTCTTGTAATGTGACGGCGTGACTGGCAAGCAGCTTTTCAATTTCGCCAAAGATCGCGTGCGCGAACCCATCTTTCGATTCGAGCAGCACTTCGTGGACTCCGTTCGCGTCCAACAACGCGATGCTGCCACGATCGCCGGTCAGATCGAAAGAAAGAATTCGGGGCACTGGCTACTGCACCAGCCGGACAACTTTGTCGACAACGTAAGCCTTGCCGTTCGCGTTGACGACCGACATCCGTAGCGTGCCGACCGCCGGCAGATTGTCAGTGATGGATTTCGGAATCTGCATGGTGCCCTCGCGTCCCGACCCGACCACGCGATAACCCTCACCATTGACCACCGCCTCAAGGGTCCATTCGATCAGCAGCGAACGCGTGCCGCGCGACTCGCGCTTGACCTTGATCGCGAAATAAGGGGGATGCGAGATCGATACCTCGGTGCGGTCCGGCAGCGCGATTTCAAACGGCGTCTTTTCCGGCAACTGTTCGATCTCCTGGACCGGCACCTCGCGTGATTCGAATTTGTAGGATTTGAGCATTCCCTCCTTGGTTCCTTCGCGCGAAATATGCAGGATCCAGGGATGCGCGTTGTCCGGCGCCTGCCCGGTGTAGTGTTCGCCGTTGTAGCCTTTCTTTTCTTTCAGACGATCTCCGGTTGCCGGATCAACCCATTCGACATCGTAGCCGTGCTTTTCGACCGTCACTTCCACGGGCCCTGGCTTGTCTACATAAACGAGGTACTCGATGCCTTCGAGCGCGACCGCGCGCGCTCCGTCGACTCCGAAGTAGGGCTCCAGTTCCCAGTAGCGATTGCCGGACATGAATTCGAACCAGGCAGTCATGTAGGGTCCTGAGCCGGATGCAGGATATGTGCCGTTCATGGTGGCAATCCATAGATCACGCTCATTCTGAATTCCTGTGTCGATCGCGGGCATTTGATTGAACTGATGCTCGACCGCGCTCACGTTAGGATCGGCGGTGCCATAGGCAAGCATGTTCATCCATCCATCGCCCGCCAGGCCGCCGGAGGAAAACGACGCGAGGGTGGTGCGCGGATGACCGTAGGGATCGAACTTCTTGAGCAGATCGCCGAATGTTTTGAGCGCGGCGCGGGTGTGTTCGCCGATCGTCGAAGGACGGTGTTCCCATCCAGGTTAGATTCATGGGCGCAAAGCGGGCGATGATGTCGCGGAGGTAACGGTCGCGCTCGGCGCGATCGGCGGGAATTGTAGCGAGCGCTAAATCAACCACCATGCCTTTCGCGTTGATCGCGCGCATGCGGTCGGAGGCTTCACGCAGATCGTCGCCGGGCGCGAGGGTAACGCGCAAGTGTGTGAACTTCTGCATGGCGCGCTCTGAGATCACTCGATCGAAATCCGCCCGCGGCATCGCCACGAATTTATCGAACGCAGTCGCCATCCACAGATGCTGCTTGTTGTTCCCTTCGGTCAAAAAATGATGGACGTTGGCGACGTGAATAAACCCAGGTGAATCCGAATCGGTCGCGATGAACTGGCTTTGCCTGCCATCCCAGCGCGCGATGTTACTGGAGACACGGTATTCCCAGCTCCCTGCCTCAGTGGGCGCGACACGCACGGTCAGCTTTCGATCTGAATCGTGGAAAGCCTCGAGCATGTAGGTGTGATGATGCGGCGATCGAAATTCGACGTGAAGCTGGACGTTCGCGACGTTCTCGTTCGGCTCGAGATCGAACACAACATCGCACGTCGACCATGCGGGCGTGGGTGGGCACGAAGTCTGCGCCCAAAGCGCGTTTGCGAAAGAACCTGCAAGGAGTGCGGCCCAACTGGCGGCCCGAAGCATCATCTACGTCTATTATGGCGTCGCCGCGGCCTACTTCGGTTCCAGAAGAATTCGTTCTTCGGCCGCCGCCTCGACGGCTTTTCGGGAATACGGTAGGGGATGGTAGCGGCCCACCACCCAATCATCGAGAAGATCGCGGTAGTGCTTGCTCTGCGGGTCACCCGATTCGCCCGGCGTGTTGGTGACCACTGAACGATCCCAGTCGGCGACATCGAGAATCTGGCGATAGGACGCGCCGCTGTCGCCTGACGCGCCGCCCGCGGCATCGACGGTATTGCCGTCCCCAGGTCGCGGCACGCGCGGCAGATTCAATTGCGGCGAATTCAGATCATGCTGCATGGCGAGGGAATGCGCGGCGCTCCACCGCCAATCCTCGCGATGCGGAAGATTGCGTTCAATCGCAGCGATGGCGCGATCCAGCGCGACAGCGATCGCGCGCGGATTGGGATGCTCCTCGAGCAGCTTGAGCAGCACCTCGATGCGCACGCCGCCCGGCCAATCGTGCGGATAGATTTCGGCGATCAGCGCGGATTGCCACATCGCATAAATCAGCGCGGGCCGCGAATCGGCAGTCATGCGCGCGTCCCATTTCAAGAACTCGTTGACCAGATCGCCATGGCGTTCGGGGCGCGATTTGCGCACGATCGCTTGCAGGCGCTTGGCGGGGAGCGAGACCACGTCGTACTGCATGCGCTCGAAATCCTCGATCGAGAATTTCTTCTGCTCGCTCAGCATCTGCCTGACACGTTCAGCGCGGAACGGCGCGGACCATTCAAACGATAGTTGCTTGTTGTATCCATCCGGCAGAATTTTGTTGTTCGCTGTGGCGATAAAGTGGCGCGCTGGATTGTACGATTGCGGCAGGTCGGCGACAGGAAGGAATCCGCTCCACTCAAACTCGCCATTGTCGCCGGGCACAGGCAGCAGGCCGGTCCAATTTTTGCGAATCGGCGCGGCGCCGGATGCGATCCAGCCGATGTTGCCGGAAGTGTCGGCGTACACCATATTTTCCGAAGGGGACTTATAGCGCGCCATGGCGGAGCTGAATTCATTCCAGTTTTTCGCGCGGATCAACGAGAGCGCCGGGAGATACGCCGCGCTCCCAGGCTCGGCCCCGATCGAACGCAGAGCATAGGCGATGTGTCGGGATCGATCCTCATAAATGATCGGCCCATGCAGCGTGTAGCGCAGCTCGACGTTCTGCGGCGCGGCGCCTTTCACCGCGATCTGCTGCTTTTCAATCTCGACGGGCTTCCATGCGCCCTTATACATGTACCGATTCGGGTTCGCCGGATCGATCTTTTCGACATACAGATCCTGCTGATCGATACCGACGATGGTGAATCCGAAGGCGATCGCTTCGTTGTGCCCCAGCGCGATTCCAGGCAGCGCGGGCTCGCCTGCGCCGATCACGTTCCATCCCGGCGCGACCAGGTGCACGGTTTTGCGCAGGCTCGGCACCAGAATCGGGCGATGCGGATCGTTGGCGAGCAGCGGTTTTCCGGTCGCGCTCATGGAGCCATCGATCACCCAATTGTTGGAGCCCTGCGATTCGGCCAGTCGCGGCGGTCCGGCTGCCGATTCGTAGTCTTTCAAGATTTCTTTCGTGATGGCTTTGATATCGACGCCGGGCGGCACGGTGATAGGCGTGAAGGGATCGGGCGGCGAGAATCGCACCGTCACCGCGTCGCCGAAATTGGCGAGCTCAATCGCGCGCTCGACTTCGAAGGTCACGTTATGGGTCACGCCCAGCCCCGCAATTCGCGAGACCACGTCTTCGGGCGTCCATAAACCGGGATCATATCCGGCGAGCCGGAATTCCAGCGGTCGCGTGCCGCGGATCGATTGTATGTAGGCGTTAATGCCATTGACGAACGCCACCACTATCTGACGCGCGTCGGGCGCATAGCTTGCCCACTCCTTGGCCCAATCGCCGCGATAGCGCAGCAGGCGCGCGATGCGATCCCGCCCGACGGCTGACGGTCCAGCGACTTCGGCCAGCTTGCCTGATCCCGTTCGACGCCACAGATCGATCTGAAAAAGACGATCCTTGGCGGTGATCCAGCCTTGCGCGAAGAACAGATCGTCGGTGTTGGCAGCGTAGATATGCGGAACGCCCCAGCGGTCGCGAATGATTTCGACCTTGGCGTGCAGGCCCGGGACTTTCTCGGCATGGAGCGTCGCCGTTATCGCGATCAGAAGAGAAATTGTCAGGCGCAACCGCACCTATTTATTATGCAGGTAATCTTTGCGCGCACTGGACCCGTGATATTCTTCAGCTAGAGATGGCAAGCAAGACTCTCATCACGCCGGAGCAGTATCTCGCGACCTACTGGGAGCGGGAGCCGGAGTACGTCCATGGCGAGATTGTTGAGAAGCCCTTGCCCAATAAGAAACATGGCCACCTTCAATCGGTGATTAGTGCCCTATTAATGCCTGCCGGCTACGTCGGCAGTGAGATCCGCGTGGGGTTGGCCGACGACGTGTTCCGTTTGCCTGATGTTGCGCTTTGGAAGCGGGAGCCAGAAGGCGAATTACCTACTGAACCGCCATTCGTCGCTGTTGAGATCGCCTCGCCAGACTCACGCACGGGCGCGGTTTTGCAAAAGCTTGAGCAATATCGGGTGTGGGGTGCGCAGAATATTTGGTTCGTCGAATCGCTGGTTGAAAAGCTCTACGTGTTCGACGGCGGATTGAAGGAAGTCAGCCAATTCGAACTTCCCGAGTTCAACATCACGATCACCGCTGAACGGCTATTCGGCTAACGTCTCCAACGCGAGGTGCTCGCGATGGCCGCTCGCCGTCGCCGCCTCGAACGCGAACGTCAACACTCGCCGGGTTTCCAGAGGATCGATCACCGCATCCACGTGCCCGCGCGCCGCGGCGTACTTCACGTCCAGCCATTGTTCATAATTCTCACGCGTCTTGGCGATGCGAGCCTGCAACTCCGGCGGAATCGGCTCGCCCGATTTCTTGTATTTATCGAGCTCCGGACCATGCACCGCCTGCACCGCCGCGTCGCCCTCCATCACGCCGATGCGGGCCGTCGGCCAAGCGAACGTAAAATGCGGATCGAATCCCTGCCCTGCCATCGCGTAGTAACCCGCGCCGCTGGCGTGATTGATTGTGAGGATAATCTTCGGCACCGTCGCGCAAGCCATCGATTCGACCATTTCGGCGCCCGCTCGAATAATTCCCTCGCTCTCGGCATCGACTCCGACCATGAATCCCGATACGTCCTGCAGGTACAGCAGCGGCAAGCCGCGGCGCTCCGCGGTTTCGACAAAATACGCGACCTTGCGCGCCGAGTCGGTATACACAATGCCCCCGATGCGAGGTCCGGCGGGTGATTTCAACAACCCGCGTCGATTCGCGATCACGCCGATGGCGCGGCCGCTCAATCGGGCATTGGCGCAGATCATTTCCGGAGCATGGCCGGGTTGGAATTCCAGGTAATCTTCGGCGTCGACAATGCGTGCGATCACTTGTTCCATGTCGTAGGGCATGCGATGATCGGCCGGAAGCAGATCGTATAACCCCTCCGCTGGTTTCGCTGGTGCCGTGCCCTTCGCCGCATGCTCATGCGCTGGCAGTTCGCGAAAATTCTCGCGAATGATGCGCAGACAGTCGCGATCGTCCTGGGCGGCGTAGTGAGCCACGCCGCTGACGCGAGTATGCATTTTCGCACCGCCCAGCGATTCAGCATCGGTGATTTGGCCGACCGCGCCCTTCACCAGATTGGGTCCGCCCAGGCCCATGAAACTGGTGCCGTCGACCATGATGATCACATCGGATAGCGCCGGAAGATACGCGCCGCCCGCGATGCACATCCCCATCACGGCCGCGATCTGCGGCACGCGTAGCTTGCGGCGCATCAGCGAGTTGTAATAAAAAATCCGCGCCGCACCGTAGGTCCCCGGAAAAATGCCGTCCTGATAGGGCAGATTCACGCCTGCGGAGTCGACCAGATACACAATCGGCAGACGGTTGCGCATGGCAATTTCCTGCGCGCGCAGGATTTTCTGAATGGTTTCGGGCCACCACGCCCCCGCTTTTACGGTCGCGTCATTGGCGACGATCACTGCGGGGCGTCCTTCGATTTTGGCGAGCCCCGTGACCACGCCCGCGCCGGGGGCTTGCCCGTCGTACTTATCGTGAGCGATCAGCAAGCCAATTTCCAGGAAATATGTTCCGGGGTCGATCAACTCCGCCACGCGCTCGCGCGCGGTCAGCTTGCCGTCCTGGTGCTGCTTCTCGATTTTCTTTGCGCCGCCGCCCGCGCGTAGCTTTTCTTCCAGATCTTCAAGCTCCGTCACGAGCAACCGCATGCGATCCGCTGGGGTTTTGTTCACTAATGCTATAGTAGCGTCCGGACAATGCTGGGCATCGATCGTCGTACCTCGCGCGTGGCGTGGACTGTTTTGTGGACGCTGTTTGTGTTCGGCTTGTCCATCTTTGTCGTTTACCAAATCCGCCGCACGCTGCTCCTGTTCGCATTGGCGGTGATATTGGCGCATCTGCTGGCCCCGGTGGTCACCTTTGTCGAACGGCTGACGCGGGGCCGGATTCCGCGAGCCGCCACGCTCGGGATTGTATACATCGTGGTGATTTCGGTGGTGGTGATCGCCATGATTCCGCTGGGCACCCGGCTGTCGCAGGAAGCGGCTTCGCTGGCCAACAAGCTGCCGGACCTGCTGACCAACGATCCTCTGTCACGCCTGCCGGTGCCCAAGCGCCTGGAAGAGATGCGTCCGGAGGTGACGCAGTTCGCACAGGACCGCCTGAACGAACTCGAATCGAGTATCGGGCCGATGCTTTCGCAAGCGGGCACCAGAATCATCACAGGTGTCGGTGCGGCCGCGGGCGTCATTTTGATTCCGATCGTCGCGTTTTTCCTGCTGAAGGACGGCGCCCAAATTAAGCTTGCGCTACTGGAGAGCTTTCGCGGCACAAGGCGAGCATTGGTCGACAACATTCTGAACGATATCCACGATCTGCTCGCCCAGTACATCCGCGCGCTGGTGCTGCTGGCGATTTCCGCGTTCACGTTCTACGCGATATTCCTGGCTGCGACCGGCGCACCGTATCCAGTGCTGCTGGCGGGTTTCGCCGGTCTTCTCGAATTCATTCCAGCGGTGGGGCCGTTCATCGGCGCGCTGACCATGCTGGCGATGACCGGCTTCGCGGGATATCATCACCTGCTTGCCCTGGCCATCTTCCTGGGCGTGTATCGAATCTTTCAAGACTACATGTTGAGCCCCCATCTGATGAGCACGGGGGTCAAGCTGCATCCTGTGCTGGTGATTTTCGGGGTGCTGGCAGGCGAACAGCTTGCGGGAATCCCAGGAATGTTTTTTTCTGTGCCAGCCATGGCCGCGCTGCGGCTCATCTGGATCCGCCTTCGCAGCCGGCGAGCGTAAACCTCGCGCCTGCGAAATCGGTCTGAAGAGGTATGAAGCGATGTTTGCTCATCCTGGTGGCCCCTGGGCTCTTGGCGCAGACCATCGATTCGTACCGCGAGGCGGCGGACGGCATCCGCAGTCCGCAGCCGCTCCGTAATGCGCAGGCGATCGAAATTATCCGGCGCGATCACCTGGTGCAATTGGTACCGGATCTGCGCAGGATCGTAACAACTTCTGCTTCGACGAAAGGCGAGGCCGACGTCCAACTCGCCGCGCTGGACGCGATGATCGAGCTGGGTGAGACCATGACGCCCGCTGAGATTCAGCCGTTCGCAGAATCCTATCCGACCTTGGCGTTAATTCTAGCGGCCCGAGCGCAGGGCGACACAACAGCGTTGCTGCTGGATCTATTGCCCCGAGCGCAGCGTTACGAAGCCTATGTCGCGACGGCGAATCTGCTGCTGTCACGCAACTCGCCGGAGTTCGCACGGCGCGTGATGGCGAACCTGCGCACCCTGCTGGTGGTCGCGGTGATGGATTGCGCGGACTGCGGAGGCGGAATCGGCGGCGGTTATGGCGGCAGCTCCTACGGGGAACCGCGCCAGGAGAAGCCGGGCTGGCCGCTGGTGGGACATTATGTGCTGAGCGAGAGCGATCAGGATCATCTGCTGGCGCCGGGGATCGATTCGATTTACTACCACCGCGTGGAATCGAGCGAATACCGGGATAGCGGGTTTCTCGGTAGCGGCGAAACGAGCGGCCGAAATCGCAATATGCGGAATCTGGAATATGCGGCAACCATGGCCGGAGTGGATCCGAAGGCGTTCCCGATAAAAGACCAGGAGAGCGTCACGGTACAGTGGCGCGACGATGAATCCTTCGTGAACGCCGTTCGGTCACTGAAGGCAGGCAAGCAGCAGGAGTTTGTGGCGGTGGTTCAGGCAATGGTGGCGCGGCACGCGCTGCTGTCAGGCGATGCCGCGAATTTGAAACTCAACGTCTCGGTTCATGCGGTTGACATGCGCAGGAATCGCGATTCGCCACTGCCTCCGGTGGATTAAATCCTGCGCATCTCGGGCAGCGGATATTTGCACTTGCCCGCGAAGATCTCGGCGAACAGTTCAACCATCTCCGCGTGAATCAGAGAATTGTCGGTAAGCAAGTGCGGGCCGCGCATCGTCATCGGCCCGCCATGCATGTCGGAACACGTGCCGCCTGCTTCGCGAATCAGCAAGACTCCCGCGGCGATGTCCCAAGGATTCAAGCCGAATTCCCAGAACACGTCCAGACGTCCGCAAGCGACGTATGCCAGATCCAGCGCCGCCGCTCCCGCGCGCCGCACCCCATGCGACAGCATCGCGAGCTGATAGTAGAAATGCACGTTCACGTTCTGATGCCGCTTGCGCGACGGAAAACCGGTGGCGACCAGGCTCGATTCGATCCTCGCCGCTTTCGAAACGTGAATCCGACGGCTGATTCAGGATATGCGCCCGCGCCGCGTTCGGCCGCGAACATCTCGTCGCGCAGTAGGATCGAAAATCACGCCCGCGATCAACTCGCCTGCCTGCTCCAGCGCCGAGCGTCACGTTGATAGGCCGGAAAGCCGTGCGCGAAATTGGTGGTGCCGTCCAGCGGATCGACGTACCAGCGAAATTCGGACGAACTCTCGTTGTCCGCCGCCCTCTTCCGCGACGATCGCATGCGACGGAAAATGGCTTCGAAGACGTTCGACAATGAGCTCTTCGCTGGCGCGGTCGGCTGCGGTGACCAGGTCGTACTCGCCCTTCAGCTCGAATCCGATGTGCCGCTCGCCGAAATTGGTCACGACCGCGCCGAGCTTCGCGGGCGATCTCAGCGCAGTTTCTAGGTAGGAAGCCAAGTGTCGATCAGACTTCGTAGAGGTATTTGATGTCGTGCTTGAACAGGAACAGATTGGGCTCGCCGTCGCGCGTCAGGCGGATGAAATTCGCATCGTAAAACTCGATAATGCCCTCGCACTTCCTGGTTGTCGCTCAGGCGGACGCGCACGGGGACGCGATCTTCAATCAGACGCCGCAGATAATTGACTTCTTCGAAGGTCTGTTCGGGAGCTTTGGTGTTGCTGATTTTTCCAGCCACGGTGGTTTCCTATCAGCGACGCATCTCCATAGTATCCAGTGCGCGTCTGGCCCGCAAATCCGGACGCGCCAGCATCGACGCGAACCAGATGAAACGCGGCGCGTCGGCGGGCAGATTTCGCGGATAATACGCCGATCATGTACTGCGCGCGCAGATCGCGCAGAATCTCCGTGAACGCGTGATCGAGTCCGTGCTCCATGGTCGGATCGAACACGCGCCCGCCGGTGTCATCGGCGAGGGTCTTCAGCGCGTGCTCGCCTCCCAGATTGCGGCCCGGCATCGTTGGTGATCGGCACGATCACCACTGGGATACATCACGGCATCGGCGCGCTGCGCGGCTTCAAGGCGTCCTTATACGATTTGCTGCTGGTGGTGTCGCCGCCGTCGCTGATCAGCACGATCACGTGCCGGCCGTCGCGACGCTGCAGTCGCGGCGAGGCGAGATAGATCGCGTCGTAAAGCGAGGTGCCGCCCTCCGGCTTGATGTAGCGAATGCTGTCTTCCAGGCGCTTGGCGTTGCGCGTGAAATTCCTGGCGAATGGTCACATCGTAGTTGAAAGTGTACAGCGCCGCCGCGTCGCGCTGATTGCCTTCGCCGAACAGCGCCTCCAGAAATTTGCCGATGGAACGAACTTCCAGCTGCCAGTCTTTCGCAGTCGATCCGCTGGTGTCGACCAGCAAGCGCGACCGAAAGCGGCTTGCGTGGTGTAGCGCTCGAACACCGCGATCTCCTGCGTGACGCTGTTATCGAAAACCGTGAATTCGCTCTTGTCCAGCGATCCGACCAATTCGCCCGTCGGATTCTTGACGTTCACCAGCAGGCGGACCAGCTTGACGTCGACTTTGAAGGTGGGCTGCTGCGCGAGCCCAGTGCTGCAGTCGCGAACGCGGCGACGAATCGGGATACTTTCATGACGATGGGTTGCTGGACCGCGCTCGAATGACGGCGTCGTCCCATTCGCCGTCCACCCACACTTCGCCATCGGCGAAGAATTCCTTCTTCCACACCGGAACCATGCGCTTCAGGCGATTGATGCCTTCGAGCGCGGCTTCAAACGCCGGCTTGCGATGCGGCGCGGTCGACCACCACCGCCACGCTGGTTTCGCCGATTTCGATGCGGCCCAGCCGGTGCACCATGCGCGATGCGGCCGATGGCAAAAGTCTTGGCGATCTCCGCGCCGATCTCCGCCATCATCTTCACCGCCATCGGTTCATAGCATTCGTATTCGAGATATCGCGTCGCGCCGGCCCTTGGTGTTGTTGCGCGCGACGCCTTCGAAGTTGACGAACGCTCCGTCTTCGCCGCGCAGCAACTGGCGAGCGATCGCGGCACCGTCGATCACGGATCGCGGTCAGCGCGAAAAAATTGCCCGTCGCGGCATCTGTCGATCTGATGCGTGTAATCCGCGACCTCCGCTGACCGGCGGCAGAAACGCGACTTCATCGCCTCGTGAAGCGCGCGCGGCGTGCGACGCAAACTGCTGATTCAGGGCCAGCACAATACTCGCTGCGATCTCGCGCAGTTTCGGAAAGCGGCGCGCATAGTGTTCGAAAACATCCCCAGGCGGCTGCCGTCGGGCATCTCAATGAGTCTTCGCGGAGGCCCGTTACGTCGCGCAGCACCCCAAAAAACAAGACACGGATTCGCACGTGTTGTCATAGTAACAGACTGACCCCAGGAGACTTTGGTTTCAGCGAGGTTAGAGCCTTTTATGAATGCCGTCGAGACACGCCTGCGCGTCCGCTACGCCGAAACCGACCAGATGGGCATCGTGTATCACGCCAATTACCTGATCTGGATGGAGGTCGGACGCGTGGAGTACTGCCGCGCCGCCGGTTTGCGTTACCGCGACCTGGAGCGCGACGACGGCATCCTGCTGGTCGTGGCCGAGGCCAACTGCCGCTACATGTCTCCCGCGCGTTACGATGACGAAGTTCTGCGTCCGCACCTCGTGTTGCCGAGGCGACATCCGCGCATGATTCGACGTTCGACTACGAGATTGTTCGACGAGGACGAGCGGCCGCAAGCTGGCCACCGGCTAAACCAAGCACATGTTCTGCGATGCCGACAGCATCGCCCGGCGAAGCTGCCTGCGAAAATATCGACGCCGTCTTTGGGATCTATAAGCGTACATGAGCACACTTTCCATTCGCGATCTGGATCTGAAGGGCAAACGCGTCTTCATGCGCGTCGATTTCAATGTTCCGCTTGGCCGCGGCGGCAAGGAAATCACCAGCGACAAGCGCATCAAGGCGTCGCTGCCGACCATTCAATACGCGCTCGAACACGGCGCCGCGCGTGATTCTGGCGAGCCACCTGGGCCGCCCCAAGGGCAAGCCGAATCCGGAGATGAGCCTGGCGCCGATGCGCCGTGCGACTGAGCGAGCTGCTCGGCAAGCCGGTGGCGATGGCGCCGGATTGCGTCGGGCCGGCGGTGGAAGCGATGCTGCCGAAGCCGGGCGAAGTGCTGCTGCTCGAAAATCTGCGCTTTCACCCGGAGGAAGAGAAGAACGATCCCGGGTTTTCGAAACAGCTCGCGGCGCTGTGCGACGTGTACGTGAACGACGCGTTCGGCTCGGCGCATCGCGCGCACGCCTCCACGGTCGGGATGATCGCGTTCGTCAAGCAGGCCGCGGCTGGCTTGCTGATGGACAAGGAACTCGAATACCTGACCAAGGTGACGCAAGCAATCCCGCGCGCCCGTGCGTCGCGATTCTGGGCGGCGCGAAGGTATCCGACAAGATCGAAGTGATCCAGAACCTGATGAAGGTCGTCGACACGTCTGCTGATCGGCGGCGCGATGGCGTACACGTTTCTGCGCGCGCGCGGCGAGGGCACCGGCAAATCGCTGGTCGAGGAAGACAAGATCGATCTGGCGCGAGAGCTGATGGCGCGAAGCCGGGCGACAAGCTGATGCTGCCCGTGGATCACGTGGTCGCGGCGGAGTTGAAGGCCGGCGTCGAGAGCGAAGGTGGTCGACCAAATTCCGGATGGCATGATGGGCGCTCGACATCGGCCCGAAGACCATCGCCGCGTACGAGCAGGTGATCGCCGGCGCGAAGACCATCATCTGGAACGGACCCGATGGGCGTGTTCGAGATGCCGCCGTTCGATAAGGGCACGGTCGCGCTGGCGAAGGCGGTGGCGGCATTCAGGCGCGGTGAGCGTGGTGGGCGGCGGCGATTCGGAAAAGGCGATCAAGTCCGCGGGCGTGGGGTCCAAGATCTCGCACATCTCGACCGGCGGCGGCGCGTCGCTCGAATTTCTGGCGGGGATCGAGTTGCCGGGCGTCGCGGCGCTGGAGCGCTAAAGGATCTTGGCCGTGAATGAACGCGAATGAACACGAATCGGCTTAGCTTCGCTCTCATTCTTACAGTGTTGCTCGGAGGTGAGGCCGTCGAGGCACAATCATCCTGGCTGCATAGTTCCGTGCTTGACATGCATGGAGCCGTGATTCCCGGCGTTCAGATCAGAGTCGCGTCTGGCAAACAGGAGTGCCTTGCGACCACGGACGTCGAGGGAAAATTCAACTGCCAGCTTCCGTCCGGCGGTTACGAGGTCACCGCGCGAGGCAGCAATATTATTCCTTATCGGCGATCGAGGATCACGCTCGTTGCGGCGCAGCACACCTTCCTCATCGTGCCCTGTTTTCGCCGCACCATCTGATCAGAACGCTTTTCCGAACCCTTCGCCGAAGTATCGGTTGATGAACGAGGCGACCGATGCATTGGTGCGCTTCGAGGCATCTACGGTCGCCGGCGATCAGGTGGTCTTTCGGGGCGATCTGATGCTGAGCATGGAAGCCGTGTCGATTTACGCCGACAGTATCACCTGTTCAATTCAGCGTTCAACCTGTTCCGCCCTCGGCAGTGTTAGGGTCGACATCGGGAATGATCAGCTTCAGGGGAACTCGGTGGAAGTGGATTTCTCGAATCGTTCGCTCGTGCTCCAACGGGAGCCAACCGTGACGCGAACCTTTTAGTCGACGTTCATGCCGACGTTGTTTTCTTGCCGCTGCGGATCCATTCGGCATGCTCTCTTTCATCCTGACAACGCCATCTTCTGATCTTGCGTTTCAGGTACCAGTCGTTGATCAGGATCATCGCGAGGGTGCGAATCGAAGGCGTGAGCAAAATCCAGGCGGGAGGAAGTTGGTTTTCCATTTCGCTACTTCTTTGAGCTCCCTTTGGCTATGCGCGTCTCGATCCGCTTCACCGTCAGCCGAAACACCTTCTGCACATCGGCGAAAGTCGTATTCGGATCGTTGTTGTAGCCCATCAGGCGATGTTCATACTTGCTGTTGGGCACCAGCTCATCGATCACGAAACGAGTCTCCTGCATGGCGGCGCCACGGTGCTCGAAGTTCCCGGCGATCTCCTTCGTCGCCTGCTCGAGCGCGCAATAGATACTAAATTTCTTCGCGCCGTCGGGGCACACGCGATTGTCGTTGCGATTCCATTTCGCCGGGGAATCGAGAATCTTCGCGGCCCGCTCGACGATCTGAATGTCGATCCTGCTGACCGGCTGGACGATATCGTCGCCCGGATCGGCAGGACGTTGCTGCGCGAAAGCGCTCGCGGCAATCAAGAAGACCAGCGCGCTACCTGGCATTGGCGATCTGCGCCAGCACCTGCTCGGCGTCCTCTGCCGTGAACTCTTTGGTCTTGTTGGAATGATTCATGGAGCAGAACTTCGGCCCGCACATGGAACAGAACGCTGCGTCCTTGAAGCCTTCCTCGGGCAGCGTCTCATCGTGATACGCCTTCGCCGTTTCCGGGTCCAGCGACAGCGCGAACTGCTTGTTCCAATCGAACGCAAACCGAGCGCGCGACAGCTCATCATCGCGATCGCGCGCGCCCGGACGATGCCGCGCAATATCCGCCGCGTGCGCTGCGATCTTGTACGCGATCAGGCCCTGCTTCACATCCTCCCGATTCGGCAGCCCCAGGTGCTCCTTCGGCGTCACGTAACACAGCATCGACGCGCCGTGCCAGCCGATCATCGCCGCTCCGATCGCCGAAGTGATGTGGTCGTATCCCGGCGCGAAATCCGTAACCAATGGCCCCAGCGTATAGAACGGCGCTTCGTGGCACACCTTGACTTCTTTTTCGACCTGCATCTGTATTTGATCCAACGGAATATGGCCAGGACCCTCAATCATCACCTGAACATCGTATTCCCACGCGATCTTGGTCAGTTCGCCCAGAGTTTCCAGCTCGGCGAACTGCGCCGCATCGCTCGCATCGGCTAGCGAACCGGGGCGCAGGCCGTCTCCTAATGAGAAGCTTACGTCGTATTTCTGAAAGATCTTGCAGATCTCCGCGAAGTGTTCGTACAGGAAATTCTGGCGATGATTCTTGACCATCCATTCGGCTAAGATCGCCCCGCCGCGGCTGACGATTCCGGTCACTCGCCCGGTGGTCAGAGGGACGTATTGCACCAGCACTCCGGCATGGATGGTCATGTAATCGACGCCCTGCTGGGCCTGCTCTTCGATCACTTCCAGCATCACCTGGATGTTCAGATCCTCCACGCGGCGGACGCGCGCGAGCGCTTCATAGAGCGGCACGGTACCGATCGGCACGGGCGAATTTTCGATGATCGCCTGGCGAATGCGCGGGATGTCGCCGCCGGTGGAAAGATCCATCACCGTATCGGCACCGAAATGCACGGCGTAGTGCAGCTTATCGAGCTCGCCCGCGATGTCGGAAGTGGTCGATGAGTTCCCGATGTTCGCGTTCACCTTGCATAGCGACGCGACGCCGATGCACATCGGCTCGAGGTTCACGTGTTTGATGTTGGCTGGGATGATCATGCGGCCGCGAGCCACCTCGTCGCGCACCAGTTCCGGGGTGAGGCGTTCGCGCTTGGCGACGAACTCCATCTCTTCAGTGATGCGTCCCTGGCGAGCGTAGTGAATCTGCGTACGGATGCGGTCATTCGAGCGCCGCGCGACCCATTCGGTTCTCATACTGCAAGGATACCCTGCCAATGGGACGAACGCGCTCCATAACTGTCGCGCCCGAAACGTGTGCGTCCCCGACATTGCGGGCTTGTCAGCGGTGTGCAGCCCAAGCGCGCTCCGTCACCGTCGCGCCTCACTGACGGCCGTCAGGTCTTTGAGGCGCGACAGGCATGGAGCGCGTTGGTGAGCTGAACACAAGCTCCCGGACCCGGCACGGACTTCGATTCTTCTTGCAGATAGACCCACAGATGTAGTAGATTCACGAACAGGAGTAAGAATGCCGCTGCCCAAGCTGAGCAAGCTCGAACTGCAAATCATGGAGGCGCTGTGGTCGAAAGGCGCGTGCTCGATTCGCGAGATCCAGGAATCGTTCCCCGCGAAGAAGCGCCCCGCCTACACGACGGTCCAGACCATGGTCTACCGCCTGGAAGTGAAGAAAGCCCTCAAGCGCGTGAAGAAGATCAGCACGGCGTTCATTTTCGAGGCCGCCGTCACGCGCGAATCGGCCGAACGCAAGCTGATTGACGATCTGCTGTCGATCTTCGGAGGCCGCAGCCGCCCTATCATGGCGCACCTGATTGAATCCGGCTCCGTGACCTTGGACGACATTCGCGAGGCTGAGAAGTTGCTGGAGAAGAAGTCATGACGCAAATTCTGAATCACTTGTGGCAATCGACGGTTTTCGTCGCGGTGATGTGGCTGTTGGCATTCGCACTGCGGAAGAATCGCGCCCGGCGGCGTCATGATCTATGGCTGCTGGCTTCGATCAAATTTCTGATTCCGTTCGCGGTGTTCATCGCCATCGGGTCGCAGTTCGAATGGCGCCGAGCGCCCGTGATCGACACAGCCAGGTTCTCCATTCCGATCGAGGCCGCGAATCAGGTGAGCGAGCCATTTACATTGGCGCCGCCTTCGGCGACGGTGAGACATCGCGAAGTTCCCTGGCCCGGGATTCTGTTTTCCATCTGGGGGATTGGGTTCATGGGGATCTCGGCAGCATGGCTGATTCGCTGGAATCGAGTTCGATTCGCGATCCGCCGCGCCACCCCTATCGACATCAACGCGCCGATCCGCGCGGTTTCCTCTCCGACTCTGATCGAGCCCGGAGTGTTCGGCGTAATTCGCCCGGTGTTGATGCTGCCGGAGGGGATTCTCGATCGCCTCACGCCCGATCAATTGCAATCGGTGATCGATCACGAAATGTGCCACGTCCGTTCGCACGACAATCTGATCGCGGTCTTTCAGATGTTCGTGGAGACGGTGTTCTGGTTTCATCCGCTGGTGTGGTGGATCGGGAAACAGATGATCGCGGAACGCGAGCGCGCCTGCGACGAGGCAGTTCTTGAATCGGGCAGCCAGCCGCACACTTATGCCGAAGCGATTCTCAATGTCTGCAAGCTGTATGTCGAATCGCCGATGCCGTGCGTCGCCGGCATCAGCGGCGCGGGATTGAAGCAGCGCATCGAGGCGATCGTCGCGAATCGGATCGGAGTGGAGCTGAGCTTTGCGCAGAAGACGCTGCTGGCGATCTTCTCTACGGCGACGGTGCTGACGCCGGTCGCGATCGGGATCATGAACTCGCCGGTGATGCGCGCGCAATCTCCGGATGCGCCGAAAAATATACCGAAGTGGGAGGCGGTCTCGATTCGTCCATGCGACACCAATCGCGATCCCGGCAGATCCGGCGGGAACGCCAAGGGAGGTGCGCCAGTTGGCCGCGGACCCGGTCGCATCAACATCAACTGCCAGACTCCCATGGGCTTGATGCAGCAAGCTTACGGAGTCTTTTCCGATGGCCGCCGAGCGAGCTTCGCCCGCCCCACTTTCGAAGGAGCGCCTGCCTGGATCAACACCGAGCGTTTCGCGATCGAAGGAAAAGCCGAAACTCCCGAGGGTCGCATCATGATGCAAGGTCCCATGATGCAGAGGCTGCTGGAGGAGCGCTTTCATCTTGCGCATCCGCCGCGAGACGCGCGAGATTCCGGTCTACAACCTGGTGGTCGTGAAGCCTGGATCGAAATATATCCAGCCGTCGAAACCGGGGGGCTGCACGCCGCTCAATTTCGGCGCGGGCGGGCCGCCTCCCGATGAGAAGACCAAGCTCTGCGAGATGATCGGCCGCGGCGTTCTGCCCGGCGAGGCGCAGGGACAATTTCAAGGCTACGGATTCACCATGGATCGATTCGCGGAGCAACTCGGCGCATTGGTCGACCGCCCGGTGATCGATAAGACCGGTTTGTCCGGCACGTTCGACATCGAAGTGCCTCTGCCGCTCGAAGATCTCACGATGGAAAAAGATCCGCACGGCGATGGCGACCGGTATCGCGACGAAGACATGATTTATTCCGCGATCCGGCATCTCGGCATGAAGCTCGAATCGGCGAAAGGGCCGGGGATTGTTTATGTGATCGAAAGCATCGATCGCCCCACCGATAATTTCACGCCGCCTCAGGCCGAGACAAAGCCGGTGCCGAGATTCGAGGTCGCGTCGATCAAGCCGTGCGAGCCCGACCACAACCAGACGGTTTTTGGAAGCAGTTCGACAGGGCCCGGCAGGCTCAGCACAGGCTGCGCTGTGCTGGCGGAGGAGGGCGAGCACACCGGCCTGATTCAGCGCGCCTACGTGAGATACGCGGGAGGCCGTTATCATCCCTTCGGGCCGCACGGGTTGCTTCCGATCGAAGGCGCGCCGGCGTGGGTGCACTCGGAATTCTTTGCGATCGAAGCGAAAGCTGCTACGCCCGAGACGCCGGAAATGATGCAGGGTCCCATGATGCAGAAGCTGCTGGAGGATCGATTCAAGTTGAGGGTGCATCGTGAGACACGGGAAGGTCCGGTGTACGATTTGACGGTCTCGAAGAGCAAGCTGCGTCCGTTTAGAAAGGGGAGTTGCACCAGCATGCCGGTGCCGGGGATGCCGCGCGTCGAATTGAAGCAGGGAGATCACTTCTGCAAGTTTCTCATCGGCGACAGGAGCATCGATGCGGAAGGCTCGACCGTGAGCGAATTCATCGCCCTGCTGAATATGGCTGTCGATCGTCAGGTGGTTGATAAGACCGGCCTCACTGGCCGCTTCGACATTCATATCGACTTCACGCGGCTTGAGAACGACGCGACCGATGCCAACGGAGACCACCCGTCCATCTTTACCGCGGTTCAGCAGCAACTAGGTCTGAAGCTGGAGACCGGGCGCGGTCCGAACGAATTTCTGGTGATCGACCACGTGGAGCGGCCCAGCGCCAACTAGTGCGTTGTCCCGGCGATTTCGTCAGCTCCGACACTGAGGCGCGACGGTTACGGAGCGCGTTCGGGCGGCGCGATCCGGGCGAGTCCGCGCCATTCGGTCCGTTCAGTCCCGGGCGACTGCGCCGTCGAACCATTCGTCCAGTGAGGCCGTCGTTGCGCCCAAGCGCGCTCCGTAACCGTCGCGCCTCTAAGTGCCTGTGAGCTCCCCTTGCAATTAATCGCGTAAGTGATTGAATTACCGACCGATCAGTCGGTTGGTCGGGCGGTCGATGCGGCCCATAGAAAGTTTTGATTGGACCCGCCGCTGAGCCCAAGCCTTACGCTCGATACATGATGGCAATGGAGCCCCCTATTGAGCCTCTCGGACCGGAAGGCTCGCAAGAATCGAACATCTCCGTTTTGCACCGGGTTAGCCGGATCGTCAGCTCGGAGATTTCGCTGGATGAAATGCTCGGCGAGATCGTCGGATTGACTGCGCAGGTCACCGATTGCGACGCGTGCCTGGTTTATCTGTTCGAAGAAGGCACCGGCGATTTCGTGCTGCGCGCCTCGCTGGTGCCGCACACTGCCGATGTGGGCCGCCTACGCATGCGCATGGGTGAAGGCGTCACTGGATGGGTCGCCGAGCATCAAGCTCCGGTCGCGCTCTCGCAGAACGCCGCGGCCGATCCGCGCTTCAAGATCTTCCCTGCCCTGATCGAAGACACCTACGAAGCTTTCCTGTCCGTTCCGCTGGTGAACAAAGGCAAGGCGATCGGCGTCATCAACGTCCATCATCGCGAACAGCACCCGCACACGGCCAACGAAATCGCGACGATTCAGTTCGTCGGCGAGCAGATGGGCAGCGCGATTTCCAAGAGCCTGCTCGAAGAAGAAAACGCGCGGTTGTCGGAAGAAGCGGCGGAGATGAAGCGGCAGCTCGAAACGAGGAAAGCGGTCGAGCGCGCCAAAGGAATCCTGCAGCGTCGTCAGAATCTGACCGAAGAAGAAGCTTATCTGCGGATGCGCAATGAAAGCCGCCGTCTGCGCCGTCCGATGAAGGATCTGGCCGAGGCGATTATTCTGGCGGAAGAGCTCAATCGCAAGGACGCATCGCCGGTCGAGTAATCGACACGCTGACAGAAACCGAATGTTCAACCGCTCCCTTCGGTCACGGCTCCTAACGAGCCGCGACTAAAAGGAGCGGTACAACGGGCGCGAATTATGCGGTAGCCGAGCGTTCGATCTTCCGTACGCCGGCTTTCTGCTCCGTCTTGCGGCGATACATCTGTTGATCGGCAAACGCCAGCAGTTCATTCGCTGTAGTGCCATCGATCGGATGGAATGCGGCTCCGAAGCTCGCATCCAGCACATCTTCGCCCGTGACCTCGCGGCCCGCCGCGCGCACTACCTCGCGGAACTGCACGATGCGCGCACCGATCTCCTGGGGACCTACGCCGTCCAATAGAATCACGAACTCGTCGCCGCCCATGCGCGCTACGAAATCGCTGGCGCGGCAGTTCTTGCGGAATCCCGCTGCCAGCACTTCCAGTAATCGATTGCCTTGCAGATGCCCGAAGCGATCGTTCACGCCTTTGAATCCGTCCAGATCGCAGAGCAACACAGCGGACGGGATCGCCTTCTCCATTCGCGCGTACAATGCACCGGAATTGGGAAGGCCCGTGAGAGGATCGGTAGACGCCTGGCTCGTGGTGTTGCGGAATTTCAATCCATTCGCAACCGCCATCGCGAGCTTCGGAGCGATGGCCGACAACAGCCGCGCGTCCTCAGGAGTGAACTTGTTCGCGCCTGCTCGATAGAGCGAAAGCGCCCCCCGCGTTCCGGCGCAATCGAGCGGAGCTGCGAGGACATATTTGAACGGGCTCAGAGATGTTTCGAAACCGAGATGCTCCAGTTCGAGGGACGCGTCACCATTGAGCACTTGCTTCTTTTCCGACGCAACCTGTCCCGACACGCCGCCGCCCGCGGGGATCCGCAGCGTGGACCATACTGCCAAGTGATCGCCCGTGACGAACTCGCTTGCCAGCGCGCCGTCGCGCTCCACCCAAACCGCCAGTGTGTCAAACGCGATCAGCGACTTTACTGCTGCTTTGAGCGCCGAAAACGTTTCGTTCAGGTCGAGCGAGCTCCCCAGTTTCTGCGTCAACTGCATCACCACCTTGACTTCGCGTTGCGCCGAAGCGATGGATTCGACGAAGCCGCGAGAAGGCTCCTGCGTCGCGAGCCGCTCCCAATTCTTGTGGCGATTGCGCAACAGCGCGACGATTTTGGGATCGTAGGCGTGCCCGCTTTCCTTGCTCAGGTGATCTAATGCCTGATCGACGCTCAGTGCAGCGCGATGGTGGCGAGCCGAGATCAGCGCATCGAACGCGTCGATTGCGCTTAGCATTCGGGCGCCGATGGGAATCGCTTCGCCCCGCAAGCCGTGCGGGTAGCCGGTGCCATCCCAGCGCTCATGATGCGCCCGGACGATGGGCGCCACCGGATACGGAAACTGCACACGCTCCAGAATCTCGGCGCCCACCGCGGGATGAATCTTGACCTTTTCGAACTCGTCTGCCGTCAGCGGGCCCGGCTTGAGAATAATATTCTCGGGCACGGCCATTTCACCGATGTCATACAGCAGCGATGCCGCGCGAATCGCTTCAACTTCTTGCTCGGTGAGCTTCATCTCCTTGGCCATTTCGGTGCAGTAGATCTGCACGCGGCGGGCGTGGCGCGTCTCGGGCTGATCGCGCGCCTCAATTGCCAAGGCCAGGGTCTCGATGGTTCGAAGATGCAGCGACGCAACGGCGTGGGATTGCTCGCGTTGCCGTTTCAGACGGCGTTCATAAAGACGGCAGGATCGCCAGGTCAGGAACACCAGAGGAGGCAGCGCCAATGACACGGGGAATAACGCGGCGATCCCCGCCGCCACCAGGTAATAAGGAAACGACCACACATCGCGCTTTTTCACGTCAAGAGTGCGCAACGTCACAAAGCAAGCACCCGAGGCGAGGACTAAACGAATCGATTCCTGCATGGGATGCAGCAGCGGCGAATGAAACACGCCCTGCGTCGCCAGCACGGCCGCAGTGTTCGCTCCCAGGGATTGGACCAGCATTTTGGGACCGGCTCGTTCGCGCTTGATGGTGAGCAGGATCATCTGCGCCGCCGACGCCATCAGCAAGGTCTCCAGCCAATCGAGCCTAGGCAGGGCCAGCAGGATGAAAACGAATCCCATGGTCGAGCCATCGGCCAGTTCCAGACCGAATGCCATCAGCGCGATCAGCGAATAGGCGATATGCGGATCCGCGGTCGAAGTGGTGGAAAGCCCGGCCATCGCGATCAAAATGACGATCGCACCAGTGGCTAAGCCAATTTTATAGAGCAGCATCGGTTCGTTGAGGCTAAGTGTGCACGCGCTATGCCATGCGCAAACTTTACGATTTGCGGGTCTTAGAGCGATTGCATGGACGAAATCGCGCCAATGTGTCGCGGCGAATTGTGACAGATTGGCATGGCGCGTCTCAACTCGCCCGATTCCGGCGCCCAAAAGCGCGAGACGCCGCTGAGTTTTCATCGAATTCGCTCCGCTTGTTCTTTGGCGATCCACCTGCATCCATCGAACGCGTGGAACGTCATTTGCGAGAATCAGAGCCTTTTTTGAGCACAGACCGGGCGCCGGTGTCGGAGCGCGCGCCTGGTACTGTCGTCTCTTTCGTGCCAGCGCACGGCGAGTCCAGGGCCACTGCGGTTGCAAAGCAGTTGAGCCGCACTTTGACGGAGGGACTTGGGGGCGCCGTGCTGCTGGCCAATTTTGATTCGCGCGGCTATTCCATGTGGAACGCGACGCAGGCTCCGCGCCGGCTGGATGGTCATACCTGGGGCGCGTTCGTGAACGAAGACGAAGGACTGGAGACCTTGGACGCTCGCGAAACCAGCGCCCGCCAACTGGGGCGCTTGTTCGAACACGCCCGCGAAAAATACGCCGTCATCTGCGCCGATCTCACCGGCGCGCGGCCCGCGCATGCGCTCGAAGCGTTGCGCGCTTCCGATGCGATCTTTCTGGTTACCGATTCGGACCGTGCCTCGATTGAAGGCGTGCTTGAAAAGACCGAGTGGCTGCGCTCCATCGATCTTATGGAGCGGGTCGGCCTGTTGCTGCGCCGCTCGCCAGAGGGATTGAACGCCGACGAAGTGGAAGAAATCACCGGCCTGCCGGTGTGCTGCCTGGTCGAAAGCAAAGAGCATATCCAGTTGCTCGCCCAGTGGCTGGGGAATTCTAACCACGCAACGGCTGAGGCGGGATTCGCTCTCGCTGGCTAGCGGTCTATCTCCCCCCCAGCGCCTGTTTCATCGCCGCGACATTTTTGTAAGCCTGATCCTGCACGCGGCTCTTGATGGCGGCCGATTGCTCACTGTACTTCTCGCCCGCCTGCATCTTAGTGCGATCGTTGGTCATCTTGCCGAAGTTGAAATTACATACGCCGAGCCCGAAATACGCGGTGCCCAGGCGCTCCGTATCGCCGGCCAGCAAAGGAAGCGCCGCCTTCATGTCTTTATCGCAATCGACCCAGATCTGCTTTTGCAGATAGACGTAGCCGGCGGTGAAATACGCCGTCGCGAGTGCCGCGTTCTTATCCTTTTCCCACGCAGCCTCCGCGACTCCTTCGGGCTTGGCCTTCCCCTTCATCGCCGCGATCAGCTTGTTGGCGTAGTTCAACGCCCGGTCAGGGGCCGATCCGGAGCCTTCCACCAGCGCCAGCAGCGCGACCGTGTTGTTAGGCTGGCCGACGATAATCTTCGCCATCCCTGCCATCTGCTTCGCCGTTCCGCCCGCCTTACCGAGCGCGACCAGATACGCGTTCACCGCGACGTCATCCAGATATTTGCTCTTGGGGTTCTGCGCCACCAAACTGTCAATCAGTTCGATCGTCTTGGCCGGTTCGACGCCGGGCTGCGCGGCTGTGGCAGCGAGCGCGTATTCCGTATAGCTTTCGACGTCTTTGCTATACGCGATGGTTTGCTTCCAATGATCGACTTCGTCGGCGGCGCTCGGCTGCGGAGCCTTCTGCGCTGCTTGCGCGAGCTTCAAGGTCTCGGCGGCTGATTGCTTGACGGCATCGGCGTCCTTTTTTGCCACCGCGTCCTTGAGCTTGGTGTAGGAATCCTCCAGCTCCTGGGCTGCGACCACTCCAGCCATCGCGAACAAGGCGACAACGGCTAGGAACACTTTCATGCGTGCATGTTTCATGGAGTTCTCTCCTTGGAGTCCTTGATTATACGTCACAGAATCGCTATCCGCGCGCGATATAATCCCATCATGCCGAACATCGATCGACATGCTCCCGGGACCTTTAGCTGGATCGAACTGGCTACTTCTGACCAGGATGCCGCGAACAAATTCTACACCAAGCTGTTCGGCTATCAGGTAAACCAGCAACCTATCGGCGGCGGCCAACTGTACACCATCTTCCGGCTCGATGGACGCGACGCTGGCGCGTGCTACACCATGCAAGACGACGAGAAAACGCTCGGCATCCCACCGCACTGGAATCTCTACATCGCGGTGGCGAGCGTGGATGAATCCGCAAAGCGAGCGGGCGAGCTGGGCGGCAAGATCGTGGCGCCGCCGTTCGATGTGATGGACGCCGGACGCATGGCCGTGATTCAGGACCCTACCGGCGCGATCTTTCAGCTATGGCAGGCGAACCGGAGCCAAGGGATCGGAATCGCCGGCGTTCCAGGGACGCTGTGCTGGGCCGATCTGAACACAAAAGATCCCGATCGCGCCAAACAATTCTACGAGGGATTGTTCGGATGGACGATTTCTCCCGGCGAGAAGGACCCATCGGGTTATCTGCATATCAAGAGCGGCGACGAATTCATCGGCGGTGTTCCGCCCGCCTCGTTAATGGACCCCAATACTCCGTCGCATTGGATGATTTATCTCTATACCGAGGACATCGGGGCGACCACGAATCGCGCGAAAGATCTGGGCGCGAAGATTCTGATGACGCCGATGAAGATTCAGGAAGTGGGGGAGATGGCGGTGATCGCCGATCCGCAAGGGGCAATTTTCGCGCTATTTTCGGCTTCGAACGAAGCGAGAAGCTGAGGCGCGACAGAATGGAGCGCGTTAGGCGCTTGAGCACCCAGCCGACCAACGCGCTCAATACTTTCGCGCCTCATTGGGTGCCCGTGCAAACGTGAACTCTTTTTTTTGCGACGTCAGCCTTCCAGTTCCTCTCGATCAAGCGTTCACCTACGCGCTTCCTGAAACGCTGCGTCATCGCGTGCGCGCCGGATGCCGCGTGCTGGTTCCGTTCGGCACGCGAAAGCTCACCGGCGTGGTGCTGCGAACTCATGACGATCGTCCCCAGGGCGGCCTTCGGGAAGTCCTGCGCCTGCTCGATGAAGAACCTGCGCTGGACGCCGATATGCTGAAGCTGGGGCGCTGGATCGCATCGTATTATTGCGCGCCGCTGGGCGAAACTCTGCGCGCGATGACTCCTCTGGCGGGCGATATTCGACGAGGCAAGGTGTATTCGCTCACCAAATCGGGTCGCGATGCCGCGCGCCAGCTTCATCTGGGGGCGAATGAAAAAGATGCCGCTTCGGAAGTGCTGCGTTCACTCGATGCGCGCCCGCTGTCGGCCAGCTATATCACCAAGAAGGTCGAAAACGGCGTCGCAGTGTTGCGATCACTCGAAAGACGAGGCTTCGTCGAGGCCGAAGACGTCGCTGCCGAACGCGATCCCCTACGCTCCGGGGCCGCTCGTCTTCGGGTTCAATTCGCCAAACGGCCGGACAGTGTGAAGCTGCCCAAGCAGGAGCGCGAACTGCTGGCCTATCTCGAACTCCATCCCGGGGAGCACAACCTCGCCGATCTCGAATCGAAAGTTGCGAAAGCCAGTCCGGCCGCTCGATCGCTCGCTCGGCGGGAGCTGGTGACCTTATCCCTCGAGCCGATCGCACCTTTCTCTTTCCCGTTACGCGCTCCCGTGATTCTGAATGCGCATCAACAGGAAGCGTTCGAAAAGATTCGTGCGTCGATCGATGCCGGCTCCTTCCAAACATTCTTGCTGCAGGGCGTCACCGGCTCCGGTAAGACCGAAATCTATCTGCGCGCCATCGACGAGACCATCGCGAAGGGAAAGGGCGCGCTGATGCTGGTGCCCGAAATCGCGCTGACTCCGGCGGTCGCCGGCCAATTCCATCATCGCTTCGGTAAGCGTGTCGCGATTCTCCATTCCGCCTTTCACGATTCCGAACGCGCCCAGGAGTGGCGGCGCATCCGGTCCGGCGACGCGAGCGTCGTCATCGCGACCCGCTCCGGCGTGTTTGCCCCGGTTCGCAATCTCGGCCTGATCGTGGTCGACGAGGAGCACGATCAGAGCTACAAGCAGCAGGAAACGCCGCGCTATCACGCTCGCGATGTGGCGATCGTTCGAGCCAAAGAAGCCGGTGCGACAGTCATCCTTGGTTCGGCAACGCCAGGCATCGAAAGCCGCCACAACGCCGATCGCGGCAAGTACGTTCACCTGCTGCTGCCCGAACGCGTGGAACGCCGCCCCATGCCTGTGGTCGAGCTGATCGACATGCGCAACGAATTTCTGGACACGCGCAAGCAAGCGACGTTCTCACGCGCACTGATCGATGCGGTGACCGCGCGTCTTGAAAATCGTGAGCAGACCATGTTGTTGATGAACCGCCGCGGCTTTTCGAGCTTCGTGGCCTGCCGCGCTTGCGGCGCCCGTCTGGAGTGCATCAACTGCTCCGTCACGCTGACCTATCATCGCCGCGATCGCCGCATGCTGTGTCACTACTGCGATTATGCCGCGCGCGTTCCGGACCGTTGCCCCAAGTGCGATAGCGAATTCATCCAGTTCATCGGTCCGGCTCAGAACGCGTGGAAGACGAGCTGCACACTGCGTTTCCCCGCGCCCGCATCGCCAGCCTGGATCGCGACACCGTCGGCGGCAAACGCGATTACGAAACCATCCTGTCAGGATTTCGCGACGGCGCATATCGACATTCTGGTGGGCACGCAAATGATCGCCAAGGGTCACGACATCCCGAATGTCACGCTGGTCGGCATCGTCAATGCGGATATCGGCCTGGGACTTCCCGATTTTCGCGCCGCTGAACGGACCTTTCAATTACTGACACAGGCAGCCGGACGCGCGGGGCGCGGCGAAACACCCGGCATTGTACTGATTCAGACCATCAATCCCGATCACTACGCCATCCGCTGCGCTGCCGCACAGGACTACGAGGCTTTCTACGCTAAGGAAATCGAATTCCGCAGATTCATGTCGTATCCGCCATTCGGCGCGCTGGCGAACATCGTGATCCGGGCCGCGCATCAGGAGGACGCGCTGACCCGCGCGGGATCGCTGGCGCGTTTGCTCGATCCCGCTCCCGAGGGCGTGCGTGTCATGGGCCCCGCCGCCGCGGCCGTCGCGCGCGTCAATAACGAATTTCGTTATCAGATGCTGCTCAAATCGTCGAGCCGCAAACGCCTCAACGAAATTGCCGGCGAGCTCCGCCGTTTCGCCATGGCCGAAAAATGGACGCCCGCCTCGCTGGTGATCGACATCGATCCGGTGACTCTCATTTAGCGATGACCGCTTTCCTTGCGATCGACGAAAACCTGCGCGCCGCAATGCAGTTTTTCGGCAGAGCCTCGGGTTCGGGCGATGTCGCGGATCTGGGCGGCTCCATCGCGATCTTTTCCGGCCTCGATTACGGCGTCTTCAACATCGGCCTGCTGACCCGCCGTGTGGCCGAAGGCGAACTCGAATCGCGCCTGAACGAGCTGGGACGTTTCTTTCGCGAGCGCACCCTGCGCTGGTCGATGTGGGTATGCGAGGATCAGCTCGATTCCCCGGTGCGGCGGCGCGAGCGCCAGATTTTCGCGAACTACGGCATGCGTCCGATTTCGCAGCCTCCGGGAATGCTCGCGCGGGAACTGCTACCTCCCGCTTTCGCGCTACCGAAACTCGAAATCCGGAAGGTCGCCGACGCGGCCACGCGTATCGCCTTCACCGAACTCACTTCGCTTTGCTTTGAAATTCCTTACACCGTCGCGCACGCGGTTTATTCGCGCGAGGCGGCCTGGCAGGGCGATTACCAGGGGTTCGTGGGGTACGTGGAGGGGAAAGCGGTGTCGATTATCGCGCTGGTGGAAGCGGCGGATGTGATCGGCGTGTACTCGCTGGCGACCGCGCCTGGCTTGCGCCGCCGCGGTTACGCCGAAGCGTTGCTGCGCGCCACCGTCGGTCAGATTTCTGAGCGCGCCGGGGTCGAGCGAGTGATTCTGCAATCGACCGAAGCGGGCTACGCGTTGTACAAGCGCATGGGCTTTCGCGACGTCACCCGCTTCACGGTCTATTTGACGAAATAATTAACGCTGCTCGTTCGCCGGGGACGCGGCCGTCTTGGAATTCCACTTATCAGAATTGCGCTGCGTCTTCCAGAAATCGTCACCCCACCATTGAGCCTCCGGCTTCTTGCTCGCGTTGGCAGTGGCCCAGGTTTTATCTTCCGGTTTCTCTTCCTTTGGGGGATCGTTCTTGGCGGCCTTCGGAGTCTTGCCCGCAGGCTCCGCCTTCGCGACTACCGTATTCGTGCTGACATCCTTGACGCCGTGCGCCTGGATGGCCGACACCACGCCGGGCACAGCGGCTTTCGCCAGTTCCAGCGTCATGTTCTTCTCTTCACCCTCGTCATTCTTGAAATTGACGATCAGAAGCTGCGTCTGCGTCTTCTTCTCGAAGCGCTTCCACACCTTGTACGCCGGGACATCATGCGAGGTTTCCTTGGTCGCGCCGAGCTCGACATGCGTGATGCTGGCGTACGGCACCGCGAGATTGGAGAGGCCGGTGCGGAAGTACATCGCTTTTTCGTCCGACAGCATCAGCGTTCCGCCGGTGTTGGGCGACACGCCGGTGACGTTGCCGTCGACGTAGGTGCTCGTTTCCGCGCGTGTGGGCGCCGAAGCGCCTCCCGCGTTCACAGCGGCCAGCGTCAGCGCCGCGATTCCCAGGGTCGAAAGAATTCGATTCATGATGTGCTCCTTGAGGGAAGGCGAAGTCTTCCCTATGAGGGGACATCGGCGGATCGCCGATCGATCTTTAGTCCTAAGGCGAGAAAAGTACCAGTCCTATGCCACTGGTGTTGAAAAGGGGACAGACTACTCTGTCCCCATCCGCAATCCAGCGATTACAGTCAGCCCACCGGCGCGGACAGAGCTGTCTGTCCCTCTTTTCAACCACCTCTGAATCTCGCGCCGCAGGTGTCACGCAGTTTGAATGCCCGCCGCGCGCTCCAGATTGCGATCCTTGATCTCCTGCTGCCGGATCACGAACTTCTGGATCTTGCCCGTCACCGTCATCGGAAACGCGTCGACGAAGCGAATGTATTGTGGGATTTTGAAATGCGCGATCTTGCCTTTGCAGAAATCGCGAATGTCGTCTTCAGTGGCGATCTCGCCGGCTTTCAATCGAATCCACGCTGCGACGGCTTCGCCCAGTTTTTCATCGGGCAACCCGACCACTTGCACATCGGCAACCTTCGGATGCGTGTACAGAAACTCTTCCACCTCGCGCGGATAAACATTTTCGCCGCCGCGAATGATCATATCCTTCAGCCGCCCCGTGATCCGGAAATATCCATCCGGACGCATGGTCGCCAGATCGCCGGTGTGCAGCCAGCCCTCTTGATCGATCGCGCGCGCAGTCGCTTCGGGCTCCTGATCGTAGCCCTTCATTACCAGATAACCTCGCGTGCACAACTCGCCCTGTTCGCCGATTGGAACCGTATCGCCTGCGGGTCCCACGATCTTCACTTCGGTCGCCATCAACGCCGCGCCCACCGTCGAGACGCGCCGTTCGAGCGAATCGTCGACGCTTGCACCAGTGATCACCGGCGACGATTCGGTCTGCCCATAGATGATCGTCATTTGGGGGCAGTGCATATCGGCGACCACCCGTTTCATCACTTCGATGGGACAGGGCGCACCCGCCATGATGCCGGTCCGCAGGCTGGTGAAATCGAATTTCGAAAACTCCGGATGCTGAAGCTGCGCAATGAACATGGTGGGGACGCCGTAGATGACGGACGCACGTTCATCGTGGATCGCGCGCATCGTCGCGAGCGGATCGAACGTCGGCGCCGGAAGAATCATCGCCGCGCCCGTGCCGATCGCGGCCATCGTCCCGCCCACGCATCCGAAGCAGTGATAAAGCGGGACCGGAACGCAGATGCGATCGATCTCACCGGCGCGGATCGTCGCGGCGATGATCGCTCCGTTGTTGATCAGATTATGATGCGTCAGCAGCACGCCCTTCGGCGATCCCGTGGTGCCGGAGGTGTATTGAATGTTGACGACCGCGTGGCAATCCGTTGGACCCTCGCCTGCGTCGATGCCGCCCGCGATCATCCGGCTCCACGATTCCTCGCCGAGGTAGATCACGTGCCGTAGCGCGATATCCTCGCCGCGGCGAGCGTCTTCAAGAATCTCGCGATAATTCGAGCGCGCATCCTGTGCCCGCAGCACCAGCGCCTTCATTCCTGACTTGTTCAGGACGTATCGCAACTCCTTCGATCGATATGCCGGGTTGACGTTGACCTGCACCAATCCCGCGCGTGCGCAGCCGAGCTGCAGATAGATCCACTCCGCACAGTTGGTCGCCCACACCCCCACGCGGTCGCCGGGGGCAAGCCCGAGCCCGATCAATCCACGCGCGGTTCGCTCGACCTGATCGGCAAGCTCGCGCCAGGTGAGCCGCACGTTTTCGTGACAAACCACCAGCGCCTCGCGATCGGGATATTTCGCGACCGTCGCGGCCAGCACCTGATGCGTGGTGCGCGTATCAAGCTCCATGTGCGGGCCGCGTGCGTAGCTTTCCATCGAGGAATGATTTTATCAGGCCGCGTTCTACCGCGCGGCTACGCTATACTCGTCCGATCGATTTCGAGTTATTTCATGCAAACACAAACGAATTCTAATCCATTCCAGGCAATCGGGCTGATCTTCGTCATTGTCGCGATCGTGAGACGCAGACAACCCATCGGAGGTTGGCTGATGTACTTGCTGGCGAACATATTCGTCGGCGCTCTTGCAGACCTCTGGGCCGTGGCCGTCGATGTCCCCTATCTCTCCCCAGATCGCTGGCCGGATCAGCATAGGTATCTCGCCTATTGGCTGCCCAAAGTGCCGATTTACTTGATCGCATTCGGGATGGTCGCCGTTGCGATGGGACTACTGCGAACCATGGATTGGCAGTGGGTATTGAGGCTGCGCATCCTCTTCGTGGTCCTGGTTATTACTCGATCAATTTCTCTAGCGGTCGACACCGCGATGTTTTCGAACCTGGTCTTCCGTGAGGCGCTGGCCCTCGCTCTTGAACTGGCGTTGCTGATTTACCTCTTTCGATCGGAACGTGTGCGCCGCGTTTTTCTCACAAAAGACTGGCCTGATCCGAATAACGCCAGTCACCTCGACCTGGCACCGCGGAAAGGGATCGTCTACACCCCATCCGAACTCGAAGCGATGCGTGCCCGTCAGCAACAGAACGAATGATTCGCGTTCATTCGCGTTCATTCGCGGCCTAATCCTCTTCCATCATCGCAAGCACGGTCAACACCGTCGCCCAATTCCGCATCGTGCTCACGGTCTGCAGCTTCGCATCGAAATACGCGTTGGTCAGTTTCGAATTCCCCGCCCCGTTCGGCAGGTGCATATAAATCTCGCTCCCGATCACCACAAACTCATCTCCCGGCGACCTCGCCGGATCAAGCGCCGCGATCGATTTCGCATCCGGCTGGGCGAGGAGGAAGCACACGTGCACCCACTTCTGGTCAACACCTTTTTTCACGTGCGGATGCGACGCCGCGACCTTCTTCATCTCCTTCACCGACCGCACTACCACCGGCACGCGCAGCCCGAATTTCTTTTCAATGCGCTTGGAGATCTCCGGCCCAATGCCGCGCGCCACAGCTTCGCTCGCACTGAACACTATATTGCCGCTCTGGATGTAGGTCCGCACCCCGGTGCATCCGGCCGCTTCGAACAGCTTCGCCAATTCCTTCATGGGCAGCAGATTCTTGCCGCCCACGTTGATCCCTCGCAGGAACGCCGCATATTTCACGACGCTACATTACCACGCGAGCTCACCAAACGCGCTCCATAACTGTCGCGCCTCAGAACATCGACCGGTCCGGAGTGCCCGGGCAAACATTTGAGGCGCGACAGTTATGGAGCGCGTTCGGCCCGCCGGTCAACTGATTGACAGAAATGCCCCGTCGTATAATTCGATCATGATGCGCGTTACCTTAATCGTCCTCGCAGCGCTGGCGTGGACTTCTTCGTCATTTGCGCAGCCCGATCAGAAAGTGGACCCCAAGCTTCACGCCGACGTGGTCAAACTGGTGGAAGCGAGCGGAGAGCGCGAGAACATGCAGAAGCGGTTGCCGCAACAGCTCGACGCCGCGCGATTCCGCATGATGAGCGAAACCTGCAAAGGCTGCGACCCTGCCTTCGGTGAGGAGTGGGTCAAGCAGATGGCCGCCCGAACCGACATCGACGAGTACGTTCACGTGATCGAGCGTGCTTATGAAGCGCACTTGACGGACGACGAGGTGGTGCAGATGATCGCGCTGCAGAATCAGAGCAAAGCCGGACAGAGGCCCACGCCGTCCGATGCGCTCCGTCAAAAAATGGTCGCGGCGATGCCTTCGATTTTGAACGAGATTGCCAAGAAGACCTCGGAGGCCAGCGCGAAGTTAGGCACGGACGTTCGCGCCGAGCTCGAGAAAAAGCATCCCGAGTGGTTCAAGAATATCCAGAAGTGAAAAAGGGACAGACTACTCTGTCCCTATCTGAAACACCACGATTACTGGTGGCCCCGCTAGAGTGGACAGAGCGGTCTGTCCCTTTTTTCAGCTAACGGCGAGGGCCGCGCCCACCGCCACCGCCGCCACCTTCACGCGACGTCATCGGACGAGCTTCGTTCACTACCACCGTGCGGCCCATCAGATCCTTGCCGTGGCAGGCATCGACGGCACGCTGTGCGGCGGCATCATCATTGATCTCCACGAATCCGAATCCACGCGCCTGACCTGTAAAACGGTCCCGCATGACGGTGACGGAATCGACGGTGACGCCGGCATCAGCGAAAAAGTTCTGGACATCGGTCTCATTGGCGCCGTAAGGGAGGTTACCCACGAAAAGCTTCTTCACTGTTAACTCCTGAAGACTGGCTGGATATGACTGGAGATTGGGTTAAGCACACGGCGGGCGGGCTGGACTGCAGAGGCAAGCGAGCGGACCGAGTCAGAACTGAGCACTCCAATACCGCAGTAGTATGCCACGCATCGGCGCACGGAGTCAAAGGAAAATGTGACCGCCTGGCGTAGCGTGACTTCGCGGGCTTCCCCTCTTCTTCTCCTTAATTGCCTTCCAGCTTGCTGTGATTTTTCGCGTACAGGAAATAAATCACTAGTCCCACCAGCATCCACGCGAATGCGGCCACCTGCGTAGTGGTATCGCGCGACAGGATCATCGCGCCGCATACCACCACGCCGAGGATCGGAACCACCGGAACGAACGGAGCCCGGAATGGACGGTTCGCGTTGGGATTGGTCCGCCGCATGATCCACACGCCGATGCACACCAGCACGAACGCGAACAGCGTCCCGACCGACGTCAGGTCGCCCGTGATATCGCCTGGCAGGAATCCGCCCAGACACGCGACGAAGATCAGCAGGATCAGATTGCATTTGTATGGCGTCCGGAACTTGGGATGAAGCACCGAAAATATTTGCGGCAAGAGCCCGTCGCACGCCATGGTGTAAAACACGCGGCTCTGCCCTAGCAACATCACCAGGATCACCGACGAAAACCCTGCCAGGATCGCGACCGTGACCGCGGTCCCCAGCGCCGGCATCTTCATATACGTGTCGATCGCGTACACTACCGACGCTTCCTTGCCCACCTTCATGAAATCCTGCCACGGCGCGACGCCCGTCAGCACCCAACTGAACAGGATGTAGAGCACCGTGCAAACCGCCAGCGATCCCATGATGCCGCGCGGCATATCACGCCCTGGGTTCTTGGTTTCCTGCGCCGCGGTCGAAACCGCGTCGAAACCGATGAACGCAAAGAACACGATTCCGGCGCCGCCCAGCATTCCACCCCAGCCGTGTTTGAAGATCCCGGCGTGCTCGGCATCGAAGTTATCGGGAATCAGCATCGGCGTATGGAACGCCGGGTTGATGAACTTCCAGCCAACCACGATGAAGATGAGTACGATCGCGACCTTCACCGCCACGATGATCGCGTTCACCGTAGCCGATTCCGAAGTCCCTTTCACCAGCAGCAGCGTCAGGATCACCAGAATCAGGATCGCCGGACCGTTGACGATTCCGTGAACGCCGCCTTCCGATTGCAACGGCGAGTGCCGCCATTCCCACGGCACCAGCGTCGGGAACAAGCGATTCAAATATTCGCTCCACGCGATCGAGACCGTGGCCGCGCCCAGCGCATATTCAAGGATCAGCGCCCAGCCGATGATCCACGCCACAAGTTCGCCCATGGTCACGTACGCGTAGGTGTAGGCGCTGCCCGCGATCGGGATCATCGCCGAAAATTCCGCGTAGCACAATCCTGCGAAAAGACACCCCACCGCGGCGATGATGAACGACCCCACCACCCCGGACCCCGCGTTTTCCGCCGCTGCCGCCGCCGTTCGGACGAACAGACCGGCTCCGATGATCGCGCCAATTCCCAGCGCGATCAATCCAGGCCATCCCAGCGTTCGTTTCAGGCCGTGGCCGGAATCGGCAGCCTGCGCGAGCAGCTTCTCGAGAGGTTTTGTCCGAAAGAGGCTCATATGTGTAGCCTCACAGTGTATCAGGCCAAATCTGATGAACGTGGCGCAGGCTGTCCAGCCTGCTGCGCCTAAAGAGAGTCGTCTCGGCGCTTCCGAAGCTATCGCAGGGACTTCTCCAGGTTGCTGTGCTTCCTGGCGAATAGAAAATAGATTGCGAGCCCGATCACCATCCAGCACAGCGCCGCGACCTGCGTGGTCCGGTCCAGACCGACGATCATGCCGCTGCAGAAGATCGCACCCATGATCGGCACCAGCGGAACCAGCGGCGCGCGGAAGGGACGATTCGCTTCCGGATTCTTGTTGCGCATGATCCACACGCCGAAGCACACCAGCACGAACGCGAATAAGGTACCGATCGCCGTCAGATTTCCGGTGATATCGCCGGGAAGAAATCCGCCCAGCAGCGCCACGAAAATGTACAGCACCATATTGCACTTATACGGAGTGTGATATTTCGGATGGACGTCGGCGAACATTTTCGGCAGCAATCCGTCCTTCGCCATCGAATAGAACACGCGGCTCTGCCCCAGCAGCATCACCAGCATCACCGACGAAAACCCCGCCAGAATCGCGACCGTGACCATGGTCGCCATCCAGCCGAACCCCGGCATGTAGGTCTTGATCGCATACGCGACCGATGCTTCCATGCCCTTGTTGGGGTCGACGAAATCGGCGGACGGCGCAACACCCGTCAGCACATAGCTGAACAGGATGTACAGCAGCGTGCAAGCCGCCAGCGATCCCAGAATGCCGATCGGCATGTTCTTGCCGGGATCGATGGTTTCCTGCGCCGCCGTCGAGACCGCGTCGAACCCGATGAAGGCGAAGAACACGATACCCGCGCCGCCCAGTACCCCGCCCCAGCCATGCTGAAACATGCCCGAGTGCGTCGCATCCATCGGAAGCGTGAACGGCGTGAGATTCGCGGGATTGATGAACTTCCAGCCGATGGCGATAAACATCATCACGATCGCTACTTTGATCACCACGATGATCGCGTTCACCGTGGCCGATTCCGACGTCCCTTTGATCAGTAGCAGCGTCAGCAGCGCCAGAATGATCAGCGCCGGTGCGTTGACGATCCCGTGCACTCCCGTGGTCGATGTTTGCAATGGTGAATGCCGCCAGGCCCACGGAATCAGATCCGGAAACAACACGTTGAAATATTCGGTCCAGTTGATGGAAAGCGTCGCGGCGCCCAGCGCGTATTCCAGGATCAGCGCCCATCCGATGATCCACGCGATCAGCTCGCCCATGGTCACGTACGCGTACGTATAGGCGCTTCCCGCAACAGGAATCATGGCCGCGAACTCCGCGTAGCATAGTCCCGCGAATGCGCATCCGATCGCCGCCAGGATGAATGAAACCGTGACCGCGGGCCCCGCGTCCTGGCCCGCCGCAGCCGCCGTTCGCGCAAACAAGCCAGCTCCAATCACGGCGCCGATTCCCAGCGCGATGAGTCCGGGCCATCGCAGCGTGCGCGCCAATCCTCCCTTTTCCTGGGCTTGCGAAAGAAGGCTGGCGAGGGGCTTGGTTCGAAACAGGCTCATATTGTTCTCGCAGTGTAACAGGAGAAGCGCAAACAAATCGCGCACAAATCGCGTCTACGATTCATGCTGCTCCGAACCTGCCTGCTCTTCACGATGTCAGTTATGGGGCTCGCGCAATCTCAACTTGCGTTCGAGGTCGCCTCCATCAAACCGACGGATCCCTCCAACGCCGGCAATCAGACGTTTTCACAACCCGGCGGGAGATTCATCGGGATCAACGCGACACTGAAAAGCCTGATTCGCTACGCCTACGACGTCGACGATCAGCAGATCATCGGAGCCTCGGGATGGATGGAATCGGCCGGCTACGATATTGCGGCCAAGGCTTCCGATCCAAATGCAGCGGACTTGCGTCCTATGGTTCGGACGCTCCTTGCCGATCGATTTCACCTCAAGTTTCATAACGCCACCCGCGAGCTGCCAGTCTACGCGTTGACCGTGGCGAAAAATGGGCCAAAGCTCACCGCAGTTGCGAAAGCCGGCATCGGCGTCGGAGGCGGCAAAGGGATGTTGAATGGAAGAGGCGCGGACATGGCCACACTGGCTCGCGTGTTGCGGGCCCGTCTTGGCCGCGTGGTGTACGATCGCACCGGCATCCCAGGATTCTTCAATTTTCAAGTAAACTTCGCGCCCGACGATAACGTCAGTTCTGACGCGCCGTCGATCTTCACCGCGCTCCAGGAGCAGCTTGGATTGAAGCTTGAGACTCAGAAAGGTCCGGTCGAAGTCATCCTCATCGACCGCGCAGAAAAACCCGGGGACAACTAAATTATGTTGCGTCAAGACAACCGCAAACGAGACTATTGACACTGGGCCCCAGTCGAGTACAATCGGAAGGTCGCCTCAAAATTCCCGAAACGGAAGCGCCCCAATATGTTCAAACAGAAAAAGAGCCGCCTGGACGGACAGGCCCCCGAAAGAACTTATTCGTCGATCGAGGTAGCCGATGTCGCCAGTGTCAGTTTGAGGCAGTTGCAGTGGTGGGATGAGCGGAAAGTGGTTTCGCCGCGGCATGAGGGGCATCGCCGCATTTACTACACCGCTGAGGTGATCGAGATTACGGTGATCGCCGAACTCCGCCGCAAGGGATTCTCGCTGCAGAAAATCCGCCGCGTGCTGCGCTTCCTGCAGCGCGAAATGGGACGCCGTCTCGCCGATGTTATGGCTGATTCGTCATCGCTGCATCTGGTCACCGATGGCAAGTCGATTTATCTTGAAGATCAGCACGAACGCATTATCGATCTGCTCAAGAATGCCAAGCAACCCATGTTCCTGGTCTGCGTGAGCGATCAGGCGCGCAGGCTCAACGATGTCGATCGCAAGCCGGTTCGCGGAGAATCCGCTGCAGCCGCCCGTCGCGCTCGCGTCGGCTAGTTACACGCTGCCTAACGAGCCGCGACCAAAGGGAGCGGTTAATCGCCGGTAGTGGTGTGCGTCACAAATCCCAACTCTTCTGGAACAAGGTGGGGCGGACCCTCGGTCTGCGGCCGACGCCCTCGTCGGCCCTTGGCTTCAGCACGCCAGCCGGGCCGGGGGGCCCAGCGCGGACGACGGCGTCCGCCCCACTTAGTGTGCAATCTGTGTGACGCACTACACTCTAGCTAGCTCTTCTTTTCAAAATCAAGCGACGCCGAGTTCATGCAATAGCGCAGCCCTGTCGGCTTCGGACCATCGGGAAAGACATGCCCCAGGTGCGCACCACAATTGGCGCACTCGACCTCGATGCGCTTCATTCCATAGGCGTTGTCTTCCACCATCTTGAGGTTTTTTTCGTCCAGCGGCGCATAGAAGCTGGGCCAGCCCGAGCCTGATTCGAACTTCGTGCCGGAGCTGAACAGGGTCGCTCCGCACACCACGCAATGATACGTGCCGTCGTCGTGCATGTCCCAATATTTGCCGGTGAAGGGACGCTCGGTGCCCTTTTCCTGCGTGACGTGATACTGCTCCGGCGTGAGTTTTTTCTTCAGTTCTTCTTCATTCATGGCTACTCTCAGCGTAAACTAAAAACTTGATCGATCCCATCAAGCAGGTGCACGTCTGGCTCGATGAAGCGCATCGCGCCGGTATCAAAGAGCCCAACGCGATGACGCTGGCGACTTCCACCAAGTCCGGCCGCGTATCAGCCCGCATGATCCTGCTCAAAGGCATCGACGCACGAGGATTTTCCTTCTTCACCAATTACCTCAGCCGCAAGGGCCGCGAGTTGGCGCAGAACGGTCGCGCCGCGTTGGTGCTTTATTGGCCCGCGCTCGATCGCCAGGTTCGCATCACCGGCCGCGTTGTGAAATTGAGCGCCGCTGAATCCGACGCTTACTTCCATTCGCGCCCCGCCGGCAGCCGCTTCAGCGCCGCGGTCTCGCCGCAGAGTAAAGTGATCGCCTCGCGCCGCGTGCTGGAAGAAAAGCTTGCGAAACTGAAGGTGCAGTATCACGACGCGCCGCCACGTCCAAAACACTGGGGAGGCTATCTTGTCCGTCCGGACGAAATCGAATTCTGGCAACAGGGCGAGCATCGCCTTCACGATCGCCTGCGCTATCGCCGTAGCGGCACTGGTCCCTGGAAAATGGAGCGGCTCGCTCCTTAGCGCGTACGCCACCATCGACGTTATGAAAATCCTCGCCGGCGTCGAGGATCGCTACAATCGCACGCAAACTCTCCAGGTCGCGTTCAGCGAGAGTTTCACCATGCAGAATCGCAAGCGCACCCAAAAGGGCGAGCTGTATTTGCGCAAGCCCGGGAGAATGCGCTGGGAATACACTTCGCCGGCCGGACAACTGGTGGTCGCCGACGGCAAGTACATCTATTCCTATTTTCCGAGCGAACAGCGTGCGGAGCGCGAGAGCTTTAAGGAAACCGAGGATATGCGCGCGCCGCTCGCGTTCTTGTTGGGAAAGCTCCACTTCAAAGACGACTTTCGCGATTTTCGTGCCGAAGCCGATGGCGACAATACCTACATCACGGCGATCCCGAAGTCGGACAAGCTGCCCTACTCGAGCGTGACCTTCCTGGTCTCGCCCGATTCCGTGATTCATTATTTAAAGGTGACCGGTCAGGATGGATCGATCATCGAGTTCACGTTTGAGAACGAGCGCAAGAACCCGCCGTTGAGCGATGCCTTGTTCAAGTTCACTCCACCGCCCGGCGTCGAGTACGACACGCACTGAAGCGCGACTCGGCCCGGCTCAGGACGACGTTGATTTCGGATAGCGCCGACCATGAGCCGCGACTAAAAGGAGCGGTTTAAATCCGAACCGGCCTCAGCGGCGATGCTATTCGGATTTACTGGCGGGCGCAGGCTTGGATTCCGATTTCGATTCGGACTTTGATTCAGACGATTTCGACTCGGAAGATTTCGACTCCGACGACTTCGACTCGGACGATTTAGAGTCGGAGCCTCCGTCCGATTTCGATTCGGACTTGGATTCGCTCTTGTGCTCGATCTTGCCGCTCGCGCCGCCTGAGCCCTTGGCGTAATCGGTGATGTAGAATCCGCTGCCTTTGAACTGGAATGCGGGAGCCGACACCAGACGCTCTACGTGACCGCCGCACTCTTCATGCACGTCAACTGGTGCATCGGCGAATTTCTGAATCACTTCGAACGTTTTCCCGCATTTGTCGCAGCGGTACTCGTAAATGGGCATGAACTATTTTTTCTGGAGCGCGCCGAAAGCAGCTTTCAGGATCAAATCAGGTCCCGCGGCGGGCTTCGTATCCGCGTCCGGAACGCTATCGGGGTCGCCATCGCCATCCGGAACCGCAGTCAGGTCGGTCTCGCTTTGCAGCACATTGGGCAACACGCCGGTGTCCTGGATCGCCTTGCCTTTGTCCGCGGCCAGGCAATTCACGCACGGCGAATAGTATTTCGCGACCGACAGGATCACCGCGCTGCCGTCGTCCATCGTGACCGCTTTGCGTTTCGCCGCGTCGCCAAAAGTGTGCTCACCCACGATGTCGGCGCGTTTGGAATCGAGCAGCGCAGCCGCCGCGACTTCCGCCGCACCCGCAGTTCCGCGGCGCACCAGCACCGCCAGCGGCGCCTTCGTAATTTCTTTCGAAGGATCGGCCTGAAAATCCTGCCGCCCTTCCTTCTGGCCTTGTACGTACCCGATCAGACCCTTGTCGAGAAATAGATTCGCCAGAGCGATGCCTTCGCCGGCATCACCGCCCGAACAATGCCGCAGGTCCAGAACAAATTTCTTCGCGCCCTGCTTCTGCAAATCGGTGATCTTCGAGGCAATATCCTTAACGCGGCCCGCCGCCAACGAATCGGTAGTCACTACGCCAATGGGATCCGCGCCCTGATCGGTAACCAGTTTGGCAGTCACCGGCCCGTATACGATCGCCGCGCGCGTCAGCTTCACGGCCTGCGGCTCCGATCGACGCGTCCGCAATACACTCAAATCGACCGTGCTGCCCGCATCGCCCTCCAGCAGCATTTGCGAAAACGCCAGCGGCATGTCGCGCGTAGAAATGTTGTTGATGGTCTCGATCACGTCGCCCGTGCCTAATCCTACTTTCGCGGCAGGCGATCCCGGAACTGCATCCACGATCGTCAGATACCCGTAGCGGCGCGAAAGCCCGATTCCCAAACCGGCCTTGGCCGATTCCTTGGATTTCAGGTACTGCTTATACTGATCCGCGCTCAGGTAGCTGGCATAGGGATCGAGCGATTCCAGCATTCCGTTGATGGCGCCCGCCGTCACCGCCTTCATGTCCGGCTCTTCGACGTAATCCAGCTTGATGCGCTGCAGTACTTCGGCGTAAACGCCCAGATGGCTGTATGGCCCCGTGTCCGCCGCCGCTCCGCGTCCACGCACGGCGCCGAACAACAGCAGAAACACCAGGCAGGTCGAGGAGGCGACCACGGCAAATTGGAATCGACGGTTCATGAGGCCGAACACCTTTCTGTCCTAAGCATAGCAGACGCTTTCAAAGTACCAGACGCGCCCGCGGACGGAGGGTTTCGTTTCGCCAAATAATGGAGCGCACAGGCGGTTTGTGCCGTTGTCCGCGAACGAACAAATCGCGGGTACTTGCGATACGGTACCGGTTTGAGGGACACTAACAAGTTTTCCCGAGCTATTTCCTGAAATGCGGGTGAGGATTCTCTATCACGATCACTGTTTCGACGGCGCCGCCTCCGCGGCTCTGTTCAGCCGATTCATTGAAGCACGCTTCCACCCCAGCGCAGATTTCCAATTCACCGGCCTGGCGCACCGTGCCGATCAGTTGTTCGAACCCGAAATGTTCGACGGCGATGAGAACGCCATCGTCGACTTCAAGTACTCCACCGATCCGCGCCTGACCTGGTGGTTCGATCATCATCAAAGCGCGTTCCTCACGCCGGAGGATCAGGACCACTTCCGCCGCGATACCAGCGGCCGCAAGATGTACGATCCCACCTTCCGCTCCTGCACCAAGTACATCGCCACCATCGCCCGGGAGCGCTTTGGTTTCGAGGCTCCCGATCTGGCCGATCTGATCAAGTGGGCCGATATCATCGACGGCGCGCAGTATCACGACGCCCAGGAAGCGGTGGACCTCCGCGCCGCGGCCACGCAACTTACGCTGGTGATTGAAGGCGCCAGTGGATCAGAGACCGGCCAGAAGATCATTTCCATGATGCGTTCCCGCACGCTCGACGAGATTATGGCCGATCCGGGGATCAAGGCCATCTATGATCCGCTGTACCAGCGGCACCTGAGTTCCATGGATATCATCCGCAAGCAATCGGTGTGCGACGACGGGGTGGTATTTTTCGACCTGGTCGCCGACGATATCGAGGGCTACAACAAGTTCATTCCGTATTATTTGTTCCCGCAGGCGACCTACACCGTCTCGGTGAGTAAATCGACCTTCCGGACCAAGGTGTCGGTGGGATCGAATCCGTGGGCGTCGAAACCGGTCAAATTCAATCTCGCCTCCATCTGCGAACGCTACGGCGGCGGCGGGCACCCCAAGGTCGGGGCGATCAGCTTCCCCATCGGCGCGGTCGAGGAAGCTCGCAAAGCGGCACACGAGATCACCACTGAACTCCGCGGCGAAGACTTGGTGCAAGTGGCCAAGTAACTTACCCGCGATCCGGCACGCCGTATAATAGAACTTAATCGTGTTTGCCGATACCATCCTGAATCTCGTGTGGGCAGCCGTCTGTGTAGCTGCGTTCACCTGCTTCTTCGCCTACCAACGGCAGCGCATGGTGTACCGCGCACTCGCTCTGGCGATTGCGCTGGTATCGCTGTTCCCCTGCGTTTCGGCCAGTGACGATTGGGTGCGCCTGCAATTCCTCGGCTCGGCTTCGCAACACCAGAACAACTCCAAGCAGTCCTCCGGCGATCAGCAGGATCAGAAAGCATTAGCCACCTTGGTGCGCATGCTGGAGGCGCTCGATTCCGTCCAGGTCGGTGTGGCGCTCGCGCTTTCGGTGGTGCTGTGCCTGTTCGCTCTTGCCGTTGTCCGGACTTATCGCAGCCTCGATCGCTTTCTTCCGTCGCGTCCCGGCCGTGCCCCTCCCCTCTCGATCCCTGTCTGAATCGAGTCCCCAAGCATTCGTAGTTGAACAGATTTGTGTTCTGGAGGATAGAAATGCCACGCCCCGGCCGGCGCGGGTTCTTCCCGCTGGCCCTCGTAGGTTATATCACCGCAGTTCTCGCGCCACCCATGCGCGCACAGGCGACTACTGTCTACACGTGGGAACAGATTCGCGATAAATTTCGCGCCACGAATCCGGCGCTGCAAGCGGCGCAGTTGAACGTGAGCGAATCGCGCGCCGCCGAAATCACCGCGTACCTGCGCCCCAATCCCGATTTCACGGCGACGACCGACCAGATCGACCCGTTCTCGACCAATCCTTATCGCCCGCTCGGCAACATTCTGCCGGCGATCTCCTTCAGCTACCTGCACGAACGCGAGCATAAGCGCGAACTGCGCCGCGATAGCGCCCGCAAGGCCACCGATATTTCGGAGTCCACCCTCGCGGATCAGGAGCGCACGCTGCTGTTCAGCCTCCGCAGCGCCTTCGTTCAGGCCCTGCAAGCCAAAGCCGTGCTCGACGTGGCGCACGAAAGCCTCAGCTATTACGATCACCTGCTGGACGTCAGCCGGGAGCGGCTGAAAGCCGGGGACATCGCGCAAATCGATATGGATCGCCTGGAGTTGCAGCGCGCCCAGTTCGCGACGGACGTGATCAATGCGACCACCAATGTTTCCACCGCCAAGATCCAGCTTCGCGCGCTGCTGAACGAAACCACCCCGATTGATCGCTTCGATGTGACCGGACCGTTCGATTTCAGCGAACGCCTGGGGCCTCTCGAAGAGTTCCGCTCCGCCGCGATGGAATCTCGCCCGGATCTGAAATCCGCGCTGCAGGCGATCGACAAAGCGCGGACGGATCATCAACTCGCGGTTTCTAACGGGTCTACCGATCCGACCTTCTCCGCCGATTTCGGCCGCGATCCTCCCATCTCGGCCTATATGGGATTCAGCGTCAATATTCCGCTGCGCATTTTCGACCGCAATCAGGGCGAAAAGGCCCGGACCGCGATCGACATCGGACATGCTGAACGTTTGCGCGACCAGACCACCGCGCAGGTGTTCAGCGATGTCGACAGCGCCTACACCAATCTCAATTCGAACGTCCAACTGCTGCGCCTCTACAAAGCCGATTATCTGCAGCGCGCCGTCAAAGTGCGCGAAACCGTTTCGTTTGCCTATCAGCGCGGCGGCGCTTCGCTGCTCGACTTCCTGCAGGCCCAGCAGGATTACCGTTCCATTCAGCTCAGCTACGTGAACCTGGTGGGATCCTATCTCACCGCCGCCAGTCAAATGAACCTTGCCGTTGGAAAGGAGGTGCTCCCGTGAAATTCAAGAGCACGCTCGTCCCCTTGTTTATGATTTCGATCGCCGCGCTGGCGTTCGCCGCACTGCTGTCCTGCAGCAACAGTGAAGGAGCGCCCAAGTCGAACGATGCACCGCCGACCACGGTCGAATCCACGCCCGATCTCAACCTCATCAAGGTCGAGGATGCGTCGCGCTTCGCAGTCGCCGACGCCAAATCGCGGGCGGAAGCCGAACAGCTCACCGCGCCCGGCGTAATTACGCCTGATGTCAATCGCAACGTTCCGGTCAACATGCTCACCGGCGGGCCGCGTCGCCGAACTCAAGGTGAGGCTGGGCGATGAAGTGCAAAAGGGCCAGCTCCTGCTAACCATGACCAGTCCGGACATGACGCAGGCTAATTCCGATTACAAGAAATTCGTCGCCGACGAAGCGCTCGCCAAAGCGCAGCTGGAGCGATCGCAGGTGTTGTACTCGCACGGCGCGCTTCCCCAAAAAGATCTGGAAGTCGCCGAGGACACCTACAAGAAATCGCAGGTCGACACCCAGACCGCAGCCGAACGCATCCGCATCCTGGGCGGCGATCTGCAACATCCCTCCACGCTGCTCGAAGTGCGCGCGCCGGTCTCGGGCACCATCATCGAGCAGAACGTTACCAACTCAAGCGGCGTCAAGTCGCCCGACAATTCGCCGAATCTGTTTACCATCGCCGATCTTTCCCAAGTCTGGCTGCTGTGCGACGTGTACGAAAACAACCTCGCGCAGGTCCACATCGGCGATCGCGCGCAGATCGAGCTGAACGCCTATCCCAACCGTCGCTTTGACGGCAAGATCACCAACATTTCGCCCATTCTCGATCCCAACACGCGCGCCGCCAAGGTTCGCATCGAGATGTCGAACGATCAGCGCATCCTGCGCCCCAACATGTTCGCGACCGCGCATTTCCATTCGCAAGGCGCGATTACGCGGGCAGAGGTTCCGGTCACGTCCATCCTTCGTCTGCAGGATCGCGATTGGGTGTTCGTCAAGATCGGCGACAAGCAGTTCCGCCGTACCCAGATCGAAGCCGGCCCAGTGAATCCGGATGGTACGCAGCAGGTGATCCGCGGCGTCAAAGCCGGCGATCAGGTGGTGGTAAACGCGTTGCAATTTGACCGCGAAGCCACCAACAAGGAGTAATCGAGGCAAGTGCTCCAGAAATCCGTCGAATTCGCTCTTCGCAACCGCTTCATGGTCCTGGCCGTCGGGATTCTGCTGCTCATCTGGGGCGCGATTTCGTTTAAAAATCTTCCGGTCGAAGCGTATCCCGACGTCGCCAATAATTACGTCAACGTGATCACGCAGTGGCCCGGCCGCGCCGCTGAAGAAGTGGAGCAGCAGGTCACCATCCCCATCGAAATCCAGATGAACGGATTGCCGCAAGCTGGTGGCACTGCGCTCCGTATCGCTGTTCGGTCTGTCGAGCGTGATGCTGATCTTCGACGACGATTCCATTAACGACAGCAATCGCCAGAAGGTGCTGGAGCGGCTGACGCAGGTCAATCTGCCCAACGATCTGCAGCCGTCCATCGGCCCCGACTACAGCCCGGTCGGCCAGATTTATTTCTTCACCCTCAAGAGCACCAATCCCGATTACGACGTGATGGAGTTTGAAGACCATCATGGATTGGGTGCTGATCAAGCAATTGAAATCCGTGCCCGACGTAATCGACGTGTCCATCTTCGGCGGCACCACGCGCGAGTATCAGGTGCAGGTGGACCCCAACAAGCTGATCGAGTACGGCCTGAACATCGGCCAGGTGGAGACAGGCGCTCTCCAACAACAACATCAACGCCGGCGGCAGCTTTATCGAACACGGCGGCCAGGCGTTCAACGTTCGCGCGGTCGGGCTGGTGAAGGATTCGGTCGATATCGGCGATACCTTCCTCAAGACGCAGAACGGCACTCCGGTTCGCGTGCGCGACGTCGCAACGGTCACGCAGGGTCCGAAAATTCGGCTGGGCCAGCTCGGCAAAGCTGTGCACATCGGCAATAAAGTCGTTGACGATCCCGATGTGGTGAGCGGAATCGTGTTGCTTCGCAAAGGCGCGAACGCCGACACTGTGTTGCGCGATCTGCACGACAAGATCAATTTCCTGAACGATCATTTCCTGCCGCCCGGCGTCAAGATTGTTCCGCATCTCGACCGCAGCGATCTGGTCGGTCTCACCACGCATACCGTGCTGCACAACCTGACCGAAGGAATCATCCTGGTTGCGCTCATTCTGTTTCTGTTCCTGGGCAACATTCGCGGCGCGCTGATCGTCACGCTGACGATTCCTTTCTCGCTGCTGTTCGCATCCATTTGTCTTGACCTGCGCGCCATCCCAGCCAATCTCCTGTCGCTGGGTGCGCTCGATTTCGGCATGATCGTCGAAGGCGCCATTGTGATGGTGGAGAACATCGTCCGTTCGCTCTCGCATCCCGATGCCGAAGGCGCGCACCGGACCGTCGCTGAGAAGATCAGCCATGCCGCGCACGAGGTGCAGCGCCCGGTGTTCTACGCCATTACGATCATCATCACCGCGTATCTGCCGATCTTCACGCTGCAGCGCGTGGAAGGCCGCTTGTTCAAGCCGATGGCCTGGACGGTCGCGTTCGCGCTGCTAGGCGGCCTGCTGTTCTCCATGTTCCTGGCGCCGGTGCTGGCCAGCTTCGTGTTCCCCAAGGGCACCAAAGAGTGGCACAACCCGGTGATGGATTGGCTCACGGCCGGTTACCGCTGCGACTCTCGGTGTCGCGATCCGGTTCACGTGGGCGACGCTGGCCCTTGCTTTGGTGACGTTCGCGGGGGCGCTGCTGCTGGCGTCGACCATCGGTAGCGAATTCCTGCCGCATCTGGACGAGGGCGCGATATGGGCGCGCGGTACGCTCGCGCCTAGCACCGGACCTAGGGAAGGAATGCGCATCATGAATCAGGCGCGCATCTTGTTCGCGAAATTCCCCGAAGTGAAGACAGGTGGTGAGCCAGGTGGGCCGTCCCGACGACGGCACCGACACCACCGGCTTCTTCAACACCGAATACTTCGTCGACCTGCTGCCCGAAAGAACAGTGGCGGCCGATGTTCCATGAGGACAAGACCGCTCTGATCGAAGCGCTGAACAAGGAAGTTTCGGTGATTCCCGGCGTGGTGTGGAACTTCTCGCAGCCCATCGCCGACAACATGGAAGAGGCGGTCAGCGGCGTCAAAGGCGAGCTCGCGGTGAAGATTTACGGCACCGATTTGACGACGCTCGAACAGAAGGGGGACGAGATCGTCAGCGTGATGAGCAAGATTCGCGGCGTCGCCGATCTCGGAATCTTTCGCACCATCGGGCAGCCGAATCTGAACCTGGTGGTCAATCGAATCAAGGCCGATCGCTTCGGCATCAACGTCAGCGACGTGCAGGACGCGATTGAAACCGCGGTCGGCGGCAAGGCCGTGTCGCAGGTGCTCAAAGGCGAGGAGCGCTACGATCTGGTGGTTCGCTACCAGCCGCAGTATCGCAGCACGATTGAGGAGATCGAAGATATCCGGCTGCTGGCGCCATCGGGCGAGCGCGTTTCCATCGGTCAGCTTGTGCGACACCGAAATCAAAGACGGCGCCTCCGATATTTCGCGCGAAGGAAACTCGCGCTACGTGGCGATCAAGTACAGTGTGCTGGGCCGCGATCTCGGGTCAGCACTGTCGAAGAAGCAATTTCGAAAGTTACGGCGCAGGTCAAGCTGCCGCCCGGCTATCGCCTGGAATGGGCCGGCGAATACGAATCCGCCAAACGCTCGCAGCGGCGTCTCGCGATCATCATTCCGCTCACGCTGCTGCTGATTCTTCGTGATTCTCTACACCATGTTCACGTCCATGAAGTGGGCTCTGCTGATTCTGTTCAACGTCGCGATGGCGCCCATCGGCGGGATTCTCGCGTTGTACTTATCGGGCACCAACTTCAGCGTGTCGAGCGGGGTCGGATTCCTGGCGCTCTTCGGCGTCTCAGTGCAGACCGGCGTGATCATGGTCGAGTACATTAACCAATTGCGCTCGCGCGGCCACAACGTCGACTTCGCGGCGAAGGAAGGGTCCATCCGGCGATTCCGGCCGATCCTGATGACCATGCTGGTGGCCTCGCTCGGCCTGGTTCCGGCCGCGACTTCGCACGGCATCGGTTCGGATTCGCAACGCCCCTTTGCGATCGTCATCGTGGGTGGACTAATGGCCGCCCTGCTGATCAGCGTATTCCTGCTGCCGGCGATGTATGTATGGTGCGCGCGCGACGACGATAAGCTGCCACCGCCCGATCCCGCATTTTCGGAAGAATAAACGTGGCGCAGGCTGTCGAGCCTGCTGAGCCGAGCGTCGTCTCGGCTCTTCTTGATCGCGATGAAACCGAAAACGCCGGTGCGCCACATTCTCTAAGCAGAACTTCGGGCGGCCGGGTACTGTTTTCCCCTTACGACCTACGCTCCCCGCGTATTCCAGCCGATCTCCTCCCTATGAAGTTTCATCCTGCCACAGCCATGCGTAAACTCATCATCTTTTCGGTCACGGCCCTGGCCGCGACCACGGCTTTCGCACAGAAACAACAACGTCCCGACGGCGGGACTTCACCTGGAAATGCGCCCGGAACTTCTTCGAGCCTGCCGAACACCGTCGACGTCACCCCCAGCCGCGGCGTCGGACCCTTCGACGCGAAATTAACCCGCGAGTGGCACGATGCCGCCGAGACTCTCGCCGCGCAGAGCCGCTACGCGGAAGCAGAAAAGCTGTACGCGAAACTGCTCGAAGAGCGCGAGCATGCCCTCGGCCTCAACAGCCCGGACCTGGCCAGCGACATGACCGATCTGGGCCGCGTGAATTTCGCGCAGGCCAAGTACAACCAGGCCATCACATATTACGAGCGCTACCTCCAGATCATGGAGACGTCCAAGGGCCGCCAGGATTTCGCGGTGGTCGCGCCGCTCAACAAGCTGGTGCAGACCTATCGCGAGCTGGAAAAATATAACGAAGCCGAACGCTACGCGCAACGCGCCGTCAACATCGCCGAGGGCGCCAAGGGTCCGGACTCGCCCGAACTGGGTACGCAACTGGTGGTCCTGGGCGATGTCTTCAGAGCCGAAAAGGATTCGACGCGCGCCGAGCCACAGTACGCTCGCGCGGTTGGCGTCTACGAAAGATCGAGCGGTGTCGCAGCACCGGAGTTGCTCCCTGCGCTGGACGGCCTGGGCGATTCCTATATCGACATGCACCGCCCCGGCGATGCCGAGAACTCCTGGCGCCGCGCGCTATCGATTCGCGAAAGCCTCGATGGATCGTCTTCCATCGAAGTCGGCGAGACGCTGGATCGGCTCGGTAAGCTGTATTACGACCAGAAGAAATATCCGGAAGCCGCCTACTGCTATGAGCGCGCATTGTTCATTCGCAGCAAAGTTCATGGCGACACCGCGCCAGACACGCAGAAGACGCTGACCGAAGTCGCCAGCGTTTATGGCGCGCAGGGCCGTCACGACGACGCCGAGCCGCTGTTTCGCGCCATGATGGGCAACAAAGAAATCGAGCTGGTCGGCAGCATCAATTCGCTCGCGGCGTTAATGGCGAACAAGGAGCACAATTCCGACGCCGAAGCGCTCTATAAGATTTCGATTGCAGTGCTCGACAAGAAGGGATTCGTGAACGCGCGCAAGCCGGTGGTGAGTCCGTCCGATCCGCCGCCGCCGCTGTTGGCTGAAACGCTGGATCAATACGCCGCGCTACTCAAGAAGATGCGCAAGCGTTCGGATGCGGCCAGGATGGAAGCGCGCGCCCGCATGCTCCACGCGGTGGACCCGAAACCGGCCCAACCGGCGGTCCCCACCTCAGGTGGATCCCCTAGTAAGAAAGCCAAATAGGCCCTAGAGAAATTCAGGCGATTCGCCGATAGAGGGGTGATGTCAGGAATTTACGCCCTGAGGGAAGCGGAACCGATGGAACGCGCTGAGCCCATCGATCGTTCAATAAAAGACGACGACCGTGACCAGGTCCCGGACGAAATCGAATCGGAAGATTACGAAATCGTGGTGGGCCGCCGTCAACTGGCCAGTATCTCGTTTGTCGTGCTGGTTCTGATCGCAATCTTTTGCACAGTCTCCTATCTGGCAGGCAAGTCGCTCGCGCCGAAAGCTTCGTCCGCGCCGCCGCAGATAGCGGCCACACCTCCCGCGCCTGCCCCTCCTATGGCGATTCCACAGATCGAAGCCACCATCGCGCCGCCTGTCCCCGGGCCATCGCCCGCTCCAATCCCCGCTTTGATCCAGGCCGATCTCAACGATCCGCCCATCTTCTCCAACCCCATCCCCGGCGCCGTTTATATTCAAATGGGCGCGGTAGAAAGAGGAGTCGCCGCGATCTTCGCCGCGGGCCTGCGCGGCAACGGATTCCTAGCCTCCGTCGCCCCCGGACCGAGCGAGAAGATTTTTCGCGTCTTGATCGGCCCCCTGCCCGATCCCGCTGCTTACACCCGAGCGAAAGAGAAGCTGGATCGGATGGGTCTCGACACTTTCGGCAAGCGTATAGAAAATCAACCGCCGGCATCGCATTAAATTGTGGGGCTGGATTTTCATCCTGCGGCGGATTATGAATCCCTATGTCCGTGTCGTGGCGCGACAGTGCCCACCGCGACACGAACTACATCCCCTGAATTCTCCATCACATCGCGATCCTCTTCGCAGAAAGAACCACAAAACCTCAGCTACCCTCGAATCGCAGAGATCGATCGCTTTTCCAACAAAGAGGCGATTCCACGAAGGACAAGGATTCGTTCTTGATCCGGGCTCGGACTTTCTAGATAAGCCGGGCCGAAGTGTGCGAGTGTTGGAGCGCAAGCCAGATCGCTGATTCTGGTTCCGTGCCGATGACGGATAATACTCGGCATTAGGGGCCCCTTAAATGGTTTTCATCGGTCACAGTAACGGGACGCGTGAGGCGCTTACAATGACAGGTGCATGAGCACCCAGCCTTTAGCAGGAAAAGTCGCCGTCATCACCGGCGCGAGCCGTGGATTAGGACGCGCCATGGCCCTCGCGCTCGGCGGAGCGGGCGCGAAGCTCGCTCTCGTTTCGCGCGATCGCGCCAAGCTGGACGAGACCGCTGCGCTTGCCCACCAATCCGGCGCCGAATCGGAAATCTTCCAGGCCGACGTCTCTGACGAATCGCAGGTCATTGCGCTCGAACGCGACGTGATCGCGAAATTCGGCCGCACCGATATTCTGATCAATAACGCCGGCATTGCGATCCGCAAGAAGGCGGTCGATTATACGCTCGGGGAATGGCGCAGCGTGATCGACACGAATCTTACTTCGGTGTTTCTGATGTGCCGGGCGTTCGTGCCGCACATGCGCGGCGGCTACGGGCGCGTGATCAACATTTCCTCGATCATGGGCCACGTTTCCCTGCCCCTGCGCAGCGCTTATTCGGCGTCGAAATCCGGAGTACTCGGTTTCACTCGCGCGCTCGCTCAAGAACATGCGACCGAAGGCATCGCCGTCGTCGCGATCAGCCCTGGCCCGTTCGCCACCGAGATGACCGCGCCTCTACGCCAACAGCCCGATCAGAACGCCACCTTCAATTCGAGCGTCCCCATGGCCCGCTGGGGCGAGCCTGAAGAGATTGGCCAACTTGCGCTGTTCCTGTGCTCCGATGCCGCGGGATATATCACCGGAACCGATATCGTGATCGACGGCGGCTGGACCGCGCGATAGTCCCTTGCCACCGCAACTCACCCTCGCATCGGCTGTGGAAGCGCTTTCGGCGGCGCTGCTGGTCGGGCTGCTGATTGGCGCGCAGCGTGAGTCGGCCGGGGGCGATAAGCACCCCGGGCTGCGCGATTTCGTGCTGGTCTCGTTGGCGGGCGGATTGTGCGGCGTCCTCGACATGCCGTGGCTGGATGCGGTAGCACTGCTCGCGACCGCCGGATTCTTCGCGGTCTTGCACTACGAAGATCGCGAAGTGCGATCCGGGATCACGACGGAGCTCGCTGCCGGCGTGGTCTTTCTGCAGTCCTTGCTGGCCGCGTCATGGAAGCTGCCATTCGCGATACCGCTCGCGATCGGTGCCGCCATCGTCGCTGCGGTATTCCTCGAAGCGCGCGAACGTTTGCACAAACTGGCTCGCGAAACGATCACCGAGGCGGAATTCAACGCGACTCTCTCGTTCATCGCTCTGGTGGCCGTGATTTATCCGCTCCTGCCCGCCGGATCATTCGGTCCATATTCGTTCTTCGCACCGCGCCAGGTGTGGCTGTTCGTGATTTTGATTTCGTCGATATCTTATCTCGGCTACTTTTTCAAAAAGTTTCTCGGCGAACAACGCGGCCTGCTGTACACCAGCGTCCTGGGCGGCCTGGCATCCACCACCGCCGCGACCCTTCACTTCGCCAAGCTCGAAAAGGACTGCCATGAAACTGTCGCGATGCTCCGTTCCTTCGTAATTGCGAATTCGGTTCAATTTCCCCGCACGCTCCTGATCGTCGCGGCGGTCAGCACCAACATGGCGATCCTGCTCATTGCGCCGATGGCCGCGATGATGCTCGCCGGGGTGATCGGCGCTGAAATTCTGCGGCGCTGGCCGCAGCCTCCCGCGACTCCCACAACCGTCGCTGCCGAAAACCCGTTTCGATTGCTCCCCGCGCTGCGCTTCGGCGCACTCTTCACCGCGATTGTGTTCATCAGCAAAGCCGCCAGCGCGAAGCTCGGCGTAGGCGCGTTCTACGCCACCAGCTTGCTCGGCGGACTGGTTGACGTCGCCACCGTGATCGCCCCCGCCGCGGATCTGGTGGGCGCGCATCGCATGGACCTGACGACTGCTGCCATCGCCGTGATGCTGGGACTTGTGGCGAACGCGGTGTTGAAGGTGGTGCTCGCGGCGCTCTCCGGACGGATTCAGTTCGCGCTCCTGGTGCTCGGATGTTTTGCGATGTGGACGGCCGTCGGCGCGCTCGCGTGGTGGGCCGCGCTGCCCTTGGCCACCTCGTTCACGCACTGAATCGCGCACAAAATCGTCGCGAAAATTTGATTGTCGCGACCGCCTACGCTACCATGTATCTGCGGGGTGGAGCAGTCTGGTAGCTCGTTGGGCTCATAACCCAAAGGTCGAAGGTTCAAATCCTTCCCCCGCAACCAACAGATTCAATTAGTTGCGGATTCTGGGTGCCTTCGAAGATTCCCAATGGCCCTACGAACGGTAGCACCAGTCGAATTGGCCGCTCCCAACGCCGATTTGCCGAGACGCTTCCGAGTTCTTCCCGAACGCATCTCGATGTACGCGTCCCGCCTTGGTCTTCGCTACTTTGGACCCGATCTCGAAATTGATTCCTTTCGGCCCCTTTCCACATTGGATGAAGCGGGTCCGGAAGACAGCCGCCCGCTCACCTACCTATCCGCAAGCCGTTTCGCTCCTCTTCTTGAAGGACGGCGCGGGTTGGCGGTAGTGACAACTCCTGATTTGCAATCCTGCGTGCCGCCGGACAGACGCGTATTGCTTACTGACGTCGAGCCGCGGAACGCTTTTATTCCGTAATGAGTTCGGCGCTCGATCTCGGATTATTCGAGCACCTGGAAACATTCCGAAGCGCCTCCGCGAAAATCGCTCCAACGGCAGCGATCTCGGAGCATGTGTACATATCCGATCACGCCGAGATTGGAGCTGGCGTGGTCATCCTGCCGAATTCCTACATCGGCCCTGGTGTCGTGGTTAAGCCCAACGCCGTGATTGGCGGGAATGGTTTCGAGTCGACTTCCGGAAATCAGCGCCGGATAGTGCCGCACGCAGGCGGAGTCTGGCTCGCATCGGGGGTACAGGTGGGCTCCTGCACCTGCTTGGATAAAGGCTTGTTCGGCGACTTCACCACGATCGGAAATCACACGCTTATTGATAATCTGGTGCACTTCGCGCATTCCGCTCGCGCTGGAGCTTTCTGCTCGATTATTGCCGGCGCGGAGATTTCCGGCTCGGTCGTTTTGGGCGACGGCGTGTGGCTGGGCCCCAACTGCTCCATCAGCCAGGGCATTCATATCGCCGACCATTGCTACATTGGCACCGGTTCGGTGGTGGTTCGCGATCTGGCGGCACATTCGTTGGCGTATGGTTCTCCCGCGAAATTCGCCGCGTGGGTTTGTGAGTGCCGCAACAAGATTTCGTTTGATGACAGCCGCTCGACCTGCAGCGCGTGCGGGAAAGAGTATGTGTTGACGGGCGATCGGGTGCGCCGCGCATGACCTTTGCGGAGATTTGGGCGCCGTTCCTCGACAAGCCGGTTTTTGCGTTTACTGCCGATCAGGACTGGGCTCCGGAGTGGGCCGCGGAGATCTTTCTTCATGAGTTACGCACCCTTGGGATCCCGCTGCACATTTTCCGCACCAACCCATCCCCTGCCTTCGACCACGCCGTCGAGATCGGAGAGGCGGAGCAGGGGTGGCATCCGAATTTTCTGCCGGGCTCTTCGCAAGGAGCTTCGATTCCTGAAGTCATCAGCTATTGCGAGCGAAATTTCCCCGGCGCATCCACGGTCCGCAGCCATTGCTTTGCAGAGGACACCTTCTCCTGGAGAGCGCTGCGAGCGGCGGGGATGGTAGCCGATTCGCAGCTCGGCACGCTGTTTCAGGGCTACCTCCTTCCGGTTGTTCATTGGACCCGCATGGTCCGGCTGCCGGTTTATTTCGAGGACGACACTTTTTTCGACATGGAAGAGGTCGGCCTGAATCTGGACGCGATCGCGCCGACCCTATTCAGTCCTGGACTGAAGATTTTGAACTTTCATCCCACCTTCGTAGGGTGCAACACTCCCTCGCGCTCGTATCACGAGGGACTGAAAACTCGCATCTTTGCTCCGAATTCAACCGCCGCGGAACTCCGTTGGGGCGGACGCGGAACTCTGGACGTTTTTCGCGAACTGATGGACCGGATCTTGTCGCGCGGCCATCGCTTTCACCGCTTTCAATCGGTGGTCGGATTGGCGCTGGCGACCCTCCGGTCGAGCGATGATGTCATCGCGCCGGCGATGAAGTAACCTTCTCAGGTGTTTCCCCGCACCGTAGGCCTTTAGGACTAAAGTCTTAACCCTAGATGGCCGATGAATGCTCATTCCCATGATTGCGCCAAACGTCATAAGACACGCCGGAGTTGTCATCCCTCAACCCGAGCTGGTGAATCTGTACGGATGCGAACTTGGCGAAGAAACCAAGGTCGGGCCATTTGTAGAAATTCAAGCAGGCGTCGTGGTAGGCGCTCGCTGCAAGATTTCGAGCCACAGCTTTATCTGCTCCGGCGTGGCGATCGAAGACGGGGTCTTTGTCGGTCACGGCGTCATGTTCATCAACGATATTTACCCTCGCGCGGTGAATGACGATGGATCTCTGCAAACCGCCGCGGATTGGAAATTGGTCGAGACGCGCATTCGTACCGGAGCATCGATCGGTACGCACGCGACCCTGATGGGTGGAATCACCGTGGGGCGGTCGGCGTTGGTTGGAGCAGGCGCAGTGGTCACGGCGGACGTTCCTGACTACGCCATCGTCGCCGGCGTTCCCGCCCGCATCATTGGCGACACTCGCGACAGACGGCCCACGGCAGAGATGGCGGTGCACGAATGATACGGATCGGGCTCATCGGATACGGCTACTGGGGACCCAACCTGGCTCGCAACTTTGCGGACAACGAGGATTGCCAGGTGGTCGGCATTGCCGACTCACGGCCTGAACGGCTGGCGCAGGCGCTTCGCCGGCATCCTGCAGCGGCCGTGACCAGCGATCCCATGGAACTGCTGCGGAACCCGAATACCGACGCGATCGTGATCGCTACGCCGGTGGCCGCGCATTTCGATCTGGCGATGGCGGCGCTTACCGCAGGCAAGCACATTCTGGTGGAAAAGCCGCTGACCACCACGTCTGACCAGGCGGCCAGGCTGATCGACGAAGCGGAACGGCGCGGGTTGACGTTCATGGTGGATCACACGTTCCTGTACACCCCCGCGGTGCGTAAGGTTCGTGAGTTGTGCGATCAAGGCTCGCTAGGGTCGCTCTATTATTACGACGCGGTGCGCGTGAATTTGGGATTGTTTCAGCACGACGTGAACGTGCTGTGGGATCTGGCCGTTCACGATCTCTCGATCATGGATTTTCTGCTGCCGGAATCGCCCTGCGCGGTTTCGGCAACAGGAGTCCGACACGTCGCCGATCGCGGCGAGGATATCGCGTATCTGACGTTATTCTTCCCGTCCAGTCTGATCGCGCATATTCACGTGAACTGGCTGGCGCCCGTGAAAGTCCGCCGCACCCTGATCGGCGGCACCGAAAAGATGGTGGTTTACGACGATCTCGAGGCCAGCGAAAAGGTCAAGGTTTACGACAAAGGCATCACGCTGAATGACGACCCCGCCAAGCAGCATCAGATGCGAATCAGCTATCGCTCTGGTGATGCATGGGCTCCGCATCTGGACACGCGTGAGGCGCTGAGCTTAGAGGCGGCCGAATTTGTGCGCGCGATTAGCACCGGCACGCGCCCCCTCTGCGATGGAGAAAGCGGGCTGCGCATCGTCAAGATCCTCGAAGCGGCCAGCCATTCCATGAACGAAAGGGGCGTTCCCGTGCCTATCGAAATCGGGAATCGAAAAGAGAGAGGTGAGTTCGGTGATTCCATTCGTCGACTTAAAGGCGCAGTACTCGAGCATCAAAGCGGAGATCGACGCGGCAGTCCTGCGCACGCTGGATAGTACGCAGTTCATTCTGGGCAGCGACGTCGCCGCGTTTGAGCAGGATTTCGCGCGGTACTGCGGCGTCGACCACGCCATCGGCGTCAATTCGGGAACCAGCGCGCTTCATCTCGCGCTGCTGGCGGCGGGAGTCGGCCCCGGATCGGAAGTCATCACGGTGCCGAATACGTTCGTCGCGACGGTGGCCGCGATCGAGTATTGCGGCGCGCGGCCGGTATTCGTCGACATCGATCCGCGTTACTTCACCATGGACCCCGCGAAAATCGAGGCCGCGATTACTTCGCGGACCAAAGCGATTCTTCCGGTCCATCTCTACGGCCAGACGGCCGACATGGATCCAATTCTGGAGATCGCACGTCATCGCAAGTTGGCTGTGGTCGAAGACGCCGCGCAAGCGCATGGAGCGGAATATAAGGGCCGCCGCGCGGGAAGTCTCGGCGATCTTGGCTGCTTCAGTTTCTACCCCGGAAAGAACCTCGGTGCGTACGGGGAAGGCGGAGCGGTTGTCACCAGCAATCCGGAGTTCGCCGCGAAAATTCGAATGTTGCGCGATTGGGGCCAGAAGACCAAGTACCATCACGTGCTCAAAGGATTCAACTATCGCCTGGAGGGAATCCAAGGGGCGATCCTGCGCGTCAAGCTCAAATATCTGGAGCAATGGACCGAGAGCCGGCGCAGCCACGCGGCGCTCTATGATCGATTGCTTGCCGGCACAGCAACAACTCCCGAGGCCCGGCCAGATTCGCGCCACGTCTATCACGTGTACGCGATCCGCTCCGGCGATCGCGCGAAGCTGCAAAGCGAACTGACCTCGCAAGGTATCCAAACCGGTATCCACTATCCCATCCCGGTGCATTTGATGGATGCATATCAGGACCTGAATTACGGCGAAGGTAGTTTTCCGGAAGCGGAAAAAGCCGCGCGCGAAGTCCTATCACTTCCTATGTATCCGGAACTGCGTGCTGAACAGATTCGCGAGGTAGCGTCGGCGGTTACCGCCCAGCGGGAGGTTCTCGCCTGCCTGTAAATGACATCGTCGTCTATGGAGCCGGTGGCACCTCGCGCGACCTGATGGAGTGTATCCAGGCGGTCAACGAAGATCGCACGCAGTGGAACATCCTGGGCTTCATCGATGACAATCCGGCTCTGGCAGGAACGGCGATCTGGGACCATCCCGTGCTCGGCCCCGCCTCGCTTCTTACCCAGCCCGCTTTCCGAAACTGCCGCATAGCGATTGGAGTGGCGAACGATCGCGACATTTTCGTCCGTCAGAGAATTCGCAAATCGCTCGACGTCACGATTGAACGTTTTCCCGCCATCATTCATCCATCCGCCGTGGTTTCGAAGAGAAGCCAGATCGGTGCTGGATCGGCTCTATTCTCAGGAACATTCTTGTCCAACAACTGCGCGATCGGGATGCACGCGCTGGTACTGCAAGGCGCGGTCATTTCGCACGATACCAACATCGCCGATTGGGCGACGGTCTGCGCGGGCGTGGCAATGGGCGGCGGTGTTCAAGTCGGCGACGGCGCTTTCGTTGGCCTGGGCGCGAGAGTTTATCCAAACGTGAAGATCGGCCGAGGCAGCCGCGTCGGGTTGGGCTCGGTGGTGCTGCGCGATGTCGGTGACGGAGAGACTGTTTCGGGAAGTCCCGCGCGACGCCACGAACACCAAATAGCGCCGTCAGTGAGGCGCGACAGTTATGGAGCGCGTTCGGCGGCTGAACACAAATCTTGAAACTGACCTACGACCTGAAAACGGGAACATAATCGCTATGGATTTGCAAGGAACACGAGTCCTGATTACCGGTGGAGCGGGCCTCATCGGTTCGCACATTGCGGATCTACTAGTGGAAGAGAACGTTCGCGAGATCGTCGTGCTCGACAACTTCGTTCGTGGCACGGAGTCAAACCTGAAGGCACTCTCGAGCGGGCGTGTGCGCATCGTGACTGGAGACATTCGCGATCGTGAGCTGGTACAACGCACCATGCTTGGCGTCGACGTCGTTTTCCATCAGGCAGCGATCCGAATTACACAATGTGCTGAGGACCCGCGCCTCGCGCTTGAGGTTTTGGTGGACGGAACCTTCAACGTCGTGGAAGCGGCCGCGAAACAGCGCGTGAGCAAAGTAGTCGCGGCGTCGTCAGCGTCGGTGTACGGCCTCGCCGAAGTATTCCCGACGGCGGAGAAACATCATCCTTACGGCAATCGAACCATCTATGGCGCGGCCAAGACATTCAATGAGGGGCTGCTGCGGAGCTTTGCCGATATGACAGGGTTGCGTTATATAGCCCTGCGCTATTTCAACGTGTACGGTCCCCGCATGGATGTTCACGGGGTATATACGGAAGTTCTGATCCGCTGGATGGAGCGCATCGCCGCCGGCAAGCCTCCGCTCATTCTGGGCGATGGTTACCAAACTATGGATTTCGTTCATGCGGCGGATATCGCGCGCGCGAATATTCTAGCGGCCAAATCCGAAGTTACCGATGAAGTGTTCAATGTCGCGAGTGGAGTCGAGGTTAGCCTTCGCGATTTGGCCGGTGCTCTTCTGCAGGCAATGGGCTCTAATCTCGATCCCGAGTTTGGTCCCGAGCGGAAGGTCAACCCTGTGCCGCGCCGTCTTGCCGATATCGGCACAGCGGAACGGATGATTGGTTTCCGCGCGCAGATTTCTCTTGAAGATGGCCTGCGTGGTCTGGTCGCATGGTGGCAGCAGCAGCGTGAGGCCGTTTGTGCCTGAGGTCCTGACACGACTTCCGCTGATCCGGCCCGTGATCGGCGCGGAAGAAGCGGAAGCTGCCGCCCGAGTGATCCACTCGGGCTGGGTAACGCAAGGTCCGGAGGTTGCCGCTTTCGAACGCGAATTCGCGGCGGCAGTCGGGAGCCGATATGCCTGCGCCGTTTCGAATTGCACCACCGCGCTGCATCTGGCGTTACTGGTCGCCGGAATCCAGCCTGGCGACGAAGTCATCACCGTCAGTCATTCATTCATCGCGACGGCGAACAGCATCCGCTATTGCGGTGCGATTCCGGTGTTTGTGGATATCGATCCGCAGACGTGCAATCTTGATCCTGCTCATCTTGAGCGCGCCTTCAGTTCGCGGACGCGAGCCATTCTGTGCGTCCATCAAATGGGAATGCCGTGCGATCTCGGCTCCATCGTGAAGTTCGCGCAGGAACGTTCCCTCATTGTGATCGAGGACGCCGCCTGCGCCATCGGAAGCGAAATTCGATGGGAGCAGAGCATGCAACCTATCGGACGCCCGCACGGCGATATCGCCTGCTTCTCGTTTCACCCGCGTAAACTTCTGACCACCGGCGAAGGCGGGATGATCACCACTTTGAACGAAGAATGGGACGCTAAGCTTCGTCTCCTGCGCCAGCATGGAATGACCATTCCGGATTCCGCGCGACATGCCTCGGAGCGCGTGGTGTTCGAAAGCTATTCGATGGTGGGATACAACAGCCGCATGACCGACATCCAGGCAGCTATCGGCAGGGTTCAATTGAAACGGCTGCCGGAATTGATTGCAACGCGCCGCCGTCTCGCCGAAACTTACCACAGGCTGCTCTCTAAAATCCCTCAACTCACTTTGCCTGTCGAGCCGGACTATGCCCGAACCAACTGGCAGAGTTGCTGGGTGAGGCTACCCGATGACGCGAATCAGCAGAAGGTAATGCAATTCATGCTTGACCGCGGAATCGCGACGCGGCGCGCCATCATGAATGCACATCGCGAGCCCGCGTATGCGTCCCCAAGCGACTGCCGGGCGGGCTCGACCCTGATACACAGCGAACAGCTGCAGGATCACGCCATCATTCTGCCGTTATTTCATGAAATGACGGCGGAGGATCAGCAGCGGGTTGCTGGGGAATTGTCCGCAGCATTGCGCTAGGGGGTAGTTGGTCAGTTTCGGGATTTGTACGCGGCTCACGAACGCGCTCCATTCCTGTCGCGCCTCAATGACGGCGATTTGAGGCGCGACAGGTATGGAGCGCGTTAGTCGCCATAGCGTCAAACTGACCCGCTACCCGCTAGGCGATGGGATTCGCCGTCGCGATCCGGCTGATCAGGTCGAGCCACACTTCCCACGGCAATTGACCGGTCCAGTGAATCGACAATTGATCGTCGTCTTTCTTATTGAGCAGCTCCGGTGTTATTTTCGCTGGCCCGTCGGCTGCCGTTCTCTCGGTACAAGCCATTGCCATGCGGCGAAGGCTCAGATGCCGAGCGCCGTCAGCATTCGTAGTGGCAAGGTTGACCAGGCTATCGTCGCCGAGCAGCAAGCCTGTCATCCATAGCCAGGCGATCTCCTCCGGATCATAGAAGCTAACCCCTTCGCGACGAACCCGGATTGTGTACGGAGTTAAGAACATTTCCTTCGCGCGTGCAGGTTGTCCGCGCAGCAGTTCGATGATCCCGAGCGGAACATATGGTTCATGCAGATGACCCAGCCAACCGGCAACTCGTTTCAGGAGAGCTTCTGCTGCGTCCAAATCTCGATTACAGAGGATCAGATTCATCGCCTGTTTCATCGCAACAGAGAATTCGCTGTCGCCGAGAGCAGTGGCGCACAGTGCCTGTGACCCTGTCGGCACGGCCTTGAACGGACCGAACACGCCTTGCTGCTGCACAACCTGGCCCGGTTGTAGGCCGCGCTGGCACTCATACCAGTCGATGATCCATCGCCATGACTTGCGCGTATGACGCGCGTGAACCAGTTCCTGCCCGCTAATACGAATTTTCTCGTACAAGTCGGGATCGTTCGCGACTGTGGCGATCTTTTTGAAGAGCCGGTCGCCCGATCCCAGTATGCAATTCTCCATATCGCGGAAACCGTAACAGGCGAGTTCCGGAAAATCGGGCGCCACCAGAACACACCCTGCCGCAGGGATCTCCAGATGCTTACGGACGACGTAAGCTTCACGCGTAGGGTCGGCTAACGAAAATCGGCTGCGATTCAGCATCCTGGCATAGTCGGCGCCTACCACTGGAAAGTGATGCCGCGGGATGGGATTCGAATACCCTGGATGCGTGTAGATCAGCGTCGGAAAATAATCTGCAATCTTCTGAGCGGTCTGCGCGCGCCAGGCATAGAATTCCGGGACCGACGTCCCGCCAAACACACTGATCGGGATCAGCTTCTCCAGATTGTATTCGTGGAATATGGCATCGTCGACGAACATGCTCATGGTGAAAGCGCGGGCAGCCAATTCCGGCGATTGCCGGAATGTCGCGGTGCCAGGCACGAAGAAACGGTCGATTTTTAGATGGTCCAGCAGACGCAGGAAGGTGATGCGCGAAGTGTCGTGCGGATCTTCGACGAAGAACCCGACCTTCGGGATATCGGGGCGGGCGTCAACATTTGTGATGCTCACGGGCGTCGGCCGATAGCCGCCAGGATTTCTTACGACGACTAAGTCAGGATTAATTCGGTCGCAAACTTCGCCATAATCGAAATCTTCGTAAATGGTATGAAGATCGCAGTGGAGCGACAGCGCCTCGGTCCATTCATCTTCGATGGCACCTTGGAAATCGGCAGTCGGCTTCGCACCTTTATGACCAATGAACAACGCGCGATATCGAGGCGACGGTGCCAGCTCCACGTTAATCCTGGACGGCCAAAGCCAATTGTTCGATGCCAAGTGAATGCGGAACGGAGTGCACGTTCGTCTCACGTTGCTTTACGCGACAACGACACATCACCACGCGAAACGCATGCGCGCGAGCCAGGTCTGACACATCACTCACAGCTCCCACACCGTCCAGCGCGGCCCTACGGACCAACACACATCCGAAGGGCGGATGTTGATGTGCCTCCCGCCACCTGGAGTCCACGCGATCCGCCACATTCGGCGTACCGTTTCCGTTGACCACTTGAGCCGACGCCATCGCGGCCGAGGTGAGATAAAGGATATCGGAAAGCTCTTCCACCACCGGCCCTATAAGCTCAATATCGTCTTGAACAAGCAAGACATCATCAGTACCGCAGGCCGCAATTCCGGCATTCAAGTTACCACTTGATACAACCTCCCAACCTGGACGGCTGATTGTTGCATCACCTGACGTAACCACAATTCGTCGATAGGACGAATCATGCTTCTCGATGGAATCCGCCAACCGGTGGAAACTCTCGGTATTGCGAAGCACCGTGACGATCGTGGTGTTGTTCTTGTCTTTCACCAACTCGGCAGGATTTCCGAGAAACGACGGCGCGGTCTTCTCTACGTATTCGTCGTATTGAACGTGCCACCGCTTGGAACGCTCTTTCGGTGAATATCGTGGAAAGCGTTCCTTCAGAATCTTGCGCTCACCATGCTCCTGGGAACGTATCGGATAGTGCTTCAGAACGAACTGGTGTGGACACACATATCGATTTGAAAAAAGAGCCTGATGTCCACCGTTGGTGTGCAGGTCCACGCGTTCGTCTCCCTGAAACCACGCCTTTATATGAGGCAGACGATGATCGACGTGTTCGTTGCGATGATATCGGAAATGCCTCTCCGGGTTAGAGCCCGCGGTCCAGAGGTTATCGGTCGGTACGAATGTCAGCACCTTGAACTGCACCGCGTTGTACCCCATGATGCTGACCATTTCCAGAGCCTGTTCCATCGTCAGGCTCGCCCAGTCCGCGGGAACCCTGCGGATTTCGTCCGCGTCGTGAAGGATTACCCAGCGGCCTCGACCTCTTTCAATCGCGATCTCCTCGATTCGAGTGAGGATATCGGACCACTCGTACAGATCGGGCCGCTCCGCCGGCCACCGTTCGATATTCGTTCCGAGATGCGCAAGAATGTCAGATGACAAATCCGTAGACCAATTGTCGAGTACGTAAACGTCACACCCTTGCTGCTCCAGATGCCGCAGTACCGCCGGAAGAATATCGGCTTCGTTGTAGGCGGGGATGATCGCGAGAGGGCGCACGCCCCACTTGTAATGCAAGTGGCCATCCGCCGTAAACCGCTGAAAAAGTGTTCACCGCAAGAAAATAGCGGCGGAATCCTGACGATCCCGGCGTCGATTCGTTGCCGCGCCCCGTTTCTACAGTACTAAGACGATTCCGTCGATCCAGTAAGTAATCATCAAGAGCCATGAGACCCCTTAAAATCGCGACTTTACGCAGCAAGGACGACAGCCGCTATCGACTCCGCTGTCACGTTCCCTTATCGTGGCTTCACAAGCAGCGGGCCATTGAAATCGTTGCTCCGCTCAAGGCGTGGGAAGCCGACGTGGTGCTGTTGCACAATCAGTGGCAGCCCGGCGGATTAGCCCTGGCTCGATCGCTGCAGCGTCATGGCATTCGCGTGGCCGCGAATTTCGATGAGGACATCGCCACTGCGGACGGGGCGCGGTGCCGCGAGCTGCTCGCAGCGGTTGATCGAGTCTATGTGCCTACCGAACAGCTTGCTTCCAAGCTGCCACACCTAAGCTCGAAGATCTCGGTGGTTCCGAACGGGATCGATCTGGAAGCGTGGCGCAAGGTTCGCAAACCAAGAGCGCGCGACCGCGTCCAGGTGGTGGGCTTCGCGGGGAATGCTTTAGACGTCGCGAACCTCGAAATATTGCGGCCCGTGTTAGCAAAGTTGTCGGGCAAATTAAAAGAACAGCAAATTCGCTTTGTTTGTTTGGGCGTTCGCCCATCCTGGCTCTCAAGTGTGATGGCCGGCGCGGAGGCGGTGGAGGCTTGCGACCCCGAAACGTATCCCCTCCGGCTCGCCGCGCTCGGATTCGACATTGCCCTGGCGCCGCTTTCCAATTCTAGCTCCGACAAGAGCACGTGCACTCTCACATTTTGGGAACACACGGCCGCTGGAGCGGTCACAGTGGCAAGCAAGCTCGATCCGTACAGCTCCGCGATTGAGGATGGAAGCACCGGGCTGCTGGTGGACAAACAACCCGAGGCATGGGTCCAAGCGATCCTGAAGCTGATCAAGAACCACGACCTTCGCGCCCAATTGCTCGAATCGGCGGAGCGCTCCGTCGAAGCGCACGATGTGTCCCGGACCGCGCCTGCGATGCTTCAGGCACTGGAATCGACACAGCCAAACCGGCTGCGTGAGTTGTTCTCATTCCCCCGAACGCAGAGCCAGACCCATCCCGATGTCGACGTCGTCATTCCGATCTACAATTCCCCCGAGCTGACCAGGCAGGCGATCGAAGCCGCGCTTCCTGAACTCGACGCCAGGCATCGCCTGATTCTGGTGGACGACGCCTCTCCCGATCCGGCCATCGGTTCCTTGCTCGATGGATATGCGAATCGTCCTTGGATCACGGTCCATCGCAGCGCCCAAAACGGTGGATTCGTGGGGACCTGCAATCTGGCTGTTCGCGAACTTGTCAGACCCGACGCGGATGTGATCCTGATGAACTCGGACACGCGCCCGATGCCTGGATTCGTGCGACGGCTGGCCGAGACCGCCGGATCCAATCCTGCCATCGGCACTGTTACCGCGGTGTCCAACCAGGGCTGGATCGCTTCCGTGCCGGACTTCGCCGACGCGAAGGAATTGGCGGCCCTGGAACATCCCCTGGTGCTGTCTCCCACCGCGTGTGGTTTTCTGTTCTACATCAAACGCCAGGTGATCAGGAAGTACGGACTTTTCGATCCCGCATTTTCGCCGGGCTATTGCGAAGAGGTCGATCTCAGTCTTCGGATCTCGCCTGAATACGCGAGTGTGATCGATGCCGGCTGCTGGACGTGGCACGCGAATTCGGTCGCGTTCGGCGACGCCAAATACAAGCTCAGCGCCGATCATAACGCGATTATCGATCAGCGCTATCCACATTTCCGTTTTGAGCTGGCCGGCTTCAACACCAGCGATCCTCTGCGTGGCCGCCGCACGACCATGCTGGAGGCAACGCGCGACCCTCGCCCGCGAGTCTTGCACGTGCTGCAGAGCATCGGGAGCAATCATGGAACCGGGAAGCACGTCCGTGACCTCAGCGAGAGTCTCGCGGATCAATTTCTCAGCCTGGCAGCGGCGCCCAACGAGGCATACGACCCTGCACGGGAGCGGCTGCAGTTGTTCTGCGGAGAAGTCACCGTGGGCGAGTGGCAGTATGCTCAACCGGGATGGCCGCAGACCGCAGCCCAACTGCCGGTCAACGACAGACGCTTGGACCAGTCTCCTCGCCAGCGTGAAGCCCACCCTAATCCATCTCCATCACGCCAAGAATCACACCTTGAGTCTGCTAGCCCGCCTGGCCGCAACCGGCGTGCCCGTCATCGTATCCATTCACGACTACTTCTTCTTGTGCCCCGACTTCGCTCTGCAGCAATGTCCCGGCCTGCACGGCTGCGACACTTGCTACCCGGTGCGCTTCAGGGGGCCGGCGGAATATCAGCGCTTGCGGCGAGCGCTGTTTAACGCCAGCCTGAAACAGGCCTCCGCGATCATCGCACCTAGCCAGACGGCCGCCGGGATGGTGCGTGAAGTATATCCGGATCTGAACATTCGGGTGATTCCTCATGGCATCCGCCCGATTCCAAAGCTCCCCCGCCAGCCAGGCTCCAAGGTTCGCTTCGGGATGCTTGGAAATGTCAACGCGGTCAAGGGAATTGAGGTTATCCTTCAGGCCTGGCCGCTGGTCGCCCCGGCCGACGGAGCCGAACTCCACATCTTCGGCGAATCAACGAATCCAGCGGTGATCCGTCTTTGCGCTGAGTTCGGCATCCACTATCACGGCCCGTACGCCGCGAACGATCTCCCGCGGATTCTTTCGTGCATCGACATCGGAGTGCTGCCTTCCCAGGCGCCGGAGACCTTCAGCTACGCTCTGTCCGAATTCTTCGCTGCAGGGATCGCGGTAATCGGATCCGATTTCGGCGCACTGTCGGAAAGAATCGAGAACGGCGTGAATGGATTCAAGATCGTGAAGGACGACGTCCGCTCCTGGGCGTCTGTGCTCTCCCGGCTCATTCAGGACGGCACCCTGCGGGATCGAATCAGTCGAGGCGTTACGCCGCCTGAATCCGTCAGCGATATGGCGGCGCGCTACGCCGATCTTTATCGTGACGCGATCGCCAACGCTGAGCGCCGGGCGGAAAACGGTATTCGGACTTCTCTACCAGTCCTTTCGCCCAGCGTTACCGAACACGCGGCCCGCCCGTAGCAACGCTGGCGTGCGGCACCCGGTATACTGTGCTCGTACCGTTCTCATTCGGGATCGTGACGGAGATCTATCCATGTGTCCGGCCGCGGTGCTCATCCCTCTGTTGACGCTCGCCCAGGTTCCGAATCCCGCTCCTGCTCCGTCCGTGATTCGACTGGACGTCAATCTCGTTGAAGTGGACGCCGTTGTAACCGATTCGAGGGGCAAGCGAGTCGCCGATCTTCCGTCGTCCGCTTTCGACATCCTCCAGGATGGGAAGCCGCGAGAGATCACGAATTTTTCCTACGTCTCTTCGCCGTCCGCGTTGGTCCACCAGTTCTCCACGCCGCGAACCCCGCCGAAACTCAATAAGGGCGAAGTTCCACCTCCGACAGCTTCGGCCATGCCGTCCGTCGACGTGCATCGCACCATCGCGATCGTAGTGGACGATGTCGGCATTGCAGTTGAGAATATTCCGCACGTCCACGATGCCATCAAACGCTTCCTCGACGATCAGATGCGCCCTGGAGATCTCGTCGCGATCGTGGGAACGGGCGGAACGATGGGAACAACGGCGGGAGCGCTCGCGCAGTTCACCAGCGACAAGCGCCAGCTCTACGCGGCGCTCGATCGCGTGCAGATTGTGCCACGGCATTTCACTTTGTTTGGCCAGCTCTACACCATGGGGACGCTGGGCACTGTGCGCCTTGTCGCAAACAGCATGCAGCAGTTCCCGGGCCGTAAATCGATCATCCTGTTTTCGCAGAGAATTCAGCTGGTCGTTTCCTCGATGTTCCTGACTCGTATGGATGCAGTCGACGATGCGGCGACCGAAGAGTTGCGCAAGGTGATCGACGCTGCGAATCGTGTCTCGATCTCGATTTATCCGATCGACGCGCGCGGCTTGCAGTCTTATGAAGTGTCGGCGAACGGACGAATGGCCCGGAGAGGCGTCGTGGCCGCACGCCAAAACGAGGGAAGGACCCAGGATGGCATGGCCGCTTTGGCAGAAGCCACCGGCGGTCTGTTTCTGCATGACACCAACGATCTTGCAAGTGCGTTCCAACAAGCGGCAGATGATGGTGACGGATATTACCTCATCGGCTACCATCCCGATCCCGGCGAGCTCAAAGATGATCAGAGTCACCCCAAATTCCACAACATTGAAGTCCGAGTGAAGATCGCGGGCTTGCATGTCCGATCGCGCAAAGGTTTCTATAGCTCACCCTTTGGAAATACCGAATCTCTGCTCGGCTCTCGCTCCATGCACCCGCGACTCACGGCGGGATTCTTCAGCCAGTCGAAAACCGGCTCGTCGATCGACGCGTTGCTGTCCTTCCATCCTGGCGATTTGAAATGGTCGACGGACCTGGAAGCGATCCAGACGGCATCCATCGACATTACCGCATCGTTTTTCGACGATCATGGTCTCGCATTACGACCTATCGACACCACATTCCCGCTGAAGTTGAGCTCGCGAGAGTACGACGACGCCGTCCAGCATGGCTTGGTCTACGCACTTCGCATCCCAGTGAAACAGCCAGGACCTTATCTCGTCCGAACCACGGTGCGAGATCCCGCCACCGGAGCCGGCGGTTCCGCCGAGCAATATATCGACGTCCCCGACGTCGAACACGGGCATCTGGCGCTCTCGGCAATTGGAATTCGCGACGCCGCGACACAGGCGAAGGCGTTATCGGATCGTCCCGGTCCGCAAGTAGACCAGACGGGAGGCGCTGCGAGCCGCCGCTTCCATCGAGGGACAAATCTGGTTGTCGCCTACGAAGTCATCAACGCGAAATCGGACGCGACAGGGAGAGCCGGGCATCCGGAACTGGAAGTCGAAACCCGCCTGTTTCACGACAGTGTTCGACTTATGGAAAACGCTACAAGGCTCGGCGACGATGGGCCCGCCCCGGATCCGAAGCGCTTGGGCGCGAGCGGTCACTTGTCGCTCGGCGAACTCCCTTCGGGCGAATACACTCTACAGGTGATCGTCAACGATAAACTCGCAAACCCGAAGTTCGCCACCGCTACGCAATCGATCGATTTTGAAATCGAGCCCTAGCCCCGCGTATCGGATCGCGATGCGCAGGAAACACACCAGAATGGTCTCAGTCTGGTCCAATAGGAATAGGAGGTCATGACAAGATGGAATCCAAACAAAAGATGGCGATCGCGGGGTCTGGCCTGGTCGTGGCGGGCATTGGACTGGGCATCGTTGGCGCAGCGCTCATCGTACCCGCGGTGTTCGCCTGGACAGCGCGGACGCTCGAAAAAGGCGCGGACGGCTTTGCCGCCAAAGTCGAAGGAGCATCCAAGACCGTGGGGACTGCCGCGGGTACGCTGCATCGGTCGTTCAACGAAGCCAAACGGGCCGGCGTAGCCGAGATCAAACGTAGTCGATCAGCCGTTTAGAGGCGGCGGCGTTGCTGCGTTCGGTGCATCCCGGTCGGGCAAGCCGCATCCAATGTAGTGAAGGGCGAGTCTCTTCCTCCGAGGACTCGTGGCGTAAGAGCCAGCGGCCGTTCTCCAAACCCTGGACGCACGTCCGTCCCTTTCAAATCATCGACTTCGGGTGTATCCGAATCCTGACGGCCTAAAGTTCGCAAGGATCCGTGCCGATAGTACTCGGTTAGTTGCAGTCCTAAGGTCGGATTGCTGCGAGGTGATATGGGTCCATTGAACGCGGTTGCATCAAGCGCCACTTCAACGATCGAATCACGTGTGGCTCGATCAAGCAAGCTGCTGACCAGCGCGACGCCCAGCACGTTCGGAGCTAATCCAGGCTTACAGGACCCAGTCTTACAAGACTTAGTTGAGCTCGCGAATGTCCCGTCCCTGGTTCAGATCGCACCATTACAAACGGCGAATCCGACTGAGTTTCAGTCGGTGCTTGCCGACGCGATCCGTCAACTCAAAGAGGCTGCATCTCAAACGACGGACCCACAAGAGCTGGCATTTCTGACGAGCCTGACCGACCGGTTCCAACAGCTACAGGACATCGCTACGCCGGGTCTCTCTTTGTCAGCGGCTGCCAGCGGCTAACCGCTACAGCTTCTTCACAAGCAGTGCGCGGATGTCATTATCGTTATGCATTCCCGACGCGCCTAGCGCGTAAGCGCTTCGAGCCAGATCGTAACATTGCTGCGCCAGTTCAGCGTGCAACCCCCAGGCGACAATCATCAGCACTGCCAATACAACGCCGATACCATCCAGGTCCTTCGCCATGTCTTTTTTAACGGTCCCTCATTGTACAGAGGGTGTCTAAATGTTCCGCTTGAACACGGAAGCGATTTTGCGGATTGCGCGAATCAGCCACCGTGACCGGAACCGCGTCCACTCCGCCTCCAGCCGCTCGAAATCGCCCACCGCTTTCTCCGCTTTCGCTTCCAAATGATCGATATGGCGTTGCCCCGCCTCCAGCAGTTGTTCGACCTGCACACGGCTCTCCGCAAGCGACGATTCGAGCGATCTTTTGTAAACTTCCAGTTCCGCTCGCTTGCGGCGCTCCTCCGCTACCGTTTTTCGGACCAGCGCAAGACTTCCCGAAGTCCCGGATTCGACATCGGCTGGCGCGATGTGGACCAGTTCGTTCCATTCCTGCCTGTTGATCTCGTCCGTCGAACCATCCGACCTGTTCCCCTCACGCCACCCGCAGTATTGCCGCGAACAACCAGAAGCCATGTAGCGGCCGGCGATCATATCGCTCCGCTTGGCCATCGCTTTTGGCGAATTCCAGAGCAGCGGTAACGGCTCCTCATAAAGATTGCCGATCGCCTCGGAGATAAAACACAAGTGAACATCGCCGTTTTCGACTACGAACAGCGTCGTCCACGGGTTTGGGCAAAGTTCGAACGCGCCGCTGGCAAGACCTTCGCTATTGGGATAAAGGTTGTTTTCGCCTTCGCTCAGGAATTGAGCGCCCAGCCCGTGTGTCTCGAACAGCGTCTGCAGGCCGCTCATCTGGATGGTCTTGAAGCTGCTGCGAAACCGGGGCAAGGCATCGGAGAGGATCGCGTGCAGTTCGCGGACCTCGCTCGCTTCCGCAATCAATTCGTCCTGCTCAAGGGACGGCACGCGGGCCGTATTTTCGCGCGACAGTTCCATCGTCTGCAGCGCCACACTGATGAATCCGTGCTGCCGCATCAATTCCAGGTACTGCGGAATTTCCCGAAAATTCGAGCGCATGACCACGAAGAATGAGTCCAGATAAGGCATCGGACTTTGCAGCTTCGCCTTCCAGCGCTGGATCCGGTCAACGTTGGCCAGGACTTCATCGAAATCGGCGCCCTGGCGCAGCCGATGGAACGTGTCGCGCGTACCCCCGTCGATCGACACCGTGATGTTGGAAAACGGAGTGCGCACCAGACGCTCCGCCCACGCTTCGTCGATCAGAGTGGCGTTGGTGCTGATGCTCAACACGGGGCGGTCAACCGTCTGCGCGACGTCGTCGATCAATTCGCTGAATCCGCGCAGCGCGAACACTTCGCCGCCCTGCAGCCGTAGCGTCGAAATATAGGGATAGAATCCCATCAACTCACGGCGGAACTCCCGCGCGATTTCCGGAGGGCGCAGCAGATTAGAGCCGTCTTTGGATTGATAGCAGTGTTTGCAATCGATGTTGCAGGAGTTCCCCAGCACTACGCCAAGACATCGGGGCCGCGAACGCAGGAAAATGCGGCGCTGCTCGTATTCCATCTGGCTGAGCCGAACATTATCGAGATGGAGTTGGTCGGACACCGCGGCGCCGTCCTTCATTTCAACGGGCTCCTTCCCGCGGAACTCACGCCCTTCCAGCAAACTCCCGGTTCGCGGTCGACACCTTTACCTTCTCACCGATCTTGATAAAAAGGGGAACGCGAATCTCCAGACCGGTTTCGAGCGTGGCCGGCTTGGTGCTGCCGCTGGACGAATCTCCCTTCACGCCCGGTTCGGTGGAGGCGACGTCCAACTCGACGAACATGGGTAGTTCCAGACCGATGGGATTCCCGTTGTACTTCAGTAGTTCGATGAGCGAGCCTTCGGTCAGGAAGTCCAGCGCATTCCCGATCACCGCTTCGGAAAGCGTGAGCGTTTCGAAGCTTTCCTGGTCCATGAAGTGAGAGCCCTGGGGGTCGCTGTAGAGATAAGAAGCCGGGACCATCTGCAGATCCGGTTCCTTGAATTTGTCACCCGCCTTGAAGGTTTTCTCAAACACCGCGTTGGTCAAAAGATTGCGAATCTTCAAACGCACCAGCGTTTGGCCGCCGCGCGCGGTAGGGGTGTTTACTTCGGCTTCCAGGCAGGAATAAGGAACATTTTCGAACTCGAACAGAGTCCGCCGTTTCACGTCAATCGCTTCAATGAGAGTCGCCATAGATCTAACCCAATAGTCTAAACGGTCCACAGCGGCCCACTCTCTAAGGAACTGGCGATTGATTCTTAGTCAGATCGATCAAGACCCTCTTCAGCAACGTGAATCGGTTGTTCCGCCCAGCAGTTGAGTACCCGATCCGCTCAGCGGCGAACAGAACCGGAGCTCCGGTCGATTCGATGCCTGTGGCACTGCGATGCAGCCAGTCACGAGCGCAAGAGCGCCAAGTCTTATCCACAAGGGCATTGCTCACGATTGTACGTAAAAAGAGCACACGCGCTCGCCGCACTCTGCCCGATATACTCAACCACATGATCTCGCGCGCCTCGGCGATTCTTCTTCTCGCGATCCCCCTCCTCGCCGACTGGCCGCAACTCCTCGGCCCCACCCGCGACGGCGTCTACTCCGGCCCCGACCTCGCCGCCACCTGGCCGGCCTCCGGCCCCGCGATCCTCTGGAAAAAAGATGTCGGCGAAGGCTTCGCAGCGCCCGTCGTCGCATCCGGCAAATTGATTCTGTTCCATCGCTCTGCCGGCAAAGAAATCGTCGATTGCTTCAACGCGCTTTCCGGCGAAAAGGTCTGGACCTTCGATTACCCCACCACCTATCGCGACGATTTCGGATTCGACGAAGGTCCCCGCTCCGCGCCCGCCATCTCCGGCGGTGTCATTTATACTTTCGGCGCGCAGGGCGTGCTCACCGCGCTCGATCTCGCCACCGGCAAGAAACGCTGGAGCGTCCCCACCGCCACGCAATTCGGCGTCAAGAAAGGATTCTTCGGAGCCGCCGGATCTCCCCTCATCGAAAGTGGCAAAGTGCTGGTGCACGTGGGCGGGCCCAACGCCGGCATCGTCGCCTTCGATGCCGTTACCGGCGCCGTTGCCTGGAAAGCGACCAGCGATGAAGCCAGCTATTCCTCACCTTCCGCCGCGACCATTGCCGGAGTCCGCCACGCCTTCTTCTTCACGCGGGCCGGCATTGTCGATCTCGATCCCGCCAACGGCCAGGTGCGCTTCTCGATTCCCTGGCGCTCGCGATCGTCGGCTTCCGTGAACGCAGCCACGCCCTTGATCATTGGAAATCTGGTGTTCGTTTCAGCGAGCTACGGCACCGGCGCGATTCTCATCGAAGTGAACGGCAGCTCCTATCGCAAGATCTGGTCGAACGATGACAGCATGTCCAATCACTACTCCACGTCGGTTTATCGCGATGGCTATTTATACGGCTTTCACGGCCGCCAGGAAGAGGGACAGGCATTGCGCTGCATCGCGCTCAAGACCGGGAAGGTGATGTGGGATGTAGACGGGTACGGCGCGGGAACCGTGACGCTCGCCGGCAATCGCCTGCTGATCCTTCGCGAAAATGGCGAACTCGTGATGGCGCCCGCTACTCCAGACGGTTTCCACCCCACCCAACACGCCCGCATCCTGACCCACGTCACCCGAGCCTATCCTGCGATTTCCGACGGCCTGCTCTACGCTCGCGACGAGAAGTCGGTAGTCTGCGTCCGCCTGAGGTAGCTACACAGTTCCACATATACTGTGTATATGAAGAACATCACGCTCAGCGTCGATGAGGAGGTTCTCGCCGCGGTCCGCCGCCACGCCGCCGAGCACAACTCGACGGTGAACGGCCTGGTTCGCGATTACTTGACCAATCTCGCTGCTCACCAGAATCGCGCGTCGCGCGCTCGCACCCGGATCCGAAGCATGAGCGCGCAATCCGAAGGCCGCCTCGGCAAGAAGACCTGGTCGCGAGCCGATTTACATGACCGCTGAAGTTTTCCTTGACACCAATGTCCTGGTCTATGCCGCGATCGGCACCGGCCACGACGAATCCAAGCGACGCCGTGCATTGGAACTGATCCAAGCCGAGGAATTCGGCACCTCCGCGCAGGTTCTGCAGGAGTTTTTCGTGACAGTGACCAGAAAGGCCGCGCGGCCCCTTTCCACTTCCGACGCGCTCAAATGGATCGAACAATGGGCCGAGTTCCCCTGCCAGCCCATCGATCACCAGCTTGTCCGCATCGCGATCGCGAAGTCGCAACGCTACTCGATTTCCTACTGGGATGGAGCGATTTTAGCCGCCGCGGAAGCGCTCGGCGCCCACACGGTTTACTCGGAGGATTTGAGCCACGCGCAACGCTACGCCGACTTGCGAGTCCTAAATCCTTTTGCATAGACTTTCTTCGCCATTCTCGGTATCGATGTTACAATCAAACCCGTAACCCCGTCCTCCAAGGTGGCATCCGCTGTGCATTATTTGTGCATGATCCGCGAGTCCGTTCTACTGTTGTTATTCGCATTTTTTCTAATCGGGCCCGCCGAAGCGCAATCGACCTTCTGCACCACTTCCGCATCCCCGCCGGTTCTGCGATCGGAAGGGCTCGCCGAACGCGTCGGCGATGTGGCGCTTTCCTGCGTAGGAGCTCCCAACGCGCAGTTCACTGCAAACTTCACGTTCATCCTCAGCCTGCCCGTCACCAATCGCCTCTCTGCGACGAACACGCTGACCGGTATCGTCTTCACCATTGATAGCGGCTCGGGGCCGCTGCCGACTCTGGTCCAGCCGGTTCTGGCGAATCAATTCAGCGTCGCCTTTGATGGCGTCACGGTCGCGTTTTCGCCGCAGGGAACCGCGAAAATCAATGTCGCGGGCGTTCGCGTCAACGCGAGCCAGGTTTTGCCGCAAACTCCCATCACCGAATACGTCTCGATCAACGCCGCATCTTTCCCCCTCACCACTCCGCAATTAGTGGTCGGCACCACGGAGCGAGGCCTGTTTGCCAGCAATATCGATGCCTTGGTTTGCGCGCAGAACGGGTCGCCGTTGCCCGCGGACATCACCTTCTCGAATCTTCTCGCGGCGAACACTTCGTTCGCCTCCACGCGAGTCACGGAAGGATTCGGCGACGCCTTCGGTCCCCAATCCGCGCCCGATTATTTCATGGCCGATAGCGGCCAGCGCATCATCGTTACCTACGGCGGATTTCCCAGTGACGCGCAGCTTTTCGTGCCCGATCGGGTTGCTGGCTCCGATGCAACCACTCCCACCGCGGGCGGCGATTTCGAACTCCCCGCATCTGGCGGCTCCTACACGCCCTCGCCATCGGGATCGCTACTGCTCGCGCGAGTGGTGGGTGCTGCTTCGAACGGAGCCGGCGGAACGCCCATTTACTCTGCCGGCGCGATCGGTTCGGGCACAGTGACCTTCGATACCGTCTCCCAAATCCCCATCACCAACGGCACCGCCTACGTGGTCTATGAAGTGGTGGACGCCAATCCTTCGGCGATCGAAACCGTGCAATTCCCCACGTTCCTCGGCCTGGCGCCCGACGGTTCACGCACTCCTTCGACCACCACTTCGAGTGTCCTTTTCGCACCACAATCTAAAGTGGCTGCGGTTTCCCCAACCGAACCCCTTCCGCGATTCGACGCGATCACGCCTCTGCCCGATTGCACCATCCTGGGCGATTGCTCCTTCGTCCAAAGTTCGCTCAACGTCGATACGACTCCGCTCCAGTTCACCGAATCGCAGGGCGGCGTCACCGGCCAGCTGTACTTCACTGTCGGCAACAAAGGCCACGGATTCATGAACTGGACTGCCAGCATTTCGTACCCGGGCACTCCGGGCTGGCTCACTCTCGATCCGGCTTCGGGTGTGAATGCGAGCACCGTTCGCGCCTACGCGTCGCCTGGCAATCTTGCTCCGGCGACCTATCAGGCGACCATCAACATTAATGCCGGCGCGGCTGGATCGGCGGCGATCCAGGTCACCTTCACCGTCACGCCGCCGGCTCCGAAACCCACTCCCACGATCACCTCCGCGTTAAATTCCGCCAGCATGCTTCCCGGTGCCGGTGGTGCCCGGATCGCTGACCACCATCAACGGCACTTTGCTCAGCGGCAACAACGTGATCGCGACTTTCAACGACCTGCCCGCGACGATTCTGACGAACACCAGCACGCAGATCGAACTGGTCGTCCCCCCCGGGATATCCGTCGGAACCGCGCAGTTGATCGTGACCGTGGATGGATCCGTCAGCCCACCCTTCACAGTTCAGGTCGCGAGCTTCGGACCAGTCATCTTCCCCGGGGCCTTGCTCAATCAGGATGGCTCCGGCAATTCCGCCACCAACGCCGCCGCGCCCAACTCCACGGTATTTTTGATCGTCACGGGACTCTCGGGCGCAGGAACCATCAGCGTTCAGATCGGCACGCTCAACTTAAGCTCGCTCAATTATGCCGGCCCCGCCGCGGGCTGGCCCGGCGTGCAACTGGTGAGCTTCACGGTGCCATCGAGTCTTCCCTCCGGCACAGCAAACCTCTACGTCTGCGGATCGTCCGACGGCGTGACGAACACTTGTAGCCAGCCAATTCCATTCACCGTACAGTAGGGCCACATCGACCCAGCCAATCCAAAATCTGGCGCCATCGGTAACAAGCCGAGCTTCTTTCAATCTCTCGGGCCAGGTCTGATTACCGGCGCGGCCGACGACGACCCATCCGGCATCTCCACCTATTCGGTCGCCGGCGCTTCTCTGGGCTATGCGCCTCTGTGGACCGCGCTGTTTTCATTTCCGCTGATGACCGCCGTGCAGTTGATGTGCGCGCGCCTCGGCATGGTCACTGGACGCGGTCTCGCCGGCGTAGTCCGCCGCCGATATCCCCGCTGGGTCCTGTGGAGCGCCTGTACCCTGCTGATCATCGCCAACGTGGTCAACATCGGCGCCGACCTTGCAGGCATGTCGGAGGTCACCCGCATGATCACCGGCCTGCACTGGCCGTGGGCGCCATTCTACGCCGCCATCATCATTGCTTTGTTGTTCTGGTCTTCCTATAAGCACATCGTTCGTATTTTCAAGTGGCTAACGTTGGTACTGCTGGCCTACGTCGCGTGTGCTTTCTTCGCGGGTGTCGACTGGTGGCAGGTCCTCCGCGCGACTTTTCTACCCCACCTCACCTTCACGCGCGATTTCATGTCGGTACTGGTCGGTATTCTCGGCACCACCATCTCGCCTTATCTTTTCTTCTGGCAGGCGTCGCAGGAAGTCGAAGAAGAGCGAGCCCAGGGTCTCACGCTCCAACAGCGCAAAGGCGCTACCGGTGAAGAGCTCGAAGTCAGGCGTATCGACGTGGCCACCGGGATGCTGTTTTCGAACGCGATCATGTACTTCATCATTCTGACCACCGCCGCCACACTCCATGCGCACGGAAAAACCAACATCGCTTCGGCGAAGGAAGCGGCGGAGGCATTGCGGCCGCTCGCCGGGAGCGGCGCGTATTGGCTGTTCAGCCTGGGGGTGGTCGGCACGGGAATGCTGGGAGTGCCGGTGCTCGCCGGCTCCTGCGCCTATGCTGTTTCGGAAGCCGCGGCATGGCGTGCATCGCTCAACCGCAAGGTCGCGGAGGCGCGCCGCTTCTATGCGGTCATTGGTGTGGCGATGCTTGTCGGCACCGCGCTCGACCTCGCGCACATCGACGCGGTCAAGATGCTGTTCTGGTCCGCGGTGCTCAACGGAGTTCTTGCGCCCCCACTGATCCTGTTGGTCGTCTTGCTCACCAGCGACGCTCGGGTCATGGGGGACAAGGTGAATCCCCCTCTGCTTCGCTGGCTCGGCTGGCTCACGTTCGGCGTGATGCTAGGCGCCGTCGCCGCAATGTTCCTGCTGGGATAGCTCAAAAAAACAGGAGCCGCAGAAACGAGTCCGCGGCTCCGCCACTGTTCAAAATCGAATCGCCTACGCGAGCACCACGCTCGCGATAAGCCTCAAGCGAGCACTAGCTCGCGTTAAATCCCGAAACGACTTTCGAGAAGATGTTGCTGATGGACGGCATAATCGTGGGCGGCAGGAATCCAGCCACTACCACCGCCAGCGCCGCCGCCAGCAGCGCGTACTCGATCATGTCTTGCCCGCGAACATCGTTCCGCAGCGTTAATGCCGCGGAATAAATTCTCGTCATAGGTCACCTCGAAGCCTGGACTTTGGTCCCCGTCACCATCCATATTGCAGGAATTAGAGGAACTGCACAAGAATAAATTGACCGTAGATTGTGTGGACGAACCCCCTTAGAATCTTGTACTAAGGCGGATTCCTTACGACTCTCTAGGTCTCTTGGGAGTCTACGGATTGGTTTGCGCCGGGTACCGGATCACTGTGAAATTGCGCAAGATCGCCGTGTCCGACGTCGCCCCTGCCATCGATCCAAGAAACGAGATCGTCACATTTTGCGAGGTGTTCTCCGTCGCCGTTCCCACGCCCGCCGCGAAGCTCAGCACGCTTCCCCAACTCGTGACATCCCACAATTGCCCTCCCGAATACACCCCCACCGCAACCTTACCCACGTATGCCGTATCGGTCGACGCCGCCACCCGCGATACCACCGTCGTTCCGCCCCAGTGGATCTGACCGGTAAATCCCATGGACGTTCCCGAATGCGCATATTCAAACTGGATTTCGATCCGGTCGCCTGCCCCGATCAACCCCGCCGGCAAGGTACAAGTCCCCAGCGAAGTCGGCGTCGTCAGATTCGTGCTCGCCCCGACGCTGCTGCACACCACCTGCGCCGAGGTCAGCGATCCCAGAGGATTGCTCGGATTGGCGTAGCGATAACTTGCGACCAACAAATCGCCGGTCTGCGGTGTCGACGCCGTAAGGAACAGGATCGTATTTCCTGAAATGGTGAAGTCGGAGCCCGCTTTCATCAGCAGGCCGTTGCGGTATAAGTCCAGACTTCCCACTGGCGACGGCAGGTTGGCAAGCGTGAAGGTCGTATTCGAACCATTGATCGACCCCGCCGGCACCTCGCCGTCCGAGAAGGACGGCAGTACCCCTCCCCCGCCCGAGCCACACGGTCCCGAGCTCCCGTCCACCCGCACGCAATCGCTCAAATTCCCCGAAGCGCCATCGATCTGGCCCGAGGTGTTGATAACCGCCGTCCGTCCGATCGCAAATCCCACGCCTTCCATGGGTAGCAGCGCCAGCGCGTTCTGCAGCCCTGTTACGTCGGAAATCTGGATCGGCGACGTAACCGGCTGCGGACCCACCACCGTTCCCTGCGACACCAGCACATCGCGAATCCGTAGAGTCACGCTGCTCGGCGGCACCGCCCAGACCTGCGTGAACTGATTGATCCCTGGCGTTGGAGAATGTCACGTTGTACTGCGCACCCGCCGACGCCGTGGTGGTCGGTACCAGTTGCACCGACAGCACTCCGTTGACGATCGGCAAGGTTAAATTCGCAGTGGCGATGTTGGACGAATCGCCCGATTGAAAGCTGCTCCAGGTGATGAACAGCGTGCCTGTAAACCGCGAGCCGTCTGCAACGTACAAAATGTCTTTGATCGTGGTCAGCGCCGGCTGCGCCGCGGCTATTCCCGCACCGATCCCCGCCACCATCGTCAGCAGTATCGCCGACCGTCTGAAACTGAGCATGACTGGCCTCCCAGCGCCCTCAGTCTAGACACGCATTCGCCCGCGCCGCTTGCTGGTTTCGATTGCAAAACGAAACATTCTTATGGGATATACGGAGTCGCTGGCTGCTGTGAGAGCATGCGGGCATGTCCCGCCTGCCCACCTTCTTCGTGGCCGGAGCAGGCAAAGCTGGCACCACTTCCCTGCATTCCTACCTGGCCCAGCATCCTGAAATTTACATGAGCCCGGTCAAGGAGCCGTGCTACTTCGCCGACGAAATCCGCTGCGGTATCAGAAGCGAATCTTTCGAAAAGCATGCGCGACGCCGCCTCCCCAACGATCTCGACACCTACCTGCTGCTGTTCGAAAACGCCCGCGACGAAAAAGCCGTCGGCGAATCGTCTGCTGCCTACCTCTGGTCGGAAACCGCGGCCGCGAACATCCACGCCAGCATCCCCAATGCGAAAATCATCCTAATCCTGCGCGATCCCGCCGAACGCGCCTTCTCGCAATATCTCCACCAGCTCTCCGTCGGCCTTACCAAATCGACCTTTCGCGAACATCTGGATCGATGTTTGCAGCCCGATCGCAGCCAGCTCAGCATCTACTATCCGTTTCTTGAAGCCGGCCTCTATTCGGCGCAGGTCAAGCGATTTCTCGATCGCTTTCCGCTTGAGCAAATCCGAATCTATTGCTATGAAGAAGCCTGGCGGGACACCGCAGCGCTGTTCCGCGATCTGTTCGAGTTCCTCGAAGTAGATCCCACTTTTCAGCCGGATACTTCGCAACGAATCCTGGAACGCCGCAGCCCACGAGCAGTGGGGGCGCACTATTGGCTCAAGAAAATCAACCTGTGGTATCCCTTGCGATCGCTGGTTCCCGCATCGTTGCGCAAGCGCCTGAGCACCGCGTTCTTTCGCAAAGGAAAATCACTGCAGATGGATGCGCAAGATCGCCAGTTCCTGATCGACTATTACCGCGAAGATATCCTCGAACTCCGGGCGATGCTCCATCGCGATCTGAGCCCGTGGTTGCGATGAACGTGGCGCAGGCTGTCCAGCCTGCTGAGCCGAGAGTCGTCTCGGCTCTTCTTATCGGCTAGCGCTTCCCGATCGGAACCCACTCTTTGCCAACCGGCTCGCCGATATAATCCGCGCGCGGACGAATCAGACGATTGTTGTGATACTGCTCCAGCACGTGCGCCGTCCATCCTGACATGCGGCTCACCGCGAAAATCGGCGTGAACAGATCGATCGGAATGCCCAGCGAATAGTACGCCGATGCCGAATAAAAATCGACATTGGCGTTCAGATTCTTGGATTCCTTCATGAACTTCTCGATCTTGGTGGAGGTCAGGTACAGATCTTCGTGTCCGGTGCGCTTGCCCAGCTCTTCAGAAAGCTGCGCCAGGTGTGTCGCGCGAGGATCGATGGTCTTGTACACGCGGTGACCGAACGCCGGCACCTTCTCTTTGTTGGCCAGCATCTGCTTCACGTGTTCGATGGCTTTTTCTTCCGAACCGGCATCGAGCAGCATCTTGATGGCGTTTTCGTTGGCGCCGCCGTGCAGCGGACCTTTCAGCGCCCCGATTCCACCGGTCACCGCCGAATAAATATCGGACAGCGTCGCGGCGATCACGCGCGCCGCGAACGTCGACGCGTTCAGCTCATGATCGGCATGCAGCGTCAGGGCGATATCGAAGGCGCGCTCCATCACATCGTCCGGCTTGTTGCCGGTCAGCGTATAGAGGAAATTCGCCGCGAACCCCAGCTTCGGATCGCCGGCGACCACTTCTTTTCCCTTGCGATAACGATCGAACGACGTCACGATGGTCGCCGTCTGAGACATCAGCTTGATCGCCTTGAGCTGGTTCGCTTCGGGCGACATGTCTTTGGCCAGCGGATCGTACAGCGACAGCATCGATACCGCGGTACGCAGCACATCCATGGGAGTCGACTTCGAAACCGACTTCAAGAATCCGGCGACGTTCTGATCGATCGCGCGATGGGCGACCAGATCCCCCTTCAGCTTGTCGAGTTCGGCCTGCTTGGGCAAACGGCCGTTCCACAACAGGAAAATGACTTCCTCGAAGGTGGCGTTTTCGGCCAGCGTGTGAATGTTGAAGCCTTGGTAGGAAAGGATGCCCGCATCGCCGTCGATGTAGCAAATCCGCGACTGTGTCGCGATGATTCCCTCGAGTCCCGCACCGGTAACCGCCATGATTGTATTCGTTTGCTCCTTCGGAATGGAAAGATCATTCTATCGCAGCGGAGCGCAGGAGTCAGTAGTCGAGATTCACCAACGTTCCGGGCCTGTTCTTTTTCCCGCCCTGCGCGTTACTCCCGTCCGCGAAAAACCCACGAGCCGCGCGTATAGTAGATGCACCTCGCCCGCAAGATATACGCGGCGGTAATGTTTTCGGCATACATGCATCTCTTAGAAGAGTGCTTGTCGTAGAAGTGATACAGTAAAAAGCCAAGTGGAGGAGTCATTCTGCGATGCGACTCTTTTGGGGGATTGTAGGGGCGATTTGTGGGATATTCGCGTTGCCTGTATGGGGACAGGACGCCGCGGCGAGTGCGTGGGCGCTAGAGGCCAAAGGCGAGGGTGCACAAGCTCGCGACCAACTCCGCAAAGCCGCTGAGCAGAACCCTTCCGACCTCGCGGCGATTCGTGCTTACGCCGAATTCCTGGGCACCCATCGCGACCCTGCGGCTCGGGAAGTTTACGCCCGTCTCGAAATCGCGCTGACTCGCGCGAACGCACCAAAAGAACAGGTCGCCGCCTGCGCCCGCCGCGAAGCGATGCTCGATCTGCTGGCCGGCGATCACGCCTCCGCTACTCGACATCTCGACCTCTATCGAAACTCCGGCGGCTCCGGTTTGAGCTTCTCGCCGGCTCCGGAAACCCCGCCGGTCGCCGTCGAATACATCAACGTTCCCGGCCCTTTGCGATCCTTCGCGCGTATGGCGGCGCTTTCGCCGGATCTGAGCCCGGATGATCTACTCAGCGCGCTCGCGCGCAACATCGTCACCAACGGTTATCAGGCCGAGTCCCGGCAGCGAATCGCTGCAGCAAACTGAGTATCTCAAGCTGATCATCCGGTACCTCTCGCAGGCACGCGAACTCAGCAAATTCGCGGGCGAGAAAGGCGCCATCCGCATAGAGACTTGCGAGTCGAGCGAAACCGGCGACCTGCTGCGCCTGCTCGGATATCGCATGCGGGGCGGCTGCGGATCGGATGTAGTGCTCGAGACGGTGAACGCTTCACGCGCATTTCTGACCATCGATTCCGGCTTCCCGATCGCCCAGCTCGAACAGGATCTGCGCACCAACCATCCCTTCGATCTCGATTACCATCCGGCGCGCGTGCCGGTGATGTTCAAGGTGGAATACTGGCAGTCACTCAAGGAAAAATCGCAGGGCGAGTTCATCGATTATTTCCTCTCTGATCCTTCCCTCTGCCGTTTGTATTTGGGGCTGTCCAAGCTCGATCCGGAAACCTCCACTGCAATTCGCCAGGAGATCCCTGCGCAGCGTCTCAAGACCTACGCCCACATCCTCGATTTTTTCGGCGGCATGTTCGAAATCCGCGGCGGCAAGGCGATGGTGCCCGGTGGCGCGCGAACCGAAAAAACCTGGGCCGATTTGGTCGGCGCGAGTCCTGATAAAGGCGCGGCTTTCTTAGAAAAGGTGCTGATCAGGGACGACGGCTGGCTCGCCAGCTACTACGATGCGCTGGCGCGCATTAACGGGCCGGTCCGGGATTACCTCACCGATCCCGATCGCCTCAAGCGTTTCTACACCGCGATTCGCGGCCGTGTCACCAGTCCCGGCCCCGCGCGTCCGGTGTTCCGTTCCAACACCGATATGCTGCTGCTCACCACCCGGCTGCGCATGGACCCCAACGGGAAACCGCACCTGCCCGGCAATCTGGACGTCTGGAAGAATCTGTTCATCAACCATCCGATGGGCAAGTACGACGCCAAGCTGACGCACGCCGCGCCCGCTTGGAAGGATTCCGACGATGTGCTGGAAGCGCTGTTCGGATTGTGCCGCAAGATGGTGGAGAATCAGCCGCTCAAAATTTTCATGGCGCTCAGCGACCTGGAGCGTAACCGCCCGCAGCCTCTGGAACCGGCCACCGTCGATCGACTCGCCAAGGATTACCAGGCCATGGGCGCCCAGTATCCGCTGTTTTCCGAAGCGCCCGGCGTCACCGATAAAACCATCCTCACGTTTCTCGACACCGCTGAGAGCGTTGCCAAAATCCATGATCCGGCGCTGCGCTCCGATGCCGCGGGAATCGTCCAGGGATTGATCGTGATGTGGCAGGTCCTGCTGCGCGACGGCGCGATTCAGGAATCGAACGCAGATGCCACGCTAGCCTCGCTGCTGGAGCCCTTCGCCCCTCCCGTGAAGGCGCAGAACCATCTGCAGTTGTTCGATGGTGGCCGCGCGGGCGTGAAACTGTTGCTCGCCGCTACTCACTCCCCGGCGGATGTGACCGTGCAGGATCGCGTCCTGGACCTGATGGCCGGCGCCAATTCCGATGATTCCTCCGACGCGCATCAGCGCATGGTCGAGGACATGAGCCGCATCTTTGAAGCGCAGAAACTGGTCTCGCTCACCACTCTGTTCGATCTCGCGGACAATCTGGCAAGCGTCGCGAAAGGTGACAAGCTGAACACCGCGCTTACGCAGAAGCTAGCCAATCGCATTTCCGATATCCAGTTACCGCGCAGCGCCCTCAGTGCTCCTGAAAAAACGCTGCTGACGTTCGGCTACTGGAGCGATCAGCACGTGGACGCGCAGCGCAAGGTGAATTTGCGCGCGCAGATTGAAAAAGCCGCCAACGATCCGCAAAAGCTCAAAGATCTGCGCGGCACCCTTACTCCGTTCCTGCGCGATACGCTGGTCGGCTTCGCCTATATTCATTACGCGCCGCCCGGCGCTGAAATCCTGCGCACCAATCCACTCTTCGTCCGTAGTCACGATTTTATCGGGATGCAGAGCGCCAACCAGACCTGGAAAGCCACCCAGATGTTCGGCACCGGCTGGCCCGCCAATGCCGGCGGACGCCTGGTGGGATCTTTGGGTTCGTTGCCTTACGCGCTGGCCGAAGCCGAGGAAAACTTCCTGATTCCCTCGCGGGAGCAGGCGCTCATCTGGGGCGATCTGGTGCCGCAGATGATCCTTAGTGCAGTGGTGCCGCGCTGGGGGAATGTATCGCCGGCGCAGCTTCATTGGGTGGGCGCTCACATGGCGCTCGCCGAAAACGTCCTTGCGGAAGGCGCCCTGGATCCGCAGCGACGCGCTGAGGCGCTCGCGGTGCTGGATCACTATGCTCCGCCCGCACGTGTGAAGAAAATCGAACACCTGCTGGCCTCGGGCGACGTCCGCGGCGCGGAAGAAAACATCATGCCGTCGGAGATGTACCTGCTGGCTGCCGATCTCGCGCCCAAGGAGTCTTCGCCCGCCGCTGCCGAGATTCGCCGCATCGCCGAGCTCGCGCCCGGTGAAGTCACGCCGCCCGCCATCTCGCGCGCCTTTGGCACTCCCAAGCCGACGCTCGCGAATTCTTATCAGCCGGAACTGCTCAATCTGCGGACCTTCCCGACGCTGATGGGTTACTCCAGCCGCATTCTCGCCGAAAGCTGGGAATCGAATCTGTTGTTCTACGCCGCCCTGGCCGATGAAACCTACACCCGGCCGGCGGACCTGAATCTGCTGGTGCCGGAATGGACCCAGCAGACCGTGGAGAAGATCTTCGCGACACATCTGGAAGACTGGCCCGCGCTGCTGCGATCGCTGCGGCTGGTGGGAGACCAGGTGCGCGAAAAATCGCGCAAGCAACCGACCGCCGTGGCCGACAATGGCGGCAATCAGTGAGAAGCGGCGGGGCCGAATGAGGAGGAAAAACTTGCTTCGGAGAATTGGTTGGAGAACGGGCGCGGCGGCCCTGCTCGCCGTGACCCTTTCGCTCGCGCAGGACCGCTCCACATTCAAAGTCAAGGTCGACGTCGACATGGTGGTGCTGACCTTTCAGGTCACCGATAACAAAGGCCACTACGTGAACGGCCTCAAGCCCAAGGATTTCAAGATTCTCGAAGACGGCATCCCGCAAAAAGTCTCGACCTTCGCGGAAGGCAGTAAGCCGCCCGTGCAGATCGCTGCGGACGGCACGCTCAAACCGATCGAAGCCTCCGATGCAGCGAAAACCGAAGGCCGCGTCGCCCCGGACGCATTTGTCGGCACCAACGTGTTCGTGCTGTTCGACACCAGCAATTATATGTATCGCGGATTTGTGTACGCCTCTGACGCCATCGCCGATTTCATCCGTGGCTTAGATCGCGCCGATTCGGTCGCCGTTTATACCTACAGCAAGAACCTGAAACGCGAAGCTCCGCTAGATCATGAACACAACGCCGCGATTTTTGGGCTGCGGAAAGCCATTGCGGGCGATGAATCGGCACTTTACAATTGCCTGCTGCTGACCTTGCGCGATGCCGCCAAGGTGCCCGGCCGTAAAGTGGTGATCGTGTTTTCGAATGGTCCCGACAACGCCAGCATGGTGGCGCCGTCCGATGTGCAGGCCGTCGCCGAAGACGAAGGCATCCCCATCTACGTGATCTCCACCAACGAGGTCAGCAAGGATCCCATTTCGTCGAGCGTGTTCAAGAGGATTTCACAACGCACCGGCGGGAAATCGTATTTCGCGAAAACATGGCAGAAACAGGTGGAAGCGTTCGACAACATCCGCGAGGATCTGGGCAACTCCTACACCATCACCTACTATCCGGCCGCGAATCCCAACGAAGGATTCCGCAAAATCGCGGTAGAGCTGCCCGCCGATATCGCCAAGAAGTATCGCGTGCAATGCCGTCCCGGATATCGCCCGCATGGCGGATCCTAGAACTTCACGATCGCAGCTTTGTGAAAGATCGCATCGTCGTCGCCGATGATGAGCGCGCCCGGGCCGGCGCCGCTGTGTCCGACCACCAGCCCCACGACCTTCACGCCCGCAGGCACATCGAACTCGCGAATGGTGTCGTAAGATTCGCCCGGCCCAATCATTTTGGAGAACGGTGGCTGTCCATTGTCGGGTCCGGCCGCGTAGCGCTTACCAGTCTCGTCTTCAAGAAAGACCCGGTTGTCCGGCGCGCTCTGTGTGACGCGTTTCGCGTCGCTATAAACGCGTAGCGTGACCTTGAACGGACGCCCCTCGTCGACGCTTTGGACAGTGATACACCAATCGTCGAAACAGCGGCGTTCGCCGATCGCGAGCACTTTTCGAGGCGTGGAGAGCGACACGCCGATGACGATCGCCAGATAGATCGCCCAGAAGATCGCCGCGCCGAGCACTACCTTGCCCGCTTTCGCGAGACGTCCCCGCAGCGAGCAATACGCGGCATAGATGAGGACGCCGACCGTCGTCAGGAAAATCGCAATAAACAGCAGATCAAAGAGTGTCAAAGCACTTTGAAGTGTAGAGTACTTCTGAAACTAAGTCAAGCGTTTTTATTCTTCCCGAAGCGCTTTCAACGGATCGATCTTGGCCGACCGCCGCGCCGGCAGATAACAAGCCAGCATTGCCAGTCCCGCCAGCAGCACCGGCGCGCCGATCAGCAGCCGCGGATCGTTGGTCCCCAACTTAAACGCCTGCGTGAAGATATCGGTCAGCGCGGTCAGCACCTTGGCCATCGCCGTCGCACCCAGGAAGCCGAAAATCGTCCCGACGATCACCAACGCGATCCCTTCGTTCAGCACCAGCCGCAGCACCTGCGATTTCTTCGCGCCCAGCGCCATCCGAATCCCGATCTCCTTGCGACGCCGCGCCACTGCATACGCCGTTACGCCCGCGAGGCCAATCGCCGCCAGAATCAGCCCAAACACGCCGATCGAGCCATACACCACCATCGCGATCCGCATATACGACTTGCTGATGTCCAGATAATCCTCCAGCGTTCTCACATCGAACACCGCCAGATTCGGATCGATATCGGCGATCTCATGACGGATTCCCGCCAGCGCATCCGCCCCTGCATCGGACCGCACCATCACCGTCATTCCGCCGGGCGGAGGCAACGCAAAATCGTGGCGCGTCAGCGGCACGTACATGATGGGCGAATCTCCACCCGCCATGCCATTTCCATGGTCATGCACTACGCCGATCACTTCATATGGCTGGTTGTCCTGCGTGATGCGCTGCCCCACCGGATTGTCTTTCGGAAACAACCCCTGCGCAGCGGCCTGACTGAGAATCACCGGCAGCACTATGGTCTTATCTGGGTTTTTGTTTTCGCCGCCGCCCTCCGCAACTCCCTCGTCGTGAGTATCGAATTCCCTCCCCTGCAGGACCGGCTCATTGAGCGCCGCAAAGTATCCCGCGCCGATCTTGTCCTGGCCCACCGATTTCAGACTGACGGCATCATTGGCGGAAAACTTTGAGGTCAGGCTGGCCGATCCACCGCTGATCGAGAAGGGAGCGTCTGCCGCCAGCGCCACGGATCGAACCGTCGCGATTCGTTTCAGGCGATCCGGCAGTTGTTCGAACAACGCCCGCGTGCGCTCGGCCGAGTAGCCGTCGCGCACCGGATCGATGGACAACAGGTACATGGTGCGCGCGTCGAAATTGGTATTCACGCGGGAGGCCTGGCTCGATCCAATCACCACGAATCCGGTAATCAGCAGCAGCATCAGCGATCCTGCCACCTGTCCCACCACCAGCAGATTGCGCATCCCGAATTTGCGATAGGCGCGCAGTTGGATCCCGCCGCCTTCTTTCAGCGCCGGCGCGACGTCGGCCCGGGTCGCCGCCAGCGCAGGCGCCAGGCTGAACCCGATCCCGCACACCACCGTCAACGCGAACGTGAATACCAGAGCCGTCCAGTTCACACTGAGATTGAAATCCACCGGCACCGATAGCGGCAGCTTGATCTGTGACGACATCCGCACACTCCAATACGCAAACAACAGACCGAGCGAGCCTCCGAACAGCGCCAGCAGGATTCCCTCGCTCATCATTTGCCGGATCAGACGAAAACGGCTGGCGCCCACCGCCAGGCGGATCGCCAGCTCTTTGCGGCGCGCCGCGCCCCGCGCCAGCAGCATGTTCGCCAGATTCATGCACGCGATCCCCAGGATCAGCGCGATCAGGATAGTATAGAATCCCAGCAGCACCGGCTTGACCGCGCGCGGAATCGGCATGACGGTTCCACCGGACACCAGTTGCACGCGACGCGTTTTATCGGTCACGGCGGCCTGCGCGGGATTCGCGGCACCCGGCGATTCCTGTTCATTTAAATGCCGCGTGATCGTATCCAGCCCCACCTCAGCCGATTCCTGGCTGACTCCTTTGGCCAGACGCAGCAGCGGCAAGAAGGTTTTCTTGGCGTGATTGTGCAGCACATCGTCGCCCAACTCCGGCGCGAGCGCGGCCGGAACCGTTATCGGCACGAACAGCTCCGCCGGAAGGAATGACATCACGCCGTTGAAATCCTTCGGCCCGATTCCCACGATCGTCGCGGTCTGTCCGTTCAACCGTAACGTGCGGCCTACCGCATCCGGCGCCGAGTTGAGCCGATTCCGCCAGAAGCGATCGCTGATCACCACCACCGGCGCGCCGCCGGGCTTGTCGACATCGGGGCTGAGCAACCGGCCGCGCTGCGCCGAAATTCCGATGACCGAAAAATAATCGGGCGTCACCAGGTGTCCGAAAACGCGATCCGGCTTGGCGTTCGATCCTTCGAGCGCCACGTTGAATGGAATCGCGTTTTTGAAACCCGCCACACCGCTGAACAGGCTGGTCTGTGCGCGATACTGCTCGATGTCGTAATTAGAGGAAGGCGATACCGCCGTCACCAGGGATGCCGGATCCGGCACTCCCGGCAGATCGCGGAAGATCATGCCGCTGACGGTGGAATACACTGTCGTCGCCACGCCGATCCCCAGCCCCAGCGATAAAATCCCCACCAGCGCGAATCCAGGAGATTTGATCAGCGCCCGCACCGCATACGCCATGTCGCGGCGCATTTCACTGAGATACTCGATCGGCACCCGAATGGCGATGTCGAAAATCAGCCGGAACAATCCGGGCACTCCATGTTCTCGTGCGATTTCTTCCACCATGTCCTCCCCCATTCCGATCACTTCCGCACCGTAGATTATCTTGAACTCGTGCGGGAACGCTTCGGCCAGCCGTCGATACAGGCGCAGCGCGAAGGTCTGTGTGCCGCGGCTCATCACGCCGTCTCGATTCCGCGCTTCACATGCAGGATGCGCACCAGTTCTTCCAATCGCTCGCTCTCAGCGTCGAGCACCCGCTTGCCCAGCTTGGTCAATTTGTAATACCGCCGCCGCGCATCGTCGAATTCGACCGCCGGGCGATCGTCGGACTCCTGAATCAGTCCGGCCTCGATCAGCCGTTTCAGCGATCCGTACAGCGTGGCGGGCCAGAGCCGTACCTTGCCGCCGGTGCGTTCGAGCACTTCCTGCATGATGCCGTAGCCGTGCTGTTCGCCAGCCACCAGCGACAGCATAATGTGGAACCACTGCGTCTTCAGCGGAAGAAATTGGTCGATGTCGGCTTTAGGCATTCTGGAGTATATATATCATTCGATATATATACTCGTCAAGAGGCTTAATGCTTCACGTTCACGACGATCTGACCAGGCAGGATGTAAATCGTCTCGGGCTCCATCACGCGAACGTCGTTTAATCCATACAGAGTGAATACGCGATGATGCAGCGCGTCTTCATCCAGTTCGGGCGTAACACCACGCAGCAGAATGGTCGCGCCAGGATAGCCCTGTGCCGCTCCGGTCACCTGCTCGACGAACGAGTGAATGCGCTGGCCACGCTCATAGAAACTGACGATCACGCGTTGCCCGATGGGAATCGAGAATCCAAGGTAGATCGCCAGCAGGCGCGATCGCGACAGCTCGCCGCGCGCTCGCGATAGCCCAGCCTGCCCACATCGCCAACCCCAGCGCAGGTGCGGTCACGTATTCCTGCATCATGTGATCGCGCAGCGGCAGCAGCGGCGAGAACACGATCACGAACCACGCTGCGCCGAACAGCACCAGCCAATTCTTCTCGCGCAGCTTGGCAATTACGAACGCGATCAATCCGATCGTCAAAATCCAAACTCCCGCCGATCGAAACAGCGTCGAACGGATCTCGATCAATCGCCCGAGCCCCGGTCCCAGCGCCCACCCCCAGTACGTAAGCAGCGTCTGAAAAATCCGAGCGTCCCAGTGGAGCTGGTAAACGCCAGACGCGGGCAGTGCTGACGACGCGACGTGAATCGCCGCATACACGGCCGACAAAACAAACAGCGGCAGAATCCTGATCCACAACTTTCGCGCGCGAGCTTCAGGAGAGAGAATGGCGAACGCCAGCGCGATCGCCGGATAGACAACGTTCAGCTCCAGCACCACAAACCCCACGCCGAACATCACAAACTGCGCCGCGTAAAACCGCAGCTCGCCCGTTTCGACGTAGCGCAGCAACAGCCAGAACGTCACCAGCACGCATAGCGACCACGCCAGTTCGTAATACACCGCGGCCCACGCCATCGGAATTCCGAGCGCGCTGTTCGCAACCCAGACGATCGCCGCCCAGAACCCAGCCGCGCGCGATCCTGAAATCCGCGCCGTTACCGCGCACAACATCGCCGCCGTCGCCGCGCAGGTCGCGAATTCCAGAACCCGGAACGGTAGCGGATTCAATCCGAACATCGCGACCAAGCAAAGATAGACGACGCGTTCGCTCAGCGTTCGAACCGTGCCCTGCGCCAGCGGATGAAACAGAATCCAGCCAAGACTCTGATCGCCGTTATGAAAAATGCGATACAGACTAAGCCACGCGAAATCGTCTTTCTGAAACCACGTGCCCAGCCCACGCCACCACAGCGCCAGCATCAACATCGGCGGCGCGGCCCAATATCCAATCGCGCGTGCGCGATCCATCAAAGAGACTGCGCGGCCACGATCCCGGCCCCCAGAATCCCCGAATTACTTCCAAAGAGACCCGGCATGATCTGCAATCCGCCGGCGTAAGGATTCACCGTGCGACGCGGAACCTGCTCGCGCAAACGCGTGAACAGCGCCTGCCCCATCGCGCCATTCATCACGCCTCCGCCGATCACGATGATCCCCGGATCCAACATGCTCACGACGTTGCCCAGCCACGCGCTCAATTGCTCGCCCAGCGCGTCGACATCCGCGTGCCCGCGCGCGATCGCCGATCCCGACGCCAGCGCTTCAATACATCCCGGCACTCCGCAAGCGCACACGGTGGGGCTTCGATAATCGATGCTCACGTGCCCCGCTTCGCCCGCCGCGCCATTGGCGCCTTGAAAAACTTTCCCGTCGATCACGATTCCCGATCCGATTCCCGTGCCGATCGCGGCGTAAAACACAATCGAGTGCCCTCGTCCCGCTCCATAGCGCGCTTCCGCAAGCGCCGCCGCGTTGCAATCGTTTTCCAGCGTCACTGGTAATCCGAATTTCTGCCGCGTCATCTCAACCAGCGGCACATCGACCCAGCCCGGCAGATTCGGCGGATTCAGAATCACTCCGGTTTTCTGATGCAGCGGCCCCGGCGCGCAGATCCCGATCGCGTGCACGTCTTCTCGCCAAGCCGCGCTCGATCGCTGTCCACACCTGCTCAATCGAAGTAGCGAATCCTTCCGCCGCGCGAGTCTCGATCGTGATGGTGTCGTCGCATGTGGCGTGTTCGTCTTTGATGTGCACGCACCCCGCCGCGATTTTCGTTCCGCCGATGTCCACGCCAAGTAATTTCATGTGACTGCGTATGTCTCCAACCGACGTTGTTATGCTGGCATTGTAACGGATGGCATTGCTCACGATTTCCGGCGAGCCTGGTTCGCGATGGGAAGAAGTAGCGCACGGCACTTCCCGCCTGCTGCAATTCGAGCTGGTCACCGAATCCCGCCTGGATCAATGGCTCGCGGAAGAGCTTGGCGACTCCCCGATTCCCGATCGAGCCTGGAAACCCGCCGTCGTTTCGATCCTAGCCCGCATGGCTTCCTCGAATCATCTGGTGATCGCGATTCCCGGATCAGACGCGCTGTTCGGCGCCATGCCCATGCTGATTCGCGCGGGTGTGGTCGCTCCGCTGGCGCGCCGCATCGGCAATGTGATGCTGGATCAGCGCCTGGAACGTCCCGCCGCCAGCGAAACACTGGCTAAGCTCGATGAGGATTCGCGCCGCCAGCGCCGCGCACGGTTCGGACGCTCGAAAGCCGTCGCCGATTCTTTCGACATCGTATTAAATGCCGAGCACATGGATGGCGCGCAGATGGCCCACGTTCTTGCCGCCGCCATCGAAGCCCGCCGCTTGATCGATCACGGCCTGCTCTCCGCCGCGGCAGAAGCGCAGCTTCAATTTCAGACGCGCCTGCAACTCGCGCGATTCGGCATCGTGCCGGCTGGCCGCGTGAGCCTGAAACGCGCCGAATTTGGCCACCCCAGTGAAGAACTGTTCGCCAATCTCCTCGACTTCTATCGCATCGATTGGGCCTATGAACCCCGTAGTTTCCCGTTGCAATGGGACAAGGACGGCAACGTGGTGGAAGCCTTCACCCCCGATTTTTATCTGCCCGAATTCGATCTCTACGTCGAGCTGACCACCATGAAACAGGCTCTGGTGACGCGCAAGAATCGCAAAATCAAATTGCTACGCACGATTTATCCGCACATCAATATTCAAGTGTTTTATCAAAAGGATTTCCAGGATCTGGTGTTCAAGTACGGCCTCAAGAAAGCGGCGGCTAGAAAGGAAGCCTCGTGACGGCGCCCGCGGGAATCGAACGAATCCTATTCACTGAGGAGCAGGTGGCCGAACGCATTCGCGAAGTGGCGCGCGAGATCAGCGATAAATATCGAGGCCGCGAATTGAAGCTGGTCGCGGTGCTCAAAGGCGCGGTATTTTTTCTCACCGATCTCGCCCGCGCCATAGACATCCCGGTAAAAATCGATTTCCTGGCCATCTCCAGCTTCAGCGGAGCGCCCCCGGGCATGGTGCGCATCGCCAAAGATCTCGACGATCCCATCCAGGACGAAGACGTGCTGCTGGTGGAGGACATCGTCGACACCGGCTTCACCACGCGATTTCTGCTGCAGACGCTAGCCGGCCGCGCGCCCCGTTCACTCGCGGTATGCACGCTGCTCGATCGGACGGTGCGCCGCATCGTGCAGGTCCCGGTCGATTTCCGCTGCTTCGAAATCCCGGATCGGTTCGTGGTGGGCTGCGGCCTGGATTACAAGCAGCTCTATCGCAACCTGGGCTGCATCGCGGTCATGAATCCCGACCAGGATTGACGTGGCGCACGCTTCAGCGTGCCGGCGTGGACTTCAGTCCATGCTCCGGGAACAAATTCGCCAATCGTGGTATCTATTTCGCATGCTCGAAATTTGCTCGCTGACCAAGCGCTACACCACCACCACCGCCGTCGACGACGTCAGCTTCACCGTCAAGCCCCACGAAGTCCTCGGCTACCTGGGCCCCAACGGATCGGGCAAGAGCACCACCGTCAATATCGTCACCGGCCTTCTCGAACCCACCGGCGGCGAAGTGCGCTTTGAAGGCCGCAGCATTCAAAGCCAGTTGATCGAATATAAACGCCGCCTGGGCTACGTCCCGGAACAGCCGCATCTTTATCCGCACCTGACCGGCACTGAATATCTGCAGCTCACCGGACGACTGCGCGGGCTGCCCAAGAAGCGCCTTGATGAACAGATTGAGGAGCTGCTGCAACTGCTGGGGCTGGGCGGAGCCCGATACGCACGCATTGCGTCCTATTCGAAAGGCATGCGCCAGAAAGTGCTGATCAGCGCCGCGCTGCTGCACAATCCCGACATCCTGGTGTTCGACGAACCGCTCAGCGGCCTCGATGTCACCAGCGCTCTGGTGTTTCGCAATCTGGTCAAGACGCTGGCGCGCGAAGGCAAGATTATTTTGTACAGCTCGCACGTTCTTGAAGTGGTCGAAAAGATCTGCACCCAGGTCATGATCCTGCGTAAAGGCCGCGTGGTCGCGAACGACTCGGTGGAAAATCTCCGCACCATCATGAAAGCCGCATCGCTCGAAGATATTTTTTCGGAGCTGGTGCTGGAGCAGGATATCGACACCACCGCCAACGCGATCGTCAACGTTATGAAAGCGTGATGAAAGCATGAATCAGTACTTCGCGCAATACGTGGCCTTAGTTCGTCACTTCTTCGGCCGCTTCTTCGACAACGAATTCGTTGCGCAGAACACCGAAATGCACGTGACGGTGACGAAAATCCTCGCGCTGCTCGCCGCGCCGGGTGTGATTCTGCCATGCCTGCGCTACACCACCTATCTGCAGCTCGACTTCTTTCCTCCTGAGGCTCGCCTGCCGACACTCTGGTTCGATCGATCTTTTCTCATCTGCTTTTCGATGCTGGTGATGGGCGGCGTCACCGTGCTCGAATGGGACGCGCTGTTTCCCGATCGCCGCGATTACGTCTCGCTGATCCCTTTGCCGATCCGCTCCCGCACCATCTTTCTCGCTAAGGTCGGCGCGCTGCTGGTGTTCCTGCTGACGTTCACGGTTGCCGTGAATTTCGTGTCGACGTTTCTATTCCCGCTGATTTCCTATCGCCCATCGGTACGCACCACGAGCATTCTCTACGGCGTCGTCCTGATTGCGCGCCCCATGGTCGCACAGGCGATCTCGATCCTCGCCGCCAACACGTTTGTGTTCGTTTCGCTGGTCGCCTTCGAAGGTGTGCTGCTGAATATCCTCACGCCCGCCGCGTTTCGACGAGTCTCCGTCTACGTGCAGTCGACACTCGTGTTCGGATTGCTCTCCCTGTTCTTCTTCTTTCCGAACGTCGCCGCATCGATTCCGGTATTGAAAGCCGCGCACTCCCTGCGATTGTTCGCCTTCCCGCCCATGTGGTTCCTCGGGTTGAACGAATGGCTGCTCGGGACGCGCGACGCGCAGATGCTCGAACTCGCGCGTGACGCGCGCTGGGGACTCGCCGGCGCAATCGCGCTGGGGGCCTTGTCCTACACCATCGCCTATCGACGCCACGTGCGCCGCACGCTTGAATCGCTCGAGGGCGGCGACGGCGCTCGCACCCGCGTTCACGAATTCATCACCCGCCTGGCCGATCGCATGGTCCCGAATCCGATCGAACGTGGCGTGGTCGCCTATATCGGCAAAACCATGGCACGCAGCGCGAAGCATCGCATTTTCCTCGCCGTCTACATCGGCGTCGGCTGCGCGCTGATTTTGCAGACCATCCTCGCTGCCGGATTGCGACAGGCGTGGCTCTCCGCACCACTGGTGCTCAGCTTTTTCGTCCTCAGCGGAATGCGCTATATCTTCACGATTCCCACCGAGCTTCCCGCCAATTGGATGTTCCGCGTCAGTGAATCCGATGAGCGCCGCCATTCGCTCGACGCCGCGCGCCGCGCCATGCTGTGGTTCGGAGTCGCACCATTGTTCACCTTGCTCGCGCCATTTTATTTCGCGCTCTGGGGACCCGCCGTCGCCATCGCGCACATCGCGTTCAGCGTCACGATTTCGATTCTGCTGGTCGAAGCCATGCTGCTCGAATTCTGGAAGATTCCGTTCGCCTGCTCCTATCCGCCCGGCAAAGCCAATATCACGCTGATGTGGATTTTCTATTGGCTCGCATTCACGACCTACGCATATTCGATGGCCTCGCTCGAAGCATGGATGATTCTGAAACCGTGGCGATTGCTTCCCTTCTACGCCGCCGCACTGCTTGCCTGGTATGGATTCCGCGCTTGGCGAAAACGCTGGGATCGCGTCGGCTACACGCTCATTTTCGACGACGTGCCGGAGCCGATGGTGCGCACCCTCGGCCTCAGCGAAATGGCGTGGCTCAGTCTGCGTGAGAAGCAGCGCCAGGGGCGTGGCGTGATTCGGCGATCGTCGAAATCCCGAACTTCGGACGTAGTGTGATCAGCGCTTTCGTCTCCACGCGTTGATCCGGAGCGAGCCTGAATCGCCACTGCTGCCCGATCGAAGCCAGCAATAGCACGCCTTCCATCCACGCAAATCGCTCGCCGATGCAGACTCGCGCGCCGCCGCCGAACGGGAAGAATGAAAACTTCGGGCGCGATGCCGCGGCTTCCGGCAGCCATCGATCGGGCTCGAATCGATCTGGCTCTGCGAACCACCGTGGGTCTCTATGCGTCACGAACGGGCTCAGCAAAATAATCGATTGCGCCGGAATCACGAAATCGCCGATCGCGTAATCTTCGAGTGCGCGCCGACCGATCGCCCACGCCGGCGGATACAATCGCAGCGCTTCTGAAAACACCATTTCGGTGTAGCGCAAATTCGGCAGATCGTCGAACGCCGGCGCGCGCCCGTTAAGCACGCGATCGATCTCCGCGTGAAACCTCGCCTCTGCTTCAGGATTCTGCGACAGCAGATACCACGTCCACGCCAGCGCATTCGCCGTGGTCTCATGGCCGGCGAGAAACAAGGTCAGCGCTTCATCGCGAACCTGTTTGTTCGTCATGCGGCCCTGATCATCTTCATCCTGAGCGAGCAGCAGCATCGACAACAGATCGCCCTTATCTTCCCCGCTCTTGCGCCGCTCCTCAATAATTCCGTAAATGGTCCGATCCAGCCGCGCCCGCGCCCGTTCGAATCGCTTCACCGAGGGCAGCGGCAGCTTTTCCATCCATTCAGAAAACGGCATCAGCACCGTTTCGAACAACCCCAGCACTTCGGTCAACGCCTCGCCGATCTCGTCCGCTTCCGAATCGACATTCGCGCTGAATAATGTGCGTGCAACCACGGCCAGCGTCAATCGATTCATCTCACGGGCGACATCGTAGGTCACCTCCGGCGACCACCTGCCGCACGCCGACTCGCCGCACTCCACCATCATGCGAGCGTAATTCGCTAACCGGTCGCGATGAAACGCCGGCTGCGCCAGCCGCCGCTGGCGCTTATGAAAATCGCCCTCGCTGGTCAGCAATCCTTCGCCGAGCAGAACTTTGGCGCGCTCCAGCATGCGGCTCTTTTTGAATTTCGATTGCTGCGTGACTAAGATGTCGCGAACCGCATCCGGATGCCCGACGAAATACATCTGCTGCGGCCCCAGCTTGAAATGCACCACGTCGCCATGCTTTCGCGACGCGTCCAGCAAAAACCCCGGCGGGTCCTTGCGAAAATCTCCCAGCACGCCGAGCAGCGGCAATCCTTTGAGCGACGGAGGTTTCACCGGTGCGGTAAGCATCTTATGCCAGAATAGCGACTAATGCGCGTCGCGATTCTAGGAACCAGCGCCATCGCGCATAAACACGCGCAAGCCTATCGCAACATCGGCTACGATCTGGTCGCGTGCGCGAATCGCGACGCCGCCAAGGGCCGCGCGTTCGCCGCGCAATGGAACACCCGATTCATCGACCGATGGCAGGATCTGTGCGCGCTTCCCGATATCGATTTCGTCGATCTCTGCACCCTCCCCGCGTTTCGCCTCGAAGCCGTCGAAGCCTGCGCGGCAAATCGCAAACATATTCAGATTCAAAAACCGATCGCCGCCGATCTCGCCACCGCGCGACGCATGATCGATATCGCGAATGCCGCGGGCATCCTGATCGGCATCGTGAGCCAGCATCGTTTCGATGAATCCAGCCAATTCCTGAAACGCGCGCTCATCGAAGGCCGCCTGGGCCGCATTCTGCAGGCTGACGCCTACATCAAGTGGTTCCGATCCGACGCTTATTACGCTCCGCCCGCCAAGGGAACCTGGGCCGGCGAAGGCGGAGGAGTCTTGATCAACCAGGGAATCCACTCCATAGATGTGCTGCGCTGGATGATGGGGCCCGTCCATTCCGTCGACGCGCAGTGGCAGCTCGGCGCGATTCACAACATCGAATCGGAGGACATCGTCAATGCGCTGCTGCGTTACGAATCGGGCGCAAGCGGAGTGATTCAAGCGTCGACCGCATTCTGGCCGGGCGAGCCGGAGCGCATCGAAATCCACGGCACAAAAGGCTGGGCGACCATCGCCGGCGACAAGCTGGTGCGCTGGGATGTCCAAGATGATTCGGGCGAACCCGCGCCAGTGTCGCAAGCGTCTTCGTCCGGCGCATCTGATCCCATGGCGATTTCGCTCGCGCCGTTCGAAGCAAATTTTCTCGATTTCTGCCGCGCGATCACCGAACATCGCGAGCCGCTGATCTCGGGCGAAGAAGGTTATCGTGCTCTCGAAGTGGTCGAAGCGATTTACCGCTCCTGCCGCGCAGACGCCCGTGTCATGCTAAAGAGCACAGGAAATGATTGAAACATTTCGCACGCTCCGCGTTCCAGCCTCCAGCGCCAATCTCGGTCCCGGCTTCGACGCGCTGGGCCTCGCGCTCAACGTCTATCTCGAATGCCGCTTTCGTCCCGCGAGCCAATCGTCTATCCGCGTCACCGGCCGCGACGCCGCTCTTATCGCCACCGACGACGACAACCTGATCGTGCAAACCGCGCGCCATTTCTACAATGATCGGATCGAGCTCGAAATCCACAACGGGATTCCGCTCGGTAAAGGACTTGGATCAAGCGCTGCAGCGGTAGTCGCGGGCGTGGTGATCGGGCACACGCTTGCAGAACTCCATTCCGATCGCGACCGCGTGTTCAACGAAGCCGCGAAAATCGAAGGCCATCCCGACAACGTCGGCGCCAGCGTCTATGGGGGTATCGTGGCCAGCGCGTTCGCCTTGAACTCGGCCATCGCCATCCGCCTTCCCTTCCCGCCCGCATTCGGCGTCGCGGTGATCGTTCCCGAATATCGCGTCCCCACCCCCTCGGCGCGGCGCGTGCTGCCGGAATCGCATTCTCACGCCGACGTCGTGTTCAATCTGCAACGCCTGGCGATTCTGATCGGCGCGCTCGCGACCGGTGAACGCAGCGCATTCCCAGCCGCGTTAGAAGATCGTTTGCATCAGCCTTGCCGGGCCGCTTTGGTTCCCGGTCTCGAAGCAGTGACCAGGCTGCACACCGCCGGCCTGCTAGGCTGCGCGCTCAGCGGCGCCGGTCCGTCGATTCTCGTTCTCTACGAACGCGGCCACGAATTGGTCTGCGAAAAGGCGCGCAACGTATTTTCGAAAGAAGGCGGCCCATCCGAAATCCTGTGGACCGAACCCGACGCCAGCGGGTATCTTGTCTCATAGATGCAGACGCTGCGCTCCATCGCCTCGATTGCCGCGTTGGCCTCCATCGCGTTCGCGGCAGGGCGCAAGCAACTCTGGACGTCTCGACCTGACGAAACTCGCGGGGCGACAGGCGCCTGCCGATATCGTTTGGGGCCTCGCTTTTTCACCCGACGAATCTGAAAATCGCAATTGGGTTCGGATCGAGATGGAATTTCGATCCTTCGGCGAAACAAATCGTCATCGTCGCGGTCGATCGGCAGCACAACGTGCTTCGCAGTTTCACCGCGCCGTCCTCGTCATCGAATCTACCAGGCTCCATCCAGTGGTCACCCTCCGGCGAGTTTCCGATGATCAAGAGTACGCCGCCCACGATGCTACGTTTCGACAACACAGCGCCCTGTGCATTCCCCGACGAATGGGAATTCGATGGTTTCCTGAGCGGCGACAGAATCGTGATCAGCAGCGGCCACACACTTCGAATTCTGATGCCGGGCTGCACCCGACAAATCGAACACGATTTTGGTGATGGACATGTTTCTGCGACCAGCCCCGCGCGGGATCTGATCGCCACCTATGCTGCCACCTCGGGCCTCCTCGACGCGCACCTCCGCACTACATCGCTCGAAGGCAAAATTGAGAACTTTGACGGCGGTGTCGTGTTTTCCTCCGACGGAAGCCGAGTGTGCAGTGGCCTGCAGCGCGCCGAGCCGGACTACCCGATCGCGGCGTGCTGGGATACCGGGAACGGCAGGATTGCGATCCAAAATCCCAAGCTCCCGGTGGCGTGGCTGGCGATGGCGAGCGCCGGCGGCTCTTTGATCGCGCTCACTTCCTATCATTGGACGATCCGTGAGAACGCCTTCTGGTCCTTTATGGACATGGACGGCAGGTCTGCCTCGCCGCGTTACCACGTGATCTGGAATATCGATACCGGACGAGAACTGGGCTCATGGCCAGAGCAGCATCAAACAGAACTGTGGGGCGCGGATCTCGCAAGAGCAAGAGTGATGCGGCAGTGGTCAGCGCTCGCCTTGTCGAGCCACGCGAGATACTTCGCCGAAGGCTGCGGCGGAACCGTCACAATTTATTCCATCACTCCCTAACGCCGCTCGCTATCGAGCATTCTCATCTGATGCGTATCGTACCGCGTCCCCGCGACCTCCGATGCCGGAATCGCCTCTTCGATTCGCTCCAACTCCGCCGCCGATAATTCCATCGCAACCGCGCCCAGCGATTCCGTCAACTGCGCCCGCGTTCGAGCCCCGATCACTGGAATAATCGACGCGCCCTTCGCCAGTACCCACGCGATCGCCAGTTGCGATTGCGTCACGCCCTTCTCTTTCGCAATCGTAGCCAGCGTGTCGATCAGCTTCTGATTCCGTTCCCGATTCTCGCCCGAAAAGCGCGGCAGACTCGCGCGAAAATCGCCTTTGGCCGAAGGTCGCGATCCGCTCAACAATCCGCGCGACAACACTCCGTAGGCCGTTACGCCGATTCCCAATTCATTCAACACCGGAAAAATATCGCGCTCCGGCGAACGGCTGATCAAGGAATATTCGATCTGCAAATCGGTGATGGGATGAACCGCATTCGCACGACGGATCGTCTCCGGTCCAACTTCGGAAAGCCCGATCGCGCGCACATAACCGGCCTTGATCATCTCCGCGATCGCGCCGATCGTATCTTCGATCGGCACATTTGGATCCAACCGCGCGGGCCGATAGATATCGATATAATCCACGCCCAATCGCGTCAGCGTGTATGCCAGAAAATTCTTCACCGCGGCCGGCCGCGTATCCACGCCGACCCACCCTCCGCCCGGCGCGCGCATCGCCCCGAACTTCACCGAAAGCAGCGCGGCATCGCGACGACCTTTCAGGGCACGACCCAGCAGCATCTCGTTATGGCCAGTGCCGTAGAAATCGCCGGTGTCGAACAAAGTCACGCCCGCATCCAGCGCCGCGTGAATGGTCGCGATACTTTCCGCTTCATCCGCCGGGCCGTACATTCCCGACATCCCCATGCAGCCGAGCGCCAGCGGAAACATCTTCGGACCGTTGAGATTTAAGCTGCGCATTGTTGAGTCCTTTTTCGCCACTCTCTCAATGTACAATCGGTTGACCCGATGCCCCCTAACCGTCTCGCGCAAGAGAAGAGTCCCTACCTGCTGCAACACGCCAACAATCCGGTCGATTGGTATCCGTGGGGCGAAGAAGCTTTCGCCAAAGCCGAGCGTGAAGACAAGCCGATCTTCCTTTCGATCGGCTATTCCACGTGCCACTGGTGCCACGTCATGGAGCACGAATCGTTTGAAAACCCCGACATCGCCGCGATTCTGAACCAGCACTTCGTGCCCATCAAAGTGGATCGCGAAGAGCGGCCCGACGTCGATCGCATCTACATGCTGTTCGTGCAGGCTTCCACCGGCAGCGGCGGATGGCCGATGTCGGTATGGCTGACGCCCGAGTTGCAGCCGTTTTTCGGCGGCACGTATTTTCCTCCCGACAATCGCTACGGCCGCCCCGGCTTCGGCGCGATTCTGAAGAATCTCGCGCAGGCGTGGCGGAAGATCGCGCGCGCATTCGCGCATCCGGCGCGCAGGTGCTCGAACAGTTGAAGACGTACGCCGCCGACAGCGCAGGAACGCCTTCCGCGATTCCCGGTGTGGAAGCGCTCGAATCCGGATTCTACGGCTTCCATCGCATGTTCGATTCGCGCCTCGGCGGCTTCGGCGGTGCGCCTAAATTTCCGCGACCCAGCGTGCACAATTTTCTGCTGCGCTACTACGCATCCACGAAAAATGAAGAAGCGCTCGACATGGTGCTGCTCACGCTTCGCGCCATGGCCAAGGGCGGCATGCACGATCAGTTCGGCGGCGGCTTCCATCGCTATTCGGTCGACGAGCGCTGGTTCGTTCCGCATTTCGAGAAGATGCTGTACGATCAGGCGCAACTTGCGGTGTCGTATCTGGAAGCGTTTCAGATCACCCGCGATGGCCAGTATTCCGCCGTCGCGCGCGATATCTTCTCCTACGTTCTGCGCGATCTCACCAGTCCCGACGGCGGGTTCTATTCCGCCGAGGACGCCGACAGCGCCCCCGATGCCGCGCATCCTCATCAAAAAACCGAAGGCGCGTTCTACGTGTGGACTCGGGCTGAACTCGAGGATGCCCTGGGCCCCACCGATGCCGCGATTTTCAGCTATCGCTTCGGCGTCGAAGCCAGCGGCAACGTCGAAGAAGATCCCCACGGCGAATTCGCCGGCCAAAATATTCTGTATCGCGCCCATCCGGTGGAGGAGACTGCGGCGCACTTCGGCATTCGAGCCGAAGAAGCCCGCACAGTGCTCAAGAACGCAGTGGTGAAGTTGCAGGAAATCCGCGCGCGCCGCCCGCGTCCGCATCTCGACGACAAGATCCTCACCGGCTGGAACGGCATGATGATTTCGGCGTTCGCCAAAGGCGCGCAGGTTCTGGATGAGCCGCGTTACACCGAAGCCGCGCGCGCCGCCGCGAACTTCATTCGCCGCAATCTGTGGGACTCGGGACGCCGCGTGCTGCTGCGCCGTTATCGCGACGGCGAATCCGCCATCGACGGTTTTCTGGACGACTACGCGAATTTCATCATCGCCCTGCTCGATCTGTACGAAACCGCTTTCGAGTCGCACGATTTGAAGTTCGCCACAGAGCTGGCCGAGCGCGCCATCGAACTATTTGAGGATCGGGAAAACGGCGGATTTTTCAGCACCGCAGGCAATGAATCCGATCTGGTGCTGCGCCTGAAAGACGATTACGACGGCGCCGAGCCCTCCGGGAATTCCACGATGGCGCTGGCGCTGCTGCGCCTGGCGCGCATGACCGGCCGCGCTGATTTCCGCGCCGCTGCCGATCGCACTCTTACCGCGTTCGCCTCGCGCCTGAAATCAGGGGGCCTGGGAGTGCCGCAGATGCTTGCGGTGCTCACGGTCGCGCTCGCGCCGCCGATGGAAATTATTTTTGCCACCCCGCACGAAGAATGGTCCCGTGATGAAACGTTACACGATATGCTGCGCACCACGCATCGCTACTTCCTGCCCGCCGCCGTGGTGATGCTCGGCACCGAATCGCCCACCCACATGCCGCCGGTCGACGATCGCGCCACGGCCTACGTCTGCGAAAACTACGCATGCAACCTTCCCGTCACAAACGCGCACGCGCTCGATAAACTGCTCGCGCGGGAATAAGCGCCAGCCGCTACAATGGCGGTATATGGAAAGACCAGGAGCAACAACACTCAGAGGAAATCCGCTGACCGTCGTCGGTCCGGAATTAAAAGCTGGCGAAAAGGCCCCCGATTTTCAAGCTGTCGACGATTCGCTGAAGCCCGTCGATCTCAAAGCGACCGGCCAGGACGTGCGCATTTTCAGCGTCGTTCCTTCGCTCGATACGCCGGTGTGCGACATGCAGACCAAGCGCTTCAACGAAGAAGCCGGCAAGCTGCCCGATCTCAAGATCTACACCGTCAGCATGGATCTGCCGTTTGCGCAGAAACGCTGGTGCGGAGCCTTCGGCGTCGATAACATCAAGATGGTCTCCGATCACAGGACGGGCTCATTCGGCGAGCACTACGGCACCATGATCAAGGATCTGCGCATCGTAAGCCGCGCGATTTTCGTGCTCGATAAAGACAACGTCATCCGCCACGTCGAGTACGTCAAGGAAGTCGCCGATCATCCCAATTACGAAGCCGCTCTGGCCATCGCAAAATCGCTAAGCAGCGGAGCCGCTTCCGCCTAAAACATCATTAGCCACGAATGAACACGAATGCACACGAATCTTTTATTCGTGTTTATGCGTGTTCATTCGTGGCTAAAAAATTTGCCTTTGTCGACGTCCCGATCCACCGCCACATCGAAGAACCCCACCATCATCTCTTCCCTGCTCTGCTCGCCATAGCGAACCGATTCCGACGCGTCGGGATTGCGCGGATTGTTTTTCGAGTTGTCGTACCAGGCTAGCCACTCCAGCCGCGTGCCCTTTTTCAACGGCAGCGGTTCCAGCAATCGATATGCGAGCTGCCAGTAAAAATCGTAATGGCTGACTTTGAGCAGCGTCTCCGGCTGCCCATCGTCACGAATGCGCCTGAACTCGAACGCCTTCCCGCGCAGATGCATGTGCGGGAACATCCCCAGCAATAACGCGTCATTCGGCAGTGTGCCCCACACTGTCACCTGATGATTTGGATCGCCCGGCGGAATGATGAACTTCTCGTTCGACATCTGGAGTGACAGCACCCGTTTTTCCGGCGGTGATTTCGCGAACACCATCCCGACTTTCGCTCCGATCCGTCGCGGCCTTCCCGTTGGGCGTGTAATGGATCTCGAACACCAGGTCGGACCCTGCGGGAATCAGTTTCGCCATTCCTTTTGGCCAGATTTCAGGCTCCGTTCCCGGCGCCCAAACCTGCAGGATGTCCGCTTTCGTCGGCCCCCGATTTCCCTTCTCGCCGAACGTCGATCCCTTTTCGCGAATGTAGACCACGATGTGATGGATCGCCCCTCGCGACCCTGGCCGCACCTCGATCGCCTGAGCCCAGCGATCTTCGGCGAATCCCGTGGGCACGATGGAGTATTGATAGTCGATCTCGCCTTTGGCTGGAACGCTGAATGGTTTCGAAATCTGAAGTACTACATCAGGATTTGATGGCAAGTTCCACCCATCGCCCCATTTCTTTGGCGCCGGAGCATCCCGTCGATCTCCTGCCGCTGCTCCCGAATCCGCCCACCCCGCGAGCGTGGCGATCTCGGCGTCGCTCAATCGCCGATCGTTCAATAACGCCAGATGTCCCGGATCCGCGAACCACGGCGGCATCTTCCGGGTTCTGACAGAATCCCGTATCGCTTTCGCCCAGGGCCGCGTCTGTTGGTAAGTCACCAAAGGCATGGGAGCGATTTCGCCAGGACGATGACACTGCTGGCAGCGATTCTGAAGCACGGGCAGAACGTCGCGATAGAAGGTCGGGGCGGCGCAGGCGATATTGTGAAAGAGGGCCTGTGCCAAACAGCCCATCGCGACCCTGGTCATTCCGCTCATATTGTTCGTTTTCAATATTATAGGACGCAATTAACTGTTGACTGGGATTCAAAAAAAGAGCATCATCTAATCTAGGAGAAGTTCATGAAGGCCATCCTACTTACTTTGGCGATCGCCGGTTCGGCGGCATTCGGACAGAGCGTCATCTCTGCTCACTCCGGAACCATCCAATTCACTGAAGGTCAGGTGAACCTGAACGGCACGGCTGTCCAGCCGAAGTTCGGCGAATTCCCCGACGTCAAAACGGACGGCGTCCTCTCCACCGCCGATGGCCGCGCGGAAATTCTGTCTGACCCCGGGCGTGTTCTTGCGCCTCGGCGAAAACTCCGCGTTCAAGATGATCTCCAATAAGCTTTCCAATACGCGTCTCGAAATTCAATCCGGCGCAGCGATGATCCAGGTGGGCGAATTGCTCGCCGATAATTCCATCACCGTTTCGTTCCATGGCGCCGATGTCTCGCTCGGCAAGAGCGGCCTGTATCGTTTCGATAGCGACACTGATCCCGCCAAGCTTCGCGTCTATGACGGCGAAGCGAGCGTCGTATCGCCCTCCAGCGATCCGGTCACGGTGCACAAGGGTCACGAGATCACGTTCGGCGCGGCCAAGCTTGAGGCAAAGTCTTTCGACACCAAAGCAACCGACGAGTTCTATCGCTGGAACGCACGCCGCGATGAATATATCGCACAGGCCAATATCGTCGCCGCCAAGACGGCTCGCGATAGCGGCACCGGTACCGGGTTCGCCAGCAGCGGCGGTTACGGCAACGGTCTTGGAATGGGAGGCGGCATGGGGAGCTGGGCATTCAATCCCTGGCTCGGGATGTTCACCTATCTGCCGATGAGCGGCACCTACTTCAGCCCGTTCGGCTTCGGCTACTTCAGCCCGTATGAAGTGGGCTACCTCTACGGGCCCTACTCGCCGTACTATTTTGGCAACGGATATCCTAACTCCGGCACCATGATCGGCAGCAACGGCGGCATCACCAGGGCGACCAGCGCTACGCCGACCACGGCCACCACGCTGAATCGCGCGGCTGGCCTGAACGGCGGATTGGGAAGCGCCCGATCGTCTAGCAGTGGTATCAGCAGCGGCACCAGCGGCAGCACCAGCGGCAGTTCGACCCGCGGCGCCAGCATCGGCTCAGGATCGAGCCTGACAGGCGGCGGCTCCCACATGGGTGGCGGAGCTACCTCCGGCGGCGCGAAGCACTAAGCTCGTTTAATCCAGAACATTCGCGATCGGA
>CAWFUQ010000004.1:0-64907 GCA_963819125.1 Terriglobia bacterium
CATGCCTCCTTCGCCGATCATGTTCAACAGCGTGTAGGCGCCCAGCCGCGTCTCGCGCGCGCGAACTCTCGCCAACGCCACCGAAGCGAGCAACGTCAGGCCGACAAAGGTGGTCAGCAGTGTGAACAGAACCGCGAATGCGCGCCCTACATAGCCGACCACCGCGAACGCTTCGGTGGCGTCCACTTCGGTGACGACGGCGAAATCGTGCTCGGGCAGCCATCGCCATGCTCCGACCACTGGAATGCCGCGATAATCGCGATATGGCTCCAGGATCACGCCGGACTGCTGATCCGCGGGTTTGTCGCGGCTGGCGACGGCCACTCGCGCGATCATGGTGAGCGGCCGCGCTTCCACGTCATCCGGCGGACGATAGCCTTTGGTGACGTCGCCGCCCGGATCGCGCACCTGCACGGTGAGCATCGAAGATGCGTCGGGCCGATCCGGAATCAGCCCGGCTTTTTTCAGCATTCCGTCGAAGCGGCTGGGCGATAGCATCAGACCGTCGGGCGAGATCGCATAAGTCTCCCCGGTCGCGCCCATTCGGGCGACGGTCAGGATTTCGGTGTAACTAGCGTCGACCACTCTTGCGATGGCCAACATCGCGACGATCTTCCCGTTCGAATCGCGGACCGGTGCGGCGGTGATAATCACGGGCCTGGCATCGGCCGGCCGATTTCGCGCCCAGTTATCCAGGCGCGACGGCGGCACGAACTTGACCTGGCCCTGCAAAACATCGACGGCGACCGCCGCGGCGTGCTCGTTATTCTGAAGGCCGATGGAGTCTTCGAATGGCGCGGTCGCGGCGATGCGAAGTCCGGTGCGATCGAGCATCACGGCTCCGCCATTCTGAGGCGCGGCGAAGCCGGAAAGAAACGGTCGCAGCGCGGTCGAGAATTCCTTTTGCAAGGGAGAGTTCTTGAGCTTCTCCGCCTTGGCCGGGTCCTCGCCGGCCATCGCGGTCAGCTGCTCCGCAACATTGCGAATGGTGGGGTTGCCTGCCCATAGCGAGACTTCGCGCATTTGCCCGGCGATCCAGGTGTCCAGCGCGGTGACGTCGGCGATCAGGACCACACGAAGCTGCTCGCGAATCTGTGCCCGCAGGGATCGCTCCACGCGATCGCGAGTCCAATAGCCGATCGCGGCCAGGAACACAGCGGCCAGAATCCAGGCGATTGCCTGACGCCGCCGCCCTTGAAACAAACGCGTCGCGGCGACGGCTACCACGCTCAGTGACGATGTGGCCCAGCCACTGGTGCGCGACGTCCCTGTGTCCGGCGCTGTTGCACTGCTGGTTTGGAGCAGGCCTGATACGGTGCCGGGTTGATGATGACGCAACAGGGACTCTACTTCGTCGCGAAGTTCGGCGTCGCCCTGGCAAATCTTGGCGAGGAATTCGGCGCGACGGTCTGGCGCAACTTCCAATGCTTGATGGAATATTCGCGCAGTGCGATCCGGGTCATTCACGAAGAGCCCCGCGATAATTCGCGACGCAGCCAGGCGCGCAGGAAAGTCCACTCCTGCTCGACGGTGCTGACGGAGGTCCCCAGCAGTTCGGCGACTTCCTTCACGGTGAGGCCACCAAACAATCGCAGCTCGACGATTTGCGCTCTACGCGGATCCTTGGCCGCGAGTTTATCGAGAGCGCGGTCCAATTCCAGGATTTTTTCGGGTTGCTGCACGAAGGCGGTGGGCCCTTCGCCCAATTCGACGCGCAGACATCCGCCCCATCGTTTTTTTCTCTTCTTGCCGCGCGCGTGATCGACCAAAATCTGACGCATCGCGTGCGCCATTGCCGCGCGGAAATGAGTTTGGCCCTGCCATTCCGGCTGATTCTGGCGAGCCAGCTTTAGATACGCCTCATTCACCAGAGCCGTTGCCTGCAAGGTGTGGCCCGGCGATTCGCGGCGAAAGTACGCCTGGGCGAGTGCCCGCAACTCCTCGTAAACCAATGGGATCAGGAGGTTGATCTCGGCAGCTTTTTCCGCGCCTGCCATTTTAAAGGGAATTATAGCGCCAATTGTGGGGTCTAACGACGGTTGTCGCTTCCTTTAATGAGGGGATCTACAGCCCCGAAGTCATTTAGAAGGAGAACGAGACCAAAGTGTGTATTTTAGAAGGACCGGAAAAATCGGTCCGCTCCAGCGGGCAGGGATCGTCGGGTGGGAGTGGCGGGTCAGCCTCCGGCGATGCCAGACGTGAGGGCCGTCACATCGTCGATGAAGCAGCATCCATGACGGTGCTCCATCCGTTATCGCCAGACCGCACCGACATCCGCATCATCGAAGTTTCCAAGCGCGGCCTGAAGTTGCTGGTCCCGCATTTTGTGCAGTCTCATAGCATCATTCAGGTTCGCGTGAACGGAGTGATCGCGCTGGGGGAAGTGCGCTATTGCGCGCCCGCGGCGGCGGGGTTTCATGCCGGTCTCAGCATTCAGGATGTGGTTCCCAACGCGTCCGCACTGATGGCCGCCTTGCTGAAATAATCAATTGCGCTCGCCGGCGTACCACGGTGCGCTTACCGTGAAGATGCGCTCATTCCCACGCGACAGCAGCACCCACTCCAGGAGTCGGCCGCGCTGATTGTGCAGGAAGTATTCGTACCACTCGTCTTCCACTAACTCCGGGATCACCACGATGATGCTACGGCCGGGATTCTTTTTCGAAAGATCCAAGACGTATTGAACGATGGGAATAATGACGAAGCGATAGGGCGACGGCAGGACGTGGAGCGTGGGCAGTTGTTTTCCGGCTTCGCGAAACGGCTTCTCGACGTAGTGCTCCCAATCCGATTCGAGAGGTTCGGAGTGTTCGGTGGCGTCCACGTGCAGCGCGACGATTTCCGGTGAAAGACGCGCGGCGAATTCGATGCCCTGCCGCACGATGTCGCTCCAATGATCGATGGGAATGACGACGATCGGTGGCTCAGCCAGGCTTGCCGCGTTGACGGGGATTTTACACGCCGTGAGCATCCGCACCGCATGGTAATGGCGGCGGATAGCGACGAAGAAAACAATGGTCAGCGGAATGAAGAGGATGGTGATCCAGGCGCCCTCGACGAATTTCGCGACCAGCACCACGATGACGGTGATCCCGGTAACGAATGCGCCGATTCCATTGACGATCGCTTTGTGAGTCCACCCGGGCCCACGAACTCTTCGCCAGTGCACCACCATCCCGGCCTGCGATAGCGTGAAAGCGAGAAACGCGCCGACGGCGTAGAGCGGAATCAACCGATCCGTAACGCCGCGAAAAAGAATCAGTAATGCCGCGCACAGAATCGCGAGCACAACGATACCGTAGGTGTACACTAAGCGCCGGCCTCGATAGCCGAAGGCATGCGGAAGATAGTTGTTCTGCGAGATAGAGCGGCACAGTCGCGGAAAATCGGCGAACGCGGTGTTGGCGGAAAGCGACAGAACCAGAAGAATGGACGCGATGGTCAGGTAGTAGAAGGCGCCTTTTCCAAACACGGCGGCAGTGAGGATGGATAGAACGCTCTGGTATCCGGGCTGGCCTGGATCGGTCGCCGAAATGCCGTAGACCTTGACCAGATAAGAAATCCCGGCGAGTAACGCCGCGAGTAGAAAGATAATCGCGGTGAGGCTTTTTCTGGCGTTATCGACGGCCGGTTCGCGAAACGCCTTCACTCCATTGCTCACCGCTTCGACGCCGGTCAAGGCCGTGCAGCCGCTGGCGAAAACTTTCAGGAGCAGCCAGAAAGCCACCACTTCGGTCGCACGCGGCGCGATAGGAGGCGCCACAATCGGCGCGGGATGACCGCCACTCACGATGACGCGGATGATCCCCGCGGCGATGGTGATGAGCAGCGTGCCCACGAAGAAATAAGTTGGAATCGCGAAGGCCGTTCCCGAATCGTGCACTCCACGAAGGTTCAGGATGGTGACGATAATCAGAATCGCGATGCACAGCGAAACCGTATAGGGCAGCAGTGAAGGGACCGCCGAGATCAGCGCTCCCACTCCGGCGGAGATGCCGACGGCCGCAGTAAGGATATAGTCGGCCAGGAGCGCAGCTGCGGCAAGCAGGCTCGCCGATGGACCCAGATTGAAGCGGGCCACGGTATAGGAGCCGCCGCCGGACGGATAGGCAGCGATGGTTTGCCTATAGGAGAAATATACGATCACCAGCAAGGTGATGATCGCCGCGGTGATCGGAACGATGTACTGCACGCCCACCAGTCCGAGCGGAATCAGCAGGCTCAGCGCCGCTTCCGGGCCATACGCAGCCGAGCTGAGTCCATCCAGACCGAAGATCGGGATGCCCTGCGCGGGACCGATCTGCTCGGCGCGCTCATCACTGGTTTTAATCGGTTTGCCGACGACAAGATCAAGTAGGTTCATGAGAGGTTCGGCAACGCACGCGCACCATCGCATTATGACCGAAGGCCCGGTGTGGCGTACCGCAGTAAATGCTGGCTGACCGGAATGAACTGCTGGGCGCGTTAAGCCACGCTCGCTTTGCCGGATCCTTCGGCCGCCGCGAACTCAGCGAGTCGATGGTGCAGTGTGCGTGGGCTGATCCCTAGAAGCTCCGCGACCTTGGTCTTCTTGTTGGTGGTGTGGAACTCTCGTTAGAATCGTGACGACGTCTTACCGGTCCCGCAGAATCGTCGCCACCACTTCTCCCAAGTGCATGAACGATTGCAGATCCGTTGGCTTACGGAAATACATGTTGGCCCCTAACTCGAGAGCCGATTCGCGATCCTTGGGAGAATCGGAAGACGTCAGAATGATCACGGGAATGGCGCCCAACACGGTGCTCTTGCGAACTCGCAGTAGCACTTGAGTGCCATCGATCTTGGGGAGATTCAAATCCAGGACAATCAGATCGGGCGTTTCAAAATCCGGATCTCTCCCCGCGCGTTCAAGCAGCCGGAGCGCTTCTTCGCCATTTCGAGCGACGGTGAGTTCGTGTGGCAGGCCCTGTTTTTCCAGCGCGCGCCGCACCAGGAACACGTCTCCGTCATTGTCTTCGGCCAACAAAATGTGGATAGTCTTGGTCAATTTTTGGTGTCGCTTTCGGCCGGGAGGGTAAACACGAATCTGGATCCCTTCCCTGGCTCCGACTCAATCCAAATGCGTCCGCCATGTGCCGCGACGATCCTCTTGCAGATCGCAAGTCCTAAGCCCGCTCCGGGGATTTCAGAACCGTGCAGGCGCTTGAAGGGGGTAAACAGATCCAGCCAATACTTCGGGTCGATTCCGATTCCGTTGTCGCTCACCGAAAAGACCCAGTGGTCTCGTTCGAGCGTAGCCTCGATCTCGATATGTGGGACGGAATCACCACGGTACTTAAGCGCGTTGTCGATCAGATTCCGAAACAGCACACGCAGCAGCTCGCCGTCTCCTTGCACTTGCGGAAGGGGATGCCCGGCCTCCGCGCCGCAGGAAATCACCGCGTTACTCTCGCGAATCTCGCGGTCTAAACTCGCCACCGCGGATTGCAGGATGCTCTCAGTGGGAACTCGCCCAAATGCGCGCCGGGCCCCAGCTAACGCAAGCGAGTAATAGCCGATCCCACTGAGGATCGCGTCCATCTTCCTCTTTCCTTCCGCCAATCGAACGAAGGCAGCCTCGGCTTCGCTCGACTGCGCTCCATCCAGCGCGCTGCGCAGAATCTCAGCCGAGGTCGCGATGCCGCGCTCCGCCGCGCGAAGATCGTGAACCACGCCGTCCAAGAGGCGTTGGGTGTCGCGTTCGCACTGATCCAGCTCTTCCCGGAGCCGGTGCCGTTCATCGCGGGTATCTTCAGGTCGCATTCGAGTTCGGGCTTGGCCGGCGCTGTTCATATCAGGGTTCGCCTTACATTTTGACCGAAGCGGGCCGCAGAAACTGCCGCTCCCACGCAGGAATCTCGCCGGTTCGATCACTTAAAGAAGCGGGATCGGCGGCCTGTGGGTGTTCTCTGGAACGCCCAGGAATCACATGGGTATGTGTGCACAGGATCGCATCGATCGGTCCTCTGGTCAGCGGCGGCGAGGAGAGATCGATCGGGTATCCACAGAACAGACTCGCGGAGGAGCGAGCCAGCAGCCTGTTCCAGAATTGTTCCAGGCGAATCGCCGCCGCATACTGGCCCTGAGTCCATAGCACGCCGACCATTTCGCCGTATGCGCGAAGTCCCCCGTGACCGACGGCTTCACGGATCTCGTTGATCGCTTGGGCGATGGTCTGCTCGAAGCGGCCCCAATAGGGCTCGCCGCCGACCATGAACCGCGCCAGCGTCTCCTCCGCGTCGAGAAACCGCAGCCGGCCGTATCCTTGCACGCAGTGGGAATCGATCCCCAACTTGTCGATTTCCAGCGCGACCGCCTGGTTGCGTTGCGAGGAACCGATGACCACAGCTCCATCCAACTTCAATCCTGCGGCCAGATAGCGTCCTACGTTCTGACTCATCAGGAGGTCGTTCTTCCCATAAAACTGGACCAGATGAGACTGCGGACGGGGATGTTTAAGGAGCTGGGGTGCGGGATCGGCAGCGCCCTTCGAAGGCGACTGCCGAGACGGCTGGGCTGTCTCGAGGTGGTTTAGATCCCCAAACATGGTGCGTCCTTGCTTACAGTTGGCAGCAATTTTGATTCCAGTCCTGGACTGGAATCGCCGATTCGTGTGACTGGCCCGTGCCTCGAAATCACCCCGTCGTGGTCGAAAAACTGTGCCTGGTTTGGTATATCCTGGACGCAGCACGACCTCTGAGGTCACGGCATGACTGATCCGCAGCGACGCCAGCTTCAGCTCCTGAACCCTCTCCCGGCAGTGAAACTTGAAGAGCATCCCGGCAGCCGCCTCAGGAATCCGACCCAGACTCTGCTGGTCATCCCGATCGGCGCGATTGTGGAAACGGAGGGAGTGGCGTCCCGGGGGCTGATCAACATTCTCTGGAACGGGGATGCTTACTCGGTCTTCCATGAAGACCTTGAGAAGAGTACCAAGCAGCCTGACACGGCGGACTTCGAAAGGCCGGGCGCTTTCGATTAGTCCGCGCATCCGGCACTCGCTTCCTCGGAGACCGCCGGCAGCGTGAAATAGAAACACGAACCTTCGCCCAACGTCGATTCCACCCAGATACGGCCGCCGTACCGTTCCACGATGCGCTGGCAGATGGCCAGGCCGATTCCGGTTCCCGGGTAATTGTGCCCATGCAGCCGTTTGAATACGCCGAAAATCTGCTGCGCATATTCCGGATCGATCCCGATGCCGTTATCCTGCACACAAAAAGTCCAGCCGCTCTTTTCGCGGGTGGCTGTGACCTTGATCTTGGGGGGCTCCAGTCCGCGATACTTGATCGCATTTCCGATGAGGTTTTGAAAGAGCTGAACCAGTCGAACTTCGTGGGCCGGTAGCGTCGGCAATTTCCCCCACTGCACTGACGCGCCGTTCTGCTCGATCGCAGCCTGAAGGTTGAACATCACCTTCTCGAGAACGGTGTGGCACTGCACCGGCTGCGCCGGCCCTTCCGAGCTGGACCCGGCTTGCGAATAGGCCAGCAGGTCGCGAAGAAGCTGCTCCATGCGTTTGGCGCCGTTGACGACATAGGAAATGTATTGGTCCGCCTCCGGATCGAGCTTGGAGGAATATGCCGAATACAGCATCTGACTGAACAGCGCCACCATTCGTAGGGGCTCCTGCAGATCGTGACTGGCTGCATAGGCGAACTGATTTAGATCCTCGTTGGACTGGCGCAAGGCCTCGTTGGACGCCACCAACTCCTCGGTACGTTCCGCCACGCGCTGTTCCAGGCTCGCGTTGAGCTCCCGAATCGCCTCATCCGCCTTCTTGCGCTCCGTGATGTCGCGCGTTACTTTGACGAAACCTTGTAGCCGGCCATCCTCATCCTTCAACGCGGTGATCACCACATTGGCCCAAAAGCGTGAACCGTTTTTGCGAACGCGGGTGGCCTCTACTTCGAACCGTCCAGCGGTCGCCGCAGTCTGGAGAGCTTGCTGCGGCGTACCGTTTTGCACATCTTCCATCGGATAGAAACGCGACAGATGTCTTCCGATAATTTCATCGCCGCGATAACCGTGAATACGCTCTGCGCCCTGATTCCAACTGACGATATTGCCATCCACGTCGAGCATGAAGATCGCGTAATCGACTACGTTTTCCACCAGCAGCCGGAATCGGGCTTCGCTCTCGCGCAGAGCGTGGTGGGCCCTGCGGCGTTCGGTGATGTCGCGCATGGCCGAGATCAGCAGCAGCCCGTCTTCGGTTTGCAGGGGGCTCACGCTGATCTCGAGGGGAAACTCCACCTGGTTCCTGTTGCGTCCGATCAGCTCCCGTGGCGATGAGGCCGAGACCGTGTGCCCGGTCCATTCCGGAACCAGTGCAGTAATCTGCCGGCCGATCAGGTCCTCACGCTGGAACCCGAACATTACCTCCGCTTGCGAATTCACCAGGTTGATGGAGCCTTCCTCGGAGCTGATGATCATGGCGTCCGGGGCGGCCTCCAGCAAGGATCGGAACTTCTGTTCCGCTTTGCCGAGCACGTGGGCCTGCCGCTCCAGCAGCGCCGTGTTCCGGCTGAGCTCGACAAACACGCCGACCTTGGATCGCAACACTTCGGGAACGATGGGTTTGAACAGGAAGTCCACGGCGCCCAGATCGTAGCCGCGGAACAGATGCTCTTCGTTCTTGTATCCCGTGAGGAACAAAATCGGAGTATGACGGGAGCGGCGCCGGGCGCGAATCAGCTCCGCGGTTTGAAAGCCGTCCATCTCCGGCATCTTAACGTCGAGCAAGATTGCCGCAAAATCGTCGTCCAGCAAGCGGCGAAGGGCTTCGGTACCGGATTTGGCAAGCACCAGCTCCTGCCCCAGCCCTTCCAGAGTCGCTTCGAGCGACACCAGATTTTCCGGAGAATCGTCGACTAATAGGAGCTTTACCTTGGGTTGTGGTGAGGGTTGCGACAACATGCCCAGCGCTTGGTTCAAATCGGTAGACGTGGCGTCCGCGGCGATCGCTGCGGCGCCGTTCGCAAGTTTTTGTAAGGCCTCCCCGTGTGTCAATCGAGACTCCTAAGATACGGCCGATTCCGCGATTTCATGGCTGCGGCCGATCCAAACGCGAAGTACCGAGAAGAGCTGCTCCAGGTCGACCGGCTTGGTGATGTAGTCCGATGCGCCGGCCTCCAGGCACTTATTGCGATCTCCCTTCATCGCTTTGGCGGTGAGAGCGACGATCGGCAACGATTGGAACTGCGGGACTTTACGAATGGCCCGCATGGTCTCGTAGCCGTCCATCTCCGGCATCATGATGTCCATGAGAACCAGGTCGATATTGGGGGTCCGCCGCAGCAGCTCGATTCCCGCCCGTCCATTCTCGGCGTGCGCCACCACGAGTTTATGATCTTCCAGCAGGCTGGTGAGCGCGAAGATGTTGCGAACGTCGTCGTCGACCACCAGCACGGTCTTGCCGACCAGGGTGGGATCGGACTGGCGCAACTGTTCGAGCAAGCGCCGCTGTTCGAAGCGGAGTTGAGCTTCATCACGATGCATCAGGAGTACGGATTCGTCCAGAACACGCGACAGGCTGTGCGTGATTTTCACCACGCTGGTTCGGGCCACCCGCTTCAGGTCCATCAGCTCGTCCGGAGTCATCGCCATGGTGGTGAACAACATCATGGGCGGAATGGGCGCACGCACCTGGCGTTGCAACTCCTCGACAAGTTGTAACGCGCCGATGTCGGAAGTTTCCGAGTGGATCACGATTCCATCCAGGTGGTGATGTTGCGCGATGGAAAGCGCTTCGGCGCCGCTTGCGGCCGTGTACATCTCGACATCGGGCGCGGCCAGCATTCCGGTGATGCGTTCGAGTTCCGCACCATCCGGACACACCACCAGCAGGTTTTTCACGCGAATCTGTGTGGAATGCTCAATCGTGGCGAACGCCTCGGCGAGCGAATCGCTGCTCATGGATTTCTCCAGGTAGCTCATGGCGCCCAGCGCCAGCCCGCGGCGGCGGTCGTCATCGCCCGAAATGATATGGACTGGAATGTGCCGCGTAGTGGGGTCATGCTTCAGGCGATCGAGAATGGTCCAGCCCGCCATATCCGGCAGGTTGATATCCAGCGTGATCGCTCCGGGACGGAATTCGCGGGCCAATGAAATCGCGCTGCTGCCGCGCAGCGCGACCAGCGCCTTCAGCCCTCGCTCCCGGGCGAGATCGAGCAGGATGCGCGCGAAGGTGATATCGTCCTCGACGATCAGCAGGGCCGATTCGCCCGGACGCAGCGCGCTGCGATCGTCGTCAATCACCATGTCGTCGACCAGTTCCTGGCCCGAGAGGGTCGTCGCGGGGAGAATCATGTCGACTGCATCCTCGCCCGGTTCAGCGGCAGCGAGGGCCGTCACTGCAAGAGCCGGAGGGGACGAGAGATCCTCGCTCTTGAGTTGCGGAGCCGGTGCGATATAGGCCTGCGGCAGATATAACGTGAACGTGCTGCCGACCTCGGGCGCACTCTGCAAGCGGATCTCGCCACCCAGCAAGCGGGCGAGTTCGCGGCTGATGGAAAGGCCCAGTCCGGTTCCACCGTACTTGCGGCTGGTGGTTCCATCGGCTTGTTGAAACGCCTCGAAGATGATGCGCTGTTTGTCGGAATGAATCCCGATGCCGGTATCGGACACCGAAAACGCGATCACGGATTTCGCGCGGCCGAGTACCGGGTGATTGGGACTCCACCCGCTCGCAACCTTTTCGATGGTGAGCCGCACCGAGCCGTGCTCCGTGAATTTGAGAGCGTTCGACAACAGATTCTTCAGCACCTGCTGCAGCCGCTTCGAATCGGTGTGCATCATCTCGGTCGCGACGTAGCTGCCCAGGTCGATGGTGAAATCGAGACCCTTGCCGTCGGCGACGTGGCGGAACGTCTTGGAGCAATAATCCTGCAATTCGGTGAAGCGGACGCCGCCGATTTCGACGTCCATCTTGCCGGATTCGATCTTGCTGAGATCGAGAATATCGCTGATCAGCGCGAGCAGATCGGTTCCTGAAGTGTGAATCGTCTCAGCGAACTTCACTTGTTTCGGCGTCAGGTTCTTGTCCGAGTTTTCTGACAACATGCGCGCTAGAATCAGCAGATTGTTCAGCGGCGTGCGCAGCTCGTGGCTCATGTTCGCCAGGAACTCGCTCTTGTATTTCGATGTAATGGTGAGCTGTTCGGCCTTTTCTTCCAGCGCCTTCTTGGCTTGTTCCACTTCCTGATTCTTGGTTTCGACTTCTGTCTTTTGTTCAGCGAGAAGCTGCGCTTTTTCCTGCAGTTCTTCGTTGGTCTTCTGCAATTGAAGCTGCTGGCTCTGCAACTCTTCTGCGAGCGCCTGGCTTTGTTGCAGCAACTGCTCGGTTCGCATGGTCGCCGCGATGGTATTCAGAACGATGCCGATCGATTGCGTCAGCTGATCCAGGAAGTTCAAGTGAACGTCGCTGAATTGTCCGAACGACGCCAGCTCGATCGCAGCCTTCACGTCGCCTTCGAACAGTACCGGCAGAACAACGATGCTGACCGGGGTCCCGCTGCCCAGGCTCGAATTGATGCGCACGTAGTCGCCTGGAACGTCCTTGACCAGAATGCGGGCGCGCTCTTTCGCGCATTGGCCCACCAGCCCCTGGCCGGGCTTGAAGCGGCGCGGCATCTCGCCGTGATCGTCGATCGCATATCCGGCGAGCAGCTTGAGGACTGCGTCCTCCGATTGTTCGGCGATGTAGAACGTCCCGTGCTGCGCGCCCACCAACGGCGTGAGTTCAGAAAGCAGCAACTGCGCGACGGTTAACAGATCGCGCTGGCCCTGCATCATGCCCGTGAACTTCGCGATGTTGGTCTTCAGCCAATCCTGCTCGTTGTTCTTTCGAGTGGTCGCCGCGAGATTCAAAATCATCTCGTTGATGTTGTCCTTGAGCGATGCGACTTCACCTTGCGCTTCCACCGCGATCGATCGCGTCAGGTCGCCCTTGGTCACCGCGGTCGCCACGTCGGCAATCGCACGGACCTGGTTGGTCAGATTCGCTGCGAGCTGATTCACGTTGTCCGTAAGATCGCGCCAGATTCCGGCCGCGCCGGGCACGCGAGCCTGGCCGCCCAACTTTCCTTCGATGCCGACTTCGCGAGCCACCGTGGTCACCTGATCCGCGAACGTCGCCAGCGTATCGATCATGCCGTTGATGGTGTCGGCCAGTTCCGCGATTTCGCCCTTCGTTTCCAGAATCAGTTTGCGCTTCAGATCGCCGTTGGCGACCGCTGTCACCACTTTCGCGATACCGCGAACCTGCGTCGTCAGGTTCGCTGCCATGAAGTTCACGTTATCGGTCAGATCCTTCCACGTGCCGGCGACGCCCTTCACTTCCGCCTGACCGCCCAGCTTTCCATCGGTACCAACCTCGCGCGCCACGCGCGTCACTTCGCTGGCGAAGGAATTGAGCTGGTCCACCATGGTGTTGATCGTATTCTTCAATTCCAGAATTTCGCCCTGCACGTCCACGGTAATCTTGCGCGACAAGTCGCCATTGGCTACTGCAGTGGTAACTTGTGCAATATTTCGTACTTGCGCCGTTAAGTTTCCGGCCATCGAGTTGACCGAATCGGTCAAATCCTTCCACGTTCCCGCGACGCCTCGCACTTCGGCCTGTCCGCCGAGCTTGCCTTCCGTTCCCACTTCGCGGGCGACGCGCGTGACCTCCGATGCGAAAGACGAGAGCTGATCCACCATGGTGTTGATGGTGTTCTTGAGCTCCAGAATTTCGCCACGCACGTCGACCGTAATCTTGCGCGAGAGATCGCCGGTGGCCACCGCAGTGGTCACTTCGGCGATGTTGCGGACCTGATTGGTCAGGTTACCCGCCATGGAGTTGACGCTTTCCGTCAAATCCTTCCACGTTCCGGCGACGCCTCGCACTTCAGCTTGTCCGCCGAGCTTTCCTTCGGTTCCGACTTCTCGCGCCACGCGCGTTACTTCGGAGGCGAAAGAGGAGAGCTGATCCACCATGATGTTGATGGTGTTCTTCAGCTCCAGAATTTCGCCGCGCGCATCCACGGTGATCTTGGTCGTTAAATCGCCGCGCGCCACGGCCGTGGTCACGCCCGCGATGTTTCGCACCTGATTGGTCAGGTTGCTGGCCATGTAGTTGACCGAATCGGTCAAATCTTTCCACGTTCCAGCCACTCCGCGCACATCCGCTTGTCCGCCGAGTTTTCCTTCGGTGCCTACTTCGCGCGCCACGCGCGTCACTTCCGACGCGAATCCGTTAAGCTGATCCACCATCGTGTTGACGGTGTTCTTCAACTCCAGAATTTCGCCGCGCGCATCCACCGTGATCTTCGACGAAAGGTCGCCCTTGGCGACGCCGGTGGTCACCTGCGCGATGTTGCGCACCTGCGACGTCAGATTTCCGGCCATGAAGTTGACCGAATCCGTCAGATCCTTCCACACGCCGCCGACGCCCTTCACTTCTGCCTGTCCGCCAAGCTTCCCTTCGGTGCCGACTTCGCGCGCCACGCGCGTCACTTCGCTCGCGAACGCGTTGAGCTGATCCACCATGGTGTTCGCGGTGTTCTTCAGCTCCAGAATTTCTCCGCGCACATCCACCGTGATTTTGCGCGAGAGATCGCCCTTCGCCACTGCCGTCGTCACTTCGGCGATGTTTCGGACCTGAGAAGTGAGGTTCGACGCCATCGAATTCACGGAATCCGTAAGATCCTTCCACGTTCCGGCGACGCCGTGCACGTCGGCCTGGCCGCCGAGTTTTCCTTCGGTGCCGACTTCTCGCGCCACGCGCGTCACTTCTGACGCGAAGGAGCTGAGCTGATCGACCATGGTGTTGATGGTGTTCTTCAACTCCAGAATTTCGCCGCGGACTTCTACAGTGATCTTTCGCGACAAATCGCCGGTCGCCACCGCCGTGGTCACTTCGGCGATGTTTCGAACCTGGTTCGTAAGGTTCGAAGCCATGGAGTTGACCGAATCGGTCAGATCTTTCCAGGTTCCAGCGACGCCTTTCACTTCCGCCTGGCCGCCGAGCTTACCTTCCGTACCAACCTCGCGAGCCACGCGCGTCACTTCGCTCGCGAACGCGTTGAGCTGGTCAACCATGATGTTGATGGTGTTCTTCAGCTCCAGAATTTCGCCGCGCACTTCCACCGTGATTTTGCGCGACAAATCGCCGTTCGCCACCGCAGTGGTCACGTCGGCGATGTTGCGGACCTGAGCCGTAAGGTTGCCCGCCATCGAATTCACCGAATCGGTCAGATCCTTCCACACGCCGCCCACGCCTTTCACCTGCGCCTGGCCGCCGAGCTTGCCGTCGGTTCCCACTTCGCGCGCCACGCGCGTCACTTCCGATGCGAACGAATTAAGCTGATCCACCATGGTGTTCATGGTGTTCTTCAGCTCCAGAATTTCGCCGCGCACGTCCACCGTGATCTTGCGCGACAAGTCGCCCTTCGCGACCGCCGTGGTCACTTCCGCGATGTTGCGCACCTGCGACGTCAGATTTCCGGCCATGAAGTTGACCGAATCCGTAAGATCCTTCCACACGCCGCCGACGCCCTTCACCTGCGCCTGACCGCCGAGTTTGCCTTCGGTACCGACTTCGCGCGCCACGCGCGTCACTTCGCTCGCGAACGAATTCAACTGATCCACCATCGTATTGATGGTGTTCTTGAGCTCCAGGATTTCGCCGCGCGCATCCACGGTGATTTTGGTCGAAAGATCGCCCTTCGCGACCGCCGTCGTCACACCCGCGATATTGCGGACCTGGTTCGTCAGATTACCGGCCATGGAGTTGACCGACTCCGTCAGATCGCGCCACGTTCCCGCGACGCCTTCCACTTCCGCCTGTCCGCCGAGCTTCCCTTCGGTTCCCACTTCGCGCGCCACGCGCGTCACTTCGCTAGCAAACGATGAAAGCTGATCCACCATCGTGTTGATGGTGTTCTTCAATTCCAGAATTTCACCGCGCACCGTCACCGTGATCTTTCGAGAAAGATCGCCCTTCGCGACAGCTGTAGTCACCTCCGCAATATTTCGAACCTGCGCGGTAAGATTGCCGGCCATCGAATTCACGGAGTCCGTAAGATCTTTCCAAGTTCCGCCGACGCCCGGCACATCCGCTTCGCCGCCGAGCAAGCCATCGGTTCCCACTTCGCGAGCCACACGCGTTACTTCCGCCGCGAACGAGCTGAGCTGATCCACCATCGTGTTGATCGTATTCTTGAGCTGTAGAATTTCGCCGCGCGCATCCACCGTAATTCGCGTCGAAAGATCGCCCTTCGCCACTGCAGTCGTTACTTCCGCGATGTTTCGAACCTGATTCGTCAGGTTCCCGGCCATACCGTTGACCGAATCGGTCAGATCCTTCCACACGCCCGCGACGCCCTTCACTTCCGCCTGGCCGCCGAGCTTTCCTTCGGTACCGACTTCGCGCGCCACGCGCGTCACTTCCGCCGCGAACGAACTGAGCTGGTCCACCATCGTGTTGATGGTGTTCTTGAGTTCGAGGATTTCGCCTTGCGCATCGACAGTGATCTTGGTCGTCAAGTCGCCCTTGGCGACCGCCGTGGTTACACCCGCGATGTTTCGCACCTGGTTGGTCAGGTTGCTCGCCATGGAGTTGACGCTTTCGGTCAGATCCTTCCAGGTGCCCGCGACGCCCGTCACCAGCGCCTGTCCGCCGAGCTTCCCTTCGGTGCCGACTTCGCGCGCCACGCGCGTTACTTCCGACGCGAAGGAGTTAAGCTGATCCACCATGGTGTTGACGACTCGCGCGGTGTGCAGGAACTCGCCACGCAGCGGACGCCCGTCGACTTCGAGCGACATGGTGTTCGACAGGTCGCCCTTCGCCACCGCGCCGATCACGCGCGCGACTTCGGTTGACGGCTGGACCAGATCGCCGATCAGGCTGTTGATGGAATCGAAGCATTCCGCCCACGACCCGCTGGTCGACCCGATGGAGGCGCGCTGCGCGATCTTGCCTTCTTTACCGACAGTTCTGCTGATGCGCGCGAACTCTTTGGTCATCTTCTGGTTGAGTTCCAGAATCTCGTTGAGCGTATCGGCGATTTTGCCCTCGATGCCGACTTGATCGACAGGCAGCCGAACGGCGAAATTTCCGTTCTTAAATGCGATCAGGGTTTTCAGCAGCAGGTGATTCTCACTCGCCTTGGGCTTTTTCTGGGTGCGCACAGCGGTCTGCATGCGATCGGCTCCTCTTCCTCGGACAACGTCAAAAACAACAAAACGCAGCCCGGCGACGGGGCTCTTGCGAGCCTCTTTCCGGACTGCCCATCGAAATCAGAATTTCTCCGCTCTTTCTTGCCTTTAACTCCCGGCCTGCTGACTGTTTCTTAAATTGGATCCGACATCCTGTGCGCCGGTCTGTCGCAGCAGGTTCTCTGCTCGAGTAACGCTGACGGGGCTGCTGCACTGGACCGTTACCAAAAATCCGCTTTCCCGCACCGATGGCCGGGAAATGCTCTCGCTCTCAAAGCCGGATTCCTTAAGTCGTGTGGCGGCCAACTCCGCTTGATCGCCAGTACGATAAGTTCCAGACACTGCGATGTTTTTCCCTGCCATGTTTAGTACTTCCTTTCGAAACCACGCAAGAATGCCGAGAGTAAACACACCCAGCAATATTGCGAGTATGATCCACGGAGGCAACTGCATAACCAGTGGCTAAGTGATTGAAATGGCAAGCCTGCCAATTCCGGGTTGGAACTGCCGTCTGCGGTCCGCGCTTTTTTTGCGCTCACGAAATTTCGCAGATGCGCAAATCTTGCATAGTCGATTGATGGATCCTATGTAATCTTGACTCAGGTCAATCTGTTAACACCTTCTAGTACCGATTTGGGCAGTCAGGTGCTGGTCCAGTGCCTGGGAGGGCGGTGTGGAGAATCATCCTCATGCGGGCTGCGCCTGGATCGTCGACCAACTGATCGCCATCAGGGAGATGGAGCAGAAATTGGTCGCTGCGTTTGAGGCCGGGGATGAACAGGGCAAGATTCGGCTGCACCTTCGGCTCGCAGAGCTGAACCGATGGCTGGACAAGCTTGATCGGGCTCTAGAGAATTACGGCTCGCCTCTCGCTCCCAAACTCGTTGTTCACCGAGGGCCAGCGAATATCAGATCTGAGGCTGTTTAAGATTTGGTGGGCCCTGATGGATTCGAACCATCGACCAACGGATTATGAGTCCGCTGCACTAACCGCTGTGCTAAGGGCCCGTTCAATTAAGCCCAGTTTCTCACGGAAGCGCTAAATCCTACTTCGGGGCGCCCGCGGCGAAGAATTTGGGCGGGGCGCCGTCGGCGAAATCGAAACCGCTGATGAACGCCAGCTTCAGGATCTTCTCCATCTTCACGAAGTTGATTTTCTCGACCGTGTCGGTCACCTGGTGATAGTCGGGATGAAAACCGGTGAACCACCACATGGCCGGAATATCATGCAGCAGCATCGGATACTGATCGCTGCGAAACAGGACATTCAGCACCGTATCCTGATCCCATTTGTAATTGAGATGCAGCCCGACGTGCTCATTGGCTCGCTCCACCTCAGCCCGATAATCGGGGCTGTACTTGGTGCCGATAATATTCACTTCATTGGAGGTATCGGCGGCGATGTCGATCAGGCCATGCGTCTGCGCGCTATCTTTTTCATCGCGCCCGATCATGTCGAAATTGATTTGCGCGCGTGTGGTCGAGAGCGGCCGCGGCGGGTGCGCCGCATAATAATACGCGCCCAGCAGCCCGCGCTCTTCCGCCGCGAACACCGCGAACACCAGCGATCGTTTCGGCTTCACGGGATTGGCCGCGAAGGCGTGCGCCAGCGAAACAATGCCCACCGTTCCAGATCCGTTGTCGTCCGCGCCGTGATAGATCGCTCCCGTCACCGCCAATCCGTCGTGATCGTGATGAGCGCTGAACAGGATGGTCTCGTTCTTCAACTGCGCGTCGCTGCCTTCCACCATGCCGATCACGTTGTAGGAGAGCTGCCGCTTGCGTTGCGATGTGGCCACGTGTAACTCGGCTTCGGCGTCGCCCAGCGCGGCGGAGACCGGCTTCAGGGTGGTATCGATCGTGTTCTGAAGCTCAGCCGGTTTTTTGCCGGTCGCGGCCAGAAGTTGTTCGGAAACTCTGGCGCTCACGTTGAACACCGGGATCGATTCTTCCCCGTCGACGGCCTGGGTGGGACGGGCCGTTCGAGGCACGGCGCCGCGCCCTTGCTGCTGCTGCGGATTATCCAGCGGACCGCGCTGCTGGCCGGGCTTGTGATTCGGATCGGGCGCGATCAATAACGCCACTGCTCCGTGCCGTTGCGCGATCATCATCTTCGCGCGCGCGTTGGCATAGCGCGTGTTGCCTTTGCCGTTGAAGACTGAATTCTCGTCGTCCTCCTGCGGCTCGTGATTGAACACCAGTACGATTTTGCCGCGCGCATCGAGGCCGGCGTAATCGTCATAGTGCAGCTCCGGCGCGGTGATTCCGAATCCGGCGAACACGACGCGTCCTTTATATACGCCGTCGTTCGGGTAGCTCCCCGTCGCATCGGGCGCATGAAAAATCTGCTCGACTCCGTGGATGCGGAGCGAGGCGAAGGTATTCTCGCGATCCATCTTGTATTCGATCAGCGGCACGGGCTGCAGGAAAGAATCGCCGTGCAGCGGCTTCAATCCGGCCTTGCTGAACTCGGACGCGATCCATTGGATGGCGGCTTCGTCACCGCGTTCCAGCGACATCCGCCCTTCGAGCGCGTCAGAGGAAAGAAAAGTGAGATCGGCTTTGAGCGTGGCGGCTTTGATGGTATCGAGGCCGGGTTCCAGACGCGCGCGGTTTTGGGCTGCGAGCAGAAGCGCCGAAGCGAGTGCGATGGTGAGAAGTTTCACGATCCTTAAATTAAAACAGAGGGGTCGAGATGGCGCGTGAATTTGACACCCAACGCCGCCATGTTAGACTGCAGGTTGTGGCCGAGCTGAGTTGGCGCGACGTCAGCGGCGCTTGGGCAAGCGCTTCCGAGGACCTACGGATTAAGCGCGGCCGGTCACAAGATGTGGTCGCGGATAAGACTGGGTCTTCACGCGCGCCCAGGTGGAGCGTTGAGCGTGGTGAGATCAACCTCCACATTCGAATATGCTTACTCGCGCAGATCTGAAAGTCAAGACGTGGAGTTGCTCAAGGACGCGAAGAATTGATGTGCTAGGCCATCAGTGGTGAGTCTGGAACCGAGAGCTTCTAATCGCGCGGTGCCAGCGCAGCCCTGGCCCTGAACGCGTCGAGAGAGACCTGGGAGTGCTAAAAGCATCGCAACCCCAGGAGCCAGACGGCGATTCGGCTCCGGGGTTTCCACACCGATGCTCCGACGAGCGGTTGCCAGGAATCACCGACGACATTGAGAACGGCGCTAGCTCTTATGACTGAGCGGTGAATGGCTGCCTGACTGCGGGAACGATGAAAACGGCAACGGTTAGAGAGGATCAGCCCGCGAGGAAATCTCAGGGACTGGGCGTTATCGTGGCACACAGGATTGGGTTTCCCGACGCTTCAAGACGACTGGTTGCGAGAAATCCAGTTCTGCATTATGAGATCCGCGGGCCCCCAACTTCAGATTCCTCTGTCTCCTGCAGTTTAGCGAAGCGTGAGCAAAAACGGAACGCCAAACTCAACTGGTATGTTATCTTCGGTGTCGTTAACGGAATTGCCGCAACCAGCGGTGAACAATCGCCGGAAAACACCATTGTGATCTACCAAAGCACCCGATATGGTCCCACGCGGCATCGCTGTCGAACCCCGAGACATCAAACTGAAGAAACCCGCCCGTGTTGTTCCCGGCGCTGTTAAATTAAAAGGCTCTCACTGGAGAAGTCATATCCATGCTTAACTAGAGTGGTGAAGGCGTACGAACCCGCTGACTTATTCGCAATATTGCCGAGAGCGTCGCCATATTGAGCCTTAGCCGTCCGGCGAAACAGTCGTGGGCTGTCGAAACGCAACATTCACTAACACGCTCTCCGTTTGGGAGCAGGACGCTATGCTCGCGCCACTGGCTCCGCAGCCAACGTTGGAGAAAACAGGAAACGGGGAAAATTGGGCCTTGCCGTTACGTCGACAGTCGATTGTCGAATCCGCGCACATCGTTGGCGCTATCAGTAGACACAAGGCTGAGGAAAGGACGATCCGGGCATGCTTTCGATTCGTGGCGGCGACTGACCGCATTTCAGGCTGGAATTTCCGAACCGCCGATGAGTGTTCCGGTCATCGGCTGGATTGCGATCAACTCCTTGATGACGCATCGCCGGAATTCGTACCAGTACCTAGGCAATTTGGTCAGGAATTCAAAATCGCCATCTGCCGAGCCACCAAATAATTTTTAATTTTTTTCAGATTTCTGAAGACATCGGACTGACGCAGCTGCGCCCGAGGGGCACGTCCTCACTTTAATTGGACCTACCCCCCGGGTCGATTCTCCAGGCGGATGGACGATCCCGCGAGCGTGTGTCCGGTCACCGGAACACCGCATCTAGGTCGTGCACTTCGATCCATTCTCGTGTGACGCTTGTGGCCCTGGGATGGTAGCCGAAAGAGCCACCGCGTGCCCTCGTTTCCAGGTCGCGAGCAGGATTGTCGAGCACGAGCCGCCGAGCCACGGCTTTGAGTCTTCTGCCGTCGTCGGTTGGCCGCGCAGCACTCCCGCCCTTCACCTGGATCAGCAATACTTGAAGCATGTCGCCACGCTTAGTTCCAGCGGCGGCTCGCCGTGGTCTTTCGCACGGCGAGCAAGTAACGAGGCCGACTGACTCTCCACCAGTCTTCCCGCAGAAGGTCACGAGTTGCCACCGAGCTCGACGAAGCCACGCCGTCGAATCCGCACTTGGTCATCGTTGCAGCCCGACGTGCCACCGCTCCTTTTCGCTGAGCCGCACAGCCATGGGAGTTATTTTATGAGAGTTCGCTCCGAGGGATGGCGGCCCACGCGTGCGCCGCTTTGAGGCTCACGTGTGGACATCGTGCGGACATGAGGGCACGCCACACTGGTGAGGACCATGAGCCCCTTGAAAGAAATGGTGGGCTTGACAGAACTCGAATCTGTGACCTCCTGCGTGTCAAGCAGGCGCTCTAACCAACTGAGCTACAAGCCCGCGCGTTTGAGGATCGCTCGTGTCTTATTAAGAATCGAGTCGATCCGCGCGTCTCGGGCGAGAATCGCGCGCGACCTTCAATATAACATGTGCACGTCGACGTTCATGCCGGCTGTGATAAGTCTGCCGATCACTTGACTGGCGTCTCGGGTTTGCCCGGCTCGGGAGGCGGCACCGATTTCAGCTTCGCCAGAGATTCATCTACGCGCTTCTTGAAGTCGCCCTGGTCGTTGTGCTCGAATCCGCTATAGTTCGACACCACCTGCATCTCACACACCGCGCCTTTCGATACTAAAGTGACGTGGTTGGTTCGCTGCAGGATCGCTCCGGTAATGGTGACATGGGCGGCGTGCTTCACCTGGTAGGAAGCAGTCATTTGACTGTCGTCAGTTTCGGCGACGGTGTAGTTGTCCGGATTGTTGAGGGTGTCTTTGACCGCACTCCACACCTCGCCGCATGGAACCGGATAGGTGCTCTTGTAGGTCTTACCGAACGCCGGCAGGGCAAGGCCGAATGACATCAAAAATACAATCGCAAGTCTAGTCTTCATGGTAGGTCTCCTGGTACCTGCTTCAGAAGTGCACTTGCCTCACCAATTTGTCAGGACGCGCAACCGCATTGCGATCACTGTTTTAGGGTAGGCGCTGGGGGATTGGGCTGGCTGTTTTGAGTCTTACGACCCATGTCCAGGGAGGATCATGGCTCAGTCGGTTCCGTAATTGATCTCGAGCGTGCGCGCCTTACGCGCCGCGGCAGCGAGAATGAGCAGCGTCACGACGAACAATCCTACGATCGCCCACACCGGGCCCACCGGCTCTGCCGCCGAGACCAGCATCGCGACGAAGTTCGACATGTCTTTATCGGGCGGCGCGACAATCGGACACAGCGATTGCAGATAGAAAATGATGCTGATCTTCTTGAGCGCGGCGGGCAGGAACATGTTCATCGATTCCCACAGCAGCACCGTCGCCGCCGGGATGATCGGGTTGCGCCAGAACAGTCCGGCCGCAAGAAACACGCTGCCATAGCCCAAACACGCGAGCGCGGTCACGCCCAGATACGAGCCGATCTGATGCCAGCCCGGGCCATGTAGATATTTAGTCGCCTGCTCGCCGTAAGGCAGCAGCAGCATCCACAGTTGCAGCGCGGTGCTGGTGGTGAAAATCACCAGCGTGGCGATCAGGCCCGCCAGATATTTGCCGACCAGCAGCACTTCCCTACGTATCGGCGCGAGCAGGTAGAAGTGCAGGCTCTTGTCGATCAGTTCTCCGCGAAACAGATTGACGAACACGCCCACGCAGCCGAAGAAAATCGCCAGTCGCAGATAGAAGAATTGAAAAACGGTGGCGAAGATCAGCGTGTCCTGCTGCAGATTGGCGCGATCGCGCCGGCTGATGCCGCGCACCTCGCCATCGACTACCGTGAAGGTGTAATCGTTCTGGCCGTCGGTGTAGCTCATCACGATGACCGGACTGTTGCGGCGGCCGCGCCGGAATTCACGGCGCGTGAACGGCTCGCCGACTTTCTTGATCACGTCCTCTTCGCTCAGGCCAGGTTCGATCGAGTCAAGATCCTCGGTCGAGACAGGATGCGCCGCCGACATCTCCGATCGCGATTCGCTGGTGCGCATCACATCGATCGCCCGGCCCATGAACAGCAGCACCGGCAGCAGCGCCAGCAGGTACACCCACAATCCGCGCTTGGCAAAGAACGTCTTGCGCATCTCCAGGCGAATCACGGAGCCGACCTGCGCGGTCCATAGCTTCCAGTTGGAATTCATCGGCCCGGCTCCTCTCCGCCGATCAGATATTCGTACACCGAATTCACGTTATCGTCGGCCGGCGAAACGCTTTCGATTTCGATTCCGTTCAGTGCGATGTGATTCAGCAGGCGGTAGAACTTGTTGGCATCGCGCGTTTTGATCAGCAATCCGGCGCCGTCGGCGTGCAGCCGCGCTTCCACCACGCTGTCCTGATCGAAAACTTTGGCTGCCAGCGCCGCGGGACGATCGCAACGAATCAACACCTGCATGGGCTGATCGCTGATCTCGCTACGCACGCCCGAAATTTTTCCTTCGGCCACCACGTAACCGTTCGAAAGCAGAATCACCTGATCGGAAATCATGTCGACCTCATGCAGGATGTGGGTCGACAGAATTACGTGGCGGCCTTCGGCGGCGTACTCGCGAAACAGCGCGATGGTTTCGGCGCGCACCAGCGGGTCCAGGCCGTTGAGCGGCTCATCCAGAATCAGCACGCGAGGATCGTGCGCGATGGCCTGCGCCAGCTTGATTCTCTGCCGCATGCCTTTGCTGTAGCCGGCGACTTTACGCTTGGCTGGCTCGACCAGATTGACGCGTTCGATCGCTTTCCACGCCAGGCGCTCGCATTCGGCGTGATCATCGCCGAACAATCGCAGGAAAGAATAAATGAATTCGAAGCCAGTGAGGCCTTTCGGAAACGAATCGAACTGCGTCGAATAGCCGAGCAGGCGGAACAGCTTTTCGGGATCGTCCGGGCCGATTCCCAGAACACGAACGGAGCCGCGCGTGGGACGAACCAGGCCCGTCATGATGTTCATCAGCGTGGTCTTGCCGGAACCGTTGGGGCCGACCAGGCTGGTGATGCCGGGCGGAATCGACAGGGTGACGCGATTGACGCCTAGCACTTCGCCATAGAATCGCGAAACGTCTTCGAGCACGATCAGACTCTGCTCGATAGGAGGCGGCATTACTTCACCACCTCAAACGCGCGGACCTTTCGGGTGATCAGAAACACGCTGATGACGCACGCCGCCAGCACCGCCATGCACGCGTCGTAAGTGGAAATGTCGGGCGTAAAGGCGGTGGTACGGAACAGGCGAGCCCACACCGTAAAATTCATCTGCATCAGATTGATCAGGTTGCCGTTCTTGGTGCGCATGACCGCATTGATCGCCGCCCCGAGCCCCGCCCCCACCACGAAGATCCCGATGATGAACGCGCCCGCCAGCACTTTCCACTTCACCCACGCCGACATCGCCATCGCGATCAGGCTGAGCATCGCGATCCACAGGAAACTGCCCGCCACGATGGCGACCGCGATGAACCAGTTCTCTTTCGTCCAATCCCAGCCGGCGAGCTCGGCTTGCACTGCGAACAGGATGAGACCGGGAATCCAGGTGATCGACGACAGCACCCACACCAGCACGCTGATGCGGCCCAGCACGTACTCGGTTCGCGAGAATGGCCGGCAGAAATAGGAGGGCAGCGCGTTATTGGCGAGATCCGGCGAAACCAGCGTCGGTCCGATGAAGGCGGTCATGATGTATGCCATCGTCGCCTGGAAGTTGCAGTAGTACAGGAAGACGCTGGCGTTGACGCTGACGAAATTCGGATTCGCGCCCAGTGCTTTAAGAAACGATAGATTGTGCGCCAGGTAGATGAACGCGAGCAAGCCGAGCGGATAGATCCAGCATGCCAGGCGAAACAGCATCAGGAATTTCGATTGGAACAGGCGCTGATAGCTGTAGCGAGGCAGGATCAGAAATCGCGACCATCGCGCCGTGAAGCCGCCTGCGTATCCTTTATAGGTGCGTTTATAAACGGCCATGGTTTTCCTTGCTGTAGCGCAGGCGATCGATTTCTGTCGCCTGCGATTTTGTAAACGCAGGCCACAAGAACCGATGGCCTGCGCTACTCATACCTCCGCCATCGCTTTCAGGAAAATATCCTCGAGCGTGTCGCGGCGATAATTCAGACGCCGCAGTTGCAGATCGCGATCCGCCGCCAGCCTGTAAATCTCGCGCATCTCAAAGCCGACCGGCAGCACCGCTTTCATGCGCCCCACTCCCGCGGCGGCCGTTTCGCAACCCAGCCCGGCGAGCGCTTCCGCGAAACCCGCATCGTCGCCAAACGTTTCGATTTCGACGAACCGCTTGTTGGCGCGGCGTTCCTCTTCCAGATTGGATTGATGCACGATACGGCCCGCTTTCAGGATCAGCACTTCTTCGCAGGTTTCTTCGACATCGCGCAACAGGTGCGAACACAGCACCAGATGCATCTCGCCCGAATCTTTCATTTCATGGATCAGACGGATCATGCGCTGGCGCGCGGGCGGATCGAGACCGTTGGTCGGTTCATCGAGGATCAGAAGCTTGGGCCCATGCACGATCGCCTGCGCCAGTTTGGCAAGCTGCTTCATGCCCAGCGAATACGTTCCCAGCATGCGATAGCGCGCTTCGCCCAATCCGACATAAAACAAAACTTCATGCGCGCGTTCCAAGGCCGCTTCGGCCGGAAGACCGGACAATTCGCCCATCATGCGGATGAACGAAACCGCGCTCATGTTGGCCACGAACGAATCGTTCTCCGGCATGTAGCCGATCAGTGTGCGGATTTTCGGTTGCTCGGTGCGAATATCGTGACCGAAAATCCGCGCCGTGCCGGTGATCGACGGAACGAATCCGAGCAGTGTCTGGATCAGCGTCGATTTGCCCGCGCCGTTGGGGCCCAGCAGGCCGATGGTGCGGCCGCCCAGCGACACGCGCAGATCTTTCAGGATGTCGCGATTGCCGAAGCGCACGCCCAAGCCGTCGAGTTCGATAACCGCGTTCATTTTCTCCCGGCGATATTCGCAGCGAAATTCAGCGGCAGCAACTGCGGCAGCGCCGCCATCCCATTCGCATTCAATCCTAGCAGTGTGCTCAGGTCCAGTCCGAAGAATCCGCTGCGGCTGGCCACCCGGATGCGATCCGGCTCACCGTACGCGTAGATCATGCCCGGTTCGCGATTGCTGGCGACCTGACCGATGGACTGCTGCATCTCGGGCGTCATCAGACCGCTTTTCTTCAATTGGTCGACCACCGGGCCGACCGTCGGACCCATGTTGTAGTACATCAGAGCCGAGAAATTTTCGTGACCGTCCTGCGGCATCTGCGCACGGAATGCTTCGGAGCGCGGCAGCGTCAATCCCGCCGCGCGATTCTGAATCGCCAGTTCCAGCACGCTCTGGCTCGATCCTATTAATAGGTAGCCGTCCGAGAAAACGTAATCGACTTCGATGGGCAGCGCGGTGGTCGTCAGCTTGTGATAGGCCAGCCCGCCCGCTTCCGAGGTGGCCAGCGTCACATTAGATTTCGGATCATCGCGCTGCGCGGCCTGCACGGCTTTTTCGATCGCTGTCTGCACCTGCGCGGGATTATCGACTTCAATCGCGACTTTCCAGGTAGGCAGCGGCAGAATCGGCCCGTCGAACGCGATGGTCATTTCGCCGCCCAGGTTCGCGGCGATATCGTTCAGCAGGCTCACCCCGGTTCCCTGTTCCACCCCGTTCAGCACTTGCTGCAAGCCTGCCGTGGCTCTGGTGCTCAACAATTCCTGCAACACTGCGCTGGATTTTTCATGACGAAGGAAACCACGAAACTGGCATCCTGCGAAACGAAATCGAGCGTGCCCATCGGGCCGGGCGCGGCCATCCAGCTCATGATGCCGTGACGCGATCCACCGAAACTCAACGCCGCGCTGTTTTCAGTCTTGCCGAGATTGGTCTTGCGCTCAATCGTGAGAAAGCGCACGTTGTCGAATCCGGTAATAGAGGACGCAGCGGCCATGTTCTGAGGAATATTTACGTGCGCCTGCGTGATTTGTTCCATGTCGGCCGAAAAAACCCAATTCGCGCCGTTGCGATAGGTTTGCGCGACCTGCTGGCCGAATGGAGTGGTGAGAAATTCGCCGTTCGCCATGCGAACATCACTCCCGCCCATCATCATGAAATTCCCGGTGACTTTCGCGATCGGCGTTTGCGATCCGGCGGCTTTCAACGTCGCGAACTGGCGATCGAGAAATTCCTGCAGCCCCGGCCTCTTCACTTCCGCAAACACCATCGGATTCTGAATCTTGCCGTTGACCGCGGGGACGGCCAGCACGATCTCATCGCCCAGATAATCGCCGAACGTCTTCAGCTCATTGACGATGCTGCGGAGCTGTTGCGTCTCATTCTGATTCCACCATTCCTTCAGCACCGGACTTTCGGCCACCTGCGCTTCGAAAATCGAATTCGCTTCGGCAACCGTCGAGGCCAGATTGGGAATCGCGGCGTAGATCACTGTGTTGCTTGGAACCAGAGTTGTGAGACTCGACTTGTAGCGCAGCCCCGCCGCCGGGATCGCGTCGATTTTTTTCTGCACCACCGCCAGGTCCGCCAGCAGCGCCACATATTTCGCGGAATTCGCACTCCAGGCGACATCGTCGGCGACGCTGGTGGCGGTCATCGACGGGCTGGTCGCGGTCTGGTCGCCGTGATGCAGCAGCTTGGTGTCGTTATCCTGATCGACCTTCACTTCGCCTTCGACCACCGACACGCGCGAGCCTTTGGTTCCGCGGCTCACTTCGAAAATTGTTCCTTTCACCGATACCGCGCAATCCGGCGTGATGATTTCCAGGCGCCCGCGGCGCTGCTTGGCCGCTTCCACCATTACCGATCCACGATCGAGATAAATGGTCTTGCCCGACCATCGCTCCGATACGGTGAGCGCGCTCCGCTCCGCCATTTCGACGCGCGATCCGTCGCGCAGTTGAATCACGGCTCGCGATGCTTTGGCGGTGCGGATTTCGTCATGCTCGTCAAGCTGTGTGCCGGTCGAAAGCGCCATCAGGCCTTGATCGGAGACTCGATACAGTCCACCTTCGACCGATGCGACCGTCGCGCGAGCGCCCGATGGCGCCATTACGCGATCGAACACTGGCGGCAGAGTGAACGCCATCGCGGCGATGATCGCGGCTGCTATGCCGATGGGAACGGCTCGTCTGGCGATCGACGATTTGCGCGCGGCTGGAGCGTTCATCGAAACGACTGACGCCGGCTTCCCTTGAAACACGCGGCGGCAGGCCACGCAGGTGTGCAGATGATCCTCCACCAGCATGCGGCGCGCTTCATTCAATTTGCCTGAGCGGTAATCGGGCAGGAGGGCTCGGTAATCGGCGCAGGATTCGATCCGGTCGACGTGAGCCGATTGTCCGAATTGGGCCGCGGATTCCAGACGTTCCCGGACGCGCTCGGCCGATTCGCGAATGGCCTGTTCATCGGGCACGTCGTTGCGGACGGCGTCTACGATTTCATCGAATTCGCGATTGTTCATCGTCCGGCTCCCTTCGTAAGTTCCTTTTGCAATGTTTTTCGAGCGCGATGCACAGTGACGGCGACCACGATCTGCGACAGGCCCATCAATTTCGAAATTTCAGGATTGGTGTAGCCTTCAAAAAATCGGAGCGCGACCATTTCGGCAGCTTTCGGCGTCAGCTTCGCCATGGCGCGGCGCATGGTGTCGCGCAGATCGCGCAGTTCGGTGCACGATCCGCTCGATGCGGTGCGTTCCAGTTCGAGCGTGTTGTCGGCCTGCCGCGCGCGCACCACGTCGAGCGCCGCGTTCACCGCCGAGCGGCGCAGATAACTTTCCGGATTGTCGATCTCCGCGAGCGCCCCCGCATCGCGCCGCAGCAGGCGCAGGAATACGGTCTGCAACACATCCTCGGCATCGGTCTGGTTGCCGGTGACGCGATAGGCGGTGCGCAGCACCATGGCGTTGTGCGCCTGGTACAGATCGTCCAGCGATTTTGGGATGGTCGAAACGGGCTCTTCTCCAATTGCCAACAGCACGCCGCCTCCTGTTCATGAGGGAGACGGGGCGTATGGACGATTATTACAGGGTCCAGGAGACAGAATTCAGGAGTCAGAATTCAGAATGAGGCGCGAACGTCAGAGAGCGCGTTTGGGCGCAACGGCGCATCGATTAACGGATCGTATTCGCGCAACCGAAAGCTCGATAATGAACGTGTCTAGGATTCTCTCGGCGTCGGCTTGACGTGGGCGTGGCCCCGATCGGCGCGTTAACGCTCGGGGCCTTTTGCTTCAATGGGTGACTTTATCGCGACCATCAACAGTAAATAAACAGTAAAATTCCTTGACAGCTTCGCCGATCTTGTGGCAATCTATCATAGAGGTGCATGATGGCGATATCGGAAGGGGCTCCCTCTAAGAGGCCGCGCAGTCCCAACTATCCCACTGTGGGGTTGAGGGAAGCGGTGGACCGAGTGGGCCGTCTCTACCAAAAGGACAACAAGGCTGGCGCTCCACCGGAGATGGCCGCAGTCCACATCGGATTCGGAAAGCCGCATGGTCAAGCTATGAGCGCATTGGCCGCGCTTAAGAAGTTCGGCTTGGTTACCAAACTCAATGGGCGTATTGTTCCTACGCAGCGTGCGATTGAGATCATAAATCTTCCTGAGGCTGATCCCCGTCGGCATAAAGCGATTCGCGATGCGGCCATGGAGCCCGAGATTTATCGCGAACTGATCGACCAACACCGCGCGAGCGGATGGCCCGCTGAGGAGGTGCTTGCTAGCGAACTGGTCACATACAAGGGGTTCATTAAGAACGCTGCGGACGCCCTCGTGCGCGACCTATTCGACAGCATGGAATTCGCTGGTTTATCGGACACATCCGCGTTAGAATCGGAACAGGAGACCGATTCGACCATGGAAGAGACAATTGATCAGCCCAAACAATATGTTTCCACAAGGGGCCATGTGATAGGAGCGCCCCCGCCGGTATCAGCACCGACGACCAAAAGCGGCGGAATCCCCAAGCTTTCGGAGATTTCGCTTCCAGTTGGAACATCAGACGACGGGGAGATTGTGTTCGCTCACGTCAGATTCGATTCGGGAATCAAGCGAAACTTGATTGCAAGCCTTCGGTCGCTCCTTGAAGCGATGGAGAAAACGCTCCCGTGATTCCCTCGCGGCCCGCACTTGCGAGGCCGCCACCAAGAGGGACACACAAATAGCGGACTACCTTTCCAATGCTGGTCCTGATAGACGAATCTGGTGACTGCGGCCTTAAGTTCGATAAAGGTTCATCGCCGCTCTTCGTGTGCGTTGCCGTGGTGTTTTCGGACGCCTTCTCGGCTGACTCCTGCGACCGCGCGATCACTTGCTTACGGCATTCGTTGAACAAACCGAGCGGGTTCGAATTTCATTTTTCGCAATGCTCCGACAAAATGCGTATGGCTTTCCTGGAGACGGTTAGCAGTGAGAATTTTCGTTACGCCGCGTTTGTGGTGGACAAACGAAAGCTATACGGAGACCGCTTCAAGGAGCCAAAGGCAGTCTATAAGTTCTCGGTTGGGATCGTCTGTGAACACGTGAGGCCACTGCTTGCCAACTCGAAAATCATCATCGACAAGAACGGAGATCGAGCTTTTAGGGCGGACTTAGAAAAGAGCCTCAGGAAACAGATGACGGCTTCGGATGGTACTTGCCTGATCAAGAGAGTGACAATGGAGCGTTCGCATTCAAACAACTTGGTGCAACTCGCGGACATGATATGCGGCGCAGTGATGCGATCGTGCGCCGTCAGGGACAACAGATTCAGAGACGCAGTAAAAAGCAGAGAGAAGTTCGTCCAGACTTGGCCGAACTGAGAGAAGGGGCCCGCCGACCTATCCCTCGCGGGAACGCAGACCATAAAGGCCACAGTTCGGTCGGGCGGGCAGTTCCACTTGCAATCTTACCAACTTTTCGCCGAAATTGAGCAGTTATTTTTGGCAACAAACGGCAATGGTGCCCCCAGGTATGGACGTCATCGGAAGCACGCCCCAAGATTCAGTACCGGACCCGCTTTACTTTCCGACCGAATCGGTTTAGGATGAGATCACTCCCCCTGATTGAACGTCCTATTGGGAGAGGCTCGCCTTGCTGAAACTCAAACGCGTCGACATCCATGGATTTAAGTCGTTTTACGACCGGACCGAGATGCGGTTCCACGGCTCCGGCATCGCCGCGATCGTGGGGCCTAACGGCTGCGGCAAATCCAACCTAAGCGACGCCATCAGCTGGGTGCTGGGCGAGCAAAGCGCAAAAAGCCTGCGCGGCGCCCGCATGGAAGACGTGATTTTCGCGGGCACTCGCGAGCGCAAGCCGCTGGGGATGGCGCAGGTCACGCTCACCATGTCCGATCCGGCCGGGCACCTGCCCATGGAAGAGTTGGCCAACGGCCATCCCAAAGCCGAAGAGGTCACCATCACGCGACGGCTGTATCGATCGGGCGAAAGCGAGTACCTGATCAACGGCAAGACCGCACGCCTGCGCGACATTCAGGATCTGTTCAGCGGCACAGGCCTCGGCCCGGAAAGCTACGCCATTATCGAGCAGGGCCGCATCGGCCAGATTCTTTCGAACAAGCCTGCCGACCGCCGCGCCATCATTGAAGAAGCGGCGGGCATCGGGAAGTACAAGACGCGCAAGCGGCTGGCCGAGGCGAAGCTCGAAAGCGCGCGGCAGAATCTTTCGCGCGTGTTCGACATTCTGGAAGAGGTCGGGCGGCAGGCGAATTCGCTCAAGCGGCAGGCATCGAAGGCGAAGAGATACGAAGAGCTGCGCGCGGAAATGGTGGCGCATCTGCGCCGGGCGGTGTCGGGCCGATTCGAAATGCTGGAGCGCGAAGCGGCCAAGCTGGCGCTCGATTTGAATCAGGCGCAGACCAGCTTCCAGACGCTTTCAGCGAATGTCGCCGAACAGGAAAGATCTCAAACCGCGACGCAGGAATCCTGCTATCGCGTGGAAGCGGCGCTGACCGCGGCGCGGGGCATGGTGGCCGAATTGAATCTCGAATCGGAGCGCACGCGCGGCCGCCTGGAATTGCAGGCCAAGCAGATCGCGGCGATCGATCAGCGCTTGACGGCGGGCGAAGCGGAAACGCAGGAGCTGGACACGCGGCAGGACGCGAGATCGCGGAACTGGAAGTCGCGGCTGCGGCCGTCGCGGCGATCGAGCAGGAGAGCTCGGCGATGCGCGCCCGGCTCGAGAAAAAACGCAGGAGCGCGACGAACTGCAGAACGATCTGCGCGAGCGCGAACGGGGCCTCGAAACTTCGCGCGTAGCGGTGCTGCGGCTGCTGGGCGAGGCGTCGACGCTGCGCAATCAGCTCGCGCAGATGGACGAATATCTGGCGGCGATGGAGCGCGATGCCGATCGCTCGCGCAAAGAAGAAGAAGGGGCGCTGGCGGATCAGACGCGGCTGGAAGGCGTCAAGAACGAATTATCCGCGCGATTGTCGGCGCAACAATTGGAGCTCGAATCGCTGGCGGATCGGCGTCGCGCGGTTGAGGAAGATTTGAAATCGCGGCAGGCGCGGGCTGTCGAATCGCGGCACAAGCTGGAAGCGATTCGCACTTCGTTGTCGCGTCAGAAGGCGCGCAAAGATTCACTCGAAGAGATCCTGTCGCATCGCGCCTACACTACGGAATCAGTAAAGCGACTGTTCCTGGACGTTGAACACGGCCAGACCGAGGGCTTCAGACCCTCTGGCGTTCTGGCCGATTTCGTTGAAGTCGCGGATCCGTCCTGGGAAAAGGCGTGCGAAGAATTTCTGCACGAAGAACTGGAATATGTGGTGGTCGGCGGATGGAGTGAAGCCGAGCGCGGCGTGGAATTGATGCGCGCGTCGTCGGATGGCCGGGCAACATTTCTAGTCCACCCTGAGGCGAGCGCGGCGTCTCCTCTGGCGCCCGATTTGTCATCGCATCCAGGCGTGTGCGGCCGGCTGCGCGACATGCTGCGGCTGACCAACGGGTTCGCAAAAGCGCCGCAGGGCCTGCTGCCCCGGCTGGCGCGTTGTTTCCTGGTCACCGATCGATCCGCCGCGCAGGCGCTGGCGACTGCGAACCCCGATTGCTATTTCCTGCTGCAGGACGGCGTGAGTTATCACGGCCACGCGGTGACGGGGGGCAAGAAATCGGCCGGCGGACCACTGGCGTTGAAGCGCGAATTGCGCGAGCTGAGCGCGCAGGTGGAAGTTCGCCAGCGGGAATCGGACGAGTTGAGCGGATCGCTGGAAGAGCTGGAACGCGGCACCGCGATTCTCGCCGAGGACCTGGAAGCACTGCGCGTCATGCAGCAGACGCAGGAGAAAGACGCGCTGGCGCTGGATCATGAACAGCGCAAGCTGGCGGAAGAGTTCGCGCGGGCGGGATCGCGCCTGTCGGTGGCGCGGCTGGAGCTGGAAAGGCTATCGCGCGAAGACGCGAAGTCGCGGGCACAGCGCGAAACCAGTCAGGCGCAGGTCGCGGAGAAAGAGCAGGCACGGTTCGATCAGGAAAAAGCCCTGGAAGAATCGCGCGGCGAATTCGAGCGATTGCAAACGCATGCTCATTCCATCGGAGAAGAGCATGCGGCGTTGCGTGCGAGCCTGGCGGGATTGGAAGAGCGCTCGCGCGGCGAGAAATCGACCGCGGCGCGCCTGGAAAATCAGATCCGCCAGTTGACCGCGCGTCGCGAAGATCTGGCGCGCGAACTGGAGCGCATGGGCGTCGAACGCGCGCGGCTGCTGGAAAACAACGTCGATCTGGATAGCGCGCGCGGCGGAGTTGTCGCAACAGACCGCGACGGCGACGGCCGATGTCGAAAGATTGACGGCGGCGGAATCGGAAGGTCGCGCGGCTTTGGCGGCGCTGGACGATTCACTGAAGGCGCTGCGCATCGAAGCGCAGGCGGCGCAGGAACGGCGCTCGGAAATCGAGCTGGAGCTGGTCAAGAAGCAGGCCGAGCTCAAATATCTGGACGAAACCAGCCGCAAGGAATTGTCGATGTCGGCCGCGGAAGTCGCGGCGGCAGTGGCGTCGACTGCGGAAGCGGACGAAACGGTATTCAGCGTCGAGGAATCGGAACAGCGCTATCAGGATGTGCGCGCGCGTATCGAGGCGCTGGGTCCGGTGAACACGCAGGCGCTCGAAGAATTCCAGGAAGCGCAGCAGCGCTACGACTTCCTGAACACGCAGCGCCAGGATTTGATCGATTCAATAAGGGATACGGAGAAGGCGATTCAGGAGCTCGACCAGGAATCGCGGCGGCGGTTCAAGGAAGCTTTCGACGGCATCAACGAACATTTCCGCAAGATGTTCCAGTTGCTGTTCGCGGGTGGGCAGGGCGAAATGCGCCTGACTGACGAGAACAATCTGTCGGAGAGCGGCATCGATATCGTGGCGTCGCCTCCGGGCAAGCGTCTGCAGAATGTGCTGCTGCTTTCGGGCGGCGAAAAGTGCCTGACGGCGATGGCGCTACTGATGGCGATCTTCCGCTACACGCCCAGTCCGTTCTGCATTCTGGACGAGGTCGACGCGCCACTCGATGAGCCGAATATTCAACGGCTTACGCGGCTGATCAAGGATATGTCGTCGGAGACGCAGTTCATCGTGATCACGCACGCCAAGCGGACCATGGAATCGGCGCAGGCGCTGTATGGGGTGACCATGCAGGAGCCGGGCGTTTCGAAACTGGTGAGCGTGAAGTTCGACGCACCGCCGACCGAAGCGCCGACTTCTGTTGCAATGGCAGCTGTTTAGCCGGTGTCATACAGGATTTTCCTGAGCGGCGTCTAAGCGCATTCCCCCCTTGACTAAAGTACCGTCTCCATCGAGAATAAGGTACTAGCAGTTCCACTCGGAGGAATGCGTGAGCTTTCGATTCTTGATTCCCTTGGCAGCCGCGATGCCATTGGCGTTTGCTACATCGTCTTTCAATATCAGCCCCACGTTCACCTCGAACATCACAGGTGACGCGAACGCGGCGGCGATTGAAGCGACGATTAACACGGCCATCGGGATCTACAACAGCACTTTTATAGTGCCGGGCCCGAATCCGGTGACGGTGCATATCACTTTCGACGAAAGCGGCTCCGTCGGGCTGGGCCAAAGCGACACAGCTTTCGGTGAGGTTGGCTACGCTTCCTATTGCAATGCGCTTCAGGCAGCGGGAACGCCCGGATCCGGTTCACTCAACTGTGCCGTCGATCCTTTCGGCGGTACCGATATAGGGGTAAAATCGGCTGACCTTCGAGCGCTTGGCCTGCCCGGTGGCATAGTTGGAACCGACGGCACCATCACGTTCAACCCGAACATTACCAATCCGGGCAGCCCCGGGTCCTCCGATGCATACGCTCTTCAGTCTGTAATTGAACATGAGATCGACGAGGTGCTGGGACTAGGATCGGGCGTCGACAACATTAACAATTCGAGCGGCGCAACGATCACTTCCGTCGACGGGCCGATGGCTGAGGATCTGTTCCGATATTCGGCGGCGGGCGTGCTCCTGTATAGCTCAGAAGTAGGGGCTTCGTGCGGCGCTGGCGGATCGTTGGGGACCGCGTACTTCTCCACCGACGGTGGCAACACGAATCTGGCCGGCTTCAACAACGCCTGCAACGGCGGCGATTGGGGCGATTGGGATAACGGCTCACTGCGCGTTCAGAATGCCTTCGCCACTCCGACCGTCAACCCGGCTTTAGGCGTAGAAATCACCGCGCTCGAAGCAGTCGGTTACGATTCCGCCACGCCGGAGCCCGCGACGTTCGTGCTGGTGGGCTCGGCGCTGCTAGGCGCTGGATTCCTGCGCCGCCGTGCGACGAACCGCAAGAACCTCGATTAATCGGTGCGCATTGCGTTGAGTGGATCAGTCGCGGCAGCTCTGCGCGCAGGGATGAAAGCTGCCAGCGCTGAAACGATCACCAGGACCGCGACTGCTGCGGCCAGCGTCGCGACATCCATGGGCCCCACGCCGAACAGGACGGACTTGATGGTGCGCTCAGCCGCGATGGTCAGGATCAAACCAAGCGCGATTCCCATTCCGAGCATCCTGCCCGCACCCGAGAAAATCAGTTGCATGATTTGAGACGCGCTGGCGCCGAGCGCGATGCGCACGCCGATTTCGCGTGTTCGCGCGGTCACGATCAGCGAGATCAGGCTGTACAGTCCCACCGAAGCGAGCAGCATCGCCGACGCTGCGAATAATCCCAGGAATCCGGCATTGAGGCGGGGCTGTTCGAGCGCGTCGTCCAGCAGGCCGTCGAGCATCTTCACACCGAACACGGCTCGCTTGGGATCGTGCTCATGAACAATCTGGCGGATGCTGGCGGCCAGGGCGGTCGGATCGCCCTGGCTACGAACCACGTAATCGGGATCGGGCCACGCGCCCGCGGACATGCACACGTACAGGTAAGGCGATGGTGCTGCGGCAGGACCGTCCTCTCGCGCGTCGCCGATCACGCCGATGATCTCGTGCCGTTCGCCGCTTTGATTGGTGACCACGTGGCGCCCAATCACGTTTTCGCCTCGGGCTACCTGATCGACGAATCTGCGATTCACCATCACCTTTAATGGCGCGTTGAAATCCATCTTCAGCGTGGGGCACCATTCGCCGGCAATCAGAGGGATGTGCAGAGCCTGCAGGAATCCGGTGCTGACACTGCGCACGCCCGCGGTCGCGGTGGTGTCTCCGCCGAGCCCCAAGCCTTGCAATGCGACCTGAAAATTCAACGTCGCGCCGGTGGCGGGCAGGAAGCTGGAGATCCCGGCGGACTGAACTCCGGGCTGGCGCTGGAGTTCGGAAACCAAGGCCTCCTGCAAGCGGCCGATGCGCGGGCGATCCTCATCCCACGCCGCGCCGACGTGGAACGTGAGCACGTGCGAAGTGTCGAAACCGACATCGACGTGGCTGAGATTGTAATAACTGCGCAGCAGCAATCCAGCGCCGGCGAGCAGCATTACGGTGAGCGCCAGTTGCGCGACCACCAGACCGCTTTGCATCACGCGCCGCCCGCCAGCCACGCTGCGTGACGATTCGCCCAGCAGACGCGCCAGATCGGAACGTGTGGATTGCAGCGCGGGAATCAGGCCGAACACGACGGCGGCGGCGAGGCTCGCCAGCGCGGTGAAGGCGAGCGCGCGCCAGTCGAACTGCAGCTCGGCGATGCGCGGCAGGGTCGCGAAAATTTTCGTCATGAGCTGCACGCCCGCCGCGCCGACGATGCCGCCGAGGATGGCACCGGCGATCGCCAGCAGCAGCACTTCGCGCATCACGGTGGCGATCACCTGGCCGCGCGACGCGCCGACCGAACTGCGGATCGCCATTTCCCGTTCGCGCTGATGAAGCTGCGCCAGCGTCAGGCCCGCGACGTTCGCGACCGCGATCAGCATCAGCAATCCGACCGCGCCGAACACCAGCAGCAGGGTGAGGCGATAATCGCCCACCCGCGATTCTTTCAGATCCTGAACCAGCGCCGACCAGCCTTTATCGCTCTGCGGATATTGCTCGCCCAGACGCTGCTGCACGCGCGCGAGATCGGCCTGCGCCTGTTCGACGGTGACGCCGGGGCGCATGCGCCCGACGCCGGATAGGAATCGCGCCTGGCGAATCTGCATGAGCTGCGCATTGATCTGCGCAGGGAGCCATAGATCGACGGTCGGCGCAGTGAAACCGTTGGGCATTACGCCGACGATCGAATATCCTTTGCCGCCGATGACGAGGCGCTTACCCAGCACGCCAGGGTCGCGCGCGTATCGTCGGGTCCAGAATCCGTAGCTGATCACCGCGCTGGTGGGGCCGCCTTCCAGATCTTCCTGTTTCGTGAAGGTGCGGCCCAGCAGGGGCGCGGCGCCGTACACGTCGAAATATCGCGGCGAAACGCGGCGGCCTTCCAGGCGCTCGGGCTCAGCGGCGCTGGTGTCGGTGACGTTTTCGGCATAGAGCGCGGAGATCCCTTCGAAGGTCTGATTGAGGCGATCCCAATCTTCCAGGCGCACCGGCGCGATCAGGCTCATCGGGCTGCTTTTCGAAGGGCTGGATTCCATGACCGAGACCAGGCGGTCGGCATGGGGATATGGCAGCGGCTTTAGGAGAATCGTATCGACCAGCGAGAAGAGAGTGCTGGTCGCGCCGATGCCGAGCACCAGCATCAGGACCGCAGTGAGGGTGTATCCAGGGCGGCGAAGGAGGGTGCGCCACGCGATTAACCAGGGCTTCATCGGTTCACCTCGAACAAGTATTACGGATCAGACGATGGAAAGGTTGCAAAGTTAGCGGCGCACCACAGGTCCGGCCACGCATCGCCGATCGGAGCGGTGTTGTACCGCAGGCGATCGATCTTTGTCGCCTGCGGGTTCGCAAACGCAGGCCACGAAACCCGATGGCCTGCGCTACCAGCAAACTTTGATAGGCTAGTCATTTCGCCTACCGATGTCCGTGCAAATTTTCCTACAAGGCAAACTACTCGGCATAGACGAGTTTCTCCTCGCGCCCGCCGAACGCGAGCACGATCAGGTCTTCACCGGCCGGTCGCACTGGATCAGTCTGCTTTCTGAGATCCTGCCGCGAGCACTGCTGGCCGAGCTTGGGCTCGCCAAGATTCTATTGGGATCGAGCGGCGGCGGACAGTTCATGCTGGTGCTGCCGCAGGAATTTGGCGAACGGGCAGAAGCGTTCCTGGCGGCTTCGGCTGCTGAAATCGCGGCGCTGAGCGATGGCGCGTTGAAGCTGATCTGGAGCGTCACCGAAAATCTGGGCGACTGGAGCGACGTGCGCCGCAGGCTCACGGACGCGTTGGATCATCGCCGCGGAACGCCGCTGGCCGATCGCGGGTTCGAACCGGAAGCGCCGCACGAAGCGGGCGCGCACGAATATTTTGCTGGCCATCTGGGCATGCGCTTGCGCGACGCAGAATCCGCCGCGTGGTCGCCCGAAACGCCGGGGCGCATTCTGATCGGCGAAGGCAAGCATGTGTTCAGCGTGGCGGGAAATTCTCCCGATTCGCTGCCGTTTGCGCGCCACGCCGCTCCTAGCGATCGCGGTACGGAGCCGGCGTCGGCAAGATCGCTCGCCTCGCGCGCGTCGGGATTACGAACTTGGGGAGTGCTGCGCGGCGACGTCGACAATTTCGGCATTCGCATCCGCCGCGCGCAATCGATTGAAGAGCACATCCAGCTTTCGGTGATGTTCAAGCAATTTTTCGCGGGCGAATTGGAAGTGCTGTGCTCCATGCCGGAGTTCTGGCGCAAAGTCACCGTGATTTATTCGGGCGGCGACGATTTCGCGGTGTACGGCGCGTGGGACGCGCTGGTCGGCTTGGCGCGCGAGATCGAACGCTTGTTCCGCCGCTTTGCCGAAACAAATCTGAAGGATTTCGTGGGGCCGGAAGGCAAGACGATTACGATGGCGATAGCGCTCGCGCCTGCTTCGGACGCATCGCTGGGCGCGGTGTTCGAGGAAGCGGGCCAGCGATTGGAATCCGCGAAATCGACCGACAAGGATTGCATCTGGATCCTGGGGCGCACGCTCGAATGGAAGCAGTTCGCCGAAGCGGCGGAGCTGAAAGATTCGCTGATGCGCATGATCGGCGAGTTTCACGTATCGCCGCAATACCTGAAGGATCTGTGCGGCATTTATCGCGAGACGCAATCGAAGATGTCGCGCCGGCAGGCTCGCAAATCGGGCGGGGAACGGCCGTGGCGCTATCATCGCCGCATCCGTAGGATCTTGAGCGCGGCGCGTCCGGCTGCATGGCGCGAACGCGAGCGCAACGAATATCGCAAAGCGCGAACGGCGCTGATTGCCGACCTGATCGGGCGCAGCGCGGTCACCGTGAAGTTGCGGCCCGCCGGTCGTGTGGCGCTAGAATGGGCGAGATTGTCGGCGGAGTAGCCGAAAAAGGAAAATCCATGGAAGAAGAAGTTCAACCAACTCCATCTGCGGAATCTGCGCCCGCAGAAACTCCTGCTCCAACTGCCGCGGCTGCGGAGCCTGCCAAGCAGGAACAGAAAAAGCCGCAGCAACAGCAGGGACAACAGCAGCGCGGCGATCGCGGCCCGCGTCCCCAGGGGCAGGGCGGCGGTGGACAAGGTGGGCGCGGCGGAGATCGTCCCGGTGGTGATCGAGGCCCGCGTCCCGGTGGCGATCGTCGTGAAGGCGGACGTCCGAACTTCGGTGGTGGCGGCGGTGGCGGACCACGATCCTTCGGCGGCCCTCCGGCCGATATCGAGCTCGAAAAGCTGATCAGCGACAGCTTGTATCTCGACAATCAGGCGCACGCTGTGGTGGTGCGCATGGGCGAGATGGATTCGGGCACCAAGAGCCAGCTGCGGCGCTTGTACAACGCGGTTCGCCGTGCGGTGCGCGCGCCAGAAAGCGAGCGTCAGCATCAGTTCGTCATGCTGCGCGCGCGGCTGGCGTACACCATCGCGCGGCATTCGCTGCGCAGTCTGGATGCGCTGGAGCGGCTGCTGCTGCAAGTGACGCGACGCAATGACGCTCGCGGATACGAACGATTTAAGGACCTGTTCGAGGCGATCGTCGCCTACAACGAATAAGAGGAATATGAGCACACATACGGCTCAGACACAATTGCAGTTGATCGGCAAACTGATTCTGTCAGGCGACCTTCATTGCGAAACCGGCCTGCACATCGGCGCGGGCAAGGGCTCGCTCGAAATCGGCGGCGCTGATAATCCGGTGGTGAAAGATGCGTTCGGGTTGCCATACATTCCGGGCAGCTCGCTGCGAGGACGGGTGCGTTCGCTGCTCGAAAACGCGCTGGGCCTGACCACGCCGGCGGAGCTGGTCTATCTTTCCAAGCGCCGCGGCCAGGAAGTGCGCATTCATCAAAGCGATCGTCCGGATGACGAAATCTGTCTGCTGTTCGGGCGCGCTGCGGGGCGGCTCGATCGCGTCTCGCAGGAGAGCGCGCCGAGCGAAGAAGGTGGCGAGAAGAAAGAAAGCAGAGAGCGGGGCAACACCGGTCCGGCTCGTTTGACCATTTACGATGCGCCGCTTGATTCGGAAAGCATCACGGCGCAGATGCGCGAAAATCTGGACGACGAAATCACCGAAGTGAAGAGCGAGAACGCCATTGATCGCATCACGGCGCAGGCCAATCCGCGTACGCTCGAACGCGTGCCGGCTGGTGCGCGATTTAAAGTTCGCGCGGTGCTCGACATTTTGTGCGAGGAAGACAAGGCGCTGGCGGCGCGCGTGATCGAAGGCCTGCGATTGCTGGAAGACGACGCGCTGGGCGGCGGCGGATCGCGCGGCAGCGGCCGGGTTCGCTTCGCCAATCTGAAACTGGTGTGGCGCAATCGCGCGTTTTATTCTTCGGGCGGCGATGAAGCGGAGCTCGCCGCGGGTTCTGATCTGGCGGGCGTGCAGAAGCTGACCGCCGACGGATTCGCGGACAAATTAGCGTAAACCGTGCTGATCAAACTGCACCCTACCGGTCCCTGGCGCATCGGTCCCGATTCGGGCGATCGCGATCGCGTGGATCGGATCTATCACAGCGATTCGCTGTACTCCGCGGTGTGCGGGGCGATGGATCGGCTCGGGCTCTTGGAAAAGTGGCTTGACGATACGGCGCGAACCGCGTCGCCGAGTGTGCGATTCAGCTCCTGTTTTCCATTTCACGGTGACACTTTGTACGTGGTCCCTCCGCGCAGCCATTGGCCTTTGCCTCCGTCACCCAAGGTTCGCTGGAAGGGCGCGCGATTTATTCCGGTGAAGCTGGTGAACGAAATCCTGGAAGGCGGTACGGTGGATGCCGACGCGTGGTCGGTCGACGGCCCGAGTGAGTGCTTGATTGCGCAGGGCACGCAGGGTCCGTATCGTGTCGCGGTGCGCTCCGCTGCTGCGGTTGACCGGCATGGCGCGGGCGTGGCTCCGCACTCTAGCGCGTGTCTCGAATTCGCTCCGGGAGCGGGGCTATGGTTTGAGGCGCAGATCTCGCACGACAAATGGAAAGAGCCGCTGCTGGGCGCGATTCGTCTGCTGGGCGATTCCGGATTCGGTGGCGAGCGGTCGCGGGGCTGGGGTCACGCAGAGATTTCGACGTCTGATGGCAACCTGATTAATCTCCATGAGGGCACTTCGGCGTGGTGGGTGCTTTCGCTGTATCACCCGGCGGAAAACGATTCAGTCGATTGGCAGAAAGGCAATTATTCGGTGACCACGCGCGGTGGCCGCGCTAGCGGAACCGGCGAATTAAAGAAGCAGACGCGCATGATCTCGGAAGGCTCGGTGCTGGTCGCCGGCACGGCCCCGATCGGCGCCATTACCGATGTTGCGCCGGACGATTTCCCACATCCCGTGTATCGCGCCGGATTCGCGCTGGCGCTGGCGATTCCCGCGAGGCAAGCGTAATGAAATATCGGCTCACGTGCCTGACCCCCACGCTGATCGGCGACGGCCAACGTCTCGCGCCCATCGATTACATGGTGTGGAAGGATCACGTCAACGTTCTCGACCAACGCAGAATCTTCCGGCTGTTGGCAAAAGGTCCGCGCCTCGACGGATATCTGGCGCAGTTGAAGAAGGCCGAGAAGCTGGATTTCGCGTCGTGGGGGGGATTCGCACAGAATTTCGCGGGGCGGAGGATTCCGTTCGAACACTTGAGCTCGATTCCACTGTGGGAGCGTGCGCCTGCGCAGAATCTGTTCATCCCCACGTTTGCCGAATCGCCGTCGGGCCCGTATGTTCCCGGCACGGCGATCAAGGGAGCGCTGCGCACCGGTTCAGTATTCGATCGATTCAGCGAAGGTGTAATGCGCGATCTGGCGGAGCGCATCGCGAAAGACGACCGCCCGCCGCGCAATCCCGCGATGAAAGCGGAAGAAGCGGTGCTGGGCGGAGGCGGATCGAATCGCATGCGGCGCGTCTCGGCAGGGGATTCCGCGCCGTCCACGCATCAGTCCATGAAAATTTATCTGCTGCGCGTGTCGACTCTAGTCGCTCGCGGAGCGGACAAATTCGAGTTAGGTTGGAAATCACCGAAGGGCTCGGTCGATAGCCGCAAGGTGGAGGACAGCACGCCGCTGTTCGTCGAAATGGCATCGCCTGGCGCGAGCTTTGAAGGCGCGTGGCAGGAGCGGGCTGTACAGGATCGGACGAAAATGTTCAATGCCGCGAATCGCTATGCGGCGGCGCAACTCGCTCGGCACAAGCATTACGCGGCGGCTGCCGGGATCGCCGGATTGGCTGCGAATGTCGCGCAACTGGAAGCGAAGCTGGCCGAAGTTACGAATCGACAGGATGCCTGCCTGCTTTCGATCGGTTGGGGTGGGGGATTGGTCGGCAAGTCCGCGTATCTTGATTCGAACGACGAATCTTACCGCAAGATTCTCAAGACCGATTTCTTCTATCAGCGCGCATTACAAACTGGTTTACCATTTCCTAAAACACGCCGCATTATCTTCGAAAACGGCCGCCCCGCAAATCTTCCCGGCTGGGTTGTCTTAGAAGCGTCTTAGCGCGATCCACGCAATCTCCGCCTCATCGAAACGGACTCCCCGTGCGAAGTCTCTTATCGCAGACTGGAGGCTCCGATACATGAAAACCGTTACCGCATTTATTTTTGGATTAACTTTTTCTGCGATATTCGCGCTGGGCGCCAACATCGGATTTAATCAAACCAATCTTGTTTCCGATCTTCCCGGCGTCGCCGCGCACACGGATCCGAATCTGGTGAATCCGTGGGGCATCTCATTTAGTCCGACATCACCTATTTGGATCGCGAACAACGGCAGCGGCACATCGACGCTGTACAACGGCGCGGGCACGCCGCAAGCGCTGATCGTCACCATTCCGCCGGGCAGCGGCACAGGCACGTCGGCACCCACCGGAACTGTGTTCAACGGCACTGCGAATTTTGGATCCGCCGCATTTCTGTTCGCGACCGAGGACGGGACCATCGCGTCCTGGGCGCCCGCGGATGGAACCACGGCCGTTCTCCCGGTGAACAATTCGTCTAGCGGCGCGGTGTACAAGGGCATGACCATCGCGGGGAACGATCTGTTCGTAACGAATTTCAATTCCGGCAACATCGAGGAATACAACAGCTCTTTCGGGCTCGTATCGACGACGGGAAAGTTTACCGATCCGTCGCTGCCCGCTGGATTCGCTCCTTTCAACATTCAGAACATCAACGGCGACCTATACGTGACTTACGCGCTCCAGGACGGCGCCAAGCATGACGACGTCGCAGGGCCGGGCAATGGATACGTGGTGGTCTACGACGCCAACGGCAATCTGCTGAACACTCTGATTTCGCAAGGCGCCCTCAATTCGCCCTGGGGACTGGCCGTGGCTCCGGCGGGATTCGGTTCCTTTGGCGGCGACCTTCTGGTGGGCAATTTCGGCGATGGGAGCATCAACGCGTTCAACCTAAGCACCGGCGCATTCATCGCGACGTTGGACGGCGCGAATGGCATGCCGCTGATAAATCAAGGGCTTTGGAGCCTCGCGTTCGGCAACGGCGCGCAGGGAACCAGCACCGGAACGCTTTATATCACGGCCGGAATCCCGGGACCAGGCGGCCAGGTGGAGGATCACGGGTTGTTTGCCGCAATTGACGCGGTCCCGGAGCCTTCCAGCGCCACTCTGGCGATCCTGGGGTTCGGGTTGGTCGCAATTGCACTGACGCGCCGCCAACGCAATTCATCACGGAAATAGTGATATAGGCTAAGGTCTCCGACCTAATCCGTCGATTCAGTAGTACTGGAACTAAAAATCCGATTGCGCTCCCCCAGATGCATGGTACTATCTATAAGTACAGGGGAAGAGAGGGTTTAAGCAAAACCCCGGCCTGTATGCTGGCGGAGGACGGCGATTCGCTAACATGTATAACGCTTTTTTTGGCTTCTCGGAGAGCCCCTTCAGCCTCAGTCCCGATCCTGCGTTTTTCTACCGCAGTGAACAGCACGAAGAAGCGCTCGCCAATCTGGTCTACGGCGTGCAAGCGCGCAAGGGATTCATTGTTCTCTCCGGCGAAGTTGGCACGGGCAAGACCACTATGCTCGAATGCCTGCGCGATTACCTGGAATCGCAGTACATCGAGTTCGCGTTCCTGTTCAACTCGCGCATCAACACCGAACAGTTTTTCGAAATGATCGCGTACGATCTGGATTTGCCGTGCACGCGCACGTCCAAGACAGAGGTGCTGTTCGCGCTGAATCAGCTTCTGGTGGAGCAGGCGCAGGACGGACGCACGGTAGTGCTGATCGTTGACGAATCGCACAACCTCGAGTGGGAAGTGCTCGAAGAGATCCGCCTGCTGGGGAATCTGGAGAATCGCAACGGCAAGCTGTTGCAGATTATTCTGGCGGGGCAGCCGGAGCTGGATCGAAAACTGGACGCGCCGAATCTGCGGCAGTTGAAACAGCGCATCGTGCTGCGCTGCAACTTGCAGCCGTTCACGCTGCGCGATGCGGTCGAATACATGCAATCGCGTCTGGAACGCGCGGGCATGCCGGATCAGACCGTGTTTTCTGAAGAGCTGATGGCCGAAGTTCATTTGCGCGCGCAGGGCATTCCACGTGTGATCAACGCCATTTGCGATAACCTGCTGCTCACCGCTTTCGCGCTCGAATGCCGGGTGTGCAACATGGACATGCTCGACGAAGTCTGCAAGGATATGCGCCTGGATTGGCCGGGCAGCCGCAGGGCTCGCGGGCGAGTGCCTGCTGAACCGTACGAGCGCGCCCCGTATTGAGATTTCCCCTCACGCGAATCTGAACTGCTCCCCAATCATCTGTTTGTGATAGCCTCTCTAAGCCGTAATTCGGGTTGAGGAAGAGAGGACTCTCATGTCGTTTCTGTACTTTCTGCTGGTGGGATTGATTGCGGGCTGGCTGGCCGGACAGATCATGAAGGGCGGCGGCTACGGCGTGATCGGCGACATCGTGCTTGGCATCGTCGGAGCGATCATCGGAGGCTGGCTGTTCGGTGTGCTGGGGCTGACGATTGGCGGCGGATTGATCGGATCGATCTGCATGGCGCTGGTTGGGGCGATCGTTTTAATCTTTGTCGTCCGCCTGATTAAGAAAGCCTAGCTCAAGCGCGGAAGAAGGCTCGCAATTCAGCGAGCGTTTCTTCGGGCGCTTCCTCAGGCAAATAGTGACCGCACGGGAGAGCCTTGCCACGAACATCGGCGGCGCGCTCTTTCCATGTCGCAAGTACGTCGAATTGCTGGTGCATCGGCGCCTTGGCTCCCCACAGCGCGAGCAATGGACACGCGACCTTGCGAGTCAAATCAGAATCGTCATGTTCAAGATCGATCGATGCCGCGGCGCGATAATCCTCGCACGCGGCGTGGATGGTCGCGGGGTTGCGGAAGCAGCGCGAGTATTCGGCGAACGCTTCGGGCGTGATCGCCACCGGCTTCAAACGGCCGAGTTGACGCTCCAGAAAATATTCGATGCTGTTTGCAATCAGCGTTTCCGGAAACGGCGCGGGCTGGATCAGGAAGAACCAGTGGTAGTACGCCGTGGCGAAATTCTTGGTGACGTTGTGAAACAGCTTGTGGGTCGGCACAATATCGAGCACAGCTACTTTGGTCACCCGGTCAGCGTGATCGAGAGCCATGCGATGCGCCACTCGGCCACCGCGATCATGCCCGGCGACGGCGAATTTATCGAATCCGAAATGGTGCATCACCTCCACCTGATCGAGCGCCATAGCTCGTTTGGAATAGTTGACGTGGTTGGCGCCTTCCGGAGGCTTGCTGCTGTCTCCGTAGCCGCGCAGGTCGGCTGCGACGACGGTGAAGTTTTCGGCGAGCTTCGGGGCGATCTTGTGCCACAGCACGTGCGTCTGCGGATAGCCGTGCAGCAGGAGCAGGGGAGGTCCGCTGCCGCCGATCAGCACGTTGATCTCGACGTCATCCGGGCCGGTGATCTGGACTCGTTCTTTTCGAAATCCTTCAAACATTAAAACCGCCTTGCGGGCATCAGTAGCCGCCTTGTGTGGAAAATATCCGCCGTGGGTTTTCGACCAGCATGGTGTCCAGGTGCTCATCGGTCACGCCTTGGGCTTTGAGCGCGGGAATCACGTCGTTGTGGATGTGCATGTAATTCCAGCGCGGCAGCGACGCTTTGATGGGAGCTTCCGGCAGCCAGTGATTGAAGCACGCGGCGTCATGCGAAAGCACCATGTGCGGCGCGTGGCCGCGGCGGCACATCTCGGCGACCGTGTTCACGCGATCTTCGAACGAGAGAATCGTGTCGATGCCGAAGCGATCCATGCCGATATAGGATCCGTTCGCGATCAGTTCTTCCAGATACGCGAGATCGGTGGTGTCGCCCGAATGACCGATCACGACGCGCGATAAATCGACGCCTTCTTCGCGAAAGATGCGCTGCTGATCGAGGCCGACTTTCCGTCGCGCGGCGGTGTGCGTTGAAATCGGGATGCCGGTGTAGCGATGCGCTTGAGCGGTGGCCCGCAGAATGCGATCGATATCTTTCGTTACGCCGTGAACGTCGGTGGCGCATTTCAGAATGCCGGCTTTGATGCCGGTATCGGCGATGCCTGTGGTGATGTCGCGCACAAACATGTCGACCAGAGGTTCGGGCCCTCCGAAGACAGTATCCGGCCCACGGTAGCGAAAATAGAACGGCAGATTGTCGTAGGTGTAAAAGCCGGTGGCGACGATGATGTTGAGTCCGGTCTGCGCAGCGACGCGCGCGATGCGGGGCATGTACCGGCCCAGGCCCATCACGGTGAGATCGACGATGGAGCCTACGCCGCGCGTCTTCAGTTCATTCATGCGGGCGACGGCGCTCTCGACGCGCTGCTCTTCGTCGCCCCATTCTTCCGGGTAGTTGTGAAAGATTTCGAAATCCAGCACGAAGACGTGTTCGTGCATCAGCGTGGCGCCGAGCTGCGATGCGTCGATCGCGCCGCGCGCGGTTTCAATTTTGGCCATTGCCATAGTGTCCGCTATTCGAAGGGCTGGCAGAAGGTGATCTGATTGCCCTCCGGGTCCCAGACGCGAAAGTCGCGCAGACCCCACGGACGGCTGACCGGCTCGCCGCGCAGATCGGCGCCGCGCGATTTGAGTTCGGCGTAGAGCGCGTCCGCGTCGGCGATATAAAAGGACGCCGATCCGATACCCTCATGGCGCGTGGTGCGAGCAATCAGCAGCAGCGTGACCGAATCGCGATCCATCACGCCCAAATCGTGCTGCTGGTAATTGATCTTGAAGCCGAGCACGTCGCGGTAATACGCAACGCCTGCCGCGACATCGTCGAGCGGCATTTCGGGCAGAGCTTTTTCGAGCATCGGCGCTGGCTTCGCAGGATCGGGAAAATTGAAAGACTTGCCGAATAGCAGCACGTTGCCGGTGGGATCGGTGATCTGGAACATGCGGATCTTGATCCAGTTCACTTTGCCGATGATCCCCGGATGACCGCCGCGCGCGCAGATCGCGGCGTGAAGCGCGTCGACATTGGCGACTTCGAAGTAAAACACTTCGGGCGTGGATTGTTCCTGGTCGGGATAGAGCTCGGCAGGGCCGTTTACAAGCGAATCGCCGCGCAGTTCGAAGCCCAGCACATCGCGATAGAACGCGACGATGCGGTCGAGATCGGCGACCGGGAGCGAGCGGCTGACAGGACAGATAATGGGACGTTCCATGATTTACTCCGAGCGTAACGCGTTCATGGGATCCAGTCGAGCGGCTCGCCAGGCGGGAAGAATCGCGGCCGCCAGGGCGACTGCGGCGAGCACCACCGGCATCGTCGCGAACGTCAACGGATCGCGCGGGGCCACGTTGTACAGCAGATTCTTCAGTAATCCGGAGAGCGCGAGAGCTCCCGCTAAGCCTGCGACCAATCCTCCGGTGACCACGCGCACGCCCGATCGCAGCACCATCCCGACGATGTTCGCCGCGTCGGCGCCCAGAGCGGTTCGCACCCCGAACTCGCGAGTTCGCGCGACCACCGAATACGCCAGCACGCCATAAATTCCAACGCCTGCCAGCGCGAGCGCGACGATTGCGAATCCGGAGAGCAGCCATGCGCCGAATCTTTGCCGCGCGAAATTTTCGCCGAGGAGATCCTCGACGGTGCGTACTTCGGCGATAGGCTGGGCGGGATCGAGAGCGCGAATGATGCGGCGCGCGGGTTCGGCGAGGCTCGCTGGATCGCGATCGGCACGTACGGCGAAGGTCATGCTGGCGCGGCTCAAGTGCGCGTAGATGGGATAGACGATAGGCATCGGTTCGCGATCGATAGACCATTCGCGCACGTTTCCGGTCACGCCGATAATTTCGGCGAACGTGTTTTCGGGATCAAGCAGATCGAGATGAATGCGGCGGCCAAGCGGATTCGCATCGTGCAGGAACTGATGTGCGAAAGCCTGATTCACCAGAACGCGGCGCGGCGCGGATTCCTGATCGTCAGAAGCGGAAAAATCGCGACCGGCGATGAGAGGGATGCCCATGGTCTTCAGAAATTCCGGCATCACGGCGCGAACTAAAGAAAGGCGCTCCTGGCCGGGCGCAGGCGCCGCGACGCCTTCGATGTTGACGAACGTTCCCGTGCCGTGACCGCTGAAAGGCGGAAAGCTGACCGCGCTGGCGGATCGAACTCCCGGTAGTTGCCGGATCTCATCGAGCGCACTGCGGAAGAACTGATCGCGCGCCGACGCTTGCGCAAATCGCGTGGGCGGAAGAGAGACGCGGAAGGTGAGTAGATTCGCAGGATCGAGCCCAGGGTGCAGCGTTTCGAGTCCGACCAGGCTGCGGAACAGCAGCATCGCGCCGGCGAGCAGAATCACCGACAGCGCGACTTCCGCAGCGACCAGCCAGCTTCGGAGACTCGAGCCACCGCCAGTGGAGCTGCGATCGTTGCCGCGTAGCGAGCTGAGCAGATCGAGACGGGAAGCAGCGAGCGCGGGCGCGACACCGAACAGAATTCCGGTCGCGAGCGAGAGCGCGATCGCGACGAAGAAGATGCGCGAGTCGAGATGGATTTCGGAAGTTTGGGTGAGCGCAGCCGGGGCAAGAGCGATCAATCCGCGAATGGCGACGCGGGCGAGCGCCATGCCACCAGCTCCGCCGATGATTCCGAGGATCAGGCTTTCGACGAGTAATTGGCGGATTACCTGCCAGCGCCCCGCGCCGAGCGAAGCCCGGACTGCGATTTCGTGGCGGCGTGCGCTATACCGGGCGAGCAGCAGGTTCGCGACATTGGCGCAGGCCACGGCGAGCATCATCGCGACGGCCGCGAGCAGCACGATCAGCGCGGGTTTCGATTCGCGGAACATGGAATCGCGAAGGGGCTCGACCTGGATGGTCCAATCTTTGTTGAACACCGGATAGGCGGATTCGAGGTGCGCGGCGATCGCGGTCATGCGGGCCTGTGCCTGATCCAGCGAAACGCCGGGGCGCAGCCGGCCGATCGAGAGCATCACGCGCCCTTGTGTTTTTCGATAATCTTCGGCGGGATTGAGGGCGAGAGGCTCCCACAGATCGACATCGCGGTTGAGGAAATAAAAGTTCGCGGGCATGACGCCGATAATGGTGCGCGGTGTGGAATCGATCTGAATGTTCCTGCCCGCGATGTTGGGATCGCCCGCGAACCAGCGCTGCCACAGTCGATAACTGATGAGGATCGCATCGTGCGCGCCGGGGCGATCGTCATCGGGAGTGAAGCGGCGGCCGAGCACAGGCGCGACGCCCAGGACATCGAAGAAATCGGCAGTCACGCTCTGTTTGGCGAGCTCCGCGGCGCGATCGTTATCGCTCAACACGGAGTGGGATTCGCGCAGGCCGGCAAGCCCCTCCAGCGAACCGGCTGGTGATCTCCAATCGAGAAAATTTCCGGGGGAAATTTCGGAGTGACCGGATTCGCCGCCGGCTCGCTTGGCGTTGGTTTCCCACAGCATGACCAGGCGCGAGGAATCGCGATAGGGAAGCGGGCGGATGAGCAGATTGTCGGCGACGGTAAAGACCGCGAGGCTGGCGCCAAGGCCCAGGGCGAGGGAGACGATCGCGGTAAGCGCAAACCCGGGACTACGCCGAAGTCCGCGCAAGGCATAGCGGACGTTCCGAAAAGCGCCCATGCAGCAATCGTACTGAAATTTCCTCTTGACACGGTTGGCGGGTCGTGGCAGAGTAGCAGTGTGATAGTGCAGTAGTACAGTACAAATGATTTTCCGGCCCAATCCGTCGCTCGGCGTTCCCATCTATCTGCAGTTGATGGAACAGGTAAAGCACGCCATCGAAACCGGCGCGCTGCGGCCAGGCGAGCAGTTGCCGGGCATTCGCCCTCTGGCGGAGGAGCTGGTGATCAATCCCAACACGGTGGCGAAGGCGTATCGGGAGTTGGAGCACGAAGGAATTATCGAACTGCGGCAGGGCGCGGGCGCATTCATTTCGAGCAACGCACCCGCGAAAAAGGCGACCGATAAGCTGCGCGCGGGGCAGACGATAGTCGCGGCGGCAATCGCTAGATTGCGCGCGGCGGGGATGAGCGAAGAAGAAATCCGGCGGCTGGTGGAAGCCGAGCTGGCGGGGCTGAATCGCAAAGAAGAACGAGGCAAGCATGAGTGAAGCAGTGGTGATCGAAACATCGGGATTGAGAAAGAGCTACGGACCGGTCGAAGCGGTGCGCGGCATGAATCTGGAAGTGCGCGCAGGCTCGATCCACGGATTTCTGGGGCGCAACGGGGCGGGGAAGACGACGACGATTAAGATTCTGCTTGGCATGGCGCGCGCGAGCAGCGGAGTCGCAAAAGTGTTCGGACTGGCGGCGGATTCTCCCCACGCAAGCGTGGCGATCCGGCGCCGTACGGCATTCGCGGGCGAGGAAAAGGATCTGTACGATTTCATGACCGTCGCCGAGATCATCCGGTTTACCGCGGCGTTTTACCCCCACTGGCGCAGCGATCTGGAGCAGCGCTATCTGCGGTCATTCGAGTTGCCGCTGGATCGCAGGATCAAAGAGCTATCGAAGGGGATGCGGACCAAGCTCGCACTGCTGTTGGCGCTGGCGCGAGGAGCGGAGCTGCTGATTCTGGATGAGCCAACGTCGGGTCTGGATCCGGCGGTGACCGAAGAAGTGTTGCAGGCTCTGGTGGCGCACGTGGCTCGCGAAGGGCAGACGGTGTTTTTTTCTTCGCACCAAATCGCGGAAGTGGACCAAATCGCCGACTGTGTGACGATTGTCGACCGCGGAGTGGCGGCGCTCACCGGTGCGCTCGAAGATCTGCGCGAGAATTACCGCCGTATCCAGCTGGTGTTCGAGAACGACGCGCCACAAGCGCCGCTGCGTTCGCCAGGAATCGTGAGCGTGGTGCGGGAGGGCCGGGTGTTGACGATCGTCGCGAATACGGGACTTGATCGCGTGATGGAAGAAGCGCGCGCGCTGAATCCTTCGACGATCGACGCGATGCCGGTGTCGCTGAAAGAAATTTTTCTCGAAACGATTCGAGAGGAGGGGCGGCGATGAATCAAGCACTACTGAATAAAGCCTGGCTGGAAACGCGATGGCGATTCATTATCGGGCTGGCGCTGATGCTGTTTTCCGCGGCGAGCACTGTACTGCTGTGGCCGAAGCTCATGGAACTGCTTCCACTGGCCGACAATCTTCACGTGAACGGCGAAATCGGGCGGCGTATTCAGGAAGCGATCGACATGTCGCGGCAGTATCACAGCTACATCTGGTCGCAATGGTTCGACAAAAATCTCCTGGAGCTGGGAACGCTGTTCGCGGTGCTGCTGGGCACGGGCGGTTTGCTGGCGCAGTCCTCGGGCGGAGCGGCGCTGTTCACCCTATCGCTGCCGGTATCGCGCGCGCGATTGCTGGGCGTGCGCACGGCGGCTGGGTTGGCGGAACTGTTCATGCTCGCGATGTTTTCGTCGCTGATGCTGCCGCTGTTTTCGCCGGCGATCAGCAAAACATATTCGCTGGGCGACACCCTGATTCAAGCAGGCTGCGCGTTCCTGGTGAGCGCGGTGTTCTTCAGTTTCGCGGTGCTGCTCTCAACCATGTTCGCCGACATCTGGCGGCCGCTGTTGTTTCCCGTATTGATCGCGGGAGCACTGGGGTTGATCGAACAGCTTCAACGTGCTCCGCACGGATTCGGGATGTTTCGAGTGATGAGCGCGGAATCGTATTTCAAATCGGGCGAAATTCCTTGGGTGGGATTGCTGTTGAGCGTCGCGACATCCGCGGCGATGTTGTACGGAGCGGTGGTGAATTTACAGCGGAGAGATTTCTGAAGGAGGATGTTATGAACAGGATTTTCTGGGCAGTATTATTTGCGATGCCCGCAGCGATTGCTGGCGATGCGGCGGGACATTGGGAGGGCGCGATTCAAACGCCGGGATCGGATGTGGCGATCGTGGTCGACATCGTGAAATCGGGCGATGGAAAGCTGGGCGGCGCGATCGGCATGCCAGGGGAAAAATTGCAGGGGCTGCCGCTCAAGAGCGTTGCGGTGGATGGGACGTCGATTCGATTTCACGCGCGCATGGATCAGGAGTTCAACGGATATTTCGCGGGCGAGGGTGACGAAATCAAGGGCGACGTAACGGTGGAGGGACACCAACTTCCGATCTATCTGAAGCGCACCGGCGCTGCCAAGATCGAGTCTCGTATCATTAACGCGGCGATCGCCAGGCGGTTCGAAGGATCGTGGACAGCGACGTTGGGATCGGAAAAGCTGCAGCTGATGTTGATGAATCGGCCCGATGGCACCTCCACAGGCAGCGTCGTTAATTTGGACGAAGGTGAACTGGAAATTCCGGTGAGCACGATCATGGTGGAGGGCGGCGGCCTGAAGCTGGGGCTCAAGGCGATCGATGGATCGTATGCGGGAGAATTGAGCGCGGATGGGACGGAACTGGTGGGCACGTTCCAGCAAGGATCGCAAGCAGTGCCGCTGAAGTTTCTCCGGGCGAAATAGGGATCACTTGTACATGCCGGGATAAGCCGCGCGCTGCTCCTCCGCCATTTCCATCGCGGTGCCGATCTGGATCAGTTCGCCCTTCCCGATGCCGGGGCAGTATTGCGCGGTGCGATTCCATTCGCCGCGATCGCCCACCAGTTCCGGCCAGAACGGGAATGTGCGGCACTGGGTGGGCTTGGCGGGATGGATGCTGCATCCGCGTCGATCGCCAGTGGTGATCAGGAACGGGCACTGCTTATCGCGCGGCTTGCGGAAGCGCAACTGATGCGTGGTGCGATAGACGTATTTGAGCTCGAAGCGTTCGGCAGACAGGCCAACAAATTTGGCGGCGCGCCGCAGATCGTGTTCGGTGAGATAGACGAAGCCGTCCTGATCGCAACAGGCGATACAGCCGGGTTGGCAGGTGAAGCGGACGCCGTCTTCCATTCGGCTATTATCGCGAGACGCGAGGCCGCCAGATGGCGGTATGGCGCGCGTGCTCGATGGGGCGGCCTTGTTCCGTATCGACGAAGACGTCGAGGATGACGATTTCGTGGCCTTTGCGCTCGAATCGATCTTCCACTTGCGCGCGGACGCGGATCGATTCGCCATCGCGGGCGGGGCTGAATTTGCGAACCTCGCTGGCCGAATGAATCCACGGGCCGAGGTTATAGTTGTCGACCAGGATCCTGTTGGCGAGCGCAAGCAGGATCGCGGGATGAGCTAGACGTTCATTTCCGATGGCAGGGTCGAGCGGGGCGCTCATGCGCGACGTCGCGAGATCGAGCGGCACATGGAGCGATCCCAGGACGGTTCCGATGGCGAAGGATTCGATGGCCGGTGCGCGTCGTTCTTGAATGATCTGTTCGGGCGGCGCGGCCATCGGATGCTCATCATGCAGCCACGCGACTCCGATCGCGCGATCGCCAATCGACACTCGCACGCGTCCATTTTCTTCTGTGGCGATCTCCACCTCGACCTCTTCGCTTTCATAGACCGGCTGATGAAATCGAACATCCATGGCGCCGCGTGCGAGCCACGGCTCACCGAAATGTTGAAGAGCGGCTTCGGCAAGATAGCCGTAGACGGTGACGCCGGGAACCAGGCCTCCGCGAAATCCATATTGCGCGGCGACGCGATCATCGTGAATCTTGTTTTCAGAATCGGCGGCGGTGTTGACGGCGCGCACCTGGAGTGCGTTTATGGACGGCACCTGGTTACTTCGTCTTGCCCGGCGCGCGATGTTTGAATTTCAGAAGATAGTTTTCCGGAAACATGTCGTCCCGGCGCTCCACCAGCTCGAATCCAGCGTTCTGAAATTCATCGGAGAAGGTGCCTTCGCCCGCGCGGACCATCTTCAATATGTAATCGCGCGAAACGCCATCGATGCGCTTGAAGTCGATCAGCATGAGCAGGCCGTTGGGGCGCAATGCTTTGTTGATGTCGTGAAGCATCTCGGTGGGAAACTCGAAGTGATGGTAGGAGTCGATGATGCAGATCACGTCGACCGAGTTGGGCGCGAGCTTCGGTGAATGCGGATCCCCGAGCACGGCCTTCAGATTCGGAATGTTCTCATCGTGGGCGGTCTTGGTGATATGGTCGATCATGTTTTTTGCGATGTCGACCGCATAGACCGTCCCACCGGGCGCAACGCGCTGCGCGATCAAGCGCGAAAAAAGACCGCTGCCGGCGCCGATATCGGCCACGTCCATGCCGGGCTTGAGGCCCATCGCATCCAGGATTTCGGCACGCTTGTCGTAGATCGCCCGGCCTTCATGCTCGAACCGTTCGGTCCACTGGCTGGCATCCGCGTCGAAGCTCTTGTTGAGATCCTTCGCCGTCGGGGTGATAGTGGGTTGTTGCGCCCAGGCGATCGAGATGCCTGCCGCGAGAATCAAGGTTTGCACGAATTTCATAAAAGCTTTCTCCGCAGGCCAGCATATAACAACTTTGGGCGGCGCGAGGTGGGATAAACTATTTCGGTCATGAAACGCGCCGCACTCATCCTGCTGCTTTCCGCCTGCTTTGTGATCCAGCCCATCAGGATCTCCACCGCCGAGTGCGTCGATTGCGTGGTCCAATGCATGAGCCTGTACCAAGGGAATTCGGGCATGACCTACGACCACAAGAGGGAACTGTGCGAAATCCAATGCAAGGGGAAAACCTCGACTCCAACCTATGGCGCGATCGCGTACAGCCGCAAAGATAAACTGTGGGGCTATAGTTACAACCAACCCCAGCAGGTCGGGGCTGAGAAGATCGCGATGCAGAATTGCGTCAAGCAAGGTGGAGCACAGTGCGTAGTTCACGCGAGTTTCCACAATACCTGCGGCGCGGTCGCGGCATCTGGCGATGGCAGCGTCATTACCTGGGGAATCGCGGGCTCCAAATACAGTGCGCAGCAGTACGCCGAGGCCGCGTGTCACAAAAACGGCGGAACGAAATGTGAAGCCCAGGCGTCGATCTGTTCTTCACCGGATTCGAGCGGAGCTTCGGTGCTGGGCGGTACGTCGGCACCGTCCACGTCGGCGCCGACCACGGTAGCGCCCGCGAGGAAAGTATCGTGGGGCGCAATCGCTTATAGCGCCGGGGATATGGGCGCGGGGTGGTCGCAGGGCAAGGACGATCGGGCCAGTGCGGAAAAAGAAGCCATGGGCATCTGCGCGAAACGCGGCAAGGCATGCAGCGTGCGGACCGCTTTCACCAAGCAGTGTGGAGCGCTCGCCGCGGATGGGACTGTCACAGGCTTGGGAACGGCGGCGGACCAGCGCGCCGCGAATCAGAAAGCGATCGACGATTGCAAGCGAGCGGGCGGCGCCAGGTGCGTGCTCCACATCTCGTTTTGCTCGATGTGACGGGCTTGCTCGACTCCGATTCGCTTTACATTCCTTGCCTGGAGGAGACGGCAGGGTCTATACTTTCCAAACCCGCATGCGACTCACTTTGCAGAGCCAGTTGGTGAACAACGTAGTGGTGATCCGTTGTCAGGGCCGCATTACCCTCGGCCCTGAGGTCGACGCACTGCAAGTTGAATTTGAAAAACAGACCAAGATTGCAGGGACGGATTTCTTTGTGGTGAAGCAGGTGGTTCTGCATCTGGCTGCGACGGATTACATTGACAGTTCCGGGTTGGGAGCTTTGGTTCGTATGTTCGGCGTGTTGCGTGCCGCCGGCGGCGGTTTGAAATTGTGCGAGTTGTCCCCCTCCGTTCTTCGGGTTTTCGAAGTCACGAATCTGGAGAGCCTGATTCCCACACACGGCTCAGAGCGCGAAGCGATCCAGGCATTTAGCAGTGCACCGGCGGCGCCCCACGAGCACGCGGGAACGGCCAGACCCAGAATCGTGTGCATAGATGCTTCCAGCGATCTGTTGGCGGGGCTGAGCGCTTTGTTGACACGGTCTGGCTATGAAGTGCTGGTAACGCGGCGTGTAGGGGAAGCGGCGACTCTGGTGCACGCGACGCAGCCCCAACTCGTGATCTACGGTCCGGGGATCCTAAAGCTTGCGACGGGTCCGGCTGCGGTCGAGAAACTCCGGCAGAGCGGGCGCGATGTGCGGATCTTGCATCTTCCCTCTGATTTTTCGACAACCGAAGCTGGCCAGGCGGGAGTAGACTTGCTAAACCAGGTGCGAGACCTGCTTGCGACGTAGATTATGATGAACCTAATGATCAAGCAAACCCTCCCGCTTGCCTTGTTTACGATTTCCATGTGCGCGTTGGCGCAAACACCTTCGCCGTCCATCGACAAAGCCTTGGCGGCTGCTCCGCGCCAGATGCGCGATGCTGCCACGGTTATTCGATGGAAAGCCGACAATACTTACGAAACTCTGAAAAAAGGCACCAATCGCCTGGTGTGCTATGACCGTTCCGGCGAACCGGGACGAGCCGCGTTCGCGGTGCAATGCACTAGCATCGGAAACCTGGACCGCGTGGCTCAGAATCGGAAATTCGAAGCCATGATGGACAAGGACGCGCGGCAAAAGGCGCTGGACGCGGCCGAAGCGAATGGCACGCGCGCCAAGCCCGAGTTCGGATCGGTGTGGTACGACATGAACGGCGCCGATCAGGAGCACGCGCGCATTCACGTGACGATCGCGGTTCCGGGCGCCACGGCACAAACGCTGGGATTGCCCGATACTCCGTCGAAGGGCGGCGCGTGGCTGATGAATCCAGGCACGTCGACTGCCCACATCATGACTCCCGGTAGTTAGAAGGCTGTCCAAATCGCCGGGACATCTTGCTAGCGCGGCGCTACTTCGCCTGCTTGACGTAGCGAGCGATCTGCTCGCAGGTCGCAAACCAGACGCCGGGTTTGGATTGCATATAGGTCACCAGTTGATCCAGGTGCTGGATCGGCGCGCGATGTCCGGTCACGTGCGGATGCAGCGTCAGGATAAACATTGTTTTATCGCGATACGCGCCATCGAACTCATCTTTATATAGTTGATAGAGCAATTCGGGCGATGGCATGGTGCCGCCGCGGCCGAGATACGGCGTTTCAGTCAAGGTCCAGTCGATGGCGAGTTCCACCATGCCGGTGGGCTCACCGTTGGAAACGATTTCGTAAGGCTCGTCCATGGCCTGCAGGCTGCTGTCGTAGAAGAATCCAGCCTTTCGAATCAGGCTCATCGTGTTTGCGCTGAAGGCCCAACCCGGCGCGCGATATCCCACCGGACGTTTGCCGGTCGCCTTAGTCAGATAGTCTATCGCCTGATTCAGCAGACGCTCTTCCTCGCCTGGGCCGAGCCCGGAGGCGATTCGTGAATCCATCCATGCACCCCGATTTCGTGCCGGCCGGGCTTCATGATCGCGGGAATCATTTCGGGATGCAGTATCGCACTCACCGCGGGAATGAAGAACGTCGCCGGAATTTTGTGACGATCGAGCAGATCGAGAATTCGCGGCAATCCCGATTGCGCTCCGAAATCGGCGGCGGATAATGTGGTCGGCGAAGTCTGTCCGGCAGCGAGCAGGTAGGATTCGTTATCGACGTCGAAGCTTAAGCCGACCGCGACGCGCGCGCCATTGGGCCACGTACGCGGCGTCAATTTCTTCCCAACGCGTGCGGGCGCGACGGCTTGCTTCAACTGATCGTCGGTCCACTTGGTGCCTGGTTGTCCGGATTGCGCCCACGCCATCGCGCTCGCGATGAATAACGGAACAATCTTATTGATCCTCGCCATATTTGCGAACCTCCTCCAGCCAGCCGGACTGCTTGTCACATCCCTCGATCAATTGGGCGATGGTGCGATCGCTTTCGAGCGCAGCCGTCGTATTGCGGAGGCGTTCCGGCGCGCGGGTGAAATCATTACGTGGATTGCGGACGTTCGCGAGCACCATGTTGCTAGCTTCTTCAACAGTGACGTTCTTGCGCTGCTTGACTTCGGCGAACACCCGGTAAGGAACGTTCCCCATGTGATCCCACACACTGGGGACGTTTCCATCGGGCGTCGCTTTTTCGCTTCATACCAGCCACCTGACGAATCGATGATCCTGTAATCGGTATAGCCGTTACTCGGACTGCATCCGGCCAGGAAGGCGGCCAAGGCGCCGAAGATTTTCAAGTAAGGGATCAATCCTGTTCGTCTGATGATAACTTACAGGATCGAATGGTCAGTTCCCGGTGGTTTCTGAACCAGCGCGATCAGTTTGCGGTGGGAGACCGCTCCGCCGAATCGACCACCAGTAGGTCTAGCATGGCTTTCCGCGGTTCCAGATGAAGCCCCATCTTCTTCACCTGATCGAGAACGGCATCCCCGGTCTTCTTCTCCTCGTCAATTTTTTCGAGCGCGCGCCGCGATTGAGCCGCATCGAGTGCCGAACTGTTCGGGGCATATAGAGCTGCCCCCGGTGTTCGCACCGCCTCACCAATCGTGATTCGAAGCGCGACCGCAAAGGGACCAGTCTGACCGGTGGCGTCGAGAACGGGCCGGTCGGCCCAGTGGCTCAGGAAATCCGCGAACTGAGGCATGGTCAGCTTCTGCGCAAAGACGATTTCCATGTTGACGTTCATTTTGGCGCTGGCAGGCTTGGGCGCAATGCCCGGCGGGTCGGCAGCAAGCGGCTCGAGTTCGAATCCTGGGTTCGCGACGAGGCCGTAAACGTTATGCTCCTTCGTCTCGCGACGAAGCTTGAGGTGAAATCGATCCGCGAGCAGCGATTGGAGCATTTCCGGAACCAGGTCTCGCGACGCTTCATTGGGGATCTTCGCCTGGATAATGTAGCGCTGCGATTTGATCCAGTCGGGCCCGCTGACCTGGTAGCTTCGCACGCTGTAGGCCAAGCCGATCAATTCCGCAAACGACATCGCGGGGATGTCGACGCGCAGGCCGTGCACCAGCATTCCCGCTCTCGAGAGGGCTCGCTCGGGATGTTCTACCGTCCGGATGCTGGCGACTTCGAACGTCTGCCGCGAAGCAGTGGATTGCGCGAACATGCTCACGGGGATGGCGATGAGGAAGAGGAGTTTCTTCATACCCGAAGACGCTACTGCTTGGTGTCGATCGGATGCTTGGACTGTTCGAAGAACTCACTCTGCAGCCGGGGCGATACTTGATCCGCTTTCACCGCGCGAATCGCATCCGCGATGCTGTCGGCCCAGGCATTCATGTCGAACTCGCCGAGTTCGGTGGTGGCCGGTACGCCGTCGCCTGCATAGTGGTCGGGAAACTTCGCGTACCACCAGATGCCGGTGTACACAGTCGACGGCAGATCGATGCGATTCTGATCCGCGCCCGATTCCGTCGCTGCGCGATCCATATGCACCAAATCGGGGCGCGCAATCATCACGTGCGCCGTCTCGGATTCGCCGGCGTGCGCATCCACTTTGTCTTTCATCGCGGGCCTCCCTTCCGGATATTTCCCGCGCATGAACACGTACACCACGTAATCGTGCGGCGTCGCCATCTGCGACTGCGCAAAGTACGGCAGCAGATGATTGTTACCGCCGTGTCCATTGACGATGACGATCTTCTTGCAGCCGTTGCGCCCCATCTCGTCCGTGGTCTCCTGCAGCAGTTCGAGCTGCAGCTTTTGGCTGTACGCCATCGTTCCCGGCTCATGGCGAGCTTCGAAAATCTGCCCGAAGTAATATTCAGGAAACACCACCGCATATTCCTTGGCCACGCCGTGCATGGTGGCATAACGCACGTTGATCAAGTCCGTTCCCAGCGGCAGATGCGGCCCGTGCTTCTCGATGATTCCGAATGGCAGCACGCACGTATTGCGGGAGCGTTCCAACGCTTTCTGAAAATCGCCGGCTGTCAATTCTTCCCACTTGGCGGGCAGCGTTTGCGCGTAAGCGGCGGCCGTCACAAGCGAAAACCACAACATAGTTTTGTTCAGCACGCTGGCATTTTATCGAATAGCGCTGGAGTACAGTGGAGTCACCCGAACCTTCGGGAGCGTGGTGATCGCGTAAGACAGTCCCTATAATTGAACATTGCCTATGAAAAAAGCAGTCATCGTTTTCGCTGTGGCGGCCGCGGCTTATGCGGCGAGCCTTACCGTGGATTACGCCGCCGAAGGTAAAGCGTGGTGGTCCCACATCCAGTTCCTGGCCGACGATAAGCTCGCCGGGCGAGACACAGGCAGCGACGGATATAAGCAGGCCGTCACTTATGTTTCAGGCGAGTTCGAACGCGACGGTCTCAAGCCTCTGGGCACGGATGGTTATCAGCAGCCGGTCAAGTTCGACAAGCGCGAATTGGTCGCCGCCGAGAGCAGCGCGGTGCTGGTGCGCGACGGGAAATCCGAGCCGCTGGGCAACGTGAGCCCGCGCGGCGATCTGGCGCCGGAGGTGGAAGCGCCCATGGTTTTCGTCGGCTATGGCCTGGTGATTCCCGAAGCCAAGTATGACGACCTGGCGGGTCTCGATCTGAAAGGGAAGATTGCGGTGTACGTGAATGCCGGCGGTCCAGTGGAAGCTTCGGGGAACATCAAGTCGCACTACTCTTCGGGCGCCGAACGATGGGCGGCGTTCAAACGAGCGGGCGCGATCGGCATCGCGACGATTCCCGGCGGTCGCGGACCGAATGGAACGGCGACGCCCGCGGTTGACGCAGCAACGGCGGCTCGCGGGGGACGTGGTGGTGATGCAGCGGATGCGGGTCGAGGCGGTGGCGGGCGCGGTCCCCAGGCCTCCATCGCGCTGGCCGATCCGGCGTTGCAGGAGACGGCCGGGCAGCAGGTGGTTGTCATGGTAGGACGTCCCAATGCGGAGAAGCTGTTCGAAGGATCAGGCCACACCTTCGCGGAAATCGAGAAACTGGCGAATGACAACAAGCCGCTGCCGACCTTTCCTCTGCAAGGAATGCTCAAGACAAAAGCAGTGGTCCATCGCAGCGAGATGCAGGCATCCAACGTGGTCGGACTTCTGCCGGGCACCGATCGAAAGCTCAAGAACGAATACGTCGTCATGTCGGCGCACCTCGATCATCTGGGTATCGGACGGCCCGTGAACGGCGACAGCATTAACAATGGAGCGATGGACGACGCTTCCGGCATCGCCAGCGTGATCGAGATCGCGCGGCTGATGAAGGCTACCGGCGTGAAGCCCAAGCGGTCGATCATTTTCCTGGCGGTGACTGCCGAGGAAAAAGGCGAGCTTGGCTCGCGCTACTTCGCGGCGCATCCCACGGTGCCGTTCGGACAGATCGTCGCCGACATCAATCTGGATATGTTCCTGCCGCTTTACGCGCTCAAGGTGATCGAGGTGCAGGGGCTGGCGGAATCAACGCTGGGTGAGACGGTGCGTGCCGCGGCGGCGGAGTACGGTGTGGCCGTGCAAGTGGACCAGGAGCCGGAACAGAATCGCTTCACTCGCAGCGATCAGTACAGCTTCATTCGTCGCGGCGTGCCGGCGCTGGCGTTCAAGTTCGGCTACGAGAAAGGATCGCCGGAGGAAAAGATTCGCAAGGATTGGGTCAAGAATATTTACCACAAGCCTTCCGATGATCTGAATCAACCGGTGGATCAGGCCGCGGCCGCGCAGTTCGACCGGGTCATCCTCAGCCTGCTGCGCCGCGTCGCTGACGCTAAGGATCGTCCGCATTGGAATGACGACAGCTTCTTCCGGCGCTTCGCAACGGCCCGGCTCAATTAATCGGCGTGGCGTTGTTTTGATGTAGGGCGATGGAGTTTGTGCCGGATTTGAGCGCAACCGCCTGGTTCAAGCGAGGCCTGTGCGGCCTCGCTCTCCCTCCATTGCCGAATTCTAGTAATCGGATCGCGCAGAGTTAGCAGGTCTTGTACCTGTCGCGATCCATTTACCCGAGCCGACCCGGATCAGAAATGCCGGATTGTTGCACACCGTCGGAGCGGTGATTTTAAATGAGAGTTCGGCGTCTCCCGTCGGGCTGAGCGCCGTGGCCGGCGTGTCAATCGCCGTCTCAGTGGTTCCGGCGGGGCTGCCTGGGTTGCACACCAACGTGCCCATGACGGTGGTCACCGCACCAGGCGTGCCGCTGGTGTTTCCCCCGTTCAGGACCAATCCCTCGACGTCAAAGCTGCCGTTCCCGCTGGTGAGGTCGATCCGTGCGCTGCCGCTCTGAGCGGTCCACGGTCCCGCGCCGCTATGAATTTGACCGACCGGGTTGTCAACCCCGGGGGCCGTGATCACGCCCTCGATTCCACGCCACCGCACAACCGTATTGGACTGTGCAAATGCCCCCGCAGACAGCATCAACGACAATAGACAAACGTTCTTCATTCAGTTTTTACCTTTCGTTTCCTTAAGTGGAGATAATTCTGACCTAGGGATCAGAACTGACATCTTGTCTCAGCTTTTACTGGACATTTCGTTGGATGCACGGCCTGGAGCGATGACTGTAAAGACGTTGTGAAAGAGTCGTGAAGACGATGAGCCGAGAATCCACGCTTCAAGCCGAACAGGCGTTCAGGTTTCAACGTGCCGTTCGCGCCAAACGCGCTGCGGCGCTGGCTCGCTGCGCGATAATTGTGCGCATGCGCGGGGCATACCATGGCCGGCTACGGAACGGATGGATCGTCTGGTTGGCTGTCCTTTGCTCTCCCGTATTTGCCCTCGATCGCGATCAGCCGCTCGGGCGGCTTTTTCACTCTTCCTGGAACGCGAGGAACGGACTCAACGGTTCCGTGATGGCGCTCGCGCAGACAAGCGACGGATATCTGTGGGTCGGAACCACGGATGGCTTGTATCGCTTCGATGGTCTCACCTTCGAACGATATGAGCCTGAGCGCGATCCTCTGCCATCCAACTCCGTGTCGGCGCTCATGGCGGCTGCTGACGGTGGTCTGTGGGTCGGGTTTCAAAGGGGTGGCGTCAGCTTTCTGAAAGATGGAAAAGCCACCAACTATACCGAGCGTGATGGTCTTCCGGTAAGCAAGGTTCGACATTTTGCTCAAGATCAGGATGGGACCGTATGGGCCGCGATCGTCGGCGGATTCACACGGCTGGAGGGGCACCGCTGGCGGACAATCCGTATGGATTGGAATTATCCGGACAAGTCCGCCTGGACCACATTCATCGATTCTCAAGGGACTCTGTGGGTGGCCAGCGGAAGCAGGATCCTGTTCCTACGGAAAGGGGAAAAGAAGTTCCAGGACTCCGGGGTTCCGGTGGGCACCGCGTACGCAGTCATTCAAGCACGCGATGGGACCATATGGTTCACCGATGGCGAGCATGATTCTGTTCGCGCGCTTCGCCCGCCCACAAACCTGGAGGGTTCCCGGAACAGTCCATCTCTTCTGACCAAGATTCCCGCCAGGGCGATGTTATTCGACCGGGACGGCGCCTTATGGCTCGCCGGAAATGAGCTTGTTCGAGTTCCATTTCCAGAGCGCTTGGGCGGGCGTATGGTCGCTAAGCCGGGTCCAGAGGTGGAGACCTTTAACGAGAAGCAAGGCCTCACGGACAATTCGACGGAAACCATTTTGGAAGATCGCGAAGGCAATATTTGGGTGGGCACCGATGGAGGATTGGACCGCTTTCGACATCGCAACATCCGATGGTTTCCTTTTTCCGAAGGCACCCGCTCCATCAGCATGGTGGCGGGCGATCACGGCGACGTTTGGGCCGCCCAGAATGGGGACCATCCGCAGTCCATGCTGCGAATCCAGGATGGCAAATTTGCCAATGGAGGGCCGCAAGAGGCGTTCACGACGTATCGAGATCCGGATGGATCGATTTGGATCAGCTCGTCAAATTCGCTATTTCATTGGAAGGGAGGGATGTTTTCGAAAGTCGCGATGCCCGAAGAGGCGCTGCGAATGCATG
>CAWFUQ010000005.1:0-76947 GCA_963819125.1 Terriglobia bacterium
ATTATCGGTAGGAGAGTCCCTCACTGTCGGGCGACGATTGAATCAGCAGGCGCGCGGCCGCGAGCGGCATCTTCTCGATCGGCTTGAAATTGGGTTCGGTCAGCAAGCGGTCCATCCAATTGCCCCAATGCGCGAGCATTTTGCCGAGTACGGTATCTGGTATCTACCGGCCACACGCAAGCGGAAGCTCGTCAGGCTACTTTGCAGCGAACGTGAGCGCTATGGTCGCCATGGCGGTGCCTGCTTGCGAGATCCACTGGTCGTGATCGTAGGGGAATCCGCTTTGGAAATAGGGCTGGAAACTAAGGGCGCGGGTAACCACGTGCCACGTACCATCCTGCTGTTGCGAGTGGAGCAGGTAATCGACACCGCGGCGATAGACAGGATCAGAGACCGAGATGCCCGATTCGTGGAGCGCCCATAGTGCTTCTCCGGTGGCGTAGGCGTCAGCGGGAAGATTGTCCGTCTGGCCCCAGCCTCCATCGGGCCTTTGTTTCGCGATCAGTTCCTGAACGCGATTCGGCGGCGCTTTCCTCCCGGCCCACGCGATGCCGAGGATCTGCATCGTGCGATCCTCCATTGTGCTCGGCTCTGCTTTTTCGAGCCACGCGACGGCGCGGGCGATCCGGTCGTCGAATTCCTCTTTGCGGCCGGGAATCGCGTATAGGCTTAGCGCGCGAATCCCCTTCGCTGTGTGTGAAAAACCGCCGTCCTCGAGCGGGGGACGGGCGGGGCCATAGTTTGGCCAATCCCCCTCTTTGCGTTGCATGGCGGCGATGTGATGCACCAGTGAATCGATCGCAAGCGTCGGAGCGACCCCGGAAGCGGCCATCTGCATCAGGGAGAACTGCTGCGAATCGACGCCGGCAGGCGGGTCCTGGACCTGGTAGAGCTGCTGCTCGATTTCGCCACGCAGGACGGCAGTAGCGTGTGCCTCGCGGGCTTCGAGTTGGTAGTCGGCTGGGACCGCGAGGGGCTTTGCGGCGGAAACGGCGATTCCATTGAGGTGCTGCGCGTGGCACGAAAGGCAGCCTCCGGTCGCGAGGAATTTCGTGGCGGGCGGCTGTGAAACCGCCAGCGCCTTGGTGACGGCTTCCCGAGCAGTGCGGCCTTGTTCCGCGGCGTGTGAACTGGCGGCGGGCTTCGAGGCAGATAGACCAAACAGCCGCAGAATCGCCGGGTCCCGATAGCGCCGGACCCAATCGAGCGCGGGCTCGCGCGCGGCGCCCTTGGCGAGCAGCAACTCGACGATCTTTGGGTCGGCGTGATCGGTCGCGACCGCGAAGACCAACGGCGTCGCGTTGCGAACATCCTTCGCATTGATGTCTGCACCGGCTTTGACCAGCGCCTCAACAGCCTCGTAGTTGGCCTGGCCGGCAGCCAATTCCAATGCTGTCAGATGGCCCAGCGCGAGTGGACCGTTCTTGACGATTTCGACCGTGTCGCCGCTCTTCACGTTGACCGCGGCGCCGTGCTCCAGCAGAAGCTTCACCAGAGCCGCATTGCGGTCGCCGTTGCCGGCAGCATTCATAAGCGCGGTGTTGCCCCCTTCATCGACGACATTCACATCGGCGCCCTTGGCCAATAAGAGGCGCACGACATCAGTGTTGTTGGAAGAGGCCGCCTGTTCGAGCACACTCATGCCGCTTTTGTCGCGCGCGTTTACATCAGCGCCCTTTTCGATGAGCAGGCGCGCTGCTTCGCTAGCTCCGTCATACGCCGCAGTGATCAGCAGCGGTGTGCGGCCGAGTTTGGAGCGGACATTGACCATCGCCCCTTTGGACAGGAGTAATCGAACCTTGCGACTGTCGCCAGCGCACCACATAAGGGGCGTCGCATCGAAGGCGTTGGCCGCGTTGGGATCGGCTCCGGCGTCGAGCAGAAGGCGCATGCTTTCGAGGCTGCCTAGGGCGGCGGCATACATCAAAGGCGAATTGCCGTGGCTATCCTGGGCCTTAGGACCCGCGTTGCGAATGAGATTCCTGAGAGTGGAGAGATCGTTGTTTCGGATGGGCAGATAGAAGGGGCTATTCTCGGCGGCTCGGCTGAGGACGACAATTGTCAGAGCGAGAAACGCGATTCTTAGTCTCATGAGGCTTTCATCGACGCCGGTCGATGGTATCACATAGCGACTGTTCCGAAAGACCCAGTGTTCCCAGAGAGCGGCTTTGGAGACTCAACTTGTGGTTACGGTTGCACATCAAGCCGCCGGGCGAGAACTCTCTTCGGTGCGGGCGATAATGTGTAACATCTGGCGTCGCGGCGATCGGTTCAGGATGCGCCAGAGCATGCGTGGGCATTCGGTTCTTGATGGGTTAAACTTGGCTGACTCATTCAGATGCCGCTCCAGCCAGGCGATAAACTCGGTCCTTACGAAATCCTGGCACCCATCGGCAAGGGCGGGATGGGCGAGGTATATCGCGCTCGGGACACGCGGCTGCATCGCGACATAGCCGTCAAGGTCCTGCTTCAAGATTTTGGGACCGGGCCTGCGGAAGAGCGCTTCTTGCGCGAGGCGCGGGCCGCTTCGGCTCTAAATCATCCGCATATTTGTGCCGTTTACGATGTCGGTGAGGCCGCAGGCCACCCTTTCCTGGTGATGGAACTCCTCGATGGCGAAACCCTTCGCGACCGCATTGGCGGCAAGCCTCTCGATATCGCGGACACACTGGCGTTGAGTATCCAAGTGGCTGACGCGCTGGAGGCAGCTCACGTGAAAGGAATCGTTCATCGGGATATCAAGCCGGCCAACATCTTTGTAACCGCGCGCCGTGAGGCCAAGGTGCTCGACTTCGGTCTGGCTAAGAAAAGCGGGCTGGCGGATACTCAGCTGAAGACCGAAACGATGCTGACAGAACCGGGCTCTGCGATTGGCACGGTCGCGTATATGTCGCCGGAACAAGCGCGCGGCCAGACGGTGGATGCGCGCACTGACCTGTGGTCCTTCGGCGTGGTGTTGTACGAGATGGCGACCGGGTCTCGGCCCTTCGAAGGTCCGACCACACCGAGTATCTATGATGCTCTCCTGAACAAGCCGCCCCCGTCGGTTCGCGCCAGGAATCCGAAAGTTCCGGCTGAGCTCGAGCGGATCATCATCAAACTGCTGGAGAAGGATCGCGAGAGGCGATACAGCTCCGCGGCGGAACTGCGCGGCGATCTGGAGCGATTGCAATCGGGAGTGAGTCCGGCCCACGTTCCCGGACCCAGCACTGTGTTGAAATACGGAATCGCCGCGCTCGTGTTCCTCATTCTGGTCGCCGCCGGGCTCTTCTTCTGGTATCAGCACGGCGCCGCAAGACTGACCGACAAGGACACGATTGTGCTTGCCGATTTCAAAAACACAACGGGCGATCCTGTATTTGACGAGACTCTTCGCCAGGGGCTGGCCATACAACTTGGGCAATCGCCTTTCCTCAGCTTGATCTCCGATCAACGCATTCAGAAGGCACTGGTTCTGATGGGTCAGAAGGCGGATGCACGGCTTACTCCGGAGCTCGGTCGCGATATCTGCGAACGTACCGCAAGCGCCGCCGTACTCGATGGTTCGATTGCCCCTCTCGGAAGCCAGTATGTGTTGGGGTTGCGCGCGAAAGATTGCCGGACGGGAAATGTCCTCGACGAGGAGCAGGCGCAGGCCACAAGAAAAGAAGACGTCCTGAATGCACTGAGTCAGATCGCCAGTAAATTCAGAACCCGAATCGGAGAATCGCTCGCAACGGTCAGGCAACACGATACTCCGCTCGCCGAGGCCACCACACCGTCACTGGAAGCGTTGAAGGCCTATAGCGCGGGCTGGAAAGCTGTCGCCGCAACCGGCTCCGCAGCCTCTTTGCCGCATTTCAATCGCGCCACTGAGATCGACCCCAAGTTCGCGATGGCTTATGCGGCACTGGGACGTATGTATGCCGATATTGGGGAGTCTGCCCTGTCCGCGGAGAACGGCGGCAAAGCTTATCGGTTGCGCGATCACACCAGCGATCGGGAGAAGTTTTTCATCGCCGCGAACTACGATTTGAATGTCACTGGAAACCTGGAAAAAGCTCAACAAACCTGTGAGCTGTGGAAACAGACTTATCCGCGAGACGGGCGGGCGCACACGCATTTGGCGGGGCTCGTTTATCCGACCCTGGGAAAATATGAAGGGTCGATCGAGGAAGCGAGGATAGCGATTGATGCCGAGCCCGACTTTCCCGTCGGGTATAACGTTCTTGCCGACAGCTATATCTCGCTGGATCGTCTGGCTGAAGCCGGGGAAACACTTCAGAAAGCCGCCGATCGCAAAGTGAAGTCCCCTTTCTTCTTGAACACAAGATACGACATCGCGTTATTGAAAGGTGACATCGCGGGCATGGAACGGATAGCCGCTCAGAGCCGGACCTTTCCTGGAGCGGACGACGAGATCGCCGACAAAGAGGCGTTCGTCCTGGCAAATTCGGGCCGCTTGGAGCAGGCCCTCAAGGCGGCGCAGCGAGCTGCCGATTTGGCTCAGCGAGCCGCCCACGGGGAGAGATCGGTTCTGTGGGGAGTCGGACCGGCATTGTGGGAAGGATTCTTTGGCAACGCAGCGAAGGCCCGAAAGCGCGCACGGGCGATCATCGAACGCTCTAAGGATCGGGATGTCGAGTACGGCGCCGCTTTTGCGATGGGCCTCTCGGGGGATTCTGCCGGAGCTCAGGGTCTGGCAAACGATCTGGAATCGCGCTTCAAGGAGGATACGTCGGTCAGGTTCAATTACGTGCCCGCACTTCGCGCTCTTGTTGCGATCAATCATGGCGAGCCGGCGAAGGCGATCGAGCTGCTGCAAGTGGCGGCGCCGTATGATGTGAGCTCGTCGCGGCGCGGCAACTTCGGGGCCTTCTATCCGGTGTACGTGCGTGGCGAGGCTTATCTGGCAGCACACCAAGGAGCCGAAGCAGCGGCGGAATTCCAAAAGATTCTCGATCATCGCGGGATCGTTCTCAGCGATCCCGTTGGCGCACTGGCCCACCTGCAATTGGCTAGAGCGTTCGCGGAGTCGGGAGATAAGACCAGGGCAAGGGCTGCCTACCAGGACTTCCTCACCCTCTGGATTGCCGCTGATTCCGACATCCCCGTCCTCAAAAAGGCAAAGAGCGAATATGCCAAGCTGCAGTGAGCGATTGCACCGCGCAAGTCGCCTGTGGTCGGGTATTTGAAGCTATATGTCGAACGTGATGTTGGCCGATAATGCTCCACATCAGGCAGCGGCTCGGCCCGAGGTCCGGCGCGTATGTGCTCGAATCGCCGAGTTTCTGGGGCGATGGGAGTGGATTGGTCCGCCGAAGCTCTCTGAGCCACGATCGCAACGCGATTGGCATGAACTTCAGAACGTTTGATTCTGCGCCAGCAACATTTGTTCCTTAGGCTGATAAACTCACATCGATGAACGCGAAGCACTTGACCCGCCGCGAAGCTCTCCTGGGACTGGGTGCCGCGCCGCTTGTCGACGCCACACTGGAGGCTCAGGCGGCTTCTCCCTCCATTTGCTTTATGAGCGCGGTGGAGATGGCCCGGCTGATCCGCACCAAGAAGTTGTCCGCGCGCGAAGCGCTGGCCGCACATATGAAGCAGATCGAACGCGTGAACCCCAAGGTGAACGCGATCGTCACGCTGGTCCCGGAACTGGCCGCGACTGCCGCCGCGAAGGCCGATGAGAAACAGGCACGCAAAGAATCGCTAGGACCGCTCCATGGGCTCCCGGCCGCCCATAAAGATTTGGTGGAAACCCGCGGCATCCGAACGACCTTCGGCTCGCTGCTCTATAAGGACTACATCCCTGCTGAAGACGATCTGATTGTCGACCGGCTCCACCGCGCGGGCGCGATCACGATCGGCAAGACCAACACACCCGAGTTCGGCGCTGGGTCGCAAACGTTTAACAAGGTTTTCGGCGCAACACATAATCCTTACGATGTGACCAAGACATGTGGCGGATCCTCCGGCGGAGCGGCGGTTGCGTTAGCCTGTGGCCTGGTGCCCGTAGCCGATGGCTCCGATACGGGCGGCTCGTTGCGCAATCCTGCTGCGTTCTGCAACGTCGTCGGATTCCGCCCTTCGATCGGTCGCGTACCCAACCCGAAAGCGGCGATCGCGTGGTCGACGCTGAGCACCTCGGGATGCCTGGGGCGTTCGGTCGGCGATCTTGCGCTGGTGCTGAGTGCGATCTCGGGTCCCGATTCCCGCGCGCCGCTATCCATTAACGAACCAGGAGAACGCTTCGCTCGACCGCTTGACCGCAGCTTTAAAGGTGTGCGCGTCGCGTGGTTCAAGGATCTCGGCGGCGCCCCGTTCGACTCGCGCGTGCGAAACGTGGTGGATGGACATCGCGCGACGTTCGAGTCTCTGGGCTGCATCGTCGAGCAGGCCGAGCCGGACTTCGCCCCTGCCGAGATCGCATTTCGAATACTACGCGCATGGAATTCGGCGACTACGTATGGCGCGCGGCTGCATGAACACCCGGACGCATTTAAGGACACGCTCAAGGGTGAGATCGAGGAGGGGTTGCGGCTGACGGGGGCGGACCTTTCGCGCGCTGAGACCGCTCACAGCCTTCTCTGGCGGCGCTTTCAGGCATTCCTCGAAAAATATGAATACTTCGTCTTGCCGACCACGCAGGTGCCGGCTTTCGATCTCAACACGCCATACCCGACTGAGATCGCGGGCGTGAAGTTGGAGAACTACATCGACTGGATGAAGTCCTGCTGGTACATCTCGGCAACTGGCAATCCAGCGGCCTCGATACCGGGGGGATTCACTCCTGAAGGACTCCCGGTGGGCGTGCAAATCGTTGGACGGAACCAAGAAGACTTTGGCGTCCTGCAAATGGCGCACGCGTTCGAACAGGCGACTGGCTTCGGTAAGAAGCGCCCGGATCGCGTGGTGTGAAGGTACGACCCGTTGAAGTGACACGCCATGGGCTACGTCCGAAGGTCGGCTATTCGTAAGCTGTTTCGAGCGCGACGGCTTTCGATAGGTTGCCGTTAATGATGAGGATTCTATCCGGGGCGCTCCGGCGGGAGAATATGCGGGGTCGGCGGAGCGGTCGAGCCGGAGCGCTTCGGATAGAATCCTCATCATTAACGGTCATCTGGACATTACCTCTGAACACGAGTCGGGATCAACAGGATTGACTTGCACAAATGTTGATTCGCAAGTCATGATCTTAGTCCCTGAAGCCCTTGGGCCGGGTTCACATATGGCAGACTGAGATCGATGGCGTGTCGAAGTGTATGGATGCTTTCGGCGGTGCTTTTCGCCGGTTTCTTTTGCAGGGCGCAAACACCGTCAGCCGATCTCCGCGGCCTGTACGTTTACACCAACGATCTTTCCCAAATCACCAACCCAACCGCGAACGCCCTGATGGCATCGCTCAACGTGCCCGGCGTCGACGGCGTCGCCGTGGTGATCGCCTGGAGTGCGATTGAGCCGGCCATCGGGCAATATCAGTGGGCCACACTCGATCAATGGATCAACGCGTCGATTGCGGCCGGGAAGAAGATTGATTTGGTGATCCCAGCCGGGATTTCCACGCCATCGTGGCTCTTCCAAGCTTCACCACCGGGCGCGGGAGCGACCGCGCTCAACTTCACCGTATCGCCGCATCAGGGTTTGACCGGCGTATGCGACGCGGTGACGCTGGCGGCTCCCTGGGATCAGGCGTTCCTGAGTCAGTGGGACGCGATGCTCGCAGCAGTTTCGGCTCATTTAAAAAGCGCCGGAACGTATAACTCGATCACTATGGTGCGCCTTACCGGCGTCAATCGCACCACCGAGGAAACGCGGCTTCCGGCGGAGACGGCGGCGATCACCGGCCTGGCGTGTGTGTCCGACGCGATCTCCACGTGGCAACAAGCGGGGTACAAGCCGTCACTGGTGGAACAGGGCTGGACTTCGATCCTGGGCTCGTTTCAGAAGAGCTTCCCGGACAAATCGTTCAGCGTGTCCCTCATCCCGACCAGTTCCGGATTTCCGCCGATCGGAGAGAGCGGTTCCGTGCTCACCGGCAATATTCTGGATCTCACTCAAGTCCTGATGGCGCAAGCCGCACAGCAATTTCCCGGCAAGCTCGTGGTTCAGTTCGACACGCTGCTGCCGGGAGCAGCAGACAACGGCGACGTGCTCGATGACGCGCAGAATCTGGGCACCATCGCCGCGTGGCAGACCAATGAGTACCTTGGCAACGGCGGCGCGGCATGCGCTGGGCCGGTAACCAGCCCGGTAGCGTGCACCAACGACACGTTTCTCGCACTGCTCGAAGCCGGAATCTATCCGATGGGAACAACGAACGCCTTGCGCGGGCAATATATCGAAGCGTTTCACGCCAATGTGACGGCGTTTCCCGGTGCCACGTTGCAGGCGCACACGGAGCTGTTCGCGCCCATCGTGTTTAATGCGGCGCACTCGGCCGATGGTAATGGATTTCAAACCACATTTCTACTGGTCAATAAGGCGACAGCGTCCGCTTCTTATACGCTGCGGTTAGACGACTCGAACGGGGCAATCCCGGCCTCGGGATATCAGTTGCTCTCGGGATCGCTCACTGGCACGATCGCGCCAGGACAATCGACCACTATCGAAACAGCAGGCCTCGGCGCGCAGACGCAGCAAGGATGGGCGGAGCTGACGGCGCCGCCTTCGATCGGTGGTAGCGTCATTTACAGTCAGAAGACCTCTCTGCCGACGCTTCAGGAGGGCACCGCGAACATCGCCTCCGTGAACGACACCGACTTCTTTGTCCCCTTCGACAACACCAGCGGCGCAGTGACGTCGATGGCAATCACCAATCCGAACGCCACCAGCGCGACGATTTCGGTTACGCTGCGATACTCGAGCGGCATATCCGAGAGCGTGACCTATCCCGCACTCCCCGCCCGCGCGCATCAGGCGTTCACCATCAAGTCTCAATTTCCGAACAGCACGAATCAATCGGGCGTAGCGGAATTCGTGTCCAGCGTTCCTGTATCCGTGGTCGCGTTTCGATTCAATTCGACCGGCGCGTTCACCGCGTTCGATGCAGTGCCCTCCAGTGGCGACTCGGTCTCGATCACTCGCACGATCCCACACGCGGCGGACGGCGACAACTTCAAGACTGAAGTTGTCCTGACCAATCCAGGGACTAATGCCGCGCAGTACACGCTGCGCTTCGACGATAACCAGGGCAACGTTCCATCATCGGGATTCCAATTGGAGCTTGGGTCTTTGACCGGCAAGATTCCCGCCGGGCAGTCGGTCACGATTCGAACCGCAGGATTAGGATCGCAGACGTTCACCGGATGGGCCGAACTGACCGCGCCGGCGTATGTTTCCGGCAGCGTGATCTATAGCCAGAAGACGGCGCTGCCTTCGGTGCAGGAGGGCACGGCGAGCATCGTACCCACCGGCAGCACAGATTTTTTGGTCCCGTTCGACGACACCAACGGCGCGTTAACGTCGATTGCGCTGACCAATCCGGGCTCCTCGACTGCGACGATCAATGTCACTCTCCGCTATAACGATGGGACTTCGCAGACGATTCCATTTGCTGCGCTGGCCGCCCGCAACCATACTGCATTCGTCTTCACCACACCCTTTGCGCAAAGTTCCAATCGCGCCGGGGTAGCGGAGTTTGTTTCCAGCGTCCCATTACTGGCCGCTGCATTTCGGTTTAATTCTACGGGTGCTTTTACCTTGCTCGGGGTACTTTCCCGGTAACGACTCACATCGATAGACCCCGTCCCGTAGGAATCGTTCAATTGGAGTCCGTATCATCGCTGCGTGTTCGCGAACGCGGCAAACTCAAGCGGTGAGTCTCGACCTGTTATGCAGCATTGAACTAAGTGCCCTTCGCCTGCGGCTGCGGGCACGGTCTTCCTTGGCGTTGTGCTAACCTTTGATGCGGTGATTCGCCCTTCGAGGCTGTCAATTTCTGCTCTGCAAGTTTCTCATTGCAAAAGGAAATCGATTCAATCCACATAGACGCAGGGATTTCAGTTCAATGCCGCCTTATCTGAAGTGTTCGGCCCCGGTGCGTTCGGGTTGACCTAGAATCCTGCCGCCTCACACTCCAGATCAACGCTAACGGATTCGATCAATTCGTCGGCGGCACGAAGTAGCGGCTTCGCACGCCCGGGTGACTTTCCGCGTTAAGCAGCGTCCAACCATCTGATGCCTATTCTCCAGGACTTAAAACACTGGCTGCGCGGGATTAGAAAATCCAAAGGATTTACGCTGATCGCGGTGCTGACGCTCGCGCTGGGGATTGGCGCTAGCACTGCTGTGTTCAGTATCGTCGATGCGGTTCTGCTGCACCCGCTTCCGTTTCCGCACGCCGAACGCATCGCCATTCCCTGGAGGCTCGCTCCGCCCGAGTTAAAGCTCGGCTACGAGGAAGTCCCCTGGGGATTGCCGGATATGCACACGCTGCGCCGCGATTTGAAAACGTTCGAGCAACTGGCGGCGCTGCAGCCCGACGCATTCAATCTGACCGGTATGGGTGAGCCGAGGCACTTGCAGGGCGTGCGCACGTCCGCCGCATTTTTCGCGGTGATGGGCATCGCGCCGGCCATGGGACGGCCGTTCACCACCGAAGAAGATCAACCGGGACGCGAGCATGAAGTGGTCCTGGGCGACCGCTTGTGGCGCGACCGTTTCGGCGCCGATCGAACCATCGTCGGCCGCGATATCACGCTGAATTCATCCAGCTATCGCGTGATCGGAATCATGCCCGCCGGATTTGTGTTTCCGCGATCGGAAGAAATGCCGGGCAGCTTCTCGTTCGCGCGCGAAACGGAGCTGTGGGTGCCTCTCGCACTGCCTGGTGCGAAGCTGCATCCTGACGATCCCGATGAACTCGCCATAATCGGAAGATTGCGCGCCGATCGAACCCTGGTCGAAGCGCAATCGGAAATGGATGTCTTCAAGGCACGCCGCGAAGCAGAGGACCCGCGGACCAAGGGATGGTATAGCACGCGTGTCACAGCTCTGCAGCGGCAAGTGGTGGGCGACACACGAGGGCCACTGCTGGCGATTCTCGCCGCTGTGGGCGTGGTGCTGCTGATCGCGTGCTCCAATGTCGCATGCCTGTTACTGACCCGCGCTGTGGCGCGACGGCATGAGTTCGCCTTGCGTGCCGCGTTGGGCGCGGGTCGTGCGAGGCTGGCGCGGCAGGTGTTGACCGAAAGCCTAATGCTGGCGGCGCTGGGTGGTGCGGCCGGAGTCGCGATTGCGCGAGGATTGATTGGCGCGGTGAAAACGCTGGGCCCCGCGAATATTCCACGCCTGCGTGAGGTCACGCTCGATTCCACCGTGTTGATCTTCGCGATTGCCGTCACGATGCTGTGCGGGATATTGTTCGGAGTGGCGCCCGCGTTCGGAGCGGCGCGGCGCAGTTTATCGGAATCGCTAAACGCGGGAAGCGAACGCGGTGGCGCGGCATCGAATCCGCGATTGCGCAACGCGCTGCTCGTGGCCGAAGTGGCTCTGGCGCTGGTGCTCACGGTCGCGTCGGGATTGCTGGTACGCACGTTCCAGCGATTACTAAATGTCGACGGCGGATTCCAGGCCAGTCGCGTCATCACCTTCGAGCTCTCTCTTCCGGAATCGAAATTCGGCAACGATAAAGACAAGATGGCGCGCTTCTATCACGCCGCGCTCGAGAAACTGCAAGCGGTCGGCGGCGTGGAAGCCGTCGGAGTAGGCGAAGTGGTGCCGCTGGGCGGCGCGGGCGAAAGCACCGGCATTCGCATCCCCGGCCGCGCGCCCGCACACAAAGGCGAGCGCCTGTTTGCGAACTTCACCATCATCTCACCGGGATACTTGGAGGCAGTGGGCACACCGCTTCTGCGCGGACGCGCCATTGATTCGAGCGACGCCGTGGACACGCCGTACGTCGCGCTGATCAATCGATCCATGGCGGACAAATATTGGCCCGGCGAGAATCCCATCGGCAAACAAGTGGGGCCGGGCAGCACGCGGTATCCGGTCTCAACCATCGTCGGCATCGTGCCGAATGTGAAACATCTTTCGCTGCGCGAAGAGGTCGCGCCGGAGATGTATGTGCCCTACACGCAGCGCCCGTGGCCCGCGATGCTCACCATGCAGATCGCGATGCGATTGCGCGGTGATTCTTCGCGGGTACTCGCGGCGGCACGCGAAGCGGTGCATTCGGTCGATCCCGATGTCCCTCTCGGCAGCGTAGCGACTCTCGAATCCATCGTGAGCGATTCGATGGCGGAAGCGCGCTTCTCGATGCTGGTGATGTCGGCGTTCGGGCTGCTTGCCGTAATGCTCGCCGCGATCGGAATGTATGGAGTTGTTTCGTACTCGGTGATGCAGCGCACCCGCGAGATCGGCATCCGCATGGCGCTGGGCGCGGAGCGGCGCGACGTGTTCAAAATGGTGGTCGGCCAAGGCTTACGGCTGGTCGGTTTGGGAATCGCGATCGGAATGTTGTGCGCGCTGATGGCGACGCGTCTGATCTCATCGCAACTGTACGGAGTGAGTGCGAGTGATCCGCTAACTTTCGCCGTCGTCGCAACGGGTTTAATCATCGTCGCGGCCCTGGCGTGTTTCATCCCTGCGCGGCGAGCCATGACCGTCGATCCAACCGTCGCTCTGTGGAGTGAATAGCCCGCGGCTCCTGTGTACGTGTTCCATTAGCAGAAGGGCTTTTGCACGCGAACCGTCTCGGTGTCCCTAAGGCGGGCCTCGCGGTCTCATTTCGCCACCAATCGGGATACGACCACGTCTATTACATTGGTTCATTTCGAAGTTCATGCCACGTTGCTTGGCATACGGAGAAAAATTACGAAGGAGATAGACGATGGCGCTCAATCGACGCGAGTTTGTTGAATTGGCCGCGGCGATGGGAGCCGCGCTGGCGTGGGGCGGACCGGCTCAAGCGTCAAGCACCGGTTGGCACGAGCGGCGCGACCTTTATCCGGAGGGCGTCGCGTCCGGCGATCCCGATCCGACGAGCGTTATCCTCTGGACGCGACGGCCGTTCGAGTCGGGGGGCCGGCGTGTGCTCACGGTGGAGGTTGCCGAGGACGATGCGTTCCGGCGGGTCGTCGCAAAGGCATCCGCGCCGGTCTCCGCGGAATCGGATTGGACGACGCGAGTGCTGGTCGGTCATCTCAAGCCTGCGCGCGTCTACTGGTACCGCTTCACCGATGGAGAGGGAAACGGTAGCCGCGTCGGCCGGACGATCACCGCGCCGCCGGCGAACGATCCACGGCCGGTCAATTTCGCCTTTGTCAGCTGCCAGAGCGTGAATGAAGGCAAGCTCAACGGCTATCGCCGGATGATCTTTGAGGATGAGCGCGCGGCACCCGCCGATCAACTCGGTTTCGTTCTCCACCTCGGTGATTTCATTTATGAGGTCGTCGAATATCCGGATGAAGTGGCGACGCGGTACGACCGCACGATCTACGACGTCGGCCGGATTCCTGACGGCGGCAAAACCGCCAACTTCCATTACCCGCTCACGGTCGAGGGCTATCGCGTCGTCTACAAGGGCTACCTGGCGGATCCCGACCTGCAAGACGCGCGAGCGCGTTGGCCGTTCGTCTCCATTTGGGACAATCACGAATTCTCCTGGCAGGGGCGGCAGAGCATCGTCCAGGCCGGGGGCCCTCCGCAACCGGGCCAGACTGTCAAGGTCGCCGCCAATCAGGCATGGTTCGAATATATTCCCGCACGCGTGAAGGCGCCCAGCGGATCGCTCGACACGTTCGGCGCCGTGGCGGTGAAAAATGTGCCGATCGAAAACTGGGACGATCGTGGCCTCGCGATCGAACCCAACAATCTGAAGGCCATCAACAGCCTGATCGGCTATCGGTCGTTTCGCTACGGCCGGCACCTCGATCTCTTTCTCACCGACCAGCACAGCTTCCGCGGCGACGGCCCGACCGATGCGGAGGGCGTTGGCAAGCTTTACGATCCGGCTTTCAACGGGATGTTTGCGGAACCGGCGATGATCGCACTCGATGCAGGCCGCACTTTCAACTTCGGCAACCCGCCCGCGGAACTGACCTTCGGCAACGTCAGCATCCCTAATCCTCGAAAGGATTCACCGCCGTGCACAATCCTCGGTACCCGTCAGAAGAAATGGTTCATGGACCAGCTCCATCGGTCCACGGCGACCTGGAAGATCTGGGGCAATTCCGAGGGCGCCCTCGATTTGCGGGTCGACCCCCAAAACCTTCCAGATGGGCTGCTTCCCGTTGGAATGACCAAGCAGAAGTGGCCGGCCGACACCTTCGCGCACATCGACAACGGCGATTGGGGCAGCGCCTACCACGAGCGCGGCGAAATCTATGACCTGGTTCGCGATTCGAAGATTACCGGATTCGCGATCGTGTCGGGTGACCGTCACAGCTTTTGGGCCGGCTATGCCGCCTCCCGATTGCCGCCCGCTAAGTTCGAGCCTGTCGGGATCAGTTTCGTCGGCGCCTCGCTGGCCAGCCCCGGGCCGATGGAGGGTCTTGAGCACAATCTTCGCAAGGATCATCCGCTGCGTCCGCTATATCTGGCGGACCGGCCCGCGGGTAAGCCCGAATGGACCTACAACATGCTGCTCAAGCACGGCGTCCGCTCGTGCCTGGAATACGCGAAGAGTTTCGATCTGAAGCGCGCTCACGCCGTTTCCAACCCGCAACTTTCCCCGCACCTTGAATTCGTGGATATGGGCGGTCACGGCTACGCGACGGTGCGGCTCACCGGCGATGAAATGCGGACCGAGTTCGTCTGCATTCCACGCCCGATCACGCGCAGCGATCGTCCTGATGGCGGTCCTCTTCGCTACCGGGTAGTCCACACGGCATCGCTCTGGAAACCGGGCGAGCGGCCTTTGCTGCGTCAGCAAGTCATTGAGGGCGATCCCGGCCTTTCGATCTGAGTTGGCTCAGGCGATGAGTGCGGTGAGGACCGCGGTCGCTCTCTGGATAGGGGGACGGAATTGCAGCGGAACTGGGTGGGACAGTGGACGTTTCACCGAATTTCTATGGCCCGAATTTGCTTGATGTGTGCTCAATCACCGAGGTAATGTCCACATGACGTAGCTACCGACAATGCTCACTATGGGGGCCGGCGAACTACTCGCAATTACACGAATGATTCAACGACCGCTCAAACTGCTGCTCGAGTTGTCGACCTACGTCTTGCGCCTTGGGATGCGTTCCATCTCTGCGACGACCGTTTCGGAGTCACCCTGAAGCCTGGTACGGCGCTCGATTATTTCCGGTTTGCCTATTTTTCTCCGATGAGGGGCTAAGAACGTTTCTGGTCGAATGTCCACAGGATTTGGGGATCGATCCTGCGGTGTACCATGCGGGAAAAAGAAGGGCGGCTGCCTTCATAAAGCCGCCGAAAACTGCCATCGACGAGGCCGGTTTGACAGTGACCGCCTGCACATTTGACAAAGGTGAACCCCGGCTCTACCGTGACAGCTACCGCCTGACACCTGGGCAGCCGCTCCAACTTCTGAAGAGGGAAGATAGCGGCATCGTTTTAGGGAACCCCTTCCACGACTGGCAGTTGAAAATCGGTAGGGCGGACCTCTTCTCTTGACGATACCGCTAGGTCGCTGAGCCGCTACTGCTGCCATTGACGAGAACCTTGGGGTCCGGGCGGATATCTCTCACTAGACCATCGTCACGTTGCGATACCCATAACACGTGCCGCCAGTGACGAACCCCTTCGATTCCCTGCCCTCTATGAACTTTGTCCCGCAGTCCGACAGTGTACTGTTCGTCGATCATGCCGTTCAGCGTGAGAAGCTGCACCGTTCGGATGCAAGAAAGGCAGCGATCAGCCCGATGCCCTCCGGCATGACCGGAGCCCACCCAACCTCATGGTAGTGGCGGGACGCCGATGGCACTCGACTTCGATAGATCTGAATCCCAGCAGGCAACAGCGGCATCGAAGTGAATAGGTATGCGAGCGGAACCATGACCAGTTCGGCCGTTATCGAAACTGTATCAACTCCTTCGATGGCTGCGAGATACGAGGCCTTGATCCGGATCGCGACATCGGTGCGGGCTCAGCGGGAGCCGCACGGACTCTTCGAGATTCTCGCTCGCGAACTCGGCCAAGTCGTCCAATTTGACGCGATTGCACAATTCGACGAAAGGTCCGACAAGATTCATTGGCACCTTTGTCCGGGTTGCGTGAAGCCGGCGTCGGTACCCTCCGAGATCGATAAAGAACAAACGCTTGCAGCCTGGGTATTCAGGCACCAACGAGCGATCGTCGTTCCTGATCTTTACGACGAATCGCGCTTCCCGGTCACGACCACCACTTATGCTGCAAGCGGGATTACGGTCAGTGTGCGCATTTCCGCTGAGCACTGCGCATCGACAGCTGGGCAGCCTGGTGATCGCCAGCATCCATCGCGACGCCTACTCCCAGGAAGAAGTACAGTTTTGTGTGCTGGTTGCAAACCAGATCGCCCTGGCGATGGATGACGCGTTCAATTTTCAGGCGCTGCAGCGCACACAACAGCGGTTGGAATTGCTGCTCGACCTGACCAATCGCGTGGTGTCCAACCTGAATTTGCGCGATGTCCTGCGCGAAGTCTCCGCCAACATTCGTCGGGTGATGCAATGCGACGGTGTCGGCATCGATTTGCCGAGTCCCGAGGATCAGAAGCTGCGCCTGTACGCCCTCGACTTTCCGGATAACCACGGCATCATCGAGGAAGGCTTCGAGCCTCCCGCCGACGAAAAGGCTAGCTCCCTGCGCGTGTTTCGGTCGGGCGAGGCCGTCATTCTTTCGAAAGACGAGATCGAACATGAAGGAAACTTGCCTGAGCTGAAGATCCAATCTTTGGCGCATGTGCCACTTTCCGGGCGAAACGGGATCGTCGGAGTGTTAAGCCTGGGCAGTTGGCGCGAACACGCGTTTTCGAAGGACGATCTTGCGTTTCTCGGTCAGATCGCTCGGCAGGTCGCGATCGCGGTCGAAAACGCGGTGGCGTTCGGCGAGGTATCGGACAGCAAGAATAAACTTGCGCTCGAAAAGCTCTACCTCGAAGACGAAATTCGCAGCGAGCTGAAGTTTGAGGAGATCGTCGGAAAGAGCGCGGCCCTGCGGCACGTGCTGCAAGAAGTGGAAACGGTGGCGCCGACGGATTCAACCGTTCTGATCTATGGGGAGACAGGCACCGGAAAAGAGTTGATCGCGCGCGCTGTCCATAATTTGAGCTCGCGGCAAGCAAATGGTTTCGTGAAGCTGAACTGCGCGGCGATTCCGACGGGGTTGCTGGAGAGCGAACTCTTCGGGCATGAGCGTGGAGCGTTCACGGGCGCGATTGCGCAGCGCGTCGGCCGGTTCGAACTCGCCAATCACGGCACGATGTTTCTGGATGAGATCGGCGAGGTTCCGCTCGAGCTGCAGCCGAAACTATTGCGTGTGCTGCAGGAGCGCGAATTCGAGCGCCTGGGATCGACGCGCACTCTGCGCACGGATGCGCGCCTGATCGCGGCGACCAATCGCGACCTGGAAGAGCTGGTGCACGAGCAGAAGTTTCGCTCGGATCTGTACTATCGCCTCAACGTATTTCCGGTACGTGTGCCGGCGCTGCGCGAGCGGCCTGAAGACATTCCACTTCTGGTGCGGCATTTCGTGCAGCAGTTCAGCCGGCGTATTGGCAAGTCGATCGATACGATCCCGTCGGATACGATGACGACGCTCGTCGAAGTATCCGTGGCCTGGAAACATTCGCGAGTTGCAGAATGTAATCGAGCGGGCGGTGATCCTCACCAAGGACACAATCCTCAACGTTCCGAGCGGTGATCTGCGGTCGAGTGAGGCGTCGGTCACGGCGCAAAGTCCGCGTGCTATTCCGTCCAATATGCGTGCGGTGCTCGACGACACCGAGCGGCAACAAATCATCGCCGCGCTCGAGCGCGCGAACTGGGTAGTCGCCGGACCAAACGGCGCAGCGGCGACGCTCGGTATGAAACGATCCACACTGCAATCCCGGATGCAGAAGCTCGGCATTCGAGTAGCCCGCGTCGGCGCATAACGCCTCTGCCGAAAATCCGGTAGCGAACCAACCTCCCGTCATCGGCACCTGCCGAAAGTCCCCGTTCCACAGACTTTCCATTCGACGTGAACTCTCGATCACTCAATTAGTTGAAGTCACGATCGCACCTCTTTGCGAATTGGTGCGCAGGATGCGTAGACAAATCCGAAAGCGGGCGGAGCGATGTTGCGGATCAATTACGTGCAGACAGATGCGGAGCAACGATGGACTCTCTGCGGCCAATTGAGAGGGCCGTGGGTCGAGGAGCTTGCCGGCTGCTGGAGGCAACTGCGCGCCAGCGCCGACAAATCGCGATCGGTGGTCGATCTCACAGACGTGACGTTCATCGACGAGAGCGGCGAAAGATTGCTTTCGGAGATGCGCACAAACGGAGTCGAGTTTGTCGCTGCCGGGGTCGACACGAAGCATTTGCTTGAAGACCTGAAAGGCCAGGATGCACGGCCACTGCGCCGATTCATCGGACCTCTGACACGTGGCTGCGACAAGAAAACACTTCTGGAGGAAGCAAATGAGAAATCCGCATGACCGCTCGATGATCGCGTTCGCTGCGGCGCTGGCTTTAGCCACTGCACTGCTGGCGACCATCGGGTGCACGACGAAAACGAACGCGGCCGGAGTTGCGCCACCGCCTGAGGTCGACGTCGCGGTGGTGGAGCAACGCGACCTACCGATCCAGCGTGAATGGATCGGCACTCTGGATGGAATGGTGAACGCTGCCATCAAGGCACAGGTCACCGGCTATCTCCTGACGCAGAATTACTCCGAGGGCTCGTTCGTCCGCAAAGGGCAATTGCTGTTCGAAATCGATCCAAGACCGCTGCAGGCCGCCGCGGATCAGGCGCGCGGGCAATTGGCGCAAGCCAAGGCGCAGGTGCTGCAGGCCAACACTGGGCTGCTGCAGGCGCAGGCGCAGCTTGCCGGTGCCGAAGCCAATCAGCTGAAGGCGCAGCTCGACGAAGACCGGTACATCCCCCTCGCACAGCAGCAGAGCGATCACGCAGCAGGACCTGGACAACGCCCGGCAGAACAATAAATCGCAGAAGGCGCAGGTGGCAGCCGCGAAGGCGCAAGTGGAGACCGCGGAGCGCGCAGATCGAAGCCGCGAAAGCCGGGGTGACCGCCGCTCAGGCCGCGCTCGACACGGCGAATGTAAATCTCGGTTTCACGAAACTGGTTTCGCCAATCGATGGCATGGCGGGCGCCGCGACCACACAGGTTGGCAATCTGGTGAGCGTCTCGAGTAACGCGGTGACAACCGTCTCGACACTCGATCCGATCAAGGCAAACTTCACGGTGAGCGAGCAGGAGTATCTGAGTCTCACTCGCCAAGACACCATCAGCCATTTGCAGCTCGACACTGGTTCTCGCCGACGGCAGCGTTCATCCGCACCCGGGTCGCTTCTCTTTCGCCGATCGCTCAGGTAAATCCGTCGACAGGAGCGATTCAGTTGACAGGTCTGTTTCCCAATCCGGGGAACAAGCTGCGTCCCGGCCAGTATGCGAAAAGTTCGCGCGTCGATCGGAGTGCGTGCCGGCGCGCTGCTGGTGCCCCAACGCTCCGTGAACGAAATTCAAGGCAACTACTCGGTCGCCGTGGTCGATCCGAACAACACCATTCGATTCGCGACGGTCAAAGTCGGCGATCGCGTCGGCTCGGACTGGATCGTTGAGGAAGGGTTGAAACCGGGCGAGCGCGTGGTCGCTGACGGATTGTTCAAGATCCAGCCCGGCGCTCCGGTTTCTCCGAAACTCGTAAACCAAAAAGGAGCACAGTAATGTCGAAGTTCTTCATCAACCGGCCCATCGTTGCGATGGTGATTTCTCTCCTCTTGGTGATCGTCGGCGCGGTGACCATCGTACAGCTTCCCATCGCGCAGTTCCCCGCGATCGCGCCGCCGGAAGTACAGATTCGCGCGAACTATGTGGGCGCGGACGCGCAGACCATCGAACAATCGGTTGCCACGCCGATCGAGCAGCAGATGAGCGGCGTCGACAACCTGAATTACATGTACTCGCTGAACGCGGCGGGCAACGGCCAGATGACCATGATCGTCGATTTCGATGTGAAGAGCGATCCGAACACCGACCTGATGCTGACGCAGATGCGTGAAACGCAAGCTGCTTCACAACTTCCGCAGGATGTGACTAACTTCGGCGTGACGGTTCAGAAGTCCGTCACTGCGCCGCTGATGGTCATGGGCTTGTTCTCGCCGAAGGGAACTTACGACGGGAAGTTTCTCGCGAATTATTCCTACATCAATTTGAACGATCAATTGACACGCGTTCCCGGTATCGGCAATGTACAGGTATTCGGGGCTGGTCAATATGCGATGCGGCTGTGGGTGAAACCGGATCAGCTCGCCAAACTTGGTATCACTGTGACCGAGATTGTCTCCGCGATTCAGGCGCAGAACACGGTGAATCCAGCAGGACAGGTGGGTGGCTCGCCATCGCCGAAAGGTCAGGAATATACGTATTCCGTGCGAGCCCAAGGGCGATTGACGTCGCCTGAAGAATTTGGCGACATCATCGTTCGCGAACTGCCCGACGGCGGCATGGTGCGCGTTCGCGACGTTGCACGAATCGAATTAGGCGCGCAGGACTACACGCTCTCCGGTCGCATTAACGGAAACCCGGGCGCGATTATCGCCGTGTATCAACTTGCCCGGAACCAACGCAGTGGACGCGGCGAAAGGCGTCCGCAAGCTGATGGAGGAAGCCAAGAAACGCTTCCCGCAGGACGTCGATTACGTCGTATCGCTGGACACCACTGAATCGGTCACCGAAGGGATTCGCGACATCGTCATCACGATTATGATCGCGATCGCCCTGGTGACGATCGTGGTCTATCTCTTCCTGCAGGGCTGGCGCGCGACGCTCATTCCGTTGCTCGCCGTGCCGGTTTCGCTGATTGGAACGTTCATTATGTTTCCGGTCTTTGGATTTTCGATCAACACGCTTTCGCTGTTCGGTCTGGTGCTGGCGATCGGATTGGTGGTCGATGACGCAATCGTAGTCGTGGAAGCTGTGGAGCGGCACATCGAGGAAGGGCATCGCGCCCAAGCAGGCGGCCTTGAAAGCGATGGAAGAAATCTCCGGCCCGGTGATCGGCATCGCGCTGGTGTTGTCGGCGGTGTTCGTACCGACAGTCTTCATCCCCGGAATCACGGGGCGTTTGTATCAGCAATTCGCGGTGACCATCGCGATCTCCGTGATCCTTTCGGCATTCAACGCGCTGACATTGAGTCCCGCGCTCGCCGCGCTGCTGTTGAAGCCGCAAAACAGAAAGGCACGGATTGCTGCGACGATTCTTCAACTGGTTCAACCGCATGTTCGAGCAGCGCCACGCACGGTTACGTCCGCTGGTCTGGGGCGTTGATCCGCAAGAGCGCGATCGCGATTGTCGCTGCTGGCCGTAGCGGGACTGGGCGCGTGGTTCTTTAGCGGCAAGGTGCCTTCGAGCTTTCTTCCTGGCGAAGATCAGGGCTACATGTTCATGCACCTCCAGCTTCCCAACGCGTCATCGCTCGAACGAACCGAAGCCGCCTCGGCCAAGGTCGAAGAAATTCTGATGCACACGCCCGGCGTGAAATACACGACGCGAGTCGCGGGCTTCAGCTTGTTGAGCTTCGTCAGCACCAGCTACACCGGATTCTTCTTCGTGACGCTCGACGAATGGAAGGATCGCACCAGCCGCGCAGACGCAGTATCAGGAGATCGTGCAGCACGTGAATCAGGAGCTAGCGAAGCTCCCCGATGGTTTCGCGTTAAGCTTCCCGCCGCCTGCGATTCCCGGCGTCGGCACATCCGGCGGCTTTACGTTCGTGCTCGAAGATCGCGCCGGCAAGGACGTGCAGTTCCTGGCCGACAATCTGCAGAAGTTCATGGCTGCGGCGTCGAAGCGTCCGGAAATCGCGCCGGGACTGGTCAGCACATTCCTCCCGAGCGTCCCGCAGCAATTTCTCGAGGTCGACCGCGAGAAGGCGTTGAAGCAGGGCGTCGCCGCTCAACGATGTGTATCGAACCATTCAAGCCTACATGGGCGGATTGTTCGTGAATTACTTCAATCGCTTCGGGCGCCAATGGCAGGTGTACGTCGAAGCGGAGGGCGAATATCGCAACAATCTCGACAGATTGGGCCAGTTCTACGTGCGCAACTCGCAAGGCGAGCATGGTTCCGCTCTCCGGCGCTGACGAAGTTCGAATCGCGCCCTGGCCCGAGTTCACCATGCGCTACAACCTGTATCGTTCGGCGCAGATCATCGGCGGCGCGGCGCCGGGCTACAGTTCGGCGCAGGCGATGAAAGCGCTGGAAGAGACGTTCGATCAGACCATGCCGCAGCGAAATGGGCTACGACTACATGGGCATGTCGTATCAGGAAAAGAAAGCGCAGGAGGGCGTGCCGGCATGGGCGATCTTCGCGTTCTCGCATGCTGTTCGTCTTCCTGATTCTGGCGGCGCTGTATGAAAGCTGGACGCTGCCGTTCAGCGTGCTGTTGAGCACACCAGTCGCGCTGTTCGGCGCTTTCGCAGTGTTGTGGCTGCGGCGCCTGGTGATGGGCTGGTTCCTGCCCGCCTACATGATCCAGATCGAAAACGATGTGTACTCGCAGATCGGGTTGGTGATGCTGATCGGCCTCGCTGCCAAGAACGCGATCCTGATCGTCGAATTCGCGAAAGACAAATTCGAAAGCGGCATGGGGCTCGCCGAAGCGGCGCTCGAAGGTGCCCGCTTGCGCTTGCGTCCGATTCTGATGACGTCGTTCGCGTTCATCCTGGGCTGCGTTCCTTTATGGACCGCATCCGGAGCCGGATCGGTGGGACGGGAGATCATGGGCACCACCGTGATCGGCGGAATGCTGGCGGCGAGCGCGATCGGCATCTTTCTGATTCCCGCAATTTTCTATCTGGTGGAGAAGTTATCCGGCGCGAAGCAAATCGACACTGGCATGGCGCCATCGCCGGCGCATGGAGATTGATCATGAAAACATTTCTGATCGCAATTGCATTGGGATTGCTGACCGGTTGCGCCGTTGGGCCGAACTACTCGCGCCCCACGGTTGCGGTGCCCACGAATTTCCGCGCACCTGAGACTCTGCCCGCGCCGAAGGCGGAATCGCTCGCCGATCTCAAGTGGTTCGAGATTTTCAAAGACGAAAAATTGCAGGAGCTGACGCGTACGGCGCTCGCGCAGAATTACGATCTTCGTGACGCGGTGGCGCGAGTGGAGCAGGCACGTGCGAATCTCGGGATCACGCGCTCGAATCAATTTCCACAGGTGAACGCCACGGGTGCAGCCGAGATTACGCGGCTCTCACGCGACGGTCGTTACCGCTTCCGGCGAGCTTTGTACCCAGCCAGAATCGCAACTGGGGAGAAGCGTCGCTGAATCTGTTGTCATTCGAGGTCGACATCTGGGGCCGGCTACGCCGTTCCACAGAGGCTGCTCGCGCGAATCTTCTCGACGCCGAGGAGAATCGTAAAGCAGTTGTGACGACGCTGGTCAGCGAAGTCGCGGCCGATTATTTCAATCTGCTTGAACTGGACTACGAACTGGAGATATCGCAACGGACCCTTGACACTCGTCGTGATTCTCTGCGGCTCGTGCAGGACCGGGAAGGCGGCGGAATCGCGACCTTGCTCGATCTTCGGCAGGCCGAGCAACTGGTGCGCAGCGCATCGGAGACGATTCCGGTGCTTCAACAACAGATCGAACAGACAGAAAACCAGATCAGCCTGCTGCTGGGCAAGAATCCAGACACCGTGATTCGAGGGCACAGGCTCATCGAACAGCAGATGCCGCCGGACGTTCCAGCGGGACTGCCTTCTGACCTACTGGAGCGCCGTCCGGACATTCGAGCCGCGGAACAGGCGCTGATTGCCGCGAACGCTAATATCGGCGTCGCCAAGGCGGCGTATTTTCCGCAATTGAGCCTCAGCGGATTGTTAGGCGGCCAGAGCACGCAACTCGCGAGCCTTGTTCAACGGACCGCACAGCGCCTGGAGTTTCGTTCCGCAAGTCAGCCAGCCGATCTTCACTGCAGGCCGCCTCAAATCGGGCGTGAAGCTAGCAGAGGCGGAGCGCGACAGCGCGCTCATTCAGTACCAGAAGACCATTCAGAACGCGTTTACGGAAGTCTCGAACGCTTTGATTGCGCATCAGCGAACTCGCGAAAGCCGTGTCGAGCAGGAACTGCTAGTGACAGCGCTGCGGGATCGCACGCGACTCGCCTATGTTCGCTATCAGCGGAGGCGTGGATACGCAGTTGAATGCGCTCGACGCCGATCGCGACCTTTTCCAGGCCGAATTATCACTGGCGCAAATTCGCTACAGCGAGCTGCTCAGCGTCGTGCAGCTCTACAAGGCTCTCGGCGGCGGCTGGCAGTAGTCCACTGCGGCGCTTGGCGTGCATTGTCTTTCTCAGGAATCGACAAATGAAAACTCAGACCCTGCAATATTACATGCATGATGGCCCGTCTGCCTTCAGATTTGAGCTTGCCGGCGATCTCGATGAAGAGGGAGCGCGGCGGCTCGATCAGGATTGGCGCACGGCTTTATCGGTGATTGACGGACGAACATTGATCGTCGACATGACGTTCGTGACCCGCGTGGATAAGGCTGGACTTGAATTGCTGGCTCGCTGGCATCGGGATGGCGCGCGGATCGTCGCGAAGTCGAAGCAATCGAGAGAACTCGCGGAAATTGCGCTAGGCAAACCGCTCGAGGTCACCCCGCGTGTCATGCGACCGGCGCAAGACGGAACGTGGACGCCGTTCCAAACCTCGCTTACCCTGATCCGAAAGTTCACGTCGTATGTGTCTCGTGTCCAAACGCAGGCACATGCCGAAAACACGGCCAATCGCCCGGCAGACGCGGGAACAATCGCGTTGCAATTGCGAAGTTTTCGCGCGTCCGCGAATGGAGCGTCGCGTGCCTCTTAAGAAGTGACCATGCCACATCGATGGCCGGTCGTTATGAGGACAAAGGAGAATGAAAATGTTTGCAAGAAAGATGATGGTTACCTTGATTGCGGGCGCAGCTTCCATCGCGGCGCCGGCGTTTTCGCAATCTGAAACACCCGGGAACAACGAAGTGTCGGTGCAGGCCATCGGCAGCTTCGTGAAGAGCACGACCCAGGACGGAGTCACGAACTCGGCCACTAACAGCGGAGGCGTGCTGGCAAGCTATCGTTACTTCTTCAATGGCCGCAGCGGAATCGAAGTGAATTATGGGTACGCGCTCAACACGCAGAACTTCTTATCAACGGCCGGCGCGACGAACGTGAAGAACTATTCGCACGAGGCGTCCGCGGCCTACGTCTTTCGAATTCCACTGAAGCGCTTCACGCCATTTGTCGAGGCCGGGGCAGCAGCTTTGATCTTCGATCCGAAGGATGCTGTTGGAATCGATACACAGACCCGCGCTGGATTTGTATACGGCGGTGGCGCCGATTTCGATTTCACGCGGCATGTGTTCCTGCGCGCCGAGTACCGCGGCTTCGTGTACGACTCGCCGACCTATAAGCTGGCGGGCCTAGATGGCACTGATCGCATCACCCATCGCGCCGAACCGTCAATCGGATTCGGCTATCGTTTCTAATTGCTCTCGACGCGCGCTTTTTGGACCACCTGCGGATTGTGGAGGTCAAAGTCTTCAGTCCCGGGTGGCCATCTTTTTTCGAGCTTCCTTTGCTTCCATCTCGCGATCAAAAAACTAATTCTTCGCGAAAGTGCTCGTTCCGAATTCCTGGGCGGCTTCCAGAGTAAGGTCGCGCAGGCCGAATTCGATTCCGGTCTTTTTTAGGAAATCGTACGGAGCGACCCCGCCCGCGAAGATCCAAACATAGTGGTTCGGGATAGCTTGCTCCGTTCCAGCGATATCCAGAATCACATGATCTTCCAGGATTTCGACAGGGACCGAGTTGAAGATGACCTTGAGTTTTCCAGAGCGCAGCGAACCCGCTAACCTTTGCGCGTTGCGCTCCTTAAGGCGACTGAAGGAGTCTCTGCGATAAGACAACGCGACCATGTTCCCTTTTTGTAGAGCGAGCCCGATGGCTGCCTCTACCGCGCTGTCGCCGCCGCCAACTACCAGGATGTTCTTGTTGATGTAGTGGTCTGCTTCGATCAGTCGATACATTACCTTCGGCAAGTCCTCGCCCTTTACTCCGAGTTTGCGAGGAGTCCCGCTTCGCCCCATCGCAAGAACGACGGCTCGAGCGCGATAGTGCGCCATTGCCGTCGTAACCGAAAAGACGCCGTCCTTTTCAGGGCAGATGGTCTCGACCGGCTCGTTGGTTTGCACGCGAAAATCGTCGCGGTCGCAGATCGATTTCCAGAAATCCAGCAGTCTCTCCTTGGACAATTGCATCTTCTTCAACGACCCGCTCAGCGGGAATTCGATGGGGCTGGTCATCACCAGCTTCTGACGAGGGTATTTCGCAACGCTGCCGCCAATCGACTCGCGCTCGATAGCGAGGTAGTTCAGTTTCCGCTCGATCGCCCGCAGCGAAGCGCTGATACCGGCGGGGCCGGCGCCGACGATGATGACGTCGTAGACGCCGGGTGCGTTCGGCGACGGTGATGCCACCCGTTGCGCGCCTTCCAGTCGTTGAGAGATGGTATCGATGCATTCGCGTCCCTGATTGACCGCGTTCTTGATCAAAGCAAGTCCGCCCAATTCGCCTGCGATAAACAGGTTGGGAACGCTCGTCTCGAGCTCCGGCGTCAAGTACGGCAGGCTCGCGTTTAACGCAGGACTGGATGTCATCAACGTGATCGCGCCCACCGGACAGGCCTCGGCGCACAGGCCGTGTCCGATACATTTGTGAGGCTTGATCACCGCGGCCTTGCCACCGACCATCCCTAAAACGTTTCCTTCCGGACAGGCGTTGGTACATGCCTGACAACCGATGCAGTTGGTCACGTCAATTTGAGGGTGTTGTCCACGCGGACCTTCTGAATAGACCTCGCCGGCGGCGACTGCCTCTCGCACCTTCTTCTCTTTGTGCGTCTGCCACCGGACATACAGACCCAGCGGGAAAAGCAGGATCAATCCATAGAATCCGATGAACAGGTAGGTATCAGAGGTCATCTCATCGTCACCGGTATTCAGAATCCGACCGAGATCGCCACTCCGATATGCGCCAGTGCCAGCGCTACGAAGGAGATGCTGAAGGGCCGGTGCACCACATGCCACCAGTAAAAGATCCGCGCCGTGCGATCTAGAAATGCCGTGGCGGCCAGCAGCCTCGACTGCCGGCGCAGATTGGAAATGATCGACTCCAGGCTGGGATTATGCGACGCCAGCAGCCCTCCGAGCGTCGCTATCTGTTGCGACGCCCCGAGCAAACGGCGGCGCAGACGACTCACGCGAATCGGGCGCGCGGCATCCATCGCCAGCATGATAAACAACGACCGCACGACCCCCATAGACCGCGCGGTCTGAACGGAAGGAACGGTGAGCAACGGCGCAAGATCGTCCTCGCGAAAGAGGGGCTGTTCGCGCAATTGAAGCGCAAGGGCGGCAGTCTGCGCCTCCAGATCGGCCATCGTGAGCTCCACGGAATTCAGGCTGCGCGGAATCTTGGCATAGACATACCGGCCGACGAAACCGCTGAGGGCGACCGCGATCATCGTCCAGTACGCCAACCCCGCGACGCCGTGCCACTTGAACGAGGTGTGAAAGGTGACTACCAGCGGAGTCGCAATTCCGAAAAACACGTGAAAATTCAGCCAGCGCCGCGTGCTGCCGACGGTCGACAACCAATGCCATCGCTTGCGCAGCGGATAGAGAAACAGAATGCCGAACATCGCCACGCTCAGGAATCCGAGCCGCAGCCCAACGGAGCCGCTGGAGCGCAACTGCGCGTGTTGCGCCAAAAAAGGCCGCTCCTCCAGACTAGTCAGGTAGTATGAGTAACCGTTCACGAGCAGAGCGGCAATGAGTCCACAGGCCGCCAGGATCGCGACCGCCAGTACGACGCGATGGATGATCTCGGCAACAGGCAGAGCGCGTGCGTTCGAAGCTGTCGAGCGCGGAGATGCGGCCGTGGTAGACATGATGGTCAGTGACACTGCACGCACTCCAACGGAGTCAAACGGAAAATCCGGACCAGCTTTCCGTTCTCATCGCGTGACTTGTGGCACTTTTGGCATTCCACGTTGCGATGCGCGACATCCAGCGCGAAGCGCGTGCGCTCGTGACTAAAGCCCGACGGCTTCCAACTCGATGAACTGTGGCAGACGGAGCAATCCTCTTCGCGCCCAATTCGAAACTGTCCGGCGTGAACATCGGCCCTCTGATGGCAGGCGCCGCATGCTCCGGTTGCACTGGCGAAGTCGGGCGCAATCCTCGCCGCCGAATTCACCTTCGGCGACGGTGCGTGGCATTGAATGCACTTGACCATCGCATGCGCGCCATCGAGTTGGAAATGTGTCGCAGCGTGATCGAACGGACGAACAGATTTCCAATCGTCAGTTACATGGCACGTCTCGCATGAAACCTTCGCGGGCCGCTCTTGGGAGGTGCGATGCGGATCGGCGTGACAGCCGTTGCAAGTCTGATCGGCGATTCGATACTGGCGAGGTTGGCCCGAAATGTTGGTGACCTTTGCAGGTACTGGCGCAGGCATTGACGCCATTGTCGTGGCGAGCGGCTTATGGCAACTGGCGCATGCAACGGCGCCATGTCGTCCAGTCAGCGCAAAACGAGTCTTGGCATGCCGCGCAACGTCGAACGTCGCAGGCTGGAAACTCTTGGTCGTGTGACAGAGGTCGCAACGATTGGATAGCGGCGCGGCCGCGAATTCTCCACCGTGAGAATCGGCGTGGCAGGCCGAACAAATCAACTTCCGCGTGACATATACGGTGAGCTTGCCCCCGGGCTGATGGCAATCCGCGCACTCGAGCGTAGCGTGCTTGCCTTCCAACGGGAACGCGCTGAGCTGGTGCGTTTCGCGATCGAAGCGCGCGGGCTTGAACGCTGTTTCGTTATGACAGGCGGCGCAATCCGACCCGGCAGCGCGCGCCGCGAACTGGCCCCCATGCGCGTCTTCATGACATTCGCGGCAAAGACCGTGCGGAATCGGCCGATGAAAGTCGCTGGTCTTGTGACAGGCAGAGCACGCGGCCGCAGCGTGCTTTCCCAGCAAGGCGAACTTCGTAATGCTGTGATCGAACCCGGATGCGGGACGGGTGCCCTTCCATCCGCTGGTGGTGTGGCAGGTTTCGCAGGACCCTCGAAATTTGGTTTCTTGAAACGCGCCGCGATGCGGATCGGTATGGCAGCCCTGGCAGCTTGCCGCTGAGGATCTCTTGAACAGAACGGCAGTGTCGCCGGGACGCTGGGTGTGGCACTTCTGGCAGGCGACGGCTTGATGCAATCCGGTAAGCGGGAACGGCGTCCGCGAGTGATTGAATCCGGCGGCGGGCTTCCATGCGTCCTGCGAATGGCAGCTCTTGCAGTCTCCGCCAAGCTCGCCGCGATGTTTGTCTTCATGACACGACGCGCACTCGCGGCGAAGGCCGAGGAACGTGCGGTTCAAGTCCTTCAACTTGATCCCTTCGCGTGACGGAGATGCGATCTTCTTTTCGTTATGACAACTCTCGCAAGCTTGCTGGCGATGTTTGCCCTCCAGCGTGAAGCCGGTTTGCGCAGCATGATCGAACATCTTGCGATCGAGCCGAATCAGTGCGAATCCTTGTCCGTTATGCTCCATATGACAGTGCGCGCAATCGGTTTGCCCGGGCGACGGCTTGTAGGCGTGCGAGTGAAATCCCGCGCCCGCTTCCAGCCGACGTCGAATTTCGCTGTGGCAATCGAGGCATTTGAAACTGCGCGAGCCCGCACCGAAGTCGTGACATTGGGAACATTTCGACACGCCTTCTAATTGCGCATGCGCGCGTGCGAGCGGACCCGGCGATATCTGTGCTCGCGCCATCGCGCACCAACCCAACGCTAACGAGAAGCAGATCCATTTCTTTAGGGACACATTGCCCTGCACCGATTAATGGGGCTGGTACCCTCGCGAAAAATATATAGTACTCAGGTCTATTTTTCGGACTCGTTGCGCGCCCATAGCGTTATGCAACAAGTGAGAAGCGTGTGCGCACGCCGCGAGATCGCCTTAGTACTCGCGCTGTGTGTCGCACCGTTTGCGATTAGCCAAAGCACGAATTCAAAGAAGGCTCCCGCCGCAAAGCAAGCCGCCAACGAAGCCCTCAAGCCCACTGAATTGACGTGGCCGCTTCCACCGGATCCGCCGCGCATTCGATGGCTGGCTGAATATACGGATCTGGCGAAGGTGAAGAAGCCTGCCGCCAAGAAATCCGGCTGGATGGAAAAAGTAACCGGCACGAAAACGCTCGAAGAAAAACTCGAGTTGCGCAAGCCATATGGCATCGCCGCCGATCGACGCGGACGGATCTACACCGCCGACACGGAATTGAAGACGGTGTTCGTGATCGACGCCGCAGCCAAGACGATCGAGCGTCGCGATGGATCCAGCCGCGCGCCCCTGGCGCTGCCCGTGGGTGTCGCACTGGATGTCGAGGATCGCCTGTTCGTCTCTGACGCCGATCTGCATTCGGTGATCTGCTTCAGCCCATCGGGCCAGCCGCTGGCCCATTTCGGCACCGCGGACCTGGGGCGTCCGGCGGGATCGCGATCGATCCACAAAGAAATCGTCTTTATGTCGCCGATGCCAAAGAGGGCCGCGTCGCGGTCTTCGATACGAACACTCTCAAGCTGACTGGCTATTTCGGCAAACAGAGCGTGCGCGGCAAGCTCGACAGCGGCACGTTCTCCGGCCCGACCAACGTTGCCGTGGATCGCCACGGAATGATCTACGTCGCCGACACGCTGAATTACCGGGTGCAGATTCTCGATCCCAACGGCAAGTTTGTTCGCGCGTTCGGGGCGCAGGGCGACCGCCCGGGTGAGTTCATTCGCCCCAAAGGCATCGCGGTGGATTCCGAAGGTCACGTGTATGTCGCCGATGCCGAGTTCAACAACTTTCAGATCCTGACTTCCGAAGGCCAGCCGCTGCTTGCCGTGGGGGTCCTGGGGAGCGATCCCGGCCAGTTCGCGTTGCTCGCCGGAATCTTCATCGATGCTCATGATCGCGTGTACACCACCGAAATGTTTCGGGGCCGGGTTCAGGTTTTTCAATACATCTCGCAGCCCAATGAAAAATCCAGCGAAAAGGGGGTGAGCGGAACGGCCAATCATTAAAACCACACCTCCGATGAGGCTGCCGTCGACAAGAGCGGCTGCCGAGCTAGCTGAATTGAAAATCCAATATTTGAGGAGTACTTTATGCGACTAAGACTTTGTACGAAGGCCAGCCTACTGGTCGGGCTGGCCGCAGTCTCCATGCAGGCAGCGGCGCCGAACCTGCCGAAAACCGGCCTGGCCGGTTCGACGCACGACATCGGCGCCAACGGCTGCAAATCCTGTCACGCGCCCCATAACGGCGCGCTTTCCAACGGGGGCCCACAGAGCTCGGGCTTGATTCTACTTTGGTCACGATCGTTTCCGGCGTCGTCGAACACGTTCGGCGTGTACGACTCCAACACGATGCAGAATAAAGCGACCGAACTCGGCGGCAGCGCGCTGACCACATCGACCGATGTGCGGATGTATTCGCTGCTCTGCCTGAGCTGCCACGACGGCGTGACGTCGAGCTTCTCGCCGGCGATGCAGACCAAGAATCAGGTCGGTTCAAAGGCTGCGTTCGGCGGCGGAGCGTATGAGTCGTTGGGTCTGACCAACGATCATCCGGTGAACATGAACTACGATCCGACGAAAAATAGTTCCCTGCAGGCGGTCACCACGGTGGGAGCCGCGCTGCCGCTATTCGGATCCACCAACACCATGCAATGCGCGACGTGTCACGATCCGCACAACGACATCAACACTAACTATCTGCGCCAGGCCAACAACACGGCTCATTGCACCACTTGTCACCTGTAGTTCTTTTGGACGATGCGGTGGGGAGATCCTCCCACCGCATTTCTTCGCGATCAAATCAGCTCGCACGGAGGTCGGCTTGAAAAGGGGGTTGCTTCTGGGGATACTGCTCACGGCAACGCTTCGCGGCCAGGAACAGCCGCTTAGTGTGCGTGGGACATTTTCCACCGGCTACTACAGCACATCTACGAGCGGCGCGGCGAACCAGTCACTGGACTTCGTTCCGATCGGAGCACAATTCGACATCACTGGTTATTTCAGGTCGCCGGATCTTTTGTATTTCTGGGTGTTGCCTGAACTAAACGCCGGGCCGCAAGCCAGCGACGCCGGTTTTCAAGGAGGCAACGGGATTCAACTGCGACTTACGTTTCTGCGAAAGCTCGCACCACTCACCTTCCACTATTCGAACGTGCAGGTGGAAGACGTCTACTTTGGCAGTCTCTCCCAGCTTTCCGGTTATTCGTTGAAAAATCGAAATAAGGACCTGGGGCTGACCTTCGAATTCGCTCCGAAGTCCCTTCCCTCGACGACCATCGATTGGGGAACCAGTTCAGTCAATTCGCTATCCGGCACCGTGGGCATCCCGGATTATCTTTCGCAAAGCAACCATCTGAATGTCGACACCAAATATGAGCGATGGAATTGGGTGATGGAAGGATTCGTGCACCGCCAGGATCAGCAATCGGATCTGCTGGAGCCGATTGGCGGTGGAGCGGCTTTCGGAACCCTCACGCAGAGGGTGCTGCAGTATCAGGGATCAGCGCGCCGCGGATTTTTCGGCGACTCGGAATTGTACGTCGACGGCGGCAGCCAGGCGACTTCCAGTCTGCTGTTCACATTGCCGATCGACTTGAGCACTCGCTACGCCAGCGCCAGCCTTCGGCTGTTTCAGAAGCGACGATGGCGATCTTCCGTGCGCGCCGGGTACTCTTCGAATCTGGCGAGTCAGTTGCTGGCGCAGGCCGCAAGCTCGTTGAGTGGCGCGAACTCCATCGCCGCGGACACCACCATCTTGCAGCCCTTTTCGCACGGACTTTCCAACTACAATCTCACCGGCATCACCAACGTTACGCTCGCCGGAGGCGTGGGCGCGTACGGAAGCGTCGAACGAAACGCGATCCTGTCTTCCGATCAGAACGGTCCGTTAAACGCGAACTACTTTACGACCACCGCCGGAGTGACGTACGCGCATAAAGTTCCGTGGGGAAATATTTCCGGCGAATACGGACGCGAGTTCGGATTGGGTTCCGTCACGGGACAGTCCGGCACGATCCAGGGACAAACCTATCGCGCCGGAGTGCAGCACGGCTCGGCGAACGGATTGCGGATCGACGGTACGCTGCACGGTTCGAATCAGAGCGTCCATAACGCACAGCCGCTTTCCAACAACAGCGTGTCGATCGAAGGCAGCGTGGCCGACCACTTGTTCGGCGCCTTCAGCGGACAAATCGGCGGAGGTTGGCAATGGGGATCGATCGTGAACTCCGCCAACGAATTTCGGACCAATGGCTACACGGCGCGGATCGGAATCGAGCACCCGCGATTTCAGATCAGCGCGTCGCTCAACAACGCGATCAGCAATTCGCTGCCATTTTACGAGCAGGTGCTCGGCGGCCTCGGCCTCGGCTCCGTGGTGTTCACTCCGCAACAAATTATTCCGAGCGACTATCGCGCGACGAGTTTCACGCTACACACGAATCCGATTCGCAAGGTAGAACTCTCCGCGGTGTGGACGCGATCACGTCAACACCTGGACGGTGTCCTGAATAACGACTTCCAGTTTCTAAATGTGTACGCGACCTATCATTTCCGCAGAATCCAATTGGAATCTGGATTTATTCTGTCGGACCAAACCTTCGCGTTCTATCCGAACACCGTTCGCCAACGCTTCTACATTCGCGTATCGAGGAACGTAAAACTGCTGTGACCGCCAGAGCCCCAGTCCGATTCGCGCTGGCGGCCGTGGCCGCGATGTGTCCTTACGCCATGGCGGCCGATGCGACCGGCGCGAGAGTTACCTACCTCCGCACCATCCCGACGGTTCGCGAGTTCACCAAGCCGCGCAACTTCTTCGTCAAGGTGATCAATTTCGTCGCGGGCCCCCCGGAAGGCAAGCCGGAGATTCTGCGGCCGTACTCGACCACCCATGACAGCACGGGCAGGCTTCTGATCGCCGATCCGGGCCAGCGCGGCGTTCACATCTTCGATTTCGAAAAACACAAATACCAGTTCATCAAAGGACCCAAGAAGCGCGAACTGTCCTCTCCGATCGATGTCGCCTGCGACGTCAACGACGACATCTACGTCAGCGATTCCGAGCGCGCATTGGTGTACGTGTTCGATTCGCGCGGCCGTTTCCAGCGCACGATCGGCGATTCGCAATTGAAGCGGCCGACGGGCATGGCGCTCGATCGCAAAGCGCGACGCCTGTATCTGACCGATACGTTGCGTCATCAGGTGCTGGTGTTTGGGCTGGATGGCCGATTGGTGCGCGCCATCGGTCAACGCGGAGCCGGGCCGGGCGAGTTCAACCACCCGACGGCTCTGACGCTTTCCGCCGGAAAACTGTACGTCGTCGATTCGATGAACTTCCGAATTCAGGCGCTCACTCTCGACGGAAGTTACGTAAGCTCGTTCGGACGCTTAGGGAATCAAACCGGGACATTGAATCGGCCCAAAGGAATCGCTGCTGATACGGATGGCAACCTCTACGTTGTCGACGCGCTGTTTGAAACCGTGCAGATTTTCGATCCGGAGGGTCGTCTGTTGTACTACTTCGGATCGAGCGGCACAAAGCCGGGAGAATTCCAACTCCCCAGCGGCATCTCGATCGACGATCGAAATATCATCTACGTCGCCGATTCGCTCAATCGCCGCGTGCAGGTATTCCGCTATTGGGGGCACGGCGGATGACGCGCGTTCTTGGGGTGTGTTGCGTACTCGCGATTCCGCTGTCGGCAGCCAGTCTGAAGACTGCGGTGATCGGCAGCCAGCACGATCTTTCGGTCACCGGTAGCGGACCCGTCAAGTCGAGCCAGGGCGATGCTTGTATCTTTTGTCACGCGCCCCACAACGTGATGCCCAACGTCACTCCGCTGTGGGATCACGCGCTTTCGTCGCAGAATTACACCACCTACAGCAGCAGCACCTACACATCCGGCGCGCAGACGCCTGCCTCCGGTTCTTCCAAACTCTGCCTGAGTTGTCATGACGGAACTGTCGCCGCCGGCCTTACGGTGACGAACGGACTCATCTCCACCACTGGATCGATGACTTCCGCCGATGTGCTGGGGACCAATCTCTCGAATAGCCATCCCGTGAGCATGACGCCGGCTGATGACGGCTCGCTCGCGACATCGCTGTTCGCGAATCCGCCGTCGACCAAAGACCCGAGCGTGAAATTGGTGGCCGGCAAAGTGGAGTGCACCACCTGCCACGATCCGCACATGCCGAGGAACGACCCAACGGTGCCGATGTTCCTGGTCCGCTCGAATGCAGGTGGCGCTTTGTGCCTGGCCTGTCACGATCCGGGTCGCATTCAGCCGAATGCGTTAAATGGGTGGACCGCCTCGGCTCATGCAACCGCCCCGAACACAGCGCCACTGAACGGCAGCTTCGGGCCTTATGGCACGGTCGCTTCCGACGCCTGTTCGAGTTGCCACGCTGCGCACAACAACGGCGTCGGTCCGCGGAACTTAAGGGCGCTCGAAGAGGCCGCGTGCTCGCCATGTCACAGCGGAGCCAATGTCGCGCCCGCGCTGCTCAACGTCACGACGGAATTCAGCAAGACCTACGCGCATCCCACGATGACGGTATCGGGCGTTCACGATCCGGCGGAATCACTGCCGGTAAACAATACCCGCCATTCCGAATGCGCGGACTGCCACAATTCGCACGCCGCGCTTCCGCAAGCCGGTACGGCGCTGCCTCCGACGATCGAGGCCAGCCTGACGGGCGCGAGCGGATACGACACCTCTGGTCCGCAGATTCCCGCCGCCAAGGAATATCAGCTCTGCTACAAATGTCACGCCGACAGCACCAACAAACCACCGACCAGCATCTACGGCCGCACTGCAAGCCGTTACCCGCCCGGACCACTGCCTGCGGGAACCACGCCGGTTCCGCTGCCGCCGGACCAGTACAACATTCGACTCAAGTTCCAGTCGACCATCAGCCACAACGTCGCCGGCAACAGCGTGATGACCACCACGGTGTCCAGCCTGTTGCCCAACATGCTGGACGTGAACAAGGTCGCGATGCTCAATCGCCCGTTGACGCGCACTTCGCCGATCTACTGCGTCGACTGTCACGATAACAATCAGGCGCGATCCAACAACGGCAGTGGTCCAAACGGGCCGCACGGGTCGACGTTTCCTCATCTGCTGGCGTTCAATCTTTATCAGGACAACGGCACACAGGGCGGCGGAGGATCCACCGGATACGACCTGTGCGGGCGATGCCACAACATCACGACCTTGAGGAACGACAATCGCGTCCACAGCAAGCATCTTTCGGGCGATGTGAACGCCGGATGCACCGTCTGCCACGATCCTCATGGTGTCATCGGCGGCAATTCGATTTCGAATCTCGGCATGGTCAACTTCGATACCGCGATCGTGAAGAAGTCGTCGGGCAGCACCAACTATGGTTTCTATTTCACCGGCACGCGAATCGGGTGTTACCTGACCTGTCACGGCGAAAATCATAATCCTGAAACCTATCCTTATCCATGATGTGTGTGACAGCCACAGTTCGAGGTTTCTTCTGCGCACACTTCTTCGCGCTGTTGGCCGCGGGACAGCCCGCGCCTGTCGCGCAGTTGCATCACGTTTACACGTTTGGATCGAAACACGGAATCCATCCGGCTGGAATATTGAATCGAAAAACCGCAAAGGCCGCGCTGGGGAATCCCGAGAATCCGTACGGCCTCGTCTTTCCGGTCTCCGTGACCACGGATCTCAACGGACGCATCTGGATCACCGATACGGGCACCGCATCCGTCCACGTGTTCGACCAAGCGAGCAGCGGCTATCGGGAAATTCGCCGCTTGGACGAAGTCAAACTTCAGCAGCCTTCCGGACTCGTCACAGATCGCTCCGGCCGCGTGTACCTGACGGACTCTGGCACCGGTGGAATCTACGTTTTGGATGAACATGGCGAGTACGATCGTTCGCTCTTCACGCATCACCAACATCCGCTGGAAGGCCCGACGGCGATCGCGCTTTCCGAGGACAACCGGACGATTTACGTCGCCGATCCGCCGCGCAACGCGATCCTGGAGTTTAACCGCGAGGGCGAGGTGAACGGTCAAATCGCTCTTCCGCCGGAGTTGAGCGGACCTCTCACCATCCAGGTACTGCACAATCAGATCTACGTACTCAGCGCGCAAAGCCATAAGGTCGCGATCTTCACTCCTGGAGGCCGCCAGCGCGGCGAATTGAAATTCGACGGCGTTCCGTTTCCCACGGCTTTCGCATTCGACCCCGCGCGCGGGATGTCGATGGTCGCGAATCCCCGCTGGATGGTCGTTCAGGCTTTCGATGAAGAAGGGCGCAACTGCGGCGTTTTCGGACAATTGGGCGATGGAGTCGATCAGGTGCGCGGAATCGATTTCCTCCACGTCGATCGCAAGGGTTGGGTCTACGTGGTCGATTCGCGGCACGGCAAGGTGCTGGTGTTTGGCGACGCGCAGACCGAGCGCCACCAGGCGCCCTGATACGATCGGTGAAGCTTGGTCCTTCTCGACAACCTGACGATTCGCTACCCGGAACATCCCGTCGTTGACTCGCTGTCGATGACGATTCAGGATGGCGATCGGCTTGGGATCGCGGGCGAATCCGGTTCGGGGAAGACGACGATTCTGGCGGCGATCGCCGGCCTCTCCAGTCAAAATGCGCGGATCACGGGGCGCATCGAGACGGCCGGCAAGATAGGCTACATCCCGCAAGAGGCGACGAACAGTCTTTCACCGTATTTGCGGGTCATCGAGCAGGTTGCGGAATTAGCCAAGTCCACACAAGACGCCTCTTCCATTCTCGAAAGCCTCGGCATTGATGAGCGTAGGCGACGATCGTATCCTCATCAACTCAGCGGCGGTGAACGGCAGCGCGTTCTCATCGCACAAGCCTTGGCGCTGCAGCCGCGCGTGATTCTGGCCGATGAGCCGACGGCGAACCTGGATGAAAACACCGAACAGATGGTGCTCGATCGAATCGAGATTTATCTGGCGGAAAGTAACGCCGCGCTGGTGATCGCGTCGCATCAACCGGCGGTCTTTGACTGGTTGCATTGCGCCGTGCATCGATTGTCGCCCGTCCCCCTGGACGAACCCCTCGCGGCAGTTGAGCGAATGCCTCCCGGCACCGATGTCGCGGTACGAGTGGAACACTTATCGAAGACCTACACGCATCGCGATTTCTTTTTGCGTTCGCGCAAAGCAGCCCAAGCGATCACTGACCTTTCGCTCACCATCCGCCCGTCGGAAACGGTAGCGCTGGTCGGACCCTCCGGATCCGGCAAATCGACGCTGGCAAGATGCCTGGCGCGCAGAGATCGTTGGGATCGCGGCGACATCACGTTGTCCAATCCGGCCGTACAACTCGTGCAGCAGGAACCGTCGGAGAGCCTGAATCCGGCCTGGACAATCTCGCAAGTTCTACGCGAGGCGTCGCCGGACATCAGCGCTTCGTTGCTCGAGAAAATCGGACTTCCCGCGAGTTGGATCGACCGTAACGTCAGTCATCTGAGCGAAGGCCAGCGCGCGCGGATCGCGATTGCCCGTTCCATCGCCGCGGCCGGCGCCGGCCTGCTGATTCTGGATGAGTCATTCGCGAGCCTCGATCCCGAGTCGACTCGCATCACGGTTCGTTACCTTCGAGAGGCGCAGCGTGCGACGGGAATGGCGTGCCTGATCGTCACGCATCGCATGGATTTCGCACGAGCGGTGTCGCATCGAATTGTGCGTCTCGAAGCGGGCAGGGTTGCCGCATGAGTCGCCGGATGATTCGACGCTTGGCCGCGGCAATTCTCCAGATCTTGGCTGTCTCCGCCATCGCCTTCTTCCTCTTTAGCGTCGTGCCCGGCGATTTCTATTCGGCCGAGCGCGTGAATCCTCAACTTCGTGAACCAACTGTCGCCGTGTGGCGCAAAATGCATGGACTGAATCGACCTTGGCCGGAAAGGTACGGACAGTGGCTCGCCTCCTGCGCGACCGGCAAATTCGGCGTCTCACTCAGTTACGGCATCCCGGTAGGCGCATTGGTTCGACCCAGGATCGCGAACAGCGCGGCGATCATCTTCCCGGCATGGCTGCTGGGCTGGCTCTTCGCGCTAACGCTCGCACTCTGGGCGACGCGGCGGCACGACCGCGCCCTCGAACCGATCATGAGCGTCGCCAACATGGCGCCCGAGGTGATTCTGGTGAGCGTGCTGACATGGATTGCGGTGGCGCTGGGCGCGCCGTTGACCGGTGCGCCGCTGCCGATGGTCGCACTGCTCATCGTCGTGATGCCGCTGGTTTTCTTACACGCCATGAGTGCGCTGGCAGCGGCACGCGAAGCAAATTTCGTTCGGCTCGCCGAATCGCGAGGCATTGCGTCGCACCGCCTGTGGACGAAATTCATGCTGCCCGCCGCGGCGAATCCGCTCCTGTCTCTGGCCGGGCCGTCGCTCGCCGCCGCTGTCGGATCGTCGCTGGTGATTGAAGCCGCGACTGGATGGCCTGGGCTCGGGTCGCTGTTTCTTGAAGCCGTTCAGGCGCGCGATTACGAGGTTGTGCAATCGGTCGTGCTCCTCCTGGCGATCTTGTTGACGTTCACAAATCTGGTGGCGGATCTCCTGCTCTATCGCTTGGATCCTCGCATCCGGCTCAACGATGGCAGCGCGCATTAGCCTCGCCGTGATTCTGGCGATCTTGATCGTGGGGCCATCGGTTTGTCCGTTTGACCCGGTCCAACAGGATCGCGACTTTGCCAGCACAGGCCCGAGCGCCCGTCACTGGCTCGGCACTGATGACTACGGACGCGATCTCGCCGCCCGATTCCTATACGGAGGCCGTTGGTCTGTACTCGCGGGTGCGGCCGCGAGCCTGATCGCGCTATCTCTCGGCTGGATTGCGGGTGGTGCGGCCGGCTACGTCGGAGGAATTACGGATCGCGTCGTGATGACCGTCTCCGATTGGTTTCTGACGATCCCGTGGCTCTACCTGTTAGTTGCGGTGCGCGCGATCATGCCGCTCGATCTGCCGCCGCGAACCGCCATGTTCGGCATCGTTGTGCTGATCGCGATCGTCAATTGGGCGCGGCCGGCTCGCATCGCCCGCGGACTCGTCCTGAGCCTGTCGACAAAAGGATACGTGGAAGCCGCCGAAGGATTCGGCGTGCCCGGCTGGCGCATTTTCGCACGTCATATCTTTCCCGGTACAACGGGCGCCCTACTGGCGCAAGCCCTCACGCTCGTGCCGCGATTCGTACTCGCCGAGGTGACGCTATCCTTCCTGGGGCTCGGCGCGGGCGAGCCGTATCCGAGTTGGGGGGCTCTGATTCTTCCTCTCAAGCAGGTTTATTCGCTCCACGAACACTGGTGGGTCGCGCTCCCGACCGTCCTGATGCTTCCCTTGTTCGTCAGCTTCGCTCTCGCCGGACGCGATCTTGAGCTTCGCCATCGATTGTCACGTTAACTCCGGGTTCGACACGCTAACATAGAGCCATCATGGGTGAACGGGCTCGGTCGGTATCAGCGGTTACGTTAACCGCGATCCTCTTTGCTGCGGCCCTCTTGGCCGGGTCGCCACCGCACGGGGGAACGCTTCACGTTGTTCAAAGAGCGGAACCCAAAACCTTCAATCCCGTGATCGCTTTGGATGCCCCGTCGCGCGACATTTTGCGCCGCGTTCATGCCGATCTGATCTCGATCGATCGGAGCACTCAGCAAACCACGGCGGCGCTGGCGGAATCGTGGAAGGTATCGAACGACGGACGCACGTACATTCTGAAACTTCGCCATGGTGTTCGATTCTCGGATGGCGAGCCGTTCACCGCAGACGATGTGGTGTTCTCGTTTCAGGTCTACCTGGATGAGAAGGTCGCTTCGCCGCAGCGCGATTTGTTGACCATCGAAGATCATCCGATCGAATGCCGCAAGCTTGATCCGCTCACGGTCGAGTTTCGCCTGCCGCAATCCTATGCCGCCGCCGAACGCCTGTTCGATTCCGTCGCCATGCTGCCGAAGCATCGCCTGGAACGATTGTGGCGCGCGGGAACGCTGCGCGACGCATGGACAGTCGCGACGCCCGCGCAAGAGATGGCCGGGCTCGGCCCGTTCCGGATCAAGGAATACCGGCCGGGCGAGCGTGTCGTGCTGGAGCGCAACCCGTATTATTGGAAGCCTTCTCTACCGAATCTCGATGCCATCGAATTTCGATTTCTGCCCGACGAGGATTCTCAGTTGGCGCGATTCGTGTCTGGCGATATCGACATTCTGAATCGCCTCAACTCAAAAGCGATTCAGTATCTGCAATCGAAGGGAGCATCGCTTTCCGATCTCGGACCCGGCCTCGAATACAACTTTCTGTGCTTCAATCTCTCCGCTCATTCGCCAAAGCTCGATCTGTTTCAGAAGAAGGAGTTTCGTCAGGCGTTGTCGCTGGCTGTCGACCGCGACGCGATGGCGCGGATTATCTTCAACGGACGCGCGGTACCGCTGTGGGGACACGTCACTCCCGGCAATAAACTCTGGTACTCGGCGCAACTCGCGCGGCCCGCCAGGAACCTCGATCTCGCGCGGAGGCTTCTGAAGCAGGCAGGCGTTGCCGATCGAACCGCGTTTTCGATTCTGGTAAGCGCCAGCAGTCCCGAGCGCATTCAGATGGCGACGATGCTGCAAGCCGATTGGAAGGAGATCGGCATCAACGTTAATGTCGTCACCCTGGAGTTTCGCTCGATGATCGAAAGGGTGACCAACACGCGCCAGTTCGACACGGCCATCATGGGACTCGGCGGCGGCGATGCGGATCCGAACGCGGAGATGAACGTGTGGCTCTCCTCCGCCGGAACGCATCTCTGGAACCCTGGCCAATCGCGTCCGGCCACCAATTGGGAAGCAGAGATCGACCAGCTCATGCGCAAGCAGATGGTCACTGGCGCATACGCAGAGCGCAAGAAGCTTTACGATCGTGTGCAGCAGATTGTCGCGGATCAAGTGCCGATGCTGTTTCTGGTGAGCCCGCACGTCGTCGTTGCCGAACGCGGAAATGTCGGCAACTTCCGCCCTTCGATTCTCGATCATCAAACGCTGTGGAACGCCGAGGAGTTGTACCTCAAGGGAGGTACACAGTCCAAGCGATGACCCGCAAGCAACCGGATCCAACATGGCCCGATGAAGATCTGGTTCGCGAGTGCCGCGGCGGAAGCCAGGCCGCGTGGTCGGCGCTGATTGAAAAATACAAGAAGTTGGTTTTTTCCGTGCCCGGCAAGTATCAACTTCCGCCGGAAGAAGCCGCGGATATTTTCCAGGGCGTGTGGATCGATCTGTATCGCGATCTTGACCGGCTGGAACGCGTCGCGGGTCTACGCTCCTGGCTGGTCACGGCGGCAGCCCGTCGATCGATGCTTCATAAGAAGCGACGCCAGCGGCTCATGAAGAGCGGCGATCCCGACCTGCAGCTTCCCGACCCGGCCCCGTGCATTCAGCAGCTCTTCGAAGACGCCGAGCGTGAACAGAAGCTGCGCGACGCAATACGTCATTTGCCCGACCGCTGCCGCAAGCTGGTGGACATGCTGTTCTTCGAGCAACCACCGAGGCCCTATAGTCAGATCGCCCGCGACCTTGGCCTGGCGGAGGGATCGATCGGTTTCATTCGCGGGCGCTGTCTTGAAAAATTGCGAAAGCTGTTCGAGCAACCGGAGGAGTAGGTGGTCGCCTGGCTGGAAGAACTCGCGGCAATCGACGATGCATCCGAGCGAATGCGCTCGCTCGCCGCTCTAACGCTTCCGGAGGATGCACCTGCGCAAGTCCACGCCGCGGTGCTCGCTGCCCTTTATTCCGACCTCGCGCGTGCGGTTGGTATGGCCGAAATCGCCCGCGCCATGGCCCAGCTGCGCGCCGATCCCGTATCGAATGCGTTTGCCGCGCGCAGCACTGCGCACGTCGCCTATGTGCAGGGTAAACATGAGCTGGCCTTCGTCAATTATGAGGAGGCGTTGAGGCTGTTTGAAACCGAAGGGCTGGAATTCGAAGCGGCACGGACTCTATCGAGTAGTCTGCAGACGCTGATTCTACTGGGCCGTTACGATCAGGCGCGCAATTGGGCGGATCGCGCGGGAGCCATCTTTCTGAAGCATGGGGATGTGCTGCGGCTGGCACGCCTGGACAGCAACGTCGGCAACATTTATTTCCGGCAGGATCAGCCCCAGGATGCGATCGTATGCTACGAGCGCGCTTTGCAAGGATTCGAGGCGATCGGCGATCCCAAGGATATCGCTGCGGTATTGAGCAATCTGGCGGTTTGCCACACCAGCCTGGGAAATTTCTCGCAAGCCTTCACGTACTATCAACGGGCGCGCGAAGTGAGCGTGAACCACGGACTGCCGAGGCTGGCGGCTCAAGCCGATTACAACATCGCCTATCTCCACTATCTTCGCGGCGAATACAAGCAGGCCCGGGAACTCTACGAAAGCTGCCGGCGAAATGGTGACGCTTATCACTCCGCCCTTTGTGATCTGGATGAAGCCGAACTGCTGCTCGAATTGAATCTCACTCGCGAAGGCGACTTTCTGGCGCGCCGCGCGGAGCAGAGTTTCCGAAACCTGCGAATGCGCTATGAGCAGGCGAAATCTCTGGTGAATATCGCCGTTGCGGAGAGCCAGAACGGGGACAGAAGGCTGGCGGAACAAACCATGCGGCGGGCTCGCGGCCTGTTTGAGCAGGAAGGAAACCTGGTGTGGCGGGCTATCGTCGACCTGCTGCGCGCCGTTCTTGCGTTTCACGATCATCGCTTCCGCGCCGCGCGTCTTCTGAGCGCCTCCGCCTGGCGCGTTCTTAAAACGACGACGTTGCCTGGCCGCGCGGCGCACTGTCAAATTCTCCTCGCCCGGTTGTGGCTGCGGAGCGGTCATGCGGAACAAGCGTTGGCGATCGGCCGCGCCGCCCTGAATCGGCTGGGCGATGATTCGTCGCCTTCGTTGCGCTTTCACGCGAGCCTCATCGAAGGCGAAGCCTTTGAAATGGAGAGCCGCTGGCCAGAGGCCTGGAATTCCTACGAACGCGCGCGCCGCGAAATCGAAGACCTGCGCAATCGTGTCGACACCGAAGATCTTCGCATCTCGATTTTGACCGACAAGCTCGCCGTGTACGAAGCGCTGATCTCCATGTGCCTCGATCCCCCGGCCGACGCGGTGATTCACGGATCGGGCGAGGACGCCGCGGAGCGCGCCACGAAAAGAGCGATGATCCTGGTTCAACAGGCCAAGTCGCGCAGCCTCGCCGATCGCCTCAGCAGCGCGTTCGATGTACACCGAGCCTCTTGAACAGCGGAAGTACGTGGAGCTTCGCAGAGAGCTGAACGCGTGCTACCGCCAGATGGAACGCGCCGAGCCTGGGCGGAAACTCAACGGGTCCTAGCCCGCGGGAGCTTCGCGAGAAGGCGCGCTCACTGGAAACCGAGCTGCTCGAGAACCGAGGCGCGGCGTCGATCGGACCAGTTGGCGGAAAGATGGGCGGACCGATTATCGGGCTCGACCGCGACCCGGCCCAATCCGTCACGGAAATGCAGGAGAGCCTCCCCGAAGCAACTCTCCTGATCGAGTATTTCGAAGCGCGCGGGACTCTGTTCGCATTCCTGCTGAGCCAGCATGATGTGAAATCCTTCCGGCTCGGGCCATCCGGACTTGTCCGGCAATCGTTGAAGTTCTTACGGTTTCAGCTCGGGAAACGCTCGAAGGCCGACTTGGCCCCCGCGCAACACCACCTGCGCGAGCTTCACCGCTTGCTGATCGCGCCCGTGCTCACGCAGCTTTCAGGCTACCGGCATCTGATCGTCGCGCCTCATCGATATCTCCACAATCTGCCGTTCGCGGCACTTCACGACGGTGAACAATCGCTGATCGATCGCTTCACCATCTCGATGACGCCCAGCGCGAGTGTCTACGCGCGCTGCCGCACCAGGGTTCGCAAGCCTACTCGCGGATCGGTCGTGATGGCGATTCCGGATGCGCGGGCCCCGCAGATCGACGACGAAGCCCGGCGCATCGCGGAACTTCTCACGGATTCGCGACTGATCTCCGGACAGGCCGCCACGCTCGATGCATTTCGGCACAACGCGTCTGGCCTGAAAGTGCTGCATCTGGCGACTCATGGGATCTTCCGGCGCGATAACCCACTGTTCTCCGCGATTCAATTGTCCGACGGACGCTTGAGTCTGATCGACTTGCAACACACCGATCTCAACACGGATCTGGTCACGCTCAGCGCTTGCCATTCCGGATCGAGCGTCGCGGTCGGCGGCGACGAATTGCTCGGCCTGGTTCGCGGATTTCTGTCGGCCGGCGCTCGCAACCTGCTGGTATCGCTCTGGGACATCGACGACAAAACCACCAGAGAGTTTATGAAGGAGTTCTATTCTCAATATGTTGCAGGCGTGCCACTGGCCGCGGCATTGCGCCATGCGATGATCCTGATCCGCGAGCATTACGCCCACCCCTACCACTGGGCACCATTCATTCTGGTCGGCGATTCAGTTGAAAATGTTTGAGCCACCCTATATTTCTGGCCGATTTTGTATCCCTTATTATCCGGGAAGGTGTCGATGAAACACTTTAGTGCAGAAAAGTGGTCCGACTTCGTCCGCAACCAAAGCCCTCCGCCGGAGCGGGAGGCAATGCAGGCTCACCTGGAAAACGGTTGCGCGAAGTGCGGAGAAACAGTCGCCTGGCTGAACGATGTAGTCAAACAGGCGGCATTCGATTCGAGTTTCGAGGTGCCGTCGGAGTCGGTGGCTCGAGCTCGGTCTATTTTCCAAGCGCCGGAATCCAGAGACTGGGTCGATCGCTTGCAACAATTGGTCGCCGAACTCGTAACGGAAACTCATCCCGATTGGCAGCCGGCTGGTGTCCGATCCGGTGCTGTGGATTGTATCCGAATGCTGTACCGAGCCGGTGACTACGCGGTGGATCTCAATGTCGAGTCGCTCAGTGGAAACGGCTGCGACATCGTGGGCCAGATCGCGAATGAGCGAGACGCGAAAGACGACCTCGGCGGAGTTCTGGTGCAACTGGTTTCCGCCGGACGAACCGTCGGCGAAGCAGAGACGAACCAGTTTGGCGAATTTGTTCTCGAACAGCCGGACCTGAGTAACACGGTATTAAGAATCGCTTTGAGAAACCAGGGGAAAAGGATCGAGCTGCCTCTGCAGAGTCGGCAGACAATTGTCGATCCATCCTGATCAGGAGTGTTCATGTCAAAGAGAAGCTGGTTGTGTTTCATCCTGTCCACCGCCTTCGCGCTCACCGCTCTGGCGCAAACCAACTATTTTCTCGAGTTGAAACCCGGGACCGACGCGAGTGCGATCGCGTCGAAATATCAGCTCACCATTCTAAAGTCGTGGACCTCTGACTCGATCGAGGGTGTCCGCGTATCGGCGCCCGCGCTCTCGACCGACGTGGTCACCGACATTCTCAAGGAACCCGGCGTCCTCGACTTCGAGGCCGACACGACCGTTCATTCGACCGAATCGGATCCGTCGTCCAGGTCCAAAGCGACGCTCGAGACGCTGGGCGCCTTTGCGTTCGACCACACGGGCGTGCCGTACTACGGAACCACGGTGCGATCCGGGTATGTGAATCAACCGGCCACGCAACTCATAGAGCTGAATCTGGGACATCTGATGATCGGTGGCGGCGCAGGAGTCATCGCGGTGATCGATACCGGCGTGGATCCGAATCATCCCGCGCTGAAACCGTTCCTGATGAACGGATACGATTTCACGCGCGATCAGCCGGGCGCCTCCGAACTACTGGATCTCGACCAATCAACGGTCGCGATTCTCGATCAATCGACGGTCGCCATCCTCGATTCGAAGAACTACCTCGTAACGCTCAACCAATCGACCGTCGCCATACTGGATCAATCCACGGTCGCGATCCTGGACGGAAGCAAGCTCCCCGAGGCTTTCGGACACGGCACCATGGTCGCGGGAGTGGTGCACCTGGTGGCGCCTGGCGCGCAGATTCTGCCATTAAAAGCGTTTCGCGCCGACGGGACGGCCAATCTCTCCGACGTAGTCCGCGCCATCCGATACGCCGCCGACAACGGCGCCAGTGTGATCGCCATGAGCTTTACCTACTCCTGGCTCTCGCCGGACCTGCAAGCGGCAATTCAATACGCAACCGGCAAGGGAGTCGTTTGCGTGGCTGCGGCCGGGAACGATGGATCCGGACAGGCCTATTACCCCGCGGCACTTAGACCGGTCATCGGCGTTGGATCGACGAATTACTCAGACCGGCGTAGTCCCTTCAGCAATTATGACCGGTCGGCATCCACCTCAGCGCCTGGTGAAGCCATCATCACGACGTACCCTGGTAACAACTACGCCGCCGCCTGGGGAACCAGTTTCAGCGCACCTATGGTCGCGGGCGCAATCGTGCTGTTTCGCCAGGCATCTCCGCATGGTATTTCCGGCGAGTTGGGCGATGTCCTCGAATCTGGTGTTCCAATCGATCAGGACATGGGCGACGCGCGGCTGGATGTGGCGAAGTCGCTGACCTACCTCCTTTCGCACCACTAAAGCCATCTCGCGATTTCGCGATATTTTTTCGAAGCTCGCTATATTTTTCGGACGAGTCGACAACCCTTTTATCTAGCGGCATACCGCCCCAGGAGACAGTCACATGACACGTCGCATGACCAAAACAAATGAGACGCTGGCCCTCGCCCTGTTCGCGATCCTCACTCCTTTAGCGCTAGCGGATCAAGGCAGTATTACGAACTCCGGCGGCATCACGAACCCGCCCGGAACCTTGACGATCACTGCAACCGCGCTGTCTTTCATTTCCGCCGACGGGTCCACGATCATCAATGCGACGTTCACATCCAGCTCCTCACGTGAAAGCTTGCGCTGGCGGCGGCAAGGGCGGCCATATCACGTGCGTCAACAATTTCACCGGCACTTTCAGTGGAACCTTGTCCGTCAATGGCGCGACTCAAGCGATTAACGGCGTCACCAATCAGAGCTCCGTGGTGGGTGGCGCCACCACCGGATCCACTGGCTACAACTCCGCTTACACGCCTTTCTACTTCACCGACGGCAACGCCAGAATTCTGCGCTCTGACGATTTGAGCGGCACCAATGCGATCGCGTACGGAACCCAAGGCTCAGGCGTTGGCCAATTTTACGGGCCGCAAGGCATTGCTCTCGATTCGGCCGGGCGGATCTACATTGCGGATATCTACAATGACCGGATCGTTCGGATCGACGATATGAACGGAACCAATTGGATCAGTTACGGCGCCTACGGCACTGGACCGTTCGTGAACCCGCAGAGCGTCAGCGTCGATCCAGCCGGACACATCTGGGTTTTGGACGGCAACGGCCTGAGTCGCATGGACGACATGACCGGAACGAACTTGGACCGTTGTCGGCACCAACGGCTCCGGGGTCGGCCAATTCGGGGCGATCGCCTCCGCGCCCGCTTTCGACTCGCTTGGCCGCATCTACGTCGCCGACGTCGTGAACCGATGGATCGTTCGTTTCGACGATCTGAACTTCACCAACTGGACCACGTTGAGCCAGTCTCAGCCGGTCGGGCCTTATATTTTTTCCTTTGGTTCGCTGTATGGCGTGGCAGTCGATCCCGCTGGCAAGATCTACGCGGCCAGTGACACCAACGTCATTCGCGTCGACGATATGACTGGCGCGAACTGGAGCTCAATCAGCCTCGGAACGTTCCCAGCACACACCATCGCCGTCGATCCCAGCGGCATGATCGTAGTGGGCAACGGGTACAACGCGCAGATCGTGGATAGCGAGGTTACGGTTCTGACTTCGAATATCACCGGCCTGGTGCAAGGCGTCTACGTGAGCGTCTACGGAGCGGTGCCCATTCCACTGCCCACCCCGCGACCTTCGGCCATCAGCTTCACGCCGCCGGGTTTAGATTTTTCGCAGAACGTGGGCACTCCCAGTGCGCCGCAAACCATCACCATCGCAAACTTCGGCGGTAGTCCGTTGTTTGGTGCGAACAGCGTGGCGGTGAGCGGCGGATTCGGGCAGAGTAACAACTGTCCGTCGATGTTGGTGGGAGGCAGCAATTGCACTGTGTCGGTGGCGTTCACACCAACGAATACCAGCACCGTCACGGGCGCGCTGACAGTGACCGATAATTCGGGAAACCTGGGCACACTTCAGAGCATTCCGCTGAGCGGGACAGGCACGACACCTGCGGCGACAGTGACGCCCGCGAGTTTGTCTTTCTCGTCGCAATTGCTGGGGACCTCGAGTGCGGCTCGCAACATCACGGTACAAAGTAGCGGCACAGGGCCCTTGCAGGTGACCAATGTCGCCGTTACGGGACCTTTCAGCCAGACCAACACTTGTAGCGGCAGCATGACGCCGTCTGCTTCGTGCACGATCGCCGTGGTGTTCTCGCCGACGGTGGTGGGCTCGGCTTCGGGAGTTGTAACGATTACCGATAACGCCGGCACCCAGACCGTCAACGTGACGGGCAGTGGCAGCGCTCCGGTGACGTTCTCCGCCTCCAGTTTGAGCTTCGGAACGCTCGCCATGGGCAACACCAGCGCCACGAAAGCCGTAACCGTGACGAACCGCCTGACCACCGCGCTCACGTTTACCAGCATCTCTGTTCCGGCCGGTGGGCCGTTCGCCATTGCGAGCAATACGTGCGGAACGGGCATCGCTGCGGGCGCAAATTGCACCGTTGGCGTCACCTTCACTCCGACGGCGCTCGGCGCGGCCACAGGAGCACTGACGTTCACCGATAGCGCGATCAACAGTCCGCAGACGGTGACCCTCAGCGGAACCGGTAGCGCGCCCGTCACGCTGTCCGCCACGTCTTTGAGCTTCAACACGACGGCGGTCGGCTCTACCAGTTCGGCCAAGTCCGTTACGCTGACCAACAACCAAAGCGCATCGCTGGTGTTTTCAGGCATCGCCGCCAGCGGGCCTTTCGCGATCGCCAGCAACACCTGCGGGACGAGCGTCGCCGGCGGGGCGAGCTGCAGTGTTGGGGTAACATTCACGCCGACAGTGGCCGGAAGCGCCACTGGCACACTGAGCTTCACCGATAGCGCCGGGAACAGCCCGCAGACTGTCAGCCTCAGCGGTACGGGGAGCAGCTCGAGCTCGCCAGTCACTCTATCCGCCAGTTCGTTGAATCTGGGAACGGTGGTGGTCGGCAGCACGAGCGCGGCGGTGATCGTTACCTTGACCAATCGCCAAGGCACGGCCCTGAGTATTTCCAGCGTGGGGATCAGCGGACCTTTCGCGATCGCAAGCAACACTTGCGGGACCAGCGTCGCTGCCGGCGCTAACTGCGCTGTCGGGATCACGTTCACTCCAACCACGACTGGCGCTGCCAGTGGCACGTTGACCTTCACTGATAACGCCTCGAACAGTCCGCAGAAAGTGACTCTCAGTGGGACTGGCAGCGCAGCGGTCTCGCTGTCCGCCAGCACCTTGAACTTTGGCGTTATAGCGGTCGGATCCACCAGCGCCGCTCAAATGGTGACGATCACCAATGCCGGCGCCGCAGCCATCGGAGTCTCGCCTATCGGGACCACGGGAGATTACGCGGACACGACCACGTGTGGGTCTTCCATCGCAGCGGGCGGCAATTGCACCGTCTCGGTCACTTTCACGCCGACAGCTGCGGGCACGCGAACAGGTTCGCTTGCGATCAATCTCTCCACCGGCGCGCAAAGCGTCTCGCTGACTGGAATCGGCTCCAGTTCATCTGCGACGGGAGTATTGAGCTTGTCGCCATCGGTGGTGAGCTTCAACAACGGTTATACGATCGGAGACAACCCCAGCCAGTCCGTCACGGTGACCAACACCAGCGCTTCTGCCGCTGGCATCACTTCGATTGGACTGGGCGGCGATCCGTCCCTCACTCAAAAGAACAATTGCCCAGCTAGCCTGGCGCCGGGCGCCACATGCAAGGTCACGGTGACGTTCAAGCCGGTCGCGTATGGCACCTTTGCCAGTACGCTGACGCTTACGGAAAGCAACGGCGCTTTGGACACGGTGCCCGTAACGGGCATCAGCACCGTGAACAACTAATTCGTACCCGGCCCCGTTTCGAGCAAATCCGGGAACGAGCCGTGGTTGCGTTTGGTTTTCGTTAATACTTTCAGCAAGATAGGCCTGGCGTGTCGCAGCCCTGAAAAGGACCGGCTTGACTTGAAGACTGCCGACATCGTCCGCCAGCGCCCTTCACCAGGCTCCGCAGCGTGGCCGTGTCTTTGGCAAAGTATCGTCGATCGTGTTCTCCCGCGGCTTTCGGCGGCGGCAGCATTTCGAGCGCGTCGATCACGGCCTTCGGCAACTCTGCTCGCACCATCCGATTGTTCTTGATGGCACGTTTCTCGAGTCGGGTGCCTCCACGGCTGCACCCTGTACTTCCACGCTCAGGCTCGGTAGGATTCGTCGTCGCACATCGGACGGTACGATCGTAATCCAGCTTGCCCGTCCGCAACCCCTCCATCGCCAGGCGCACCACCGCGCCCACGAAATCTCAAGAGTGTTTTAGGAGCGCAAGGTCAATGCACATCGGAACGCGCTGATCAAAAAGTGCCGTTCTCCATTCCGTGTCCGCTTGGGGGAGAATAGGGAGTCGCATGCCCCCCCTAGCTGGATCCGCGGAGCGCGAACGCAATCTCGTCCAAGATTACCGGCGTCTGGTGGCGGTGCTGGCGGCGAGAGCTGCTCGCGTTGGATCGCGCGACCCGGAAAGCGCCGCGCAGGAGGCGCTGCGGCGATCGCTCGAGAATCCGAAATCCCAGCAGGCCGTCGAATTTTATCTCAGCGAGGATCCGCCATCGGGCGGAGCACCTGATTGGCCTCTCGATCAGCTCCTCGCCTGGCTATACGGAGTATTGCAATTTGTGGTTCGCGAAGAGCAGAGTCGCGCGGCGTTTCAGCGGGAAGTGCCAACGACAACGGTCATCGATGCTGTGGATTCTGCTGCAGGCCCGCTGGAAAGCTTGCTCGATCGCGAGACGCGCGCCATTGTCCAGGAATGCTTTGCCACTCTCGATCACGAATATCGGGACGTATTGACGATGCGCTTGGAAGGACTGAAATACGGCGAGATCGCGCGCCGCATGGGCGCCAACGAAAACACCGTGGCGGCGTGGGTGAGCCGGGGCGTTCGCGCACTGTCGGCCAAAATTCGGAAACGTCTGGAAGCGAGCCATGAGTGACCAGCTCGATCGTTTCGCGCGGGGCGATCTTTCGCCCGCGGAGGCACGCAAACTCGCCCAGAAAGCCCTCGACGACCCGGATTTGTTCGACGAGCTGACCGGCATCGCGATCGCTCGGACCGCACGGCCACGCCGCCCACGGACAGTGCTGACTTGGCCGCGCGTCGCAATCATGGCCGCTGCCGCAGGGGTGATCCTCACCGTCGCGCTGTACAGTATTCCGACGAAGCCGCCAGTCACCGCGAGTTTCCCGCCGATTTTTCTGGCTCGCAAGACGGACGTGGGCTCCTCCAGTTTTCGCGGCGCCGATCCGAGCACCCGCGCACCCAAAGCCGTCGGCCTGGTGCAATCGGTCGAGAATAACTTCGCCACGGTGGATCTCGGCTCGCTGGATGGATTCGCCAAGGACGATCAGGTCGAGTTGATGCGCGATGGCGCTTCGATCGGCAAACTCAAGTTGACCACCATCTTCCGCGATCACTCGCGCGGGGAAATCGCAGCGAGCGCCGCCATTCGTCCGGCCGATCAGGTTCGCGTCCCGGCGGGTGTGTATCTCCGGGCGATTCTGGACCAGATCGATGCCGCCGCGGCGCAGGGGGACACCGAGAGCGCTCGCCGATTAGCGGAACAAGCAGTGATTGAACCGAACATCGACGATGGAGTCTCTTCTGCGCAGGATCTCAACAACGCAGGCGTAATCGCCGAATTGCACCGGGATACCCGGCGCGCGATCGAATTCTATCGGCGCGCACTACAGACTGATGCAGGCCCGCAAGATCGGGAAGCGATCCAAAGGAATCTGACGCGAGCGCAGGCTAAAGCGCAGTGAGGGCCGCTACGGGCCTGTTCCTCTTCGCAGCTTTCATCGTCCCTGCTGTTTCCGCTGCCGCTCAAGACTGGTCGACCCTCGATTCGCAAGCCGAGGCGGCTTACGCGAAAGGCGACCTCCCCGCAGCGATTCGAACCGCCAAACTCGCGGTGAGCGCGGCACGGGATGCCAGGCAATCCGCCCGCAGCCTCGATCGCCTGGGATTTTTTCAGTACACCTCCGGCGATCTGAAACCCGGCGAAGCCGCGCTGCGCCAGGCGCTTGAAACTCGGCGATCTAAAGTGGGCGAAGACACGCTCGACTACGCGGAAAGCGCCAACGATTTAGCGCTGCTGTGCCGCGATACGGACCAACTCTCCGAAGGCCGCAAGCTCGCTGAACGAAGTGTCGCGATTCGATCGCGCCTGCTCGGCCCGCACGATCTGCTGGTTGCCGAAAGCCTGAATACACTGGGCGGAATTATTGCGTTCCAGGGCGAATATGATCTTGCCATCGCGCGCATGGAAGAGGCGCTCACGATCCACGAGTCGCAGTCGCCTCCCCAACTTAACGAAGAATTTGGCACGCTTTGCATCAATCTTGCCGGCACCTATCAACGCGCCGGCAAATACTCGCAGTCGGAAGCCATGTTTGAAAAGGGACTGAACGTGCTGCGCGTCAAACCCGGCGTGAATCACCCGGCGTATTCGGCAAGCTTGGTGGGCTACGCGTATCTGCAAGCCGATCTTGGCCACTATTCCATCGCTGAAAAGCTGTACGACGAAAGCGGGAAGCTGCTGCGCGAACAACTCGGCGAGCAGCATCCTGCGTATGCATCTTATTTGAACAACCGTGCTGCTTTGTATGCCGCGATCGGCAACGTAAGCCTGGCTGAAGCCGATTACCGGAAATCGCTCGAAATTAAGCGGAAGCTTTTCTCGCCGGACTCACTCACGATTGGCGCTTCGCTGCGTAACCTAGCCAAGCTGGTATACGGACGCAATCGTGCGGAGGGCGAGAAGCTGTTTCAGGAAGACACCGATCTCTACGCGCGCAATCCCAAGCCGCCCGCGTTCGATTTCACCAGCGCCCTGCTCGGACTGGCCGAAGCGCAACGGGATCGTGGCGATCTCAACGCCGCCCACGCCACACTCCAACACGCCCGCGACGTTGTCGTTAACGGTCTTAGCGTGAAGCACCCTCTCTACGCCGCTGTCCTGCGCGATCTCGGGATGGTCCACGCCGCTGCTCACGAGTTTTCGCAGGCAGAGGACTATTTACGCCAGGCTATCGCCATTGTGGAGGAAACTCACGGCGAAAATCACCCGGACCTCGCACAGTACCTCGAACGCCTGGCCCAGGTCTATGAAGACGCAGGCGACTACGCCAGCGCCGAGCCTCTGTTCCGACGGAGCCTCGGCATTTCGAATCGCACGCTCGCCGACATGCTGACCATCGGATCAGAGCGCAGTAGAGGAGCCGTACTCGCCAATCTCGAAGATCCTATTCCGCGCTTGATCGAGTTTCAGAACAAGGCTCGGACACTCGAAGCTCGCGCGCTCGCCTTTGAAGCGGTAGCAAGCCGCAAAGGCCGGGTTCTGGATTCGGTTCACGATTGGGCCGAAACACTGCGCAACAACGCCGACGTCAACCTTCGGCATCGGTTCCAAGAGCGCGAATCGATCCTCGGCTGCGAGGCTTCCTTTACTCTCGCCCTTGGTTATCGCGATTTGAAACCTGCGGTGGTCGGTTCCTGCGCGCTTAACGGCACCGAATTCGAGGGACGGTATGAACGTCTGCTGCATGATTTGCGGACCAATTGGACCGATGCGCGCGGTAAGCAGGCGCTGGAGGCGGTCCGGGTTCTGCGCCAGCGAATCGACACCATCGAAGCCGATTTGAGCCGCGAAATTCCGCAGTTCGAATCCAACCTGCGGCCGACGAATGTGCAGGAAATCCGAGCGCATCTTGCGGGAGATGAAGCGCTCATCGAGTTCGTCGAAACTCGTCAACGTTATAGCGCTTTCGTGGTCACACCGAGTGAGCTTCACTGGATTGATCTGGGGCCTGCGGCTCCAATTGATCTCGCCGTGCGTGATCTGTTCGCTGCAGCAAATGATTGGAGTGTCGCGCTCGCCCGTCAGGAGAAGCGCACCGCGGATGCGGCGGAACAGACCGCCCAGGATGCGCTGAAGATCTTGTCGGCCAGACTGCAGCCCGCAATTCCCACGCGCCAAGCCATACACCGGCTTCGTGTCGCCCCGGACGGGATGCTCAATCTGGTTCCGTTCGCGGCGCTTTCCGACAGCCGCGGACATTATCTCGTCGAACAGTTTGAGGTCGGGTATCTGGGGGCGGCGCGCGATCTCGCAGTTCCACAAGGCGCAGCAGGACACGGTCCGATCATCATTGCAGTGAGTCCGGGCGCAGAAGCCAAGCAGCCCGGGAACGCGCTCACGAAATCACCCTTTTCCACTGATCGACTTGAACGTTTGAAAGATGCCGTAGCAGAAGCGCATGACGTTCAACGATGGCTTCCGCGCGCCGAGCTTCTGGGCGAGCATGAAGCTACCGAGCTACGCATCAAGCAATTGCATCAGCCCGCACTGCTACATATCGTCGGGCACGGAATCGTAGGCGGAAACGAAGATTGCCGGTCTTCCCTCTCTAATCCTGGGCGCGCGGGCTGTGATCTGACCCTGCTCGATCCCGCCGCACGCGTCATGAGCCTTTCGGCGATCGTGCTCGAAGAAGCGTACGGGCGCGGTGGTGATTCCAAACAGGATGGGATGCTCACCGCTCTCGAATTGCAAGCGCTGGACCTGCAATCGATGGAAATGTTGGTGCTGTCGCAGTGTCGTATGGCGGACGGAGTCCCGTCGTCTGGAGAAGGTGTTTTCGGGATGCGTCGCGCGGCTGCGATCGCCGGAGTAAAAACGTTCGTAGCTCCCCTTTGGAAAATCAACGATGCCGCGGAGCGGAAACTGATGGACCGTTTCTATCGCGAGTTGAGCCTGGGCAAAGGTCGCGCGCAGGCGTTGCGCCAGGCGCAGTTGGAGTTGCTGAAAACCCCCGCCACCGCCAGTTTCCTGGTATGGGCGCCGGTTATCCTATCGGGCAGCGCGACACCGCTTCCGCGGTACTTGTTCGCACGCTGATCCCTCCTAGTGTAGTGGGTCACACAGATTGCACACTAAGTGGGGCGGACGCCCTCGTCCGCGCTGGGCCCCCGGCCCCGGCTGGCGTGCTGAAGCCAAAGGCCGACGGGGGCGTCGGCCGCGGACCAGGGGTCCGCCCCACCTTGTTCCAGAAGAGTTGGGATTTGTCACGCACACCACTAGTAGAGCTAGGACCTCGCTGGTTTTTTGTTAAGAATGCGGCGTCCAAATTTTCATTCGCATGCCTTCGTTCGAATTCTAGGATTCCCTTGCAAGAAACGCGGGCGTCGTCCCATTCAGTGGGTAGATGCTGCGATGTTGTCTGACTTTCTTCCTTCTTCGGACGATTCGCGGAGACTCTGGCCCGAACGCGGAGGAATTGCGCCGACGGTTCCGGAGCCGGGCAGTTGGGTCCTGCTTCCTAAAGCGGCGGAAAACATTGAGGTTGAATTAGAGCCTTGCATCATTTTGAGCTGACACCGGCTCCTCGATCTATCGCAACCCCAACCTCGGGTCAGCGCCCGAAGGAGTTCATTATATGCAGCTACCCGTTCAAACCGGCCTGATTCGACACTCTGTCGCGCTCGGAATGTTCTTATTCGGAGTCGGCGCCCCAATGTATGCCGACACCATCAGCATCGCAACCGTTGATGGAGCTCTCGGCCAAAATATCGGGGGTACGCCGAACCTAATATTCGACACGAATCCACAAACCGGATCACCCGTTTCAACCACCCTCACCTGGAGCGCGTCGTGCACCACGTGCAGCGGCTACACAGTTTCAGGAAGCGGCAACGCGAAGGTTATCAATGGATCGTTAGGCGCGAGTTCTTCGATTACGGCGACAGGTACGCTCCCTTCTGTCGGCCTGGCCGACACCTACGCGGATTACCTCGACGTGCTCACCGTCACTGGCGGAACGCTGGGCACCAGCGGCGTCCTGGTGCTGCAGTATGCTTTGGATGGTTCCATCACGGGACCAGTTCCCGACCCCAGCTTTTCGGCTTTTTCCAACCTTTTTGCCGCGGACTACCAGATCGGCGGCGGTGCTGTCACGAGCGGTTCCGAAGCCGATTTCTTTGCCAGCGGCGCGACCAGCACTACCGTGACGTTCTATCTTCCATTCACGTACGGGACCGCGTTTGGGTCGGAGCTCCACCTGGAGACCCTGGCACTTTTCGGATCCGGTGACTCGACGCCGTTTACTGCGACGGTGGATTTCTACAACACCGCGTCTCTCAATTCGGCTCTTGTGTTCGCTGGGACACCGACGAGCCTGGGCACGGAGAACACCTCGGCGGTGATCAGTTCCGATAGCGGACTCGGCTATGGGCCCAATGGGATTTCGATTTCCGCCGTTCCCGAACCGCACAGCTGGTTCTTGCTCGTCTCCGCGGTGGGGATCCTGGCTGTGGGTAAGCGGCGCGGAGCATTCCGGTCCAACAGGTGCTGAAGGCTGATTGCACCCTCAAAGAGAAGGAATAAGCGGTGGTCGGGCAATCACGACACAGCGGCAGGAGACCAACAGGACATTTCTCGCCCGTTCTTGTGAGCAAGATGTTACACATTATCGCCGGCAGCGAAATGAGTTCTCGCTCGGCTTCTCAATGTGCAAAGGTGGAGGCCAGAGACTAATCGAGCTTCCTGCCGGTATTGTGTATTATCCGGCGCGGATCGCCACCGGTCTTCTCGTACACTTCGAGTCGATCTCTGTCAGGTCTTTGAGCATGGCGATGGTGGCGGGTGCGCTCGCGCGCATCTCCTGAATCATTGGGTGAGCGCGCCGTCGACTTTGCCGTCGGACGAAAGCATGATGCGGTACTCGGCGGCCCCGTGCTCGAACTTCGTTTCGCAAATGTCCATGCCGGCCGGGACCCACTCCTTTAAAGCTCACCGATTTCAATTCTCCCAGACGGCTGATCGTCGATTGCATTTGCGGAAGCTGGGTTCGTGTAACCTCTGCGAGACTAGGGCTCATGCGATCGTAATCTGGCGGGCTGGCAGCAAGCTGCGTGAGCGCTTTACCGGCGTCTTAAGAAACTCGAAGCATATCTGACTGACCGGACAGTCTGGTGCCGCACACGCAGGCGGGAAAGAGCTGGACATCCGAAAGATCGCGGAAATGCTGGGCGTGCGCACAACTCTCGAAGGCAACGTGCGGCACGCCGGGAGCCGTATCCGGGTCATCGCTCCATCCTATTGACTTGATTGGGACTCGGCGTGCTAGCGACAAGACCGATGGAAACCATACCCTCTCCAGGGGATTGTTGAAGGCGCACGTGCGGTCTACCATCGAAGAAGAGTTTCCAGAGGCGCAGCTTGGTCGATCATTGCTCCGTGATCCGGCCCGCAAGCGATGAGATGGCTTCTAAAGTGTAATGATTCGCGCGATGACAGCATGCGTAGCGATGACGGGCGTCGCGTTCGCCGGCGCCTGGCAATTTTCGCTCCGTGACACGAATGGAGCTGAACATCGCTCCTCGGATTTCGCGCATAGCAAAGCGGTGGTGTTGATGTTCGTCGCGACCGATTGTCCGAACTCCAATACCTATGCGCCGGTGATGGCGCGTCTCTATCGAGATTACTCGGCGCGGGGCATCGCGTTCTTTAACGTTTATTCCGATCCAACGGAGGGCGCCGGCCTGGTGCGCCAACACGAAATCGATTTCAAAACGCCGTTTCCGGCTCTGCTCGATCCCAAGCAGGTATTGGCGCGGCAAACCGGAGCGAAGTCGACTCCGGAAGTAGCGGTGGTCGGTCCGGATGGAACGCTCCTCTATCGGGGGAGGATCGACAACCGCTTTGTGGCGTTCGGCAAGACTCGATTTCAGCCTACCGAGAACGATTTGCAAGGGACGCTCGATTCGATTCTGGAGGGGAAACCGGTGGCCCACCGCGTCACGACGACCGTCGGTTGCGCGATTCCCGGTCTGGACGGGCCGTAGCGAAGCGCACGAATTTTTACCAGTGTATTCAGGAGAACTCATCATGCGAATATTCTTCATCGGCGCGGCGACCGCGCTGCTGGCGGTTTCCGGATTCGCGGGCGACACCAAAACCGATCCCAATGTGCCGACGTTTAATCGCGACATCGCGCCGATTCTTTTCGAGAATTGCTCCAGTTGCCATCGACCCGGCGAGGTCGCACCGTTCGCTTTGCTGAACTACCAGGATGCGGTCAAGCGCGCCAGGCAGATCGCGCAGATCACATCGAGCCGCGTCATGCCTCCATGGAAAGCGAGTCCGGGATACGGCAGTTTTCTCGATGCCCGCCTGTTGACTGATCAGCAGATCGCGACCATTCGAAACTGGGCGGAGCACGGCGCGCCGGAGGGCGATGCCGCATCGAAACCCGCGCCGCCTAAATTCACCGACGGATGGCAGGCCGGTGAGCCGGAACAGATCTTGAAAATGACGACGGCGTATTCGCTGCCCGCGGAGGGTCCCGATCAGTTCCGCTGCTTCGTGATCCCGCCGAACGCCGCGCAGGATGAATACGTGAAGAGCGTAGAGTTTCGCCCCGGCAATCGACGGATTGTGCATCACGCCATCTTCTTTCTCGATACCAGCGGAGCGGCGCGCAAGCGTGAGACCGTCCCAGGACAAGGCTATTCATGTGTTGGCGGACCGGGGCTTGATATTGAAGGGTCGCTGAGCGGATGGGCGCCCGGCGCGCAGCCATCGGTTGCAAGCGGCGGCGTCGCGCACACCATCAAGAAAGGTTCTGACCTGGTGATGCAGATCCACTATCATCTGGATGGCAAAGCGGAGCAGGATCAATCGAGCCTGGGGCTGACGTTTTCGAAAACAGCGCCGACCAAGGGGTTGACCCTCCTGGTGCTGGGCAACGAAAAGATCGATATTCCGGCCGGCGATGCAGGCTATCGTGTGACCGCGTCGAGCGTATTGCCGATGGACGCGCAGGCGGTCGCGATTTTTCCGCATGCACATTATCTGTGCAAAGACATGAAGGTCGACGCGCATCTGCCCGATGGCACGACAACTCCGCTGATCTGGATCAAGGATTGGGATTTCAACTGGCAGGGTTCCTATCGCTACTCGAGCCCGGTGAAATTGCCGAAAGGGACGCGGCTCGAGATGCAATACACCTACGACAACTCCGCCGCGAATCCGCACAATCCCAGCAATCCTCCGCGAGAAGTGAAGTTCGGCGAGGAGACCACCAATGAAATGGGATTCGCGTTCGTGTCGATCATGCTCGATCATCCCGGCGATGTCGCGGCGTTCCGCAGCGGCACGCGCGCGGAGATGGTCGCCGACATGCTGTCGGGCGGGATGGATCTGCAGGCGATGGGGCCGGATCGCGCGGCATCGCTGCAGCGGCTGCTCAACGCGTTCGATCGCAATCATAACGGCAAGATCGATCCGGAGGAGCGCGACGTGATGGTGCAGTATCTGATTCACCGTGACGCGCAAACTCAGCGAAACTAAACTGCCGGCGGCGCGTCGTTAAAGAAGCGTCGTTAAAATAGACATTTAGGAATGCGACTTTCCCCAATCGCTTTGGTCGCGTTTGCTGCGGCCGTGTTCATAGGCCCGTTGCAGGCAGGTTCCACGCCTCCACTGGTGTGCGCTTCCGGTGGAGCGATCGCGACCATCGATCTGCGCGTCTCATCGCCATCACCGCGGCATACTGCCCAGCCGCTGCCGCTGCGCACCATCTCGCGCTTGGAAGAAGGCGACACGGTCCAGTACAAGCCGATCCTGCGTCCCAATGAAGCTCGCAAAGGCGAGGTGACGTTGGTGCTGGTGCCCTCCAATAAAAAAGCGGCAGGCCGCGATACCGTGCTGATTTTCGATCCCAAGCCGGCCAATCGCGCACAGCAGTGGAATGTTCCGTGGCGAACGTCCCTGGTCGCATTCGTGTATGGCGCATCGGGATTGAACGTCAAAAAAGTGCAGTCGTTCCTCAATAAAGACGATGAACTGATCGGCGAACTGGCCGATTATGCCGACAAGACCGCCAAGTCCGAGGCGCTGATTGCGGCGCTGACTTCGCCCGACAGTTCGCGTGAGACAGTGAATGCGGCACTCGACGGATTTTCGTCGCGCTACACCACGGCAGCGCCGCTCACGCGTACCGCGCCGGTCAATCAGCAGGCGACGGTCGCGTTTCAAACGTTGCATTCTTCCATTGCCAGCTACGATCCGCTGGCCGGGCAAGGATCGCAGCCGGTGAACCAGACCGCGGGCCTGGCGACATCGGTCGCCGAGATGTTCTTCGGAACGCCGGTGGGATTGGCAGCGGGCGGCACGGCGGTGCTGATGAACCTGGAAGCGATCGCATTTCCGAAATCCGAATTCCGTTCCGCGTATAGCCAGGCGATGCCCGGCGACACGCTCGGTTTGTGCGGGAAGACCGGCGCTCCCGTGGTTCACACTCGCGTCGACTATCTGTGGGCGGTGCGTATTCCGAATGCGGATCGTCCTCGCCTGAGTATCGGGAAAGCGAATTCCTTACCGGCGGGCGAGAAATCGCCGCTCCCTCTCACTGCCTTGAAATCGCCTGCCAAAGCGAAGTCGCCCGCGGCATCGCCGAACGACGAGGACACCAAGGCCGCGGAAGGATCCAGCCCCGAAGACGATTGGAAATTCCTTAGCCACGCGCGCAGCTGGGTGTTGCAGCCGGCCGAGGGCAAGCCGATCCCGGTCAAGGTGGAAGTGCTCGCCAATACAAAAAGCATCGAACTCGATTTAGGCAAGACCGTAAAGCCGGGCCGGTACGAATTATCGGCGAACTGGGATTGGGATCAATTCCAGGTCAGTGGAGATGTTGACGTGCGCCCGCTCCCCGATTTCGCCGCGGCCAAGCTGACGCCGTCGGCGCAGGATCGATTGATCGCGAACGCCGGCAAGCTGCCGCTGACGCTCGAAGGCGCTGATTTCGAATTTGTTACGAAAGTTGAAATCAAGAAGCTCAACGACGAGTTTGCGACCTCGAGCGCTGTGCCGTTCGTGCTGAGCAAGGGACTTCGCGCTGGCCTTCAGGATCACATGAACATTCAGCTCGAGGCCGGAGGCATGGAGGTCGGCCAGTACAAGCTGATGATTTCGCAGATCGACGGCAAATCGCACGACGTTCCGCTCAAAGTATTGCCCGCGCTTCCGGTGATTTCGAACCTCCCGGTAACGGTGAATCAAGGCGCGACCACCTTACGTGTCGATCTGAAGGGAACCGGGCTGCAGTTATTGAAGAGCCTGCAGACGTCGAAGGGCAGCGCGACGCTGGGTGGAGCTTCCGCCGATGGCACGCTGCGCCACGTCACGTTCCTGCTTCCTTCCGGAATGAAGGCGGGCGGCGAGTTGTCGCTGCAGGCCGCGCTGGCCGATCGCAGCCAGGTGTTAAACCTGGGCCAGGCGATACGCGTGGTTGCGCCGCGGCCGGAGATCGCACAAATCTCGATGTCCTCGTTACCTGCCCAGGCTGTCCATCTCGATGACGGCGAGTTACCTGGGGAACAGGTGATCAACGTCATGCTGTACGTCAGGAATTTGCCTGCCGATAACGGCATCAAATTGGAGTGCGATTCGCCCGGTTCGGAATCCGTGACATTGCGTCCAGGCCAGCAATCGGGCGGCGCCAAGCTGGAGCAACTCAGCTCCGATCAACTCTTTCTTACTCTTGACACCGGCACGTGGATGAATGGCTGCAGTCTGCAGGCCGTGATCACGAGCCACGTGGGTGACTCGGCGCCTCACCGCATCGCGCGCATCGTCGATTTGCCGGTGATGAATCGTCTGGAACTCAGTCCAGCCGAATCCTCACAACAAGTGCACGCCATGCTCACCGGACGGAATCTGGAGCGGATCGAACGAGTGAGTTGGGCACCGGATCGGGAGACGGTGGTTGCAACGCTGCCGCAGCCGATCAGCGACGGACTGCAGAGGCTGGATCTTTCGCTGCAGGCTCTGCCATCGCCCGAATCCACGCTCTACGTATGGTTACGCGGCGACGCCAAAGCTCGAACAACCACCATCCACGCAATCGCAAATCAGTAACATCATCTCGTGTTGTCGCGCAGCAGTCTGACCGACGGATAACGAGAAACGCGGTCCATCAGCCATTCGCGATAGGGCAACCTTCCAGAGTGTCGTTCGTGCAATGTCGTCCTTGGTTCGGAGGTGCCTCTAAGTGCCGTTAATGCTCACCATCAGAGGGCCGGCGACCTACTCGCAATTGCACGAATGATTCAGCGACGGCTCAAACTGTTGCTCGGGTTGTCGACTCACGTCTTGAATATTGAGACGGCTTCCATCAGTCGCCCCTGCAGAGGCGCATTGGGGTGGGGGTTCCAATCCCTAGTGCTTTCGCGATTTGGCGCCAACTTGTGCCCATACTTCGCAGTTGGATGACCTGTTCTGATTTGATCGCGACACGAGGACGGCCAACCCGACGCGCACTGTTCGGCTTGGTAGTCGTGACGGAGGCATGGCCGAGGCTTAGTTGGATCTGCTCCCCTGCCGCCCTGCCCTTGTGCGCCAGCTTGGCAAAAACTTCTTGGCCCGACTGCTTGCCGTAGGTGAGTGGAGGTGCGTTTTCAGAGTGCGATTCGGTCAGGAAGCAGAGGAGCAGCCAGGACGCTTCCACAACCGCACGGCCTATCTCCCATCGCCTCGGCGACGACAGCGGCCATAATTCGTGCATGGACGCCACCCAAACCGAGATCATCGAACTGCTCCGTGAAGTTCACGTTTTGGCCTTCAAGGAGATCGAACGACTCAACCTGCAAATCGCCGAGTTAGAGAAACCAGCCATTGGAGCGCTACGATATTCTCAATGCCGCTTCCATTAAGATGGCTGATCGCGATCTCCTGCCTGATCGCCACTGCTCAAACGCCGCCGACCGCCAAACCGGTTGCTGGAATCCCCGTGAATTACGACGAATCCAAGGTCGGATCGTACACGCTCCCCGATCCTCTGGTGCTTGCCGACGGCAAACCGGTGCGCGACGCGAAAACGTGGACCGAAAAACGCCGGCCCGAAATCGTACGCCTGTTCGAGGAGAACGAGTACGGCCGCAGCCCCGCGCGTCCTTCAGGCATGACCTTCGAGGTCTCCGAGAAAGACACGCCGGTGTTCGACGGCAGGGCGATTCGCCGCCAGGTGATGGTCCATTTTGCGCCTGACAAGAAGATGACGGTGCTGATTTATCTTCCTGCGCGCCCCACCAAGCCCGTTCCCTTTCTGATGTATCTCAGCTTCGCCGCGAACTCTACCACGGTCAACGATCCCGGCTTGAAAGAAGGCGAAGTCTGGGGCCCAGATAAGAAATTGATCCCCGCCAATCAAGGCCGCAAATTCGCGAAAGTCGACCCGGTGCCTCTCATTGACGCCGGCTTCGGTTTCGGCACCATCTACTACGGCGATATCGATCCCGATTTCGAAGGCGGCCTTGCCTACGGAGTTCGTTCGCTATATCCGAAGCCCGCGGCCCGACGAATGGGGTGCCATCGCCGCATGGGGCTGGGGTCTTAGCCGCGCCATGGATTATCTCGAAACCGATAGACAAGTGGACGCCAAGCGTGTCGCGATCATGGGCGTTTCGCGATTGGGCAAAACGGTGATGTGGGCCGGCGCACGCGACACTCGATTCGCACTGGTGATCGCGAGCTGCTCCGGTGAAGGCGGCGCTGCCATCAGCCGCAGAGATTATGGCGAGACCATCGCGCACCTCACCGCGCCTTCGCGCTATCCCTATCAGTTCGCCATCAACTACGCGAAATATGCGGAGCATGTCGATCAGCTTCCTGTCGATGCCAACATGCTAGTCGCGCTGATGGCGCCCCGGCCGGTTCTTTTGCAAACCGGCGATAGCGATTTCTGGTCAGACCCGAAAGGAGAATTTCTTGCCGCCGTCGCAGCCGCGCCGGTGTTCAAGCTGTTCGGCAAACAAGGTCTGGATACCGATCGGATGCCGCCCGCCGGGACTGGAATCTTCCACACGGTCGGCTATTTCGAACACGTCGGCCCACACGGAACCATCCCTTCCGATTGGGATCAATTCCTGAAATTCCTGCGCATGCATCTCCAACCTTAATGGTCACGCGCCGTGGATTCTTGGGAGCATCGGCCGCCGCAGCGCTCCACGCGCAGAATTCATCGAAGCCGATGAACCTGATCCTGTGCATGGCCGATGAGCTGCGCGCGGAAAGCATCGCGTGCTACGGCCATCCGCTGGTGAAGACGCCGAACATGGATCGGCTGGCATCGCAAGGGACGCGCTTCGCGCAGTGCCACGTGCAGAATCCGGTGTGCGAGCCATCCCGTTGTAGTTTCCTCACCGGTTGGCCCGTGCACGTGCGCGGGCATCGCAGTCTCTATTACGGTCTCCATCCCGATGAACCAAATCTGTTTCGTTATCTGAAAGAAGCCGGTTACGACGTGTATTGGTTCGGCAAGAACGATCTGCTTTCGCCCGATTCCTTCGCGCTAAGCGTCACGCACGCCGAAGCGAACGCCGGCCCGACCAGCACCACGCGCAATCTCTACAAATTCGACGATCCGCGCTACTACACCTTTCTCTATGAACCCGGCGGCGATCCTCGCGACACCAGCGACTACGCCGGCGTGCAAGCGGCAATCAAGATTCTGGAACGGCAATCCACCAAGCCATTCTGCATTTTCCTGCCGCTGATCTATCCGCATCCGCCCTATTCGGCGCCGAAATCGTTTCACGATCGTTATGCGCCGTCGGCCGTTCCCGCGCTGCGCCCCGCATCGACCGCGCGATTGCCGCGATTTCATGAGGCGCTTCGCAAGAAGATGCGGCTCGATCAATTGCATGACGATGTCTTTCGCCAGGTGCAGGCCGTTTATCTGGGCATGGTCAGTTACGCCGATTGGGTGCTCGGCGAACTGATGGACGCGGTCGACAAATCCCATCACGCTTCCGACACCGCGCTGTTTTATTTTGCCGATCATGGCGATTACGCCGGAGATTACGGGCTGGTCGAAAAGTGGCCAAATGCGATGCACGATGTGCTTACACGAATTCCCCTGATCGTGCGCGTTCCCGGCGGCTCCGCAGGTCACGTGGTGAACGAACAGGTGGAACTGTACGACGTCATGGCGACCTGCGCGGAGCTGGCTCAAGTCCAACTGAGCCACACCCATTTCGCACGATCGTTGACGGCCCAACTACGCGGAGATCACGCTGATGCCGATCGGGCCGTATTCTGCGAAGGCGGCTACAACTGGAACGAGCCGCAATGTTTCGAGCCTCTGGATCAATTCAACACTCCGGCGGGCCCTTATTATCCAAAAGTTTCGCTGCAGAATGAACGGCCGGAGACCGTGACGAGATCCTCCATGATCCGAACGATGACATACAAACTGATCTACCGTCCCGACGATCAAAGTGAGATGTATGATCTCGCCAAAGATCCACACGAGCTGCACAATGTTTTCGGTCGGGCGCAATACCGCAAAATCGAAGAAGCCTTGCTCCAACGCATGACCGACTGGTATGTGCGAACCTCCGACGTCGCGCCAAAGCAGCGCGATCCTCGCGGCTTCCCGCGCTAGCTTGCAATGGACCTCGAGGGATTGACGGCCATCAGGGCGAAACTTGCGTCCGCCCGGCTTTACTTATCATCGTCATCGCGGTATTTCCTGGCGGCTTTGACAAATGGCCCGGGCATCTCCACCTTGCTCTCCCCCGGATAGGGTCGTTTCCAATCCGTCGCCGAATACCAGGTCACATGGTTCAGGAAGTTCGGGATCGACTGCGTCGGCTTTGTCGTACTTGCCCTTCATCACCTCCGCCGTGGCTTTCAGCCAGGCTTTTTGCAGGGGGCTGTAGGCGAGCGTTTTATCGGCCGGCAGGTTTGGTCCCTGGTCGAGAGGGATGACCGCGAGCCAGGTGGTCGTATGGCGTCAGATCGGGCGTGTTTTGAAACGCGTCGAACATGGGCGATGCGACCAGATCAAACTGCGTCAGCGGCTGCATGCCCAGAATATTCTCGATGGTGCGATTGATGTTCTCGGCCGTGTAGGTCGTATGGATCGCTTTGCCCTGGCCGGGTGCCTGCGGAGCCGCGGTATAAGGGCTGATGACATAGACAGGCTGACGATGGCCATCCACGTGATCGACGCCGCCCTGGGAATCGTCTTCTTCGACGAAGATCGCCGATTGCGCCCAAACCTTGCTGTGGCTGATGGCTTCCACCATGCGGCCCGAGAGCCAGATCGTTATCGGCCTGATAGTTGATCGGATAAGGATGGCCTTTCGTGGTTCCGGCAGTGTGGTCGTCCGGAAGCCACAGAATCGTCAGATTGGGAACCTGATTGGCCGCATCCAGCCGCTGGAACTCGGGTATCCAGTAATCCATTCGGTACTGGTCGGGAATCATGAGATTGAACGGCGGATAATGCGGGTCCATGATCCTGGCCGCGGAGGGAATATCGGAGGTTACGCTGACCGCATCATCAGGAACGACGCAACTGGAGTCAGGCGCTTTGCCTTCCTTGCATAGCGCGGTACTGTAGAAATCGCTCCAGGTATAGTTCGTGCCATCTGGCTTTTTGGCGATCTTTGCGCCGTTGCTCCATTCGCCGTACAGCTTGGCGGAAAGTCCTCTGGCTTCCGCGGCAGTCCATAAGAAGCCTTTCGGCGTATAGGTCAGAGCATCGTCGGAATCGCCGCCCGGATAGGAACGAATCCAGTCCGGCGAAAGGATGTCATTGGAATAGAAGGACCCCGACATGCCGATCCAGGGATGGCCATCCGCCGACTGGCGGCTGGGAGCATAGACATTGTCGAGGAGCGGGAAGCGCTTGACCAACGCGTGCTGATTGGGAACGGCGGACGCAAAAACCGCAAGCGACGGATCGCCGTTGCCCCAGGGCACGTCTCCCAGCATCTGGTCGTAGGTGCGGTTCTCTTTGATGATCAGAAAGACGTGCTTGATGAGTGAGGGCTCGCCGATATGCCTGGGAACAGCCACCGGCGCTGCGTGCGCGATCGACGTATTGCGGTCCCACCTCGATGTTGGTGGTCAGGTTCCAGTGATCGTTGTCGAACACCTGTTTGCTGAACTGCGCCAGCTGAGTTGGCGTTCGGCAGCGGGATCAGATTGACGGTCCCCGTGTCCTGATGCGTGTTGAAGCCGGATAGGCCGCCGGAGCCGCGCCGGGACATGCGTGCCCAATCCCTTGTCGTCGGCGACGACCAGTTGCTTCCGCGCTTTGTCATAAGCGATGGAAGTCGGGAAATAGCCGGTCGGGATATAGCCGATGACCGGATGCGCATCCCGGCCCTGGAAGGTTGATGACGGCCAATGGCATTGGCTTGGCCCAGCGTGACATAAGGCCCGTCCATCATCGGTCACGGCGACGCCGTTCGGTCCCGACCCGAAAACGCCGCCGGCGATCGGTACGCTGAGATCGATGGTGCGCACGACCCGACCGGTATTCAGGTCGATGACGGAAAGGCTGTCGCTGTAGGCGTTGGCGACATAAAGATTGGAGCCGGAGATCGTCATTCCGGCCGGGTGCAGGCCCACGTTGATGGTCTTCACCTCTTTGCCCGCCGCGAGGTCGACAACGGATACGGTGCCGGTGATGGTGAAGGCATCTTTCCGGTCGACGACGATCGCGCGTGCCGTCGGAATTGTTGGTGAAATCTTCGCTCGAGTGGCCGGGCGTCCGCCTTCGTTGCTGACATAGGCATATTTGCCGTGGATGACGACGCTATTCGGCGCATTGCCGACCGGAATCTGGGCGATGAGCTTGGCCGGAGAGGCGGCCAGGTCAATGACTCCAAGCGTGTTGGCCGCATTCAGTGCCACATAGGCGCGCTTGCCATCCGGGAAACTGCGATGCCGCCGGGGTTGATGGATTTCGCGTTGTGATAGTGCCGGCCATCCGCCGGGGGCCGGGGCAGGTCCACGCTCTGCCCGTTGGTCAGAAGGCCGGTCTGCGGGTTTACATTCGCGATGACGACATGATTGTCGTCCTGGCTGAAGAACAGCTTCGTGCCGTCGGCGGAATAGGTGATGCCGGTGAAGGATCCCGCTCTTGTCGGAAGTAGATAGCCGTGCCTTTCACCGTAGTTGGAATGAAGCGCTGCAGAACCTGCCCGGTGGCGGTATTGAACACGATAATCGGCTGGGGCGAGCCCATGAGCAGGACGGCGCCGCTGTTGGTCTTGGCGTTCGGATTGAGCGCAAGGGCTTTGGCGCGCACCGGCGAACCGAGATCGACGATCTTGCCGGCGGGCGTCAGCGTCTGGTTGTTCGACACGACGATCGACCCATCCGTTTGCGGGCCCACCGTACGATTGGGATTGGTCCGTTGCGAATCTTGGGCCTGACCCAAGACTACGATTGAACCGGCTACCAAAATCAGAACGGCTCTCCCGAACCCGTATCGCTCACTCGGTTTCTGCATGGTTGATTATCCTATCTTCGGGCAAAACTCCTCGTCATTCGGCACAGATTCAAGGGACACGCAATTATATCCGCTAACTGTGACAGTTTCGTTTATTGCCCAGTTTTCGGGCTGGTTGCGAGCGTATCGAGGAACCCGCAGCGTTCTGCGTCCGAAGCGTGTCGCCAACTTACGAAATCTCAACGCGCCGCGTACGCCCGCAACTCGACGTCACCACCATTGTCGACAGGACGCATCTTCGAAGACGTGTCTTTGTTCGGAGGTTCGGCACGAGCACGCGAAGGAGCTGCCGTCGCCGAGCCCTTTTCCCTATGATCAGGACTTCGCGCACCCGAGACAGTCATAGCGATGATTTCTTCGCCTAGAAAATTCTCAAACGGATCTTTATCTAAATGATAAGACCACGAGGCGGGGTTTCTAACTGAGGTGTGAGATTTGTCGAGAGACGATTCGCGCTTTTGTCACGCGCTTCCACAGCACCAGCCCGATCGCTACGGCGAGCAGGCCTAGCGAGCGAGGTTCCGGCGCCGGCGTGGTCTCTTGTAGCTGGAGGTCGCGCTCAAAAATCTGCAAGTTCGTGCCGCCTTCGATCGTACCGGCGACAGTGCCGGGCAGCGGTCCGTAAGGTCCAAAGGCGAACACATAGTCGAAGTTGGCGCCCAGCTCCACAAACCCGGAGTCTGAGGTGACCGCAGAGGGAACCGGTTCTGTAGTCAGCGCCTGATAGAGAGCCAACGCGGTGGGCGAGGGGGACCCGTTGGGGTCCGGCGGATACACCGACGTTGCCATGTCGAGTGCGGCTCCAAACCCATCGCTGTTCTCGAAGCTGGCGAGGTTGTTAAGAATATACGATGGAACAGATGGAACTCCCGCCGGCAGCTGCGCCACCACGACCTGATCCATTAAGGGCATGAAAAACGGCACGAACGCCCCCTCGCCGGCCGCCTGCACTGCTGCGTAATCGAACTGCGTTTCCACGGTCATGTCCACAATGGTGGAAAGCAGCACATTCGCGGGCGAATACAGTTGTGAGACGCCGTAGTAGATGTTCACCTGCACGAAGGTGTCATAGATGACAGGAGTGGGATCCGCCTTGGCCGATCCGGCTAGCATCGCCAGCGAAAAGAGTACAATCCGCATTTCAGTTTGAAACTCCTTCGGCAAGTCTGCGGCGGGTTGCAAATGGACTCAAGTCTCAGCAGGCACGTAACGTCACACCCCTTTGTTTTCCTGGTGATAGACTGTGTGTCGGAAACCATTGGAAGCTCTTGAGAAAACTTCGGCGGAGCAAGCGCGCCAGCAGCTAATTCGCGCGCACATCGAGGCCGTTACTGCCTCGCCGGTTCTTGCCTCTTCCCCCAGAAGGGTGCAACTCCTCGTTTACCTTTGCGATCGGGCCCTGAACGGCGCAGGCGAGCCGGTCAACGAATACGCAGTCGGAGTGGATGTATTTGAAAAGCCGCCTTCCTTCGACCCTCGCATCGACTCGATCGTCCGAACGGAGATGGGCCGGCTGCGGCAAAAGCTGCACGATTACTATGCCGGCGAGTCGCACCCTTCAGGGCTCCGCATTGAGTTGCCGCTACGAAGCTATATTCCAGCTTTCAAATTTGCGGGTAGCGAAGGGGCGGCCGTGGCCTCTCCCCGGGCGGACTTGGTCAAACAGTGGGCCGGCCCCTGGATTTGGGCCGCTGCGTTTCTGCTGGTGGTCTGCGTGGCGGCGTCGGCCTTTGGAATATGGCGATGGCGTATTCACAACACGGCGGAACCTGCCATCGCGGTGTTGCCGTTTCTCAACCTCACGGGTAATCCGGACAAGGAATTTCTAGGGGACAGCGTCACTGACGAACTCACCGGTACGCTCTCGCAATCCGCGAATTTGCGGGTGGTGGCTCGTACGTCATCGTTCGTATTCAAGAACAGGAATGTCGATGTCCGGGAAATCGGCAGGGCGTTGCGGGCCAATGCTGTGCTGGAAGGAAGCATCAGCGGAAACGCGGATCGGCTGAGCATCGTGGCACAATTGATCCGCAGCGAGGACGGATATCATCTCTGGGCGCAAACTTTCGCCTTTGCGCCTGAGGATCTCCAGAGGACCGAGGCGGAGATCGTCCGCTCCGTAGCGAGCGTCCTTCAGGGGAAGCGATCCGATTTTGTCGACGGCAGCCCGCTCATGAGCACCAAGAACGCCGAGGCTCACGACTTGTATCTCCGCGCCCGCTACACCTTCAGTCGTGGAACGCTGGAAGGAACCCAAACCAGCCTCAAGCTCGCGCGCCAAGCCATGGAGAAGGACCCTACGTATCCCTTGCCGCACTGGCTCGCGGCCAATGCGGAATACACGCTGAGTTCGTTCGGGCTGCAGTCTCCAGAGACCGGATGGCAACGTCAGATGCAGGAATTGGAAGAGGCGATACGGCTGGAGCCTCGCTTCGGCGACGCCCATGCCAGCCACGCACTCGGTGTTTATTCCGTGTTTCATGACTGGCCTCGTGCCGAAGAAGAGTTCCGCCTTGCAATCCGGCTGGGGTCAGTTACCGCTCCGAGTCTTTACGGATGGGCTTTAACCACCCGCGGCCGGTTCGCCGAAGCGCATAGCGAGTTATCGGAGGCCATGGAAAAAGATCCACTGGGTCCGAGTCCGCGCCTGCACCAGATGATCGTTTACTATTTCGAGGGCAAAGAACGGGAGGCCCGTTCCGAGATTGATCGATTGCTGGAGCTGAATCCTCAGAACATCAACGCGCTGGTGCAACTTGGCTTTGGGGATGCGTTGGCTAAGAATTGCGACGCCGTCAAGGTGGATTTCGCCAGACTCAGGAAAATCGCCCCCGGACTCGCGGCTACTCAGTTCGTCGAGGCCAGCGCCGGTATCACATGCGGTCAACCGGCCGAAGCCCGCCGAATTCTGGCGGAGATGGAAGCACCCACCTATTCCGGGCGTAGCTTCTTCCAGATGGCGCTACTCGACCAAGCGCTGGGCGATTCCGATCGTATGTTTGAGCACCTGGAGAGTGCGGCGGCGAACTTCGAGAACGCCATTTTCTATCTGCGAGTGCATCCGGTTTTCAAACCTTATCGAAACGACCCTCGTTTCATCGCCCTGGCAGGGCGGCTCGGCCTCTAATCATTCATCGGTTATTCCGCTCCGCCCGTGGCCCACACCAATCTACAGTATCAAAGTGATGGTTTGGAGTGCGCCTTTGCGTCAGATTGGAATAGGGAGAATTATGCGCCGCCGAATGGTTTTGATCGCCGCAGTGACTTTGATGACGTTAGCGATCGCCCCGTTGATTGCGCAACAATCATCATCCCAGCGGCAGCTACCATCCAAGGTTTCGCCGCCCCCGTCAAACATACCGAAGATCACGGACGCGATCGTGCAAAAGGGGCCGAGCGACTCCGACGACGACGCCGAATACATGTGCCCGATGGATAAGGACTATCGGTCGAAGACGCCGGGCAAGTGTCCCAAGTGCGGGATGACGCTGGTCCTCAACCTTCCCGATCCGCGCGAGTTCCGGGTGGTTCTGACCACCAAACCACGCGTTCTGAAGGCGGGCGAAAATACCGAGTTGCATTTCCGCATCGAAGATCCACAGGACGGCAAGTCAGTACAGCATTACACCGTCATGCACGAGAAGCTGTATCACCTTTTCGTGATGAGCCAGGACACGACGTTTTTCCAGCACGTGCATCCGGTGATCCAACCGGACGGCAGCTTCATCCTCAACGAAACCTTTCCGAAGCCGGGGATGTACCGCATTCTGAGCGATTTCTATCCGAGCGCCGCCACGCCGCAGTTGATCGCGAACACGCTGATGGTACCTGGGAAAGGATTCAAGATCGAAACGGCCAAACTTCAGCCCGACATGACGCCGAAAGAAGACAAGAATATCCACGTCGAGCTGACCACTGATCCTCCCCAGCCGATCGCCGGCTTCAAGACTCTGCTGTTTTTCAAACTCACTCCCAACCAGAATGTTGAAATGTATATCGGGGCGTGGGCTCACATGCTGGCGGCCAGCTCAGACGAAATCGATTTGATCCACGCGCATCCGTTTCTGGTAACCGACCCGGACGAGGGAGCGTACAAACAGATCCAGTTCAATATGATCTTTCCGCGCGAGGGGATCTATAGAGTGTGGGTGAATTTCCAGCGCGCGGGCGTCGTCAATACAGTGGCCTTCAACGTTCCCGTGAAGAACCTCGAGTAATTTCCGTCCTCGGTGCCCGGTATCCCGTAACCTAGGAGAGTGCAGATTACTGAGGGCACCCCAATTCGCCTGAGCGGGTTTCGCGATCGTGAGGCTCAGCTCACCATTTTCCTTAGCCTCATCATCGGCGTGTCGGTGGGCCTGGTTGTGGTGGCGTTCATTCTGCTGACCGGCCGGCTTGCCGCGCGCTTGCATCCTGACACCGGCGCGGCCTGGCGAAGGGTGGTGATTCCCACCATCGGGTCCCTGGTGACCGGATTCCTCCTGGTTCGCTACTTTCCGAACGCACGCGGCAGCGGCATTCCGCAAACCAAGTACGCGCTGTTCATCAATAACGGATATATTTCGCTGCAGACCGTAATCGGAAAATTCATTTGCTGCGCGACTTCGCTGGCGAGTGGAATCGCGCTAGGGCGCGAAGGACCGTCAGCGCAGATCGGAGCAGGGATCGCGTCGGTGCTTGGCCGGCGATTTGGACTCAGCACCGAACGCGTGAAGGCGCTGGTGCCGGTGGGGTGCTCTGCTGCACTGGCCGCAGCTTTCAATACTCCCATCGCGGCGGTGCTGTTTTCGCTCGAGGAGATCGTCGGCGATATGCATGCTCCTGTGCTGGGGTCTGTAGTCATCGCGTCGGCGACTGCGTGGATGACCCTCCATCTCATCCTCGGCGATCAGCCGCTGTTTCACGTTCCCGCGTATCAGCTTGTGCATCCGGCCGAGTTCGGCATCTACGCGATCTTGGGTGTGGTGGGCGGATTGGGTTCAGTGTGCTTCGTGAAGCTGCTGCTGGCGATTCGCGCGCGATTTCTCAAATTTCCGAGTTGGAGCAAATGGCTGCAGCCCGCTGCCGGTGGATTGTTGGTGGGTCTGATCGCTTGGCCCGTGCCGGGAGTGCTCGGCGTCGGTTACGAGTATGTCGACACCGTGCTGGGTGGCGATTTCGCGTTGAAAACCGTGGTCGTGCTCGCGATCCTGAAGCTCATCGCCACGCCGGCGTGCTACGGTTCGGGAAATGCAGGCGGCATTTTCGGCCCCAGCCTATTCATTGGCGCGATGATCGGCGGCTCGGTCGGCAGCGTCGCGCACTCGTTGTTCCCGAATATTACCGCGAACCCGGGAGCGTATGCATTGGTCGGGATGGGCGCCGCTTTCGCGGGCATCGTGCGCACCCCACTCACTTCGGTGATCATGATTTTCGAAATGACGCGCGACTATTCGATCATCGTGCCTCTGATGATCTCGAATCTCATCAGCTTCGTCATTTCCTACGAGCTTCAACGGGAACCGATCTACGAAGCGCTGGCCTTACAGGAAGGCGTGTTTCTACCCACTGGGGAATCTCGCGAAGAGCTGGCGGGTAGTCGCGTGGCGGAGGTAATGCAGAGCGAGTTTAATCTGCTTCCGCCGAATCTCGATCTTGGGGCTGCCCACCGTCGCCTGCAGGATATGGGGCGCAACGCGTGGCTGGTGGGCGAAGCGCGACATCTTGACGGTGTCGTTACAGCGCGCGAAATCGAGGAGCGCAAGGGAACCGCGGCGACTCTGCGTGAAATGATTGGCCCCCATGCGAACTTCCCCTACGTGCATCCCGATCATCCGCTGTCGCTCGCGCTGGAGCGAATGGGATTCGCCGCGGTCGATGCGATACCGGTGGTGAGCCGCGCCAATTTACGAGAGGTGTGCGGCATCCTGACGCTACCTGATGTTCTCGCCGCCTACGGCGTTCATCACCAATCGGGAACGGGGGGCGGCCATGGGACGTAAATGGGGGCTCATGATCAGCATCGCTGCGACGATGGGCGCCCTGTGGGGAATCGACGTGTTCCTGGCGCGCACGGAACGCGCCGAAGTGAGCGGGGAAGCACAGCGCGATTACCAGGCTGGGTCCGCTCTGCTCGCGGCGGGCCGCTCTGCAGGGGCGGTCGATCCGCTGCGAAAAGCTCATACGCAGGATCGTTCGAATCGGGAGTACACGCTGCGACTGGTCGCCGCACTGGTGGAGACTGGCAAGCTGGATGAGGCCGGCAGGTTGTTGGCGGATCTATTAGAGCGGAACCCGAATGACGGCGAGACGAGTCTGGCGGAGGCGCATTTACGAGTGCGCGAAGGCGAGTGGGAGAACGCCCTGGCGTACTACCATCGCGCAATTTACGGAACCTGGGATTCCAAAACGCTCTCACCGCAAACAGCGGTGCGTTTGGAACTGGTCAACGTTCTTGCCCAGCGCGGCTTGCAGAAGGATCTGCTCGCCGAGGTCCTGCTGCTTGAAACCGAAGCTGCCAAAGATCCTAAACTGCTGCGGCGAATCGCACAGCTCTACCTGCTGGCCGCATCGCCCGCGCGCGCCGAAACAATCTACAAGCGTCTGCTCCATGACGATATGGATGATCCTGGTCTCTACAGTGGACTGGGCGACGCGGAACTCGCGCTTGGAAATTATCGTGCAGCCGAGGCGGCGTTTCAGAATGCGATTCGGAATGGCGCCGACCGGAGCCGGCTGGAGCAAAGAATTCAGCTCGCCGGGAGCGTCGCGGAGCTTGATCCGACATTGCGGAGGCTCACCTCGATGGAGAAATTTGACCGGGCTGTACGGATTCTGCAACTCGCGCTCGATGCGTTGAAGCAGTGTGGCCGCGGCGATGACGCGGAGCGGACCGCGGGAGCAGAAAAACTGCTGGCCGCGCGCGTTCGAGGAAATCCGACAAATGAGCTCGCCGAACAGCGTCTATCAACGGCGGAGCAGATCTGGCAAATGCGAATCGATGGCTGTGGCGCAAGCACTTCAGTCGAGGAAGAGCCGCTGCGTCTGGTGATGGCGAAGATTGCTCAATGAGAATGCGATCCCTCTAGCGGATCGACGCTTGGCCTCGGTTGCGTTCCGGATGGCTGAACTCTGCGTTTGAGACA
>CAWFUQ010000006.1:0-164871 GCA_963819125.1 Terriglobia bacterium
TTCTATTGGTCGGGGCGGGGCGATTCGAACGCCCGACCCCCTGCGCCCAAGGCAGGTGCGCTACCAGGCTGCGCTACGCCCCGACATTACTGCTCATTTGATCTTAGACTAAAACACGATGCGAGCCTTCTTCGCTTCGATTTTCCCGGCCTCGACTCCAGGAACTTTCCGAACATCGTCCAGCGTCTTGAACGCCCCGTTCTTCTCGCGATAACGAACCAGTGCGTCCGCCTCGTCCTGCGAAAACCCCAACGCAGTCATCAGGTCCTTCGCGCCCGCCGAATTGACGTTCACAGGAGGACCGAACACATTCGCAAGATAATCGACGATCTTGTCGAAATCCGCATCGCTCGCCTGAGCGCCGCGGCCGGTCATTTCGTCGATCACCTTTTCCCAGCCCTCGCGATCCAGCCGCCGATTCTGAAACGTCTCGGTTCCGTGGCAGTTATTGCAGATCTTTTGCGTGAGCTCTTTGCCCGGCGCGTCCGGCAACTGCGCGAACGCGGCGGCGGCGAACATCATACCGATCACGAATCTCACGACCGTGCTCCACCGCTCACCACCAGTACTTCCCCGCTGACGTAATCCGAAAGCGGCGAACAGAAGAACAGCACCGGTCCCGCAGCTTCTTCCACCGATCCGAATCGGCCCAGCGGACACATCGTCTTCACAGCTTCACGCAACGCGGGCTGCACCCCGATGCGAATTTTGGTGCCCTTCATATCGATCGATTCCCCGGCATCCAGCGGCTGTACCAGGCGCGTTTCGATAAATCCAAATCCCACCGAATTCACGTTGACGTTATAGCGGCCCCATTCCTTCGCCATCACTTTGGTGATTCCGTTGATGCCGGCTTTCCCCGCTCCGTAACCCGCTTGTCCAGCGTTCCCGTCGATTCCAGAAACCGAGCTGATGTTCACCACCTTGCGCATCACGCGCTTTCCCGCCGCCGTCTCTTTCTTGGCCGCTTCGCGAATCCAACCCGAGGCCGCGCGCAACACGCGAAACGGCGCCACCAGATGAATATCCAGCATCGCCTGAAATTGCTCGTCGCTCATCTTCTGGATCACGTTGTCCCAGGTATAGCCGGCATTGTTGACAATGATGTCGATGGACCCGAAGCCGGCGATGGTGGCGTCCACCAGCTTCTGCGGAAAATCGGGAGCCGTCAGATCGCCGGGCAGCGCCTTCGCCGCTCCGCCCGCGGAATCGATGGCCGATCCGGTTTCAAACAACGGCTCGCGATCGATATCGCTGAGCATCACGGACGCGCCAGCCCCGGCGAGTTGAATGGCGATTGCCCGTCCGATTCCGCGGCCTGATCCGGTCACCAGCGCAGTCTTGCCTTTGAGAGTGAATGCCATTAAAGGCGAATTCTAGCACGCGTGGGCCACCAGTACCGGTGGTGGTAAGTCAGAAAACGAGGGCATCTAGGACAACAACCCTAGTCGAAGCCAGTACCACGTTAACCGGAAAACGTCGATGGATACGCGAGGACAACTGGAAGTGTATCTTTGGCGCGTATTTCTGGTTAAACCGTTGGCCGCGCTCTCGATTGTGATCTGCCTGGTCACCATCTTTTCCTGTTTTCGTCTGGAGAGAAAACGCCCCACGCAGAAGGCCGATCGATTTCTGATCGCGTTTCTGGGCCTGCTGGCGATCTATCAGGGCATGCGGATTCTGGAGAGCGCCGGCGTACTGGCCATCTCGGTGGGCGCGAAATTCGACGATGCAATTGAACTCCTGATCACCACGTTCTATCTGTTCGCGGTGCTGATGTTGCGCTTTTCGAGCGTCAATCGCCTGGAAGCCGAATCCGCGTATCGATTATTCCGGGCAGCGCCGCCGCGGCTTTCGCAGACGCAGGAAGTGGCGGCGATCGATCCGCGTGCCTTTAAACACGGACTGGCTTTTTCCGATCGATTGGCTTGGGCGATGCCCCAATTGAGCGATGGCGCGTTCAAATTGTTCTCCTGGTTCTGCATTCAGGCGGACGCCTCCGGCAAAGCGGTGCTGCAAGAGCGCGACGTGCAACTGCGCATGAAACGCAGCCAGAACGAGCTCGAAAGCTATTATCACGAGATGGAACGCTGCGGAGCAGCCTCGATTCGCAGCGGCGGGGGATTGCTGGACATCGACATCGGCACGAATAGCGCGGCGGATCAGAACGTCGCGCAGTATGCGACCCTCGAATCCACACAGCCGGTTTTGTAACTCCTAGAGCCGCCGTCCAGTAAACTAGTCGCATGAGCTACGCGACCATCCTGCTCACTCTTCTGGCATTCGCCGCCGATTCGAACTGGCCCCAGTTTCGCGGTCCGGAGGCGAACGGCATCGGTTCCGGATCTCCGCCCGTCAATTGGGACGGCGAATCGGGCAAGAATATTCTCTGGAAGACCGAGATTCCGGGGCTGGGCCACTCCAGTCCGATTATCTGGGGCGATCGCATCTTCATCACCAGCGCGGTCAGTGACGCGGCGAAAGATGCCGCGCTGAAGGTCGGCTTGTATGGCGACATCACCTCGGTGCCGGATGAAGGGCCGCAGAAATTCAACGTGTATTGCGTCGATCGAAAGTCGGGCAAGATTTTGTGGGAGCGCACCGCCGCCAGCGGCATTCCGAAAATCAAGCGGCATCCGAAATCGACGCACGCCAGCCCGACTCCCGCCACTGACGGCAAGCATCTGATCGTGTCGTTCGGATCGGAAGGTTTGTTCGCGTTCGACCTGAATGGCAAGCCGCTGTGGCAGAAAGATTTCGGCGTGCTCGATTCGGGCTTCTACATGGTGCCCGGCGCGCAGTGGGGTTTCGCCAGCTCGCCCGTGATTCATGATGGCATCGTAATTATTCAAGCCGACGTGCAGAAGAATTCTTTCCTGGGCGCGTTCGACGTCGAGACCGGAAAAGAATTGTGGCGCACCGCGCGCACCGACGTTCCGACCTTCGGGACTCCGGCGGTGGTGCCCTACACGGCGGGCGGCGTGAAGGCGCAGCAAGTGGTGGTGAACGGATGGCACCACATCGGCGGATACGATTTCAAGACCGGAAAAGAATTATGGATGCTCAAAGGCGGCGGCGATATTCCGGTTCCCACGCCGGTCTTCGCTGACGGCATGATCGTGATCACCAATGCGCACGGCGCGGGCCGGCCGATCTTCGCCATCAAGACCGATGCAAGTGGCGACATCACCGAATCGAAAGCGGGAATGGCGTGGTCGGTCCCCAACCAGGGGAATTACATGGAGACGCCGCTGCTCGACGGCGGGCTGGCGTATTTCTGTTTCGATAACGGCGTCGTGACCGTGTTCCAGCTCGCCACGGGCGAGAAGATTTATCAGCAGCGGCTCGGCGGCGCGGCGGCGGGAGGGTTGACGGGATTCACCAGTTCGCCGGTGGCGTCGAAGGATCGCCTGTACATCACCAATGAGGACGGCCACAGTTACGTGCTCGCTAAGGGGACGACGTTCCAGGTGCTCGCCGAAAATGAGATCGGCGAGACGGTGATGGCCAGCCCCGCGATTTCGGGGGACGTCCTGTATATGCGCGGCCGCAAGCATCTGTACGCGATCGGCATGAAATGAACGGAAGCCACAGACGGGTTGTGCCGTCGTGCACGATTCACGATTGAGGCGCGGACGTAAGTCCGCGCGTTTGGGAGCAACGGCACCCTCGCAACGGTAGCGGCTAACGGCGCACAAACCACGAACCGTATGCGCCCCAGAACACCGCAGAATGTTCGGTGCTGCGGACCCCAAACGCGCTCCGTCACCGTCGCGCCTCAATCCTCGAATCGCGCACAACGGCACACGTCGCCTGCGCGCTGAGCTGACGGCCGCGAAAACTCAGTCTGCACGCTTCTGAATCGAGGCTCGTCATACTCCGCGAGGAGGAACGGCGATTCGCGTCTTGATATTCATGATCGCGGCCGCGCTCGCCGTGCGCGCCGGCGTGATCCGGGGCGTCGTCCTCGAACAAGCTTCCGGCCGGCCGCTTGCGCGTAGTATCGTCCGACTGCAGCCCGTTCCCCGCCCCGGCAACACCGCGAATCCACTGCAAACCCGGGCCGGCCCCAGTGGAGCTTTCGAATTCCCTTCCGTGCGCGACGGATTGTACTTGGTGATCGCTACGCGCGATTATTATTTCCCGGCGGGCTACGGACAGCGCCGGCCGAACGGACAAGGAACGCCGGTTGAGGTGAACAAAGACTCCGCGCTGTTCGCCGAGTTGCGCATGCGGCGCATGGGTGTGGTCACCGGGCGCGTGCTTGACGAAAACGACATCGGCATGACCAACGTCGGCGTGGTGGCTTATCGCGCCCGATTCCCGCTGCATGCCGTGGGGCGCGGCGTCTCCGACGATCGCGGCGTGTATCGCATCTTCGATCTGGAGCCCGGCAAGTATTGGGTGCGCACGGTGCCGCACACTCTCGATGACGGAACAGGAAGGTTGCCGACGTTCGGGCCGGAATCCATGGAAACAGCCAATGCGAAAATGCACGAAGTTCGCATCGATGAAGAAGCATCCTACGCCGACCTTCGCCCGATGCCCGGACGATTGTTTCGCCTGGGCGGCGTTGTCCAATGCCCGCCCGGCGAGGTGGCGACCCTCACGCTATCGTCTGAGACCGAACACAAGACCACCACCACGCCATGCGGCGCAGGATATCGATTCCAAGGGCTGCCGCCCGCGACCTATGAAGTATTCGCGCAAACCCCGGACGGGCTGGCCGGATTTAGCGAAATCTCACTGGAGCACGACTTCGACGCCGCCACCATTTCGCTCGGCTCGATGCCGGAGGTCACGATCGAGGTTCGGGATGCGTCGACGCGCGCCGTATCGCGCACGCCAGTCACATTGTTCGGCCATCGCCAGGATCTGGCGGATCTCGGCGCGGATGTGGAGATCAAGGGTCCGCGCACGCAGCTCGCGCCGGGGCATTGGATCATGCGAGCCGTGGTCGGGCCGAATCAATATGTTGAATCGATTGGCGGCGGTTTCGGCCCACGCGCACGGCGGCCGGAGCACGCTACCGACGTGTTCGAAGTCGACATCTTCGGCGTGCGGACCAACTTGCCGATTTTTGTGTCCGAGACGGCAGGGGCGATGGAAGGCAACGTCATCGGCGTGGATTTCAAGCCCGCGCCCGGCGTTCCGGTATTTCTGTGGACCGCAACAGACGCCGCGCGCCGCTCCATCGGCGGATCGCGCATGTTGATCAGCGATGTGAACGGCCACTACTCATTCACCGGATTGCCGCCGGGCGATTATCGCGTGCTCGCGACGTTCGACACCAACGCGGCGGATGAGGAACTACTCGACCTCGCGAAAGCGCCGTCCACGCATCTCGACACCGGACAACGGCTGAGCGCCGATCAGTCGCTCTGGATCGCGCCGTAGAACGACCGGTGAACCGCTCCTTGTCGGCGCCTTCAGAGCCGTGACCAGAGGGAGCGGTTCAACATTCGGGGCATACATCAGTCACAAGCAAATTCGTCAATAAGATCAGCGGTTTTCGTAAATTCGCTGGGCGCGGCATGGTAGCTTGAAATCGACTTCATGGCCATGAAGGGTTGTGGTTAAGGTGTGACTGAACTTCCGGAGCGCCTCAGAACGCTCGCGGACGCAGCTCGTAGCATGCGGACGACGGAAGATTCGTTCGAATCGATTCGATAAACTTCGCGCCAGTCGAGTAATCGAGGCGGGAAATCAGAGGAGCGTGCAACGAAAACGCGAGCTTCACATGGGTTCTGCTCGAAAGGCAGGTCCGACCCTCCGTTAGTTGCGCTTCGATACATTGGCGGCCGGACACGCGCGGTGATAACCCGGAGCCCCGGCCGCTCACAATCTTCGTACAGCGAACGTGTGTCTGCTATAACGAACAGGTGCCCGACTTCGGCAGTCTCCCTTTCGATCGCCCACCCAAATTTCGCGAAAAGAACAAGCCTCACTATCGTCTGGCGCACTGGCCCATCTGGATTTTCGTCTTCTTCATCGCGCCCGGTCCGCTGACGTTCGATCTGTTCGAACGCGGCTTCGATCAGCGGCTCGCAATTTGGTTGGGCGTGGTGCTGTTAGCAACGGGCGTCGCGGGTTGGTTCGGGCAATTGCCGGGCGTCGAATTCAAGCCGTACATCATTCGATTTACCGAGGACAAGCCGAATCCGCTATATCGCCGCATCTGCTACACCATGGCGTGGAGCGATCTGATCAGCTTCGCCGTTCTCAACATTGCCGGCCTGATCTACGCGGTCGCGACCGGCGTGTGGCGATTGCGCCAGATCTACGACGCGGCCTATTTTCCCATCGCCGCCGTGGTGGTCATTTGCGGCGCGCTCGGAATTCTGCCGCGGGTGCGATCGTCGACCAAAGGCGAAGGCGTGGAGCGCCGCTATTTTTATGGCGCGGTATGGTCAGTGTGCATGGCCGAACCGATTCTCGGCGCGCTATGGAAATTACTGCCTCGCACACATCAGACTGACCTCGTAAAGCTGGTGGTGTTCGTCGCGATTCTGGCGATCGGAGGATTGCTCGCGAGCCGAGGCAAGCTGCCGCGTACCCGTCCGATCATCCCCGGCGAATGGGCGGTTTCCGATTGACCATGCGCTGGTCGCTCGATCGATTTGTCCGGCGATCGTGATCGCGGGCGCGTTATATCAGGCGATCGGCATGCGCGGCGATGCGCGGCGCTTTCCCGCTCCGGGACGATTCGTCGAAGTCAGCGGCGCTGGTATCCATATATATGGGCAAGGCGCTGGCGATCCGCCGGTGATTTTCGACGCAGGCATCGCCGCGACGTCGCTGAGCTGGAGCGGAATTCAGCCCGAGGTTTCAAAATTTGCGCGCGCGATTTCCTACGATCGCGCCGGGCTCGGCTGGAGCGATTCGATCGCTGAGCCTCGGGACATCTGGCGATTGGCCGATGAGCTGCGAAAGATACTCGACGCGGCCGAGGTTCCGAAGGGACGATTCCTGGTCGCCCATTCGTTTGGCGGCATGATTGCGATCGCGTACGCGCTGCGCTATCCCGAAGAATTGCGCGGATTGGTTCTGGTCGATCCGGCCAGCGCGGAAGAGTGGGCGAATCCGACGGCGCATGGCCGCGCGATGCTGCGCCGCGGAATCTTTCTCGCCCGCTGCGGCGAAGTGCTGGCGAGATTAGGCGTGGTTCGATTCGCGCTCGACCTGTTTTCGAGTGGCGCGCGAACTTTACCCCGAATCATCGCGCGCGCCAGCAGCGGACGCAGCGGATCGGGATTCATCGATCGCATGGTGGGGCAGATTCGCAAACTCCCGCCGGAGGTGTGGCCGATGATTCAGGCACACTGGTGCGATCCCAAATGTTTTCGATCGGCGGCGCGGCAGCTGGCGGCGCTGCCGGCCAGTTCAGCAGAGATTTTGGCCGCGCTCGAAACCGCCGCTATCGCGATCCCGATGATCGTGCTCTCCGCCGGTGAAACGCATCCGCGATTACTCGCGCACTGCACCAACGCGCGGCTCGAGATCGTCGAAGCCGCCGGACATTGGATCATGCTCGACCAGCCGGAGACCGTTATGAATGCGATCCGGAACGCGCTCTCTCACGTTCGCGCCTCATAAGCGGCATTGGGGCGACGGTCACGGAGCGCGCTCGGCTAGTCCTTGCGGTCCGCCCGCAGCCGGCGTAGCTCGCGCAGATCGCCCAACAGCACGTCGCGTTCGCCCGGCGCGAGCGTATTGTTCTTGCACACATTGTCGATATCATCGATGGCCGTGTCCAATTTACCTTTGTCGAAACGCGCGTGCGCCAGGCCCTGATCGAATTCAGAAAGGTGATGCAGCGCGTTGTCGTATCGCTCCCTCTCTTTGCCCGACATAGCCGCGACATTCGAAATGCTGGAAAGATCGTGCTGGCTACGGCCTACCAAAGATCGGGCGCCATCCATGTCGACCTGTGCCGGAAGCCACGCCGGTAACGCCCCCAGGATCAGGGTCGCCAAAGCCAATCGTGCCGAAACGAATCGCATATGCGTCCTCCCGTTTTGGGGATGACGGCAGTCCGCGAAATGTTTCAGTTCGGCAACGCTGAACGGCATATTTAGGCGCACTTCGGTTGCCCCTTTCAGGCACGAGGCGTTACCGTGGTAGTACCCCATGTTGCAAAACAAAGTTCAAGTTCCCGACGACTCCAATCCGCAGGAAACCTCCGAGTGGATTGAGGCGCTCGACGAAATCATCGATCAGGTTGGGCCTCACCGGGCCAGCTATCTCTTGGAACGCTTGACGGATCGCGCCAGCGATCTCGGTGTGCAGACGCCGCTGCGCTGGAACACGCCGTACATCAATACGATTCCGCCGGAAGAAGAAGTATCGAGTCCCGGCGACACCAAACTGGAACGCACCATCAAGAGCCTGGTGCGATGGAACGCCGCCGTGATGGTGGTGCGCGCCAACAAGTACGATCCCAACATCGGCGGGCATCTGGCGACGTATGCTTCGCTCGCGACGCTGGTAGAGGTCGGCTTCAATCATTTCTTTCGCGGCTCGTATCCCGATGGCCAGGGCGGAACGCTGCCCGGCGACTTCATTTATTTCCAGGGCCACGCCTCGCCGGGAATTTATGGACGCGCGTTTCTCGACGGCCGACTGAGCGAAACGCATCTCGAAAACTTCCGCCACGAATTGCGCGACAAGCCCGGCTTGTCGTCCTATCCGCATCCCTGGCTGATGCCTGACTTCTGGCAGTTCCCCACGGTATCGATGGGTCTCGGCCCGATCTCTGCGATCTATCAGGCGCGATTCTTGAAGTATCTGGAAAATCGCGAAGTGATCGCCGCGACGCCGCGCAAGGTGTGGGCGTTTCTGGGCGATGGCGAATGCGATGAGCCTGAATCGCTGGGCGCGCTGACACTGGCGTCGCGTGAGAAGCTCGACAATCTGATCTTCGTGGTGAATTGCAATCTGCAGCGGCTGGATGGGCCGGTGCGCGGCAACGGCAGCATCATTCAGGAACTGGAAGGCGCGTTCCGCGGCGCGGGCTGGAACGTGATCAAAGTGATCTGGGGCGAGGGCTGGGATAAGCTGCTGGCTCGCGACACCGACGGCCTGCTGCTCAAGCGTATGTCGGAATGCGTCGACGGCGAATATCAGGTATTTCGCGCGCGCAACGGCGCTTACATTCGCGAACACTTCTTCGGAAAGTATCCCGAGCTGTTGAAGATGGTCGAGAATATGACCGACGCGGAGATCTGGGATCTGCGCCGCGGCGGTCATGATCCGCAGAAGGTTTACAACGCGTACAAACGCGCTACCGAAACCACCGGCATGCCGACGGTGATCCTCGCCAAGACGGTGAAGGGTTATGGCATGGCGGGCATCGAAGGAATCAATTCCGCGCACCAGGGCAAGAAGGCCGATCTGATCAAGCTGCGCGATCGTTTCGATCTGCCCGCTTCGTGGATTTCCGATGAAGCAGCGGGCCACATGGACTTTTTCCGTCCGCCTGAAGATTCGGCGGAGATGAAATATCTCCGATCTCGTTCGGTCGCGATGGGCGGACCGCTGCCCGCGCGCAACGTGAAGAAGATCGACATGGAGGCGCCTTCGCTCGAGACGTTCGCCGAAATCCTGGTGGGGTCGCATGGGCGCGAAGCATCCACCACGTCGGCGTTCGTCAACGTTTTGAAGAACCTGATGAAGCACCCCGAGGTCGGCAAGCTGATCGTGCCGATCGTGCCGGACGAAGCGCGCACGTTCGGAATGGAATCGCTGTTCCGTGAGTTCGCCATTTACGCGAGCCAGGGCCAGCGCTACAAGCCGGTCGACGCAGAAATGGTCCTGTACTATCACGAAGAAAAATCAGGACGGATTTTAGAAGAAGGAATCACCGAAGCCGGGTCGATGGCGTCATTCACCGCGGCGGGCGCTGCGTACGCGACTGTCGGCGTGCCCATGATTCCGTTCTTCACGTTTTATTCGATGTTCGGATTCCAGCGCGTGGGCGATTTGTGCTGGGCGTTCGCCGATCTGCGCGGGAAAGGATTCCTGATGGGCGCGACGGCGGGCCGCACCACGCTGCTCGGCGAAGGTTTGCAGCATCAGGACGGCCACAGTCCGATTCTGGCCAGCGTGGTCCCCACCTGCGCTGTGTACGATCCCGCGTATGCTTACGAACTCGCGGTGATCATCCAGGATGGCATTCGCCGCATGTATCAGGAGATGGAGGATCGTTTCTACTACATCACCATCTACAACGAAAACTACGCGCAACCTGCCATGCCCGAAGATCCGGCCGAGCGCGAACGCGTTCGCTCCGGAATTTTGAAAGGCATGTACAAATTCGCGGCCGCGCCGGGCGGGAACGCGCAGGTGCAGTTGTTCGGCAGTGGATCGATTCTGAATGAAGCTCTGCGCGCGCAGAGGATTCTGGCAGAGAAGTATCAGATCGCGGCAGATGTGTGGTCGGTGACCAGCTATAACGAACTGCGCCGCGACGCGCTCGAAGTGGAACGCTGGAATCGTCTGCATCCGGCTGCGCCGGTGAAGACTCCGCACATCGTCAACGCGCTCGAAGGCTCGGCCGGGCCGATTGTCGCGGCGTCCGATTACATCAAGGCGCTGCCCGATCAGCTCGCGCAGTGGTTGCCGGGACGGCTGACATCGCTCGGAACGGACGGCTTCGGCCGCAGCGAAAATCGCGAGCACTTGCGGCGATTCTTCGAAATCTCGGCGGAATCGATCGCGCAGGCGGCGCTATCGGCGCTGGCTCGCGAAGGAAAAATCGACGCGGCGCGCGCGGAAGCGGCTATTGCTGAATTAGGCGTGGACGCCGACGCGCCGTATCCCGCCAAGAAGTAAAGGCGCGTTGGCGCGCCGCGATCCAGGCCAGCTCAGCCTTCACGATCTGACAGTCAAGAACGTGATCATGCGCGCGTACGGAGCTGGAGTGAATGCGAGAATATCGACGTGAAGCCAGAATACGTCTACCAACCAGGGCGTTTGCTCCGGCGCCTCATGCATAAGACTGATCGCGCATCGCCAAGCGCGCTCACGGCATTCGGATTCCCGCTCGCCGTCATGCCCGACGAGTTGATTTCAAACTCCATACGCCGCAAGGGTATGTATGACATCGCCACCGCAGAAGCGGTATATCGGCTCCTAGATCCCAAGGGGCAGGCGATCGATGCCGGGGCACATGTGGGGCTGATGTCTGTGATTATGGCGCTGAGGGTGGGAGTTGAGGGAACGGTCCACAGCTTCGAGCCGCACCCGGCTGTTTATGCAGTACTGCGCGCCAATGCAACCCGGCTCAACCAGGCCCTGGGAAATAATGTTATTGAGGCGCGGAACGTGGCGCTTTCACAAGAGGCTGGATCCGCGCCGCTGTTCCTGCCGGAGGATTGGGCCGGAAATACCGGCGTAGCGCGCCTGGACGCCCCTCTGAAGTCCGCGCCGTCGCCCCAGGCTGTCGATTGTCAAGCTCTGGACAATGCCGGCATTTCGAAAGCGCCTGAACTCATGAAGCTCGACGTAGAAGGGCATGAACTGCGGGTGCTGCGCGGCGGGGCACGAACGCTCGAGAAGCTGCGGGACATCGTCTTCGAGGATTTTGGATCATACCCGACCCCCGTAATGTCGCTGCTGGAGCAGAACGGGTTTCGGATCTTCGCATTATTCCGAACTCTCTCCCGTCCCATTTTGGTGGGACCGGAGCGCAGTGGCATGCCCAAGGAAGCGGACCCTAACTATCTTGCGACGCGAGATCCGGAACGAGCCCGCAAGAGATTCGAATCCAGCGGCTGGCACGTACTCCGCCGCCTGTTCGCCGAACCCTAAGGGCGAGAAATCGCGTCCGAACAAGTTGAATGCGGTGGAAATTGATCGATCGCGTGGATGAAATCGCGGTGCGTGAGCATTCTAGTGGTTATGAAACTCACTTCCGCGTTTTTGCTCTCTCTATTCGCCGCGACGGCCATGTTCGCGGCCGATGTTCCTGCTGAAGGCTCCAAAGCCCCGGATTTCACTCTCAAATCGCAGGACGGCACACCGGTCAGCCTGCATGACTATAAAGGTAAGTATGTGGTGTTGTATTTCTATCCGAAAGACATGACCCAGGGCTGCACCATCGAAGCGCACGGTTTCCAGCGCGATCTGGATCTGTACACCAAGAAGAACGCGGTGATTCTGGGCGTCAGCGTCGACAATGTCGAATCGCACCAGCAGTTCTGCGCCAAGGACAGCCTGACGTTCAAGCTGCTGGCCGACGACGCCAAAGAAGTCACCACCAAGTACGGCTCGCTGCAAGATTACGGCGCTCGCATGGGCATGGCCGCAGCGCGCAATACCTTCCTGATCGATCCGCAGGGCAACATCAAGAAGGTGATCTTGAAAGTGAATCCGACGCCGCACAGCGCGGACGTGCTCGCGATGATTCCGTAATAGTCTGGATACGTGGCGACACGACAGGAGCAATTCGAGCGGCTGGCGATGCCGCATACGGCGAGTCTCCTCCGTGTCGCTTATCGTTTGAGTTCGGATCGATCGGCGGCCGAGGACCTGGTGCAGGAAGCGATGCTCTCGGCCTGGCGCGGCTTCCATCAATTTCGCGAGGGCAGCAACGTTCGGGCGTGGTTGTTTCGCATTCTGATCAACGCCGTGAATGCGCGTGGGCGGAAGTTGCGCTCGACGCCGGCGATGGTTCCGATCGAATCGCGCGATGTACCGATCGGGTCGCCCGCCCTTGGGGTGGAGATCGCGCAGGCATTTGATCAGCTCGCCATCGAGCAGCGCGAGATTTTGCTCCTGGCGATAGTGGAAGGATTTACCTGCGAGGAAACGGCTGGGATTCTCGCCATCCCCATCGGCACCGTGATGTCGCGATTGAGCCGTGGCCGGCAAACGCTGCGCGAACTGCTGACAGTTAGAGCGGTAGGAAAGGAAGCCTGATGAAGGACGACCAAATCGACGAACAGCTTCGGTCCGCGATTCTGGCAGAGCCGGTAAGCACGGCGGCGCTCGACGCGCGCATTCGGCATGAGTTGAATCGCGGGAGCATACGGCGCGGCAAGTGGATCGCGGCCATCAGTATTGCGGCCATGCTGGGGCTCGTGATGGGCGGCTATCGCCTGTTGGCGAATCGCGACGCGACCATCTGCACCGACGCCGCGCGCGATCATCGCATGGAGGTCGCCGAACATGCGCAGCGAAGGTGGATGAGCGATCCGGCCGCGGTGCTGTCTCTGGCCACCACGCGCGGATTGCCTGCCGCGCCGCTGAACGCGATCGCTCCGGAAGGTTTCCGGTTCGAGCACGGCAAGCTGTGCCGGCTTGGCGGGCAGGTATTTCTCCACCTGGTGTACACCGATGGGGACACGTGAAGTGTCGATTTATTTGCGCAAGCGTGATGCGAGCGCGTCTCCCGGCGTCGCGAATCAGGGCGACGTCGCCATCGAAAACACACGCAACGTCGTCGCCGTCGCGGTCACTGCTGGATCGAAGATCGATGCCGCCAGTCTGGCTCGCCATGCGGCTATGATGTCTTCTTGAGCTGGCAACCTGAACTGGACGAGATTCGGCGGCGCGAAGAACTCGCGCGGCTCATGGGCGGCAGAGAAAACATCGAACGGACGCATAAGGCGGGGCGCCTCACCGTTCGTGAACGCATCGCGCGATTGCTCGACCCGGGGTCGTTTCACGAATCGGGCGCGCTTGCTGGCCGCGCGCAATATGACGATCAGGGCCACCTGACGTCGTTCGTTCCTTCTAATTTCGTCACCGGAACCGGACGCATTGAAGGTCGCGCTGTGGTGGTCGGCGGCGACGATTTCACGGTGCGCGGCGGTGCGGCTGATGCGTCGGTGGGCAACAAGATGGGCCACGCCGAAAAGCTGGCGCGCGGGATGCGGATGCCGATGATCCGTCTGGTCGACGGCACCGGCGGCGGCGGCAGCGTCAAGACCATCGAAACAATCGGGCGAACTTATGTTCCGGCGAATCCGGCGTGGGATACCATCACGGCGCTGCTGGGCGAAGTGCCGGTGATCGGCGCGTGTCTAGGACCTGTCGCAGGGTTGGGCGCGGTGCGCGTAGTCACTTCGCATTTTTCGATCATGGTGCGCGGCACCAGCCAGCTTTTTGTCGCAGGGCCTCCGGTGGTCGAACGTGGGGTTGGCGAAAAAGTATCGAAGGAGCAATTGGGTGGATCGGAGATTCACGCGCGCGCCAGCGGTGCGGTGGATAACGAAGTCGATTCGGAGGACGAAGCGCTGTTGGCGATCCGGAAATTTCTTTCGTATCTTCCTTCGAACGTCTGGCAGGCGCCTCCGAGAATCGCGCCATCGGACGATGCCGAACGCCGCGAGCCGGAACTCATTTCGATCATTCCTCGCGACCGCCGCCGCTCTTACGACGTTCGCCGCATCTTGAATTTAATCTTCGATCGCGATTCGTTCTTTGAAATCGGTTACTACTATGGGCGACCGGTCGCGGCCGGGCTTGCGCGATTGGATGGATATCCGGTAGGCGTGATCGCGAATGACCCTCGGCAGGGTGGCGGCGCTCCTAACGCAGCGGCATGCGACAAGATGATTCGCCTGGTCGATCTGTGTGACACGTTTCATATTCCGATCGTCAATTTCGTCGACAATCCGGGCTTTCTGATCGGCACGGCGGCGGAGCGCGCGGGCACGGTTCGCGCGGGTGCTCGCGCATTGGTCGCGGTCTATCAGGCGACCATGCCCTGGATTTCGATTCTGATTCGGCGCTGCTACGGCGTCGCCGGCGCGGGACATGGAAACGCGCAGGGATTGAATCTGCGTTACGCGTGGCCGTCGGGCGATTGGGGATCGCTGCCCATCGAAGGCGGAGTGCAGGCGGCTTATAAACGCGACATCGAAGCGTCGCCCGATCCCGACGCTCGACGCCGTGAGCTGGAAAATCATCTCAATCGATTTCGTTCGCCGCTGCGCACTGCGGAAGCGTTCGGAGTCGAAGAAATTATCGATCCGCGGGATACTCGTCGATTGTTGTGTGAATGGATCGGGCAAGCGTATGCGCTGCTGCCATCGGAACTGGGACCGAAGGCTCGCGCCTGCAGGCCGTAACGAAGTGAAAGGAGCCGCGTCAACAAGCCATGGGGAATTTGCTTAAGGACGTCCGCTACGCCATTCGCACGCTCCTTCGTGCACCTGGATTTGCGATCGTCGCGATCCTGACGATTGCGCTGGGTATTGGAGCGAACACCGCGATCTTTTCACTCGTGCGCGCGGTCATTCTGAAGCCGCTGCCGTTTCGCGATCCTTCGCGTCTGATCGCGGCGTGGGACACCTATCAGCCGCAATTTTCCAAGATCGGCGTGTCACCGGTCGAAATGGCCGCGTGGAGCGAGCAGACTGATCTGTTCGAACAGACCGCCTGGTATCGATACGTTTCGAAAGATCTGAACCTGACCGCGCCAGGCATCGAACCGACCACCATCCACTCGACTTTCGTTTCGCAGCAATTCTTTTCGCTGCTGGGCGTGGCGCCCGTGATCGGGAGCTCTCTGGCGAACTCGCCGGATTCGGCGATGATCAGCAGCGCGTTGTGGCGGACGCGTTTCGCGAGCGACCCCGCCATCGCCGGGAAATCCGTTCGCCTCAATCAGCAGCAATTTGTGATCGCCGGAGTGATGCCCGACAATTTTCAGCTTCCTGAATTCGCGCAGATGTGGCTGGCGCAGGGGCCTTTGTTGCTTGATGAAGCGACCAATCCGGTGCGGCACCCGATGGGTTTCGTGGGACGTTTGCGCGCGGGCGTGACGGAACAGCAGGCTGCGGCGCGGTTGGCGTCTGTTGCGCAGCGCCTCGCCGCGGCGAATCCGAAGACCAGCAAGGGATGGGGCGTCAATATTTTCGGATTGCAGGACGACCTGACCGCGAAGACGCGCACGCCGCTGCTGATGTTGTTCGGAGCGGTCGGATTGGTGCTGCTGATCGCTTGCGCAAACGTCGCGAACTTGTTGCTGGCGCGCGCCAGCGGACGAACCAAAGAGATCGCGGTGCGCAGCGCATTGGGCGCAGGAGCTTCACGAATCGTGCGGCAATTGCTCACCGAAAGCCTGGTGTTGTCGATTGCCGGCGGCGCGATCGGCGTAGCCCTTGGGCGTTTTGGGTTGGACGCGCTGTCGCCGATTCCGGCACCGCTCGATGGGCAGGTGCTCGCGTTTTTGTTGGCGATTTCGATCGTCACCGGAGTGCTGTTCGGTCTTGCGCCCGCGCTGCACGCGCTACATCAGGATTCGAATACGTTGATCAAATCCGGCGCGTCGCGATCGGGCGGCGCATCGAAAGTGCGCGCGACTTTGGTGGTTGCCGAATTTGCGCTGGCGCTGGTGCTGGTTGCGGGAGCGGCGATCCTGCTCAAGAGCTTCGTTCACCTGATGAATATCGAGCCGGGATTTTCGACGCGCGGTTTGCTGACTATGCGGCTTTCGATTCCCGATCTCGCCAAGCCCGATGCTCTGTTTCGAGCGATTGAAGAGCGCGTGAAGCAGATTCCCGGCGTCGACGGGTTCGCGTCCACCAATGCGCTGCCGCTAACGACCGGCCACGGGAATTCGTCACGATTTAAAGTGCAGGGCAGCCCGCTTTCGAATCTCGAAGTGCTGCCGATCGCGCAGCTTCGCACCGCGAGTCCCGATTATTTCCGCATCATGCACATTCCGGTGATCGCGGGCCGCGCGTTCACGGATCGCGATCTTACCGACAACGTCGTGATCATCAACCAGAGCTTCGCGCGAAAATTTTGGCCGGATCGCAATCCTATCGGCGAAAAATATATCAGCGATCCCTGGTCGATCAAGCCGGTGTGGGCGACGATCGTTGGAATCGTCGGGGACGTGAAGCAGTTCGGCCTGGATTCGGAACCGACGCTCGACCTTTATACGCCATCGCTCTATCCCGGCTCAATCATCGTTCACACGGCGGGCGATCCGCGCGCCATCGTGCAATCGGTCGAAGCCGCGATTCGGGCGGCTGCGCCTGAGGTGCCGATCTCGGAAGTGCGCTCGATGGATCAGGTGCTGGAGGAATCGGCGTCGTCGCGGAGATGGACGATGACGCTGCTGGCTTCGTTCGCGGCGCTGGCGCTGGTGCTCGCGCTGGTTGGGTATTTACGGAGTGATGAGTTGGACGGTGGCGCAGCGGACTCGCGAGATCGGAATTCGCATGGCGCTGGGCGCGGAATCCGGGCAGGTGCTGGGCAATATCGTCGGGTATGGATTGAAGCTGAGCCTGATCGGCACTGTGATCGGAATTGCGGGCGCGTTCGCGCTGCGGCGCGTGCTCGCGAGCATGGTGTATGAAACCAGCACGGCTGATCCGTTGATTTATTCGGGTGTCGCGGCGCTGATGCTGGTGGTCGCGCTGGCGGCTTGCTATTTACCTGCTCGCCGGGCAGCCCGGGTGGATCCGTTGATCGCCTTGCGTTGCGATTGATGTGAAATTGGCGGGGTGAACCGCTCCTTTTAGTCGCGGCTCATTGGCGACCTACCGAATCAGGCACCATAACGAGCCGTGACCAGAGGAAGCGGTCGAGCCCACGGCGAACCATCGAACATCTATGACACAATAAAATTCACCGGTTTTTCCGCAATGACCCAGTCCAACCTTTCCAATCCGGCCGAGGTTTCTTCACAGCAAGATACCTCCTTCGGCGACATCCTTTCTGAATTCGAACAATCGCACCACACGCGTGGCGAAACAGTCGACGGCACCGTCGTCTCCATCACGCCGGAGGCGATCTTCGTCGACATCGGCCGCAAGATGGACGGGGTGCTGCCGCCCGATCCCACGGGCCGATTAAAAAAGGGTGACAAGCTGGTGGTTTCCGTTCGCGGACGTGATCAGGAAGGCAACTACACGCTCTCCACCGTCAAGGTGGAAACACCGCGCGACTGGAGCGCCCTCGAATACGCGTTTTCGAACAAGAGCACCATCGGCGGAACGGTTTTGGAGGTGGTGAAGGGCGGATTGCGCGTCGACGTCGGCGTGCGCGCGTTCATGCCCGCTTCGCGCAGCGGCGCGCGCGAACAGGCCGACCTCGAAAAGTTGGTGGGGCAACAGATCGAATGCCGGATCACCAAGCTCGATACGGCCAATGAAGACGTGGTGGTGGATCGCCGCGCGATTCTCGAAGAGCGTGAAAAAGCGGCCAAGCTGGAAGCTTTCGAGCGGATTCAGGAAGGCGCGATCGTGCACGGGACGGTGCGCAGCCTGATGGATTTCGGCGCGTTCGTTGACCTGGGCGGCGTCGACGGATTGCTGCACGTTTCCGACATGTCGTACGCGCGCAATCTGAAGCCGAGCGACCTGGTAAGCGTCGGCCAGGAACTGGACGTCAAGGTTCTGAAGATCGCCAAGGAATCGAAGAAAATCGCGCTGGGGTTGAAGCAATTGGCGCCCGATCCGTGGTCGGTTGCGGCCGGGAAATACACGGCGGGCGATCGCGTGAAAGGCAAGGTTTCGCGCGTGGCCGATTTCGGCGCGTTCGTCGAACTGGAGCCGGGCATCGAAGGCTTGATCCACGTTTCCGAAATGTCGTGGTCGAAGAAGAATGTTCGCGCGGCGGATATCTTGAAGACCGGCGATATGGTCGAGGCCGTGGTGCTTACCGTGAATCCGGCGGATAAGCGAATCGGGCTGGGGTTGAAGCAGGCGCTGGGCGATCCGTGGGAAGAGGCGATCAAGAAGTATCCGGTGGGAGCGGTGGCCGAGGGCCCGGTGACGAGTCTGGCGAAATTCGGAGCCTTCGTCGATCTGGGCGACGGCATCGAAGGCATGATCCACATCGGCGATATCAGCCACGAAAAGCGGCTCAATCATCCCAATGAAGCGCTGAAGATGGGCGAGAAGGTCAAGGCGCAGGTGCTCGAGGCGGATAAAGATCGCCGGCGTCTGCGGCTGGGCATCAAGCAACTGATCCCGACCTCGATCGACGAGTACATCGTGGAGCGAAAGGCAGGCGAAACCGTCACGGGACGGATCGTCAGCGTGGCCGGAGACAAGATGAAGGTGGAGGTTGGCGACGGCGTCATCGGGCATTGCAAGCTTCCTCCGGATTCGAACGCCGAGCGAAAACAGGCGGAAGCCGCGGCCGCCAAGGCCGATCTTTCCTCGCTCAGCGCCATGCTGGCCGCAAAATGGAAGTCCGGCGGTGGAGAAACCGCCGCAGAACCGCCCAAATCGGGCCAGATACGCACGTTCAGGATTTTAAGCGTCGAGCCTGCGACCAAGCGCATCGAGTTGGAACTCGTGTAGGTTAAACCGCTCCTTTTAGTCGCGGCTCGATTAGGAGTGGTTCAACACTCGGGTTCGCAAGCAGGTCTTTGTAAGGTTTCGTCTAACTCACTCTTAAGCCGAATGCGGGTGTCCCGGCGACGGTACGTTTCCGCACGCCCCTCGTCTTAAATTGTGTTGCACGGAAAGAGCGGAGCCGCCGTCGTGGCCCTTAAATCGGGCGTTGGTTTGGACGAGTCGGCGCTGATACGGGCGGCTCAAGAAGGCGATCATGCCGCCTTTGAGCAACTGGTACGCGCCTACGACCAAAGTGTGCTCCGGCTGGCGATGAACCTGTTGCGGTCGCCTGAGGACGCTCATGACGTCTATCAGGATGCGTTCCTGCGGGTTTTTCGCAATCTGCATTCTTTCCGTTTCGACTGTAGTTTTCATACGTGGCTGTACCGCATCGTGACGAATTTGTGCCTGGACCAGATGCGCAAGCGGAAGGTTCGGAAGGAAGAGCCGACGGTGCTCGCCACCGCGGACGGTCCACTGGATCGCATGGACGCGGTGCAGGAAGAGCGGGTGGATGGCGATCCGCAGCGGCATCTGTTCAGCGGGCAGGTGCGGCGGCGGATCAAGGAAGTGCTGAGCGAACTGACGCCGCGCGAGCGGATGGTATTCGAGCTGAGGCATTATCAGGGATTGCGATTGCGGCGTATCGGCGAGATTTTAGGGACCACCGAGGAAGCGGCGAAAAACTGCCTGTTTCGTGCGACACAGAAGATGCGCGCGGGGCTCGGGGATTTTTATCAGGAATAAAACGATATGAAGAATGACGATTTAAAATGCACAGCCGTTCGAGAGCAGCTCGCGCTGTTGCTGTACGGCGAACTGTCGTTCGATCAGGAAGAGCGCGTGGAGTCGCATCTGGATTCCTGCGCCGATTGCCGCGAGGCGCTGCTGCGCGAAAAGGCCGCGCACGCTGCGCTGGATGCGATCGAAATCCTGCCGTCGCCTGCGCTGCTGCGGGAGTGCCGCGAAGATCTGCGCATGCGCTTGATGAATGAAGAGGCTGTTCCGGTCCCGGCTGCGAAATCCGGCTGGTGGGATCGATTCGTCGATGCTCTTACGCTTCGTCCCGCGGCGGGAGCGCTGCGGCCGGTGGGCGCTTTGACTTTGCTCGCGCTGGGATTCGGCGCGGCGCGCATGTTGCCCGATCTGGCCCCGGGATTAGGGTTGCGATCGATGGGCCTGGGCGAATTGGGCGCGGCACATGTGCGTCACGTCGAGCCCGCGGCTAACGGCGGCGTGCAAATCGTATTCGATGAAACGCGGCAGCGAATCGTGTCGGGCCAGTTGGACGATCAAAAGATCCGCGCGCTGCTGTTGTCCGCCGCGAAAGATCCGTCCAATCCAGGACTGCGCGGCGACACGGTGAATATTCTGGTCGCCCGAGCGCAGTCGGCGGACGTTCGCGATGCGCTGATTCTGGCGCTGCGCGATGCCAACTCGGGCGTGCGCATGAAGGCCCTGGATGGGCTGAAACCTTATGTGAACGATAGCGAAGTCAGGACTGCGGTGACGCGGGTGCTGCTGAATGATTCCAATCCGGGGCTGCGCACACAGGCGATCGATCTGCTGACCGGGGCGGCGAATGCGTCGATCGATCGCAATGTGGACCGGCAAGTAATCGCGGCGCTGCAGGAGTTGATCGAACGCGGCGAAAAACAGGAATATGTGCGGGAGCGGAGCCGCAAGGTGCTGGAAGCCGTGAACGCATCGCTCGAAACATATTGATGGGCGTGTATTAACACATGAACTTTTTTGCAATACTTCCGGCCGCGCTCGCGCTGCTTGCACAGGATGTGCAGTTGACGCGCGAAGGCTCTGAATGGGTTGGCACCAACAGCGATACAGTGCAGATCGCGCAGAAGCGCTTTTTGCGAATCACAGCGCACGGCCATCTGATCCTGCATGGGTCCGATAGCGATCAGGTCAGCTATCGCATCACGCAGCGCACGCGCACCGCGTCGAAAGACGAAGCCCACCGCCGCTTCGGCTCGACGAGGATCGACATTACCGCGGGTGCGCTGATCCTGTTCCCGAGGCTGGATCCGTCCGTAAACACGCGTATCGAGATCACGGTGCCGCGGCGTATCGCGATGCTGACGCTGAACGTCCAGCCCGGCGATGTGGATGCGACCGATCTGGACGGCAACCTGCGCATCGACACTACGGCCGGCCTGATTCATTGCGATCGAATCCGCGGCGCGGTGGAATGCAACACCGGCGGCGGCGAGATCCGGCTGGGAAAAGTTGGTGGTGCGATCCGCTGCGGGAATGGCGCGGGATCGATCATCGTCGATAGCGCGGGCAGCTCGGCGAACTGTCAGACCGCGGGCGGCGAGATTCAAATTCGTGAAGCCGCGGGTCCGCTGGTGCTGGCGACCGAAGGCGGAAATATTCAAGTGGACCGGGCGGGTTCGAGCGTGGATGCGCACACTGCCGAAGGCATGATCGACATCGCGCAGGCCAACGGCCTGGTCACCGCGGATACGCGCAGCGGTTCCATCCAGATCGGTTCCGCGCGAGGCGTACGCTGCCAGTCCGGCGGCGGGCCGGTTCGCGTCAAGACGTCGGCGTGTCCGCTGCAGGTTCAAACCGCGCTGGGCAGCATTCTCGCGGAACTTTTTCCAGGCGCGCATTTTGTCGATGCGTCGTCTCTGGTCGCGGGCTCCGGTGACATTACTGTTTTGATTCCGTCTAACCTTTCGTTATCGGTGCTGGCTCGCAATGATTCGAGCGCCAATCCACGCATTGTTTCCGATTTTTCGGAGCTGCGGGTGAAGCCTCTGATCGCACGGCCGGCATATCAGGGAGTCACGTATCAGGGAGCGATCAACGGCGGCGGTCCACTGCTTTCGCTGAGCACCGCGTCGGGGATCATCTGGGTGAAGAAATCGAAATAGGGAGTGGACGAGCATGCGAATTTCAACACTGGCATTTTGGGGAGTTTTAAGCGCCGCACCGGGATTGATGGCGCAACAGACGCCGACCGCGCCTCCCGCACCGGCGGCGCCAAAGGTGAAGATGATGGCCGCGGCAAGCGGAAGTTATCTCGGCGTCAACGTTCAGGAAATCGATAGCGATCGCGCCAAAGCTCTGAAGTTGCGCGAGGAAGCGGGCGTCGAGATCACCAGCGTGAAAGCCGAAAGTCCGGCGGAAAAAGCCGGCCTCAAGTCAGGCGATGCGATTCTGCAATACAACGGGCAGCACGTGGAAGGCATGGAGCAGTTCTCACGGCTGGTGCGCGAAACTCCGGCGGGCCGTGAGGTGAAGCTCGATATTTGGCGCAGCGGTGCGCCGCAGTCGATTTCCGTAAAGCTAATGGCGCATCCGGGCGCCAACGTGTGGACAAGCGCGTTTCCCGCGGTGGCCGCGCCACGCGCCTACGAATTGCGAAATATGATGCCGGATCTGCCGCGCAGCTTCATGTCGTGGCAAAGCTCCATGTTGGGCGTCGAAGCGGAATCGCTGGACGGGCAGCTGGCGCAGTACTTCGGCGTAAAGGAAGGCGTGTTGGTGCGCTCAGTGACCGCTGGATCGGCGGCGGAAAAGGGAGGACTCAAAGCGGGCGACGTGATCATTCGCGTGGACGATGCCAAGATCGCAACGCCTGCCGATGTGTCCAATCGCATCCGCTCCATGCAAGGCAAGCAGGTGCCGATCGTGGTGATGCGCGACCGCAAGGAAGTGACGCTGACGGTCACCATCGACGAGAATCGTCACGCCGACTGGTGGCAGCAGGAATTCTCGAACAGCCAGAACTGGGTGGTGGCGACGCCGCGAGCCCGCGTAATCAGCCTGCCTTAGTTTGCCCGGCGGCGGCGGCCTGCGTGTGCACCCGGGCCGCTTCCGAACTGATGCGGTGCACGCGAATCAACAGCTCCACTTCCCGTTGCGACACTCCGAGCGCTACAGCGATATGCGAGATATCTTCATTGCGCCGCACCATGCGCATGGCCAGAACGCGCTTGGTGATGTTCAACCCTGAGCGCGGATTCGCGGGAATGTAGATCGGCTCGCTCGCGGGTTGCGCGGCAGGAGCCTGCGCCAGCTTTTCTTCCATCGATTTCACGAGCGCATCCATTTTCCGGCGGCTCTTCATCGAACTCGCGCGCACTTCGTGTCTCAGGCTGAGGAACAGGACCAGCGCCCCGCTCAATCCCAGCATCGCGAGCACACCTAGAACGATCGTCGAAGGCATCATGATTCCTTTAATCGAGCGTTCTCAGACGCTCCTGCTTACTGATCACGTTCTGCACTCGCACACCGAAATTTCCGTCGATCACCACCACTTCCCCGCGCGCAATCACACAATTGTTCACAATTACTTCCACCGGATCGCCGATGGTGCGATTCAGCTCCACAATGGAGCCCACGGTCAACTTCAAAACATCCTTCAAGGGCACCTGCGCGCGCCCAAATGAAATACTCACCGGCAGTTCCACGTCGAGCAGGAGCTCGAACGTCGCCGAGGTGCTCTCCGGTGCCGGAGCTTCTTGTACGGCGATTTCCTGAACAGGCGGAATCAGGGCGTCGAGCAACTCCGGCGCGATTCCGATCACCAATCGAACCGTGGTGCCGCTCAATTCCGCGTCGATTGCACTCCACTCCGCGGGTCCGCTGGGTCCTTCCGCACCATCGAGCGGCGTTACTTCCAATCCGAGCCGCGCTGTAATCGATTGCCCAACGCCGGCCAGCGTCTGGCGCACCATCTCCAGAAACTCGGTTTTCATCTCCGCGGGCGTTTCGTCCATACCCGCCGCGCGAAGCACCCAGGTGCCCGCATCGCGCCAGGCGTTTTCTTCGGCGGAAATCCAGATCGTGCCCGGAATCTTGTTGAAGCTCTGCCTCCAGCAGAAGAGATCGGCTGTGGGCGGCGCGCACGCACCTGTCACGCGGACCGCCGGCCGCTCGGCCGTCAAGCCTTCCACCGCCGCCGCCAGTCGCGACATCAGTTCGCCCAGCAGCCAGTCTTGAATTTCGATCCGGGAACGTTCCATGGATTTGGGTCAGACGCCGCGCGGTCCGGGCCAGCGCTTCTCCATATATGCACGCAAGCGCAGAATCGCCTGGGTCTTCAATTGCGAAATACGCGACTCATGCAGGCTCACGATCTTTGAAATCTCACGGAGGGTGAGTTCCTCGTAGTAGTACAAGCTCAGGACGGTTTTTTCCATGGCCGGCATTTTCGAAATCGCTTCGGCGAGCAGGCTCTGCAACTCGCTGCGCTCGACCACATGCGACGGCCATTGACGCTCGTCGTCGGAAACGAACTGCAGCAGATCGCGATTCTCATCTTCGCCCTGCGCAGCTTCGAGACTTCCCAGATTCAAGCCGCGCGCGTCCACCAGCCAGGCGTGATACTCCTCCACGGTCTGGCCGAGTTCCGCCGCGATCTCTTCTTCAGAAGGCGTGCGATGCAAGCGCTGTTCGGCTGCGTTGATGGCGGCTTCGATCTGTTTGGCGCGTTTGCGCTGCTGCCGCGGCGCCCAATCCAGGCCGCGCAGGCTATCGAGAATCGCACCGCGAATCTTGTATTCCGCGTAGGTCTTGAGCTTGACGTTCTGCGTCGGATCGAACCGGTCGATGGCCGCGATCAATCCCAACACGCCGGTCGAAATAAGATCGTCCAGGCTCACGCTCTCCGGGAGGCGATCGTGAATGCGGCGCGCGATCAGCCGCACCTGCGGCAGATGCTCCAGAATCAGCTCTTCGCGTTCCTCACTGCTCATCGCTTGCGGTGCATATCCGCGCGCGCGCTTGGGCGCCGCTGTCATTGTCGCTTCCATCACTGTGCCTTTCCTAAGACGTGGGTCATGCCGCTACTGCTCCTGCATTCCGATTTCTTGAAACTTCTCCCGTGACCATTTCGATCAGCCGCGCTTTAGTGGCCGGTTCCAGATCGTCGGGAATCTGCTGACCCGTTGCGAGAAACGACACGGGCATGCCGCGCCGTGACGATTCGCTGAGCAGCGCTCCGTAGCGATCCGTCTCATCCAAGCGCGTGAATAATAATTTCCTGGCCTGGAACATCGCGTAACGCTCGATGGTACGCGCCATGTCAGCCGGTTTCATTGAGGCGGAAAGCACCAGGTGGGTGTCGATTTCCGGATGTGTAGCGATCAGGTGCGCGAGATCCGCACCGTCTTCCATCTCGCCGTTCGCCAGGCCGGGCGTGTCGATGAGCACAAAATCTTTGGAGCGATGTTCTTCCAGCGCCTGCGCCAGCGCCACCGGCGTTTCGGCGACCTCGCATCCAATTCCTAAAATCGAGGCGAGCGACCGAAGCTGATCGGCTGCGGCGATGCGGAACACATCGGTGGTGATGATTTGTGTGGGCTTGCGCGAAGTAAGTCCGAATCGCGCCGCGAGCTTGATCAGCGTGGTCGTCTTGCCTGCTCCGGGAGGTCCCACCAGCGCGACCACCGCTCGCGACGCTCCGGCGCGTCCCAGCGTCGCGTCGACTTCGAAGAACGACTCTAGCGATACTCCCTGCGCCACCTGCTGCGCGATGGGCGCGTCGAGTTCGTTCTCGACCAGGCGTGAATAGCATTCGGCGTTCGACGGATCGGCGGAGGGCGCGAATGGCGACATATATGAGTGCGCGCCGCGCAGGCTCTGCGCCAGGCGTTCGATCTCGCGCTTCATTTGGGCGACGTCTTCGGACAACCGGTCCGGTGTCTCTCTGGCAATCGCACCGGCTCGTGCCGATGCGGCGGTTAAATGAATCGGCGTGGCGCCGGTCGACCCGAAAACCACTTCGTAGGCCCCCAGATGCCGCGTGTCGGGAGTGGTGGGCCGCGCGTTCACCAACAACGCGTCTTCGCCGAGTTCTTTGCGCGCCAGCTCGACAGCGGCTTCCACGGTCGCGGAAAAGTAGCTCTTGAGTTTCATGATTTCCTCACTGGATTAGGCCCACTGACAACACCCGTACGCCTTGTGGAATCTCGTTGTGCGACAGGATCGAGAGGTTTGGAATGCTGCCCTCCACCAGTTGCCTCAGGAAATATCGCGATGCCGAACCGGTCACCACCGCCATCGGTGAATCCGTCGAACCCACTGCGTGCGTGATGCGATCCAGAATTTCGCGGATCTTTTGCGGCGCCAGGTTCAGGTGGCTGTTCTGCTCGCCATGTTCGACGCCGGCTTCGATGGTTTGCTCTAATTTCGGATCCAGGAAGAACGCGGGCAGTTCGCCGGCGCCGTTGAGGTACGGCTTGACGACGCTGCGGCGGATCGCCTGGCGCACATATTCGGTGAGCAGGATGGGATTCTTGGTCATTCCGGACGCTTCGCCGAGCGCTTCCAGAATGGTTACCGCGTCTCGAATCGAAACTCGCTCACGCAACAGATTTTGGAAAACCTTCTGCACTGTCGCAAGAGGGAGCAACTTCGGAACCAAATCCTCGACGACCTTCGGATTGTCTTCCGCAACGCGATCCAGAATATTCTTGGTGTCCTGCCGCGAGAGCAGCTCAAACGCGTGACGCCGTATCAATTCGGAAAGATGCGTTCCAAGAACGCTCAGCGAATCGACTACGGTGTACCCTTTCGACCTCGCGGCGTCAGCATTGTTCGGTGCGATCCAGATGGCGGGGATTCCGAACGCGGGTTCACGTGTCGCGATGCCGTCGATGGAGGGCGCGGCAGCTCCTACTTGGGCGCTTGCGCCAGCCGGATGAATCGCCAATTCCCGATTCGGCATCAGATCGAACTTCGCGATTTCCGAACCCTTCAGGAGCACCACATATTCAGAAGCCTTGAGCTGCAAATTATCGGTCACGCGCACCGGCGGCACCATGAAGCCGAATTCGCCGGCCATCTGCTTTCGAATTCCGGCGATTCTTCGCAACAGCGGCGAGTTCTGTGCTCCGTCGGCGAACTTCACCAATCCCAATCCGACTTCGACCGCGAGGGGTTCCACTTTGAATAGCGATTCGAGGCTGTCCTTCGCGGGGGTCGCAGCCGCTGCGGGCGCGGCCGCGGATTCCAATTTCTGTTTCTGTTTGAGTTGCCATCCCATGAATCCCACTCCGGAGCCCAGCGCGAGAAATGGAATGGTCGGCAGGCCGGGAAACATCGCCATCGCGATCAGCACGCCTCCGGACATCAAGAGCGGATCGGCTTTCCCAAAGATCTGCTTGCGAACATCCGTCCCTACCATGCCGTCCGAACTGGTACGGGTCACAATCAGGCCGCCCGAAATGGAAACCATGAGCGAAGGGATCACCGTGACCAAACCATCGCCGATGGTCAGGATGGTGTAGGTGGTGAGCGCGCGCTTCAGATCCATCCCGTTTTGCAAAACGCCAATCAGGAATCCCGCAACGATATTGATGGTCGTAATGAGAATGCTGGCAACCGCGTCGCGCTGCGTAAACCGGCTGGCGCCGTCCATCGCGCCATAGAATTCCGCTTCGGCAGCCAGATTCTTGCGGCGAGAGCGCGCCTCGTTCTCGTCGATCAAGCCCGCGTTCAAATCGGAATCGATCGACATCTGCTTTCCCGGAAGGGCATCCAAAGTGAATCGCGCGGTCACTTCGGAAATCCGAACCGCTCCGTGATTGATCACGACATACTGGATCGCGACCAGCACCAAGAAGATCACGACGCCAACGATATAATTCCCGCCGACGACAAAATTTCCGAAAGCTTCGATGACTTGGCCAGCCGCGCTGGTTCCGGTATTGCCGTGGAGCAAAATGAGACGCGCCGTGGAAATGTTCAGTGCAAGACGGAACAAGGTGAGCAGCAGGAGCGAGGTCGGGAAGACGCTGAATTCGACCGGCCGCCGAATGTACATCGAAACCAGTAACACCACCACCGACATGGTGATGTTGGCGCTGATCAGAAAATCGAGCACGAACGCAGGCAGCGGCGCGATCATCGCCAGGATGATCCCGAGTACCGCAATCGGGACGCTTAGTTCGGACCAATTCCCGATTCGGATTCCAGATTGGGGCGGCGCAGCACCTTCCTTGTGCTTGTGGTGCTTCGCTTTTGAGGACGAACCAACATCGGCCGTGCCCGATCCGCCAATGCCGCCGAGGGCTTGTACCGTACTGGGAGCGAGCTGCGTCTGGGCGGCCATGTTGACGAGGTAAGTGCACCTCACTGGCCGCGATCAACGCGTTCAGCTACAGATTATCCCGGCATGTCTCATGGTTTCGATTTGCGATCCGATAAGACGCGCTCATACAATCAATAGATGGAACCCCCTGCCGAACCTCGCTACTATACGTCTGGCTTCATTCGGCTGACGCGGTCACAATACATCGGAACGTTGGCAGGATTGATGCTGTGCCTGCTGCTGGCGGCGCTGGATCAAACCATCGTGGGCACAGCCGAGCCGCGCATCATCGCGCAGCTTTCCGGTTTCGATCGCTATCCGTGGGTGGCTACGGCGTACTTGCTGACCTCCACGATTTGCGTTCCGATCTTCGCCAAGCTGTCTGACATTTATGGCCGGAAATGGTTTTTTCTGCTGGGCGCGACGATGTTCGTGGGATCGTCGGCGTTGTGCGGCGCCTCCGGCAAGCTGGATTTTCTGGGGATCGACGGCATGAATCAGCTGATCGTGTTCCGCGGCTTGCAAGGCGTGGGCGCGGGCATCATGTTCGGCCTGGTGTTCACCATCGTGGGCGATGTGTTCTCGCCGATTGAACGCGGCAAGTATCAGGGATTGTTCGCGTCGATGTGGGGCGCGGCGTCGATCTTCGGGCCGACACTGGGCGGCTATCTTACCGATCATTTCTCCTGGCGCTGGTGCTTCTACGTGAATCTGCCGGTGGGGATCATCGCGATCGCGGCAATTTATTTCGAGTTTCCGTATTTTCATCCGCAGGGCGTGCGCCGCATCATCGATTGGTTTGGAGTCCTGACATTGATCGGGTGCCTGGTGCCGCTGCTGCTGGCGCTCACCTGGGCGACCACTTACGGCTGGGGATCGGTACGCGTCGAATCGCTGCTGGTCACTGCGGCGGTGATGCTATTCGCGTTCCTGTACGCCGAAAGTAAGGCAGCGGAGCCATTGATCCCGCTGGTCCTGTTTAAGGATCCGATCATTCGCGTGTCGGCGATCTCGAATTTCGTGCTGGGGATCGGCATGTTCGGCGTGATCATTTATCTGCCGCTGTTCATGCAGGGCGTGCTGGGGATTTCGGCGACGCAATCCGGATCGCTGCTGACGCCGCTAATGCTTGGCGCGGTAACGGGCAATATCGTCGGCGGACAACTCACCTCGCGCACCGGGAAATACAAAATCCTGGCGATTGTCGGGTCCATGTTTATCGCGATCGGCATGATTCAGTTCGCGCGCCTGGATGCTTCGAGTACGCGGTCGGCAGTGGTGCTGGGCATGATTATCGCGGGATTGGGTATGGGGTGCGTGCAGCCGGTGTACACAGTTGCGGTGCAGAATTCGGCGCCGCGCCAGCACATGGGCACGGCGACGGCGTCGTCGCAATTCTTCCGCTCGATCGGGAGCACCACCGGCGTCGCGATGTTCGGCAGCATCTTACTGACGATTTATCATCGCGAGTTCGCGGCTGGCGTTCCTGCCGGAACTCCGCCTCAAGCGCTGCAGTATTTCAACAACCCGCTGATGCTATCAATCCTCCGGCCGCAGCTCGAAGCCGGATTCAGCAAGTACCCCGGCGGGCTCAATCTGCTGAACAAGCTGTTCGCGGACGTGAAGACCTCGCTCGAGCACGGGGTCGAGTTTATTTTCTTCATCGGCGCGATCATCCTGACCGCCGCGGTGGTGGTGAATTTCTTTTTGAAAGAGATCCCGCTGCGTAAGGGCTCGCCTGCCGAAGCATCGGTCAGCGCCGCCGAAGTCGGCTGAACAACTCCACAGAAATAGAAACGGCGGCCCACCCAGGAGGCGAATGGGCCGCCGCGGATCCACCCGGGCCCCGCCGGAGCCGAGCCTACGACCGGCCGGCCGCGGTGGGCTTGACTGCGACCAGGAGATCCGAACCGAAACGGAGCGCAATCACTTGGCGCAATTACTTAATGACCTGCAACTCGTTGTCGACCGAAAACACACCACCAAGCTGATTGGCGCGCATGTACGCCAACTCACTATCGGCCTTGCTTACCACCTCGCCCTTCAGCGTGATGTGGCCGTTGTTCACGATGATGTGGATGGAAGGCAGAGCGCCCATCGCATAGCGATACAGCGGACCGCTAAAAATCGTCCGATATGCCTGCATGCGAATACGATCGTCCAGCGGGGAAAGCGGCAGGACATTGATCTGGTTATCGACGCGCGTTACGCCTTCCACTCGTTTCACCACGTTGCCCGCATCGCTTTTCAGGACCGGCTGCGTCACGTCGCCAAACAAAGTGACCACGCCGTTATCGACGCGGAATGAAATATCGTCAAACAGGTTAAGATACGGCAACATCACCAATTCGTGCCGCACTTTGTTTTCGATTGTATCCGGCGGATTCTTCGCGAACATGGGCGCGGTCAATGCGACCAGCCCTGCTACTACCGCCGCGAACTTTGCTCGATTCACACTTTTCATTTCACCCTCCCTACACTCCATTGGACGCAGGGACTGCGCAGGAAGTTGCAGCTCGACCGCGAGCCGCAAGTTGCGCAGTTAAGGGAGATATACGTGAAACTTTTTCGAATTTCCTGCGTCAACTGCCCGGCAATCGCCCGCCCATCAATTTGTAGATATAGGCCAGGATTTCAGCGACCGCGCGATACAGGTGGCTAGGAATCTCCTGCCCGACATCCACCGCGCCGTACAGCGCACGCGCCAGCGGCGGATTCTCAACAATCGGAATCTCATGCTCCATGGCGCGTTTGCGTATTCGCGCGGCGAGATAATTTTTGCCCTTCGCGACAACTCTTGGCGCGCCGGGCGCGTCCACGGAATAGCGGATCGCCACGGCGTAGTGCGTCGGATTCACGATGATCGCGGTCGCTTTGGCAACTTCCTTCATCATGGAGCGGCGCAGCAGGTCGCGCTGCAATCTGCGCACTCGCCCCTTCATTTGCGGGTTGCCGTCCTGATCCTTCGATTCCTCGCGAAGTTCCTGCTTGCTCATGCGGAGTTGCTTGGTGTAACGGTGGCGCTGCCATAGCAGGTCAAGCACTCCGACCACCAGAAACAATCCGGACACACGCCATAGCAAGGTGCCGACAGTGCCACCGACACGCATCATCGCGACCTGCGGCGCCAGCCACGGCAGTTCCAGAAAGGAATCCAGATTTTCCGTCGCTTCGTAATAAACCACGGTGGCGACGACGGGAAGCAGCACCAGCGCCTGCAGTAGCATCGGAATATTTTGCCCCGGCAAGTTGGTGATCTTCTTCAGCGGATTCAGGCGCTTGATATCCGGAGTGAGCTTGGAAATCGATATGCCCAGCTTGGTAGTGGCGAGTTGGGCTGAAACCGAAAGCAGCATGAGCGCCGCTCCCGCCATCAATATCGGCGCGAGTTCCGGTACCGCGACGTCTCGGGCGATGGACATCAAACCTTCCACCGTGAGGTCGCCGGAAAATGCGCGCGCCAGCAGGAGTCGCATGACGTGCGCGGTGCGGATCACAAATACGCTGCCGAAGGCCGACGCGATGGTTACGAATCCGAGAAAGTGAATGGACGATATGAATTCGCGGCTGGTAGGATAGTTGCCTTCCTCGCGGGCCTTATCGACCCGCCGCTTGGTGGGCTTCTCGGTCTTTTGATCGGCCACTTAATGCACCATGCGAACCAGTGCGGCCAGCGTCCGTTCCGACGCACCGTTGAAAACTCGCGCAGCCACTGGAGCGATGGCGGCCAGCATCGCGATCGCGGCCAGCATCTTTACCGGAAACGCCATCGACAGAAGTTGTAACTGCTGTTGGATGCGCCCGATCACGGCCAGCGACAGGTCGATCAGGATCAACAACGCCATCACCGGCAGCGCCAGGCGCAAGCCCGTCACGAACATTCCCGAACCTAAATGTAGGACGCCTTCAAGATTTGCAGCGGCCGGAGCCCATGCACCAGCGGGAAATCGTTCGAAGCTGGCCGCCAGAACCCGGATCAGTTGACGATCCGCGCCCGTGGTGAAGAACAGCAAGCCGGTCATCAGCGTCATCACTACCTGCAGCACACCCGAGTCAGCCTGACTGGTGGGATCGATGGTCTGCGCAAAGCTATAGCCGGCTTGCACGCTGAGCACCTGCGCACCGACCTGAAAGCCTTCGGTCAGAAACGCAACCGCGAGTCCGACCACCAATCCGAATCCGAGTTCGGAGAACGCGGCAGCGATGAGCGCACCGAATGTTGGCAGTTCATCAGGGATCGATGGCCACGCCGGAAAGAGAGCGAATGAAATGGTCAGCGCGAGAACAACGCGCACCATCGGCGGCGCGTTCTTGAATCCGGGGAGCGGCAGAAATCCGATCACTCCGGCGACGCGCGACAACACCAGCAGGAACGCGAAAATCGTGCTGAGCGGTAACCCGAGATTCATGAGCTCAATGCGCGAAGCGGCCCAGGTCGCCAAACAACGTGGCGGTGTACGCGATCAGGCGCATCAGCATCCACGGCATTGCCAGCATCAGCGCGACCATGAACGCAGCCAGGCGCGGGACCGTGCTGAAGCTGGAATCCTGAATCGAAGTGAGAATCTGCGCCAGGCTCATCACGATTCCGATCACGAATCCGACCGCCAGAATCGGCACGCTGATCCAGAACGTGGTGACGAACAAGGTGCGAATTAAATCGACAACAGAGCCGGTGGACATGTTAGTTAAAGCTCCTGACCAGCGAACCGATCACCAGGTTCCAGCCATCCACCAGCACGAACAGTAGGATCTTGAACGGCGCGGAAATCATTACGGGCGGCAATTGCACCATCCCGACCGATAGCGTTACCGACGCGACCACCAGATCGATTATCAAGAACGGAAGAAACAACACAGCGCCAATCTGGAAGGCTGTCTTCAGCTCGCTCAACACGTATGCGGGAGCGAGCGCAGTCAACGGGACATCGGAGGGCTTGGCCGGGGCGGGCGCATGCGACAGCTCGACAAACAATTGAATATCTTTTTCGCGCGCGAACTTCAACAGAAATGTCTTAATGGGCGGCGTCGCCTGATCCCACGCATCGGAAGCGCTCAATTGTCCGGCCTCAAGCGGTTCCCAACCTTGGTGATAGACCTGTTCAGCCGTAGGTTGGATCACGATCAGCGAAAGAAACAGCGCCAGCGCCACCAGCACTTGATTTGATGGGGCGGTTTGCGTCCCCAGCGCCTGCCGCAGAAAATGCAGCACGATCACGATGCGCAGAAACGGCGTACACGCCATCAGGATCGCGGGCAACAATGTCAGCGCCGTCATTAGCAAAACGATTTGCATCGGCACGCTGAGTGACCCGCCGGTCTTGTTCTGCACCAGCGAAACTCCCATCAGCGAATCGGAGGGCGCGGCAAACATTGGCGCGCTCAAGAACAAGAGAGCCATCACGATTCTGATCAGCGCCCTCACAGGTTCTCTCCCGCGGCGCCATCGATTAGAATTCCGCAGCCCTGCGGATGCGTCGCGACCACCACATCGCGCCCATGAATGCGGATCAGATGTAGCGAGTGATGCGGAGTGAGCGCGAGCCGCTCTACCGACACCAAGGACTTCGAGCGGCCCGGGCTGAGTTGTCTGGGTGAGAGCGAGATGCGCCCCGATGCCACCCGCCGCATGATCCACAAAGCACCGCCGAGCAGCGCGAATACCAGAACGATCGAGAAAAACTGGCGCAGATCCATCTGCTAACTCTCCTCCTTGAAATCCGTAATACGAACGCCCATGGTGTCTTCGATGATCACGATTTCACCCGAACCCAGGCCCGCACCGCCGATCGAGATGTCGATGTTCTCACCGGCCGCGCGGCTGGTCTTGATGACCGCACCGGCACGCAGTGCGAGGATCTCGCGAATGGTCATTATCAAGCGATCCAGCTCCACGTTGACCGGTGTGGGCACATCGGCGAGATGCGAGATTTCTTCAAACGTAGTCACGCGAGAGGGTTACTGCTTGAGATTGATGGTGTCCTGGCTCAACTGGTCCACCGTAGTGATCACATGCGCGTTGGCTTCGTAGCCGCGCTGGAAGATGATCAGATTGGTGAACTCTGTGGCGATGTCCGCGGTGGATGCTTCGATCGATCCGCCCAGCACCACGCCGCGTCCGCCCGTTCCCGGCACTCCGATGGAAGGCAGCGCTGTGTTTGCGCCGGCCTGCAACAAGTTGTCGCCGGTGCCAAGTAACGATTCCGGATTGCGAATGGTCGCAAGTGCGAGCTGTCCCACCACTAGCTGCTGTCCATTCGAATACCGCGCGATCACCTGTCCGCCGTTGGCCAGCCCAACGCTCGATAAGCTCGCGGCCGCCGATCCATCCTGCGTCACGGCCGAGCTCGCAGAATCCTGCGCGAACTGCGTGGCCAGTGGTGTTCCGCCGTGGTACAGATTCCAGTTGAGGCTCATGTCTGACGCGCCGTCGGCGAGCCCGGTAAGTGTGAGTACGGGGACAGTATCGGTCGCGGCGGGAGTGAGCAGGTTGCCATTTGAGTCGAACACCAACTGGCCAGTCAGCGGCGTACCTGGCGCCGAAAGATCCGCATCGGGAACCGAAACCGAATAGTCCCAGGTATTGGCAGCCGCGTCTTTGGTGAAGGCGTAGGTGACGGTGTGCGCGTTGCCGAGAGAATCGTACACCTGCAGCGATGTCGAGAACGTCGTCGCTGGAGGGCCGGCGGTCCCGTTTGAATCGAGGTTCAATGTCACTGAAGTATTCTGCGTCGCAATGGGCGCCGCGAGAGAGCCGGTGGGTACGGTGATGTTGCCGAGCGGAGCGTTGGTATCCACCGCGCCATTCGTCAAAGTCCAACCTTGCACGAACTCGCCTGTCGGGGTGGTCAGGTTTCCGTTGGAATCGACCTCGAAATTGCCGGCGCGGGTGTATTCGGTATCGCCGCCCGGGGTGGTCACCATGAAGAAGCCGTCGCCCTGAATCGCGGCGTCCAGAGGGCCGCCCGTCGATTGAATCGCCCCTTGCGAAAACTGCCGCAGGGTGATGGGCGCGCCGACTCCGACGCCGATCTGCGTCTGTCCCGGCGTCGCGCCCAGAGATTGCGAGACCAGGTCATGGAACGAAAGCGTGGTCGCTTTATAGCCGGCAGTGTTGAGATTCGCGAGGTTGTTGCCGGTGACGTCGATCGCGGTAGTGTTCGCGGTGAGTCCTGAAAGTGCGATGGAAAATGCGGTTTGCATGATGTCTCCTGTTGCCTATGAAGTTGGGGTTGAAGTGGTGGTGGTCGCCGGCACACCAGGTGCGAGATCCTGCTGAATCGAGGTAAGGCTGCTGGCCATCTGCGTGGTGTTCGATAACTCACTGAACGTCGCCAGCTGAGTAATGAAGGTGGTGCCATCCGCCGGGTTTTGCGGATCCTGATTCTTCAACTGCGCCACCAGCAGTTGCAGGAATACGTTCTGATTGGCCAGCGCGCTGGTGGAATTGGCTACCGATTGCGTGGATGCGCTGCTGGCGGAATCGAGTGCGCTGGGGGAACCGATGGGACTGGTACTCATTTATTGTTTCTCCATTTCAAAAATCCAATTTCGAAAACGTTGAGGGTTGCCCTGATTCTGACGACCCTGCTGTTGCTGCTGGCGGCCGCTATGCGATCCGCCCGAATCGCGACCGGTGAAGTTTTGCTGTTCATGAGACGATTCGCGATTTTCTTGCGACCCGGAGGACGGCGATTGCGCTGCCGTGAAACCGATCTCATGCCCGGCTTCGCGAACGGTGTCTCGCGGAATGTAAGTTTCGGTGCGATAACCCGCGCGGTCGAGCGAGTTCGTCAACGTGCCCAGGTCCTGGCGCAGTGCCGATTCGAGCTGCGCATCGGGAGTGCGCACCGCGACGTGAATCTCACCGCCGCGCGTGGTCACCTGCAGATCAACTTGCGGCATGTCGGGATGATTTATCCGCATGGTGATCGATTGCACCGGCGAGTTGTTCTGCGCGGGCGCCGGCTGCGTGTTCGCGATTGCGATCGATTCCGAAGACCGCATCGATTCGGCGACGGTTCCGAAAGTCGTGGGCGTTTTCGTGTCGGCTGCGATCGCGGGCGTCCCGTTCTGTGATGAGGCGTCCTGAAAGCTGTGCGTGAAGCCGCCGCTATAAGAGGATGCCGCGGCAGCCATCGCGACGGGGGCGACCGGCTCGTCCTTTTCCGGTGCATCCGGGATTCGAGTGTCGCGGCTGTGCGCCGGCAATTGCGGCGCCGGCGCTGAACCAGAGTCAGTCACAGGGTCGGAACTCGCTTCCGGAATCTCATCCGGCACCGGCTCAACGGGCGTTTCCACGGGAGTCGCAAGCGGGGGAGTCGAAGCGGGGGAGCCGCAAGCGGGGTCAGCTTGGCCGCGAAGGAAACTGGCGCGTTCGATATAGGCTGCGCGACGCTCGTAGTCGTGATCTGCAGGTCAGGATTCTTCAGCAGGGATTGCGAGAAGCCGTCGCTTGGTATGTTCTTCGCGGGTGCGTTGGGGATCGAAGCTGGGTGCTGCGGCAGAGGCTCGGTTACGAACGGAACCGTGACGGGCGTTGCGACTGGCGTTAGCGAAAATGCCGCCATCGTCTTGCCGGCTGCCTTGTCGATTGCCTTCGCGGCTTTTGGGGAAGTCTTGAGGCCGCTGGTCTTGTTGTCGCCCGTAACGGCCGTTGCAGGAGATGAAGTGGTCGGCCTCGGACTTCCGAGCATCGCTTGAATCATCGCCTGCGCGATGTTCGCATCTGACGTAATCAGCGCGGGCACAAGCGGAACAGGGGCTTGCGACGGTGTCGCGAACTCATTCTGCTGAGGATCGTTTGGAACCAGGCTGAGGGTGGTCGAAACGCCCGGCTGCATGGTCGCGAGAGTGGGCTGCGTCGGCGCATCAGGCTGACTTGGAACTTGACTCTGGGCTTGCGCCGTGGTGTTTGGCGTCTTGGGGGTCTGGGCCGTCAGTTTCTGAGGCTCATCGCCCGGCGTCGCAACCGATCCGAACAACGCATTAATAAGGTCAGTGAATCCGGGTGTAACAGGCGTTCCGGTCTGAACCGCCTTCGGCAAACTCGGAACGATTGTGCCATTCAGGAATGCGAGAGCAGTCAGGCTCTGATTCGGGATGGCTGCTGCAAGCGCGTTCACGCCTGGAACAATGCAGCCCGGTGCCCAAACGCTCGCGATCAATCTCTCAACGACTTACCAATTTGATCGTGATTCAGAGGCGCTCCAAGTTGGAACTGGAACCGATTCGGCACACTCGCCGCCGTGCCACTTCGGTCCCTGTTACTCGTATCGTCTGAATTCGCAGCGCTTTTAGAAACGGCTGCGCGATTGCTTCTGATTGGTCAGTCATGGATCCACTCCTCATTTCGGCAGCCAGCGGAATGAAGGCGCGCATGGATTCGCTCGACATGCTGGCGAACAACATCGCCAACTCCGGCACGGCTGGCTTCAAGGCGGATCGGGAATTCTATGGACTGTATCAGGATCAGATCCCGGTGGTCGAAAACGCAGTGGACCGATTTTTCGCAGGGGTCACTCACACAGACCGGCAATCCTTTGAACCTGGCGCTGTCCGGCCAGGGATTATTCGCGTTGAACTCGCCCACCGGAACCGTGTATACACGCAACGGCGATTTTCAAATTTCCAAATCCAACCAGCTTGCGACGCCGGAAGGATACACGCTGCGCAACGTGCTCGATCAAGGGCAAGCCGATTACGGTGGATCCCAAGCAGCCGGTCGACATTTCAAGAACGGAACAGTGAGCCAGGGCGGCCAGGACCTGGGCAGATCGAGGTCGATTCGCCCGTCGGACGCGGCCCAATCGCTGAGCCAAGCTGGGCAACAGCTATTTCGCGATGAGACGAAGGCGCAGCCGCGCTTCAGCCATCGCCGGCCACTGAGGTCCTGCAGGGACAGATGGAGCAATCGAATGTGCCGGTGGCGCGAGTCCGCAGTGAAGCTGGTTGGGGTGATGCGCCAGTTCGAAATGTTGCAGAAGGCGATGACGCTCGGTTCGGAGATGAACAAGCGGGCGATTGAAGAAGTCGCGAAGGTCGGTTAGGAGAGAATCGAACATGATTAGAGCCTTATATAGCGCCGGCAGCGGCATGACCGCGCAGCAGATGAGCATCGACAACATCGCCAACAATCTGGCCAACGCCAACACTACCGGCTTCAAGGCGCGCCGCACGCAATTTCAGGATCTGCTGTATCAGAAATGTACTGCAGCCCGGCGCGGCGGCCGGGTCGCAAACCGTGGTGCCCAGCGGACTGCAGCTCGGCCTGGGCACGCGGCCCGCCGGCGAACACCGTGGTGTTCACGCAGGGAAGCTTCACCGAAACCGACAATCCGCTCGATCTGGTGATCCAGGGCAAGGGATTTTTTCAGATCCAGATGCCCGACGGCACCACTGCCTACACGCGCGCCGGCAATTTTCAGATGGATAAAAACGGCAACGTCGTGACCGCGAACGGAAATCCGCTCGAGCCGCAGATCACCATTCCCGCCGCAGGCGCAATCGATCACCATCGCCTCCGACGGCACCGTCAGCTACACCCAGCCCGGCCAGACCGCGTCGCAAACCGCCGGACAGATTCAGCTCGCCAACTTCACCAATCCCGGCGGACTGAACAGCCTGGGCAACGGACTTTTTTCACCGACCGACGCGAGCGGCGACCCGATCGTGGGCAATCCCGGCGGGCCGAGGGAATCGGAACGCTGCAGCAGGGGTATCTGGAATCCTCCAACGTCAGCGTGGTGGAGGAATTCATCAACATGATCAGCAGCCAGCGCGCCTACGAAGCGAACACCAAAGTGGTCAAGGCCGCCGACGAGATGTATCAGCAGGTCAACAACATCACGCAATGAAGATCGTGATCTTGATTTTCATCTCGATTGCCGCGCGCGCGTTTGGCGCTTGCCAGGCAGTGGACGGGCGACACATCACTGGCGCGGGATCTGGCGGCGGCGAATGCCCCGGTTCGGCGCGCTCGATCCGGATCTGGCGATATCGCTCCGTCGCCGATTCCCGGCGTGATCGCGCACATTTCACGCGGCGGAGCTGTTCGCATCGCGCGGCGCGCAATGGAATCGAGCTCACTCCGCCGGTCAGCCGAAGTGTGTTTCGAGCGCGTCACCGAACCGTTGACGGCTGAAAAGCTGTTGCCCGTACTCCGCGCAGCGCGCTGGCGATTCCGGACGGGCGCGCGCATCGAGATCTCGATTTCAGCCGCGCCGGCGTGCCGCGCGGCACCTTGAATTCACTCGCAGCGGGCTCACGGCATCGGGATTGTGGCGCGGCCACGTCGTTTACGAGCAGGCGCACGCGCCGATTTGGGCGAAGGTTCGGGTCACCGTCGAGCGCACCTGGATTGAAGCCGTCGAGAGCGATGCAGTCCGGCAAGCATCATCGATGCGAGCAGCTCGCTTCGCACACGGGCCGCGATTTCCGTTCGGCGCGTGCCGGTCGATTCGATCGATCGGGCCGCGGGCAGCAAGCCGCTCCGCGCGATCCAGCCTGGCGAGCCGATTTTCGCATCCATGCTCACCAAGCCGCGCCAAGTCGAGCGCGGCGATACCGTTGCGTGTGGAAGTCGTCGAGCGGCGAGGCGCATGATGGCGTTTGAGGCCGACGGCGCGAATCCTCGGGGCACATGGGCGAGTCGATCGCTGCTCCGGAATCCGGAAAATGGCCGCTTGTTTCAGGCCGCGCGTCGAAGGCAAGGGAAAGGTGTCGATCAACAAATGAAACATCTTCTGTTCGATCGTGTTCCTACCGTCTGTTGCGCGTTCGCGCAAATGGTCGCATCGCCCGGGTCGCTGTACGCGCCGTCGGGAGCTCGCCGACGCCGCCCGCGATCTGCGCGCCGGCCAGGTGGACGACATCGTCACGATCGTCGTCTCGGAAAGCTTGTCCGCGGTCGCTTCTGGCGTCACCAACACTTCGCGCAAATCTTCGGCGACCAACAAAATCACCTCGCTCGCCGGAACTCTTCGCAGCGGCCAGAGCTCGCCAATCCGCTGGGCATGAACGGCGATCAGGAATTGGCGGGCACAGGGACAAACTTCAGCGCACCATGACCTTGACCACCACGCTCTCCGCGCGCGTGGTCGAGGTGACGCTCGAACGGAACGCTGGTGGTGGAAGGAACCAAAGATATCGCCGTGAATTCGGAAAAGCAAAGCATCACCGTGCACGGCCTGGTGCGTCCCGCCGACCTGACCACGGCGAACACCATGCTGTCCACGCAGGTCGCGAATCTGCAAATCCAAGTGAACGGCAAGGGCGTGGTCGGCGACGCGATCCGCCGCCCGAATTTCCTGTACCGACTGCTTCTTGGCCTGCTGCCCTTTTAAACTCATGAAGACAATTCTTCTATTCACCGCATGTCACGCTCGCGCCGTTCGCGTCGGAGCTGAGCCCACGCGTCTCAAGGACGTGGTCTCGCTTGAAGGCGTGCGCGACAACCAGTTGATGGGCTATGGCCTGGTGGTCGGACTGAACGGCACCGGTGACAAGCAGCTGACCCTGTTTTCCGCCCAGTCGCTGGCGAATCTGCTCAAGCGCATGGGCGTCACCATCGATCCCACTCTGATGCAGGTCCATAATATGGCCGGCGTGATGGTCACCGCGACCCTTCCACCGTTCGCGCAGCCCGGAACGAAAATCGATGTCACCGCGGCCGCGATCGGCGACGCCAAAAGTTTGCAAGGCGGCATTCTGCTGATGACGCCACTCAAAGCCGCCGACGGTCAGGTCTACGCGGTCGCGCAGGGCGCGGTGATCACCGGCGGATTCTCAGCCGGGCGCGGCGGCAATACGCGACCATCAATCATCCGACGGTGGGCCGCACCCCCGAAGGCGCGATCGTCGAACGCGCGCCGCCATCGGTTGAGCCTCGGCGTCACTTGAGGCTCCAGCTTCATCAGGCCGATTTCACCACCGCGGCTCGCGTCGTCGAAGTCGTGAATAAACATTTCGCCGATCCGGCCACGCAAGCTGTTTCCGTTGCGCACGCCGAAAGCGCGGGGCTGGTGGTGGTGGATGTGCCGGCGGCTTACTCAAGGCGAGCCGGTCGAGTTCGTCGCCGAAATTGAAGGTCTTTCGGTCGAGCCGGATCTCCGCGCCAAGCGTCGTCGATCAATGAACGCACCGGCACCATCGTCATGGGCAAGGAAGTGAGAATTTCACCGGTCGCGATCATGCACGGCGCCATCTCCGTCGAAGTGCGCACCACTACTGGAAGTCTCGCAGCCCGAGCCGCTGCTCGCAGGGCAAGACCGTTACAGTGCCGCAGACCGAAGTGGCGGTGAAGGAAGAAAAAGCCAAGAACATCGTGCTCGAAAAAGGCGCGACCGTCGAGGAGCTGGTGCGCGCGCTGCAAGCGCATCGGCTCGACGCCACGCGACATCATCGCGATCCTGCAGAACCTCCGCACCGCGGGTGCTCTCGACGCAGAAATCGAGGTCATGTGAGTAGCTCGATCTTATCCACCATGCCCGCAGCCGCTGCGCTCAGCATGACGGCGCAGCCCAAACCGACCAAGGCCGCCGATGCCGCGCAACAGTTCGAGGCGCTACTGATCGGGCAGATGTTGCGCTCGGTACGGGAAGCTTCACAAGACGATGATGACGACCAGTCCGGCGCCACCATGCTCGATATGGCAGATCAGCAGTTTTCGAAACTACTCGCCAAGAATGGCGGCATGGGCCTGGCGCACATGATCGTGACGGGACTCAACAAGGAATGAATATGCAAATCGATTCGACCAATCTCGGACTCGCACAACTTGGCCAGACCGCGCAAACCGCGGCTACAAACGATGCGAGCAATACGAAAGAGGCGCGCGGTCACACTCGCCATGGGCACGGAGGCGACAAGCTGCAAATCTCCGATCTCGCGTCGCAGCTCGCGGCCCAGTCCTCGGCCAGCGATCCGCAGAAAATTGAGCAGTTGAAGACCGCCTACGAATCGGGCAAGTATCAGGTCGACCCACTCACGCTCGCCGGAAGCATCATGAACGATGCACTCGCCGCTTGATCAGTTGTTAGCTAGTCACTTGGCTGGGAAGCACTCGCTGGCAGCTCTGGTAGGGCAGGATTCCATCCTGCGGCCGATTTCCAATCGGCCCAATGTTTCCGTTGCAAACGAAGAGACGGATTGAAAATCCGCCGCAGGTTGCCTGAAAAACGATTCTAACAGCGCGCTATGGCATTTGAGCGATTGGATCGAGCTCGAACCTGGGAAATCTTCGGAGCATTCGAGCTCAGCACCTCGCATCGGCGTAATTGCGCCGTTAACTGCCGCAGCTCTCCAGCTTCGCCATTCGCATCAGATTGTAAGCGGCTGCGGCAAACTGGAACATCCATCCCACTCGATCACGTCCTCGGAAACGAGTGCGGCGCTGCCCTCCGATGCACTTCAACCAAGCGAAGATTCGCTCTATGTGGCGGCGTTGGTACTGATTTTCGACGTAGCTGGCGTGTCGGGTGGTGCGCCGGTCAATCGCGCTCGAGCGCTGGCCGGTGTACTGGGTCACCTGCGGCGTGGCCGCACATTGCCGCAGACGCTTGACGTATTCGACTTCGTCGTAAGCCTTGTCGGCGCTCACTTGAATGCGGCGGCGACGCACCGGCAGTTGTTCGATCATCTCGATCGCCGCTTCGCGTTCGCTACGCGTGGTCGCAGGAGTCACGCATGCCGCCGCAATCAAACCGTGCCGCATGTCGCTCAGCACGTGGCCCAGATAGCTCAACACACTGCTCGCCGTGCCACTCTTTTTGTACAAGTGCGCTTCTGGATCGGTCTTGGATTCGTACAGGTCGCGCTTCTGCAACTCTCCGCGCCGCCCCGATCCCGCACCCGGCGCGGGCGGATCATCCTTGGGCTGATAACTCTTCTTGCTTGCCCAGGCTTCAATCAATGTACCGTCCACCACGAAACGTTCATCGCTCAGCCAGTGTCTGCGGCGCGCCTGGTCCAACACCGCGTGCAAAAACTCCCGGGCGATCTCACCATCCAGAAGACGTTCACGGTTCTTGCTGAACGTGCTCGCTTCCCACACCGGCTCGTTGAGCGTCAACCCCACGAACCAACGAAACCCGAGGTGCAGCTCGATCTGATCCATCAATGCTCGTTCACTGCGTACGCTGTAAAGCGCCTGCAGCAGGAACGCGCGCAACAGCTCTCCGCGGGAGATGGAAGGCCGTCACGTATCGCCGTACAAAGCGTCGAAGCGAGAACTGAGATGGCTGAGCGACGCATCGGCCAATGCGCGAATCAGCCGTAGCGGATGATCTGCGCCTACCCGTTCCTCTAAACTGCCGTAGCTATACAGTTCTTGTTGATGACGATCGTCTCCGCGCATAAAGACAAGACGAACCTGACGATCCAGAGGTGTCTTTTGCTGGATCGTTTTTCAGCGGCCTCTGAAAACCTGCCCTACGTCGCTAACCAAATGATCGGGACAGCCCACGAGTAAGGTGTCCCACCGATTTTGTTAGCGACACAGCCAGGTTGAGGCGAGATGGTTAGGGAGCGCGTTTGCGCGCAACGCCAGACTAAACGGACGGAATGATGCGACGCGGCAGTCGGCCCGACACGGAGTGGACCGAATGGCCACGGACTCATCAAGATCGCACAGCCCAAACGCGCTTCCTCACGGTCGCGCCTCAAAGCGTTGCGCTAACAAAATCGCTGGGACAGCTTACTAGTGTTGATGCCGCCAGCGCTTGGCGGCGACAAAATCCCTTTACGAAACACCCTTCCTGGACTTGATCTCGGCCAGCAGCTTCTCCACCGCGTCTTCTTTTTCGAGCGCGGCCAGACGATCGTCCATGCTGTCCTGCGACATCTCGGCTTTGGCGTGACTCAGCGCTTCCTGGTGCTGAACCTTGTCCTTCACGCGATCGAACGCCGCAGCTTTCGATCCGTCCCCCATTTTCAATTGCGCATCGCCAGCCTTATTCAAGGCTCGCGCCCGGCGGTGCTGCGCGATCAGCACATCGCTCTTGTTCTGCGCTTCCGCGAGCTTCATCTCCAGCTTCCGGAGAGCCTCCTTCAGATTCTCCACTTGCGCCGTCTGATCGGCCACTTGCTCGGCAAAGCTCCCAGCAATGCCGCGCGCGGTCATGGATCGCTCCAACGCCGCGCGCGCCAGGTCGTCCTGTTTCTTTTCCACCGCCAGTTCCGCCTTGCGAACCCAATCGTCAGCCCATTGCTCGTTTTCTTTGTGCTTCTTGATCAGCAGGTGCTGATCGGCGATCGCAATCGCTACCTGCGTCTTGACCTGCAAAAGCTGATTCTGCATATCCAGAATCACCTGCTTGATCATCTTCTCGGGCTCTTCCGCCTTATCGATCAGGTCGTTCAGGTTGGCTCGAACCAACGTTGCCACGCGCTCTAAAAGTGCCATTTGTTTCTACCCCTTTTCGGAATTACTATCTGTCGCGCCGATGGTCCGGACTTTACCCAGCAGTTCGGACATCTTCATGCCGCTTAACGTTTCAAATAATGCGGGGATTTGTGCCGCCATTTCGGTCATATCGCCAGTGATCTTGTGCATCCCGGACGTCGCGCCGTTGCCGGTGGAAACGATGGTAATCTTGTCGACGTTCGCCAGCGGCGCGGCCAGCGCCTTCATGATCTCCGGCAACCCAGTGATCAGCTTGTCGACTACCGCCGCCTGGTTCCATTCCTGATAGGCTTCGGCCTTTACATTCATAGCCTTCGCTTCCGCCTCGCCCTTCTTCAGAATGATTTCGGCTTCGGCTTCGCCCTGCGCTCGAATGGCGCCGGCAGCACCCTCTGCTTCCGCGATCCGGCGGGCGCGCTCGGCAGCCGCCAGTGTTTCGATCCTCTGCCGGTCGACATCGGCCTGCTTCAAGACCGTCGCGATCAATTCACGTTCCCGGCGCAGAATTTCGGCATCCTGAACTTTCACTTCCTGCTCTTTTTCGATCTGCCGCACCTTGACCGCCTCTGCGATCACCTGCTGCTGCATGATATTGGTCTGAATATCGTAGGCTTTGTCGGCCTGCGCCTGTTGCCTCTTGGTCATCTCGACATACTGCGCTCGCTTGATCTCCAGATCGCGCGTCGCTTCGGCTTGTTTGGCTTCCGACAACGTCTCGGCGAGCACGCGTTCCTGATCCGCCTGTGCTTTGGCAACCGCTGCGGCGCGCTGCGCTTCGGCACGTTTGATGGCGGTGTCGCGTTCGGCTTCAGCCGTGGCGACGTCGGCATCGCGCTTCACACGCGCGATATCCGGACGACCCATGTTGGTGATGTAGTCGTTCTTATCGCGAATCTCTTTGATGGTGAACGAAATCACTTCCAGGCCCATCTTGGTCATGTCGTCGGCGCACGTGGCGCGCACGCGATCGCCTACCATCTCCGGCTCTTTCACGATCTGCTCCACGGAAAGCTGGCCGATGATGCCGCGCAAGTGGCCCTCCATGACGAGCCGGATCAGCGCGTCGCGCTCGGAATCCGATTTCGTGAGGAATTGCTCCGCCGCAGTGGTGATCGATTCGGGGTCGCTCTTCACTTTGATCTGCGAAACGGCTTCCACGGTGACCGCGACGCCCTGCATGGTGTACAGATCCTGCTGCGGCACCACGTCGAAGGACATCAGTTGCAGCGACAGCTCGCGATAAGTTTCGACCACCGGCCAGATGAACGTGCCGGAGCCTTTGATGATGCGAGTGCGCCGCATACCGTATACCACCAGCGCCTGATGCGGACCCGCCTTGCGATACATCCGCGCGAACACCGACATCAGAAACAGCATCATCAGGACCAGAAGTCCGGCGATGACGACGTAATCAATCGGAATGTGCATAAACTCCAAACGCGCCTCCCAGCGCGGCCTTACTGTCTTTCTCCAGCCATCTCATCCCAGCGCCGCACGTACGCGATGCCCTTTTCAAATCGCGTCACGACCACCTCGGTATCGCGGCAGATCTCCACACCGTCTTCGCTGCGTGCCGGCGATGCCCGCCGCGATCCGGCGCGCGAATAAATCAATTCACCGGTGCCGCCCGCCTTGATCGGGCTGGCGACTTTTCCCAGCACGCCGATCATGTCGTAATCGGCCGGATCGAGCGGCGCTTCCTGCGCCATCAGCCTTGCCAGAATCCAGAAGATGATGGAGGCGCCACCCAAACCGCTCATCATCGCGATGAACAGGCCGAGATAGATCCAAATGGTCGAAAAGCGTTCCAGCAGATAGCCGGTTCCACCGAACCAGGCCAGAAACGCGGAGACGGTCGCGAAATTGAACGGCGACAGCCCGGCGCGGCCTGCCTTCAGCCCCCGCATTCCGTGTCCCGGAACATGGCCGTGCCCATGACCGATATGCGGCATGTGCACTGCGCCCGCGAGAAATGCAACCGCGCTCAGCAGAAACCCGACCAGAAATGTGACGAGGTAAAACCCTTCCCAGTTCATCGAACTACACGGCCTCCCGCCGAATGGGAACCACTCCCGCAGAGTCTGTCACCGGCCCCAATACCGCGAGTAAGCGATCCACCAACTCCGGCGTATCCAGAATCGAATGCATCAGCATCAGACATTTCCGCGAATCCTGGTGGCGAGCCAGACGCAGCAACGCGCGGCTGATTTCCGGATCACGCGAGAACCGTTCCGCGCCGCCGATCAGCCACAAGTCGAGCTGGTCTTCCTGAACTCGCGCGTCCGAAATCAGCTCGGTATGAAACCCTTCCGGATCGTCCACCAGGTAACCCGGATGCACGCCGAAGAATTTGGCGAGCAACATCCGCGTCGAGTTGGTCAGGTGCGGCCGCGCTCCACTTTCGATTTGCGAAAAATACGACTGGCTGAGCGATCGCTTCATCTCACGCGAGATCGCGCGCACGGTTTCCTGCTGGGTCATCTCGCGGCCCAGCCCGCGCAGAGTTCCTTCCACCAGCCGCAGGTATCGGATTTTCTCGCCCAGTTTCATATCCGTCCTTATTGCAATCCGCAATCATAATATCGCAATTTGCGATATGAGTCAAGACAAAAAGAAAACCGGGAACGCGTCCCGGCTTCTTAAAAGCTGATTCTAAAAGGAAAACTACTGGTGCAACAAATACCCGTAGACCAGCGAATTGACCAGCGGAGTTCCGAGTCCGGTGACGAAATCCCAGCCTTTGGCAGCCGGGAACACACCGGAGCGTTCGCCTGAATAATACGAGGTGACGTCGCGATAGTTGCTGATGTACGGCGTTCCGGTGGCCGCGCCCGCGGCGTCGGTGTAGAGATCGGCGAGCGTGCCGTTGAGCGGCGTAGCGCGCAATCCATTCGCGATGGCAGTGACGCCGGCGAACAATTGCACCGAAAGGCTGGTGCCGTATACTTCGTACCATCCGCCTTGCAGAGAAACCTGCACCGCGACTGCACTCACGTCGCCGCCCGACATCGACACATCGGGTACACCGCGGCCGCGGCACACCGGCGACGCCGGCAGGAAGCTCTTCTGAAATGAAAGCGCGGCTTCAATCGTGCTACAACCCCCGCCAGATCCTTTCCATGCCGTCTCTGTGAACGGGCTCGCGAGCCCGCCGCCGGACGCTACCGAAAGCTGCGTGCCGCCCACCCCGATCACGTTCGGTGAAGACGATGGCCACTCCGTTCCCGCGCCAGAATCGCCAGACGATGCCATGAACGTCACGCCGCTCTGGACGAATATCGAATCGCTGCTGCCTTCGCCGCGCGATTCACTTCCGCCCCAGCTCATCGACACCACTGACGCCACCGTTTTGGCGTAATTCACTGCCGCCAGCAGGTCGCTGGTATTCGACGAATTCGCTTCCACCAGGACGATGTTGGCGCAGGGCGCGATGGCGTGCACCCATTGCGTATCGAGATTGATCTCCACTTCCCAGCCGGTGTTGCGCTTAGGCAGCGTGGTGCTGCTACCAGACTGATTCACCTTCGTGAAAGTCGGCGAGCAAGGTGCTCCGGAGGCCGCCGGGAATCCTGGCAATCCGAATTGCGTGCTGAAGGTGTTGAGGTCGGCGAGAGCATTCGGCGAATCGTAGGCATCGACGACCGCTACCGTCGCGCCGTGTCCTCCGTTGGCGGAAATACCGTACGCCGTCAACATGTCAGCCGGCCAGAATCCGGCCGGCGATCTCGGCGGCGCCTGTTTCGCGGGCGCATCCGGCCCCGCGCCTCCCCGTCCTGCTTGCTTGATCCAGGCGTGCGCCCGAACGTGGCCCGGCTCGCGATCCGGTACCGCTCGACGGTCCTGCGCCGACGCGATTCCCGCAAAAATCAAAGCAGCGATCGCTGTCCTTCCGAAAACAGAACGATCCATATATGTTCTCACCCGTTTCCCTTCCCCAACACTTTGAAAGGCCCAGCCTGTGCCGAACGGTTACCTTTTGAGCAAGCGTACCATTGAAGCGCTACGATTTCCATCGATGGATCTCTTTAGTACTCCTAGCTCTCGGACCCGACAGGCCTAGGGCGAAAGGCCGTGTTAACATCACCTCTTGTTGACCGAAGATACGCCAGATTCAATCCCTTCGCTGGCGTCGCGCCATGCGAGAAGAACCCTATGGGGCGCCTGTGCGGCCCTGCTCATCGGATATCTGGTGTATTCGCAAACCGTAGCGTTTCACTGGGATGAAGGGTTTCATCTGCTGGCTGCCCGGCTGATCAACGCAGGCAAGACCCCGTATATCGATTTCATCTTTCCGCAAGCGCCCTTAAACGCCTACTGGAACGCGTTATGGATGCGTTTGTTCGGCGAGAACTGGCGCGTCCCGCATGTTGCGGCTTCCTTGCTGTCCATCGCTGCGTTCGCACTGTCGGCGCGATTCATTCTGAATCGTTTTCCTGACGCGCGCTGGCGCTTTCCAGGCGCGATTGCCACTCTGGTGCTGTTCGGATTGAACTTCCTGGTAGTGCAATATGCTCCGATCGCGCAGTCCTACGCCTTTTCGATGTGCATGATGAGCGCCGCATTTCTTGCGTCCACCGCGGCTGTCGAACGCAAGAGTTGGGCTATGACGAGCGTCGCTGGATTCTTCGCCGGCGCCGCAGTCTGTTCCACCATGCTTGCCGCTGCCGCGGGCCCAGTGTTCCTCCTCTGGATTCTGGTCTACAACCAGGCGGGCGGCCGCATCGCGAAATTCCTGGGATTCGCGGTCGGCTCCGCGATCGCGTTCTCGCCCATCATCGACCTGCTGATCAGAGCGCCACAGCAGACCTGGTTCAACCTGGTGCAATATCACGTCATTTATCGCCGCGTCGAATGGCCCGGCGCAACGGTCCACGATATCGATGTGCTCACCTCATGGATCGGACGGTCGCAGGGCTTGATCATCGTGGTCCTGATCCTCGCGGCTATCTTTTTTCTGTGGGATCGAGAATGGGAGCGTGAGGAACGCGCCCCGTTTTACCTGTGCATCGGCATCGTGATCGCGGTCGGATTGCAGAACGGTGTCGCGCACCCGACCTTCGCGCAGTATTTTCTGCCGATGGCGCCCGCGCTCGCGATCCTGGCGGTGCTGGGTTTGTATGCCGCCGCACAGCGGCTCGCGATGCTGCATCGACCGGGGAAGCTCATTGCAGTCCTCGGTGTGGTTTTTCTGTTGGGTGCGCTGCGCGGCGTGTTCGACGATCGCGACGATTTCACATGGCCGAAAGTGGAAAAGAGCGCGCGCAAAGTGGAGCAGGTGACGCCCAAAAACGCTCCGCTGATGGCTTCCGAACCGATCTATTTCCTCACCCGCCGCCCAATACCCGAAGGAATGGAGTTCGCCTTCGCCCACAAGCTCGATCTGGGCAAGCAGCGCAACGCCCTGCTGCACATCGTGCCGCGAGCGGAACTGGAACGCCGCATTTCGGCCGGCCAGTATCCCACCGACGCGGTTTGCGACGATAGCGATGAAGTGGATCGCATCGACAATCTGGATATTTATCAGCAGAAAGCCGACATGGGCGAGTGCACCATTTTCTGGCAATTCGCGCCGAAACCAGGCAAAGCGCCGGCGCCGAAGTTCGACAAGACCTCACCCGGGAAGTAGTGCGATCCGGTATCATCGTCAACATGGACCGGCGAACATTTCTTCTTGCAGCCAGCGCGGCCGCCACATTGAAGGCCGCGCCCGATACTTCCGCGACCATCCTTTATAGCGGCAACGCAATTAAGATCGACAAGACGCGACCCGATGCAAAGGACGGATCCCTGTGGGTGCGCCAGGCTGATCTGCCTCGCATCAACGATTTTCACGTCAAGCCGGAAGGCGCCTGCCGCGCCGATCTGTGCATTCCGATCCCGAAAGCGATGAAGCAGGGCGAGTTTTTCAACCTGACCGCGTTCGCGCACAAGGTGGGCCAAAGCTATGTGAACGATCCCACTTCGCGGGCGTGGAGTTTCGGCGAGATTCCGTCGGTGACGGGCAGCTACGCGAGTTCGCGCATCGCGCCCGATTTCGCGGTGCCGGATCGTAAGGGCAAGGTGGTGCATCTTAGCGATTTCCGAGGCAAGAAAGTGCTGGTGACCACCTGGGCCTCCTGGTGAGGATGCCGACTCGATCTGCCCGGGTGGCAGAAAGTTTACGAAGAGTTGAAGGGTTCGAATTTTGAAATCGTGGCCGCCGCGCAGGATACCGGCGGAGAAGCGGCAGCGGGGCAATGGTACGATCGCGCGAAGGCGACGTTCACCACGCTGGTCGACGTGCAACATTCGGTCAGTTCGGCGTTTCAGTTCATCAATGTTCCGATGGGTGTGTTCATTGACGAGCGCGGCCGCGTGGTTCGTCCGGCTGAGCCCGCCTGGACCTATAGCCGTACCACTAAATACGGGAGTCGCGACATCACCACGCAGGGCGAAGAATACGTCGCGGCGCTGCGCGATTGGGTCGCCAAAGGCGAAAAGAGCGCGTACTATTTGTCGGATGAGGAGTTCGCCAAGCGTGTGAAACCTCGATCGGCGAATGAGATGGAAGCTGAGGCGAGTTTCAAGCTAGGCGTCTGGTTCCACGAAAACAAGAACGACGAAGCCGCGTCCGTTTATTTCGAACGGGCGCAGAAGCTGAATCCCGACGATTGGAATTATCATCGCCAGGAGTGGAGCTTCACGCCTAGCGAGGCGGGCAAGAAGTGGCTGGAGAAGTTCAACGCGGCCAAGGATGATTACTACCCCAAGCTGGATATCAAGACTTCGCCGGCGTCGAACAAGCAATAAATTATTCCGTAGACAACCTACACAACATGATGTAGACTGTCTACGGAATGCCAGATAACCCACGCGTCGATTTATTGCAGGGCACGCTCGATCTTCTGATCCTGCGCACGCTGCTCCCCGGGCCCAGCCACGGCCACGCGATCGCCAAACACATCCAGCGAACTTCTGAAGAAATGTTGCAGGTGGAAACGGGATCGCTTTATCCCGCGCTGCATCGGCTGGAAGCCAAGGGCTGGATTGCGGCGTCGTGGGAGCTATCGGATAAAGGTAAGCGCGCTCGATATTACCGGCTGACGGCGTCGGGAAAAAAGCAGCTGATCAGTGAACAGTCGAAGTGGCACGCGATGGCGCGGGCGATCGGCCTGGTTCTCGATCCAGCGGAGGAGGCGCAATGACGCTGTTCCGCAAGATCGGGTGGCTGTTCCATCGCAAACGAAAAGAAGCAGACCTGCGCGAGGAGCTCGCGTTTCATATCGAAGAAGAAGGCGCGAAGGACCTGGGCAACGTCACTCTGATCGCCGAAGACACGCGAGCCGCGTGGAGCTGGATTTGGCTGGAGCAGTTCTTTCAGGATCTGCGCTACGCCGCGCGAACCATGCTCAACAACAAAGCGTTCACGATCCTCGCCGCGGTGTCGCTGGCTCTCGGCATCGGCGCGAACACGGCGATTTATAGCTTCCTGGACGCGCTGCTGGTTCGCACGCTACCGGTGGCCAATCCGCAATCGCTGGTGGTGTTGAACTGGCACGTAAACAAGAGGACCGAGAGCGGCGTGGTCCACAGCGCGAGCGGAAACTTCCATGACGATCCGCACTACGGCAGCACCACCGGAATTTTCCCCTATCCCGCTTTCGAGCTGCTGCGCGATTCGAACCAGGTTTTCAGTTCCCTGTTCGCCTATCACCGCTCCGAGCGTCTGACGCTGATGATCCACGGCGAATCCGATGTTTCCTCCGGCGAGTATGTCTCTGGAAATTATTTCAGCGGCCTGGGGCTGGCGCCTGCCGCGGGACGCTGGATTCTCGATGAAGACGATCGCGCCGGCGCGCCTCCGGTGGTGGTGCTCAGTTTCGCTTACGCCCGGGCGCGATTCGGCGACGCGGCCGCGGCGCCCGGACAGCCGCTGCGCATCAACCAAATTCCGTTCACCGTGGCCGGAGTCGCACCGCCCGATTTTTTCGGCATCGATCCCGCCACGGCGCCCGATTTTTATTTGCCGATGCACGCCGATCTACTGATCGCTCCGAACCTGAATCCGGACGGCCTCAATCACCCGCGCTACCTGGACGATCACTATTACTGGATCGAGATCATGGGCCGCTTGCGCCCCGGCGTGACGCTGGCGCAGGCACAAATCGAACTGGCGCAGCGCTTCGATCCGTGGGTCGCCTCGACTGCGGAAAATGACGAAGAGCGAAAGCAATTGCCGCGACTATGGGCGCGCGACGGCGCGGCCGGTCTCGACAATCTGCGCCGCAATTATTCGCAGCCCATGTTCATCCTGCTCACTCTGGTGGGCCTGATTCTGGCGATCGCCTGCGCCAATATCGCGAGTCTGCTGTTGTCGCGCGCGGCGGCGCGAAGCCGCGAGATCGCGGTACGGCTTAGCATGGGCGCGGGACGATGGCGCGTGATCCGGCAGTTGCTGACCGAAAGCGTGTGGCTCGCGGCGATCGGCGGCGCGCTGGGGATCTTGTTCGCCGTGTGGGGAATTCAGTTGCTGACCGCGCTGTTCGGCGATAGTCTCGAGACGCTGCGCCCGGCGCTGAACTGGCGCGTGTTGTCGGCCACGGCAGCACTTACGGTGTTCACGGGGATTTTATTCGGGCTCGCGCCTGCGCTGAAAGCCACGCGGGTCGACGTGATCCCGGCGCTGAAGGAATCGCGCGGCGGCGCGGCACACGGCCACTCGCGCCGCCTGTTCAAGCAACAGTTCAGCATGATTCAGGCGCTGGTGGTCGCGCAGATCGCGCTCTCCTTCCTGCTGCTGATCGTCGCCGGATTATTCGTGCGAACGCTTTCGAATCTGCAGGCGGTCGACATGGGCTTCCATCGCGACAACGTTTTGCAATTCAGCATCAACGCCCGGCAGGCGGGTCATCGCGATCCGGAGATCATCTCGTTCTACTCCGATCTGCAAACTCGCTTCGCCGCGATTCCCGGAGTTCGCGCTGCCACGCTTGCCGATTCACCTCTGATCGGCCATGGCGCGTGGGGATGGCCGGTGGTACCGGCAGGCCAGCCCAAGCCCGAACAGGCGCCCGCCGGTCACGGCTCCGGGTTCGCCCGCGATGCGACGCACGTGCTCGCCACCGGCCCTGGATTTTTCGCGACGATCGAAACGCCGCTGCTTTCCGGACGCGATTTCGATGAGCGCGACCGCATCGGCTCGCTGCCCGTCGCGATCGTGAATGAAGCCTGGGCCAGGGTCAATTTCGAAGGCCGCAATCCGGTGGGCCAGCACGTCACAAATTTCGGCATGGACGATAAGCCGCACGATCTGGAGATCGTTGGGCTGGCCAGGAACACGCGCTATGACGATCTGACAGGAGCGTTTCCAGCCATTGTTTATATGGCGTACGCGCAGAATCTGGATGTACCGGTGGATCGGATGACGTTCTTCCTGCGCACCGCCGGCGATCCGCTCAACTACGTGCAGACCATTCGCGACATGGTCAGGCGGACGGATGCGCGCATCCCCCTCACCGATGTCAAAACGCAGGTCGCGCAAATCGAGGAGGAAATGACGGCGCAGGTTCTGTTCGCGCGGCTGTGTTCCGGCTTCGCGCTGCTGGCTCTCCTGATCGCCTGCGTCGGATTGTACGGCACCATGAGCTACGGCGTCGCGCGAAGAACAGGCGAGATCGGAATCCGCATGGCGCTGGGCGCGCCGCGCATTCAAGTGGTGTGGATGGTGATGCGCCAAGTGGTGGTGATAGCCGCGATCGGGCTCGCGATTGGTGTGCCGGTAGCGTATGGATCGTCGCGAGTCATGCAGTCGATGCTATATGGCATCAACGCGAGCGATTGGTTCGCGCTGGCGGTGGCGATTGCGGCGATGCTCGCGGTGGTGATGGCTGCGGGATATGCCCCGGCGCGGCGAGCGTCGCGCATCGATCCGATGATCGCGCTCAGGCATGAATAGGGGCATGAGTAAATGACACTCTTCAGAAAACTCGCATGGCTGTTCCATCGACGTAAGAAAGAAGATGAGCTGCGCGAGGAACTCGCGTTTCATCTGGAGGAAGAAGGCGCTCGCGATTTGGGCAACGTGACCCTGGTGATGGAAGACACGCGCGCCGCTTGGTCATGGATCTGGATCGAGCAACTCTTCCAGGATCTGCGTTACGCCCTGCGCACGATGCTCAACAACAAAGCGTTCACGATCCTCGCGGCGTTATCGCTCGCGCTGGGCATCGGCGCGAACACCGCGATCTTCAGCTTCATGGACGCTTTGCTCATGCGATCGCTCCCGGTGCGCGATCCGCAATCGCTGGCGGTGCTGAACTGGCACGCGCGCCCATCGGAATCGTCTCGCGACTTCGTGATGCACGGGATGAGCGGAAGCAGTTGGGCAGCGAACGGCGGCGAAGAATCGGGCATTTTCCCCTATCCGGCCTTCGAACATCTGCGCGCCAACAATTCCGCGTTCTCGACTTTGTTCGCTTACCGCCCCGCGGGCAACTTGAACTTTACCGCGCGAGGACAATCCGATCTGGTCAAGGGCGAATACGTGTCGGGCGATTACTTCCGCGGACTCGATCTGGCCGCCGCAGCGGGCCGATTGATCGCGCCGGAAGACGATCGATTCGAAGCGCCCGCCGTCGCCGTGCTGAGCGATGCTTACGGCCGAACGCGTTTCGGCGAGCCCGGAAACGCCATCGGGGCCTCGATCCTGATCGATGATATTCCATTCACCGTGATTGGGGTGACGCCTCCCGAATTCTTCGGAGTGGATCCCGGAGTGCGACCTGAGATTTTTCTGCCGATGCACTCCAACGTCGCTGTGGAAGCCGCGAATCCGTACGGCAATAGCGCCAAATCGTATCTCGACCAGAACTATTACTGGATCGAAATGATGGGGCGGCTGCGGCCGGGCGTCACGCTTCAGCAAGCGCAGGCATCCGTCGCGCCGCCGTTCGCACAATGGGTCGTGCCGACTGCGGACACCGCTATTCAACGATCGAACCTGCCCGTACTAATCCTGAAGGAAGGCGCCGGCGGACTCGACAATCTGCGGCGTCACTATTCCAAGCCGCTGTACGTGTTGATGGCGATGGTCGCGCTGATTCTGGCGATCGCGTGCGCCAACGTCGCGAATCTTCTGCTCGCTCGCGCCACGGCGCGGCGTCGTGAGATCGCTTTGCGTCTGAGCGTCGGCGCAGGACGGATGCGCGTGATCCGGCAATTGCTCACTGAAAGTGTGTTGCTCTCGGCCATCTCTGGAGCGCTCGGGATTCTGTTCGCGATGTGGGGTGTCCGGTTCTTAGGCGCGCTACTGGCACGTGGGCAGGACCAATGGTCGCCGACGCTGCAGGCTGACGTAAATTGGCATGTGTTGGCGGTCGCAGCGGCGCTTTCTGTGCTCACGGGCGTCTTGTTCGGTCTCGCGCCTGCGATTCAATCCACGCGTGTCGATCTCACTTCAGCATTAAAGGAATCGAACGCGGGAGCGAAACGGCATCCGTTCTTTCGCGTGGGCATGAGCCACATCCTGATCGCCGGACAGATCGCGATGTCGGTCCTGATGCTGATCGGCGCAGGGCTGTTCATTCGCACGCTATCAAATCTCTCTTCCATCGATCTGGGCTTCAATCGTGAAAACATTCTGCTGTTTGAAATGAACGCGCGCAAGGCGGGACACCAGGATCCCGAACTCGCGCGCTTCTATGCGCAACTGCGCGAACGCTTCACCGCGATCCCCGGCGTGCGCAGCGCCAGCCTGTCGATTTCGCCGATCCTCGAAGCCGGGCATGGTTTCCCGATTCACGAACCGGGCAAAGAGGCAGACAGGAAAACTCGCTATCTGACCGTGGGGCCGGATTACTTCACAACCATGGGCATCCCGATAGTCGCCGGCCGCGGAATTGAACTGCGGGATCATGCGGGGACTGGGGGAGTCGTGGTAGTAAGTGAATTCTTCGCCAGGAAAAATTTCGGCGATGCAGGCCCGCTAGGGCGGCATCTGCTTCTGGTCGGCGGAAAAAAAGGGGAGGAGCGCGATACGGTGGTAATCGGCGTGGCGCGAAACACCCGTTATGGCGGCCTAAAAGAGGAAACGCCGCCGGTGGTCTACATTCCGTTCGATCAAGGCTACCCTCCGCCGCGCGAGATGACGTTCGCTCTGCGCACTTCGGGCGATCCTCTCAAGGATGCGAATGCGGTCCGCGAGATCGTGCGCCAGGCCGATTCGCGCGTGCCGGTGGCAGAGTTGAAAACGCAGGCCGCCGAAATTGACGAAGTGATGGGACAGGAAATCATGTTCGCCGAGCTGTGCAGCATCTTCGCGCTGCTCGCCCTGGCGATCGCCTGCGTAGGATTGTACGGAACCATGAGCTATAACGTCGCGCGGCGCACCAGCGAGATCGGGATTCGCATGGCGCTGGGCGCTCCTCGGCCTCGCGTGGTGTGGATGGTGCTGCGGGAATTTCTAGTGCTCGCGATTGCTGGTTTGGCGATCAGCATTCCTATTGCGAAGTTCGCGTCGAAGAACGTCGAATCGTTCTTGTTCAGGATGAACGTGAACGATCCGTGGGCGATATCGCTCGCCGTGGCGACGCTGTTGTGCGCAGCCTTGATCGCGACGCTCATTCCCGCGCGGCGAGCCTCGCGCATCGATCCGATGATCGCGCTGCGGCACGAGTAACACTGAACCTCGCAGCCCAAACGCGCTCTCTTACGTTCGCGCCTCACCTGACGGCCGTCGGTTTTTCGGCGGCAAGTACGTCAGCGAAATGTGCGGAACGCTGGATCGAAGTGGCTCACATTATTAAATGAGTCGAGCGACAAGCGATCGGCGCTGAACACAAATTCGGTAATCGAGCAATTGCGTACTCGCCAGTTCACATCGGCGAAACTGCGCTCCGGCGCGTCTAATGCGATTTGAACGAGGACCCCTATGGGACCGCCGGAAGTAAACAGCAGCACTCGCCGATTCGGTCCGCCTTCCTGAATCATGCGCAGCCCGCGCAGTACGCGCGCGTGAAATGCGGCGAACGGCTCTCCGCTTCCCTCGCCCGCGATCCATTTCTGCATCGCGACCTCAAACGTTTTCTGAAACGCGCGGTTGTCGGGAAACGAGGACGGTGGCGGATAGCCGCGCAGCATTCCTTCGGCATCGTATTCGTTGAACTCGCCGGCCATGTGCGGAGTGCCCCACCAGCCCAGCGCCTTCATCGCGATCTCGGTCGTCTGGCAATGGCGGTTGAGCGATCCACACCAGACTTCGTCGAACTCCGCGCCGCTGCCCTTCCAGAATTCGCCCAGCAAGCGCGACTGCGTCTGCCCCAGCTCGGAAAGGCTGTCTGCGTTTTTTTCGAACGGGCGCGCCTGTGCGTGACGCACGACAGTCAGCGAACTCATTTAGGCTTTGTACTTATCGAGCTCAATCTTGGCGACCGATTCCGCGTGCACTTCATCGGGACCATCCGCCAATCGCAGCGTTCGCGTGTTGGCCCACATCGAGGCGAGCTCAAAATCCTGGCACACGCCCGCGCCGCCGTGCGCTTGAATCGCGCGATCGACCACGCGCAGCGTCATGTTGGGCACGATCACTTTGATCATCGCGATTTCAGCCTTCGCGACTTTATTGCCGACCGTGTCCATCATGTGCGCGGCCTTCAGCACCATTAATCGCGCCTGTTCGATCTCCATGCGCGAATGCGCGATGTCGGAGCGAATCGTCCCCATCTCAGCCAGTTTCTTGCCGAACGCGGTGCGGCATCCCACGCGGCGGCACATCGCCTGCAGCGCGCGCTCGGCTTGTCCGATCAGACGCATGCAGTGATGAATACGCCCCGGCCCCAAACGCCCTTGCGCGATTTCGAATCCGCGGCCTTCGCCCAGCAGCATATTCGTGACCGGCACGCGCACATTCGTGAACGTCATTTCCGCGTGACCGTGCGGCGCATGATCGTAACCGAACACCGTCAGCATCTTTTCGATCTTGATTCCCGGCAAGCCGAACGGAATCAAAATCATGGACTGCTGTTTATGTTTCGGAGCGGCGGGGTCGGTCTTGCCCATGAAGATCGAGATTTTGCAGCGCGAATCGCCCGCTCCACTGGACCACCACTTGTGCCCGTTGATGACGTACTCATTGCCGTCGCGCGCAATGCTCGATTCGATGTTGGTGGCGTCGCTCGAGGCGACCTTCTTCTCCGTCATCGAAAAGCAGGAGCGGATTTCGCCCGCCAGCAGCGGCTTCAGCCATTTTTCCTGCTGCTCCGGCGATCCATAGCGCGATAGCACTTCCATGTTGCCGGTATCGGGCGCGGAGCAGTTGAACACTTCGGGCGCCATCGGCGAACGGCCCATGATTTCGCACAGCGGGGCATATTCTAAATTCGTTAATCCCGCGCCGTGCCCCGATTCGGGCAGAAACAGATTCCACAATCCCGCCTCGCGAGCTTTCGGCTTCAGCGCTTCGATAATCGGCACCGGCTTCCAGCGATCGGGATTGGACGGAGCGACGTGCTCGTGATACAGCGATTCGTTGGGCGTGATGTGCTCGTCCATGAACGCCTGGACGCGCGCTTGCAACTCGCGAACTTTGGGAGTGGGATCGAAATTCATATTCGCTATATTATCGTTCAATGCCTGCCTCGACGAAAGCAGTTCTGTTAATCTTTCTCGCGGCCGCGATGCTTTGCCGCGCGGCTGCCCAGGAACTTCCGCCGGTGTACTTCAATCACACCACCATCTTTGTAACTTCGGAGACTTACGACGCGTTCAAATCGTCGCCGCTGCTGAACGACGAATTCAGCGCTTCCGCCGAACATACGGTCCAGGCCGAAGGTGGCGCGCGGAGCTACACCGGAATCTATATCTCAGGAGCGCAGACATATCTTGAGCTGTTCAAGACGGGTCTGAGTTCAATAGCCAAGGTGATCGTTCCACCGGGACGAATCCAAGTAGGGATGTCGATCGACCACCGAACCCAGCTTCCGCTCATCCGAGACCGGGTGAGCGGTGTTGAGATCCGACTTAGCCGAAATGCCCAGAATGAACCGAGATTTGACCTTCTTAGGCCTGACGTCGACATGACCAAGGTGGGCGTCCATACGTGGATACTCGCCACCTATCCCGACGGGAAAACGCGGAACCGGCCTAGTTATGCAACCGACCGCCTGTTGCATAACGTGGCCGCATATACGGTCACGGTCGGCGCAGGGGACCGAGAAGAACTATTGAAGTGGTTTCGCGCCTACGGTTATACGATTCGCGAAGATGGCGAAAAACGCATCGCGATGGGTCCCGACTTCACCTTCACAATGCTACCTGAGCCTGCTGACGGCGTGCGAACAGCCGTGATCGAGATGAGCCTCAATCGCGAAAAAACCGGCGAGCAGACATACAAAATCGGCGATTCGGAATTGAAGTTCAATAAAGATCGCGCGACGCTGACGTTCCGATTCCCGAAAACTACTGATCGTTGACGTGGCGCGGGCCGCCGGCCTGCAGCGTCGCCTGTCGAGGCGACGTTTTCGCGGGCCCGAAAGAAGAGCCGAGACGACTCTCTGTCAATACCCGCACATGGTAGACACTTTGTACCGGGGACATAGTAGACACTTTTATGATTTGCGAGATCTCCAGGTTGGGGGCGGCGGATGCGAAAGGCCGGTTCTTCCAGGATGCCGACTTCATAGGAATAGAACCAGACTCGCCATTGCCGATCTGCGATCGGCTCCATCCCTAACGCCTCTCCGACCAGGGCGTGGGACACGAACACAGCCTCACTACTCCATCGCATTTGTCCTCCCGGAGCAACGCGGGCACCGGCCAGCCGGCGTGATATTCGGGCTCTTTAGGTCGTTCCGGATAAGGACGAGGGGAAGGTTGATAACGACTCTGTGGAGTCGACTGGTCCAGCGCCTGATGAGGGCGTTGTTCATTGAACTCGATACGGAAGCGGTCGAAGCGTTCCTGTTGACGGCGCCGGTTGGCGGCAGGCGGCGAAGCGGTTTCCTGTTTCAGAGTCCGATGCATGCGTTCATGCCGTCCGTTCTGTTGGGGCTTGCCGGGACGAATGCGTTCGGGCTCAATGCCGAGCTTGATCCACCACGCCGACAGCGCACTCAATCCGCTTTCGCCGTTGCTGGCGAAGGGGGCGCCGTTGTCGGTGCGAATTTTCAGAGGCAAGCCGAACTCGCGAAAAGCGGCTTGAAATACGGGTTTGGAGTGGGTGGTATCGGCGCGGGCGACGCTCTGGCAGCGGAACAGGTAACGGCTAAAGTTGTCGGTGATGGTGAGCGGATCGATGCGGTCGCCGTCGGCGGTGCGGAACCAACCTTTGAAGTCGGCGCTCCAGACCTGGTTGGATTGCTCGGCATGGGCCAGGGGCTGGCTTGATGGACGGCTGCGCGGGCGACGCTTGCGCGCCACCGTGAGTCCGTTGCGCTGCAGGATCGCGCCTATGGTGCTTTCGGCGGGCAAGGCGATCGCGGCGTGGTCCCGTTTCATGCGGGCGCGAATTTTGGGGGCACCCCAACTGGGATGCTGCGTGCGCAGCTCGATAATGAGTTTCTCCACTTTCGGAGCCAGTTGATTGGGGTGCCGATGCGGTGCACGCGACTGATCACGGAGACCATTCAGTCCGCCGGCTTCAAAACGGTCGAGCCATTTATAGCCAGTGGCGCGGCTGATGTCGTAGAGCGAGCACAACGCCGTCATCGAGTAGTCGTCCGTGCGCCACTCTTCGAGGAATTCAAATCGTTGCTCGCTCACTTGGAGCTCTTTCCAGGGCATACTGCATCGTGACGCAAGGTGTATACCATGTGCCCGGTACAGTTTGTATAGTATGTCCCCGGTATATACCTCGGCTCAGCAGGCTCGATAGCCTGCGCCACGACGGCACTAGCGGAACGTACGCAACTCGGGCGCATTCAAATGCGGTCCGTTGTTCAGCGTGAACAGGGGCATCTCGTCGCCGCGAATTCGTATGGACGAGCATGATCCGTTCATCACTACACTGGCCAGCCACATCGGGATTCGACGGCGCGACGTGGTCGTGATAGATCGATTCGTTGGCGGTGATGTGCTCGTCTATGAACGCCTGAACGCGCGCTTGCAACTCGCGAACTTTGGGAGTCGGATCGAAATTCACATTCGCTATATTATCGTTCAATGCCTGCCTGGACAAGAGCAGTTGGTCTGATTCTGATCGCGATGGGCGCCTGTGCGCAGGAGCTTCCGCCGGTCTACTTCAATCACACGACGATCTATGTGACACCAGAGACGTACGACGCGCTCAAAGCATCGGCACTGATGCAAGGCGAATTCAGTGGCTCGGCCGAAACAACGACACACGATAATGGCGGCGCGCGTGTCTACACGGGATTCTACATCTTCGGAATACATACGTACCTTGAAATTTTCAAAGCCGGCCCGAACTCCATTGCTGAAGGGATTGTGCCTGCGGGACGAATCAGCCTTGGCATGTGGATCGATCGCCGAAGTCAACTCCCAGTCCTCCGAGACCGACTTGGCATAGCGGAAATACAAACGCGACTAGATGCGCAAAATGCGCCTTGGTACGATCGTCTGTCACTCACGAGTGAAAAAGGCCTGCGCACATGGGTTCAGGCAGACTATCCCGATGGCAAGACTCGCGAACAAACCCTGCTGCGCACGGTCTATGAGCCGGATCGCCTGTTCCACGATGTTACGGCGTACACGGTGACCGCCAGCATCCTGGAACGCGAACGACTTCTTCGCTGGTTCCAAGCGTACGGTTATAAGATTCACGAAGATGGCGAAAAACGCATTGCGATGGGTCCCGACTTCACCTTCACAATGCTACCTGAGCCGGCTAACGGCGTTCGAACAGCCGTGATCGAGATGAGCCTCAATCGCGAAAAAACCGGCGAGCAGACATACAAAATCGGCGATTCGGAATTGAAGTTCAATAAAGATCGCGCGACGCTGACGTTCCGATTCCCGAAAACTACTGATCGTTGACGTGGCGCGGGCCCCCGGCCTGCAGCGTCGCCTGTCGAGGCGACGTTTTCGCGGGCTCGAAAGAAGAGCCGAGACGACTCTCGGCTCAGCAGGCTCGATAGCCTGCGCCACGACGGCACTAGCGGAACGTACGCAACTCGGGCGCATTCAAATGCGGTCCGTTGTTCAGCGTGAACAGCCGCATCTCGTCGCCGCGAATTCGTATGGACGAGCATGATCCGTTCATCAATACACTGGCCAGCCACATCGGGATTCGACGGCGCGACGTGGTCGTGATAGAGCGATTCGTTGGGGATGTTGCCTAGACCACCCGGATCTATCCTGATTGACCGGTGTAACGTTACGCATTACGATAGGAAATGATCCGCTCCATCCGCCATAAAGGATTGAAGCGGTTTTATGACACGAACGACGCTCGCGGCATCTTTGGCGAACACGTACAGCGGATAGCGGACATCCTGGCTCGCCTGGACGCGGCCCGTTCTCTTGAAGACTTGAACGTGCCGGGATTTCGCCTTCATGCGCTCCAGGGCGAACAACGCGGATCGCACGCGATCACGGTACGAGCCAACTGGCGAATCGTTTTTCGTTTCATTGAAGGGGACGTCTGGGACGTGGATTATGTCGACTATCACTGAAAGGAGCAAATCATGCCGATGAAAAATCCGCCCCACCCTGGAGGCTTCGTGCTGCGCCAGTGCCTGGAGCCATTGCAATTGAGCATCACGGATGCCGCCGCGGCGCTTGGCGTGACCAGAACCACGCTTTCGGAACTCGTGAATGAACGACGCGGCATCTCTCCGGAAATGGCTGTGCGTCTTTCGAAAGTGTTCGGCGGAAGCGCGGAGAGCTGGCTGGTGCAACAAGCACAGTACGATCTGGCGCAGGTGCCCGCCAATCGAATCAAGTTGAAGAAGTTGGAAGTCGGCTAGCGGAACGTCCGCAACTCCGGCGCGTTCAAATGTGGACCGCATGTTCATGGTGAACAGACGCAGCTCGTCACCGCGAATTCTTATCGATGAGAACGATCCGTTCATCAGCACGCTGGCGAGCCACATCGCGCGGCCGTCTTCAAGTTCCAGAGTCTTCGCGGCGCAAACACCGATCGGCGTCGCCGAGGTGAACACTACCGCCGTCCCATCGCCGATCGCGTTCACGATTCGACCCAGCGCCGCCTGAATCCGCGCCACAAACGCAGGCCACGTCTCGCCCGAATATTCGTAACGACTCTCCACCCAGGCGCGCACAAGTTTCTTATCGCAATCGTTCCATTTGCGATGCACGGGATGATCGTGAGCGCCTTTGCTTGCGACCAGAGCCGCCTGCATCTCGTCATATTCGCGGCGAAAATCGGCGTCGGCTGCGCGCAGGTGCGGAGCGTATTCCGCGTATACCTGCGCCAGATCGAATTCGTTCCAGCCTTCGTCGACGATCGGCTCGACGCCCGGCAGAGCGGCTGCCGCTGTGGCGCGCTGTCGCGACAATCCACCCGAAAACACCGCGTCGAACTGAATCTTCTGATCGCGAAAATGTTCGCCCAGCAATCGCGCCTGCCGCGCGCCCAAATCAGACAGCGAATCGTAGCGCTCACGCGTGCCCGCCTGTCCGTGACGAACCAGATAGAGAACACTCACCGGGCTTGCTCGACCAATTCGGACGCTCTCTCCACCAGCACGCGCACGCGCTCATCGAATTTGCTGAAGCGCTCATCGGTGGTCTGGCCGCGCCAGTAGCGAAAATAAATCTGCTGCAAAATCACGGCGAGCTTGAACACGCCGAAAATTTCGAACCACGGGAGATTCGTAAGGTCGCGACCAGTCTTCGCCGCGTAATACGAGACGAACTCATCGCGCGACCACCATCCCGGCCCGGTCGTCACCGCCTGCAGTGACGTTCCGGGCACCAGCGCCGAGCACCAGTAGCACAGCGTCAGGCCCAGATCGGAAACAGGATCGCCCACCGTGGTCATCTCCCAATCGAGCACCGCTTCGATCCGATCGGGCGTCGCTTCATCGATCATCACGTTGTCAAGCTTGAAATCGTTGTGCACCAGCGCCGGCGTGCCTGATGTTGGAATCGTCTCCGCCAGCCAGGCCATCACGCGATCCATCATCGGATTGTCTTCGGTGCGCGCACGCTGCCAGCGCTCCGCCCATCCTTTTACTTGCCGTTCAACGAAACCCTCGGGCTTGCCGAGCGACCGCAACCCGTGCTTTTCGATATCGATGGAGTGCAGCTCCGCCATGCAATCGACGAACGCGCGGCTGATGCGCGCCGCGTAATTTTCGTGCTTCGAAACCTCGGGTGGGATGTGATCGCGCAGCACGATGCCGCGTCGCCGCTCCATCAGATAAAACGGCGCACCGAGAATCGACGCGTCTTCTGAAATCAAATAGACTTCGGGCGCGGGTCGAAAGTGCGGATGCACCGCCTGCAGCACCCGCGCTTCGCGAACCATATCGTGCGCTTTCGGCGCGACCGGGCCCAGCGGTGCGCGCCGCAGCACATACTCGCGATGGCCGATGTGCAGTAGATAGGTGAGGTTCGAATGGCCGCCGGGAAACTGCTCGATCTGAATCGATCCGTCCGCGCCTTCGATTTTGCCGCGCAGATAGTCGCGCAGAGTGTCGAGATTCAGTTCTTCGCCCTTGCGCACCGCGGCCGTGTCGATGTACATGAGCTTTTATTTTACGCGGATGCCAGCCGTTAATGAACGTGAATGAACGTCGAACGCCATTCACGTTCATGGACGTTCATTCACGGCCAATTTGCCTTACTTCGCTTTCGGCTGCCACAGGCCCAACGCGGCCCCGGTTGGATCGATGATGATGCTCAGGCTGCCCATCCCCATCACTTCGGTGACTGGCTGCATCACTTTCGCACCCAACGATTCCGCCTTTTTCGTCGATGCGGCGATATCGTCCACCAGCACGTACGCAAGCCACGATGACGGCGCACCCGGTACCGGATGCTTCATCATTCCCCCGCCGGTTCCGCCGCCGACGCCGATGGTCGTATACGTCGTGCCGTTGCCCATCGGCATATCCTCCAGCTTCCAGTCGAAAAGCTTGCCGTAGAAGCCTTTCGCCTTATCCACGTCTGTCGTGTTCAGTTCCACATGCACGAATGCATTTGCCATTTGCTTTCTCCTTCTTATGGAAGACGAACGGCGGGGCGGCGTTTCGACACAGCCATTAAATAAAAATCCAACTGCGCGATTCTTAGGTTTTCGCTCACGAACGCGCTCCATCCCTGTCGCGCCTCACTGGGGGCTCACAATCGGCGGCCGCCAGATTCTGACTCCTGAATTCTTGCTTCGACTTATACTGGCTCTATGCGAATACTGCTACTGGCGTTCGTCTTTCTCGCGACGGTCTATGCTCACGAGATCGATTCGAAAGTGAAAGACGGCTACGCCGATTCAAACGGGGTGAAGATTCATTATGTGAGCCTGGGAAGCGGTCCGCTGATCGTCATGATCCACGGCTTTCCCGATTTCTGGTACACGTGGCGCGATCAGATGGCGGCGCTGTCCGACAAGTTCCAGTGCGTAGCCATCGATCAGCGCGGCTACAACCTGAGCGACAAGCCCAAGGGCGTCGAAAATTACGACATGCGATTGCTGGTGGGCGACGTGATCGCGGTGATCAAGGCGCAGGGTAAAGATAAGGCGATCGTGGTCGGTCACGATTGGGGCGGAATGGTGGCGTGGCAGACTGCGCTGAACGCGCCGCAGTTTGTCGATCGCCTGATTATCCTGAATCTGCCGCATCCCCGCGGCTTGTCGCGCGAACTGGCGCACAATCCTGAACAGCAGAAGAACAGTTCCTACGCGCGCAATTTCCAGCAGCCCGATGCCGCCGAGAAACTGAACATCGATCAATGGGTCGGCTGGGTGAAGGATCCCGAAGCAAAGAAGAAGTATCTCGAGGCGATGCATCGCTCTGACAAAGAAGCGATGCTGAATTACTACAAGCGCAATTACCCCAAAGAGCCGTACACCGAAGACACCTCGCCGGTCGTCAAGACCCAGATGAGCGTGCTGATGTTCCACGGCCTCGGCGATACCGCGCTGCTCTCCGGCGCGCTCAACAACACCTGGGATTGGATGGGCAAGGATCTGACGCTGGTCACCATCCCCGGCGCGAGCCATTTCGTGCAGCAGGACGCATCGGATCTGGTTTCGCGGACCATGCGCGCGTGGCTGTTACGATGATTTCGGCCGACGGCGCGCGTGTGCATCTGAAGTATTCGAACTGGGCGTCGCGGCGGCTGCTGGAGGCGGCACAGAAGCTCGACCCTGAACAGTTTACTCGCGATCTCGGTGTCGCCAATAAGTCCGTGCGCGGAACCCTCGAGCATATTCTGATGGCCGATCGCACCTGGGTCGCGCGTATCCTGGGCATCGCGATCGAGCCGGAACCTCTCGAAACCCAGTGGCCGCAGATCCAACAGCGGTGGTCGGATTTCGCGGCCGGACTTTCCGATTCCGATCTGATGCGCGTCATCTCTTATAAGGACACCAAGGGCAATCCGTATGAAACGCCGCTGTGGCAGATCGTGCTGCATGTCGTGAATCACGCGACGCTGCATCGTGGCCAGGTGATGGCGATGTTCCGGCAGTTAGGGGTCGCGCCTCCGCCCACCGATCTCATTTTCTTTTATCGAGGACTCCAAGCGACGCATGCATAGACTTTCGCTCGTTCTTTTACTCGCGGGGTTTGCCGCGGCGCAGGACAACAACACCATTCGCGTGTGGGTCGACGAAACGGATGCGCCGCACAAGATCCTGCACGCGCATCTCACGATTCCGGCCAAGCCCGGCCCCATGACGTTGCTCTATCCCGAATGGATTCCCGGCGAGCACGGCCCCACCGGTCCGATCATCGATATGGTGGGTTTGAAGATCACCGCGAACGGGCAGCCCGTCGCTTGGCGAAGAGATTCGGAAAACATGTACGCCTATCACGTCACGGTGCCCGCCGGCGCGAATTCACTCGATGTCGCATTCGACCAGATCACGCCGCCAGATAGCGCGGGCTTTTCTTCGGGAAGCTCATCGACCACCGAACTTTCCGTTCTCAACTGGAATCAGGTACTGCTGTATCCACAGGGTTCGTCTTCGGATCAGTTGCGTTTCCAGGCGAACCTGCGCGTGCCCGACGGCTGGCGCTACGGCACTGCGCTGCCCATCGCGCGCGAATCCGCGAATGAGATCGAATTCCAGCCTTCTGCGCTCACTACTCTGGTCGATTCGCCGGTGTCGGCGGGCAGGCATTATCGAACCATCGAGCTCGGCACGGAAGGCGGTGCCACGCACTATCTGCATCTGGCTGCCGATAGCGATCGCGCCCTGGAGATTACGCCAGCGCAACTCGATAGCTACAAGAATCTGGTAAAAGAAACGGGCGCGCTGTTCGGCTCCCGGCATTATCGCAGCTATCATTTTCTGTACACGCTGAGCGATCATGTGGCCAGCTTCGGGCTGGAGCATCACGAATCGAGTGACGATCGCGTGGGGGAGCGCGGGTTGATTGACGAAGCGTCGCGCAAGTCCAACGCCGATCTGCTGCCGCACGAATTCACGCATTCCTGGAACGGGAAGTATCGCCGCCCCGCCGGTCTCGCCACACCGGATTACAGTGAGCCGATGAAGGGCGACCTGCTGTGGGTGTATGAAGGGCTCACGCAGTACATCGGCGATATTCTCACCGCGCGCGTCGGCCTGTACACGCCCGAAGAGTTTCGCGATTATCTGGCGCGCGTCACGGCGGCGCTCGATCGCAAGGCCGGGCGGCTGTGGCGGCCGCTCGAAGATACCGCGGTCGCGGCGCAGCTTTTATATGACGCTCGGGAGGATTACTCGGATTATCGCCGCGGCGTCGATTATTACGATGAAGGCATTCTGATCTGGCTCGAAGCCGATGTGACCATCCGGCAGTTGAGCAAGGGATCGAAATCGCTGAACGATTTCTGCCGCACCTTCCATGGCGGGCCGGGTGGGGCGCCGGCGCTCAAGACCTACACGTTCGATGATGTAGTCGCCGGGCTGAATTCGGTGCAGCCGCACGATTGGGCAAAATTTCTGAATGACCGTTTGAAGCGCACCGAGCCGCACGCGCCCATGGGCGGCATCGAAAACGGCGGGTGGAAGCTGACTTACAGCTCCACCAAGTCCGACATCTTTCGCGATTTCGAAGAGCGTTACCACGGCGCCGATTACACTTATTCGATCGGCATGATCGTGAAGGATGACGGTGTGGTGCAGGATGTCAGCTACGACGGTGCGGCGAAGAAGGCCGGAATCACGCCAAATGACAAGATAGTCGCCGTGAACAACCGGCGCTTCACGTCATCCGTAATGGAGGACGCGGTGAAAAGAACTGCGACGAGCACCGATCCCATCGAGCTGTTAGTTCAGAATGGCGAATACTTCAGCGTGCATCGCATCGAGTACCGCGGCGGGGAGCGTTATCCGCACCTGGAGCGCGATTCATCGAAGCCAGACGTTCTCAGTGTGATCATTGCGCCGCTGGTAAAGAAATAGCGATTGTGGCGCAGGCTGTCGAGCCTGCTGAGCCGGCAGTCGTGCCGGCTTTTCGGGCTTTTGTTCAAAAAGAGCCGAGACGACCGGCTCAGCAGGCTCGACAGCCTGCGCCACATCAGGCAGCAGCTTGAGGTACCCGTTCCCGCCGTGCGCGCCAGATCTGAAAGATCATCGGCAGCACGCTGATCAGCACGATTCCGATCACCACCTTCTCGAAGTTCCGCCGCACCGGACCGTATTCGCCCAGAAAATATCCAGCCAGCGTCGCCGATAAAACCCACAGCACGCCGCCGACGACGTTGAACCCAAGGAATCTGGTGTAGCGCATCTGCCCGACCCCCGCCATAAACGGCGCGAAGGTTCGCACGATGGGCACGAACTTCGCGTAGATCAGCGTCTTGCCGCCGTGCTTTTCATAAAACGCCTGGGTGCGATGAACGTATTCCTGCTTGAACAGCAGCGAATCCTTGCGCTTGAAGATGGACGGGCCGGTGCGATAACCGATAAAGTAGCCGCTCTGGTCGCCGATGATCGACATCACCGTCAGCAGCGCGCACACGCTGACGATATTCAGTTCGCCTGCTCCGCACACTACGCCGACCGTGAACAGCAACGAATCGCCTGGCAGAAACAGCCCGACCAGCAGTCCGGTTTCGGCGAATACCACGCCGGCCAGCAGCGCATACCCCAGCCATCCCGTGATTACCTGCGAAAGCAGATGGATCAGGCGTTCGGGGTCGGTGAGACTCCGCCAGACATCCAGCAAGGAATGAACCATCCGCTTTAGTGGAGGGTCGCCATCAACCGCTTGACTGCGTCTTTGTTTACGGTGACCTTCTTGTCGGCGGCAAGCCGCTGGTATACCGAATCGGTCATCAGCAGCAGCGCCTGTCTGGCCTTGTCCTTCTTGAGTTGGTCCAGAATCATGGCACGCTCATTGGTCAGTTTCGATGGATCGACGTGGCTCTGATCGACGATCTGATACACCACGTTGAACGGCATTCCCCCAATCGCACCGGGGCCTGGCTGATTGATCGGCCCGATCACGGTGCCGATGGGCTTGGTGAACGCGTCCATAATCTGCGCCGCGCCGCCCAATCCTTCAACGGAATCTGAGCGCGTGAACTCGATCGATTCGGTCACCGTCAGGCCCATCGATTTCGCGACCTTAGCCATATCCTCGCCGCCCCGAATCTTGCCCACCGCTTCGATAGCCTTTTGCGTCGCGACGCCGTCGGCTTTCTGGCTCAGCAGCTTGTCCTTAACCTTCGATTCAACTTCGGGCAGTTCCGCGAGCCGCGTCGGGATCCGATTATTCAGCACCACCACCGCCAGGCGATTCGCTGGCAGCAGCAACACCGGCGAGACGCCGTTCGGTTTAAGCTGGCCCAAAGCGCCCTCGATCTCCGGGCTGACTCCCAGCGTCGGAATCGGAGCATTGGCTTCTGCGTCTTTCACGGTGATCGGCGTCGCACCGAACTGCTTGGCGATATCGAGCACCGAACCCGGCGCCTTCGCGATCGCCGCCTGAAGCTGATCGCCCATGGATTGCATCTTGTCCGCCACGCCCTGCTTGCGGAGATCGTCCGCCAGCGTGGCTTTGACTTCGTCGAACGGCTTCAGGCGCGCCGAGTCCTTTTCCAGGCACTGGATGATGTGATAGCCGAACGGTGAAGTGACCACCTCGCTGATCTGCTTGGGCTGCAGCGCGAACGCGGGCTTTTCGAACTCCGGCACCATCTGGCCGTGAACGATCCACCCCAGATCGCCGCCCTTCGACGCGTTGCTGGTATCGTCCGAATTCTTCTCGGCGAGCTGCGCGAAATCCGCGCCGGCCTTCAATCTGCTTCAACAGGTCCTGCGCCTTGGCGAGCGCCTTCGGTTTATCGGCATCGGGCTTGCCCTGCGTCATTACCAGAATGTGGCGCACGTGGGTGCGCTCCGGCATGCGGAAATTGTCCAGGTTGGCGTTGTAGGCCGCGTGAAGCTGCGCGTCGGTCACCTCGATCGACGCCGCCACTTTATCCTGATCCAGCACTACCGCGGTGAACGATCGCTTCTCGGGCAGGGGATATTCGTTGCGATGCGCGTCGAAGCTCGCCTTGATCTCCTCCGGCGTAACGCTCACCTGGCTCTTGAACTTGTCGCCGGGGAACGCCACGTACTTGATCTTGGATTTGTCGAACTTCAGTCCGATTGCGTCGTCAACCTCTTTTGGCCCGACGACTACCGACGAAAAGATCATGTCTTCGACTTTGAGACTGATCACTTGCTCGCGCGTCAGGCTGATCGCATCGTCGATGGTCTGGCCATTCTGGTTGAGCCAATTTTCGAAAACCCGCTTGTCCTTCAGCACGCCGTTCTCGAAAAACTGCGGAAACGCGCGCGCCATCATGTTGTAGACCTCGTCGTCGGAGGCCGTAAAGCCCATTTGCTCCGCCTCGTACACCAGCGCCCGCTGCTGCACCATGCTATCCACCAACTGCGGCAGATACATGCCGAGCATCTCGGGCGGTATTTGCTTGTTCGCCGCCACGATCATCACTTCCTGCGCCGTCAGCTTGTGGCCGGCGATCTCGGCGAGCGTTGGGTCATCGGACTTGGACGACGGCGTGCCGATTCCTGGAATCAGCGTGATGACCATCGTCAGAGCGATTACAACCAGGATGCCGCCCAGCAAGTAACGGACGGCCTTCTGGCGGCTACGAAAAAGATCAAACATAGGGGTGAAAACTCCTGCGCAGGAACGCGGTGACTGAATTCACATTATAGCGCGCCAAATCGAGGGTTAGTGGTCGGCCGGAACCAGCGCCGTCGCCGCGCAATGCGCGAATCACCTTGATTGCGGCAACTTCGAACGCCACGCTCATCCTCCGACCGATTGGACGACGTGACGCAACGAAACATCGGTCCGGTGTATCTTCTGACTGTCTACGATTTGGCTTCCAAATCGTCTGCTCAGGCTGTACTATTGATGTTTCATAAAGTTCGGCCATAATACGTTTTGCCCTTTGCTCCGATCTAGAAAGAGCAGGGTTGCCATCGGGATAGGACGCGCAGGAACTATGGTCCGCTGGTTGACGTTGGGGGGATTTCGGCGAGCGAAGCCGCTTCTGGCGAGCGCCGCTTGTTTTGCGGCCCTCCCTGTCAACGCGCAGGTTCCCATGGGCAGCAGCGAAGCTCCCGCGCGGATCTTCAGCAGCGATATGGCCGTGCTCGAGACCCAGGAGCCGCGCAAAGACATCAACTGCACGGTCACGCCGGCCAAAACCGCGACGCTCGGCTTCGATTTGCGATTCCATGACGGTTTCGATGTCACGGTGCCACTGAAGGAGCTGGCCGGCCTGGAAAATCAGCTCACCATTCTGTTCCGGGTCACTCCCCAGGATCATAAGGATCAGCCTTCTTACTTCGTCCAGCATTTCCGGGTGCCCTCGCTCGAGGAAAACGCTAAGGGCGAGGCGACGCTTTCGGGCAGTGTCGATCTGGGCGAAGGCACCTATCACGTCGACTGGCTGATGCGGGACCGGTCGGAGCGTATGTGCTCCTCCTATTGGGATGTCGACGCGACGCTTGCAGCCAAAGATAAGCAGATCGAATTGTCGCTCGCGCCCGGCCAGGTGTCGCGCCTGGAACCCATGCAATTCACCGATGAGCCGCCCATTTCACGTCCCACGGGCGACCATGGACTGAGCATCAAGGTGCTGGTGAATTTCGCGCCGCAGGATAGAGATGCGGCGACGTTCCAGCCGTTCGATACGCTGGCGCTGGTCTCGATTCTGCGCCGCATTTCGCGCGAACCGCAATTCACGAACTTTTCGATCGTCGCGTTCAACATCCAGGAGCAGCGCGTGATCTATCGCCAGCAGAGCGCGGATCGCATCGACTTCCCGGCGCTGGGCGACGCCATCAATTCGGTGAAGCTGGGCCGCATCGATCTGAAGCGACTGGCGCAGAAGCACGGCGACACCGAATTCCTGACAGATCTGATTCGCAATGAGATGGGCACGGACGATCACCCCGATGCGGTGGTGTTCGCCGGTCCCAAAATCATGCTGGATGAAGGCCTGCCACAGGAAACTCTCAAGCCGTTCGCCGATATCGACTACCCCGTGTTCTACATGAACTATGCGCTGAACCCGCAGATGACCCCGTGGCGCGATTCCATCAGCCGCGCGGTCCGCACCTTCAAGGGAACCGAGTACACCATCAGCCGCCCTCGCGACTTATGGTTCGCGGTTACCGAAATGGTTTCGCGTATAGTAAAATCCAAACACAGCCGGACTGCGGCAAGTGGGGCGCTGCAGTAGCTTCCGTTTCGTAAAAAAATTGTGAAGAAAGCTGTACGGCTGGTACGTTGCGGCGCGTCTATGATGACGATATAAGGGGTACTCGTGAGGGAGTGGAAATGCGCAGGATCGTGAATTTCGCGGGTGCGTTTGTCCTGTTGGTGGCATGCACACCGGTTTTCGCCCAATATTCCAACAAGTTATCGCCCTATGTGGCCACTCCGCCACGGGTCATGGACCGCATGCTGGAGCTTGCCAACATCAAATCTGGCGAAACGCTGTACGATCTGGGTTGCGGCGATGGTCGGGTGCTGATCGCGGCCGTCGAGAAATATAAGGTCAAGGCGATCGGGGTCGAGATTTCGCCTCGATTGGCCGCGCGGGCCACGGCCTGGATCAAGAAGGCGGGCGTGGAGAGCCAGGCGCAGGTGATCCAGGGCGATCTGCTGAAGATCGATCTGGATGGCTTGAGCAACGCCGATGTGGTGGTCATTTATCTGGGTCGGCAGTTGAATGAAGCGCTGCGACCGAAGCTGGAAGCTCGGTTGAAGGCGGGAGCTCGGGTAATTTCGGAAGATTATCCAGTACCCGGGTGGAAAGCGTCGAGAATCGATCGCCAGCCGAGTGGGTTGAGCCACGCGATTTACGTGTACGATATGCCTCCGACTAAGTCGGATAAGTAGTGCGCCGTTGTCCCGGGTTACGTCCAAAGGACGAGACGCCGAAACCGGCCTCGACTTCTTTGAAGCCAGGTACATGTCGAGTGCCCAGGGGCGGTTCACGTCGCCTGATCCTATCAGCGGAACAGCATTGCATCTTATTAATCCCCAGCGTTGGAACATGTACGCGTACGGGCTTAACAATCCACTGTTCTACACTGATCCAGACGGGCGTGATGCAATAGCGGTCAATCTCAGTAAACAGGTATTTCTCGCTGGACACGCAGGCGTCATCTCCGTGCATCAAGATGGGACTGCGGTCTATGCGCGCGAAGGACCCCTTTCAGATGGAGTGCCGATCGGCGCGAATGAGATACAAACCCTTCCACTACCGAACGTTGAGTTCGGCGCCGACCGGTTGCCAACGGCGGCATCATGGAATACGCTGGCGGAGGCGATTGGAAGCTTCGAGAAGCAAGATCCCGGGTCGATCAACTTCGCGTATTTCAAGACGTCCGAAGCCGATACGCTGGCGTTGGACAACTTCCTTCGCGCTGAGCAGCAGCCTCGAATCAGCATTCTCTATTTACGTACTTCGGGATTCGCGGAGAGCCGCGGTGAATCGGCTGGACGAATCAGCGGCGAAGCGATCCCAGGAGCAAAGCGGTCTCCACTACGTGTAGCGGCACGCGATCGTCGTAGAGGCGGCGGGCCAGCCATTGATCCGATGCACTCGCTTGCAGAAGCGTATCCGGCAGATCGACGTAGATCGTCAACACCGAAGATGATCGCGCCTTCGCCGCAGATGATGTCGTCAATGCCCTCTATGCCGGCGGAAGACTCAGAAAACTACGTTTTCTGATGACCGACAACAGTTCAGGGAGGAAGCGTCATCTAATCCCGAACCCGGAGCTTCCCGATGAGCCCCACGAATCCAACCCCGAAGCACATGCCGGAACCAATCAGGCCCAGCACCTCGGAACCGCGCAATGCGGCGACGCCCGGCTTATTCAGGCTGGAAAACAGCGCTAATACCCCGAGCAGCGCTACGAACAGGCCCACCAGTCTGCTGTGCTTCATGCCTTCGACCTCCGATGCACTATTACAGCAGAATTTCACATGACCGACATTCTCACCCGTCTCGCGGCGCTCACGGCCAAAGATGAACGTGGCATTCTGCCTTGCTAGCTCGAATCTCTGTCGTGGAGCCAAATCCACTCTCGAACCTCGCGTCTTCGGGTTAACGGCGACGCGCGCAGCCACGAGGACGACAGGACCACGGACGACAGGGACAGCCTGACTTGGGGACGACAGGGAAAACAGGGACGGAAAACAGGAGGGAAAACAGGGAAAACAGGGACGGAAAACAGGGGAAAACAGGGACAGACGAGCATTTCCCGGATTTAGCTAAGCTGCGCTCACCGTCTCGCCGACTTCAAGGCGGCGTTCTCCAAAAACGTATCGATGGTTTTCAGCAGCACCGACTGCTGACCGGGCGGCAGCGACTCGATGCGATCCAGCCTGCGCAACACGCGGCGGCTGGGCGTTCTGGGGGACAGGGGGGACATGGACAGCCTGAATTGACAGGGGGGACAGGACAGGGGGAACAGGGACAGGGACAGCCTGAATTAAGCACTTCGCTTTTCGATCGAAGGGGACGGAGCGCTCGCGCGGATTTGAGAATTTCGCCTCTCTCCAAACACTGTCTTCCGATATGCCTCGAAACGCTCGTTGCGTCGTGCCGGATCTTCCTTATCACGTAACCCAGCGGGGGACGAATCGCCAGAACGTGTTCCACTCCGCGGCCGATCACCAGACCTACCTCAACCTGGTTCGCTACAACCTGGCCGACGCCGGGGTGCGCGTGCTGGCCTATTGCCTGATGAGCAACCATGTCCACTGGCTGGTGGTGCCTCGCCAAGAGGACTCGCTGGCGACGCTGTTTCGCCGCGCTCATGGACGCTACGCCCAGGCCTATAACGCTCGCCGGCAGCGCACCGGGCATGTGTGGCAGAACCGATTTTTCTCATGCCCGTTGTCGGATCAGCATATGTGGATCGCGCTGCGGTACATCGAGCAGAACCCGGTGCGCGCGTTCCTGGTGGCGTCGCCCGAGAGGTACGCCTGGTCGAGTGCCGGCGCGCACCTGACTGGGGCACGCGATCGCAGCGGGGTTCTGGATCTTCAATTTTGGGAGCGCGCGGGAGGGGCGGAAACCTGGCGGGCGATGCATGACGCGGCTGAAGACGTCGGGTCGACGCAGTTGCTGCGGAGGTGCACCTACGCCGGTCGGCCGTTTGGATCGGAAGAATTCGTCGAGCAACTGGAGTCGAGATTTTCGCGCAAATGGCGCCGTTGGGGTTTTGAACAGACGCTCTCGGATTCGGCGAAGGCTTAAATCTTAATTAGGGACGGAGCGTTGCGTCCCCTTGGCGCCAATAATGAAATGCTCAAGTCAGGCTGTCCCTTTCGGGGGCGGGGGGGGTGCTGGACATGCTTGGTCAAGCTCCGGCCGCCTTAGCCGATCTGATCGCCAGCCGTCTGCGAAGCAGCTTCGGCGACACGCAGCCGCACATCCGTTCCCTTGCGATCGCGATTTTCTTTATTCAACAGGTGAATCGCCGTCAGGCACAACGCGCACACCAGCAATTGCAGCGATTCCGCGGTGCGCGCCGCCTGCTGGCCGATCAGGATGTCGTGATTCGCCATCAGGATCACGCCCTGGCACAGCGGCAGCAACCCGACCGTGAACGCGAGCAACCGAATGCGCCAATTCTGGCTCCGCTTGGCCACGATCAGCGCGCAAACGATTGTAATTACGTAAGCCGTCAGCGCAGAACCGATCCAGATGGACATGCCACTTCCCTCACAGAATCAAATCGGCATTCCGCGTACATTCCTTTATATGTCGATCTATTGGACTACCGATTGAATCGCTTTGCGCAGCTGCTGCTCGCTGCGCCCGCCAATAAAATGCGTGCGAATCACACCCTGAGAATCGATCACAAGGAGTGTGGGAATCGCGTTGACGCCATACAGGCGGTGCACCTGACGCTTGGAATCGAGCAGCGTGGTGAGACTGTAGCCATTTTTCTTGACGAAGTTTTTCGCCGCCGACGTTTCCTCGTCATTGACGCCGTAGAACGCCACTTTGCCGTCGAATTCCGTACGCAGCTTTTCGATCAAAGGCAGCTCGGCGCGGCACGGAGGACACCAACTGGCCCAAAAATCCAACACGATCGGTTTGCCGCGAACGTCGTTCAGCGCGACCTGCTCGCCTTCCAGCGATTTCAGCGCGAAGCCGGCGGCACGGGAGCCGAGCAGCGATGCACGCTCCTCGCCCGGCAGGATCAGCATCTCCACCTCTTCCCACCCCTTGCGAGGCGCAAAAGCAAACAAGCTGTCCGGCATGTCCTGATTCACTTCGAGCAGCGAAGTTCGGGTGTGGATCTCGGTGGTCAGACCCGCTTTCGGAGTCGCGGTCTGGGTCGATTGCAAAACATAAAACCGCTCCCGATCGATCCATAGCTTGTAGCCCGCCTTGTCGGTATCGACGTGCACCACATAGCAAGGGATCTTCGCATTGCCGACCTTCACGTCTTCCATTTTTTCAACTTGTGGATTCTGGCCGGTGCTCGCGATGGCGGCGAATTGTCCGAACGTGGTGATTGCGACGAACGTTCGCAAATCCTGCGGACCTGGACCGGCATCCGGAGCGCCGCTCGCCGCCGCCGCGATCTGGGTCCACTTCTTCTGCGAAGGCAGCATTTTCCAGGTATTTTCGCCATCACACATGGAAATGGCGTCGGTGCCGTTGCGTTTGATATGAGCGAAGTAACGCTCGCGTCCACGCGCCGCGAACTCGCAATCGGTCACCAGCCGGTTGGAGTTGCCGTTCTGAATGACGATATCTTCACGGGTCACGATCAGGTGCAGCGAAACCGCCTGTTCATAAGCCGTGCGAACGCGCTTCATGATCTCCGGACCCGAAAGGTCCTCGGCCGGAGCGCTTGCCGCCGCCAGGAGAATCGCAACGGCAAAATACGAAATCTTATTCGACATGATTCCCTTTATATTGCGCAAATACCGGCAATTTTACAAGCCCTCCCGCGGCTCCTGACGCGCTGCACGCCGGTAACGATTTTGATACGATTGCGTGTTATCCAAACACGAAGGAGCTCCTGATGATCCGGCGAACGTTACCTCTCGTATTCGCGATTCTGACCGCTGCGGCGCTATGCGCGCAGGATGAACCGCCCCAAGCCGGGGGTGGCGGCGGTGGAGGGGGTCGAGGAGGCGGCGGTGGCGCGGCGCTCGGCGCGCCGAATCCGCAGGCGTACGATCGCGTGATCACGAAGGAAGCGAAAACAAAGAAAGGACTGTTCACCGTTCACCAGATCGGCGAGCGCTTCTTCTACGAGATTCCCAAGGCCGAGCTCGGCAAACAATATCTGTGGAATTCGCAGATCGCCAAGACTACCGTCGGCGTCGGTTACGGCGGCGGACAGGTGGCGACACGCGCGTGGTCGATTGGGAACTGCGCAACAATCGCGTGTATTTGCGCGACGTCAACTTCAGCGTCACCGCGAATCCCGATTCGCCCATCGCCGAAGCCGTGAAGAATTCCAATAACAGCACCATCATCATGGCGTTCAACGTGGCGGCGTATCACGACGGCGATCCGGTGATCGACGTCAGCCGTTTGTTCAACACCGATGTTCCCGAATTCAGCGCGCGCCAGGAGTTAGGCGCGACGGCGTTCGATGCCTCGCGGTCCTTTGTCGATCGCATTTCGACGTATCCGGAGAATGTCGAAGCGGAAGCGACGGCGACGTATACTCGCGCAGCCGGCGGCGGGGCAGCGGCAGGCGGAGGTCGTGGAGGCGGCGGACTCGGCGGCGGAACCATGCGCGGCACCAGCGCGACCATCGTGCTGCATCACAGCATGGTGCGCTTGCCGGAGCACCCCATGATGCCGCGGCTCTTTGATGAACGGGTCGGATATTTTACGTCGGCGCAGATGGATTACACCGCGGACGAATACCGTTCGCGCACTGTTCGCTACATAGCGCGCTGGAGGCTGGAAAAGAAAGATCCCAACGCAGCCATGTCGGAGCCGGTGAAGCCGATCGTATACTACATCGATTCGGCCACGCCGAAAAAATGGGCGCCCTGGTTGAAGAAAGGTGTGGAGGATTGGAATGAAGCTTTCGCCGCGGCGGGATTCAAGAACGCGATCATCGCGAAAGACGCGCCCACCGCGAAGGAAGATCCCGACTGGGCTCCGGAAGACGTGCGCCATTCGGTGATTCGCTGGCTGCCCTCGACGGTCGAAAATGCGAGCGGACCGCACATTTCCGATCCACGCACCGGCGAAATTCTGAACGCCGATATTCAGTTCTACAACAACGTGATGAATCTGGCGCGCGACTGGTATTTCGTGCAGGTGGGACCGCTGGATCCGCGCGCGTCGAAATTGCCGCTGCCGGATGATTTGATGGGTCGCCTGCTGGAGTACGTGGTGTGCCACGAAGTCGGCCACACGCTGGGCTTTCAGCACAACATGAAGGCGAGCTCGATGTACAAGGCCGACGATATTCGCAAAGCCGAGTTCGTGCACAAGTATGGGCACACGCCTTCGATCATGGATTACTCGCGCTTCAATTACGTGGCGCAGCCGGAGGATCACATCGCCGTGGAGGATCTGATCCCGCGCATCGGTCCGTACGATGTTTGGGCCACCAAGTGGGGCTACACGCCGCTTCCCGCCGCGAAGAGCCCGAATGATGAAAAGCCGACGCTCGATAAATGGGCGCGCGAGCAGGATAATCATCCCGAGTATCGCTTCTCAACCGCGAATTCCGCGGGGTCCGATCCTGGCGAAGAAAGCGAAGCTGTGGGCGATGCCGATCCGGTGAAATCGACTGCGATGGGCATGAAGAACCTGCAGCGCGTCTCCAAGATGCTGATGCCCGCGACGGCTTGGAAGGAAGGCGAAACCTACGAAGATCTGAGCGAGTTGTACGGCCGGCTGCTTAGCCAATGGCAGACGGAAATGGGACACGTCGCGCAGGTGGTGGGCGGGTTCAACAGTCAGGAAAAAGTGGTGGGACAGGAAGGCCGCGTGTTCACGCTGATTCCCAAAATCAAGCAGGAAGAAGCGGTGAAATTCCTCGTGGATAACGCGTTCCAGACGCCCAGCTTCATGATCGATCCGGAAATCCTGCGGCGCATTGAGGCGACCGGCGTGTTGACCCGCATTCGCAGCGCGCAGAATTCGGTGCTCAATCAATTGCTGAACGATCAGCGCTTTGCACGATTGATCGAGCAGCAGGCGGTGGATGGAGCATCGGCGTACACGGCGGCGGAGCTGCTCGCCACGGTGCGCAAGGGAATCTGGAAGGAATTGGATTCGCCGGCGGTTAAGATTGACGCGTATCGCCGCAATTTGCAGAACGCGTATCTGGATATCGTCAATACGAAGTTGAATCCCGCTCCAGCGTCGGCGGCTGCGGCAGCGGCCGGTGGTCGCGGAGGTCGCGGCGGCGGCGCTGCCCGCAGCGAAGACGAAAAGCCGTTCTATCGCGCCGAGCTGCACGTACTGAGCGCGCAACTTACGGCGGCGATCGCCAAGGCGACCGATCACGATACCAAGGCGCATCTGGAAGGCGCTCGCGATCAGATCGCGAAGATTCTGGATCCGAAATTCCTGGCACCGGCGGAAGCGGGCGCGGCGGCGGGTCGCGGCGGTCGCGGGGGATTCAGCAGATAGAAGCTCACCAAGCGTCGACATTCGGGTCGGCGGTTTCGGAAGAGCCGAGATGAACTCTCGGCTCAGCAGGCTGGACAGCCCGCGCCACGTGTATGATGAGTCGCTATGTGGCGACTCATTCCATTCATCGCAATCGGTGCTTTTGCAGGCACGCCGGTTCCTAGAGCTACCGGGCCGCTGCAGGAGACGGCTGATAATTATGCGTTCGGCGCCGCGGCGCACACCCGCGTGCCTACCGATCTCAAATCGATCGGCTATGTCGAAGAAGAATTCTTGCTAAGCGGCACGGCCAATGTTTACGATTGGCCTGCGCCTGGTCCTGCCGTGGTTCGAACGGCGAATGCTCCTTACACGACGCGAGTCCTGGTGCGGCGTCCTTTGAATCGATCGAAGTTCAGCGGCACCGTCGTTCTCGAGATGATGAACCCGTCGAACCTGTTCGATTTGAATATCGGATGGGCGATCGATCATCGCGCGCTGGTGCACAACGGCGATGCGTGGGTGGCAGTGACGGCGAAGCCGGTGTCAGTGGCGGCGCTCAAGAGTTTCAATCCCACGCGTTACGCGGCGCTCAACTGGGTGAATCCGGTGCCGCTGAATGATCCAAAGAATTGCACGATGGTGGCGCGCGACAGTGCTCGTGAAACCGAAAACGGGCTGGTGTGGGACATCCACACGCAAACCGGCGCTTGGCTGCGCAGCGCTGACAAATCGAATCCGCTGAATTACGGGCAATCGACCGCGCAGGTGAAGCATGTGATCGCGTGGGGATATTCGCAGACAGGATCGTTTCTGTACACGTACGTCAATGCGATTCATCCGCTGGTCGTGAAAGAGAACGGTAAATCGATGTTCGATGCGTATTCAATCGCGGTGTCGAGCGGACCATCGGCGATCAATCAGTGCGCGGGTCCGATTCCGGCAGGCGATCCGCGGCGAACGATTCATAACGCGGGTGTGCCGGTGATCCGCATCATGAGCGGATCGGATTACTTGAGCGGCATGGCCGCACGCAGACCAGACAGTGATGAACAGCACGATCAATATCGCAATTACGAGATCGGCGGATCGGGTCATGCGACTCCTGATGAGCTGGCGTTCGCGGCCTCGCCGGACGACATCAAGAAAGCCGGCCGCGATGTTCCGCCGATGGATTGCAACGAGGGTCCGCGCAGCCGATTTCCGAGTTGGGTCGCGCACGACGCCATCCTGGTCAATCTAGAGGCGTGGGTGATCAAAGGTACGGCCGCGCCGCGCGCCGAAAATATTCGCGTCGAAGATGGCAAGCCCGTGCTCGACAAATTCGGCAACGTGACGGGTGGAATTCGCACGCCGTATCTGGACGTGCCGGTGAGCACGTGGTTCGGAAATTCGACGGGGCAATCCTTTTGCAGGATCGCGGGGCACGAAGTCCCCTTCGACGCCGCGCGAATTCGCGAGCTTTATCCTACACATGCCGCTTACGTCCAGGCCGTGAGCAAGGACGTGAATGATATGGTGGCTCAGAGATGGATTACGCGGCAGGACGGCGATGAGCTGATCGCGGAAGCGAAAAAGGCAGATGTTCCGCCGGCCACGAAATAGGAGGAGAGCATGGCGCAGGACGCGATCGCGATTGGAAAACAGAAAGCCGCCGATGTCGCGGCGCGGCGCACGGTGTCGCGCACCAAACGTGCGCAGGTGCTGGCGGCGCATCCCAACAAAGTCACGTTGAGCGCGAAGATCGAGACGGCTGGATATCTGGTAGCGGCGGGCGATTCGTGGTTCGATTATCCAATTCACGACGTGCTGACGATGTTGGAAGAGAACTATGGGTACAACGTGGAGTCGTCGGCGCATGCGGGCGACGCGATCGAATCGATGGCGTATCAGGCGGGACAGCTCGACAAATTCGCGCAGTGCCTGGATAAGGTACTGGCGCTGGGCGTGAAGCCGAAAGCGGCGCTGCTTTCGGGCGGCGGCGACGATATCGCGGGCACGGAATTCGGAATGCTGCTGAACAACGCGACATCGCCGATCGCGGGATGGAACGCGGAAATCGTCGACGGCGTGATCAACCAGCGTGTGGCCGAAGCATATCGCGTGATGGTGGCCGCGATCGACAGCTTGTGTGAATCGCGACAATTGAAAGATCTGCCCATCGTGGTCCACGGCTACGATTATCCGGTTCCGGATGGTCGCGGGTTCCTGGGAGGTTGGTGGTTTCTTCCCGGGCCGTGGCTGAAGCCGGGATTTAACGAGAAGCGGTTCGAAGATACGCCCACCAACACAGCGATGATGAAGCAGCTCATCGATCAGTTCAACGCGATGTCGGCGAAGCTACCGGCGGAGTTCGCTAATGTGCACTTCGTCGATCTGCGCGGTACGCTTTCGAATAATCCGGCGAACTACACCGACTGGTGGGCGAATGAGCTGCATCCGACCGAGCAGGGATTTACGGCGGTGGCGGCGAAATTCGCGGCGGTTCTTGAAACGCTTTAGAACGGGAAACACTCTAGGGCCATAGGGTGAAGCAATGAACTTTTTTTCCAAAGAGAGTCGCCGGGATCCGTATGCGTTGTTCTCAAAGATGCGCGCGGAATCGCCGCTAGTGCGCATCCCGCCGCCGTTCGACGCGTGGGCAGTTTTCGACTACGACAACGCGAAACGAGTGCTGAACGATGCGGAGACGTTCAGCTCGCGAGTGCCGGCGCCGAATTGGTTCATTTTTTACGACGCGCCAGAGCATACCAAGCAGCGATCGCTGATCTCACGAGCGTTCACGCCGAAGATGATCGCCGGGTTGGAACCGCTGATCGCGAAACTGGCGGGCGAGCTGCTCGATGCGTGCGAGGCGCGTGCGAAGCGCGGCGCGGTGATCGATCTGGCCGCGGAATTTTCGGGACCACTGCCGATGAAAGTAATCGCGCATTTGATCGGCATCCCGATGTCGGATTGGGAGATGTACACGAGCTGGAGCGACACCATCCTGACGCTGAGTTACACGCGCAACGGCGACGAACGAGCCGAGCGTGCGTTGCACGACTACGGTCTGGTGACAATCGCGATGAGTCAGTATCTCGGCAAGATGATCGAGCAGCGGCGCGCAAAGCCTCAGGATGATTTGTTGACCAGGCTGATGGAGGCGGAGATCGACGGCGAGAAATTATCGCACCAGGATATTTTGGGGTTCTTTCAATTGCTGTTGGTGGCCGGGCAGGAAACTACCAGCGCGCTGCTGAACAACGCGGTGTTGTGTTTCCTGGAGAATCCAGATCAGTTCGCAATGGTGCGCGCGCGGCCGGAGTTGATCGGATCAGCGATCGAAGAAGTTCTGCGACACCGGTCGCCGTTCGCGTGGATCATGCGAACGCCGCGGCACGACGTCGAGCTTCGCGGGCAGACGATTCCTAAAGGCGCGCTGGTGCTGGCGATGCTGGGATCGGCGAATCGGGATGCTGCGAAATTTGCGGAGCCGGATCGATTCGATATCACGCGCGATCCGAATCCGCACATCGCGTTCGGGCACGGCATGCATTTCTGTTTGGGCGCGGCGTTGTCGAGATTAGAAGCTCGCGTGGCGCTACCGATGCTGTATGATCGATTTCCGCACTTCGAGCTCGCGAGCGATGGGCCGTGGGAACCGCGCGAGGCCCTGAATGTTCACGGACCGGCGAGCTTGCCGATCCGTTTATTCTCTCGCGCTGCGGTTTAACTACTGCAGCTCTTTCGGGATTGCGCTCAAAATGAAATCCGCGAAATCCTTCTTGAGTTTCGAGTGCGAATCGCTATCGATGTACAGCATGTGGCCGGCCTGATAGAAATCCCACGAAATGTTCTTGTGCATCTCGGGATTCAGCGCCATGTGATTGAAGGTGTACTCGACCGCGTAGTATGGCGTCGCCAGATCGTAATACGACGCGGCGATCATCACCTTCATGTACGGATTCTTGGTCATCGCGTTGCGCAGCATCGCGGTGGTGTCGCCGAATTGATTGCCCTGGCCGTAATCCCACGGCTGAATACCGCCGCTGGTGTAGTAGGTCATGTCGGTCTTGTAGCCGAGCTCGGTGCGAAGATACTCGGTGAAAACGGCGACGAAGGGCGGCGTGATCAGCGTGCTCGACGGATCGTATTCGCTGGTCTCGCCGGTGTTGAGACCCGAGGGACCAGCCAGGCGGCCATCGTAACGGCCGATGGTCTCGTGCTTATCCTTCAAAAGCTGTCGCGTGAAATGTCCCACATCCCAGCGAAGATTGGTGTCTTCGAGATATTGCGGCGTAAGGCCGGTGAAGCGCACCAGCTTATCGACGATCGCCTTCCGCTCAGCGGGAGTGATGTCGTCACCTTTACCTAACGCGACCCCGTAGTCGTTCATCGCGAAGGTTTCCGCGTCTTTAAGAAACGCTTTCAGATCCTTCTTCTGCAGATCCGGCGCGACCTTGTGGTGATAATACGCGTCGGCGGCATAGGTCGGGAATTCGAGCTGATACACCAGATCGTCGCTGCGGCTCCAGATGGTTTCCAGATTCAGCGTCGTGCCGATCAGCACCACGCCGTTGAAGGCGATGCCGCGATCGATCAGATATCCCGCCACGCCCGCGGTGCGGAAAGTGCCGTAGCTCTCGCCGGCGATGAACAGCGGCGAGAGCTCGCGATTGTTGTGCAGGATGTACAGGCGCATGAATTCGCCGATGGATGAAATGTCGCCCTGCACACCGTTCATGCGGCGCGCGACCTCAATCGATTTCGCGCGGCTGTAGCCGGTGCCGACCGGATCGATGAACACCAGATCGGTTTTATCGAGCCAGGTGTCCTGGTTATCTTTCAAGCGATAGGGCGGCTGCAGCATTCCGCCTGTGGCTTGAAGCTGCGGGCTGCGCGGACCCATGCCGCCCATATGCACCCACATCGAAGCCGAACCTGGGCCGCCGTTGTAGCTGAACGTGACGGGGCGCTTCATCGGGTCGGCGCCATCGAGCGTGTACGCCATGTAGAAGATGTGCGCTTCGGTTTCGCCGGCGGCGTCTTTGAGCGGCATCTGCGCGACGGTCGCGGTGTAATTCAGGGTCTTGCCGGCGACGTTGATGGAATGATGCGTGACGACGGGAGTTTCATCGATCTCGCCGCCGATCGCGGGACCCGGGCCATTGACTCCGCCGCGGCCACGTCCACCACCACGGCCTTCCTGGGCGGCGGGAGCAGCAGGCGTCTGCGCAGCGCGTGCAGGCGGAGCGGCGGGAGTGGTCTGCGCTTGCGCGAGAAATAGAAATAGTACGGGAGCGATCATGCTTGTGTCACCTTTCCAAAGACAATTTTAGCCACGAATGGACACGAATGAACATAAATAAGGCAACTTCTGATTCGTGTTTATTCGTGTGCATTCGTGGCTGACGAAGTTTTAGTACGGCTCGCCCGGCAGCGGCGCGAGCACTGGGGTGATCTTGCCCCAACCTTGATCTTTCGCCTGCTTCATATCCTTGACCAGCTGCTCGGGCAGATCCGCTTTGATCGCTGGACGGCCCGGCTGCGTGGCGAGCACCCATCCGACTGCTGCGATGGTCTTCGACACGATCTGCATCTCTTTATAGTCGATCTTCTCCGGCGTATCGGTCGGCCGATGATAATCGGGATGCAGGCCGGTGGTCAGGAACGCGATCGGAATGCCGATCTTGGCGAAGTTGTAATGATCGCTGCGATAGAAAATCCGCTGCCCATTGGGTTGTGGGCCGAGATTATCGTGCGTGGCGTCGGGCTTGGTAGCGTCGTAAAAGTGATTGAGGGTCAGCTTCTGATAATTTCCATTCACGGTCTCGATGGTCTTTTCGAGATCGTCACTGCTGATGTTCGGGCCAACCACCATGATCTCGCCCGGATTCACCAGCACGTGCTGCGGATCGGAATCGGTGTAACCGGGGCCTTTGGTGCGTCCGATCATGTCGATATTTAGATCGGCGACGATCTTAGTCGGATCGACGGGTGGGAACTCGGCGAAATATTGCGAACCCCACAAGCCTTTCTCTTCGCCGGCGTTCCATAAGAAGATGATGCTGCGGTCGGGACGAATGCCTTTCGCAGCGCCCTCGGCGAACGCGCGAGCGATGGCCATCACGCCGACCGTTCCGGAGCCATCGTCATCGGCTCCATTGTTGACGGTGTGGCCGTCAGGCTGCGGCGCGGCCAATCCGATGTGATCGAGATGCGCGCTGATCACGACGTATTCATTCTTCTTGACGGGATCGCCACCTTCCAGAATGCCGACCACGTTTTCGGCGTGGTTCGATTCGCTCTTCACGCTGATGTGAAGCTTGAGCGACTTTTCGGCGCCCAGATCGAAGGAATCCTGCTTGGTGTTGGCGCCTGCCGCGTAGAAAACCTGTGACGCGTTCGATTTCTCGCCCTGGAAAATTGCGTTGGTCAGCGACAAGCCTGCATTGATCGCGGGCGCTGCCGGGCAGGTCGCGTTGCCCTGGAATTTCGGGACCTGATAGGCGGGGCCGTTCAAGCCACCGCCGCGGCCACCGCCTCCGCCGAATCCACCCGCGTTGGGGTTCGCTTGCGCGGTGAGCTGCTGAAAGTTCGGAACCGTGATCACGGCGATCGCACCATTTTTCGCGGCGTACTGCTCCGGCGACCAGTAATCGATGCAGGCTTCGCCGAGAGGATCGGCACCACGGCCGCCACCGCGTCCACCGCGCGCAGCCGCTGCCGCCTGTTGCGCGGCGAGTTCGGCGGGCAATCCGGCGACGACGATGATCTTGCCCTTCACGTCCAGACCTGAGTAAGGATCGATGTTGCCCTTCTTGATCACGTAGCCGTTACCCGCGAACACCAGCTTGCCGGTCACGTCAAGATTGTCGAGTGAACCGCCGCCGCGGCCACCGCCGCCCAGCGTCCAATCCTTTGTAAATTCGAAATCGGTGGTGCGGGGTCCATTCGCGTCGCCGCCGCCGTTGCGCCCTCGTGCGCCGCCGTTGCCTCCTCCACCACCGCGACCTCCACGACCACCGCCAGGCGCCGTGAGCGAGATCTTGGTCTGATCCGGAATGACGGATTTCGATACGAGCTCGAACGGCATCAGATAAGGCTGCAGAGGGCCGTTAGTTCCGGTCTGGCTGCCGCCGGGCTTGAGTCCCCATTCGACGAGGTGGCTCGCTACATAGAGCGCCGCGATATCGAATCCGCGCGAGGGGAGATTGCGGCCCTCAAGCTGATCGGACGCGATGAAGTACAGGTAGTTCTTCAGCTCTTCCTGCGTGATCGCGTCGGCGTTGCCGTACGCAGGAGGCACAGCGGCGCTCCCTTTCGCCGCAGCTTTCGGTTTCGATTGCGGCGGCTCGGATTGAGCTTTCGGGACGGCGACGAAGACCGCGATAGTGGTCGCGGCGAGCACAGTGGTGGTGAAAAAGAATCGGCGCATAGCTAGATGTAACAATATACACCACGCCGCCGATGTGGATCGCCGGCCAACGCGCTCCATTCTGTCGCGCCTCCAAAGACTGACGGCCGTCAGTGAGGCGCGACAGGATGGAGCGCGCTGGTCGCTAATCAGGAAAATCGAAGGGTATCGAGTCTAGTTCTCGCCGCCGGTTCCCGGACTGCGTTCGGCGCCGCCTGACGGGGGGCGAGCTTTCAATTCGCGCTCGCGCTGTAACTGGGTCACGCCCTGATCGATCCACGCTGGGGCCGGATCGCCTTTCACGTAATGATCGAACCACGCGTTGATGCGCGTGTGATAGTCGATCTGATTGGCTTTCTGCGCCACCGAGTGATTCTCGCCTTCATAGACGAGCATCACGCAATTCTTCCCCGCGCGGCGAGCGGAATTGTACAGCTCGATATCCTGATGCCAATCGGACGCGCCGTCTTTATCGCCGACGCTTAGCAGCAGCGGCGCGGCGAGCTTGTTCGCATAAAACACGGAAGAGTTGCGCGTGTAGCTCTGCGGATCCTCGTACAGCGGAACCTCCATGCGCTCCTGCCCGACCTCGACGTGATTGGTTTCCGGACCGCCGCTATTCCAGTAGATTTCGCCGTAGCTCGACGATAGATTGGTCAGCGGCCCGCCGGCGACGCCCGCCGCGAACATGTCGGTCTGCGTCAGAATGAACGTCGTTTCGTAGCCGCCCCAGGAGTGGCCCACCAGGCCGATCCTCTTCGGATCGACCATGCCTTTCGCAAGAACAGCCTTGACGCCCGACGTCACGCAATCGAGCGCCGATAGCCCGGGATTGCGCGGCTTGAACGTTATGTCGGGACGCAGCACGAAGTATCCGTTCTGCGTCCACACGGTGGCGTTGTAGGTGATGCGTTCAGATGGCGCGGCCCAGTTGTGCAGCTCATTACTTTCGATTTCGTAGATCTGCACGATCATCGGATACTTCTTGCCGGCATCATAATTCGCCGGATAGTACAGCGCGCCCTGCAGGCGATCGCCATGCGAATTCTTGTAATCGACCAGTTCGGCTTTGCCCCACGCGTAATCGCCGGCGAACGGATTGGTGTCGCTAATTTTCTTCGCGCTTTTCAAATCTGCGCCCGCGACGAATAAATTCGGCGATTCATTCCACGCGGCTTGCGTGTAGGCGTACACATCGGCGTTCTTTGCTTTTTCGAGCCCGCGAACTCCTTTGTCGACCAGAACTTCGCGTTCGACTTTGCCGTTGATCAGGCGCGCGAATCCGGTCTTCTTGGTCCAGCGGCCTTCGAGACTCAGGTAGATGGGCTTTTCGAGATCGATCCATTCGGCATCGGCTCCACCGCCGCCGCGACCACCGCGGCCTCCGCCTCCGCCGTTACGCGAAAGGCGGACGTAGCGCATGCGCACTTCATCGGCCGCACCGTCGGTGAGTTTTTTCGGCTTCGCGGAACCGTCGGGCGTCAGTTCCCACAGATCGTAAGAATCGTAAACGATGACGCTGTGATCGTCCTTGGTCCACCCCGCGATTCCGTAGGGCGGCTTCTGCGTCACCGGATAATCGTTCTCTCTGTTGGTGAATCCGGAAGTCGACACGGCATCTTTGCTGATGTTCTTCGTCGCGCCGGTTTCCAGATCGTAGGCCCAGAATTGGCCTTCCTTGAAATTGACCGCATAACGGCCGCCCGGCGAAAAATCGACCTGCGGGATTAATTTTTTCGCGACCAGCGCCCGCGCGCCGGTGTTCATGTCGACCTTATATACGTCGTCGTAGCGGCGTCCGAACATCGAATCGGTCACGTAGGGCGTGCCATCGAGCGCCAACGCGCGCGATCCGTGGCGCGGCAGACTCACCGTCTCACGAACATTAGTAGTGAGTTGGGTCAGCTTTCCGCTTGCCAGATTCCACGCGGCGGGCGCGTTGCGATCGCGATCGCGTGCGGTGTTCAACTTCTGCTCGCTGATCACGTTCTCGTCTTTCCAGTGCCACACTTCGACGGTCGAAGGATCGTCATCGCCGCGCTTCGATTCGGATTTCTTGAGCCAATCCGCTACACCGACATAAATGATGGAGCCGTCTTCGGACCACTGCGGCGCGCGCGAGGATACAATTCGCTGCGGAGCACTCACGCCCACCGATTTCTTTTCGCCCAGATTCTTCCACGCGAGCACGATGTAGCTGTCGCCGTCGTAGGCTTTGTCGGTCACCGAACGGAACGCCGCCAGATCGCTCGAATCACGACGCCAGGTGGGCGAACTGTATAAGTACGCACCACTATCCAGCACTTTAATCGAGCCGACGTGTGCGTCGAACACTTCAATCGCATTGCCAGTGCGGCCCTCCACTCCGAGCGTCATGGCGAGCGTCGCGCCGGTATCCTGCCACGCGACGTTGGTCACATTGCCAAAGGTAGTGTCGACGCCGGTCGCAAGATTCCGAATGGTTACGGTCGCGCCCGCCGGATCGCTGCGATCGGCGTTGTCGCCGCCATTTCCACCGCGGCCGCCACGTCCACCGCCGCCTCCGTTATTTCCGCCACGGCCGCCTCCGCCCGCACCACCATGACGGAACGCGAGGAACAATCCGTCACCGGAGAAGAAGTAGCCGCTGATGTCGTCGACTGTCGTGATATTGATGCTGGCGAGTTCGATCAGCTTCAACTTGTTCTGGATCGGGCGGCCGGCTTTGCGCGCGCGATCCTGATCCGCTTCAGAAGATCCCGCTGAGCACGCTAACCACTTCGAATCGGCCGAGAACGCTGCGTTAGTGCAGAACGCGATCGCGGTCGTCTTGCCACCGGAGGTCGGGGTGAGCCGCATCTCACCGTTGCCATCGACCCGGCGAACTTCATAGGCGATGAATTTGCCATCGGGCGAGAGCGTTCCTGCTCCAAGCGTTTCCCACTTCCCATAATCGGCGGGCTTGATGGTGGGCGTGGTTTGAGCGAATGCGGCCAGGGCGAAACCGGTCGCGAGGACTAAAGTGCGGAAGCGGAGGTGCAGCATCCGATGATTCTATCTCATGCCGACCAGCGCGCTCCATGCTGTCGCGCCTCGCTGACGGCCACCAGCATTTCCTCAGGCTCGGCAGCATGAGTGCCTGCCCCACATCCCGCTACACTGAACTGGTGCGTGTGTTCATCTCGGCAGGTGAGGCTTCGGGCGATCTGTACGCCTCGCGTATCGTCGAAGCATTGCGCGCGCGGCATCCCGACGCCGAATTCTTTGGATGCGCGGGGCCGAGGATGCAAGCCGCGGGGGTTCGCGCGATCGTTGATTCGCGAGCGCTCGCGGTGGCCGGATTGATCGAAGTGGTGCCGCATATTCCGCGCATTTGGCTGCTGTTTCGCAAGTTGATTCGAGCTGCGAAGGCCGAGAAGCCCGATATCGCCGTGCTGACGGATTCGCCTGATTTTCACCTGCGTCTGGCGAAGAAACTGAAGGCGCTGGGGATTCCGATCGTGTACCTGATCGCCCCGCAGGCGTGGGCGTGGCGTGAAGGGCGGGTCGGGACTCTGCGCGGGAACATTAGCCGTCTTTTGTGCATCTTCCCCTTCGAAGAGGAATTTTTCTCGACGCGAGGCGTTCCGACCACTTATATAGGACATCCGCTAGCGGGGATCGTGAAACCGTCGATGAGCCGCTCAGAGTTTCTGGAGCAGTTCGCGATTCCGAGGGATCGCCCGCTGATCGCACTGCTGCCGGGGTCGAGGCATGGCGAGGTCGCCAGGCACCTGCCATATTTGCTCGACGCAGCGGCGCGGATTGCCAAAACGCGCGCGGCGACGTTCCTTCTGGCGCTTCCGCCGGGGTTCGGATCGGAAACGTCGAAAATTCGCGACACTGTGAAATTTTGGGAACGCAACGGCGTCGCGTCCATCCAAGTAAAAGAAGGGATTACTTGGGATACGCTTGCCTACTGCGACCTGGCCCTAGCGGCAAGTGGGACCGTAACGATCGAGGCGGCGCTGTTGGGCGCTCCCATGGTGACTTTTTACCGCGTAAACGAGTTAAGTTGGAGATTGGGACGCTGGCTGGTTCGCGCGCCGTTTCTTTCGATGGTGAACCTGGTGGCGGAACGGAGGGTCGCGGCGGAGTTGATCCAGAAGGATATGACTGGAAAAGCGCTCGCGGCGGAGGCGATCCGGTTATTGGATGACGAGCGGGCTCGCGAGGAGATGCGTGCGGGACTGGCGGAAGTGAGAGCAAAACTGGCGACGGGTGGCGATCCGATGTCGACCGCGGCGGAATGGATCGAGAAGGTGTGGCGTGAGAGCAAACAGACGGTTTCGGTCAGTTAGTTTATTCGCAATCGCGGGGCTGATGAGCGCTGGCGCGTTCGCGCAGGATCGCGGGCAGCGGCAACAGAGGATCGATGTGCAGAGCTATCTGATCGATGCGCAGATCGATCCGGCCGCGCAGACGATTTCCGCAAGCGCTCTGGTGCGCTTCACACCTCTTGACGATACCTCGACGGTTTCTTTCGAGCTGAACAACGCGTTGACTCTAACCAAGGTGCTCGATCAGGATGGCCGTCAAATCCCGGCATCGCGCGGCGGCGCCGACAACACCATCCGGCTGAGCTTGCCGGATATGCTGCGCAAGGGCAAGGTGGCGGCGCTGACCTTCGTGTATGACGGCAAAATGACCGGCAACGAAGAGTCGCCGGTGTTCGGCATTAAGTTCGCGGCGATTCATCCCGACTACGCGTATTTCATGTATCCGGCGCGCTGGTTTCCGGTGAACGATTATTCGGCGGATCGGTTCGCGTCGGAAATGAAAATCACGGTACCGGCCGGATTTAAGGTAGTCGCCAACGATAGCGGCACGCAGGAAGCGGCGCCCGCGGGGATGGCGGCGTACAAATTCACTTTCGAACGCGCGTCCTTTCCTGGAAATTTCGCAGTGGTCCGGGGCGAAGGCAAGCCGGTGTCGGCGAACGGCGTCACCACGTTTTTCTACTTCCGTGATTCAGCCGATATGGCGCCGGCGTACGGAGAAGAATTCGCACACGCCATGGTCTATTTCACAGATCTGTTCGGCGCACCCCCGAAACGGAATCTGATCGTGGTGGAAACCGAGCCAGGCACTCCGAAGGGCTATAGCGGTCCGGGCATCGTGTTCCTATCGCCTCAGGCGCTCGGCAAGAAGCCGGATATCAGCCTGGTGGCGGATAATGTGTCGCGGCAATGGTGGGGAGCTTTCGTTTCACCCACGACCCGTAATCACATGTGGATCGAAAATGGGCTGGCGCGATATTCGGAATTGCTATACGCGCAGCAGGTCAACGGCGAGAGCGCCTTCGAAAACGGGATCAAAGACAATTACATCGCGGCGCTGACCGTGACGGAGCCGCCGCTGATTCAAGACTCGCGCCTGGAAGATTATTCGCCGGAGTTCTGGGCGTCGACTGCGGGCAAGGGATCGGCCGTATTGAACATGCTTCGCGGCGTGATGGGCGACGATAACTTCTTCAAGCTGCTGAAGGCTTTCCCTGAAAAGTACCCGTGGGGATCGGCCAACACCGACGACTTCCATAAGCTCGCTGAGGATATTTACGGCGACAGCTTGAATTGGTTTTTCATCGAGTGGACCGAATCGAGCGGCGCGCCGGAGTTCACTTTGAAGTACGATGTGTTCCGCTACGGCGGCGAGAATGCGAAAAAAGGATTTCGCGTGATGGGCAAGGTCACGCAGGATATGGACACCTTCCGCATGCCGATCACGCTGCGTGTCGAGACGGAAGGTAATCCGGAAGAGAAGAAAGTGGAAGTGGTCGGCGTGGCGTCGGAATTCTCAGTCGATACATTCGGACGGCCGAAGAGCATTTCGCTCGATCCCAAGGGGCAGGTGCTGCATTGGGACAACGATGTGCGCATTGCAGTAGCGATTCGCAAGGGCGAGCAGTTCGTGCAGATCGGCGAATATAACGAAGCGCTACGCGAATATCAGAAGGCGCTGGACGTGAATCGCGCGAGTTCGCTGGCGCATTATCGGGTGGGCGAGGTGCATTTCCTGCAACAGAACTGGCAGCCGGCGGCGAACGAATTTCGCGAAGCGCTTACCGGTGATACATCGCCCAAATGGATTGAGGTGTGGGCGCATATCAAGCTCGGCCAGATTTACGATGTTAGCGATCAGCGGGATCGCGCGTTGAATGAGTATCGTCTGGCGGTGCGTACCAAGGACGATACAGCCGGCGCGCTCGAGGAAGCCGCGAAGTATATCGAAAAGAAGTTCCAGCGTCCTCGCATGACAAATTAGTTATACTGGGCGCGAATGCACGCGAATAAACGCGAATTCGCCATCCTTTGTATTACAGCCTCGGCACACGGGACCTAATACGGGAGATCCGGGGCGAATTGCATGGTCGCGAATCTCTCTTAAAGAATTAATTCAGAACTCATATGCTGGCGCATATCCGGAGTACGACGTGTACCGCGTGCACATCTCGGGTCCCCCGTGGCTTGAGACCGAGTATTCCCTGACGGCCAAAATCCCGCCAGGCAGCACGGACAAAGACATTCCTTTAATGCTTCGGAATCTGGTGGCCGAGCGATTCGCGCTGAAGTTCCATGACCAGGCCCGAGACGTGGGGGGCTTCGAACTGGTCGTTGGTGAGCACGGATTCAAATTGGACGCCAGCCACGGATCAGATCAAGACACGGGATTTCCGGTTTTAGCTCCAGGAGTTAGCTGGCGTACATCATTCGACAATCAGTTAGGAGTTATGCGCACCACGTTCCGTCAATGCTCAATGAAGTCCTTGGCGAACATGTTGAGCTTGAGCTACACCCAGGGTAGCGTTCTAGTGATCGACAAGACGGGGATCGATGGTCCGTTTGATTTCCATCTCGCACTACCGACCCCTTCGGTCACCATCCTGCCCCCGGCCATGGCGGCGCGAATGCCCTCTTATAGCCCGCCGGATGATCCGGGGATCGACTTGCGCGGCATATCTGGCACTCTCGAAAAACAGACGGGATTGCGACTGAAATCGGTGAAGCTGACGCTTCGAACCATGGTGATCGATAGCGTGGCTCGGACGCCTACGGAGAATTAGGCCGACTCGTCGTTGCGATTCGGAAGAGCCGAGATGACTCTCGGCTCAGCAGGCTGGACAGCCTGCGCCACGGGGCTCAGTGGCCTTCGGCTTCTAAGAATCGCTCGACTTCGATCGCCGCCATGCAGCCCGCGCCCGCCGCGGTGATGGCCTGACGATACACGCGATCCTGTACATCGCCCGCGTGAAACACGCCGGTGATGTTCGTGCGCGCGCCTCCGTGGCTGACCACGTAGCCATCGGGATCGAGATCGAGTTTGCCGACGAACGGCTTGGTGTTGGGGATATGGCCGATGGCGACGAAATATCCGTCGACATCCTGGGTCCAGGTGCGTCCCGTCGTGACATCGCGCAGAGTCACTCCGGTGACCTCGCCCTTCTCGATATCGTGTACATCCTCGACCACCGTATTCGGCAGGAACTTGATCTTCGGATTCGCACGCGCGCGATCGAGCATGATTTTCGACGCGCGAAAGGTGCTGCTGCGATGAATCAGCGTCACTTCCGACGCGAAACGGGTCAGAAAATTCGCCTCTTCCATGGCCGAATCGCCGCCGCCGATGACGATCACTTTACGCTCGCGATAAAACGCGCCGTCGCAAGTGGCGCAGGAACTGACGCCTTTGCCGATCAATTTCTGTTCGTTCGGCAACCCCAGCCATCGCGCGGAAGCGCCGCTCGCGACGATCAGCGTGAGCGATTCGTGCCACTCGCCGTCAATATTCAGCCGGAATGGGCGCTTGGACAAATCGCATTCGCTGACGGTGCCGTACATGTAATCGGCGCCGAATTTTTCGGCCTGCACGCGCATGTTTTCGACCAGCTCCGGCCCATCGATTCCCTTGGGAAATCCCGGGAAATTTTCGACTTCAGAAGTAATGGAAAGCTGTCCGCCGGGTTCGTGGCCGATGACCACCAGGGGTTTGAGATTCGCACGGGCGGTATAGATAGCGGCCGTATTTCCGGCGCAGCCCGAGCCGATGATGATTACGTTGCGCACGATTCATGGTAGCGAATCGTGTCAAGGGTTCGCCGAATTACTCGCCGCTCTTGCGTTTGCGCAGCAGGCCGACCAGGATCAGCCCTGCTCCGGTTAATGCAAGCGTCGCTGTTTCGGGTACCGATTGCGCCGTGATCACCACGCCCCCGGCAAACGCCGAAGCGGCGAAGGTCAGCCACAGTAGTCCGAACACCGCCCGTTTGCTCCACTTTCCCATGCACCGAGCATGTCATCCGATCGCGAACGGGCATATGGCTTGGTAGTAATGCCGGGGTCCAGCACTTCGAGGCTCTGCGATGGGACCGCGGGTTTAGTACTCGCGGAGTTGGTAACAGAACGATTACGCTTTCCGTATGATTCGGGAGGCTGCGTAACAGAAAAAAACGCGCGGAGACGTCGGAGGTCGTCAGCCGCGCGTTGATCGTACAACTTGTTGATGTATGCTATCGTTTTCGAGAATTCGCGCCTATGGCCGCGACGTTCTCACCGGCCCAGGACTCTGGTACTCTCATTTCGATTCAGTCGGTGTGCGCTCGATGCGCGTCAGGTAAAGCACGAACGGCGTCACCTCGAAGGGCATCTTTTCGCGCGGCGAAAGCAGCGCCATCGGCCGCGTCTTCACGAGCTGGATCTGATTGCTCCACGGCTCGACTTTCACGCGCGAACCCAACGGCAGAGCGGCGATCTGTTCCAGTTGAGCGTCATTGAGCGGGGGCGCCGATGCGGTGAATTCGGCCAGACGGGCGATCGCAGCCGAATTCGCCACCTGATTCCCGAGATTCGATTGCAACAGCCGCGGCAACAGCCCACTGCGGATCCCCAGCGCTTTCAGAAACAATCCCGCCTGCGCCGTGTTCTTGTACGGCGACGCGCGCATGATCTCAATGGTCTTCTTCCCGGCCGATTCCATCTCTTCTGTAGAACGCTGGAAGCGGAAGCGCTGCAGCAGTTCGGCGTCGCTCAGCATGGTCTGATTGTGAAATGCGAACTGCGTTTGCGTGGCGTGGCCCAGCGCGATGTGCGCCAGCTCATCGGCCAGCACCAGTGCGAGGCTGGCTTCATCGGGCAGGACGTCGATCAAGCCGCGGCTGATCACGATGGTGTGGCCGATCGAAAACGTTTCGAGCGGCGTGGTCAACAGCACCCGCACCTTCGCGTCGACATTGAGATTCGCCGACACAATCAGATTGCCGACCACGGTATTCAGCACTTCGTCGACTGGTCCCGGCGGCGCGATCAGCCCGCCTTTTTCCAGACGATCGGTCAGATTCTCTTCGGCCTGGCGCTCCCATGAACGCTGGCTTTCGAGCGGTGAATTATCCTGCCCGGTGGCTTGATCCTTCACCGGCGATTCGCTTTCGATCAGAATGTTGGTAAGCTCATCAAGCTTCCTGGTACGCGCACCGGCATAATCCCAGATGCGCGACTGCGCCTTGAAGTGCGGCATGCCGGAGGATTCGCCGGGCGCGGGCTCTTCTTCGATATAAATTCGCGCGGGCACCCAATCGTTCGCGGAGACGTTCATGCGCCAGCTGTCGAAATGAAAGTAGCGCTCGGGCGTGGTGCCCTTAGGCGTCACGCCTTGCACATACGTTCCGTTGAAGCGCACGACGGCGAAATCGCGATCCTCCGCCCACACGCGGCCGACAAATTTCCCGGGTTGCGTGCGATTGATGGGGGTCACGTCGAACACTACGCAGCGCACTTCACCCAGAAACTCACGGCGTACGAATTCGAAGCGGTATGTGCGGCGATTGAAGTCGTGCAGGTCGATCACCGCCATCTGCGCGAAGCCGCGCGGCAGAAACGCCATCGGCGCGGCTTTAGGCGTGGAGTGAAACGGCATCAGCGAGTGTGCCACTTTCGCGGGCGCATCGGTGCGATCGATGAGCGATTCATAGCCGATGTTTTCTCCCAACCGGAACCGTCCGAGAAAATAATGGTCGCGGGACGGTCCGGCTTCGCCAGTTTCCTGAATGTAGGTTTCAATGAGCGGCATGCGGACATACATCGATTCGAGAAAAGATTTTTCGTGCTCAACCATGCGGTCGACTACTTGATCGGCCGCCGAGGGGCGATCCGCACCCGATAGCGGAAACACGCCCGAAAAAGCGAGAAGCGCGGCAAGCAGGATGGTCTTCATGGGTCCTCTTAGTAGGCGAGCTGAAATTGAATATGGACGATCGCAGTAGCATCGACCGGCGCGGACGCGCGTAGCGCCGGCCGGAAACGGATCTGGCGGGCGGCATCGCTCGCGGATTCGTCGAGACCGTGGCCCAGACCGTGGACTACGCGAACAATGCGAAGCTCGCCGGACGCGGTGAACTGGATTTCGAGGAGCACTTCGCCTTCAATTTGCAGCCGGCGCGCTTCGCTAGTGTAGGCCGGGCGCGGCTTGAACAGAATTTCGACCGCGGTGGATGCCGGTGCCGCGTTGGCTGGGCGCGCGACGGTAGCGTTCGAGTCAACCTGAACATCTCCAAATCCGCCGCGCGAGATCACATGGCCTTCCGAGGAGACGGCGCGGCTCGCTGCTCCAAACGATCCGGTGGACAGGACGCGGGTGGATGCAACCGTCGATGAGGTTTCGATCGCACCGAATCCCGCGGGTCTGGCGACAAGGTTCGCGGTGCTTGGGGGTGCGTCGGCCCTGGCATTAGAGAAGTTGTCGGTCTGGAGCACTCGCGGCGCGGCGGGTTCGATGGCGGGGAGCTCGATTCGCGGGATACTCACGCGGGGTGGCTCGATCGGGACGGGCGCGATCGCGGCCAACATGACTCGCTGGACGATCGGATGCGGTGCCTGCGCGGGAGCGTGGAATTCCCGGGCAACGCGCGGTGGTGCGGATGGCAGCGAAGCGGCATCTTCCGGTTTGATCGGTGTCACCCGCGGCCTGGGCAGTGCGCCGCGGTGAAGCTCCGGCGCAGGCGCGAGCAGAATAACGCGCCGCACATAGCCGGCCCGAACCGCGGGCGCGAAATGCAGAGTCAGCAGTCCAGCCGCGACGGCGCAATGGAGGATCGCGCTGCCAGATAGGAATCGCGACGAGGGACGGGCGGCAGGGCTGGCGAAATCGAACACTCGAATACCTCACTTGTTCCATCGACCTGTGAGGTGTGGGTGTTAGTAAGAAAGTCCTGAGGGAGTAGTGCGCTCAGCCTGGCATTCTGGTCATAACCCACCACATAATCGCGAGGCAAAACACGAAGCTGCCGGCCAGGATGGCGGTCGAGTAAAACCGGCTCACCTGGTTGCTGTTTGCACCGACGCGGATCGCGAACGATCCCCACCAGGCTCGTCGCGAGCAACACCCATGGCAGCGGCGGATATCCGCGCCAAGCATGCACAGCAGCGGCTCGACGATCCCGCGGCGATGAGACCGGTGGACGCGGTCGGAGCCACATTTTGGGCAGCGGCAATGCGGTGTCTTATTCATAGAGCTTGACCTGTATTTGTCCTTCGGCTGGCAGCGCGCCCGGATCGCGGCGATAGAGAAGCACCAGCCGCGCCAGGCCCGGATGCCGGGAAGTGAACGTCTCCGAGGCCTCGCGCCACTCGGGGGAGGACTCCAGGGGCCCGGCCACCCGCGAATCGAGCGACCAATGCAACCCGGTGAGCGTGGTCCGAGTTTGGGAGCGCACGGTGACTTCGCTCCGGTCGATCAGGATGGTGCGTTCCACCAGCGCGACCACATCATCCTCATGCCCGTCGAGCCAGAACTCGAACTCGCCGTCGCGCCAACCCGCCGTCATGTGAGGATTCGATTCGAGCTTCCAGTCGAAGCCCTCGCCCGTAGGGGGATGCGGATTTCGATCGGCCACGCGATTCCAGATTTCAAAAGCCTGGTCCCCGCGCTTAGCCGCGATCAGATGTGTGGTGAAGGCACGCAGACGCGGGAAGTTTCCGGCGTCACTTGCCATCAGGCGCGCGACCGCCATGGCGTCGGGCCATCGATCGTCGCGAATCAGGAGGTCGAGATACGCGCGCTGGAGTTTGCTCGAACGCCCCAGTCGATCCAGCGCATGTCCGGGATCGAACATGTCGGCGAGCGCCAGCAGCGGCGCGGCATCATCGAAGGAAAGATCCGCGGCCCGTTTGGCCCAGGGCCAGAAGTTCTCGCGATCCGCACGCCGGAAGTAATAGTTCGCCAGTGTCCAGGCAGGCAGATATTGACGGTCGAGCGCGACGGCTGTGAGCAGCTCGCGTTCCGCAGTTGCAAAATCGTGAGCCGATTCCGCCGTCAGGCCTCGCTCTATATGGACAGCGCTCGATCGAGGATTTTCGCCCGCGCGAATCAACGGCATTCGGGCGGCCGCCAGGGCCGCCATCGCAAGCAGAATGGAGATCGCGAGGCGCATGAACACGACATCCCTACTGGCTGACGGTTCCGCTGGAGCTGGTGAATTTTCCCGCCGCAGCCAGCCCGCCGACCAACCCCGCCGCCGCCACCCCGCCGACAATCGCGATGGTGGTTCCCGACATTCCGATCCCGGCACCCGCGCCCGCCGGCTTCGGGGCGCTGGCCCCTGCGCCTCCGGCTCCCGCCGCCGCAGTTCCCGCGCAGCCCTTCGCCAGATGCTTTACATTCGCGACGCGCACGAATTGCGACGCATCCGATACCGGCGTCATGGTCGGATCCATTGCCCCGATCAGCTCCACGCGATTGCCCTTCTCCTTATCGAGCCCCAGTCCGCCCAACTCCACCGTGACGTTGGTGGTTTCATCGGTAATCACGTAGTGGCCGTTGCGGAACGCCAAACAGCCGGTGAGCTTGGTTTGCGCGGGCTGCTGCGGCTCCGGATCCAGATCCAGGGCGCGCCCAGCGGCCAGATTCGCCACTAGAATCCCGCGCGAATTCAGTACCCGAAACGAACCGGTCACCGCTTCCACATCTACTCGATTTGATCCCGTGAGCAAGATCCTCGCCGACGCCCGGCCGGTTTCGGGTTGGATCATCAGGCCTCGTGCTTCGATCTTCAGCCCCCCCGCCCTTTCCACCTCGCTCGATCCCTTTTCGAGCACTACTTTGTCGCCGTAGAATTTTCCTTTCGACGCGGGCGCCAGCGAAAGCCGCGCGCCGCTGATCAGCTCCATCGAGGACGTCGCCGCGGTGGTTTCGACCGATGCTCCTTCAAACAGCGTGGCGTTGCCATGCACTGTCGCATTGTCCAGACGGAAGGATCCCTTCGCCACCACCGTGCCGATCACAGGCGCGGCGGCGCGCACCGGCCGGTGCGGCATCGCCACCCACGCGATCGCCAGAATGAAAACCAATATGACTTCAGGCACTCCGGAAATGAGTCGCACGATGTCTCCTTAATTCGTTGTCTAGGAATTAGGTGCGGTGGCGGGCCTACTTTTCTCAATCGCGCGCTGTGCCAGTGCACCAATGATGACGAACACCCAGGCCGCGATCCCGAACCTCGCAAACGGATAGTCCACCAGCGCGTGCAGGAATACCGCGAGCGCGCCGATTCCCCAGATCGATCTCACGGCGACCGGCAGGATCGCCATCCCCAGCGCCGCCCATGCCGCCAGAAATCCTACGCCGCCCTCGGCCGCCCACTCCAGCCAATCGTTATGCGCGTGGTCGACGATCGCTCCGGGATCGAATATCGCGTAAGCCGGATAGACGTCGATGAAGGTGCCCAGCCCGAAGCCGCGCCAAGGGCGATCGCCAATCATGGAGACCGCCGAGCGCGCGAATTCACGCCGGTCCTCCAGTGGATCGGGTTGGTCGAGGCGTGAGCGCAATTGGCTGACACCCGCAATCGCGATGAGCAGCACGCTGGTCGCGGCCAGTTTCCAGCGGCTGGCACGTTTCATGCGCGAACGCAGCAGAATCGCGCACCCCACCATTTCGATCGCCAGTAGGATCGCGCCGGCCCGGGAAGCGCTCGCTAAGCCAGCGGCGAAAATCGAGGCCGCGATGGCAATGGCAGAAGCCGATCCGCTACACGCCCGCCACAGCGCCGCGGGGAGCGCCAATTCGAGAAACTGAGCGAATTTGTTGCGGCTGGCGAAAAATCCCCACGCGTCGCCCTCCCGCGCCAGGGCATGCGCGACCACTCCAATGATCGCGACGGCAAACCCCAGCCACGCGAGCGTCCGAATCAGCGTGTCGCGCGAAGACGTGCAGCGGAACGCGGCCGCAGACGCGATCGCGACCGCCACCAGTGCGGCCATGCGCAGCGACGCATCGAGCGTGTGGTAGCCATACACCGTCGAACCCATAGCGAGTTCCGCCGGTCCCCCTAACGCGATCACGGCGAGTGGAATCGCGATCCGTAGCCGCATGCGAGGCGCTCGCCAGATCGCGATCGCTCCCACGGACAGGCTGGCCGCTTCGAGCATCCACACAATGCGCGGATCGGGTGCGGAAATCGCCACCGTCGCGGCCGTCGCAATCAGGAGCACCGCGACCGGCAGCAACACGCGTGCGATGTCAGTACCGGCGGCCCAGTCCCCTGCCAAACCAACTCGGTTGTTCGATCCTGCGATCGACTGTACGCTCACTTTAGGAAACATCTGATGAGAACAATCGTCGTCCTACTAGCCTGCGCCGCTTGCGTCACTGCCGCACGCGCCGCCGAACCTGCCCCCGGAAGCGAAAAAGCTGCCCTTCAAAGGGCCTGGGAACGCAGCCTGCTTCCCTTGGTCGCGAGCCAATCCCTTGACGCCGCGAGCTCTTTCGGATATCGCGAACTCAACCCCGTGCTCGCCGGCCCAAACGGAGAATTCGGCATGAAGGCAACCACCATCAAGTTCTCGGTGGTAGCCGCTTTGATTGGAGGGGAATATCTCCTGGTCCGCAAGTCTCCACGAGCCGCCCGCTTATTCCAAAAACTCAATTGGTCGAGCGCCGCGCTGACCACCGGCCTGGCGGTGCACAATTATGTCGTACGCTAATTTCACGCGACTACGCTTCTCGCTCGTTCACCGCGCCGCAGGACCTTATTGAGAACGAAGCTGCTCGGGTTGTAATCCGGCACGATTTCTTTCAGCGCCAGCACCACTCCCGCGGCGTCGCGTGCGCGCATGGCCCGCGTTAGCCCAACCAGATCCGCCCCGGCCGAGTTCCCCGCGAACACCCGGATCTGCGGATGCGGCGTGGGCACGGTATCTTCATCGATCGCGTTGAGCTCCTCAAACAGCTTCTCGCCCGGACGGATACCGGTGAACTCGATGCGAATGTCCGCATCCGGTTGGAGCCCGCTCAATAGCACCAGGTTCCGCGCCAGATCCGCGATCCGCACCGGTTGTCCCATTTCGAGAACGAAGACTTCCCCGCCCCCCGCCTCCTCGAAACGCATCGCCGCAGCCTGCAATACCAGCTGCGCGGCTTCCGGAATGGTCATGAAATAGCGCCGCATCTCGGGGTGCGTCACCGTCACCGGGCCTCCCGCCGCGATTTGGCGCTGGAACCGCGGAATCACGCTGCCGTTCGACCCCAGCACGTTTCCGAATCGAACCGCCGAAAATCGGGTCACGCTTCGCGCGCCGCTTTCCATTTCCTGGCACACCCGCTCGGCGACGTGCTTGGTCGCTCCCATGACGCTGACCGGCCGCACCGCTTTATCGGAACTCACCAGTACGAAATCCTCCACCGACCAATGGGCCGCGGTGCGCGCCACGTTGCGTGTTCCGAACACGTTATTGGCGACCGCTTCGAACAGATGCGCCTCCATCATCGGTACGTGTTTATATGCCGCGGCATGATATACCGATTGCGGCCGGTGCGCGCGAAATACCTCGCGCAATCGCCGCCGGTTGCGAATGTTGCCGACCTCAGCCGTGAACCGCACCTCCGGAAACTGCTCGCGCATTTCCTGGTCGATCTGATAGAGCGCGGTCTCGGAGTGATCGAATCCAATCATCGCCGCCGGCCTAAAGCGCGCAATCTGGCGGCACAGTTCGCTCCCGATCGAACCTCCCGCGCCGGTGATCAGGATGCGCCGGCCGCAGATTCGCCCGGCGATCGCTGTTTCGTCGAGCACCACCGGCTCGCGGCCCAGCAGATCTTCCAGGCGCACCTCGCGAATCTGTTCGACCAACCCTCCCCGCTCGATCCTTTCAGCGAGCGCCGGAACCCGTTTCGCCGCCACCCCCGCGGCGCGGCATTTCTCGAAAATCGAGGTCAGCTCAGCGCCACTTGCCCCGGCCGCGATCCAGACCTCCAGCGCACCTGTGCGCCGCGCGATCCCGGCCAACTCGGCGCCCGAACCGAGGACGCGCGCTCCGTGAATGCGCAAGCTGCGCTTGCCGGGATCGTCGTCGATGAAACCCGCCGCGCGATACCCGATCCTGGGATTCGCGGCGACCTCTGAAAGCACCCTCACGCCCGCCTGCCCCGCGCCGTAAATCAGCACCACGCGAGCGGAATCCTGGCGCGGCCTGGCGCCTTCGTCGATCATCCGCGCCGCCGCCCGGGCCGCAGTCATCAGCGCCAGGCACACCATGAAATCGAGCACGTGAATCGAACGCGGAAACGCGCCGCCGATCGCCATTCGCAGCGCCACGGCAGCCGCCGCCGACGCAACGCAGTTGGCCGTCCCCAGCCGCACCAGATCGGAGAATCCCCAATAGCGCCAGGCCAGGTCGCGCAGTCCGAACCCGCGAAACACGATCAGCTTCACCGCCAGAACCACCGGCAGTGCCAGCCAGAGCATGGCCCGATACTGCGCGTCGAGCGAAAATTCGAAGCGCAGCAGAAAACTCGCCGGGAGCGCCACAGCGGCCAGCAGCAGGTGCACCATCTCGCTCGCCAGGCGGCGATGTCGCAATAGCAACTTCATGCGCGATTCCTGCTAGACATGTGCCGCGCGCGCCGGATAATTCTCCACCACTTCGTTCGCACCCGGCGGCGCATGCGCCAGCAACTCCTCGCGCCGCGACGCCATGCGGACCAGCAGCGGATCCGCATCCCATCCGCGCAGCATGCGCTCCACTTGCTGGAGCGCGCGGCGACGCGAAAGCAGCGCCATCGCCGTCCCCATCACAATTCGCACATCGAGCGCCAGCGAGGCATGATCTACATAAAGCAGCGCCAGCCTGCTTTTCCACGGCCGGATGATCTGGTTGTACAGCAGATCGGGATCAGCCGCATCTTTGAGAATCGCGCTTTCATCCGCGAACACGATCGAAGCCAGATCCGTAATCCCCGGCCGCACGTCGAGCAGGCGCCGTTCTTCCCGGGTATACAAGCTCGCGTCAGTGGGGACCTGCGGGCGCGGGCCCACCAGGCTCATTTCGCCGGCAAGAACGTTGATCAACTGCGGCAGTTCATCCAGCTTGCAGCGGCGCAGGGCGCGCCCCACCGGCGTGATTCGCGCGTCGCCTTGGCCAGTCGAATTCACACCGGTCGAAGCCGCACCCACGCGCATGGTGCGGAACTTGAGCATCCGAAATTTGACGCCGCCGCGCCCGATTCTCATTCCTCGATACCACGGCGATCGCCCATCGCCCCGCCACACCACCACAGCCACCACCATCATCACCGGCCAGAACGCCAGCAGCGCGGCCAACGCCACGGCAATATCGATCGCTCGTTTCACGCGGCCGCCTCTTTCAATCCCAGCGAACGCCCGATGGCCCGTCGCGCCGCCGCCACGATCTCAGCCGCCCCGATGTAATAGGCCTGCTCCTCCGCTTGGCTTACCGGCGCCGGCGCGTCGGCGAGAGTCACCCGCTCCACCGGCGCGATCAAGCGATCGAATGCCTCCGCCGCGATGGTCGCCGCGATTTCCGCCGATGCTCCCGCGGTTCTCCACCCGCGGTCGGCCACCACGGCCCGGCGCGTCTTGCGCGCACTCTCCATCACCATTTCCTGATCCCACGGCTTCAGGCTGCGCAGATCGATCACTTCCGCCTCGATCCCTTCACTCGCCAGCGTGGTGGCGGCCGCCATCGCCTCCGCAGCCATGGCAGAAATCCCGATGATGCGTCACATCACGGCCCACGCGCCGCAGGGCCGCCAACCCGATCGGCACGCGATACATCTCCACCGGCACGTCGCCCGTCGCGCCATACAGCCAGCGGTCGTCGATATACATCACCGGCCCGGAATCCTCGACCGCTGCAATCAACAGACCCTTGGCATCGTAGGGCGTCGCCGGCATCACCACTTTCAGTCCCGGCACGTGCATGAACATGGCATGCAGGGCCTGCGAATGTTGCGCGCCCTGCTCCCCGCCGCGATTGATCACCGCGCGGATCACCACCGGAGCGCTGGCCTGCCCACCGAACAGATACGACCAATTGGCCGCCTGATTGATGATCGGATCGGCCGCCAGGAGCATGAAATCCATGCGCGGATGAAACACGATGGGCCGCATTCCCGCGATCGCCGCGCCCACCGCCAGGCCCGTTACCGCGTTTTCGGAAACCGGACTGTCGATCACCCGTTCGCGCCCGAACTCGAGTTCCAGCTTGTCCAGACTCCCGCCCGCATACCACGGACTCCACACGCCCTGTCCGATCAGGAACACGCGCGGGTCGGCCGCCAGCATCTGCGCATGCCCCTCGCGAATGGCAGCCGCGTAACTTAGGATGCGCATGCAGCCTCGCTGAACACGTGCCGCCCCACCCGGCTCGATTCGGGCCACGCAGCCTGCCGCGCGAGATCCAACGCACAGGCGATTTCCTGTGCGATCCCGGCACGATCGTGCGACAAATCCAGCGAACTCATTTTCGATTCCAACAGCTTGATCGGATCGCGCTCCATCCACTCGGCCAATTCGGGCTTGCGGGTCACACCAACGTCCAGATCGAAGCTCGCTCCCACGTGCCCGCGCCAGCGAAATGTCCGGCATTCGAAAAACGACGGCCCATCACCCGATCGAGCCCGTTCCACAGCCCCGCGCGCGGCGTCATACAGCGCCATCACATCGTTGCCGTCCAGTCTTGAAGAAGGAATTCCGTGTATCTCTCCCGCGCGCTGGAGACCATCGCCCACGCGGCGTTCACTGGCATGCAGGTGGCTCGCGTACAGATTGTTCTCACACACGAACATCACCGGCAGCTGGTACAGCGCCGCCAGATTCATCGACTCATGCACGTGCCCTTCTTCCAGCGTTCCATCCCCGAAAAACGCCACCGCCACGCGAGCCTCCCCGCGCAGTTTGTACGCCATCGCCGCACCGCAGGCCAGAGGCACCGTCGCCGCCACGATCGGCACTGTACCGGGAATTCCCGCTTCCAGATCGATCAAGTGCATCGACCCGCCGCGTCCCCGCGAGCATCCCGTGGCTTTTCCCAAAATCTCGGCGAACATCTTTTCGAGCGATCCTCCTTTGGCTAAGTAATGGCCGTGCGATCGGTGCCCGCCCCACACCGTATCGGCCTGCTCCAGCGCCGCGCACACTCCCGCCGCGATCGCCTCCTGGCCGATGTAGAGATGACACGGACAACCAGCCTCGCCCGTCTCGACCAGCGTGGCGACCGCTTCTTCGGCGAGCCGGATCCGCACCATTGATCTCCACAGCGACCTCCCCAGCCGTCCTTGAAACTGGCTCATGCGCGATAAAACCCCGTTATCGTTTCGCAGATGTATTCCACCTCGCTGTCGCCCAGATAAGGATGCATGGGCAGCAGCATCACGCGCTCGAACAACCGTTCGGTGCGCGGCAGAGCGGCATGGAGACCAAGCCTCGGCCATTGGTGTACCGCCTTCCCTCCCCACGGCAGAATCGTGCCGATCGCGCGCGATTGCAAATACGCGCGGAGCACATCGCGATCCTCCGCCTCAATCTCGTAATTCTGGAAAATATCGAAACGGTCGCCGTCGCTGTCCGGCCCCGGCGGCAGCGTCAACTCCTCCAGCGGCGCGAGCCCGGCCTGATACAGCCTCGCAATCGCGCGCCGTCGTTCCATCGCGTGATCGTAGCTCTCCAGCCGGTGATCCAGAATCGCGGCCTGTAAATTATCCAGCCGCGAATTCAACCCCCAGCTCACGATCTCGCCGTCCGCCCTGCGGCCATGATCGCGAAGCTGGCACATGCGATCGAAAATGTCATCGTCGCTCGCGATCACCGCCCCGCCGTCGCCCAGACAGCCCAGCGTCTTGGCCGGAAAAAAGCTGATCGCCGCGCCTGCTCCGAACGTCCCTGCCGCGCGTCCTTTGAATCGCGACCCCAGCGCCTGTGCCGCATCCTCGATGATGTGCAGATCATGGCGGGCCGCGATCGCGCTCAGCGCATCCATCGCGCAGGTGCGGCCGTTCAAGTGCACTGGCACAATCGCCCGCGTGCGCGGCGTGATCGCCGCTTCCACCGCCGCGGAGTCGATCAGATGATCCGCGCCGCAATCGACCGGGACCGGCGTGGCACCCGCGAAATGAATCGCGGCGGCGGTCGCGACCATGGTGTGCGATGGGAAAATCACTTCGTTTCTTGACGGGATGGAGCCCACCCCCGCCGCGCGCAGCGCCATCAGCAATCCGTCGGTCGCATTGCCGACGCCCAGCGCGTGCTTGGCCCCGACGAACGATGCCAGGTTGGCCTCGAATCGCGTCAAGTCCGACTGCAGTATGAACGCCCCGCGGCGTCCGGCATCGCGAAAGATCGCGACCAGATCTTCTTCCTCGCTGGTAAACAGCCGAGGGTAATCGAAAAAAGGGATCGCGCGCCCAGTGATACGAGCGGCAGCCGTCTGGGGCGTCAGACGCGCGGTAATTGGTGCAGACATGTTTCATCCTCCCGTTTCGATCCATTCAGCAATCTCGCGTGAAGCAGCTGGACCAATCCCGCCAGGCTGCCGAAGCCGTAACCCAGATGCAGGCTCGCGAACGCAATCGGCATGGTGAGCAGAAACCAAGGCCGGCGCGCTCGCCATGCCGTGCCGGCGGTCGCCCCCAGATTCGCGAGCACATACGGTCCCGCCACCATCGCCATCGGCCACCACCACCACTCGAACAGCGCCGCACCAGCGGTCAGCGCCAGCGCCAACACCAGCGGCACCAGATGCCGCGGCGATACCGGCATCGCGTCGCTATAAGCGAACGGCAGCACCGCCCATTCGCCGTTCCAGAAATTGTGCCGCGTAAACGACCCGAGATCGGTGCGCGCGAAGTAGTCATAGCGAATGTCCGGCGCCATTAGAATCTTTCCGCCCGCGGCCTGCAGACGCCGGTTGAACTCCATGTCCTGGGTGCGCTCCAGCTTTTCGTTGAACCCGCCCAGGCGCGAAAAGGTCTCCCGCCGCCAGCACCCTCCCTGCACCGTGTCGACCCAGCGCCGTTCCCCGCCTCCAAATCGATACTCCGCGTTGCCCACTCCAAAGCGATGCGCCAGCACCGCCACGATCGCGTCCGAGAACGGCCCGTCCGCTCGCGGCACTACCCGCATTACGCCGCCGACGTTCACCGCATCGGTCGTCTCTAGATAATGCACGCACCGCGAAAGATAATTCGCCGAAATCTCGGCATGCCCGTCCACCCTCGCGATAATCCCGCCGCGCGCGGCCGCAATCGCGCGGTTCAGCGCCACCGGCGTCACCCGCTCCGGGTTGTCGATCATCCTCACTCGCGGCTGGTGGGCCGCATATTCCGCAACCAACTCCCGGGTGCCGTCCGTCGACATCCCATCGGCCACGATCACCTCTAACCGGTCTCCTGGATAATCGCCCGCCAGAATCGAATCCAGACAGCGCCTGAGAAATCGCACCTCGTTGCGGCACGGAATAATCACCGAGACGAGCGGCTTCATAGCGAGACCCTCATGTCGGCGCCATCAGGTCGAGACACCTCCAGCGCCCAACCGTGCGCCGCGTTCCATCGCAAGAGCCTGGCGGCCTTACGCGGCCGGCACGCAAACGCCAGCGCTACCATCGGAATCAGCACCCCGTCCACCAGCAGCCCCTTGTATCCTTCCGGGCCGCTGCGAACCAGTGGAGGAATGCATGCCGCGAACATCCACGGCCCGATCACCGCGAACAATCGCGCGATCATTCCGGAGTCCGGACGCAGCCGATGCCGCGCATTCAGAAAATATGCCCAGGTCAGTCCCAGTAGAATCGCGCCCGCCGCCACGCCCGCATAGCCGAAGCTCAAATACCATCCGGTCACGTGATGAATCGAATAGCCCTGATCCGGCATCGCTCCCACGCTGGCGGCGTAGTACACATAGATATCCGGCGGCCGGTCCGTCCACAAAACCCGCGGTACTGCCGAGCACACCAGCGCATACAAGCTATAGCCATAAACCGGTTGCGTATCCCGGGCCAGCACTCCGTACATCGAAAAATGCGCCGCGAACGCCTCAGCGCTCGAAGTCAGCGCCTGCCCCAGATCGCCAGCCTCTGGAGCCCGCTCCGCAACGGCCGCATTCATCTCCGCGATCGGTACGCTGCGGAAATAATCGATGCTGGAAAGAAACGCCATCGCCAGCGTCATCACCAGCGCCAATCTCCAAAGCTTGCGCCGGCGAGCCGAGTCCAGATACGCCAGACCACCCACCAGCAGCGCCAGGAACACCTCGGCTTTGTTCCCCAAAACGAACGTGAATACGCTCATGATCCCGAACATTCCCGCGTACCCCGCCAAGGTATAGCGGCGCTGCACATTCACGAACCAGCGATTCCCGCTCGATTGCCGGTCCCCGCCCGCCATCAGCATCGCGAAACCGATCGCGCACGGCGTCAGCACCAGCCGGTTCAACTCCTGATGCAGAGTGAACCACTGATCCGTTTCGTGGCGGGTATAGCCGTACGCCGACGTGTTCAACGCCCACGCCGCCGCGACCTTGTCATAGATCAGATAAAAGCTTCCCGCCGCGGCCAACAACGCGATCAGCAACAGCGGCCCGTGGCGCAGCGTGAAGCGCGGCGCCTCGCGCAGGCGTGATCCTTTTACCGTGGCCAGCAGCGTCAACTCCGTCAGGATGATGAAGCCGGCATACAAGACCAGCGTCAACATGTAATTCCGGTCGAGCGCCACCGGGAACATCTTCTTCTCCAAATACCAGTAGCTCTGACTGCTATCGCCGCTGCTCTTATCGAACACCACAAACCATGCGCCGTACAGCGACCAGTAGTACAACGCCGCGATGCCCACCAACACGCCGTAGTCGCGGCGCACCCGGTACAGCGTCGCCGCCAGAACCGCGATCACCACGGTTGCGACCGTGAGGAGAGCGTAATATTCCATAAGTCTTTCTCTAGCCGGCCGGGGTCAACTCGCGATACATCGCGTCCAGCCGCGCCGCAATCTCGCTCGCTGCGAATTCGGCGATCTTGCGCCGCCCGTCACTGCGTCCGGGCCGCGCGATCATCTGCACCAGCGCCTCACCCAGCGCTACTGCCTCTCTCGCGACAATCGTGGTACGCCTCACACCTGCCAATCGCTCCGCCACATCGCCCACATCCACGCTCACGATCGGGAGATTGGAAGCCAACGCCTCCTGCACCACCGTCGGCGAGCCTTCAAAATCGCTGGTGACCAACAGGCAATCGGCGGCATTCATCAGTGCGGGGACTTCTTCCGGCGGGGTCGATCCGTCCAGCACCTTCCAATGCAAGTCCGCAATGCGTTGCCGCACGATCGCGATCGCCGCTTCCGCCAAATCCAGCCGCTTCACCCGCACATCGCGCCCGGCATGAAACAGCACCGCCGGAGTGTCGAAATCCCAACCCAGCGCCCGCCGCGCGCGCCCCCGCGATTCCGGCCGGAACGCGCTCGCATCCACGCCGCTGGCGAGCACTGCCGCCCGGTCGCGGCGCCACCATAACCGCCGGCGAAGCTGCCGGCTCACGCACACGATCCTGTCGGCGCGCAGCGCCGCGATTTGCGAAAACAAATGCGCCAGCCAGGCCCGCGGCGCAAAACCTTGCGACGACGGATTCAGATCGCTGCCGCGATAGGTGATCACCAGGGGATAGCGGCGCGCCGCCAGCGCACAAAACAGCGCGGTCACGGTCCCGTAGTGCGCGTGAACCACGGCAGGCCGGATTTCGTCCAGAACGCGCCGGAACCTCCGCCACTCCCGCGCGATCCCCAGCGGCGAAGTGCGCGACCGCAGAAAGAACTCCTGTACTTCGATCCGCCGCGCTCGCAACGCCGCCGCCTGCCGCCGCGCAAAAATCATCGAACTCCCCTGGCCATCGCCCGGAATCACAAACACCACGCGCAGCGCCTTCGCGCTGGCGCAAATGCTGGTAGCCGGTGCACTCATCGGAAACACACCTGCCGCATGATCGGAACCCCGGCGAAGACTCCTCCGCGCGCCAACTTCGCCCACGCCAGCGCGCTCGCCGGATGGGACCACGCCAGCGATGCATAGGCCCTTAAAGCCCCCGCGTACTCGCCCGCCAGCAGCAGATGATCCACCTGGCGCAGCGCCGCGGTCATCTCGTCACGATCGCTCGGCGGGCAAGCGAGCGCGGCCCCGGCATCCTCAGTTTCCCCCCGCCTTCGCGCCGCGGCTAAAATCTGAGCGGCTCTTTTCGCGCGAGCTTGATCCGCCGCGCGCCGGGCACTCACCGCACCGCCCCAGTAGCGATAGTGATACAGCGGCTCCGCTAAATTCACGGCTCCGGAAAGCTCACTCAGCCGCCACAGAAAATCGTAGTCCAGCGAGCACGTGAACGCCTCGCGATACCCCCCGGCCCCGAGCGCCAGCTCGCGCCGGAACATGGTCGATCCATGCACGAATGGGTTGGACCTCCAAAATGCAAGGCGAATTTCGTCCGAGCTCCGCGGCATGCGCTTGCACCACAGCGCGCGACCGTCGCGGCGATGCGTCCATGCCGCCGATCCGCACATCCCCACATCGGGGTGCTCCCACAGGAAGCGTACCTGCGCTTCCAGCCGTCCCGGCTCGCTCCAGTCATCGGAATCTTGCCGGGCAATCAACTCGCCGTGCGCCCTCTCCAGCCCGATGTTGGCGATCTTCGGCAGCCCCTCCACCCGCGATCTTTCCAAGCGAATCCTGGCATCCTTTGAAGCCCACCCCTGCAGGCACGCGATCGTTTCGCGATTCCGGCTCGCGTCGTCGAAAATCAGAAATTCGAAATCTGCGAACGTCTGGCATAGGATCGAGCCGATGGCCTGCTCCAGCATCGCAACGGGCGTGTCGCGTACCGTCATCAGAACCGTAACCGCTACCACGTCGCCTTCCACTGCCGCGCCCAATTCGCGAACGCCACCAGCGCCCATCGCGGCTGCGCAGCCCATCCTGAAACATCCCACTGCGTGGCCCCATCGAGCAAAGGGCACGGCAGCAAATCGCCCGCGAATTCCCGCAGCGGCCCCGCCAGCCATCGTCCGATCGGCGCGCCGAATCCCAGCTTGGGCCGGTCCAGAATCTCATCCGGCACATTTCCGCGATACGCCGCGCGCAGCAGCACTTTCTTCTGGCGGCCGCGCACCAGCTCCCGCGGCTCCAGATCCTGCGACCACTCCAGCACCCGGTAATCGAGAAACGGCGCGCGCCCTTCGATCCCGTGCGCCCCCAGTGCGATGTCCATCTTGTAAGTCAGATTATTGGCGAGATACAGATGACGATCGCTCCACAGCGCCCGCTTCAACGCGCCTCCCTTGGCATGGCTCAGAAATCCGTCCGCGGCGATCAGCTCACCCAACGAATCGCGCGAGGTATTGCTTAAATGGGCGTTCCCGTTCACCAGACCCATCCGTTTCGCCGCTCGGAACAGCGCTTTCGATTGCACGTAAATCTGTAGCGGGTCTCCATAGCCGTCGCACACCCCCGCCGCCGCCGCGACCGCTTTCACCGCCTGCTTCACTGGAATGCGCTCATAGTGCCGGTATCCGCCGAAAGCTTCGTCGCCGCCCTCGCCGTCGAGCACCACTTTGTACCGCCCGCCGATGGCCCTCGCCAGCGCGAACGCCGGCAGTGCCGAGCTATCGGCGAACGGCTCGTCATAAGCGCCCAGAACACTCTCGACCTCCCGCGTGATCCTGTGCCCGTCGACTTCGATAATTTCGTGATCTAGCCCCAATCGCCGGGCCAGCATCGCGGCGTACCGGGCATCGGTCCGATCGCCGTCGAACGCCGCGGTGAAGGCTCGCGGTCGCATTCCCCATGGCGCGCACTCCGCCGCCACGATCGAGGAATCGACGCCGCCGCTTAAATACAAAGCGATGGGAACGTCGGCGCGCAGTCTCAACCGCACTGCGTCGCCCAGCAGTTCACGCGCTCGCTCGCGATGATTTCCGCTTGACTCGCCCGCGCCCTGGCACGGCGCGTTTTCCGGAAACCACCAGCGCTGGATCGAAATCTGTCCGTCGCGATAACGCAGCAAGTGGCCGGCCGGCAGCTTGCGGCAATCGCGAAAAATCGCCAGTGGCGCGGGCACGTAGCCCAGGGCCAGATACGCATCGAGCGCCGCCGCATCCACCCGCCGGTCGCTCCACGGCGCCAGCGCCTTCAGTTCGCTCGCAAATGCGAATACGCGGCCGCGCGAAAGATACACCAGCGGCTTTTCGCCCACCCGGTCGCGAGCCAGCGTCAATTCGCGATCCCTTCCATCCCACAGCGCGAATGCGAACATCCCGTTGGCCCGTTCGAGCGTCTTCTCAACCCCCCACCTTGCGCAGCCTTCCAGCAGTACCTCGGTATCGCTCGCTCCCCGAAATTCGCCGCCTAACTGCGTACGCAGTTCGAGATAGTTAAAAATCTCGCCGTTGAACGAAATGGTCCAGCGTCCGTCGCGCGACGTCATCGGCTGCCGGCCCGTCTCGCTCAAATCGACGATCGCCAGCCGTTGATGTCCCAGCGCAAAATCTCCGTCGGCGAAGGTGCCCGATCCATCCGGTCCGCGATGCCGCAGCGCTCCCATCATGGACTGCACCATCGCTTCCACGGCTTCGATCCCGGCCCCGATTCCTCCCGCAATTCCGCACATAGGAAATATCTACAGCGGGCGCACGCGTAACGCCTGCTCGCCCTCGCCCCGCCCGCACAGCTTGCGAATCGCGCCCTCACCCCAGCGCGTGATCCAGTCCGGCAATCTGCGCCCGGTCCCCTGCGCCATCGCGCTCCACGCCGCGCACGCCGCGTCTCCATGTCCCCCGCGAATCCGGTCCCGCAACGTTAACAACAGCCGCGCCCGCACCGTCGCGCGCCACAACGCACGCGAAATCGCGCGCTTCACAAAAGGACGCGACGCGATCGCTCCCTCCACGATCGAAAAAATCTCCCGCTGCATCCCGGCGCCGCCCACCTTATTCGACCAGTTCCCCGCGTGCCGTCGATTGATGGCGCCATGACGCGGCAACCACGCGATCTGCACGGTCAGAGCCGCCCGTACAAACCAGTCCGTATCGGCCAACTGGTAGGACCGGTCGAATTCGCCCACTCTGTTCCACACCTCGCGCCGCATCACGATGGTGGAAGGGTGAAACGGCCAGTCGTAGTACCGCGCCATGTATCGCAGAAAGCTCCCCGCTCCGATCACGATCGGCTGTCTCGATCGAAGGCGGCGCGGTTCTCGCAGTGCCTCGACTCCGTCGCGTTCAAAGCTGTCGATGAAGCTGGAATGCGCCATCCCGATCCCGGGATGCCGCTCCAGAAATTCAACGGTGGTCCGCAAGTGCTCCGGCGTGAAGCGATCGTCGTCCGAGCACCACGCCATGTAATCGCCGCGTTTCCGCCGCCGCTCGCATCGCGATGTTCCAGTTCTCCACGCCCCCCGAATTCGCCGCTTGCCGCAGCACCCGGACGCGCGTCTCTCTCGCCGCCCACTCTTCCAGCATCGACGCCGTCCCATCCGTCGACGCGTCATCGCTCACGATGATTTGGCCCGGAAGCAGCGTCTGCTCGAGCGCCGCCTCAATACTCTCGCGCACCATCGCCAAGCGGTTATAGGTTGCGATCGCCACCGAAATCTTCATCGCCCTGCCCAACACGCCACTCCCGAGATCGCGAACCCGCCCCAGATCAGCGCCTGCCCGCGCGCCCCCAGTCGAAATCCATGCCGCCTGCGCGCGTACGCTGAACACACCGCGAAATTGACCGTGTATGACAGGACGAACGCCATGGCCGCGGCTTCGGCCGGCGTTCTCCATCTGCCCAGCAGCCATGCGCCCGCGAAAAATACCGCCTGCGTCAATCCATCCGCCGTCAGAAACGCCCGCATGTCCCCGCACGCCAGCATGGGAGTCGACAGCACCGTCGAGGCGACCTTGAAATAATCCCCCGCCAGCGTCCAGCGCAGATACTCGCCCGCCGGGTGAAACGCCGCTGAATACAAAATCGTGAGCACCAACGGCTTGGCCAACGCGATCACGACGATGATCGGCGTCGCCGCCAGCATCGCCACCCGTAACACGTTTTCGATATGCTCGCGGCGGTCCTGATCGCTCGCGGCGCGCGCCATTAGCGGCAGAAAATACACCTGCATCGACGCCAGAATCAGCGTCACATGATTCATGCTGATCCCCCAGGCCGCGTCGAACTCGCCCGTCGCGACAATACCGGAAACGCGCGTGATGTGAGCCCGGACCGCCAATAACACGCCCGAGGAAAGCAGCCCCGTCGCCAGCACTGCTGCTGAAATCTTGAAAAAATGACGAGCCGCCGCCACCGTCGCCCGCGCCCGCACCAACTCCGCTATTTCGCGACCAGCGCCAGCCAGCGCGCATGCCGAACTCAACGCCGCCATGCCCGCCGAGCACGTCATGATTGCGACCAGCGCCGTCGGATGTCCAGCTCGCACCGCCATCGCCGCCGGCCATGCAATCGCAGCCGCCGCCATCGCGGCGATGGTCTGGATCGACGCCTGCACCCCGACCCTGCCGCGCACCCGCAGCAGTGCATTCAGGAATGTGTACGCGCTCGATAACATCACCGGAACAGCGAGCCACCGAACCAGGTCCGCCCGCGACGGCGCCAGTCCCGCCATCCGCGCGATGGTCCCCGGCATCGCCATCACTCCCGCCGCGACCAGAAATGTCGCCAGCGCAAACAGCCGCAGCGCGGTTGCCAGAAATTCGCGTCGCTCGGCCGCTGTGAGTGCGCTCGCACCCTGCACCACCGCGGTCTGTCCGTTGAGGGTCGCCGCGTTCAATCCCGCTTGGTACACCTGCTGCAACGTGCCGAACATCGCGATCGCAGCCGGCCCTAGCACCACCGCCACGATTTTCATGGCCAGCGCCGAAAAAACTCCACTCGCGATGGCCCCGGCTCCGGTCTTCCCCATCGCCGCAACCACCGTCCGCGTATCGGATCCTGTCGCCGCGGTTGCCGCTGCCGCCGCCATCATGCCTCCGCGTACAGGGCCAAAAGCCGCGCCGGATTCCCCGACACCACTGCGCCCGCCGCCACATCCCGCGCCACCATTGTTCCCGCACCCACCACCGCGCCGGCTCCGATCGAAACTCCCTTCAGCACAATCGCACTCGCGCCGATCCACGCCTCACTCCCGATCCGCACCGGCGACGTTCGCCCCACTCGTCCACGCTCTCCCGGCGCAACGCCATGGAAATCGCTGTCCAGAATCCGTACACCCGCGCCGAGCAGCGCGCCATTGCCGACCTCGATCCGCTCCAGCGCAATCATCTCCACTCCGTTCGCCACTCGGGCGCCCGCGCCGATCTCGATGCCCGCGTCGTGCCCGCGCGGCGCAAGGTAAATGCCCGCCTGCGGCATTCCCGCTTCCCGATCCCCCAGCACCGCGTGCTCCCCGATCCGCAACGTTCCCGCCCCACGAAAAATCACACGGGTTCGCAGCCGCACCGTCGCCGCAGTCTCGATGCGTCCGCCGTTCACCCAAACGTCGAGCTTCAACCGCGCGGCCCACCAGACAGCCCGTATTCGCGCGATCACCGTGGCCCTCTCGCCGCCTGAAACTCCTCGATATCGCGAACGTAATCCTCGTCGCGATACACATCCGACGCCAGCACCAGCAGCGCTGCGTCGCTCGAATACTTGTACTGCGTGGTCCATACCATGGACGGCACATGCAGCCCCAACTCCGGCCGGTCGAGCAGTACTTCTTCGCCTCGCTCCCCATCCCACAACCGCACCGCGCACGATCCGTGCACGCACACCAGGAACTGTTCGATCGTGCGGTGCGCGTGCTCGCCCCGAATCTCGCGGCTCGGTACTCCGAACACCACGAAATAGCGAGCAGCCGCGAAGGGCAATGCGCCGTTCAATTCGGCAAAACTCAAGTGCCCGCGATGATCCGTCATGCGCGGCAGAGTGTGCAGCATCGCGCCACCGGGCAGCAATCGCGGAACGCCTGGAGCCATGGGCGTAACCGCGCTTCCCTCACCATCATCCGCGTACCCGCGAATGTGTCCCGGATTCCCGATGACAATGGCCCGCGCCGGCACATCCCGGATCACCACCGCACCCGCACCGATCATGGCGTGCGCACCGATGGTCACTCCCGGCAGAATCGTCGCGTTCGCTCCGATCGACGCCCCGCGCCGCACCAGCGTTCGCGCGAATTCCCGCGGCCGGCGGCGGCTGCGCGGAAACGGATCGTTGCTGAAGGTGGCGTTGGGCCCGACAAACACATCGTCCTCGATGGTCACTCCAGCCCACACCTGCACACCGCACTTGATGGTCACCCGGTCGCCCACTACCGCGCCGCCCTCGATCAGCGTGTGGTCGCATAGGTTGCAATCCGCACCGATCCGCGCGCCGTCCAGCACGTGCGCGAACGCCCACACCCGCGTCCCCGCGCCGATTTCCGCGTGCCTCTCGATCAGCGCCTGCGGATGCGCCCCAGGGTGTGGACCATAGGCCCCGGCTCGCTTGCGGGGCGCGGCTGCCGTGCTCATCGGCCCGCCACCTCTTCGCTTGGCCGATAGTAGCTGCGATAGTAGCCGTAGTAGTAGTAGCTGTCGCTCAGCTCCTTGTGGACCTCGTTCAGCACCACGCCTACAACTTTCGCGCGCAAGCGATTCAGTGTCGCAAGCACGGTCGCGACCGACTTGCGGCTGGTCTGCCCCGCGCGTCGCGACCACCATCACGCCGTCCACCGCCGTCGCCATCTGCAGAGGCTCGGCGAATCCCAGCAGCGGCGGCGCATCGAGCATCACCAGGTCGAACTCCGCCGAGGCTTCCTCCAGCAGCTCCGCCAATCCTCGCCCGATCAGATCGGCGGCCCGCCGCGATGGCGGCCCAGCCGGAAGCACGAACAATCCCGGCGTTCCTTGCGCCTCCACCACTGCGTCGCGCCAGGGAATTTCGCCCAACAGCGCGTTCGATAATCCCAGCGCGCTCGGCAGGTTGAAGTTGCGGTGCACGCTGGGCCGCCGCAGATCGCCGTCGATCAGCAGCGTGCGCTTGCCCTGCTCGGCATGGGCCGCCGCCAGATTCGCCGCGGTGGTGGTTTTGCCCTCGCCCGGAGCCGCGCTGGTCACCAGCAGCGACCGGTACCGCCGATCGAAGTTGGCCAGCAGAATCGAATTGCGCAGCGTGCGCATCGATTCTCCGAAACCCCGACAGATCGCGCTCCGTCGCCGTGCCTTCCGGGCGGCCGCCGTCGATCTCCCCAGTAGCGCCACCGCGCTGCGTTCTTCATCAGCGGCAAGCTGCCGATGACTTCCGTCTGCAAGGTTCGCGCCACCTGCTCCGGATCGCGAATGGTCTTATCGAGCAAGATCGCTCAACACCGCCGCGCTCACCGCCAGCAGCGTCGAAAACAGCAACGCCAGCAGCAGGTTCAACAGCCAGGCTCGGGAACACCGGCTTGTCGAGCGCGGGCCGCGCCGGATCGGCGATGCGGATCGGCTAGTTCTGAAATCCCGCGTTGATGCCCGCTTCTTTGATCTTGCGCATCAACTCTTCATACAAGCGTCTTGTCGGCGTCGGCTTCGCGCTTCAGCGCCTGATACTCGAAAGACTGCGCGCGTTCACCTGGTCGAACTCCGTCTTGGCGTCCGCCACCGCCTGCTTCACCATCTCTTCGCGCCGCTGGGCCTCGCGGATACTCCACCTCCACCCGTTCGCGCGATCTGTTGCCTGCGTCTGCTCAATCGACGTCCTGTACTTCATTCAGCTTGCGCCTGCGCGCGTTGCGATACTCCGGGATGGTTCGCGCCGATAATGCGTCTTGATCTCGGCAAAGTGTTCGCGAGCTTCGTTCAGATGCTCCGCCAGCTTGCGCAGCGATTCGCCTTGCGGCGTCGCCAGCGCCGCTTCCAGCGATCCCCCGCGCACCGAATCGTAACGCCGCTTCCTTCTTCAGCCGCTCGCGCCTGCGCGTTGGTGTATTCGTGATTCAACTGCAGCAGCCGCGACGACAGAATATTGGTTTTCTCTTCCGGATTGATGACGCTCAAATCGCGCTCGAATCCCAGCAGCGCCAGACTCGACCGCTCCATCTTGGCCTTCAACTCTTCCAACTGCTTCTCCATGAACTCCGACAAGCTGGCCGAACTGCGCAAGCGAATGTTATAGGTATGTTCCAGATAGCTTTGCGCGATCGCATTGGCAGCGTCCGCCGCCAGTTGCGGGTCAGGCGAACGGTAGCTGATCAGCAGCAGGTAGGTGCTGGGCGGCCTGGCGACCTTGAGCCGCTTCAACATCACCGGCGCATCCTCGGCCCGCGGCGTCATTTCCTGCTGCTCCTGCTCGCGCAGCTTGAACCGGCGATCCACCGGCCGCAACACCGAATCCGATTGCGCCAGCTTGATCTGCGTCGCCAGAAACTGATCGGTATCGCCCTGCGCGCCCCGTAGCGCATCCTGTCCGACCACCCCCGGCGGCGTCTGCCGGTCAATATCCACCGTCACCGTCGATTCGTAAATCGGCGTGAGCCGTTCCGACACGATCAGCGTCGCGATCATCGCCGCCGCGATGAATCCCGTAATCCTCCAGCGGTAGCGCTTGAGAATCCAGAGATATTGCGACAGCGGGATCTTGGTGTCCTCCGGTTCGCCGTCGAAGGGAAGAGGCGCTACCCGTTCCATCTCGATCAAGGCCGGCAATCGTTCGTGGTCGTTCATGGTCTGCTCAAAATCAAAATTCCCGAAACGGTGGAAGTCGCAAAGCCGATGCTCTTTTCGATCACGTTCATGGTGAGTCTCTGCGCGCGGTTGTCGGGGATGTAGAAGATATCGCTCGCCGAGAGCGTCACGTCCCCGGATTTGCGATCCATGATCTTGCGCAAATCGATGGGCACCTCCCTGGACGTTCCGTCTGACGCCGGTACACGTATGCGACTTTGGCCGCATACGGCGACAATCCCTCCGCCATGGCCAATGCCTTCAGGATCGACATTCCGTAGCCGTCCTCGATCCGAAACGCTCCCGGCTTCTTCACATTCCCCACCACGAATACCCGCCCCACCTGCGGCACCCGGATCTCCTCGCCGCCTTGCAGCGTCACGTTCAAGGCCGGATCGGCCGCATCGATCAGTTCATTCACTCGGATTCTCTGCACCGCCGGAACGACGCCGTCCCGAGCCGGTCTCGAAATCAGAATCTCGCTCCCAGCGTCGACATTCAGCCCTTGTGCACGCGAAAGTGCCTCTAACAACGTGACTTTCCCGATTGCCTGGAACGTGATCGGCAGCTTGACCGCGCCGCCCACGCTGATCGGACGGCTGTGATATTCGGCGATAGTCACCGTCACCACCGGGTCCACCAGCAGCTCTTCTTCGGCCAGCGCAGTCGCGATTTTCGATTCCAGTTGCGCCGGCATCAGCCCTTGCGCCTCCAGCTTCTGCTTCAGCATCGGCAGACGGATCCAGCCGTCATCGCTCACCCGTACCGTTCGCGTCAACTCCGGCGCGCCATACACGGTGAGCGACAGCAGATCGTTGGTTCCGATGGGCTGTGCCGGTAAATTCGGATTCAGATCGGCCGCCGGTTGCGGGATGTGTTGAACGAATAAGAGCGCGAAAATCAGCCCGATCATCGCATCACGCTCCTCTTGCGAAAGTTCTCTGTAGCGGCACGATCGCATCCGGCGCGACCTCCGCCGCAATGGACCGTTGCAGCAGTTCGATATTGATCACCAGCCGGTAGGCGTCGCGTTCCTGAAGCAGTGTCCCGGTCATGCCTCTTAGGGGGCCGCGTTCGATCCGCACCCGGTCGCCTGGTTTCAGATACGGCCAGGGCGACAACGGCACACCTGACCGCGTCATCTGCTCGACCGCGTCGATCTCGGCTTTCACCATCGGTGCCGCCTTCCCGCCGAACCCCACGATCCCGCGCACTCCCGGCGTGTTCAGCACCGTCACGCGTTCGTCGCACCGAAAACGGCAGAACACGTAGCCCGAAAATAGCGGCAAATCGAGCTGTTTTTCCCGGTCCGACCATTGATTACGCGCCCGATAAAAAGGCACCAGCGTCTCGAATCGCTTGGCGACCAAAGCCGCTTGCGCGGTGCGCTCGTGTTGATGTCTGACCGTCAGCGCGTACCAGTCCATGGCTTCATGACTGGGCGCGTCCGGGCAGAGCTCACGCTGTGTGAGTCCCATGTTGTGGCTCCCTTCCGTGCGATTCGTATGTGATCTGGTGGAAAGCTGAGAGGATTTATCTCAGGGGGAGTTGGACAATTCTGGCGTTGAACCGCTCCCTATGGTCGCGGCTCGTTGTCAGCGATGGTTGACGCGTCGTTTACGAGCCGCGACCATAGGGAGCGGTTCAGCGCCACTATCTTTAACTGGTGCGCCACACCTGATACCACTTCTTCGGCCCGGTGGCTACCTCTTTGGACGATGCTTCTACGATTTCTCCCAGGAGAACCGCGCGCGGATTCGTGACGCACAGAGCCTCCGCGACGGCCTCGCCGCGCTCCTGCTTCAGCCACGCGTAGGCGAGATCCATGCGTGGAGGACGACGCTGGCAATCGTGCGCGTCGCTTGCCACGAAGTGCACCAGATCGCGATCCAGCAGCGTTTGCGAAAACTCCTTGGCGCGCCGTCCGAATTCACCTACCAGGCTTTGCGCCGTCACCTGCACCCGCGTTCCTGCCTGCACCCACGCTTCAATCTTGTCGATTCTCTGCCGCAGCAGCGAATTGCGCTCCGGGTGCGTGATGATCGGGATCATCCCGGCATCCTGCAAACGCCCCAGAATCTCCGCGGTGTTGTGAAAAATCAACAAATCCGAGAATTCCACAAGAAGATAGTTTTTGTGATCGATGGTGTATTTCTGCGGATGTTCGATCGCGTCCTGAATGTTTTCGAAACTCAAGTGGAAATCACACCCCGAATACACTCGCAGCTTAGCTCGCGCCTGCAGCTCGGCCAGTTTGTGGCGAATCTCTTCCGGATTGAAACGATAGGTGAGATTCGCGTGCGGCGTGCACACCAGATCGGTGGTGCCGTTCTCGGCCGCGATGGCCAGCATGGCGAGGGACTCATCCAGCGTGCAAGCCCCATCGTCCATTCCGTATAGGACGTGGCTGTGAATGTCGATCAAGAACCGATTTTAGCAGCCGCGACTTTCGGTCCGAGTAACAGGGTGGTGACTCCGCTCTGGCTGCGCACCTCGCGAATCTCCATTTCCTCAGCAAGCAAGTGCAGCATACGCGGATTCTCCGACAGCACCTCGGCATGAAAGCGCTGAATCCCGCGCCGCGCGCCTTCTTCCACCGTGGCGCGCAATAGCATCCTGCCCAGTCCGCGATTCTGCCACTTGTCGACCACCACCAATCCCAACTCCACCGCTTCGGGGTCGCTGGTACGCTCGTATCGCCCTACCGCCACGACTTCGCCGTCGACCTCGGCGACCAGCGCCCATCGATTCGCACCATCCAAGTGCGACAAATGATGCGCCATGTCGTCGGTGAGCTCGGGTAGCGCCGCGAAGAATCGCTGGTACACCGTCAGCGGGCTCATCCGTTGAAATGCCGCGACCAGAGCGTGGTCGTCCTCCGGACGAATCGGGCGGATCAACACACGCGTTCCGTCGCGAAGCGTGAGATCGGCATTCACGCCTGGTTTGATGTTCTTAGGCGATTTTGGATTCGCGTTAATTCGCGTGCATTCGCGGCTCTTACTGAGCCAGCAAGTTCTTCATCTGCGTGAAGATAAGAATCACCGCCGGACCCAAGGTCACCAGAATGACACTCGGAAAGATCAGGAAGAAGACCGGAAAAATCAGCTTCACGCCGACCTTCCGCGCTTTTTCCTGGGCGACTTGACGGAAACGAATGCGCAAATAGCGTGCGTGCGTCTTCAGCGCCGGACCCAGGCTGGTGCCGAAACGGTCCGTGTCGATCAGCAGATTTACGAATTTCCGAATTTCCAGATCCTGACAGCGCGCCGCGAAATTCTTGAGCGCTTCGCTGCGCGTAGTGTTGGCTTTCAGCTCCAATTGCAACTGCGTGAACTCGGCCGCCAATTCCGGATGGGTACTACGCAAACCGCGGCTGGTATCGAGAATCGCCGCGTCCAGTCCCTGCCCCGCTTCGACTGCCAGCACCAACAGATCGAGCGCCGCCGGCAGCGCCCGCCGCAGGCGATCCAATCGCCGCCGCGCTAAGCGATCCAGCACGCGATCCGGCAATAGATATCCGAATCCCAGCCCGCAGATCGCCGGCAGAAAAGCCGACGACAGTCCCGATCCGAAGGTCACCGCAGCCCACGTTCCGGCGATTCCCAGCATCAGCGCGGACCCAATCTTGATGCCTAAGAAGGTCGCCACCGCCGACGGCCAGCGATATCCCGCCAGTACCAATTGCTTGCGCGCGTTCGACGCCGCCGCTGCGCCTCCCGGCATGGCTTCGCCAATGGATCGAAACAAGTCGACCACCGCAGCTTGCGCCACGGGCATCTCATGCTCATTGATCGCGATCTGCGCCGGAATCTGCGCCACCGTCTCCACCCGCGCCGACCGCAGCATGAACACGTAGCCCACCGCGCCGACCGCGGCCAGCGTGAACAGGAAGAACGAGATCAGCAGCATTGGTGTGGTCATGCTTTTATATCCACGATCTTGCGAATCACGAAATGCGCCAGCACCAGCATCACCACCGCCGCCGTGATCAGATTCTTGCCCCACGGATGATTGAACAGCACTTCCATGTAGCCAGGGCTGACGATCATCATCATCCCCGCGATGATGATCGGCAAAATCGTCAAGATGATGCCGGTAAGTTTTCCGTGCGCCGCCAGCGATCGAACCTCGCCCTGCAGCGCGATCCCTTCGCGCATGTTTTCGGCCAGTCCGCCCAGCACATCGCTCAGCTTCCCGCCCGTTCGCGCATGCAATTGCACCGCGGAAATGAACAGATTCACTTCCAGCACCGGCATGCGGCGTCCCAGATTATCCAGCGCGCGCGGCCATCCCATGCCCAGATTGGCTTCGGTCGCGGTCTTGCGCATTTCCCCCGAAACCGGCGGCATGGTTTCCGACGCGATCATCTCCATCGAGGCCGATAGCGGATATCCGGCGCGCAGCGCCCGCGCCAATGAGTCCAGCACATCCGGAAAGTATTCCCGGAACTTCAGAAAACGTTTGTTGCGCTTATGCGCCACGATTCCGTACGGAGCCATGGCGATCAGCAACGCACCCGCGATCGCAGCGAACAACGAAATGAACTTCGCCAGAATTAGAAACGCGACGAAGCCGCACAGTAGCATCGACAGCGTTACCCGGCCCACGGACCAATCCAGATCAGCCTGCGCGATACGCGTCTTCAGAATCTCGATGAAGTCGAAACGCGCCAGCAGCGCGTCCCAGAAGTTCAGCGTGCTCAGACGCTCATTCCGAAACAGCCCCGATTCCTCCTGCGCCGCTTGGGCAAATTCGGCGCTGGGAGGCTCGAAGCCTTGGTCCGCATTCTGTTCGAATTCGACCGGACCCGCCGGAGCAAGAAGATCGCGGCGTGCAGCATTATCGCCTTCCGCGCGGGTTTTCAGGAATCCCATCCACGCCACCGTCACGGTCAGTGCGGCCAGCAGGAAGATCAGCAGAAAAAATGTGAGGACCGAAACGATCAGCATCCGTCGCCCCGTTCGCGATTAATTCTGGCCTGCCGCGCCCGGTTTCGGCGCCTGGGCCGCAGGCTGCTTGGGCGCTTCCGTCGTGCTCTTGGTGGAACTCTTGCCGGTTGAATGCATCACCGTCGTCAGGCTCAATTCGCCGCTGCCGCGAGTGGCGTCATCCAGAGGATTCCGCAGCGTCAGACGAACCCGCGCGCCCGAATCCGCTGCGGCGAGCACGTCCGATTGCGCCGGATCGGCCAACAGCGTCACCACCGGCAGATTCTGTCCCTGGCTGCCCTGCTCAGCTTGTGGGTTCACCGACAATACGGTCAGATTTTCGAGCGCAGTGCGCACGGCCGTCTCTGTCTTGTCTGACGTCCCGGTGCGTCCCACCACTACCTGCACGTCGACCTTCTGGCCGGAACGCAACAGCGCCATGACGCCGGTCGAATCGGTAACGTGAACCGATACCGCGCGCATGCCTTCGGGCACGCCCGTTCCGCCACCGCTGCGCTTGTTCGCGATGTGCGATTCAAACACCGGCTCATCTTCGCCGATCGCGTCGAACACCGTGCTGCCTACTACTTCCGACACGTCACCGTATCCGCCCTTGAGCAATTGCGCTTCGGGCCATTGGATCAGTTTCACGTCGGTCGCTTGCAACACTGTTCCGGCTTTGAGAGGCTTCGCCGCTACCACCAGCATTTTGCCGCTGCCGGTGCTGCTCGAAAGCTTGCTCTGCACCAGCCCGTAAAAAATTCCCGTCGAGACGATCGCGACCACTAACGCGATGCCCAGCAGTTTCAGCAGATTGTTCTTTTTCATGTGGAGCCGGAATCCCTCACTGGATACATCGGTAAATTCAACACATTCCTACAGTACGAAGGCGGCCCCGGCATCCGCCCTAGAATGGGGGTATGGAATCCTTTAGTATTGCCGGGCGCGAGTTCCAGTCCCGATTGTTGGTCGGCACCGGGAAATATCGCAGTTTCGGGGAAATGGCGCGCTGCCACGAAGCTTCCGGAGCTGAAGTGGTCACCGTCGCGGTGCGGCGCGTCAACTTGGATCGATCCGCCGGCGAGTCGCTGCTCGACTATATCGACCGGTCCAGGTTTTTCCTGCTGCCGAATACGGCCGCGTGTTACACCGCCGATGAGGCGATTCGCACTGCGCGCCTGGGCCGCGAAGTCGGGTTGTCGAACTGGGTGAAGCTGGAAGTGATCGGCGATCAGCAGACCCTGTTTCCCGATAATCAAGGCCTGCTCGAAGCTACGCGTGTTCTAGTGAAGGAAGGATTCGTGGTGCTGCCCTACACCAACGACGATCTGGTGAACGCGAAACGCCTGATCGACGCGGGCGCCGCAGCGGTGATGCCGATGGCTGCGCCCATCGGAAGCGGACTGGGGATCCAGAACATCACCAACCTGCGCATCATGCGCGAGATGATCACCGCCGTTCCTCTGATCGTGGATGCGGGAGTCGGCACGGCGTCCGATGCCGCCATCGCGATGGAGCTGGGCTATGACGGGATTCTGATGAATACTGCAATCGCTGAAGCCGAAGACGCGGAGACAATGGCGCGCGCGATGAAGCTGGCGGTGGAAGCGGGGCGGCTCGCGTATCTGGCGGGTAGAATGCCGAAAAAGCTGTACGCGTCGGCGAGCAGCCCGATGGCGGGAGTGGTGAGGTAAGGAAGCCAGAATTCAGAATTCAGGAGTCAGAATTCAGAATGCTGACGGCCGTCATTCTGAATTCTGAATTCTGAATTCTGTCTACTTCGCGGGCAGCTTCGCCTTCTCGATCATCTGCCGCAGCAGCGATTCATCCCGGAATCCGATGTTGTGGGCCACCACCTTTCCGTCCTGGATCAGCACGAAGGTCGGATACGCGGTGACCTTGTAAGCATCGAGAATTCCCGATCCTTCGCCCAGCACCACCGGATAGAGAAACGGCGATTTCTTCACGTAATTGTCGATCACATCGCGCTCCTCGCCGATGTTCACGGCCAGCACCACCAGTCCGCGATCGCGATATTCCTTGAAGATCTTCTCCATCGAGGGAGCGCTTTCGCGGCACGGCACGCACCACGTCGCCCAGAAATCGAGCATCACCGTTTTCCCTTTGAGCGACGCAGCGCTGTACACCTTGCCGTCGATTCCCTTCACCTCGAACGCCGGCGCATCCTTGCCTTCCAGATCGGCCTTGGGCAGGATCGAAGACGCGAAGCCAAAATCCTTCACTTCTTTGGAGTCCGCCGGCGGCGTGAACACAAATAGCGATTCGGCCACCGGCTGGTCGATCTTCAGATCTTTTTTCACCGTACGCATACGCATGTTCATGGCCGGCATTCCGGCCATTTCCATTTTCATGGTGGCGTCGCTCTGCACATCGATCAGTAATTTCTTGTCTACCCAACTGGTGATGACGAAATCCTTCATCTTCATCTGCATTTTGTCGTTGCCCGGCATGGGCATGGACAACTCGCCGATCTTGTTTTCGATCACCCAGCAATCGTACTTGCGGCCGCCCGCTTCGATGGTCTCGTCGCGCAGGGTGTGGGCACTGGGAGGAATCGCGCTCATGTCCGGCAATTTCATGCCGAAGCTCGCCATCAACGCGGCTGGTCCCATCGCAGCGGGGATGCTGGTGTATTGATGGATCGACGGGATCGACATGTAAATGCCTTCCGCGTTGGAGATCACCAGCACGCTGGTTCCCTGCGTGGCGGATTCGATGCGCATCTTGCCGGGATTGGCCATGATGTTGGTGGTCTGCGAGACCGTTTTCATGGGCTCGGCGCCGTCGCGCAGGATCTCGGTGGTCGATTCGGAGACGTACTGCAAGGTTTGAAAGCGCTGCGCGGCTTCGGCGGCTTGCTTGTTCAGCTGATTGCCGTCCGGCAGCGATTGCGCGTAACAGAGCTGTAGCGCAAGAAAAACGCCGGGAAAGATTTTCATCTACCAGGAGTCTCGCATAAAAGCCGAACGCGCTCCATGCTGTCGCGCCTCATGAAAGCAGACCCCGGTGAGGCGCGACAGTATGGAGCGCGTTAGTCGGATTACGCTAGAAACTAAACGCTAGGTTCAGGGTCATACGGCGATTGAACGCCGTTCCACCCGGTCCGCCGATGTTGGCGAGGTTGGTCACCTGACCGAAGCGTTCCGACAACAGATCGCTCGACGGTGACGCGTTGTTTACGTTGTTGAGCAGGTTCTGCGCGAAAATGCTCGCCGTCAAGGTGTACTTCTTGCCGCTCGATTCTCCGCCGCCACCACCGCCGGGGCCACCACCACCGCCGCGAGGTCCACCACCGCCGCCGCCGCGAGGACCGCCGCCACCAGCCGCCTGCCCGAATCCGGGACCGCCACCGCCCGGGCCGCCCCGTCCACGCTGCTGGCGATCTGGAGGAGTGATCGATTCACCGAAGCCCCAAGTGCGGCTCAGGCGAACGTTGAACTGGAACTGCGCGAAGCCGCGGAAGGCATCGGCCCCGATGGTCGGGATGCCGGCCGGCGCGTTGATCAGGAAATTGCCGTAAGCGGTTCCGCTCACCAAACACGGCGTGAGCGATTTGGCGAGCTGCTGGGTGCATGCCGGAGCCACGAATCCCGCCGGAGCGATCGCCGGCCGCGTGTTGGTGTTGGTATCGCCAAACAGATCGAAGCCCTGCGTGATATTGAACGGCGGCGCCGAATTGAAGGTTATGTTCGGCGACATGCGCACCCCGTACGGCAACAGGATGCTGCCGTTGATGTTGATCTGATGCCGGCGGTCATACGGAGCCGGGCCATAATCCTGCCGGAAATTGTAGGGATTCGAAGGCGATCCCAGCACGTCGGTGGATACATGGCCGTAAGCGTAGAACCCGAACAGCGAGATCTTGGAATTGATGCGCGCGTTCATGTTGGTGATCAACTGGTTCTGTTCGTAGTTTCCGCTGCCTTCGAACAGTTCGTACAACCCGGACGCTGCGCCCAGCGGATACACGCCGCTCCCGGCGATCAACGGATTGAAGGTTCCCGGCAGAGGAGTATTGATATCCACAGTGCGCAGAATGTGTACGCCTTTGGAGTTGATGTAGTTCACCGAAAGAGTGATGTTCTTGGGCAACTGGCGATCGAACCCGATAGCCGATTGATACTGCGCGCCGGCGCGCAGGTTCGCATCGACGTGATCGGTGGCCGAAGCAACCAGGTTCGCCGGTGTCTCCAGATTCGCAAGCGAAGGAATCGGAACGCCCGCTTGCGGATAGAAGGTGGGGTTGGTGATGGTATAGGCCAACTGCGTGGTGCCGTTGAAGCGCTCCGCGGCTGTGGTATCACCCAACGGTAAGCGCGAATAGAAGATGCCGAAGCCCGCGCGGATCACGGTCTTGGGAGTGCGCGCCCGATTGTTGGTCGGCCCGACGCCCCACGCGACTCCGATGCGCGGCGCAATATCGCCATAATCGCTGATGTTCTGCTGCAGTTCGTAGCGCAGACCCAGGCTCAAGGTGATGTTCGGCTTCACGCGCCAGTCGTCCTGCACGAACGGGCCGGCATCGAACTGCTTGCCGCTGATCAGAGGATTGCCCGCGTTGAAGTTGTACTGGAATGGCCCGCCGCCGTTGGCGATGATGGTGGAAAGCGGCAGCCCGGCCGCGATGCCCTGCTGCATCAGCTGATAGGACTGGATGTTCAGGAAATTGAACTGGCCGGTGAAGTTGTTGGTGGACGCGTTCGACACCGTCTGCTCCCGCAGGCGCACGCCGAATTTGATGAAGTGCGTCCCGTGCGTGATGGAGGTGTAGTTCTGCAGTTCGTAATTGACCTGGTGGTTAAAGTTGTTGAGGATGGTGCTGCCGGTGGTGAACCCGTCGCCCACCTGGATATTCAGCACCGGGTTGTCGCCCACCTGGGTGTTGCTGTTGTGGTTGTACTGGAAGCGCGTCTCGTTGATGGTCGACGCGTTGACAACTTGCGTCTCAATCAGGTTCACCGCCTGATTGGTGGTCGACTGATGCTGCGCGGCGCTGCTGTCGGTGCTGATTCCGGCTACCGGAACACCCGCCGGGAGGCTGGTCCCGCCGATTCCCTGCTGCTGGAATGAAGTCTTGTCGAACGAGTAGCGCCCATCCAGCGTGATATTCGGCGTCAACTGGTAGGTGAAGCGCGGGCTCAAGCGGTCACTATTATTGGGCGCGATAATCGCGAACCCTTCCTGCTGCGGAAGCAGCGTAGTGGGGGTCAGAATCACCGCGTTGACGATGGCGTCCTCGCGCTGTTGGCGGCGCGAATAATCGACGAAAAAGGAAAGCTTGCCTTTGATGATGGGGCCGCTCACGTTCCCCTGCAGGTTCTTGGTGTCCGATGCTGGAACCTTGAAGGCCGGCGAAGTGATGAATGGATTCCGCGCGTTGAACAACCAATCGCTGTAACTGACATTGATGCGGCCGTGGAATTTCTCGCGAACCGGGCTTGGTGAAAATCTCGATGCGCCCGCGGCCCGAGGTGTCGTACTCCGCCGAAAACGGATTGGAGTTGATACGGATCTCGCGGATTGAATCTTTGGGCGGAAGCTGTCCGCCGCTGAATCCGTCGATGAAGATCTGTCCGCCGTTCGGTCCCGCGGCCGGTCCGGCCAGCGCCAGCAATTCCGCCTGCAAATCGTCAGGATCATCGGACAACATGTCCAGATCGGTTTCCTTCAGCACCAGCGCGCCGGCGTTCTTGGCCGGATCGAGCTCCACTTGCTGGGTATCGGTTACCGTCACTTCCTGCTTTCGATACTTCCACCACCAGCTTGGCGTCCATCTGCGTCGGCTTAGCGGCGGCGATGTCCACATTCGGCTTTTCCAGCAGCGTGAAGCCGGTCGCGATGATGCGAATCGTGTACTTGCCCGCCGGGAGACCGGGGATGTTGTATTCGCCGTTATCGTTCGTCTCAGCGACCTTCACCGTGTTGTTGGGGCCCGATACGGTCACCGTCGCCTTGGGAACCGCGGCGCCCGAGGGATCGGTCACCACGCCTTTCAGGCTGCCGGGTGCCTGGGCCATCAGCGCGCCCGCGAACAACGCCAGCGCGATCGTTACACAAACCATCCGAGTTGAAGAAATCATTCCGTGTCCTTAGAAATTTTTGTTCTTGAGGTCGCGCCGTTTACGGCTCGCCCATCCCGCCGCCGAGGCTCCATCCGCCCAACGCCATCTCCCGCGTGCCGGGCTTGGTCAGAATCGGCTCGACTCCCGCCAGCATGGTAATAACGGCCAATTGATCGTTCGCACCGGCCGTTCCCAGCAAAATCAGCGCATCGCCGTTTTTGAGATCAGTCAGTTTGATCGGTGCCGCGCGATCCACGATCTGGGCCAGATCTCCCGCGCCGCGTCCACCGCGTCCGCGGCCATCGCCGCCCGGTCCACCAGGTCCGCCGCCGCGTCCGGCAGGTGCGCCACCGCGACCGGCAGGGGGAGCGTCGCGCTCTTCCGGAGGCCGGTTCTGCTGCGCCAGCATCTGCGCCATCTGCAACGGGAGCTTGCGCACCTTCGAATCCGCGGTGATCTTGATGATCATCGGCTTCTTGGTCGCCAGATCGTTCACGCGCAAAATGCCTTCATTCGCATCGATCGAAAGAATCGTCGCAGCGATCTCCTTGAAAGATCCGGAGACGATTTCGTCGGCTTCCATCTTGCCGCCGTCCGCGCTCTTGTCGCCGCGCGCGCGAATTTCATCGCCGACATGAATCTCCGCCATGGTCGACGGCTTGGCGTCCTGGAACTTGGTCGATTCCGCGCTGTAGCGCCGGATCACTGCGTCTTTCGCCGGAGCAATCTCCAGCGGCTTGGCGACCCCGTCGCGTCCACGGACGTTGATGGTCACGTGATCTCCGCTCGCCGCGGTCACTTTGCCGATCACACCACGCTTCTGCCAGTCCGCCATTTCGCCGGATTGCTTATTGGCAATATCGGCCTTCGACATCACTACCACGCGACGCGCCATGAGCGATTGATCTGCGGCCTTGGTCGCAACCGCGATCACGCGATCGCCGGTTTCAATCTCTTCCACGTGAATCGCATTCGCGTTCTTCAGATCCGTTCTCGCCCGGCGCGACCTTCTGAAAGATCGTCTTCGGCTGAAAATTAACGGTGACTTCCGCACCCGCATCGGTCTTGAGCGTCAGCTTCGACGCTGCGGCGTCGACTTTCGTCACCACGCCGAGCACGTTCTGAGACGGCGGGGCCTGCGCCAGCGCCATACCGCTCGCAAGCGCTATTGCGATCGACAGATTTCGGACCAGAACGATTGATTTCATGTGATCCACTTCACCCCAACGACGGGAAACCTTTTATTAGCAACTGTTAAGACTACCACCCTAGGGTTGAAGTTACAGCCCGGCGACGCCCAATGGCAGATTTTCCATGTCAAGAATTGTTATGTCTCTAACTGATTGAGAAAGCTGGCCCCTGCCGCGATTCGGGTGCCGAAATTCTCCGCCACAGTCTGGCCGAGGTCGGAGAGTGTGCCGCGGAGGCCCAGGTTGCGTCCTGTTTTCATCGACTTAGAGTACGCCAGCAAGGGGACATATTCGCGGCTATGATCGGTCGATGGCGTGGTGGGATCGCAGCCATGGTCCGCCGTCAGAATCGCCAGATCTTCAGGCCCGAGTTTTGCTTCAAACGCCGGCAGCCACGCGTCGACTTCCTCGAGCGCGTTGGCGTAGCCTTCCACGTCGTTGCGATGGCCGTACAGCATGTCGAAATCGACCAGGTTCACGAAGATCAAGCCGTCTTTGGCGACCCCCATCGCAGCAAGCGTCTTCGCCATCCCATCCACGTTGGACTTCGTTTTCTCGTATTCGCGAATACCTCGGCCCAGGAACACATCGAAAATCTTGCCGATGCTGAACACGTTCACCTGCTTCGCAGCGAGCTGATCGAGCAGCATCCCCTGCGGCGGCGGCACGGCGTAATCGTGACGATTGGAGGTTCGGACGAAGTTGCCGGGCGATCCCGTGAACGGCCGCGCGATCACACGGCCGACTTCATACGGCCCGCGCAAAATTTCGCGCGCGGTTTCGCACATCTTGTACAGCTCGAACAGAGGGATCACTTCTTCATGCGCCGCGACCTGAAACACGCTGTCGGCCGAGGTGTACACGATCGGCGAACCGGTGCGGACATGCTCCTCGCCCAGTTCCTTGATGATTTCGGTACCCGACGCAGCTTTGTTGCCGATGGCGTGGCGGCCGATGCGGCTCTCGAATTCGTTCATCACTTCGGGAGGGAATCCGTGGGGGAACAATGGGAACGGTTTCGCGAGATGAATGCCGGCCATTTCCCAATGGCCCGTGGTTGTATCTTTTCCGGGCGAAGCGAGCGCGCATTTTCCGTACGCAGCGATCGGTGCGGGATCGGGCGCGAGTCCCGTCAGCGGCTTGATATTGGCGATCCCCAGTCGCTGCAGATTCGGCAGATACAATTGACGCTGGCGAGCGATGTTACCCAGTGTGTCGCTGGATGGATCGTCACCGTAGGACGCAGCATCGGGCATCGCTCCGATGCCGACCGAATCGAGGACAATCCAAATCACGCGGCGAAAAGACACTCGTTTATTATGACCCGGGATTTGTGCCCAGCGGCGCGAACGCGCTCCATGCCTGTCGCGCCTCATAAGGCGCGGTGAGTCGGGAGCAAGCAGACGGTTCGTGCCGTCACGACCGATCAAGTATTTGAGGCGCGACAGGTATGGAGCGCGTTGGCCGGGCAAGTGATATCGTCAAAGCGATGCGTGCGCCGCTTTTACGTTCTGGCGCTTTGTCGATCAGCTCCGGGTCGCTTGCGCACAGCCAACCTCGTGGACGTACGAGCCGAATTCCGGCGATTTTGCCAGACGTCGTCCCAGCCCGGGTGGACACTACCTTGATGTGGCGCTATCGCGGAGCCGCCGATTTCGGGGACACCGCTAAGTTGGTTCGCGAGGAAAGCATCAACATGAATGGTCGGCGAGTGTCTTGCTTACGTCGTGGCTCTGCTGACGCGGACACCACCTGGTGCATTGACGAGGCGCGTTCCGCATTTTGCGCAAGGACAGCGGAGAAGGAAGCGCGGTGTTCACGACGATCCAAATTCGAGCCGCCGCCCGGCGCCAAAAAAATAGCCCCGCGACCGTGTAGGGCAGGGTTCCAACCTGTTGCCGATTTTTAATCGGAGCAGCTTTTCGATGGCAACGAAGGATTGCGCGATTGAAAATCGCGCGCAGCATGAAAATCCTGCCCTACCGTCAATTGCTCAGTGCCGATGTGATGCGCTCGGTCAACTGATCGACGAATTTGTCCGGCAGGAATCCGACCATCTTGCTCGCAACACGGCCCTGTTTATCGAACAGCACGGTAGTCGGAATATTCGCGACACCCAGCAGTTTCTGCAAGCCGTCTTCGAAATAGAATCGCCCGGCCCAGTTCATCTCTTTCAAAAACGGTGCGACCAGCGAATGATCGTCATCGGCATCGATCGCCAGAAACACCACGTCTTTTCGATCCTTGAAGCGTTCCTTCACCGCTTCATACAAGGGATGCTGCGCGCGGCATGGCCCGCACCAGGTCGCCCAGAAATCCAGGATCACGACGCTCCCCTTCAAACTCCCCAGTGTCAGCTTCGATCCATCGATGCCGTTGAGCGTGAAACGCAGCGGATCGCTTTCGTTCACGTTGGGATCCATCAGCTTCAGCCGCGCCTTGCGCGCTTCGATCATCGCGGTAGTACGATCGTACGCCGCCAGAATCACGTCGCCCAATCCGGTTTCCGAGCCGTGCAGTTTGCGGTAGCGCTCGCCCAGCAGGGCTCGAATTTCAGCGCGATCTCCGTCGACAGCATGAACGTCGCTGATCGCAAACGCGTCGGCGAGTTCCTCGATCGAATCCGCGGCACGCCCCAGATCGAACAACGTATCAGCCCAATCGCGCGCGCTATCTTCCGCAGGATACGTTTCAAACGCCTTCGCCGCGATCGCTTCGGCGTCCTGCTTTTCGCCCAGAATCGCGTGAGCGCGTGATTGAAACATCAACGCCCGAGCCAGCGCGCGTTCTCGTTCATCTTGTTTATGGGCCGCGTCACGGCCATCCACAGGCGGAGCCTTCATGACCAGATTCGCGAACCGCACAGAATAGCGCAGTGACGTCTCGGCGTTCTCGCGCCCTCCCACATTCAACAGCGACTTCGACACGCGATCCAGCACCAGCAGATCTTCGGGCGACGAGGCCAGCATCTTCTCACCGTACAGGATGGTCCGCCGATCGTCTTTGGCGTCGATCGAGGCGTGGGCCAGCGCATTTTCGACATCGCGGCGCTGGAGAGCATTGGGATGCCGCAGCAGGAAGGCCTCGAGCAAATGGATCAAATCGACCGAACTGTTGTTGGCGTTCTGCACCGCCTCGGCTAGTTCTTTTTGCTCCAGGTCGGCCTGCGTCTGCGTCGAAGTCACTCCCGGCGGTGGATTTAAGACGGTGGGAATCTGCTGCGCGAAGGCAGCGCTCAGAATCGACAAGAATGCTACCGCCCGGATCATTTAGAACGAGCCTGGCTCGCTTCTAAAATTTTCGCGGCGCGCTCGCGGGAGATGTGCATGTAGATTTCGTTGGTGGCGACCTGATTCAGCAGCGTCACCAGCGGATCGATCATGATCAACCGCCGCGCGTCCCATTCCGCGCTGATCGCGATCATGGCGTCGTTCACGCCCAGACGGTCATGACGAACGGCGCGCTGCAGATTGTAGAACAGACGCTCGGTTTCGCCGATTCGCTCGAACCAGTCTTGCAGTGCCCGCGCGTTTTCGTCCAGCGAATAATTGAACGTCGTCTCGCTTTTTTGATCGCCCGATTCCCAGCGCAGGCGTTTCGCTCCCAGGTTGGCGACCTTCAAGCCGGATTCGAGCGGATGCTTGAAATGATCCACGCGATCGGCCAGATTGAAAACCTCTTGGGTCATCGCGGGGCTGATTGTGAAGGTATCCGGATCTTCGTCGGCAGCTTCTTTATAACTGGCCTGGCCGTTCCGATCGATGGTGACTTCCATGAACGCAGGGTTCGATCCCGGAAACGTTTTCGTGAACGTGATGCGGGCGGGAGTTGGTTCACCCGCGAACGCCAGCCCCGACAGCGCCACCAGGATCATGGCCAAACGTCGGCGGTGAACCATCGGGGCTTCCCTGCTCACGCCCGCGCCCTCACCGCCGACATGGTGTGCGTGGCATGACAGATCGCGACGGCGATCGCATCAGCGGCGTCTTCCGATTCAATCGCCTCACCCAATCCGGTGATGTTGCGCACCATCATCTGCACCTGATGCTTTTCCGCACGCCCGTAGCCCACCACGCTCATCTTCACTTCAAGAGCCGAATATTCGCCCAGCCGGACGCCCGATTCGGCGATCGCCAGCAGAGCGACGCCGCGCACATGCGCGAGCTTCAGAGCCGATTTCACATTGATGGAGTAGAACACTTCTTCGACCGCCGCTGCTTCCGGCGAATGTGATCCGATTACGAATCGCAAGCCTTCGGCGATGCGTTTCAGCCGCGCTTCCATGGGATCGCGAGCCGGAGCGACAATCACGCCGTGCCCGAGCACGCTGTGACGGCGGCCGTCGCTTTCGATCACGCCCCATCCGGTGCGTTCGGTTCCGCAGTCGATTCCCAAAACGCGCAACGGCGATCCTTTATAAGGCGCGCTAGCCGGCCAGCGCCTCGAGTTCTTTTTCGTCTACGTCGAAATTGGAATAGACGTTCTGCACGTCGTCGTGCTCTTCCAGAGCCTCGTTCAGTTTGAGCATGCCGCTGGCGGCCTTGCCTTCCAGCTTCACCAGGTTCTTGGCGACCATTGCGATCTGCGCCGATTCGGTAGTGATTCCGGCTTTGGTGATCGCTTCGAGCACGGCTTCGTGCGCTTCCGGCGCCGACAGCACCACCCAGTTGCCGCCGTCATTGCGAATATCGTCGCCGCCCGCTTCAAGCACCATTTCCATCAGCTTGTCTTCGGTGATTTTGTCGCCGTCGATCACGATTTCGCTCTTGCGTTCGAACATCCAGGAGACGCTGCCCTGCTCGCCCATGTTGCCGCCGTTTTTGGAAAACACGTGACGGATGTCGCTGACGGTGCGGTTGCGATTGTCGGTCGCAACCGACACCAGCACGGCCGCGCCGCCGGGACCGTAGCCTTCGTACATGTATTCCTCGATCTGGCCGCCTTCCAGCTCGCCCGTGCCGCGCATGATGGCGCGCTTGATGTTGTCGGCAGGCATAGAGACGGCTTTGGCGGCAACGATAGCCGTGCGGAGCCGCGGATTCATATCGGGATCGCCGCCGCTGCGGGCGGCAATCATGATTTCTTTGATGACGCGCGTGAAAATTTTCCCGCGCTTGGCGTCAAGGGCGCCCTTCTTGTGCTTGATTGTCGCCCACTTGGAATGACCGGACATACGGACCTCTAGCGTTTCTTACGTGGAGTAATCTTGAGGATATCAGGTCCAGGGCGCGGAGTCGATTCGGACGCCTCATGCAGTTGGCGCGGGCGTGAAGGTTAGAATGAATCGAGGGAAGCATGAGGACCATGAACGAACCGGAAGTTCAGTTCGTCTCGAATGAAGCGGGAGAAGCGACCGCCGTGATTGTGCCGATCGAGCTGTGGCGCGAAATCGCGTCGGAGAGGGAAACTGCCTACTTACTCGGATCCGAGGCAAACCGCAAGCGGTTGTTGGAAGCATTGAACCGCAAGGACGGAATTCCTCTTGAAGAGGTCATCGAAAAACTCGGGTTGTGAGAACAATCGAATTCGATAGGTGGCTTTCGAAGACTTGGCGTGGTGGGTCGAGCACGATCGAAGGACGGCGTTGAGGATCATTCGTTTAGTCAAAGATGTGGTACGGGATCCATTCGCTGGATTGGGCAAGCCCGAACCTCTCCAGCACGAGTTCTCTGGTTGCTGGTCACGCAGAATTACGGAGGAGCATCGCCTGGTGTATCGGGTGATGCCGGACAAGATTCGCGTGCTCGCCTGCCGCTATCACTATCAATAGGCGGCATTACACGTCCGGCGAAGCGAGAAAACATCATCGCGTACGGGATTACCAAGTGGAGTAAGGAAGAGGTCACTGATGCGAAGAGTTTCTGTTCTGGGATTCCTGATTGCGTGTTCGGCGATCGCACAAACGCCGCCGGCCATCAAGACTGGACTCGCTGTCGGCGAAACTATCCCCGCGTTCTCGGCGATCGATCAATCCGGGCGCACGCAGACGCTGGCTTCGATCGTGGGACCGAAGGGCGCGATGCTGGTGTTCTTCCGTTCCGCCGATTGGTGACCGTACTGCAAAGGCCAGCTCGTGGAGCTGCAAAGTAATCTCGAAAAGATTCATGCCGAGGGATTGGGCGTCGCCGCGATCAGCTACGATTCGCTCGACATCCTGAAAAGCTTCGCGGAGCGCAAGAAGATCACCTTCCCAATGCTTTCCGACCCGGATTCGAAAATCATTCGCGAGTTTGGCATCCTCAATGAGCAATCGAAGCCGGGAACGATGCAGTTCGGCATTCCCTACCCGGGAACCTATCTGGTGGACCGCTCCGGCCGCGTCACCTCGAAATTTTTCGAAGACGATTACACCCAGCGCTTCACCGCCGCCGACATTCTGGTGAGCCGTTTCGGCGAAAGCGCGGGCGCGGCGCATTCCAATTTCGAAGGCAAGCATATCGCTGTGTCCGCGTCGGCGAGCAACGCTCGGGTGCGTTCGGGACAGCGGATTTCGCTGGTGCTCGATGTGCAGCTCGCGCACGGTTTGCACGTCTACGCGCCCGGCGTGAGCGACGATTTCATTCCCATCGCGTGGAGCATCCAGGAATCGCCGGCATTGGTGGTGCGCGCCGCGACGTTTCCTGCCGCGAAGATCGTGAAGCTGAAAGCGATCAAGGCCAAGGCGCCGGTGTTTGAAGGATCGTTCCGGCTGGTGCGCGAAGTCACGGTCGCCAAGGATCAGATCGTCAATCCGCTGCTCGATGCGCAAAAGAATCTGATCATCGAAGGCGGATTGAAGTATCAGGCCTGCGATGAAAAGCAATGCTTCCCACCGGAGACGGTGCCGGTGCGCTGGACGGTCAATGTCGAGCCTCACGATCGCGAGCGGGTGGCGCCGGAGCTGCAGCACAAGGCGAAGTAGTCGCCTTCGCTTTGAGGCGCGACGGTTACGGAGCGCGTTTGGTCGCCACGCCCGCCTGACCGGACGAGTACTGAGCGACCGAATGGCCACGGATTTCATCAGGATCGCGCAGCCCAAACGCGCTCCGTAACCGTCGCGCCTCAAAGAACTGTCATCACCTGATCGAGTGATTTCTTGCCGATCGCGGGAACGGTCGCATCGGCAGCCGGATAACCAACGGGAATCAGCACAAACGGCCGCTCATTTTTCGGGCGATCGAGAATGCTCGAGAGAAACCCCATCGGGCTGGGCGTGTGGGTGAGGGTCGCGAGGCCGCTCATATGCAGCGCTGCCAGCAGGAATCCGGTCGCGATGCCCACCGATTCCTGCACGTAGTAATGCTTGATCTTGACTTCACCCTGGGGCGTCTCGCGAATTCCGTGATCGACGCGGAAAACAACAATCAGGTACGGCGCGGTTTCCAGAAATTTCTTGTGCCAATCCGTCCCTAAGGGCGCGAGCGCCTCTAGCCAATCCTCCGGCATGCGATGTTCATAGCTTTCGCGCTCCTCGGCTTCGGCTGCCTCGCGGATCTTGCGCTTGATTTCAGGATCCTGCACCACCACGAACTTCCACGGCTGTTGATTGGCTCCGCTGGGCGCGAGCGAGGCGCAGCGAATGGCGTTTTCGATCAGCTCAAACGCCACCGGTTCCGACGAAATGAAGCGCACTGACCGCCGCTCCGCCATTCGAGCCACAAATTCACGTGACGCTTGGAGTTGCTGGCCGGGAGTCATGCGATGGAACGCTAAAGGGACGTGTGGGTACGACTTCATGGCGAGATGCTACCGCATTCGCGCGGGGAATACCCCCAAATACCCAAACTCGCGGCCCCTTGGTACGGCTAAAGTCTTGCCGATCTATGCCGAAGGCATAAGTAGGGAAAGGTGTTTCTTGATTCGTAGGATTTTCGGGACGCGGCAGAACCTATGGCACAGACTGGCCGCTACCGTTGCGGCCGGACTCGCCGGTGCAGCGGTAAACCTGTTCACGCTGGACGTGTTTGGCGGCGCGCCGATGACTTTCGGTGGAATTTTTCCGCTCGCCACGGCGCTGCAACTGGGGCCCTGGTACGGATTGCTGGCCAGCCTGATCGCCGAACTCCCCGGAGTGGTGCACCTTCACCCTTTATCGATCCGGCCATTCTACGGACTGCTGACGCATGTACTGGAAGTCGTGGTGGTCGGATGGGTGGCGCGCCGCAAAGTGGCTCGATTCATGGCGCCGCTGGTCACCGACGTTCTCTACTGGATGCTGTTCGGGATCCCGGTGCTGCTGCTGGCGACGCACACCCGCCTGGATGCGACCCCGCTGTGGGCCATGGTGATCAAGAGTCTGATGAACGGAATGGTCGACGTCACGATCGCCGATCTGCTCACCGGATTGCCCGGCACGGCACGGATTTTCGCGCCGCCGCCCGCCGAAGCGCAGCCTTTACGCACCCACCTGTCGCGCGGATTTCTGCTCGCTACCGCTGTGCCGTTTCTCACGCTGAATGTGGCCATCGATTGGATCCACGCGGCGCGTCTGGAAACCGAAGCCGGTGCGCACATTCACGAAGCGGTAGCGCGCGCGGTGGGCGACGCCAATGATTTTGTCGACAAGCATCGGTCCGGAATCGCGTCGCTAGCGGCGGTGCTCGAGAGCGAAACGAACAAGAGTCTCGAGCCCGGCGACGTGTGGCTCGAAAAATTCCATACGCTGTACCCCGCGTTCCGGACCCTGGCCGTAATCGAACCATCGGGGCGGCTGGCGCTGTCCAATCCTCGCTTTACTCCGGACGGCCGCGACGTTCGCGGCACCGATCTCTCTGACCGGCTCTATTTCCGCGAGACTCTGGCGACGCGCAAGCCGTTCGTCTCTGACGTGTTCCTGGGCCGTGAAATGGGCGCAGATCCGATCGTCACGCTGACCGCACCGATTTTGAATGAAGACGGCTCGGTTCGCGCGGTGCTTTCGGGATCGCTGCGCTGCGCCCGCTTCACCGATTTCGGCAACAGCCTGGTTTCGCTCAAACAGAATGAAATGGTGATTCTGGACCAGCAGCGCCGTGTGATTTTCGCCAGCAACGGCGCGCCATTCAAGGACATGCAGCCCCTGAACGGCAACGTGCTGGTGACCGCGGCGGCGACGGCGAGCGATGGATATTACAAAATCACGCGCCATCCGTTTTCGAGCGCAATCGAACCGCGCCTGGCGAGCCTCGATCACACTCAAGCAGGCTGGACACTGATCATTTCGCAGCCGCTCGCGGTGGTGCTGGCGCAATCGTCGAATTATTACCTGGTGACGGCCGGATGGCTGTTGATCGGACTGCTGGTTTCAACGTTCGGTGCGGCGCGCATGAGCGCAAAACTGACCAAGCCGGTGCAGGGATTGGTGGACCGCGTGGATCGCTTCGTCACCAGCGGACCGGAGCAGGCACCCTCCGAGATTCCCCACGACGCGCCGCTCGAGCTGGCGCAACTCATTCAGGATTTCGATCGCATGGCGGCGCGCCTCAACGAATCCTACACCGAACTTCGCAGCGCGGTCGCCGATCGCGAACGTCTCAATGACCAGCTCGCCAATGTACTGGTCGACCTGGAAATCAAGGTGAAGGAACGTACGGCGGAGCTCGCTGAGGCGAAGGAACGCGCCGAAGAGGGCAGCCGCTTGAAGAGCGAATTCCTGGCCAACATGAGTCACGAAATTCGCACGCCGATGAACGGATTGATGGGCATGATGGACGTGGTGCTCGAAACGCCCCTCGATGCCGAACAGAAAGATTATCTGGAGACGGCGCGCAGTTCGGCCGAGACGCTGCTGTACATCCTCAACGACATTCTGGACTTCTCCAAGATCGAAGCGGGCAAGCTGGAGCTGTGCCCTGCGCCGTTTTCGCCGCTGGCACTGATCGAAGAAGACCTTCGTCCGCTCGACATGGTGGCGCGCAACAAGGGCCTGGAATTACGTCGCAAGGTGGCCAGCGATGTTCCTCCGGTGATGATCGCCGATTCTGTGCGATTGCAGCAGATTCTGCTGAACCTGGTGAACAACGCGATCAAGTTCACGGCGCGCGGACATGTGGAGGTCGGCTGTGAGCTGGTCAAGATGGAAGGGCGCACGGCCGTGGTGGAATTCCGCATCGCCGACTCGGGAATCGGGATGACGGAAGCGCAACAGCGCGTGATCTTTGAAGCGTTCCGCCAAGCCGACGGATCGACCACGCGGCGTTACGGCGGCACGGGGTTGGGCTTGTCGATTTCGAAACGGCTGGTGGAGATGATGGGTGGCGAGATCTGGGTGGAGAGCAAGCCTGGAACCGGCAGCACGTTCCATTTCACGATCCGCGGGGGATTGGTGCTCGGGGATTCTAAAGTGGCCGTGAATGCGGAAGCCGCGCCTCTCGAACGGGAATCGAGTTTGGTCCAAGAGACGCCCGTCTAGGTTTTGAACACCGGTACTTCGAACTCCGCCGAGAAATCCGCACCCGTCAATTTGGCGTTCGCCGAAAGCAGCCAGGCCACGTGTTTCCCGGGAGTCCTCGAGCTATCCGGCAGTCGAGTGGGAATTGGAATGGCGATCGCGATGGTCGCTTCGCCCTTGGCTTTATCGAGCATCACGGGCGCGGTCGATTCGGCATTCCATGCTGCGTCCGAGTCACTTTCTGAATCGGTAGCGATGTCGTCGGCTTCACAGCGCAAGCTCAGGTTCACGTTGCGCGACTCCGCTAGGGCTTTGGGCACGTGGATGGTGCCGCGAAGTTCTGCGCCGGGCCGGGCCGGTGTCGATGCGAGCTCGAGATACGTGCCGCGGAACCGCCGCGCGCGAGCCAGCGCCACCAGCGCCCACCAGATCAGCGCGGCGCCCGCCGCCGGCAGGATCAGGAACGTCAGCGCGAAATAATTTCCATCCGCGACCTCGCTCGGCACCACGATCAGCACGGGAAACGTGGCGGCGTTCCACAGCATCGCGATACAGCTTTCCATCACCGCGTCCGCCGCCTTGGTGGATTTGATGTGCGGGGTCGCCCATCCGACTCGCTGCTTCCACGGTTCGCCGGGATGCTGCTGGACCAGGATCGCCTCCTGCCGCGCCGTTCTGTATCGCAGCCACGCGTTGATTCCGATTCCCCAACCCGCGCCGCCGAACACGATCGCGAAAAGCAGGTAGAATCCGATCGCCTCCCAACGCAGCACCGGCATCAGCACCGCTTCGCTCGGATTTTTCGAATTCACGTGCGCCGGAAACATCTTCTGCCGATCGTGGTAGTCGAGCAGAGTCGCGTATGCCTGCTGGTAGAAATCTCCGAAGCTGTCGGCGGTGTACAGAGACACGCGATGGCCGGTATAGGCTTTTCCTTGAAACTCGTATTCGTACGTCGCCGCGACTTTCAACGTCCCTCGAGGCGAAGGCTGCATCTGCACATCCACAATTTGGGCGGGCACGACCGTCCAGCTCTGCTCGGTCGCGACCATCACGAGGGTGCGCAGGATCAGGAACAGCATCAGGGTTCCGATGGCCGCGAATGGCAGCGCCACGAGTGTGGTGCAGCCCAGTTTGGCCTGCTGGGCACCACCTGTCTTCCCGTCTATTTTGGACATGCGGCGAGTGCCTGAAAATATTCGATCGTCTCGCGAAGTCCATCCTCCAACTCGACCTTTGGCTCCCATCCGAGCACTCGCTTCGCTTTCGAAATATCCGGTTGGCGCTGTTTGGGATCGTCAGTGGGCAGCGGTTGGAACGAGAGCTCGCCGTTTGAACCGGTCAGCCGCTTGATCCGCTCCGCGAATTCCAGAATGGTCAGCTCCAACGGATTGCCCAGATTCACTGGCTCGCGCTCATCGCAAGCACTCAGCCGCAACAGTCCGTCGACCAGATCATCGACGTAGCAAAAACTGCGCGTCTGTTTGCCGTCGCCGAAGATCGTCATCGGCAGGCCGCGCAGCGATTGATCGATAAACGCCGGAACCACACGGCCATCGTTCAACGCCATGCGCGGGCCATAGGTATTAAAGATGCGCGCGATATTGGTACGCACGCCGTAACGGCGATGATAGGCCATGGTCATCGCTTCGGCGTAGCGTTTCGATTCGTCGTAGCACGATCGCGGACCGATGGGATTGACGTTGCCCCAGTAAGTTTCAACCTGCGGATGGATCTTCGGATCGCCATAACATTCCGAAGTGGAGGTGAGCAGGAATCGCGCGCCGTCGCGATGGGCGATCGCCAGCATGTTGCGCGTGCCGGTCGAGCCGGATTCGAGCGTCTCCAGCGGCTTGTCTAAGTAGTGGATGGGGCTCGCCAAAGAGGCGAGGTGCCAGACGTGATCGAATTTGCCTTGCTCTGGAATCGAGCCGGTCACGTCGCACTCGATGAATTTGAAGTTAGGGTTTCCGTCGAGTTGCCGCAAATTCTGACGCGATCCGGTGATGAAGTTGTCGAGCGCGGTGACGCTATCGCCACGTTCGATCAAGCGGTCGCAGAGGTGGGAGCCGATGAATCCGGCCGCGCCGGATATAAGATGTCGCACGGCCCATTCTAGCAATCGTTTGGCAGGGAACCTGCGTGCTACAGTAATCGCTTACATGTCCTTTTCGATTCCCGAAAAAATCATTTTTCTGGTGTGTTTGATCGCCGCCGTCTCCGGGTTTCTGTATCGATTCAATAAGGTGATCATGCGCATCCGCGCCGCCAAGCCCGACGCCGATTTTAAACTCTCACCGATCGCCAAACGCATCTGGGATTTCTTCTGGGAAGTGCTGGTGCAGGCGAAAGTGATTCGCGAACGTCCACTGCCGGGGCTGGCGCACGCGTTCGTGTTCTGGGGATTCTGCATTTTCGGATTGATCACGCTGAATCATTTCGCTACCGGCTTGGGCTTTCCGATTCTCGATAACTGGCTGGGCGATGCGTATAAATTATTCGCGGCTTACTTTGGAGTGCTGGTGGCGATCTCCATCGCGGCACTGTTTATCCGGCGATTCTTCGTGCGCCCGCGCTGGTTGGGCGAGCTGTCGAAAGAATCGGGCATCATCGCGGGCCTGATCTTCATCTTGATGATCAGCTTCATGGCGGTGCCGTTTTTCCCGCAATACGAAAAGGCATTGTGGTGGGTGCACACGCTGGCGCTACTGGCGTTCATGCCGTTGATTCCGCATACCAAGCATCTGCATCTTGTTTTAAGCCCTGTCACGATTTTTTTGTCGCGCGGCGAATTCAGCCACATTCCGCCATTGGTGGGCGACGACGATTTCGGCATCGATACCGGCAAGGACGTGACGCGTATCGTCGCGCTGCAGGCGTATTCGTGCGTCGAATGCGGGCGCTGTTCGCAGCATTGTCCGGCCGTGAATACGAACAAACTGCTCGACCCGAAGAAAGTGATCCTGGGCGTCCGCGGATATCTGAACGAATTCGGCGCGCAATCGGAAGAAGCGATCCTGACCGATACCTACGTCGCGCATGTTCCGCAGGAAGCCGCGTTTCAGTGCACCACCTGCGGCGCTTGCGAATATCAATGCCCGGTTGGCATCGAGCATCTGCCGATCATTATCGGACTGCGGCGCGGCGCCGTGAACACCGGCAAGTGGGAAGACGACTACGGCACCAAATTATTCCTGGCGCTGGAACGCAACGGCAACGCGCTGGGCTTCAGCACCTCCGAACGCGACAAGTTCATCGCCAAGCAGCAATTTCCGATTTTCGATGGCACGCAAGAATATTGCCTGTGGCTGGGTTGCATGGGCGGCTACGATCCGCAGGGGCGCGAGATCATCGCAAGCTTCGCACGAGTGATGGAGCATCTGGGCACCACCTTCGGCGTGATGAAGAAGGAAAAATGCACCGGCGATCCGGCGCGGCGGCTGGGCAACGATCTGGTGTTCCAGCAGCTCGCCGAACAGAATCTGGAGTCGCTGAAGCAATCGAAAGTATCGAAGATCGTTTCGATCTGCCCGCATTGCGTGCGGACCATGTCGGTCGATTGGAAAGAGTACGGCGAGGCTCCGCCGATCGAGCATCACAGCGAATTCATGGCTCGGTATGCGGATAAATTGCCGAAAGCGCCCGCAGGTCAGAAGGTGACGTATCACGATCCTTGCTATCTGGGTCGTTATCGAGGGACGTTCGATGAGCCGCGCAAGATCGCGTCACTGGCTGGGGAGTTGATCGAGCCGGAACGGACTCGCGAACGCAGCTTCTGTTGCGGAGCCGGTGGCGGGCTCGCGTTTCTGGGCGAAGAGCATGGCGATCGGGTGAGCCACAATCGGGCGAAGGAACTGGTCGCAACGGGAGCGGACGTGGTCGGGGCAGCGTGCCCGTTCTGCAATACGATGTTCCGCGACGCGCTGGCGGCGGTGTCGGACGCGCCGCCGAAGCTGCTGGATATCGCCCAGATCGCGGCGGCGGGAATTCAGGCCGCGAATGAACGCAAATAAACGCGCATAAAACGCTAGGCTCAGCCCGATGCCGTTCAGCCTCAAGACGCTCAACGCTTTTGAAATGACGCATCGGCTCGCTTGCTGCGAGATTCCCGCGAGGCGGAATGAGCACAGAGCATTCGTCGGTGTTTATCCGCCTAACCCAGATCGACGAACGACAACCTCAAGAGATTCGAGATTCCTGCGCGGCTGGTTTACGAAAACTTCTGGGAAGCCGATATCGTGGATTCTCAGACCGTCGAAGTAAACACACTCGAAGAAGTCGAGGATGTGCTGCGATCTTGGGCGATTACGCCGTCATTGTTCGACGCACCGGGGAGGTGCGATTGGCCGTTGTAGCGTGCCAAGGCGACTAACGCGCTCCATACCTGTCGCGCCTCAAACCGCGGCAGTGAGGCGCGACAGGTATGGAGCGCGTTCTTAGTTACTCCGCCCGCAGCGCGACCATGGGATCGATCTTAGTAGCGCGCCACGCTGGAACGTAGCTCGCCAGAATCGCGATCGCGGCGATCAGCAGCGTGACGCTGATCATCACCACTGGATCGTTCGGTTTCACCTCGAACAGCACCGACTCGAGCCAGCGTGTCGCGGCCAGCCCACCCAGCAATCCCGCCACGATGCCGATCGCGGCCGGCTTCATTCCCTGCCACACGATCAGCCGCGTGATATCGGGCGGCGCGGCGCCCAGCGCGATGCGAATGCCCAGTTCATTGGTGCGCTGTCCCACTGAATACGCCAAGACTCCGTACAATCCGATCGATGCGAGAACCACTGCCAGGCCGGCAAAGAGACCGATCAGCGACAATCCGAAGCGGCTCTGCTGCGTGGCGTCGCCGCGGATTTCGTCCATGGTCTTGACCGTGACCGCGGGAAGATTCGGATCGAGCGAGCGCAGGATTTGCTGCAGCGGAAGCGAAAGCAGATTCGGATCGCCGGTGGCGCGCACCATCAAGGTCGCGTTGTTTGCATTACCGGTCGCGTAGGGAAAATACATGGTCGGCTGCAGCTCGGCAGCAACGTCTTTGCGAACATCGCCGACGATTCCGACGATTTCGCGCCAGACGTCGTCGCCCAGATTGATCCGTTTGCCGATGGGATCCTCGTTCGGAAAGAACTCTTTGACGAACGATTCGCTGACGATGCTTCTGTTGCCTTGCTCCAGACGATCCGCCGCGGTGAAGAAACGTCCACGCTTCAGCGGAATGCCCATCGCTTTGAAATAGCCAGGATCGGCACTACGCACCAGCGCATCCATGAAATGACCCGGCGGCAGCGGAGGACGGCCTTCGATCGTGAAGGTCTCATCGGACCAATGGCCCGCCAGCGGCGCAACCGTCACCACTCCGGCGCTTTCGATGCCCGGCACAGTGTTGACGCGCGCCATCAAATCTTCGTAGAACTGGGCGACGTGTGGCTTCTTGTCGTAACGTTTGGACGGCAGCGAGAATTGGATGGTCAGGACGCGCTCGGGATTAAATCCTGCGTCGACGGTTTGCAGTTTCGAAAAGCTCTTGAGCATCAGGCCGGCGCCGATCAGCAGCATCAAGGACAGCGCCACTTCGGTGGCGACCAACGCATCACGAAAGATTCCTCGGCCGCGGCCTGCGGTGGCGGATCGCCCGCCTTCCTGCGTGGCGGTGAGGAGGCCTGCGCGCCAGCTCGACATTGCCGGCACCAATCCCACTGCGATTCCCGTGAGGATCGCGATCGCGCCGGTGAAAGCCAGCACTATGCCGTTCATCTGCACGTCCTCAATGCGCGGAATGCGGCCGGCCATTTTGATCAGGACGTCGGTTCCCAGCGCGGCGAGGGCTAAGCCCAATGCCGCCCCAGCGGTCGAAAGAATCAAGCTTTCGACCAGAAACTGTTTGAACGATCTGTGCCGCGGCTGGCGCCGACCGCGACTCGGACAGCAACTTCGCGGCGTCTGGAAAGCGCCCGCGCCAGTAATAGATTGGTCACATTGACGCAGGCGATCAGCAGCACACACGCGACCGCGCCCAGCAGCACCAGCAGCATGGGGCGCACGCGCGCCACCATGCGTTCGTCTAATCGAATCGCGTTGCCGCCTTTGCCGGTGAGGTCGCCGGGATGCTCGCGAAGGACTTGTTTGGCGATCTGATCGATTTCGTTGCGCGCGCCTTCGACGGTGACGCCGGGCTTCATCCTGGCGAGCACATCGAAGCGATGATTGCCGCGCTGCTCCACCGATTTTTGGGACACGTTCGCCCACACCGGCCTCCACACCTGGTTTCCCAGGCGTGGAAACGAAAATCCCGCGGGCATGACCCCGACGATGGTGTGCAGTTCCTCATCCAGGCGGATCTGTTTGCCGATCACGTCCCGTGCGGCGCCGAAGCGCCGTTTCCACAACGCATCGCTGATGATCGCCACGCGTGGTGCACCGAACTTGTCGTCTTCCGGAGTGAACTCGCGTCCCATGGCAGGCTTCACGCCGAGGACAGCGAATAGATTGTAGGAACAAATGTTGGCGTCGACGTCTTCAGGAAGTCCCCCGTCGGAAGCGGTGAAGCTGACGCTGTCCCAGCCATACATGGCCATCTGCTCAAAACTATGGGCGGCCTGCTGCCAGTCGAGAAAATTGCGGCCGGAGACCGGGTTCGATGGCGTTTCGCCAATCACATCGCGCTCGAACAGATTGACCAGGCGATCAGGCTGGTGATACGGGAGCGGCGCCAGCAGCACGGCTCGGATCACGGTGAAGATCGCGGAATTGGCGCCGATGCCTAAGGCGAGCACCAGCACGGCGGCGAGACTGAATCCGGGATTGCGAAGCAGCGTTCGGATGGCGTAGCGGAAATCGCGCATGAAAGTAATACGCGCAACTCCCCTCACGGTTACTAATTAAAAGAGCAGGGGCACCAGAGCCCAGGTATCGCGGCGGTAATCGTCGAACTGGGGGCCGAACGTCTCGCGAAGAATGTTTTCTTCCAGCCGAATCTTGCGCTGATAGAGCGCAGTCATCATGACGACGGCGATCGCCGAATGCAGTTGCCCTGTGGCGATGAAGGTGGCGAGAAACATCCCGAGCATCGCGGTGTAAATTGGATGGCGCAGCCAGCGATACGGTCCCGATTTCACCAGCTCATGCCCTTCGGCGATGCGAACTTCAGCGGCCCAATTTCGTCCGAGATGAACGCGAGCCCACGCAGCGAGCCCCATGAAGCCCACCTGCAGCGCGACGCCGATGATTTCGAGCGCAAGCGTGGCCGGCAGAAGCTGCTGCAGCAATCCGGGGATCGGCAGGATCAGTAGCAGCAGCGCGACGTTGAGCAGGATCTGATGCGTGGCTGTGGATCCTGTGGATTCGCCTTTTTTGGTCGCACCTGAATTTCGCGCGGCGTAGCTCCAATACAGGCTGAACACGATCCACAACAGAATCGAGGGCAGCGCACGCAGCAGTGATGCGTTAACCACGGGGGTGCGAAAATCTGTGCGAACCAGCAGTGCGCCAGCGACTCCGCCGGCGATCGCCCCGATGACTAGAACCAGCAATTTGTTGCGAGGCACGGCTACTTTTGCGGACTAGGCTTCCATCCTGTTTTCGATTCCGCGGGTGGATCGAACTTCGGCGCAGGGAACGGAAGAGTATCGGGATTCACGCGTACCGGCGTCGAAAATTCGAACGGATATTTTCCGCCGCTGGGGAAGGTCAGCTCAATGAAATACGCGGAGTAGCCTTTTTCAGGCTTCGGCGGATTGCCAATGTACACGCCGTCCTTCTGTTCGCTCAGCATGGTCGACTTGTACGCCGGACCGATCTTCGCCAGCCGAAAATCGCGCGCTTCCGGATTCGACGCGACCCACAGCTTCACTTCGCTCGGCTTGGTCACCGTGGTCACTTTGATCGCGCCGTTGTCTTCGAAACTCCAGGCGAACTTGGGACGAGCCTGCTTGCGCAGGAACGCATCATAGAAGGCCACCAATCCCACGCGCGCATCCGAATTTTTCAACGAATGATCGGTGTTCTCGACATAGCGGATGTACTTCTCGCCCTTCAGGTCGTCGAAATAGTAGCGTGAAGAATCGGGCAGAAAATATTGATCGCCGGAGTCGTTGATGATGTATTTCGGCATCGTCAGACGATCGCGATATTCATACGGGTCCACGATCTTCATCAGCGCGGCATACTGCGGAGTGCCCATCCACTTCATCACGCCGATGTCTTCGTAATCCTTCACCGCGGGCGAAAAGAATCCGTAGGCCTGCCAGTGATGCTCGAACGATTTCTCGACGTTCAACAGATCGATCACCATGGGCGCGATCGCCACCACACGCTTGTCGACGGCAGCGGTGGTCCAGGTGGTCCAGCCGCGCTTCGATCCGCCGGCCACCATGAACGTATCGACCTTCAATTTCCCGCCCGCGTCGCTTTTCATGAACGCCGTCATGGTGTCCATGGCGCGCACCGCGGACTTGGTCATGGGCAATCGCGCTGGCCAGATTTCATTGCCGGTGCGCAGATATTTGTCCCAGGTGTAGGCGATGAACGTGTCCTCCGTCATGTTCGGCTTGATGCCATCAGGAAACGTGAGCGGCTGATTGGGGACCATGTTCAACTGCGCGACCACGCCGTGCGAGGTCAGCGCGAGATCAGTAATCAGCGCGTCGACCTTCTCAGGCGCTTTATCTTTATTCGATCCGCCGGTGATGTACAGAAATCCAGTGGTCGATTTCACTTCGTCAGGCTTGACGATGGTCAGCCAGTGCTTCCACACCGTGCGATCCGGCGCCACCGGCGGGTTCCACGTCTGCGAGGTCAGGTCGATGATGTAGGCGGTGTAGCCTTCGCCCTTGAGCGTGTTGACCAGCTCCCATTTGTAGCTCGGGTCGGGTGCGTGAACGTAGCGATCGAGCGCGGTTTCTTTCGATGCAGCGACAAGCGGAAGGGCAATCGCTACGACAGCTGCAAGCGACCGCAACATAAAACGTGGACGTTTCATGAGCGTATTCTATCCTATGGTGATGCGATCTCTCCTCGTTTTGACGATGTGCGCGGTCGCATTCGGCGCTAAGCCCGCGCCGAAACCGGCTAGAACAAAAACCCCGCCGCTTACGCCCGATCAACGCATCGCGGCTTCAATTCTAAAATCAATGAGCCTGCACGATCGTGTGGCGCAGTTGGTAATCGGGGTCGCGGTGGGCGACGTGCCCAGCCGCAAATCTCCCGAATACGAGAAATTCCATCACCTGATTCACGATCTGCACATCGGCGGATTGATCATCAATAACGCCACGCGATTCGGTATCGTTCAGAACGCCGAGCCGCATGCTATGGCCGTGTTTCTGAATCAGATGCAGAAGCTGGCGAAGACACCGCTGATTGTCGCTGGCGATTTCGAACGCGGCGCGTCGATGCGGGTGACGCAGGGCGCACGCTTTCCTTTCAATATGGCCATCGCCGCCACGGGCGATATCGAAAACGCGCGCTTCGAAGGTGAGGTGACGGCGCGTGAGGCGCGAGCGCTGGGCGTGCAATGGATTTTCGCGCCGGTGGCCGATGTGAACAACAATCCTGCGAATCCCGTGATCAACGTGCGATCGTTCGGCGCCGATCCCGATCAAGTGTCGCAGTATGTCGCCGCTTATATTGACGGCGCGCATTCCGATCCCAAGAACAGAGTGCTAGTAACCGCGAAGCATTTTCCCGGGCATGGCGATACCGATGTCGATTCGCATCTCGGCCTCCCGCGCCTGGGAGTTGATCGCGCACGTCTGGATGCGATCGAGCTGCGTCCGTTCGAGGCCGCGATTGCGCATAACGTGGACGCGATCATGACGGCGCACATGTCGGTGCCTGCGCTGGAGCCCGACGAAATCCCCGCGACGGCGTCGCCCAAAGTGCTCACCGGATTGCTGCGCGAGGAGCTGAGGTTCAAGGGCATCGTAGTGACCGATGCGCTCGACATGGCAGGGTTCGCGAGCCAGTTCAATTCGGGCGAAGGATCAATTCGCGCAATCGAAGCTGGAGCCGATGTGCTGCTGATGCCTCCCAATCCTGAGCAGGCGATTCGCGCGGTGGTGGCGGCTGTCGAACGCGGGCGCATCAAGCGCGATCGCATCGACGAAAGCGCGCTGCGGATTCTGACGGCGAAGGTCGCGACCGGCGTGATCAAGAAGAAGCTGGTGGATTTAGATGACATCAGCGATGTGCTGGACGATCCGCAGATCGGCGAGCGCGTGCAGCAGATTTCGGATCGCGCGGTGACGCTGATTAGGAATGATGCGAACGTAATCCCGCTCAGTGCCCGATCGAAAGCGTGCCTGATCGTAACCGTGGGTGCGCGCTTATCGCAATACGGTCAGCGCATGAGCACCGAATTTCGCCGCCGCAATCCGGAAGGGCGCGCGACGATTCTGGATCCATCGATGCCGCCCGCCGCGATCGCGGGCGAGATCGGCGACGCGGGCGCATGTTCAACGATCATCGTCGCGATGTTTTCGACCGGCGCGAGCCCATCCGCCGATATCGCGGCAGCGATCACGAAGCTGACCGAATCGTCACAGCCGGTGGTGATCGTCGCGATGGGGAATCCTTATTTGATTTCGCTGTTCCCGAATGCCGCCGCGTCGATCACGACGTTCAGCCCGACAGCGCCGTGTGAGTTATCCGCGATAAAAGCGCTATTTGGCGAAATGCAGATTACCGGCCGCTCGCCCGTGCCGATTCCCACTCGCTAAAGGCTTTAGGCAATGGATAGAATCGTGGCATGGTAGAAATCACCTGGCTCGGGCACGGCACTTATCAATTCAGGCTTACCACCGGCGAAGTTATTCTGGTCGACCCGTGGATTGAAGGCAACCCCGCGTTTCCCAAAGGCTACAAGATCGATCGCGTGGACGTGATGCTGATCACGCACGGCCATTTCGATCACATTCATGACGCGCTGCCGCTGGCCAAGAAATTTTCGCCGCAGATCGTGTCGATTTACGAGACATCGCTGTGGCTGGAAGGCAAGGGCGCCAAAAATACCATCGGCATGAACAAAGGCGGGACCGTTTCGGTCGGCCCGATTGCGGTGACCATGACCCACGCGATTCATAGCTGCGGGATTCTGGACGACGGAAAAATCATCTACGGGGGCGAGGCCGCGGGCTACGTGGTGCGCCTACCGGATCGCCGCGCGGTGTACTGCGCGGGCGACACTAACGTGTTCACCGACATGCAACTGATCGAGCGCTTGTATCATCCCGAGCTCGCGTTCCTGCCCATCGGCGATTTATATACCATGAGCCCGCGCGAGGCGGCGCTCGCCTGCCGCATGCTGAATTGCCGCAAAGTGATCCCGCTGCATTTCGGGACGTTCCCGGCGCTCACCGGAAGGCCGGAAGTGCTCGCCGAACAACTGCGCGATCAGCCCGGCACGGAAGTGATGACGCTGGAACCCGGCGTTCCCACAACGTGGTGAACGCGCGCTGGCAGTTGCCAGTCTTGTTGCTGTTGGTCGTCATCCTGCGGCTCGCGTTTCTGCATCAGCCGATTCAGGGGGACGATCCGTATTATCTCTACGGCTCCGAGCACGCGCAGATCGATCCGCTGCATCCCACGCACGCCCAGTATATTTTCCAGGGCGATATGGTCGACATGCGCGGGCATCCGCATGGTCCGCTCGATTCGTGGATTCTGGGCGGGTGTCTGGCGATGTTCGGCCATGTCAGTGAAGCTCCTTTTCATGCCGTCTATATCTTGTTTTCGCTGATTGCGGTGTGGGCGATGTGGTCGCTGGCGCGGCGATTTTCGGATCAGCCGTTCTGGGCGACGCTGCTGTTCATCGCCGTGCCGGCATTCGTGGTGAACGGAAATTCTTTCGAAGCGGATCTGCCATTTCTCGCGTTCTGGCTCGCGTCGATCGCGATGTTCGTGCGCGCGGTGGATTCCGAAAAGGTGGGGCTGCTCGCGATCTCGGCAGTATGCAGCGCGCTGGCTGCGCTCGACGCCTATCAAGCAATCCTGCTCGTGCCAATTCTCGGCGTGTATCTTTTCGATAAGCGACGCGTGTGGATCGCCGCGTGGGCTGCGCTCTTGGCCGCTCCTCTCGCGATCGCCGCATTTCAGCTTTTCGAAAGGTCGACCAGTGGCGCGCTGCCTGCCGCAATGTTCACCGGCTACATGAAGACGTACGGGTTGCAGGATCTGGTGAACAAATTTCACAGCGGAGCGGCGCTGACGGCGCACATGGGCTGGATCGTATCGCCGATTATCGCCATCGCGGCATTTTCACGAAAGCGGTTGCCGTTGATTGTTGCGATTGTGGCTGCGCTTGCCGCAGCATTCTACGATCACGATCCGCTGTTCTGGTTGTCGATCGGCGTCGGAGTTCTGGTGATCGGCGTGAATGTACGGCGTGGTTTCCTGAACGCATGGCTTGTGATTTTCTTCGCGGCGGCGTTGATTATTTTCTACGCAGGCTCGGCGCGATATTTGCTTCCCGTCGCTGCGCCGGTATGCATTCTCGCGGTACGCAATCGCTCGCGCATCGTGCTGGCCACAGGATTCGCTTTGCAAATGGCACTGTCGCTCGGGCTGGCAATGATGAACTATCAACATTGGGATGCCTATCGGCAATTCGCGCAGCAACTCCCCGCGAGCCCGCACAAAATGTGGATCAATGCGGAATGGGGCTTGCGCTGGTATCTGGAACAGCGCGGCGGAATCGCTATCCCGCGCGATCAGATCGTGCAGACCGGCGATATTGTCGTGACCAGCGAACTCGCGGTCCCGCTGCACGTCAACGGGCAATTCTCGCCGATCGCGCAAATGGAAATCCGGCCGTCGATTCCGCTGCGCATCATCGCACTCGACCGGCGCTCGGCGTATTCCGCGGCGTCAGCGATGGGCTTGCTTCCATTCGAGATCTCGCGCGGCGTGGTAGATCGCGTGCGCGCGGACGTTGCATTGGAACGCAGACCGCAACTGATCTGGATCGATCCGCGCGACCCCGCTGCCGCGCCCCAGATGCTCAGCGGATTGTGGCCCGATAGCTGGACGTCCAAGTCCGCGAATATCCTGCTGAAACAACCCGATCACCCGATGCCTCTGCGCATCGATTTTTACATCCCCAAACCTGCGCCCGCGCGACACGTGCAGTTATTCGTCGATGGCGAACTGGTTGGTGACCATACCTATCCCGAACCAGGACACTACGTGATCGCAACGCCACCCATGATGCCGGCCGGTCCAGTCACGATCACGATTACGGTCGACAAGACGGTTTCGACGCCGCAAGATCATCGCGATATGGGGATCATTCTGGTGGGCGCCGGATTCCATTCGTAGCGCAGGCCATCGGTTTTCGTGGCGTGCGTTTACGAACTCGCAGGCGACAAAAATCGATCGCCTGCGCTACGGTCATGCTTTGGCAATGTCGACCAGGTCGGCGAACACGCCGTATGCGGTCTGCTCGACTCCCGGTGCGATCTCCAGCATGCCGAGCGTCCCCATCAAATCGGTATCGAGAATCAGCAGGCTGGATGTTCCGCGCGCGCTCGCGAGCGGATCGGATTCGCTGATGACCTCGGCGCGCACGCGCAGTTTGAGTCCATTGAGGAGTCGTCTTGCCGCGACTGATGAGGCGAATCGTCTTCCCTTGCGCCTTCAACGAGAGCAATTTTTCCGGCGTCAATCGCGCGATGCCGCGGCGATCCACGTCGAGCGGCGTGACGCGAGCATCCATCAACACATTCGCGATCGCTGCCGTCTTCGCGGCGGCGTCCCAGCCTTCGATGTCGTAGCTCGCGTCGGCTTCGGCGATGCCGATTCGTTGAGCTTCTTTGATTCCATCGGCGAGCGATCGGCCAGCGGTCATCGCGTCGATGGCGACATTGGTGGTCGAGTTTAATACGCCGGTGAATCCGCGGATCCTGCAGCCGGGAAGATTGTTGCGCACCATGTTGAACACCGGCGCGCCATCCATCACGGTCGATTCGAAACGGAATTCGACGCCCGCCCGTTTGGCTTCGTCGCGCAATGCCGCGTACGAATGAGCAATGGGACCTTTATTCGCCGTGACGACATGCATCCCGCGCGCGAATGCCGAGCGGATGTGGGAGATTGCAGGCTCGCCCGTTGCTGGATTGAGAGTAGTCAACTCGACTGCAATCTCGGCACGCGATTTGTCTAGAAATGCGTCCGACCGAATCCAGGCGCGGGCCGAACTTCGGTTCGATCGGCAGACCGCGTTCGTTAAACGCACTGCCGTGACGCAGTGTCTGAATCGCGACGATCTTAAAGGGGAACGCGCGCCGCTGCGATTCGATCAATCGCGCGAACGCGCGCCCCACGTTTCCGTAACCAATCAGTGCGAGCTTCAGAACTCCATCTTCTCCACAAGCGAATCCAGTTCGGATTGAAGCTGGGTCTTGGCGGTGCGCAGCCGCGCCACCGTGTCGCGCAGTCCGGCGAGCTTGGTTTCGATGGTGGTCAACTGATGCGCATATTGCTGCACCACGTGCGTCCTGTCCGGTCACGTTTCGCAAGCTTGCAATATTGTCGCGCGTGCGGCGTTCGTCTTGCTCAGATTCCGTGATGTCGCGATTGCGCGCGCGATAGCGAATCGGCGTTCGCGGCTATTTCGCGCTTCTTCGCCGCGATCTGTTCGAGTTGCCGCCGTCCCGCGTCGCTCAGCGCTTTGTTCTGAATCCAGGTGGTCAGGTCGTTGCCGGTGTAGGTTCGAAATCATAAATCTGTTCGTCATAGACGCGCTCTTCCTTCACCGCGAACGTCTCCGTAGCGGATGGGCCCAGCTTCACCTCGAAGCGATATGCATTCGCGGTGGTCTCGGCCGGAGTCTGATTGAGCAGCTTGTAGCCGTAGCGTTCGGCGTGCTCGACGATCAACGTTTTCGCTTTCGCGTCGACATTCTTGATGGTGTAGGTCTTGGTTTCCTCGATCGCCGATTTCGAGGTCAGGAGGCCGCGCCGCACATGAATCTCGCGCGCTACGCGATTGCTCGAATCGAACTTCGTGGTGATCCGAGTGCCGAGATCGACGCCGTAGCTGATCAGGCGCTTGTCGCCGGCTTTGATCGTCTCGACCAAAGCTTCGCCGGCGTAGCTGCCTGCGTCGTAAACGGTGATCGGGCCGCCGTCGAGCGTCTTGCCGGAAGTGTTGGTGATCTCGGCCGCGTCCATAGCGTGCAGGCCGAAGTCTTCGGAATAGATCAGCAGCTTGCGCGTTTTCAATTTCTGCTGCAGGAACGGCAGCATCGCGGATTCGCCTTTTTTCACGGTGACCGGACCGGAGAAGCTGTACTCAAACAGATCGCCGGCATCGTGTCCTTCGGCGGAAGAGATCGAGGATTTCAAATTCTCCTCTTTGAGAGCCACGGCGCCAAATCCGCCGCTGACCCCGGGCCGGCTCACGGGCGGCGGCGGTGCAGCCGACTTTGCCATCGCCATCCGATTCCGGTCCTGGAGAGGGAAATTCTCAGCGATCGCTCCACCGGGTGCCGCCCCAATCGCCCCACCGAATACCTGCGGCCCAACCGCCTGATTCTCCGCCAGCTCCACATGCGGGCGATCCACATAGCGAGGCTCATACAATTGCGTGATAAACGAAATCGGCTTGCCCGACACCACCGACAGCTTCACATTCGACCAATCCTCGCCCGACGTATTATCGACAATCGCCCAGCCTTCAAGCATTGGCTCGGCGTCCGTGCCGAACAGCAATCGATAGCTCGATTTCCACACCGCGGCGGGCGTCATGTAGCGCGCGAACAGTTCCCGAGCCCCGCCACCGGGCGAATCGATATAAATGCTCTTGCGATCTTTCGAATGCGCCTGCCCCAGCACGCCCAGATAATCTTTCAACAGTCCCTGCAATTTCGGATCGCCGAATTTGACCGAGGCCACGCCCGCCATGTTCTGCATCCGGAGTTCGCCCGCATCGGTCATGACGACCACCGTTTCACTCTGCTCGCCCTTTTCATCCTTAATGACGCGCGCACTGACGATCGCGCCATCCAGCGATTCCTGCTTGCCCGCGACCCACACCTTCATCTCCACGCGCGCGCCCTTCATGCGATCGAGAAACGCCGCCATCGACAATTCGTCGCCAGTCACGAACGGAAAATTCTCAAGCCGCTTTTCGAGCGTTTCGCTGGCGTCATAGCGCACGCTGCCGATCTTCCCGCCCGCGCGATCGGTCACCGTGAGCGACTTCAGCACGTCGTTCATATCGTCGGCTTTGAAGTCGAGCCGCGCGGTTTCGCCGGCTTTCAATTCACCGGAGCGTTCGAAATACCCGACGCCGTGTTTATAAAGGATCACCTCGCGCACCGGCAGATCGGCCGCAGTCGCTGTTGCGATTAAAATCGTCGAAATCCAAAGTCCAGTTTTCGTCATGAAATCGTCCTCACGCCGGATATGCCGCTACAGCCACAAATCCTTGCAGCCGATTCATTGGTTATACAGATGGCGCACTCGCTTGACAGAGCCAAGCGGCACACGTCAGACTCGGTAGTTGGTCCTGTTTAAGTCTAGCGAATCGGAGCAAAGCGCTTGAAAAAAATACGGATGGCCCTTTTTTTCGCCACCACGTTATCGGCCTGGGGGCAATTGGGCGACTATCTGGGTCCGGGAGTACTAAGCCGCGGCGCGGGCGATATCGGAACACGCAGCGGAGCGCCCGTCGACCTGCGCTACTACTTCGATGTCAGCGGCTTCTACGACACCGGTATCCAGCCGTTCGCCGTGGATTCCAAGGGCAACCTGATCCAGATCAATGGGACATACGGCGAACAAGTCGATTTCGGCGCCTATGGCGTTCATCGATGGGCCCATGCACAGCTCGGATTGTCCTACTCGGGAAGTTACTTTCACTATCAGGATCAGACCGTTGCGGGATCGAACGGGAACCAGCAGGGTCTTCAGCTCGGCTACACCTACCAGCAGTCGCGACGGATCACATATGACATGCGGGTCATGGCAGGAACCAGCGACCTCGGGCTTGGCGGAGTCTATGGAGTTCCGGTGTCCTCGGGACTGGGGGCTTCATTAAACAGCCCTTCCTCGCTCTTGTTCGATAACCAGATCTACTATCTCGAGCCCTCGATGAACATGACTTTCTCGCAGACGGCGCGCACAAGTTACACAGTTGGAGGGGAAGGGTATTTCCTCCGGCGCTCGGCGAGTGGTTTGGCGGATTTGAACGGCTACAGCCTGCATGGCTCCATCCGGCACCGTCTTTCCAAGGACAAGACCATCGCGGTTTCCTACGAACACATCCATTACGATTTTCCGCCGGCATTTGGGCAATCCGATATCAACGGCGCGGAAGTTTCCTGGAGCACACGGCTGGGCAAACGCTGGAGCCTGAGCGCCGGTGGAGGCGCGTTCGTGGCCGAGGTGCAGGGGGTGCAACAAGTCGCGCTTAACCCTGTTATCGCCGCGTTGTTGGGAACCTCGGTTGGCCAGCAGGCGTTTTATGCCGCGGATATCTTTCCCAGCGCGAGTTTCAGCCTGACGGGCTCCTTTAGAAACTCCTCCGTGAGTCTGACAGCCAACCAAGGGGTCGCTCCCGGCAACGGCGTCTATCTGACATCGCGCCAGCAGAGCGCCTCGGCCGGCTACAGTTACACAGGAATTCGAAAATGGAATTTCGGTGTCAACGCGAGCTACACTTCCCTCAACTCAGTCGGCCAGGGACTCCAGCCATATACTACGGTTTCGGGAGGCGTGGGATTAACCTATACGCTAACGCACGCACTGCATATCATCGCGCGCGCCGATTCGCGTTATCAGCAGATTGACGTCGTCGGGTACAATCGCACCGGTTATCGCGCCTCATTCGGCCTCGGCTTTAGTCCTGGAAACGTCCCGCTATCATTGTGGTAAGCGGCCATCCCAACGATCGTGGAGAGCAAGCCAATCCTGTTGGTAGACGATGAGCCCGCACTGCTCGATCTGTTGAAGAAGTATCTCGAACGTCTCGGCTATCAGGTAGAGGCTTGCCTTTCGGCCGAAGACGCGCTTGTCCGGTTCGACGCCGACCCATCGCGCTACGCGCTGGTGATGACCGACCTCACCCTAAAGGGCATGAATGGAGAGGATATGCTGGATCGGATGCGCGTCAAACGCCCGTCACTTAAAGCCATCCTGGCGAGCGGCTATCCGCACGTTCCGCGCTCCAGGAAGACCACGTTTCTGCAGAAACCATTCCTGCCGAAAGCGCTCGCCGAAGCAATCGCCGATCTGATCAAATGACGCTTTCCGAGTGAGGTGGATGCGCGCCTCGCGTTACAATGTGACGAGCGCTCGTTTTCAATACGAGTGCGTCTCATTCGAGGGCCGGTAGCTCAGTTGGTAGAGCATCGCACTTTTAATGCGGTGGTCGCGGGTTCGATCCCCGCCCGGCTCACTTTGATTCCGTTGTAGTTGCTTACCCTATGTCGGGCGTGATCTCGCCGTTTACCGTATGAGAGTTAGACGAGATTGACCACACTCGGGATCGGGTTTTCGTGGAACAACCGGGCTACCATCGCCGAGTCCAGATAAGCGCGAACACTAACGATCAGTCCATCGCGAAAATCCACGACCCAGCAATAGCGGTTGTCGAATCGCATACCATTCCTCGCTATCGCCAGAGAACGAAGCTCGACCACGGCGTGATTGTCTTTCACGATCAGATGTTCCGTGCGGAGTTCCGCCCCTTTCGTGAGGACCTGTTCCAGCTTGGCGAACGTGCCTGCGATAAAGTTCTTCTTGCCCTTATAGTGGCCGGCCAGTGGGTGAGTGCCCATCACCGTCCAGTCGACGTCGTCCGCCACGTGCTCGAAGAACGCGGAGCCGTCGCCGCGTTCCAGCCCCTTGAAAATCTTAAGAACAAAATCCAGTGTAATCGGCATCCTGGAAATCTCCCTTGCCATCGTGGCTCTCATAGAAATGCATGCCATGTGCCATCAGGTCAGTGGATCTGCCGGCGCCCTATGCGCTTTAAGGAAAACCACACATCAGGTCCCGGGATGGAACGCTCACGCTTTCGATCTGTCGAAGCGTGGTCAGGCTGCTGCTCACGGCGTGTCGTCCGCGCGACTTTCCAGAACCTCGCAACACGTTGCGTCCGAAATCGCGTGCGCTAAACGCCCAATCTGTTGAATCTGGCCATGGCGGGCGCGCGGCTTAATGCTAGACCTTCCTCCGAAACCAGCGAAAACGAGATCCGCGCGTTGGCGCACTGTACACAATCGAGCCATCGAGGTTCAATTCAATCTCTGTACCGGCTCCCGCTCCGCTCCAGATTTGCAGTTTGCCGCCGATTTGCTCGGCGCGCTCACGCATTCCCGGAAGGCCATAGTGGCCGGGGCGGCCGCCCTGTTCCAAAATCTCTTGTGGAATGCCGTTCCCATCATCCCGAATGCGCAGCCGCAAGGCCCGCTCTCCGTAAGCAATTTCGGCCTCGATGTGACCAGCATGAGAATGATGAAAGGCATTTTGCAACGCCTCACGCGTAATGCGATAGAGCTCATCTCGAATCATCGTTTGCACATCTCTGGGCGGCCCTTCCACCACCAAGCGAAATGTCGCCGCGCCCTCTGCGGACAGCTCGTCCCCCAACGCTTTGATCGATTCTGGAAGGTCGCTGGTGGCGATCGCGGACGAGCGCAAGTCATAAACCGCCGTTCTGCCTTCTTCGATGGCGCGGTCCGCACGCACCAGGCTCTTCCCGAGTTCGTCCTTGGCCTTTCCTTGAGGAAGCAACTGATTCACAACCTCAAGATGTAGCATCAGCCCCTGAAAACTCTGCAACAGCGTGTCATGCAGATCGCGAGCCATGCGGCTGCGCTCCGCTAGCCGTTCCTCTAGGCGCCCGTGCATTTGCGCGGTCGCCTGCTTCAGCCGGTAAAGGTAGAACAACCAGACGATTGCTCCTCCAGTTGCCCAGTACAGTCCCTGAAACCATATGGTCTGGTAGAAGGCAGGTGCGACGCGGAACTCAAAGCTGGCTCCGGTCTCGTTCCAAACGCCGTCATTGTTACACGCGAGCACTTGAAAGCGGTATGGTCCCGGCTTTGGATTTGTGTAGAAGGCCTGACGGCGGCCGCCGGCATCCTGCCAATCCTTGTCCGATCCTTCCAACTTGTAGCGGAAGCGCACCCGCTCAGGGATCGACAAACTGAGCGCGGTGTAGTCGATCTGAAGACGCTTGGTCAAGGCCGGCAGGATCATCTCCGCGGAGGAGGGATAATATGTGCTCCCGTCGGCGATGACGGATCGAATCACCACCGGAGGCGGCAGCGGATTCCTGAAGATATGCGCAGGGTCGATCCGGGCCGCTCCGCCGCGCGTCGCAAACCACAGCAGGCCATCCGTCGACTGAATGGCGCCCGATGAATACGTGCCCTCCCTTTGTAGTTGTTCGGGCAAGTCGCTGATCAGATCGAAAACCTCGTAGTTTACTTTGTAGTCATCTTGCTCGAGAGCATGCTGGATTTCTCCCTGCGAAATGTGAACAATTCCCGCGGCTGCGCTCACCCAAAGTCCATCATTGGACGGTGCAACAATTCCGGTGATCGAACCAAACCCATTACCACTGGCTTTCAGGACGTGGAAGCGATCTCCCGCGAAGAACGCCACGCCGCGTTCGCCACCCACCCACACTTCGCGATCCCGGCCGGCCACGACCCTGAAGGGACTAACCGGGATTTCCTGAGCCGTGAACGATCGAATCCGTCCGTGATCGATGATTGAGGCGATTTCTCCCCAGGTCAGCCAGACGCGATCGGCGGCATCCGTGAACGCATAGCCGGCGGACCAATCCGGATGGTCCCTTAATATCGGTGCGAACTTCCAAGTGCCGTCCTTAAATTGGAACTCTCCCAATCCGCCGATTGCCACCCACAGACACCCCGAACGATCTTTCGTGATGGAAGAAATGATGATGGGATCTTTCGGGGACGCG
>CAWFUQ010000007.1:0-194800 GCA_963819125.1 Terriglobia bacterium
CATGCGGGATTCCCCGTTTTGTGAAAGAATCTCGGCATGAAAGCGATTCTGCCTGCGATTTTCGTGCTCCTCGCCGCCGCAGCTTCGCCTCCCGACTCGAGGTACTCCACCTTCGAAGATCCGGTGGAGCACGCTTTTACTATCGATGTGCCGCAAGGGTGGAGCGCGAAGGGCGGTATCTTCCGGATCGGCTATTCCGATCCGCGCGCGATGGTGGAGATGAAATCGCCCGACGGCAAGATCTCCATCCGGGTGGGCGATTACGGCATCCCTCCCTATTCCGTACCAGACCGCAGTCACCCCCAAGAGGGCGTGGTGGTGGAGCTGGAGCCCCAGGCCCAGATCGGCATTGCGCGATATCGCAGTGGGCCGGAATTCGCGGTGCGTTACGGCAATGCTCGCTTCAAGAACATCTGCGACAAAGCGGAGTTGGAGCCGCATGATTCGCTTCCCGTTAGATTCAATCTGCCTCCTGGCGATCCACCGGAGCAGCGATCTGAAGGCGAGGTGTTCTACAAGTGCACGGTCGGATCAATTGCGATGACCGGGTTCGTGTATACCAAGACGTCGCTCGGCAAAAGCGCGCCGAACGTTCCGCAAATGTGGAGCGTGAACGGACTGCTGAGTTTTCTGGCGAGCGATGATCACGCGAAAGATGCCGCCGCGATCGCGGCGCACGTTGCTGCATCGCTGAGCATCAAACCGCAATGGATCGAGTACCAGAAGAAGATGGACGCCGAAGGATTGCAGATGGCTCGTCTGATCGCGCAACGGAAGATGCAGGGGCTGGCGGCGCAGGTGCAGCAGTTCCGGGCGCGGATGAAAGCGATGTCAGATCAGGTGGCGGGATTTGAGGCTCGGCAGAACCGGCAGGCTGCGCAGGTGCAAGGGTTCAGCGATGTTTTGAACGGGATCACGCGCACGCACGACCCAATGACCGGGGAATATCGCGAGGTGTGGAGCGGCCAGAGTAATCAATATTGGGTCAACGGAATGGGGCAAGTGGTGAGTTCGGCGAATTCGCCGGGCTCGTCTTTTCACCCGTTGCAGACGGTGAGGTAGCAGGTCAGTAGTCTGCCCAGGCGGCCAACGCGCTCCATACCTGTCGCGCCTCGACTGACGGCCGTGCGCTAAGATCACAAGTTATGCTTCAGACACCGCTTTACCGCCGAATTGTAACTGTGACTGTGGCGGCGTCGCTGGCGCTCGGGCCAGTCGCGCCGATTTTTGCGCAGAAGAAATTCCCGCTCACCATCGAAAACATCATGCGCGGGCCGGGCTTATATGGATACGAGCCGAATAACGTGCGCTGGTCCGGCGACGGCAGCAAGATCTATTTCTCCTGGAAACAGTCGAGCGATGCGATCGACAAGCCCAACGACACTTACGTCGTCAATCGGGACGGCAGCGGATTGCGCAAGCTCACCGACGCTGAAGTGAAACTCGCGCCGCCGGCGTTCGGCAGCCGCACGCGCGATCGCAAACAGATGGTCTACGCGCAGGACGGCGACCTGTTCATCTACGATTTCCCGAGCGATACGCGCAAGCAGCTCACCAAGACGCGCGATTCGGAAAATAATCCGGCATACACGCAGGACGAAAAGCACGTCGCGTTCACGCGCGGCGGGAATCTGTACGTGATGGCGCTCGATTCGGGAATGGTCGAAGAGATGACCGACATCCAGGCAGCGGGCGCGGCGGCGACTGCGGCTCCGGCGGCGGGTGGTCGTGGAGGCGGCGGTGGTCGCGGCAATCGCGGTGGCGGCCCTCCGCCGACGGCGACCGGCGATACCGCTGCGGCTCGCGGCACCGATAGCCAGGAATTTTTGAAGAAGCAGGAAAAAGAGCTGCTCGAAATCGTGAAGGAGCGCGCGGCGCGTCGCGAAGAGAACGAAGCCAAGCGCAAGAAGGAACAGACGCACAAGCCGTTTCAGCTTCAGGCGCGGCAATCGGCCAATCGATTGGAGCTGTGTCCCGATGAGAAGTGCGTGATCGCGATGGTGAACGAAGCGGCAAACGGCGCGAAGAAGGAGAACGTGCCGAACTACATCACCGAATCGGCGTACACCGAAGATATCGGCGGACGCACCAACGTGGGCGATGCGCAGAATCGGCAGCGCGTCGCGATTCTAGACGTCGCGACCGGCGAATCGAAGTGGGTCGACGCGGGATTAGGAAGTCGCGAAATTCAATTGCAGGCGCCGGTGTGGAACGAACAGGGCACGCACGCCGTGATGACGGCGCGGTCGACCGACAACAAGGATCGCTGGATTCTGGCGCTAGATCCTGCCACCGGCAAGACGCGCACGCTTTATAACGATCACGACGACGCCTGGCTGGGCGGGCCTGGGACGCAGAACGTCGGCTGGTTGAAAAACGGCAGTGATATTTATTTCCAGAGCGAACATGACGGGTTTTCGCATCTGTACACGGTGAGTTTCGAAGGCGGATCACCCAAGCAGTTGACCAGTGGCAAGTGGGAAGTGCAGTCGGTGGAGTTGTCCAACGACGGTTCGAAATTCTACATGACCACCACAGAGGTCGACGCAGGTGAACGGCAATTTTATTCGATGAGCGTCGCGGGCGGCGCGCGCACGCGCATCACCAAGGAATCAGGCTCGCATCGCGTGACGTTATCGCCGGATGAGAAGTGGATGGCGGACATTTATTCCTACACCAACAAGCCACCCGAGCTTTACACCGGCGAAAATCGGGTGGGCGCCGTGGAGAAGAAGCTGACGTCGTCGCCTGCCAAGGATTTCGCCGATTTTGCGTGGACTGATCCGCCGATCGTCAAGGTGACGGCTCGCGATGGCGTGGAGATTCCCGCCCACTTCTACAAGCCCGCCAATTACAAGAAAGGTGGACCGGCGGTGGTGTTCGTGCACGGCGCCGGATACACGCAGAACGTCGGGAAGTTCTGGTCGTCCAGTTATTCGCACGAATATCTGTTCCATCATTTTTTGATGGAGCACGGCTACATGGTGCTCGACATGGATTATCGTGCGTCGTCGGGCTACGGGCGCGACTGGCGTACGGCGATTTATCGCCATATGGGCGGCAAGGATCTGGAAGATAACGTCGACGGCGCGAAGTGGCTGGTGCAGCAAGGCGCAGATCCGAAGCGTATCGGCCTGTATGGCGGAAGTTACGGCGGATTTATCACCCTGATGGCGATGTTCACCACGCCGGATGTGTTCGCGGCAGGCGCGGCGCTTCGGCCGGTGACCGATTGGGCGCACTACAATCACGGCTACACCTCAAACATCCTGAACGATCCGCAGAAAGATGAAGAGGCGTATCGCAAATCATCGCCGATTTATTTTGCCGATGGATTGAAGGGGGCGCTGCTGATTTGTCATGGCATGGTCGATACGAATGTGTTTTTTCAGGACTCCGTGCGGCTGGTGCAGCGCTTGATCGAGCTGCATAAAGATAATTGGTCGATCGCGCCGTATCCGGTGGAAGATCACGGCTTTCAGCAGCCATCGAGCTGGACCGACGAGTACAAACGCATCTTCAATCTGTTCGAGACCAATCTCAAGAAGACATAATTTGGCCACGAATGAACACAATGCACACGAATCCTGCGCCACCTTTTGACTATCAGCCGCTGACGCCGACCGCCTGCTGATCCGCGATCTTGCGCACCTCGCGCACGAACGCGTCCAGCTCTTCGTCCTTCGAATAAAAATGCGGCGCGACGCGCATGCCTGCGCCAGGGCGATAATCAACCAGCACATCGCGGCGCGAAAGTTCCTTGGTCACTTCGTAACCGTTGGGAACGTCGATCACGACCGTGCCGCCGCGCACCGCCGGATTTTTCGGTGAGTTGATCTTGAATCCCGCGTCTTCGGCGAGCTCGATCAAGCGCGAGGTCTGCCGCAGCGATTTCGCGCGAATGTTTTCGACGCCGACTTCATTGATGATTTCGTAGCCCGAACGCGCCGCGTACATCGCGGGGATGTTGGGAGTGCCGTTGAGAAATCGAAACACGCCGTCGGCGTATTCGTGCTCCTCGGCGAACTGAAATGGGTTTTTGTGTGCGGCCCAGCCGGTCATGCGCGGCTTCAGTTCCGGCCACAGATCGCGGCGGGCGTACAAGTATCCTGCGCCCGGGCCTCCGCATAGCCATTTCACCGATCCTCCGGTCGCAAAATCCACGCCAAGTTCGCGAACATTCACGGGAACCGTGCCGGCGCCTTGATACAAATCCGCGAGCACCTTCGCGCCGACTTGGTGCGCTCGCTTCGTGATCGCGGCCAGATCCTGAATGTAGGAACTGCGGAACAAGACGTGCGAAACGGATACGAGTGCGGTGTCTTCATCGATCGCGGCGAGCATGCGTTCCGTTGGAACGCTGATGTGATCGTCAGAAGGAACGGTGATCAATCGCGCGCCTAATTGTTGATAAATGTAGAGGTTCGAGGGGAAGTTCATCTCCTCGCTTACGATTTTGTTTCTCTTGGCTGTCCAGTCGAAGCACGACAGGACGATGGCTTGGCAGATGGAAACATTCTGCTGCATCACGATTTCGCCAGCGCCCGCGCCGATGATTTTGCCGATCAGGTCGCCGACCGTGACCGGCATTTCCCACCAGCCCTCTTCCCACGCACGAATGCCGCGCGTGTCCCATTCGTCGGCGTATTGCTTCAGGCGGTCGCGCGTGCGCCGCGGCATCGCGCCGAGGGAATGGCTGATCAGGTATAGCGTACGGTCAAGAATCGGAAATTCAGGGCGCCAGTTGAGTAGTGGATCCACGGGTCCATTATTTCACCTGACTGCAGGGCGTGCCGACTGCGGCGCAGATCAGGATATCGACGGGCCATCGGCTGACGCGCGACAGTGATGGGGCGCGTTTGGGAGCAAAGGCGCGTTCACGTATTCGAAGAGCTAAAGGCGCGATCGAGCACACCGAACATTGCGGAGATATTCGCTGGTTGCGCAGCCCTAACGCGCTCCATCACTGTCGCGCCTCAACTGACCGCCGTGAACTATTGGCTTAGGGCAGCGGCCTTCAGCAACAGCTTCGCCGGATCAGTGATCGGCGAGGAGCAACTTCGCTCCGTGCACACGAACGCTGCGGGTTTGTCGAGCTCGGGATATTCGACGTCGCCGCGCGGCAGAGTTCCTTCGCGTTTATCCCACCATTCCACGCGCTTGTAGGTCGACGGGAACTGCAGCGCGGTGCGGAACAATTCGAGCGAGGCCGCATCGTCCTTGTGGCCGACGATGGTGAGATGCGTGGGCTGCGCGGTCAGCTCGGAATCGGCGAGCAATGTCCCGGCAGCGGTGAACTCTTTTGCGATCTCGGGCGTCACCGGAAACTTCATCGCATCTTGCGAAATCTTCTGGATCGACTCATCGCCGGTGTATTGATACGCCAGATTCGCTACTTTGGCGAGCACCAGATTCTCGTCACGCTCGGGGTGCGGCTTGTAGGCGTGATCGGTGGGGACCGCGGCGGTGAGGAATCCGGCGCCTTCGGCATTTTTGAAATGCGCTGCGATGAACGCGAATCCGGCGCGGGCGCGATCGAGCCACTGGCGATCGCCAGAGGAGGCGTACAGGTTCACGAATGCTCGTGTCATGGCCAGAGTGTCGTTCAGATACGGTCCGGAGACATCTTTGGCATCGTGGGTGAATCCGCCTTCTGCATGAGATCGGTTCGTCATGATCCAGTTCGCGGCGGTAATCGCTTCGCTCAGATACTGCTGGTCGCCGGTCGCCTGATACAGCGCCACAAGCGAGTTAATCGCCCATCCGTTTTCGCGCGAATAAATGTGCTTATCGATGCGCGGAATGCCTTGTTTGCGGCGCGCGGCGTCGTCGAGCTTGAAATATTTATCACTGTGGACACCGTCAATCAGATCGGCATTCTGGCTGGTGTAGAACGCGCCTTCGGGCGACATCAGAAACGCTTTCAGGTAGCGATGAATGTCGAGTGCGGCCTTGAGATACGCGGGATTCTTGAACTGCTCATACGCCAGCGAATAGATGCGCAGATTCTCGGCCTGCATCTGCATGATCTTTTCGAAATGCGGATGCTTCCAATCGCCGTCGGTTGAATATTGATACACGCCGCCCCAGGCCGGGTCGATCAGATTGAACTGCGCATCCAGCGTCTGGCGCGCCATCTTCTCGGCCTGCATGTCGCCCTTGCGCGCCAACGCCATGGCGAGTTCAGTCGCGTCCCAATCGAGATATTTCTGATCGGTCCCCCAGCTTCCGTGTTTCAAATCGTAACCAGCGATGTAATTTTTCTGGAGGCGTTCGCGGAGTTCCGCGGAGAGGAACGGGCTGTCGGCGAATTCGATCTTCGATTCCGCGACGATGGATGGGCCGGGCGTCGGATCGTCGATGATCGCTTTGAGAATCGACGCCATCTGCACGGGCGGTAGATAGCCGCGGCGCTTTACGATCTCCTGGCCGTCGCCATCGAACACTACCGTGGCGGGCCAGCCATAATCTTCGTAGCGGCTGGCGAGGTCCGGACGCGAATCCTGATCGACGCGCACCAGCACGTATTTGGAATTGAGCAGCGCGACCGTGGCTGGATCCTGGTAGGTGGTCGCTTCCATCACATGGCACCAGTGGCACCACACGGCTTCGAGATCGAGCAGCACGAATTTGTTTTCGGCTTTGGCTTGCGCGAAGGCGGCGTCGGACCAGGGCTGCCACTTAAGTTCGGGCTCGGCCGCACTGGCGAGGGTTCCCAACCAAAGCAATCCAGCGACGAGTGCGATCTTCTTCATACCCAGGTTACGGATTCCAGGCGATTTTGGATGTTCGCTTATGGTTCGAGTTCGGCGAAGATTTCGGAAAGATCGACCGTCATATCGGGGTTTTCGGTTTGCAAAATGCCGTCTCTAATCTCGGTGCTGCCTTCGGTGGTGTAAGACCACGCCCGATGAATCTCCGAATCGACCACCCACACGTAGCGCACGCCGAATTTCAAATAATCGTCGATCTCAGGGCGTAGATCGCCGGGAGTTTCACTCTCCGACAAGACTTCTATGCAGATGAGAGGCCGCTCGATGCCGGGCTGGGTCACTGCAATGTCAGCGATGCGGACCCGGGTGCGGAAAGAAGCCTGCGTTACGATCGACCAGCTCGCCGTCGACGTAATCACAGTCAGGCTCGTATGTCGTGGTGAGATCCTCTGCGAGCGAAGTCGTCATTCGTTTTCTCCGCGAATCAGGTCTTCGTTGGTTTCGCGCCGCCGGACGACCCGCCAGGTTTCGCCCTCGACCAGCACTTCCACGGCGCGCGGGCGCGAATTGTAATTCGACGATTGCGCGAATCCATACGCGCCTGCGGAACAGATGGCCAAGAGATCGCCGGGAAAAACCTGCGGCAATTCGCGATCGCGCGCCAGGAAATCGCCACTTTCGCACACTGGTCCCACGATGTCGGCTTTCATCATCGGCAGGTTTGTCTTCCTCACCGGAATGATTTCGTGATGCGCGCTATACAGTGCCGGGCGAATCAGATCGTTCATGGCGGCATCGACGATCACGAATTCTTTGTCGCCGGTTTTCTTGCGGTATAGCACGCGCGTCAGCAATACGCCCGCTTCGGCGACAATCGAACGGCCCGGCTCAATCATGATCTTGAGATCACGCCCCGCAGCGTGAGCGCGCATTTCGGTAATAAACGGTTCGATGTCCGGCGTGGTTTCTTCCGGCTTATAGCCGACACCGAGGCCGCCGCCGAAATCGGCGTGATGAATTTTGAATCCTTGGGCGCGCAGACGCTCGATCAAGGCGAGCACGCGATCGACCGCTTCCATCACCGGCTCCCGCTTCATGAGTTGCGATCCGATGTGGCAGCTCACGCCCTCGATCACGAGGTTCTTGTGCGCACGGGCGCGTTCGTAGATCGCTTCGGCCGCGCTCCAATCGACGCCGAATTTGTGGGCCAGACGGCCGGTGGAGATGTAAGCGTGCGTAGCGGCATCGACATCGGGATTCACGCGCATCGCCACGCGAGCCTTTACTCCGAGCCGATGCGCCATCGCGTCGATCAGCGCGAGTTCCGGTTCGGACTCGCAATTGAACACGAAAATGCCCGCGCGCAGCGCCTGATCGATCTCCGCCGCCGTCTTGCCGACGCCCGAGAACACGACCTTCGCCGGATCGCCGCCGGCTTTGAGCACGCGAAATAATTCGCCGCCGGAAACGATATCGAAACCCGCGCCGGCTGCGGCAAGGAGTCGTAGAATCGACAGATTGCTGTTGGCTTTGACGGCGTAGCAGACCAAATGAGAATCGGCCCCGAAGGCGCGGTCATACGCCCGAAACTTCGCGAGAATCGCGGGAGCGGAGTAAACGTACGCGGGCGTTCCCACAGCAGCGGCGATGGAATCGAGCGGCAGAGTGGTGAGGTCCACGATCAAATCACCCGCATGATCACGATGGATTGATCGTCCGTGATGGGTGTGCCGTCGCGATAGGCGTCGATGTCGGCGAACATCGCTTTGGCGATCGCCGCGGGGTGCTCCGTGCCGTGCTTCTTCAGCATGCGCATCAGGCGCAGCCGCGAATAATCCTCTTCGCGCGCGTTAAGCTGATCCTCCATGCCGTCGGAGTAAAACAGGATGGTGTCGCCGCTCTCGGCTTGAAATTCCACTTCTTCGTACTGACGATCCTCCAGCAATCCGATGGGCACGCCTTCGGCTTTGGGTTTGATCATTTCGCCGTTGCGAAGAATGATGGGAGGCTCCGCGCCCGCGTTGCACAACGTCAACTTACGAAGTCTCGGCTCCCACAGCGAAACGGTGAGGGTCGCGTACTGCGCGTCCACTTTTCGTTCCAGCAGCGTTTCATTCAACGACTGCATCAGGACCGCGGGACTGCGCCGGCGCGGCGCGAGAATTCGCAACAATCCGCTGACCAGCGCCCCGTATAACGCCGCGGCCGCGCCTTTACCGCTGACGTCGCCGAACACGATCACCGCGTAATCGTCACCATGATCGAAGAAATCATAGACGTCGCCTGAAATTTCGCGCGCCGGACGGGCGCGCAACGCGATTTCGAGACCGCGCAGCTCCGGAGCTTCGCGCGGCTGCAGCACGTGCTGCAATTTTCGCGCGGCTTTCAGATCCTCATCCATGCGCCGCTCGCGCTGCGCCAGCTCCTCATAGAGACGGGCGTTTTCGACAGAACTGGCGATCTGCGGCGCCAGTACCGAAAGGGTTCGCTGGTGATCTTCGGTGAAGAAGCCGATGCGCTCGCTTTCCACATCGAGCACGCCCACCACGCGATCCTGCACGATCAGCGGCACGGCCATCTCCGAACGAATCTCAGGATGCGAGGCGATGTAGCGCGGATCAGCGGACGTGTCGCGCACGCGAACGGTCTGCCGCGATTCGGCCGCCGCGCCCGTGATTCCTTTGCCCAGCGGGATGTTATCGAGATTCACGCGCTCATCGTAACGAACGCTGAAGCGGTTGCGCAGAACTTTTCGCTCGGCGTCCACCAGAAAGATGCTGAACGCGTCGAAATTGATCAGCACGCGAACCGTTTCGGCGATCTTGCCCAGCAGTTCGTCCAGATCGAAGAATCGAGCTGAACTCCTGCGACAGGTGCGCCAGCGTTTGCAGCGTGCGATTCTGCCGCTCCACGCGCCGGTACAGGCGCGCATTGTCGATCGACACCGCGACGCGCCCGGCGATCAGGCGCAGCATGGCGCGGTCCTGATCGGAATACGCTTTGAGCCGAGTCGATTGCACGTCGAGCACGCCCACCAGACGGCCGCGCGCGATCATCGGCACGGCGAGTTCGCTGCGCACCGCATCGAGCGCGTTCAGATAGCGCGGATCTTGACGAACATCGTCGACCAGCACCGGCGACCTGGTCGCGGCGGCGATTCCGGCGATGCCTTCATTCAATGCCACTTCCAGGCTGCGCACGATTTCTTCGCGATGGCCGATGGAGTGGCGAATGCGCAGCGCCTGCGTGCGCTCATTGTACAGCAGGATCGCGAATAAATCGTACGGCACCACGGTCTTGACGATGGACGCGACGTTTTCGAGCAGCTTATCGAGATCGAGCGTTTCGGAGGTGACGCGAGACACTTCCAGCAGGAAATCGAGCAGCTCGGCGCGCTCGCGGAAGACGGACGGATTTGCGGGGTATGGGCCATGCGAGCTTAGTGCGCCGTGGCCTCGACGATTTTGACGCTGGCGCTGGCGCCGATGCGCGTCGCGCCGGCCGCGGCCATGTTCTTGAGATCTTCCAGCGTGCGAATTCCGCCGGAAGCTTTCACGCCCATTTCGCCGCCGACCACCTGGCGCATCAGCGCGACATCGTGCACGGTGGCGCCGTCCGGGACCGAATCCAGTGGATGTTTTCACGAATTCCGCGCCCGCGATTTTTGCGAGCGAAGACGCGATCGCTTTTTGATTGTCATCGAGCAGCGCGGTTTCCAGAATCACTTTGACGATGGCGCCCCCTTTGTGCGCAGTCTGCACCACGGCGCGAATATCTTCGCGCACCGCATCGTAATTGCCGCCGCGCAGCTCGCCGACGTTGATCACCATGTCGATTTCCTGCGCGCCCACGCGGATCGCGCGCTTCGGTTTCGGCGACCTTGATCGCAGTGGTGTTCGCGCCCAACGGGAATCCGACAACGGTGCACACCTTCACTGGCGATCCCGCGAGTTCAGCGGCGACCAGTGCGACCCAATACGGATTCACGCACACGCTGGCGAAATTGTACTTGCGCGCTTCCTGGCATAACTTGCGAACATCGGCAGCGGTCGCTTCGGGACGGAGCAGAGTGTGATCGATGGACGCCGCGATGGCCGCATCGATGCCCGTGAGTTTATCGCTGGCGGACAGGCGTTCGGCGCCGGCGGCCAGAATTTCTTTCGATTTGCGCTCGCAGGTTTGCGGGCAGCGCTGCGTGCAGCCGGGGCAGACCACATCGGGGATGTTGAGACCTTCGCTCCCGGCATTGGTGCCCGCAGGGGGCGCGGGCTGGCCGGCGTACCGGGCGAGAATTTCTTCGCCGATTTCGGCCACCAGGCGATCTAGTTCTTGGGCGTCCATTTCACATTCATCCGGTCGATCTCATTGATTTTTCCGACGCGCGCAGCGTGCCTGCCGCCAGCGAACGGCGTCGAAAGCCAAGTGCGAAGTACGTCTTCCGCTTGCGTTTGCGTCAGCAAACGGCCACCCAGCGTCAACACGTTCGCATCGTTATGTTCGCGGCTGTTTCGCGCGGACGCCTTATCGTAGCATAGGGCCGCGCGCACGCCCGGAAATTTATTGGCGACCATGGCCGAGCCGATTCCCGCGCCATCGATGATGATTCCGCGGGTGGCCGCGCCGGTGGATACGAGCTCGGCGACCTGTCTCGCGATGTCGGGATAATCGACCGGTTTGGGATGATCGACGCCGACGTCACGCACGGCGAGACCGTACTCTTCAAACATCGGAAGCAACTTCTGTTTCATCTCGAATCCGCCATGATCGGAGCCGATGGCAATGGTGCGATCGGCCGGCGCGGGCGCCGCGGATTCGCCTTTCGCCATCTCGATGATGGCGACACCGCGCTGTTTCGCGATATCGCGAGCCGAGGGTGTGATGATCGCGCCGTGGGGCACGCGCAGTTCTCCCGATGCGGGGACTTCGGCGGCAGTGATCACGGCTTTCATGGGGAGTTTCTATTGTCGCAAAGCAGCGGACAGGGGAAAGAAACGCAGGCGGCGAAAGGCGATCGCCTGCGCTACCCATGCTCGCTATGATGAATAAATGGAAAGTGCCACGGCCGCATCGCCCTCCGTAGTCGAGCTTGAAAAGCAGTATCTGCTGCAGAATTACGCGCGCTACCCGCTCACGCTGCATCGCGGCAAAGGCAGCTACGTGTACGACACGTCGGGGAAACGGTATCTGGATCTGATCACCGGCATCGGCGTAAGTGCGCTGGGCTACGCGCACCCGCGCATGACCAAAGTGATTCGGGAGCAGGCCGGGCTGATCATCCACACGTCGAATCTGTACTATCACGAATATCAGGGTCCGCTGGCGGAGAGGATCGCGAAGGCGAGCGGGCTCGACCGGTGTTTCTTTTCGAACTCCGGTACGGAGTCGATGGAAGGCGCGCTCAAGATGGCGCGTTCGCATGGACGCAAAATCAATCCGGAAAAGATCGAGCTGATTGCGGTCGAAAATTCGTTCCACGGGCGCACCTTCGGCGCACTGTCCATCACGGGCCAGGAAAAATACCGGCGCGATTTCGAGCCGCTGCTTGCGGGGGTGAGATTTGTTCCGCGCAACGACATTACGGCGCTGGAACAAGTGGCGTGCGATAAGACGGCGGCGATCGTGTTCGAGCTGGTGCAAGGCGAAGGCGGCATCTTTCCGATGACTGCGGATTATATTCGCAAGGCGCGGGAGCTGGCCAATCGCTACAATGCGCTGCTGATTTTCGATGAGATCCAGTGCGGAGTGGGGCGGCCGGGGACTTATTTCGCATATCAGATGCTGGAGCCGGTGGTGCTGCCGGATATCATGATCGCGGCCAAGCCGATGGCGTGCGGGATTCCGCTGGGCGTGATCGCCGCGAACGAGCGCGCGGCGGCGGCGATCGGGCCGGGGATGCACGGGTCGACGTTCGGCGGAGGGCCGCTGGCATGCAGAGTGGCGCTGGAGTTCTTCGACATTCTGGATGAGCTGATGCCCAACATCACCAACGTCGGCGGATATTTCCGCATGCGGCTCAACGAGCTGGCGAAGAAATATTCGTTCGTGAAAGAGATCCGCGGATTCGGTCTGATGATCGGCGTGGAGCTGGAAATTCCAGGCAAGCAGATCGTGTTGGATGCGATCGAGGAAGGCTTGCTGATCAATTGCACGCACGAAAATGTGCTGCGCATGCTCCCGGCGTACATTTTGACGGAGCAGGACGTGGATCGCGCCATGGTGGTGCTGAATCGCGTGTTCAAGAAGGCCAAGACATAAGCCGTTCATAAACGTGAATGAACGTTTCCTGATCGCCTTTCTTGCGTTGAGTACAGTCGCTCTCGCGCAGAGCTTCGAAGTCGCGTCGGTGAAACCGACGCCGTCGAATTGCGCAACAAGCTGAAGCGGGAATGCGTGAACGATCGCTTCGCCGCGAGCGGGATGCCGCTGGAGTGGCACATCGAGTGGGCGTGGGGATTGCGCGATGCGCAGGTGACGGGGCTGCCGGAATGGACGCAAGAGTTCAACACCTACACGTTCGATGCTAGAGCGGCGGCGCCCATGGATGAGTCGCAGTGCAAAGCGATGGTGCGGGCGCTGATGGTGGACCGGTTCAAGATGAAATCGCATATCGAGCAGCGCGAGTTGCCGGTATATGAGTTGGTGGTCGCCAGGGGTGGTTCGAAAATGCGCGAGGTAACAGCGGACACCAAAGGATCCACCGGCGTAGGAGTGAATGGAGCGCATGAGGTGGATGAACATGGTCTCCCTCCTGGATGGCCGATGTCGAGGGTGGCGAACCGGCTGGAAGAAGCTGGGAGGATCGTGATCGACAAAACGGGATTGACGGGCCTGTACAGTTTCGAGCTTGCGTTTTCGCGCAAACCGGACGACGGGAAGCCATCGATATTCACGGCGGTTCAGGAACAGCTTGGGCTGAAGCTGCAGCCGGGGAAGGCGAAACTGGACGTGCTGGTGGTCGATCATATTGAAAAGGCAGGATCGAACTAGGAAACGATGGCGGGCGAAAGATCATCCCAGTGGTAGGGGGTGACTTATGAAAATCAAGAGCGTGATGTGGCTGAGCGCGCTGATTGCGCCGGCGATGATGATCGCGCAACAGTATCCGCCTCCGGGCCAGATCGATCAAGTGGTATCGCGGATCGCTTTGTATCCTGATCCGCTGCTGAGCCAAGTGCTGGCGGCGTCGACATATTACGAACAGATTCCGGAAGCCGCGGCGTGGGCCGATCAGCACGCGTTCCTGCAGGGCGACGCGCTGGCTCGGGCGATTCAGGACGATCAGTTGCCGTGGGACCCGTCGGTGCAGGCGCTGATCCCGTTCCGTAGTGTGATGGACATGATGGCGGGCGATATGAACTGGACCAGCTCACTCGGCAACGCGTTCCTGCAGGATCGCGCGGCGGTGATGGATGCGGTGCAGCGCGAACGCCGCGAAGCCATGGATTATGGCTATCTGCGAACCAATGGGCAGATCGCGGTGAACAATACGGGCGGGTATGTCGAGATTGAGCCGGTGAATCCGGCGTTTATTCCGGTGCCGATTTACGATCCTGGAGTGGTATTCGCGAGACCGCGAGCGGGTTTCTTCGTGGGCGGCGCGATCAGTTTCGGCGGCGTATCGATCGGTGCGGCGTTTGCGCCGTGGGGCTGGGGATTCAATCGCTTCGATTGGGGCCGGCGCGCGGTGATCGTGAACAGCCATCCGTGGGAGCGCGGATGGGTGAATCGCAGAGAGTATGTGCATCCGTACCCGAATGTGCGGCGGTATGAACCGTCGCGTCGGGTGGAGCGGCACGAGATCCGGCGTGGGCGGTGAAGAAAAGACGCCTCGCAGGCGACAAAAGGCGATCGCCTGCGCTACGTTGGAGGAATGAAGCCTACCCGCCGCGATGCGGCTCGGTTTCTTCTCTCGATACCTGCATCCCGATTCGCGTTCGGCGGCACTCCGCCAGCGCTGTATCGCTACGCCGATCCCGCCACCGAATTCCCTATTACTCGCCTGACCGATCCATCGTATTCGAGCATTGCGGCGGCGTTTTATAATCGCGGGATTTCAAAACACAACTTCATGCTGTACGGGTCCGATGTGACGGGTCGATTCGAAGCGTTGCGGATGGATTTGAAGACGGGGCAATCCCGGCAGTTGACTGAGGCGGAGATGCTGAATCCTGCATCGCTGACGCTGCTGCCGGAGGATCGCGGGTTTTGCTATTTGGATGGCGATCGGGTGATGGAAGCGGCGATGTCGGGAGCGCGGGCGCGGGAGGTGTATCGAATTGCCGCGGGCTTTGAGGGCGCGGCACTGAGTGTCGCGGAAGACGGGCTTTACGCAGCGGTGGTGGAGCGGAAATCGGGAAGGTCGCGATTGCAGTTGGTCCACATGGTGAAGGGCGGCGTGGTGAAACTGGCGGAATGCGACGAGGAGATTCGCGATCCGATGGCTCGGCCGAAGCGGGCGTCGGTGCTCTATCGGCGGGATAATGCGGCTTGGCTGGTGAATTATGACGGCACGCACGACTATCGATTGAAATTGGCGGAGGGTGAGACCGGGCCGGCGGAGTGGAGTCCGGATGGTCGCACGATTTTGTACCTGAATTATCCGGCAGAGATCGCAGGACGGGGGCAGTTGCACAACCTGCGCGAGTTCACGCCGGATACGAACGACGACAAGATGGTCGCGACGACGACGCAGTTCGTGGGATTTGGATACAACACCGACGCGAGCGTCTTTGTGGGTGCGAGCGGAAGCAAGGCGTCGCCGTACGTGTTGTTGCTGGTGCGCGCGGTGAAGCGCGAATTGACGTTGGCCGAGCACAAGGCGAGCGATCCGAAGATGGTGGCTCCGTTTTTTTCGCCCAATAGCCAACGGGTGTTTTTTTCAAGCGACCGGCATGGCAAGCAGGCGATTTACATCATGTCGGTGGAGAAATTGGTCGACCCGACCGAGGGGTAGACCGGTGACGCGCTTAGTACTAAAGAACTGAAGCGATTCAGCCGATTACATGCGCAGAAGGAGCCGCTCCCAATGCGCCTGGTGATCTTCGCTGTGATTTTCGGATTGACGCTGCCGATCGCGGATGCCGCGGGTTCCAAGGGTGCGTGCAAGGATCGCTGCACTTCGATGTACCAGTTCTGCATGAAGAACGCTCGGTCGAGCAAGATGAGGGCGGCGTGCAAGGCGGACCGGAAGACGTGTAAGGGGCAGTGCCGTTAACGCCGACTAACGCGCTCCATGCCTGTCGCGCCTCAAGGGTTTCTTGCGCACCTAATGCAGCGGGTTCGCCATAGTGTTGCGGAGCCCAAACGCGCGGACTGACGTCCGCGCCTCAAATCAATGACACGCGCGATTGAAGTAGTGCTGATGACGCTGGGCGGCGTTTGGCAGGGCATTCGGCAGGATTTCAATCTTTTCGAAATCTTATTGGTCGCTGTTGGCTTGTGGCTATGGCGATCGGGGCGATTTCCTCGATGGAAGTGGCATTGGCCTGATGTGAAGCGGGCTTGGGGTTGGGCTATCGCGCTGGCGCTCGGAACGGTCGCTGTGCGGATCGCGCTGCTGCCGGTTTTGCATGCTCCGGTGCCTGTCGTCAGTGATGAGTTTAGCCATCTCTTGCTTGCGGACACACTGTTGCATGGTCGCGCGGCGAATCCTACGCATCCTTACTGGCAGTTTTTCGAGACGCTGCATGTGATCCAGCAGCCGCATTACGGATCGGATTATTTTCCGGGGCATGCGGCGGTGCTGGCTGCGTGGATCTGGATCGCGCATGCTGCATGGGCTGGGATTTTGTTTGAGTGCGCGTTGTTTCTCGTCATTTTGTTTTGGATGCTTCGGGGATGGATGCCCGCTCGGTGGGCGCTGCTGGGCGTGGCGCTGGCGGCGGTGAGGTTCGGGATCGGCAGTTATTGGGTGAACGCGTTCCACGGCGGATTTCTTCCGGCGGCGGGCGGGGCGCTGATTGCGGGGGCGTTTCCTCGATTGTTGCGGCGCTCGTCATTTGTCGATGGCGCGTGGATGGGTGTGGGGTTCGCGATTCTGGTCGTCACGCGGCCTTTTGAAGGAGCGCTGTACTCGCTGCCGTTCGTCGCGATGCTGATCTGGAAATCGCGATGGAGAGATTTGATTCCCGCGGTTGCGATTGCGGGAGCGGCGGCGGGAGTGGTGGGGATTTATTTTGATCGCGTGACGGGGAGTCCGCTGGTCACGGCGTATCAGGTGAATCAGAAGGCTTATGGATGGCCGATGGGGCTGGCGTGGACCAAACCGCCGAAGATCGAGTTCCGGGACGTAGAATTGCGCCGCTATTACGAATACGAATTGGGCGAGCGGGAGAAAGTCGACGGGCCGGTGGATTTCGTCGAGTACCTGACGTTTCGCGTGCAAGAGTACTGGCGATTTTTTCTGGGGCCGGTGCTGACGGTGCCTCTGATCATGATTGGGCGAGTGTGGCGACGAAGGCGACTCTTGATCATCGGCATGGCGGGCGCGCTGTTCGCGATTCTGCTGGAAGGCGCGGCGTCGCCGCATTATCTGGCGCCGGCTACGGCGGTTCTGATCGCGATTATCGTCGAGTGCATGCGGCACATGGAAGCGGCGCGGGTCAGGATTGTGCCGGTGGTGTTTGCGGTGATGGCTGTGGTGCTGGGGTTGCGGATTGTCGCTCAGAACGCGGGTTTGCCGTATACACAGGAGCTGAATTATCAATCGTGGTGCTGCAAGCAGCAGGGGAATATGAACAAGGCTCGGATCGCGAGGGACCTGGCGCAGGTTCCGGGCGAGCATCTGGTGTTCGTCAAAACGAAAGCGAGCGAGTTCAACCTGCTGCAGTGGATTTACAACTCGGCGAATATTGATGGGGCGAGGATTGTGTGGGCTCGCGATTTGGGCGAGGATCGGGATGCGGAGCTGGCCAAGTATTATCGGGATCGGGATGTGTGGGTGGTGGATCCGAACGTGGAGCCAGCGACAGTTGTGAAGGGCAATGAGATACTAGCGAAAAGATGAAGTTAGTTCTGTTTTTCGCCATTGCGACGGTCGCTGTCGCGCAGCCGGTGCGGACGTTCGAGTCGGCTACGATTTCGCATAGCGACGGGAATGCGGGTCACGCGACGATTGCTACGAGCGCCAACACGCTTTCGCTGCAGAATCAGACTTTGAAGGACTGCCTGCGCATGGCGTACAGCGTGAAGGTGGTGCAGGCGGCTGGTAGCGCGAAGTGGGCCGATATCGAGCGATTCGATATCGAAGGGAAGTCGGCGAGGCCGGCGAGCGACAAAGAACTGCTGGTGATGCTGCAGACGCTGCTGAAAGAGCGCTTCAAGCTGGATGTGCATAAAGAATCGAAGATGGTTCCGGGATATGCGCTGCTGGCGGCGAAGGGCGGCGTGAAGATCCACGAAGTGGAGCCCGGGGCAGCGCATGTGCAGGCTCGGCGAGGGTACATCAACGCGGAGAGGATTTCGATGCCGAATCTGGCGGAGGCGCTGGGCGAGGTGCTGAGCGTTCCGGTGCTCGATATGACGAACGCGCCTGGGGTGTTCGATTTTTCGCTGATGTGGACCGCGGATATGGTTCGGCCTGGGCAGTTGACGGCTGACGAAGCGGAACAGACGACGGCACAGCCAGAGGCGCTCACGCCGGCTTCGCTTTTCGGCGCGATACAGGAGCAGCTAGGGCTGCGGCTGGAATCGCGCAAGGTTCCGGTGGATGTGATGGTGATCGATCGCGTTGAGCGGTTGAAGTAAAGCGCCGGAAGAGCCGAGACGACTCTCGGCTCAGCAGGCTGGACAGCCTGCGCCACATCCGATCACTGGATTTTTTCACGCTATAAATACCTTCATTTGTTGGAACTACGTTCCAGGCGCGCGAGCGAATTTGGGAACGCAGACTAAATTCGGGTCGTGAGAAGGATCACGGCCTGATGGCAACCAAAACAAAAACAACCACAAAAAAAAACAAGTTACCCGGCCGGTAGCGAGAAAGCGGGCGCCGGCAAAAGAAAAGTCGCACGCGCAGATGGTGGAGAAGATCCGCAAGCGGCTAGAAAAGAAGCTAACCACGGACGACGTAAAAGCGTCGCTGGCGGATTACATACGGCTGGTGCAGCTCGAAAAGGAGCTGGAGGAAGAGGCGCCGCGGGAGATCCGGGTGACGTGGGTGGATCCGAAGATCGATCCGAAGAAGGAATCCGACGGCGGGACATAACGTACAGTGCGCTTCCTTCGCAGCGGTCGTTTCACGAGTCGCGAGCGCGGTTCAAGGGATTTTCGGGGCCGATCGGTTCGGGTAAGAGTCAGGCGCTGTGTCACGAGGCGATGCGGCTTTCGTATGAAAACGCGGGGCGGACCGGATTGATCGGTGCGCCGACTTATCCGATGCTTGCGCGATGCGACGCAGGCGGCGTTGATCGAGATTCTGGAATCGAACAAGATTCCGTTCGAGCTGAATCGCGGCGAGAACGTGCTGACGCTGAAAGAGACGCGTTCGCGGATTTTATTTCGCGCAGTTGAAGAGTTCGAGAGATTGCGCGGGAGCAATCTGGCGTGGTTCGGGCTGGACGAGCTGACGTACACGGTGGAAGACGCGTGGCTGCGGCTGGAGGGCCGATTACGAGATCCGAAGGCGACCAGGCTGTGCGGGTTCGCGGTGTGGACTCCGAAGGGATTCGATTGGGTTTATGAGCGGTTTATTGCGCGGCGAGTGGAAGGCTACGAGGTCGATCACGGCGCCGGCGTTCGAGAACCGTTCATTTGTTGGAACGGATTCCGGACTATTACGAGCGGCTGAAGAGCAGCTACGACGCACGGTTCTATCAGCAGGAGGCGCTCGGCGAGTATTTGAGCTTGAACGCGGGGCGGGTTTATTACGCGTTCGAGCGGGGGGAGAACGTGCGGGACGATGGCGCGGTGGATGAGGGGCGGCCGCTGCTGTGGGCGCTGGATTTCAACGTCGATCCGATGTGTTCGGTGGTGGCGCAGGTGGATGGCGAGAGGGTGACGGTGCTGGACGAGATCGTGCTGGCGCGGGCGAGCACGTTCGACGCGTGCGAGGAGTTCGAGCGGAGGTTTCCGTCGCACGCGGCGGGGCTGGTGATTTACGCGGATGCGACGGGCGCGAGGCTGCAGACGTCGGGGACGACGGATGTCGAGATTTTGCAGCAGAGTTTGCGGAGGCGGAGCTTACGGCGAGGTGGAGTTCAAGATTCCGAAGTCGAATCCGGCGGTGAGGGACCGGGTGACGCTGATGAACGCGAAGCTCGAGTCGGCGGCGGGGGAGCGAAGGATGACGGGTGCATCCGCGGTGCGAGGAGTTGATCAAGGATTTCGAGCAGGTGGCTTACAAGGAAGGCAGCATGGTGATCGACAAGGATCGGGATCGCGAAGAGGACGCATTTGTCGGACGCGCTGGGGTATCTGGTGTGGCAGGAGGCGGCGGTCCGGCGGGGAGCCGGGCGAGGGCGGGCGAAACGCCGGGGACTGCTGGATTTGAGGGCGAAGAGGAACGACATGGTTGATATCGATCGGGAGCATCCCGAATACGATTGCGGAAGCAGGTTTGGCGGCAGTATCGCGACCTTTATTCCGGCGGGCGAGCAGCTTCGGCTGAACGCTCAGCATTACCTGGTCCGGCGACAACGCGAGCCGGGGACGTTTATCAAGAGCGGTTGATCCGGGTGTTCTACGAGAACTATATCGGGTCGATTGTGGACTGGTATGCAGCGACGGTGTTTCGCCGGAGCCGGTGCTTACTTTCGATGGGAAGAATGATCGCGCGAAGCTTTTCTTTTCGGAATTCGTTGAGGACGTCGACTGCAAGGGCACCGGGCTTACGGATTTCTGGCGCAAGCAATTGATGGAGGCTCTGGTGGCGGGCACGAGTTATGTGCTGGTGGATTTTCCTCGGGCGGCGAAGGCGGGGAGTCGCGCGGAAGAGGATGCGCTGGGCGCGTCGCGGGCGTATCTGGTGGATACTCGGCTGAGGACGTCATCAACTGGAGCCTGGACGATTACGGGAATTTCGAGTGGGTGGTGATCCGGACGAAATCGCTCAAAAAAGATCGCGTGGAAGATGCGGAGTGGCGGCGCGAGACGCGGTGGGCGTATTACGACAAGCAGACTTTCCGGATTTACAAGCAGGCAGACGGCGAGACGAGCGCGGTTGAGTTGGTGGACGAAGGGACGCACGGCCTGGCGAAGCTGGGCGGGTGCCCTGTTCGCGCTGCGGATTCCGGAAGGGCTTGTGGATGCTGAATCGGGCGGGGCTGCTGCAACTGGAGCATTCAATAAATCGAATGCGCTGGCGTGGGCGCTGACGATGGGGCTGTTCGCGATGCCGGTGGTTTACTCGGATCGCGAATGGAGCCAGATGGTGGGCGAGAGCTATTACATCCAACTGGGGCCGGGGGACAAGTTCGGATGGACGGAGCCGGAAGGCAAGGTTTATCAGATCGCGGCGGACAATCTGAAGAGCTGCAGGAAGAGATTTACCGGGTGTGCTACCTGGCGCAGGCGGGCGCGTCGCTGGACGGGCGGGCGGCAGTCGGGCGATCAGCAAGCAGATGGATTTTTCGATCACGCAGGAAGTGCTGCGGGCGTACGGCGACGCGGTGAAGGACCAGATCCGGCGAGTGCTGAAGGCGATCGCGGCGGCGCGCGAGGACGGGCTGGAGATCAGCGTGACGGGGATGGACGAGTTCGACATCGCGGATTTTTCGACGGAGTTGAGCGAGGCGCAGCAATTGCTGGCGTTGGGAGTGGATTCGCCGACGCTGAAGAAAGAGATTTTCAAGAGGCTGGCGCTGAAGTATTTGAGCGATGCGCGGCAGGAGGTGAAGGATCGGATCGTGGAGGAGATTGAGGAGGACAGTAGTCAGGAGTCAGGAGTCAGTAGTCAGAATTCAGAAGTCAGAATGCAGAATTCAGAATCTCCGCGCGGCGAGGAGCTGCGCTCGGACGATTCGCGAGGTCATGCAAGAGTTGCTCGAAGCGGAAGAAGCGGACCGAGCTTGGAGAAGCGGATCAACGAGTTGGTCGCGGAGAATCGCGAGACGCAGAAGAGTGCGGTCGGTGCGCGCGGAGTTGCAAAAGCTGGGCGTGGCGAAGATCGATCTGGCATACAAGGCGGTACGGAGGATGTACGCGCGATCGAAGACGCGGGGAGATTGACGTGAGTATCTGGCGAAGTTTGTCGCGGAGAATCCGGAGCTGCTGCCGGCGGGTTGGCGGGAGGTTCGGGGGCGAGCGGCGGGTCGCGGGAGCGGCGGCGGGGCGGAGGCGTCGACCTCGAGAGATCCGGCCGGGGATGAGCGCGGAAGAGATGGACGGGTGAGGCAAGAAGATCGCGAGGGTGGCGGCGCAGACGCTTACGAGGGCTGGAACGGGTAACGGAAATCATTTTTGAAGGAGAAACAATATGGGAGCAATTACTTCAGCAAATGTCGCGAACGCGATCGTCAAGCTGGTGGCGGCGGATGCGCTGCCGGCCTTGATGGGGAACCTTGTCATGGGGAACCTGGTGAATCGCGATTACGAAGCCGACGCTGGCGCAGGCGGGAGATACGGTGAACGTGCCGATTCCGCCGACGCTGGTGGCGAACAACATCGCGGAAGGCAGCACGGTCACGCTGCAGAATCCGAATCTGGGCAATGCGCAGATCGTGCTGAACACGCACGCGGAAGCGACGTTCCAGATTCCGGACGTGACGAAGGTGCTGGCGGTGCCGGATCTGCTGAAGCTGTACATGCAGCCGGCGGTGGTGGCACTGGCGGAAAAGATCGAGACGGACCTGCTGGCGCTGTATCCGCAGTTCACCGCGAACACGGCGGTGGGAACGGGCGGGACGGCGATCACGGAAGCGGTGGTGGACGCGGCGGAGACGGCGTTGTTCGCGGCGAAGGTTCCGGCGAGCGCGGCGAAGTATCTGGTGGTCGACTCGAACACGTACTCGACGCTGCGGCAGATTCCGCGGTTCAGCGAGTTCAACACGGCGGGCGAAGCGGGCTTGCGGGCGCTGGTGGACGGGGCGGTGGGCAAGATGAAGGACTTCTACATCTTCCGTTCGCAATTCGTGGCGCACGACGGGGAGCAGTCCGGTGACAACGCACAATCTGGCGTTTGCGCGCGATGCGATCGGGCTGGTGGTGCGGCGACTGCCGCAGCCGCTGCCGGGGACGGGCGCGATCGCGGAGTACGCGGAGCTGGGCAATTTCGGGATGCGGGTGACGATGAGCTATCAGCCGAACACGCTGGCGCAGCAGTTCACGGTGGATGTGCTGTATGGCGCGCGGAGTGCTGCGGAACAATTTCGCGGTGCAGGTGAATAGCTAGGCAGTAGTCGGCGCGGGTGGAGTCGGTTCGCGGCTTCACTCCGCGCGACGAGGAATCAGGAATGGATTTGCAGCGCATATTACGCAAAGATTCGCAAGATCGAGGAAGAGATTCACGAGGACTCCGTGGTGATCGTCAGCAAGGCGACGAGGATGGCGGGCGGGCGGGGATCGAGAACGAAGTTCCGCGGGCTGTTGCGGCGCGGATGGTAGCGGAGGAGAAGGCGGAACTGGCGAGCGAGGGCGAGGCGGCGGAATATCGGGCGGCGATCGAGACAAAAGTGGGAGGGCGTTAGATGCTGCTGACGGACGGAAATCCGAACGATCCGATGGCGCTGACGGTGTATGAGCGCGATTCTCGATGTGGCGCACACGGAGCGGATCGATCTGGACGTGAAGCTGACGCTGGCGACTGAAGAGATTTCCGAAGATGTGCTGGACGTGCTGCTGGATCATACGCGGGCGGACGATCCGGCAGATCGGCGATCCGGAGGATGATCGGCGTAACGGACGTGGTGGTGACGCCGCAGATGAAGCGATGGCATGCGCTGCACACGCTGGAGATCGTCTACCGGGACGCGTTCAACAATCAGCTGAACGATCGCTATCAGGCGAAGTTCCAGGAGTATCAGGATCTGGCGCGGAACGCGCGGGAGCACACCATTCGATTCGGGATCGGGCTGGCGCTGACTCCGATTCCGCAGGCGCAGCCGCCGGCGCTGAGTACGCAGCGGGGCCGGATGCGGCGGGAACGTTCTATGTCGCAGGTGACCTGGGTTGTCGGCGGCGGGACAGGAAGGAGCGCCGAGTGATCGCTGACGACGCTTTCGACGGCGGCGCTACAGGACCTGGTGGTGACGCCGGGGAGCGCTCCGGCGGTGGCGACTGGGTTCAACGTGTACATCGGGACTGAGCGACAGGAGCTGGCGCTGCAGAATTCGACACCGATTGCGATCGGGCAGACGTTCACGCTGCCGGCTAACGGACTGGTGGCGGGAGCGCGCCGGGGACGGGCAGGCTCCGGACATTTACATCATCGGCGGGCCGATGCTGCGGAGGGGCTGACGATGGCGCAGACAGCGAGCGATCGTGACGCAGCAGTTCGTGGAGTTCCTGAACGCGACGGATACGGGAGTGAACTCAGCGGTCGGCACGCTGGCGTCGGATTCGGGCGTGGCGCTGGCGCCGCTGCCGCCGGAGCATATCGTGGCGCAGAATATTTCGGTGACGATTGCGGAACGCGCGACTGCAGTGAAGTATCCGGTGGTGCATGTGTACTCGGATCGGGTGCGGAACATGTTGACGGAGAAGTTCCGGACGTTTTCGGGGAAGGTGCGAACGGTGGCGGAAGTGCGGGTGTCGCAGGATCGGATCGAGGGGATCGAGGATCAACTGCGGCTGTATGTGGACGCGGTGACGCAGGTGCTGGATTCGAATCGGGGGAGTTGGGGGCAGGGGGCGTTTTTCACCGGGGGGTACGAAGTGAATTTCGATCCGGTGCAGCATGGCGGGCAAGAATTTTTTGCAGATCGCGAAGAGTGAGTTTCGAAGTGGATTTGTCGAGTTAGAGGGACGGTAAATGTCTTGCTACATATCGTCGAACAACGAGCGGATCTACGTGGCGCTCGAGACATCGTACGGCGCGGTGCCGGCGATTACGGGCGAGAATCGCATTCCGCTGGTGAAGCTGAGGGCGAAGCAGGTGCCGGAGCAGACTAGCCGGCGCGATAAGACGGGAAGCCGGACGTTTCTGGGACTGCCGAACACGATCCGGCAGCAAGACGAATTTTCAGCTGAACACGTTCATGACGGAGTGGACGGACCAAAGCGCGCAGCCGAGCAGGGTCCGCTGTTTCAAGCGGCGATGGGCGGAACGCCGGTGTTCTACACGGGCGGAACGGTGGCGTCGGTGACGGGACAGACGCAGATCGCGTTCACGGCGCGCGCACGGGTTGAGTGTCGGGGCAGGCGGTGACGTTTTCGGGCGAGATGCGGTTCGTGGCGGCGGTTCAGGATCGACGACGATGTTTCTGAACGCGCCGTTCAACAATATTCCGCAAGCGGGGTCGGCGTTCGGGACGACGATCACTTATTTGCTCGCGGACGAGCTTGCCGAGCGTGAGCATTTTCGATTACTGGGATCCGAGCGAGGGCGGTGCAGAGGATCGTGGACGGCGCGGCGGTGGACACGATGACGGTGAAGGTGAACGGCGATTTTCAGGAGTTCGATTTTACGGGGCCGTCGCAGGATCTGCTGGACAGCGCGAGTTTCGAGAGCGGCGAAGGCGGATTGACGGGTTATCCGGCGGAGCCGTCGCAGACTGGATTCGACTACACGATCGTGCCGGGGCACCTGGGCGAAGTGTGGATGGGTGCGACGCCGGCCAGTTTTTCACGCTGACGTCGGCGGAGCTGACGCTGGCGAATAACGGCGGAGCTGCGGGATGAAGGAATTCGGCAGCGATTTCGCGCGATGCATCGCGGCGGGGCAACGCAAGGTCACGCTGAATTTCGAATTCTTCGAGCTGGTGGATGCGCAGACGGCGGGTTTGTATCAGGCGGCGCGGCAGAGGTCGCCGATCGGCGTGATGTTCCAGTTGGGGGAGCAGACGAATCAATTGTTCGGGGCGTACATGCCGGCGATGGTGCCGGAGGTGCCGGAGTTCGACGACGGGGAGACGCGGCTGCAATGGAAATTTCCAAACGATCGGGCGCAGGGGACGGTGGATGACGAGCTCTATATCGCATTCGGGTGAGTGGTACGAGCTCCGTCTGGTTCGACGTCGGAGACGCCGGCCGGCGTGCGGTATCAGAATCAGGCGGGTGACGTTCGGCGCGAAGGATCGAGCTGGCGCGGAGGATTCGGGAGATCGGAAGAAGGGCGGAGTTTCTTGAGGCGGGCAGTGAGCGCGCACGAGAAGCTGGAAGCGACAGTGCTGGCGGCGGAGATCGATCGCGCGTATCTGGAGTGGGGCTTGTCGGGGTCGAAGGGTTGGAGATCGACGGCGAGGCCGCGACGCCGGCGAGTCTGATCGACAAGGGGCCGCTGGAGCTGGCGGCGGAGATTCTGGCGCGCGATCAAGCCGAGTGCGGATTGACGGAAGACGAACGAAAAAACTGATAGTCGCATTCCATTTTCAGAGAGGGAACGAAGAGACGGGCGGAGCTGCGTGGAGATGCGACGAATGCAGAAAGCAGCGGCTGGAGGCTCGGCGTCGATGCGGGTTTGTTCCTGAGGATCGGCGCGGGGCGCGAAGGATCGTGTGGGCGCGGGGGCGGGTGGGGATCGGAGGAGTGCCCGAAGTCGCTGGTGACGCCGCAGAGTCTCGAATGGATCGAGAGGTTTTTCGACGTGGAAGTTCGCGGGCGGCGGGGCGATCGAGCGATTTGACGGCGCGGGATGCGGATGCGTTTTTGACTTTGGAGAGAGAGTGGCGCGATGGCCAAGAATCCAACAAGTGAAGTGTCGGCGCTGCTCGGGTCGTCGAGCACGGGGAGCGGGGGCGCGAGTGCGCTGACGACTCAGATCACCACGATCACGCAGCAACTGCAGCAACTGCAGACGATCAATCAGACGGAGATCGATACGATCGCAGGCGAATACTACGGCGGTGGCGCAGAACACCAGCGCAAAGGGATCGAGCGGGCAATCGACGGGGAGCAAGGTGGGGAGTACGCTCGAGGCATGTGGTTCGGGTTGGGGCTGAGCCCGCTGATTTCGGGATTGGTGAGTTTGTTCGGCGGAGGGGGAAGCAGCACGCCGGCGCCGCTGGTGCCGTATGTCGCGCCGCCGTCGATTAGTTTGACGGCGGGGATCACCGCGTCGCAGCCGGGAGCGTTGGGGGTCGACACGGCCGCTGGCGGATTGCCCGAACGGTGCCTTCGTCATCGTCGAGTGCGACGACGCAGATCACGGTGCAGGTGCAGGCGATGGATAGCCAGTCATTCCTGGATCACAGCAACGATATCGCGATGGCGGTGCGGCAGGCGATGCTGACAGTCGACGACGTTGAACGATGTGATTCGGGAGGTGTGATGTGGCGAACTTTCCAACGTTGAAGACGGGCGCGGTGGCGCAATATCCGTCGGATCGGTCAGCAGAATTTTTCCACGCAGGTGTTCCGGTTTCTGGACGGAAGCGAGCAGCGATTTCCGGGATACGGCGCGCCGCTGCGGCGATGGACGATCCGGCTGGATTTGCTGGATGAAGCGGAGTTGGTGGCCTGGAGCAGTTTTTCGAGAGCAGGGCGGGCGCGCGGGGACGTTTTCGTTCACCGATCCGTTGGATGGGACGGTGTATGCGAACTGCAGTTTCGACGCGGATGAACTGCGATTTGACGTTCGGCGGCCGAGCAGGCGGGTAAGACGTCAGTGACGATCAAGGAGAATCGGTTAGATGCTGGTGTTTCCACAACTCGTGACGGGGGCGTCGGCGTTGTATCCGGTGATGCGGAACATCGCTGCAAAGGGCGCGTGGTGAACACGCTGGGCGATGGGAGCACGGATGTGTTCGCCGATCCGGATGCGGCGGCGACGGCGTGGGAGCTGCAGCGTCGGGGCTGACGCTTGCGGAGTGGAGCGCGATCGAGGCGCTGTTTCTGGCGACGTCGGGGATGTGGCAGACGTTCACGTTTCTGGATCCGGCGGGGAATCTGCTGAGCGACAGCGAAGAGTCCTTCGGCGCGGCGGCATGGACGCAATGGTGCGTTGATTGAGTTGACGACGGGGATCGGCGATCCGTTGGGAACGACGCGGGCGACGCAGGTGGTCAACGCGGGCGGCGGTCGCGGGATCGGTGGCGCAGACGCTGGCTGTTCCGGGAACTTTCAATATTGCCTGAGCGTGTGGGCGCGGACCATCGGGGACATCGAGCGTGACGCTGACGATATCGACGACGGGTGGAAGCACGATCGAAGACGTTGCGACTTACGGGATCGGTGGGCAGCGGATGTCATTGGCGGCGAATTTGGCGACAGGCGACCACGAGTGTCACGTTCGGTGCGCAGTTGGCTGCGGGCGGGTCGGTGGATCTGTTCGGGATGCAGGTGGAGGCGCAGCTGGGCCGTCGGATTACAAGATGACGGGACGCAGCGGCGGCGTGTATTCGAATGCGCGGTTCGCGTGCGGACGAATTCACGGTGACGGCGCAGGGACGGATGTGTACGACGCGGTGATTCGGATCGTGAACACGGAGAGCTGACGAATGCCGACGATCGATAGTCATAAAGAGCAACAGGCGCCGCCGACTCCGCTGTTTCTGTTCGACTGCGTGCTGAGCAACGGGACGATGGAGCGATGGGCACGCATGCGGTTACGTTCGACGGCAATCGTACAACGCGCGGCTGTTGAAACACAATCTGTTTCAACTGCGGGCGTCGTCGGATGACGGGCTGGATGGGACCGCGACCATCGGTGACGCTGGCGAACGCGGATTCGCATTTTTCCCAGATCGAGCGGGAGACGGGTTTCAGGGCGCGCAGGTCACGATTCAATTTCTGTTCTACGATCTTGATGGCGAACGCGGCGGCATCGGAAGCTCGCGTGGTGTTTCGGGGAGTGGCGAATCCGGCGGAAGAAATCACGGAGTCGACGCTTTCGGGTTACGTTCACAACCGGCTGAATTTGCAACGGATCGTGCTGCCGGAAGTGCAGAATCTAGCGGCGGTGTCCGTGGATGTTTCCGGCGACGAGCTGCGCAGCGGTAGAGGCGTTGAACGGCGGCGCGAAGGGAAAATATTCGGCGCTGTACAAATGCGGATATTCGCCGGATCAGACGGGCGGAGTGGGGAACCTGAATAGCGGCGTGCCGTTCACAACGTGCGATTACACGCGGGCGACGTGCGTCGAGCGCGGGGGATGTTTTCGATCGATTCATCGAGCCGCACCACCGCGACGTTCGGCGGGATCGAATTCGTGCCGGCGCAGATCGAGGTGCGGCGTTCGGGCGAACAGCGACACAGCTTTCGCCAGTGCATGGACAACTGGCGCGTGTACAACGATTTCGTTCCGCTGGTGTATGGAACGGCGTGGTATCAGCCGCCGATCGTGTTCGCGCGGAACGACGGAAATCTGACGCGCATGGAAGTGCTGTTGGGAATGGGCAGATCGACGGCGGCGATCACGGTGGTCGTGAACGATGTTGAGATTCCACGAGGCGTAAGCGGCGTCGAACATGACGGCGACGGGATGGTACAACGTGGTCACGCACGGAACGCGAAATGGAGCGTTCGATATGAATTTCACGGATGCGGTCGGGAATCCACTGGGCGATCCGTACGGCAGCATGGCGATGATGAGCGTGGTGGTGCCGAATCGGATCAGCAACGGTCAGTCGCTGCCGACGATCAGGTGCTGCTGAACGGGTTGCATCTGGAGCAGTTCGATGAGACGGGCGCGTCGCTGGGCGAATCGTTCACGCAACAATCCGGCGTGGGTGCTGCTGGATGTGCTGCGGCGGATGCGGATGGCTGACCAGCGAAGTGGACTGGTGAGCTTCGCGACGGCGGCGGCGTATTGCGCGGCGGCGATCGCGACGACGGATCTGTATGGCAATGCGGTATCGACGCCGCGCTTCGAGTGCAATCTGGTGATTCAGGATCGGCGGAGCGCGGCGGAAGTCGCGCAAAGGAATTCGGAACGGGTCGATCGCTGATGCTGACTTACGGAAATGGCGGATTGCTGACGCTGCGCGTGGAGAACACGCTGGCGCTGCAACAGCCGTCGCTGCCGGATGGGAGCAACAGCACGGAGGAGCTGACCGGCGGATGGCCGGCGTACGAATTCAGCGACGGGTCGGCGGCATTTTCGGGATTTGTGCGCAAGCCGAATGGCGATCCGGCGATCCGATTGTGGTCGCAGACGGCGCAGCGACGATACCGAATCGGTCTGACGGTGGAGTTTCAGGACGAGTTCAACGAATATCAGCAGGACAGCCTGTCGCTGGTGGATGTCGGACGATGCGCTGCTGACGCGAGCGAGAGGTGACGGCGGCGTACTTCGGCGCTGGGGCTGCCGAATTTCGATCAGGCGACGCGGGTGCTGCAGTTGCAACTGGACAAGACGATCGCGGGTAACACGTTGATCGAATTTCGAGACGACGGTGAAGGGGATCGGGCATTGCGCCGGGGGATCTGATCACGGTCACGTATCTAAAGGAAGGGCTGGAGCGGCAGCCTTTCCGCGTGGTGAAGCTGCTCGCCGGGACAGAATTTCCAGACGCTGCAAGTGACGGCGCAATGGCACGACGACGAGTGGTACACGAGCGGCGGCGCACTAGGCAGCGGGACGGGCCGGCAGCACGAACGGCCGGAGGTCGGGATTGCCGCGGCCGTTGGTGGGAAGCGTGATGGATTCGAATGGGATCGAACAGTTCGGAATCACGGAGACGACGACGGCGAGTACGGACGGAAGTTTCACGTGTGACGTTGAGCGTGGCGTTCGTGCCTCCGGCGGTGCCCCGGCGACCGGCGTGGGTGATTCCGTTGGTGAGCTTGAATCCGACGGTCGCAACCGACGGGCGGGACGATCGCGGGCGGGCAGATGTTGTATTACGCGTGAGTGCGATCGGATGGGAGCGGGGCGGAGAGCGGCGCTTTCGTTCACCGTACCGGCGAAGATTCCGGCGACGACGAACACGAATGCTGTCACGCTATCGGGATTGAGCTTTTCGCCGGGAACGGCGGGTTTCGATGTGTATCGCGGCTCGAATCCGGCGGAGCTGCTGCGGATCGCGGCGAGCGTCGCGGTGGCGAGTTCGTATCACCGATACGGGCGCGGCGACGAGCTGATCGGGTCCGCCGGATGCGAATTACGATCACGCGAATTTTTATTGGCGGCATGGAGCTGCAGCCGGAGATCGTGGCGGGGATTCAATCGGCGACGACGGTCGGCAACGCGACGCTGGGAATGCTGGCCAACGATTTCAGGGCGGGGTGGTGCGGATCACGCGAGGAACGGGCGCGGCGCAGGAGCGAGTGGTGGTCGCGAACACGGCGACGACGCTGACCATGACTCCGGCGTGGACGACGACGCCGGATATCGACGAGCTATTTCGTGGTCGCGAATGGGACCTGGAATTTCGGAGGATTGAGCGCGAGCAAGTCCGGTGAGCGTCGACTGTTCCGAATCAGCCGGGGGCGACGGTGGAGATTTCGGGGCGATCGGCGAACGTGTTGGATCAGGAGAGCGCGCACGGAGTTGAATCCGCTGACGCGATGGCAGATTGGCGGAGCGTCGGGCGGCGGAGTGGATGTGGATGTTCCTCCAGCGCCGGCGTTCGGATTGAGTTTGACGGGGCAAGGCACGGTGGAATTGTCGGCAATTTCGTTCACCGATTTGACGAATACGCACACGATTCTGGCGGGCACGTTGGCGCTGTTTTATTGGAACGAGTTGAATAGTCCGACGTTGTTCACGCTGGCGGCGTCGATCGCATCGACCGATACGACGATCACGTTGAGTGCCGCGGGGCCGGCTATGGCTGGCGATGCGATTCAGATCGAAGGCGAAGTGATGATCGTGACGGCGACATCGGGTGGAGGGTCGACGTATACCGTGACGCGCGGCGCGCACGGGAGTACGGCTGCGGCGCACACTTCGCCGGTCGCTCTGTATCACTTGCAGCGGAACGTGACGATCGTGCCGTTCGTCGACGATTTCTTTGGGAGTCCGGCGAGCGGCAGTTACAGCTCGTCTGTGTTCCTGCCGGATGTGAGGATCGCGGCGGCGGAGTTGTTCATGACGAACGTGCGGGGTAACAGTCCAGTTGGTGCGAATTCGTACGGCGCGACAACGGATCAGGGATTGCGAACGCTGTACGGCGGGCAGTTGTCGATTCAGGTGGAAGGATACCTGGCGATGCAAACGGATGCGGCGCCACCGCTGGTGGTGGAATCGGCGCTGGCGGTGCGCGACATTTTCGCGACGTTGGGACAGGCACCAGCGCAGCCGACCGGATCATCGCCGGGGACGAATACGCTAACGCTGCAATTGCGAATCGGATCAACGGTGTACTGCACGCTGGCATTCGACGATGGCGCGACGACTTCGAACGCTGCGGTGGGCGGGTTCGGGCTATCGCCGCTCGCCGCGGAGTCGCAATTGAGCCTGGATATCCTGACGGTGCACGGCGAGCCGAACAGCCTGCCGGGCCGCGATCTGACGGTGACGGTGCGGCTGTGAGTCTGGAAAAGCTGACGCCGAATCGCGATCTGCAGTGTTTCTTTTTTGAGCCATCGGCGATCGCGGCGTTGAGCGGTACAACGGAAACGGGCTTTACTGTTTCGGGAACATTTCGCCAGCAATTTGATTGGGCGGTGGTGGAATGGAACCGCGATAACACGCATGAGCATCCTGCATTCCGCTATTTGCCGGACGGCGATCTGAGTGCGTTGGTGCTCACCTACAACGAGACGCGGACAAATTGCATCGCGATGGATTCGGATCTATTTCCGACGGTGGATTGGCCGTGGCTGCGGGTGTGGGGAACGAGGACGCTGCTCGGCGAGACGACGGAAAAGATCTGGTGGGTGCCGTTGAAGGATCACGCAACTCCGATCGCGGGGAGTTATCAGTGCGCTTATGCGGACTTTACTTTGTCGGGCGCGTTGAGTGACGGCGATTTCGTCGGGATCGCATATCTGGCGCAGCAGTACACATACACGGTGAGCGGATCGGGACACATTCTTGCGGATGCCGTGCAGGCGCTTACCGATGCGATCAACGGATCGGATCCGTTGCTGCGAGCGGTGCGGACGGGCAATACCATTCGCGTGTACTACACCGGCGGGGCGACCATTGCCGCGAGCACAGCGGGGGCGAACGGAAATCGATTCTCAATGTATACGTTCGCGACGGGAACGGAAAGCTGGGATGCGGCGACGAAGACTTACGCGAATGGAACGTCGCCGACCGAGTGGCAGATCACGCTGGATTTTTCGACGCTGCAGGGGTCGGAATCGAACGTCACGATTTCGCTGGAAGACGTTCCGACGTACAACATTCGCAAGATGCGCTGGACGTACGCGGCGGATCTGCAGGCTGCAGCTTACGCGCGAAGCGAGTTCGAAGCGGTGATTTCGGACTGGACAGTAACTGGAACAAATCGTGGATATTTTGTTGCGGGGCACGGAAGCCGTCGCGCGGAGGACGACGCGGTCGAGGTGTTTTACAGCGGGTCGTGGGTGGAATCGCGCGGGAATTATTCGGGCGGGACGATTCGTGACGCGACGTCGACGGGTGCGTCGGTAACGTTCGCATACAAGGCGACGATCACGCACACGTTGTACTTAGGTTCGCGATATCTGGCAACCGGCGCGCTGGTGCACATCAATGTGGATGGAACGGCGCTGTCGGATTTGAATCTGCAGATCGGCGGCGAAGACGTGCTGTTCCGATGGCCGCTGGGATCGCTGGCCGCGGGATCGCATACGGTGACCGTGACGCACGGAGGTCCTGACGGCGCGGATTTCTATTTCGATTTTTTCGAGATCGTGAATCCATCGAGCGATCTGCCGGTGTTTCCAGCGCAGCCGCAGTTGACACTCGCAACGGATTGGGACACGGAGCATTCGCTCGCGCTCGCGCCGGAGCGGACGGCGTGGATGCTCGATTCGCTAGGATACACGGGCCGGCAGAATCATTATTGCGGAGCGTTGTGGTTTTACGAAATCGTAAATCCGGCGAATGTTCATGCGACCGGAACGGTGACGTTCATCGGCACGCCGGCGTTCGGCGATTCGATCACGGTGACGATTGGACGCTTCGGAGTTTCTGGGTCGGATGTGAATCTAACCAAGCTGGTGCATGAGGGCATGACGACGGACATGCTCGCGCTGGCGTACGCGAATGAGCTAAACAACGGGTACACGGCGGTGTGGGCGTCGGCGAGCGGAAGTGTGCTGACGATTCAATCGCGATCGTTGGGATTGGACGGGAATTCGATCACGCTGGCCGCGTCGCCCGGTACGCTTACGGCCGCGTCGGGTACGGTCCTCACGGGTGGATTCGATGGAACGTGGCTGACCGATCTGACGGCATCGCCGAGATTGAATCGCGCGATGCGGGATTGGAGCGCGAGCTTTTTCACTGCGCTGGCGGGATACGGGATTGTATCAACAGCGGCGTTCAGCATGGAGTTAGGCAGCGGCGATCCATCAACGAGTGCAGGGATCGCGCAGCGCGGGCCTTCGGGAGATCCGATCCTGCTACCGACGCCATCATTGCAAACCAATTTTTCGCCGGTGAGTCTGGCCTTCTGGCAGGAAGCCTATTTGGAAATCGCGACGATCCAAGCGATGGCGGGGCTCACGCCGTTTCTGCAGTTCGGCGAAGTGCAATGGTGGTATTTTCCGAGCGATGGCGACGGTCACTCCTATTCGGGTATGCCGTTTTACGATGCGTGGACGCAGTCGCAATTCCTAGCGGAGTTCGGCGCCGCGATGGCGACCATCACGACGAACTCGATGAGCCCGGCGAGTTATCCGAATGAAGTGACGTTTCTGCCGGCAGTGATCGGGAGCTTCACTGACGCGATCATGGCGTTCGTGCGCGCGACGCAGTCGACATGCAAGTTCGAAGTACTCTATCCGACCGACGTGAACTCGACCGCGTTCAATCAGGCGATCAACTATCCGACGGGATCCTGGACGCCGCGCGCGTTGGCGGTGCTGAAGACTGAAGATTTCGGATTCACGCTGGCACGGGATCTGGATAAATCGGAGTCGACCATGGCGTTCGGAACGTCGCTGGGATTTTTGGCGTCGCAGCGCAGTAACCTGGTGGGCGCGGGCGATGCGACGACGGCGTGGATCAAAGAAGTGAAGAGTGCGCAGGGCAAGGGGTTCGAGAGCGTAGTCATTTTCGCGCTGGATCAATATTGTTTGATCGGTTATGCGACGCCATTGCCGCCGGGATTACGACGCAGTTTGCACATGGGTTGAGCTATTTGGTCCAATCGTCGAGCCGCAGTCCGCGGATGCGCGAAAATTCCCTGGTATTGTTCGTCACCAGCGTTGCGCCCCGGCTTAGCGCGGTACCGGCGATCAAGATATCCAGAGGCCCGATGATTGCCCCCCGAGCTTCGAGATCGACACGGACCTTGGCCGCAGCAATCGCAGCATCCGCGTCGAAGGGGATATGCGCGACGCCCTCCAGGAGTGCCGCGATCACCGCGCGACGAGTGACGGACGACGCGCTTTGAGCGCCGCATTCCAGTTCATAAAGAACGATGGCAGGCAGGGCAAGCTCCCGCGGGGAAGCGGCTCTGAATCGCGAGACCACCGATTCACGGCCCTTCAAATAATGAACGATGGTATTGGTATCGAGAAGAATCACGATAACTTCTCGCGGGGACTATCTTTCCCGTAGCCCCGGCGCAACTGCTTTACAGTGGGAAAGTCGGGAAGCGCTCCGGCGGCATCGAGCACTGCTTGCGGCCACTGCTCGCTAAGGTCCTTCCGGATGCGCTCCGCGATCCACTGGCTGACGGATTTCCTGGCGCTCTTGGCGGCGCGGCGGGCCTGCAGCTCGGTCTCGTCCGGCAAGTAGATTGTGATCTGCGCCATATACTATATCGTATACGATGTTACACTGACACTTGCTTCAGGTCCAGAACGTTTCCAAGGTTTTTCGCTTGTATCGCAAGCCAGCCGACCGGCTGCTGGAATCGCTTCCTTTCACCGAAAAATATCGACCGAAAGAATTCTGGGCGCTGCGCGATGTGAATTTCAGCGTCGATCGCGGCGAAGTTCTGGGCGTGGTGGGACCGAACGGCAGCGGGAAGAGCACGCTGCTGCAGATCGTCAGTGGAATTCTGGAGCCGACGCGGGGACGCGTGATTTCGAAAGGGCGCATCGCGGCGCTGCTCGAATTAGGCGCGGGATTCAATCCGGAGTTCACGGGCCGCGAGAACGTTTTTCTCAATGGCGAAATTCTGGGGATGTCGAAGCGCGAGATGGTGCGCGTGTTTCCCGACATCGAGGCGTTCGCGGAGATCGGCGAGTTCATCGATCGGCCGGTAAAGGAATATTCGAGCGGCATGTACGTGCGGCTGGCGTTCGCGACGGCGATTCATGTCGACCCGGAGATTCTGATCGTCGACGAGGCGCTGGCGGTCGGCGACGCGATTTTCGCGAACCGCTGCATCCGAGAAATTTGAAGAGCTGAAGACGCGAGGCGTGACGGTGCTGTTCGTGTCGCACGATCTGGGATTGGTGAAACGATTATCGACGCGCGCGATTCTGATGCTGGATGGGCGCGTGGCTGCTTTCGGAAACCCGAGCGAGGTGGTGAACCAATACGTCGGCATGGTGCTCGATCGTGAAGGTGGGGAGAATCGCCAGCCGGACGGCACGCATCGGCATGGCGACGGGGCGAGCCACGTGACGGCCGTCGAGATCCTGGATGCGAATGGAGCGGCGACGCGCAATTTTCGGCCGGGAGACGCGATGACGATTCGCGTCACGGCTCGCGCGGAGAAGGCGCTGGAAGATCCGGTGGTGGGCGTGCTGATTCGCAATCGATTGGGAATCGATGTCTATGGCACCAACACGCGCGTCGAGGGGATCGACATCGGGAGCATAGGCGCGGGCGAAACATTCCAAGTCGAGTTCACGTTCGATTGCCTTCTCACCCGCCAAGACTATACACTGACCGTTGCCACGCAGTACCGCGAAGGCTACAGCCAGGATTGGCTGGACGACGTGATTTCGTTTTCCGTAACGGATGCGCGCGAAGTGGCGGGGCTGGCGAATTTCAAAACCAAAGTGAACTGGCGAAAGATTCCCGCGTGAGCGATCAAAACTTCATTTACGGATTGGTGCTGGGACTGGTGGTGGCGACTCTGGTGCACGGTGACCGCCGTCAAAACATTCGGCGTGAAAACGCGCGACGACTTCATGGTCGCGGGACGATCACTGCCGTGGTCGGTGCTGGTCTTCACACTGCTCAGTTCATGGATCGGCGCGGGGAGTTTGTTCGCGGGCGCGGAGAACGCGTACAAGAACGGATTCACGGCGTTGTGGCTGCCTGCGGGCGGATGGATCGGGCTGGCGGTCATCGCCGGCATCGCGGGGCGCGCGCGCAGTTTCGCGCAGTTCACCATTCCGGATCTTTTAGAGACGCGCTACAACGCCACCGCCCGCATCATGGCGACAGTCGCGATCGTGGTCGCCTACACGGTCATTACGAGCTATCAGTTCAAAGCCGGCGGCGACATCCTTCACCTGATTTTTCCCGAACTGCAGAAGACCACCGGGATGTACATCATCGCCGGATTCGTGATTGTGTTCACGGCGGCGGCGGGAATGGCGTCGATTGCGTATCTCGACGTGATCATCGGCGGACTGGTGACGGTGATTGTCATGATCGCGGTGCCGATGTTGCTGACCAAAGCGGGCGGCTTCGCCGGATTGCAGGCCGCACTCCCAGCGAGCCACTTCACCGTATTCGGCGATGGAGGGCCTTCGCGCGCCTTCGGCACTCTGCTGCCGACTATGCTGCTGCTGATCGGCAATCAGGGGATGTATCAGAAATTTTTTTCGGCACGCTCGGAACGCGACGCCAAAATCGCGGTGGGTGGATGGATCGTCGGCACCGTGCTGCTGGAAACGCTGCTGGTGACGCTGGCCGTGATCGGCAGTTCCTTATATAAGACGGATACGCCGCGCGAGATCATCCCGCTGACAGCGCGTCAGGGATTGCCCGCGATCTTCGGGGCGCTGCTGATGGGCGGGATTTTCGCGAAGGTGATTTCGACCGCGAACAATTATCTGTTCTCTCCCGCGACGAATTTGATGCACGATGTGTATGAGCGTTTCATCAATCCGAAGGCGACGGAGCGGCAGAGCCTGCTGATGTCGCGCGTTCTGGTGATCGGGCTGGGCATCGTCGCGCTGCTCCTGGCGTCGCAATTCACTTCGGTGTTGAATGCCGCGCTGTATGCTTACACGATTTACGGATCGGCAGTCACGCCGGCGGTGATGGCGGTGTTCTTCTGGAACCGCACCACGACGGCCGGGGCTGTTTCGTCGATCATCGCGGGAACTGTTGTCACCGCAGGTTGGAACATCGCGCAGGTGATGAAGTGGACGTCGAGCGATCTGGACGCGGTGTACCCGGCGGTGATCGCGTCGGTGGTGTTGCTGGTGGTGGTCAGCCTGGCGACTCCGCCGCCGAGCGCGGAGAAACTGAAACCATTTTTGGAAACAACATGAGACTCGAAGAAATTCAGGCGGCACTGCAGGCGGAAGGACTCGACGGGTGGTTATTTTTCGATCATCATAAGCGCGATCCGCTGGCGTATCGCGTGCTGCAATTCACGCCGGGATCGATGGTGTCGCGGCGCTGGTATTACTTCATTCCGGCGAAAGGTGAACCGAAGGGGCTGGTTCACAAGATCGAATCGTATACGCTGCAGGAACTGCCGGGCGAGATGTCGACGTACGCGGAGTGGGGCGCGATGGTCGACGGCGTTCGCAAGATCATGGGCGGCGCGAAGAAGATCGCGATGCAGTATTCGCCGAACTGCGCGATTCCTTATGTCGCGACGGTGGACGCGGGGACGATTGAGCTGGTGCGATCGGGCTGGGCGTGGAGATCGTGACCTCGGCGAATCTGATTCAGCAGTTCGAGGCGAAATGGTCAAAGGCGGAGCTGGATAGCCATCTGGAAGCGGGTCGACGAATCGATCGCGTGCGGCGCGAAGCGTTCGAACTGATCTCGGCGAAGACGAAGGCCGGCGAGCGCATCACCGAATGGGACGTGAAGCAGTTCATCATCGATCGATATAAGAAGGATGGAGTTGTTCATCGATCACGGGCCGGATGTCGCGGTGAATGCGAACGCGTCGAATCCGCATTACGATCCCAGGCAGGACGCTTGTTCAGAGATCAAGCGCGGCGACTTGGTGCTGATCGACATGTGGGGCAAGCTGGATCAGCCGTCGAGCGTTTATTACGACATCACGTGGGCGGCGTTCTTGGGCGACAAGGCGCCGGAGGAGATGCAGAAAGTGTACGAAGTCGTGACGGGCGCGCGCGATCGCGCGATTGATCGCGTGAAGAGCGCGGTGGCGGCGGGGCAGGAACTGCGCGGCTTCGAAGTGGACGATGCGGCTCGTGAGCATATTCGCGCGGCGGGATTCGGCGAATATTTTTTCCACCGCCTGGGGCATTCAATAGGCCAGGAGGTGCACGGCACCGGCGCGAACATGGATAACCTGGAAACGCATGACGAGCGCCGCGTGATTCCGTGGACGTGCTTTTCGATCGAACCGGGAATTTATCTGCCGGAGTTCGGGATTCGCAGTGAGATCGATATGTTCGTGGATGAGAAGAGCGCTCGCGTGACCGGCGAAATGCAAACGGAGTTGTTGCTGATTTGAAGATTCGCACCGCGGTTGTGCTGTTCTGCGCGGCGGCGCATGCGTTCGCGGCGGATAAAGTTCTGTCGCACCAGTGGCGCGAGGGGAAGCTAACGCTGAAGCTCGACGACGGCAGCGCGGAGATCGAATGGATCACGCCGATCGCGTTTCATGTGACTCGGCTGTGGGGATCGGGCGATGCTCCGGTGCTCTCCAAGATTTCGCACGAGGCGATTTCGCCGGCGCTTGAAGACGCCGGGCCGGCGATCGCGATGAAGACGCGGTATATCACGCTGGAAGTGAATCGGGCGGATATGGCTTTGCGCGTGAGCGCGGCGGGCTCTCCGATTGCTACTGAAACGCTAGTTCGCGCGAATGGCCTCGCGGAGCTGCAATTGAATCTGAAGCCTGACGAGAAAACGTTCGGAAGTCCGCAGTTCTTTTTCACACGGGACGGCTACGGAATATTTTATCGGGACCGGCAGGCCAACTCGATCGACTACTGCTTTTATTACGGCCCCAGCCCGAAGGAAATCTTCGAGCAGCATTCGATCACCATCGGCAGCAATGAAGTGAAGTCAGACAAGCTGGATCTTCTGACTCGCGACCAGTTGCCGAAGCAGGCCACCATCATTGGGCCGGCATCGACACCCTCTCAACTCGCGGCCAGGCTGATCGACGCGACGCTTTCAGGCGCGATCTATCCGGCGGTGGATGTCGTAACCACTAGCGACGTCAGGATGCGAGATCTGTCCACGATGCTGCCGATCGTTTTCAGTTCAAGGAGCGACGGTGGAATCGACGTGGCCACGCGTGCGAAGTGGCGTCCATATCTGATTACTTATTTGCGCGAGGCTTACGATCGCGGCTATCCGCTGATTCGTCCGCTGCCGATGCAGTTCTGGCACGATGCGAATTCCGACCAGCAGAGCGACGTGTTCATGCTGGGCGATGAAGTGCTGCTCGCGCCGGCTTCCGGTCCGAAGCGCAAGCTGGATCTGCCTCGCGGCACGTGGACCGATTTTCGCACCAACATCGAATACAAAGGCAACCAGACCGTCGAAGTGGAAGCGCCGGCGGGCCAAGTGCCCACGTTCGTGCACAACGGATGGATCGTGCCCTGGGAATTTCCGGCGAAGATGGAGTTGCACTACTTCCCTTCCCTGGGCGGCGAGTTTTTTCTATGGGAGCCGAGCCTCACCGAGAATTCGCAGTTCCACGCCGCGCCGGCGGGCGATTACATGCGCGTCGAGATGGAATCGAAAGTCGCGCGGACGTATGAGTGGGTGATTCATCACACCAAGGCTCCCCGCGAGGTTGAGGATAACGGCACGATCCTGCAGCATGTCGATTCACTCGCGGCGCTGAAGGCTGGAACGTGGTGGCATGACGATCGCCTGAACAATCTGCACATCATGGTGCGCTGCGATGCGAACACGGATCGCATCGTTAACATGTCCTTCTAATGTTCGAAGAAATCCGAGCGATGGTCGCGAAGATTCCGAAGGGCAAGGTCGCGACCTATGGAGCCGTCGCCGAAGCCGCGGGATTTCCGGGCAACGCGCGGCGAGTGGCGTGGGCGCTTAAGAATTCCGAGGGTAGATTGCCGTGGCATCGCGTGCTCGGATCGGGCGGAAAGATCTCGCTGCCGCGCGAGGCAGGCGCGGAGCAGCGCTTGCGATTGCAATTCGAAGGCGTGAAGTTTCGCGGCGCTCGCGTCGACATGGCGGCTCATGAATTCAAGTTCAGGTCGCGAAAGAAGCGAGCGGGATAGTATCATAAAAGTTCTATGAAACTAGCCTTGTTGACCGTGTTGTTGATGGGCGCTGCGTTTGCGCAGACCAAGCCCAGCCTGACGAATCCGGCGTCTCTGAACGCGACCGCTCCGGCCACCTACGACGTGAAGATGACCACCACTAAAGGCGACGTGACCATTCACGTGACGCGCTCCTGGGCGCCGCTGGGTGCGGATCGCTTCTACAACCTGGTGAAGAACGGATACTTTACCGACGTGGTGTTCTTCCGCGTGCTGGCGAATTTCATGGCGCAGTTCGGCGTCAGCCCTGATCCCGCGATCGCGAGAGTGTGGCAAAACGCCAACATCAAGGACGACAAAGTATCGCAATCGAACACGCGTGGGCGCATCACGTTCGCCACGGCCGGTCCCAATACCCGAACCACACAGTTGTTCATCAACTACAAGGACAATTCGGGCCTGGATGGACAGGGATTCGCTCCATTCGGCGAAGTGACTTCGGGCATGGAAGCGATCGACAAACTGTACTCCGATTACGGTGAGGGCGCGCCGTCCGGCCACGGTCCGGACCAGGGCCGCTTGAATGCCGAGGGGAAGGCGTACACGGACCGGTTCTTCCCGAAGCTCGACAAGATTATTTCGGCGAAGATCGTCACGCCGGCCGCTCCCGCCGCCAAGAAGTAGCGATCGTCAAAGCAAGCCAAACAAAACAGAGCTAGAATGTTTTTGTAGTTCTGTGGAAAAAAAACGGAAATCGCGGCGCGCTCATCCCGATTCAGACGTTTACAGCGGGCCGCGACACTCCCGGTTCTCCACAGAGATATGCAAAGGCTAAGTGCGCCAGGCAATCACCTTAGATTTTGATTGCTGAAGCGCATGAGAGCCGATAAGGTAGGACATTCCCATTCGGACTCTGTGAACATGGCCACGATTGATCTTGCCCTGGAGAAGGGTCTGCCTGCAAATCTCGACGCTGAGCGATTCGTGCTCGGCTCGGTGCTGCTGAACGACATCACGTTCCTGCAAGTGGCGGGGACCATCGACACCGGCGATTTCCACCTCGAAAAGCACCGCCGCATTTTCGCGCGCATGAAGGATCTGTACGAACGGCGCGAAAAGATTGACCGCATCACGGTGTGTGATGAGCTGATCAAGCACGGGCAACTGGAATCGGTGGACGGCCTGGCGTATCTGGTTTCGCTCGACGACGGGCTGCCGGAAATCACCAACCTGGAGAGCTACGTTCGCATCGTCAAGGATAAGGCGACGCTGCGCAAGCTGATCTTCAACGCGCAGGAGATCATCAACAAGTGCCTGATCGCCGAACTGGAACCGGACGAAATCCTGGGCGCGGCGGAAGAATCGCTGCTGAAGCTGGGCGAGGCGCGGACACGCGAACAGCTTTCCTCGCCGGCATCGATCGTGGAGAGTTTCCCGGGCGGCATCGGCGCGTTTCTGGATCCCAGCCAGCGCATCAGCGGGCTGAGCACGGGCTTCAAGAAGTTCGATGAGATGACGGGCGGGCTGCACGGAGGAGAATTGTTCATTCTCGCCGCGCGGCCATCGATGGGCAAAACGGCGTTGGCACTGAATATCGCTCAGCACGTGGCGACGCATCCACTCATGCGAAAACCTGTCGCGGTGTTCTCGCTCGAAATGTCGTCGTCCAGCCTGCTGACGCGCTTGCTGTGCGCGGCGGCTCGCGTGGATCAGCACAAGTTTCGCGCGGGATATCTGAATCAGGAAGAGCGGCGGCGATTGCAGGTGGCGCTGGCGGATCTGACGGAATCGCCGCTATACCTGGACGACACGCCGGGCGTGAACCTGATGGACATCCATTCCAAGCTCCGCCGCATGAAGAGCGAACACGGCTTAAGCATGGTGGTGATCGATTACTTGCAACTGATGAGCAGCCGCGGGCGCAGCGAAAATCGCAATCAGGAAGTGAGCGCGATGTCGCGCGGATTGAAATTGATGGCGAAGGATCTGGACGTGCCGTTCGTGGTTCTCTCGCAGTTGAGCCGCGCATCGGAAACGCGGCCCGGCGATCACAAGCCGCAGTTGAGCGATCTGCGCGATTCGGGATCGATCGAACAGGACGCCGATCTGGTGGCCTTCATTTATCGCGAAGAAGTGTACAAGCGCGATCGCGAAGACATTAAAGGTCAGGCGGATTTGATTCTGGCGAAACAGAGAAACGGCCCGACCGGCAACATCCCGCTGCGATTCCTGGGGCAGTATACGCGCTTTGAGAATCGCGCCGAGGATCTGGATGGCGGCGGGACGATAGAACCCCGCGGCGACGCCCCGATGGATTGATGCACACGCGCGTGTTTATGATGAAGGGTCCATGTCTGCGATCCAGATCGATACTCAAGCCGCCAGTCCGTATTTAAGCTTTTCGCGAAGCGAATGGGCGCGGCTGCGCGCTTCGACTCCGCTGCCACTCGCCGAATCCGATCTCGCCACGCTGCGCGGCATCAACGACGAACTTTCGCTGGATGAAGTGGCGGGAATCTATCTGCCGCTCTCGCGATTGCTGAATCTGTACGTCGCCGCGATTCAATCGCTGCATAAGGCGACGGATACGTTTCTCGGCCACCTGCCCGCAAAGGTGCCGTACATTATCGGAATCGCGGGATCGGTCGCGGTGGGCAAGAGTACCACGGCGCGCATTCTGCAGGCGCTGCTGTCGCGCTGGCCGGATCATCCCAAGGTCGATTTGATTACGACCGATGGATTTCTTCACCCCACCGCCATGCTGCAGGAACGCGGTCTGATGAATCGGAAAGGATTTCCGGAAAGTTACGATCAGCGCCGGCTGGTGAACTTTCTTACCGAGATCAAGAGCGGAGCGGCCGAGGTTGCGGCGCCGGTGTACTCGCACCTGCGCTACGACATTATGGAAGGCGAGAGCAAAATCGTCCGCCAGCCCGACGTGCTGATCGTCGAAGGATTAAACGTGCTGCAAACCGGCGATACCCGTGGACCGTCGCGCAGTCCGCGCATCTTCGTCAGCGATTTTTTCGATTTTTCGATTTACATCGACGCCGATGAGGAGACCATTGAGAGCTGGTACGTGGCCCGGTTCCTCAAGTTTCGCGACACAGTGTTCCAGAATCCGGATTCGTATTTCCATCGCTACGCCAGCCTGTCCAGGAGCGAAGCAATCGACTTGGCGCATTCCATCTGGGGCGAGATCAATGGACCGAATTTGCGCGACAACATCCAGCCGACGCGCGAACGCGCGCAATTGATCTTACGCAAGGGCGCGGGTCATTCGGTGGAAGAAGTTCGTTTGCGAAAATTGTAGTCGTTATGAAATTCACCCGGCGATCTCTTCTCCTCATTCTTGCGGCTCTGCCGCTGCTTCACGCTCAGCCCGCCGAAAAACCCTACGTCGTTCTCGTTTCGCTGGACGGTTTCCGGTTCGACTATGCGGATCGCTACAAGACCAAAAATATTCAGGCGGTGCGCGATGAAGGCGCCGGTGCGGAGTCGATGATTCCGTCGTTCCCGTCGGTGACGTTTCCGAATCACATCTCGATCGTGACCGGATTGTATCCGGAGCATCACGGCATCATCGGCAATTCGTTTTTCGATCCGGCGCGAAATGCTTCCTACAACATTCGCGACTCATCGAAAGAAGGAGACTGGATGGACTCGCGCGCCACTCCGCTATGGATGCTGGCGGAGCAGCAGCACACCATCGCAGCGTCGATGTTCTGGCCCATGGCGGATAGCGACATTCGCGGTGAGCGCCCCACTTACTGGAAACTTTACGACGGTTCGTTTCCCGACGAGAAGCGTGTCCAGCAGGTGATCGACTGGCTGAAGCTGCCGGCGGAGAAGCGCCCGCATTTCATCACGCTCTATTTCAGCGACGTCGATTCGGCGGGCCATCGTTACGGTCCGGAGGCGATCGAGACGGCGGAAGCGGCGAAAGTGGTGGATAGCATGATCGGCAAGCTGCGCGAGGGTTTGGACGCGCTGCATCTGCCGGTGAACCTGATCATCGTTTCCGATCATGGGATGCAGGATGTGACCTATGAACCCGTCAATCTGGCGGGCGAATTCGGCACAGACGTTCGCGTGGGACTGGAAGGTCCAGTCGCGTTCTTCTACTGCAAGGATGCGGAGACCATCGAGAAGGCGTACGCGAAGCTGAAAAAGAATTCCAAGCTGGACGTGTACCGCCGCGCCGAGACGCCTGCGTGGTGGCACTTCAACGAAAATCCGCGTTCAGGCGATCTGGTGGCGATCGTGAAGAACGCGTCGGTCTTCACCAATCAGGACGGACCGCGTGGCGGGCCGCGCAATCCTCCGCGCGGCGAACACGGCTACGATCCGCGCGCATTCAAGACGATGCACGCGATCTTCTACGCGATCGGCCCGAACATCCGGCCGAAGACGCGCATCGGCGCATTTGAGAATGTGAACGTGTATCCGTTCATCGCCAGGATTTTGGGATTAACGACGGGGAAAATCGACGGATCGTTCTCGATGCTCGAACCGCTGTACGTACCCTAGGAGCTTGTTGAAAACAGGGACAGACTACTCTGTCCCCTTGCGCACACCGAGATTACAGACTGTTCCACTGGAGTGGACAGAGCGGTCTGTCCCTGTTTTCAACAAGCTTCTAGCGCGCCGCGACGTTGGTGGCTGGCGTCTTGTGCACGCGAATGATCAGCTCATCCGAGTTGAGCACTGGATTCGATCCGCAGTTGAGGCATTCATCGCCGCGTGACGTGAACCACACCATGGTTTCGACGTAATCGAGCGCGTTGATCGCGTCCGAATCGACTACCCAATATTTCGACCAGTTGGGCTCGATCAGCGAATAGTGATAGCGCGTCGGCCCGCTCATCATGCGCGACGTTTCCCAGCGCAGAAATCGCGTCGGCAACAAATAGGACGCGCGATAATACGGCGACGCACGCAGCAGCAGGCTCGCCTTGATCAGCTTGCCTTTGATTCCGAAATCGCTATAGGGGCGAACTTCGTAGCCCTCGGCGTACCACGATGCGCAATTCCAGGCGGGCTGCAGGAACATCAATCCGCCATCCTTGGTGACGCGACGCATTTCGGTGAGCGCCTGCTCGGGATGCGGCACGTGTTCCAGAACCCAGATGGACCACAGCGCATCGAATTCCCCATCGCGAAACGGTAGCTCCGTCGCGGAGCCTTGCACGAACGGCTTGTGAAAATAGCGGCGCGCGGTGGAGGAAATATCGAGCCCGACATAATCCTTCACCTGATCCTGCAAATATCCAGTGCCCGCGCCCACGTCGAGCACGTGTGCGTTTTGCAGATGATAATCGGCGACGAATTTCGTGACGCGCGGGACAACGTTTTCGTGATCGATGGCCGATTCGGCGACCTTGACGTAATCGCCGTCGCTCTTATCGGAAGTCGGCGTCGCTTCTGCGTAGATCTTCGCGTAAAAGGCTTCGGCGTTGGCGGGCACGATGGGCGGCGTCACCGCGTCAGTGTGATACGGGAAATGCATCGCGACCAATGCTGCGATGACCACCAGGTATGCGACCACAACGCGCACCAGGCTTTTGCCGATACCGAACAGAATCGAGAAAATGCTGGGAGATGGAGCTTGGGCGGACGCCATGCTCTAAAGTAATCGACTGAAACCCGCCAACTCTTTAATCAGGCAGTTTTGACTCGAGAGCAGCGCTCATGATGTCTACTGGAGCCGTTCGACCGGTATACATTTCGAACTGCCGTCGTCCTTGGTGAAAGCGCATGCGCCAGCCCGGCGCGACGCGCAGACCGCGCTCGCGCGCCAGTTGCACCAGCGGCGTTATCTTGCGATGCCCGATCACGTCGAGCAGCGCAGAAGCTCGCTCATGCTTGGCGAGGTCAACGGGTCCGCCGGATTCGGCCCAGGGCGTCGCGTTGACGATCAGATCGGCATTCGCGTCGCCTTGTCGATCGATCGTTAGAGCGCCATCGAGCGCAAGATCGCTCGAGAGCGCACTGGCGGCGTGAACACTCCGCGCCGCGATGGCGACCGCATAGCCGCTCTTTTTCAATCCCCACGCGATGGCGCGAGCGACGCCGCCCGCACCGATGATCACCGCTCGCGATCCGTCGAGCGCACTCGCTTCTTTCAAAGCATCGAGTGCTCCCGACCAATCGGTATTGTGCGCGTGAAATCGTCCATCGATCGACACGACGGTATTGCAAGCACCGATCTCGCGCACATCATCCGAAATCTCGTCCACGAATTCAAGGATCGGCAGCTTGAACGGCATCGAGATGCCGAGGCCGCGAAACTGCAGCGTACGGCAGGACGCGATAGTGGCGCGAAGATCGTCGGTGGCGATCGCGACGTAGCGCCAATCCATCCCCAACGCGCGATATCCGGCTTCGTGCAGAGCGACGCCGAACGGGCTCGCTTTCGCGGCAATCGATCCGCACAGAGTCGGGATGGTGGTGGTCACTTAATCCCGTACAGCTTCCGCGCGTTGTCGCGAAGCACCCAGCGCGCAAGTTCCACAGCTCGATCACGCGTAATCTCGTCATCGTGAAACATGTCGGTCAGCGCGATTCCCAACGCTTCACGCCCAGTCTTGTCGGCAGCGTAGCCCAGTTCTTCCCATCCTGCATCGGGAGGCGCGAACGGATACGCGTCGGTCGCGTACATCACTTTTTCGGGAACATATTCCAGCCATTGCCGAATCGCGCGCGCGACTTCATGCGGCGTGTTCATCGCAGTCTGCGCGGAAAAATCGAAGTAAGCATTCGGCTTGGTGAGTAATCCGGTAAGCTCATGCTCGAAAGGCCAGCCGCCGTGCAGCATGACGAAGTTGGTCTTGCGGAGCGAAGGATCGTTCAGCAACGGCTCCAGCAGCATCGGATTCGATCCGCTCACGTTGAAGTATCCGCCGCCACCCGCGCCGGTGTGAAAATGCACCGCCATGCCGAGCCGGCCGCATTCGCTGGCGATGAATCGAAAAATATAGTCTTGGAGCGCTTTGTAATCGCCCGTGCCGGTCGCGTAATATTTTTCGGCATCCGATTTCGCCGGATTGCCGATATCGAGCGATCGCAGATAAGCCATCTCGAACTTCTCGGCGACCGCACCCGCGGCTTTATGCCGCTCCAGCGTCGCGCGTACGACCTTCGTCAGATAGTCATCCAGCGTGGCCGGCTTCGCGGTCACGCCCGATTCCGCATAGTAGCGCTTCAGCAGTTTATCTTCGAGCGCGAAGAACGCTTTGCGATCCGAATTCACCGCGATCGGATCGGTGGGCAGCGGATACATCAACGCATCGGCGAACGGCACCCATAGGAATCGCGGCGACGGCAACCCGGGCCCCAGCGCGACGCGATTGGCGAGCATCGTTTCGATATTCAACTCATCCAGAACGTGGACTGCGTAATCGCGGCCGTACTTTTTCATTGCGTCGGATTTTTTGCCGCCGAAGATTTGTTTGTGCGCGTCGATCAAATCTGGGGCGGTCGGCCGCAGCAGCAATTGATCTGATTGGGGCTCGAGATTCTCCACCGGGAGAGCATCGTACTCCATGTCGGGCGCTTCGCCTTCCAGCGTCGGACGAACCGGATGCGCGTGATTGTCGATCGCTTTGATCTTGGCGATTTCAGCGCTGAGCTGCGGATCAACGCGAACGGTTGGCGTGGGAGGCGCCGTGCATGCGACGCAAATCAGCAGCGCGGCAAACGGAAACAATACGCGAGGCATCCGCCGATTTTACTTGATTACGTCTATTGGCAGCGCGACATCCACCGTTTTCGGCGTCAGGCACATGCGATCGTTGCACGCCTGATAGCGCAGCTTGCCTGACACGATCGCCGAACCTGGCGCGGCGCTCGCCGGCACTTTGAATTTCGTCACGATTTCGAAATCGCCGGTGTAGACCGACAGCGGATCGGGCGAAAAGCTGTACTTTTCCATCTGCGGCTTCGGATAAGTGACGTCGGTCGCCTCCAGCGGTGTGGTCGACCAGGTCAGTTTCAAGGGAATCAGATATTCATCCGACGGTTTGTTGGAATTGCAGTGATAGCCCGGCGTGAGCTGGATCTTCAAGGTCGCCGTCACCACCGTGCCGGCTTTCGCCGTGAGCTTCTCCGGCGGCGCGACCTTGAGAACGTTAGTTTGCGCGAAGCAGGTGAGCGAGGTCAGGAGCGTTGCGGCGATATACAACATCGTCCGCATCGGCGTTCGTCGATTCATCGCGTTTGCCGTCGAGAAGATTGAGAATGTCATGTTGGTATGTGCTCTTGCTCACCAGGCCGACGTGCACCACGGCGATGCGGCCCTTGCGATCGATGATAAAGCTGGTGGGCAGCGCCTCGACGCCCCCAAACTTCGCCGACACTTGTTCGGTGGCGATCACCACGGGGTAATTGATCTTATGCTTCTGGATGAACGGCATCACTTCTTTCCAGCCGTCTTCATCCATCGACGCGCCCACTACCGCGAAATCGCGATCCTTGTAGCTCTGTTGAAAATCGATGAACCAGGGGATCTCTTCCTGGCACGGATCGCACCAGGTCGCCCAAAAATTCAGCAGCACCACTTTGCCCTTGTAATCGGAGAGCTTGAGCGTCTTTCCCGTGGAATCTTTCAAGGCGAAATTGGGCGCCTTTTGGCGATCCTTTTCATCCTTGACTGCGGCATGCACTTCTTCCGAGATCGAGCAGCCGGTCAGGCTGGCCAGCGCAATCACGGCGGCGGCGATGAAATAACGATGTGACACGATCACCTTCATTATACCGACGTTCAGATCGCGATCTGGTCACGGCGCAGCATCGTTTGCTCAAACCAAGCGCGCCTGCGGGCGCGACCGCGCACCCCCAGCGTGAATTCGTCGTGATCGCGCAAATTCGCGAACATCCACGCCGCCGAATCACAGAAGCTTTCGCAGGCATAACGGCGCCACGCGGGCGATCGGCGGCTGCGGTCAGATGGTGTGAGCTTGGCCTTGCGCCACTCCGCGCTCCAGCCCAATTCGCCGCGGGCGGCGCTGGCGAACTCGGGCGCCAGCACCTGCTCCCAACTTCGGCGATCCGCATTCGACAGGCGAACCCACGCAAAGTGGAACAGTTCATGAATCAGAATGCGTTCGAACTCGCCGCGCGTGCGCAGCACTTCAGAATCAAGCAGAATCAGGCGGCGCGGAATCGATGTCGCGGCCAGATGCGCGCCCCAGCGACGGGCGCATTTCCACACGAACAGGAGATCCCGCAAGCGGCGGCAGCACTACGGCTTCTTGGCTTGCGGATCTTCGCCGGGAAGGAAAAATTCAGGCCTGACGATCTTAGGCTCGAATTTCTTTCCCAGATCGACTCCATAATCGTGAAGGTGCTGGTCGCGAATGTCGTTGATGATATCGACTCGCACCTTGTCAAGCGGAACGGCTTCGCGAGCCTGCACGCGAATGATATAGAGGGCGTTAGTCTGGCGAACGGGATCGCTCACGTCACCGGCCCTCAGCGCCAGCACCGCTTTTTTCATCTCATCCGGATAGCTGCTGCCCACACCGACGGTGCCGTAGTCGCCGTCGGCGGATTTCGAATCGTCATCGTCGGAATATTTTTTCACCAGCGAAACGAAATCCGTGCCCCCTTTGGCTTGCTTGACGATCTCCGCCGCCAGCGCCAGTGCATCTTTCTCGGATCGCTTGTTTTTCGCATGCTGATTTTGCACCGCGACCTGCGCCGCGTGCTGCGTGTCGGCGATCGAGTTGCCCACCGGGAGCGGCTCCTGAAACCCCAGCATGATCACTTTGATTTTGGCTTGCTCGTATTTCGACTTGTGGGCGTTGTAATACGCTTCGGTGTCCTGCTCGGAAACCGGGAAGGTGTTGCGAATGTAGTTGGTCATGGCCGTGCCCATGATGCCTTCGCGTGAATATTCGATCTGGCTTTTCCACGGTTCCTCATCGCCCAGCTTGATCTTCTCCCCTTCCGCCGCCAGATATCGGTAGGTGAACATCGATTGCAGCGTTGGGAGCGGGTTCGCGTAAAACTGCTTGAGCTGTCCCGGCGACCAGTTGCGCATGCTTTTTTCAAGATCGCCGGCGGTGACATCTTTCCCGCCGATATTGGCGACGACGGTATCGGCAGTGATAGGACCCTTGGGAGCTTGCGCGCACAACGTGGCGGCAAGAACAATCGTGAGAACAGAGATTTTCATTTGAAATATTACGGCTTACGCCTCAACTTAACATGACGAACGGAACTGGCGCGACGTGCAGACGTGAAAAAGGGCGTGGACAGAGCGGTCTGTCCCCTTTTTCGCCACAATCCTAGTCTGAAACAGCGGGGGTCGGAACCAACGCCGGCTTCGATCGTTCGACGATCGCCGAACGCAGCATCATGGTCGCCGTGTAGACCACCACCACGATCACCAGCCACTTCACCCAGTAGAGCGGCAACGATTTTACGATATAAGCCGCCAGCAGCACTCCCGGAATCCCGCCGATCGCCAGCCCAAGAGCGGCGCGCAGATGATACTTCCCTTCCTTGATAAACCGCATGCTGCCCACCGGCATCAGAAACGCGCACGATCCCATCATGACGGGGAAAGCAGTCTTCAAATTCATCCCCATGAAGTAGATCAGCACCATGCACGGCGCAAACAATCCGATTCCCAGCGTCATCAGCGCGCCCAGCACCATGTTCGCGACCACCGCCAGCAACAGCTTCGTTCCCGTGAGCCCCAGCAGTTCTCCGCCGCCGCCCAGCAGGTTCAGTTGCGACATCAGCATCAATCCCGCGGTGGCAATCAGTGCGATTCCCATGCCCACCTGCACGTTGCGGCGCGGCCATCGCGCCACCACCCCGGCCCCCAGCCACGCGCCGACCACCGACGCAGCGATCATCGCGATCAGCGTCACCACGTCCACCTGCACCACCGCGATATAGATGAAGGCCTCGAGTATCGACGGCAGCGTGTGGCCTACATTCAGCGTTCCAGGAATCTGCTCATCGGGCACCAGTTTGCCGAGCCGGAACATCGTCGTAGTGGTCGCGAACGAGCCGATGCCCAGCGTATCGAGGAAATTGGTGATGAACCCGATGCCAATGTCGATCGGCCCGAGCCCGCTCTCGCGCCATTTTTTACCGCGCACGATCGAGACCACCCACACGCCGATGAATCCCGCTGTGAAGATCCCCAGCGCGACGAATAATCCAATCAGCATGAAGACCCTAATATTGCGCGATTGAGCATAGCTCGCTATTGTATAGCATCATGAAATTCATTCGCTTCGAGCACGATAAGGCGACGCGTACAGGCGTCGTTACCGATCGCGGTATCGCACCCATAGCAGACGATCTTCTCGCCATCATTCAGCGCGGTTCCTTTGACAACATCAACATCCGCGGCGTCGAAACCATCCCCTTCGATCGTGTGACGCCGCTGCTGCCTTACGACGTTCCACCGAAAATCTGGTGCATCGGCCTGAATTACAAATCCCACGCCGAAGATATCGACGCCGTGCAGCCCGAAGAGCCCGGCAGTTTCATGAAGCCGGCTTCGTGCATGTTCCGGCCGGGTGGCGATATCGTGCTGCCGCCGCCGGAAGTTTCAGACGACGTCGATGCGGAGGGCGAGCTCGGCGTGATCATTGGAAAGAAGTGCCGGTTTCTCAACGCTGCAGATGTCGCCAGCGTGATCTTCGGCTACACAACTACGCTCGATCTGACGGCGCTCGATGTGCTGCGAAAAAATCCGCGCTACCTGACGCGAGCCAAGAGTATCGATACGTTCTTCAGCTTCGGGCCGGTGATCGTAACAGCAGATGAGATCGGCGATGTGTCCAAGCTGGAAGTGATCACCGAACACAACGGCGGAATCTGCTCCCGCGATTTCGTGAGCAATATGCGCCACAGCCCGTTCGAACTGGTGCGTTTTCATTCGCAATTCATGACGCTCTATCCCGGCGATTTAATTTCGACCGGCTGCCCGAAAGGCGCGCGGATCAAGCGAGGCGATCGCGTGCGGGCCAGGATCGAAGGCGTTGGAACGCTGGATGCTTCGGTCCGCTAAGACTTTTATCGTCTCTTCTCGCCACTGCGGCGCGACGGTAAGAATTTGTGAAATATCTGCTTTAAACCGCTCCTTTCAGTCGCGGCTCATTGTCGGCGCAAACAAAATCAACGCCATACCGAGCCGTGACCAAAGGGAGCGGTTCAACATTCGGGCTGCCGTAAACTGCGGTGTGAGAGTTCCCGAGTTTAGATTGCAGCGTGGCGGCTTTGGCGAACCTGACGCCGGGCGTTCCGATGCGCACGAGCTCGATAGTTTGCAGCGCGAACCCTGGCGCGGCGTGCCGCCACCCTTGCTCTCGCCTTGGCTCGATAAGCGGCCCGCTGATAAGTGACCGCATCGCGGCGAACTGCGCTGCGTACACGAGCCATCCTGGCGCGAAATTGAGCGCGCGAGGGAAGCGGAGAATCCTGCTGGGCGGCAAACATCGGCGCAGCCAGCAATGCAAAAATCGCGAACAGCTTAAGGGCCAGTTTCATCCAAAGCTCCTTCTTTCAAAGGCTATTTACGTAGTGTAATACGGCCGATCGGCCAATTGGTTTCACACTAATTTTCGGTCGGTTCTTTGCGCACGCTGTCGATCACCAAATGCTTCACCGGTTCTTTGTGCGATTCCAGTTTCAGCCCCAGCGATTGTATTGCGGTGAAAATAGACGACGCGTTGGAGCTATCCAGCGTGACCTCGCCCGCCGCCGACATCCGGCGCAGCACTTCAAGTTCGCCGGGGTCGGAGTCCATATCGATGTCGAAGATCCCGTCGATGCCGGTCTTGTCGATCACAGGCCGGCCTGCCTGATTCGAAAGCCATCGCGCCAAAGATCCCATCGACGTCGCGCGAAACGCAATGTGCCCGGCTGCATTCATGTTCAGCATACCGACCGCCTTGCCATCCGGCCCCTTCACCGCAGCGACCAGGTCTGTGCGCTTCAACTTCGGTCCATCCTTGCCGACCACTAGTTCGAACACCGCCTGCACCGGCGATTCCCAATGCGCCTTCAATCCAAACCGATCCGCGAGCATCGCCTGCATCAGCGCCGGCACCTTATCTTCGGAAACACCCTCCGGAATTCTCGCGTTGAAGGTATAATTCGGCGCATCGAGCCATGCCGGTCCGTTGATTTGATATGGGGCGATCTCGTATGCGCGTGTGATCAGCAGCCGTAGATTCGCGTTTGGAAAGCTGACGATCCCGGGATCGGAACGCGGCGGCCCGGGCCGCGTCGAAGCATCACGCACCTTGATCGACACCACTTCGAAGGTCTGCGCATGCAACGCACCGATCGCGATCGCAAGGAACAACAACGCCCGCACGCTAAACCTCCAGGATCACCGGCATGATCAAAGGACGCCGCTGCGTCTGCTTGGATAGGTAGCGCTTCAGATCGGCGCGAATTTTTTCCTGCATCACGCCCCAATCGCCGCGCTCTTCAGCCGTCGATCCATCGAGCGTGCGCATCACCACCTGCCGCGCTTCCTGCAATACTTCACTGCTGTCTTCCATCGACATGAATCCGCGGCTGACGATTTCCGGCAGCCCTTCCGGCTTCCCTGTGTGTTTGTTGATGGCGATAATCGGCAGCACAAAGCCATCTTCGGAAAGATGTCTTCTATCGCGAATCACCATGTCCTCGACCACTTCATCCAGCGTTCCCGAATCGATGCACACGCGGCCCACCGTCACCGGATCACCCTTGCGCGCGCCTTTTTCGTCGATCTCCAGCGTCTCGCCCGACTCGAGCACGAAAGACCGCTCCAGACCCCAATGGCTCAAATGCTGTGCGAGCTGCGCGTGTTTGGCGAGTTGCCTATATTCGCCATGAATCGGCAGGAAAAATTTGGGACGAACCAGATTCAGCACCAGCCGCAGTTCTTCCGCGCTTCCATGACCCGATACGTGGATCGGCGGATTCATCGTGCCGTACACGATATCCGCGCCGCGCCGCGCGATATGGTTCATCATGCGATAAATCGCTTTTTCGTTTCCAGGAATGATGCGCGCGCTCAGAGCCACCGTGTCGCCCGGCTCGATCGAAAGCGATTTGTGATTGTCCACCGCCACGCGCGACATCGCCGACATCGGCTCGCCCTGTGTTCCCGAAACCACCACGCAGACCTTCTTCGGAGGAAGCTGCATCACATCCTGCGGCCGCAGCAGGATTCCGTTCGGCACCGTGAGCAAACCCAGATCGTGCGCGATCTCGGTGGTGCTCATCATGCTGCGCCCCAGGAACGCGACCTTGCGGCCGTATTCGTCGGCGAAATCGAGAATCTGCTGCAGGCGGTGAATCGAACTGGAGAAGCATGAAATCACCAGTCGCCGCGGAGACCTGACGAACAAATCTTCGATCCGAGGTCCGACGGCGCGCTCGCTCTCGGTATAGCCCGGCCGATCGACGTTAGTCGAATCCGACATCAGCAGCAGCACTCCGCGTTTGCCGTATGCTGCCAGCGTGTGCAGATCGAACAGCTCGTTATCGGTGGGCGTCGGGTCGACTTTGTAATCGCCAGTGTGAATGATGACGCCCAGCGGAGTGGTGATCGCCAGCGCGACGCATTGCACAATCGAATGCGTGACGTGGATGAACTCGATCGAGAAGGGACCCAGCTTCAAGATCTCGCCCGGCTTGACCTTGTTGAGCTTCACCTTGCCGAGCATCTCGTGCTCTTCCAGGCGCCGCTCCACCAGCGCCAGCGTGAACGGAGTCCCGTACACCGGCACATCGATCTGCGACAGCAGGAACGGGATCGCGCCGATGTGATCCTCGTGGCCGTGCGTCAGTACCAGCGCACGCACGTGTTCGGAATTCTGTTCCAGATACGTGAAGTCGGGAGTGACGATGTCGACTCCCAGGAGCTCCGCATCGGGGAACATCATGCCTGCGTCGAGCACAATGATGTCGTCGCCGTAACGGACGGCCATGGAGTTCATGCCGAACTCGCCCAGGCCCCCGAGCGGAATAATCTGCAATTTCTGATCGGCCATGTATGAAGTCCAAGGTTAGCAGGCTGGCGGGCTGCCAGCCTTTGTGCGCGATCCAAGGAAAATGAGGCGCGACAGAATGGAGCGCGCCAGGCGGCTTTAAATCATGCCTTCGAGGCGTACATAGCTCGCTTCCATCCCGCGCTCCATTCCGGTCGCGAGCATGCCCGCTCTGGTCTTCTCATCCGGCAGAGTCATGCGGATCGTCATGAGCGTTCCGTCGCCATCCGGTTCGAACGTTGTTTCGACGCGATTGTCCGGCGTGGGATCGGGCAGGTACATCCGCTCGATATGGACGATCCGGCGGTATGGTTCCAGCTCCACAAGTTCGCCGGCGATATAGAACCCGGCGCCCTTTCCGTTCACCCACTCATAGCGAAATTTCCCGCCCGGCTCGTTTTCGTTGATGCATACCGGCATGGTCCATCCATCCGGCCCCAGCAGCCATTTCTGGATCAGCGCCGGCTCGACGTGCGCGCGATACACCTTCTCGGGTGATGCCGCGAATCTCCTGGTGACCACGATATGCGTGTCGCCTTCCGTCTTCAAAGTCATTTTGCTCATGGGTTCTCCTTCAGGACCGCATCGAGGCGGTCGTAATTCTTCAACAACACATCGCGCAGCATGGCGAGCCATTGATCGATCGCCTCCACGCCCTCTTTCGCCAGCCTGCAGGGCCGCTTGGTCCCGTCGACCCGCCGCAGGATCAGTCCCGCCCCTTCGAGCACCTTCAGGTGCCTGGAGATCGCAGGCTGGCTCATGGCGAACGGCTTGGCGAGTTCCAGCACCGTGGCCTCACCGTGCGCCAGACGCGCCAGAATCGCGCGGCGGGTAGGGTCTGAGAGTGCGGCGAAGGAGGAATCGAGTATTGCTGGCGAATCCATAAATGATATGTTATATAACTATGTTGTTATAGTCAACAGAAATCGTCTGGCCGGCGTCTACTTTTGCAAATGACGATACGTACCCTCCTCCTGCTATCGATACTGGCCGCATGCGCGAGCGCTCAGCAGAGTGCGTTCGAGGTGATTTCGGTAAAACCCGCGCCACCCGGGCGAGCAGCTCGCGCCGAGTCCGACTGCGCCGGCGGCGGCAGATTCATCTCGCGAGGGATCCCGCTGCTGTGGTCGATCAAATGGGCGTACGACATCAGCGATTACGAGATGAACTCAGGCTGGCCAGACTGGCTGAACGCCCACGACGCTTACGACCTCGAGGGCGCCACCGACGCGCGCGTTTCAGAAAACCAATGCAAGCAGATGATTCGATCGCTCTTCGAGGAGCGATTCAAGCTGCGCATGCATCACGAGACGAGAGTCGTGTCCGCATTCGCGCTGGTAGTCGGCAAAGGCGGTCCGAGGCTCGCGCCGCGCGGCAAGGTGATCATCAATGGAGCAGTGAAGCAAGCTTCGTCCGAGCGCGAAGCTCCGGAGGGCTGGACCATGGCGCGGCTCGCCAACTATCTTGCCGGCGAGCGAGGCATCCAGCGCCCGGTCATCGATCGCACGGAACTCGCGGGAACCTTCGCGTTCAAGCTCGATTATTCGACCAGGGATGGCGACGATCGGCCGGATATCTTCGGTGCAGTGCAGCAGCAAATCGGGCTGAAGTTGCAACCCGTCAAAGCACCAATCGAAATATGGACCATCGACCACGTCGAACGGCCCAGGGCAAACTAGGCGAGACGCTCCAGAATCGCAGACGGCACGCGCTCGCGAAGATCCGGGCGAACCTCCAGCAGCCGCTCGATGTCGAGCAGATCCTTTCGGCGTTTGCTGGCCCGGCGCTCGGAGTCGAGCGCGGCCCATACCTTGCCGTCCAGGATGTCCTCAGCCGACGCGACTGGAAGCTCCACTCCGAGAACATCGCGCACTGATGCGCGATCCGGAAAACTGAAATATCGCGGGTCGGTTTGGATCTGGACGCGAAGCTGCGAGTCTGGCGCAGACACGTTCAGGCTGTGCGGAAATCGCTCCACTTGAAATCGATCGGCCAAAACCTCCTCGACTTCATGAAGCTGATCGAGTGCAACAACCAGGTGAAGATCAAGGCTGACCAGCGGTGAAGCGTAAGCATTGACTCCCTGCCCCCCGATCACGCAATAACGAATGCGGCGCTCATGAAGCAGCGCAATCAGAGCGTCCAGAAAATTGGATTGATCGTGAGCCACGGCTTTCCAGAAAGCCAGAGCCTGCATAACTGCGTTACCGCGCGGCCAATAGCGCGCGCAGATGACGAGCCCGTTCCGGCGACCGCAACTGCCGCAGCGCTTTCGCCTCGATCTGGCGAATCCGCTCGCGCGTGACGTCGAACTCCTGGCCGATCTCTTCGAGCGTGTGTTCGCGCTCGCAGCCGATGCCGAAGCGCAGCCGGATCACCTTCTCCTCTTTGGGAGAAAGCGTCTTCAGGATGTTCGCGGTTTCGTCGCGAACATTGGTGTCGATCACCGCATCGACCGGCGACCCCACCCAGCGGTCTTCAATCAGATCGCCCAGCGCGGATTCGCCGTCGCGGCCTACCGGAGTTTCGAGCGACACCGGATCGCGCGAAATGGTCTTCAGCTTCTGGACCTTCTCGACCGGAATATCCATGCGGCGCGAGATTTCGTCGTTGGTCGGCGCCCGGCCCAGCTCTTTTTCCAGCTCGCGAGTGGCGCGCAGGAATTTGTTCATCGACTCGTTCATGTGAACGGGAATACGAATGGTGCGCGACTGATCCGCGATCGCGCGCGTGATCGCCTGGCGAATCCACCAGGTCGCGTAAGTCGAAAATTTGTAGCCGCGGCGGTATTCGAATTTGTCGGCGGCGCGCATCAGGCCGATGTTGCCCTCCTGGATCAAATCCAGCAGGTGCAAGCCGCGATTCACGTATTTCTTGGCGACCGAAACCACCAACCGGAGGTTGGCTTCAACGAGATCCTTCTTGGCGCGCTCGGCTTCGATCTCGCCATGACGGATCACGGCAGTGGTGTGGCGCAGTTCCGGCAGCGTCAGACCGGCCGTTTGCTCACGCTTGCGGATTTCCCGCTTCAGCTCGCGGGCCTTAGCCTGCGCCGTCTCGCTCGATCGCGTTTCCACCTTGCGCAGTTCAGCGTCCAGGTGCAACATCTCTTCCACCACGCGCTCGATTTCCTTGCCGAACTGCTTCCACTGCGAAAGATAGAACGGCACCTTGCGGATCGCCTGCGAAACCCCGACCCGCGCCCGCGCCACTTTCATCAGCCAGCGCTTGCGCAGCTTCTTGTTCCACAGCGGCACGGTGTCCAGCTTGTCGGACACCTGCACAAGTTTCTTATGCTGATTGGTGATTTCGGCCAGCTTATTCTTTACATCGTTCTTGCGCTTGGCGTACGCGGCGCTGTCTTCTTCGAGATCTCCGCCCAGATCGACGAACGCGTCCAGCTCTTCGATCTCATGCTTGATCTGATCGACGATTTCCACAGCCCGCAACTGCACCAGGGCCGAGCGGCTGATCGCCTTCTGCATGCGCAGCTTCCCGCGCTCCATACGGCGAGCCAGATTGACCTCGCCCTCGCGCGTCAGCAGCGGAACGGCGCCCATTTCGCGCAGATACACGCGTACCGGATCGTCCGTGTAAATGGACTCCTCGACCGGGTGCGCGGCCGCAAACTCTTCCCCGTCATGAACTTCTTCCGGATGGAAGAAATTAGCTTCCTCGTCAAAAGGAAGCCCTAAAGGCTCGTGACCTTCGCCTAAGAATTGATCTTCGAAGTGGTCCACTCATTCACCTCCCCCAATCCGCACGTCGCCCGGTATTAGATCTGCCTGGACGCGTATCTGTTGGGGTGCCAGCCGTATCTGCCGTGTTTATATTCAGTTACAGGACGTCGTCGGACACACGTCCCTTCTCTGCCGCACGGCTCGGACTGTACCCAGTATAACAGCGTTCTCTTTTTCTGTTAAGTCCCTATTTCAAAGATGTTTGAGGCGGCCTAGGTTTCACGATTTCAGCCCGTGGGGTAGGATCAATTCTCGTCGGCAGTCTTTCCGAGTGATCATCCGCTAAGTCCCTACTTGGAGATCTCAGCCGGCGCCGAACCTGCGCTACGTATATTCAGCGTTTTTGCATAAATCCTTCAACTCATTCACGAATGCCTCAACGTCCTGAAAATCCCGATACACCGAAGCGAACCGCACGTACGCGATCTTGTCCAGCGCCTTGAGCCGCCCCATCAACATTTCTCCGATATCCGTGGTCGGGATCTCCCGTTCCGCGCTATCCGCCAGCTTCGATTCGATCTCATCCACCGCCTCGGCCAATTTCGCCATCGGGACCGGCCGCTTTTCGCACGCCTTCAGCATCCCTTCGAGCACCTTCTGCCGATCGAACTTCTCGCGCCGCCCGTCGCGTTTCACCACCATGTAGGGAATTTCGTCGCTACGTTCGTACGTGGTGAACCGGCGCGCACACTTCAGGCATTCGCGGCGGCGGCGGATCACCTCGCCTTCCTTGCTCTCGCGCGAATCGATCACCTTATCCTGGCGATGCCCGCAGAAAGGACACGTCATCTCTTACATCTCATGGCTTACTTCCGTTGGCTGTATCCAGATGCCTAAGATTACGAAATTTGATCCCCTCATGGAAGGCCAGCGCCAACCCGAGCGGAACAATGCTTACGAATGTGACGCTCCACAGCACCAAAGCGATTCCACTGGCGGTCTCCAATGTTATGCCGAAAAATTCGGTCAGCACCGCCACTGCCGCGATCTGCATCCCTCCGCCCACCCCGGGGATCTGCACCGCGCTCCCGAAAACAACAAACCCGAGCAGAATCACCGCGTCGGTCCAACCTAGATTCGCGGTCGCCGGGAACGCCCGGCACACGCACAGAAACGCAGCCGCGATCACCAGCCATTCCGCCACCGTGTAAGTCACCAACAGCACCGTATAACTCGGCTTGCGCATGGACTGCATGCCTTCCTCGAACGACTCGAGCATCCCCAGCAGCTTCGCCAGAGCCTTTTCCGGGAGAAACTTCATCCTCTCGATGATTCCGTGCAGCACCCTCCCGCGAAGCTTTCGGAGCGCCAGCAGCAGCGCAAGTGCTCCTAATCCCGTCAGCCCGACAGCGTATCCGCCGGCTTCAAGAATCACTCGCATTTTCGGCCCGGGCTGTATGGAACTGGTCGAGATCTGGGTCAGCGCGATCCCAAAGATCAACAACACCATCAGGAGATCCAGAATGCGCTCTACGATCCAGGCGGCGATCTGGCTTGAGAACGATACTCCCTCTTTCTTTGCAATCAGATAGGGGCGAACCGGCTCACCTGCGCGCCCGAATAGCACCACGGCAGTGAAACCTACACAAGTCGCTGTAAATATTTGCCATAGATTGGGGTCTTTCTTGAGTGGCCGCAGCATAATTTCCCAGCGCAACGCCCTGCCGACGTAGGTGGCCAGGACCAGCGCGGCGCCGGGCAGGAGCCAGCTCCAGTCGACGTTGGCCACGGCGGAGACAAATTGATGCCAGTTGAATCCGGAGGTGCGATAGCGATGAACAATGAAAGCCACAATGGCGGCTGTGGCCAGGATGGCGAGAATTGCGCCCGCGAGGCGTTTTTTCAAAGCGTCCGCTCCCTGCCTTGTACCGGGATGCATGATATTACTGGCCTGCGATAGGCGCTCGCGGATAGAATGTAAATCGAACTTCTCATGCCGTTTCTTCGTTCTTATAGCTGGAATCAGAATTACCGGGAACGGGTCCGGGAACGAAGAACACCATGGCGTCTATTGCCACAGTTGGACAGATTAGCACGAGGACGAACAACGCCGCCGCGGCAGGGACGCTTTCCTGGTCCACTTCACTCGGCGGATGGCGGGTTGGGGAAGCCCGGAAAGCACATTTGGACGCCGACGCGCAGCTAGTCGAGCGGTGCCTCGGAGGCGAGGAGACCGCGTGGGAGGACCTTGTAAAGGTCCATACCCGACGTGTGTACGCGATCTGCTATCGCTTTACCGGCTCGGAGCATGAAGCTCAGGATCTGACTCAGGAAGTTTTCCTGCGCGTGTTCCGATCACTCAAGAGCTTCCGCGCGGGTGAAGGTTCCTTTACTGTGTGGCTGTCGCGCCTGAGCCGCAATCTGCTGATCGATCATTACCGCCGCACCAAGCTCGATCGCGCCACCGATTCGATCGAAGAGCAGCTCCCGATGTTGCAGGAAAAGACCGCGGCGTCGGCCAGAACCGACGGATTGGTGGCCGGGCGGGAAGCAAGCGAGCTGCTGCAGGAAGCTTTACAAAAGTTATCGCCGGAATTGCGCGAGACTGTGATCTTGCGCGACCTGGAGGAATTAGAATATCGGGAGATCGCTCAGGTGTTGAACGTTCCCGAGGGAACGGTGAAATCGAGATTGAACCGCGGGCGGGCCGAACTGGCTCGCGTGCTGCGGCGTAGAGTGAACGTGTAAGTGTTGACGTTATGACCTGCTCTGAGCTCGAAATCCTGCTGGCCGACTACGTGGATGGAACACTCCGCGCGGAGGACAGGACTGCGCTCGAAATCCATCTGGCGGAATGCGCCGGTTGCTCGGAGCTGGCTCGCGATGCCGCCGGAGCGGTCGCATTCATGGAGCGCGCTGCCACGGTCGAAGCGCCTCCCGAGCTGGTCACGCGAATTCTGTTCGAGATCACCAGCGGCCCCAGCCACGCGCAGGTCAAGCCCTCCTGGACGCGGCGGATTTTCGGAAAATGGCTGGAGCCGATTCTACAGCCGCGCTACGCCATGGGCATGGCGATGACGGTGCTGTCGTTCGCGATGCTGGGCCGCTTCACCGGCATTCATCGCCAGTTGACGGCCGCGGATCTGGATCCCGTCAAGGTGTGGCATTCGACCGAAGATAAAGTGTCGCGGGCCTGGGAACGCAGCGTGAAGTATTACGAGAACCTGCGCGTAGTGTTCGAGATTCAAACGCAGTTGAAGGAATGGACCGACGAGCAGAAACCTGACGACAAGCCAGCGAGCGTGACCAAATGAGTACACCCCCAAATGTCGTCGGATACTGCAGGGCCTGCGGAAAGGGCCTGGATCAGGCGAACGTCCGTTCTGCCGATGGAACAATTTACTGCGAGGAGCACGTACCGAGAGTCATGGAGAATTCACAAACTACCCCGCCACAGCAGCCGCAAGCCGCTGCCTACGCGAATCCGTACACGGCGCCCATGGCGCCTCCGCCGATTCCTCTGCATGAGGTGTCGCCCGGATTGGCGTTCATCCTCGGCATGATTCCCGGCGTCGGTGCGATCTACAACGGTCAATACGTCAAAGGGATCGTTCATGTAGTGATCGTCGGTTTGATGATCTCCATCTTGAGCTCTGGCGCAGCCGCCAATTACGAGCCACTGATGGGCTTGATGATCGCGGCCTTCTGGGCGTACATGTGCTTCGAGGCGTATCACACCGCCAAGCGCCGCCAGCAAGGTTTGATCGTCGACGAATTCTCCAGCCTGATCCCCACGCGCAGCACGCGGTTTCCCGCCGTGCCGGTGATGCTGATCGCGCTGGGCGTGATTTTTCTGCTCGATAACCTGCGCATCATCGAACTGGAGCATGCCTTGAAATACTGGCCGCTGTTGCTGATCGGCCTGGGCGCTTATATGCTGATGGCGCGCATGTCGACCGATGGTTCTGGAGAAGGGAAACGATGAACGGCAATCTGATCTGCGCCATTCAGGGCCCCGTGATGATGCTGACGCTCGGCATTCTGCTGGCGGTCGATCAGATGGGCGAAGTCAACTTCAGCAGGACCTGGCCGGTGTTGCTGATTCTGTTCGGGCTATTCAAGCTGGCGCAGCGTGCGGGTGCGTCGCATCCCGGCTCTCAGAATCCGGCCGGGCAGAATCCGGGAATGAAATAATTCAATGAGACGAAGCTCCGTAGTCGCGCCGCTGTTGCTGATCGGAATCGGCGGGCTGTTTCTGGCCCACAACATGTATCCCGATCTGCCGCTGCTCGACTATCTCGCGCGGTACTGGCCCTTCCTCATCATCCTGTGGGGCGGACTGAGGCTGATCGAGGTACTGATCTGGGCTGCGACCGATAAGCCTTTGCCCGTGCGCGGCACTGGCGGCGGCGAATGGATGCTGGTGATCCTGCTGATCGTGTTCGGCGGAAGCCTCCACGCGGTGCGCGGTTATAACGGTGGATGGTGGCCGCACAATGTGACCATCGGCGGTCTGGATATGTTCGGCGACAGCTACGAATATCCCATCGCTGTCGAAAAGCAGGCATCCAAGAATCCGCACATCGTGATCGAAAATTTTCGCGGCAACGCCAAAATCACCGGGGCCGATACGGACACGGTGAAGGTCGGCGGCCATCGCACTATCCGCAGCCTGGATCAAAGCGGCGCCAATGCCGCCAATGGCGAGGCCGCATTTGAACTCGCCGGCGACGCCAATGAAGTGATCGTGCGCAACAATTCCGATCGTCTCTCCAACGGCACCGTACGCATCACCGCCGAAATGGAGATCACAGTTCCCCGCAATGCCACCATCGAAGCCCACGGCCGGCTGGGCGATTTCGACATTAGCGATATCAACGGCGAAGTGCAGGTCATTTCCGATAATGCCGGCGTACGGCTGCAGAACCTGGGCGGCGATGCGCGCATCGATCTAGGCAAGAGCGATATTATCCGCGTCATCGGCGTCAAAGGCTTGGTCGATGTCAAAGGCAAGGGCCATGATCTTGACTTGCAGAATATCGAAGGGCCGGTGACCATCGCCGGCGCCTATTCCGGCGTGATCACGTTCCATCATCTGGCCAAGGCGCTGCGCTTCAACGGCGAGCGCACCGATCTGAGCATCGAAAAAATTCCCGGCCAGGTCCGCATGACTCTGAGCGATTTCACGGGGACCAATCTGGTCGGGCCCATTCACATTTCCGGCCGCTCGCGTGACGTGACCGTATCGGACTTTAGCAATGAACTGGACGTTTCGGTGGACCGCGGCGATATCAATTTGCGGCCGGGCGGCGTTCCACTATCCAAGATCGATGCGCAGACGCGCACAGGCGAGGTCACGCTGTCGCTTCCTCCCAGCGCACGTTTCGCACTTACTGCCACCACCTCGCGCGGCGACGTCACCAATGATTTCGGCTCGCCGATCCGAACGCAGAACGATGGGCGCGGTTCGGAAATGCTGGGATCGACCGGCGCTGGTTCCCCGCCCGTCGACCTGCACACCGAGCACGGCAATGTCACCGTACGACGCGCCGCGGCGGACGACAAGACCGTGATTCCGTCCACTGACGATGATGCGCCCCGCGAGATCAAGACGCTGAAGCCTCTCAAATCCACCGCGCCGATCAAGAAAACCGACCAGTAGCGCAGGCGATCGCTTTTTGTCGCCTGCGAGTTCACAACGCAGGCCACGGAAACCGATGGCCTGCGCTACTAGTGGCGCCGAGATGTTTATAATTAGCTCGATATGCGAGCCAGCTTTGCCTTAGCGCTTCTCTCCATGGGCCTTCTCCAAGCCCAGCCTGCCGATTACCCGCATGCCTTCCCGCGCCAGGGCGCCAAGATTGTGCTCGATAACGCGCAGGGTACGGTGTGGGAAGTAGTGTGGCCGCAGAACGTCCCCACCGGGATGCATCGCCATCGCTTCGATTACATGGGAGTGGAGCTGGAAGACGCGCAGGTCCGCGTCACCGGACTGGACGGCAAGTCGCGCGTCGCCAACCCGAAGCGCGACAGCGCCTGGTTCCTGCCGCGCAATACCACCCACATTGAGGAAGGCCTGACCACCAACCCGACACGTCACGCCGTGATCATCGATATAAAAGACGACGCCCCGTCTGCGAGTAACTGCGGATCGCCCGTCGCGCTCAATGGAGCGAAATCGATCATCGATAATGCTCGCGCGGCGATCTGGGAGTACACCTGGCCCTCCGTAGCGAACGGATCCGCGTGCCGCCGTAGCGCGTTCATTGTGTTCACGAGCGGCGGCGAAATCTCCATCGCGAACGCTGCAGGAAAACCGAAAACAATCGCCGTGTCGCGCGCCCAGGTCCTCTACCGCCCCGCCGGACTCGAATCCGAGATCGCCACCAAGGGCGACGTCGCATGGCTTCATTTTTGAACTGAAGTAGCTAATTTTCGATCGGCACTTTATTGCCGCGATCGATCACCACCACGTCGAACGGCAGCTTCTTCGATTCCAGCTTTAATCCAAGTTCCTCGACGATGGTGAAGATCGACGGATAACCATCCTTGCCACCCATCTCTTCGCTCGACATCTCGTAGGGAAAATTGAAGCGCCCGCTCATCCCGGTCTGATCGACCACCGGCGTCCGCGCCGTCAGCGAAACATACTGCGCCAGCGTCGCCATGCTCATGTTGCGAGCCGCGCGACGCGGGCCTGTCATATCAAGAGTGTCGCGAGCCCCTTCGGCCTTGGATTCCTCCATCTTCAACTTGCCCTTGCCGGCGACCAGCACATATGCGGGAAGCTCGCGGGTCTCATGATGCAGCTCGAGCTGGAACCTTTCGATCAACAAGGTCTGCAGCATTTTGGGAATCTGCTCCGGCGGCGTATGATCGGGAGCTTTGGCGTTGACATCGAAGCGCTCCGAGGAAATCCAAGAGGGCCCCTGAATCTGTTCCGAAGTCTTGATCTCGAACGCGCGTCCCAGCAGCGTCCGCAGCGTGATGTTCTGATAGCTCACGCGATCGGGCGTCAGGCGCGCAGCCGATCGAGCATTGGATTGTGGATCAGCCGGGCGAATCGTCGCCGCTTCAAACGCAGACGATTGCGCCAGAGCTGTGAATGCCGCCAGACAAAATGCGATCGTGCGCACAAACGGATGACGCCGGCGAAAAGGAATCCGTGGAAGGATTCGTGTTCATTCGTGTTTATTCGTGGCGATTATCTTAGCCAGCCGCTATTCATCGCCTTCGAAGCGCCGCTGCTGGCGACCTCGTCAGTGCGATCGAACTCGGTGCGCCAGTCCTTGCCCTGGTTGTGCTTGCGAATCGCCGCCACGGTCCAGCGCGTTACTTCGTAGCCGCGCCAGATCATGTTGTGACGATAAAAATCATTGCGCACGCTCAGAACCTGCCGCCGGGCGAAGCGCTGCATAAAGCCCCCATGCACGCGCAGACCCGACGAGAGGTCCTCGGTGGTCCGCGGCGCGTCGCATTGATTCAGCCGCACCACCGCGATCTGTGCGTCCGACGTCATCACATCACCCGTCGCGTTGCTGGCCACGTGCGGATAGCCGGGGCGATCCCACAGATCCACCGCGTTGGTGCACGAAGTGAATACCAGATCGTGCGCCACCTTGTCGCGCTCCCGATCCACGTTCTGCTCGATCTGGTGCGTGAACATGTGGCCCGGCCGGAAGTACGCGTAATCGATATCACGCGTTGCCGCGGCCGCCCAAAGCTCCTGCCCGTTCCAGGTGCCCGATTGCTTCCACAACCGGATATGATCCCGCTTGGCGAAATCGTTCAAGCCTTTTTCCCAGGCCAGATCGGGCTCCGCGTTATTCACCAGCAGGGCGGTCATGGGCGCGGCCATGTATCCGCGACCTTCCACCACGGCGCGAATTCCCCCGATGCGCGATCTCATCGACATCGCCTTGCTTTCGGTCCATCCGGCCGCTGTGAACGCCGCCTCCACCTGCTCCCGCGATCCCACGAACATCATGTTGACCATGTCGGCGGCGCGCTTGGAGCCGCGCGCAAAAGATCGCGCCGGCAGATCTGCGATCACCTGCTCCATGTCGTCGCGCTCTTTCCAGGTCATCTCGGCGGTATCGATGGGCTCCGGGCGCGGCTCGGCCAGCATTGGCTCGGTCAGCGCCAGCGTCAGCTCCGATCCGGCGGGATAGAAAATCTCGGGTTCGGGCACCTGCACCAAGAGCATCTTCACCGCCCATAGCGCGATCCGCGCATGTACTTCCCACTCGAGGGCGGTTCGAATGTAGCCGCTGGCGCGATACGAAATGCTGCTGGTGGTGCGAACTCCCAGAATGCTGCCGTCCTTGGCGACTTTCTCGCGGCCATTGTCCACCTGCCGCACCCGCGTCGAAAGCGGCATCGCCGATCCGTCGGGCAGCGCCACCTGATCGAAATCGAGCGCCAGCGACGCGGTCTCGTGGCGGATTCCGAAGCCGACTTTATTGACCCGTTCGATTGATCCGGAAAGTGTGCTCCCCGCCGGGATCAGCACGTGCGTTCCATCCGTGACCGGCGCGATCAGAACCGCCCGTACCGCCATGCCCGCTTTGCCATCGTAAGTCCCCACCGCCGTGGTCAGCCGCACATGCAGTGGAGTGCCCGCCGGCACTTGCTTCAACAACAGCAGGTGCAACGGTAACAGCATGAATGGAAGCATGTTCTATAATAGGCGACCGATCATGGTTTGTAATCTGAAATGCAACATCATAAGAGAATTTTAATGAGCGGGTAGCGCAATGATGGTGCCCGAAACCGGCCCTTTGTAAGAGATCGTCAGAGCGAGATCCTTCACAGCGCCCCGATCCTGCTCCGTGAGCACATAAACGTCATAGCCGGGCCCGATTTTCGGGCGACTGAACTGCGCCAGGCCGGTGAGATGCTCCGTCTCGCCGTAGAAGTTCAAGGCCGGTTCGAGCTGCCAGGAGTTAAAAACATTCAATGGTTGTTTTGTTTTAGCGATTTCCACAAGCTTCGCTGCCATCTGGCTGCTCTCGGCGTCGTATCGCCATACCCAGAACATGCGCGGCTCGAACTGAACCAGAAAACTGATCGTCATGAGGGCCAGCAACGCGATTGACACGATCCTCACTCCGCCGATCGGCAAACTGGCGAACGCCGCGACCGTCAGGATCACGGCTGCCACGAAATAAATTCCCGTTCGATTCTCTGGATAAGGCATATCGCGAATCGAATGTAGCGCCAGCAGCAGGATCGCCGACCCAAGCGCGGGGATAGAGGTAAGCAACAGCGCGAGATTGCGCAATTTCAGCCCGGCCACTGCTCCGGCAAGAATGACCAGCGGCCCGAACCCGAACGCGAAGACATCGACCAGGTGAGCCGCGAAGGATTGATAGGCCGAAGGGCCTGAATGATCGACCGATGGCTCGGCCAGACTCCGCAGACTTTCAGAAATCGTCGCGGCGCCGGCGTAGAACTGCCCGCCCTGCGCATTCTCGAGTGGTGCCGTTAACAGAAACGCGACCGCAATGGCTGCGGCGGGAGCAAAGAAGTCGATCCACATCGCTGCGGGCTTCTTCGCGGCTTCCCGCTTCTTGGTGGGAGCAGGCGCGGCAGCATGCTTTCGTTTCGCAATCGAAAACCAGATCACCATCGCCGCCAGCACCACCACCGGCATCGCGAACACCAGATTCGCCGTCACCGACAGCGCCGCCGCGGCCCCCGCCATCGCTACATTTTTCCGATCGTGCTGGGTCTTCTCCAGTTCCGGCGCGATGAGCGCGAGCGCCCACATCCACAAGCCCAGTGCGAGCCCATACCCACGCGCCGCCACCATGAAATCCATCAGGAACGGATTCAAGCTAACCGCTGCCAGCGCGAGCGGCAGTATCCATCCGTTGCCGAACATCCATCTGCAGAATCGATACAGCGCCGTTAACAACAGCGCCGCTCCGGCGAGCGCCGGGATCCGCATCGCCAGCGCCGAGAATCCGAACAGCGACGTCGTCACGCGCATCAGCACGGTGTTGAGGAAATGGTGATTCGCGTCGAAATAATTGAACAGATTCGCGGCCGGTCCGGCGAGGTAAATCTGATACGTCAGAGCCTCATCATGCACGATCGATTGCGTAGCGGCGCGGTACACACATACCACAAAAATCGCGACGAGCAACGCCGCTGAAATCCGTTCCTGCGTCGTTTTCGGCGTGGCGATCATTTGCGTTTCTTCTTGGCCGCTTCGGTAACCATCAGCTCCTCAGCCGGCCGTAGCCACGTCATCGCCGCGACGATCGCCACCGGCCACCATTGCAGGACCAGGCGGCTGGCGGCGGTGTTGGTCTGCCACAGCACATCGTTCGATTGCGCCACCATCACCGCGCAATAGCCCGCGATCATCGCACCGGCGAGTGCCGTCAGCATGTATGCGTCCCGCCTGGAATCGATGCGCAATCGCACGCCGATCGCAAACGCGATCAGGATCAGCGCGGGATGCATCCAGCTCGCGCCCAGCGACACCACCTGGCTCAGCACGCCGCCCAGCACCACGCCCCATCGTCCGCCGTTGGTCAATCGTGCGAAGGTTCCCGTACCGAACAATCCCGTGACATGCGGCGCCAAAGCGATCTTGAAGAATAGATAAACCGCGGCGCCCGGAATCATTCCGATCGCCACGCGAACCAAATGCCGCATCCGAAAAATCGTGACGGCGGCGAGCAGCAGCACGCAGAACATCGCGCCTTCGTCTTTGGTCCACAGCGCGAATCCCGCGAACACTCCCGCCCAGATCGGCCTGTCGATCAACACAAAGATAACCGCGGCCGCGAAAAATGCCGCGATCGGGATGTCCGAATATTGCGTCGGCGCTTCATCGATAAACGTCGCCGTCGAGGCCAGCGTCAATCCCGCGATCAATCCCGCCAGCGATCCGCGCATCATCGCAACGCCCCCGGTAACGATCGCGATCAGCGCCAGAAAAAACGTGTAGCCGATCGCTTTGGGTGCCATCTCCAATTGGCCTCCCGCGGCCCACAGACGTGCCACCGCACCGGAAAGCATCAGCGGATATTCCGGATGGGTGTGCGACAGCAGCGGCGACCACGCCAGCTTCCCGGCCAGTAAAAACTTGGCGCGCAGATTCCAGATCGACCACGCGTCCCAGTTGCCGAACGGATGCAGCTCCCAGGCTTGCGTCATCGCGACGGTCGACAACGCCACCACCGCGGTCAATGCGAGCGCCGCGATCACATCCGGCCGGCTCGCAACGGGTTTGGCGAGCTGCATTTTTCGAGCTTCAAAAATCAGCCAACCGAGCACGGCGATTTCGACCATCCAGTCCACCCAAAATATGCCCGGCGCAATCAGGTTCACGAGAAAAAACAAAATCGACGTTGCGCCGATTCCAAACGCCGCGCCCGCTCCCGCGATCAAGGTGAGCACGGCCCACCGGGGCTGGGACTCGAACAAACACGCGATGGGCCTCCACATGGCCGCGCATCCAATTGCAATCGCCAGCGCCAGGAGCGCGAAAATCGCGATCACTGCGGCGTTCCCCGAAACACCACGATGCCGCCGCCGAAATCGCGCAGCAAAACCAGATGATGTTCGCGCGCGAACGCCTCGTAATCCTGCGGCTTGGTGAAATTCCCCAGCACGAATTCCCGATCTGTTCCCTCCACCAGCATGCGCGGAGCGAGCGCATAGAGCGATGTATTGAACATCGCCAATGCCGGGTCGGAACCGGAGATATCGGAAACATACCCGACCACTCCGTTCCGCGGCAGCATTCCGATGGCACCCGCCAGCCGATCCGCTTGCTCCGACGCTTTATAAGGATCGGACTGCACGGTGATGCTTTCGAGCTGGTAATTCTCAATCGCGCACCACAGCGCGATCGCCACCGCGGCATAGATCGCGATCTTCACTCGAGGCAGGTAAGAAACGGCTGGGGATTCGGGCACGGACAACCATCATGCCACGCAGAAACGCTTACGCGCGCGTGATAAAATCCGAGTTCATGACCACCGACGAACGCATTCTTACTGTCGTAAAATCCGTGGCGCAAAAGCCGCTGCCGTCAGATCCGGAAGAGTCACTCTTCGAATCCGGCGTGCTTGATTCCTTTGCGCTGCCGGACATGGTCAGCGGGCTCGAAAAAGAATTCAAGATTACGGTGCCCGATTCCGACCTCAACCCGCGCAAGTTCGATTCGCTCTCGCGAATCGCCAGTTACATTAGCGCTCACGCGTCGTGATCGCGCCGTTCATCCCATTCATAAGGGCCTTCGGCTCCTACGTACCTTCGCGCGTCGTCACCAATGACGAACTCGCGGCGAAGCTCGGCGTCGAATCCGCGTGGATTCTGAACGCCTCCGGAATCGAGCAGCGCCGCTACGCCGATGCGGAGTCCGTGGTCGACCTCGGCGTCCGCGCCGCCGACGATTGTCTGACGCGCGCCAACGCCGCCGCTGACATCGTTAAACTTCTGATCGTCTCCAGCGGATCGAGCGAGCGACGCTTCCCTGGTCCCGCTGCCGAGATCGGAGCGCGATTAGGCCTCGCCGGTGTTCCCGCGCTCGATGTGCCAATGGCCAGCGCGGGTTCGATCTATGGCATGGCGCTCGCGTCGCAGCTCGCGCCGGTGTACGGTCCGACGTTATTGGTCGCGGCGGAAAAGATGTCGAGCATCGTCAATCGCGAACCTTTGGACAAAAACACCGCCATTCTGTTCGGCGATGGCGCGGGCGCGTGTCTGATCGATCCCAACACAGGCGTCGCCAAGCTCAGCCACGCGATTCTGCATTCCGACGGCGCGAACGCCGAAAATCTGAAGCTTGAATTCGGCGCGAACATTCATATGGACGGCATGGTGGTGATCAAGCACGCGTCGCAAAAAATTCCCGGCGTGATTGCCGAGGTGCTGCAAACCTCCCAGGCCGCGGCTTCATCGATCCAAATGTTTCTGATGCATCAGGCCAATCAGAATTTGATCGTGCGCGTGGCGAAGGCGCTGGACGTCGCGCCGGAGAAATTTTTTTCCAACATCGCGTGCTACGGAAACACATCATCGGCATCGATGCTGATCGCGGCCGCGGAATGGCAGGCGTCCTCCGGCTTCCGCCCGAACGAACCGGTGATCTTCGCCGGGTTCGGTGCAGGATTCCATTGGGGCGCACTACTCGCCACGGGCGTGTAAGTTAGAATTCAGAAGTTGCGTTCCATCTCCATTGTCATTCCCGCGTATAACGAAGAGGCGCGACTCCCCGCATCACTGGATCAGGTGATCGGCTATCTGCGTGCGCGCAACTTCGAGTTCGCTGAAATCGTGGTGGTAGACGACGGATCTCGCGACGGTACCGCGGCATTCGTCAAGAGCAAGTGCGCAGACAATCCGCAACTACGGCTGGTGAGCAACCCCGGCAATCGCGGCAAAGGCTTCACGGTTCGACACGGCGTGATGGAATCGCGCGGCGAATGGATTCTGACCACCGACGCCGATCTCTCCGCGCCCATCGCCGAACTGGACAAGCTCATCAGCGCTGTGGAGCGCGAGAGTGCGAAGGTCGCCATCGGATCGCGCGCTCTGGATCGATCGCTGGTCGGTGTGCATCAACCGGGGTTCCGCGAATTCGCCGGGCGCGTGTTCAATCTGCTGATGCGCATGATCACCGGGCTTCCCTTCCGCGACACGCAGTGTGGATTCAAACTGTTCGAAGCCGCCGCGGCGCGCGAAATCTTCGCGCGACAGACGCTGGAAGGGTTCAGCTTCGACGTCGAGGACCTGGTGATCGCGAAAGTTCTCGGCCACAAGGCCATCGAAGTTCCAGTGGTGTGGAACAACGTCGAAGGAACCAAAGTCAGCGCGCTTTCCGGAGCTGCTTCGTACGCGGCGCTGCTCGGCATTCGCTGGCGCGCACTGCGCGGCCGCTATAACCGCTAAGCACGGATTGAGGCGCGACAGCATGGAGCGCGCCAGGCGCCACCGAAAAAACGCGCGGTCTTTAAACAATCTGTCAAACTAGTGTTTCTTAGCTTTTTATGTGGATAGTCCGGCTCGCACTCCGCCGCCCGTACACGTTCGTGGTCATGTCGCTGGCGATTCTGCTGCTGGGCGTGATCGCGATCGTGCGTATGCCCGCCGACGTTTTCCCGAACATCAACATCCCTGTGATCTCTGCCATCTGGACCTACGCCGGCGTCTCTCCCGACGAAATGGCCGACGTCGTCACCACGCGATCCGAGCGCGGCTTCACCACCGCCGTAAACGATATCGAGCACATGGAGTCGCAATCGCTCGCCGGACTCTCGGTGATCAAGCTGTTCTTCCACCCCAACGTGAAAATCGAAGCGGCGCTGGCGCAAGCCTCCGCGCAATCGAACTCGACGCTCTCCGTGATGCCCGTCGGGATGCATCCGCCCACCATCGTGCGCTACAACGCGGCCTCGGTTCCGATTTTGCAGCTCGGCCTATCGAGCGACACGCTCAGCGAGCAGCAGCTCTACGATCTCGGTTACAACTTCCTGCGCACCCAGCTCGCCAACACCCAGGGCGCGAGTTTTCCGTTGCCCTATGGCGGCAAGCCGCGCCAGATCATGGTCGACGTGAATCCGCAGGCCGCCTACGCTCGCGGACTTTCGGCCAGCGATATTTCCGCCGCGCTGAATAATCAGAGCCTGATCCTGCCCACCGGCAGCGCGAAAATCGGCACCCGCGAATATCGCGTGGAGATGAACAACTCACCCAGCGTCGCCGAAGCGTTCAACGAACTGCCGGTGAAAACAGTGAACGGCACCACCATTTATCTTCGCGATGTGGCTCAAGTTCGCGACGGCGCGGCGGTGCAAACCAACGTGGTGCGCCATAACGGACGCCGCGGAGCCGTGCTCACCGTGCTCAAGAACGGCGATACATCAACCATCGAAATCGTCAGCAAGATCAAAGCCGCGCTGCCGAAGATTCTCTCGTCGTTGCCGCCCGCGTTTCACGTTACGACTCTCTTCGACCAATCGATTTTCGTGCGCGCCGCGATTCAAGGCGTGGTCAAGGAAGCAAGCGTCGCGGCGCTACTCACCGGCGTCATGATTCTGCTGTTCCTGGGAAGCTGGCGCAGCACGCTGATCGTGTGCATCTCGATTCCGCTGTCGATTCTCGCGTCGCTGGCGGTGCTGCACCTGCTCGGCGAGACCATCAACATCATGACCCTCGGCGGGATGGCGCTGGCGGTCGGAATTCTGGTCGACGACGCGACCGTCGAGATCGAAAATATTCACCGCAATCTGGGCATGGGAAAAGATGTGGTGATCGCGATCCTGGACGGCGCGCGCCAGATCGCCGTGCCGGCTTTCGTCTCGACGCTGTGCATCTGCATCGTGTTCGTGCCGGTGATTTTCTTGACCGGCACCGCGCAGTATCTGTTCACGCCTCTGGCGCTGGCCGTGGTGCTCGCCATGAGCGCGTCGTATCTGTTGTCGCGAACGCTGGTGCCGACCATGATCCGCTACCTGATCCCCTCCGAGTTGCATTTGTACAGAGGACCGGAAGGCGAAGCGGAAGGCGTTAACAGCGGGATCATCTGGCACATTCATCATCTGTTTCATCGCGGCTTCGAACGCCTGCGCGACGCCTATTCCAGCCTGCTCGATTCGGTGCTGCATCATCGCAAGATCGTGGTGGCGTGCTTCGCGATCGTTTCGATTTCCTGCGGCCTGCTCTATCCTCTGATCGGTGCGGATTTCTTTCCGCAAGTCGACGCCGGGCAGATCCGCTTGCACGTGCGCTGTCCTGGCGGCACGCGCGTCGAAGAAACCGAGCGCCATTTCGCAGCCGTCGAAGAAGCGATCCGCGGCATTATTCCGCCCGCCGAAATCACCGATATTCTCGACAACATCGGCCTGCCCTACAGCGGCCTGAATCTGGCCTATTCCGATACCGTGACGCTGGGCCCTGCCGATGGCGAGATTCTCATTTCGCTCCGGCACGGCGACCACGGGCCGACCTGGGACTACGTTCGCGAAATGCGCCGCAAACTGACCCGCCAGTTTCCGGAGCTGACGTTTTTCTTTCAGCCCGCCGATATGGTCGGCCAGATTCTGAACTTCGGATTGCCCGCGCCGATCGATGTGCAAGTGGTCGGCCCCCTTCGCAATCTCGAAAAGAATCACATCATCGCCGAGCAGCTCAACGCGCGCATCGCTCACATTCCCGGCGCCGCCGACGTTCATATCCATCAGGTCAACGACGTTCCGATGATGAAATTCGATGTCGATCGCGCCCGCGCCGGACAACTCGGGTTCACGCAGCTCGACGTCGCCAGCGGCCTGCTGATTTCGCTCAGCTCCAGCCAGCAGTTGAATCCCAACTGGTGGGTGAATCCGCAGAACGGCGTCGATTATCCGGTGGTCGTCCAGACGCCGACCTATCGCATGGATACGCCCGAAGCCCTGCTGAACACGCCGATTCATTCGGCATCCGGCCAATCGACGCAACTGCTGAGCAACGTCGCGCAGGCGCAGCGCGGCGTCACCACGCAGGTTGTGAATCACTACAACGTCCAGCCGCTCTACGACATTTATGCAAACGTGCAGGATCGCGATCTGGGTTCGGTCGCTGCCGACATCGATAAGGTGGTAGACGAATTCCGTTCGAAATTGCCCTCGGGCTCGTTCTTTGAAACGCGCGGCCAGGTCGGCACGATGCGCGAATCGTTTCGCGGCATGGCGTATGGATTGATCCTTGCGATCGTTCTCGTCTACTTCGTCATGGTGGTGAATTTTCAATCCTGGACCGATCCGTTTATCGTGCTGATGGCGGTTCCAGGCGCGCTCGGCGGCATTCTGCTGATGCTGTTTTTCACGCGAACTACTGTAAGTGTGCCCGCACTGATGGGCGCTATCATGAGTATCGGCGTGGGCACAGCCAACAGCATTTTGTTAGTAGTTTTCGCGAACGATCTTCGTCACGAAGGCGCCGACGCCCTCACGGCCGCGTATCAGGCCGGCCGTACGCGATTGCGGCCGGTGGTGATGACCGCGGTGGCGATGCTCGCCGGCATGATCCCGATGGCGATGGGTCTGGGCGAAGGCGGCGAACAGAACGCGCCGCTGGGCCGCGCCGTGATCGGCGGATTGATGTTCGCGACCGCCGCGACTTTATTCGTCGTCCCCGCAGTGTACAGCCTGCTGCGCAAGACGCCTCCGAAATCGTTCGATGCGCTCTCGGATGAGATGGGGGCGACCGAGTCATGACCCCGGCGCCGCAGAAATCGCACACCACCTTCTTCGTCGTCCTGCTGCTGATCGGCATCGTGCTGGGCGGAGCGATCGTGTACGAAATGGGCCAGCGCAGAACGCACGACACCGCGCTCGCGTCCGTTCTGAATGAAGATGCCAATCGACCCACGGTGGTCAACGTTGGCCGGGTGCATCTGGCGCCATCTTCGTCGAATGTCGAACTGCCGTGCCAGACGGTCGCGATGTTGGAAGTGCCGATCTATGCGCGCGCCGACGGCTACATGAAGCAGCGCCCGGTCGACATCGGCGATCGCGTGAAGAAGGGGGATCTGCTGCTGGAAATCGAAACGCCGGAGCTGGATCAGCAGATCGATCAGGCGCGCGCTACGCTGGCGCAATCGAAAGCCGCGCTGCAGCAGTTGAAAGCGAATCTGGCGGCCGCGAAAAGCAATCTGAAACTTGCCGAAGTTACGGCGAGCCGTTGGAAGACGCTCGCCGATCAGGGCGTGTTCGCCAAGCAGGATTACGATGAAAAGCTCGCGGCGCTGGAAGCCGGTCAGGCGAATGTGAACGCCGCTCAGGAAAACATCACGGCGGGTGAGAGCACCATCGTCGCCAACGATTCCGCGCTGAAGCGGTTGATCGATCTGAAGACGTTCGATCGTGTAGTGGCGCCCTTTGACGGCGTCGTGGTGGCGCGCAGCGTCAATTCCGATCCCGGCACGCTGGTTACGTCCGGCAACACCACCTCGTCGCGCGAGATCATGCGCATCGCGCAGATCGATGTATTGCGCGTGTTCGTGAGTATTCCGCAAACCTATGCCGCCGCGATCCGCGACGGCCTCGCCGCCGAGCTTCGTGTCGACGAACTGCCGGGCCGTGTGTTTCCCACCAAGGTCGCCGGGATCACGCATTCGGTGGAGACGAATTCAAGGACCATGCTCGCGGTGTTGCTGGTGAAGAATCCGAAAGAGGAGCTCTTACCCGGGATGTACGCCAAGATGCGCTTTCACCTGCCGCATCCCGTGAATGTGCTGATGCTACCAGCGGACGCGCTGCTGCTGCCGGCAACGGGTCCGCGAGTAGCAGTGGTGGGCAACGATCGCAAGGTCCATTTTCATGATGTGACGCTGGGGCGTGATTACGGCTCGGAGATCGAAATCGATTCGGGCTTAACCGCCGGCGATCTAGTAGTGCTGAATCCAACCGACGCGATCCGCGAAGGTGTGACGGTAGAGACGGCGGAGAATCGCCGAAACAACGCTGCACAATAATCCACGACGAATACCAATGAGCCGCGACCAAAGGGAGCGGTTCAACACCGATCCGGTGCACAATAGATCGCCATCGGATCACCTTGCTGATCGATCACGTACCTCACCGCCGAGTCCACCGCGTCTCGATCGTACAGACGCCGTGTGCTCCCATGACGCGCCCAGCGTTTCCGGTCGTTGTCATCGAGACCCGCGTTGTTGAGGAACCGGCTGGCGTATGATTTGAGATCATTCATGACGCGCTCCGGAGGCTGCTCTGAATCAACCACGACATGCACGTGATTCGAGCGAACGTGCGCGGCCAGCAAACTCCATCCGCGCACAGAGCACCGTTCGACGATCGCTGCTAGCACTACATCACGCCGCGACTGGTCCATTGTGTAAGCGCGTTGATCCATGAGCCTGCGCGCTGCAAATCCTCGGCCGAAATTCGGCTCGAGCATCGGGCTGCCCGGAAGATTGTGCTTTCGATCCACGGACGGCAACTCGTCGCCATGGACTCGTGTGCCGTAGCAGGCGAAGGTGATCAGGTAGGTCACGAGCGTGGACCGTCGAGGTTGAACCGCTCCCTATGGTCGCGGCTCATAGGGGGGCGATCGACCTCCTGACGCCAATAGCCGCGGTCGCGTAGGAGCGGTTTTAAGGGGCACCGGCGCAGCCTGGATGAGAGTGGCACGCCATGCTTTTATGGCCTCGTCGACCCTATCAATGGGAATGACCTCGGCAAGTCCAGAGTTTTCCTCGAACGTGACGCGCGCGCGCTGAGTCTGCGGGCTTATCGCGACGTCCGTATAGGGGATATATCCCAGCAGACGCCAATGAGATACGAAGTATTATTCCGCTTAGTGCCATTGATCGCGAAATCAGTGGGCTCGAGGAACACTGGGCCTCCGCTATTTCCTGGGAAAACGTGCGAGTCAATTAAGAGGTCCGGAACGACCGAGTCAAGAAGGTCTCCGATGCGCGCAATCGATCCGGAGCGAACGATCACGTAGTTCCTTTGTTCTCCCGCAAGGCCCATCGGGAATCCGAGCACGAAAACCCCGTCGCCTGCCGAGACACCGATGTCCTTGAGCTTAGCGATATTGGCTGAAATTTGGTCAGAGGCCAGGAACTGAACATCGATCCCCGAAAGGACGAGGAGCCCTGCGTTCATCCTCACCGCAGCGATATCTATCTTGCGTCCTGGTGCGTGAACCAATCTCCTGGGGGGATGTCAAATATCCGCCCCTGATCACCCGCCGCCTTCGGGTTGAGTCGAACTCTGACGACGCCTCGCCCACTTACGACATGGCGATTGGTGACGAGATAGATTTCGTACTGTCGCTTCGAAGGATCAGGATTATTGTCTACCGGATATCCGTAGAAGAAACCGAGGCGTCCGTATTCCAAATGGGTCTACCCATCGAGTCAGTCTCTGTGTGCCCAATTGACACGACCGCGTCGAGAAAGCCCGGCGGGAGCAGCGCGCCAGATAAGTACGCGCATCCGCCGTCAGGGCAAAAAAAAGCGCCGAGCACAACTTCATATAGATTAATAGAGGCGAGTCCTAACTACACCCGCTCGTGCCCCCGCAATTCTCGCACTTGTAGCACGACCCATTGCGCGTCATCAGCCCCCCACACTCCGAACACGTAGGAGCATCCGCCGCCACCACCGGGAACGGCAGCGCCTGCTGCGGACTCGGCTCCGTCACCTGCAGCTTCGGCGATTCGCCCGCCTCGCCCAGCGCATATTCCGCGCCGAGGAACCTGGTCCCCAGCCACCGGAAAATGTAATCCATGATCGACTTCGCGTACGGGATCTCCTGATTCCCCGTCCACCCGCTCGGCTCGAATCGCACGTGGCTGAATTTGTCGACGAAAAATTTCAGCGGCACGCCGTATTGCAAGCCGTAGCTCACCGCCGTCGCGAACGCGTCCATCAGCCCCGAAATGGTGGAGCCTTCCTTCGCCATGGTGATAAAAATCTCGCCCGGCGAGCCGTCTTCGTACAACCCGGCCGTGATGTAGCCTTCATGGCCGCCGATCGAAAACTTGTGGGTCAGCGAACGCCGCTCATCAGGCAGCTTGCGGCGAATCGGCCGATACACCACTTTCTCAATCGTCTTCTCTTCGACCACGGGACCTCCATTCGCCGCCTTCGCCCCTTTCGCTGTTCCAGAGCTCAACGGCTGCACCCGCTTCGAATTATCCCGATAAATCGCGACGGCTTTCAATCCCAGCTTCCAGCTTTCGACATACGCGTCGATGATGTCTTCGACAGTCGACTCTTCGGGCATATTGATGGTCTTCGAAATCGCGCCCGAAATAAACGGCTGCACCGCCGCCATCATGCGCACGTGACCCATATAGTGGATCGACCGCACGCCGTTCTGCGGACGGAAACTGCAATCGAACACCGATAGATGCTCGTCTTTGAGGAACGGCGCGCCTTCGATCGTCCCCGTGGAGTCGATGTGATCGACAATCTGATTCACCTGCGTCGGCGAATACCCCAGCTTGGTCAGCGCGGCCGGAACAGTATTGTTGACGATCTTGATCACGCCGCCGCCGACGAGTTTCTTGTACTTCACCAGCGCCAGATCCGGCTCGATTCCGGTGGTGTCGCAATCCATCATGAAGCCGATCGTTCCGGTGGGCGCGATCACCGTGGTCTGCGCGTTGCGGAAGCCCGATTTGTGGCCCAGCTCATACGCGTCTTCCCAGCAACGCTTGGCGTTTTCGTAAATCGCCTGCGGAACGCGCTTGCTGTCGATCCGCGACGTCGCATCGCGATGCATGCGGATCACTTCGAGGAACGGCCCTTCGTTCACCGCGTAGCCCGGGCACGCGCCCGTCGCGTCCGCGGCGATGCGAGCACTGGTCAGATACGCCTGCCCGCACATGATCGCCGTCAAGCCCGCGGCCCAATCGCGGCCGGCGTCGCTATCGTAAGCGAGGCCCATCGACATCAGCAGCGCGCCCAGATTCGCGTAGCCCAAACCCAGCGGGCGGAAATCGTGCGAATTCTTCGCGATTTTCTCGGTGGGATACGCCGCGTTGTCGACGATGATCTCCTGCGCCAGCGTCATCGTATCGATGGCGTGGCGATACGCTTCCACATCGAACTGCCCATCCGCCGCCACGAATCGCATCAGATTCAATGACGAGAGGTTGCACGCCGAATCGTCCAGGAACATGTATTCGCTGCACGGATTCGACGCATTGATGCGAGCCGTATTCTTCGACGTGTGCCACTTATTGACCGTCGTATCGAACTGCATCCCGGGATCGCCGCACTGATGCGTTGCCTCCGCGATCTGCCGCATCAGATCGCGAGCCCGATAATGATCGCGCTTCTCGTTCGTCAGGCGATTGCGCGTCCACCAGTCTTCATCGTCCACCACAGCCTGCATGAAATCGTCAGTAGCGCGAACGCTATTATTAGCGTTCTGGAAAAAGATGGACGAATACGCGTCGCCATCGAGCGACGAATCATATCCCGCGTCGATCAGCGTGTGCGCTTTCTTTTCTTCCTTCGCTTTGCACCATACAAATTTTTCGATATCCGGATGGTCGGCATTCAGGATCACCATCTTCGCGGCCCGGCGAGTCTTGCCGCCGCTCTTGATCACGCCCGCGAACGCATCGAAGCCTTTCATGAAGCTCAACGGTCCGGACGCGCGTCCGCCGCTCGAAAGCAGCCCGTCTTCTTCGCGCAGGCTGGACAGATTGGTGCCCGTGCCCGATCCCCACTTGAAGAGCATGCCTTCGGTCTTGGCCAGATCCAGAATCGCTTCCAGCGTGTCGCCCACCGAATTGATGAAGCATGCCGAACATTGCGGCCTGGTAACGCCCGCGCCCAGCGGCTTCACCGTGTCGGAGGCTTCGTCGTAATAGAAACCGTAACCTCGCGGCTCCTTCACGCCCACGTTGAACCATACCGGCGAATTGAAGCACGCCTTCTGCGTCAGCATCAGGTGCGCCAGCTCATCGCGAAAATTCGCGCCGTCCTGCACGGTGTGGAAATAATGACCAGCGATACCCCAATCCGTAATCGTGTCGACCACGCGCCCAACTAGGTCCCGAACGCTGGTCTCGCGATCCGGCGTGCCCATCTTGCCGTAGAAGTATTTGCTGACCACAATATTAGTAGCGGTCTGCGACCAGTCCTCGGGCACTTCGACGTCGCGCTGTTCGAAAATCACAGCGCCTTTGTCGTTGCCGATGGAAGCCGTGCGCAGCTCCCACTTCACTTCGTCATAGGGGGTCTTGCCTGTGGGTAAATTCTTGGTAAAGTGGCGGGGGAAATCCACTCCAATTCGTTCTGCGACCGGCACCGGCCGGCGTAAGTCTTTCATTTTCATCGCGACACCTGCTCCAAGCTGTCCCACTCGCTACCTCCATTATAAACTGTATTCGGCCTGTACGACTCTCATTGGGCGACAGTGGCAATGATGCCGCAAGGTATGGTAGTACGTCAAGGTTTTTATCTATACCTAGAGTCATAGGTTTGCAACACGTAGGCGAAACCTTCTTGCATCCGAGTACCAGGGAAAGGAATCTATAGTTCTCGATGGACAATGATGAGAATGTCCGGTATAATTCAGCCATGACGTGGAGAATCAGCCACTTGCAGGCGCTCGAAGCCGAAAGTATCCACATCCTGCGCGAGGTCGTGGCCGAGTTTCAGCGTCCCGTGATGCTGTATTCAATCGGTAAGGATTCTTCCGTAATGTTACGATTGGCCCAGAAGGCGTTCTATCCCGGGCCGATTCCCTTCCCGCTGCTCCATATTGATACCAGCTACAAGTTTCGCGAGATGATCGAATTTCGCGATCGCATGGCGGCGGAAGTCGGCGCGAAGCTGATCGTCCATACCAATCAGAAAGCTTTGGACGACGGCGCGAATCCGATCCGCCTCGGCACCGAGAAATGCTGCGGGCTTCTGAAAACGACGGCCCTGCTCGATGCGCTGCGCGCCGGAAATTTCGACGCGGCGTTCGGCGGCGCACGGCGTGATGAAGAAAAATCGCGAGCCAAAGAGCGCATCTATTCCGTTCGCGACACGCGCGGCCAGTGGGATCCCAAGAATCAGCGGCCGGAGCTGTGGAACCTATTTAATAGCCGCATCGATCCCGGCGAATCGATCCGCGTGTTTCCGCTATCGAATTGGACCGAGCTCGATGTGTGGCAGTACATCCATCTCGAAAACATTCCCATCGTGCCGCTGTATTACGCGCAGGATCGCCGCGTTCTGGTTCGCTGCGGGCCTTCGGGCGATACGCTGACACTGCCGGAGCAATCCTTCGTCGAGCCGCGTTCCACCGATCGGTATGAAGTAGTCAAGTGCCGCATGCGATCGCTGGGATGCTCGCCCTGCACCGGCGCGATTTATTCCGATGCCGACACGGTGCCGAAGATTATCGCGGAGCTCGCGGCCGTCAGGAAATCGGAGCGCGAGAATCGCGTGATCGATCACGATCGTGAAGGTTCCATGGAGCTCAAAAAGCGCGAGGGTTATTTCTAATGTTGCTGGCCGAGCCGGAAGCCGCGTTCGACATTCAAGAGTTCATGGCCGCCGAGCAGGCCAAAGACCTGTTGCGCATTTCGACCGCCGGCAGCGTCGACGACGGCAAGTCGACCCTGATCGGGCGATTACTGCACGACGCGCGCGGCGCATATGAAGACCAGCTCAAGAGTGTCCGCCGTGATAACGGCCTGATCGATTTCGCGCTGCTCACCGACGGCCTGCGCGCCGAACGCGAGCAAGGCATCACCATTGATGTCGCCTATCGCTACTTCGCGACGCCGAAACGGAAGTTCATCCTGGCCGATACTCCCGGCCACGTGCAGTACACCCGCAATATGGCGACCGGCGCGTCGACTGCCGATCTCGCCATCATCCTCGCCGATGCGGAACGCGGCTTGACCGCGCAATCGCATCGTCACGCCTCGATCGCGGCGCTACTGGGCATCCGTCACTTCGTCATCGCGATCAACAAAATGGATCTGGTCGGCTACGACCAGGCGGTGTATGAAAAAATCCGCGCGGAGCTGACGCCGTTCCTCGAATCGCTGGGCGTGATCAAACCGTACTTCCTGCCGATCAGCGCGCTGCTCGGCGATAACGTGGTCGATCGCAGCGCCAATATGCCGTGGTTCAAGGGCGTTCCGCTGCTGGAGCATCTGGAAAGCACCGCAGCCTCCCAGCCCGATCTTTCGAAGCCTTTCCGTATGGCGGTGCAGCGCGTGGTTCGTCCTGATCGCAAATTCCGCGGCTACGCTGGGCAGATTTCATCTGGAATCATCAAGCCCGGCGATACCATCACCGCCCTCGATTCCGGTTTGAGCACGCGCGTCGCGCGCATTGTTACTTATGACGGCGATCTCGCACAGGCGCACGCGCCTCTATCGGTGACGCTGACGTTAGAAGATGAGATCGACATCAGCCGCGGTGATCTGCTCGCTGCCGGCCCTCTTCCTCGCGCCGCGAAATCATTTGAAGCGACGGTCGTCTGGTTCGATCGCCAACCGTTCGATGCGTCACGCGAATATCTCATCAAGCACACTTCGCAAGTCGCACCCGTAACCATTGAATCTCACGGCCTCGCGATGAACGACATCGGCACGGTGACCATCCATTCCAGCCGCGCGCTGTTCATCGATTCCTACAAACTCAATCGCGAAACCGGCGCGTTTATTCTGATCGATCGTCTGACGAATGCCACCGTCGCCGCAGGGATGATCGGTAGCGCAGGCGATCGTTTTCCGTCGCCTGCGATTTCGCACACGCAGGCCACGAAAACCGATGGCCTGCGCTACCGAGAGGAACGATGACTCTCGACCAACTCGTCTTTGAAGCTCAATCGGCAATCGCGCGAGCGCTGGAAAACTCCACGAACCCGTGCGTGACCTCCAGCTTCCAGCACGATTGCGTCGCCCTGCTGCACCTGGTCACAGCCGAGCGTCCCGGCATCCCGGTGCTCTTTCTCGAAACCGGCTATCACTTCCCCGAGACCATCCAATATCGCGATCGCTTGGCGCGCGAATGGAATCTCAATCTGCGCAATCTCGAGGCGAAGCAATCGGTCGCCGAGCAAGAATCGCAATTCGGCATCCTGAATCAAACCGCGCCCGACCGCTGCTGCCAGCTTCGAAAAGTAGAACCCTTATTTAACGGGCTGGCGAATTTCGATGTTTGGTTCACCGCACTGCGACGTGAGCAATCCCCCACCCGCGCCAACCTAAAAATCGCCGACGACTTCCGCACGGCAACAGGCCACGACCTTCGCAAGATCAGTCCGCTCGCTTCGTGGGCCAATCGCGACGTGTGGCAATATCTGGAACGCCATTCGATCCCCGCGCTCCCGTTGTACGATCAAGGGTACACCAGCATCGGCTGCCAGCCCTGCACGTCACTCCCGCTTTCAGCCCGACGATCTCCGCTCCGGCCGCTGGCAGGGCAAGAAACTCGAATGTGGCATCCACATACAGGCCCAGTGATGGAACTCGTACTCGGCTTCATCATTGCGGTTGCCATTACGCTGACGGGCGTTGGCGCAGGCTCGCTCACCACGCCGCTGCTGATTCTGGCGCTCGGTCTGCCTGCGAAAGAATGCGTCGGCATCGCGCTGATTTACGGAGCCGTCGTGAAAATCATCGCGGCGCCGGTGTACTGGGCGCGGCGTAAAGTCAGCTTCCGCGCGCTTGGATATTTACTCGCGGGCGGATTGCCCGGCGTGCTGATCGGATCGTTCCTCATGCACGGCGTGCGATTGAACTGGATGCTGGTGATCGTCGGATTCACCATCATGGCCGTCGCGCTGGCGAATCTGGTGCATTTCAAATCTAAAATCCAGCGCGATCGTCCCAAGTGGCTGGGCCTGGTCGCCTTGCCGATCGGCGCAGAAGTCGGATTCTCATCGGCAGGCTCGGGCGCGCTCGGCGCACTCGCGCTGATGGGATTGACCAAGCTCGATGCCGCGGAAGTGGTCGGCACGGATCTGTGCTTCGGATTGGTGCTCTCGCTGGTCGGCGGCGGAATTCACGCCGCGCTCGGGACCATCGAATGGCCGATCCTGATTCGCCTGTCGATCGGCGGAGTGGCTGGCGCGATCGTAGGATCCATGCTCGCCTCGCGCATGCCCTCGCGGCAATTGCGCTTCGCCTTATCGCTGGTGCTGGTCGCGTTAGGCGCGCGGCTGTGCTGGCAGGGTTTCGCTGGCTGAATTTCGTCTACGGATTGTAGAGCGCCGACCCAACCCACGCGAAGATCACCAGAATTCCGAGTACCGCGAGAAAACAATAGGCAATCGCGTCCGCCACACTTATCCGGCGGCGCGTATTCCTGGTTCGCATCCACCGGCCCACAAGCCATCCTGCCAGGCAGATGATTCCGATCCCCGCGAATAGTGGGAGAAGCCCCATCAACACCCGATCTTTTTGAAGGTACCGCTCACCGATGTCACCGGGGACAAAGAACGACATCGCAGCGCCGTAGTAAAAAAGAAGGAGTCCGGCGATAAAGGCGGCCACTGCCGCGAACAGCCAACGCCAGGATCGAGTGTTAGTGGATGGCTCTTCCAATGAAGTCAGCTAGAAAGCTTCCTCATGATATGCCGGGCAAGAAACTCCTTGACCTCGCGATGCCGCGGCACAGGCTGGGATGCCTCCCGTTTTCGGATTTTGATACCAGTCGTGCTTTCCGCCGTGCCGGAGCAGGACGCAACCCGCCTCTTCCAGCTTGCGGATCAGATCGACTCGCTTCATCCCGGCGACAGCTCGGCGACTCTACGGATTCCAGGGATCTCTCCACTCGTCAGATCCTGATAAAGATCGCGCAGATTTTCCTGCAGCTCCGCGAGTGTTTCGCCCTGTGTCATGTAATCAGGGAACTGCTCGAAATATCCGAGCCACATGTCGCCGTCTTGCCAGTGAACGTACCGAGCAGTCATAGGATCACTTCATAAAAGACCGAAAAAGAGATGCCCCTGTGGTCTCCGTGTTTCATAGTTAGATTGTAAGTCGCAAGTCGCGATTCGCTAGACTCACCTTGAGAGGAGCACCCCATGCCCGCCATTCTGCCGATCAAAATTGGCGCACTCCAACAGAGCGAACTCGAAGAAGCCGGCCGCATCATGCGCCTGGCGTTCGGCACGTTTCTGGGTCTGCCGAATCCGCTCGACTTCATGGGCGATCGCGACCTCATCACTCCGCGCTGGCACTCCACGCACGTCAAAGTCATCGCCGCGCGCGACGGCGACCGACTCATCGGAACAAACGTGGTCACCCGCTGGGGTTCATTCGGATTCTTCGGACCGCTGACGGTACTGCCTGAATACTGGGATCGCGGCGTCGCGCAACGGCTGCTCGAATCCACCATGACGATCTTCCACCGCTGGGGAGTGCGGCACACCGGTCTGTTCACGTTCGCGCAAAGCGCCAAGCACGTCGCGCTGTATCAGAAGTTCGGCTACTGGCCGCGCTACCTCACCGCGATCGTGACTCATACACCGGACTCGAAACCCGCGAACGCCCCCACGCTGCTGTCGACCCTCAAGAAGACCCAGCGCGAACAAGCCATCCAGTCCTGCGCGAAGCTGACCAACAAAATCGATAAGGGACTCGACCTCGCCGGCGAAATCCGCGCGGCAATCGCGCAGCGCACTGGCGACGTGGTGTTGACCTACACTCGTAACGCTCTGGACGCTTTCGCCATCTGCCTCAACGGCCCCGGATCGGAAGGCGGCGAAAAAACGTGTTATGTCAAGTTCGGCGCGGCCCGCGGTGGTGCGGGTGCTGGCCAGCGTTTCGACAAATTGCTCGATGCCTGCGACGCGTTTGCATCCTCGCGTGGAAAGACGATTGAAGCCGGCGTGAACTTGGCTCGCGAAGACGTCTATCGGCGCATGCGCGCCCATGGATATCGAATCGCGATGCAGGGTGTCGCCATGCAGAATCCGCATGCCGCCGGGTTTAATCGGGCCGATGTCTACGTGATCGACGACTGGCGCTAGATCAGTTGTCCTTCGCGCGATTCGCCAACAGCATCGATTCCATAATCTGATCGCCCACTTCCTTCACCGCCATCGGCGAATGCGCTAGGAACAGCGTGCTCGCCTTGCCCGATTCGCCGATCGCCCTAGGCGCGCGCCTGTGCTGGCAGGGGTTCGCCGGGTAGGTTCCTACAGCAAAGAAATAAAATCGTCAATCGAAAGATTCGCGTCCTTAAGGATTCTGCGCAACAAGGAACTCTTAACCGTCCGGCCCGAATGAACCGGCACAACGGCTCTCGCCATTCGTCTCCGAATGGCGCAGAATCAGGTGACTGCCCTTCTGACGATCCTCAACAAATCCAGCGCGCTTCAGGGCCCGCACTACTTGGCGGGCCGTAAGCGACGGCAATTTGCCCATCAACTGGCCACGGACAAAGGAACGGTAACACGTCCTTGAAACGAACGATGCTCCTCAGGAATTGGCTCGCCATGCGCAGCCAGACTCTCCAGATAAAGTTCAATCGCCTCTTTGACGTTCGCTTCGGCTTCCTCAAGCGTCTCGCCTTGCGTATGACAACCAGGCAGCGCAGGTACAGAAGCGACGTAGCCGCCTTCGGGATCTTCTTCATAGAAGACGGAAAACGAAATGTCTTTCGCGCTTCGCTCTGTCATAGCTTTATTGTAATGCTCAGGTCTCAGCTCGACGCCTGCGGCCCTCGCGACATCGGAGGCGGCGCTTGTGGCGATTCCGTCGCCCGATTCGCCACCAGCATCGATTCCATAATCTGATCGCCCACTTCCTTCACCGCCATCGGCGAATGCGCCAGGAATAGCGTGCTCGACTTTCCGCTTTCGCCGATCGACTTCAGCGTGTCGAAATACTGCGTCACCATGACGAGCTGCATCACTTCCTTCGCCGACGCGCCCTCGACCACCTTCTGGAACTGCTCAATCGACGACTGCAAGCCTTCAATAATCGCCTTGCGTTGATTCGCGATGCCCTGCCCCTGCAGCGCCTTGCTCTCGGCCTCGGCTTCGGCTTTCTTGACGACCAGAATCTTCTCGGCTTCGCCGCGCGCGTTCGCCGCCACCTGTTCCCGCTGCGCCGCGTTGATATCATTCATCGCCGATTTCACTTTTTCATCCGGCACGATGTCCGTCACCAGCACGTTCACGATCTCATAGCCGAATTCCGACATATCGACATCCAGCTCCTTCTTCACCGCCAGCGCGATGCTCGACTGGCTGGCGAACACTTCATCCAGCGTCATGCCGGGCACGTGACCCAGAATCACCTGCTCGACATAGGACTGAATCTGCGAACTGGGGTTGGACAGCTTGTAGTACGCGTCGTACACACGATCCGGCCGCACCCGATTCTGCACCGAAATCGGAATGGTGACGAACACGTTGTCCTTCGTCTTGGTCTCCATGGTTAAAGTGATCTGGTTCACGCGCAGGCTGACGGTGCCCGCCACCGAATCGAACAACGGGCTCTTCCAGTTCAGTCCCGGCTCGGCGATGCGCAGAAATTTTCCGAAGCGCGTGATGATCGCGACCTCGGCGGTCGAGACCGTGAAGAAGCTGGCCAGCAAAAGATACAGCAGCACTACGCCCAAAATGATCAGCGGTACGGATAGCAGAACTTGCATGTGTCGTTCTCCCCGGGATCTACTATACGCAATGCGTCCGAGTAGCGCAGGCCATCGTCTTTGGTGGCCTGCGATTCTCAGGCGATAAGACACGATCGCCTGCGCCACCCCAATTAGCGAATGGCGATCGAACCATCGTCGTGATAATCGACCAGGAATTTCGGCCCGTGATCGGAATCGTAAACGGCGCGAGCGTTGTCGAGCACGCAAGTGATCTCGGGCTGGCGATCGCGCAATCGCAAATAGGTGCACGGACCGGGAAAGAACAGCCACGGCACCGTATCCGGCTTGTGATCGACATAAATATGAGTGCCCGCCGCCAGCCGCGGCAGCTCTGCATTCACATCGTGAGCGGTGCGCGCGCTAATACCGCGAACCTCAATATTCCAATGCACGCGATCGTGAAAATAGCTGCTGCGCCGGAACGTAACGCACCACCCCATGCACACCAGCGCGACGCACACCGCCGCCACCCAGCGCGGGAATTGCTGCGTCCAGATTTGCTGAATCGCGTCCTGCACCAACAGCGTGAAAGCCAGAATCAGAAAGAGCTGTGGTCCGTAGACCCAATACTCGGCTCGCGTGTAAGGCATCAATAGGACCGGAAGCGCGGTCGAAAAATATGTGGCGATGCCAAACGCAATGCCGGATCGCTTCTTGATCACCGACCAAACGAAGGTGGCGGCAAACAGGCCAGCCAATACCCATGGCGGGATGTGCCAGCGCGAATCCTCTTCGCCGAAAATCAGCCGCGTGTAATACGCCAGCGATTCCACCACCGTTGAGACGTGGAAATCCATCCGGTAGGGGCTGTCCGGCGCAGCGTCGGCGCGATAGACACGATACAGCGTCGCGTAACGAATTCCGATCGCGATCAGGATGGCGTAGTGCAGCCATAGCCGCTTGGCTAATCCGCGAATAAGATTCAGGCGCGGCAATCGCAGCGCCAGAAGCAGGGTCAGCAGGAATGGCGTGAAGATCGCGAATTCCTTACTGCGCAGAGCGAGAAAGAACAGCACCGCGCTGACCATCCAGCGATCGGAAAGCATCGCCACAATCGAGCCCAGCAGAAAGAACAGGCAGATCGCGTCGAAGCATTCGCCCAGATACGGAGCCGTCTGCGACGTGGTCCACAAGCTTCCGAACAGCGCGATGCCCGCGAGCCCCAACGGAACGCTCGCGCCCAGTTTTCGGAACAGCCACAATCCCAGCCCGCAATTCGCGAAATGAAAAACCAGCAGGCACGCGATTTCTTTCTGATAATCGAAGCCGAAGCGATCGTCCATCAGTTTGATGAACGCCCAACCCAGCGGCCGATCGGCGTAAAACTGAATCGGCAAGATGTTCAGGATCTGGCGATACGACAGGATCATGACCGCGCCTTTGGTCGAGATCTCGTCCAGCAGCAGAAACAATCCCGGCCGCAGCGACCAGCTCACGCAAGCCCAGCACAGGATCGCCGCGAACAGCGCCAACACCGCTTCGACCATCGTGGTCCGCTTCACCGTCATCGGAGTCCTCATGTTATCCGAACCATTTCCTGCCGGTGTACGTCCAACCGCCATGCGACCGTTGTTGCTGTTGTGCCTGAATGTCGTGGCCCTGGCGCAGCCGGCATTCGAAGTTGTATCGATCAAGCCCGCCGATCCGTCGCATCTCGGCGCGGGCCGATCCGCCAACGATCCCTCGCGAATCTCCTATCCGAGCGCCAATCTCACGTTCCTCATCATCAAGGCTTTTGATGTGAAAAATTATCAGATCGACGGGATCGATCCGATGAACTTGCAGTTTTTCAGCATCGAGGCCAAGCTCCCTCAAAGGATCCACGCCGGCGCAAGTTCCGGCGATGCTGCAGACCATGCTCGCCGAAAGATTCGGGTTGAAGTATCACCATGAATCGCGCATGGATTCCGTGCTCGCCCTCGTCGTCGATAAGAACGGCGCGAAGCTCCAGCCAGCCGATGAGAAATCCCGAAGCGGCATCATGTTTTCACCCGCGACCGGGCATCTGGAATTTCATCGCCAGTCGCTCGCCCAGTTCGCGCGATCCTTGTCGGTGGATCTGGGCAAGCCCATACTCGACATGACAACTCTCGAAGGCGAATTCGACATTGCGATGGACGTGAATCCTGCCGATCTCGAGGGGCTGCGCATGGGCATGCCGCCCGACGCCTCGCCGAGTTCCAATCCGTCGATCCAGGAAGCCCTGCGCGCCTTGGGATTGAAGCTCGAATCGCGCAAAGCGCCGATCGAGCACATCGTAGTCGATTCGATCCGCAAAACGCCGACGGAAAATTAGAGTGAAATGGAGCGGGAGACGAGAATCGAACTCGCAACCAACAGCTTGGAAGGCTGTGACTCTACCATTGAGTTACTCCCGCTGGTTTCACCCCATTATAGCGGCTCGCACCGCCCATCACCGGTGCGCGTTTATGCGAAAAATAGCGCAGTTATGCGCGCGCTCCGTTCGTCGCCATCACGCTGGCGGCCCTCTATTGAGCGCCGCGACCCTGTTCGCCGAGAGTCGTCTCGGCGCTTCCGGGAAACGTCGACATGAATGTCGACGCAGCACACGCGCCGGAACTACTGCGACCGCTTTGCGTCCGTCATCAACAGCGCCTGCGTCGCCCATCCCGATGTCGAAATATGCTGCGCATAACTGTGGCCGCCCGGTGGACGAGTCGTCTCCGGCCACCCGCCATTCTTCTCCTGATTGGTGATCAAGTAAGCCCGTCCGCGCACGATCGCATCCGGCGCAGCTTCTGCCTTATTCAGCGCCAGCAGCACGATCGCGGTATCGAACGCCTCCGACGGCGCGTGCTCGCGAGGTCCCCAGCCGCCGTCGCTCGATTGCGCCGCGACAATCTTATCCACCAGATCACTCGCATCCGGCACAGCCAGCAGCTTCACCGCCGATTCGAACACGCCCTTGGGCTGCATCGCCGCGAACCATCGATTCGCTTTCGCGATCGGCGCGGCGAACGTCTTCGGCCCCGCCGCCTGCAGCACTCCGCGAGCCATATATGTCGCCAGCGCTGTCCCCCACGTCGCGGGCGATCCGGCTTCCGCATCCGCATCAACGATCCACGACCCGTCGCGGCTCTGCAGCCGCACGATGCTTTCAGCCGCGGCCATCAGCGCATCGCGCTTCTTGATCACATGCGCGCGCGTCGCCTCCGCCAGCGCCGCCGCGAACTGAATCCGCGCCAGCTTCTTATCACTGAACGCCGGATTGCCGCGATTGTGATCCCACTGCGACGGCTCCTCAAGCCAGGCGGTCGTCCCGGGCAGCGCCGCTTTTGCGATCGAATGGCCATGCCGGGCGGCGATATACAAAGCTCGCGCCGCATCGCCGTTGTTGTGGCACGAATAGCATTTGTTCTCGGCATGCCAGCGTGGAACTTCTTTCGCGAGATACGCAATCGCCCGTATTTCCGGCGTCTGCGCGAAAGCAACCCCCGCGAAAATCAGAGCGATTACGAATCTCACATGCTTATTATGGATGAACAACGCTGTAGGGCAGGTTTCCAACCTGCGGCGGATTTTTAATCCGCCTGTTCGTTTGCAATTGAAAAATTGGTAGTGGTTCAATGCACATGCTTTCCGGAACGATGTCCAATTCGCAGCAGCGTCGCATCCGCTGGGCGTGGATCGCGCCGCTGCCGGTGCTCGCGTTCATGCTGTTCGCGATGGTTCACAGCATGACCGCTCCGGTCCGTTCCGGACGCGATCTGGGCTGGCCAGGGTACCTGCTGCTGGGCTGGATTCCGATCGGCCTGATCTACCTGGCGCTTCGGGCTCGCCGCCGCGTGATCACGCATTTCGATTACGACGGCGCCACGCTCCGTTATCAGACGGTCGATCACCCCGGCGGCGCCAGCCGAGCGGCGCTCGAGCTCCACAAGATCGACGAATGGCGCAATCGTGCGGGCCGGATCGGGTACATTCTGGTGTTTCGCGACGGCGGGAAGCTCACACTTTCGCTGCAAATCGAGCACGCCCAGGAATTGATCACCAAACTCCAGCAGGATCGAGGGCAGACCCTGTAAACTATTAGTTTGGGTGAAGTTGATCAACGTCGACAGGCGACCGCGGACCGCCTGCCGGAAAAGAAAATTGACGCTTTGCTGGTATCGTCACCGGCCAACGTCCGCTATCTGACCGGATACGCTGGATCGAATGGTCTGGTACTGCTGACCGCGCACGAGGCGCACTTCTTTACCGACCCCCGCTACGCGCTCGAAGCCAGCCGCGAGATCACCTGCCGGGTGCACGTCGCCAAGGGGCCGCTGCTTGAGGCAACCGCTGCGATCATCAAGCGCAAACGGCTGAAAAAAATAGGTTTCGAAGGTTCTTGGCTGCGCTTCGACGATTACGCTAAGCTCAAGGAAGCCCTGTCTCTCGGCGCGTCTCTGGTGCCCATGGGACGCATGATCGAAGAGCAGCGGATGTTCAAATCGACTGAGGAAATCGCGAAGATTCGCCGCAGCGTCGAGGTGAATTCCGAGGCCTACGGGCGCGTCCTGCGCCGCATCCGGGTGGGGGTTCGTGAGCAGGACATCGCCGCCGAACTCGAATTCCAGATGCGCATGCTGGGAGCCGAGAAACCCGCGTTCGATACCATCGTCGCCGCAGGGGAGCGCTCGGCTCTACCCCATGCTCGGCCGACGGCCCATAAGCTAGGCGAGAATGAACTATTATTAATTGACATGGGTGCTTCGGTGGACGGCTACTCCAGCGATATGACGCGCGTAGCCTACGCAGGCACGCCTCCCAAGCGCATTCGCGATCTATATCGCGCCGTGCTCGAAGCCCAGTTGGCCGCCATCAACGCGGTGCGGCCGGGAATCCCCGCCTCGAAAGTGGACGCGGCTGCGCGAGACGTGCTAAAACGGCACAAGCTCGACCGGCTGTTCACACATTCGACCGGGCACGGCCTGGGACTCGAAATCCATGAGCCGCCGCGGATGGGCAAGAAGGATAAGACTGCATTAAAGGCCGGCATGGCGATCACCATCGAGCCGGGCGCATATGTGGAAGGCCTGGGAGGGATTCGCATCGAGGATACCGTGCTGGTCACCGCCAGCGGTTGTGAAGTCCTGACACCTACTTCGAAAGAGTTCGTGACCCTTTAACCAAATCCAATCAATGACCATTGAAGAGATTAAAGAGCTGCTGCAAATTTTTATCGCGAGCGGCGTGGATGAATTCGAGTTGCAGCGCGGCGAGAATCGTCTGCGCCTGCGGCGCGCCGGTACCACCCAGGAGTTCGTGGTGGGCGCACCGGCGGTTGCCGCTCCGGTGGTCGCAGCGCCGGCGCCCAGTGCTGCTCCCGCGGCCGCGCCAGCCGCCAAGCCCGCCCCTGAATCGCCTGCTTTGGCCGGCGACGACGATGGCGCGCTGATCAAGGTTCGTTCGCCCATCGTCGGCACGTTTTACGAAGCACCGTCCCCCGACGCCGAACCGTTTGTGAACGTGGGCGACCAGGTTTCGCCGGGCCAGCCGCTGTGCATCATTGAAGCCATGAAGATGCTGAATGAGATCGAAGCTGACGTCTCCGGCATCGTGGTATCGAAGAAGGTCAAGAACGCCCAGGCGGTCGATTACAACCAGGTGCTGTTCGAGATCCGCCCGCTTTAGCGGCCTGTCCCCATGGTTTGCGAAATCAGTCAAGAAGTGGGGCGGTCCCCCGGGACCGCGGCCGACGCCCTCGTCGGCCTTTGTCGCCGACTTAGGGGGTCCGGCCCCACAAGAGACTAGCCACGTATGTTCAAAAAAATCCTGATCGCGAATCGCGGAGAGATCGCGCTGCGCATCATCTGCGCCTGCAAGGAACTGGGGATCAAGACCGTCGCGGTGTATTCGGAAGCCGACCGCAACAGCCTGCACGTCAAGTTCGCCGACGAAGCGTTCTGCATTGGTCCCGCGAAAAGCTCACGCAGTTATCTCGATATCCCTTCGGTGATCAGCGCCGCCGAAATCACCAATTCCGAGGCGGTGCACCCCGGCTATGGATTTCTTTCCGAGAACGCGCACTTCGCCGAAGTGTGCGAGACCAGCGGATTGAAGTTCATCGGACCCACTCCCGCGGTGATTCGCCGCATGGGGCTGAAGCAGGTGGCGCGCGCTTCGATGGAAGAAGCCGGCGTCCCGATCCTGCCGGGATCGAAAGGCATCCTGAAAGACGCGACGGAAGCGCTGGAACTGGCCGAAGGGATCGGTTATCCGGTGATGCTGAAGGCATCGGCGGGGGAGGCGGGCGCGGCATGCGCATCGCGCGCTCGGCCGAGGAGCTTCCCAAGCTGCTGGCGCAGGCCGGACCGAAGCGACCGCCGCGTTTTCCTGCGGCGATATGTACATGGAGAAGCTGGTTGAGAATCCGCGGCACATCGAGTTTCAGGTTCTGGCCGACGAGCACGGCAATGTCGAGGTTTTAGGCGAGCGCGAATGCTCCATTCAGCGCCGCCATCAGAAACTGATTGAGGAATCGCCCTCGGTTGCGGTATCGGCGGAGCTGCGCGAGCGAATCGCCGAGAGCCTGCGCGTCGCGCTGAAGGCGATCGGCTACACCAACGCGGGAACGGTCGAGTTCCTGATGGATGCGAGCGGCAATCTATACTTCATCGAAGTCAACGCGCGCATTCAGGTGGAGCATCCGGTGACCGAGATGGTGACTCGCGTCGATCTGGTGAAGGCGCAAATCCGAATCGCGGCGGGCGAGCGTTTGCCCGACATTTTGCGTGGTCCGATTTCCCCGCGCGGCCATGCCATCGAGTGCCGCATTAATGCCGAGCATCCGGAGACATTCATGCCGTCGCCGGGCGAAATCAGCGGCTTGTATTTGCCGGGCGGCGTGGGGATTCGCGTCGATACGGCGGCGTATCAGGGCAGCGTGGTGACCCCTTATTACGATTCGATGGTGGCGAAGCTGATCGCCTATGGCGAGGATCGCGCGGAAGCGATCGCCAGAATGAATCGCGCGCTGGATATGTTCGTGGTGCACGGGATCGAGACGTCGATTCCGCTGCACAAACGGATTCTGGCGCATCCCGATTTCATCGCCGGCGCTATCGATACCGGATTTCTGGTGCGCACCGGCATGTTCATCGAGAAGAAGTAACCTCCCGGTCGAGATTTGTGTTCTGGCGTCTAGCGCGCTCCATCCTGTCGCGCCTCACCTGACGGCTGTCGGTTTCAATGAGGCGCGAGAGCATCGAGCGCGCTAGTCGCCATTCGATTAGTCCGACGGCTCAACACAAATGAAAAAGGCGGCCGGTTTCCCGACCGCCTTCTTCCGAGCTGACTTCTTAACTTAACTCTAGAACGTGAACCGGCCCTGCAGTACCATCAAACGGCCGGAAACCGAAGAACCCTGACCCGTACCGTAAATGCTGGTCGGCGGTCCCAGGGTGGAAGTGATCGTACCGAACGCGCCCGAGGACAACACCCCGGACGGGTTGGCGAAATTCGCGTGATTGAGCACGTTGTAACCCTGGATGCCGAGGTTTAACGTCATGCCCTCTCTGATACGAATATCGCGAGAGACTTGCAGGTCGATATCGAAATAGCCCGGTCCATAGAACTGGGTGGGGGAGATGTTGCCCCAACCGGTCTGAACCGGAGTATTGACGCCGGATGTGGTGGCGTAGGTTTGGAACTCGCTGGTGTTCAGGCACGGACCGGTAACCGCGGCGGGACGGCCGCAATTGGCGCCAAGAGCAGATGACGTGAGCAGATCCGCCAGCGGCGTCAGAATGCCACCTGCGGAGTTGACCTGCGCAGAGATCTTGCTGTCGGTCACGCTGAACGGCGCGCCGCTATACAAGTACACTTTGCCGCTGACGATCCAGCCTTTGGCCGCGGTGTCCACGATGTGATTCTGGAACTTGTAGGGTTGCACCCACACGAAATCGCCAGCCATCTGATGGCGGTTGTCGAAGCCCAGGTTGCCATAGCTACCGTTGAGATTGAGCGGATTTTCGTAGGCGATCGTACCCAGGGCATGGCTCCAGGTGTAGTGGAGTTGCGCCGTCAGCCCGTAGCTGAAGGTGTGACGATACTGAATGGTCATCGCGTCGTAGTTCGCGATGCCGTTGTTGTAATACTGCGTCACCTGCACGAAGCGCGGGTCTGGAGCAGCGGTCGGAAGGCTGCCGAAGGTGCCGCCGTAACGGGTGATACCCGTGGCGCCGGTGTACGCATTGGCATTGACGGTTTCCGCGATGTCGTAGCTGTGGTTGCCGGTGTAGCCGACCGAGAACAGATTGTGGGCGTTGATGGAACGCTCAATCTCGAAGCTCCATTCCAGCGTGTGAGGCGCCGAATACGTGCTGGGCAGCGAAGTGATGCTGGGAGTGCTGAAGGTGGCGGGCGCGACCGCAGTCTTGAGCTGGGCCAGCGTCTGGCCACCCGCGAAACCGCTAAAGAACGCGTTCGCCGAAGCCTGTGCCGTAAAAGCCGAGCTGGTCGGATCCGACGCCACGTTGATGTTGCCGGCGGTCAAGCCGCCCGGAGCGAACCGGTTGGGAACCTGGGCGGCCAGCGTTCCGGCGAGACCGTCGCTGTAGTTGGTGGAGAACAGACCGATACCACCGCGGATGACGGTCTTCTTGTCACCGAACGGAGACCATGCCGCTCCGAAGCGCGGCTGCACGATGGTGCTTTCGGCGTTGTAGAACAAGTTCGACTTGGTGCCGAGAGTGGTATTGTACGGGACGTTGATGCCGCCGCTGTAGCTGGGCGAATTGAACGGAACATTGGTGACCGAGAAGCAATTCTCAATGCAACTCGGATTGAGATCCTGTTCCATACGCAATCCGTAGGTCAGTTTGAGGTTCTTGGTGACTGCCCATTCGTCGGAGATGTAATAGTTGACGGCGGGAATGCGGAAGTGCAGCGCGCCGTACACCGGATAGGCTTGTGAGAAGCTGCTGCCCAGGCCGGTGCCAGAGGAGTTCAGCTTGCCGTTGGCAAAGTCCGCCGTATCGTTCAGGTTGTACTGGCCGATGAAGGCGCTCTGCGCGATGCTCGAATAGGTATATCGGTCGTCGCGAATCGCGACGCCGGCTTTGACTGTGTGGCGGCCCTTGGTCCATGCCAGATCGTCGGAGAACTGGATGTGACCCACATTGCGGCCGGCCGGGAAACCAAACGGATAGGTGGCGCCGCCGACGGTCGGGAATCCGCCGCCATTCGCGCCATTATCGTTGATCGCGATCGCTTCCGGCATCAGCTTGGTGGTCTGAGCGAAATCGGCCACGCCGAATAGAGCCGAATACCACAGCACCGATCCCACGAGGTTATTGACGATGGTCGGCGTGATCACCGAAGTCAGGTTTAGGCTGCCCTGCCAGGACGGCTGGTTGCTGATCGCGTTAAAGGCCGGATTGATCGGACTGGTGCCGGTGGCCTGCACGCCGTGATCGTTTTCCAAGCGCGCGAACAACTTCTCGCTGTTGGAGATGTTGTAGTCGCCGCGATAGGTGGTCTGCTGTTCCGTGTTGATTTCGGTGTTGTTGGTGCCGACGGCCAGCGCGCAAGGCACGCTGAGTCGCGAAGACCACCGCCCGTCATAGGAACAGGTTTCGGAACGACGTAGTGGAGTTGAGAAGGTCCCGGTAAACGCCATCCGAGGTGAGTTGTGGCTGTCCTGGAGCAGGCCGGGACCATTTTGCACTGGAATCGCGCGCCCGATCTCAGGAGATCCATTGACCAGCGCGAAGTAATCCTGATACAAGGGAAGCGATGCCGCGGGCACGTGAGCCAGCGTGTACGCCTGAAGCTGCGGCGAAGGCAGCGAAACCACGCCCGACGCGGGCAACACATAACGCAGGTTTTCATTGTCGTAGAAGAAGAACAGCTTGTTCTTCACCACCGGTCCGCCGATGCGGCCGCCGAAGTTGTGCGCATCCGACCGCCCGCGAGGCGTGCTGCTCGCGTTCGCAAAGAACGCGTTCGCGTTGAGATCTTGCCAATTAAACAGGTAGAACAGGTTGCCGTGGAACTGGTTCGTCCCCGAGAATCCGAGCAGGTTGACCTGCGCCCCGGCCATGCGTCCATATTGAGGACTGTAGGCGTTCAGCACGACGGCCGCTTCGGCCACTGAATTCTGGCCGAGCAGGTTATTGCTGGCGCCGGAATTGTTGATGTTGTTGGCCGGATCGTTCTGATCCATGCCGTTCAAGGTGTAAAGAATCGATGCGCCCGGAACGCCGTTGGCGTTCATGTTGCTGGATCCGCCCGTCACGTTCACGCGAATACCGGGAGTGGTCATCGCCAGCGTGGTGAGATCGCCGCCCGCCATCGGCAGGTTGACTACCTGCGACTGGTTGAAGCTGGTCTCCAGGTTCGCGTTCTCCGTCTGCAGAATCGGAGTTTCCGCCGTGACCTCGACGATGGTGTTGGTTCCCTGCGGATTCATCGTTACATTGATGGCCGACTCTTCACCGACGCCCAGAGTTAGCTTGGTGGTGTTCGACTTCAGCCCCGAAGTGGACGCGGAAACCGTGTACTCGCCCGGCTTCAACAGAGCGAAGCGATACTGCCCCTGCTCATTGGCGGTCGCCGTACGCGTTTCGCCGGAGTCAAGCGACTTCAACGTGACCGTCGCGCCGGGCACAATCGCGCCGGAGGTGTCCGTAATCACGCCGGTGATATCGCCCGTTGTGATCGTCTGACTGAAAGCCAGCGGTACGAGTAAGAACAAGACCGCGAAAAGTGTAATACGAAAACGATTCATTTACAGACCTCCCCAGATGTCTGGACTTTTGCCCCTGCAGTTAAGACTGCAAACTAACAATCCTTGATGCATGCCTTCAACGGACCACAGAGCCGCAGTTGAAGCTGCAAACCAAAACGCCTGACTGATTACTCCCCAACAAACTCCCAAATAACACTCCAGCGCGAGAAGCCTGGAGCAACACCACCAATGGCAGAAGTATATCTCGGCTCGGGGAGAATGTAAATGCTTCTCTCACGCAATTGACGCTTCCTATTCATCACAGAACAGGCTACGGATTGCTGGATTTGCTTCAACAGGGCAAAAGAAACATTCGAACGTCCATCACATTAGTACCTGTAGTACCAGTGGTGATCAGCGCGCCGAGCGGTTGAAAAAAATGATAAGAATCATGGCGATCAAGGAAGCGCTGGGGGTCCATGTCCAGCTCGCGGGCGCGGTCGAGGGTGTGTTCGTCCGCCATCGCTCCGGCAGCGCTGGTGGGACCATCGATGCCGTCCGTACCGGCGCTGAAAATAGTCGCCGGTCCCGAATTTTGTAGCGCAATAATCGCCGCCAGAACGAATTCCTGGTTGCGTCCACCTAGACCTGTGCCGCGCACAGTCACAGTAGTTTCGCCGCCGGACAAGATGCACACCGGATTGCGGAGCTTCGATCTGCCCATTCTTTCAACCAGCGCGGCCTGTTGCCGGGCGACCTCGCGCGCTTCTCCTTCAATCGAAGTGGAGAGCACCAGCGCTCGATAGCCCAGCTCCCGCGCGCGCCGCGCCGCAGCGTCGATCGCCTGGCGATTGCTGCCGACGATCAGATTCTGCACTCGCGCGAACGCCGGATCGCCGGGTTTGGGAGTCTCGTGAAAAAGGGGACTGACCACTCTGTCCCCACCCACAACACGATGGTTGTAAGTGGTCGCACCGGTGTGGACAGAGCGGTCTGTCCCCTTTTTCACCGCGCGAATCCCATACTTCTCGAGAACGGCGATCGCATCTACGAGGGTCGACGAATCGGGCGCGGTGGGTCCCGAACCGATCACCGCTGGATCGTCTCCGACCACATCGGACAAAAGAAGTGCGATTACGGTCGCGGGCGCAGCCAGGCGCGCGAGCTGGCCGCCTTTCAATCGCGAAAGGTGTTTGCGAACGGTGTTGAGTTCCTGGATGGTCGCGCCGGACTTCAAGAGCCGCTGCGTGAGCCGCTGCAGGTCGGCGAGGCTCAGGTGTTCCACCGGATCGGGCATCAGCGCCGAAGCGCCGCCGGAGAAAACGCAGATGAGAAGATCGCGAACGCCGGCCTCGCGTGCGATCTGTTCGATCCGTTGAGCACCGGCCACGCCGTGCTCGCCCGGAATGGGGTGTTCGGATGGATTGAGTTCGATGCGGCGAAGACGGGTTTTCATACCTTCTGGAACGTTGACGATGCCACCCGAAACGCGCCGCCCCAGCAGCCGTTCGACAGCGGCGGCCATGGCGGCGCTGGCCTTCCCTGCCCCGATCACCTGAATACGGTCGAACCTGGCAAGCGAGTAGCGGCGACGGCCCGCGGTTAAGACTCGCCCATCGAATTTCAGGTGACGAAGAACGGCTTGCTGGGGATCGGCGGCGGCGAGTGCGGCCTGGAAAATCTGCAGCGCGTGCTTGCGAAGCGGATTCACTAAAACAACGGTAGCGCGAGGATCCGGGCCACTGCGCCGCGAGCATCGTCGTCCAGCACTTCGACCCGAAAATCGGCGCATTCGTAGCAACTGCGGCGCGCCGCGAACAGCTCCCGCAGGTGTTCGGGATCGCGCGCCAGAGGCCGGTGCGTCTGGGCGGAAATGCGGCGCTCAATCATGGCAAGATCGCAATCCAGCCACACGGTGACGCCGTTGTTGATGGCCAGTTCCCGATTCTCTTCGGCCAGGAACGCCCCGCCGCCCAGCGAAACCACTTGGGGACGTCCACCCTGCACAGCATGCACACGTTCGCGCAAGGCGTGGGTTTCGATTTCGCGAAAGGCGGGCTCGCCCAGCGATTCGAACAGATGCATGATGCTCATGCCTTCGCGATGTTCGATTTCTTCATCGAGATCGGAGAAGTGCCAGCCCAGTTCATCGGCCAAGGCGCGCCCCACGGTGGATTTGCCGGATCCCATGAACCCGACCAGGTAAATCGCTGGAGTGCGCTTGAGCTTGAGTATCATGCGGGCGCCACAAGGCCATCATGCGGCGCGAAAGTGATAATGGTAGCATGCAAGCGGGTTTGTTGCCGCTGTTTCCATTGAACGTCGTGCTGTTCCCCGGCGCCGATCTGCCGCTGCACATCTTTGAAGATCGCTATAAAGAAATGATGCGCGAGATCAGAGCAACATGCAGCGCGACCGGCAGGAATTCGGCGTGGTGCTGGCGAATGAAAAAGGAATCGTCAACGCGGGTTGTTCCGCGACCATCGACAAAGTGCTGCGCGAATACGGCGACGGACGCATGGATATCCTGACGCGCGGGCGGCGGCGATTCGAAATCGTAACGCTGAACGACGAGCGGGCTTTTCTGCGCGGCGAGGTGGATTTTTTCGATGACGACGAAGGGGATATCGCGCCGGCGGAATTGCGGCAGCGCGCCATCGAGGGATATAACCAACTGCAGGCGGTCTCGTCAAGCCCGCCGCTTTCCCCGACCGACGCGCTCGATCCGCGGCTGAGTTTCCGGCTCGCCCAGCCGCTGCCGGATTTGAGCTTTCGCCAGGTTCTACTGAATACGCGCAGTGAAGCGGGAAGGCTGAAGCAGATCGCCGATTTCATCCCGGGTTATTTGAGCCGGGAGAGGAGATCGCTGCACGTCAAAACGGTGGCACCGAAAAATGGACATGCACATTAGGACCGCGCTGTTCGCACTCATCGCGATATCGGCCGTCGCGCAAACGCGCCAGGTCACCGACCAAGAAGTGATGCGCGTCCACAAATCGGCGCTGCTGATCGACACCCATAACGACGTGACCAGCCTTACCGTCGACGGCTATGACATCGGGCAACGCAACACCTCGGGCAAGCCGACTCACACCGATATCCCGCGCATGAAAGAAGGCGGCCTGGGCGCGCAGTTTTTCGCGGTGTACGTCGATTCGAAATTCGTGGAGGGCAACCACGCGGCGAATCGCACGCTGCAGATGATCGATACGGTCCGGCATGACATCGTCGATCGTTACCCCAACGATTTTGAACTCGCGACGACGGCAGCGCAGATCGAGGCGATTCACAAGCGCGGCAAGATCGCGGCGCTGATGGGGATCGAGGGCGGACACGCCATCGAAGACAGCCTGCGGCTGCTGCGCGATTACTACGTGCTGGGCGTCCGCTACATGACGCTGACGCATTCGAACACCAACAATTGGGCGGATTCGTCCGGCGACATGACGGCGCAGCATCACAACGGGCTGACTCCGTTCGGAAAGGATGTGGTGCGCGAGATGAACCGCCTGGGCATGATGGTGGACATTTCGCACGTCGCCGACAAAACGTTCTGGGATGCGCTGGAGGTGCGCAAGGCGCCGATCTTCGCGTCGCATTCTTCAGCGCGAGCGCTGCGCCAATGTGCCGCGCAACATGACCGACGAAATGATCGCCGCGCTGGCGAAAAAAGGCGGCGTGGTGCAGGTCAATTTCAATTGCGGATTTCTGGTGGCCGGATCGCCGGATAAAGCGCGACGCGCGACGCTGGCCGACGTGGTGGCGCACATCGATCATGTGAAGAGATCGGGGGCGTCGATGCGATCGGGATCGGCAGCGATTTCGATGGCGTGCCGTGCACGCCGGAGGGTCTGGACGACGTGTCGAAGTTTCCGAACCTGACCCGCGCGCTGCTGCAGAAGGGCTACTCGGCGGAGGACATTCGCAAAATTTACGGCGGCAACCTGCTGCGCGTGATGCGCGCCGTGGAAGCCGCCGCCGGGAAATAAACTCAAGAGTCTAACTAAATTTGGATGTTGAACCGCTCCCTTTGGTCGCGGCTCGTTGTGCGGGCTGATCGAATCAACTCCATACAGAGCCGTGACCAAAGGGAGCGGTTCAACATTCAGGTTCGGCGCCCTTAGGCGCTGGCTTCGGCGGGCTTGCTGTCGCCGCTGGGGCCGTAGATGCCGGGGACCTTGCCGCCCATCGGACGAACACACGTCGAGAGCTGGCCGCGATGATGAATCGAATGGCTGGTCATGAAACCGAGGTAGGTAACGGCCGGCTGCACGAAGACGCCGAAGAAATCGACGTTCGAAACCAACTGTTCCGGCTTCATCGATTTCACTTTATCCAGGGCCTTGCCGAAATTCTGGTTGTCCCACTCCAGCAATTGTTCGGGAGTCTTCACTGACTCGGGAAGCTTCGGCGCCGCGGCGGGGTCGAAGTGTCCACTGGTCACGCCGGCCAGAAAAAAGAGCTGCGAGGTCACGATGTGCGTGGCCAGTTCCCACGCGCTCATGTTGCGTTCATGCGACTTGTAATCGGTCTTGTCGCCGGGCAGAGCTTCGATCAGGCGGCGCGTGGTCGCATGCTCACTCGCAATCTGCGGAAGATAGATGTCGTTCAGCAAAAACGTGGCTTGTTCGGGTGTCATAACCGGCACTCTATCATAGGTGCGTGTAAGTCCGATGAACCGCGCCTGTAATAATTGAAGCAAGGCGGCGTCTACACACTTCATGCGGATTTTGATTGCGATCTCAAGCCTGGTGCTGGGAATGGCGCGTCCTGCGCGCGAAAGACAAGCCGAGGGTCCCAAGATGGATCCGTCGATTGCGACCCTGGTCCCCTCCGACACGGTCGTCATGGCGGGCACGCGACTGGAGGCCCTGCTCAAGACCAAGGTATACCAGGATAATTTCGCCAATCGAAACATCCCGCAGATCGACGAATTTGCCCAGCGCACCGGCCTCGATCCGCGCAAGGATCTATGGGAGCTGTTGTTCGCCTCGAACGGCACGCACGGCGTGCTGCTGGGACGCGGAAAGTTCAGCGACGAAATGATGGCGCCGGGCCTGGATCGGAATTATTCCAAGAACGGCGCTCAGCGGGACGGGTACAAAGGCTTCACGATTTTCGAGAACGCGCAAGGCGGAATTGTGCTGATCAACGGGACCACCGCCGCGCTGGGCGATGTTCCGTCGCTGCATCGGTTGATTGATGAGCGCGCCACCTCGCACGGCACGCCTGCGGCGATGGCGGCGCTGCTCAAAGAAATCCCGCCGGAAGCGCAGTTTTGGGCGGCCTATGCGGGTGGCCCGGTGAACCTACCGCTCGACGGCTTGCTCGCCAACGTCAACAAGCTGCTTTCTACCATTCAGACCGGGACGATTTATTTCGATCTGCGAAGCGGCGTAAGCGCAGTGGGATCGGCCACCTGCGCCAACGTCGAGGGAGCGGAGCAGGTGCAGACGGCGTTGCGAGCGCTGGTGGGGTTGGGGCGATTGAGCGTGCCGAAGAATCAGCCGGAGTTGGCGCAGGTGTACGATACGATTCGCGTGACGCAAGAAGGCTCGCGTGTGAAGTTGTACATCGACGTGCCGGAAGTGATGGCGGATAAGTTCCTGAAGCTGTGGCTGCGATAATGACTATTCCTTAGGCTTAAAAGGAAGCGATCGCGCGGGCGGAATCGCGTCGCCCAGATTGGTCGACCCGCCGCCTTCGCTCACATAATTTCGATTCCACGCGGGGATTTCGAGGCTCACATCGCCAGTCACAATCGCCTGGCAGGCCAGCCGCGAATGCAGCGTCAAGCCTGGCGCCATATCGAGACGATCCAATTCGTCATCATCGGCGGGCGAAAGATTGTCGTCCCCGGATTTCATGATCACGTGGCAAGTCGTGCACGCACAGCTTCCGCCGCAAGCGTGTTCGATATGAATGCCGAAATTCATCGCGACATCGAGAATCGATTCGGGTTTTCCATGTTCGTCATAAGGAAGCTTGCCGTGTTCGAATTCCACGGTCTGATCCAGATTGACGAAAGTAACTTTGGGCACGAGGACTATTGTATCGTGCGGTCCTCGCTAAACTAAAGGATTCATGTTTCACATTCTGGAAAAGAGAATCGCGGACGCGATCGCCGCGAGCATTAAATCCGTGTACGGCATCGATGCCGCGGTGCAGACCGAGCAGGTCAAGCAATCGTCCTTCGGCGAGCTGGCCATGCCTGCGGCGTTCCAACTCGCGCGGCAATTGAAGAAAGCGCCGAAAGCGATCGCGGCGGAGATTTCGAATGCGGCGGGCTCTATCGAGGGAGTCGCTGCGATCGAGATCGCCGGCAACGGATATCTCAACGTTCGCTTCGATCGCGCCTATTACGCAAGTCACTTGTTGAGCCCTGAGGCGCGCGCTGCCACCAGCAGCGCGATTAAGACAATTGTCGAGCACACCAATATCAATCCGAACAAAGCGGCGCACATCGGCCATCTGCGCAACGCCATCCTGGGCGATACGTTCGTGCGCATGATGCGTGCCGCCGGGCAGCGCGTCGAAGTACAGAACTACATCGACAACACCGGCGTGCAGGTGGCCGACGTCGTCGCGGGTTTCAAGCACCTGGAACATAAATCCGCCGATGACGTTCGCAAACTGATCGCGGAATCGCGATTCGATTATGTGTGCTGGGACGTGTACACCCGCGTCTCCACCCACTTCGCCGATCATCCCGACGATTTGAAGGCCTGGCGCGCGGAAACGCTGCACGCCATCGAAGCGGGCACGGGCGACGAAGCAGAAATCGGGCATCTGGTAGCCGACGCCATCGTCGAGGCGCATCTGCGCACCATGTATCGGCTCGGCATCGTCTACGATGTGCTGCCGCGCGAAAGCGAAATCCTGCATTTGCAATTCTGGGCGTCGGCGTTCGAGCAGTTGAAGGAACGCAAGGCCATCTATTTCGAAAACGAAGGCAAAGAACAAAGGCTGCTGGGTGATGCCGTCGTCGGCGTTCCGAACGACTGTCGATGAGTCGCAGGAGGGTGACGAAGACAGCAAAGTGATCGTGCGCTCGAACGGCACGGTGACGTATGTCGGCAAGGACATCGCGTATCAGCTTTGGAAGTTCGGCCTGCTGGGAAAAGATTTTTACTATCGCCTCTGGCCAAAATATCCGGGTGCGCACGAAGTTTGGGTGTCGACCGATCAGCCGCAAGGGAACGATGTCCATTTCGGCGGCGGATCGCGCGTGTACAACGTGATCGATTCGCGGCAGTCCTATTTGCAGGACGTAGTGGTCGCGGGATTACGCGCATTGGGTTACATCGAAGCATCGGAAAACAGCGTGCATTTTTCCTATGAAATGGTGACCCTCACGCCGGCCACCTGCGTCGAAATGGGGATCGCGCTGTCGGAAGAAGACATGCGCAAATCACAGGTAGAAGTGTCGGGGCGCAAGGGGATCGGCGTGAAGGCGGACGATTTGATCGATAAGCTGATCGAGAAGGCGCTGATCGAAGTCAAAACGCGTTACGAGAACGAACCAGAGGCTCGTAACCTACCAGTCGCGACCAAGATCGCGGTCGGTGCGCTACGCTACTTCATGCTGAAGTTCACGCGAAATTCGCTGATCGCGTTCGATTTCGGCGAGGCCATGAGCTTCGAAGGCGAGACTGGCCCCTACATTCAATACGCCGCGTTGCGCGCGAACCGGATTCTGGCGAAGGTCGGCGAGCTGCCGGATTTCAAGAGCGTGCTGACGCGTGAGGCCATGGCGCGGCAATTGGCCAATGAAGATTGCTGGCAACTGCTGCTGGCCGCATCGAAAGCGGATTCGGCGATCGAGCGCGCGGTGCAGAGCGGCGAACCGGCGCATGTGGCTCGCTACGCGTTCCAGCTCGCGCAGGGGTTCAGCAATTTCTATCATGAGTTCCCGGTGCTGTCGGAGAGCGACCCCGAAAAGCGAACGTTCCTGCTGTGGATGACGGCCTATTTTCGCGCGCAGTTGGAGCGGACGCTGGGCGTGCTCGGCATTCAGGTCCCGGAATACATGTAAGCCGAGTAGCGCGCTCCATGCTCTCGCGCCTCACTGCCGGGTTTCGTGAGGCGCGGAGCATCGAGCGCGTTAGGCGGCGAAAACGTAACCCAGCGTTTTATAGATCAGCTTGGCGGCGACAAACGCGGTCTGGCCCCCGCTGACTTCGACCAGATCCATGCCGACGATATTCCGCTCCTTCGCCACCTTGCGAATCAGCGCGAGTGTTTCATACCAGCCCAATCCACCCGGTTCGGGAGTCCCGGTGTCAGGACACAGGCTGGGATCGAGGCCGTCGATGTCGATGGTCAAATACACGTCACGCGTCAGCCCATTCACTGCGGATTCGATCCAATCATGGCGCCCCACAATATCTTTCGCGAAAAAAACCTTCGTCGGCAGGCTCGGAATCGCGCGAGCTTCCTCCATCGACAACGATCGAATGCCCACCTGCACCAGAGAACATCGTTCGACCACGCGGCGCATCGCGGAGGCGTGGCTGTGTGGAGTGCCATCGTAGGATTCGCGCAGATCGGCGTGGGCGTCGATCTGCAGCACGCTGAGATTCGGATAGCGATCGGCGAACGCGTGGACGATCGGGCCGGTGATGGAATGCTCCCCGCCGAGCGAACAGAGAAATTTGCCTTTGCTGAGAAGAGTCGCTGCCTCGAATTTGAGAGCGGCCATCATGGCTGCGGGCTCGCGCTCGCCGTCGATGGGCGGAAGCGTGTGGATGCCGATTTCGCTGGTTTCGCGCTCGAATTCCTCATCGTAAAGCTCCATGTTGCGGGAGGCATCGATGATGGCGTTCGGACCAAGCGCAGTGCCGTGACCGTAGCTAACGGTTTTTTCGAAAGGCACCGGCCAGATGAGAACCTTCGCGTTTTCGAAATCGGAAAGAGGCGGTTCCAGGCCGCCGAAAACGAAGGGCAACGTTGATGATTGCGACATGCTCCTTTCGATTATGCAGCGTTGGCATCAGGCGTGCTTGCGAAAAGGTTACGATGGTCTTACGTGGTGACATCGGGGCGAAAGAGATCGTGACGAGGGAGACGGTACAGCGCATCGCGCGCGAATGTGGATTCGAGCTTTCCGGCATTGCATCGGCGGAAGTCTCGCCCGAATTTTCGGACGATTTTTCCCGATACCAGGCATGGACTGCCGATGGCCACGCCGGCGAAATGCGATACCTGACAGATCGAAGAGGCGACGTGCGCGGCAATATCCGGAATCTGTTGCCATCCGCGCAGTCGGTGATTTGCGTAGGTAAGTTGTACAACCAGGAAGTCGGGCGTGCGGAAAACGATCAGGCCGTGATTTCGCGATACGCGTGGGGCGCGGATTATCATGGCGTGGTGCGGGCCGGTCTTGAACAGATGGTGAAGAAGCTGCGGGAAATCGAAAATTTCGAATCCAAAATCTGCGTGGACACGGCGCCGATTCTGGAGCGCACCTTCGCCAGGTTGGCGGGGCTCGGCTGGATCGGCAAGAATACCTGCCTGATTCATGAGCCGATGGGATCGTGGTTCTTCCTGGGCGAGATCGTGACGTCGATGCAGCTTGATGCCGACGCACCGGCAGCGGATCGATGCGGCACTTGCTCGCGATGTATCGACGCGTGCCCCACCAACGCGTTCGTTGAATCCGGCGGGCGATGGGAAATCGACTCGCGAAAGTGCATCGCTTATTTCACCATCGAACTGCGAGGCCCCATCCCCGTGGAGCATCGTGAACAGATGGGACGGCACGTATTCGGGTGCGACCTATGTCAAGACGTGTGCCCCTGGAATTCGAAGGCGCCGGAATCGGATGCATTTGAGGCGCGTCACGTAGCTCCGTCGCTTGAATCCTGCGCGCGCTTGAGTGAATCAGAATATCGGCAGATGTTTCATGACAGTCCCATGAGCCGTGCAAAGTATTCCGGATTCCTGCGCAACGTGGCCGTGGCGATGGGCAATAGCGGCGAAGAAAAATTTCGCGAACCGCTGCAGCGGCTGGCGGGGCACACGAATGATATGGTCGCCGAACATGCGCGCTGGGGATTGCAGCGATTGGATCGCCCGGATCTTAAAATGACACCGAAGGATATGGCCTGTGCTTAAGCGCCTGCTGGTGGTCGCGACGATCTTAAGCACCTCGGCGATCGGGGCCGGGCTGCCGCCTGATCCTTTCGACAACCCCGGATTCCAGCATTTCTACAATCTGGAATACGATCAGGCCCTGGCGGTATTCAACGCGCAATCGGCGAAGGAACCGGATTCGGCGGACATCCACAATCACATCGCGCAGGCGCTTCTATTCCGGCAGATGTTTCGCAGCGGCGCGTTGGGCAGCGATCTGATCACCTCGGCGAATGCGTTTCTGAAACGCCCCAAGATGCCCATGAGCGGGGCGGATGACGCGCAGCTGCAACGCGAAGTGGCCAAAGCGATCGAGATCTCGCAGGCGCGGTTGAAGCAGAACCCCAAAGACACGGCGGCATTATATTCACTGGGCGTCAGCCACGGCATTCGCGCCAACTACGATTTCATGGAAAAGAAGTGGATGGACGCGTTGAGCGACGCGTCGGCCGCGCGCAAGCTGCACACCAAGGCTCTGGAGATCAATCCGAACCTGTATGACGCGCGCCTGATTCCGGCGCTGGACGAATACGTGATCGGAAGCCTGCCGTGGGGTTACAAGTTGCTGACCGCGGTCGCCGGATTTTCGGGCGACCGGGAAAAAGGGATCGAGGGCCTGAAGGCGGTGGCGGAGCACGGCTACTACAATCGCTTCGACGCGGATGCCATTCTGGCCGCGATTTACCGGCGCGAGAAACGGCCCGCGGAAGCCATCGCGCCGCTGGAAAAAATGATCGTAAGATTCCCGCGCAGCTACATCCTGCGCATCGAACTGGCGGAGATGTACGGCGACTTGGGCAATCGCGCGAAAGCGCTGGGCGCGGTGAATGCCATGGATGAACTGCGTCGATCCGGCGCGGCTGGCTACGCGCATTTACCGGAAGCTCTGATCCATTCGACCCGCGGTGGAGTTTTGATGCAGGTCCACGACCTGGATGCAGCGCTGGCGGAGATGAAGCTGGCGACCACTGCTTCCGCGACGATGGATGGGTGGATGGCGGGGGCGGCGTGGGTGCGGCTCGGCCAGATCTACGATCTGAAGGGACAGCGGCAGCAGGCCATCGCGTCGTATCAAAAAGCGATGCAAGTCGCGCCCGTTACCGATGCGTCCGAGGACGCCAAGCGTTACGTCTCCTCGAAATACAAAGAACCGGCTTGAGCTGCCGCTGCGCGGCGCGCGGTTCGTAACGCGACACAGCGCGACACTTCATTGACGGCATGATCGATCGGTTGCTCTCCACTGACCATCAGATCGGCATGCGCGCGCGAGGGCAGCACGTACTCCATCGCCATGGGCCACACTGTCGATTCATATTGTTCCATCACGCTGGCGTGGGTTCGTCCCCGTTCAGCGATATCGCGCTCCAGACGCCGGCGCAGGCATTCGGCGGGATCGGTAGCCACGAAAACCTTGAGATCCAGCACGCCGCGAATTTCAGCCCGATGCAGCGCCAGGATGCCTTCGAGAATGACGAACGGTGCGGAGTGCACGCGCCGGGTTTCGGCTGCCCGGGTGTGGAGATCGAAACGGTACACCGGCTCGTCGATCGATTCGCCGCCGGCAAGGGCGGAAAGATGCCGGCCAAGCAGCAGCCAATCGAGTGAATCGGGATGATCGTAATTGAGTTGGGCGCGTTCGGCAAGCGGGAGATCGGCTTGCGCATGATAGTAGGAATCGAGCGTGAGCGCGATCGATTGGCCTTTGAGCTGGGCGGCTACTTTGTGCGCGAGGGCGGTTTTCCCGGAGCCGGAGAGCCCGGCGATTCCAATGAAACGCGGCTTACTTGTGATCTGGTTTCTGGGAGTCAATCCGAATCTGTTTTAGCACGTTCACATCGCTGGAAAGCGGCTGCGCGCCGGCCGGGTAGTGGTTCTCGCGCAGGATATAGGCAATCAGATCGGTCGCGGCTTCGCGGCTCAGCGAGCCAGGCTTGCGCGCGGGCATATCGCGATGGACGCGTTCGAACAGTTGGCCGACGTTCAAGCCGTTCCATTTGTCGCGAAAGGTGCCACCCGCGAGTTCCGGGTTTTCGACAATATCACCCACCAGATCGTCGCCGTGGCATCCCGAACAGAGCGGGCCGTAGCGGGCCTCGCCACGATCGGCCTGCTGGGTGGTGTAGACGCCATCCCAGGTGGACCGCATGGCCTGGGCCGAAAGAAACACCGCGGTGATCGCAACGAAGATAGCCGCGGTTCTCATCCGAGCCCGATTTTAGCACTGTGCGGTTTTGTTTTATCGCGCCCGTGCGCTCCAGCCGCCAATGAGGCGCGACAGCATGAAGCGCGCTAGGCGGCACAATTCAATGCTTGGCGCGTTTTCCTCAATCCGGGCTGACCCCTCCGCCCAGGCCGCCTCCGGAACCAGAACAAGTCATGCCCGCCTGAGACGACGAAATCGCGACATCGGCGATTCCCAACACCCGGAGATGCAGCGCGTTGACCAGCATGTTCGCGCTATTGGTCCCGTTGCCGACGTTGACCGAGCTGATCTGCTCATTAATCACCAGCGACCCGACAATCAGGGGAATGGTCTGATTGGGAGCACCGGTCACTCTGACCGAAAGGCCGTTCACGCGAAGATCGGCGATGACGGAGCTACCGCTATCCGTAGCGGTCGAGGTGGAACAGAACGCCGTCGCATTCGAGGTCAGCACGGACGCGGTGATGTAAATCCCGGCGACATTGACGACCACGTTCGCCACCGATGCTTTGGAATTGACAGTGTTGTTGCTGCCCTGCGTGCTTCCGTTTAATAGATCGACCGATAACGTCGGCCGCAATTGCAGGTCGAGCAGCGTCGCGGAGAGCGAGCCTCCCGTGGCCGGAAGCGGACCGGTGTCAGAAATGGACGCGTTGATTAATCCGAGCACATCGGCGCGGACCGCAGCGGCGTCGCCGGAATAGGTGGTCGTCTGCGCGCGCGAGATCGCCGGAATCAGGAGCAACATGGCGGCGCTGGAAAACGAGATCAGGCGGAGGATGGTCATGCCCTGTAAATCGGAGGACTTGACGCCCGGCTCTATGGATTAAACGCTCCACAATTTACCGTACGACTCGCCGGGGGAACCCCGATCCCCGGCGCCAGGGAAGTCCCGTGAAAATCCCGGAACTTTATCGCCAGATCCCGGAACTCTATTGCGGAAGAAGCGTCTGAGTAAAGAAGATACGGAGTACCCTACAACCATGAAGACTGCCCTTGCCATCTTACTGGCGTCCACGGCTGCTCTCGCCCAGCAGCCAAAATTCGAAGCGGCCGATGTGCACAACAGCGCGAGTTCACAGTTCGGCATCCAGACCTTCGGCGGGGTGCTCCGCGAGGGCAAGTACATCAATCGCGACGTGACCATGATCGGCCTGATCGCGGCGGCGTACGGCGTTTCTGAAGACGCGATTTCCGGAGGGCCGGGCTGGGTCTCCTCTGACATTTTCGACATCATCGCCCAGGTCCCCAATGGCACCACCATGCCGAAAGCCAACCTCATGCTGCAATCGCTGCTGGCGGATCGCTTCAAACTGGTGATCAGCACTGGCATGAATCCGGTGCCTCGCTATGTGCTGACAGTCGGCAAAGGAGGATCGAAATTGAAGCCCGCGAGTGGATCAGGAAGCGCCAATTGCCAGTTCGACGGCGGCGGCCCTCCCAGTCCCGGCGAGCTGCCGCCCAACATCAAGGCGAAGTGCACCAATATGACCAGCGCGGAATTCGCCGACAACGTGCATCAGTTCGCGGGCGGGTATCTGGATCACGATGTGATCGACCAGACTAAGCTCGAAGGAACGTTCGATTTCAACATTGAGTGGACCGGCCGCGGCGCGCTGGCCCAGAAAGGACCCGACGGGATTTCGGTCTTCGACGCGGTGAGCAAGCAGTTGGGGCTCGAACTGAAATTGCAGGATGTGCCGCAGCCCTCCACCGTGATCAAGAGCGTGAATCGCAAGCCGACGCCGAATGCGGATGGGGTCGCCAAAGCCTTGGCGCTGGCGCCCGCGCGATTTGAAGAGGCGGCCATCAAGCCTTCCGATCCCAACGGGCCGAACAGGAACTACCTGCTGTACACCGGCGGCAGCCAGATGACCGCCGGAGGAACCACGCATACCCTGATCGGAATGGGTTTGCAGATTTCGCCCAACCTCACGAACGATCTGGTGGTCGGGCTGCCAAAATCGGCGGACACCAACCGCTGGGAGATCACCGCGAAAGTGCCGTCCACAGGCGAAGGCGCGCCCAATATCGTAAAAGGACGGCCACAGCCGCCGCCGTTGAGCATCGGATTGGAAATGCTGCACGGCCTGATGATCGATCGCTTCGGTCTGAAAACGCATATCGAGAATCGCGACATCACGGTGTATGCGCTGACCCTGGCGGGCGCCAAGCCGAAGATGACGCAGGCGGATGAGCAGGAACGGTCGGATTTCCGGCCCGATCCCAATCTTCCCAAGCCGGCGCCGAACTCACAGCCCATGATCGCGTGCAAGAACATGAGCATGCCGGAGCTGGCCGACTTTCTGATGCGCCAGGCTGGCGGGTACATCGATCACCCGATTATCGACGCGACTGGTCTGCAAGGCGGCTGGGATTTCGCGATCGGCTGGACCGCAGCCGGCGTGTTGCGGCAGCCCGCGCCTCAGACCAATCAGCCGTCCGGTACGACGCCACAAGCATCGGATCCGAGCGGCGGCATTTCAGTGTTCGAGGCCATTCAGAAACAGCTCGGCTTGAAGCTGGTGAAGCAGACGCATTCCTACCCGGTATGGGTGGTCGATCACGTCGCCGACAAGCCGATCGATTGAGGTGCCTGTAGCTATCCGATCACTGCCGCCAGTTGAGGCGCGACAGTAATGGAGCGCGTTTGGGCGCAACGGCGCCCTCGCTCATTCCGGCGCCATTGACGGCGCGATATTGACCGCCCTGCGTGCGCACCAGGCATCGCGAATTGTTCCACCATTGCGCAGCCCAAACGCGCTCCATTACTGTCGCGCCTCAACTGACGGCCTCGAATATAAACGCTGCTCGTGCGATGGAAGCTAGCGATCACCAAACGCGGCAAGGATCGTGCGAAACCATCGGATCGCCAGCCTTGCACGCGAATGCCTTCTGGAATTCCGGCATGTTCGACACCACGCCGTTCACCCGGAACTGGCCGGGCGAATGCGGATCGGTCTGGGCACGCACGCGCGACGATTCTGCCGCGGTGTTTTCACACCAGACCTGCGCATATCCTAAAAAGAATTGCTGTTCGGTAGTGAGTCCGTCCTTCTTGGGCAGCACCTTCCCCGCGAGGCTATCCATCAGCGCCATGTAAGCGAGATGGATTCCGCCATTGTCCGCGGCATTTTCGCCCAGCGTCAGCCGCCCATTCAAATGGACGCCTTCCACCGGACTGAATCCCGAATATTCATTCGCGATGCAATCGGCACGAGCTTCGAACGCTTTCGCGTCGGCGGGACTCCACCAATCGCGAACGTTGCCTTCGCCGTCATAGCGGCGGCCCTGATCGTCGAAGCCATGCGTCAGCTCATGCCCGATCACCACGCCGATCGCACCGTAATTCACTGCATCGGACGCCTTGGGATTGTAGAACGGCGGCTGCAGGATGCCGGCGGGGAAATTGATGTTGTTCTCCGGCGGCGAATAATACGCGTTGACCGTCGGCGGCGTCATGTTCCATTCCGATTTGTCGACCGGCTTGCCCAGCTTGGCGAAGCCTCTTTGGATTTCGAACTCGCGCGCCCGATCGACATTGCCGGCGTAATCGCCGCGAATGATTTTCACGCTGGAATAATCGCGCCAATGTTCGGGGTAGCCGATTTTGTTCGACACCTCGTTTAGCTTGGTGAACGCCTGATCCTTGGTGGCAGGGCTCATCCAGGGCGCAGCTTTGATATCGGCGCCCATTTCTTTCTCGATCTCGCCCACCAGTTGCAGCGTCTTCACCTTACTGGCCGGGCTGAACGCGACCTCGACAAATTTCTGGCCCAGCGCTTCTCCCAAAGCCCGATCGGTGTTGATCACGCATTGCTTCCAGCGCGGCGGAGCCTGTTTCACTCCGTTCATGGTCTTCTGAAAGAAATCGAAATCGGCATCGCGAAACGCCTTGGGCAACACGCCCGCGTTTCCGGTGACCACCTGCCATTCCAGATAAGCCTTGAGGTCATTCAAGCTGGTGGCATCGAGCGTCGCGTTCAGCGCTTTCATGAATTCCGGATTCCCCACGTTGAGCGATTTCACCGGCGGAATTCCGATATCGGTGAGGTATTGCTTCCACGCGAAATCAGGACTCAGCGCGGCCAGTTGATCCGGCGTCAGCTTGTGATAAATGTTATCGGGATTGCGGCGCGAGACGCGATCCATCGACGCTTTCGCCAGCGCCGTTTCGATCTTCAGCACGGCTTCGGCTTTCGCGCCCGCGTCCATTTGCGATTTGCCCTGCGCTTTGGCCAGCAGCTCAAACATGGTCTTCACTTCTTCCACATACTGCTTGCGCAGTTCGACCGAACGGGGATCGTCCTTCAGGTAGTAATCGCGATCGGGCAAGGTCAAGCCGCCCTGATCGACGGCGGCAATCTCCTCTTTGGAGTTCTTGAGATCGGGACGAATGCCGAAAGTGAAAAATGCGCGCATGCCGCTGCGCTGCAGACGCGCGATTTCCGCGGGCAGGTCGCGCTTGGCGGATATTTTCGCGATCTGATCGAGCATCGGCGCGATCCCGGAAACACCCTTGGCGTCGATCGCGGCCTCATCCATACAGGACGCATAGTAATCGCCGATTTTCTGATCGAGGGCGGAACGCGATGGGCTCGGTTCAGCGGCCTTTTCGAGAATGCCGCGCTCGACTTTCTGGTTCTGTTCGAGAAGTTGTGGGAATCGTCCCCAACGAGCCTGATCGCCGGGCAGCGGATTGTTCTTTCGCCAACTGCCGCAGGCGTATTGATAGAAATTCTCGCAGGCGTTGACGCTCGGGTCCATGGCGGAGAGATCGACTCCGCTGCTTTGGGCGGTCGCGGCGGCGCAGGTAATGGCTCCCAGGAGGATGGCTCGAAGCATGGTCATATCCAATTCTACGATCAGCGGAACAAGCTCATCTGGCGGGCGGGTGCCGCAGGAACGCGACATCCACACTGCCGATGACCGCCGCCATCGCTACTACGTAAAGCGCATAGATCATCTCACAGTCTAAAGAGCCGTGACCATAGGGAGCGGTTCAACATTCGGGTGTTCACACGGCACGCGGTCCTCAGACGCGGTAGATTTGAAGGGATTCAATGCAACGGCTGATTGTCATTCTGGCGGCGTCTGTAATGGGGTTCGCGCAAGCCCCCGCGCCGAACACGACCATTCGCATCGACGTCAATCTGGTTCAGGTGGACGCGGTGGTGACCGATTCGCACGGTAAACGCGTCACGAGTCTTGAGCCGGCGGCGTTTGAAATCCTGCAGGACGGCAAGCCGCAGACGATTTCGAGTTTTTCATACATCGCGACCAAACCAGCAGCGGAGAAAACTCCACGCGTCGCGGCGGCGAAGCCGGTGAAAGGCGAGGTGCCTCCTCCACCTGAGGTATTCCAGCCAGTCGCGGTAGGCCGCACCATGGCGCTGGTGGTGGACGATCTCGGGCTGTCCGGCGAAAGCATGCCGGCTGTAAAATCGGCGATCAAGAATTTCGTCGATCAGCAAATGCGTCCGGGCGATCTGGTCGCGATCGTGCGGACCAGCGCGGGCATGGGCGCGCTGCAACAGTTCACTACGGACAAGGCCCTGTTGTACGCGTCGCTGGCGCGCGTGAAATATACGGAGAGCCGCGTGGGGGTGAGCAGCTTCGCGCCTCTGGCAGGTGGCGGGCGAGGACGCGGGCGAGGCGACGCGCAGATCAACCACATGCGCGAAGAAAACTTCACAGTGGGATCGCTGGCCGCGATTCGCTATGTGGTGAACTCGATGGCGGGACTGCCCGGCCGCAAATCAGTAGTGTTGTTCACCGAAAATATCCGCACCATATTCCGGGGAATGACGGATGAAGCGGTGTCGCACGCGGAACAGCAGTTAAGCGATGCGGCGAGCCGCGCGGCGGTGGTGATCCACGCGGTGGATCCACGGGGCGTGGCGGATTACAACATATCGGCGGCCGACGATACGCGCGGGGTGTCGATGAGAAGAAGGCGTGCGGTCGCCGGGCAACGACAGGCCGAAGAGATTGATACCTCGCAAGGATCGCTCGATCTGGCGCAGGACACCGGCGGACTTTTTCTGAATACCACCAACGATCTGGCCGGCGCCCTTAAAGCCGCTGCGGACGATAGCGACGGCTATTATCTGATCGGCTATCATCCCGACGCTTCCACATTCGAAGACCCCAAAGGCGAACCTAAATTTCACCGCATCGAAGTGAAAGTGAAGACGGCGGGGTTGCATGTCCGGTCGCGCGAGGGGTTTCTGGGCGAGCCGGGCAGCGCCAATCTGCCGGTGGAGCATACTCGCGAAGCGGAGCTGAATCACGCCCTGCAATCGCCGTTCACGCCGGGTGCGATTCATCCACGCCTGACCGCCGCGTTTTCGAATTCCAAGGAAGCCGGATCCTTCATTGTGGCGATGCTTTACTTTCCACCGGCCGAACTGAAGTGGTCTACCGAAACCGATGGAAGCCGCAAAGCGGCGATCGATGTGACGGCAGCGGCGTTCGATGAGAACGGACTGGTGCTGGCGCCGGTGGACACCACGTTCCATTTGCAATTGAGCGACAAGAATTTCGACGGCGCCATGAACAGGGGCATGACCTATACGTTGCGCGTTCCGGTGACCAAGCCCGGTCCGTATCTGTTGCGTGCGGCGGTTCGCGATCCGGCCACCGAAGGGACCGGCTCGGCGCAGCAGTATATCGAGGTTCCGGATATCGCCAGCGGACATCTCGCGTTGTCAGGAATTTTGTTGAGCGAGTCCGCACCGCAAGCGGCCCAGCCTGCCGGGAGCAACGCGCCGGCGGAGGACTTGTCGCAAGGCGCTGCGCGGCGTGTCTTCCCGCGCGGATCGACGGTTCTGTACGGCTATCGGATCTTCAATGCGCAGACCGGATCGGCCGGGCATCCGGAACTGGAAGTGCAATGCCGCTTGTTTCGCGATGGCGAACAGGTGTGGGCGGACCAGAACGTGCTGCCCACCGATGGAGCCGCTTCGGATCCGAAGCGTTTGGACGGCGCCGGACGGTTGTCGCTCGGTCGCGACATGAAGCCGGGCGCGTACGTGCTGCAGGTGATCGTGACGGACAAGATCGCTAAGGGCAAGTTCACGGTGGCGACGCAATCCGTGGATTTCCTGCTCGAGCCGAAAGAGCCGTGACCAAAGGGAGCGGTTCAACACCCGGGTTCACCCGAAGTGACCGTTCGTGGACTAATCTCGCCCGCTGGTAAGAAAACTCTTTTCTCGAACTGCCGCACGGCGTAGACTAAAGCAGCAAATTATGAAGAGGTCTCAGCAAGTTCTGGTGACCTTCGCCGCTGCCATGGGGATCGCAGCGCGCGGTCAAGATCCATTGAACCCCTGCGACGCGGCCACGTTCAACGCCAGGGTTTGCAAATCGGCAGTGAGGCTGGGCGGATACTGCGCGCCCGGGGGATGGACGCCGCTCACCTTTCAGCAGCCATATAAAGATTATCTGGAGATGCATCGTAACTTCGAGCAGGTCGGCGGCGTGACCACTCCAGCGGAAGTGGGCAACTGCGGCCACTATTCCGGGACCGGCGGCGCTCACGTTGTCTCCTATGGCGGCTTTGGATCCACCGGCGCGAGTCACAGCGCCAGCTGCTGAATGCGCCGGGTGTCTTGCTCGCCTCGACCGAACTGGCAAGAAAAAGTAGAACAGGCCGGACTGCTGTGGCATTCGGGCGAGCAGCCTTATTGGGACGAATCGGCGTTCTATTCGTTCAGTGCGAAGGAAGTCGACGAACTGGAATGCGCGACCAATGAACTGGCAGCGATGGCGCTGTGCGCGGCTCAGCGTGTGATCGACGAACATCTCTATTCGCAATTGGCCATTCCCGAACACGCGATTGATCTGATCGAACGATCGTGGCGCCGGCAGGAGCCTTCGCTGTACGGACGCTTCGATCTCGCCTACGACGGAATGCATCCGCCGAAACTTCTGGAATACAACGCCGACACTCCGACGTCGCTGCTCGAAGCCGCGGTGGTGCAGTGGTATTGGCTCGAAGAGCTATTCCCCGCGTGCGATCAGTTCAATTCCATTCATGAGCGGCTGATCGCACGCTGGAAGGAATTCGATCGCGATATCACGTTCTGTTCGATGGACGATATGGAAGACGCGACGACGGTCAAGTATCTGCTCGATACGGCGCAGCAGGCGGGACTCGACGGATCGATGCTCTCGATCGGCGACGTCGGATGGAACGGCGCGGCGTTCGTGGATCGCGAGGAGCGTCCGCTCGGCGCGGTTTTCAAACTGTATCCATGGGAGTGGATGGTTCGTGAGGAATTCGGAAAATTTCTGAACGCGAGCGATACGATGTGGATCGAACCTGCGTGGAAGATGCTGCTCTCGAACAAAGGCATTCTGCCGATTCTGTGGGAGATGTATCCGGATCATCCCAATCTTCTGCGCGCCAGTTTCGATTCTCCCGGCGCGATGACGTCGTGGGTGAGGAAGCCGCTGCTGGGCCGCGAAGGCGCCAACATTACTCTGCATATCGCGAGCGGTGATTTCGAAACCGGCGGCGCGTACGGACAGGAGGGTTTCGTTTATCAGGAAGCCGTTGGAATGACGGCAGTGATCGGGAGCTGGGTGATCGGGCAGGAATCAGCGGGAATCGGCGTGCGTGAATCGAACACCCCGATCGTGACGAACACCAGCCGCTTCATCCCGCACCTCTTCGATTAGCGCGCTGTGGGGCGGGCACCCTTGCCGGCGGATCCGCTCTTAGCGGATCATGCGATGGCTCAAGCCATCGCGCAGCCACTAGTGGTTGGTACCGCTGGTCGAAAGCTTGCGATAGTAATCCGCGACCGAGTTCTGATAACCGGCTGGAACTTTCGTTGGGTCGGCGTTGCGAATCGTGCCGCCCTTGCCTTCTTCAAGCTGATGACGGAGCTGCAATTCCAGCGCGTCCACATTGCTCATCAGTTGCTGATGCATCTGCTCCACCAGCGCGGGATTGCCGGGGAAGCGCTTGGGATCCAGATTGCGCATCTGATCGATCAACGCTTGCACCTGCTGCCGCGCTTCAGGGCTATCCTGCACCGCGGCGCGAACCTGGTTGAGCAAGTCCAATCCCTGATCGATCTCGCGCTGTGTATCGGCGGGCGTGGGCCCCTGATGCGGCGCGACCGCGTGGCCGGTGATGCGGGTATTGCCGGTGTCCGACCCGCCATTCATCGGGCCGCCCTGTCGCGTGCCACCGCCGTTGGGATTGCCGACCATTCCTGCGACTCGATCGCCCACCGTGCCCGTCGCGCCGTTCTGACCTTGCCCGCCGCCTCGACCGTTTTGCCCTTGCTGTCCGGATTGTCCAGGTTGATCCGCCCTGTCCATCGCGGCTGAGCTGACCGCCTTGGCCCGATTGCCCGCCGCTGGCCGCTGCTGACCGCCTCGGCCCTGAGGTTCCTGTCCGCTGCCCTTGCTGACCCGCTTCTGACGACTGCGACCCATGCCGGCGATCTGATCGCGCAATCGCGAAAGATTATCCATCGCCTTGCTGATCTCGGTGTCTTTAGACGAGCGCTGCCCGCCTAATGCGCGCGCCGCCTCGCCGATTCCCTGGCTGAGCTTTTGAAGATCGTTGGTGAGCGCGGTTTCGGCCTGATCGGAGAATCCGCCGCCGCGCAACCAATCCGAACTGCGCTGCATGCGATTGTTCAGATCGTTCTCATCGACGCCCTCGAGTGCGCTGCGCAATTTCGACGATGCGCCCGGCTGCGTGGACGAAAGATCGCGCGCTGCGCCGCGCACTTGCTGCGTCAGCCGTCTGCAGATCCTCGGTGACTTTTTGCCGATCCTCGTCATCTTGTCGATATCCTGCGCCGTCGGTGGCGTCCATTGCTTGCCGGAAGCTTTCGCCGAATTCTGTTCGGCGACCAGTCGCGCGAACCTGGTCCGCTTGCTGCTTCTGCCGTTCGGCCAATTGGCCGGCGGTCTGCGCCATCGAATTCAAACGGCTGCCCGCATCTTGTTGTTCGAGGCCTCCGAGCAGATCGGTCGCTTCCCGCAAACGATCGGCGGCGCGTCGCGAATCGGCGCGCTCGATCCTTGCGATCCGGCGCGTTTCATATCGTCGATGGACTGCTTCAGACGATCGAGCGCGCGCTGCGCGGCCTGCTGGCGGGCATCTTGATTGTTGCGAATTGCTTGTTGCGAGCCGGATTGACCCGATTGGGAATTCGACGCGCTGTTGCTGCCCCGCCCGCTCGATTGGCCGCTTGACTGGCCACTGCTCTGCGCCTGCTGGCCGCTTTGTCCTTGGCTCTGCTGTCCGCTCTGCCCCTGCTGGCCGAGCTGCTGCTGCCATCTGCTGCTCGAGCTGTTGCGCCTCGCGCTGCAACATCTCCTGCTGCCATTTCTGCTCGGCGGTTTGCTTGGTGGTGTTGCGCTGCTGCTGCGCCAGATCTCGTTCGCGCTTGCGCCAGCTCGTCCAGTTTCTTCAGCGCATCGTCGATTTCCTGCGCGCGCTGTTCCGCGCTCGCCGATTTTGCTTGCTGCCCGGTCTCGTACTGATTCTTCTCGGTGTCGAGTTCCAGATCGAACAGCGCCGCCAGATCGCGCGCCGCGCCGCCCCCCCGCCGCCACCACCACCGCCGCCGCGCCGAACGCGACTTGGATCTGCCGGAACGTCGATTCGGCGCGCAGCAAAAATTGCAGCGCCTTCTGCTCATTGGGAATCGCGTCTTTCCATTTCTGCTGACTGCAACTGCTGCGCCGCCGGATCCATGGCCTTCGACGCCGCGATCATGTCCTTCTGAAAATCGCTGATGGCCTGCGACTTCTGCGGTCAACTCGCGACGCCTGCAAGCGGCCGGAAAGCGTCATAGCCTGATCGCGCAGAGTGGCTTGCGATTCCGAAAGGAGCTTCGAGATTTCGGCCGCCTGCTGCGCGGTCGCCTTCTTGTCGGCCTGCTGCTTGAAAGTCTGCGAGATGATTTCTTTCTCCCGCTGCGAAATCTGCGCGCGATGGGTCGCCGCCGCCTCCGCCGCCACCACCGCCGCCTCCGCCCGATTGCTGCGATTGCGAAAATTCGCGCTCGAACGGATCGGCCTGGATGAAGATCATGTCGGTGTGCGATTCGGCGTTGGCGTCCTTCGCCGTCGCGTAGACGCTGACCAGATCGCCCGGCACCAGCTTGAAATTCTTCGAGCGATAAAGTGGTGGCGCCGTCGGCCTGCTTCGTCGCCCTTATTCCGCAGCAGATCCACCGCGTCTCCGGGCCGCCGTTCACGGAATAATGCAGCGTCGACATCCTTGAGCCCGTAATCGCCTGTGCCTTCGCCGCGACAGTCACCTCTTCAATCGGGCTGGCATGATAATCGCCGCGGCCGGGCCGGACCAGCGCGATCTGCGGCGGATTCGCCTTGCGAGCCTCGATGAAAAAATCTTCGCGAGATGCGAACGGGCTGGCCCTGTTCCACTCCCGCAACGTGATAGACGCCGTCCTGTTCCATCTTGACCGTGCCGCGATACACGTTGTTCTGCGCCGCCGGCGAGCTGAATCTTCTGACCGCTGTCGAGCTGGATCTGCCCGTCCGTTGAGAGGCCGATCGGTCGATGACGTCGAGTTCCGCCGTGCGTGCCTTCGACCGCGCGCAGATCGCCGCCGCGCTCTTCGATATCGTTCGGCATTCCGGTCCAGGCAGGGTAATGATAGGTAACTCTGGATCTGCTTCACCGAAGGCAGATCGGTGACGTGAATATTGAAATGCTTGGACGTCATCGCGCCCGCGGTGACGTAATACTCCACGTTCTCCGGCAGGCCGCGAACATGAAATTGATATCCGCCCGCGAAATCGCCGCCGCCTGCGGGCTGCATCGGGATCTCGTCCCACTTGGCGGAGCTCTGGAACCGCGCGTACAACTTCACCGTCGGCGATTTCAAGCCGGTCGGCAGCGCGGAAACCAACTGATCGGCGTGGCGCCGAACCACGGCATCTCCGGGAATCACCCGCAGATCGTAAAGAGCAGGCTTATCATGATGCGGCCCGGTCCACAACAGCGACGCGCCATAGCCGAGAAATCCAGGCCCGGCGGCGATCATCCAGATCAACACCACGAACGCACCGACGCGATCGCGAGCGAAATCCACAGCCGGCTATTGGTGACGAACTGCTCCGGCTCCGCCGTTTGCGCGACTTCAAGCGTATCTTCGGCCAGCAATTCGATAAAAGGATCGCGCCCGTCGCGTTCGGTGAATGTCGTCAGGCGCTGTTCGAATTGCGGGAATGTGGATTCGGCCGCTCCGATGGCTCGGCGGCTAGTCAGGCGGTATAAGGGCACGCCAGTCCCGCGGCAGCCGCGATGATCAGAATAGAGATCAGCGCGGAACGGGTGGCGCTGACGCTGCCATCGGAAAAGGCGCCCGCGTTGGCGATGGTGACCAGAATGAGCGTGGCCAGCAGAGCGGTGCCCGTCAGGATCGCCACTCCGCGCAACACCGTACTCCAGCGCAGTCGTTTTTCAAGCTGCGCAATATATGCGTGAAGTTGATCGCGGAGACTCACGAACCTCCCAACGGCCGTTCTTTAAATCATTTAAAGGATATCGCACCCGAACGCGCTCCAGAACTGTCGCGCCTCAATGGAACCCTGACGGCCGTCAGTGAGGCGCGACAGCATGGAGCGCGCTAGAGGGCGACGAACAGGATTAGATATTTGTAGCATGCCTGTTGTGTTGTAAACTCACCTCTCAGGGGGACGGGACATGTTCCAGAGACTGGCGATTGGATTGTTCATTGCCGCGCAGGCGTTTGCGCAGAGTAAAGTCGATTTCGGCCGCGATGTGCTGCCGATCTTCCGGCAGAACTGCTTCGGATGTCATGGTCCGGCGTTGGCGACCAACGGCCTGCGGCTGGATCGCAAGAGCACCGCGCTCGCCGCGCGCCGCATCGTGCCTGGGAGCAGCGAAAACAGCCTCCTGTTTCACCGCTTGATCGACGGCCAGTTCGGCATGCCCATGCCTCCCACCGGACAACTGAGCGCCGATAAAGTCGCGATCATCAAGAAATGGATCGAGCAGGGTGCCGATTGGCCCGATTCGCTGTCGGTTGAAGTGGAGCGCCCCCCGATTGATCCGAAGGCGGTCGCGGCAGTTGAGATGCTGCGCGCGAACGACCGCAAAGGATTCCTGAACGCTCTGGCCGCCGATTCGAAATTGATCAACGCCCGTGGACCCGGCGGAGCGACTCCGTTCATGTTCGCGGCGATGTATGGCGACGCCGCGTTCCTCGAACAACTGATCGCCAAGGGCGCCAACGTCAACGCCAAGAACGATTCCGGCGCGACCGCGCTGATCTGGGCTGCGACAGATCTGGCGAAGACGAAAGCCCTGATCGATCACAAAGCCGACGTCAACGCCATCTCCGACGACAGGCGCACGGCGCTGATGGTCGCGGCCGCGGTTCCCAATAGCCTGCCGATCGTGAAGCTGCTGGTGGAGCATGGCGCGAACGTGAATCCGACCAGGAATGTTCAGGCCGAATCTTCTCCGCTGGCGCAATCGGCTGAAAGCGCCGACCCGCAGATCATGCAATACCTGATCGACCATGGTGCCGATGTGAAAGCGTCGGCGATCGGTGCGCTGCTGATGTCCTACGCGGTGGAGTGCCGCGGATGCGTGGACATCCTGCTGAAGCAGGATCTGCCCAAGGAATCTACACGCCCGTACTGCTGCAGGTGGCCAACTTCGTGGACGCCGACGGCGATCCGCACGCTGCTCGATCGCGGTGCGGAGGTCGATGCGACAGATCCGCTGGGCCACACTGCGCTCGCCTATGTCGCTGGTTCGGACATGGTGAATGTGGAAGCGGCGAAAGTGCTGATCGCACGCGGCGCGAACGTGAACGCGAAGAGTCCGCACCAGAATAGTGTCGACACCGGCATGACGATTCTTGATGTCGCGCGATTGCGCGGTGAAAATGAGCTGACCCGCGCGCTTGAAAAGGCCGGCGCGAAGAGTGCGGTTCAGTTGGCGCCGGAGCCCGCGCCCAAGCGCGCCGCATCGCTCGGCGACGCGATTCAGAAGAGCCTGCCTCTGCTGCAGCGCGCCGACGCCGGGTTCACTGCGAAATCAGGCTGCGTGTCCTGCCATAACGATAGCTTCACCGCGATGACCATCGGCATGGCGCGCTCGCGCGGATTCAAGATCGACGAGAAGATCGCCGCCGGGCAAGTCAAGACCAACGTGCAGTTCGTCGAACACACCCGCGAATTCCTGTGGCAGGGCTTCATGCCCGCCGTGCCCGATTTCATCGGACCGGTGGTGTTCGGCTACGTCGCCATGGGTCTCAATGCCGAGCATTACAAGGCCGATCTGAACACCGATGCGGTCGCGATGTACATCAAGTCGCATCAGCTTAGCGATGGGCACTGGGCTTATCCGGCCGCGGACTCGCGCCCGCCCATCTGCTCCGATTACGTCGGCAACACCGTGGTCGGCATGCGCGCGCTGCAGCTCTACGCGCCCGCGGGCCAGAAAGCCGAATACGACAAAGCCGTGGCGCGCGCGGCTGCGTGGCTCGCGACGGCGAAAGTCACCGTACCCGAGGACGGGCTTTGGAAGCTGCAGGGTCTCGCCTGGGCGAGCAAAGATAAAGCGGCGATCGCGAAAGCGCGTCAGGAAGTGATCGCGCTGCAACGCGCCGATGGCGGCTGGGGCGATCTGCCTACCATTTCCGCCAGCAGCGCATTTGCGACCGGACGGGCGATGGTCGCGCTGAATAATGCTGGAATGCCGGTGTCCGATGCGGTGTATCAACGCGGCATGCAATATCTATTGAATCATCAGCAGCCCGATGGATCGTGGTTCGTGCGCACCCGCGCGCTGGCACTCCAGCCGTTCTTTGAAACCGGATTTCCGCACGGCGTGAATCAATCGATTTCAGCGGCGGGCACGGGATGGGCGGCGATGGCCCTGACGCTGGGCGCGCCTTCGTCGAAAGCTACGGCGACGGGGGGCGCGCAGTAGCGCAGGCGATCGCCTTTCGTCGCCTGCGATTTGTTTTTCATCAGCCTAAGGGCGCGCAGTCGTCGGGAGTTCGGCATCTTCGCGCTGCGTTCCCAAGTAGCTGCTGGCCACCACCGATTCGGCGATCACCAGCGCGAGCAGCGCCAGCATCAGGTACCACCACAGGCTCTGCGGAATCTTGCCGGGCTTCGCGGCGGTCGCGGCCTGAGTAGGCGACGCTTCCTGCGATGACGATCCGCCTTTCCACAACGCCAGCACGTCATCCGGAATCACGTCGAGATTCGATTCGCGCGGATCGGGATTCACGCCGATTTCGTCCTGGCTGCCGTTGGGATAGCGGATCTGATAATAGCCCGCCTCGGTGAGCTGGAACGATTGCGCGTTGGCGGCCTGCGTGAACGTCAGCGCGCTCTTGCCATCGGGGCCGGTGACCTCCACGCCTTCCGCTTTTTCTTTCGCGGTGCGCAATTCGAGATACGAATCGACCGCGCGCGAGCCGCCCTTGCGCTCACTCCCCGCCAGATAGCGCGCGCTCTGTTCGATGAACGGAACAAACGCCGGATCGAGCGGAAAATCGTTGGTGAGATTATCGAGGCCGGAAGTGAACAGCATCACGCGGCCTTCGCCGATTTTCTTTTCGAGCAGCAGCGGCGTCTGATCGCCCAGCCGCACGATGACGCGCGCATCGGTGGGATCGACATCCAGCGCATAGAAAAACTTCACGCCGGTCCAGGCGCCGGATTTCGCCACCGCGGGATAAGTCGAATCGCTGGAGCCGGTGGTCATGTGATGATCTGGCATGCGGTTGTAATCGCGCGTGGCGATGATCTTCGCGTTGAAAATCGGAATCTGCAAGCGCGCGCCCGCCGATGTTCCCGCAGCGATCAACAGACTTCCGCCCGCCTTCACATAAGCGGTGAGCGAATTATCCAGAAGCGGCGGCACCGAAGTTCACGATCGGACAGAATGATGAACGCGTAAGTTCGACAGCTGGCGATCGGCCGCTTCATTCGCGCGATCGATTCCAGCGTGAATGCCGATTGCGCCGCCGCCGAAAGCGCCGCGCCGATATAGAGCGGCGATCGGTTGTCCTATAGTCGTGAATCAACAACGCCTTGCTGTGGATCGGAACGCTCGACGGCGAAGCGGCGCAGATCGTCGTCGGGAAACGCGTCGTCGGAATCGATTTTCACTTCGCAGCGGCTGAATTCGTACGGCACTTCAAGCGATGGGAATTCGACAGTGGCGCGTCCATTGGCGGGAACGAGACGCTCTTGGTCGCGGTGGTCTTGCCGTTCACCACCAGCGAAAGATCTGTCTGCGCGGCGGGAGTTCCATACCCCGCGATCACCGCTTGGACGTGAATCGGCCTTCACGTCCTTGCCCCACACCTGCCCCGGCGCGTCCACCGATTCGACGGTCCAGTTCGGCTGCGCTTTGTCGATCACCGCATGCGTGGTCAGCGTAACATTGGACGGCAGCGCCATATCGGAAAACGTCGGCGGCGAGGTCGGTGCGCTGCATGTCGCTGAACACATGCAGCTCGATCGGAACGTGCGAACGGCCTCGGCCAAGAGCGCGCACCGCTCGTGCGAGTTCGCCAAAATTGCCGTGGCCATCGCCCGGTTGAATCGATTGCACCGCGGCGCGCAACGCGGCTTGATCTTCAATCGCCTGCGTCATGATCTGCAGTTGCGAGCCGAACGCCGCGACCTGTCCGCGCGCTGCGCCTTTTCCGAGAGCACGCTCATCGCCGCGTTTTTCGCGTCCGCCAATCGCGTTCCGTCGCGCATGCTGAACGAATTGTCGATGACGAGCAGCACGAGCCGGTTGCTCGCAAGCGTCGCCGCGTCGCGATTGATGAACGGATTCGCGAACGCGAGAATCAGCAGCGAACAACACCAGCAATCGCAATGCGAGCAGCAGCAGATAGTGCAGCCGCCGATGCCGCGTCGGAGCTGATGCGTTCGCGACTCCCACAGCATCAGCGAAGGAACCGGCTCGCGGCGGATTCTTCTGCCGCTTCAGCAAATGCAGGTACAGCGGCAGCGCGACGCCCGCGAGCGCGGCCAGGAACCACGGCGCAGAAGAGCCCCAATTAGACGATCCCCCACTTACGCCGCAGCCACCATTCGGAAAACCGCAGCAGCACCAGGACCAGAAACACAATCGGCAGATCCCACAGATCTTTGGTCTCGCGCATGGTCACGCCGGCTTCCGAAAAGGGAATGCTGTTCACCAGACTGCCGAGGTCGGCGGGCTTCCAATACTGCCCGCCCGTCTGCGTGGCGAGCTGTCTCCAGCAACTCGCGATTCTGCTCGGTATGAAAATTCTCCGCGACGCCGTCCATGCGCTGGAACGTCAGAACGTCGCGGCCCAATCTCCTTCACCGTGCCGTCTTCGGATCGCACGCTGCGCGGTGACTTCGGTCAAATACGCGCCGGCCTTCGGAGCCGATCCACGCCGCTTGAAACTGTCCCGGGTTATCGGGCACCGGCGTCATCTCCACCAGCGCGCTGACGCCGCTCGGGCCCTAAAATATGCGCCTCGACTTTCGCATCGCGGCGCCGGATTGTACTGCTGCATCGCGAACTTCGGCGGTGAGCGTCACGGCGCCGTTATCGAGCAGCATCTGCGCCGGCACCGACGCGGTCACGTGGCCCGGCGTATCGGACACCACCCAGCGCAGTAGCTGCTGCCAGAACAGATCGTGAGCCGTGTCGCCCAGCGGCGAAGCTCATCTGCCAGCGCCAGCTGCCTCCCGTCGCCATGATCGCAGTGCGCCCGCGGCCGAAATTTTCGGTGATCAGCAGAGGCAGCTTGCGGCCTTCCGGCGTGATCATGTTGGCGAGCACCGTCGCGCCCGGCTTCGCCGTACCCGCGTCTTCGTAATCCATCAGGTACGGCAGCTGCTTCCACTTGGCCGCGTTCGCCGTGGGATCGTCGACCAGGCGCGTGATGATGCTGTCGACGCCCGCGGGCGCAAGCTCGGCAGTCGCATGCGTCGTGCCCGTGCGCGGATCGGCTTCGCGATGAAAGGTTCCGGGCTGCGTGGGCAGCACCGTGGGCAACAGGTCGCAGATCTTGGACGCGTTCCAGCCGCCATCGGCCAGCGCGAATTGCCCGCCCAGCAGCAGCAATCCGCCGCCGCGGCGATCCACAAACTCGCGAATCAGTTCCTGCTGCGACGGGCGTGAAATAACCCGCTTCCACCGAGCCGATGATCAATCCCTGATAGCCGAACAGATCCTCCGCGCGCGATGGGAAATCCGTCGGCGAGTTCCTTCGGATCGCCGATTCCCTGCCGGTAGGTTTTGTTTTCGCTGGTGCGGACCATGGAGACGATCTGCACCATGCGGTCGTCCTGTTCCGCCTGGCGGATGAATTTATATTCCCAGCGCGGCTCGCCCTCTATATATAGGATGCGGCGCGGCTCGGAGGCGACGTTCACCACCCGAGTCAGCATATTATTCGCGGTGTTCTGTTCGCCGCGAGAGCGGAGCGGCCGCGAAATCTGCAGCGTCTTCGCGCCCGCGCTGCCGATATCGAACATCAACGTCTCGGTTTGCTGGATTGCCATCGGCACCCAGCGTGAAGCGTTCGAGCGGCGAGAACCTTGGCCTGCCCGGCACTAACATCCTGAACCGTAAGCGTCGATCTTCGCGCCAGCGTATCCGCGCTGATGAAGCGTGATCTTGGCGGCGAGCCGCGATCCGCCATGGCGCGCGGCGCGACCATGACATCGTCCAGTTCCACATCATGCTCCGCGTGCTCGCGCCCGAAGCCCACGGTGTGAACCGGAATGTGGCGGGCGCGCAGCGCGCTGATCGCATCCGCGCTGACGCCTCCGGTGTTGTCGTCGCCGTCGCTCAGCAGGACCACCGCGCCGATCGGCAGATCGGAAGTCTCCTCGCTCAACTGCTTAAGGCTATCGCCGATGCCGCGTGGAGGGCGCATCGGGTCGCAGCGTCTTTAAGGCTCTCGATTCTGCGTCGGCACGTCGCTCGACGCGATAGAGGCGCGTCTGAAACGACTGTTGCAGACTCGCGAGCACGCCGCTTTGCAAGCGCCTTGACGGCCTGCGCCTCACGCGTGGAGCCGTCCTCGATAATCGCCCATGCTGCGCGAATCGTCCACCAGCACCGCGATGATGTTCTGCTGCTGCTTCAACTCCGCGACAGTGATCGCGGGTTGCCACAGCAGCACCAGCACGATCGCCGCCAGCAGCGTCTGCAATCCCCAGATCAGCCAGGATCGCCAGCCGCGCATGTTCGGCGCGGCTTCATGCAAGTGCGCGACGGATCGCCACGCCAGATCGCGACCGCGGCGGCGACGATCAGCAGCGCGAGAATCCATTTCGGCCACGCGCCCAACAGCGCGATCTGGCCGCGCGCATACGCCGACTGTGGATATTTAAAAAAGAACTCGAACATGTGCGCGGGGGCTTTCGGCAATGTGAGAGAACGGGCTCGCGCGATTCATGTTTAGTGGGTCATGGCGTAGGTAATGTAGTTCAGGACGATGCGAAATGCAAGTCCGGAAAACTTCTCGGGATACTCGGGGCTGTCCGCCCACTCCCAGGCGTCGCCCAGATGCATGTTGGCGCAGATCGCCACCATGATGCGCCCATGCGCGTCGCGAATGGCGCGCCACTTGGGCACGTAGCCGTCCTTTTCATACGTGCGGCCGGTGTTGACGTACACTTCGCTGGGAATCTGAAATTTTTCGTTGATGTCGTACAGCACGTGATAGATCTCGTCGTTGTCCGGCAGATCTTCCACCACCGCATCGGGCAGCACCATGCGCATGCCTTGCCATGAAATGCTCCCAATCGTCAGTGCCATGGAAATTGTCCACCATCAGGAAGCCGCCCTTCAGAAGATAATCGTGCAGGCGCTTGGCCTCATCTTCGGTGAAGGTCCAGTTGTAAACGGAAACGGCGTAGATCCACGGGTAATCGAACAGATGATCGCTATCGGTATCGACCACGTTCAGCGGCGACGGCGAATTGATGTGCGTCAGACGGCGCAGCGCGATCAGGCAATCGTTGTCGGCTTTGGGATAATCCTGCGCCCATCCGCCGCGAAATCCGCGATAGCCGAAGCTATTGCCGTTCGCGTAACCCGAGTTGTACATCAGCCGCGACCAATAAAATTCGGAAGGAACGTTGGGACCGTAGTAATCCTGCTGTTGCCGTTGGCGATATCCTCCACGCTGCAGTGCGAACAATCCGGCGCTGAGCGGACACATGACGGCGAGAGTGACGATCACTCGGGCGAGCGTCGAGGAGGATGGGCCTCGCATTTGATTTGAAGCATATCAGATGATCGCGATCATCTCCAGCGCTTACAATTGGCCGGGCGTTCCGCCCCAATCGCGCGGATCGACATCGGCGATGGATTGGGTGAAGCACCAATGGTGTCCCGCGAAATCCTCGGCGTTGTATTGGCGTTCGCCGTAGGGGAAATCGGTAGGCTCGCGCAGGATCTTAACTCCGTGGCGGCGGGCGTGTTCGCAATGGGCGTCGACATCTTCCACGCGCACCATGACCGAGCACTTCCGCGCAACATCGCGATCGAGTTCGATGAGAATGACTGCGCCATCGCCGACGTTCAATTGCGCGCGATGATCGCCGATTCGGATGCGCACGGTGAATCCGAATGCTTCATGGAGTTTATCGATTGCTCCGCCGATATCGGGATAGGCAAGCTCGGGAAGCACGGTGCTCTTGGGGATGGAACGATTGGAGACCATAGCTTAAGTAGACTGCAGATCGTCGGCAAAGCGGCGCATCAGGCGAGCCAGATCTTTGAGATCGCGCTTGCTCCACTTGGCGAACAGAACTGCGGCCATGCGTTCGCGCGCGGCATCGAGGGCACCGGTCATGCGCTTGCCCTTCGCCGTGATCGCAGCTTCACGGACGCGTTGATCCGACTTCGAAGCCCGGCGGCGAATCAGGCCAAGGTTTTCGAGCTTCGGAATCTGGCGGCTCACCGTGGTGTAATCCCGCCCGACCAGTTCCGCCAATTCGACCACGCCGAGCGGGCCCTTGCGCTCGATCGCAATCAGCAGCGGAAACAGCGCCCGATCGAGCGAGACTCCGGCTTCCTGAAGCAATGCAGCATCGCGCTGCGGGCGGTTCATCAGGCCCACCAGATCGACCAGGGTGTGATGAAGCTGCCGGATTTCCTTCATATGTGTATAATACACACATATGAAAGCCGCCATGGTTGTTGAAGCGGGCAAAACGCCTGTGTATGGAGATTTTCGAGATCCGAATCCGTCGAATGGAGAAGTCCGCGTCACGGTCAGCGCCGCCGCGCTCAGCAATCTAGTGAAAGGGAGGGCGTCGGGAACGCACTACAGCTCCTCTGGCGATCTGCCGTTCGTGGTCGGTGTCGACGGCGTGGGACGGCTCGACGATGGGCGTCGGGTTTACTTTGTGCTGCCGAAATCGCCATGGGGAAGCATGTCGGAGAAGACCGTGGTGCGGCCAGCGCAATGCGTTTCGCTGCCGGACGATCTGGATGATGCGACCGCTGCCGCGATCGGCAATCCGGGGATGTCGTCATGGGCCGCGCTCAAGGAACGCGCCAAGCTCGTCAAGGGCGAACGCGTGCTGATCAATGGAGCGACCGGCGTCGCGGGTCGACTGGCGATTCAGGTCGCAAAATACATGGGCGCGCGCAAAGGTGGTGGCGACAGGCAGGAACGTCGAGACGAATGGACTAGCTGCATTAGGAGCCGATGTGGTCATTCCGATCGGCGACGCCGGCGATGCGTTCGAAGATGCGTTGAAAGAGCAATTCGGCGGCGATGGAATCGACATGGTGCTCGATTATTTGTACGGACCGAGCGCGGAACGGATTCTGATCGCCGGCGCGAAAGCGGGCAAAGAGGCGGTACCGATCCGATTCGTGCAGATCGGCTCGATCAGCGCGTCGACCATCACGCTGCCTGCCGCGGCGCTGCGCTCTTCGTCGATCGTGATGATGGGCAGCGGCATCGGCAGTGTTCCTGTGGAGAAGCTGGTGGAGGCGATCGGCGAAGTGATGCAGGCGACGGTACCGGGCGGCTTCAAGATCGTGACGAAAACTTATCCGCTCGCTGATGTCGAAAGCGTGTGGAACGCGGACACAGGCTCGACTCGCGTGGTGTTTCAGATCCCGTAACGTTATACTAATATATAACTAGCTATGCACACCACGAACCTGCGCAAAGTCGGCGGATCGATCATGCTGGCCATCCCTCCCGCGCTGCTCGATGTGCTGAAGCTGCGCCCCGGATCCAAGATCGGGCTCGCGGTACGCAGCGGGCGTATTGTGATTGAGCCGCAGCAGCGGCCCCGCTATACGCTCGACGAGTTGCTCGCGCAAGGCGCACCGAAAGGCCGGCGCGACCCCAAGGATCGCGATTGGGTACGCGGCAAGCGGGCTGGCCGCGAATTGATCTAGGGATCAGGGAATGAAGCGAGGCGACATCTGGCTGGTCGGGCTCGACCCCGCTGAGGGGCACGAACAAAAGGGTCGCCACCCCGTGTTGATCGTATCGCCCGACGCCTTCAACCGCGCCACCAAGGTTCCCGTCGTCGTCCCGATCACCAGCGGCGGCGCATTTGCGAGAGCAGCCGGGTTCACGGTGAAGCTCGCCGGCGCTGGAACGAAAACTTCCGGCGTCGTTCGCTGCGATCAACCACGAGCACTTGATCTCGCCGCGCGGAGTGGCCGGAAACTAGAGGCCCTTCCTGCTGCGATCATGGAAGAGGTGCTCGCCCGAATCGCACCGATTTTCGAATAACCTCACCTTCAAAGAAGTAATGGCGCCCGCCCTATCGAGATTATCTCGGCTAGTGGAAGAGCGCTTGTAGGGCAGGATTTTCATCCTGCGGCCGATTTCCAATCGGCCTGCTTTTTCACTTGCAAACGAACAGGCGGATTGAAAATCCGCAGCAGGTTGAAAACCTGCCCCACATTGCGAGAAAAATCTGACCGACTCCAGCGGTACCATGGTGCTTTCCGATGCAGCGACGCGATTTCTTGAAGCTCGGATTAGCGGCGGCGAGTGGACCGCTCTCCGCGCAGCAACCCACCTCCTTCCTCACCCCGACCGCCGGGCCCGATATCGCCAAGACCGATTTCACCTTGCGGATCGGCACCGTCACCGTCGAGCTCGCGAAAAATCGAGTGCTCAGCACCATCGGCTACAACGGAACGTCGCCCGGTCCGCTGCTGCGCATGAAAGAAGGCGTGCCGGTCACCGTCAACGTGATCAACGATACCGACGTGCCGGAGTTCGTCCACTTTCACGGCCTGCTGATTCCGTCCGAAGTCGATGGTGCGGAAGAAGAAGGTTCGCTGGCCGTCCCGCCGCATGGCAATCGCAAATATCAGTTCACGCCGACGCCCGCGGGCACCCGCTGGTATCACACCCACACCATGTCGATGGACGATCTGCATCGCGGCAGCTTCACCGGCATGTTCGGATTCGTGGTGATCGAAGGCGCCAAGAACCCCGGCAATTTCGATCAGGAGCATTACCTCGCTCTGCGCGATTGGGAGCCGTATTTCACCAACACCGCGATGGACACCGACGATCTCGATAACGTATGGCCGCAGCCGGAGAAGCCGAAGGTGATGGACACGCGGCCGGTCGGTCTCGAAGTCGCGGCCGATATTTTTTCGATCAACGATAAGGCGCTGGGCGCGGGCGATCCCATTCGCGTCACGCCGGGACAGCGCGTCATGTTTCATTTCCTGAACGCCAGCGCGATTGAGAATCGTCACCTGGCATTACCCGGTCACAAATTCAACGTGATCGCGCTGGACGGAAATCCGGTGGCGACTCCGGCCGCGGTCGATGTGTTGATGCTGGGTCCAGGTGAGCGGATCGACGCGTGGGTGGAGATGAATCAGCCGGGCGTGTGGATTTTGGGTGCGCCGGAAGATCCGGTGCGTGAGGGCGGATTGGGCATCGTGATCGAATACGCGAATCAGCACAAGACGCCGCAATGGGTCGCGCCGGCGAAATCGATTTGGGATTACACCATCTTCGGAAAAGCTCCGACGGGACCAGTGCCCACCGAAAAACTCGACATGCTATTCGAAAAGATTCCGCGTGGCGCAGGCAAGTTCAACAGCTTCACGGTGAACAGCAAGGAATATCCGCACGAACAGGAATTTCTGCTGAAGAAGGGCGCACGATACCGTCTGACGTTTCACAATCGCACCGACGATGCGCATCCTCTGCATCTGCATCGGCATCAAATGGAGATCGCGGAAATTTACGGCAAGCCGACGTCGGGCGTCATTAAGGATACGGTCGTGGTGCCGACCTACGGCCGCGCCGTCGTCGATTTCACGGCGGATCAGCCCGGCCTGACGCTGTTCCACTGCCACATACAACATCACATGGATTACGGATTCAAAGCGCTGCTGCGCTACGCGTAATTTCGAAAGGCACAAATGCAAAAAAGAAAACTGGGATCGAGCGGCCTGGAAGTTTCCGCGCTCGGGCTCGGCTGCATGGGCATGAGCGCGTCGTATGGCGCGCCCAAAGATAGAAACGAAATGATCGCGTTGCTGCGCGCCGCTGTCGAACGCGGCATCACTTTTTTCGACACAGCGGAGGTGTACGGGCCGTTCACCAATGAGGATCTGGTGGGCGAAGCGCTCGCGCCGCTGCGCAAGCAAGTGGTGATCGCGACCAAGTTCGGCTTCGATCTTCCGCCCGATTTCGATGCGCGCACGATGAAGGCCGGGCCGGGATTGAACAGCACGCCCGAACATATCAGGCAGGCAGTCGAGGGTTCACTGAAGCGGCTGCGCACCGATGTGATCGATCTGCTGTATCAGCATCGCGTGGATCCGAATGTTCCCATCGAAGACGTGGCCGGAGCGGTGAAGGAATTGATTCGCGACGGCAAGGTGAAACATTTTGGCATGTCGGAAGCGAGCGTGCAGACCATTCGCCGCGCGCACGCGGTGCAGCCGGTGACGGCGCTGCAGAGCGAATATTCGTTGTGGTGGCGTCGCCCGGAAACCGAAGTGATTCCTACTCTTGAAGAATTGGGAATCGCGCTGGTGCCGTACAGTCCGCTGGGCCGCGGATTTCTCACCGGCAAAATGGACGCGAACACCAAATTCGATGCCGCCGATTTTCGAAGCGCGCTGCCTCGCTTCGCGCCTGAGGCGCTAAAAGCGAATCAGGCTTTGATCGATTTGCTGGCGTCGATCGCGGCGCGGAAGAAAGCGACCACGGCGCAGATCGCGCTGGCGTGGCTGCTGGCGCAGAAGCCGTGGATCGTGCCGATTCCTGGTACGACCAAGCTGGAGCGGTTAGAAGAAAATATCGGCGCGGTTTCCGTGGAGCTAACGGCTGACGATCTGCGCGACATCGCTGAAGCCGCATCCAAGATCGAAGTGCACGGCGATCGCTACCCGGAGCGTCTTGAGCAAATGACCAACCGCTGATATATTTCTGGAGTGACTGTCATGAAATTTGCTGCCATCCTGTTTTCGACTACCGCGTGGGGAGCTGTCACGATGTTCCCAGCGAATCACGCCGCTCGCGTCAATCCTGATACTCATCTGGTGCTGACGTTTTCGAGCGCGCCTACGCTCGGTAAATCCGGCGCGATTCGTATTTACGATGCGGCGGATCACAAGCTGGTGGACACGCTCGATATGAGCATTCCCGCTGGTCCCGATCCTTCGCATCGCGTGACCACGCCAGCGCCCACTGCGTTCGTTTCGAACGACGCCGCGTCGCCCACGACGACCACGCCCGCGGTGCGAACCGCTCCCGCCGATCTGCACAATTATCAGCTCACGACGATTGGCGGCTTGTCCGACTTCCACTTTTATCCGGTGATCATTCATGAAAACGTCGCGACCATTTATCCGCACAACAATGTTTTGAAGTACGGCCACGAATACATGGTGCAGATCGACGCGGGCGTGTTGTCGGACGCGGCATTCACGTGGCAATTCACGACGAAGGCTGCTGGTCCGTCGGCGACTGCGGCTCGCGTCGTCGTCGCAGCGGATGGCAGCGGCGATTTTTCAACGATTCAAGGTGCGGTCGATTTCATTCCCGACGCTCCGGCGCAGCGCGTCACCGTGTTCATCAAGAACGGCAATTACGAAGAGATCGTGTTCTTCCGCAAGAAATCCAACATCACGTTTCGCGGCGAGAATCGCGAAAAGGTTCAGGTGGGCTACGGCAACAACAGCGCGTTCAATCCTCCGATGCCCGGGCCTTCGCGGCGCTGCGCGTTTTCCGCGTATGACTCGACCGGCATCGAGTTCATGAACTTCACCATCAACAATTACTACGTTGGCCAGGCGGAAGCGCTGCTGATTTCGGGATCGAAAAACATCGTGAGCCACATGACTCTGAAAGGTTCGGGCGACGCGCTGAATCTGCGCGGCCCGACTTATTTCGAAGACAGCACCATCATTGGCGATGGCGACACGATTCTGGGCGTCGGCCCGGCGTTTTTTATTCGATGCGAGCTGCAATCGGTGGGCCCGTTCATGTGGATTCGCAATACCGACGCGAATCACGGCAACGTGTTCGTCAATTCGACGTTCATCGCGCTGGAACGGCCGCTGCCGTGGAACAAGACGGCTCCGACGCCGCCATCACGAGTGCTGGCGCGGCTGCCGAATAATCACGGCCTCAATTATCCTTACGCCGAAGCGGTGCTGATCAATTGCAAATTGAAGGGCGTTCCGGCGGCGGGATGGGGGCCGATCGACGACGATACGTCGCACATTCGCTTTATGGAATTTAACAGCATGGACATGGATGGTCATCCCATCGACGTGTCGCAGCGGCATCCGGTGTCGAAGCAATTGAAGCCGCCGGCCGACGCGAAGACCATCGCGGATTACAGCAATCCCGCATTCGTGTTGGGCGGTTGGACTCCGGTGGTTGATCGATAGAGGGCGGCGAGCGTGGCGCGGGCTGTCCAGCCTGCTGCGCCGAGAGTCGTCTCGGCGCTTCCGAAAACGTCGACAGGACTGTCGACGCTGCAGGCCTGGCGGCCCGCGCCACGTGACACCAACTATTTCGACGCGGCGAGTTGCTTGAGCTTTTCGCGAAGCTGATCGAGATCGGCTTTCGATAAATAGTGACCGTCGGCAATCACGCCGCTGATCTCGCGCGTGTTGCGGATATCATTGAGCGGATTCGCGCGCAGCAACACCAGATCGGCGATTCTGCCTTTCGCGATCGGCCCGAAATCAGCGAGCTTGTTGTAATACTTCGCGGGATTGAGCGTCGCCGTCTGCAGAGCTTCGAGCGGAGTGAATCCCGCCGCGATGAAGCGCTGCAATTCCAGGTGCAAACTGATGCCCGGGATCACGTCGACACCGGCGGGCGTATCGGTGCCCGCGAGAAACGGAACTTTCGCGGCATGCAGTTTGCGGATGATGTCGAGTTCGTGCTCCACGAACTTTTCGCGCACCGGCAGGGGATCGGTATCGAGCGTCCGCAGAATCGATCGCTGCGATCGCGGCCATTGTTTGGTGACCCATGATTTCGCGGCGAAGGCGAGGTCGGGATCTTTGGTGTAATCAATCGCGTCCACCAGCCACTGTCCGCGTTCCCAGTAGAGCGTGGGGCACTGCCACACTCCGTTCTTGGCGATCAATTGAATGATGGCGGCTTCGCGCGCGGGATCGTACGTTTTTAAAAAATCGCCGGGCGTCTTTTTGCCGGTCAGATATTTGTCTTCATCGGGCGAGCTTGCTTCGAAGATGCCGATCAGATGTTCGAAAGTGCGCTGGCCGGCGGCGATCGCTTCCGATGCTCGAATGGCGTCGGGCACGTGACCTTCGAATTCGATGTGCTGCTTTTTCGCTTCATCGGCGATGGCGAAGTAAGCCTCGCGCGGGACGCCGGATTGAATCTTGATGAAATCGGCTCCGCGGGTCTTCAGCAGGTCGACCGCTTTGCGCCCGTCTTCCGGAGTCGCGATCGCGATGGCGGATTTGTACTGCGACTTCGGCCCATCGAGCATGGGACCGGACACGATCATGCGCGGGCCCGTCATGCGATGAGCGGTGATTTCCGCGCGCGCGTGGAGCACGGGATCAAGCTCACTACCCATGTCGCGCACGCCGGTGATGCCGTTCGCGAGGAATAGAGGGAGCACCAGATCCGTGCCGTCGGCGGCGGTGCTGTCGAAGTAGACGTGGGTGTGCATGTCCCACAGGCCGGGGATCAGGAATTGATTGGTGCCGTCGATGACAATGCCTCGCGCCGGATTGCGGGTGGTGGATGCGCTGACGTTGACGATGCGATTCGATTCGATCGAGACGGTGGTGTTCGGCAGGATCTTGCCGTCGGCGACGTCGATCAGGTTGACGTGGGTGATGGTGAGGGTCTGTGCGGTCGCTGAGGTGAGGAAGATGAGGCCGGCGAGCGTGAGGCGCATAGGTCATTCTACTCCGTCGTATACTGACCGCAGATGCGGAGAAGCAAGGCCACTACTTTCGGCGAGGATCTGATCGAGGCGATGAAGATGGTGCTCGCTCATCAGCGGGGCGAGATCGAGCTGGAGCAGGTCTGGCCGAAGCCGATCGATGTGAAGGTTATTCGCAAGAGTGTGAAGAAACGACGGCGTCGTTCGCGGGCGTGAGGATTGAGCGAGCGCGCGCGTATTTGATGGTTATCGCGAGAGAGCCTGTGGCGGTTCGTCGCGCATGGGAGTGTGTGAAACGTCGGCGTTAAACCGCTCCTTTTAGTCGCGGCTCATTGTCGGTCCCTGCCGCAACACCATACAGAGCCGTGACCAGAGGGAGCGGTTCAACGTTCGGGAGCCAAGTGAAGGATGGTGGGCGCGCAGGGACTCGAACCCCGGACCTCCTGCGTGTGAAGCAGGCGCTCTAACCAGCTGAGCTACGCGCCCGATGAAGACTGCGAACTTCCTCATTGTAATCCACTCATGCGAATCGGCGCGAGTTCTGAGCTGCGGAGCTCAGCCTCGCGCTTGAGGAGCTGCGTGACCTGAGATTCTATCTTCGCAGACGAGGGGAAGAAAGCTATGCACTCGCTGGAGGGGGCGATCCAGTGACCGTTTCGCCTTAGCTATTGCCAAGGTGAGTTGTTTAACGCGCCTTATGTGAGTAGAATTTGTGAGCAACCGACGCAAGCACGACCATCCCACATTGCTGAGATGGAACGGCCAATTCCAAAACGGCCCTCCGAATGTTGGCCACAGCGCCACCGGTAAAAAGGCTAAAAGTGAGTTTCTTGTTTATCTCCGATGTCGCACTAGTATTGGAGCCGCAGATGCGATCGTGACCAGAATGGACAATCGAAACCTGTCAAGTAGGTCTGTACAAGATCCATAGGGTTAGCTTGATAGTTGTCGCCATGGACATTTTGAAGGATACTTAGCTGGTTGCTCCATCGACCCGCAGAGAATCTAAGTCGGTTGCGCCGCAATCGGAGCGGGATGAGCTGAAAAGGCCCGCGTACACGGAGCCGTGCCACAGCGCTATACGACCGTTATGACGACGCTGGCAAGAAATAGAACGGTAGCTGTAGATCTGTTTCGGGCTTGTTTCCACCAATCAAGCACAGTTCCCCATTCTTACTCTTCTGTTCTGTGCCCCGGCAAGACCATTTTCCTCAATCCCGCTACAGGGGCGACAGGTAATCGAACATCCAGATTGATCCCTGCACCGTGCGAGCGATTTCCCTATGGCGCGCTCCATGGACTTACTGTCGCGTACAATCCTCGTAACAGACGCCCGGCGTGAGTGGTAAGCTGCGAATTCATGTCGAACGAATTCGTCATCATTGAACACACTGCCCTTGCTGAACTATGGGCGGGCGATTCTGGTTGCTTCTGGCGTTCCGGATAACACGGCTACGCTTGTCGCGGAGTCTTTGGTTGCTTCCAATCTTCGCGGGGTTGATTCGCATGGCATCCAACTGCTCCTTTGGTACACCGAGCAGATCAAGATGGGTAACGTTGAGCTGCACACTCGTGGTCATGTCGTGAGCGAGTTTGGCTCTTGCATGACTTACGATGGCGAGCACGGGATTGGGCAGTGCGTTAGCGACGCGGCTACCGATCATGCGATTCGCATTGCTCGCGAATCGGGCGTGGCGATGGTTACCGTTCGCGACTCGACGCATTTCGGGGCGTGCGCTTGGTGGGCGCAGAAGATTGCTCGCGCCGGGTTCATTGGCATTGTGATGTGCAATGCGACTCCTTTGGTCGCGCCGTGGCAGGGTCGCGAACGGATGCTCGGGACCAATCCGATCTGCATGGCTGTGCCGGGGCCGGAGACTTTTCTGCTCGACATGGCGACGACTACGGTCGCGCTCAACCGAATTTATAAAGCGATCATCAGCGGCGATAAATCGATTCCGGAAGGCTGGGCGATGGACAAGGACGGCAATCCGACGACCGATCCGCAGGTCGCTGCGGATGGGCTGCCGATGCCGCTGGGCGGATATAAAGGATACGGACTGGCTGTGATGGTGGAGGTGCTATGCGCGGTGCTGTCGGGCGGGGCGATGCTGACCGAGCTCGGGGGGATTCGCACGCCGGGGAAGAGGATGCGCGCGGGGCATTTTTTCATGGCGATCGATGTGGAACGGTTCATGCCTCGCGAGGAGTTCGTCAAGAGGATGGAATTTGTGCGCGATACGCTGACGCATTCCGCGCCTGCGGCGGGGTTCGATGAAGTGCTTGATCGCGGGCGTGCCGGAGTGGCGAACGGAAGACACACGTCGGCTGCACGGGGTTCCGGTGGCGCAGGGGATTTGGGATCAATTAGCGGCGCTCTCGACGACTTTAGGCGTGGATGTTCCTCCGATTTAAATTTTTAGGGGGCCCCCAATGCCAGAATTAGCGCTCTGGCGTGCACCCCAACTCTCGCACACGTCGGCTCGGAGGTGACCGGTATTCCAAGCTTCGGTGGGATCAGCTCTCAGTCGGTTCGAGCGCTTGATCTCCTCTGGCTAGAGGATAGGGGAATTCGTTTGGCCTGATGGCGTGACGAATCGCGATGTGATGGAGGATGCGCGAGATCTTTTCACTCGGAGGCGGGGGACTCAGCGGCGGACGGGGGCGGACTGCGCTTGAACCCCAGCTTCAGCTTCCAGTGGGTCTTGGCATCGTCGATCGCGGCAAGCTGATGATCCCAGGTTCGGTATGCGATCCCGTCCAGCACCAGGCCGCCTGAATTCGGTATCGTCAACCCGGTGCGGGGCACTGGTTTGCGAAACTGCCCCTTCGCATCCGCAAGGTAGACGTCCGTGAAATCGGAAGTGGCGCAGTCGCCGTCGGGCAGTACGTCGATATCCATGCGGTAGAGCTGGTGCAGGGTGAGATCTTTGCCGGCATCCATGCCGGGGAGCACTTGTTCCAATTCCGCGGCGACCTGCAGATGATGAGCACGGGTGGGCATGGCGAGACCCGTGAATCCGATCGGGACCGAGGTCCAGCGACGGTCGAGCGGGGCTGGCGTAGTGAAGACGGCTTGTCCGTTCGCATCGGTCACCAACCGCTTTCCGGCGTCAGGGGATTGCCAGTCGGGACCGGCGCCGAAGACCAGGCGGACGACCTGGCCGGGGAGCGGTTTGGACTCGAGATCGGTGAGCTTGAAGTTGACGTCCAGAGTTACGGACTGGGCGCGGGCGAGCGAGATGGCCAGGATCATGAAGCTCCCAGCCAGCTTACCAGGGACGTTCACTTTCGGATAATACAGGTTCATTGCGCCCGACCGCGCGGACTCATGTCCGCGCCTCAAGGGTCGGGCGTGACCGGTCCGCTGCTGGTGGTGTGCGTCACAAATCCCAACTCTTTCTGGAGCAAGGTGGGGCGGACCCCTGGTCCGCGGCCGACGCCCTCGTCGGCCTTTGGCTTCAGCACGCCAGCCGGGCCAGGGGCCCAGCGCGGACGAGGGCGTCCGCCCCACTTAGTGTGCAATCTGTGTGACGCACTACACTAGTAGCACAAGGGGCGGACTATTGCGCCGCCGCTGGTGGTCGATGAACGACCGCGCCGTTGCGCCCAAGCGCGCTCCATAACTGTCGCGCCTCAAAGGGACGTGAGACGCGACAGAACAGAGAGAGGGATGGCGCTAGAAGCTAAGACGCAGAGCGAACTGCAAGATGCGCGGATCCGCGGCGAGCGAGGTGATCACGCCCGGCGTTCCGCCACTGACGTTGGCATTCGGCAATCCGAAGGCGACGGTGTTGGAAAGATTGAACGCTTCCGCGCGGAACTGGAGCTTGATGCGTTCCTTGATCGAGAAGTTGCGCGAGATGGAAAAATCGACGTCGGTCAGGCCCGGTCCGCGCAGTGCGTTGCGGCCTTCGTTGCCGAAGAATCCGGCGGGCGGAAGGCTAAACGCGTTGGCGCCGCTGATGCCTTTGCAGCCCGGATTATTTGACGCGTAGAACCAGCACGTCACCGTGTGGGGATACACCGGGGTGCCGATCACGTTGGGCAACGCCTGCTCTTCGCCGATATCGATGGAGCTGCTGTTGGCGGAATCGAACGCGGTGAACGGACGGCCCGCGGCGTGGGTGAAGGCTCCGGCGATCTGGAATCCGCCGGCGATCTTGGCAGCAATGCCGTCGAGAGGAACGGCTTGCCTTTTCCGAACGGCAGTTCATACACCCAACTGAATACGACTCGCTGCGGCACGTCGAAATCGCTGGGCCCGCGCCAGCCGGTCAGGTTGTTGTTGATCTGCGAGAACGCGTTGGAGCCGTACACCGAAAGCTGCTCTGCGGAATCGTCGATCGACTTCGACCAGGTGTAGGCAAGGCGGAAGCTCAAGCCGCTGGTGAATCGGCGCTCCAGGGTAAGATCGAGCCCCTGATAGCTCGAGTTGGCGTTGTTCTGCGAATATTCAAGCAGGCCGAAACCAGGATAGGGCAAGGTGGGCTGGTTGTTCGCGTTGAGAATCACGTTGGGCCGTTGTGCACGAACTGGTTGAGATCGCCCAGCGTGAGGATGTCCGTGCCTTTGCTGCCCACGTAATCGGCTTCGATGAACAGGTTGTGCAGCATCTCGCGTTGGACACCCAAGCTCCACTGCTGGATGTAGGTGCGCGGATCGTGGGGGTTGGTGGCGCGGAAATGAATCAGCGCGAGGTTGATTTCGGTGGGATCGAGGAAGCTGGACGGGAATCCGGTATCGAGCGGAAACACCGGCGCGAGCGCCGTGGACGCCAGCGACACGTTGTTGTTGATGAAATTCGGAGGATTCAGTGCGAGCTCATTCTCGCTGCCCGCGCGATCGAAGGGAACATAGAAGATCCCGTAGCCGCCGCGCAACACCGTCTTCGGCGTCAGCTGATACGAGATGCCCACGCGCGGTGAGAAGTTCAGCTTCTGCGGATGGACCAGCGACTGGTTATAGAGGGAGCCGTTGCAGGCGGTGATGACTGAACCCGCGCCCGCGGGGTTGAAGTTCGAAAGATGATTGTTACCCTCCCAAACCGGCGACGAGAAATCGTAGCGCATGCCCAGGTTCACGGTCAGCTTCGGCGTAACTTTGAAATCGTCCTGCACGAAGAAATCGAACCAGTACCATTTCTGATTCGCTTCGAACTGATTGGAGAGCATCGCGGTCTCGGACGTCGCCCAGCAGGAAATCGGCATAGGAGAGCCGGTGCCGGAGATGCATTGGTTATTCGCCGTGCGCTGGCAGGAGAACTGATTGGTGAAGTTGAGCGCGCCGCGCAGGCCGGGCACGTCCTGGAAGTTATTGGTTTGCGGATTGTGAACGTCGGCGCCGAATTTGAATTGATGCTTCCCTTGCGTCCAGGAGAGATTTTCGCTGAACTGCCACTGCTGCGTCTTCTGGAATTTGGGCAGGAAGTTGGGCGATCCGATGAAGGTGTTGATATTGGTGAACGTGATCATGCTCACGCCGCCGGCGAACGCCGGATTGTTGGGGACGCCGGGAACCAGGTTTCCGCCCGGCTGGCCGAACGGTTCCTGCTGCGCGAAGGAATTATCGTGCTCATAGCCGACGCGGAACTCGCTCACCAGGTTCGGCAGAATGGGACGAGTCCATCCCAACACGGCTTGATCGGCAGTGAGGTGATAAAGGCCTTGCGATGACGATTGCGTTCCATCGGCGAGGCCGGGGAACAGGCCGGGGCTGTTGCGATCGCGGTCGCTCCAGGTATAGCGCCTGAACACGCTGTCTTTATCGGAAGCCTGCCAATCGACGCGCGTGGAATAGCGGTTGGTGTAATCGGTAAGGATGGCGTTGCGGAAATAGTTGTTCAGTTCGGCTCCAGCGACTGTCGGTTCGGGAACAGCGCCATGATCGGTTTCGCGACGGTCGAAATGCTGGTCTGCGGAATTATGTTGTTCGGCGCAGGCGCGCCGTTGTCATAGATGGTGGGGTAGGTGATGCCGACCGCGGCTCCGGCGGCGGCGCTGAAATTGCCGATCCGTTCGTTATCGGTAGGGACGGTGCCGCTGCGAAACTGGCCGGTAACGATGCGGGTGGACTCTTCATCGAAGAATGCGAACAGCTTATTCTTCTTGATCGGCCCGCCGAGGTTGCCGCCGAACTGGTTGCGGACGTTCTCGGGTTTGCGCAGCCCTTGGCGGTTGGAAAAGAAATCGTTGGCGTCGGTATCGCGATTGCGGAGGTATTCGTAAAGCGTGGCGTGGATCTCGATTGGTGCCGCCCTTGCTGATCACGCTGATCACCGCGCCGCCGCGGCCGTACTCGGCGGAGTACGGATTGGTGATGATCTTGAACTCCTGCAGGGCGTCGACGGAGGGACGCGCCACCTGCGTGGTCAGTTCCTGCACATTTTCCGAGATCGAGTTGTTGTCGACGCCGTCGAGAAGGAAGTTGTTTTCGAGCTGGCGCACGCCGTGAACGTTGAATCCGCCGGTGCGGCCGGCGCTGGTGCTGCCGCCCTGATCGGTATAGCGCTGGCCTTGCACGCCGGCCACGAGATTCACCAGATCGTCCCAACTGCGCAGCAGCAACGGATACTCCGTCACGTATTTGTTTTCGACCACGCTGCCGATGGAAGCGTCCTCGGTAGATAGCAGCGGAGCGGCGGCTTCGACTGTGGTCTGCGTGGACACGGCGCCTACGGTAAGCGTGAAATCCTGACGTCCTTTTTCTGTGGCGTCCAGCGAAACAGTGAGAACCGGTTTCTGAAAACCAGTCTTCTCGACGGAAATCTCCCACGAGCCTACCTGCAGGTCAGGCAGAAAATAATAACCGTCCGAATTTGTTTCGGCGGCTCGCTCAAATCCATTTGCCGTGTTGCGTGCGGCTACCTTCGCACCAGCGACGACGGCTCCGGTTGGATCCTTCACTAATCCGGTCAGGCTGGCCGTGTTCACCTGCGCGAAAGCAATGCCGGCAAGGAGAAGCACGATGAAAAACACACGGGTGGTACAGCGTTGAAGCATGAGTTGAATGTCCTTAACTTACGAATTGACTACTAGAGCAACTCGGGACATAAGGCGTCCCTACCGCGTCGCGACCTGTAGGCAAGTGTAGATGGCCCGTGTCAACAGAAGATGAAAATCGATTTAACTTGTGTTACGAACGGTGGGCTGCAGGTTATCGATAAGTAACCCAGATAGGGGAACTCCACGCCAGGTTACGATCCAACTGTGTAACGCGAACGTAATACCAATTCGTGTTGGGAGCTGGCGACTGGTCGACAAACTCAAAGCTGGCATTGCGGTTGTTCTGTTCAGGCGCAGTGTAGATAATTGCGTTGTTGCGGATTAACTCGATGCGTGTAATCTTATCGGTGCCTTCGATCTTGATGCGCAGCTTCAACGCACGTGAGGCGGTGAAGATATCGCCCATCAGGTGCGATTGATTTCCATCGACGGCCTGGAAATCGAGAATGATGTTATCGGTCGCGGCATAGGCGTGGCGCTGGCGCATGCTGTTCACGATCTCGGTGCGATCGGCCCCATGAGTGTCGATCGGCGTGTAGATCATGGTGTAACTGGAGTGGGTGGAGATGTGATCGGAGCTCGCTTCGACGCCGAGCTTGTATCCTTTGGCGAGCGCGTTCCAATAGAATCCGCCGGGTTCGTAGGCTCCGTGAACCAAGAGATGATTGGCGGCGCTTTCGGCGCGCGGCCCGCCCTCGTATTCATAGGCCGCGTGATAGCCCTGATAGATTTCGACCAGCGGTTCAAGGTCGGGGTCGTTATCGCGCCAGTCGGTTCCCTGCCCGGTGGCGAGCGAATGTTCCATGCAGATGCCCCGATTCTGACGCAGGTAGGGATAGACCAGCGAGCCGGAGTTGATCTTGCCTTGATTCTCGTCGGCAGAAACCGGCAGCGTGCGCACGCCGCGATGATCGAACACCACGTTGCGATGCCCGTTGGGATAATTCACGCTGCGCTCATAGCCAAACAGCGGCGTGTAGCGATTGGGAATCAGAAACAGGTCGTAGGATTTTTCGGTGCGCCACCAGTTGTATTCGACGTCGCCGCCCATGTTGTGATCGGTAACGATGCCGGTGTCCATCGACGCGGCGTCCACGTTGTAGCGATAGTAATCTTCAAGCGAACCATCGCCCGCGCCATCCCAGGAAATGTCGGTGTGGCGATGGAAATCGCCGCGCAGAATGCGATATTCGACTCCCGCAACCGTCGTTCTATGAGATCGGATGCGGCGGACGTCATCGCGTTCATTGGGGTGGATCACTTGAGGGACGGCGGTGCCTTCGTTGAACGCCGTGAGAACCGGCGCGCCGGATGGCGATGGCGACGATGCGTGCGCCGAGAAAATTTCGTAGCGCAGCATGGTGGGCGCAGTCGGACTATTGAGGTTCTGGATCTGATCGCGAGTATCGGTAGCCCAGATCATCCGCGCGCCATCGCCCGCCGATGCGATCTGGAACGGCGTTTCGTTACGGCTGGTGGAATGTGGCACGAACGCGGCTGGCCGCCACACGCCGTTATCGATGGTGGTGAGATACAAATCCCACATCGCGCCGGATGCCCACAGATCCGCGCGATTGACCGCGACGCCGGTGCGCATCTGAAATAGCGCCCAGATGCGACCGGACCCGTCTGAAATCAGATGGGGGAGTTGCGAGTAGCGGCGCAGACGATCGGGAACGGCGGCGGCGAAATCGGGGGCTTGTTTCCAGTCGACGCCATCTTTGACGACGACGTTGATGGAGCGGTCCTTATATAAGGTGGTGGAGCGATACTGATCTTCGCGATTCCAATCCTTGCCCCAGTTCGCGCCGGAATGATCCCAGGCGAGCCACGGGCGATTCTGCGCATCGATCGCCAAGGAAGGATGCGCATCGAAGCCGGGCGATTTCGTAATCTGTTCGATCGCGCTGAGCGAGCCGTCGACAGCAATGCGGCGATAGAAAATGTCATAGTTGCCGGTCTGATAGCTATCCCAGGCGACGTGCAGATTGCCATCGCGATCGAACGCGGCATCGGGATTCCAGACGCTGGGCCCGCCGATTTTTTCGGGTGGCGACCATCCGGCCCGAGTGTAGGTGGCCAGATACAGGTAAGATTCGCCGCCCTCGTGTCCGACCCAGATCATGGCGACGCCACGTGGACTACCGATCAGTTTGTGAAAAATATTGGGGATGGTGCCGCGAGTGATTTGCGCACGGCTCGACCAGGAACGGCCATCGAAGACACGCTCATATAAATTCCACGCCTGGCCCTGGCGTTCGGACCAGGCGACGTGAATTCGTCCATCACCATCTTCTGCAACCGAGGTGCGATAGACGTCGCTCTTTTCGGTGGTGAGGCGCACGGGTTCTCCACCCTGGCGCGATACATAGACGTGATCACCGCGATCCTGATATGCCTGCCATGCGGTCCACACTTCGCCCGATCGCGTCACAGCGATCGATGGGTAATCGTGCTGTTCAGAATTCTGTGGCGAGACGCGAGTTGCAGCAGGAACGCGCTCGACTTCTGCATCGTGATCGAGAAACCAAAGTGGGCGGCCGTACGCGAGATCGCGAATCGGGATGGAGAAGGTGCCTTGAGCGGTAGTGATCTGCGCGGAGACAGTGGATGCACCGACGGTCACGATGACGCCTTCGGGAACAAGATTCTGCGTGGGTGGACCACCGGCCAGCGATTGCGGTTGATCCGGCTGGTTCTCGTAGGTGATGCGGCGAACCTGCAACTTCCAGGAATCGGGTCCGGTGATGGCGTCGTCGGATTGAAATCGCCACGGCTCAATTTTCTCGAGCGAGCCGCCAGTGATCGCGACACGGCCGTTGTACGATTTCGCCGCGGTACGCTGGTACCCGAATACGATTCGAAATGCGATGGAATCGGGTGGAGCGGGCGGCGGTTGCGGGGGACGATTCTGCGCCTGCGGAAAGGCAATCAAGACGAGTGCGGCAAGCAACACCGCGGCCGCGAGCACCGCAAATTTCCGCATGGTCCGACTGTTATATCACGTGCGACTGCTATCCACGGGAGTCGCTGCGCCTAAAAGAAAATCGGCGGCCCGCAGTGGGGCCGCCGTGAAGTTGGAGAGGGGAAAAATGGTGCGTTTAGCGATTCGCCAAGAACCGCTTGCGGCCGACGAACCCAAGTGCGACCAACGCGCCGCCGAGCAGCGTGAAGGAGGCCGGCTCGGGCGCCTGGGCAACCGTCGCCGTGACTGATTCGATCTTGAAGTAGTCGTCGTTGCCGGAGATGCTTGCGCCAAACAGAACGCTGGTGACGCCACCCACGGGGATCGTCAGCACGTCTGTGTGCGTGGTGTCGAACGCGCCGGGGATGGTCGTGAACGACCCAATCTGTGCCAGCGTATCGCCGTTCGGCGAGATCCCATTCCCTGCGTGGTAACTCGCGTCGTCATCGCAGAAGCACACCGGATCGACGACGATCGACACCGACGTAACCGCCTGGCTGAACGTGAACAAAACGAAATCGAGCTGGCCGTTGTTGTCCACTTCATGCTGCGGTGCCTGGCAGCCACCGCGTGCCGAGAGTTCGTCCTGGTTGCAGACACCCAGCCCGAGTCCCGAATACTGCCCCAGGGTCGCCGTCTGGAACGTCGTGCCGCTGTTGCCGGTGAGGCTCCACGCGGTCGCAGTCACCGTTTCGCCGCTGACGGTCTTCATGATGTTGTTCGCACCCGAACCCTGGCCCAGATTGCCAGTGGTGTAGTCGTAAAAACACGATGGTGTCCGCCGAAGCAATAGCCGACATTGCCAGCGCCGCGGATAAGATAATTGCCGATTTCAACATGATTTTCTTTCTTCCTCTCTAATCAGCGAAGGAGTTCCTTCGCTCTGAAGCAAGATTAGAAGCCACGGGTGTATGAACCAACGGGCGCTTGGATCTAGCGGTACTGTGACTCGTGTAGTACGGGCACCCATGGAGTCGTGTAGTACTCGGGTCCTGACATAGCACCGTCATGAAAGCGTGGCAAGATGGACGACGATGATGATTCGATTAGCATTCCTGGCTGCGGCGAGCATAGTACTGGCGCAGACTCCGGCCCAGCGATTCCTGGATCATCGGCAGCCGATCCTGGATGCGCACAACTGCTACCCCTATGAAGGCGCCTTCGCGGATCGAATCGACCGGGCCCTGCAACAGCGGGCGCGGTTCGATTCGATGGTCGGGATCGAGCAAGATCTGGCATGGTACGTCGATCCGGCGACCGGCAAAGGGCGCGTGGTAGTTCGCCATGATCAAAAAACCACGGCGTCCGATCCAGCGCTGCGCGATTATTTTTTCGAGCGCGTGCGCCCGATTATCGAAAAGGCGCTGGCGGAGGGCGACAAATCGAAATGGCCGGTGATCCTGGTGCATTTCGATTTCAAGGACAATCAGGCTCCGCTACTGCACGCCGTTTGGGAACTCCTCGGTGAGTATCAAAACTGGATCACGACCGCGGTGAAGGGCAGCGATCCTTCCAAACTCGCTCCGTTCGACATGAAGCCGCTGATGGTGTGGACCGAGGATAACGATGCGCAGGAAGAGGTCTTCTTCAAACAGGTGCCGGTGGGAGAGAAGCTGCGGCTGTTCGGATCGGCTCATACCAATCCGCAGGGCTCGCGCACGATGTCGCGGGAGGAGCGGAATCATCTGGCCGCCACGGCCGCTCCCGAGAAATTGCTTTCGGAACATCCCAGCAACTATCGCCGCTGGTGGAATAATTCGTGGTTCGAGGTGGAGGAAGGCGGTCAGCACGCGGCCGGCGATTGGACCGCGGCCGACAACGCGCGGCTGAAGGCGCTGGTGGATCACGCGCATCAATTGGGATTCTGGATTCGCTTTTACACGCTGGATGGGTTCGGGCCGGGCGAGGATCGCGGCTGGGGCGAAGGCTACAATTTCGGGTCGCGCGATGCGGCGGTGTTGCGCTGGAAGGCGGCGCTGGATGCGGGCGTCGATTTAGTCGCGACGGATCAGTATGAGGATCTGGAGCCGTTCGTGAAGGCGCACACGCCGGTAGCGTTCATGGCGCCTGGCGCGCTCCATTCTGTCGCGCCTCACTGACGGACGTCTATGGTGTGCGGTTATTCGGCGCGCAGGGCGCGCACCGGATCGACGCTGCTGGCGCGAACCGCGGGCAGGTACGCCGCGATGCAGGTGCAGCAGGTCAGAACGACGATTGCGATGCCGAAAATCAGCGCGTCGTCGCTTTTCACTCCGTAAAGTTGATCGCCTAGGATGCGCGCGGCAGCGTAGGCCGCGGGGATTCCGATCAATAGTCCAATTCCGATCTGTTTTAGTGCGCCGCCCAGCACTAATCCGATGATGTCGCCGCGGCTCGCGCCCAGGGCGGTGCGGATGCCCATTTCATTCATGCGGCGCTGGATGGAATACGCCGTCAGCCCGTAGATCCCTACCGAGGCGAGCGCCAGCGCGAGCAGTCCGAACAGCTCCGCCAATTGCGAGATCAGCCTTTCATGCTGTACCTGCACGTCGATCTGATCCTCCATGGTCATGAGATTGAGCATGGTGAAATTCGGATCTATGGAGGCGAGCACGCGGCGCACATCGGAAGCAAGCGTGGGCGCGTTAGCGGAGGTCAATAGCTCAATATTGCCGATCAAGTTGGAGCGCGCCCGATCGGGCTGCGTCCATTCGGCCGCGGTCAATTGCGAGAGCGGAAGAAAGAAGAACGGCGGTGTCGCACGGCGTGGATTTCGGAAGCGCACGTTTTCGACCACGCCGACGATTTGGAAATCCGCGCGATGAGAATCGCCTCCGAGCCCGAAACGCTTGCCGATGGGATCTTCATGCGCGAAAAACTTCTCGGCGAACGCCTGGTTGATCACGGCAACGCGTTGCGCCGCGGAAAGATCGCGCTCTTCAAACATGCGCCCGTGTACCATTCGCGATCCGAGCACGTTGAAGAAGCTGGGGCTGACGCGGTCCCATGACGAACCGTATCTTTGTCCGGCGGGCGCTGGATGGTCCTCAATCGAGATTCCCTGTTCCCAGTTGTCGCCTGCCATAGGGCTGTAGAGCGAGAGGCTGGCGTCGCGCACGCCGCCGATTCCGCGAAGCTGCATCTCCAGCTCGCGGTATTCGGTTGCCACTTTTTCGAGCGCATAGCCGCTGAATGAGGCATTCACGTTCACCACCACGCGATTTTCAGAATGAAATCCGAACTGCTGATTAGTAAGATTGCGCAGCGTCTGCAACATTAACCCTGCACCGATCAGCAGCACTAGCGACAACGCTGCTTGCAACACGACCAACGATCGCTGGAAGATCGTTTCGCGTCCGCCGTGCGATCGCCCTGCTCCGCGCAGCGCATCAGCGGGATCGGCTCGGGAAGCGGTCCATGCGGGTGCGATGCCGAAGATGATGCCGGTCACGACCGAGAGCACCAGAGTGAAACCGATCACCAGCGGCGACGGTGTGGTCTGGATGGGCACGAAATTCGCGCCCAGGAACGCCAGGCTGGTGAGCAGGCCGCTGACGTTGGTCGCGACCAGCAAACCGACCCCGCCGCCGATCACGGCGAGCACGACACTTTCGGTGATGGCTTGCTGAACCAGCCGCGATCGTGGCGCGCCCAGTGCGACGCGAATCGAGGTCTGCGAAAGATTCGATGCCCCGCGGGCGAGCTGCAGATTCGCGAGATTGGCGCAGGCCACCAGCAGTACCAATCCGGTGATGGCCATCAGCAACACCAGATCGCGCGAATATTCTTCTCTCATCTGCGCGATTCCGGCGCCTGCGGGAACGATGTTGACGTGCAGCTTCGCCAGCCTCTCGCGATCGCGCGCGGTTACAGGAGGATCATTCTGCGTTTGCCAGGCCCCCATTGCCGCGCTCACCCGCGCCTCGATTTGTGGAATGCTGGCGCCCGGCTTCACGCGACCGATCGAATACAGCCAGTAGGTGTCTTTGTGATCGAGAATCGAATTCTGCTTTCGCGCCGCGGGTTCGGTCTCGAGCGGCATCCAGAAATCGGGCGGGTTGGGACGCAGCGTGTCGCCGAAAAAACCGGCCGGTGCAATTCCGGCGATTGCATAAGGCGCGCCGTCGATAATGAGCGTCGAACCGATCACAGTCGGATCGGATCCATAGTGCTTTACCCAGGCGCGATAGCTCATCACCGCGACCGGCACCGCGGTGCGGGAATCGTCGGCGGGCGTAATTAACCGGCCCGCGAACGCATGCAGTCCGAACATTTCGAAATAATTTCCGGACACCAGTTGATACCCGAACGCTTCGGGCGCGTCCGCCGTGCCGGGCCTGCGCACCCCGACCTGGTTGACAAAACCCTGAAATGCGGCGAGTTGCACAAACTCCGGCGTGGTGGCGGCAAGGTGCTTGTAGAGATCGTAGGAGTACATCGTGACGCGGTCCTGATAGCCGCCAAGCACGCAACAGTTATCGCCATCGCCGAGCCGATAGAGCGATGCTGGATCGGCCACCGGCAGAGACTTCAGCATCACCGCGTCGATCAGCGTGAAGATGGCCGCGTTGCCGCCGATGCCAAGAGCGAGCGTGATCACCGCAGTGATGGTGAACACTTTGCTTTTCGCCAACTGGCGGAGAGAGAACCGCAAGTCCTGAATGGTGTGATCGAGCATGTGTACCCTTCTAATGTTTTACGGCGAATGGCCAAAAAGGTTTCGTCAATTTACCCGGATGTTGAACCGCTCCCTTTGGTCACGGCTCGTTACGGAGTTGTTTCGACTATGGTTTCGGGTGGGTTTTGAAGAAATCCCACATCAGGTCGGTGGCGTTGGGGGTGCGATCTTCGGCGGGAGCGCGCGTTCCGCCGGGCCAGGCGTGAACGCCACCAGCAATTTCGTGAAATTCGACTGCGATGCCGGGCGGACATTTCTCAGCGAAGTGCGCGCCTGTTCCTCCGCATCCGTCTTGTTTCGCCCAGAAAGCGAACGCTGCTTCGGCGGAAAGGAACGGCGCGTCGGTGCTGGCGGCGACGGTCGCGTTCGCGCTTGCGCCGCCGTTGAAGGGGAGCACGGGATCGGCGGTGCCGTGGAAGATGATGATCGGGACGGGCTGGGAGGGTTTGGGCTGATCTTGCGAACATAGCGCCCGACACGATCCCGGCCGCCGCGATGCGATTCGCGATGGAGCCTAGCAATCGATACGTCATCATGCCGCCATTCGACATGCCGCAAAAGTAGATACGCTTCACATCGATGGGATGCACTTTCGCGATGTCGTCGAGCAGGCGGGTGAGGAATTCGATATCGGGCGAATGGCTGGTCATCGCGAACGCGCAGCAATGTCCCGCGTTCCAGGTGTAGGCATTGGGTTGGCGGCCCACTCCTTCCGGATACGCAACGATGAACTTTTCACGATCCGCCTTTTCACTGAACTGCGAATTCTGCGCGATCGCGTTGGCGTTGCCTCCACCGCCATGCAAAACGACGACAAGAGGCGCGTGCGCATCGGCAGCGACGCTCGCGGGTACGTGAAGCTTGTACGATCGCGCGGTGCCCGCGACGTCGATGGTGTGCGCTGCATCGTCCGAGAACGCCAGCAACGTGAGGGCAAATAAGATCGTCATTATTGTTTTACGACCGCCGGGGGCGTCCAGCGGCCTTCCAGGATCGCTTCGCTGGGCCAGTACAATCGCAAACTCAAATTGAATGGATCCGCTGGCGACGGCAGCCAGTTGCTCTCTTTCGCTGCGCCGGGCGAGGCGTGCTGCACATAAACATCGAGCGAGCCGTCCGCATTGAACTTCAACTTGTCGCGATCGCCGATCGCAAAGCGCTTGATCGGATTCGATGTGAAGTAGCCCTGCTCGTCGTACACCGTGAACGACCAGAATGCTTTGACGGGCGGAATCTGATCCTTGGCGAAATGAATGCGATATTCGCTCGCACCGTCCAGCGGCTTGCCGTTAGAATCCTGCTGGCAGTGCAGATAGGTCGCGTCCTCAGGCGGATTCGCGCCGAGGCCGATCCGCGCAACTACGGCTCGCTGCTGGTAATTGATGCCGTAGCGGCCGACGTTGCCGCCTCCTCCGGTCCAGCCGGTGGGACCGGGCTTGCCGACGCGGCCGTCGGATTGATTGAGCCTCGCCGCTGCCGCGGTTGCGCCTTCGTCGATGGATTTTTCGTCTGCGGCCGGCGGTGCGAACTTGCCCGGCGTGATTCCGATCTTCGCGATCTCGGCCATCATCGGACCGTCGCCCGATTGCGGCGGATTCTTCACCAGCAGTTCGGCGAACAACGTGAAGAATTCGCGCGGGCTCAGGCGCTGGACTTGCTCCGGCGGACGAACGAAGCCGGTCATATCGGGTTTCGTGGGGCGGGCAGCGATCGTCTTGCGCTCGGGACCATCGGGATAGCGGCTGAGCGGCATCAGCACGTAGCCGTCTTGCAGTTTGTGAACTGCAGGATAATCGGCGACGCCGTTGGTCTGCGTGCGCCCCAGCAGCCAGGCGACGTTGGTCGGGCAATCGATTTTCTGCACCTTCGCAGGGAGCGTTCCCTTCCAACCCGGCCCGACGATGGCGAACCATCCCTCGCCAGTTCCTGTGGTCCGCTTTCCTGGCACCGATACCGTTTCCGTCCAGGCGTCCATCAGCTGCATCAGGTAGTAGCGATCGTGCGTATCCTGCACGTGCATCAGCACCGGCTCTTTCGAAAGATCCAGCCACGCCGACGAGTACAGCGTGTCGGCATTCGGGCGGATCACCTGATGGAAGGTGTCGTCCGGGAATTGGCGCACGTGCGTGAATCGATTCATCTCCGAAGCGCCCTGCGTCTGATACTTCATGGTGTTGCGCCGCGTCAGTTCCATCAGGACCAACGGGTAGGCGTAAATGTAGGCTTTTTCGGCGATGGCTCGAGCCTCGGGCGGAGCAGGCTGCGCTTGCAGACTGAACGCGGATGCCGCCAGAATCAGCGCCGCAAGCAATCGGCGCGCGGAAGTTTTCATATCAAGAACATCTTACTGCGAGTTAGAATCTTCGCATGCCTGATCGCCAAATTGAGGTGAGAATCCAGACGCGAGCATCCGGCGCGCGCGTCGCCACGGTCACGATTTCGAATGAAGCGAAGCTGAACACCATGACCGGTGCGCTGATGGACGAATTCGCGGCGGCGATCCGGAGGCTTGGTGAAAATCCTGAATTACGCGCGGTCATCGTCACCGGTGCGGGCAATAAGGCGTTCATAGGCGGCGCAGACATCGGTGAGATGTCGCGCCTGAATCCCGAACACCGGCCGCGGGTTTATCACCAAGCTGCATCGCTGCTGCGAGGCGCTGCGCGATCTGCCGGTTCCCGTGATCGCGCGCATCGACGGCTATGCGCTGGGTGCGGGCCTCGAAATCGCGGCGGCTTGCGATCTGCGGGTCGCATCCGACACTTCGCGATTCGGAATGCCGGAAGTGAAAGTCGGAATTCCTTCGGTGATCGAAGCTGCGCTGCTGCCGCCGTTGATCGGATGGGGACGGACGCGGCAATTGCTGCTGCTGGGCGAGTCCATCGGGACATCGGATGCGATCGCATGGGGCTTGATCGAGAAGGCCGTCGCGGCTGCGGATTTAAACTCGGCGGTGGAGAGTTGGATTGCTTCGATTCTCACCGCGGGTCAAAATGCGATCCGATTGCAGAAGCAGCTCATGCGGCGATGGGAGGATCTCCCGATGCGCCAAGCGATCGCAGCAGGAATCGATTGTTTCGAGGAGTCGTGGCGCTCGAACGAACCGCGTGAAATGATGCAGGCGTTTTTAAATCGCAGGCAACGATGAGGCGGGAGCGCACAGGCGATTTGTGCCGTTGTGCGCGGTTCAATATTCGCTACACTGATTCAGATCATGCGAGCTACACGTTTTGTCCCCATCCTGTTGACGATTTCGCTTGCGACTGTGTGGGCGCAGGGTGGTCGCGGGCGAGGCAATCAGCAGGCGACTCCTCAAACCCCAACGCAAACGCAAGCCACGCCGGCGGCGAATCAGGCGGGCGCGCCAGGCCGGGGAAATCAGGGCGGCGGCAACGGACGAGGCGGAGGTGGAGCGGCGGCGACCAGCGAGTTCTACAATTACGATCCGTCGGCGACGGGCGGCAAGGCCATCCCCGATGCGCCTCCCGTTGAAACACAGCACAAAATCACGGTCAACGGCGAATCGATCGCGTACACGGCTCGCGCCGGGTTCCTGGCGCTGCACAATGCGACCACCGGACAATCCGAAGCGCATCTCTTTTATACGTCGTACGTCAAGGACGGCCTGACCGATCCCATGACGCGAAAGATCGTGTTCCTGCTGGGTGGATCGCCGGGAGTTTCGGCGGCGTGGCAGGAGTTGGGCGGGCTTGGTCCGAAGCGCGCGAACCTGGCGAACGGAAATTGGGCCGATAACGCGACTTCGATTCTTCCGCAAGCGGATCTGGTGTTCGTCAATCCGGTCGGCACTGCGTTCAGCCGTCCCGATCAGCCCAGCCGGGGCGCGAACTTCTGGAACACCGCGGGCGACATCGCTTCGTTGGGCGAGTTCATTCGCACCTACCTGATTCGCAATAATCGCCACACCTCGCCGGTGTTTTTGGTTGGTGAAGATTTCGGCACCGGCCGCGCCGCGGGGCTCGCGGGCTATTTGCACGACCATCAAATTCCGGTGCAGGGACTCGCGCTATTTTCGATGACGTCGAGTGCGGATGCGACCGCCGGCGACGCGCAGTACATCACAGTGCTGCCCAGCCTGATCATGTCGGCGTGGGTGCATAAGAAGCTGGCGCCGGAATTGTCGGCGATGAGCGCGGAGCAGATCGCGGGACAGGCTCGTACCTTTGCCTCGCGCGAATATCTGCACGCGCTGTACAACGCCGATCGCATGACGGCCGCGGAGCGCACCAAAGTGATCGCCGATGTGGCGCGATTCACCGGCACGTCGAAACAATTCGTGATCAGCAATAATTTGCGTATTTCGCTCGATCGCTTCAATGCGGAGCTGATGCGCGATCAGCAGAAGGGCTTGTCGAACTCCGATGCTCGCGTCACTGGATTTCTGCCGTCGAGTGGCGGAGGTCGCGGCGGTGGTGGAGGAGGAGGGTTCGGCGGCGGGCCTCCCGCGGTCGACTTCAATCTGAACATGATCAGTGGCGATTTTCTGACCGCGTACGAAAGTTATCTGCAGCGCGAGCTGACGTTCAATGCGGCGGATGAAATCTACTATCTGTCTACGGGCGGCGTGAATGGATTTACATCGACCGGAAATGACGACGCGACATTGCAAACCGCGTTCACCCGCAATCCGAATCTGCGGCTGTTCGTCGCGGTGAATTATTTCGATCTCAACGCGCCGTTTTACGCAACCGAGTTCACGCTGGCGCACCTCACGGTGTCGCCGGAGGTGCGGGCGCACAACATCGTGATCAAGAATTACGAGGCGGGCCAGATGACGTATATGGATCCGAAAGAGTCGATCAAACTGCAGCGCGATCTCGCGGCATTCTTAGGCGAATCAGGAAAGAAGTAGGAGCCATCACCATGAGAATTCATCGAATTGTTTCAGCCGTGGCGATCTTCGCGAGCCTCGCATTCGCGCAAGGCGGACGCGGAGGACGCGGCGGCGCCACCAATGACTTCTTCCGCTTCAATTACAACGGCACTGACGAGATGAAGCCGATCGCCTATCCGGCCAAACCGATCGTCACGCAGCACGAAATCACGCTGCACGGCCAGAAGATTCAATACGCCGCGCACGTCGGTTTCGAGCCGATCCACAATGCCACCAGCGGCGAGACCGAAGGTCACCTGTTCTACGTTTACTATTCGAAAAACAACGTCACCGATAAATCCAAGCGGCCGGTTTGGTTCCTGTTCAACGGCGGACCCGGCGCGGCGAGCGTGTGGCTCCACATGGGCGCGTTCGGACCGAAGATGGTGAAGCTGGAATCGAACGGTGTGGCTCCGCCGCCGCCGTACACATATATCGATAATCCGAACTGCCTGCTCGACACCGGCGATCTGGTGTTCATCGACGCCATGGGCACCGGCTTCAGCCGTCCCGACAAGCCCAGCTACGGCGCGGATTTCGGCGGCGTGGATAACGATCTGGCGGCGTTCGGCGAATTCATCCGCACGTTCCTGAACGAATACAACCTGTGGGGCTCGCCGATTTTCGTGGGCGGGGAAAGCTACGGGACGACGCGCGCGGCAGGGCTCGCGGGATATCTTGCCGATCACGATATGGCGATCAACGGCGTGATGCTGCTGTCGGCGATCATCGACATCAACGCGGATGCGGGCGAGCAGCGCCAGTTGAGTACGCTGCCAACGGAGATCATGACGGCGCATTATCACAAGAAGCAGCCTCCGGATTTGCAGAAGATGTCGGTGGAGCAGATTGCGAATCAGGCTCGCCAGTTCGCGTCGGGTGAGTATCTCGAATATCTTTTTGATGGATCGCGAGCCACGGCCGCGGAGCGTGAAAAAGTGCTGACCGATTTCTCGAGGCTCACGGGTTTATCGAAACCGTTCGTCAGCAGCATGGATATTCGGGTGCCGCTAGGGCCGTTCAGTACGGAGCTGATGCGCGATCAACATCTGATGACCTCTCGCCTGGATTCGCGTTTCTACGGCTATCAAATTGATGGCGGTTCCAATAACACGAGCTTCGATTTCAGCAACGCGAATATCGAGAACTGCTTTCTGACGGCGTTCGAAGCGTACGTTCGCACCGATCTGAATTACGCGAACGACAATATTTACTACGTCGCCGGCAACGCGCCGCCGTGGCCGGAGCGCAACTACAACACGGTGGTGAATCTGGAGAACGCGTTCGCGAAGAATCCCAACATGCGGTTGTTCATTGGATTTGGTTATTACGACTTCGCGTGCCCCTTCTACCCGATGGAGTACACCGTGAGCCACATGAAGGTGTCAGACGAGATCAAGAAGCACAACATCGATCTGGGCTATTACGAGGCCGGGCACATGGTGTATATCGACATGCCGTCGGCCACGAAGTATCACGCGGATCTGGAGAAGTTCGTGCAGGCGTCGGTTCCGAAGTAGGAATCGCAGGCGACGAAAAGCGATCGCCTGCGCTACCACTGCGATTATTCGCCGGGCTTGAGGCCGGGGCGCTCGACGAGCTCGATCTTCGCGCCGGCGGGCCCGGCGACGTAGGAGTAGTTGATCGACGGACCGTTCGGCAACGTCAGAAGACGAGGCTCGGTCAGCACCTTCACTTCTTTCGCGCGCAAACCGTCGATGGTGTCCTTCAGAGGACCATTCGAACGCCAGCCGATGTGATCGATGGCGTGGCCTTCGCTTGGCTCGGCGTCGCCCTTCTGGACCAGAATCCACATGGTCGCTGAATCCCGGTGCGCTGTATTTCACCGCGTCGATGCGGCCCTTCAGCTTAGTCTTTTCACCGCCGAATTTGGCCAGCAGCCAGGCAAATGAATCGTCTGGATTCGGCGCGCGCATGTGAATATGATGCAGCCCGAGCAGTTCTGGATCCTGCACTACTTCGATGCGCGTGCCCCACGGATCTTCGACGAAACCGAGTTTGAACAGGCCAGGGATGTCGCGTACCGGAGTGACGATCTTGATGCCGGCGGCTTCGAATTCTTTGAACTTGGCGTCGACATCGGCGAATGAAAAGCCCACGTGATCGATGGCGCTGCCCGCGCTGGGCTTGGCATCGGCTTTGCGCAGGAACATAAATCGCGTGCTGCCGAACATTAATCGATCGGGAGCTTCCGCGATACGCTTCCCGCCGAAATATTTCTCGTACCAGTCGGCGGCGTCCTTGGGGTTGGGCACGTTGACGTGCACGTGATCGTAGGGAAAGGTCTGTGCCGCCAGCGTACCGGCGAACATCATCAGGCTCAGCAATGCGTTCTTCATAAGACTCCTCTCATTTCGCGGGCGGCAAGATTTGGTGCAGCGCCTTCTTGAGCGCGACGTACACCGGCGTGCTCTTCTGATACGTGCTTTCGACCAGCAAAACTCCCGCGAGATTGTATTTCAGATCGATCCACGGGGTGTATCCGAACGCGCCAGTCGAACTTACTTCGATTCCCTGCCCCTTATCGTCCATGCGATCCAGCCACTCGCCAATTCCATAGCGTGTCTTGGGCAGGTCCGCGTCGACAGATCCAAAAATCGAATTGGGCGATTGCTTGATGGGCACGCCGCCGCTCTGATCGGTGCGCATTTCGAGCAGCGTCTTCTCCTTCAGAATCTGCTGGCCGTTCGCGACGCCGTGATTCAGAATCATGGTGAGCAGCCGGCCGTAATCGTCCATGTTTGAGCGAACTCCACCGGGAATGCGCGGATTCATCGCCTCATAATGCGTGTTCGGCATGCCCACCGGCTTGCCGATTTCTTCCTCAAAAATCGCGTTCCAATCCTTGCCGGCCGCGACCTCCGCCATCCTCCCGCCCACCATCATCGATGCGCCGCTGTAGATGAACCCGGTGCCGGGCAGAATCTGCAGCGGCGTATGCAAGATGATGTCGACACATTTTTCCAGCGTCATGGTGGTGTGATTATTCATGCACACGTTCTGGAACGGAAAGCCGCCGGTGAACGAAAACAATTGGCGCAGCGTGATCTTGGCTTTATCAGGCGGCGCGCTGGGGATGTATTTCGAAACCGGATCTTCCAGCGACAGCTTGCCGTGCTCCACCAGCCGCATGACCACGGTCGCTGAAATCCATTTCGAAGCCGACGCGATGGGCACAATTGTGTCCGCGTTGAACTTGCCGAACGACTTGCGATAAATCACCTTGCCGTTCTGGATCAGCAGCAGATTCGCATTGCCGCCCAGCGAATCCAGCGATTCGCTCATCAACTTGTCGATAGGCGTAAGGTCGAGTTTCTGCGCAGACGCGGTAAAACACGTCAATGCGACGAGGGCAAGACACACCCGCACTACTTCTCTCCCCAACCCGGATCCTTCGCAGCCAGTTCTGTGAAGTGAGGATCGTACTTCTTCACGCCGTCGCGAATTTTGTCCGCCGCGCCCAGCAGCACGAACGTCAGATTGTCGGTGCGGAAATATTTCTTGATCGCGGCATTCGCGCCGTCCAGCGTTACCGCGTCGATGCGCGCCAGATAGCCGTCGACTTCATCGCGGCTATCGCCCCACAATTCCAGATCGCCCACAGCGCTGGCGAGCTGATCGATGGTCTCCAGATGACGAGTCGGATACAGGCCCTTCACGTAAGCTTTCGCCGACGCGAGTTGCTCCGCCGTGATGCCCTTTTCGTTGAGACGCTTCAAAGTCTCGAGCGCGAGGTCGATGGCCTGCACCGTCGTGTCGGTCTTGGTGTAGGTGCTGATGGTGATCGCGCCGGTCAGCCGCTGCATTTCGACCGACGAACTCGCTCCATAGGTCAAGCCTGAGTCCGCCCGCAACGCCTGATTGATCATCGACGTGAATCGGCCTCCGAACAGCGTGTTGACGATTTCCATGGTGGCGCGGTCGGGGCTCTTTCGATCGATACCCGGCTGCGCAATGATGAAGTACGTCTGCGTCGCGTCCGGTTTATCGATCAGCAGCATTCGTCCGCGCCGCAGCGGCGGCTGCGCCGGTTTCCATGCGAACTGACTGCCGGACGGCACGCTGCCGAACGCTTTCGCCAATTTCGGTTTGGCGGCTGCGGGATCGAAATCGCCGGTGACCACCACGATCATATTCTTGCCGACGTACTGCGCCTTGTAGAACTGCACGATGTCGTTGCGCGTGATGCGGCCCAGCGTTGCTTCATCGGGCGGATTGCCGTAGGGATGCTCGCGGCCGAAAAACGAGGCTTCGAAATACGAGCGCAGTGCGCCCTGCGCGTTGTCCTTGGCCGCGCGCGCTTGATCCAGACGGCGCGCCAGGTCCTTTTTCACTTCGTCATCCGGGAACGACGGATTCAGCAAGGCGTCGGTCAGCAGATCCAAGCCGCGATCGAAATCCTTCTTCAGAAATTCGGCGGAGAACGAAGTATCCGGCGAAAATGCTCCGCCGCCTCCTCCACCACCTCCGCCGCCGCGGCCACCGCCGCCCGCTCCACCGAACGTTCCTCCCAGAAAATCCAGCTCTTCGGAAAACTGATCGGCGGTGCGCTTGGCGGTTCCGGCTCGCAACAATTGCGAAGTCACGCCGGCGAGCCCCGCTAACTGCTTCGGCTCGGCTTCCGATCCTCCGCGCACCACGATTCGAAAATGCACCAGCGGCACGCCGGTGCGCGGCATCATCGCGATGGTCACGCCGTTGGGTAGTTTCGATTCCGTGTAAGGTGGCAGTTTCAACTGCGCGAAATTCAGCGGCGCGAATGCGGCCAGCAAGAATAACCCGATTCCGAGTTTCATTAATTCGCTCCCCCGCGACCGCCGCGCCTTCCCGGCGCAGATCCATCCGGAATAAGAGTCGCCACGGTCCGATTCTTCTCCGTGAAATATTTCTTGGCGACGCGCTGGATGTCGGCCGACGTGACTTTGTCGAGCTCCGCGTCGATCGAGAACATCTTCTTGTAATCGCCGTAATACGATTCGTAATGCCCGATCATGTTGGCGCGCCCCGCGATGGTCTTCATCTGTCGATAGTGATTCGCCAGCGTCTGATTCTTCACCTTCTGCATCTCATCCGCCGTCACCGGCGTGGTGCCCAGCTTATCCAGCTCCTCGTACAGCACCTTCTCGGTCTTCGCCAGATCCACTCCACTGCGCGGATTGATGGTGAACGTCATGATGGTCGGATCGAACGATTCGCGATGGCCCGCATTCACTGATAACGCAAGCTGATCATGCTCCACCATGCGCAGATGCAGCCGCGAACTTTGTCCGCGCGATAAAATCCCCGCGATCATGTCGAGCACTGGGCTATCCGGATCAGTGGCCTGCGGTACGTGATACGCGATCATCTGGATCGGCAATTGCGCCGGCTTCTTCACCACAATGCGGCGCTCGCCTAGCTGCTCGGGTTCTTTGGTGCGAACGGCCGGCGGCGGCGCTTGCCTTGGAATCGGCTCGATGAACTTCTTGGCCAGCGCCATCACTTGCTCGTGGCGACACATCGCCGACGACCACCATGGTGCAGTTGTTCGGCGCGTAGCCGATGCGGAAATGATCCTTGAGATCTTCGAGCGTCCAGGACTTCGATATCGCTGAGGCCATCCGACCACCGGCCAGTGATAGGGATGCGCGATGAACGCGGCAGCCTGCAACTGCTCCCGCAGGATGCCGCCATTGTTGTTGTCGACCGACGAACGCCGTTCCGAATACACCACGCCGCGTTCGGACGCGATCATCTTCGGATCGAACGCCAGGTCGCGAATGCGATCGGCTTCCATGTCGAACATCAGTTCCAGCGCTGAGCTGGGGAACCAATCGGTGTAAATCGTCATGTCTTCGCCGGTGTACGCGTTGTTGTTGCCGCCGGATTTTTCCATGTTGTTGTCGAATTCATGCGGCCCGTATTTCTTGGCGCCGTTGAACATCATGTGCTCGAAGAAATGGGAGATCCCGGTGATGCCGGGCCGCTCATTGCGGGAGCCGATCTTGTAGAAAAAGTACATCGCGACGTTGGGAATCGCATGGTCCTCTTGAATCAAGACGGTCATGCCGTTGTTCAGCGTCGACTTTTGAACGTTCAGCGTAGGGACGCTTTGCGCTTGCAGGCAGATCGCAGCCAGCACTCCGGAAATCAGGAATCGCATCGGCCCAAGTTATCAGAAAATGGAACGCGCTTGTGGAGCGCGCATGCATTTCTCGCCGTCGTGAGCGATTGAAACCGTGAGAGGGCCATCCTCACGCCGGCTAGCGCGCTCGATGCTCTCGCGCCTCACTGACAGCCGCGAAGGTTCTTCGGGCATAAGCGGCGTGAGCGCACAGGCGGTGTGTGCCGTTGTGGGCGATTCAAGAATCGCAATACGCGGGCGATAAGTGCGGTATGGAGTCTCGAAGAGAATCCCGTTTGCCCGCCTTGTTGCCAGCCCAAGTGACCGTGCTCCATTTGCAAGGCCCGCAACACGAATCGGGCTGGGTTGTGGACATTTCCGGCAGCGGCGCGCAACTTCACATGGCCGTCCCGATCCCCTGCGGGGCGCCGTTGAAGATCGAACTGCCCGACCGGTTACTGCTGGGCGAAGCCGTTCGCTCCATCCCCACAACGGGCGGCTACACGATCGGAGTGCAACTGTCGCATTCCTTGAGCGGCCTGGCGGAGCTGCAGCGGCTGAATCGCGCGCTACTGGGTTATCGAGACGAAGACGAACCGAAATCGCGAGGGTGCTCTACTGTGCGCCGCGGCCCAGCAGCATCGTCTTAGCGGTGTGGAACATGATGTAGGCGTCGAGCGACACAGCCATGTTCTTGATGTAGTACAGGTCGAATTCCAGCTTGATGATCACGTCTTCCATGGTGTTGCCGTACTTGTGGTTGATCTGTGCCCATCCCGAAATGCCGGGCTTCACGCAGTGCCGCTGGCGATAGTACGGGATCTGTTCCTGCAACACTGCCACGAACTCAGGGCGTTCCGGCCTCGGACCCACGATCGACATCTCGCCTTTAAGGACGTTGAACAACTGCGGCAGCTCATCCAGGCGGAGTTTGCGCAGCCACTTGCCGTTGGGTGTTACGCGAGGATCGTCCTTGCTCGCCCACACGGCGCCGGTTTTCGCTTCGGCATCGGTGCGCATCGATCGGAATTTGTAGAGCGTGAAGGTCGATCCGTTCAGGCCGACGCGGCTCTGGCGAAACAAAATCGGTCCGGGAGATCCCAGTTTGACGATCACCGCCACCACGACCATAACGGGGGCGGTTAACACCACTCCGATCGCGGCGATGACCCAGGAGTAAAGCGACTGCAAATGCATGCTGGTATGGCTGGGGCCAAGCTCCGCCGCGAAAATGAGCTGGGAAGGCCGCAGATCGCGCGTCGATACCCGCCCGAAAAGCGTCTCATAGGTGACGGCCGCATCTTCAATGCGGATACCCGAGTAGCGCAAGTCGAGCAGGCGATCCACGGGAAGCCGGTTGCGGCGCTCCTTCAACCCCACGATGATGCTGTCCGGGGTCTGCTTTTCCAGCACGGCATCCAGATTCTCGAGAGTGCCCAACTTCGGCGCATCCGTTAGATCGACCTCGGCATCGGCGGCGGCGTCCTCCACCAGATAACCCATCGCGGCCAATCCGAGTTCGGTTCTCTCGGCGAGCCGTTCCATAATGTCCTGAATCACCGGTGAGGATCCTAAAAACAGAAGCTGCCGCGCGCCCGCCGCGTTCATCACCACGCTGGCGAACAGCATGCGCCAGAAGGGGATGGCGATCAGCACCATCACGCTGCCGTACACCATCATCCACTTGGGCAGAAGAAGGAACGTCCAGCGCCCGTAGTTCGCCAGCGCTTGCAACAGAAAAGCCATGCCCAGGACCATGCACACCTGCTGGATCAGCAGAATGCGCGATCGAATACGAAAGTTCTCGTACAGATCCTGAAAATAGAGACCGAGCAGGATGACGCCCACGATTCCCACAATGTGCCACAACCCGCCTTCGTCGATTAGAAAAATGTCCGGCGATTCATCCAACACCCAATATGCCGCCAGCGCATAGCAACAAAACACCAGGATCGCTTCAGACAGCATGAGCGCGATCACGTTGCCTGGAATCGAAACTTTAAAGAGGCGGATCATTGCTCAAAGTCAGAATCGGATGTAGAACCTGAGGCTTACCAGCGGTCGGCCAGTCTACAATCGCACGATGTTCTCGGAAGTGTTCCCCTTCAGCGCGTTGCGCGTATCGACAATCAGCCGCGCGGACTTCACGATGCGTGAATAGTTGAACGCTTTGTGATCCGTCACGATCACCGTGCAATCGGCCTCGGCGCAGGATGTTTCCGGATCCGTCGCGACCATTTCGGGCACCACGCCATCGGATTTCAGCTTCGCAATCCAGGGATCGCTGTAGCTGACTTTGGCGCCGCGCTTTCCCAGCAGATGGATGATGTCGAGCGCGGGCGATTCCCGCACATCGTCGATGTCGCGCTTATACGCGACGCCCAGTACGTGCACGCGCGAGCCCTTCAACGGCTTGGAATGATCGTTCAGAGCATTCTGAATTTTGTCGACCACGAAGTGCGGCATCTGACCGTTAATGTAGCCAGCCAGTTCGATGAAGCGTGCCTCGATGCCCGCCTGCTTGCTTTTCCACGACAGATAGAACGGATCGATGGGAATGCAGTGCCCGCCCAGACCGGGTCCCGGATAAAACGGCATGAATCCAAAAGGCTTGGTCGCCGCCGCGTCGATCACTTCCCAGACGTTGATGCCCATGCGATCGCACATCAGCGCGATCTCGTTCACCAGCCCGATGTTAATCATCCGGAAGGTGTTTTCCAGCAGTTTGACCATCTCGGCTACACGCGTCGAGCCGACCGGCACCACTTTTTCGAGCGCCTGCGAGTAGAACAATGCGCCCAGCTTCGGTGCAGGCTGGGGTGATTCCTCCCACCACTTTGGGAATGTTCTTGGTCTGGAAATTAGGATTGCCGGGATCCACCCGCTCCGGCGAGAAACACATGAAGAAATGCTCGCCGACCTTGAGATCCGGCCGTTCGAACATCGGTAGCATCAATTCGTCCGTGGTCCCGGGATACGTGGTCGATTCCAGGATCAACAGCATTCCAGCGTGGAAGTGCTTGGCGATTTCCTCGCAGCTTCGCACGATGAAACTCATGTCCGGATCCTTGGTCTTGCGCAACGGCGTGGGCACGGCGATGTTGATCGTGTCGAGTTGTTCCACGGCCGCGAAATCCGTGGTCGCGCGAAGTTTGCCGGATTCGACCAGCGGCTTCAGCACTGACGTGGGCACGTCCTGGATGTAGGATTCCCCCCGATTCAACAGGTCCACTTTGGATTTATCGATATCGATGCCGGTAACGGTGAATCCCACTTGTGCGAATTCGACCGCCAAAGGCAGCCCGACATATCCCAATCCAACCACCCCCACCCGAGCTTGGTGGGATTCAATTTTCTTACGCAATTCCTGTAGGTGACTCACTTAGCGAACTCCCGCACCCGATTCAAAAATTTCCGCATACATTACAGTGTATCTGGTCCCCTAAACGCGACCGCGGATTCGCACTTTTTCCGCCGACATGAGGCTGTAATCTCCTCCACGTTAGCCTGCCTTGCTCCGGATCCCGGTCTCGATTTCGCGCGGCTCCCGAAAAAGCGATCCATGATGACCGGAAATATCGTGGACCGTTGCCCGGTCGGCCAGCACGCGTGTCCATCCGGTTCTTAGCTCTGGTAGCGCAGGGCGTTGGGTCACCTGATTGTCGATACGGCCCAGGCATTCGAGCGTTCCGTCGGCGAGCCATCGCGCCCGATCGCCGGTGCGATAAAGGCGCTCAGTGGGATCGAACGGTTTCGCGATAAAGCGCTCCGCGGTCAGCGCTGGGCGATCATGATACCCGCGCGCCAGACCCAGGCCACCGATGTAGAGCTCGCCCGGAGCGCCCACTGGCAGGAAATTTAATTGCGCGTCCAGGACGAAGACATCCGTATTGGCGATCGGACGGCCGATAGAAATGGAGTTCGTCACCTCTTTGACTTGGTGCGCGGTGGACCACACCGTCGTCTCGGTTGGCCCGTACGAGGTGCCATAGCGTCCGGCATCTCGGCATGAGTTGCTCAGCGAGATCGGGCGGCATCGCTTCTCCGCCGCACAGGATCGTCAAGGCTGGATCGCCGGCCCATTGCGCCTCGATCAGCGCGCGCCACGTCGCCGGTGTCGCCTGCATGACCGTACAACTTGATTCGCGCATCGCCGTCATCAACCGGGCCGGGTCCCGTGCGTCTTCGCGGCTTGCGACCGCCACCGTGCCGCCACTGATCAAGGGAAGAAAAAGTTCCAGGCCCGCGATGTCGAAGGAAATGGTGGTAACCGCCAGCAGCTTATCGGAAGCGCTAAATCCGGGTTCCCGCTGCATCGACAGCAGCAGATTCACTATGGCGGAGTGCGATACCTCGACGCCCTTGGGCTGGCCGGTCGGGCCGGAGGTGTAGATCACATAGGCAAGGCTATCGGGCGTAATCTGCGGCAGCGCGGCCTGCGAAAGCATCGGCGCGATTTCGTCGGGGAAGATCAACCGTGCGCCAGTAGGTGACAGGCTCGCGGCGAAGGCCCGCTCCGTGACGACCACAGGAGTTTTCGCATCGGCCACCATGAACGCGATCCGCTGCGGCGGCAAAGCCGGGTCCATAGGAACATACGCACACCCGGATTTCAGAATCCCGAGCATAGCCGTCACCATGTCCGCGGATCGTTCGCAGCACAAGCCGACCAGCGTGCCCGGCCCCACTCCGGCTTCGATGAGCCGGTTGGCGACCGCGGTCGCCCTGCCATCGAGTTCGCGATAGGTCAGCGATTGACCCTTGAATTCCACGGCAACAGCAGCGGGAGTCCGCGCCGTTTGCTCTTCGATCAGGCCGTGGATGGTGGTCTGCGGGATATCGAACCAAGGCCCTTGGCAAGCTTCCGCGAGCCAGCGTCGCTCCGGCGGGGTCAGCATCTGCAGATCGCGAAGCAGCGTTTCAGGGTCGGCCACCGCGGCTTGGAGCAGGGTCAGCCAGTGTCCCGCCATGCGTTGAATGGTGGCCGCCTCGAAAATGTCGGTGTTATAGATGAATCGCGCGATCAGGTGGTCTTCATGCTCGTCGATTTCCAGGTGCAGATCGACTTTCGACGCGCCGGTCTCGATATCCATCTGTGTGAGTTCCCAAGGCTTCGCGACCGGCGTTGCGGGAGGTTCCATGGAGAACAGCGCTTGAAAGATGGGATGCCGGCTGTGGTCGCGTTTCACCTGAAGTTCACGCACCAGGCGATCGAACGGCACGTCGCTATTTGCCAGCGCGCCGGTGACGGTGTCCTTCACCTGAGCCAGATATTCGCGAAAACTCATCGACGCTTTCGGCTTGGTACGCAACACCAGTGTGTTCAGAAAGTAGCCGATCAGATTGTCGAATTCGCGACGACGGCGGCAATCGGTTACGCCGCCCACCAGAAGGTCTTCCTGGCCGCTATAGCGATGCAGCATCGCCTTGAACGCCGCCAGCAAGAAGATGTAAAGGGTGACGCCTTCCGCCTTGCTTTGGCTCTTCACCGCGCTCGACAGCTCGGCAGAGATCGCGAACTTTTCCATCCCGCCTCGATACGAAGGCAGTTGAGGCCGGGCGTGATCGGTGGGCAGGTCCAATACCGGCAGTTCGCCCGCCAGGTGTTCCTTCCAGTAGGCCACCTGCTGGGCCACGGCGGGGCCGTTATACAAACGGTCTTGCCACAGTGCGAAATCGCTATATTGCAGCTCAGGCTCGGGAAGCGGAGAAGGCTCGCCATTCGCGAAGGCATTGTAGATGGCGGCTAATTCGGGGAGCACGGTCCGGTAGATCGATACACCGTCGAAAATAATGCGATGCAGTGCGATGTGAAAACGGAATTTGTCTTCGCGCAGCTTGAACAGACGGCCGCGCAGCAAAGGACCGACCGCCAGATCGAAGGGCCGGCGCGCGTCCAGCGTAGCGATGCGAGTCGCCTCAGCGTCGCGATCGGCCTCGGGAAGATTGGTGAGGTCGGTCAACGGAATTTCGAGTTCCAGTTTGGGCTGAACCAGTTGAACCACCTGGTTATCGACCATCGCGAAGGTAGTGCGCCAGATCTCATGGCGTCTCAGGAGTTCCTGAAAGCTTCGCTCCAGCAAATCCGGGTTGAGAGCGCCATGATAGTGAATCGTGATCGGTTCGTTATAAAGGAAATGGGTGTCGCCCAATTGCGAGTGCAGCCAGACCTGCTGCTGGCTGGGCGCGAGCGGCACCGTGGCGCTCGGCGCGCGCCGAACCAGCGGAGCCTCCCGGGTTTCGCGTGCCATTTCCCCGCGTAATTTACGTTCTAGCAGCCGGCGTTTGGAATCGGAGAGCTTTTGTAGGCCAATCACTGTTTTGAACCAACCATTTGAAGTGGTGATGAAAGAATACCCGCCAGGTGAGACCTGGAACCATGGCGTTTTCGTACCGTTCGACTGAACGGTACGAGCTATGCGTATAGTCCTACGCAGGTAGCGTACTTTAGTTTCCGCGCGGCACAACGCGTGTGCGGATCACCGGCTCAGGCGCGGTGAGATGACATTTCGCGCCGGGCCAAGAGTTCTGCCTTCTTGTTCAGGAAAACGTCGCCCCAGACCTGCAGGTTGATCAACCTCCACAAGCGATCCGTCGCATCGATGAGGCCGGAGCGATGCCGTTCGATCATGTTTTCAAGTTCGGGCGCTCGCACGTATTCGGCCAAGAGGCCGTCCCGGGCGAGCAAGCGCTGAATCAGGTCATCCGCCCGTGGATCCATCAGCCATCCGCGAAGAGGCGTGGGGAAACCCATCTTTTTCCGGTGAATGATTTTCGCGGGCAGTAGATCGGCGACGGCTTGCTTGAGTACGTACTTTTGCGTGGCCCCTTGAATCTTCAGGTGGTCGGGGATACTCATCGCAAACTCGACGAAGGTGTGGTCGAGAAAGGGCACACGGCTCTCGATCGAACATGCCATGCTCATCTGATCCTGCTTCATGAGCAGTTCCACCAGATAGGTCTTTTGATCGGCATAAAGCATGCGCGGAAGAGTGCGTTCGTCTGGCCGGGCGTTCCAACGCGACAGGTAGTTGGCGTAGACCGAATTCGCCGGCAGATGGAACAGCCGATCCTGATCGGCTTGGGAGAAGGCGCAATAGAAATTATCGAGGAACAGGGATTCCACGCTGTTATCGCGGCCGGCGAAAGTGTGACCCAGTTTGCGGCGCAGCGAAGCTGGCAACAGATTGCTGGTATTTATGGAATTGCTGATCCAGGAACGCAGTCCCGCTGGAAGCGCGCTGTACAGGCGGGCGTACTTCTGATTCAACAGATTCCAGCGATACCGCTCATAACCGCCGAATAATTCGTCGCTGCCTTCGCCGGTAAGCACCACCTTCACATGTTGGGAAGCGAGCTTGGAAACAAAGTAGAGGGAGACGCTGGAGGGCCAGGCGATTGGCTCGTCCTCATGCCAAATCAGGTCAGGAAGAGCGTCGAAGAAATCATCCATCCCGATCTGAATTTCATGGTGATCAGTGCCGATGGTTCGGGCCGTTTCCGCTGCCAGACTCAACTCGCTGTATTGCGCTTCCCTATATCCAACCGAGAAGGTCTTCACCGGCCCATCGGCCATACGCTTAATCAGCGCGGCCATGGCGCCGGAGTCGATGCCTCCACTGAGAAACATTCCCAACGGCACATCGCTCATTAAACGCATACGAACGGTCTCTTCCAGGCGACGCCGGGTTTCCCGGATCCAGTCCTGATCAGAGCGGCAGCCGGAGTCCTGGCGGTGCTCACCGCTGGTGGGAACGTCCCAATAAGACTCGATCCGAGGTTCGGATCGTCCCGAGCCGTTGCTCGCGTCCAGCTTGAAAGTCAGGTGATGCGCCGGCATCAATTTGCGGATGCCCCGGAAAAACGTACGTTCGTCGCTGATATAACCGAATCCGAGATATTCGCCAAGAACGCTTTCATCGAATTCCGTCGAAATCGCGGGGTGATCCAACAGCGCCTTGATTTCCGACGCGAACGCGAACAATCGTCCGTCCCAGTAGTAATACAGCGGCTTGATGCCAAGCCGGTCGCGGGCGCAGAACAGAGTCTGGCGCGCGGCATCCCAGATCGCGAACGCGAACATGCCTCGAAATTGCGACACGCAGCTCGGGCCGGATTCTTCGTAGGCGTGAACGATGGTCTCGGTATCGGAGCGGCTCATATAGCGATGGCCGGCGTGTTCGAGCACAGGGCGGAGCGCCGCATGATTGAAGATCTCGCCGTTGTAAGTGATCCAAACTGTGCCGGTTTCGTTGGCCATGGGCTGATGGCCGCCCGCGACATCGACGATGCTGAGACGGCGATGGCCCAGGAAGGCGCGCTCGTCGCAGTACACGCCCGAATCGTCAGGACCGCGATGCTGGATGCGATCCAGCATGCGGCGGAGGATGGCTTGAGATCCGTCAGCGGCCGTTGCCGTTACAAACCCGCAATGCCGCACATAGATCTTAGTGTATCTGTCCTGCCACATCCCCCAAGCCCCAACCTGGCGAACCACCGGAAACTCTTACGGCGATTTTTGCCTCAGCGCGACCGTGGCCAGATAGCGCGTCATTGGATCCGCGGCCACTCGGGCAATTTTTGAGAGCTCCGCCAGGGCAGCGCCCCCGCCGTCCGCCGGACGCGAGAGTATCGCTCGACTGAGTGCCTGCGGCGATTCGCCCACACCTTCTTCGGCTCGAAGGGAATTCGCCGCCTCTGACAGAAGCCTTTCCCGCGCAGCGGGATTCAGGCGCGCCGCCGCCAAAATCGGATACGCGAATTCAATGGAAGCGGGAGGCTCTTTGAGCTTCGAAGCTCTCGTCCAATACTTCTGCGCGAGCTTGTGCAGGCCGCAGTTCTCCTCCACCACTCCCAGGTAATACTGAAAGTGCGGGGCTCGCGTGAATTGTCCGAAACCATAGAGCGTAAATGGAACGCTCGTGTCCTCCTGCCCGATATTTTCCACCCTGTCATCCATGGCCTCGCATTTGCCGGCGGCCGATGCCGCCAACAGGACTTGCAACTGGACCTCGGGATAGGCTTGGCGCACCAGCAGCGGTTGTTTTTCCCCGGCGAATGCAGCAGTCCGAAACACTGCGCCGGCGTTAGGATCCGAGCCGGCGGCCGCCCTGATTAACGCCGTCACCGCCAGTTCCGAAGGCAATCCCGCCGGCGTGGCGGCGGCGGCCGGAGCCGCTTTCTGCGTCGCGACATCGCGGGGAGCGGGTGAGGCCGGCGCCGCACGGCGATTTATCGATACCATCGCGCGCGCCAGATCTTTTCGCTCGATTTCCAGCTTGGGGTTGAGTGCGACAGCCTCGCGCCATTGCGCCGCCGCATCGTCGAGGCGGAGCGCATAGGCGTCCAGATTTCCAAGCAATGCGTGAGCGGTCGCATCTTTCGGGTTTTGTTGTACGGTAGCGCGCAGCACAGCATAGGAGCTCAGCCGGTAAGGAAACTGGTAGCGTGTGCCGAGTGCAGCGGCGCGGCCGAGTTCAGCGGCAGCATCCTGTTTCGATGACTTTTGGACGAACGCCAGATAGTACGCGGCGAGCGCGCTATCACGTGGCTTCACTGCGCCCGGCTCGAGAAATCCCGGGTCCACTTTGTCGTAATCGCGCGACAAACAGGCTGCGGCGTCCTGCCAGAACGCCAGCCGCAAATACTCATCCGCAATATCCAGAACTCGCTCGACGTCCCCGGCGAGGTAGCTCCACAATCCGGGATCGTCGATCCCCGCGAGCGTGCCCTCGAAGCGCAACAGCGGATCTTCGGGCGCGAATTTTAACGCGCTCTTGACCTCGGCCAGGGCGGCGTCCCGGTTCCCCGAGTGACGCAACAGCGCGATCCGCAACGCCGCGACACGGCCATGTCTTCCTGGATCGGCGCCAAGGGCCTGGATGAGTTGGAGCGCCGATGCCGTATTTCCTTCACGGGCAGCCAGAAACGAGCGCTCCAGTGCCGCGGGTGGACCGAACTCGGAGGCGGCACTGACCTGCGACAACAGCCTTGCCGCCTGCTGGCTGTTCCCGCAGGAACTTTCAGCAATTCCGGCGTAATACAGAGTTTCGTAATCGAGAATCGGGGTGCTCAGGGCCCGCTTCAGGTGCGCCGCGGCCTCCTCGCACTTGCCCAGTGAAAGCGCCAACCGCCCGGCAGCCTTATCGAACTCCCTATTATTCGAAAATTGCCGCAGGCCGAGCACATAGTCGGACTGCGCGAACGGGGTCTGGTTCAGTTTTTCGTTGTAGTCGCCGCGTTTGACCAATAGACCTTGCGTCACGTTCGCGTTCCAGTCGATCGAGATCTGCGGCCCAGTCTTGATTCCTTCCGGCTTGTCAGCGTCGCAATCGCCTTCGCGATGTTGCAGCAGGATCTCCCCAGCAGAATCCAAAAGCAGCACCGTAACCGGCCCCGGCGCGGCGGCGCTTCCCTTCCACGGCTGCTTCGGATCGAGATCCGTGGTCCATTCGGCCACGGATTTTTCAGCGGCGAGCACACGTATCTTAGCGCCACTGATCTTCCGGATCGCGCCGAGTTCGATGGAAATGCCCGCAGGCGTCCGCGCGAGATAGAGGGCTGCATCGGGTGTGGCCCGGCTCAGCCCGCTCAGGTCGCGGAACGGGATCCAAAACTCGGTGAACGCGCGCGATTGCTCCGGGCCCAGGAACTCGAAGGTTTCCTGATCCTGAAACAACCCAGCCTGCATTTCGATGTAGACATTTCCACCGTCGCTGAGGCGGGTGCGATAGAGATCGATGTTGTCGCGGCCCATGATCCATAGCTTCTTTCCGGAAACCACCGTTGGGTCCGCGTAGTGCGCCACTCCGGTTCGAAATTTGGGCTTGTAGATCGCCAGAAAAGGCTCGTGGCTACGATACGCGAACCAGGTGAGCTCTTTGCTGGCGTTCTGAACTACGCTCATGTCGACGCCACTGGAGTTCACTGGCCAGGTGGAGACTTCCTTGGCTCCTTCGCTAATCACCAACTTGGTGGGCAAGATATAACGGATGCCGGGATCGTCCCATTCGATGGCGGCGTTGTTCCACCACAAATACGGCTTTCGAACTGCAGTGGGGTTGTAGAACGTCATCCGCTGTTCCAGGGACGCGACACCGGGCCTTAACCGATACTCGACGCGCCAGCGCAAGCCGGTAACACGATCCGTGTCGCTCACGATCACTGCCCCCGCCCCATCTGCATCGATGCGGGTGGCGAACGCTACCGGCGAAGCAGACGTGCGGCTGTGGGTCACGGGGAAATTAGGCTCGATACCAGTTGAGGTCCAGGCGCCCCGTTGCCCGATCAGATCCTTCTTGATCACCTGGGCCTTGTGAAATATCTCGCGATCGCTCAGCTTGTCATAGCAGCTGTAAATATGGCCGCCGAGATCCGGCAGGATGCGGCAAGACAGATACTCATTCTCAATATTGAGCGAACGCCATGCAACCATCGAGCGGTCTTGGGGCGTCGAACGCACCTGGGATCGATAGGGGTACGGATAATTGGCAGGCTGGTTGGAAGTGAACGCGGCGAACTGCGGATCCGGATCGGGGTCGCCTTCCGCGTACGTCGGCAGTTGTATTGAGTCCTGCCAAACCCGCACTTGCGCTACTGCGGCGTGCGTTACCAGCCAGGCGAGCAGTAACCAACGATACATAAACCAGTTCGAGGTTATCAGACTCCAGCTCCGCGCGGCCGCCTACTTGTTGCCGTCCTGCTTCAGCGGCGCCAGGCTGGTGATCTTCCACAGGCGTTGCGGGGGAACGAAGAAAATGGCAAGTCCGCACACCGCTGCGATCATCATGGAGGTGAAGGTCCTGGCCGGCGACGAGAGCCGCTTTAGGAAGAAGCCCGCCGGAAACACGCCATCCAGCGCGGCCAGCAAATAGAATATTGTTTGCGCGGAAACGGCGGTGACGCGTACCCATCCCGGCAGAAACAAACTCGCGATTGCGGCGGCGAGCAGTATCCAGGGAAGGAACAAACGGGCGAGCTTGTACGAAACGAAATGCAGCCACATCCGGTTGCGCGGACCCAGCAGGGACGGATAAGAGCGCAAAATTTGATAATTTCCCGCCAGCGTTCGGACCTTTCTGCGAAATTCGGTCTGACGTGAAGTGGGAAAATCCCACACAATCGCGCCCTCGTCTGTAATGAGGCGGTAACCCTGGAAAAAACCCGCTAAAGGCAGATACATGTCGTCAAGCAAGGTCTCGGGCGGCATCGGCACAGCGAGCGAGCGCCGGAGCGCATAACACGGTCCAGTAGCTCCAAACATCGAGTCGATGCGCGCAAGATGGTCTCGGATCCACGTCTCGTAGCGCCAGTACAATTCGATTTCGGCTTCGGCCTGGCTCGTGCCGGCGCGGATGCGGAGTGTCGCACTGACCGCGCCCACGCTTGGATCGGCAAAACACGCCACCAGGGAGCGAAGGCAGGACGGCTCGAGCGTCTGACGGACGTCGGTCAGGAGCAGGATTTCGGCGCGGGATTGCGGGATCGCCGCATTCAGTGCAGCGGGCTTGCCCGCGGCCGGAACTCTCAGTAGACGTACACCGCGTCCGGCGAATTCTCCGGCGATGGAATCCGTTCCATCCGTGGACCCGTCCGACACCACCAGGATCTCGAGTAGTTCGGACGGATAATCGAGCGCGAGAATCGATTCGAGCTTCGCACGCAAATAATGCCCGCCGTTGCGCACGGGGACGATAACGGTAACGGTTCGCGGCTCGAATACACGGGTTACCGGTTTTACACCGCGCGCCAGCAGGCCCAGCAACAGCGGATAGCCGGCAATCACATATCCGGCCGCCACGGCGCAGACGGCCACGATCAGTATGGCAGGGCCCCACGGCATCGGCATCACGGCCTTGGACCCGCGGCCAGAATGTTCTCGAAACAGGCGGCAACGTGTTCCCAGGAAAACGAGCGGGTGACCATGTCCCATGCGGCGTCCGCGATTTGACGGCGCTCTAATGGGGCGTCGAGAAGTGCAAGGCATTCCGAAGCGATATCCTCGGCTCGATCGGCAATGCGGATGTTGTGCGGTGGCTCGATCTGCAATCCTTCGGCGCCGATCGTGGAAGAAACCACGGGAATGCGCGCCGCCATGGCCTCGTAAATTTTCAGGCGCGTGCCCCCGCCGATCCGCAGCGGGACGATGGCAACCTTGGCGCCCCAGAGCCACGGCCGTACGTCCGGCACAGTCCCGGTAACGGTAATTCGAGGATCGCTCTTCGTCTGGGCACGGAGCCCGTCCGAAGGCGAACGGCCGACGATCGCGAATGTGGTATGCGGCCGCTTCGCCACGATCCTCGGAAACACCTCCTCCAGAAAATAGTTGACGCCGTCGATATTCGGCATCCAGTCCATCGAACCGACAAACACAAGTTCGGCTTTGGACTCCGCGATTTCGGGGGGTGCGAAATACTCCAGATCGACGCCCGTCGGAATCACCGATACACGCGCGACGCCGTAGAGCTCACGCATTCGCGCCTCGTCGATCGGAGACACCGCGATCACATGGCCGGCGCGCCGGCTGACTGCTCCCTCAACTTTCCGCATACGCCGTGCCTGTATACCGAAATACATGCGGCCTGCGGGGTTTCGCGCCTGTTCCGCTTGTCGTTCCCAAATCACAGACTCTACATTATGCTGAAACAGAACGCAGCGCGAGATATCGGGAACGTTGGGTGCGGGAAATAGGAAGTCGCACACCAGCGAATCGGGACGGATCGAAGTGGTCAAAGCCGCGATTTCCCGCCGCATTTTCAAGGAACGATAGCGGCTCACCGGCAGCGGCAACGGCGAAAACAGATTCATCGCCGCTTGTGCCGCGAACCGGGCCGAGCCGCGCGCTGGCACCTCGTGCGTAAGCGGGTAAGCCCGGGTTGAATATTCGCCCGCCCGCGCAACCCCTTCGGGAAACGCTGGATTATCGAAAGCCACGTAATGAATTTCGTGGCGCAGGTGCAAGCGACGGAGAACCTCCAAGGTCCGGATTTGCCCGCCCCGCGTGGTGGGATGCAGGAAATCGGTCTTCACCCAGAGAATTTTCATGCGCGGCCTACCCAGGCTACTTGATGCAGCAAACAATGGTTGCGTCGGCGAATGTCAGCACCAGCCGCTTGGCCAGTTTCGACCGCTTCGCAATGTCGACCAGCACACGGCGAGCAGCGCTCGAAACTTCGTCCCGCTGGCTCATCTCGACCCGGTCCATGACGCGAGAGAATCCAATGCGCTCGAAGGTGCGCCGCAGCAGCGGATAGCGGAACTGGTTAAAGTCGATCCCAAGTTTCATGATGTCAGGGCCCTGCCGGTGGATCCGCAGCCGATAGCGCCACTGGTCGGGCAGCCAGCCGTACAAGGGAAAATCATATTCTCCAGAAGTGAACGCGAACTTATTGGTCGAGGAGAAAATAAACAGACCGCCAGGCCGGAGCGCGCGGTAGATCCGTTCCGCAGCCCGTTCCCAATGCTCGATGTGCTCAAAAACAGACTGGGCGAAAATGACGTCATACTCCTCGGATCCGATTTCGTTTTCCTCGGCGTTCCCTAACTCAATGTCGGACTCGATGCCGTGGTTTCGTCCGAATTGACGCGCATATTCGACCAGTTGCGGGCTAATCTCCAGACCTCTGCAGGAGAGCCCATCACGTTTGCAGAGCAGCGGAAACCATCCGGTACCGGTGCCGATTTCGAGCATGCGCGTGTTCGCGTCCAGCGTATGCCAGCGTCGGACTGTGCGGAGGTATCGCCGATACTCAGCTTCGTGGTCTTCCAGACGAAGATGCTGCTTCAGTTCGATGTAGCGGGTAACATCCGAGAGTTCTTGTTCGTGGCTCTTCATGATCTGGTAAACATCATGCGAGTGTAAATGCCGCCTGGCAGGCATCCCGATGGAACATCTGCACGGTCTCGAGCGAATAATCGTCGAGATCCTTTCCGACGAGTGCCAACTTCTGCAAAATATCGTTGGTCGCGGTGATGATGTGACAACCCACGTCATCTGCCTGAAAGATGTTCAGCAACTCGCGGGGGCTGGCCCAGATCAACTCGATCTTGGGGTATGGCGCAAGCAACTTCACCGCTTCCGCCATGATCGGCAGAGGGTCGCGTCCGGTGTCGGCGATCCGGCCGGCGAACACGGAAATGCAGGCAGGGGGCCCTCCCGCGAGCGCGCCGGCGACATCCGCCACCTGATCCAACGTCATGAGCGCGGTCACGTTTAACTTGACGCCCTGTTGAGCCAGCGAACGAACCAGCGGCGTGGAGCTTTGGCGCAAGGTATTCGTGACCGGGATTTTGGTGTAAACATTGCTGCCCCACTTGGAGATTTTCAACGCCTGCCGCTCCATCTCCATAAAATCGTCGGCGAAAACTTCGAGTGAAACGGGACGGTCCGGTATTGCTGCCAGGATATCCCGGGCGAACGCCTCGTAGTCTGATGTCCCGGCCTTGCGCATGAGAGTCGGATTCGTGGTGAAGCCGCGAATCATGGGCTTGCGGTACATCTCAAGCATGCCGGTCCGATCAGCGCCGTCGGCAAACAGCTTGATTTTCAAATCCTCGACCAGTTTCATCGAAGAACCTTCCGCTCAAGGCTGTCCATCTCGTGCTGCGCCCTGCTGTAATCCTGCGGCGAATCGATCCACAGCAGCCTCTCGGTGCTCATTCGATAGGCGTAAACGGATTCGCCCGCTGCCAACAGCGCTGGCAGAATATCCCTGCCGAAATCACTGGGGCGGCTGCTGGGAATGAAATCCAACACGCGCGGTTCCATGACGAGCACCCCGGCATTCACCCAATGGCTGAACACCTGATCGGGCGCGGGCTTTTCAAGAAAGCGGGTGACGCGTCCATTGTCATCGACGTCCACAATGCCGCTGGCAGTGACGTCCTCCCGATGAAATACCGCGATCGTGCAGGCGGCGGATTCCCGCCGGTGTAGCTCCAGCATCCGGTCCAACGCGCAGTCCGTAAAATTGTCTCCGTACACCACGAGAAATGATGCCTCCCGGAAGAATTGATCCAGGTGTTTGACTGCTCCGGCAGTTCCGAGCAAGGCCGGCTCGTCCGAATAATGGATGCGCAACCCGAGGCTGGATCCGTCGCCAAAATAATCGCGGATTACCCCGGGACGGTGGTGGAGATTGATCGCAACTTCGCTGATTCCATGGGTCGCCAGCAACCGAAGGTTGTGTTCCAGCACAGGTTTACCGCCAAGAGGCAGCATCGGCTTGGGAATTTCGCTGGTGATTGCGCCGAGCCGCTGACCTTCGCCCGCAGCTAGTACCATTGCTCGCACTAGGGGTAGCATAGCGCGACTCCTCCTCCATGGTCTAATCGGCGCGCGCAAAGAAAAACCTGAATCGATGTATACTGAGCCGTTTGAGCGCCTGCGTTCGACGCGGGTCCATATCACGCTAAATGATAGTTTCAAGAACGCCTTTTCGAATCACCCTGGGCGGGGGTGGGACCGATCTTCCCAGCTTCTACGAAAAACACGGCGGGTTCATCCTGGCCATGGGCATCGACAAGTACATGTACGTGATCCTCAACGTACCGAATGCCGACCGCCTGATCCGGCTGCACTACACCAAGAGCGAAACCGTGGAGCATGTCGATGCGCTGCAACACGACTTGGCGCGGGAGGCCCTTCGTGCTCACGGGATCAAAGATGCGATCGAACTGGCTTCGGTGGCGGATTTACCGGCCGGGACGGGACTGGGGTCGTCCAGTTGTTACCTGGTCGGGCTGCTGAATGCGATTCGCGCTTACCTGGTCCGGCCGATCCCGATTGCGGAGGTGGCGGACGAGGCCTGCCGTATTGAATTGGATCTCCTCAAGAAGCCCATCGGCAAGCAGGACCAGTACATGGCGGCGTTCGGCGGCCTTACTCGCCTGGACATCGATCGCTCCGGCGCGGTGAAGGTCACGCAGCTTTCGGTGCCGGCCTATTCGATTGCGGATTTCGTCGCCAACACTCATCTGTACTACACCAATACGCAGCGCGACGCCACGGAAATCCTGACACACCAGAGCCAGGTCCTGCGCGGGGAAAAGGGCGGCACCGTGGAAGAGGGTCTGTTGCGGATCCGGGACATCGGCTACCAAATCGCGGATGCCATGGAGGCAGGAAATTTCGATCGCTTCGGCGAACTGATGCACCATCACTGGATGGCGAAACGGAAGCTCTCCGACAAGATCAGCGTGCCTCAGGTCGAGCAGTTGTACCAGCATCTGCGAGATGAATACGGCGTGCGGGGAGGCAAAGTGGCGGGCGCAGGCGGCGGTGGATTCCTGATGTTGTATTGCCCCAAGGACGGCAAGAGGCTGATGGAATTTATGCGCAGTCAGGGGATGTCGCGCCTTCATTACGCCGCAGAGTTTGAAGGAAGCCGAGTGATCGCGAATGTGCGCAATGCGCACTCCGAGCATTTCCACCGATAAGAGGCATGGCGATAAGAAGCAGAGCGATGCAGGCTCAATCCTACTTTTTTTGTTGCCGAGTGACGCGGAGCGCTAAGGTTACAATGATTTCGTCAGACGAGGACATCTGACTTTCTTGAGCGGGACAATCCGGGGTGAGGATGGGACCTGGTCTTGCGGCGAAATGCTCACTTACCTTCAATATCGAATTCTTAAAGCGATTTCTCCCGGCGCCTCCAGCGCGTGTAGCGGCAACGCTTACGAAGGAAAATCGAAGCTGGCGGTGTTGATGGGAGATGATTTCTTTAGCAAGATCGCAGGGAAGGTTGTTGTCGATTTCGGCTGTGGTGAAGGATCGGAAGCCATCGAGATGGCAGGGCGAGGGGCCGTGCAGGTGATCGGTATCGACATCCGTGAAGACGTGCTACAAACGGCGAGGGAAGCTGCGGCCGCGGCGGGTGTTGTCAACTGCGTCTTCTTAACTTCGACGAATGATCTGGCTGATGTCGTCGTTTCCGTGGATGCCTTCGAGCATTTCGGCGATCCCGCCGGAATCCTGCGAATTATGAGTACGCTACTACAGCCGGCTGGCGAGGTTTTCGTCAGCTTTGGGCCAACCTGGTATCACCCCTTGGGCGGCCACCTATTTTCTGTATTTCCTTGGGCCCATCTGGTATTCAACGAAGAGGCTCTTATCCGCTGGCGGTCCACGTTCAAGACGGACGGCGCCACCCGCTTTGGTGAGGTGGCCGGTGGACTGAACCAAATGAGTATCGCGAGGTTTGAAGCATTGATCGCGGAGAGCCCGTTCAAATTCGCGAGCCTGGAACTGGTACCGATTAGGAAGCTTCGCAGGTTCCACCATCGCCTGACCCGCGAATTTACAACCGCGATCGTCCGCTGCCGGCTGGTGAAGCGAGGATGATCGTAAGAAACCCGGCAACTGCCGGTGCAGACCAGGGAGGCCCACAGAAGGCCCACCCCGATTCGGCGCATAAAATCCCGGAACTGGATGGATTTCGGGCAGTCGCCGTTTGGATGGTTCTGTGCGCACATCTGCTGGCCGGCTGGACACTGCCGGCAGGCGCGACCCGAGGGATACCGGGGCCTGTCCTGTGGGTAGTAAGCAGGGGCTGGCTGGGTGTCGATCTGTTTTTTGTGCTGTCGGGACTCCTGATCACTGGAATTCTCCTCGACTCGCGAGATCGGCCGAAGTTTTATCGCAATTTTTATGGCCGCCGGGTGCTCCGAATTTTCCCGTTGTATATGGTCGTCATCGCAGTGACGTGGGCCGCTTATCGCCATCCGGCGGCCTATTTTGTGATTTCGATTTTTTTCCTGGCCAATTTTGCGACCGTGTTTGGAATCGGGACACCACACGGTCCAGGCGTGTTTTGGTCGCTCGCAGTGGAAGAGCACTTTTACCTTGTGTGGCCGCTGCTGGTTCGTGTTTTGACGCGAAAGAACCTGACCGTGCTGTCGCTGGCGATTTTCGTGGCGACTCCGTTGCTGCGTGGAATCGCGGTAGCGCGAGGACTCGATCCGGAGCTGATCGTCTATCCTCTTTCGGTTTTCCGATTCGACGGACTTGCGCTGGGGGCGTTGCTGGCAATTTGGATTCGCTCCCCGTTGGTTACCGTTCGCAATTCGTTAAGGGTGGCGGGGCTCATGTTCGCGCTGTCGATTCTGATCGTGATTGCGGGGATTCCGTTCGGAATTCTGGGGACTAAGACCGTGGCAAGTACGGCATTGCGATACACGCATATGCAACTGTTCTTCGGAAGTGCGATTCTCAGCTCGCTCTCGCTTGCGGGAACAGCATGGACGGCAGTGCTGCGAACCACCTTCATGCGGATCAGCTCGGACCTGAGCTATTGCATCTATCTCATCCATCTGTCGGTGGGCGACGGGTACCACTGGCTGCTGCGCACACGCGGAATCGACGTGGCTGGAGCGCTGGGACCGAGAGGCGCTTTCCTGTGCCAGATCATTTGCGTGACGGGCGCAACTTTCGCCCTGGCGGCACTTTCGAAGCGTTACCTGGAAAACCCTTGTCTGCGCCTGAAACGTTATTTCACGTGACGCGGGCGTCAGGGCGACGGTGCAGCACAGAATTCCTGGGTGATCCAGTCCACGGCGGCCGTTAACGAATCGACCCGAGCTGACGGATTCATCGCAGGACCGCGTTCCCTGTAGCGATAATCGATCCAAACCGTAGCACATCCGGCGTTGGCTCCCGCCTCGACGTCGCGCCAGCGGTCACCGACCATAAAACTGCGGGGCAGGTCGATTCCATGTTTTTCAGCGGCCTGCAGTAACAGGCCCGGGCGCGGCTTACGGCAATCACATTGATCGGCGTGGTCGTGGCAGCAAACCAGAAGGTCGTCGAGAGGAAGAGCGGTTCTCAGCGCCAGGTTGATACGATCAAGCTGGTTCCTCGATTGCGCGCCTCGCGCCACGTCGGGCTGATTGGTCACGGCGACAAGAAGGAATCCGGCGAGCTTGAGTCTTTCAAGCTGAGCCCGAGCTTCCGGAAAGATCTCGAGTTCCGCGACACTGGAGGGCGGATAAGGCTTTCCGTCGCGCACGATCGCCCGATTAAGGACTCCATCGCGGTCCAGAAAAACGGCGCGGCGCCGGGGCGTGCTCAGACCACCGATTCCCACTTGGTCTGCTCCTGCTTTAGATCGGGATGAGAGACCAGGAGGTGCCATACCACGGCCTGAAACGCCTCTGAGTGAGGAGTCACGTGTGCCGGGTTCACCACCGGAACCAGAACGCAGGCGGTGGCGACTTGAGCGGTATAGCCACCGTCACGTCCGACAATTCCACCGATTTTCGCGCCAACCGCGCAAGCGTATTTGAGCGCCTCAACCAGATTGGTGCTGACTTGTTTTTCCAGGTTCCCACCGCCGACAGAAAAGACCAGAATCATGTCCTTAGCGCTAAGGCGGCTTACGTGGAGCCATCGCTCGAACACAGTTGACCAGCCCTCATCGTTGGTGCGGGCCGTTAGTTCAGAGACGTTGTCCGTGGGCGCATAGGCCTCGATACCGGTGATCTTGCGGAAGTCATTGACCGCGTGCGAGGCATTACCTGCGCTTCCTCCGACGCCGAGGATGAAGAGCCGTCCGCCCGAGGAGCGGGTTGCGGCCAGCAACTGCACCAGCGCGTCGACGGCCGTGTGGTCCAATTTTCCAGTCAGCTCGACTACTTCGTCGAGGAATTGTCGGGTGAAGCTCATGCGGAAACCTTGCGCTCGGAAAGCCGGCGCTGCTTCGCGGCGGCATCGAGAGCCAGGGCCATGCCGCAAAACACGGGCACATAGTAGGAATAGGCAAGATGGAAAAAGAAAATCGCGACGGCGAGACTGACCAGAGCCGCGAACAGCGTCAGGGCCATTCCCGCGATTGCTTCCTGACCCGGGTACGTGCTGAACTCGCGATACAGGCGGCGTGAAGTGCGGATCGCGATGAACAAAACGGCGATGTAACAGATCGCAGCAGGAATGCCACACTCGCTGGAAAGTTGTGTGTAGGTATTATGTGTGCCGTTCCAAGTGCTTTTGGCACCCTTCTCTCTGGCGGCGTTGTCAACGGCCACCGGAAACTCACCGAATCCGACCCCCAGGACCGGGTGCGTTAAGGTCAGTTCCAGGCTGATTCGTAGGAGTTCTTCGCGGGCAAATTGGGAAGCAACAGCATAGATCGCGTCATCCCCGACGGGCCGATCAGAGAACGTAATGTCGGTCAGCCGCCGGAATGCAGCGGGATTGTACAGCGCGGCGGTCAGTCCGCTGATTCCGAGAATCGCAATCATCGAGGCCATTTTCAACTTCGCGGATCGTTCCCGCATGGTGAAGAACAGGGCCACAATGGCAACCACAATTGCGATAAACGCGCCACGGGATCCGGTGCGGAACACCAGTATCGCAGCGCCAGCGATCCCCACACTTCCCATCACTCGCCAAAGGAACCCGCCCCGGTAAACCAGATAAATGAAACAGCAACCGCCTAGTAAAACCTGCAGGGCGAGCGTATTGGGGTTGTAGAAGGACCCTACCCCCATTACCAGCCGTCCGTCGACTGAGTAGCCGAGGAACGAGACCAGTAAAATCACAATACCGCCGGCGGCAATTTGGGAAAACAAAAGCCGCTCGCATTGGCGGACGGTAATCGCGGCTGCAACGATAAAGAACAAGAGCGGGTAGATCTTCGCGCCGTATTGCAGCCACTGGGCTAGCGAGTCGGATCGATAGACGCTGAGTGGGAGACCCAGGCCCATTAAGAAAATCATGACCGCCCACAGCATGCCGGACTTGGTCCGAAGCCCGCGGAAAATCGTGCCGCTGCATAGCAAAGCCACAGCCATGATGGGTCCGCCAATCGTGGTTACGTAAGGCTTCAGTCCCAACAGGTCGGCGGAGGTTTCATTCACCAGAGCAGCCAGCGAGAACACATAGAGCCACAATGCAGCGAAGCCGATGGTTCGCATGAAGTTGCCGGAGGATCGGGCTTCGGGACTCGCGTCTCGCAACCGGCCATGAGAAGGCGAGCCGAACGGAGTGTGCCCTGGAATCGGGCCCGGCAGCTCTGGCGCAATCGTCGCAGCGACGGTCCCATTTCGGAGCGGAGAAGATGGGCGCGCCGGACTGTTCTTAAATCTGCTCATGCACCGAACTGCCCTTACTTTAACATTATCGGCCGGACGGCCGATATTCCCCACGATCCAATCTTCAGGCAGCAAGAACGGTCTTCGACCAGCGAAAGAATCGCGCCTTTCTCCATATTATGAACCACTTACAGAGTCTGACCGCGGCCCGCCGCACCGAGCCAATGTTATAGACTGAGTGGAGCTACACTAATGCACCAACGAAACATCTCTTCCGAGCGAAGACGTGCTGTGCCGGTATACTTGTCCGCGGCGCTGACGATCGTCTGCGCCTTCGGACAGGTTCAAGACATTCGATTTTTGGAGGCCACCGCGACGCAAGCGGTCATTTCCTTCACGGTTCCGGATCCGACCAATTGCCTGGTGCAAGTGAGCACCGACCCTAATTTTGCCACGTTAGTGAACGATACGAACGCCGTTCTATTCCCAGGTTCTCAGAATTGCAACCGCGCCAGCTCGGCGGTTTGGGGGGAACACGTGACCTTCGTGGCAGGGACGCGCACCTCGGCTCAGGCCTCCGACGGCCTGTTCTACTCTCTTGCACTCGAGGCGAATCGCCTGCACTATTTTCGGATCATTTCGCAAGGGGTCGACTTTGCTTCCTGCGATCCGAACTTCAACTGCATTCATACCAGGAATCCACCTTTCGGCAATACGTTCCCTGAGCCTGCACCGTTCAATGCGGCGGCCCCGTTCAACTATGCCTGGCCGACCATTCGGCCCGGGATCGATCGGAATCGCTGGGTGAACGATCCGTCGACTGGAATTCCGGTGAGCATGCTCAGCGCACCGGTTCCTGTCAACAACAATGGCGCTGTAACAACGAATGCACCGGGGGTGAAAGGGTTCGATGCTGCTAACAACGGGAACTGGTCGAACGTCAACAACGCGGCGGTGATCGACAACGGCGTCGCGACTAACGCGGGCGCCAATCAGGATCCTGTATTTGTTCGATTGACCCCATGGTGCGTGGGCGGAGCCACTCTATCTCCACCCGGAACAGCAATGGCATGCCCTCAGGGGCAGAGTACATGGACCGAACCAGGCATCGATCAGGTCCACTTCAACACCATTGACGATATTCAAGTGCAGCTCGTCCTGTCCGGCACAGGAAGCACCACGCAAGCGCAATTCGCGCTTACCGTGGACGGAGTCAATCCCGCAACCGACTGGCAAACGGCCAGCATCACGGGATCGCTTACCACCATCTTATTCCCGCCCACAGGCACGTCGGCGGGAGGCGTCATCACGAATCCGGGATTCCCGGCCACGCAGTTTGGGACCGGCACGAACGCCACTCCCTTTGGATTCTGGTTTGCGAATCCGGTATCGGATCGGCTCACCCGGCCCGATCTGCAAGCGCACACCGGGACGGTATCGGTCGACGGCTCGGGCAATGTGACGTGGCAGACTGGCGAGAAATTCCGGATGTCGAGCGTGAGCGTGGGATCCCTCCTCACCCTGGTGGTGGGAGGGGTGAACACGGATTTTCGAATCACCGCAGTCACGTCTCCTTTCGCGGTGGCGATCGCGAGTCCTCCGGCGGCGGGAACCTACAATTATCTGTACCAACAGTTCGGAGTCCTGGTGCGGAAAGCGGGCGCGACCACCGGAAATCTAAACGTCGACGGCGCCAAATATAGCGACTTTGAATCCGCCATGAACCAGATGCCCATCAGCGGATTGGTGGACATTTGCGCGACCTACACGGTCACGGATAGCAGCGGCGCGGTGCTGCGGCCATGCTCGGTCCAACAAGGGTTTTACCATCCTATCTACGTGATCGATGAAGTCACCGGCGCCAGCAGATTCCTGGGACTGACGGAGTCCAACGGCGGCTGCTTTACCGGAAACTGCGCCGCGGGAGTGAGCAACCATGCGAACGATTTCCTGCAGCCGATCAGCGGAGCGTTCGGCTCGATGTTCACGCAGACGCCGGGACACTGGTCGCTGAATGCAACCGATACGACTCCCACCACGGTCCTGATCGATGCGGCCTACAATCCCGCCGGACCAGGGTCGTGCCCTAATGACTGGCAGGAGATTACCGTGGTGAATTGTCCCACGTATCCCTACAACAACAACGTCACTTTCACGAATGTTACGCCGAAGGTGGGGGCGGATGGTGCTGACCACACGCCGATTACCCAAGCGACGAACTATAACCAAGCCCAACGGCTTCTGAATCCGGCAGTGGCGATCTTCGATCCGACGCGATTCACGACCTTCACCGGTGGCGTTCCGGTCGACCAGACCATGGGATGGGTGGAGGTGGAGTTTTCAACGAATAGCCAGAACTTTATGAGTTGGGCCGCAAAGTTCGATCCGGCACATTCCTACAACGTTGTGGCGATGTTCAATAGCTATAGCAGCTATAACTGCCGATTTTGCGGAGATCACGGTGACGGCTCCCTAGGCGGGTATGAGGGAATCGCCGCGACCGCGCTGCCTGCCTGCACCGGCCTCGGGTGCGGCGAATTCGATCTTCAGACGATCACCAACACCGACAACGTTACGCAGAATACCTGCTTTGGCATCACGGATCCAAATTTCGCGAGCTTCAACGGCCAGCCGCGGTGCTTCGATCTCGTTTTGTCTGGAACCGATCCCTGCCATATCACGCCAGGCGCAAACGAGATCGCGCCAATGTACGGGGCGTGTTCATGGAATGGCTCCTTTACGCACCTCGCGGGAATCAACGTGATGGTGGGAGATCTCCTTGACGATACCAGCGATAGCGGGGAGATGTTCCGCGTCGTCAAAGTCAACGGAAGTACCATTACCGTGATCCGGGCTTACGGTACGCCCTCGGTCACGCTTGGTACGGACGCGCGGCAGAGCAGTCTGGCCGCCCACACGGCTCCCTGGAATTTGCGGGAATACTGCTCGGCCACGGCCGGCAACAATGGCGGGCAAGGCTGGTTTAATTTAGTGACCGACCCAACTGCCCAGAATGGCATCGTCGATTACCCGGCCTATATCACCAGCCACGCCGATTACTGGATCACGGGGGTATGGGCGGAGCCGAACCGTTATCGCGTTTATCCTAACGTTGGCGCGATGATTGGGGCGCCGAATAGCTTCACTGCGAATGAGCAAGGTCCGTTCAATACATTTTCGAGCGGAAATTCAAATTTCCTCCAGTCCCATGCAGGCGTCAGTCGCGACCCTGTCACACCGGCCTATACTGCCGACAAGAATCCATATAGCAGCGCATCCTCGGCAACGAATACTCTGTGGAGCCAGTCCGCGGATAACATCTCGGGATCGTTGTGGCACATTAGCGCGGCGAACGTCCGCCACGATCCGGGAACGCCTTGGCCAACGGGCATTAAGAGTCTGCCGTTCGTAATGTGGTCGGGTGGGTACCTTTTGCAAGACGTGAGCGGCCCGGGAAGCTCTATCGGCCCGGCGACTTCAGACAACTGGAAATTCTGTATCGCGTACGCCACTGGCGAATGCTTTGTCGGCTCGGCCGTGGGCGACGTGTACGCGAATATTCCGCAATCTGGTCATGACGGCCAATGCGGACCCTGGGATTACGCTCGAAATATTTGCGCCACCACCCTCGATCACCCGGCCACGGGCGTTAACCAGTACGACTTTTCGAGGATACCGACGGGCCGCAATCTGAATGTAGTGGACGGCCAGACTTATAGGCGCCTCAGCTCTTTATTTAACCGGTATAACTTCGAATCCGTATTCAGCAGCGCGCATGGATCCTTCGCCGGGCAGTGGATCTTCGGACAGAGCGATTACTACGGTGGTGGCTTGCGCACAGATTTGTTCTTGATCAAGCTGCCGCCGCTGGGGCCCCGAGACCAGATCGCTCGGAACGGCTTCGCGAATTTGGTGGTGTCGGCGGGTCCGACACGTGACAGCGCTATTAACGCGAGGCTGCGGTTCGGCTATGCAGAAAACGGTCCGCCGGGCTCGTTCTTCTGCGCTTACAACCGTAAAGAGACGTGCCTCAGCAATCCGAATCCGACGGCGGCAAATCCCTACTATTTCGCCAGCGATTCGGGACAGACTCTGGTAAATTGCTCGAATGGCTGCAGGTTGACTCTTCCCGCGATTCCCGGCCGCGTGGTGTATTACGTCATCGATCGCCTGGATTCGTCAGGGACCCTGATGAGCACCAGTCGACTGAACATCGCAGCGGTCCCCTAGCGGCCTGCAGGCAGAGCGAGCCAATCCGCGCGTTCGTCAACTGGCGTAATCGCGTAGTTCATCGAGGCGAAAAAGGCCACTGTCTGGTCACGTGTGGGGCAGCCGGGTTGAATCTCGATCAGGATCGCGGGGCGGCACTCGGCGAGCACACGCCTTGCCCCGCACAAGACCTCAAACTCGTGTCCCTCCACGTCGATTTTGATCAGGTCGACCGGGGACCCGGTCGGCACGATCGAATCCACCGTAGTGGAACAGACCGGGATCGATGATGCAGAGGGGGCGGCCGACACGGAATGCATGGTCCAATTTTCGTGTGGTTCCAAGTAGGCCGTGGCATTCGACGCGGCGGCGGCCTCGGGGCGCAATTCCGCCCGGTCCTGAAAGTTATTGAGGGCAATGTTTCTGGCCAGCTTTACGAAGTTGCCGGGGAATGGTTCCCATGCCACCACCCGGCAACCCGGATTCGAAGCCAGCGCCATCAACGAATAGAGCCCGGTGTTGGCGCCGATGTCTAACACGGTTCGGGCAGTAGAAAGATAGCGGCTGAAGACCGCCGCGGCTTCCGGCTCGAAAAACCCGCTTCCGTGCCAAAAGAGCTGCTCGCCAATCGAATCGTTGCCGCTGAACTCATAGCGAAACCTCGATCCGCCAAGTTTGACTGGAAACACCTCTCGACCTGTGATTCCCGCCAGATAACGGAACGGCACCATGCGGCCCGCAGTTTTCAGGAAGGCCTTGGCCGCAGGGTTGTTAAAATGTCTCCGACCTAAACCGAGAAGGGGCATGGCGTCGATTAGGCTCCTATTCTCGATCCGGCTTCCGGTCCAGACTCGAAGCGCCGATTCTTGAAGACATAAACATCGCGCTCGGAGTGGGCAATCCTGAACCCCAGTTGCAACAAGGAGCAGATCAAATCGTCCATGGGCCGGTTGCCCCGGATGGCTGGATGGAGTTCGATGATCATGGTGTCCACGTGTTTGGCGACGCAGCCGGCTTCGGACTCGATGAGTTCTACCTCGCTGCCCTCAATGTCGCAGAGCAGAGTGAATCGATCCAGCCCCGCTTCCTCGCGGATACGCTCGAGCGAAATCGCAGGCACGACGGCAGTGCGCGAGGAAGAGCGGCCGAGGCTGCTCAGCAGTGAATTCTCATCGATGGGGAATTCCACGGTTGCGCAGCCATAGGCGAGTGCGGCGTTCAGGATACGGAAGCGGCTTCCATTCAAGGTGCGATTGGCTTCGATGCGGGGCACAATGGTGGGATTAGCTTCGACGACAACGTGACGCGCCGGCTCCTGTAACCGCCGATTGGTGAGACAGGAAATGACGCCGATGGACGCTCCCAGTTCGATCACGCCTAGCGCCGGATCCAAGTGCTGTTGAAGCGCGGCTCGCTCCAAGGTTTCATAATCGCCGGCGAGCAGCAGGTACCGCAGATCAATCGGCAGCCCGGCTAGGCTGAATACGCATTCATCGATCCTCACGAGATCACCGGGCCGGCGGCGACGGAGTTCGCGAAGCCGCAGC
>CAWFUQ010000008.1:0-73158 GCA_963819125.1 Terriglobia bacterium
AAACCCGTGGACCAAAGCGCGGACGCGCCACCCTGCCGTAAAACCTTCCAGGCCGTTGCTACCTTCCTCCGGATCTTTCCCACTCACTTTGAGAATGGCCTGTGCTACCTCGGGTGCTGGCGAAAACGGCGAGGATCCGCACAACTCCCACATTCTAAAGACGCGCATGAATGTCATACCAGAGGTTGGATTGCGGGTCCTCAGCTGCGGCCTTCACGAGGCCAGCGGCCTTAGTGCGGATATATTCGGCGGAACGCCGGGGCCCTGCGTCTCATCGGCGAACGGTCCGGAGGATCCCATCGGAAAGGCATAGGGAAGACGCGAACGGAAGGTGTCGAATTCATCCTTAGCCGGTCGCATCCACTCCGGCACGTGATCGAGAACCGCGCGGAACAACCCAATCTTGCGCCGCACCTTCCGCAGCAATCGCATGCCGAATTGGTTTTGAAAAATGGGCTCGGACTGGGTGAATGACCCCCGTAGATCAGCTTGAATCCACGGTAACCCAAGTCGCACAGCGTCTGGAGAATGGCCTCGCTATCGTCGAACATAAATTCGAAGGAAGCAAATGGGGGCAACGCCACAGATCCGAGCATCGATTTGGCGCACAGTTTGTCGGCGCCCTCGATGTCTACCTTCAGATAATAGGGAACGCCGTGAGCAGCGAACAAAACCGGCAATGGCACACACTCGATCGCGATTTCGCGGCAAGGATCTCCGTGGCATGCTGCCAGCTTCCGTTCGAAAGAGCTGAGTTTTGTATCTGCTTCATTTACGAAGAAGGAAATCGCGCCGGCGCGATCGAGTATTCCCCTGTTCAATAGCGTCAAGCGTCCGCTGCGCACTTCTTCCGAAAACCGCGAGTAGGCGGACTCAATCATCGTCGGATTCGCATCCACCCCAATCACCCGGTATCCGCGAGAAAGATAGTAGGCGGTATCGTCACCGTTGTGGATGCCGATGTCATAGATCAGATCCTTTTGGAACGGATTGCTTCCGGCAGGCTGCACTGCGGTCGTCATTCCTTTGTGTGCACGCCGAACACCGGCGCGAGCCTGCCCACGACTCGCCAGACCATCCCTCGTTCGTCGCCATCCGGAATCTTCATCAGGACGATCGCGAGCAGGTAGGCGGCCGTATAAAAAAGCCCGGCGACGATCACGGCGAACAGGGGTTTCATCGGCGGCAGCCCCAACCGGATTGCAGCAGTGACCATGGCCGCCACGGCTGCGGCGATTGCGACCCTAGCCACACCGGACAAAAGCTTCCAGTCCTGTCGCGCAACTCCAATGACACGGCCCATCCGAATCGCAATCCAGAACTTGCCAGAGAGATTGGCGCCGACGATCACGGCGACGGCTCCCATCATTCCGAATCGCGGGACGATCAACCAGAGCGCCCCGACTATGACCGCAAACAGGATCACGTGCAACCTAAGCAGGAAATAACGCTGCTCGGAATGCGCGCGAACCAGCGGATCGGTCAGAATGATTGCAAATGGGAGCATCGTGAGGTTCAGCGCGAACAACGGCCAACTATCGACGTACTTCACTGTGAACAGGGCGACGATGAAATCCTTTCCCGCCACCATCAGAAAAGCATAAACCGGAAAAAATGCGAGCGCCAGTTTGCGCATGGCGCGCACGGAGAGCAGGACCAGTTCCCGTTGGTTTCCGTCTCGCTGCAATAGCGAGGCGCGCGGAATCATCACGGAGCTTACGGCCTCGCCCAGAAGCGAGACCAACGGGATGTCCAGACAGCCGATCGAGTAAATGGCAAAATTGACGGGACCGAAGCGGTTGGAAACGAAATAATTGTGATAGTCGGTCTCAAGCGTATATACCGCGCCCGCAAGACCGAGCGGAATGGCGTAGGACAACTGCCGCCGCAGCAGATCGCGGTCGAAATGCCGCCAAAATCCCGGGAACCTTCGTTCCAGGTAGCCGATCAGCAGAATGGTCTGAGCAACTCCCTGAAAGATCGCTGCGTATAACAGACCCTTAACGGAGGCAAACACAACTGCGGCGGTAACCATGAATATGGTCTTCGAAAATTGGGCGACGATGATGAGCGTCGCGGCCAACTGAGATTCCTGGTTGGCAACCACCGCGGTCTCGAGGAAGTATGAGACTCCCCACAATAAGATCACCAGGCCGATCAACGGGGCGTAGGGCTCCAGTTCCGAGCTGTTGAAGATTAAATGCAGCAACTGCGGCGAAAAGAGCAGGGCGATGAAGGCCAGGCCGGTCGCGAAGGCGTGGCACAGCAGGACATTGAACATTACCTGTCCGCGAAGTTTGGGCTCACGCGGCAGGAAGTAATACGCGCTCATGGCGATGCCGAGGGGAAGCATCTGGATAGCAGTGCCCACCACCAGGAACGCCTGTTTATAGAGTCCGAACTCTTCTTTCGAAAGCTTACGTACCAGCAATAACGGCAGCACCACAGACAAGGCGAAGGAGATCACCTTGCCCACCAATAACCAGAAGGCAAGGGAGGTGAGCGAGGGCGGGGCAGGCGGTGGATTTGCAGTTTTCGGAAGATTCGTGTCGACGCCGCTCATGCTTGGGATCAGATTTCAGGATAGCCGATCCACATTGTTCTCTCCCTCTTTCAATGCCGGCATGGGATAATACGAACTGTGCCGACCGTCAGTGTGATCGTACCGGCATATCAGGTAACCTCCTACATCGTCCAGACTTTGGACTCCGTGTTTGGTCAGACCCGGTCCGACTACGAAGTGATCGTGGTCAACGACGGTTGCCCGGATACGAACAATCTAGAACGAGTTCTGGAGCCCTACCTTCCGCGAATTCGCTACATCAAGAAAGCACAGAATGCCGGGGTCGCGGCCGCGCGCAATACCGGGATCGAAGCGGCCCAATCCCCCTACATCGCATTTCTCGACGCCGACGATATCTGGGAGCCGGGCTATCTCGAGAAGAATCTTGGGACCATCCTGGCCGATCCAACGCTGGACGTGGTGTATGGCAATGCGCGCATATTCGGTCCGACACTCGAGTCCGGGATGCTGATCATGGACGTGCTGCCGTCGGTGGGCGAGGTAAACTTTTCCAGCCTGATCACCCTGCGCTGCAACGTCTGCGCGAGTTCCGTGGTACGCCGCGACATGTTGCTGCGCGTGGGGATGTTCGATATCCGGCAGAAGCGCTGTGAGGATTTCGACTTGTGGTTGCGGATTGCCAAGGCGGGCGGAAAGTTCTCGTACCACGACCAGGTCGTGATGCGCTATCGCAAGCGGGACGCGAGCCAGTCTTCGGACACCCGCATCGCCTTGCTGGCCATGATCGAGTACTGCGAGAAGGTGAAACGAGAGTTTGATCTGACGCCTGAGGAATTAGAACTCGCCGAACGGCAGCGCGAGCAATTCGCCGCTGATCTGGAAATACACGAAGGCAAGCGGGCATTTGAGGAAGGCCGCAATCGTGACGCACGCTCTCATTTTCTGAATGCGCAGCGTCACGTCAAGAGCCATAAACTATCGCTAATCATGCTATCGATCCTTGTGGCGCCAAGCTTGATGCGTTGGCTGCACCGCTGGAAAACACGGCGTGCGTTGGCCCGCATCGCAGCGGCAAGCGAACAGAATCTAGCGCGCTGAGTTCCGCTCGAACCACCGCCAGGCCGTCTCCACGATGGTGTTCAAGTCTGAATAGCGCGGCCTCCAGCCGAGCATCGCGGCAGCGCGCGACGCATCGGCGACCAGCGTGGCGGGATCGCCCTCGCGTCGCGGGGCCTCTTGGTATGGGACCGTCCGTCCGGACACCGATTGCACGGTGCGAATCACGTCACGAATCGACTGACCGTCCCCGGTGCCTAAGTTAAGCGCCACGTTCGCCCCTCCGGCTTCCAGGTGCGCAACTGCAGCAACGTGCGCCGCCGCCAGATCGGTCACGTGAATATAGTCGCGGACCGCGGTGCCATCCGGCGTCGCATAGTCGGTGCCGAAGACTTGCAGAGGCTGATTGCCCAGCGCAGCCTGGATCGCGAGCGGGATCAGGTGGGTTTCCGGGTCGTGATCTTCCCCGAGTTCGCCTTCCGGGTCAGCCCCCGCGGCATTGAAATAGCGCAGGATCATCCAACGTGGGCCGCCTGCCCTGCCGCACCAATGAAGCATCCGCTCGATGAATAGTTTGGTTTCGCCATAGGGGCTAATCGCCGATTGCGGATGGTCCTCCGACAAGGGAAGCTTCTGGGGGATGCCGTAGGTGGTGCAACTGGAAGAGAAGACAACCAACCCCACCCCGGCATCCGCCATCGCGTCCAACAGGTTCACGGCCGCGCTGACGTTGTTCCGAAAGTACATGCGCGGATTCGCCACAGACTCGCCCACATAAGCCGATCCAGCCGCATGGATGACACCATCAAAGCTATGGTCGCGAAACGCCTTATCCAGCGCCGCGCGATTCAGCAGATCTCCTTCGATGAACGGTCCCCAGCGAACTGATCGGCGATGGCCGGTCGAAAGATTGTCGAACACTACGGGCTCGTATCCGCCGCCCGCCAGCGCCTTGGCGATGTGGCTTCCGATGAATCCGGCGCCGCCCGTAATCAGGATCCGCTTCATCTAATTCCGGACGCGATGCAGGACGCGATCGTAAACAGCGGTGACGCTATCGGCAAATTGCTTTTGATTGAATCCTTGGATGCAGTGTTGCCGCGCGGCAAGACCCAGCCGGCTTGCCAGCGCCGGATCGTTCAGCAGTGTGAGGATCTTGTTCGAAAGACCCGCGTCGTCCTGATGTCCGCAGAGTAGCCCGGTTTCCCCCTCGATCACGGCCTCGGGAATCCCATCTACCGCAGTCGCCACGATGGGGCGCGCTTGCGACATGGCTTCCAGAATGACCACCGGCAATCCCTCCAGGTGCGTGCTGTGAGCGAACACGTCCAGCGCCTGCAGAACTCGAAGCGTATCGTTCCGGTAGCCGGTGAACAAAACCAGATTCTCGATCGAGAGGGATTGAATCAGGCGGACTTGTTCATCGTAATAAGCGCGCATGTCAGGCGTGGCCGAGTGTTCACCGACGATCAGAAATCTGACGTCTTTCCGGACCGCAGCGATGCGTGCGGCGGCGCGAATAAATGTCTGATGATCCTTCTGGTCCGCAACGCGCGCAACCATCCCGATAAGCTTCATGCCCGGCGCGATTCCAAGTTCCTCCCGCAGCGATCTTCCAGCCTCCTGGCAGACGGCTTCATCATAAGGGGGAGCATCCATCCCGACATACACCACTGCCCCGCGGTTGGGCGGCACACTGTAACCGAAGGCATCCCAGGTCGCTTTCGAAACAAAAGTAAAAAAATTGACCGGCCAAAGAAGTGTCTGGTCCCGGAACGAAATATCCGGGAAACGGTTGCGGACGCTGTTGATGACCGGAAGGCCCGACAGCCAGCCCGCCAGCGAAGCGTAATAGGCGCCCAGGTATTCCTGACAATCGACGACGTCGATCCGATTTCGCTTCAGTTCCGCCGCCAGCGCCCGGGAAGCCCGCCAGTAATTTCTAGGATGACGGTAGCTCGGCTGAACGGCGGTGTAGCCATGCACTTCGAGGCCCCCGGCTCGAAAAAACTCCTGAACCGAAGGCGCATCGTGCTTGCAGAAAATGATGTGCGTAAACCGCTCCGGATCAGTGGCGCGGGCGACCTTCAGGGCCGAATGTTCGACGCCGCCCACCACTTCCCACGGCATGATGTGGGCAATCCGGATTTTCTTTAGTGGCTGGATTTGTTCATAATAGCGCAGCGGCTTAGAAGCTCGATAGCGCGGCGCGCCGCCAGCTATTGATAGAGACGCATAGGTAATAAAACGATCCGTCCGTCGACCACTCTCCCGGTGAACAGGCGCTGCTCGAACTGCCGGGTAGCGCTGTCTTCAACCCCACCACCGTCGTATCGATACTCAGAATCGTCTCCCCGGGCACATTCGAAGCCAGCAATCCAGTCTGCGGAATCACGGCAGTCGTGCTTTGAAATGCCCGGACATCGACGCCACTGGGACCCACCCATGTGCCACCGGAAGCCGCCCACGTCGCGATCGGTATCGAGTCGGGAGGAAAGGCCGTCACTCCAGGAACTGCGGTGCAACGCAGACAAGTAACCGATACGTTGCTGCCGACATTCAGGCTTCCGTCCGACAGCAAGTAGATAAAAGCTGTTCCCGAACCGCTGGTGATCGTCGCGAGAGCGCTCTGTGAGAACGAATAGTCGGTATTCCCGAAACGCGCGTTGCACAATGATGAGTTGGTGCATGTGCCGCCGATGGTCAGCACCGTGGAACCGGTGGCAGCCACGCTGAAATCAGGCAGGGATGTGGTGCTGCCACCGGTTCCACCTCCGCCGCCGCCTCCCCCCTCCAGCGTCCAGGTGTTCGCCGCAGTGCAGGCATACAGATTGGATCCCGCCGGCCCATTCGATAGAAAGAACATCTGTCCGAGGGTACAAGTGGCGGGGAATGTAGTGCCAGTCTTCATCGGGCTGGTAGCAGCCGCCACTGAAAAATCCACAGCCTTGCTTTGCGTCCGAAGATCAACCTGGGTCTGGCCGACGGCCACGTTGGCACCGAAGGCAATGATCACCCCAACCGTAAAATGTACGTTGCGCATGAAACCTCTCTGCCCTTAAGTTAGCCCTTGGTGGTCGAAACGAAGAAGGGGCCAAACTGGCATCTTGCTGTAAACTTGAAAGATAATGTGCGGAATCGCGGGTTACGTTGGGGATCGCGATGCGGCCAATGCCCAGAATATCGTGCGCGCCATGGTCTCGTCGCTGACCCGCCGAGGTCCGGATGGTGAGGGCTTGGAGTGCTGGTCCCGCGCTGTGTTGGGACATCGTCGCCTTTCCATTTTCGACCTAAGCGACGCTGGCCGGCAGCCCATGACGTCGCCCGACCGCTCCATCGCCGTGGTCTTCAACGGCGCAATCTATAACTTCCTCGATCTGCGCGCGGAGCTGGTTGCGCGCGGATTCCTGTTTCAGAGCGCCACCGACACCGAAGTATTGATTCATGGCTACGCTTTCTGGGGAATCGATGGGCTAGTGGCAAGGCTGCGGGTATGTTCGCTTTCGGACTATGGGACGATCGCCAGGGCAAGCTATATCTGGTGCGGGATCGCCTTGGAGTGAAGCCTCTCGTCTATCGCGTCGACAACGGTCGACTGGCCTTTGCTTCCACGGTGCGCGCTTTGCGCGACGCCGGGATGGCGAGCGAAATAGATCCGCAGGGCATCGCCGATTATCTCGAGTTCGGCTACGTCACCGACGCCCGCACCATCTTCAGTAGCGTATCGAAAGTGCCTGCGGCAACCATCGTCGAATGGTGCGGCGGCAACCTTTCGGAGCGCCAGTATTGGGCGCCCCCGGCGGTCGCCGACGTGCAACCCACTTTCGAAGAAGCTGTCGAGCACTCCGAGCATTTGTTCCTGGAAGCTGTCAGAATCAGGCTCGAAGCCGATGTTCCCGTGGGCGCGCTGCTGAGTGCGGGCGTCGATTCCAGCCTGGTGTGCTGGGCAATCGCGAAGCTCGGCGGTAACGTCAAGGCGTTCACCGTGGCCACTCCCGGAGATCCTGCCGACGAATCGGCTGCAGCGGCAGCCACCGCGCGTGCGATCGCTCTGGATCATTCGATTGTCGAGGTGAGCGCGGAAGATGCTCCCGGCGTGGAAGAGCTGGTTTCAGCATTCGGCGAACCGTTTGCGTGCGCGTCGGCGCTGGGAATGTTGCGCGTCTCCCGCGCTATCAAGCCGCATGCCACCGTGCTGCTCACCGGCGACGGCGGCGACGATTATTTTCTCGGCTATCCCGAACACGCCAACTTCTTTCTGGCACAGCGCCTGGCTCCCTGGATTCCATCGGAAATTGGGAGGCGCTGGCCGCAATGGCGCGAGCGCCTTCCGCATTCGGGCGTCCTGAAACGCGCGGCGAACCTGATCGACTATTCCACAGGCGGTATAGGCGCGGTCGCGCGCGCCCACGACGGGTTACCCTTTTATCGCGAACGCGACCTGCTGGGCGATCGTCTCCGCAACGCCACCGTGACGCAGCGCGAAATCCCACGCTCGCGCGAATCGGGCCGCCATTTGTTGAGGGATTTCCTTGCCTTTGACCGCGAAACCAGATTCCCCGGCGAATACATGACCAAAGTCGATGGCGGGACCATGCACTATGCCCTCGAAGCGCGTGCCCCGTTCCTCGATCAGGAACTGTGCGGCTACGCCTCCTCGCTGGCTTTTTCGACGCGCTTGCATGGCGGCGCCTTGAAAGCCGTGCTCCGAGAAGTGGCCCGGCGGCGCCTGGGAGAACAGGTCGCAAGCGGGCGCAAGCGCGGTTTCACGATTCCAGTAGGCCGCTGGCTGGCCGGACGCTGGCGTTCGCAGATGGAGGAATCGCTGGAAGATTCGGTGCTTGCGCAGGAGGGCTGGATAAACGCTGAGGCCGTGAAACGTGAGCTGGCAGCCGCGCGCGACTCCGTGCCCAATCAGCTTTGGTATTTGTTTGTGTTGGAGCACTGGTTGCGAAATGACTCTCGTTCGGCGCCGCCCAGAGACTCGATGCCCGTAGCCGCGGGCGAACGATCTTGCCCGTAAATCCGGATGGCGATGACCCGCCCGATCCACGTTCTTCTGATTGCGCCATCCCTGGATATCCTGGGCGGACAAGCGGTGCAAGCCGATCGGTTGCTTACGGGAATGCGGCGTCAGACTTCCGTGCATATGGAATTTTTTCCATTTAATCAGCGGATGCCGCGGGGCTTCGGCTGGATTCCGCGTGTTAAGTATCTCCGTACCGTGTGCACCTTTGTGCTCTACTTAATCCGTCTGGTCGCGACGGCCTGGCGGTACGACATCCTGCACGTATTCACAGCGGCTTATTATTCCTATTTGCTCTGGACCATCCCCGCCATTCTGGTCGGCCGGCTGTACGGCAAGAAGATAGTCGTGAACTATCGCGACGGCCAGTGCGAAGATCATCTCCGCAGATGGTGGTCGGCCCGCGCGACGCTCCGGATGGTCCATCGCATCGTCGCGCCATCCGGTTTTCTGGTGGACGTGATGCGGCCGTTCGGATTGCAGGCTGAGAGCATCTTCAACATTCTCGACATCGACAACTTTCTTTACCGCCCCCGCTCCGCGCTGCGGCCGGCGTTCATGACCAACCGCGGTCTGGAGCCGCTGTACAACGTCGAGTGCATTCTCCGCGCGTTCGATCTGATTCGCCGCCGTTATCCGGACGCGACGCTGATCATCGCGCACGACGGCCCCAGCCGCGCGCATCTCGAAGCCCTGGCGCGCGAGCTTCACCTCGAAAATGTCAGTTTTCTCGGAAGTGTTCCACCGGATCGCGTGGGGGCGCTCTACAACGATGCCGACATTTACCTCACCACGCCGAATATCGACAACATGCCCGGCTCGCTACTGGAATGTTTCGCGTCGGGCATTCCCGTGGTCGCGACACGCGCTGGTGGAATTCCCTATATCCTCGACCACGCACGCACCGGGTTGCTGGTACCGATCGACGGACACCAGGCGGTCGCCGATGCCGCCTTTCGGCTGCTGGATGATCCCACCCTGGTGGAACAACTCACCGCGAACGCGCGCCGCGAATGCGAGCGCTATCGGCCAGCGACCATTTGCGAACAGTGGACCAGCTTGTATCGCGAGTTGAGAGGCTGACGGTGCGCTCCTTTCAGGAAATCGTATTCCGGCTGCGACAGGAGATGCGCAATGCGATCATGCTCGCGCGCCCGCCGAAGCTTCCCGATAAATCGCTTGCCAACTTTTCGCTGCAGAACGGCTTGCCGCACCTGCCGCTGCCCTCAGAGGTATGCGATTCTCTACGGGGCTCCGAGTTTGAGAATTCCGTGGTTCAGATCGCGGAACAAACTCTGGATCACCGCTTCCCCATCTTCGGCGGCGTGCTCGAAACCGGTCCGGACATACGCTGGCGGCGCGACTACGCGCGCAGTCTCGAAACGGGCACGACTTATTTCCGGCTGGTTCCCTATCTTGATGTCTCGCGCGCCGGCGATCACAAGTTCATCTGGGAGTTGAACCGGCATCAGCACCTGGTGCTGCTCGCGCAGGCTTATCGATTCACCGGGCGGGCGGAATTCCTCCGCGAAATCGCCGCACAATTGAACGGCTGGCTGGAACAGAATCCGTTTCTACGCGGAATGAACTGGGCGAGCGCTCTCGAAGTCGCCTTCAGATCCCTTTCCTGGATCTGGGTGCTGCATCTGGTCGGCGATCGGATGAACACGGCGTTAACGTCGCGTGTCATCGAAGAGCTCTATCGCCATGGCAGATTTCTGGAAAACAATCTGTCCGTTTACTTTTCGCCAAATACCCATTTGTTGGGTGAGGCGGTGGCGCTACACGCGATTGGCTTTCTGTTTCCGCAATTTCCCGAAGCAGCAAGTTGGGTGCAAACTGGCGCGGATTGGGTCCAGCGCGAACTGCAGCGACAGGTCCGCGAAGACGGAGGCCATTTCGAACAGTCCAGCTACTACCAGGTCTACGCGCTCGACATGTTTCTGTTCGACGCGATTCTTCGGGGAGCGGCGCCGCCCGAATTGGAACGTATGGCCGAGTACCTCAATGCGCTGCTGGGGCCGCGCGGGTCCCTGCCTTCCGTCGGCGACGACGATGGTGGCCGATTTTTTCATCCGTTTGGCGAGCGAGGTCGTTTCGGACGCGCAACGTTGGCGACCTGCAGCGTGCTGTTTCAGCGACCCGAATTGATTTCCGATCTCCGCGATCTGCAGGAACAGTCTGCTTGGTGGCTGGGCCCGCGTAGCGCCGCCGCCGCGCCCTCGCGCCACCAATCTCAATTATTCGCAGCTACCGGAAACGCGATCCTCATCGACGGCGACCGTCAGGTAATCGTCGACGGAGGCTCGTTTGGGCCCGGCCGCGGCGGCCACAGCCATTCCGATTCCCTGAACATCATCGTGACCAGCGGAGCGCGTGAAATTTTGGTCGACTCCGGCACATTCACCTATGTGGGCGATGCTCGCGAGCGCGATCGGTTCCGCGGTTCGGCTGCGCACAATACGGTACGCGTTGACGGTCTCGATCAAGCTGATCCCAGCGGTCCTTTCGGATGGACCCATCCTCCCGCCGTCCGCGTTCTGAATTTTCAAAGCCGCGAGGCGTACGACTTTGTGGACGCTGAATGCCGTTATCGCGGCATCATCCACCACCGGCGAGTGTTCTGGATTAAGCCGGACGTCCTGTGGATCTTTGACGACGTGAGCGGATCGCCAAATGACGACGTCGAACACGACATCGAACAATTCTGGCACCTGGGCGGCGAGCCGGCGCTGCCCGGCGCAGCCTGCTTCCGCATTCCGGGCGCGCTCCTGGTGATGGAATCCGCCGGCGTCCTGGAGATCGAGAGCGGATGGAGGTCGCGCGTCTATGGTTCGAAGATCTCCGCTCCGGTGATTCGTGTCGCGCGCCGGGAATCGCTGCCTTCCCGTTGGGCAGCGGCCGTGGTATTCGGAGATTTCGATGCTCCCGCATCCCTTCAGCGAACCGCGGACGGTTGGATCCTGAACGGTCCCAGAGGAGTTACGATCGTGCTCCCGGACTCAGGAGTGCCGCACTACAACTAGACACGGAGTCCGCCGGCCCGTCCTGCCATTGCCGGAACCATAGCTCCAGCATCAGCAGCATCCATAGCCAGTGCGAATTGTCGCGCCGGCCGGCGTCGTGCTCCTCGAGAAGGGTCTTCATGAAAGCCGGTTGGACTACTCCGCGTTCCAGCCAACGCTTGCCATTCAAATGATCCCAAAGCATCGGCCGCAACGGGCCCCGGAACCACTGAGAAAGCGGCACGCCGAAGCCCTTCTTGGGACGCGTCAGCAATTCAGGTGGTAGCCGGTCACCCAGCGCCTTGATCAGAATTTGTTTTCCGCGGCCGCCGCGGATCTTCCATTTATGGGGAATTCGGGCAGCGACTTCAGCCAGCTCATGATCTAGCATCGGCGACCGCACTTCGAGCGAATTCGCCATCGACATACGATCCACTTTGACCAGCATGTCGCCCGTCAGTTTCGCGGTGGCCTCGAAGTACTGCGCTTGCGTGAGAATGTCGGCGCCGTTGGGGATTAGGCATGCTGGAAACGCGTCGCGTAGGAAGGCCTCGCCGGACGGCAGCATCCATTCCGGCTGAAGCAGGCGCCGCCGCAGGAAATACGGCGAGTAGTTCAACTCGAAATATCGCTCCAGCGCCGAAGGCCGGCTGATCATTCGCAGAAAATTCTTGCCGTACGCCGCATAGGGCAGACTCTCCGCGATCCCGCCGATCAAGCGCCGGATGCTTTGCGGGGTGCGATCCAGCTTGCGCAGGCGATCGACGGCGAAAAAGCTCTCGTAGCCCCCGAACAATTCATCGCCGCCATCACCCGTGAGCGCAACTTTCACGTGGCGCACCGCGAACTCGGAAACCAGATAGGTTGGAATCGCGGAGGAGTCCCCGAACGGCTCATCGAAATAGTGGACCAGGCTCTGGGTCAGACGGATCGCGTCCGGCCGCACCATGATTTCGTGATGGTCGGTCCCATACTGTTGGGCGACTTGCCGGGCATACGGCAGTTCATTGAACTCCGCCTCTTCAAACCCGATCGAAAAAGTCTTCACTGGCGCTGCCGACTGGCGAGCCATGGAGGCCACCACCAGGCTGGAATCGATCCCTCCGCTTAGAAACGCACCCAACGGCACATCGGCGATCATCCGTAGCCGCACCGATTCGTCAAAAGTGTCGCGAATCTCAGCGCAAGCCGCTTCCTCGGTAAACCCCGGTGCGGACGTTTCCGCGGGCGCAGGAAGCGACCAGTAGCGTCCCGTGCGCACCGCGCCGTTCTCGCCATAGACCAGCCACGATCCCGGGGCCAGCTTGCGAACGCCCTTAAACGGACTGCGCGGATCGGGCACGTAGCTGAACTGCAAATACAGCCGGATGGCTTCCTCATCCAGATCCAGAGGCACGCCGGCTACGCGAAGACACTTCATTTCGCTGCCGAAATACAAACCCGAATCGGGTGCCGTCCAGTACAGCGGCTTCTTTCCGAAGCGGTCCCGAACCAGCACCATGTTGCGATGGCGACCGTCCCAAATTGCCGCTGCAAACATCCCGCGAAGCCGTGCGAACCCTTGCACGCCGTCCTGTTCGTACAGATGCAGGACCACTTCCGTATCGCTCTCGGTCTTGAACTTATGCCCGCTCCGCTGCAGTTCCTGGCGCAAGGAACGGTAATTGTAGATTTCTCCGTTGAACACGATCCAGATCGAATCGTCCTCGTTCGACATCGGCTGATGACCGCCCGCCAGATCGATAATGCTGAGCCGGCGCATCCCGATCGCCCAGTTGTCGCGCACCATCAGACCTTCGTCGTCCGGCCCCCGATGCCGAATCTCGGCGCACATTTTTCGAATGACGGATTGGTCCGCAGACGAGCCCCGCAACACGAAACCAGCGATGCCGCACATTTTTAGAAGGTCCGGAAGGAATTCCCAGAACCACCATTATCGCAGTGTTCTTTGCGCGAACTCCTCGTAAATCTCTTCCATGCGGCGAGCGCTCGCCGCGGCCGAGAACTCTCTCGCGATGCACGCCGCACCGGCGTCCGCCAGATTCCGACGCAAGACGGGTTGCGCGATCAACAGCTCGATCTGTTGCGCGAGGTCCGAGGCATCATTCATCCGGAACAGGAGCCCATTCTCTCGCGGAATCACCAACTCGGGATTTCCCCCGGCGTCGCTCGCCACCACCGCGCACCCACACGCCATCGCTTCCATCAAAGAGTTGGAAAAAACTTCGGAGAGGGACGGCAGCACGAAAATGTCGATGGCGTGCAACCATCGAGTGACATCCTGCGTCGCTGGCACGAACAGCGTCTGCGACTCGACGCCGAGCGCGCGAGCGCTTTGCTGCAGGCTCTCCAACTCGGGACCGCTGCCGACGATCGCCAAACGGAGCCCCGAATCTCGTGGCATCCGCTTCGCAAACGCCTGCAGCAATGTCGACACGCCTTTCTCCGGCCGCAAGACACAAACCGTGCCGATCACCAGCGAAGCATCCGCTAATTCTGGAGTTCGCAGGCGCGGCCCGGCATGAAACCGGCTGGTGTCGATACCGTTGGGACACTTACGAATGTGCGCGTCTGGCACGTGCTCTTCGTCGATCATCTGCTGTCGCATGAACTCGCCGTTGACCACGACCGCATCGGCAAGGCGGTCCGTAATCCGAAGGAGGCGTTGATAAAGCTTCGGCATGAACCTGCGTTCGCCGCGTTGACTCGACAGCACCACCGGCGTCCGGGACCATCGCGCTACGGCAACGCCGAAGCAATTCAGCGGATAGTCAAACGTGTGCACGATTTCAATGTGCTGATCGTGCAGATAGCGCCGCAATCGCAGCGCGCCGCTGAAAGCACTCCCGGACACAAAGGACGTCACCGGCAGCCGCAGCATCGGGATTCCGTGCTCCCGCAATTCATCAGCGCGCGGACCATCGCGAAAATAACCCACGTGAGGCGCGATCTTTTCGCGGTCGAACGACTTGGCGAGCTCGGTGAGCTGCCGCTCCGTGCCGCCGGGGCCCAGTTCGCGGATCATTAGCATGACGCGGCGCGGCTGCTTCATGCTCCGCCAACGCTTGCAAACCCGCCCATCCCACGCATAGCTTGAGTGTAGCCGAAGGGCGATTTGCGCCGACACTTTGGACGCTGTAAATCCTGAGAATCGCGCGAACGGAATGCTAACCTGAGTCCGTGGCAGATCCGACCAGGTGGGCAGCCGAGCAGGAATTTTTTGACGCTGAGGAGTACTCCGAAGGGCCCATCCCCGCCAGCACGATCGAGCGCTATTCCCGTTGCACGAAGCCGTTTCTTCCGGCCGAACATCCCTTCTGGGTTCTGGGCGACGTGCGCGGGAAACGAATTCTTGAATTGGGTTGCGGAGACGGGAGCAACGCCGTACTGCTCGCGCTGAAAGGCGCGCGCGTCACCGGCATCGACCTATCTCCGCGCGCCATCGGAATCGCAAAGAATCGTGCGGAAATGCACGGGGTATCGGATCGCGCAGAGTTTTTCGCCCTGCCGGTCGAATCCTACCTGGAACAGGTTGAGGGAAAATTCGATATCATTTGCGGCTTTGCCGTGCTCCATCACTTGCTCCCGGTCCTCGACCCGGTGATGCGAGATTTGATGAAGCTGGCGCGGGACGGAGCCGGGTTCATGTTCACCGAGCCGATCGCGTTGGCGCGGTGGCTGCGAAAGTTGCGGCTCGCGCTGCCATTGAAGACCCACGGAACTCCCGATGAGCGCCCTTTGGAGCCGCAAGATCTCGCCATCCTGCGAAGGCATTTGCCCAATTTCGAGCTTCGATACTTCAGTTTTCTGCTGCGAGTCTGGCACCGGTTTCTCCCCGGTCGCTACGAAGATTTCTCGAAAACCCGGATTGTGTTTTACGACGCCGTGGGCCGCTTCGATGCAGGAATCCTCAAACTGCCGGGCCTTGGCCTCCTGGCATCCAATGCCGTCATCTACGCACGTCCAGACGCCAGAAAGAAGGGCGTCTAGGACGCGAGTGTCCCCTCCACTTTCTATAGCGTGGGAACGAAAACGGAGCAGCGGCAGCTAAATACTGTTACAGTTGCCGCCGCGATGGGGCCGCGCACCACGAGCACGGAATACCAGTACTCCAATTGGTCAGAAGTCGGGAGCCCCCTCGCAAACGCTAACGCGCACGCTTCATCGACCACTCATTCGCCGAATTTCGATGAACACAACCCTACCTGACCACGGCACCCATCCATCCAATGAAGAGTCATTCGGTCCCGTGAGCGAATGGGTAACAGTTAGAACGTGACTTGCGCATTTCAGCTGAGATGGCAAGGTCACCGAACGCACCGTCGACTCCCCTGGCACAACCGTGCGCCTGCATTGACGACAGTCCGAGGTTTCAGCTTAGCGGCACTCCGCCGCTGTGGGATGGGGAATCGCGAATTCGATGTCACGCGGTATTGAAGGAATTCTTCCCTGCTCGCGCGAGCGCCGCGCGGTAGGCTGCGAAATCAGGCGAGACTGCGCGCCAGATCCAACACCGGCAGCTTGCTGGCGCGGATTTCCGCCAACAACTCCGGCGACGGCTTCTGCGTCACCACCAGATGTTCGGCCCAACCGCCGACCTCTGTGAACCCGCTGGTCAGAAGTTTGCCGATGTGCGGGATCGCATTCAAAATGTAATCGCGATTAGAACCGTAGATCTGATCGAGTTGAATGTGGGGATCGTAGACTTTGAGTTCGCGGCCCTTGCCGATCAGATGTTCGAGCAGCGAGACCACCGGACTTTCCCGCAAGTCGTCGGTGTTCTCCTTGAACGCGAGTCCCACGATCCCGATGCGCCCGCGCAGATCGAGCACCGCCTGGATGGCGCGATCAAGATGACGATCGTTGCTGGGCATGGCCGATTCGAGCAGCGGCAGCTTCAGATCCAGTCGCGCCGCGCGATACGTCAGGGCACGAAGATCTTTCGGCAGACAGGATCCGCCGAACGCGAAACCCGGCTTGAGATACGCGGCCGAGACATTCAGTTTCTTGTCCTGGCACAACGTGTTCATGACTTCGAGACCATCGACGTCCAGGCGCGACGCCAATGCGCCGATCTCATTCGCAAACGAAATCTTCACGGCATGAAAGGCATTGCAGGCGTACTTGATCATTTCCGCGGTGCGCAGCGACACCAGACACGGCTCGACCTGCAAACGATCGTAAATCGCCGCCACGCGCTGTACCGACGCTGGTTCGTTGCCGCCCACCACCACTAGCGACGGCTCCATGAAGTCTTTCACGGCGCATCCTTCGCGCAGGAATTCTGGATTCGAGACGGCGGTTACGCCGGCGTGCCCGCCGAGCGCGGGGATCACGATGTCCTCGCAAGTGCCCGGGAAAACGGTACTGCGCAACGCCACGATGAGTGGCTTCTTACGGCTGGGCAGGGTGGCGGCGACGTCGCGCATCACGCGCCGCAATTGGTCGAGCCCCAGGTTGCCGTTCCGTTCCGACGGCGTGCCCACGCACAGCAGCGCGATGTCGGCATCGGCGAGCGCCTCGGCCGGAGACGCGGTCGCTGAAAATCGTCCGTCACGGACCGTCGCCTGCACAATTTCCTGTAAGCCCGGCTCATAAAACGGAGCGCGCGCCTTGCGAACGTTATCGATTTTGTGAGGGTCGGAATCGACGCCGATGACCGAATGTTCCAGGCTCGCCAGGCAAGCGGCGGTTACACAGCCGACGTAGCCGAGGCCAAAAACGGCAATGCGAGCCCTGTCGTTTGGGATGTCCACTTTACTATTCTATGGCAGCGCTGTGTTATTGCCGCACTTCGTCCATGAAAGAGTAGGCGATCATGTGACACACGATATGGTGCGCGTCTTCGATGCGCCCCATATGCTGATCGCCCACGTGGATGTTGAGGTCGGCGATCGCGCCTAGCTTTCCGCCGTCGCGCCCGGTAAGCGCAAGCGTGCGGCAGCCGATCGACTTGGCGAATTCGGCGGCGCGAATCACGTTCGCGGAATTACCCGATCCGCTGATCGCCATGAACACATCGCCTGATCCGGCGAAGTTCTTAAGCTGTTCGCAGATCGCGTCAGCGTAGCTCACATCATTGGAATACGCCGTCATGGTGGGCATCGAATCGTTGAGCGATTGGATGCGGAAGCGCAGCGGCTTCCCGAAGCTCGCACCCTTCACCATGTCGCACACAAAATGGGAAGCCGTCGCGGCGCTGCCTCCGTTGCCGGCTACGAAGATCGCGCGCCCGTCTTTGCGGGCCTGCTCAAACCAGCCGATCGCTTCGGAAACTTTGTCGAGATCGATCGCCCCGAGCATCTGCACTAAATCATCGCGATAACTGCGCGCAAAGGCCATGTAGAGCCATTATAACTTCGCAGCTTCGCAGCGCCACGTTTAGGCAATGGGTATACCGGCAAGGCGACTGGCGCGCTCCATACTGTCGCGCCTCATGGAGCGCGGCCGTGAGCTGACAGTTTCGCTTACGGTTTGACGGAAACTTTGACGTCGCCGAAGGTCCAGCAGCATTGCTCGCCTCCGCCGCCGTCGCCGGAGGTATCGTTCGCGATGGCGTGAACGATATACTCACCGGGCTCGCTAAACTTCATCGATACGGTGGATTTGCCGCTGAATACGGCGCCGCCGCGTGGTTCGATTCGCTCCACCGGCGGACGAGGGCTGGGGTCGAATTCAATGTTGCCGGGCCCGCGATATTTCATCCAGTGCATCTGCACCGGATTCGGAATCGACTTGGGGCGCGCGCCGGAGAGAGACGTGTACTTTTCGTCGTCGGAAACCCAGATCGTAACGCTGACCGGCTTGCCGACCGTGGTGTTGCGCGAGATGGTCAGCCCGAGCGGCCCTTGCACGGAAGGTCCATTTTCTTCGAAGCTGAACACCGGAGGCGTGTTGCCGACCGCTTCCTCGCGAAATGGCGAGATTTCATAGTCCGGCAGCAGACTCGCCGGAATTACGGAGGTTTTGCCGTTGATGGTCAGGGTCCAGTGGATTTTGTTCTCTCCGAAATCTTTGGGGACCTTGACCGCGAACATGCCCCACTGCCGCGACTGATAAAAATGCGTCGGCTGGCCGCGATCCGGACCGCCCGGCTCGATGTGATTGTCGGGCCCGATGGGGATGTCGACTTCTTTGTTGTCGCGATTATAGTAGCCCAGCAGCAGGCTGAACGTGCCGTCGGGATTCTTGAACCAGCCCTCGTACGCGCCGGTCACGTTGGTGCGTTTTTCAGGACCCGGCTTTGCAGCGGGCGGAGATTGCGTGTAAGCTGCCGCCGCTAAACATAGCGCGGCACAGATGATTCGAAAATACGTTGCCATCATTCCTTGGGAGTCGAGCCCGCCGGGCCCACAGTGGGCGCCAGCGGAGCGCTGGGCTGCGCGAGCTGATTCTTGTGATTGGCGGCCCACTCGGCATAGTCTTCGTCGGAAATATAGGTGACGTTCATCCACGCGTGACACATCTCGTCAACGGTGCGATCGCCGTAGCCCACCCATTGATCGGGGTCGGGGTTATTGGGATTCGACGTGGTGTTGTCGTGCCACGCGGTGACGTGGATCACGGTGCCTTTCGGGAACACCGGTGCGGCATCGTCAGCGTAGATATAATTCGTCATCCAGTTGAAGTTGAAGTTGCCGACGTAGCTGACCACCTGATGAGTGCCGTCGGGCAGAATCGCTTCCACTTCCATGGCCTTGCCGCGGAAATGCATATGCGGCTGGAAATTTTCGATGCGCGCGGGGCGCGATAGCGTGCTGAAGCCCTCGTTTTTCGAAAGCTCATTCGGCGCGATGTCGAGGAAGCGGCCGCTGCGTCCCTGGAACGCCGTCAACTGCGTGCGATACTTCGGCGTGATCTCTTTGGGATACAGCCATACGCCCAGCTCGACGTGATCGCGAATCTCCACGCCGGCGTTGTGAATGTGGATGTCCCACGAAATCTGTCCGCCGGGCATCAGCAGCTTGCCGGTGTTGGGACGATACATGTCGTACTGTTTTCCGATGGCCCATTCCATCAGCATGCCGCGGCGTTCCACCGGGGCCGACGAGGCCGCCGGCGTTCCGGGCGCACCCGGTTCATCCTGCGCCAAATAAGCGACGGCGTGATGTGTGATCCTTCTGCCCTGTAGCGTTCCCGGCCGCATCTCCACGGCGCGAACCCAGCGGGGCTCGGTCACCGGGACCGGGGTCGTCGGGCGCCACCACACGTCCTGATGATGCGCCGCCATGGTGTAGTCGTCGGATTTCAGCACCAGATCCGGCGGGCCCAGAACGCTTTCGGCCTGCCACTCATTACCGGTGGGCCATTTCTTGGGCGGAGGCATGTCCTTGGGGTTGCCCAGCGGCGCGCCTTCATCGACCCACTTCACGATGGTCGCGATCTGCGCGTCGTTCAGCGAGCGATCGTTAGCGAAGCGCTGCACGCCGACGGTCTTGTCGATATGCCACGGCGGCATCTGATGCGTCGCCACGCGCTGCTTGATCGACTTCGCCCAGGGCCGCGCCTCCTGATACGTGATCAGCGACATGGGCGCCATCGAGTTGGGGCGATGGCAATCCTGGCATTTTTCCTGAAAGATCGGAACGATGTCCTTGGCGAACGTCACGGTCGGTTTAGCGGTATCGGCGGCAAAGGCAGATCCTGCAGCGAGTGCGACACCACCGAGCAGGAAGAGGCGATTCGTCATGGACATCTCCTTTTAAGCGGACTTTCTAATATAGTATCGAACATGCGACGCCGTGTGGCCTTCCTTTCTGTCACGTTTTGTATCGGTTCAACGGTGGTTCTGGCCCAGCCGAACCTCAACGGAATCTGGCAGGCGATGAACACTGCCAATTGGGATATCCAGACGCATGCGGCTAGACCTGCGCTGATGACAGTACCAGGTCCGGTCGCGCCTATTCCTGCGCCGCCGGTGCTCGCGTTCGGTGCGGTCGGTGCGGTGCCGGGAGGGCTTGGGGTGGTCGAAGGCGATGAAATTCCCTACCAGCCCTGGGCGCTCGCGAAAAAGAAAGAGAATGCCGAGCATTGGATCACCGCCGATCCCGAGATCAAATGCTATCTTCCGGGTGTGCCGCGCACCACTTACATGCCGTTCCCTTTCCAGATCGTGCAATCGAAGAACACCATCCTGATCTCCTACGAATTTGCCGGCGCGACGCGCACCATTAACATGGGCAAGCCGACCGAAGCGCAGACGGAAAGCTGGATGGGCTGGTCGAACGGGCACTGGGAAGGATCGACGCTGGTGGTCGACGTGACGGGACAGAACGGCAAGACCTGGTTCGATCGATCGGGCAATTTTCATAGCGAAGCGCTGCATGTGGTGGAGCGCTACACGCCGCGCGGCGCCGATATTCTGATGTACGAAGCGACCATCGAAGATTCGAAAGTGTTCACGCGGCCTTGGAAGATGAGCATGCCGCTGTATCGCCGCGTTGACAAAAATATGCAGTTGGTGGAGTTCAACTGCGTTGAGTTCGTGGAAGAATTGTTGTACGGCCAATATCGCAAGAAGTAATGGGAGGATCGCATGCGTTACTGGGTTCTGATCGCGCTGGCGTTCTCACTTAAAGCGCAGACGCCGAAACACCCCGATCTGCAGGGCATCTGGAGCTACATCACTTCGACTCCGCTCGAAAAGCCCGGCGGCAGCGGAGCCTACATCTACGCGCGAGAGGATCGCGAAAATCCGGTCGGCGGATACAACACGCTGTTCTTCGATACCGCGAAGCGCGGGTCCCGGTGATCGGCCCACTTCGCAAATTGTCGATCCACCGGATGGTCATCTGCCGCCACTGACTCTGGCCGCCAAAGATCGCGCGGCCACGTATGCAGCGAAAATGATGCGACCCGCCACCGGTCCCGAGGATCGAGCATTATATGAGCGCTGCATCATCGGCTTTAACAGCGGACCTCCCATCATCCCCGGCGGCTACAACCAGAATCTGCAGATCGTCGAGAGCGATGGGACAATCGCGCTGTATACCGAGATGATCCACACCACGCGCCTGGTGCCGATGGATGGGCGTCCGCATGGCAAGCTCGCGCAATGGAACGGCGATCCGCGCGGGCACTGGGAAGGCGAGAACGCTGGTGGTCGATTCGACCAATTTCAAAGATCAAGGCACCGGGACGCTGCTGCTGCCGGTTCCGCTCGACGAGAATCTGCACTTGACGGAGCAATTCTCGCTGCTCGATAAAGACACGCTGCTGTATCAGTACACCGTCGACGATCCGACCATCTTCACGCGGCCGTGGTCGGGACAACTGTACATGACGCGCAGCGAAGATCAGATTTATGAATACGCCTGCCATGAGGGAAACTACGCGATGCCGTCGATCCTTAGCGGCGCGCGTTTAGAGGAGAAGAAGTCGAAATGAGATACCGATTTACCTGCATCGCAGCCGCGATGGCGATGACGTTGGCCGCGCAATCGACCACGAAAAAACAGATTCCACGCACTCCCGACGGTCATCCCGATCTGCAGGGCGTGTGGACCAATGCGACCATCACTCCGCTGTCGCGCCCGGCGCAGTTCGACGGCAAGCCCACCATTTCCGACGCCGAAGCGAAGGCTTTCGAGGCCAAGGACAAAGAGACCAACACGCTGGATAGCGACGTCACCAGCAGCTTCAATGCGCGAACCGGGGGACCGGGAGTGGGCGCGTATAACAATCTGTTTGTCGATCGCGGATCGCAACTGGCGCGCGTCGACGGCCAGGCGCGAACGTCGCTGATCATCGACCCTCCCGATGGCCACATTCCCTCCACCACCGGCCGTGTTCGCTCGCAGGGCGGCGGTGGACAAGGCGAACAGTTCGCGGGCATGAGCTACGACAGCGTGAAGCGGCGGCCGCTTTCGGAGCGCTGCCTGATCGGATTCGGGTCGACGTCGGGTCCGCCCATGCTGCCGGTGCTGTACAACAACAATTACGAGATCGTGCAGACGCCAGACGCGATCATGATCCTGGTGGAGATGGTGCACGACGTCCGCGTGATCCGCATGAACGCGCAGCACGATCCGAAAGCGATCACCAAGTGGCTGGGCGATTCGATCGGGCACTGGGAAGGGGACACGCTGGTGGTGGAGACTGTCAACGTGAATCCGGAGAATCGATTTCGCGGGGCAAGCGGCAATCTCAAGGTGACGGAGCGATTCAAGCGCGTGGATGCGCACACGATTCTGTATCGCGCGACGGTCGACGATCCGGAGGCGTACGCCAAGCCTTGGACGCTTGAGTATCCGTTCATCGCGGCGCCGGGCCCGGTGTATGAATACGCGTGCCACGAAGGCAACTACGCGATGCAGGATATTTTGGGTGGGGCGCGAAAGCAGGAAGCCGGGAAGCCGAAATAAATGAAAAGCCCCGGCAGGTTATACCGGGGCTTTTTCGAATTAACTGGGCGCCGTCTTACTCTCCCACACACTTGCCGCGTGCAGTACCGGTCGGGATCAGTGAGCCGAAGGGCTTAGCTTTCGTGGGCCGAGATGGGGAACGGGTGGCCTTTCGCAGTGGATCGGCCGAAGGATAAATCGGTCGAAAAATGAAAAAGCCCCGACGTTTTTCACATCGGGGCTTTTGAATTAATTGGGCGACGTCCTACTCTCCCACACACTTGCGCGTGCAGTACCATCGGGGCTGAAGGGCTTAACTTCCGTGTTCGGGATGGGAACGGGTGGGACCCCTTCGCTGCAATCACCCAAAGTCGTCAGAAGCCAGAATTCAGGAGTAAGAATTCAGAATGCTGACGGCCGTCAGGCATTTATTCTGAATTCTGACTTCTGAATTCTGACTCCTCTTGAATATTGACGGGCTACCCACAAGTTGCTAGCGACCGAAGCCGCTTAGCGGTATCTCTACTCTGAATTCACAGTAAAATTTTATGGTCAAGCCGAACGGGCTATTAGTAGCAGTCAGCTTCGCGAGTTACCCCGCTTCCACATCTGCCCTATCAACGTGGTCGTCTACCACGGCCCTTCTTAGCTTTCGCTTGGGAAATCTCATCTCGGGGAAGGTTTCGCGCTTATATGCTTTCAGCGCTTATCCCGACCAGACTTCGCTACCCAGCTATGCCACTGGCGTGACAACTGGATCACAAGAGGTCTGTTCATCCCGGTCCTCTCGTACTAAGGACAACCCCCCTCAAATTTCCTGCGCCCACCACAGATAGGGACCGAACTGTCTCGCGACGTTCTGAACCCAGTTCACGTACCGCTTTAATAGGCGAACAGCCTAACCCTTGGGAGCTTCTACACCCCCAGGATGCGATGAACCGACATCGAGGTGCCAAACCGGAGCGTCGATGTGAACTCTTGACTCCGATCAGCCTGTTATCCCCGGCGTACCTTTTATCCGTTGAGCGATGGCCCTTCCATACAGAACCACCGGATCACTATGTCCTACTTTCGTACCTGCTTGACTCGTTGGTCTCGCAGTCAACCTGGTTTATGCCATTGTACTCGAAGGAGGATTTCCAAACCTCCTGAACCAAGCTTCGAACGCCTCCGTTACCGTTTAGGAGGCGACCGCCCCAGTCAAACTACCCGCCTACCAATGTCCTTCTCCCGGATAACGGGAGTAAGTTAGAATCACAGAATGTTCAGGGTGGTATCTCACCGTTGGCTCCCTCGAATCCAAGAATCCGAGTTCAAAGCCTCCCACCTATCCTGCGCAGAACATCCCATAATTCATTGATAGGGTATAGTAAAGGTGCACGGGGTCTTTCCGTCTTGTGGCGGGCATCCGGCGTCTTCACCGGAACCACAAATTCGCCGGGCAGTTTCTTGAGACAGTCGTCAGATCGTTACGCCATTCGTGCAGGTCGGAACTTACCCGACAAGGAATTTCGCTACCTTAGGACCGTTATAGTTACGGCCGCCGTTCACTGGGGCTTCAGTTCAGAGCTTCGCCTTGCGGCTAACCCCTCCCTTTAACCTTCCAGCACCGGGCAGGCGTCAGCCCCTATACGTCGTTTTCGACTTTGCAGAGACCTGTGTTTTTGTTAAACAGTCGCCTGACGCGATTCGCTGCGACCCCACTTGCGTGAGGTACTCCTTTTCCCGAAGTTACGGAGCTAATTTGCCTAGTTCCTTAAGAAACCATCACCCGAGCGCCTGAGAATACTCATCTCGTCCACCTGTGTCGGTTTGTGGTACGGATACGAAAGTTCTCCTTAGCGGATTTTCCTGGCAGACAGCCGGGCGGATTTCCCATTCCCAGCCTCGCTTCACCCTTCCTTGAAACCATTGCGCAGAAGGATTTACACGCTGCGTCCCCGCATCGGTCTTGATCGAACTCCCGTAGTCACGGAATGTTAACCGTGTGTCCATCGGCTACGCCTTTCGGCCTCACCTTAGGCTCCGACTAACCCTGAGCGGATTAACCTTTCTCAGGAAACCTTAGACTTACGGCGACCAGGGTTCTCACCTGGTTTCTCGCTACTTATGCTGGCAGAGTCTCTTCCTAACGATCCAGCGCTGTTTACACTACGCCTTCACTTCGGTTAAGAATGCTCTCCTACCACTCGTATCTTGCGATACGAATCCATAACTTCGGTATTATGCTTGAGCCCCGTTGGATTGTCGGCACCGAGTCCCTCGACCAGTGAGCTGTTACGCTTTCTTTAAAGGATGGCTGCTTCTAAGCCAACCTCCTGGCTGTTTCTGGAACTCGACTTCCTTTCCCACTTAGCATAAATTTAGGGACCTTAGTTGATGGTCTGGGCTCTTCCCCTTTTGACGACGAAGCTTAGCCCCCGCCGTCTGACTCCTGCGCTACACGTGTACGGCATTCGAAGTTTGGTTGAATTCGGTAACCTGGGAAGGCCCCTAGTTCATCCAGATCTCTACCACCGCGACGGACCACGCAAGGCTAGCCCTAAAGCTATTTCGGAGAGAACGAGCTATCACGGAATTTGATTAGCCTTTCACCCCTACCCTCAGCTCATCCAAGCTGTTTTCAACCAACACTAGTTCGGACCTCCAGTCGCTGTTACACGACCTTCATCCTGGCCAAGGGTAGATCATCCCGCTTCGCGTCCAATCCCAGCGACTCAAATCGCCCTATTCAGACTCGCTTTCGCTTCGGCTCGCTTTCGCTTAACCTTGCCACTGAGATTGACTAGCCAGCTCATTATTCAATAGGCACGAGGTCAGGCATTCCGCTTGCGCGGCATAGCCCTCCCACTGCTTGTAAGCATGCGGTTTCAGGTACTATTTCACTCCCCTCGCAGGGGTTCTTTTCACCTTTCCCTCACGGTACTAGTTCACTATCGGTCGCAAGTGAGTATTTAGCCTTGCCGGATGGTCCCGGCAGATTCCCGCAGAGTTCCACGTGCTCCGCGGTACTTAGGAGCCACTTTGAAGGTAAGAAGACATTTTCATATACGGGGCTGTCACCCTCTATGGCCGGCCTTTCCAAGCCGTTCTATTAACATCTTCTAGTCCCTCTTTTAACCACTTCGCTCCGCCTTGTGGGCGAAACTAAGTGATTATTGTGGTCCTGCAACCCCGAACTCTCCTTTCGGATCGTTTGGTTTAGGCTGTTCCGAGTTCGCTCGCCACTACTATCGGAATCACGGTTGTTTTCTCTTCCTAGGGGTACTGAGATGGTTCACTTCCCCCCGTTCGCTTCCTACGACTATGAATTCATCGCAGGATAACCGGTGTTTGCACCGGCTGGGTTCCCCCATTCGGAAATCTCCGGATCACAGATTGCTTGCATCTCCCCGAGGCTTATCGCAGCTAGCCACGTCCTTCATCGCCTACTTGCGCCAAGGCATCCACACGCATGCCCTTAGTAGCTTGACCATAAAATTTACTCTAAACACAGAGTAGATAAATAACACCACGAACTCATTCCAGACACCTTGCGGTCCCTGAAACTTGTCCGGGCTTCTCATGTACGCTACCGGTCACCATATATTGGCTGCCATGGTGACCTAATGCAACTTTGTAGTTGCCCGTCAATATTCAAATGTCAAAGAACTTTCCTGAAAGACTCAGGAGACAACAGTCCGAATTCATTCTGAATTCTGACTACTGACTTCTGACTCCTTCTTTGGTTTGGTGGGCCTGGGTAGAATCGAACTACCGACCTCACCCTTATCAGGGGTGCGCTCTAGCCAACTGAGCTACAGGCCCGTTATTGCGGAACGTCACCTGGTTCTACTGCTCAAACTGGTGGAGCTGGTCGGGATCGAACCGGCGACCTCCTGAATGCAAATCAGGCGCTCTCCCAACTGAGCTACAGCCCCCGGAAACCCTTGGGATCGCGGACAGGATCATCTGCCCGCTCCCCGTTTTTATGAATCGAGGCCGATTGGACGCAGGTCATCAGGACCAGCCTGACAACCATAGAATTTCGTACGGAACCTAAATCAAGAGTGATCGAAACTGCCTAGCGACTTGCGCCGCCAAGCTATGGACTGGAACGGCTATCCGGCATTAAGCGCGGACTCCAGCCACGTTCTCTTAGAAAGGAGGTGATCCAGCCGCAGGTTCTCCTACGGCTACCTTGTTACGACTTCACCCCAATCATGAATCATACCTTGGGCCGCTGCCTCCTTGCGGTCAGCATGCAGACTTCTAGTACAATCCACTTTCGTGATGTGACGGGCGGTGTGTACAAGGCCCGGGAACGTATTCACGGCATCGTTCTGATACGCCATTACTAGCGATTCCAGCTTCACGCAGGCGAGTTGCAGCCTGCGATCCGAACTGAGAACGGTTTTTTGCGATTAGCTCCCCCTCGCGGGTTTGCAGCGCTTTGTACCGTCCATTGTAGCACGTGTGTAGCCCTGGACATAAAGGCCATGATGACTTGACATCATCCCCACCTTCCTCCAGCTTATCGCTGGCGGTCTCCTGCGAGTGCTTCCTTACGGAGTGGCAACACAGGACAAGGGTTGCGCTCGTTGCGGGACTTAACCCAACATCTCACGACACGAGCTGACGACAGCCATGCAGCACCTCGACTCAAGTCCCTTGCGGGAAGTCTCTGTTTCCAAAGATGGTCTTAAGCCGTTCGAGCCCAGGTAAGGTTCTTCGCGTTGCGTCGAATTGAACCACATGCTCCACCGCTTGTGCGGGCCCCCGTCAATTCCTTTGAGTTTCAGCCTTGCGACCGTACTCCCCAGGCGGCATACTTAACGCGTTAGCTCCGGCACGAACGAAATGAATCGCTCACACCAAGTATGCATCGTTTAGGGCGTGGACTACCAGGGTATCTAATCCTGTTTGCTACCCACGCTTTCGTGTCTCAGCGTCAGTCATGGTCCAGTAAGCTGTCTACACCACAGGTGTTCCTCCTGATATCTACGCATTTCACCGCTACACCAGGAATTCCGCTTACCTCTCCCATACTCTAGCATTCCAGTTTCCGCCGCACCCTCCCAGTTAAGCCGGGAGATTTCACAACAGACTTAGAGCACCGCCTACACACCCTTTACGCCCAGTAATTCCGAACAACGCTTGCTGCCTACGTATTACCGCGGCTGCTGGCACGTAGTTAGCCGCAGCTTCTTCTTCGGGTACCGTCATTATCGTTCCCGTCGAAAGAGCTTTACACCCCGAAGGGCTTCATCGCTCACGCGGCGTCGCTGCATCAGAGTTTCCTCCATTGTGCAAGATTCCCCACTGCTGCCTCCCGTAGGAGTCTGGCCCGTGTTTCAGTGCCAGTGTGGCCGTGTGCCCTCTCAGGCCGGCTACCGATCGTCGCCTTGGTGGGCCGTTACCCCGCCAACTAGCTAATCAGCCGCGGACTCCTCTTTCAGCGCATTGCTGCTTTCCTCTCACGAGCTTATGCGGTATTGTCCCCGGTTTCCCAGGGGTATTCCCCACTAAAAGGTAGATGATCCACGTGTTACTCACCCGTACGCCACTTTACTCATGGATTGCTCCACTTTCTCGTGCGACTTGCATGTGTTAAGCGCGCCGCCAGCGTTGATTCTGAGCCGGGATCAAACTCTCGTTTGAACCTTTTGATGACCTCAGCTCAGCCCAGACTTGCGCCCAGACTGGCCTCCGGCCAACTCAACTTTTTGATCGCTTCGATCTTAAACTCAGGTTACTGACGAACTCGCCTCCGGATCGCATGAGATCCGAAAGCGAACCCGATCTGCCCAAGCTTGCGCCCAGACAACCGGGATTTCTATTTCGCGTCCAACCAGATTTTCAATGATCTGCGCATAACTACCGACGATCCCGTTAAGGAAGATCGGCATCATGCCGGCCTCGAAAGGCGTTTTGGGCGCAGTCTGCTGAGCCCGGACTATTTTTCGGCGTTTGCCGAAAGCTCGCCCGGACAACAAGACTGCATCCAGGAACTTTTGGGAATCTCGAAAGAACTTCTCGAGTTAGAGGATCACGCTAGAACCAAAACGGCTCACAGCCAAAATGCCTCAAATCCAGTACTGCCATCTGCTAATCTACCAAAGATCCCTGGGTCGCGCAAGGGTTTTGTAAAACTTTTTTCAAAACCCGCAGTTCCCTCGGTCTCCCTGAAAGATTGCGACTGCCCCAGCCTAACAAACTTGATCGAGGAAACGCAACTGTGATGTGACGGGGGTGTTATCCTACGGGCGAGGACGCTCGCTTCCATGGCCTACTCCGACCGCTCTTACGCCCGTCCCTACCTCGGCGTCCCGGGTCTCCCGACCGGCGTTAAGTGGCTGATCATCATCAACGTAGCCGTTTTTTTGATCGGCTGGGCGGTGCCGTCCCTTAATCAGCAGTTCATCTATTTCGGCTCGTTGATTCCGGCCTTCGTGGTCAACAAATTTTTCCTGTGGACCATCGTCACCTATCTGTTCCTGCACGGCGGCGTGTGGCACATCCTGTTTAACATGCTGTCTTTATGGATGTTCGGAGCCGAACTCGAAACAACTTGGGGCACCCGCAACTTCCTGCGCTTTTATTTTTTCTGCGGCGCCGGCGCTGGCGTCTGCGTGGTCCTGCTGAACTATATCTTCAAAAGCCCCGCCGTGAATCTCCCCACCATCGGAGCCTCCGGAGCGATCTACGGAATCCTGCTCGCCTGGGCGGTCCTATGGCCCGACCGCATCATCCTGATGAGCTTCCTGTTCCCCATCAAGGTCAAATACTTCGTCATGATCTTCGGGGCGATCGCGTTCATCAACTCGTTCAACTTCAATAGCGGCGTAAGCGAGTTCGCGCATCTGGGCGGCATGCTGTTCGGCTACATCTATCTCAAATCGCCGCGCCTGGGCGGGCGCCGCCGCAGTGTCGGTTCGCGCAGCATGAATCCGATCGAATCGATCCGCCAACAGTACGCCGCCTGGAAGCTGGCCCGCGCCAAGAAAAAATTCCAGGTCTACCTGCGCAAGCAGGGCCGCGGCGGCGGACCGTACGTGAACTAAGCGTCTCTCAACACAGCCGCGTCCTGCCACACATACCAATACCGCTGGTCCGGCGCTAGCGGAACCCCTCCCATCGCCTGATAAAACGGCTCGGCCGGTGGGCTCCCTAGATCGGCGTTGACGCAAATCTTCGCCGCGCCCTGCGCGACGAACCAATCGCCTAGCAGACGAACCAGAGCCGTCGCAATCCCGCGCCTCCGATACGCCGGCGCCACGAATAGATATTGGATCTCGCCATCGAGACCGAACCGCGTGGTCAGGTGTCCGGCAATATATCCCACGATCGTTTCGCCATCGAAGCCCGCGAATCCGATGCGCGGCCCGAGCGCCTTCTGAGGATGATGCTCGCCCGTGAAATACGCAAGCTTCGGATGGCCGACCGGCGACGCCGGATCCTGTTCCCGGCACTCGATCATCGCGGCGGCGTCCGTTGGCGTCGCCACGCGGAACACGATTCCGTCTAGATTTGGATGCAAGTTGCTCAAGGCCGCGCCCTTCCATTGTTATATTACGACTATTGAAAAGTACTTTGAATAAAAGAGTGCAGGAGGGCGTGTCCCTGACCGGCGCGATCGGATCACTCGCATTCACTCTCTACACCGGCCGGCATAACGGCTCTGTCCTGCTCCTTGGATTGTTCGTGATCTGGGTGGGCTCTCCGTTCGCCGCTCTGATCGTCGTCAAGGCGCTGCGTTCGCTCGCGCTGGCCCTCGTGGTCACCACTGCCTCGCTGGCGATCTACGGGACAATCGCCCTCGGGCCGCCACGAGCTCAGCCCGCATTCTTCTTCCTGATGACTCCCGCCGCATCGTGGTTCTTGATCGGTGCCGCCGCGTTCCTGAATCGGCGGCCTCGGGCCTAAAGACTTGTGCAAGGGCAGGCGCAACCGGACCGCCCTGGTTCTCGTCTGATCTGGTATGGTGTGCTCATGAAGGCCCTTAGGACACTCGCGCTCCTCTCTTTATTCGCGCTCGGCGTGACGATTCCCTTCCGCCTGGTCAAAGCCCAGGGCCCGGTCACCCAGGGCAGCGAAACCGTCGCCAAGAAAAAGGGGACCTCCACCGATTCGACGGCGCCTGATTCCACCGGCGACAAGATCCCTTCGAAATACAGCAAGAAGGGCGACCATCCCCAGGGCGTCCCCACCTTCAGCACCGATGCTCTGACGGTGACGGTGGACGTCGCGGTGCTCGATAACAAGGACCATTTCATTCCCAAGATCCCGCGCGGCAATTTCCGCGTCTCTGAGGACAACGTCCCCCAGAAGGTCTCCAGTTTCACCGTCGGCGAAGCGCCCATGACCATCGCCATGGTGGTCGAGTTCTCGGCATCCTTTGAAGGCTTATACGGCCCCGGCTGGTTCGAAGTGCTGAACGGCGTTTATGGATTCGCGCAGACGCTGCGGCCCGACGATTACTGCGCCGTGGTCGCCTATGACATGCGGACCGAAATGCTGTCGGATTTCTCCACCAATCGCCAGGATACTTATGAAGCGCTGCAGCGCCTGCGCATACCCGGATTCCACGAAGCCAATCTTTACGACGCGCTGACCGACACGGCCCAGCGCATGTCCGACATCGAGGGCCGCAAGGCGATTCTGCTGCTCTCCTCCGGCATCGACACCTTCAGCAAACTCACTTTCGATCAGACCCGCAAGAAGATTCAGGACGCCGGCGTGCCGATCTACGCGGTCGGACTCCTGCAATCGATTCGCATCATCGCCGAATCGCAGATGGGCGCCATCCAGCGCATGGACTTCCTACAGGCAGACAACCAGATGCGTGTGTTCGCCAAAGAGAGCGGCGGCATGGCGTTCTTCCCGCGCTTCTACCAGGAGATGCCGGAGATCTTCCGCACCATCACGGACACGCTGCGCAGCCAGTACGTGCTCACCTACACGCCGTCCAACCAGGCTCGCGACGGGAAGTATCGCAAGATCAAAGTCGATCTGATCAATCCTGAAACCAACGAGCCGCTGCCTATGAAGGACGAAAAAAATAAGCCGGTGAAGTACAAAATCCAGGCCAAGGCCGGATACACCGCGCCGCGCGAAGTCGAATAAGACGCTGCGTACTCGAACCGCGATGTCAAGAAGTCAATCTCGAACTTCTTGATGCTGTTACGACCCGCATTGACACGAATGTCACGGGTCTGTTACCTTCACCATGTTTCCGACATGCCAGCACGCACTGCTTCGCGCCCCGCGCCCGCCAAAATTCTGATCGTAGACGACAACGCCAACGGCTTGAGTGCCCGCAAAAGTGTGCTCGAAGAGCTGGGCCATCGCATCACCGCTGCTTCGAGCGGCGCCGATGCGCTGGAACTGTTCGCGCCGCACAAGTTCGATCTGGTAATCACCGACTACCGCATGCCGCGCATGAACGGCGTCGAGCTGATCGCACTGCTGCGCGAGCAGGCGCCCGCACTGCCGGTGGTGCTGATTTCGGGATTCGTCGATGCGCTGGGATTGAGCGAATCCTCCACCGGCGCCGACGTCGTGATCCAGAAAAGCGCCAACGAAGTGTCGCATCTGATCCGCTCCGTCGCGCGGCTGCTACGCCGCAAGCCCGCGCGTAAGTCGGCCGGATCCCAAGCGGTCAAAGCTAAACGCAAAGCGGTGTGATGTGGCGCAGGCTGCCCAGCCTGCTGAGCCGAGGGTAGTGGGTCAGTTTGACGTTTCAAGCGACGAACGCGCTCCATACCTGTCGCGCCTCAAACCGCCTCCACTGAGGCGCGACAGGTATGGAGCGCGTTCGTGATCCGCGTACAAACCCCGGAACTGACCCACTACCGAGCCGAGAGTCATCTCGGCTTTTCCGAAGAGGCGAGACGACTCTCGTCTCTGCACGCTGAAGCGTGCGCCACTACGGCTCGTCCACTTACAATAGTCCTTAATGCAGCTCTCCGATATCTTCCTGCGCCTGGGAAACGATCAATTCGATCAGCTCCTGCGCTCCGTCTCGTTAGGCAAGCTCAAGACCTATCAGCTGTTCGATCGCATGAAAACGCGTCTGCACCTCGTCAAGCTGAATTCCGAAAGCCTGCGCAAGTCCGCGCCGCGCCAATGGACGCGCATCGAAGAACATGACGACGAGTTCGCCACCGACCTTTCGCAGGCCATTCTGGTCTCCCATCTCGACATGATCAAAGCGGTGCTGGATCATCTGGGAGTTCCCCACGAAGAAGGCTTTTTCGCGAAGGACGCCGAGGTCGCGCAGTACTTCAAAGACGGCTGGCAGGCCGACGCCTGGAGCAAATTTCACGACGCGTTCCCGCCCGCGCCGCTGCTATTCTATATCAATCACCTCGCTTGGGAAATTTCTAAAGCCGAGGATGTGTACCGGCCCGCCGCCTAGAGGCTTGCCAACAGCATGAAAGAACTTTTCGAAGCCGTCCGCGCAGGAGACCTGTCCAGAGTCGCGGCTCTGGTGGAGGCCGATCCTTCGCTTGCCATCTTCGCCGCAGCAATTCTGGGCGACGTCGCGCAGTTGGAAACCCAGCTCGCCGCCAATCGATCATTGGTCTCGGTTCGTCTCGAGCGACGGCTGGACTCCTCTGCATCTCGCTGCATTTTTCGGCAAAGACGACGCCGCGCGCCTGCTGCTCAATAACGGCGCGCCGGTGAATGCGCGATCGACCAATCCCATGCAGAACACGCCCCTGCACGCTGCCGCCGCGGGCAAGCACACCAGCGCCGCGAAATTATTGATCGATCACGGCGCGAGCGTCAACGCTCGCCAGCACGGCGGCTGGACGCCTCTGCACGCCGCGGCGCAGCATGGCGACCTCGAACTCGCCAAAGCTCTGATCGCGGGCGGAGCCGATGTGCAATCGCGCGCCGATAACAATCAGACTGCGCTCGATCTCGCGCTGACCAAGGGCCAGCAGGCCATGGTCGATTATTTGGAATCGAACGGGGCGCATCTGTAGTGGCCGACGAGATTTCTAAATTAGTCGAACCGGCGCTCAAGAGGTTGGAAACCGCCGATACGCTCGAGCTCATTGATGAGATTCGAGTAGAGTTGTTGGGCCGCAAAGGCAAGCTGAACGAAATCAGCAAGACGTTCGGCAAGCTCTCGCCAGAAGAACGCGCTGAACTCGGCAAGGAATTGAACGCAGCCAAACAGGATCTGGAATCGCGCATCGACGCACGCAAACGCGCGCTCGAATCGAAAGCGCTGGACGCGCGCCTCAATTCCGAGTGGTTGGATCTCACCGAACCCGCGCCCGGCCCGCGACCCGGCAGCATCCATCCTGTCACGCAGGTGCAGCAGGAACTGGAGCAGCTTTTCACATCGCTGGGATTCGCCGTGCTCGATGGACCCGAGGTCGAACTCGAACAGTACAACTTCGACAAGCTCAACATCCCTGCCGATCATCCCGCTCGCGACATGCAGGATACTTTCTGGCTGCGCGATGGGCGCCTGCTGCGCACCCATACGTCGCCGGTGCAGGTGCGCGGCCTCGAGAATCTGAAGCCGCCGTTGAAAATGATCGCGCCCGGCCGCGTCTTTCGAAATGAAGAAGTGGACGCGTCTCACGAGCACACGTTTTATCAACTGGAAGGCATGATGGTCGATCGCGATGTTTCCGTCGCGCACTTGATCTACTTCATGAAAACGTTCCTGTCGGCTGTGTTTCGCCGCGACGTGGTCATCCGCCTTCGCCCCGGATTTTTTCCGTTCGTCGAACCCGGTTTCGAGCTCGATGTGCGTTGCCTGATCTGCGGCGGCCCGGGTTGCCCGGTGTGCAAGCAATCCGGCTGGGTCGAATTGTGTCCCTGCGGCCTGGTGCATCCCGAAGTACTGCGCGCGGGCGGCGCCGATCCTGAAGTGTGGGGCGGATTCGCATTCGGCCTGGGCCTGACGCGCCTCGCAATGATGCGCTACGGCATCGACGATATTCGATTGTTCATGAGCGGCGATTTGCGCTTTCTGAAGCAGTTCTAACGCGATGAAATTTTCTTATCACTGGCTGCGCGAACTCGTCGAAGGGCTGGACACCAGTCCCGAAGATCTCATGCGTCTGATCACGCTCAAGACCGCCGAGTGCGAAGGCGTCGAGGCCGCTGGTGTCGAGCTTGCGAAAGCGCAGCTCGCGCGCGTGATCGCAACGGAGGGCAAGAAAGCGCGCGTAGCGCTGTCGAATCGGGAAGTAACGTTGATCTGCGGTGCGCCGAATTTGCGCGCCGGCATGACCAGCGTGTGGCTCGATATCGGAACGAAGACCATCGACGGTATCGAGAGCAATGGCATGCTCGCCAGTGCATCGGAACTTGGGATCGGCAAGGATCATTCGGGCATCGTCGATCTTGGCGACGCGATCTTCAATCTCGCGCCCGACCAGATCATCGAAGTCGACAATAAATCGCTCACGCATCGTCCTGACCTGTGGGGCCATCATGGCATGGCGCGCGAAGTCGCGGCGATCACCGGCAACAAGCTGCTCGATCCTGTTCCAGCCCGCGAATTTTCCGGCACACCCGCGATTTCGGTCGAAATCAAAAACCCAGATCTGTGCCCGCGCTACTCCGCGCTGGTTTTCGAAAACGTCACCGTAAGGCCATCGCCGCTCTGGCTGCAATATCGCCTGGAAGCGGATCGGCCTGAACGCCATCAACAACATCGTGGACGTGACGAACTTTGTTCTGGCCGAACTGACGCAGCCGATGCACGCGTTCGACGCCGATAAACTGCGCGGCGGAATCGTCGTGCGAAACGCCAAAGCCGGTGAACATTTCGCGGCACTCAATGGCGAATCGTATACGCTCGATCCGGCGAATCTGGTCATCTCGGATCAGGAAAACGCAATTGCGCTCGCGGGTGTAATCGGCGGTGCGGACAGCGCCATTTCCGATTCCACCACACGCATCGTGCTCGAAAGCGCGTGCTTCAACGCATCCAGCATTCGCAAGACGTCGTCGAAACTGAAGCTGCGCACCGACGCGTCCATGCGATTTGAAAAATCGCAAGATCCGGTGAACACCCTGCGCGGATTGCGGCGCGCGCTGGCGCTGCTCGAACAAGTGTCGCCGGGAATTCGTTTGGTGGGCGGCGTGGTCGATCGTTACTATCCCCTGCCCGCGCCCGCACCGATCGAACTGCCGCTCGATTGGCTGGATCGCAAAATCGGCACCGTGGTTCCCGCCGAGCAGGTGCGCAAGATCCTCGAATCGCTGGAATTCGGCGTGGAACAAACCGGACCCAGAATGTTTTCTGTCACCGTACCGAGCTGGCGCGCCACCAAAGACGTGACCATCAAGGACGATCTGGTGGAAGAAGTCGGCCGCATGATCGGCTACGACAATATCGACCCCAAGGCTCCGCTGGCGCCGGCGCGTGTGCCGCCCGCCAATCCCGAGCGCGATTTTCATCATCGCGTCCGCGAGATGTGCGCCGCTCAAGGGTTCACGGAAGTCTACAACTATTCATTCCTGAGCGAGGAACAATTGCGCGCGTTCGCGCTCGATCCGGCAGATCACGTGGAAGTGGTGAATCCGATGGTGGCTGATCACAAATTCCTGCGCGCCAGTTTGCTGCCCGGAATCCTGAAGAACATTCGCGACAACGCCAAGAATTTCGATTCGTTCCGGCTGTTCGAAATCGGCAATGAGATTCACAAGGGCCACGAATCGGCGCATCTAGCCGCCGTGCTCTTCGCGAAAGACGATGGAAAAGCTGGGCTCCTCGAATTGAAGCGGCTGGCGGAATGTCTGATCCCAGGGATCATCGTCGACGCGCCGTTTCCCGCACGCCCATTCGAGCATCCCCAGCGTTCTGCGCATCTCCTGATGAGGCCGAACATCATCGAGGTGGGGCGCCTGTTCGAGTTCCACCCCAACCTGGTCGAATCGGGCCGCGCCGCCGTCCTGGAACTCGATCTGGAGCAAGTCTTCGATCAACAGGGCCGCGCAGTCCGCTACAGCCAACTCCGCCGCTTCCCAACCAGCGCGTTCGACATCACCGTCGCTGTCGCCGCCCGCACCACGATCGGCCAGGTCCAGGGCGCTATCCCGTCGCGTCCGGAAATCCTGTCCATCGAATTCCTGCGCGAATTCGCGCTGCCCGACGGCCGCCGCAGCCTGTCCTACCGCGTCACGGCCGGCGCAACCGATCGCACGCTATCGTCCGAAGAAACCGGCGCGATCCGGGCCGGAATCCTGGAAGCGCTCACCGCCCGCGGCTACGAATCCCGTAGTTAAGGCGTGTGAAATATCAACGGTGAACCGCTCCTTTTAGCCACGGCTCATTGTGGACGTTTATCGAACCCTACGGAGCCGTGACCAAAGGGAGCGGTCCAACACCCGGGCTTCATCCAATTTAACTCTCAACGTTTTCCCTCCCGGCAGCGTATCTTCTAACGAGTGGCTACCGAGGAGCTGACACTGCCGATCTTTTCCCGTCGAGTCTCAGCGGAGGCGCGCGAACGCGACTTCGAACGGCTCATGTCCGAGCATGAACGCCTGGTGATCGGCACGGCCTATCGATTGTTAGGCCGAATGGAAGACGCGCAGGACGCGGCGCAGGAAGTTTTTCTGCGGCTGTTTCGAAATATGGACCGCATCGATCGCGATGCGAAGCCGTGGCTGTATCGCGTGACGGTCAACGTCTGCAACGATCACTATCGCCGCCGCGTCGTCACGCTGCCGCCCGATGAGCAGGCAGCCGATCCTTCGCCTCGCGCCGATTGTTCCATCGACATGGATGAGCGCAAGCGGCTGTTGATGGAAGGCCTGCAGACACTGGGCGAGCGCGAACGAACAGCCGTAGTGCTGCGCGATATCGAAGGGCTATCGACACGCGAGGTCGCCCACATTTTGGGAACGGAAGAAGTGACCGTGCGCAGCCAGATTTCGGTGGCGCGCGTGAAGCTGGCGAAATACGTGAGAGGTCGAGCATGACGTGTCAGGAATGCGAGCTATTGTTAGCGGGTGATGAACGGAACGCGATGGCCGATAGGCATTTGTCAACGTGTCCCGCCTGCCGCGAGTTCGCGCTCGACCTGCGCGCGAATTCTGAAGCGCTGCATGCCTTCGCGTCCGAACCAATGCCGAAGGTCGCGAGGCCGCGACCGGCGCGATGGCCGTACGTAGCTGCCACAGTAGCGATCGCGGCAGTATTGATCCTGATGCTCGCGATTCCGCAGAAGCAGCAAGCGCCCCAGGCGCCGATCGCAAGAATTACGGCGCCCCCAGCGGCACCCGTTCAGCCGGTGATCCGACACGCGCGAAAGCCTGTGGTTCGCGATAAAGAGCCGCAGATCCTGCAAGTGAAAATGCTGACCGGCGATCCGAATGTAGTGATCTACTGGCAGATCGAAACGAAAGGAAGTGAATAAATGAAAACTGGACACTGGGCGTGGGTGACGCTCGCAGTCGCGGGATTGGCAAGCGCGCAGGAAAGGGACGTGCAGAAGATTATCGAGGTGAAGTATCGGAACCCGGAGCGCATTGCGCGCTTGGTACACATGATGCACGTCGATGCGAGAGCCGACAATGAATTCCATGTAATCGTGGTGAACGGTCCCGCGAAGGACGTTGGCGAATACGAAGAGATGGTGAAGAAATTCGACACTCCCCCGCCGAACGTCGAATTCACCGGTTATCTCGTCTCGGCGAGCATGCATGAAGGCCAGGACGATCTTCCCAAGGATTTGGCAGCGTCCGCCAAGCAGTTGCACGGGGTGTTCGCCTACAAGAGCTATCACGTATTTCAGACGCTGATCATGCGGGCGCGCGACGGCCATGACGCTCGCGATTCCGGCACGCTGCCGAATAGCAACTCTCAGTACGATCTCTCTTTCCGCTCGGCCAATGTGTCGCCCGGATCGCCGCATCCGCTTCATATCGACGGCATGCGGCTTGAAATCTCCACCGGACAATTGGCGCCTGCCCGCATACAGCAAACCGATAAGGACGGAAAGCCGCTGATGCGTTACTCTGTCATCCAGAGCGACATCGATATGACCGAAGGCCAGTACGTAGTGGTCGGCAAATCCAGCACTAACTCGTCGGACGATGCGCTCATCCTGATCGTCACGGCGAAGGTGATCCAGTAAAGTAAGCTGTAAGCTTGCGATCGATTCAACTCCTCGCCCCGCACATCTTAGAAGAACGGGAAATGCCCCAGCCGCCCGATCCGCAACACGGTGAAGTCACCGTGCGGATTCGGGCGGTCGGCGTGTGCGGCAGCGATCTGCACTGGTATCAGGACGGCCGCATCGGCGAAATTCCCGCTGCGTTTCCGCAAGTGCTCGGTCACGAACCCGCAGGCGACATCATCGCGATCGGTGCGGGCGTGCATGATTTCGCCATCGGCGATCGCGTCGTGCTCGAACCCACCATCTCCTGCGGCCACTGCGAGTACTGCATTCGCGGCCAACACAATCACTGCGCCAGCGGCGTTTTCCTGGGCGGCCCACAGGCTCCCGGGATGTTTCGCGATTACATCACGCTCCCAGCCGGCAACTGCACCCGCGTTCCACAGACGCTCGACTATCGCACCGCCAGCCTGATCGAGCCGATCGCAGTCATGATGCACATGCTGGAACTGATCACGATTCGCACCGGCGATGTGGTGGTGGTCACCGGAGCAGGTCCGATCGGGATGTTGTGCGCCGCCATTGCGAAAGCATCGGGCGCGGGCAGCGTGATCATCGCGGATCGCCTCGCGTATCGCCTGAAACTCGCGATGCCGATGGGCGCCGATGTGGCGATCGACACCACCGCGAAGTCGCTGCTTGAAACCGTCGCCGACGCGACGCGCGGCCGTGGAGCCGACGTTGTTCTCGAAGCCTCCGGTTCTTCTGAAATGGTGAACGCCGCGATCCGCTGCGCGCGCATGAGCGGCATCGTCATGCTGATCGGCCTGCTGAACGAACTGAACCCGCGCGTCGACATTCAGAGCGCGATGGGAAAAGAGCTGCGTCTGCAAACACTCAAGCGATCGAATCATCGCGCCCAGGCTGCGCTTGAAATTTTGCAAAGCGGCAAAATTCCAACCTCGCTGATCACGCACGCACTTCCATTCGGCGAAACGCCGCGCGCATTCGAAATGCTGGACACGTATTCAGACAACATCGGCAAAGCCGTGATCGAATTGTAGGCACACCCCCGTTGAACCGCTCCTTTTAGTCGCGGCTCCTTGCGAGCGAATCACGTCTTAATGAGCCGCGACCAGAGGGAGCGGTTTAACGTTCGGGTTTCGCGTCGTACAATCGAGCGTATGCGACGCTTCACTCCTGTCTTAGCAATTCTGCTTGCAATCAATTTAAGCGCCCGCCAGCCGGTTCACGCACGCAAGGCCATGGTGGTGACGCAGGAGCCGACCGCTGCCGACGTCGGCGTCGCCGTACTCAAAAGCGGAGGCAACGCGATCGATGCAGCGGTCGCCATCGGATTCACGCTCGCCGTCACGCATCCGTTCGCAGGCAACATCGGAGGCGGCGGATTCATGCTGATTCGCCTGGCCGACGGCCGCAGCACCTTTATCGATTTCCGTGAACGCGCGCCGCAAAGCGCCACGCACAACATGTACCTCGACGCCGCCGGCAAACCGACCCGCGATAGCGTCGACGGCTGGCGAGCCTCCGGCGTCCCAGGAAGCGTGCGCGGCTTCGAACTCGCGTCCCAAAAATATGGAAAGAAGAAGTGGGCGGATGTGCTCGCGCCCGCGATCGATCTTGCGACCAAAGGATTCCCGGTCAGCTATTCGCTCGCCGAATCTCTGCACTGCGCGCAATCTTACGAAATACGCGGATTCCAAACGCATCTTCCAGCGCGACGGCAAATTCTACGAAATGGACGAGATCTTCCAGCAGCCCGAACTCGCGGCCACATTGACCCGCATCGCGAAAAACGGCGCGAACGAATTTTATGAAGGCGAGACCGCGCAGAAGCTCGCCGCGGCGATGGCGAAAAACGGCGGGCTGATTTCGCTGGCGGATCTGAAGAATTACAAAGCGGAAGAGCGCAAGCCGCTCACCGGAAAATATCACAGCAATTACGAAATCATCACCGCGCCCCCCCCCAGCTCCGGCGGCGTCGGAATTCTGCAGATGATGGCGATGCTGGAAGGTTCCGGTTACGAAAAAACGGGCGCCGGCTCGGCCGCCAGCATTCACTACGCCGCGGAAACCATGCGCCGCTTCTACGCCGATCGCAGCAAATATCTGGGCGATCCCGATTTCGTCAAGAATCCCATCGCGGGCCTGCTCGATCCGGAATACATCGCGCAGCGCCGCGCGTCGATCGATCCGAATCGCGCCACGCCCAGCGATCAGATCAATCCCGGAAATCCCAAGGGCGGCGAGAGCAGGGAGACGACGCACTTCAATGTCGTCGATGCGGAAGGCAACACCGTCGCGGTGACTTACACGCTGAACGGCGGCTACGGATCGGCGTGACGGCGCCGGGCGGCTTCCTGCTCAACAACGAAATGGACGATTTCAGCGTGAAGCCGGGCGAGCCGAATATGTTCGGGCTGGTGCAGGGCGAGACCAACGCGATCCAGCCCGGCAAGCGGCCGCTCTCTTCGATGACGCCGACCATCGTGCTGCGCGATGGCAAGTTGTTCATGGTCGCGGGCGCGCCCGGCGGATCGCGCATCACCACTGCCGTGCTGCAGGTGATCCTCAACGTGATCGATTTCAGCATGAACGTGCAGGACGCCGTCGATGATCCGCGCTTTCATCATCAATGGAAACCGGACAAGCTGTATCTGGAACACGGCTTCTCGCCCGATACCGTCGCGCTGCTCAAAGGCACGGGCTACGACGTCGATTACTCGCCCGCCGTTGTCGTCGCGCGCGTGGAAGCGATCATGATCGATAAAGGCTGGCTGCATGGGCGGCAGCGACGGACGCGGCGTGGGCAAGGCCGCCGGTTATTAAATGATCCGTGCTCTGTCCACACATCTGTTCGTCGACCATCGTCTGACTACGGTATGGCTCGACCGAATTTGCGACGCCGGCATTCCGCTGGTGCGAAATTTTCTGCGCGCGCCAGCATCTCGACTATCGCGATCGAGCGCAGATCGCCGAGCTGGGCCACTGGTTTCGCGATTCCGATCTAAAGCTCCACTCCCTGCATTCGCCGATGTACTCCGACGACGTGTGGGGCCGCTCCGGGCCGGATGCCGTGATCAACATCACCGAGCCGGTCAAGATCAAGCGCCTGCAGATGGTGGATGAAATCAAGCGCGCGCTCGAGGTCGCCGAAAACGTTCCGTTCCGCTACCTGATCCAGCACCTGGGCGTCGCCGGTGAAGAGTTCGACGAGCGCAAGATCGATTGCCGCCTTCGCCGCGCTCGAAGAAATCAGCTTGTTCGCCCGCCAGCGCGGCGTCGAGGTGCTGCTCGAAAATACGCCCAACGCGCTCTCGAGCGCCGAACGGCTGCATGTATTTTTCGAAGTGACCCATCTGAACTTGAATGTCTGTCTCGACGTCGGCCACGCCAACATGAAGGAAGGCGTCGAGACGGCGTTTCGAATTCTGAAGCATCGCATCCGCTCGACGCACGTTCACGACAACAATGGAAAGGACGACTCGCACCTTTTCCCTCTCCCGAAGGTTCGGATGGAACCATCGACTGGCCGCGCGCCATGGACGCGCTCCGTTCGCTCGATGCCGGATGCCCTCTGCTGCTGGAACTGCGCGAAGTGCCAGCGATGGAGCACCCGCTGGATGTGGTTCGCAAGACGTTCGACGATCTGGAGAAACTAACAACCGCACATGAGTCCTGAACCAAAATTCACGCGTGAACGTCGCCGACGCCGGCAAGCACGTCGGCGAATCGGTGGAGATCGCCGGCTGGCTGTACAACCTGCGCCGCAGCGGAAAAATCTGTTTCCCGCAGGTGCGCGACGGCACCGGCATCATGCAATGCGTCGCGGTGAAGAGCGCGCTGCCCGAAGAATCTGTTCGAGAAGCTGAAGGATCTGACGCAGGAATCGTCGCTGATCATGCGCGGCAAGATTCGCGCCGAACAGCGCGCCGCCGGCGGCTACGAACTCGATGTCGAAGATGCCGACATCGTGCAGCGCGTGCCGGAATCGGATCCCTATCCGATCACGCCCAAAGATCACGGCATCGATTTCCTGATGGACCATCGCCACCTGTGGCTGCGCAGCCGCCGCCAGCACGCGGCGCTGAAGGTTCGCCACGAGGTGATCAAGGCGATTCGCGATTACTTCGATTCGAACGGCTTCATGCTGGTGGACACGCCGATCTTCACGCCCGCCGCGTGCGAAGGCACCACGACTCTGTTCGAAGTCGATTATTTCGAAGACGAAAAAGTCTATCTGGCGCAATCCGGCCAGCTTTATAACGAGGCGACCTGCGCGTCGTTCGGCAAGACGTACTGCTTCGGGCCCACGTTTCGCGCCGAGAAATCGAAAACGCGCCGGCACCTGACCGAGTTCTGGATGGTGGAGCCGGAGATGGCGTACGCCAATCTGGAAGACGTGAAGACGCGTCGGCGAAGGACTGGTCTCGTTCGTCATCGGGCGGGTGCTGGAGAATCGCCGCGAGGATCTGAAAGTTCTGGAGCGCGACGTCTCGAAGCTCGAAGCGGTGAAGGCTCCGTTCCATCGCATGAGCTATGACGATGCGGTGAAGAAGCTCCAATCGAAGGGCAGCGAGATCCAATGGGGCGGCGATTTCGGCAACACGGATGAGACGTTGCTGACCGACGATCTGGACCGTCCGGTGATGGTCGATCGCTACCCGGCCGAAGTGAAGGCGTTCTATTTTCAGCCGGCCGCGGATCGTCCGGAAGTCGCGCTGGGCGTCGATTTCATCGCGCCCGAAGGATACGGCGAGATCATCGGCGGCGGGCAGCGCATTCACGATCTGGATCTGTTGCTGCAGCGCCTGGACGAACACAAGCTGCCGCGCGAGGCGTTCGAGTGGTATCTCGATCTGCGCAAGTACGGCTCGGTGCCGCACGCCGGATTCGGCATGGGCGTCGAGCGATTCGTCGCGTGGATGTGCGGCCTGGAGCACATTCGCGAAACCATCGCATTCCCGCGAATGCTGTATCGCACGCGGCCGTAAAGAAGTATTGGCCACGAATAAACACGGATGAACACGCATAAGCAATGCGTGAAATCGTTTTCCGAGTGACCCAGGAATCCGACGGCGGCTATTGCGCCGAGTGCCTCACTGAGAGCATCTTTGCCGAAGGCGATACCTGGGATGAACTGGCCGTTGATCAAATGTGGATGAACGTAATCGTGATTCACGTTGATACACGTTCATTAACGGCCAACACGGTTTTGTGATTCGTGTTCATACGTGTTCATTCGTGGCCAGAAGGTTTTTCGGATTTGCGTGCATTCGCGGCCAGAACGTCTTTGCGATAATTGAGTTTTCGCCCCCCGCATGCACTCCACTCACATCGCGATCATCGGAGCCCCCATGGATCTTGGCGCCGGCCGCCGAGGCGTTGACATGGGACCCTCCGCCATCCGGCTCGCGGGGCTCAACGAAAAACTCGCGCAGCTCGGGCGCGATGTCGATGATTGCGGAAACGTCACCGTCGATCAGGCTGAAAATCTGCCGCCAGGCCCAGCCAACGCGCGCTATCTTCCGCAAATCGCGCACACCTGCGAACGCGTCGCCAAGATGGTCGAGAAGGCCATCGACGATCACCGCATGCCGCTGGTGCTCGGCGGCGATCATTCGGTGGCAATGGGCAGCGTCGCCGGCGTCGCCGCGCATTATCGGAAACAAAACGAAAAGATCGGATTGATCTGGATGGATGCGCACGCCGATATGAACACGCCCGAGACCAGCCCCAGCGGCAACGTGCACGGCATGCCGCTCGCCACGCTGATCGGATTGGGTGCGCACGAACTGACACATATCTCTGGATTCGCGCCCAAGGTCGATCCCCAAAACGTCGCGATCGTCGGCTTGCGCAGCGTGGACGACCAGGAAGCGGAAACCGTGCGCCGCACCGGAGTCCACGCGTTCACCATGCGCGATATCGATGAGCGCGGTATGCGCAGCGTGATGCAGGAAGCGATCGGTTACGCGACTGCGGGCACCGCCGGATTTCATCTGTCGTTCGATATGGACGCGGTCGATCCGTATGAAGCGCCCGGCGTCGGCACCCCGGTGCGCGGCGGAATCACCTATCGCGAGTCGCATCTGGCGATGGAGATCGTATCCGACAGCGGAAAGATGACGTCCATGGAAGTGGTGGAAGTGAATCCGGTGATCGATTCCGCAAACCGAACCGCGCTGCTGGCCGTCGAACTGGTAATGTCGGCGTTAGGAAAGAGAATCCTGTGAGCAAAATCCGCGTCGCGATTCTGTATGGCGGCCGAAGCGGCGAGCACGAGGTCTCTTTGCGATCCGCCGAATCGATCATGGCCGCCATGGATCGCGAGCGCTACGAAGTCCTGCCTATTCTGATCGGCAAAGACGGCCGCTGGAGCCCGCGCGCGATTTCTCCCGACCCCAGCGCGAACCCGATATCGACGTCGTGTTTCCGGTGCTGCATGGAACCTTCGGTGAAGATGGAACGGTGCAGGGTCTCCTCGAACTTGCCGATCTCGCCTATGTCGGACCGGGCGTGCTCGGCTCGGCCGTATCGATGGATAAAGAAGTGATGAAGCGATTGATGGCGGAGCGCGGTCTGCCCGTCGTCGATTACATCACCGTGCGGCGCGGCCAATTTCGCGATGAAGAGGTGTGTGGCAAACTTCCCTTCCCCGTGTTCGTGAAACCCGCGAACCTGGGATCGTCCGTCGGCATTTCGAAAGCCAACAATTGCGAAGAACTGGTCAAGGCGCTCGATTTCGCCGCGCAATTCGATCGCAAGATCCTGATCGAGCGCGGCATCATCGGACGCGAGTTCGAATGCTCCGTGCTCGGCAATGACGAGCCGATCGCGGCGATCCCGTGCGAAATTCTGCCGTCGCGGGAGTTCTACGATTACGAAGACAAGTATCTGCTCAACAAAGCCGAGACGAAACTTCCCGCCGATCTGACGCCGGAGCAGACCGCGAGATCCAGCGGCTCGCGGTCGAATGCTATAAGGTCGTGCGAATGCGAAGGCATGTCGCGCGTCGATTTCCTGATGGAATCCGCCACCGGCAAATTCTTCATCAACGAGATCAACACCATCCCCGGCTTCACTTCCATCAGCATGTATCCGAAAATGTGGGAAGCGGCCGGATTGCCGTATTCGAAGCTGATCGACCGGCTGATCGAGCTGGCGCTGGAGCGCCATCGCGATCGCCAGAAGAATAAATATTCCAGGTAGCGCATGCTGTTTCTTCCTCTACTCCTGCTCCTTGCTGCCGATGACCAACCGAAAGACACCGGCGCGCAGCTCGCCGCCGAACTGAAGAAATTCGTCGGTGTGTTCAACGTGATGAATCAAGACGGCGCCGATCCCGTGCCGCCCGAAATCGCGCTGTATCAGGGCGCGATTCCCGGCATGCTGCGCACGCTCGATCCGCATTCGATTTTCTTCGATCCCGGCCAGTATGAGCAGTTGAAGCAGATGCAGAAGAGCGAGAGCAAAGGCTTCGGCACCATCGTCAATGTGCTGCCGGGCCGCGTGATCGTGCTGCAGACGATGCCCGGAACGCCGTCGCAGAAAGCCGGGCTCAGCGCCGGCGACGAAATTATGGACATCAACGGCTACACCGTGGCCCGTCTGGAGTTCGATCAACTGGTGCAGCTCCTCACCATCGCGCGGCAGAAAGAAGCGTTTCTCGAAGTCCGCAAGCCTGGGACAACGAAGCTGACGCGCGTCATCCTGACCCCGGAATTGGTCGAAGCATCCAGTGTGGATCGCGCGTTCATGCTCACGCCGGGCATCGGATACGTGCGCGTTTCCAGCTTCGAAGTCGCCACCGGCAAGCTGATCAAGTCGACCATCGACAAGCTCGGCGGCGACAACCTCAAAGGCTTGGTGCTCGATCTGCGCGGCAATCCCGGCGGCGTAGTGGAAGCGGCGGTCGAAACGGCATCATTGTTCTTGAAGCAGGACCAGCTGGTATTCACTATCAAGGGACGCAAACAGAAGACCGAAGAGGTCCGCACCGAAGAAGCCAAGCCATACACGTTTCCTCTCGCCATCCTGATCAACAGCAAGAGCGCGAGCGCTTCAGAGATCGTCACCGGCGCCTTGCAGGATCACGATCGCGCCACGGTATTGGGCGAGCCGAGCTTCGGCAAAGGATTGGTGCAGAGCGTGTACCCGATGTCGAGCGGTACCGGCCTCGCGCTGACCATCGCGTTTTACTACACCCCCAGCGGCCGATCGATTCAGCATCCCCTGGAAGGCAGCACGCTCGAAGCGACCGCCGCGGGATTCAAGGGGACCTATCACACCGATTCCGGCCGCGAGGTTCGTGGCGGCGGCGGCATTCAGCCGGATGAGGTCGTCTATCCTCCAGCGCAGGATCGATTGTCGATGGTGCTCGACGCCAGCGGCTCACTCACCAGTTTCGCCGGTGAATATCTGCAGCAGCATCAGATTCATGAAGATTTCGAAGTGACGCCGGCCATCATGGATGAGCTGCACTTGTATTTGGGCGATCGCAATATCAGTCCCGGGCCAGGCGATTGGTCCAGCCATCGGCCGTGGATTGAGAGCCGCTTGAAACAGGAGCTGATGACCCTGTCATTCGGCGTGGCCCAGGGCGACCAGATCGAATTGCAGCGCGATCCGGTGGTGCAGCGCGCACTCGCGATCGTCGGCGCGAAACGCTGACTACTTCACCGTCGGCAGCAAATCCTTCAGCATCCCGTTCGGATCCATGTAGCGCGCCGCCAGTGGCAGATATAGCCACAACGTCGAGCGCTCTTCTTTGAATCGATCGAACCAGGTTCGCACCAGCCCCGCATCGCCCAGCGCGATCGCAAGTTCCAGTCCCATGTACGGCTCGACATAGGTCGATGGACGCATCGCTTCCATGCGGTCTAGCAGCGCGCGGCCCTCGGCTTTCCTGCCCTCGCGCGCCGCGGCAACGCCGAGCACGCCCAGGAATGTCGGTGCATTCGCCATGTCGGCGTTCGAATTCTTCATGTCGGTGAGCGTGCGATCCACCGCCGCCATGTCGCCCTTGCGCGAGTATGCTTCCATCTCGAACCACTCGATCAGCCAATAGTGCGGGAACATCTCATCCGCCTTGTGCATCAACTGCAGCGCCTCGTCGTAGCGCTGCGCCTGCAGCAGTTCGTTCGAGATGTCCCAGTAATACACCAGTGACATCGGATCCAGCGACAGCGCCAGCCGCATCTCCTTCATCGCCTCATCCAGCTTGCCCTGCGTTTCGAGCGAATGCGCGTACCAGTGATGCACCCAGGCCGATCCGGGATTCATCTGCAAGGCACGCAGGAACTCGCGCTGCGCGCCGTCGCGATCGTATTCGTAATCGAGCTTCACCGTGCCGAGCGAAGTGTGCGCTTCCGCCAATCCATCGTCGAGCTCGACTGCCTTTTCGGCGGCCTCTTTGGCCTTGGGCATCACTTCGCGCGGGTGTTCGACGCCATTTTCGGCGAGATAGGCCCACGAATCCGCGAGGCCCGCATACGCGAGCGCAAATTTCGGATCCAGCGCGATGGCCGCCTGGTATCGCTCGATTGCCTTGTGATAGGACGCGGGCTCCTGCTGATTGAAGAAGTAGCGCCCCTCTTGAAAGCGCTGGTACGCTTCCAGGTTGCTAGTGCTGTGGCTCGCCGGGACTGTGCCGGCGCGCAGTTCGCTCGCGATCGCCTGCGAGATCTCGTGCTGCACGGCAAACACATCGCGCAGATCGCGATCGTATTCACGCGACCAAAAATGCGATCCGTCGCTAACGCGAATAAACTGCGCGATGATCCGCAGTTTGTTGTCCGCCTTGCGAACGCTGCCTTCCAGCACCGCAGTCACGCCGAGCTCCTTGCCGATCTCCCGGATGTCCTTTGCCTTGCCCTTGAATGAAAAAGCCGACGTGCGCGCCACCACCCGCAGGTTCGGCACGCGGGTCAACGCATCGATGATCTCTTCGGTCAATCCATCGGCGAAATAATCCTGGTCGTGCTGCTCGCTGATATCGGCGAACGGCAGAACCGCCACCGACGACGGAGTGTCCATCGCAGCCGCGCGATTCTTCCACAGAAAATAACCGCTGGCTCCGGCGATGACGACGCAGACCGCCGCGACGATCGCCCAGGCCGGCGGCTTTCGGGAAGGCGCCGCCGCCTCAGCCGGAACGGGCGCGTCGGCTGAAATCTTACGCGCCTCGCGCCACGCGTCCAGTTCGCTCTTGAACGCGTAAACCGAGCCTTGCCGCGCGTGCTGATGCCGGTGAATCGGCAAACCTTCGTTCTTTTCCCAGCCCTGCACCGTGCGGACTTCGCGCCCCAGATGCGCCGCGATTTCCTTCCAGGAGTCGAGTCTGTCGTCGCTGTTCGCGATTTGGCTTGGCTCTGGCATTTTTCGAATGGCCAGTATACCCCAGCTCATACGCAAAAGTGCGAAATAGGACGCAACTCATTGGATTTACAGACTGTTTCGCTTGAGCAGTGGAGTGCTTCCGTGAACAATCGAAACATGCGGCAGCCGACCAATCGCGCCGCAAAATCGACCAACAGGAGAACCAGGAAAAATGAAACTGACCAATATGATTCGCTTTAGCGGTGGCCTTACGGCTCTCGCATTTTGTCTTTTCTTCGCCGGAAGTGCGAAAGCTGATTGCAGCATGAGCCGTGCACCCCGTGCGATCGTTTCGGCCCCGGATTCCACCGTCGCCGGTTCGTCATCGGAAGCGCACGCCCGTGGGCAGGGATCGAATGCCCCCGCCGCCGGCCCGGTTGACCGCTCGATCGTGGGCCTGTGGCTAACCACCTTCACCTCGCAGGGCCAGATCGTCGACCAGGGTTTCGATAGCTGGTCATCCGATGGCACCGAGATCCTGAATGACGATCCCCCGCCTTCCACCGGAAATGTGTGCCTGGGAACCTGGCTGAAAGTTGGACCGAACACTTACTTGCTCAAGCATCCTTCGTGGACCTTCGACGACGGAGGCAACGTGAACGGCATGGCGATCATCCGCGAGACCATTACTGTCGATCCCAGTGGCCTTACCTACAAAGGGACGTTTACCATCAGCCTGGTGACGCTTTCCGGAAATCCGATTCAGAGCTTCAATGGCACCATATCGGCGACTCGAATTACAGTGGATTGACGAATCCGATTTCGGGAGGATCCCATGTTGCCTCTACATCGCGCAGTGGCGATCGTGACACTGTCCACGATCGCCTGCTTCGGTCAGCACGTCGCGCACCAGACAGCCCCCGCTCCCGAGAAGCCGGTCACTCTGCTGGCCGGGCTCGGGAGCTGGCGGCATCCCATCGCCACGCACAACGCCGAAGCGCAGAAGTATTTCGATCAGGGCCTGGCACTGGTGTATGGGTTCAATCGATATGAAGCGCTGCGGTCGTTTAAGAAAGGCGCGGAGCTGGACCCCACAGCGGCAATGATGCAGTGGGGCATCGCGGCGGCGCTGGGCGCGTACGTCAATATGGACGGCGATCCCAGCTATCAGCAGAAAGAATCGTGCGAGGCGGCCGCGGCCGGATTGAAGATCGCGAGCGCCGATAGCACCGATCGCGCGTGGCTCGAAGCAGCGAACGCGCGATGCCCTGAGTACGGCGACGGATCGAAATACATCGCGGCGATGCGCGCGCTGGCAGCGCGCTATCCTGACGATCCCGATGCGCAGACGTTCTTCGCCGAAGCGCTGCTGATTCCGGTGCGCTGGAAATGGTACGTCGACGGCAAGCCGGCCGAGGGAGTCGCTGAAGCCGAGCACGTGCTGGAAGGCGTGCTGCGGCGCTATCCGCAGCATCCCGGCGCGAATCATTTGTACATTCACGCTGTCGAATCTTCGCCCAATCCGGAGCGCGGCGTGCCCAGCGCGCAGCGATTGATGGGAATCGTGCCGTCGGCCGGTCACATGGTGCACATGCCGGGGCACATCTGGCTGGTGCTGGGCGATTTCGATCAGAGCGCGAATGTGAACGAACGCGCCATCGAAGTCGACCGGAAATACTTCGCGCAGACCGGCGTCACCGGCAGCTACACCATGTACTATCTGCACAATCTGGATTTCCTGCTGTACTCGCGCATGATGCAGGGGCGCGTGGCGGAGAGCAGGAAGGTGATGGCGCAGATGAATGACGCGCTGGAGCCGATGCGCGCGGTGCCGGAGATGGCGGAGTTAGTGGATATTTTCAACTCGGTGATCCTCACGTCGCAGGTTCGGCTGCAGCGCTGGGACGATCTGCTGGCGAGCGCTTCGCCGAAATCGAATCAAGGATCGGCGATGTGGCGGCATTCGCGCGCGCTGGCCTACGTCGCGAAAGGCGATTTCGCGAATGCGCGGAAGGAACAGGCGGAGTTCGAGAAGCTGGCGAAATCGCTCGATCGCAAAGGGCAGTGGGGCAACAACAAGCTCGGCGATGTAGTCGATCTCGCGTCCGCGATTCTGGCCGCGCGCGTGGAGGAGTCGCCTGCACAAGCGGTACCGCTGTGGAGAAAAGCAGTCGAGTTGCAGGATGAGCTCACCTATGACGAGCCGCCGGCCTGGTATTATCCGGTGCGCGAATCGCTGGGCGCGGCGCTGTTGCAGTCGGGCGACGCAGCGGGAGCGGAGATCGTGTTTCGCGAAGGCGTGCGGCGGAGTCCAAACAACGGACGGATGCTGTTCGGGTTGCTGGAAAGTTTGAAAGCGCAGAAGAAATCGGAAGCCGCGGCGTGGGTGCAGAAGGAATTCGACAGCGCCTGGAAGAGCGCGGACTTGAAGCTCGCGATCAAGGATCTTTGATTGACCACGCACAACGGCACAATTCGCCTGTGCGCTCCGGATCTCGGGTGTTGTGAGGCGCGACAGTATGGAGCGCGCTAGGCGGCATTAATCGTAACTGCCCTCGACGAACCACGCGTCGCGGCGGCAATCGCGATGAATGCGCAGCAGGCTTGCGTCGAGTTCAATATCCCACTCTTCGCGATCCCAGGGATCATTGGTCCACCAATCTCCAGAAGTGTGCCACGGACCCGCGCAAGCAATCACACGCCCCTGCGCTTTCGACGACGAAATGCGCGCGGGCTCTCCGGTTGCCGATCGCCACACCTGCGCGTATTGCGGCGGACGAAATCGGCGCAGTATGAATCGCATGATATCAGCGCCATACAGAGCCGTGACCAAAGGGAGCGGTTCAACATTCGGGTTTTCACCCAGACTCTGATGTCCGCGACGCAGATCGCGCAATCGAAAACTATCCGGACGATGCGTGTCGATCACTTCCGGTGACCCCAGATTCGCCGCGCCCACCAGATTACGAATCCGCGCCAGCGTGATTTCGAGCTTCTGCGGCTCCGGCGCCGCCGGCAAAAATAATCCGTGCTGCGTGACGCGCGGCTCCACCGGTTTCAGTTCGATGCGGATTTGTTCGATCGCAGCGGCGGGTGGCTTCGCGGCTAATTCCAGTTGCAGCAATTTCAGGAACACCTGCACGTCGATCATCGGCACCGGAAAATCGAGCGTCAGATGATAATCGGCCGCACGCTCTAATTTCAGCTTCAATCGAAGCTGCTCGGCCGCGAGCGAATGCGCCGCCAGACGTGCACACACATCGCCAAGCATGCGACCGATCAGCAGCAGCAGAGGCTCCATCAAATCGAGCGTCGCTTCAGGTTCTAATTCTTCGACAAATTCGAGCGGATCTTTGGGCGTCGATAACACCCGTTCGCCTGCGCCGCGTGCCAGGCGTTGCATGGCGATCCCTTCGTCGCCCAATCGCGCCGCAACACCTAAAGGAGGCAGCGCCGCGAAGTCGCCGAAGGTGCGCACGCCCCACAAGTCCATCGTCTGCGCGAACTCCGCCGATCCGCCGAGCACAAACAGAGGCAATCGCGCCAGCACTTCCGCTTCCCGTCCGGGATCGATCACAGTTGTGCCTGAAATGCCGCGCGCGGCGTGCATCGCGGCATCGGGATTCGATGCGATCGCGAGATTGGCGCGCAAGCCCATGCGACGCTCGATCGCCATGGCGATTTCTCGCGAAGTACCGAAGATCAGTCCAAGGCCGCGGATGTCGAACACCACTGCATCGCTGACGGATTCAATCCACGGAGAGAAGTATCCCGCGCATTCGACCAGCAGCGGCAGATTTCCCGGAGCATAGAGACATGCATACATCGCGCTATCTCCTGGCGATGAATTTTTCCGGCCGCGACTGATGATTGACCACGATGCGCGCCGCCACGTCAATCCCTTCGAGCAGACGATGCTGCAGAATCGCGCGATCGCGCGCCAGTTCGATCTTCACCGCCGAACACGTGGAAGCATTAAAGCAGGAACCTACTGACAGCAGCGCGGTCTTGGTGTTGGTCACGGCATGGCGCAGGCGAAACCACGCGGCCATCGGCACGCGACGCGAAAATTTCTGCGGCGTGTCGGCAAGATCGATCGCCACCAATCCGAATCCCCCGCCCTGCGCCAGCATGTCCGCGGCTTTCAATGCGTGCTCCACGTTTGACGCGCAGCGCACCCACATCAGTTGCGATAAGCGCACGCCGGCCGCGGCCGCGCTCGCCGGATCGAACGCGCTTTCGGCATCGATTAATGCGCAGAATTCGCCCGCGGCGGTCGCTTCGGCAAGGAGTGCGCACAGCAGCGAAGTGCGTCCAGACGACGGCGGTCCCGCGATTTCGGTGAGCGCGCCGCGCGGAATCCCTCCCAAGGTTGCACCGATAACCGGCGCTTGCGGTCGCATTAAAGAAGAAGCGGGAAGGACGTGGGCGAGGGCTGACATTTCGCCTTATCTTCGCCTATAATGATTTCGGTGTCAATGCCTTTTATCGAACTTCACGCCAGGTCGGCATTCAGCTTTTTACGCGGAGGATGCGTGCCGGAAGAGCTGGCAGAACGCTGTGCGGAATTGGATCAACCGGCCATGGCGCTGCTCGATTTCGACGGCGTGTACGGCGCTCCGCGCTTCCATCAGCACATGCTGAAAAAAAATCTGACGGCGTTTCTGGGCGCGGAAATATTGTGTACTGACGGCGCGCGGTACCCGCTGCTGATTCGATCACGGAAGGGATATCAGAATCTGTGCCGCCTGATCACGCGTATGAAGCTGCGCGTCCCGAAGCATCCCAAGCCCAGCCAGATCTCGGCGGCAACGCCGGACGAACTCGCCAACTTTTCGGATGGGCTGCTGTGTCTCACCGGCGATCTCGACGGTCCCTTGGCGCGAGCACTCACCCAAGGCAAAGGCCGCCAATGCATCGAGCAACTGCAGCGCATTTTCAAACCCGAAAACGTCTACCTCGAACTGCAGCGGCATTTCGATCGTGATGAGGAAGCTCGCAATCAGGCGGTGATCGATCTCGCACGATCCTTGCGCGCACCGCTGGTGGCAACGAATGGCGTCGGCTACGCCGAAAAATCAGAACGCGAGATCGTCGACGCGTTCACCTGTCTGCGCAATAAAACCACGCTGGCGCACGCCGGTCGATTGCTGGAACAGAATTCAGAGCGGTATCTTGAAATCGTCTGACGAGATGTCGCGGTTGTTCGCGGATGTGCCCGACGCGATCGCCAACACCTGCAGCATCGCGGCGCAGCTTCAGTTCACGCTCGCCGATCTGGGATATCAGTTCCCGCATTATCCCGTGTCCGATGGCGAAACCGAAGCGAGCTTCCTGCGCAAACGCACGGAAGAAGGCGCGATCTGGCGCTACGGCGCGCGTGATAGCGAACGTTACCAGCGCGCCGCCAAACAAATCGATCGCGAACTCGCGCTGATCGAAAAGCTGGGCTTCGAAGGATATTTTCTGATCGTGTGGGACATTGTGAAATTTTGCCGCGATCAAGGAATTCTGGTGCAAGGGCGCGGATCGGCCGCGAACAGCGCGGTGTGTTATTCGCTGCGCATCACGGCAGTGGATCCGGTCGGCATGGATCTGTTGTTTGAACGATTCCTTTCCGAACAGCGCGGCGAGTGGCCTGACATCGACATGGATCTGCCGTCGCGGCGATCAGCGTGAGCGCGCCATTCAATACGTCTACGAACGCTATGGAAAATTGGGCGCGGCGATGACGGCGAACGTGATCACCTACCGCGGTCGATCGGCCGCGCGCGAAGCGGGCAAGGTGCTGGGCTTCGATGCGGAGACGCTCGATCGGCTTTCGAAATTAGTTCCCATGTGGGGATGGATCGATAAGAACGACACGCCTGAAAAGCAATTTCGAGAAGCGGGTCTCGATTTCTCCGACATTCGCGTGCGCAAGTTTCATGATCTCGTTGTCGCGTTTCAGGATCTGCCGCGGCACTTGGGACAGCATTCAGGAGGCATGGTGATCTGCGCGGGACAGCTCGACTCTGTGGTGCCGCTCGAACCAGCGTCCATGCCCGGCCGCGTCGTGGTGCAATGGGATAAAGAAGATTGCGCCGATCTGGGGATCGTCAAGGTCGACCTGCTGGGGTTGGGAATGATGGCCGTGCTCGAAGAATCGGTCGACCTGATTCGCGAGCATTATGGCCGCGATATCGACCTAGGCAATCTCCCCGCGGACGATCCGAAAGTATATGAAGGCTTGCAGCGCGCCGACACCATCGGATTGTTTCAGGTGGAAAGCCGCGCGCAGATGGCGTCGCTGCCGCGCATGCGTCCCGAAAAATTTTACGACCTCGTCGTGCAAGTCGCGATCGTGCGGCCCGGCCCGATTGTCGGCAAGATGGCGCATCCATATTTAAAGCGAAGGCAAGGCAAGGAGCCGCCGGATCCGCTGCATCCGCGATTGCAGCCGGTTCTGGAACGAACGTTAGGAGTCCCGCTGTTTCAGGAACAGCTCCTGCGCATGGCGATGATCGCGGCCGATTTCACCGGCGGCGAAGCCGAAGAGCTGCGCCGCGCGTTCGGCTTCAAGCGCAGCGAAAAAAGAATGCGCGCGATCGAGGTGAAACTGCGCGCGGGCATGGCGCGCAACGGAATCGAGGGCGAGGTGCAGGATCGCATCGTACAATCGATCACTTCGTTTGCGATGTACGGATTTCCGGAATCGCACGCGGCGAGCTTCGCTTTACTCGCCTACGCGAGCGCGTATCTGCGCACCTATTTTCTGGCGGCGTTCACCTGCGCGCTGCTGAACAATCAACCGATGGGGTTTTATCATCCGGCGACTATCGTTAAAGACGCGCAGCGCCACGGATTGCGTGTGCTGCCGGTAGATATCAATTTGTCGCGCGCGAAATGCAGGCTCGAAAACATGAATCTGAGATTGGGATTCAACTATGTGCGTGGATTGCGTTCGAGGACGGCGCAGGCGATGGAAGCAGCGCAGCCGTTTCGCGATATCGAAGACGTCGCGCGGCGCGTGCCGGAGCTCGATCAATCCGAGATGACGCATCTCGCCTCCATCGGCGCGTTCAATTCCATCGGAGCGGCTCATCGTCGCGATGGATTGTGGCAAAGCGCACGCGCGGCCCGGCCGGTGGAAGAATTATTGCGCGATATTCCCGAGAACGCGCCCGCGTCGCCGCTCGCTCCCATGAATCTGCAAGAACGTTTAATTGCGGATTGCGAAGGGCTCGGCATGACCATCGGCAGGCATCCGATGGCGCATCATCGCGCGGAGATGGATCGCCTGGGCGTGACGGCGGCGGCAGGATTATTTGCGATTCCCAATGGGCGAATGGTGAAGGTCGCGGGAAACGTGATCGTGCGTCAGCGGCCGGGCACGGCGAAAGGACTGGTGTTCATGAGCCTGGAAGATGAAACCGGAATTTCGAATGTCGTGATCATGCCGGATGTGTTCGATCAGCAGAAGCTCGATATCGTGGGCCATGCCTGGCTGCTGGTGGAGGGCGAGATGCAGAATGTCGACAATGTGATTCACGTGCTGGCGCGCAAGATTTCAGCGCTTCCCAATGCGCTGGAGATCAGCTCGATCTCGCACGACTTTCATTAAAAAGCCCGAGGGTTGAACCGCTCCCTCTGGTCACGGCTCTGTATGGTGTTGACTCGGGTAGCGCCAATGAGCCGCGACTAAAAGGAGCGGTTCAACGCACGATTTTCATTTATAGTTCGCGCAGATGGTCGAGTAGCGATTTCGGGATCTTCAGATTCCCATCGATCCCCGTGCCGAGCTGGATGCGTGGCTTCGCGGCGCCGTGGAAATCCGACCCGCCGGTGATCGCCAGCCCCAGCTTTTTAGCGATCCCCAGATAGAACGCAACGTCGGCGGCATCGTGATCGCTGTGATACACCTCGATTCCGCGCAGGCCCATCCGTTGCATCTCGGCCGCTTCATTTTCTAAAATCTTGGCGCCGGCGCGCGCGCGGCCGGGATGCGGCAGCACTGGAACTCCTCCGGCGGCGAGAATGCGCGCGACCGAATCGTCGAACTCCGGTGATTCGCGCGTGATGTAGCACACTGCCGATTCGTCCAGATATCGCGTGAACGCTTCATCGATCGAGGCGACGTAGCCTTTTTCCATCAGCACCGCGGCGAAGTGCGGCCGCGCCACGATTCTTCCGGCGTGCTTCTCGACTTCCGGCAGAGTGATCGCAATCCCGTGCGAACGCAGGCACTCGATCAACGCCTGGTTGCGATCGCGGCGCGACGCCGAAATCTGATCCACCCATTCACCAAATGCGCCGAATTCCGGCGTGGGCTGATGGAAAAAATATCCCAGCAGATGAACCGAACGGCCGTGATATTTGGTCGATAGCTCGATTCCGCGAATCAATTTGAGCGGCGTTCCTTTCGCATACTGCGCCGCCTGATCGTAGCCGCTGAACGTATCGTGATCGGTGATCGCCAAAGCTTCTAACCCCACGCGCACGGCTTCATCCACCAACTCTCGCGGCGAAAACGTGCCGTCGGATTCGGTGGTGTGGCTATGAAGATCGATCATGATTTTCCCGTGAACCAATCGTCGATCGCGCGCAACACGCGAGCTGCGCTTTCCGCCGCTGTTTCGCGATCGGTGTGGCACTCGACTTCGGGTGTGAGCGGCTCCTCATAAGGATCGTCGATGCCGGTGACGCCATGCATTTCACCCGCACGCGCGCGGCGATAGATGCCCTTCAAATCGCGCTGCTCACAAACTTCGAGCGGAGCGTGTACGTAGACTTCCAAAAAATTGCCGATCGTCGCGCGAATTTCATCGCGAATCGCCCGGTACGGCGAAATCGCCGATACCAGAACAATCACGCCATTGCGCGTCAGCAGATCGGCGACGAATCCGATGCGGCGCACGTTCTCATCGCGATCCTCTTTACTGAATCCCAGCCCACGATTCAGGCTCTGACGCACAATGTCACCGTCCAGCAGTTCGACCTTGCGGCCCATAGCCCAGAGTTTTTCGTACACGGCCTGACTGATGGTCGATTTGCCGGCTGAACTCAATCCCGTGAACCAGACGGTCAGGCCTTCGCCGCGGGCGGGCTCGACGGCAGTTTCGCGCGAGAGATCGGACGAGATCATTCCAGCGCCCAGCGTTCCATTGCGCAGAGGATCGATCACGATGAATGCGCCGGTAGTGCGATTCTCCGCGTAGGAATCGAAATACAGTGGTTGATGCGTTTCGATCTCGACTTCGCCAAATTGATTGAGTTGCAGACGATCGGCGGGCGACTTTGCGAGCGTCGCGGGATCGAGCACTGCGGCGATTCGCGTGATGCTGGCGCACACCGTTCGCGTGGTGTGCTTTAGCAAATACGGTTTGCCGGTTTCGAGCGGATGATCGTCCATCCAGATGAGCGTAGCTGCGATGCGGCGCGAGACCGACGGCGGATGGGCGGCATCAGCGAGCATGTCACCGCGGCCCAGATCGATCTCGTCTTCAAGGGCGAGACTCACCGAGAGCGGGGGAAACGCTTCGTCGATTTCGCGATCGCCGACGAACATCGCTTGGACTCGCGTGGTCCGGCGTGCCGGCATCGCCATCACGGCATCGCCTTTACGCAATACGCCCGACGCGATCTCGCCCGCGTACCTGCGGCCGCCTGAATACCGGATGACGTGTTGAACGGGAAATCGCAGATGCTCGAAACTTGTATGCGGCGCGACGGGAACGGTTTCCAGATATTCCAATAACGCCGGGCCGTCGAACCACGGCATCCCCGTAGATCGCACCACCACGTTATCGCCTGCCAGCGAACAGATAGGAAAGAATTGCGATTCTACGCCCGTCAGCTTCCCTGCGAACTCCACGAAATCCCGCTCGATCTTTCGAAACGCGGATTCACTGAAATCGACCAGATCCATCTTGTTCACGCACACCGCGAACTGACGAATCCCCAGCAGCCACGCGATCACCGCGTGGCGTCGCGTCTGCGGCAGCACTCCTTTGGTCGCATCGATCAGAATCAGCGCGAGGCTCGCGGTAGACGCGCCGGTCGCCATATTGCGAGTGTATTGTTCGTGGCCGGGAGTGTCGGCGATGATGAAACGGCGTTTCGGCGTGGCGAAATGGCGATAGGCAACATCGATGGTGATGCCCTGCTCGCGCTCAGCGCGGAGGCCGTCGGTGACCAGCGAAAAATCGAACGCGTGCGCGCCGGCGCGGTTCGAAGCGGCTTCGACGGAGGCGAATTGGTCCTCGTAAATCGAGCCGGTGTCGTGCAAAAGCCGCCCGATCAGCGTGGATTTGCCGTCGTCCACGCTGCCGGCGGTGAGGAAGCGGAGCAATTCGCGAGGTTCGTTGAGGATGGGGTGATTCGGCACGGCAGGGCAAGCGCCTACGAAATCAGGATGATCCCACGAATCCGGCTCGATTGTAAAGGGTGGCGATACCGGCGCGGATTAGGCAGAATTAATGGGTTTAGGGGATACACCGAATCCCCTTACCGCGCATCCAAAGTGGTGGAGGTGAATCGCGATGGCGCTCCTCAAACAGGCAACCGCAATTCTCTGCAGTCTGATTCTTCCCGCGACGGCAATGATGGCACAAGCGCCGTACGCACCTTATCCCCAGCAATCTTATCCGCAACAGCAATACCCGCAGCAGCAATATCCGGCGCAAGGCGGGCAAGCCCCGGCTCAACAAAACGCTCCGCTGCTTTCGCCCGATCAATTGAGCAATCTGGTCGCGCCTATCGCGCTGTATCCCGATAACCTGCTCGGCCAGGTGCTGGCGGCGGCGACGTACCCGCTCGAAATCGCCGAAGCGCAGCAGTTCTTACAGCAGAATCCGAATCTCCGCGGCCAGCAATTGATCGATGCGGCCAAGCAGCAGAACTGGGATCCGAGCGTGCAGGCGCTGGTCGCGTTCCCTGATGTGATGACCATGCTGTCGCGCGACATTCGCTGGACCACCGACCTCGGCAACGCGTTTCTGGCGCAGCAGAGCGACGTGATGAACGCCATCCAGGCGATGCGCGCGCGGGCGCAGCAGAACGGACGGCTGCAATCGACGCCGCAGGAAAACGTGACCACCCAGTATGACAACGGCCAGAATGCCATTCAGATCCAGCCAACAGATCCGAACATGGTTTACGTCCCGCAGTACAATCCGGCGTATGTTTGGGGACCGCCGCTGTATGGTGCGTATCCTCCGCTGTACTATCCGCCAGTGAGCTACGGATGCGGTTTCGACGCCGGCGTGTTTCTGGGCGGCCTGTTCAGCGGATTCCTGGGATTCGGCGCGTGGGGCTGGGGCTTGAACTGGTTCGCGCACGGGCTGTTCCTGAACGGGCTGTTCTTCAACCATTTCGGATACGCCGGATACCACGGAGGGTTTGGCCGTGCGTGGTGGGCGCACGATCCGGGGCATCGAATGGGTGTCGCCTATCCGAATCGAGCGGTCGCGGGACGATTCGGATCGCCATCGCGAATGGATGCCGCGCGCAATGGGGTTCGCAGCTTCGCGGGCAACGGCAATCGCGGATTCGAGAATCGAGGCGGGTCGCAGAACTTCAATCGTGGCGGAGCGCAGAACTTCAATCGAGGTGGAGCGCAGAACTATTCGCGAAGTTTCTCCTCGCCCCAGCAGCACTTCTCGGCGCCATCGCAGCACTTCTCCGCTCCATCACAGCACTTCTCTGCTCCGTCACAACACTTCTCGGCTCCATCACAGCACTTCTCGGCTCCGTCACAACACTTCTCCGCTCCATCACAGCACTTCTCTGCGCCATCGCAACACTTCTCGGCTCCGCGATCTTCGGGCGGTGGGGGACACTCTAGCGGTGGCGGGCATGCGAGTGGTGGACACTCCGGCGGCGGACATCATCGCTAGTGTGCGTCCGAAATACTGACAGCTAACGTGGCGCAGGCTGTCCAGCCTGCTGCGCCGAGAGTCGTCTCGGCGCTTCCGAAAACGCAGCGCGTGCGGGGCAGGTTTTCCAACCTGCAGCGGATTTCCAATCCGCTTGCTGTTGCAAATGGAAAATGCGCCGATTAGAAATCGGCGCCTGTTAAAAACCTGCCCCACAAGACGAACCCGCTGCGGCGCTGTTAGTCTCGCCGCGAATCCATCCTTCAGGCGCGCGATCCACTTGCTGGATAAACCACGCGAAGAAGCGAGCCGCGCGCTCCAATCCAGCGGCCGGAACCGCTTCGTAAACGTCGCCCGAGGAATGATAAAACGTGCCCGATTGAATCATCTGCGTCATCGGCGCGTTCAGCCCGCGATACCCGCCCAGATCGCCGGGCGTCACCGCAGAAATCGATTCATACGTCGCGACTCCGAAGCATTTCGGAGCTTGCTTCCATAGGTCGATCAGGAATGGAGCCTGGTTCGACACGCCCACCGCTTTCGCGCCTTCGGTGACGCTGCGACTCCCACACCATGCCGAAATTATTCGGCGATCGAGTCTTGCCGCGGACCACGTCGGAATACGCCAGGTGTTCCAGATTCAACACCAGCAGAGTGTTGTCTTTCAACTCGGGATGCGCCGCGACCAATGACGTCGGGCCGTTGCCGGGGCCGTGGTGCCCGCCGCTCGCCACAAACATCAACGTATGCTTCGGCTTGGGTTGTTTCGCAAAATATCGAGCCAGCCCGATCAAGGCCGCGAATCCGCTGGCGTTGTCGTCGCCACCCTGGAAATAGCCGTCGGCGTGAGCGTTGACGATGATGCGCTTGGCGCTCTCGCCGGGAATGATCGCGATCGCGTTCGCCGATTCGAGCCCGGTCTTCTGTTCCGTCTCCAGACTGATGGTCGCTTTGAGTTTGTCGAGAACGCCAGCGTTGGCGGCCTTGCCGATCACCGTTTCGACGAACCATCCATCCTGCCCGCCGACCATGAATGATGGAGTCGCGCCCGCGGCGAAGCGCGTATCGAAATACAGCGCGTTACCCGGTCCTTCCACGGCTTGGATCACGGCGATCGCGCCATGTGCCACCACACGAGCCGCCGCCCCCTGTTCAGCCGATCCGAACAGTGACGGCTTCGGGACGCACGTGAATCACAACGATTTTTCCTTTGACATCGCGACCGGCGAGATCGGCATCGGTTCCATGTCCCGCGAAGACAACCGGCGCTGTGATGGAACCACTCACGGCGCCCGGCTGCGGAAATGCCGACGTCAGGACTACGTCATGAGTGCCCGGACCAAACGCGTCGTCGCCATTCAACTGCACGCGCCACGATTTCGGCGACCACATCGGCGTCGCGATTGCGAATCGCTCGACCTTTGCGTCCGCGATTCCCGCCGCTTTGAATTGTCCCGCTGCCCAATCCATGGCGTGGAAGAATGCGGGCGTCGACGCGCGGCGTCCCCACACTTTGTCACCGGCTGCGTAGCTTTCGAGCGAAAAGCCGACGATGGTCTTCATCGCCGCTTTCAGTTCCGCACCGTCCAGCAGTTCATCATGCTGGCCGGCGGTGTGCGGAAATTTGGCCGCAAACGGCGCGAACGTGTCGTCGTATTTCATCACCGGCTTGGTGGGGTCGCTCAGTGGCGCGGGCAGCGCGGTCGCGAACCACGGACCCACGGCGGGCGCCGCCGGAGCTGCTCCGCGTCGGGCCTGAGCGCTCGCGATCCCTGCCACTAACAACAGCAGATAAACATTACGCATATCAGATCGAATCGTGAGTATTGACGAACCCCACCAGGCTGTTCAGATATTCCTTCGGCATCGATCCCGCGACGATCGCCGAAAGATGCTGCTTGCCCGGCAGAACCACGATGGTCACGTCATTGGCTTCGCGCGCGGCGCGCGTGCTCCTGGCGCGGGCACGATCGAATTCGCCGTTAATAATGATGATCGGGATGTTGAGCTTCGCCAGATCCAGCTTCGGTCCCGCAGGAGCAGCGGGCGCGGCCGCAGCCGGGCGAGCCGCCGGAGTTGCACGCGCAGGCGCCGGAGTCGAAGCGAGCTTCTCCGCTTCTTCCTTCGTCATGCCGTTGTCCATGGCGTGATGGATGCGCAGTTGATGGCTTAGTTCGGCTTCCATGGGATTGGTGCCGGTATGATCAGGCGGCAGTTTGGCGATCCATTCCGGATCGGTTTCCGAAATTCCCGACCCGCCGAAATGCGCGGTAATAAAACGTTCAGGATGGCTCGCTAACAGCGAGCCTGTAAAAGCCCCGCCCATCGAATACCCGCCGATGTGCGCCTTTCTCGATCTTCAGATGATCCATCAGCTCGATGGTGTCCAGCGCGCGGCCCGGTCCATTCAATTGCGGTTTGTCGCTCATACCGTGATTGCGATTGTCGATCGCCACCACGCGATGATTCTTGGCCAGCGCCTGCGCGATTCCGTTGTCGAACCAATTGCCTTTGGCGTTGCCGGTGAAGCCGTGAATCAGCACCACCCAAGATCCCTTTTCGCCGAGCGTCAGGTAATGGATTTTGATGTGGTCGGAAGTGGTGAACCAGCCGTCCTTGGGCTGTTCGACCTTATCTTTCGCGGGCAGCAGCGAAATGGCTGCGGTGAGCGCCACAGCGGCGATGGCAAAACGGGATCGCATATATCCTCCTCAAAAATCTCCGGCAGCGGGTGCGGCCAACGCGCTCCATGCCTGTCGCGCCTCATGGGGAAACGTTTGAGGCGCGACAGGTATAGAGCGCGTCCGCCGGCCCGTTCCGATCTTTTGCAGTATACACCGCAGTATTGACGCATGATAAATTCATAACTGTTTCGAAAAGGAGGGTAAAAATGGACAGCAAACGTGGACGCCGGCAGTTTCTTCGGAGCGCCGCAGCGGCCGGGCTGACGGGCTCGGCGATGATGCAGGAAGCGTTCGCCCAAAAGCCCATTGGAGGCGAAACGCGCGATCAATTGCGCCAGAACATGATGGCCACGATCGAGCCCGATATCAAGAAAGACCTGGAAATGCGCGCCACGGCTGCGGAGGAATTGCCGAAGCCGAAGAACTTAAAGACTGGTGCAATGCTGGACGCGCGATATCCCGTCTACTATCGAACCTCCGTGCCCGAAGCGATGCGCCTGGTGACCGAATACTTCGCGGCGTTCAACGATCGCGATATGGCCGCGGTCGCGCGCACGCTGCATTTCCCGTACGCGACCTATGAAGGCCCCGAACCGTTGATTTACAAAACCGCCGCCGAGTTTATCCGCAATCCTCCGCCATCGATTTTCGAGAGCGACAAACCCGACAGCCAGCTTCGTCCCGGAACCTACGACATCATCGACGTGCTGCAGGTCCACACCTTCAATCCGGTGAACGTCGGCCTGGAGCTCAGCTATTCGCGTTTTCGCGCCGACGGCTATCGTCTCGGCATCAATCAAGGGATCTACGCGATCACGAATAACGATGGCAAGTGGGGCATTCAGCTTAGTTCGATTATCTTCACGCCGACCGAATACATCGGCCAGCATTATAACGATGCCGAAGAGGCGATGCTGCGCCAGGGCCGCACCAGCATGGCCGCGTTTGGCGATCACGATTACGATCTGCTGACCAATCTCGGGTGGGGCACGGGCCAGGGCAATCGGCGAACCGCGCGCAAGACCGCGAGCATCGCAGGTGCGCCCGGCGCAACCACCTTCTTCCTGTCCGGCTGGGCCGGAAAACCGATGGAGCCGTACAATTCGAAAGGCCGCAAGAGCCGCTTGTCGGTCGCGAGTACGCCGGACGCGGCCGAGATCAACGCGCTTTCGGCGATGCACGGGCCCATCGCCGATTATGAGCGCGGATTGAACAAAACGAATATCGTGACGGGATCGGGCGAGCCTGGCTGGTTTTTTGCAATGGCGGGCGGAGGCGTCGGGCATTACGGCTACACCATGCATCTGGCCGATTCGCGAGTACTGCATGCCGGCCCGGAGAAGGCGCATTCCCTGGGCGGATATATTCGCTACACCAAAGACAACGTGTTTATTTCGGAAACGCGCAGCCTTGGCATCACGGTGTACGACAAGCACGAACGGGTGTGGGTGAACGGCGGCGGGCTGGGACAATCGATGCGCCGGGACCGCTCCAACGACGATTTGTAATCGCCATCCTGATCGCGGGGCACGCGCGATTTTATGGTCTACTGGAAGGAAAGATATGGCAACGGTCACCGGCGAGCAGCCGATACCGGCGGCTGCGGTCCGGCCCATTCCGTGGATCGCGATGGGCTGGTTCGCGATCCTGATCGTCGTCGTATATTTCCCCGTCCTCAATAATTTAGTTCACAACTGGATCGCCGATGAGGATATGGGTCACGCGTTTTTTGTGCCCCTGGTGGCGGGCTACATGGTGTGGCAACGCCGCGACCGGCTGCTGGAAATGGAATGGAAACCCAGCCGCTGGGGCATCCTGTTGCTGGTGTGGGGCGTGGCCCAGAGTTACATCGGAACGATCGGCGTGGAGCTGTTCCTGCAACGTACCGCCGTGCTGATCACCTTCGTGGGTGTGTTGCTGACTTTCGGGGGCTTTGGGGTGCTGCGGGAGCTCGCTTTCCCGCTCCTGCTGTTGCCGTTCATGATCCCTATTCCGGCGATCGTGTATAACCGCATCACTTTCCCCCTGCAGATTTTCGCGAGCATCGTGGCGGAAAACATCCTGAACTTCATCAATATTCCGACGCTGCGGGAAGGAAATGTTCTGCAGCTTCCCAGTCAGCCGCTCAATGTGGCGGAAGCGTGCAGCGGTATCCGCAGTCTGCTTTCTCTCACGTTTCTTTCCCTGGTTTACGCCTATTTCTTCGATCGGCGTGTCTGGATGCGGGTGGCGCTCTTTCTCGCGACCATCCCGATCGCGATTCTGGCGAACGCGCTTCGTGTCACTGTGACGGGGATTCTGAGCGAGGTCAACCCCGACCTGGCGAAGGGATTCTCGCACGAGATAGAGGGTTGGATTATCTTCCTGGTCGCGCTGGGAATGCTGATCGCCGCACATACGGCCCTGTCGAAGATTCTGGACCGGCGAAAGCCGCCAGCCGAACCCGAACCGGCTGTCTGAACGCCACACTGGGAGCTTGTTGAAAAGGGGAGAGAACGCGTCCATCACGTCGGCATTCTGTCCTCAATGAGCTTACAGGTATCGGCAATGGGCGTGGTGTTCTTGATCAATTGCGAAAGAGCACGGCACTTCTTAGACACTTCATCCGACGAGAGCAGTTCTTGCAGACAATCTCCAGCCTTCACGGCGTCGAATGCGCCAGGCGCGAGCCGGAATCCAACGCCCAGGCGTTGCACGCGCGCGGCATTGTCGGGCTGATCGTCAAAAAGTGGAACCACCAGTTGGGGCGTGCCTGCCGCGAGCGCTAACGCGGCTGTGCCGACGCCTCCGTGGTGAACAATCGCACGCGATCGCGGCAGAACTTTACTCAACGGAACGAACTCGTAATGGCGGACGCAATCCGGAAGCGAATCCGGAATAGATCCATTGCGAGGGGCCAGCAAAATCCCACGGTGCCCGGATCGACGGCATATCTCGATACATGTTTCGAAGAAGGCGCGCTCTCCTTGAGACTGAGAACCTCGGGTGAAGACGATGGGCGGCGGGCCCGCATTCAAGAATGACTCCAGATCTGCGGGAGCGGGTTGATTGCTGCTTTCGTCGAAAAGAGCGAATCCAGTGGTACAAGAGTTCGCCGGCCAATCTAGTTGCGGCGATCCGAACCAATCCGGAAACATGCCAATCACTAAATCCGGAGAATAGCACCAGCCACGCAGTGGCCTGTGAACATTGGGCAGTCCCAACTCGGAGCGAAAATCGTTCAGATATGGGGTAATGGTGAGCTCATAGTAGATATCCATGGCGAACCAGAGAGCTCTTCGAAGAGTCGTGCCGGCGAAGGCGGGGAGCGGCAATCCCGGAGCATCGTAAATACTGCGAAATCCGGAAGGCTGCAATTGGATGGTTACGACCGAAGTGCCTAACTTCTCCTGGGCGAGGCGCGCACCGAATGAATTGGTGCGCGTGATGATTACCGTGCGGCGCGGGTCAGGTTCGCGGGAAACAAGATCGTACAGCCAGCGCATCCGATCGATATAGGCTCGTCTCTGGTGACCTTGACGAGAGAGGGATTGATAAAGCCAGCCACCGAGGCGGCCGCGCTGACTTCGCTTCTGATTAGGCGGACAGGCGATGGACTCGATTCCATATTCCGCCGCTAATCGCGAGTATTTTTCGCTCGAGACGAAGCGTACGCGGTGCCCTCGTTCCCGTAACGCAATTGCGAGACCGAGCAGTGGATATACGTCACCCCGGCCTCCAAATGAAACGACCAGAAGATTCCGGGAATGGGCGTCCAGGATCAATCGACAATTATGGCGTATTCCCTCCGCCGGTCATTCTACAGAATGTTCTTTGCAGGCCCGCGCATCCGTTGAATTGCACATTAAGTGGGGCGGACGCCCTCGTCCGCACTGGGCCCCCCGGCCCGGCTGGCATGCTGAAGCCAAAGGCCGACCAGGGCGTCGGCCGCGGAGCAGGGGTCCGCCCCACCCTCTCTGCATCCACCGTAAAACGAGTTGCGAAAAGGCGATGGCCGCCGCTTATCGCGAGCCTCGGAGCTGTTGGATCATCGCCCTTACCTGCGCCTTTACTTGCGGATCCGGCTGGAGCTGGTAGGCCTTCTCCAATTCCGTAATCGCCTGCGCGGATCGGCCGGGGACTTGCGACAAGGCTCGCCCAAGATTCATATGGGCGTCAAAGAAATTCGGCTGCTGTTGGATGGCAGCTTCAAACTCGGCAATCGCCTCTTCCATCCGTCCAGGCATCTGCGCCAGCAACACTCCCAGATCGTTATGCGCCTGAACCAGGTGCGGATCGGCCTTAATCGCCAGCCGATATTCGGCGAGCGCGTCATCCGCTCGCCCAATTTGCGCGAGCGTGTTCGCAAAATTGAAGTGCGCTGCGGCGAGATCGGGCGCGATTTTGATGGCCGCACGGTATTCCGCCATCGCCTCATCTATCCTGCCGGGCATCGACGCCAGCGCGTTAGCCATATCGACATGAGTAATCGCGCGCGAGGGGTCCAGACGCAGGGCGATTTGATATTCGCGCAAAGCATCCTCAAATTTGCCTTGTTGTCCCAGAGCATTCGCCAGGTTAATATGCGCCTCCACCTGATTGGGATCGCCACGCAAAGCAGCTTCGAAATGCTCAACCTGATCTGGAGCCGGCGCAGAGCCTTGGGCTAACAACTTACCCATGTTATTTCTCGCTTTGGCGTTGTTAGGATCCAACTTCAAAGCCGTTTGCATTTCGCGAATGGCGTCGGCTTGACGGCCGGGGGTATCCATCAGCGCGGTTCCGAGGTTATAGTGCGCATCCGCATAGGAGGGTTGGCTGCGCACTGATTCCCGATAAGCGACAATCGCTTCCGGGAGCTTTCCCGCTGCAGACAACGCGAAGCCTAAATCGTTATAGGCAACATAATTGTCGCGGGTCACCTCGATAGCGTGCTGAAACAAAGCAATGCTATCGGACCAGTAACCAATTTGAATCCAGGTGAGTACAACCCAAAAGATGGCGACGGCTGAGGCGAGATAGCGGGCGGGCGTCCCAATCACATCTCTCGCGCCCCTGGCGAGAGCGATCAAGATCCCGATGAAGGGGATATAAGTGTAGCGATCGGCGTGCGCCTGTGCGCCGATCTGAATAATACCGGCTACCGGTAGCAGGGTGATCAGATACCATAACCATCCCGCGAGCAGATATGGCCGGTTGGCGCGTTGATTCCAGGCAAAGATTGAAATCGCGATCAAAGCGATGGTGGCGGCAACCGGCTTCCACCAGTCGGGCGATGGATCATAAGGATAGAAAATGGCAAGATTCAGGGGCCACACGAACTGCACCAGATAGGTGGCGTAGGCGACGGGAACATTCATCAATCGAAGTGACCAAGGCACTTTTTCGAATGACGAAACAGCGCCGCCGCCGCGCTGCACCAGAAAGGCGATGATCGCAGCGCCCAGGGAGAGCGCGATCAACGGAACCTTTTCCTTTATGGCAGTGCGTATGTCGAGGCCGCGTCGCAAGGGCCAGAAATCAAGCACCAGTGCGACTAGCGGCAATGTCACCGTCATCTGCTTCGAAAGCAATGCACACACAAATAATCCGACGACCCACAGGTAGCGAACCGGGCGCGGATCGCGCGCATAGTCGACATATGCCCACAGGGTTAAAACAAAGAAGAGGGTGCTGAGAACATCCTTCCTCTCTGAAATCCAGGCGACCGATTCGACGTGTAGAGGATGTAGAGCAAATCCGAACGCGACAAAGAGCCCGCATCCTATCGAGCCTGTAATCTTTTTGAGAAAGAAGAATAACAATAGGGTGGTCGCGGCATGCAACAGGAGATTCGTGAGATGCTGCATACCGCTTTGCGCGCCGAACATCTGGAAGTCCAACATGTGGGAAATCCAGGTGAGCGGATGCCAGTTGGCGGCATACGATTGGGTGAATGCCCAGATGATCCCGCTGGTGGTGAGGCCCACATTGACGTGGGGATTTTCGAAAGTGTATGCGGGATCGTCATAGTTGACGAATCCGAACGTCGCGACGCGGGCATAGACAACCAGGACGGTGAGCAGAAGCAGCGACGGCGCCCACCAGTTCGCGATGCTTTTGCCCTTCGGCTTGACATCGTTCATTTTGGGCCCATGCGGCGGCGACTTCGATTCCGCAGTTACGCTGATTTTCCGCCCGGCCTTGGCCACCTACAGAAGATTAGCAACTTCCGCCGATGGGCGAGATCATTTGATTCGGAAGCCGTGCGGCAAGGGAGCAACATTTGAGGCCTGGATTCGGCCTGATCTCTTTGATTTGTTGGTCGGGGCGGGGCGATTCGAACGCCCGACCCCCTGCGCCCAAGGCGGATTCCGCTTCGACCGCACGCCGTTCGTTTCAATGTTCGCCGCGCGCCTATGGGAGACTTTGAGAACTCGATTGAACTCTCGTGATTCGGCATCCTCGATTTCATCTACAGCGGTAGAATGAACTGAGGCCGTCGATCCGGATGCCAACCGACATCGCTCAAGAGAAACAGCACATTCACGAATTGATAGACCGTCTTGCCCCGACTCAGGTTACAGCCGTTCGCGGCTTGCTCGAAGCCATGATCAACCCTGCGGGTGAGTCCGTCGCAATTGAAAAAATCGATGACGAGCCGCTCACACCAGAAGACGAGAGGGCGCTCGCCGAGGCAGCCGAATGGTCAAAACATAACGAGCCGATCACGCACGAGCAAGTTCTAGCGGAGCTTGGCATCACTCAGGCCGAGATCGACAATTACCAGGAACCGGCTTGAAACGAATCATCTGGACGGATCAGGCCAGGGCTGATATTCGAGCGCTGGATAAGCCAACAGCAATGCGGATTCTCTCTACTCTTCATCGGTTCGCCGAATCCGGTGTTGGCGACGTGAAAAGTCTACAGGGCCGCGATGAGAGTCGTCTCCGCGCAGCCGACTAGCGATTGTTTTTCGTCAACCAGCATGAAGACACCATCGAGGTTCGCAGGGTGAGGCATCGCTCTGATGCCTATCGTTAACCCGACGGGCGGCCCGAGATGAAATGGCCTGAGTAACAATGACCGTCATCCGCGCGAACATTCAAACGGTCGACGACATCTATCGACTGGCTGGACCGCCATCTCCACCAAGAATCCTATCGAAGCTACCTATCAGGGCCGACGACGGCTCTTGTCCCCGCATCGCTTGGGCCGGAATCGCAGCGGGCAAATGCGCGTCCTCTGCTATCAGTACGGCGGTGAGAGCATGAGCGGACTTCACCATTCCAACTCTCCCGAAAACTGGCGCTGTCTGGTACCGGAAAAACTCAGCCGAGTCGGATGGGGGAAAACAGGGACAGACGGGCATTTCTCACATTTCTCCAACCGTTTGACATCGGGCCTTGGGTGGCCTCCCAGGACGTCCTCTTTCCAATTTACGCTTCAAATACTGCTCCAATCGTGCCACAAATTCAGGCGACCCGAATGGGCGGCCCGGGTACGTGGCATCCCGAATCGCCGCAGTATCCTCGACCGGCGCGGCGAGCTCTCGCGCCCACTCCTTCGCCGTCCACGATTGTTGCCAATCCGCCAGGTCAACCAGGCCCGATCGGTCGCCCGCGCCCAGGTGAGTGCTTGCACTGCTCCACGGATAGCGATCGGCGCTTGCGACCAGGCCGGCGCGCACGGGATTCAGCTCTACATACCGCATCACCGTTCCAAGTCTCTCCGGCTCAATTGCGCACGAATAGTAGCGACTCTGCCATAGGTGGCCGCTTCCCTGCTCGAGCGCATGACGATACTGCGAGTAGCGCATTTGCAGCACTCTCATCAGCTTGGCCAGAGATGAAGCGTGATGGGGACGCAACACCAGGTGCACGTGGTTGGTCATGAGGCAGAATCCGAGCACGTCGGTGGGGTACAGTATCGCGTTGTGCTTCAGCAGACCAAGATAGACTTCGCGATCCGCCGACGAAAAGAAAATATCGCGGCGCTCATTTCCCCGCTGCGTGATGTGATGAGGGCACTGCGGAACAATGGCTCGCGCAAATCGGGGCATGAAAGCTGGTGCGCGTGGGCTCGCAGGATTCTCGACAAAATGCGGAAAATAGCCGTCTGTCCCTATTTTCCCACGGACGGAATATTTGAGGAGCACAGGCTACAGGGATTCCGGCAAAGCCAGTGCTTTGCAGCTCTTTGGGTTTAAAATATGCGCGGAAAACCAAGCTCTCTTTTCCTCCGCGAGGCCCCGTACAGCGGCTGTGAATTTATCGTGGAGGCTTCGGAAACAGTTTGCATTTGAACGGCGTAGTCACTGTGCGGATCCTGCAAGGAGGTCTCTGCGTAAGCGACGTACGAAGGGAGCTGCTCTGGAGCCACGATCGCCGCTCGCGCCATGTCGCGAGGAAGTTCGTCGCGAAGGCGTCCTAGAGTCTTCATCCTTGCTACTGATTCTCCATCGCAAAGCGCATAGCCGAGCGTGACCCATGCGGATTGCTGGCTATCGTTCGTTGGCAAGAGCTTGAGGAGTGCTTCGGCGTTGGCATGGTCTTTCGGGCTCAGCTCGAAGAGTCGCGCCGCTACTACCAGTTCCACCGAAATTCTTGCGATGCCTTAGCCTTCGCGACTCGAACCTCTGAGGTCAAGGTCGATTGGGCGACGCAGAGCAAGGGCGAAATACACCTCGCACCCTTGAGCATTATTGGACGATGGAGCTGTGCTGTGTAAAGGCAGCTACCGGCGATCCACCACAGGAGCCTCGGCTAATAGTGAAAATTCCATACTGAAATGATCGGGATAAATAGCCTGGTGAAATTAGAATGATTCTCACGAGTGCTCACGTCCAAGTGGAGTGCTGTTGTGCTTCCCGCCGTAGGTCCACGGCCCAGAGGCAGCGCTCCAAACCGTGCACCCAACGGGCGAGGGCTTTTGCAAGGGCGACCACGTCAACTGGCCTTTCGGACCGGTCTGGTCTGGATCTACCGGCGGGCCAAAACTTGATTTTAGACTTTACCTCCGGAATCAATGGCCTGCTCACCTTATTGCCTGAAGATACAGGATCAAAGGGACAGCCTGACGTGAGCCCTTCGTTTTCTCCATTTTTCGACCGAGTCTCATCAGCGACTTAGAACCAGAAGGGACTGAGGGCGCCGTTCTGCTCGCCAAAATCGCGACGACGCCGACCAAAGGACTCCGTTCGCCTAAGGCCTACCTCTCACTCATCCTCAATTTTATCTACACTCGATTTGTCGAGCCGCCTGTAATAAGCCCGATCTCTCTGAT
>CAWFUQ010000009.1:0-85079 GCA_963819125.1 Terriglobia bacterium
CGATTCCGTCCCTGGCCACCACATTCTAAACGAGTTAGTGAAAGCCAAGAACGGCATAAACTAGTCAACCGAACAATAGCCGAACATCAAACTGCCTGATGTTCGGGTTGTGCCCTCTCCATCTGCTTCCACATTGCGCGCGCCGTGTCGCCGGTCCTCGCGATATGTGTCTTGCCCAATTTGGCGTAGCGCTCGGTCATCTTGATGTTGGAATGTCCGAGAATCTTCGCCAGTTCATACAGGTCCCCGCCGTTCATCATGTACCACGATGCGAACGTGTGCCTGAGGTCGTGAAAACGGAAGTTCTGAATCGCCGCTAGTTCGAGGATGGTCGCAAAACTTTTCTCCACTCGCTGGCGCTCGCCCTTGGAATCCGTCTTGGGTGGGAAGAGATGTTCCTGCCCGAGAACTGCCGGATACTTTCGAAGCTCAACGGCCAACTCCGGCGTTACCTGTCCAACTGATCGGAGCGAACCACGAGAATCATGAGGCACTGAGTCTCCTCCAGCCTTTGTTTCACTTTCCGGCTCTCGATCTGAGCGGCGGTATCATTAGTCAGGCACTAGCGATCGCTGTTCTAATCACGATTGATTCGTTGGCGGCCGAACAACTTGCGACGAGCTTTACCGGTGAGCAGTATCGTCCGCGACTTAGTCTTCTCGTCGACGGGGCCGCAAATATGGCTTGTGCGTTTGCGGGAGGTTTTCCCGCCTCTGGTGACATTAATTACACGGCAGCGAACGTGCGGCATCGCGCGCAGACGCCTGTGGCAGGAATGCTCCAAGGCGTGTTTCAATTGCTGTTGCTGCTAATGATTGCCCCATTCACGGGGTTTATTCCATTCCCAGTGCTAGCCGCTATCGTGCTGTATAGGGTTTTCTCCATGCCTCACTGGAGTAAGGCACTTCGCATCCTGAAACTTCGAAATGCAGAGACAGGCGCTTGGGTTGCTGTCACACTCCTGACAATTGCGACTCCTTTCCCGATGGCTCTGGCCTGCGGGATGCTGATCTCGATGTCTCTTGTGATACGACACGGCCGCGTTGGTCGCGACGCATAGTAACGGGATGCCTCAAGAATCGATCCAGTGTTTCCGGCTTATTTGGCCGATTCGAAGATCGAAGTTTTGTCCTCCACGATCGCGACCTGGCTCACCGGTCTTCTACCGCGCGATGAAAGGAGACGCACGAACAACCGAGTGACGTAATTCTCCTGCCGTTTGGGCAGATCTCTGCGCCACAATTGCCTTCGGGAATAGCCCTCCGAGGACAACGAACAACACGCCAGCGGCAAGAGTCCAACGCTCCCGAGGCAAAGCATCCGCCATCAAGGTGAACCCGGTTCGACGTTTGCCAAGGAACAGCCGTGTGAATAAGCGGAAAACGCTTACGGCATTCATGGCTGTGGCGACCGGCAGCAGGAGCCCCGTGAGCGGGTGTGACATCAAGGTTCCGTGAATCAGCAGATCTTGCGAACAGAAGCTGAGCGTGCCCGGCAAGCCAACCAGCGCCAACCCGAATATTGCAAATGACACTGCCAGACGCGGCGCGTGTTCGGCTAAACCAAAGTGTTTGCTCGCCGTGAGATTCTCTCCAAAACGGACTTCGAGAAGTCGTAAGATGCCCATCAGGCCCATGGTTGAGACAGTCACCACAAACCAGTGCACCATGGCGCCAGTGATTCCCTCCTCGGTGCGGCTCTCGAGCCCCGCCAGAATACACGCGGACTGGCTGAGCGCAAGGAAAGCGATCAGGCGACGCGGCGAGTTCTCCGTAAGCGCGCGCACGGCGACGTAAAGCGCGGTGGCGATGGCGAGATAGGAGAGCAGCGGAAACAGACTGCCGGTGGAGCGCGCAAACAACGGCACAATCACCTTGGCGACCAGCAGCGCTCCGAAATGGCCATTGAGAAAGAGGGCGGTAGGAATTGGGGGACCGCTGGCCACGGCATCGGCGACCCAGGCGTGCGCGGGACAGATCCCCTTTCGGAAGATCACTGCAACCACCAGCAGGCCGAAAGCGATCATGCCTCCCGGGCTCTGGCCTCTTACCGCACTGATGGCAATCGTGTGGCTGCTGGTGACGATCAGCGCGACGGCCGCGACGAGCGAAAGGCTCGAAAAGAGCAACGCGATCCGTGGACGCCAAGTGCTGGCTTCGAACCACGCCGGAACAAAGAAAGGAATCGTCGACAGAATCCACGCGGCCAGCAACACCAGCAGGTTTTCAGTAGAGTAGGCCAGGAGCGTGGATCCAAGAATGAATAGGATTCCGCCGATCGTGGCTGGCCCACAGTCGCGCTTCGGAACGATTAGCGTTGCCCCCAGAGCGAGGCAGGAGAACAGCAGCATCAAGGCCTCGTATAGCGAGGCGCCCGATGGCGCCGCCGACAGCAAGAGCGCGCTTGCAATCAACGATACGAGCGCTGCCAGACTGCCAATCACTCGGGTGTACTGATCGTATACCGCTACTACAATGGCGCCGAGCCAGGGCACGGCGATCGCGATTCCAATCAGAACCGATCCGGGAATCGACATCAATCGACCTGTTGCCCGGTGGGCCCGTGGATCGCAATCGCCGCGTCGCCCAAACGGTTCACGGCTCTATTTAACCCGATGTGGTCGAGCCGGCCAAAGAGCTTCGAAATCTGCATCAGCGGATGAATCACCCCACGATCCAGAATCGTGTCAAGATGACCGCGGTCGAAGGCCCATCGATAAAGCCATAACTGGACGCGTTCCGGGAACATATCCTCAATATGGCTGCCGGTCGACATCTCGCCACCAATCGCGGAGTGCATCTGGTGATAGTCGTGAAGCATGGATGGTGACCGCAAAAATTGCATCGTGCGCACCGTTGCATGTCCCAAGATGTGAGTAATGGCCACGAAGGTCCAGCCGAATCCAATCTCCACGAAAATGACACCCACCTGCGTCAGCGACGCATATGCGAGCGAAGTCTTGGCGTCCGCGCTCGCACGGCCGACGATCGTACCGTGGATGGCTGTGACCAAGCCAATTAGAATCACAAGCGCGCACGCCAGCTCGGATTGCGCCAGCAGTGGTTGAACGCGAAGCAGCAGATAGGCGCCGGCGTGGATGGAGATCGCTCCATAGAAGATCGCGCTCGACGGAGTGGGCCCCTCCATCGCTCGGGGAAGCCATTCCGAGAATGGAACCTGCGCGGCTTTTCCGGAAGCGGCGAGCAACAATAGCAAGCCGACGACCACCGGTTGCGAGCCCGTCAATTTTGGAAGACCTGCATCGAATGAGGCAGTTCCGGCCCAGTGATGCATCGCGAACAGACCCACCAACAATCCGATGTCGCAGGCGCGGTAAACGGCGAAGACGCGTAGACCGTTCTCCACCGGCGCCGCTCGAAGCTGGAAGAATCCGATCAGCAACACCGATGTGATGCCCACTAACTCCCATCCTGCGGCGAGCAGATCGAACGAACCGGCGGCAAATGCGAGCAGAGATCCGAACGCGAACAGATGCAACAACAAAAAGAACCGCAGAAATCCGCTTTCGCGATGTAGATACGTCGCCGAGAACTGGCCGATCAGTCCAGAGAGCACCACCGTCAAGACCAGAAACGGCACGGAGAGCCGGTCTGCGATGAGCACCAACGGGAAGCTGTAGTCATGCACGGCAAACCAGTCACCGAAACTCACCACGATGGCTGAGGTTCCGGTTAAGGCCAGCTTCCAAATAACGATGACCAACGCGATCACGCCTGCGGAAAACGTCAAGCCCAGTGATCCTCGATACCATGCGCTCGCCAGGAGTCCATCCGAGTATCCAGAGCAGCGCCAACCCGCCGAATACGACGCCCGGCGCCAATACGACGAACACTAGCGCGGACTGGGCCAGATTCATCGTGCTTCGGTTCCTGTTGGAATCTGAATCGACGCCATGGGCAGATGGTCGAGCTTCCCGGAATACCATTCCGCCGAAGAGTGCGCGACCGGCAGACTTTCCAACCTGGCATCGAACGGTTGGAAGCCGTCGTCTCTCCGGACATGCACGCGTCCTGACTCTGGGTCGATGGTCGCAACGCGAATCCAGCGGTTGACGACGAGTTGTTTGAGTGAGTCGCTCGCCTCGATCACGCTTGCCAGGCACTCCGGGGTGGTTTCAACCACAAAGAGAATCCGAACCGGCTCATGAATCTCCACCATCTGCCAAGGCAATCCCGTTCGAAGGTCGCTGGCGTGTCCGTCCATTACGCCGATCAAACCGGTTACGTTGTGGGGAAGTTTCGTCCCACAGCCGTAGCGGTCGTTATCGACGAAAGAAAAATAGTATTCGAGACTAATGCCGGCGCACACAGGAACAACGGCAGCCATCAGGGACGCGAGACTCTGCTGATTCGGATCCGGCTCGCGTCATAGGACACGAGAAACGCGCGCCGGTCGAGGAACAAGCCACGCGTCAGACTGCGCCGGCCGACAATGCAGGTGGAATTCGTGCAGTGTCCGTACTCCGGCCGCGGCTGGGCGAGATGTTCGCTTCGTTCTTCCACGTGGCGGAGCGCGGCGGCTGGCCCCGCTTGAGCCGAGCACGACTCGAATCGCCGAACACGTTCTTGAGCGTTTCGCGCTCTTGCCAAATCGAGAGACTCGCGAATCCGATCGAGATCAGCCCGGTGCGTAGCTGGAAGTGCATCGAGATCGAAGAGCTCCACGTCATCGCTGCAAGTGTCGTGATAACCGCCGATGAACCACGTATCCGCGGGAATGTCGATGCCGCGCTCACGCAAGCCTTCGCGCACTTCGGGCCGATTGGCCATGGCGGCAAACAATCGCGCGTTCGGGCCGCCACGACGCCCGCCGCAGGCGCCGCAATCGTGAGCCGATTCATGCGGGTTATTGAGACTGGTGGATCCGTGGCCCAGGATCACCACCAGACGGGAAACATCACTCACGAGGCCGGCAGGGCCCAAAACGCTGGCCACTCGTTCGACCTTTTCCAAAGGCGCGAACCCGGTCATCAGACCACTCACCGCGCTTTGCGATTGCGCGGTATTGCGCATCAGCGTCAGTTCCGTTCGAGGCTCTGGAAGAAACGCCTTGTTCAGCCAGTCGCGCAAGCGCGCGTACTGTCTGGGGGCCAGCAGATGGCCGACAAGGGGAACCGCCGAAAGCAATCCGAGCGCTGTAGTCGATAGCCACCCGCGTAATAAGGTCCTCGACGAGACGAACGAACTCTGCATCAACAATCCAAGCACCCGTCGGCGCCAACGGCGGCTCTCGAGCAATCCGCTGTCTTCGGCTTTGGGCCGTTCCACGACGGAGTGGAGGGGCTTCACGACTACCGGACAGAATGCCGCGCCATGCGCGTCATCGATCCCCTTGTAATCCACGGCAATCCCGAAATAGCCGGCGGAGCTGAATGTCTCCATTTGCGGGTCTACTTCTTCGAGAGCCCGGCGCATGGATTCCTCGCGCTCGTCGATGCAGAAGAACACTTGTGCAGCGGGCTTTTGGACGCTGGATAGGCCGCGGTGTTCCCGCTGGCTCGCGAGGCCGGACAGAATTTCGCGTTCGTGCCACCGTTCATATGCCGTGTGAAGAATCCGTCGGCGCTCCAGCCCGTTGCACGCCCTGGCTTCAGTCGACGAACGCAGCCCATTCGAGATCGGAAAGCCGGGATACTTCGGTCGCAGAAAGCGAAACGACGCGCGCCGCGTCATAGATGCGAGCCGTGCGGCTCAGGCGGCGCTTTTCTTGAGTCTTGAGCGGACTCTCCTGCGGAATCGTTTCGGAAGCGCCCATGCGCGAGGCCACGCGCGACATCGTTAACCGTACCGCAAGAAAATCCATCAGAGAGCATGGGCAGCGATTCATGAGGAGCGAGACGGGGATCTTCCTCTAGCCGGCGCATCAAGCCTGCCCAGCCAGGCAGCGCAAGCAGTTCGGTCTGAAGTACGTCTTCCCACTCATCTTCCCGGAAGAACTGCGTATCAAGGTAATCCATCACAGCGTCGGTCGAGGAGAATGAAAAGTACTGCTGCCGCCGGAATTCATCATCCAAGCCGGATAGATACCTGGGGAAGAGACCGCCTTGTTGCCCGAGAAGAGTGCGGACGCTTTGATAGAAGCCTCGCTCACGTTGCGGCATCGGCCAGTACGCCATACCTTGATCGAGAAACACCGCGCACAGCCGGATCAACCATGGGTGGATGATTTCGTCCACGGGTCGCGGCGCGGGAGCATCTTCCTCATGAGCGATCGTACGGACAAAGCAAGCGTCGAACAGAGAACGTAGGGCGTCTTGCCGGAAGTCTCTGGCCAAGTCGCCTTGCTCGGCTCGCCAAAGTATCGTCGCTCCGTCGAACTCCCGGACGCCGGGTGTAACCATCGCTCGACGAAGCGAGCGCCGGCTCAGCCCCGCAAAGATCACCGCATCCGGCTCACTCTCGAGCGCGGCCTTGATGTCCTCGATCTGGATACGCCCCCTCGCGAGTTCGGCTCGATACGCCGCCTCTGTCATATAGGGCTCGGTGCCGAATATGTGCGAGGCATCGATCACTGCCTGCTCGAACGGAAGATGCTCGAACGCATGCAATGTGTTGTGATGAACGAAAACACCGATCGGGCCTTGCATCGGGAGGAGATGCGCCGCGTGTTCGACCGCCGTACGCAGTCTATCCAGCCGCGCAGGATCAGATCGACCGTTGCTGGCCACGCTACTAGGCAAGGTGTGATGAGAATCTGACGCGGGAGGGGCATCTCGTGCATCAAGATCAGCGCGCCTCGGGTTAGTCACACTCTGTTCAACTTTCGAGCGAAGCCTCCTCGTTAGTCTCCATGGGCAGAGCGGTCAACGGAGAGATCCGGAGGCTCATTTCCTTGAAGGTGCCGCCTGTGCAACTTCTTCCAGCATGCTTACCGTGCTGCTGAGCTGCGAATAGAAATAGCGCCGCAGAATATCGAGGACCTCAATTAACGACGCATCGCGGATCGAATAGAAGACTTGATTCCCGGCCTTCCGGTTCACCAAGACGTGCTTCGCCCGGAGGATAGCGAGGTGCTGCGAAGCATTCGCCTGCTCAATACCAAGCTTTTCGATCACCTGTCCAGCTGAGAGTTCGCCCTCACGCACCAGCTCGACAATGGCGATTCGCGTGGGGTGCGCCAGCGCCTGAAAAATCTCACTCTTGAACCGCCTGAGATCGCTACCCATTGAACTGTAGTATATTCGAATACGGTAGTATAGGCAAGTAATTGAGCGATCTTGGTAGGCACGGAATACATGTCAAAGTCTGCGTTTATAAGAACCTGGCGTCACACTGGCAAGCCACTCAGTGAGAATGAGCATCTACTGCGCTGGGTCGAGAAAATGGCAGAACTCACGCGGCCCGGAGCGATTCATTGGGTGGATGGGTCCCAGGAAGAAAACGATCGCCTGTGCGAGGAGATGTGCGCCAGCGGCACGCTTGTCAAGCTGAATCAGGATTTGTGGCCCGGTTGTTATTACGCGCGATCTGATGCAAACGATGTAGCGCGTGTCGAGGATCGTACCTTCATTTGCTCGCTTTCGAAAGACGCGGCAGGCCCAACCAACAACTGGGAAAACCCGCACACCATGCATCGCAAGCTGAAGGAAATGTTCGACGGCTCAATGCGCGGGCGCACGATGTACGTGCTGCCCTATAGCATGGGGCCGGTTGGCTCGCCGATGTCGCAAATCGGCGTGCAACTCACCGATTCGCCGTACGTGGTGGTGAACATGCGCATCATGGCGCGCATCGGCCTGCCCGTCTACGCGGAAATCGACAAGGACTACAAACGTGTCGTACCATGCATGCACAGTGTCGGTATGCCGTTGTCGCCGGGCGATCGCGACGTGCCCTGGCCCTGCAATCCCGAAAAATACATCGTGCATTTTCCGGAGACGCGCGAGATATGGTCGTACGGTTCCGGTTACGGCGGTAACGCTCTGCTCGGCAAGAAGTGCTTCGCGCTACGCATCGCGTCGAACATCGCGCGTGATGAGGGTTGGATGGCGGAGCATATGCTCATCGTCGGGGTGGAGAGTCCGCAAGGCGAAAAAACATACGTCGCCGCGGCGTTTCCCAGCGCTTGCGGCAAAACCAACTTCGCGATGCTGATTCCCCCCAGAGGGTTCGAAGGCTGGAAGGTGTGGACCGTCGGCGACGACATTGCGTGGATCAAACCGGATTCCGAAGGCCGACTGCGGGCCATCAATCCTGAAGCCGGATTCTTCGGCGTCGCGCCTGGGACTTCGAAGAAGAGCAATCCGAACGCGATGGCCACCATCGCGCGCAATACGATCTTCACGAACACCGCACTCACCTCAGAGGGAGGCGTTTGGTGGGAGGGCATGACGGATGAGCCTCCCGCCGAATGCCTGGATTGGCGCGGCAACGTGTGGACGCCCGAGACAGCGAAGAAGACCGGCGCGAAGGCTGCGCATCCCAATTCTCGATTCACCGCGCCCGCATCGCAGTGCCCGACCATCGATCCGGCATGGGAAGATCCGAACGGCGTGCCGATCAGCGCTTTCATTTTCGGCGGGCGGCGAGCGACGACCATGCCGCTCGTCTATCAGGCGTTCAACTGGACTTCTGGTGTTTACGTTGGAGCCACGATGGGTTCGGAGATGACGGCGGCGGCCGCCGGGACCATCGGCAACGTCCGGCGCGATCCCATGGCGATGCTGCCTTTCTGCGGCTATCACATGGGTGATTATTTCCGCCACTGGATCAAGATGCAGCGGCATCTGACAGAGACACCTAGAATCTTTCACGTCAACTGGTTTCGCAAAGATGCCGAGGGCAAGTTCATCTGGCCTGGATTCAGCGAAAATATGCGCGTACTGAAGTGGATTGTGGACCGCGCACATGGCCGGGCGCTGGCTCGTGAAACGGCCATCGGCTGGATGCCGCACTATGAAGACATGGAATGGAAGGGGATGGAATTTTCACGCGAGCAGTTCGAGGAACTACAGCGCCTTGACCGTGCCGCATGGCACGCCGAAGTGATCGGCCACGAAGAGCTATTTATCGAACTGCACGATCATCTGCCTCCTGAGGTGATCTACGAGCGTGAACTGTTGATTTGCCGTCTGTAGGTTGAACCGCCTAATGATTCTGTCGACCGACTATGTCCTCTCTTATGTCTTGCGCGACAGCGGCGTCCTTGGGCGCCTGACGTCGGGCAGGATAGAGAAAGAAAATGACGGCCTGCGCGTCTACAACACATTCGGCGAAGTGAACGAGTACGTCTCCGGGTTCAAGTTGAGAAGCTGGCGCGTATGCCGCGCTGGAATCGCCATCCCTGACTGGAGTCACGTCTCGCCCGAAGACTCCGAGCGACTGCCAGCAAAGTAGAGCTTCTGCAGGGTGGACGGAAGATGGCGAAACGCAATTATCCACAATTGTGGGAAGTTTGATTCACCTGGTGACACGCGCAAAGCGCTCGTGAGACTTGCGGACACGATGCGTCCCACCACTGACCGACGCCACGGTACTGATCCTTGGCGAAACCGGCACGGGGAAAGAACTGATCGCGCGCGATCCATCGCATCAGCCCGCGCCGCAATCTTCCGTTCGTCAGCTTGAATTGTGCCGCGATTCCCACCGGATTGCTGGAAAGCGAGCTGTTCGGCTACGAACGCGGCGCTTTCACCGGCGCGCTTTCGCAAAAAATCGGCCGCTTTGAAATGGCGCACCGCGGAACGTTATTTCTCGACGAAGTTGGCGACATTCCCCTCGACCTGCAGCCGAAGTTACTTCGAGCGTTGCAGGAAAAATCGTTCGAGCGATTGGGCGGAACGAAGACCATTCCGATCGACGTGCGTTTGGTAGCCGCGACCAATCGAAACTTGACGCAGATGATGGGCGATAAATTGTTTCGCAGCGACCTGTACTATCGCCTGAAGGTTTTCCCGATCACGACTCCGCCGTTGCGCGATCATTCCGAGGACATACCGATCCTGGCGCGGCACTTCACAAAAAAATACGCGGCGAAAATGGATCGCGACATCGACAAGATCCCGTCAGAGACGATGAAAGTACTGGTGAGTTGGCCTTGGCCCGGCAACGTGCGCGAACTCGAAAACTTCATCGAACGGTCGGTTATTCTCTCACGAGGCCCAAATCTGCGTGCGCCTGTCGGCGAGTTGCGCGAAGCAGCCGGCGAGACGAGTGGCGGTTTCACGCTGGAAGAGGTCGAACGCGACTACATCATCCGCGTGTTTCGCGAGACAGGCGGAGTGGTGAGCGCTGCTGCGGCTCGTCTCGGAATGCCACGCACGACCTTGAACGCGATGATGAAGAAGCTCGGCATTTCCCGCCTCGACACCTAAGTTGTGATGAGCGGGACGACGGCTCGCAAGGGAGAACCTTAACGAAGCCTAACGGTCTTCGCAAGTGGCTAATTCTGCCTACAGAATCGTCATCCTAGTAGAAACATCCCAGCGACCGCGCCAAGCGTCACCCAAAACGTAAGCCAGCCGAGCCAGCGAAGCAGCAGAGGATTCACCTCATCGCCCATGACTTTCGCGTCACTCGTCAGAAGGATCACCAGCAGGAGAACGGAGCCCAGGGCCAGTGCACGCCGGTGATCATGCGAGTGACCTCCGACATGCCCGCCAGATCGGCGCCGATGTTGACCACATTAGCGATGATCAGCAGCGCGCAGGCGCTCCACAAGACCCACCAGGGATACCGGCCGCGGACGACGCCGGCAGTCCTCACCCAGTGACCATGCCGAGCCGCGCGCACATCGGTTGGACGGCGGTCATCAGCGGAAATGAGAATAGCGCGGTCCAGACTGGCGTATAGCCCAGCGAAGTACCGGCGACCGAATACGTGGAGATGCCAGACGCGTCGTCGTCGGCTGCGCCGGTGATCAGGCCTGGCCGGAGATTGAAAGAAGCCCGGCTTAGGGACGGGCGCAACGGACTGTGTCTCGGTGTCGTCGATGTTGCACTCACTTTACGGTGAATAGCAGCGTAGGTTTACAGCAGAGCGAGAGCCGCCTCACTCACTGCCCTCACCCTCGTTCAACGCGCCGCGGCAGCCAGCAGTCGCTTGTTAATGAGGATCCCCCCCGTGATCAAGGCGGCAACGGCACCGCCGAACAGCAGGAACCAGCCCCAATATTGCGCCGGATGCCGGAACATGCTGACGAATCGACGCCCCAACAAATCCGCCAGTACACCGATTGCGGTGTACCGGACGCCGCGACAGATGGCGACGACCAGAAGGAATTTGCCCAGGTGGTAATCAGAAGCGCCGGCCGCCGCGAACATCAAGCTGGTCGGGAACGGGAAAGGAATCGCGGTGGTGGCCACCAAGCTCCCGGTGCCCCAGTTCTTAAACACTCCAAGGAGGGCCGCTACTCTTTCGTATCCGAACTTACTATCGAGATACGCCTGTCCCGCCTTACGCGCGAGCCGGAAGGTCAGGTACGCCCCGATGGTCGACCCGAGGGTGGCGAAGACTGCGCACTCATACCACGGGTCTCTGCGGGTGGCTACGAGGCCGGCGAGCAGGATATCGGGGCCGCCAAATGTTGGGACGGGCGAGCTATCGAGGATCGTGAAGACGAATAATCCGAATGCGCCAAAGTGCCGGAACGTCGAAAGGACCGAACGCCCGCGGTTCGCATTTTGAAGCAGAGCGGTCAACATGAGCCATGATCAAGCGCCCGGGGTATCATTGCCCGGTGTGACGCTCCTCTTACCAATGGTAGTGGAACGGCCCATGAAATCGGTTGATTGAGACCTCTACGTCTCGAATCACGCCACCCACGCTTTGTTCTCCCTGAGCCCTAATAGCGCTGTGTGACCCGACGTTCGTGATCCAATCTGGGTCCCAAGCTCGAGCACAAACTCCGCGAGCGTGAGCTCAATCGCTACGTCCCATGCGTTTACGCATGGAATCGCGCGCAATTCAATGCGATGAGCGTCGTGAGCCAAACCGATCGAAGGTGTCCTGGAGCGCCGCCCATTTCGTGCCATCGCGCCGACGGCAGCTACGAAGTAATGATCGTCGACCTTCCCCGCTAAGCGCCTTCCTAATGTTCTCGCACGACCAAAATCAATCGAAGCGAGCGAATAATGCAACGCTAGGGCAAGATGATTCGACTCATCTGCCACGGCCGCCACGAGATCCACCGCCCGATCGCGGCTGCGCCCGCTGCATTTGCTGCACGTGTGTCTGCTGCAATCGCTGCGTCTGTTGTTGGTGCTGCTGCTCGGCTTGCTGCATTTTCGCCGGAGGAGCTTTCTGCTTCACTAGCTGCTGATGCTCCTTGTCCTGCTGCTGCTGCAGTTTCTGCCGATCCTGGTTCTGCTGCGCGACCAGCTTAGTTTGTTGCTGTTGGATTTTTTGATCCTGCTTCGCGTTCCCCGTTTTAGGAGCGGAGGCTTGAATCGGCGGCAGGTCCTTGGGGTGAGATGCGATGTTGGCGCGAGAAGTCGCAGTTACCGGCGGCGCGCCGTGGTTCGCCGAAACCCGCTGCTGTGGGTTATTGCGGGCCGCGTAGGCATGTTGAGTTTGCTCGGATACAGGCCTGGCGTGTCTGCCACGAGCCGCCGCCTCTTCTTCGGAAGTGGCACGAGCGTTGATTCCGCCATTGCCGCCGTTGAAGCTGACCCGATTCCCATTCTCGTTTACTCTTGTGTTGTAGACGTTATGAATGGAATTGCTGTCCACGCGATTCACTGCCGTGTTGTAGAAGAAATGCCCATTCTGCCAGCGGCCGCCTTCATAGCCCTGGCCGAAATATCCGAAGCCATAGTTGATCCCACCATAAAATCCCACTGACAGGCCCCAGTAGCCTTCGTTGAAGAAGAATCCGGAGCCGCCCCAACCCCAGTATCCCGGAGTCCACAGAAAACCAGGTTCGGGCGCGAGCACCCATGTGCCGGGCACCCAATAATATTCACCATCCCAAGCCCAATACCCGGGCGTCCAGATGTAACCGTCGCCGGGGCAAATCGGCTGTTCGTAGACGGGCAGCGGTGGAGGCGCAATGCCGACCGACACTCCGACGTCTACTTGCGCGAACGATGTCGTCGACAGGAATAGCATCCCTCCCGCCAATAACAATAAACGAATGAAGCGAATATACATTTACTTTTCCCTCTCGCCGATCGTCCGACCGGCTGTCCTCAAACGACTCTGCGTCCTTGGATCACCCGGAAGATCAGAACCACCACCGCGAGCACCAGCAGGATATGAAGGAACCCGCCAAACGTGTACGATGTGACCAGCCCCAATAACCACAGGACCAGCAAGACGACAAAGATTGTCCAAAGCATGTTCTTGCGCTCCTTTTTTCAAGATTGTTTTCAGATTCTCCAAGGCAAGTGGGGGGCCAACTGGAATTCGACCGTTCGTGCGCTGCGCGAACGCACTTCAATCACCGATCGCCAGGAACAAGAACTTCAACGCCGCGACCGCCGTTGGCCGAGTGACCGGATCTGGTCACTCATCCTCAGAGAGGCATCCCCATTTCGAAGCGAGCCTGGGCAGAACTTCGATTCGGGAGGGCCGTTTGGCTGTTTTGGCGATGGTGAATGCGCCTGGAAGCGGCGATTTCCGCCAATCCACTCAGTCGTCTTCGATCTGGGTCAACCGTGCTTCGCTTACTTAGAACGGCTTCGGATGGTCACGTCTCCCGGTCACTCACTTACGGACGAAGACGAGCGTAATCGGCTTGTGCCCTGGCCTCGTAACGTTGACCGACATGGTGCCGTCGGGTGCCAGCGAGTAGCTTTCGAGAGTGACCGCGCCGGATTGCGTAGTGGTCACCTTCAGAACATTGTGATCCCACTTGGTTTTGGTCTTGAGATCCTTGCTGGAATGGATCGTGTCGTTGTTTTCGCTACCCAGGCTGTCGCGATAAAAGTATGTTTCGTGAGCGCCCTCGTAAACGAAATTCCGCTCCACGATGATGACGCCGTCGCGATCGCTGATGGTTACTGTGCCGGTCTGCACCACGGGCTCACCTGCGAATTCGCTCTTAGCAGGCTCCAGCGTCCAGGTGCCGTTCAACTCCCGGTGATCGTAGGCGAACGCGCTGAGTGCGAATAGCAGCGTCGCCGATGCCACGGCCAACTTGATCGAAGTCGAGTTTGTTTTCATGATGGGTTGCTCCTCAAATCAGCTCTGCGGGCGGCCCATTACGTCCGGAAGAAACTCGCGAACGATGTTGAATGCCGCGGTAAGCGCGAACGAGACGCCCGCATTCGTTCCGATTCCTCTGGCGCCTTCCCAACTTCGTGGTCCCCATATGCTGGAGAGCGCGCTCGCGCCCACCACGCCGCTGACGCTGGAGATCGAAAACGCCTCATTGCCGTCCGGGTGGCGCGCCGTTACAGTCGAACGGACAGCGTAGCTGGTTCGGGCCCACACGCCGCGTTTATGCGATGCGAAATATCGATTGTCTTCGTGAAACAGAATCGAGGTTCCGTAGGTGATGCTCTGGCGGATGCCGTTGTAGGCGAGGTTGCTCTCGGCGCGTTCCTCGAATGCTCCCCAACCCTGGTGCCACTCTTTGGGGCGATCTTCCCATTGACCGATGCCCGCTCCAGCGATTTCCGCCAGCACCGGAACAGGCCCGATCACACTGAAGAGATACAGATGGAAGCGCTTCTTCTCGGTCAATGCGCCGGATTCCGACGGGCTCACGATACCCATCACTTTCTCGATCAGATCCTCGTGGCGGACGACGTCCGCGGTTGGCGCTGCCGCGGCGGGTAACACACTCTGCGCCGATGCCAGAGGCAAACACGTTAATAGAATTGCAATCGTTCTCATAACGCTGAATGCCCCGCCGCAATATTCATGGATGAATCGAGCAGGCTCTGCAGTGAGTTCCTGATGATGCTGCGGGCGTCGCCTTTCGGAATGCAGGCGAGCGAGTCCTTCGCTTCGCGCAGGCTCAGACGATACTCGCCCGGCATCGCGCCCAGCAGATTTCGACGCGCCGCCTGCAAATGCTCCGACAATAATCCCAGCGGCCCCATACTGCGCTCCCCGGCATTGGTTCCGCCGAGATCGTCGATCAATTCATCTAGAGACTTCAAATGATGGTCCATATAATTTCCTTGTCAGCAGTCCTTCGGATCCCCGCTCAACCACGGCGACGCGATCGACGGTTGAGCTCCGCGGTTCATCGCAACACCTTGCCGGACGTGCAGCCCATCCTGGTCGCTCCAGGTCGCCAGGTAGCACTTCGGGCAGAGCTGCAACTCTCGAACCTGGGGGCCTTCCGCATTCGTCTCGATCCGCTCCATTTCAACGCCACACTTCGGGCATTTCAGTTCGTCCAGCTCCAGGTCAGCGGCTGGAGGATTTGGCGCGGAGTTGTTCTGCGGCATGAAACCAATCCTCATCGGGCGATCCTTCGGGACAGCCTCTTTCCTGCCATAGTTTGTGAGCCAGAGCTACGATGTCGTCATGGCTAAACCGGTTTCGGTCGGCGGCTGCCGATTCGGTGTGCGCGTGCGCCCCGTGAAAGCGTTCCTCATCCTGCCGCGAATGTTCACTTCCGGTTAGGTGTTCGGCTTTGCCATGCTGTTCGGCCACGCGATGGGCATGCGCGGCAACATCGTGGAGTTCGGCTGCGCGCTGATGATTTTCGTAATGAGATCCGCTGTTATAACGGGTGGACACGGCTAGAGACTCCCGATCTGCCCCGACTTCGCGTGGGCTTCCTTGGCGAGTTTATATGCATGATCTGAGTACTCGGGCGCACGTTCTGCGTGCCACTTGGCGGCGTCATGGTCACCTTTTTCGTTGTGCTCGGCGGCCGTCCGATGTGAACGTGCCGCAAGTTCGTGCTGCTCGGCCGCCTTCCGGTGTAAATCCTGCATGGCATTTCTCCTCTATCGAAGCGTGGCCCACTTTCTTAATTGCACGAGTGCGGCCAATTGTTTCGAGATCGAGAAAGGCCGCGCAGAAGCCGAGCGCACTTGAGCGCGACCGATGGTCATGACGACACGCGGTCGGGTTGACCATTAGCCGTTACTGGTGTGCCGCCACTTTTTCGCCAACCCGCGATTTGCTGAAGCACCGAATTGGACATCCGCGTGCCTTCAATACAGCAGCAATAAAGAAAAGGAAAACATGAAAACGTTTCAATCGTACCTAGTTGCCTTGTCGGCCCTCGCGATCAGTGCACTCACCGGATGCTCGACCACACCGACGAAATCAGCCGACATCGCTGACAGCCTTCGAGCTTCGCTCACTCAGGCAGGCTTCCAAGACGTCAAGGTGGATCAAGATCGCGATAACGGTGTCGTGACGCTCACGGGCCATGTCGCGGCGGATGCGGATAAAGCGCAGGTCCAGTCGATCGCGCAGTCCATCGCGGTTGGGGAGGTGGTCTCGAATCAGGTCGCCGTGGTGCCGATCGGTGGTGAAAACGCCGCGAAAGCTGTAAACGCAGACCTCGATAAGGGGATCGAACAAAACCTCGACGCCGCCCTGATCGAAGCGCACCTACACGAACACGTGAAGTACGCGGTCAAGAACCACGTAGTGACGCTGACCGGCGAGGTCGACTCTGAAACCAAGCGTGCACGGGCACAAGCGGTAGCCGCCGCCGTCCTCAATGTGCAGCAGGTCGTCAACGAACTTCAGATCAAGGCACAGAAAGCCAGTTCGTCGAACTGACCAAGCCGGCTGCAGCCGCAATTTGGGAATCGGAAACGGAAGGCGTGAGCATCATGAGCGAGACAAATTTCGGGCACCCTGGAAACGAAGGCCCGGATCCGGGCAGCGTTCATCACGCTGTGCCTCAGGACCCGCGTCCTTACTGGAAGCGGGCTCACCACGATTGGAAAGTCTGGGTCGCTCTGTTTTTCATGCTTTTCGCGATGGCGATCTACATCTTGAGCGATGACTTGGCGTTCCTGCCACATCCATGGCGGTGAGGTTATAGGACTCAGTTTCTGGCCTCAGTCTTGAGAATCAATAACATCTGGTTTTGGCAAATTGCGCAGCGCCGCTGGAAGTCGCCTATTTGCAACCGGTCCTGGAAAGTTCGGTTGCGAGGTTTTGGCAAGGGATGATTGTCCACCGTTCCGAAGGTCCTTATTACTGAGCTTGAAGATTCCGAGATCCACTCTCTGCCAAAGTAACTCGTGTTCTTCCGAACGGATCGGGAGTCTAACAGCTAACCCGCGTCATCATTGACCGATCTTAGTCCGCGTGACCCTCGGCAGCTTCATTTTATGCATCGGTGGTCGCCATTGTCCCCGCGCCGGCGTCACGAGCCGCTCGGCCAGGCGCACCATCGTTTTTTTGAACTCCGCCGCGCAGCCGCGATCGAATTCCCGCATGTCGCGCCGGTGAGTGCTGGGCTCGATTCCATCGCCGAATCGGGTCTATTCTGCGGAGACGGAAGACTCGCATTGTTTGGCAAGCGTGGGTCGGAGTTCCCGCCAGTCGTAGAACTTGCTGGCAGCGATATCGAGCCACACGATAAACCGCCCGGCGCCGATCTCGGTCTTCTCCGACCAGCGCCGGACAAAGTCAACGATCTGATCCCGCGTATCGTGCGGAACCCAGACCCCGGTCAGAGTTCCCCAAGCGTTTTTTTAGCGCGACGTGCGCCGCCATCAATTCGGCCAGGACCTCGTCCTTGGTCTGAATCTTCTTTTCCAGGTAGTCGATTCGTTGCTGCTCGGCGGAATGGTTGGGCCGCGCTTTCGGCTGAAAGGCAGCCGCTCCGTTCTCGAAGAACTCCTTCTGCCAGCGGTAGAATACCGTCGGCTAGAGGCCGTGCTTGTCACACAATTCTGAGATCGCAACCTGCTCCAACAGATGCCGCCGCAGGATGGCGACTTTCTCTTCCGGCGTATAGTGCTTCCGTTGCTTCTTCATGCGTTCGCTCCATTATCTTAATGGGGGAACGCTTTCTCCATTTCCAGCTGAACCGGAACAACTCCGCCGCTCGCCGGTTTGCTGCGTCGACGTGTTTTCGATCAGGTGTCCTGCGCCGTCACGAGAATTGTCGATACGGAAAGGATGACATGACCGTTATAAGAGTGAGGCTCGAATGGCTTCGTTCAGTTGAACACTGACATCGAAAGCGTCGTCGGTCCGTCGCGAGTGCCGGACCGTGCCAAGGTAAAACGATTCCTTCACGATGATTTGAATCACAGCTCCCACCATGAAGTCGCGTTTGGCGCGGACCTTCATTCCGAAGCGTGAGATTTCAACGACCCGAGCCGGCATCGATGGACCGATGGTTTCAAGAGGGTTGAGGAGCTTGACGCGCGCTGGTGCATCGACTGGCAAACGCTGATGTTTGCGTCGGTCGGGTCCCCTGTAAGCCCCAGCTTCGATATAGGCACCAAGCAAATCGGCGGACATAAATTGAGCATGAGCCGCTTAGCTACTCGCAACAAGGGAGGAAGGTACTGGAAATGATGAACCTTCAGTTCTAAGGCGGCTGTTTCTGCTTTCGAGCGGTAATGTCCAGATGGAGTGTAATGCTCATTACGGGGGCGAACGGCTTCCGACACTTGCCAGTTTCGGAAAGGGCGCAAGCCATTTTGTCACTCGCTTTCAAGAAGGCTTCGGTTGCCGTAATCCTGGTTTCCCGTCGACTTACATGCCCCCGTGGTTCTGAACTGCACGAGTGCCCGTGCAGGTCTTGAGTGAACAGATATGAAACCTGAGGCGGAAGGTGACATGGAACGCCAAAGAGATCATGGGCCTCACTGTGTTGCCTTATCCGTAAGAAGGCCTACAGCCACGCGAATGGATTGAGTTCATTGAATGGTACTTGCTCGGAGCCGAGACTATCGTTCAGCAGAACCGTTGTCGTCTGTTTGTCGCATGCATCTGGAGTCCCGGAATCTCGCACCCGGAACTGTGAAGCTCCGCCTTGGGGCCGTGCCCACTAATCAGTACTCTTGGGACACTTTGGACGTGCCAAGGATTCTGGCATACCGGGATGACCTCGACTCCCGCGGTTCCACCGTCACTACGAGCGCGGTTGTGCGCTTGGACCCCTGTCTGCGGTAGCCATGCGACACAGTGGAATCGAAGTAGATTGAATCGCCTTCCGAAAGCTCGTATTTGTCTGCTCCCACGCGCAGTTCCAGCCTCCCGGACAGAACGTACAGGAATTCGATCCCAGGGTGTTCATGGGGCCGGATTCTTTCGTCGTCGATCGGTTCGAATGCGGCCAGGTAGGAATTCAGCGCGCGGTTGGGCACCGGAAAGTCCAGGCTCTCGAAGTAGTAGGTGACTCTACGGGAGTCTGGTGAATCCGGAAAGCGCAGACGGTCCTTCTTGCGGACAATCTCCAACACGGGCTTGGGCTCCGGATTGAAGAAATACTCCAGCCCCACGCTGAACACCATGGCGATCCGCAACAGTGTAGGCAATGTGGGATACATCAAATCCCGCTCCAGTTTTGAGAGCAGCGCCGGCGAAAGACCGGTGTGTTTGCCTAACTCCACCAGGCCCATACTCTTGCGCAAGCGCAAATGCCGCAACTTGCTTCCGATCGCGTAGCTATTGAGACCCATGGTGATGGTGTCGGACGCCATGACGAAGATCGTTTTCCTCCCAGTGCCCGTTTCCGGTGGAGTTTTTCCGCTCAGGAAAGTCAACTTCCGGCTGTTCTTTACAGTAAAACACTTTTTCTCTAAGATCAAACTGTGCCCAAAAGAAATCGGCACTCGAGAAGTGAAAGGAAGCGTTCAAATCATGAAGAAGCTTGACATACTCGCCGCCGCCCTAGTCATCATCGGCGCCCTGAACTGGGGCTTGGCCGGAGCATTCCATCTGGACCTGGTGGCGGCCGTGTTCGGTATGAAATTTGGCGAAACTTCCGCGCTCAGCACGGCGGTGTACAGCCTGGTGGGTCTGGCGGGGCTGTATCAGGCGCTGACATGGAAGTCGATTCAGCGCCGCTGGCATAGTGATCTGGCGTACGCCCAGGCGTAAATCTCTCTGAAGAAGTAAGACAGTTCAAAAAGGAGAAAAGAAATGACACATTACTTGCCCATTCTACTGGCGGGAGTCTTGGCGATAACGATTGCCTCGTCTACTGCTTCCGCTGCCGACATCGTCGACACAGCGGTGGCCGGGAAATTCAATACACTCGTGGCCGCGGTGAAAGCCGCGGGGCTGGTGGATACACTGAAGGGTCCCGGCCCGTTCACAGTCTTCGCACCGACTGACGAAGCTTTCGCCAAGCTGCCGGCCGGCACGCTCGAATCCCTGCTCAAACCGGAGAACAAGGCCAAGTTGCAGAGCATCCTTACCTATCATGTGGTGGCGGGCACCGTGCTCGCAAAGGATGTGGTGAAGCTCCATTCCGCAAAAACCCTGGAAGGCCAGAACATCGCCATCAAAGTCGTGGATGGCGGCGTGATGGTGGACGCCGCTCATGTGACTAAGACCGACATCGTGACCTCGAATGGCGTGATTCACGTCATTGATTCCGTTCTCTTGCCGAAGTGAAACGGAGGGGCAAGCTCATGCATCTGCTGACCGGCGCAACTGGATACATTGGGGGACGTCTCTTAAGGCGCCTCGAAAGAGACGGTGTGGCAGTCAGATGTTTGTGCCGCAACCCGGAGGCGCTTGGTTGGCGTGTGGCTCCTGGCACCGAAGTGGTGCAGGGGGACCTGCTGCAGCCGGCGTCTCTGGGTGAAGCTCTCTGTGGCGTGGACACGGCCTTTTACTTAGTCCATTCCATGAACAGCGGTGAGGAATTCGAGGCCGAGGAGCGCAGGGCGGCTCATAACTTCGCCGTGGCCGCGCGCAAAGCAGGGGTGCGGCGGATCGTCTACCTGGGTGGGCTGGCGCACGGCAGGAGGCTCTCAGCTCATATGCGCAGCCGGGCTGAGACGGGCAACATTCTCCGCGCGAGCGGCGTTCCCGTGATCGAGCTTCAGGCCTCTATCGTGATCGGATCCGGCAGCGCGTCTTTTGAAATGATACGAGCTTTGGTAGAGCGGCTTCCTGTAATGATCACTCCCCGCTGGGTGAATACGGCGGCACAACCCATTGCCATCGAAGACGTAATCGACTACTTGGCGGCTTGCTTACGGCTGCCTGCGAACGGCAATCTGACGTTCGAAATCGGCGGCGAGGACATCACGTCCTACATGGGGATCATGCGCGAGTACGCGCGGCAGCGGAAATTGCGGCGCTGGATCTTGCGCGTGCCGTTCCTCAGTTTGTCGTTGTCGAGCCGCTGGCTCACTCTGATCACACCGGTCTATGCGGCGATTGGGCGATCTCTTATCGCGAGCGTCCGCAATCCGAGTGTCGTGCTGAACCATGCGGCCCTGGACGTCTTCGACATTCGGCCCATGGGGATCACGCGCGCGATCGAGCGGGCACTAGCCAACGAGGATCGCAGCATCGCGGAGACTCGCTGGTCCGACGCGCGCACGCCAGTCGCACTCTTGAGTGCGATCTCGCAGCCAAACACTCATCATCTTGTCAATAAACAGACAACGCGCGTACCGGTGAGTCCGGTTCAGGCATTCGCGCCGATTCGTCGCATTGGAGGCCGCACCGGCTGGTACTTCGGCAATGCGCTGTGGAGGATTCGCGGCCTGATCGATTTGATGATGGGGGGCGTGGGGATGAGGCGAGGACGGCCCGATCCCGAGACTCCCTATCCGGGAAGCACCTTGGATTTCTGGCGTGTGGAATCCTACGAGCCCGGCCGGCGGCTTCGATTAGTTGCCGAGATGAAGGTTCCGGGTCGCGCCTGGCTCGAGTTCCGCGCCAAGCCTGAAGGCGCCTCTACGGTGATTACGCAGCTGGCAGAATTCGAGCCGCGCGGTTTGTTCGGGATCCTGTACTGGTATCTTCTGATTCCTGTGCACGAAGTGATGTTCCGGGGAATGCTGCGGCGCATTACCGCCGCGGCGCTCGAGCCGAAGGAACACGTTGAGCCGGTGAAGCTGACAGGAACGGGAGCGATCTGATGACCATACGAGTTTTGGCGATGCTGGGAGTAGCGTTAACTGCGTCAGCCGCCGCACCGGTTGGCGAGCTGGCGGTTGGGGATCAGTTACCGCCGCTTAAGGGAGAATTTTTGAGCGTCCGCACCGCGGTTCTTCCGCAAGCTGCATCCGGCCGCGTGGCACTGTTGATGCTCGGCTTCACTTACGACTCGCGGTTTCAGGTGGAAGCCTGGGCGAAGCGGTTTCGTCAGGACTTCGGAACCGAATCAGGCGTTACATTTTTCGAGATCCCCATGATCGGTGGCATGGCCAGGATGGGAAAGTGGTTCATCGATAGTGGCATGAGACGGAGCACGCCCAAAACGGACTACGAGAATGTCATCACCGTCTACGGCGGCACGGATGTGTGGAAGCAGCGTGTGCGCTTAATCGACCCAAAGGCCGCATATCTCATATTGATCGATCAGCACGGCCGCGTCGCATGGCGCAGTGCTGGGGATCTCAACGAGCAGCGCTACAGCGCGCTCTCGTCGGAGGTGTCGAGACTTCTTTCTGCGAACTGAGCCATGGGAATTTACACACTCCATCGGGAATTGTGGGTACCGTACCCGTTGGCCACGGTCTTCGATTTCTTCTCCCGTGCCGAGAACCTGGAACAAATCACTCCCCCATGGATGCGCTTCCGGATTCTCACTCCGCTGCCCATCGTGATGAAGCGGGGATCCACCATCGCATATTCGCTGCACGTCCGAGGGATTCCGCTTCGCTGGTTGACGGAAATAGAACACTGGAATCCACCTTTCGAATTTATCGATGTTCAGGTCAGGGGCCCATACAGGCTCTGGCGCCACACGCATCGGTTTTCGGAACGGCACGGTGGCACGCTGATCGCGGATACCGTCGATTATGCTCTTCCGTTCGGATTGCTTGGCTGGCTGGTCCATCGCTTTCAGGTGGCGCGGGACCTCGGGCAGATATTCGACTATCGTGCGCAGCAGGTTCAGGCACTGCTCCGTCGGCAACCAGGGAAGGCGTGATCCCGGATGCGACTATGGTCCCTTCATCCCTCGTTACTGGACCGAGCAGGACTAGTGGCCTTGTGGCGCGAGGCACTGCTCGCCCAAGAGGTTTTGGCCGGAACAACCCGGGGCTACCGCCATCACCCACAACTCGATCGATTTCGACAATCCTGCAATCCTACCCGCGCCATCGCAAACTATCTGTGGAGTGTGGCTGACGAAGCGAAAGAACGCGGCTACCATTTCGACGTCTCAAAGATTGTGGCACCACGCGGAAGGATCAAAATTCCGGTCACCAAGGGACAGCTGGTATACGAACTCACGCATCTCAAACAGAAACTTCGTCGGCGTGATCCAAAGCAATTGCAGTTAATCAGTAAACGCGAACCACTCAAGGCCAATTCAACATTCGAGGTGGTGGAGGGATTAATTGCACCTTGGGAGCGGACAGCGGAGGACCGTGCGCAGACGCATGCCAAAGAGAGTCGCACTCGTTCAGGCTCAAGTAACGATTTGCGGGCAATCCAGACAAGTTGAAGCTGACCGAAGCGGGCCGTAATTATCTGGTGCGCGATCGGCTGCACCTCTGACGGTTGCCAACAAACCGTCGATTGGGATTCGACGCGTTAGAGTTCCATTTTTGTCGAGGCAACAGCCCAACTCCGCATAAACTGAACCGTCTAAGCAGATAGGCTGGGTGAGATGACGAAGCTAGAGCCTCGGGTCGCCGCCGCACTGCTTTGCGTCTTCAGTCTTTCTGGGCAATCGCTGAAGGTGCGCCTCCCCGATGAGACCGCCGGTTTGGACTAGCGCCGTGAGCGGATGCTGAACGCGAGCCTCCACCGGCGCCCATCGCGCGCCTGAAACCACAACTCCAACATTCCTGTTTCTGTAACCAGACTCTCGAGCGTTACCACGACCAGGTCCCCCGGCTGCCCTTCCAGCGTGATCTCGACCGGGGATATCTCTTCAATCGCCGGCGGGATCTCCTGCAGCATCTCGCCGGCCGCGTCTGTCTTGCGCGCAGTGGAGTGAAAGAATCGAAATTGAGCGCGTTCCCCGATGCGTAAGGAGAATTGGCGGTTGGCGATCCGGCGCTCGGCGCCTTCCTCCATTCCGAACGGCACCACCGTCAGCAATTTGAGCGGCGGAGCCATTCCTGGAACAGCTGGCATGGAAGTTTCGACGCCAATGTAATAACTGCGCGGAACGCCGCCGCGGACACGCACACCTTTGCCTTGGCGCGCCAAACCGTAGTACGCCGCGCCGCGCGCGACCGCGTGCATCAGATCGTCGGCGGCCAGCGGCGTCACTGGCCGCGGAAGCCAATGGCTCAAGACCTCTAGAATCCGTTCGCGAACCGGCGCCGCGCGAAGCACGCCTCCATTGAACAGGACATGGGTCGGCGACGCCTGGTGGCGATGCAGAAAATGAGCCAGATGGCGCGTAATCGCCGGATCGGCAGCATAAGGTAGCCCGATCTCGGCGAGACCTCCCTGCCCTGATTGCGGCTCGTCTTCGAACGGCACGATGGGAAGAAATCCGTCCAGCAGGATGCGATTCAAATCGTCGCGCTGCAGTTTAGTCTTCATCGTTCCGCCGACCAGCCCTGTTCCGCGACCGAGAACCGTAATCGCGTGGGACCCGGCGGTCGATCCTTCGGCGAGAAGTGCTTCCTTGGCGGCGCGAGTCTGCTGCAGAAGGGCGTGGAATTGCATCGAACTCATACGCTGGTTCAACGTTTGCGACACGGCGTGAGCCAGCGCAGCATCGATGTTGTCTCCGCCCAAGAGAATGTGATCGCCGACCGCGATTCGCTCCAGCGCGATCTCACCGGCTTGCTCCTTCACCGCAATCAGACTGAAGTCGGTCGTGCCCCCGCCGATATCGATCACCAGAATCAGATCGCCGACGTTAACCAGCTCGCGCCAGTCCGGATGCCGTTCGATCCAGTTGTAGAAAGCGGCTTGCGGCTCTTCGAGCAGAATGACATCGCGGTAGCCGGCGGCCTCTGCGGCTTTGACGGTCAACTCGCGCGCCACTTCGTCAAACGAAGCGGGCACCGTCACCAGTACGCGATGCGCATCGAAAGGCTGTTCCGGATGCTTGGCATTCCAAGCCTCGCGAAGATGATTCAAATAGAGGCGCGACGCTTCGACCGGAGAGACGCGCGGCACTCCTTCGGGCGCATCCGGAGGCAGGATCGCGGCGTTGCGATCGACTTCCGCATACGACAACCAGGATTTGGCGGACGACACCAAACGGCTCGCATTATCGAGTCCCTTCCGCTGCGCCAGAACTCCCACGATCGGCCCATCTTCTTCGAGGAACAGAAACGACGGCAGCAATGGCTCCTCACGAATTTCGCCAGGCTGCACCAACTGCGGAATCGGGAACACCTCCACCGCGTCGCCGTTCGTAAAAGCCAGTGCGGAGTTGGTGGTTCCCAGGTCGATGCCGATCACCGGCTTGACTGTCGTGGCTTCGTGTGGAACTTCATGGTCGCTTCTGGCTTTGCGCACGCTTCAAGTTTAGTCTCGATCACGCGTGCCCCGCCCCGATGGGCCGCGCACCTTTCTGCTGGCTCACCGAGTCGCCGTCGCCGCTTCTCAAGGTGCTGAACACGATGGTCGACAAGATCGTCATTCCGCCCAACACGAAAAATCCCCGATGGATTCCTTCGATCATCTGCGGAGCGTTCGAATGAAAACACTCGGGCAGAAAGGTCGCGGTGACCAGCGATGCCGCCGCGATGCCGAAGCTGATCGACATCTGTTGCAGCGTGCTCGCGATCGAACTGGCGCTACTGGCTTGTCTTGCCCTTGCTGACGCGGGCAATTATTGAATACGTTAGCGAGATTCGACATGATCCGGGAAAGCGCGGACGGATGGTGTATGAAGCATGAACAAGCACTCAGCTTACTCATGTTAATGCCGGGATGCGCGCTGATCGCGGCGCTGGTTTTCGTTCCCGCGATCTTACGTCCAACCATCTTAGCGTGGAGCGATTTTCGCCTCGTTGTTGCCGGTGTCTGGCCGTTTTCTACGACGCCTGTCAAGGGCGGAGTAAAAATAGACCACGGGGGCGGAGAGAAACTAGACCATTCCCTAGGCAGTTAGGGTCTTCTTTCCAAGGATTTGCGGGGACGGCTGCAGCGTAGGCCTGCGACCCGCCTTGCGGGGCGCGTTTAGGCCGGAGCGGAAGGCGGCCCTGCAAATCGCCGCCGTTTCCCCCGTCGGGTGATTACGAGCGCGACTTCGCCGGACGCCGCTGTTTGCTGTCTTTCAACCGGTAACTCTCGCCATTCATTTCCAAAATATGAACGTGGTGCGTCAGCCGGTCCAGCAACGCCCCCGTCAGCCGTTCCGATCCGAAGGCCTCGGTCCATTCGTTGAACGGCAGGTTGCTGGTGACCAGCGTCGCACTGCGTTCGTAGCGGCGGCTGAACACCTCGAATAACAGTTCAGCTCCGGTCTTGGACAGCGGCACGAACCCCAACTCATCGATGATCAGCAACTCAAAACTCGATAGCATTTTCTGGAAGCGCATCAGCCGACGCTCGTCCTTGGCTTCGATCAGCTCGTGCGCCAGCGACGCCGCGGTGGTGAACCGCACCCGAAATCCTTTCTGACAAGCCGCCAGTCCTAGCGCCAACGCGAGGTGCGTTTTCCCTGTGCCCGAGTTTCCCAGTGCCAGAACATTTTCCTTCCGTTCGATGAACTCGCACCGAGCCAACTCCAACACCAGCGCCTTATTTAAGGATGGGATCGCCGCGAACTCAAAACTATCCAGGCTCTTGATCACGTCGAACTTCGCCTGGCGAATGCGCCGCTCCGTTGCGCGGCGTTCGCGATCGAGCAGTTCCAGCTCAGTCAATCGCAGCAGGTAGCGCGGGAAGTCGACACCTTCGGCGGCGCATTGCTGCGCGACTTTATCGTACTCACGCAGAAACGTTGGTAGCCGCAACGTTTTCAGATGATGATCCAGCAGGACCTGCGGCGTGTCCATATTAATAGGTCCCGCCGCGGAGAAGCGTCAGGTAATCCGCCGCCGCGGTGGTGGCCACTTGCGCCGCGGGCAAGTGCGGATAGTTTTCCAGATCCAATCGCGCCGGCCGCTGCTCGACGCGGCACAGCAATAGATGCTTAACCGCATCGAAGGAAATCGCGCCGAGCCGCAATGCATCGTCGATCGCGTGTCCTACTTGCTGCAACGGAAAGTTTTCGATCAATCGCAGCGTTTGCACAAACTCGCGCTTGCCTTTCTTTCCCAGCCGCGCTTCCATCAAACGCTGCAGTTGCGGGAAGCCTTCCGGCAAAATCCAACCAGCCAGCGGCGCGGCCTGATCCAGAGCATTCGGCTTCTGCTCCAGCAGCGCCAGATAATGCAGCGGATCGAAGATCATGTCTTCGCGCTCATAACTCCTCCGATGGCGCGCGATCACTTCACTCGCCGCGCAGATCACCACTTCATGCACGAAGCCTTTCACCAGCACTTCGCGATGTCCCCATTCCACCGGCACCGAATAATCATTGGTGCGATAGCGTACCAGCGACATCGAAGTCACCCGCGTCAATCGCTTGTCGCACGCTTCGTACGGCGCGGCTGGCAACGGCAGCAGGCGCTCGCGGTCTTTCTCGAATCGCTCCGCGATCGTTTGCTGGTGACCGCGCAGTTTGCGCTCGCGCCGCTTCTGGCACTGGATCAGAAGATGCGCGTTGAACTTGTCCCAGTCGGCGAATCGCGGAATCGGCACCATGAAGTTGCGTCGCGCGTGGCCCACCAGCCCTTCCACTTTCCCTTTGTCGTTGCCTTTGCCGGGACGTCCGAACTTTTCGGCGAACAGATAATGGCTCTGCAGTTCCGTGAACGCTCGCGTCTTCACGCGCGTACCGTCGCCCAGGATCCGCGCCACTGCGATTTTGGTGTTGTCGTACAGAATCGTGCGCGGCACGCCCCCGAAATAAGCGAACGCGTGGTTGTGACCTTCTAAGAATGCTTCCGTCGTCTCGGCCGGAAACGCCATCACGAAGCAATCATCGGACTGCGGCAGATCCATCGCCAGGTAGTGCGCCTTCGACTTCACTCCGCCGATCACCACCAGCGCTTCGCCGAAGTCTGCCTGCGCGTCGCCAGGCGGATGCGCGAGTGGCACGAACATCTCGCGCTGACTCAGTTTTTTGAGCCGCACGTAATCCTTCACGATCGTGTAGCCGCCGGTATAGCTGTGCTCATCGCGCAGCCGTTCGAAGATGCGCTTGGCGGTGTGGCGCTGCTTCTTGGGCTCGGACTTGTCCTGTTCCAGGATCTGATCGATGGCGCCGACCCAGGCGTCCAGTTTCGGGCGGCGCGCCGGCTGTTGCCGCCGATAGCCCGGCGGCACCGCATAGCGCAGCATCTTCCGCACCGTCTCGCGAGCCAGCCCGAACTGCCGAGCCGCCTCGCGTTCACTCATCTTGTCGACGACGACCGCTCGCCGAACGCGCGCATACAGCTCCACTGTGTACACCTCTTGGGTGTTCCACAAAACATAAGCCTATGGGAATGTTTGATGGAACCAGTCTTCCGGCGGTCTAATTTTGCTCCGCCGAAAACGCCGCTCACGCGGCGTTTACTGGTCTATTTTCGCTCCGGCGCTTATACAAAGCCATTGATTGCAACAAATGCTCGTGTATACCCTCATGTAGTGCATCATGTGGGTTTCGGCACATCTGGTGCACCCTTCCCAAGAACATCCTATATAGCTTAACTATAAGAATCCGCTGGAGATGATGCCGAGGCCGCTCGGTGACGCAGATGATAGCGATTATGATATATGGATTGGCTGTGTTGAACGTGATGGCGCAAAACTGTGGGCGCGAGACTCGGTGCTACTCGCAGACCGCCCCCGCCTCTGACGACGCAGAGACTCACGTCGAGGCGACCGTTCTCGGGTGTGCCGGCATCGCCTTGGAGGGCGGCTGCTTCGCCGGCCGATCGGGAACGCCAATCATGTCGAACTCCGGTGGTTGCATTCGCACCCGATGACAAAAAATTTCTGACGAGATTACTTCCGCGAATGCGGATTGATGCGCGTCTGTCCGAAATCGAGGCAGTTGCAGTGTACAATCGGGGAACCAGTTTCGTGTGGGGTACCCGGGCGTTGAAGACATTCGCATTTTCGATCTTTATTGCGCTTCCGCTAATGGCCGTTGCCCAATCTGGATGGATGGCGGACCGGCTGGCGGAAGGCGAGCGGGCGAACTCGGAAAGCAGGTGGGACGCTGCCATGGCCGCCTACCAGGAGGTCCGCGCCGCGGCGATTGAGGCACGAGATACACGCTCGGAGGCCGCCGCGCTGGCCGGCATGGCAGGCGCGGAGTATGGGCTCTCGCATTACGAGATCGCGGAGAATCTGGCAAATCAAAGCCTTCGGATCGCGGAGCGGATGGGCAACCGCCTTGGAATCGCCGCGGCGCTCATCCAGATCGCTAATGTCCAATACCGCCGAGGTCAATTCAAAGAAGACAAGAGCACCCTGGAACGAGTCCTCGCAATCCAGGAGGAACTGGGCGACCGCGCCAAAATCGCGGGGGTACTCAACAACCTCGGAAACGCAACACGCCAATTGGGTGACAAGCTACTGGCGATCGAATACCTCTCGCGCGCGGAGCATGAGTTCGCGATTCTGGGTAATGATCGAGCCCACGCAGTCGTTCTGAACAATATCGGCATTGGCTATGGCGAACTGGGCGACTACCAGCGCGGACTGGAGTTCAGCCGCAGGAGTCTCGCGCTGGCGGAGACGCTGAAAGACGACTCGCGCGCGGGCAACGCGCTGAACAACATCGCCGTGATCGAGACCTATCGCGGAAACTACCGCGAGTCTTTGCGCCTTTATGAGAAAGCTCTCGAGGCCGACCAGCGTGCCGGATCTCCGTGGGCCATGGTGGAGGTATCTAATAACATCGGCCTGGTCTATCGCGCTCAGCAGAATCACGACCAAGCCATCGCTTATTTCAAGAAAACGATTGAAATGAACCGCACCGTTGGCGACAAAAGCTTGGATGCGGACGCCTATCGGAACCTGGGCGACGAAATGATCTCGCTCAACCGGTTCGACGAAGCCCGGGTGCACCTTCACGAAAGCCTTACCCTGGCACAGCAGATCTCGTACCGCTCGGGGGAGGCCCAGGCTCGTCTGGGCTCAGGGAGCCTCTTATTGCGGCTGAAGCGCCTTACCGAAGCCGGGGAGGAGTTGCAGAAGGCGGCGGCCATTCAACGCGAGATCTCGGATTCGGGTAGTCTGGCGCAGACCCAAACCCAGTTGTCGCGCCTGCGATTGAAACAGGGCCGGAGCGAGGAAGCGCTGTCCGAGGCGCGCCAAGCGATGGAGCTACTGGCTTCGATCGACCGGCCGGAGACTCTGTGGCAGTCGCAGCTCGCCGCCGGACGCGCTCTTGCCAAACTCGGGCACGGCGACGAAGCGGCCAGGGAATTCGGGGCATCGATCGCTACCATCGAGTCACTGCGGACGCGGATCGCGGGACCGCCGACCGCCCTTCCGGTCTATTTCGTCGACAAGCTGGAGCCTTACCAGGAACGGGTCGCGCTCGCTCTGGCCAACCGACAGACCGATGCCGCGCTGGGTTTCACTGAGCAATCCAAGGCCCGGGCACTCGGCGATATTCTGCGCTCCGGCCGCGCCAACCTGGACAAGTCCCTCACGCCCGACGAGCGCGAGACCGAGCGTCGATTACAGAATCGGCTGGCCGGACTGAATCTGCAAATTTCCAAACAGTCCGAAGCGCGGTTGATAACCGAACGCGACCGCGCGCGGCGTGAGCTCGACGCCAGGCAGAGCGAACTGTACGCGGCGCATCCCGAAATCGCATTCCAGCGTGGAGCCTCTCCGGCCATGAGTGCGGCCCAGATGACGCAGGTCGCCTCCGATGCGGGGGCGGCGATCCTGAATTACTTCGTCACGCCCGGGAATACATACGTGTTCGTGATCAAGCGCGGGACGCCCGTCCGGCTGGTGCGCCTCGGCATCGGACGGACCGCGCTCAGCGCGAAATCGGCGGAGTTCCATCGGCAGCTCGCATCGCACGATTTGGGCTATACGGCCTCGGCCCAGGACCTTTATCGCCTGTTGCTGAGGCCAGTGGAGCACGACCTGGCGGGTCAGCCTCGCGTGGTGATCATTCCGGAAGGGCCGCTGTGGGATGTGGCATTCCAGGCACTTCAGCCCGGGCCGGGTCACTTCTTTATCGAGCAGACTGCTGTTTCTTATGCACCCTCGATGGCGGTCTTGAAAGAAACAATTCGAATGGCGCAAGATCGCCGGGCAACTCCCGCAGGGCGTGAACTGCTGGCGTTGGGAAATCCGTCGGGACAGGATCCGCTAGCCGATTCCGAGCGGCAGGTGCGCGAGATCGAGAAGCTATACGGTTCACGGAACAGCCGCATTCTCATCGGGGAGGCGGCCACCCAAGGACGGCTGAAAGATGAAGCTGCGAACTATCGTGTGCTTCATCTGGCAGCGCACGCGGTCCTCGATGACTTGAATCCGATGTATTCGCAAGTGCTGCTGGCTCGGTCTGGGGGGGACGCGGGTACGCTCGAAGCACGCGAGCTGATGCAATTTCAATTGAATGCAGAAGTGCTGGTACTATCGGCCTGTGAAACTGCGCGCGGCCGCGCGCCGGCCGGTGAAGGGATCAATGGAATGCTGTGGGCCGCCTTTGTCGCGGGAGCGCCCACCACCGTCGCCAGTCTGTGGCGGGTCGAATCGGTGAGCACCACGGAGCTGATGATCGGCTTCCACCGCAACTGGTTGGCTAGGCGGCCGGCCTCAGCCTCCTTCGCCAAAGCGACGGCGTTACAGCAGGCCGCACTTTCCCTCATTTCAAGCGCGAAATACTCGCACCCGTTCTACTGGGCCGGGTTCATCCTCGTCGGCAGCCCCAATTAACGAATGGACCAGCGCCTCGACGCTTATCTCCATGCCGCGGATTCGACCGAGCAGCAGGAGCGCCTGGGCGAGTTGATGACAGCCTGCGCAGACCCTGTGATCCGGCGTACGGTTCACTCGCGATTATCCGGGCGCTGGGACGATATCGAGGACGTTTGCTCCGAAGCGCGCCTGGAATTGCTGCTGTACTTGCGGCGCATGAAAGCCAAACCCGGCGCGGTTCCCATCGACGATTTCGGAGCTTACGTCGGCACGCTGGCCGCGAACACCTGCCACCACTATTTCCGGCGAAGGCGTTCCGGCTGGGCGCGCCTGAAGTCGCAGATTCGATTTCTACTGCAGGATTCCGAATTTCGAAGCTGGGAGAAACTCGGAACCATCTGGTGCGGACTGGCGTCGTGGCGGGAGGACCATCCTGTCGCGTCGCCGGAAATCCTTGGCGGGATTGTGAACCGGTTGGAGGGCAATCGTAATCTTGCTGCGCTACTGGAACAGATCTTCGAGGCCGCAGACGGCCCAATTCCTTTTGACGCGCTGACGGATCTGGTGGCGCGCATGTGGCGGATTGCGCCGGATTCTGAGGGCGCCTCGGTCGCGGTTGATGCAGAGTCCATTCCCGCTGCCGCATATCATGCCGAGCTCTCGATCGACCGCCGACGTTATACCGCACGCCTGTGGCAGGAAATTCACGAATTGCCGCGTCCTCAGCGGATCGCTCTGCTGCTCAATCTGCGGGATGGCCGCGGCAGCTCGATTCTTTCTCTTTTCCAACTGGCCGGCGTGGCCTCATTCCCCGAAACCGCGAGGGCACTGGAGATCGGCGACGCAGAGCTTGCGTCGATCTGGGTCGAGCTGCCGTGGGACGACAACACCATCGCCAAATTCCTCGGCGCGACGCGGCAGCAGGTGATCAATTTAAGGATGGCAGCGCGAAAGAGGTTGGTGAACCGGCTGGGAGATCAACCTGTCTAGGTAATATATCTATGTCAAACGACTCAACCTTTTCAAGGGAGAAACTGCGAGGCGCCGCATGAATCCATCCGACCATCTGCGGCCCGAGACCTTGTTCGGTTACGAGCACCAGTTGCTTTCGCCGGAAGAACTTCGCGAGGTGCACTATCACATCGCGGAGTGCACGGCCTGTCGGCAAGCACTGGCGCGGCGCATGGACGTGGACGGCATGATCACCGACGTTCGCGCCGCAATGCCGGCTCCTTCTCAGACCGGCTGGTCCCTAGTGCGCTACGCTGCCGCGGCAGCGATTGTGCTTCTTGCCGCTGGCGCCTTCTGGCTGGCTCACCGCTCCTCGGAACCTGCGGTGGTTGAGGGGGCGCTGCGCACCGGCCGAATTCTGTTGCCCGCTTTTCTCGATCAGCTTGGGCCCACCAGTCAGGTTCTAATGGGCGGCGCGGGCGCAAGTGCCGCAACTCTGCTTTCGCCCAAGGCAACCGCGGTGCTTGAACCTGCAGTCGAATTCCAGTGGCAGCCGATCAGTGGCGAATGGACTTATCAGGTCCGCGTATTCTCGCTCACCGGTGAGCCCGCGGCATCGAGCCCCGAAATCAGCCAAACCCGGTGGACGGCGAATCTTTCGCGCGGGTCTGATTACCAATGGCAGGTGACGGCGACGCGCGGAGCCGAGCGGGTCACTTTGCCGCCTCCCTCGGAAACCGCGCCGCGTTTCCGCGTCCTCGATTCGGCCGCCGCTGAACGTCTTCGCGACCTGGCGCGCCGTCAGCCCGGCGAGCATCTGCTGCTGGGAGTCGAATATGGCCGCGCCGGCCTGATCGACGACGCCCGGCGCGAGCTGACCGAAGCTTCGCACCTGGATCCCAAGCGCACGGCGATCCGCGATCTGCTCCAGAGTTTGGCAGCCCGATAAAAATCGCTCGCGTCCAAGGTAATAATCCGTCCAGGCCGGCACTCCCTTCCGATAGTTGCCACTTTATGGATAGGATCGGCCTTCATTTCTTCCCGCAGCTAGCACTTTTTGCAGCCTTGTGCGCCACTACGGCGCAGGCCCAGCCCAGCTGGGTACAACAATCGCCAGCCACATCTCCGCCGGTGCGAGCATTTGGCGCCATGGTTTACGACGATTCCCACCACCAGGTGGTCTTGTTCGGCGGGGACAACCAACGAAGACCTCCATCAATATCTTGCGGACACCTGGGTGTGGGACGGCGTCACCTGGACTCAAAAAACACCTGCCACCAGTCCGCCGGCCCGCGAATTACACGCTATGGCGTACGACAAATTGCACCAACAGGTGGTCCTGTTTGGCGGCCTGGATACACTCGACTACCGCAGCGATACGTGGGTGTGGGACGGCACCAACTGGACTCAGAAGACGCCGGCGACCGTGCCGCCGAAGCAGGCATTTCTCTGCATGGCGTACGACGAAGCGCGCCAGCGCGTGGTCATGGCGTGCGGCGGGAGTTTCGGTACGTTTATCGCCAACGACACCTGGGTGTGGGATGGAAGCAACTGGACCCATGAGACGTCCGTGGCCAATCCTCCGGCGGGAGCGGAATCGCAGATCGGTTACGACCAGACGCGGCAGCAGACGGTCCGCCTGACCTACGCCTTCGATTCGGTGGCGCGGCTGTATCGCTCTCAAACATGGCTTTGGGATGGGACCAGTTGGACTCAGGCGACGCCTGCCACCTCGCCTGCGCCACGCAATGTTCTCGCTCCGCTTCAGTTTATGACGGCGAGTCAGCAGACCCTTCTGTTCGGGGGGACGCTGACCAATACATCAGCGTACGTCGCTGACAATTGGGTGTGGGACGGAGTCACGTGGAGCCAGCTTAATCCGACGACGAGCCCGTCGCCGCGCGTTGGGTACGGGCTGGCGTATGACGCGGTGAACCAGCAGGTGGTCCTGTTTGGAGGAGAAGCGGGCGATGGCACACATCTGTCGGACACGTGGCTGCTTGCCGACACCGGCTCGTCAATAGCGGTGACCGTGAACGTACCGGCCGGCGTCCAATTCACGTTCAACGGCACGGCGTACACCGGATCTCAGACCATCAATATCGCGCCGGGAAGCTATACTCTCGCCACCGTTTCGCCGCAGGCGATCGCGGCCGGCACGCAGGCGGTGTTTGCGTCGTGGTCCGATGCCGGCACACAGACCCACAGCGTAACCGTCGGCTCATCCGCCGTCAGCATCACCGGCGTTTTCACGACGCAGTACTTTCTGGGCACTACCGTGAGTCCCTTCAACGGTGGCACCATCACTCCTTCGGGAACGGGCGGCTCGACCGGACCCTACTTCGACGCCGGATCCACTGTCAACGTGACAGAGCAGGCCGCTGCCAACTTCACCTTCTCGGGCTGGGCCGGCGCATGCGCAGGCACGGCGATTCCCTGTGTGGTGACTGTGAACGCCCCCGCGAGCGTGGTCGCAAACTTCCTGCCGCCCACTTACCAGGTCACCATCAACGTCCCCGCTGGAGTCCTGTTCAGCGTGGGAGGCCCGCCTTACACCGGGCCGCAGACGTTGTCGCTGGCGCCGAACACTTACGCGCTGGTGCTGGCCACTCCGCAATCCACCGGTGTGGGAACCCAGGCGGTCTTCGTTTCCTGGTCGGACGGCGGCGCGGCGTCCCATTCATTTGTGGTCTCAAACACAGCGCTAACCATCACAGGGACATTCAAGACTCAATATCAGTTCACCAGCGCCGTGTCGCCTGCCGGGAGCGGAAGCGTGTTGCCGGCCACGAGTTTCTACGATACCGGCACTCCGGTCACCGTGACCGAGAGCCCCAACCCCAGCTGGGCGTTCGCGGGTTATAGCGGCGATTGCTCCGGGCTCGGCCCGTGTTCCGTAACGATGAACGCGCCACACAGTGTGACGGCGCAATTCGCGGGCGTAACGGTAAACGTCCCCGCCGGGATTCAGTTCACGCTAAACGGAACAACCTATACGGGATCGCAGAACATCGGGCTCGCGCCGGGCAGCTACTCGCTGACCATGGCTGCCGCCCAACCGAACGGCACGGGAACGCAAGCATTGTTTGTTTCCTGGTCCGACGGCGGACTCCCGTCTCATTCGATCACCGTGGGCGCCGCGAGGCTGACCATCACCGCGACCTTCAAAACGCAATATCTGCTGACGACGTCGGCCAACCCGCCCAGCGGTGGAAGCGTCACGCAAACCGGACCTGGATCGGCCGGGCCGTACTACGATCCGGGAACAGTGGTCACAGTGATTGCGTTTACGTCCGGGGGCTCGACTTTCACCAGTTGGGTGGGAGCGTGCAGTGGCACCAGTCCCATCTGCTTCGTCACCATGAATTCGCCATTGAGCGCCACCGCGAATTTCGCCGTTCCGAAATTCCTGGTGACCATCAACGTGCCGCCGGGAATCCAGTACAGTCTGAGCGGATTCCCGCTCACCGGCTCCGCGAGTTTTTCGCTCCCCGCCGGGAGTTATCAGTTGGCGCTGGCGTCTCCCCAGTCGACAGGAGCCGGAGCCCAAGCGGTTTTCCTTTCCTGGTCCGACGGCGGCGCGCAGTCGCACAACGTGATCGTGACGAATGGAGCGGTCACGGTAAACGGAAGTTTTAAGAGTCAGTATCTGTTGACTACCACCGCTGTCCCCGCAAGCGAGGGCACAGTGACGCAGTTCGGTCCAGTCGGACCGTTTTACGATGCGGGGACCGTCGTGCTCGTGTCCAACACGCCCGCCCCGGGTTACCAGTTCCAGTTCTGGAGCGGCGCCTGCACCGGATTCTCGCCCGCCTGCGCCGTCACGATGAACGCGCCGGTTTCCGTCGTCGCGAATTTCGATCAGCCCCAGACCTGGGTCCAGTTTTTCCCAACGGCGAATCCGACGCCCCGCGAAGCAAGCGCGCTGGCTTATGATACGCAGCAGCACCAGTCCTTGTTGTTCGGCGGCGGCCCCACGGGATTCGACACCTGGACTTTCGATGGGACCAACTGGACGCAGCAGTCCCCGGCGACCGTTCCGGAATTGATGAATCCCGGCGCAGCGGGCCGGTCCGGTAACGCTCTCGCGTACGACGCCGGGAACGCCCAGGTGGTTCTGTTCGGCGGACAGCTGTACTTTGTGCCGCTCGTCTCGATACCGATGGATCTGGCGGACACGTGGGTCTGGGATAGCACCAGCAATTGGACCCGTAAGTCGCCTCCCACCAGCCCGCCGGCCCGTGATTCGCATGCGATGGCGTATGACGCCGCTCGCCACCAGGTGGTCCTGTTCGGAGGGACCGCGTTAGGCGGCATCGGTCCGGACGTGTACTTCTCGGATACGTGGGTTTGGGACGGGAACAATTGGACGCAGAAGTTTCCCATTCACGTCCCCCCCGCGCGACAGAATCATTCCATGGCTTACGACGCGGAACGCCAGGTGGTGGTTTTATTTGGGGGCTTGCAACCCGGCGGCTATTTCGATGACACGTGGGTGTGGAATGGTGTCGACTGGCTGCTCCAGGCGCCTTTGACCCGTCCACCAGCCCGGGCCCTTGCCGGCATGACCTTTGATTCCGCCCATCAGCAGACGCTTCTGTTCGGAGGAGATACAGGCGACAACGGCCTTTTTAGTGATACCTGGGCCTGGGACGGAGCGAACTGGATCCAGCGAACTCCCGTATCGAGCCCGCCCGCGCGCGCACTTCCGGCGATGTCGTACGACGCTCTGTTACAAAGGCCCCTCGTGTTCGGAGGAGGGACGAATAGTGGCGTCGCCAACGACCTGTGGGAATGGATGGTGCCTTCGGTGAGCCTGGTGCCGCTCGCGCCGAGCGTCGTCAACGATGGTGCCGGCAATTACGTCGTCACCGTTACGTTGAAAAACGCGGGGAACGTTCCGGTGACCTTCCTCTTCGCCCTCAGCGCCAAGATGGGGAACATCGCAGCCACCGGATTCGTCGGCTCGACTTTTGTCGGGAACATCGCTCCCGGAGCTACGGGCAGCTTCTCCGCGAAGTTCCCGATCGCGTCAATTCCGGGCAAGACGTCGTCGATCAGCTTCCAGGGATCCTACTCGGCCGCGGGCGTCACCGGCGCGCAATGGAACGCGAATATCCGTCAAGTGAATTTGCCATGAGATTCGTATCGGAGGGCTTCATCATGAATCGGACGAAGTGCGGACTCTTTTGTCTGACGCTCCTTTGCGGGGCAGGTCTCGCGCCCGCAATGCGGGCCGACGTGCTCTCAGTGGAGCTGGTTCAGTCCACGCTCACAGGTACGCCGGGAGCGACCGTGGCTTTTTTTGCCACCATTTTCAATTTATCTGCGACCGATACTATCTTTTTGAATGGAGACAGCTCAATAACCTCCACTCCATTTCTCACCGTGAACGATGCACCGTTCAACGCGAACGCGCCATTCTCTCTCGATCCGTCAGCAGATAGCGGCCCTGATCCTTTCGAGTTCTTCGACATCACGATCGATTCGAGCGCGGTACCCGGAACATACGTCGGCAATCTGTTCTCGATCGTCGGCGGAACGGACGCCGGTACATTCGACGATCTCGTCGATGTTCCCTTCTCCGTGACTGTGGATGCGCCCTCGGTGTCAACTCCTGAACCAGCGACTCTATGGTTGTTTCTAACTGTCTTGATCGCTCTGGGCGTTGTTCGTTGGACCAGATACAATCGCACAAATGGATTATTGGAGCGGTACATTGGGCAACGCCGGAGCCGCCCATCTAATTCGATCCTTCGGGGATGATTCATCTCCGGATAGCGAGGGTTTCCGCCCGTACCTCGCTAGCGAGCTTTCGAGAATACCGGCGATCGCCGCGCTCTGGCGACCCCACTCCACGGCTGATCTGCCCAATGGGCTGCGCGATGCCGTATCCGTGCGTAGGTTCGAGCGCCTCTATCCCACAATTGAGGAAACCGCCCGACGGTGGCAAGCTGGCGTCTCCTCTATCCTGGGAGCTGTGATGGCGCACGAAATCGGTCACCTACTGCTCGATTCCCATGCTCACGGCTCTTCCGGCATCATGAGCGCCAGTTTCGGCCACATACAGATCAAGCAGGCCGGCAAGGGCGAACTGCTGTTCACCACTGATCAGACCGCGCGTTTCAGGTCGCAAGTTGCGCTGCGACAACGTACCAGCTCAAGCTTTCACTCGAGCTCGAATCCCTCTGAACCGCACGACGAGTCCACCTATTGACAGGAAAGCGCGGAGTGGTTGAGATACACGGGAACTTCGTGTTTGATTGTCGGCCCTGCCTCAATTACTCGCCATCGGACCGCTGCGGCGATGACTGGCCTTTATCAAGGTGCTACCGTGGTCAGGCTTCCTGACGCTTGCGTCGCGCAACTGGTCGAAGACGCCTTGTAGGTATATTTCCCCGGCGTGAGACCTTGCTTGACGGCGCACATCGTATTTCCGCTGGACTGAATCGAGCCCTCTTCGCACACACCGGCGGTGTCGAAGATCACCGTCCAATCCGCTAGTCCGCCCACTGAAATCCAGTTCACCACGACACCCGGCTTGAGGGGCGCATTTTGCGCGTTATTGGGCAAATCTGGCGGAGCAAGGGTTACCGTGCCCGAGTTGCAATATACTCCTACCGCGTCCATTACTTTACTGGTTTTTGATTTTCCGTCGTGCAATACGCCGACCCCGCTGCCCACGTCCACTTCGGGATCGCTACAGCCATAATCCTTGCAGATGTAAAAGAACTGCATTTGAGTGTTGGCGGTCGCGTTGTCCTTGACGTGGCACTCTGAAATCCAGTTGCCTGTCTGAGAGTCGCCCTGCTCTGTGCACGGAGACAGCCCAAGAAACTGGACCGTAATCCCGTTCTTCCAGACCAGATGCTGCCCCGGCGTCGGAGACAACGCAATCTTGTTGTTTTGCCCGAGGGCTAAGTTTATTGGATTGTCGCACCCGGACAGAAAGACCATCGACAGGACGATCGGGAAACACAACGCGACACGGCAGAGGCTTACGCTCAGCATTCGTTTAAGGCTCCTTTGGTAGCAGCGAGTGTATACTATTTCAGCGCGCGGCGATACGCTGGCGATATTTTGGATTGGCCCTCACTTGTTTTAGATCCAGCGCCAGATCCACGTCGACCGTCGACAGCCCCTGATCGATCAGTTTCAGTATTAGGTCGAGCGCCTCCTGCTGGCGACCGAGCACGGCCAGCGTTTGTGCCTTCGTGAATTGCCCGCGCTGGTCAAGCCCGCGATGGTCGGCAACTTTCAGGTCGGTTTCGGAATCGACGGTTCGTCCCAGCTTGGCGTGATAAAACGCGAGCGTTATCCAGTTTGCGCTGGGCGCCGGGTTCACCTTCAAGGACTCCGAGAGAATCTCCGCCGCCTTTGCATAGTTCTCCGTCTGTTTCTTGGAATCGCCGAACATCGAATAGCTATCCGCCAGGTTGCGCCAGGTGCGGTGATTTTTCGGATTCAATTCGATCGCCTTGCCGTAATCCTCGATGGCTTTTCTATAGTTGCCCTGCACGAACGCGAGCGAACCCAGGTTCGAATACGCCAGTTCGTTCGGCGCGCGTTCCAGGCTCCGCCGGAATGCAACCTCCGCGTCCTTGTCCTTGTGCATTAACAGGTATGCCGTTCCCAGGTTGGTAAGTGGCAAAGCGACCTTTGGCGCCACTGCGGCGCCTTCGGCGAACGCGTCGGCTGCTTCTTGATACCTGGTCTGCCGATACAGGAAAACACCCAGGTCGTTGTATGCGAGCCAAAGATTGGGGCGCCGCCGCACGATCTCGCGGTACACGGCCTCCTCCTCCTTGACCTGCCCCGTGTCCGCGAACGCGTGCGCCTTGTAAACCAGAGTTAGCGGGTTCCCTGGATCGAGCTGCAGCGCTTTGCCGAACCCATCCACTGCAGCTTGTGTCTTTCCTCTTTCGAGATCCACGACGGCCCCCGCCAGCACTCCCTTTGCCGATTCCGAATTGTATTGCACAGCCAACGCCGCGTTCTTTTCCGCCAGATTCAGGAACGCCTGATCCTTAATCAGTTGAAATTTCCGGGTGTACGCAAGCGAAAGATCCGCATAGCCAAGTGCGAACCGAGGCTCCACATCCAGTAGTTTTTGATATCGATCGATTGCGTTGTCGAGCCCCTTATCATTCGGCTGGCTGCGCAACTCTTCGGCCTCGCCGAATAGCTGATACGCCGCTGCCGGCAGCTTCGCCATCTCATCCTGGTCCTTCAGCGCGGACTGCATTGGTGGGACGTCCAGCAATTCCGCCGCGAAGATCGACGCCCGCTCCGCCAGCCGGCTGATGTCGGCCGCGGTGAATTGCGACTCCTTCTTGCGCAGTACAGCTCCGCTCGCGGCATCGAATACCCTCAGCGCCAGCCAATAGCCGGGCCCGCGGTTGTGCAGCGACGCGCCCAGCACCAGATTTGCTCCCAGTGAGCTCACCACATCCGACAAAGTCGTCGGCGGCGCCTGGCCACCAGCGCCCGGCGCCATCACCGCGAATTGTTTCAACGCCGCTTCGGCCCGCGTCAACTGGTTATCGATCGCATCCAGCACTGTACGTAGCAGCGGTTTCGTCTCTGAATCCGCTTCCGGAGGCCACGCCAGCAGTGCCACGAAACGGTGCTGCGGTAGCGGATGAAACAGCGCATTCACTTTAGCGGCCGCTTCCGGCCAGCGCCACCAGATCGCACCGGCCCCGGCTACAACCACGGCGCTCACGCCGATCATTTTCCGCCGTGATGAGGGCTTGCCCGTACCCTTTGTCCTTCTTGCCGCATCGGGCCATCCAACAACCCCCAGTGCCTCGCCCGCCGATTGAAACCGCTTTTCGGGATCGGGTTCCAGACAGCCCCTCACAGCGGGCAACCACGGCGCAGGGATTTTTTCGAGATCGCTCGAAGTTCTGTCGCCAGTCAGCATCTCGTGGAGCACTACGCCGTATGCATAGACGTCCGCCGCCGGGGTGGCAATGCGGCCCTCCAGCAACTCCGGCGCGATATAGCCAATCGTGCCCGGAAATCTTCCCGTCTGGGCCAGAGTGTGGTCCGATTCGTTCAGCCTCGACAACCCGAAATCCGTGATGGAGACGCGCAATTGCCCTCCCGCGTTCTCCAGCATCACGTTACCCGGCTTGAAGTCGCGATGAACGATGCCGGCCTTGTGCGCCGCATCCAGTCCCGCTGCCATTTGTTGCGCGATCTCCAAGGCCGTTTGCGCGTCGATTCTCCCGGGCCTTTTCAACCGCGCCCGCAAGGACTCGCCTCGCAGGAGTTTCATGGTCAGGAACAGCAGGTCCCCTGCCTCTTCGCGAAAGATATCGTACGTCGGACAGACATTCGGATGGTTAACTTCGCGCGCCAGGAGCACTTCGCGCTCGAAGCGCTGTTGCGCCATCGCGTCAGAGCCCATCTCCAACCGAAGCGTCTTCAAGGCACAATGTTTTCCTTGCAGATGTTCGTCAGAGACCTCGTACACCTCGCCCATACCGCCGCGCGCCAGGAATTGAACAACCACAAATCGTCCTGCCAGCCTGTCGCCCCGCCGCAGTCGAGGGCCGGACTCATGCATCGATTGCGTAATGTCGTCTTCGGTCAAGCTGAGCCATAATACACCCGTACTTGTCCCATAAACGAACGATGAACGAGACCCGCTGCTTCCATCGATGCTCGACCGGTTCGTGTGCTACGGTCGCGTGCCTCATCCGCGATCACAACAAGTGTCTGGCCGGGCGATGCATCCCGGGCAATCGATCGAATGGGACCCTCCGCGACTGTTGGGAAAGCTCACCAGGCTAGCGTGCCCCGACAGAGACCCAGCCTGTTAAGAACCGTTATCGGGACATGCTTGATCGGTCACGACTGAATCAATGCGCACACGGCCTCGAATGATATCTCTCGATCGCACGGAAAACGCGAGTGTCATCATCGCTGAAAAAATCACGGGCCAATAGCGACGACGGAGTTCTCGCCGAACTATCCGCATCGTGCGTCGTTCGCTATTAGATAAAGCGCTAACTTCACTATTGGACTCCGATGTACAAACCGAGCTGGCGGCCGGAGAGTGCTGGAATCGAAGTGAACGCAGAGCCTCTGAATCGTAGGCCAAGGACGCTGATGCCTGCTTGCGGGGAACCGAAATGGACTGATCCTCGCGTCCCCGTGATGTTCGGTATGTAGGCGCTCAGCACGTTCTCGATTTTGTTCGCCGGAGGAATGGGTGGAAGGGTCGCCGTCCCGACGACGTTTCCGCTGTTGTCGGTCACAGTGATGGTCACCGTGATCGGGACGTTAATAGAGTTGACGAGCGCGAACGCTGTGGCTATGCCGGGTGTCTCATCATAAGTGAGAAACGCGTTACCGAAATTCGTGCCGGCGAGCGGCACCACTGCTTCCTGATCCGGGACGCCGGTCTGGCTCTGCCGGAACAATCCGTATCCAGTCACGTTCGGCGGCAAGGAGGTGATGACGTAACCTTGTTGGAGGTTTCCGCTGCTAACTCCTTCAATAATCGTGGAGGCGCCGGAGGCGAGCGTCACGACGGTGGAGCCGCTATTGAGCGATGGAATAATCAGAGGCGTGCCGAGGTCTGAGGTAAAGTTCACCGTGAACGATACCGTTCCCCCCGAATCGTTGGTGAAATACACTGCGGAGTACCAGCCACCGCCAAAGGCGAACTGCGAGAGAATCGTTTTCGCAAAGCCAGCATCTTCCCCAAGCTTGTTGATTTGCGCCGGTGTCAGCGAAGCGTTGAACACCGCTGCGCCGCCAATGTTGCCTTCAAAGGGAACGCTTCCGTCCTGCGTATTCCCGATGGTGAATACGGCAGTGTTGATGGGAGAGCCAGCCCCGGAACTCGCGATTGTGCTTGTGAACGCGGGGTTGCCATCGATATAAATGTGCAGCCCGGCTACCTGGCCAGTTCCATCGGAACTCCCGGCGATCAAATGCCAGTTCCCGTCATTAATCGCCACTGAACTTTCGATTGTCAGTATCGGATTACCTTGCACGAAAAATCCGAATGCAACGCGTCCGCTCCCCTGCGTCAAACCCGAGGCGATACCGTTATTCCCGCCGTTGTCGATCAGCAGTCCCCACCCCGTTGACGTATTCTGATCGACCTTTGCTATCACCGGCATGACTCCCAATACCTGGCCCGTGGTTTTCACCCATGCCATCGCCGTGAACTTGGACGAAGTCGAGAAACTGAAGTTGGCGCTCTGCGCCGCGGTCAGAGTCAAGACTTGCGTTCCACCGGTGAAGGCGGCAGACCCGCCACCGCTAGGGGGACCATTCGGGGTGACGAACGTGACACCGCTGCCCCCTAAGGACACGGCATGAGAGGACGAGTCGGCGCCATTACTAGCGAGCTGCCAATAGCCGAGGGGACTAAGGGCCAGCACGTCAGCGGAGTAATTCTGAGCGGCTGCCAGGGCCGCAAACGCAGTCATCAAAATAAAGCTTCGCAAGGGCTTCATCAGGTCTCCTAAATATCTTGATTTCATGTGTTTTGGTCTTACGCGGAAACCCGCAACCGTGCGGGAAGATCAACCCTATACGCTCGGCGTTCGTCTGTCAACTTGCAGGGTGTGAGATTTTCTTGAGAAACTTATGAGGCCGTCCATGTCGATCAACAAACAGGCACTTTATCGTTTCAATCCGTTCTACCTGGACGTCCGCGAGCGGCGCCTTTGGCGGTCCGGCGAGGCCGTTTCGTTGAGCCCCAAGGTCATGGACACATTGATACTCCTTGTGGAAAACGCGGGAGGGTTGGTGGAACGCTCCACCATGAGGGATCGCCTCTGGCCTGGACAAATCGTCGAAGAGGGCACGCTAGCACGCGTCATCGCTGATCTGCGAAAGGCATTGGGAGACGTCGCCGAGGCACGGTCGTTTGACGCCCGGCGGTACATCGAGACGGTGCCCAAGCATGGCTACCGGTTTGTCGCGTCCGTTGAGGAAGAACACTTCACGGATGTGAACCCCGTGGAATCTCTCGATTCGATTGAGCCTCCAGTCAGTTCGCCGGCGGTGCCTGCTCATTCCATACCCGCTAGTGGAAGATGGAGGACGCGAGGGATCGTCGCCCTCGCGCTCGGAATCGTGCTGCTCTCGGGGGCGGCGTACGCCTTTAGCTGGATGCGTCACCCGCAGCCAGTGGTTCAAACCCTCCTGATTACGCCGTTGGAAATCGTCGAAGACACGCCTGAAGCAATCCTTGTTCAACGCGGGCTTCAGGACTCGCTAACCATGGAACTGAGCGGCCTTTCGGGATTGGCGGTGATCGAGTTCAAGCCCGAGAGGGCGGCCAAATTAGAAGATCCCGCCGAACTCGGGCGCCGCCGCAAGACGGGATTTGTTCTAGCAGGAAGTATCCAGACGGCTGGCGGGCGGATTCATATCAACGCGCGGCTGCTTCGGAGTGCGACCGGCGAGGCGATATGGGCGCAAAGCTTCGAGGAAAATTCAGGCGATCTACTGAAGATGGAAGCGCGCCTGGCGAAGCTCGCGGTAAGCGAATTGGTTCCCGCGCTTCCAGCCGATGAAGACCGCCGCATGGCCCGCAGGCGGCCCTCGAGTGCGGCGGCCTATCGTTATTACTTGTTGGGCCGGCATTACTGGAATAAGCGCGACCAGAACGCGTACGCCCAGGCAATCGATAACTTCAAGAGAGCGGCTGACGCCGATCCCCAATACGGCCCGGCATACGTGGGCCTCGCCGACTCCTATCTTCTTCAGATCGGTGCGCCGCACTGCTCCGTCCAGGAGATGCTCCCGCTCGCCAAGGCCGCGATCGAGAAAGCGATCCAGGTGGATCCTTCCTTGGGCGAGGCTCATGCGACTCTTGCCCTAATGGCCGGCAATTACGATTTCGATTGGGATCGGGAGGAGCACGAGTTGAGATCCGCAATCCAGATGGCTCCCAACTACGTCACGGCGCATCATTGGTATGCGGAGTTCCTGACGATGATGGGAAAATTTAGCGAGTCGGAAGCGGAATTCGAAGTGGCTCGTAACCTGGATCCGGCCTCGCCCATCATCTTGACCGATCTGGCGCAGCTCTACAACTTCGAGAGGAACTACAGCCGTTCGCTTCAGACACTGGATGAAGTCCTGAAACTGGATGCATCATTCCACTTGGCGCACGATCGAAAAGGATATGCTTTGATGCTCATGCGTCGTCCGGGGGAAGCGATGAATGAATTCAATACTGGCGATCGAAGTGCCGGACGTCAAGGCTGGATCGGGGAACAGGCTTGGGCCGCTGCGGCAGGAGGGGCACGCCGGGAGGCCCTACAATGGGCACGCTCAGCGGAACTGGATAACCCCAATCCATTTATGCTCAGCGTCATCTGGGCCGAACTCGGTGAAAAAGATCGCGCGATGGATTGGCTACAGAAGGCCTACGACAGCCGCACTCCAGGGCTGATTTCATTGAAGGTCAATCCCATTTTCGATGGTCTAAGATCTTCTGCAAGATTTCACGCCATTCTGCATCAAATGAACTTGCTTTGAAAAACGCATGGCGCCTGTGCCAAGGCAACTCCTTTTTTATCTTCCGATGATGTCTCAATCCCGGCCCTTCATTTGCTGCGGATCGGGAGCCTCGGGAATCCTGAAGTCGACCGTGGCGTTGAATCGTAATTCGGTTCTCGCGAGGCTCCCGACGACGGGAGAAACCGCGCGCGTGGAGTCATCAAGCCGCGGGTTCGTCAAAATCGGCCCGCGAATTGGCATCGGTAGCTTCGGCAGGATCGACGCCTGGGCTTGCGCGCCAATGCTGATGCGGCGCGATAACCACCATTGAACTAAGCCGCTGCGCGGCGGATTGCCGATTATTGTAGGTCGCGGAAGGAGATTCCGTGACCCAACTTCGCAAACGAATGCAGGAGGAGATGCGGCGCCGCAACTACTCCGAATCCACGATTGTCTGCTACCTGCGGCAGATAACCGAGTTCGCTGAACACTTCGGACGGGAGCACCATGGAAGCCCCGGTTGAGATAGCGTCAGGAGTAACTCAATGCGGTTTACCGCAAAATACGATCGTTCGCAAGAAGCGGGAGGCCTACACGTAGTGTCCGGAAACTCTGAGGAGCGCGATGACACAGTTCATCTGGTTCTGTCGCCGATGGAGTGGAAAGAGGTTCGCGCGCTCGCACACTTTGCCCAGTGCGGGCTGGCATACGATTGCTCGGCTCCGTATGTCACGCAGGTCTTCGTGTACCACCTGTCGCAACCCGAAGACCTCCAGTATGACGAGGACCTGCAGGCTGCGTTTTCAGCCGTCGGCGACTTGGCAGAAACTTTTCCCGCCGATGGCGGAAATGGAGACGATGTCACCCTTGGACTGCCCAAGGAGGAGATGCGCCAACTTTTTGTTGTTCTCAGCATTGCAGCAGGCGCCGAAGAACAGGCTGCCTTTCTATACAATGGCGATTGCGCTGGGTATCATTATCCGTTTCCCGATCTCGCCGGTTCGCCTTCTGACTACGTCGAAGCCTTCGACAATCTTCTTACCTCGCTTCATCACGACAAGTCTGTGGTTATCGACGTAAAGTCGAGAGACAACGCCGTTCAGCAACTGGATGCGAAGAAGCTCCCTCTAGAACTTCGTACGTACCTTGAGGGCGCAATTAGAAATCTCAGAGCGCAGCATCCAGCGATATACGCAGACGACACCCGCACAATCGAGACTCAGACCGACGAGCTTATTGATAAGGTGAATTCGGAAAGTATCAGACGATACCAAGCCACCCCTCCCTCCAATCCGGAGAGTGCTCCTACTTCCACACCAAGGAATCCGTTTGAGCACAGTGAATTAAAAGCGCGCGTTGAAGAACAGGGTGGGACGATCAGTGCCGCACTTACAGCAGACCAGTTGCGGTCACAGTTGCCAGCCGGGCAATGGGAACAGATTACAAATATTGATCCTGAACTGATTAATGCAGAAAGAGAAAGACAACGAACAGCATTCACTCCAAATTTAAGAAGGTATAACCTCGAAAGGCGGCTGGCAAAAGCGCTGGTGATAGATGAACGAATAAACCCGTATGTGCGTGCGCAATAGCCTATGCCGCACAGCGGGCAAAGGGGATTTAGGAAGTCGCGCGCGCCCAACCCCTAGGAAGCTCAGGCTATCTTATCCGGTTCGCGCGGATGGGGCTACAATGGACCTGCGATCGTCGGCAATATCAGCCCCACGCTCCTGCCGAAATGGAGAAACCGATGAAATGGTTTTGCGTTGTCTCTACTTTGTTGCCGATCTGTGCATCTGCCGGGGAGACCAACTGCCCGGTGCCGCCGGGAGCTGTACAGATCGCGATTCCTTCTGGATTGCCGCCAGCATTACGCGATGCAATGAGCGACATCGCTCTGCCGGGCGAACCGTTTGACACCACCGACGTATTCGTCAAGGGACATAAGCACGGTCGTTACATCTTCGTCTGGAATGCGGGCACGCGGTGGATCGTGGCGACCGAACGAGGGGGCATTGCGCTGCACTCGGCGATTTCGGTTTATGACCTCGGCAAGGATGGCAAGACGGTAAGGTTGATCGACCAGCGCATCGGATCTCCCACCAACGTGTGCGGACCTGCCACCAAGCTGGCCGGAAAGTGAATCCTAATCGGCGTCGATAAGCGATGCACAGGAAGCTGAAGGAAAACTTCCCGCCGTCGCCACGGAGGCAACCTTGACGAAAGGAACAAAGCATGTCCTCTGACCGCGAGATACTCGAGGCATTGCTATACGAGGCATCAGGGCAATCGGCGCCCTTTCAAAGCCTGATCCACGACTATTCCGCGGATGTCATGAACGACCCCGAAGTCCACCGCCTGTTCAAGTCACGCCTTGATGCCGACCTGCCGATGCTGCGGGAGATCGAAGTCCTGAAGGCTTCGCTGCACGTACCGGCGGCGGGGCCGCTCACACCGGCAATGAGCGAAGTGCTACTGGCAGCGCAAACGCTGGCCGCCACTTGCCATACGAGCCTGAGTGAGATCGCCGCCCTCGTGGCGATCGAGCTCTTCTATAAGCGGCGCGATAATGCTCCCCGATAGCTGAATGGGCGGCGCAAGTGACCGGCGATTCGTCGCGGGCCCAGAGTCTGCGTAACCGCTTTACTCCCCGAGAAACGGCAGCGCGGTCGTTTAGTTGCTTCGCCACACCAGCGTTCCCGCGATCAAATCGTGTATGCCTTGTTTCTTCTGTGTGAAGGCGACGACGAGGCAACTCACCAGACCAAATATTGGGAAGGTTTCAATGATCCAACGGACAAACCCGGTGCCCAGCGAGATCCGGTTGCCTTCGAGATCGGTTACCTTAAGTCCCATAGCGCGCTTTCCAAGACTTGCCTGGTGCACCGAACTTTCGGTAATCGCGCCGTACAGGGCCGTAACGATCACGGACATTAAAATGGTGACGGGCACGAACAGGTCGAGTATCGGCACCAGCTCAAGGATTCCGAAAGTCAGAATGAGCACCAGCGTATCGATCAAATCCGCCACGACCCGAACCCCAAACCCCGCATAACTGGCTTGGCCCGCGATCCCAAGACCCGCTGAATTCCCGCAAATCGGACAGAAGTTGGTACCGGCAACGATAGGCGATCGGCACCGGCTACAAAGAAATGGATCAACCATTATCGGCCGTGGAGCCCCTTCGGGATGGGGCGGCGGAGCAGAGCCGGCTCTAGTTCCGCAGGCAGGGCAGAACTTGACGTCAGCCATGAACTCGGTCCCGCACTTGCCGCATAGCATCGTCGCTGTTGCAAACGGCGGCGGAGGAATGGTCGAGCCTCCTGGCGCAGAGGCTGCGGCGGTCGCGGCCATTGGCTGAAACACCATGGCTCCGCCACAATTGGGGCAGAACTTCATCCCCGCAGCCGACTGAAATCCACATTTGCTGCAAGAGGAAATTGTTGTCGTCATCGACGCTCCTTACCGAGTAACGGTGATTGAGTGATTATAGACTAGGCACCCGATCGCGCTACTCACTTCATCAGACCCTCGCGTACAGGTTCCATTACAAGCGGATAGTCAGGACCTTTTGTGGCCGCAATCGGGGCAAAACTTGACGCCACTTGGATACGGAGATCCGCATTGCGGACAAGCAATCCGTTGCTGGAGCGGCTTTCCACATTCCCCACAGAACATCGGCCCTTGTGACTCCGCGCCACAGGCGCCACAAATCGAGGGCGCCGCGCGATGGGCAGGTGACACTTCGCTCCTGAAATCGCTGGCGCCCGTCAGGGGTGGCGGTGAACCTGCGCTCGTGACCGTGCCGCTCCCGGTTTCCGAACGATCCTGCCTGGTCAATAACCAGCCCGCGAACACCAGAATCACGACGATGATCACGATACCCAGGATCCAGTCTTGAGCAGAGTCAGCAGTGTTGGCCACTTTAGTGATGAAGGGAATCACCATCACAAGAGCCAGAATGATCCCGAGGATTAATTTTTTCATGCCGCCACCTCGTCTATGATTTACACGATCGTCCCGCACTCGGGACAAAACCTGGTTCCCTCTTGAAGTTGTGCACGGCAATGGGAGCACGTATTTTGGGGCTGGAATGGCTTGCCGCATGCGGGGCAAAACTTGGCGCCCGTCGATCGCGTGCCGCAACCTGAACACACGGAAAGAGCCCCGCCGTTCGCGGGAGGCGCGCCGGGCTGCGGAGCCCTCGGGCGGTCGAATCGAGTCAACCACCAGCCGACCAGGAGCGCGATGGCTACGAGACCGAGGCCGATTGCCCAGTCGCCAGCCGAATCGGCTTTGATCGCGATGCCGGCGATGAATACTACCAGCCCCACGATCCCGAGGATCTGTCCCGAAGTCCAGCCTTTCATTTAGACCAATCCTCAACCACGCGCGAGCCTAAACTTCGGGCTCCGCAGTTGCGGCGGAATCGGGCTCGACCGCTCACCGCATGTTTCATTTCGCGGCAGGGATTTCCTTCATGTCCTCGCAGGCTTTTCTCTCTCCACCTGCACACGCCTTGCGATAGAGTTCCAAAGCACGAGCGTAATCCCGCACCACGCCCTTGGCGTCCCGATAACGGGCCGCAGCAGCAGCGCACCCTTCCGCGCTTCCCGCGTCGCATGCCTGGACGAACATCGCCGTCGCGTAGCTCTGACTGTCCTTGACGCTCTTGCCGTTCACCCCGAACAGCGACATCGTCCTGGCCCGATCGACCAGCTCGTCCACCTTTTTCACGGCTTCACAACTTGCGGCGCGGCCGGCCTCACACGCCTTTCGATGGAGCTGCATCGCCTTCACCGGGTCTGGTGCCGTCCCGCGCCCTTCCGCATTCATGACCGCGGCCTTGCCACACGCTTCCACATCGCCGGCATCGCAATTCCGTTCGTAGAACAGGCGATCGAATACATCTCTACCCTTCTCAGCGTCGGTTTGGGCTCTCCCTGGCTGGTCTTTCAGCAATTTCGTGGGATCGAAATCGCGATGTTCGAAGTCGTAATTTGATTTGTCCTCGCGTGCCTTCTCGGCGGCTTTCCGCTGCTGATTTTTCATGACCGTCCGCACGGCGACGATCGACAACACCAGAGCCACGACTACGCCGGCAATGACTAGCCACACAGTTCCCGAGGACTGCGCACGTCCCGGCGCGCCGGCCGTCATTGCCAGCAAAGGCTTCCCGCATTTTGGACAGAACTTACCTCCTTGTCCGGGCGCTCCGCAAGCTGCGCAGAATGACGGTGCTTGGACCACGGCGGCGGCCTCCACGGGAGTCTCCATGGCAAAGCGCGGCGTTTGGTCCACGACGACGGGCGGACTCGCTTGGTGCTGAAATATTTCCCGGGCGGGCGAAAAGTAGATCAACCCCAGGGTCAATCCGTTCAGCAGCGTCAAGCAGGTTTCGCAGAGGTCGGTCCAGCCGGTGGTGACGAATGGTCCCAGCAACAGGGACAAGAGCTGGACCACGATGGTGGTGACCAGATAAAAAACGGGCGCCCCACGCCAGACCACGAAAAGACAAATGTTCGAGGCCAGATAAGCGAGAGCGAACCCGATCGCCAACACCGTGGCGCCCGGGACGATGAGATCTTTGTTCGCAGAGATGCTCTGCAGCGCGAAAGGAAGTGACGAGCTCGTCAGGTACGAGGCGAGCCCCATCGCCAGTCCCACGGGAATCTGCAGCAGAATCAGAAGTCGAAGCAGGCGTTTCGCAGGCATAGTCGCTTCACTCACAGAAAAGATTTGCCGCACTGCGTGCAAAATTTCGTTCCATCATTGGCGGTGCCGCAGGCTGGGCAGAACAGCACCCGTCTTGCCGCGACGTGTGGGCGCGGCGGTGCGGGTGTTGCGGGGGCTGGTTTCAGGTTCAGGCCGTCATACTGCTCCTTGAGCGGCGAGCTATAGATCATCATGAAGATGACTCCCGTCAGCACAACATTCGCCGAATGAAAAAAAATCCATCGAGCCGCTTCTGACCAGTGGCCCATGGACAATCGACACGAGAATCGAAATCAAGTTGACGCCCGCGTACAGCGGCCGCGCGACATTCGAAAAGGCGCACAGACCGATACCCGCGCCGACCAGACCGATGAACAAGATCAGGAAGGCGAGAAGGTCGACCCTGGATCCGAACCGAGCGGATAGCGGAGAGACGTCAGCCAGCGACGCCGCAAATTCTCCAAACAATCTGGGAGCGGATAAGCTGATCGAGACGCGCTGCCCGATCCAGAGCGCCGCCTGAAGCGCCACCAGCATTCGAAGAATGTTTTTCGTTGGCATACCGGTTTCCGTCGCGACTGAGCTACTATATCGCGATCCAATCCGTAAGACCCCGCGCTGAGCCGTTCATTACAGCCCGGACACGGGTGCTGAGACGATTTGCCACCCGCCTGCCTCCAGCCACATCCGGGTCACCTTGGCGGCATCGACGAAGCTGGCGCGGGCGAGGACGGGTCGCGGATGAAGAATCCGGTGATCTCTTCCGACAGAGCGTCTCGCGCCACGCCCTCGATCAGGACGGCATGGTTGGCTTCGATCATGCTGGGCTCGTCGGCGCGATCCCATAGCTCGGCTGCATTTACGAACGCGATGACATTCGAGCCCGCCTCGATATTCTGCGCCAAGTCCTCGAGCGAGTGTCCGCGCTCGGAATCGGCGGGCGCGTCGGAATTCGCAAGCAGACGGAGCAAATGATCTTGAGACACTCCCCCAGAAAGCGCGACGTCGGATGCGTCGTCGCACCAGCCGAGGTGCATGCCGCGAGTCACCAGATCGCCCTCCGAAAGTGCCCTGCCTAGGTAGAGCGCGCCCGCCGCCAGACTGCTGGTGTTCTCGAACCCGAAAGGATTGCTGAGCTGCGGCGTCGATTCCGCGGTCATATCCACGCCTGCCACGGTCATGTCGCGGCCCCGGATCACCTCGCGGCGGACCGAAACATCGACTTGAAGCGGAACCTCTCGAAAATTAGACATAGAACATAACCTCCAATCCTAAGCAGGGCTCCAATTCAAGTTCCGAATCACCTTGCCACATGCGGTTCGCAACGCGCTCAAACTTCCCCGCGCCATGTAGCGGCGATCGGAATCCAGGACGATCTTGCGGAACGCCTCTTCTTCCGCCGCGGTCAACGGCTGCGCGGAGTCGGAAGCAGCCCTCGTGAGCGCCTCCGCAATCGCCGCGGGACTGCCCATCTGGTCGCGATGATTCACGAACAGGTACGCACGCAGCTTGGGAATCGCCCGGCAATGGAGCACCGCGCAATGGGACCCACTGATCCCCAGCGTCTTCCCGATCTCATCCCATGACGCTTCGGCATGATTCAATTTCTCGAGTACGCAGTGCGATTCCTGGCCAGTCAATTCACCTGCTTCCGCAGCCCTGGAAAGCATGGACCGCAGGAAATCGGCTGACATCGCCGGCTCCGGCGCCACCTTCTTCGCAACCAGTCCGGGATTGCTTTCTGCAACTGTTTCAAGAGGTGTATCCCGGACCCGCTGCCGCACCAGCCGTTGAATCGCCCGGTTGATTTCGTTCCGCGCGATCTTCTGTACCCATTGGCTGAAGGGGCAATCGCCGCGAAATGTCGCCGAGCCTCGCCAGGCGCGAATGGCGACCTGTTGAACGACATCGCTCGCGAGCGCCGGATTGGACAATGCGTACCGGCACGCTCGTTCTACATGGACGGACGCTTCGCGCCATTGAGTCTCGAACTCTTCGCTGGTCATCCGCTTCCAAATACGTCGAGCGCCTTGCTCTCGGCGAGACCGCTTCGTTGGGATAACAACACGAGAAGCCGGTCGCGCGCGGCGATACTGTCGGCACCCGGCATCTTTGTGTTCGTCAACAAGCAATAGAGCCACGCCTGGCGGACGGCGCCGTCGGCGGGCTGTCCCGAGATCGCTCCCCACGGATTGCATGGCCGCGACCGTGGCGCGTTCCACAGATAAAATAGCTTTCTCGGGCGGATCCTGCATGACGAGCGGAAGCACTTGCCGCGTCAAGCCGCCGATGTGAGCAGCGACGAAAGAGAACATGAGGCAACGCATCGGGCACGCTTCGCAGCCAGGCTCCTCTCGTGGAGGCCGGTTGGTGACGGTCGCCACGAGCTGTTGATGAGCCTGCTCGAACGCATGACGCTGTTCGTCGTTCAACGCAGAGGCGCGCAGCCACCCAATCAGAAACGGACCGAGTGCGCGCGACGCGGCTTCGCGCGTCAATCGATTCTCGGGAAGCAGTCCGCTTTCCGGAGTCAGCGCGCGGCGGCTCTCCAGAAAAACACCGAGCCAGTCGTGGACCGCCGAGGCCGCGGCGCAATACTCGATTCCAAATCCGCCATCGAGACGCAGACCGGACAATGCGCGGAGATCGGCACGCCAGGTATTCCACGCCGCCCACGCGCTGGCCGCGTCACCGAGCAAGAGATGTTCGCAGAACGCCGTCAGGCTCCTCTTCACGCGATCCCATCCGCGCGCCTCCTCGAGCGGCGTCAGAAAATCGCAAGGCGAGGCGCACCACTGGCAGCCTGCGTGTTGGCGGAGGTGGGCGCGCTTCTCCGGATCTGCCAGACGCGCCAGGTCGCGAACCTGATGATCGGTCAGCGCCTCTACGCGCGCTCCTTTCACCGGCAGGATCCGCACTAGAATCGCCGAACCGATTCGCTCATCATGAACGGCGGCCTGCCCGGTCGGCAGCGCGTTGAGATGTCGGATCTGCGGCTCGCTCAGATTCATGCAGCTTCCGATCGCGTGCCGGTCCTCGGAGTCCAGGAGCTGATGCGCGATCTTGAGGTAGGAGTTCTTGAGAATCTCCGGCGCCAGCTTGCTGGGAATCTGGTCAGCGATGACGAAGCCTTCTCCATAAGCGCGCATTTCGGCGAGCATGTTGGTGAACATCGAAACGGCTTTCCCGCGCGGGTCGCCTGCCTCCGCGGAGACGCCGCCGCGTGGGGCTTCCAGCAGCCGGTGCGCCTCTTCCACTAGCGTCAAATGCTGCAGCCGCTCGCGCTGGTTTTCCGGCAGGTCGCGCTGTCGCGCTTCCGCGTATTGGCACAACAGGACAAACAACAGCGCCATGACGAAAGATTTTTCGTCGTCATCGCCTAGGTCCTGCAATTCCACTACCGCCGGCCGGGAAAAAATGGATTCGAGCGGCGTGGATCTCCTGGTGTTGAGCGCCAGGCCTTTGTTGCCGACCATCAGGCTGCGCAGCCGCGAGCGAAGTGCCGCGCCCATGTTCTGATGAATCTCCTGCCCATATTTTTTCCTGGCCAGCACGACCTCGATTTTGTCATGCAGATCCTGAAGATTAGGCGTTAGCGCGCTCAAATCGTCGAGCGAGGGACGATCTCCGAGAGAGGCGTTGCCGGAGTCGTACAGGCTCCAGCCACGCTCCGTGTAGATCTCGAGCAGCGCTTCCTCCAGCACGTACTGCATTCCGGCGAACATCGAAAAGGAGGCGTTAAAGACCGCCTTCAACATATCGATATGCCGTCCGAGAGGAACGCCCTGCACCGGCGCCAGCGGATTCAGCCGGAGCGGGAGGGTAACCCCGCCACCAAAACCGAAGACGCCGAGCTTGCCTTTCAATTCTGGGGTCTGCAGCAGCCGGCGATATTCGCTCTTCGCCGGCTCGAGCACCAGGAACGGCACGCGCAGTTTCTCGAAAGACTCGAGGAGAATCTGCATGCACGTATTCGTCTTTCCGCTGCCGGGCGTTCCGGTGACGAACACGTGCCGGTTCAGCGATCCCGCGGGAATGGCAACCGGGCTCAGATCGCGGCTGAGTTCGTCCTGGAGGACGCCGATGGTGATCGAATCGGACTTGGGCGCCGGGACCGAGAGAGCGAACTCGCTGAAATCGCGCATCGGCAGACCGGGGATCTCGCGCTGCGGGGGCGTCACCAGTACCGACAGCTCTTCGCAATCGAGACAGGTCGCCAGGGCGTCGAAGGCCGGTCCGAGCGGATGCCCCTGGTCGCCGGAGGCAGGCCGCATTTCCAGAATGCGTCCGTATTCAATGCCGTTGCGCACGGACTCATCAGGGGGAGATAGGATACGCAGCGGATCGAGCGCGGAAGCATCGCCGCCGCCGAGACCGCGCAATCCGCCGGCGACCGCGTGAACCGCAGCGTCGCTTTCGGCCACCAGGTACACTGCTGTTTGCCAGCATCCGCTGCCGCGGGCCCGGATCAGACGGTCCGTGTACTGTTGGATCATCTGCTCGCAGGCTTCGGCATGGGCGTCCAGCAAATCGACCCCGCCCGATTCGGACCAGTTCGTCCCGTCCTGGATCTGGCTTGCTCTGCCGGTGCTGTCCCGGCGTCCCGCCAAGTTCGCGGCAGTCATGGTTGTATTGAGCGCCGCGACGAATGGCATGGCGTTCATCCCTAGAGGAAGGGCGACCAGGCTGGAGAAAGCCGCCACACTCGAAAGACAGAGCGGGAGATCCTGCAGCCACCGGTTCTTCTTCTGTGTTTCCTCAGTCTCGGTACGCGACTCGGATTTCGATCCACCCTGCACCCGCTGCACCGTGCGCCGCACGTAGGCGTGCATCTCGCTCTTGAGGCGCCGGCAGATGTCGATGGCATCATCGATCGCCTCCGCTTCCAGGGGCCGGGCGACCAACATCAGCGCATAAGGCTGATCGCCGACGGCGGCCACCAGCCGGTCCAGACTCTGGAAGCTCGATGAGGGATCCTTCGATCGCCGGGAGGGTATCCCGGTCATCACGCGCGTCGCTGGGGCATCGCGCAGGAAGGAAGCCAAATCCGGGAGGTCCTGCTGAGTGAGGCCGGCGAGCGGCCCGAATTCGAGCCCGTTCAAGTGTGAGCGGTAGGCGCTCTCCTGCATGGAGAGATAATCTTCCGTCGATCGCGCTCCGGCGCCGATGATGCGCCGGCCGCCCACGTACAGACGATGGCGGCCGCGTGAGCCATGAAGAATCACCACGAGTGAGTGCCCGGGATCGGAGCATGCCGTCAACACTTGCGGCATGGCGCGAGCGAAAATTCCGGGCTCCTGCGGGCGGCCCAGGCCCGTCACTTCGCGCAGCAGCGGACGCGCAATGTCGCCAGTTCTCGGCTGGATGTTCCAGTCAGCAGCCCGAAAGTGCGAGAGATACCTTCGTTCCAGAACCGACACCAATGCCTGCGGCAGACCTTCGGTGAATTGCACCTCGGCGGCCAGCGAGGGTCGCGCGGGCTCAGCGGCCGCGGATACCGCGACAGGCTGCGCCGGACGGGGATCAATCGGCATCGACGTTTCCTCGTTCCCATGGCGGAATCAGCGGGGCTGGAGATGGCGAAGATTCCAGGTCAGGTTGCGCGAAGGTGGACGCCTCAATCGCGGGCATGGAATCGAGGAGCATTCCCGAGGGATGCTCGCCCAACTCGCCCCACCAAGTCGCTCCCGCGGCGACATCTTCGGCCGCTGCGCCGCTCCGCCATACCGGGGCCAGCGCGGCTGCGATTCTTTCGGCGAACGGCCAAACGGAACCCAGCCCGCCCACTAACAACAGTTCCGGCGAGTCACTTCCGATGGCTCGCAGCGCTCCTCGGATCGCGTCTGGAAGCTGCTGCGAGAACGAAACGAATTCGGGCCAAGCCGTGCATTCCCGATAAGAGAGTGACAGCGGAGCGTATAAGCGCTCCTCGAAGATCTCGCGCCACTCAACCGGTTGCTCAGCGCTCGATTGAGAAAGGCGCGCGGCGTAGCGGGCGGCCGCCTCGCGAAGGGGTCGTTCGAAGCCGGTTCCGGGTTCTTCGTTCAGCCGCTTGCGCACCAGGTCGAGCAGCCGCCGGTTCCAAGCGGACTCGCCGGCTTCCTCGATCGCCTGGGGGGCGCTGACAGCCGCGATCGACGGGAAGCCACGGCTGTCCCATTCAAGCCAGAAGGCAGTCACGAGAGTGGACGTCTCTCCCACAGCGATTGCGACGACGGCTTTCTGTTTGGCTGGTTCGAGCGACCGCGATGCGAACCAGCGGCACAGCAGCGCATGCGTGGCCGGAAGAACCGTGATCTCATCGAACCCCGCGGCGCGGGCCAAAGCGTCGACCGTATGCGCCTCCGTTCGAAAATTCGATCCCTGCAAAGCGATCGCGAGACGGTATCCGTTTTTTCGCACGGGCGCGAGCCGGCCGAGATAGGCGGATAGACGGCGATACGCTCCCTCCCAAAAAAGACGGGCACCGGGCTCCTCGACCCATGCGCCGTTTCCGGAGGCGGTCCACAGAGGGGCATGTCCAGCCGCGCGGCTGCCCCAATCTCCCGTGCCCGCCACGGCGTTCGGAATTTGTGCGCGGACGCCGTCGCCGACCAAAGCAACGTGCGCACCTTCATCACCCTCCTCGCGTAAAGCGATCACTGTGACGGAAGGCTGGTAATCCACGCCGAAGGTATTCATCCGGCGAACCCTTGTTTCCATCCCCGCGGCGTCTCCGTGACGAAAGGGGCGGCCAGTTTGGCTGCTTCATCTGCCAGTTCTCGAAAGGCGGCTCTGCGCGTCCCGAAGCCGCCGAAGAGCGGTTTCATCGGGCATCGGACAATCCGCGGGCTGCAGCGAATAAAGCCGATCGAAACCCTCCAGGAGGCGCGGGCCGCGGGACTGCATCGCCGTGATCAGGTTTTCGATCAGCCGCTGGATCTCCGCGCGAACGGTGGCCAGCCATTGCGGCGGACGGCCCAGCTTCTCGCCGACGAATGCAGGAATGGCCGCCACCACCGCATTGACGCCGCCTGCTTCGATTTTTTCAAGAAACCGGATCGGAAGAGCCGGCGGACAAGTCTGGCTCAATAAATACTCGGTCCACTCCGGATTCAAAGGCGCTTCGCCGCTTCGTCGCAACGTTTCACCGGCATGTTGAATCATCCGCCGCGCGGCGGCATCGGCGACGGCGGCGATTTCGCGATTCAATTCCTCCGCGTGGATTCCGCCTGAAGCCACTGCCACATTCGTCAGTCGTGATGAAATGCTTGCGCCGCAGGCTTTCGCGCCAACGGAGAAATCCTCCAGGAATTTTTCGATAGCCTTGGACAAGGATTCCGCGAGTTGGCGCTTTCCCTCCGCACGGCGATCCACTTCCGCTGCCTCAGCTTCTTGCCGCTCGAAATCAGCCACCGCTTGGGCAGATGGGTTCTTCGAGCCGCGACGCACAATCCCGCAGCGCTGCCGCAGCGCGCCATAGCCGCGTCCGCATCACGCGTGGATGAAATCGCAGAATCCACTTGCACCATGAATCCCAGAAGATCCGCGCCGCCAAAGGTGTTCTGTCCGGATTTGCACATCGCACGCCCGCCACCGGCAGGATGGTGGGAGGCGCTTGTTCCGGAAAGCCCATATCCGGAGACGAAATGGCACACTTTATTGATCAACTGCGGAGCGCTTTTAGACAGGAACTGTTCCCACTCCGCGGGACTGTCGGTACGAAGAAATCCATTCAGGATGAAGATCACCGAAGCCGGTCCGGATTCCTGGACGTGGCTCGCGAGGAATTCCATCTCCACCTGCGAAAGGAGCTGGCGCGACGTCAGCACCCACGCCAACACATCCGAGTACGCGGCCGACCGGCGCGTGCGTTCGTCCATCTCGGGAGTATCGTTGTATCCGGGCGAATCCACCCAGCACGCGTTGGCTGGAATCACGGAATCCTTGAGAACGATTTCGGCACGTTCGATAGCCGCCACCTCGCTGCGCCGCTCTCCACGTTCCGAAAGCAATGTGATTTCGGCGCGAATGGCTTCAGTGGAGCAGGGGATCGCGCGCCTTGCTCCCGCTTCGATGACAACGGCGCCATCCTCATCGCCACTCAGCAAGCAACAGATCGCGCCGGTATCGGGCACATCGTCGACCGGTAGGATGTCGCGCCCGACCACCGCGTTCATCATGGTCGATTTGCCGGCCTTGAACACGCCCCCGAAATTCACGGTCACCTGTTCTTCCCCGATCACACGTGTGAGCTTCCAAGCCGCGTCGCGATATCCGGAGCGTCGGCCTTCGTCATCGCAGCGAGTTCCTCGATCCGGGCATTCAGATCCTGCACAGCTTCTTTCGAAACACCAGCACAAAAAATCATGCGGCTCTTTACGCTGTCTGCTGCAAACTCACATTGAGCACCGTAAGCTCCTGCCGCAGCGCCCCGACCCGGCGCAACGATTGATCGAGCGAGGAAAGCATCCGCGCTTTTTCCGACTGGCTTCGCCGGTTGTTTTCGGCGATGGTGCGCAGATTTCTCTCTTTCCCTCGATGATGGTCAGCACCGCGGCGCTGATGTCCGTAGCCAGCTTGTCAATGTACGCCCCCGTTTCCGATTCGATCGGTGGAGCATAATTTTTCACCCACTTCATCGAGCCGAGGCAGGACGTCGTCGAGCGCTTTCTTCTTGACTCTCTGGGTGAGCCCGATGGTCCCGCCGACTACGTTCGCCACCATCCCTGCGCCGATGCCCCACAGCACCAGGTAGGGCAGTCCGAACCATCCAAGAGCGGCTACCGCTGCCAGGCGCGCGGCGATATTGAAGCTCAATCCGCGAAATCCGGTGGATAGCCCGGTCAGTGTCGTGAAATCCTGAAAGAGAACCAGTCCAACCACGGTCGACCACGCCCGTTCCTGATCGCTGATCATCTTATTGTCCGCTCCCGGTTCGAGTTTCCAGCCGGTCACCTGGAATTGGACATCGTCGAACTCGCGCTCGATCGCCGCCACCTCGTCCTGAACTTCCCGCAGCAGCGCTTCGAGGCCGGGCTCCAGAATTTTCTGCGCCGTGTCACCTTCCGCTGGCGGTTCCGTTGCACCAGGAGAGAACCTGCTCGCTGATCTGGCGTTCGCAGAACGAGTATGCCTCGGCCAACATTTCCTTCTGATGCGCGAGCGCCAGAGCCGTATCGGACGGCAGCTTTTCTGCCATGAGCCGATCGGGAAGGGTTTGTTTCAACTGCACGGTTACCATTCCGAACCCGGCACGGATGTCGCGCAGGCTCTGGTCGCGGTACCGCCGGAAGATCTCCGGTAGCCGTTCATAACGCTTGCGAATGTCAGCCAGTTGCGGTTGAATCGCTTCGAACGCGACCCGCAATTGTTCGGTGTCGGCCTGCAGCGCGGCTTGCCGCTGCCGGACCTGCTGCTCGATGGTGACCGCCGAGTTGTCCGCCGCTTTCAGAAAACGATCGATATGAACGCGCTGCCGGTCGTGGACCAGGAACTCGCCGAGTTTCGCTTCAAAGCCGGCCAGACCCGATTGCTCCATCTGCCTCGCGTCAGCCAGCAACTTGCCCTGCTCCGCTTGCCTGGCGTCTACGAAGTAAATGTCGCGGCTCTTGAAATCCTGCGGAGCGTCGGCGCTGCCGCCAAAGTCCGTCACCAGACGACGCCACACAAAACCCTTGAAGCGATCATCCACCGCACGGCCATCCTGCAAATTCACCACCGTGAAAACGCGTGTTCCCGAGTTGGTGAGCGTCTCGTGCACGAACTTCCGCTCGTCCTCGCCGGCCAGGACGTCGCTGCGGTACACGACGATCGCCACGTCGCACTTGCCGATCGCCTGCCGCGTCACTTCGGTGCGCTCGGGGATATCGTCGGTGCCGGGCGAGTCGATGATCGTGACGCCGGATTGGCATAGCTCAGCCGGAAAGCCCATCTCGAATTCACGAATCTTGCGGAAGAAATCGCGCGTTTCGCTCTCGTTCTCGCGTACCGTGCCCTCGCGCCGGTACTTTTCTAGCGACCAGTCTTCTGAGTTTCCATCAAAACCCCATGCGCGAACAGTGGGCCGCTCGGCGTAATGAATGGAGGTCAGCGTAGCGGTGCACGGCAGCTCGCCAACCGGCATGGGGCCCTGGCCGAACCCGAGCTCGGGAACCGGCCTTGTGGAGCCACCAAGAAGCGCATTCAGAAGGGTCGATTTACCGTTCTTAAAGCGGCCCGTGACAATGATCTGAAAAGTATCCGACGCCAGCCGTTCGGCGGTTTGCTCCAGCCGGGCGGCGGTCTCTTTCATATCGAGACTCGACGCCAGCGTTGTCAGATCGAGAATTGTTTTGCGAGCCTGGGTTTTCGATCGTCCAAATTCCTGTTCCAGTAATTGCTTCAGAACCATCGATGCGCTCCATCCTACCCTATAGCCTTTGCCTGTACAACAACAACTGAGCTCGATCCAACTCCGCGGCCGAATCTCCGTCGGGAACCTTCATCGCCTGTGCGTAGGCGGCATCCAATGTGGTCTCGATCGCGCTTAATTCCGCAGCCAGGCGATCGCGGTATTCGGCGATCGCGCCCTGGATCGCGGTCCTCGATTCGGGGATCGCTTGGCGCGTCATCGCATGAATGGCTTGCCGCGCCGCCTGAGCGGACTGCTCGAAGGATTGGCCGCGCCGCGCGATACCCAGCGCCGCAAGCAAGCTGGAAACGGCGACCGTCGCGACCAGACCGGTGCTGAGCGCCGCGGCTAAACCGAACAGCGCCACGACACCGGTCACTCTATCCTGCCACTCCGGTCCTGAGGTGGTGTGCTCCAGCGCGGGAGCGTGCGGATCCACCGGAATTCTCAGCGACACCGCAGCCGGCCGCGCGGGATTTCCCGCCATCGCGTGAACGAAGTCCCAATCGATTCGATCCAGCAGCGTCTGCGTTTCGAGGATGATCCCGGCGACCCGCTGATCGAGTTCCACCTCCAGGCGCAGCCGCCATGAGGTCATCCCTTCTTCGATGCACTTTTCCAGCAGCGACTGAAACTTGCGGCTGTAGACATGAGTGTCCTTCCACAGTCCGGACTGTCCCTCCCGCACCTTTTCGATCCGCCGTAGCAGATCCTGTTCGAGCGCCAGCAGCGAGGCGGCTACCTGGGCCGAAAGACTCGCGGCGTCGCCATCCATGCGGCGCGCCACGCGGCTTCGAACTTCAGCGACTTCAACTCGCGCGCGGCGCAGGCGGCCGGCATCGCCGTCGCGGGCCGGATGTGTTGCCGGCGTGAATCCTTCCGCGAAGTCCAGCAGCCGGGACACTTGCGCGCGATCCAGCAATTCGACATCGGGATCGGCCAGAGGCCGCCGCAGCAGCGCCGCCAGTTCCTCCGCGTCACGGCGGCAGCGGTCGCGCAGAAATTCGTTGGGTTCGGAAGCGCTCCACAAGTAGCACTGATACGCGAGGAGATCCTGCCGCTGCCACTCGCGTTTTGGATCGGGAACCACCAGCCGCCAGATGGCGCGTTCCATCTGGTCCAGATCCTCCGGCGATTTGAGGCGTTCCGCGTGCGTGAATACGATCGCGAAGGATTCGAGAGGCCGCGTCAGGAACTGCTCCGCGATAGCCGTCGCCGCGGCTGCATCGAGTGCGCGGCCGCACTCGAAAACGGCGACCAGCTTCGTCGCGAACCACGCGCTAAACGGCGGCGCGGCGATCTCCCCGATGGGGGCTTCCGTGATTTCCGCGGGATCGGCCGTTTGCTGCATCCAGTTCCGCAGCGGTGTAGCGTCCACGCCAGCGCCGTGCGCGAGCAGGATCTCCCGCCGCGTCCTGCGAGACAGAATCGCCGCCGCAAGATCCTCGACGGATTTCCAGCCGCGGCGCGCCGCCAGGTCGCGTATGCCCTGGACAACCTCTTCGTTAATGGATGCTGCCGTCATGGCGCACTACTTCTCCAGCCATTCGAAGAAATCGGGCACGATGGCGCGATACTGCGGCTGAAGCGGCTCCGGAAGAAGTTCCGTCAACATCGACGCAAGGCTCCGGCGCTCGATCGCATCCCCTGGTTCGCCTGCGAAAAAGCGCGGCGTCAGAGTCTCCAGTTTCTCTTCCATAGTCTTCAACGATTGACGCAGCTCGTCTCTGGTGATCGCGACGCGCGGCAACGTGACCGCCTCGAATTTCGCGCCCGATGGAAAGGTAATCGACTTCGTCAATGCGTAGACCATCAGCCGCCCGCCGTAGGCTGCCACTACCCACCAGCGGTCTGGGGCGCTTTGCTGCATGGGCTCCTGCGGCCGCCGCAGCGCCGCGGCTGCGAAGTAGGCGTAGGAAGGCTCGCCCCATTTCATCGTCGGTAGCGGCAGTGAGATGGCATGCTCGGTGGGAATTTCCGAGCGGATCAGGAAGTGGGTCTTCTGAAGCTCGCGCAGTTCCGCGTAACTCATGAGATGTTTTTGGATGGTTGTCATATCTGCTCTCTCCGCTTGGTCCATATGGTTTGTTAATTCGGCAAAGCCTTGGAAAAGGGGCGGCTTTCCGCGGTCACAACCTGCGATCCGCCGACTTCTTCCCAACCCTCACGCATCATGGCAGCGTCCACGAATTTTGCGGCTTCGCCTGTTCCGCTGTCATTCACGAAAAAGCCCTGAATATCGCCGGTCGCGGGATCGCGGGCTACTCCTGTCACCGTGATTGCATGATTCGATACGTTGCCGCTGTCGGCGTTCGCGTCATTCCAAAGCACGCCGGCATTGACCCCGATGATCACTCCCCGGCCCTGCTCGATGTTGCCGGCCAGATCCTCCAGCGTTCCGCCATGAGACGCGCTGGAGGGGACACCGAGACGCGTGAGGATGTCGGCACGCCCTTCCGCCGTGGTGCCTCCGTTCTTGGCCGGGTCCGGATCGTCGCATGAGCACAGACCGCGCGTACCTGCGAAAAATACCAGGTCCGATTCCGTTACTTCCAGTCCGAACGACCGCAGAACATTTTCGCATGAGCACAGTCCACAGGTTCCCTGAAATCCGCTGAAACTGTCGCCTTGCCGGTGCGTAAATCGTTTGTCCCCTTCCGGGTCGCCGATCACCACGGTCTCACGGCCGTCCGGAAGCACGTCCACGTGGGACGGCACCTCACCAGTGCCGAAATCGCTGAAATTGGGCACATCAGCAGGTACGTCCCGGATGAAATCGTCTTTGAATCTGTCTTCCATCGCGTCCTCTCTTTACGTCTCCTACCGCCTTCAATCCTTCAGACCCCCGATCAGGGCCGCCCTTACAGCTTGTTGGAACATTTCTCCGTCAATGCTCCTAAGAGATAGGCACTTGTCCAGATCGCCGCTGACATCAGGGGGAAGAAGAGGATGACGCCGATTCCGCTCAACGCGGCGATCGCGGTTATCGAAATGACGGCGGCCATCATGCACCACAGCAACACCAGAAACTTTGCGAATCCAAAGAAATGACGGAAAAGCAGGGCGACACACGCCGGAAGGTTAAAGAAGCTGCCGGCCTTTCCCGTTTGCGAGAACCGGACGACGGCAGCGCTGAATACCGGCAACGCCAGCGAAATGTACCCGAGAACAATTACCGGTCGCCACCACGATAGTACGAGCTGCGCGTACAGCATTTCCCATAAGGGAGGACTCGCCTGGCCCTGCAGATGGTGCCACAGCCATAGTGAGATTTGGAGAGCGAGGGTCCACAGTCCGAACGAAGCAACCCACCAGTACAGCATCACAGGCAGCATTATATAGAGCCAGAAGAACGCGACGACGATCGCGCCATCCGTCAGAAAGCGGCCAAGATCGTTTGGCTGCGGCAAAGATTCCGGCATGCGACGGCTCTTTCTCCGGACCGCGTCGATCGCCCATCCGGCGCTGAGAAACATTCCCAGTGGAATCGGCAAAGGAAGCCACCACAGGAACGTCATCCACAGACTCCGGATCCATTCGCGTCGATAGAACGGCCAACTGACGGAATTTCCAGCGTACGGCGTCCGCCAGATCATGCTGAGCGGCACCCAGTCCTGAAGCGCGTCGGTTTTCGCCAGGTCGGATAAGCCCACCCTGCCCTCGAACAGGAACGCCCTTATTTGCGTGTCCGAGTACGGGCCGTACGATTGGCCTGTCCTATGGATGAAGTAATTCACCGTTTCGACCCTTCCCGATCGTCGATGAGAATGACCCTGGCAAGTCCGCAAGCTTACAACATTCTGCGAATTTGCCGCGAACTTTCTTCGCCGCTGCAACCTGCTCGGGCAGAACCTGTGCATGCCCTCGTCCCGAGGCGATTTGGAAGGTCGATGTATAATCACCGCTGACCTGGACACCCCAAAAGGAAATCGTGGCTCGGATGTCGAACACATGTCTGTGACGTGCCCAAAGTGCGGATTGATGAGTCCGCAAGGGGCGGAGGAATGCGACTGCGGCTACAACTTCGCGACCGGCAGCTTCACGCCAAAGCCCAAGCCTAGCCCTGCCCCGGGAACGAGCGTCTCAACATATCTCACGTTCTCGGCGGGAGCTGTATGCTGCTGGGGCTGGATGATTTTCACACTTGCAGAGCGAGGATTACACCCTTCCACTCTTGCTGCAGCTTCATATTTCGTGGTGTTAGTCCTACTGACTTGTGGTTTCGCGTTTTCGTTTCTGAGGCTTGCCAAACGCTCCCAGTGGAGCCAGATGATTATGCTGATCCAAATCGTCACGCTGATGGCGGTGGCTGGATCGTTTGCGTGGCAACTCGGCTTTTCTGACGAAGGCGTTTTCATTGCCTTCATGGGTGGTGGGATTGTGCTCATCGCCGGGCTCTTTTGGCTCGCTGCCCGCGTGAACAAGAAGCGAGGCTACTGAGCCCTTGGCGCCGGCCCTCTTGCTCTCTCGACAGAATCGAAGATCGTTCAAGCTCTGCGTGGCCATCACTGGATGGTCGGTGGGTCGACCCACTCTCGTTCCACGAAATAATACAACTGCTGTAAGAGATCCATCAGCTTTTCGAGACACTCGCAGACATCTGCTCGGTCGCTAAGCGGTGGATAGGCGGCGGCAAACACGCAACAAAGACAACTCAAATGGCCTTGCGCGAGACGCACGCTCTTCTCCCGCGCCGGCGAGAAAGGCGCTTCCGCGAAACGCGCCGCGAGGCGATCGATGTCGTGTTGCTGGAATCCGATGATCGCCCGATCCATGTGGGGAACGAAAGCAAAAAGTTCTTGGATCGTAGCGTATTCGTCCTCCGATACGCGGAGGAGAAGAACCGGTCCATCACTCACCTGGCCATGCATATTTCAGTCGTGGACCACCTTCATGTAGGTCATCTAATTTCGCCCATCACGTCGAACTGTCGGCATCGGTTTTCCTGTGTGCGCCCATCTGCAGCGGCGGACCCACCAAGTCGAGCGGTATTGTACTCTATCCGTTGTGCGGCAGGACTGGGCCGCGGTTCATGGGCAACGAGCTTGACGCCACGCACCACCGCACGGAGGGCGTGCATGCGGGAACTGTGATTCGGATCGGTTCCTGATGCGAGGAGTTTATAAGCGCACTGGAGACATCCGCTATGGGCGAAGTTAGCCGGATCAACCTCAAGCTTGACCGAAAGTCATTTCAGGTTGTATTGGGAACCTTTTCTTTCATGTGCGAAAACGATTCCAATCCTCCAGTGATCGACTTTGCGGCGATGTTCATCAGCCCGCAGGAGATCGCAGACACGGTGAGCAAGCTCGAGAGCAGCGATACCGGTGGCGATGAAGTCACGATCTCCATGAACTTTAACGACTGGACGGTTTACAGCACCTTGCTGCTGCATACTAGCGCCAAAATACCTCAAGCCGACCCTGACGCATGCGAAATCCTGGATACACTGTCTCACGAATGTGCTCGTCTGGACGATGCCGGAGAAGCGCCGGACCGTTCGGAGCAAGTCCGCTCGTGGCAATTGCTTTCAAGTTTAGAGAAAGATTCCGTTGCCGTCCAGATCGATGCCCAGGATTCGTTCAATAATTACGGTGCAAACGCGGGTACCATCATGGAAGTTGGCCTTTCCTTTTATCCCGGGGCACAGCTGCTGCGAGTGACAAGTCAAAGCCCGGCCGTCGGGAGCAGGTACTTCGTTCAACATGACAATGAGTTGATCCCGTTACACAGACTCGGGGATATTCAGACTTTCTGCGACGACCGTTTCGGAGTCAGCCTGGTACGGCGCTCGATTATTTCCGGTTTGCCCATTTTTTTCCGATGAAGGGCAAAGAACGTCTTGGTCGAATGTCCACAGGATTTGCGGATCGATCCTGCGGTGTACCATGCGGGAAAAAGAAGAGCGACCGCCTTCACAAGGCCGCCGGAAACTAACATTGACCAGGCCGGTTTGACGGTGACCGTCTGCACATTCGCCAAACGTGAATCCCGGCTCTACCGTGACCTAAAACGGTCAGTTTCAGTCGCGCGAACAATACGCGAACATTCGTCATCCGATGTTCGCCGTGTCGCAAACAGAAGATTCCATGAGCCTCCAGATTTCCCGGGCGGTTCCGCTGGTTCTGGCGATGTGTTGCTTCGCCAGCTTCGCGTATCCGAAAAGACGGCATGTGTCTCCCAATCGAACCTTTCGCGGTTTTCCCCGCGAACTCCGTTTATGGGACACGTCCTTTCCCGGGGCAACTGTTCCTCGTTGTCTTTTGGAAGCGCCGATATCGGCATTTATCGTGCCTGCCAGTCATCAGTCGTTTCAGCGACCGGCGCGGAGTAAACCGAAGCTGTCGAAGGCAATCTCTGCAGAAGCCGAGCGATTTCGGGCGAAACTTCTCATGGACACATAGCGCCAGTTCTCGGAAGCTGGAGAAATGCCCCCGGGTCCCGTCACTCTTCGCTCGGCAGACGGAACACCGCTGAAGAACCTGCCCTTTCCCACCCCTTGACCTCCGAACCAGCGGGCAGTAACATCCTTAGCGTGCATCCTCTTGCGCAAAAGGAGCCGGAAAATGAGCTTGCGACTTTTGGGTCTGGTTGTTTGCGTTACAGCATTCGGTGCTCTGGCCGAAGCGCAGCAGTATAAAGCACCTCTAGCTTCCGATGGGCATCCGGATTTGCAGGGGTTCTGGGCCAACAACAATGCCACGCCGCTCCAACGCCCGAAAGAGCTCGCCGATCATCCGGTGCTGACCGATGCGGAAGTAACGGCAATGCGGCAAAAAGGTGAGGAGATGTTCACTGGAAAGGCGGACGCCGCGTTCGGTGATCAACTTTTCCTCACAGTTTGGGCGAACCTGAAGGGCCTGAAGGTTGGCTTCAAGAGCACAGACGGCGAGACGGGGGACTATAGCTCGGAGTGGAATGATCACAGAGTCTGGGATAACCGGACTTCGCTGATTACCAACCCGGCCGATGGGCGCGTCCCCCCGGTGACCGCAAGGGCGCGGCAGGTTCAGGAAGAGCAGAGGATCGCCCGGACGCGTCCCGCTCAGGGGCCCGAGGATCGGTCTTTAGGAGAACGGTGTATCACTCGTGGCTCACCAGCGGTCGGGGCGGGATACCAGAGCTATTTCCAGATCGTGCAGACGCCTGGGGCGGTGATGATGATGACAGAAATGTTCCACGATGCGCGCGTCATCAAGATGGACAATCGGCCGCATCCGCCGGCGGCCATCCAAGAGTGGATGGGCGACTCACGCGGGCACTGGGAAGGCAACACCTTGGTCGTCGACACTACGAACTACAAGCCGCTCGCCTTTCAGGGCATCTCGAGCGCGAAGCTGCACATCACAGAGCGGATCTCGCGTCAGGATGCCGAGACGATTCGGTGGGAAATTACCGTGGACGATCCGGACACCTGGACAAAGCCGTGGAGCCTGATGATTCCGCTGCAGCGGTCGGCACAGCCGGTTTATGAGTATGCTTGCCATGAGGGCAATATCGGCCTAATGGGCATACTAGCCGGTGCGCGGGCCGATGAGGCCAAAGCGTTATCGCAGAAGTAGTCGACAAGAGGACTTCTGGATTACGCAAACTGCGCGCGGCCGCTCACAGCCGGGATATAAATGTTTAACATGATCACGACACAGGTGCGACTCTCTCGTTCCGCGTACGCCCTCACCGGCGTGGCTGCACTGGCTCTTGCGGCGATCGCTTTCGCGCAGAATCCGCCGGGCGGTCACACCGCGCCACCGGAACAAGCGAACGCGAAGCCCATCAACAATCTTCCCAACCCCTATGAAACCGTGCGGGACTGGGGCGTTCTGCCGAACGGCCGCAAGTGGGGCTCGGTTAGCGCGATCAATGTAGACGTCGACGGCAAGAGCATCTGGGCGGCGGATCGTTGTGGCGCGAATTCCTGCGCCGGTTCCGACGTAGACCCGATCGTGAAGCTCGACCACGACGGCAAAGTGGTGCAGAGCTTCGGCAAAGGACTGCTGCTCTGGCCCCATGGAATGTTCGTCGACAAGCAGGGCAACGTGTGGGTCGCCGACGGCCGTTCGGCAACGCCCGCGGAACTCCAGCAGTTTCCCAATGCCGGTGGCAAGGGCCATAGCGTCATCAAGTTCAGTCCGCAGGGTAAAGTGCTGATGACCATCGGCAAGCCGGGTGTCGCGGGCAACCCGCCGGACAAGCTCAATGAGCCGAACGACGTTCTCATCGCTCCGGACGGAAGCATCTTCATCGCCGAAGGGCACGGTGTTCAGTTCCTCGATCAAGGCGGGCTCGACACCGTGGCGCGCATCTCGAAGTACACGGCCGGCGGAAAGTTCATCAAGAGCTGGGGCGGCTTCGGTTATGGACCCGGCGAATTTCGCGGTGCGCACTCGCTCGCCATGGATTCGCGCGGACGCCTTTTTGTGGCTGACCGCGGCAACCGCCGCATCCAGATCTTCGACCAGGAAGGCAAGCATCTGGAGACCTGGTATCAGTTCAGCCGCGTCAGCGGGCTCTACATCGACGCGAAGGACGTTTTGTACGCCATCGATTCGGAGTCCGACGACAACTACAATCCCGGCTGGCGAAAGGGCCTGCGCGTAGGCAGCGCAAAGACCGGCGAGGTGTGGTTCTTCGTTCCCGAGCACGTGTCGAAGCGCGCCTCGGGGATGGGCGGGTACGGCGCCATGGGTGAAGGCGTCACCGCCGACGCGCAAGGGAACGTGTTCGGAGGCGAGGTCGGGCCGGTTCAAGGCGTGACGAAGTTCATATTGCGGCTGAAGCGCTAGCGCATTTCGGTGAGCGAAATTCAGTCACCATCAGCACTCCTATCGTGTAAGCTGGGCGGAATGATTTTCGGAGACTTCAAGGTGATCATTGGGCTGCCTGTCGTGTTTGCGCTTGTCGTGTTGCGCGGCGCTTAGCCCGCTCATCAGATGAGGGTTCTGATAAAGCCCGACGCGATGAGCGAATCCGTTGGTAAAGGGGATTTGATTATCGATATAACCATCTCCGATACCCGCGCTGTGCAAGAAACAACATTTTGCGCGTCGCAAGCATCTGGGCTCAAAGGCCATCCAGGTGAGAGAGTGAAGACTGGTCCGGAGCCCCGGTCTTTGTAGTAGATTGTGGTTAGCCTCTTCCGAAACAGGCAAGTCTCGGAAGACTGAATTCGCTGTATTTGGTCGGAAGCTCCCGATGAGCCTGCGTGCCCGATAGTGAACATCGTCGGTACCTGGCCGCTTCGGTTAGATTGCCGCCGGATCGCGTGTTCGTTGATTTGTTCGCTGCTCATTTTGAATTCGTTCTTTTCTGCGCTTGTTGCGCATGACGATTCATCGCTCTGAACCCGAAAACTTGCAGGTGAAATTGTGACGCCCTACGGCCCCTTTAGTTGTGACGATTGTCGGCGGCCCGATCTTTTTGTTAAGGCCGACAAAACGGGCCGCGCAGACAACCGCGCAAGTGGTGCGCGCGAGCCTCGCGGTCAACAGTGTACCGCATTCACTGAAAATGGCCTATTTTCACGAATAGTATGATGGTGTGGTCGTGGGGACCCAGGCGGCTAAGCTTTATCGCTGCGGCGATGTTGAGATCATTCCCGCTCGAGGTGTTTTGCAGGTGCGGGGTGTGGAATTGCATCTCCGCGCGAAATCCCTCGAGATGCTTGAATACCTCATCGCCAATCGCAATCGATTGGTGGCCAAGAGTGAGCTCCTAGCCGAATTGTGGAAGGACACCAATGTAAATGAGAATGCTCCCGCACAGTGCGTGATCGAGCTGCGCAAGGCGCTCGGCGACAATTCCCGCAATCCGCGCTTTATCAAAACCGTCTCCAAGCTCGGCTATCAGTTCATTGGGCCGGTGGAAGAAACTATGGAGCCGGACGCGACGGCGATCGAGTTCCGTGAAGTTGTCACCACCAACATCGAGATCGAGGAAGGCGTGCCCCGCCACTGGTTCGTTGCCGGCGGGATCGCCGTTGCGCTCGCGGGTTTGATCTTCTTATGGCGCGCCGGCGAAGCGCGGCCCGAGACTGCCTTGCGACCCATTGACGGACAGCGCCCGGTGGTGGTGATGTATTTCGAGAATCAATCCAAATCGCCGGAGCTCGACTGGCTGCGTGAAGGATTGGCCGACATGCTGATCAGCAATTTGTCGCGGGTACCGAAGTTGAGTGTGCTCAGCCGGCAGCAGCTCGCGCTGTCGCTTTCGCGGTCGCGTCAGGCGGGGCCTCCGGATCTCGGCGAAGCCCTGGAGATCGGCCGCGATGCCCGCGCGGATCGAGTCATTCTGGGCGGTTTCGCAAAGATTGGCTCTCAGGTGCGCGTCTTATCGCAAATTGTCAACGTAGCCAGCGGCCAGACAATCGCATCGGAGAGCGTCACCGCTGCAGGGCCAGACCAGATCCTGCCGCAGATCGATTCGCTGGCGATGGAACTCGCTGCGGACCTCGGCGCGCCCGTCGGCGGACGTGCCCGCACCACCGGACTGGCCTCCCTGATGACCAATAATCTCGAGGCCTATCGCGATTATTCGACCGGCCTGAAACTAGCGGAGGCGCTTCGCTACGACGAAGCGATCGAATGGTTCAAGAAGGCCATCGCACTCGACCCGAATTTTGCAATGGCTCAGGCGCGCATCGGCTATACCTTGGCGTTCGCAAGCCAAAAACTGGCGGAAGCGCGCCCATATCTGGAAAAGGCGTTCGCGCGATCCAACAACCTGACCACCGCCGATCGGCTGCACATCGCCGCCTGGTACGCCGTTGCGATGAGTGATTGTCCCGAAGCCATTCGCCGTTACCGGGAATTGATGGCCGCCGATCCAAGCGACACCGAGACCTATAGCCGGCTCGGCCGCCTGCTGCGCGGCGAAGAGCAGCGCGAAGAAGCTATCGAAGTCCTGAAACAGGGGCTCACCTGGGACCCGAACGCTGTCAGCATCCTTAATGTCCTCGGCGCCATCTACTCCCAACTCGGCAGGCACGACGAGGCGATCGCGACCGAGAAGAAATATGTGATGCTCGCCTCTTACGACCCCAACGCGCACGACAGCCTGGGCCTCGCCTATCATTGGGCTGGCCGCGACGCCGAAGCCGAACGGGAGTACCAGCGGGCAATTGAGATCAAACCAGACTTCGAAATTGCACTTCGCCACCTGGGCGTGCTGTACTTTCACACCGGCCGTTATCGCGCCGCGCTCCGCCAGTTGGGCCGGGCCTTCGAGACCGGCGTCGATGAATGGAATGCGCGGTATTTTCGGGGAACTATCCTGACTCAGATTGGCGACTGGGACCGTGCGCGGTTGGATAACGGACCGCAATGGGATCAGGTTACGCACGCGTTGATGTGGCTGCATGAAGGCGATCTCGCTCGCGCCTCCGCCGTGGCGGCCGGGTTGTCCGAATCTGCCGGGATCAGCCGTGGAGAACGCGAAGCCAACCGCAGAGCGGGAGGATACATAAAAGGACAGATCGCGCTGCGCGAGAACCATCCCGATGAAGCGATTGCCGACTTCAAAGAAGCCCTGCATCACTGGCCTCACTGGTCTGATCCCTTGTGGTTCGAAGATTGCCTTGCGGACGCCTATCTCCAGCTCGGCCGGCTGGATGAGGCCATTCTGGAGTATCAGCGGGCTTTGCGCCTCTATCCTGGGATGGGGCTGCCGCGATTTCACTTAGCCGAAGCCTATCGAAGGAAGGGGGACCGCGCTCGCGCGTCCGCCGAATACCGTAACTTCCTCGAGCTATGGAGCGGTGCCGATTCCGGAATCCCCGAAGTGGTCGCCGCGCGGGCGCAATTGGCGAATTGAAGAAAAACTGAAGCGTTTTTTGAAGACTTCGCGCCCGCTCGCCGCCACAATGTGTGGGTGAAGCGCACCCGTATCACCCAAACCACATCCCGAACTGTGCGGATCGTTGTTCCGATGACCGGCGGCGGCCCGCGTTCTATCCTCGGGCTTCTCCTTGCTTTCGCCCGGTGGATCTTTGGCATTCGCGGGATGCCGGTGCTGATCCCGTTTGCCGCGTTGACACTGCTCGATCCTACTGTTCACGCGCAGAGTCAGACCTATAATCTCCAAACTAGTATCGCCAACCTCCAGGTCGGGGGGGCCGCGGGGTATACCGATTGCAGTCCCACCTTGAGCCCGACGAACCCGGCCTTCGATTCTACCGGACAGCTCGCTTTCACCTTCAAGAATAACTGCCCGAAGGAGACGCTTCAAACCAGTGGAACAGTGACGGTGAAAGTTCCCACATCGTTCACCGGAACCATCAGCGGATCGCAAATTGTTGTTTCCGGCTCACCATTGATGTCCGGAATGGAGTCAGTGACCTTTACCCCCTCCCAAACTTCCGACTTCGTCGAATTGGGAATCGCCGCGTGTGGTGCAAACGGGAGTGTCAGCAACGGCAGCTCAACCGCGACTGCAACGATGCTGCCCTGCGCCCTTCCATCCAGGCTGAGCATCGGATCCAACGGCGGGACCTCTCTGTCCCTCAGCATCCTTAATATCGATCTGACGATCACCGCGACCCTGGTCTACACCCCCGCCAACCCGGGCACGACCTACAGCCTCCAATCTGCTCCCTCCAGTTTCGTACCGGCTAAGGTGTCCGGCTGTACCCTTACGCTTCCGTCGAGTCCGGCCTTCGATGCGACAGGACAGATCGCGATCAACTTCACCAACAACTGCGGGACGTATCAAGAGACCGGAACACTAACGCTCAAATTTCCGTTGTCGATCACCGGAACCCTAGACTCCCTCGGAACCGGAATTACCGGTATTACCGGCTCGCAGATGATCACCGCAACGCTCACAGAGACGGCTACTACTGCAGCTGGCGGAGCTAACGCAGGCTTCCAGAATTTGACCATAAAATGGGAAGCGGCCAACCAGACGTCTGGTCAATGTTTTACTGCAACCACCGCAATTGGCAACGGCGGCTTAACCGCGACTGCAACGTTGCCGACCTGCCTTGTTCCATCGACGTTGCTGATAACTAACGGCGGGTTGCAATTTGGATTCTTTGTGGTCCAGCCGGATATGTCCTTCTCCGCGGGCGCGAATTACTACCCCGGCACCACGCCCCCGCCGACGCCCCACATCGGGGTGAGTCCGGCCTTACTTTCTTTCGGCAACGTGCTGGTGGGCGACATTCCAACTCAGACGCTCACCGTGTCGAATACGGGGTCGGCCGCGTTAACCGTCAGCGGGATCGCAAGCTCGGATTCGGCGTACAGCGTCACAGCCCCCTCGATTCCGTTTACTGTGGCAGCGAACGGCTCGTCGAAGGTTACAGTGCAGTACGCGCCGGTCGCGGTCGCGACGGATAACGCCACGTTAACAATTACGAGCAACGACTCTTCCTCGCCCAACACGAGTGTCGCGCTGAGCGGAGCGGGCGTGTGCAGCCTGGGCGGGACAGGGCCCACCGTGGGCGGCTCGATGGCAGCCCCCGCGCCAGCGACGTGCATGCCGCCTTCGATCTCGATCCAAACCGCGGTGCCGCGTAATGGCAATCCCCTCCTTGCCGTCGCGACCATGCTTCCGCCGTTCTGCGCTTTCGGCACCTACACGTCGGGCCCAAATCCCGTACTCGTGGATCTGGTCCTGTCGGACAGCATGGGAAATGTGATCACTTCGAATATCGCGCAAAGCCCCACGTTTCCCGCGGGACAGGGCCAGAGCTGGGGCGGCGGGTGCGCCAACGCGTCCCAGCTTGTCTTCCTGAAAGAGGCCGCCATGCCTCCGCTGAACGTTCCGTCGGGTGCAAAATACAACACCGTCATTACGACCTTCAAGCTGCAAGCGGTGATGACGGATGCAGTGACGTTGAAAACACTTGTCATCAGCGATCCGGTTTTGTACCCGGTCGAGCTTGGGGCGGATGTGACCAGTTCGGAGTTGGATGTGACTCGCGTCCTGTTGGATAACACTGCGGATACCATTCTCGACCCCACCAAAAACGTATTCCGCAAGACGACGGAGGGATTGGCGGACTCGATAGTTGGGGATTTCACCGGCAACTATCTCACTCTGAAGATCAATTACGACTTTGCGGGTAGCTCGGCTCAATTCAACGCACTGATCCAGCAGGAAGACGCTAACGGCAAGGTAGTGGATTCGTTCACGTCGTTTCCCGAAGGCATCCCCGGCGCTCAACCGTTGGGCCTCATTATTCCGGGGGGAGCATCGCTAACGGCGCAACGCAGATTTCCTTTGTACCGTACCTCACGCTTCCGAGCGGGCAGGCCATCGCATTTCCGAATTCCAAGCTGACCTTCGGGGTGGAGAGTGTGTCCATTACCAAAGCTAACCCCGACCCTTCAGACTGCCGGAAAGCGATTCAGAGCGGGAACTTCAACAATTTGTCGGTGTGTCCGATCCTGGGCCAAGGAACGCAGACTACGCCGAACACTATCCTCATCGACGGAATGGCGGTGTCATCCAACCCGGCCGAGGCTTTGTATCGCATCGTATTTATTGACAGGCCCAAGGGTTCGCCGGTTCCTGTTGTATCTATCGTGAAAAACGTCACACTCACGCCAGGAACGCCCGTACCGTTCGAGGACTCCGTGACCGTCGAGTTGCCGGCGGATGCGACCCAGGTTATCGTCGCCTATGTCCTTGCGACGTCGCAAAGCAGCGCTACGAATCTGATGCAGGCATATGATCAAAAAACGTATCAAGATTTTATCTCGCCCACTGCTTTGCAGCTGGCGACCGCTGCCATCAATGTAACCTTCACCGCCGCGCAGGCACAACTGAAACTGCTGGGAATCAAAGCTCCGGCGAAGGTGAACAGCTTGCTTGGCGACCTGAATCTCGCCAATGCAGGTGTCCAAAGTGCCGTGGGTTCCAAGAACGGGGCCAGTGTCCGTGGGCCCGGTTTGCCCTCCAAGTTGAAGAGGAACGATCAGGCACACGCGTCCGCGGCAAATCAGATCCTCACCGGAATCTCGACGACCTGGATCTTCGATACGGCGATTCCGCACGACGGGACTTTTTCGGCTTCACTCTCGCTGGATTATTCCGCGACACAGTTCCCCGACGATCCCAATTTTTCTGAAGCGACGATGCAGATGGTCTCGCTCGACCCATCCGGGACGTTTCATTTTTATCCGACCACCGTGGACACGACGAACAAAGTTGCCACGGCGACGATCGACGGCCTGGATAATTATTATTCATTGGTCAATGTCGGAGCGAATGGGCAGACCGCGGTGATGCTCGCTTCGGCGCCAACCGGTTACACGCTGGTGAATGCGGGCACGGCCACTTCGAATGTGACCGTAACGCAGTATGCCGACAATGGCACCGGAACTCCCACCACGGTGAGCCTCACATCGGGAGCGCAGCGGGCGACCACGCCCGGCTGGCTGCAAGCCTGGGCCGGTTCGCCAAGCGTTGCCGGGGCGTCATGGTTCGATAACGGATCCATGTTCGCAGTGACACCCTCGAGCGCACCGGCAGGGGCGTTTATCCTTACCGATGTCGAGTACGGCGTCAACCTGTCGACCGAAATCGATCTGGCGAATAACGCAACGCTGAGCGCCAATGTCGGAATCAGTCTGTACGGTTCCAACGGAACGCTGGTGAGCAGCTACAACACAGTGCTTGATTCGAAAACCTCGCTTTCCGAGCGCGTGGAAGGACTGTTTCCTTCGATTCCGGCTGGTTTCGTGGGCTATGCGGTCGTGGCGAGCGATCAGAGTCTGGTCGCTTCGGGGTATCAATTCACGAATACCACGGCAACCGGCCTGGCGGCGCAATCGCTGGCGAATTCGCCCGCTGTACTTTATGCTCCTCAGTTGGGCGGAAGCAACATCGCCACGACGCTGCATTTAGTGAATATTGCTTCGACAGAAGCCAATGTGACGCTGAGAGCCTGGTTGTCGAACGGAACCCCGGCTGCCAAGAACGTGCAGGTGCAGATCAATGCCGGGGCGCAATATACCGCGCAGATTCCCGCGATTTTTGGAATCGATCCATCGACGACGGGGTCGCTCGAAGTCGATAGCGATACCCCAGGTGTCTACGGCGACGTCCTGACGATGGACGCGAGCTTCTTCCCAAGCTACGCGATTTCTCTGCCGCTGAACGAGTCGCCAGTCGCGACATCGGTCCTGCCGTATGCGACGGCGGCAACCACCGTTTACGTCTTGAATCCCGACGTCTCGGCCGCGACCGTGACCGTGACTCCCTATGACGCAACGGGCACAGCGGGCGCGCCATCGAGCATGTCCGTTCCCGCGCATGGAAATACCGCCATCCCGGTGAGCGCCAGCTCTTACGCGACCATCTCCTCCACGCTGCCGGTGGTCGCGGCAGGATGGATGGTGGTTCCATCCGGAACCACCACCGGGTATCTCGCGATTCCGGCGATGGTCAGTTCGGGCACCGGCGGAGTGATCCCGATCAATGGAGGCGGGACCACGCTTGAGTTTGGCGATGTCGCGGTGGGCTCGTCCGCCACCGGTACACTGACCATCACCAACACCGGCGCTTCCAGCCAGACGGTATCAGCCATCACGGCCTCCGATCCGCAATTCACCATCGTGAGTCCGGCTCGGCCGTTCAACATCTCCCCTGGATCTCAGCAGGCGATCACGATCCGGTTCGCACCGGCCTCCACCGGCGAGCAGAGTGCGCAGCTCGCCATCACGGCTACGGGTACCGCGTATACGCCGGTCCTGCTCATTGGCATCGGCACCAGCGCCCCGCGCCTGTCCGGCCCGTCGTTACCAGTCTCAGTCCCGCTTCCGCGTTCGCCGGCGGCGCGGCGTTCACGCTCACGGTGAATGGATCGGGCTTCGTCAGTGGGTCCATCGTCATGTGGAATTCAACGGCGCTCACCACGACATTCGCCAGCGCCACACAACTTACTGCGAACGTTCCCGCGAATTTGCTCGCGACCGCAGGCCACGCGAGCGTCACGGTTTCGAGCGCAGGCGTAACTTCGAACGCCATCCCGTTCACGATTAACGCCGCTGCTAACGTGCTCACAGTTTCCGGTTTGAACCCGGCATTCGCGGTAGCAGGTGGCGCGGCATTCACGCTCACCGTCAACGGTACTGCCTTCACCGCGGCTTCGGTCGTGATGTGGAACACCACCGCGCTCACAACAACTTTCGTGAGTGCGACGCAGCTCACCGCGAACGTCCCCGCCAATCTCATCGCGACATCGGTCGCAGTATCTGTGTTCGTGGCCAATGGCAGCACAAATTCCAACGGACTGTTTTTTGATATCAGCCTTACCGCGCCCAGCATCATCTCCGCGCTGCCGCACTTCGCCGCGCAAAATATCTGGACCACCGGCATATTCGCGGTCAACACCGGAAACTCGCAGGCGAACTTCTCAATTGCCTTCCGCGATGACAGCGGCAAGCCGCTCGCACTCCCATTTGCCACGGGAACCACCAACACGCTTACCGGCACTTTGCCGCCGCTCGGCTCGGCGTATTACGAAACCGGCAATCCATCGGGTCCGCTCATTTCCGGATGGGGGCAAGTAATGTCCGATCCTTCGATCGTGATTCAGGCGTTGTTCCGTGAAAATTCGAGTGGCACCTATTATGAAGCTGCGGTGCCCTCGAACTCCGGCAGCAACGAGTTCGAGATTCCCTTCGACGCGACCGCCTTCGCCGCCACTGGCGATCCCTTCTACACCGGATTCGCCATCGCAAATCTCGATGCAGTGAACTCAGCGACGGTGTCGTGCACGGCTCGCGACAATACAGGCACGGTGATTCCCAGCGCCTTCAATGGGGCTGGTCCGCCGCCGCTGGCGCCGCTGGGCCATTGGGCTGGTTATCTGTTCCCGGCGCTGACCGGAAAGCGCGGGACGATCGACTGCACCTCGAACACTACCATCGCGGCGATGGCGCTGCGCTTCATCGGATCGAACGCGTTTAGCTCGTTGCCGGTGATCGATAAGCCCGCCGCGCCATCGGCGGCCACCGCGGCCCTGTCGCACTTCGCGGCCCAGAATATCTGGACCACCGGAATCTTCGTCGTCAACACCGGAGGCGCGAGCGCGAACTTCTCGGTGGCGTTCCGCGACGACAACGGGAATGCTGTATCAATGCCGTTCAGCGCGGGAACAGCCAGCACATTGACTGGAACGCTGCCGGCTCAGGGATCTGCCTACTACGAGACGGGGAATCCTTCGGGAGGGCTGCTTTCGGGCTGGGGACAGATCACGTCGGATCCTACCATCGTGGTGCAAGCGCTATTTCGCGAAGCAGCCAGTGGTAGCCAATATTACGAAGCGGCGGTGCCGTCTAATGCGGGCAGCATGGAGTTCGAGATTCCGTTCGACGCCACTACGTTCGCAGCGACCGGCGATCCTTTCTACACTGGATTCGCGATCGCGAACCTGGACGCTAAGCACGGTGCAACAGTGACCTGCACGGCTCGCGACTCGAGCGGCACGCTGATCCCGAACGCGTTCACGGCGGCGACGGGCCCGCCACAACTCGCGGCATCGGGACACTGGGCAGGATATCTATTCCCGGCGCTGACCGGCAAACGCGGCACCATTGATTGCGTGTCGACGACCAATATCGCGGCGACCGCGCTGCGGTTCATCGGTACGAATGCGTTCTCGAGTCTGCCGGTGATCAACAAATAGGTGGCGATCAGGGCCTTTGGCACGTCAACCACCATTATCGGTAGCAGACTCGATTTACTCACCGTCGGGTGACGATTGACCATCCTTGCGGGTGCTCCAATCATCGTGCAATCTTCGCTGATTCCGCACTCAGATGAATGGCGCGCGTACTGCAGAATTGGTTGGACCGGCGGCTGACCAAACCCAACTTCACAGGCCGCGCGAGAAGGCGCCGCTAGAAACTGCGCGTCTTTTGATTCCAATCGTCGCCCGATCGTGACTGATCGGTCTTTCCGCCGGCCCTGAACGTGACCGTCATTCCATCGCCTTCGCGCTGCATCTGCCGCAGGGTCTTGCGTCTCCCGGCGCTGTGACCTGCGTCATGGCGCAATGAGATTGGTCGCTTCGTGGGTGCTATCGCTCACCGACGTTGGCAAGGACGCGGTAGTAGCAGAACATCGAACGGCGCCCAGTTCTCCTTGCTTGTGTGCTTTTTGTGGGTATTCGGCTACGCGGGGATATTGGGCAACCACTTGCTCTTTAAGATCGAAACCAGAAAGAGAGGTCCCAATGCATATTCGAACCACGTTAACCGGCGTCGCCGCCCTCACGTTCACCTTCGTTGCGATCGGCGTCGCTCAGACAACCGTCAAACAGATCCCGGCAAATCAGACGTCGGCGGTCTCGGGAAAGGAGATGTTCAAGGAATATTGCGCAGTATGCCACGGCGACGATGGCAAGAGTGGCGGACCGGCCGCGGTGGCGCTGAAGAAAAAGCCCGCCGACTTAACGCAGCTCGCCTCGCATAACAACGGGAAATTCCCGGCTGAGCGAGTTTCCATCTACATTAGCGGCGCCGATTCGGTTGCTGCGCATGGGAACCGCGACATGCCCATCTGGGGCGAGGTATTCAAAGGCATGGCGGCGAATCAGGATATTGCAAAAATCCGCGTCGCCAATCTGACCGACTACGTTAGATCCCTGCAAGCGAAATAGCCGTGGATCCTGGCCGTGACTACGTTTCGTACTGCATCAACGCCATGAACCCCATATCCATATGGTGTTGATGATGGCAATGAAACAGGGTTGGGCCAGGATTTGACGCAATCAGTTCGACTTCAACCGGCTGCCAGGCGGGCACAATCACGACGTCCTTGTGCACTCCCGACGTCGCCCGTCCGGCGAATTGCTTGAGTTCGAAGGTATGGCGATGAAGATGGACCGGATGCGCACTTGAGCTTTGATTGTCGAAGCGGAGCCGGTAGCGGCCGCCCGTCCGCACCTGGATTGGGTCCGTGTGTGGGAACGATTTCCCATTGATCGTCCAGCGGTCACCCTTGGGTTTGAATTCAAGCTTGATCAGTGTGGCGTGACCATCGGCATCCGGGCTTGGCTCGGCGGGGCCGAACGCCAGGTAATCCCACGCGCTTGGCGGCGGCGGAACCCATCTCGGCGCTTCCTTCTGATCCGCGTACTCGACCACGATTCCCATGCCCGACGCGCGATAACGATCGTCGAGCGATCCGAGAATCCACACACCGGGATTGTCCATTGCGACGATCGCGTCCACGCGCTCGCCAGGACCCATTTCGACGCTCCGCACTTTGCCCGGCTTAGCCACAGGATTACCATCGAGCGCGATCACTTCAAGAGTGTGACCAGTGAGCGATAGCCGGTGTGTCATCGTCGCGCTGGCGTTGACCAATCGCAGCAGCGCGCGATCGCCGCGGCGCACGCGAATTGGCTCGCCGAAGCCCAGCATCTTGCCGTTGATTGAAAACAAGCGATACTCGACATCCTCTTGCTGGACGCGCCCGTCCCACTCGTGCATGACGATCGGAATGTCTGCGTCGTAGCGGCCCGGATTGGCCAGGGGCTCGACGATGAAGACGCCAAACTGACCCGAATAGGTCGCGGCGCGAAGGTCGTGGCCGGCCATGGCGTGGCTGTGATACCAGCGCGTTCCGGCAGGCTCGGCTCGAAAAGTGTAGCGGCGCGAGCTGTGCGCCATGACCGGGGGCGTTCCCTCTTCATGAGCGCCGTCGACTTCGGAGCCAATGTGTAATCCGTGCCAGTGCACCAGTTCGTGCGCGCCTGACTCATTCGACACGTCAACGGTGAAGGTGGTTCCTTCGCGGACACGAAGCAGTGGCCCGGGGACCTGACCGTTATAAGCGAGTGTCCGCACCAAGCGCTTCGGCCCCAACTCGAGCGTCATCTCGGCGATCCGGATCTGAATGTCAGGGGACGGCGCCGGAGATTGCGCTTTCGCGTACTCTCGCCCTAGCATCCAAGCTCCCCCAACCGACAATAACTCGCGTCTGGTCATTTCAATCTATAGTGCAATAAGCGGTCCAATCCGTTGCGTGACTCGACGGAGAGCCGAGATTGCGGTCTGGGTTACGTCGAGCTGAATTATGTCTACACCGTTGCGCCTGAGTAGCGCGATAGGCAACCGCGAGCGTCCCGGAAATAGCGTTGTATTCGAGTTGCGACATCGCTGGGTTCACCCAAATTGCCAGCAACCTATTGCAGCAGAGTGTCGACGAACAAGGCCTAATGAGAGCTTGGCCACCATATTCGCGCTGCCCACGAAGCTTGCTTCTCGGTCAACCGCAAGCCTGTTGTGGAGCATTATCGGCAAGTCCCCAGAACGCCGAGTGCCGTTGTACGAGTTGCCGACCATTCGGACGAACATCACGCTGCGCCTTCGACGAGTAATGTACTCGTTGGGAAAAAGTGGATTCAGCGAATGCCTGCGAACCGCCTTCCCGAACGATCGTCCTTCAATGCCCTCTGTCCCGCGCATCCCTGGCTTCCTCGATGCCTCCGACACCAGCACCTGTGGCGGATCGCGTTCGGTTCAGGAATGGCTCCGCGGCCGCGAACTGCGTGGCATGAGCCTTCATCGACGCCTGCTGATTGGCAACCCTAATGCCTGAAGAAGAGCCTGAAAGTCCGGAGGAGGTTCGCAGTCAACGCAAACGCTCTCTCCCGAACGTGGATGAATGAACTGAAGATGCGCCGCGTGGAGAGCGACGCGAGTAATTCGCCGTTCCAGCTTTTCTGATGGATTGTACTTCCTGTCGCCGATGACCGGGTGGCCGATCGCTGAAAGCTGAACACGGATTTGATTTTGTAATCCGGTCACCAGCGAGACTCGGACGAGCGATGCGCCTTTAAGGCGATGTTCCACGGAATAGCGAAGTTCAGCGCGAGCCGATTTTGGATCGCTTTCTGTGGTCACCTTTTGAAACATTCCTTCTTGCCGAAAGTAGTGAACGAGAGTCCCTTCTTTCAAGCGGAGATGACCGCGAACTGCCGCGAGATATTCCCGCACCGGGGTGTGTCGGATAAACTGTTGAACGAGTGCTTCTCGATCTGGCCAGGTTTTTGCAAAGAGCAGAATCCCAGACGTGTGACGATCGATGCGATGTACGACAAAGGCCCGTTGCCTCTTTGATTCCAGTTCTGCCGAAAGAAGAGAAAGCGCAGATGGGAAGATCGGAGTCATCCGTAGGCACCGCCAGCATTTTGGCCGGCTTATTGAGGACTACAACGGCATCGTCTTGGTAAAGGACGCGAAGCTGCCGCCGATCCTGCTTTCCTAAACGGCGACCGCCACTGGGTCGAATTCTTTTCATCCTGAATGGCAGATTGTTCCTTCCCAGGGCCGCCAGTGAACCGAGTGGTGAAGCAACGTTCGATGATCCATCGCTATGCTACCAAGATCCCGGTCGGTTGACGCGCCACTCGGAGAAAGGCGAAGCCAGAATCTGGAAGTCGCCAGTTAATTGGCATTGAACTAAACCCGCTACGCGGGTAGGAATCGACCGTGGTAGGATTTGGCAGGACAATCTGCGGTGACGTCAAGAGCCACAGCCGTCAGGACCCAAACACGACGGGCGAAGCTTTCCAACTCCAAAAAGTCGATTCAATACCCATAAAGCAGTTGTCCTGCCAAATCCAGAGGTTCAGTTCAATGCGTTCTATCGGCAGTGCTCCCAAAGTCTATTGGGATCAATGAGATTCAGCTCACGAGCACCACCGATAGAACCCTCTT
>CAWFUQ010000010.1:0-29434 GCA_963819125.1 Terriglobia bacterium
GATCGCGTCGGTGCTGTACGGCTACCTTCTCGGCGTATTCCTGCTCGGCTTGCTGACCGGCGCGCGGGCGAAGTGCGGCAATATCGCGGCATGTGCACCAGGCTTTGCGTAATGCTGGCGATGAAAGTGCTAAACCACCGTTGCGTGGACCTGGTATGTGATGATCGGGACGGCGGGCACGTTCGCCAAGGCTTGCTGGCATTCGTTCCTTATAAAGGAGCTAATTCATGGAAAAACAACCGGACTTGAGAAGAGCCCTAGGACCCTGGGCCGCGATGCTCGGTCGTGGTCGGGACGGTGATCGGCAGCGGGATTTTTCCGTGCCCAAAACATGACTCAAGCGGTCGGGTCGCCGCAGATGGTCTTCGTGGTCTGGATTCGGGGGCGTTCTGACGCTGGCCGGCGCGCTGACCTACGCCGAACTTGCCGCGGCGATGCCGGGAGCCGGCGGCGAATACGTTTATCTGAGCGAGGCCTACGGGCCGATTGGGATTCATTTATGGCTGGACACAGATGTGGGTGGCGAAAAGCGGGTCGCATGGCGACGCTGCGGACCGGCTTTTTTCACCTACCTGCCGAATTTTCTCCCTGGTCTTAAGACCGTCTGTATACACCATTCCACCTGTCCGATCGGCCCGAGGGCGAGCCGCTCGAAATTCGCTATGGGGCAACTTTTGGCCATCGGTGTGATTCTTTTTCCTCGCCGCGGTGAATTATCTGGCGTGCAGGATGGGCGGCAGACGTCCAGGTCGCGATTACCGCCGTTAAAATGCGTATGATCGCCTGAGTCATCGTGGCAGGGCTGCATTTCCACTCACGCCACCACCGCGAATTTCCACACCTCGGTATTCCCGCCACACCCGGCGGAGTTGCCGGATTTTTTGCCGCGCTGGTGGCCGCTCTGTGGGCTTACGACGGCTGGAATAATGTCGGAATGATCGCCTCCGAGGTGGAGCGCCCGGAGCGCAATCTGCCGCTCGGCTCTTATCGGCGGAGTGCTGGCGGTAATCGCCTATCTACCTGCATGACCAATCTGGCCTACTTCCTGGGTTCTCAGCGCCCCGGAAATCGCCAGCGACGAAAGCAAATTGACCGGCGTCGCCGCAGACATCGGATGCGCCACGTGATGGGCTCCCCGGGCGGGCACTTTGGTGAGCATCGCGGCCATGATCTCGATTTTCGCGGCTATGAACGGCTCGATTTTGTCGGGCTCGCGCGTGCCCTATGCCATGGCTCGGGACGGATATTTCTTTAAATCGATCGCCCGCGTCCACCCGAGTTTTCACACTCCTTCGGCCCGCCTATCGTGTTGCTGGGCGTCACGTCTTCGCTGGTGCTCTTGACCGGCCGATACGACGAATGTGCGACGCTGGTTATTTTCCCAAGTTGGATTCTCTACGGCATGACCGCGGCAGCCGTGATCGTGCTGCGCGCAAAACGCCCCGATTTGAACCGGCCGTACCGGGTGTTGGGGTACCCGGTGGTCCCGATATTGTTCGTTTTCGTCGCGATCGCCTTGCTTTATTCCACATTGCGCAGCTCCCCTCGCGAATCCGGGATCGGTTTGATTCTGATTGCCGCCGGAGTCCCCTTCTATTTTTATTGGAAAGGCCGAATTAAGCCATTTGGCGCAAGTGGCGAATCGCTCCATCGGGGCAACCCCGAGGTTCGATAAAAAAATGGTTCGCGCATCCTAATTTTGTTCTGAAAACAGAACAAGACTCTTGAAAACCCCCTGGATTGTCGGTAGACTCTTAGCACAGAGCAGGTACGCTGCGAGGTGATCCGTTCGTTTTTCAGAACGGACGTGGAAATTAACAAATCTTTACAAGGGGGAAAGAAAGCCCATGGATCTTCTGAAAATGCTGGCTGATTTACGCCAGGAACGCGCCCAGATTGAAGAGGCGATTATGACGCTGGAGCGTTTGGCGCGCGGCCGGGCCGCCGCCGCGGCCGTCCGCCAGCCTGGATGACGGAGATCAAGCGCCGCGGCCGCCCGCCGGGCAGCAAGAATAAGCCGAAAGAGAGCGCAGCGGCTTAAGTCTGGTGCGCGGGTGGCGCACTGCTAGACTAAGGTCAAGTGTCCGCGACCAAACTTACCGCGCTGGTCAAAGCCGGAGGATGCGCATCCAAGCTGAGTCCTGCGATTCTGGACCAGATCCTTCCCCGGATGCCGCGGGTCGCCGACCCCGATCTCCTGGTTGGATTCGACACGGCCGACGATGCTGGAGTGTATCGTCTGACGCCAGGTCTGGCGATCGTCCAGACCGTCGATTTCTTTACGCCGATGGTGGACGATCCGTTCACTTTCGGCGCCATCGCGGCAGCCAACGCGCTGAGCGACGTGTATGCGATGGGAGGGGTTCCGCTCACCGCGCTTTCCATTCTGGCGTGGCCCGCTGGGCATGACATCGCCGACCTGGAGCAGATCCTCAAGGGCGGCGCTTCGAAGATTCACGAAGCCGGCGCGGTGATTTTGGGCGGCCATAGCGTCAACGATCCGGAGATCAAGTTCGGTTACGCGGTCACCGGCACCATCCATCCCGATCGCATCAAGACCAATTGCGCCGCTCGGCCCGGCGACCGCCTGCTGTTCACCAAACGCATCGGCACCGGCGTCATTTCGACGGCGATTAAACGCGGCATAGCGTCGCCAGCTCATATTGATGGTGCGATTCGGTCAATGCTGACACTCAATCGCGCCGCTGCCGAGGCGATGGGCGATCTGGAGATCCACAGTGTCACCGATGTTACCGGGTTTGGGCTGCTGGGCCACGCTCGCGAAATGGCGATGGGCAGCATGTTTGAAGGAAGACGCGTGACGCTGGAAATCGATTCGTCGAAAGTTCGATTTCTGGATGGCGCGATGGAATATGCGCAAGCCGGAGCGATTCCCGGCGGATTGAACAATAATCGGGAATTCGCGGGATCGTGTGTCGAAAGCGCCGGTGCAGTGGAGCAATTGCTGTTCGACCCGCAGACGTCGGGCGGATTGCTGATTTCGATCGCCGAGGCCGATGCTCTGCTCTATATGCAAAAATATCCTGAAGCGTACGAAATCGGCCGCGTTTGTGAGCGCGGCGCGAAACCGCTGCGAGTGCTATGACAGATTCTCCGATCATCATTGCTTTGGACGTTCCCAGCGCGGAGGAAGCGCGGCAGTTGGTGCGCGCCATTGGGCCCGCTGCGTCGTTCTATAAGGTCGGGCTGGAATTGTTCACCGCGGCCGGTCCGGATTTCGTTCGTGAACTGAAATCGCAAGGGCATCGTGTGTTCCTGGATCTGAAGCTGCACGATATCGGCGAGACGGTGAAGCGTGCGGTGGCGCGCGCGGTCGATTTGGCGCCAGATTTCCTGACGATTCACGCGACATCGCAGGTGATGCGCGCGGCGGCTGAGGGACGTGCGGCATCTTCTTTGAAACTGCTCGCGGTGGGAGTGCTGACCAGCCTGGATGATTCCGATCTCGCCTCCGATGGCTATGTTTCGGGTGTGACGGAACTGGTCGAACTGCGCGCTCGCAACGCGATGGCAGCGGGGATGGACGGGATCGTCTGTTCGCCGCGCGAGGTCGCGAAAGTGCGGACGATCGTGGGACCGAAGATGATTCTGCTGAACCCGGGCGTGCGTTCGGCGGGTGCGGGATCGGGCGATCAGAAACGCATCGCGACGCCGGCGGAAGCGGTCGCGGCGGGTGCGAATTATATTGTGGTCGGCAGGCAGGTGACGCGATCGAGCGATCCTCGCGGGGAGACGCTGAAGATTCTGGAAGAGGTCGCGGCAGTAAGGGTGGGGTAATGCGCTGGTGCTGGTTCGGGCTTGCTGCTGGAATTCTGCTAACCGCATCCATCGCGACTACCTGCGAGTTTGACGTTAGCGTTTGGGTGCCGCAGGACCCCAATGCCGATAGCCTGTATCGCGTGGAAGAGGGCGACCACCTTCGCTTCCTGGACCCATCCGGCGTGCTTCTCCACGCGCGATTCCCCAAAGTCTATTCTGACTTTCACGACGGCCTTCTGCGCGCTGGCCAGGCGTACCTGGATAATGACGGTCATACCGCGATCAGCGGCTTTGCTGACGGCGCGGATTTTTCAGAGGGACTCGCCGCAGTGCGGAAGCGTGCGGGCGAGCCGTGGGGCTTCATCGACACGTCCGGGCATTACGTCATTCCACCGCGACTTTCTTCACAGCCCGGAAACTTCGCGGGCGGGCTGGCGCGCGTTTTGATCGATCACCGTGTGGGGTACATCAATCGCTCCGGGTTACCTTCCATTGCGGCCACGTTGCTCGATGGAGACGCGTTTTCAGAGGGGATGGCGCGAGTAGTTGTCGAAGGACCATGCCTGCTCCCCAATGATGGACTCTGCGGATTCAATGGCATCGTCCCCGAAGACGCTCAGCGGGAACACGATCTCGGTCATTGCAAGTTCACTTTTGTCGATCACCAAGGCGCCGTTTTGCCCGGACGTTTCGATGACGCGGGTGCCTTCCACGAAGGGTTGGCGCCCGTCAAGGTCAGAGACAAATGGGGATACATCGACCGCACCGGAGCGATCGTGATTTCGCCCGGGTATGCGTACGCCTACTCGTTTTCGGAAGGGCTTGCAGCGGTCCAGGACGGCGAGGAGTTTGGCTACATCAACAAGTCAGGGCGCTTGGTGATCGACGCGCACTTCCTTTTGGCCGGTGAGTTCCACGATCACCGTGCTGTGGTGCTGCAGGAGCCGGGCGTGTTCTACTACGTCTCGTCAAATGGCGGCCGGGCGTTCCCAGGGAACTTTATCGGCGCCACTAGTTTCTTCAAGGGTCTCGCGAACGTGAAATTGAGAAGTGGAGAGCGCGCGTTCATCGACGGCAATGGTCGCCGCATGTTTACGTATTGAATCGCACTAATTCCCCGACGGTTTCTCCGCGTGCTCGATCACTAATTTCTCCACCGGCCCCCTCGCAGATTCCAGCTTCACACCCACCTGCTTTTCCAGCGCCGAGAAAATGAAGGGCGAATTGTCCATGTTGGCGCCGTCCGGCTCGAACTCCATTCGAAAATCGAACTGCCCGGCGATTCCGGTTCGATCGAAAACGGGATGCTCCAGCACGGCGGCGAGGTGCGCGGCGAGCATCGCAATCGTTGCGTTCTCGCCTTTGTAGACGTAACTCGTCTTGTTGTCGGGCGTGCCTTCGAAGGAAGTCGAGATCCGCGGCGTTGCGTCGGCGTGTTTGGGCGGGTCCAGCTTCGGGCCACCCTTCGCGATCACCAGATTATAGACGGTGCCCTCTCTCGATTCGCGATGCACTCTCAGTTTGAATCGCTCCTCGAGGAGCGCCTGGAGCATCTTCATCATCTGCTCGCGTGACGGATCGCCTTCCGCTTTCGCTGTGATGACGAATCGAGAATCGCCTAACCAGGCCGGCCCGCCTGACATTTGATAACGCTGGACGTCATATGCCTGCATGATCATCTGCTGCAACGTGGCGCCGATCGCGTTCAATCGCCCGCCGGGTGACAGGCGAAACCCGGTGCGCCCGGCGCTGGGATCGAAGGGTTTGACCGACGCGACTTCGAAAGTCTGCTGCGCGAAGGCCGGGGCGAGACATGCGAGAGCAATCCAGAGACGCATGCTAATTCCCCGTCGGCTTCTCCACATGATCGATCACCAGAACCTCGACCGGCCCTTTGATCGATTCCAGTTTCAGACCGAGCTCTTGTAGCGCTGAGAAAATCGATGGCCCGGTCGATTCGGGCGGCGGCGCGTCGCCACCTCCGTTCGGCTGTCGCTCATCGGGCACCCACTGGACCTTGAAATCGTACTTCCCGGTTAATCCGGTTTTGTCGATCACTGGGCGCCCCCCGACTTCGCTGCGCAGGAAGCCCGCGAATTCCGCCGCCGGAATACCGTGCGCATCGATGAGGCCTCGGCCGATTCTGGTGCTGGGCTGGTTCGCTTCGAGTTCCGCCGCCGTCGATTCGTGCAACTTCGGTCCCCCTTTGGCGAGTACCAACTCATATTCGGGAAGCTGCCGCGTCTCCGTGTGGACTTGCAATTTGAATCGTTCGGCGAGCAGAGGCTTGAGCATGTCCCATTGCTGCATTCGCGTCGCAGGCTTTTCGGTTTTCGCGATGATATCCCAGCGATCCGTAGTGATCCACGCGGGTCCGCCGATGATGGTATCGCTTTGCACGCGATACGCTTGGGTCAGGATCACTTTCGAACGGCATGTTGGTCCAGGTGGCCTGCACGGGGTCGCGAAGATTGTTCATGCCGCGACCCTCCGCGTTGCTCGGCCGAACCGTCGCGACATCGAAATGCGTAGGCGCGTCCTGAGCGAGCACAACGCAAAGGAGCACAGGCAGCAGCATGAATGAAAGACGCGAACTGTGGCTTATTCGTTGATCGGTTTCTCGACGTGATCGATCACCAGAACCTGCACCGGCCCTTTTGCCGATTCGAGCTTCAGTCCCAGTTCCTGCATCGCAGTGTAGATCGACGGCCGCGAATCGGACGGGTCATCGCGCGGCGACCATTCGAGTTTGAAGTCGTACTTGCCGGCGAGCCCCGTCGCGTCGTCGATCGGCTGCCCGAGCATTCCGATGAGCTGAGTACAAAATTGTGACATCCCGATCTTGCGACCTTCGTAATGGCCGGGTCCTGTGCGGGAAAAGGGCTGACCGTCGTCGCCGCTCGAGTCCGCCATCTTCAACCCGCCCTTGGCGATCGAAAGCCGATATTTGGGAACGTCGCGCGTTTCGCGATGCACTTGCATCTTCAACCGCTCGGCGAGCAGTCCTTGCAACAGATCGAACATCTGCCTCTGCGTGGCCGGTGCCGTAGTGGTCGCCTCAACATCCAAGCGCAGTGTATCTACCCACCCCGGCAGTCCGATCATCTGATCGTTCCTGACACCATATGCGGTGCGAAGCAACAGCCGTAGGGGCATATTGATCCAGCGCATCCTGGTCGGATCGATGCTACGGTCACCACCTGCAGCGCCAGAGGTGTTCAGCTTCACCGTCGCGACATCGATCGCGGGTGGTGTCTGGGCGAGAGCGATTGAAGTGAGGAAAATCGTGATCGCGACTCTCATACAGCGTGCGTTATTCTGAATTCTGACTCCTGAATTCTGACTCCTTCTTACATGACCACAGTAACTCACCTCGAATGCAGCCTCTGCGCCAAGCGCCACGAAGCCGGCCAGATCCACAATCTTTGCGAATGCGGCGGACCGCTGCTGGTTCGCTACGACCTGAAAAAAGCTCGCGAAAGCTGGAGCCGCGATTGGATTCCCAACGGCCCATCGAGCATGTGGCGATACGCTCCAGTGCTGCCGGTGTCGAAGCCGGCGGCGATCGTCAGCCTGGGCGAAGGCATGACGCCGCTGATCCACACCAAACGGCTGGGCGCGCGGCTCGGCGCGAAGGATCTGTGGGTGAAGGACGAAGGCATCAACCCCACCGGATCGTTCAAAGCTCGCGGGCTTTCGTGCGCGATTTCGATGTGCGTGGAGCTGGGGATTACCAAAGTCGCGATCCCATCGGCGGGCAACGCGGCGGGCGCGATGGCGGCATATGCAGCGGCGGCGGGAATCGAGGCGTTCATCTTCATGCCGAAGGACGTCCCGCAATCGAATTTCATCGAATGCTGCGCGACTGGAGCGAAGGTGACTCTGGTCGATGGGCTGATCAGCGATTGCGGCAAGATGGTCGGCGGCCCGCAAGGACGCCGAGGGCTGGTTCGAGATCAGCACGCTCAAGGAGCCGTATCGCATCGAAGGCAAGAAGACCATGGGTTACGAGGTCGCCGAGCAGTTCCGCTGGACCCTGCCCGATGCGATTTTCTATCCGGCGGGCGGCGGTGTGGGGATGATCGGTATGTGGAAGGCGTTCGCGGAAATGGAAGAGCTCGGGTGGATCGATTCGCGGCGGCCGAAGATGATCGCGGTGCAGGCGGAGGGATGCGCGCCCATCGTCAAAGCGTGGAACGAAGGCAAAGAGCGGAGCGAGTTTTTCGAACACGCGGAAACGGTGGCGAGCGGCTTACGTGTGCCGAAAGCTCTTGGCGATTTCCTGGTGCTGCAGCGCCGCGAAAGAAAGCGGCGGCACTTGTATCGCGGTGAGCGATGAGGAAATGATCGACGCCGCGATCGAGCTGGCGAGCGATGAAGGAATCTTCGCGGCTCCGGAGGGCGGAGCATGCGTGGCGGCGGCGCGGAAGCTGCTCGCCAATGGGTTCCTCAAGGCTGACGAGCGAATCGTGATTTACAACACAGGGTCGGGATTGAAGTACCTGGAAGCGTACTCGCCTCGATTCCCTAGGTAGCTCGGGCGATCGATGTTCGTCGCCTGCGTTTAGGAAGCGACCATTCGCGAAGACAAATCGCAGGCGACAAAAAGCGATCGCCTGCGCTACGGCAGCGTGAAGATCATGAACCAGGCGCTGATCTTGCCGGGACTGTTGTTGGGCGGCGCTGCGTTCGGGAACACGTTCGCAGTGGTCAGACCCGTGACGTAGATATTCCCAGCCGCGTCCACGTCGATTCCGTTCACATATTGGAACCCTGCCGCGGTCACGTAGCTTCCATACACCAGGCCGCGATTGTTCAGCGTGGGATCGATCACCGCTATGAATCCGTCCAGCCCAGTGAAATCGGACGACGGGTTCAACGCATTCGCGCTCACCGGAAGGTCCGGCGAGAGCGTGTAGCCACAAATGTAATAGCGGCCCTGCGTATCAATTTTGATGTCGTAAGCGACTTCGCCACCCGATCCGCCGTAGTAGGTCGAATAAGTGAGGCCGGCGCCCTGCTGGCTCGAGGTCAGATCCAGAACGGAGATGAACGCGTTCGCCACCCCGCCGAAGGTCGATTGGTATGCGTTCTGCGTAATCGGGTAATCGGGCGAGAGTGTGTAACCGGTCATGACCAGCCGACCCTTGGGGTCCATGGTCATCTTCAGGATTTCTTCTTCTGACGATCCGCCGAGATAGGTGCCGTAGGTCTGCGTTCCCGCCGCCAGATTCAGCACCGCGACGAACCCGTCGCCGCCCCCGTGATAGCCGGGCTGATAGGCGTTCCCGGTGACCGGAAATCCATTCGAATAAGTGGTGCCGGCGACGTAGACCAAGCCATTCGAGTCCAGCAGAATGGAGCGTCCGGCATCGGCGCCAGCGCCTCCCAGGTAGGTGCCGACCACTTCCGATGCTGCGCCGCTTTGCGTGGGATCGATCTCCACGACGAACGCGTCGAAATCGCCCGCGCGGGTCGCTTGGAATGAAGTGCCCGCAAGAGTGAAATCGTCGGAAGATGTGGTGCCGGTGACGTAAATCTTTCCGTTGGCGACCGCGATTCCGTCACCTTCGTCATTCTTCGTTCCACCCAGGTACGTCGAATAAATCAATCCGTTCGCGCCCTGCGACGGATCGACCATGGAAACGAAGCCGTGCGTATTAGCGGCGTTGGTGGAAGTAATCGCGCTGGCGGTGACCGGGAATGCGCCCGAATCAGTCGAGCCAGTGACGTAGAACACGCCGTTCTGATCGATCACCATACTTTTGACAAATTCGTCCGCGCCGCCGCCGAGATAGGTGCAATATTGAATCGCCGTGGCCGGCTGCGAAGGATCGAGAATCATCAGCCACACGTCCTGGCTTCCGCCAGTGAACGGTTGCGCCGGCGTGCCAGCGGTCGGAAAATCGGCCGAGACGGTATCGCCCGCCAGATAAACCAAGCCCTTGGCGTTGTGCGTCACGATGACGCCTTCGTCCGAGCCGGAGCCGCTCAGGTAGGCCGAATAGGTGATGGTGGGATCGACGATGAGCTTCGCCGCGCGATCGTAACCGGCCAGATCGACTCCCACGGAGCCGTCCTGATTCATGCGATAGTGCGCGTTCACGGCGACGATTTCACCTGACGCCCGGCGCTGATAAACGCTCGGCGCGCGTTGCGTGATCTCACCGGTACCCAGCGCGAGCACCAGTTCGCCGCGGTTGTTCAGGCTGACATGATCCGAGCCGTCGAAACGCATGCGAATGCGCGACGGATCGGCGCCCGGTGCCACTTCGAAATCGTATTCAATCTCGCGGCCGGTGCCGTAATACAGAATGTCGATGCCGGGATAAACGCCGGATTCGCGCAAGCGGCTGTAGGCCGGAATGCTCAGGCGCTTTTCTTCAATGAAGTAATTCGCGGCGACGGCTTGCTTGGCGATTCCTTCGAATTTCGATTGCGAATTCGCGCCCGGGAAGGTGAGGCGCACGGTACGATCGGCGATGCGCAGCAGCGCGCCCTGATCGGTAAAGCCAAATGCGTAGCCCTGGCCTCGCGCGATCCAACGCACGGATTTCTGCTGCAAACCGGTGTTCGGCTCGAAGCGAATCGGTGCGGTTTCGAGCACCTTGGTAGCCGGTGAATTTTTCGAAGTTCCGGCGAAGCCAGTGCCAACGTATAGACAGAAAAAGAGCGCGAGAACCAACCGCATGTGTTGTAAGACGTGCCTTCCTAACCCAGTGGTTTCAAAAGATCTCTTCTATTAAAGCACGCTGTTCATGTGTGCCGCGAATTCACGCTGTGACTTCGGGCTTCGGCAGGATCGGGCGGATCAGAAAATCGTACAACGCGCCGCCGATCAGACCGCCGATAATCGGTCCCGCGATCGGCACCCAGAACACCAGGCTGCCGTCAGTCAATCCGTTGTTCTTGAATCCGGCAACCACGGTGAACAGGCGCGGCCCGAAATCGCGCGCGGGGTTGATCGCGTAGCCGTGCATACCTCCAAACGCCATGCCGATCGCGACCACGATCAGGCCGACCATCAGCGGCGTCATCGCGCCCGGCGGGGTGTTGCGTTCATCGGTGATGGCGAAGATCATCAACAGCAACAGAGCCGTGCCCAGAATCTGATCGAGCAATCCGGCGGAGGGCTGCAGCGGAAACGCCGGGAAGGTGGTGAACACGCCCGCCGTTTTTTCGAGCGTCGGATCGACGGTGAGGAATTGCAGGCGATAGTTCCAATAGACCAGCGCCGCGGCGACGAACGCTCCGGCGGTTTGCACCAGGCAATAGGGCAGGACCTTTCTCCAAGGAAAGCCGCGGAAAGCAGCGAGTGTGATCGTGACGGCGGGATTCAGATGCGCGCCGGTGATGCGGCCCGCGATGTAGATCCCCATGGTGACGCCGAGTCCCCAGGCGAGCGTGATGTTGGTGTAGCCCCCTTTATCGAATAGCACCACCATGGCAACGACGCCGTTGCCGAACAGAATCAGGACCATGGTGCCGATGAACTCGGCGAGGAGTTCAGAGGACAGGCGTTGAGGCATGCTGTACAGGATACACAACGCCGGGAGCGGCGCGAAGCGTAAGTCGCGTGGGCGGATCGCGCGCTAGAGTGGTGTGCGTCACAAATTCCAACTCTTCTGGAACAAGGTGGGGCGGACCCCTGGTCCGCGGCCGGCGCCCTCGCAGGCCTTCGGCTTCAGCACGCCAGCCGGGCCGGGGGCCCGGCGCGGACGAGGGCGTCCGCCCCACTTAATGTGCAATCTGTGTGACGCACTACACTAGATGGCCAAGTGCCACCTGCGTCGCAGAATGCCGTTTCCGGCCAGGCTCTACCCAAACGAGTGAAATCGCCTCCAGAATACCTCCCACGGCTCACGTGGGCGCCGGCACACGAAAATGTCCGTGTGATCCCCGATGGCGTTGTTCTCGATGCCATAAGGAATCGTGAAATGGCCCGCCAGTTCGCAGGACTCGAAGACAGTCTCGAGGTCGGCGCGCAGAAAACCCGCCGCGATGACGGTTTTCGGCGGCGGATTGCCGTACCCGCGCAGCCAATGCGAGTTCGAACCGCTGATCACCTCCGGAAGTCCGTGACCGCGGCCATGGAGATTGATGGCGGCGGCTTCGCCGGCATCGCCGGTCAGAACGCCGACCGGGCCGTCATCCGCTCGCAGCGAATCGCGAGCGCGAATCACCGCCTCCGTCATTTCGCGCCAGCCGAATTCCTCATTGAGATTTTGGGTGGTCGCGTCCGCAATTTTCCACCAGTGTGAACCGGGCGGCGCCAGCGGCAGAATCAGGACGGATATCGCAACACCGCTGACCACCATGCTTCTCCGCGTCACCCTGCGTATGGTGCGCGGCAGTCGCGAGAGACAAAGTTTCCACCCATCGCTCGCCCCAAACTGCGCCCGCGGCAAGCAGCATGGGGTAGGCCGGTGCGAGATAGTAGGGCCTGCCTCGGGCGATGAGCAGGATTACCAACGGCGTCAGGTACATCCAGCCGATCATGCGAAATCGTTTTCCCTCTGGTTTGAAGAATAGAAAATAAAGCCCCGCGATCCAGATTGGCGCCGTGACCGGATTCGTCACCTGCCAGAACTGCGCGGGCAGGAATCCGTCTGCGCGGCCCAGCCTGACGTCGCGGGCATGGATGAACCTCAGAAAATCCAGCGTTATGAAATCGTGCCGGAACTGCCAGATGAGGTTAGGAAGAAAGATAAGGAGCGCCAGGGCAGCACCGCACCACAACCACTTGCTGAGAAGCGCGCGGGGTCTGTCCAGAACAATGCCGGAAACGATGCCCGCGAGCAGGAACGCCATGGTGAACTTGGTCATCATGCCGAAGCCGACCACGGCTCCCAACGCCAGCCACCAGCGCTGATCTCCGGACTTCAGCAGGCGAATGGTCACCCAAGCCGCCAGCACCCACCACAGATAGTCGAAAGAAACATATTGGAACAGGTAGCCGAAACTCACCACGGGTCCGGCGGTCGCCGCCGCCCACGCGGCCACCAGTTGCGCCGGCCGTCTTCCGCCCATTTCGCGAGCCATCAAACCGGTCAGCACCATGGCGATTCCGACAGCCAACGCGGCGAACAAGCGCAGACCAATCATCGACGCGCCAAAAAGCGTCATCGACACTCGCGCGAGGAAGGGAGTAATCGGCGGGTATACCACGTACCCCCAGTTGAGGAACCGGGCGTCGTCAATTGCGGCCAGCTCGTCGCGGTGGAATCCGTATCGGCCGTTGGTCGCGGTGTGCAGCGCGACTACAAACAGAGCAGATAGAACGAGGATGCCAGTATCGCTGGCGATGATCCTCCGGCAGGTGGCGGACAGCCGCATAGATATCGAAATCACTATAACGCTGACAACGGAACGCACGATAGTCCACTCGGGTTGGAGGGTAATGCAACCTGACGACTCACGCGATGTCCCGTGAAGCACCAGTAGTGGAGGTTAATGCGTCATCGCATAGACGATATAATTCACGCCGATGCGAATCCCCAGCGCTGAAAATTTCTCGAGATAGGTGGGATCGTCGGCCCACTCCCAGGAATCGCCCAGATCCGAATTCGGCGTCAGCGCTACCACCAGACGTCCCTTATCGTCATAAACTCCGCGCCAGTGCGCCGGGCAGTTCTGGCACTTCTCCGTGACGCCGGTCTGGCGATAGCGCGCGCCGGGGACCTGATAACGATCGCCCAGATCGTAGACGGTATGAAAGATGCGATCGTCATCGGGCAGATCGACTGGCGCACGATCCGGGATGACGCGGCCCATGCTCGCCATGAACACGTCCCAGCCGTCCTCGCCCCAGAAATCGTCAGCCATGAAGAAGCCGCCGCGATCCAGATAATCGCGCAGCTTGGCGGCCTGCTTATCGGTCAGATTCCAGCGGCCCGGCTGGACCGCATAGAGCCACGGGAAATTGTAGACGTCGTCGCCGTCGTCTAGATTGACCGGCTGTTCTACAGATCGCGCCTCGATGCGCGTCAACCGCTTTATCGCGAGCAGAAAGTGACGATCGGCACGCGGATAATCCTGCGTCCACATCGACAACCCTCTAGTCCAGTTGCCATCGCCATAAGCGCCGAATACGCCATTGCGGCCACCGCGCCCGCCGCGAATCTGCGGATACATGAGGCGCGCGAAGATGAACTCGGCGGGCTGTTGCCAATCGGGAGGAAGATCGAAGCTTTCGTACTCGATGCCAGGATATTGGCGGAATTGCTTCTGATACGCGTACAGCGCGCTGAATGCGGTGAGGAAGAGCGCGAGTAAAATCCAGCGAACGCGCATGGCTTCGCTTGAAAGAATACTACATGAGGCTCATGTTGACGATGTCGAAATTGAACCGCTCCGGCGGCAGCGCGCTGATCGGGCTGGGGCTGAGCCCGGCCCAGGTGCTGTACGCCGTGGTCGCCACCGGCGAATTCAAATAGAACAGGAATTGATTCGAGAAACACTTGAGCGGCGGAGGCTGGCGAAACGTCAATCGCATGCCGACGGCTTTCTCGATTTCGACGCCATCGGTCTTGATGCCTTTGTCTTCGAGTAGCGTCACAAAGCTCGACCGGCCGGCGTGCGGCCACAGATCGGCGCGCAGCAGATTGCGCAGTTCCAGGCGATGGCCGAAGGTGGTTTCGCACTGGCGGATCCATTCGAGAATGCTATCGCCCCACTGCCAGTCGCGACGGAATTCCAAATACTGATCGACCAGGTTGAGCGCCAGATCCATTCTGCGGCGATCGACATCCAATTGCACCGTCTCTTGGTCAGGCAGTTCCATCATGTCTTCGGAGTCGATCAGCGAATTCGCCATTTCCATGACGCGGTCCAGGCGCTTCACCTCCGGCGACATATGCACCAGCAGAGGCGGCAATTCGTGCGTACGCGAGCCTGGCACTTCGACGAATTTTCGATCCCCGACGTTATCCATATCGTCCTGCTCCCGTTTATCGGCTATACGCGGCGAAAACTTAACCACCTACTATAGCCGATGCACGCCGTATGCCAATAGTTCCCTAGCCTGGTTAGGCTACAGTCACAAGCGATTTCGCCCGCACATTCAATTACTTCCGAAAATTGGCTTGAGCCGCCGTGCTAGTTTGAAATCGACTTGATGGCCGTCAAGAGTAATGAGATGTGCTGAACTCGGCGCTCGGGCCCAGCTCGTAGCATGGGCTCGACGTGGAGATTTCTTCGGATCGATTCGATAAGCTCGCGAGACCTCGAAAGGGCAGTAGCGAATCAGTGGGGAGCCAAGATCGAAAACGCGAAGCTTCAACCCGCGCACAGCGATAGCGTTGTGCGCGGTGAGATACACGTGGCGCCGCCGGATAGCGGTCCCGACCCTCCGTTAGATCGGTTTTCCTGCATCGGCGGCCGGCACGCGCGGTTAAGAGCCGCAGCCCCGGCCGTTCAGTCTTATGACTCGTACAGCCGCAGTGTACTCGGACGGCCAACGCGCTCCATTCCTGTCGCGCCTCACAAAACCCGGTCTGGTGCGCAGCGCGAAAAGGGCGCCTGCAAAACGACGAATGCGACCATTCCTGTCGCGCGCGAAGGGCGCTTGAGGCGCGACAGGTATGGAGCGCGTTCTTCAAGCGCCAACGCGGCTTCCATTTTTTCACGCGACGCTTTTTTCATACGGATTCGAATCCGCCCTCGCCGATCCATTCATCCACGATGCGAATTCGATCCGACAAAATCTGATCGCCTTCCCACACCGGACACACCGCGCGCAGATCCGTGCGAGCTTGCTCAACCGCGGTCCCGGATTTAAGGGGCGCGAGAAAATCGAGGGCACGAGCAGCGGTCAGTGCTTCGATCGCCAACACCGCTCGCGTATTCTTGACCACCTGCTGCAGCTTGATCGCCGAGGTCATCCCCATGCTGACGAAATCTTCTTTGTTGCCACTGGTGGTAATCGATCCGGGCGAAGCAGGTGTCGAGAGCACTCGATTCTCCGCGACCAGAGCCGCGGCGGTCACCTGGATCATCATGAATCCGGACTCGAGGCCGGGGTCGGCGGCGAGAAAGGCAGGCAGATCTTCGTTGAGAGCGGGATTCACCAGACGATCGATACGGCGCTCGGAGATTCCGGCCAACGCGGTGACCGCGATCGCCAGATAGTCGAGCGCCAGCGCCAATGGCTGCCCATGAAAATTGCCGCCCGAAATGATTTCATCGCCGATCACGATGGGATTGTCGGTGACCGAATTGAGTTCGACCTCGAACACGCGGCGCGCTTCGGCGAGCGTATCGCGAACCGAGCCGTGCACCTGCGGCGCGCAACGCAATGAGTAGGCGTCTTGCACGCGCCGGCACGTAATGTGCGATTCGCGAATTTCACTTCCCTGAAGCAATCGCTCCAGATTCTTCGCCGATGCAATCTGACCAGGATGCGGACGGATCTCGTGAATGCGCGGATCGAACGCGCGCGGCGTTCCTTTCAATCCGTCGAGCGACATGGCACACACGACATCGGCGGCGCGCGCCAGCAATTCGCACTGCTCCAGAGCAAGGCATCCGAATGCGAGCATTGCCTGCGTGCCGTTCAGCAGCGAGATTCCTTCTTTCGATTGCAGATCGATGGGCGCAATTCCGGCCCGGTGGAGCGCTTCCCCGCCCGGCATTCGTCTGCCTTCGAATTCGGCTTCGCCTTCGCCGATCACCACCAGCGCCATGTGAGCCAACGGCGCGAGATCGCCGCTGGCGCCCACGCTGCCGCGCGCGGGCACAATCGGCGTGACACCGCGATTCAGCAGATCGCACAAACGCTCCGCGACGATCGGGCGGATTCCGGAAAATCCCTTGGCGAGCACATTGGCGCGGATCAGCATCATGGCTCGCGTTTCGGCGCGGCCCATCGGCTCGCCCACCCCAGCGGCGTGCGACCGGACGACATTTTTCTGTAACTTTTCAAGGTCGCCGGGCGAGACGCGTTTATCGGCGAGCAGGCCGACTCCGGTGTTCACAGCGTAGACGGGAGCCTCGCCGGTGGCCAGGCGCTCTACCACGGCGCGGGATTTTTCCATCGCGGCGATGGCGTGCGACGCGATGCCCACCGCCTCATTTCCACGCGCCACGGCGCCCACCTGCGCGATCGTCAACCGGGATCCATCGAGCAGTATCATCCGTTCCATGTTGGCATAACCCTATCGCGTCGCGAGCACCGGAAGTCAGCAAAAAATGCGACGATAAAGAGATATGAAACGCCTCAACCTCGCGCCCGCATGCATTTTCGCGTTATTGGCGGGCTCGGGATTTGCACAAGATCGCACCATGTTTCCGCCCGTTCGCGGCATGCATCACATGATCGGCGCGGGAAACAGCTTCGAAGTCGAGGCGGGATATCGCATGCTGGAGGCCGGCGGCAACGCGATCGACGCGGGCGTGGCTGCGGTGTTCGCGGCGACCGTTACCGAGCAGGATCACATCGGTCTGGGCGGCGAAATGCCGCTGCTGATTAAAGTGAACGGCAAGCCTGTGATCGTGATCAGCGGCGTGGGAATTGCGGGATCGAAAGCGACCGTCGATTTTTACCAGCATCGTGGCCCGGAGCCATGGGAAGACGGATTGAATCTGGCGCCGATTCCGAGCGCCGGCATTCGCGCGGCAATCACTCCGGGTCTGGTCGACGGATTATTGCTGGCGCTGGAAAAATACGGCACGATGTCGTTCGCGAAAGTGGTGGAGCCGGCAATTCAGGATGCCGATGGCTTTCCAATTCCCGAAATCTTTACGCAAATTCTGACCAGCAGCCGCCAGATATTAAATTTCTTCCCGACCTCCACTAAATTCTATTTCCCGAACGGCAAGGTTCCGCAGCCCGGCGACGTCGTCAGGTTCCCGGATCTGGCCCGTACTCTGCGCGAAATGGTGCAGGCTGAAAAACAAGCCAAGGGCGACCGCGAAGCCAAGATTCGCGCTGTGCACGACTACTTCTATAAGGGTTCGGTCGCCAAGCGAATCGCCGCGTTCAGCGAAGCCAACAACGGCACCATCACGTATTCCGATATGGCCAATTTCAAGGCTGAGATCGAGGAGCCGCGCACCACTACCTATCGCGGCTACACCATCAACAAGCCGGGATTCTGGACGCAGGGGCCGGTGATGATCGAGGCGCTGAATATTCTGGAAGGCTACGATCTGAAGGCGATGGGCCACAACAGCCCGCAATATCTGCACACGGTGCTCGAAGCAGTGAAGCTCGCGTTTGCCGATCGCGATCGCTACTACGGCGATCCCAAATTCAGCAAGATCCCGGAAGAGACTCTCCTCTCGAAATCTTATGCGGCGGAGCGGCGGAAGCTGATCGATCCGGAGCATGCGTCTATGGAGAGCCGTCCAGGAAATCTGGGCGTATCGGCGCCGCCAACCGGCGGATCGGGCAAAGAAGATGCTAAGGACACCACCTGCGTGGACGCGATCGACCACTGGGGCAATGGATTTTCGGCGACGCCCAGCGGCGCGTGGCTGCCATCCTTGATCGCGGGCGATACCGGCATTCCACTTTCGATCCGCGGCGATTCGTTCGTGCTGACGCCGGGGCATGCGAATCAGATCGCGCCGGGAAAGCGGCCGCGCGTCACGCTGAGCCCGATGATCGTGACCAAAGATGGCGAGCTGTATATGACCATGTCCACGCCCGGTGGCGACAATCAGGATCAGGCGCTGCTGCAGGTGCTGCTGAATATTCTCGAGTTCGGGATGACGCCGCAGCAGGCTGTGGAAGCTCCCCGGTTCCAGACCGAGCATTTCTACACTTCGTTCGCGTTTCACCAGTTCGTGCCAGGGCGTGTGAGCCTGGAAGGCCGCATGGCGACCGCGACGGCCCGCGCGCTGGAATCGATGGGACACAAGGTGCAGATCGGCGGGGACTGGTCGAACGCATCGTCGCCCGTGGTGATTTTGACCAAGGGCGGCGCGCTGCACGGCGGATCGGATCCCCGTCGCGGGCGGTACATTTTCGCTCGATGATTGGTTTGCGGCTGACGAACGCGCTCCATCCCTGTCGCGCCTCAAATCGCCGTCAGTGAGGCGCGACAGGTATGGAGCACGTTTGCTGAGCCACGGTACAATCGAAATAGGAACCACTACTTTGTCTATTGCACGATTCTTGCGCTTTGCTGCGCACGCTCAAATGTTGCCCTTGCTCGAAGGCGGTGAGGAGACTCTCATCGGCGGCCAGGCTGTGATGGAGGGCGTGATGATGCGCGCTCCGCACAGCTATTGCGTCGCAGTTCGCAAACCCAACGGCGAGATGGTGACCGAAACCGCGCCGGTCGCGCGCATGTCGGAAAAATATCCGATCTTCAAGCTGCCTATTTTAAGAGGATTGGGAACCATCGGACAGGCTCTGGGGCTCGGCATGAAGGCGCTGAAGTTTTCGGCCGACGCGGCTTTGGATGACGGAACGGAAAAGGCCGCCGAGATACCAGCATGGATGATGGCGATCCAGATTGTCGTCATGGCGGCGGTATTCGTGGGAGTCTTCTTCGTCGCACCGTTTTTCGCGGCGCGCGTGGCCGGAACGGCACATCCCTATCGCGTGAACGCGATCGAAGGCATTATTCGAGCGGTCATCTTCCTGCTGTACCTGTACCTGCTCTCTCGCTTGAAGGACATCCAGCGGGTGTTTCAATTTCATGGTGCGGAGCACAAAGTGGTCTTCAATTTCGAATCCGGAAAGCCGGTGACGGTCGACAACGCGCAGCGGTTCACTACTTTTCATCCGCGTTGCGGGACGAATTTTCTCGCCGTGGTGATGGCGGTTTCCTTCGCGATTCACATGTTCCTGCCGGCCGGAAAAGCGTTGCTGCCGCTGCTGCTGCGCATCGCGCTGATCCCTCTGGTGGCCGGCATCAGTTACGAAATCATCCGCTTCGCCGCGAAGCATCCGGGCACCCTGTTTGCCGTGATCTCCAAACCCGGGCTGTGGCTACAGCGCATCACCACCAGCGAGCCCGACAATTCGCAGGCCGAAGTCGCGATTCATGCGCTGGAAGGCGCGATGGCGCTCGAAACGCAACAGGGCGGCGAGCTGGTCATCGCGTAATGCAATACCGGCCCAGACTCGATGAAGCGGAGCGCCAGTTCGACGAACTGACCGCGCAGATGGCTGATCCTGCGATCATCAACGATCCGCAGCGGTACCGCAAGATCGCCAAGTCGCGTAACGATCTGGCGGAGATCGTAGGCAAGTATGGCGAGTGGAAATCGCTGCACCAGCAACTGGAAGACGCGCGGCCCATGCTCACCGAAGCCGATGCCGAAATGAAGGCGATGGCGGAGGAAGAGGTCGCGCAATTGACTCCGCGGCTTGCGGCGGCCGAAGAAGCGCTCAAGTTCCTGATGCTGCCCAAAGACCCCAACGACGAAAAGAACGTGGTACTGGAAATCCACGCGGGAACCGGCGGCGACGAGGCGACGCTGTTCGCGGCGGAAGTGTTTCGCATGTACACGCGCTTCGCCGAAACGCGACGCTGGAAAGTGGAAGTGACCTCGGCTAGTGAGTCCTCGGTGGGCGGACTGAAAGAAGTCACTGCGCTGATCTCATCGGGAAACCCAGGCGACAAAGTCTACAGCGCGCTCAAATACGAAGGCGGCGTGCATCGCGTGCAGCGCGTTCCGGCGACCGAGCAGCAGGGCCGCGTGCATACTTCCGCGATTCGCGTTGCGGTGCTGCCGGAAGCCGATGAAGTCGAGATCAAACTGGAAGCCAAGGACGTTCGGATCGACACCTTCTGCTCCTCGGGACCAGGCGGGCAGAGCGTCAACACGACGTATTCCGCTGTCCGGCTCACGCACCTGCCGACGGGACTGGTGGTTTCCTGCCAGGACGAAAAGTCGCAGATCAAGAATCGCGCGAAAGCGGAGCGCGTGCTGCGTGCGCGCCTGTACGAGCTGGAACTCGAAAAGCAGAACGAAAAAATCGGCGCGGAGCGGCGGACCATGGTCGGCTCCGGCGATCGCAGCGAAAAGATTCGCACCTACAACTTCCCGCAGAATCGCGTCACCGACCATCGCATCGGATTGACGCTGCATCAGCTCGATCAGGTGATGGAAGGCAAGCTGGATCATCTGGTTGAGGCGCTGACGCAGTATTATCAGACCGAAAAATTGAAAGAGCAGGGCGAAGCCGCCTAAGGCTTTGACTCTTCGCGACGCACTTCTCCAAGGTCAAAAACTTCTCGACGACGCGAGTATCAGTGCGCCTAGGTTGACCGCGGAAGTTCTATTGGCCCATGCGACCGGCCAGGATCGCGCATGGCTGTACGCGCACGCGACAGACGAGCTCCGCGAGGTTTGGTGGATTCACTACGGGCGCTACTTGCATGAGCGCATGCAAGGCAAGCCGACACAGTACATCACCGGCCGCCAGGAATTCTTTGGCCGCGATTTTCGCGTCTCGCGGGATGTTCTGATTCCCCGCCCTGAGACCGAACATCTGGTCGAAGCAGCGCTGAAGCAAACGCCGGGATCGATTCTGGATATCGGCACCGGTTCGGGCGCGATCGCGGTGACGCTGGCTTTGGAGACAAAGGCTCGCGTAATCGCGACGGATATTTCGGAAGCAGCGCTGCGGGTTGCCGCGCAGAACGCTCAATCGCTGGGTGCACGAGTCGATTTCATCGCGTGCGACTTAGCGGCGGCAATCAGCGGCCCGTTCGACCTGATCGTCTCCAATCCGCCCTACGTTCCGCACGACGACCAATCGACCATCCAGCGCGAGGTTCGCGATTTCGAACCGGAGGTTGCGCTGTACGGCGGCAACGATGGACTCGCGATTTATCGCCGCTTAATTCCCGAGGCCGCGCGATTGCTCAAGCCCGGCGGTTGGCTGATGATGGAGCTCGGGTATAAATCGGCTGAGGCGGTTCGCGCAATGTTCGATGACCGATGGAGCGAGATCGAGTTCGTCGCCGACCTGGCAGGCTGGCCGCGAGTGATCGTGGCGCAGGCTGTCGAGCCTGCAGAGCCGAGAGTCGTCTCGGCTCTTCTTCAACACAACTAAGATCGCGGAGTAACCCCCGCCAGCGCTTCCAGAACCTCCGCGCTATGGCGATTGGGCTCGACGCCGGTCCACACTTTCGCGATCTTGCCCTGCGGGTCGATCAGGAACGTATTGCGCGCCGCGATCTTGGTCACTACCATGTTCATCACCGAACCATATTCCCGCGAAGCCGTTTTATCGGTATCGGCGAGCAGCTTGAACGTCAGGCCCTGCTTGGCGCAGAAATCCTGATGGCTGGTGGCGTTGTCGACGCTCACGCCCAGCACCACCGCGTTCGCCGCTTCGTACTTGGCAATATCGCGCTGGAAGTTGTGCGCTTCGATAGTGCAGCCGTGCGTGTTGTCCTTCGGATAGAAATACAACACCACCCATTTGCCGCGATAGTCGTGCAGGCTAACCGGCGTCGAATCCTGCGACGGCAAGGTGAAATCGGGCGCGGCTTGTCCGACATCGGGTGTGCTGGACGCCGAGGCTCGATTGGATGCCCACGCCCAGATGACGATGACCACCAAAACCGCGACGAGCATGGCTGCGTATTTCATTACCATTTAGTATAGGTCTGGCCGTTCGATCATGCGCAGTTACTTTCATCTCGACATGGATGCTTTTTTCGTATCGGTGGAAGAGTTGTACGATCCGAGTTTGAAAGGAAAACCCGTGGTGGTCGGCGGCCGCGCCACCGATCGCGGCGTGGTTTCGGCAGCGAGCTACGCGGCGCGAAAGTTCGGAGTGCATTCAGCGATGCCGCTGCGCACCGCCTACAAACTGTGTCCGCAGGCGATCTTCGTGGAGGGCCATCGCGACCGTTATCTCGACTACTCGCGCAAAGTCTTCGACGTGCTGCAGAAGTTTTCGCCCAAAGTGGAAATGGCGTCGATCGACGAAGCCTATCTCGATATGAGCGGCACGGAGCGGCTGCACGGCCCGCCGCTTCAAGCCGCCCATCGGCTGCACAACGCGGTCAAGGCCGCGACCAATCTGAATAATTCGATCGGCGCGGCGAGTTCACGCCTGGTCGCCAAGATCGCGTCGGATCAGGCCAAGCCGAATGGAGTGCTGTGGATTATTCCCGGAACTGAAGCCGCTTTTCTTGCTCCGCTCGAGGTGCGAAAAATCCCCGGCGTCGGCAAGGTGACCGAAAAGAATTTGCACGCGTGCGGGATTCGCAAGGTTGGCGATCTGGCGAACCTGGAACGGGATTTCTTGGAGGAGCGATTCGGGCAGTGGGGTTTGGCGCTGGCGGGGAAAGCTCGCGGCGAAGATGCGGGGGGATGGTTCGATTCCGAAGTTGGCGAAGGGGGCGAGCCGAAGTCGATCAGCCACGAGAATACGTTCATGGTCGACACTGCCGACGCGGTGCAGATCGACGCGATGCTGGTGCGCTTGTCCGAAATGGTAGCGCGGCGCTTGCGCGATCACCACTTGTATGCGCGCACGGTGCAGATCAAGCTGCGCTATTCCGATTTTTCAACGTTCACGCGATCGCGAACTTTGGATCACGCCAGCCAGATTGATTTGGAAATCGCCGATGCCGCGCGCGATCTGTTTCACAAAGCATGGACGGGCGGAAAGATTCGACTGCTCGGGGTTTACGCGCAGCAGCTGGAAGCAGAGGAAGGCCAGACAAACTTGCTCGCCGAAGATAAGACCGAGAAATGGCGCAAGACGCTGAGCGCGGTCGATAAGCTGCGCGATAAATATGGCGATTCGACGGTCTCGCTGGCATCGGGATTGAAGGCTGGATTTCGCGCGCGGGTGCATGAGAATCCGGAGAATCTGCCCGGTCAGGACCCCAAGAAGGATCGCAAATAATGGACGTCGACTTGGACGAGATCATCGGCAGCGGGATGCTGTGCCCGACATGCCACCGCAACGTCGAAGCGGCCGAGGTCCTGTCGCGCCGCTGTGCGAAGTGCGAGAATCGACTACTGATTTCCCCAGCCTATAACAAGACACTGGTGGTCCTCTGTTGGCTGGCTACACCGGAACTGCTCTGGGTTATCGGGTTGCAGGATTGGTTCGCCATCCTCCTGCTTTGGTTCCCTGCAGCCCTCCTTCTCCTGATCGTCGTTCTGCCGATCGCCTTGCAGCTCGACCCTCCCAAGCTAGTCGCCACGGAACAGCCCGGCCCCTTCACGACCCTCGGGCTCGGCAGTCGCTCAGAGCATCCACACGACTGATATCCTGAAAGTGCAGTGAATCTTTCCGTAGTCATCCCGATCCACAACGAAGAACCGTCCATTTTGCCGCTGTACGACCGCCTGACGGCGGTGCTGGAGCGCGTTCGCAAGCCTTACGAAATCATTTTTGTCGACGACGCATCGACCGATCGCAGCTTCGATCTGCTGGCGAACCTGGTAGAAACCGATCCGCGCCTGAAAGTGATCCGGCTGCGGCGAAATTTCGGACAGACCGCGGCGCTTTCCGCTGGATTCGATGAAGCGCAAGGCACGGTGATCATTTCGCTCGACGGTGATTTGCAGCACGCACCTGAAGATATTCCCGCGCTGCTCGAAAAAATCGAAGAGGGTTACGATATCGCCAGCGGCTGGCGCAAGAATCGGCTGGACAACGCGATGACGCGGAAGCTGCCGTCGCGAATCGCGAACTGGCTGATGGCGAAAGTTTCCCACGTCGAACTGCGCGATTTCGGCACCACGTTCAAGGCGTATCGCGCCGAAATTTTGAAGGACGTCAATCTGTACGGCGAGCTGCATCGCTTCATTCCAGCTCTCGCGACGCTGTATGGAGCGCGCATCGCCGAAGTGCCCATCCGCAACATGCAGCGATCGGCGGGCGGCTCGCATTACGGATTGAGCCGCACCTTTCGCGTGATGTTCGACATCTTCACCATCTGGTTCCTGCTCAAATATTTCACGCGCCCGATGCACTTCTTCGGCAAGTGGGGCTTGGTCAGCACCGGAATCGGCGGCGCGGTGCTGACGTTCGTCGCCGGTGAAAAACTCTGGACCGGACGCGACATCATCCAGGAACACGGCCCTCTGATGCTGCTGGGCGCGCTGGCGCTGGTGACCGGCGTGATGCTGTTCTGCACCGGATTGCTGGGCGAAGTGCTGACGCGCACCTATTACGAAAGCCAGGGGCGCCGCATCTACGCAGTTCGCGAGATCCGCACCAAGCGCGAGCCGCAAGTCGCCGACGGGGCTACCGGCGGACGTTAGGGTGAGCATTCGCGCCGTCATCTTCGATTTCGGGGGCGTGCTCTGCTTCCATCCGACCAAAGAGATCTTCGCGCAAGCGGCGGCACACGTGCGCGTGGAGCCGAAGAAGCTGTTCGACGCGTTGTGGAAGGATCGGTTGGGCTACGATGCCGGCCAAGATCCGCGCGAATACTGGCAAGGCGTCGCACGAAACGCGGGCGCGAGCTTTGACGATCCGACCATCGCGCGCATGATCGAATTCGAAATTGAATTCTGGAGCCGTTATGACGATCGCGTGTTCGACTGGATCAATCAGTTACGTGCGAGCAACATCCGCACTGGAATTCTCTCGAACCTCCCTCGTCCGCTCGGGCAGCGCCTGCGCGATACCGAAGGATTCCTAAATCATTTCGACCATGTCACGTTTTCTTACGAGTTAGGGCTGGTGAAGCCGCAGCGCGAAATTTATGAAGATGCGATCCGCGGCGCGGGCGTGAATCCTGAAGAGTCTCTATTTCTTGACGATCGGCCGGAGAACATCCGGGGCGCGATCGACGCAGGCATGCAGGCGGAGCTGTTCACGAAGTGGGAAGAATTCGTGAAAGAAATGCCCGCGCGTTACGGGTTGCCGACGCCGACCGGGTAGCGCAGGCCATCGCTTTTCCGTGGCCTATGAGTCGCAGGCGACAAAAAACGATCGCCTGCGCTACCTCGAAGCACGACTCCAATAATTCTCGAACAACCCGCGCATCGCTTCCGCCATGCCGGCGTGATCGAAAATCACCGATGTCCAGGAAGGTTTGGTAATCACCGGATCCAGCAGCGCGATCAAGCCCTGACGCCCGTCAAACACCGCCATCTTCATCGGCACTTTATCGATCGCGCGAACCTCCACACCGGCCGCGCGATAGTCGTCAAGAAAGCGCTGATGCGTCTCGTCGAGAGTCCCCTGTTCGACAATCACGCGGCAATTAACGTTGCGCTGCCGTGCGCCGATCACGCAAGCCGCATCCAGCGGATCAGCGGCGTACGGCGGTCGCGAAAACTCCCAATATTCCGACGCAGCCTCGCTCAACATGCGACGAAACTGCGTCGCAATCTGGCCGGGGTCGCCGACGATCCGCAGATAATCGAGCGTGCTGCGCCCGCCTTGGCCTTCCGCGTACGCCGTCATCAATTCGTCGACCATGCCCTTCGCGGCCAGCGCCTGGTCGTTCATCTGCTGTTCCAGCGCCTGCTGGCGTCGCGCGAGATAGCTGGGGATGGCCTGGTTTGGCGGAACGGCCGAGAACAATTTCGTCTTTTCCTGTATGACCTGCGCGAAGCCCTTTTCCACCAGGCTGTCGAGCACTTCATAAATTTTCTGGCGCGGCACGTGAGCACGCGCGGCTAGTTCCAACGCCTTAAATCGCGAATGACCGACCAGCACCAGATACGATCGTGCCTCATACGCATTCAGTCCCATCGCTTGCAAGCGCTGCCAGAAGCGGCGGAACTCGGCGTCGGGAATTTCGCGTTGGGTGCGGTCTTGAGTCACGTTGAGTGGACGGCCCGGAATGGTAGAGGATAGCAAATTGCTACAATCGCGTTTAGGACGTGCCGGCAAATGAAACATCCCTCCGCATTGCCCGAGACTCCGCTGCCGAAGACCCTGGGCGAACTTCGTACTTATAAAGATTTCGAAAAACGCGCGACTCGATCCGTGAAAGACGAGTTGCGCGACAACCTGATCTGCAAGCTGCAGCGCCGCGAGCCGTTATTCCCGGGCATCGTTGGCTATGAAGACACCGTGGTGCCACAGGTGGTGAACGCGCTGCTTTCACGCCACAACTTCATCCTGCTGGGGCTGCGCGGGCAAGCGAAAACGCGACTGATCCGCATGTTGACGTCCCTGCTGGACGAACACACGCCGTACATCGCGGGCTGCGAAATTCGCGACAATCCGTTCGCGCCGATCTGCCGCGCTTGTCGGGACATCATCGAAATTAAAGGCGACGCAGCGCCCATCGCCTGGCTTAATCGCGAGCAACGTTATGTGGAGAAACTGGCGACGCCGGATGTCACCATCGCCGACATGATCGGCGATATCGATCCGATCAAAGCCGCGCGCACCGGCCACAATATTTCGGACGAACTGACGGTGCACTACGGATTGCTGCCGCGCGCCAATCGCGGCATTTTCGGGATCAATGAGCTGCCCGATCTGGCCGGCAAAATTCAGGTCGGGTTGTTCAACATCATGCAGGAAGGCGACGTGCAGATCAAAGGCTATCCGGTGCGGCTGCCTTTGGATGTGCTGCTGGTATTCACGGCGAACCCCGAAGACTACACGGCGCGCGGCAAGATCATCACGCCGTTGAAGGATCGCATCGGCAGCGAAATTCGCACACACTATCCTGCAACCGTCGAGCAAGGTTTGGAGATCACGCGGCAGGAGTCATGGACCGATCGAACAGGGATTGAACTACGGGTTCCCGATTACATTCGCGAGATCGTGGAGCAACTCGCGTTTTCGGCCCGCGACGACAAGAAGGTCGACAAACGATCGGGCGTCAGCCAACGTCTGCCGATTTCGGTGCTGGAAAACGTCGCGTCCAATGCCGAGCGCCGCGCGCTGATCGCTGGCGAATCGATCGCCGTGCCGCGCGTGTTAGACGTCTACGCGGCGCTGCCGTCGATCACCGGAAAACTCGAGCTCGAATATGAAGGCGAATTGAAGGGCGGCGACACCGTGGCGCGCGACCTGATCCGACTGGCGGTCGGCAAAGTGTTCACCGGATATTTCGACAACGAGAACCTTTCGCAAGTGGTGCAGTGGTTCGAACTGGGCGGATCGCTAAAGCTGGACGAGACTGCGAAATCGGAAGATATGGTTCGCGAGCTGGGCCGAATTCAAGGCCTGATGGAGAAGGTGAAACCGCTGGGATTGGGCGAGAGTGAGCCGGATGCAATTCGCGCGGCAGCGGCCGAATTCATTCTGGAGGGTTTGTACGCGCATCGCCGCATCAATCGCAGCGAGGAAGCCGGATTCACGGCGGAGGCCCGCAAGCGCGAGCGCGACCGGGACGGAGAAGATCCCAAGGCCAAAGCGGCGCGCAAACAATACCAATGAAGTCAGTTAGGTATTCGCGCTTCACCGGCGATGACTTCGGCCTCAGTGCCGAGGATCTGATGAAGGCGCTCGCCGATTTTTTTCTGGAAAGCGGATTTCAGAATCCCTACATGCAGTTCAGCGAATGGAACTCGCATTCGCTCGATCAACTGAAGCGCGCCATCGAACAGGCTCTGGAACGCGGCGAGATGTTCGATCCCGAACGCGCTCAGCAGATTCGTCAGCAGCTCGAACAGATGACAGCGGAGCAACTCGACCAACTGCTGACCCGCATGGTCGCAGAAGCTGGTGGACGAGGGCTACATCAATACCGAGCAGCAATCAGGTGGCGCGGGCCAGGGCCAAAGCAAGGTCGAAGTCAAGGTCACTGACAAGAGCATCGATTTTCTTGGCTTCAAAACGCTCAAAGACCTGCTGGGATCGCTGGGCCACTCCAGTTTCGGCGCGCACGACACGCGCGACATGGCGACTGGAGTCGAATCGGCGGGATCGCCGAAGCAGTACGAATTCGGTGACACGCTGAATTTGGACGTCGGCGCGACCTTGTTTTCAGCGCTGCGGCGCGAAGGCGTGAAACTGCCGCTGAATCTGGAATACGAAGATCTGCACGTGCATCAGAGCGAATATCAAAGCTCCTGCGCGACGGTGCTGATGCTGGATTGCAGCCACAGCATGATCCTGTATGGCGAAGATCGCTTCACGCCGGCGAAGAAAGTCGCGCTGGCGCTGGCGCATCTGATTCGCACCCAATATCCGGGCGACACTTTGCGCTGCGTGCTGTTTCACGATTCAGCCGAAGAGCTTCGCCTGGAAGAATTGGCTCGCGTTCAGGTCGGCCCCTATTACACCAACACGCGCGAAGGCCTGATTCTGGCGCAGCGATTGCTCGCGCAGGAACGCAAAGACATGAAGCAGATCATCATGATCACCGACGGCAAGCCCAGCGCGTTGACGCTCGACGACGGGCGCGTGTATCGCAATGCGTTCGGGCTGGACCCTCTGGTGATCAGCCAGGACGCTCGAAGAGGTGAGCCGCTGCAAGCGCCAGGGGATTCTGATCAACACCTTCATGCTGGCCAGCGATTACGGGCTGGTGAATTTCATCCAGAAAGTCACAGAATTATGCCGCGGCAAGGCATATTTCACCACTCCGTACACGCTGGGGCAGTATTTATTGATGGATTATATGAATCGCAAGACGCGGACGATTCATTGATTATCAGGTAAATCACTTACGCCGGTCTTGCGATCTTCCGCCGATAAGCAAGAGTGAACTCAACTGTCGCGTTTGAGATCGGTGGAGCGTTCTTCCTCGCCGTGCTGTTCATGGTTGGGACCATGACCGGCAGCGTGTTCCCGAAAATC
>CAWFUQ010000011.1:0-1416367 GCA_963819125.1 Terriglobia bacterium
GCTATATCTCGTATACCTTGGCGCCGATTACGTATTGCTCCTCGGGCGTGGAAACAGGGGAAACGCCCTAACTCCGGTAGTGTCTCAGTTTTGAAATTCTGGCCAAACAACCGGGCGCTTGAAATCCGAGTGCATCAGCAGTTCGGGTGCGACGGTGCTGTTGGGAAGTTCTACCACGATAACCTGTAGTCCTGATTTCCTTCCGTGCTTCATTGCGGGAACGCAATCCGTATCGTTGGATACGAGCACGATTCTCTCAACGAAACGGCCTGCCGAATAGGTTGCAATGTCCAGGCCGATACGCATGTCCACGCCTTTTTGCTCAAAGTCCGGGTCGAAGTCGGCATCTGTCAGTTGAGCCGCTTGATTTACCGGAGCGCCGGAGCCCGCTGCCCAACCCGAGCCGTCGCGTTTGCGGCTTGGTTGGATAGTCGCCGCGATTGCGGTGTTCGGGGTGCTCGCGCTTGGCATCCAGTTATGGGCGCCATGGCGAGCCGCACCCGATCCGCCGAAGGTCGTTCGATTCCAGATCGAGCCGCCGGAACACGTCAACGTTGCCGTGACGTTCGCGTTGTCGCCCGACGGAACGAAGTTGGCTTACCATGCAACCGGCCCGGACGGAGTCATGCGCATCTGGCTCCGACGGATGGATGCGCTCGATTCCCAAGAGCTACCGGGGACGGAAACACCCAGTGCAGCGCCTATTTTCTGGTCATCCGATAGCCGTTTCGTCGTGTTCAGCGCCCGTGGAAAGTTTAAGAAAGTGGATGTTGCCGGCGGGCTTCCCCTCACTCTCTGCGACGTGGCGAGCACGGTTGTCGGCGGCTCGGAAAATCACGAAGGCGTTATGCTGTTCGCCCCCAACCTCGGAACCATCCAGCGAATCTCGTCGGCCGGCGGCGTACCCGCATCTGTGACTTCCTTGGACGCGGCTCGCAAAGACAATAGTCACGCCTTTCCCGTTTTCCTTCCCGATGGGCGTCATTTCCTGTATCTCGTCCGTACGCCCAATCCCGACAACACTGGAATCTACCTCGGAAGTCTCGACGCGAAACCAGACGAGCAGGATCGCAAGCGCGTGGTGGCGACGCGATTTGGCCCTGACTTCTTTCCTCCAACCGAGGGCGAAAACGGTTCGATCCTGTTTGAGCGTGAAGGAACTCTGTTTATTCAACCCTTCAACCTTCGCCGATTCGAAACGGTTGGCCCGGAAGTGCCTGTCGTTGAGCAGGTGGGGAGCTACCTAGGCTCCGGATTCTTCTCGGCCTCAGTGAACGGAACGCTGGTGTATCGCGGCAACTGGATGAAGAACCAACGGCTCTCCTGGTTCGATCGGCAGGGGAAGGTTCTGAGCACGATCGGCGACCCGCACCGCTTTAGCCAACCGGCGATTTCTCCCGATGGGACGCGAATCGCCGTCGTCCGCTCCGAAGGGTCGAACTGGGATATCTGGCTGGCGGCGGTTTCTGGTGGAGGCGATACCCGTTTCACTTTCGATCCGGCGCGAGACGACCACCCGATTTGGTCTCCTGATAGCAAGCGCATTGCGTTTTCCTCCGATCGCATCGGCCAAAACAGCTTGTATCAACATTTGTCGAACGGCGCGGGACAAGACGAATTGCTGTTGAGGTCGGATCGCAACTTGGTGGCGAGCGATTGGTCCCACGACGGACGTTTCCTTCTTTATTGGAGTACCGATCCCAACGCCCGGCGCGACATCTGGGTCCTGCCTTTGAGCGGCGACCGCAAACCGAGCCCTTTTCTGCGCAGCACCTTCAACGAATACAATGCGAAATTCTCTCCCGACGACCATTGGGTGGCGTACGAGTCGGACGAGTCCGGCCGCGATGAGATTTACGTGCGACCATTCCCGGTCCCCGAAGGCGGAGGCGGGAGGTGGATGATCTCGCACGGCGGCGGGACACAACCTCGCTGGAGGGGCGACGGTAAAGAGCTGTTCTACATCTCTCAGGATGGTTCGGTGATTGCTTCCCCCGTCTCAGCAAACGGAGGAGCATTCCAATCCGGCCCTTCTAGTCACGTTATTCAAAGTCCCACCGAATCTTCAGGGGGTGGGGGATGTTTCCGCCGATGGCAAACAATTCTCATCCGGTCCCGGTCGGCGACATCGAGCAAGCCCCGTTCACTGTAATTCAAAACTGGACCTCGCTCCTGAAAAAAACTCCATAGCGCGCCACTCGGCCCGCCGATTCCTCTCGCACTTTTTGCCGGAACATTCCCGCGGCTTTTCGTCGATTCCCGTACTCCAAACAAAACGCGCGATCTTCTCGATAAGGCACGCCAGTTGCACCACGACTGCCGAAAGGCGGTTTCTACCATGAAGAATTTTCTGCTTCTGGCTGCGGTAACTGTGATGGGCGGGCGCGGCGTTTTCACACGCGCAAACCAGAGTCAGCGCGCCCCCCACCAGCATCACCCACCAGGATTCCTCGTTTCTCAAAGACGCGGTCGAGGGCAACATGGATGAGGTGAAGCTCGGCGAGCTCGCGATGCAAACTTCATTGAACGGCCGGGTCAAGAGTTTCGGCCAGCGCATGAACGAAGATCACACCCGCATGAGTGAGGAGCTCAAGGGCTTCGCCGCCACCAAGAATGTGAGCGTCGCTTCCGACATCGGTGTCGTCGACAAAGCCAGCTACAAGATGCTGGCCATGAAATCCGGCGCGACCTTCGACAAGGATTACATCAGCGATATGGTCAAGGACCACGAGACGGACTTGGCCGCGTTCCGCAAAGAAGCCAGCAATGGCAGCGATCCGGATGTGAAGGCGGCGGCGCAGCGCGCCATTCCGACACTCGAAGAACATCTGCGCATGGCGCGCGAGATTGCGTCTGAACTGGGCCTCTCTGTGAAATAAGCAATCTGAATTCTTGGAGGAATTTCTAATGGCACGTAAAACATCCGTTCTTGATGAACCCGTCACTTCAGCCGGCAAGCGCTATCGTCGCGTGATGAGCGCTTCCAGCCTCACGGGCGATCGCGTGGTCAACCCGGCCGGCGAGGACATCGGAAAAATCAACGAAATCATGATCGACACGCCCACTGGACGAATCGCCTACGCGGTGCTCTCGTTCGGAGGATTCCTCGGCATGGGAGACAAGTTGTTCGCGATCCCGTGGTCGCGCCTGACGTTGGATGAAGACCGTAAGGTGTTCGTACTTGACGTCGACCGCGAGATGCTGGAACGCGCCCCTGGTTTCGACAAGGGTAATTGGCCCGATATGACCGATCGTTCTTGGGGAGCAGAAATCTATTCCTACTACGGCGTCGCGCCGTATTGGGAAGGGCTGTTTTAGACAAATCGGTTTTCTGAAAAGGCGGCTAACGCGCTCCATACTGTCGCGCCTCATGAAAAACTGACGGCCGTCAGCGAGGCGCGACAGTAATGGAGCGCGTTAATCGGCGAAACAGGATCTCGGAAAGGAGGCCGCTAATCGACAATGCATTAGTTGCCGGCGGCGGACTTAGGAGCAAGCGTAATACTGAGGAACTTGACAAGTTCAGTCTTGTAACCCGTCATCGATTTGTTCGGCTCCCAATACCGCAACCCATGTCCCCCGCCGTCGACCTTCACCAGTTCGCAGGTCGCGCTGGCTTTCTTAAGTGCATCGCACATATCGACCGACTGAGTATAGGGAACAATCGGATCAGCAGTGCCGTGAATCATCAGGAACGGTGGAGCATCAGCGTGAACGTAGGTCAGCGGCGAAAGCTCCCGCAGACCTGCGAACAACAGCTTCTCGAACGGCGTCCCGATGATCATTTGCCGGATTTGATCAGGCAGCGGAAAATTCCTGACCAGCGTTACCAGATCGCTGGGCGAATAGAACGCCACAGCGGCTTCCACGGCTGAATTCTCGGCGGGTTTCAGCGCCGCTACTGAAACCAACTGGGCTCCTGCCGATTCGCCGATGAGTGCGATTCGATTGGGGTCAATGTTGTATTCAGCGGAATGTTCACGCACAAACGCGACTGCCGAGCGCACATCGTCAATCGCACCGCTAAGGGCTCCTGCCGACATCACTAGTGCCGGGAGATTCTTCGGATCGAAGGAATTGGCCAAGCGATAGCTGATAGAAAACCAGGCAAATCCGGCATCGGTCAAGGGCTGGAATAGCGGCTCGACGCTGCGCTTGCGATCGCCAGTGACCCACGCGCCGCCGTGCACCAGAATCACAGCAGGATACGGGCCTTTGTCGCCAGGAACATAGCCGTCCATGAGCAGGCTCACGCCCTTGGGATGAGAATATTCGACGTCGGAATAGGCAATCCCTGCCGCTTGCAGGCTGGCCGCGCTCAGTCCGATCACAAGGACGGCCAGGACAGCACGGCTAGGCTGCAACCTTCACCTGCCGGTGGATCTGGCTGCACACCGGACAGCACGCGGCGCAATACCAGCCGTGCAGTTCTTCCGGCATATGCAGATGCTCCACAGTCTTGCCGCAGGTATCGCATTCGCCTTGGACTGTCTTTGAGATGTGGCACAGGCTAGGCATAATTTCTCCCTCTATCCGTTGGATGTGTGGGTACGTGGGAAGTTTCGTACCATTTTTGCCCTAGGAAACGAGCCGGATCGCGGCTAGGCCGCCAAGCCGAAGGCTTCCGCAATCAATTCATACGATCGCCGGCGCGCGGCGTGTTCGTAAGTAATCGTCACGATCATTACTTCTTCAGCTTGATAGGCTTCGGCCACCGCCTGGATCCCCTTTTTCACCGTTTCCGGCGATCCGATGATCGCCCGCCTCGGCCGCACCACGGAATCGGCATTCGATCCGTTTTCGGCGAGAAATCGCAGCGCCTTGTCGATCGGCGGTACCGGGATCAGCCGCCCTTGATTCATCAAAGCCCGCGTCATGCGAGCGCTGGAGGCGATTCGCTGCGCTTCTTCGTCGGTGTCGGCGCACATCGCCCAGACCGCGGCCATCATTCTGGGCGATCGCAATCGCTCGGACGGTTGAAACGATTCGCGATACATAGCTGCGTAGCTGGCGCCGCCGGGATTGATGAAATCGGCGAAGCTGTACGGCAAACCGGCTTTGGCCGCCCAAACCGCGCTCTGCGGTGACGATCCCAGCAGCCACACTTCGGGCACATGCGGCAGACCGGGCAGAGCCGCCAGTCGAGCGAAGGGATGATTGGCGGGCATGCGATTTTCCAGATACGCCAGCAGCTCGGCCATTTGCTCTGGAAAATCGTCCGGCGACGCTTGCCGGCGATCGCGCTGTAGCGCGTACGCCGTGGTCTGATCGGTACCCGGCGCGCGGCCGATCCCGAGGTCGATTCGATCGTACAAAGCGCTCAGGATGGTGAACGTTTCGGCGACCTTCAGGGGACTGTAGTGCGGCAGCATGACGCCACCGCTGCCGATGCGGATGCGAAACGTCTGCGCGCCAATCGCCGCGATCATCACTTCAGGGCTGGCGCAGGCGAGCATAGGAGTGCCATGATGCTCGGCGACCCAATACCTCTTGTAGCCGAGCCGGTCGCACAGACTCGCCAGATCGAGCGTATTGCGCAACGCATCCGCGCCGGTCGATCCTTCTGAAATCGGCGATTGATCGAGAACGCTGAGTTGAATAATTCCGATGTTACCTTAGAGCGCGCCGGAGACGAGATGGTGCGCGTGCAGGCGAATATCTTCAGGCCATTCGGAAGTGAGCTCCGAAAACGATTTCCCGTCGCGGGCGTAGAGAGCCCGGCTCGCTTCTTCGTATCCAGGGAGATTTCCTGCCATCGCGGACAGAAACTGTCCCGCAGCTTCGATTGCTAAGCGGGCCTCCTGCTCACCTGGATTCCGCTTTCTGGCATCGTCAACCAACCTGCGGATGGCTCCCGACGCGCCGTTTGGTTGTTGCTGCAGCCATTCCCAATGCCGCGGCAGCAACGATATTTCTCGCGCCACGACCCCCAGTTTCGGGCGGCCCGGCCCCACTGGCGCGGAGGCCGGGCGATAACGAGCCTGGACATCCGCGAGCGTCCCGCGCAGATCGAAATCCACGGGCCTTCCGCTGTGGTCCTCAAAAGTCGGGGATATCGCGCCGGGATCGCGATCGAATCGTGCTTTCAGCGCTGCGAGTACCTCGTCGAGGCGTCCGGAGGCAGCAAGCGCTGCCCGACGAAGGCGGTATAGGTCTTTTCTTCATTCACGATTCCATTTTACCCGGATAATATTAATCCGTCAATATCACCCGGGTAAAATTAACGCTTCTTGTAATCGCCCGGAATCGCAAAAACAGACTCAGGAACCGGAGCCGGCGAGAAGCCGCTGCCCTCGATGGTGACCTGCATCCCACCACCGCCGCCGCCACCCATCGCGCCCATGCGCGCGAGCTGCTGTTTGGCGATCTCGCCCTGCTGCCCGCCCTGCTTGGCCATCTGCTCCAACCGGGCGCGAGCCTGCGCCATACGCGGATCGGCACTCGGGTCGGGACCGCCCGCTCCGCCCATCTTCATGTGCATTACTTCGAGCACTGCCGCGCCGTTCATTTGCGCGAGCTTCTTATACATTTCGATGGTGACCGCTTTCATCTGCGGATTGGTTCCTTCGCCCAGCGACGCCCACGGGAACTTGCCCATGTTGCGCTGATAGAAACCGCGCAGTTCGCCGACGCCGGGGACATCGGGCGAGATCCACATTTCCATCTGCATCTGCATTTTCTGCCCGCCTCGGCCAGAATCGACGTCCATGGTGAGCAGAAGCTGGCTGGCGTTGAATCCGTTGATCACTTTTTTCTCGCCGGTGTCTTTGAATTCCGGATGAACTCGCCGGTCGCCGTCGCGGCTTCCTTGGTGACTTCGGCAAACGATTTCACGGTGTACGATTTATCCTGCGGGTTGAGCGTAGTGACGGTCTGAGCATCAAAATCCATGATCATGACCGTATTGCTCATCTCCATCTTCATCTTGTTGCCCTTGTAGTAATACTTCGAGACGCTGGGATTGCCTCCCATGCTCGCCTTGCTGGTCATCGTATAGCTGTAGTCGGCGCGCGCGAAGGCGCTGGCCAGCAGCAGAAGAATGCTCAAGTTTCTGATCATGAATCCAATTTCCCCCTTAAACCATGAACGCCCGGAATGTTGCGGAACAGGCTCACCTACAATGAGAGCATATGCGGGCGGTTCTCTTATTCGTGCTCGCGTCCGGCCTACAGGCCGCTGTTCCGACATTCTACGGCGACGTCCTGCCGATCCTCGTCGAGCATTGCCAATCCTGCCATCGCCCAGGCGAAGCCGCGCCAATGCCGTTGCTCACTTACGAATCGACCAGACCATGGGCCAAGGCGATCAAGGTAGCGGTGGTCACACGCAAGATGCCACCCTGGTTTGCCGATCCGTCGATCGGTCATTTTGTCGAACGATCGCAGCTTGCCCGAATCGGCGATTGAGACGATTTCGAAATGGGTCGACGCCGGTGCGCCGGAAGGTGAACCCGGCATGAAGTCGTGACAAAATTTGTCGACGGCTGGACCATCGGGAAGCCTGACCTCGTTTTCGAAATGCCTTCGGCTGCGGAGATCCCTGCTACCGGCACCCAGCCCTATCAATATGTGATCGTGCCCACGCACTTCGACCACGACACCTGGGTGCGACTCGCCGAAGCGCGCGCCGGGGATCGCGAACATACCCATCACATCGTCATCAGCGTTCGCGAACCGGGATCTCCGTGGCTGCGCAAGGATCCCATCGGCGTTCCTTTCATAACGCGACCCGGTGACGACGACGGCTTCGCGTCGGCGGGCGAATTTCTCACCGGCTACGGCCCCGGCTCGATTCCTGAAACACTATCGCCAGGTCAGGCAAAGTTCATCAAAGCCGGCAGCGATCTGGTGTTCCAGCTTCACTACACGACTAACGGCAGAGCGTCCACGGATCGCAGCCGAGTCGGATTGATTTTCGCGAAAGAACCTCCGCGCGAGCGTGTGCTGATGCTCGCTGCCGCGAATGTTCGATTCCAAATTCCCCCCGGCGAGCCGGATTTCATCGCCGAAGCGCGCATAAAGCTGTATCAGGATTCGACCCTGGTGTCGCTGTTGCCCCACATGCACCTCCGCGGGAAGTCGTTCGAGTTCTCCGCAATCTATCCAAATGGCCGAAAAGAAACATTGTTGCGAGTTCCGCACTACGACTTCGATTGGCAGCTCTCCTATTATCTGGATCGTCCGAAGACGCTTCCGGCCGGAACGGTGATTGCCTGCGTAGCCCGCTACGATAACTCGGCGAACAACCCGCGCAACCCCGATTCCACGAAAACAGTGCGTTTCGGCGATCAAAACTGGGATGAAATGATGATCGGGTACTTCGAAGTCGCGGTCGCGCCCGACGTGGATGCACGGGCGATTCTGGTCCGTCCTTAGCTTTCCATTTTCGGGAGCATCCGGATTCTGAAATCAGAATACAACTCCTTTGTAATCTTCACGAAACGAATTGTGTAGAATAGCGTCTATAGAGGTAACTCCACGCGCCTGGACGATTCGATGCTGCTTTCGAATGCGCTCAGTTTTTGCGGACAACACCGCACGCGCGATTTTGGTGGGCAGTTTATTGTAGTCAGCCGTTAAATTTTCGCAGGACACAGTAGAGGGGGTTATTTATGAGTACTCGGCTGTTCAACCAGCGTGCGATGTTTGCATCCCTGGCGATTTTGTTTCTTCTTTCGGGTTTCGCATTTGCGCAATCCACAGGTTCTATCACAGGAACGGTAACGGATCCTTCGGGAGCAGTTATTCCGAACGCAGCCGTCACCGTCAAGAATCAGGCGACCGGCGAATCGCACGCCACGGTCACGGATAGTGCCGGAATCTATCTGATTCCGTCGCTGCAGGTAGGCAAGTATCGCGTCGAAGTGAAAGCCAACGGCATGCAATCGACCGCCGCGACCGATCTCGATCTGCAAGTGGCGAGCACCTCGCGTCAGGATTTCGCGCTGAAAGTTGCCACGGCATCGACGGTAGTCGAAATCACCGCCGCGCCTCCGCTGATCGATTCGACCACGGCTACGGTAGGCGGCGTCGTCGATCAGAGGACCGTGCAGGAGATCCCGCTCAACGGACGGCACTTTGTCGATCTGGCACTGCTGGTTCCAGGATCGGTGGTGGCGCCTGCTAACGGATTCCTCACGGCTCCGCTGCGCGGCCAAGGCTCGTTCTCGTTCAATTCCGCCGGCGCTCGCGAAACCAGCGTCAACTTCATGGTGAACGGCGTCAACCTGAACGATCCGAACCAGAACCAGATCACGTTCCAGCCGCCTATTTCGACCATCGAAGATTTCAAAATCGATAACCAGACGTTCAGCGCCGAATACGGCCGCAACTCGGGTTCGATCATGAACATGGCGACCCGCTCGGGCACCAATCAGTGGCACGGGGATTTGCTCGAATACCTGCGCAACAACGATCTGGACGCGCGCAATTACACGAATTTTGTGGGTCAGACGATGGCTCCGTTCCATCGCAACCAGTTCGGCGGCAATGGCGGCGGTCCCATCAAGAAAGACAAGATGTTTATCTACGTCGATGACGAAGAACTGCGCCAGCGTCAGGCAGTTCCGCTGAGCGCGGGGGTGCTGACCACTGCGCAGCGTTTACAAGCCCAGACCTCCGATGCGGCGGTTCAGGCGCTGCTGCCGTTGATTCCGCTCTCCAATTCAGGAGCGAACCAGTTTGCCGGATCAGCCATCGCTCCGGTGAATATTCAGCAGGGCACCGCGAATTTCCGCTGGGTGGTGACTGATGCCAATAGTCTAAACGTCTATTACGCAATTCAGCGTGACGCCCGAAACGAGCCTCCGACGACCGACGGCAACGCCTTCCCGGGCATGGGCGATCAGCGCGCCGGGCAGCGCCAGATCATGACGATCAATGAAACGTGGACAGTCGAACCCGACCATGGTGAACGAATTCCGCCTGGGGTACAGCCGCATCCACATCGTGTTCTCGGCCGATCTCACCACGCCGTCCTCGCAGTTCGATATCAGCAACGGCGGTCAACAGACCATCCCGCAGGTTTCTGTCAGCGGAATCGGTACGTTCGGCGGCATCAACGGATTCCCGCAAGGCCGCGGCGATAACGTCGGAGTGCTTTCCGACACCCTGAGCTGGGTGAAGGGCAGCCATACCATCAAGTACGGCGGCGAAGTGCGCAGGCAGAATACCGACAACTTCTCGTCGACGCCGGGCACCTTCTCCTTCGCCAGCGTCACTGCATTCCTGGCCGATCAGCCGCAGTCATTCAGTTCCAACACCGGCAACCGCTCGAACCGTACGTATGAAGATACATTCGGTCTGTTCCTCACCGATAGCTGGAAGATCGCGCCGACCTTCACCGTGAATCTGGGGCTTCGCTATGACTACTTCGGTTCACCGACCGAAGCCGAAGGCCGCCAGGTAATCTTCAACCTCCCGACGGATACGCTGCAACAGGTAGGAAAGGGTAGCGGTCCGGGTCGCGCCTACAACGCGGGCAACAACTTCCAGCCGCGCATTGGACTGGCATGGGATCCGTTCAAAAATGGAAAGACCGTGATCCGCAGCGCTTTCGCGATCATGACCGATCAGCCCACGCTAGGCCTGGGGACCAACTTGGCGGGTAATCCTCCATTCGCGGTCCCGGTGTCGTTGTCCTCCACCACCAGCGTGTTTAACATGATGAACGCGTTCAACCTGGCCTCGGGCGGCAACCTGTCGATTTCCTCGATCGCACAGAACTACAAAATCGCGTATGTAAACGAGTACAACTTCAATATCGAGCAGCAGTTGGGCAGCAACTTCGCGGTGACGGCCGGCTACTACGGCAGCAAGGGCACCGATCTGAACCTCGCGGTGGATCTCAATGAGCCGGTGAACGGCGTGCTGCCGTTCCAGAAGCTTTCGACCTCCAGCCCGATCGATCCGGGCGTGGGGCTGAGCCACATCACGGAGTATGAGAGCGGCGGCAATTCGAATTACAACGCTCTGTGGCTGGAGGCGAAGCGCCGGCTCGCCAAGGGTCTGCAGTTGGATGCGTCCTACTCGTACTCGAAGTCGCTCGATTACAACTCGCAATTCCTGCAAGGTGTGGTGGTGCAGGACAGCCGTAACATTCGCAATGACTACGCCCCGTCGGATTTCGATGTGCGGAATCACTTCGTGATTAGTGGTATCTATCAGCTTCCGTTCCACGGCAACCGTTTGAAGGACGGCTGGCAGATCTCTCTGATCGAAACCGCGCAGACCGGCCAACCGCTGAACTTCCATATCAGCACCACGACGCTGACCAACGGCCTCACCACCGTTCGTCCGAATGTAACCGGTCCGATCACGGCCGGCTACAACCCGGCATACAACCTGTCGGCGACGGCGGTGGGCTATATCCAAAATCCGCAAGTGTTCTTCGATCAGGGCGCCACGGGCTTCGGTTCGCTGGGCCGCAATACCGTCGAAGGCCCCGGATTCCAGGATCTGGATTTCACGCTGGTGAAGAACACGCGCCTCAACGAGCGGTTCGCTCTTGAAATTCGCGCCGACGTGTTCGACTTGCTCAATCACGCCGACTTCACGAATCCGATCTTGACGGATCCGCTCGCCGGAGCTTTCGTTCCGGCGACGAACCAGAACTTCAGCCTGATCACGGGAGGTACGCGCGGCCCGGCGGGAGACGCCGGATCGTCGCGGCAGTTCCAGTTGGCGATGAAGCTCCACTTCTAGCCAATCGTTAGAGCGGTTCCAAACGCGCTCTCTGACGTTCGCGCCTCACATGCACCACGAGGCGAGATCGCCAGGGAGCGCGTTTTGTTCTTGTTCGGCCCAATCGGCACGGTAGCGCAGGCGATCGATTTTTGTCGCCTGCGAGTTGGTAAACGCAGGCCACGAAAATCGATGGCTTGCGCTACTTGCGTTGTCAGGAAATTGCAGAATAGAGGAATGTCTCTCCTCGACCTGCACGATCGCACGGCCGTTGTTATCGGTGGCACCTCCGGATTGGGGCGCGAGATCGCGCTCGGGCTCGCGCGTGCAGGGGCGAACGTCATCGCTACTGGCCGCCGCGAGGATCTGGTGCAGCAAGTCTCGGAAGAGATCCACCAACTCGGCCGCAAGACGATGGCACACGCATGCGATGTGCTCTCGCGCCAATCGATCGACCAATTTCGCGATGCCGTAATCAAGCATTTCGGCGGAACGGATATTCTGATCAACGCCGCCGGCCGCATGGCGAAAATCCCCGCCGCCGAAATCTCGGAGGAGGATTGGGATGCGGTGCAGGACACCAATGTGACCGGCATCCTGCGCGCCTGTCAGGCTTTCTTCGGTCCGCTCAGCGCGAGCGGCCGCGGCAGGATCGTCAACATCGCGTCGTTGAACTCGTATGTCGCGCTCACCGGCGTCAGCGCCTACGCGGTTTCGAAAGCGGCGGTGCTGGGATTGACGCGAAGTCTCGCGGTGGAATGGGCGCCGCACGGAATTTGCGTCAACGCGATCGCGCCGGGAGTTTTTCGCACCGACCTGAACAAAGATCTGCTGGACAATTCCGATCGCGGACGTGAGCTGCTGCTGCGCACGCCCATGAAGCGCTTCGGAAAAACGGATGAGGTCGCGGGGGCGGCGGTGTTCCTGTCAGGAGACGGCGCGAGCTTCATCACCGGCCAATGCATCGCGGTCGATGGTGGATTTCTTGCGTCGGGTGTAAATACTTAACCTTGCCTTATGGCTACCCATTTCGCTATCTTCTTTTCATGAAGAAATTCGCCGCAGTATTCGCTCTGACCACGCTTGGTTCGCTCTCCGCGTTCGCGGGCGAGTTCACCGGCTATATTTCCGACACTCAATGCGCCGCCATGAACAAGAACAAAAAGGCCGCGACAGAGTGGATCAACCCGAAGGAATTCGAGTCGTGCGTGAAGAAATGCGTCAAGTCCGGATCGGCCGCGGTATTTCTGACGCCCGATAACAAGATCATCAAGATCGACGCCGCGTCGATGGACAAAGTCACGCCGATGCTGGGGCACAAAGTTTCCGTGACTGGCAAGATCGACGGCGACGTGCTGACCATCGATTCGATTTCCGACGCGAAGTAGCCCAACGTCCTGTACGTATCGCTTTTCTGATACGATACGTATATGGCTAAGCTCACGCTGAGCGTCGATAGCGCCGTGGTCTTGCGCGCTAAGAAATACGCTAAACGGCGCGGCGTTTCGATATCCGAGATGGTAGAGACCTACCTCTCCGCCATCGATCGAGGACCGGGTTCTAACCCGGGCGCGACGCCAGTTCTGAACTCCGTCCGTGGAATTCTCAAGACTGCCGATCCTGCCCATTACCGGGAACAATACCGGCGGCATTTGGAATCGAAGTATCGGTGAGGATTCTGATCGATACAAATATCGTTCTGGATGTGTTGCTCGACCGGTCGCCCTATGTCGAGGCGAGCGCTGCGGTCTGGGCCGCCGTTGAGACGGGAAATGCGGAAGGGTTGCTGGCCGCGCACGCTGCCACGACCATCTATTACCTGCTTCAAAAAGAGATGGTCGGCCGCGAAGGCTAGGCGCGTCGTGTCATCCCTCTTGAACATTTTCGGTGTCGCGACCGTCGACGACGCCGTCCTGCGGGAAGCGCTGCAATTATCGTCGAGGGATTTTGAGGACGCCGTTACGGCGGCCGCCGCACGATCCGAACGTTGCGACTATATCGTGACGCGCCATCCCAAGGGATTTCGTGGGTCTCCGGTGCGTTCCATTACGCCCGAGGCACTCACGCCTATCTTGCACGCGGAAAGTTAGAAAATCCGGTCCTGGCGTTTCAGTGACCCGAAGCTCCCGATATTGGAAATCGCGAACGACGCCTCCACCTGCGTGTCGTCGCGAGTCCCTACCGCAATCCTGCGATACTGCACGCTGAATCCGCAGCAGTCCGTGTTCTTGGTCACCTGCGCGTCCCAGAACAGCAGCAATCCCTGGCGATAGTCGTAATTGATGTTGAACCCGTAGTTCCAGCCCTTGGCGTTGGGATTCCCATAGCCGATGGTGGTGCCGATCTGATTCGCCCGCGGCGTCAGAAATGGATCCGTATTCACATCGGTATGGTTGACATTCCAAAAGTACTTCTTCACGCGCCCATTCAACCCCACGCTGGAATTGACAATGGCGTGGCGCAGAGGGTCGTAATCCAGGCGCCAGTCGAAGGTGACATTGAGCGGTCCGGGCTGGATTCGAAACACGCTCGACACCGGCGAGTAGTTGCGCGGCCCGTCGATGAAATCGAAGCCGGTCAGATCCAGCGCGCTGTCGATCACATAACGTTGCGGGTTCACCCCTGGCTGCGGAGTCTGCACGGCGCCTCCGAAGGTCGGATCGAAGTAGCGATCGTACTTCACCTCCCAGGTGACGAAATCGAAGGTGCGGCCGTCCTTCAGCTTCGAGATCAGACGATTGGTGAGCGAAAACTCGAGCTGATTGGTGTTGGTGAGGATGTCGTTCTCATCGAAGCGGATAATGTCGTTGAAGTTATCGATGCCGTTCACGTACTTGTAGGTGATGCGCGGCTCGATGATGTGCTTGGTCTTCTGGCCCATCCAACTGGGGATATTGTCGTAGATGCGTTCCAGCGCCGGTAGAATGATCGCGATATTGACATCCCGTGAGCTGCGCAGAACATTCGCGCCCACCACATTCGGAGTCGGAGCCGTGGTCGCGCCGGGCACAGGTGAGGTCGCCGCTTCGGATTCGCCGTATTCCGTTTCCCGAATCCCGAACGTCGGGACGATGGCGAAATCGTGCCACTTGAACGCGGTAGTGACGTGCGGCGCGAAATCCAGCCGGTCCACGAACATGCGCGTCTCAAACAGCGGCTGGCTGCGATCCATGAGTCCCGCGGAAGCGTCGAGCGAGACCCAGAACGGCCATCCGTTGATGTCGTACTCATGCTCGCGTCCACTGAAGGTGATTTCGGGCAGCTTGCGCACTTCGATGGTGTCGCCTGGCGTCGTGCTTTGAAAAGTGACATCGCGCTGCGCGGCGAGCGTCACGCCGTAATCCGACCAGTGCTTGGTGATGAAACCCACCGAATGTGTCTCGGATGAAATCGCTTCGCTGAAGGACTGGGTGAAATCCTGCTGAAAAGCAAAATTGGACAAATAGTCAACGACTCCACCCGCAAGCCAGCCGTTGCCCAGGTCCGATCGGAACAGGCCGTGAATGTGCACGCCGCTGTCGTCGACGATATTGGCGCTGTTGGTGTCCTTGATGCCGAAGACCGTCACGTCGAAGTCCGTCTTCTGATTGAGCTTGCCGCGTAGTTCGGCGTGATTGGCCAAGCCAGCCTGCGAAAAATATTGCCCGAAATAGGTCAGATCGAAACTGCGGTTGATGGCCCAGTAGTATCCAACTCCGACGTCTTTGCCGTGCAGCGAACTGTTGCCCACACTGGGGATCAGGAATCCGCTCTTTCGCGGCTGTTTCTTCAGGGACTTGTAGAAGTACGGCGCATAGAAAATCGGCATACTGCGCAGGTAAAACCAGGACTTGTGGGAAATGGCGTGATCCCCTGGAACGATATCAAAACGCGGGCCTTTGAGCCTCCACCAGGGTCGCGGGATCAGGCAATCGGTGAGGAAACCGTCGTACAGGATGTAGTGACCGTTCAGGCGTTCGGCCCATTTTGCCTGAAAATAGAAGGGATTGGTGGTGGTCAGCAGTCCCACGCGGGCTTGAATTTGCGAAGGCGCCGATCCGCTGACAGCGTAAAACTTGCCCTCCTCGGTCTCGAAGTTGTACTCGGCGCGATCGCAATCCATCTTCTCGCCGCGCGCGAAATGCTCAAAATGGACGCTGCCGCGAGCTTCCCCGATGTGGGTTTCCTCATCGAAATCGATTTCGTCGGCGGTGATCAATTCGTCCACGGTTTCGATGCGTGCGGCGCCGCGCAGATGGTACACGTGCCCGACTTCTTCCTGGATCACTCCATGGATCGCATAAGAATCCTTGTCCGGCATATTGGGCCGCGGAGGCGCGATCCGGTGATTCGGGTTGGCCGGCACCTGCGGCGCATCGGACGGGACAGAAGGTAAAGGAGGACGAAAGATTTGCGCGCTTAGAGATAGACCTGAAAGGAGTAGCAGGATGGCGAAGCAGCAAGAAAGTTCGTGACAAAAGATCCGGAATATGGTACAGAATATGGAGGCGGTAGTACTAGTCACTGGTACAGGACTAGCTCCATCGTCTAGAGCAGCATTTGCACGAGTGGTGAGGGGAACGCGCCGGGCGAAAACGGAGAAGCTCAATCGAGCACCGTAACAGAGAGCCTTGCGAAGAGTCAAGCAGGAGCGTCGAACAGATGCAGTGCCGGTATTGCCGAGCGTGGAACGAAGAAGACGAGCGTCGCTGTGTGCGCTGCGGACGGCGCATGGTTGCGGCTCCGCGCGCGGTGACCGAGAGCGCTGGTTTCGCCAGCACGGCTGCGACGGCTCCGGCGTTGGAACTGGTGCCGGAGCGGGAGCCCGCGGTAGCGCCCGAAGCGAAGACCGAACCCGTTCAATGGCCGCCCTCACAATCATCGTTATTTCGAGACGCGGCCGGCGGCCCTAAGGTAATCCCAATTCCCACGCTGGCGCCGCAGCGAACGCGCGAAAACCCGGAATGGATTCGCGAAGAGCGTGCACGTGAAGAATCGGCACAGCGGCGTCGCGCGCAACGCGCCCCCCGAACTGCGGCGCGCCATGGCGCGCATCGGCAGGATATGCAGCAATCGCTCGATTTCTACGGCGCGCACGGCGGGCAGCCCGCAATGGGCGCGCAGGTGGGAACCGTAATTTATTGCGACGCACCGGTGGCGCCGCCGTCGCAGCGCGCCTTTGCGGCCGTGTTCGATTGCGCGATGGTAGTGCTGGCGCTGGGATTGTTCCTGGGCATTTTCGTCGTGGCGGGAGGCGCGGAGGCGATGACGGCATCGAACGCGCTGTTCTTTCTGGCGATCGCGGGGTTGGTCGCGCTGTTCTATCGTTTCTTGTTTTGCATCGGCAACGGCGACACTCCAGGCATGCGCTTCGCGGGATTACGCCTGGTGGATTTCGACGGCCGGGTACCGGATCGCGAGCGGCGCGGCATGCGTCAGATCGCGGGAGTGCTCAGCCTGATTTCAGCGGGCCTGGGGCTGGTGTGGGCTTTGGTCGACGAAGAGAGCCTGACCTGGCACGATCACATTTCCAAAACTTTTCCAACCGCCGGTTAGCAATTTTGCGCGTCAGCGCTTTTGGTGGACTGATGCTACGCTAGTTTTGTGTCCGCTCCGGTTGCACGCTTTCCTTCCTCTCGCCGCTATCTGGCGCTTGCATTGACTGGCTGCGGATGTGCCGCGCTGGTCGCGGTATCCGCTCAACACTGGCATTCGGCGACGATGCTGGCGGGCGCGATTGTGCTGCTCGCGACCGGCATGCTTGCCGCTTCGCTGGCGCTTCAGCCTGCCATCGAGATTCACGAAACGCACCTGCGCATCGGGAGCCGTGGAATCGAGTGGAAGAATATTGCGAAGGTGGACCGCACGCGCTGGCTGACGCCACTGGGTGTGCGCTTGACCATGGCGGATGAAAGCCACATGCTGCTGGTGCACCCGGGAAGCGTCGATTCGGGAGCGCGGCTGCTTCGCCACATTCGCCGCTACGCTTCGGAAGCCACCCTGGACGGAGTTCCGTACCGCCAATATTGGGGTGAGATTCAGCCGATAAAGGGATCGCTCAAATCGGCGCACCCGGCAGCGAAAGAAGTGGCGTCGAACGCCCAGAGCGCCGCGATTCCGCCGATCACCCTGACGCGATATCCGGTTTTGCGGCCCGATGATGAGGCGGAAGTGCAACGCATGTTCGAGTGCTTGAAATCGTCGGGCCGGATCGATGCGGCCGATTCACAAACCAGCGGCTCGCCGACCAGTGGCTCCCAAGCCGCGGCTTCGCACGCCGATTCAGCCACCGATTCGAAAGCGGCGGGCGACAACTAACCGTGCAGAAACCCCGCGCCCGGATCGGCGCAATGACCGGCGCGCTGATCTTGGCAGCGGCGGTTTTGTTGATCTTTCACACCGCAATCCTGGGAGCGCTGGGTTCATTTCTGGTTCGAGCGGATCCACCGCGCAAGTGCGACGTAATTTTCGTGCTGGCCGGGGACTGGGGCGGTGACCGCGTGCTCAAGGCAGCCGAATTGGTGCGCGAGGGCTACGCCCCTGTGGCGATGGTGAGCGGGCCGGTGATTTACGGCATCCACGAATGTGACCTGGCGATCGCGATGGCGGAGCGCGCCGGGTATCCGGCATCGTATTTCGTCGCGTTCCCCCACAACGCCAAGTCGACGGTCGAAGAGGTGCGCGACGCGAACCCGGTTTTGCGCAGCCGCGGCGTGAAGCACGTCCTGGTGGTCACCAGTGATTTCCACACTCGCCGCGCAGGCAAGATTTTTCGCGCGCAAATGCCGGATATTGATTTCGACGTCGTGGCCGCGAGCGATCCGCATTTCTCGCCGCGGGGATGGTGGCACGATCGCGAGGGTGAGAAGACCTTCGCGTTCGAATGGATGAAGACCATCGCGGAATGGTTCGGAGTCTAGGGCTGGTTCTTGCCGTTAATAAACGGGAATGAACATGAATACGCTCGCGTTCATGGACGTTCATTCACGGCTAATTTTAGTTTGGGAAGCGCCGCTCAGAAAATGAAGGCTAATCCGCCGCGAATCATTTTCGGCGAATTGGTGAGCAGCGCGGTGCGCCCGCCTGCCTGGATCGGCAGATAGCCCTGCGCCAGCAGGTTGCGCATCTCCGCGGTCGCTTCCAGCCTTCCGCCCATCATCCCGGGCAGGAACGGCAGCGGCTGGCGCACCCGCACGTTCCAACCGGTGGATTGATTGACGTCCTGCGTCATGAACGCGTGATCCGGCATCATGGTTCGCGGATCGGTCCAGCCGTAGCCGGTGAGCACGCGCGTTCCCGTCATCGGCAGGACGGTCGCGAATGCGGCGGTCGCCCACAGTCTCTGCACCTGGCGAATTCCGGAGCGAATCGCATCGGCATCATTGGTCGCGGTGCCGTCCGGGATTTCCGTAAGCCCGCCCGCGCGCCCCACGGCCAGCGTAACATCGGAGCGACTGCCGATCGCCTGTTTCCCCGCCGCCGTATAGCCGACGCGGCGATAATCACCGACGTTGAAGATGTGGCTATCGGACGCGAGATCGGGCAAGGTGTCGCTCAACGGCGCGAACCCCTGCGGCCCCGCCAGCATGAAGGATCCGTTGGATACCTCTTCGCTATACACGCCCACGGAATAGGTACGGGTACCGTCGACGATTTGGTAGCCGGCTTCGTAGCTGCGGGTACGCTGCACGCGCAACTGGTCCTGACGAAGAGAAATGCGCGGCAACAGCGCCAGCGCCGCCAGATCCTGGCTCAGCGCTTCATTATTGACCATCTCGCTCGAAGTCGAGTTCGAGGTGCGATCCAGAAGCTGGCTGGGATCCGAGCCGTCGCTAAACGCCACGCGCAAAGCGCCGTGCTTGCCCCAATCATAAGTCGCGCGCGCAAACGGGCTGGCGTAGTTCAGGCGCTGCAGGAAGCTGACCGATTCCATGTTCGCGCCGTACTCGATCCGCAGATGATCGGTAAGATCCACCTTGTCGCGCACCGCCAGCGACATGGTGCGCAGCACCGGACCCGCCTCGCTGGCCGCCTGATTGGCAGGAGCCTGCGTGCTGGGCAAATACAACTGCCGGACGGTTACGATCACTTGCGGGCTCGATTGACCGTCTTTACGCCGTGAATAGCTGGTGCGGAATCCGGCAGTCGGTACGGTGGAGCTGCCGATGTATCCAATGTTGCCGCTGAACTGCACTCGCGTCGATCCGTAGATCGAAGTGGCGACCGCAAACGCGGTGCCCAGATCCTGCTCACTGCCGGTGGTGAACGAATCGCCGTCACCAGCCGAGAGCTTCACCAGTCCCGTAGTTTCCGAAAACATCGAATTGGTGCTGTTCGAAGCAGAAGAACTGACCGGCAAAAGCCGTAGCACGGGCCGCGTCGATTGCGACGAGCGCAGCACCCATTTCCATTCGTCGCTCATCAGCGCGCCGCGCGAAGGCCCCGAAGAAACCAGGTCGATGCTGGAGAGCAACGTCGCCAGATTGATCTGCAACAGATTCTCCGAGCCGGCCGCGACGGAGATGTTGCGGCGCAACGCGGGCATAAAGCTGGCCAGAGTCACGCGGATCGAATAAAGATCCGGCGTCAGTTTGTCGAATACGAACTTGCCTTCTTCGTTGGTCAGGCCTTGCCGTACAAGCTGATCGTAGCGATTGTACAGCAGCACGGTCGCGCCCATCTGCACGATGCCCGCAGGGCTCTTGACCTGTCCCAGAATGCCGCCCGCCAGCGGTGGAGGAGATCCAGCGAAACAAGAAGGAACAAGCGTCAGCGCACTCGCGATCAGGCCGAGTGTGATACCGCTACGTCGAGCTGGCCTTGTCCGTGCAGACATTAAGTTTCGCGCACTGGCAAACGACTCAGGCAAACGCCTTAGCCGCGTCGCCTCCTATGTTATCGTAAACGGCGCGGATTTGGTCACCGTCTGCTTGGTCTTCTTGTCGGTGACCTTTACCGTCACGTTGTACTCACCGGGTTCGAAGCCTTCGAGCGGCAGCCGCTTCTGGATAATCACCTGCGATGCGCCGCCGGGCTGTTTGTTGATGTCCTCGGTCTGGGCGACGATCTTATCCGTCGCGCCCTTCTTCGATACTTCCAATTCCACGATGCCGTCCGCCTTGCGGGTCTGCGGATCGACCTCGAAATTATAGAACTGGACGTAGATTCCCAGCTTCTCGCTGCGCTTGAAGGTGGAATCCATTTTGGGGCGAACCTTAGCGCCGCCGATCACGAACATGCCGCTGCCGATGCTGCGTGTGTCCACGTTCTCGATGGTATCCGCCAGAATCAGCGAACTGGCCGAAAGCGTGTCGTCCATCAGTTGCGGGACTTCGAGCGGCATTTCAAAGGTGGTCTTGTTTCCGCCCACCCGATCCGCCGCCACAATGGTCAGCCGGTAGCGGCCGGGCTTCAGAGGACGTGCAGTCCCCCAGATGTCGGACCCGACCATGGCCTGCTGCAGCATTTCGGTGGGCACCGGCACTTCCAGATCTTCCTCGAAGTGATCCACCGGCCGGCGCGACATGCTGGTGATGCGGCCATAGACGTTGACACTCGCGGTGGAGATGCCTTCCTTCTGCTTGAACTGGAGATCCTTGCGCTCGAACTGAATCGCGATGTTGGTCAGCACCGACGACCCGGTGACCGGAATGTAATCGGCGTGGACCTTCATCGGCAACAGGTTGTATTTGATGGTGGAATTGACCGCCGCTTCCAGATCGGCGTACTTGATCGCCGGAGGACGGTTGATCTTGGCGAACTGCTCGATGCGGTTGAACTCGCTCATGCTGTCGGGCAAAGGCATGCTGCCGACGCCGAGGTGTGTCCCGTCAGACCGCGTGAAGCGATCGGTCTTGCACGCCAGGCCCATCTGCTCCATCAAGGTCAGGCCGGCGTTGGGCACATACATCAACGCGTCTTTTTCCGACGGATCCATGGTCATGTGATATTCGCCCGACATGGTGGTGTCGACGAATTCGAGAATGATGTTGTTGCCCATCCCCTCGATGTAGCGATAGCGCCACTTCTCGAAAGGATAGGTCGACGTGGTACCGCCGCCTTCTTCATAGGGACGATCGTAAGTTCCGCCGGAGGGATGCGACTCCACTTCGTCGGCTGGTCCGTATTCGATATAGACGCGACCGCGATCCGTCTTCCATCCCGGAATGCCGGACGCGTAATGCTCGTTGGCGTAAGCGATGCGGCGATAGTGCTCCTCGCGATATTCATTCTCTTCGGTATCGGGAGTGGGATCGCGGCGCAGCCAGAAGCCTTCGACGAACTGCTCGCGCTCATCGTCGGTGGCCAGCGTCTTGAAGGATTTGCGCTCCTCGTCGGTGATGATGTAGGCAACGTCTTCGTCGAGCCACTTCTTCCAAGGTGTCTCGAGTTCCTTGCGGAGCTTCTCGTCGCGCTTCTTCTTTTCCTTTTCGGTCAGCGGCTTGGCGATCGTCTCCCGTTTCTGACCGGAGGTCGTTGACGAAGACGATTGCGTCTGCGCCGACGTCGCCAGGACGAACGCGATGAACGCGCACAGCGAAAACGTAACGAGGTAACGAAGCGACCGCATTTTGACCACCTTCACTCCCTGATTTTACGCTGAAGCTTGGACGCTGGCAACCTGAATCCGGTTTCGCTAGTCTCAATAGTATGAGTCGTTGTAAGTTTTTGGGTGCAAGTGCTTTAAGTGTGATCTTGTTTCACACTGTGATGGTACTGGGCGCCTCTGCGTTTGCCGATCCAGAAGCGGTGTTGGATCTATCCGGAAAGAGTCGCGATCCATTCGCCGCCCCGGCCAAGGCGCGGGTATTTTTGTTCGTCCGGAACGATTGCCCGATTACCAATCGCTATGCCCCGGAGCTGGCCCGCATCGCGGCAGAATTCGCCAGCCGGGAGACGGAATTCTGGCTGATCTATCCAGACCCGGCCATGACTGCTGAGAAAATTCGCAAGCATATGATCGATTTTGGATTCCCGGGGCAGCCGTTACGCGACCCCCAACATGAACTGGTCAAGCGCGCCCGGGCGATCACAGCGCCGGAAGCGGCGGTGTTCGATAGCGAGGGAAGGCTGGTCTATCACGGGCGCATCGACGATCTGTGGGTGGATGCGGCGCGATCGCGACCGGTGGCGACCTCGCATGATCTGGAGGACGCGATCCTGGCGGTGCTGGATGGCCGGGCGGTCGCGCATCCGGAGACCAGGGCCGTCGGGTGTTCGCTCTCGGATGTTAAGTAGAATCGGAATGTGTGAAAGCCCGAGGGTGGAACCGCTCCCTTCGGTCACGGCTCGTTATGGTGTTGATTCGGTAACGCACAACGAGCCGCGACTAAAAGGAGCGGTTCAACTCCGATGTCTCACAAAGGTTCTCACCAACCTCGTTTTGATGTTCTCTCTTGTCGCGATCCATGCGCAGGCAGCACCGACCTTTTCGCACGATATCGCGCCCCTGCTCGATCGCTATTGCGTTCAATGCCACCGCCCCGGCGAAGCGGGTCCGTTTTCGCTACTGAGCTATGCCGATGCGAAGTCGCATGCGACCCAGATCGCGGATCTGACCCGCCGCCGCATCATGCCTCCGTGGCTGCCGGAACACGGCAAGGGCGAATTCAAAGACGAATTGCGATTGACCGAAGCGCAAATCCAGACGTTCGCGGATTGGGCGGCGGCAGGTGAGCCGGAGGGTTCGGCGGCGGAGACGCCCGCGCCTCCGAAATTTACCGAAGGGTGGCAGCTCGGCAAACCGGATCTGATTCTGGAGGCAACCAAGGCGTTTTCTCTGCCGGCATCAGGGACCGATATTTATTGGAATTTTATTTTCCCGGTGAACATTGCCGCGCCGCGCTGGGTGCGCGCCATCGAAATCCGTCCGGGCGACAAGCGTTTAGTGCATCACGCGAATTTGTACGTCGATCGGGCGCGCTCGGCACGGAGTCAGGAAAAAACGCCTGGGGCGGGATTTGGCGGAATGGAGCCCGTGATCGAGCGACCAGTGCTGGAGCCCGACGACGGAGCGTTCCTCTATTGGAAGCCGGGAGGCAAGCCTTATTCCGAGCCGGACGGGCTCGCCTGGAGGCTCGATCCGCGTAGCGACCTGGTGCTCAACACGCACATGCAGCCGAGCGGCAAGCCGGAACAGGTGCGGCCATCGATCGGCGTTTATTTCACCGACAAACCGCGCACCCGATTTCCGATGCTGGTGCAACTGGAGCACGACGGTGCCTTGAATATTCCCGCTGGTGCTGCGGATTTTCTGGTTTCGGACGATTTCACGTTGCCCATGGACGCGTATATTCTGGCGATTTATCCGCATGCGCATAATCTGGGGCATGTGCTCGAAGCCTACGCTACGCTGCCCGGAGGCAACCGCGAATGGCTGATTCGCATTCCCAACTGGGATCGCAATTGGGAAGCGGTGTATCGCTATGAAGTGCCGGTGCTGTTGCCGAAAGGCGCCGTAATTTCGATGCGCTTTCATTACGATAATTCCGCGGCGAATATACGCAATCCGCACAATCCTCCGCAGCGCGTTCGCGCCGGGAATAAAGTCAGCGACGAAATGGGCCATCTGTGGCTGCAGGTGCTGCCAGCCGGCTCACGTGATCGCCGTGTCGAATTGGAAGAGGCGCTGCTTCGCCACACGCTCGAAAAATATCCCGACGATGCGTCCGCGCATTTGCATCTCGGCGGGATCAGGATGGCGAAGCTGGACGCACCGGGCGCGCTGACGGAATTCCAATCCGCGGTTCGATTGGCGCCCGCGAATGCGGAAGCGCACAACATGTTCGGCTCCGCGCTCGCCGCAGTGGGCCGGACCACGGAGGCGATTGCCGAATTCCGTATCGCTCTCAAGATTCGCCCCGATTATCAAAATGCACGTTACGATCTGGCGCGGGCGCTGATCAAGGCCGGCAAATTCGATGAAGCGGTCGCGATGTTTCGAGAAGTAGCCGCGGCGTACCCCAAAGACGCGCAGGTGCGCAATGGCTTGGGCGAGTTGCTGTATCGCCAGGGTAAATATGCCGAAGCGCTGGTGGAGTTCAATCGCGCGATCGCGCTGGATCCCACGTTCGAGCTGGCGAAGAAGAATCGCGCGCTGACCGTTGAAGCAGGAGGAAAGTAGCAACTTCCTGGGTTTGCAGTCATCCTGTACGTGATGACTCTTTTCGATTCCTTGACCATCCGCGGCGTCACGCTGCCCAATCGCATCGTGGTTTCGCCGATGTGCCAATATTCTTCCGTTGACGGATTCGCCGACGACTGGCATCTGGTTCATCTGGGCAGTCGAGCCGTGGGCGGCGCTGGATTGGTTTTCGTCGAAGCAAGCGGCGTCACGGCCGACGGCCGCATCACGCCGGGCGATATGGGAATTTACGACGATCGCCATGTCGAGCAGCTCGGGCGTATCGCGCGATTCATCGAGCGTATGGGTTCAGTGCCTGCAATCCAGCTCGCGCACGCGGGCCGCAAGGCGAGCTGCGCTCCGCCCTTTCACGGCGGCCGGCAATTGTCGATCGAAGAAGGCGGCTGGACCACTGTTGCGCCTAGCGCGATTCCGTTCAGCGATACGGATCGTCCTCCGCGCGCGCTCGGAGAATCCGAGATTCCGGGGTTAATCGAAGCGTGGGTCGCGGCAACCAAGCGAGCCATCGCCGCGGGATTTCGCATCATCGAAATCCACAGCGCGCACGGCTATCTATCGCATGAATTTTTGTCGCCGCTGAGTAACAAGCGCACGGATCGCTACGGAGGGTCGCTCGAAAATCGCACGCGACTGGTTCGCGAAATCGCAACGGCGCTGCGCGGCGTGATGCCCGATTCAATGCCGCTATTCACGCGCATTTCGTGCACCGATTGGGTCGACGGCGGATGGGACCTGGCGCAATCGATCGAGTTGGCGAAGATGCTCAAGCCGCTGGGCGTCGATGTGATGGATTGCTCCAGCGGCGCGTTGATCAAGGGCGCCAAGATTCCCATAGCGCCGGGTTATCAAGTACCGTTCGCCGAAGCGATTCGCCGAGAGGCGAAGATCATGACGGGCGCGGTCGGCATGATTACGGAAGCGGAGCAGGCGAGCGAAATCATCGCGAGCGGCAAAGCCGATCTCGCGTTTCTGGCGCGCGAATTGCTGCGCGAGCCCTATTGGCCGATCAAAGCCGCGAATGCACTCGGCGTAGAGCCGAAGTGGCCGATCCAATACGGCTACGCCGTGAAGTCGATGGCGGCGGCTCAAAAACGTTAGTAGCGCAGGCGATCGCATTGCGTCGCCTGCGGGTTGATTTGAATACATCGCAGGCGACAAAATACGATCGCCTGCGCTACTTATGACCGCCGCGATCATTTTCCTCGCGACTTATTTCGTTCTGGCGATCGGCCGCGCGCCTGGACTGCGCGTGGATCGCACCGGCGCGGCGATCATCGGCGCGAGCCTCATGGTCGCGTTCCGCGTGCTCACGCTCGACGAAGCGTTTCGCGCCATCCAACTCGACACCATCGTTCTGCTGTTCGGCATGATGATCGTGGTCGCGAATCTGCGGCTGTCCGGATTCTTCGCGCTGGTTAGTGAATGGGTGGTGGAACACGCGCACCATCCTGTGACGATGCTGATCGCGATCGCGGTGGCATCGGGCGCGCTTTCGGCGATTTTCGTGAACGATACAGTGTGTCTGGTGCTCGCGCCGCTGGTGGCCGAAATCACACGCGCGTTGAAACGGAATCCGGTGCCGTATTTGCTGGCGGTCGCCATGGCATCGAACATCGGAAGTGTCGCGACGCTCACGGGAAATCCGCAGAACATGCTGATCGGCACGTTCTCAGGAATCGGCTACGCAGCGTTTGCGCGCGCTCTTGCTCCGATCGCGGTGATTGGCCTGGTGATCTGCGTCGCAATCCTCACGTGGATGTATCGCGCCGAGTTTCGCGGGCACGTCAACGTGAAGGTTGAGCCGCCGCCGGTGGAACTCGATCGCGTATTGATGATCAAATCGCTCACCGTCGCGCTGGTCATGATGATTTTCTTTTTCGCGGGATGGCCGCTGGCGGAGGTCGCGATTTTGTCCGCCGCAGTGCTACTGATCACGCGCCGCATCTCTCCCGCCGACATCTACGCGCAAGTCGATTGGGGACTACTGGTGATGTTCGCCGGGTTGTTCATCGTGGTCACCGGATTTCAAAAAAGTTTTGTCGAGCAGGATCTTTCAGTTTGGGCTTCAAGAGCGCGTCTGGACAACGCCGCGGTGTTGAGTTCTGTGTCCGCCGTGCTATCGAACATCGTCAGCAATGTTCCCGCGGTGCTGGTGTTCAAGCCGTTCATCGCGCACCTGGTTGATCCCCGGCTCGGCTGGCTACGATTGGCGATGGCGACCACGCTGGCGGGGAACTTGACGATCCTCGGATCGGTCGCGAATTTGATCGTGGTTGAAAGATCGAAAGAGATACTCGGCCGCCCGATCGGATTTTGGGAATACGCACGCGCGGGCCTGCCGATCGGAATCCTGACGATCGCGGTCGGCGTGTGGTGGCTGTAGCGATTCGTGGAGCGGCGTTTCAGTTCTCCGCGGGCACTTTCTCGACCCGATCGATGAACAGCTTTTTCATGGGAACGAACTGGGGTTCTAGTTTTAGTCCCAGTGACTCCTGCAGCGCGGTGAAAATCGACGGCAAGGAGCTGTCGGCGCCGGCATCGGGCGGCGCGTAATCGAGCTTGATGTCGTAGTCGCCTTTCAACCCGGTTTTATCGACTACCGGTTTCCCCACTGGTAGCGACAGCATGGCAGCGAAACCATCCATGGACGCATTTCTCGACCGGATTCCGTTCGGCAAGATCATATTTCCCGGCGCGCCGCGCGCGTGCGTCTGGAGCGAGAACCCTCCTCCAGCAGGCGGCGAAGGCGCGGCTTCACTTGCTCGTAATTGAGCGGCACTCCCTCACTTCCTTTCGCGATGACGTCGTAGCATTCGGAGGAAATCCAATTCGGCGCGATCACGTGCTTCTCGTCGATGTCAAAAGCAATCGCGATCAGGAGCATCATGGTTACGCTCTTCGCGCGGAACGTGCCTGTGCCGTACGGGCTGATGTTGGTGTAAGTCCGCTCATTGTCCGGAACGCGTTTGACGGACGCGACTTCGAAACTTTGCGCGGATGCGGCACAGCAGACCAGGATTGCGATGATCCATCTCATGATCGAAATCTATTCGCTGCGCAGCGCGCGCAACGGATCGACGCGAACGATGCGGCGCGTGGCGCTCCACGCAGCCAGCGCGGCAGTCGCGGCCAGCAGGATTCCCGCGCCGATCGAGATCGCACCGCCGACTGGCTCGGCGTTGTTGTTGAATGTCCGCAGAAGCTGACCCAGCCACGCTGAGCCGATCAATCCTATCGCGACGCCGATCGCGACAGGCCGCAGCGATTGCCGCAAAATCATCCAGCGCAATCCCACGGGTGACGCGCCGATGGCCATGCGCACACCCAATTCATGCGTTCGCTGGCCCACCGAATACGACGCGACGCCGTAGATTCCGATGATCGCCAGCAGCACCGCGAATGCGCCCAGGAACAGAATCGCGGTGGTGTAGAAGCGCGGCCGCGCGAGAGTGTCGGCAAGATACTGACTGAACAAACGCGCGTTAAACACCGCGACCTTGGGATCGGCCGATTGCACGGCGTCGCGGGCAGGCGCGAGGTAGCGCGACGCATCGCCGTGAACTTTCGCGAGCAGCGTCAGAAAATCGGGCGGAGCTTTTTGCGTCGACACAAAGGCGAGCGGAAAGCCGGTGAATTCCCGGCCCGCGTATTCCCCTCCGCCATACGCGATGTCGCGAGCGATGCCGATAACCGTCGTCTCCTGCCCGTTCGCCATGAACTTATGGCCGATCACATCGCGAGCCTCGCCCAGGCGATGCGCCAGCGATTCATTGAGCACAGAAACCGCTTCGCCGCGTAGGTCGGAAGATTGGATTTCGCGGCCCGCCACCATCGGGTCGCCGATCAGGCTGAAAAATCCGGGTTGCGCCGCGATGCCGATCACCGCCGTGTCGACCTTGCGACCGTCGAAGGTGGTGGGGAAGATACTGAAGGGGGTCGAGATGAAATCTCCCAGTGGAATATATTCGATGCCCGACGCCTGCTCGACACCGGGCACATTGCGCAACCGGTCGAGCGCGTCCGCGAAATATTGTGTGCGCTTGGCGGGAGAGTTATAGCGCGTGCCGATCAGCGACACGTTCATGGTGACCATGTGATCCGTCGAGAAGCCGAGATCCGCGCGCAGCAGCTTGAGAAAGCTTCGCCCCATCGCGAACGATCCCGCCACCAGCACCAGGGTCAACGCAACCTGCATCGCGATTAATCCGCCGCGAAATCTTCCCGCGCCGGCCGGCTGTGCCGTGGATTTGACGTGGATCGAGTCACTGGGCTGCGCGCGGCTGATCAGCCACGCGGGAAACACCCCGAACGCGAGGCCTGTAACGCCGGCGATCGCGATCGAAAACGCCAGCACGCGCCAATCGAGAATTGAATACGATTGCGTCGCCAACGGCGCGGGCTGTACGGATGCGGCGAGTTTCGCCGTCCAATCGGCGATCAGCAGCCCGGCGATGGCTGCGATGCCGGCCAGTATGATGCTTTCGGTAATCAATTGCTGGACCAGCCGGGCGCGGCTGGCGCCAAGCGCAGCGCGAACGGCCATCTCCGGCTTGCGATCGGCCACGCGAGCCAGCAGCAGATTCGCGATGTTGGCGCACGCGATCAGCAACACGAACACCACGCCATAAAGCAAAGTTGCAGAAGCCCTGCGAATCGGCAGGCTCAGGCCGTCGCCCAGCGGATACATGCGGGGATACTCACCAGGATGCTCCTCGAAAAAGGACGGCGGGGCCAGCGCGCGAGCATCGGCGCGCAACTGATCGCGCGAATTATCAATGGTCTTCCCGGGTTTCATACGCGCGACCTTCGTATAAAAAATGCCGCCGGTTTTCTTGGGAATTCGGCCCATGTTAAACGCGCTTGCGGTCCATACGGCGGTATGGCTGGGATAATCGAAATCGGGCGGCGCGACTCCAGTGACGATCGCCGATGCGCCGTTGATCTCGAGGGAACTGCCCAACGCGCGGGGATCACCGCCGAAATATTGCTCGAAAAACCCATGGCTGATCACGGCGGCAACCGGTTTGCCGATCTGGTCGTCATCCGCTGCGAAGCCGCGCCCGAATTGCGGCTCACGCCCCAGCAATGAAAAGAAATCTGGCGTCGTCTCGGTCACCTCGACACGCGCGGCAGCATCGCCTGAAGTTCGGGCGACGCTCATTTCGCGCGAACTGATGAGCGCGACGCCTGTGAGGAAATTGCTCGAATTGGCCCATTGCTCGACGCGAGCACGCTCCATCGGCAACATCAGATTATTGATGGTCACCAGCGAACTGGGATCGCGAAACGGCAGCGAGCGCAGCAGCAGCGCATTCAATACGCTGAACACGCCGGTGGTCACGCCGATCGCCATGGCGAGCGCGGTGACCGCAAGAATGGTCACCAAAGGGCGGCGCGCGTACACGCGAAAGCTGTAACGCAGATCGCAAAAGATTTCGCGCGCGAATTCGCGTGGGATGGACCACGCCAGGTCGGCCAGCACCCTAATCCAGAAGCCCAGTGGATGCGCCGCATCGGCGCGTTCGTCGGCGAATTCGCGTTCGAGAGGCCCGCCGAACTCTTCGCGGAATCGCGCGGGATAGAGTTTTAGCAGGAAGCGGTACAGTTTGCTCGATTCAGCCATGTGCGTATCCCAGATTCTTGTCGGCGATGGCGACCAGTTCACGCATTCTGGAGGCTTCCGCCTGCGCGACGCGGCGGCCCAGCGTAGTGATGCGATAGTAGCGGCGGCGCTCGTCATCGAGATGCGCGTCGGGACGCTCGTCCGATTCCTCAATCAGCCCCTGCTCCAGCATCTTGTTGATCGAACCGTACAGCACGCCGGGCCCGAGCTTGAGTTTGCCGTCCGTGCGGGCGGCGATCTCGCGTTTCAGGGCGTAGCCGTGGCGTTCGCCTTCGGAGAGAGCGAGCAGCATATGAAAATGCGCCGGCGAGAGCGGCAAAAAGTTCTGGACGAGTTGTTCTTGTTTCGGCATACTAGTACCTTTTCAGACATAGTATGCTTCAACCGATACTACTGTGTCAAGAACAAATTATTCGCTCAAAATGCAGACGTCTTTCAGGTTGCGATAGTCCTCGGCGTAATCGAGGCCGTAGCCGACCACGAACTCGTCGGGGATCTTGAATCCGACGTAGTGCACTTCGACGGGCCGCTGGCGGCGCTCCGGCTTGTCGAGCAAGGTCGCGATGCGCAATGACTTAGGCTTGCGCTGCGCCAGAACTTTCATGAGATAGCTGAGCGTGATGCCGCTATCGACAATATCTTCGACGACCACTACATCCTGGCCTTCGATCGAAACGTCCAGATCCTTGGTCAGCTTCACTTCGCCCGACGACGTCTTGCCTTTGCCGTAACTCGAAATGCCGATGAATTCCAGGCGCGCGGGGGTGTGCATGGCTCGCGCCAGGTCGGCCATGAAGAAGCATGCGCCTTTCAGAATCGTGATCAGGTAGACGCGGCCGTTAGGATGGTCGCGATCGATTTGCGCGCCCAGTTCGCGGACGCGCGCTTGTATCTGTTCGGCGCTGATCAGCACCCGAAGCGTAGCCATAGGCGTCGATTGTAGCGCGACCTTTTAGAGTTTGTGGAAAACGCGAAGGTTGGACCGCTCCCTTTGGTCACGGCTCGTTAGCTCGCGAGCAACGGCACGACCAGCCTGCGCGCTGCACGCGGTCTTTATGAGGCGCGACAGTTATGGAGCGCGCTAGGCGCCAGTCTGCAAACGCGTACTGCCTGGTCCGATGTGGATGTGCGCGCCGGTGGCCTTGCCGGGAATCGCGATGCGGAACGCGTAAAACGGGATATCTTTCGATTCCAGATATTTTCGCAGCCACACGCCTTCGTCGCTATCGGGCGTCACCGCGACATCGATGCGGCCGGTGTGATCCATTCCCAACGAGCGGTGCAGCGCCGTTTCCCCGCGCGCGCTGATGGGTAGAGGCTTGTCGAATTTTTTTTCGAACGCGAGCGTCAGATCCTTGATGTCCTGGTCGGTAAGCAGCCCATGCGACCCGTCCACATATTCTTTCGCGAGTTTCGATCCGCCCTGCGCCGGTTTATGCTGCGTCGCTTCGATTTCGGCATTCACCACCGCGGCGATTTCGGAGAGCAATTCGGCGCGATCCCGTGCCAGCTTCAGCACTTCCTGACGACGCGTGAGCTCGGCCAGAGCGTCCGCCGAATATTCTTTGGGCGCGACGCCCTCGGCGATCAGCCTGGTGCCGCGGTCGACCTCGGCCTGGGTGCGCGCGACGCGACGCTCGGCTGCGGCGATCATGTCGCTGGCTTGCGCTTCGGTCAGGTCCTGAATTTCGACATGGCCGTAGAGGGTTCGATCGAGAATCGCGTCGTCAGTCGCATCATCCACGGCCTTTTGCTGTTCGGTGAGCTTGGATGCAGGAGTCAGGCCGTCGCGAACCTCTCCGCGAATCTTTTCGAGTTGCTGACGAGCCTGAACCAGAGCCGGGGAATCCTGCGCGACAGCGATCGAAACGGTCAGGCCTGCCGCGAGAACAAGAGGGAAAAACTTCATGAGGCCTATCGACATTGTAGTACGATGAAGCGAGGAGAACCGTTCCTGGCAAGGCCCAAGAAGCTGCAAAAACCGGAACCGATTGCGGATCCTACCTGGTTGACTGCGGTTCGAGCGGCTGAATCCAAGCAAGCTCGCGACATCGTGGTGTTGGACGTGCGCGGCGAGACTTCGTTTTCCGACTACTTCCTGATTTGCAGCGGCGCGAATGGGCGCCAGGTGCAGGCCATCGCCGATGAGATCGGCATGAAGATGAAGGAACGCGGCGAAAAGCCGTCGAGCATTGAAGGCTATAAGAATTCGGAATGGGTGCTGCTCGATTACGGCGATTTCGTGGTGCACGTGTTTTCGCCGAAGGCTCGCACGTATTACGATCTGGAACGGCTGTGGCGCGATGCTCGCGTGGTGGAGTGGGCGCCGGAATCAGTCTCAAAGTGATAGCATGGTCGAGTCTCTCAAAGGAGGCTCCATGAAGAAAGCTTTTGTTCTGATCGCTCTCACTTCAATGTCGGCGTTTGCTGCCGAGATCACCGGTTTCGTTGGCGATGCGAGCTGCGGCGCGAAGCACGCCGGCGCTGCTGCTGCCGATACGGCCTGCGCCAAGCGCTGCACGGGTCGTGGAGACGCTGCGGTTCTGGTCACCAAGGACGCCAAGGTTTATAAGTTCGACGCGGCTTCGAAAGATAAAGTGGCGTCGTTCGTGGGCAAGTCGGTCACGGTGAACGGCTCCGTGAAAGACGACACCATCACGGTCGAATCCATTAAGTAAATTCGGATTTGTGTTCTGCCGGCTAACGCGCTCCATAACTGTCGCGCCTCAAATGAGCGGTTTTATAAGGTGCCAGAGCATGGAGCGCGTTAGACGCCTATAACGCAGCGTCACTTCTTCTTCGGCGGGTTCTCAAACTCCATGGTCAGGCGCCCGGCCTGGCCTTTGTAGAACAGCGCGAGATCCTTTTGCTTAAATTTCCCGTCGATCAGGAAGTACAGCAGACCTTCGACCGGCTCCTTGGTTTCGACATCGGGCAGGCATTTCGCCTTGAGCGCGGCCAGTAGCGGACTGTCTTTCTCTTTCTCCTTCGGCTTGTCCGGATCGCCCCTGTCTTTGTCTTTGCCGCCATTGTCCGCCTGAACGCCGACCGGGGCATCCTTTCCCGGATTCGACCCGCGCGATCCTATTCCAATCGGCCCGACTCCGCCCCAGATTGGACCGTTGGTCGCGGTACCGGCGCCGCCTGGCTGGTTCGCCGCCGCCTTCACGATCAGCGCGCCTTTTCCGGCGATCTGTCCGGGCTCAAGCGCGGTCGATCGCTGCCCGTCCTTGCGGCAGATGACCGTGAAATCGTCAGGGCTGATGCGCAGCGATTTGTCCTTCGGCGTCACCTTGACGCGCATCAGAATGTATCCCGGTCCCATATCTTCGCCGACCGCCTGCGTCACGCCATCGTGATCGATGATCGGTGTCGCGACGAGTTCGATATCGTCATTACCGGCCTGGCCGGGCAGCGGCTTGATATCGCCCGCCATCCCAATCAGTGCACTCAACAAGAGAATCAAGGAGGACTTCATAAACTCAAATCTCCTACTCGCTGACGAATCTCCATGCAGCCGCGACCGGTCGGCAGAACCTTGCCCGGATTCAAGCGGCATTCGGGATCGAACAGGCTCTTGAATCGCCCGATCATATCGAGCGACGCCGAGGAGAACTGCCGGTCCATCATTTCCATTTTCTCCATACCGACGCCGTGTTCGCCAGTGATCGATCCGCCCACCGAAATGCAGAATTCCAGAATTTCATCGCTCGCGCGCCGCACTTTTTCGAGCGCGCCGGGCTCGCGCGGATCGAACATGATCAGCGGATGCAGATTGCCATCTCCGGCGTGGAAGATATTAGAGATCGCCAGATTGTGGCGCTTCGCCAGATCGCCGATGAATCGCAAGGTGGGCGCGATTTGGGTGCGCGGGACGACTCCATCTTGAACGTAATACGCGGGACTGAAGCGGCCTACCGCGCCGAACGCGTTCTTGCGGCCTTTCCAGAGAAGCTCGCGTTCCTCGGCCGATTTCGCGACGCGAAATTCGCGAGCCTTGCAGATGCCGCAGGCTTCGCGAATCTGCTCGACTTGCTCCTCGACCGCTTCGTTCATCCCTTCGAGCTCGATCAGCAACACGGCTTCTGCATCGCGCGGATAACCGGCGTGCACCGCATCCTCAATCATCTTGAGCAGCGGACCGTCCAGCATCTCAATCGCGACCGGAGTAATCGCGCGCGCGGTGATTTGCGCTACCGTGTCGCCGGCGTCTTCGGCGCGATCGTAAATCGCGAGAATTGTCTTGACCGACTCGGGCTTGCGCATTAATCGCACGACGATTTTCGTCACCAGCGCCATGGTGCCTTCGGATCCAACCAGAAGGCCAGTCAGATCATAGCCGGGCTGATCGAAGCCGCCGCCAGTATCAATAACCGACCCATCGGGCAGCACCGCTTCGATGCCGAGCACGTGATTCGTCGTGACGCCGTAGGCGAGCGTGTGCGGTCCGCCGGAATTTTCGCTGACGTTGCCGCCGATGGTGCAGGCTCGCTGGCTGGAGGGATCAGGAGCGTAGAAGAATCCATCGGCGTCGACGGCTTGGGTGATTTCGATGTTGACCACGCCGGGCTCGACGTTGGCGCGTTCGTTTGGCAGATCGATTTCCAGAATCCGGTTCATGCGCGCGAACGAAACGATGATGCCGCCGGCGCGTGCGATCGCGCCTCCACTCAATCCGGTGCCCGCGCCGCGGCCGACGATCGGCATGTTCAGCTCGCGCGCCAGTTTGACGATCGCGACCACATCATCGGTCGACTGCGGGAATACGACCAGATCCGGCCGCGCTTTATCGATGCCGCCGTCGTATTCGTACAGCGTTAAGTCTTCGGGTTTGTGCAGGTAACCGCTGGGCCCAAGGATGCTTTCGATCCGGTCCCGAGCGATGTTCACGTGGTTGGCGGCGACGCGAGCATGCGCTGCACATGCGCGAGAAATTCAGGATCCATGAAATCCTGGTTACTGATCACCTTTTCCAAGACTTTGCCCTGGCGATCGATCACGTATGTTTCCGGGATCTGGAAAGTGCCGTAGCTGGCGCTGATGTTCGAATCAGGATCGCGCGCGGTCGGGAATGACACCTGGAACTGCTGTTTGAAACGATTGTAGAGATTCTCATTGCGATCGATGCTGATACCCAGCACCACCACGCCTTTGGACTGATAGGCTTGTGCAAAAGCTTCGAGCGACGGCGCCTCGGAAATACACGGATTGCACCAGCTCGCCCAGAAATTCAGCACCAGAATCTTCCCGCCGAAATCGGCGCGCGTGAACGTCTTGCCGTTGTCGGCCGTGATCTTGAAATCCGGGGCCGTGTCGCCCGCGTTGGTGATCTTGGCCTCGAGCGTGGTCGAGATCACCCATACCAGGCCAATCGCCAAAACCAGGATCGCGACCAAAATCAGGCTGTCAACACGTTTGCTCACGCTATCATTCTAACTGGATTATGACTGGCCGGCTCATTACGGCTTTATTGGCAATCGCGGGGTGCGCGCCGGCCCAGACCGCTACGCCGTGGCGGGAAGCCGAACGAATTTTCCATTCCGACCCACAATGGCTCGGTTCGGATGGTGCATTTTCGATCGATTTGGGAAATGGGCGCGTGCTGTGGTCGTTCGGCGATACCTTGGTTGCGCGCAAACCGGGCGATGGGCGCAAGAACGCGGCGTTCGTAAGAAATACCGTCGCGATTATGACAGGCTACGATCCGGTGACCGCGCAGATGAAATTCTATTGGCGCAAGGGCTCGCGCATGGAAATTTTTCCGTCGGAAGGAAACATCTGGATGTGGCCCGCGCATGGCATTCGCATCAGCGAAAAGCTGATCGTGTTCTGCGGACGGATCGCGCGCAATCCGGACAAGAATTCGTTCGGATTTCAGGGTGTCGGGACCAGCGTTTTCTTGATCGAGAATCCTGACGCTGAGCCGACGGTTTGGAAAATGCGCGACGTCTTCGTTGAAACAACGCAGATCATGTTGGGCACAGCCGTGATTCGCGACGGCGACTTTCTCTACGTCTATTGTGAAGCCGAGCCATCGCACGACATTTACCTGGGGCGTATCGGAATTGCTGACGCCGTCGCAGGAAAGTTCGCGTCGATGAATTGGTGGGATGGATCGGCGTTTGGAAATCGTGAGAACCGGAAACCAGTGATGCACGATGTCTCGAGCGAAATCAGCGTGCAACGCGATCCGCGCGGCGGTTTCATTGAAGTGAACAGCCAGGGATTCGGAGGCTCGGATATCGTGATGAGGCGCGCGGCGAAGCTGGAAGGCCCGTGGAGCGCGCCCGTGAAGATTTATCGTCCGCCGGAGTCGGACTGGAAGGATCCCTTCGTGTACGCCGGCAAGGCGCATCCGGAACTGAAGGGCACCGGCCTGGCGATCACCTACGCAGTCAATGGGAAGGAAGACGAGGTCGCCAAGAATCCGAGCCTTTACTATCCGAAGTTTGCCAAGATGGATTGGGTGGATCGATAAACCGGTCGATCGCATCTAAGAAACGCATATGCTGCTCACTCGTCGCGCCGAATTCTCTGCATCGCACATCTGCGCGAGCCCAAGCCTGAGCGACGCAGAAAACGCCGCGATTTACGGGGCGGCGGCGAATCCCAACGGGCACGGTCACAATTACGTAGTCGAGGTGAGTATCGAAGGCGAGCCGGATCGCGTGACCGGCATGGTGTTCGATCTGCGGGAATTGAAGGAGATCCTAACCCGCGAAGTAGTCGATCCGATGGATCATCGGTTTTTGAATCGCGAAGTGGCGCCGTTCGACAAGATCGTGCCGACGACAGAAAATGTAGCTCTGGAGATCTGGCGCCGGCTGGCTCCGGCGATCGACCGGCCGAATGTTCGATTGAAGAACGTGCGGCTGTACGAAACGGCCGACCTGTACGTCGATTGCGATGGTGATCGATGAAGCTGACACGCCGCTATCGATTCAGCGCGTCGCACCGGTTGGACACGCCCGCGCTGACGGCGGAACAGAATCAGAAGCTGTACGGGAAATGCAACAATCCATACGGCCATGGACACGATTACACGCTCGATGTGACGGTGGAAGGGCCAGTCGATGCGACAGGGCAGGTTGCGGATCGGCGCGCGCTGGACGCGCTGGTTGATCGAAAGATTTTGCAACGGTACGACCACAAAAATCTCAGTAAGGATGTAGCGGGGCTGATGGGAGTGGTGGCGACGACGGAGAATCTGGCGTCGTCGATTCGCGCGGCGCTGCTGGAGAATTGGCCCCTGGCCGCGCGATTGTCGCGGGTGCGGATTTCGGAAACAGCGCGGAATATTTTTGAGCTGGAAGCCTAAACACAATGAAAAAGTCTGCGAAGAAATCGGTTGTCGAGATGACGCCCAAGGGCGCGGGCGCGATCGCGGCACAGATGCGGCCGGTGCTCGAAATGATCGGCGAGGATCCCTCGCGCGAAGGTCTGATCAAGACGCCCGAACGGTATGAAAAAGCGATGCGCTTCATCACCAGCGGATATCGCACGCGCCTGGAAGACATCGTCAACGGCGCGCTGTTCAGCGTGAAGTGCGATGAAATGGTGGTGATCCGCGACATCGAATTTTTCTCCACCTGCGAGCATCACCTGCTGCCCTTCTTCGGCCGCATGCACGTCGCGTATCTACCCAAGGACAAGGTGATCGGACTAAGCAAGATTCCTCGCATCGTCGATATGTTCGCGAGGCGGCTGCAGTTGCAGGAGCGGCTGACCGAGCAGGTAGCGCAAGCGATCGCCGAAGTGATTTCGCCACGCGGCGTGGGCGTTTTGTGCGAGGCGCAGCATTTCTGCATGATGATGCGCGGCGTGGAAAAGCAGCATTCCGGCGCGATCACCAGTACCATGCTGGGAAGTTTTCGCACCAACAAATCGACGCGGGACGAGTTTTTAGCGCTGGCAAGACGATGAACTAAAATGGGGGATGGCTCTCGCTCCCGTTGAAGTTCGCCGCATCGATCCCAAGTTCACGCCATTCAAACTTTCCATTCGCGAATCCAGAATTCATGGCCACGGAGTCTACGCGGGAGAGTTGATCCCGAGCAATCGCAAGGTGATCGAATACACCGGCGAACGCATCAATCGCCGCGAGGCGAAGCGACGCGAAGCCGGCGATTTCACATACCTGTTCTCGCTGGATAAATATTGGACCCTCGACGGCGCGGTGGGCGGCAGCGGCGCGGAGCTAATCAATCATTGCTGCGAGCCTAGCCTGATCAGCAGGGTCATGAAAGGGCACATCATTTATATGAGCCTGCGCGTGATCGAGCCGGGCGAAGAGCTGACGGTCGACTACAACTTCCCGATGAGCACAGGTCGCGACGCATGCAAGTGCGGGGCGTCGAAATGCCGCGGGATTATGCAGAAGAAACACTAGTTCGCCGAAGGCGGACCAGCGCTTGCATCACGCCGAGATTTTGCATTAGACTGGCCAATCTGCAATACATCTCTTGCACGTAAAGGAGTTCACATGAACCTCTCTGCCAGAGTGTTGCTGCCCCTGCTCGCAGCACCCCTGTTGGTCGCACAGACCAAGTATTCGACGGATTTGATGGCGCTGAACCCGCTCGGCTATTGGCCGCTAAACGGTAACGCCACCGATTCGACCACGCACGCCAACAACGGAGCCCTGATGAACGGAGTGAGTTTTTTGGGCGCGGTCACCCCGCTCGGATCGGCTGCGGCTCCGGCGGCCGTCTTTGCCAGCGCGCAAAACAATTTCATTCAAATGCCGACCTCAGGCAGCTCCATTTTCAACTTCAGTTCGACCCATCCATTCACAGCCATGGCTTGGATCAGGACCTTGGGAGTTAGCCATATGGCTATCATCAGCAAGTTCGACCTGGTCAGCGGCAACGGCTGGAGCTTCTCCGTCGGCCATGGGGCGGGCACTCTCGGGCTGCTTCTGGTGACGGGCGGAACCCCGGCAGGGGGAGCGAGCATCGCCGGGGTGAATGACGGAAACTGGCATTTCGTGGCCGCGACTTACGACGGCAGCGGTTCCGCCAGCGGCGTTCAAATGTACCTCGACGGAGTCAGCACGCCCATGGGCGCACCGGTTGGTTCCGTCGGCTCGATTTCCAACTCGGGTCCACTCACCATCGGTGGTGAACCTGACGGGAGCGACGCGTTCGATGGAAATGTGAACTACCCCGCGGTTTTCGGAACTGTTTTGACGGCCGCGCAGATCCAGCAATTGTACGAGGACGCTGTGATATCGCAAAGCATCCTGCCGCAGTTTGCATTTGGCAGCGGTTGGTATTCCGCTGTGTACTTCACCAACACGGGAACCAGTCCCGTGTCTTTTCCGGTCAGCTTTACCAGCGACCTCGGGACGCCTTTGATGGTCCCGTCCATCAACGCGAGTTCCAAGACAATTACGCTTGCGGCGCAAAGTACGACGGTGATCGAAGCTCCCAACGTAGGAGATCTGGCGCAGGGATATGTATCGGCTGCACTGCCCACCGGCGTGAGCGGCTATGGGCTGTTCCGGCAAAGTACCACGGGAAATCCGGATCAGGAGGGCGTAGCGAGTTTATCGTCGACCACATCGACATTGAACACACTGCTGTTCGACGACACGACCTATGTCACCGCTGTCGCGATCGTCAACCCGAGCACGATTCCCATAACCGTTTCGATCAGGGTTCTGGATAATAACGGAAAACTGCTCGGGACAAGCTCAGTGGCGCTGCCGCCTTTGAATAAGACCGAGGCGGTGCTACAAACTCTCCCGGGACTCAGCGGAATGGCGGGAAATCGGGGGACGGCTCTCTTTGGTGTTCCGGCCGGGAACGTCGCCGTCCTGGGGATCCGGTTCAACGGCGTGGCGTTCACGCAGATCCCGGCGATCGTCAAATAACGCTATTGATTTCTGAATCCGCCGCCTTGACACCAGTGTGTCCGCGCGCGGATAATCAATGTAGGACTATTTTAGTCTGAAATCGAAATGCTGAAGCTCACCAAGAAAGCGGACTACGGGTTGATCGCGTTACGCCATCTGGGCACGGCGCGAAAAGGCGCCAGCGCGAAAGATATCGCCGACACGTACCGCATTCCCTTGCCGATGCTTTCGAAAATCCTGCAAAAGCTGGCGCGAGCCGGTCTGCTGGTTTCGGAACAAGGCACGCACGGCGGCTACCGGCTGGCGCGCGATCCGCATGAAATCACCGCGCTCGAAGTGATCCGCACCATCGACGGGCCCATCATTTTGACGCATTGCTTCACCGAACACGCCGAATGCGATCAGAGCGATTTGTGCCCGGTGCGCGAGCCGCTGCGCAAGGTGCACGAAGGAATTTTGCGACTGCTTTCGAGCATCACGATTTCGGACATGGCGCAGGACGATATGCCGATTCCAGCGATCCCGCTTTCGAATATCACGACCCACATCAGGACGCAATCATGAAACTCCCGATTTACATGGACAATCACGCCACCACGCCGGTGGATCCGCGCGTATTCGAGGCGATGACGCCGTACTTCACCGAGGTGTTCGGCAACGCCGCGAGCCGCAATCACAGCTTCGGATGGCAGGCGGAAGAAGCGGTCGAAAAGGCGCGCAAGCAGATCGCGGATTTGATCGGCGCGACGGCGAAAGAAATCGTGTTCACCAGCGGCGCGACCGAATCGAACAACCTGGCGCTGAAGGGCGTGGCCGAGATGTATGCCGAAAAAGGCAATCACATCATCACCGCGGCGACCGAGCACAAGGCCATTCTGGACACCTGCAAGCGCCTGGAAAAGGAAGGCGTGCGCGTCACGTATCTGCCGGTGCAGCAGAACGGCCTGATCGATCTGGATCAGTTGCGCGACGCGATCACCGATAAGACGATCCTGGTCAGCATCATGTACGCGAACAACGAAATCGGCGTGGTGCAGAACATTCGCGAGATCGGAAAGATCGCGAAAGAGCGCGGCGTGTTGGTGCATTCCGATGCGACGCAGGCGGTCGGCAAGATCCCGGTGGATGTGATCAAGGACAATATCGATCTCGCCTCGATCAGCGCGCATAAAATGTACGGACCGAAGGGCGTAGGCGCGCTGTACGTTCGGCGCCGCAATCCGCGGGTGCAATTGACGGCGCAGATGGACGGCGGCGGTCATGAGCGCGGCATGCGATCGGGAACGCTGAACGTGCCGGGAATCGTCGGACTGGGCGAGGCGTGCGCGTTGCGCAAAGCCGGAGATGGCGGAGGAATCCAAGCGCATGGCGCATCTTCGCGACAAGCTGAAGGATCGTCTGCTGGCGGATCTGGACGAGGTGTATATCAATGGCACCATGGAAAGCCGGCTGCCGAACAACCTCAACATCAGCTTCGCGTACGTCGAAGGCGAATCGCTGCTGATGGGGATCAACGAAATCGCGGTGTCGAGCGGATCGGCGTGCACCTCGGCAACGCTCGAACCCAGCTACGTGCTGAAAGCGTTGGGCGCGGGTGACGATCTGGCGCATTCGTCCATTCGCTTCGGCCTGGGCCGTTTCAACACCGAAGAAGAAGTGGATTACGTTTCGGCGAAGGTGATCGACGTGGTGAACAAGCTGCGCGAGCTGTCGCCGTTGTATGAGATGTTTAAAGAAGGAATCGATCTGAGCAAGGTCCAGTGGACCGCACATTAAGCATTCGTTCAGTGGACTGCACAGCAAGAGGGGAAGACCATGGCATATTCAGAAAAAGTAGTTGACCATTACAACAATCCGCGCAACGTGGGCTCGCTCGATAAGAACGATCCGAACGTTGGAACTGGCATGGTCGGCGCACCCGAGTGCGGCGACGTGATGAAGCTGCAGGTGAAGGTGAACCCTTCGACCGGCGTGATCGAAGAAGCGAAGTTCAAGACGTTCGGCTGTGGCAGCGCGATCGCGAGTTCATCGCTCGCGACGGAGTGGCTGCACGGCAAAACCGTCGACGAAGCGCTGGCGATCAAGAACACCGACATCGTCAATGAGCTGAGCCTGCCGCCGGTGAAGATCCACTGTTCGGTTCTGGCCGAGGATGCGATTAAGGCCGCGATCGGCGATTACAAGAAGAAAGCGGCCGCGAAGTACAGCTATCGATGTCGACGCCGTTTCGAAGGCGCGCAGCTCAACCTGAAGCTGTTCGATCTGCGGCGCGAGCCAGTACTGCGCGAAGCGCGAAGCTGGTTCCTGTGGCAATTCAACCCGGAGAGTCTGCAGGACGTAATCGCGGCGGTGAGCGGCGAACGCAACGCGTCGTTTGCGCATGGTGCTGGGTTATTGGGATATGGCGGCGTCCATGGTTATCGAGCGGGGCAATCGACGCCGAAGTCGTTTTTGGCGGCGCACGGCGAGATCGTAGGCGACGTTTTCGAAGATTTATCCGTTCATCGAGGAAATGCCGAACGGTTTGGAATGAGCCGGAATTTCTGCAAGCATATGGAAGCAGTGGCGATGAGCGCGCCGGATGCTGAAGAGACGCTCGCTCGCCGCCGGAGGGCGATTTTAGCGGCGGCCAAAACTGCTGTGAGTGCATCAGCTTCCTGATTTGGGGCATCTAATAAGCGAAATGGTTTAAGCGAAATGGTTAATGTAACTCCAAAAGCGGTCGACAAGATTCGCGAGGCGTTCGCGCGCGAAAAGGTGCAGGGTGGATTGCGCCTGGGCGTGCTGGGCGGCGGATGTTCGGGGCTTGAGCTATCAGTTCAAATTCGATCCCAAGCCTCGCGCCACCGACAAGTCCTGACGTTCGACGATGTGCAGGTGTTCATCGATCCCAAGAGCCTGGTGTTTCTGGACGGCATGACGCTGGACTGGCAGGATTCGCTGATTCATTCCGGCTTCGTGTTCGACAATCCGCACGCCAAGAAGAGCTGCGGCTGCGGCACTTCGTTCACGGCCTAATGCAGTATTTCGAAGCGCTGGGGCTCGATCCGAAGTTGTCGATCGACCCGGACGATCTTAAGAAGCATTTCTACGAACGCAGCCGGCAGTGGCATCCCGACAAATTTTCGCGATCGAGCGCGGAAGACCAGCAGAAGGCGCTCGATATGACCGCCCTGCTCAATGACGCTTTTCGAACGTTGCGCGATCCGTTCGCACGCGCCGAGTATTACTTCAAGGAAGCCGGTATCGAAATCCCGAAGGATCTTTCGCCTGCGATGCTGGAAGAATTTTTCGACTTGAACATGCTGGTGCAGGAGATGAAGGCGGGCGATGAATCGGTGCGTCCGCAGTTGATTCAGGCGCAGCAGCTACAATCGAAGGTCCGCGAGGAATTCTCGCGCCAGTTGATCGAGTTCTTCGCGCTTTACGATGGCTACGACGCCGCGAGCCGCGAGATCACGAAGCTGGAAGAACCCATCGGCGATTTGTTGAACGCGCGGCGCTACACCGACAACTTTCTTCGTGAAGTGGAAAAGGTACTGAATGTCCACGTTTCAGATTGATTTTGGCGAATCGAAATCCAAGATCGTAGGGATCGACCTGGGGACGACCAATAGCCTGGTCGCCGTGATGGATCTGACGGGTCCGCGCATTCTTTCGGGAATCGTTCCGAGCGTAGTTTCGCTGACTGAATCGGGCGAGATCGTCGCCGGGTCAGATGCGCGCGAGATGCTGCTCACGCATCCCGAGCGCACGGTCTATTCGGTGAAGCGCCTGATGGGACGCGGCGTGGACGATATCCAGCAAGAGTTGAAGCTGTTTCCCTTTCAGATCGACGAAGCATCGGGAGCGATGCTGAAGCTTCGGCTCGGCGATCGGACGTTTACGCCGCCGGAAATCTCCGCGCACATTCTTCGCAAATTGAAGCTCGATGCGGAAGCCGAATTGGGCGCGCCGGTGACGCAAGCTGTCATCACGGTGCCGGCCTATTTCAACGATGCGCAACGTCAAGCGACCAAAGACGCAGGCCGAATCGCGGGGCTCGATGTTCTGCGGCTGGTGAATGAGCCGACTGCGGCGGCGCTCGCTTACGGGCTCGACAAGCGCAAGCAGGGCGTAGTCGCGGTGTACGATTTCGGCGGCGGCACGTTCGACATTTCGATTCTGCGATTGCACGACGGAATTTTCGAGGTGCTGGCGACGAATGGCGACACGCACTTGGGTGGCGACGATATCGACAACTTGATGTTGCATGTCGCCCTTGAGGATATTCGCACGGAGTGGGGCGAGGATATTTCGTCCAGCAGTATGGCGGTACAGGCGCTGCGGCGCGCCGTGATCACGGCGAAAGAAGCGCTCTCTTTCACTCCGGAAGTGGTGATCAATTTTCAGTTCGGCGAGCGTCGTTATCAGCGCGAACTGGATCGCAACCAGTTCGACCAGCTCATCCAGCCGATCATCAATCGCACGCTGGGGCCGTGCCGTGAGTGCATCAAAGATGCGGGCGTGACAGTCGAACAAATCGACGAAGTGGTGCTGGTGGGCGGATCCACGCGCATTCCATTGGTTCGATCGGCGGTCGAGGCGCTGTTTCGTGCGCGGCCGCATACGGAATTGAATCCTGATGAAGTGGTCGCGCTGGGCGCGGCCGTGCAGGCGGGAATTCTCGCGGGCGACGTGCAGGATCAGCTATTACTCGATGTGACGCCGCTGTCGCTGGGCATCGAAACAATGGGCGGGCTGGTCGCGAAATTGATTCATCGCAACTCAACGATTCCAGCGTCGGCGACCGAGCAGTTCACCACCGCGGTCGACGGGCAGCGTAACGTTTTGATTCACGTGGTGCAGGGCGAGCGCGAAATGGTGAAGGATTGCCGCAGCCTGGCTCGCTTCGATCTGAAAGATATCGCGCCCATGCCGGCGGGCCTGGCGCGCATCGAAGTGCGCTTCCTAATCGACGCGAATGGAATCCTCAACGTCACGGCGCGCGATCAACGGACGGGCAAAGAGCACAGCGTCGACGTGAAGCCCTCCTATGGATTGACTGACGAACAGGTGGAGGCGATGATTCTGGAATCGTTCGCCAAGGCCGAGGACGATTTCAAGGAGCGGCAGGTGCGCGAGGCGCAGGTGGAAGCCGACGCGATCGTCGCGGCAGTCGAGAAGGCGAAAGAGAATCCGGCGTACGATGCGCTGACCGATGACGAACGCGCGGCGATTGAACGGGCGATTCGCGAATTGCAATCGGTATATCATGGCGGCGAGCATGTCGCGATTCGAGAGAAAATCGATGTGCTGAACGAAGTGACCATGAAGCTGGCCGAGAATATGATGAATACGGCGGTTAACTCAGCGCTGAAGGGGACGCAAATCTGATGGGAAAACTGAGCTGGTCGACGCTGGACGATATCGCGTTCGCGCTGTATGAGAAATTTCCCGACGTGGACCCGACCAACGTGCGCTTCACCGATCTGCACAAGTGGATCACGGAGCTGGACGGGTTCGACGACGATCCCGCGAAATCGAATGAAGCCAAGCTGGAACATATTCAAATGGCATGGCTGGAAGAATATAAAGACAATGCGTAAGCTTTTTGTTTTCGCCTTTGCGATCGCTCTATTTGCGGCCGATCCGAAACTTACTCCTGAATGCAAGCGGTGATGACCCACATCACGGCCGATTCGCTGCGCGGGCATCTTATCGTTCATCGCCTCGGATGCGCTGGAAGGGCGCGGCACGCCGTCGCGCGGGCTGGATCTGGCTGCGGAATATATCGCGGCGCAATTTCGCCGCGCGGGGCTTGAGCCGGCGGGTGACGATCAATATTTCCAGACCGCGACGCTGCTGACGCGCGAACAGAATCCAGAAGGCTACGAATTTGCCGTCGCGTTGAACGGGAAAACGATCCAGATTCCGGCGAGCGAGGTCGCGATCCTTCCGGATCAGCCGATTCGTCTCGACAACGCGCCGGTGGTCGTGAAGCCGAACAGCATTACGATCGGCCCTGTCGAACTCATGCGGGCTCGCGCCGTTCGAAACACCATGGCTTTCGATCCCGAGGTGCCGCGCCGAGGACCGGCTCGAAACTCATTCGCCGCGCCGGAGTTGCTTGAATTCCTCAAAGACGCAACCACCGCAACGGCCACGCTGCACGTGCTGCCGCCGGTCGAAAAATCGGTGAAAGTGCGCAACGTGGTCGGCATTTTGCGCGGATCCGACCCAGCCTTGAAAGACACGTTCGTGCTGCTCACCGCACATTACGATCACCTGGGAGTGCGCCCCGGCTTGCCCGATCCGATTTTCAACGGAGCCAACGACGATGGCAGCGGCACGGTATCGGTGATTGAAATCGCCAGCGCGCTCGCTTCCCTGCCCCAGCATCCCAAGCGCAGCATCCTGTTCATGACGTTTTTCGGCGAAGAACTGGGCGATTTGGGATCGCATTATTATGGGCGCCATCCTGTGGTTCCGCTCGCGAAAACAATCGCCGATCTGAATCTGGAACAAGTGGGTCGCACCGATGATACCGAGGGTCCACAAGTGGAGATGGCTACCGTGACCGGCTTCGATTTCTCCACCATGTCGCAGACGCTGGTCGCGGGCGGGAAGCTGGCGGGGATCAAGATTTACAAGAACGAGAAGAACAGCGATCCGTACTTCAACCGCAGTGACAACGCGGCGCTGGCCGAGGCGGGCGTGCCCGCGCACACGCTGAGCGTCGCTTACGATTTTCCCGGCTATCATCAGGCCAACGATGAATGGCAGAAGGTCGACTACGCGAACATGGCGAAGATCGATCGCGCGGTTGCGGTCGCGCTGATGACGCTGGCATCGGATGCGCCGCCGCCGCAGTGGAACGCGTCGAACCCGAAAGTGAAGCGTTACGTGGATGCGGCTGAAAAGCTGCGCGGCAAATAGATCAAGACTTCTTGCCGAAGTTGTAGAGGGCCGTGTGCGTGCGGATGTAGATATTGCTGCCCGCGAACGCCGGAGTCGCACGGCATTCGGCTTCATCGAAATCGTACACGCCGAGCGGTTCCCATTCCGCGCCTGCTTTCAGCACAGACAGCTTGCAGTTCTCGCTGAACAGAAATATTTTTCCATCGGCGGCGACCGGTGAAGCGAAATATGGATCGGTCGCGTCCTTCACGCGAGCCTGTTTGAGCACCTCGCCCGTTTTCGGATCGACCGCGGTGAGAATCCCGCCTTCGCGCAGGATGTACAACACGTTCTGATAGAGCAGCGGCGAAGGAATATTCGGCAACGCCTTGTCATAGCGCCACAGCACGTTGGTGCTCGAAACATCGCCACGCTTGCCGTCGATCCTGATCGCGTACACACCGTTCCTGGCGGCATTGCGCGCCAGCATGTTGTTCCACTCCTCACGATCGATGAATTTATCGTGATTCAGATCGAACAGGAACATCAGCTTGCGCATTTCGTCGTAAGGAATTTCTTCGCTCGATAATTTCCCGTCGCCGTTTTTGTCGCTCGATTTCAGCACGTCGTCGAACGAATCGAGTTTGGAGGGCAATCCCAGGCCGGTCATATCGGCCATCCAGGAATGCACGTAGACCGTATCGCCGTCGATGACCGGAGTGCTTTTCGCCTGCCATGCCATGCCACCGACCCACCAAAGTTTTTCACCCGTCTCGACGGAATAGGAAACCAGGTTGTACGAGCCGGAAACGATCGTCTGCGCGGGGCCGGATTTGGGTTGATAGAGAACCGGCGTTGAGAATCCGTGCGTGACGCCGGTGCGCGGCGTTTTCCAGATCTGCTTCCCGTCTTTCGCCGAAACGGCCAGCAGGAACGAATCGACATCGGCATCCACCAGCATCAGGATTTTGTCTCCCGCGACGATTGGCGACGATCCGAATCCATATGGCAATGAGAACGGGCCGAGCGGCACTTTCCAGCGCAGGTTTCCATCGGGTCCGTAAGACACCAGGCCAACGGTTTCGAAGAACACGTACACGTTTTGCCCATCGGTCGCCGGAGTGGGAGACACGGGAGTGTTGACTCCGTACTTGGTGAGCGCGCGCTCGCGCGGCGCGAGTTGCTTCCACAAAATCCTGCCGCTGGCGCGGTCGATCGCGATGGTGTAGAGATCTTCCTTCTCAAACGCGGTTACGAAGATCTTGTCGCCGCCGATCACTGGCGACGAATATCCACCCGCGAGTTCGGTCTTCCAGATCACATTCTTGTTGGGGCCGTATTCGAGCGGGAGGTCCTTGGCGTCGGAAACGCCGGTGCCGTTGGGACCGCGGAAGCGCGACCAGTCGGCCGCGATCAGGCACAGTGGGAACAAGAAAACGACAAACTTCATTTTTCTCCAAAACAATAGAGCGCGGAAACGGTTCGGACGTAGATTCGACCGTCGGCGATCGCAGGGGTCGCGAAGATGTCTTCATCCAATTTATTCGCGGCCAGCAGTTCCTGATCGCCACCTGCTTTCAGTACCGACACGACGCCGCTATTGCCCGCGATGTAGATCTTGCCGTCGGCCGCGACCAGCGACGCGAAGTATTTGTCCGAGACTCCGCGCAGCCGCGCCTGTTTGAAAAGTTCGCCGGTCGACGCGTTGAGCGTGGTCAGCACGCCGCTGTCGTTGATCATGTATACGACGCCGCGATAAACCACCACCGACGGGCACTGTGGAATCGACTTGTGAAACTTCCACTGGATGTTCTTGCCCGTCATGTCGCCCTTGCCGTCGGCGTTGATGGCCATCAGCGAATTCTCGGCGGCCATGGTCAGCGCGAACATCTTCCATTCATTCGCGTCCATCAATCCATCTCCATTCAGATCGATGAACGGGAAGTAGGTTTTCGTACGCTGGTCCGGTGCTTCATCGATCGAAATCTTGCCGTCGTGATTCTTGTCGAACTTGGTGATCACTTCTTCAAACGGTGCGATGGCCACCTGCTTTCCAGGATCGTTCTCCGGCGTGTTATAGCCGCTGATGAAGATGGTGCCGCCCTCGATGATCGGAACGCTCTTCATCTCCGACGCGAGGCCGTGCATGAACCACGCCGTGTCGCCCGTATCGGCCGAGTAAACATCCATGCGGAACGACGCCGGAGCCACAATCACCGACTTCCCGTTCAGCTTCATCACACCCGGAGTCGACGCGCCGCTCAGCGCCTCGGGACGTTCTTTTTTCCACTTCAGTTTGCCGTCGTTCTGCCCGAAAGCCGCGATATACGAGCCGGTCGACTGATCGATCGCCAGTACCACCTTATCGTCGACCAACACGGGTGAGACTCCGATTCCGTATACGTTGTTGAACGGACCCAGCGGAAGTCGCCAGCGCTCATTGCCGTCGACACCATAGGACATGAGTCCGTAATCGTTGAAGAAAACGTACACGTTCTTTCCATCCGAAACAGGCGAAGGCGATGCAGGACTATTCAGCGTTGCAGGACCGGGGTTCGGCTTGAAGACGCGATCGCGAGGAGCTTCGCGGCGCCAGGCGATCTTTCCCGTCGCGCGGTCCAGGCAAATCGTCAGCAGCTTATTGCCTTCGAAGGCCGTCACGAAAATGCGATTGCCGACGAGAATCGGCGACGAATGGCCGGGCGGCAGAGGCGTGCGCCAGATCACGTTCTTCGACGGATCGAATGCAGTGGGCAGGCCGGAGGTCTCGTTGACGCCTGCGCCATTGGGTCCGCGGAAGCGTAGCCAGTCCGACGCGCTTAGAGACGAACACGCGACCCAAAACGCAACCCCACACGTCAAAGCGGATAAACTAGGTTTTCGGTAACTCATGAGCACAGTGACCACTATACAAGAGCCAAAATTCGACGCAGCAAGACTTGACGCGTGGACTCGCGAAGTTGTGGCGTGGCATTTCGATCCCGCCACCGGCACTCCTTTCTGGCTGGAACGCGCCAAGTCGCTGGACTTCGATCCGCGCCGAGAGATACAGACGTACGCCGATCTGGATCGTTTTGGATTTTTCGAAGACGAATGGCTGCGCGGCGGCCCGGTGCGGCGCTGGGTTCCGAAAGCTTATGCCGATAAGCCGATCTGCACGTTTGAAACCGGCGGCAGCACGGGCGTTCCGAAATCGCGCATCAACTATAACGATTTTCGGATCGACTACGAACAGTTCTCCGACACGCTGCCCGATGAATCTTTTCCGCGCGGATCGGATTGGATCATGGTGGGTCCCAGCGGTCCTCGCCGCTTGCGATTGGCGGTGGAACATCTGGCGCAACATCGCGGCGGAATTTGTTTCGGTCTGGATCTGGATCCGCGCTGGGTGATCAAGCTGCTGAAACGCGGCGAATTCAAGGAAGCCGAGTTGTACAAGCAACACGTGGTGGAACAGGCGCTGACGCATCCTCAAGGCGAATGAGATCACATGCATGTTCACGACGCCGAAACTGCTGGAGGCGATGGCGGAAAAGATCAGCTTGAAGAAGGCCGGGATTCGCGGCATCTTCTGCGGCGGAACCGAAATGACTCCGCAGTTCCATCGCTTCGCCAAGGAAGAATTGCTGGACGGGATTTATTTCGCGCCGACCTACGGCAACACGCTGATGGGACTGGCGACGCACAAGCCCTTCGACCCGGCGGACAATTACGCCGTGATCTACTATCCGCCGAGCCCGCGCGCCATGATCGAAGTGGTCGACCCGGAACAGCCCACGCGCCTGGTGAAATACGGTGAGACTGGCCGCGTCCGGCTGACCACGCTGACCAAGGAATTCTTCATGCCTCGATTTCTGGAACGTGACGAATGTGAACGCGAACCACCTTGTGCGCGTTATCCCTGGGACGGAGTGCGCAACGTCCGGCCGTTCCGGAAAATGTCGACCAGCGTGGTCGAAGGCGTCTACTGAGCGAACACGACAAGCCGACCATCGTCAGCATGGCCGTGATCGCGTCGGCGACGGCGACACTGCTGCATGAAGGCGTGGGTCACGGTATCACGGCATGGCTGCGGGGCGATGTCGCAACCGAACTCACCAGTAATCACCTGTCGTCGCTTTATGCGGACCGATGGGTCAGTGCCGGCGGCACGCTGGTGAATCTCGCAGCCGGGTTTATGGCGATCCTGCTGATGCGGCTCGCAGGGGATCGTGCGAACTGGCGCTATTTCCTGTGGCTGCTGGCAGCGCTCAATCTGCTCCCCGCCGCGGGATATTTTCTTCTATCCGGGCTGACCGGATTCGGCGATTGGTACGCAGTGATCGCGGGGCTGCCGCACGAAGGAGCGCTGCGCGTCGCGATGACGGTGTTCGGGTTCGCGTTGTACTACGGTTTCGTGATCCTGCTGGCGCGCACAGTACGCCCGTTCGCTGCCGATGGTGCGGCTTACAATACGGTGGGCCGAATTCCCTATTACGCAGCGTGCCTGTTCAGTTGCGCGGCGGGTATCTTCGACCCGATGGGGATCAAGCTATTCCTGGTATCGACTGTTCCCGCTGCATTCGGAGGATCGTCCGGCTTGATGTGGGCCAATTGCTTGATGCCGAATGCGCCCGCATCCCGGAATCTGACGGTCGGGCGGCAGCGCGCATGGTGGATCGCCGCTACGATTCTCGGGATTGCCTACATCGTGATTCTCGGGCGCGGCATCGAGTTCGCGCACTGAGCGTCTGACCTCGGTCGTGCTACGTGCCCGGAAATCGCAGCACTCGCGGATGTGCCGGCTGGCTTGGCGCCAGGCACATCTGCACTTGCAACTTCGCTTCTCCGCAGCGAAAACGGATTACCAGCCAATCGTGAATCCGAGCGCTGTAGGTCTTAAAGATCTGGCCGAAGATTACGGCAGGAGTGCTCAGCTCCATCGCGCCTACCCGATCCTCCAACGCAGTCTTCACGTTGCCAAGGATCATATTGGTGATCTCGCCCATGGCATCCAGCACTTCTCCGTCCACGTGATCGTACTCAGTTGAAAGGAATCGAGAGGCTAGTACGCACGCCAGCTCTCCCGAACACGTGATGCTCCCGGTCCCCGCCCAGGGACCCGTCAAGCCAATCAGCGAGACTACGGTCGCGCCACTCTCCGCCAGCATCGGGTGTTCGGAAGCGGGTTGTTCCTCGAGCAGGGTCAGATCGAGGCCGAGCATGGTGCTGAACACCTCCGCGGTTGACGTCGTCGCCATGTTCGTTAACTCCGCCTTTGTGACCGGTTCCATCACATTCGTTTCGCTCATAAATTTTGGGTTCACGCCTGGGACGCGTGGCTCGCGTTCATAGGAACTTGGCGAGCTTCTCCTTGATCTGATCGGCGTTGAACGGCTTGCGAACGTAGGCTGCCGCGCCTTTCTCGACCGCTTCCAATACCTTTGATTGGCTGCCTTCGGTGCTGACCATCACTACCGGCAGCGATTTCCATTCCTCGCTCGCCTTGAGGCGGCTCAGCAATTCGAGTCCGTCCATGTTGGGCATATTAATATCCGAGAGGATCAGCCCTACCTGGCACGATTTCAGCTTCTCCAGCGCTTCGACGCCGTCGCCGGCCTCCACCACGGTACCGATGGGTACATTTGCGTCGCGCAGAACGCGCTGCAGAATCTTTCGAATCGCCGCCGAATCGTCGACGATGAGAATGTCGATCATGAAGCCTCCCCAAAGCCTTATCGGCGGGGAAGCGCGTTCATTGAACGGGCGTCAGAAACGGTAGTCAGGCGGTTTGATGCCGTTAGCGCGCAGGTAGACCTCGGCTTGACCACGATGATGCGCGGTGTGGACAAACATGCCGAGCACCAGTTGGCGTCCCGTCACCTGCTCACGCTCGAACCAGTCGACCTTATAGACCTGATCCATTTGGGCCGGCGTGAAGCGATCGAGCTGGACGATGCAGTAGTCGAAAGAATCTGCCAGTAGCTTCTTTACGATGTTCTTAGCCTCGGCTTTGGGGATGGATTCGGGAATCGCTAACGGAGTGGGCTGGCCCGCGATCTGGGCGAAGCGGAACGCGTTGGAGGTCGCGATGTGAATCATCAGCGTGGCGAACGACATTTCTTCTTCGGAGACTTTGAACCCGTACTTTTCCACCGGCATCGCCTCCGCGACGGCGAGCGTGAACCGGCGCGACATTTCCCAGTCCTTGCGGAATTCCTGGTCGATGACGGGGGGCTGGGACTGAGCGTACAGCGTGCCCGCCAGCACGGCAACCAAGCCTAGTTTCAACATGCTAGTATTTTAGCACCTAGTAGGATGATTCGGTGGCATGATAAAATCAGGCGAAGCCGTTCTGGTAGAGCCCAATTTTCCCCGGTCGTCTAATGGTAGGACAGCGGCCTTTGGAGCCGTGAATCGTGGTTCGAATCCATGCCGGGGAGCCAAATCTCAGTTTGGGGTTTGGGCATGGTGTTCTCCTTTTGGTTCGTTCGGCTTAGCTGGTTCGAGCGGCGCAACGCTCCAAACGGATCATCGAACTCGACTCGCAACTGTCGATCCTTCCAAGATCCGGCCTTCAGCACTACCCTAAGGAACCGCTGTTGTTCATCAACCGGCTGAACGGCAAATAGATCCGCGGCCCTGCTCGTCAAATCCATCAGATGTCTGACCGCGCTTTTCGTTGATCTCAAAGACTACGGCGGGCGGCTATTTCCTAGTGAGCACGGCCGCCAGATACCGGAGTTCGGACTCCACTTCAGCGGGATCGGCGACGGTATCCGCGATTTCCTGACGAAAGAGTTCGCGATAACGCTTGCGTAGCCTGTGAATCGCTACCTTGAGGGCCCCCTCCGACGTGTTCATCTCGTGAGCCAGCGCGGCATATGGCGCGTCGGACTGTCCGAGAAGGAAAACCTTCAACCGGTCGAAATGCTCCGGCCGGCCGTGCTGCACGAATTCGCTTCGCAATTTCTCTACGACTCGGTCGAGCAACGAAAGCGCCCAGCGCCGTTCGAAGATCCGCTCCGGCGTTTCATCGTGCGCAGGCTCGCGCTGGTAGCGTTCTTCGCCCGATGAGAATTCAAGCGGCAGGACAGCTCCGCCGCCGCGTTTGAGTGCGCGATTCCGGTCTTCTTCGTCGGCCACAAAGAATTTCAAAGAAGTCTAAAAGAAACGATCGGAACCGGCCCTTTCTCCGGGTTGGCGCGATCGAGATACCGCCCTTCGAGCACACGAATGAAAAACTCCTGCGTGAGATCCTGCGCCTGATCGGCCGGATAGCCCCGGCGGCGCAAATAGGCATACAACGGATACCAGTAGTTCTCACACAGAGAAACCAGAGCGGACCGGGCTTCTTTCCGATGTGGATCGCCGGCCGCGACCACCAGGGTCCACCGCGTCGTCGGAAACTGGGACGATCCCGACAGCGTGTGCATCGTCTGGCCGTTCGTCATAGTCTGATCCTCACAAGCCTTTCCGCTAAACGAGTAAGGAATCGACAAGCCAAAGGTTACAGCGCCATCACTACAGCCTGCCGTACTCTGCTTTGGCACTCTTCAGGATCGGGACATCGGGGTCCGCGTCTTTCCAAAGCGCGAGGAAAGCCTCATAGGCAGCTTTCGCCTTGCCCTTGTCTCCCGATAAAGCGAACGCTCTGCCCAGTTGCAAGTGCGCTAGTGCGCCGATGGGGTCCAGCCCTACGATCCCGCGATGATCGAGAATCTTCTGAAACTCGGCAGTGGCTTCCGCATACCGATGCGCGGCAATGAAAGCTTCGCCGCGCACATAGGCCGAGTGCAAACCGCCGAGATAATGATGAGCGAAGTTCAGGCCATTCGCCGCCAGCTCATATGGCCGAGCGATTTGCAGCTGCTCCACGCTGTCGGCGGGCTTGCTCCGCTCCAGTGCGGCGCACGCACGGAGAATCGGCACATAGGTGAATTTAACAAAAGTATCTTCCGGAAAGCGTTTTTCTAAATCGCCGGCGAGCGCTTCTGATCGGGAAGAGTCGCCCGAAAGAGCCAGCGCAAGGCCGGCGGCGTATTCGACCTCCCGGCCGTTTGAAAGATCGAGCGCCGCGATTGCGCTCTTTCTTGCTTCGACCGCATTTCCTGAAATGGATTCCCACACCGCTCGTGCGGCCTCGTAACTCGCTGCCTCCTCGCGCACTTCCTCTTGCAGGGCCAGATCGATGGCGCGATTCGATGCCCTACGGGCCTCCTGTAGCCGGCCGGAACGAGCCAGCGCAAGAGCCTGCTCATGAGCCATCCAGTGTTCGGCTCCGCGCTTGCCCCTGGCCATAGCCACTGCCCGATCCATCTGGTCCTGATCACCTTTGAGCACCGCAAGCTTGTAACGGAACACCAAAAGATTAGGGTTGTCTTTCCACTTGTGTTCGGAAGCTCGTTGGAGAATACTCTCGGCTTCCGGGAAGCGGTCCAGGAAGATATAGCTGTACGCCAGACTGCCATATCCCATGAGGGCGTCGGGATGGCCCGCGATCGTTTTTTGCGCCATCTCGATCGCTCTTTCAAACCGGCCCGTTCCGCGAGTGGAAAGGCCTGCTAACAACTCCTGGGGATTGGGCGGTTCGCTGTCCCCGCCGCGCGGATAGGTCTGGTTCCACAACTCGAGGGTTTGGTAGGCCTTTTCCAGATTTCCCGTTACCTGACGGTGGTAAAGAACCTCGATAAAAAACCTCTCCCAGTCGCTCACTCGATCCCGCAGTTGCCAGGCTTTTATGGTGGGCTCGGTCGCCAACACCGACTCTCCCTTAGAGCTGTACTCGAGCCCCAAATTCGCCCAGGCCATCGCGAATTGTGGATCGATTTCGACAGCGCGGCGGTAAGTAGCCCGTGGTCATCGCTGACCCGGCGGAAAGGGCCGCCCTGTGTCCGGTAGTGTAGACCTTTAGCGCTTCGAATGACGGTGTCGTAGCCTCCCAAAGGGGCGTTGAATGCTGTTCGACCATGGCCAGCGATTCGCCCACCCGGGTTCTGAAGTTCCGGGCAATCTGGCTCAAAGCATTAAGGACATCTTCTCGCCTGGCCGCCTGTGCCTGCTCCTGGTCCAGGATATTGCCGGTATTGCAAGTCTTCGCCTGCAAACCCAGAACATACTGGCTTCCAAGCCTTGCGATCGAGCCTTCCAGAACCGCTGCACTGCCGGTTCGTTCGCAAATTTGCCGCGCGATTTCAGGAGTGAGCCGAGCGTCCTTCGGCTGCCCCATCAGAGTCAGAGTCTTCTGAACCTGCTGATCCCCAATCAGACTGAGAAACGGCGATTGCTGGAGTTCTACCGACAGCCCCTGGCCCAGCGTGTCGTCAAAGACCGCTTCGCCCGTCTTGTTCTCGAAATCCGCAAGAACAATAGTGTCCTTCTCGGTCAGCTTGGGTCTCGACGCGGAACGCGAAAGCGACCAGGCCGTCACTCCGCTCAAGACGAGAAACAAGGTTCCCGCGGCAGTAGCAAGGACCGCCAGCCTGTGGCGGCGGAGAAACTTCCGGGTCCGGTACAGCCCGCCTCGCGAGGAGGCCAGCACGGGCCGATCCTCCAGATGCCGCTGGATATCAGATGCGAAGTCAGAGACCGAACAGTACCGCCGTTCGCGCGTCTTCTCCAGCGCCTTCATCGTGATTGAATTCAGGTCGCCGTCCACCAGGCGGCGTAGCGACGCGGCGTCGGTCCGCCGGCGTGCTGCAACGTCGCTCGCAGCCGCGCCCAGTGATGTCAGCTTTCGCGGCAGAGACGGAGCTTCGTCTTCACGGATCATTCGCAGCATTTCCGCCAAACCGGCGTTGCGCAGCGTGGCGGTGTCGAACGGCACAGCTCCGATCAGCAGTTCGTACAAGATTACGCCGAGCGAATAGACGTCGGAGGCCGCATCGACATCTCCCGTCATCGTGTCGGCCTGCTCAGGGCTGGCGTACTCGGGTGTCCCTATGATCTGCCCGAACTGTGTGAGCAGAGTGGTCTCTATGGCCCGCTTGTCGGTGGCCTTGGCGATGCCGAAATCGATCACCTTAGGGATCGGTGCGCCGTCCTGCTCGGTCACGAGGACATTCGATGGTTTCAGGTCGCGGTGGATCACACCCTTCTGGTGCGCATGTTGGACCGCGCGGCAGACCGCGAGAAATAATGCAAGCCGCTCCTTGGTGGTCATCCGGTTGCGATCGCAATATTGAGTAATAGGCGCGCCCTCGATGTACTCCATCACGAAGTACGGACGCCCTTTGCTGGTCGCGCCGGCGTCAAAGATTTGGGCGATATTCGGGTGGTCCATCATCGCTAGCGCCTGGCGCTCGTTGTTGAATCGGGCCAGCACCTGGGCCGTGTCCATGCCAAGCTTCACTACCTTGAGAGCCACGTTCCGGCGAATAGGCTTGAGCTGCTCGGCGAGGTACACGCAGCCCATCCCTCCTTCACCCAGCGGCCGAATGATGTGATAACGGCCGAAGTCGTCATCACCAGCAAACGCCGCTGCTGTGTCGATGGTCTGAGTTTCAGATTCCGCGTCGACCGAACTCTCGAAAGCGCCCAGGATCAGACACTTCGGGCACAGTCCGGCGGGACCACTCGAACCCAATTCGGTTTCGCACTGAGGGCACTGTGGCATTTTCGGTGGATTTGCACAGCTAGTCTACACCCTTTCGCCCGAGAGGCTGTAACTTTCACCCCCCGATTCCTTATTCGTCGCAGGTGAGCCAAAGACCACCTGGATTGATCAATCAAAAAGGAGATTCGTCATGAAACACAGCACCATCGCAAGAACTTTCGCATTCGCCGCCGTCGCGCTCGCTTTAAGCGTGGCTCCCACAGCCAAGGCCGACGACAAAGGATGCTCCACCACCAGCTTGTGGGGCACCTTCTCTCGAATAGATACCGGAACGGTTCTCATGGCCCCCGTAGCGGCAGCGGTCGGCCCGATTGCCGCAGTCGGTACCTTCACGTTTGACGGAACCGGCAAGGTCACAGGCGCCATTGTTTCCAGCCAAAACGGCAACATCGGCCAGGGTACTCAAACGGGTACGTATACCGTGAATCCTGATTGCACCGGCACGATCGTAGTCCAAGGTTCCGGAGGCCACGCGGCCCACTACTCCTTCGTCATGGACGATGGCCTGAATGGATTTCAATACATCTGTACAGACTCGGGCCCCATCTCGATCGTCTACACCGGCACAGCGCGTCGCCAATTTCTCGCGGGCGACTGGAGATACGGGCGATAACGGATTGCGTCGCGTGCGGTGGCCGGATGCCACAAGCTAGGAAATCACTGTGTCGCGGGTGGCGGCGCGATCCGCCCGCTCGCCCGCGATGCTGTCCCGAAGTCGAATTCGAGGGAGTTTCGCCAAATCAATACCGGCAAACCTCAGATCCCTATGGAGTGCCCCTTTGGTGGCAAAGAGTCCGTCTGTGCCTACATGATGCAGTCCGCTGAGAACCGGCTACCAGACGACTCGAAAACCGGCTTATCACGCCGAGGTCTTTCAAGCGCATCCACAACGTTTTCCCGCGATGGATTCGAAATTCATGGAGAGAAGGTCGGAAAACCGAGTTTCTGGGGAGCCATATCTTTTGTGCCAGTAGCTTACAAAGGGGCTCTACGCCATTAATGGGCTCTACGCCCGATTTTGTACAAAGGCTAATTGCCGGTAAATCTCTGTAGCAATGGTACATAGCCCACAGGGCTTGGATTTGGAAATCGAATCCTTAGAGTGTGAATTCCTTTTCGACCACGGCCAGTTTCCAGTGAGAGGCATCCAACAGTGACGCCCCTTGTGCGTCCCGTCGCTGAAACCCTTGGTGCGGCCTTGATTCCTTAAAATAAGGACGCTGGCTTGGCCCCGGTTTTAAATGGGGCTTCGTGCGGCAGGTCTTCGCAATCGCTTACCCAGCCCATGGAGCCCGACTAATGCCAGCAGAGCTAGGAGGATCGGAAGCGTGGATGGCTCCGCGACCGTTTCGCCGCCGGCCGCTTCCAGTTTGAAACTCCCATCGTTGAAGAACGATTCAAGCTGCACATTGCCGGCGTTCTGGAATACGATCTGCGCGAACCCCGGACCATCCTCCTGTCCCGTAAATGAAAACAGATTCCACTCATCGCCGGTTTGCGGGAGAAAGCCACCCTCGAAGACGATGTCAAGGGTGCCACCGTCGAGATGAAGGTTTCCGTCGACATCGAGCGAGTCGAACGTGCCGGAGGCGGTTCCATCGATATCCAGGACGATTTCACCCGCATCGACAGTCAAATCGCCCGCAATACTTGTCGTAGTGGGGTCGCCCGGCGCCAGAGTTCCGCCGTTCACGATGACGTTGGCGGCAATTGTTCCGCCGCCGCCTAACGTCCCGCCTTCGAGATCGACCGCGGCAGCACTCAGAACGCCTCCCGTGAGCACCTTCGTGTTGCCATCCGTCTGCGTGTAAGTATTGGTGCCGAAGGCGAGAAACGGGCTCCTGAAAACGTCGAACTGAGCGCCGGCCGTTACGATTACCACTCCCGAATTCGTAACTCTGCCTTTGAATGCCGCCGCGCTGGCAGCGTTCAGAGTTATGGTTCCCTGGTTCAAGAAATCGGACGCAGCCAGGGTCGTAGAATTGCCGACATCGATCCTCGACGTGCCATCTAAGAAGAGCGATCCAGCGATGCTGACACTGGCGCTACTCAGTGACTCCAGAGTGGATTGAGCACTTATGGAAACGCTCCCGTCGATTGTCAGGCTTGCGCCGCGTGCGGTTAAATCGGAATTCGTCAGAGTAAGCGCGCCGCCGGCCGGGGCGATCGCGAGGGCGTTGCCTGAGTCCAGGAGGATCGTGGAATTCGTCACGTTCGCGAGGCCGCCCAGCGCATTTACGGCACCACTCCCTGTGATCACGCCGGCGCCTTGGATAGAGACGTTGGCGCCAGTTAGATTCGTCACGGTCTGCGCGCCGAGGCTGTCGAGTTTGAGGACGCCGCCGTTCGCGATGTACGTCCCGCCCGTCAGAGTCCCGGTCCCGCCGTTCCAGTTGCCCAGAGGCGCCTGCACTTCAAGAACGCCGCCGCCCGTCTGGAGCGTCCCATGGTTGATGAACTGGGCGAAATTGGAGACAACGCCTTGGCCCACGATGGTGCCGTTGACGCCGTTGATCAACGTCTCGTCGCCGTTGACGCCCACCATCCGATTCCCGCCAACCGACATCACCACGGTGCCGCTGTCCAGCGTGAATGTTCCGCCCTTGCCCTGGTCATTGAAGCTCAACGTGCTGGCTCCAGTTGGCGCGGAAGCCAGGAAGATTTCGCCCGTTCCGGTGGTAAGCACGGTGCCGCCGGAAGCCGAAAGAATCTGGAGGGTGCTGCCGTTGGCGATCTCGATGGTCCCGCCAGTGGTGACCCCGGCATTGCCGCGGGCCGTAGCCGCGCTGATATCGATCACCAGCGGATTCACACCGTTGGCCAATACGACTCCGTTGTTCACGAAACCGCCGCCGAAATTGGCGATGGTCCCGGCGCCCTGAATGGTGTGGGCGCTATTGTTGATGAGAGTTTCCTGCCCGGTGACGCCGGTGATCAGGTTCCCTGAACTGTCCGACATGACCAACTGTCCGGCGGCGGTCGCATTGCCGAGAAGAATAGGCTGCGAATTATCGAAAGCAAGCGTGGCGGTGTGAGCGCCGGCGTTCAGGTTGATGGAGCCGTGATTGTTGATCCAGGCACCCGAATCGATTTCTACCCGGCTGCCGTCGTTCACGTTGATCACACCCGAATTTTCCAGGTTCCCGAAGGGGTTCGCAGTGTTGCTGAGGCCAAATACCAGCGGATTCACACCATTCGCGGTGATGGCTCCGTGGTTATCGATGTAGCTGAAATTGCGGATGGTTCCCGCGCCCGAAAGCTGCTGTCCGGTGCCGAGGAACAGGCTCTCCGTGCCGTTGACGCCCATGATCAGATTGCCCGGATTATCGGAAAGTGTAATCTTTCCGCCACCCGAAACCGTGTTCGTAATGCTGAACTGGGCGGGCGTTCCCGAATCGTCGAAGCTCAGCGTACTTATTCCCTTCGAGGCGTTGAGCGCAATCACGCCTTCGTTATCTACGGTGATGCCTAAAGACCGAAATTGAAGTGTGCTGCCGTCATTCGCACCAAGGGTGCCGAAGTTGATGATTTCGTTGGTCCCCAAGGGGTTCGCAGTGTTGCTGAGGCCAAATACCAGCGGATTCACACCATTCGCGGTGATGACTCCGTGGTTATCGATGTAGCTGAAATTGTTGATGGTTCCCGCGCCCGAAAGCTGCTGTCCGGTGCCGAGGAACAAGCTCTCCGTGCCGTTAACGCCCGTGATCAGATTGCCAGGATTATCGGAAAGTGTAATCTGCCCGCCGCCCGCCGACTTATTCGTAATGCTGAACAGGGCACCTGCTCCCGAATCGTTGAAGCTCAGCGTACTTGTCCCCTTCGAGGCGTTGAGCGCAATCACGCCTTCGTTATCTATCGTGATGCCTAAAGAACGAAATTGAAGTGTGCTGCCGTCATTTGCCCGAAGCGTGCCGCTGTTGATGAGTTCACTGGAGCCCGTGGTGAGACTGAGGATTAGCGGATTCGTTCCATTCGCGGTGATCGTACCCTGGTTATTCAGTACGTTGAAGTTACTGATGGTTCCGGCGCCGGAAATCGTGTGAGCGACCCCGTTGACCAGCGTCTCATCTCCGTTCACGCCTGAAACGATGTTGTTGGCATTGTCAGAGAGTATCAACGCACCGGAGCCGGCGAGATGCAGCGCCGAACCCGTATTGTTGTCGTTATACAGCAGCGCGCTGACCTGGCCTCCCTGGGCACTAAGCGTAATCGCGGTGTTGTTCGTGACCTGCAGATCGGACGAACCCTGAAAAATGAGTGAGCCACCGGAGGCCACCTGAATAGAACCGTTGTTAATGATGGTTCCGGTCACGCCGGGGACGCCGGTGTCCATGTTGAATACCAGCGGGTTTGTTCCATTTGCAACCACCATGCCGTTGTTAGTGAAATTCGCGAGCATGGCGATGGTTCCGGCGCCAGAGAGCTTGTTATCGCTGGTCAAGGATTCCGTGCCGAACGACCCAGTGATCAGGTTTGCCGGGTTATCGCTCAGCGTAAGGTTGCCGCCGCCGTTCAGTGCAAAAGTCGCTCCATCGCCAGATAAATAGATCTGCGATCCGTGGGGGTTCGCTTGGAGAGCTATGCTTCCCGTGTTCGTGAGCGTGCCGCCTTGCGTGGTCGACGTGGTCAGGTAAATCGCCGATTCGTCGCCCACCGATATGACCCCCGAATTCGTGGCCGCCCCTCCCGCCGAGTAATCGAGCGTCAGGCTTGCGGCATTCGTTAGGTTGATCGTTCCGTTAGTGAGCAGCGCCGCGGCTGACGCGGGCGAACCGAGTACCAGCCCCTGATCGTTCACATTGACGGTCGATTGCGTCCCCACGGTGAGCCCGTTGAGAAAGATATTCTGGGTAAGAATGTTCGCCACGTCGACGCCGCCGGAATTGACGATCGCGACATAAGAATTCGCGCCGTTGTTCGGCACGCCCGCCGGTGACCACTGCGCGGGATCGGTCCAATCTCCGGTTCCACCTATCCACAGCGAAGTGATCGGGCCGCCGCTGAGGGATATCGCGATAAGCGAGAACACGAACAGTGTGGTCCGGATCCGCATGTTCAATCCTATCTGGCGGACGCAGCCGCGATGAGTTGCGCCACGCGGGAATCGGGTCCGACGGGCTCGATAAAGACGATGGCCTTCTGATTGATGATCATGCGGTCCGGCCCGTGCCACTCCTTTCCACGTCTGATCAGGACATTGTTAACCGCCTTGGTCTGCTGGTCCACATTGCTTTGAACATAAAACACGTCGTGGAGCACAGCGTAATCTGTCGCCAGCGATTCCAATTTGCCGAAGTAGACGGAGTTGTTATCGAGGAGGACCGCATAATATCGGCCTGGGTCGACAGCGGCGCCTTGCGGTGTGGCGGCGAGCTTGGCGCACCCCGAATTCAACGCAAGCGCGAAAGTAACCACTGCGCAAATTAGTGTTTTCATTTCAGTATCCTGTTTCGTGAGTTGGGCGAAACCCTACTTGGGACGACGACCGATGGCGCTGGCGCAACCCGTGCCGCTCGTGGTGCCGCGTCTGGTGACGCCCCGTCAAGGTGCCACCGCGCGCAAATGTGAAGAATGAGCGAAAGAAGGGCCTCTTACCCGATCGCAACTGCGCGGATTTAAAGTAACGCGCCACATCCTCTCCAGTCTGACCGGCCCGGGATCGCAATCGGCCTGTGTGGAGGGGATTGTCTAGTGAAGAGCCCTGGAATCCGAATATGGGTAGCTTGCGAAAGCGATTCAGGTAAGAGCGCGGCATTGCGAGGAACAGCTTGTTCGTCGGCTCAGGGAACAGGCTGGAACAGCAGTCGAGAGGCGATGGTATATTGTCTTTGTTCATCAGGCTCCCCGCTGTGAAGTTTACTCGCCCGGACGAGTGATCGTCGTGATGATCGAGTGATGATCGTTATGGTTGTGCTGAGGATTTTGTGATCAGGCCGGAACGGCTCGTAATTTGGGCTTTCGGCGATATTGTCGCCGACCCAAACTGCCTGGAAGTCCGGCGGGAAGGGCAGACTGTTGACCTTGAGCCCAAAGCCCTCCGGGTGCTTTTTTTTCTCATTGATAATCGCGACCGGGTGGTCTCCAAAGAGGAGTTGATTCAGGAGGTCTGGGCAGGAACTGCTGTCAGCGACAACGCTCTGACGCGTGTTGTCGCCCAGATTCGGAAGCAGCTTGGCGATGACGCGCGCGCACCCCGCTACATTCAGACGGCTGCGAGCACGGGCTATCGATTCATCGCCGAACTCCGCACGCCTCTGGCAGGATCAGAGGTTGCCGGACCAGAGAGCAAAGAGCGCCCCCGGCCTTCGCGTCTCTTGCGTCCGCTGCCGCTGATGGCAGGTACGATCCTCATCGCTGCTGTGATCTGGGGGTTTCGCCGGACACCGCCTGTCAACCAACCGCCGCGCATCACGGCGCTCGAGCAGATCACCACTTCCATGGCCCTGGATCGTTGGCCGGCGTTTTCTCCCGACGGCAGCCACATGGCATTTACGTCCGATCGCACCGGTCACTACCAGATATACATAAGGTCCCTCGCGCCCGGCAGCAGCGACCGGCAGATCACTTTCGACGATCTCGATAATATTCAGCCGACCTGGAGTCCCAAGGGCGATTACATTGCTTACGCCTGCATAAAACGGGGCGGCATTAACATAATTCCAGCCTCCGGAGGGACGGTCAGGTACCGTACCGATTTCGGAGATTCGCCCCAATGGTCGCCGGACGGCCGCCGGCTCGTGTTTCGTGACCCCGGCGTCCACTTCAATCCTGCCCAGGATCCTATCGATATCCCCGACGCGACGCTTTGGCTGGTAGACGCCCAACTCGGCGAGCCGGTTCGCCTCACCAGTCACGGCAGTCCACCCGGTGGTCATGAGAATCCCCGTTGGCTGTCGGATGGTTCGCATGTAGTTTTTGAAACTGCGGTGGTCATACCCCCCACAACGCCGCGGCCGGACTTCATTCCTGCAGTCGTGGACATTCGCAGTCGTAAGTGGACGTCCATCCCGTTTGGATCGGTGCGTGCCAGGAATCCGATTATTTCGCCCGATCTGTCGTACCTGTATTTCGAAGTGCGCTTTGGCGAGCAGCCGGGACTCTGGCGAGCGCGAATTGATTCCGCCTATCACGCCCAGGCGCCCGAGGCGATGATGCCCGTGAATGGCCCCCTCATCCGCGATTTGACGTTTAACGCTTCGGGAACGCACCTCGCCTTCAGCCATTCGAACGACGAGAGCGCTCTGTGGACGGTCCCTTTGAGCTCTACCGGTGCCGCGGCGGGTGAACCAAGGCCACTGGTTCGAGAGCACGTGCGCCGATTCCTGCATCCGGCGTTTTCACCGGATGGTTCGAGGATTACTTATACCTGGGTTCAGCGCGACTCCCAATGGTTGAAGATGACGGTTTATGTTGCGAACTCGGATGGCAGAGGAGCCACCGCGTTATCGCCTGAGGATCAGCAGGCGTTTTATCCGGAGTGGGTTGGACCGAATGTTGTCGGGTACGAAGTGACCAACAACAACGCAGGCAGCGTATTGGCTGAAGCCGTTGGACGGCTCGCCGGAGCTGGCGAATTTGAAACTGGACTGGGCTCGGTCTGATAACGTCCGCCTGCACGGCACGAGAGCGGTTGCCGACGTCGAAGGAGCCGAGGGCTTGCACAGAGTGGTCGTCGCTGATCTGGGGGGCGGCACGGTTCGCTTTCTAACGCCGGCAACCCGGAATATCGAATTCCCCTGTTGGTCTCCGGACGGACGCTGGGTTGCGGCGCGGGAGAACCTCAAAGGGCACGCGGCTTTGGTCGTCTTTCCGTCCACCGGAGGGGAGGTGCGGACCTTGGTGACAGAGGCAGACCAATCGCTAGCCTACGACTGGTCACCCGACAGCAGGCGAATCAGTTTCGCTGGCCTGCGGAATGGCGTTTGGAATATCTACTGGGTGGATCGCCAGACGCGAGAGCTACGGCAACTTACGCACTATGCGACTCCGTCCGCCGCGGTGGGCGAGCCCGCCTGGTCCCCCCGCGGAGACCAGATCATCTTCGAACGTTACGATCAGTCCGCGAATATATATATTGCCAACCTACGTTAGGAATTTCTGGTCATTCTTCCGCTGGTCATTTTCAAGTACGGGATGTGTGGCAACCCCACGCTACGCTGTCATGGCGTGCTTTTCAAAACTTGGTAATGGTCTCGATTCGCGACCACCACCCAGAATTTTAAATGGACGCGACCTGCGGTAGTTTGTTCAGACGGACCGGTAGAAGATTCCGGGGGTGTCCTCCCTCTGCGGTGAATCAACATGATGGCGGTTGGCCCCCTGAGTGCTCCAACAGAAGGCTTATAACCGACGCGTTCACGAGAGGATTCTTAACAATTTTATGTGGGCAAGAACCATGGAACGAGAAGGCGGATCCGTCGCCACATCACCGGTCAGGGAGGCGGTTTCGTCGCCCGGGACGGCTGTCACGGTCGGTTCGACAATGCGGCTCAAGGGAGAAATTTGCAGCGACGAGGAATTATACCTAGACGGCGAGATAGAAGGCACTGTCGAAGTTCGCCACTGCGTGACGATCGGGCCCAACGGCAAAGTAAAAGCCAGGGTCACGGCGAGGGATCTGGTTGTATGGGGCTCGATTCAAGGAGACGTTGAGGCCAGCGGGCGGATCGCCATCATGACTGGCGCGAGCATTGTGGGGGACGTTAAGACAGCAGGCATCGTGATCGAAGACGGCGCGTATTTCAAGGGCGGCATCGACATCCTACACCCCGAAAACAAACTCAAAGAAACGTCTGCGAGCGCGCATTCGATTACGGCGAGTTCTCAAGTGCAAGGCGGATAAGAGTTAAATTTGGGCACAAATGCTTTGTGAGCGACGTAACCATCTCAACCAAACGACTCAAAGCCGACCTAGAATCCGCTTCCCTGCGTAAGGACGCTAAACGCCTTACCGAGCTGCGGGAATTCCTCTCGACCAGCAACAACATGGGGAACCGCAGACGTGTAGTTGAACTCTCGGAAGAATGGAAGCGAATAAATAAGCGGTTAGCCGAGCTTGCTAGGCGCGCGCGTTGATTTCGGCGTGCCTCGCGCGATCTTCATCCTGATCCCCTTGCCCGTCGCGCATCGCAGGACGCTCAGCGGGCCGGGTGGTGCGGGAGTCATCGGAATCGCGCAGCCTAAAAGTGGAGGTGGCACTTCGGATCTGCGCCCCGCTGACAATCGTGCTGGTACCGCCGACCAGGGAGACTGTGACCGTCAGGCCGTTTGGGAAGTTCGCTCCGAGAACCGCAAACGTGAAAGACGCGGGCGGGTTGCCGGGTGGATTGAGAACAATCGCTTCCTGCGCGCTTGAAACACCTCGCTGATATCGACCCCGCGAGCCGCAAGTGAGCCGAGTCGAAGTGTCGATCGGCCGACACTTCGTTCAGCGATTCGCTCTGGGATCGTCCTTCGAATCGTGATATTCCAGGCCGAGTGGCCCGATGGCGGATACCTGACTCACGTATTCGCCCGACTTGGCCCAGTGGAAGTGGAACGTGTTCCCGGGCAGCACCAGCACACTTCCCGGCGGATAAGCCTGCAGACAGTCCGCGTCGAACTGCTCTCCCAAGCCGATGTAGAACACTCCGGAGATCACCGTGTAGATGCGATCCTCGGAATGGCGATGCGGCATCAGCTTCACTCCCGCCGGGACCTTGACGCGGATCACATACGGAGCGGGCGCGGAAGGTTCACCCACCAATACGGCAAGGCGAACCGAAGGCGGGAACGCCGCGAACGGTGTCCAATGGATATCTTCTTGCATGATGGCGCGAAATGCGCCTTGGTCTGGCTGATGAAATGTCTTTTCGCTAATCGGCATTTGATTCCTCGCGAGTGAGATGTGCAGTTTCGCGACCACCGCGAAAACACCGTGATGGCTACATCCCGACGCATGTCGCACATACAACGAGTCGACCTGCCCACTCTAACCGCTTCCCAATACGATAGCGTCGTCTGCTCTCCCCCCAGTTTCAAGACCTTGCGGAGCGGCATCCCGCGTGCCCTGATCATTCTGAATCATGAGGCACGTGCCGAATCAAGAGACCCGTGAGCCTCGAGATAGAAGGAGAAATCATGACCACTTTGAACGCAGCGACGAAAGCCGCCGCGAAAGGAAATCCCACTACGACAGCCGCCGCAGCAACGACGCAGATTCACGTGACCCGGCAATCGCCCGCGTACTGGCGGGTCACGATCGACAATCCGCCCATCAACGTCATGGGACCGGAAATGGTCCGGCAATTCCAGGAAGTAATCGATGCGATCGAGGGCGACGAGAATGTCCGGGTGGTCGTCTTCGACAGCGCGGTTGACGACTATTTTCTGAACCACTCCGACTTCCTGGCCAAGATTGAAGACTTGACCTCCATGCCCGCGGGCCCGACGGGCTTGCCTCCGTGGCCCGATTTTCTGGTGCGTCTGACTCGCGCGCCGGTCGCTTCCATCGCGCTTATCCGGGGACGCGCGACCGGCAACGGCAGCGAAATCACGCTGGCGTGCGATATGAGTTTCGCCAGCCGCGAAAAGGCGATCATCTCGCAATGGGAAGTCGGTGTGGGGATGGTCGCCGGCGGCGGCCCCATGGCGAGGTTGCCCCACCTCATCGGTCGAAATCGAGCTCTTGAGGTGCTGCTGAGTTCGGACGACATCAGAGCCGAGCAGGCGGAGGCCTACGGCTACGTGAATCGCGCGCTGCCCGACGCCGATCTCGATGCGTTTGTCGAGGCGCTCGCGCAACGGATCGCCAAGTTCGACAAATGGGCCATCGCCAACACCAAGCGTCTCGTGAACACCAGCCTTCCGCCGGATGTCGAACTCGGCGCGGGGTGGGATGCGTGCATCGCTTCGCTCGGCCGGCCCACCGCTCAGGATGGGATCAAGGCGCTGATGGCTCGCGGTTTTCACAAGCCGGGCGATGCCGAAAATCGTCTCGGATATTATCTGGGCCAGATCCCGCGCTAACCCCAATGTGACGTGGCGCGCGCTGGCAGTTGATCCGAATAGCCTGCGCCACGTTGCTAAGGCCGGCCCCACTCGATCGCGCGAATGCGAGGGCCGGCGGGAGTGGAACACAGCACGACGCTGACTGCTTCAGAAAACGATTCGCGTGAGCGCGACGTACACCCAGCCGACGTCTCCCGCTTGGCGATGAGGCCAAGCTTCCAGACAGCTCATGACCTCAACGCGTTGGATCGGGCCGGGGGCGTAGGAAGTCATGTGCGCGACTTCGCGCTCTAACCTTTCCGGCGAATAGATCCGTAACGCTTGCCCGGTGAGGAATTGGCGGGCACCCGCGAAATCACGATGCGCGAGTGCCACGCTGAATTGCTCCGCTATCCGGACGTTGCTATCGCGACCGGACTTTGCACATCCGGACATTTGAAAACACGCCGCGGCGGTTGACGCGGAGACGGCAATGACGCACAACATCCGTCGAGTCACGCCTATTCATCGACAGTGCGACCAGGGCGCGTTAACGCGCCCCCGGGAGTTGGTTGATCACCGCCGCGCCTGCGTTGGCGACCACTTCGTCCTGCGAATCGGTGCCTCCCGAGCATCCGATCGCGCCGATGATCTTGCCCTGCTCGATCAAAGGAATCCCCCCGCGTGACGCAATCACTCCGTCGAACGCGAGCAGATAATTCAGATGCATCAGGTTGATCCCGTCCTCGAAGACCTTGGTCGGGCGCCGGAAGGTCGCGCCCGCGCGGGCCTTGTGTTCGGCGATCTGAATCGAAGCGAGCATCGCGCCGTCCATTCGTTGGAAGGCGACCAGGTTGCCGCCGGAATCGGACACTGCGATGTTCATTTTCCAATTCCGCTTCTTGGCCTCCGTCACGGCGGCTTGAATTACCGCTTGGGCTCGATCGAGTGAAATCGGGGGCCCGTACGGCACATCAAACGGTATTTCGTCCGGGATGGCATCCAGTGGGTTCGCAGACGTTGGTGCTTCGACGGCGATCTGTGTTTTGGTCGACATATAGTTCCCTCCTCAGGGTTAGGCGAAATGATTAGCGCATGAAAGCGCGAACGAATGTTGCGATTTCGTCCGCGGCTGTGTCCAACGCGAAGTGGCCGGCATCCAGCACGTGCACCTCGGCATGCGGCACATCGCGACGATAGGCCTCCGGTTCAGATGGATCAAACGAAAGATCATATTTGCCCCACAGCACCAGAAGCCGCGGTTGGTGTTCTCGCATCCATGCCTGCCATTTCGGGTACGATTCCACATTGGTGCGGTAGTCGTAGAACAGGTCGCTTTGAATGTCGATCTGACCAGGCTGGCTGAGGAAGCGAAACTCGTCGGTCCACAAGTCGGGATCATAACGCTCGATATTGGGATCGTTCCCCACGTGACGAGTTCGCGTGGCCGCGAGCGAGAGTAGATTTGCGCGAAGCGCACTTTCGTTGGCTTTTCGATCCGCCCAAAACGCCCGCCGGGTTTTCCAATTTTCGCCGAGCCCCTCGTTGTGCGCGACAGCATCCTGAACGATCAGTGATTGGACACGCTCCGGATGCGCCAGCGCCATGCGAAAACCCACCGGTCCGCCGTAATCCTGCATATAGAGCGTGTAGCGCGGGATCGCGAGCGCCTCCGTAAACCGCGTCATGATTTCCGCGTAGCGATCGAACGTATACGTGAATTCCTTCGGACTCGGCCAATCGCTGTGACCGAATCCCGGATAGTCGGGCGCGACCAGATGATAACGATCGGCAAGACGTTGGAACAGCGGCTCGAACATGCGCGACGACGACGGCAAACCGTGAAGCAACAGAATGATGGGGCCATCCTTCGGACCCGCCTCACGATAGAAAATGGAGAGACCATCGATCTTGATGGTCCGATAGCAGGTTGAATACGCTCCTAATGATGTGGTGATAGTTGCCATAATCATCGCTCCGATCCTCTTCACGCTCCACCTCTGGGATGAGTTCCACTTCGAGTGGTGTTCCAAGCGTCGCGCCCACCTCCCATCCTTCCGGCGAACTTAGCCGCACGAACTTTGGCCGGCAACGTCGCGCTCACAGAGGAGAAGATGCAAGTTCAGGACCGACGCTAACACTGTGAAACGGAGCAGGGCAATGTCAATCGCAGCGTTGGTGTCCGCGGGCCGAGTCGATATGACGACACAACATCCTGTTACACCTAAACGCGCCGTCACGGTCACGCTTCAGTGTGGGTGGTCGTGAAGCCCGCGGAGCTTTTCGATGGCTTTCGTCAGATCCAGGCGCGCGTAGTCGTCGGTCGGCGGAAAGCGGTGGTGTGCGTCACAAATCCCAACTCTTCTGGAACAAGGTGGGGCGGACCCCTGGTCCGCGGCCGACGCCCCCGTCGGCCCTTGGCTTCAGCACGCAAGCCGGGCCAGGGGCCCAGCGCGGACGAGGGCGTCCGCCCCACTTAGTGTGCAATCTGTGTGACCCACTACACTAGCGGGTCAGCGAGCTCTCCCAGACGCGGGATAGCAGCTCTTTGAGCTGAGCGAAATGCTTGGGCCCAAGCTCAGCGCTCCATTCGTGCTCGATGTCGCGAAGTATGTCGTGTATTTTTGCGTCTGCGGCGCGCCCGCGTTTGGTATAGCGGACAATTCGCATGCGGCCTTCGTCGGGCGCGTCGGACCGGACGATATAACCGAGAGCTTCGAGGCTTCGGAGCAGCTGGTTCATGGCCTGTTTGCTCATCCCCGCGCGCTCCGCCAGAGTGCCTGGGCTAAACCCGTCCGGACCGGGAAACTGCAACACGGCGATATGTGGCAGGCGCAGCTCGTCAAAACCCGCCGTATTGAGCTCTCTGATGATACGGCGATGGATTGCTTGTGCGGGCACGCGCAGTAGAGCGCCGATAAGCATGTCCCCGGTTTTGACCCGTGAACTTTTTTGGCGACAAGGGGATTGACATTGTCCGTAAACTACGTTTACTATCTTACCATGGTAAACGCAGTTTACCGATGAAGGAAACCCCATGACTCAACAAACCATCGACCTCCGTGTGAATCCTTCCGAGGAAAGCATCCGTGTAGGGCCGCTCACGATACGCTTCCTGCTCACCGGGGACAACTCGACCAGCAGCATCGCGGCCTTTGAAATGACTGTGCCTGGCGCGCAGCGCTTGCCCGGCGCCAGCCCATAGCCACGACCATTACGAGGAGACGATCTACGGTATCGACGGCGCGTTGACCTGGACTGTCGACGGAAAACAAATCGACGTGGGGCCGGGCCAGGCGCTATGCATTCCGCGAGGCGCCATCCACCGGTTCGAGAATAACGGAACCCAGGACGTGAAGGCACTCTGCGTGATCACGCCAGCCGCCATAGGTCCACAGTATTTTCGCGAGGCTGCCGAGGTGATCAACGCGGCGGCCGGTGGCCCGCCGGACCGAGTCAAGATGGCCGAAATCATGCGCCGCCATGGCCTCACCCCGGCACCGTAGCAGCCACTGCGAGCCGGAGTAGCTCATTGGCCTGGATTAGGGATGAGGAGGAAGATGATGAAAGCTGTTGTGGTGGCTCCAGGTGAGGGACGGTTTATTGCGGTCGGGTCCGCTGGCACGGGCGTGACGGTCAAGGCGTCGGGCGCAGAGACTGGCGACCTGTGCACCGTTTGGGAAGGACGAGTGCCGCCGGGGACGGTGGGCGCGGGACCGCACTATCACCGCGGGCGCGACGAGTTCTTCTACGTTCTCGAAGGTGAGTTGGTGCTGCGCGTCGGCAACGAGAGACACACCGCGGGAGCCGGCACCTTCGCCTTTATCCCGCGCGAAACGATCCACGGCTTTCACAACGCGAGCAGTGAGAGCGCGACCCTCTTAGTCATGCATCATCCCGCCGGTTTCGAGCGCTTTTTCGAAGAAATGCAGCAATTGGCGGCGCGGCACGCAGGTAGAGAGGAACGGGCTGCACTTGCTGCTCGCTTCGATATGATCCCGGTGCCGGCGTCTACGGAGACCTAGCGTCGGTTGGACCAACGGCAAGCGCCTGATGACTCTGCTCTGCCCATAGAGGCCAAGGGAGCGCCCGAGGCTCAGAACCACGTCGTTGTCCTGATAAATGTCTTCGACGGCAGCGCAAAGTGCCCCATCTCGCGCCGCCCAGCCAGTGGTATTGTGGCACACACCATCGGGGTGGAGTTCGTACGGCCATCACACGCCGGCAGTCAAATCGTTCCCGCTTCATTCGCGGCCTGATTTTATTCGCTGCGCAAAGCCTGCATCACATCCACCCGAGCCGCCCTCGCCGCCGGCATCAGTGACGCAACCACCGCCGCCGCCAGCAGCACCGCAGCCGAACCGGCCACCACCAACACTCCCGGCGCCTGCGTCTGGTTCACCCAACCCTGCGCGAGTGTCATCAATCCATACCCGCACGCCATCCCTGTCACGATCCCGATCGCGGCGATCACCGCACCCTCAGTCACCACGCGCCCCACCAGTTCGCCGCGGCTGCGATCCGATCGCCAGGCGAATTCCGAACTCGCGCGTTCTTCCGCTCACCGAAAACGCCAGCACGCCCGCCACTCCCACCACCGCGATCAACAGCGCCACGCCCGCGAACCCTCCGAACACGATGGTGTTCAACCGGTCCGGCGTCAACACTTCGGAGCGTACGTCTTCGAGCGTCGCTGCCCGCTCCACCACCTGGTCGGCCGACAACCCCCGGATGGTGCGCAGCATCGGCGCCACCACCGCGTACGGGTCGCCGTGCGTATGCACAAACAGCCGCCCTCCGAACAACTGCCTGCTCGAAGGGTTGGTAAACCGTGACCGCGCGGCCCGGCGCCACTTTTTGGTCTTCCAGATCCGGGACCACGCCGATAATCCGCATCGGCTTGATATCGACGCCGACAAACTTCATCACGGGATCGCTCCACGTCAGGTGCCGGTTCACGGCGTCCTGGCCCGGGAACATACGCTCCGCCACGCTCTGGCTGATAATCACCACCTGTTCGCTGTCTTTGCGGTCCGCATCGTTGAAATCCCGCCCCGAGAGGATGGGAACCCCCAAGGCAGCAAAAAATGCCGGCGACACGACCCGCCACCGCGCCCGAGGATCGTTTTCGCTCGATACGTGGCCATCTCCCGTGAATTGAAACTCGGGATCCTGTCCTGCATCGCGCCACGGCACGGCGCTGCCCACCGCCACCTGGTCCACGCCAGGCAATTGCATCAGCCGGCGGATGCATTCGCGGTAGAACTCCCGCACCTGATCCTGCGACTTCCCGTACTCCATGATCGGCACATTGACCGCCAGCACATGGCGTGTATCCATTCCGGTCTGCGCCGCCTGAAGCGTCATCAGCGTCTTGAGCAGCATGCTCGCGCCCGCCAGCAGCACGAACGACGCCGCGATCTGGACCACCGCAAACACCCGCTGCCGCCCCGTCGCGCTCCCGGTGACGCGCGTACTCCCGGTTGCCAGTGCGAATCCATGCGAAGAATCGGCCGACGGCAGCCGCGGCACATACGCCAATAGCACGGCGGCGAGCAGCGCCAGCAGCGCGCCCACCCAAAGCATGCTCGAATCCACCGTCAAATCGAGCGCCCTCACCGAAAACCTGGAAGCATATCGCGCCAGAATCGATACCATCGGCCTCGCGCTCAAAATTCCCAGCAGCGCGCCCGCTCCGCACAACAAAAGACTCTCGGCGAGCAGCGTCCGCCGCAGCGTCGCATTGCTTGCGCCGAGTGCCGCGCGAATGCCGAGTTCCGCCTCCCGCCGCATGGTCCGGGCCAGAATCAGATTGGCGACGTTGGAGCACGCGATCACGAACACCAGCACGCTCGCTCCCATGAGAACCAGCAGAATCGTTCTGGCGTTCGACGTAATCTGATCGCGCAGCTTCACGGCGCTGATCTGGAAATGCGCCTGCGCCGGATAGCTTCGTGATGGTCCTTCACCATCGCTCGCGTAAACCGTATTCAGCTCCGCCCGCGCCTGCTCGAGCGTCGCGCCCGGCGCCAGGCGCCCGAACAGCTCCGTCATGCGGTGCACTCGTCCCGCCACCATCGTCGCCGAGAGATGATGCGGGCTGGTGACGATATTCGCGATGATTTCCGTATCCGCCGGATACGGGATCGACGGCTCCAGGACCCCAACAATGGTTGCCGTGGTCGCCGGCCCGAAGGATTCCAGCCGCATCGTCTTGCCCAACACCGACGGATCGCCGTGAAACGCCGTCATCCAGAATCGATAGGTCAGCACCACCGCGCCGGCGGCTTTCGGCCCGTCATCCCGCGCGTCCAGCAGACGGCCTAACACCGGATGGAGCCCCATCGTTTCGAAGTACGTTCCGCCGACCACGCCCGCGCGGATCTCGCGCGGCTCGCCCATTCCCACCATGCTGAATCCGATGGTCGAGAAATCGCCGATTTCGCTGAAGCGTCTTCATACCCGCGCGCAAATCGTTCAGCTCCGGTACCGAGAAGTCCGCGTTGTCAGCGCCGATTCCCGGCGCACTCTGGTGAAGGTAGATCAGCCGGTCCTCGTCGCGGTTGACCAGAGGCTTCAGCAGCACTCCGCGCACCAGCGTGAAGATAGCGGCGTTCGCCCCGATTCCCAGCGCCAGTGTGAGAACCACCACGATCGCCACCCCTGGACTCCGAGCTAAAGAACGCGCCGCAACCCGCAGATCGTGAATAAAAGACATTTTCTTAACCTCCTGTGAAGGGTAGAGGGTTACCTTCGAAGTTTGTGTTCAGCCGTCTAACGCGCTCCATACTGTCGCGCCTCCCTGACGGCATGTGCCGTTGTGCGCGATTCCAGGAATTGAGGCGCGACAGTATGGAGCGCGTTAGTCGCCTTGGCAGCAAACTGCCGCTCTGTTGAAGTATCACATCACACCGCTTTTCCCCGGCGCCGCTCGCTTGCCTTCATGATTTCGCTCATGTCCCCGATTGGCCGAATCTCCCAAATGCTGCCGTACTTCAGAGACGGATGCTGCGTCACGAGTTGTACCGCATGATTCATGTCCCGCGCCTCGAGGATTCCGATCCCGCCAAGTTGTTCCTTGGTTTCCGCGTAAGGGCCGTCAGTCGTTGCCACTTTGCCGTTCTTCCAAGCCAGAGTCATGGCGGTTTCCGGACCCTGCAGCGCTTCGCCATTACCCCAGTGCCCGTTGGCGCGCATATGCTCGTCGTATGCGAAGCATGCATCGTACATGGCGTTTCGTTCGGTCTCAGTCATGGCGTCGAATTTGGCTTTATCGTAGTACCCCAAACAAATGTATTTCATGGATGTTCTCAGTGCTACTCCGGAGCCGGGTAGAACAGAAGCTCGCGCACCTCGCCGGGGACATCGCAGGCGATGGCAGCCCTCTTCGCCCAGCCGAGCGCCTCATCCATACTGGCGGCTTCCAATATCCAGAATCCGCCGATATGCTCCTTGGTCTCGGTGTACGGTCCGTCGGTGATCTGGACCTTGCCGTCGGATTGCTTTCGCAGCGTCTTGGCTTTGGCAGGCGGAGCGATGCCGCAGGCGAACTTCCGGATTCCCTTCGCAATCATTTCGCGGTTGAGCGCGTGGATCTCTTCCATCATCGCTTCGGTCACCGTGGCTGGATCGAAGTTGTCGGGCAGGTAGTTGCAAACTAGATACTGTGGCATGATGTTCTCCTTGGTTTCTGTTTCCTTCTACCCATAGTCGTTGGGGAAACGGGAAATCGACAACCTCTCGACATTTTATTTCAGCTGCCGAATCCGGTCCTGCAGAAATTGCCGCTCCGGTTCCTGTTGCGTGAGCGCCAAAGCTCTCTCATATGAGGACTTAGCCTCGGCCGTCTTACCAAGCCTGCGGTACAACTCTGCGCGGGCTGAATGCGCCAGGTAATAATTCGCCAATTCGCCACGCTCAATCAAAATATCGATAAGCCCCAGACCGGCCTCCGGACCATTGCACTCGGCAATTGCCACGGCTCGATTCAAATGGACCACGGGCGAGGGCTGGATGCGCGCCAATTGGTTGTAAAGCGCGACGATCTGCCGCCAGTCGGTCTCAGCGGCGGACGGCGCCTCCGCATGAACGGCCGCGATGGCAGCCTGCAGTGTGTAAGGGCCGAAGCGGCGGGAGCTCAACGCTTTTTCGACCAACGCCACTCCTTCCGCGATCTGCTCCCGGTTCCACAGCGCGCGGTCCTGATTCTGCAGCAAAATCAGCTCACCGTTCGGCGAGGTTCTCGCGGCGCGGCGGGATTCCTGCAGCAACATCAGAGAAAGGAGCCCCATGACCTCAGGCTCTGGCTGGAGTTCAGTCAGGAGTCGCCCCAATCGAATCGCCTCGCCGGTCAGCTCAGCCCGCGTTACCTCCGCTCCCGCCGCAGCCGAATAACCTTCGTTAAAGACGAGATAGATGACCTGCAGCACCGCGCCTAGCCGCTCCGGCAATTCCTGCGGCGCCGGCACCTCGTACGGAATCGGTGTCTCTCGAATCTTGGCTTTTGCGCGCACAATGCGCTGCGCCAGTGTAGGCGGAGTCATGAGGAAGGCCTTGGCGATCTCCTCGGTGGTGAGCCCGCACACCTCGCGCAGGGTGAGTGCGATCTGAGCTTCCGGCGCAAGTGATGGATGACAGCAGGTAAAAATCAGGCGTAGCCGATCGTCTTCAAGACTCTGCTCATGGGACCTTTCGTCTGAACTCGATTGCGCTTCGAGATATCGCACGAGTTCGTCTTGAGACGCATCGAATCTTGCCCTTCGGCGTAAAGTATCGATGGCTTTGAATCGCGCCGTCGAAATCAACCATGGTCGCGGGTTGTCCGGTACTCCGTTCCTCGGCCACAGGCTCAGAGCGGCAGCAAAGGCTTCGTGCATCGCCTCCTCGGCAAGATCAAAATCGGCGAGCAAGCGGATGAGAGTTGCCAGGATTCGTCTCGAATCCACGCGATAAAGGGAGTCGAGCAATTCCCGTATCTGCTCGGTGGAACGCTCGGACATGACGACGACCTTACCAAACCACCTGCACCGAATCAATTTGGCAAGCGACGGATCGATACAACGACTGGGTCGTGACTCTGAGATCTAAACAACGGTGGGGGTTGTTCGCGTCGAAATCCCTAGCGATGGTGACGGATTGATCCGCCTCAGTTATCAGTGTCGGCCAGATTTCTTCGTCGATGAAACGCCTCATGGAGGCCGCGATGACCCCGCTGGTCGACAACACGCAGCCGTGGGGGACAACACCCGAGCGAGATCGCGCAAAGCGTCATATCACCGTGGCTAAGCGTCCACGCTGCAACGATCCACGTAACTCCCGACTAAGGCCCACGACTTGCACGTCTCACACTCTCATGTTGACTTGACCTCGCTTGAGCGCGGTCACAATTTCGCCACCCGTGATCGATTGCCGGCGGGCCGGCCAGGAACGCGGTAGGGTTCTGCCGGTCGAGGAGGTGTCTATGGTGCGACCCAGCTTTCGAGCGACCAATTTGAAAAACGCGGTCTGTCTACTTCTTCTGGCATGTGGCGTAGCAGCGCCGTTGCGTGCTTTTCCGATCTCAGATCAGGCTCGCAGCGACATGGAAAATCGCCTGCGGGCTCTGTACGTCCCAGGCAAGGCCAGCGTTTGGGACGGATCGATTACATCGCTCGGAACCGTCTTGATCATCCAACGCGACGATCTGCGTGGTGGCGCGCTGCACAGTTCTTTAACGCCGTTCGCCAACAACTACGAGAACGGAAAAGTGAACTACGGATTCTGGGGAGCGGTTCTCGCCGGCCAGAATTCGGTGACCGGATTCAATCCAGGCGATCGGGTGTGCCTGACGAAGCTCGATGTTAAAGACAACAGCGTCAACTTCCAAATCCAATCCTGCGAAAACACCGAAGACTCGTTGTTAGCGTCGGTGGTCTTCAAGTTCAAGAAGGGCTACTTGACGGCGCTGAGTGTCGAACAGATCCAGCAAACCATCGGCGAGGTGCTGGCTATGGAGATGCCCCAGGCCGCGCAGCCAACTGTGCAAGCGGCCGAACCGCCACCGCCGCCCGCGACCATTGCGCTGGGGCAGAGCACCGATGAGGTAATCGCGATTCTGGGGGATCCCGACACCATCGTGCGACTGGGAAAGAAAGAGATCTATGTCTACAAGACCTTGAAGGTTACGTTCGAAAACGGACGCGTCGTGGACGTTCAGTAGAGGAGAAACTTATGAGTAATCATCGAAATACCAATTTGTGGCGCGCTGCCGCGATGACTGGACTTCTGTCATTTGTATCGATCTTCCCGGTGGTGAGCTATGGCCAGGACAGGTCCGAGCAAAAAGGGAACAAGTCTGCTCAGTCACAGCCACAGCAGCACGCGCAATCGCAGCAGCATGCCCAGCAGCAACAAAAGGCGCAGCAATCACAGAGCAAGCCACAGCCGCAGCAGAAGGTGCAGCAGTCGCAGAGCAAGCCTCAACAAAATCAATCGCAGAAGAGCGTCTCGCAGCAACAGAACAAACCGAATCCGGCCGGTACGCATCCGCAGAACGCCACTGCGCAGCAGAACAGATCGAATCCGACTAGCACGCACCCGCAGAACGCCACTGTGCAGCAGAACAGATCGCATCCCGCCAATGCGGAGCAGAACAGGCCGAATCCTACCAATGCGCAGCAACAGAAAGGGTTCGGACAGGTACCAAACCGAACGAATCAGCCGTCCAATCCAAACCCGCGAAACGCGCAGGCTCCGCAGAACATGAACCCTCGTGACCACGGGACGCGAACGCCGATTACGACTGGGGCCGCTCGCGGCGGTCAGGTATATCACGCTGCCAACGGTCACGAAGCGCATTTCCGCTCCGACGGCAGCGTCCAGAAGGTACACGCCGGCGGGATGGATATCACGCACGGGCCGGCCGGCTCACGGCGAATCGTCAGTGAAGGGCCGGGACACCGCGTGATTGTGACGAATAACGCGGGTCACGGCTATGTCCAGAGGCCCTATAATTTCGGGGGGCACGAATACGTGAATCGGACCTTCTATTCGCATGGGATGCCGTACACACGCGTGTACCGGCCCATCGAATTTCGAGGGCACATGTTGAATGCCTACGTACCGTCGCGCTTCTATGCGCCGGCTTTCTACAGTTGGACGATGGCCGCCTGGATCTCGCCAGTGCATTATCGCTGGGGATGGTTGGGCGACCCGTGGTATGGATACTACGGCGGATATTTCGCTCCGTATCCTTACTATCCGAGCGCCGCGTATTGGCTCACCGACTTCACCATGGCGAGCATCCTGCAAGCCTCCTATCAGGAGCGCCTTGACGCGCTCGAAGGAGCAGCCCCTCCCGCATTCGGTCCGGTGCAAGCCGGAATCACACCGGACGTGAAGGTGGCGATTGCCGAGGAGATCCAACGCCAGTTGGCGGAGGAGCGTGCGGAAAGCCAGGCCGGCAACGCCGACGTGGTCCGCAGCGTCGCAGAATCGATGTCTGACAACCGGCAGCACGTGTTCATCGTCTCTGCGGGATTGGATGTGACCACGCCCTCCGGCGGAGTCTGTTCGATCAGCGAAGGCGACGTTATCGCGTTCCATGGCGTCCTGCCGCCGGATGCAACTGGCGCCAATCTCCAGGTGATGGCAAGTAAGCCCGGCGATTGCCCCAAAGGCTCTTGGGTTTCGGTCGCGTTCGAGGATCTGCAGGAAATGCAGAATCGCATGCGCGATTCTCTCGATCAAGGCATGGAGCAGCTTCGCAACGGCAAGGGTGGATTGCCGCCCGTTCCGTCGGCCGCAGCCGCGCCGCCGATCGTGAGTCCGTTAGCTGCGGCCGCACCGCCGCCCGATCCGAACGCGGCGAATGATCTCGCCACTCAGGCTCGCGAGGCAACCGCAGCTGAGAATGAGGTGATCTCCGAAGCCACGGCGCCTACCGAAGGCCTTCCGGTCATCTCTATGGACCAAACCATCGCTGAGGTGGTGAAAATCCTCGGACCTCCGAGTCAGATCGTGAATCTGGGATCCAAACAGATATACGTGTACAAGAGTATGAAGATCACGTTCATTGATGGAAAGATCGTGGACGTGCAGTAACGGCAAGTCGGAGGACCAACTTGGCGGCCGCGAATATCCGTAATCCGGGTGTTCGCGGCCGCGTTGTTTTCACGCTTCGCCGGCCCGGAGACGAGTCGCATCATGTTCGACTCCCGCGGAGGGGAGCCCTTCGTTCACGGATCGAACGGCTGTTCGGTAAGCATGGCTAACCACGCATGGGCAACGCGCGAGCTGGGCAGCCAAGCGGTGGGATAATTCGGAGCCGATCCCTCGGACATCGGGCGAACGCTCTTTAATTTGGGATCTCCCAGAAAACCAGCCCTCTCAGCCAACGGCTTCAAAGCACCGGTCTCATTTAGACGTAACGAAAGGATATCCTCGAAAAACAATATCGCCAGATCGCGTGACCGCCCCACGACATGGGCCGCGCCAGGTTCTTCGGCCAGCGCCCAAAGCGCTCCTGCGCGCCGGTTAACTGCAAACAATCCGGTGATCGTCTGAATTCGTGACTCGAGATCTTTCCCTCCGATGAAAAGCATCCCGGGAACGTCCCTTGCGCCGCGCGGAGCAAGAGCCGTGTAATAGATGCCGCCTTTGTTGACGACAAATGCCAGGACCCGTTCGGGCCTCCAGGCAGTAAACTCGTAGTTGAACTGCCCACCCGCCGACATACCCCACATCAGGAGTGGCGCGTTGCCGAGTTCCGGGTGGTGAGCGCGGGAAGCAAATGCGCCAAGCGCGCCCAGGAGGGCATCGCCGCTGCCTTGCGAGACGTTGGCGTATTCTTCGATGAAATTCTGCTCATGAGGCTTGTCGGTGATATGGCAACCCACCAACGCAAGCTTGTGCTTCATCGCAAACGCCTGCCACACGGGATCTTCCACCATGGATCGGGCATCACCGTTGGAACCCGGCATCAGAACGACGATTGCCCGTATTCCATCATCGATAGCTGGGAGCCAGAGTCTGAACTCGGCGACGGCGTAATTTCGCCCCGGCCCGGCGGTTTCATCCAGGGTGGCGCCCCGGACTAGCGGGGAGAGAGAGAAGGCGAAAGCAAACGCGGCCACTCCCAGGTATGTAGCTTTCACGACGACATTATAAGTGAGACGTCCATCTCCCCGAAAGTGGGTCTTTTCGAGATGCACCGAATGACTGCCGAGGAGATCTAAAGCGTTTCGCAACCAAAAGTGCGGCGAGCCCGAGCGTTATCAGGCCTATTTCCCGAGGTTCGGGCGTAGTCGCGTCCACCTGCCCCGATAGTGTTTCATTCCATGTCCCGGTTGTTTCGTCCAGCGTCCCGGTGCCGAAGATAGCTCCGACCCCTTCCGCAAACAGCCCGGTACCTCCCTCCACTAAGAGTATGGAGGTGAAATCCAGTAACCCGTCCTGCGAGGACGCTACTGCGAAGTAGCTTCCGGACAGGGAATCTCCTGGATTCGCGACCGACGTGAAATCGAAGACGCCCTGATCGAAGGTAGTGTCGCTTGTCATGCAGTGGCTCTGAGCGGCCACGAAGCTTCCGAGCAGCGTGCCCTCCCCAATTCCAGCAGAAACGACAGTGGGCGACGGAGCGCAGGGCCCCGTGTTGTCCACCGTGAAAGTACCGGCAACGCTCCCGGCGAAATCAATGGTGTCCCCGTAGGTGAATGCCCCGCATGCGATCGCGAATACCAGGGCGGTTACGAATTGTTTTGTTAGATGTTTCATTGGATGGGTTTTCTGGAGCCTCGCCATCGGTCAGAGCGACCGCAGGAAGTTAAGAAGGTCCTGTTGCTGGGAGGCGGTGAGACCGTTGTACTTATTCACTACCCCGTTAGCCTCGGAGCCGCAGGATAAACTCGTCGCTTGGGGATTGAAATGCGCCGTGGTATTGCTCAAAGGGAAGGTGACCGTAAATACCTGAGTCGCGGCCGTGGTGAAACAAACGCTGGCGGGGCTCGCATGAGCAAGAATCGCCTGGCTGAGATCGCCAGTCCGGCCATCATGCAGGAAGAAGAGACGCTGCCCGAGTCCCCACAGTGGCGCTGTGCGGAATTGGTCCGGACCAGCCAGACCCTGCGTTACGCCATCGGCCAGTGTGGAGCCCATGTGATGAACCGCAAAATCCGAAAAAGGCTGAAACGTCCGGTTACTCAACCCTGGTACGCTTGACGGCTGCGTGGTGAAGCTTTGCGTGTGGCACGTACTGCACCCAACGTCGTTAAACACCTTGAGTCCGTTTTGGGCCGACGGGCTCAGCGGATTGCACAATGCTCCCCCATTGGAGCCGACGCCGCTGGCAAAGTCGCACTGGCTTGGAGCGCCGTTCAGACGCATGAAAATCGCGTAATTCTCGATAGCAGATGAGACAAAGGTGGCGACATCGCCAGCAGCCAACCCGGTCAGGAAAGCGGAATGCACCTGATCCTCGGGGAGGTTCTTAGTGCAATTCGATCCAGGAGCCCTCTCATTGGGAAAGAGTTCGTTGGTCATCCCCATCTCCGCATTCGCCGCTTCTCCCGCAAAAAGTAACAGGGATTTATTCTGTGCTTTCCATCCAAACCTGGTTACCGTGCCATCGTTCCCGATTCGATTGAGGACCCCGTTCTGGACAGAAGAGTTGAGGCTATTCTCACGAGCGGCGTTGTTGATCAAGTCTTGATCCGACACGTTTTCAACGAGTCCTAACCCAAACGTCGGAGTCGGAATACGGAAGATCACGTTGTTGTTGGCAAGCTGAGTTGCGATATCGGGCTGAGCTGCAGCGCATCCCGCCGGGGCGTCGCTTCGTGCCTGGATGGTATACAGACCGTGAACCCCACCATCGAGAGTCCGCCTGCTGGCGTCGGCCTCGTTAAGTATGAAACGCACCTCTCGAGTCGGACCGTTCGGTTGGATGAAGGCGGAATAGTCTTCCGGATTTGCAGCTCCGAGAGCCCGGGCCGCTGCGATTTGAGGATTCTGCGTGAATCCAGGCGTTCCAGGACCTGGACTCGAACCGCCAATCGCCGGCTGCGAATGGCACATGAAACAACTGGTCCCATTGAACGTCGGCCCCAATCCGGGCAAGGTTGGATTCCCGGTCGCGGGATCAACGGCTCCATCAACCGTGACGTTTTGTCCGAAGACCGCGATGGTCTTGAACCAGAACGCTGCTCCCGTCCCGGATTGGGCGAGAACCTGTCCCGCTCCCTCGTTGCCGATCGTGTCGGGGGGCTGCCGGGTGTTGATTACGGGCGTCTGTAAGAGAGCGGCGCCTGCGCTTGTGACGGGCCCGGCGAAAGCGGCGGATTGGTTGCCGACGGGCCGTGGCCCTGGGTCGACGACTGGTCCATCAGGACTCATCGCTACCGCTGCGATAGCGCAAATCGAAACGAATATGGATGCGGCGCAGACTGAGCGCCACGCGCGGATGGACTGGGTGTAGTGTTGTTTCATTTTATTCTCCTGGTGTTGTTAATGAGCCGATCCAAGATATTTTTCGCTGAGCTCGCTCTGGATGCTGCCGGTGATGGATTTAAGTGCGTGGTCCAATTTCAGTCTGGAAATCTCACGACTGATTTCGTCCCTGACCTGCTTTTCAGGTAGTATCCATTTCGCTTCCACTTGGTAGACCACGAAGCTATATGGTTCTTTCTCGACCGTGCTTACTTCGCCCGGTTTTAGTGAAAATACTTCCTGGCTAACCTCAGGAGCGAGCGTTGCCCTTCGTCGATTGCCGACGTGAGTACTGGGAGAGGGTCCGTTGAAGCCGAGCCTTTCGTACGCCTCTTTCTGAAGGCCATCCAGATCTTCGCCGGCTGCGGCCCGTTCCCGTAGCTCAGAAGCGAGTTCTTGCGCATTCTGTTCGAATTTCTGCTGGTCCTGATTCGCGAAGTTGGCTCTCGGGAGCACTCAGGCGGCGCAGGGCCACCTCTTCGAATTGAGAGATCCGTTCGCGGTAATGCGCGTCGATTTCGGCCTCCGATACGTTGTTGGATTCCTTTTCCAGACGACGACGCAGCAGTTCGGCCAGCGTCTTCAATTGCAGCCACTCGAACGCTTCCCGATATTGCGGTGAGTGATCGATCCCTGCCGCTCTGGCTGCGTTGCTAAGCGCGAGTGTCTCGGCGTACGTCCTTGCAAAGCTCTGTTTCATACTCGCGGTCGCCTGCCCTTCAGGCGCCACGATGCGCATCAATTCGTCAAACCGTTCCCGGCTCACAGCGACAGTGCATTCATCCGCGCGAGACGCGATCTTCGATTGCGGGCAAATACCGCGGATGGAAAGGACGGGATCGGATGAGGAAACGCTTAAAGCGGGATCAGGCGCTTGAGCGGCACAAATGCAGACAGACGCGATGATACGGAACGTAGCTCCAAGCATCGATGGATTCTCAGTTGGCTTACTGGTTTTCGAACACATCGCCTACGGGAGGCGCGGCCCACCTCGCCTGCGGTGTCAAAGCGCAAACCAACGAGTAAAGTCTCCTTGGGACCTGAAGGCTACGGCCCATGGGGCCGATGTAAAGTGTCCTGCAAAGACATGCGAGATTCGTCCCATCAATTGAACGGTTTTTTCACTGCGGATTTCGTGAAACGCAGTTTTGAAGTGAGGCTAATCAACAGTTATCGTGCATGCTGAGTGATTAGCCTTTTCCGCGACAATCCAGGAGGGGTTAGACACACCTTGTTGGTGTGGATATAGCGTCGAGATTATCGCAAGTGAGCAGCCGGTAATCGGCTGAACGCTCAGCTTACTTCTTTTCAGGCGGAAAACGAGCGTCGATCGGCTTAGCGGGATTGGCGTTGATCTTCAGCACGGCGCAGTGGTGATAGGTGTAATCGCCGTCTTTATTCAGGCCGTGATTAGCCATGAATTCGATGATCTGCAGCGTGCACGCGGAACAAGTGATATTCGGAATGTCGATATCGGTTTCCTGCTCTTTATCAAACCTCGCGGTGTGCATGAAAAGTCCGTCCGCCAACACCGGGGGCTGTGGAGGATAGTGTACGGCGCCTGCGATGGAACGTGGACCATTCGCCGTCGGAACCGTGGTTGGTTCGGGGTCCTTGGGAAGTTCATCTCGGGAATTCACGGCGAGAGCGACACGATAGAAACCCGGGTGAAAGATCGTTTCCTGAATCCGGATGTGGAGCTTATCGCCGCCCTGAACGGTGGTGATGGCGCCGCTCGGTTTCCCTGGATCGGCGGACGTACCACCGCAGGGAGCCATCTTCTGGGGGTCGCCATTGTTGGCTTCCTGAATCCAGGATGCCGGCTCCAGTAACTTGAAATGGGCGCGACTCAGCGGCGCCAGGATAGCGATCAGGGCAACACCGGACAATGCGATTCGGAAGCTCGTCAAGTTCGTTCTCCTTGTTCTCTTGGGCGCCTCCAGCGGCGCTCCCTTGATTCCTATAATGCGCGGAATCGCTTGTTTCATCCCGAATCGCGGTTTTTCTTGAGGGGTCGCTGAACACTTCCCTCGGGCGCCTTATCCGGCGAGGTTAGAAATATAGCTTGAGTCCAAGCTGCACGATGCGTGGATCGCGCGCCGCTGTCACCTGGCCAAACGTCGTTCCCAAACGCGTGGCGCTAATGGTCGCCCAGTTGGTGTGGTTGAACGTATTGAACGTCTCGAAGCGGAATTGCAGATACCGGGTTTCGTTGAAATGGAAATTCTTGAAAACCGAGAGGTCCCAGTTCTGATATCCAGGCCCGCGAATCGTATTGCGGCCGGCGTTGCCTGGCCGCACCACTCCGGTCGGCACGTTGGCGAAGCAACTGGTGTTGAACCATTGCAGCATGGTGTGCGGAGCGTTAGCGTTGGGATCGCAAACTTGATCGCCACGCGCGCCAGCCGCGCTCGATCCAAAAAATCCCAGCCCGCCCGGATCGAGTCCCACTGTGCTATCCGATTCGTTGAACGGCAGCCCGCTCGCAAAAGTCGCGATGCCGGATAGTTCCCAGCCACCCGCCGCGTAGCCCAGAACATCGCGGCGATGCTGCAGCCAGGGGAGTTGATAGTCCCAGTTCGCGGTCAACACCTGGGTGCGGTCGTAGGGAGAAACGCCGTAATCACCTTTGAGATTGTAACTGTTCATCGGAGCCGAAACATCGGTTCCTGAGTCTGTCAGAAGTTTCGACCAGGTGTAGTTAATCCCCATGAATCCGTTCGCGGCGTACTGCTTTTTCAGCGAGACTTGCAGTGAGTTGTACTTCGAATCGAACACCGGCGAGATGACGTTGATCGCGTTGTAACCAAGGTAGGGGCGGACCTGGTTCAGTTTTGGATCGGTGGTGCGCGTGAACGGCGTGTTCGCGTCTGTGATGCCGGCCGCCACCCCGGCACCCACCGGGGCCTCATTGATGTCGACGGTGCCGATCAGGTGCGTGCCCTTTGATCCGTAGTAGCCCACATCGAACATGAACTTCAGCGGCAACTCACGCTGGATGTCGAAGCTGTATTGCTGAACGTAAGGGGTGTGCCACGGGATGGCGATTCCCGCCAGCGCCGGCGGCGCCAGTGAGACAACCTGGGTCCCGCCGCCGATATTAGCGGGCGTCGTGTTGTTGATGGAAATGGTCTGCACCGACGAGGGGTTCGTGGTGATGGGGCTCTCGTAAACGTTGGCGACTTGCGTGAAGTCGTAAGCGTACCCATAACCGCCGCGGATCGCCGTCTTCCCATTGCCGAATGGATCCCAGGAGAATCCGAATCGCGGCGCGAAATCACCGTTGTTCTCGTTGGTCACCTTGCTGCCATAGGGTGAAGTCTTATTGGCTACGATGATCCCGTTCAGCGGGTTCCCGGTGCCTGCCACCAGGTTTCCGTTGGAATCGATCTTCGGTGCTTGAGTAGGATCGTATTTCGCCGGATCGAAATTGTTCAGGAATCCATTGCCGTCAGTGGCCTGCCGGAACATCGAGTAGCGCACGCCAATATTGATGGTCAGGTTCTTGCGGATTCGAAAATCATCCTGAACATACAACTCGGACTGATTCACAAACAGGTCCGGCGTCACATCGCGGGCCGTCTGCGAGAAATTCGAAACGTTCCCCAATAGGAAGTTTGCCCACGCCTGTTGCGTTGTGGTGGTTCCAGTGGGACGCGGGGTTGTCGCGTACGTGAACGTTCCAACGTTATTTAGGGCGTTATTCTCGGTTTTTTCGTAGTGTACGATCGTCACCCCGGCCTTGAGGGTGTGCTTCCCCATGATCTTCGTGAAGTTGTCGAAGATATTGTGGTTGCGGTTGTAGTCGAGGTACGGACCATAACCGGTGACCGACGAAATCGTGCTCGAAAAGCCGATGGATGGTACGCGGCCCAGCGTCACCGCAAATGGCAGCGTGGTCCCGAGCGCAGCCTTGATGTCCGGCGAATTGACCGCGGCATCCGTACCGGTCGGGATGCTGATGATCGCACCGTACGAATACGAATAGCCCAATTCATTCACCATGACCGGCGATAGGCTCCCCGTCAACCGGCCGGTGAATCCCTGTCCCGGCGAGTTGGTCGAGGTGGTGGAAACGCCCGGTAGGGTGGCGGCCTGAAACAGGCCTCTCGGCTCCACGGTGGGAATCGCGTCATGAATGTAGCGGCCGGAAAATGCCCACTTTGGCGAAAAAACGTGATCGATCTTGGCGAGCTCCTGTCGCGCGTTGAACACGTTCCGCAAGGACAGGTTGATCACGTTCGAGGCGTTGCCCGCCGGAACCTTCGAAAAGATGTCCTTGATATAGGCGGCAGCCAGCGGGTTGATATTCGTGATGGAGGTCGCTGTCGCGCTGCAGGCGCCCGCAGTCACTTGCACGCACACCGGAAGCGGAAAATTACCGTTCAGCTCGTCCGCGGTGGGTGCCGCGCCTTGAACTGAGGTATAGGTGATCGATCTCCGGAACTCTTCGGAGAAGAAGAAGAAGGTCTTGTTCTTACCGTTGTAAATCTTCGGAAGCCACACCGGGCCGCCGAACGTATAGCCGAAATCGTTGTAGCGAAGCGGCGGGATGACCGCCGTCCCGTCGGGGCCCACGTTGACCCGGTTGGCATTGTTGAAAAAATTGTTCGCGGCCAGCTTATCGTTGCGGAAGAACTCATACGCGTCGCCATGAAACTGGTTGCTCCCGCTCTTGGTGATCACGTTGACCATGCCGCCCGCGTCGCGGCCATATTCGGCGCTGTATTGCCCGCGCAGCACGCGAAATTCCTCGATAGCGTCGACACTAGGGTAGTTGAGCAGCGTCAGGTTCGCGCCACGATCCACATTGTCGGCTCCGTCGATGGTCCAGCTATTCTGGCTGGTGCGGCCGCCGTTGATCGCGAACGTCACCTGGTTCGAACTGCCCGAGAGTGGATTCGACACACCCATATAGATTTGGTTGCCGGTGCCGGTAAAAACCACGCCCGGCATCAGGCTCACCAGTTGCTCATAGTTGCGCGAGTTCAGGGCGAGCTCGCGAATCTGGGCACTGGTAATGAGGCCTTGCGCAGCCGAATCCTGCAACTGCACCTGCACTGGATTTGCCTCGACGCTTACCTCCTGCTGCACGTCGCCGACCACGAGGTTGAAGTTCATCGTTAAATTGTCATTGACGTTAAGCTCGATGTCCTTCTTAGTCGATTTCTTAAATCCCTTCGCCTCGACGGTCACCGAGTAGTGTCCCACCGGGAGCAGCGGAACGCTGAAAGTCCCTTCGCTCTCCGTTGTGGACACGCGCATCACGGCGTTCCGATCCGTATTTGTGACTGTGATTTTGGCGCCGGAAACTCCCGCGCCCGCAGGGTCTTGCACCGAACCTACCATCGATCCTGTAATTTCCTGACTGAACGCGATGGATGTGAGCGCGCCGAAGACGACGCACACGAGAAGACGTGATCTCATTTCTAATCCCCCTTGACGATCCCGCGGAGCGTACGAATTCCCCGCCGAGTTACGAATTCTTAGATACTATCACGATGGTTACAACGCGGTTACAGAGTCAACCGCTGTTTTCGGCCGCTCACTGTTCGGGCATTCTCGGTCAGCATCAGCGGCTTGGGGGTGAGCTTCTCCGACGCTCACGATAAGTGGCTGCGACCCTCGCGGGGCACCGCAGAGAATTCCGACAACGCCCTAAAACACGCCGAACATTGTGGATACAGCGAACGCGGCGAAGGGATCAGAAGCAATTCCCATTGGGACCCTCGTAGCGCCTCCGCGGGCCATTGGAGAGCAACTACCCAAGCCGGAGGCTTTACCTTTGGGGTGCGCCGATAGATCCGTAGAATGGCAACGCTTGTGAACAGCCCTACTCAGATAATTACGATCACGGCCTCTCGGGAGTTCGACGTGGACAGCGCGCGCTTCGGAGCGTCCTGGCAATTCGGCAGTTGACCGCGGCTGCCACAAGCGTATGTTAGTGCTATGCTGCGCGCGGCGCTCCTTTCGATCGCATGCTCCCTTGGCCTAGCCCAATCGCACGCTCAATCCGGACCGCCGCAAAGACTGGTGAGGCTCAGCGTGGCCGCCACCAACGTACAAGGCGAACCGATCACCGATCTGCAGTCGACGGATATCCAAATTCTCGAAGACGGCAAGCCGCGCCAGGTTGTTTTTTTTCGATTCGCGGCAAACCGGCACTCCGTCGAGCCACCAGGCCCTGGAGATTTCATCAATCGCCCAGGGCCGGTTCCAACGGTCATCCTGTTTGACCGGTGGAACGAACGCATGCTCACCTCGGCCAGGGCGTGGACCGAGCTCGGCGCCGCGTTGCAACATCTCGAGTCCGTCCATCAGATTTACATCTATTGTCTGACCGGCAGCGGGGAGCTGTTCCCGGTGCAACCGCTCCCGTTAACGGCCGCTGATTTGCGCATAGCACCGGAACAAACGGCAGCGGACTTGCATGACAAACTCGACCGGGCCGTGCGCCAGCTGCAGGGATTGCGGGCCGTCGACGCAGTGGATCCCGCCCTGCGCGCCAGCACGACGTTCCAAGCTCTCGGCGCGCTTGGCGCGCAAATGACTGCGATCCCGGGCCGCAAGAACTTTATCTGGGTCACGCATGGAATTCCACTCAATTACGATCGCCCCCCTTATCAGATCGATTTGACGCCCCAGGTCAGGAGTCTGAGCGACTCCGCCGCCCAATACCAGATCGCGATCTATACGGTGGATCAGTCAGCCGAGGGAGCGGGGGCAGACTTAGTCGGTCAGTCTCGAGCGACGCTGAAGATGATATCGGCACTCACGGGTGGGCGCTGGTTTGCGAGCGACGACATCGATGCGGCCCTTACTGGATCGCTCAAGGACGCCCGCGGCATCCATGTGGCCGCCTACTATTCGGCGGTTCGTGATAAGGACGGCTCCGCCGACAAGGAACACAGGATCCGGATCGATTCGAAACGGAAAGACATCCGTTTCCTGACGCGCGAAGGCTACTTCGGCCAGATCGCGGAACCGGATCCGGGCCGCGTGGAGGACGCGCTGTTCAGTGGCCAATGCCGCAGCGCGTTCGACGCCTCGGAAATCGGATTGCGCGTCCACTTGTCGCGCGACACCACCAGCCGTGCAGCGGGCAAGGTCGCTCATTTTACGGTTCGAATCGAACCACGGGACGTCTTTCTCGAACGGCGCGGCGAAAATTATCACGGCCAACTCGGGCTGATGTTCGCATTTTATGCCGAAGGTGGTTTCTTAGAAGAGCGCTCCAGTCCGACCGACGTCGAAATCAACCTCACACCCGACCAATTCGACCATGCGCTTAAAGACGGGGCCGAGATTTCAAAAGATGTGCCAGTGAACGAAAGAGTTCAAAAGATTCGCGTGATGGTGTACGACCGCTCCCTGCATACCCTTGGGTCGGTGACCGTCCCTATCGACGGAGCCCGCTAGGGGGCGGGCTCAGCGACGAAACGCGCTTTAGCGAGGAAACGAATGCAACATCCTTTGCCCGACCTTGGCGAGTGGCCGGTACTTGAATGGGAACAATGGAAAGACACGGCGGAAACGCTGCACATGTACATGCAGATCGTCGGCAAGACACGCTTGGGACTCACGCCGATCCAAAATCACTGGTGGAATGTACCGTTTTATCTTTCGGCGCGCGGACTCACGACCTCGGCCATGGCAGCGGATCGCGGCACTCTGCTCGACATCGAATTCGATTTTGTATCGCATGAGCTGATCTTGCGGACCAGCCGCGGGGAAATCCGCAAGATCCCGCTGCGGCCGGTTTCCGTCGCTAAGTTCTTTGGGGAATTCATGAGTGCCCTAGCTTCTGTCGGAGTATCCGTGGAGATTGATCCGATGCCGGTGGAGGTGGCGAATCCTATCCGGTGCGACGTCGACACGGTCCACTGCAGCTACGACAACGATGCGCTTTCGCGCTTCTGGAATGTGCTCAGGATCGCCGACACATTACTGAAGCGCTTCTCGACAAACTTCTATGGAAAGATCAGCCCGGTCCACTTCTTCTGGGGATCGTTCGATCTTGCGGTGACGCGATTCAACGGAAAGCGAGCCCCGCGGCGGCCAGGCGCCGATGCGATTCAGGCCGAAGCGTACTCGCATGAAGTGATCAGCGCGGGGTTCTGGCCTGGCAATGGCGGCTATGGACGCGCCGCATTCTATGCCTACGCGGCGCCCGTTCCCGAGGGCCTCGACAAAACCGTGCTCTCGGGTAAGGGCCGGTTCGACGGAACGCTCGGCGAATTCATCCTCGACTATCAAGATGCGAGAAGTGCCGAAGATCCAGCCGGCACCGTCCTGGAGTTTCTAGAGGAAACCTATTCCGCGGCGGCTGATCTGGCGAAGTGGGACCGGGCGGCACTCGATAGGCGCGATGAGATCGGTGAGGCGATGCGTGTTGAAGGATCCTGATAAACCTGCGGTTATATCGGCTCAGCCCGGCCGCTGGCCCCGCAGGGAAGACGCGATTGGCGCCCTCCCTGGTTCGACCGGCCGAGCCGTGCTACGGCGTCACCTGACCGCTTGCATTCACCTGGAAGGTGAGAACTCCGTTCGCGGTGGTCATGCTGCTGCCGCCGGGTGCCACGCTTACGGAGTGGTTCAGGCCCGACACGAACACGGAAATGGTATAACCCGTGTTCGGTGCGAGATCGGTAATCACGTGGCGGGTTGCGGCCGCAGGTACCGTGTAGCCGATCGCCCCCGCGATCGCGGTTCCTACCGGAGCCGTTCCCGCGATCACGACGTTGTTCCCCGTGGCCGATTGGAGCAACGTGCCTACCGCGGCGCCAGCCGCAATGTTGATGGCAGTTGCCGATGCCACCTGGCTTGACGATGGCGCGAGATCGAACACCGTCATCCAGCGGCGCGTTGCCGTGGGCGAGTCCGTGGCACGAATTTCGCTTCGCCACACCTTGTTCCACACTCGCGTGTCCGTCGAGAGCTGCGCCGTGGTTGTGATCGCGGCATTTGCCGGCAGGATGGTAGTCATCGATCCGGCGAATTGTCCCGTGTTCACATCGAAGCGATGCAGTCCAGTGGCGGGCGCGGCGACTTCCACCGGATCGGCGGGGAAATGAAACGCCAGGTACTGATCGAGCGATGCATCGCAGATCGAGCTGCGATCGTAGACCACGAACTGCGACGGACGCAGGTACACGATCTCTCGCGATAGGGACGTCACCGCCGACACTGCGCCGGAGCAGATGGTGGCCTGGCCGGTGGCGGGATTCCGGAACGGATAATACATGTCTTCCAGAAATTGCCCCACCGACAACACGTACGATCCGCCGTCTTCGTAGCGGCTGACCTCAGTGCGCGCACCATCCGATCGCTGCGCCGAGCTCTGTCCAAACGGCGAGACCAGCGCACCGCTGCTATTCAACTGGCGCACCTGGAACGTGTTGTAGAAGGTCCGATTGCCGATGTTGTGATTCGCGTCCCAGTTTCCGAAGCGATCGTCGAATCCGGCGCTCCAGCCCGGATCGCCATTAGGATCGTGAGTCAACCACGCGTCAGGATTCACCAGCAGCGCGTTCTTATTCCTCTCGATCGCGAGCGATCCTTTATCGAAAGCTTCATGTCCCGCGCCGGGATTGTTAATGTACGGGCCAGACATGAACGACATGAACGTGGCACTCGTGGACCAGTCCGATCGCGCTGTGACTCCGCCCATTCCGGGTGCCAGGTACGACACGGGCAGACTCGAGTAGTCCGAGGTCTCCGGCGCATTCGGATCCCAGAACAGGAAGTCGATCCACTCCGTAGTGTCGCCGACGCCCAAAAGATCGAGCGCCGTCTTGGCATCGCTGGCGTACTTGTGCATCATTGGTGCGGCCGGATCGCCCAGCATCTCGAGAAGACCGGCTGAGAAGCGATACGTGTCGAGGCGGCCTGTGCCTGGCCAGATCTGCGGATCGCCCGTGCTATACAACTCGCCGCGATCGTCGATCAGATCGCGCGTGGGCCAGGTGAACGCCATCAGCCAACGCGGGTTGTCGACCGGATAGGTGTAAGACGCCTGCGGGTTGCCGGCCTGGATCAGATCGATACCCTTCGCCGTCTTCACCGCCAGCACCGGCAGCGACTGATTTCGCGTCGCCAGAATTCCATACTGCGCGTACCCTTCGGTCCAGCCGCCGCCAGCGAGATTACTGCTGTAATAGGGCGCTGTGCGCGCCAGGTGCTCTTTGTTGTACCAGTCATTCCACCAGGTGTCGGCGATGGCGTTATCGCCCTGGACAGCCAGGGCCGCCACGCATTTCGAGACGTAGTAACCCGCGTAGTAATTGCCCTGCGGAATTTCATATTCGAAAGCGACCTTGGGATCGGTTTCAAATGTCGTGATCCATTGCGTCAGCGCGGTTTGCAATTGCGACAACTGCGCCGGCGACATCAGGTCGTGGAACCAGTCGTAGCCCATGGCCATTCCGAATCCAAAGTTGCGGATGCCGTAGCCATCGTCGCGCAGCGGTACCGGGCAATCGCAATCAGTCGCCGTCTGATTGTTCGGGTCCGACATCGCCATCAGGATGGCGACTCCGACCGCTCCATACTTCGCGGCAGTCGCCGGATCGGACGCGAGGATCGTCTGATAGCAGAGCCCGAGCGGCATCAGCGCCGCGACATAGCCATCGCCCTCGTAGCCTTCGCCGACATTCGGACGGTCGGGATAATCGTTGCCGTTGATGAATTGGGCGGCTGCCGCCGATGTAGGAGTCGCAGGTCGATTTGAGTGTGTTCCATTCGGCGGTGCGCGCCTGCATGCGCGACCGCAGCGTGGCGAGCGTGGGCGCATCGAGAATGATGCGCGGATGGTTGCTGGTGACCGTTTGGTTCACGATGGTGATCGTCGCCGTCGCGCTCTTGGTCGAATCCTGAACGCTGGTTGCCGTCACTGAAAACGCACCGCGGTCGAGCCCGCAGTGTAAAGTCCAGCCGGAGAGATGGTGCCGCCTGTCGCGGTCCACGTGACTGCCGTGTTCGTGCGTTCGTAACTGTAGCAGTGAACTGCTGCGTGCCGTTCCCGGGACCGAAGCCGGATTCGGCGAGACAGCGACGGAAACCGCTGTCGAGGCGGTAACCACCACGGTGGTGGTCGAAGTCACCGAGCCGGCTGAGTTCGTCGCGGTCAAAGTATATGTCGTAGTCGAGTCGGAGCGACCGTCACGGAGGTGCCCGTCACGCTGCCGATGCCTGGAGCGATGCTCAGCGAGGTTGCGCCGGTGACCGACCAGTTCAATGCCGCGTTTTGTCCCGCAGCCACCGTGCTCGGCGTGGCCGTGAAGCCGGAGATCGCTGGGGCTGCGGGCGTCGATGTCCCGGCGCCGAAGCGGCCGAATTGATCGGCCGGCTCGCCATTGCCGATCGCGCCGATATTGCCGCCCGCGCCATCTTGCGGATCGCCCGCGCCGATCAGCGGACTGCCCGGGCCGGCGAATACATCGCTCGATATGTCGCCAGGACATCCGAAACTTTCTTGGTGCGGCTCCAGATATCCTCCGGAAGGAACGGGAACGGAATCGCCGTCGGCTGGGTGAACTTCGGATTCACGTGGCCATTAAACCCGCCCAGGTCGTGCATGCCGTAGCCCGCCGCGCCGGGCGAGAGCCCGACCACTCCCAATCCGTAGTTGGTCTGATTGGGCGCATCGGGATTGAAGAAATCGTTGTAATCGGAATAGCGCAGGCGCGCAGCGGCGGATTGCGTCGATTCGCCGAGATCGCCCGCGACGACGGGCTGGCCGGAGAGCCCCGCGAAATTGTAGAAGACGTTGTTTCGCAGGCTGCCCAGGAACGCGCCGTCGATGACGGAAATCGGGACTTCCGTAGAAGCCCATAAACGTGCCGCCGCCGTCCATCACGTTGTTGTGGAACTGAACGTTGTCGACGTTATACATCAGCTTGAGCCCTGCGCCCGGGCTGTAGAACGTCTGGCTGACCGTGAACGAAAAAACGTTGTGATGGATATTGGTGTTGCTCATCGGACGCTTGCAACACCTGGTCGGAGTTGCCGCTGGCATCGATCAGGTTGTAGCGGAGTTCGCCGCCCATGCCGCGCACCGGCCAGGACGAGCTGCGGATGACGTTGTGTTCCGCCAGGAATCCGTCGCCATCCAACTGGAAGTTTTCGCCCTGCGACATGCGGTGCGGATAATTGTGCTGGCTGTAGTTGCCGCGCAGCACCATGTTCGACGAGTCCGTTGATCGTGAATCCGCAGCGCACGCCCATCAGAACGTTGCTCTCGGCATCGGTGCTGCCGCCGATCAGCCAGTTTCGCGTGTTCTCGAACACAACCGTGGACAGCCCGACGTTGTTGCCCTGGAAGAACTGCTGCGCGCGAGGAGTTGCCGGTCGCAGTGAAACACGGGAAGCGTCTGGTCCGGAATATTCGGTGGGCAGCGAAGTAACAGGCACCAGCGTGTTCTCGCGAAACTCGTTATTGCGGACCGCCGCCTGCGCCTGATCGTTCGCGCCAATGGAGACGGTTCCGAACGTATCGAACACGTTGCCGGTCAGCTGAATCGAACCCGAGCCGTTTACGGTCACGTCGATCGCAGGGATTGGTCGCAGTGCCCAAGTCCGCGGACATCGCAGTTGCTGAATGTTTAACGATCCGGTGAAGCCGGAGGCCGAACGAATCTGGAAGCCGTTGCCATTGATCGCGCAGTGATTCGCCGGCGTGCCTGTATACGTGGCGCTCTGCGATCCCGAAAGCACCACGTCGGCAGTCAGATTGAATACCGGCCCGGACGATACCGCTGGATTATCGACGAAGATTGTCACGGGAGAGCTGGTCACAAGTTGGTTCTGGGTCGTGGTGATTTGCGCGGTGATTGCGTAGGTTCCGGCGGCGAGGTTATTCACTGTCAGCGCGAAATACCCGTTCTGGGCGTCGTTTCCCGTGAAGGTGCCGACGGATTGCCCGTTCATGCAGGAAGTTCACGGTCAGCGCGTCGGGATCGGGCGCATCGACGTCGAACGGATCGGCGTACATGCGAATCGTCGCGGGAGCGGTGAAGTGCATGCCGGACGCCGGGACTCTGGACGACGACATACGCTCCGTCGTTCTGACGCGGCACTGGCGGAAGGCTGCTCTGCACGCCAGGAATGGTAATCGTGGCTGTCGCGCTCTTGCTGGTATCCGCCACCGACGTCGCGGTGACCGCGAAGTTTCCAGCCGTCTGAGCCCGCGGTATACAAACCCGATGCCGAAATCGTGCCACCGGTCGCCGTCCAGGTGACCGCTGTATTGGAACTGCCGGTGACGGTCGCAGCTGAATTGCTGCGTCTTGCCCGCCTGCACGGTCGCGCTAGTGGGAGAAATGGAGACGGACACTACTGGTGCAGGTTGAACAGTCACGCTCGCCGAAGCGGATTTTGTCGAATCGGCTGCTGAGGTTGCGGTAACGCTGAAACTGCCCGCGGTGGAGCCCGCGGTGATACAAGCCCGATGACGAGATCGTGCCGCCGGTCGCGGTCCAAGTGACCAATGTATTCGAGCTGCCGGTGACGGTCGAAGTGAATTGCTGCGTTTTGCCCGCTTGCACGGTCGCGCTGGTGGGCGAAATCGAGACGGATACTACTGGCGCGGGTTGAACAGTCACGCTCGCCGAAGCCGATTTTGTCGAATCGGCCGACGGAGGTTGCGGTAACGCTGAAGCTGCCCGCGGTGGAGCCCGCGGTATACAAACCCGATGACGAAATCGGTGCCGCCGGTCGCGGTCCAGGTAACCGATGTATTGGAGCTGCCGGTGACGGTCGAAGTAAATTGCTGCGTCTTGCCCGCTTGCACGGTCGCGCTGGTAGGAGAAATCGAGACGGACACTACTGGTGCAGGTTGAACAGTCACGCTCGCCGAAGCGGATTTTGTCGAATCGGCCGCGGAGGTTGCGGTAACGCTGAAACTGCCCGCGGTGGAGCCCGCGGTATATAAACCCGATGACGAGATCGTGCCGCCGGTCGCGGTCCACGTAACCGATGTATTGGAACTGCCCGTCACGGTCGACGTGAATTGCTGCGTCTTGCCCGCTTGCACGGTCGCGCTGGTGGGAGAAATCGAGACGGACACAGCAGGCGTGGTGCCGCCAATGACAATGGTCAACAGCGGCCGCATCTTCTGCGTCCCTACAGTGCTTACCGGGCGAACAATCTCGCCGGGATTATTGTTGACCAACATGATCCCTTGATTCGTTGCGGGAGAATTGATCCACGACTGCACCTGCGCCATGTCGAGCGGAATCGTTACGGTCTGCGGTCCAACCGGCCGCAGCGCCGGGACTTTAAACGTGGTGCCGGCAACCGTGTCAACGCCCGCCGAGCCCGCACCGGGCGCGGCCCAGTCATGCAGATGCATCGCGATGCAGCCACCCGAGCTTAGTCGAGGCCGGATCCCAGCTATTCTTCAGGTAGTAGCCGGTGATGTTTCCGGCGCCTTCATTCCACGAATCGAGCGCAATCGTCAGAGTCGCGGAAGTTACGCTCGATCCGGCAGGGATGGTGAGGGCCCCGAATTTCAGAAGGTATCTAACTGCGTAAGCCCCCGCGCCGGTAGTGGTGTAGCAACCCAGTTCCGCGTCGCCGGTCCATTGGACCCCGTTACCACCGTTGTATTGGGAATATTGGGTGTTTATTGAAGCGTCCTTGGCACCCGAGTAACCATTCGCGCCATCCTGAAATGTAAATGTGGTATCGCCGCGCAACGTTACTACCGCCAATAGCGCAAATAACACTTGCTGGATTGGTCCTCGAAATCCATTCAGGGTATTAGTGCTCATATGCTGAGTCGTATTCTCCGTTTTCTGTGCGTGCTTTCCACTTTTTTTACACGCTGGCTCATCGATGTTAAGCGGGACTGGGAATGCTGTCAATATTGGATAGTTGATACGGTAATGATGGCAAAAACGCATCTCCTACTCCATTTTCGTATCGATCACACGATGGATAGCGACTCGCCGAACGACGAGAATAACGGTTACTCTGAGCGATTATCAGCGCTCCTATACTGGTTGAGCGCAAAGCTCCGTGTCATCATCAAGGACTCGATATTCACCATCGCGGGCCGCAATAAACCGTGACAGCAAGTGTGGCACACACAAACTAAGAGATTATTTCTGTGGATTTTAGGGCCGTGCCTAACTACACCACTAGGGCGTTCGCACAAACTGCGCAGCAATTTCGCAGGTAATGCTGGGAGGGCAGCATGAGATTCGCCAGGAGATGCGCATCGCAAGCCAGCGGCAGGTATGCGCGACTATAGCCGTGAATTTCGCATGGATGCCGTGCGGCGGATTCTGGATGGCGAGAAGATACCAGTGCTTTCGCGTGAACTGGGGGTCCATCGCAAGCTCCTATATGAATGGGTGCGCCGGGTGAAGGAGGGTGGTGAATCCAGCCTGCGGGCACGAGGCCGTCCGCGCAAAGGTGGCGATGCCTCGCCGCTCAATAGCGCTCCCCAGCGGATCGCTGAGTTGGAACGGTCGATCGCACATCAGCAATTGATCATTCAGTTTTTCAGACATGCCTTGCAGCAAGTCGAGGAGTTGCGCCGAACGACCAGCGTGCGTGGCGCAACGGCATCTTCCAGGTGATCGAAACGAGGATGCAGCGGCAGGGCGGGTTGAGTATTGAGAAGATGTGCGAACTCGCGCACGTCACTCGCAGCGGTTATTATCGGTACCTTCGAAGCCGGCTGAATACGACGGAGACTCGGGATGGCACCGGGTGATGAAACACCATTCCACGCGTCACGCCGTTCAGGAGAGTTTTCTTGCGAACACGCTGAATATGCGCGTGCCCTTGAGCTGAAGATCTTGTTCCGCGTAGACCTCAAATTCATGTCGCGCCAGCTCTTTCTGAACTGCAGAGAGAGCTCCCTCCTCATCGTGAACTTCGACAACGATTTGCCGGATAAGCCCCCAATGCTCTTCGCGGATTCCTGACAAGACTTCTCTTTCACTCTTTTCGACATCCACTTTCAAAAGATCGATCCGCGCGACGCCTTGTTCATCAATGATGTCGGAAAGCGTGCGCAAGCGACACGGAAACGTCTCTTTCTTGAACTTTGAGCCGAGAAATAAGTCGGCGTGACGCGGCGCGAAGCCAGAGTTGACCATGAACGTCTTCGTGGTTGCCCGATCCTGCTCCAAATCGGCGTGGAATCCCGACATTACGGAGTTAGCCGGATAGTACGTGAACTCCGCGGTGCCCGGCTTATCGGACAATCCGCACTCGAACGTTCGGACATTGGCGCCATGAAGTTCAACGTTGGATTTCAGACATTCGTACGCGGCCGGGCTGGGTTCGAATGCGAAGATCCGCAGGCCCCGGCCTTGTTTGGAGAAGAAAATCGAAGCCAGTCCGATGTTGGCGCCGACATCGAAGATGCAGTCCCCATCGCGCAACTCGATGCCGTGCTGAAGATAGCAACGCGCGCCGAATACCTCGCCGTGTACGAAACGAGTTTCGTCCGGATTCAGCGAGAACACCTGCAGGCCATCGGCAAGCTGCAACTGCCGCATCATTTCGCGCCAACCGGCTGGATCTTAGAGGATTCCCACGCGTCATCCCTAGTCGCTTCCAGGAGCGCACGCAGCGATGCGCGATCGATCTTACCTTGTTCGGTGAGCGGAATTTTTTCCACCCAGCGCACTTGCTGCGGGACCATAAACCGCGGAACACGCTCGATCATTTTGTCGCGGACTTCCTGCGGAGTAAGGCCATCCGTCGTGTGAAATGCCGCGATGCCCCTGGCCGAACCATGTTCCACCGGCCAAGCCACGGCCGCGACGGCATCGGTGCCGCACACCGCGCTGAGATGCGCTTCCACTTCCCCGAGTTCGATCCGATGGCCCAGAACTTTCACCTGATTGTCGATGCGACCCAAGTGATGAAGGCTGCCCGATTCGTCGACCACCACCAGGTCGCCGGTTCGATACCAAGTCTTGCCGCCGATCGAGGGGAAACGCGCGGCGGTGCGTTCGGGATCGAGAAAATAGCCTTGGGCGACCTGCGGTCCGGAAAGCGCCAGCTCGCCTGGCTGCCCGGGCGGAAGAGGCTGGCAGTTTGAATCGAGCACAGCAGCTTCAAAACCGGGCAGCGCTCTGCCGATGGCCACCAGTCCCAACTTCGGAGTGACGTTCGGCGGGTCGGAAAGGCGCTCCAGAGTAGAGAAGCAACAAGCCTCGGTGTGCCCGCAAATATTGTCGACCACACTGTTCGGCGCGGCCTTCTGCCACGCCAGAGCCGAGCGCACCGGCAGCGGCTCTCCCGAAAAAATCGTGTAGCGCAGCGATGGGAACGCGCCGGGCTGCAGCAGTTTCATACGCTCCAGGAATACTGCGGTAGAGGGTACGGACGTCCACATCGTCAGTTGCTTTTCCTGAATAAACCTGGCCGGAGCCATCAACTGATTCGCCGGCACCGGATGTAGCGACGCACCAGCGTTCCAGCAGGTGAACATATCGTGGATCGAACCATCGAAGCTAAGGTTGTACGCTTTCGAGAAGCGATCGTGCGGACCAAATCCGTACACTTCCTGCATTCCGGCAACGAGTGCATGAATCGCGCGCAGCGGAACCAAGACGCCTTTCGGAACGCCTGTGCTCCCAGACGTGAAGATCATGTAGGCGCGATCCTCCGCTTCCATCTGGCGCGGACGATCCTGCGGATCGTAAGCCGGCAGAGCGTCAAAGCTGTTGAGCACCAGCTTGGGCGCGGCGGCCAGCGCCCGGCCCGTGAGAGCCTTCCGTCCGGCGGCGTCGGTGATCAATGCGACCGGCTTGACGATTTCGAGCAGCATCGCGATGCGATCTTCAGGCAACTTGGGATTGATGGGGACATAGGCGTCGCCGGACCAGCCCGTGCCGAGCACGCCCACGTACGCTTCCATGCTCCTCGACGCGAGAATCGCCACGAATCCGCGGGGCCGCGCCGTATCTTGATTCAGCCATGCTGCGGTACGCTGCGCGAGCACGGCGAGCTCGGAATAAGAGAGGTTCTGCTCACCCACCGATACGGCAAGTCTTTCGCCTTGGGACTGCGAATGGCGGAACATCGGCTCACTGAAATTGAAATTCATGGTTTTGGCTCCCACTGCTTAAAGAAATCGAGGTTGTACTTCTCCCAATCGCGTTGAGAGGACGAATATCGCGGAGTCGCGTATTCCAGATGCCGGTTCTGATCGGTGTTGATCACCGGCCGCAGTTGCTGAATCATGCGATCCACACCGCGCTCGCTGAGCAGCCGCCCTTGCAAGACGCGAGCCATCAGATTCTGCGCGTCGTCCAGCGTCTGGCCGTCGTGCTGATGAAGCATCGCCGCCAGACGAGCACTCTGCGCCTGCTGTGGATCGAGCGGATGATCGGCGGCCAGCACCATCCCGGCTCCCTCGTAGTTCCAATAGGAGACGTACGGAAATACCGACCTCACACTCGCGATCGCGCTTGCAATTTCATCCGGACCGATGCGGTGCAATTGCACCCACTGTTGCAGCACGCCATCCTCTGCCAGATGCTGACGGGCGATTTCGTAGAACTCCTTCGAGTACAGATTGGTCGCGCCAGAAAACCAGATGGTGGTGAGTCCCACGGTGATGAGGTCATAGCGCGCATCGGCGCTGGTCAACAATACGTTGCGTCCATCTTCGAGCGTGCAGTGCACCGTCGGATCGCGAAGCACCTCCTGATTGGTGTGGCGAAATTCAGCGTCCACCGCGCGCACGATTCCAGGCGACAGCTCGGCGATATCCAGCCTTGCAAAACCGAATTCCTTGAGAATCGCAGCGCCGTGACCAGTCCCCAGACCGATTAGCAGCGCGCGCTTGAAATGTTTCGTGAACAGCGAGGGCAGCACGGCGGTGCCCACCTGTTGGCCCTGCACCATTCCGGTCCGATCGTCGTTGCCTTGCAATTTTCCGTTGGTGAACAGATTGATGCTGGAACGTTGCGATCCGGCGGACCATGTGCGCTTCAACAGCACAGTGGTAAAGCCGCCTTGGACACTTTCATCGTGAAACACCATCGAGGTTGTGGCCGATGAATCGGATGGGATGGAGCCGGCTGCTTTCCATGCTTCGGGATTCTCGCCGAAGTACATCGATGCGCCCGCAGTCAGGTATTCCAGATTCCAGTGAGTCGCCCAGACTCCGCCACCAGCATTGCTGACAGGAATGCGCCCGCGAAGCGCGTCTCCCATCGTTTGCGCGATTCACGCCGATTCACCATGCCGATCTCCGGGATGCGGAATTCGAACACCAGCCACAGAGCACCGATCAGCAGGATGATGATCTTCAATGACCATTCCGAACCAAGCCGATCGATGAGAACGAATGTCGAAAGCAGCGCCCCGGCCAGGCAGCCCAATGAGTTCGACGCGCTCATGTAGCCTGCAAACCAGGCGCTGCCTTCGCGATCGCCGCGCGGAATCGCAATCGGCCCGGTCTTGAGCAAGGCTGGATAAATGAGTCCCAGGGGAATCGCGGAAGGAACGATCAAAATGCAGGCGACCAGCAGACGATACAGTTCGCGCGAATAAAAGCCCACCGCGATTGCCTTCGGCGGAAGTATGAACAACGCCGGCGCCAGCGGCCACGCCGCAAGCTGGAGCAGCAGCGCAAACGCGCTCGCTAACAGAACTCTCGCCGGGCGAACGCCTTTCGGCCGGTTCGCGATCCAGGATCCGCCCCACAGTCCGATCAGCACGCCGGTCAACATCGAGGAAAAGGCATAGATACTTCCACCCACGACGGTTCCCACCAGGTGTACCCAAATGATCTCCAGCGCGAAGAACACGCAGCCGGATGAGAAGGCCCCGATCAGCAGATGTGTATAGGCCGGCTGCCATGATCGGCTGCTCATCGCAAAAGATCGCCGCATTGGCGACGTCGCGCCGCCGCGGGCCTGGACGAAGATTGCTACCGCGGAGCAGATGGCCAAGCACAACCACATTGCGCCACGCAGCCCGATGGCGGGCAGAACCGCGAATGGCGCCGCTATCGACGCCAGCACCGCGCCCGCCAGGTTGGCTGAATAGGCGACGGACCAGCGCCGGGCAGAGTTGGAGTTAGTATTGGAATCGGAATCATCCAGCGCTTGCGCGAGCAATGGAAACGACGCGCCCATCAGGCCTGCGATCGGGAGCACCAGAATGCATCCGCAGAAGAATCGGACCAGATATTTTTCAAAATCGCCGCCCACGTGGTTTTGCAGTGGAGCGAGCCACGCCATCGCAGCAGGAAATGCAAAAGAAAAGGCCACGCAGGCACAGCCGGTGACCAATTCGATTCCTGCGTAGGCGCGTAACGGATTTCGCACCAGTCCGCGTTTCAACAGGCGGGCCGCGCCCAGTCCTCCGAGTGCGAAACCCAGAAAGTACGTGAAAATGATGACCGCCGATGCCGAGGCCGTCGCGCCAACCAGCAGCGTCACGTATTTTTCGAGCGCCTGCTCCGCAATCAGGCCGGCTGAACCCCGTCATCCCGTATAGCACCAGGAGTGAAGTGGCTCGCGATGCGGCCTTGGGTGCGGACTTCGCCGCTGTGGTGTCCAGCAACATCCTTTCTACGCTCGTGGATTGCCGGCCGTGGAAGCCCGCTCGATCCGCGCAAGAATTCTGTCGATCGAATCGAAATCCTCCTGATCGAAAGCCTCATCCTCGAAGCCAATGCCGTGGTCTTCAAGGAACATGACGATTTGCAGGATTTCAATCGAATCGAGCCGGCCCGACAATACCAGCGAATCTGAATCCGTAAACGATCTGGTGTCGTTCTTGCTTCGTAGCAGCGATCTTACTAGTTCGCGAATCGCATTGCGCTCAATCATCATTTACCCCTTTCGTGGTTAGGCTGACCAGCCTACAAGACGGGTCAGGAAAAGCAGATGCTCGTGAATCGGCACAGTCGCGCCGCAATTCAGCGAACACCTGAACAAAACAAAAGAACAAGATCACCCCCGTGATAGGGAGGACTCGCGTTCGCAGAAAAGAGCCCTCGCGAACTCGGGGCGCGTTCATTTTTCGAATTTGAGAAATGCCGATTCCGATGCTCAGCAACGTCCCGTAACACATAAGCACGTGATACCCCGTCACGGCGCGCCACAGGCCGATCTGACGCACAACGTCTATATCGCGAATGAAATGAAATAACGGTATGCCCAGACCGACCGCCACCCACGTGGCGAACAGGATCCGAACCCGGGGATGCTTCTTGAAGCAGCGCATATACACCGGGTAGAAAAAGAAATCGGCGACCAGTTCTTTAAAGTAGTAGTAATATCGATTCCAAAAGTCGACCAGCGTTCGCGATTCCAGTGGCCGGTACGAGTTGCGCAACAGCCGGAACCCGGCCAGGCGACAACCAGCGACCACGGTGTTTCCCCATAGAGCGATGCGCAGCATCGAATCAAAGAATTCATCGAGCAAGACTCGCCCAGCACAGATACCAGGCTGGTGGATGATGTGCCGTACTGGCGGCGATCGCATCCGGCAATTTCGGAATGCCAATGGCGCCCGATGCAGTGTCGAGAATCGCCCAGACCAGCGACAGGAGAATACTCCATGCCAGCAATTTGAGCCCCTTCAATTGCACGATGGCGCGTTCTTCAGGATTCTTCGCTTCCATGTGTCGCATCGCGGAAGGTCGCTTGAAAAAAGGAGTCGTCGACGCGAATGTCGTCGGGAAGAACGAAAAGAACATCGCCGCATTTTGGCGGATGGGGTCGAGCCAAGTTGTGGATTGTGCGCGATCCGTCAACGCCAGAGAGAATATCCATAGACAAGCGGACAACGACGCGACCAGGGGCCACAGCACGTTGGCGCTCAATCCCTGCGCGGACACAGCAGCCCCGAGGGTGGTTGCGAAGATCCCCAGAAGCGACAGCCTCGGGTTGCGCGCCACCCATCCGTTGGGCCACCGCTGAATCATGATCCACAACAGCGCGGCGATTGCAATCGCGAGCGCGGTTCCCGTGATCCTTTGGCTCAGGTTGAACTTGCCCTGGATTACCGATGGCATCCAGTAAATCCCGCCGATCGCCATCACGGTCCAGGTATGCCGCGGCAGAAAGAGGATTCCTGCAAGCACCGCGATGAACACCGGGTCCCGCACGCCACGAACATAAAACAGCACCGCCGCACAGGCGAGCATTGCGATCTTGCCGGCAGTGGTCTGCGCGAACGCGACGATGCGCGGATCGGCTTCGATTTTCGGAATCAGCGCCTGCGAGGCGCGTTGATCCGGCGCTGGTAGTGAAATTATTTGCGTCGCCATCGTAGGAGCGCCGATCTTCAGAGAGGCGCGGCGGGTGCCGTCCGGCGCCAATGATCATTTATCGGTCAAAAGACCCCATAACATAAGGGTCCTGTCGCTTTCGCGTCAGGCTCATCGTGCTGAAATGAACGGCGGACGTCGACTCGACTCGTCTCCACGCGGAGCGTCTCACGGGAGCGCAGCCCCTCTAGTTTCATTTGGAATCACAAATGCCTCATTTTATGCCAGACGCTGAGTTCGAGCGCGTTAACGAAAGGCAAAGACATGAAAACACTGAAATTCCTCTTCTTTGTGGCAATGGCTGCGGGGATTTTACTGGCTCCCGGTCAAAAAATGAGCGCACAAGTTGCCGTAAGCATCGGCGAGCCTCCGGTGTGCCCTTACGGGTACTACGAGGTCCCTCCTTATAATTGCGCGCCGGATGGCTACTATGGCCCGGAATGGTTTTCCGGCGGCATATTCATCGGTGCGGGACCCTGGTTCCACGGTCCGGAACATTTTTTCGGGCACGTCGACCATCATTTCGACTTTCGTCACGGCTACCACGGCTCGTTCCCGGCGCGTGGCGAGCGTCCCGCCGAGCATCGACAGGGGTTCCATGGGAGCGCGATGCATGACGCCCATGGGCACGAGGCCCCACGGGGACGCAAGTAGCTCGACTCTCTAAGTCACGTTCCGGCGTGATACGTTCACGCCGGAATGGTGGGAGATTGTGGCTCGGCTTCGAGTACAAAGCAACGACCATCGTGCCGCACCCGCGCATCTCGAGACGGCGGAACGCTGGGGATGGCGGCCGCTAGGGCTCGATATCGGAAAGTCGACCAGTGCCTTTGCGCGCTGTCAGGGCGCGGCTGTAAAGCAGATCGCGCTGCAGGATTATTCCCCCAAGGCTGCGGCCTCTGGGAGCGATCTTCATTTGGAATTGCTTCGAGCAGTTGAACGATCCAGCGACGGCGTTGCAGCAGTCCTATCGATTACTTGATAGAAATGGACTCCTGGTCGTTCGGGTTCCGAACGCGGAGTTCTATCTGCGACAGCGGCGGAGCCTTGCACAGCGCGAATCGCGCAGCGCGCGTCGTAGCATGAGAACGTGGATCTTCCCGTAAATCCTCCGATCCTGCCAATGCTCGCGAAACGAGTCGAAGAAATTCCCGCGGGCGATAGCTGGATCTTCGAGCCGAAGTGGGACGGCTTTCGCGCCATCATTTTTCGCGACGGCGATGAGATCCTGATCCAGAGCCGTGACGCGAAGCCGCTGAATCGCTATTTCCCCGACGTGGTGGAGGTGCTGCGCGCGCAGCTCCCATCGCGCTGCGTGCTGGATGGCGAAATCGTTATCGCGAAAAACGGCGGTCTCGATTTCGATGCGCTTCAGCTTCGCCTCCATCCCGCCGCATCGCGAGTGAAACTTCTGGCGAGCGCAACTCCGGCATCCGTTGTATTTTTCGATTTGCTATGCCAAGCAGATCGTGATTTGCGAAGCGAGCCGTTTCAAACGCGCCGTGCGGAGCTGGAAATATTGTTGTCTGCGGCCAAGACCCCGATCCACATCACGCCTGCGACGCGCCATCGCGATATCGCTACGGACTGGTTTCATCGCTTCGAAGGCGCGGGACTCGATGGTGTGATGGCGAAATTGAGTTCCGGCTCGTACCAATCCGACAAACGCGTGATGCTGAAGGTGAAGCATGAACGCGATTGCGATTGCGTAGTGGCGGGATTTCGGTGGCACAAGAAAGGCGCGCAAACGTTAATCGGCTCTTTGCTGCTGGGTCTGTTCGATCGAGCGGGCGCGCTACAACATGTCGGCGTTTGCGCCAGCTTCACCGAAGCGAAACGACTGGAGCTCGCGAAATTCCTTGCGCCGTATAGAAATAACGCGCTGGTGAATCACCCCTGGCGGGATTGGGCAGAGCATGCCGAAAGCTCCGACGGTCCGCGACGAATCCCCGGTGGCCAGAGCCGCTGGAGCCAAGGCAAAGATCTATCTTGGGAGCCTCTCCGGCCGGAACTGGTGGTGGAAGTCGCTTACGAACACATGCAGGGTACGCGCTTTCGGCACATGGCCCAATTTCGGCGGTGGCGAATGGATAAGCTGCCCAGCGACTGTACTTACGCGCAGCTTGAAGTGGTCCCGCCGCAGGAACTGTTGGAAATTTTCGGATAGCGGCTACGGGTTCTTTCTTAACGCTCGCGTCGATTCTCGCCATTGGCGGGTCGGATCGTCATCAGGATCTGGCGTCTCCTGCGCCGGTCGCATCTCATCCGGCACATGGCGCAAGTTCACGCGGATGCGCGTCCAGGTCGATGAGCGCCCGCGCATCGCGTCAATCAGAACATCGTCCTCCGCAAGAAGCCGCGCAACCTCGGCGTGCTTGCTTTTCCATCGCTCCAGACCGGCCACTGCATCGTTCTTATGGGGCGAATTCGCGATCACGATCAAAGGCATCTTGACGCGGGGTTTTCTCACCGGCTTCGCGCGCGATGGAGCCACACGAGACCCTTCACCGGCCGCCTTGCGAAAGTGCGGTGGCCACGGCGCATCGGCCAATCCCTCCGCTTCATCTCGTTCCGCGAGTTCCAGCAACTTTTCGAGCGAACCCGCTACGGCATCCATTCCCGCATGCGGATCGCCGATCGCCGCAAATCGCTTCGGGATCGTCAGTACGGTGAAGTCGGCCGGCTCACAATCGGGAACTTCACTCCATTCGAGGGGCGTTGAAACACGCGCATCGGGCGTCGGACGCACGGAGTATGCGGAACACGTGGTGCGATCTTTCGCGTTCTGGTTGTAATCCAGAAACACGCCGTGCCGCTCTTCCTTCCACCACTTCGAAGTGGCCATCGCCGGTACGCGCCGCTCGATGGCACGCGATAGTGCGACGGCCGCACGGCGCACTTCGGCGAAGGTCCAACGCGGCTGGATCCGAACGTTCACATGCATTCCGCGCGAGCCGCTGGTTTTCGGCCAACCGCGCAGCCCCATTTCGATGAGAAACGAATTTACTTCGAGCGCGACCTTGCGAACATCTGCCCAATCGATGCCGGGAACAGGATCGAGATCGACGCGCAATTCGTCGGGATGATCGAGATCGGCGGATCGAACCGGATGAGGGTGAAGTTCAATGCAGCCCAGATTCGCGATCCACGCCAGGCCCGCGGCATCGTCCACCACCACCTCTTCCGCAGTTCGGCCGGATGGAAATGAGAGCGTCGCCGTTCGCAGCCAAGAAGGCAGATCCTTCGGTGCACGCTTCTGGTAGAAGGCTTCGCCTTCAGCGCCGTCCACGAATCGTTTCAGAACCAGCGGGCGGTCTCGAATTCCATGGAGCGCGCCGGGAGCGATGGAAAGAAAATAGCGCACCACGTCAAGCTTTGAAAGCTTCACGTCTTTCGAGAAATAAGGCTTAGCGGGATGCGTTACACGAACCTCCTGCCCATCGATGGCCAGCAGCTCGACGTCCTCGTCTTTCGCCACAATTCAAGGCTACAACGATGAAATCCGGCGCGTCGTGAAACACGTCGGCGTAGCTGGAATCCAGTTGGAAGACGATACGCTGCGGATCGCTGGCAGCTCCCGTACATTGAATTTCTTCCCAAGCCCCGCCAGGCGCGCGGAGTTCAGATCGATATTGGAAGATCGCGGCCCTTCGCCGAAGACCGCGTTCCGCAGTTCTACCAGGCTGTCGGATGGAGGAAGGCACGTCGCGGCGGATGACTCGATCACGCGGCCTTTCGCTTGCGGCTTCCCTTTGTCTTGGCCGACGATTCGCTTCGAGAACCCTTGCTCGATTGAATGCTCTTCTTCAGGGCCTCCATCAAATCGATCACCGGAGCCCGCCGAGGCATTGGCGCAGCGGTGATCTTCTGTCCCTTCTTCTTCTGTTCAATTAATGTTTCCACCAGCCCGCGATAGGTATCTTCGAACTTCTCCGGCTTGAACGGCGCGGAGAGCTGGTGGATGATCTCCGTCGCCAAGTCGATCTCCTTGCGTGTCGCCGTCGCTTTCGGAGGCGCGGCGGCTTTGTTTCCAGCTTGCAGTTCATCGGGATAAAAGAGCGTGTGCAACAGCAGCTCCTCGCCGGTTGATCGGATCAAAACCACGTTTTCGCGGGCGTGCATCGTCAACTTTGCGATGGCGCTGTGCCTGGTTTCCACTAATGCCTTCAGAAACAGGGAGAACGGCTTGCCCCCATTCTCCGCCGGGCCCACATAGTAGGAACGTTCAAAGTAAATGGGATCCACTTCGTCATTTTTCACGAACTGGATAATGTCCATGGTACCGGCGGTAGCGGGGGCGATTTTCTTGAGGTCCTCGTCGTCGATGACCACGTAGTTGCCCTTGCTCACCTCATAACCCTTGACGATCTCCGTTCGCTCGATTCGCTTGTCCTCCTGAGCGCAGTAGAAAACTTCTTTGACGCGGGAAAGATCCTTGCGATGCAGCATGTGAAAGTGAACCGCCTCAGCCCGTGCCGCCGAGTAGAGCTTCACCGGGAACGACACAAGTCCGAAACTGATGTACCCGCCCCAAACTGTCGCAGCCATGCTGGTTCCTCCGGCCTCCTTTGGGAGGATGCGATCGGCGAGTCGAGTGTTTCCCGCACCGCATAACGATTAATGGTCATGGCGACCATGCGCGGTCATCACCTCGGCTGGCCAACGCGGATTTCGGCTTGTGGGGCTCATAACTTTCGAGGGTTTCGGTCACGGCACCGAGTGGTCCGATTCGTGCACATCAATAATGGCGGATAATGCTTGCAAAGGAGGAACGCCATGCGCGATTTACATCAAGAGGCCGCCCAACTGCACGAACTTGCGGCACGTTCGCATCGAACCGCTGCTGAGCACAACGAAAAAGGCGACCATGACGCCGAAAAATGGCATGCAGAACGTGCGCTCGAGTACTCGGATCAGGCCTACAAGCTCGCCAAGGAAGCCCACTCCAAGTCTGGACAGATCGTGAGCCTATAACCATGTCGACTCGTTACAACAGTGGATCGCATTACGAGAATCATCAGCGCGCGGCTGAACTGCACGATGTCGCCGCACATGCTCATCGCGTTGCCGAACAACACGGTAAGTCCGATCACCTGACCGGGGGCGAACACTCGCGCCAAGCTGAGGAGCGTTCCCAGGCCGCGCACGCCCACACAGAATCGTTAGCGGAGCGGAACCGGTTCAGCCACGATGATATTGCTGCCTTAGCGCACAAGCTGTGGCAAGAAAGAGGCAGTCCCGAAGGATCGCCCGACGAGGATTGGTTTCATGCCGCAGAACAACTCCGCGCCAGATCCTCCAGCCGTTGACGCCACCTCGGAGCTGTCGAAGTGTCCGAAATGCGGCGTGGAAATGGAGCGCATCGAGACGACCGCCGAGGGCCCGAAGGTTCGAGACTTGCAGCTCTGTCCGAAGTGCTACCTGGTGACATGGAGTGATCAGGATGGCCTGCATGTCCGCCAAGGCGTCGCGGTGAACGGCGGGGATCAACCTCCCATCGCATCGCCGTTATTAGCGGCCGATCCGAAGGAGTGCTGACGGCGCGCGAGTTAGGATAGTCATGCGCTCTGGTGATCGCCCAGTGTTGGGTATTCGCATCCTTTGATTTATGAAATTGGATCCCCATGAATTTCGCGTATCGGGCGGAAAAAAAATCAAGTTGAAACAGCACGCGACCCGCGTCAAGCTGTTCTACAAGTCAGAAAAGCATTACAAGGACGCGCTGGCCGCCGATGTCGCGGAACTGAGCGCTCTGCAGCGCCTGCTGTACGCATCCAACCGTTATTCGCTGCTCCTCATTTTCCAAGGTATGGATGCCGCCGGAAAAGACGGTGCCATCAGCCACGTCCTGACCGGCGTCAACCCGCAAGGTTGCGACGTCTTCAGCTTCAAACAGCCTAGCGCGGAAGAACTGGAGCACGATTTTCTGTGGCGCACCACCCGCTGTCTGCCCGCAAGGGGCCGGATCGGGGTGTTCAACCGGTCCTATTACGAGGAAGTCCTGATTGCCCGCGTGCATCCCGAGATCCTGCGTGCCGAAGATCTTCCGAATGAGTTAGCCGGAGCCAAGACGATTTGGGAAGGACGATACCGTTCCATCGTCGATTTGGAAAAGCATCTGCATCGCAGCGGAACGCGCGTGGTCAAGTTTTTTCTGCATCTCTCCGCGGAAGAGCAGCGAAAGCGTTTCCTGGAACGCATCGACCAGCCAGACAAGAATTGGAAATTGAGCCAGGCGGATGTCGCCGAGCGGAAATTTTGGGATCGATACATGAGCGCGTATGAGGACTGTCTCAGCGCTACCAGTTCCAAGAGCGCGCCATGGTATGTGATCCCGGCCGATGACAAGGATAACGCGCGGCTCATCATTTCACGGGTTGTCATTGCTGTTTTGAAGGAACTCAGCATGAGCTATCCCACCATGACCCCGGCGCGGCTTGCCGAACTCCGGGCGATTCGTGAGCAATTGGAAAAGCGAAAGTAAGACACTGCTATCCGGGACCGGAGACTCGCGCCGCCGAAACAGAATTGCACATGGCGCGCGTTACCCTTAGACTAACCCCATGGGTTCGCCCCCTGACGCCATTGAATGTCCCGGTTGTCATCACAGTAACGCGCCGGGAGTGTCGCACTGCTCTTCGTGCGGCGCATTGCTTGCGTCCAGCGACGCGACCATGACCCATCTGCCGGCGGATACCCGCTGGTCGAAAGCCACACGAATGGAAGCCCCGGTTTTCAGCCAGGGGCTCTCGCTCGAAATCGGAAGCATCATTGCCGACCGTTACGAGATTCTGAAACTGCTGGGCGAAGGCGGAATGGGAGCGGTCTACAAAGCGCGGGATCAGGAAGTGGATCGCCTGGTTGCGCTGAAAGTGATCCGGCCGGAATTGGCAGGTCACGCCAGCGTGCTGCAGCGCTTCAAGCAGGAGTTGATTCTGGCTCGCACCATCACGCATCGGAACGTGATCCGCATCTACGACCTCGGAGTCTCTGACGGATGCCGCTTCATCACCATGGAGTTCATCGAGGGGCGGGACCTGTCCTCCATCCTCGAGGAACGCAAGCTCCCGCCGGAGGAGGCGGTCAAGATTCTGCGCCAGGTCTGCGCTGCGCTTGAGTCTGCGCACGCCGAAGGCGTGGTTCACCGCGATCTGAAACCGCAGAACGTGATGATCGAAAACAGCGGACGCGTGGTGGTGATGGATTTCGGCCTGGCGCGTTCCATGGAACAGACCGGGATGACGCAAGCCGGCGCCATCATGGGAACGCCCGCCTACATGTCGCCCGAACAGGCCAGAGGAATGCCGGCCGACGAGCGGTCCGACATCTTCGCGCTCGGCATTATTTTGTATCAGATGCTGACCGGCGTCGTGCCGTTCAAAGCCGATTCAGCGCTCGCCAGCCTGCTGCTGCGCACGCAAGGTCCTCCACCGGCGCCGTCCAAGGTCGATCCCAAGGTTCCGCAGCCGTTGAGCGACATCGTCCTGAAGGCTCTTGCGACCGATCCGGCGAACCGTTATCAGAAGGCTGCCGACCTCGACAAAGATTTGCACGATTGGCAGGAGGGCGTGGTCCATCAGCGCATCGTCACTCCCACCGTCAAGATGATGGAGGAGTCGACCACCGGCAAGTGGATCGCAATCGCGGTCGCCTGCATGATCGTACTGGCGGGAGTGGCGTACGGCGTTTACTATTTTCTGAATCGGCCCGCTGGGCCCGTCTCGCCGATGACGGTGCTCATCGCCGATTTCAACAACCACACGGGGGACGAAGTTTTCACTGGAACGCTGGAGTCGACGCTCAAACTCGCGCTCGAAGGGGCTTCGTTCATCGGCGCTTACGATCGCACCAGAGTTCGCGAACTCGGGTTGAAAGCGATCTCCGGCACGTTCGATGAGCCGGCGGCGGAAGCGATCGCCGCGGCCCAAGGACTGAACGTCGTCGTTTCCGGTTCGATCGATCGCAAGGGTTCCGATTACCAGCTCGCTCTTCGCGCTGTTCAGACCGTGACTGGCAAAGTCCTGGCCAATGTCGACGCCACTGCACCAAACAAGGATCAGGTGCTGTTTGCCGTAACCAAGCTGGGCACTGCTTTGCGAAAGGCGCTGGGCGATTCCACTTCAGAATCGGCGCAGCGGCTATCGATGGAGACGCTCACTTCGGCCAATCTCGAAGCGGTCCATGAGTATGCCTCCGGCCTGGACAAGTTGTCGACCGGCAAATTCGCCGATGCGCAGGCGCATCTCTCGAAAGCCGTGGAGCTCGATCCCAACTTCGGCATGGCCTACACGATTATGGCGAGCGCGGCTCGCAATCAGGGCCGCTTTCAGGATGCCGAGCAATACATCCGGGATGCGATCAAGCTCACCGGCCGCATGACCGAGCGCGAGCGCTATCGCACGCGCGCCTATCTCTATTTCTTGACCGGGGACTACCAAAAGTGCTCCGAGGAGTACGGCGCGCTCCTGGATCGATATCAGGCCGACACCGGCGCGTACACGAACCTCGGCGTCTGCCTGGCGCACCAGCACAACATTCCGAAGGCTTTGGAAGTCGCGCGGCGGGCGGTCACCATCCTGCCCAAACGCGCCATATACCATTCGAATCTTGCCGCGGATCTGGTCTACAGCGGAGACTTCGCGGGAGCGGTAAAGGAGGCGGCCGAGGCGGTGAAGCTCGGCTATGTCAACGGCTACCTGATCGAGGCCTACGCGCGCGTTGGACAGGAGCAGCCGAGTGCGGCGGCCGAAGCGTATCACAACCTGGAAAAGACGCTTCCATCCGATGCCGCTGCCGGTCTGGCTGACTTGGCGGTGTATGAAGGCCGCTATTCGGATGCGGTGAAGCTTCTTGAGAAGGGTGCGGAAACCGATCTGGCGGGCAGCAAACCCGACAAAGATGCCGCCGCGACCAAGTATTGGATGCTGGCGCGTGTCCAACTCTTTCGGAAGCAAAATGCGGCAGCGCTCGCGGCGGCGAAACTCGCGCTCGACAACAACCAGGAATTTCAGACCAGGCTGGTCGCTGGCCAGATTTACGCCGCGCTCGGCGAAGATGCGAAAGCGCACGATCTGGCTTCCGGTCTCGCGAATGAACTGCAGATCGAGCCTCAAGCCGACGGCAAATTGATTGAGGGCGAAATCGCGCTGAGGAAGGGAGACGGCCGGGGGGCGGTCAAGAGCTTCACCGAGGCGAACAATCTCATGGATACCTGGATCGGCCGGTTTGACCTGGGCCTGGCATACCTCCAGTTGGAACAGTATCCCGACGCCGACTCGGAATTCGACCGTTGCATCAAACGCCGCGGCGAGGCCGCGTCACTGTTCATGGACCTATCGACCTGGGGCTACTTCCCGCCGGTTTATTACGATCAGGGCCGCGCCCGGGAAGGTATGAAGACAGCAGGGTTCGCGGATTCCTACAAGAAGTACTTGAGCATTCGCGGTCAGGCGGGCGAAGACCCGCTCCTGCCGGACGTCAAGCATCGAGCGGGCCAGTAAGTACTACTCAGCCCATTGACGACGATTGATCTTGACTCACGCTACCGCGTCAACCATACTAGTTCGTTCAGTAACAGTGGTGATCGCTGCGATTCGCCCGTAATCTCCTCCGCCGGCAGTGTGTTCATGAAGTTGTAACGATTTGTGTGATCGTGGAGTGCTGGAATTCACGCCTACCAGGATAGGCACTCCGGGTAATGGAAAGCGAAAAAAAATGAGACAGGCAAGTTTAGTTCGAGCCCTCGCTGTGGCGGCCATGATGGCGTCGGCCACACCGCTCGCGTGGTCCAGCGATTCCCTGAGTTTTTTCAACAACTGGTTCGTTACTGGCGATTACGCCGTGGCGGGCGTCGGCCTGCGCGCCACTGGCACCGGCGGCTTCGCGACCGGCACCATCAAGATGACGGGCGTGCCCAGTGGGGCTGCGCCGATCGCTGCCTTTCTATACTGGTCCACCCAGGAGCCCACTTCAACTCCGGGCGCGAGCATCGGTTATTTTAACGGATTCAAAATTCAGGGCGCGGCGATGGGTAATCCACAAAGCCCCGCGCCAGGTTGCTCCAGCTCCGGCACCGCCTCCGGATTCGCGTTCGTGTACCGCGCTGACGTGCTCCGCTACTTGCCCGTGGACCGCAACAATGTTTCGCAGGCCAATGGCTCCCAGACAGTAAAGCTGACCGACGCGGGCGCCAATTTGAATGGCAGCGGCATTAATACCAACGGCGCCAGCCTGGTGGTGATCTACAAGATCGTGCAGCCTGGCCTGCCGTATATCGCGCCACTGCGAGCTGTCGTGATCTACAACGGCGCTTATACGATGAACAAGCAATCGGCAGCGATGACGCAAACGGTCGCCGGGTTCTATCAGGCCGCTTCGAACGACAGTGCCAGGATGACCGGCATCGCGGGGAACGGGCAGAAGAAATTCACTTCGCCTCTTGCGGTGAACGGCCAGACGATTGACACCGATCCGTTCGTGGGAGCGCAAGGAGCGAACTGGGACAATCCCAGCTACAACCTGAATCTACCTACCAACGCGTCATCGTTCTCCGTCATGGCCACGGCCAGCAGCTCGACGTGCGTGACTTGGGCCGCCATCGTCGCGAGCACGAACGTCACCGACAGCGATAGCGACGGGCTCCTGGATCTGTGGGAAACCAAAGGACTGCATCGCAACACCTCCGTCTCTCCCGCCACCTTCGGAACGTGTTCCGATTATCCGAGCGAGCCGTGCGTAAATCTGCCCGCCATGGGCGCCAATCCTAACAAGAAAGATGTTTTCGTGCAGATCGACTGGATGCACGGACGAGGCGACGGAACGGGCGGAACCGATGGCGCGGGCACACACGATCACATACCTCTGCTGGCGGCGTTGAATTCGGTAGCATCGGTTTTCGCGGGCAACGGGATTAATCTTCATTTCGATGTCGGGAATAACTATCAGGGGAATCAATCCACGTGCGGAAACACGTTGTGCTCCTTCATCGTTCCGGCGGCCTATTCCGGCGGCGGAGCGGACATCGATGAATCGACGCTGGTGTGCCACAGCACCGCGTCTCATACCTGCAACTACGATGTGCCCTATCCGGTGCACAGTTTCGAGTTCGGATTTGCCTCCGTGCGCGACGGGAACAAGCTGATTGGCATCCCGGCGCATTTCGCACAAAACCGTAAGGACATTTTCCACTACGCGCTGTTCGCGCACGCGCTGGCAGGGCCATTCGATGTCAACGGTCATCCGGTGGATCCCTTTACGGGACAGCCCAGCTCGACTCCTCTCAGTTATTCGGGCATAGCCCATCGCCCCGGCGGAGGGTTCATGGTGACACTCGGTCTGTGGCGATCCGATATTCCCGCCAACGATCAGGTGGGAAGCGTGCAGATCCAGGCGGGCACGCTGATGCACGAATTGGGGCACAATCTCGGCTTAGGACATGCCGGGTTGAACACCCAGCCGAACTGCATGCCGAATTATCCCAGCGTGATGAATTATCTCTATCAGACGCGCGGCTTGACGGACTCGAGCGGCCTGGAGCAGATCAATTATTCGTACGGCGCGCTTCTTCCCGTGAGCGAGAATTTTCTTTCGAGCGCGATCCCGATGGGTCTGCTGCCGGGATTGCAAAAGTACCGCGTTCGATATTATGGACCGCTCGCGCCGAATCAGCCGTCGACGCAAGCCTCCCAGCGGCATTGCGATGGAACGCCTATCAAGGGCGGCGAACCGTTCGAAGTGCGTCTGGAAAGTCCCGGGATCTCGACTCCGGATTGGAGTAACGGCACGGTGCCCGCCGGCCATCTGCTTTCGGCCGACGTAAATTACGACGGGACCAAGGGGCAATTGTTCGCCGATCAGCCCGACTGGTTCGTTCTAAACCTGCAGCAGATTGGAACTGGATATAGTTTCGGAGGGCTTTCCGTAGGGACTTTCGCGACCGACGGCGGAACCTACGCCACGGATGGCGGAACTTTCGCGACCGACGCGGGATCCTTAGCCACCCAGGCCGGCACGTTCGCCACTGACGGCGGAACTTTCGCGACCGACGCCGGAACTTTCGCGACCGACGGCGGAACCTTCGCAACCGACGGTGGAACATTCGCGACCGATGGCGGAACCTTCGCGACCGACGCGGGCGAAATCGACGAGATCACCGTACTTTTGTCGAGCGTCGACTCACCGCCGCCCCCGGCGATCGATCCAAACCACATGATTAACTGGTCGCCGCCGAGCGTGGGAAACATCGCCAGCTATAACATCTATCGCTGCGCCGGAGCAGGCTGCACGCCGGCCGCGCCGGTCTTCAAGAACGTCACGGGGGGAACGGCATCGCCTACCTTCAACGACGTGGTCAACGATTTTTCGGACGCCGGGGCCACTTGTCCCGCACTCTCCACCTGCTACAACACGACCTACGTGTACGTGGTCACATCGTTGACGCTGGTCAATGGCAGTCTGGTCGAAAGTTTGTTTTCCGCGCCAGTCAGTGGCGAGGTGATGCACTTGTTCGTAGCCGCTAACGGCCAGTCGACCACGTATGGCGCGACGACGCTGCCATTCGCTGCTCCGACGTTCAATATTTACGGCGATACCGTCACTCCGCTCACGGGCGTGACCTGCTCTTACTCTTCGACACCCAGGAACGCGGGAACGTACACGATCACGTGTACCGGCCCCAATCAAACTTCACCGACTGTTGGAGTGACTTATTTGTCGGGGACCGCGTCTTATTTAGGACACACGCAGGGCTCGCTGGTGATCGCGCAGAAACCGATCACGGTGACGGCGGCTGCCAGCAGCAAAACGTATAACGGATTGCTCGATTCGCCGGCGACGCCAGCTTCCCCGGCCGGAAGTCTGGTGTACGGCGACACGCCGAATTTCATCGAGACCTATGACAACCCGAACGTCGGCAACACCCACACGGTAACTCCGTCTGGAACGGCGAACGATACCAATGGCGGCAACAACTACAAGGTCACCTTTGTCCCGATCACCACCGGGATCATCATCCCGGCGCCCTTGACGGCTACCATTACCGGTTCGCAAACGTATGGCGGGACCGCTCTGCTCTATACGCCCAGCGACACCGGATTGGTGAACAACGAAACTCCGAGCGTCGTTAGCGGGACGCTCACCTGCAGCACCAACGCGACGGCGACAAGCCCGGTCGGCTCATACACGATCTCCAATTGCTCCGGGCTCACGGCGTCGAACTACACGATCAGCTATTCGTACGGAGCGCTCACGGTGAATCCTGCGCCGCTGACTGCGACCATTAGTGGTTCGCAAACCTACGGCGGAACCAACCGCGTGTTCTCGGCCGGATATAGCGGGTTTGTCAACGGCCAGAATTCCAGCGTGGTGAGCGGCACTCCGAGCTGCACCGTGAGCACGCCGCTCGGCGTCGGCAGCTATGGGAACGCGCTCACGGCTTGCGGCGGCCTCACTGCGGCAAATTATGCGATCAGCTACGCCTTCGGAAACTTCACGGTGAGCCCGGCGCCGCTGATCGCCACCGTGACTGGCTCTCAATTCTACGGAGGAGCGAGCACGGTGTTCATGGTCTCCGGTTATTCGGGATTCGCGTACACGGACGGAGTTGGCGTCGTGAATGGATCGCTAGCGGGGTGCGGCGTGACGCCCGGCCAGAACGTAGGCAACTATGCGGATGCGATTTCAGGATGCACGGGCCTCTCGGCTACGAATTATTCGATCACCTACGCCTCCGGCAGCTTCACTGTGAATCCGGTACCGCAGAGCATCTCGTTCGGGCCCCTGTCCAATCTGCCTCTCACTAGTCCGGATTTCGCGCTGACTGCGACGGCGAGTTCCGGGCTGCCGGTCACCTTCGGCACGTCCTCCACAAGCTGTTCGGTCGCAGGTAGCACTGTGCATCTGATCTCGGCGGGGAACTGCAGTATTACGGCTTCACAGGCGGGCGGCGGCAATTATCTCCCCGCAACCAGCGTGCCGCAATCGTTCACCATCACCAGTGCGTTCGTCATCACTGATTTCACGACGCTTTCTCAGAAGGCCTCTGTGCCCAACCTTCCAGTGGCGAGCGCTTCGACGCTGACGTTGAGCAATTTTACGAGCCAGACCTCGGCCGCGTGGTATCCGTCCAAGCAAACCGTCGGCAATGGGTTCACGACGCAGTTCACGTTCAGTATCTCGGCAATCAGCGGGCGGCCAGATCGCCGATGGATTTGCGTTCGTGATCCAGAACAGCTCTGCTGGAACAGGCGCATTGGGAACGCCCGGGCAAGGCGGATTTATCGGATACCAGGGTCTGACCAACAGCCTCGCGGTGGAGTTCGATACCTACCATAACGATTGGGACCCGGACGCCAATCATATGGCGATCCAGAGCAACGGCACGGGAGCCAATAGCGCGTCGCACAGTTCGGTGGCGGACAATCTGCCCCCGCCGACCGTGCATGTCGTCAAGTCCGGCCTCAGCAGGACTTTGGCGGATGGCGCGGTTCATACGGTGGTGATCACCTATGACGGGACCTCAACCTTGACAGTAACCCTCGACGGTGTCGACACGTTTTCGGCGCCTGTCAGCCTGAACAGTCTAGGGCTCGATCCCGGCGGCAACGCCGTGATTGGATTTACGGCCGCCACGGGCGCTGCCAGCGAGATTACCAATATCCTGAGCTGGAGCTATACCTCGAACTAGCGGGCCGCCGCCGGTTCGGTGACTACTTGACCAGCCCGTTTCGCAGCGCGCGGGCGACAGCTTCCGATCGCGAATGCACGTGCAGCTTTTCGTAAATCGAGCGCAGATGGAAACTCACCGTATGAACGCTGATCCCGAGCTCGGCCGCTGCAGTCTTGTTCTGATGGCCATCGATCAATAGCTTCAGCAAGCGCATCTCCTGGGGTGAGAGCGCATCTGCCGGTTGCACGGGGGCTTGCGACTTGCGAAACAGCTCCACCACGCGCTTGGCCACTTCCGGCGACATCACGGCCCCACCCTCCGCGATTTGCCTGACGGCATCGAGCAGCCTCTCCGGCGACGTTTTCTTGAGCAGATATCCGCACGCGCCGGCGCAGACCGCTTGAAAAATTCGCTCGTCGTCTTTGAAGACCGTGAGCAGCACCGGCGCGATCGAGGGATAGCGCTCGCGCAGGATGCGCACGCCTTCAATGCCGCTCATCCCCGGCAGGCCAATATCCACCAGCGCGACCATCGGCGGATTCGTCCCGATTTGAGCGAGCGCCTCCTCCATGGAGGCGTACGCGTGCCTGCATTGAAAAGGCGCCGTATTGTTGATCAGGAACGACAGCCCTTCACGGGTTTCGTTCTGATCTTCGATGATTGCGACATCGATCGTCATTTTGCTGCTGCCGAGGTCCAGTGTAATCGAGACCGGGCGGTTCGCCACCTGCACGATCGCGCAGGTGCGTTTTCAGGGGCGGCCGAATCGAAACGCGCCGCGGCGTAGCGGGAATCGGATCGATATCCTACAGCCCTCTCCCGGCTTCGAAACAAATTGAATCGATCCGCCCAGCGCCGCTGCGCGACGCCGCATTCCCGGCAGTCCCGTGCCGCCAGCCGATCCGTTAACCGCCGGGGGATCGACAGCCTCCATCCCTCGTCCGTTATCGGCGACGATGAGTGCGATCTCGCCATCCAACACCCGTAGCTCGGCATGAACGGCGGAGCAGCCCGAATGGCGCGACGCATTATGGATGCACTCTTTGAAGATCAGGAATACTTGCCGCCGCGCCTGCAAACTGATGTGCACCTGATCGCGATGCGGCGGCGCATCAAGTTCAAAATCGATTCCCTGACTCACCAGTACGTCCAGCGCGAACTCGCGCATGCGCCGTACCAGCGATTCCCACTCGTCTGGATCGGCGCGAATCGACCACACGATGTCGCTCATCGAATCCACCAGCTCGCGCGCGAGCCTGGACACTTTCTGGAGGGATTCCTGCGGCAGACGGTTTTCCTGGCTTACCCCGGCGCGTGCCACCTCGCTCAAGATCGCGATTTGCGACAGGCTGGCGCCGATGTCGTCGTGCAGATCGGTCGCGATGGAAGTGCGCATTCGCTCCAGGCTTACCATTTGGGCGACGCGATAGCGGTGCAGGAAGTACACCATAGAAGCAATCGCGAGCAGCGCCAGCGCCTCAAACCAGGCTCGTCGCCAAAACGGCGGCAAGACCACGAAGTCGACTTCAGCCGGAGCGTCGCTCTCCTGTCCGTCGGAGTCTACGGCTTTCACCAGAAATCGGTATTTTCCGGCTGCGAGCGCGGCGTAATTCACGAGAGGCTGCGCACGCGGCGTGCTCCACTGCGCATCGGAGTCTTCGAGCCGATAGCTGTACCGGAGGTTGGGCTCGGGTTCGTTGCTGAACCCTGCGAATTCAACCTGAAGCTGATTTCGCGACGGCTCCAGCTCGATTCTGGAAATCGAAATCTCGCCCCGTTGCGAAATCGGAAACGCGACGCCACCGGTCTGCAGGCTGGTGATGAGCACCGACGGCGCGGCCGATGTTCGCGCATCGACGGGCGCCAGCCGCGACAGCCCCAGCGTAGTCGCGAACCAGATTTGTCCCGCGCGGTCGCGTATCGCTGATTCCGTTTCGCCGCGCTGCAATCCGTCGGCTGCGGAGAAGTGTTTGAATCGTCCGGTGTGCGGATTCAGCCGGTCGACTCCGGTTCCGGTCGCGGCATAGATGTAGCCCGCGTTGTCCTCCACCACCGCACGGACAGTGTTGCTTGAGAGCCCATCGGCGCGCAGGAATGTGCGGACCTGCAATCGCGCCGCCGCAGGATCTTCGATCCATGCGAGCCCGCCCATGCCTGCGATCCACAATCCGCCCCGGCTGTCGGTCAGCAGTGAGAACACCGTACCGCGCGGCACACCATCTTTTGAATCGAAATGCGAAAAGTGATGCCCATCGTAACGAAACAGGCCGCCGCCCCATTCACCCATCCAGATATTGCCGGCGCGATCCTCCGCGAACGCTCTAATCAACGATGCCTCGTGCGGAAAATCGTCGAAGGCGGCAAATTCTCGCGTCGCTGGATCCCAGCGCATCAAGCGATCCCAAGTGGGCAACCCGGGCCGCGCCTGCGACGACGCCCAGATGCGGCCCTTCGAATCTTCAAAAACCTGGAAGACGGTTTCACTCGAAAGAAAGCATTGCTCCGGCGCGCGGCCGGCCAGGCTTTCCGTGGTCCCCGCGGCGTAACGGCACAGACCGCGGGAGCTCGCGGCCCACCATTCCCCGCTGCGGCTCTGCAATAAAATGCGATCGCTACCCCAGGTGGAATGCTCGGCGAAAACCTTGGGCGCCGGCTGTGAACGGAATTTCTCGCCATCGAAAATATTGAGCCGCCATTTGCTCTGATCTTCTGCAGCGGTAACGGCCACCAGCCTTCCCGCGCGATCCTCGAATACCGACCACACTCGATCCGACCGCAGCCCGTCCTGTTCGTTGAACGTCGTGAAGCCGCCGGGCTGGATGTTCATCACTCCCCCGCCCTCGGTTCCCGCCCACACGTTGCCTGATTTGCCGGATGCCAGCGCGAAGATGGAACGGTCGGCCAAACCTTGCGCGCGCGTCCACTTCTCGATTGATTCATTTTCCGATCCGCTGCGTGCACGCAATCGAACCAATCCAGTGCCGGTGCCAACCCACAGCGCACCGTCCGAGCCCTTCGCCAGTGCGATCGCGTTCAGCGCGACCTCGGCGGGATAAATGCGCTCCACTCCGGCCGGGCCGCCGGAACAACCGTCGCGCAACCGTACCAATCCGCCGCGCGTGCCAGCCCACATCTTTCCTCCCGCGGGGAGAAGCACATTGGCATAATCGCCGGGAAAACTGCCGCGCGGCGTGATGCGCTGCGCAGAGCCATCCTTCGTAAGGACATATATCCCGGACGTGGTGCCCAGCCACAGCTTCCCGCACGGGTCCTCCGCGAGATCGTTAATCTCGATTCCTTTCCAGCCTGCCGGAGGATCGGGCAGGGCCTGCCTGCGGAATTTTCCCTTGGAGAATTCGAACAGCCCGCGCGGCGTACCGCACCATATCCCGCCTGAGGACGATTCCAGTAGAGCAGTGACGTCGTTCTCCGCCGATGTTGCCTCATTGACGTTCGGAAGGTGCGTGATGAAGCGGCTCCGTTCACCGCTATTGTGGAACTCACACAGACCGCGCGGCGTACCGATGAACGTGCCGCCCGATCTGGTTTCGAGAAACGCTTGCGCGTCGCGATGCGCCAAGCCTTCTTCGACGCCGAAATTCACGAAGCGATAGCCGTCGAAACGCGACAGCCCTTCGGGTGTGCTGAACCAAACGAATCCTCGCGAATCGATGGAAATGCGCTGCACCTGGTCGGCAGGCAGGCCGTCGGCCGTCGTGTAAGTACGGATGGGCAGATGCTCTGCAACACAAAAACGCAGGCAGCACAGACCAGCGATCGCGATGACCCGCAGGGGCATGGGTGGTTTCCATAGTTTAGCCGCTGCCACCGCGTTGCGAGCCGGAAATCCACCCCGCATGAACGCGCGGGTTGACTCACATCGCATCGTGGCGGCATCATCCGGGTAGTGCTTCGAGCTCTGATCTTCACCGCATTCTCGATCTCGATCATCCCCTTGGCCGACGGGCAATCGTCCGGCGCCACGCAACTGACCTACGTTGCCAACTCGACGACTAAGCTCGAACAGGTGATCGGCGATTGCGACGATCAGGCCGGGCGATCCAGATCGTCAACGCGCAACCGGTCACCTGCCAACGCACCGTGAGCCAATCGCTGAGCAAGTACAACGTCGCGGGCAATGGCCAAGGCGGGTCTTTCGAGGCCAATAACGGCCGCATGATTTTCTTTTTCGGTGATACTATCAGCGGCGACGGACCGCCGAAAATCCGCTTCAACGCCGCCGATCCGATCGCCTGGAGCACGTCGACCGACCCGGAGCAGGGCTTACTACTGACGTTCTATACCAACTCCGACAGCACGGTTCTATTCGTGCAGCCTCCGGGCGTCGATATGAGCGGCGACAACATCCCGAACTCCGGCATCGATTTGAACGGGCAGATCTATTTCATCGTCAACACCGGCTCGGATACGTCTAATGCGCTCGCCACTTACACCTTGCTGGCGGGATTCAACGAATCGGCGCAGACGTTTTCCACCGGGCGATTGATTTCGCCGCCGGGCGGACGATTCATCCAGACGTCGATGCACGCCGACGTCGCGGGTGCGAATGTGTTCATCTACGGCGCAGGTCCGTACCGCCAGTCGGATGTCTACTTGCAGATGGTTCCGGCCGCGAATTTCACCAGCGGCGTGGGTACACAATACTTCACAGGATTGGTGAACGGCCAGCCCACCTGGTCGAGCTTCGAAAGCGATGCGGTACCGGTGGTGCAGGATAATCCGCTCAACGGACCGCCATGGCCGAATGACAATCCGACGGTCGGGAACATGTCGGTGGTCTACTGCAAGAGCTTGAGTCTGTGGTTCATGACCTTCGACGGAGGACGGCAGCCGGTCAGCGGAAACACGCACATTCGAGGCACCTACTTCACCTACGCTCCCCAACCGTGGGGGCCGTGGGCGACGCCACAGCTCATCTTCAACGATATTCGCGACAAGGCCTACGGGCTCGGTGGATACGTTCACAATCCCACGGTGGTCCCCGACCCTCCCGGCGACGGACTCAACGGCCCGACCATCGGCACGAATGACATTTACGCGACCCCGGGCGGCACCTTCGCGCCGCAGATGATCGAGCGCTTCATCACGGTCAGCGGCAACACATTGAAGCTGTACTACAACGTATCGACCTGGAATCCCTACACCATAGTCAGAATGCGATCGACATTCAACATCTCGACAGTGCCGGTGACGCAACCCGCCCCGGCGATTTCGCTGTCGACATCGCAGCTTACCTTCTACGCATATCAAACGGCTGGAACAAACCCGCCCGCGTCACAATCGATCGCGATCACCAACATCGGAGGAGGATCGCCCACGTTTGCGGTGAGCGCGGATCAGCCGTGGGTCACGACGTCGCTGCAAGGCACAACTTTCACGGTGTCTGTGAATCCGACGGGCCTGAGTGCCGGCGCGCACACCAGCACGATTTCGGTGGTCGCTCCCGGGGCGACGAACACTCCACAGACCGTGACGGTGACTCTGAACGTAAGCGCGACGCTCCCGACGCCACCGTCTTCGGCGACGCAATTCGTTCCCATCACGCCATGCCGCATCGCCGATACGCGAACACCAGCCGGTCCGTTCGGCGGCCCAACATCCGCCGCGCAAACCGCGCGCGATTTCAAAATCCCGTTCAGCGCGTGCGGCATCCCTATAACCGCGACTGCATATTCGTTAAATGTCGCAGTGGTTCCCAGCGGCTCGCTTGGTTATCTGACGCTGTGGCCCACCGGCCAGCCTCAGCCGTCTGTCGCGACGCTGAACTCCGATGGCAGGATCAAGTCCAATGCAGCGATCGTACCGGCGGGAGTGAACGGATCCATCAGCGCGTTCGTCACTGGCGCCACCGATGTCGTCATCGACGTGAACGGTTACTTCGTTCCGGCCGCGACCACCGGCGCGCTGGCGTTCTACCCGCTGACGCCTTGCCGGATTGCGGACACGCGCAATCCTAACGCCTCATTGGGAGGGCCATCGCTGGCAGCGGCCGGCACACGTACGTTCCCGATTCTTTCGAGCAACTGCGGAATCCCGGCGACCGCGCGAGCGTACTCTCTCAACTTCGCTGCTGTGCCCAAGGGCCCCTTGGGATACATCACCGCATGGCCGGCGGGTCAAGCGCAGCCGGCGGTTGCATCGCTCAACGCGCCCACCGGAACCGCGGTCGCGAACGCAGCGATCGTGCCGGCAGGGGTGAACGGCGGCATCAATATTTATTCCACAGACCCGACGGATCTGGTGATCGACATCAATGGCTATTTCGCTCCGCCTGGTGCGCCCGGAGCGTTGTCGTTCTACGCCGCCGGCCCTTGTCGCGTGCTCGATTCGCGACTGCCGGCCGGAACGCCGCCGTTCAGCACCATCAAGAACGTGAACGTGGTCGCGAGCGGATGCGGAGTTCCCGCTGCGGCGCAAGCTTATGTTTTCAACGCGACCGCTGTGCCGCCGGGGTCGCTCGGCTTCCTGACCATGTGGCCACTCGGCCAAACACAGCCGCAGGTATCGACGCTCAATGCGCTGGACGGTGCGATCACTTCGAATCTGGCCATCGTTCCTGGCGCGAACGGATCGATTAGTGTGTTCCCCTTCAATCCCACGCAGCTGGTGCTCGATCTATTCGGCTACTTCGCGCCCTGAGCTACGGCTTGCGCGCAGAGACTAAGGACATGCGCGGCGCCAGCGCAAACACATCAGAATTGCTGACGGCGCTCGCCATTTCGACGACGGTGCGGTGCAATTGCTCGCTGCTGATCAAACCAGCCTCGACGAAGGCGGAGCCGGCCTCCTCCACGCTCCATTTCAGGAGCAAGCCGCTGAGCCCAGCTCGTTCCGCAGGCTGATGCACCTTCAGATTCATGATCGAGAATCCTGTCTCCGCGACGATATGGCACAGGCGATTCGCGATCGAATAGTCCACGCCCCGGATCGGGCCCAGCCGCGAGAATAGATCCGCGAACCGATCGAGAGCCGTGGGTGGCACGCTGCCGGCCGACGCCAGATCCCCATCCTCCACCACTAGAATTCCTCCCGGCTTCAGCACTCGCCACATTTCTTTCAGGCACGCGGAGGGGTTCATCAAATGAAGCAACAGGAACCGGCAGTAGACGAAATCGAACCGGTTTCGAGGAAGCCCCGTCGCGCACGCATCGGCCGCCACGAACGTTGTGTTCGAAAGACCGTCCTTGGCGCATAGTTGTCTGGCTTCTTCCAGTTGAGCCGCATGCAAATCAATTCCCGTGACACGCCCGGACGGGCCGACCATGGATGCAAGTACCCGTGTCATCATGCCGGGGCCGCAACCGAAATCCGCGACTTTCATTCCTGGCGCGAGCCCCGCCGCGAGCAGTGACTCGCGGCCCGCGGGCGAGTATATCTGGTGCAGCACATCCAGGCGCCCTACCGCATTCGTGCCCGTTGCGAGCGCGTATTTGCCCGATAAAGAAGCTGCGTTGGACATCGTGGAACCCTCCGCTTTCGTGAAACAAATAATCAGCTTTCAAGCAGATGCGTGCCGTGCGTAACGGCTCCGCCCGCGCGCAACGCTGCGGTAACGTGAATCGCTTCAGCCAGCTCCTGTTCGGTAACGCCGGCTTTCAAGGCTTCCTGCCGATGCACTTCGATGCAGTATGCGCATTGCGTGGTCAGAGCGACCGCGATCGCCATCAGCTCCTTGCACTTCTTCGGGATGGCGCCATCGGCGAGTGCGGCCTTATCGTAAGCGCGAAAGGCGCTCATTGGCTCGGGAGAGAGTTCTCCAATCTTCGCGAGCTTATTCAGATTGTCCTTGGTATACATGTCTTGTCCTCCATTTCGATAGCGTCCTTCTTTACCGGATCCCGCGCGTCGCGATGACTTCGAGATATTCGGCATCGACCCTGGTGGTCAAGTCCTCCGCCTGGTTGTGCGCGGACCACAAGGCGATCAGTTCCCTGCGGAGATCTTCCTGCCCCACCGGGTCGAGAGATGCGAACGCGCGGGTCACAGGTCCGTAGTTCAGCCGGAAGAAATCCACCACCGAATGTGGCGCGAAAGGATATTCGAAGCGATACAGCCGGCGGGTCAACTTCAGATCCGAAATCCCATACTGGAAGCGATCGCAGACAGCAACCTCGTCGCCCCACAGCAGCGGCGACGGCATGCCGGAAGGCGCGATGTGCTTCGCTATGGTTTTGAACATTTGACCGACGAACCCTCCTGGCGTCCAATTCGCCATGGCGATGGTTCCGCCGGACCGGCACACGCGAACGAGTTCAGACGCGACCAGCTCCGGACGAGGCGCAAACATGGCGCCGATCAGGCTCACGACCGCGTCGAATTGGTGGCGCTCATACGGCAGCGATTCGGCGTCTCCTTCATGGAAGGCGATATTGAGTCCTTCGGAAGTGGCGCGGGCGCGAGCGATCTCGATCCAATTCGTGGCGATGTCGCAACCGGTGACCTTCGCGCCAGCCCTTGCCGCGATCAGTGCAAGTTGCCCTGCTCCGCAGCCGACGTCGAGAAGCCGGGCGCCACGCGCGATGCCGAGCCTGTCGAAAAATGACTTCGCGCCTTTTTCCATGAAGCGCGAGAAGAGATCGTAGTTGCCGGTCATCCACGTCGTTTTCAGGCGGTCCTTGAGCTGCTCAAGCTCGGTAACCATGGGCGTTTCCAGGGCGGTCATATTCATCGCATCCTCTCCGTGATTTATTGGTTTCTTACTATCCGCCCTAACCTGCGTGGAATCGTGCGCAAATTGACCGCGGGCTGCGGTGAGTTGTCAGGAAGGTATCAAACCTCGCGCGACCGCACAGGTACAGTCAGAGGAACAGCGTCCTCAACTCGAAAGGAAAAGCAACAACGGATGTTTCAAGCCCAGAAGATGCTGCCCGTGTCAGCCGCGGGCCAGGTGGCCGCCAACACGGAGTTCGAACTATTTGTCCTGCAGGTGCCAAAGGCTCCCTGTGGAATCGCGTGAGATCACGGTTCCATCGTGCCGATAAACATGCACGCGGACCCCGACTATTGCAGTGAAGTGCCGGCCATTTCCTTTCGCAACCAGGCCTGAGCCAGGCGGAGCTTGCGGCGTACTACATGTACCGGCAACGACAACGCGGTCGACGATTCCTCCGCGGTCATGCCGCCGAAAAATCGCATCTCGATCAATTGGCCTTGGAGCGGGTCGGTTTTTTCCAGGCGCTGCAGGGCGTCGTCCAGCGCGAGCAGGGAACGATTGGGCTGCGATCCCCAATCGCGCGCGTCCGACAGCGGGACTTCCAGTCCGGCGCCGCGTTTTTCCGCGGCACGAGAACGCGCCGTGTCGACCAGCACCTGCCGCATCAAGCGGGAAGCAATACCGTAGAAATGCGATCGGTTTTCGTACGAAGGGTGGTGGCCTCCGGCCAACTTGAGGAATGCTTCATGCACCAGGGCCGTGGTCTGCAGCGGAGGGGCTTTAATTTCGCGGCGCAGGTGCGATCGCGCCAGTTTCTTGAGTTCGTCGTACACCAGCGGAATCACTGCATCCAATGCGGCGCGGTCGCCCGACTGGAGGGATTGCAATAGCGTCGTAATCTCAGTCTTCTGAGCCGGGCCATTCGACATCGTATTCAGTGTGGTGTTCAGCATGGTCACCTGTTATGTCTACCTGCGTAACCGGGCAGGCGATTTTGCGCGAAAACAATCATGTTCCCAAAGGCGCCTTAAGTTGCCGGCGTACAAAGCTGTTATTAGGAAGGCGGACGTCCCAATGACGCCACAACGCGGCGCGGCGCGCTTCGAATTCAGATTCCAGTTCCGCGTGCCCGGCCCGGCGATGAAGTTCGGCAAGCGCGCTATAGAGACGCGACATTTGTACCGCGTCCACCAGATAGGTATCCTGCCTGGGGCCGTACGCCGTCACTTTCGCGAGAAGCTGCGTCTCGATTTCGATGGCCTTCGCGAGGTGGCGCGCGTCCGCTTCATGGTCAGCGAGCGCGAACAGCGCTTCGAATGCTTCCGAACCCGGCTTCAGTTTCTCCGCTGGATAATCGCCGATGTCGCGTAGCGTGTCGAAAGCGCCGTCCAATCGTTTGCGGGCTTCTGCCGCGCGGCCCATGCCTCGCAGCACATACGAGGATCCCGCTAGCGCGCTCACTTCGTATCGCCGCAAACTGGAGCTGCCGCCGATCTCGCCCAAGTGCTGCAGCGTGTGATCGTAGACGGCCAGCGCGCGGCGCGGATCGGAATGACGCAGGATATCGGCCAGGTGAACTCCCGCAGCCCCCAGGCGGCTCCGCGGAGATTGATCGCGAGCGTCCTCATGCGCCAGCCGGTCCGAGATGCTGAAGGAGCGCTCCAGTGCCGCCACCGCTTCGTCCGGGCGTCCCAGGCTGATCGCATTGTCTTCACCTAGAATCGTCCCCTCCTTGGTCAGGGCGTTAGCAAAATTGAGCTGGTGGCGCACATCGACTTTGACGGAACCGGGATCCAGCATCCTTACCGATTCGCGAATTTCCAGGAGAGCCTGGTCCAGGTTGCCTTGCCGCCGGAATACTTCCGCCGAGACCCAATGCAACGGCCCGAGCGAGGCAGGCCGATCGAGCAGCCCCGCAATCTGGATCGCGTTTTGAGTGATGCGCAGTGCTTCGTCGAACTGCTGGCCGAACATGTGTTGATCGGCGACGTTCAGATAAGTGTTAAGCACCGCGGCCGAATCGGCTTGGTCGCCCTTTCGTGCGTGAAACCTCTCCAGCCACCCGGCAGACTTGCGCGCCAGTATGAGCGCGTCAGCGTCGCGGCTGCCGGCGCGTGCCAGCAGCATGCGATCGTGCGCGATCTGCGCGGCGAGGAGGATCGCCGTGCGATTCCCAGGCTGCGTGGCCAAAACCGACTGGACGAATCCGTCGGCGATGCGCAGGTTCTGGTCGGCCCGGTCCAATTGGCCCAGATTGGGCATCACCGGCACGCCTTGCACTCGCGCCACACGCATGTAGGCGTTGCCGATATCGAGGGCGAGACCGGGATCGCGCTGCGCATTTGCAGACAGTCGCCGCAGGTATTCGAGCGATGTATCGACAATCAATTCGCGCGTCTTGGTGCTCCCGATGATTTTGCCCGCCTCGGCATCGATGTCGAACAACTTGTTCGACAACTCGCGCACATCGAGAGAACGGCGCAGGGCGATTTCACGTTCCTGGTTGGCGAGCGCCAGACCGACAGACAGGCCCGCGACTGCAATCGCCGCTGCCGAGACCGGCAGCCATCGCCGGCTGATAAATCTTCTGGTTCGATACCAGACATCGCCGCGGCGCGCACGGATCGGACGGGATTCCAGAAAGTGCTCGATATCCTCGGCGAATTGATCGATGGTCGCGTAGCGCTCCTGTGGCTCCCGGCGAAGAGCCTTCATCAGGATCATCTCCAGATCGCTCTTGATCACTGGCGCCAGTTTGGACGGCGGAACAATCTTCCCGGCCATGATGGTCATCGCGATCGCCGCCACCGAATCGCCGTCGAACTTATGCGGGCATTCATCGGTGAGCAAGCGGTACAGCACTGCTCCCAGCGAATAGATGTCGGTGGCCGTCGTGACCGGGGTACCCACGACCTGCTCCGGGCTGGCATAGTCCGGCGTGAGCATCCGCATGCTGGTCACGGTGGAATCGGTAGTGAGATCGAGCATTTTGGCAAGCCCGAAATCCAGAAGCTTAGGCTCGCCATCGGGCGTGACCAGAATGTTGGACGGCTTCAGGTCGCGATGCACCACCAGGTTGCGATGCAGATAACTTACCGCCGCGCACACTTTCAGAAACAAGGTGAGTTTGTGCCGCACACTCAGCTTGGCGGTGTAGGTGTCGATCGGTTCTCCCTGCACGTATTCCATCGCCAGATAGGGCTGGCCGTCTTCGCGATGGCCGGCATCCAGCAGCCGCGCGATTTGCGGATGCGATAACGTCGCCAGAATCTGACGCTCTTCGCGAAAGCGCCGGCGCAGTTGGGGATTATCGGCTCCGGGGCGCAGGAGCTTAATCGCGACTTGTTGCTGGACCTCTCCGTCCACACGTTCGGCCAGATACACGGAGCCCATTCCGCCGCGGCCCAACAGCTTTCCCAACCGGAACGGGCCGCACGGAATCGCGCTCGGATCCAGACGAGCTAAAGCGCGTTCCGCTACCTCGCCGATCTGGCGTTGCAGCGAGGTGTCGTGCGAATCGAATGCCAGCAGCGCTTCCACCTCGTTCTGTGTGGCTGCGTCGATGGCGTGTTGGGCGAAGTAGCATGCGCGCGCCTGCTCGGAGAGATCGGCGACCTGATGAAACAGCTCCTCAACGCGCGCGTTCAACGGGTGGCTCCCATGGCGGGATTCGCCAAATGAATCGCCGGGCGAGTGAAATCTCGACGTGTTTTCAGCACCAGGGACATGCGAAGCACTCAGGATCTGACGCGATTGCGCAGAGGCGCGCAAATGGAGAAGCTGAAGCGCGCAATCAGGGGTCAGACTCTATTGTAGACGAGCGAACCTCCAGAACGATTCACCGGTAGTGGGTCAGTTTGGCGTCAGCGCGACCAACGCGCTCCATACCTGTCGCGCCTCGAACCGCCGTCATTGAGGCGCGACAGGCATGGAGCGCGTTGGTGAGCCGTGCGCAAATCCCGAAACGACCCACTACCGATTCGCTTGTTCACTTTTTGGGAGCGATCGCGCAGGTCCTGAATGAAGGGTCGGCAGCAATTTTGGGAGGAGCTGCCGGATAAAATTCACGAAAATTTTACAACACATGAACAAACCCTTGCTGCGGCGTTCATTTCTTGTGCTCGTGGTTGCGCCGTTCGCTTCGCGACCTTGGAAACGCCAGTCAAGTTAACCCACCAAAAATTCGCATGATGCTGGGCCACAGTTGCTACCGGCGAGCGACGGACAGACTACAAACGTCCGCCGCCGCCGGCCGTGAAGGTCAGCGCCAAAGAGGAGAACTCGTTGCCACAAATCATCATGAGCATGCTTCTACTATTCGCGGAACCCTCCCCTTCGCATTCAGCGATCAGTTGGGAAAGAACCGTCGCAGAGTCTAAGCAGCTCCGCGCGGAAGGCAAGCTCTTAGAGGCTCGGAAGGTTATCGCGGCAGCCATAGAGGATACTTCTTCTTCCACCCGTCTCGCCTGCGCGTACAACGAGCTTGGTGTACTCGCACAACAAGAGAGTAAGTACGCGGAGGCGGAACGCGACTATCGCACTGCGATTCGATTATTGCATTCGGCTCCTCGAGACCTGCGACTCGCTCGAATACTAAACAACCTGGCCTCGTTGCTTTATCTGGTTGGGAAAACAGATGCGGCGGAAAGAGCGCTTAACGAAGCAGAAACACTGCAAATGACTGCGACGGGCGTGAATCATCCGGAGACGGCTCGATTGCTGGGGAACCATGCCACTCTGCACCTCAGCCTGCATCAATACAAGCGCGCTGAATCGGAGTATCAAGAGGCGCTGCAGGTTTGGGAAACATTCCCTGCGGCGCATGAATTGGATATCGCGGCAACGGTTCGAGGCCTGGCAATCATCTGCACTCACACCGGCCGAAGTCATCAGGCCGATCTCTACAATGCGCGCGCCAGGTCGATATGGGAGCGAGAGGTAGGCACCGGCCATGCTGCCCTCGACGTGCAGTTGGCGCTTGCCCAGATATTTCTCGAAACCCGCCAGCCGTGGTTGGCTGAACCCGTATTAAGACAAGCCATGCGTGCAGCCGAGATACCGCCGATTCCGAGTCCGTTCGTTGCCCCGGCACTCAGACTCTATGCCACCGCATGCCGCCAAACCGGCCGTCGCGCGGAGGCCCGGGCAGCGGAGCGGCGTGCCGTACAAATCGAGAGTGCCTGCTCGCAGGTGTGTCTGGCGCAACAGACGGTGAGCGTAAGCGAACTGATCGACACCAGTCAGTCCACGGGAAGCCATTAAACGTCAGCGATATTGAACACTTTTTCGAGCGTCCGAATCGGATCCTTGCCTTGCGACGGCTCATATTCGTGAGCCACGAAGCCGCGGTAGCCCAAATCCGCGGCGGTTTTCAGAATGAAGCCGTAGTTCAACTCCTGCGTTTCGTCGATCTCGTGCCGGCCCGGCACTCCAGCGGTATGCATGTGACCGATCAGCGGCAGATGCGCGCGAATGTGGGCCGCCACGTCACCATCCATGATCTGCACGTGATAGATGTCGAAAAGAATTTTGACGCGCGGGGAGTTGACACGCGCGCACACCTCCGCCGCCCAGTCAACGTGATCGCAGATAGCATCCTCGCGGCCAAGGGCCGGGTCTTTGTACCTGCTGTTCACGATCTCCAGCAGCAGTGATACGCCGGTTTGCTCGGCGCGCTCTTTCATTCGATTCAAGAACGCGACCGCGATAGACGCTCCTTCGGCGTACGACATGCCGTGCCGCTGCCCTCCCGAAATCAGCACGCCTGGGCAACCGTTGTCGGCGCACTGGCCGAGGAAGGCGCCCAGAGAAGCTGCCAGATCGTCGTGGAGTTGCTTTTGAATGATTCCGGTCGGAATCGTCATGCCGCCGCCCAGACTGACTGCAGGCGTCAGGCCATATTTTTTGAGCAGCGGCCACTGAGTCTGCGGAAAGAAATCGAAACCGCTGGCGCCCAACCGGACCGCTTCGCGGCACATGTCTTCCGGCTGCACTCCCCGGCCGAAACTGCGTGTAAAGCAGGATTGCTTCAAACGCCCGCGACGGGCGATCGGCTGAGGCGCGGGGATTTGCGCGCCCGCTAAACCGGCCAGAGCGAGCGAACCTACGAAATGTCGCCGTTGCATGGTCGCATCATATCGTTATTTGTTCGCGGGTGAAAAGGGACAGACTCATCTGTCGCTTCCTATCTAGGAAAGCCGCGCTTTGTGGAGAAATTGCGAGTCCACCAACTGCTCGGCGCGCAGCCCTCCGGGAACCGTCTTTCGCGCCGCCGCCCAATCGATGAATCGTTGCAGATCGTTGAGCTGGATATGGCCGTCAAGAATCGCACCACCGCGGCAGAGAGAATGGAGCACGTTCGCGTCGAATCCATTTTTGGACAAGCGATCGAAAAATTTCGGCGGCGTCTTACCCCCGGCGAAATCTCGTGCCGCGCGAAAATAGGCGCGCAGAAACGTCGCGCCCTGCTCCGGTGAGTCGTCCAAGAATCGCTTGCCGAAGGTGATGAAGGAGAACTGGAAGTTCGGCAAAGCCGCGCTCGCCCCTGGACCCGCCACGATGCGATCCCGGAACGTAGTCAGCCCCGGATCGTAGTCCACGTTCGGCAGGATCACATCGACTTTGCCCGCGCCCAACAGCACTGCCGTGCCATCGGCGTCCTGCAGGGGGAGCACCGAAACGTCGCTGCGCTGCAGCCCGGCGCTCAAGAGTGCGTTGTCCCATACAAATTCGCCCATTGAGCCGGGTGTACCCGCCAGAATCACGCGCTTGCCTTTCACCTGGCGTAGATCGGTAAAGCCGTCCGGAAACGCTGTTCGCGATCCATAAAAGCGCTTGACCTCCGGACAATCCGGAGCGTAGCAATAGCGGCTGGCGGCGATGCGCACCCTCGCTCCGCGCGCAATTGCATTGATTAACGTCGGGCTGACGCCGAAGAAGGCGACGTCTGCCCCGCCCCCCGAAAGTAACGGGATCGCCGTCGTGGAGTGAGGCAGTTCCTGAATCTGGACCGTAATGCCTTGGTCTGCAAAATATCCGGCTTCGTCCGCCAGATACAACGCGGACATATTGAAATACGGCACCGCCACCACGCGAACCGTAGTGGTGACGCGCGGGCGCGCGCAGCTGGCCGCGGCGAGCATAGACGTTCCCAGCAGCAGTTCCCGCCGCGTAATCATGAGTGTTGCACCTTCCATGGAATCAGCCTCTGTTCGAGCGCCCTCAAACTCAAGTGAATCAGTGCGCCGAGCAGTGCCGCGACGATCACCGCGACGTATAGCCTTTCAATCGCGAACGTTTGCCAGCATCGCATGACCAGCCCGCCGAGCCCGCCCGCTCCGGTAAGAAGCTCAGATGAAATGGCGATCCCCAGCGATCGCCCGATGCCCAGCCGCAGACCGGTGAAGACTTGCGGCGAACTTGCCGGCAGATATACGCGCCGGAATAGCAGCCATCGGTTCGCGCCGTAGTGCGAAGCCATCTCGACATAATGCGGGCTAATGCCGCGCACGCCGTCGAGCGTATGAATCGCGACTTGCAAAAACGCGACCGCACTGATCAGGATCAGGCGCGGCGCTTCACCGGTGCCCGCCAGCAGCATGAGCATCGGCAACAGCGTCAGCTTGGGGATGTTGTACAGGGCAGTGATCAGCGGCTCAAGCGAACGGCGCACGGATTCGAGCGCGCCCATCGCGACTCCCACCAAAATTCCCGCGATCGCGCCAGGCAGAAATCCCGCCGCGGTGCGGACCAGCGTGTCTCGAATGCGGGGAGCGAGATCGCCGCTGCGAAACATCGCCACGCAGGTAGCGAACAGCGTCGACGGCGGCGGGAAGAATAGCGGATCGAGCAGCGAAGTCGAGGATGCGACTTGCCACGCGGCCAGCAACAGCGCGACAAACCACCAGCGCATCACCCACGACCGCACACGGTCCGGTTCTATCGAAGTTTCTTGCCGTTCGAGAAGCAGAGGCGAGCTATCGGCCATTTTTCTCCTCTGGCCGCGAGTAGGCCGAAAGCAGCCGCACCGGATGCACTTTGCCCGTGCGGGTGGCGATGGGTTCGGCGATCACCACCTCTACGCCTTCCGAAAATATCCATTCGCGAGTGGCCTGCGCGCCATTCCAGCGCGGGCGCATCACCGTCAGGAATACTTCCAAAACGCGGGCCGTATCGCCGACGCCCGCGCGGGGACTGACCAGCAGCCGCACCTGCGTCTGTCCATTAGTTGCCTCACACTCCATCAGTTGATAATCGCCCGGTTTTCCGCCCAGCCGCAATGGCAGAATCTGCTCCATCACGTCCACCAGATCGTTGCGATGGAACGTTGCCCCTTGCGGATTGACTTTGGCGAACGAATTGATGCGGTCGATCTGCCGCCGGAAGCCGGTGCGCGCGTAAACGCAATCGCACGGCGCCGGGCCGATGACACCATCGTCATCCATTTCGACATTGATGAACACGTTGGGAGCGCACGGCGCGAGGGTAGTGAAGTGCAGCGACTTCATGTCCGGATCGTCATCCTCGACGTCCGGCCTGCGGATGCCGATTGCAGCGATCGCATCTTCGAAAAGATGCACGCAGCTCCCCGCCATCCGGCCGCACGCCGCGCCCACATGGCCGACTTCGCTGATCACGTAACTCGAAAATGCGCGCGTGCCCGCGCTTTCAAATACTTTGCGCTTGGCCGGGCTGAGCGCTTCGCCGCCGCACATGAAAATCGCGCCCGAAATGTCGAGACCCTTTTCGCGCGCGGCCGCGGCGATCCGCACCAGCGGACTCGCGAACCCGTGGACCACGCAGGTCCGGCCCTCCGCCCGCCTCTTCGCAACGTATTCGGCGACGGGTAAGAAGTCGTTGTAAGGCAGATATTCGGGATAAGGCGCGCGTGCTCCGAAGCAATTTCCGATCGTGACCATCGCACTGGTGAGGAACCGGTAATGCCAATGATCGGCGAACGCGGATCCGGCGGTGAACCAGCGATCGATCGGCGTGCCGATGCGCCGCCCGCGTAACCCGCTGTTCAATCCGCTGGCCGACGGAAGGATCGCCTTCACGTCGATCCATACACATCCCGGATCGCCGAACTCCAGCGCCCGCAACATCTGATACACACCTGCATGGATCAGCGCCGCGGTCGATCGCGAGCTGCGAATCGGTTTCCCTGTCGATCCGCTGCTCGAATTCTGCATCCAGCCCTCGGCCAGCGGATTGCGAAAATCTTCCACGCGGGCCGGAATCTCAACGCCCGATCGCACAATCGGCGTCTTACCCTTCCACTCGTCGTGCGTTAGATAGATTCCCGCGTGGTGCAGGTGAAGCAGCGTTCGATCGAGCCCATCGGAACGAACCTGGCTTGCAAGATCCGGGAACTCGCAACCGGCCAAGCGGAACATCCGCAGATAGGGATGATTCGGGTTGTGAAAGATGACCTTCTGCGCCGTTCGAAGAAAGGTTTCCTCGCGTTGGTCGAGCCCCTCGCGCAAGAATTTCACCGGATCGGAAGGGTAGGCGGAGCGCTGCATCTCGACGATGCCGGCAGCCATTCGGGAATAATCACGGAGTTCACGAAGCATGGGCATGAGCCGCTGCAAGCGGGTGCAGGCGATCGTAAATCTCCCTCTTGAGCCGCAGGAACTCGTCGCTCAACGTGACCGCGGGATCGCGTGGGCGCTCAAACGAAATCGGAAATTGGGCCACGACTGTGGAGGGAAGATCGCTCATGACGATGATGCGATCGCTCAGCAGAATTGCTTCCTCCAGATCGTGCGTCACGAACAGAACGGTTTTGTGATGCAGTTCCCAAATCTTGAGCAGATCCTGCTGAATTCCCAGGCGCATATAGGAATCGAGCGCCGCAAAAGGTTCGTCCATCAACAACAGATCCGCGTCGCTCAGGAACACGCGAATCACGGCCACCCGCTGGCGCATGCCCACCGAAAGCTGATGCGGCCATGCGTGGACGCGATCCCCCAACCCGAAGCGGCGCAACAGCGGCAGCGCCAATCGCTCGCGCTCCGCACGGGGAACGCCCTCCGCTTCGAGCCCAAAGCACGCGTTCTCGATCACCGTGGCCCACGGGAACAAACTGTTGTCCTGATAGACCATCGCGCAACGGCCGGAGTGACGATGCGTGGCGGGAAACTCGATCGATCCCGCGTCAGGTGTCACAAATCCCGCAATGGCGCGCAGCATGCTGGTTTTTCCGCAGCCGGAGGGCCCCACGATCGATACAAATTCACCGATCCCGGCTTCGATATTGACCGCGCGCAAAACTTCCAACCGGCCCTGGGCCGATGGAAAACTGAGGGATAAACCACGGAAAGCGAAACGCAATCGACCTCCGAATGGGCAAACTGCCGAGCAGTTCGGGGGAAACTGACGCAGAAAATTCAGTATATCCAATCGTCGTCGTCGGCCCGGATTTGCAGGAGTTCACTAGTGTTTAAATCGCGAGGCCACCAACACCGCCAGAATCATCAGCAGGATCGCTGCGATCGCGATGATCGCGACTTTCGGAAAACCGCCGCCGCCCGGAGCGGGTAGCTTGAACATCCGCATCGCCGCTTCCTCTGCCGTGAGCCGGTCGCCCATCCACCGCGCCCCCAGGCGCTCCTGAACTGCGGCGAGAATCGCGTTTCGTTTGGGATGCTGCTTTTCCAGAAGCGCGACGGCAACGCCATCCCCGGACTCGATCCAAAGCGGATCGTGGGTGGAGCGCAAGGAGGTGATCTGTTCAAGATCGCCTTCGAAGGTCATGTGTTCGTCATTTCTAACCAGGGCGGCCATGCTGATCCCGGTCCAGTCCAGGGTTTGGAGGTGCCCTCCCGCCACGTGCAAGCGCAGCCACGAAGAATCTGCATCGACCGAGTCGCAACCCACCACTACGACAATTGCCGCCATTCTCTCCTCCGCCAGCGTCCGAGTAGTTTCAGACTACACCCATCACGCCACAGGAAGCATGAGATAATCCGCGCTATGCCTGGACGTACACGCCGCGATTTGTTCATGTCGATTCCCGCGCTTGCACTGGCCTCCCGCGCATTCTCGCAGACCGCCCCGATTCGCGCGCGATCTTTGAATCACTTCGGGATTGCCGTATCCGATCCGAAGCGGTCCGTGGACTTCTATCAGGGCCTGTTCGGGATGCCCGTGGCGGCGCGCAGCGAAACCCAGACGATGCTGCGCGTCGGGCGGGGACCGCAGTTCATCTCGATTGGACCGGTGGAGGCTGGTGCGTCGCCGCGCATCACGCACTATTGCCTGGGCGTCGAAGGATTCCATGTCGAGAGCGTGTTGAGTGAACTGGCGCGGCACGGAGTCGAGAAAAGCGACGCCGTCGGACCAATGAAAGTGACCGTTACAACGCGCGACGGCGGCAGGCGCGACCTTCTGTTCGGCGATCCGGACGGCATTCAATGTCAATTGCAGGACGTCACCTATTGCGGTGGAACCGGCCCGCTCGGCAACGTGTGCAGTCCGTCCGAGGCGTCGAAGAAGGGGCTGATCGCGCTGAACGATATGAGCCATCTGACCATCTTCTCCCCCGACGCCGTGCGCTCGAACAAGTTTTATCAGGACGTGTTCGGCTTCTCGATCCGCTCCTATCAGGGCCCCACTGCGCCGACCCTGGCGATAGGACCGACGGTGCAATTCCTGATGTTCACCGGCGGCGCTCCGCGCGCGGGAGCTGTTCCACGGCCCGCGACCATAAACCATGCCTGCATGAACCTGAACGGATTCAAACCGGATGACGTGATCAAGTCGCTGGAGAGCTTCGGCCTGAAGCCGAGAGAAACGACGCCAGGACCGGTGGCGCCGATGCGGCACTACATCTCGATGCGCATGGAAAATCGCGGCGGGGCGAAAGAAGGTACGCCGGAGCTCTACTTTACCGACCCCGACGGAATCCTCATGCAGTTGCAGGATACGAGCTACTGCGGCGGCAGCGGGGTTCTCGGCGACGATTGTTCAAAGAAAGGTTAAATGTCGCCGATCGATCCCCATACCACTCCGCGCGTCGAACCCGTGACGCCGCCGTACGCCCCCGAATTGCAGGCCGTATTCGACCAGATCATGCCCCAGGGGGTGCCGCCGCTGTCGTTATTCACGACTCTTGCGCGCGTTCCCCGCGTGTACGATCGCTTTCGCGCCGGGAGCCTGCTCGACCGCGGTCCCATCTCGCTGCGCCACCGCGAAATTGTGATCGACCGCACCTGCGCACGATGCGGCTGCGCTTATGAATGGGGCGTTCACGTCGCGTTTTTCGCCCAACGCGTCGCGCTGACCGAGGAGCAAGTCCGCGCGACAGTACATGGCGATGCTCGAGATCCGGTTTGGAGCAGCGAAGAATCGCTGCTGATCCGGCTCGCCGATGAGCTGCACGACCGTTCGGATCTCTCGGACGAATTGTGGCAGGCGCTGACCGGCTGCTTCAGCATCGAGCAGATTTTCGAAGCGATCGCGCTGGTTGGTTTCTATCACACCGTTTCATTCTTCGCGAATGCGACCAGGCTGCGCGCGGAATCCTTCGCGGCGCCGATCCCCATGCAGGCGCGGCCCGAACAGCGATAGACTATCCCCTATATGTGCGACCAGGACCATTTTGAAGACGATCGCGAGCAATTTGAAGCTCGCGGGTTGGTGACCAGAAAACAATTCGGCATGATGCTCGGCGCGGGCGTGGCGATGATGCTGCCGCGCGTCGCGAATGCAGCGGCGGTGACCGAATCGGAAGTCACCGTAAAGACGCCGGACGGCTCGGCTGATTGTTATTTCGTGCATCCTTCCAGCGGCGCCTCGGCCGGCGTGCTGCTATGGCCGGATATCTTCGGGCTGCGCCCCGCCATGCGGCAGATGGGCAAGCGGCTCGCCGAATCGGGCTACGCGGTGCTGGTGGTGAATCCGTTCTATCGCACCAAGAAAGCTCCCACTGCCGAAAACGGCGCGGCCACCCCGCTCCAGCAAGTGATGCCTCTGGCGCAAGGCTTGAACGAGACGACGCATATGACCGACGCGAAAGCATTCATCGCGTGGCTGGATCAGCAACCCTCGGTCGCCAGGAATCGCAAGATCGGCACGCAGGGCTATTGCATGGGCGGCCCCATCGCGTTTCGAACCGCGGCGGCAGTGCCGGATCGCGTGGGCGCGGTGGCTACTTTCCACGGAAATCCTTTGGTGACCAAAGCAGAAAACAGCCCGCACCTGCAGGCGTCGAAGAGCAAAGCGCAGTTCCTGATCGCAGTCGCGGCCAATGACGATCAGCGCGCTCCCACCGATAAAGACACTCTGAAGGACACGTTCGAGAAGGCGCACCTGACCGCGGAGATCGAAGTGTACACGGGGGCGGCCCACGGCTGGTGTCCACCGGATTCGACCGTCTACAACGAGCCGCAAGCCGAGAAAGCCTGGAGCCGGTTGCTCGCGCTCTACGGAAAAGCGCTCGCCTAGCAGTTTGCGCGAATGACCAGGCGGCAAATCTTCGAACTGCCAGCCGCCGCATTGGCGATACCGTCACTCGAAGCGAAAAGCCGGATCGGGTTCACCATCGGCGTGTGCTCCTACACTTTTCGCGAATTCCAGCGGAAAATGGCGATCGGCATGATGCAGCAGATGAGCATCTCGACGATCAGCGTCAAGGACGTCCATCTTTCTTACTCGCTCACTCCCGAAGATCTGGTCAAAGCGGCGGCTGAATTTCGCAAAGCCGGCCTCACGCTCGCAAGCGCGGGCAACACCAACCTGGCGAGTGACGATCCCGCCGAGCTGCGCCGCTACTTCGAATACGCGAGAACCTGCGGGATTCCCATGCTGGTTGCCGCGCCGACCCATACGTCGCTTCCGAAGGTAGAAAAGCTGGTGAAGGAATTCGACATCAAGGTCGCGATCCACACCCACGGCCCTGAGGATAAAAATTTCCCTTCGCCGGCCGTTGTATTGGAAGCCGTGAAGGGGATGGATCCACGAATCGGCCTGTGCATGGATGTGGGCCACTCTATGCGCGCCGAAGCCGACGTGGTGGCCGAGATCGCTCATGCCGGACCGCGACTGCTCGATATCCATATGAAGGATCTCAAGCGCGCGGGTGATAAGGATAGCCAGTGCCAAGTCGGCGAAGGCGTGATGCCGGTAGTCGCGATCTTCCGGCATCTCCGCAAAATCAATTATCGAGGTTCCGTGAATCTCGAATACGAAATCAACAGCGAGAATCCACTGCCAGGGGCGCAGCACTCCATCGGCTATCTCAAAGGAGTCGCCGCGGCCCTGGCGAAGTAATCGTTGTCGTGATCGTTATCGGCGCGGCGCCCAGCCAGCCGTCAGCGTGACCATCACACTGCGGCCCGGCAGCAGGTTTAGAAAATCGCCCGCGTTGGGCACGAACGGAGCTGCTGCCGTTGCCGCCACGGCCGGAGTAACTCCCACCAGCGCGTGACTGTTCGCCAGGTTATTCACCGCCAGGCCGATCTTGCTGCCGCGCAGGAAGGACTGTGACTTCACCGTATAGTTCAGGAACACGTTCACCAGATTGAACGAATCGATCGGAATGGCCTGGTCAACCGGGTAGGGGATGTTGACACCATTGATCAGGTAGTTCAACGTGCCGTTGTCGTTATACTGCATCCCGACGCGTTTCTCCGTCAGGCCGAGGTCGAAGTTCTTGTGTCGCCATAAGAACGCGATCGATTCGATGTTCTTGGGAGTGTTCGAGACCCACAGTCCGCCGTTGGGAATGCCGTTTCCGGTCTGATATTTGGCCGACCCCATCGATCCATTCAAGTACACCGAGAACCCTCCTCCCAGGACAATGTTGCTTTCCGCTTCGATGCCCTTGGTGTTGGTTGGACCGGTGGGGACAAAAACGGATTCAGCACTGACCGGATCGAGATACGAATCGTATCCGTTCTGGAAATGGATGTAGTATGCGTCGACATCCAGCGTCCAGCGGTTGCGTTTGTAAACTGAGCCGATCTGATACGTCTTGGCCAGTGTCGGGTGGGGCGGCGTCAGAACATTTCCGCCAGGAGTGTCGAACACCCCGCTCGGTGGGATAATGCTGCCTTCGGCGAACTGGGCATACGCGGACCAGTTGCTCTTCAGGTAATAGCGCGCCGCGATGTTCGGCAAATAATTGTTGTAGTCGATCCGGTGGTTGACGAACTGGGCCCCGCCGATACAGTTCGGCGCCTTGGTGACGAAATCCGTGCTCGCGACTCCGCCCAGACACCCCACCGTCTTCCCATTGTCCTGATACTGATCGAGAGCCATTGCATAATTCGCAATCTTGATCCCGGCGATCACGACGAATTTCTGCAGCGGGTGCCATTCGTATTCGGCGAACGGCTGCATGGAGGTGGTGATGAAATGCTCGTGGAAATTGGGCAGTATCGTATCCTGGCCAGTGAGAGGGTTGGAGGGAACCTGGTATCGATCGGTGTACGCCCAGTCATACCAGAAGCCGGTGCGGAACGTGCCCCACTTCGACTGCTTCGATATCACCGCCTCATCGCCGGCGTGGCGATAACCGTTGAGCTTATCCACACCGCTCGGTTTGGACGTGGTCACGTTGATGGTCGCGCCGTTCTGATAGAACTGCTTGTTCCAGTAGCGCGTGGTGTATGCCCGGTCATCGAACTTCCACCCGTCGCCGAGATCGGCGGTATAGGTGGCGTATTCGAAATCAGTCTGGACATGGTAGAAGTCGAGCCCGTAGTAATAAGGATCAGGTGCACCGCTCGGAAGGAACTGAGCGCTGTCCAGAAGATAGTTGTCGCCGAACTGCGCGACTTGAGCTCGCGTGGGGCTGGTGGTTTTCGGAGTATTGGTCCAGATATCGACCAGTCCGCCATACAGCGTCAGCGAACTCTTGTTGTTGATACGGTATTGATACTTGCCATAGCCCGCGTCGCGCTTCTGTTTGTTGTTGGTCTGATAGCCGTCGGACAGCAGTTGCTGGATGTCCATCAGAAAGCTGTTCTTTTTTCCCGGACCGAAAAACCCGCTGTCCGCATCCAGTTGCAGGATGCGGGTATCGAATGAGCCGTAGGAAACGGTGCCCTTGATCACTGGATCGGGATAGAGCGGCGGGGACAGCAGGTTGATGGTTCCGCCAAAATTGGTCGGGCCGAAGTTGGAAGCGAGCCCGGGGCTGCGGTCGAAATCGACTGAGTCCGTCCAGCCGCTGGGGAAGTTTGCCCAGGAATGATGAGTAGGAGTGTTGGTGTCTTCGAACGGAATCCCGTCGAACGTCATCGTGTACTGCCCATCCTGAAAGCCGCGGTAATATGTCGAGCCCTGACCTAGCCCGATCCCGTTGGGATTGAGGCTGTAAGTTCCCGGCGCCAGATTCACGTACTCCGAGTAGTCCGCCACCGGCGACATAAAGTTCTTGATGAAATCGCTACTGACTTCCGTTCTGGCCGAAGTCGTCTCCAGCGTGTTACCCGAGGGCGCCGTCACAGCCGCGACCGAAATGGTCTCGTTCACCGTGACCGACTGCACCAGTGATTCGACGGACATGGTGATCGGCACGTCCAGAGTCGCTCCAGCCGTAAGTTTTCCGCCGGAACGCGTAGCCAGAGCGAAGCCCGGTGAGGCGACGCGAATCGTGTACGTCCCTACCGGCAGCGCGGGGATCGAGAACTTGCCGTTGTCGTCCGTGGTTGCGGTTTTCGCATCGCCGGAGATTTCGTTTCTCACTTCCACGGTCGCGTTGTCGACGGCTTTCCCCGCCTGATCGACAACCGTGCCAGCGATTGTCCCATCCGTCTGCGCCTGCGCGCTCGGTGCGATCAATCCCATGAAAAGAAGCGCCACGCTCGCGCCGATGGCGGCTACACTACTCCGGTGTTTGGTCAATTCCATGCCCCCTGATTTATTTGCTCGAACGAATTACTACACAGCCTAGCGGGCGATCGTGACGATCGTATTTCAGAAACATAAAAGTGCAGTAACGGTCGTTGGGCGCGATCAAAGATCTATAACGTGGCCTTATACTGGACCAATGCGCCACTGCCTGGTATTCCTTTGTGTAGCGTCTCTGTTCGCAGCCGATTCATCGCCGTGGGAAGAAAAATTCCGCGCCATCCCGAATTCGCAGAAGCAGCGCGAATACATGCAGCGCCTCTCCGCGCGCCCGCATCACGTCGGATCGCCGTATGACAAAGACAACGCCGAATGGATCGCGTCTCAGTTGAAGAGCTGGGGCCTCGACGCGAAAATCGAAAATTTCGATGTGCTCTTCCCCACTCCCAAAGAGCGCCTGGTCGAAATGACGGAGCCCACCAAGTTCACTGCGAAATTGCAGGAACCGCCGGTCGCCGTCGATCCGACCTCGAATCAGCAGAGCGAGCAACTTCCCGTCTACAACGCCTACTCGGTCGACGGCGAAGCGACTGCCCCGCTGGTCTATGTGAACTACGGCATCCCGTCCGATTACGATCAGCTCGCCCGCATGGGCATTTCCGTGAGCGGCGCGATCGTGATCGCGCGCTACGGACAATCGTGGCGCGGCATCAAGCCGAAGGTCGCGGCCGAGCACGGCGCGCTCGCCTGCATCATTTATTCCGATCCACGCGACGACGGTTATTTCGTCAACGATGTTTTTCCGAACGGCCCCGAGCGTCCTGCCGATGGCGCCCAGCGCGGCAGCGTGATGGACATGCCGCTGTATCCGGGAGATCCTCTCACGCCCGGCGTCGGCGCGGTCCCCGGCGCGAAACGTCTGGCGCTGAACGAAGCGAAAACGCTGACGAACATTCCCGTTCTTCCGATGTCCTATGGCGACGCGCAACCGCTGCTCGCGGCGTTGAAAGGGCCGGTCGCGCCGGAGAATTGGCGCGGCGCGCTGCCGATCACGTATCACGTCGGCCCCGGTCCGGCCAAAGTTCACATGCGTTTGAAGTTCAACTGGGACACCAAGCGCCTCTATGACGTGGTAGTGCGCATCCCCGGTTCGCAATATCCCGACGAATGGGTGATTCGCGGCAATCATCACGATGGCTGGGTCAACGGCGCAGCCGATCCGGTGTCGGGCGCGGTCGCGCAGATGGAAGAAATGCGCGGGCTTTCGGAGCTGTTGAAGCAAGGCTGGAAGCCGAAGCGCACCATCATCTACTGCTTCTGGGACGGCGAAGAAGAAGGATTGCTCGGTTCGACCGAATGGGCCGAGGAGCATGCCACCGAGCTTCAGCAGCACGCCGTCGCCTACATCAATTCCGACGGCAACGGCCGCGGATTTCTGAACGTGCAAGGCTCGCACTCGCTCGAAAATTTCGTCAACGGCGTCATGAAAGATATTCAGGATCCGGAAACCAAGCTGACGGTGTGGAAACGATCGCAACTGCAGCGCATCGAACGCGCGCCCGCCGCGGGCAAGGGCGAAGCTCGTCGCCGCGCGGATCTTGCGCATTGGCGCGCTCGGTTCGGGATCGGATTACACCGCGTTTCTCGATCATCTGGGCGTCGCGTCGATCAATATGGGCTACGGCGGTGAAGGCGGCGGAGGCGGAGTCTATCACTCCATCTACGACGATTTCTACTGGTTCACGCATTTCGCCGACACCGATTTCGCTGTACGGCCGCGCGCTTTCGCAAACCGCGGGCACGGCGATGATCCGCCTGGCCGATGCCGAACTGCTGCCCTTTCAATTCGGCGATCTCACCGAAACCGTGCGCGGCTACATCGACGAACTGAAGAGACTGGACGCGGATCAGCGCTCCACCGTAGAGGAGCGGAATCGCGAAATCGACGAAGGCGTGTTCACTGCGACCGCCGATCCGCGCATCAAATACGTTCCGCCGACGAAAGATCCGGTGCCGCCGCATCTGAATTTCGCGCCGCTGGAAAATGGAATCGACGCGTTGGCGCGGAGTTCGCAACGCTACGACGCGGCTCGCCAAAAAGCGACCGCATCGAATGCCAAAGCCGTCAACGCGAAGCTGATCGAGAGCGAGCGGCGACTCACGGATTCCGCCGGTTTGCCCGGCCGTCCCTGGTTTCGTCACATGATTTACGCGCCGGGATTCTATACCGGCTACGGCGTCAAAACGATTCCGGGAGTCCGCGAAGCAATCGAACAGAAGCGCTGGCAGGAAGCCGATCAGCAGATCCAGCGGGTGGGCACCATCCTGACCAAGGAAGCGGATCTGCTGGATGAAGCAACGGCGATGCTGACCAGGTAGCCGCTATGGCGCGTGCTGGTCGAGAACGATCCGCAGCCCGTCCGGAAAGGTGATGCTGCTCCCGGTCGCGCGATATTTCACCGTCTTAGCCTGGAACCCCTCGATCATGACACGAAGGCCCGGCAGCAGGCGCGATTTTGAAAGGCCTCTTCGAGCCAGCGCGTTCGGACTGCTCGCTTCGATGGACCAATGTGAAACGGAACCGTCCGCGTTTTTCACATCCAAATAGATGCTGATATGTGGATTGACCCAATCGACGGAAGCGATGACGCCTTCGAGATGCACCGGCCTGTTCGCATCGAATTCAGCCGCGAAGGAATGATGCGCGGAGGCATCATTGACCATGAGCAGCAGGCAAACCGCGACGATCGACCCTCTCACCCTCTCAATATGACAGGACCGGCATGCGAAGATCGGAAGGTGGAAGCTCCCATCGCGGAATTGTTCCGCCGGATGCGCGAAGGCGATAAGGCTGCGTCGAACGAACTGCTGCCGCTGGTTTACGCCGAACTGCGGCGCATCGCCGGAAAATATCTGCGCAAGGAACGCCCGGATCATACCTTGCAACCCACGGCGCTGGTCCACGAAGTGTACTTGCGGATGTTCGGCAGCGAATCGCCGAGCGTGCTGGACAAGGCCCATTTTCTGGCGATGGCCTCGCAGATGATGCGCCGCATTCTGGTCGACTACGCGCGCTCCCGCAGCGCGGAAAAGCGCGGCGGCGACCTTCACAAGGTCGAGGCCGAAGGAATCGCAATGAGCATCGAAGGTCGCAGCTTTCTGCCGCTGCTGGAACTGGACCGCGCCATCGACGCGCTGGCTGCCGAGAATGCGGTGTTCGCGCAAGCGATCGAGATGCGCTATTTCGGAGGGTTGACGGCGGAAGAAGCGGCCGCGGTAACGGGCCGATCCGTGCATTCGGTCCGCCACGATTTACGGTTCGCGCAAGCCTGGCTGCGTCGTGCGCTATCGAACGGCGGATCTGCGCCGTCTTGATGCGGCGATGATCGCGATGCCAGCTCCCATCAGTGCGAATGTCGCGGGCTCGGGCGCGGCGCCTCCCGTCGGCGGCGCCACCGGCGTATCGAATGTAAGGTTGTCGTAGGCGACATCGCCGTTGGCCGAATGCAGACGGAATTCGTGGATTCCAGAGGCGCTCAGACTGTAAGTTCCGCCGGCGGTATCGGTCTGCTGGCCGGATGCGATCAGATTTCCGTTGACGTCATATGCGGTGAAGAACACCTGACCGCCGCTGGGGATTTCGTCGCCCTGGATCGAAATCGTATCGGTAACCGCCGGAGTTGTGGTCCCCGGCACCACCAGGAAAATGTCGATGTCCTTGGTGTAGTCGACATCGTTTGATGAATTGACAGCGCCGATGCCATTGGCTCCGCTGACCGCGTGCCCCACTCCCAGTGCGATCAGAGCCGCGTAGGGAGCGCCGGGGCTGGCGGTTGAAAGAATCACCCCCAGGTTCTCGAACTGGTTCGTCAATTGAGCCGTCGAATCGACGGGAGTTCCCTGAATAAATCCGTTCGCCGTCAATCCGGAGGGCGGCGAATCGAAAGTGATCACGGCGCCTTTGGCCAAGGCTGTAATTCCAAACAGCAAAACCGCGAGCTGATAGCGCCTGCTCATTCTTTCCTCCATCGGCGCGCGTGTCACCGCACACGGCCTGCCCTATTTAGCGGAACCGGAGGATGAACTTAGCAAAGATTTCTGAAGTTGTTCGTGGATGAACGAATTGTTGGGCAGTTTGCGATCCCAGCGACGCCATAACTCGCCGCGGAGGGACTCATATTTCGCCCGTTCTTCGCGATTTCCCAGCAGTCCGTCGATTCGCGCGATGGAATCATAAAGGCGAGACATGTCGTCCGCGTGGCGGAGGTCGCCCTCAAGATCGGGATGTTGGGCCATCAGCTTCGATTCCAGATCGAGCAGAATCAGACGAGCTTGTGGCCGATTTCCCCCTGCCGCCGCGTCATCGGCTGAAGCGCGCAGCGCTTCATCCCACTCGCCTTCGATGCTTCCCACGAACTCAGCCGAAGTCCCGATTTGCCGCAGCATCTGGAGCGCTGCCTCGACGCGCTGCCTGGCGTCGGCGGCTCGATGCAGATCGCGCAGCGCGTAGCTGGAATGCGCCAGCAGGCGCGCCTCCAGCCGGCGAGCCGAATTGTTGTTCTTGATTTCGCGCACCCGCTGCAGCGTCAGATCGTAGATCGTCAACGCCCGCGCCGGATCCCGATGGCGCACGATATCGGCCAGACGCAGCCCCGAAGTTCCGGCGCGATCGCGAAAACTGAAGTCGTTGGGATCGTTCGCCGACATCTGGATCGCGATGTCGAAGGCCTTCTGCAAGGATTGCTCCGCTTCCTGCGGGCGGCCCAGACTCACCGAGTCATCCTCACCCAGGATCAGCCCGCGGCGGTATTCGATCGCATACAATCCGTTGGCCCGCAGTGTCGGGTTCGGAAATTTGCTGGTCTGGACCAGTGCGCTGGCCTGGTCGATCGCGGTGAGCGCTCCCTCCAGGTCGCCCGATTGGCGGCGCGCGTTCGCCAGCCCGCTCAAGCCCTGGGCAATCCCGCTCGATGGGATTCCCGCCGAGCGGCCCAGTTCGATCCCGCGGTTCATCATCGCGATCGCATCCGCGTAACGATGCATGTTCATGTGGGACTGGCCCAGATTGAGATAGATCCTCGCTGCGCCCAGCTTTTCTTCGTTCGAGATCCCGCGCGCTTTCAGAAGCCGGTCCGCATAATCTGCCGCGCGATTGGCGTGGACCAGTTCCGCTACGCGATCATGCACCGTGTCGGCGATGACGGTCCGGTCGTGTTCGATCTCCGCGGCGATCAGTAGCGTTTCCGCTTGCGGCCGCGCGGACGCGAGCATGCCTTCCACCAGCGCCGCGGCCTTCGCCAGACTGGCTTCGGCATCCTGGAAATGCCCCAGGCTCGGAGACGTGGGCACGCCTTGAATCTCCGCAGTCTGGAGGTATCCGTTAGCAGCATCGAGAGTCAACTCCGCGTCGCCCCGCGTCTCACGCGCCAACGCATCGAGATATTCGGTCGATACCGAGGCGATCTTCTCCCGAGCCGCGGTGGTGCCGGGAATGCCTTGCATGATCTGATCGAATCCAAGCACGCGCGTCGACAACCGGCGAAGCTGCGCGAAGCGCCGTTCCGCGATCACGGTCTGCCGGTGCGCCGCATACAAACCGATCGCCAAACTGAAAATCGCCGCCACGACCGCTGCTACCGGAAGCCAATGCCTGCGCACGAACTTGTGCAGACGGTACCAAGAGTCGCCGGAGCGCGCGTTCACGGGGCGCGACTCGAGCACGGCGTGCACATCGTCAGCGAACGCATCCACGGTCGCGTACCGCTCCGACGGCTCTTTGCGCAACGCGCGGCGGACGATAAAGTCGAGATCCGATGGGATGGACGGATTCAGGCGGCGCATCGGTTCGGGATCGACGGTGCAAATGATTTCTTCGATAGATATGGTGTCGTTCTGACCCGCATGCGGCGATCGCGAGGTGAGCAACTCATACAGCACCGCCCCCAGCGAGTACACATCGGTCGCCGTGGTCTTCGCCATCCCGCGAACCTGCTCCGGGCTGGCGTATTGCGGTGTCAGCATGCGATCCCGCGTTACTTGCGGATCCGACTCATCGAGAATCTTGGCGATCCCGAAATCCAGAATCTTGGGCGCGCCGCCGGCTTCTACCAGGATGTTGGACGGCTTGAGATCGCGATGGATCACCAGATTTCGATGCAGATAGGAGATGGCATCGCAGACCCCGAGGAAAACCTTGAGCTTCGCGGCTAGACTGAGCGACGCGCAATAGACATCGATCGCCGATCCGTCGACGTATTCCATCACCAGGTAGGGATGGCCGGAACTGGTATGTCCGGCATCCAACAGCCGCGCGATGCCGGGATGATTCAGCGAAGCCAGAATCTGCCGTTCCAGCAGAAAGCGATCGGAAAACAAAGGCGGCACTTCGCCGCGCAGGAATTTGATGGCGACGCGAAGGTCCACCTCGCCGTCTCGCCGCTGCGCCAGATAGACTGAACCCATCCCGCCGCGTCCCAACGGCCGCAGCAGCTCGTATGGTCCGCAAAATTTCTCGGGAGCCGCATCCAGGAACTGCTCCATGGTCGATCCCACCACGCCGGTCAGTACATCGGCGCCGCTCTGATCGAAGCGCAGTAAGGACTCGATCTCAGCGCGCATCTCCGCGGGGACGTTCTGCCGATCGAGATAGGCAGCGCGAGCCGCAGGATCCAGATCGGCGATTTCCAGGAACAGCTTGTGGATCTCGTCTATCAACTCCCTCAATCAAATCACAATTCTGTCGTGATATCATCGCGAATCATGATCAAGACTATGCTTAGTATTGCAATCGCCGCCACGGTCGCGGCGCCCATCGCGGTGCAGGCGCAATCGAAGCCCACTTCGGCGACCTACATCACCAAGGAAGAAGTCGATAAGGTGAACGCCTTGCCCGGCATCGATCGCACCATTAAGGTGCTGGATATCGGCGGAGAGCATTTCTCAGTCGGCATTATTCATCGCGTCGCACCGCAGCCTCGTGGAGCAGGCGGGGCCCGCGGTGGTGGACGCGGCACGGGTCGCGCGATTCCCCCTCCCGATTGCGGCGAACTGACTTCCACTCCTCCCACTGCCGGCGGAACACCCGGCACGATCTCGCACGACTCTCAAACGGAGGGGTACTTGATCGTGTCTGGAGGCGGCACGCTGGTCACCGGAGGGCATATCGTGAACGGACGCAAGACCGGACCGGAGTCTGAAGTGACCACCACGCTGAATGGACCATCGTGCAGCGGCACCTCCTACGGCGATGACGTCGTTCGCAAAGAGGTGAAGGCCGGCGACATCGTCATTATTCCGGCCGGCGTTCCGCACGGCTGGACCGGGATCACCACCGAAGTGACGTATCTCAGCTTCCGCCCTTCGGGCCAGACGCTGACGGTCGGCTACGTCAATCCCGCGATCAAGTAGTCCAACCGCAGCGGTGGGTCAGTTTAGGGAACGCGCTCCATTCCTGTCGCGCCTCAAATCCTTGATCGCGTGCAACGGACTAAACCGCCCGCGCGCGACGGAATCCGCGATGTGAGGCGCGACAGGCATGGAGCGCGTTGGTCGCCATAGAGGCTCGACTGTATAGGGAGCAAATCCTGCCGGTGGTAGACTAAGAGACTGATTATAAAAGCCTGCTTGTGGGAGAGCGCTCCTCCGGCTGGTGCGTTCTCCCGACCATGAAGTCTGCCATTGGTTTCTTTTTTACCTTTTTAGGTTTCATTTCTTGCCTTTCGGCGCAGCCCGCGAGAGGAGTCCTGCGCGGTATCGTCACCGATCAAACCGGCGGATTCATCCCCGGAGCGACGGTCACAGCCACGGGGGTGAACGGACCGAAATCGGCCATCACCGGCGACACCGGTGAGTACGTTTTAGTCGGCCTCCCGCCAGGTCCCTGGACCGTCAAATCTACCGCTCCCGGATTCGAACTTGCGGAGCCCGTGAAGCTCGCGCTCGCGCCCGGCAACAATACTGTGAATTTGCAAATGCACGTCGCGGCCGACCGGCAGGAAGTCACCGTCACAGCGACCACCGCACCGGAAGTGAGTCTCGATCCCGGGCAGAGCGCATCGGCACAGGTGATGCACTCGAGCGATCTCGATTCTCTCGCCGACGATCCTGACGATCTGCTCGCGGACCTGCAAGCGCTGGCTGGTCCCGCCGCGGGCCCCGATGGAGGGCAGGTTTTCATCGATGGCTTCACAGCGGGCGACGGAACGCTGCCCAGCAAAGACGCGATTCGTGAAATCCGCATCAATCAGAATCCGTTTTCTCCCGAGTTCGACACGCTGGGCACCGGCCACATCGAAATCCTGACCAAGCCGGGCACCGATCATTTCCGCGGCGAAGCCTATTTCAGCTACGGCGACGGTTTGTTCAATGCACGGAATCCTTATGGAAATGAAAAAGCTCCGTTCAGCCTGCGCGATTTCGGCGCCAGCCTCAGCGGGAGCATCAATGCCAAAGCATCGTTTTTCCTGGATTTCGACCGCCGCGCGATCGACAACGGCGCGGTGATCAACGGCAGCACGCTGAATCCGCAGACGCTGGCGATCATCAATTCGTTCAATGAGGTCGCGGTGACGCCGCTGCGCCGGTTATACGTGGGTGCGCGCGTCGACTATCAATTAAATTCCAAAAATACGCTGATGGTGCGCTACGAACCCAACCTGAACACGTCGCGCGACGCCGGCATCGGCAGCTATACGCTGCCGTCGGAAGGCTACAACTCGTCGCTCCTGGAGCATTCCATCCAGGCCACTGAAACGATGCTGCTCGGAACGAGTACGGTGAATGAAACTCGATTCCAGTTCAAGCATCAGAACTCTGCGCAGACCCCCGATAGCACCGACCCATCCACCATCGTCGTCAACGCATTCAACGGCGGCGGCGCGCTGTCCGGTTTGCACGATTACATCCATCATCATTACGAAGTGCAGAACAACACCACGCGAACCAGCGGCGTCCACACCTGGCGATTCGGAGTGCGTTTACGCGCGGTTTCGATCGTCGACACTTCGAAGCAGAATTTCAACGGCACATATGTTTTCGGCGGCGCTTACGCTCCCGTGCTGGATGCGAACGATCAACCGGTCGCTCCGGGGCTCACCTGCAATCCAGCGATTCTATCCTCGGGATGCACCACCATCAGTTCCATTGAGCAATATCGCCGCACGCTGCTGTTTGGACAAATGGGCCTGGCTCCCGCTGCGATTCGAGCGCTGGGCGGCGGCGCGACACAATTTTCGATCGACACGGGCGATCCCGTCGTTGACGTGGGCGGTGCGGATGTCGGACTGTATGCCGGCGACGATTGGAAAGTAAAGCCGAACCTGACGCTGAGCCTCGGCATGCGCTATGAAGCGCAGGAAAATATTCGCGACCGCACCGACTTCAGCCCTCGACTCGCCATCGCTTGGGCGCCCGGCGGATCGGCGAAAAACGCCGCGCCAAAGACAGTGATCCGCGCCGGATTCGGCATCTTCTACGATCGCTTTTCAGAGCAGAACGTGCTGCTCGCGCAACGCTACAACGGGGCGAATCAGCAGCAGTTCGTGGTAATCAATCCCGACACTTTTCCAGCGATTCCCGCGGCGAGCCTGCTGCAGGGTGCGGCCAGCACGCAAGCGATCCGAACCATGAGTTCCTCACTGCGAACGCCCTACGTGATGCAATCGGTGGTCAGCGTGGAAAGGCAACTGCCGAAGAAGACCACTCTCGCGCTCACCTATACGAATTCGCATGGGCTGCATGAGCTGCGCTCGCGCAACATCAACGCGCCGCTTGCCGACGGATCGCTTCCCTTCCCCGGCCAAGGTCCCATTGACGAAATGGAATCGGCGGGTCTGTTCAATCAGAACCTGCTGGTCGCGAATGTGAATTCGCGGTTGACCGCGAAGACGTCGCTTTATGGAAGCTATTCGCTCGCGTATGCGTCCAGCAACACTGACGGCCTGGGGACCTTCCCGGCGAATCAGTACAGTTCAGTGGGCGAATACGGCCCCGCCGCTTGGGACGTTCGCAATCGCGTGGCAATCGGTGGGACGATCGCCGCGAAACTGGGCGTCGTGTTGAATCCGTTCGTAACGCTGCAATCGGGTGCGCCGTTCAACATCATTACCAGCCAGGACGTTTATCACGACACGATCCTGACGGCGCGCCCAGGATTCGCGACGAATCCGAACCTGCCCGGTGTGATCGCGACATCCTACGGCCTGCTCGATCCCGATCCGTCGCCCGGCGAAGCGCTGGTGCCGCGAAATTATGGACGCGGCCCGGGTCTTTTCACCGTGAATCTGCGGCTCGCCCGCACGTTCGTGCTGCGCGAGCACGCCAAGCTGACGCTATCAATCTCCTCGCGCAATCTGCTGAACCATCTGAACCCCGGCCCGATCGTGGGTAACATCAATTCGCCGCTGTTTGGGCAGTCGAATCAGCTCGGCGGCGGCTTCGGGGCATATTCGGACGGCGCAAACAATCGACGCTTGGAATTTCAAGCACGGTTCGCGTTCTAACCTACATAAATATTGACTCGTGTTTCGATGGCTTGTATAATCAGGCGAATCCGAAGTCAAGCATTTTTTAATAAAAGTGGTTTCGTGCGAAAAATTAAATCTGTCCTCATATTTCATCCCCAGCTATGCTCATGCGCGATCCTGGCGGTCCTTTTCAGCTCCGGCTCCCTATGGGCACAAACCGATAGGATCCGCGAGGTCGATGCCACCCGTACAGTCGCGTTGACAGGCCATCTGCAGCCTCGCGCGCAGGCGCAATTCGATCAGGGTCGCGTCGATCCGTCCATGCGCATCGACTACATGAGCCTGGTATTCCGAAAATCAGACGACCAAAAGGCGCAAGTTGCACGATTACTCGCCGATCAGCAGAATCCGTCGTCACCGAATTTTCATAAATGGCTCACGCCGGAACAGTATGCCGATCGCTTCGGCATGAGTTCGCACGATATTTCCAGCGCCGTCTCCTGGCTGCAATCGCGGGGGCTTACGGTTAAGAGTGTGGCTCGCGCCCGAAACCGGATCGTGTTCGGCGGCACCGCGCAACAAGTGGAAAGCGCTTTTCGCACTGAACTCCATCGCTATGTGGTAGACGGAGAGGCACATTTCGCCAACTCGACGGAACCATCGGTTCCTGCCGCGCTCGCTCCGGTCGCGCTCGGCGTGTTGGGCCTGCACGATTTCCTTCCTAACCCGCCTCACCGGCGGATGGCAGCTTCGGGCCCGGCATCCGGTTCGATTGGGACGCGCTTGACGAGCGGCAACAACCACAACCTGGCGCCGGGAGATATCGCGACAATCTACGATCTCACGCCGCTGTACAATGCCGGCTATGACGGTTCAGGCCAAAGAATCGTCGTCGTTGGGCAGTCCGCGGTCGACATCACGGACATCGAGTTCTTTCGTAGTGTGTTTCTGCTGCCGGCCAACGATCCGCAATTGGTGCTGGTGCCGGGCAGCGCGGATCCGGGTCAAAATGGAGCCCTGTTTGAGGCCGATTCCGATCTGGAGTGGGCCGGTGCAGTGGCCCGCAACGCAAATATTATTTACGTGTATGCTTTCAACTCACTCACGGTAGCGGCGCCCTACGCGATCGATCAGAATCTTGCTCCGGTCATCACGGCGAGCTTCGGTCTCTGCGAGCTGGAGCTCGCCTTCGCTGAATCCGCCAGCACAGAGGAAGCCGCGATACAAGGGAATCTACAGGGCATCACCTGGGTCAATGCCAGCGGTGATTCGGGAGCAGCATCGTGCGATCACGCGTTCTCACGGCCCACCGCGGTGGGCGGGCTCTCCGTCAGTTACCCCGCGGATCTTCCTGAAATCACCGGAGTGGGAGGATCCGAGTTCAACGAAGGGAAAGGCCTGTATTGGAGCTTGAGAAACTCCGTATCCGGCTCCTCGGCCATCTCCTATATTCCGGAGATGGGATGGAATGAGTCCGACACCACTGGCCTGGCGTCAAGTGGCGGAGGGCTGAGCATCATCTTCTCGCAGCCTTCCTGGCAGACCGGACCGGGCGTCCCCAGTCAGAATGCGCGGGCGGTCCCGGACGTCGCCCTATCCGCGGCGGGGCACGATGGCTATGTAGTCATATCGGAAGGCGGAGTTGGCATATCGTATGGGACTTCGCTCGCGACGCCATCATTTGCGGGAATACTCGCGTTGGTGAATCAATATCAAGTTGCCAACGGCGTCTCGACGCAGCAGGGATTGGGAAATATCAATCCGGGCCTGTACCAGTTGGCTCAGACCACGCCGGCCGCCTTCCACGACATCACCATAGGGAACAATATCGTGCCCTGCGTGCAGGGAACCACGGGTTGTTCGGGCGGCACTTTAGGCTACAGCGCTGGGCCGGGCTATGACATGGTGACCGGACTGGGGTCTGTGGATGCGTATAATTTTGCCGTCGGCATGACGGCGCAGTGGAACGTGCCGACGCTTACCACCATCAATCCGTCTTCGGTAATGGCGGGTGGCGGAGATTTCACCTTGGCGGTGAACGGAACAGGATTCGACACCTCCACCACGATCCAATGGAACGGGACTAATCTGCCGATCGCGGCGTCTACAGCGCTCGGGTCGAATGGCACCGACTTGCTGCAACCAATTCCGGCCAGCCTGATCACGACCGCAGGGACGGTCACGGTGGCCGTTCAAAACTCGCACGGGACCTCCACCGGCGTGCCCCTGAGCATCGTTAAGTCCACGGGCGTCAGTTGGACCACTCCGCTGGTCACGTCCGCAATTCCACCGGCAGCAGGGTGTGCAGCCCCGCCCGCGGCGATCACCTTTTCCACGGCAACGCCCGTGTACGCATTCTTCAATGCGACTACGTCGAAGCAGGACGTGCTGACCCAGGACTGGCTCGGCCCCGATGGTCAGGAGATTCCGGGGACGGCCTGGTTAATCGCGCAAGGAACCGCGTGCTATCACAGCCTGCCGCTGATGGGAGTTCCTCTGAATCAAGCAGGACCATGGCAGGCCCGCGTATTCGACAACAACCACCTGCTGTTTTCGGTGCCGTTCACAATTACGGCTCCAACCACCCCGGCTTCGCTGGTGGCGCATCTGGCCGCGGGCGGTACGTGGAGCTCGGGCTTCTTTGCGATCAACACCGGATCTCAGGCGGCGAAATATTCCATCGCGTTCTTCGACGATCAGGGCAATCCCTCTGTGCTGCCTTTTACGGGCGGATCCACCAATGTTCTCGCCGGTTCGCTTCCGGTGGGAGGCTCGGGTTATTTCGAAGCCGGCGATCCAAACGTCCAGTTGCATTCGGGTTGGGGACAGATCACTGCAGATCCCGGTGTCGCGGTGCAGGCGCTGTTCCGCAATAATGCCGGCGGCACATATTACGAAGCGGCTGTACCATCCAACACCGGCGGCAACGAATTCCTGCTGCCCTTCGACGCGACCATGTTCGCGCCGAATACTCCGCTGTTCACCGGATTCGCGATCGCCAATCCGAATCCAGCGGTCGCAAACGCTACCTGCACCGCGCGCGATCAGACCGGCAAGGCGATTCCCAACGCAGTGACGATTCCGTCGATCGATCCCTTGGGCCATTGGGCCAATTATCTGTTCCCGGCGCTCACGGGCCTGCGCGGCACGATCGACTGCACCTCGACCAGCAATCTCGCGGCAACCGCGTTCCGGTTTATCGGCAACAACGCATTTTCCTCACTGCCGGTGATTTCGTTGCCCGCAGCCTCCGCACCGAATGCGAAGCTCGCGCACGTCGCGGCAGGCGCCACCTGGACCACGGGCGTCTTCGTCATGAACCCGGGAACGGCGCCGGCGAATTTTTCCATCGCGTTTTACGATGACAACGGCAACGCCATCGCGCTGCCCTTCGCCGGCGTGCCCACGAAAGTTCTTTCCGGCACGGTGCCGGCCAACGGATCCGCCTACTTCGAAGCAAGCGATCCCAATGGCGCGTTGCAGGCTGGATGGGCGCAGATCACAGCGGATCCTACCATCATCGTGCAGGCTCTGTTCCGCGACAGCGTCGATGGCACCAACTACGAAGCGGCCGTGCCTTCGACCAACGGCGGCACGGAATTCCTGATCCCGTTCGATGCCACCACGTTCGCAGCGACGGGAGCGCCGTTCTACACCGGCTTTGCCATCGCCAATCCCAACAGTGGCGCGGCGAATGTTACTTGTACCGCTCGAACGCAATCCGGCAGCGTAATTCCGAATGCTCTCACCGTGCCCGCGTTGCCGCCGATGGGACATTGGGCGAATTATCTGTTCCCGGCGCTCACCGGGATGCAGGGCACCATCGATTGCGTCTCGACTGCCAACGTCGCGGCGACGGCGTTCCGGTTTATCGGAAGCGATGCTTTCTCATCGTTACCGGTGGTGATCGTTCATTAAAGAACGGATCAGCCCGCGTGATAAGCTCGAATCAGAACGCCCCGCATGCGAATTCTGGCGCCTTTCCTGGTTCTTCTTTCGCCGATTTACTGTTCTTCCGATCTGTTGCGGCAAGCGGGAATGCTCTATGAGCGAACCGATTACGCGGCTTCGCTTCACCTGCTCGAAAAGATCCCCTCGCCCGACGCCGAGAGCTTCGTGCTCATCGGAAAAGACCAGTACATGCTGGGTGATTATCATCGCGCCCAGGAAGCGTTCGAAAAAGCGGTAGCGCTGCACCCGGCGAACTCGGATTGCGCGCTATGGCTGGGCCGCACCTACGGCAGGCGCGCGGAAACGGGGAGCCGATTATTCGCCGCTCCGAACGCTTCGCGCGCGCGCCAGTGGTTCGAGAAGGCAGTTTCGCTCGATCCGAACAATTCCGAAGCGCTGAACGATCTGTTCGACTACTACCTGAACGCGCCTTCGATTCTGGGCGGAGGAATCGACAAAGCGGAGGCGATCGCCCATCGCATCGCGAACCAACGGCCTGCCGAATATCAATTTGAAGAGGCACAGCTTGCGGAGCATCGTCATCAATATGGAGAGGCCGAGACGCATTTTCGTCGCGCGATGGAACTGGCCCCGGCCCAAGTCGGCCGCCTGCTGGATCTCGCTGCCTTCCTTGCAAGACGCAAACAATTCGCGGAATCCGATGCATTGTTCGAACGGGCGGCGAAACAATCGCCGGCCACTCCTCGCGTCGCGTTCGCGCATGCACGGGCGTTGATTGAAGCGCATCGCAATCCCGATCGGGCACGCTCCCTGCTGCGGCAGTACCTCAGCGCATCCCTCACACCAGACGATCCTCCCAAGCAGGCTGCCGAGAAACTGCTGAAGCAAATCGGATGACCACATTGGCCGCGTCGGCTGGGTCTGTCGCGCCCTTCACCGGGATTGCGCTGTGGGAGATCGCCGTGGTAAGTTGCACACATTCCCTGAAGATTGTTTACAGGACTCCATGTCCGTTCGGATGGACCTTAACGATGATTGTCCGATCGTGAGCGGCCAGAACGAGTTGGCCAAGCGACTCTGCCAGGTCTCGCCCTACGCTCGCCGCATCGAGCCGCTCATCCATCTGATCCCGGAGATCATGGAACGGAACGACCAACTCCGCCCTTTATGGACCTCGTGGCGGCAAAATGCGACTCCTGATCTGACGCCGCGGCGATGTTTCACTCGACATGAAATCAAGGTGCTTTGCGATTTTGTGAAGTACCTGTATTTCTCGAGCGATGCCTTTGCGCGCTCGGCCCGGACAGGCCGGTGACGCTTCGCGCGAAGTTCTGCGTGATCGGCACCGGCGCCGGCGGGGGTATCCTCGCCTACCGTCTGGCGAAGGCGGGCGCCGATGTGCTGGTCGTCAACTCCGGCGGTATTCCAGCGCAATCTGAATTTCAAAATGAGCTGAGCCCGGAACAAAAGGGGCATTTTGAAATAGGCCCTCACACCACTTTCCCGGTCAGGCCGGAAATCTCGATCGTTCATTCGCTCCTCGCGGACGGCGGTACCCGGAGTTCCGTGGAAGATCCGCGGGAGGGCGGATTCCAGCACTACCAGATTCACCACGTCAACGGCTTGCAGAACCTCTGGAATGGGATCTGCCTGAGGTATTCGGAGGACGATTTTGCCAACCGCAATCCCTATAGTGAGGACTGCCGCTGGCCGATTTCTCTGGGCGATCTTGCCGATCACTATTCTGAGGTTGAGCGGCTCGCCTTGGTGGTGGGTGAGCGCAACGGTTCGGCTCAATTTCCCGACGGATCATTTCTTCCGCCGCGCGGCCCCAGGCAAATTGACCGCCTGTTCATCGACAGCAACGCCCGATCGCTCGGCCCGGATCTTTTCTTTTTAGCGAACAGGAAAGCCGTCGACTTGCGGCCGAATTCCACGCAAAAGTGCGTGGCCTGCGGCAATTGCGGGCGCGGGTGCCATGCCGGGAGTGTTTACAGGTTTTCCACACATCTCCTGCCGGAGATGAAGGCGCTGCCGAACTTTCGGCTGCTGGAACATACCAGAGCCATCAAACTCACCGCTGGCGACGGTGACAACGCGGCAGGGTTCTCCATCTCTCGTGTGGTCGCGATCGACGAACGCGACGCGCGGACCGTCGAAATTGAAGCGGACGTAGTCATCGTCTGTGCCGGCGCAATCGAATCGCCGCGGCTGCTGCTGAATTCGTTCGCCGATGACCGCAGCAAAGCCGAACAGGTCGGCGAGTTTTTGCAGGATAGCCCGCGTGCAGTGGTCGGCACCAGTCTCTTTCGATTGTGGTTCCAGCCCGCGAACGGAAGACCGCGGTTATGGCGATCACATACTGCTGGGCGGTCAGATCAAGGATTCCCAAGGGCGACGCTTTCCATTCGTGGGCCAATTCTGGTCGGACTTCATGAAGGTTCCCTATTATCTGGCCGAAATACCCCGGTTGCCCCGCTACCTGGCGGAACTCATTTCCCGGCAAGTTTTTAAGAGCACGGCGACGCTGGTGTTGTTCAGCCCGGCCGTTCCGCAGCGCAAGAACAAGGTCGCCTTGACCGATCAGGTTGATCAATTCGGACAACGCCAAGTACGTATTGATTATGAAACGTCAGAGATCGAGGCCGACCACGGCCGGCGGCTCGCAGAGTTGGGTAAGCGAATGCTAAAGAAAGCCAGCGGTTACGTCGTGGATGACGTGGGGTCTCCTCCGGGATCAGGCATTCATTACGTGGGCACCTGCCGGATGGCCGCTGACCCGAAAAGCGGTGTGGTCGATCAGGACCTGAAATATTTCAAGAGCAAGAACCTTTATATTTGTGACGGCAGCGTGATCCCGGTTCTCAGCGAGAAGCACCCCACGCTTACCATCATGGCGCTGGCCCATCGCCTGGCGGAGCGCTTGATCAAGACCTACCTCTGACGCGACATGAAATCCGAAATGTCAAAAATAGTTCTCGGCACCGATTGGATGACTGCCGTGCCGAATCTTGCGTCTTGGAATATCGCTCCCACCAAGCGCTCGGATGCCATCCTGAACGGCGCCGTTGAGATGGGCATCAACTCGTTCGATACGGCCAGGATGTATTGGAGCGAAGGAGTGGTCGGGCGCTTCGTCAGGAAACATCCGTTGGGCCGCGGCGCTTTTCGGATCATCTCCAAGGGCGGACACCCGAGCCTTTTCTGGCCGCTGACGAGGAAAAAGCTATTTCGTCAACTGGACGCCTCGTTACGAGCCCTGGGCACCGATTACATCGACGTCTATCTCTTGCACTTTGATCATCCAAAAATTCCTGCGCAGACCATTGCCGAATGGAGCGTTGAACTCTTGAGGTCCGGGAAGATCCTTAATGTCGGATATTCCAACGTCTCTCTCGCCCGGCTCAAGGAGTTTCGGGCCTGCCTGCTCGCGGCCAACGCAGTGCCGTGGGTGAGCAATGAATTCAACGCGCTCCCTGGCAAGGATGGGGAGCGGTGGAAGGGTGCGCACAACATTTCCCGCGACAGGACATATGTGGACTATCTTCGGGAAAATGGCATTCCTTTCCTCGCCTACTCACCGCTGGGGCGTGGCGACCTGAAGAGATGTATCGACCGTCGCCCGGCTGAAGGCAATCCGGAGGACGAACCAAGGATAAGCCGGCTCCTTTCTCTCGCCCAGAAGTATGGCGTTCCGCTGCCGGTCATCGCGCTCAATTACATATTGCAAACCGGACCGAATTTTCACGCCGTCGTGGGAACGTCAAAACTCGATCACCTGCGGGAAGACATGTGCGCCTTGGCATTCCAAATAACCGAGGCTGAATGGGAGGGCTTGGCTTTCCCAGTCGACCGTCGATCGGGTTTCGGCTTAGACTGACAGGATGGCCGCCAGCCCTGAAGTAAGCACGATCGACGACGCAGAGCACCGGCGGCAACTGCGCCGCGCCGTACTCGCAGGCACCGTCGGCACAGCGATCGAGTGGTATGACTTCTTTCTCTACAGCACCGTCACCGGCCTGGTGTTCGCGCGTTTGTTTTTCCCCAAAGCCGATCCCTTTGTAGGGACTCTAGAAGCATTCGGGGTCTACGCGGTGGGATTTGTCGCGCGACCGATCGGCGCGGCGATCTTTGGCCACTACGGCGATCGCCTGGGTCGCAAGGCGGCGCTCATCGCGACGTTGCTCCTGATGGGCATCGCGACGTTTCTGGTCGCACTGGTTCCTGGTTACGATCGCATCGGGATCTGGGGCGCGGTGTTGCTTACGGTACTGCGTTTCATTCAGGGTATCGGGGTGGGTGGTGAATGGGGCGGGTCCGTGCTTCTCTCGATGGAGTGGGCGCAAACCAACCTGCATCGCGGCTTCATCGCTTCCTGGCCGCAATTCGGGGTGCCTGCGGGATTGTTTCTCGCGAACCTCGCAGTCCTCGGAGTGAGCGCCATCGCGGGCGATCAGTTCCTGACCTGGGGCTGGCGAATCCCGTTCCTGTTGAGCATCGTCCTGATCGCGGTCGGTCTGTACATCCGCCTTGGGAATTCTGGAAACTCCGGTGTTTCGTAAGCTGGTTGCCGAACGCAAAATCGTAAAGGCGCCGGTGCTCGAGGTGATCCGCAGCAATCCCAAGGAGATCATCCTGACTGCTCTGTGCCGCATGGCTGAGCAGGCGCCGTTCTATCTCTTCACGGCGTTCATCTTCGCCTACGGCACCGAAGCGCTGCACCTGAAGCGGGATTTCCTTCTGGTAGGAGTGCTGTGCTCCGCGGGGTTATCGTTCATTTCGATTCCACTGTTCGGCCATCTATCCGATCGCTTCGGGCGCAAGCGCGTGTACATGATCGGCGCGGCACTCACTGGCTTGTACGGCTTCGCGTATTTCGGATTGCTCGACACGAAAACGCCGGCGCTGGTGATCGCCGCGATCATTTTGTCGATGATCCCGCATGACATGATGTACGGGCCTCAGGCTGCCCTGATCGCCGAATCATTTCCCGGACGCCTGCGCTATAGCGGCGCGTCGCTGGGATACCAGTTGTCCTCATTGATCGCCGGCGGTCCCGCGCCGATTATCGCGTCGTCTTTGTTTAGCCGTTATCGCTCGTCCACGCCGATCGCGATCTTCATCTTCGTGTGCGCAGTCATCTCGCTGATCGCCGTCGCGATGTTAAAAGATCACACCAATAAGGAAATGACGTAGGGCAGGATTTCATCCTGCGGCGGATTTTTAATCCGCCTACTTAGGATCGCCCTGCTTGATCCACTCGACATTGAAATGCGCATGCTTGATGGTCTGCGACGGCGCGCCTTTGGGCAGGTGATTCAAGTAATAGCTATACGTCACGTGAATGCTCCCATCCTGCGATTGCAGAATCGACGGATAGTGAAACGATCCCGCGCCTTCGCCGCGCAAATCCTGATCCAGGTGGCGAGTCCATTTCCACGTCACTCCTTCATCGTCCGACGCGGAAATCGCCAGCGAATAGCGGCTGCGTTCCAGATCGTTGTAGATCATCAACCACGTCCCGTCCCGCAGCGCGAGCACTTCCAGACTCGTGCCGGGATTCGGAATATCCGTATCGGTCACGCGCGACCACGTAATCCCTTCGTCCCGCGAAACGCTCATCGGGACGCGCTTGGGAGCCGGACCGTTGTCGCGCATGTACGCCACAATCGATCCGTCGCGCTTGCGAACCAGCGTCGGCTGCACGTTGCCTCCGCCCACCAATGGCTCACTGGTGGTCCAGCTCGCGCCATTGTCATCCGAGATCGCAATGAGCGAAAAGGAATAGCCGTCGGAATAGAGCGGCACCAGAATCCGACCCGAGGGAAGCTGCAGAGGATGAACGCGCGTCATCCAGCCCATGCGCGAAAAATACTTGTCGTCGGCCTTGGCCAGCACACTTTTCTGCCAGGCGATGGATTTTTCGCTCTGCTGATCGGGCGCGGAAGCGAGCTCCGCCATCTCGCGTTTCACCGTCGCCGCGAAATTACGCGGGATGAATAGCATCTCATCGCTGGAACTCCACTTGGGCGGACCGGGCTGCAGATAATCGGTCGAGATTTTATATTTCGTCAGCGCGGTGTGCCACTCATTGGCGAGGATCACCTGCCACAGCAGCCACAGCCGTTTGTCGCGATCGATGAACATCACCGGGTTGGTGTCGGGAAAATTCGGCGTGTCGGCCAGCGTGAATTTTGGCGACCAGGATTTGGAGTCGTGCGACTTGCGCGCTGCTTCGATCTTGACGTCGTCGGCATCGCGCTCGCCGGAGCCGTGATACCAGCACACCAACAGATCACGATTGGCGAGTTCAACGATGGAGGACGCGTGGTTGTGCATCGACTCCAGCGGAAAGATCAGCTCCGCTTCGTGGAACGGCTTTTCAGCGGCAAAACATGTGGCCGCGAATAGGAGAGCAACGAAAACACGCATTGCCGCAATTATATGCATTCCCACCGGCTCGCGAACGCACTCCATCCCTGTCGCGCCTCACTGACGGCGACTTGAGGCGCGACAGGCATGGGCGCGTTCGTCGCCTTGGTGTCGAACCGATCCGTCGAAGAACGTTGATATGATTTGCCTGAGGTAACGCACCATGGCTGATCTGCGCGATGCCGTTCGCTCCTATTTGAATCGTGGTCTCTCACGACGCGGGTTTGTTCGCACCGTCTCGGCGATGGGATTCACGGCCGCTGCCGCGGAAGCGATTCTCGAACCGCTCGAAGCATCCGAGCAAGCTGCGGAACAAGCGCCCGCCACGATCGCCAGCGTCACCGGCACCGGCGGCGATCTGGCCGTCGCGCAAGCCAAGGCCGCGGGCGCCGAATATTTATTCACCAATCCCGGTTCATTTGAAACCGGATTCTTCGACGCGTTTACCGACACGCCCGGCATGCAGCTCATCATGGGATTGCACGAAGGCATCGTGATTTCGATGGCGGACGGTTACCATCGCGTCAGCCGCAGGCCCGCCTTCGTAAACGTGCACGCCATCGGCGGAACGGCGCAGATGGGCGGCCAGCTTTATAACGCGTCGCGCGACGGATCGGCGCTGGTGATCACCGCCGGGATGAGCGACAACCAGAATTTCAGCGATGAAACCGTGCTCGCCGCGCGGCCCGGCTTCGATCAGAAAGAGGTGCCGCAACAGTTCACCAAAGTCGCGTGGGAAGCGCGCAAGCCCGAAACGATTCCGGTGATGATGCGCCGCGCGTTCAAGGTCGCATCGACCGAACCCGGCGGGCCCGTCTATCTCGCCATGGCCGATTACGCGCTCGAAGCAAAGAACGCGACGGCGCAAATTCTTCCCGCCGATCGATTCCTGCTGCGCGCTCGCGTGCGTCCCGAAGCTGCGGCCGTCGAGAAAGCCGCCAAATGGATGATCGAAGCGAAGCGTCCCGTCGTAATTTCGGGCGATGAAATTTGGAAATCCGGAGCGCAGGCGCAGTTGCTCGCGTTATCGGAACGATTGGGATTGCCCGTCGCATCGTCGGACGCGTATCCCAATAATCACCTCGAAGGATTTTGCAATTTCCCGCTGCAGCATCCGCATTATATTGGCGCGTTCGGCGGTGGATCGGAATACGTTCGCAAGACGCCGGACCTGATCGTGTTCATCGGCGCGCGCGACGTGGGCGGCGAAGCGATTCCCCGAACTCCCGCGATTCCGAATGAGGCGCGAGTGATTCGTATCGGTATCGATACCAATTCGATGAGCCGCAACTACGCGACTGATCTTGCGGTAGTCGGCGACGTTCGTGAGGCACTGAATGATCTCACGGCCGCGCTCGATTCTGCCTTGACGAAAGATCGCGAAAAATCATTGCGTGAACAGCGATCAGCGGAAGTTCGCGCGTTTACAAAAACGCGATTCGACAGACTCGCCGCGGGCGTTCAATCGAATCTCGGCAAGCCTGTGATCCATGCCGACGAACTGAACTACGCGATGGCGCATCACCTGGAACCGAATTCGATCGTCGTCAGCGAGAACCTTACCGGCAAGTGCGATTCTTTCCCACTCGGATTTCGCGATAACGAAATGATGTGGCTGAGCAACACCGGCCATTCGCTCGGGTGGGGGTTGGGCGCGTCCATCGGCGCGGCCATCGCGGCTCCCAAACGCCCCGTGGTGTGTTCCATCGGCGACGGATCGGTGATGTACAGCGCGTCGGCGTTCTGGACCATGGCGCGATATAGCGTTCCCGTGCTGACGGTCGTCTGGAACAATCGAAATTATCAGACCGTTCGCCACGCCTATTCGCGATATCGCGGAAAGATGGAACAGACCGGCCATTATGCCGGCATGTACATCGGCGCGCCCGAGATCAATTTCGTGAAGCTCGCCGAAAGCCAAGGCGTCGCGGGCGAGCAGGTCACCAAAGGCGCCGACCTCGAAGCCGCGTTGAAGCGGGGCGTCAAGGCCGCGCGGGATGGCAAGCCATATCTGATCGATGTGGTGATTTCCTGCTACGGTGGCGGCGCGGAATCGACCTGGTACGAAAAGTTCAGCCTCGCCGAAAAACGCTCCCAACTCGCTTAGTCGCGGCTCATTGTAGATGTGCACCAACCCCGGCACGAGCCGTGACCGAAGGGAGCGGTTCAACGCTCGGATTTCACACAGCTTCAGCGAACCACGCTCCACTTATCGGCCTTTCGAATACACGAAATCGAACCCAAAGCTCTGGCCCGGATAGAACCACGTCTTGAGCGCTTGCGGTTGGCCCGCCGGAGCTTCATAGAACGTCATGACTGTCTTACCGGGTGTGGGCGCTAGCGGATCGTCGCGATGCGCCTGGGGCGTGCCGTATTGGTTATGCATCGCGATCGCAGTCGCGAACACGTGGCTCTCGCGTTCATCGGAGATTTGGACGACGATACGGTCGGCCTCCGATTCCAGCACCTTGAACACATAAGTGCCGGGCTCCAGGATCGCGCCCGGAACTTCCACCGGTCCCGAAAAGTGCACGATGGTTCGATCGTTGAAATCGTCAGCGCGAACGATCTGCGGTGCGATCGCACTCACCACCACCGCACCCTGCCCCAATCGCACCCGTAATCGCGACCATGGAGCTTATCCAGTTTAAACGTCTCATGATTCTGCTCCTTCCTCAAGCAGGGAAGTGCAGATTGCGTGCCACAACGGGCAAGTCGAGACGCATCAATGGCTTGCTGTTCAGAAGACGATTTCGGTCAAGTTCAATCGGCAGTTTCTACGCGGGCTTGACGAAAAAGCTATCCGCGCGATTGCTCGTTCCAGAACTTGCGCATCTCACTGCGCGGATCGTTCTCCACGCGGACTTCGCGATCGAAAATCATAGTCGCGCGATCCTTGGCATCGTAGCCGGGCCAGTTCGGAATCTTGGAATTATTCGGATTTCCGTTGCGCGCCATCGACACCCACGTGGTCGAGAAGCGAGCCCACAACGCGCGCTCTTCTTCCGATCCCGTGCCGCCCACGCCGTCGCGATAGTTGTTGAATGTCGCCGAAACGTCGGTGCCGTGCACCGCTCCGAACTTGCCGCCGAATCCGGCGCTGGCGAACGTCCAGAGGTACATATACGCCGGAGCCTTCCCTTGTTCGGATTTCCGCTCGGCTTGCGTGACCGCGCTGCGCCGCGCGGCGGAATCGGTATCGATCTCCGCCTGAATCAGGAACGGCGACTTCTGCGGATAACGCGCGCGATACATCGCCAGCATCGGCTCGGCGCGTGCGCCGTAGCGTTGATTCATCATGGTGCGCAGACCTTCTTCGGTCAGATCGAAATTGGTCAGCCGCAGCGCCGCGTCTTCCAGCGTGTTCGAAATGATAATCGGCACCTCGGCCGATTCCGGCGGGGCGGTGGGATCGAAAGGATGATGCGGCAGAATCTTACCGTCCACCACCGGCGAGAACGCCGCGCCCTGCAGACCCGTTTGCGCTTCGAGAATATGCTGCCAGGGGACCTTCTGAAGATCGGCAATCTTGGATTTATCGATTCCCAGTTTGGCGAGCAGCAGCTCCGCCGATTTCGTGCCGGTCTCGCGCGTCGACGAGCGAATGGTCGAACCGCTCTGAATTCCCGCGGCGCGGAACAATCCCTTCGCCGAAGGAATCGCGAGCATGGTCGACGTCTTCGCGCCGCCGCCCGATTGCCCGAAGATCATGACCTTGGCCGGATCGCCGCCGAAGTTTTCGATGTTCGCCTTCACCCATTCAAGCGATGCGACCAGATCCATCATGCCCGCCACGCCCGAATAGGCGAACTCGGGCGGCGCGCCGAGATCGGCCAGATGCAGATATCCGAAGCTCGCCAGGCGATGATTCACGGTCACGACCACGCAATCGGTTAGTTTCGAAAGCTGCGTGCCATCGTACTGCGGTCCGTTTCCCGATCCGGTGGCGAATCCGCCGCCGTGAAACGAAACCATGACCGGCCGCTTGCCGCCATCCTTAATTCCAGGAGTCCAGACGTTGAGCGTCAGGACGTCTTCGCCCATGCCCGTGCCGTAATGCAGATCCCACTGGATCAACTGGCCGTAATCGCTGGCGGGCGATGAAATCGTCTGAGGCGAAATCTGTCCGTAGGCGAGACATTCCTTCACGCCGGCCCAGGCCACCGGTTTCTGCGGCGGCATGAATCGATTTTTGCCCGCCGTGGACGCGCCATACGGAATTCCTTTGAATTCCTTGATGCCGCCATTCGCCATTCCCTGCACTTTGCCGTAAGTGGTATCAGCGGTGAAAAATAATTCGCTGTTGCGCGCCGGAGCAGCCGCGCGATTGCCGCGTTGCGCCTGGCCGAAACCCTGGCTCGCCATCGCGTAGCCTGCGCCGAGAGCAGTCAAAAAGGAGCGTCGATTGGTCATGATGGAATTCCTTTCGCCACGTATTCTGACGGGAATTATACAGCATGTCGAAAAAGGGGACTGACCACTCTGTCCCTATGCGCGACACGATGAATTACAGGCGATGCCACCGGAGCGGACAGAGCGGTCTGTCCCCTTTTTCAACCAGGCTCACTCGCTGAACGAGGAAGCCGCAATCGCGTCGCAGATGTTCGACACTTTGTAGGCGGAATTGGTGCGTTCGGCGATGTCGCGCATGAAGGTGCGCTTGGCCGCTCCGGGATATTTGTTGGCGATTTCCCCGCAGTTCTTCACAAATTGTCGTTTAAAGTCGAGTCTCGGGAACGCCGCGAGCACCGCCTGCACATCGCCCGGCGAAATCTCGTCCAACCCTCCGCCCACTACATCCGCGCCCGCCCCCGCGCCCACCAGCGCCACCTCCGGCTGGCGGAATTCCGACATCGAATGCGGATGCATCGCGATCCCGTCCCACACGATCTGCGTCTTTTCCGAAGATAGGCCGGCTGAGGATAAAATCTGGCGAGCCGCTTGCGCGCCCTGAATTTCGAACGGACGCGAGCCCTCATACTTCGGCGTCAACCCGAGATCGTGCAGCGCGCAGGCTAGAAACAGCAGCTCCGAATCGACCCGCATCTTTTCGTGACGCCCGATCAGCGCGCCAAAATAAAACGTCCGCATCGCATGATTCACCAGAAATGCCGGTGAGGTATCGAGCAGCGCTTCCATCGCGATCCGCGCGTATTTGCTATCGGCCGCGCGAATTCCCGCCACGTCGGCCCGGAGCGAACCGAGCCACGCCGTCTGTGCCATCACGAACGCTCGCCGCGTGGATTTCATGAGAGCCAACATATCGCGCCGCGGCTTCCTTATAAAGGACAATCCCCGTTCACTTCCGGTCACAGGTGACCCCCAGTGACACATTGCCCTGACGTTCGTCCAACACCGAAGTGAATAAAAAGCGAGTGGTGGTGCTGGTGTTCCCTCACATGGTCCTGCTGGATGCCGCCGGGCCGTGCGAAGTGTTCTCCATGGCGAACCGCACCTGGCGCGAGCTTCATCCCGAACTTCCCGAGCCTTATCGCATCGAAGTCGTCTCGACCGGCGTCGCGTCGAAAATCGAGACGGCCAGCGGTCTCACCCTAATGGCGGGAATGCTGCTCGCCGATTTCGAAGGGAACATCGACACTTTGTTGATTCCGGGTGGAACGGATTTGAGCGCGGCCTTGCGAGACGCGAATCTGCTGCAGTGGCTGCGCGGAATCGCTCCGCACGTGCGCCGAGTGGGATCGATCTGCACCGGCGCTTTCATTCTGGCGGCCGCGGGTCTGCTCGACGGGCGCAGCGCCACCACACACTGGCAGGAGTGCGAACGGCTGGCGCGCGAATATCCTCGCACGCGCGTCGATCCGGATCGCATTTACGTGCGCGACGGCAACGTGTACACGTCGGCCGGAGTCACGGCAGGGATGGATCTGGCTCTGGCGCTGGTCGAAGAGGATCTGGGGCGCGACGTGGCATTGAAGGTCGCGCAAACCCTGGTGATGTTCGTGCGGCGGCCGGGCGGCCAGAGCCAGTCCAGCGTGTTACTGGATTCACTGGCGGTGGAACGACAGCCGTTGCGCGATCTGCTGGTATGGATCGCCGGACATTTGGATGAAGATCTTGCGGTGGAGGCTCTGGCGGCCCGTGTGAATATGAGCGTTCGAAATTTCTCGCGCACCTTCCGGCGCGAATTCGGCAAGACTCCCGCCCGTTTCGTGGAGGCGCTGCGCGTGGAAGCCGCGCGGCGCTTGATGGAGCAGAGCGACGCGCGCATGGAGCACATCGCGCGCGAGTGCGGATTGCGAACCGGCAACGCCATGCGGCGATCGTTTCTGCGGGTGGTCGGCATCCCGCCCAGCGATTATCGTGAGCGGCTCCGCCAACATATATAGACAATTAGCGAACCGACGAAGTATACTTCTGACATGTCCATTCGAATCGTCACCGTCGACGCCTTCACCAATGTTGCTTTCGCCGGAAATCCCGCCGCCGTGTGCGTTCTCGATGCGCCCCGTCCGGAAGAGTGGATGCGCAACGTCGCGCGCGAAATGAATCTCTCGGAAACCGCGTTCCTGGTTCCCCGTAACGGAGATTTCGATCTCCGCTGGCTCACGCCTTCCGTTGAAGTCGATCTGTGCGGCCACGCCACCGTCGCCAGCGCGCACGTGCTGTGGGAAGATGGCCATCTCCCCGCCGGAAAGCAGGCGCGATTTCACACCCGCAGCGGCTTGCTCACAGCCGATCGCCGCGGCGATTGGATCGAGCTCGATTTTCCAGTAAAGCTCGCCGTGCCCGCCGAGCCGCCGCCGGAATTGCTGCCGGCGCTAGGCGTCAAATCGCCAGTGGCCGTGACGAAGAACGCCTTCGACTACATGGTGGAAGTCGCGTCCGAACAGGAACTACGCGCCATCGCGCCCGATCACACGCTGCTGCGCAAGATTCCGGTGCGCGGCGTGATCGTGACCACGCGCTCCTCCACTCCCAATTTCGATTTCATCTCGCGCTTCTTCGCTCCCGGTTCCGGCGTCGATGAAGATCCAGCCACCGGCTCCGCGCACACCGCGCTGGGTCCGTACTGGGGCGCGAAGCTCGGCAAGACAGAGATGACCGGATTCCAGGCCTCCGCGCGAGGCGGTGTGCTACGCGTGAGGTTGAATGGCGATCGCATCATGATCGGCGGCCAGGCCGTCACCATCATGCAGGCGACTCTGCTAGCATGATCCAGCGAACCATTCATGTCGTGCAAGCTTTTGGTCTCTCTCGGCCTGCTGACCGGGTGCACTCCATCCTTCAGCCAGGCGCAGTCAGCTTCGTCTTTTGAAGTCGCCGACGTGAGGATCAACAAATCCGGCGAGGTTCGCATGGCCGTCGACATGGCGCCCGGCGGCAAACTCACCATGCACAATGTCCCGATGCGCGTGATGCTGATGCTCGCCTATCACGTACGGGCTGACGCGCTCGTGGATGCGCCGGCTTGGATCGGCGCAGATCGCTTCGACGTGGTCGCCAAAGCTCCCGAAACCGCGTCGCCCGATGAGATGCGGCGGATGCTGCAGGCGCTGTTGGCGGAGCGCTTTAAACTCGTGGTGCACACGGATCAAAAGGTGATGCCGTCCTTCGCGCTGATCGTCGGAAAATCGGGCGCGAAAATGGAGCCGGTTCCCGGCGCATTGCTCAGCGAGCAAGGTTGTCCTCCCGGTCCAGGCGCGCCAGGCCAACGGCACGTGATTTGCCGAAGCACAACAATGGCGATGCTGGCCGATTCGCTGCAGGAGATGTCGCCCTCCGATTTTCCAGTACCCGTGGTCGACCAGACCGGCCTTCGCGGCGCGTACAGCTTCAAGCTCGATTGGACCCCGACGCCGAGGCCAGCGAATGGAAACGCCGCGAAGTTCCGCGCCCCCAGCCACCTCTCCGGAACCGCTGCCGGGGCCGACTTTGTTCGATGCCATCGAAACACAGCTCGGGCTGAAGCTGGAGAGCAGGAAGCTTCCCCTCCCCGTGATCATCATCGATCACCTCGAACGGGTGCCGGCCGAAAATTGAAGGTCAGCGATTCAACAGCGGCAAACGGAACGCGGCCATCTCTTCCCCGTTGCGCACCAACAGCACATCACCGGCCAGCGCGGGATGGTTCCACGTCTTTCCTTCGATCCCTTTGGCTCGCGCGAGTTCCTTGAATTGATCGGCCGCCGCCGCCACTACAGCCAACTCGCCTTCTTCCGATACCACCAGCAGCACGTCCTGATCGGACAGAAGCAGCATCTGCCCGCTGCCGTAACGTCCGCCCTTCCACACCCGCTTGCCGTCTTTCAAATCGATGCACGAAAGCAAGCTCCCGTCGAAACCGAACGCATGCCCCGCGTGGACCACGAAATCGCTCGAATAGGGTTTGAGTGCGATCGAGCGCCATTGTTCACTCGCAGTACCCTGATGGATCGAGATGCGCCGCAACCCGGTGCCCACATCTTCGCTCGCCAGGACATCGCCTTCCGCCGTGATCGCCGGCTGCACGATGCGCGTGCCATGAGGCATCTCGAAAGCCCACAGCTGCTTCCCATCCGCGGGCGAAACGCTGGTCACGCCCGGCCGGCTTAACAACAGGATCTGCGGGACTCCGCCAATCGTCGCGAAATGCGGCGAGCTATAGCTGATGCCTCCATCCTGCCCCACCCAGCGCTGCTTGCCGCTCACGGCGTCATACGCGACCAATGCCCCCGCTGCGGCGATGACCACGAGATCGTCGACTACCAGAGGCGAGCTTGAAAATCCCCACTCGGGAATCTGCGTGTTGGTATCTTTGCCGGCATTGTGCGACCAGATCACCGCGCCGGTTCGTGGATCCAGCGCATTCACGATCCCCGTCGCTCCGAACGTATACAGGCGGCCGCTGCTCAGCGTCGGCGTGGCGCGCGGGCCCGCGCCACCATTTGATTCCCAGAACCGCGTCGCATCCGCGTGCCTCCAAACCGGAGCACCGGTCGAAAGCTTGTAGCTCGAGACTACTTCGTCGTTCCCGCGCTGCTCTTGCGTGTAAAAGAGATCGCCTGCGACCGCAAAGGACGACCACCCCGGACCCACGGCACGCCGCCACATCTCGACCGGCGGTTTCGCTTGCCAATCCGTTTCGATGCGGACCCCTGGGATCACGCTATCGCGATGAGGTCCGCGAAACCCCGGCCAGGCTGGCGTGACGCTCACTTCTTTCGTCACGGACGCTTTCTTCATTGCCAACGCTGGCGCAGGCTCGGTCGGAGTCACCGCCGCTGATATAGGCGTCGCGATAGCGACCGGCGAATCGTTGGCATGCACCAGCAGCCGATCTTCAGCAGTCGGCGACCAGCGCCATGCGAACTGTGCGCTGGCTTGCGTGGTAATTCCATTAGTGCGCAGCATGGTCCACGCCGCGCACGTCAGCAATATCGTCGCGACCAGGGCGACGCGACGGAAACCGTCGGACCATCGGCTGGTGACCACAGCCCAGATCACCAACGCAGTCGCGAGAGTCTGAGGGGCAAACACCGGAAACATCATCCCCATCATTCCGGTGGCGATCGATTTATCGAGCAAAGCCCGCGCGGCAAAGCTTGCGGCGATCATCAGGACGATGGCGCCCACCCGTTCCATCCACGCCGCACGGCTGAAGAACAGCCACCATATGACGATCGCCAGGGTAAAGAACAGGCCGCTGAACACCGCGTATTCGAGCGCGTCAGGCGCGACCATCGGAATGCCATAGCGGAATGCCCACAACAGCACGGCCGCCACCACACCGGGCCACAAACGAAGAGGCTTTCGCGGAATCACATTAGATCGATACTCCATCAAAGTCGGAATTTGTTCCTTTTATTTCGGCCAGACGTGCAAGCGGTATTGGCGGGGCGGCATGCCTGTCACCCTGCGGAACGCATTGGTGAAGTGACTTTGGTCCGAGAATCCGCACAGCAGCGCAATCTCGGCGACTTCCAGATGCCACTGGCGGGTGATCTGGACTGGATGACGTCCCACGCATCGCGATAACTCCGCCAGCGTGACTCGAGGATGTTCCTGCTCCCGCACCATCTCGCGGATGCGTAGCAGCCATCGGGCGGCCGAACTCTCCTGTGCCTTCGAACCGTCCCCAGGTGCTGATCTCGGATTGCGCCACCCCGGATCACACCGCGTTCTTCTTCGGCCAATCGCTGGAGCCGCGCGATGGACCGATGTGGAAGCAGATCGACGCCATTCGCGATACGTTTCAGTGCAAGCGTTAGCGAGCCGAGTCAGGCTTTGCGGCACACCGCGATCGCGTATTCGTGATAGACCGCGAGCCGTTCCCACCGCTCGACCGTGAACTCCTGCTCGATGGCGCGCCGCAAAGTCGCCGCTGATCTGGGATGCGAGCCTCGGTCCAGCGCCCACAGAACGCGTCCCGGCAGGCGCGACGGCCGAATACGGGATCCAGAAAGATCATCGATCCTTGAGGCTTCAAGACGCGGGAGCTTTCCCGAAGCATGGCGCCGAGCTGATCGTTCGTCAGATGATGCGCCATCGCGACGCAGGTCACGGCATCGATACTGCCGGACTGGATCGGCAGGCGCGTCGCATCGGCGAGTAGAGGCGAGGCGAATCCCTTCCCCGCGCATCGCAACAGCTTGGGCATTTCATTGTCGAGACAGGTGCACAGGCAACCGCTGGGCAGCAACTCGGCGATCGCGCCCGTCCCTCCGCCGATATCCAAAACCTGGCCGTGGCAACCCGAAAGATGGGTTCGCAACCGCCGCCTTACCATCGGCGCACCGGCCAGGAACTGGATTGAATCGTAGACCCATCCGACGGACGCGACATCGTGAAGCGCTGTGAGGAGTGGATTCGACATCAGCCTAAGTTTGCCCTGCCGCCGCTCGACGCAGTATAACGTGCTATACCGGCAATGATTTTGGAACGCTCTCCTCTTGACGAAGCCCGCTTCGGAGTCCGCTCCGCCTGGGCTCGTCACATCACCTGCTCTACACTGCCGGAGGTGATGCGCGCCTGTGCCGCCGAAAAGATCCAGCTCCTGATGGCCCGTTGCCCGGCTGCCGATCTCGCCACCGTCGCGCAACTCGAGGACACCGGCTTTCACCTGATGGACTTGTTGGTTTACTATCGGCGAGCGTTAACTGCATTGCCCGCTCTTGCTTTTCCAGATGGCATGTCGATCCGGCCGGCGACGCCAGCAGATGAAGCGCAAATCGAGCAAGTAGCACGCGAATCCTTCGCTGGTTACCAGGGCCATTATCACGCCGATCCACGCCTGGATCGCGCCGCCTGCGATGCCGTTTACTCCTCCTGGGCAGTGCGCAGTTTGTCTCGCGATGTTGCCGCGGGTGTGTTGGTGATCGAACAGAACGCGCGGATCGCCGCCTTCGCGACGCTCGGAATCGACGGGACAGAGGGAATTGGGGAGCTGTTCTGTGTCTCTCCGGATTTCCGCCGCCAAGGCCTGTACCGGCTACTGCTGGTCGAATCGATGCGTTGGTTCGCTGACGCGGGGCTCCAAAGCATGCGTTACTCCACCCAGATCACCAACCTGCCTGCCCAAAACGTTCTGATCGATTTCGGCTTTCGCCTCTTCCATTCCAATGCGACGCTCCACAAGTGGTTCGACTAACGTCTCCATCGCGGCTGCAGCGCTTATACTCGAAGATTCATGGATTCAGGAATATTCGACCCGGAATTCATCTCCGTCATTGTCCCGGTCTACAACAGCCAGGCGAGCCTGCCCGATCTCGCCGCGCGTCTGAAACCGGTGTTGGATTCCCTCCAAGCCCGCTGGGAAGTGATCCTGGTGAACGACGCGAGCCGCGATGACAGTTGGTCGGTGATCCGCGGCCTCACCGCCCAAGATTCCCGGCTGCGCGGGATCGACCTGATGCGCAACTACGGTCAGCACAATGCTCTTCTGTGCGGCATTCGCGAGGCGCGAGGCGATGTGATCGTGACCATGGACGACGATCTGCAACATCCGCCGGAAGAGCTTCCCAAATTGCTGGATCGCCTGCGGGAAGGCTTCGATGTCGTTTACGGAACGCCGGAGAGCCAACAGCACGGGCTGTTGAGAGATGTCGCTTCGTATCTGACCAAGTTCGCGCTCCAGAATATGATGGGCGCGGAGAATGCGCGGAACGTGAGCGCGTTTCGGGCGTTTCGAACGCCGGTACGGCAAGCGTTCGCGCAGTATTCGAGCCCATACGTCTCATTGGACGCCTTACTCACCTGGGGCACGGCGAAGTTCTCGGCAGTACGCGTTCGTCATGATCCCCGCCGTTATGGAACCTCGAACTACACCGTCGCGAAGCTGGTTACGGTAGCCGTAAATCTATCCACTGGATTTACCACCGCCCCGCTCCGTTTCGCGAGCCTGGTCGGATTCGCCTTCACGCTGTTCGGATTCAGCGTCCTGGCGTTCGTGCTGGTGCAGTATTTCCGTCACCCCGGCGCCGTCCCCGGATTTCCATTTCTCGCCTCACTGGCGGCGATCTTCGCGGGAGCACAATTGTTCGCCCTCGGCGTCATCGGCGAGTATCTGGCCAGGATTCATCTGCGCACCATGGACCGGCCAGCGTACTCGGTTCGATCCAGAACCAAGGACGGTCAAGAGGCGATCGGATAGGCGGATCGATATTGCGTGGGCGGCGACTATGTAATGCCGCTCAAAGCGCTCGCGCATCTCACGCAGCCGAGTCAGACAACTCTCGATCACATCGCCGCGTACGCGATTCAGCGTCGCCCGGCCGTATCGATCGTACTGTTCCGTTTCATATCGATATTGAGCACTGGCGGTGCCGCCGAGCAGAAGTAGTCCGGCCATCGCCAGAATGGTGTGCCGTAACATAAAACCTCCTCTTGCCGGTCAAGACCATTTGTGCACGCTTCATTCCAGGAGCCAAGCTACAGTCTGTGTGTGAGTTATCGGCTGGCGTCCAGATGCGCGCGCCGATTGACTCCAGCAATTGACCCATTTTGAGTCAATCCGTAATCGTGCCTCACCTTAGATCAGGAAGTGGGGAGCTAAGGCCCCGCCAGCGATGGGAAAAGAATGGTCGGGGCGAGTGGATTCGAACCACCGGCCTCCTGGTCCCGAACCAGGCGCTCTACCAGGCTGAGCCACGCCCCGAAGAATCAGCAACTTAGCTTAACAAGATCAAGTTTCGGGAACCCGCCAAGCGCCTACGATTTCAAGGTCAGTATAACATCTTCATCTGACGCGCGAAACTCTCTAATCTCCCCGATTTCGTCCGATATGACAACGTCGTCATGCCTCTGTCCGAGCTCCAAGCTCCGCCGCCGCTCAGCCGCCTGGCCTCCAGACTCCCCACCTTCTCGCCCATTGCCTTGCGATTGCTTGGCGTTGTCTCCGACGAGAATGTTTCTTTTAAAGAGGTCTCGAAACTGATCCAGCTCGACGCCGCGCTCTCGGGCGAAGTGCTGCGCCTTGCCAATTCCGGCTATTACGGACGCCGCGCGACCATCCGTTCTATCCTGCACGCCATCGGGTTGCTGGGAATCAAGCGCATCACCACGCTGGTGATCACGGCCGCGCTGTGGGGCGGGCTGCCGCGCCGAACCTCGCCCTTCATGATGGGCTGGTGGAGGCATAGCATCGCCTCGGCTCTGGTGTCGGAATTCGTGGGTGGACCGGCCGAAGCTGCGGAGGGCGCATACACCGCGGCCATCTTGCACGGACTCGGCCAGTTGGCGATGTATCAATACGCACCCGCCGATTACGAAGCACTGATCGCGGAGGTTCGGGGCAACGGTGAAGACTTGCTCGATCATGAGCGCCGCATCTACGGCGTCGATCACGCCGGCCTCGCCGACTGGATCCTGGAATCCTGGCAAGTGCCGCAGAGCATCCGTGGAGCGGTCGCGTCGCATCACGAACGCGGGTCGTCGCTTGGTGGGGTTTCTAAGATCGTCCACTCGGGCTGCTTCGCCGCGGAATGGGCCGGATTCGGCGCTTGCGGCTGGCACACCTGCCACTCCATGACCGATGTCGCGCCGGATTTGCAGAGACTGGTCGACTCCGAGTACGTGCGCGAGATGCTGCCTCAGGAAATCAACGGCATCGAGTGCTCGCTGCTCTAAACGATCACCTGCGCCTTTCCCTCTCCCCTGCTATCGAACTCGTTCTTGAGGCGCGGGGAACGGCCGCGCAGCGGACGCGACCGGAGGCGTGAGCCCGCGCGCTCGGGCTGCTCTAGACTCGAATTCCGATCGCGATGACCGGCGCCCACTCGCCCCGATTCATCGTCTTTCCAGCAACATCGCACCCAACCGAGCATCCACACACACCACCATCCCCTATCCTGCAGCCAGAGGAGATGGAGCGCTTTTCCAACAAAGGGCCTGTCCCACCGAAGCTCAGAAATCCATGGTCAGTAGGAGCCGACGTGTGTGAGTGTTGGAGCGCAGCCAGTCGCACAATCTGGTTCCGTTTGGCTGATAGGCGGACAAACCGCAGCTTGAGGGGGATCCCCCAATATTAAATGACCGAAAACAAAGAAAATCACAGACGATCGAAGCACAAGTAAAACTCGCGGCGGTCCATCCCACCAGGCGGCCTCGTCCCGCGTGGGATACGTGTGTCTAAAGCGGCGTTATACTTGACTGCGGAGGCATCCATGCCCCAAATCGATCTTCAGATCAACGGCGCCAAACACTCCATCGACGCCGAGCCTGACCGCACCCTTCTCACCGCCCTTCGTGATGAGCTCGATCTCACGGGAACCAAGTACGGCTGTGGCGAAGGCCAATGCGGCGCATGCACCGTCATGATCGACGGGCTTCCCGCACGATCCTGCCAGACCCGAGCCGCCGCCGTCGCCGGCCGCCACATCACCACCGTCGAAGGTCTGGAACAACACGGTCGCCTGCATCCCTTACAGGAAGCCTTTCTTGAAACCGGCGCGTTTCAGTGCGGCTATTGCACCGCCGGCATGATCATGTCGGGGGTCGCACTGCTGGCGAGGAATTCGAATCCCAGCGAAGCCGAAATCCTGCAAGCGATGCAAGGCAACATCTGCCGCTGCGGAGCCTATCCGAGAATCGTCGCGGCAATCAAGCTTGCGTCCGAGAAAATGCGGAGGCACGCGGCATGAATCTCGAACCGGAACGCTACGAACTTTTCACCGGCCCCGGATATAACTTCACATTCGGCCGGCGATCTTTCTTTCAGGCGCTGGGCGGCGGCATTCTTGTAATTGCAGTCGCCAAGAATCTGCAAGGCCAGGAATCGGGCGGCGGACGAGGGCGCGGCGGTCGCGCCATGCCGCAGGAAATCGGCGCGTGGCTGCATATCGATAAGAATGGCGCCGTGACGGCGTTCACTGGCAAAGTCGAAGTCGGCCAGAACGCCCGCACGTCGTTGACCCAGGCTGTTTCAGAAGAACTCGGAGCGCCGCTCACCGCGATCGAAATGGTGATGGGCGATACCGATCGGACCCCGTACGACGCGGGCACGTTCGGCAGCATGACCACGCCGCAGATGCTTTCGCAGCTTCGCCGCGTCGCGGCGGCGGCGAAACAACTGCTCCCGGCCAAGCCGTGGAACGAAATCGATTTTGCCGAAATCGCAAAGTCGCAAACGGTGGTCAAAGGCGTGAGCGGCGCGGGACGCCCCAAGCCGACTGCCGACTGGAAAGTGCTCGGGACATCGGTCAAGAAGGTGAACGGCCGCGATTTTGTGACCGGACGGCATCAGTACACGTCCGATGTGAAACTTCCGGGCATGCTGTACGGACGCGTGCTTCGTCCTGACCGATTCAACTCATCGCTGGTTTCCTTCGACGGCAGCGCGGCGAAATCAACACCCGGCGCGACAATCGTTCATGATGGCGATTTCGCCGGCGTCGCCGCTCCCACTCCATCGGCCGCCGCGAGCGCACTCTCCGCGATCAAAGCCGAATGGAAGGCTCCGCCACAAACTTCATCGCGAACTCAATTCGCAGATCTTAAAGCGACCGCGGAAAACGCTAACGGCGGCGGCGACAAGTCTGCGATCGATAAAGCCCTCGCAGACGCAACCCACAAACTTGAGTCGAGCTACACCATCGCCTACATCGCGCACGCGCCACTGGAACCTCGTGCCGCCGTCGCGGATTGGAACGGATCTAAACTGACCGTCTGGACGGGAACGCAACGGCCCTTCGGAGTGCAGGGCGAGCTCGCGCAAGCCTTCCACATTCCTGAAGAGAACGTTCGCGTGATCATGCCCGACACCGGTTCGGGCTACGGCGGCAAGCACACCGGCGAAGCAGCGATCGAAGCGGCCAGGCTCGCGAAAGCGGCGGGCAAGCCGGTAAAACTGGTGTGGACGCGCGAGGAAGAATTCACCTGGGCGTATTTCCGCCCCAACGGCGTGATCGACGTGCGCAGCGCAGTCGACGCATCTGGCCGATTGACCGCGTGGGAATTTCACAATTACAATTCCGGCTCGTCGGGTCTCAACACCATGTACGACGTCGCCACCAAGCGGCAGCAGTTTCATCAGACCAAATATCCGTTGCGGCAGGGATCGTATCGCGGCCTCGCTGCGACCGCCAATCATTTCGCGCGCGAAGCGCACATGGACGAACTCGCGGCGCTGGCGGGAATCGAGCCGCTCGAATTTCGATTGCGTAATTTGAAAGATGAGCGCTTCAAAGCAGTGCTCCAGGCCGCGGCCGATCGCTTCGGATGGGGCAAGCGCAAATCAGGCGCGGGCGTAGGATTCGGAATCGCGGGCGGATTCGAAAAAGGCGGTTACGTCGCCACGTGCGCCGAAGTTCACTGCGAGCCCGGTAAACCGCCGCGCGTGGTCCGTATGGTGGAGGCGTTCGAATGCGGCGCGGTGGTGAATCCCGATCAGCTCAAGATGCAGATCGAGGGCGCGATGGCGATGGGACTGGGCGGCGCCTTGTTTGAGTCCATCGAATTCGAAAACGGAAAGATTCTGAATCCGCATTTCGCCAGCTATCGCGTGCCTCGCTTCCGCGACATGCCCGCGCTCGAAGCCGTGTTGGTTGATCGCAAGGATCTGCCGTCGGCAGGTTCCGGCGAAACGCCGATCGTCACCGTCGCTCCCGCCATCGCCAATGCGATTTTCGCGGCGACGGGCGAGCGCATTCGTTCCATGCCGCTGAACGCCGGGTCGAAATCGCAACCGTCCTCAGTCGGCGCCGCGATCTGATTTCCAAATTGGAGGCGCGGACGTCAGTCCGCGCGGTTGGGCTCCGGGATCGAGGCCGGATCCCAAGAGCTCGGTGCGCACCATGTTGGCCAATCGCTCCGTTGCTACCAAACGCGCGGACTCACGTCCGCGCCTCAAATAGCCGCGCTTTAATGTCTCGTCACGACCACGCTGCGCCAGCCGATATTTCCCGCCGCGTCGGCAGCTTTGATCGTCACGGTATTTGACCCCACCAGTAGCGGAATCGTCGCGCTCCATTGCGTGGTTCCCGTCGCCGTGCCCGATCCGCCGGTATTGGTCGCCCACGTGACCACTTTCACGCCGACGTTATCGCTCGATGTTCCGCTGAACGCGATCGTGGACGCCGATGTGCTGACCGAAGTCGATGATGGCGACGCGATCGTCAACGTGGGAGCGGTAGTGTCGGTCGGACTCGTTGGCGCGGGCGTTGGCGTCGGTGTCGGAGTTGGTGTCGGAGCCGGCGCTGGCGGAGTCACGGGAGGAGCCGGCGCGACCGGAGCAGCGGTTTGCGCGGCATACAACGTCTGAATCGTACCGATATCGAGCGGCGACAGCCCGCCCACCTGCTTGTAATACGGATACATCACCGCGCTCGGATCATCGGAGTGCCCCAGCCCCAAAGCGTGGCCGAGCTCATGAAGGGCGACGCTGAACAGGTCCGTGTTCACGCCGATGCGCCACGTTTCGGAATCGTCAAAATGCATGTCGCCCGCGATCGGCTCCGGATTGGGAGGCGCCGGAAAAAACGTGTGCGCCAGCACGCCGCCCGGTCCATCAAAAGGATAGGCGTCGCCATGAGCGTAAGTGCCCCACAGAATGCTGACCGTCTGCGCAGCATTCGAATTGGTTCCTTGCTGCCATGTCACTTTGACGTGCCTGGTCCACTCCGCCATGGCACGAACAATCTCGGCTTGCGCCGCCGCTGGCGCGAGTTGGCCGGTCATCTTAGAGAACACATACCCGACCGTGGCCGAGCCCAGCCCCGGCCCGTCCCAGCCGTTGCCGTACGTCGGAATCGATTGCGCGGCTGCTCCGTTGGCAGTCAGCGCACCGAGGCAGGCGCCGGTGGCGATGCCGTTGATCAACGCGTTCGACGCGGGAAAGATGTACGCCACTTCGTCGAGCTCCGCGATGCGCTCGATCACGCGCGAATCGGTCGCGCGAATCAGCAGATGATGTGGATTGAGATCGAGATTCTCGATCAGTTCGACGCGCTCCGCATTGAGAGTCGCGCGAGCCTGCGGCATCTGCGTGTCGGGATGAAATTCCACTAGAAAATATTCATTCACGGCCGAGGCGCCTTTCAACAGCGGGCTGATCTTGTCGGCGGCAGCAATGGGCGAGGCGAAGCGAATGCGAAGATCGCCGGTGCGCACTGGCCGGGCGACCGTGACCAGCAATCCGTTCTCGGGCACATCCTGCAACACACGCACGCCGCGATGTTCAAGCTCTGCAATGGTTTCGGGCGTGGGCTGCCCCTCGAACTGCACCACCAGGTGCCCCGCGCCGGCCAGCACCGGGCTGCGTAGTTCTTGGACCGGTGCGCCGGCCGTGGTTTGAATCGAGCGTGTCTTGAAGTGAAGCGCCGGTTGTGCGGAAACAAGTCCGGACGCGATCACGAAAGCGATGAGGGAAGTAGCGTAGCGAGTTCTCACGTTAACCTCATCGCCCTACCACTCAAAATTTGGCGAGAGATTTCGCGCCGAAATCGTACTGAATCAGTTCAGGTGGTTCGCGTTCAGATTGTATGCGCTGCTTCGCTCTACTTATCGGATTCGCAATCGCGTTCTTGAGCGCAAATTCGCTGGCGCAATCGAATGGCTACAGCATCGACACATTCGCCGGCAGCGATTTCACCGGCGATAACCGCGCCGCGACCTCCGGGATCCTGCGGCAACCCGAAGGCATCGTTTTCGATTTCGCGGGCAACCTTTATATCGCCGACGCGGCCGATCATCGCATCCGCAAAGTGACGCCGGACGGAATCGTGACCACCATCGCAGGGAACGGCATGCCTGGATTTTCGGGCGATGACGGACCCGCCGTGAATGCGCAGCTCAACGCGCCTTACGGGCTCGCCTTCGATGGCGCGGGCGGATTGTTCATCGCCGACTTGGGCAACGCTCGCGTTCGACGAATCGGGCTGGACGGAATCATTTCGACCTTCGCGGGCGGCGGAACGCTCACACCTGGGGGAGCGAATGAAGGCAGCCCCGCGGCTATGATGATGCTCAGCGCACCGCGCGATCTTGCATTCGACAATCAGGGCGCGCTGTATATTTCCGATTTCACGGGTCAACGCGTGCTCCGCGTGGATGCCGGCGGATCGATGACCACGTTCGCGGGCACTGGCGTTTCCGGATTTGCGGATTCCATAGGACCGGCGAATCGCGCGGAACTATCTTTTCCTGCCGGATTAGTGTGCGATCGCAATGGCGCGGTGTACATCGCCGATAGCGGAAATCACCTGGTTCGCCGGGTGCTCAACGGCCGCATCTCGACTTACGCCGTCGCGACGACTCCGTCGGGCATGACGTTTGATTCGTTGGGAACGCTGTACGTCGCCGATCTAGGAGCGGGTCAGTTGATGATGATTCCGGTGAGCGCACCGGCGTCAATATTTCCGATCAGTGCGCTGGATCTCACCTTCGGAACCGACGGATATTTGTACGCCAGCCAGGGCACGACCGTAACCCGAGTGTCCTTCTCTGGCGCGAGTACCACGGTGGCGGGCGGAGGCAATCTCGCGTCAGGCGATGGTGGTCAAGCGAACCAAGCCCTGCTGCATCATCCCAGCGGCGTCGCTGCGGATGGGGTCGGCAATGTGTACATCGCCGATCGCGACAACAATCGCATTCGCCGCGTCGCGCCAGACGGTACGATAACCAGCGTCGCCGCGCAGCTCAATGTGCCGACCTCGGTCAGCGTTGATCCGCTCGGCAACCTGTATGTCGCCGATTCAGGCAATCGTCTCATCCGCAAGATCGCGCCGGAGGGAACCGTAACTACAGTCACTTTCCCTGGCCTGATCGCGCCGGTGTATGCGCTCGCCGATGCGCACGGCGATGTGTATGCGGCTGACGCCGGATTGAACGCGATCGTCAGGATCAGCGCGAGCGGTGCGACATCGACCGTGATTTCGCATTTATCCACGCCCCAAGGGTTCGCCTTCGACGCCAACGGGAATCTCTATTTCACCGAGCCTGGCGCGGCGCGGGTGCGGCGGCTCGACGTGTTCGGCAATCTCACCAACATCGCGACTGGCACGTGGATCACTCCGCGCAGCATTGCAGTTGATAACAATGGCGGCATCTTCGTAGTCGACAACGGCCTGCAGCGCGTGATGCACGTCGATGCCGCGGGCGCCGTGACCACCATCGCAGGCACCGGCGCGGCGGGCTTCACCGGCGATGGCGGCGATGCGCTCGCTGCGCAGCTCTATGATCCCTGGGATCTTTCGATCGACTCCAGCGGTGTGATCTATGTCGCGGACTTCACCAACAATCGCGTGCGGCGGCTGACCCCCGTTACTGCTCCGGTAGCCGCGCCGCTGGCGCAGATCAGCATCGTGAATGCGGCGTCGCTGCAAACCGGTCCGATCGCACCGTCCATGCTGCTGTACGTCACCGGCAGCGGCCTGACCGATCTGCAAAATATCCACGTCCTGTTCCAAACCGATTCGCAGACGATTGTTTCGGGCGTCGTGCTCGCCGCGGACGCGTCGAAAATTACCATCGTCTCGCCCGCGCAGATCGACGGATCGCAGAGTGTCCTGATTCAGCTTTTCGATGGCGCGGATCTGGTCGCGCAGCTCAGCTCTCCTGTCGCGCTCACCGCGCCCGCGATTTTCGCCGATTCTACCGGCCAAGCCATGGCGCTCAATGATGACGGCACTGCGAACTCCGCCACCAATCCCGCCGCCAGCGGATCTGTGATCGTGCTGTATGGAACCGGCGAAGGAATCGATGGATTGCCGGTCACAGTCGCGATCGGAGGCAATCCCGCCGATGTGCTGGCGAACGGTCCTGTGTTCGGTAGTCCCGGGCTGTGGCAGATCACCGCGCGCGTGCCGTCGGGCTACGTATCGACGGGCCAGTTGAGCGTGCTGGTCGCGGCGGGTTCGGCCGTCAGTCAGTCCGGCGTGTTCATCAACACTAACTAAGTGCCCGGCAGCTTATATTCTTTGAACTGCTCCCGCAGCGCACGCTTGTTGAATTTTCCCACGCTGGTTTTAGGCACTGCCTCGATGAACACCACGTCGTCCGGCAACCACCATTTCGCCACACGCGTTTTCAAAAATTCCAGAATCTCTTCCTTGCTCAACTGACCTTTGAATTGTGGCAGCAGCGCGACCGCGGCTACCGGCCGCTCCTCCCACTTGGGATGCGGCACGCCAATCACCGCGGCTTCGGCGACCTTGGGATGCGCCATAATCGCGTTCTCTAAATCGACGCTCGAAATCCACTCGCCGCCGCTCTTCACCAGATCCTTGGTGCGATCCATGATCTGGATGTAGCCTTCGGGATCGATGGTCGCGACGTCGCCGGTGCGAAACCATCCGTGCATGAACGATTCGCGCTGGCCCTGCTCCTCGCCGCGCGGATCGTTGTAGTACGCGCACGTCACCCACGGGCCGCGCACCTGCAGTTCGCCCATGGTGACGCCGTCCCACGCCACATCTGCGCCCGCTTCATCGACGATTCGCACGTCGATTCCCGCCACCGGCAATCCATGCCGCGCCAGCGTGTCGTAGCGCGACTTCGCATCCAGAGATTCGAGATGCGTCTTCAGCGCCATCACCGTGGCGATCGGCGTCGTCTCCGTCATCCCCCAGGCGAGCATGAAGCGGATGCGATATTTCTGCTCGTACCATTCGACGAACTGACGAGGCAGCGCCGATCCCGCGCAGACGATGGAACGTAGGCTCGAGATGTCATGCTTCTCGTGCTCCAGCAGGCTGTACAGTCCCATCCACAGCGTTGGAACGCCTGCGGTGAACGTGGCGTGTTCGGTTTCAATGAGACTCGCGATATCGGCGGGCTGCAAGGACCGCCCGCTCAGCACGATCTTCGCGCCCACCATGATTCCCGCGTATGGAAGACCCCAGCCATTGGCGTGGAACATCGGGACCAGTTGCAGAATCACGTCGCGTTCACTCAGCGCGAACACATCCGCCATGCACAGCGAGTAACTGTGCAGGACCAGCGAGCGATGGGTGTACAGAACACCTTTCGGATGGCCAGTGGTGCCCGAGGTGTAGCAGGTCGCCGCGGCGGCCTTCTCGTCGAGATCGGGCCACGGGAACGGCTCGCCCGGCGCAGCGGCTAGCATCCGTTCGTACTCGCTGTCATCGTCCATCGCGACGATTTTTTCTACCGTCTTGAGTTCACTTCGAATCGGTTCGAGCAAAGGCGCGAGCGACGCATCGCAGAAAATGATCCTGTCGCCGGCGTGTTCGATGATGTAGGCGAGCTGATCCGCCGCCAGGCGCAGATTCAAGGTGTGCAGCACCGCTCCGTAGCAGGTCACTGCGAAATAAAGTTCGAGATGCCGGTATCCGTTCCAGCACAAAGTCCCGACTCGATCGCCCGGCTGAACGCCCATCGATTGGAGCGTCCAAGCGACGCGATGCACGCGCTTATGAAAATCGGCGTAAGTGTAGCGATGCATCCCCGCGTCCGTTTTCGACGCGATTTCTTTCGATGGAAACAGCCGCGCGGCTCGCTCCAACAGCGGCGCCAGCGTCAGCGGCGCATCCATCATCAGACCATTTTCAAATCCGGTCATCTCGACGGAACCTCCCTCACGGCGACATAGCCACATCCTATTACTGCGAGAAACATCGTCAAAACTTCGCTGTCTCCCAGGTTTTTTTCGTACCACCCGGCGATCATCATGGCGACGATCACCGCAATCGCGCCCTGCAGAATCCAGTAAGATTCACCGTTCGCGGCCCGTAATGCTTTGGCGAAGTCCCATAGCGCGACTCCGAAAATCGCAATCAGCGCGACCGCCGCGGGAATCCCCAGCTCCGCGCCGTAGTGAATGAAATTATTGTGCAGATGCTCATAATATCCTTCAGGCAGCGGCAGAGGAGTGCCCGGAGGAAGGTACGACATGTATTCGCGCTTCACCTGCTCCGGCCCGATTCCCAGCAGCGGATGCGCCGCCATCATGCGCCATCCGATGGCTCGCGTAATCGACCGATGCTCGTTCGAATCCAAATCGCCATGCGGATTGAAGGCCGACTTCACCCGATCGCCGATCGCGAATGGATTCGCCAGAACCAGAATCGCCAGCAGCACTGGAATCGCCAGCAGCATCCACTTGCGCCAGAACCACACCAGATAAATCGCGCCGATTCCGGTGGCCGCCCACACGCTGCGCGTCCAAGCAGCAATAATCGCGATCGAGATCAGAGTGCCCGCGCCCACCAGCCAACGCACCCCGCGACGATCCCGTGAAAAGAACACCAGCGCCGCGATCATCAGCAGCGCCATCATCATGCCGCCGCTGAACGTCATCCAGTGATCCATGAAGCCGGTGATGCGATCGGCAATGTAGGCTCGATAGAAAGGCTTCCCCGCTTCTTTCGCGTCTTCCACCTTGTTGTAGAACTGATTCAGCGCCCAGGCCGACGAGAGCGCCGCCGCGGCAGCCCATCCCAGCACCACCCAGCGGACTTCGCGTATGGAGCGAAACGTCGCCGGAATCAGAAACATCATTAGATAGAGATAGAATTTCTTGATCAGCGGCAATCCCTCGCGTGGATGTGGCGATGCGGCCAGCGAGAGCAGCGTCAACGCCACGAAGATTGCGAACGGAATCCACACGCGCGGCACTCGCGGCGGCTGAAACCCTGCGTACCACACCATCGCGAACGCCACCGTCGCCGCCCCGATCAGAATTTCCATCGCCGCGATCGAGATGACGCTTGAAACGGCGGCCAATCCGATCAGCAGCGCCGGTACATCTTCACGTCGAATGGATTTCATGGAGCGGACCACTCATGATATCCAAACCCCGCCGTAGAGATGAGAGAGGGCTTCCATTTCGGCGTGGACGGGCTTATAATCGCGGACAACTTAACTTATGCCGGCTTGATGAACCACGTATAGCAACCTAAAGAAGTCTCTGGAGGTTCTTATGTTCGACAGCCTCGACGAACAAATCCGCAAGGATGAAAATCGCGTCTCCACCAGCGGGCAGCGCATGATGCGCTACGCGCTGTACGTTGTAGCGGCAGCCGTAGTGATGGGCGGCGTGCTGCTCGGCGTTCACTACATGAACTGAGGGCGAATCGCCCTTATTGTTTGACCGGAGCCGGTGGTGGAGTTGCCGCCGCGGGGTTGGCTGCGTTCAGAAGCACCACTTCGTTGCGCGGGAATGCGAACTTGCGCCCGGTCTGATCGATGGCGATCACCTGCGATACATACTGCCCGGCCGGCAGTTTCGCCAGAGGGATCTGGAACAGAACCGGCGTGACGCCAGGTCGCGGCGTCCCCAATTTCGTCACGCGCACCGGAGCCGACGTGTACACCACGCGAGCCCCCGAAAGCAGTTCGAACTCCGCCGATACGTCGGGAACTTTGCGGTCTGGATCCATGGTCGGATCGTAGACTTCGAAGTACACGTACATGGTCTGGTCCTTGCGGAACACGCGAGTGATGCTCGGCACAATCTTGGCGTTGTCCTGCACCAGAGGATGCGTGGCGATCAGCTTCTTGTTGGTCTCCGCCGCGCCCACGGCCGACGATAGCGGGTCCTTCTGATTGCTCAGAACGACGGAGCTGACTTTGAGCATCTTCGTATTATTCAAATCCGGAATCACGAATTTGGTCTCGAACGTCCCCATCTTGCCCGAATTGTTTTCGCGAGCCAGGAAGCGAATCGAATACGTACCGGGCGACAGCGACAGCACGGTGTCGTACTGCAGGTGCCTTTGCGCGAACTTGGCCGCGTCTTCGTCGTTCATGCTGACCGTGATGTTGTCCTTGACGCCGGTAACCAGCTTGTTCTGCGCGTCTCGAATCTGGCCGACGAAATCCATTTCCGCGACTTGCTTGGATCCCTTTTTCGCCAGCTCAACTGAGGTCCCCGGGATCTTCACCGAAATCGGCACCGCATAGCGATCGCGCGCCACTCGGAAATAATCGACCTCCAGCGCCAGCGTCAGATCGTTCACCGGATCGCCCAGCGTCAACGCTTCTTCCAGCTGCCGTTCCTTATCCGCGGCGTTGAATTTGCCCCACACCTTGGAGGCGAAATATCCCTTGCGGAAATCGAGCTTGGCGCTCAGATCCTTGGTGGCCAGCCGCACATCGATGCGGCGATATTTGCCGTCGTCCGCGGCATTGGTGCTGTAGTAGCCCAGAATGTAGTAGCTGTTGATGTCTTCCTGTGCCTGCCGGATTCCCATGGTCAGATCGTTCACGTCCAGCATCGCCTTGCCGCCGGTATCCGCCGCGATGGTCACCAGCGTTTCCTGCGAATCGTTGAAACTGTTGCGCTGGCTTTGCTGTTTACTGCCGCTGATGATTCCGGATCCACGGGAGGATGCCTGCGATGCGTCGCCGCCCGGAGGCGTGGCCACCAGGCCGCGCGCGTCGATGGGATAGAACGCGACGTTGGCGCGAACCGCGGCGTTCACCGTCGCCTTGATCTGCGATTGATTCTCGACACCGGTCTTGGTGATACCGCTCGAAAAATAGACCAGCGCTTTTTTCTCCGGGAACACCGCCAGCTTGCGTGCCGCGTCTTCGAGCGCGCTCAGTTTGCGATCGGTATTGAAGATGTTGAACTCGGTTTCGTCCGCGGTGAAGCTGCCGCTGTCGTCGCCTTCGTCCGCCGACGTGGCCGCTGCGTCCGCCAGGTCCGCACCTTCCCCGAGGGTCAGCTTCTTCAGTTCCTCGATCAGCAAATCGCGATTATCGGTCCACTCCTGCACCACTTTGATGGCGGTCGAATAGGTCATGATTTCGACCATGTCGGACTTGGTCATCTGCGATTCCAGAAACTTGATGGCCGCTTCCTGGGCGCGCAACTGCTCGGGCGGTTGCATGGTGGTCATGTCGAAGAACAGGCACATCAGGCGCTTGTCCTGAAACTTGATCACGGCATTGGCCGCTGCGGTCTTGGCCGATGTGGTCGCCGCCACCTTGGCGATGGTGGGCGCGGCTTTCTCTTCCACAGTCGAATTCGTGTTCTCGGCGAAGGAGGCGGGCGCTAGAGGATCGGCGCTCAGCTTCTGCAATTCGAACACGCGAATATTCTGCTTGACGCCGTCTTCAAAAATGTCGAGGTCGCCGGGCTTGAGATTCGTGATCGGCTTGCCCGACTTGTCTTTGATCGACAGATCGACAATCACCAGCCGGGTCTCCGACTTGAAGATAGTCTCCTGCGCACATAACGACATCGCCAACAGGCAGAGCAGGCGTTTCATATTAGAACCTCAATCGAATCGTCGCCGAGATCTGGCGCATCTGTCCGGCGCTGGTGATCAGGCCGTACTGGCTGGAGTTGACCACGGTGATCAGCCCCGTGGGATTCACGTGATTGAACACGTTGTTGGCGTCGAAGCGGATCTCGAGCCGCCGTTGCTCGCTCTTCAAGTTGATGCTGCGCGCCAGAGACAGGTTCGTCATGAACGAGCCCGGCCCTTCGATGATGTCGCGGCCGGCCGTGCCGAACGTGCCCGCGAGGGGAACTGCGAACGCAGCGGGGTTGAAATATCCGCTGCCGGAATAAAGAGGCTCGCCGGTCACATCCGCGCGCAACGGCCCGATCGAAGCCGTTCCGTTGATGTTCCCAGTGACGGTCGGAGTCAGCGGCGCGCCGGTCTGCGCCGTGAGGCTGCCCGATAGCGTCCAGTCCTTCAACCCCTTGCCGACCCACACCGGTTTCGACAGGAACCCTTTGGTCGCATCCACCGGCGAAACCAGAACCCAGTTCGCGGTGAGCACGTGGCGGCGATCGTTCGCCGAAAGCGCGCGCTCGGCTGCCTGATCGTAGAAATTCTGCGCCAGCGCCAGATCGTCGATGGCCTTCGCGAAGGTGTAGAACAAGTTCGCCGAAACGCCCTTCTGCAAACGGCGCGTCAGCCGGATCTGCCCCGATTCGTACTCCGAATTGCCACTCGGCGTATCGAAGCGGAACTGGCCCGCGTTGGCGATCGGCAATCGCGATTCCGAAGTCAGCGCCGACCCGAGCGGCGCCTGATTGGGCGCCTGCTGGAAATCCAGCCGCGTGCCCTTGGTTCCCTGATACAGAACCTCCATCACCAGCCTGCCCGGCAGGTCTTCCTGAACGGAAACATTCCAGGTCTGCGCATAGCTGTTGAGATAATTCTCCGCCACCGCATAGCTATTGCTGATGGTCTTGCCGACCGGGACCGCGGATAGTCCGTTCGCCAGCGTCAGAATGTTTCCGGTGCCAGTAGTGATGTCGTTAGTTACCGCGAACGGTGGCTCACCCGCGAGTTGCGATTCGAACTGATTGTACTGGCTGGGATTGTAGAACCAGGCGTAGCCGCCGCGCACCATCATTTTGCCCTTGGGGCGGGGCTTCCACGCGAACGCAAAACGCGGCGAGAAGTTGTTCTTGTCGGATTGAATCAGCGCCGACGGGAACATCGTGCCGGTAACGCCGCCGGCCTGCCCGGGAAGTACCGGCGCGACGGCACTATATCCGTTCGCGATATCCAGATTCGCAATATGCCCGTACTTCTCGCTCCAGGGCGTGAAATATTCGTAGCGTAGCCCCAGATTCAGGCTCAAGCCCGTGGTGACGCGGAAATCGTCGACCGCGAACGCATTAAATCCGTTGCTGCGGAAGTACGTCGAGGAATCGCCGTAGCGAATCTTGCTTTCTTCCGGCAACCCCAGCAGGAAATCCGCGAAATCGTACCCCGTGCCCGCCATCGGCAACCCGGCCGAGGTATATCCGGCAGTGGATAGCCCGGTGAAGCTGAACGTTCCGCGACCGTTGGAATCGGTGATGGTGTTGTTCAGATAATGCGTCCAGCCGCCGCCGAAGCTCCAGTTGTTCTTGCCCTTGCGAACCTGATAGGTGTCGTTGGCGCCGTAGCTCCACACCGCCTGATGGCTCGCATTGCCGTCGCTCAAGCTCGAATAGTTTGAAAAGGTCAGCGTCGGCGGACCGAAATCCCGTGGATCGGGCGAAGTGCCCGCGATGCCCAGTTGCGCCGCCACGTTGGGCCCGCCCTCAAAGAACGGAACAATGGTCGTGACGTTGCGGTTGTACAGCAAGGTGAAATTGTTGAAAGACCGTGTGCCGATGCGGTGCCGCCAGTTGACGTTGGCGTTGTTGCCGTAGCCCTGCGTCGCGTCGCAGCATCCGAACACCTGATAGGTGTCGGCGTCGCGCTCCTGGAAATTGAACGTGATCGCCAAGGTGTCCTTGGGCGTCAGCGTGGTGTTGTAGCGCGTGTTCAGATTCTGGGAATTATTCGGATTCGACGCGATCAGACGATAGTTCTGATTCACTCCTGCAATCGGCTGGTTCGGATTGGGCAGGTACGCCAGCAGCGACGTCGCGATCGGGCTGATGCGCTTCGTCGGGATGATGTTCCCCTGGAACGGAAGTCCGTTGGTGGGGTCGTAAATGACGTTCGTAAGGCCCGAAAAATTCCCGCCGCGCTCGGCCGCGGTCGGCTCGTTGTAAGCCGAATCGATTCCGTTGCGAACCAGATTGCCGGTGTAATTGATGAACCAGAACGATTTCGGGAAACTGAATAGCTTCGGCACGAACAGCGGGCCGCCGGCTGAGAATCCGAAGCGATTCTGCGCGTACGCCGCTTTGACTGATTCGATTCCGTTCACTGAGAACGGACGCGCGTTCAGAGCCGAATTGCCGAACGTGTAAAACAAAGATCCGGTGATGCGATTCTGCTGGCCGCGCGCGCGGTTGCCGATAAACGCGGCATTGCCGTTGCGATCGCGAGGCGATCCACGTCCGGCTCGTCCACCGGGTCCGCCTCGACCTCCACCTCCGCCGCCACCGCCCACCTCCGCCGCCTCGACCACCTCCACCACCGCCTCCGCCCGCAAATCCGGGTGCGCCGCCGCCATTACGACCGCCGCCGGGACCGCCCGGCCCACCTGGACCTCCGGGGCCGCCCGGTCCACCGAATCCACCGCCGCCGGGAAATCCTCCGCCGAAATCGCCGCCGCCTCGAAAATCGCCCGCATTAGTCTGCGTGCCGGTGCTCATACTGCCCTGCACCATCATCGATTCATTGGACGCCGACGCGTTCTCCATCAACTGTGCGGGAGGCTCGGCAACCGCGGCACTGGTCGCGAATGTTTCCGTCGCCGTGTCATCGGTTGATCCGGTATTGCCGCCGCCGCGTCCGCCGCGACCAGCAGGGCGGGCGCGCAGCGTCATCGTCAGATCGATTTTTTGGGGCGTCGGTCCGATCTGGACCTCTTTACGCACATGATCGAACCCGAACATGTCGGCTTCGACAATCCACGTCCCCGGAGTCATTTTGTCGATATTGAACGCGCCGTTATCGTCGGTGACGGTGAGCAGGACTCGTTCGCCCTGGGTCGCCTTGATGGTGGCGCCGGGAATCGGCTGATTTTCGGCCTTTAATACGCCACTCTGCGCCCAGCAGGAACTGGCAAGCACGAGAGCGGCGGCCATGAGTACGATGGGGCACACGCCGGCCGTTAGAAGTTTTTTTGCGATTTGAATGACACCCTCCCTAGGCCGGCGTGTTCCTGATGTGAAAATTTACTGCTTGGTCAGGGTGATGTCGCGCGGAGTACCACGGCCGTTATCCATGCTCAGCTTCATGGTGCTGCCCGAAACCGTGCCGGAGTACTTGCTGGTGAACTTGCCCTTGTCGCCCATGTCGCGAGTGACTTCAAACGACACCTTGTCGCCGTCGACCTTGCCGTTCGAAATCTCGATCGGGCCGCCGCGGCCGCCTTCTTGAGTTCCCGTGATCGTGGAGCCAGCCTGCTTCAGTTCGAAGGTCGGGGGTCCGCCCTTACCGTTCGGGTTGGCTTCGCCGACCCACTTCCCGGTGACATCGGCTGCGAACGCCATGCCGGCGAACGCGAGCATTGCGCACACTGTAAATAGCTTCTTCATGTTCGTATGGTCCTCCCTTGGACTTTTGGCGATTGATTCGCTGGATGTAATGATGCCCAGCGGCACGTCTGAGGTTACATGAGGCGTAATCTCAAATCAAGCGTAACTCACTCATATTTGGACTTATGACGGGCTTCCGGGCCTCGGGATGACACGCTCCATTCATTTTTCTTCCCTGCCGCCCGGCGCCCCTCCTTTTCGCCCCATTTTTTCCTTCGGCTCAGCAACGCGCTCCATACCTGTCGCGCCTCAATGGCAGTCGGGGAGACGCGACAGGTATGGAGCGCGTTGCTGAGCCGCGTACAAAACCCCTCTGGCCCACTACCCTAATTCGTGCTAGCGTAGGGAGTTCGCTTGCAAAGGAGGCTCTCACATGGAAGCCCTCGGAATGGTGGAGACCAAGGGGTTGATCGGCGCGATTGAAGCTGCCGACGCCATGGTCAAGACCGCCAAAGTCGTGCTGACCGGCAAAGAATACATCGGAGCCGGATTCGTAACAGTTACCGTGCGCGGCGACGTGGGCGCGGTCAAAGCCGCCACCGATGCCGGAGCCGCCGCCGCCCGCCGGGTGGGCGAACTGGTGGCGGTGCACGTGATCCCCGCCCCGCACGCCGACGTCGAGAAGATCCTGCCGGGCGCCAACAAGAAGTAGCCCGCCGCCGTGGTCACCGATCCCGACCTCGTTTCGATACAGGAAGTCCGTTCCAAGGTCGAGCAAGCCTGGTCCGCCTGGACCGTCTACCGCCGCTTCACGCAATCGCACATCGATTCGATCGTCGAAGCCGTAGCGTCGGTCGCTCGCGATCATGCGCAGCGACTTGCCGAGCTCGCGGTCGAAGAAACCGGCTACGGCAACGCCGCCGATAAATTCGCAAAAAATATGCTCGCGGCGGATCTGCTGCCGCAGCGCATGCGCGGCTTGAGAACCGTGGGCGTGCTGCGCGAGGATCATGATTCTGGAATCGTCGAAATCGGTGAGCCGGTAGGCGTGGTTGCCGCTGTTCTTCCGACGACGAATCCCACTTCCACCGCGATTTACAAAACGCTGATCGCGCTCAAGTCCGGGAACGCGATCGTGCTGAGCCCGCATCCGCGCGCCCGGCAATGCTCGTGCGAAACGGCGGCATTGCTTGCAACGGCAGCACAACGAGCCGGCGCACCCGAAGGATTGGTCGGCTGCATCGGAACGTCGACCATCGAAGCCACCAATGAACTGATGCGTCATCGCCGCACCGCCGTGATCCTGTCGACCGGCGGCAGCGGCATCGTGCACGCCGCTTATTCGAGCGGCAAACCGGCGTTCGGCGTGGGACCCGGCAACGTTCCGGTATTGGTGGACGTCTCGGCCGATCTCGATCATGCTGCCGCGAAAATCATCGAAGGCAAATCGTTCGACTACGGGACTCTCTGCTCGTCTGAGCAAACCGTGGTCGCCGAACGATCGATCTCCGACAAACTCATCGCGGCATTCAAATCGCGCCGGGCATTCTTCGCCGATGCGCGTCACTCCATTGATCTTGCCCGTGTCTTGATCACGAAACATTTCGGCATCAATCCCGATTGCGTGGGTCAATCGCCGCAGAAGATCGCAGCCATGGCTGGTTTTACGATTCCCGCCGACGCGCCCATCATCGCCGTCGAGATTTCGGGAATCGGCAAGGACCATCCGCTCTCAGCGGAAAAACTATCGCCGGTTCTCTCGCTCTATTTCGTGGACAACTTCGCCGCCGCGCTGGATGCCTGTGAGGCGGTGCTGCGTTTCGGTGGCCTGGGCCACACTTGCGGCATTTACGCTACCGATGACTCCCGCATTCGCGAATATGCGTTGCGCATGCCCGCCTATCGAGTGGTGGCCAACACGCCAACTCCCAAGGGTTCGACCGGCATGACGACGAACGTGTTCCCGGCGATGACGCTGGGCTGCGGCGCAATCGCCGGCAATAGCACCAGCGACAACGTTAGCCCGCTGCATCTGATCAACATCAAGCGTCTCGCGTATGATCGTGGAGAGATGTCTGAAAGCGTTCCTCGTACCGAAATCGTGAAGGCAGTCGACCGCTATCTAGCCCGTCGAGGAGTTCCGAAGGCCCCGGCGCAAGTCGAGACTCCGGCCCCGGCCCCCGGCCCCAAGCCCCCTGCCCCCGTGGATTTCGTATGCGAAGATGATGTCCGCCGCGCTATCGCCGAATCGCGCAAAATTTTCATCGCGCCGAAAGCGATCGTCACGCCATCCGCGCGCGATCTTGCCAATGCGCACGATATTCTGATTCCCGTAAAAGGTTAACCTCAAGGCATGCAGGTCAATTTAGACGCGCTGTGCGCCGAAATCGGCGAGCATCTCAAAACCCGCGGTCTCGCCATCTTCCACGGGATGCCGCGCGAGTTCGATGAGGGCACGGCCGTCTACTGGAACACCAAAAGAAATCGCGATTTTCACGCGTTCATCGCAGCCGCGGAAACCGCAGGTGCAAAGCTGATCGCGCTGAACGCGCTGGAATTCGATGATGCCGTGGTGGACGGCACCATCCAGCGTCTGCATGATTCCAGCTTGCCGCGCGTCGATCAGAAGCCCATCGAAAAACGCCTGAACGCCTTGCGCGCTTATTCCGGATTCACCTGCCAGATCGAGCTCTCCTTCGACCTCGCCCCGCGCGTCTATGTCTTCGAACTTCACACCGAGTGGTACGACGAAATGAACGATCTGATCGACGAAATCGAAGATGCCTACGAGCTCGACGACGATCTGGAAGACGATGGTGACGCCTCGCCGCATTCGGGGTATTTTTCGAAAAATTAATGAAATGTTAAACCGCTCCCTTTGGTCACGGCTCGTAAGCGCGGCGGTTTTATCGTGAAGTGGAACATCGCCAATTGCGACGACGACGCCGTCCGGCGTTTGAGCGACGCGCTAAAGATCTCGCCGCTGACGGCGCGGGTACTGTGCGCGCGAGGCTTCTCCGATCCTGAATCCGCGCGCAGATTCTTTCACCCGACGCTCGCCGATCTGCACGATCCGCATAAGCTCGCGAGCATGAGCGAAGCCGTCGTGCGCCTGCGCCGCGCTGTCGACACGCACGAAAAAATCCTGCTGTACGGCGATTACGACGTGGACGGCACCAGCGCCGTGGTGATTCTGCAAAAAGGTCTGACCATCCTCGGCGCGGCGGTCGAACATCACGTTCCGCATCGCCTGCGCGACGGCTATGGCATGAAAGCTGAAGTGATCGAGCAGGCCGCCGCGCGTGGCGTCAAACTGATCGTCAGCGTCGACACCGGAATTCGCGCCAACGACGTCGTGAAACACGCCGCGCAGTTCGGGATCGACGTGATCGTGACGGATCATCATCTTCCCGAAGCCGAGTTACCTCCTGCCGTTGCGGTGCTGAATCCCAATCGCCGCGATTGCCTGTATCCGGAAAAGAATCTATGCGGCGCGGGCGTCGCTTTGAAATTGATGGATGCGCTGGTGACTGAAATTGGCTGGGAGCAGCGCAAGCGCGAGCGGCTGATTGAATCGCTATTAAAGCTGGTTGCGATCGCTACCGTTGCCGACGTGGTCCCGCTCATCGGCGAGAATCGCGCCATTGTGAAGCTGGGGCTCGCGGGGCTCGATCAGGTTCGCAATCCGGGGTTGCGCGCCATTCTCGACGTGTCTGGCTTCGAGCCGGGCGTGTCCCCCACCGCCCGTCAAGTCGCGTTTCAGATCGCGCCGCGCATCAATGCGGCCGGTCGCATGGCCAGCGCCGGCGACGTGATCGAAATGTTTCTGACCGACGATGCAGAGCGCGCCCGCGTGCTGGCGGGACAGCTTCACGATTTGAATCAGGATCGCCGCGAGACGGAGCTCGAAATTATCAACGCGATTCTGGAGCAGTGCCTGGCGCAGCCCGTCACCGATGACGACGCGGCGCTGATTTTTTCGGGCGAAGGGTGGCACCGCGGAGTGGTTGGAATTGTCGCGAGTAGAGTGGTGGAGCGCTTCCATCGCCCCGCGTTTGTGCTCGGCATCGAAAACGGTGTCGCGCAGGGATCGGGCCGCAGCATTCCGCAATTTCATTTGCTGGATGCTCTGGAATCGATGCCGGAGTTGTTCACGAAATTCGGCGGGCATCGGCAAGCCGCTGGCGTGACGCTCGACATCGCGCACCTTGACGAATTTCGGCAGCGTTTTCGCGCACACGCGTCAACGTTGCTCACTCCCGCCGATTTCGAACCGGCACTCGATATCGATGCCGTGGTGGACTTAAGCGAAATCGACGATGATTCCGTCGCAGAAGTCCTGAGCCTGGCGCCGTTCGGCTTCGGCAATCCTCCGCCGGTTTTTGTGGTGCGCGGCGTGACCGTAACGTCGTCGGAGGTTAAGAAGGACAAACACCTGTTCGCGCGGCTCAATGCGGGCGGGCGCATGCTTCGCGTCAAAGCCTGGAATTTCGCCGAACGCGCCCCGGAGTTCGCGCCTGGAGCGGTGGTCGACGTGGTCTTCTCGGTGGAAGACGACGCGTATTCGGCGGCGCGTGGATATGCCCCGTGGCAGGCGATCATTCGCGACGTTCGCGCAGCAACGGAATCGCGCACTACGGCTATGGGCCAGGAGTAGCGCAGGCGATCGACTTTTGTCGCCTGCGAGTGGTCTTCTAAGAGAGGGCTCAAGACAAAATCTCAGGCGACAAAAATCGATCGCCTGCGCTACTGGAACTGCTTATCATGCTCTGGTCGAAACAATTCATTCCGACACTGCGCGAAGATCATCCTTTGCTGATTCGCGCCGGGTACATGCGCAAGCACGATTATTTATTTCTCGGCCGGCGCGTGCTTTCAAAGATCGTGACCGTGGTTCGCGATTCGTTTCTAAAAATCGAGGGCCGCGAGTTTCTCGCGGAATCGCTCGCATCGCTGGCCTCGCATGCTCGTGAGATTCGAGGCGCGAAGCAACTGCCGCAGATCTGGTTTCAGTTCAACGGACTCACGCTGGAAGCAATCGCGTTCGGCGCGACGCCGTTCCGCGAGCTTTCACAACGCATCCTGTGGACCTGCGGCGTGATGGAAACCGCCGCGGTGCTCGATGCGATCGTCGATGTAACGGAAGATCTCGCGCCCGAGTTGTTTCACACGCCCGATCAGAAATCGATCGCCGATATCGCCGCATTCACGGGCGCAGCGGAAACATCGCAGATGAAGAGCGTGGTGATGAACGCGGATGGTGTCGTGGTGCTCGCGCTCATGCGCGGCGATCATCAGCTTGATGAATCGAAACTGAAGCTCGCTCTATTGGCGAAAGAGCTGCGCGCCGCATCTGGAGAGGAAATCCGCAAAGCTTTCGGAGCCGACGCGGGATCGCTAGGGCCGGTGGGTCTCACAAATGTTCCGGTGCTGTGCGATGAAGCGCTGCGTGGGCGGCGCAATCTGATCTGCGGCGCCAATCGCAACGATTATCATTTGCGCAATGTGACGCCGGGCGAAGATTTCGAGGCTCGCTTCTTTGACTTACGGGCAACGGATGCGCCGTCCGTTTCGCAAATCACGCGCGCGGCGACTGATCGACGCCGAGCTGATGACCATATCGCTCGATCGGCTGCTCGCACTTGCCATCGAACAGAATCGCGATGCCGACGGAATCGTGCTGCCGTGCACGATCGCGCCGTTCGACGTGGTCGTGACGCCGGTGATGATTAACGACGACGCACAAAGCGCTGCAGCGCAACGCATCTACGACGATCTGATCGCGGCAGGCGTCGACGCCGTCCTGGACGATCGCGACGAACGCCCGGGCGTGAAATTCAAAGACTCCGACCTGGTCGGCATTCCGTTTCGCATCACGATCGGCAAGAAACTCCCGCAAGGGATCGTCGAACTGGTGACGCGTCGCGGAAGAACGTCTGAAGATGTTCGCATCGAAGACGTCTCGCGCATCATCAAACAAAAACTCACATGACCGACTGGAACACAATCCGCGCGGACTTCCCCGCCCTCGCTAACTGGACCTACCTCAACACCGCGACCTACGGCCACATCCCGCGCCGTGCGATGACTGCACTCAACGAACATTTCACGCATCGCGATGAACTGGCGTGTTCGGATTTTCTTTCCTGGTATGACGAAGCCGATCGCATGCGTGAGCCGATCGCAAAATTGATCAACGCGTCTCCCGACGACATCGCATTCATTCCGAACTCAGCGACGGCGATGGGCTTGTTGACCAGCGGCATCGACTGGAAGCGCGGCGACAACATCGTGACGTTATGCGATGAGTTTCCCAATCAGCTTTATCTTTCTTCTCTCATCGAATCCCGCGGCGTTGAATTTCGTGAACTGCCGATCGAGCGATTGTGCGATGCGATCGACGCGCGCACGCGCCTGGTCGCCATCAGCGAAGTAAATTATTCCACTGGATTCCGAGCGCCGGTCGCCGAAATCTCCGCGGCGGCGCATCGCCATAACGCGATTGTGTACGTGGACGGAACGCAATCGGTCGGGGCGCTGCAGTTCAACGTCCGCGAAATGAAGGCGGACATGCTGGGAGTGCACGCGTACAAGTGGATGTGCTCACCCACCGGCATCGGATTCATGTATGTCGCGCCGGAGCTGCGCTCCAGGTTGCGGCCGGCCGCAATCGGCTGGCGCAGCCATCACGACTGGAAAAATGTCGACAATCTGCATCACGGCTCGCCCGTGTTCAAAGCGTCGGCCGAAAAATATGAGGGCGGAGGATTGGGATTCGGTCTGCTGCACGCCATGGTGGCGTCGGCGGAGTGGATGCTCGAAATCGGGCCGGGCGTGATTGAGCGGCGCGTACTCTCGCTGGCCGATGACGCCCGCGCGCGTTTGCGCAAGCTGGGCGCGGAGTGCGCGGACACCGGATCGCAAATCGTCGCGGCGAAGTTCCCCAAGCTCGATCCGTCGCCGCTCGCGCGCGAGTTGAAGTCGCGCCGCATTGTGGTGGCCGCGCGCCACGGATTCCTGCGCGTCTCGCCGCATTTTTACAACAATGTCGACGATCTGGATCGCTTCGAGCAAGAGCTGACTCGGTCGATTGAGGCGCGGACGTGAGTCCGCGCGGTTGGGGGCTTTCGCAGCCCAAACGCGCGGACTGACGTCCGCGCCTCCAACCTAGCGCGCGATCCAACTGATAAGATGACTCGCGATGAAGACTGATTTTTCTGTCGCGAACATCACGGCTCGTCCCGGCGAAATGGTGTCGGGCTTTCTCAAAGCCGGCGAGATCGAACTGCCCGTCACGGTCGTCAACGGCAAATACGACGGGCAGGTGCTGGCGCTGGTCGCCGGCAATCACGGCTACGAATACCCTCCGATCCTGGCGCTGCAAATTCTTCGCGCGCGCCTCAAGCCGAAGAAGCTCACCGGCGCGATCATCATGGTCCACGTTGCCAACATTCCATCCTTCCTGGGCCGCACCGTGTACTTCAGTCCCATCGATGGGCTCAACCTCAATCGCGTTTATCCCGGCGATGCCAACGGCAGTGCTTCGCGCCAGATTGCATACGCGATCACCAAACATGTGATCGAGCCCTGCGACGCGCTGCTCGATCTGCATTGCGGCGACGGCAACGAATCGCTGCGGCCGTACGTTTATCAGACCGTGACTGCCGACGCGGCGTTGAACACCCGCATCGCCGATCTGGTGGCGCATTGCGGCTTCGATCACATCGTGGTGGATCGCGGGCGCCCCACCGATCCGGCGCAATCGGCATTTTGCTCGAACACCGCGGTGACTCGCGGCAAACCGGCGGTGACGGTCGAATGCGGATACCTGGGCGTCCCTGACGAGAAGTGCGCCAAGCAGATCGCCGACGGCTGCGAGAACGCCATGCGCTTTCTGGGCATCGCCAGCGGCAGAGCCAAGCCGGTCAAGCGGCCCGTGTTTCTCGATCCTGCGCCGGTGATCCCGAGCCCCGCCACCGGGTTGATTTATCCGCGCGTGAAACGCGATCAGACCGTGAAGAAGGGCGAGACACTGGCGCTAATCACGGATTTCTTCGGAAAGAAGATCGCGGAAGTGAAATCGCCGGTCGCGGGGAAAGTGCTGTACATCGTCGCGACGCCGCCCATCGTCGCAGGGCAGCCCATTGGGTGCGTCGGCGTCCCGAATGATTCCGCAGCGCGATTGGTGCAGGCTACCGGACGGGAAGCGCTGCGCAAAATTGAGGCGCGACCGTGAGAGTCGATGTGAAGCCGCGGGTGTTGAACCGCTCCCTTTGGTCACGGCTCGGTATGGCGTTGATTCGGTGAGCGCCGACAATGCGCTTCGAAACCGGCATGCTTCCGCGTTTTATCCAATCGACACCATGTTCGACACACGGGTGTTCAATGTTCCGTGGTTGGATCGATCATCTTGCGGACTTCGGTGATCTTTGACGCCGGGAATCCGCTCAGTTCGGCGTGTTTGTGGATGATCGCTTCGTCTTTCGCGAGATAGACGCAGAACGTCTTGTCGCCCGCGACGAAGGATTCCACCCACTGAATATCCGGCCCCAGCTCGCGCAGGGCGCCATTCGATTTCTTGGCGGCCGCGCGCAACTGTTCGCGGTCGAGTGTGCCGACGGCGGGGATGTCCCGCTCGATGATAAATCGTTTCAACATAGTTTGAATTATCGCAATCACCACGGGGTCTTGCTGAACACCTGCACTTAGAAGCTCTGGAGCATTACCCAAACCCGGTCCCAGCGCCGCTCCGCCAGATCCTGCCGAATCCAAAAATAAAGCCAGCCGGAATCTCCCCACATCATCTCGCCGATCGATCCCACCTGAAAAAGGATCTGCCAGTCTTCGAATCCCGGACGGCTCAGTTGGTAAGAGCCGCCATCGGCGCTATCTCCATCCAGGCCGGTCTGGCACATTCCTCTCATGTCGCCCTGGATTTCGAAGGGGTAGCCGAACAATTGCGGGGCGGAAGGTATGTTTTCGTGCAGGCGCTCGGAATAGAGTTCCTGGTAACTCGTCAGGAAATCGAAATCGGCGGTGCGAAAGTAACTGGGCGGACGCACCGAGCAAATCGATTCGGCGGATAAGGCAAGCGGGGAGAACATGTCCGCCCGCTCCGGAGCCCGATCCACTCTTTGCAGACCGTCTTTCTCGATGTGAAAAACGGACCAACTGATCGCAGTGAGTTCGCGCACCGTTTTCATATTTCGCTTGTCCCGCCCGCGAATTCCACAGCCGGGGTGTATTCGACACCGATGAGAAACAAACCCTGCGCCGGAGCGGTCGGGCCGGGCGGGATTCCGGAACCGGGCTGCAGCCGCGCCAGGATGTCCTCAGGCCCGAAGTTTCCCTTCCCTGCTTCGAGCAGCACGCCGACGATGTTGCGCACCATGTGCTTCAGGAATCCGCTGCCGCGTACGCGGTAGACCAGACGATCGCCGCACCGTTCCAGAGCCGATGAAAAAACCGTCCGTACCATCGATCGCCTTTCATCGTCGCGATCGTCCGACGCCGCGAACGCGGTGAAATCGTGCTCGCCTTCCAGCCATCGCGCGCACCCAATCATGCGCAGTTCATCCAGCGGATAGGGATGATGGTGCACCCAGCGGCGCTCGAACGGCGGGCAGACTTCGGCGCGCAGAATCCGGTACTCGTAGGTTTTCGCAACGGCGTCGTACCGCGGGTGAAAATCGGGCGGCGCTTGTTCGACCGAAAGCACGCGGATGTCGCGCGGCAAGCGCCGGTTCATGGCTTTGCGCAAATTCGGCAAAGGAATCGGGTTGGCGATCGAAAATGCAGCCACCTGCGCCAGCGCGTGGACACCAGCATCCGTTCGTCCGGATGCGGCCACGTGTACCGGCGCGCCCTCCATTTCACTGACCACGGCTTCCATCGCGGCCTGGATGGTGGCCAGTCCCGGCTGCACCTGCCAGCCGTGATACTCGGTGCCGTCGTAGCTCAAGGTGAGGCGGATTCGCCGCATGGCATGGGGAAATCTGACTTTACCAATGATAGGATGAAACATTCTAACCGTCCGGATCGCCTTGTCAGGTACAACCAAATGAGACAAATGCAACCTTTTCTGGCCGTGCTGTGCGTGTGGATGGTGGCTTCACCAGCCGTTTCGGCACAACAGCCACCCTCTCAACCTCAAGCTCCCACTTCTCAATCGAGGAACTTGCAAGAGAATCCAGCCGCGCCGCAGGACGCCGTCAAGGAAGACACCACGCCGCGCATCGATAATTCCGGCGCGCACTGGTACTCGCGATTTCAGTATCCTTACCTGCCGCGCATTGTGCCACCGGTGAACGTATCGAATACGCTGCGCATCGAATCTCTCATGCGCGCCGGAAACCTCTATCTTTCGCTGCAGGATGCGATTGCGCTCGCGCTCGAAAACAATCTGGACATCGAAGTGGAACGCTACGAATTCGCGTTCGCGAACGCAGATTTACTGCGCGCCCAATCCGGCGCGTCGATCCAGGGGATTCCGACCTCGGTCACCACCGGCGTTCCTACCGGCGTGAGCAGCATTATCGGGAATGCGAACACCGGAATCGCCGCTTCCGGCGCCGCCAGCTCGCTGGCCCCCGGCGCCAGCTTCGATCCGACCTTCACTTCTCTGCTACAGTACGGCCACATCACCACGCCGCAGCAGAACACCATTACCACCGGTATCACGTCGCTGGTCTCGGTGACCAAGACCGTCGACTTCGGCCTCAGCCAGGCCTTTGCCACCGGCGGAACGGCCTCGTTCGGATACAACAACCTGGTGCAGGCGCAGAACGCGTTCAACAACAACTTCAATCCCGCGACCACGGCCAACCTGGATCTGTCTTTCAGCCAGCCGCTGCTGCAAGGCTTCGGACTGGCGCTCAACAACCGGACCATCCGTATCGCGAAAAACAACCTGAAGGCCGCCGACTTCGTGTTCCGCCAGCAGGTGATCAACGTGGTCGCCAACGTCACCCAGATGTACTGGAATCTGGTGTATTTCAATAACGACCTGGACGTGAAGCGGCGCGCCATCGCGAGCTCCAACAAGCTGTTGAACGATAACAAGGCGCAGGTGGAAGTAGGCACCTTAGCGCCTATTTCGATCGTGCAAGCGGAGGCGCAAGTGGCCAGCGATCAACAGGCCATCGTGCTCTCGGAAACCAACGTCCTGCAACAGGAAACCCTGATCAAGAGCACGCTCAGCCGCAACGGCCTGGCCAACTCCGCGATCTCGACCGCGCGAATCATCCCCACCGATCGCATACGCGTGCCCGATGTCGAGCCGGTCGAGCCGATTCAGGATCTGGTGCAGCGGGCGCTCGAAAACCGGCCGGAACTGTCGCAGAGCCGCGTCCAGATCGACAACACCAAGTTGAATCTGCAGGGCATCAGGAACCAGCTTCTGCCGTCCATCAACGTGATCGGCGATCTACGTAATAACGCGCTGGCCGGAGCGGTGAACACCGAGATCAATCCCACCACCGGGCTGATTCAGAACCATAACGTCGACACGTTTTTCGTGGGCGGGTACGGAAATATCCTGACCCAGTTGTTCAGCCGCAATTTCCCCAACTACACCGTCGGCGTGCAGGTCAATATTCCGCTTCGAAATCGCGCCGCGCAGGCCAATATGATCACGCAGGAACTGAACCTGCGCCAGAGCGAGCTGTCGGTGCAACGGCTGGTCAATCAGATTCGCGTCGACGTGCAGACGGCGCTGACCGCGGTGTTGCAGGCGCGTGCCGCCTATCAGGCCTCGGTGAAGGCGCGGGTGCTGCAGGAGCAGACCGAGGATGCCGAAGAGAAGAAGCTGGCGGTGGGCGCCTCGACACCCTATAACGTCATCCTGATGCAGCGCGACATGTGGGCGGCGCAGGATGCCGAAGTGCAAGCGGAGGCGAACTATATCCTTTCCCGTACCCAGCTCGAATGGGCCACCGGGATGACGCTGCAGAATCATGATGTGCAGCTCGAAGAGGCGAAGAGCGGGCACGTGTCGCGTCCTCCCACCGCTATCCCGTAGGTGTTGAAAAGGGACAGACCGCTCGCCGAGCTGTCCCCTTTTCAAAAGCTTCTGGTGGCCACCAAAACCACCACGACGGTGCAATTCCACCGCTTCCTCAGGTAGATCTTTCCTTCCTGGTACGCCGAAATGAAATCGCAGGGGTCAGTCCGGAACACGTGGATCGAAAAACCAATGACTTAGCTCCCACATAGGGCTTGGCACGGGGATTGCTTTGAGAGAGAGCGTATGGAAAAAAGAGAGCTCAAGGAAAACGGGGCTGTCCCTCTCAGCAGTCTTCCCAAAGCAGTATCCCAACCCCTAACCCCAAAAATCCTCAGCAGCCTACCCGGCCCCGCTACCTTGAGCCTCCTAGGGGTCCTAAATTAGTTCTCCAGCGGTGTAAAGTAAATCCGGGATCATGACGATGAATGGAGCATGATCCGCCCAGTCGTTCCCCAGCCCGCCCAGAATCACGGTATCCCGCCGGTCAGTTTTTCGCTCAGCCTGTTGCGCATCGCCACCATCGGCCAGCCCGAACCGTCGCAAGCCGCCGAGCTCGAACAACTGCTGGATCGCGAACTGGTTCGCAAATAATCGCCGTCAGCTAATCTGGAAGAGTGCGCATTGTCTCGCTGATTGCCAGCGCCACCGAAATGGTCCATGCCCTCGGTTTGGGCGAATTCCAGGTAGGCCGGTCTCATGAGTGCGATTTTCCATTAGAAATCGCCGCGCTGCCGGTGTGTACCAGCCCCCGTTTCGACATCCACGGCAGCAGCCAGGAGATCGACCAGCGCGTCAAAGCGACCCTGGCGAGTGCGGAAAGCGTATACCAGGTGTTCGAGGACGTGCTGGAACAGCTCCAGCCGACCCATATCGTCACGCAGACGCAGTGCAAAGTGTGCGCGGTCAGCATGGATGACGTGGAACGCGCGCTGAGCGCCAGGTTTACGACACGACCTCAAGTGGTGGCGCTGGAGCCGAATTCGCTCCACGAAATTCGCGCCGATATCCGGCGGCTGGCGCGGGCGTGTGGCGTGGAGCAGCGGGGCGAAGACCTGGTGCAGTCGATGGACCAGCGCATGAACGAAATCGCGCGGACAGCGCAGGCCGGAGGGCGGCATCCTCGCGTGGCCTGCATCGAATGGCAGGAGCCGCTCATGGCCGCCGGCAACTGGGTGCCCGAACAGATCGAAATGCTGGGCGCCGTGAACTTGTTCGGCACCGCCGGAGGGCACTCGCCGTGGATGCAGTTTGAGGAGCTGGCGGCGTCGGATCCCGACACGATAATCTGCATGCCCTGCGGCTACGATGTGGCCAAGGCGCGGGCGGAGATGCACTGGCTGACTTCGCGTCCGGATTGGGCGAAGCTGCGCGCGGTGAAAGAAGATCGCGTGTTCCTCGCCGATGGCAATCAGTACCTGAATCGTCCAGGGCCGAGAATCGTCGAATCGCACCGCATCCTGGCGGAGATTCTGTACCCCGAAACATTCCCGCCGTCGCTGGAAGGAATCGGCTGGGAGAAGCACAATCGGGCGCGGGTCGGCTTATAATCTAAGTCAAGGTTATCTCCATGGTTTTGCGCAGCGCTCTTTGTTTGTCCACCGTCGCGGCTTTGTGCCTGGCGCAACAGGCGACTCCGCCGCCGCAAGCGCCCGCGCCTGTTCCCTCGCCGAATGCGATTGTTGCCAACGTCAGCGAAGTGATCGTACCGGTGACGGTGACGGACGACAAGGGCCGCTTCGTCGGCAATCTCGACCAGAAAGATTTTCAGATTTTCGACCAGGGCAAGGAACAGGTCATCAAATCTTTTTCGCGGGAACGCAACCAGCCGGTGGTGGTCGGATTCCTGATGGATCTGAGCAACGGCAGCCGCACCCAATGGAAGCATTGGCTGGACGCGGCCGAGGGCATGGTCTCCGAAGTGTTGGACGACAAGCGTTCGCAGGAGGATCGAAAGCGGTTCGGCGCCTACCTGATCGGCTATAGCAATGAGGCGGAGTTGATGGTGGACACTACTTCGGAAGCCGATCCCATTCTCGAGAAACTGCGCCGGCTGAAGCCCGGCGGAGGATCGGCGTTTTACGACGCCATCTACACCGCCTGCACCAGCCGCAAGCTGATCAAGGGCGAGCCGGTGGAGCCGCGGCGCATCATCATCGTGATCGGCGACGGCAACGACAATGCCAGCAAGCATTCGCTCGCCGAGGTGCTGGAGCTGGCGCAGCGCAATCTGGTGACGATTTACGGCCTGTCCACGGTATCGAGCGGATTCGCCAATGAGGGCGACGCCAATCTGGTCAAGCTGGCCACCGAGACCGGCGGAAAAGTGGAGTATCCGCTCAACAATCCGTACAAGGATGTGGCCGGATTTCTGTCGCAGCCGCGCGATGAAGGCAATTACGCCATCCAGCCCGGCACCGGCGGATATGCGGGCGCGATCTCGTCGTCGATCTTCGGCTCGGTCGGGAACATCTGGGGCGAAATCAGCACGCAGTACATTCTGCGCTACGTCCCGGATCTGACCGCGCAGGATTCCGCGACTCCGTTCCGCGCGCTCAAAATACGGGTGCAGCTGGCCAACGTCAACGTGCATGCGCGAACGGGATATTATCCGTTCGGAGTCCCGAACTCCAACTGAGGAGGCACTCCCCATGAGTGCGGCCGCCATCCCGACGCTCGTGAAAACCGCCCGGTTTTCGGTGCTGCAGGCGGAGCTTTCAGACGCCCCGGAGAACATCGGAATCCTGCTCGAAGATCCGGAGCGGGACCGTCTGTATCTGCGCCTGCGCCGCGATTGGGAGCGCATTGCGGGCGACGAAGCGGAAGTCTTCGCGGCGCTCGAAGAGGGCATGCGGGCGGATGCGGCGGAACTGGGCGCGGCGCAGTTTCTGGAGCACCTGGAAGAGACGCTGTCCAATCTCCTGCGCATTTCCGATCGGCGGGAAATCGAAGTGGCGGGCGATTTCGATCAGGAGCTGGGCCGCTTGTACCGGCGTCATGTGCGCAGCATCGTCGACCCGTTCGTGACCCACCTGCCCTGCTATTCCGTGGCCGTCGCGGCCGGAAAATTTCTGGAGAACGCCGAAGTCGAAGCGGAGGGCTGGGAAGAGACGCCCGAAGACCTGCGGCTCACGGAACAAATGTTCGTCGCCATGATCGCCGGACGGTCGATGGAGCCGAAGATCCCCGACGGCAGCCTGTGCGTCTTCAAGCTCGGTGTTACCGGATCGCGCGAAGGCCGGCTGGTGCTGGTGGAGGCACTGGGGCGCGGCGCAAACGATCGCTACACCGTCAAGCGCTATCACAGCGAGAAGCAACAAAACCCCGACAGCACGTGGTCGCACGCACGCATCACGCTGCAGCCGCTGAATCCGGAGTTCGAGGCGTGGGATCTTACTGCTGACGAAGACCGGTATCGCGTGATCGCGGAATTCGTCTGCGTTTTCGCATCAGAAGTCAGAAGTCAGAAGTCAGAATAGAATCTGACGGCCGCCAGCATTCTGACTCCTGACTCCTGACTCCTAGAACTGAAAATACACGAACGGAATATTGCGATCCGTCACGCCGAACAGTTCGACTAAGAACAGCATCACCACGATCGCGGCCCCATAGGCGAAGGCGTTGCGTGGCAGACGATTTGAAAGACTCCAGCGCTCTTCGATGATCGCAACCAGCAGCGAAAATGCGGCGAGGTACATCAGCCACACCGGCACCGCGATTCCCGTCCCGGAAACGAACGAAAACATCTGGCGGAGCACGTAGCGGCTCTCCTCGAAATTCACGGCGCGAAAGAATACCCAGCCCAGGGTTGCGAGCGCGAACGTGAACGCCGCGCGAAGCGGATAGAGCCACCACGCCGGCCGCTGTTCGAAATATCGGCGCCCGATCAGCCTTTCGATCGAGAGCAGCGCGCCGTGATAACCGCCCCACACCACGAAATTCCAGCTCGCCCCATGCCACAGCCCGCCCAGCAGCATGGTCAGCATGAGGTTGCGATAGGTCTTCGACCGCACCGTAGCGATTTCCGCCCAGCGGGATGTACAGATAATCGCGCAGCCAGCGCGACAGCGTCATGTGCCAGCGATGCCAGAAATCGGTGATGCTGAACGCCAGATAGGGCCGCCGGAAATTTTCCGGGAAGTGAAAGCCCAGCAGCAGCGCCATGCCGATCGCCATATCGGTATAGCCCGAGAAATCGAAAAAGATCTGCAGCGCGAAAGCGATGGCGCCGGTCCAGGCTGCCATCCCACCGGGATGGGCGCCGGGATTTGAGAAATAAGAATCGGCCACGATGGCGAAGCGGTCCGCGAAAACCATCTTCTTGACCAGCCCGGTCAGCAACAGCAGCACGCCGCGCAGGCGCTCCTCATCGACCGGCGCGCGCCAGTGATACAGGTCCTTGAAGAATTCGCGCGCCCGCACGATCGGCCCGGCGACTAATTGCGGAAAGAATGCGATGAACAGCGCATAGTCGAGCGGATTGCGGATCGCTTCCTGCTCGCCCCGGTACACATCCACCAGATACGACATGCTCTGGAAGGTGTGAAAGCTGATGCCCAGAGGAAGAATGATGGGCAGCGCGAGCGCGTGCGGCGCCAGATGCAGCAATCGACCGATGTTGTCGCCCAGAAAATTGTAGTACTTGAAAAACCCCAGGAACCCGAGATTGGCCGAGAGCCCCAGCACCAGAAAGACTTTTCGGCGATGCTGCGATTCATTGTCCTGGGACCGTTCGATCCAGAACGCCGCGAGGTAATCCGTAACCGTCAGCGCCAGCAGCAAGGCGATGAACTTGGGGTTCCAGGACATGTAAAAGAAGTAGCTGGCGGCCAGCAGAATCCATTTGCGCAGCACGCGTGGGGCAAGATAGTGCAGCAACAGCACGGTGGCCAGGAACACGAAAAAATTGACGGTATTGAACAGCATCGCCGGTTAGTGCGCCTGGGCCTTCAGCATTTCACTGACATGCCGCGCCAGCAGGACCGTGAACTTCTCTTCGCCCGGCCCGTTGAAGTGCAGAGGATCTTTAAAAATCGCCGGATCTTCGAGCGGCTCGAAAAAGTGTAGGTCGTCGAGGATGACGCCGGGGCGCGAGGCCAATTGCCGCAGCACGCTCGCCGGATTTTCGGGCGGCAGATCGGGGCGCGGATACGGGCCGCGCGGCAGGCGAAAGAAAATCACCGTGGTGCCCGAGTCGCGATATAAATCGCAAATCCTGCCGAACCACAGGCGATTGTAAGACGTGCTGTATTGATTGGCCGGGCGAATCGGCGCGAACAGACGGGTGCGAAAAACCTCTTTCAGTCCCTCCGCCATTCCCGGTGGAGCTTCGAAGGTGTGATGCTCCCAGTCGATTTTGACTCCCACCACATTCGTATCCGGTCCGCGGTAATCGTGAAACCATTCGTGCGAGCTGCGGCGCGCCAGCCGTACGTAGTCCAGGCGCTTTGGCCGATCACTCAGGAAGTCGAGAAAATCGGCCTGATAGACGTAGCCCTTGAGCGCGATGTCGCGCGCCGCGGCCAGCTTGCCTTCCAGCGTCTGAAACTCTCCCGCGAATTGCGGAATGTCGCCCACATGCAGCTCCTGCAAAATGTAGCGCTGGTCGATGTAGCGATCGGCCATCACTTCGTCGCTGGAATCGTCGTCGTAGTCTTCGACCGGGATCACCACCGCGCGATAGCGGTCGTGCGCCGGGTCTTCATCGCGCAGCATGTAATACCAGCAGCGCGGTGAGGTTCCGGGGCTGGCGATGGTCGCGAAAGTGTAGCCCAGCTCGTCGCGCAAAGGGTCGGAGTAGCGGGGAAAAAATCCCATGCGCGAATTGCCCACCATCAGCACCTGGTTTCGATCAGGCTTGGGGCGTTTGCGCTCATTGTTCATCATCAATTCCACGTTGCCGCTGGTCGAGTCGGGACTCGCGGCTTGGGGATAGATACGATTGAACGTCACGTGCTCGATCAGAAGGAAGACGATCAGACTTCCGAGCAGGACTCTGGCGGTGCGCAAGTCACCAGGATACAAGAGACGCCGTAGCGCAGGCCATCGGTCTTGGTGGCTTGCGTTACTAAGTCGCAGGCGACAAAAATCGATCGCCTGCGCTACCGACGCTATGCGAGAGCTAATATGAAAGCAAGATGCGCAAACGTTCCGTGCCGATGATTTTCGCGACCGTGCTACTGGGCTCGATCGCTCTTTTCGCGCAAAAATACACCGGCCCCAAACCGCCCAAGGCCGACGTCCTGTATCTGGTCCACGCCGATACGCTGATCGCGACCGAAGTCACCGAAGCACAGGAAGACAAGAAGAAGAACGACATCACCTACGTGGTGCCAGGCACGGGATCTTCCGCGCGCACCCCGCTGGCCGAGCCGATCTTCGTCATCCAAGCCGACAAGATCCAACCGCAGGGTCTGGAACTGTACAAAATGGAGGTAAAGGGCGGGCGGCGCGAAGTGACCATGGCTCTGCGGCGGACGCGCGGCGGACCCAAGCCGCTCAGGCTTTCGGTGACGCGCCTGGATCGCGGGTTGTACAAGGTGGAAGTGGATCAGGAAATCGAGAATGGCCAGTATGCCATTACGCCCAGCGGCTCGAATACGGTGTTCTGTTTTGAAGTTTACTAACGCGTGACATTCTGGCGTCCTTCACGTCGATAGTGTTGTAGCCCGCACCTGCTAAAATCACAAATATGTTTGTAGGTTTAGAGCACACCGCCATTGCGTCGCCGAGTCCGCGCACGCTGGCGCAATGGTACGTCGACCATCTGGATTTCAGAATCAATTTCGAATACGACGGTAATTTTTTCGTGCGCGCCGCCAATGGCGCGATGCTGGAGATCATTCCATCGGAGGGCGACGCCGGAGCGCCCAAGATGCGCACACCCGGGCTGCGGCACCTGGCGATCGAAGTCACCGATTTCGATGCCGCACACGCCGCGCTGCGCGCCAAAGGCATCAGCTTCGCCGGTGACGCGTTCGTCAACCAGGGCAATCGTCTGGTATTTTTTCACGACTGCGACGGCAACCTGGTGCATCTGATCCAGAGAGAGAAGCCTCTCCCGTAACGTGGGCGCGCAAGCAGCCGCGACAGCCGCAGGGGGCAGAATGGTGAACCGCGTTTTCAAGGCGCTCACCTATCGCGATTTCCGCCTGTTGTGGCTGGGCGCCTGCACCTCCAGCATCGGCAGCTGGGTGCAATCGATGGCGCAGGCGTGGCTGGTGTACACGCTGACCAACGATTCGTTCTATCTGGGCCTGGACGCATTTCTGGGCCAGGTGCCGATCATTTTGTTCTCGCTGATCGGCGGCGTGATTGCCGACCGGCGCGATCGCCGCAAGATGCTGCTGATCTCGCAGTACACCCAGATTTTTTCGGCGACTGTCCTGACGGTGCTGTTTTATTTTGGACTTCTCCAGCCCCGGCCGGGCGTGAGCGGTTTGCGCACCGTGTGGCCAATTCTGGTGCTTTCGGTAGTCACGGGCATGGGCCAGAGCCTGGGCGGACCAGCGTATTCCGCGCTGCTGCCCACACTGGTGGCGAAAGAAGATTTCTCCAACGCCATCGCCTGGAATTCGATTCAGTTCAACCTGGCTCGCATCATCGGACCGACCATCGCGGGGATCACACTGCACCGCTACGGCCCGACCTGGTGTTTCGGGATCAACGCGGCGTCGTTTCTCGCTGTGATTCTTTCGCTGCACGTGATCAACGTCGGATTCATTCCCGCCCGCACGAGTGAATCGATCCTCACCAGCATGAAACAGGGCATCGGATTCATTCGCACCCGGCCAGGACTCAATTCGCTGATCTTCCTGGCGTTTTCGCTCACACTGCTGGCGATTCCACTGATGACGTTCCTGCCGGTGTTCGCGAAAGAAGTCTTTCATGGCGACGAAATCACGTTCACGCGCCTGCTGATTTTTTCAGGCGCGGGATCGATCTGCGGAGCGCTTGCAGTCGCGGCCGCCGGACGCATGAAGCGGCAGGGCTTGATCGCGCTGACCGCTCTGATCGCGTTGGGATTGCTGATCGCGGGATTCTCGCTCTCGAAATACCTGATGCTTTCGAGCGTCCTGATTTTCGGATGCGGCGCGGCGCTGATGTGGATTTTTTCGATGGTCCAATCGCTGGTGCAGGCGATCACCGCCGATGAAATGCGCGGCCGCGTGATGAGCGTCTATAACGTGGCGTTTCGCGGCGGCATGCCGATCGGCAGCCTGCTGTTTGGAAAGCTGATCATGTACTTCACGGTTTCCTGGACCATGGCCTGCGCCGGTGCGCTAATGGCTCTGATGGGTTTGTATCTGCTTTTGATCCATCGGAAAATCGCGACGTTGTAATGGGCAGCATTCGCGCAAAGCTTGTAGACTAGCTCCCATGCCCATCGTCGAAAGCGCCGGCGCGCGCATTTTTTGGAATCAATCCGGATCCGGTGATCCGATTCTGCTGATCATGGGACTCGGCTATGCGCACCAGATGTGGTTTCGCACGCGGCCCTCGCTGGATGCAAGATTCGCCACTATCGCTTTCGACAATCGCGGCGTCGGGATGAGCGATGTTCCGCCGGGACCGTATCCGATCGCGCAGATGGCCGCCGATGCCGCTGCGGTGTTGAGCGCCGCCGGTGTCGATCGCGCGCACGTTTACGGGGTTTCGATGGGCGGCATGATCGCGCAGCAGTTCGCGCTCGATTTTCCGGATCGCGTGAATAAATTGATCCTCGGCTGCACCGCCAGCGGCGGTCCGAATGCCGTTCGCGCGAAAGACGAAGTGGTGAAGGTCCTGATGGAGCGCGCGACCATGACGCCAGATGAAGGCGCGGAGGCGATGGTCCCGTATATTTACGACGCGTCGACTCCTCGCGCGCGCATCGATGAAGACCTGGCGATTCGCCGATCCGTTTATCCCACCAACGAAGGCTACACGGCGCAGGTGCAAGGCATTCTCGCGTGGAGTTGTTGCGATCGCTTGGGCGAAATCAAAGCGCCCACGCTGGTGATTCACGGCGAGACCGATGAACTGGTGCCGGCGGGGAACGGCCGCCTCATCGCCGAACGGATTCCGAACGCGCAGCTCGTCATGATCCCGCACGCCAGCCATATTTATTCGACTGATCAGCCGGAGATCGCGCACCAGGCGATTCTCAAGTTTTTGTCCTGATGAATCGCGAGCGCATTCCGGTGATCGTCGGGGTGGCGCAGATCACCGATACTTCCGCGCCGCCGGAACGGGCGCGATCGCCCTTGCAATGGATGGTCGAGGCGTCGAAAAAAGCGGCGGACGATTCCGGCGCAGGTGCGGCGATTTTAAAGGAAATCGATTCGCTGATCGCGGTGCGGCTGTTTTCCGACGCAGTCTCGCGATTCAAATCGCCGTTCGGCCGCATGGTGAACCCTCCCTGGTCAATCGCCCAGAGGATCGCCGCGAATCCGCGTGAATTGGTCTACACGCCGGGCGGCGGGACCATGCCGCAGGTCGCATTGAATCGCGCGTGCGAACGGATCGCGCAGGGTGAATCGTCCGTTGCGCTGTTGACCGGAGCAGAGGCGTTGCGCACGGAGCTTGCGGCGAAACGCGCGGGCATGGCGCTCGACTGGAGCGAGGACGCGCCTTCAGCGCCAGACGAATGGGGCGGCTATCGTATGCCGTGTACGGATCATGAGATCGCGCATGGCATCAGCGCCGCGATCAACGTCTATCCGCTGTTCGAACAGGCGATTCGCGGAGCGCGCGGTCGCTCAATCGAGGATCATCAGCTCGCGATGGGACGATTGTTCGCTCGTTTCGCCGCGGTTGCGAAAGCAAATCCGCTGGCGACGCGGCGAGCCGGATATTCCGCGGAAGAGATCGCGACGGTAACGGACCAGAATCCGCGCATCGGATTTCCCTACACCAAGCTGATGTGCGCCAGCGTGTACGTCGATCAATCGGCGGCGGTGCTGGTGTGTTCCGCGGCGAAAGCCGACGAACTCGGAATCGCGGAAGCGAAGCGGGTTTATCTGCACGGCTGCGCGCAGGGCGACGATCACTGGTACGTCACCGAACGGCGCGATTTGCATTCATCCCCCGCCATCCACGAAGTCGCGCGGCGCACCTTCGCGATGGCGGAGAAGTCGCTCGCCGACGTCGACGTGTTCGATTTATATAGCTGCTTTCCGTCGGCGGTCGAGATCGCGCAACAGGAAATTGGACTGAGCGAAGATGATCCGCGTGACCTGACCGTCACTGGCGGCCTTCCCTACTGCGGCGGACCCGGCAACAACTACGTCATGCACTCCATCGCGCAAATGGTGGAACGGATGCGGGCGCAGCCGGGGGCGTTCGGGCTGGTGACCGCGAACGGGAATTACGTGACGAAGCACGCCGCCGGGCTGTATTCGACCACGCCTTTGACGAAACCCTGGGCTCGCGAAGATCCCGCGATTTTGCAGCGCGAGCTCGACGCCATGCCCAAGCCGGCGTTCACAATGACGCCGGAGGGTCGCGCGCGCATCGAAAGCTACACCGTGGCGCATTCGAAATCCGGACCGGAGTTGGCGATCATCGTCGGAAGATTGATCGAGAACAACGTGCGCTTCATTGCGAATTCTGGACACGATCTTGAATCACGCGATTTCCTGGGAGTCGAAGGCGTCGTCCAGTCGATTGACGGGCGGAACGAATTCAGAATTCCATGAACGACGAATATTGCGGCAGCCATTGGGTGTCGGCGATGTGCTCGCGCAGATCGTCTTCACTGGTCTGCGGAGCGACGCCGTCTTCCTGCGCCTGACGCGCGATGGCGAACGCGATTTCCGCCACCACTTCACGAATATTTTCGAGGCGCGGCAGCAGCGGCGCGGACGCATCGGCGATGGCCGGGGAATGCCGGCTCAGTTCACGAGCCGCCGCCAGCAGCATTGCATCCGTGATTCGCGTGGCCTTCGCCGCGACGACTGCCAGCCCGACCGCCGGGAAAATATAAATGTTGTTGCACTGCGCGATCGGGATAGTGCGACCGCCAAAGTTCACCGGCGCAAACGGCGAACCGGTGGCGATCAAGGCGCGCCCTTCGGTCCACCGCAGTAAATCCTCCGGCTCCGCTTCCGATCTCTCCGTCGGATTCGACAGCGGGAAAATAATGGGCCGCGCGGTCTTGCGCGCCATCTCCCGCACGATGGATTCCGTGAACGCGCCCCGCACCGTCGACAATCCGATCAAAATGGTCGCGTCGATCTTGGCGATCACCTCTTCGAGAGTATTCGCGCCATCGGCGGTGCGCGCATAGACGCGCTGCTCCTCAGTCAGATCAGTGCGCGAAGTGGTCAGCAAGCCTTCCTTGTCGATGATCCAAAAATGTTCGCGAGCCTGCGTCTCCGTCCATCCCTGGCCGGTCAATACGGCGCGCAGCGAATCCGCCACACCGATCCCCGCCGAGCCCGCGCCCAGCATCACGATTTTCTGATCGCGCAGTTTCGCGCCGGTGACAGCCACGGCGCCCAGGATCGCTCCCAACGCGACCGCCGCCGTGCCTTGAATATCGTCATTGAAGGTGAGCAGATCATTGCGATATCGATGCAGAATCGGCCGCGCGTGCGGGGTCGCGAAGTCCTCCCATTGCAGGCAGGCGCCCGGCAACTCAGATTTCACCGCGTTCACAAATCGGTCGATGAACTCGAAATACTCGTCGCCGTTAATGCGCTCATGCCGCCAGCCCAGATATTCGGGATCGTTCAGCCGTTCGCGATTGTTGGTGCCAACGTCGAGCACGATCGGCAAGGTGCGCGAAGGATGAATTCCGCCGATCAGCGTGTACAACGATAGTTTCCCGATCGGAATGCCCAGCCCGCCCGCGCCCTGATCGCCGATTCCTAGAATGCGCTCGCCATCGGTCACCACAATCACGTCCACTTCGCGATGCGGTCGATTGCGCAGCAACTCCTGAATCTGATCGCGCAGCGGGTAGGAGATGAACAGCCCGCGCGGGCGGCGATAAATGTGGCTGAAATGCTGGCACGCCAGCGCCACCACCGGCGTGTACACCATCGGCGTCATTTCCACGATGTGGTCCAGCAGCAACCGGTAGAACAGAACTTCGTTGGCGTCCTGAAGCTGGCGCAGATAGATGTGGCGCTCCAGATCGTCCTGCTTGCGCTGATACGCTTCGTAGGCGCGGCCGAGCTGCTGATCGAGCGTCTCCACCTGCGGCGGAAGCAAGCCGTGCAAATCGAACGCGGAACGCTCTACATCGGAAAACGCGGTGCCTTTGTTGAACACCGGCTTATCGAGCAGGCTCATTCCCTTTAGAAATGAATCGATGATGACGTCGGACATGCGGTAATTCCAGGTTACTCGACGCGTTGGGTAATGATCGAGCCGTTCTGTTCCCACGCCGCCAGAATTGAGCCATCGGCCAGCCACGTCAGATTGATGAACGCGCCTTCCTCGGCGATTCGCGTGGGCTGCGCCGCGCCCGGCGTGTGGATCTCGATCGTCTTGCCGTTGGTCCACGCCACGTAGATGCCTTTCGCTCCGGCGGCAATAGCGACATCGACGCCACTGCCGAGGCGCGTTTCGGGGCTGCCCATGCGATCGAGAAACACATCGCCATCGCGCCGCCACGCCGACCAGATGGTGCCGCGATCAATCACTATGCCGCCGCCATCCATCGTGCCTTGGCCGATTTTCCGTGCCGCGTCGAAATGCAAGCCATCGTGAGACGACGTGACGTACATATTTGTCAAATCGCACGCCATCACCGAAATCGTCCCATCGCCCGCGATCGCGATCGACGGAGCGCTGCTTCCGTCAGGCGCGGAATAAATGCGCACGTTGGGCGACCACGTCTCCCCTCCATTGGCCGATCGCGCACCGTACAACTGCGTGCCCTTCGCGCGCTGATCCAGCCACACTGCGAACAAATTGCCGTTGGGATCGGTAGCCATGGCGTGCAATCCTTCGCGAGCCGCGCCGCGAACATCGTTGACCGTCCCCGCGCGATGCCACGTCTTGCCGCCGTTGGTCGATCGCCAGGAAATGAGATCGCTCGCGATCGCCGAAATCACGATCGCGTCTTTCAGAATCACTACGCGTGGTCCGCGATGCCGGCCCACCGCAAGTTTCTGTACCTCGGCGACCTTCACCGCAGTGCTGAACGATTTTCCATCGTCATGAGAAGCCGCGAAATATATCGATTCACCCGATGTGAACGTCATCGCGACCACGCCGTAGCCGGATGCGAGCTGCGGTTGCAGGTTCGGCGTGCCCGGCGCGACCGGCGCAATCGTAATCGCCAGCAGCGATATCAGCAACGCCAGCATCGTCAGGGCTTCATCGGAATGGCCGGTACGTCGGCTTCATCGATCACTTCGCCGCTCGGTTTGCGCGCGATGGTGTGCGCGACCTTGCCTGTCACGTTAACGGTGACGAAATTCTCGGTGCTCATCACCTTCACCGTAACACCCGCGGGCGGCGTGTCGACGTCATACAGCGGCGCCCCGCCTCCACCGGTGACGAAATAATGGACGCCGCTCTTCAGATAGTGCTGATAGTTGTGATCGTGACCGAAGAACGCCGCGGCGACGCCGTATTTTTCGAACATCGGCTCCAGCGCAGTGATGTGCTCGTTGTTGCCCTGACGCCTGGTCACCGCGGTCATCGGCGGATGATGCCCGAACACGAAACGGAAATCGGACATCTTGGAATCCTTCAAATCATTTTCGAGCCACTTTGTTTCTTCATTCCAATAGGCCTGCTGCTCGGCTTTGGTGGCGCCGGCGGTGCCGATGTCGGTATCCATCACGATGCAGTGCGCGTTGCCCCAGTTGAACGAATAGTACGGCTTGGAATCCATGTAGTCGGAATAATTCAGGGCATGTCTTTCATGATTCCCCAGCGCCGGAAAGAACGCGGTCTTGCGGAGCAGGTCGTGCTCGATGTCGAAAAAGATGGGCCACAGCGAGGTGTCGGTGCCGTTTTCCACCAGATCGCCGGTGTGCATGATGAAATCGGGATTCGAATATTTGACGACGGCGTTGGCCACCGTGCGATGCACATCGTGGCGCGTGCGCGTGTCGCCGTAAACTACGAATTGATATTGCGTGGTCTCGCGCGGCGGCGCGGTCTTGAACGATCCTTTGCCGGCCTCGCCTGGAAAGGCCTGGTAGTATTGCTGCGTTCCGGGCTTCAATCCGTTCAGCACAATCTTCTCGGCGCGCAGCACCGGATAGCTCTTGTCGGCCTTCGCGGGCGATTCGCCGACGGTCACTGCGCCGGTTTCGACCACCCACATGATAGTCGCGTTGCGCTGACCGACGTTCACCACATACGGTCCACCGATGATTTTTTCATTCGGCGCTTGTGCATAAAGAGCAAGCGACAGCGCGGCAACCGCAAGAATGGTTTTGTTCATAGGATTAGAATCTCCCGATTGTAATCCCCTCATATGAATTTCCTGCTACAAACGGCCATCAGGCTGCTCTATCACAAGCATGGCTCAGCCAGACCGCCCCAACTTCTCGATTGTCGGCAGAATTTTCTTCGGGATCGTGGCGATTGCCGTAATTTATCTGTTGCTCAGGTTCTTCGGCTACATTCCGGCGTAGGCGTTCTAGTCGTCGCGATGCGCGCCGTCGAGCGTGAACGCCGGAATGCAGATTGCGATATATTCGGCGCCCTGGGGAGTGCTGTAGCGCACCCATTCGCCCTTGCGAGCGAGCACCGCCTGCCCTGCCGCGACGTCCATGGTGCCCGATTCATGCTCGACGTGCATGACGCCGGTGAGGACGACCGTGTATTCGTCGAAATCAGGCCGCTGGCCGGGTTCGGTCCAACCGGCGGGGCTATGCATGTGCGCGACACTTACGCGCGAGTCTTTCGAATTTACCCGGCCGATGTATTCTTCGACCAGCTTGTTCCCGGGAACCGGGATGCGGGTGGGTGATGTGATGAGTTCAGGCATAAGTTATTGAGCTTTCACGGCGACGAATGTAAAAGACGCCGGAACCGCGACTGGTGTCCCGTCCTTCATTGCCGGTTTGAACCGCCACTTCCGAACGGCTTCGACCAATTCTGATTCGAACGGCGCGCCGGATTCCGCGACAGGTAGATCCTTCGGTTCGCCGTGCTCGTCTACAGTGAACCTCAGTTCAACGGCACCGCTCGCATGCGGCTTGCCCTTCGGGAAATCAGCGCGCTTGACTGCCGGTCGCGACACGCCCGGGTCGGTCCTAAACACAGCCTTTCCCAGCCGCCATGCCGGGCCGTCGCCGAGAACGAAGTTCAGTTGCGCTGTGGCGAGCGTGGGTACAGGGTTACCGTCTTTCTCACCGGGTTTAAAGCGCCACTGCTTCACGCAGTCAACGGCGGCCTCATCGAGACCGAGCCCAAGTGATCGAACCACCCGCGCCTCGTGGGCTTTGCCATCAACATCGACTACGATCTGAAGCTCAACCCTTCCTTGCAGACGCGCCGTGCGGGCCTCGGATGAATACTTGGGCTCGGCTTTCGAGATCAGCTGCGGCTGCGAGACACCGTTCGCAATCTTGTATGCACCGTCCTGCGCAAACAGCATCGCGATCATGACAATCAGCATCTACACGCCCCTCACATCCGCGCTCACGGGACGCGAGCCTACCGGAATCACCGTCAGCAGCGCCGCCTTCTTCAAACGATTCGGTGCGATCGAGCCCACCCGCAGCACCGCCATATCTCCCGATTTTCGATTCAGCACCAGCGCGAACTGATCGTCCTGCGTCACCGCTACGAATCCGGGATCGCTTCCCACCGCGACCACGGCAATCACCTGCCGCTTGCGGATTCCCATGATCGTGACCGCGCCCGCTTGCGGGCTCGCGATGAACAGAAAATCGCCCGACGCACCCATCGGACCAGGCGCCGGTCCGCCCAGCACCGTTTCGCCGACCTCCGGGGTGTGATACGGATACACGATCACCACGCCATCCATGCCTTCACCGGTGACGAATAACTGGCCGCCTTCGGTGTTGCCCGGCTCGGTCGGTCGATTGAAGCACAAATTATCAGGCCGCACCGCGACCGGCAGATGCGTGATCAATTTCGAGCTCGCGACGTCATACAGTGATAATCGCCGCTCTCCGCGATCCGCCGCGATCAGCGTTTTGCTGTCGGAAAGAAAACGCACCGCGCCGAAATCGCCTTCGCCCAGCGGATCGCTAACCGTTCGCGTCGCCAGATTCACCAGCCGCACTGCGCCGCCGCCGCTGATCGCCGCGACGTTTGCATTGGGCGCGATCGCGAAATCCTCCACATCTGACTTCAACGGCACGCGCCACTCCGGCGTCAGCGAATCGAGCGACAGACGCACCAGCGCGCGCGGATCTTTCGCCAGAACATACAGCGCGCTCTCTTTGGTATCGAGACTCATCGACGCCGCCGTCGATGCAACCGTAGCTTTGCGGCGAAAGCTCAAACGGTCCGATTGGATTTCGTGAACCGAGCCCGTCCCGGGCGTCAGCGCATAAATCGCGGTGCGGCTCTGCGCGGCGATCACCTGCGTCGGCGAAGCGTCGAGCGCGATATGCCGTGCGACGGCGAGCACCTGCAGATCGACCGCGGCGACCGCCTGCCCGTCCTCATTCGCGACGAAGGCGTAGCCGCGATATCCGCCCGCGCGAGTGCCGCAGGCGGCGAAAACCAGGGGCAGCGCGGGTGTGGCGAGAAAGCTCCTGCGGGAAATCACTATTTCAGTCTAGCGCCCTGAAAACAAAACAGAAAATAAAACAGAACCTTGCCCCTTTGTGGGGCGTGTGATACTTTCAAATGTGACGCTTGCACCTTCCGGCATTACGGTGCCGCCTGTGGCGACGGCTCATCTCGGCTAAAACATTTTCCTATGAATTTGCGGTCGCTCTTCAGTCTATTTTCGTCCGACCTCGCCATCGATCTCGGCACCGCGAACACCCTGGTGTACGCCAAAGGCAAAGGCATCGTGGTGAACGAGCCTTCCATCGTCGCCATTAACAAGACCAACGGCGAAGTGGAAGCCGTCGGCAAGGAAGCGAAGGAGATGCTCGGCCGCACGCCGGGCAACATCGTTGCGATCCGGCCCATGAAGGACGGCGTCATCGCCGATTTCAAGGTCACCGAGCGCATGCTGAATTATTTCATTCAGAAAGCGCACGGCCGCAAGATGCTGGTGCATCCCCGCATCATCATCGGCGTCCCCAGCGAAATCACGCAGGTGGAAAAACGGGCGGTGATCGATTCCGCCTATCACGCCAAAGCGAGCGAAGTTTATCTGGTGGAACAGGCCATGGTCGCGGCCATCGGCGCAGGTCTGCCCATCACCGAACCGTCGGGAAACATGGTGGTCGACATCGGCGGCGGCACTACCGACGTCGCGGTGATTTCGCTTTCTGGAATTGTCTATTCGCGATCGGTGCGCGTCGCCGGCAATGAAATGGACGACGCCATCATGCAGTACATGAAGCGCAAGTACAATCTTCTGATCGGCGAAACGACCGCGGAAAAAGTGAAGATGGCGATCGGCTCGGCGTTCACTTTGGATAAGCCGCTGACCATCGAGATCAAGGGCCGTAATCTGATCGAAGGTGTGCCCAAGACCATCACGGTCGACGACAGCGAAATCCGCGAGGCGCTTTCGGAATGCGTGGCGACGATCATGAACGCCATCCGCGTGGCGCTGGAACGCACTCCGCCGGAGCTTTCGGCCGACATCAGCGATCGCGGCATCGTGCTCACTGGCGGAGGCGCGATGCTCAAGAATCTGGACAAGCGCATCCGGCAGGAAACCGGCCTTCCGGTTTCCATCGCCGAAGACCCCCTGGCCTCGGTAGTATTAGGGACAGGCAAGATGCTGACGGAGTTCAAACTGCTCCGTAGAATCGCAATTGAGTAGTAGGAGTCAGGAGTCAGAATTCAGAATTCAGAATGTCGATGGCCGTCAGTTGAGGCGCGAACGGTAGAGAGCGCGTTCGGGCGCAACGGAGCGCGGATGAACTCAGAGCATCGAACGAGCAGATAGCGCGATTCAGACAGCATGGAGCGCGTGGCCCGGTAGTACATGGAATTCCTTCTCAATCGCTATCGCAACCTCGCAGTTCTGCTGCTGGCGATTTTTCTGCAACTGATCCTGCTCGCCTTCCAAGTCAAATCCAACGGTGAAGTTCGCCTGATCCGGGTATGGGCGGTGACGGTGGTTACGCCCGTCGCCCGCGGAATCGAAAGCGTGAGAGGCGGAACCTCGCACTTTTTTTCCGATTACTTCGTCCTGCTCGACGTGCGCGAACAGAACAAGCGACTGAAACAGAATCTGGATCGCGTGTCGATGGAGAACCAGGACCTGCGCACCCAACTCGCTACCGCCGATCGCGCTGGGGCGCTGGCCATCTTCCAGAAGCAGTCGCTTTCCCGAACGGTGGCGGCGCACATCATCCTCAACACCACCGACCCCGGCGGCAGCAACGTAGTCTTCATCGATCGCGGCTCGTCGAGCGGTGTATTAAAAGGAATGGCGGTGATCACGGCCACCGGCATCGTCGGCAAAGTAGTGAACGTGTACGGCCCGGTGGCTTCGATGGTGATGCTGATCACCGACCCGAATTTCGCGGCCGGCGTCATCTCCCAGAAGCATCGCGTCAAGGGAACGCTCAAAGGCGAAGGCGGCAGCATCGTCAAGGTCGACGATATCCAGAATGAGCAGGCTGTCGATCCCGATGAGTGGTTCTACACTTCCGGTGAGGACGGCATCTTCCCCAAGGGTCGGCCTGCCGGACAGGTGACTACGGTGCGCGACGGGAAATCGCGCAAGGAAGTTTTCCTGAATCCCAGCGGCATGCAAAACGGACTTGAGGAAGTGCTGGTGGTGATCGAAGGCGTACATGCGCCGATTCCCGATGTCCCGGCGGCGAGTCAGGCTGTACACCTGCTGGCACCGCCACCCGACTCCGCGCCCGCCGCGCCCGCGCCGCTGCAGCCCGGCCCGATGTCGGATGCGGATCGCGTGCTGGAACAGACTCGCAAGATCGGTGAAGCGCAGAATCATGTGTTCGGCGATCGCGGCAAGGGTGCGCCGGATTTCAACATCAAGACTCCCGCCACATCAACAGCCAAGCAGCCCAATCCATGAGTGACTACGCGGACGGCTTTCCCGAGGTAGGGCGCAAGAAAGATCGCATCTCGCGATTCAACGCCGCCGCGCTGATCGGGATTCCGCTCGCCGCTATCGTGTTTCAGGTCACGGTACCGCGCTTCATTTCCTATCTCTCTTATCTGGATCTACCGCTGCTGGTGACGGTCTACTTTTCGGTGATGCGGCGATCGCCGGTGGCGGGAGTGCTGTTCGGCGCATGCATCGGACTGGCGCAGGATTCTCTGTCGCGCGGCTACATCGGACTGTTCGGGATCGTCAAAACGCTGGTGGGATACTTTGCCGCTTCGGTCAGCCAGCGTTTCGATGTTGAAAATTCCATGGTGCGGCTGGTGCTCGGTTTCTTTTTCTATTTCTTTCACCAGTTTTTCTATTGGGTGCTGAAACGCGCTCTGCTGGGCCAGACGGTCGATTTCGATCTGGAGCGCACTCTGGTGGTCGCGGTGCTGAACGCACTGGTCGCAGTGCCGCTGTTTCGCACATTGGATAGACTCAAGGTTACGGGCTGAGTTCAAGATCCATGCCAACGCCCATCGAATCCGAACACACCAAGAATAAAACGCTGGCGCGCCTGTTTCGCGACGACACCCGCTTCGCGCTGGGCCGCATCGCGGTGTTCCAATATCTTTCGGTCGCCATCTTTCTGATTCTGATTTCCGGCTTCTGGATTCTGCAGGTCCGCGACAACGCGGAGAACAACGACCTGGCTGAGCGAAACCGCATCAAGACGGTTCCACTGCTCGCGCCGCGTGGAAAAATTCTGGATCGCGACGGACGCATCATCGTGGACAGCCACTCCGCATACAAAGTGATGCTCTCGCGTGAGACCCTGAAGCCCGAGCATATCGACGCCATCGCCGCCGGCCTGCACCTGGATCCCGATGATATTCGCGCCAAGCTCAAGCGCTTCGGTACACGTCCAAAATATTTTGCGATGGCGATCAAAGATGATCTATCGCCGGGCGAACTGGCTTTCGTCGACTCGCACAAAGACAGTTTCACCTTCCCCGAACTCGAACTGGTGGAGAACCAGCAGCGCCTGTATCCGCGCAACGGCATGGCGGCGCACGTCATCGGCTACGTCGGCGAGGTGAGCGATCAGGAACTGAACACCGCCGAGTTCGCGAAATATTCGCAGGGCGACATCGTCGGCAAGTTCGGGCTGGAGCGGCAGTACAACGACTCGCTGATGGGCATCGATGGCGAGCGGCGCGTAGAGGTGGATAGCCTGGGCCGGGAGCACGGCCGCGAGCTGGAAAACAATCCGTCGACTCCGGGCCACAATCTGCAGTTGACGCTCGATCTGGATCTGCAGGCGGTTGCCGAACTGGCCATGGATGGAAAGCGCGGAGCGGTGGTGGCGCTCGATCCGCGTAACGGCGAAGTACTGGCCATGGTCAGCCGGCCGACGTTCGATCCCAACGTTTTCACCACGCACATCCGCCAGTCTGATTGGAATGGGCTGATGAACGATCCGGACAAGCCCATGATCAATCGCGCCACGCAGGCGCAGTTCGCGCCGGGCTCGACCTTCAAGCCGATCGTCGCCATGGCGGCGCTTGAATCCGGATCGATCGATGAGAATTACACCGTGCATTGCGCCGGCGGCGCTTCGTTCTACGGCCACTTTCATCATTGCGATCTGGTCCACGGCACACTGGATCTGCATGGCGCGATCGTGAAATCGTGCGACACGTATTTCTACACGGTCGGCAATAAGCTGGGCATCGATAAGATCGCCGAGTATGGATCGCTGGCCGGGCTCGGCAAGAAAACCGGCATCGATCTTCCCGGCGAGATGGAAGGCATCATGCCCTCGCCGCAGTGGAAACTGCGCACGCAGCGCGAGAAGTGGTACGCCGGCGATACGATTTCAGTCGCAATCGGACAAGGGTTCGTAACCGTGACGCCGATCCAGCTCGCCAATGCGATTGCGGGAATCGCCAATGGCGGCGTGTGGTACAAGCCGCACCTGGTGAAGATGGCGGCGCCGCCGGAGCCGGTGCGCCGCGGCGAATTCAATCCTGCGAACCTTGCGACGACGGTTTCCGGAATGTATGGCGTAGTGAATGAGGGCGGAACCGGCTCGACCGCGCAGATCCCGGGAATCGATGTGTGCGGCAAGACCGGCACCGCGCAGAGGATTTCATTGGAGCTGGCGAAATCGGGAAAAGCGGGCGGTGATCTCGCGAAAGAGAACGGCTGGTTCGTGGGCTTCGCGCCGCGCGATCATCCCGAGATCGTCGTGGTCGCGCTGTATGAGGCGAGCAGCCACGGCTACTCCGCCGCTCCCATCGTGCGCGATGTGCTGAAAGCGTATTTCGATAAGAAGCAGCGCCTCAGCGCCGCGAACGCAACATCGCCGGTGGCCCTTCTACAGAGACCGCGCTAGTGTTCTTTTCTATTTATAAGAGCCCACTGTAACAGCCCACTGAACCGAACTGTGGCGCAGGCTGTCAAGGCTGCTGAGCCGAGTCGTCTCGGCTCTTCTTCTTTCTTCCATGCGCTAGACCATCGGTAATCCCCTGCTCGTTCCGCCAGCCCAGCCTTTACCGGATTGTTCTCGATGTAGGCGTGAATTCGCAAGCGTTCGTCATCGTCGCGAGCCCAATGGTCGTAAGACTCCGCTTGCCAGAATGGATGACCTGTGCGGCTAAGCAACCGATTCGCTTCACGCACCGTGTAGCCTTTCAGCGTCCCCAGAAACCGGCTCGGATCCGACTTCGGTAGCACCAGCATGTGAACATGATTCGCCATGATCACGTAAGCGGCGAGGTCGTAATAATTGAGTTGCACCGCGCAATGCTGCATCGACTGCTCGATGATTCGGGCGATTCGTTCCTGTTTGAGAAACAACGGACCGATCGTGGCCGTGTCTAGATATCGATCCATCCACACGAACGCTTGTCCTGCGTTGTCCTTATCGGGCGGAGGATACAGACCGGGCGGAAGGCTTCCGTGCAGGTGCCAAGTTACAAATAGCCACTTCCCTTCGGGATAGGCATGAGGAAGACGGCGGCGCGATGTTTCCACTCCAAAGAGTGCACGCCAGGAACGGAAGCTCTCACCCGCGACAAAGAAGACCCGAGACGACTCTCGGCTCAGCGGGCTGGACAGCCTGCGCCACAAGTTAAGTCTTCTTGATCGCGATCCCAAGCTCGCGCAAATTCCGCTCCGGCACTTCACTCGGAGCGTCGCACATCAGATCCGCGCCCTTCGCCGTCTTGGGGAACGGAATTACTTCGCGAATAGACGTCTCGCCCGCCAGGATCATCACCATGCGATCCAGCCCCAGCGCGATTCCGCCATGCGGCGGCGCGCCGTACTCCAGCGCCTCCAGCAAAAATCCGAATCGCTTCTTGGCTTCTTCATCGCTGAAACCCAGCGCCGCGAAAACTTTCGCCTGAATATCGCGGCGATGAATACGAATCGAGCCCGAGCCCAGTTCCGTCCCGTTCAGCACGAGGTCGTACGACTTCGCGCGGCAGCGCGCCGGATCGGTGGTCAACTTTTCCAGATCCTCATCGTGCACCGAAGTGAACGGATGATGCGCCGCGTTCCAGCGATTCTCTTCCGCGTCCCATTCGAACATCGGGAAATCGGTGACCCACAGAAATTGGAAATTTTTCGGATCGAGCAGTTTGTGCTTGTCGGCGTATTTTTGCGCGGCGTGTAGACGCAGTTGCCCGCACGCCATGCAGCACCGTCTCTTCGGGACGCTGACCCTTCGGCTCGCCCGCCCACGATGCCAGCAGCAGCAGATCGTCGTCTTCGCGACGATGCGCTCGCGGACTGCGCCATCTGCACCGCGATAATCTTGATCGAGCCGCTTGGGATCATCGAACACGCGCAAGCCGCGCTCCTTGCCGAATTCCTTCAGCGCATCGCGCTCACTGCGGCGACACCGCGCCCACCCCGGGATCCGGATCGCGACCAGAGGCAGTCCGTTCGAAGTCAGATTCCGGCACAAATGTCCTCGACGCAATGGAAGGGAGGAACGCGCATGTCCGGCTTATCGCTGCCATACGACCGCATCGCCTGCGCGTACGTCATGCGCGCGGAACGGTGTCGGGATATCGAAGCCGCCACTCTTCCACGCTGCTTTGATCAGCGGCTCGATCACGTCGAAGATCGTTTCCTGCTGCGGAAACGACATCTCCAGGTCGATCTGGGTGAACTCCGCCTGGCGGTCCGCGCGAAAATCCTCGTCGCGGAAGCAGCGCACGATCTGGAAATATTTATCGAACCCGCTCACCATCAGCAGTTGCTTGAAAATCTGCGGCGATTGCGGCAGCGCGTAGAACAGCCCCGGATACACACGCGCCGGAACCAGATAATCGCGCGCGCCTTCCGGAGTCGAACGGGTCATGAACGGCGTTTCGATTTCCAGAAATCCGAGCTTCGCCAAGCGTCTCGCGCACCGCGAACGCGACTTTCGAGCGCAGGATGATATTGCGCTGCATGTGCGGCCGCCGCAGGTCGACGTAACGATATTTGAGGCGCGTCTCTTCCTTCACGTCGAGCCGCGCCGGCGTGCTCCTCCATAGGAAACGGCGGCGTGCGCGATTCGTTCAGAATCCAGAGTTTCTCGACCACCACTTCCACTTCGCCGGTCGCGATGGCAGGATTCACCGTGTCCGCACTGCGTTTGGCGACTACGCCCTCGGCCGCGATCACATATTCCGACGAAAGCAAGTCGACTTTGGCGTGCAACTCCGCCGACGCTTCGGCATGAAACACGAGTTGCGTCACGCCATCGCGATCCCGCAGGTGAATGAAAATGACGCCGCCGAGGTCGCGCCGGCGGTGCACCCAGCCCATCAACAGCGCGCGCTGGCCCGCGTCGGAGCCGCGAAGCTGGCCGCACGTGTGGGTTCGTTGCAGGTTGCCTAGAAAATCTAGCGGTACGGATTCCATGTCATTCTCTCTTTTGAAATCGAATCTTTAGGGGTTGAAGAGGCGCCGCATGATCAGCAGGATCAAGGGCGCACTCAATCATTATCGGTATGATTCGGGACGGGGCGCCGCAAGATCGAATTGGAATTCCGTGCCATCGTCGAATTTCATCGTAGCAAAATCGCCAAGGGCGATTCCGTGTTTGCCGGCTAATGCGCTCCATGCTGTCGCGCCTCACTGGAACGCAATCGAGCTACGATCGGATCGCGCCGAACAATTGCTCGCGTTTGAGCGACTGCTGCTCGCCAGTGACCATGTTCTTCAATTGATATGTGCCATTGGCCAGTTCATCGTCTCCAATAATCAGCGCGAACCGCGCGCCCATCTTGTTGGCGACCTCCAGTGCCCGCTTCAGCTTCCGATCCGGCGAGCGCTCGACAGAAATTCCCGCGGCGCGCAGTTCCGCGGCCAGCGTTCCCGGCGTGCGATCTCAGCCGCGTCGCCCATCGGTCGCCAGAAACACGTCGACTTTCGGACATACTCGCCCGGATGCGCATCCTCGACGCTCATCACCAGGCGATCCTCGCCGATCGAAAATCCGATTCCCGGCGCCGCGACTTTCGATCCCAGCGATTCCGCCAGCCCATCATATCGTCCGCCGCCCAGCACGGAATTCTGCGCTCCAAGCGCCCCGTGCGTGATCTCGAACGTCGTGCGCATGTAGTAATCGAGCCCGCGCACCATGCGCGGGCGCAATCTCATACTCGATCCCGCGGGCATCCAGATGCGCGCGCACCGCCGCGAAATTGGTGCGGCACGGCTCGCACAAATGATCGGCGATCGAGGGCAGCGTCTCGATGATCGGCTGATCGTCGGGAACCTTGCAATCCAGCACGCGCAGCGGATTCGTCACTGCGCGGCGCTGGCAATCTCCGCACATGCTGCGGCGCGACGTCGCGCAATTTCTCACGCAGCAGCGCCAGGTACTGCCGGCCGGCAATTCGCGTCGCCGATCGAATTGAGCAGCAGATGGAATCCGTCGATCCCGGCGCGGCGCAGAACCTCGATCACCATCTCGATCACTTCCGCGTCCACCATGGGCGATTCCGATCCGATCGCCTCCGCGCCGATCTGAAAGAACTGGCGGAAGCGGCCCTTCTGCGGCCGTTCGCGCCGGAACATGGGACCGATGTAGTAATACTTCTTGACGCCCGGAATCTGATCGAGGCGATGCTCGATATAGGCGCGCATCACCGACGCGGTCGCTTCCGGACGCAGCGTGAGCGAGGTGCCGTCGCGATCCTCGAAGGTGTACATCTCTTTCGAGACGACGTCGGTGTCTTCGCCCACGCCGCGCACGAACAGCGCCGTCTCTTCGAAAATCGGCGTGCGGATTTCCTGATAGTTGTAGACGCGAAACACTTCGCGCGCCGCCGCTTCGACGTGATTCCACACCGAAGTCGACGGGCGGCAGAATATCGCGCGTGCCTTTAATCGCCTTGACCGGATTCAAATCGTCCTCGTTCACCTCGCACCCAAACGCGCTCCGTAACCGTCGCGCTCGTAACCGATCCTCATGCGCCTTCTCGACGTAGTGCTGCACGCCTTCCCGAAACGCGCCTGCTCCTCCGGCGTCACGGCCCGCGCGGCTTCGCCGGAACGCCCATCACCAACGTCGACGGCGGCACGATCCATGCCTTCCGGCACCAGCGAACCCGCCGCCACCACCGATCCCTCGCCGATCTTCGCGCCATTCAACACCGTCGCGCCGATGCCGATCAAGCTGTCGTCTTCGATGGTGCAGCCGTGCAGCGTCACCGAGTGCCCCACCGTCACGCGATTGCCCACCGTTAACGGAAATCCTTCATCCAGATGCAGCGCGCAGTAATCCTGAATACTGGTCTCGCTGCCGATCGCGAATCGGTCCGGTGTCGCCGCGCAGCGACGCGCACGGCCACATGCTGGACCGTTCGCCGATCTCAACATCGCCGATCACCACCGCGCTCGGATCGACATAAGCAGACGAGGCAATTTTCGGCGTGATGCCTTGAAACCACGAATCATAGCGGGGATAATCTCGATCCTATCAGAAGCCGGACGCGTTAAGCTCAAATCATGCGGCTCGTCGCGCTCCTGATGTGTCACGCTCGCGCTCCGCGCCGACGATCTCACCAATAAGATGACTGCGCGCGTCTCCGAAGAAGCGGCCGCGTTCCTCAAGGTCGCGCCGGAGATCCTCGGCACCGAAACTCTCAATCACAGCGAAATCAAGCCACCCTCGCGATTTCATCCGCGCGTCGGCGCAGGGGCCACCGCGCCTCCCGAAGTGCAGTGGATCCAGCGCCAGATCGTCTCCGAATACGGATTTTCGAGCTTCGCCACCGCCAACGGCGCGAGCCCCGCAGTGCATGAACTGCGCCAGATCACTTCGGTGGACGGCAAGAAAATCAAGGACCAGAAAAAAGCGCAGGACACGCTGGCCGCCGCGATTACGGCGAGCGCGGACGCGCAAAAGCGCGCCCTCCTGAAGGAATTCGAAAAAATCGGGCTCGCGGCAGCGCGCCACCGATTTCGGCCAGATTCTGTTGCTGTTCTCGCGCCGCGATCTGGAGCGTTACGAATTCACACCGCGCCCGGCGATGATGATCGGCTACGATCGTGCGCTGGTGTGGGGCTACAAACAGCTTGACAGTCGCGACGCGCTCACGGTGTTCGAGCCCAAGCAGGCGCGGCGGCTGAAGATCGAAGGCGAAATTCGGGTGCGCGCCAGCGATTTCGTGCCGCTCGAAATCACGCTGATGACACATGAAGGCGATAGCCCCAAATCGGTTCGCGAAGAAGCCGCGGTCACTTACAAAGAAAGCCCCTACGGCGCGATTCTGCCCTACACCACCGAACACCGCGAGTTGCGCAACGGCAAAGTCGTGATGGAAAACCACTTCACCTACTCCGAGTTCCACAAATTCGGGGCGTCCAGCGGAATCAGCTTTCCTCAATGAGGCCCCAATGAGGATCGTCTATTTGCACGGCTTCGCTTCCGGGCCGCAGTCGAGCAAAGCCCAGTTCTTTCGCGCGCGATTTGAGGAACGGGGCGTCCCCTTCGAAATCCCGCAGCTCGACGAAGGGAATTTCGAGACGCTGACGGTTTCGGGCCAACTCGCGGTGATCGATCGAGCCGTCCACGGCGAGCCGGTCACGCTGATGGGATCGAGCCTGGGCGGCTACCTGGCCGCCCTCTACGCGTCCCGCCACGCCAATATCGAAAAGCTGGTCTTGCTCGCGCCGGCGTTTCAGTTCCCTTCCCGATGGCGAAAGCGTTACGGACCAGATCTCGAGGAATGGCGCCGTACCGGCAGCAAGTCCTTCTACCACTATGGATTCAAGTCTGATCGCCCGCTTAGCTATCGATTCGTGGAAGACGCAGTCCAATATGAGGACGAGCCCGATGTCACGCAACCCGTGCTGATTCTTCACGGTACGCGCGACGAGGTGGTGCCGCCGGAAGTGTCGCTCGAGTTCGCGCGCCGTCATCCGAACGCGACGGTGCAATTGCTTGAGTCCGGTCATGAGCTGACCGACGTATTGGAGACATTGTGGAACGAAACAAGCCAGTTTCTGGGATTCCAAAAGCGGTAAACGCCGCAAGCCCAAATGCGTCCTGTATGTTAGAATCCGTGAGATACTGGGCAAGGAACTCTAACCAGCGAAAAGATTCCAGATTTGAAACCCCGGGGGTTTCGAAATCGTCTTACTAGCGAGTTAGTGTTTCGAAAGTAGAGGGACAGCAAGTGCCGGATCAACCACAGAGCGGTCAACAGCCGCCGGTCGACGACCCCGATTCCCATCTCGCGCATCTTCTTGCCCCGGCGTCGATTGAGACACCTTGGTTCAAGTCGATCGGCCAGGGCATCCGCGACCTGATCAATCCGCCCAAACTTCCTCCGCTGGTGGTGACTTCGAAACCGATCGCCGTTCCCGACATGTGGGGATTCTACGGCGGCAATGAAAAAAGAGCCGGCACCACATCGATCCTGATCCACATCGGCGTGATCGCGCTGGTTTTATTCATCGGATCGTTGAAGCCGGTGCAGAAGATGGTGGCGCAGTTCACGTCCTCTGATCGCTCCGGATCTGAAACCTTACAAGCCGGAAGTGAATAAAGGCGGCGGTGGCGGCGGCGCGAACAGCTCCTCTTGACCCCAGCAAAGGCAAGCTGCCCAAGATCGCTCCGAAACAGTTCACGCCTCCTCGCGTCGACACCGTGCAGGCGAAATTGCCCATGATCCCGACCATCGTTTCCGACGTGCCGATTCCTAATATCGACGCGACTAATTACGGTGACACGCTGAGCAAGCTCGGGGTGCCTTCGAACGGAACCGGTATCGGCGGCGGAATCGGAACAGGATCGGGCGGCGGCGTCGGATCGGGCCACGGACCCGGCGTTGGACCCGGATCAGGCGGCGGATTCGGCGGCGGCGCGTACAAAATCGGCGGCGGCGTCTCGCAGCCGCAGTTGATCCACAAAGAGGAGCCTGAATATTCCGAAGAGGCTCGCAAAGCGAAGTGGCAAGGCACCGTCGAACTGCAAATCGTGGTCGATGAGCACGGCCTGCCGAAAGAACTCCGCGTGACGCGCGCTCTCGGCCTGGGTCTGGATCAGAAGGCCATGGAAGCGGTCCAGAAGTGGCGCTTCAAGCCGGGCATGAAAGACGGCAAAGCCGTCCCCGTGATCGCGACCGTTCAGGTCAACTTCAGATTGCTCTAATTCGACGTGGCGCACGCTTCAGCGTGCCGGCGTGGACTTCAGCCCACGCGATCAATTTGATCATGCGGGCACTGAACTCATATGACCGGCGACTAGCCGCCACCCGGTCGCGCGCTTGTGCCAGATACGCGTATATCGCAAGATTGCCGTGACCGGCACGCCATCCATCACGGCTTCCGCATCCATCCGCACGCTCACCACCGAGGTCGCTCCGAGGTGCAACAACTGGCAGTCGCACGGATCCATCTTCACAATTCGCAACCGCCCCGAGCCGTGTAACGACAAATCATCCTGCTTACTTACGAGGGTTCCGTCAATGCCGGTGAACACCAGCAAATCATCGAGAAGCCGATCCAGCGCCGCGACGTCACTTGCGAGTTGCGCCTGCCGGAGTTCCTTCTCGCAAGCCAGGATCTCATCATCGATGCTCACGCCGGAACCGGTGAACTAATCTTTCACCCCGGTAAATGTCCCGCCGCCGAGCTCGCCGTATTCGCACTTCCCGGCGATTTTTTTCTCGCCATCGAGCGTGCCCGTGTACTTCACCGTTCCCGCCTGGCTGGTGAACGAAAACTCCACTGCGTTACCCTTCACTGTTCCCGTCAACGGCGCGTCGCCGACCTGGCCATGATACGTCCCCGTCAGCTTTTCACCCGCTTGCTTGAATTCGAACGTCGGCGACCCGCCGCCGGCATCCAGAACTACAGTAAACGTCCACTTCCCCGAAATATCGGCGGCGAATGTCAACGCCGCGGATAGAATCATCAACGCAATCAGCTTCATGAGCCGAGCATATCACTAACAAGTTATACGACGCAGGTGTACGCTAGGGAGCGTGAACCCCTCCTTTCCCCGCTTGAGTGGTCCCAAGCTTCCGCGTGCGCGATTCCTGGTGGTCGCTGCCGTTCTGGCGGTATTGTTGCTGTTCGGCCGCTCCATCTGCGGAGTGATTATCGATTACGCCTGGTGGCGCGAGCTCGGCCATATCGACACTTGGTGGCGGCTCGCGCTCTATCACACCGTTCCGGCATTCGCGGGCTGGCTGATCGTTTTCGCGATTCTGTGGACCGCGCATGCCCGCGGCATGCGCTTCGCCGGGGCACGCTTGCGCGGCCACGCGCTGTACGGCTGGATCGTGACCGCGGTGATTGCGCTGGTCGCCATGATGATCGCAGCCGCCGCGATCGACGGCTGGGTAGTGGTGCGCTACTTCGGCGGCCACGGAATCACCATCGCCAACGAGTGGAAAGACCCGCAGTTCGGCGAGTCTCTGGGATTTTATTTCTTCGATCTGCCGTTTTACGAAATGCTGCTGGAATATCTCGCGGTGTGCGCGCTAGGTGGCGCGATCGCATATTATCTGGCCGCGCGCGGCTGGCAACTCGCCCAAAAATTTCCCGGCGCCGATCGCGCTGAAGTGGACTTCAACAGCCTTCGCGACCTGGGCTCGCTCGAATCCATGCTGTTCAAAGGCTTGATGGCAATTTTCCTGATCGCGCTGGCAGCGAATTTCTGGCTGGGCCGTTACGACATGCTGACCAGCGATCACGGCAATCTGATCGTCGGTATCGATTACCTGCAGCAGCACATCGGCCTGCCGATGCAGGTGGCCAAAGCCGCCGCCGCTTTATTGGCAGCCGCGCTGCTGATGATGGGCCGCCGCAAGCTCGCGATTGCCTGCGCGGTCGTGCTGCTGGTCGATTGGATTCTGCCTGGTGTCATCGGATCGCTATACGTTCGGCCCAATGAGCTTACGCTGGAGCGCCCGTTCATCGAACGCCATATCGAAGCGACTCGCGCCGCCTTACGGACTGGATCGCCGCGAGACCGAGAAAGAAATCGAAGTGCACGCTGAAGGGCGCATCGATTTCGTCAAAAACAAGCCTATGCTCGACAACATCCGGCTGTGGGATTGGCACGCATTCCACGACACGCTCAGCCAGAAGCAGCCGCTGCGGCCGTACACCTACGCCGATACTGATGTCGATCGCTATCAGATCAACGGCCAACTTCGTCAGGTTTTGCTCGCACCGCGTGAAATGGATCTGGCCGGCCTGGGCGAAGCCGCATCCAGCTGGATCAATCGCAGCCTGATCTACACCCACGGCTACGGCCTGGTGCTGGCTGAAGCCAATCGCGTCGATGCCGAGGCGCTGCCGGTTTATCTGATCAAGGATGCGCCGATCGAAGTGCTGACGCCGAGCCTCAAGGTCACCGAGCCGCGTATTTACTTCGGCGAAACCGAGCATTCGCCGGTGTTCGTCAAGACCTCGCAAGAAGAGTTCGATTATTCCACCAGCGGCACGGAAGCCAAGATCAGCTACACCGGCGACGGCGGATTTCCCGCTGAACGCGTTCGGCATGCGCACTGCCGCTGCGATTTCCGAAGGCGATTCGAACATCTTCCTGAACAACGCCATCAATTCGGAAAGCCGCATGATGATTCATCGCCGCGTACCGGAGCGGTTGAATGAGCTGGCGCCGTTCGTGACCTGGGATTCCGATCCCTACATGGTGATCACCAATGCGGGAAAGCTGATCTGGCTGGTGGACGGCTACCTCACCAGCGACGCGCATCCCTATTCGCGCATCGCCTCGTTCGATACTGGGATGCGTTTCAACTACATTCGCAATTCGATCAAAGCGACCGTCGATGCCTACGACGGATCGGTGCAAGTTGTACGTGTTCGACGAGAACGATCCGCTGGTGAACGCCTATCGCCGCCTGTTCCCCGATTTATTTTCGCCCGCTTCGGAAATGCCCGCCGGCGTTCGCGAGCACACTCGTTTTCCTGAAACGCTATTCCGCACGCAAGCCGAAATGTTCCGCATCTATCACATGCGGGAGCCGGAGAATTTCTACAATCGCGCCGATCAATGGGATCTGGCGACCTACACCACGGGCCAGGCCAGCGCACCGCAGACCGTCCCGCCCACCTACATGATCATGACTCTACCCGGCGAGACAACGCCAGAGTTCGTGCTCACCATTCCGTTCACTCCACGCGGCAAGCAGAATCTGATCGGCATCATGGTGGCGCGCTGCGATGGCGCGCATCTGGGTGAACTGGTGATTCTCGATCTGCCCAAGCAGGAAATCATCCCCGGACCGATGCAGATCGAGGCGCTGATCCAGCAGGATCAGAATATTTCGAAGGACCTGACGTTGTGGAACCAACAAGGCTCGCAGGTGCTGCGCAGCCAGATGCTGACGCTGCCGATCGACAATACGGTGCTGTTCGTCGAGCCGATTTTCCTGCAGGCGAATAACGCTAAGATGCCGCAGTTGAAGAAAATCGCGCTGGCGGTGGGCAATAACCTGGTGTATGCGGATACTTATGAGCAGGCGCTATCGCAACTCGCTGCGCTGCAAGGCGGGAAAGCTCCGCCGCCAAGCGCGGCCGTGACAACCACGACGTCAGCCGCACCGGCGACCGCAACAACGACGAAGGACGCGACTCTCGACGAGCTTCGCGCACATTGGCGCCGTTATCGAGAGTTATCCTCGCAGGGCAAGTGGGCGGAAGCGGGGAAAGAGCTGGAAGCGATCGACGCACTGATGAAAAAGTAAGGGCCACGAATGCCGGCTTAATTTCTTTGATGTGGCGCGATTTATGCGGTTTCTTGGTCGTAGGCGCCGGGACGCCGTGTATTATTGCACACTAAGTGGGGCGGACGCCCTCGTCCGCGCTGGGCCCCCGGCCCGGCTGGCGTGCTGAAGCCAAAGGCCGACGAGGGCGTCGGCCGCGGACCAGGGGTCCGCCCCACCTTGTTCCAGAAGAGTTACACCGCTAGATGGCGCGTGCCTTAATGGACCGGCGTCGCGCACGGGCCACTAACGCGAGCACGGCCATTCCGCCGCCGAACAGAAACATCGAGGCCGGCTCCGGGGTGCCGCTCGCCCCAACAACCGGGCACGATCCGCCCGCAAGATCTACGCAGACATCGTCAACACCCAACTGAGCTGGATCCTGACGCCCTAAAAACTGGATAGTCGAACTCGTGGAACTGGCTATTTCATTGACCGAGAACAACACATATCCAACATCCGACAAGTCCGTTGCGGTAGCATCGAGAACGGTCGCTCCGTTCCACTGCGCCACCAGCTCAGCGAAATCATCGCCCGGCTCTGACTCGTTAGTGACACCTAAATCATAGAAGAAGCTGAACGTGTAGTTCTGGCCGATGACGGTGGTTAGAGTCTGCGAAAAGGCGGCATCGGGATTCGTGATGCAGGTCGACCCGACGCAGCCCGTGTCGGCGTAAAACGTACCGCTGTGCGGAAGCACACCACCGGATGTCATTTCGACGTCCCATCCATCGTTTGTGATCCAGTTGGTGAAGTCGCCCGTTTCAAAGCCGGGATTGAGGACAATGTTAGTCGCCAAAGCGGCAGAAGAACACAGCAGGCAAAGCGATAGAGCTAAAAAACCGATTTTCATCGATCCTCCGATACAAGGTCAATTGTATGAAAATACAGTACTCATGTCAAGTAGTACTGGGAGAAAGGGTTCAGAACTGCAGACGCTATTGGCGCTTAAGCACCAGAGCGGAGTTCTTGCTCCCGAACGCGATGCAGTTCGCGACCGCGTATTCAAACTCCACCCGGCGTCCCACGTCCGGCACGTAATCCAAATCGCACTCCGGATCGGGTACGTCGACGTTCGCGGTGGGTGGCAGAACGCCGTCGCGCATGGCCATGAGTGTCGTCGCGATCCCCGCCGCTCCGCACGCCCCTTGCGGGTGCCCGATCAGGCTCTTGAGCGACGACCCCGGCAGCTTGTAGGCATGCTTACCGAATGCCAGCTTCACAGCTCGGGTCTCGATGCGATCGTTCAATTCCGTCGACGTGCCGTGATAGTTCAAATACCCGACCGCTTCCGGCGGGACATCGGCTTCCTTCAGGGCGAGTTCGATCGCGCGAGCCGGCTCTTCGCCGCATTCCTCGAGTCGGACGCGATGGAATGCCTCACAGGTCGATCCATAGCCCGCGATTTCGCCTAATATCTTCGCCCCCCGCGACCGCGCATGTTCGCGCTCCTCCAGCACGAAGAACCAGGATCCTTCGGCGATCACGAATCCTTCGCGATCTTTCGAAAACGGCCGTGACGCGCGCGTCGGGCAGTCGTTCCATTTCGACGCCATGATGCGCATTGCCATGAAGCCGCGCATGATCAGCGGCGCAATCGGCGCATCCACGCCGCCCGCCACCATCATGTCCATCGTTCCGGATTGAATGTGGCGATACGCATAACCGATCGCGTCTGTCGAAGAAGTGCATCCGGTCGAAATTAAATGGCTCAAGCCGCGCAAGCCGAAGCGCATGGAAACTTCGCTCGCCAGGGTTCCCGGTGTGGAGGTCGGGACTACATACACCGAACACTGCCGCCAATGCCCGGTGTGATACAGGCGATATTGCTCCTCGGTGAATTCCTGGCTGCCGCCGCCCGATCCGACCAGCACACCGATCTGCCGCAGCTCATCGCGATTCATCGACGACGTATCGAGTCCCGCCATTTGCAGCGCTTCCCCGGCCGCCGCGATCGCCAGCGGGGCTACCCTTGAAACATGCGGCCGGTCCTTGGGCGCGACGTAATCCTCTTCGCGAAAGCCTTTCACCTCGCCCGCCACGCGAACGGCGAAGTCTGTGGTGTCGAATCGCGTGATCGGGCCGACGCCGCTGACGCCGTCGCGGGTGGCCTGCCAGAACGCCTCCACGCCGATGCCGTTCGGGCTGACCGCCCCGATCCCCGTGATGACGACGCGCCGTTTCATTTATGGAGGCGTCGAAAGAGCGCGCCCGGGGCCATGATATCGCGACCGGCCTAACCCGGTCTTGTGATGAAACAGCACGAAAGTCACGGGCTTCGCCGTGATATGATCTTCTGGTTTGCCAATCGACGCCTATAACGACGTGCATCACGGCGAAAACTCACTGGATAATTTGTACGGCCAGGCGGCCGAAGCCACGCGCGCCGGTTCGCGCGGTTTCTTCTTTACCACCAGACATTTCCCTATCGATCTGGCTCGCGCGGCGCATGCGGTTTACTGGTTTTCGAACTACACGATTCAGATGGGGCGGCGGGCAGCGACGCCGGAACAGGCTCGCGCCGATCTGGACCATTGGGCATCCATGCTCGAATCGGGATTGCGCGGACGCCTGGCGCGGCATCCCGTACTCGACGTGCTGCTCGACACCATCGATCATCGCGGCATCCCGCACGAATATCCCATGGGCCTGATCGAAGGCGTCAAGATGGATGCCGACTACTCGCGCTACACCAGTTTTTCGCAGCTCCGCGGGCGATCCAAACGCATCGGCGGCATGGTCAGCCTGATGATGACGCATGTCATCGGATTCCGCGGGCCGGTGCTCGATTACATGACCGATCTGGGCGTCGCGATTGAGCTGACCACGCTGCTGCGCGACATCTCCATGCATCTGGGGCGCGGCATCGTGTACCTGCCGCTCGAAGATATGGAAGCGGCCGGATATTCTGAAGCGGAACTTTTTCATCAGGTCCACAACGACGGCTTTCGCAAGGTCATGCGTGTGCAGACCGAGCGCATCGCGGCATATTATCAGAACGCCGAGACCGCGCTGCCGCTGCTCGATCCGCGCGGACGATTCGCGGTGAAGGTCGCCTTCGATCTCTATCGCCAGACGCTGCGCCACATCGAAAGCTCGGATTTCGACATTTTCCGCCGCGGCGCGGAGGTGCCCGCGGTAGAACGGGCCTGGATCACCGCGCGCTCCATGGCCGGACCGATCACGCGGCGTCTGTGGAGAGCCATGAGTGCTTGACCGCCTCTCCAGCTTGCTGGGAGGCGACACGCAGGGGCCGGAAGTATGGATCGCACTGGCGCTGAGCCTGCTGCTTGCGATCCTTTTTGTCCGGGCGCGCGCCAATCTGCTGCGCATTCCCCAGCTTCGTCCGGTGCCAGGCCACGCCGCAGCCGATTGCATGGTGGTGATTCCGGCGCGCAACGAAGCAGGATTCGTGGGCCGCGCGGCGGCCAGCCTCCCGCATGATTCCGTGATTGTAGTCGACGACGGTTCCGGCGATCGCACCGCGCAGGAAGCCGAGGAGCATGGCGCCGGCGTGATGAAAGCCGGCGTGTTGTCGCGCGGATCGTACGGAAAATCGAACGCGTGCATCGCGGGCGCACGGGCGCTGACGTCGCGCTGGATTCTGTTCGCCGATGCGGACACCCATTACGCTCCCGAATTCCTCCAGGCCGCGATCGCGTGCGCCGAAGCGAGCGGCATCGCGTTCCTTTCCATCTATCTGGAGCAGGAATACGGCAACCTGCCGGAATATTGTCTGGCGCCGTATCTGACCGCGCTGTTTTTCTGCGGAACCAATCCCCTCGCCGATCAGCCCGGGGCCTTCAACGGACAATGCTTGCTGGTCCGTCGCGACGCCTACACCTTTCTGGGCGGCCACGCGGCTGTCATCACGCATCTGAACGAAGACGTCCGCCTGGCGATGCTGGCTCAGCGGCATCGGCTGACGTTCGGCATCGCGCGGGCCAAAGACCTGGGGTTCGTGCGGATTCGCGACCTGAGCGGGATGGTGCGGCGCGGGGCGTGCCGTTTCATGATCGGCAGCCCGGCGGGCGGAATCCTGATCCTGACTGCGGCGCTGGCGATGGCCGCGTGGCTCCCGGCGCTGTGGTGGCTCGTCAATGCGCACAACCCTCGCCTGGCGATGACGTTAGCGGCGCTCCCGTTTCTGCTGTTGTGGTGCTGGTACGCGCGCGGGTGGGGGTCGCTCGCGGCGCTGGCGCTACCGGTCTCGATCTACGCCGTTCTGCCGATGCTGGCGCGCGGCTTGTGGACCGCGCTGGCAGGCGGCGTCGCGGAGTGGAAGGGAAGACAGTAGCGGCCACGAATAAACACACATAAACACGAATCAGGAATCTTGCTTGCTGGATTCGTGTTCATTCGTGTTCATTCGTGGCTTATGATGTCTTTCATGGAACCAGCCGTCCACGAGCTTGCCGCCGATATCGCGGTGCTCGATGACGATCACGATTTCCGCAATTACCTCGAGGATTTCCTCAAGGACGAAAGCGTCTATTCCGTCCGCACCTTCCCGACCGCGACCGATCTGTTCAACGGGTGCGAGGAGCGCAGCCCCGACATCGTTCTGCTCGACATGAAGATGGGCGACATCACCGGCGATAAGGTGCTGGAACAATTGCTGGCGCGCTGGCCGGGAATGTGTGTGATCATCATCACCGGCTATCCTTCGCTCGAAGATATGCGCGCGACCTTCAAGCTGAAGGTCTTCGACTATCTTGCTAAGCCGTTCTCGCTGGCCCAGTTACGGCAGGTGCTGGACAATGCGGTGGACACCTTTCGATTGGGGCGCGCGCCGCAGGACCGGCTGCGGGAGCGCCTGGGCCACAGCATCAAGATGATGCGCGTGGAGCGCGACTGGTCGCTCAAGGATCTCGCGGGCCACACCCGTCTGAGCGTTTCGCAAATCAGCGCAATCGAGCGCGGAACAAATCTTCCCAGCATTGAAAGCCTTCTGGCCATCTGCCGCGCCTTCGAGCGCAAACCGTCGGATGTGCTGTCGGCAATCGATTTTTAAGGGGTTTTTCGATCTGGCGTCTAGCGCGCTCCATTCTGTCGCGCCTCACAGGAAAAAGGGGACAGACTACTCTGTCCCCATCTGCAACATCATGATTAGAGGAGTGCTCTGGGTGTGGACAGAGCGGTCTGTCCCCCTTTTTCCGCCGCCCAGATGAAGCCATTGTAATCGGCGAATCGGGAACCTGGGCCGATCCTGCGCATCTGTTACAGTGAGAGCTGAGATTCAGGAGTTTTTGAAATGCAGTACCTTCGTAGACTCACCCTGGCCGTCTTGGTCGCCACGATTCCGGCGCTGGCCCAGCCGGTCGCGCCCACCGATCTTAAACCCGCCAGCCGCAACGGCCTCCACAATTTCGGGCAGTTGAACGATCACGTCTATCGCGGCGCACAGCCATCCAGCACGGGATTCGCGGAACTCGCCAAGCTCGGCGTGAAGACCATCGTGGACCTGCGCGAGACCGGTAGCCGCTCCGTTTCAGAGCAAAAAATCGTTGAAGCTGACGGGATGAAGTACGTCAGTATTCCGCTCGACGGGTATGGTGCTCCCTCAAATGAGACGGTGTTGAAGCTGATCGGATTTCTGGACGAAAAATCCGCCGGCCCGGTATTCGTGCACTGCCGCCGTGGAGCGGACCGCACCGGAACCATTTTGGCATGCTATCGCATCGCGCACGATCATTGGGAAAACGCGAAGGCGCTGGCCGAAGCCAAAACCTTTGGAATGAGTTGGACCGAGCGCGCCATGCAGGCGTTTATCGTAGGCTTCAAAGCTCCTGAAATCGCCAGCGCAGTTGCGGCTGGCGCACAGCAGTAGGAAGCTACTTCGAAACGAAAGTCGTTGTACCTGAAGTGGTGGGCGACACGCCGCCGGCAGGCATCTGTATCGAAATTGGAATCGGCCCCACGGTTGACGATGGGGGAATCTTGTTCGACACAGTCCAATCGATCTCCCAGCCGCCGGGGAAGTTGCATCCGTGTCCCGGAAGTCCCGCGCCGGAATATTTCAGCAGATTGGCATCTGCAAGGCCGCCGTTGAAGGAGCCATTCAGCATCTGCGGAGTCCCCTGCGTCTTTGCTCCCGTAGAGCCGGTGTACGGCGACCCATCCGCCGGCGCCGCATCAGGGCCTCCTGTGAACGGGCCTCCGCCGGTTAAACAGAATTGGATCGTTGCCGTTCCTGCCCGCGAGACTCCATTGGTCGAGCTATTTTCCGTGTTGTCGGCGCCGTTGGTCGCAGCCACCTGTCCGGTTCCCAGTTCGTTCACGGTGAAAAATCCGGGATTGTATTGCTGCATCGGAATGGTTGCAGCGCCCAGGATCTCGCCGGTGGAAGGATGCGTGATCAATACGTCCGCGGTCCCTGTAGTCGGCGCGGTGGTGGGAACCTGAATCGCCAGATACGGCCCTTCGTTAATGATCAGAAAGATCGGGGCTGCCGTACCGGCAACCGTGACCTGGACATCGTTGGCAACCGTCGGCCAGGGATACGTTGTCGATACGAAATCGCCGTTGAAGCTGAACGGATCACCTGCGCGGAAGAAATATGTGAGTTGCCCCGGCGCCACCGGCTGCGAATTGAGGCTCGCCGCATGCGCGAAATTCAGTTGCGGATAGAAGAACACCGTGCGGTTAGAGGCGTCGGCGACCACTAAGTTTCCGGAACGGTCCAGCGTCAGCGCGGTGGGCGTGGCCTGGAGACCGATCGCCTGTATCGGCGTGGTCTGCTGATTAATGCTTTCTAGCTCCAGCGTGGAGAACTCGGGAAGCTTCCATACCTGGCCGTTGCCCAAAGCCAGAAATATCTCGCCTGTGCCCTGTCCGATACCCGCATTGGTCTGCCCGCTGCCGCTCACGGCGACTCCCAGCGGCGTCACGCCGTTCAGAGTGAACTGGGCGGTCGCGTTAGTCTGTGCCGGGCTGCCGAACACCTGCATGCGATTGTTGCCGATATCGGCCACGTAAAGCCGATCCGAAGAATCGACGGCCATGTGACGCGGATTGTTCAAGCCGGAACTGGCGGGTGAGGCGGTCGAGTTATTGAATCCGGCCTGCCCCAGCACCACGCTGGCGGCCTGGGAGCTTGTAAAATCTCCGCTCGATCCTTTCTTGAAAATCAAGATCCGGTTCGCCGCGGGATCGGATACGGCTAGCGATCCATCGGAGAATATCGCCAGACCGAAGGGCGCGGTCATCCCATTTTGCGAAACACTGGGAATGGTGGTCGTGAAACTCGGTTGCCCCAGCACCACATCGGGCAGGAGCGATGCGGTTGGGCTGAAGGGCGCGCGAAAGCGCAGGACCCGGCCGTTGCCGGTATCGGCGACCCACAAATTTCCCGCCGAATCCACCACCACTCCGGACGGTTGACTCAACCCGGTCTGCACCGGAATCTGCGGATCATTCTTGGGACTGTTGAACAGCGCGCGATAGAACCGCGAACCAGGGTTTCCGCCGATATCCTGCTGCCCGATTACCAGGTCGGCCTTCTGTCCAGGTTGAACGTTGCGGGCGTCCCTGAATCCCAGAATTCGATTGTTGAAGGTGTCGGCGATATATAAATGCGGCGCGGTCGCTCCTGACGAGAGATCGACGGCGACGTCCCCCCCGGTGCTAGCCGGTGAAACCAGGAACGATTCGCGCCCTTCGATCAGATTGGGCTGGAAGTAAGGATAATCGAGTTGCCCCACCAGGCGTGTCGCGGTGGTGTAGGCTCCACTGCTGCTTTGTGGAAAAGAAAGTACCCGGTTGTTGCCGGTGTCCGCAATCCACAGATCGGTTCCGTTGAACACGCCCCCGCCGACTCCGCCACCAAAGCCTGTTGTGAAGTTGAAGGTGCTATTGCTGGGCTCGGCATTGCCCTGGTTTGGGCTATTGGATTTCAGATCGGCTTGCCCGACCACGGCAATCATGGCGGGAGAAAATTGGGACGTCGGCGAGGTGGAGGTGAGCGGCGCCAGCGTACCCCAATTCTGCGGCTGATCGTACTCGACGATGCGATTATTTCCCGCGTCGACCACGAACAGATTTGTTCCATTGGTGAACAGGCCAAGGTACAACGATTTGCCGTTCAAGCCCAGCTGGTATTGATTCGGTGTACCTAACTGAGTAGGGTTCACGTTGGAAAGATAGATTCCAAGAATGTTCGCGGCACTGGCTCCATTCACGCCAGCATTGAACGGCCCCTGGAAAAACAAGACGCGACCGAGGGTGTCGCTGACGTACAAGCGGCCTTGATTATCGAAGGCAAGCGAAAACGGCTGGTCCAGCAGATTCGGGGTGACCGCGGCACCAAGGCCAGTCGCGGCAGGCAGCGCATTCGTGGTGAAGTTGAATTGTCCCAACACGAGATCGGCTTGCGGCGCATTGCTGGTCAGATTCGTGGTCGGGAAGCGCAGCACGCGATTGTTGGCGGTGTCCGCTATCCAAACATTGTTGGATGAATCGATTGCGATGCCGCTTCCGTTGTTCAAGGCCAACGACGTGGCGCTCGGCGAGGAATTGCCCTGATTCGCACTTATTGCCGTGAAGGTCTTCTGGCCGATCACCAGATCGGGCTGCACTGGTAAAACGCCGGAAAGGATGTTCGCGCGGGGAAATCGCAGCACGCGATTGTTGCCGGAATCGACCACGTACAGGTTTCCGCTTCCGTCCACAGCCACGCCGCTGGGTAAGGCGAAGCCGGTCGACAGGCCTCCCGTAATATTCCTTCCGCCCTGTATGGTTGCAAAGAAACTGTTCTCCCCAATCACGATATCGGCGAAGCCGCAGGTAGGGGCACTAATGCCGCAAGGAGCGAGATTATTCGGATTCTTGAAAGCCAGCACGCGGGTGTTTATCGCGTCCGCGACGTACATAATCGGCGGGGTAGCTCTCGCGTCGAAAGCGATCGAGTAGGGCGCCCAGAATTCGCGCCCTTCCACCAGGTTCGGATTGGCCGAAACCAGCGGCTGATTCAACGGTCCGGCATTCGGCGACTGGCCGAACTGACGGGAAGCAATGTTGTTGATGCACGGCGATACCGAGGAAGTGGCGCATTGGCCAAAGGCGTCCGCGGCCGCCAACACGAAAATCAGGTAAACGAGGATAAGGGATTTCTTCATGAAAATTCTCCGAGATACGGCGCGCGGGAACCGTATGCTGTCAAACATAACACACGATTGGACGTTCATTCCATGTACCAGCGGTACTGGCGAATTGGTTTCGCGTCCTACGTGCCGGGCGTTCACAGCGTGAACTTGCGGACGCCGGCGCGGGGCTCCATCGAATGTATTTTCAAGCAGTTGGCGAGTTGAATGAGTGGAATCGAACATGCTAGTTTTCTAGCATGTTCCGGAAATCAAGAGGCCCCGCCGCCACCATTTCGATCGCGGTGCACATCGTCTTCGCGATCCTGCTGTTCTGCTTGAGTTTTCCTAACGCCGTCAAGCCGATCATGCCATCGGTGGTGCACCTGTTCATGCCACCGCCGCCGCTGAAATCGGTCAAACCGGACGGCGGAGGCGGACAGCGCCAGCCCCTCCCGGCCGTAAAGGGGCATGCGCCGGAGATCGTTCGCAAAGTGTTCACGCCTCCCATGGTGGTGCGCAACGAGGCCCCTAAACTGGTGGTACTCGCGTCGCTGGCTGATGCGCCTGAGTCGAATATCAGCTCGCCGCAGATTGGTGATCCGCTGGCGGGCATTGGCGCGATTTCCGGAGGATTCGGCGGTCCGGTGGGGATCGGCAATGGCGGCACCGGCGGCATCGGCAATGGAAACGGGCCGCGACAAGGCTCGGGCGGATCGAGCGGGCCCGCAGTGAAGCTGACCCGCGATCCGGAATTGATTTACAAAGAAGAGCCCGAGTTTTCAGACGAAGCGCGCAAGGCGCGGCACGAAGGAACCGTGGTGATCGCGCTGGAGGTCGATACCAACGGCCGCCCCATCAACATTCGCGTGGTCAAGGGGCTCGGCATGGGACTCGACGAGCGGGCGATCACGGCGGTGTCGCACTGGAAGTTCCGGCCGGCGATGTCGGGAAATCATGCGGTGGTCGCGCCGGCGCTGGCCAATGTGAGCTTTCACCTGCTCTGAGGCTCGGACGTGAGTCCGCGCGTTGGGGAGCAACGGCGCCCCGAGCCTCAGAATCGTCCGCGGCTGATCAGCCCAAGCGCGCGGACTCACGTCCGCGCCTCAACCGTTCGGCGGAGCTAAAATTGGGGGATGGGTAAAACATTCTCTCTCATTTATGTTCTTTTGGGGTTTGCCGGAATCGCGGCTGCCCAGCCGGTAATCGCGGGGCTGAAGATCGGCGCGCCGCTGACCGACGCGTTCAACATTGCGAACACCGGCACGCTGCAATCGATCACCGCCAACGCCAACGATTACACGCTGGGGCCATTCGTCGAAGTGAAGCTGCCCTTCAAATTTTCGATCGAGGCTGACGCCCTTTATCGCGGCTACAGCTTCGGCATCGCGGGCCAATCGAGCAGCGCGCATTCCTGGGATTTCCCCATTGTCGCGAAGTATCACTTGCTGAAAGGCCCGATCAATCCGTACGTCGAGGGCGGACTCGATTTCAGCCACCTGAGCGACATCCCCAACGCGTTCCCGTTGAACCACAATTCGAATTTCGGCATCGTGGTGGGCGCGGGGGTGCAGTTGAATTTGCTGGTGCTGCGCATCTCGCCTGAAATCCGCTACACCGGCGACACGCTCAAGAACTTCGCGGGCGTGCTCGATTCAAACCGGAATCAGCTCGCGTTTCTGGTCGGCATCGGGTTTTAGTTCGATGCCGGCTGGCGCGCTCCATTCTGTCGCGCCTCCCTGACGGCCGTCAGCTTTCTTCGTGAGGCGCCGGTCGGCGTTAACGTAGCGCCGACGCCGCCAATCGCCATAGCCATCGCCCGGTCAGGTTCGTCTTCAGCGCTTCAGCGAACTGCTCGGGCGAAAGCTTCTTCACCAGTTCCAGCCGCCGGTCCCAATGCTCGCCATCCCATGTCGCGATGCGCTTGTTGATGCGGTGCGCGATCCCGAGATCCATAGCGAACTCCTTGCGCCAGGCTTTCTCGAACGGCTGGAGCGCCGCGCGCGATACATTTCCACGTTCCAGCGCATCCGCCGCGACCTGGCCCGCCATCCGCCCCGCGCGAATCGCCCAACGGATTCCCTCCCCTAATAACGACGACGCCTGCCCCGCCGCGTCGCCGATTCCCATGATTCCATCTCCCACGAACGCTTTCGCGAATCGTTCGGAAGGAATCAGCCCAGCGTGATGCTCCACCGGCTGCGCGCCGCGCAAGTCGACGCCGAATCGATCCAGTTTCGCCGCGAACCTGTCCAGATAATCGTCTGGTTTGGCGGAAGAATCGGGATGAATGATGCCGACCCCGACGCGCACTCGATTTCCGCCCCAAGGAAACACCCATGCGTAGCCCGACGGCGCGACATCGTCGCCGCAGATCAGTACCGCTTCCCGCTGATCGCAATGCGGAGCGAAGTAATCGTACTCCGCGCCGACACCGAAGCGCCGGAATCCCGGATCGAGCCCGGCTTGTTTGAGCAGCACCGACCGGTACCCTGTGGCGTCCAGGACTAGTCGCGCCGCCAGCGTTTCCTCCCGAGTCCGAACACCCGCGACCCGGCCATTCTCAATCAGCGGAGCCACGGCTGCGGTCGACAATCGAATCCGGGCTCCGGCGGCAATGGCGCGTTCCGCCAGATTTTGAAAAACGCCGCGTACGTCGATGACGCACAGAACCGGCTCGGGATAATCGAAAACGGCCGCGTTGGCGGGCGTCAGGAATCGGACACGCGAGATCGGGTGCCACAGCCGTTCCGGAATGCCGAGCGCTCGCAGCTCCGCGATGAAACTGCCGCCGCTGGTGCGAATCGGCGAGCCAATCTCGTGACTTTGTTCCAGTATTGTCACGCTGGCCCCTCGGGAAGCGATCGATTGCGCCGCCGATAGCCCGGCTGGTCCTCCTCCCGCGATGATCACGTCGGTCGACATAGAACGGACAGCCATCCTAACACCCCCTGCCCCGGTGTGTCCTTAGGAATGGTATGCTAACCGGGATCAGTCAGAGGGTAGGCTTCAAGGCTGGGAACTGCAGATTCCTTGGTACTTGTTGGTTCATTGGTTTCGTACATCCGCAACGCCGTATTAGGGATTAGAACCGCTATGCAGGCTCGATCGCGCTGAAAACAGCGGCGGGATCGGGCGGAATAGCCCGCTGGAACTAGGGCGACCTTACTCTTGAAATAGGTGAACTCTCCGGCGTAAACGTAAGAGGCCCCTGAATTGTGGAAAGTACTAGAACCGCTTATCATCGGGACGGAGTATTGGAAGTGGAGCCTATGGAAACTATGCTAGCCCCCATAAACGACAGCTCGGAGGGGACCGAAAAGAAGAAGGCGACGGTACGCATTCTGATCGCCGACGACCATCCGATTGTCCGCGACGGACTGAAAAAACTGCTGCTGCTGGAAGACGATTTCGAAATCGTCGGCGAAGCAAGCGACGGCCGTGAAGTGCTGGACCGCGTCCAGGAGCTGGACCCCGATGTACTCCTCCTGGACCTGCGCATGCCCAACCTCGACGGGCTCTCGGCTCTCCAGGCGCTGCAACAGACCAACAAGCGGACCCGCGTGATCGTGCTGACGGCTTCCGAAGATAAGAACGAGTTCGTGCAGGCCATGAAGCTGGGCTGCAGCGGAATCGTGCTGAAGCAGACCGCGCCGGATCTGATCGTCAAGAGCATCCGCAAGGTGAACGCCGGCGAGATCTGGCTGGATTCACACACCACGGCTGCGGTGATGCGGCAGTTCCAGACGGGCACCGATGCCGCGGGCATGGCGACCGGCAAGGGTCGTGAACGGAGTCCGCTCTCGACGCGCGAGCGCGAGATCGTGGCGCTGGTCGCGCAGGGCTATAAGAACAAGGAAATGGCCGAGAAGATGTTCATCAGCGAGCAGACGGTGAAGAATCATCTGCATAACATCTTCGACAAACTGGGCGTGTCGGATCGCCTGGAACTGGCGCTGTATGCGATCCACAAGGGTCTGCATCTAACCGGCGAAGGCGCGAATCGCTAAGACAGAGGCCAGGGGACAGAGGCCAGAGGCCAAGGCAAAACCCTGACGGCCGTCAGTTGAGGCGCGACCGTGAGGGAGCGCGCTTGGGCGCAACGGCGATCAGAAGCCGCCTCTCCTGCGATCACGAATCCACTGGAGGGCGATTCTTAGTCGCTCGTCTCACCCGTCGGGAACTCATCGGCCGTCGGCGGGCGGACATATTCCAAAGCCTCTTTTTCACTTGCGCCAAACCGTTTGAAGTTCTCCCTGGCTTGGTTGAGACTGACACCATTAGCTCCGTCTCCTTCCGATGTAGGATCAGCGTATTGGTTAGCATCGTCTTCCCAATAGCAGACAGGGCAAATCTCGTAGCTACCTGGTGGCTTTCGAACCGACGTTCGAAACCCGCAGCAAGGACAGCGATGCTTCATTCCCGACACATCTTTTCGACACCTCGAGAATTCAACATAGCGCGCTCGGCGCGTCGGCCAGCCGCAGGGCTCGCCCAACTTACAAATCGACCTGCTTATCCGCCGCGTAGCACAGCGGATTGATCGCGCACTCCCCGCACTTCGGATTCCGCGCCACACAAATCGCGCGACCGAACAAAATAATCTGATGCGAGAACTTGATCCACCGCTCCTTCGGCAGAATCTTGATCAAATCCTGCTCGATCTTCACCGGATCGGTTTCCTTCGTCAGATCCAATCGACGCGTGATGCGCTGCACGTGCGTGTCGACGACGACGCCCGACGCGATCCCGAACGCCGTCCCCAGCACCACATTCGCAGTCTTGCGCGCCGCGCCGGGAACCGTCAGCAGCTCTTCGATCGTGCGAGGAATCTCGCCCTTGAACTCGCCCAAAATTCGCTTCGCCGCGCCGATCACCGACTTCGATTTGTTATTGAAAAATCCGGTCGAGCGAATATCCTGCGCCAATTCCGCCTGACTCGCGTTCGCGAAATCCGCGACCGTCGGAGTATTTCTTGAACAGCCCCGGCGTCACTTCGTTCACGCGTTTATCGGTGCACTGCGCGGAAAGAATCGTCGCGACCAGCAGCTCCCACGCATTCGAATGATGCAGCGCGCAGTTCGCATCGGGATACATCAGGTCCAGCTTCGCCAGAATCTTCTTGAGTCGCGCTGCGCGCTCCGCCGCTGTCTTCGGTTTCGTTGGCAAGAAACCAGCGTAGCGCAGGCCATCGTTTCCGTGGCCTGCGAGTCGAAGATCATCGGCTGGCAAATCGCAGGCGACAAAAAGACGATCGCCTGCGCTACCGCGGGACGAATCGTTCTCGGCAACCTTAGTTTTCAGACGGCCGCTCTACGCGATCGATCACCGGTAAGCGCAGCGGCACTTTCGCGGATTCGAGCTTCAATCCTAACTGCTCACGCAGCGCCGTAGTGAACGACGGGCCGTCGGATGTGGTCGATGAATTCGGTTGACTCGCAGGCGATTCGTCGGTCCACTCAAGCTTGAAATCGTATCGACCGGTCAACCCAGTGCGATCGACTACGGGGCGATCCAGTCCTCCCATCCCCGGAAACGCAGCGGCGATCAATTCGAGCGTCGTATGCCGCGACCCGACGGTCATCAACTTGTCGGCCTTGCGAGTCAGCGAAATGATGTCGCAGTGAGGAGGAAAGGCTCTGTCATCGGGCTTATCGCACGGCGGACCCTGCTGGTGCGGCCGAAGATTCGGACCCAGTTTGCCCGGCTTGGCGAGCTCCAGCAGGAACGCGCTGGTCTCCTGCGTTTCAAAATGCATGGCGAGCTGGAATCGATCTTTCAAGAGACTGCGCACCATCAATCGCATCTGATCTTTGGTCGGATCGGGGATCGGCGCCTTCGCCTGAATGCTGAATCGATCCGAAGAAAACCATTTCGGCAAATGCGCCAGCATCGCCTGCATCTGGCCGCGGCTCAACGAAATCTTATACGCGAATTGAAAGTACACCGTCAGCGGAAAGTCGGCGGCAGAATCGGCCGCCCGTTTCTGCGTACGAATCGCCGAAATCGAGCGGAAAAATCGGAGGCGTAAATTTGTCGGGATCGCTCGGGTGAATCGATGCGACCTCGAACGACATCGCCCCGCCCGCCGCGGTCTCCCACACCGGCGCCTGCGCGAACGCCACTAGTCCACCCGCAAGCAGGAGCGATATTTTCGAGGCAATCGGAATCGACATGATTAATTTTCCGACGGCCGCTCGATCCGATCGATCACCGGCACACACAGCGGCACTTTCGCGGATTCAAGCTTCAAGCCTAACTGCTCACGAAGCGCCGTAGTGAACGATGGACCATCCGGCGTCGAATCATCCGCCCATTCGATCGTGAAATCATATCGACCGTCCAGGCCTGTGCGATCCACCACCGGGCGATCGAATCCGCTCATCCCCGGAAAAGTACCGGCGATCCGTTCGAGCGTCGCGTTTCGCGATGCGATTCGGAATTTGCCCCCCGGTCGATTGAGAGCCACTTCATCGCAGCGAGGCGGGAATGCGTTCGCATCTGACTTGTCGCATGGCGGACCTTCCGAGTGCGGACGAAGATTCGGCCCCAACTTGTCCGGCTTGGCAAGTTCCAGCAGGAACACGCTGGTCTCCTCCATTTCGAAATGCATCTCCAGATGGAAGCGCTCTGCCAGGAGCGCCCGCATCATCAGCCGCATCTGATCCTTCGTCGGATTCGGGATTGCCGCCTTCGCCTGAATGTTGAACCGATCCGTCGAAACCCACTTCGGCAGACGCGCCAGCAGAGTCTGCATCTGGCCGCGACTCAACGAAATCTTGTAGGCGAATTGAAAATAGGTGGGCACTCCAAAGTCGGCGGAAAAGCGGCCGCCCGTCTCTGCGTACCCGTCGCCGACATCGAGCGGAAACTTCGGAGGCGTGAACTTGTCTGGATTGCTCGGATGAATGGATGCGACCTCGAACGACATCGCCCCGCCCGCCGCAGTCTCCCACGCCGGAGTCTGCGCCAACACGGACACTCCGGCGAGCAGGAATGATATTCTTGACGCGATGAGAATCGGCGTCTTCACTCCCTTACTATCGCAGTTCCCGCTCGAAAAAGTGTTCGAAAAACTGCGCTCCCTGAACATCTCGACCGTCGAATTGGGCACCGGAAATTATCCCGGCGATCCGCATTGCAAGTTGTCGATGCTGCAGGATCGCGTCGCGCTGAAAGAGTTCAAGCAGAAATTCGCCGACAACGGATTTTCCATCAGCGCGCTCAGCTCGCATGGCAATCCGCTGCATCCCGATAAAGCCGTCGCCAAAGCTTACGCCGAGACCAGCAAGCTCACCGTCCGGCTTGCCGAAAAGCTGGAAGTGCCCGTCGTGATCGATTTTTCGGGCTGCCCCGGCGATTCCGACAAGGCGAAATATCCGAACTGGGTGACCTGCCCGTGGCCGCCTGAATATCTCGACGTCCTCGCGTGGCAGTGGGAGAAAAAAGTCGAGCCTTATTGGATCAAGCACGCCAAATTCGCCGAAAATCACGGCGTGAAGATCGCGATCGAAATGCATCCGGGCTTCGTCGTGTACAGTCCGGAGACGATGCTGCGGCTGCGCGAAATCGCCGGCCCGACCATCGGCTGCAATTACGATCCCAGCCACATGTTCTGGCAAGGCGATCGATCCCATCAAAGCGATCCGCGTGCTGGGCGATTCCATTTTCCACGTGCACGCCAAGGATACGCAGATCTACGAATCGAATCTGCCGAAGACCGGCGTGCTCGACACCAAGCGGTATACCGATGAGCGCAATCGAGCCTGGATTTTCCGCGCCTGCGGCTACGGTCACGCGTATGAATGGTGGACCGAATTCATCTCGACGCTGCGCATGTTCGGTTACGATTACGTGCTCTCCATCGAGCACGAGGACACGCTGATGTCGCCCGATGAAGGGTTGACCAAAGCCGCTGCGTTCCTGAATCAGATCGTGATTCGCGACCAGCCGACCGCCCCGTGGTGGGTATAGCAAGAACGCGCTCCATAACTGTCGCGCCTCCCGGACGCAGATTGAGGCGCGACAGCATGGGGCGCGCTAGTCGCCTTGCGGATAAAGTGACGGCGAGTTTATTCCTGCTGTGCCTTCCCTCGTTCGGCGCCGACTGGATCCGCGTCTCGACGCCGCATGTCGAGATCTTCACCGATGCGGGCGATAAATCCGCCGTCGATCTGATCACCCGCTTCGAACGCCTCGATGCCGTGTTTCGCGATGCGGGAATTTCGGGCGGCGCGATGCCGGTGCGCACCTTCGTCTTCGCGAACGAGGCGGATTTCCGGCGCTATCGCGACGATCGCGCTTCGGCTGGATTCTATAAAGGCGGCGAGCGCGACTACATCGCGTTCTATTCATCGCCCGATTCCCGCCGGGTGGCGCTGCATGAATACGTGCACATGGTGCTGCGGCGATCCTCCATCGCGCTGCCGCACTGGTTCGAAGAAGGCACGTCGGATTTCTATTCGACCGCGGATTTCCAGGGCGCGAAAATCCGTCTCGGCGACCCGATCGATGGACTTCTATACCTGCTTTTGCACCAGAACTTGCTAGCCGCGCCGGCGCTGAACGAAAAGCCGCCCGCAGCGAAACCCTCCGCGACCATGTATTACGCCGAATCCTGGGCGCTGGTCCACATGCTGAATCTTTCGCCGCAATGGCGAGACGGCATGCCGAAATTCATCCTCTCGCTCGCCGACGGGCACGAACCCATTAGCGCCTTCCAACAAGCGTTCGGCAAATCGATGGACGACGCCATCGCAGCGCTGCCCGCCTATCTCGACGCCATGCGTCCAGTGACGCTCGCGATCGCGCCGTTCGATCCGCCCAAGCCTGTCGTCGAGAAACTATCGCCGCTCGATTCCGCCATGGCGCGCTCCGATCTGGCCTTGCACGTGGATAAACCGAATCTGGCTCGCGAGTTCATCGATACCGTCGCGAAGAAGCAAGCGGCCTCGCCTGCGATCGTGTCGGCACTCGCCATGATCGAACTGGCGGCCGGAAATCGCGATCGCGCCCGCGCCGCGTTCAATCAGGCAATTGCGCTGGGCAGCCGCGATGCCGAAATGTGGTTCCAGCACGCCAACCTGGAACGCGAATTCGGGGCATCGCGCGAGAAGTTTACGGAGATGCTTGCGAAAGTGATTGAGCTCGACCCGAATTTCGCCGATGCGCGATATCTCATCGCCCAACAATGGATCGATAGCGGCAAGCCGGCCGACGCGATCGCGCAGATGGAAATCGCCGTGAAACTACGGCCGCGGGAATCGCAATATTGGTACACCCTGGGGTTCGCGCAGATCAAAGCCGGTGACCGTGTGAATGGGTCCGCCAGTGCCCGCCGAGCCCGCGCGACGGCGGAAACCGATCAGGCCGAAGCCATGGCCACGGCACTGCTGAATCCCCAGTCCCCCTCCCCGGCGAGACGGACCACGCCGGACGTGATCACCCCCCCGGGCTGGTCGAACGCGCAGGGCGAATCGCGAGTCGAAGGGACGCTGACTAAGGTCGATTGCCTGGAAGGAACCGCCAAGCTCCACATCCAGACCAGCGGCCCAGAGGTGATTCTGGAGGTCCGGCATCCCGATAAAGTGGTGCTCGATAACGCCGGCGGCGTGCAAACCACCCTCCATTGCGGCGAGCAGAAGATCCCCGTGGCGGTGGAGTACCTTTCGGCTACTTCGGAAGTCACCCGCATCGAATTTCGATAATGGCGACTAACGCGCTCCATACTGTCGCGCCTCACTGACGGCCGTCGGTGTTTTCCTTGAGGCGCGACAGGATGGAGCGCGTTAGTCGGCTGAACACAATCTTAGAAACCGTAATTTCGGCCACAAATTCCGGGAACTATCGCATTGCGGCCCATGAAGTCTAACAGAAGCAAGACGATGATGCTGATCAAGACCAATGATCACGAGCTGCTGACCCGCATGCTCGCCGGTGACGAAGGCGCGTTCACGGCGCTCTATCGCCGCCGGCAGGCCGCGGTGTATCGATTTGCCCTGCAGATGACTGGGAATGTGGTAATCGCCGAAGATGTGACACAGGAAGTCTTTCTGGAGCTGATGGAGCACGGCCATCGTTTCGATCCGGCGCGTGGGGCGCTGGCTTCGTTTCTGTATGGCATCGCGCGAAATCTGGTGCTGCGCCGGCTGGAGAAAGATCGCGCACAGGGGTACGGATTGGAATCGGCCACCGAAGGCGTCACTGACGACGACGTGCTGGGCGACCTGACCCGCCGCGAGACCATCGAGCAGGTGCGGCGCGCGGTACTGAGCCTGCCCGCCGTTTATCGCGAAGTAGTGGTGCTGTGCGACTTGCAGGATTTAAGCTACGAAGATGCGGCGGCAGCGCTCGATTGTCCGGTGGGGACGGTGCGATCGAGATTGAGCCGGGGACGGGGGATGCTGGCGCAGAAATTGAAGTTGGGGGAGCCCCTTAGGGCGGCGCAGGTTCGCGCCGGGGAGAGTGTGGCATGAAGTACGAAGACGATCTTGATCCTGTTTTAAACGATGCATTGAAGGCGCTGGCCGACGCCGATCGCGAGGCCGGAGCGCCTCCGGAAGTTGAGGCTCGCCTGCGCTCGGCTTTTCGAGACAGGAATCGGAAACGAAAAATGTCGCTGTGGATTTCATTGGCGGCTGCCGCGGTAATCCTGCTTGGAGTGGCAGTCGAGATGAGAATGCATCGAAGCGTGAATGTCGCGCCCGCTATCGCGACCCATCAGGCGCCAGTGACACAGCCTGCTCCGCGGCTGGAACCAGCGATCGCGACGGTAGCGCCCCCTCGGAACGTCGCGCATGCCAGACCAGCGCGCACACCGCAGGAGATCGTGACGGATTTCTTTCCGCTGGCGGGCTACGCTCCTGCTGACGACGCCGATGGGGCGGAACTACTGCGCGTCACGCTTCCAGCGGCGGCGATGCGAGAGGTTGGGTTGCCGGTGCGCGAGGAACGGCTCGGCGATCGGGTGCAGGCGGATGTATTGGTCACGCATGGCGTGGCGCGGGCGGTTCGATTTGTGAGATCGGAATAAGGAGACGAACATGAGAACGATCATTCTAGGACTGGCGATGGTTGCAGCGGCGTTCGCGCAGGACACCGCGCAGCAAGCTGAAGCGAGAGCGCAGAAACTGGATGCCGAGGCGGCAGCCACCAAGCAGACGTTCCTGTTTCTAGGCGGCCAGATGATGAACGGCAAGGTGATTAAAGCCGCTCCCTATTCCGCCGAAGCAGTGACGGAATCGACGCAAACGCTGGCGGACGGGAACAAGATCGTCAACAAATCCTCGACCATGATGTATCGCGACAGCGAAGGGCGCGAGCGGAGGGAGGAATCGATCGGCAATCTCGGTAGTTTGGGCGCCAACGCCACGCCGACCAAAGCGATCTTCATTTCCGATCCCGTGGCGAAAGTGAACTATTCGCTCGATCCGCAGGCTAAGACGGCGCGCAAGTCGAGTTCCACGGTCTTTACCTTCAAAGCAGACGGCGGGCAGGGCGGCGGAGTCGTGACCACCACCGGCGCCATGTCGCTGGCCGTGAGAGATGAGCGCATGATCAATCAGACCGTCGTGGCGGGCAGGGCCGGCGAGCCTGGCGGGCAAGCGATCGGGTATAGCTATCGCTTCGAAACGGGCACCAGCGACGGCCCGGCGAAGCCCGCGCCCAACACGGAACAGCTCGGCACTAAGATGATCGAGGGCGTATCGGCGGTGGGAACCCGCACCACCATCACCATTCCCGCCGGTCAGATCGGCAATGAGCGCGATATCGTGATCACCAATGAGCGCTGGTATTCGCCGGACTTGCAGATGACGGTGATGACGCGCTCAACCGATCCGCGCATGGGAGAGACGGTCTATCGCATCACCAACGTAAGCCGTAGTGAGCCGATGCCGTCGCTGTTCGAAGTGCCGTCGGACTACAAAACCATCGAGCCAGGACCCACGGCGCGCAAGGTGATCACCAAAGACGAATAGTCGCGGTCTGTGCCGTTCGGCCAACAGTCAATTGGCATTCGATATGCAAGCATATGGGTAGATGCGGCCTGTTCACAACCTTCGCGTGGTGATTTTGGGCGCGGCCACACTGGTCGCGCCTTTGTGTTTTGGACAAACGCCCCAGCCGCTCGCAAAGTTCGGCTCCTTGCACGAGCTGAGCGCGTCGTTCGAGGAACTGGCGTCGCGGGTGCGGCCGGCGGTGGTGCAGATTTTTTCCACCGGCTATGTCGCGGCGGAAGAAAACGACAACGCCACGCCCAGCGCCCTGATTTCGAAACAGCAAGCCACCGGCTCCGGCGTGATCATGACCGCCGATGGCTACATCGTCACCAACAATCACGTCATCCAGAACGCGCGCAAGATCGAGGTGCGGTTCTCGACCTCCAATCCCGGCCAGGGCAACGGCGGCCGCGTGATCGCGAAGCTGGTGGGTACCGATCGCTCCACCGACATCGCGGTGATCAAAGTGGAGCGCAAAAACCTGCCGTTTCTGGCGCTGGCCGATTCACAGTCAGTGCGCCAGGGTCAGGTGGTCATGGCGTTCGGCAATCCGCTGGGCCTGGAAGGATCGGTTTCGACCGGAATCGTAAGTTCGGTTGCGCGGCGATTGAAGGCCGATGATCCCATGGTGTATGTGCAGACCGATGCACCCATCAATCCCGGCAACAGCGGCGGGCCACTGGTCGACACAGACGGTCACGTGGTCGGTATCAACACCATGATCTACACCCAAGGGGGCGGTAGCGAAGGAATCGGATTCGCGGTGCCTGCCAATGCCGTTCGCAACGTTTACGAACAGATCCGCAAAGACGGGCATGTGCATCGCGGCCAGATCGGGATTGTCGCGCAGACCATCACGCCTGAGATGGCGAAAGGACTGGGGCTATCGCAGGATTGGGGCGTGGTCGCGGCGGACGTGACGCCGGACGGGCCGGCCGATAAGGTCGGTGTCAAGATTCGCGACATTATCTTGAGCCTGAATGGGCGGTTGATGGAAGATGCGCCGCAGATCGAAACCGCGATTTATCGTTTGAAGCTGACCGAAGCCGTCGATGTGCGCGTGCTGCGCGACGGCAAGCAGATCGATTTCACAGTTCCCGTGATCGAGCGGGACGACGATCCGCAGCGCTTCGCCGACATGGTGAATCCCGACGACAACCTGATCTCGAAGCTGGGAATTTTAGGCATCCCGCTCGACGAAAAGCTCGCCGATAAACTGGGGGATCTGCGCCACGATTATGGAATCGTGGTAGCGGCGCGTGGCGGCTCGCCGCCGTATTCGGGCCCGCTGCTGGAGCCTGGCGACGTGATCTACGAGATCAATCGCACGCCGGCTGTAGCATCAAGGCTCTGCGCGCGACGCTGGACGAAATGAAGACGGGCGACGACGCAGTGCTGCAGATCGAGCGGAGCGGTAAGCTGATGTACGTCACAATCGAACTCGAGTAGTCAGGAGTCAGAATTCAGGAGTCAGAATTCAGAATCTGCCGTCAGTTTTTGTCTTTGAGGCGCGGCCATCAGTCCGCGCGCTTGGGCGCAACGTTGGCTCTGAATCGTCTATCCGATAGCTGTGAGCCGCTGAGCCGTCAGTGATCGGCTCCGGCTCCCGAGCAAGGAACGCCGGCGCGATTGCCGGCGCATGCAGGCGGTCGCCCCGTAACGTCGCCGTATTGCGAGCCTCATCCATTTCCTTCATCCATAACAGCCGACCGCGCGCACCAAACCTGCGTAACCTCACTCTATCCTCAGCCGAGAGATCGATCGCTGTTCCAATGCAGGGGTCGGTTCCACGAAGGACCACGATTCGCTCTGACGGACTCGGACTTCCTAGGTAAACCGAGCGCGTGTGCGAGTGATGAGCGAAAGCCAGGTCGCTGATTCTGGTTCCGAGCGAGGCGGATAATACCGGCGCGGGGGCCCCCGAAATGAAAAAGATAGCCGATCGCGGTGCGGCACGTCCAATCGTATGTAACGATTGAATGGGAGCATGTGCAGGAAAATCAGCCTGTTTTTGCATTGGCGACAGCCGTAGTGTCTCTACACTGTCGCCGCGCAGCAGAAGAAAAAATCAACGCGCCGCCGCCGCGCCGGTCGAGCAGCAGAAAACAGCATTCCCGATCGAAACGCTGAAGGTGGAGGGCAACAAGCAGTTCGCCGCCGAGAAGATCATCGCGGTCGCCGGGCTCAAGATCGGCCAGGTCGTCGAAAAAGCCGACTTCGAAAAAGCCCGCCAGAAGCTGCTCGCGACTGGAGCATTCGAAAGCGTCGGCTACGAATTCAAACCGAGCGCGGCCAAGACCGGATTCAATGCGACGATCCAGGTGATCGAACTGATCCCGCTCTACGCGTATCGTTTCGAAGACGTGCCGGTATCGGAAGAGAAGCTCCGCACCACGCTGCGACAACTGAATCCGATTTTGGTGGACCAGCTTCCCGCCACCAAGGAAATTCTCGATCGCTACACCGCGGCGGTGCAGTCGCTCGCGGGCGAAAGGGTAAAGATCGCGGGCAAGCTCGCAACCGAAGGCGGCGTTACCACCATTCTTTTCCGTCCCGATGTGCCGCGTCCGCAGGTCGCCGAGATTCATTTCACCGGCAGCTCGGTGATCGCGGCGGGGCCACTGCAGCGCGCGCTTTCCGATGTCGCGATCGGCACCGCGTATTCGGAAACATCGATTCGCATGATGCTCGACGCCAGCGTCCGGCCGTTATACGATGCGCGCGGGCGCATTCGCGTTGCGTTCCCCAAGGTCGAGACGTCGCCGGCCAAAGATTACGACGGCGTGGTGGTGACGGTCACGGTCGAGGAAGGACCGTCCTACAGCCTGGGCGAAATCAAGTTCGGCGGCGTCTCGCGCGACGATGCGGCGGAGATGAGGCGCATCGCCAACATCCAGCCCAACGACGTCGCGAATTTCGACGACATCAAGGCCGCGCTCGATCGCATCTACGCCAAGTTTCGCGAGAAGGGCTACCTGCGCGTGAGCGGCCACGCCGATCGCGACATCGACGATAAAGAGCATCGCGTCACGGTCACACTGACGATCGATCCCGGCGCGCCGTTCGTGATGGGCAAGCTGGAAATTATCGGCCTGGATCTGAACACCGAGCCCGCGATACACAAGATGTGGCATATCAAAGAAGGCGATCCTTTCGATCCCGAATATCCCGATCTGCTGCTCAAGGAAGTTCGTGAGCAGGGCGTGTTTGACAATCTGGGAAAGACCAGTTCAGAAGTCAACATCGACGAGAAAACGCACACCGTCGGCGTGAAATTGTACTTCAAGGGCGCGGGTCCGCCAGTGGAGAAAAAACTCGGCGGGCGCGGCGGATTCGGCAACGGAGCGCGACTCCGCGGCGATTGGGTGTGACGAGGAGGAATGTGAGCCATGGCGAATAAGCAATCGTCGCGCCCCGCCGATGCTTACAAGGCGATCATCGATCAACTCGCGACGGAAACAACCACCGGTGTCTCGGAGAAACTTGTCACCACGGAAGGACTGTTTTCGAAGGCGGCGGATGACGCTGCTCTAAATTCGTTTGTTCGAGGACTGCCGTTGGAGCATCGAACTCTACTCGCGAAAATGCTGTGCGAGGAGCGCCAATCGGCAATTCACGATGTGCTTGCGGTACTGTCGTGGTGGGTGGACGCTGGCGATCTCTGTTTCACCCTTCGCGGTGAGCCCATGCCGGTAGGAATCAGTGGGATGGGCCTGCACGGTGATTACGTTGGGCGGCGAAACGGTTGGCAATGGCCCGATGAAGAGGCGTGCGAGCCGCCACCCCATTGACAATGCCGCACTTGGCGAAGGCGCGGCGGATTCGGCCGCGGAAACTGAATCCGGGAGCGTGAGCTTGCTATCCTGTCTTGAGTAGTGTCTTCACCGCTGAATTTCCACCTGGACCAATATGACGGACCGCTCGACCTGTTGCTGGACCTGATCCGCAAGCAGCAGATCAATATCTACGACATCCCCATCGCGCAAATCACCACGCAGTACATGGAATACATGCAGCGCGCTGTGGAGATGAACATCGAGCTGAGCGCCGAATTCGTGTACATGGCCGCCACGCTGATTCACATCAAGTCGAAGATGCTGCTGCCGCGCGATCCGGAACTTGAAAAGATGATGCCGGAGGACGATCCGCGCAAGGAACTGGCCGAGCGGCTGCTTGAATATGAGCGCTTCAAGGACGCTGCCGAGATGCTGCATCAGAAACGCGTGATCGAAGAAGCGGTGTGGTCGAATCCGCAGATCGAGCAGTTCCGCGCCGAAGATGACGATCCGGGGCTGGCGGTATCGCTGTTCGATCTGGTGAAGACGTTTCAGAGCGTGCTGGAGCGCGCCAAACATCGGCCGACGTATGAAATCGGCACCGAAGAAGTCTCCGTGCCCGACATGATTCGCTATTTGAAGAATGTTTTCGGCGACGAGACCAAGCCGATTTCCGCGCGCGATTTGTTCGAACGCCAGCGCAGCCGCCGCGCCATGATCTGCTTGTTCCTGGCGTTGCTGGAGCTGGTGAAGCTGCAGGCCATCGGGCTGGTTCAATCGGATGCGTTCGGCGAAATCGGCATCAAGCGATTGAAGGGATTTGAAGCGGCATTCGGGTCGGAACAAGTGATGAGCACCATCGACGAAGGATACAAATAGGAGCAATGGAAGAATTCGACGGAACCCAGATGGGTGAGGATCGCCCCGCCGACGATGGCGCGGAATTGCGCGCGATTCTGGAAGCGATCGTGTACGTGACCGATGAGCCGCTTTCGGCGCAGCAGATCGCCGCGGCGCTGCAGCAGCCGATGGACAAAGTGAAGCGGCAGCTCGATCTTCTTGTCGAGGAATTTGCTCTGCCGGCGCACGGATTATCGATTCGCGAAGTGGCGGGTGGCTACAAGATGGCCACCAAGGCGGAGCATCACGAAGCCGTTCGATCGTTCGTCAAGAAGCTGACGCCGCCGTTGAAATTGTCGCTCCCGGCGCTGGAAACGCTGGCGGTGATCGCTTACAAGCAGCCGGTGACGACTCCGGAGATCATGGACATCCGCGGCGTGCAGGGCGCGGGCGTGCTGAAGACGCTGCTGGATCGCAAGCTGATCAAGGAATCGGGCCGCAAGGACGTGATCGGCAAGCCGATTCTGTATAAGACCACCAAAGAATTCCTGGTGCAGTTCGGGCTGAAAGATTTGGCGAGCTGCCGACGCCGAAGGAGTTCGAAGAGCTGGGGCGATTGGAGATCGTGGATGAGGCCGAGGCTCAGATGCAGTTGATCGAGCCGGAGGAGTTGAATCCGCCGCCTCCGGAAGCTGAGCCGGAATCGTCGACCGAGGAGGGCGCAGCAGAATGAGCGTGAGCGACGCTTCTTCGATCGAAAGAGGCGAGACGACTCTCGCCTCAGCAGGCTGGACAGCCTGCGCCACCAGTGTGTGGTTCAACAATGCCTGAAGAGCGATTACAGAAGATCCTGTCGCAGGCGGGCATCGCGAGCCGCCGCAAAGCCGAACTTCTGATCACCGAAGGGCGCGTGTCGGTGAACGGCAAGACGGTGAGCGAGCTTGGCTCGAAAGCCGACATCGAAACGGATCACATCAAAGTAGACGGGCAGGCGCTGCATAAGCCGAAAAACCTGGTCTACATCGCGATGAACAAGCCCAAGAATTGCGTGACCACGGTTTCCGATCCCGAGGGTCGCGAGACCGTGATGCATCTGCTGCGCGGCCTGCGAACGCGCGTGTTCCCGGTGGGGCGCCTCGATTATCACAGCGAAGGCTTGCTGCTGCTGACCAATGACGGCGAGTTCGCGCATCGCATCACGGCGCCTGCCAGCCACGTCACGAAAACGTACGTCGTCAAGGTGACGGGACCGCTGACCGAAGATCAGGCGAAGGCTTTTCGCGAAGGGGTTCCGCTGGGTGGCCGCAAAACAGCTCCCGCCGAGCTGAAACTCATCAAGCAGGGCGCGAATCCCTGGTATGAGGTGAAGCTCGCCGAAGGACGGCAGAATCAGATCCGCATGATGTTCAAACATTTCGGGCGATTGGTGGAGAAGCTGCGCCGCGTGAAGATCGGATTCCTGGATCTGGATGTGCCGCCGGGGAAGCATCGCGCGCTGACCGCGAAGGAGATCGAGCGGTTCCGCAAGCTGCTCAAACTCGATGTCGAACATTCCTGAGATTTTGAAATCGTCCAAAACGATCGCGGTGGTGGGGCTGTCGGGGAATCCCATGCGCGTTTCGAACGGCGTGACGGAGTACATGCAGCGCGCGGGTTATCGCATTATTCCGGTGAATCCGAATGAGAGCGAAGTGCTCGGTGAGAAGAGCTACGCTCGACTCGAAGATGTGCCGGTGCCGGTCGACATCGTGAACGTGTTTCGCCGGTCGGAGTTCGTGGCGGACGTGGTCGAGTCGGCGATGAAGATCGGGGCGAAGACGGTGTGGATGCAGGAAGGCGTGGTCGATGAGGATGCCGCAGATCGCGCTCGGGCAGCGGGGATGAATGTGGTGATGGACCGGTGCATTTTGAAAGAGCATCGCAAGCTGCTGCGCTGACGTTCACATCGCACCGATTTTGCGCGTCAGGCTGTCTGAAGCTCCACGTACGCAACATCGGTGTGAGGTTCGGGGATCGGATCGCCGTCCTCTCGCATCCCTTCGAGATGAAATTCGATCGCTTCGCGCATGTTGCGCTTAATTTCTTCGACCGTTCTCCCTGTCGCGACGCAGCCCGGCAAATCGGGAACGTATGCCGATAGGTTGTTCTCGCCATGCTCGATCACGATTGCGTATTTTTTCAAACATCCACCTCGCTTCAATGCGCCGTTGCGCCCAAGCGCGCGGACTGACGTCCGCGCCTCAATCGATAGCTTTCAGATGTCGTACTTTTCTACCACCAATTGATCTCCGACATCTGTCTCCGTTTCCGCTAGCGTGCCTGCGGGGAGTTCCAGGACAGAATGCGCGCGCAGGCTCATCGCGATTCGGCTGCGCACCATGTTCGCTCGGATCTTCAGGACTTTTCGCTTGCGGCTCAGGAACGCCACGTCGATCGGGAAATTCATGCGGAAGGTGTGGACCGCTTGCGTCGGGATCAGCAATCCTTCGCCTGGGTCGAGCTTCAGATGCTTCAATAAGCCGGTGTTGCGTTTGGCGATGGTGTCGGCGATGTCGGCTCGATCGGCACAGGAGCTTGCTTTTGGTTGCGTTCGTGATTCTGAGTTTATTCATTCGTCATGTCTCGTTGCTCCCGAACGCGCTCTCTGCCGTTCGCGCCTCAATCCGATTTGCGTTACGGCCGTCGGTTCGAGCAAGCCGGGCGAGCGACAACTTACAATTGAATCATGGAGCAGTTGGAGAAAGCTACATTCGGAGCCGGATGCTTCTGGGGAGTCGAATCGACATTCCGGCGATTGGCCGGCGTGAAATCGACCGCGGTCGGCTATGAAGGCGGCGCGATGCAGAATCCTAGCTATCAGGATGTCTGCACCGATGAGACCGGGCACGCCGAAGTGGTCGAGGTGACATTCGATCCGGCGATCATCAGTTATCACGATCTGCTGAACGTGTTCTGGGAAAATCACGATCCGACCACGAAAGATCGCCAGGGGCCGGATGTGGGTACGCAGTATCGCTCGGCGATTTTCTTTCATTCGCCGGAGCAGGAAAAAGAAGCGATCGCTTCGCGCGACGCTGCGCAGAAGAATTTCAAGCGCCCGATTGTGACGGAGATCGTCCCTGCGACCACGTTCTGGCGCGCCGAAGAATATCATCAGCAGTATTTGGAAAAGCGCGGACTTTCGCACTGCCACATTTAATCGAAACGAGCAGCAATTGAAAATTGGTTTTGTCAGTCTTGGATGCCCGAAGAACCTTGTCGATACCGAGGTGATGATGGGCCAGCTCACCGCGTCGGGTCATGAGCTGACGCCGCATCCCTCGGACGCCGACGTGATCGTGGTGAACACGTGCAGCTTCATCGATCCCGCCAAGCAGGAATCGGTCGACACGATTCTGGAAATGGCGGAGTACAAGAAGACCGGGCGGGCGCAGCGGCTGATCGTCGCGGGGTGTCTGGTGGAACGCTATCGCGCCGACATTCAGAAGAACATGCCTGAGGTTGACGCAGTGATCGGCACGAATGAGCTGGAGCAGATCACCGAATTGTGCGAAGGCGTCGAGGCGAAGCCGCCGGCGAATCCTTTCGACCAGTATCTGTATCACGATCTGACGCCGCGTGTTCTCGCGACGCCGAAGCATTTTGCGTATATCAAAATCGCCGAGGGTTGCGATCATCCGTGCACGTTCTGCGTGATCCCGCAGTATCGCGGGAAATTTCGCAGCCGCCGGTTCGAATCGGTGATCAGCGAAGCGACGCGGCTGTTTTCGCAAGGCGTTCGGGAGATCAATCTGATCGGCCAGGATACGACTTGCTACGGCGAAGATTTCGGATTGAAAGACGGCTTGTCGCAATTGTTGGCGCGGCTGGCGGAGATCCCCACCGATCATGAAAAGTGGGTGCGGTTTCTGTACTGCTATCCGAACAAGGTCACGCAGCGCTTGCTGGATACGATTGCGGAGCACGCGGCGCTGGTGAAGTATATCGACATGCCGCTGCAGCATGCCAGCGCGCCGGTGCTGAAGCGCATGAAGCGCGGGCGCGAGCGGGGATATTTTCCTCCGAAGCTGCTCGACCAGATCCGGCGGACGATTCCTGGCGTGGCGATTCGCACCAGCATGATCGTCGGATTCCCGGGCGAATCGGCAGAGGATTTCGAAACGCTGGCGCAGTTTGTGGAAGCGGCGCGGTTCGATCGGCTGGGTGTGTTTTCTTATTCCGACGAAGACTCGAGCAAGAGTTTCGAACTGGATCAGAAGGTGGACGCGAAGACGATCTACAATCGCAAGCGCCGCTTGATGTCGATCCAGCGGAAGATTTCGCGCGCCAGCAATCGGCGGTTGATCGGCAAGGAAGTGACGGTGCTGGTGGAAGGGCCGTCGGCCGATTCCGAACTGGTGTGGCAGGCGCGCATGGCGTCGCAGGCTCCTGAAATCGACGGCGTGTGCTACATCTCCGATCCCGGCGATCAGCCGCTTAACGCGGGCGAATTTCGCAAGATGCGCATCACCGCCGCGCATGATTACGATCTGACGGGCGAGATCGTCGATGAAGCCGCCGCGCCGCGCGATTCGTCATTGATTCAGCTCGCGATCTAACGATGAAATGTCCGATCTGCAAGCGTGAAGTGAAACTCGACGATCCGTTCATGCCGTTCTGCAGCGCGCGCTGCAAGGATGTCGACCTGGGCAATTGGGCGGAAGAAAAATATTCCTTTGAGGGCCGCAGCGACCAGGACGACGAGTCCGAAGACCCCGTCATTGAGGGAATGCACGATTGATTGTTCGGCTCCTTTCAAAATTGGTCGCCACCTGGTTCGGTTGCGGCTACGCGCCGGTCGCGCCGGGAACAGCGGGATCGCTCGCCGCGATCGCCATCGCGTGGGTGGTGAATTTTTATTTCCCGTTCGCGCCGATGTGGTGGGCCGTGATCGCGCTGCTGCTGTGCATTCCGGGAATTCCGGCGTCGACGATTACGGCGCGCGCCGCGGGTAAAGATGATCCGGGAATTGTGGTGGTGGATGAAGTGATCGGGCAGTGGATCACGCTCGCCGGCGCCACGCATTTCAACTGGCGAAGCTGGCTGCTGGCATTCGCGCTGTTCCGGATTCTGGACATCATCAAGCCTCCGCCGGCGCGGCAGATCGATCAAAAGGTCCATGGAGGATTGGGAATCGTCGGCGACGATGCGATGGCCGGGGTGTACGGCGCGATCGTGATGTATGCGGTCGGCTGGTTGAATTTGTATTAGGCCGACCGCGGGGACTTACGTCCGCGCCTCAAAGAGGACGCGCGGCGTATCATAAAGACAGCAGCTCTCATGGCCTTTCGCAAATCTTCAGAAGTGCGCCCGCAGATTTCCGACGTTTTCCCGCTCGCCGCGATTCCTGGAGGCGAGATCACCATTCGCGGCAAAGGCCTGGCGAACGGCGCGCCGAATTTCGCGCGCGCGCAGGTGCGGATGGGTAACGTCGCCGCGCCCATCGTGGTTGGATCGGATACTTATGTGATCGCGCGCGTGCCCGATGGCGCGGCCGGCAGCGAGCTAAGCGTGGGCAGCGAGCAGCATTCCAGCGTGTGGACCTGCGAGATCGGCATCCCCATCGCCGATGGATTGCATCCGGTGGCGAATCCGGTGGTCGATCGCGAGGGCAATATCTTTACGACGTTCAGCGGATCGCCGGGGCAGAAGACGCCGGCGTCGATCTACAAAATCGACACGAATTATCATTCGAAGCCGTGCGTGACCGATCTGATGAATGCGACCGGGCTCGCTCTCGATGAGCAGGGCGTGCTGTACGCGTCGAGCCGGCACGAAGGCGTGGTGTATCAAATCTCGCCGGGCGGCAACATGGCAGTGTATGTCGAAGGGATGGGCGTCGCGACCGGGATTGTGTTCGATCCGGAAGGCAATCTGTTCGTCGGCGATCGCAGCGGCACGATTTTCAAGATCAGCCGGCAGCGGCAGATTTATGTGTTCGCGACCATGGAGCCGTCCATTGCGGCCTATCATCTCGCATTCGGGCCGGATGGTTATCTGTACGTCACCGGGCCCACCACTTCGAGCTTCGATTCCGTTCATCGCATTTCTTCGGCGGGTCAGGTCGAGGTTTTCTACCGGGGACTGGGCCGGCCGCAGGGGATGGCGTTTGACTCGAAAGGCAATTTGTACGTCGCCGGATCACTGGGCGGACGGCGCGGCGTGGTGCGTGTGAATTCGGGCGCGGAAGGCGAGTTGTTCCTTTCCGGACCCGCAGATCGTGGGGCTGGCGTTCGCGCCATCGAAAGCGCTGGTGCTGGCGACCAACAATTCCATCTACCGCATTCATGCGGGCGTCGACGGGCGGCGGATTCCGTAACGTGGCGGGCAAGGCGGCAGACGCCGAAATCATCGCGGTCGGGTCGGAGTTGCTGACTCACGAACGCGTCGACACGAATTCTCTTTTTCTCACCGAACAATTGAATGCGTTGGGCGTCGAGGTGCGGCGCAAGTTCATTGTCGGCGACGATCGCGCGCGGCTGACGGCGACCATTCGCGACGCAATCGCGAGCGCCCAAATCGTGATTCTGACAGGCGGCCTGGGCCCGACAGAGGATGATTTGACGCGCGACGCGGTGGCGGAGGCTCTGGGCCGAAAGCTGATCTTCGATCAGGCGATCTGCGATTGGCTGGTGGAACGCTTCAAACAATTTCGCCGTCCGATGGCGGAGAACAACAAGCGCCAGGCGTTCGTGATCGAGGGTGCGGAGATCATTCCGAATCCGCGCGGCAGCGCGCCGGGGCAATGGATTTCGTTGGCCCAGAAGATCGTGATGCTGTTGCCGGGACCGCCGCGCGAACTGGAACCGATGTTCCGCGAGGAGTGCATTCCGCGCCTCGGAAAATATTTGCCGCCGCAGGTGATTCGCGAAAGGCAATATCGGGTGGCGGGCATGGGCGAATCGGATCTGGATTCGCTGATCGCGCCGGTGTACTCGAAATACACCAATCCGGCGACGACGATTCTGGCGGGCGCGGGAGATATTCATGTCCATCTGCGGGCTCGCGGGGAGACCGCTGACGAATGTGAGCGATTGCTCAGCGAAGTCGCGGGGCCGATCGAAGAACTGCTGGGCGATCGGATCTATTCGCGCAAAGGTGAATCGCTGGAACAAGTGGTCGGCGATTTGCTCCGCGCGCGCGGCGCGACGTTGAGTGTCGCCGAAAGCGCCACGGGAGGAAGCGTGGGACAGCGAATCACGTCGGTCAGCGGCGCATCCGATTACTTCTCCGGCGGATTCATCGTGTACAACGATCGCTTGAAGACGGAACTGCTGGGTGTCGACGCGCCGCTGATCGAGAAACACACCGCGGTGAGCGAAGAAGTAGCGCGCGCGATGGCAGCAGGCGCACGCGCGAAGACGGGATCGACGTATGCGATTTCGGTCACGGGCGAAGCCGGACCCGTTAGCGCTACGGGCGCGCCGGTAGGCACGGTGTTTCTGGGGTTCGCGGATCGAAACGGGACGGACACGCGCAAGCTTCAAATGCCCGGCGGAGATCGTGCCAGGATCCGAATGCTAGCAGCGCAGGTCGCGTTGGATTTCGTTCGCCGGAAGCTAATGGCGCTATCCTGAAAGAAAATGCCATTTGCAAGCATCACAGAAGCACTGGAGGATTTTCGCGCCGGCCAAATGCTGGTCGTGGTCGACGACGAGGATCGCGAGAACGAAGGCGACCTCACCATGGCCGCCCAATTCATCACGCCCGAAGCAATCAACTTCATGGCCATGCACGGCCGCGGGCTGATCTGCCTGGCGCTGGCGCCGGAGCGCTGCGACGCGCTGCATCTGCCGCTGGTTTCGCCGATGAACACGTCGCGCTTCGGCACCGCTTTTTGCGAATCGATCGATGCTGCCGAAGGCGTCAGCACCGGAATTTCGGCGGCCGACCGCGCCCATACCATTCGCGTGGCGATGGCTCCGCAGACTCGCCCCCGCGATCTGGCGCGTCCCGGCCATATTTTTCCGCTGCGCGCGCGCGAAGGCGGCGTGCTGGTGCGTGCGGGTCAGACGGAAGCCGCGGTCGATCTGGCGCGCATGGCGGGGTTGCGGCCCGGCGGCGTGATCTGCGAAATCATGAATGCCGACGGCACCATGGCGCGCGTGCCTGAGCTGACGGAGTTCTGCGCGCAACATGGAATCAAGATGATTTCGGTCGCGAGCCTGATTCGCTACCGCTTGGAAACCGAACGATCGGTGGAGCGGCAGAGCGAAGGCTGCCTCGACACGGAATTCGGATCGTTCAAGACCATTACCTATGTCAGCAAGATCAATGGCGAATCGCATGTGGCGCTGGTTCAGGGCGAGGTCGCGCGGCACGAAAATATTCTGGTGCGCATGCACGCCCGCTGCATTTATGGCGACGTGTTCGGCTCGACGCGCTGCGATTGCCAGCGAACCATTCGCGAATCGCTCCAGCGCATATCCGCAGAAGGCGCCGGCGTGCTGGTATATCTGCACCAATCCGGAATCGGAGCGCGCACCCATCATCCTCAGCATGGGCAAGCGCCTCCGCAGCATGAAATCGGAATCGGTGCGCAGATTCTGGCGGATCTGGGCTTGTCCACGATTCGCCTGTTGACCAATCATCCCCGCAAGGTGATCGGCCTGGATGCGTTCGGGATCGAGATCGTGGATCAGGTTCCCATCAGCGGAACAAATTCCGCGCGATAAACCACACGTTGGCCGGCCGCTCAGCCAGCCGCCGCATGAAGTACGGATACCACGCTGTGCCGTAGGGCACGTACAAGCGCAAGCGATATCCTAAATCGACAAGCGACGCTGCAAGTCGCGCCGGATTCCGTACAACATCTGAAATTCGAATTGTTCCGGCCGGATTTTGCGTTCGCGCGCGTAGCGGAAAGCTTCGCCGACGATGGTTTCATCGTGAGTCGCGATGGCGGGATACGCGCCCTTATCGAGCAGCGTCTTCATCAACGTCACATAACTGCGGTCCACGTCGCGCTTTTCGGCGAATGCGACCGAGTGCGGTTCATCGTACGCGCCCTTGCACAAGCGAACGGGAATCGCGAGCTGATTCATGCGATCGATATCGGCCGCGCTGCGATGAAGATACGCTTGGATCACGCAACGTGGATCAAGTGATTCTTTATGCAACGCTTCGACGACGTGCAGGGTGCGGTCTGTGTACACGGTCGATTCCATGTCGATCTCGATGCGGCTGCCATTCGCTTTGGCGCGTGTCGCGAGTAGCCGTACGTTTTCGAGACAGGCGGCTTCAGAGAGATCGAGTCCAAGCTGGGTGAGTTTCATCGAAACGGTGGCGGGGAGTTTTCGCGATTCGATTCCGGCCAGCGCTTCGAAATAGGAATCGCGAGATGCCGCGGCTTCATCGAGAGTGGTGACGTTTTCGCCGAGATGGTCGAGCGTCGACCAGGTTTTTTCGGCGGACAAATTCGCGCACACCTGCAGCGCATCTTCGAGAGTTTCTCCCGCGATAAACCGGCGCGTGAACTTTTTCGAGACGGACGAGGTCTCCATCCATCTCCGCACGCCGCGGTGTCCGGAGAGGAATAGGAAAAAGCGGCGCATCATGTGGGCAGCGTAGGCCCTCCGTGAATGGATTGAGGTTCGCGAACAGCGGTGTCGACGCGGGCCGGAGTTGCCGCGTCGTTGCCCGACCCTGCGCCCAGTTCGCGCATGCGTTTCAGCGACGGCAGCATGCGCGTCTCCCACGATCCAGCCGAGCGATTGTACGCGTCGACAGCGCGCGCCAGATGACGGCCGGCATCGGCGTAGGAATCGGAGAAGGTACGGACGCGATCGTAGAATTCGCCGGCGATGCGGCGCAGCTCGCTGGCATTTTGCGCCAGCCGTTCCTGCTTCCACCCATAGGAAACGCCCTTCAGCACGCTCACCAATGTCATCGGCGTAGCGAGCAGAACCTTTTTCGCGAGCGCGCGCTCCAGCAATTCGGGATCACGTTCCAGCGCGGCGCTCAGGAAATGGTCGCCGGCCAGAAACAGCACCACCATTTCGGGCGCGGGCTGCAATTGCAGCCAGTATTCGCGGGTGCTCAGTTGATTCACGTGACGGCTGACCTGTTGCGCGTGGCGATCGAGCGCGGCGCGGCGTGTGGTATCGTCCATGGCGGCTTCGGCGTCGAGATAGGCAGCGAGCGGAACTTTCGCATCGACGGCAAGAGTTCGCGAGCCGGGCAAGCGCACGATCATATCGGGACGAGTTCCGTTGTCGGATTGCTGTTCGAAAAAGTCGCAATAGGGCGCCATGCCGGCCAGCTCGGCGACGCGGCGCAGGGTCAGTTCGCCCCAACGGCCTCGCGAATTGGGGGCGCGCAAGGCTTGCGACAGCGCCACCGTTTCGCGGCTGAGCGAGGTGAGGTGATGCTCCAGGCCGCCGAACATGTGCTGGCGTTGCGCTTCGAAATCGCGGATCTGGGTTTCGATGCGCAGGAGCGCTTCGGCAATCGGCTGATTCGGATCTTGTTTTGGCGGCGCTTCGGGAATGGGCTTCGAGCGCAGCCAGAGCGTGGAAAGGGCGGCACCCAATCCGATTGCCAAAACAATTCCGATCAAAAATGTCGCGGCGGTCATGCTCTCGATTTAGTGTCCCATGAAAAAAGAAAGATGATCGAGCCCCGTGCGCTGCCCGAACGCGCTCCATTCCTGTCGCGCCTCAATGCGATATTGCGGACGTTATGCTGCTCCGTGACGGCCTGCTCCTTTCGTAAAGCGAGTGGCGCCTCGAACGGTTTCGCCGCTCGCGACCACTTCCCTGCCCCTGCGGAATTCGTTCCGCATCGCGGAATCCCAGTCGCGCGACCACTGCTCGTAGACCGACAGGCGATCGGATCGCATGCAAGTTTGCGGTAGCGCGCTGAGCGATTCGGCGAGCGCAATCGCAGTGTCGAGCGCTTGTCCCGGTTCGCAGACGCGATTCGCCAGACCCATCGTCAAGGCTTCGTCGCCCGAAACCGGACGGCCCGTGAGGATCAGATCCATGGCGCGGCTCTGCCCGATCAGGCGCGACAGCCGAACGGTGCCGAGATCGACCAGCGGCACTCCGAAGCGGCGGCAGAAAACGCCGAAGATCGCGTTGGATGCGGCGACGCGCAGGTCGCACCATAGCGCCAGTTCCAGTCCCCCCGCGACGGCGTAGCCTTCCACAGCCGCGATCACGGGTTTCGAAAGGAGCATGCGCGTGGGGCCCATCGGGCCATCGCCATCGTCCGACATTCGATTTCCGGCGTCCGCGGCGAGCGCTTTCAGATCCGCGCCTGCGCAGAAGTTGCCGCCCGAGCCGGCGAGGATCGCGACGTCGAGCGAATCGTTTGCGTCGAATTCGCGAAATGCGTTGGCGAGCGCTTCGGCCGTCGCGCGATCGACGGCGTTACGCACGTCCGGACGATCGATGGTGACCATCGCAACGCGACTTCGAGTTTCCACTTGAACAGTAGGCATGCACAAGCGCTACCATGATTTTTGCTTCCATCGCAATCCCGCGACGTAAATCAGGGCAGTTGGATCGATCCGCGGCTTGCGGTAGTCGCGCTTGGCATCGTCACAGTAATCATCTACGGGTCGCTATACCCGTTTCATTTTCGCGCTGCCGATGTTCCTGGCGGACCCTTTCGCGCACTTTTTACATCGCCGTTTCCAACCGACTTCGGCGATAACGTCTCCAACTTCCTGCTCTATTTCCCGCTGGGGTTGTGCGCGGTAAAAGCAGTGAACCCGCGATGGCGATGGATCGCGATGGCGCTCATCGTAATCGCCGGCAGCGCGCTCTCGCTGTCGATGGAGATGACGCAGTTTTACGATCCTGGCCGGAAACCGGAATTCGGCGACTTCGAATGGAACACCGCTGGGGTATGTGCTGGCGCGCTACTGGGGGCATGGTCGGGCACCTTGTGGCCGCGCGGGGTGCGCAGGCCGTTCGCAATGCTGATGGTCGCATGCTGGGCTGGCAATCGTCTGTTTCCCTATTTTCCCGCGATCAATTTTCATGTGCACTTGTCGAACGGCTCCACCTCGCCGGTCGAATTGTACAAGCAAACGGTGTACTGGCTGGCGGCGGGCGTTCTGCTGGAAGCAATCTTCGACGCGGCGCGCAGCCGGATGTTGCTCGCTGCGATGGTCGCAGCCGTCCTGGCGGCGCGAGTGTTTGTGATCATGGGCCAGATCACGACGGCCGAAGTTGGGGGCGCGATTCTCGCCGCGATCCTATGGGTGGGAATCTCGAGGCTCAATGGCCGGGTGGCGATCGTGACGGCGGCATTCGCGCTGCTTGTGGTTTTGCAAGCGCTCGACCCGTTTCATTTTCTGACAAGGCCTCGCCGGTTCGGATGGTATCCGTTCGCAAGTCTTATCGACGGGCCGCGCGACAATGCCGTTCGCTCATTCCTTGAGAAGGCGTTCACTTACGGAATGGCGGTGTGGCTGCCGGTCCGTACGGGCGTTTCGTTGAGAGCGTCTGTATTTATTGCGGGCGTGACGGTCCTGGGTTTGCGATTCGCTCAGGTCTACCTGCCGGGGCGATCCGCCGAAATTACCGACGCGATTATGGTCGCCATGCTGGGCGGGTTGATGTGGTTGCTTCGTGAGCCGCTGCGCGACTAAGCAACTCCGCCGCGCGCGACATCTTTTTCGCCGCGTTCCATATCGACTTTCAAAAGCACCAGTAGCCCCGCGATGAAAAACACAATCAGCGACAACACCGCGACGCGATAGCTGTGGGTGAACTGCATCGCCAGACCAAAGAAACTCGGGCCCATCCAACTGGTGCCTTTGTCGCTCACTTCATAGACGCTGTAGTATTCGGCTTCGCGGCCTTTGGGAATGATCTGCGCGTAAAGCGAGCGGCTGAGGGCTTGGCTGCCTCCCATGATCACGGCGATGATCGCAGCGAGGACGAAGAACTGCGTGGTGGTTTTCACGACCGCGTAGATGTAGACGAGAGTGCCGGTCCAGATCACCAGGCTGACGATCACGGCGCGTTTGGCAGTGATCAGGCGCGCCAGCCAGTTGAACGCGAGGGAACCGGGAAACGCGACGAACTGCACCATCAGAATCGCCAGCGTGAGATTCGATTCGGAGATTTTTAATTCATCGGCGCCGAATAGCGAGGCTTCCACGAGAACGGTCTGGATGGCGTCGTTATAGAGCAAGTACGCGATCAGAAACGTGAACGTCTGCGGATACTTTCGCACTTCGCGCGCGGTGTGGGCCAATTGGCGAAGCACGGTCCCGACCGCGTGTTCACCGGCGCCCAAAACCCGGTGAGGTCCCCGATTGCGCAGCGTGAGGAGTGTGGGGATGGTGAAGATCGCCCACCAGGCGCCTGCGGAGGCGAGACTGACGCGAACTGCGAAGCCGCGCGTGACGCCCAGCGATTCGGCTTTCAGCAGCAGGACCAGATTCAACGCGAGCAGCAAGCCTCCGCCCAGATAGCCCCATGCGAAGCCTTTGGTCGACACCGCGTCGCGTTCATCAGGCGGGGCGATTTCCGGAAGAAAAGAATTGTAGATTACCAGTGAAGCGCCGAAGCTGAGGTTCGAAATGATGAACAGCAAAGAGCCGAACAGATATTCCTTGCCCTCGAGAAAAAACATCGCCATGGTGGCGGCAGCGCCGAAATACGCGGTAGCGGCAAGGACTTCCCGCTTGCGTCGGCCATAATCGGCGATGGCGCCGACGATCGGCAGAAATAGAACCTGGCAGATGACGGAAATCGCGACGACGTAGCTGTACAGGCTGGGGGCGTAAACGGGAATGCCGAAGGGATGGACGTTGCCGGTCGAGTCGGCGGCGCTTTTCGCGATCGCGGTGAGGTAGGGGCCCATGAACAGCGTGACCACGGTGGTGGAGAACGCCGAGTTCGCGAAATCGTACATGTACCAGCCGCGTTGTTCGCGAACACTGTAATCGGGCATAGTCAATCGAGCCGCATCATTGTATCCCATTGCGGACCAATCGCATGGAGTTTTCAGGAGGCAAACCGAGTGCGCGACGAACGCTATCCTCACGGTGTGGACTTATCAACAATCAAATGGCGCCTTGGCTCGCGATGGAGTTGCCGCGGGCACAGGCTATTCAGGAATGGGCTTGGCGAAGAATAATCCGGCGATGCAGAGTGTCGCGAATCGGGGACCGCTTCCGCAAGGGATCTATTCGATCGGTACGGCGCTGCCGATCGGACCGGGGAGGACGGGAAAGTTCGTGCTGCCGCTGACACCCGATCCTGCCAATCAAATGTTCGGGCGGTTCGGCTTCTACCTGCATGGCGATAACGCGGCGGAGAACTTCACGGCGTCGGATGGGTGCATCGTGTTGAGCCTGACGATTCGCGAGGCCATCGCGACGAGCGGAGATCGGGAACTGACGGTAGAGGAATAAGGTAACCAAATCAGGCGGGAATCGTCTGAATCAGGCAAGGGGAGACTAGTACGTGGTTCACGAACGCGTTGGTCGCCTCAACGTCAAACTGACCTATGAGAACTCTCGCTTCGGATTTAAGATTCGCGGCACGGATGCTGGTCAAGAGCCCGGGGTTCGCGCTGGTAGCGATTCTTTCGCTGGCGCTGGGAATCGGCGCGAATACGGCGATCTTCAGCCTGATCGACGCAGTGATGCTACGCATGCTGCCGGTTTCGCACCCGGACCAATTGCTTTCGATGAGCACCAATTCGGTGAAGACGGGGAACGTGGAAGTCTCGAGAAATATCGATCTGGGTGCGTGGCGCGAGATGCAAGCGCGGGCGACCACAGTGCAGGGGCTGATTGGTTTTACCTCGTGGGGGAAGATCAGCATCGGCGTGGATGGCCAGGCGGAGCCGGCGACAGGGCTGTTCGTGACTGGGAATTATTATTCTGTGCTGGGCGTTCCCGCGCTGATCGGCAGGAGGTTCGAAGCGAAAGACGACATTCCCGACGGACGCTTCGCGGTACTGGGATTCGGATATTGGCACAGCCGCTTCGGCGGCGATCCGGGGGTGATTGGAAGGTCGATCACGGTGAACGGAGTTCCCTTCACGATTGTGGGAGTGACGCCGCGCGAGTTTTACGGCACCAAGCCCGATGAGCCGCCGGCTATCACAATCCCGCAATCGACTATGCCGCAGGTCGAAGACCGCAAGCTGTCGTCGAAGGAAAAGAAACCGGAGGATTCGGTGGGCTCGGTCGTGGCGCGGCTGAAGCCGGGCGTATCGCGAGAGCAGGCGGCTACCGAACTCACCGGTCTGTATCAGGCGGCGATGATCGCGCGCGGTAGCGAGGATCGGGCGGGCATTCAAAAAGCGTGGATCGTGCTGAATCCGGCGGGACAGGGCTTGAGTTCGGTGCGCAGGCGCTTTTCCGAACCACTGCAGGTGCTGATGGGTGTGGTGGGGTTGGTGATGTTGATCGCATGCGCGAACATCGCGAATCTATTGCTGGCGCGTGCGAGCGCGCGGCAACGGGAGATCGCGATCCGGCTGAGTTTGGGATCGACTCGCTGGCGTTTGATGCGGCAGTTATTGACGGAGAGCTTGTTGCTCTCCTTGCTGGGCGGGGCGCTGGGAGTGTTGCTGGCGGCGTGGGCGAGCAGCGCCATCATCGCGATGGCCGGCTTCGAGGGCGCGATTCGGGTGCAATGGAACTGGCGCGTGCTGGGATTCACGGCAGCGGTTTGCATCCTGAACGCGGTGCTGTTCGGAATCGTACCGGCGCTACGCGCTACCGGCATCGATTTTGCGGAGACGCTCAAAGCGGCGCGATCGGGACGCACGGCGGGCAGGCTTCCGATCGGGCGGATTCTGGTGGCGGCGCAGGTGGCGTTGTCGCTGACGCTGCTGGTGGGCGCGGGATTGTTTCTCGACACCTTCCGCAATCTGAACGAAGCCGATCTGGGATATGACCGCGATCATGAACTGATGGTGACCATCGATTCGAACACAGCGGGATACAAAGGCGCGGCAGCGAAGGAATTTTATCGACAGGTGCTGGAGCGGGTGGGAGCGCTACCAGGCGTGCGATCAGTTTCGCTGATGACCATGCGGCTGATGTCCGGCAGCATCTACATGGGCAGCATTTTCGTTCCCGGCTACACACCCAAGAAGGGCGAGGACACTTCAAAAATGTGGGTGGTGTTGAACGCAGTGGGCGTCGGATTCCTGAACACGTCCGGCATGCATCTGGTGGCGGGGCGCGATTTCACGGAGCGCGATAACGCCGCGGCTCCCGAGGTCGCCATCATCAATGAAACGATGGCGAAGCATTTCTTCGATGATCGCGATCCGATCGGCCGGCAGATGTCGTGGGCGCACAACGGTCCTGTGGTCACGATCGTGGGGGTGGTGCGCGATTTCAAGAATTACGCGATGCAGGAAGGCGAGATGGATGTGGTATTTTCGCCGTTCCTGCAAGCGGAGGAATCGGTCAACATGACGGTGCTGGCGCGAACCTCGGGCAAGCCGGAGCGACTGGCGGGCGACCTTCGCGCGGCGATCCGTTCGATCGACGCGAAGGTTTCGCTATTCGATGTTGGCACGATGGATGAACAGGTGTCGAAATCGTTATCGCAACCGCGTTTGCTGGCGATCCTGGCGAGCGTGTTCGGCGCGCTGGCGATGGGGTTGGCGGTGCTGGGATTGTACGGCGTGTTGTCATACGGCGTGACGCAGAGGACTGGCGAGATCGGCGTGCGGATGGCGCTGGGCGCGGTCCCGTCGAAGATCCTGGGGATGATTCTGAGTGAGACGGCGATCCTGGTGGCGATCGGCGTGGTGGTGGGAATCGGGGCGACGCTGGCCGCGGGCAAAACGGTGTCGTCGCTGCTGTACGGAATCAAGCCGGCGAACGTATGGCCAATCGCGATCGCCGTCGCGATTCTGTCGTCAGCGGCGCTTCTGGCGGGATTTCTGCCGGCTCGGCGGGCGTCGCGGGTGGATCCGATGGTCGCGTTACGGCACGAGTAATTGAAGTGTGCACCGGGCATTCCTGGTCGCGGTGTGCAGCTAAGCCCAAGCGCGCTCCTTCACAGTCGCGCCGCAAATGATGTGACTAATCGTGCGCCTGTCCTTCGATGAGCTCGATCTGAATCTTGTCGGGACCTTCCATAAATCCGTTCGTCACGGTGATGCCCGCGGCTTTTAATCGCGCGGCTGCCGCATTCAGATTGTCCACACTGATCGCGATGTGATCGACTACGTGGCCGCGAGTTGATTCGAGCGTGGTGCGGCCGGTGTACTCGACGGGGTAGATGATGATGTTCACGTTGTCGAGATAAATCGACGCGCTGGGCGCAATCTGGACGTCGCGATACATGCGCTTTTGGGCGACCTTGCTTCCCATGCGAGCGCCGAGATGCCTAGCGTACCATTCGCCGGCCGCGATGGGATCGGCGCTGAACATATGGATGTGACCGAAGCGATGGAACGCGGCGGTGTTGAGTTCGATCAGCGAATGGTCGGGCCCGTCGACGTAGGCGTAGAAGAAGCGGCCCATTTGTGTTCCTCCGCCAATATCGCTGATGTCGGTGAGCGGAGTTTGAAACCTGGTTCCGCTGGCGAGCTGTTTCTCGTAGGTCGCCTTCATATCCTCGGCGCCCCAGCCGAAATGCCAAATCGCGCTGGTAGTGTCGCTAATCGGAGGTTGGTTCACTTTGTTGAACAGAATCCAACTTTTCTGCGTGAGGACGGCGGCCTCGCCGTGATAGTTCGATTTCTCAGCGTCGAACTTGGTGGTGTAAAAATCGATGGCGGCGGCGGGATCGGTCGCGTTCAAGTGCAGGTGATGAAAGTGCGCGTCGGGAAGGGTCGGTTGCGCGATCATCGGCATAATCGCAATCAGACAGCATGCGAATGCAAACACGGCTTTCGGCATATCGGGATTATAAACGGTCGCGGCTCAAATAGTGAGCCGGGGAGACGGCGCGCAGTCGCGCAGCGGCTTGTTCGGCGGTAAGGTCGCGCTGCGGAATGGCGAGGAGTTCGAAGCCGACCAGGAATTTTCGGATCGTGGCGGAGCGGAGCAGCGGCGGATAGAAGTGCGCGTGGAAATGCCACTCAGGGTGGTCGCTCGAATCCGTCGGGCTCTGATGGATGCCCCACGAGTTCGGGAATGGCGTTTCGAAGAGGTTGTCGTAACGGATCGCGATCTGGCTCAAGATGTCGGCGAAGGCGGCGCGCTCGGGGACCGTGAAATGGGCGAGCGATGCGAGGTGCCGTTTGGCGATCACAATCGTCTCGAAGGGCCAGATGGCCCAGAAGGGTACCAGCGCTGCGAAAGAATCGTTTTCGCAGACGATGCGCTCGGAGTTTCGTTCGAGAGCGAGATAATCGCACAGCAGACAGGAGCCGTGATCGCGAAAATGGGCGAGTTGATGGGCGGATTCTGTGGTGACTTCATCGGGAATCGACGATTGCGCCCAGATCTGGCAATGCGGGTGCGGATTGCTGGCGCCCATCATCTCGCCACGGTTTTCAAAAATCTGGACGTGATTGATGAACGGCATCGCGGCGAGGTCGCGATACTGATCGATCCACGTGTCGACGATCGTTTCAATCGCAGGTATCTCCATGCGCGCAATCGTGAGATCGTGGCGCGGAGAAAAGCATACGACGCGGCAGACGCCCTGCTCGGTTTCGGCGCGAAGGAGCGGATTGGTTTCGACCCGCATCGCAGGAGTATCCGGTCGCAGCCCGGGAAAATCGTTTTCGAAAACGAAGGTCGATGTGTACGTGGGATTCGCCACGCCCGCGGCGCGCGGATTGCCGGGGCAGAGATAGCACGCTGGATCGTAAGGGCGAAGCAGACGCGGCGCAGGCGTTTCGATCTGACCCTGCCACGGGCGATCGGTACGCTGCGGCGAGACCAGCACCCATCGCCCGGTGAGCGGATTGAAGCGGCGATGCGGGTGAGTTGTCCAGTCGATCATACCGGCCCCGCGCCGTTAGAAGCCTCGCAAATGTATACATCGGGACACCTGCCGGTTTCGCGCTGATAATTTCTGGCGATCTGATCGGCGAAGGCCACGGCGTGCTGCGACGCGACGAGATTGACGGTGCAGCCGCCGAAACCGCCGCCGGTCATGCGCGCGCCATAGACGCCGGGCAGATCGAGTGCAAGCGTGACCATGGTGTCGAGTTCGGAGCAGCTCACCTCATAATCGTCGCGCAAGCTGCGATGCGATTGGATCATGAGGTCGGCAAAGCGGGGGACGTCACTAGACCGAAGCGCGTCGGCGGCATCGAGCACGCGTTGATTTTCGGATATGACGTGGCGCGCGCGGCGTTCGATGATCGAATCGAGTTTGTGGTCCGCGAGATCTTCGAGCGTGGCGTCGCGCAGGGATTTGCCGAGCACCCGCGCGGCCTCCTCGCATTGCGCGCGGCGCAGGTTGTACTGATTCCCAGCCAGCGAATGGCGCACCATGGTATTACACACCACCAGCCCGACGTAATCGGGAATCGGCACGTAGGTGACGTCGAGCGAGCGGCAATCGAGCAGCATGGCGTGACCGGCGCGTCCATGGGTGGACGCGAATTGATCCATAATTCCGCAGCGGGCACCGACGTATTCGTTCTCGGCGCGTTGGCAGAGCAGCGCAAGCTCTTTGCGATCGAGCGAAAGGCCGGAGTTCGCGAGCAGCGCAAGAGCGCTAACCACTTCCAGGGCGGCGGATGAACTCAGGCCTGCGCCGATGGGAATGCCGCTCGAAAGTTCGAGAGTCGCCCCGCGAAGCCGATGATCGATTCGGCGATCGAGTTGGAGAGCCACGCCGCGAACGTAGTCTGTCCAATCCTCCGATGGGAGTGTCGAGGGGTCGTCAAGGTTGAAATCGAAATTGCCAAATCCCTGAGAGACCACGACCAGCGAGCGATCGTCTCTTGGCATGACGCGTGCATAGGTACTCAACTGAATCGCCACGGGCAGGACGAAGCCGTAGTTGTAATCGGTGTGCTCGCCAATCAGATTGACGCGGCCAGGTGCACGGAAACGCATCGACACCAGTTTTGCTCATTTAATAGGGACAATAACTGTGATGGGAATGACACCGGCAGATCCGCATGGGGGCGTGACGCTTTACGGCAGAATCGGCGCTCCGTTGGGCTACATGATTCGTGATTTTCTGCATCGCAGCGATGTTCCGTTCCAATGGGTGGAACTGCGCACCGATCAGCAGGCGCGCGAACTGGCGGGCGTGGAAGGTTTGAACGACAAGCGGCTGCCGGTGTGCGTGTTCGCCGACGGCGAGCGCATCGAGTGCCCCACCATTCGCCAGATTACCGAAAAGCTGGGCTGGTTTCACGACGCGTCGCGAGCGGAATACGATCTGGCGATTTACGGCGCCGGGCCCGCGGGCTTGAGCGCGGCGGTATATGGCGCGTCGGAAGGACTGGCGACGGTGGTGATCGAGCGGTCGGCAGTGGGCGGGCAGGCGGGGAGCAGTTCGAAGATCGAGAACTACCTGGGATTTCCCAAAGGCATTAGTGGAGCGGACCTGGCGGAGCGGGCGCGTGATCAGGCAATCAAATTCGGAGCTGAGATTCTGATCGGGCGCGAGGGAGTTCGCGCGGAGATGCTGCCGGGCAAGGGCGTGGGGCATTTGGCGGACGGGACCAAAATCGTAGCGCGGGCCACGTTGTGCGCGACCGGCGTGGCGTATCGTTCACTTGGTCTCCCGAACGAAGAGCGGCTGCGCGGCGCGGGTGTTTATTATGGCGCTGGAGCAAGCGAAGCGACGCCGTGCATGGCGCATGAACACGTGATCGTGGTCGGCGGCGGAAACTCAGCCGGGCAAGCGGTGATGCATTTTTCGAAATTCGCGAACGCGATTTCGATGGTGGTGCGCGGGCCGGCGCTGGCGGACACCATGTCGCGCTACTTGTGCGATCGCATCGATGCGGCGCCGAACATTCGCGTGCGGCTAAATAGCGAAGTGACCGCGATCGACGGGGACGAGACCCTGGGTAAGGTGGAGATCACGAATCGCCAGACGGGCGAAAAGGAAACCATCGACACCAGGAAGCTGTTTATCTGTATCGGCGGCGAGCCGCACACGAACTGGGCGGAAGAAATCGGAATCGTGCGGGACGCGGGTGGATATCTGGTCACCGGACCCGATTTGTTTAACGATGGCAAGCTGCCCGAACGTTGGCCGCTGAATCGCGAACCTTATTTTCTGGAGACGAGCATGCCGGGAATTTTCGCGGCCGGCGACGTGCGGCATGGATCGATGAAGCGCTGCGCGTCAGCGGTGGGCGAAGGCGCAATGGCGGTCGCGTTCGTGCACAGATATCTCGCGGGAGGATAACTTCTATGGCTGAATGCAAACATCTGGATCAGATCCACGACGTAAAGCCGAACACCAACGGCTGCGAGGAGTGCCTGAAGATGGGCGACACGTGGGTGCACCTGCGCTTGTGCATGACGTGCGGGCACGTGGGTTGCTGCGATTCGTCGAAGAACAAGCATGCGACCAAGCATTATCATCGCCTGAAGCACCCGATCGTGAAATCGATTGAGCCGGGCGAGGATTGGGGTTGGTGCTACATCGACGAACTGATGTTGGATTTCAGTTAAGCTCTATTTCTTCGGAACAGAGATTGTGATATTGCGGTACTTCATGCCGCCGGTGTGATCGCCCTGGATGTAGAACGGGCCGGGTTCGGCTTCATTGCCGTCGAGCGCGCCGCCGGTGATGCCGGCGATCTCCTGATGATCGATCAGCGTGGTGCCGTCGCGCACAATGGTGAGCCAGCGGCCGACCAGCGTGATATCGAACGCTTCCCACTGGCCGGGCTTGCGCGGCATCTCGACGGAAGGCGCGAGCATGCCGTAAATCGCACCCATGCTGTGAAAACTATCGGGTTCCTTTTCGTAAGCGACCTGCATTTCATAGCGGCCGCGCAGATAGACGCCGCTGTTGCCGCCGTCCGGGCAGTTGAGTTCGAGGTGCAGCTTGAAATCCTGGAATGAGCGCGTGGTCTGCAGGTTGGCGCCGTGTTCGACGTTCACCAGAATTCCGTCCTGCGCTTCCCAATGATTTTTCGCTGGATCGTCAGGCTTCCAGCCGCTGAGATCCTTCCCGTTGAACAGAGGCTCAGGCGTGGTCCACGCCTTCGGCGGGTCGCGCTTGAGTGCGGGCGCATGAACGCCGGCGAGTTGCGCGGCGGCTTCATCGCCATGCTTTTCAACCCCCGTGATTTTGCCGGACGCGGCGGTCAATTCCCAGGTGGTATCGGGACGTTTCTTGTTGGAAGCCGAGATGAGCAGCGTGAGGTGATTGCCGTCCATGCTCACGATCTTGACGGGATGCACGCTGCCGGTGCGCGGCTGCATGCGCGCGGCCCATGCTCCGTCCTTTTCGGCGATTTCCAGCCAATCGGGATACGAAGCGTCCTTCGCGGTGACGACGAAATCCCATCGGCCGGCGAATGGCGTTTTCGGCTGAGCGAATGCGGCGATCGCGGACAAGGCGATGAGAGAGACGAATGATAGGCGGGTCATCCGTTTCACCTTACCGCAAGCGCGGTCAGGCTCGCGCGGCCATGGCGTTCGCGGATGTCGTTTCCGCTTCCTTATAGAGCCAGGCACCGGCGAGCGCGGCGATCACCATTTCGACGAGCTCCGCCGACAGTGATTTCGCGACCAGGCTCACCGGGAACACGTGCAGGATCACCGGCGCGAAATTCGCCAGTGCGTAACCAACCGCCCACATGAACAAACCTGCGCAGATGGCGGTTTTCGGGCCCGCTCCATAGCGTGGCCGCATCGCGGCGTAGAGCCACACCGTAAGAATGCCGATCGCGAATCCCCACACGTTGAACGCGATGATCTGTTTGGTCGACACACTGTGCTGATGTAGCGCGGTCATGGCGTCCGCCCAATCCGTGGCGAGAAATCCGCCGTTCACCACGCCCTCAATGATGTTGATCACGACGCCAGCCAGCAGGCCGCCGAGTATCACGCGGCTCAAGTTGATTTTCCCCATAGGCTCCTTTCGCCTTCCGATCGAGAGATCATATTCCTGCGCGACACCGAAAGCAAGGGGGATTAGGAAATGGCGCGATCAAGATGGGTGTAACCGCCGTCCACGAAGACGTGTTGCCCGGTGATGTGCGATGCCTTCGCGGAGATCAGGAAGATCGCCATCGCGGCGATTTCATCGGGGGTGGTCATGCGCTTGCCGAAGGGGATTTTCGAAACGATGGAATCGAGCTTCGCTTGGGGATCGGAGAACGTCGAGATCCATTGTTGATAGAGCGGCGTGTCGACTTCAGCGGGCACGATGGCGTTGACGCGGATGTGATAGGGAAGTAACTCGATCGCCCAATCACGCGTGAACGAAAGAATTGCGCCCTTCGAGCCGACGTAGCCGGAGGTACCGCCTTGCCCGGTTACAGCGACTTTCGAAGCGATGTTCAGGATGGTGCCGCGCGATTCCTTAAGAGCGGGCAGCGCGTAATGTGCGGCGTTGAAGTAGTGAAATAGATTGCGCTCGAACGACGTGACCAGCTCGGCCGGCTTGCCGTGCTCGAGCGAAACGCGATCGTTCACGCCGACATTGTTGACCAGCGCGTCGATGCGGCCGAAAGCATCGATCGCCTGGCCGACGGCGCGTTCGCAGACGGCAGGATCGGTGACGTCGCCCTGCATGATTTCAATGCGGCCGGGTGCGATGGGAGTCGACTCGGGAGATCGTTCGACGACGAAACACGCGGCGCCTTCGGCTGCGGCAGCTCGCACGATGGCGGCGCCGATGCCACGTGAGCCACCGGTAATCAGAATGACTTTATCGCGAAGTTGAAGATCCACGAGGTTCACCTTGAAGAAGAGAGTAAAATCGCATTGCGTTCTCGCCGAATATTTTTTCCCGATCGCGGCGGGGCAAATCGTTTACAGCATCGGCGATCAACTGCTTTACTTGCGCATACGATCCCGCGAGCAGGCAGACGGGCCAGTCCGATCCGAACATCAGGCGATCGGGACCGAAAACTTCTAGAACGAAATGCAGATACCGTCGAAAATCGTGCGGATGCCAGCTATGCCAGTCTGCTTCGGTGATCAGTCCGGAGAGTTTGCAATGAACGTGGGGATGTTCCGCGAGTGCGCGAATTCCCGAGGACCAATGCGAAAACTCGCCGGAGCGAAGGTCTGGTTTCCCGATATGGTCGAGCACGAATGGCTGATTCGGTAGCCGCTCGGCGAGCACCACTGCAGCGGGAAGTTGTCGCGCATAAATCAGGATGTCGTAGGTGAACCCGAATTCAGCAAGCTGCGCGACGCCGCGAACGAATTCGTCTCGCACGAGAAATCCGTCGTCGGGTTCGGATTGTGCGACGTGGCGAAATCCACGGAGCTTCGGGAATTTCGAGAAATGCTGCAGGCGTTCGTGAAGATTGGGCGCACGGAGATCCACCCAGCCGACCACTCCTCTGATGAAATCGTGGCGCGAGGCGAGGTCGAGAAGAAACTCGGTTTCGCGCTCGGATTGATCGGCCTGGATCGTGACAGCGCCATCAATGAGACTCGCCGCGAGTTCAGGAGCGAGATCGGAAGGACCGAAATCGCGCCTCAATACCGACATTTCATCGGTGATCCAGGTGTCGCGCGTGGAATCGTAGTTCCAGAAGTGTTGATGAGAATCGATCCGCATCACGGCTATCGCAAATTGAAAAAGCCGCCGTCGATGGGATAGTCACAGCCGGTGATGAACGCGGCGTCATCGGAACACAGGAACAGCGCGAGTTTGGCGACTTCGTCGGGACGACCCATGCGCCCGATGGGCTGCGCTTGCGCGAGCTTCTGATACATTTCCTGCTCTCGGCCGGGATAATTTTTCGCGAGGTAGCCATCGACGAAAGGAGTGTGAATGCGCGCGGGCGATATGCAATTGCAACGGATGTTGTCGCCCAGAAAATCTTTGGCGACCGAAAGCGTCATCGCCAGGACCGCGCCTTTGCTGGTTCCGTACGCGAAGCGATCGGCCAACGCGGCAGTCGCGACCACGGACGCGAGATTGCAGATCGCGCCGCCGCGTTGCGCTTTCATAGGGCCGATCACGGCTCGCATGGTGTTGTAGAAACTGCGGACGTTGACACGCATCACGCGATCGAAATCAGCAGGAGCGGTGGATTCGAGCGTGCCGATGTGTGAGATGCCGACGCTGTTCACCAGAATATCGATGCGGCCTTGCGCGGAAATCGCGCCAAACACGCGCTCGACCGCGGATTCATCGGCGCAATCGCAGGCGTGATGATGGGCGTCATCTTTCGAGTTGATGTCGACAACGTGGACTTCGGCACCCTCCTTCGCGAACAGCTCCGCGACCGCTTTACCGATACCGCTTTCACCACCCGTGACGATGGCTCGCTTTCCTTGAATGGTCATAGATCAGTTGCGAGTATAGCGTGATGCCAGACGGGTGAAAGATAATCATTCGAGGGATTGCCTATGAATCGATTACTCGTTTTATGTTTCGCAGTGGGCGCGTGCGCGCAGACGCCGGCGGCGCGCATCAAGATCGATATCGATCGCCAGATCGGTGAAGTGGATCCGCTGCTGTTCGGCAATTTCGCCGAACACCTGGGCCGCATGATCTACGGCGGAATTTACGACGAAGGCAATCCGCTATCGGATGCGGATGGCTATCGCAAAGATGTGATGGACGCGGTGAAGCGGCTGGGCGTGTCGATCCTGCGCTATCCCGGCGGGAATTTTTCATCGGGCTACAACTGGACGGATGGGATCGGTCCGAAGGATCAGCGTCCAGTGCGCGTGGAGCTGGCGTGGAACGATCTGGAATCGAATCGTTTCGGCACCGATGAGTTCCTTCGTTATTGCGAAAAGATCGGCGCGGAGCCGTATATCTGCATCAACGGCGGGCTCGGCACGGTGGATGATGCCCGGCATTGGGTCGAGTACACCAATGAATCGCGGCACACGTATTGGGCGGATCAGCGGCGCAAGAACGGTCGCGATGCGCCGTACAACGTGAAGTATTGGGGCCTGGGAAATGAGATCGATGGGCCGTGGCAGTTGGGGCACAAGAACGCGGAGGATTATGCGAAGTTCGCGCTGGAAGCGGCGAAGGCGATGCGGCTGGTGGATTCGTCGATCAAGCTGGTGGCAAGTGGTTCGAGCAATTACGGCGCGGATTGGCAGGGATGGAATCGCACGGTGATCACGGCACTGCGCGGGCAGGCGGACTACGTCGCGCTGCATACGTACATCAACAATCGGGATAACGATCTGGAAAAGTTTCTGGGGAATTCGGCGACGATCGAGCGGTATATCGAAACTGCGGCGGCCTCGATTCACGCGGGGCAGACGCCGACGACGCGTCCGATGTACATCGCGTATGACGAGTGGAACGTGTGGTATCGCGCCCAGAATGCTCAGCATCTGGAAGAGGTTTATAACTTCGAGGACGCACTTGCCATGGGGATGTTCTTCAACACGTTTTTTCGTCACGCCGATATTGTGAAGATGGCGAACCTGGCGCAGATGGTGAACGTGATCGCTCCGATCATGACGAATAAGAATGGATTGTTCCTGCAGCCGATTTATTTTCCGATTCTGGAGTATGGCAAGCAGCGCGGGAACGTGGCGTTGAATGCGTGGGTGCAATCGCCGATGTATACGCTGAATCGGCAGCAGCTTCCTTATCTGGATGTGTCGACCACGTATAGCGCGAAGGATCATGCGCTGTTCGTGAACGTGCTGAACCGGAGCAAGTCGCAGGACATCGCGGCGAAGATCGAGAATCAGGAGGGCTCGCTCGCGAAGGATGGCGAAGTGTGGCAGATGAATTATCCGGATCTGAAGGCGACGCATACGTTCGGGGATGATAAGAAAGTCGTGCCGTCGACGAAGGCGCTGGCGGTCGCGGGGAATTCGTTCAGCTATACATTTCCAGCGCATTCGCTGACGATTTTGCGGCTGCGGGTGGAGTAAAGCGATGATCGCGGTCGGCTATCTATCGCGAGCCTCTTCGGCCGCAATCGTTCTGCTCAGCTTCTTGTGGAGACGGGCTGCTTTGATGGCACGTGACCGATACGTTATCGCTCTGGCCATAGCGACAACGCTTAGCTACGTCTACTTGATGATCGGCGGTTTCCTCCTTCGGCGAATTCTACTCGGGTCAGATTATAGCGGTCGCTTTTATACCACCGTGGCCGCTGGCACATTTGCCAGCTTAGTTCTCTTTGTCGTCTGTTTGAGCCGGCGATCGACGCGTGGCTTGGCCGCGGTCGCCGCGTTATTCACGGCGTTCGCCTGGTTGGGCCTGTGGGTTGTGAATCTGCCTTGACCTCCGTTCGGGCGCGTCGGAGGTCGCGGTGATATGTGGGGCAAGATTTCAAACCCGCGTGCCCTTTGTGACCGGCCAGCGCTTACGTACGTAAAAACGAACAGGCGGATAAGAAATCCGCCACAGGTTGAAAACCTGCCCTACATTCGGAATGAAAGATGGGCTTCGACTCAATGCTGCCCGTATGTGGCGTTGGGGCCGTGCTTGCGGAAGTGGTGCTTGTCGCGAAGTGCGTCGGTGATCGGCGAGGCAGTAGGGTTTATCGTTAGGGTCTGGAGCGCGAGCACTGCGAGTTCCTCCAACATCACTGCGTTATGCGCGGCATCGGCTGGTGATTTTCCCCAACAGAAGGGCGCGTGGCCTGCGACGAGCACCGCCGGGCAGCCTAGCGGATCGCGATCTCGCATCGTTCGCACGATCGCTTCGCCCGTTGCCAATTCGTAATCGCCCGCGATTTCTTCATCCGTCAGCGCGTCGGTCACGGGAACGCCACTGCAGAAATAATCTGCGTGCGTGGTGCCGAAGCATGAAATTTCGCGGCGCGCTTGCGCCCATGCGGTGGCGTGTCGCGAATGGGTGTGGACGACTCCGCCGATCGATGGGAAAGATCGATAGAGCAGCGCGTGCGTGGCGAGATCGGACGATGGCCTGAGCGATCCTTCGACGACGCGGCCATCGAGATCCGTGATGACGAGATCGACGGGCGTCATCTTTTCGTAGGGCACACCGCTGGGTTTGATGACGATGAGGCCGCGTTCGCGATCGACGCCGCTGGCATTGCCGAAGGTGTAGAGCACCAGGCCGCGGCGCACGATTTCAAGATTGGCTTCGAGGACTTCTTCGCGGAGTTGTTCTAACATACGCGGCTCACCATCACACCTCAGAGTCCCCGAAGAGGCGAGACGACTCTCGCCTCAGCAGGCTGACAGCCTGCGCCACATGATCCGTCATTCGCATACTCGCGATCCTTCGGATGACTTCGCGGCTTGGGCTCGCGCGGCGATGCGTCGGAGTTGCGGCAGAACGTCGCCCATTGCGATTGGATCGGATTTGCGCTGCCCCATCGCGAAATACAACTTTTTATATATGTCGAAGAGTTCTGCGTAAGTCGCGACGGCTTGGGGCTGCGGCTCGACGACGTTGAAGCCGGGGCACAGCGCGTCCTGCGCCTCTTCGATCGATTTGAACGTGCCAATCGCTAAGAACGCGAAGATCGCCGAGCCGAGGCTGGTGACTTCGCCTTTCGGAACCAGAATCGGTTTGCCCATCACGTTCGCGTACACCTGATTCAGCACCGGATTCTTTTGCGGAATGCCGCCGCCGTGAATGATGCGATCAATGGGGACGCCGTGCTGCTGCATGCGTTCCAGAATCACGCGGGTGTGCATGGCGCAGCCTTCGATCGCGGCGAACAGCTCGTCTTGCGCAGTCGTGGTGAGGCGCGTGCCGAGCGTCACGCCGCCGAGTTCGGGATTCACCAGCACCGTGCGATCGCCGTTGTCCCAGGTGAGGCGCAGCAGTCCGGTTTCACCGGCACGATAATTTTCGAGGCCGTGCGCCAGCTCCGAGACTTTCGTGTTGCAGCGTTTCGCGATCGCTCCGAATAAATCGCCGGTTGCGGAAAGTCCCGCTTCGACACCGATTCGATTCGGATAAATCGATCCGTTGACCACGCCGCAGACACCGGGGATCAGTTCCGCCGATTCGCTGATCGCCATGATGCAAGTCGCGGTGCCGACCACGTTGACGACGCTGCCTAGCCGAAGTCCCGCGCCGATCGCATCCCAGTGCGCGTCGAATGCGCCGGTGGGAATGGGAAGGCCGGGGCGCAGCCCGAGCAGCATCGCCCACTCGGTCGACAGATGGCCCGCGATTTTGTCGGACGTCGCGTAATGGCCGCTGATTTTTTCGCGAATCCCATTGAAGAGAGGATCGACGCTCAATAGGAATTCTTCCGACGGCAGCCCGCCGAGCGATTCGTTCCACATCCACTTGTGGCCCATGGCGCAGATGGATCGCGGAACGTCTCGCGGATCGTTGATGCCGCACAGCACCGCCGCGACCATGTCGCAATGTTCGAGCGCGGTGCCGAATTGATCGCGCTTGTCAGGATTCGTGCGTAGCCAATGCAGCAGCTTCGCGAATCCCCATTCAGAGGAATAGACTCCGCCGCACCAATCGATTGCCTTGTTGCCGCGCGCATGAGAAGCGGCGGTGATTTCGGCGGCTTCTTTCCAGGCCCGGTGGTCGCACCACAGGTAGTAATCGTCGAGCGGCTCCAGATTTTCGTCGACGATGACGACGCTGGATCCGGTGGTGTCGAGCGCGATGGCTTCAATCGCATGACCGTCGATGCCCGCGTCGGCGATTGCGGCGTGCGTCGCGTCCATCAGGGCGTGCATATGATCTGCATGGCTCTGCGTGCCGAAATCGGGATCTTCTTTCTTGCGCAGCAGCGGATATTCGGCGACCGCCGAACCGAGCCGTCCACGTTCGCTATCCACGATCGAAACGCGAACGCTGAGAGTTCCGAAATCTACTCCGGCGACGATGCTCATGACGTGTTGATGAACGCTCCAGCCGAGATAGCGCGTGGTTGCTTCGCGCACCGCGGATGCTACCGGCGCGAGATTCGCGGCGACATGATGCTCGAATCCGCGCTCGCAGATGTAGCGGAGCAGCGCCTGCAGATTTGGAATACGAACGACGCCGGCGCCACCGAACGTGTCGAGAGGATCGTCGGTGAACGCGCCTTCGCCTACGTAACCTCGGATGGTGCCTTCGCGATCGTTGGTGGAAAATCGCGCGAAGCTCATCGGGCCGGATTTCACCAGGCCCACGCAGGTGCCGAACGTGTTCTCTTTGCCGACGGTGCCCGCGATGATTTCCTGAAAGTCCATCCGTACGTTTTTAAAGAAATGCTTGGGCAGATTGCTGCAGTGGAAGCAGACGGCTTTGTCGGGATCGTCGCCGTAGTTATTGTTCCAATCGAGCAGCGCGCTGGGGGTTTGCGAGGCGAGCTGCAGAGCGTGCATGCCGACCACGCCGCAGATATCGACCTCGCACGCGCTGGACATGAGATTTTCGCTCATCATGCTCATCACCGTGCACGGGACGACACCGAAATATTCTTCGAGTGAGGTCCAGCATTGCACGGCGCTGATGGCGACCTGCGTCTGCGCCATCCACGTGTCGATCACGGTGCCGAGCTTCGCCATTTTGGTCAGCGCTTCGAGGGGTACTTGATCGGTCGAAACGTATTTGCGGATCTGATCGAGCTTGGGCGCGGCTTCAGCGTCGCTCATGCGCGCGATGCGGCCGAGGATTTCAGAAAGATCGATGGTCTCTACAGAAATGCCGTTGGCCTCAAGAATCTTTTCGCTGTAGCGAACGGTGTTGAATGCGGCCGGGCGCGCGCCGATCGCTCCGATGCGGAGACGCGTCAATCCATTGGCGACGCGGCATACTGCGGCGAACCAGTCGAGGTCTTTTTTGAATTCGGGCGAATCCGGCGATTCGGTGTGCAGCGTGGTTAACGAGTACGCGATGCCATATTGCGAAAGATTGTTGCAGGCCGACATTTTGCCGCAGAAGCTGTCGCGGCGATCGCGAATGGTCATGCGGGCGGGAGCATCGGGCGTGGCCTGCACCAACACGGGCACGCGCAGATCCGCGAGGCGAAGAGTGTCGGCGATGGCACGCTCGTCTCCGAAATTCGGGAGCGTAACAATGACGCCGTCGATTTCTTCGCGATGTTTCTTGAAGAGATCGGCGCATTGTACGGCTTCGGCTCGCGTTTCGATGGCGCCGTGTTTGGTTTCTTCGGCTCCGACGGCGATGGCGCGGTGTCCCGCGCCTTCAATCGCCGCGATCATTTCGGTGCGGCCGGATTTGGCAAGATGATCGGGAAAGAAGCCGCGATTGCCTACGATCACGCCGAAGTTCATCGGCCACCTCTTGGCCGGAATCGTAACGCGTAGAATCCGCCGAGCGCAATCAGCAACACTCCCCACCAGATTCCCGCATGGAGATTCGAAAGCACTACGGGATGTTCCGGAGTGGATGACAATTCGTGCACGCCCGCGCCGAGAATTAACACGCCGTAGATCAGCAAGAGCGCGCCGATGAAGAACCAGATGGAAATCATTTGAGAGCGCATGAATTTACCAGAATATGATGTTCAGGATCACGAACGCGACGGCGACGACGCAGGCCCAGAAAATCGGACGCTGATAGAGCGCGAGGTTTTCCCGCGGAATTTTGGTGTAGCCGTAGACCAGACCTTCGAGTTCGTGCGCGGGCTTCGGCGCAGTCATCATGCTGACGATTACGGTCACCAAGACGCACACAATCCACGACCACAGCGCGCGATACATGTTCTCCGCCATGTCCTTCGCCTGCGTCGACAACGCAACGTAGCGCAGCGCCGACGGGTCCAGCTTCACCCACGCCCACATACCGATCGACGATGCGGTGCCGGCGAGCAATCCCCAGAATCCGCCGGCGGGCGTGGCGCGTTTCCACAGCATCCCGAGCAGCACGGTTCCGAACAGCGGCGCGATGAAGAAGCTGAACAGCGCCTGCACGTAATCCATGATGCTCAAGAATTGCATCACCAGATACGCGGTGCCGATGCTCGCCAGCACGCCGATGATGGTGCACCAGCGGCCCATGCTGACGTAATGTTGGTCACTCGCATTCTTGTTGATCAGCGCTCGATAAATGTCAAAGGTCCAGACGGTCGAAAACGCGGTGACGTTGCCCGCCATGCCCGACATGAATCCGGCGATCAGAGCTGTGATGCCGAGGCCGAGCAACCCCGGCCCGCAGTATCGCGCCAGCATCAGCGGCAGCACTTCGTTATAACTGTGCGCGCCGGTTGCGATCGCTTGTGATTCGCCGACCAGTTTCTCCGGCAGCAGCGCGAGACCCAGCAGACCCGGCAGAATTACGATGAGCGGCACCATCATCTTGAATCCCGCGCCGATAATGGGAGCGAGCTGCGCGGATCGCAGATCCTTCGCCGAGATCACGCGCTGCACGACAAGAAAATCCGTGGTCCAATAGCCGAACGAAATCACCGCGCCCAATCCGAACACGATACCGACCCAATGAATGCCCATCGGGTTGTCGCTGAACGCGCCGAGCGTGCTCCACAGGTGGGTGTAATCTTGGCCGGGAAAATTGTGCGCAATGCGATCTTTGACGCCGCTCCAGCCGCCTGCTTCGATCAGCCCGAGGATCGCGATCAATAGCGCGCCCAGCCAGATCAGCACGAATTGCAGGACTTCATTGAAGATGGCCGAGAGCAGACCGCCGAGCGCGACGTAGATCGCGACAGTGAGCGACGAAACCCAGATGCTGAAATGAATATCCCATCCGAGGACGACTTTCATCACCAGCGCCATCGAATACATATTGATGCCGCTCATCAGGACGGTCATCGCGCCGAAGCTGATCGCGGAGAGTGCGCGCGCCGGTTCACCGAAACGAAGTTTGAGATAGCCGGGGACCGAATGCGTTTTCGAAATGTAATAGAACGGCATCATCACGATGCCTAGAAACAGCATCGCGGGAATCGCGCCGATCCAATACCAATGTGTCGCGAGAATGCCGTATTGATAGGCCGCGGCGGCCCAGCCCATCAGTTCGAGCGATCCGAGATTCGCGGCGAGGAAGCTCAAGCCGGCGATCCACGCGGTCATTTCGCGGCCGGCGAGAAAGAAATCTTCGCCGGTGGAGGTGTAGCGCTTGAGATAAAACCCGATGCCGAGCACCGCGATGAAATAGACCACGATGATCGCGAGATCGACGGGCGCGAGAGATAATAGCCGCGACGTGGCGGGCATGATCACTTACGCGACCGTCCAGTAGACGCTGTAGCGCCGTCCGAAGATCGAATTGATCGGCTGCATCGCGACGTCTTTCTGTTGGCCGGTGGTTCGGAACGTCAGCGGCTTGTCGCCGGGCTTGATCCACGTCGCGACGTCGCCGGAGGCTTTCAACGTCGGAACTTCGATCTGCGGAGCGCGGCGCAGCGGCGGCACGTTCGATCCGACGGTCAGCTCTTTGGAAATTTCGCCGAGATCGCCCGGCGAGCACGAGCGGTCCATAGAGGAACGCCTGCATCGAATGATCGTCCGGCATCGATTCGACACGCAGGTGCATCGGCATGGTCATCTCGATGCGATCGCCATTCTTCCATTGGCGCGTCAGCGCGAGATAGCTGCCCGGGCTGGCCATAGCGTCGATCGGCTTGCCGTTGATTTTAACGGTCGCGTTCGCGGCCCACTCGGGAATGCGCAGACGGATCGCCGTCTCGACCGGCTTCGACGATTGTATGGTCAACATCGTGGACGGCGACTCGGGAAATTTCGTGTCCTGCCTGACGCGAATTCCCTTCTCCGCCCAATTCAATTCCGAAGCGATGAACAGATTAACGTACAAGCCTGCGTCGTCGTGCCAATAGATGGAATCGTTGAGCTTGGTATATTCCTCGACGCCCGTACCGGTGCAGCACCAGAACGATTGATCTTCAGTGTTGAACGTTTTCCACGCGCCCGGCGTGAGCGACAAATAATATTGAGTCGCGCCGGTTTCGGGATGAATCGTACCAAGCCGCATGTTCAGCAGCGATCGTTCGTAGTAATCGAAATAGCGCGGATCGGCGGTCCACTGATAAAGATGCCGCGTGAGCTTCAGCATGTTGTAGCTGCAGCAGCATTCCTGCGACGACGTGGCGCGCTTCAGTTCCTTGGCCATCTGGCGAGGCTCGGTCAGCCAGCCTTCGCCGTTGCTGGTGCCGCTGGTCACATACGATCGCGCGCCCACCACATCGGACCAGAAGAAATCGGCGACATCGTGGAAGCGCATGTCGCCCGAAATTTCGTAGCGGCGGGCCGCGCCGATCACTTGCGGGATATGCGTGTTGACGTGCAACCCGCGCAGTTCATCGCGTCGCAGGCCGAGCGGATTGAAGAATCGCTTCTTGGTATAGCGATCGCCAGCTTTGGCCCAACGGTCGTCATTCGTGGTCCCGGCAAGATTGTAGAGCACCTCATTCATCCCGCCGTATTCCGTGTTGAGGATGCTCTGCATGTGCTCTTCGGATTTGGACGCGGTCCACTGATCGGCCCAGCTCGCCATGCCTTGTAGCACTTCAAGCGCCTGCTTGTTTCCAGCGAGCGTGTACATGTCGTACATCCCGGCCATGATCTTGTGAATGGTGTAGAAGGGCGCCCACACTTCTTTGCGCGCATCCAGGCGATCGAAAAACTCCGTGGGAAACGCGCTCAGATATCCGCCCGGTAATTTCGCCTGGCATTTGGCAAGCTCAGCGACGATCTCGTCGCCCTTGGCTTTCGCCGCCGCATCGCCGGTGGAGGCGAAGAGCTGCGCGCTGGCCGATAAATAATGGCCGGTGAAGTGGCCGCGCAGTTCGCTGGCGCGATGGAGAACCTCTCCGTTATTGGGCTGCTCCCAGCCTCCGAACGGAGTCGCGTTGGTCGGCAATCCGGCGTTGACTTTGAAATTTCGCACCAGACGATCCACCGGCAATCGCGACATGTAGCCGCGATTCCAGCCCGCGGCTTCATCGAACGGACCGGCGAGCAGCCGCACTTGCGTCATCGCGAACGGCCGCACTTTCTGAGCGACGTCGCCACGAGTGAACTCGATGGGCGCCTGGAACGGCGGCGTTTCGGGCTGCGTGCCGCGGCGCTCCTGCGTGTTCGCGGGCGCTGGAGCAGGCGGGGCTTGCTGGTCCCATGCCAACGGCGCGGCAACGGCCGGCGCCGATGCAAGAATCGTGCTGAATTTGCGGCGGCTGATCGTCATAATGGATTCCTCCAGCTTGCGAACCTTTATATAGGTTCCTATTCTAGTTATTCCAGGAAGGAGTTGCCATGCGATCAGCATGTGCCGCGGCGATCCTCATGGCGGCTGCCCTCAACGCACAAACCAAAGTGACCCACGCACCGTTCGGCAAGACTCACGAAGGCGCGGCAGTGGACGTCTACACCCTGAAAAATCGCCACGGCATCGAGGCCCGCATCATTACATATGGCGGGCGGCTGGTGTCGCTCAAGACGCCCGATGCGAAAGGCAACTTCGGCGACATCGTGCTCGGCTTCGACTCGATGGAAGGTTATCTCGATAACCCCGGCCCGTTTTTCGGGGCGCTGATCGGCCGATATGCGAATCGCATTGGCGGCGCGAGGTTTTCACTCAACGGCGTCGAATACAAGCTGGATAAGAATGACGGCGCAAACACGCTGCACGGCGGCGCGCATGGATTCGACAAGGCGATCTGGAAAGCGCGATCGATCGATGGCGGCATCGAGCTCACCTATTCAAGTAAAGATGGCGAGCAGGGATTTCCCGGCAATCTCACAGCCGTCGTGACGTACACGCTCGACCCGAGCGAATGCTTTGACCATCCACTATCAAGCGACCACGGACCAACCGACCGTCGTCAATCTCACCAATCACGCGTATTTCAATCTGAAGGGCGAAGGCAATATTCTGGGCCATCGGCTGACGCTAAACGCGGATCGGTTCACGCCGGTCGATGCCGGATTGATTCCGACTGGCGAACTGCGTGACGTCGCGGGAACGCCGTTCGACTTTCGAAAGCCCGAGTCCATCGGCGCGCGGATCGCCGCGAACAATGAGCAGTTGAACCTGGGCAAGGGCTACGACCACAATTGGGTGCTGAATGGATCCGGCATTAAGTTCGCGGCTCGAGTGGAGGAACCCGTCACCCACCGCGTGCTGGAGGTTTCGACCACGGAGCCGGGCATTCAGTTTTACAGCGGTAATTTCCTGGACGGCACGGCGAAAGGCAAAGGCGAAAAGGTGTATGCTCACCGATCGGGATTCTGTCTGGAGACGCAGCATTTTCCCGATTCGCCGAACCAGCCTAAGTTTCCTTCTGTTGTATTGAAGCCGGGCGAAAAGTTTGAAAGTACCACGGCGTTTCGATTTCTAACCAACTAACGGAGCACGCATGAAACTCGCGATCGCATGTTCTCTGACGATTTTGTCGATCTGCGCGTCGACTTCCGCTTCAGCGCAGATCACCGAGGCGGATTATCAACGCGCCAGCGGCCTGCGCGAAAAGATGAGCGCGCTGGCGATCAACGTCGCCGGCCCCATCACCTGGATCGAATCGACAGATCGCTTCTGGTATCGCAAAACCGTGCAAGGCGGGCACGAGTTCATGATTGGTGATGCGGAAAAGCTCACCAAAGCTCGGGCGTTCGATCACCAGAAGCTAGCGGCGTCGCTCTCGGCGGCGTCGGGCGAGAAATACAAGGCGCTGGCGCTGCCATTTCAGGCGATCACATTCGCCGATCACGAACGCGCCGTTCAGTTCACCATCGCCGGTTTCGATTGGCGATGCGAGCTGTCGAGCTATGAATGCAAGAAGCTTGGCGCGACGCGCGCATTCGGTGCAGGCGGGCGCGGGCCGTTCCCCAATGACGATGCCGGCGAGAATCCCAGCGAGTTCGAAAACGACGTGCAAGACGGAATGGTGTCCCCACAGCAGGGGCAGCAAGGCCAGGGTGGCGGAGGACGTGGCGGCGCGATGCCACTAACCACTTCGAAAAGTTCGCCCGATGGCAAGTTCGAAGCGCTGATTCAGAATTACAACGTGTTCCTGCGCGCCAAAGGCAGCAAGGATGCGACACCCCTGAGCTGGGACGGATCGGAAGGAAATTACTACACCTTCCAATCGATCGAATGGGCGCCCGATTCGACTCATCTTGCGGCGTATCGCGTGCGGCCAGGATACAAACGCGAGGTGCACTACGTCGAATCGTCTCCCACCGATCAGTTGCAGCCTAAGCATTCGACGCGTGAATACGCGAAGCCGGGCGACACGCTCGATATCGCGCAGCCGATGCTGTTCGATGTCGCGTCGCGCAAACAGACGATCGTCGACAACGCGCTGTTTCCGAATCCGTACAGCATCACGCGGCCGGTGTGGCGCAAAGATAGCCGCGCGTTCACGTTCGAATACAACCAGCGTGGTCATCAAATCTATCGCGTGATTGAGGTGACTGCGTCCGGCGCGGCGCGCGCACTGATTACGGAAGAAAGCAGAACGTTCATCGATTACCGGCCGCTGACTGGAAATCGCACCGACTCCGGCAAGAAAGTTCGTGTGGATCTGAACGACGGCAAAGAAATCGTGTGGGCCTCCGAGCGCGATGGCTGGGAGCATCTTTATCTTTATGACGGCGCCACCGGCAGAGTGACAAATCAGATCACCAAGGGCGAGTGGGTGGTGCGTTCGGTTGAAAAAGTAGATGAAGCCAAGCGCCAGATCTGGTTTCAAGCAAGCGGAATCAACGCGCAAGAGGATCCCTACTTCACCCACGCCTATCGCATCAATTTCGACGGAACGGGGCTTACGCCGTTGACAGAGGCGCAAGCAAATCACGACATCAAATTTTCTGAAGATATGAAGTTCTACACTGACACGTATTCGCGGGTCGATCTTGCGCCGGTGGTAGAGCTGCATCGTAGCGCCGATCGCAAAGCGATCATGGAGGTTGAACACGCCGACATTTCGACGCTGAAGGCCGCGGGCTGGCGCGCTCCTGAAGTCTTCACGGCGAAGGGTCGGGACGGAAAGACGGACATCTGGGGAATCATCGAGCGCCCCGCGAACTTCGACGCATCGAAGAAATATCCGGTGATCGAGACGATTTACGCCGGGCCGCAAGGATCGTTCGTGCCGAAGACATTCAGCACCAGCATGCAGCCGCTAACCGAGTTCGGATTCGTAGTCGTGCAGATGGATGGCATGGGCACCAACAACCGTTCGCGCGCGTTTCACGATGTCGCGTTTCAGAATCTGGGCGACGCCGGATTCCCGGATCGCATCTTGTGGCATCAGGCCGTGGCTGCGAAATATCCCTGGTACGACATCAGCCGCGTGGGCGTGTTCGGAACATCGGCGGGCGGACAAAATTCGATGGGGGCGCTGCTGTTTCATCCCGAGTTTTACAAAGTCGCGGTGTCGAACAGCGGCTGCCACGACAATCGCATGGACAAGATCTGGTGGAACGAACAATGGATGGGCTGGCCACTCGGGCCGCATTACGCCGCGTCATCCAATGTCGATAACGCGTATCGACTGCAAGGTAAACTCCTGCTGGTGGTCGGGGAGATGGATACGAATGTCGATCCGGCTTCGACGTTGCAAGTCGTGAACGCGCTGATCAAGGCGGACAAGAAATTCGACCTTCTATTCGTTCCGGGCGGCGGCCATGGAGCAGGCGGCGCATTCGGCCAGCGGCTGCTCGAAGATTTCTTCGTTCACAATCTGCTGGGCGAAGAACCGCCCGATTGGAATCGCGCGAAATCCGATGCTTCCGCGCGCACCGGCGGCAATCAATAGCAGAAGAATCTTGCTGAGTAGCCGATGAGCCTCTTGGATGGGCATCGGATGATAAATTTTTCGCTTAGCAAGAAAATCATTCTCGTTTCCAGTGTGAGCATAGCGCTCAGCGCTGGGATTGCGTTGCTGGTGCAAAGCACGACGATGAAATCACAAGGGATCGAGTTGACGCGCAACACCATGCGCGCGGCGGTGACATCGGCCGAATCGATGCGCATCTCCATTTCCGCGATGCGAGCACGCAGTTCCTTCGATGACGCGGCTCTTCGACACCGTGCCAGTGGTCGCGGCCATGAAATCGATCGGTGAAGTAGCCAAGCAGGAAGGTTTCGAGTACCGAAACGCCAACCACGCAATCCGCACAATGAGGCGACGCCTGCGGAAGCAGAAGTCCTTGATTACCTGGAGAAATCCGGCGCCGCGGAATATTTTCTTTCTGATCGCGCGGCCAACATGATCGTCTACGCGCGTCCGATTCGTCTCACTAGTGACTGTCTCACCTGCCACGGTGATCCTGCAAACAGCGCGACGCATGACGGCAAAGATCCGCTCGGATTCCAGATGGAGAACTGGAAAGCGGGCGAGATTCACGGCGCATTCATGCTCACCGCGCATCTGGATCAGGTGGACCACGTCGCGTCCGCGAAAGCTCAGGCCGCGGCGTTCCGTACGACTTTACTATGGATGCTGCCGACCGCACTCCTCATCGGCTTCGCGTGCTTCTGGTACAGCCGAGGCTCCATCGTGAAACCGTTGATCCGAGTGATCTCAACCGCTCGCATCGCGAGCGAAGAGACCACGCAGGCATCCGGGCAGATCAACGCGGCAGCGCAAAGCCTGGCGCAGAGCGCGACCGAGCAGGCGGCGTCGCTCGATGAGATTCGCGACTCACTGGAGGATGCAGCGTCGAAAACCCGGCAATCGGCGGAGGGCGCGCAGCAGGCGAAATCACTGGCCGATTCGACCAGCGCAGCCGCGAGCCGCGGCGCAGCCGAGATGGCGCGCATGCAGCAGGCCATGACGGAAATGCAAACCGCCACGCAAAGCGTCTCGAAAATCGTTAAAACCATCGATGAGGTTGCCTTTCAAACCAACCTCCTTGCACTGAACGCGGCCGTGGAAGCGGCGCGCGCAGGCGAGGCCGGTGCTGGCTTTGCGATCGTTGCGAATGAAGTTCGCAATCTGGCGCAGCGTAGCGCACAAGCGGCTCGCGAGACGACCGCGCTGGTCGGCGAGGGTCTGGCCCGCAGCGTCCGTGGCGCGGAAATCTGCACTGAAGTCGCCGCGCGATTGAGCGAGATCGAAAATCGCGGCAAGCCACTGAACGAGGCGATGACCGTGATCGCCGATGCGTCGGGGCAGCAACGCGCGAATATTGAGCGCGTGACGCGCTCGGTCGGCGAGCTCGGTCAGACGACGCAAGGAGTCGCAGCGAACGCCGAAGAAAGCGCCGCTGCGGCAGCGGAACTCAATGCGCAGTCCGAGCATCTTCTGGATGCGATCGCGTCACTGAGCAAACTGGTCGGCGCGGATGCGGAGGTCCGCTAGCGGCCGCGGCCCGGAACCGTCTCCGGCGGACGCTGCACGTCTTTGAGGTCGAGCGTATTCACGCCATCGATGATCATGGCGTAAGCGCGCGTGATCGCTTCCAGGCCGGTCCACGGAACCATGTCCGCGGTCTCATGATCGGAATGGAAGTAGACGTTGTAATCGGAGGCCTGCACTCCGGGAACGTAGGGCCACAAGCGACTCATTTCACCGCCCGGTGCGGCGCGCTCTGGAGTCGCGTACGTGACGACTCCTGCATCGTGGAACGCTTTCACCGATAACTCTTGCAGTTTAGGCCGCGACGGACCACCCGCATACCACAGCATTCCCGTGTACATGTTGGCGTGACGAATATCCTCACCCAGAAGATAGGTCTGAATTGTCGAAGTGTGTTCGCAATTGATCAGCAGCGCGGTTTTCTTGAAAATTTCATCGCGATGATCCAGCAACCACGTGCCGCTCATGTTGCCGCCGTTGTGATGGCCGGTGGTGCCGGCGAACACGATCGTGCGCCTCCGCCGCGCCTTGGGAATCTTCGAAAAATATTCGGCGAGCCCGGCCATGGTCGCGACGCCTGATGCATTGTCGGTGCCCGATTCGAACCAGCCGTCGCGATGCGCGATTACGTACACGGTTTCGTCCGTCGCGCCGGGAAGCGTGCCCCACACGGTACCGGTCTTGTGTCCCTCTTCCATTTTTACGTCGAGTTTCACCTTCACATGCACTGGCGCCTTCGACGTCCCGATCAGATCGCGAACAGCATAGCCGTCGTCCATACCGAGTGAAAACGTCGGGACGCGCGTGCCGGTGGGATAAAGCTGCGTCCGAATGTTGCCGGGCAACGCGATGATCGCAAAGATCGCCGCCGCGCCTTTGGCTTCCGCGCGGCGTAGCCCGCCTTCTGCAGTCGCCGTGTGGCGCCACGATCCGGGCAGAGGCATGCTGAAAATGAAAACGGCTTTGCCTTTCACATCGCGGCCCGCGAAATCGGCTTCGCTGCCGGTGCCGGCATAGACCGCCTCGAGATCGAGCCCGTCGGGCGGAGTGGCCGGGGTCTGATAGGCGGGCTGCGCGTAATCGAGGTTCAAGGTCTTTTCATTGGATTTGGCGACAACTTCCCAGGATTGCGGCATCCACTGCGGAGGCAGATCGAACGGTTGAATATGGACGTCGGATAATCCGAAGCGCTGGAATTTTTCAGTCAGCCACTGGGCCGTTTCGGCGTCGGCGGAAGTGCCGATGATCCTGCCCCAGAATTGCGGATGCCCCTGATCGCGATAGCGGCGCGAAATCGCCGTCAGATCCTCGACATAAGTATGAACGTGCTTGCCGTCGATCCTGGCATAGGCTTCGCGTCCTTTGGGGAGCTGCCATTGCAGAAACGCGTCATCCAGCTTGTACAACGCCGGAGCGGGAATCTGCGCCGACGGACGGGCTTGCTGATTGGCCGGCGTCTGCGCGGATAAATACGCCACGAAGGCGAATACAGCGGCTTTACGCATGGCGCTCACCTCGATTCGCGAAGTCTCGACTGCACTCGCGATTGTACCTAAGCCAAGCACTTCCGGAAGCGCCGAGACGACTCTCGGCGCGGTAGTGGGTCAGTTTGACGTTGAAGCGACTAGCGAGAGTCGCGTACAAATCCCGAAACTGACCCACTCGGCTCAGCAGGCTAGCCTGCGCCACGAACTTAATTTGGCATGATCCGGAAATCGCTCAACGCCAGCTGATCTTTTCCAGGGATGTGGAATCCGAACTTCCCGGCAGGCACGCCACCGGCGGGCGCCCAATCGTCCAGCGTTTTCCAGTTCTGATCTTTGATAATGGCGGCGAGAATCGCTTGCGGGCTCATCCGCAGGCCGAACGCATTATGATCATCACGCTTGGCCCCATGCAGGACCTTCACACTGTTGACGTGCTTTCCGTTGACCACCTGCGTACGGATAAAGTTCGTGTCCTCGAATTGATACAGGATGTAATTCTTGTCGTCCCGATAACCCGCTACCCATTCGATTCGCTTGCCCTTCAGCAATTGCACATTGAATTGGATCACAGCGCGGGATAGCTCGGAAGGCAGCAGCACGAACTCACCGCCCGTTCGCTTGATGGCCGCTCCGTCGCGCGTCCATCCGAACTTCAGCCAATCTTCGAGTGTGAACATCAGCCGCGGAGCCTCAGGCGTTGGCGTCGGGGCAGTTTTCGGATTTGTGGATTCGATGCGGCGCAGGGTCAGCGGTGCAGTCACCGTGCCGCCCGCCAACACTCGAACCGTGGCCTGCCCATCCTGGTAACGCGGCGCGGACGCGGAGACCGTGTATTGTCCCTCGGGAACCAGCAGGTTCAGATCATGCGTGTCCAGATCCTGCGCATCGCCCTGGCGGCGCACCCGTACCCGCGCATCTGGAGGCGTAACCTCGATCCGCAGCGTCCCCATCAACGTTTGCAAGGTGCCGTCGATCTCCACCGTCTTGCCCACCACGAACGCCTGCTCGGTTTGCGAACTCCGGTAATGAGGATGCGTCAGCGAGACGGTGTGCCGACCCGGGCTCAACGTAAGCCGCGGAAAATTCTCCGTTGGCGGGCACGATACCGATGCTCTTGCCGTCCACCGAAACGTCCGATCCGGGCACGCCGCGATGAATGTTCAGGGTCGATCGCGCAGGCGTCAACTTGAAATCCAGCGACTTGACGTCTGCCTTGCCAATGACCGCCGTCTGTTCGGGCGGGGTGAGGAACCCGTCTTTCTGCAGGCGAACCACGTAGGTTTTCGGCGGCAGATTCAATCGTGCCTGCCCGCGCATGGTGGTCCGGCTGGTTCTTTCGCCGTTCAGATAAATTTCCGCGCCGTCCTCGTTCGCCGTGACGCTCAGCACGCCGATATTCTGTTGCGACAACAGCGCTGCGATCACGCCTGGAGCCGAGCTCGCGTCGAACGATGCTCGAGCTGGTCCCGCCACGGAATCAAGCAGCACTTCGTGCTTACCCGGCGCGAGATCCTTCAGCTCCAATCCGTCCGCTTTTAGCGCGTCGAGCGGCTTGCCGTCAAGCGTCGCTTTCGCGCCTTCCACGCTCGAGTACATACGCGCGATCGAACCCGCATGCACAATCACCAGCCCGTGCATCGCGTTGGTCTCGAGTTTCTCGATCTTGGGCATCTGGCCGTCGGCAATTTCCAGCGATAGCTTGGAACTGAACGGCCCACTTTGCAGATAGATGGTGTGCGAGCCGGGGGCCAGCTTGGCGATTTCGAAATCGGCGCCCTGAAGCCGCGCCGGCGGGTCGCGATCCAGGGTCACCGTGCCTTCGTTCACATCCGTCGAAATAGTGACCAACCCGGGCGGCGGCAATAGCGTCAACGCAACTTCCGGCGCGCTCGATTGGCCCGCGGCGATGGTGAAGTTCGCAACAGCCGGCGTGTAATCGGTCAGCGTCGCTTCCGCTTTGTAATCGCCCGGCGCGAGATCGAGGTCGCACGTCGAAGTGCCGCACACTTCGCCATTGACTTTGATCTGCGCGCCCGCCGGCGCCGAATGCAAGTTCACCTTGACCTTGACGGTCGTGTCGGGTGTTGGTGGAGGGACTTTCTTATGGCGCACATACCAGAAGCCCCCGCCTAGCAGCAACACGACAGCGGCGGCGCTGAGGATCCCCATCATCGCGGGCTTGCGCGGGCCGCGTTTCGGTGGGGCTGTCTGTTCGGGCGCCTTGGCCACCAGAGTCTTGGTGACCAAGCCCTCAATCTCGGTAGTGGACGTAGAGCTCAGACTCGGCGGGCCCGCAGTCCATCCAGGCGGCGGAGGCGGCATGCGCAACTGCGGAAGCGCGGGAGCCTGGGGCGGTCTTGCTGGCGGCCCAATGGGCGGAACAACCGGCGGCTTCGCGGCTTCCGCGCGCGCCGCTTCAGGTTTGGCGAGCGGCGGTGGACCAGGTGCGGCAGGCTTGGACGTGGGAGGTGATGTTCGCGGCGATGCGTCCTGCGCGCGCTGCAACGCGGCCTGCAACTGCTGCAGGCGAGGCTCGTTAGGATACGACGCCAGGCCCTGCGCCGCGATCGCCTGTGCGCCGGGAATATCCCCGTCCGTCTGTAATCTTCGCGATTGCGATAAGCACCAGCCCACGAACTCTTCGCGCTTGCGGTCGCCCATCTGGCTCGCCAGACTCCGCGCGGGAACGTGGCCGGGATCGAGCTGCAAAATCTCCGCGAGCGCTGCCTCAGCTGCGTCAGGATCGGATTCCATCGACTTGCGAGCCTGTTCGAGCAGGGTGTTCACCAGCACCGTCCGGATCACCGGATTTCGCGAATCCAGATTCGAGGCTTCGCGCAGCCCTTCGAGGGTCTGGCCCGATTGCGATTTATCGGCGCCTTCGCGCGCACGATTCAGCAGATCCACGGCCTGCGCGGCGCGTTCCTGGTTTTTTTGTACCAGCTTCTCCAACTCCATCAGCTCGGGCTCACCGGGGAACTCACTGAGCGCGTGCTGGACGGTCTTCATGGCGCGTTCGTAATCGCCGCCCTCCAGATGTACTTGTCGGTCTGCTCCACCCAACGCGCTTTGGCGTTCTGCCTGGCCTGCTGGTCGCGCCGCTTGATCAGCCGCTGGATCTCGAACGCCAGGCCCGGATGCTTTTCGTGAATGGACTTCAGAATCTGCCACTGGTCCAGGGCTTCGTTGAACTGGCCGCGCTCTTCGAAGAAGCGCGCCTTGGCCACGATGGAGTTGACCAGGTCGCGCTTGTCGCGCACCAGCTGTATGGCGCGCTCGAAGTGCTGCTCGCCGGGATAGAGCTTCAGCACTTCTTCCAGAATGCCCACGCGCCGGTCGCAGATCGGGCTCTTCTTCCACGCGCCGGTCGGTTTCGGCGATCACGCGCGAGAGGTTCTGCCGCTGCCGCTCCTCGACATCGAACTTCAGCGACTGGAACAGCGCGTGGTTCGGATACTTCGTGCAGGTATTGTTTGCAGATCGCCAGCGCGGCTTCGAAGTTCTCCGCCGCCAGGTTGCGCGCGCGCTTCCTCGTAGCGAATTCTTGAGCGCGTTGTGCTCGGAGTGGACCTGGTTGTAGAAGCTGTGATAGGTGCCGCTGCGGCCGGTGTCGGCCTCGGGCAGATCGCGTTCCAGCGCCATCAGGGACTTCCAGCTTGCTCAGCGCCGCAGTGACTTCGCCCTTTTCCCAGGCCTGCATGGCGGCCTGGTAGAGCCGCGATTTCTCCTCGCGGATCGTGCGAAACTTCCTGCTCGCGCCGCCCCACTTCGGCCATCAGCTCCAGCGCCTCGGTATCGTTCGGCTTCAGCTTGCAGCACGTTGTCGAGCGCCTCGCGCGCCTGGCGGAAGGCCTGGTTGTCGAGATGCTGGCGCGCCAGCGTGATCCATTCGGAGATCTTCTTTTCGCGGCGCTCCTTCTCCACCTGCGTTCTTGAGCGACAGCGCGGTCGCGTCCTGCGGATCCAGATCCAGCGCCTCCTGGATCTTGCGCAGCGCCAGCGGGTACTCGGCGGCCTCGAAAAAGCGCCGCGCGCTTTCCAGCATCTGGCGGATGCGCGTCTGCCGCACCGCCTGATCCACCTGGCCGCGCAGCAGCGCGATCTCCTGATCCAGGTGGCCTTCGGCTTCCAGTTCGGACAGGATCTTCGATGGCGAATTCGTAGTCGCCCTGTTCGAAGCTCTTGGCCGCGCGCTCCAGCCGCGGCTTGATTTTGGGGCTGTCGAAATACTCCAGCGGCTCGTTGCGCAGCGCCTTCTGCAACGCGTCGCCGAACTCGCGCATGTTGAGGAAGCGGTGCCAGGGCTGCTTCGCCATGGCCTTGTGGACCACCTGGCTGATGGCGTAGCTGACCTCGTGGTTGAGTTCGGAAATCGGCGGCGGGATGTAGCTTGCGGATGGCCTCGACCACCTCGCCCTCGGTCGCTCCGTGGAACGGCCGCCGCCGCGTCAGCGCTTCGTAGGTGACCACGCCCAGCGCGAACAGGTCGGAAAGCGGCGTGGGCGGCTTCATCTCCAGCTGCTCCGGCGCCATGTAGAACAGCGTGCCCTTGAGCGTGGTCTTGGAATGCGCCGGAGGCCTCGCGCGCGATTCCGAAATCGATGATCTTCACCGAGTCGTCGTCCATCACGAAGATGTTGCTCGGCTTGACGTCGCGATGCACCAGGCCCTGCTCATGCGCGGCGTGCAGTCCGCGCGCAGGCCTGATCGATGATCGTCCATCACGCCCGCGACGCTCAGCCGCGGGCTGCCATCTTTGATCAGCTTGTCCAGCGTGACGCCCGGCAGCAGCGGCATGACGAAGAACGGCTTCTTGACGCCGTCCTCCTCGAATTCGCCGATGTCGTAGATGCTGATGACGTTGGGGTGGACCATCGTGGCCAGCGATGCTCCACTCCTTGTAGAACAGCGCGAGGGTGGCGGGATTATCGATGTCGAGGATGGTTTTGAGCGCCACCTCGCGGTTCATCAGGCGAGTCGTAGCGCCTTGTAGACGACGCCCATGCCGCCGCGGCCCAGAGTGTCGCGAAGTTCGTAGCGGTCTTGAAGGTTGGTCCGGCGCGATGCCACAACCCATCCAGTCTACTGCGAGTTTAGCCATGCGGCTGCAAGGCCGCGGCATCCCGATTCGTCCTCCTCAGCCACCTGCCCGCCGCGCACGAAATGCCGGGGCAATCCGGTACAATCCGGCTAATGCCGCCAGTCCATATCGAGCTGGGTCCCGCCCCGGAAACCAAACCCGCGGGTATCAAGCCCGATTCCGGCACTCCCTTTCGTATCGCGATTCTGGGCGACTTCAGCGGCCGCGAGCGTAAACAGGATCCCGGCCCGGTGCGCGCCCTCGAGATCGATCCAGGGAATTTTGAAAAAGTGATGGAGCGGATGGGCGTGGCGCTCGAGATCGCCGCAGACGACGTAAAGCTCGCGCTGCAGTTTCGCGAGCTCCGTGGTTTTCATCCCGACACAATTTATCGGTCTGAGATGCATCCCCAGTCCTGGGGCGAGACCATGCGGGCGATTCTCCATCATCCCGATTTCCAATCGCTCGAATCGGCCTGGCGATCCATCTTCTTCCTGTTCCAACACGTCGAAACATCCGCCGATCTGAAAGTCTATTTGCTGGATGCGCCCCGCGCGGAAATCGGAAGCGCGCTACGCGTTCTCGCCACCGATCCCGGGCAATGGAGCTTGATCGCTGGACTTTACACCTTCACTTATTCCAAATCCGATTGCGCGCTGCTCGCCAAGGTCGGTGCGATCGCGAAACAGCTTGGCGCGCCGTTCATCGCCGCAATGAGTCCGGCGCTGCTCGGTTGCGAATCGATCGCGGCTACGCCCGACCCTGACGAATGGAAACAGGTGAGTGCGGAAGATCTCGTCGCGTGGAACGCGCTCCGTCACTCGCCCGACGCTGCCTGGATCGGCCTCGCCATGCCGCGGTTCCTGCTGCGCCTGCCCTACGGCGCGAAAACTTCGCCCGTTGATTCATTCGACTTCGAAGAAATGCCCGCCGGCGCCGACCACCAGCAACGGCACGATGCGTACCTGTGGGGCAACCCGGCGATCGCGTGCGCGGCGCTGCTCGGCAAAGCATTCAACGCCGATGGATGGGACCTGCGGCCCGCCTCACTGAACCGGATTCACGGCATTCCGGTGCACTCCCACGTTCCCGGCGACGTCACTCCACCCGCCGAAATCTGGATCACCGAACGTTTCGCGATGACCATGATCGACGCTGGCGTGATGCCGTTGGTCGCGGTGAAACATAGCGATGCAATCCAACTGATCCGCCTGCAATCGATCACCGATCCGCCGCGTCCGCTGGCGGGCCCGTGGCTTCCGCTTGCGGACAAAGGTTAGGTTGCGTCCGAACCATCCAGCGGCGACCCATGGAGCAAAGTATAGCGGCGCAAATTGTCCGAGGTGAGGTATGAGCGGATCCTTCGCCCTCTACCTGGTTTCGATCGTGCTCCTGGCGCTCGCCATATCGGTGTATTTCCGCCAGAGACGCAAGGCCAGGCTCGCCGCACACGGAGCGCCCGCCGCCGACAAAGAGATAGAAGCCGTGATTCGAGACGCGCAAACGCGGCTGGAGCAATCGAGCTTTGCGCAATCCGCGGGTCGCGATGCGAACTTGATCGGCCTTCCCGTGTTCTTCCTGGCGGGTGAGGCGGGATCGGCCAAGACCAGCACCGTCCTTCACTCCGGAACTGCGCCCGATCTGCTCGCGGGAACACGCGTAGCCAATATCTGGATCGCGCGGAAAACCCTGTTCGTCGAAGCCGGGGGCGCTTGGCTCAGCGATCCCGATCGTTGGGCCGCGCTGGTAAAGCAATTCAGCCCCGCCCAACGCTGGTGGCGGATCTTCAGCCGCAGGCCGGCTGCCCGCGCGGTGATCGCGTGCGTCAACTCCGAAGCCTTCGTCAAACCCAATCCCGAGGAAGCCCTGGCGGCCGTGGCGCACAATCTGCGTACGCGCCTCGGCGAGATTTCGAAATCGCTGGGCGTTCCTGTCCCCGTATATGTGTTGTTCACCAAGCTCGACCGGATCCCGTTCTTCCTGGATTTCGTCCGCAACATGAGTGATGAAGAGGCCGCGCAAGTACTGGGCGCCACGCTGCCTGTGCGTGCTGATGGACCAGCAGAATCGCGCCTCCTGGCCGCGGCTTTCGATGATCTGTTCGATTCGCTGTGCACTAAACGCCGGCGGCTACTGGCGCGCGAGAGTGACCCGGCGAAGCGCTCGGCGATCAACGAATTTCCGGACGAGTTTCGCAAGTTGCAGGACGCCGCCGTTCGATTCCTGGTCGACCTGGGCCGTCCCAGCCAACCGCGCGCGAACCCATTCCTCTGTGGATTTTATTTCTCCGGGGTTCGCCCCGTGGTTTTAGAGGAGTCCGCGCCGCCCGCCCGCTCCGCCGATCCCGCAACGTCGGGGAGTACACGGCGCGTTCCCCAATGGCTGTTTCTCGATGGTCTGTTCCGCGATGTTCTGTTGAGCGATGGCAGGAAACGGATGCGCGTTGATGCCTCTCGCTAGCGGTTATCTTTCGGCTATTTTTGGCGAAGCCGCGCTTTAATGCCGCCGGCGTGTGATAGCATTTCGTCTTGTCCGAACAAGCCCGATCATGATGCAGATCGATTTCGACCCCGGCGCAAATCCGCTCAATAACAATGAGTGGGCCTTCCCGCTGCTCGAATGTATTCACATTTCGATGTTCGCGATGTCCATCGGGACCATCGCACTGGTCGACCTTAGGATTCTGGGCCTGGCCATGAAGCATCAGAAGCCCTCGCAGCTTTTGAAAGGCACCTGGAACTGGACTCTGATCGGACTGGTGATCGTGATCATGTCCGGCATCACTATCTTCACCACCGATCCTCTGCGCTATTACTACAACTGGGCTTTTCGATATAAGGTGATCGCGCTCACTTGCGCGGTGATCTATCACTACACCATTCGCAATCGCGTCGCCGCTTCCGATTCGGAGAGCTTCGGCGCCAAGCTGGTTGCTTTGTTCTCATTGCTCCTGTGGATCTCCATTGTTTTCGCAGGATTGTTTTACGCGTTTACATAGATCGATATGAACTTGGGTGACATCAGCCGCGCCGTCCAGAGCTTGAGCTTCTTCACGTTCATTCGTGAATCGGAGTTGACGTACCCGATTGTAATGTCGACGCACCTGGCTTCGATCGCGATTTTCGGCGGCATGATTTTATTGACGGATTTGCGCCTGCTCGGCGTGGCGCTCAAGAGCGTGTCCATCGCCGACATGGTGAATCAGACCCGCATCTGGAAACGCATCGGCTTCGTGATCATGATTTCGATGGGCATCATGCTCGCCGGAGCGAAGCTGGAAACGTATTACACCAATCCTTATTTCCACTTGAAGCTGACGCTGCTGGCGCTGGTGGGTGTGCACGCGATTGTGTTTCACAAAAGCGTCTACGCCCATCCGGAAAAACTGGATCAAGCGCCCACGATTCCGCGCGTCGCCAAAGTCGCGGCGGTTCTTTCGATGGTGTTGTGGGTCGGCATTCTTTCCGCCGGCCGCTGGATCGCGTATTATGAACCTGAAGATTCCAGCGTGATCCACGTACCAAACCCGCCGGGTTCTGAAAACTGGACACATCGGCCTCACCGCTAGTCTGCCGCGGAGCGATAATCTTGAGCATGATGCGCTTCGCTGTCTTTTTTGCGATCTCCGCCTGCATCTGCTGCGCGCAATCCAAATGGAAGCAGCCGCGCACCGCCGACGGCCAGCCTGACCTGCAGGGCATCTGGAACAATTCGACCATCACGCCGCTGCAACGGCCGCGCGAACTTGCCCACCAGGAATTTTTCACCGAGCAGGAAGCCACAGAGTACGAGAAAAGTACGCTCGCCGATCTGAGTACCGATCGCCGCGATGGACCGCCCGAAATCGACGTCAATCGTTCCTATAACGAATTGTTCCGCGAACGGGGTGGCGTGGTTCGCACGCGACGCACGTCATTAATCATCGATCCGCCCGACGGCCGGATGCCGCCGTTGACGCCGGAGGGCGCTAAGATCCAAGCCGCGCGCACAGCGGCGAGACGCAAGCGTGGCCCTGCCGATTCCTGGACGGATCGCAATCTGGCGGAGCGCTGCATCACGCGCGGCGCGCCCAAGCTACCCGGCGGGTACAACAACAATTTCCAGATCTATCAAACCGCCAACGCCGTGATGATTTTCAGCGAAATGATTCACGACACACGCGTGATTCCGCTGGACGGCCGTCCGCACGTCGATCCGAAAATCCGCCTGTGGCTGGGCGATTCGCGCGGGCATTGGGAAGGCGACACGCTAGTGGTCGACACCACCAACTTCAGGCCGGATGTAATCGCCAATAACTTCAACTGCTGCGGCGAAGCGGGCGTACATCTGCATATCATCGAACGATTCCGGCGCCTGAGCGAAGACATGATCGAATATCGATACACCGTCGACGACCCATCGATGTACACGCACCCATGGACCGCGGAAGTTCCTATGTCGAAAGCCGACGGACCGATTTACGAATACGCGTGCCATGAGGGCAATTACGCGCTCGAAGATATTCTGCGCGGCGCGCGTGCCCAGGAAGCAGCAGCCAGGAAATAGACGTGGTGCGGGCCGCCAGGCCTGCTGTGTCGAGAGTCGTCTCGACACTTCTTTCTCGTTTTGAAAACGTCGCCTTACCGCGGCGTCATGCGCAATCCGCCGTCGATGCGGATCGTCTCGCCATTGATGTATTCGTTCTCGACGATATGCTGCACCAGCGCTGCGAACTCGCTGGCCCGGCCAAGTCGCTTCGGGAACAGCACCGAATCGCCCAGGCTCTTCTGCACCTCTTCGGGCAATTTCATCAGCAGCGGCGTCAGCATGATTCCAGGCGCGATGGTGTTCACGCGAATTCCAAATTGCGAAAGCTCGCGGGACGCAGGCATGGTCAGCGCGACAATGCCGCCTTTCGATGACGCGTACGCCGCCTGCCCCACTTGCCCTTCATACGCCGCGATCGACGCCGTGTTGACGATCACACCGCGCTCATCGCCGATCGGATCCAGCTTCGACATATCGTTCGCCGCCAGCCGCAGCATGTTGAACGTACCGATCAAATTCACCTGAATCACTTTGGTGTAGTCTTCCAGCGGCATCGGCCCATCCTTACCGACGATTCGCTTCCCCAGCCCGATGCCCGCGCAGTTGATCAACACGCGCGCGACACCATGCTTCTCGCGCGCCGCCGCGATCCCGGCTTCCGCCGCGGGGCCGTTCGAAACATCGCACGCAATCGCGACTCCGCCGATTTCCTTCGCCACCGTCTCCGCCAGATCTTTATTCAGATCGAACACCGCGACCTTCGCGCCCGCGTGAGCCAATTGCCGCGCGGTGGCCGCGCCCAATCCCGATGCCCCGCCCGTGACGATTGCCGAAATTCCTGTCAGTTTCAAGCCGTTGTCCTTTCAAATGTCCGCTGCTGCAATCCAGAAATCGCCGCGCGATATTCCGATGTCAAACGCGCACACAACTCCGCGACGCTCGGAATATCGTGAATGGTTCCGACGCCGTGCCCGGCCGACCACACGTCTTTCCACGCCTTCGCTTCGCCCTCACCGCTCATGTTCATTTTGATGTTCGATTGCAGATTGTCGGGATCGGCGCCCGCGGCAATGATGCTCGCCCGCATAAAGTTCGCGTGAACGCCGCTTACCGCCGACGTGTACACAATATCTTTCGCGGCCGAGGCGAGGATCATTTCCTTGAACCCCTGCGGCGCCATGCTCTCGCGCGTCGCGATAAAACGAGTCCCCAGATATGCGAGATCCGCGCCCAGCAACTGCGCCGCCGCGATCTGCGCGCCATGCCCGATTGATCCCGAAAGAATCACCGTCTTGTCGAAGAACTCGCGAATCTCGGAGACGAATGCGAACGGATTCAGCAATCCCGCGTGACCACCAGCGCCCGCGCACACCGCGATCAATCCATCGACTCCGGCGTCGGCCGCTTTGCGCGCGTGATGCAGATGGATCACATCATGGAACACCAGTCCGCCGTAGGAATGAATCGCGTCGACAATTTCGCGAACCGCGCCCAGTGAGGTAATCACGATCGGCACGCGATGCTGCACCGTGATCTCCACATCGCGCGCCACTCGGGTATTGGTCTTGTGCACGATCAGATTCACGCCGTAGGGCGCCGCGCCACCGATGGCCTCCAGGCGCGTGCGAATCTCATCCAGCCACGCCGCATAGCCATCGCTCGATCGCTGATTCAGCGCCGGAAACGTCCCGATCACTCCCGCGCGGCACGTCTCGACCACCAGATCCGGCCCCGAGACCAGAAACATCGGCGCGGCGATGGCGGGGATCGCCAGACGATCGCGCCATTCATGAGGTAAGGGCATTCGTTTATTGTCGCCCAAGGTTGCCATCTCTACAGTTCCTCAGGTGTTCCGCCGATCTCGCGAGTAAGGTTCCCACCCCATGAAATTTAGAGAGAGCGCGCTCGCGCATCGGCTGCTGGATGGTTTGGAAGGCATCGAAATCGGCGGAGCCGCGCACAATCCGTTCGGCCTCAAGACCCGCAATGTCGATGTCTTTTCCAGCGACGACACCATCTATAAGGAAGCCGAGCGCAAAAACTGTGGCGAAGCGCTGCAGGTGGATCTGGTCGCGCCCGGCGACAATATCCCGCTACCCGACAACAGCGCCGATTTTGTGATCAGCAGCCACGTGATCGAACATTTTCCCGATCCCATCAGGGCTCTCAAGGAATGGCGGCGCATCGTGCGGCCCGGCGGCTACATCTACGTGATCGGACCGCATAAGGAGCGCACCTTCGACAAGGATCGCCCGCGCACCACGCTCGCAGAGCTGATCGAACGCCACCAGAACAGCTTCCCGCCGGAGACCGAGGACAAGCACTGGTCGGTGTGGATCACCGAAGATTTCGTCGAGCTGATCAATTACCTGGGCTGGCCGATCGTCGAAGTGCAAGATGTCGACGATAAGGTCGGCAACGGGTTCGCGATCGTGATCGGCGTGGAAAAGGCCGACGCCGCCGTTCCGCGCGTGGTGAAGAAGGAACGGCTATCGATGACGTTTCTAATGGGCCCCACGCACACGGTTCCGACCGGCGAATCCGCATGCATTCTGGAATACGCGAAGAGGCTGCACGCGCGCGGTCACCATGTTTCCATCGCCACGTGGCCGAAATTCCTGTGGCCCGCGGCGGAGCCTTTCCCCGGTCTCGATGTGAACGTCCCCATCTATTACGATCGCGGTGCGAGCCCACAGATGCTCCCATTTCATCTGGCGACGCAGACTCCGCGGAATCATTTGGGCGAGATGCAATTCTTTATGGCGTATCTCAGCCTGTTGATGCCGGCCATTCCCAAAGCCGATCTCTTGATCGCCGCCAACTGGGACTGTATTCTGCCGGCATGGCAATCGGGCAGAGGCAAAGTGGTGCACTTCGCTGAGCATTATGATGAAGTCTTCTTCGCGCCCGACGGCGACCCCAGCGCGGGTCTGCAAGGCAATCAACTCTTGAAATTGATGTGCCGCACCACGTTCCAGATGCCGATTTACCGCATCGCGAACTCGTCGTGGCTTTCTGATGAATTTCGCAAGCGCACCGGCCAGACGGTGCCGTTCGTTAATCATGGAGTCGATGCCGGCGACTTTGCTCCCCTGCCGAAATTGAGCGAGCGGGATGGCATCCTGCGCGTCGTCACCTATTCAGGGCCCGAAAAATGGAAAGGATTCCAGGACGCCCTTGCCGCGATGCACGAAGTGATGCGACGCCACTCGGGCAGGATCGAATGGCACGTTTACGGATTCGCGAATCCTGATTTTCCGCCCGGCAACGCACTCGCGCCGTACACCTTTCACCAGACGTTGAATCGCGACCAACTCAGCAAGCTGCACGCCGAAAGCGATATGGTGTTGTGCCCTTCGTGGTATGAAAGCTTTCCGCTCCCACCCATCGAAGGCATGGCGAGCGGAACCGCCGTCATCACCACGCCGTACGGCACCGAAGATTACGCCTTCGATGGAGACACGGCAATGGTAGTGCGGCCGCGGGTGATTTCGGATTTTGTGAATGCGATCGACGCGCTGATTCGCATGCCCGATCTGCGTGCGAGACTTGCCGCCAAAGGCCGCGCGATGGCGGAAAGCCTCACCTGGGATCGCGCTGTGGATGCCCGCGAGAAATTACTGTGGCAGATCCATCGCAATGAAACGCCCTGCACGTCCGTTGCTGGATTCGATTCTGGGATTTCGGACGGCTACGGGATTCCGCTCGAGCAAATCACGCCCGATACACCCGCTTCCGAAGGCGATCTGTTGCGCGGCGCCGACGGCCGCGATTATGTGGTCGAATACGGCCGCCTGCGGCACGTTGTGGACCCCACCGGGGCTGGACTCGACGCGTCGCACGCTGCGAGTATCGATCTGCTGAACCTGATGCGCAATGTGCGCGGGCCGGACATCACGTCGCTCGCGAATTTCCACGGCGTCAAGAAGCCCGCCAAGGTTTAGGGTGCGTTTAGGGCTGCTACAATCGCTGTTGAACAATGCCTGACAACAGTTTCGATGTCGTCTCCAAGATCGAGATGCCCGAAGTTTCTAACGCCGTTCAGCAAACGGTTAAGGAAGTGTCACAGCGATTCGATTTGAAGGATTCGCACTCTTCCATCGAGCTGAACGAAAAAGACAACAAAATTCTGCTCGCCAGTTCCGATGAGTACAAGCTGAAAGCGGTCATCGAAATTCTTAACGGGAAATTGATCAAGCGGAAGGTTCCGGTCAAGGGTCTGCAATACGGGACCATCATTCCCGCCGCGGGCTCGAGTGTGCGGCAGGAAATCACGCTGCAACAAGGCATCCCGATCGAAAAAGCTCGCGACATCGTCAAGAAAATCAAAGACAGCAAGCTCAAGGTGCAGGCGTCCATCCAGGGCGACCTGATTCGCGTGAGCGGCAAGGATCGCGACACGCTGCAACAGGCGATTAAACTGCTGAACGATTCAGATTTCGGCATCGACATGCAATTCACGAACTACCGCACCAACTAACATGCTGACGCGGCGCGCGTTTCTGGCTGCGCCTGCGCTGGCTCCCTTCGCGTTTGCAGCCGATCGTCCGCCATCGCCTTATGGCGCGATTCCTTCGCATCGCCAACTGCTGTGGCACCAACTGGAGTTCACCGGTTTCTTGCATTTCACAGTGAACACTTTCACGGACAAAGAATGGGGCTATGGCGATGAAGATCCTTCGATTTTTTCGCCGGATCAGTTCGACGCCGATGCGATTGTCGAAGGATTGAAATCGGCCGGGATGCGCGGCGTCATCCTGACCTGTAAACATCACGACGGATTCTGCTTATGGCCGACACGCACCGCCGACCACTCGGTTCGATCAAGCAGATGGCGCGCCGGAAAAGGCGACGTGGTTCGTGAACTGAGCGAAGCGGCCGCGCGTCATGGATTGAAATTCGGCGTGTATCTTTCACCGTGGGATCGCAACAGCGCGTTGTATGGCGGGCCGCAATACGTCGCAATGTATCGCGAACAACTGCGCGAATTGCTGACCAACTACGGGCCGATATTCGAAGTGTGGCACGACGGCGCTAACGGTGGCGATGGATTTTATGGCGGTGCGCGCGAAAAGAGGACCATCGACAAGCACACATATTACGACTGGCCACGAACCTGGGAACTGGTGCGATCGCTGCAACCCGATGCGTGCATCTTCAGCGACGTCGGGCCCGATATTCGCTGGGTGGGCAATGAACGCGGCTTCGCGAATGAAACCTGCTGGGCGACGTATGATCCCGTCGCGCCGGATGGAAGCGAAGCCGCGCCGGGATTGGTGCGCGAAAGCGATTCACCCACGGGAACGCGCCATGGATCGCACTGGATGCCGCCCGAATGCGACGTGTCGATTCGCCCCGGTTGGTTCTGGCATGAGAGGGAAAACGATCGCGTGAAAAGCGCCACGCAGCTTTTCGATCTATACGAGAAATCGGCAGGGCGCGGCGGATCATTGCTGCTGAACGTCCCGCCCGATCGAAGAGGATTGCTCGCCGATCCCGATCGCGCATCGCTGGCTGAATTCGGTGAGATGATCCGAAGGACATTTGCGAATGATCTGGCGAAACGCGCCAAGATGACGACCAAGCACACGGCCACCAACACCTCCGACATCACGATGCAGTTCGACCGCGAAATTCAGATCAGCTTCATTCGGCTGCGCGAAGCGATTGCGCTGGGGCAGCGCGTGGATGCGTTCGAGATCGAAGTGTGGCACGGAGAATGGAAGAGGATCGCGCACGGCACCAGCATCGGCGCGTGCAGAATCCTGCGGACTCCACAGCCCCTTGAAGCTCGCAAAGTAAGACTGCGTATCACGAAGGCTGCCGCGCGCATCGCGCTATCCGAATTTTCGCTATTCGCCTAACGCTGATAGCTTTTACGCGCGTGAATCACGATATCGCCGGCGCGCACGCCTTCGTCTTCGCGCAATCGGGCGATCGCCTCTTTCGTCAATTTCACATTAATGTGACACGCCACGCCTTCAGGCTTCGATTCGAGCGGCGTGTATCCGATGGTATAGCGGCTGCGCAGACGATCGATCAGCGCGGCGAGCTTCTCCGCCATGTCCTTGCGCGACGCCCCAGTCACGATGCCTCCCGATTCATCGGCGTACCTGTACACATCGCCCGGCGGATGGCCGCGCCGCGCAAATCCGAACAGAGGATTGTGCGCGTACAGCGCGCCCATTTCGTACGACATCGCACTTTTCTCCATCAACGTGCAGATCACCACACCGGTTTCACGCACCAGCCCGATCGCTTCCACCTCGGTGTGGACCTTTTCATCGGGAACGTTGGGCACGTTATCGGTCAGCCAGATGACCACAGGCCGATAGTCAGCGTGAGTGGTTCGATTGGTTCGGTGGACGCTGGTCGCCGCCTGAAAAACGCCTTCGTTGAAATATGCGGGGAGATTGCACAGCTCGGGCTTGGAGCCGCAATGACCCGGGCGCATGGTCCCGGCCGACTCGATGGCACGCGCGACCGCGTCGTGATCGAGAGTGAAATCCTGCACCAGTTCGGCACGGCCGGAGTACAACATGACCCCGATCTCATCCTCCGGTTTCAGATGTTTCAGCGCACCGATCGCACCTTCCGCCAGCGGCTTCAGCACCGGGCGAACGCTATCAGTCATATCGATCAAGAACAGAATCGACAGCGGAGCCTTGTCCAGACTGAGCTGCGAGATCGATTGACGTGCGCGGTCTTCATAGATTTCGAAATCGTCGCGGGTAAGCGAGCGGATCGGGTTTCCGGTTCTTCTGTTTTCGACCAGCGCATCGACGACCACCAGTTCAGTGGAAGCGCGAAAGATCGCGTCCTGCGCGGAAAGCAGGGCAAGGCTAAGAATCGCTACGAAGAAAATCCTCATCGAGAATCTCTACGAACGCCCTGGTGAAAAAGTCTGCATCTTCTTGCGAAAAAATCAGCGGCGGCCGCAGCTTTATGACGTTATGAAGCGGCCCGTCGGTTCCAGCCAAAATGCCGCGATCGCGCAGCCGGTTGACGATGTAGGAAGCTTCATCACCCGAAGAAATCTCAATGCCGAGAAATAATCCGGCACCGCGGACGTCTGTGATGATGGGGTATTTCGCGCGGAGCGCATCGAGCTTCTCGATGAAATAATCCCCGACCTGGCGTGCGTTTTCCTGCAAGCCTTCCTCTTGGAGTACTTCGAGCACGGCCATGCCCGCCGCGCACGCAACGGGATTGCCACCGAAGGTGCTGAAGAACTCCATGCCATTGTCGAAGGACTGCGCGATTTCGCGCGTGGTGACCACGCCCGCCAGCGGAAACGCGTTGCCCATCGGCTTGCCCAGCACGACGATATCAGGCACTACGTCCTGCATCTGGAATCCCCACATCCAGCGGCCCAATCGTCCGAAGCCTACCTGCACTTCGTCGGCAATGCAAACTCCGCCCGCAGCGCGCACGGCTTCGTAGACATCGGCGAGATAGCCGGGCGGGAAGACAACTTGTCCCCCGACGCTCGGCAGGCTTTCGGCGATGAACGCGGCGGGTTTCACGGTTTCCAGAATCTTGCGAACCTCGGCTGCGTATTCGCGGCCCGCGTTGGGATCATTGCGGCGATGCGGATCGGGCTGCGGCGCGACGTGTACCCACGGCTTCTTTCCTTTGCCGCCGGGTCCGTTGAATTTATACGGGCTGATATCGATCAGCGTATTGGTATTGCCGTGATAAGCGTGATCGAGCACGATGATGTCTTCGCGATCGGTATGCGTGCGCGCGAGACGGATGGCAAGTTCGTTCGCTTCGCTCGCGGAATTGAGGAAGTAACAGACGGGCAGTCCGGCTGGGAAATGAGACGTGAGCCGATCCGCGTAGCGCAGAATGTTTTCGTGCAGATAGCGTGTATTGGTGTTGAGCAGCGCCATCTGCTTCTGCACCGCCTCCACGACGCGTGGATGCGAGTGACCCACCAGCGGCACGTTGTTGTAGCAATCGAGAAACGCGCGGCCGGTATCGTCGTAAAGATATTGCTTCCAGCCACGCACGATGTGCAGCGGATCCTTATAACTGAGGCTGAGATTTTCGCCAAGAGAGCAGCAGCGATCGGCGAGCAGAGAGGAGCGCGATCGCTCCGGGGCCGGTGAGGCAAGGCCGAGCAGCGGGCTCGGATCAGGCGATAGCGCGAGCCATTTCGGGCGCTGGCTCGCTAAGCAAACACCCGGGAAATCGGTGCCGAGCTCGAGCAGATCCGTGATGATCTGAAAATGCAGATGCGGCGCCCAGTCGCCATTCACCGGACGGCGACCGATCCAGCCAATACGCTGGCCGCGTTCGATTGGTTGGCCGATCTGCAAATCGTTTAATGAATCGAGCGAAAGATGGCCGTACAGCGTAAAAAATCCATCGTGCTTGAGAATGATGACCGGACCGTAATCAAGACGCTTCGCGTTGTTGGCGAACGCGTGGACAGTTCCGGCGATGGGCGCGCAGACGCCGGTTCCCGGATCGGCAAAGAAATCGAGGCCGAGATGAATCGTCCGATGTTCTTCGGTGGGATGCCCGCCACCGAACGCTGGAGCGTTATACCAGGCTCGCGCTTCGTTGTAGCGGCCGATGCCGACGCGCACGCCGGCTTTACGCATTTCGCCAAACACGATTTCGGTCATCGCGGCGGGCTCAACGTTTTTGGGATCGGCGCCGAGCAGCAGGCTGCCGACGCTGAGATCAAGAGTGATCGAAGGCTCCGTTCGCAGATCGATGTCTTCGAGAATCGGCGCGGGCTGTACGCGCGGATCGTTCGAGAGGAATTCGAGCACGCGCCACGCCTCCGTTTCGCTGACGCTCACATACGCGCTATCCGGGTCGAGACTTTTCAAGTAGGCCGAGTTCGTCACGCTCACCGCGAGGCGCGTCTGGATCAGCGGATAGAGCATGAATCGCTCGGCGGCGGTCAGCGGGAAGACTTCATCGAATCCACGCGCGACGTGCTCGATCGCTTTGACCCGATCCGCTTGACCGAACGCAGCGTAGGCGCACGCGATGGCGAGTTCGCAGATCGGAAAGCCGTGGTGCGCATCACCGAAATCGACAATGCTGAGCGCGCCGTTGTTCACGATGATGTTGTGATCGTTCAGATCGCCGTGAATAATGCCGCGGCGGGCTTGCGTGAGATCAACTGGCGCGGCGATGACGCGTTCGACCAGGGCGCGACGGGCGGGATCTTCGATGTGATGCGTGTAATCGCGAATCCAGGCAGCGCGTCTGAGATTCCATTTCAACTTGCGGTATGAGAAGGGGTGGTCGAACTTCGAGAGCGCAACGTCAATGCGTGCAGCGAGGCGGCCGAGATTTTCGAGTTGGGCTGGCGAAAGCGATTCGCAATCGGCCCACAGGCGGCCGGGGAGCCATTCGAGCAGCCACACGATGCGGCCGTCGAGCGATCGCACATCTTTCGCGACGCGCGGGACCGGGAGATCACGAAGGTGATTCAGGAGTGCGATCTGGAGTTCGACCAGGCCGAGGTCGCAATCGGGCCGCATGATCTTGAGGGTGAATTCTTCGCCCGTGCGAGTGCGCAGATGGAAGTTGTCGTCGAATTCGCCATTGAGCTCTGTTGCGGTTGCTTTGAGCGAATAGAGATCCCGTGCGATTCGTTCAGCTTCTGCAGTGGTAGTGCGACGCCCGGCACGGGCTTCAATCAGCATGGAGCTTTTATTGTACGAGCAGGCTACCGCGTGACGGTGACGCGGACATCGCGCGTGACAGGCGCGTAGACGATGCTCGACAGCCCACGGGTGATCGGGATGGATCGGCGTTCAGCGCCATCCACAATTTGGATGCGCGCACCGTCGCTAAGAGCAGCGCGATGTAGACGGATGCGCAGCGCGCTCGATTCGGCGCGGATCTCGATAGGGTTGGTGGGCCAGGCGAACAACGCGATCGTAATCGCCATTGCGGCGGCGAGCGCCAGGTACTCGCGAACCGGCGGAGGCCGGCGTTTTGAGATTCTGCGAACCGGGAACTCCTGATAGCTCTTGATGGTCTGCATCGCGCCGCCGGGTTCGCGCACGAAGAATCCGGCGGTATTTCCGGCGATCACCAGTGCGATCGCATCGGGCGAGTGGAGTGCTTCCAGCCGCGCCAGGTCATTTTCAGTTAGAAACACGTCGCCACGCACGCGAACTGAAAAAATTCCGACCGGACTTAGATTTTCACGCGGTTCAGTTGAGATCACGTGAACGGCATGGGCAAGGCGACGGCCATAAAGTTCGCCTGCCATGTCGGATTCATCGTCATGGCGCGCCAGATCTCGCGTTAATTCGCGGGTATATTCGATGCGCACAGGACTCTTGACCGGCGCCCATACCCGCCAGGGATTTGTAACCGCCATCATTCGGAAGGGAGTGCACAAATGCGCGCGATCTTCTCATTCGATGAATCTGAATCAACGCGAATCACGGCAAATTGGGGCGAACAAGGGACGTAGATTCGTGGCGATAGGACTTGACGACGCGCTTCCCGCGCGATGCAGCCCGTAGGCTCGGGGCATGGGAAGCAAGCTTTTTCGTTACGGATGGATTCCGGATGTTCCGGATGCTCGCGATCGTGTGTACGCCGCGCCGCGCAAGGCCGGCGCTCTGCCCGCATCGGTGGATCTGCGCGCGGTGTGTCCGGCGATTTACGATCAGGGCGATTTGGGAAGCTGCACCGCGAACGCGATCGCGGGAGCCGTGGAATTCGATCAGCGCAAGCAGCAACTGGCCCAGCCGTTCACTCCGTCGCGATTATTTATTTACTACAACGAGCGCGCGCTTGAAAATACCATCGCGACCGATAGCGGCGCGGCGCTGCGCGATGGAATCAAGACGGTCGCATCGCAGGGGGCGTGTCCGGAATCGATCTGGCCTTATGTCGAACAGAAATTCGCGGATCGTCCGCCGGCGCAATGTTTCAAGATCGGCAAGACGCACCCAGCCGTGAGCTATAGCCGCATCGAGCAGGAAGCGGTGTTGATGAAATCGTGCCTGGCGGCGGGATATCCGTTTGTGTTCGGATTCACGGTGTACGAAAGTTTCGAGAGCGATGCAGTGGCACATTCGGGGGCAGTGCAGTTGCCGGAGCCAACTGAAAATGCGCTGGGCGGGCACGCCGTGATGGCGGTGGGCTATGACGATTCGTCGAGCCGATTTTTGGTTCGGAATTCGTGGGGAGCGCAGTGGGGCATGGGCGGATATTTCACGATTCCGTATGCGTATTTGACCGATGACGATCTGGCGGATGATTTCTGGACGATCCGCGTGGTGAAGTGAGCCGCCAACGGTTCGCAATGATATCCTCGCTTCAAATGCGCTCGTTAATCCTCATCCAGCTTGCCCTTTGCTCCGGCGCCGTTTTTGGTAGTGGGTTAGTCTCGGGATTTGTACGCGGCTCACGAACGCGCTCCATACCTGTCGCGCCTCAGTGGCGGCGGTTTGAGGCGCGACATGTATGGAGCGCGTTGGTCTCCGGGGCGTTTTAGAATGAAATCGTCACAGGCGACTTAAGAAGGATCAGCTTCCTGTGACGTTGGTTGGAGAAATCAGGGCAAAGAAGAACCTCATCACTGTGCCCGCTCAATATTGGAAAGGGTAACGTCATGGGCCACGGCTACGCGAAGAGGGCGCGTTCTCAGCGATGCTCGTTCTGGGGACCTTTCGTGATACGCCGCCCGGCGGGAGCGGGAAGTAGTCTGCTTGACCCGCCTGATATAGTGGAGTCGTGAAGCGTAAACGCACGATCGTGCCGGAAGTGCTGCCGCAGGCTCCCGTGGTCGCGGACGCGATCATCGAGGAAGCCCGGCGCGCGATTGAAGCCGATCGCGTGAAGAAGCCGGCGCGCTGCATCGTCTGCGGCGGCGAGTGCAGCCCCAATGCGGCGCTCAATTCCAGCGAAGAATTGTGCTGGGTGTGCCGCCGGCTGAAGCTGAGTGCGTGGCGCGACAGCGATTCACAGATGTCAGCGCAGGAATAGCTAGTGCTGGGCGTCACAAAATCCCAACTCTTCTGGAACAAGGTGGGGCGGACCCCTGGTCCGCGGCCGACGCCCTCGTCGGCCTTAGGCTTCAGCACGCCAGCCGGGCCGGGAGCCCAGCGCGGACGAGGGCGTCCGCCCCACTTCTAGTTCGATAGCTTCTCGTAAACGTAGGCCGCTGCAGCGACGTCCTCCACTCCTAACCCGCTCGACTTAAAAATCGTGATGGGATTTCCAGCAGGTCGCGATTCAACCTTGGCGAGATCGACGATGCGCGGATCATTCCAATCCACCGGCGCGAGCAGCAGATCGCCGGCTTCGATCTTGGCGACCTCCACCGCGTCACAAGCAATGAGATCGGCGCGTGCGATCAGGGCGGAGGGAAGCTCGCGGCGCGCGGCCTGATTCGATCCCATGGCGTTAATATGCGCGCCTGGCCTGATCCAATCCGATTCGAGCACGGGATCCTTGGCCCAGGTCGCGGTGACGACCACATCGGCATCGCCCACGCATTCTTTGGCGGTCGCGACGGCTTTGACGCCGTGCTGCGCGGCGAAGGCCTCACGCTTTTCTTTACTTCGCGACCAGACGCGAACATCGCTGAAGTTTCGGACAGCGCGCATGGCGGCGAGCTGCGTTTCGGCCTGGAATCCGCTGCCGATGATCGCCAGGCTTTTCGCATCGGGCACGGCGAGCACATCGGTCGCGTAGCCGCTGGCGGCTCCGGTGCGAATCTGGCCCAGATGGTTAGCTTCGAACTGCGCCAGGGGCTTGGCGGTTTCGGCATCGAACAGGAAGAAGAAAAACGTCACGCCGAATTTGGGATTGGCGGCATAAAACTTGGTCCCGAAGTACTTTCCGAACGCGCCGGCCATGCTGTGCAGGACCGACCCGGTCGATAGAATCAAACGGCGGCGAGGCTGATTGAGCGCGGAGCCGGCGCGCAGGGCGGCGAACGTCTCGCGCATCAGACGGACGCATTCCTTCATCGAAAGCAGTTCGCGAACCTGATCTTCGGTGATGTAGAGCATTCAAACGCTATGATCTCTCATGATGGATGATTTGCGCAGCCCGCGATGGTGGATCTGGGTGGCCGCGGTGTTGGCGATCCTACTGCTGTTTTACGAGACCGGATCGTGGGTCTTGACGGCGATTCTGTTCGGCGGGTTCGGCGCGTTTGTGATCTATCAGACGCGCAGCCACCAGAAGCCGAGGGCGCCCGCTATGTACTGCTTGAAGTGCGGGGCGAAGCTGAATGCGAATGCTCGCGAGTGCAGGGCTTGCGGAAGCGCGAGTTGGTCGTATAAGAATTAGGCGAGAGCGGATTCGAAAGCGCGGGCGAGTTGCAGGATCGAGAATTCGTCGCGGTGACGGCCGACGATTTGTAACCCTACCGGCAGGCCTTCGGGAGTGAATCCGCAGGGAACCGAGATTGACGGGCATTCGAGCATCGAGATGAGATAGCAGCAGCGCATCCATTCGATGTACGAATTCATCTTCACTCCGGCGATTTCGGTGGGATACGGGATTTCGATATTGAACGGCAGGACCTGTGTGCTGGGCGCGATGAAGAATTCGTAAGTCTGCTGGAACATCCGCATACGATCCCACGCGGCGGCGCGAAGGAGTTCGGCGCGAGCGAGATCGGAGGCTGTCAGTTTCGATCCGCGTTCGATTTCCCATTGAATCGTGTCTTTGAGCTGCGGACGATGGGCTTTAGGAATCTGATCGGCGAGCGCGAGAAATCCCCAGGCGCGAAAGATCTGAAAAGCTTCATCGACGCCGCGCCAGTCAGGTTCGATTTCATCGACGATGCAGCCGAGGTTTGCGAACACGCGTCGCTGCGCGTTCACCTGATCGACAATGCGCGGATCGAAAGCGGAATGGTCCATGTCGCGAAACCAAGCGACGCGAGTGCCCTTGAAATCGCGATCGAGTGGCGTTGAGAATTGATCGCCGGCTTCCTGGATAGAAATTGGACAGCGCGAATCGTAACCGGCCATCACGCTCAGTAGCAGCGCGCAATCGCGAACGTTACGAGCCATGGGACCGAGCACGGGAATGGTGGACCAGGCGAAGCCGCGCGCGGAGTGCGCCACTCGCCCGGGCGCGGGTCGAAGCCCGACGACTCCGCAGAACGCGGCTGGATTCCGCAAAGATCCGCCCGCGTCGCTGCCATCGGCAATCGGAATCATCCCAGTGGCGAGGGCAACAGCCGCGCCTCCTGATGACCCCCCGCTGGTTTTCGACGGATCGTGGGGATTGCGCGTCGCTCCGAAGATGTTGTTGAAGGTCTGCGATCCAGCTCCGAATTCGGGCGTGTTGGTTTTGCCGATGGTAATCGCACCGGCCTGCTGCACGCGGTCGACCAGTGGATCGTTCTCAGTCGGCACGTTGCCTTTGAAGATTGCCGAGCCGAAGGTGGTGCGGATTCCGGCCGTGATGAGCAGATCCTTGTGCGCGATCGGGAGACCGTGTAAGGGACCAAGTGTTTCGCCGCGCGCTTGCGATTCATCAGCCGCTGCCGCGCGTGCAATGGCGCCTTCCCGATCGAGCGTAACGATGGCGTTGAGCTTGGGATTGACGCCATCGATGCGCGAGAGATGCGCGTCCAGTACCTCACGTGCGCTGAGCTTGCGCCCGCGAATCATCGCCGCCATTTCGATCGCGGAGAGACGGCAGATCTCGGAGTCGCTCACTTTCGTTAGTTTAATAGACCGGCTTTGGTGGAAAACCACCACGGCGGTGGAGCGCGGCCATCGAAACTCCAGCTCGCGATCGCGTAACCGCCGCTTTTTCAATTATTTATCGATTGGCACAGAGGTTGCAATCATCCGGGCAGGAGGCGGAAAAAGAAAATGAAAACCAAACTGATCGCGATGTTGATGGTGGCGGGAAGCACGATGTTCGCGGGCCCGCGCGTGTTTGTGGGACTGAACGTCGGCGTGCCGGTGGCGCCCATCGCGCCGGTCGCAGTCGCGGCCGGTCCGATCGGATATGCTCCTGCTCCCGGCTACGTTTGGGTCGACGGTTACTACAACTTCGTCGGCGGACGCAGAATCTGGAATGCGGGCTACTGGCGCGCGCCGATCGGCGTCGGATTCGACCATCGCGGCGTGGGCCGAGGGTTTGATCGCGGCTATGCTCGCGGCTTCCGCCGGTAATTGAAATCGCTTGGCTTGGAAATGGATCTCGGGGTGGACATTCGTCCGCCCCGGTTCTATTTAGAGGCTTCGTGTTCGATCACGATGGCGGGATCGACTTCGCGATAAGCAGCAGCGTTCAGCGCGCGGGCGAGACTCTCGGGCGATTGCGAGTTAGAGGCGAGTGCGGCGAGCGAGCGGTCCTCGGTGTTGCGCTGAATGTCGCGCAGCATTTGTTTCAGAATGGCGACCTCCGATGAGATCGCAAAAATCTTCCAGACCGCGACGATGATGACGCCGTACGCAATCAGCGTTCCCAGCGCGCTGACTACAATTGGAATGGCTCCCACGCTTCCGTCCACTGTTTCTCCTCAACTCTCTTATCGGCTGGTGGGCTGTAGAACTTTAGTCCTCCAGCATGCTTATGATCCGGGCGCGCACTTGATCGATAAGCGCGTTGCGATCGCGGAGTGTGAGGGCGGTGGTCGGGATGGGTTCGCCGATGCGGAGCATGACACGACCAGCATGGAACGTCGCCGATCCCATGGCGAGCACGTCGCGCGTGCCGATCAACGCGACAGGCACGATCGGAACACCGGCTTTGATCGCGATGTAAGCCGCGCCTTCCTTAAATGGTTGCAGGATTCCGTCCATCGAACGGCCGCCTTCCGGGAAAACGAGAATAGAAATGCCGCGACTGCGAATCATATCTGCCGCCTGGGTGAGAGACTTGACGGCGGCGCGCGGATTTTCGAGCGGCACGGGGATGTGTCCCGCCTGGATGAGATGCGTGCCCAGGAATGGAATCTGGAACAATCCTTTTTTCGCCATGAAGCGAAACTGTACAGGAATGCTGCGCAGAATCGCGGGCGTGTCCATGTAGCTCAGATGATTGGCGGCAAAGACGTAAGCACCGTTAGGATCGATGCGGTCGAGACCTTCGACGCGAACTCGAACTTTCGCGAACGCGAGCAGCGATCGAGCCCAGACGCGTGCGGTCGCAATCATGCCGCGGCCGGACTTATCGAAGAACGATTGAAGGATGCTGAAGGCGCCGAAGAAGATCGTGGAGACAACGATCAGCGGCGCGACGAAGATCATGCTCCAGACCAACGCCATCGGATTATTTGCGTGCTGCGGATTTCGGCACGATCTTGATTTCGAACAACTTCGGCCACCACTTGCCAGTGACGAACAGGCGATCGCCCTGCGCGTCGTAGGCGATGCCGTTGAGCACGTCGATATGGTCGCGATCGGAAGGCGGAAGAATGTCCTTAAGATCGATCCAGGCGATCACATGACCGTCGACAGGCGAAATGCGCGCAATGCGATCGGAATGCCAGATGTTGGCATAGATCTCGCCCTTGATCCATTCGAGTTCGTTGACGTTATCGATGGACTTCGCGCCGTCATGCACGTTGATGCGCTTCTGCTCCTGTAGCGTCACGGGATCCCAGACTCGAATTTGCGCCGAGCCGTCATCCATATATATGTGCGAACCATCGTTGGTGAGCGACCATCCTTCGCCTTTATAGGCGAAGGTGCGCTGCAGTGCGAAGGTGGCGAAATCGTAGACGTAGCCGATCTGCGTTTTGTAAGTGAGCTGAAAAATGCGGCCGTTGAAGACGGTGAAGCCTTCGCCGAAAATCTGCGGCGCGAGATGGATTTCCTGAAGAGGCGTTCCGGTTTCCAGGCGCACTTTGCGCAGCACCGATTTTCCTTCCAGGCCGGTCGATTCGTACAGGAATCCGTCGTGATACTCCAGGCCTTCGGTGAACGCGTTGCGATCGTGCGGGAAAACGTGGACGATTTTGAATCCGTATTCGGGCGCGGCGGCTTGCGCGATCGCGCAGGCAAGCAAAAAGGCCAACCTTCTCATGATTCTTCCCCGCTCCTGGCGATTTCATCAGCCACGATGACGGCGGCGCGCATCGCTTTCACATCGTGCACTCGAACGATGTGTGCGCCGTTGAGAATCGCGGCGGTGATGGCGGCGGCGGTGGCGAATTCGGTTTCGTCGGTCGATTCGCGCGATAGAAAGCTCTTGCGCGAAGCGCCCACCAGAAGCGGCAATTCCAGACGCGCCAGCCGCGCCAGTTGCGCCAGGATCTCCGCATTCTGCTCCTTGCGTTTACCGAAGCCGATGCCGGGATCGATCACGATCTGTTTGCGATCGATTCCTGCGCGGACGGCGCGATGGGCCGCGGCATCCAATTCGCCCGCGATGGTTACGATCAGATCCTTCAGCGGCGGCAGCTTCCCCCAGGTTTCCGGAGTGCCGCGCATGTGATTGAGGATCAGGCCCGCGTTCGATTGCGCGGCCTTGCGCGCCAGATCGGGATCCCAGGTCAGCGCGCTGGGATCGTTGATCACGTCGACCCCCAGCTCCAACGCCTTTTCGGCGACGTTTCCTTTATAAGTGTCCACGGAAATCGGAATGGTGAGCTTGTTACGCAGGCGCTTGAGCACGGGGACCAGGCGGCGCAACTCTTCAGCTTCGGAAATGCGCGACGATCCGGGCCGCGTCGATTCCGCGCCGACGTCGATGAGATCCGCGCCTTCCTCTTCTAATTCGATGGCGCGTGCGAAGGCGCGATCGGGATCCTGATACTTTCCGCCGTCGCTGAAGGAATCCGGCGTGACGTTGAGCACGCCCATGATCAGCGTGCGGTCGCCCAAAGAGAGCGTCTTGTCACGAAGTTTCCATTCGAATCGCTTACGGGGCATGAAGATCTCAGGTTAACAGTTCGACTGTGCGCGATTTTCAGTCAGAATGGAATTTCATGGTGGAAACGATTCAGTGGACCGATGCGGGCGTGGTGATGATCGATCAGCGCGTGTTGCCGCGCAAACAAGAGTTCGTGACATGCCGCGATTATCTGGAAGTAGCCGAGGCGATTCGCAACATGACGATTCGTGGAGCACCGGCGATCGGCGTGGCGGCGGCCATGGGCGTAGCGTTGGGGGTCGCCGAGGGAGCGGATTTTGAGCTGGTGTGCTCGACGCTGGCCGCGACTCGTCCTACCGCAGTCAATTTATTCTGGGCGATCGACCGGATGCGCAAGCTGCATGCGGCGTCGAATGGCAATCCCGGGATCATGATCGAAGAGGCCAAGCAGATTCGGCTGGAAGATATCGCCATCTGCGAAGCGATCGGGAAAAATGGCGCGGCGTTGGTGCCGGATCGCAAGACGGTGCTGACGCATTGCAACGCAGGCGCGCTCGCGACCGCGGGATACGGAACCGCACTGGGGGTGATTCGCGCGGCGGTGAGCGCCGGAAAGCACATCGACGTCTATGCCGATGAGACACGGCCGTTCCTGCAAGGCGCTCGCTTGACGGCGTGGGAATTGCAGCAGGACGGAATTCCAGTAAAGCTGATCACGGATAACATGGCAGGGCATTTCCTGCACACGGGGCGAATTGGATGCGTGGTGGTGGGCGCGGATCGCATCGCGGCGAACGGCGACGTGGCGAACAAGATCGGGACCTATGGGCTCGCGGTGCTGGCGAAAGAGAATGGAGTGCCGTTCTACGTCGCGGCGCCGATTTCGACGCTGGATCTATCGCTCAAATCGGGTGATGAAATTCCGATCGAGCAGCGCGCCGCCTCGGAAGTGACGCATGTGTTCGGAGTGGCCGTGGCGCCGGAAAATATCGAGGTGGAGAATCCGGCGTTCGATGTGACTCCGGCGAAATATGTGACGGCGATCATCACGGAGCGAGGCGTGGCACGCGCGCCGTACGGGGAATCGCTCGCGGGGCTGATGAAGTGAAGGGATGTGGCGCAGGCTGTCGAGCCTGCTGAGCCGAGGGTATATACCGGGGACATACTATACAAACTGTACCGGGCACATGGTATACACCTTGCGTCACGATGCAGTATGCCCTGGAAAGAGCTCCAAGTGAGCGAGCAACGATTTGAATTCCTCGAAGAGTGGCGCACGGACGACTACTCGATGACGGCGTTGTGCTCGCTCTACGACATCAGCCGCGCCACTGGCTATAAATGGCTCGACCGTTTTGAAGCCGGCGGACTGAATGGTCTCCGTGATCAGTCGCGTGCACCGCATCGGCACCCCAATCAACTGGCTCCGAAAGTGGAGAAACTCATTATCGAGCTGCGCACGCAGCATCCCAGTTGGGGTGCCCCCAAAATTCGCGCCCGCATGAAACGGGACCACGCCGCGATCGCCTTGCCCGCCGAAAGCACCATAGGCGCGATCCTGCAGCGCAACGGACTCACGGTGGCGCGCAAGCGTCGCCCGCGCAGCCGTCCATCAAGCCAGCCCCTGGCCCATGCCGAGCAATCCAACCAGGTCTGGAGCGCCGACTTCAAAGGTTGGTTCCGCACCGCCGACGGCGACCGCATCGATCCGCTCACCATCACCGACAACTTTAGCCGTTACCTGTTCCGCTGCCAGAGCGTCGCCCGCGCCGATACCACCCACTCCAAACCCGTATTTCAAGCCGCTTTTCGCGAGTTCGGCTTGCCTCTGAAAATTCGCACCGACAACGGCGCGCCCTTCGCCAGCAACGGCGAAAGCGGATTGAGTGCGCTGTCGGCGTGGTGGATCAAGCTCGGCATTGAGCCCGAACGCATTCGTCCCGGCAAGCCCCAACAGAACGGACGGCATGAACGCATGCATCGGACTCTGAAACAGGAAACCGCTTCGCCGCCTGCCGCCAACCGGCGCCGTCAACAGGAACGCTTCGACCGCTTCCGTATCGAGTTCAATGAACAACGCCCTCATCAGGCGCTGGACCAGTCGACTCCACAGAGTCGTTATCAACCTTCCCCTCGTCCTTATCCGGAACGACCTAAAGAGCCCGAATATCACGCCGGCTGGCCGGTGCGCCGCGTTGCTCCGGGAGGACAAATGCGATGGAGTAGTGAGGCTGTGTTCGTGTCCCACGCCCTGGCCGGAGAGGCGGTAGGGATGGAGCCGATCGCAGATCGGCAATGGCGAGTCTGGTTCTATTCCTATGAAGTCGGCATCCTGGAAGAACCGGCCTTTCGCATCCGCCGCCCCCAACCTGGAGATCTCGCAAATGCATAAAAGTGTCTACTATGTCCCCGGTACAAAGTGTCTACCATGTGCGGGTATTGACAGAGAGTCGTCTCGGCTCTTCTTTAAGGAGGCCCCGAAAAGCCGGCACGACTGCCCGGCACCTCGAGCGCGGGTCTGGGCGTGCACGATCAGGCCTACCGAACCGGAGCGGAAATCGCGGTTGGCGGCGGCGTGGATTTCCTCGCGGCATCGCGAGTCCGCATGCGTCTCGCGATGGACACAATCCCACCTTCCTCGGGAATGCGTTCGCGGGCTCGGAAAGCGTGCAGAGCAATATCCGCATGCATCTTGGATTCGTGTTTCACTCCGCCTATGACCGGAAATGATCCGAAAATGATGCTACGTTGACCGTATGCGCATGATTGCCGCAGCGATGGTATTCGCCGCGATGTTATTTGGGCAGACGCTTTCCGGAAGGCGCGCGCCGAGCTTTGACCTTCCGGATTCCAAGCTGGCGTATCACGACATCCTGGATTACCGCGGGCGCTGGCTGATCGTCGATTTCATGAAGACGGATTGCCCGCATTGCAAGGCTCTGTCGAAGACCCTGGAAGAGGTGAAGGCGAAGTACGGCGCCAGGATCGACATGTTGTCGGTGGTGATTCCGCCGGAAAATACGCAGACCGCCGCAAAATACATTGCGGAAAATCACGTGACGTTTCCGATCGTGTTCGATTCCAGCCAGGTGGCCGCGGCCTATTTCAAGGCTTCGCCGGAGCGCCCCGGATTCGACACACCGCATTGGTTCGCGATCAATCCCTCGGGAACGATCGTGTACGACTGGGCGCAAGGGGCGGCCGACGACAAAGAGTGGGTAAAGCAACTGGATGAGTTGATCGCTGGGAAGAAGTAGACTGAGCGTATGCGGATGTTGGGTGCGGCCCTGTTCTTCGCCGCGATCTTGGCAGGCCAAAACCTCGCCGGGCGCCGCGCACCCGGTTTCTATCTGCATGACGCCAATCTGGTCTATTACGATCTGCGCGATTTTCAAGGCCAATGGCTGATTCTCGATTTCACCAGAGCCAATTGCGCCCCCTGCGCCGCGCTATCGAAAACACTGGATGACGTGAAGGCGCGCTACGGATCGCGCATCGAGATTCTGGCGGTGCTGAGCCCTCCGGAGAGCACCATGAGCACGGTCGCGTATGTCGCGCAGACGCACCCGTCGTATCCAGTGGTGTACGATTCGGTCCGCGAGACTGGCCCCATGTCCGGCGCCGATAACCCGCATTGGATCGCGATCGATCCGAATGGCGTGATCGCTTACGAGTGGTCGCAGTATCCCGATCGCACGGAGTGGGTGCAGCAGCTGGACCGGCTGATGGCATGCTCGAGACCGGGCATCCAAATCACCTGCCCGCCACTCACGGAAGCTTCAGCGGCGCCGGCGACCGCGGATGTGAACGCGCTGCATCGCGCCGCGCGCACCGGAAGTTTGAGCGAGGTGCAGGCGCTGATCGGCGAAGGAACGCCTGTCGATGGGCGCGATTCGTTGGGAGGCACGCCGCTGCATGATGCCGCGTGGTCGGGAGAAGCAGAGGTCGCGGCGTACTTGATCGCGATGGGTGCGGACGTGAACGCCAGGCACAATGAGGGCGCATCGACGCCGCTGCACTATGCCGTGCTGACCAATCATCCCGAGGTCGCCGAAGTTTTGCTGAATCATGGAGCCGATGTGAAGGCTCCCTACAAGACGTCGCAGACGCCGCTGCACCTGGCTGCGTCGCGCGGCTACGGGCGCATCGCGGCGATGTTGATCGCGCATGGGGCCGATGTGAATGCTCGCGACAGCACCGGCGCGACGCCGCTGAGCGAAGCGGCATGGACCGGTGAAGCGGAGATGGTGCGGCTGCTGCTTTCGAAAGGCGCGAATGCTTCGGAAGCGAATCCGGACACGGGCATGACGCCGCTGCATGCAGCTGCCAGCCGCGGATATAAAGAGGTCGCCCAGGCGCTCATTGAGGCGGGCGCTCGCGCCGACGTCAAGGACAAGAGCGGAGCGACTCCCTTATATCTCGCGCTCCAGTTCCAGCGCATGGACGTGGTCGATTTGCTGGTTCGCGATCGCCAGGGGAATGTGCCGAAGCCGCAGTCGATCGACGCGAAGGCGGTGCTGCGCGATGAGGTGCTGCGCGGACGGACCAACGTAGTCGCGATGCTGCTGGATCTGATGCCGCCGTTAGGGTCGACCACGCTGCTGCATGATGCGGCGCTGAAGGGGCACGTCGACGTGATCGAACTGCTGCTGGCGCACGGCGCCGATATCAATTCGAAGAACGCCCAAGGTGGAACGGCCTTGCACGATGCCGCGCTCGCCGGTCAAGCGGAGGCGGTGGAGGCGCTGATCAAACACGGCTCTGACGTCAACGCTCGCGATGCCGATTCAGGAGCGACGCCGCTGCATCATGCGGCCTCGTGGGGACGCAAGAGCGTGGTCGAATTGCTGCTGGCCCATCACGCCGATCGATCCATTAAGGATAAGAACGGACGCACTCCGCTCGATATGGCGGTCGCCAATGGTCAGGATGCGATCGCAGAAGTACTAAAGAGAACACCCTAGTCTGCCGATGTAACCCGTGAAGGCGCAGTATGCGTGCGCCTGCACATGCGATCTTCTATTAGCGCCCAGAATACGCAGGTTTCTCCGGAACTCGCCGACGCGGCCGATGTACTGAGCGATCAGCTCCGCGTGCATCTTCATCGCCTGGCGGCGCTGCTGGAGCCGCACACGGAAAAGATCGAGCGACGTTTTCTGAATCGTCTGCGGGCGCTGGAATTTCAGCCCAAACAGCGCGCCGCGCTGGCACACATCACGCCGGGAGCCGCCGCGCGGATTTTGGTCCACGGACGCGCGCCGCTGAAGTTCATCGAGCAAGTGGAATATAACGGGCGTCGTTTGGCGAAGCTGAATCTTCCGCCCAGCGCGATTCTGGAAGCGCTGCAGGAATACGACAAGCTGCTTTCGCCGATGCTCGAGACGCTGATTCCCAACGAGCACGCCAACTTCAACTGGGTTCGCGAGCAATTGCATTTCTGCGTGATCCTGACGCTGAACAACGCGTATTATCAGGTGCGCGAAGCGGAAACGCAGGCGTTTTACGAACTGTTCCGCATCGAGCTGGAATCGCGAAATCTGGAGGAGTTACTGCGCCGATTCCTGGAATCGCTGACGCACGTGTGCGGCGCGGATGCGGGCCGCCTTTATATGCTCAGCGAGAATTCGTCGGCCTGGGAACTGCGCGCGGGCGCGCCGAAATCGGCGGAACTGACGGTGCCGAATCGTCCCGGATTGATTAAAAAACTATCGAAACCGCGCCATCTGAATGGCGACGCAGCGACCTCCGGCGTCTTGCTCGACGAGAGCTGGCACAATCGATTCCAATCGTGCTGGTCGATTCCCCTGGCTGCGAACGGCCGCACTGCCGGCGTGATGCAGTTTGGGTTCGCGAAATTTTATGAGTGGCTGCCGCGTGAGCAGGAATTGCTGGCCGCCGCAGCGGAACGATGCCTTATGGCGGCCGAAAAGGCCCGCTTGATGGAAGATCTGGCGCGTCGCGAGGAGCAGGTCCGACGGCTCGCCGAACACATGTTGCATGTCGAGGAAATCGAGCGCAGGCGCATCAGCCGCGAGCTGCATGACGAAGCTGGCCAGAGTCTGCTGTGCATCCGTCTGCAGATCGAGCTGATCGAGCAGTCACTGCCGGAGCACGAAGGCGAATGGCGGGCGAAACTTTGCGAAGCTCGCGATTTAACGGAGCGCACCATTCTGGAAATGCGGCGCCTGATCTCGGCGCTAAGCCCGGCGGTGCTCGAACAGTTGGGATTGGGCGCGGCGTTGCGGCAGTTGGTCAATCGTTTCCAGCGGCTGCATCCCTGCCGCGTGAGGTTGCAACTTTCCAAGATGGGGCAGCTTCCGCAGCAGATCGAGGTGATCTCATATCGCCTGATTCAAGAATGCTTTAACAACATCGGCAAGCACGCGGCGGCGAGTCATGTAAACATTTCGCTGTCAACCGCCGATGGAACCTTGAAGCTAGCCGTTGAAGATAACGGCATCGGGTTCAACGTGGAAGAGGCGCTGCAGAAGCGCGAATCCTTTGGAATGTCCGGCATGCGGGAACGTGTGGCACTGCTCGGGGGGCGTTTCCAGGTGGAGAGTCGAACGGAAGGCAGCAAGAGGGGTACAAAGATTTCCATCGAACTGCCGATACCTAGGTAGAGACGCGTAGGACGCGATTACGGAGAAAGTCGGACACAAACGTTATGGCGAAGATTCGAATCATGCTGGCGGACGATCACACCCTGTTCCGTCAGGGCATCCGGACGCTGATTTCCGCGGAAGCGGACATGGAAGTGGTCGGCGAAGCGAGCAATGGCGGCGATGCCGTCGAGAAAGCCGGCGAAGCCCGGCCCGACGTGGTGCTGATGGACATCGGCATGCCCGGACTCTCCAGCTTCGAAGCCACCCGCCAGATCAAGAAGAATCGTCCCGAGACCAAAGTTCTGTTCCTCACCATGTATGACGACGAAGATTATCTGGTCGAAGGCATGGAAGTGGGCGCCAGCGGTTACGTTCTGAAAGACAGCCCCAGCCAGCAGTTGGTCGCAGCAGTTCGCGATGTGTGCCGCGGCGGCAGCTATCTTTCGCCGCGCATGTTGTCGCAGCTCGTGGACGATTTCCGCAGCAGAATCAAATCCGCGAATCGCCTGCCGCGTTTCGCGACGCTGACCACCAGAGAGCGCGAAGTTCTGAAAATGCTCGCCGAAGGAAATTCGGTGAAAGAAATCGCGTGCGATCTGAACCTGAGCGTGAAGACGGTCGAAGCGCACAAATTCAATTTGATGCGTAAGCTCGACATTCACAACAAGGCGCAACTGGTGCAGTACGCCATCCAGAAGAAGATCATCAAGATTCCGAACCTGGTGTAGCCGGGTGCAAGCGAATCTCGCGGCTCAGTAATTCCTGTATCGAACCGTTTGATCTGATCTCGTAAGATCAAACTGATGGATGCTCCCCACCTTCGTCCACCCGCGCCTTTTGACGCGGCCGAAATTGAAGCTGCCCGTGCGAGGTCGCCCGGCGAGAAACTAACCAGAACATTTGAATTGGTGGAGCAGCATCGGGAACGCACGCGCGCGGCAATGCGTGCCCAATACCCCGATGCGTCCGACGACGAGATCTTTCTCCGATCCGGAGCCGCCTACCTCGACCGTGTGTGGATGATCAGAGTGTACGGCTGGGATCCGGATCTTCCGGCTGATTCCGATGCACCCTACTCGTTGCGATCGGCGCTTACCGAACGTCGATGGCTGCAACGCCGCTCTTAGATCCCAAGTTGGTGTTTCATGAGCGACTCCAGTAGTTGCTTGAGCACCGCAAACGTTAGCGAGCTTCCCACGCTTTTCGCCTTTTCTTTGGCATGGGACCAGTTCGTGTCGCTTCGCGCCGCCGCCCCAAACTCGTGGCCTTCCCAAGTGAGGCTAATGGGAATCGCCGCAGGCCCCGAAGATCCAAGGGATGTCACGACCGTCACGCGCATGAGTCCGGCGTCGCCGAGAAGCCAAACATGATAGTTGAACTGATCCTGGGTCCAGTCGCCATCGAAATTAAACTCACGCGGTGCAAATCCGTCCGTATGCTCCTCCATCTTGAACAGAATTGCGCGAATCCGGTCCATATCCCGCTGCATGCCTTCCAGTATGACGGGGGTGGGGACTATCATTGATTCAAAAGCGCTACTGACGCCAACTTTGATGCTCCTTGAACTGGCGCAAACGCCCGAGATCGTCAGAAAGCGATTGCCGCTCCTTTTCCGTCAGACGATTGTCCCCCAGCATTCGGGCCAGAGACGCGATCACCATATCCAGCCGGCGCGTATCGAAATCTCCGGAACGCCATGACGCTTGCAGCGCGCTCAGGTCACGCATGGTTTGCTCAAAGCGGAAATGATCGCGATCCGGCGGATACGCAATCGTCTGGACCTGCTCCAGATCATCCCGCACGTGTTCGAAGAGCCGGGGAGTGGGTTGCGCCCAACAGATTCCTGCGATCGCCATCGCTATGAAAATTTTTCCATACATAAATGCCACCTGTCATGAACGATGCACGTAACTCGCCAGACCGCTAACCTGGAGGCAGAGCATGTCCCTCCGCCGTAAACCCGAAATCATGAGCCCCGCGGGGCATTGGCCGCAGATGAAAGCCGCCATCGAAGCCGGCGCCGACGCGATCTATTTCGGCCTCCATCATTTTTCGGCCCGAGCCAAAGTCGGATTCACACTGGCGGAATTACCGGATGCGATGCGCATGCTGCACCAGCGCGGAGTGCGCGGCTATCTGACGTTCAACACCCTGATCTTCGAGCATGAACTCGCCGAAGCCGCCAAGACCATCGCGGCGATTGCCGAATCGGGAGTCGACGCGATCATCGTGCAGGATTATGCGGCCGTTAAGTTAGCTCGCGAGATCGCGCCGGGGCTGGAACTCCACGCCAGCACGCAGATGAGCATCACCAACGCGCCCGGCGTCGAATTCGCCATGCGAGCCGGATTGCAGCGCGTGACCCTGGCGCGCGAATTGTCGATCGAAGACATTCGCAAAATCGTGGAGGCAACGGGCTGCGATCTCGAGATTTTCGTGCACGGCGCGTTATGCGTCGCCTATTCCGGGCAGTGCTTTTCGAGCGAAGCATGGGGCGGGCGCAGCGCCAATCGCGGCCAATGCGCGCAGGCCTGCCGATTGCCATATCAAATGATGGTGGACGGCCGGCTTGAGCCGTTGGCCGACGCGCGTTACCTGCTTTCACCCGGCGATCTCTACGCGCTGGAACAAGTGCCGCAGATCATCGAAACCGGCGTCGCGGCGCTAAAAATCGAAGGCCGATATAAGGATTCCGATTACGTCGCGTTGACCACCGCGGCGTATCGAAAGGCGGTCGACGACGCGTGGGCCGGTCGCGATCGAGCGATTTCCGAACGAGAAAAGCAGCAACTGGAACAGGTCTATTCGCGCGGCCTCGGTCCGTTCTTCATGACCGGTACGAATCACCAGGCCGTGGTGAACGGTCGCGCGCCGAGGCATCGAGGAGTCGAGATGGGGCGCGTCACTCGCGTCGAAACCGAGTACGTGACCATTGAATCGTCCGACGCTCACGCGATTTCGCCGCTCAAGCCCGGCGATGGAATCGTATTCGACGCGGCGGATTGGCGCAGTCCGGAAGAGCCGGAAGAGGGCGGCCGAATATTTGAACTCGCCGCGAAGTCCGGCCGCATCGAATTGCGATTCGCTAACGGAGCGGTGAATTTCGATCGCATCCGCACGGGCGACCGCGTATGGCGCACTCACGATCCCGATCTCGATCGCGCCGCGCGTCCATTCATCGACGCGGCGTCGCCGCTGGCGAAACAGCCGTTGTCGATTCGTGTGATCGCGAAGGAAGGCGCTGCACTCGAAACGGAGTGGTCGCTTGCGAAGCATCCCGAACTTTCGGTGATCGTCAAATCGGCAGCGCCGCTCAACCGCGCGCAGAATCGCGGACTGTCACTCGAATCGCTGCGAGCGCAATTCGATCGATTGGGCAACACGCCCTACCAACTTGCCGATCTTTCGCTCGACATCGAAGGCTCGCCATTCGCGCCAGTCTCGATGCTGAATCAACTTCGCCGCGAGGCAGTGGATCAATTGCAGGAACTCCAGGCGCGTGCGCCCTCCGTCGAAATTCGCGAGGCGAAGCTCCCCGCGCCGCGCATTCGTCAGACATGCGATCCAGGCGATCCGCAAATCCATCTTCTCGTGAGAACGCCAGAACAACTCGACGCCGCGATAGAACTGCGACCGGCGAGCATCACGCTCGATTACCTGGATCTGTACGGCTTGCGCCCCTCTATTGACCGCGTGAAGGCGAGCGGCATCGCGGCGCGCGTGGCCAGCCCGCGCGTGCTGAAACCGGGCGAGGAGAAGATCCTCAATTTCCTGGCGAGCCTTGATTGCGCGATCGTCGTTCGCGCATCCGGCATGATCGCGGCGCTACGCGCTCAATCGCAGGCCGATCTCATTGGCGATTTCAGCCTCAACGCCGCGAACTCCATCGCCGCAGATTCGTATCTCGACCTAGGCCTCGCGCGCATCACGCCAACGCACGATCTGAATGCCGATCAAATCGCGGCGTTAGCGAAATCCGCAGGCGCAAGCCAGATCGAAGCGATCGCCTATCAGCACCTACCCGTATTCCACACCGAGCATTGCGTGTTCTGCCGCTTCCTGTCGACCGGAACCAACTATCGCGATTGCGGCCGGCCGTGCGAAAAGCATCGCGTGGAATTGAAGGATCCGTCCGGCCGCGCGCACCCGGTGCTCGCCGACGTCGGCTGCCGCAACACGGTGTTCGGTGCGGAGGCGCAGCAAGCGAGCGCGCATCTCAACGCCTGGATCGACGCGGGCATTCGCCATTTCCGATTGGAGTTCGCGCATGAATCGGCGGAGGAGGTGCGCGAAGTCGCGCACGCGTTCCAATCGGCTCTGTCCCGCGAAATAACCAGCGCGGTGCTCGCGGCGCGGTTGAAGAAAATCGCCCCGCAGGGCGTCACCGAAGGCAGCCTGTTCGTTCCGAAGGATTACCTCACACTGCCGATACTTCAATAACTACTGTTGGGGAAAAATCAAAGGCAGCGCCGTCTCCGAAGTAAACATGCAGCGAGCATTGTGACCGCACAGCGATACGATTACGGCCTTGTGCTGCGCGCCGAACTTCTGATTCACGTATTTCGCGAACGCCTGGCCGCGCGCCAGTCGTGTCGCGCCTTGCGCCATCGCGGGGCACGATCCATCGAATCCGCCCAGCGGCAGTACATCGATCTCGCCCAGCAAATACGTCGTCGGCCGCGCGGCCAGCTGCTTTCTCAATTGATCGTCGGACGTCTTCGCGGCGTAGCCGCTGCGATTCTGCAAACCATACGGCCACTTGTCGTAAGTAGTGCAATTGCGCGCATCGCCGAACGCGCGAAAATCGCCGCCGTCCGAATTGGGGCGCAGCGCGTCCAGATACGCGTAGCTCGAAGGATTCGACACCACGTAAGTAACCGGCACGCCCAGCGTATCGTGAACTCGATTCGCCATTTCATAGCGGTTGACGAATTGGCCGCCTGCCGAATGCCCCGCGACCACGATCGCTTTCAGATTCGGGAACACATCCTTGCGCGCCAGCTTGCGAAGAATCTCGTCGGCGAAATCGTACGACGTGAGATTTTCGTGGGTGCCGCTGACGCCGCCCGATCGCCAGCTATCGCCATTGCAGCTCCAGCTGACTTCGTTGGGAGAAAGCTGATCGCGGCATCCCCGCGCGTCATTGGAAGCGAAGCGCGGCGCGATCACGATCGTATCGTCCAGCGCTCCGCCCAGGAAAGCGGCGGCAACGGCGGTTCGGAAATAATTGTCGGCATCGCGGCTGGCCCCGTGAACCAGGATGAAAGCCCGCGTAATCGCCGGATTCCTGGCGTCGATCGAATAAGTGCGATAAATCATCGATCGCGCCGGGCCGGAGCCGAACGAGACCCATTCAGTGCATGCGGACGATGCGGAGATGCACGGCGCCGCGTGCATCGCAGGCGCCAGCGCGATCAAAGAAATTAACAGTCCTCTCATGTCACGAGGATACAATAGCCTTGATTATGCGCACCCTTTGCCTCGCCATCATGTTGGTCTGTGTGCTTGCGTTGGCGCAGCCGCCGGCGGGCAATCGCCCAGCACATCGCGCTGCTGCCGGCGAAAGTATCCTGCCGGGCGGGCGAGTGATCACTCCGCTGGGCGAACAATTCTTCACTGGACCGGGACCATTCGGTATCGCGGTCAAGTCCTTCGGGGAAAACCGCCGCCACTGCGGATGGCGGACCGAATCGCTACGCCCTGACGATTCTGGATGAACAAGGGGTTCGTCATCTGGCCGCCCATCGCAAACGGGATAACGATGACAAGAAGGACGCGAAGGATGACGACGATGCCGACTGGCAGAGCGTTTTCATGGGTCTTGCATTCGAAGACGAGACCAAGCTGTACGCGTCGGAAGGCGAATCGGGCAAGGTGCGGCTGATCGATGTAGCGAGCGGCAAACGACTTGCGCGATTCGATCTGAATCAGTCGGGAATGAAGGATAGCTACACCGGCGATCTGGCCCTCGATCGCGAGCGCGGCTTACTCTATGTCGTCGATCAGGCGAACTTCCGGATCGCGATCATCGACACGAAAAAGCATGCCATCGTGAAATCGATTCGTACGGGACGATTGCCGTATGCCATCGCGCTCTCGCCGGATGGGAGAACCGCTTACGTCACCAACGTCGGGATGTTTGAATACAGCGCCATTCCCGGCGCCGATGCGGAGCATGCCAAAGAGACCGCTCTTCCCTTCCCTCCGTTCGGATTTCCATCGCCCGAAGCGGTTCGAGGCGCAAAACGAGAGACGGAACGCGGCGCAGTAAACGTCCCGGGCCTCGGATCGCCGAATGCGCGAGGATCGAATTCGCTCGCGATCATCGATGTTGCCAACCCCGCGGCGGCTCGCGTCATTGCCGACGTGCCCAGCGGATTGCCATTCGGCGGCAAGATTTTGGGCGGCAGCAGTCCATCGGGAGTGATCGCGACGACGACCAGGATTTACGTCAGCAATGCGAATCAGGATTCGATTTCAGTGATTGACGCGCGGACGCATAAACGCGACGCCGACATCCCGTTGCGCGTCGAGCATTTCGAAAGCCTGCGCGGGGTGATGCCGATCGGCATGGCGCTGAGCTCCGATGCGAAACGCCTGCTGGTTGCAGAATCGGGCATCAATGCTCTCGGCGTGATCGATCTCGCGACCTCGAAAGAGCTCGGCCGCGTGCCCTCGGGTTGGTTTCCGACGGCCGTGAAAGCGTTCGGAAATACGATCTACGTCGCGAATGCAAAAGGCCACGGCACCGGCCCGAACTCAGATCGATCGAACGCGAGCACTCGCGGATTTCAGGGCGAGCTGCGCCAGGGCACGATCTCGAAATTCCAAATGCCGCCCGATTCAGATTTGTCCAAGCTGACGGACGCCGTTGCGCGCAACAACGGATTCGTCTCGTCCGCGAATGCCGCGCTGCCCCCGCAGATCGATCACGTGGTCATCATTGTCAAAGAGAACAAGACCTACGACGAAGTGTTCGGCGATCTGCCCCCTGCGTCGAACGGCGCGCGCGATGCCATCGCGACGCTGGCGCATTCAGGAATAAAGATCTCGCCGAATCATCACGCACTCGCGGCGCGATTCGCGTCCAGCGACAATTTCTACGCCGATTCCGAGGTCAGCGCCGACGGTCATCATTGGCTGGTCGGCTCGTATCCGAACGCTTGGACGGAATCGACCTGGCGCGGCGGATATGGGGGGCAAAAGCAGTATCGATTTCCAACGGCCGCACCAGGCCGTTATCTGTTCGCAGGCAGCGACGCTTCGGTGCACCCCGAAGAACAGCTTGAGGCCGGCTCCATCTGGCATCACCTGGAGCGGAACGGAGTCACGTTCCGGAATTTCGGCGAAGGTTTCGAATTCGCGGGCTTGAGTGAGGCCGAAAATCTGGAGCCGACCGGCGCTCGATTCCTGACCAACATTCCCATGCCCGATCCGCTGTATCGCAACACCTCGCGCGATTACCCGGGGTTCAACATGAACATTCCGGATCAATACCGCGCTTCGCATTTCATCGCGGAGATCAGTCAGCGATACGTCACGACGAAAACAGAACTGCCCAAACTGCTGTTCATCCACCTGCCCAACGATCACAAAACCAAGGCGCATCCCGACATGGGCTATCCAGCCGAGGAATCCTACGTCGCCGATAACGATCTCGCGCTCGGCCGCATGGTCGAATTCCTGTCGCACACCGAATGGTGGCCGCATATGGCGATCTTCGTCACCGAGGACGATGCCTTGGGCGGCTCCGATCATGTCGATTCGCATCGCACCGTGCTGCTGGTAGCGAGTCCCTACGCCAGGCGCAATTACAATTCGCGCGTGAATACCAGTTTCCCTGGCATGCTGAAGACCGCGTTTCGACTGCTGAAGCTGCCGCCGCTGAATCTGTACGACGCCGCGGCCGCCGATCTCGCCGATTGCTTCACCGCGGTGCCCGACCTCAGTCCATACACGGCTCTGCCGGTCGACAAGACGATCTTTGATCCCGCCAAAGCGAAGGTGGACACCAAATCGCGCGGTCCGGCCATCGACGACCCTGCTGAGATCCGCCGCCAGCGTCGCGAACAGCATTGATTCGCAAGGCACCTTAAGGTGGAGCAGTGCGTCGGTTCGGCGATTTGTACGCGGCTCACCAACGCGCTCCATACCCGTCGCGCCTCAATGACGGCAGCTTGAGGCGCGACAGGTATGGAGCGCGTTGGCCGGAACAGTCAAATCCATCGCCCAAAGTACGCCTGTCAACATCGGGCGACCCATTCGTGAGAGGATCTTCTAAAGAGGAGAGCAGATGAAACGAATCATTGCTGTCGGAGTAAGCGGATGCCTCGGCGCATTCCTGATGTGCGCGGCCGAGAAGCCCGTGAAGGTCATGATGAAAGACGCCAAGGGCGCCGATGTCGGAACGGCCACCATTTCGCCCAAGAAGAGCGGCACCGGTGTCGATATCAAGGTCGATTTCCACGGCCTGCCGCCGGGCGAACACGCGCTGCATATCCATACCAATGCGAAGTGTGAAGGTCCGGCCTTTACCAGCGCGGGCGGCCACTTCAATCCGGACGCGAAGAAGCACGGCCTGGATAATCCCGATGGCGCGCACGCCGGCGACATGAAAAATTTCACGGTTGACGCCAAGGGTAAAGCGAAGGCCACCATCACTGACGATCGCGTCACTATGGGCACCGACAATCATTCCATCTTTTCGAACGGCGGCACGTCGCTCATGATTCACGCCAAGGCTGACGACATGAAGACCGATCCGTCGGGCAACGCGGGCGATCGCATCGCGTGCGGCACGATTACAAAGTAAGGATCAATCCAGTTGGCAATTGAGTTCCGCAACGTCGCGGCCCCGCCGCTGACCGGCTTCAGCGCGCTTGCGCCTTCGGGCGCGATCATCGGCGTCATTGGCGAAAAAAATTCGGGAATCACTGAACTGCTGAAACTGGCCGGCGGGGCGGCACAACCACAATCGGGCGAAATCATCGCGCCACCCGAACGGCGATTCGTGGCACTCGGCGAGGCCTTGAATCTGGCGCCGGCGGCGGTGGTCGCGCTGGATCAGGCGCTGGCGACCCAGGACGCCATGGTCCGCGCCCGAACGCTCACCGGTCTCGATCGATTGCGGCGATCGGGATCGACCATCCTGCTGGCATCGCACGAGGAGCGCTTGCTCGAATCCTTGTGCGATGAAGTGTGGTGGCTCGAAGCAGGCGCGCTCGCGGCCAAGGGCGATCCCAGGGAGACGCTGACGCGCTACAACCGCTTCGTCGCCGAGAAGGTGCGGGCCTGGGGCGAATCGATTCCGCCTCGCGTCACGCCGTCGTTTCGTCGTGGCGATGGGCGCGCGGAGGTGATCTCCATTGAAACGCTGGGCGCCAGCGGTGAGCCGACCATCGTCTGGAAAAGTGGCGAAATGGTCAGCGTACGGGCAGCCGTGCGTTTTCATGAAGCAGTGCCCAATCCGGTGTTGGGAATTTTGATTCGCACCCAAATCGGATTTGAGGTTTACGGCACCAACACCGAACTGGAGCGCGTGAACATCGGGCCCTGTGCCGCGGGCGAAACCGTGGTGGTTAATTTTCGCTTCTTGTGCGATCTGTGTCCGCACGCCTATACCATCACGATGGCATCGCACGATCCGGACGGCACGTCGCATGACTGGCTGGACGATGCCATCGCATTCACTGTGACCGATGAGCGTCACACCGCTGGGGTCGCCAATCTGCGCGCGAAAGTGACGGCCGAAAAGTCGAAGGCGTCCCTTCCCGCGGCGGAAAAAGCAGTGGATGCCGGAGTGGAATGATCTACCGCTGATCGCGCGCCTGTTGCGCCGGTTTCGCGGACGGCGAATGCGCGCGTTCGCCGACCAATTCCACATCACTTCTGAAACTCGAGTGCTCGATGTAGGAGGCACGCCGTCCATCTGGGAGTTGCTCTCCGTAAAACCGCGCATCACGTTTCTCAACATGCCGCACGGCGCCGGAAGCTGCGTTGGATTCGATCTGGTGTTCGCCAGCGGCTGTGAAATGCCCTTCGCCGATCGATCGTTCGATATCGTGTTCAGCAATTCCGTGATCGAACACGTGGGTGATCGTGATCAGCAGCAGCGCTTTGCCGATGAAGTGCGCCGCGTGGGAAGGCGCTATTACGTCCAGACCCCGAATCGCCGGTTTCCAATCGAGCCGCATCTGCTGACCCCGTTCGTGCATTGGCTGCCGCGATCATGGCAAGGGGCGATCGTCCGGCGGTTCACCGTCTGGCAATGGATCGAACACCCGAGCGAGGATCGCCGGGCATATTACATCGAACACTACCTGCGCGATATTCGATTGCTGGATCGCGCAGAAGCCTATCAGCGCCTGTTCCCTGATTCGGAGATTCAAAAGCGAACGCTGGATGGGGCTGACGAAATCCCTAATCGCCGTGAAAATAGCGTAGTGAGATCTGTGTGGCGCAGTTCAGTCGAGTGCGAAGCCGCGCCTGCACTACTTGCCTTCCAGCAGGAACGTTGGCGCGAGCCCGGTCAGCGTCGAAAAGCTGCTCGACCCCGCCACGCTCAGCCAGCTCGAACACCCATGCACCTTGCCCAGGAAAGAATGCGGATGCACATCCACCTGCATTTCCTTCATCATCAGGCTGCCGTACTGCATCAGCGGGAACACGGCGCGAGCGGGATCGGCCACTTCCTGCACCACGTAAGGCATGCGCATGGCCTGCCGTAGCGCTTTCTCCCAGCCCAGATCGTCGGTATCGGCGCCGCGGAACGAACTCAACTCCGCCGAATCGTCATTCGGCTTCAGCACCAGCTTGGCGCGATGCTTCATCACGAACTCCGGCAGATCGACGTTCTTGCCCTTGTAGCTGGTCTTGGACGCGTGCACCACCCGGGTCCACGGCACGAAATCCTTGATCGCGCGCTTTTCGGCAGCGGGAAATTTGTGGGTCACCTGATCGTCGGTGAGCAGGTCGAACACGGCCTTCTTGCCGCCCAGCTCGGAGCGGAAACTGTTCACCATGCAAACCGCGCGATCTTTATAGGCGCGCACCAGGGGATGCCCAGGTCGAAGCGCACCAGAAATTCCTGCAGCTTCATGCGGCGGAACACGATATCGATATTGAATTCGCCGCGTCGCAGCACGCCGTTGCGGTATTCGAGCTGATCCGGCGGTACGATTTCGGTGGGGTATCCTTCACGCGCGAAATAATCGGCCAGAATCGCATATTCGGAAAGCTCCGCACTCTGGAACGGTGGACGGAATTCGACGATCGCGATGTGCGGCTTCTTCTGCTTGCCGCCGAAATCCTTGTACGACTTGAGCAGCGCGCTCAACAGGTACTTCACGCCGCCCAGCTTGGTCAATTTGTACTTCTTGCGGAATTCCTTCACGGGCGGCGCGTCGTAGTACAGATCGGCCAGCGTATCGCCATACACCACGCCCGCGGGCGCGTCGGAATTGTGCGACACGAAACTCAGCGATCCGTTATTCAGGTTGGTGTCCAGTAAACTGGTCACCGAAAAAAACGAATATCCGGGGTCGACCTGCGCCAGCATCCGCTCGGCCGGCAGCAGTTGCATGCGCGCCAACAGCGTCGGCGTGGCCAGTGCGATTTCTTCCACGCGCCGGATCGCGGAGAACAGCGACTCCGCCGCTTTGACCATCGCTGCGTATTGCCGACTCGTGATAAAATGCGGCCGCAAAACAGGCGAGATCGCGCGGCCACCCAGCCGCTCCGCCTTCATGCGATCCTGTAATGCCTTGGCCCAGGCCAAGTCAATGTACGGCTCGCTTTCGATGAGTTTGTGATAGCGGGCAATCGCCTCGCTCACTTGAGTCATGCTATAGCCAAGTATCGCATGGCGACGCGTAAATTGAAAAGAAACAAACTCCCTTAGTTCGCCCTAACCAACAGTAAACAAGGGAGTTATTTTATCTCAAAACAAGTCATCGCTGATTTGCTTTGAGCACTTTTTTACGCAACCGGATGGATTTGGGGGTCACTTCCACCAGCTCGTCTTCGCGAATGAATTCGAGCGCCTGCTCCAGATTCAAGAGGCGCGGCGGCACCAGGCGGATGGCTTCATCGGCGCTCGACGCACGCATATTGGTGAGCTTTTTCTCTTTGACGATGTTGACGTTCAGGTCCGCGTCGCGCGCGTTCTCGCCCACGATCATGCCTTCGTAGACTTCCGTCGCCGGCGATACAAACATTTCGCCGCGTTCCTGGATGTTGAAAATCGCGTAGCCGGTGGTCTTGCCCGCGCGATCCGCAATCAGCGATCCCGTGGGCCGCGTCGGAATCTCGCCCTGCCATTCGATGTAGCCGTGGAATAGCGAATTCATGATCGCGGTGCCTTTGGTATCGGTCAGCATCTCGCTACGGATGCCGATCAGCCCGCGCGACGGCACTACGAACTCCAGACGCACGCGGCCCGAGCCATGATTCACCATCTTGTTCATCTTGCCCTTGCGCGTACCCATCTTTTCGATTACCACGCCGACGAACGCTTCAGGGCAATCGATAACAAGAAGTTCAATCGGCTCCGACAAAACATGATCGATCGTCTTGGTCAGAATTTCCGGCTTGCCGACGGCCAGCTCGAATCCCTCGCGCCGCATCATTTCGATCAGAATCGCGAGCTGTAATTCGCCTCGCCCCATCACCTTGAACGCGTCCGGCCCGCCGGCTTCTTCCACGCGAATCGAGACGTTGGTCAGCAGCTCTTTATCCAGACGATCGCGCAAATTTCGCGACGTGACGTAGGTCCCTTCCCTGCCCGAAAACGGCGAGGTATTGATCGTGAACGTCATCGCAATGGTCGGTTCATCGATGGCGATGTGCGGCAGCTTCTGTGGCGTATCCGGATTTGTCAGCGTCTCGCCGATGGTGATCCCTTCCACGCCCGCGATCGCCAGCACCTCGCCGGGAGGCCCCACGGTCTCATCGACGCGCTTCAGCCCTTCGAACGAATACAGCTTGGTGATCTTCGTTCGCTGCAGCGAGCCATCCAGCTTGGCGATCCCCACTTCATCGCCGTGCCGCAGCGTCCCGTTGAACACGCGCCCGATGGCTAAGCGGCCAAGGTAGTCGCTGTAATCCAGATTCCCCACCAGCATTTGCAGGATGCCATCGGGATCGCCCGATGGTTCCGGCACGTGCTCCAGAATCGTGTCGAACAGCACCCGCAGATTGGTCTCTTCGCCATTCGGATCCTTGCGTGCCAAGCCCAGCTTCGCGTTGGTGTAGATCACCGGGAAATCGAGCTGATCTTCCGCCGCGTCCAGATCGATGAACAGATCGTAGACTTCGTTCAGCACTTCCTGAATGCGCGCGTCGGGCCGGTCGATCTTATTGATCACGACAATCGGTGGCAGCCGCGCTTCCAGCGCTTTCATCAGCACGTAGCGGGTCTGCGGCAGCGGCCCTTCGCTCGCGTCGACCAACAGCATCACGCCGTCCACCATCTTCAGCGCGCGCTCCACTTCGCCGCCGAAATCGCTGTGGCCGGGCGTGTCGATGATGTTGATCTTGACGTCGTGATAACGCACGCCGGTGGCTTTGGCGAGAATGGTGATGCCGCGTTCGCGCTCCAGATCGTTGGAGTCCATGACGCGCTCGGCGACCTGCTCGTTTTCGCGGAAGATGCCGCTCTGACGGAGCATCGCGTCGACCAGGGTGGTCTTGCCGTGGTCGACGTGCGCAATTATAGCGACGTTACGAATGGATGAATTGGAACTCATGGAGGTGAACCTCCATGTTCGCACGCCCGCCAAACAATTCATAAGCTCGCATTGTTCGCGATTGACCGATTGAGGCGCGGACGTGAGTCCGCCCGGTTGGACGACGCGATTCTAGATACATCCAAATTTTTCATGCGCTCAGGCTGGCGTTGCCGCCAACCGCGCGGACTGACGTCCGCGCCTCAAGTGTCGAGGCGCGAATAAATTACCCAGACCTGTCACAATCGGAAGACGTGCCCGAACTCCCCTCAGTAGTCATCGTCGGACGGCCCAACGTCGGCAAGTCGACTCTATTCAATGCCATCCTCCGGTCGCGCCGCTCCATTGTCGGCGATGAGCCCGGCATCACGCGCGATCGCATCCGCGGCGAAGCCGTATATCGTGGACGCCCGTTTGAGCTGATCGACACCGGCGGCATCATCACCAATGACGATGAGTTGATCCCGTCACAAATCCTGAAGCAGGCACGGGTTGCGCTGCGCACCGCGTCGTACGTGATTTTTTTGATCGACGGCCGCACGGAGATTACCGGAGCGGATCGCGAGCTGGCCGAGATGCTCCGCAAGATCGGCAAGCCGGTAGTGCTCGCCGTAAATAAGATCGACAGCCAGAAACGCGAAGGCCTGGCGCATGAATTCTACGCGCTGGGATTTGAGCACCTGTTCCCGATTTCCGCCGAGCATCATCTGGGTCTCGACGAGATGCTCGAATTCGTCGCGAAAGATTTCGCGGTAGGCGAGCCGCCGCCTGCAATCGATCCGGCGGCTCCCGCGGAAAAGGAAGAGCCGGTGATTCGAGTCGCGATCATCGGGCGTCCCAACGTCGGCAAATCGACCTTGCTGAACGCCTTCGTGGGAGCCGAGCGCGCCATCGTTTCTCCCATTGCTGGCACTACACGGGATGCGGTCGATGAAACCATCGAGCACAAAGGCGGCCGCTTTTCGTTTGTCGATACGGCGGGCATTCGACGCAAAGGCAAGACCAAGATGATGGCGGAAAAACTCAGCGTCGTGATGGCGCGCCGGCATCTGCGGATGTGCCACGTGGCGCTGCTGGTGATCGATGCGACTGAGGGATTTCTTGCCCTCGACGCCACCATCGCCGGCTACGCGCACGAAGAAGGCCGCGCCATCGTCATCGTGGTCAACAAATGGGACGCGGTGACTACCGGCAAGCGCAAATTCCAGGAGGACCTGCGCGATCATCTGAAATTCTTGGATTACGCGCCGGTGGTGTTCATTTCGGCCAAGGATAAGCAGGGCGTGATGGGATTGTTCGCGACCATCAAGCGCGTGTATCAATCTGCTTCGAAGCGGGTGACGACGGGCGAATTGAACCGCTTCGTCGCGTCCCTGCACTGGGCATACGACATGAAGATTTACTACATGACGCAGACCGGATTTCGTCCGCCAACGTTCATGGTGTTCACCGACAAGGCCGGCAAGATGCACTTTTCGGCAGAGCGTTTCATCATCAATCGTCTACGCGAGAAGTTCGGGTTCGAAGGCACGCCCATCGTGATCAACACCAAGCGTCGCTAGTGTGGCGTATCCAGTTCGACGCGAAACGAGCCGCGACCAAAGGGAGCGGTTCAACATTCGGGTTTTCACACATTCCGATCGCGCCGAATCAGCTACAATAAAATCTCATGGCAGACGATAAGCTCTATCAGGCCGTATCTCAGGGTAGCGGCACCTTCCTCATCACCAAGCCCAAGCGCAAATCGCGCAAGCTGCGCCAATCGCGGCTGAAGGGTACCGTGCGCGGCGCTCGTAAGTAGGTCGATCGCACTTTAGCTCACACCTTTCCAACTCTCGCCGATCTGCAAACTGAGGTTGCATTTCGCGAGATGCGATTCCCATTCAAATCTCTCGGCGTTCGTACGTGGCTGCTGGGCTGCGCGATTTTTTCCGGTGCGGCAGGATTCGGCATCGGATCGGCACGTTCGCTGTGGGTGTCCATCGTAGCGACGGGTCTCACAATTCTCGCGGGCAGCGCGCTGGCGTGCCGCATGATCCGTTCGCTCGAAGCGCTAACCGCATCTGCCGACGAAGCCGCGCGCAACGGCTACCTGCCGGATTCCTTTCCTTCCGGCTCGCTCTTTCGCGAATTCAATCGCATGGCGTCCATGCTGAACCTGGCGTCGCAATCCATGCATCACTCGCGCGCCGATCTGGACCGCGCCTATGTGCAGTTCGTCGAGACCATGGCGCAGGCGCTGGATGCGCGCGATCCCTATACCGCCGGCCATAGCCTGCGCGTCGCATCGTACTCCTATGCGATCGCGCGCGCCATGAATCTCCCCGCTGCCGAAGCCGAAACGATCCGCGTCGCCGCGCAGTTGCACGACATCGGCAAGATTGGGATTTCAGATGCGGTGCTGCAGAAAGTGGGGCCGCTGACGTCCTCCGAATTCGGATTGATCAAGCTGCATCCCCAGATCGGGCGGAGAATTCTCGAAAGGATGGGCATGTTCCAGCCCTTGCTAGGCGTAGTGGAGCTGCATCATGAGAATTTCGACGGCACCGGATACCCGTTCAAATTGGCAGGTGAGGCGATTCCTCTCGCGGCGCGCATCGTTCGCGTCGCCGATGCGTTCGACGCGATGGTGACGCATCGGCATTACCGCCGTGCTTTGCCGGTGGCGCGCGCAGCCGAAGAACTGGCGACACACGCTGGTTCGCAATTCGACCCGCAGGTGATCGATGTCGCGCTGCGGCTCATTGAAGAAGGAACCATCGGAGACACTCCACTCGCCTTAACGAACGATGAAGTACCCTCCGCAGATCGCGATGAAGTCTTCCAGTAGCGCGATCGCCGTGCCGTTGCCGGTTGCCTTGGTCAATCGCATGCGGAATTCGTAGCCTCCCAACGTGCCTGCGACAGCGCCCACGATTCCGCAAATCAACCCGCCGATCCATTCGCCGCCCGATAGCGATGCGCCCACCGCTGCACCGCTCAGCGCGCCCGTCAAGATGCGCGCGCTGAATCCGATCGGAGCCTTGCGGCTGGGCGTCGACGGCAACTGATCGGCGATCAGTTCGCCGATCGCGAGCACCGTGAAGATATACGGCGTCGCTGCGTAGCCCAGGAACGCGAGCCAGGTGTGGTCCAGGTGCAGCCAGCCCAGGTGCGCCGCCCAGCTCACCAGCGCAGGAGCGGTCATGCATCGAAGTCCTGCGATTACTCCGATGAGAAATGACAGGAGGGTCAAGTCTATCTCGAAAAGCTTTGCGCCCTGTATCATCGTCCAGCCATGGTACAACGCGAGAATCCTTGTCGGCCGGGAGCACTCTTGTCCGTGCCGACAATTTTTCGAAGCGGTCCTTACCGTTTCTTCTTCTATTCGTTCGATCGAGCTGAGCCTCCGCACATCCACGTGGAGCGAGACGATTCGACTGCGAAGTTCTGGTTCGTTCCCATTCAACTGGCGCGGAGCCGTGGTTTCTCCCCTGTCGAGATTCGAAAGATCGAAGGCTTGATCGAGGAAATATGGGACTATTGTTAAGGGTGTGGAATGAGTATTTCGGGCATCGAAATTGAGATTCCGGCCGCGAAATCGGTCGGGACAAATAGCACACGATTGACTGTCGACCTGGCGGATGGCCGCACGATTTCAGTGCCTCTCGACTGGTATCCGAGGCTCCTGCATGCTGCCGAGGCCGAGCGCGCTAATTGGCGATTAATCGGCAATGGCGAGGGAATCCACTGGCCCGATCTCGACGAGGATATCAGCGTCGAGGGACTGATCGGCGGCTTTCCGTCAGGCGAGTGCGACGAGTCGTTCGAACGCTGGCTGAAATCGCGCTAAAAAGCAAACAGGGCAGATGATCTTGCGATCGCCTGCCCTGCAACCCACTCAAACTGATTTGCCGAACTAGTCGCCGAAGGAGCCGACTTCTTCCGCTTTCTCTTCTCGGCTTCGGCGCTGCGGGAGCGATGGATGCCAGCGGCACCACGTCCTTCTGCGGCTTCTCGCCGAGCACGTGCTCGCGATACAGCTTCATCATCTGCGTCGTTCTTGGCGTGCCTCTTTCAGCTTCGCGTCGCGCGCGCGAGTCTTCTCTTCGCGAGCCGTCTTGGCGATGCCCTTGTCGTCCAGATCGTGCTGGCGTTCGCGATTCACGTCGTCGGCGCGCAGGACCAGGGAATGATCCGCCGTCGGCAGGTTGACCTTCTTGCCGCCCGCGATGATCTCATGCCGGCCCGTGCTCCTCGTACCACTTGGTGAGCGTCGCGGTCATGTGCATCTTTTCGACGATATTTCGCCAGCCCACGCCGGTGTTGTACGCGCAGAAGGAAATTTCGCCTTCCTGGGTCGCGTAGGGGATGATGCACTGCTCGGTGCGGCGGAAATCGTAGTTGAACAGATCCTGGAACCACATGCCCGCGATGAACAGGAAGTTCCAGCGGTCCGCGCGGCGCTTCTGGATGTCGTCCATGGTGCGGTCGCCGGTGACTTTGCCATAGGCGCCGGTCTGCGATTTCTTGGACATGCCGAAGCACTTGTCGAACTTGGCGATCAGATCGCTCAGGCGGAAGTGCGTGGGCGCTTCGTAGGGATTGTAGTTGCGCAGCAGCGCCAGCGATACGCCGAACACCGACATGCGCTTGCTGCGCGCGCCGTCGTTGATCTTGGCGACGTCGTTCGCCAGCCGATCGGCGTTCAGGAACGCGGTCACCGGGCGATATTCCTTGGTTTCCTTGTCGCACATCACGGCCATGCCGACGCCGCAGTTCGGGTGGCAGCCGCAGGAGAACTGGCCCCAATCCGCGTTCGGCCCGTGGACCAGATCCGCGAAATCGGAGAACGTGCTCATGAAGCGAGATCGGGAACCAGTCGCGAACCGGTTCGCCCAGACCGGTCTGATTCTTCACGTCGTGCGCCAGGTTGGCCAGCGTGTAGCGCTGCGCTTGGCGGCGCTCATCGGTGATGGCTTCATCGCGGCCGGTGAACGACACCGGCTGGAAGCTCAGGAACGGAATCTTCTTGGGATTGTCGAGCGCGAAACGAACCACCGCGCCCACCTGCTCATTGTTCACGCCGTTGATCAGCGTGATCACCGGGACGATGTCGACGCCGGCGCTGTACAGATTCTCGATCGCGCGCAGCTTCACATCGAACAGATTGCCCACCGCGCGATGCGAATTGGCTTCGTTGCCGATGCCGTCAAATTGCAGGTACGCGTAGCGCAGACCCGCTTCCGCGGCTTGCTTGGCGAACTCCGGGCGCTTGGCGAACTCGATGCCGTTGGTCGCGGCCTGCACGCTCTGATAGCCGATCTTGCGGCAATAGCGAACCGCTTCCAGGAAGTGCGGCGAAAGCGTCGGCTCGCCGCCGGAGAACTGCACCGAAAGCTGGCGGCGCGGCTTGATCGAAATCGCGTTATCGAGCAGCGTCTTGATCTCTTCCCAGCTCAGCTCATGCACGAACCCGACCTGGTTGGCATCCATGAAGCACGGATCGCACATCATGTTGCAGCGGTTGGTCAGATCGATGGTCAGCACCGATCCGCGGCCGTGCGTGATGGTGCTGGTGCCGTGGTCGTGCAGCTTTTCGTCGTTGTGCGCGCGAATGTCGCGGCCCGGGAAAACGTCTTCCAGATGCTTGAAGAACGCCGGATCGATCGACATCACGTCTTCGAAGTGGCCGTGGATCGGGCAATCCTTCACCATCAGGATCTTGCCGTCCCGCTCGATGATGGTGGCCTTGATTTCGCCGACCTTTTCGTTGCGCAGGATCTCGACCGGCAGTTTGCCGTCCAGGATCTTGCTGCGGATCTCCGGGACGCACTTGGGGCACAGCGAATCGGTTTCGCGCGGCCAGCCGAGCTTGGGCTTCTGCTTCTCCCAGCTCTTCAGCAGCGGCTTGTCGGACCATTTCGGCGTGAACGAAGGGTTCGGGTTGATCGAGTTCAGCTTGTCGTACACAAACCACGCGGCGTTGGCGGCGACGGCTACCGCTTTTTCGACGTGCTTGATCGGCTTAGTCAAGGGCGCTCTCCCAGATCTGGTTTAGAATCTACAAACAAACGTACGAATACGGTCTTCGAACTATGACGATCCAGTATATAGATACTTCCCAGGCCGGATCTAGATGAAAGAATTGAAATGCCGTCCGATGCATTGGACGGGCCTTTCACGCATCGAACGGAGATGCCTGGAAGCCCTTTGTGCGCAATCACATAGCGCATTTACAGGATTCAGGTAAGGACAATTGCCCCTGCGGGGCACCCGCTGGTGCCATCCCCAGCCCGGTGAGCGGGGAATCCGCCGCCGCATCAGTGCGCGGCTGAAGACGCTGCGCCAACCTGGTGCGCGAGCCGGAAGTCTCGCCCATCGTTCACACCGTTGTTGAATCTGTCGCCGGGCTCGCCCGCAGCGGTGTGGAAACGCGCGGACTGATCCCTCTGCCCGCCAGCGAAAACGGCTTCTCGATGCCCAGGAAAAGCGCTGCGGCGGCCATCAGCGTCGCCCCCATGCAAAATACCAACAGTGCAACGAAGAATAGGCGAGTATGGGGAATCCACGCGAAGCTGGCGTTCAAGAAGTACCGAATTCCGTTTAACACCAGGCCATGGACGAGATAGTATGAGTAACTCACATTCCCCACCCAACGCAAGTAGTTCCACGAAAAAATCCTGCTCAATACCCCATCAAAAAATACCGTGTGCATGGTAAACAGGAAAGTAGTCGCGAACAGGGATGCGCTGTAGAGGTACAGCACATTAGTCAGCGTCAACGACGTTGAGCCAACCCCGTACTGCAACAAGCCGATGGCCAAGAGGTTCGCGCCGAACAAGATAATCGCGATTTGCTCGCTCCACGCCCGCAGCTTAAGCAAAGGTCCATAGAAGCGCCCTACTTCAAACAAAATCATGCCGGATACGAACATGATCATCCGGGAATGTTTTGAGACGCCGATGGTGCAAAGAACTGCCTGGGTAATGGCCAGGATCAGGAACAACGCGATCCGCTGAGGCGATTTCCAGCGGCGCAAGAATAGAGCGTTCACGAATAGCGGCAACGCCAGATAGAAAACCATCTCATAGCTCAGGGACCAAGCGACGGTAATCATCGGGATGATGTTGACGATCCCCGGCAGCATCATCAGGTTTTCAATCAAATAAATCATCGAAGCGGAATTTGAGTGCGGTAACTTGGAGTTCGCCGGAAATAAGGCGGACAGCACAACATACGCGGTAAATATGACTAGAAAAGTGGGGTATAGCCTGCGAAGGCGATGCCACAAGTAACGGATGTATGGAGACTTGCTGTCTAAAACGATTCCGTACATTAAAAATCCGCTGAGCAAGAAAAACACATCTACCCCAGCGTGCCCCATCGAACCGGCGATTGCGGTCGCGCGATACAGGATCGATTCCGGGGATACGTAGCTTCCAAACAACGCGCGAAAATGGACGAAAAAAACAAGGAGGGCCGCGAAACCGCGCATTCCTTCCAGGGGTACGATTCGCCGCCGCGAAGGGGGCAATTCGAGCCTGGAGGCTAAGAATGCCGTGATGGAATGCTTCCGAGAGGGTAGCGAAGCCCCCCTTGGACGGAATGGGCTCTGACGCCACATCACACAGGTGGGGAACTGGGTCAGGCGGCGAGAGAGAGCCATAGCACACGTGGCGAACAATCAAAGCGCTGGCAGCCTAACCACAATCATTTGGCCGCCCCGCAAGTATACATGAAATCGCCCGCAGCGAGATTTACGCCTCGAAGGATCAGCTCATTTTGAAGCCGCGTCGGCCCTGACTCCTCGCCATCAGGCAAGTTGACGTTTAATCGGCAGATCGCGAACGCGCTTGCCCGTCGCCGCGAAAATCGCGTTACAGATCGCCGGAGCGATGGGAGGAACGCCCGGTTCGCCAACCCCGGCCGGAGGATTGTCCGTGCCGATGATCTTCACCTGCACGTCCTGCGGCGCCTCATCAATGCGAGCCACCGGGTAGCGATTGAAGTTGGTCTGGATCACGCGCCCGTTGTCGGCCGTGATCTCGCCCGAAAGCGCGATGCTGGCGCCGAATACCGCCGCGCCTTCAAACTGCGCCTTCACGCGATCGGGATGCACCACCAGGCCCGCATCGGCCACGGTGAAGATCTGCGGGATGCGAACCGTGCCTTTGGAATCGACCTCGACCTGCACCACGCTGCCTACATAGCTCGAGAAACTGCGATGCACCGCGATGCCCCAGCCGCTGCCGTTGCCCGATTTGCGCTTCGCCCATCCCGACATGTCGGCGACGGTCTGCAGCACTCGCCGAGTTCTCGCCGTATCAATGGGGAACGGATTCGGACGGGCATTCGCGCGCGCCGGTCCGAGTTCGATAATGCGATCCGGACCCAGCATCTCGAGTAAATAATCCACGCGATCGCGACCCGCCGCCGCGGCCAGTTCATCGATGAACGAATGAATGCCGAAGGCGTGAGGAATGTTCGCGACCGATCGCATCCAGCCGATGCGCACTTTGGCTTCCGCCGGTCCGGTTTCCATGCGGATGTTGGGAATGTTGAACGGCAGATCGTTCCAGCCCATGCTGGCGAGCCCGCCCGGCCGATTCTGATTCAACGACAGCATCGCGGGATAAACGCTGCGTCCCAGCCACGCCGTCGGACGGCCCTTTTCGTCGACCCTAGCCTTCAGATACATCGCGGCCGGGAAGTGGAAATAATCGAACTGGAGATCGTCTTCACGGCTCCAGACCACCTTCACCGGCTTGCCGAGCTGCTTCGACAGGATCGCGGCTTCCGCCACGTAATCCGGTTTCGATTTGCGCCCGAATCCGCCGCCCAGCAGCGTGACATTGCAGGTCACGTCTTCCTGCTTGCAGCCGACCGCCGGCGCCACGGTCTGTTGCACTGCCTGCGGATTCTGCGTTGCGGTCCAGATGGTCACCTTGCCGTCTTTGTAATCGGCGACGGCGGCGGGTGGTTCCATCTCGGCGTGCGCCAGATGAGGCACCCAGTATTCGGCCTCGATGATCTTGCCGCCTTTGGCGAATTCCTTCTCCACATCGCCCACTGCGCGATCGGCGCGTTCCACCGGCTTGTGCGAGGTTTCGCGGAGCTGATTCTTGTATTCCGCAGAGTTGTAGGCGAGGTTGGGACCGTAGTTCCAATCGGCCTTGAGTTTCTTGCGGCCCTGCAGTGCGGACCAGGTATTATTCGCGATCACCGCCACGCCGCCCAGCGCCTGATATACGCCGCCGACTGCGTAGCCCGCGCCTTTGAACGGCTCGATGGTCGCGGTCTGAATCACGCCGGCGACTTTCTTGGCTTCCGAATCGTCGCAACTGGTGAGCTTGCCGCCGATCACGGGGCAGCGCTCGATGGAGGCGTAGACCATCCCCGGCATCTTGGCGTCCATACCGTAAGTGGTGTGGCCGGTGACGATCTTGTCGAGATCGATGATCGGCACGTTCTTGCCGATGTAGCGCCATTCCGAGGGATCCTTGAATTTCAGATCGGCCTTGGCGGGAACCGGCTGCGTGGAGGCTGCTGTCGCCAGTTCGCCGAAGCCGAGCTTGCGCTTGGTGGGCGTGTGCACGATGAAATGATTTTCGGCTTTGCATTCCGAAGCCGGAACGCTCCACTTGGCTGCTGCCGCGCCGATCAGCATGGTGCGAGCGCTTGCGCCCGCTTCGCGCATCGGCTGATAGAAACCCTTGATGGAATTGGAACCGTCGGTGTTCTGATCGCCGTATTTCTTGTCGCCAATGGCCTGCTGGATTTTGACTTTCGACCAATCGGCATCGAGTTCATCGGCGGCCACCATCGGCAGGGCGGTGCGAATGCCGGTGCCCATTTCCGAACGATGCGCGACGATGATCACGGTGCCGTCGGTTTCGATGCCGAGGTAGACGCTGGGATGCCAGGCGGCGGTATCGACCGTAGGATCGATTGGAGCGCCATCGAGGATGGTCGGGACGTATTTCGCGCCGAGAACAAGCGCGCCGGCGGAGAACATTTTGCCCAGAAAGCCGCGGCGGCTTTCGACACGAACATGAGGTTGGAGTTCGTTGTTCATTACGCCTTCACCTCCTGGTTGTGTTCGCACTGCCCGCACACTTCATCGAGCGCAGCGACGGCGCCCTTGGCCGCGCCACGGCCGGCTTTGCCCGATGCCGCCAGCTTGATCGCTGCCCGAATGCGCTGATACGTTCCGCAGCGGCAGATGTTGCCGGTCATGGCAGCATCGATGTCCTTGTCGGTGGGATGGGGCTTCTGGTGCAGCAGTTCCGCGGCCTGCATGATCTGGCCGCTCTGGCAGTAGCCGCATTGCGGTACGCCGACTTCCTTCCAGGCGACCTGGAGAGGATGATTGCCCTTGGCGCTCAAGCCTTCGATGGTGGTGATGGATTTACCGGCCGCTTCGCCGAGCTTAGTCTGGCAGCTTCGTTTGGCCGCGCCGTTCACGTGAACGGTGCAGGCTCCGCAGAGTCCTACGCCGCAGCCGTACTTGGTTCCGGTCATTTCGAGCACGTCGCGGAGATACCACAGCAGGGGCATGTCCGGATCGCCATCGAACTGACGATTCGCTCCGTTGACTTTCAACTGGATCATCGAAGATCTCCTTATCGAGGAAAGAGCTACAGCGTCTAAATTAGCACTTTCGATTTGTAACGTTCGGTCAACATTTTCTGACGTAATGTTTGCGTGACAGCGCGATGGCAAACAAGACAAAGGGTGCGCAGGTTGTCGAGGTCGCATTCGCCGCCGCCTTCGACCACGGGGAGGATATGATCGGCGTCCCATAGCGATCGGCGCGAGAGCTTTTTCAATCCCCAGCGTTCCAGCAGCTTCAATTTGTGGACGCCGCGGGCGCGCTTCACATCGGCGAAGGCCGCTACGGTGTCGATATTGCAGATGGCGCAGACGCCGCGGTCACGGGCGAGTACCTGATCGCGAAGATAGCCGGGATCGGTGCGCAGTTTCCATTGATGGACGCAGAAATCGGAACAGAAGGTGAATCGCCGCAGCGGGATTTCGAGATTGCACCAGCGGCACAGGGGGCGTCCGTTCGCTCCTTTTTCTAGGGTCGAGCGATCGGCCCAGCCGCCCGGCATAGTTCTCGATGTGCTCAAAACATTTTGATTATAGAATGTTCGCGCAGCTGTAGCGCAGGCCATCGGTTTTCGTGGCCTGCGAGTTCGGAAACGCAGGCCACGAAAACCGATGGCCTGCGCTACGGTGCACACTTCGGAAGCCAGGTTCGTCATACTTAAAACAGTGCCCGAATTCGATCAGGATCTCGCTCAAATCGTCGCCGATCTGAATCGTGCCGCACAATCCTCACGGACTCCGCAGGCGGCGAACGAAGCGATGGGATCGCTCGACGATTTGTTGAAGCTCGCCGCTCGCAAGGGAGCCTCTGATGTCCTGCTGATCGCGGGGGCGCCGGCCGGACTGCGCATCAACGGCGTGCTTTCGATCAACAGCAGCGCTGCTTTGATGGCGGACGATACCAAGAGCATGCTGCTGCCGCTGCTGACGGCGGCGCAGCATCAGGAATTGCAGAAAGCCAAATCAGCCGATCTCTGTTTCACGCGCGCGGGCATCGGACGATTTCGAGCCAACGTGCATTACCAGCGCGGCACTCTGGCAGGCAGCATTCGATTGCTGCCGGAGAAGATTCCGTCCATTGAATCGCTCAATCTGCCCGCCGGAATGCGCAAGTTTGCCGAGGCGCGGCAGGGACTCCTGCTGATCACCGGGCCGACGGGTTGCGGGAAAAGCTCGACTCTGGCCGCGCTGATCGATCTGATTAATACCCAACGCCGGGATCATATTCTGACCATCGAAGATCCGGTCGAATATATCCACTCCAATCGGTCGTCAGTGGTGGAGCAGATCGAAGTGGGCTACGATGCGCCGGATTTCGCCAGTTCCATTCGCAGCATCCTGCGGCAGACGCCGGATGTGATTCTGGTGGGCGAGATGCGCGATCAGGAGACCATCGCCGCCGCGCTCACCATCGCCGAAACCGGCCATCTGGTGCTTTCGACCTTGCACACCAACGACACTTCGCAGGCCGTCTCGCGCATTCTCGATTCGTTCCCGTCGGGCAATCAATCGCAGATCCGGCAGCAGCTTTCTTTAGCGCTGACCGGGATCGTGGCGCAGCAACTGGTGCCCGCCGCCGATAACGGCAGCAAAACCGCGGGACGCTATCCGGCGTGCGAAATCATGATCGCGACCCACGGCGTGCGCAGCCTGATCCGCAAAGGCGAAGATCATCAGTTGTACTCGGCGATCGCGACCGGGCGATCGGCCGGGATGACGACCATGGAGCAATCGCTCGCCGAAATGGTGCGGGAAGGCAGAATCACGCGCGACACCGCGGCAGCCCACTGCTTTCGCTTAGAGGACCTGAAGAGGTATCTTCAGGAGTAGCGGTTCTGTCGTAAATAAGGGGGAAAGATGACGAACAGACTATGGGTTTGCGCGATTAGTGTGGCGGCCCTTCTGACAACTGCGGTTTCCGCGAACGCGCAGGGGCGCCATCCACGCTATCTTCATGCACGCACCGACTTGCGGACGGCACAGATGCTGATGCGCGTGCATGACGAGCCGAATGTAATGCGCCATGTGAATGCGGTGCATGAAGAAATCCGGCTGGCGGTGGCGGAGATCGACCGTGCCGCGGTGGTGGACCGCAAAGACTGGGTGGAAAATCCGCCGATTGACGCGCGCCTGGATCGTCCCGGCCGTTTTCGCGAGTCCATGAAGCTGTTGGCCAGAGCTCGTAAAGACATCAATGAAGAAGAGGACAATCCGCGAGCCCGTGAATGGCGCAATGCTGCATTTCGTCACATTGATGCCGCCATGGACCAGCTCCGCAAGGCAGCGCGAGACCTGAAAATCGACCGCCTCGAGGGTTTTTAGGTAACCTATTCTTTCCGGGGGACATCGGTAAATGTAAGCCCGGCAGGACTTTTCGCGTCTTTGGTTATCACATCATGAATTTTCGCAAGCGTCTGAGTTGGACGCATTATGTCTTAGCTCTGACCGCGGCTGGCGTTTGCGTGGCTCAAACCCCGCTCGAATCGATCCAGAGCCTAGGACCCAAACAGACAGCTGATCCGACAGTCATACAGGAGCAGGATCAAGGGCAGGGTTCCCCGCCCCAGACTCAAGCGCCTGCGCCGACAACCGCGGGGAACGCCGCGGATACCCCGGCATCGACGCCGGCGCAGCAGGGCACGCCCGATCCGAACGCGCCGCCCGATCGCGTGTTCGGTGTGCTTCCCAACTATCGCACCGCGGACCGGTCGCTCGAAGGGACCACGATTTCCGCGAAAGCGAAGCTCGATATCGCGCGCAAAGATTCGTTCGATTATCCGCTGGTCGGGATTGCCGCCATTCTGGCGGGGATCGGTCAGTTGAGCGATGAGAATCCATCGTTCGGGCAGGGCATCAAAGGCTACGCGCACCGCTGGGGTACGGGGTATATCGATCAGGCGGTCGGCAATCTGTTTACCGAAGGCTTTATGCCGGCGCTGCTGCACGAAGATCCACGCTATTTTCGGCGAGGGAGCGGCTCGGCGGCGTATCGAACGTTTTACGCGCTGTCGCGAATCATGGTGACCAAGACGGATAGCGGGCACACTCGTTTTAACTATTCCGAGTGGACTGGCAACGCGATCGGCACGGCGATTTCCAACCTTTATTATCCAGATGGACGCACCGCGACCGATAACGCGATCAAGCTGGTGGAGCAATGCGCCGTCGACGGGGCTTCGCAGGTGCTGAAGGAATTCTGGCCGGATATCAAGGCCAAGCTTCATCATAAGAAGTGAAACTCACCCTTCCGATCTTCGCCTTTGCGTTGTTGCTTACCTCCTGCGGGCCTGAACCGGCTCCGCCTGCCCCCAAGAAAGTGGAAGCGCCCAAACCCGTCGATGATCGCTCGCGATTTCCCGACCGAGCATCTGGTCGACACGAAAGTGGTCGATCTCCAATTGATGGGCAAAGCGTTCATGCCCGGCGGCACCATCGCGCATTACAAGAACGGCAAGCTCGAATACGACATGTTTGTTGCACGCGTGAAAGATGGCAACGCAGCCGCGGTCATGCTGCCGGATTGGCGAACGGCGCTGGCCGATGCGAAGCTGGTGGCTTCATTCGGAGGATATTTCGGCGCCGACGCGGGACGGCCGGTGTTCGTGTTTTCGAAAGCAGGCGCGAACTGCGGCTGGATCGCGGGAGTCGTGGGGCTCGATCAAGCTAAAGCCGACGCGCAGGCTCGCGTGCTCGCGTCGCGATTGAATTAGACCGGGCCGTCAAATCATTCGGTCCGGTCAGGCTGGCGTTGCGCCCGAACGCGCTCCGTAACCGTCGCGCCTCAAAGTCTAGCGTCCTAAGACGCCTTCGACCGCCGCGACGACGACACACACGGCCATGTGCGTGAGCAGGCCGTAATGAATCCAGTGGCGGGTGAAGCGGATGACCAGGTAGACGTCCTGCATGGGTCCGATTCTGCCCCGGGAATCGCCTTAGTACCAATAGACCAGGACGTCAGTTTCAAGCTGGATTTGGCCAGTACTCAAACGCGGTCTATTTGCGTCCATTTAACGTGCGATTAAGCTATCCCGGTGTGGCGGCGCTGGCGGCTTTGGCACTGTCTGCATTCGCCCAGGCGCCCATTCGCGTGACGACGCGGTTGATTGAGACGAGCGTCATTGTGCGCAATCATCGCGGTCCGGTTGGCGATCTGACGGTTGAATCGTTTAAAATTTTCGACAACGGGAAAGAGCAGAAGATCGCGGTGTTTCGCGTGTCGAAGCCGGAGCAGGTTTCGCGGGCGAGTTCGATACCCGTTCCACCGCCGGGCGTGTTTTCGAATCGCTTCCGGCAAGCATCGCCACGCCCGGAGCGGCGCGTGGTGCTGCTGATCGACACCATGAATACCGAACAGATGGACCAGCGCTTCATTCAAACCCAGATGCTGGCGATGTTGAAGGATGGTGTTCACGATCCGACTGCGATTTACGTTCTGGGCGACAAGTCGCGAATGCTGCAGAATTTCACGACGGACGCGGGCGTGTTGAGGAAAGCGGTGGAGTCGTTTCGTCCGGGAGTTTCTCACCTGTTGTTCCAGTCGGACGCGCCCACGCCGCGGCCTTGCCTGTCGCCCAGGCCATTGTGTGACGAAGTCAAGCGATCTTTTCAAGAACAGCGCGATTTCGGGAATCGGAGCCGGGCGCTAAAAACAATCGAGGCATTCCAGCGGCTCGCGAAGTTCCTGGCGCCGTTGCCGGGCAAGAAATCGGTGGTGTGGATTTCAGATTCGTTCCCTTCGAAGTCGTTTGCCTTTGGGAGCGCCACAGACTCGGCATATAAGCTCAGTGCCGACGAAATGCAAGCGCTCAACCGCGCCGACGTCACCGTGTACGGGGTCCATGCGCGCGGACTGGTGGTCGATTTGAAGAATCCTCGAGATCCGTTCGGCCCCAAAGTTGAATCGCTCGCCGATGAAACCGATTCTTTGAACTGGGTCGCGGAGGAGACCGGCGGGCGAGCGTTCTACAATCGCAACGACATCGGCGCGGCGATTCGGGAGGCGATGGCGGATGGCGAGGTCACTTACACGCTCGGGTTCTATGCGCAGAGCGACAAGCCGGATGGCGCGTTTCATCGGCTCAAAGTAAAGGTCGACCGACCGGGCGTCGAGGTGCGGCATCGCGAAGGATATTTCGATGCCGATAAAAAAACTGACACCAAGCTCGATACTCGGCCGCCGGTTGCTGAAGACGCGAACGATATTGGGCTCATCGCGGCGATCGCCCGCAAAGACGCGAGCTATCAGGTGGCGGTGCAGATCGATTTCAAAGACCTGCGGCTCGAATCTGAGAACGGGCACTGGAAGGGGTCGGCGGAGCTGGCGTTCGCGCTGCTATCGGCCGACGGGCGTACGCTCGATGTGGCCAGCAAGAAGCTGACGTTCGATATGACGGATGAGGCGTATCAGGCTCGGCGGCGCGAAGGGTTCGCGGTGGAGCAGATGATTCCGGTGCGCTCGGGGACCGCGAAAGTTCGTATCGTGATGGTGGATAGCTCGGGCGCGGCGGGGTCGGTTTCGATTTCGCAGGTGCCTCAATCATGAAAGCTCTTCTCGGAATCGTGATCGTTTGTTGCGTACTGGCGCAGGAGCCGATTCGCGTCACTACGCGGTTGATCGAGACCAACGTGATTGTGCGCGATTCACATGGTCCGGTCGCGGATCTGACGCAGGACGCGTTCAAGATTTTCGACGACGGGAAAGAGCAGCGCATTGCGGTGTTTCGGCTGACGAAACCGGCTCCGATTTCTGCGCGCGCAGCTACGTCGGCGTTGCCTCCCGGCGTGGTCGCAAATCGAGTGGGGACCGCGGCGCGGCCTTTGAACTACACGGCTCTGGTGATCGATACGCTCAATACTGAGATCCCCGATCAGATTTACGTACGCACGCAGTTGCTTTCGATGCTTGGGAGCATGACGATTCGCGATCCGATCGCGATCTATGTGCTTGGCCAGAAATTTCGCGTGCTGCAGGATTTCACGCTCGACGCGAAGCTGCTGCTGAAAGCGGTGGACGCGTTCCGGCCGGAGCAATCGCAGAAGTTGCGAATGGCGTATACGCCTACGCCGCTGATGCTGGGCGGATCGGCTAAGACGGCGCAACTGGCGGCCGAAAGTTTCGGGGCAATTCGCGCTTTCGGGAATCAGGATCGCGCCATGGCGACCATCGATTCCATTGAGCAGCTCGGCCGTTATCTGCAGTCGTTTCCTGGAAAAAAGTCGCTGATCTGGATCTCGAACGCTTTTCCGCCGAACGCCTTACGCAATCAGCCGGACTTGATGCGCAATCTCAATCGCGCCGATGTCACGATTCACGCGGTGCATGCGCGGGGTTTGGTGGTGTTTCTCACTCCAGGCATAAACGCGGAAATGGACGGCCTCAAGTGGATAGCCGATCAAACCGGCGGGCGAGCTTTCTACGATCGCAACGATATCGGCGTCGCGATCCAGGAGGCTATGCAGGATGGCGAGGTTTCCTACACGCTCGGTTTCTATTCGCAGCATGAGAAGGCCGATGGCAGCTTCCACATCGTGAAGGTGAAAGTCGACCGCCCGGGCGTCGATGTTCGCCATCGCGAAGGTTATTTCGACATCGAGCCAAAGACGGTGCCGCCTAATTCGGGCACCCTTCTCGAACGGGCCGCGCGGGTTCCGGAAAGCGCCAGCGCGATCGGCCTGGTGGGGGCCATCGCACGGGACGGCGCCAAATATCAGGTCGCGGTGCAGATCGACTTCAACGATCTGCGTCTGGAATCGGCGAACGGGCGGTGGAAGGGATCGGCGGAACTGGCGTTCCTGGCTTTATCGCGCGAAGGGCGGGTCTTAGACTGGACCAGTAAATCGCTCAACTTCGACATGACCGATGAGGCGTACCGGGCTCGCCTGAAGGAAGGCTTCGCGCTGGAACAGACGATTCCGGCCAGGATGGGGATCTCAAAGATCAGGATTGTAGTGGTGGATCGCGCAGGCAGCGCCGGTTCAGTGACGCTCGACCCCGCGAGTTTGCCGTCTAAGTAGTACTTTGCCCAATTGAATATTAGACCTAGGCAAGATGTGCCGATCGGTTTATAGTTGATGGGTTAGAAAAACCGCATCGGAATTGGCGTGCGAAGGTGACTTGTTGCTGCCTTTTCCGATGCGGTCCGCCCTAGATCGGGCTGGGACCTCAAGCTTCCACGCAAAACAATCCTGACAAGGCCCGCGTCCTATAAAGTTCCTAGCCAGAATCCTCTTGCGCCGAGACCGGAGATCCGGGAGTCGACAAGATCAAAATCTATAAGAGCCGTAAAACTCTACAAAAAAACCCCTCTGTTGCAACTTGCTCCTTTGGGTAAGAAGCGGGTTGAACCTCAAATACCGGCTCCCGCAAGCACTCTACTATTTCCCGCTCGCTTCCCCATCAGTGCCCGTTGCAAACAGAGGGCAGGTTTCAAAGTTACTTCATCAATTCAGTGGAAGGATAGCACGCTGCGGACCTAAGTCCTAGGCTTTTTGTTTCAATCATTTGGAGCCGGAGGCCGGGGGCTGGTTGCGTGTGGCCGCCCCGTGGGGTGTGTCGCTGTGACACAATGGCGGGCGAGCGCGTGCGATCCGCTATTGTCATCGCCGGGTTGGCCATGGCTCTGACCGTTTATGGCCAGGCCGCGGACGAAGATTTCCACGTCTATACCGACTCGCCGCGGCTGCTGCTCACCAAAGATCGCCTGCGGCGGCTGCAACGCGAGCGGGACCGGCATTCGCCGCGATGGCAGCAGTTCGACGCGCTGATTTCGGGCGGCGCTCCCCTGCCCGAACCGGGATTCGCGGCGGCGCTTTATTCCCAGGTGGCCAAGGATCCGGCGGTGGCGCGGACGGCGATCGAATGGGCGGTGAGCGATCACGCCGATGCGTCGCGCGATTTGCGGCAGTTGGCGCTGGTGTTCGACTGGTGCGGCGCGGCGATGTCGAAGGGGCAGGCGGATAGGCTATTCGAAAAGATCCAGCGCGGTTTGGCGGCGCCCAGCAACATTGGTAACGACTCGGCGAATGATATCTGGCAGCAAAGCGCTCGGGCGATGGCAGCAATCGCGATTGCGGACCGGCTCCCGGATCACGGCGCGGCGATTCTCAAAGCGATGGTCACCGGGTGGTGGCGTTCCGACGTCATGAAGCGCGTCACGAGCGGGCATCCCGCCGCGCCGCGCGAACAAACCTACGCGATGTTGGAGCTGATGCACGCCATTCGCGACAATCTGAAAATCGATTTGCGCGAATCCGCATCGTCATACTTTCGGCAATTGCCGATCGATCAATTGGCCGGGCACTATCCGGCGGCGCTGCAGACGCCCGAGAACGAATTTCGCGTGCCGGTATATGTCCGCGACGGCGATCCGGATGTGACCGATTGCACTATGGCTCGCGCGGCGGAGCTGGCAATGGTCGGGTATGACGATAATGCGGTCGAAACGCAGTTCGTGCAGGGCTGGCTGATGCAGGATCGCTTCGTGATGCAGGGCGGGCTGGGCGCAGTGTACGAATTTCTGTGGGCGAATCCGTATCAGCCGGGATTGAGCTATTTCCACGTGCCGCTGGTGTTCCACGATGTCATGACCGGGCATTTGTTCGCTCGCACCAGTTGGGATGAGGATGCTCTCTGGATGGGCTTTTTCGAAGGGCACCTACAATTGTTTCGGGATGGCAAGATTCAATCGCTGCGTCCGGGTGCAGAAATCAAACCAGTGCGGATCGGCGATGCGCTGCTGGTAAGTTCGCCATCGCACGAAGCCTGGCGATTCGAGGCCAACGCGGAGGCGGTGTTCGTGCTGAATCTGACGCCTCGCGCGAAGTATGACGTGGAGGTGGATGACGAGGAGTTGGCGGAAGTGGAGACGGATGCCGGCGGGACGATGGTGCTTTCGTTTCCTGAGGGAACGAATACGGGTGTGCGATTCCGGCGGCGGTAGCGCAGGCCATCGGGTTTCGTGGCCTGCGTTTACGAACTCGCAGGCGACCAAGATCGATCGCCTGCGCTACCCAGGCGGGGCGGGCTAGCTCGTCTGCCGGCGGTTCGCTTTCATCGAGTCGAACTTCGCTTTCTGATCCGGCGTCAGGACGGTGTAGAACTTCGCCATCGCCTTGGCGTGGATCGCGCGAGCTTCTGCGTTCAGGCGGGCGCTGCGCTGCGTGATCTGGTCGATCTGCGCTTCGTTATCGCTCTTGATCGCGGCCGCCATCTCCTGCCGTTCCGCGCGAAGTCTGGGCGCGAACTGTTGCTGATGCGTGCGGGCATCGGCGAAAATATTCTTCGCCTGATTCTGCTGGTCGACGGTGAGATTCAGCTCTTTGGTCAGCCTGCCTACCATGGGCCCACCGGCCACCCGATGATGGAACTTCATGTTCGTTTGCGGCGCCGGCGCGGTTTGCGCGGCGAGAATCCCGGCCGTTAACAGAGAAAGTAAGATTGACGATTTCATAAAAAGTGGAACTCCTTCCACTTGTAATGACGATGCCGGGAGGCAGGAGATCACAGGGCGGCGGTAGCCTCGGCAGGCTAAATCGAATTACCGTTTGACGGCAGTCGCTAATCTCTCGATGGCTTGATCCAGTTCCTGGGTGGAATCGAGCACACCATGGAACAGATCGCCGACGCGGTCGAAGCGGGCCAGCGCGTTGCGCGATGGTGAATTGTCGGGACGCAGGCGCGGCGTCACTTCGTGCCAGGCGAGCGGCGTGGCGACCGGCGCGCCGGGATGGGCGCGCAGCGACATACGGCGCGGAAATGGTTTTGCCTTCGGCGATCTGCGCCCAATCGAAATAGACGCGCCTTTTTCTGGCGTTTGGAGACGGTGCGCGGCGTGGTGAACAGATCGGGACGTTCGGCGGCGCAACAGCGCGGCCAGCACTTCGGCGAAGGATCGCGCACCTGTTCATAGCTGTAGCGCGGCTCCAGCGGAACGAAGATGTGCATGCCGTCGCCGCCGGTGGTTTTGGGATAGCTTTCGAGGTCCGGCCAGATCGAGCTTGCGCGCGCACCAGCAGCGCCGCTTCGACAATTTTTTCGAAGGGGCATTCGTACGGATCGAGATCGATCAGGACGTAATCGGGATGTTCGTAGCGAGCCGACGCGGCTCATCCACGGATTGTGATCGATGCAGCCGAGGTTGACGAGAAACAGGAGCGTGGCGCGATCGTCGCCGATCACGTAATGAATCCCGTCCGGCGCGTCTTCGATGCGCAGCCACTTCGGGAAGCTTTCGGCGAGCTTCCTTTTGAAAGAAGAACGGCTTGTCGATGCCGTTGGGATAGCGCTTGAGCGAAAGCGGCCGGTCTCTTCAGATGCGGCAGCAGCAGCGGCGCGACGGCGTCGTAGTAATTCAGCAGATCGCGCTTGCGGTAGCCGTCCTTCGGATAAAAGATCTTGTCGAGGTTGGTGAACTTTAGTCGGTGGCCGTCGATCGTGAGCGTGGCTTCCTTAAGATCGTTTGCGAGCAATGCAGATTTCGCTGATTTTGTTTTGCCGTTGTTTTTCACGTCGACGCCCTCGCGTTCACGAACGCATTCGGATGGATCGATATCGGGACGCAGGCCCACGAACACCGGGGCGCGCAGGCGGCCATCCTCGGTCCAATTCGCGAATTTCACTTCGCAGACCAGCTCGGGGCGGGTCCAGGTGACCGCTCGTGCGGAGGATCTTGTCGGGCTCAAGCGGATGTTTCGATGTCGCGAGCGGTGCAAGTTTCGAATGAATCAGCTTCATCATCTTGCGATCGAATCCGGTGCCGACGTTGCCGGCCCACGTCAGTTTGCCGCCGTCGTAAGATCCCGAGAACGAGCGCGCCGAAACAGTCGCGCTCGCCTGGGTGAATCCGCACAGGATGAAGGAGCCGGATTCGGTCACTTTCCACTTCACCCAATCGGCGCTCCGCCGCGATTCGTAGAAACTGTTGGCGCGTTTGCCGACGATGCCTTCCAGGCCCTGCTGCTTGGCGGCTTCGAGCAGCTCCGCGCCGTGCCGACGAAATGATTCGAGTAACGAATGCCGTCGCCCGGCTGTGAGGATTTCTTCGAGCAGCCGCTTGCGTTCGATCAAGCGGCGTGCCGCGCAGATCGTGGCCATCGAGATACAGCAGGTCGAAGGCGAAGAACACGACGGGATCTTTGCGGGCGAGCGTGGCGATGGCGCTGCGCTTCGGCGACGTTGATGCGGCGTTGCAGCAGTTCGAAGCTGGGCACGCCGCGTTCGTCGAGCGCCGCGATTTCGCCATCCAGAATCGCCGTGTCGGCTTTGATGTGATGCGGAAGGATGGAAAGCTCGGGATACTGGCGGTCGATGGAGTTGCCGTTGCGCGAAACCATGCGCAGCTTGCCGTGCTTCGATGTAGCACAGGGCGCGGACGCCGTCCCATTTCACTTCGTAGAGCCAATCGTCGGTAGGCGGGCGGCGCGCCTTTGCCGATCTGCGCGAGCATCGGCGTCAGGTTGCGCGGGCATCGGGCATCGATGCGCCTTCTTGACGGGCTGCGCTGGATTTCGGGTGTTCGGACGGTCGAGGTCGCGCGCGATTTCTTCCTGGGTGCGGCCGGTGAGAACGCTGGTGGCATGGTCTTCGGGATCCCAGCCGGGCTTCGCGGACGCATCCTTCTTCTTGATCAGCAGCCACTCATTGCCTTTGCCGCGCTTGGTTCGCACGATGGCGAACTCGCCCGAAAGTTTCTCGCCCGACAGGCGAAATTTGAAATCGCCGCGCGCGAGCTGCTCTTCGGCGGTCGCGTCGCCCAGCAGTTCATAGGTGCCGCGATCCCACAGCATCACGCTGCCCGCGCCGTAGTTGCCTTTCGGGATCACGCCTTCGAAACCGCCGTATTCGAGGGGATGATCTTCCACCATCATGGCGAGGCGCTTGACCGGCGGGATCGAGCGTGGGGCCTTTGGGCACCGCCCACGATTTCAGCGCGCCGCCGACTTCCAGGCGGAAATCGTAATGCAGATGCGTGGCGTGGTGGCGCTGGACGCAGAACTGCAGGCGCGCCGGAGTTGATGGCTTGACCTGCGCCGGAGCGGGCTCCGGCGTTCGGTCGAAATGGCGCTTTTCGGAATACGTTTTAAGAGACATAACAGAGAGCGGCTTCAACGTACGCATGTGGTGAGGCATGTTATGTAGTTAAGATGTAGCAATTTGCGCTGTCGTTACTTGAGGAGGATTCATGGCGTCCACAGTCTGGAAAGGGCATCTCACATTCGGGCTGGTTTCGTTCCCTGTCAGATTGTACAGCGCGGCGCGCAGCGAAAGCATCAGCTTCAACCAGCTTCACAAAGCCGACGGATTCGCGCGTCAAGCAGGTGCTGTACTGCGCAGGCCGAAGACAAGCCCATCCCGCGCAGCGAAATCGTCAAGGGATTACGAGTACGAAAAAGACCGCTACGTGGTGATCGAGGACGAAGAGGTCAAGAAGGTGGCGCCGTCGACCGCCAAGGTGATGGAGATCCAGGAGTTCGTCAAAGAGCGAGCAGGTGGACCCGATTTATTTCGAAACCTCGTACTACATGGCTCCGGACGAAGCGGGCGAGAAGCCGTACGCACTGCTGTTCGACGCGCTGAAGCAAAACGGGTTACGTGGGCGTGGCCAAAATCGCGATGCACAATCGCGAGCACGTGGTGATTCTGCGTCCCGGCAAGAACGGCGTACTGATGCACACCATGTATCTTCAGCCACGAGATCCGCAAGGTGGATGAGTTCCGCACGGATTTGAGCCTGGTGAAGGAAAAAGAACTGGCGCTGGCGACGAATCTGATCGAGGCGCTGGCCGGCGAGTTCGAGCCGGAGAAATACAAGGATAACTACCGCGAGAACCTGCTTCAGATGATCGAAGCGAAGAAGCAGGGACAGGAGGTGGTGGCGACGCCGGAGCCGCAGCAGGCGAAAGTCGTGGATATTTTGGAGGCGCTGAAGGCGAGCCTGGCCATGGCGAAGAAGCCGGCCGCTTCGGCTACTACGGTCGAGGCTGTGGAAGAGATCACCAAGCCGCAAAAGCGTCGCGCGCGGGGGTAGAGGCAAGAACGTGCTGACATGAACCTCTTCAGAATTGCGTGTTGTGTGGCGTTCGCGTCGCTGGCGTGCGCGCAAGAGCCGTTCTGCAAGGAAATGAGCTACGAGAACCATAACCAGGTCGATTACGGGCCCCTGAAGGTCTCCGCCGTTAAGGGGATTGTGCAGGACAAAAGCGGCACTCCAATTCCGCAAGCCACGGTCATTGTCTTCACTGAACCCGATCACTCAGTGGTGCTCTCGGCTTGTACACGCGCTGACGGCCATTTCGAACTGAATGGCGTAAAGCCCGGTGACTACCGGCTGGTGGTGAAGTACGATTCTCTCTGCGCTGCAAACGCCAAGATCAGAATCGGACGTGCAGTCGGCTCGAAAAATTCATTGGTTGCTAAGATGCGGCCCGCCGGTATCGACGACTGCAGTTGGATTGAGGCGAAGTGAGGCGGCTGGGAGCGCAACACGATGATTGACCTTCGCTACTCTTTAATCATCGAAGCCACAGACGACCCGACTTTCTTCAGCTTCTACTCCACAGAACTCGAAGGATTCACCGGCGTCGGAAGTTCAGTCGAAGACTGCCTCTACAAAGCGAAGTGGGGAATGAACGAGCACGTCGCGCTGCTCGAAGAAAAAGGGTTTCCGATTCCACCGGCGAATTCGAATCCTCAGATTCTGATTCACAACGCCAGCGTATTCGACGCGGCGTAGTCCTGTACCCACAGGTACCTTACGGACGGCTTGAAATCTCCTGATCCGGTGATATACTTGCTCGTTCACCGTCCCCCGAAGTTTAACTGGATTTGGAGATCGGCTCATGTTGTCTCGCGCGATTTGCACTGTCCTGCTGCTGTGTCCTCTGGCGCTCGCGTTTCAATCTGCCGGACCCATCGATTCGAAAATCGTGCGCCCGCGCGTCGCGCCGGTGGAGATTGCGGCGGCCGAGGCACCCGAATCGAAGCTGCGCGTAGACGCGTCGCTTGTTCTGATCCCCGCCCAAGTCGCGACGGAAGAAGGCGCGCCGGTCACACAACTCGACAAAGCGAGCTTTCATGTTTTCGAGGACGGCGTGGAACAGAAGATCACGCACTTCGGCAAGGACGACGCGCCCATCTCGATCGGCGTGCTGTTTGATTCGAGCGGCAGCATGCACAACAAAATGAAGAAATCGCTCGAAGCCGCTGCGGCGTTTTTCAAGACGGCGAATCCAGACGACGAATTTTTTTTGATCGACTTCAATGAGAAGCCGAGACTGGCCGTAGGATTCACGTCCGATTCCGGCGAAATCTATCGCCATATCAGCCACACCAAGCCGTTCGGGCGAACGTCCTTATTCGATGCGATCAACATGGGCGTGCGCGAGATGAAGCACGCCAAGAATTCGCGAAAGGCGATTGTGATCGTCTCCGACGGCGGCGACAATCGCAGCCGCATGACGTTCCACTCCGTGAAGAACCTGGTGGAGGAAGCCGACGTGCAGATGTATTCGATGGGCATCTTCGACCCCGAGGAGTTTCCCAGGCTCCCGCGTGAGGAACAGGACGGCCCGGAGCTTCTGGATGAACTCACGGCGCTGACCGGCGGCAAGAATTTTCGCGTCGACAAGCTGGACGACCTGCCGGAGATCAGCGCGCGGATCGGCAATCTGCTGCGCAATCAATATGTGATCGGCTACACGCCTTCGAATGAGCATCGCGATGGTAAATACCGTCGCGTGAAATTGCTGCTGGATCGCGCGGAAGCCGCGCTGCGGGTGCACTATCGCAGCGGCTACTACGCGCCCGTTGAATAGCGGCTAAATTCTTCGCGCATGGCATACTGGAAGTTGACCGTGCGCCTCCCTTTTTTCACCTTCCTGCTGGTCTGCGATCGATGAAGCGGATTATCATCGCCATTGACGGGCCTTCGGGCGCGGGGAAGAGCACCATCGCGAAATCGCTGGCGCGGCGGCTCGAATTTACCTATATCGATACCGGCGCGATGTATCGAGCCATCGCCTTGTGGGCGTTGCGGGCGGGAATTGATCTGGACGATCTGCACCGGCTGGAGCAGCTCGCGCTGGCAGCGAACATCGAATTCGAAGGCGATCGCGTGATTCTGAACGGCGAAGACGTCAGTGCTGCGATTCGCGAACGTGAAGTGACTGAGGCGGCTTCCAAAGTCGCCGTTGCTCCGGGCGTTCGCAAGGCGATGCGTGAAATGCAACGGCGAATCGGCGAATCACGTTCGGTGGTGATGGAAGGCCGCGATATCGGCAGCGTGGTGTTTCCCGATGCGCAGGTGAAAGTTTTTCTGGACGCCGATCCGCAAGTTCGCGCGGGACGGCGAGCCAAGGAAACCGGCAGCGATGTCAGTGAAGTGGTGCGCGATCAGGATGAGCGCGATCGCCGCGACCGTTCCCGCAAAGAAGCGCCGTTGCTGCAATCGGCCGATGCGGATTACGTCGATTCGACGGGCTTGTCGCCCGAGGAAGTGGAGGAAGCGATCCTGAAGATCGTACGGCGCAAAACGTCGAACTAAAGTGGGAATGAAACATCTTCTGGTCATGAAATTTGGCGGTACCAGCATGGGCTCGGCGGAGCGCATCAAAATTGCCGCTCATATCGCCGCGGAACATCACGTGACTCGTCCGGTGGTGGTGGTGGTTTCGGCGATGTCGAAAATCACCGATTTGCTGCTGGCATCCCTGCGCGTGGCTGAGGCAGGCGATCAGAGAGCGCTCGACGAAAATCTCGCGACGCTGACCAAGCGCCACTTCGAAGCCTGCCGCGAATTGCTGCCATCCCAGCGGCACGAAGCCGCGCTGGCCGGATTGCACGGGCTGTTATCCGAATTCTCGCGAATCGCCAAGGGCGTACTGATGCTGGGCGAGCGGCCGCCGCGATCGATCGACGAAGCGATCGCGATCGGCGAACGATTATCGGCATTGATGATGGCGGAATATCTGGAGTCCCAAGGCATTCGCGCGAAGGCAGTGAGCGGAGCAGACGTGATCGCGACAGACGCCGTGTTCGGGAATGCAACGCCGCTGATGCAGGCGACTCGCGAGCGTGCCACCGCCGTTATCCAGCCGCTGCTGGATCAAAAAATCCTGCCGGTGATGACCGGATTCAACGGATCGACCATGGACGGACGCCCCACCACGCTGGGGCGCGGCGGATCTGATTTTTCCGCATCGATCGTGGCCGCAGCGCTGGACGCGGAAGAGTTGTGGATCTGGACCGACGTCGACGGCATCATGACCGGCGATCCGCGTCTGATCTCCGACGCGCGCGTGCTGGAATCGGTCACGTACAACGAAGCAGCCGAACTCGCCTACAACGGTGCGAAAGTACTGCATCCGAGGACGCTCGCACCGCTGGTCGAGAAACAAATCCCGGTGTGGAGCAAGAATAGTTTTGCTCCCGAAAAGCCGGGAACGCGCATCGTTCCGCGTATTGAAGCGGCGCGGGGGCCACACGCAGTCACTTCGATGTCCGATGTCGCGCTGGTCTCGATCGAGCCCGCGGATTCGGAGATGAGTGGAACCAAGATCATGGCGCGATCGCTGGATGCGCTGGCACGCGCCAACGTCGAGCTGCTGGCGATCACGAGTTCCAGCTACCGGCAAAATTTCTGTTTCCTGGTTCGCCAGGCGGAGCTGAGCCGCGCAATTTTCGAATTGGAAGAATGCCTTTCGCTGGAACTGGCGCACGGATACTTGAAGCCGATCGAAATCGATAAGAACGTCGGATTGCTGGCGGTAGTGGGCGAAGGGATGCGCGGAACGCCGGGGCTCGCGGGCCGTATTTTCACGGCGATCTCGCGCCACAACGTCAACATTATTGCGATCGCGCAGGGATCGAGCGAACTGACTATCGCGATCGTGGTGCATCGCGATGGCTTGGAGAAAGCTGTTCGGGCGGTGCACGAAGAATGCACGCTTGGCATCGCACAGATCGTCTGAACGCGAGTCCCAAACGCGCTCTGTAACCTTCGCGCCTCAACGCGGCCCTGGCCGCGCCATAGGGAAGCCATCACGCCTCGTAGCTTTGGATTGTTTAAACCACACCTTTGATCATCCCGCCGTCCACCTGTAGCGTTGCGCCGGTGACATAGGATGCGGCATCGGACAGCAGGAATGCGGCTGCATTGGCGAATTCCTGCGCGTCGCCATAGCGGCCCATTGGAATCGATGCTTCCATCTTCTTTTGCTGCTCTTCCACAGTGATGCCGAGCCGCTTGCTGGTTGCTTCGTCCAGTTCACGCAGGCGGTCGGTCACAATGCGCCCGGGGATCAATTGATTCACGCGGATCTTTTTCGAGGCGAGTTCGATCGACAAAGTTTTTGAAAGCGATGAAACGGCGGCGCGCAAAATATTGGACAGCGCCAGGTTCGCGATCGGCTCCTTGACCGACGACGAGGTGCCCAGCAGGATACTTCCGCCTCCGCGCAACACCATCTGCGGTGCGGCGAGCCGGATCATTCGCACCGCGCTCAGCAACAGCAGTTCGAACGCGCGCTGCCAGGCGTTGTCGTCGAAACTGAGCGTCGCGCCGGGCGGAGGGCCGCCCGAATTGGTGTACAGCAGATCGATTCCTTCGAAATCGATCGAGCGTCATCTGATGCCAATGTGCGATCTCACTGGGCGATTGCACATCCGCCGCGACGGCCAGCACGGTGCCGCCGGTTTCTTTTTGAATCCGCAGTGCGGCATTCGAAATTGCCTCGGCATCGCGTGACGACATCGACACCAGCGCACCTTCCGCGGCGAGCGTTCGCGCCACTGCGTATCCCAATCCGCGGCTCGCCCCCGCGACCATCGCGACTTTATTCGTCAGTCCAAGATCCATCTTGTCGTTACTCCGATTTTCCTGTCCATTTTAAAACCCGATCGAGCGCCGCAAGCGTCGGCGCATCCAGCTTCGCCCCCGGCGATCGAGTCGCAGCGTGCGTCAGTACGCCGCGCCGCCGCAGCACTTCTTTGCGAATCGCCTGGCCGATCCCTTCCTGAAATTCGAAGCGCATCAGCGGCACACTCGAATAAAAGAAATCCGCCGCGCGATCGACATCGCCCGCGCGAAACGCCTTGACGATATCCACCAGAATTTCGGGATAGGCGAAGCCGGTCATCGCACCGGTCGCGCCCGCCATCAGTTCTTCCAAAAGAAACACGCCGCCCAATCCGCCGAAGATGCGGATTTCGATATCCTTCGCCGCTTCCAGAATTCGCGAAGTCTTGAACGGAGTCGGCGGATCTTCCAGCTTGATGGTACGCGCGCTGGGAACTTCTCTGGCGATGCGCGCCAGCAGCGCGGGCTCCATCGTGAATCCGGAAATGGGAGGGAAATCCTGAATGACAATTTCGATGCCGACCGTTTTCGCAACGGCGGCGTAATGCCGCACCACGGCATCGGAGTTCAGCTTGGCCATTCGGGGCGGCGAGATCATGACCGCGGCGGCCCCAGCTTGCTTGGCATCCAAACTGTAATCAAGACAGACGTGCGAGCCCTCTGCGGTGGTGCCGACCACCACCGGCACGCGACCATTCACGTGCGTGATCACGGTTTCGAGCACGATTCTGCGCTCGCGATCGGTCAAGCGCGCGACTTCGCTGGTGACGCCCAGCGCGGTCAGACCGTTCACGCCGCAGCCGATGAACAGATCGATCACGCGGCGCAAACTATCGAGATCCAGCGCATCGTCGCCATGAAAAGGCGTGGGCAGAACCGAAAACACTCCCTGCAATGCGGACAAACATTCCTCCTAAAAAACCGCAGTCTCTTGAATCAAACGTCCTTCGGCGAAGCGATTGAAGTCGAGCAACTTCGCGTCGATCATGTCGGTCGACCCGGTGAGAATCAGATCGGCGAGAATTTTTCCTGTCGCCGGCGAATGCATCACGCCGTGTCCCGAAAATCCGCTGGCGCAAAAAAAACCGCCAACCGGTGACAGGCCGAGCACGGGATGGTGATCCGGCGTCATCTCGTACAATCCCGCCCATGCTCGCGACGGATTCACGGCGACTTCTTCGAGCACCGGAACCCGCGCCACGCCGCGCGTCAGAATTTTTTCGACGAAGGCGCGATCGAAATTGGTATTGAAGCTGGGCTTTTCGTCCGGATCGGCCCACGCCATCAGCAGGCCGAGTCCTTCAGGACGAAAATGAAATCCGCTGCCCATGTCGATGGTCATGGGTGCGCTGTGCGCGATTTTGTCGAACGGCTCAGTGGGCACCAGCATGCGGCGCAGCGGTTCGACCGGCAGATCCAAGCTGACCATCCTGGCGATCCCGGCTGACCACGCGCCGGCAGCGTTCACTACAATTCGAGTCGCGATGGTGCCTTGCGTCGAATGCACCGCGCAGACGCCGTTCGCGTCTTGATCGATCGCCGTCACGGTCGCGTCACGCAGCACCGTCGCGCCTAGATCGGTGGCGCGCAGCGTGAACCCGGTCATCACGCTGTACGGATCGACAAAACCATCGGTGGAGCAAAATGTTCCGCCCAAAAGATCGTCGGCGCGAACCTGCGGGACGATTCGCACGATGTCATCGCGATCCACCAGCTTCACGGTCTTCAATCCCGCGGCGACCTGCTTTTCATAATTGGCGCGCAGATAACCGAGGTGGCGATCGGTGGTCGCCATCAGGAGGTAGCCTTGCGAGCGATAGCCGGACGGGTGGCCCAGGGTCTCTTCGAAATCGCGGAAGAACGGAATCGAAAAGAGCGACATCTGAATGCTGGAGGTGGTGGAGAATTGCGCGCGCACGCCGCCCATGCTTTTGCCAGTCGAGCCCTTACCCTGGTGGCTTTCGCGTTCCAGAACGACGACGTCGCGGCATCCGGCTTTGGTGAGGTGATAGGCGATGCTCGACCCGACGATCCCGCCTCCGATGATGACCACTTCCGCGCTGCGCGTCACGATCTATCAGTGTAGCGTCCGGCAATAGCGCCGTAGGCTAAGGTGCTGAAAAAGGGGACAGACCGCTCTGTCCACGCCCGTGGGACCACCTAATCATCATTGTGTTGCGGATGGGACAGAGTAGTCTGTCCCCTTTTTCGGCAATCTCTAGGGCTTGGCGGAGCGCTGCTTGACAAGCGCGTCCACGCGGTCGAGTTGCTCTTTCGACAACGTGTTGGCGAGCTTGGTGGCTTCCACCTGCGCGTCGGGCACGTCCTTCGAAATCGCGAGACGGATCCACGCCAGCGCCTCCACCGGATCTTTTTCGACGCCGGTTCCGTCGCGATAGCATTCACCAAGCCGGAATTGCGCGGGCGCGAATCCGTCGTCGGCGGCTCGGCGATACCATTTCATCGCCTCAGCGGCATCCGCATCCACGCCGCGGCCGTTTTCGAACGCCCAGCCGATCTGCGCTTCGGCGGCGGGCTCGTTCTGTTGGCGGCCAGTCGATACCAGCGCAGCGCTTGCGTGTCGTCTTTCCAGGTGCCCTTGCCTTCCGTGTACATCAGCCCGAGGTAAATACTGCGCCTTGGCATATTTCTGATCCGCGGACTTTTTGAAAAGATTGAAGCGCCCGAATCGTCGTCCGCGGTCCGCCTTCGCCATGCAGCATACATCTGCGCGAGCGCGACCTGAGCCAGCGGCAAACCCTGATCCGCCGCTGTGCGAATGAAGTACGCACGCGCGGGCCTTGCGCAAGATCTTGTCGAACGCTGTCGCCATTCAGATAATGAACGCCTTCGTTGTAGGCTTCTCGATTGGCTTCCGCGCGATCCAGAAATTCGTCGCTCGCGTTGCCCAGATTGAAAATGACATCCACCATCGCGACGGACTTCGATCGGGGCACCGTTCTGCTGCGCTGTTGCGGCACTCCCAGCGCACTTCACAGATTGGACCGCGTTTCGGTCCGAGCCCGTATCGAGGGAGCTCAGCACCTGAACGTCTTTTGCGTGGCCATCAGGGCCAACGATCGACTCTCAGTCCGATCGCCTTGGACCTTCTGCTTGCCCGCCTCGTCCGTATACTTGGCCGGTGTTCTTTGTGTATCCGAGGAACTCCGCCAGGCGAACGGGCCTGCGGGATTATCAAAAGGCGGAAATTGACCTAGAAATGCTCGACACCACGGGAATCGCCGCGCCGTCCTTTTGTGGCCGGGATCGAATCGCCATTGAGAAACGGCCTCAATCGCTTTTTCGTCCAGTCCATATCCCAATGAACGCTGGACTTTCAGGTCGCGCGGCACACCATCCGTGCACCAGCAACGACCGCCGATCCACAGTGCCTTGCCATTTTGTTCTCGCGGGCCTCTGCCGTGGAATCAGCTCGGCTCGACTTGGTGAATCAGGCGAGGCGGTGAAACGTCCTGGGGTGCTTACCGGAAGGCCTGGCAAGGGACATCGAACCCTGCGATGGCAATATCAGGAAAACAGCGCCACATTTCCGAGATTTTACAATATTCGCAGAGACTCGCGCGGAAATTCGATCACCCATTGTTGCGCGTCGCGCTGCCGATCGTATTCACCGCGAGTCAAATCGACAATAATTCCGCTTTCGAATTCCAGCCGCATGGATTGAGCCTGCTCCACCGCGCGTTCCAGCGTGGAAGGAATCTGATTGCTACCTGGACGCCCGTTGGCCGGAAGCGCTCGAACCTGATCCGGGCGGACGCAGATGGTAACTTGATCGCCCTTGAAATGGCCGGGGAAATAGGGACCCTCCAGCTCGAATTCACCCACCTGCAGGCGGCTGGTATTGCGCCCCGGATCGAGCGCGCGAATCTCCGCCGGAATCAGGTTGAATCGCCCCAGCAAGCGCGCCACATCGAGGCTGGCGGGCTGCTCCAGGATTTTCGACGGCGCGCCGCTTTGCACGATGCGGCCCTCGCGCAGGATCAACATTTCCTCGCCGAGCTCGAAACATTCATCCAGGTCGTGCGAGACCAGCATGATGGGCGTCTTGAAATCCGCACGCACCTGGCGCAGGATTTCGTACAACTCCGTTTTCAGGACCGAATCGAGGCCCTGCGCCGGTTCGTCCAGCAGCAGCAGCTTCGGCCCGCCGATTAACGCACGAGCAATCGAACAACGCTGGCGCTGACCGCCCGAAAGTTCATGCGGGCGCCGGCCCGCGGCGTCGGCGAGCCGGAACCGGTCGAGCATCTCATTCACGCGACGGTGCCGTTCGAGAGGCGGCCTTCGTTCCGCCGCGAACATCAGATTCTCGCGCAGCGTCATGTGCGGGAACAGGGCGTAGTTCTGAAACACGTAGCCGCAGTTGCGCGCCTGCGGCGTCCGATGCACGCCGGCCGCGCCGTCGAACAGCAGATCGTCATCGAGGAGAATACGCCCTTCGTCCGGCCGTACGAATCCGGCGATCGAATCGAGGGTCAGTGTCTTGCCTGATCCGCTGGGTCCGAACAGGATGGTGATGCCCGCGCGGATGGTGAACTCGACGTCCAGCGTGAAGCCTCCGGAATCGGTTCGCGCCGGAAATATTTTGCGCAGCCGCACCTGCATCATAAAATCAGGCTCATGCGCGCGATTCCGCCGCGGGCGCGACGATGCGATTCGCCACGGTCAGGACCACCAGCGCGATCGCGGAAATGATCAGCACCAGGGTGCGCGCGGTGGCTCCATTGCCCGATTCGACCGCATCGTAGATCGCGACCGCGACCGTCTGCGTGCGCCCCGGCACATTACCGGCGACCATCAACGTCACCCCGAAATCGCCCAACGATCGCGCAAATGCAAGCGCAGCGGCGGCGTAGATGGGACGTCTGGCTAATGGCACCGTCACGCGCCAGAACAATTTCCATTCCGATGCGCCCAGCGTGCGCGCGGCGCGTTCATAGGATCGATCGACGGATTCGAGTCCCGCGCGGGCCGATTTCACCAGCAGCGGGAAGGAGTGCAGCACCGCCGCGATCACCGCCGCCTTCCAGGTAAAAACCAGCGGCGATCCAACAATGTGCTCCCACACTTTTCCGAACAGGCTGTTTCGTCCGATCAGCACCAGCAGATAGTAGCCGAGCACCGTGGGCGGCAATACCAGCGGCAGGGTGACGGCCGCATCCACGATTTCCTTGCCGCGAAAATTTCGATTCGCAAGAACATAGGCGACCCACAGGCCCGCGGCTACCGAAATCGCCGTCGACAGCACGGCGACGCGCAGGCTGAGCCACAGCGGGAACCAGTCGATTGGCATTGAAAGGCTATTGTAGCGGAGCAGCGCACAGGTGGTTCGCGACGTGGCGCAGGGTAATTGGCCGGAAGCGCCGAGACGACTCTCGGCGCAGCAGGCTCGACAGCCTGCGCTACGTCGAAACATATTGCTCAATCCGTGTCTTAGATGGGCTCGAATCGGGCGGTGAAGTGGCGCAGGAATTTCGGCTGGCTGACGATGCGGAGCCCGCGCAGTTCACTCTTGCGGGCGTTCACTTCGAGGATGGCTTCCACCAGATAATCGACGTGGCTTTGCGTGTACACGCGGCGGGGAATCGCCAGGCGCAGCAGTTCATGGCGCGCGTGTTCGCCGAACATGACCGATCCGATCTCCACCGATCGCACACCGGCGTGGCGATAGAGTTCCACGGCGAGCGATTGCGCCGGGAATTCGGAACGCGGAATGTGAGGCAGCATGCGGCCGGCGTCGATATAAATAGCGTGGCCGCCGGGAGGCTCGACGATGGGCACGCCGTGGTCGGCGATGTGACGCCCCAGGTATCGCGTGGACGCGATGCGGTATTCCAGATAATCCGGATCGAGCACTTCTTCCAGGCCCACCGCGATCGCCTCCAGATCGCGCCCGGCGAGCCCCCCGTAAGTGGGGAAGCCTTCGGTGAGGATGAGCAACTCGCGCCCGCGCTGTGCGATGTCGTCGCTGTTGGTGCACAGCATCCCGCCGATATTGGCGAAGGCGTCTTTCTTCGCCGAAAACGTGCAGCCGTCGGCGAGCGAGAACATCTCCTGCGCGATCTGCTTTGGGCTGCGTCCCGCGTATCCCGCTTCCCCTTGCTGAATGAACCACGCGTTTTCCGCGAAGCGGCAGGCGTCGAGGTAGAACGGGATGCCGTGGCGCGTGGTGATCGTACGCACGGCGCGAATGTTCGCCATCGAGACCGGCTGACCGCCGCCGGAATTGTTGGTGACGGTGAGCATCACCAGCGGAATCTTCGATGCGCCCTCGGTTTCGATCAGACGTTCCAACGCGGCGACGTCCATCTCGCCTTTGAACGGCAGAATCGCCTGCGTGTCCGAGGCCGCTGGAAGAGGCAAGTCAACAGCACGAGCCCCGTTGTATTCGATATTGGCGCGCGTGGTATCGAAATGCGTGTTGCTGGGCACGATGTCGCCCGCTTTACATGCGACGCTGAACAGAATGCGCTCCGCTGCCCGCCCCTGGTGCGCCGGAATGAAGTGCTTGAAGCCGGTGAGATCGTCGACCACCTTCTTCATGCGAAAGAAGCTTTCGCTGCCGGCGTAGGATTCGTCGCCGCGCATCAGCGCCGCCCATTGATTGACGGACATCGCGCTGGTGCCGGAATCGGTCAACAGATCGATCAGGATGTCGGCCGCGCGAAGTTCGAACAGATTGTAGCCGGCTTGTTTCAGGAGATTCTCGCGCTCTTTCGGCGTGGTGCGCCGCAACGGCTCGACGCTTTTGATCCGGAAGGGCTCGATGATGGTTTTCACAGGCTTAAGGAGGGCCTTCGGACAAAGTCCACAGCGCCCAGCTCGCTCCCGACTTCTTAAAGTACAGCGAATACTCGTTCCCGCGCGCGTGCCAGGTGATCATGTATTTATTGTCGGGAATCGCCACCGGTTTCTGGGTGGCGACGGCGCGCTTCATGTCGGCGAGAAAATAGGTGTTGAAATGGGCGATGAAATCGGCTTCGCTGTCGATCTTGCGGACCTTGAGAAGTTCCCAATCCATGGGGAAATCCGAGCCGTGTACGATCGCCTTGGCGTCGTTTTTAGCAACTGCGGCTTTGAATTCGGGCCACCACTTCGCGAATCCGTCTTCAGCAGCCGGTAAAGCCATGGCGAATGCAAGCAGCGCGACTGCGACGGCTCGCACTTAGCCGACCTTGTCGGCCGCCACGCGCACGTGATCGTCGCGGACTTCGACATATCCGCCGGTCACATGGAAAGTTTCCGTTGCGCCCGCGCCGGCGATGGTAATGGTGCCGTCGCCTAATTCGCTGAGCAAGGCGGCGTGGCCGGGCAGAATGCCCATATAGCCGTCTTTGCCGGGAATCTCGGCCGACTCCGCCTGGCGTTTGACCACCATCTTCTCCGGCGTCGCGATTTCGATTTCGAATGTCGACGACATTTAGGCCTTTTTCATCTGCTCATAAGTCGCGAGCACATCGTCGATGGAGCCCTGCATGTAGAACGCCTGCTCCGGAATTTCGTCGTGCTTGCCTTCGACGACCTCTTTGAAGCTGCGCACTGTATCGGCAACCTTGACGTATTTGCCCTGGCGGCCGGTGAACGCCTCAGCGACGTTGAACGGCTGCGAAAGGAACTTTTGAATCTTGCGCGCACGCGCCACGGTGAGTTTATCTTCGTCGGAGAGTTCGTCGACACCCAGAATCGCGATGATGTCCTGCAGGTCTTTATAGCGCTGCAGCGTCAGCTTCACGGCCTGCGCGACATCGTAATGCTCCTGCCCGATGACCAGCGGATCCAGAATGCGCGAGGTGGACGCCAGCGGATCGACCGCCGGATAAATTCCCATCTCCGAAATCGATCGCGAAAGGTTGGTGGTCGCGTCCAGGTGGGCGAAGGTAGTCGCGGGCGCGGGATCGGTGTAATCGTCGGCGGGCACGTAAATCGCCTGCACCGAAGTAATGGATCCGGACTTTGTTGATGTGATGCGTTCCTGCATCTCGCCCATTTCGCTGGCGAGATTGGGCTGATAGCCCACCGCGCTGGGCATGCGTCCCAACAGCGCCGACACTTCCGAACCGGCCTGCGTGAAACGGAAAATATTGTCGACGAACAGCAGCACGTCCTGATTTTCTTCGTCGCGGAAATATTCGGCGACGGTGAGGGCGGTCAGCGCGACGCGGAGACGCGCTCCGGGCGGCTCGGTCATCTGTCCGTAGATCAGCGCGCACTTCGATTTGGTGTAATCGTGCGGATCGATCACGTGCGCTTCCTGGAATTCCAGCCACAGATCGTTTCCTTCGCGAGTGCGTTCGCCGACGCCCGCGAATACCGACACGCCGCCGTGCTTGGTCGCCAGGTTCGAAATCAATTCCTGAATGATGACGGTCTTGCCGACGCCCGCACCGCCGAACAGACCGATCTTGCCGCCCTTGAGGTACGGTTCGAGAAGATCGATAACCTTGATGCCGGTTTCAAACATTTGCAGCTCGGTCGACTGCTCATCGAAAGGCGGAGCCTGGCGGTGAATGGGATAGCGCTTGGCGGTCTTCACGGGGCCCATTTTGTCGACCGGCTCGCCGATGACGTTGAGCACGCGGCCCAGCGTTTCCTTGCCGACGGGGACGGTGATGGGCTCGCCCAGGCTGACCGCTTCCATGCCGCGAACCAGTCCATCGGTGGGCTGCATGGCAATGGTGCGCACCCGGCTTTCGCCGATATGCTGCGCGACTTCGCAAATGATGCTGATCGGCTCCGGTACGTTGAAGCCCTTGCTGGTGATCCGGATGGCGGTTCGAATGACGGGAATCTGGCCTTCCGGAAACTCGACGTCGACGGCCGGGCCGGCCACCTGAATCACTTTTCCGACTGCGGTTCCATACTGCGATTGCACTCATAGTTCCATCTTTTAATCCAATGCGGCTGCGCCGCTCACAATTTCGATAATTTCGCGCGTGATGCTCGCCTGACGGACGCGGTTCATGGTCAGCGTCAGCTTGTCGATCATCTCGCTGGCATTCTTGGTGGCTGCGTCCATCGCGGTCATGCGCGCGGCATGTTCGGCGGCGCCCGATTCGAGCAGCGCCCGGTAAATCTGCGTCTTGATGTAGCGCGGCAACAGCGTTCCCAGAATCTCGCCGGGGCTTTGCTCGTAAATATAATCGGCTGTTGACGCGTGATCCGATGCCGACTTCGGCACTTCTATCGGCAGCAGCTTCTGCGTCGAAAGATGCGACGCCATCACGCTCTTGAATTCGTTCACGAACAAATACACCGCGTCGATCTCCGCGTTCGAGTAACGCTCAATGATCGAATTCGCGATGCGTTCCGCGTCTTCGAACTTCACCACGCGGAACAGGTCCAGATATTCGCCGCTGATCTTGGCGCCGCGTTTGCGGAAAAAATCACGGCCCTTTCGGCCGGCCAGTTCGAAAGTCAGCTCGTCGGCTTTGTGTTCCGTCGCAAAGCGTTGCGCCATCCTCAACAGGTTTCCGTTGAAGCCGCCGGCCAGACCGCGATCCGCCGTGATCACCAGCATCAGGATGCGCTTTTCAGGACGCACCGCCAGCAGCGCATTATCGCCCGCGTCGGGACTCTGCGCCGCCGCTTCGGCGCAGTTCGCCAGAATTTTCCGCAGCATCGCCGCGTAGGGGCGAGCCGCAATGGCACGATCCTGCGCGCGGCGCAGCTTCGCCGCCGACACCATCTTCATCGCCTTGGTGATCTGCTGTGTGTTGCGCACCGAGCGGATGCGCCGGCGCATGTCAATTAGGCTAGGCATCTACTTATTCGCCGCCATTACTTAGCGACCGCAGCAACGGCTTTGTGTTCCTGCAGGAAGCGGACCTTAAATTCCTTCAGCGCCCCGTTCATCTTCGCCTTCAAGTCGTCGTCGAGAGTCTTCTTCTCTTTGATCGCCGGAAGCAAAGCTGGATGCGCGTTTTCGACGAAGCGGTACAGCTCCTCTTCATAAGCGCGGCATTGATCGGTAGGCAGATCGTCCAGATGGCCTTCGGACGCGGCGTAAATGATCATCACCTGTTTTTCGACCGGCACCGGCGAATATTGCCCCTGCTTCAGGATCTCCACCATGCGCGCGCCGCGCGTCAACTGCGCCATGGACGCTTTATCGAGTTCCGATCCCATCTGCGCGAACGCCGCCAGCGACCGGTACTGCGCCATCGCCAATCGTAAACTGCCGGCCACCTGCCGCATCGCCTTGATCTGCGCGTTGCCGCCCACGCGGCTCACCGAAATACCCACGTCGATGGCGGGACGGATGTTGGAGTTGAACAGATCCGTCAGCAAATATATCTGGCCGTCGGTGATCGAAATCACGTTGGTAGGAATATATGCAGACACGTCGCCAGCTTGCGTTTCGATGTACGGCAGCGCGGTCAACGATCCGCCGCCCAGTTCATTCGAAAGCTTCGCGGCGCGCTCCAGCAAGCGGCTGTGCAAATAGAACACGTCGCCAGGATACGCTTCGCGGCCCGGAGGACGGCGCAGCAGCAGCGAAATTTCGCGATATGCCGCGGCGTGTTTCGAAAGATCGTCGTACACGCACAGCGCGTGACGGCTGGAATCTCGGAAAAATTCGCCGATCGCGCAACCCGAATAAGGCGCCAGATACTGCATCGGCGCGGGATCGGAAGCGGTCGCCGCGACCACGATGGTATATTCCATCGCACCGTATTCTTCCAGCGTCTTCACCACCTGCGCGACGGTCGAACGCTTTTGCCCGATCGCGACGTAGATGCAAATCACGTCGCCGCCCTTTTGATTAATGATCGTGTCCAGCGCGACCGTGGTCTTGCCGGTCTGGCGATCGCCGATCACCAGCTCGCGCTGCCCGCGGCCGATCGGAATCATGGCGTCGATCGCTTTAATTCCGGTCTGTAGCGGCTCTTTCACCGGCTGCCGGTCGACGACGCCAGGCGCGATACGTTCGATCGCGAAAAATTCCTTGGTTTCGATGGGGCCCTTGCCGTCGATGGGTTCGCCCAGCGCGTTCACCACGCGCCCGATCATGGCGTCGCCAACAGGAATCGACATGATGCGGCCGGTGCGGCGCACTTCGTCGCCTTCCTTGATGGTGGAAGCCTCGCCCAGCAGCACGGCGCCCACATCCTCTTCCTCCAGGTTCAGTGCGATGCCGGAAACGGCTGCGCCCGATTTCGAAGGGAACTCGATCAGCTCGCCGGCCATTACGTTTTCCAGGCCGTAAATGCGCGCGATGCCGTCGCCGACTGAAATGACGGAGCCCGTTTCGGCGACGTCGACGGCCTTTTCGTAATTTTCAATTTCTTCGCGCAACACGCGCGAGATTTCATCCGCCCGAATGCTTGCCATGTTTTGTTAAGCCCCTGCCGCGAGCTTCAGCCGCAGCTTTTCCAATTGTCCTTTGACGCTGCCGTCGTAAACCGTCGCGCCGATGCGCGCCACCACTCCGCCGATCAGCGCGGACTCGATCGCGTAATCCAGCTTCGCCGTTTTGCCTCCGGCCAGCCGCGAAAGTTCCACCTCGAGGTCCGCCTTCTGGGCAGCGCTCAATTCCGTCGCACTCGCGACAGTACCGCGCACGAAGCCCATCCGTTCGTCCAGCAGCCGGTCGAACGCTTCGATGATCGAGGGAAATTCGCTGACCCTGCGATGATCGATCACCACGAACACAAAATTCCGAACCGATTCGGAAACACCCAACGGCCGGATCAACTTCGCCATCACCGCCCGTTTGCGCGACGGCGAAACCGCGGGCGAAAGCAGCGCGTTGTGCAGCGGCGTCGATTCTGAAATCAGCCCATTGACGGCGCGCAATTCCTCCAGCGCCATCTTGGGATCGCGCTTGGTATCGGAAGCGATCACTTCGATCAGCGCCTTGGCATACCGCATCCCGACAACGGAAATCATTAGTTGGGCGACCTTTCTGATTTGAGATCGCTCACGAAATCGTCGATCAAACCGCTTCCGGTGGCCGCATCCAGCCGCGCGCGAATGCGCTGCTCCGCCAGATCCAGCGCCAGCTTGGCCGCGTGCGCCTGTAGTTCGCGGCTGGCGTTCTTGGTCGCGGTCGCGATTTCCAGCTCCGCCTGCTGCGCCACTTTTTCGATGAGTCGCGCGGTCTCCTGCCGAATGCGCGCTGCTTCCTGCTCCATTTCGGCTTTCGACTGGGTACGGAATGCCTCGACGTCGGCGCCGAGCGCACTCACCCGCCGTTCGATCTCCGCGGCGCGCCCTTGGGCTTCCTTCTTGGTGTTCTGCGCATCAACGATGTCCTTCTGAATATCGTCGGTACGCGATTTGAAAAACGGCGGCAGCGTCTTGCCCAGCAGATAACCGAGCCCCAGGGCGAGAAGCCCAAAGTTGATCCACTCCCAAGTCTTGCTTTCGCCGGCTTCGGCATTTTCGGCGGCAACAGCGGGGCTTTCCGGGGCCTTTTCCTGAGCCTTCTCCTGGGCGACCAGGGCCGCGGCAGTGATTGCCAGAATCAGTAAGATCTTCCTCATGCCGCGCTCCCATCCACACGGCGAGCCAGCACCACTTCCGCGATATGATCGGCCACTCCGCCGGCTGTCGCGGTCAGGTTCTGGCGAGCGTTCTCGGTGTCACCTACGATCTGCTGCTTCGCGGTCTGGACCTTCTGATCGGCGCCAGTCTTCGCGGCGGTGACCGCGCTCGATTGATCCTCCAGCCACTTGCGCCGCATTTCTTCCTGGCCCTTATAAACTTCCGCACGCGCAGCGTTGAACTTCGCTTCGTAGTCGGCCTGTTTGCGAGCCGCTTCTTCCAAACTCGCTTCCGCGCCTTTGCGCGCCCCGGCCGTCAAGGCTTCGCGCTCTTTGAGCACTTTCGCCAGCGGCCCGAACAACATGACTTTGAAGAAGTAATAGAGAAAAACGAAGAAAAGCATCGTCGGGATGGCTTTCACCATCAACCCGAGTAGTGCCTGCAGAGTCTGTTCCATCTAGAGGTTTTTGCAAGGGACGGGCTACGAATAGCAGCGCGTTACGACGGTCGCCCTTCGAATCCGCTAACGTAACACAGCAGGCGGGTTTGGGTCAACTTTTGGCATATTTTATTGGGGTTTTGCCATAGGCGCCTGGCGCGCTCCATACTGTCGCGCCTCACCGACAGCCGCGAAGTTTCTTCTGAGGCGCGACAGTTATGGAGCGCGTTAGCCGGCAACGATCAAGCGTTTTGTGCTGCTGATTTTCCCTGCACCGACGCCGCTGGCTTCGCCGTCGGCTCCTTCGGCGCCAGCCCCAGCTTCTGCCGCACCGCCGTATCGATCCTGGCACGAACTTCGGGGTGCTCCTTCAGGAACGTCCGCGCCGTCTCGCGACCCTGTCCCAGACGCTCGCCCGCATAGCTGAACCACGACCCGCTCTTCTCGATGACGCCCTGCTCCGCGCCCAGATCAAGCAGATCCCCTTCTCGCGAAATCCCCTCGCCGAACAGAATGTCGACCTCGGCTTCGCGAAACGGCGACGCGACCTTGTTCTTCACCACCTTGATCTTGGTCCGATTGCCGATCGCCACATCGCCATCTTTCAGCGTCGCCATGCGCCGGACTTCCATGCGCACTGACGAATAAAACTTCAGCGCACGCCCACCTGTCGTTGTTTCGGGGTTTCCAAACACCACTCCGATCTTTTCGCGCACCTGATTGATGAACAGCAGGCAGGTATTGGCGCGCGACAACGCTCCGGTGAGTTTGCGCATGGCTTGCGACATCAGCCGCGCGTGCAAGCCCATGAAGCTGTCGCCCATCTCGCCTTCCAGTTCGGCGCGCGGCACCAGCGCTGCCACTGAATCGACCACAATCATGTCGACTGCATTCGATGCCACCAGCGCATTGGTGATCTCCAGCGCCTGTTCGCCGCAATCCGGCTGCGACACCAGCAGATTGTCGGTATCCACCCCCAGCTTGCGCGCATATGTTGGATCCAGCGCGTGTTCGGCATCGATGAACGCCGCCATTCCGCCGGCCGCCTGCGCTTCCGCGATCACATGCAGCGCGAGCGTCGTCTTGCCCGACGATTCCGGCCCGAATACCTCGATCACGCGTCCGCGCGGCAGTCCGCCCACTCCCAGCGCCGCATCGACCGAAATCGATCCGCTGGAGATCACGCTCACCGCCTGTGCATCGCGCGAGCCAAGCTGCACCACCGCGCCCTTGCCGAATTGTTTCTCCATCGCGATCACGGTCTGCATGATCAGTTTTGCGCGTTCGCCGGCGTTATTTTGCATTTTGGGGGACCTCGCACACTGGTGCGCGATCGCAGGAAAAATTCTCAGTGGAATTGCGGTGGCCGGAAACTAGCTGGTTTTCTTCGGCGCGGCCTTGCCACGCAGGACGTCACGCAGCGTCTGGTCGCTGTGTTCGAGACAGTCCTCAATCGCTTCGAGACCTGGAATCTTGTCCGGGTCTACCTGGGAAAGAGCCTCGCTCGCGGATTGAATCTGATGCGACCCGTCCTGAATGCGGGCGCGTTCTTCCTTGGTCAACGTTTGCATGACGTCCTCCTCCCGATTTGCTAACAGTGATGTTGTTCGATATGCGCCAGTAGCGCATATTTTGCCTGATCCTTCGCGGTCCGAGCCACGTGGATCAGGTCATCAAAGCGGCAGAAGTCCGGGTCGCCCTCAATAATTGCCTTGACCTGCTGGTTCTGGAGTTCTGTAAGTTCGTGAGCGGCTGCCAGCAGCGCATCGGTCAACTTATGCCTTTCTTCGCAATAGGGGATCTGCGGACCGTCGTTTTTCTCCTTGTGCCGCGTCATCTTCCGCTCTCCCTACCTGCACCCTGATCTCCAAACATCAAGACACACCTTCCGCGCCGGCCACGCTTCGAATCGTTTCAATGGCATTCCCTTCCAACCGATTATTGACATGAAGGTATGCGTCGAGCTTTCGTTCCATCGATTCGCGAATTATTTCGCGCAAACTTTGCCGCCCCTCTGGATACTCCTCTTTCACTTGCTTGTAGGGCGAAAACAGCTCGACCGCCTGTTCGTACAACCTGCCAGGTCGCAGCAATGCTCGCGTGACCGTGAACGGCGCCGTGTACGCCTCTTCGATCCGGATCTGTTTCGAGAGTGGCGGCATGCGCGTCCACGAATTGAACACATGCGCCGCTCCATGCAACCGGAGCGCGTCGAAATAGCGAGCATCCAGAAACGACTCATTTCGAATCTCCACCGAATACCGCATTCCCCGCGGCGCCAGATCGAGGAATCGAGCCAGATCATCGGCGAACGCGCGCGGATCGGGATACGCCTCGCGTGAGAATGAGCCGAACTCGAAAATCAGCACGGCCACGCGATCCAGATATGGCGCCAGCGGCTCGACGAATCCGGCCGCGAACAAATCGGGATCGAGAAAACCCGGATTGCTGAGCCCGCGCCTTGCTCCGTAGCGAGGATTATCGGTGAACTGCTTGCGCGTGAAATCCTCGGGGACCTTCAGACTGAATTTGAGCTGCGCGGGCGAGCGTTCGAACAGCTTCTTCCAGAATTCCGGCGTGGGAGCGGCGTAGAAGGAGAAATCGCCGCCGACCACCGGAAACACTTCGGCGTATTCGTGAATGCACTCGTCGTGAAATTTGGCTTTCGAAAATTTCCCGCGAGTGAAGTAGCGCTCCGGCGTGTAGATCTGGCCCAGCCATCCCTCATATCGCCAGGAACTCGTCCCGATGAAGATGTTGCGCTTCGCCAGCGCACGAATCGAATCAGCCAAGGCTTGCTTGGGATATCGCGGCGCGGAATCGTCCGATTCAAACAGCGACGGTTGCATCGGGAATCGAGTGGTGGGCGGTCAGGGGCTCGAACCCCGGACCTTCTGGGTGTAAACCAGACGCTCTAACCAACTGAGCTAACCGCCCACGTGAAAGTCAATTCTTAGCGCGAGGCGGCTGATAGCCCGGCGGGAACGACGCGCCTTCGCCGAAGAAATATTCTTCCATCTGCTTCATCAGGAACTCCTGCGCCTCCGGCGTCCCCAGATTCAGACGATATTCGTTCATGATCATCTTCATCTGCTCGATCCACAGCTTCCAGGCTTCCTTCGAAACGTTCTCGTAGATGCGCACACCCAGCGGATTGTCGAACGGAGTTTCATCCAGGCCCGGCATCTCACGTTGGAACTTGACGCAGAAAACCTTGCGACCGCTCAAGTTGGTCTCGTCGATCTGAACTCGCCCGCCGCTGCCGCAACCCATGGATCGTTCTCCTCAGGTTTCAGGATAGCAAGGCAGAGCAGTTCGGAGCTTGTTGAAAAAGGGGACAGACTACTCTGTCCCAATCCTCAACACGATGATTACGGTGTGCCCCGCCGGCGTGGACAGAGCGGTCTGTCCCCATTTTCAACAACCAGCTAAATGACGATTTGCGCAGCCGTCTGTGCAGCCGTTTGCGCCGCGCGCTTGGTCTTCACCGCTTCCAGATACTCCGACATCTTCAGTGGCAATCCGGCGCCTTTTTCCATGTGGCGTTGCACCGCCTTCTGGTACCGGCGCAGAGTCTCGCGTTTAGACGACTCCCGCAGATTGCAGCTTTCGATATCTAGAAGCAGCTCCACCTCCCACGGCCGGAAGGTGTTGCGCCGCATATTTCCTCGCAGGAGTTCCTGGATCAGGCGATTGAACTGCGCCAAGACTGCGTCGCTATCGGGCATGGAATCGTGCATGGAGTTATCCATCATATCGGCCAGAATTGATCGAATGTTAACACACCTCGCGCGGTGTAGCCGACAGGCGCGTAAAAAACCTAGGGGATACACCTTAGCTCCGTCCCAGGTTGGTGTGGGGGTCAGTTCAAGCGGGAGGCGCGCCGTTGAATCCGCCCGACCTGCTTCAGGATCTCCTCGCGATCCGGGGCCTCCGGCGCAATCGCCAGATACGCTTCCAGATCCGCGCGCGCCGCGCTGAAATGGCTCAATTCGCTGTGCAGTGCGCCGCGCAGCTTGTGCGCCGCCGCCAGTTCGCGATCGTCGCCACGCCCGGCTTCTCCCGCGCCCAGAATCAGCAGGCTCACCGTTTCGAGCGCGCGCGGCCAATCTTTCTTCGCGATGTAATCGCGCTGCAGATTACGAATCATCCGCATCGCGATCTCTTTCTTGCTGACGCGCCGCAGCATTTGCGGCAGCATCGCGGGGATCACGCCCGATTCTCGATCGCCGCCCGACGCCAGCATCAAAATCTCGCGTGGCGTCACCGCGCGCCCGCCATGGTACGGATCGATGTAGGCATCGTAATTTCCGTCGTCGAATTGAATGATGAAGTGCCGCGGCAATCCGATCCCATAGACCGGCATCTGCAGCCGCCGCGCGACTTCCATGTACATCACCGACAGCGAAATTGGAATTCCGGTGCGCCGCTCCAGCACCTGATTGAGGCAACTGTTCAGCGGATCGAAATAGTCGGCCGCATTGCCGTGAAAGCCCAATTCCTCGAACAGATATGCGCGAGCCTTCTCGACAAACTCGCGGCCGTCATTAAAATTGCGCAGCCGATCGCCCAGGTGCGATGCCATCTCATTCAGACGATCGAGAAATGGCTCCTGATCCAGATCGGGAAACTGAATGCTGGCCAGTTCCAGCACCGCGCGATCCAGGCGCAGCTTGCGGCTCTCCTGGGTTTCCTCGGACTGCGAAAGTATCTGCCGCAAATACGTCACGACTATGATTCAGCGTTACGCAAATACGCGTCGTCGCCTCGAATCCAATCTTCCCGCCGGGGCGAGAAAAGATCAACCGCGACCGAATCCTCCAGCGCTTCGACGGAATGCGGAACGTGCGCGGGAATATGCATCGACTCACCGGCGTGCAGGATCGTCTCTACTCCCGCCAGCACGAATTTCGCGCGGCCGGATTCGATCGTCGAGACCTGTTCGTTCGCGTGAGAATGCTCCGGTACTTTGGCGCCCTTGCGCAGGGTGATGCGCGCGATGGTCATCGTATCCGTGTGGATCATCTGCCGAGTGACCAGCGGATTGAGCTGCTCCGCCGCCACCTCGCTCCACTTGTAATGAACGCCCGCGTTAGTTGGCGATTCCGACATATTTGAACCCCGCCCGCAGCACGCGAGCCTTATCCAACACCAGCCGCCCATCCAGCACGATCGCGGGAACGCATCACCTTCGCCAGCGATTCCCAATCCAGTTCACGATACTGCGGCCATTCCGTCACCAACACAGCCGCGTCGCAATCGCGCAGCGTGGTCTCGACGTCATCGCAGCACACCACGTCCAGATCCGGATATTCACGCTTGAACCGCTCCATCGCCACCGGGTCGTGCACCTTCACACGCGCGCCGCGCTCGATCAACTTGCGCGCGATATCGATCGCCGGAGCTTCGCGCAGATCGTCGGTGTGCGGCTTGAACGCCAGCCCCAACAGCCCGATCGTGCGGCCCTTCAGAATGCGAAGCTCATTCAGCAGCTTGTCGATCACCCGATCCTTCTGCCGCTGGTTCACTTCTCGCGCCGAATGCACAATCGGCATTTCCAGGCCGTATTCCGATGCCGTCGAAATCAGCGCCGCCGTATCTTTTCCAAAGCACGATCCGCCCCACCCGATACCGGCTTGCAGAAATCGCGTGCCGATGCGCGCATCCAGGCCGATGCCTTTGGCCACTTGCGCGATATCCGCGCCGACCTTTTCGGAAAGCTGGCTGATTTCGTTGATGTAGCTGATCTTCAGGGCGAGAAACGCGTTCGCCGCATACTTAATCAGCTCGGCCGATGCGAGATCGGTCGAGATCAGCGGCACCGCGCCCAATCCATCCGGCCTGGACAGGAACGCCGGCGCCTGGAACGTCTGATCCAGAATCGGGCGATATAGCGAATACAAAACTTCGGCAGTGTGGCGTTCATCTGTTCCGATCACCACGCGATCGGGATATAAGCTATCGTGCAGCGCCGATCCTTCGCGCAAGAATTCCGGATTCGATGCGACCGCGAACACTCCGTCAGCCTTTTTGCCGCTGCGCTGCTCATAGGCATCGCGCACCAGCGATCCCACCCAGTTGCCGCTGCCGATCGGCACCGTGGATTTGTTCACGACGACGGTGAAATCGCCTTGCAAATGTTCGCCGATGCCCTGTGCGGCGGCACGAAGATACTTGAGATCAGGAGCGCCATTCTGCCCGGTGGGCGTCCCCACCGCGATGAAAATCACCTGCGCGCCGGGAATCGCGTGGGCGTAATCGGTGGTGAATTTGAGATTGCAGCGAGCTTCTGCAACCAATTCGGCCAGATACGGTTCATGAAACGGAACCTCGCCGCTTTCCAGCATCTCGATCTTGCGCGGATCGGCGTCCGCGCACGTCACTTTATGGCCCAGAAACGCGAGACACGCGCCGGTCGTCAGGCCGACATAACCAGTTCCAAGAATAGATACGTTCACAGATTCCTATTTTACGACCGGAAGCGACCCCGTCATTTCGAAATCCAGAAAACCGTGGGCCAGGCGCAGTGCGGCTTCAGCGGATTCAGGTGAGCAAGCGCGCGCAAAAATGAACCCGAGATAGCTCGCGCCTTCCGGGAGCGGCGCCATCATTTGTCCCTGTTTGGCGGTGATCTCGATCGCTTCGATGCCTTCCACCTCCAGCGGCGCGATCCAAGCCGCGAACATTTTGATAAACGCCCGCGCGCGGGATCGGAATCATCATGACAGCGCTCCCGCCGGGCGCGCTGGAAGCCTTCGATATGTCATTCCCGATCGCGTGACGCAACAGAATATCTTCGAGTGTCTCGTTTTCTTCGAACTTCAGCACACGCGAACACAAGCCTCCGATCGGGCGCGCCGCAACTTCCAGCATCCAGACGCCGCGTTCATTCACGCGCATCTCCGCGTGTACCGGCCCATACGTCAAGCCCAGAGCCTTCACGGCGCGTTGCGCCGTTTCCTGGATCGCCAATTGAATCTCGTGCGGCTCGCGCGATGGCGTGACGTAGATCGTCTCTTCAAAGAACGGCCCGTCGAGCGGGTCAGGTTTGTCGAAAATCGCAAACGTGTGCAGTTCACCACTGGTGACCACCCCTTCCAGCGCGAACTCACGGCCCGGAATGAAATCCTCGGTCAACATCGATTCCCGCGGACCGATCATTTTCCGGATCCGCTCCACCGCCGCGACAAACTGCGAAGCATCATCGGCACGAATCACCCCGCGGCTCCCCGATAACCCCAGCGCCTTGACCACGCACGGATATCGCGCCGGCGCAGCATTCAGATGAAACTCAGGGACCAGCATCCCCGCACTTGCGAACCGCTCCCGCGCACAAAATTTGTCATGCGCCGACGCCACCGCATCCGGTGAGCTAAAGCGTAAGCCCAACCGTTCCGCCGCCCGCGCCGCCTCCATCGCCATCGCATCGCCTACCGCCAGCACTCCCTCGAACGGTCCGCGCGATTCCAGATCCTCAAACCCGACGGCGATCGCGCCGTCGCCCCACGGATCTTCCATCACGTGGCAGCGATCGGTGGCGAGCACCAGTTCGACGCCCGCACGTTCAGCCGCCGATGCGAATGATCGGACCTGATAGCCGGTGGTGGAGGCGAAAAGTAAAACCCGCGGCATGGTTAGCATATCGACGATCAACCGCTCCTTTTAGTCGCGGCTCTTTGCGGGCAATACGAGCCGTGCCCAGAGGGAGCGGTTCAACACTCGGGTTTTCCCGCAAACTTCTTATAGAAGCGCAACCTGCGCCTCCGATGGCTCGGCTCAACAGTACCAAGGCTCATCGAGATACGGAATCGCAGCGCGCGGCGTCAGATCGAAGTTCTCTACACTCATCCCCGCGATGTCACAAATCTCGGCGAAAATCGCAGCGCGTGACAGCCCCTGCTTCTGTAGCGCCGCGACCGCCCGGAATACGCGCGCGCCCAATCGATCAACTTCCGCGTCTTGGTGCACCCACGGATAACACCAGCGACTTCGAATCGAATGCCCCCACGCGCTCGCGAATCTCGTCCAACTCCAACAATCGCGATCCCGAAGTAATCAGCAATCGCAGCGCGAGCTGCACTGTCCCGACGTTTTCGACCAGATCCAGCTCGAGCAGCGTTCGCAACAAGTCGCGATATCCCTCCATGGTGGTCCACGGCGTGAACGCGATGAACGTGGGCTGCAGCGCGATCCGGGCAGCGCGCATCAACTCCGCCGCTTTCACGAAGTCTCGTCGCGTGTGATTCTTTTCGAGCTTGGCCAGGACTGCATCATCCACCGATTCCACCGCGCTGGTAATGAATACACATCCCGTCTCGCGCAGCGTGCCCAGTAGATCCCGATGTTTTAGCAAATGCTCGATTTTGATGGTCGCGTCATAAGTGACCGCGGGGAATTCGGCATGCAGGGCTTCGACGATCCGCATCGCGTGCGTAGGACCGTTGAAGAAATCCGGATCGCCGAACGTCACATGCGTCGCGCCGTTCGCGATCTGCTGCCGCAAATCCGCAAGCACAACATCGCGCCCCACCACGCGAAATTGCCCCCGATACACCGGCACCACCGGACAGTGCCGGCACAGATGTTTGCAGCCGCGCGAAGCCTCGGTGTAGGCGACCAGCTTCGTTTCCTCGCCATGCCGCAACTTCGCGTATCGATCCGGCCCCGGCAGATCGCGCCGGTCCGGTTTCAGAAACGTCAGCCGCGCGATTCCATTTGACGCGCCCACTTCGCCGCGCGCGAAGCGCACCAGCGCCGCTTCAAACTCTCCGCCGAACGCCGCTTCCACGCCGGCGCTGCGTAGCAGCTCTTCGTTCAACGGCGCGTACAAACCGTACGCAGCGAGGCGAGCCCCAGGATTGGCGCCCTTCACCCGCTCGATCAACGGTAGCGCGAGCCTGGTCGCGGTGTGCATCGGCAGGTAGAACGCGACCACATCGGCATCGCGAATCAGCGCGTCGTCGAATTTCTCGACCGCCAGATCCAGCGTATGCACTTCGTGCCCATCCGCAGCCAGCCACGCCTTGGGCGACGCGAGCCCGAACGGCGCACGCCCCAGTTCGTAAGTCGAAATTAAAACGACGCGCACTGCCTTCAGTATTCCACTAGTCTGGAAATATGCCACGCGCGCGCGGATTCGCCGCCGCAGTCATGCCTACTCTTCGATACTGGATGCGCACCGATGTGCACGTGTTCGCGTTTTCCGTCGCTGCCAACGTGCTGCTGTCGTTTTACCCGTTTCTGATCGTGATGACCTGGGTAGCGCACAAGCTCTTCAATTACAAGACCGCGCTGGCCGCGGTCGATACCGCACTGCATGGATTCTTTCCTGACGCGTTCAGCGAGTTCATGACCCGCAATCTGCCCTACACCGGCAACTTGCAGATCGCGTCACTGATCCTGCTGCTGTTCACGGCGAACGGAGTTTTTGAGCCGCTCGAAGTCTCGCTCAACCACGTCTGGGGCGTCACCAAGAATCGCAATTTCTTTCACAATCAATTGATCAGCCTGGCGCTCATCTTCGTGTGCGGCGGATTGGCGATCGCCTCGCTCGCACTTACCGGAATGAATCATTCGACGGCGGAGGCGATGTTCGGATTCGGCGACTGGATTCCCATCGTTTTCTTCAAGCTCGCCTCGGTGCCGATTACGATCGTCATTCTGTTTCTGATTTACTATTACGTTCCCAACTTCCGGCCGCCGCGCAATCGTGTGATCGCCGCCGCAATCGTCACCGGCGTGTTGATGGAAGCTTTGAAAGGGGCGCTGCTGAACAAGATCGTGTGGGAGCCGATCTTCAAGAAACTCACCAATGAATACGGCGTGTTCCGATATTCCGTCACTCTCATCTTTCTGGCGTTCTTTTCCTCGATGCTGGTGCTCGCCGGGGCGGAATGGGCCGCGCGCGGCCATCGCGCGGATGAAGTAAAAGATGACATAAAAGAGGAAATCAAAGGTGTCTGATCGCCCGATTGCCGTCGTCACCGGAGCTTCCAGCGGCATCGGCACAGTGTTCGCACGAAAGCTCGCCGCGCGTGGCTACGATCTGCTGCTGATCGCGCGGCGTGAAGATCGTCTCCGCTCCATCGCCGCCGAAATTGCGGAAACCCATCGCGTGGCCGCCGATTTCCTCGCCGCTGATCTGGCCAACGAAGCAGATCTCGATCGCGTTGCGGATCGCATCCGCAATGAGCCCAGGCTCGCGCTGCTGGTGAACAATGCCGGATTCGGCACCCACGGCTTCTTTTTCGAAGCCGATGTTGGGGCCCAGGAACAGATGCATCGTCTGCACGTGATCGCCACCATGCGCCTGACGCACGCAGCGCTGGCGAATCTGGCGCCGCGCGGCTCATTGCTAAAACCAGGTGGAGTGATCAACGTCGCGTCGGTTGCGGGATTCGGACAATCGCCGATGAACGTCAGCTACTGCGCCACCAAGACCTGGATCAATAGCTTCACCGAGGGCCTTGCGATCGAGCTATCGATTCAAGCGCCTCAAGTCAAGGTGCAAGCGCTGTGCCCCGGCTTCACTTTTTCCGAATTTCACGACGTGCTGGGGATGGATCGCAAGGCCATCCCGAAATCGTTGTGGATGTCCGCCGATTTCGTGGTGGAAGAATCGCTGCGCGGATTCGACCGCGGACAATTGTTCGTCATTCCTGGCTGGCGCTACAAACTGATCGTCGGGGCGATGAAACTGATGCCAGGCGCGCTGCTGCGCCGTATCGCTGTGACCGGAGCCCGGCGACTGCGCAAACCTCTGCCCAACAAAGCGTAATGGGGTGCAACCCAACGCGCGTGAAAGCACGTCAAGAATATTAAGGAGATCTGCATGTTCGAATTCCAGATAAGCCGGCGAGGCGTGCTGTGGACCATCGGAGCGGCGATTGCCGGTTCGTCGCGCTTGTACGCCTATAGCGACGATTTCTGGAACAAGAAAGATCCCGGCGAATGGACCAGCGAGGAAAAAGACAAACTCACCTCCAAATCGCCGTGGGCGAAGGAGGCCGCCGCGGCCGCCACGGAGACCGGCGGCGGCCAGCGAGGCTACGGGGGTGGCGGCGGTGGCGGTGGCATGGGCGGCGGAAGACGTGGCGGGGGCATGGGCCGCGGCGGCGGCGGAATGCCCTCACAGAATTACAAAGGCACCATCCGATGGGAAAGCGCCAAGCCGATCCAGGACGCGCTGAAACAGCCCCTGGCCGAGGCGTTCGCCAATCACTACGTGATCAGCGTCAGCGGCTTTCCCATCAACGATCCCGGCGGGCGGCGGCGCCAGCAGCAGCAAAGCTCTGACGATTCGACGCAATCTTCGCAGTCCATCCAGGACGTCCTCGATCACCTGAAAAGCGTCACCTTCCTGCAGCCCAAAGAGAAGCGCGACGTGCAGCCAGGAGTGGTGCAGCAGCCCGCCGCGGGCAGCTACGGAACCACCGTGCTGTTCGGTTTTTCGAAGGAAGTCCTGACCCTCACGCCGGACGATAAAGAAGTGACCTTCGTGACCTCCTTCGGCAGGCTCGATCTCAAGGCCAAGTTCAATCTCAAAGAGATGAAATACAAAGGAGAACTCGCGGTTTGAGCGGGACGAGGGCCGAGGACAGGCGGTTTGTGCCGTTGTGCGCGATCAAACGATTGACCTGTTGATATAATCGGCGAGGAATCCGATGGCCGAATCGCCACTCAACAGGCTCTGGAATTTCGTTGTTCCAACGTCATCAACGCCCAAGAAACCGCTCACTGCGCAGCAGCGCAAACAGCGGAAGTTCATCTATGGGACAGCCTGCGTGATCGCAGCCGGAGTTCTCGGCTGGGTCGTGTATTCCTACATCGCCGCCGCGCCGCAACGCGCTCAGAAACAGTTCGACGAGGCGTTCAAGCTGACGGGCCCCGGCAACTACGACCAGGCGATCGCAGGATTCACCAAGGCGATCAACACCTGGCCTGATATGGCGAGCGCATACGTGGAACGCGGCTTGGCGCACCACTACTTGAATCAAGACGACGACGCCCTGGCGGATCTCGACCGGGCTCTGGCCCTTGATTCGTCAATCGCGCGCGCCTATGCGATTCGCGCCGGAATTTTCCACAAACGCGGACAAACCGATCAAGCGATCCAGGAGTACGGCAGATCCATTCAGGCGGCTCCAAATGTGGACGCTTACTTCGAACTCGGCGAGATTTATGAAGCCGCGGGGCAGCACCAGAAAGCCGTCGACAATTACAGTCTGGCGATTTCGTATCTCCCGACCGCGCCCTATATTTATCGCGCGCGCGCCTTCGCCAAACAAAATGTGGGCGATGAGGCCGGCGCCGAGGAAGACCGGAAAACCGCCCGGAGCTACGAGCGGCGCTAAAGAATCTATGTTCGTTCCCTTAACTCCCCTGCGGTGCCTGCACCGCGCCATCGATCTGTTCGGCTCCAAAGTCGGCGTCGTTTCAGGCGACCGCCAATTCACCTACGCGCAGTTCGGCGAACGGTGTGAGAAGCTCGCCTCGGCGCTGCCTAAGCTCGGCGTGGGCGCGGGCGATCGCGTCGCGTTCCTCAGCTTCAACAATCACCAGTTGATCGAAGGCTATTACGGCGTGGTGCAGGCTCGCGGCATCGTGATGCCGCTGAACGTGCGGCTCTCCGAAGTCGAGCTGACCAACATCCTGTGCCACTCTGGCGCCAAGGTCCTGGCCTTCGAAAACGACTTCGCGCCGATGATCGAGAAGCTGCGCGCCAGTTGCAAATCGGTCGAGAAGTGGATCACGCTCGACGACAAGATCCCGTGCGCCGATCTCTGTTACGAAGAGATGCTCGCCGATGGCAAACCGGGCCGCGCCGACGTTTTTTCGTACGACGAAATGGCGGTCGCCGAGCTGTTCTACACCAGTGGCAGCACCGGCACTCCCAAAGGCGTCACGCTGGCGCATCGAACACTGTACTTGCACGCGCTCGATATCGGCGCGCTGTACAAAGACATCGAATCGATGGTCGATCTGCACACCATCCCGATGTTCCATGCCAATGGCTGGGGCCGTCCGCAGGCATCGACCATGCACGGAATCAAGCAGGTGATGGTGCGGCGCTTCGAACCGACCTTCGTGTTCAAGCTGATTCAGGAACATAAAGCGACCGACATGTGCCTGGTCCCCACCATGGCCAACGCGGTACTGAACGCGCCCGACATCAAAGATTACGATCTATCGAGCATGCGCCGCGTGATGATCGGCGGAGCGGCGTCGTCGCCGGAATTAGCCGCGCGAGTCGAGGCCGCGATTCCGAGCAGCGAATGCATCGCGGGCTACGGTTTGACGGAAACCGCGCCAGTGCTGACTTCGTCGCGAGCCAAGGGTTTGGTCTATGCCAACGATGCCGACCGGTTGAAGCGGCAGGCGATGGCGGGATGGCCCGTGCCCGGCGTCACGGTGCGCGTCGTCGATCTGGACATGAACGACGTGCCGCGCGACGGCCAGGCGATCGGCGAAGTGGTCGCCATGGGCGATCACGTGATGGAAGGCTACTTCAAGGAAGCCGAAGCGACCGCCGCCGTGATGACCGGCCCGTGGTTCCACACCGGCGACATGGCCGTGTGGGATACCGAAGGCTACATTCACATCGTGGATCGTAAGAAGGAAATCATCATTTCGGGCGGCGAGAATATTTCGTCGATCGAAGTGGAGCGAGCGATTTTCTCACACCCGGCGGTGTTCGAATGCGCAGTGGTCGCGGCGCCGCACGATCAATGGGGTGAGGTGCCGGCGGCGATCGTGGTGCTGAAGCCCGGCGAAAAGCTCACGCAAGATGAGCTGATGAAGTTCCTGCAGGAGCGCCTTGGCAAATTCAAGTTGCCGCGCATCATCGAGTTCACCGCCGAACCGTTGCCCAAAACCGGAACCGGCAAGATCCGCAAAATGATCCTCAAAGAAAAGTTCTGGGCGGGCAAAGAGAAGCGCGTCCAGGGCTGATGTTTTCCGTAGTTGTCGATGAACACCGGCTGGACGAACTGCACGAATCTGGAACCAGCGGCATCGTCGAGCACGACGGATATCTCGAAGCCTTCTTCGAAGATCGCGAAGCAGCCGCGCGATTCGGAGATCCGGTCGAGTGTGAAGAGATCGACTGGGTGGCGCGCACCCACGACGCGTGGCCGCCCATCTTAGTTGGCGAGAAATTCTTCGTAGTCGCGCCGTGGCGTGACGATCCCACACCGTCTGGGCGATTCCGGCTCGAAATCAATCCTGGATTACAATGCGGCACCGGCCAGCACCCTTGCACTCGCCTGTGTCTCGAAGCAATGGAGCGCGTGATTCGTCCAGGCGATTCGGTGCTCGACGTCGGCACGGGATCCGGAATATTGTCGCTGGCTGCGAAAATGCTGGGTGCGGGCAAGGTGGTCGCATGCGATATCGATCCAGAAGCTGCTCGCGTCGTTCCTTTCTTCATCGGCAGCGCGGACGCGGTGCGCGATGGAGCGTTCGATGTCGTCGTCGCCAACATCAGTGAAGAGGTGATCGGACGATTGCGGCCGGAGTTGGAACGCGTAGCTCGCCGTCGGATTCTCTCAGGTTTTCAGGATGACGACAACGACTGGACATGCGTCGTGGTGTGACGTGGTGTTAAATGTCGGCGTTGAACCGCTCCCTCTGGTCGCGGCTCTGTTGGGTGCTGGCTCGGTCAGCGCCCACAAATGAGCCGCGACTAAAAGGAGCGGTTCAACGCCGATGTTTCACAAGACGGATCACGGCTTTTCCGGCCACTTATGCTTCGGATACCGCCGCGACAATTCGCGCCGCACTGTGGGATACAAGCGCTCCCAAAATCCCGCCAGGTCGCTAGTCACCTGTACCGGGCGGCGATTCGGCGCGAGCAGATGCACCACCACCGGCGTCGATCCAATGCGCGGCGTTTCACGAACCCCAAAGAAATCCTGCAATCGCGATTCGATCCACGGCGGCTTGCCTTGATCGTAATTCACTTTGACTTCGCGACCGCCCGGCAACTTCAATCGCTCTGGCGCGAGATGATCGATTTTCGCGGGCCGCAGCGCGGCGAGCAATCGCGCTTGTTCCAGCTCCGCGAAGCTGACGCGTGATTCGCACAATCGCGCCAGCGCCGCGTCCAAGTCGATCTCGATTCCCGCAAATGACGCTCGCGCCCGAAGCTGCTCCAGCTCATCGCGATCCGCGAATCGCCCGATATCCACGTCGCGAGCTTTTTCGAGCAGCAATCGCGATGCTTCTTCCGACGGCGCGGCTGGTGTTCGCGTCTCCTCGATCGTGAGCTGATCGTAAACGAGCGCGTTCACCTGTTCCACGCGCTCGGCGTTGCGATTCCATTCGAGAGCTGTTCGTTCCACCGCGCGATCCAGCAGCCATTCGGGCTCGATCCGGGCAGCCAGTCGAACCAACGGTAATCCTCGTTCACGGCGTTCTTCAATATCAATCGCGATCAGGAATTCATAGCGGCAATCCGGAAATCGCGCCGATCCGCCGGAGGCGAGCTGCACCTCATCGTCTTTTCTACGGCGAGCAACCCGATCGGGGAACGCGGCGAGCGCGGCTTGCAGAATCGCATCGTCGTCACCCGTTCTGTCGCGGCCAGGGACCAGGCGCCGAAGCTGCTCGTACACGCGCTGCGTGGGCGGCTGCCAATTCGATTCGATCAATGCGAGCAGATCCGACGCTCCCGCGTTCGCCCGCGCTCAACACCGCCGCAGCCGCGCAGGCTTTTTCAGGAACGCCCAAGCGCGCGCCTTCGATCACGAACCTGGCAAGCCTGGGCGGCAGCGGCAGTTCCGCCATTTCCGTCGTCGCGCCGATGCGGTCGAGCAACGCATCCGCAGCCGCAATCGCCGATTCCGGCGGGGCATCCAGCCAGAATCCTTCGCGATGATAGGCGTCGATTTTCATCGCCCGAAGCTGCAGCACCATCTGCGAAAGCTCGCGACGCAGAATCTCCGGCGCATCCGACTGCGGGCGGCGATGAAAATCCTCCGCCGTGTACAAACGAATCACGCGACCCGGCCGCATTCGACCAGCACGGCCCGCACGCTGCGTCGCCGATGCCCGGCTGATGCGCTTCACTTCGAGTGAAGGTAATCCGGTCCACGGCGAATCCGCAGCGACACGAGCCAGCCCGCTGTCGATCACCGCCGTCACGCCTTCGATCGTGATCGAGCTTTCCGCAACATTGGTCGACAAAATGATTTTTCGTTTTGCGGCCGACGAGACCGCTGCGTCTTGTTCGACCGGTGACAAATCGCCATGCAGCGGGACGACCAGCAGATCGGCTCGCGCGGCGATTCGCTCCAACGCTCGCGCCGCGCGGCGAATCTCACCCGCGCCCGGCAGAAACACCAGCACATCGCCATCGATCCCGTCTCGCACCAGTCGTTCGACCCCACTCGCGACCTGCGACTCTAGCGGCTCGGCCGAATGCGGCGTGTAATCGATCCGCAGATCGTACAGCTTGCCTTCCGATCGCACCACAGGACAGCGCAAGAACTCAGCAATGGGCGCGGCATCAAGCGTCGCCGACATCACCACCACTTTCACGTCCAATCGGTTCACCAGCGCCAGCGCAAGATCGGTATCGAGATGGCGCTCATGAAATTCGTCCAAAACAACGACGCCGATACCCTTCAACTTCGGATCGGAAAGCAATCGGCGCGTCAGCACCCCTTCCGTGACGAACCGCAGACGAGTGCGCGGACCCGTCTGATCTTCAAATCGAACCTGATAGCCGGCGGTTTCGCCGACGCGTTCGCCCAACTCCTGCGCGACTCGTCGAGCCGCCATGCGCGCCGCGAGCCTGCGCGGCTCCAGCACGATGACATCGCCGAATTCCAGCAAGGCCGGAGGAACGCGCGTCGTCTTCCCCGCCCCAGGAGGCGCTTCGATCACCAGCGATTTCGATGTGCGCAGCGCTGCGACGATCTGCGGAAGCAGACTGTCGATCGGTAAAGAAATTCTCAATACGCGTGCGCCGAACGATTGTAGAACGGATCCGCGCCCGCTTCGATCACGCCGCTGGGCAGCACGCGAATCATCACCGGCGCAGCGCCATTGGCGTAACGCGAATGCACGCTGGTCTTGTGGCCGCGCTCCGCCAGATCGGCAATCGTAACCTGCGGGATGCGTTCGTCCAGAATCAGATCGCCGCGATTCCAGGCATGATTGTCGAAGCTCGAAACCAGATGCCGCGTCTGATAACGCGGAGCTTCTGTCGCGTTCTGCGCGTTCAATCCGAAATCGACGGTGTTGAAGAACATCTGAATCAACGCCTGATCCTGATTGTCGCCACCCGGCGTCGAGAGCGCCAGATACGGACGCCCATCTGGATAAGTCGCGATGGTCGGGCTCAGCGTCACGCGCGGACGCTTGCCGCCCGCGAGCTCGTTCGGATTGCCCGTCACCAGCACGAACTGCTGCGCGCGTTCGGTCAGCGGAATTCCAGTGTCGCCCGCGATCACGCTGGGCAGCCACGCGCCCGAAGGCGTCGCCGAGAACATGATCCCGTCTTTGTCGATCGCATCGACGCAGGTAGTGTCGCGCGCCATCAGCTCGTCATCGATTTTGATGTGCGCCATGTCGACCATCGCCGGATGCGCGCCGACCTTGCCGTTAATTTTGCCGGGAAGAAAATCCTGCGAAGCATGTTCGGTGATCTGTTTGCGCCGCTCCGCTCCATATTCTTTCGACAACAAAATCTGCGCGGGAAGCTTGGGATTGAATTTCGGATCGCCGTAATAGGTGTCGCGATCGGCGTAGGCCAGCTTCAAAGCTTCCACGCCGCGATGGATGTACTCCGCTGAATTGAGCGGCGCGCTGCGCGAGTCATAGCCTTCCAGAATGTTCAGCGCCTCAATCATCGCGGGCCCCTGGCTCCAGAATCCCGGCTTGTAAACATGAATGCCTTTATAGGTGCCGCTGACCGGCTCTTCCGGTTCCAGCTTGAACGCGGCCATGTCTTCGTAGCGCAGCAGCCCGCCATTGGCTTTCATGAACGCGTCGATCTTGCGCGCCACTTCGCCGCGATAAAAATAATCGCGCACCGCATCGATTCCCGATTGCCTGCTGCCGCCCGCCGCCAGCGCTTTCTTCTCCGCCTCAGCCATGCCGCGCAGCGTGTGCGCCAGATCCGGCTGGCGGAAAATATCGCCGACCCGCGGCATCTGCCCATTCGGCATGAAATGCGCCTTGGAAGTCGGCCACAGATCAAAAAATTGGCGCGAGCCCGCGATGCTGTTGGCGCGCATTTCATCGATCGCGAACCCGTCCGCCAGATCGATCGAGGAGGCGATCACGTCATTGAACGATTTCGTTCCGAACTCGCGCAGCGCGACTAATCCCGCTTCCACCATCCCCGGCACCAGCGCCGGCATGATCCCCGCGACGGGAATAATTCCCTTCAAAGACGGGCCGTCGTCGGTTTCCAGAATCTCGCCGATGCGGAGCGGGCGGGTGCGGAACATTTGCGCGGTCGCCGATTTCGGCATCGTGCCGACGCCGGCGATCGCGTAAACTTTGCCCGCTTTGGTGCGAATCAGAATGGGAGCTTCGCCGCCCATCCCAAAATGCGAAAACTCCGTGACCGATGCCGCGAACATCGCCGTCACGCCGACGTCCACCGCGTTGCCGCCTCTGTAGTACATGCGCATGCCGGCTTCGGTCGCGTATTCGCTGCCCGCGGCCACCGCGCCATGCACCCCTCGCACCGCCTGGCGAACGGGGTGATCCCATTGGCGCGACTGGGCGGTCAGTAAGGTGGTCATCAAAAGAAAAATTGAGAATCGCGTTCGCATTATGAGGGTTCTTCTTTCGCGCATTCTTGCGGCTGCACTCATTATAATGTTGAAGTGGACGCGGCAAATGTGAATTCGTATCGCGCCGAGGCTGTAGAACCGCGCGCGAGCGATACGGAACCGATGCTGTACTGCCCGGTCTGCAGTCTGCGCCTCGCCGAACGCAAGTGCAAATTGTTCTGCGAACGCTGCGGCTATTACATGTCCTGTGCTGACTACTATTAAATGAGCGAAATCCCTGAACTTCTCGAACGCTACCGCCGTGGTGCGGAACTGCTGGCCATCGCGACCACTGGCGCCGCCGGTCCCGAACTCGACTTCAAGCCCGACGGCAAGTGGAGCGTGCGCCAGATCGTGTGCCACCTCGCCGATACCGAAGCGGTGTGCGCCATGCGCTTTCGTCAGGTGATCGCGGAGGACAATCCGTCGCTACCCGGATTCGATGGCGAGAAGTGGGCCGCGTCGCTCGATTACGATAAGCGGAAGCTGACGCCCATGCTCGAAGTATTCCGAGTGCTGCGAGCATCGAATCATGAATTGCTGCAGAGCCTTCCGCCCGAAACCTACGATCGCGCCGGCAATCACAGCGAGCGCGGGAAGATGACGCTGCTCGATCTGCTGCGAACGTACGCGGGCCACGTCGAATCGCACGTCGGCCAGATCCAGAAGACCCGCGCGGCTTATCGCGAGCACAAGGCGCAGCAAAAAGCCAAGGGAGGTTAACTCGAAATGCTCACCTTGAGCCGGACTGTAGCGCCCCTCGTACTGCTCGCCTGCCACGGTGTTTGCCAGAATGCGCCCGAGCCGCCTGTCAAACCGCTAGCAGCAGAATCGGCGTTGCGCGGACGCGTCACTGAGTTCTTCCAGTTCTACGTCGAAGGAAGGTTTCGCCAGGCCTATGAATTAGTGGCACTGGATCGCAGGGACAGTTGGTATGGATCCGTGAAGCCCCGTTTGGAGTCATTCGAAATTACCCATGTTGAGTTCTCGAAAATCGATGCTGCCCAAGCGTTGGTCTTGATTGAGTCCAAACAAGAGATTCAATTACCGAGCGCGGTCGAGACGAGGCTGGTCCCGATCACCACTTGGTGGAAGCTCGAAAATGGCAAATGGGTCTGGTATCGCGAGATTCGCCCGTAGCTCTTCGCCGTGGCGCGGGCTGTCCAGCCTGCTGAGCCGAGAGTCGTCTCGGCTCTTCTTATCTCCTATAAACAACGCCTTCCTTCATCACGAACCGAACCGCCTGCACCGCACGAATATCCTCCACCGGATTCCCCGCCACCGCGATCACGTCGGCGAACTTCCCGCCGTCAGCGATCCCGTAATCTTCGAAACCCCCAGTAATTCTGAATCAACCGACGTCCCCGCCTTCAGTGCATCGATCGGCTTCATCCCCAGCCTGACCAGTTCGACGAACTCGCCCGCGTTGCGCCCGTGCTCATACACCGCCGCATCCGTGCCCATCGCGATCTTCACATTCTTCGCGATCGCCTTCCGCACCGTCGTATCGAGCGACGCCATCGCCGCGCGAGCCTTCGCCGCCACCTGCGGCGGAAACGCCCCCTTCTCCAGAACTTCCTTCACCCCCACGATCGCCATCAGCGTCGGCACATAATACGTCCCGCGCGCCTTCATCATGTCGAGCGCTTCATCATCCAGAAACGATCCATGCTCAATCGAATCGATCCCGGCGCGAATGGCGCGTTTGGCTCCCTCGGCTCCGTGCGCGTGCGCGGCCGTCTTGCGGCGCAGCGCGTGCGCTTCATCGACCAGCGCGTTCAATTCCTCCTGCGTCAACTGCGGCGTATCGACATCATCGGTAAGCGAAAGCACCCCGCCGGTCGCGCAGGTCTTGATAATGTCAGCGCCGTACTTGACGTTGAAACGCACCGCCAGCCGCATCTGATCGGGACCGTTCGCCACGCCATCTTCCGGGCCCGTCTCCTTGCCGAACAAGCCGTAGCGAAATCCGCCGTTGTCGCAATGCCCGCCGGTCGCGCCGATGGCATGCACCGAAACCAGCATGCGCGGGCCGGGAACCTTGCCGTCGTTGATCGCATTGCGCAGCCCGACATCGAGAAAATCACTCGACCCCACATCGCGCACCGTGGTGATCCCCGCCAGCAGCGTCACACGCGCGTTCACGCTTGAATCGAGCGCCTTTTCCGGAATCGTTTTCTTCAACCCAACCGATTCCTGGTGGTTGAAGTCGAGATCGAAATCCATGGTGAGATGCGTGTGCGCATCAATGAAGCCAGGCAGGATGGTCGCGTTGCCCAGATCGATCGTCTCCGCGCCGGGCGGAATTTCCGCACCTGCGCCGACGGCTCGAATCTTATCTCCCAAGATCACGACGAGCCCGGGCGACACCACGCGATCGCTAACGCCGTCGAACATGTGCGCGGCTTTGATCACAATCGGCTTGGTTTGCGCGAGCACAGTGGTGGCCGCGAACAGCAACATCACGAAAATACGCATGAGGCCTATTCTACTCGCCGACTGGCGCGCTCCATACTGTCGCGCCTCACAAGGCCCGAGGTCGGGAGCGAACACGCGATTTGTGCCGTGGCGCGCGATTTAATCAACCGGACTCCGGCGATTTGTGCCGTGGCGCGCGATTCAATCAATCGACCACCGGCGATTTGTGCCGTAGTGCGCGATTCAACCAATCGACCCCGGCGACTTGTGCCGTGGCGCGCGATTCAATCAATCGACAATGCGATTTGTGCCGTGGTGCGCAATTCAAACAATCGACCACCGGCGATTTGTGCCGTAGTGCGCGATTCAACCAATCGACCCCGGCGACTTGTGCCGTGGCGCGCGATTCAATCAATCGACAATGCGATTTGTGCCGTGGTGCGCAATTCAAACAATCGACCACCGGCGATTTATGCCGTGGCGCGCGATTCAATCAACCGGCCACCGGCGATTTGTGCCGTGGCGCGCAATCAAATATTACTCCGGAGCGCACAGGCGATGTGTGCCGTTGTGCGCGATCAAACAAATGAGGCGCGACAGAATGGAGCGCGCTAGTCGCCCATAACGGAACCGTCGAGTTCCAGCGTCTCGCCAGGCGCGATCGCTCGCCATTGCGCGACCAGTTCATCCAACTGCGCGCGCATCGATGCCAGTTGTTCCGCGGTCACTTCGGTACCGGAATTCGCACGAATGGCCCAGTTGAAATCGTCAACAGACAAAGGCTGGCAGGTCGCGAACTCCAGCGACATCTGCCCCGCAATCACTTCCGCCGTATACGCGTCCGAGGTCAGCCACGCTTTCGAATTGCGATCGAAGTCCTGAATCTCGCGACCCTGCGCCAGCAGCCCCAGGAATCCATTGCGAATCCCGAGCGATTTTTCCACCACTAGATGGGTCAGGTCATGCACCGGGCCAAATCCGCCCCCTGTGCGCATATCTGAAGACCCGATATTCGACGACGTGGACGAGCCATCCGCGCGCACCGCCGTCAGTACACATTGGCCATCATTTTTCTTCTTGAAACGCAGCCGCAACGCCGGCATATTTTTTAGGATAATCGCGTAACGCTCCTGTGCCGAATTGCGTATAAGATAGTACGAGTTCACTAGTATGACGCTCAAAACCATCGCCAGTCTCATTCCAGCGATCCTCCTGATCGCCAGCGCCCAGGATGTTCCGACCGTCAATCAGCCGGACGTCCCGCCCGACGTCGATACGCTGGTCAAATCGGCGCGCGCCGATTACACCAGGGGCGATTACGTCGCCGCCCGCGCGACCGCCGAGCAAGCCTGGAAGATGATCGAGATGTCGCCGCCATCCGAGCCCAAGCGGTACGACGTCGCGAAGCTCCTCGAATCCGTGCTCGCCGCGGCTGGCGAATACAAGGCCGCGCAGGAATACGAAGAGCTCGCCATCAACTGGATCGAAAACAATAAAGGCCAGACCGATCCCAAGATCGCCGACGAGTTGATTGAGTCCGCCACACTGAGCCAGCGCTTGAAAGATTTCGACCGAGCGATTTTCATTTTCCAGCGCGCCATGAGTTTGCACGTGCGCGATCATGGCCGCGACAGCCTGTGGGTCGCCGACGATTGGAGCCGCATCGCCCTGGTCTACGCGCAGCAGCGCGACAAGTTGGAACAGGCGATTTTCCCATTGACCATCGCGATCCAGACCCGCGAAACCGTGATGGGCGCCGAGCATCCCGCTATCCTCCCGGAACTCGACCGGCTCGCCTCGCTGCGCGTCACGCTTCGCCATTACCCCGAAGCCGAAGAGACCTTTCGCCGCGCCATGGTGATCCGCGAACGGCTGGGCGGCAAGATGAACGCCGATCTGATCGCGACGGTCGAAGGCATCGCCTACGCGCAATACGGGCAGCAGAAATGGGACGACGCGGAGGCGAACTACAAACGTCTTCTTGATCTGTGGATTTTCGCGACCCTGGATCCCAACCATCCCATGATTGCGTTGACGCTCGATAAGATGGCGGCGTTTTATCGCGTGCAGAAAAAAGAGGACCAGGCGCGCGAAGCAATCGAGAAGGCGATCTCGATTCGCCAATCTTCTCTGGCCACGGCCCTATGGAACGAAGCGGCGGAACGAAAACTTCGCGGCCACAAGGACGAAGCGATGGCCATGCTGGAACGCGCCCGTGGCGTGGTCGATCCATCACGGCCGGAGCAGGCCGACCTCGCCAAGCAGATCGAGAAAGATATCGCGGAGCTGAACGCGCCCGACACGGCCGATGCCGCCAAGCCAGTCGAGATGATGGTGGACGCGCCCAAGCCGCAACCCGCGAAGCCGTCGCCCGCAAAATCGACCGCGACGAAGCCAACTACGACGAAGCCCGAGTAGCCAGTCTCACGGGTTCCAGGTCACCTTTAGCGCCTGTTTCCCGCTCACCAGGTGAAAAGCACCGTCCGGCCCGTGCTCTTCCAACTTCACTCTTAGCGCAAAACAGCCGAGATCGGGAGCCATCCACAGCGTCATCCTCTGATTACTATTCCCCAAGACACGTTGAGCCGCGACGGTTGGATAATTCAGGATCGTCTCGTGCCCGACTATCCCATCCTGCGCGCAGCCCGTGGCCTCTCCGCCCATGCCCTGAAAGCCATAGCGCGAGGTGAACAGGCAGGTTGGCTGACCGCATCCGAAGATCAGACCGATGCTATTCGGGTTGGCTCGCGCGGCTCTCAGCTTCTCTTCCATCTCGGGGGTGAGCTGCGGAGTCGGTCCGCGCCACAGGTGGGCTTGAGCCTGGCGCATCAGGACATCGAACGTGCTCACGACCGCCGTCCCCATCGGATTGCCAGGGAAAGTTCGCGACAACAGGACCTCGCTTCGGTCCCGGCTATACGACGTGGTGTGCATCGCAACTTTAGGCGACCCATCGCTCGCGTACTGGACGAACTCGGATTCGACGACGTAGGGAACCTGAACCGAAGGCGTAGCCGGCCGGAGGGTCTGCGCGAAGGCTTGAATCACCACCAGTACCAAAGCCCCCAGCACCACAAAGGCGACTGACAGGAGGCCCTTGCGCGCTCTTCGCGCGAACGTGGTTCTCCTTCCGGCCCATGCAGCCGGGGTCGTAAATCCAGCGCTCACGCGCTCCCGCAACGAAGCGGGCGCCGGCGGCGCGCTCCAGCGATCGAGGATCTCATCGAGCTCTGTGTCGTTCATCGTTTTCGCTCCAGGCCCGGCGCATATGCGGCGAGCGTCTCTTTCAACCCAGCCCGCGCCCGCTGCAGGCGCGATTTTACAGCGGACAACTCAAGGTCCATGACGCGAGCGATCTCCGCCAAAGGCATCCGTTCGTAATGCGCCAGGATCAGCACCGCCCTTTGCGTCTCGGGCAATCCGCGCACGGCGCGGGCGATCGCATCTTCCATTTCCACGCGCAGGATTTCGCTCTCGGGCGATGGACCTTGTTCTGCGCGGAATCCGTTTCGATTGTCCCCATCGTTCTTCCGCAGGCGCTTCAGCGATTGATTTCGAACAATTCCGAACAGGTACGTGCGTATCGGGGTACGCGCCGGATCGTACGAGCATGCCGGACGCAGCAACTCTAGAAAACACTCCTGCACGATATCTTCGGCATCCGCCGCCGACCCAGTCAGCCGGTACGCGAAGCGGAACAGAGGCAAGTGGTGCTGGTCGAACAGTTCGAGGAACGCGGATTCGACCAGGTCCATATTCGTCTAAACAGTATTACCTCGAGAGTCGAAAAGGAATCGCACTCCTGGCAGATTATTCCCCGGCCGCCCTTGCTGTATGCTTACGGCGATGGCCCAGGATATTCACACCCGAAACCCCTTCGCTACTCCTCTGTTCAAGAAAATATGGCTATGCGTGGTCGGTGTGTTGTTTGTAGGCGCAGGAATCGTGTTGATCCGAATCGAGCGCGCGACGGAAGATTGGGACTACGCCATCTGTGCCGGCGCTGCTTTCTTTATCGCCGCCCGGCTGTGGTGGGTCGCGTACTTACCGGCGCCGCGCCGCAAACACAAGTAACGATCAGCCCACTTCGCCGAGCATCTCTTTTAGTTTGGCGTGACCCGACCGGCTGACCGGCAACTGCGTGCCGTCCGTCAACACCGCGACCCGGCTGTCTTTCGTGTACGGCTCGATCCGCGCGATGCGTTCCAGATTCACGATATAAGACCGGTGAATGCGCACGAACTTCTTGGGGTCGAGCTGTGTTTCGATGCTCGAAATGGTCTGCTGCTTCAGGTAATTTTTCTTTTCGCTGCGCAGCGCGATGTAATCGTCCTGCGCCTCCACATAATCCAATTTCGCCATGGGAATGATGTGGACTTTGGTCCCATCCTTCACCACGATCCGCTCCTGCCGCTGCTCCGGCGGCCGAGCCAGTGCCGATAACTCCGGCGCCTGAATCCTGGGCTTCTCCGGCGCCGCGCTGCCCAGCCTCTGCTTCACCCGATCCAGCGCTTTTCGAAAACGATCCGAGCTGAACGGCTTCAACAAATAATCGACCGCGTTGGCGTCGAACGCGCGCATGGCGTACTGATCGTAAGCCGTCACGAAAATCACCGCCGTACCGGAATCGATCAACTCCAGCACTTCGAACCCGTCCAGCTTCGGCATCTGCACATCCAGGAACACCAGATCCGGTTTCAATTCGCCGACCGCTTTCACGGCCTCGAACCCATTGGCGCATTCGGCGACCACTTCTACGCCGCCCGCTTCGCGCAAATATTCTTTCAACAATTGCCGCGCCAGCTCTTCATCGTCGACGATCACCGCGCGCAGCGATCCCGATCGCGCCCGCCCGCCCGATCCCGATTCCTGCGGACGCGCCAGATTTCGCAAGTCGACCGACAGCTCCCGCGCCGATTGATAGCGCCGCTCGCGATCCTTCTCCAGGCATTTGCGCACCATGCGCTCCAGCTCGGCCGAGATTTCGTAATTCAAGCGCCCCATCGCATCGGGTTGGCCTTCCAGAATCCGCGCCAGCGTTTCCTGCGCATTCGCTCCCGTGAACGGCTGCCGTCCGGTCGCCATGCGATACAAGACAACACCAAGCGAAAAAATATCGCTGCGATGATCCACCTCGCGTCCCAGCGCCTGTTCGGGGCTCATGTAGGACACCGTCCCGAGCACCACGCCACCGCTGGTCAGGAATTGCGTCGCGATCTGGCTGCTGGATTTCGCCTGCTCTGGCGACGACGGCATCAGCTTCGCCAATCCGAAATCAAGCACCGTCACGTGTCCGCGCGCACCGATCATTAAATTCGCGGGTTTGATATCGCGATGCACCACGCCCTTGGCGTGCGCCGCATCGAGAGCATCAGCCACCTGCGCGCCTATCGACAACGTCTCGGCCAATGGCAGCGGCTGGTCCGAGACCAGTTTCGATTCCAGCGTCTCGCCTTCGATGTACTCCATCGCCAGAAAGTGCGATCCGTTCGCCTCCCCGATTTCGTAAATGTGCGCCGCATTGGGATGCGATAGCGCCGACGCCAGCCGGGCTTCCTGCACAAATCGCGCCATGCGCTCCGGATCCTCGGCCACTTCCGGCAGCAGCACCTTCAGTGCGACGTTGCGATGCAGCCTGGTGTCTTCGGCGAGAAACACCTCGCCCATCCCGCCCGAGCCGAGCTTCTTCACCACGCGATAGTGATTCAGCACGCTACCCGAATCAATCATCGGCTCTCCTGCAGGGAACGATCATTTCGGCGCGAAATCGATTTTCGCTGGACTGCGCCGATAAATGCGCCCCGTCGCCAAAGCGCGTCGCCAGGCGATTGCGCACGTTACGCAGCCCCAGTCCGCTTCTGCGCGGAGCGGGTGAGTCCGGATCGAATCCGTTTTCAACGCTCACTTCCAGCAATCCGTCGTTTACGTGCCCCTCCACCGTGATGGTCCCGCCCTCCACCATGCTGGCGATCCCGTGCTTCACGGCATTTTCGATCAGCGGCTGCAGCACCAGCGGCGGGACCATGCAATCCGAACACGCCTCGTCAACGTTCATTTCTACGTGCAGGCGCGATCCGAAGCGCACCTGCTCCACTTCCAGATACGTCTTGGCAAGCGCCAGTTCCTCGCGCCAGGATATGCTTTCCCGCTCGCCCAGGCCCAGCGTGTTACGCAGAAAGTCCGACAAGCGAATGCACATCTCGCGCGCGCGAATGGGATCGGTTGCGGTCAGCGCGGTGATCGAATTCAGGCTGTTGAACAGGAAATGCGGATTGATCTGGGCTTTCAAAGCACGCAACTCCGCGTCGCGGGCCTGCACTTCCGCTTCGCGGGAATGCTCTACGGCGAGCAGCATGTAATGCAGCGCGACCGACAAAACGTACAGCAGCAATCCGACCACCACCAGATGCGGCAGCTCCGGACGTAACGCGTTGGTGGAGCCCAGCAGATACGCGATCAATCGCGCCATTTCCACCCACAGCGCGCTCGCTAGAATCGCGGCGCCGATGTGATTGACGATCAACTTCACCCGCGCGCTGGAGCGCAGCGGCATCTGCTTGCACGAATACCACGGCGTCAAACAGACAAACGCGTAAAAGAGACAAAGGGGTTCGGCGATGATTATCGTCTCGCGCCAGCCCAGCGTGCCGGGCGTGCCCAGCAAGCCCGCCAGCATCAGCCCGAACACCACCCATGCCAGGATGTACACCGCGAAATAGGTCTTGCTGGCGAAGATAGTATGCATGGCCGGTTAATTTCTCACGTTGAGGCCGCCGAAGATCGTCGCGCCGGTCACCACCAGCACGGGCGGCGTTACCGGTCCCGGCGCTGGAGCATGGGTCTTGTCATCATACCCGCCGAAGATGGAAGTCACACGCAGACTCACCGCCCAGTTCTCCGGAACCTTGATCTCCACGCCTCCGAATGCCGCGGTGATGTCGATGAAAACTTCAGCCAGCTTGGTATTCGCCTTGCGCAGATCGAGCACCACTCCGCCGAACAACGCCTCGGCATGGCCGCCTTCGAACTCCTGCGAATCGATCTTGCGGTGCGCACCGCCGAAGATCGCGAATTCATGGATGCGATTGGCGTTGCGCGGATCCGCGGAGCCCACCCCTCCCTGCGCAGCCGATCCCGCCGTGCCCAATGGCGTTCCACTCATCGGCGAAGACTGATCCAGATAATGATTGCGCTCCAGAGTGCGGAACAGCATCGCGGCGCCCGCCCCGATCAGGACCACGGGCCAGAAGAAGTTCCACATGTCGCGATGAATGAAACCCAGGGTCGACAGCAGAAATAGAACACCGCCGGCGGCTACCAATCCGCCCCACATTCGTCCCGTAAAGCTGTATGCGGAGGCGGCTCGCGCCGCGCCGGCCACGATCAGAATCACCGGCCAGTATTCCCATAAGTCCTGATCGGGCAGGATGTTGAGATTTTGCAGCAGCAGGATCACCCCGATCCCCGCCAGGATCACACCGATCAGCAGACCGCCCGAAGGCGTATGAAAGCCCGAAAATCCGCCGCCGGCGCTTCGCCTGGCCTGTCGCCGGGCCTGTTTTGCTTCCCATCGCGCGCGACGCTCGTCGAGCCGCGAATGGATTTCGTCCTGGACGTTGCGGCGGATCTTTTCGCCCAGGTCCCTCCCGAAATCGTCCCGTGGCTGATTGGGATTGTCGTCTGGCATCGCATCTCCCTCGTAATGCGATGGTAACAGGCATCTAAGCCGATTCCCGATGCATTTCGGCGAGCGGCAGCGTAGAATCGGCGAATAGCGAAGATTGGGAATTTAGGCCGCGTCGCCCCGATTTACGTGCCACCGCACCCCGCTGGAGGCGCGAACGTCAGGAAGCGCGTTTGGGCGCAACGCCAGCCTGACTGGACCAATGATTCGACGGCACGGACTAGCCGCGGCGGCTCCCGGCGGCGCGGCGCGAAGGGGTTACGGGAAGCCGGGGCAACGCCTCGATGGGAGCCTTGAGCACCGCGTTCATGGCGATCTCGACCACATCGGGAGCGGCCCGATTTGGCGATAACGATCCTCCGCGCCGGTACCATCGTGAGATCCACAGAATCATGCCAAACAGGCTGAACGCCGCCACCGTCGGGTCCAGGTCGCGCAGTTTTCCCTGGGCGAGAAGCTCCTCGAGAGTGGTGCGCACCATTTCGAAATAGGCGCGCTTGCGATTGCGAATAATGCGCTGGTGCGCCGGCGTCAGCGCGGTCATCTCTTCCAGCAAAATGGTAACAGCGCCGCCCTGCTCCATGATGCGCGTGGCGTGGCGCTCGATCATGGTGCGCAACCGAAGCTCCGGGTCGGCGATCTCCCGCGCTGGCGCGATCACATCCTCGTCCACCATGTCGAGGCCGAAACTCATAATGGCGTACAGCAGATCTTCCTTGCCGCGAATGTAATGGTATACGCCCGCCTTGGTCAGCCCCACCGCATCGGCGATGTCGTTCATCGACGTCGCCTCATAGCCCTTGTGGCACATGATCTCCGCCGCGACGCGGTAGATATGGCCGGCACGATCTTCTTTCCGCCAGACAGGGGCGGACGTTTTGACCTTCAGACGATTCTGCATAACACCGTTAACCGAAGCGAGCCTTGCGGAAGCGTAGTATAAATTGCACTCGCCTGTCAATAGTTTTTATTTATGACGAATCTTGCAATCAACCTTTGAGGCGCGACAGTCATGGAGCGCGTTCGTCGGCTCCGCTATATCGCATCGCGAATCGCCTGAATCCCAGCCTCGAAAGCCGCCGTGGGTGTAAGCAGGCTCACCACCAGGAACGCTTCCGATTCGAAATCGAAGAAGTATCCGGGCTGAACTAAAACGTTGGCATCGGCGAGCAGCGACAGTACCCATTCTTCTTCCGATCGCGTGCGCGGCACTTGCAGGATCGCGCTCCACCCGCCTTCGACATGCAACACCTGTGCCGGCGAACCCGAAAGCGCCCATTGCAACTGCGCCAGATTGTTGTGGGTGCGACCGACAATCTGCGCGCGTACATCCTTCGATGCCTCCAACAGCTTCGGCAGCGCGAGCTGCACCGGCGTCGCGACGGAAAGGTACGTGTCTGCGATCAGTTCCAGGCGATCGAGCGCGATCTCGTGGCCAGGGCCCTGCGCCGCAATCCAGCCGAGCTTCATCTGCGGCAGTCCCGCGATTTTCGAAAGCCCCGACATCGAAAAGGTGAGCGCTTTGACGGGAACCCGCGACGCCGATTTGTTCGAAAACCGGTAATCCGAAAAAACCTCATCGCTCAGGATCGCGAGACCTCTCGATGCCGCGAGCGCCTGCAACCGCTCCGCTTCATCAGGTTTTAGAAATGATCCCGTCGGATTATTTGGATCGACCACCACGATGGCCCGCGTGCGATCCCCGACCGCGGCTTCGAGCGCCGGAAAGTCGATGTGCCACGCCCCGTCGTATCGCAACGGATATTGCCGCACCCGCACCGATTCGAGATCGGCCAGAAATTCGAACAACGGATACGACGGCCGCGGTGTCAGAATTTCATCGCCGGGATCGCACAGCAGCTTGAAAAGATAGGCGTACGCTTCGCTGGTTGACGCGGTTAACAGGATTTGCGATGCCGCGATCTGGCGTCCGCGCTCGGCATAGTATTGCGATACCGCTTCGCGCGCGCGCTCGATTCCGCGCGGCGACGGATCGTAACTCACCGCGCGCGGATCAGCCAATGCATCAAAAATAGATATGGGATAGGAGATTTCCGCGCGCGTCGGATTCGATTCCGTAAAATCGAGAATCGGCGCACCTGCGGCGCGTTTTTGCGCCAGCAATGCCGCGATCGGATTCGGCTTCAGATCCCAATTCAAGCGCTTGGAAAACACGAGCCATATGGTAGCATTTAGGTCGCATGATTTACCGTATTTCGATCTGCTTTTGTGCATTTGTCATGCTATTGCGGGCGCAGGCCAATTCCGATCCGAACTACCGCGCGCTGCGCACCGCCGCCCCGCAGTCCAGTTTTACCGTCGAAAATATCGAACTCAAGCGCGACACCGGTACGGTCACACTCAAGAAAGGAACCATCACGTTCCTCGCTCCGGTGTTGAACCATGTGGTGGCCGCGGTGTTTTCGGGCGAAGGCCATTTCCATCTGAAGTCGGCGTCGGCGCTCGAACTTCCCTATCTGTTTCGATTGAGCGGGAAACCGGAGGTCGACGAGGACTTCGGCTCGGCGGCATTTTACTTCACCGATGCCACCTTCGATGAAGTGAAGAAGGACGGGCATGCGATCGCGCTCGATCCCACCGCCGCGAACGCCGTGCGCGATTTCCGCAATCATGTGCGCCAGTCCAGCGAAACTCCGCGGAGCATGATCGAGTCCATGTTCAGAGGCGAGGGGATGCCGAATCTCGATGCCGAAATTCTGGCCGAACTGTACAATCCGGCGCAAGCCGGCTCATTTCGCGCGTTTCTTCATGGCAAGAATTTCCCCGATTTAAGATTCATCCTCGCGCCGGGCGGAGCGGTACATCAGATTCCATCGCCGGAGGAAGTCGGGCTGATCAACGTCGATCCCGCCAATGAGCGCGAAGGCATCTGGTATCTCACGCATCGTGAAAGCGAATGGAAAGCCAACACCGCGAATTCGAACGAGAACAAACGCGTGGTTGCGGCGAAAGACTACCGCATCGCTACGGCCATCGGTAAGAACCGGCACCTGAATTCGTCGGCCGACGTGACCTTGGCAGCAGTGATCAACGGCGCGCGCGTGATCCGCTTCGGCCTGCTCCCGTCGCTGCGCGTTTCAGCAGTCACAGACGAAAATAAAAGCGAAATTTCCTACATCCAGGAAGATCGCAAACAGGATGGGTCGTTTTACGTGGTGATGCCGGAGCCCATGGCGGCGGGCAAGAGCTACAAACTGCACATCGAATATCAAGGCGATCGCGTGATCCAGAGCGCGGGCACGGGAAGTTTTTCGGTGGAGGCGCGCGAGGATTGGTATCCCAGCCTGAATGCGTTCATGGATCGCGCCACTTACGATCTTACGTTCAGGGTCCCGAAGCAATTCGTGCTGGTCAGCATCGGCAAGCTGGTAAAGGAATCGAAAGAAGGCGACGATGCGATTTCGGAATGGAAGTCGGACGTGCCTATCCCGGTCGCCGGATTCAATTACGGATCGTTCAAAAAGAAGTCCACCACCGACGACACGCTGCACTATCAGATCGAGTCCTATGCGACCGAAGACGTGCCGGATAGCCTGCGCGCGGCGATCGGCACCATGCCGATGTCTCCTGCTGCGATGGCCGATAGCGCACGCACCGATGCGCAGAACGCGATGCGCGTGTTCACTCACTATTTCGGACCGTGTCCCTTTGGCCGCATCGCGATCACCCAGCAGCCCGATTTCAGCTTCGGGCAATCCTGGCCGTCGCTGGTCTATCTGCCAGTCAGCGCTTTTCTCGATTCCACGCATCGCTGGATGCTGATGGGCGGCGCGGCGTTCCAGTTCGCGTCGTTCATTCAGGAAGTGACGCCGCACGAAGTGTCGCATCAGTGGTGGGGCCATATGGTCGGATGGGCCAGCTATCACGATCAGTGGCTTTCTGAAGGATTCGCCGATTTCTCCGCCGCCTTATATCTGGAAAACACAGAAAAGCCGGATCAGGTCAACAAGTTTTGGGATCGCGCCACGAAGGCGATTTCGGAAAAGAATCAGTTCGGCTTCGCCGCCAACGACGTCGGTCCAATCTGGATGGGCCTGCGCTTGAATACGTTCAAGGGCGGCGCGGCCTACAATCGCCTGGTCTATCCCAAGGGCGCGTACATCCTGCAGATGATCCGGGCGCTGATGCGCGACGACAAGACCGGCGATCAGGATTTCTGGGCGATGATGCAGGATTACGTCAAGACCTACAACGGCCGCAATCCGTCCAGCGAAGATTTTCGCGTCATGGTGGAGAAGCACTTGAAACCCATCATGGACGTGGAGGGCAATCATTCCATGCTGTGGTTTTATCGCGATTGGATTTACGGAATGGACTTGCCCAAGTACAAGATGGAGTATTCGCTCAAGCCGGCCGACGGCGGCAAGTACACTTTCTCCGCGAAAATCACCCAGAGCGATGTGACGCCAGGATTCGTAATGCGCCTGCCGCTGTACTTCGATTTCGACGGCAAAGTGATTCGCGCCGGCTTCGTCACAGTGAAGGGAAACGCGACCAGCGACATCACGGTCAATCTTCCCAAGAAGCCCAAGAATACGCTGCTGGCTGCCTATCACGACGTGCTCGCATCGGACATCTCAGTGAAAGAGATCAAGTAGCCATGAGGCTGTGTGGCGCAGGCTTTTGAGCCTGAGGCGAGAGTCGTCTCGCCTCTTTGGACCGTGCGGAGTATGATACGGACATGTCCACGCCAACCCATTCGACGCCCCCGAATCCAGCCCTGATTTTCGAAACGCTGAATGCCTACCAGCACACCGCCGCGCTCAAAGCCGGGATCGAACTGGAGGTGTTCACCCACATCGGCGACGGCGCGGTGACGCCGGCCGAAATCGCCCAGCGATCCAAGGCATCAGAGCGCGGCATGCGCATCCTGTGCGACTACCTGACCATCATGGGATTCCTGACCAAGAGCGGCTCCACTTACGGGCTGACGCCGGATTCGGCGTTATTTCTGAGCAAGCGCTCGCCCGCATACATGGGCACGATCTCGAACTTCCTGAGTCTCGAAGAGATTTCTGGAAATTTTCACGACATCGCGGCATTGGTGCGCAAGGGCGGCACCATCGCGGGAAAGTCGGTCGATCCAGAGAGCGCGATGTGGGTCGAGTTCGCAAAGTCCATGGTGCCGATCGTCCACATGGCGGCGATGTCGATGGCGAAGATGCTGAGTGCGCCAGGAACGCCGCTGAAAGTTTTGGACATCGCGGCCGGGCACGGCATGTTTGGGATTTCGTTCGCACAGGCCAATCCTCAGGCGGCCATCGTCGCGCTCGATTGGAAAAATGTGCTCGCGGTGGCGCAGGAAAACGCCAAGAGACTCGGCGTGGCGGAACGATGGAGCTCCATCCCCGGCAGTGCGTTCGATGTGGACCTGGGCTCGGGCTACGACCTGGTGCTGGTGACGAATTTCCTGCACCATTTCGATCGGCCCACCAACATCGCGCTGCTTAAGAAGATCCACGCCGCGTTGAAACCGGGGGGTCGCATGGCGACGCTCGAATTCGTACCGAATGAGGATCGCGTCACGCCGCCCGCGGCCGCTTCGTTCGCCATGGTGATGCTGGGATCGACGCCCGCGGGCGACGCGTACACCTTCGCGGATCTGGACGCGATGTTCCGCGCGGCGGGTTTCGGCGAAAGTTCGATGCAGGATCTGCCGCCGTCGCCGCAGCGGCTCATCGTAACAGCGAAGTGAGGCGCGACAGGTATGGAGCGCGTTAGCCGGCGAATCGCTAACGCTACTTCTTTTCGTTCACCGTGATACTGCCGTTGGTGGCGCCGCCGGAACCGTTGACCATCACGATCACGGTGCGTTTGTTGGCCGTGTCTTCACCCGAAACCATGCCGCCTTGGTTGCCACTGCTCACCAGCGTCACGGTGAATCCAGCGGACTTGAGCTGATCCTGATAAAAGCTGGTGACCTTATCGGCGGCGTCGGAAGTCTTGAACGAAAAGCTACCGCTCGATCCATCGGGACCCTGCGCGGCGAACGAGCCTTCGATGGTCGCGCCAGGATACGCCGGAACCCAGGACGGCAGCTTCGCGCCGGAGTTCTCGCCCATCCGGACTTCCGAACCGTCGTCGGCCACGATCACCAGCGTTTTCTTGTCCTGATCGAACTTGTAGGTGATGGTCTTGCCGGTCGATTTCTCGCGCACGGTGACCGTCCCCGCGCGATCGTTGGAGGAGACCACTTCCAGGTCCGGACTCATCGCGGCCACCATCTTTGCCATCGCGGCGCCAGGATTCTTCTGCATCAGTTCGGAATCGAAACCGGCTTCCTTCACCTTGTGCCACAGGAAGTAGCTGCCGACACTGCAGGTAACCATGCACAGCACGACAAAGATTCCGATGCCTGCCAGAATCCAGACGAGCGGACTGGTCTTCTTCGCCTGCGGCCCGGGCTGGCCCGGATCCAGGGGCATGGTTGGTGGTGTCGACACGTGTGCTTTCCTCCTCGGGTAAGCATACCCGATAATGTCCCTTGATGACTCGCAGAGCGGTTCTGTTTCTTCCCGCCGCAGCGGCCGTTCAGAATATGAACGCACAATCGATCCTGGATTTGGCTCCCCCGGCTCCCGGACAGAAGATTCCATATGGCCCCGGCGAATTTCAGTTCGGCGAACTGCGCGTGCCCTCCGGCCGAGGGCCGCATCCGGCGGCGATCGTGATCCATGGCGGCTACTGGCGTGCACGATACGATCTCGCGCACATCGGGCATCTGTGCGCGGCGCTGGTGCGCGAAGGAATCGCCACCTGGAGCCTGGAATACCGCCGCATCGGAAATCCCGGCGGCGGATGGCCGGGAACGTTCGACGACGTTCGTACCGGCGCCGGTCACTTGTCCAAGATCGCGAGTGTGGACACCAGGCACGTGATCGCGGTGGGACATTCGGCGGGCGGGCATCTGGCGCTGTGGCTCGCCAAGCAGCGCGCCATCGATTTGAGGGGCGTCGTGCCGCTCGCCCCGGTCGCCGATCTGCGGCGCGCCTGGGAGTTGAAGCTGAGCAGCAACGTGGTCGAAGAATTTCTGGGCGGATCGCCGGCGCAAGTCCCCGATCGCTATCGCGCCGCATCGCCGATCGAGATGGTGCCGCTGGGCGTTCGGCAGCGCCTGATTCACGGCGAGCATGACGATGTCGTGCCGGTTTCGATCAGCCGCGGCTACGTCGCCGCCGCGAAATCGAAAGGCGACGACGCGACGCTGGTTGAACCACCCGGCGCCGGCCATTTCGAATTGATCGATCCGCGATCTTCAGCCTGGCCGGCGGTTCGCGACACCTGCCTCGACCTACTCCGCTGAGGCGCGACAGGCATGGAACGCGTTGGCCGCCTTAGCTCTAAAATAGAATTCCCATGTCAGATCAAAAGCCAACACACAAACATACGAGCTGGAACGAAGTACCCCTGGAGCAGATGAGCGACTTGATCTCGCGCAAAATGGTGGTGGGCGAGAAGGCCATGATCGCGCAGATTTTTTTGAAGAAAGGCGCGGTGGTGCCGGAGCATCATCACGACGCCGAACAGATCACCTACATCGTCGAAGGGGCGCTGAAGTTTGAGCTGGAAGGACGCGAGGTGATCGTGCGGCCCGGGGAGGTGCTGCACATTCCCTCCAATGTTCCGCATCGCGCGGTGGCGCTCGAAGACACCCTGGATGTCGACGTGTTTTCGCCGCTACGGATGGATTGGATCAATAAAGACGATTCCTACTTACGTCGCGGCGAAAAGGAGTAGCGCCGCAGCGTAGCTCAGTTCGCGGAAGGCTTTTCGACCGAGTCGATCACCAACACGTCGGCCAGCCCTTTGGTCGCCGTGAGCCGTAACCCGAGCTGGTCCTGAATCGCCTGATAAAAATCCGGCGGTGCATCGGAGGGAAGCGATGCAGGCGGCTTCATGCCATGCGCCGCGAGCTGGAATTCGTCCGGCGTCCACTGCAGCGTGAAGTCGAATCTCCCCACCAGCCCGCTCTGATCGAGCACCGGACGATCCGTCAGCCCCTCCTGCAGCAGCGCGGCGAAGTCGGCGATGCTGGCGTTCCGCGCAGTGATGTTTCCGAGCGTGGCGGCGATATTCGGAAAATCGTCGCGAGCATCGGCAGCGGGCGCCAGCTTGGGCTTGCCGCTTCGCACGGTCAGCGCGTAGAACGCCATCTCCCGCTTCTCGCGATGGAACGCCAGGCCACAGCGTTCGGCCAGCAACTGTTGCATCATTCGCTTCCACTGTTGATTGGTAGGAAGATCATCGGCAGTTGGCTGAGCAACTACATCGAAAAGCTCCGAAGAGCTCCACGCCGCACCGCCGGTCAACTGCTGCGGATGCAGGCCGTAAGCCCAGATGATCAGATCGCGAATCGATTGGTTGGTGCCGATCAGTCTGCGGCCGGCGATGCGAATCCCTTTGCCGCGGGGTCCCGATGGGCTTGGTTTGATCGTGGCAACTTCAAATGCGGTCTGCGCCTGCAGCGCGCCCATCGACGCCAAAGCACAGGCAACGAGGAGAGATCTTACGTCTGCCCGACCCACGTCGATTGCGCGGCTTCCTTCCAGCGCGACCGGATCTGCTCCACCATCTGCGGACCCAGCGATCCCGATTCCAGCAGCTTCGCATTCTGCGCCCATCGCTCCGGATTCTTGGTGCCGACGATCGCCGTCGCCACGCCCTCCTGCGACAAAGTAAATCGCAGCGCCAGCGAAATCGATTGCTCCAGATCCTGGCGCAGAAAATCGTAGCGCAGCTTCTGCACTCGTTCCCAATACACGTGGTGATAAGGACTCGCCGGTCTCACGCCCGTCTTCCACGCCGCGTTCGCGATCGGCCTCTTCGCGATCACACCCATCCCGGCCGCATGCGCTTTCGGCAGCACCTCGTCGATCACGCTTTGATCGGCGATATTGATCGAAGTTTGCAGCGTATCGAACGCCCCGCACTCCACCGCGTACACCGCCGCATCGTTATCCGCGCTGCATCCGATAAAGCGAGCCTTACCCGCCGCCCGCGCCTTTTGCAACGCCTCGATCGCCTCGCCTTTTTTCAGAATCTCGGCGTTCGGGCTGTGAAGCTGGATCAGATCGACGCGATCCGTGTTGAGATCCTTCAAACTCCGGTCGATGGTCTGCGTCAGGACTTCCGCGGTCCAATATTGCGGGTCGCTCGACAACGAATTCCCGCATTTGGTGAACAGAAAGAAGTCTTTGCGCCGCGATCCCACCGCCGCTGCGATCTTCTTTTCGCTGTCCGGATACGCAGCCGCTGTGTCGATTACGTTCAGCCCGGCATCGAGTGCGGCATTCAGCAGTCGATCGACCGCCGCTTGTTCCGCCTTCTCAAATCCGATTTCCGCGCCGCCAAATCCCAGCGCAGACACTTCCAGCCCCGTCCGTCCGAGTTTACGTTTTTCCACTAATTGCCTATTCCGGCTTTCCCGCGATCCAATAACCGTCGCGCGCGCGAACCTGCAGGCCCGGCTTCATCACTTCTACCACGATGTGATGGAACCCGGCGTCCGTCATGTTGTTCGGGCTGTAGGAAAGCAGGTACTGGCTGTGCAATTCATCGCCGATCTGCGCCACGCATTTCGCCAGCGCCTTGTCGGTCTTGAAGCCACATTCGCGGCCGCCGGTGTAGCGCGTGTATACATCCAGGGGGTCGGCGACGAACACGCCCTTGGCCGCGTCGAAAATATCTTTCAGCGCCGGCACCAGGTTGCCCATGCTGTTTTGCGATTCCGTGGTCAGCGTGTTCGTCGCGCCGCCTCCCAGGAAAACCGATCCTGGCGGACGCGCATCGGGTCGCGGAGGCAGAGGGTGTTTGGTCAACTCACCCAGCATCTCCGAAATATCCATCGAATAAATCACTACGTTCGCGAACTCCGCGGCCGTCAGCACTTCGCGCACATGAATGCCGCTGCCTTTGTCGCGATTCTCGGAAATTTGAAGAATCACGCGCCGCCGCTCGATCGGCCGGTTGCGGAGCATGTTGATGGCTTCCATCGTCGCGCCGTTCAACATCGCGGTCGAGCTTCCCATTTGCAGCTTCTTAAACGCAATGTCGATCTGTGCCTCATCGGAGGTGAACGGCGTCAGGGTCTGAATGCGATGATCGAAGGCCAGCACCGCCACTTCGCCGTCGCTACCCATCACCAGGCTCTCAATCACGCTCGATTGCTTGATGATCTTGGGCAGCATCGCTTCCACATCGCGATTCGCCTGAATCACCACCACGACCGACAACGGATGCTGCGCCAGATCCTCAGTAATCTTCTGCCCTTTGCTGTTGTCGTACAGTCGAAAATCGTACGGCGTGAGTCCGGGCATGGAATTGCCCGCCCTATCCAACACCGTCACCGGCACCTGCACCTGATGCGTCGTGACGACGATCACGTTCGGGTCTCTCGGCTCGGCACGCTGAATCGGCTGGGCCGCCAACCATCCGCTCGCCGCGATCATCAGTACGAATTTTGTGCGCATTCTATTCCTCGACGGTCCTACCTTACTTAGATGCTCTCGCTAGGTTGACGGTTTCGAGTCGCCGGAATGCCCGGTGCGCCCGTGTAACAAATCCACGACGTGGGGAATCAGTTCCACCACTGCATTCAATGACTCTATCGCACCGCGCGGCGATCCGGGAAGCGTCAAAATCAGTGTCGACCCCAATGTGTACCCCGCACTGCGCGACAGCGGCGCGAATTTGGTCGATTTCCGTCCTTCCGCGCGCATTAATTCACCCAACCCCGGAATTTCGCGATCGGCGATGGTGCGAACGGCCTCCGGCGTCACATCGCGCAGCGCCACTCCCGTTCCGCCGGTGGTCAAAATCACGTCCACATCACCCGAATGCGCCAGCGGTGAAATCGCCGCGCCGATCGATTGCCGGTCGTCACTAGTCACTGCACTCGAACAAATCGACCAACCCAACTCCTGCGCGCGCTGCGCCAACTCGCGACCCGATTTGTCCTCGCGTGTCCCCGCCGCCACGCTGTCGCTAATGGTCAACACAGCGGCCCGAATCATTTTTCCTCAACACCCCGTGCATAGTCGCCGCTCTTCCCACCCGATTTCATAAGCAAGTAGACATCCGAAATCTCAATCGATTTATCCAGCGCTTTCGTCATGTCATAGACGGTCAGCGCCGCCACGGTAACCGCCGTCAGTGCCTCCATTTCGACACCGGTGGCCGCGTTGGTCGTCACCAGCGCTTCAATGCGCACGCCGCGCGACTCAATCTTCATGTCGACATCGATATGCGAAATCGGCAATGGATGGCACATCGGAATCAGTTCCGAGGTCTTCTTCGCCGCCTGAATTCCCGCGAAGCGCGCCACCTCCAGCGGATCGCCTTTCGGATTCTTCGGCAATTTCTTCAGCACGGCCTTCCGAATCTTAACGAACGCGTGCGCCACCGCGGTGCGCTTGGTGTCGCTTTTCGCCGAAACATCCACCATGCGCGCGCGGCCGGATTTATCGTAGTGAGAAAGGTTTTTCATCGCATCATCACCCGAACATCATCGCCGATTTACTTCGACGTAGCGCAGGCGATCGTCTTTTGTCGCCTGCGATTTCGCGATACGCAGGCCACGTAATCCGATGGCCTGCGCTACCGGACCAGTACTCGAATATCATCGCCGATTTCCCAGCGTTCGCGGTCCGCATCGGCCACTAGAAACGCATTCGCCCGAGCCAGCGCCGCTACATCGCCCGATCCATGCCACCCCGTCGGCGCGACGGTCGATCCGTCATCGCTCATCCGCGCCGGGAGGAATCGCGTGAGTCCAGGCTTGTGGTGAAACGCGCTCTCCAGGCGCGCACGATAAAGACGGAGCGATGAATCGGCGAGCCCGCTCAATCGATCGATCGCCGCCCGCGCGAACAGCTCGAAAGTCACCATGGTCGAGATCGGATTCCCCGGCAATCCGAAGAATCGTTTACCATTCACCGTTCCGAACACGACGGGCTGGCCAGGTTGTATCGCCACGCGATCGAAAAAAAATCGTGCGCCCATATCCATGAGGACGCGCTCCACGATATCGTACTTCCCGGCCGATACTCCGCCGCTCAGGATCAGCAAGTCGGAATCCAGGAGTCCGAACTCGATCGCCGCCCGTGTTTCGTCGTATTCATCGCGCGCGATGCTCATCACGTTCGCGACTCCGCCCGCCCGCTGCACCTGCGCCGCGATCGACCAGGCATTCGAATTGCGAATCTGAAAATCGCCCGGCGTCTGATCGACGTCGACAATTTCATCGCCGGTCGGCACGATGGCGATGCGAGGTCGAGCGGCCACGGAAACCTTTGCCCGCCCCGCCATCGCCAGCAGTGCGATCTCCGCATAGCCGATCCTCCGGCCCGCTTCTAATAATGTTGCGCCGCGCCGCGCTTCGGTGCCGCGTGGCGTGAAATTGTCACCGGACTTCGCGGTGCGATCGATGATCACTTGCTCGCCATCGCGGGTGGTGTGCTCCACCATCACCACCGCGTCGGCGCCCTCCGGCATCGGCGCACCGGTCATAATCTCGATCGCCTCACCCGCGCCGATGCCTTTCGAAGGAACCTGGCCTGCTCGAATCTCGCCCACCACGCGCAGCGACCCCGGAATATCGGCGGCGCGAACCGCAACACCATCGCGTGCCGAGCGAGCGAAGGGAGGATAATCGCGATCTGCCGTGACGGTCTCCGCCAGCACGCGGTCCCCGGCGTCGGCCAGCGGGATTCTTTCGAGACGCATGCCGCGCGGTGTTTCCCGCCACACCATCGCGCGAGCTTCATCGAAGCTGATTGCCATTAACTAGTAGTGTATCGGCGCACCGCGGTCGCGCGCCCCGTCGCATCGTCCACTTCGACGATCACGCCATGCAACTCCGCGCCATGCCGCGCCGCTTCCATGCGCACCGGCATCTGCGTGAGAAATCGCTGCAGGATGATGTCTTTGTCGACTCCGATCACCGACGTGTACGGTCCGGTCATCCCTGCGTCGGTTTGATACGCCGTGCCGCCGGGAAGAATGCGTGTGTCCGCGGTGGGGATGTGGGTGTGCGTGCCCACCATCGCTGACACGCGCCCATCCAGATACCATCCCATTGCCATTTTCTCGCTGGTCAATTCGGCGTGAAAATCGACAAATTTCACTTTGATGCTGGCGGGCAGCGCCGCCAGCAGCGCATCCGCCTTTCGAAACGGGCAATCGATCGGCAGCATCATCGCGCGCCCTTGCAGATTGATCACTGCGCACTCGACGCCGTTACGCGCGGTCGCCACGATCACGCCCGCGCCTGGCAGCTCTTCGGCGTAATTGGCCGGACGGAGCAAGCGCTGTTGGCGAGCGAAATAATCGTAAATCTCGCGCTTGTCCCAGATGTGATTGCCGCTGGTCAACACGTCGATACCGTAGCCGAACAATTCGTCGGCGAGCTGCGGATTGATGCCGAACCCTCCCGCCGCGTTCTCGCCATTGGCGATGGTGAGATCGATGTGTTCGCTCGCAATGATGGTCGCGCACATGCCGCGCGACCAGTTGCCGGCCGGGTGAAGCGAAGATATCGCCGATGAAAAGGAGGGTGGTCAGAAATGCCGTCTAGAAATTAACGTAAAGGAGCGCACCACCAAGCCGTCCTAGCCCCCGTCATTTGACCCCGAACTTGCAAGGGGGGATCCTCCGCGCGCCTTCAGGCTTCTCCATGGCGGTTGCCCACCGGAGCTTGCTCACCGGCGCGTAATCGAGCCGGACCCCATGACATTGACGTTGGATCAATTTATGAGAGCCGCACACAAACCCAGCAGGAACGCTCCATTAAGAGGATAACAGGAGAGTCAAGCGCTTCGCGATAGGAAATTAGTCCCGCTCGAGCCGGTGTTCTGTGGCGGAGGAAGAGGGATTCGAATAGCCCTCGCGTATTGAAAACACGTAAGTTGTTGTTCTTTCATTGCGCACCCTGCGCACGAAACTCACGATCTCAGGAAGTTTCTCTCATAGAACTCCACGGTAGCTACTTTTTTTCGGACCGGCTGAGAAAACAACTTCCGGATAGCCCGTGATTCAGGAGTTGACCACCAGCGATGACCGCAGGGTTCCCTTCAACGGGATGCCGACGACGTGGAAGAGTCCAGCTTATCGGGAGGACGGGCCCGCGACTTCGAAGATCAAGAACTGCTGCCGCGGCAGGAAGTCATGCTGCGCCGCCAGCTTGTATCCCGCCTTGCCCATCTCGGACTTGAACTTTTCCAGTGGAAAGCGGAATTCCTTCGGTGGACCCTCGGGGGAATCCGGCTTGAAGTCGATAATCGCCACTCGGCCGCCTGGCTTAATGGATTTGGCCAGCCTCCGGAAATACGCCTCACGGTCGCCGATATGGTGATACGTGTCCACAATTAGAATCAGGTCGACGGGTTCCGGCAGATTTGGCCGATCAGCAGCCGCTTGAACCGCAATCACGTTGTTCAACCCTTCCTTGGCGGCGCGTTCCCGCAGGTAACTCACCATCGATGGTTCGATGTCCGCCGCATAAACCTTGGGCGCAGCTTCCGATTTCGCCAGCCGTACCGAGAAATACCCGGTTCCCGCTCCGATGTCGGCCACAATTTGTCCCCGTTTCAGGTTCAACGCCGCGATCACGCTGATCCGGCAACTGCCACGCATCACGCGCCGGGTCGTCAAAGCTCTTGGCTGACTCCTTGGGATCGAAGTGGTGCTCCATGTGGTCGGCTTGGGCTTTTTCTGGTTCCTTCGATTGACCGAACGCCACGGCGCCAGCAAGCAAGCAGAACGCAAGCATGTAGTGTTTCGAACGCATTGAAAACTCCTGTTGCCATTCTCTCACTGGCTTCGGGTCCGAGCATCCACTTCGAGCTGACACCCGTGTATGAATCTGCCGCTCTATGTCGCCCTGATTGGCCTGGGAACAGTCGCCAGCAAAACCGCGACAACAGGTGTGAACGCGTAGCTTCGGGAATTTAGTGAGCTGGATCAGAATGAGCCCGTCGCCTGTTCACTTCTTGACTGGCACTCGAAACTGGTTCAGATTCTCCACACTTTCGAAAAAGTACACATTGCCTGCCTTATCCGCCCCCACGACCGCAGTGGCTTTGTCCACTTTGTTGGCGCTGACCGGATCGACAGCCGTGCGCGCGCTAGCATCGTCGCGAAGTTGGCTCTTGCACATGTCGCAGCACGCGTAGTACGTGCGGCCGTCGATGTTTACGGGCATTTGTTCCGTCGTAAAGTGTTTGTGCGTAATCATGCAGACGTACTTGGAGTCGACCTGCCTGACCTTCTCGCCGGTCTCTGCCATGAGCACGGAAAGCGATGACACAGCCAGAATCAGTCCGAGGAATCGCTGGGCCGAAGTTAAATTCATAGAAATCCGCTCCTTCTAATCCGAAAGATTTAACTTAACGAGGTGCACGCTAGAGACCACTGCCCCGCAATCCGAAACGTCGTCGACAAGTGATTGAAAATGCAGTTCTTCCTTCAAAGACCAGCGGGAGATCAGCAACGAGTTGCGCGAGAATCAAGAATCTTCAAGGTGTGGAGGCGCAGGTAAAGCTCAACCGATGGGTCTCCGCCCCCTCCTTGAGGACTAGAGGAGAGCACTTCAGAGTGCGTGTGGACAGCGGGCACCCTGATATGGGCCGAAACGTCGGCTTCCTTCGTCAGTTGTCGATGCGATCTCAGAGGCCAGAGCCGTGGCCCGAAATTTATACACACAGCCATCGCTCGATCAAATCCAACGGGGAACTAAAAGCAACTGCGTAAGCTGGCGGAGGAAGAGGGATTCGAACCCCCGTGCGAGTTTCCCCGCAAACGGTTTTCAAGACCGCCGGTTTCAACCACTCACCCATTCCTCCGTCTCTGATCTTACCTGATTGCATTAGTTTACGGCTACTGTCACTACGCCGTTTTGCGGCGTTTGGGGGTCATTGTCACTACTTTGTCACTGCAAATCGAGTTCACTGCTTTTTTCTTGGCTTCAAGATTGGTATTCGCGTACGATTCGCCGAGTGATCCCGGCGTTAGCACTCCAATCCCAGAGCCCTTTGGCCTTCGCCTCCAGAACGGTATCGTCGGATGGGTTCACGATGACGACCAAAGCATTCTCGATGGAGGTGACTGCTGATTCGAAGATCGCATTGATGTAGGCCCAATCGGACCAGAATCCCAGGAAGACAACGTCGCGACCTAGCAGACGAGCACGAATCCAAGTCTCAAGTTGAGCTACGCGTTCTCGTACGGGGTCTTTCCCGGATGCCAACCGACCTCGTTCAAAGAAGAAGCAGCGCTTCACGAATTTGATTGAGCGCCTTGACCTATTTTGGCGATCTGCTGCTCTCTAGACACAGCGCGACCAGGTCTGAGATGGTGGCCTCACCCGCGCACATAACGGTATCTGCACCGCCCCAATAGATCTTTACCGTTCCGTCGGCCTCGGCTACCGCGCCACAGGAAAACACCACGTTGTTGACGTAGCCGGTGATCTCCCAAGCATCTTCCGGCTGCAGAATCCATGAGTCGCTTACGCCGATGATCTTCGCGGGATCGGTAAGATTGTGTAGCGCGACGCCTAATCGATAGATCGATCCCGCCATGGTCTGGAACACGCCGTGGTAAATCGAGAGCCACCCTTGATCGGTTTTAATCGGCGGAGCGCCGGGACCGATCTTCATTTCGTCCCAGTGATACTGCACTGGTCGCATCACAAGTTGGGAGTCGCCCCAATGCCGCAGATCTGGAGAATAGGAAATCCAAATGGACCAGGGCGCGATTTCTGAGTGAGGACGATCCAGCCGCGCGTAGCGCCCGTCGATTTTCTCGGGAAAGATGACCACGTTGCGATAATCCGCTTCCGTGATCAGAGAATATTTTTCGACATTCACGAAATCCTTCGTTCTGGCGAGCGCGATCCGTACCCCATTTCGAGAGTAGGCGCTATAGGTGATCAGGAACTCGCCTTCAATGGCCGTTATGCGTGGATCTTCCACGCCGTATTCTTCATACTCGGCAAAGGGGCCGTCACGCTCCGGAACCAGAAACGGCTCCCGATCGGCGGTGAAAGAGAACCCGTTATGGCTGCGCGCCAGGCCGATGATCGATCTTCCCGTCCGCAGGTGAGAACGGAACAGCATGATGTACTTATCACCATGCTTAACCACCGCGGCGTTGTGAACGGTCTCGACCGGATATGGGATATTACGTTTGGTGAGGATCGGATTCTGGCTATATCGGCGGACGATGTCGCGCTTCATCATCACTTCATTTCCTTCTCAAAAATCGATTGGTACACATGCTCATACGCCCTGACCATCGTGTCGATCGAGAAATAGCTCTCCACCCGCGCCCGGCACGCGCGGCGATCGATATCGGAAACACGAGCTAGCGCGCGTACCGCATCGTTCACGTTATCGACCAGGAATCCCGTGTGCCCATCCTTAATGACCTCGCGGCACGAACCGAAATCCATCGCGATGACAGGCACACCGGCAGCATTGGCTTCTGTCAGAACTAATCCGAATCGTTCCGGGATGGTGTTGAGATGCAGAAGCGCGAACGCGTTTGCGAAAAGCTCATTCTTGCAAGCGACGTCGACCGGACCGATGTAGCGGATGGTCGAATCGAGATAGGGCTCCACCTGCTCCCGGAAATATTTCTGATCCTGAATGATGCCGGCGATCAACAGAGGACGCCCGCTGAGACGCGCTACCGCGATCGCCAGATGAACGCCTTTGTCGGGATGGATTCGCCCGAGAAAGATCAGATGCTCGCCGGGCGTGTCCTGGAACTTGTATAGCGACAGGTCGATTCCGTTATACACGGTCGCCAGGTAATTCAAGCCAGGTGCACGATCTGAGTCGCTGATGGAAACGAAATATCCATCGCGATATTTTTCATACGCCGGCATGATCCTAGGTGACGAAAACCCATGAATCGTAGTCAGGACTGGCGTCTTCACCAGACGCGAGTACGACAAGGCCATGAAGTCGTAGTGGCTGTGAATCAGGTCGAAGTCAGCCGCGTGCTCGAACGCTTCCGAGATGTGAAGATATTCGAGCACTTTCGGATCGACGCTCGAATCTTCTTCGTATCCTTTATCCACCACGGCGTGCAAGCGCGCTGTGGTGATCGAATCCCGCGTGGCGAACAGCGTTACATCCCAGCCGCGCGCGACCAATCCCTCGGTGACATTACTGGCGACCGTCTCCCAGGCGCCATACTGCCGCGGCGGTGTTCGCCACGCGACTGGAGATAAGACCGCGATTCTCTTCTTCGTCAAGATCATACTTCCGGTTCCATGGCGGCCAACACGTCGGCAAGCGGGACGGTCGCGAAAGTGGTTGCGCAATCCGACAGGCCGTAGGGAATCACGAGTTGATCGTGATGCAACATTGCGCCGCAGCTATAGACCACGTTCGGCACATAGCCTTCCCGTTCATTTTCGTTTGGCGCAAGCAACGGCTCGCGCATTCTGCCGATAACTTTGGAAGGATCGTCGCGATCGAGCAGAAACGCACCGATACAATACTTGCGCATCGGCCCGACGCCGTGGCTCAACACTAACCATCCGGCAGCAGTCTCAATCGGCGAACCGCAGTTTCCGAGTTGAACGAGTTCCCACGGGAACATCGGCTTCAGGAGCAACGCGTGCTTATTCCAGAAATGTACATTCTCAGAGAACATGATGAAAATGTTTTCGTTGTCCTGCCGGGAAAGCATGGCGTAGCGCCCGCCGATCTTGCGCGGGAATATCGCCATCCCTTTGTTCGTCGCGGCCGGACCATTTAAGGTGATGAAGCGGAACCGCAGAAAATCCGACGTCTCGACCAGTTCTGGCATCACGATCCTGCCGTCGAATGCGGTGAACGTTGCGTAATAGATGTGGCTGCCATCTTCCTTGCTGAAACGAGCGAATCGCGCGTCTTCGATACCGTTGCGCTGAGAAGGTGTAGCCGGGAAGATGACCCGTTCGGAAATGTTCTGTTCGGGACGAAACTGAACTTCGTAATTGGATCGCGCCAGCATCCAGATGCCTTGACCTACCGCCTGATCCGGCGGAATCGTCCAGTCTGGAAAACAAAATCCCTCAGCCATGAGACTCATTCGCAGATCTTCCAGTGCGAAGGGCTCGCCGAGCCTGCTCATGACATTCGATGTATATTCATCGATCAATCCAAGTTCCGCCAATTTCCGGACGAAAAGACCCTTTTCGTAGCGCGCATTGGGGATCTGACGAGGCTCGCTGAGGAAACCGGTTGGCGCGGAAATCTCGATGCGATGGTCCGCGCGAATGATCCCTTCGCGAAACGTGATCGAGGAAATATGGCCCTCACCGGTAGCGCGCAAGCTGAGAATGAACCGCATCGCGCCCGGTTCAATCCCGGTTTGATCGAAATGCGGCACCATGGACGGATTAAACAGCGCCGCCGATTCCAGTGAATACTCCGCAAGAAAGTACGACCCGATCAACAGGCGTCTTCTCAGGGAGATTTGAATCTGACCCGCCGCCGGCTCGCAAATCTGTTCGAAGCGTTCCAGAAATGTGTCGTGGATATCCTGATGCCGCTGATGGAACTCAGCTGAGATTCTTTCCAGGAGCGGCTGAACCTGATCTTCGGGGATGGACTGCACTCTCGCGATGATCCGCGCGATCCGCTGCGCATCGCCCGGAATAAACGGCCGAAGAAGCACGCGCGATGGATCGGACCGCAAGATGGTGCTGCTTCGGGTGAGATGAATAGGCATCAGACGGGTGACACTAATCGCCGGCGGCAGCGAGTTCCTTAAAGCTGGTGAGCACACTCTGCCCCAGACGCATCTCCGCCAGCGACAACAGGAACGCGAGAGTCGATTCCGCGCCCTGGTTTCCGTTCACGCGATCGACGTGCAGGCCGTCGCGGCATCCGCCGGTCTCCGGTGAGTAGAGTTCCAGCCCCAGATCGTTCCAGCCAATGAACCAATCGAAGGCGCGCTGCGCGTGCTCATACCACCAGGTGTCTGATGTCGCGCGATAGGCTTCGAGACAAGCGGATACGGTGGCCTGCGCCTCAATCGGCTGCTGATCGAAATTCGCGCGAACTCCGCCGCGGCGATAGAACCCGTTGCTGCCGATCGGACGGAAGTGGCCTTTTTCCGACATCTGCACATCGGCCAGCCATCGCAAGGATTCGAGGCCGCGGTCGAGCACTGCTTGTTGCCCCGTCGCCTGACCGCTCACGATCAGCGCATGCGACAACTTGGCGTTGTCGTAGGAAAGCTCTGCTTCAAACCAGGGCCAGTCCGGTTGAGCAGTCGCTTCGAATAACTTCATGAGCCGGCAGGTCAGCGCTTTCTGCGTTTGATTGACCAGGCTGTCGCCGCTCAGCCGGCGCAAATATTCGTGAATGCCAATCAATCCGAACGCCCAGGCGCGGGGTGAAGTGAATTCGGTTAACGCGGGCAATGCCAGAGCGAATAATTGCCCCGCCATCATCTGAAAACTTCCGAAGGGCGAGCGCCCCACTCCGATTCCCAAAGCCCATAACGCTCTGCCCTGGCAATCTTCCGATCCTTGTTGATCGACCCAGGTCCGTTCAAAACTCATGTGATTGTGGAAGCGCCCGGTCTTCAGGTCGAACGCATGGTGAAGGAACGCCGCGGATGTCGTCGCCAGGGTGCGCGCGCCTTCGGGATCTTCTCCCAATTCGCCAAGCAGCACGGAAAGAACGAACGCGCGAGCGTTATCGTCGGTGCAGTAGCCTTCCGAAAAATTCGGGACGCTGAAGATGGCGTGCTGAAACACTCCTGTCGAATCGGTCATGCGCGAAAGATGACTCAGCTTCATCTTGGGAAGTTCGCGCGGCTTCTGGTCCAGCGTTTTTGCCCGCAGAGACTTGCGTGAAACGGCCGCAACTTCCAGGCGCGCGGATTCAAACGAACGCATGTACAACTGCGCAGTGCTGCTCCACACCATGTCGCGGCCCATGCGATACGCGTTCTTGCGAATCGCATGCCGGCGCGTATCGTCGCGCAGCAGTGCGCTTACTTCACGCGCAATTGCCGGCGCATCGCTGAACGGCACCAGCACCCCGCGATCGTCCGCCAGCAGTTCGGCGGCGTGCCAGTACGGCGTCGAAACCACGGCCTTTCCGGCTCCGAATGCGTAGGCCAGCGTGCCGGAGGTGATCTGCGCCTCATTCAAATACGGCGTGATATACAGGTCCGCGGCGCCGATGAATTCTTTCAGATTTTCCAGATCGACGAACTGGTTGTAGAAGATGACGTGCTTCTCGATCTTGTTCTTCTTAGCGAGAATCTCCAGGCTCAGACGGTAGGCTTCGCCATGCTCCCGCAATTCGTTGGGGTGGGTCGCGCCCAGCACGATGTAGACGACTTCAGGAAACTCCAGCAGGATTTCCGGCAGAGCGTTCAGCACGTGCTCGATCCCTTTGTTCGGAGAGAGCAGGCCGAAGGTGAGCAGCACCACCTTCCCTTCCACGCCGAATTGATCCTTGAAATAAGTCGGGTCGACGAAGCCCACATCGGGAATGCCGTGCGGGATCAGATCGATCTTGGCAAGCGGAGCCTGATAGATTTCGTGAAGCATCTGGCGCCCACGCTCGGCCATCACCACCAGCCGTGTCGAAAGCGCGATGATCCCGTCCATCACGCGCTTCTGCTCGGCGTTTGGTTTCTGCAATACCGTGTGAAGTGTCGTCACCACCGGCATCCGAAGTTCGCGCAGCAGCGCGAGAACGTGGCCGCCGACGGGACCACCAAAAATTCCGAATTCATGCTGCAGGCAGACGATGTCGACGTTGCTGATGTTGAGAAAATCTGCCGCTCGGAGATAGGACGACAGGTCCTGCTCTTCGATTTCGAAGCGAACCACCTCGGGATATTCGTAACCCTCTGGAACATCGTTCACCGATACCGCGAAACACTGGCTCTGCGGATGCGCGGCAGCGACCGCAGCCAGCAGGTCGGTAGTGAAGGTGGCGATCCCGCACTTGCGCGGCAAGTGGTCGCCCACAAAAGCGATCTTGCGGATTTTGGAGATGTCTTTCACGTGATCCTTTCGGCGCGGACGATGAAGCGATCCGGCGCGGAGCCGACAAAGTAGAACGGGTAGCAGGTGATCAGAGTAAGGATCTGGTGTCCATCATCCGGATTCAGCACCCAGACATCGGCTGGCTTGACGATCTTCATTGAGACAACGCGATATCGATACTCCCCCATGGGCGTCTTGAAGACCACGACGTCGTCTCGTCGAACATGCCGCAAAGGTCGGAACAACGTATCGCGATGCGCGGCTACCGCGATGTTCCCTGGTTGGCCTGGCAGTGGGGTGTTCGTGATGTGCCCGGCGGCACGGCGCAGGGTGACTGCATCGTCGCCTTCCATGACGATCACCGAGAGTCGAAGGCGCGCGATTTCGATGCTGCCGATGAGTCCGTCAACAACGTCGACCGTTTGAGTCTTCGGTTGAGCGGCTGCCTGCAGAATCTGTTCGAGCCTGCGATGTTCGCGTCGCTGAAACATCCAGGTGTCGGTAACGACCAGGGCGCAATAGGCAAGCACGAGCCCGGCAACCGACAACAGCACTCGCTGCGTCCATTTGAGAATCAACCGGAGAGATCTCTTATCGACGATGATTTTCAAGAGCGTCTGACCCCGGGTCGAATATAGATAGTTGTGGTGATACTTTCTGAGAGGCACTTCGGAGGCCGAAAACATGGGGCGCTGGAGCTTGTAAAACCGCTATCAGACGTGACCGCCCGCGGTCATCTGACCGCATTCGGTTACCTTAAATCGCTTCGTAGCCGGGATCCGTTCACGGTCCACACCCCGGATCGGCGCGACACGTGCCTGACAAACAATATGCAGACCATCCCCTATGAAGCGCCCGTTTTGAACGAAGAGATCTGGAACGCGTGGCTCGCGAAAACCAATCGGCAGGAGAAGCTGGCCGCGATTGGATTCGCAATCTCCCATTTTGCCCTCTGAAAATCTCATGACAGCAGAACTCATCAAGCACAAGCACGAACGCGCGCACGACCATGGCCAGATGTTCAGGTGCAAGATCGTGCCGCTTACGGGGCCGATTGAGTACGGTGAATGGTTCGGCACCGAATCAGACGTGCGCGACGCACTGCAGCACGCCGGGCGGGAGCTGGGGAAACGCTATTACTGCGAGATCAAGGCGATGACCTGCCCGCAATGCGACGCAAATGTACACGCGAGAGTCATCTGCTCGCTATGAGAATCGCGCCGGGCACAGTGCTCATGCAAGAAGACACGATTCTACCCGCCACCATACGAATCACGCGCCAGGCGAGCTGGAGCGGATGGGTCGCCATCAAGAGCATCGATCCGCGAGGGCTCGACAAACAGCTCCGCGAAGCTGGATGGACCATCCATTCGAGGGAAGGTTCGGTTGAAAAGGGTTCGTTCGGATTCGATGCCGAAGCCCGTTTCGACCGGGCCATGCGGAGCGCGATCAACCATGCTCGCAGGGACAATTGCAATTGTCTCGAGTTTGACCAGATGACCGAGAAGTCTTTCTGCGGGATTCCGTACACCAGCGTTTCCGTGCACGCCCGCCACATCGAAGAACGTCACCGGTAGGTTCTAGGACGCTTGAATGCGGCGATATTCCGGACGCCACATCGCGTCCTCCACCTGTCGCACCACGTCGGGGAGTCCCGCGGTGGCCAAGCCTTCCTCCACCGCCGCGTCGGCGACGGCGACCGCGACGGTAACCGTAACGCTGCGCAGGTCGTCGATGTGGGGCAGCAGAGAAGCACCCGGCAGGCGCACGGCGACCAGGCTCGACAATGCGTGTGCGGCCGCAGCCAGCATTTCAACGTTGATCAAGCGCGACCGCGCCACAATCGCACCGAGCACCAAGCCGGGGTACAGCATCGCGTTGTTCGCCTGACCGATCACGTGCGTGATCCCCTTGTGCGTGACCGGCGTGAACGAACCGCCGGTGGCGATCAGAGCGCGCCCGTCGGTCCAGGCAATCAGATCGCCTGGCGTCGCTTCGGCAAGGGGCGAAGGACTCGACAGCGGGAAGATAATCGGTCTCTCGACGTGTCGCGCCATCTCTCTGACGATCGGTTCCGTGAACGTGTTCGGGACTCCCGATGCCCCGATCAGCATGGTGGGCCGCATTTGACGAATCACTTCCGCAAGCGCGATCGAACTTCCTGCGCCTTCGCGTTTCCAGCTCTTTACTTCGGCTGCGCTGCGGGCATACGGCGCCTGGTAGTCGTGCAGGCGATCGCCCATGTCGTTGGTGAGCAGCCCGTGCACATCGACGCACCAGAATCGTTTGGTGGCTTCCTCGGCCGAGAGCCCTTCGGCGATCATCACTTCGCGAATCAGGTCCGCGATCCCCACGCCCGCGACGCCCGTGCCGAAGATCACGATGCGCTGGTTGCGCAGCAGCGTTCCGCAGATGCGCATTGCCGAGACCGCGGCGGCCAGCACGATGGCTCCGGTGCCTTGCAGGTCATCATTAAAGATCGCGTGCCGGGTGCGATACTTTTCCAGAATGCGGCGTCCATTGCCGGGCCCGAAATCCTCCCATTGCATGACAGCGTGGGGAAACAGTTTCGCCGCGGCGGTGACGTACGCGTCAATGAAGGCGTCGTAGCGCTCTCCGCGAACCCGCGAGTGCCGATTCCCGGGATACATCGGATCTTCCAGCAAGCTGGTTCGATTTGTTCCGACGTCGAGCATCACCGGAATCACGCGCGTGGGATCGATCCCGCCCGCGGCAGTGTAAATGGCAAGTTTGCCGATCGCGATTTCGATTCCACCCACACCCCAATCGCCGATGCCGAAAATCTGCTCCGCATCGGTCGCCAGGATCAGATCGATATCACTCGATGAAGCCTTGAGATTTCCCAGCGCTTCCTCGATGCCCTCGACGTCGTTGATGGAAAGGTACACGCCGCGCGGACGGCGGCATTCGTGATGATACTGCTCCATCGCCAGACCCACGGTGCGGTCGTTGACGATCGGTATCATTTCGCGCAAATGCTCGGAGAGCACGCGGAAGAACAAGACCTCGTTGCGATCGTGGAGCGCCGTCAGGTAAATATTCTTGGTAAGCGCGTCCGGCAGCCTCTGGTATTGCGCGTAGGCGCACGCTACCTGTGTTTCGAGCGTGCTGTAGACCGGCGGCAGCAGTCCGTTCAATCCCAGAGTTTCGCGCTCCTCCGCCGTGAACGCCGTCCCCTTGTTCAGAAGTGGAGTGGTGAGGACGGCCATTCCGCGCGCCTTTGTTTCATAACAAGCAGGGCGTTCGTCGCGGACTTTGCGAACGGCCGGCACTAACTGCGGAACTACTCTTGGTCGCATCATAGACTCACTCCACTGTTGAAATCGAACACGGTCCGGTTAGACGACCACGCGTCGTTTGGCGATCGCTAGCACCACTGCCCCAAGTAAAGCGAGCAGCCCGAACAACCCGATCATCGGAAGATTGCTCGCGGTAGCAGGCAGCGTATCGACGAACGGCGTGACCAGCGGACTACTCAGCACGGTGAGTTCGGCTGGCGGCGGAGCAGTAACCACTTCAGCGGCCTGAACCTCTACGCCCGCCGGCGTGATCGCCATGATCGGCGCTTGCACCAGAACCGCAACCACGGGCTCGGTCACCGATGTGATCGGCTTGGCTACTTCAACCGGGATTTCGGCCGGGGTGAAGAGCACGGGCGCGTTGGCCGTCTTCGCTAACTCCATCGCCATTGCTTTTCCGTACACGAATTCCTCGCCCCAGTTCTTGCCGGGATAGAACCATGCGCGCAGCGCTTCCGGCTGTCCATTCGGCCGTTCGCGGAACGTCATCACCGTTTTGTCGGTAGGCTTCAGACGATAGTTCGGGATCGCCAGGATGGTTGCATACACAGTCAACTCGTCTTTGCTCAGGATTTGCACGACGTGACGATCTGACTGCGAATCGAAAATCTTGAATACGTAGGTTCCGGCGGGCAGGACTTTGAATCCCACCAGGTGAACTCCAGGGATCTCCACCGGCCCGCTGAAGCTGATCACTGTCTTCTGGTTCCAGTCATCGGCCTTGGCGACCGGTGAAAAGGCTACGCCTGCCAGTGCCAGGCAAACTACGATTGGTGCGGTTCTGAATAACTTCATTTGTTTTCCTTGTTCAAAAAGATTCACTTCTGTTAAGGCAGGTAGAGGTCCATCGCGCCGTGAGTACGGGAAGGCCCTGCTCGCTTTCCGCGCGGCGTCACGCGGTCATTTGACCGCATGAGGTCGGTCCCGCTCAGCGCGGTAGTCTATAACTCGCGATCGGCGCCCACAATCCGGTGGATTGAAGTACCCACACGCACACGGCGACGACCACCACCAGGTTCAGGATCGTCTTGATACTGGACGCCATCGGGATGAAGCGATTGATCAGCCACAACGCCATTCCGACGACGATCAGCGTGATGACTATGGTTACGAGAGGCATAATGTGTGCTCCTTTGCACCGGACTTGCGAACGTTAATTAGCGAAACAATCCCAACAGGTAGGCGATCAGGAGAATCAGCACAATGGTGCCGAATCCCACGCCCGCTCCGCCTCCGGGGCCCCAGCGGCTGTGGCCGTAGTACCCTCCGCCTCCTCCGAAAATCAGCACCAGGATAATGATGAGAATCAGCATGCCGGTCTTCCTTTCTTATTTCTCGAAGACTTTTTCGATCTGACCGACCTTCTCCTGCACCTTGCCGGCTAATGTTTCGGTCTGGCCTTCGGTGACGAGGTCGGGGTCGTTGATCACCGTTCCCACGGCCTCTTTGGCTGTGCCCTTCACCTGGTGAATCGCGCCGTTCAACTGGTCTGTTGTGCTGGGGTTCATAATTTTCTCCTTGGATTTCGTACTCTGCTACTCATGCATGCGCGGCACCGAACGCGAACTCTGGAAATCGCAATGGCGCGCGGCGTGCGCCTAGATCAGCGACAGGATCATGCGCAATCGCGGCCGCTCGAACAACACGAATCATGTGACCGGCAGCCGTAGGCGACTCTTGGAATCTCTGTCCTGCCCTACCGGGCCTGGAGTTTTTTTATGCTTTGGACTATCGTTGCTGTGTTACTGATTCTTTGGCTCTTGGGCTTCTCCATGAGCGTCGGTGGAAGCCTGATCCATCTACTGCTGGTGATTGCCCTGATCGTCTTCGTGGTCAACTTGGTCAGGGGTCGTCGAGGTTCGGTATAAAGGCCGCCGCACCGTCGATGTTGCTCCGCTTCCTTGCGGCCTCAGAAGGTCAGGTGACCGCGTATGGTCAGCGATTCGGTGCTAGAGTAGGGCCTGACCGCCATTCCTGGTTTCCCACTCTTTTAAGAGCCTGCGAAACAAGTTCGACGGGGCAAGGAGAAAGTCTATGAGCTCCCCCGCCTCGAAATCCGATTCCACACGCTGGCTGATCGAAAACGGTCCGAAACAACTCGAGCTTCTATTCCGCGCGATTGTATTTCACCCTTCCGCGCCGATTCTGCTGGCCGATGACGACCGCAGATCGCATGAGGCCAGCGCGGGCGCGGGCAGGCTCCTGGGTATCCCGCGCGAGAAAATCATCGGCCGGAGCATTGACGATTTCGCCAAGCCCGGCGCCAAGCACTTGATCCCGGAGCAGTGGCGCGTCTTTCTCAAACAAGGTGAGGAGCAGGGAACGCTGCAGCTTCTCGATGCTCAGGGCGGCGAGCGCGAAGTCGAATACGTGGCCAAGAGCAATGTTCTGCCGCTTCGTCATCTTCTCGTTCTGCGCGATAAAACGACGGTGACCTCGCTTGACGGCCATTCTCAAGCCGGAGCCGCAAGTATCGTTCCCACCTGGCTGCAGGATTACGCGCTGTTCCTGCTCGACTCAGAAGGCGTGGTCGTCGACTGGTATGCAGGCGCCGAACGAATCTACGGATACAAGCGAGACGACGTGGTGGGCCAGAGCGTGTCGCTTTTCGATCCGGATGAGGATGCAGTGCCGGCGCTTCGGGAGCGGCTCAAACGTGCGGCAGCCGAGAGCCACATCGGCTGGGAAGGCTGGCACACCAAGAAGGATGGATCGCGTTTCTGGGCGAACGCGATCACCATGGCGTTGAACGACGACCATGGCAAGCTGCAGGGATTCGCGCGGGTAGTGCGCGATTTTACCGATCGCCACGAAGCCGACGAAACTCTGCGCCGCAGCCGCGCCAAGCTGCGCCCGCTGGTCGAATCGACCATCGCGGGAATTATCTCCGGAGAGTTCGACCGGATTCCAGAAGCCAATGACGCGTTTCTCGATCTGGTGGGATATGACCGCGAAGATTTGAAGGCAGGTCGTCTCCGCTGGGCCGACCTCACGCCGCCCGAGTATCTGGCGCTCGACGACCTGGCGCATGAAGAAGGTCTCCGTTTCGGCGCCTGCACTCCGTTTGAAAAGGAGTTGACCCGCAAGGATGGCACTCGCGTGCCGGTACTCGTCGCGACTGCGGTGTTAAAGCTCTCGCCGTTTCGTTGGATTACGTTCGTGCAGGATCTGCGCGGGCGGAACCGCTCGGAGAATGTGGAACAAGGCGCGGCGGAGATCACAGAAAATTTCGAGGAGATCGTCGGCGCCAGCGCGCCCATGAAGCGCGTGATGTCGCAGGTAGAAGTGGTCGCGCCGACCGATGCTACTGTGCTGATCCTGGGCGAGACCGGCACGGGGAAAGAGTTGATCGCGCGCGCCATCCATCGCATCAGCCCGCGCCGCAATCTTCCGTTCGTCAGCTTGAATTGCGCCGCGATCCCCACTGGACTGCTGGAAAGTGAACTGTTCGGTTACGAACGCGGCGCCTTCACTGGCGCGCTTTCGCAAAAAATCGGGCGTTTTGAAATGGCGCATCGTGGAACTTTGTTTCTCGATGAGGTCGGCGACATTCCCCTCGACCTGCAGCCCAAGCTGTTGCGCGCGCTGCAGGAAAAATCCTTCGAACGATTGGGAGGAACGAAAACCATCCCGATCGACGTCCGTCTGGTCGCCGCCACCAATCGGAATCTGACGCAGATGATGGGCGACAAATTATTTCGCAGCGACCTGTACTATCGCCTGAAAGTTTTCCCGATCACCACGCCTCCGCTGCGCGATCATCCTGAAGACATTCCGATCCTGGCGCGCCACTTCACGAAAAAATACGCGGCGAAAATGGATCGCGACATCGACAAGATCCCTGCCGAGACGATGAAAGCGCTAGTGAGTTGGCCGTGGCCCGGCAATGTGCGCGAACTGGAAAATTTTATCGAACGCTCCGTGATTTTGTCGCGCGGCCCAAATCTGCGCGCGCCGGTCGGCGAGTTGCGCGAAACAGCGGCAGAGTCGACTGGTGGTTTCACGCTCGAAGAGGTCGAACGGGACTATATCATTCGCGTGTTTCGCGAAACGGGCGGCGTGGTGAGCGTCACGGCGGCTCGTCTCGGCATGCCCCGCACGACGTTGAACGCGATGATGAAGAAGCTCGGCATTTCCCGCGCCGATCTCTAATTCTTCATCCCTCCCGTGATGGCCTGCAACGTGCCACGCAATCCACTGGCGAAATATCGCCAGGGAGATTTCGTGAAAACAATCTTAGGATTATCGCTTTTGATCTGCGTCGCGGTGGCTGCGCAACCTCGCGGTGGCGGACGCCCGCAGGCAGTGGGAGGCGGACACATTCCAGCGCATGGCCCGGCGCCTCACGCCGCGCCGGCGCATAACCAGCCCACCCCGCATCCGACAGGAAACCACATCGCGGCGGACAAACGAGGGCACCCGGAACTTCCCCACGTGCATGCCAATAACGATCAATGGGTGGGCCACAACAGCGGCCGCGAAGACGCGCATTTTCACATGGAACATCCGTGGGCCCATGGCCGCTTCGCCGGCGGATTCGGGCCGGGGCATGTGTTCGTACTCGGCGGCGGCAACCGCGAACGATTTTGGTTCAACAATTTCTACTGGAACATCGCGCCCTACGACTACAACATCGTGGGCAACTGGAATTGGACCCGCGATCAACTCGTGATCTATGAAGATCCGGATCACGTCGGCTGGTATCTCGCCTACAATCCGCGATTCGGCACCTACGCGCACGTCGAATATCTCGGCAATCAATAAGGCGGCGAGAGGGCGGCAAGAGGGCGGACGTCCGGCACGACGCCTGCTCTCTTCCATTCCATGATGATACGATCCCTCGCAATCTCCTCTGCTGTTCTGTTGCTCGCCAGTCTGGCGGCATTCTTCCTGATTGTTCCCCTGTTATCTCTTGCGACCGTCGCGTGCATGCTGACGGGCCTGGTGCTGATGTTTGGGCTGGGTATGCAATTCGGAAATCCGGCGCTTGTCTCTGACCACTCGCGGTCATCTGACCGCCGGCCGTTGATTCTGGCGCGAGCCTGCTTTTCTACGCGCGGCCTAAACGACGGCATCAAGAGCCTGCTCGGCGATTAACCCGATCGGCGGCACGCGTGCCCTTAGACCAGTGTTGTGACAGCCGTGCGGTAAAGCGTCCGGCGGAAAAAAGGTAACGAAAAAATGAAAACACTTCTGATTGCAGCAGTGGCTCTGATGCCGCTTCTCGCCAAAGATAACGATCCGGCAAAGCGTTTAGACGCGTCGGCCACCGTATTCTCCGAAATCATGGCGGCGCCGGACAATGGCATCCCGCAGGATCTGATGGATCATGCCCACTGCATCGTCATTGTGCCCGATCTGAAAACGGCCGCGTTTTTCTTCGGCGCGAAGTATGGCAAGGGCGTCCTGTCATGCAGAAGCAAGGTCGGACCGGGCTGGTCAGCCCCAGCGACTGTCCGCATTGAAGGCGGTAGCGTGGGATTCCAGATCGGCGGATCTTCGACCGATCTGATCATGCTCGTGATGAATGAGCGTGGCGCTGAAAAACTGATGGCGGACAAATTTACGCTGGGCGCCGAGGGTTCGGTCGCGGCTGGTCCAGTGGGGCGTACGGCAACGGCGCAGACCGATGCGCAGATGCACGCCGACATTCTTTCTTGGTCGCGATCGCAGGGTCTGTTTGCCGGAATCGCGCTGGAAGGCGCGACGTTGCGCCAGGATCTGGACGACAACGCCGCGATCTACGGCCGCAAGATCGGCAATCGCGAGATCGTCGACTGGAAACGCCGTATGCCCCGGGCCGCGGTTCGCCTGGTCGAGCTGTTGAACAAATACTCAGCTCGACAAGAGCAGCAGACTTCCGGCCAATAGGCTCGTTTTCAGGGAGTGGCCGGGCAGCTCGGCTGTCCGGCCTGATTCTTTTGAATTGAGGACCCCATGCCCGAGTCATTCTTCAAGAACACCGCCTCCAGCGTGATCCCGGACGACCCGGAATCGAGCGCCTACCGGTTCGTCGTTCTTGCCGCCAAACGAGCCCGGCAGTTGCAGAGCGGCGCGCGGAGTGTCCTGCCCAGTACTGCGAAAAAACCGACCGTTACGGCGATGGAAGAGGTGCGGCGCGGACTGGTGCCGTACGATGACATCGCGATCCAACGCTTGGTACCTGCTACTGATCTTGGCGAGCCCTAGGCGACATTCGTCAATCCAGCGTGATTTTCGTCCACCAAGTGCATCAATGCTTCTCGCGGCGCCACATCGAGATAACGACGAGCGACTGGAGTATGGAGCAGTGCCGCGCGTGGAGCGGAAATTGAGGATGCGGATTCCTCAACCGAGCCGCTGCTTCACCGCGTTCAGTGCGGATCATCCTGGGAAAGATTCAGCTGCTTGAAAAAGGCGTCAGATTCGGAATTGTAGAAGGCGTGGCGCTGTCCACGCGAGCTATTTCCTGATACGCAACGTCACGTCGCCATAGAAAACGTAGGCGAGGTACGTCGGGTCGCCAGTCGATTTGAAACGGGCCCGGCCCAGTTGCACCAGATTTGCGACCTGCGCGCCGGATGGATTGCCCAATCCGTTTTTAAGCGCCGTGTAGAACAGTTGTGCGAAATCGGCCGCAGCGGCATCACCCAAAGGCCACATGCCGCCGATGAAACCGCCGGCGCCGTTATCGAGCAAAGCGGGAGCCCAGCCGTCGACGAAACTCGCGACGGTGGTCTCCTGCCCGGAATCACACGCGTTCCAGAAATACAAACGCGCGTCGGCGCCGCGACGCCAGCCGCGCAACATTGTCGGATCCGCGGCCGCATCCTCCATGCTCAGCTGATCGCTTTGCCCGCTCTGCCCGTGCCCGGCGAAATGCAAAATCGATCCGCCGGGCGATTCGAACGCCTGGCGGAAATCGTTCACTTTGCCGCCCGCGGTTTGGAAACCGGGCATGGTGGAAAGAGCCTGCAGCTCTCTTTGCTGATTGGGCAGATAGGACGATCCGGAGTAATGCGGCGCCAGCGCTTCGAGGGAAGCGTAGTGGATAATCTGCGGGGCCAGATCCGGCGCGCGATCGCTAATGTGCCAGCGCGCCACCTGATAATCGATGCCCAGGAATCCGCAATCGGCGTCGCCACATGGGACCATCAGTTCCCACGGCAGAGCTGGATTGTTGGTTTCGATCTGAATGGTGCGCAGAGGAGTGAGGGTCGCGCGCATTTGCTGAATCGCGGCTTTGAAATTGCGCGGCGCGAATTGTTCGAAAAGCTCGCGGCCCAGCCCGCGCATCTGGCTGATTACCTGATCCGGACTGGGCGGAGTTACGCCCTGAGCCAGCGGTTTCATGGTGCGCAGAGGGCTTTTCAAAACGCCGCCGTAGCGCCGATCCAGAAATTTCTGGATCTGATCGCCTGGCACGCAATCTTCCGAGCGCAAGCCTCGGAACGCCGGCGAGTACACCGTCGCCGAACAGAAATGCAATCCGTTCACATCCTTTTCTTCCCAGCGCACCGTGAGATCCGCGCTCTCGCGCGCCTCATAGGGAACCGGAATATTCGTCGGTGGCGTGGCCGTCGGCTGAACCGGTGGCGCCGAACGGCCGATCGAGATGGTTCGCGACACTTTCGCGATAAAGGTCTTGCCGTTCCAGAAATCCGCAGTGATGGCGGTGCGGGCGGCGGTCAACCCTTTATGGCTTTTCAAAGTGAATCGGGCGGGCGGAGCATCGCGATCGGCTGCGAGACGGATCGCGGCCTGGTTCGAACCGGAAACGACGTCGAAGCCGGGAGCGAACAGGACGGCGGTGATCGTGCACGGCTCGGGACACGGGAAATCGATCGCGCCGTCGGGCGTCGAATTAACGCCGGGCCCGACGCCGGTGAGCAGCGTTTCGTCGGAAAGCTTTTCGCGCGTCAGCGAAACATGGATTGAGAATTCGGTCTGTATCGGTGCCTGATCGGGAGCTTCGATGTTGCCGTATCGCGCGAAGCGGCTTGGAGTTCGAGACGATGCGGAACTTGGCGTCGAAACCTTGGGCGGCTCGACCGCCGGTTCTGGGGGCGCCGCGCTGCCGACCGGAGGAGGGATCGGTGGCGTCGTCTGGGGAGGGCCTTCTTTCTTGTCCGGAGGCGCGTCGACGGGGGGTGGCTGCTCACTGGCGGGTTGCTCACTGGCGGGCTGCTCAATCGACGCGATGCGGCCGCTCTGAGGCCTGCCCGCACGAAAAGAACGGTAGGTGAGGAAAGAAACCACCAGTACTCCAAATACCACGGCGATCGAGAGTACCCAAATCAGTCTCTTTCGCTGCTGCTGCGGCGGCTCCGGCGTCGGCAAGGGCGGTGGCATCGCAGGCATTGTAGCTCAACTATCGAAGGCCATCCTTCGCTGGATCCCGGAGAGACCCGCTTCGAACTCTGAATTTCGACTATTATATGAGGACTTCTGTATCTCTTCGCGAGGTTTCATGAATACACGCCGTTTGTTTTTTCAAGACATCGCGCTGCTATCCGCATTAGCCGCCCTTACCGAACAGGAAGCGCTCGCGCAGCCCCAAAATACGAAAGTGTCGGATTTCTGGGACGCCTATTTCGACGAAGCCTCGCGGGATCCTACGCATGTTTCGAGAGGCAGCAACGACGCGAGTTTGATCGACCCTACCAAAAAAGTGCAGTTGATCCATGCCACCGATTCGGGCCTGATTTATCCTGACGCGATCGATTCGAAGCAGCTGTTGAGCGCCTCCGATGCGGTGGTCACGGTCAATCCCAATCACTTTCGCCCGGCGCCGGACGATCGTCGCGCCATCGCCAAGAGCAAAGGCTGCCAGATTCGGCTCGATTGCATCCAGACGCAGCCGATCATGAATTTGATCGCGCCGATGGCGTGGGCCGGGCTGGCCGCGTGGTCCGCGGACAAAACCACCTACACCGCCACGAAGGTCACGGACCTGCAAGCCAATCCGGTGATCGATCCCAAAACGGGGAAACAAAAGATCGCCGTCAAGATGACGCCGGGGCCGATGCCGACCGATCTCAAAGACCTGGATTTTCGCGATCCGAACGATCCTAGCGCGCCGGTCCACAATCAGGTGGTTCTCCCTGGCGGGAGCGGTCGGATGGCTCTGAATGTTCGCGGCGTCAGCACCAATGCGCGTCTAAAAACCGTGCTCGATAAGAGTGTGCAGTATTCGGCCATCGTCGCCCCGTTTTTTGGGTTCGCGCCGCTGGCGATTCCGGCGCTTCGAGTTTTCACCACTTTGCTGGGCGCGGTTTTCAATCATGAAGCCGTGATCATGAACAGCATGCCGATGCAGGTTCTGGCGACGCAGGACGCGACCAAGAATGCCCACGATTCGAGCAGCGTAAAAGTGGTCAGCGGCGATTTTATCGCGGTCCCCACCAATCAAACGGCCATTCTCAAAGACGCCATGAGCAAGCTGCGAGTGGTGAACGGATGGCTGGTACATCAGGACGCGGATAAGAATGTTCCGGTGGAGCAGCGCGCGGTGGACCCACGAATTCCTGAGGTCACCTATCTGACGATTTCGCTCACGGTGAAATCGATGGATGATGCGCAGAAAGAGAAAGCCAAGGGCGCCTAGGCGCGGCTCCCTTTCTTGAGTCCAGGCTCACTTCTTGGGTGCGCTGCGGAAGGTCGCGCGCTCGATGGACCATTCACCCGGAGATTTCGCCGCCGACATACTGCGCGTCGAATCGCCGTTGGATTCGAGAAGATCCTGCAAGGGATCGCCGCCGGCGCCGCGAGATTGCGACGACTGGACGCCATCGAAGTTGAAGATATTGGGGTTGGGAATCGGATCTTTGGTGGAGATCATGACCAGCGTGTCGATTCCCTGCTCGGTGATTTCGAGATCGGCTTCGTCATCCAACAGCCGGATCAGCGGCGTCGCCGGGGCCGTCGTCCGTTCATCTTTGTCCGCTCGCGGCAAGTGGTTTCCCTCATTGCCGCTGTTCTTCGGCGGGAACATCAATGTACCCACACCCTGCTGGCTGATCGCGAACACATAAACCCAACGCCGGGAGGCCGCGGGCTCCTTGAATTTCGGATCGAGCTGAAGGAAGAGCTTGAATTTTTCGCCTTCGTACAGAATTGAGTTTTTTACATTGGCATCGGAGCCAGGTTTCCGCAGAACCAGATGGTACGGGAACACGGTTTGTCCCGCGAGCCCCGAAAGCGTGAGCCAAGCGCGCACTCTGCCGAGCCTCACGGCGTACTCCGTCAGCATCGATCCGGCGTCTTGCGGCGCACCATGTGACCAAGCCGTGACCTTGGGAAGCGACGATACGGGCGTCATCGCTGCAGTCTGGTTTTTCCGTGCCGGTATTTCGCGCGAGGCCAGTTCCGCATCGGCCTGCACCCAGGCGTACTGAACTCCCTCGGCGGACCATCGCCCGTACAGCCGGTAGTCCGCGCTCGCCGCATCCGCCGCTTCCAGCACCTGGATGCCGGGATAACGAGTTCCCGTTCCCAACGCGAGCGAGGCGCGAACGGCCGGAGTGGGCGGCATCCACACGAACAATCGCGCGTCCTTACTCAGGGCTTTCTTGATGTCGGCGGCGGAGGGCGACGGCCCCAGATCGACCGTGGTAACGCGATTCGCAAGATGATCGAGCAGCCAATGGCCCGAATTCCAGCGCAACATATCGCTGGGACTTTCGACGGTGGGGTCGGCCAACTGATGAACCGATACATCCGCGTGCAGAGTCGCGAACTCTTGCCGACATCTTCTCGAGCATCTCCGCCGGCGCGGCGGCAGGAATATAGACTCGCAGGTTCGGCTCTTGCGGTGCGCCCCATTTGGTGACCTCGAAACGATCTCCTGCTCGAATGGTCGCACCTGCCGGATCGATTTTCGCCTGCGCCTCGGCGAGCCCGGTCACCTTGATCACGCGCAGAGTGGGTTCGGCACCAGTCGATTGAGCGGACAGCCGCCGCAGTTCCGAACCCTGATACAGACCGATCGCCTCGCCGCCTTGCAGCACGATGTCATCGCCACGAACCTCTTTCGCCATGACGCTGAACGGTTCCTGACGGCTCGGCTGGCCCAGCAGGTCTTTATCGCCGCGGCCGTTTCCGCCCAGCACCGGCGTTTGCGAAAGATTCGCCGCCTGCATGTAATTCCAGGTCCGTTCGAAGATGCGATCCATGCTGGCGCGCGGACCTTCTTCACGAATGGCTCGCACCAGCGCCATGGTCATCCCGCCGTGGGTTTCGTTGTTCGGCCCGCGAATTTCGAGCGCCTCCTGATTTTCCTGCGCCGCTGCGAGCGTAAGTACGCCGGCCTCTTCGGGATTTATTTCCTTGCCGGTGGCCTTGTCGATGGGCGGCGGATCGTCAATCACGGGTTCGGCGAAGGTGGCGCCGTCGGCGCCGCCGCGAACTCCCGAATGGGATCGCGACTTGCCGCGCAGATTCGCCGGGCCCCGGGTCAGCGATCCACTGTGGCAACTGTCGGCAATGAATGTCACGATGACACCGCGCTGGGCGGAATCCCACAAAATCTGCGAGAGTTCCTTATCGCGAACATCCACCGCGCCTTGCCATTGATCCGACGCGACGATCGTCTGGTCATAAGGATTCCGCGCATTGCGGTTTCGTTCGAGAGCCCGGTTGCGAATGAAGTTCCCGTGGCCGGAGTAGTAGATCAGGCGGATGTCGCCCTTGGCGGCGTTGTCGATTAGTTCTCTTCTAAGGGCCGCGAGGATTCTGTCGGCGGTAGTGTCCTCCGTCGTGATCAGCTTGACGATGTCGGTGGGCTGGAATCCGAATTCGGGAGCCAGCAGCAGGCCCTCCATCAGATTCACATCGTTGATCGCACCGTCCAGATCGGGATAGGTCCAGTGGCGGACATCGCCCGATGCGAGAGCCTTTCGCGACGGCGACTTCTTTGCGGGAGCAGTCGAGCTTTGGCCGGGCGGAGGATTGTATTGATTGATTCCGATGAGAACGGCGCGTTTAGTCGCGCACCAGAGCGGCGCCGCGGTTTCGATGCAAACAGCGAGACAAGAGATGAGAGCGAATAGAAAGCGAGGCATAGAGCAGCGCCCGACGCTTGACGATTGTATCGCGGCCTTACATCGCGACGCTTTAAAACCCACTGACAATCGCAGCAGATTCGACTTGCATGGCTTTCGGTTCAGAGTGATGAATCGTCACGCGCGAGGCCGCGCAGAAAAGGAAACGATTCACATGAAGAACGCAAAGACCACCGACGAGGACGTCGCGCCGGAGCGATCGGCGGCTTCATCAGCATCCTCGGCCGCAAGGGCGGCGAGAAGGTCGAGTCGTCGAAGAACGCTAGCGGCGATGTGGGCCTGTTCTCATCCATTTTGCGACCGTGCGACGATAGCCCAATGATCTCTCGATCTTCGATTGTAATTTCACTTGCCGCTGGCTTGATGCTTCTCGGAGCGGGCTCCGGTCCTGTTCCGCAAAAGGCCTGGAACGCGATTACTCCCGAGGGGCTCCTCAAGCATATTCGTATTCTCGCTTCGGACGAATTCGATGGCCGCGCGCCGGCCACTCCGGCGGAGCAGAAGACCGTCGACTATCTGGTGCGCGCCGCGAAGGCGATGAAGTTGTCGCCCGGCAATCCAGATGGCACCTTTATCCAGAAAGTCGCGCTGTGGGGAATCATTGCGGGCGACGGCGAAATCTCGATTCAGTCGAACGGCGCGGCATTGCCTTTGACGGCGAGGGACTACCGGGCGTCGTCCCAACAGCCGAAAGCGACGATTCAGATTCCCGAGTCGCCGATGGTCTTCGTCGGCTACGGAATCGTCGCGGCGGAATACGGCTGGGACGACTACAAGGGAATCGACGTGAAGGGCAAAGCAGTGGTGCTGCTGGGGGGCGACCCGCCGATTCCCGATCCCAACGATCCTTCAAAGCTCGATCCGAAAATGTTCCTGGGGTCGGAGCTTTCCTTTTACGGACGGCCGGGATCGAAGAGCGACCTCGCCCATTCGCTCGGAGCAACCGCTGTGATTACGCTGCAAGGAGGGGCGCGAGGCGCGAATCCCACGCGGCCGCCCGGCGCGAATGCGGGCGCGAACCGCTTTGTTCTGCACGAGGCGATGATGGTGCGCGATGCGTCGTCAACGGACCATATCGCCGCGACGATTTCGCTGAATAGCGACAAGGCGACGGAGTTGTTCGCGGCTTCGGGCCTTGATCTTGGTGCGCTGCGCGCATCCGCGCTCTCGCGCGAGTTCAAGCCGGTCCCGCTGAAGGCAGTTTTATCGGCGACGGTGCACAATCAGGTGCGCGAGATCGATTCGACTAACGTAGTCGCGAAGATCGAAGGGAGCGATCGAACACTGCGCAACGAATACGTGATCTATTCGGGGCATTGGGATCATCTGGGACACCAGGGCGACAACATTTTTCATGGCGCGAGCGACAATGCTTCTGGAACGGCCGGCGTGCTCGAATTGGCGCACGCATTTTCCGAGCTGCCTGCGCGGCCGAAGCGGACGGTCATCTTTTTATGGCCGACGGCGGAAGAGCGCGGGCTGCTGGGTGCGAAATACTATGTGCAGCATCCGCTCTATCCACTCGCCAATACCGTCGCCAATATCAATCTCGATTACTTCAGCAACTGGGGTTGGGGACGCACCAAGGATTTCAGCATTCTCGGGTTGGGGATGAGCTCGCTCGACGATGTGACGAAGGAAGCGGTTACCCGCCAGGGCCGTGTGGTGACCGGTGACACCGATCCGGTCGAGGGTTTTTACTGGCGTTCGGATCATGTCGAGTTCGCGATGGCGGGCGTGCCTTCGCTCGCGACCAGCCCGGGGATCGATTTCGTGGGCAAGCCGAGCGATTTCGGCAATCAGATGCGGACGGAGTTCATCCGCAACGACTACCATAAGCCGACCGATCAGATTAAGCCGGGGTGGGATCTGACGGGCGCGGTCGAAGACCTGCAGGTTTTATTGGAAGTCGGTTATCGCGTGGCGCAGACGCCGGCACGTCCGGTGTGGACGCACCGGCCGCCTTTCATGCACAACCTATACGCTGGGAAGTAGTCACCGCTGGCCAAACTGCTCAGTTTGCCTTCAATTCAGTAAAACGCTCGGCCCGTCGATCGCGGCGATGCAACGGCTCACGCGCCGTCTCTCAAACGCCTAAACGCTACATCGGGAGCAAAGGCTGCCCCTGCAGCGCCACGACCAGCGTGATCACGACGATTGCCAGCATCGTTGCGAAGACTCCGGTCACCCAAGCCTTTCGCCCGAACACGTATCCGGTCAAGGGCAGCGCCTGCAGCCCATGCATCCCGATGAAGTGCGCCCACCGCAGGTCTCCGAACTTCGTGCTCCAGGTCAGGAACGGCAACCCCGGCCCTCCATCGGGCCCGCCAACCGTGTGCGCCCCGTGGGCAACCATCACAAAACCGTCCGCGCTGCTCACTAGAAATAAGATCAGGCCCAGCCTCGCGCCAGTGAGCAGCGCGGGCGAAAGCGCCGGCACTTCGCGAAAGTAACAGACCAGTGTCCACGCGACCGCGACCGTGTTCACGCCGATAAACATCCCCATGATTCCGAACACTGCAACATCGAAAACACTTGTGCCGTTGAAATGCGACGTGGTGCCACGCGCGCTTTGCATGGAGATCAAAACATTCTCGACCACGATGCTGATCGCCATCGCCCACCCCAAACGGCGAACTTTTTGCGTCGCAGGAAGCTGTCCCATGTACCACGCCATCGTCCACAGAAAGAGCAAGCTCGATAGGTCGAACTTGATCGGCTTCACCCACGGATTGATTCCAAGGACCAGACGATGATCCAGCGGTAGTGCGATGAAGGCGCCCGCCAGAAACGCCACATGAATCCAACCTGCGATCGGCCAACGCAGGGCTCCACTTGAACAGGTCGCGAAACGTCATGCCGGGTCGATCTCCTTGCGTAAGATGACGCGGATCAACAAATACAGCAACAGCCCGACAGGTCCGATCAGAAACGTCAATACCAGGCATGGAATCACAGCGAGGTGCGAGATTTCTAATCGCCGCGCATCGCGAACCTCCCAAGCGCCGATGAACAAATCGAATGCGAGGTAATGGATCCAGCCCACCAACAGGAGCCAAGGATTCTGGAACAGCAGGCTGACTTGCGCCAAAGATCCGAAGCCGCCGCCTCCTCCGTCTTTGAAATGGCTCGCGAACAGAAACGCGTAGAGTCCACCGATCACGAGAGGCGAGACGAACGCGGCATAGCGATGCGTCCACTTCCATCGCGGAGCGACGACCAACAGGAGCCAGCCCGGCAGCACCAACATTCCGGCGAGTGAAAACAGGCGCTCCGGGGTCACATTGCTACCTTATATGTCGTCATGGCGCCTTAAAGTTTACACTGAGCCAGGTGAGCGCGAGCAAGCGTGCCAGCGCTCACGGGAAACCGTCAACCGCGCTCGCGGAGCCGCTTCAGGATTCGTCGCGCTTACTGGAAGAGCTATGTGGAAGCGACGTTTCGGTTGGTCAGAAGTTCGATCAAGCGCTCCTCGAACGAATCGAGATCTGCACCGAGCTCCCGCGTCGGCCCAGTATGGACCACGCGGCCGTTGGAAATCACGCTGATCTCGCTACACAGGCTGCGAACCTCCTGTGCATCGTGGCTACTTAAGAAGGTTGTAACGTTATCTTCCGACGCCAATCTTCGTAGCAGGTTCCACATGTCGCGTTTCGCGGGCAGATCCAGGCCGCGCGTGGGCTCGTCCAGAAACAAGACTTTCGGGTGACCCATCAGCGCTCGCGCGATTTCGACGCGGCGCTTCATCCCAGTGCTATAGGTGCCGATGAGCTTGCCGCGGAATCGTGCGTCCAAACCGACGTCGTCTAAAATACGCTCGACCTCGCGCTGCGGATCGGCGATCCTTCGGATCCTGGCGAAGTAAGAAAGATATTCTCGCGCCGTCCATGTCGATTGACTCTCGCTGGTTTCGTCGCTCACCAGCCCTACCAGCCCACGTACCACGAGCGGCTCGCGAGCCACGTCGTGTCCCCACAGCCTGGCAGTCCCGGAAGTCGGCGGGAGAAGTGTAGTGAGCATGCGAATCGTAGTGGTCTTTCCCGCTCCGTTCAGTCCCAGGAATCCGTACAGGTGTCCCTTGGGAATTTTCAACGTGATCCCGTCGACCGCGACAAAATCGCCAAACCTGCGCGAAAGGTCGGTGGTCTCGATGGCGTAATCGGCGCTATTCATCGCGTTCGCCGCCAGCGCAGGAATGCCGCACCAAAACAGAGCAGCGGCAGGATGGACGACGCAACGCCCATTTCATAAATCGCGCTCGACACCTCGGCTTCGATGGCTCCGCGCGCGGAGAAGGTGCGAGGCTGCGGATCTGCCGCGACCCGATAAGTCGCCGTAACATTCAGCGGATAGCGATTGCCGCCGATGTCCCACGGTTTGCCAGGCATCATCGTTACTGGAACGCGCGCGATCCAACCATCGACGATATGATGTCCGTCCGATGCGGCTGGCCCCGCGTTATTTGCATAGCTGTGCTTCTCCAGTTGCTTCGGCGGCCCGGTTGTAATCTCCAACCCGTCTTCGCCGGTGATTTGAATTTGGAGATCACTGATCGTCTGGCTGGTATCGACCGGCAGCAGCAGCAGCATGTCGCGCTGGGTGTGTTCATCGGTTCCCAGCGGATCGTCTTCACGATTGAGCAGCGCGCTGCAGCATCGTGCGGGAAGCTGCCCGCCATTCGCAACCAGGGCGAGCGTACCGCTGGTGCGCCCGGAAATCCGGAGAGGCGGCGCCAGATTCGCAGCAGGCGCAGGCGTGTCGTAATTCGTGTCGGCGATCAACACCGGGAACAGCAGCAGGGCGGTGATCGCAATCGCGACGATCCACCGCTGCGTTCGCGTGGTCTCCCACGTTTCCACTCCCTGCGCGCGCAGAAAAACCCAAACGGCGAGGACGAACGACCCGATTACCATCGTCACCAGACTGACCCACGTGAGCTTCGTGGTGGTTGGAACGCGTGCCACAGCGAGAGTGAATCCCAGAGCGTTCTTGAGCAACACTGCCGGACTTGCCAGCGCGATATGGCCGGATCGGGTGGCACCGTTGCCTCTCGCCACCATCAGTTCCTGAAGCGGGACAAGACCTACATAAGCGAGCAGCACTCCCATACCGGCACCGATCGGGGCGGCCACGCTCCGCCCGATGAACAAAACGCCGATCAAAGTTCCCACGGCGATGCAGGCGACCATGATGCCCGGCATCCAGAGCAAGAATCGCTCCAGCAGAAATGGGAGCCCGACATGATGCGTGTAGACGAGCTGCATCGGGATCAGCGCGACATCGTACGCCGCCGCCAGCGTGAGCAGCACCAGGACTTTGGCAAATAGCCAGTCACGCCGTTCGACCGGAGCAGTAAACACGCTTTCGACGAAGCGATTCGCGCGAGGGCCGGCGATCGCTCCTGCCGCGAATGGAATAAAAGCAAGGGGAACTAATCCGTACGCGACGATACCATAGCCATCGAGCCACGTATCCTGCGTCCCCACCGTTGCAAGACCGCCGATCGCGAGCAAAACGATCGCGGCGCCGAGCCACGCGTAACGTCCCCGCATGGTCGCCTTGAGTTCTTCGATGTAAAGGATCGCGACTGCCGTCACGTTATTCGCTCAATGAAAACACATGAGACTTAAGATTGCCTGAAGGCCCGGTTCCTCAGCCGCGATCCATTCAGCGATTCTTCAGAATCGGCAAGTACCATGGATCCGGATTTACATCCGACACGGGAGCCCTTATGACCCACAGGTTACTGACCACATGCGCGATTCTCATTGTGACCGGCTTTGCGCCGGCCATCGGCCACGCACAATCGTTCAAAGTCGAAAAGTTCGACATCAAGGGCGACGGAGGCACGGACTACGTCGCCGTCGAATCCGCCACGGGACGCGTGTTCGTTTCGCGCGGCACGCACATGATGGTGGTCGAAGGCGCCACCGGCAAAGTGCTCGGCAGACATTCCGAACACGCCGGGCGTGCATGGCGCCGGCATCGCCACCAAGGCCGGTCACGGCTTTACGACCAACGGCGGCGACCAGACCGTCACCATGTTCGATTTGAAAACGCTGGCGGTGATCAAACAAATCAAGGTCGGCCCCGGTCTCGACGGCATCATGTACGATGAGCCCGACGACAAGATCATTCTGACGAATCACAGCCGCCCGATCGGCACTCTTACCGCGATCGATCCCAAGAGCGGCGACATCGTCGCCACCGTCGAACTCGAGGACACTGCGCCCGAAGGCGCCGCGGCCGACGGCAAGGGACACATCTTCGTCAACAACGAAGGCAAGAATACGATCCAGGTGATCGACGTCAAGACCTGGAAGGCGACCGCCTCGTGGCCGCTCGCTCCGTGCGAAGGGCCCACCGGCATCGCTTATGACAAGGCGTCGAACCGCATTTTCTCAGGTTGCAGCAATACGTCGGTCGTCGTCGATGCGAGCACGGGCAAGATCGTGGCGTCCATCAAGAACGGCACGCGCGTGGACGCGCTGGGATGGGATCCGTCGAAGAAGCTGATCTTCATTCCGAATGGCGGCGAGGGCAACGTCACCGTCGTCCACCAGGATTCCGCCGATGCCTACACGGTCGTCGCCACAGTGGCCACGTTCGCCGGCGCGAAGACGATCGGCGTCGATCCCGTCCACCCACAACGCGTACCTCTTCCAGCCCGAGCGCGGTCCGGCTCCGCCGCCGCCGGCCGACGCTCCGCCGCCAGCGCCACGGGCGGACGCGGCCGCGGCCCACAGGGTCCGATCGTCGCGGCGTGGTTCATCGTGATCAAGCCGTAGTCGTTCGCGATTCATAACGTATCGGAGCCCGCGATTTCACCGGATTAAGGTGGAAGCCTCAGGCCGGTGAAAGCAATTCCCTCTAGTATTTCGTGGGTATGCGATTCGCTCGCTCGTTCCGCCGGCTTTCAGCCGATGGATGGATATGTTCATCCGCGCCTGGCTGCTTCCACGCGTCGCCTTTTGGGCGATTTGGACCGCCTGGTTGTGGTTTCTCGATGCGTTCCTGCTGCAGCGCTGGGCGGCGAGTGCGGGACCCGCGACTTTTCTATTCATCGTCGCTCCCCCGCTGATTCTGACCTGGGCAGGGTCGCGTCTCGCCACGAATCCGCTCGAATCTCCGGCAGCGGTGTTCTGGAAAGGTGCCGCCGTTTCCTGTTTGCTCGGCGCGTTCGCGAATCTCTTCATCCTGCCTCCCATGGCAAGCGACACGTTCGCCGGCACTGGACTGCTGATCCTCGCATTCTTCCTCAGCGGCTTCATGGCAATCCGCGGATCGGGCATCCGCAAACTGGAAATCAAAGGCGGCGATCTGTTCGAGCGCGCACAAGCGATCGCACGCCGCACAGGAATCCCGGCCACACGCGTTCTCGTGTTCACCTCGCCGCGCGATACGCCCGCCGCATTTTCGCAACGCACCGGCGCGATCCTGTTAGCGGATCGATTGCTCCGCATCCTGTCCCGCCGCGAGACCGACGCGGTGATCGCTCACGAGCTCGCGCACATGCGGCCGATCCAGCGCACGCTGGTCACGGCGGTGCCGCTCCTGGCCGGCGTGGCGGTGTTCATTTCCGCCATCTTCCCGGCGGCAAAAAGCACAGCTCCGTTTTGGCCGATCGCGGCGGTGTTGCTGTGGCGCGCGATCCGGCGCGTGCAGGAATTCGATGCGGACGCAGCCTCGATTCGCGCGACCGGCGATCCCGAAGCACTCATCACCGCGCTGGCGCGGATTTCGCATGTCACCGAAATGCCGTTCCATTGGGGACGCGCCGCCGGCTTGTTTCTCAGTCATCCGCCGATGACCGCCCGATTTCGCGCGATCGCCCGTCGCGGCGGAATCGATGTTGCCCGGCTCGATCAAGTCGTGGCTGCCGCTGCCGTCGTTCCGCCTCTGCCTGGCTATGCTTCGCCGTTTTCGGAATCGGTGGCTCCTGTGACAGGTATCCTGGCCGAACATCACGAGCGCCTGAAAAAGCGGATGGCGCTTCTTTCGAAACTCCTGCCGATCGTGGCCGGCGTGGCGCTTCCCGTGACGGCTCGCTCCTGGGACCTCGATTTCACCGGATGGATCGCGCTTACCGCAGCGTGGATCGCGGCCTGCATGCTGCTCCATTGGGTGCTGTACGAGTGCGTCGTCGGAAGCGAACGGGGGCGTCTTTACGATCGGCTTCCTGGCCGTCGAGACGAAAGCGGCTACTTCGTCGGTCTCTCGACCGCTGCGGAACCGCGTGTGTTCGACGGTGCATATCACTACGACCTCGGGATCGCCAAGATAGATGGCGCCGCGCTCGTGTTCGAAGGGGCACGATGTAGCTTTACGCTCGCCAGCGGACAGGTCCGGCGTGTGTGGTTAGCCGACGGCCCCAGGCATTGGACGCCGCGAAAAACGGTGTGCATCGAATATCGGTCAAGCGAGTCGATCGGCGTCGTGTCCCTACAATCCATGCAGCGCTGGTTCTGGCCGGCCTCGACAGCTGCGGCTGGTCGGCTATTGAGCGCGGTCAGGGCCTGGTCGGAGAATACGGGCGACGTAGCAGCGACCGTACTGCCGCCGCAAGTCATCGGGACGGCGGTCCCAGTCGTGCTGCTCTACTCGGCTTGGAAACCGGTGCAGACCTTCGCGATGATCTCGCTGGCCGCGAGCTGGACGATCTCGGCGATGGCAACCCCGAATCTGAGTGAATTATTCGCACCATTCTCCGCTGCGATCGTCACTGCGGCGCTGGTGCTGTTCACCCTTGCACCGCATTTGCAACGAAGCTCGCGCGCGAGCGCAGGCGAAAGCGCGGCACGGAACAACGCCTGACTTGAGCATTTGAATTCCAACGCGCCGGGGCCCTCGTTACCCAAACGATAATTCCCGCTGCGCTAGACTGAGCGCAACGAAGGCGAGCATTACCGCGAAGACTCCAGACACTTCTCTTCGAGCATATTGGGTCGATTCGCCATGCCGGGTTGGAGGCGCGTGTAACGTAATCGAAAAAAAGGTTAGATAGAATGACACGATTCGGACCGCGTTCTTGTTATTACAGACAAGCGGCCACAACCGAGCGCTTCGCCGCCAGGATCTTGGACCGAATAAAAGAGGAGCGAGAACATGACAACAACAAAGATTGCACTTTTCGCGGGCGCCGCGTTGGTCGTTGCGAATCGCCGTGGGGTTGGCAATTCGACATGAACCCGCAACTTCAACCAACGATGGACACGGCACCATCGCTGCTCCAGTCGAAACCGTCAGCACCGCCGTCCCCATGGACCAAGCTGAACCCCTTCACCCACGTCGCCTCGATCCCCGCGATCGTCGATCCGGCCTACGATCCGGTTTGAAAAGCTGAAAACGGTCGAGCTGGCTTCCAAGACGAAGACCACCACCGACTCCGAATTGCAAGGAGCGGCAGTTCCGCGAACCGGACGGCTCGAATTGCCAGACGACCGCCGTGGAAGAGAAGGTCAAAGCCGTCGAGGCGATGTATTCCTACAGCGGCGCGGTGTTGTCGGCGGGCGAAAGCACTCCCGGCCGCGACACTTTCTCGGTATATTTCCGCCCGGAGGAGGTGGGTGCCGATGGGCCGGTCGAAAAACTGAAGCGCGATCAGGCCGCGTCCATGTTCCAAGTCACCACCTCCGTGCGATGGTCGAGCAGAAAGTCATCGACAAAGAGCACTCGCACTTCTGCGAAGGCAACTATGTCGATGGCAATTGGGTGCACAAAGACCCAAAGTGCCAGGATCAGGTGCAGTACACCACCCAAACGGTGCCCTCGCCGTATCTGACGGTGCAGGTCGATCTGCGTGCACCCGGCCGCCTCTAATTAAGCTAGCAAGCATCGGAGGCACCGACGGAGGACCGATCCATGCCCGGCTAGCCCAAGCGGCTAGCCGGGTCAGAATTGTTTCGTAGCCGCTTGGCTCGCATCCAAGGACGTCGCACACCTCCCTCGCCGACGGCCTGCCGTCCGGATGCCGGTCCAGCATCCGCAAGATCAGCCGATCCACTTCCTGGGGAACACCGCTCCGCACCGAACTGGATCGGCGCCACCGGCCGGCATTCAATCGCCTCGAACACATCCAGCGGCGTTTCCCCCGCAAACGGATGTTGCCCGGCGGTCAACTCATATAAGAAAGCACCCAGCGAAAACACGTCCGACGCGCTGGTGGCGGTCTCGCCCCGAAGAATCTCCGGCGGCATGTACAGCAGTGTTCCGGAAAGCGTGCCCGATATGGTTCCTGACGCGCCCATCGAACTCGGCTCCGGCCCCACCGCTCCGCCATGCCGCGCGAGACCGAAATCCAGGATCTTCACTACCCCGTCTTTGCGTAGCATGATGTTCTCCGGCTTCATATCGCGATGCAGGATTCCCGCCGCGTGCGCGGCAGACAAAGCTCGCGCGGCTTGCCCACCCCAATCCATCGCCTGCGCGATCTCCACCTGGCCCGCGTCCATGATGGCGCGAAATGTAGAACCGTCGAGCCACTCCATCGCGATGAACAATCCCGCCGGAGATTTTCCGGATTCGTACACCGTGACGATATTGGGGTGGCATAACGCCGAGGCGGCCCGCGCTTCGGTCTCGAAGCGGTCCACGGCCTGCGCGTTCACGATCAGGTGGCGGCGCAGGATCTTCAGCGCGACTGGCCTTCCCTCCGGCGTCGCGAGCCAGATAGACTTCGCCCATCCCGCCGATGCTGATCAGCGATTCGACCTCGTAATCCGCCACGCGTTGACCCGCCGCGAGCCCGCCAGGTTGACCATCCAGCAGGTCGGCCGCGACGTGGGTGGGCGGTGCGGCCAGAAGCCCAGCGTTGGAATCCGCTTCCAACAGGGATTCGACTTCCTCTCGCAGTGCCGGGCTGGCGCCGAGCGAGCAACGCCTTGCGCTCGCACACCGGCAACTCCAGCGCTTCGTGATACAAGCGCTCGATCTCCTCCCATGCGAGCCGGCGGGTTCATGACGATTCGCGATTCATCTCGCGGATCAACCAGCTCCGCGCCAACCGCCAGTCGCGATTCACGGTAGCGACGGAAACCCCCATCGCCTCGGCTGTCTCCTCGATGCTGAGGCCCCCGAAGTAGCGCATCTCCACCACCATGCTCTTGCGCGGGTCGACGGCGTGGAGAGCTTCGAGCGCCTCATGCAGCGCCACAATCTCAGCGGCCTCCTGATGGACTGCCGGTTGGACATCGTCAAGCGAGACATTGGCCAGCCCGCCGCCGCGCTTATCAGAAAGGCGGCTCTTTGCATGGTTGACCAGAATCTGGCGCATCGCCTTGCAGGCCACCGCGAAGAAATGGCACCGATCCTGGAACGAGGCATTTTCAGCATTGGCCAGCTTCAGGTACGCCTCGTTGATCAGCGCCGTGGGTTGGAGAGTGTTGCTATGCGGCTGCTGGCTCCAGGCGCGGCGCGCGATACGGTGCAACTCGGCGATACACCAGAGGCATCATCTTGTTGAGCGCGCTCTGGTCGCCTTTGCTCCAGGCGGCAAGCAGCATAGTCACTTCGCCTTGGGGATTCGTCTCCGACACTTTCGAATCGAGTATACAGACCGTCAATTGCAAATCAGTGACATTAGCGGCCAAGATGGTGCATCTCCCACAGATCGCGCGGGGTTTGCGAGAGCAGCGGGCGGATCGCCAGCATTCCGGTGGGTCCGATACTCTTCTCCAGATACCTCAACTCCTTGAAGTGACTCTCCAAGGCGGGGTCTGGAGGGACTTCCAGGCCGGCTTCGCGGCGCATGAGATCGCCTTTGGCGCGCGCGCTGAGCTCTAACGTCAGGTGCAGAAAGGTCAGCATGTCGCCGCGCACCTCCGGAGGGAAGGCATCGTTCAAGGACATCAGATAGGCGCCCTGCGGCGTCTGCTTGAATTCGCCGCTGGCGATCATCGCGATCATGTCGATATCCTGGTCGAGTTTGCCGCCCAGCCACCGGTGCAGGGATCGCTCACTGAAGTAGAACACGACCATGAAAATCAGCGGAAGCCCCGCTACCGTGGCCGCCGTTGAGCCAGCCGGCGATAGCACGCCTTGGTTGAATAAGGAATGCAGCAGCATCGCCACCACCAGTCCCGGTGCGAACTGCCGCGCACCGCGCCATTGCCGGCTTTCGGACAGATATACCGAAATGAACGCTCCAATCGCCGCCACGCCGCCGTGCATCACGGCCGTGCCGAAACCGCGCATTAACCAAACGCCGAAGCCTCGCCCGTTGAGCACTTGCAGGTAAGAAACGTTTTCGACCAGCGCGAATCCCGCGCCGATGGCGAATCCGCAGATGGCCGAGTCGACCATGAAGGCAACCCGCGCCGTTGCAATCAGAAAAATCCAGAAAGCCCCCTTGGCCAGTTCCTCCACCACGGGCGCCCCAAAATGGATGTACTGATCCGGGTTTTCGTGGAATATGTCGAAAAATAAGCGTGTTGATTCCGTAGCAAACGGCGGCCGCCACCGCGCCCGCCGCGAGCGCAGTCCCGACCGTCCGCAGCGATACAAGTTTATAGCTGTCCAGCACACGCAACGCGGCCAGAAACATCAGCACCGGCAGCAACGCCAAGGCTACCCGCAGCGCTTCGTCTATCCACATCGAATTGCCATCAGGAGCCCGCCGATATGCCGAACGTCAGACGGTTCCAATCGCGATCCCGGCGATAGTCTATGGACGGAAGCGAGCGTCTTCACCAGAAAGATGCCCAAGCCTCCGATCGGCCGGCTTTCCAAATCCAACGTTAAGTCCGGCGGCGCCGCCGTCAGTGGATTGAACTCCGCCCCCTGGTCGGCGACTTCCACGCTCAACTCACCCGGCGCGGGAACTGAGTATGTAAGGGTCACAACGTCCCGGCCTGCCGTCCGGATAAGCATGGCAGCACACGTTCATGAAGATCTCCTCGATCAGGAGATCCAACTCGCCGATGCGCGCCTCCGGCAGGCTCGCCTCCCGTGCTCCCGTCCGGACGAACTCCATGGCGGCGTGGAGGGATGCGGTGTTCGCCGCCATCGTCAAAGATCGAGTGGCGCCAGGCACGCTCTACCTCCTTAGCCTCCTATGAGCGCCGCCTCGACCGATTCGTAAACCGGGAAGCTCTCCAAGAGGCCCGTGATTTCGAAGACCTGTTTGACCAAACCCCTGAGGCGGCAGATCCGCAGCGCTCCGCCCTTGTCCTGCAACGTCTTGGCTACCGAGACGAAACTCCGGAGCCCCATGCTGCTGACGTATGTCAGCTCTCCCAAGTCGACGACCAGACCGGTAAGTCCTTCGGCGATGCAGGCTCTGCACTGTTGTTCGAACTGCGGTGCGTTCTCGGCGTCCATGCGGCCGGAGACAAGCAAGTACCACTTGATCTGGATACCTGCCTTCGCTCGATGGTCACAATGGTCATATTCTCGCACCAAGCCGTTACAATTCGGTAACTGCGCAGCCGCCAACCCGAGCTACTGCTTAAGATACTTGGCGAGAAATTGATAGACTTCCTCACGCGACTCGCGCGCGAGTTTGGTATCCAGGCGATTGAACATATGGCCTCCCGGCGCGTTTTCGTAAATCTTGTAGTCGAACTTCTTGCCTTCGGCCTTTAATGCCGTGATGAATCGCTTCACTTCCAGCACATTCACGTCCTCATCGTTGGTGTTGGTGTGAATCAGCAGCGGCGTCGCCAGCTTCGCCGCGTAAGTGATCGGCGAACGGCGCTCGTATTCGGCCATATCCTCGCGAACCGTCTTGCCGATGTGATACGGGGCCGAGTACAGCGCGCGATACGCGTCGGTCTGATAGCCGAGCCGCAGCACCAGATCGGTCACCGGCACGCCGGCGTAGGCGACGGCGAACGCATCGGGGTGCTGGAAAATATTCATCAGCGTGATCAAGCCTCCGTGGCTCCAGCCGATCATTCCCACTCGCTTAGGATCCAGAAAACTATACCGTTCCAGCATCCATTCGCGCGCCGCGAACACGTCGTCCACCTCACGCCCGCCGTAATCGATTTGCTGATTGAATCCCTGGCCGTAGCCGGAGCTGCCGCGATAATCGGGCGCAATCACGCAATAGCCTTGCTCCATGATTTCGCGCATGATATGGCCCAACTCGGTGAAAGAAACGTTGCCGTGAATCCCCTGATGCGCCAGCACAATCAAGGGCTGTTTTCTCGAACGATCAAGCTTCTTGGGAATAAAAGTGTAGGCTCGAATCAGCAGCGGATTCCCTGCGCCCGGTGCGGTTTTGTTCGCGATGTGCACGGGCGGCAAGCTGGCGTAAACGATCTTGTCGACGTCGGCGATGTCATTCAGCCGCTCGAACCACAGCATGTCATCGAGTGCTTTGAGCGTGGTGTCATTCCCGTTAGGCTGTCCCGCGGGGGCCGGAGTTAACGCCGCTGCGCCTCTTCCTGCTGGAGTCGACGGCACGGGAGGTGTATCCTGCGCGATCAACAGCGAACAGCCGGACACGATCAGACCGAGAGTGAGTTTCAGCAGGCGCGATTCCATCCCAGCGGCACATCGGGTTTTCATTGCGGCAGTATAACATCCAGCCCTGAAGCTGCTATTTTTCGCCGCAGTGAATATGCCACGCGTCCAGAACGCCTAAACGAAGCTGAGCGGGTTGTATCCGGCGGCGGCCCAATTCGGCCAGTTGGGAAAGATATATCCCAGGTCGGCGGCCTGCAGCTGTCCGGATGAAAACCAATTCGCCAGCGTCACGCCATATTGATCGATCGGCGTGGTCGGGATCCAGGTTCCGCGCGATGCGGAATCATCGGGCCCGCCCAGCACCAGCCGGGGATAGGTACCGTAGATCTGCCCGCCTTTCACCGGCCCCATGATCAAGGTGTGTTCGCCCCATCCGTGATCCGTGCCCGCGTTTCCGTTCGGCTGGAAGGTGCGGCTGAAGTCGGATTGCGTAAACGTCACGACATTATTGCCGAAGTTCAGTGCCTGGCTGATGTACTTGTCGAAGGCGGACATCGCATTGGAGAGATCGGAGAACAGGCTCGCTTGAGTGGTGAGCTCGACCGAGTGCGTGTCATAGCCGCCCTGCGACACGAAGTAAATCTGACGTTTCGCGCCGAGCGTCTGGTTCAACTTGATCAGTGTGGCGACTTGTGCCAGTTGACTGCCGATGTCGGTAGCCGGGAACCCGGTCGCTGCGCTATTCGAGACGCTGTTAATCACCGAGGCGACTTCCAGCGCGGATCGGAACGAATCCGACGCCGATTGCACCAGCGTCACGCCGCTCTTCAGGCTGACTTGCAAAAGATTGTTGAGATCGGGCGCATACGTCGTCGCAGCGGGGCCTTGCACCGCCAATCCGCCGGTGGTAATGCCGCTCTCTTGCGTGCAGGAGCCGAGCAGCATCAGAGCATTTCCGGCGACGCTGACCGCCGGCAACACATTCCCGAAAGTTTGCTGCGGACCCGAGAGAGAACAACTGGAAACGTACACGCGATCCACCAATCGTCCTGCCCAGCCCGTGCCCGCCGATGATCCGCCGGTGGGCGCGCCATTCTGCCACGCTGTTTGCTGATCGGAATGAGAGAACAGATTGTTGGGCAGGGCCGCCGTATTCTTCTGGATCGCGCTTTGCGTGGTCGGTTGCACCAGCGGTCCAACGTTGGCGAGCATGGTCAGCCGTCCCGAATTATAAAGCGAACCAAGCGGCGCGAAGCTCGGGTGCAGGCCGAAGGCGCGGCCGCTGGCGGAATCGTGAATCGGCACCAGCGCCGTCTGTGGAATCGCCAGGCCCTGCCGCACCGAAGCGTAATTTGTGTAGCCGAATTGAGGGTCGCTGGCCAAGGATCCGGTTTCATTCGGGATCAGCATATTGTTGGCGTCGTTACCGCCGAACAGAAAAATGCACACCAGCGCCTTGTAGTCGGTGTACCCGGTCTGCGCAGCGAGCCTGCCTGCCTCACCGAAAGCGCCGGCGGCGCCGAGCGTGGCGATGGTTCGAACGCCCAATCGCATGAAGTCGCGCCGTGATCTCAAATTTTCAAAATGCATATGAGTATTCCTTCCGCTTTACTGCTGCACTTGATACTGCGGAGCGATCGCCGCGAAATAAATCAACATCTGCGCCGTAGTCGCGGCGCTTGCTTTTTGCGTGACCAGTTCGCCGGTCAAGGTCACCAGCGCGGCCTGTACTTCCGGCGGCATCTCGCCGTGATAAAGCGCCTGATTGATCGCGTCGATCATCGGCGAACTGCTGCTCCCCGCCGCATTGGTGACGATCACTGGCGATAACGCCGCGAAACCGCTCAGATCGACTTTCAGATTTCCGCCCGTACCGCGTGTGACGGCGAATTGGACGAAGTTCAATCGCGCCAGCGCGCTCGATGCGTTCAGGATCTGAAACTCGGGAGCGACTACGTGATTCGTGGGAATGCGATAGAACGGCGAAAAATAATTGAACACGCTGCCGGCGGACAGCACCGGCTGTCCCATGTTGCTGACTTGCGTGGCGACGCCGTCGGCGCTGGTCGCGTGCGCGTTCAGCTCGCGCAGCAACGTGGTAGCGAACAACACTGGCTCACGCAATTTCCCGGCTGGAGCATTCCCGTCCGCTGCCCCTCCCGGATCTGTAGTCGCTTCCGCGTCGGTCAGAATCGCGGTGACCACCGCTTGAAGATTCCCGCCCGTGTTTTTGAAAACTCCGGCGATCCGCGCGACGTAGGCGGGGCTCGGGTTGCTCTTCACCAGCCGTTGAATCAACCGGTAAGAAATGAAGGGCGCAACGTTGGGGTGGCTCGCCAGGCAATCGAGCACGCTGTTGAGATCGGTGAGCGAAACGCCGGGCGCAGTGCTGCCCGTAATCGTGCACGTGATGGGATCACCACCGAAGGAAATATTCTTCTGGGTGGCGTCGTGATGCGCATCGAACGACACCATGGGCGATTCGAACCATTGCGGATTGACCCATTCGCCGAGGGCCGGAGGCTGTGGCGCGTAGGTCCAGCCCGTGAACACTTTCGCCATCTCCGGGATGAGACACACCGGAGCGCCCGGCTGCGTTGAAGGGGAGCAATTATCGTCGTAGGTCGGTGTCGGCGGATTGGTAGTGGGCGTGCCATCCTGATTCAGCACCGTCAATCCGATACTGAACAACTGCATGGATTCGCGAGCGTAATTCTCATTCGCCACGGTGTTTTTCGACGGATTCGCCTTGTCGTTATTCACCATGTCGAGATACCAACCCATGGCCGGATCGAGCGTCATCACGCCCAGCAGGTTGCGATAGGTCCCGAACGCGTTATCGGTAAGATCCTGCATGTAGCGCCGCATCGCTTCGTAGGTGTTATCTTTGGCCGCGGAAACGACGAAGATCTCGCTCAGCGCAAACGCGACGCGCTGCCGCAACTGATCCGGATCGCCCAGCGCGCGAGTAAAGAACGGGGTCTGGATATTCGTCGCGGGATCCGTTAATTCGAGCGGAGGCGGAAACGCCGGATTGGGCGAGGGCATGGCGAACTGCTCGGTGAGCCACGCCGCGCGTCCGATGTTCTGCACGTGCGCGATGCTGTCGGGCGTGGGTCCCCAGGTCGCCATTTCCAGGAACCGAACCGCATCGGAATAGCTGAGGCACTGCGTGGTGTCCACCGCCGTGCATGCCGCGGCGACTTCGGAAATCAGGAACGGAGCCGACGTGATCGCACCAGGAGCGGGATTGGAAACCGTCACCGCCAGGTGCCCCCCCGCCATCGCCGGAACTATACCGCTGGCAGTCAGCAGCGTTGCAGAAATATAAAACGGCGTGAACGCGACTCCGCTCACCGTCACCGTGGATCCTTGCACAAAGCCCGTGCCGTTGATGGTCAGCTTCTGATCCGCGCCGATCGGCACCTGTGACGCTGGACTGATCGACGTGATCACCGGAGCCGGGTTTTGCAGATTGACGGTGATACTCGCGGTCGCGTTCGGATCGACCTCGGCCTGGGCCTTGATCGTCACGGCCGCTCCAGGGATCACGATCGGCGCGTTATAGAAAATATTTCCAGAGCTATCCTTCGTGATCGTTCCAAGAGTGGCGTTACCACTCGCGATTCCATTCACCGTGAGCGTGAGGTTGGGGTCGGCGTTATTCTGCACCGCCGCGGTCAGCTTCAGCGATGCGCCGCCTCGCACATTGGCGTTGTTCGGGCTTAGCGTCACGGCCACCGCGGGATTGATCTTGAGCGTCGCGGTGTTCGACGTTTTCCCGTCGGGTACCGGATTCACAACGGTGACCGCGTGCGAAGCCGTGACAGTGGCGGCTGCGGCCGCGTAATCGATCTCGGTCGCGCTGATGAACGTCGACGGTACGGTCTTGCCATCGAACTGCACCACTGAACCGGGGACGAAACCGGTCCCCACGATTTTCAGTGTTGCCGCCAGGCTCACGTTGAGCGCCGCCGGCGTAAATCCCGTGATCGCCGGAATGGGATTGAGCAACGTCACAGCCGCGGTGGCCAGGATGTTGGCGGCGTTCGAGCTATCGACCGCCTGCACCGTCACCGCGTTGTTTGCGGGCAGCGTTGCCGGCGCGGTGTATTTGCCGTTCGCATCGATTGTTCCGGCTCCGGCCACGGTCCACCCGATCGTGATTCCAGCGGGAGCGGAGGAAGCGGTGAATGTTTGCGTCGCGTTCAAACGTACCGACGCCGTGGCCGGAGTGATGGTGACTTTCGCGGAAGCCGACGAAGAAGATGAGGAGAGCAACATCACCGTAGCTGTCGCGATCACGTTGTTCGCACCATCGACCACTTCGACGCGTACGGTTGGAATCTTCGGCAGAACCGGCGGAGCGTTGTATCGTCCGTGAGAATCGACGGTGCCGAGCGCGCCGGAATTATCCGGAACAGAACCACGCTGCGTCGAGACCAGTTGCCACTTCATCGCCGCGGCGGATGGCGCGCTGCTCAGAGTGAAAGTTGTCGACCCGCGTAGATTCAGCCGGACCGACGCCGGAGAGAGTTTTGCCGGAATCGAGGCAGCACCTGCACCTGCGGCTGTTGCGAAAAGAATAGCGGTAAAGAAGGACAGTCTTGTAGCGCTCACCCGTTTTTCCCCCCGTTTGAGAATTTGGGTTTGAACAAGATAGTAACCGACAGACGAGCCGCCGTCCAGCACAAATTCGAAAACGAACACAACTTCCTGGGAATCCTCAATGCTATGTGATCGTTACAAGTTTTGTTTTTCGGCACACGAAGGCCTGCATCATCCCTGCCAGCTAGCTGGAGTGGTAGACTTCCCACATGAAACTGGCGAAAGTAGCGGCCGCATGCCTTCTGCTGACGGCTGCGTTAACAGCGCAAGAGAGTGGCATTCACGTGCGCAGCGTCCGGGTCCTGGCCACTGATCCGGAAGCCATCGCGACGTTCTACAAGAAAGCGTTTACGATGTCGGAAACGGGACGCCCGGCCGATACCGCTGCTTTTAAAGAGATCGTCCTGAATTCCGGTTCGACCGTCGAGAAAGCCAAGGCGGCCACCAGCACGCCGATCGTGATCGCGACGCGTGCCAAGGATGCTCCGGCGGGCGCGATGGCATCGCTGATTCTGGGAGTGCCGGATCTGGATGGCGCCATCGCGTCGGTCAAAGCGAATGGCGGCACGCTCATGCGGCCCCCCAGCAAATCAGCCCAAGGGCTCAGCTATGCGTTCGTAAAAGATCCCGACGGCAATCAGATTGAGCTGTTGTTGACGCCCAGATAAGCCGGCGGACTTGCCACAGCCAATCACTCGCCGAGGCGTACTGAAGAAGGCCGCCGCAGCCAGTGGCGCTCTGGCGGGCCGCGGGTTCATGTTCTCGCAGGACGCGCCCATTCAGATCGCTGGGCGGCCAGTGGAAATAGCACTGACGGCGATCAGTCGAGAGACCGTTCGAATCACCATCGCACCCATCGAAGACGGCCAAACGCTTCCGGTTTCAGACGACGGTGCCCTGGTGAAAGAGAACATGGGGCGGCCGGTTGCTCATGTGCGCACGCTGGTCCGTTCGCGCAGTGTCAAATGCGGCGATCTGATCGTGAAGCTTGCCGCGAGTCCTCTCACGATTCGGGTGGAAAGCAAAACCGGGCGTGCGGTGCAACGCTTGACGTGCGATTCAGCCACCGGCCATCTCAGCTTTGAAATCGGCGATTCTCCGCTGCTCGGCCTTGGGCAGGGAGGGCCGCAGTTCGATCGCCGCGGCAACCTCGATCGCATGGGCAGCGGACAGGCGGGTTATCAGTTGGCCACGCATGGAGCCAAAGTGCCGGTGCAATTGTTGATCGGAACCTCGGGCTGGGCCATGTTCATCCATCACCCGTTGGGCGCCTTCGACCTGACCGGCAAGGAAGGCGTGCTTCGTGCCGCGAGTCCGCAGGCGTCGCTGCCCGCCCTCTGGATTTATTCGTCATCAGTTCGCGGGAGCCCGCGGCCATCATGGCCGAATATGCGAAGATCACGGGCTACCCGGAGATGCCGCCGCTGTGGTCGCTGGGCTATCAGCAATCGCATCGCACCCTGGGACCTCCGGAGGAGATCGTCCAGGAAGCGAAAATCTTCCGCGATAAACGACTTCCCTGCGACGCGATGATTTATCTGGGAACGGACTTCTGTCCGAACGGTTGGAATACGCACAACGGCGAGTTCGACTGGAACCCGAAAGCGTTCCCCGATCCCAAGCGTGCCATCGATGAGCTGCACGCCCAGCACTTCAAGGTCGTGGTGCACATCGTCCTGGAAGGGCAACGTCTGGCGGGAACAGTCGCCGACCCATGCACGGCGCCAGCGCTGCCCAGCGGACGAACTCCCGATGGCCGCTGGCCGGCGGACCGTCAGGTCAGTTGCTACTGGCCGGTGCACAAGCAGTTGCTCGATCTCGGAATCGATGGCTGGTGGCCCGATCAGGGCGATGGGCTGGATTCCGCATCTCGTCTGGCGCGCAATCGCATGTATTTCGAAGGCCATCAACTGTTGCGCCCGAATGAGCGCGTTTACGCGCTGCACCGTAATGGCTATGCGGGGATGCAGCGTTACGCCGCGTTCCTGTGGTCGGGCGACGTGCAATCGCGATGGGAGACGCTCAAGAATCACATCCCCATCGGGATCAATGCCGGCTTGAGCGGAATTCCATACTGGGGCAGCGACATCGGCGGTTTCGTTCCCACTCAGGAATACACGGGCGAGCTGTACCTGCGATGGTTCCAGTTCGCCGCGTTCAATCCACTGTTTCGTTCCCATGGACGAGACTGGCGCCTTCATATGCCCTGGGGTTGGAACACTGGCGAAATCGGCTTTCCGGAGACTCCCAACTATCATCCGGATCCCGCCGAGTTGCACAACCCTGCGATCGAGCCGATTTGCAAGAAGTACCTCGAACTGCGCTATCAACTGATGCCGTATCTGTATTCCGCGGTGAAGGAGACGTGTGAGACCGGTGTTCCGATCATTCGGTCGCTGTGGCTGCACTATCCCACGGATGCCGCGGCTGTAGCGCGCGGTGATGAGTACCTGTATGGTCGCGACATCCTGGTGGCGCCGGTCGTGGAGAAAAGCGCGGCGTCACGATCCGTCTATCTTCCGAAAGGCGCCTGGTACGATTTCTGGACGCAGGAAAAGATGGAAGGCGGACGCGAGATTACGCGAAAAGTGGACCTTGAAACGATGCCCCTCTATGTCCGTGCCGGCGCCATGATTCCGATGGGCCCAGTGAAGCAATACACGGAAGAAATCGTCCACGCACCGCTCACATTGTTGGTCCATCCGGGCGCTGACGGGGGCTTTTCACTTTATGAGGACGATGGCAAGAGTTTCCATTATCGCGACGGCCAGTTTACGCGTATAAATATTGCCTGGAACGATCGCCAGCGCCGCTTGAGCCTGACGAGCGGCTCGAAGATCATTGCGCCTGCGAAAAAGAACCTGGTGGTTCGGGTGGCGGGAGAAACAGCGACCCGGGATGTCGTATTCGAGGGCCGTCCGCTGACTTTAAATCTGTAAACAACGCCGCTTATTCAGCGGCTTTCGCCGCCAGCGCTTCCACCACCGCGATATTCTGCAGCAGCTCCGGCGGGAATCCGTGCCGGGCCTGAAGATAACTCGGAGCGTTGTAGGAAATCCAGACTTGGCCCTGCGCGTCTTCCCACACCAGCAGCTTCAACGGAAGATCGATGGCGATACTGGGCGCTGCGAGCATCAACGGAGTGCCGGCTTTGGGATTGCCGAAGATCAAAACTTTGGTCGGCGGCATCCGCATGCCGGCCTTCTCCGCTTCGCCGCTGTGATCGATCAGCGCGAACAGCTTGACGCCCTTCGCCTGCAGAATCGTTTCGAGCTTTGTCACCGTCTGCTCCACCGACTGGTGGCACGGCAGCGTGACGATTCCGTTTGCTGAGCTCACGTTTCTAGTGATCGCTCGAATCGCTGTGACGGCCGGCTTCGAACAGGAACCACGTGCGGCGTTCCGTTTCGTCGACCCACACTTCGATCAGGCTGGCCGTGGCGATGTCTTCGTGCTCTTCGCACACGCCGTGCGCTTCGCGCAGACGGGCTGTCAGCGTCTTGTTGTCATCCCGCAGCTCCGCCAACATGTCCGATGGTTCCACGTATTCGGCGTCGTTATCGGCGATGCGCTGCAAGCGCGCGATGTGCCCGATGGATCGAATCGTGGTACCCCCGACCTTGCGGACGCGCTCCGCGATCGCATCCGTCATCGCGAAAATCTGATCGGCTTGCTCGTCCAGCAGCAGATGATAATCGCGGAAATGCGGACCGCTCAGGTGCCAGTGGAAATTCTTGGTCTTCAGGTACAGCGCGAATACGTCCGCTAGGGCGGCATTCATCGCGCCCGCGATATCTTTGGTCGCGGCAGGTTTGAGGTCGGTGGGCGTAGCCAGCGGGGCCATTTGCCGCGCTGCTGCGTTACTGGATGATTTCGACATGTTAGGTTCCTCCGTTTGTAGCATACTGCAATCCTGGTGCCGATTAGCCGTAGTGGGTCAGTTTCGGGATTTGTACGCGACTCTCGAACGCGCTCTATGCCTATCGCGCCTCACTGGCCGCGGTTTGAGGCGCCACAGGTATGGAGCGCGCTAGCCGCTTCAACGTCAAACTGACCCACCACCCGATTAGCTTTTCAGAAACGCGAGCAGATCCGCGTTCACCTGATCGGCGAGAGTGGTGCACATTCCGTGCGGCGCGCCGGGATAGATCTTGAGCGTCGCCTTCGGAATGAGTTTCGACGACAACATCGCAGCCGCGCCGATGGGCACGATCTGATCGGCATCGCCATGAAGAATCAGAGTGGGCACGTCGATCCTTTTCAGATCCTCGGTAAAGTCCGTTTCCGAAAATGCCTTGATGCAATCGTAGGCGCCTTTGATGGAGCACCACATGCCCTGCAGCCAGAACGAATCGCGAACGCCCTGCGAGATCTTCGCAGCGGGCTTGTTGTAGCCGTAGAACGGCATGCTCAGGTCTTCGAAAAACTGTGACCGGTCGTTGACCACGGCGGTCCGCTGCTCGTCAAAAACCGACAACGGTGTTCCCGCGGGATTGGCTGCGGTCTGGAGCATCAAAGGTGGCACCGCGCCGATCAGAGCTGCTTTCGACACGCGCCTGGTGCCGTGCCGTCCGATGTAGCGAGCCACTTCGCCTCCGCCAGTGGAGTGTCCAACCATCGTCACACCCTTCAAGTCCAGCGTGTCGAACAGCGTCGCCAGATCGTCAGCGTAGGTGTTCATTTCGTTGCCGTCCCAGGTTTGGCCGGATCGGCCGTGGCCGCGCCGGTCATGCGCGATCACGCGATAGCCGTGCTGGCCTAGAAACAGCATTTGCGCATCCCACGCGTCGGCGCTCAGCGGCCATCCGTGGGAGAACGCCACTACCGGGCCGGAGCCCCAGTCCTTGAAGTAGAGCTCAGTTCCATCTTTGGTTTTGATTCGATCCATGCCACCTCCTTAGCACTTCGGCGGCCAGATCGAATGGAGGCAAACATTCGCTGGACGGATAGAATGGAAGTATATGGCCAATATTCATTATTCAATTCCGATCGCGGCTGGTCCGACGCGGACGGTAAGGTAGAGCTGACTCGCATAAGAAATGGCTACTTCCACCAACCCCCGTGGCAACGCCACCAACCCCCGCGGCAACTCCACCAACCCCCGGATCAAAGTGAACGGCGGATTGATCAGATTCCTGGTCCGCATGGCGCCGACTTTCGGACGGCGCGTTTCGCAGGACCTGCGGCGCCAGGTCGATCGTGCCCGCGCAATCGCCCGCGGTCGGCCGGTGGGCCAAATCCGGGATTCACGCGACGTGGATCGGACACTCCACCGTCTTACTGTCGATCGACGGATTCACCATCCTCACCGATCCGGTATTCAGCAATCGCATCGGCATTCGTCCGGTGGGCTTCACCATCGGATTCAAGCGTCTGGTGGCGCCCGCGCTGGCTATTGAAAAAATTCCGGCGCCCGATCTAATTCTGCTGTCGCACGCGCACATGGATCATTTCGATGTGCCGTCGCTTCGCAAGCTCGAAAATGCGCGCACCGCTGTGGTTACCGCGGCGCGTACCAGCGACCTGCTGCGCGTCCAAAAATACCGGGCCGTGCATGAACTGCGCTGGAACGAATCCGTGCAGATTGGCCCGGTGCGGGTGCGGGCATTTGAAGTTCGCCACTGGGGCGCGCGCATGCGCAACGATGCCTATCGCGGCTATAACGGGTATTTAATTGAGGCGGGAAAGTATCGAGTGGTGTTCGGAGGGGATACTGCGTTTACGGATTCCTTCAAGAGCATTCGGTCCGCGAAAAGCGTGGACCTTGCGATCATGCCCATCGGCGCCTACGATCCCTGGATCGCGGCGCATTGCACCCCGGAGGAAGCTCTCGCGATGGCGGATCACGCGCGAGCCGAATTCGTGCTGCCGGTGCACCACCGGACTTTTCAACTCAGCCGCGAGCCCGATCAGGAACCGATGCAACGATTGCTGGCGGCCGCCGGAGCGGACCTGCATCGCATCTGCGTGCGCGATTTTGGCGGCGAATTTCAGATCGCCTGATCGCGCACGGCAGGTGCAAAACTAAATCTTCAAAAGCTAGTCAGCGTTGACGCCGGGGAAAACGATGCGAGTGGTGCTGCCACCCACGCGGATTTCTTCCAGCTTGTTGGTCTTGTCGTCGATGCGAACCGAAGTGTCGTTGAAGCGCTTCGTGCCGGCTTCCACTTTCCCGGGCAGTTCGATCAGGGTCTTGCCGCTCTTCAGGACGATCTTGTCGCCTTCGGTCTGAACTTTGTATTCACCGGCCTTGAGCTGCGTGGCGCCGACCGTGCAGTCGTGATTCAGGTTGATGGTGAATGAGTTACCGGCGGCGGCAGCGATGCCCAGCGCGACGGTGGCAAAAGACAAAAGTAGTTTCTTCATGTGGTACTCCTTGGAATTTTTAATTTTTTGGTGAGACTGGTATCGACTTGGCCGGCGTCTCTCTCCCTTAATTATACGATGACGGCCCCGTTCTTGTTACATGTTTGGGGTGGAATGTTTGTAAAAGAGTGTCCGTCTGAAAGTGTAATTGTCTAAGCTGAATTGCTTAGCCCGCATGAGGTTTTTTCGTATGCCGGCTAGCGCGCTCCATACTGTCGCGCCTCACCTGGCGGCCGTCGGGGTTCATGAGGCGCGACAGGTATGGAGCGCGTTCGCGATAAAATACAAACACACGTGCGGCAGATCGGGCGCTACCAGATTCTCGAGGAGTTGGGGCGCGGAGCGATGGGCATTGTGTACAAAGCCCAGGACCCGGCCATCGGTCGCACCATTGCGATCAAAAGTATCCGCCTGCAGGATCTGACTGATGAAGCAGAGCGCGCGCGTCTTCGCGAACGCCTGTTTCGGGAAGCGCAATCGGCCGGCATTCTTTCCCATCCCGGCATCGTGACGATTTACGACATCGCTGAAGAAGACGGCATGGCGTACATCTTCATGGAATTCGTGAACGGGCCGCCGCTTGAAAAAATGCTCAAGCATGAGCAGACGCCCGACAAGGAAACGCTGCTCAGCATTTTTCGCCAGACCGCGGCCGCGCTCGACTATGCGCACAAAAAAGGGATCGTGCATCGCGACGTCAAACCCGCCAACATCATGATCCACGAAGACGGCACCGCCAAGGTGACTGATTTCGGCGTGGCGAAAATCGTGTCGCAACAGATGACCATCGCGGGCACCATGATGGGGACGCCGAGTTACATGTCGCCCGAACAGGTGCAGGGCGGCGATGTGGCGGGCACGGCCGATCAGTTCGCGCTGGCGGTGATCGCGTATGAAGTGTTCACCGGCGAGAAACCGTTCGCGGCGGATTATTTACCCACGCTGCTGTTCAAAATCGTCCGCGAAGAAGCACAGGCGCCGCGGCGATTGAATCCAACCTTAAGTGTGGGTATCGATGACGTATTGCGCCGCGCCATGATGAAAAATCCGGCGGAGCGTTATGACAGCTGCATCGCGTTCGTGAATGCGCTGTCGGCGGCGTGTGCGGCGACGCCGGGATGGATTCCGATGCCGCGCGGCATCAGCCACAATATTCCAACAGGCGGCACCGAGTCCGGCTCTTCGGATCTGGTGAATCCCATGGGCGAGACCATGGCCGATGCGGGCGGCTATGACGAGCCCGCGATTCTTCCGCCGCCGATTCCGGTCCAACCGCGCGGACTGACGTCCGCGCCTCAAACGCGCTCCATACCTGTCGCGCCTCAAATTCCAGCGCCGCCGATTGGTCAACCCGCGATTCCGATCGCGCCGATGGTTCGCCGCCGCGAGGAGCGCGAATCGAGCCACACGTTTCGCAACGTGATCCTGTCGATGGGCGCGGTGGCGATGGCGATCGTGCTGGGGTTTGTAATCGTGCAGAGAAACGGGTGGCATGCTCCCCCGGCTGTGGAAACTCCCGCGCCCTCGCCCGCCACGACGACGCCTGCGCCGGATCAGCCGGTGCCTCCTCCACCTGCTCCGGTCACGACAGAACCTGAGCCCGATAAGACCACTCCGCCCGAACCTGAGAAGGCCCCGGAAAAACCGGCAGTGGCGGCAGCCAAAGAACCGGAAACGAAAGAAGCGGGATTTCAACTGACCACCAATCCGGCGGGCGCAGACGTGACGTTCGACGGATCGCAGCACTGCACCTCACCGTGCAAGCTGACGCTGTCGATGGGCCGTCACACATTCGTCACTAGGCTGGCCGGGCATCGCGACGTGCATCAGATCATCGAGATTCCGGACGACACCGGATTGATCGTCGATCTGCCCGCCGCTACCGGAACACTTAGCCTGATTTCGACGCCGCCGGGGCTCGCGGTTTTTGTGGACGGCCAGGAGAATCCTCGCAAGACTCCGCTGCATCTGACGCTGAACGCGGGGACGCATAAAATTCAGGTCGGCATCGGCGCGAACAAACAGGAGTTCAGTGTGGATATTCATGACGGATCTTTGATTACCAGAACTGTGGAGGTGGTATCCCAATGAAGCTGAGTCGCAGAGCCATGTTTGCCGCGGCTGCCGGCGCGTTCGTCGCGAATGCTCAGAAGAAAACCGGCATGATCACGTTATCGCAACGGCCCGAGGATCTGGAGATGTCGCTCGACGGATTCAAAGACTACATCACGCCGTTCGAGCATTTTTTCGTGCGCACGCATGTGTACGTCCCGACTGTGAAGCTGGATGATTGGCGATTGAAGGTCGACGGTGAGGTGGGTAATCCGCTTACGTTGACGATGGCCGATCTGAAGAAGATGCCGTCGGTCGATATGGTCGCGGTGGTGGAGTGTGCGGGCAACGGGCGAGCGAATTTTCGGCCCACGGTGCCGGGATTGCAATGGTCGACCGGCAGCGTCGGCAACGCGCGCTGGCGCGGCGTGCGGCTGGGTGATGTGCTGAAGCGCGCGGGCATCAAGCCGTCGGCGGTCGAGGTTTTATTCGACGGCGCGGATCAACCGATCGGCAAGATGCAGGATTTCCGGCGAACCATCACGGCGAAGAAGGCGCTTCATGAAGACACGCTGTTGGCTTACGAGATGAACGGCGTCGCGATTCCGGAAAAGCACGGTTTCCCACTGCGCGTAATTCCTGCAGGGTGGGCAAGTGATTCGTGGGTGAAGTGGGTGACGTCGATCACGGTGCTCGATAAAGAGTTCGATGGGTTCTGGATGAAGAACGCTTATCGCAAGCCGGATTTTCATGTCGAGCCCGGCGCGGCGGTGCCGCTGGATCAGATGAAGCCGGTGACGAGCTTGAATGTGAAGAGCGTCGTCTATTCGACGAATGGCGATGTCGCGCGGGGTGTTTCCTGGTCTGGCGATCACGGGCCGGTGGTCGCTGTGGACGTTTCAACGGATGGCGGCGCGAGTTGGGCACCGGCAACGCTGCGTGGTCGCGAGACGAAGTACGGATGGAGGCAGTGGGATTGCAAAGTTCCTCCCCACAGCAAGGCTGTATGGGCACGCGCGCGTGATGCGAGCGGCGCGGTTCAGCCGATGGCTCAAGAGTGGAATCCTTCAGGGTATGGATTCAACACGATCGTGGCGCCCGATGCTCTACCACGCAATGCTGCAAGCCCCGAGATGCCCCAAGCAATGAAGTCTGCCTGCATGAGTTGCCATCGTGACGATGTGATCACGCAGCAGCACCTGACGCGAGCGCAGTGGGATCGCGAGATCACTAAGATGACGAACTGGGGTGCGGAAGTGAAGCCGGACGATCGCGATAAGCTGCTCGACTTCCTCAGCGCGAATTTCAAGCCATGACGCGGACGAACATCTCTACCGGAACGAAATGGGAACCCATCGTTGGTTATTCGAGGGCTGTGAGGATCGGCCCGCACATCTTGGTTTCCGGCACGACAGCGACTGCGGCTGATGGATCGATCGTCGGCAAGGGCGACGCTTACGCGCAGACGGTGCAGGTGCTGCGCAATATCCAGAGCGCGCTTGAAAAAGCGGGCGCGAAGATGGAGCATGTGGTGCGCACGCGCATCTACGTTACCGATATCGCGCAGTGGGAAGCGATCGGCAAAGCTCACGGCGAATTTTTCGGCGCGATTCGCCCGGCGACGGCCATGATTCAGATCAGCAAATTGATTGATCCGGAGATGCTGGTTGAGATCGAAGTCGACGCGTTCGTTACGGACTGAAATTATGACGGCCGCCAGTTGAGGCGCGAACGTCAGAGAGCGCGTTTGGGCGCAACGGTGGCTGCGCACCGGGCGCTTTTGATTCCTTCGCGGCTCAGCAGCCCAAACGCGCTCTCTGACGTTCGCGCCTCAAAGTCGTGCAGTCGTGAGGAGGGGTTCGGCGAGCAGACACACTTCTGGTGTCGTCGCGACGGCCGGGGCTCCGGGTTATCACCGGGCGTGTCCGGCCGCCAATGTATCGAAGCGCAACTAACGGAGGGTCGGACCCGCCTTTCGAGCTGGACCCATGTGATGCTCGCGTTTTCATTGCACGCTTCTCTGATTTCCCGCCGCGATTACTCGACCGGCGCGAAGTTTATCGAATCGATTCGAAACAATCTTCCGTCGTCCGCATGCTACGAGCTGCGTCCGCAAGCGTTCTAAGGCGCTCCGGAAGTTCAGTCACACCTTAATCAACAACGCTTCATGGCCATGAAGTCGATTTGAAGATAGCACGCGGGGTCCAGCGGATTTATGTAACGCGTTGAATGTACTGGCGAAATGGCTTGTGACTGAATGTTTGCGTTTTGCCGACTGGCGCGCTCCATGCTGTCGCGCCTCAAAACCGCCGCCAGTGAGGAGCGACGTGAGGGAGCGCGCTTGGGCTTCGGCGATTAAGCCGTCGGGTCATTCGGTCCTATTAGGCCGGCGTTGCTCCCAAACGCGCTCTCTGACGTTCGCGCCTCATGCCGACGGAGCAGCCTCGCTCGAAGAATCCTGGCTGTTCGCCGAGAATCAGTGGCCTTCACGACCTTCTGGCGCTTCCCTTTTCTAGCAGACACATCGGAAGGCGCTCGTACCAACGCTGTGCTTCCCGGTGGTCCATTGCGCCGATGTGCTCGCGGCTGGATGGACGAATCTTCTTCCCGTAGTAGCCAAGGTAGTCGCGGGGTTACTGTAGCTTCGTGAAGCGGAATGTAAATGACGCTACGTCCACGAAAAGCGCGCGTGTCGGAAAAAGCGTAAGGGTCCGGAAGTGGGCTTTGGTGTTGCCCGAAATTTTCCCGTACTGTTCGGTCCAGATGCGCACCAAACAATTGTAAACGTCGACGTGGCCCAGGCATTCTTGCCTGCAGAGCAGTCGTGGCAGCTTTTCCGAAGAGCCGAGACGACTCTCGGCTCAGCAGCCTGCGCCACATCACATTTAGCAGAGAGCTAGTCGTGGAGGCTTGTGTCGAGGAACGCTCGCAGCCGATGGCTACGGCTGGGGTGGCGCAATTTGCGCAGCGCTTTGGCTTCAATCTGGCGGATGCGTTCGCGCGTTACGGCGAAGTGCTGGCCGACTTCTTCTAAAGTATGCTCGCTGCCGTCCTGCAATCCGAAACGCATCTTGATAATTTTTTCTTCGCGCGGGCTTAGCGTCTTTAAAACTTCCGCGGTCTGCTCCCGCAGATTCAGATTGATCACTGCTTCCGATGGCGACACTACCCGGCGATCGACGATGAAATCGCCCAGATGCGATTCTTCTTCTTCACCCACCGGCGTTTCCAGCGAAATCGGTTCCTGCGCGATGCGCAGCACGCGGCGAACTTTGTTGACCGGCAGCTCCATCTTCACCGAAAGTTCTTCCGTGGTTGGTTCGCGACCCAGATCCTGCTGCAGGGCTCGTTGAATGCGCACCAGCTTGTTGATGGTCTCGATCATGTGGACCGGAATACGAATGGTCCGGGCCTGATCGGCGATGGCGCGCGTGATGGCCTGGCGAACCCACCAGGTGGCGTAGGTCGAAAATTTGTAGCCGCGCAGATAATCGAATTTGTCGACGGCTTTCATCAATCCGATATTGCCTTCCTGAATCAGATCCAGGAACTGCAATCCGCGATTGGTGTAGCGCTTGGCGATGGAAACCACCAATCGGAGATTCGCTTCGATCAACTGCTTCTTGGCGATCTCGGCTTCGTTTTCGCCGCGTTCGACGATTTGCAGCGTGCGTCGCAGCTCGGTCGAACTGGCGCCCGATTCTTCTTCCAGTTGCGCGATGCGCTGGCTGTGCTGGCGCATCTCCTTGCGCATGGCGGGCGCAGTGCCTGCGCCGTTCGGCGAATTTTCCAGCTTGCGCTGTACCCGGGCGATTTCGCGCTCAATGGGACGAAGATCTTCGACGGAGCGGCGTAAGCTTCCGGCCAGGTCGCGCCGCGTCATGGAGCTAAAATGCACAGCGCGGATCAAGCGCGAGATCTGCACCATGGTGCGCGCCAGATTCCAGCGCAGCGTGCGATGCATCTTCGGCTTCATGCCGCGCGAAATGGCTTGCAGCTTCTGGCGGAACTGTTGCGCCTTCTTGTAGTGCTTTTCGATTTCGCCAATGGTGGCGATCAGGTCAGTGGCCTGCTTGATGATGCTCTCATCGGTCACCACCAGATCAGGCGTCGCCAGAATATCGCGGACGGTATTGGCATCCTTGCGCAGGATGTCCGGCATCGCCAGAATTTCGCGAATCACCAGAGCGGAGCGGCTGAGCGACTTGCGCACCGCGGCCTGGCCGCGTTCGATGCGTTTGGCCAGTTCGATTTCGCCTTCGCGCGTGAGCAGCGGCACGGTGCCCATCTCGCGCAGATACATGCGAACGGGATCGTTGGTCTTGTCGGCGAAATCCTGAACCAGGTCGATGTCGGCGATTTCGCCGTCTTCGTCCAGTTTCTTATCGAATTCGAGTTTGGGCTCTTCCAGGATCTCGACGCCCGCGGTGTCGAGATCGGCGAGCAGATCGTCAATCTCACGCCCACCCTGGTATTCCTCGGTGAGCATCTCGTTCACTTCGTCGTAGAGAACGTAGCCCTTTTCCTTACCGGAATCCATGAGCTGTTTCAGCCGGCCGAATTTTTCTTCGATTGCCACGCTACCCCAATGACCTTGGCTGTCTACAGACCCCGCAACGAACGCCGCCCGGTCCGATTATGTTCAGTGTACAACACCCATTGGCCTCAACTTGTTTATCGGCGATCACGATTTTGTTATGAGCGCACCGCATTTTCAGCCTGCATCAATTCGATCGCGAGCGAACGCGCTTCCTCGGTCTGTCCTTGCCGCTGCGCAGCAGCCACGCGCGCCTTCAGGCTGGCCAGATGGTTCTTGCGCCGCTCCGTTTCCAGTTTGCGCAGGCATGCCTCGGCCTGTTCGCGCGCGTTTTCGCTATCTACCATTTCATCGGCTGCGGCGAGCTCATGCAATAGGGTCTGCGCGGGGCCGGTGAGCCGCTCATCGAGCGCCGAAAACGTTACAGGATCGCCAGAATGCGCTACGGTCGCGATCATTTGAAAGATTTCGCGGGTGATGAAGCGTTCGGTGGCGGCCTGATCCAGGCGTGGCAGGATTTCCTCGCGAACCGCATCGCTGGCGAGCATGGCATTTAAGAGGATGCGCTCGATCGCGGGGATTTCGGATTGCTTGGGCGGCGCGTGCCCGTGGGACGCGGGCGAACGGTGATCGGCGGCATTGCGCTTGAAGCGGTCCAGGATCATGCTGGCGTCGACGCCGAGATAGCTGGCCAGATCGCTAGCGACAGAGGCGCGCTCTAGCTTGTCGGCAACCTTTTCGATGGCGGGCATCAGCATTTCTTTGAACGCGGCCATGCGTCCATCCGACGAGCTCATGTCGTACTTGGAGCGGGCGCGATCGGCGAGCCAATGAAAATACGTCGCGGCCGAATCGAGACGCGCGCGGTAGGCATCGGCGCCGTGGTGCTTGACGTACTCATCGGGATCGAGACCGCCGTCGAGCGAAAGCACGCGGACGCGCATACCGTCGTCGAGCAGAAGCTGGATGGCGGGCTCGGTGGCTTTGGCGCCGGCGTTGTCGGGATCGAAGTTGATCACGGCGGTGTCGGCGTGCTGATGCATGGTGCGCGCCTGTTGCGAGGTGAAAGCGGTGCCACAACTGGCCACCACTTCCTTGATGCCGGCGGAATAGACGCCGATCACATCCATGTAGCCTTCCACCAGAATCGCGCGGTTGTGCGTTCGCATTTCATTGCGCGCGCGGTGCAGATTGTAGAGCACCGAGGTCTTGCGATAGATGGATGTTTCGGGCGAGTTGAGATATTTTGGGCCGTCTTCATCGCGCATGGCGCGGCCGCCGAACGCGATCGGTTTGCCGAAGGTGTCGTGAATCGGGAACATAAGACGGCCGCGGAAGAAATCGTAATGCGATCCGTCGTCACGGCGGCGAATGAGTGCGCTCTGTTCGAGCTGAGCGGGCGTGAATGAAGACTGCGCCAGCCGCCGCGCCAGCGCCTGTCCGGAGCTTTCGGCGAATCCGAGGCCGAAGGTTTCGATCAGCTCGGCGGTGATACCGCGTTTTTCGAGATAAGCTCGCGCTTCCGCGCCGGAGGGACCGCGCAGAGCGGAGCGATACAGCTCATCGGCGATGCGATGGATCTCCATCAACGCACCGCGCATTTTCGATTCGTTGTCGGCGAGCGCGCTGCGCTGCGGCATGGGCATGCCCTGGCGCTCGGCGAGAAATTGGAGCGATTCGTAAAACGTGAGGCCGTCGTGCTCCATCAGAAATTTGAAAACGTCGCCGGAGACGCCGCAGCCGAAGCATTTGTAGAACTGTCGCGTTTGATTGACGTTGAACGACGGAGTTTTTTCCTGATGGAACGGACACAGGCCGAGGTAGCGGCCTGTCGATCCCTGGCGCTTGAGGCGCACGTAGTCGCCGATGACTTTGACAATGTCGACCTGGGAACGAAGCTCTTCCTTGAACTCCATGAGCAAACTTCTGAGAAAAGGTTAGCATCGCGCTCGTAAGCCGAGTTGTTAGACTGAGCCTTGACGTGCGGGATCATCGGTGGTACAGGTGCGACCGGTCGCGCGGTGGCGCGAGAGTTAACGCGGTGCGGCGAATCGGAGATTTTGATCGGCGGAAGAAACGCGCCGGATCAAGTCGATGTGATGGATAGAGCTTCGCTCGACGCGTTTTGCAAGCGATGTGGAGTGATCGTCAATTGTGGCGGACCGGTGATGCTGCTGCAGGATCGCGTGGCGCAAGCGGCATTTCGTGCGCGTTGTCATTACATCGATCCAGCGGGGATGGAGTTGGTCAAGGAACGGAGGCTGGGGCACGCGCGGGAAATTGCGGATGAAGGATTGACGTTCGCGGTGTCGGCGGGATGGATGCCGGGGATCACCGAATTCCTTCCGGTGTATGCTCATGCGCAGGCGCAAATGGATTCGATCGAATCGGTCAGCGTGTATTTCGGTGATTCGGGCGAGTGGTCGGACAACGCGATGCGCGACGGCGTGTTTCATTTGCGCAAAGCCGGAATGCCCAAGCCGGCATATTTTCGAAAAGGCGAGCGAGTCGCGGTGAAGATGCCGGCGGCATCGCGCAAAGTTGACTTGGGCGATCCGCTCGGGCTGCGCAATTTCAGCTTGATCGCACTGCCGGAGACGGATGAGGTGGGGCGGCAGATGCGCGATTGCGAATTTCATCCTTATTCTTATCTCTCGGGAACGGGCGCGGCGATCAACGCGATGATGATCATGCTGCTGCCTTTTTCGGAAGCGTCCCACGTCCGGCGGCTGCGCAAGATTTTTCGCGGCAATCGGCTCGCGGTTGGCGGATTCGTTGCGGCGCATGTCGAAGGGACGCGTGGGGGACGAAAGGCGATTTTAAAATCGCGAATCACTTTCAGTGAAGGGCGCGAGTACTGGATGAACGGCGTGGCGCTGGCCACGGTCGCGAGGATGGCCGCGGCGGGAAATGGAATAAAACGCGGCTTGGGATTTTTGTTTGAACTGGCGGATCCGGTGGCGATGATGGCGGGGCTGGAAAAGGCCGGGGTCGAGATCGCTACCTCTTTAACGCAGCGTAACGCCGTCGGACTATCGCTTTAACGCGATGGTCACACCATCGCTCAGAGGAAGCATACTCAACGCGACTCGCGAGTCGTTGTGAAGCTTCAGATTGAACGCGCGCAGAGCCGCGGTGTTGGCGTCATTCTCCTTCGGATCGGCGACGCGGCCCGACCACAGAACGTTATCGACCATGATGATGCCGCCGGGCCGGATCAACTGCAGCGCGCATTCGTAGTAGCCTTCGTAATTCACTTTGTCGGCGTCGATGAACGCGAAGTCGAAGGTGTTGTGGCGGCCTTCGGCCACCAGACCGTTCAGCGTTTCGAGCGCGGGGCGAAGCTGCAGATCGATCATGTGATCGACACCGGCTTCCTTCCAGTAGCGCCGTGCGACAGAAGTAAATTCCTCGCTGACATCGCAGGCGAGAATGCGGCCCTCGCTAGGCAGCGCGAGCGCGACAGCGAGCGAACTGTAGCCGGTGAACACGCCGACTTCGAGCGTCCTGCGCGCGCCCATCAATTGAATCATCAGGGCCATGAACTGGCCGTGTTCGGGGGAGATCTGCATGGTGCCCATGGGAAGCGCGGCAGTTTCGTCGCGCAGCCGCTTCAAGATGGGAGGCTCGCGCAGCGAGACGCTGAGCAGATAGTCGTAAATCGATTCGGGAATGAGAAGATCGCCGGCCATCGAAAAATTATTGCACGACCGGGATGTAACGCGGCAAAAACAATTGAATGCTAAAATGATTTGGTGCGATCCGCCGGGTTGGAGCAGTTCAAAGAGCACACGGCCAGGAAGTTGAGTGACGTGCGCTGCCCGGACCACAAGCAGCCGCCGCGCGTGAGTTTCCGCGGATCGACGTTGCGCGACGTCACCATTCAGGTAAGCGCTTGCTGCGACAAGTTGAGCGCGATGGCGAACGAACGATTGGCGGAGCGATCGCCTGAACTGCTCGCGTTGCCGCACGCGCGGGGATAGCGCAGGGCCGAACGCGCTCGGTCACCCTCGCGCCTCAGTGGGGTTGTGCGGAGGCTTGTCTTCGGCAAGCAGCTAGTCGCGCCGCAGAGCAATCGCGGGATCGACTCGCATGGCCGCACGCGCGGGGATAAGCGCCGCGACGATTGCGACCGTCAACATCACCAGCGGCACAATCGCGAAGGTCGCGGCATCGAGCGTTTCCACCTGATAGAGCAGGGTGCGCATCAGCCGCGATAATCCTGCCGCTGCGGCCAGGCCGCATACGATTCCGGCGATCGCAACGGGGGCGTTCTGACGCGCCACCATTTGCAGAATTTTTCCGCGCGCCGCGCCCAGCGCCATGCGAATGCCGATCTCATGGGTGCGCTGAGCGACTTCGAACGCCATCACGCCGTAGATGCCGATCATCGCGAGAATCAGCGCGAGCCCGGCGAACAAGCCAACGAGTGTGAGCGCGAATCGCGATTCAAAGGTGGAACTGCCGGCCGCGTGCTCCATGGTCTGCGCGTGCGAGAGCGGCAAATTGCGATCGACGGACCACACTGCGTTCTTGATGGAATCGAGTGCGGCTTCCGCGTCGCCGCGCGTGCGTACGATCAACGTCATGTATGCGGCATAAGGCTCGGTTGTTTTCGTCAGACGTGGATCCTGCCAGTACGGCACGTAGAGCTCGGGATCGGCGGGCGCGCCCCATTCTTGCGCGATGTCGCGGACCACGCCGACGATGGTCATCCACTTCGGATCGCGGCGCGGATCGGAGAAGCTGATGCGATGACCGAGCGGATTGGCTGATCCGAAGTGAGCTCGCGCCAGGCGCTGATTGATGATGACGACGGCTGGAGCATCGGCGGTATCGCGATCGTTGAAATCGCGGCCGGCGAGAATGGGCGTGCGCATGGTCGCGAAATAGCCGGGCCGCGATGAACGGTACACCGCGCCGGATCCTTTGCCGGGTTGTGGCGGCGGCTCGCCTTCGACGAAATATCCGAAGCCCCATTGGTCGCCGGCGATGGGGATGTGATTGGTCGTAGCGGCGCGCTCCACGCCGGGGATCGACGAGACATGATCGAGAATTTCGCGATACAGCACGTCGCGCGCGGCGCCCACATAATCGCTACGGCCGGCGACCGAGACGGTCATGGTTGCCAGGTTGTGCGCGTCGAAGCCGGGATCGACGGCGCGCAATTTCGAGAAGCTGCGCAGCAACAAGCCCGCGCCGATCAGCAGCACGATGGCGACGGCGATTTCGGCAGCGACCAGCACGGCGTGCAATCGCGAACCGGCTGCCGTTGAGCCTCGTTCTCCTTCTTTCATGGTCGAGGCCATTGTTGAACCAGCGTTGCGATTTTCGAGAAACGCGGGTGCGAGGCCGAACAACACGCCGGTGAGAATCGACAGCGCCAGCGTGAACGCGAGCACGTACGGATCGAGGCTGATTTGATCGGCCTGCACCATGCGCGAACTCCATTCGCCGGTTTCCGGGCGCATCATGGATTGCAGAATTCGGATTCCCCACGCCGCGAGAAGAACGCCGAGCGTGCCGCCGGCGAGCGACAACATCAGGCTTTCCGTAAGAAATTGCCGCGCGATATCCCAGCGTCCAGCGCCGAGTGCGGTTCGTACCGCGACCTCTCGTCTTCGCGCCGTGGCTCGTGCGAGTGCCAGATTAGCGACGTTGGCGCAAGCGATCAGCAGCACCATGCCGACCACGCCGAGCAGCACTTCCAGAATCGGGCGAATGCGGCGCGAAGCTTGTTCGGGAAGTGAAGCGACCACCAGCGACATGCCGGCGTCGGAATCGGGATAGGCGGCGGCGAGGTTGGCAGCGATGCGATTCATGTCGGCCTGCGCCTGCGCGCGTTCAACGCCGGGCGCCAATCGCGCGAACATGCGCAGCGATCCGCCGCCGCGATGGGTGTTGGATTTTTGAAGATCGTCGGCGGTCCACATTTCGGCTTGCGTGACCCAGAAGGGCGCGAAATAAAAATCGGGCGGCATGACGCCGACGATCGTGAACGCGGCGTTGTCGATCACGACTTTTTTCCCGACGACGTCTCCCGCCCCACCGAACGTTCGTTGCCACAGCGAATATCCGATCACCAGTGCGCGCTCCGCGTTGGGAGCGAAATCGGAAGCATCGAGCGTGCGGCCGCGGATGGCGGAACGGCCCAGCACATGAAACAGATCCTCGGTGACGCGCATGCCGACGATTTCCTGGGGCGCGTCACGACCTGTGAGGCTGCCGCTCCACAGCTCAGCCGCGCCAGCGCTTTCGAACGCGCGCGAGGATTTGCGGATATCGATATAGTCCTCCGAGCCGAGCGAAACCGCGTCGGGCATCAGCACCGACACCAGCCGATCGGGTTGGTGATAAGGCAGCGGGCGCAGCATCACGGCTTCGACCACCGAGAAGATGGCTGTGTTCGCGCCGATGCCGAGCGCGAGAGCAAGGAGCGCGATCGCGGTAACGCCGCGATGTTTCAGAAGCTGGCGGAGCGCAAATCGGAAAGACATATGGAGATGGACTGCCGCCACGGCGGGTGGTTAGTTGCATGCTTCGCTTAAAGTAGATGAGTGGACGGAGTGATCGTAGTCGATAAGCCGCGCGATTGGACCTCGCATGACGTGGTGGGGAAGATGCGCCGCATTGCGGGAACCAAGAGGATCGGGCATTTGGGAACGCTCGATCCGGGCGCGACTGGGGTGTTGCCGCTGGTAATCGGCAAGGCGACGCGCCTGGCGCAATTTTACACGCGCAACGACAAAGTCTACGAAGGCACCATCGAATTCGGCCATTCGACTACGACTTACGATGCCGATGGCGACGCGGCGTCGGAGCACGTCGCCGTGACTTTGGATCGCGCGGAACTCGATCGCATGATGGATCGCTTTCGCGGTCCGATCGAGCAGACGCCGCCGGCGGTATCGGCGAAGAAAATAGGCGGGCGGCCGGCGTATGAGCTGGTTCGAAAAAATAAGCCCGTGGAGCTGAAGCCGATCTCGGTGGAGGTGTATTCGCTGGAGCTGCTGCGCGTCGAAGGGGCCGAGGCGGATGTGCGGATTCACTGCTCGGCCGGAACGTATTTGCGGAGCATTGCCCACGACGCGGGGCAGGCCATGGGATGCGGAGCGTTTTTGAAGGCCTTGCGGCGGACGGCGTCGGGCGATTTCAAAATCGAATCGGCACGGACATTAGAAACTCTTGCGGAGATGGCAACCGCGGGTTGTCTCCATGACGCGCTCATTCCCGCTGTGGAGATGTTGCCCGACTTCCCGATGGAACTGGTGGATGCGATTACGGCGGGGCAGATTCGCAACGGGCGCGATTTTCGGGTGTCGCCATTTCAGGCTCGCAACAACTTGAACAACCCCGCGAAGTACGTGAAGGCGGTGACGACGGCGGGAGAACTGATCGCGATCGGCGAGGCGGTGTTGCCGCACGTGTATCATCCGCTGTTGGTGCTGTGATTTACTGAATGCGCTCGCGAGTTCGCTCGCGTGTAACCAGCTCGTCAAATACCGCCAGCACCTGCTTGCGATAGCTGTACACCCGTTGCAGCTTCTGGCGCACCTGCATTTCGTTACGGTGCCGCTTCATCAACTTGTCGACCAGTTTCTTGGGGAGGTCGATGTCGCGGCGGAGGGCCTCGGCGGAGTGTCCGCGCAGGAATAGGCCGTAAAACATCGCCGCCTCCCGTTGGGGGGCCAGCGGATCGATCTCTTCAACAAAAGCCATGACAGTAGTTCGTCAGAAGGATTCGTCAAAAACAGAAGTATAAAACCGAAAACTTAATCGCGCAATAGGCCACGGCGAATTTTGATCCATTCACGAAACACAGGAGGGTTCTCCAGCCAGGTTAGCAACCACGAGACCATCTCTCGCCTTATAGATGCATCTTCCGGCGATTTCGGTTCATGCCACCGCGCGTGGTCCTTGGCGGCGATCACAAGTTTTCTAACGTGTAGACGCCGCGCCGCATCGCCCCGTTCATATTCGTCGAGTAATGCCAGCAGGCTCGCTTGGAGTTCATCGAAATTCCTATGCCTTACCCCCGCCACCATCGGTGCCAGCGGCACCCCCGATCCGAGCAACAGCTGGCGCAGGTAGCTTTGGGAAACCGGCGCCAGCGCCTCCCGGATGGCGGCGTAGGCCTGCTCATCGATCGCCGCGGGGCGATTCGTTTCGATCCAGGCTCGGAGTTGCACGGCTTTCGTGGCTTTCATCAGCCTTTGCGCCCAAACGCGCTCTCTTACGTTCGCGCCTCAATCGGCTTTTCTTGCTTTCTTTCGATAGGCTTGGGTGGCCCGGTCATGCGCCGCCAGGTTGGACGAAAAGTTATGCCCGCCGCCTTCCGGTTTGGCGACGAAATAAAGATAATCGGTCGCGGCCGGTTGGAGCGCAGCCGCGATTGCATCGGCTCCCGGATTCGCGATCGGTCCCGGCGGCAGGCCCGCGTGCTGATACGTGTTGTACGGATTCTGGCTGGCCAGATCGGACTTGTGAATCACGTTGTGGAAACGATTTTCGAGCAGCGCCGCGTACACGGTGGTGGGATCGCAATCGAGTTTCATCCCTTTGTCCAATCGATTGACGAACACGCCTGCCACCAGGGGCCGCTCCTTGGGCACGCCAGTTTCTTTTTCGACCATGGACGCGATGGTGACGATCCGCTGTGGATCGGGGTTGGAATTTTTCGTGACGCGCCGCCACTGCTTGCGGAACTGATCCGTCATCTCGCGGCAGAGATCGGCGGCTGTGGTCGAATGCGAGAGCCGGTAGGTGGACGGAAACAAATAACCTTCGAGCGATGGTGCCGACGGCGCGAGATCGTGAATCAGAGCCGGATTCGCGGCTTCGTGCAGAAAATCGGCAGCCTTCATCACTCCAGCCTGGTCCAGCGACTGCGCGATGTCGAAGATGTTCTCGCCTTCCTTCACGGTGAATTCGAAAAAGTAGACGTCGCCGCGAGCCATTCGCGCGACCACCTGCTGGGCCGAAGCAGGCTGGCTGAATCGATATTCGCCCGCCTGGATCTTGTTGGGCTTTCCCAGCAGTCGATCGATCGCGCGCGCCGCGGCCAGTTGCCATGGGTATCGAATCACGCCCGTGTCCGCCAATTGCCGGGCGATCGTCATGGTCCCGGCGCCGCGCTCCACGGTCAGAAAAACGTCATCTGAAAATCCGCGATAGGGCGCGCGCAGAGATAAGGCCGCCGCGCCCCCGACGACCAACGCCAGCACGGCGCCCAGCATAAGAATTCGAACCAGCCGCTTCATTCGAACGAATCCAGGTAGCTCGCGAGCAGAATCACCGCCGAAAGTTTGTCTACCGCCTTGGCGCGCTTCTCGATGCTCACGCCACTTTCGCGCAGCACCCGCTGCGCTGCGACCGTGGTCAGCCGTTCATCCCAAAAAATAACTTCGAGTTTAGTTCGATCGGCCAGCTTCGCGGCGAATTCCTGGGTGTACGCGGCCTGGCGGCCTTCGCGGCCGCTCATGTGCAGAGGGTGGCCCATCAGGATGGTCGCGACGCCGCGTTCCGCAATCACGGCCTGGAGCGCGTCCAGGTCGCCTCGGATGTTGCTGCGCTGGAGTGTCGGCAAGCCCTGCGCCGTCACGCCCAGAGGATCGCTCACTGCCAGCCCGATGCGCTTTTTCCCGAGGTCGAGCGCCAGAATTCGGCCTTTCAGTGAATTGGAGTGGATATCCACTTGCACTCCAATTATAGTTGTAGACAAATGCTGGTCCCGCCCGTCGATCGCAGCGAATTTCGCGGTGTGGTTTCGAGCCTCGCCTTGCGGGTGCTCGCGACCGGCGCTGCCATCGCGCTGCTGTATTACGGCCGGACCTTTTTCGTCACCGTGGCGATCGCGTCCATGATCGCGATGCTGCTGGATCCGCTGGTGGACGTGGTGATGCGTTTGCGTTTGCCGCGCGGCGTCGCCAGTTTCGCGGTGTGCAGCCTGGCGCTGGCGATTCTTTATGTGCTGGGCGTTGGCGTGTACACCGAATCACTGGCGGTGATCGCCGATCTTCCGGCTTACAGCGATCGCATCAATGAATTGGTGGACAATGCCGCGCAGCGCGCCGAGCACGTGGAACAGGGCGTATATCGCACCTTGATCCCGAAGCGTTTCCAGGATCCCACGCCTGAAGCGCCGAGCGCCGCCGCTTCCAAAGGGAAGCGCAAACCATCGGCTCCCGCGGCGCCGGTGTCGGCTCCGGCGATCCCGGAAGTTCGCATCCATCCCGAGGCGACCACGTTCTTCACCAACTTCTCTGAATACGTCAGCTCGTTTTATAACGTGCTGCTGATGGCGAGCTTCGTCCCATTCCTGGTGTACTTCCTGTTGAGTTGGAGCGAGCATTTGCGGACGCGCTTCCTTTATCTTTTCGAAGGCGAGGATCGCGATGCGGCGGCGCACGCCTGGACCGGTGTCGGCGCGGCGGTGCGCGCCTATGTGGTCGGCAACTTCATGCTGGGCGTGCTGCTGAGCGTGGCCAGTTCGATTCTGTTCGCGTCAGTGAAGCTGCCTTACTGGCTGGTGGTGGGACCGCTGAGCGGATTCCTGAGCCTGGTCCCCTACATCGGCCTGCCTTTGGCGATGCTGCCCCCGATGGTGGCGGCGCTGCCCGCCGGTGGCGTGCCCGCGCTCTATTTATTCCTGGCGGCGAGCGTCGCGCTGTTGCATCTGTTCGCACTGAATCTGCTTTATCCGAAATTTGTCGGCGCGCGCGTGCATCTAAATCCCTTGGTGGTGACGGTCGCATTGATGTTCTGGGGTATGCTTTGGGGTGGCATCGGCCTGCTGCTGGCGATTCCATTGACGGCGGCGCTAAAGGCGGTGTGCGATAACGTCGCTGCGCTGCGCCCCTACGGCCGGATACTGGGCGATTCATGAGTAAAGCATTTTGGGGATTTTTGGCGATCGGACTGATCGCAGTCGGGATTGCCGTGAGTGTGACCTGGGAGTCGACCAAGGGCGCGCATCTGGAGCTGGACGGCAGGATTCTGCACGTCCGTACGCTGGTGCTGAATCCCAAGGCGACGCTGGTGGTAGTCGATTTTCGCGAGACCAATCCGTCCGACCTTCCGTTCACTCTCAAGGACGTGCAGATGAAGTTGGAAGGCGTCAAGGGCGATCCGGCGGGTCAGATGGTTTCCAAAGCCGACATGAAAACGGTGTTCGAGTACATGAAGCTTCTGGGCCCGCAGTTCAATCCGGTATTCGGCACCGGCGATCAGATTGGACCGCGCAAAACTGCCGACCTGATGGTGGCCGCGCGATTCGAGGTTCCCGAATCAGAGGTCGATGCGCGCAGCGCCGTTCATCTGTACTTTGCCGATGTGAATCGCGCCGAGATGGATTTGGTGGAGAAGCGCTAAGACGCTCCATGGCGATAAGTATGGAGAAGCCCTCGGCGAATTGAGTCGCTACAATGAACTGCATGTGGCGAACGAGTCTGCTGTTCGCGCTGGTTTTCGGTAGTGCTGCCGCCCAGAGCCAGCCTCGTCTGTCCTTTGAGGTCGCATCGGTACGGCCCGCCGCCGAGGAGAGAGACCCGGAATTTGCGGGCGGCATTCGCATCAAGGGCGACTCAGTGATCGGGCGGCGTACGAATCTGGCGGTGCTCATCCGAGCCGCTTACGGTCTCCGCGCCCGATTTCACAAGGGTCCAGGCTGGATCGAATCTGAACCGATCTTCGATATTCGAGCCAAAATCCCCGGCGGCGCATCGCCACGACAAGCTCCGGAAATGTTTCAGAGCTTGCTGGAGGATCGCTTCCGGTTGAAGTTTCATATGGAGCAGCAAGAGCGAACGGTGTATGCCCTGCTCCCCGCGAGCGGCGGCGTGACGATGCAGCGATCGACCAGCGTTGACGAATCGATGCCGGGAGGAGTGCTCAGCGGAATCGCGTCGTACGCTATGGCGAGAACGGCGTGGACTTCGCCCAATGGCTCCAGTTACCGGGTGCGTGTTCTTTCCGATGGCGGCGGAGAACTTACGTTCGTCGGGGTAACCATGGATGAGCTGGCCTATCACCTGAACGATTTTGAAGGCGCGACGATCATCGATAGAACTCAGCTTGGTGGGCGATACGATCTCACGTTCACGATTTCGAGGGAAGAAATGTGTGACAACTGTCCTGCAGCTTCGAAAGATCATCGGCCGTCCACGACTCCCAGCGAAAAAGAATCGCTCGGCAAACTCGGGTTGCGGCTAGAGAAGCAGCGAGCCAAGGTCGACGTTTTCATCGTCGATCAGATCGAAAAAGTTCCCACGGAAAACTGAGCCGCCGCGAACTCTTAGCGCGCGTGACCGGCGGGTTCGACCACGGCACTCATGGAACCTTTCGAGCGCGCCATACGCGGGTCGGCTCCATACCCGTGAATCTGATCGCGGCCGAACTCGGCCTGATCGCGTTCGCAAGTCATGACCACGGTGCGGCCTGCCGTGTCGACCTCAACGGCGTGGCGATAGGCGATTTCGGGCGGCATCATGAAGATCTTGCCGAGCATTTCGATGACGTAGTCATAGGTATGGTCGTCATCGTCGAGCAGGACGATGTTGAACAGCGGAGTCAGCTGCTCTTCATCTTTGGAATCGCTGGACGTTTCGCGGGTAGGGCTTAGGTGGGGCGCGACGGCCGGACGCGGGGTCATCTTCTGTTTCGTTTTTCCATACCAATGGTAAAATGGATTCGAAGGGGGCGCAACGGATTCGACGGAATTGCATCTAGCGTGGGAAGTCGTGCCGGGTTCCGAGCTCCCGTAAAACGATCGGAAAACAACAACTGCCAATAATCAGCAGTTCGCTTACGCTGCTTAATTAATTAAGTAGCCGCCCTGGGTCGATGGGCCTGCACGCGGTCTAAGGGCGTCATCTTGCAGGATAGAGCGAAAGCTTCTGTTCGGAGCCCAAGCTCGAGATCAATCGGACTAAGCCGCTTTTTTCTTGCCGGTACCTAATGAAGCGGACGAAAAATACCGAACCGGAAACGCACGTAGTCTTTTCGCGATAGACTTTTTCGGACGCGGGTTCAACTCCCGCCGCCTCCACCATTTCTTGAATCCTACTCTGCCGATGGAAATCGACGGAGATAGCTGCGCAGTTCATCGCGCACGCGGCGAAACAGCGTGAGTCTTTCCGCGTCGCCGGCGTGGAGCGCAGCGGGATCGTCGAAGCTCCTGTGGATTGTGATCGTGTTGCCTGGAAAAATCGGGCAGCTTTCTTTGGCGTTGTCGCAGACGGTCAACACGTAATCGAAACGATCCTGCGCGAACTCATCAACGCTCTTCGAGCGATGCCCGGAGATATCGATCCCGATCTCTTTCATGACGGCGATCGCTTCCGGACGAACCTGCGTCGGCTTGGTTCCGGCGCTGAAAACTTCGAATCGATCACCGGCATCGTGGCGCAGCAGACCTTCCGCCATCTGGCTTCGCGCCGAGTTGCCGGTACAGAGAATCAGAACCCGTTTCTTCGCCATCGTCATACTGCTTTCTCGACGGGGAACCAGTGCCGGGTGCGATTGCACGCCGCACAAACCGACAGCATCACCGGAACCTCCACCAGAACGCCGACGACCGTTGCCAGCGCCGCGCCGGATTCGGGGCCAAATAGAGCAATGGCCGTCGCCACGGCCAATTCAAAGAAATTCGATGCTCCGATCAGCGCCCCCGGCGCGGCTACGGAATGCTCCACTTTGAGCCATTTCATCAGGCCGTAGGCGAGGCCCGCATTGAGGTAGACCTGCAGAGTGATCGGAACGGCAATCAACACGACATGGAAAAAGCGCCCGGTGATGTTGTCCGCCTGAAACGCGAAAATCAGCACGAGCGTGCCGAGCAGCGCCGCAATGGTGAGCGGCGCGAACTTCGGTCAGAGCACCCCTTCAAACCACGCCTTCCCGTGGCGGCGTAGCAGCAAAGTCCGCAATAGGACTCCAGCCGAGCAGCGGGATGACGATAAACACGATCACCGAGGTAAGCAGTACGTTAAACGGCACGGTGAGCGACGAGGCCCCGTGCACCAGGAATTGCACGATCGGCACGAACAGCACGAGCATGATGAGGTCGTTTACCGACACCTGCACGAGCGTATAGGCCGCGTCGCCATTGGTGAGGTGACTCCACACGAACACCATGGCCGTGCACGGCGCGGCGGCCAGAATGATGCAGCCGGCAATGTACTGGTCGGCTTCGGCAGGCGTAATGAACGCGGCGAAGACGATGCGGAAGAAGGCCCAGGCCAGCAGCGCCATCGAGAAGGGCTTCACCACCCAATTGATGAACAGCGTCACCAGCAGCCCGGCGGGCGCTGCGTCCGACATTCTTCACCGATGAGAAATCGACCTTCATCATCATCGGCGTAATCATCAGCCAGATGAGAACGGCGATCGGGCGCGTTAATCTGGCTTCCCTTGCCGAACTCGATGCCGCGCACCGCCGCGACGGCTGCAGGGCAGGAGCTTTCCAAGCCCAATGCCCGCCGCCATGCACAGCGCCACCCAGACCGAGAGATAGCGCTCGAACGTCCCTAAGCCTCCGCTTGGCAGGAGCCGATCTTGCTACGAGTGCTTCAGTCATGTGTTTCCATCCAGAAGCTCAACGCGCAGCAAGCCGGCGCGCAGCACCCGGAATTCACGGGTTTCACGGCGCGGATAAATGCGCTCATGAATTTGCCTTCCACTTGCGGCGCGACGGCGTCCACGTCGACGCCTTGCGCTGGTCAGGAATTGGCCGCGCGTCTTCGATGTTGTAGACGCGGGTCGGCTCGATGTCGATGGCGTCGAATCCCGCGCTGGCCAGCTTGGCGACATAATCGTAATCGTCGGAGCGCGCCGGCGATGCAGCCGACCCACAGCTCCATGCTGCGCTGAACCTCCGGCGGCACTTCGCCGCGGACGACCACATCGGAAACGGCGAACCGTCCGCCCGGCTTCAGCACGCGAAACGCTTCGCGCAGCACGCGGTCTTTATTCGCGCGACAGATTGATGACGCAATTCGAAATGATCACGTCGACGGAATTATCGGGCAGCGGGATATTTTCGATCTCGCCTTTCAGAAACTCGACGTTCTCGACGCCCGCTTTGCGCTTTGTTCTCGATTCGCGAGCGCCAGCATTTCATCGGTCATGTCGAGGCCGTATGCTTTGCCGGTCGGACCCTACGCGCCGGGCCGAGAGCAGCACGTCGATGCCGCCGCCGGAGCCGAGATCGAGCACCGTTTCGCCGGCGTTGAGCTTGGCGAGCGCGGTCGGATTGCCGCAGCCGAGCGAGGCGAGCAGCGCTTCTTCCGGAATTTCGCCGGCTTGATCGGAGTCATAGAGATTCGAAGTGATGGGGTCGCAGCAATCGCTTTCCCGGCTGAGGCGCCGCAGCAGGAGCTGCCGCCCGTCTTGACGCGCAACGCAGCCGCGCCGTATCTTTCTTTGACCTGGTCTTTAATGTCCATCGTCATTCCTTTTCTATTTGCAGATTTGCGTGATCTTGGCGGGCTTGATCGCTTTGTTGCGCGTGCAGCATTCGGCGTAGAGAAACGCGAGCAGTTCCTCCAGCGCGGCGGTGTTGGCGGTGTATCGCAGAAAAGTGCTCTCGCGTTTTACGGCGATCAGGTCTTCGTTCTTGAGCTTGTCGAGATGATGGGAGAGCGTGGAGGCGGCGATGCCGAGTTCGGTCTGAATTTCGCCGACCACCATGCCGTCGGGATGCGCGGCGAGGAGCGCGCGCAGAATGCGAAGCCGTGGCTCGGCTCCAAGCGCGCCGAAACGGTCGGCGAAGGTGGCGGTTCGGTCGATTTCAGATGCGGCCCTGGCTCGCGCTTCCATAGTTCCATGATAATGGAACTATGGAATTTGTCAAGGGACAACGGCCATCGGCGAAAGAATCTGGGAACTAATCCCTGTCGGAACACATTGGGAGTAATGCGTTCTCGCGCCGTTATCGGGCGCGCCCGTAGAAATGCTGACCTTGGAGATGAATGACGGCGGGAGGGTGAGGTTCTTTTTCCGGTACGGGTCGGCTGTCGTAAGCGGTGCCATCGAGACGCCCGAGCCAGTCGACGCAGAGTAGCTTCAAAGCGGCTGAAGCTCGACAAAAGAGACATCCGTAGTTGGCGACGGAATCGGCTCGCCGACCTCGCGCATCGCCTCGAGATGCAGTTCGACGGCTTCTTGAATGTTGCGCTTCGTTTCCTCGAGAGTTGCACCGGTGGTCACGCAACCCGGAAGATCGGGCACATAGGCGGCCCAGTTCGAATCGGCCTTCTCAATGACAACCGCGTATCTCATAAGTCCCCATCCACGGGGCGCTCCGTTGAAAGTCGGAGACTTTTCAGCGCACCTTTGTAAAATTCAAGGCGCCGTTGCGCCCAAACGCGCTCGTTGACACTCGCGCCTCAAACTGGCGGCCGTGATGGTTCGATTGCCATCGGCTATGGGCGCGCGTCAGGATATCGACAGCACTAATTTCCCGCTAGTATTGCGACCCTCTAAATCACGATGCGATTGTGCGGCATCGGCGAGCGGGTACACTCGATCGATCATCAACTTCAATTTCCCTGACGCGAGCCATTTGAATAAATCGCCGGCGCGCCAGTCGAGTTCTTCTCTCGTCACGATGTACTGCGCCAGCGTAGGCCGCGTCAGAAATAATGATCCCTTCTGCGCCAGCAGCAGCGGCGACATCGGCGGCACCGGGCCGCTGGCGTTGCCAAACGACACCATCATGCCGCGGATCTTCAGCGAATCGATACTGCGGTCGAAGGTATCCGCTCCGACGGAATCGTACACCACATCGACCCCAGCGCCTCCGGTCAAGCGGCGAGTTTCTTCCGCGAAATTCTTTTCGCGATAAAGAATCGTTTCGTCCGCGCCCGCTTCGCGCGCGATTTTCGCTTTCTCTTCCGAACCGACCGTCGCGATCACGCGTGCGCCCAGCAACTTCGCCATCTGCACGATCAATCGTCCGGTGCCTCCGGCTGCGGCGTGCACCAGCGCGACGTGATGTTCGTTCAGCGGAAAAGTGGAATGCGTCAGATAATGCGCGGTCATGCCTTGCAGCATCACGGCGGCTGCGTCGTTGAACGAAACCGCATCGGGTATCGTGACGAGCTGCACTGCCGGCACCGCCGCGTATTCCGCATACGATCCGCGAGTCATCGCCCACGTCACGCGATCGCCGGGCTTAACCGAAGTCACGCCATCACCAACCGATTCGACCGTACCCGCGCCTTCCGATCCCAGAATCGCGGGCAGAGGCAGCTTATACAATCCGGTGCGATGATACGTGTCGATAAAGTTGACGCCCGACGCCGCGACCTTAACCAGCGCCTGTCCCGCAGCAGCCGTGGGCGTGGGTTGATCGCCATACTTCATCACTTCAGGTCCGCCGGTCGATTCGATATAGACAGCTTTCATAGGGTCCTCAGTTTCCTTCGTAAGTGTACGAATCCTGCATAGAAAATCAGGTACAACAGCATCACCGGGAAGAATAGCAATCGCGCGATGGTGGGAATCGCGGCCCCGCCGGTCAGGCCCGCGCGAAACAAAATGAAGTGCAGCATGATGCGCCAGCGATCATACTGCATCCAGAAATAATCGCCATTTTCATTCAGCACGAAAAACTTGGCGGGCACACGCGCGGCGAACATCCATTTCCACTTGAACATGATCGGCTCGCCGGAACAGATGATGCCGGCGGCGGCGTAGCCGTTCGATGCGAGCTCCACATAGAGACGCTTGCGCGCATCGCTACCGCGATAATCCGTGACGCGATACACGCGGCCGTCGCGAAATCCCGCGGGGACGCCGGCGTAGCAGGTCACCAGATCGAGCTGCATCTCGTCACCGTTCGCCTGGTACAGGATCGGAATCAGGCGATCGAACAGACCGCGCGAGCCGCTTTCGATCAGCAGAACTTTGGTGAAGGCGGGCTGTTTTCGGGAGAAGAAACCGCGCAAGTTTTCATTTTACGGGAACACACGCCGCGTTCGTCCCAGCATTGCCGCGATTCGTCCCAGCGTGCTTGGATCAGCGCGGAAGGCCGCAGAAAATGGACTCATGAGATTCGCACTCTTTAGCCTTCTTCTGACGGTCTCGATTCAGGGCGGAGCGCCCGAATCCATCACTCCCCAAAATGTTTCGAAGATGAAAGTCGCGTGGACCTACGACACCGGCGAATCGCCGCACGTGTTTCCAGCGAAGGCGTCGCATTTCGAAGCTACACCGGTCTATGCCGACGGCAAGCTTTATATTTCGACGCCGGGCGGGCTGGTCATCGCGCTCGATGCCGATACGGGCAAGGAAATCTGGAAACGCGATTTGCGCGTCAACAAGAAGTGGGATTTCAGTGAGCCGACCACGCGCGGCGTCACGCTCGCCGGCAAATCGATTTTCCTGGGCACGCCGGATGCTCGCCTGGTGTGCATGGATCGAACCACGGGCGAGCCGTGCGAAGGGTTCGGCAAATCGGGCGAAGTGAATTTGACGGTGGGACTGCGGCGTGCGCCGTTCTACAACGGCGAGTACGGGGTGAGCTCGCCGCCGGCTGTATATAAGGATGTGGTGATCGTGGGATCATACGTCGCCGACAACAGCCGCGCGATGATGGCGAGCGGCGAAGTGCGCGGATTCGATGCGAAAACCGGCGCGCTGCGCTGGACCTGGTACCCTCTGGATGCGAAACTGACCGCGGGAGCGGCGAACACCTGGTCGACCATCGTGATCGATCCGGCCAGCGGATTGGTATTTCTGCCCACCGGCAGCGCTAGCCCAGATTATTATGGCGGCCTGCGCCCCGGTGATAATCGCGATGCGAATTCGATCGTGGTGCTGAAAGCGGAAACCGGCGAAAAAGTGTGGGCGTTTCAAACCGTGCATCACGATTTATGGGATTACGACGTCGCATCGAAGCCGTTGCTTTTCCCGGGAAAGAACGGACCGGCGGTCGCAGTGGGATCGAAGACCGGTCACTTGTTTCTGTTCGATCGCGCAACAGGCAAGCCGCTATTTCCGATCGAAGAGCGAGCCGTTCCGCAGAGCGATGTGAAGGGCGAGCAATCGTCGCCGACGCAGCCGTTCCCCACTCTGCCGCCGTCGCTCGCGCCGCAGAAGATCGAAGAGAAAGATATCTGGGGGCCGACTCCGCAGGCGCGCGAAGCGTGTCTGGCGATCTTTCATTCCCTGCGCAACGATGGCATCTTCACACCGCCAAGCGAGCGGGGAAGCTTGATGGTGCCGGGCAACATCGGAGGGCTGCAGTGGGGTGGCGCGTCATGGGACGCGAAAAATCGCTTGCTGATCGCGCCGGTGAATCGCTTTCCCGCGGTGATCCGGCTGATTCCCACGGCGCAGGTTGCCCAGCAGCGCAAGGCGCATCCCGATCGTGAGACCGCGACGCAATTCGGCGCGCCCTACGGAATGTCGCGGGAATTTTTCGTGAACAATGGCGTGCCGTGCATCGCGCCGCCGTGGGGCGACCTGGTCGCGGTGAATCCCGACACAGGAATGATCGCATGGCGATCTCCACTGGGCGCGTTCGGACCTGACGCCGCTCATGCCGTGCCAGGATCGCCGAATCTGGGTGGCGCAGCATAACGGAAACAGGCGTCGCATTCGTGGGCGGGACGCTCGACGCGAAAATCCGCGCATTCGATACTTCGAATGGGCGCGAACTCTGGAATGGCGATCTGCCGGCGGCGGCACGCGCGACGCCGGCGATTTACCGGACAGCGGGCGGTCGCGAGATGGTGGCGATCTCGGCCGGCGGAATCGATTTCGGCAGCGCTAAACTGGATTCGAAAATCGTGGCGTTCGCACTCAGTCCGCAATGAAACATATCAAGCTGTACATTTTCGTGTACTTCACGCTGGCGTGTTGGCTGGACGTGTTGTACCGCTGCCTGGATCACGTCGCGCGGGATGAGCGGCCGCAGTGGGCCGCGCATTTCATCGAACAGGCGACCGGCTACTACCTGGCGATGATGCTACTGCCGTGGGTGTTCGCGTTCACGCGGCGCGTGCCGATCGGCTGGTCGATCACTTCGATCGGTGGGCACTTGCTGAATGCCGCGGGTCTCTCGGTGGTGCACACATCGCTGATGTGGGGATCGCGATCGATTCTTTTTCCGCTGTTCGGATTGGGCGCTTACGATTACGGCAGGATGCCGGCACGCTACTTCATGGAGTTCCCGTCGCAACTGGTCCATTACGCGATGTGGGTGGCGGCGTACACTGTTTACCAGAGTTGGCTGCGCACCAAGGATCTGGAGACGCAGCTCGTTTCGGCGCGACTGGAGAATCTGAGTCATCAACTGCAACCGCATTTCCTCTTTAATGCGCTGAACGCGGTCTCGGCGACGATGTATGAGGACCTGGGACGTGCGGATCGAATGCTGGAGCGCATCGCCGATTTTTTGCGCGCGACGCTGCGGCTCCCCGATTCGCCGATGGTTCCCGTGATAACAGAGCTCGGCCTGGTGCGGCAATATTTGGACGTGATGAAGGCGCGATTAGAGGATCAACTCACGTTCGAGATTGCATGCGGAGCGAATGCGGAATCGGCGCAGGTGCCGGCGCTGCTGCTGCAGCCTCTGGTCGAAAACGCGGTGGAGCATGGGCAGGATCCCGCCACGGGACGTCTCAACATTGGAATCGGAGTCGAGCGCGTGAACGGCACGTTGAATATTTCGATTCGCGATCACGGGCGCGGCGTGTTCGCGAATGGAAAATCAAATGGGCATGGATTGGCGAACGCGCGGAAGAGACTTGCGACGGTGTATGGCGATCGCGCGAGTCTGCGATTGAATACGCACGAGGATGGCGGGGCGATCGTCGAGATCGTGATTCCACAATGATCCGGGTGTTCTTAGTGGAAGATGAGCCGCCTGCGTTGCGCAAATTGGAGCGATTAGTAGCAGAGGAGCCGGATCTGGAAGTGTGCGGCAGCGCGGCGACGTGTTGTGAGGCGATCGCCGGAATCGCGATGGCGAATCCGCAGCTCTTAATTCTCGATATTCGCCTGCCGGATGGAACCGGGTTTGAGATTCTACAATCGCTCGACGAGATTCTGGAGCAGCGTGGCTTGCAGACAATTTTCCTGACGGCATATGACGAGTATGCTGTCGAGGCGTTCGAAGTCGCGGCGATCGATTATTTATTAAAGCCGGTTTCGCAGGAACGATTTTCCGCGGCCATCGCACGAGTGCGGGAACGGATCGCGACGCCAGCGCGCACGGCTGAATCAAAATATGCGCGACGATTTCTGGTGGAGCGCAAGCGCGCTGCATATTTTCTACCCGTGGATGCGATCGCGCACATCGCTGCGGATCGGAATTATGCGCTGCTGCATAGTGAGCTAGGCGAGTTCGCACTGCGCGCCACGATGGATGGACTGGAGAAACGGCTCGACCCGGCGGAGTTCGCGCGCGTGAGCCGGAGCGCAATCGTGCGCGTCGCAGCGATTCGCGAGGTCAGGCTGAGCGAGGATCACAACTACACGCTGGTGCTTCATTCGGGCGAAGAGGTGGGGTGTTCGAAGAAGTATTGGTCGGCGGCGCTGGAGCGGTTGTTGTAACGGAAGTGAGTGCTGGCTCCTCCGCAGCTCGGCGTGCGCGAGCGATCCCTAGGTAAATCATCCATGTGATTGCCATCCAATTGAACGGGAAAATCAGCGAGGGCAGACCATTAAGAAAGAGGCGCAGTGAATTAAGTAAGCGTGAGGAGATGTCGTTCTGGTCGCTAGACATCAACGAACCATGCGTGCCTGAGAATATATCTCTCGCATGATCGGCTACCAAGGATCCGTAGATCAGGGCGGACAAGCCGAACAGTAGCAGCAGTGCATTCGCGATCACTGCAGCACGCGCGAGATCAAATACCGCGGGCGATACCGGGGCGTTTTCGTCCGGTGCCTCTTCTCCCCGGCAAAGAGCGATGACGACCGGGACGGGACCTGCTATGAAGAGACCAAGCGCGAGCGCCCACCAGATTTGAGAAGGATCGCTCGAATGAGTCAGCCAGGACCAGACCTTCCCTGCCATCATCGAGTCGTCGTAGTAGCTGATGTTGCGCCAGCCAGTTTGAATCAGGCGAATCAGATTGTAGGACGGAGAAATTGCCATGCTCGACTGCAGGAGCAGGAGCACCATCGCACCATACTGCATCGGCCTCGATACCTTGATGCGAGGGTTAGCGAAGAATAACGTTCCAAGAAAAACCGGGAAGAACGCGCGTGCCGCCAGGAAAGCCACTACTGACAGAAGATTGACTAGCGGCGGATGCGCCTGACGGCTAAAAGTCCCGGCTTGAGTAATGATCAAGGACACTTCATAAATGCTGAGTGCAATCGCGGAAATGAACGCGGCAATTCGCAGATTAAATCGCACTTCGTGGAGAATATCACATTCGGCGCTCTAAGCCGTGCCAACCTCAACCTCGACTACGCGCGTTGCCGGGGGCCGCGTCGCGACCGGCGGTTCGAAGTGAAGTTCCAGCGCCTCTTTCAGGTTTTGCAGCGCGTCGTCCTCAGTCGCGCCTTGGCTCGCAACGTCGATTTCCAGGCACTGTGCCACGAACCAATCGCCTCCTCGCCAGACCGTTGCTGCGAACGGTCGCTTCATGCCCTTATTTTCACACGCTCACAACCGCACCCAGCGCTGCGCTTTCATTTCGAACCTCGGCAAGGAGCCACGAGTTACCAGCGACACCGGAATCCGCAGAGCGAGCGCGTTGCGCAGCGCGGTCTCCAGCCGATGCACCAGAGTCGCATCGCCATCGACAGCAGGTTCCACCACAATATTCATTTCAGTCAACGCACGATCGCTACGGATTTCGACGCGATATTCGGCGACGCCTTCGCACGATCGCAGGATCTCTTCAATCGCGCTGGGGTAAAGATTCACACCGCGCACCACCACCATATCGTCCGTTCGCGCGAGGATTCCGCCCTCAAGCGCGAGATCTCGCGTCCCGCATTCACACAGCGCGTGAGCCGAGCGCTGCACGATGTCGCCAGTGCGATAGCGAATCAGCGGTGAGCCGACGCGGCCCAGATTCGTCAGCACCAGTTCGCCTCGATCAGAAGGAGCGCCGGTGATGGGGTCGACGATTTCAGGTATATAAGATGACTCGATCACATGCAGAACGCGATCGCGTGCCGGGCAGCCGTAACTGACTGGGCCGACCTCGGTCATGCCGTGATGATCGACGACGCGCGCCCCGGGCCACAGAGATTCGATATGATCGTGCGTCGCTTTCACGCTGCCGCCCGGCTCGCCCGCGACGATCACTCGACGAACGCGGCTCTTTGCCAGATCGATACCCTCGGCGAGCGCGGCTTCGCCCATATGAATCGCGTAGGTCGGGGTGCAGCACAGCGCGGTGGCCTCGCCATCGAGAATCGAACGCAGCCGCGCGGCGGTGCGCATTCCGCCGCCGGGAATCGCGAGCGCGCCCATTTTCACCGCTGCATCGAAGGCGACCCAGAATCCCAGGAACGGTCCGAACGAGAACGCGAAGAAGATGCGATCGCCGCGGGTAACCCCGGCGGCCTGGTAGACGCGCATCCAATTGCCGCACATCCACTCCCAACTTTCGGGCGTGTCGAGCCAGCGCAGGGGATGCCCGGTGGTGCCGGTGGTCTGGCAGAAGCGGGTGTAATCGCCGATGGGAAAAGTGAGATTGGTACCGAAGGGCGGATGCGCGCGCTGATCGTCGATCAATTCCTGTTTCGTAGTGAACGGAATTTCCGACGCGGCGCCGAGTTTCTTCGCATAGAAAGGATTGCGGCCGATGATCTGATCGATCAGCACCTGCAGCCGCGGATCAAGCTGCATTGGAATCGGCGGCGAGCGGCTTCCCGTGCGTTAACGGAGCAGGAATGTTGTCGGCGAATTCGTGCATGGCGGAGTACATCGGCTCGAAATCCTTGAGCCAGTTTCCGATCAGGCAATCGGTCACGTCGCCCGCCAGGTGCGGATATTTTTTTAGAAAAGCCCGGAAGCTGAATTTATGATCGTAGAACGCGTACACCAGGCGCCGCATGGATTCGATGCGCTTGCAGAATTCCGCGCCGTATTCGGTGAAGCGGGCGCCCGAAAAATCGCCATCGGTGAGCGCTGGGTCCGCTGCGTCGGCCGCGAGTTCGCCGCTGCGCAGCGCCAGCATCACGCCCGACGAAAACACGGGATCGAGAAAGGCGAACGCATCGCCCGCCAGAATTAATCCATCGGCGGCGCAGTATTTCGATCGATACGAATACTCGCCGGTGATGCGGAACGGGCCGAATTGTTCACCTTTCGCGAGGTGATCCTGAATCCAGACGTTTTGCGCGACCTGGCTGTAAAAGATCTCCTTCAGATCTTTGGTCGATCGCATCAGGTAATCTTTATCGGCCACCACGCCCACGCTGACGATATCGTTGGCCAGCGGGATGTACCAGAACCACCCCTTTTCAGGAACGTAGGCGACTGTGGTCGCGCCTTCGTCGATGCCGGGATCGCGATGCGCGCCCTTGTAATAGGTCCACACGGCTATTTTGTCGAGGAACGGATCGCGAATCTTCCAGCCGTTGCGGGTGACGAAAAATGCATCGCGACCGCTGGCGTCGATGGTGACGGGCGCGTGGAATTCACGCGTGTCGCCTGATGCGGTGACGGCCTTAACGCCAGCGACAGCGCCTCTTGCATCGCGAATCACTTCGCGCGCGGTGATCTCCTCGATCACTTCCGCGCCGTGTGCGCGCGTATTGTCGAGCAGCATCTGGTCCAGCTCGCTGCGCAGCACCTGCCAGGTCTGCGCGGCTTCGTGTTGGAGATGCGTGTGGAAATAGAACGGCACCGAACTGCGCCCATCGGGAGTGACGAACTGCACGCTGAACTTCTTGACGAAATGCGAGCCCTTCATTTTGCCGACGAGGCCGAGCCGTTCCATCGTAAAGAAGCCGAACGGCAGCAGCGATTCGCCAATGTGATAGCGCGGGAATTTTTCTTTTTCGAGCAGGACGACGCGACGATTTTTCTGGGCGAGGATGGTAGCTGCGGTGGTGCCGGCGGGTCCGCCACCGACGACAATCGCATCGTAAGTGTCAGGCATATCTGGAACTTCGATGTTGCGGCAAGAAGAAATCATGCAGCAGCGAATCGACCTGCAATAATCCTTCGCGGCTCAGCTTGAGGCTCTCCGGCTCGATGGCGATGAAGCCGCGATCGGACAGTGCGTGCAGCGGATCGGCGAAGCGTTGTCCCACATCGACGCCGAACTTCGTTTCGAAATAGCGCCGATGCACGTGGCCCAGCTTCAACTGCAAAATCAATTCGCGGATCATTTGTTCTTCACTCGACAGCGTGAAGGCGCGGAAGATGGGTAATTTTCCGGAAGCGAGGGCGGCCATGTAATCGTCCCAATCGTGACGATTCTGAAAATGCGTTCCGCCCACGTGCGAGAACGAAGCGACGCCAAGGCCGATCATATCGGCTCCACTCCACAGCAGATCGCGATACAGAAACTTGGTGCGCGCAGGATCCTTCACTGCCGCGTAGGCGCTGGCGATGGTGTAGCCGGCGCGTTCCAGCTCGGCGAACGCGTAATCGACCCAGGCGCGTTTGGTGTTCCAATCGGCGACGGGCGCGACATTCTGGCCGTGGATCTTCATTTCCTTCACGATGGTGGTGTTGTAGGGCACCTCCATCTGATAAATGGTGATGCTGTCGGGCGAGAGATCGATGGTCTTTGCGACACAATCGCGCCAGTTCGATTCCGTCTCACCGACCATTCCCGCGATCAGATCGATATTGATCTGCGGGAAGCCGATGGAGCGCGCGAAATCGTAAGCGCGATGGATTTCCTTAGAGCGATGCGCGCGGCCGTTGGATTCCAGAATCGCGTCGTCGAAATTTTCGATGCCGAGGCTCAATCGCGTGACGCCCAGGCTCTTAATCACTTCCAGTTTGCCTTCGGTGAGCGTGCCGGGTTCGCATTCAAACGTGATTTCTTCGGCCTCGTCCCAGGGCAGCAGACGCTTCATGTCGTCGACCACGCGGGTGAGCTGTTTCGATGAAATGAAAGACGGCGTTCCGCCGCCGAAGTAGATGAATTTGGGCTGGCGCCCGGCGATGAACGCTTTTTCCGAATATAGCTTTAATTCCTGAATCGCGGCGTCCAGATATTGTTCTATTTCGTCGGCTTTTTTGTCGGTATAAACCTTGAAATAGCAGAAATGGCAGCGCTTGCGGCAGAAGGGGATGTGCAGGTACACGCCCAGAGGCGTCCCGGGCCGGGCCGGACGGTCCAGCGCTTGAAACGCTTCATCCACGCGGTCGCCGGTCCAGAACGAATAAGGAGGGTAGTTGGAGACGAAATAATTCCCGGGCGTGGTTTCTGCGGACGGAAGGCTCATTCGACGCGATCCTGATTGGTCACGAACAGTATATCACCCGCGCGTTGTTCGACTACGGCAGCGGCACGCTCAATCGAATCGACGTGCCGGCTCCCGGGGCCGCACGGAATTCGTAATCCGCGCCCATTTCCGCGGCGCGATTCTTCATGCTGATCAGCCCATGGCCGTCGCTCTGGGCTTCGGGATCAAAGCCGATGCCGTTATCGCGAATGTTCAGTTCCAACCGGCCGGCGGCCAGCCGCAGATCGATGTCGGCCCGGGTACACGCGGAGTGGCGCACGATGTTGTTGACACTCTCCTTGAAAATCAGAAAAACCTCGCGGCGCAAATTTCCTTCCAGCCGCATTTCCTCCGTATCGGGCAGCGACAAACCGAACTCGATGTTGCGAGCTGTGAAGGTGTCGGCGGCGAAGCGGCGCATGCGGTGCAGCAGTTCGCTCAAACGGTCGCGCTGCGGATTGATGGCCCACACGATGTCGCTCATGCTGTCAATCAGCTCACTGGAGGCACGGGCGATGTAAGAGAGCGGCGCTGAAATCAAGAATTCCGGATCGCGATAACGCTTCTGCACCACTTCGCTCAGCACGGAAATCTGGGTGAGACTGGAGCCGATGTCGTCATGCAGGTCGGTCGCGATTCTGCGGCGCACCCGCTCCAATTCCGCGATGCGCTCTTCGCGGCTGCGGCGTAGCGCTTCGTCGGCGTGCTTGCGCTCCGTGATATCGCGAGCCACGGCAGTGAAATAGCGCTGTCCCTGGCGATCGAATTCGGCGAAGGAGACCTCCAGGGTCAGGGGACGTCCGGCGGAGTGAATGCCGGTCATCTCCACAGCGTTCCAGCGCGGTGTTTCGGGAGCGCCGGTGCGCAGATGTTCCATCGAATCCGGGAGCAGCGAAGTCAGGCTTCGGCCGGTCATGTGCACAGCAGGCTGGCCGAAAATCCGTTCCGCGGCGGAATTGGCAAACACGATCGCGCCTTCGGCGTCGGTGATCAGGATCGCGTCCGATGCGGTTTCGGCCAGAGTGCGGAAACGAGCCTCGCTATCGCTCAGCGCGATGGTGAGCACCTGCGATTGCAGCAGCGCCGCGCCCAATTCCTGCATGCGCGCAGTGCGATAGCGCTCGAAAGCGAGGAAGGACGAGACTAGAACGCCGATCGCGAGCGTGATCGCCCACCAGCGCAGCCACCACGGCGGCAGAATTCGCAAGGAGATCACCGCCGGCGTTCCTACTGGCGCCGATCCGGTCCCGATGGCGCGAACCATAAATCGATAGTCGCCGGGCTTGAGGCTGGCGTAGTTGACGGTTTGCAGCAAGGTCGGTTCACTCCATTGCGTATCGGCGCCGTCCAATATGTACTGGAACCGCACCGGATCTCCCGACGCGAAGTTGACCCGCAGATAATCGATCTGCAGCGAATTTTTCTCTGGCGGGAGATCGCCGATGGCGAGCTCGTGCACTCCCAGTGGAGAAACCGGATATTCAGTTCCGGCGATGCGCAGCCCGCTGATCCAGACCGGCGCGGGCGGCGGCTGCGTTTGCGGGGCCGCCTCCACCAGGCGGCTGACTCCAGTCCTGGTGGTTACCCACATGGATCCATGACTATCCCGGGTCACATGAAAAACGCGGCCGGGCGCCAAGCCGTCGGACGCGTTGAAATGCCGGATCTCATTCGTCTCAGGATTGAGCTGGTCGAGTCCCTGCGGCCCCCCGAAATACAAGCGCCCCTGGAGATCTTCGGCATTCGCATAAACCAGATCGCTCGAAAGCCCCTGCTTAGCGGTATAGATCACCGGGTCCAGGTGCGAGTCGCCGCGCTGGTCCAAGCGCATCAACCCGTGCTCCAGCGTGGGGCACCACATCCGATCCGCGTGATCGATAAAACAGCCGACGATCTGACCGGACGGGACGCCTTCGCGCGCTCCGAAATAGCGGAATTTGCCGGCGCGATACCGCGCCAATCCGCCCTCGCGGAAGGTGATCCACAGGTAGCCGGCGCGATCCTCGGAGAGGGAAGTGGCGGCGCTGAAGGCGGGGAGACCATCCTGATCCGAATAGCGGATGAAACGCCCGGTAGCGCGTTCCCATCGCGTGATCGGCTCATGCGCGGACGCGAAGCTCTCGATCCACAGGTCATGGTGCGAGTCCTCATAGATTCTGGTCACCCAGTTTTCGGCGAGCCCGTCCTTCGTCGTGTAGACGGCTTTCGGCGAACTGAGAAAGCGATCCGGATTGCGCGTGGGAGCGAAACGGTATAGACCGTCCCGCGTGCCCAGCCACCAATCGCCTTGCGAATCGTGTAGCAGACTGTACACCGAACTCCATCGGCTGGTGGCTTCGTGCGCGGTGATCAGATTGGGCAGGAGCTTGACGCTGCCGGAATCGTCACGCTGCAGCCAGCCGATCTGCATGGCGCCCATCAGGACCATCATGCGGTGTTCGTCGTACTCCACCAGCCCGGCGATCTGGGTGTGTAGACCTTCCACCTGGCCGTAGGAGATGAAGCCCTGGGGCGAAATGCGGATGGCGCCGCTCGATTGCGTGGCCAGCCACACGTTGCCATCGCGATCCTCGCATATCGCGCCGGACAGGTCGCGCATCAGACTGCGCGCGGTGTTTACCGGACGGTCCGTTCCATTCGAGAATTCGTGCACGCCACCGAAGCTGGTGGTGGCCCAGATCCTGCCATCGGCGAAGCGATGCAGACCACGCACCGCAAAGCCGAGCGGGAGGAAGCGCGCCTCACCAGTCGTCGTCGGCCGCTCAAAATGAGCTTTGGAACTCCAGGCGCGAGTCAGCGTTTCATCGCGCGTGGAGTTGGGAGAATCGCGCGCGGGGCGGGCGGATTCGGGCGGAGGGAGGAACTGGAACAGCCCCGTTTCATGTCCCACCCACAGCACTCCCGCTGGATCCAGCAAGAGGCTGAGCACATTGTCGGTGGCACGCCGCGATTGCACCGGGTAATGCACAGTGCGGCCATCGCGCAGGCGGCGAACCAGTCCGTACTTGGTGCCGATCCACATGCTTCCTTCGGAGTCTTCGAGCAGCGCGACGGTTTGCACCAGCAGATCGGGATAGGCAAGCGAAAGCTCGACGCGGGAAAAGCGTACATCGCCGTGCGATTCATCGAGCGTGAACACGCCGCCGTCGGTACCGAGCCACAGGACGCCGGCCCGCGAGCGATAGAGAACGTTGATGCGGTTGGCAGCCGGATCGCTCGCAATCGTGAACTTGCGGATGTGCACACCCGGTTCTTTCGCAGTCCCACCGCGGGCGTCCAGGATGGCGAATCCATCATTAGTCGCCACCCAGTACACTCCGTCAGCGGCTTCGACGATATCGGTCACTACCGGATACGGCAGGCCCTGCTCGACCCCGAAATTGACGAAATGTGTTCCATCGAAACGGCTCAGGCCATCTTCCGTTGAAAACCACAGGAATCCTCGCGAATCCGAGAGGATGGGCCCCACCCGATTGGAAGCAAGGCCGTCAGTGGAGGTAAAGACTTTGATGGGTAAATCAACGGGGAGGGCCGTCAGGCCGCAGACCAGCAGCAACAATCCCAGGATGATCGAACGGCGATGCATCAGACTGGCATTCTAGCGCGGTCGTTCGTGCCGTTGAGCCGAAAACCCGTCGGGCAGTGCGTATGATTCAGAATGCCTAACAAGATTTTCGGCCTGCTGACGACGATTGCAGTGCCAGCGCTGCTCGCTCAAACCGCGCCCGCCAGCTATACGGTCACCCAGGTCAACTCCATGGCCGGCACGTCAGTGACGCAGACCATCTATCGAAGCGGATCGAAAGCCGTGATCGACACCGACTCGTCGCACACGCGCACGCTGTACGATCTGGAGGCGCATCGCAACTTCACCTGGTATCCCGCGGATGCGAGCTCCTGCAGCGGCGGCACGTTCTCGGGAGACTGGGGCGATCCGTTCAAGACATCGGCGGAGCTCACCTCTGAAATCAAGGGCGGCAAGCAACTGGGCAGCGAGACAGTGAATGGAATCGCGACCAACGTGGTCGAGGTGACCAAGGATGGTACCACCGTCAAGGCGTGGATCGAAACGAAGACAGGTCTGCTCATGAAAGCGCAGCTCGCGATGGGAAGCGAGCCGCCCAAGGTGATCATTGAAGTGAAGAGGTTTACTACAGCATCGCCCGCGGCATCCCTGTTCGTTCTGCCTACGGGGTGCGCGGCCGCGGCGAACGCTCCCAAGATTCCGACCGAAGCCGAACGCATCGCGGCCGAAACCGGTGGCAACGCGACCGATTTCGCCAACGCGATCTACGGACCGGGATCGAAAGCGTCGTGCACAGTACTGTTTCGGGTGGTTAGAGCAGGATCGATGCAGCCGGTTACCACGCGATTCCAGGTCGCGCTCGATCGAACCGTGGATGTGGATCATCCGGCGCATTACGTCATGGGACTGAGCACCGAGGGCGTAGTGACGTATTCCGGCGGGGGCCTGCGTGAGGTGACGTCGCAGCTTCGCAACGGGGTGCTGCGTATCGATTCCGTTCCCTCGATTTTCTATCTCGCTGTGGCGTTCGGCAAAGGCGGCGAGGCCGGGGGAAATATGTACCGCCAGTGCGTGGCACCGGAAACGGTGCTGCTCTATGTGGTCAAGAATCCCGACAAGCTCTCCGACGGCGGCGATTTTCTGTGGGTGAAGTCCGGGAAATACGCGTACGCCCTAGCGATGCTACTCGTGCCGTAAGGCCAAAATCGGATCGACGTTGGTCGCACGACGCGCGGGCACCAGCGCGGCGATCATCGACACCGCCGCGAGGATGGCGGCGACTACGCCGTAGATCCACGGATCGGTCGACTTGACGCCGAACAGCAGCGCTCCCAGGAAACGCGTCAGTTCGTAGGCCGCGGCGGTCCCGATCGCGATTCCGATTCCGGCCAGTATCATCCCTTGGCCCAACACCTGTCGCATCATGACCCCGCGATCGGCTCCGAGCGCCATGCGAATCCCGATTTCCTGCGTACGCTGCTCGACGGAATATGACATCAGCCCGTAGATTCCAACGGCGGCCAACAGCAGCGCGATGGCGGCAAATACGGTCAGCAGCAGTGTGTTGAAGTTTTCACGCTGCGTCGAATCGGCGATCAACTGATCCATGGTGCGCACTTTCGCGGGCGCCAGTTCCGCATCCAGACCCTGAATTTCGCGCGTCACTGCGCTCGCTGAAAGCAGCGGATCGGTTTTGGTTCGAATCGCCCAGCTCAGCGGCAGCAGGCCATTGGCGAGCTTGGTCAGCCCTTCCGTAATCTGTCCCTGGGGCACATACATGACCGGGACTGTACCCTGGCTGAGTCCGACTTCCGTGATGCTGCCGACGATGCCCACGATCTCGCGCGCGGGTTCTTCGAAATCCGCACCCAATCCGTTGCCGATCGACATTTGCTGCCCCAGAGGATCGCCCTGCGGCCAATACTTCTTGGCGAACGCGTCATTCACGATCACGACATGTGATGCCTTGCCAGTGTCACGGAGATCGAAATAACGTCCACGCACCAGCGGAATGCGCAACGCCTCGAAATAGTGCGGCGTTACGAAGCGCCACTGGTCGTCGCCTTCCCATTTGCCGTTCACCTTGGGTGCGCGTCCCACGATGGCGAAGGGAAGATCGACCGCCGTGCCATCCATCGGCAGGGTTAACGCGGCGCCGGCGAACTCGATACCCGGCAGCGCTTCGATGCGTTCGGACGCGGTCCGGACCATGGTCTCCACGCGCGCGGTCGACGCGTAGTTGCTGCCCGAGGTTGATGTCTTGAGGGTCAGGACGTTGGCGGTATCGAATCCCGGATTGACCGAACGCAACCCGGCAAAGGTCCGGATCATGAGCGCCGCGCCGGCCAGCAGCACCATCGCCAGTGCGATTTCGGCCACCACCAGAGCTCCGCGAATGCGATTATTCTTCAGCCCGGTTCCGGATCGTCCGCTCGATTCTTTGAGCGCGGAGTTCACATCCAGCTTCGACACACGCAGCGCCGGGAGTAATCCGAAAATCACACCGGTGAGCACAGAAATGCCGAGCAGAAATAGCAGCACACGCCAATCCAGCACGCTGACCGCGGCCGCCGAGTGGTCGGGATCGTTAATACGCGGAATATTTCCGGGACTGAACGCAAGCAGCAAACGCACACCGGCCTGCGCGATGAACAACCCCGCGATTCCGCCCGCGACAGCCAGGATCAGGCTTTCGGTAAGCAATTGCCGCACGATTCTTCCACGACCCGCGCCGATTGCGGTCCGTAGTGCGATTTCGCGGCTCCGACCGGCCGCGCGGGCGAGCAGCAGGCTGGCCACATTCGCGCACGCGATTAGCAACACGAACGCTACCGCGCCCGCCATGATCAGCAGCGCCAAACGTACATCGCCGCCCACGGCGTCGCGCAGCGGAATCACGCTGACCGATTCGGTAGGATCGACAAAATCGGGATGAGCCTTCTGAAACTGCGCGGCGAGAACCTTCAGTTCCGCGGTCGCCGATGTGGCCGTCGCGCCAGGGCGCAACCTTCCCGCGACCGAATAAATGTGCCCCTGATTGGTGCTGTTGGGATCGAACTGCCCGGGCATGTAGAGATCGGTGGGTGGCTCGGGTTGGTAATCTTCAGGCAGGACGCCGAGCACAACGTAGGATTCATGATTCAGCGTAATGGTGCGTCCGGCGATGTTCGGATCGCCGCCAAGATGATTCTTCCACGTGCCGTAACTGATGACCGTAACGTTTCCGCCGCCCGGCAGATCTTCCGTCTGCGAAAACGTGCGCCCCAGAATCGGCTTGACGCCGAATACGTCGAAGAAGCCTGCGCTGACGCGCATCCCGTTCACAGGATCAGGACGATCGCCATTGCCGAGATTCAGGCCGTGACTGCCAAAATCGTACATGGTGATGGCTTGAAATGCCTGCGCCTTGCGCCACGCCATGTATTTCGGAATCGAAATCGACGCGCCGTCGCCTTGCGGAAAGTGCCGCCGAAGTTGAAGAATGCGTTCAGAATCAGGAAACGGCAGCGGGCGCAGCAGCACGCGTTCGATCACGGAGAAGATCGCCGCATTGGCGCCGATTCCCAACGCGAGCGCGGCCACAGTGACCAGCGCGAATCCGGGGTTCTTGATCAGAACGCGGCACCAATGCCGCACGTCCGTTAGGAAATTCCGCATGTATATGGTACGTATTCACAGAGCTTTACGTTCGCAAAAACATGGTCCTCTTTGAAGAACGGGATCCGAGTAGTAGCCTGTAATGACACGATGCACGGTCCACGGGGGGCTATCTCACCCTATCTGTCGTTGGTCATACCGACGCGCAACGATAGTTACCCCAGCAATATTCCGGCGATCCAGGGAACCAGCCTGTCGATATTGCGCCGGCAGTTAGAGGACGCGCGGATCGAAAGTGAGATTCTCGTCGTCGAATACAATCCCGATCCGTCGCGGGTGCGTTTGAGAGAAACGCTGCGCCCGTTCGCGTCGGGCGAAGCCAAGTTCGTCACCGTTCGGGTGATGACGATAGATCCCAGGGAACATCGCCGCTTTCAGCACGCGGGCGAGCGTGTGTTTCACCAGGCGCTGGCGGTGAACGCCGGGCTGCGCAGGTCCCGCGGGCGCTTCTTTGTGTATCGCGCGGCGGATCAGATTTATTCCGATGCGCTGATCGATTTCCTGGGCTCCCCAGGACTGCATGACGATACGATTTATCGCTGCGATCGCGTGGATATCGGGCGCGCGGCATTCGAGGAGATGGTTCCGGGCAATGCTGTGTCGGCAATTTGCGATCGCCACGCAGTGTTCCGCTCTGAGCCGATCGACTACGAGCCGAGCTGGCGCATTCCCATTTTGCACAGCCAGGCCTGCGGCGACTTTCTGCTGATGTCGCGTGACCTGTGGATGCGCATCGCCGGGTTGCACGAAAGCACGCTTCCGCTCTTTCTTGATTACGACAGTCTGGCGTTGCACGCGGCATTTGCGCTGGCGCGCAGCGAGACGATCCTCTCGCGGGACTGCTGCGTTTATAAGCTGGACCATTCGCTCAAATCGGCCGAACGGCTGCAGCAATCGTGGTCGCCCGGGTGGAAGCAGGTGGATCGAGCGCTGCTGCGGGCAGGCACGGGCTGGGCGAATCTGGCGCGCGCGCTATTCAACTATCCTCGCCGCGTCGATCGCACTTTTCCCAACACGCGACTGGATTCCCTGGAGCGCCACTTCGTTCTGCCGGCGTTTCTGTACTCGCACGGGTTCCCGCTCGTTCGACAGAACATTGGCCGCTGGGGGCTTCCCGGAACGGCGCTCGAAGAAACCGTTCTTGTTCGTGGCGATTGGGATCGCGCCTAAGCGGTCGAAGGGCGCGCGGCCCAGGCTGCGGCGATCTCTTCGAAGATCTTGCGCAGCGGACGCGTGATCCAGAAATCCGGAACTTCGGCCCCGATCCATCCGCAGGAGACGGTAACAAGAGCGACGGCTGTTGCCATGAAGAATCGAGCGAAGGTTCAGCGCACAGAACTTTGATAAAGACTGTAGCGTAAGCTACCCTTCATGAGCAGACTCCTTCTCGCGCTTCTGTTGACCGGCTCTTTCGCGCACGCGCAAACGGCAGCCGACCTCAGCCGCCAGATTGCCGACTTGACGTCGCTGGTCGCGAAACTTCAGGCTCGCGTCGATGATCTGGAAACGAAGCTCGGATCAGTTGATACGAAGCCCGCGAATACGGTCGCGGCGCCGGCCGCACCGACCAGTGTCGCGAAGGTCGAGCCGGCTCCGGCGGCAGCGCCATCCTCCGCGCCGCCCAGCGGCATCTCAATCAACATGCTGTTCGACGGCTATTACGGCTGGAACTTCAATAATCCGATCGGCCGCGACAATCTGCTGCGCGCCTACGATGTTTCAAGCAACGCGTTCAGTCTCAATCAAGCGGATCTCGTGTTGGAAGACGCGCCCGACGTCGCGAACGGAAAGCGTTGGGGCGCGCGTGTCGATCTTCAATTCGGCCAGGCGACCGCGACGCTGCAGGGCAGCGCGATGAACGAACCTCGCCCCGATATTTACCGCAATGTTTTTCAAGCGTACGGAACTTATGTGCTCCCGGTCGGCAGCGGGCTCACTGTCGACTTCGGAAAATTCAGCAGCTCGCTCGGCTTCGAGAACAATTACACCCAGGATCAGATCAATTACTCAAGATCGCTGTGGTTCGATTTTCTGCCGTTCTATCACATGGGCGTGCGCGCGAATTACCAGATCACTCCGGCGTTGGGAGTGAGTTATTGGATTGTGAACGGAACCGGATGGACGGAAGCTTTCAACGGATTCAAAGATCAATTTTTCGGGCTCGCGATGCAGCCGCGCAAGAATGTCTCCTGGAACGTCAATTACTATTTGGGCCAGGAGCATCCCGACGTGGTATTTCTGCCAGGCAGCACCATCCCCGGCCTGCCCGAAATCCAGGGTGTCGCGTTTCAGCCCATCACCAATCCAAACAACGGCAAGCTGCACATCTTCGACAGCTACGCGTCCTGGCAGGCGACCTCGAAGCTGACGTTGGCGGCGGAAGCCGATTACGTGATCGAACGGTTGAACACGAATTCCGCGCCGACGCGCGTCGAAGGCGGGGCGGGATATGTGCGCTATCAGTTGAGTCCACGGCTCGCGATCGCAGGACGGACGGAGTACATGCTCGATCGGGGCGGATTGTTCAGCGGCGTATCGCAGGCGCTTAAAGAAGGGACCATTACATTCGAGCAAAGGCTCGCATCCACGCTGACGCTGCGACAGGAGTATCGCCGCGACGCGTCGAATCAACCGTACTTCCTGACCGATACGCTCGGCATCCTGAAGCGCAATCAGACCACCGCGACCATGGGAGTGGTGTGGTGGTTCGGCTCGAAGAAATCGCCGTGGTGAGAAGAAGAATTCAGAATTCAGGGTTCAGAATTCTGTCTTCTAGTCCTCGTTGTCGAACATTCCGCTGATCACGTCGAGCCCTTTGTGCTCATCACCGCCATGCCGCATGGGCGCGAGCTCGCGGCGCATCTTCTCGAGAGTCATGCTCTGCACGATCACGCGGCCCGGGCCGGTAAGGGTCGCGAGAAAAATGCCCTCGCCTCCGAACATCGCGGTCTTGATGCCGCCCACGGGCTGGATATCGTAATCGACGCCTTCTTCGAATGCGACGATGCAACCCGTATCTACCTGCAACACTTCACCCGGTGAGAGGGTGAACTCCACAAAATCGCCGCCAGCGTGAATGAAGACCGCTCCCGGCCCCGTCAACTTTTCGAGAATGAATCCTTCGCCACCGAAGAATCCAGCGCCCAGACGTTTTACGAACGCGATGTTCAATTGCGTGGTTGCTTCGGCGACCAGAAAACTATCGCGTTGCACGAACACGCTCTGATTGGCACGTAGCTCGAAGCACTGGATCTTTCCCGGATAGGTTCCCGCGAATCCGATCTCGCCATTGACCTGCGAATGAAAATAGGTCAGGAACAACGATTCGCCCATCAGCTTGCGCTTGAACGCGCCCCAAATTTTTTCACCGATCGTGTCGCCGCTCATGCGCGTTTCCCAGACCACTTGCGGCTGCTTGTAAATCATCTTGCCCGCTTCGGCGAACAGTTCCTGGCCGGGCTTCAGCTTGATACGAATCACCTGAAGGTTGTCGCCCTGAATGGTGTATTCGAGCTTGAGCGCGGGAGGCGGAGGAACATAGGCCGGCTGAACGCTTCCGGGTAGGAACGGCGGTGGAGCGGGTGGGGGAAGCGGCAGGGGATTGTCTGGCGGAATACCGATCGGCTTGCCGCATCCGGTGCAGAAGCGCGCACCATCGCTCGAAGCGGAACCGCAATTTGTGCAGAATGCCATGAGTTTTCAATCCGAAGTTTACTGTACCCGGTCAGGTGAATGCAGCAACTGGCGGACACGATCCACCACCGCGCTGGCGCGTGCCATGCCGGTATCGGCCAGTTCCAGAATTATTAGCGACGGATACGCGTCGCGAACCTCCCGAAGCATCTGCTGGCTCTGATCGCGATGCAGATTGGCGATCAACAGATCGACTCGGCCCGCAGCGAGTTCGTACAGCGCGTCGCGCGGATAGTCCGCCTCACGGATCAGGTAGCCATCGCGCCGCAGCAATCGCACCAGCAGTCGCCGCAGTTCGCGATCTTCATCGAGCAGCAAGATCGAGCTGGCGGGGGTGAACGATAGCGGCGGGGGCGCCGCCGCGGACGGCGCGGTCAGCGCCATCATCCGGGCAAGTGGAGGCCCCGCCAGAGCATCCGGTTCGAACTTGTCCGCATGCGCCGCAATGAACCACGGACGGTAGAATCGCAAGCGGCATTTGCGGCAGCGCAGCGGCGACAACCACGCCAGGCGCGCGAGGAAGTCGACCAAGCCCTCACAGCGCGACAATCGCACGTCGCTCCAGCCGCACTTGGGGCACGCGGGATGCTTCACTTCCCCCACCATCACCAGCATATTCCCCTTTATCGAAATCGGCAGCGCGCTGGAGGGATAGCGTATGCTCGGGGCATGGGCGAACTCGTGACTGTTTATCGATCGGCAGATTCGAGCGCGGAAAAAGAAGCGCACCAGGTGGCGGCGATGTTGGTGCGGGAAGGGATCAGTGCCACGCTGCTCGACGATCGGGCGCCCGGCGTGATCGTAGGATCGGTGGAAGTGCGCGTACCATCGACCGACGGTGCGCGTGCCGAAGAATTGATCGCGAACAATCCTCCCGATCCCGACGCACCCGATGAATACGAGCTGGTGCCGGTGTTCACTGCACGCCGCGGCGATGGGCGATCGGAATTGTTCGCCGTGAAGGGATTGCTGGAATCGGGCGGGATCTTCGCCGTGATTCGCAACGATCTGCCGGAAATGCCGGTCGACGTCGCGCTGGAGTTAACCGTGCCGCGATCGCAGGCTGACGACGCGCGAAGGATTATCGCCGAAGGGCTCGCCGCCGGTCCGCAAGCGGCGGAGCAGGCCGAACGCGAAAGCGAAACTTCGCCGCCGGAAGCGTAACCGCGGTCGGCGCGACACGCGGAGCCAGCACGATTCGCAAGGTCGCCGGGTGCATGAAAGGAAACGCGCGCGGGCGCTTTGACAGCATCGTGGCCGATTCCGCGACCGATCCGGAATCGTTGATTGCGAACGCTGCTGCATTCGCTCCTCCCATTGATCCGGATCGATCACGGTCCTACAAATGTTTCATCACCGTTGCGTCGAGTATGCGGAACAAACGTCGCATGGCGAAAGGGCTGAAACGACTGGTACCGTCCGGCTATTCCTCGCGGTCAATGGAATATCAGACCGCGGGCCGCCGGCACTTCGGGCACGCGCTGGAAAACATCGCCCGCCCAAAAAATCGCGTCCGGCAGGCGCGACATCGATAGGTCATCCACAATCCCCCGACAATCAGATACGCCAGCATCCACGCGAACGCAATGACAAAAGCTGGCGTAAATGTTTGAAACAGGTGAAGCGAAAGATAGCCCACCGCGAGTCCGACCGGGATGTAACCCACGAACAGGAACAGCAGCAATCGCGAAAGAGTCCGGTATTTCATTGGCGTGTGGCCTGTCACTAGCGTATCCTGACACTTTGTCTGAGCGCGGATAGCAAATGGAAAATGAACACGTCTACGACTGGAAGCGCACCCTTCGAGGATTCGCCGTCCTCGCGCTGGTCTACGCGTTTGTCGTCTACGTTATTCCCCGCCCTGAATCCGTCAAGCCGGAAGGCTGGCGACTCACCGGCATCTTCATCGCGACCATCGCCGGCTCCATCAATCAGCCGATTCCCGCGGCCGCGCTGGTACTGCTCGCCGTCACACTATCGGCGCTGTTCGGAGGCCTGACCGTCGAATCCGCGCTGGGCGGCTATGCCGATAAATCGGTGTGGCTGGTGATGGCCGCGTTTATGATCTCGCGAGCGCTGATCAACACCGGGCTCGCTCGCCGCATCGCGCTGCTGTTCGTGCGCGCGTTCGGGAAAAGCTCGCTCGGAGTGTCGTACGCATTGTCGCTGTCCGATATGGTGCTCGCCGGAATGATTCCGTCGAACGGCGCTCGATCGGGCGGCATCATTTTGCCCATCGCGCGATCCATCTCCGAACTGTACGGCTCGAAACCGGGCGCGAGCGCGGCACTGCTCGGCTCCTTCATGATGACGTCGGTCTATCAATGCATCTGCATCACCGCCGCGATGTTTTACACCGGTCAGGCGAGCAATCCCATCGCTGCGCGCATGGCCGAAAGTTTCGGCTACAAAGTCACATGGGCGAGCTGGCTGGAAGCGACCATCGTCCCCGGGCTCGCTTCCATCGCGATCATTCCCTGGGTAGTGATGAAGCTCAACAAACCGGAGATCGTGCGCACGCCCGAGGCGTCGGCGTTCGCAGCGCGCGAATTGTCGACCCTGGGTCCACTAAAATTCGGCGAAAAAATCATGATGGTGGTGTTCATCGCGGTGTGCGGATTGTGGTCGACATCGTCGTGGACCAAAATCGACATCACGGTCACCGCGCTGGGCGGCGCCTTGCTGCTGATCCTGACCGGCGTGTTGAGTTGGGAGGACGTCAAGAGCGAACGAGCCGCGTGGGATATTTTCGTGTGGTACGGCGGCTTGATTCGATTGAGCCTGGCCCTGAATGAAGCCGGCGTGACCAAAGCGTTCGCGCAAGGCGTCGGCAACAAATTTTCGAATTTTGGATGGGTGGGATTGTTTTTAATCGCGCTGCTGATTTATTTCTACGCGCATTACGCCTTTGCGAGCATCACCGCGCATCTGCTCTCGATGTATCCGCCGTTCCTCGCCGTACTGCTGGCCAAGGGCGCGCCGATCGGCATGATGGTGTTCGCGTTCGCCTGCTTCGCGAATTTTTCCGCAGGCCTGACGAACTACGGCACCACCCCTACGCCGATCTTTTTCGCGCAAGGCTACGTGTCGCTCAAGAAGTGGTGGCAGATCGGATTCATCATCAGCCTGGTGAATCTCGCGATCTGGATGACCATCGGCTTCGGATGGTGGAAGCTGATCGGAATCTGGTAGCTGCTCAGCCCGCCAACTCTTCGAGCACCTGCTCGGCGTGACCTTCCGGTTTCACCTTCGCGAAGATCTTCGCGATCTTGCCCTGCTCATCGATCACGAACGTGGACCGTTCGATCCCCATGTACTTCCTGCCGTACATGCTCTTTTCTTTCCACACCCCATAGGATTCCGCGATGGCGTGATCGGGATCAGGCGCGAACGTGAACGGCAGCGAATATTTCGCCGCGAATTTCTGCTGCGGATCGGCCTTCTCCGGCGAGATCCCCACGATCTCGGCATTCGCTTTGACGAACTTCTTGGCCGCGTCGCGAAATCCGCAGGCTTCTTTGGTGCAGCCCGGCGTGTCGGATTTCGGAAAGAAAAACAGCACCACGCGCTTGCCGCGCATCTTCGAAAGATCGAAAGAACCCGACCGGATGGCCGGCGCGCGGTCGCCCACTTTTAATTCGTGACTGGAGTTCGGCATGTCGAAATTGTAAACTAAGAAGATATGACGATTCAGAATTTCACCAAGCGCGCGCTGACTGCCGCGGGAGTGGCGGCGATGCTCTGCGTGGCGCCGATGATTTTCGGGCAAGCCAAGAAGGCCGCCGGCAAGGGCGACGCCACTAAGGGCAAGGCCGTGTTCGAGGACAACTGCTCGGTGTGCCACAACGCCGATAGCACCGAGAAGAAGAGCGGTCCGGGGCTCAAGGGCCTGATGAAGAAAGCCAAGATGAATAACGGCAAAGCTCCCACGGAAGCCAACGTTCGCGCGCTGGTCAATGCCGGGGGCAACGGAATGCCGTCATTCTCCGATACGTTGAGCGACGAAGAGCGCGACAACGTCATCGCGTATCTGAAGACTCTGTAAACGCTGCTACTCTAGAAACGTAGTCCACACCAAGCGTCCCCATCGTCTAGTCGGCCTAGGACATCGCCCTTTCACGGCGGTAACGGGGGTTCGAATCCCCCTGGGGACGCCAAACAATCTCATGCATCTTCGGCCTTAAGACCGCTCGACACGTGACGACGGGGTGGAGGATGAGAAACCTGTCGTATTGAGGCGCGACATTCCGGGCGCTGCGGGCTATGACGCCTCTTGTGATCTGGAAGACGACTGCGCGAGTTTCAAGAAGGTACTGCCGCGAAGCAATAAAGCGAACGGTGTGGGCTCGTCACCGATCAGGTTGCTGTGCCTTTCTCCGCGCGTAACGAAGCCGAAACTCTCTAGCTTTCCGCATATGGCATCGAGCTCCCCTCGCAGGATTCCGACCCGTCCGGTTTCAGCGCAAACCGCATTCCAGGTCGAATAAGCATCGTATCCCCGTACTCGTGCAAACTCGGGTCTGAGCATCTTAGCTTGGTGATCATTGAGAATCCTGAGAACGAGTACGTCGCGATCATCGAGGCTCATTGCAACCCTCATGAACTCCTCTATCTCATCCGGAGGTCGCTGCGAAGACGCCGCGCCACCGACGATCTTCCCGATGCGCTCGATTCTGTCCCGCCCCCTCGTCGCACGGGCCTTCTGCTCAGCGTCTAGGAAAAGCGCTGGCCAGTCTCGGTCTAAATATTCCTGATGTGAGCGATCAAGGTGCTCGAAATTGTTCCACAACGTTCGAAGCTCGCTAATCACGACTTCAACCAAGTAATCTGATCGTTCGCGAGAAAATGCGTCTGACCACGTGCGCATTTCAGTAACGAGTCCGCTCAAATCGCCGGCCTTTATGGCACCCATGGCAGCAGCACAAAATCGGAGAAAGCGGCGGGCAGAGACAAGACGCTCGATCGCAGGATCGGAGTCACGCTTTTCGGCCGCAACCTGTGCGAGCGCCTGATCAAGCGGGTTGTCGATCGCCACTGCGACCTCGGTGTGGGAAAGAAACCCATTCGGACTCGATCGCGGCGATCATCTCTGTCGCCGATCCCAAATCCAAAGTTCCAGCGACGGGAAGCAGACTCTTCCCGGCGACCCCGCGTGGCAGCGTGGAATTCAGTCTGTCGAAGAGGACCTCCCTTTCGTCAGGCGACAAAGCCTCGATCTGTTGAACAAGCTGATCAACGACGCTCATTGCTCACTTCATTCTATATCGCGCCTAATTCGCCGATTCCGTGTACAACTGGAACGGAGCCCAATAAAACGGTTTGCGATACGCCGACGACGCATGCACCAGTTGCAACTTCGCCGATCGCAACGCATCCGCCGGTTTTGAGCCGCGCATCAACTCGCCGTAGAAATCGCTCATCAACGTTGCGGTCGACATATCGTTCACATCCCACAACCCCGCCACCACGTTGCGCGCGCCGGCCCGCAGAAACGCCCACGACAACCCCACCAATCCCTCGCCCGAATACGTGCGCGCGCCCGCGCTGCGGCAGGCCGATAACGTCACCAGCTCCGCGCGCAGCGGCACGTTCATCACATCGCGAGCCGACAACGCATAGCCCGAATCCCGACGCGATAGAATCAGCGCCGAATCGAGCGGGCTTTCGCGATTCGCCGCCGCGTGCGCCGCGAAATGAATGTAGGAGAACCGCGCCGGATCGTTGTCGCGATACGATGCGGGATCGGCTCGCGAACCCTCGATCACGACGTTGCCTTCGGTGGGGAAATGCTGCTCGATCAGCGCGATTTCTTTCGCCGCGAACGGCAGCCGCGGATATTCCTCCACCGCCGGATCGGGATCTCCGATCAGCAGAATCGATTTCGCGGAGTGGGCCGGCTCCAGATGTTCGGCGGTCAACACCCCTAGCGACGGCGCGATTGAAATCGTCGCCCGCTCGATCAAATATCGCGACGGATCTTCGGGATCAGGCAGCGTTTCGAAATTGAGCGAATGCAGCGCACGATCCGGCACGATGGTCAGCCGCACTCCGCTCTTCAATAACGGCCGAATCGGATCGAGAAGAACGCGCGACAACTCCCGTCCCGCGGGCGATTCCGATTGCAAAGGATCGCGCAGCGATTCGATCATCGCGCCATAGCTTTCGACCAGCGCGGCGATTTTTCGCTCGGGCGGCAGGTCGTAGCGCGTCACTGCAGCCGGCGTCACCACCCACAATGACGATCGTTCCGGCGCCAGCCAATACGACAACAGCACTGAATTGGTCGATCGCGCGATTTGCTGCAGGGCCGCCGGGTTGAATTCCCGCGCGGCCGCTCTTACTCCGCAGTTTCTCGTCGAGTACCCGCGCCCGGCTCGATTCGGCCGCTTCCAGCGCTTTCCCGGCTGCCCGCTCGCGATCAGAAAATCGACATAATCCTGATAGAAACGAATCAGGTTCGAAAAATACGATAGCTTCGATTCTTCGCGAGCCAGACCAGCTCGCTGCCGCTCGATCAAGTCGAGTGCCGACCGGAACTGCGCATCCGCGCGCGCAGCATCGCCACGTTTCACCAACAACTCCGCCAATCCCGATTCCGCTTCCAGCAGCGCCGCCGGATCCTGCGATTCATCGTGCAGCAGATCGCGATATTCTTTTTCCGCCCCGCCGCTGTCGCCGCGACCTTCCAGAATCCGCGCCCGATTTACGCGAGCATAAACGCCGAAACCTCCGCCCGCGTTCTGATTCACGCGCAGCGCTTCATCGTTATAGCGTTCCGCGGCATCGAAATTTTTTTCGCCGATCGAGGCCTCCGCCAGGTTACTCAACCACGCGCCGATCCAATATTGCTCGCCCAATTCACGCGCCATCTTCAACGCGCTTTCCAGTTTCGGAACGGCCGCCGCGTAATCGCCGCGGTCCAGATACACTGTGCCGGCGTTGCCGGTCCAGGCCTGCTCCTCGGATCGATTTCCGGAGGTCCGAAATCGCGCCTGCGCGTTGTTCATCGCTTCCAGGGCTTGCTCATCTTCGCCAAGCCGGTGATAACACCAGCCCAGGTTGCCCTCCGCCTTCGCGACGGAATCGGCCAAGCCCAATCGCTCCGATGCGTCGCGCGCACGCGTCAGCCAGTAAATCGCCTCGTCGTAATGATAGGTGTTGAGAAACAGGAACCCCAGGTTGCCCATCGCCGCGACCTGCAAATGAAAATCATCCAGCGCGGTCGCGGCTTTTAGAGCTCCACGAAAACTCTGCTCCGCTTCGGCGGGTTGATCGCGGCGCACCAGCAGCACCCCGCGGCGCAGCTCGATCTGCGCATCCAGGACAGGTAAATTCAACGGCCGCGCGATCACCCGCGCTCGATTCAGATCCGCTTCGCTGGCCGCGTAATCGGAAAGAATATATTCCGCCTGCCCGCGATGCATGGCCAGCTGCGCGCGCAGCTCATCGGAATCAGGGTCGCCTATGAGTGTCGACGCATGAAGGGTGTCCATCGCCCCGCGTGCATCGCCTTTGGAAAGCAGAATCTCCGCTTTGAGCAGACGGAATCGCCAGGAAGGCTCTTTGCGAAAGCCCTGCTCGGCCGCGGCCAGCGCCTGCTTCAGCTCGCCCTTATCGAGGAACGCTTTCGCTTCGCGATACGCCGAATCTGCGGATTGCCGTGCGCATCCGCACAGCCCCAGTGCCATCAGTGCAATCGCGAGCCACTTCATCTAGGCGCATTCTATGGCCACGGAGTCCCGTTGCCCGCGCCGGTGCCGATACCCACGCATCCCTCAATCGCGCAGCCGAGTTCGACATGCATCATGCGCAATCGCCGCATCCCGCGCGTGATATACAACTCGCCCAGGAACACGGTGCCGAAATGCGGAACGTAGATGCCATGGCCGCTGCGCGTCAAACCGCCGGGAAGTTTATCGAGCCCGCGCGCCAATGTAGCCCCGAAAATCCCTTTCGATTCCGGCAGCGCGTCACCGCTCGCGTCCATCATCGACAGGCTTTGGATCTCTTTGCGCGATTTCTCATTGCGATAGCCCGCGCTCAGCTTCTCCCAGGTGCTCAACTCGCTGAACGTATCCGTCGCCAGCGCGACATCCATGCGATGCCCCGCGATCCTCAGATTCTCAAAACACGAACCCTGGACGATGAACGACGCTTCGCCCCCCGCGTCGTCATGCTTCGAAGTCAGCCGCATGGTGATGCAATCGCACGTTACGACGTTCAAAATATTCGCGCCTTCGATCACTACCGACGCCACCGTGCCGTGCGCCAGATCCTTGGCGCTATAACTTCCGACCACGCTCGATTCGGCGCGATCGAAAGAAAAAATATCGCGATGCTTGAAATTTTCTGATTTCGACGCCCCGTAGCCGCCGCTTAAAGGCAGCGCTACAGAAGCTTGGATCTCTATCAATTCAGTGAAGGGGAGAGTGAGGCGACCGCTCGCACCAACCGCTTCGGCGTGGTACAGGAACGTTGATTTCATCGTGTCTTAATTTTAGCGTCGTTATTTTACGAGATAGGTGAAGGGGTATTCGGCGGCCGCGGATTCGTTCCCCGCTTCATCCTTGCCGAGAATCGTCAGCACATACTTCCCGGGCTTCAACGCGCTTCCTGGAAACAGAATCTGAATCGTCGCGCCCTGCGCCGGCGCAGCCAGCGGCATCGAAACGCGTTCTTCGTGCGACGGCGCATTGTCCTCGCGCACCACGGCCCGGTACGACGCGTATTCGCGATCCCAGGTGCGATCCATGTAAACGGTGAAGAATTTCGCATTCGCAGCCGGCGCTACGGTGGTTTCGCCTCCACGCTTCGCCGCGTAGATCGGAAACGAATTGACTGCTTGCGGCTCGCCCGTTCCGCGTTCACCCAGTTCGAATCCCGCGAACACGGCGATCGCTACCATTGCCATTGCCGGAGCCCAGATTGAGAAACTAAACCAGCCCGCCTTCGCCGGTTTCTGTTCGATCACCGCCGGCGCGGCCATCTGCGGCAATGGCTGCTGCGAGGGCGCGGATTCCTGCTCCATGAAAACCACGCGAGCATTCTCCTGAAGAATGGACAACGTCCTCAGCTCCTCCGAACACTGGGGACAATCGAAGAAATGCCGCTCAAATTCCTCGACCTCGGAAACCGAGAGGTCGCCGAGCATGTATCGCTCCGCTGCTCCCATGTTTTGCGCTTCCGAGTGTTCCATTCATCGCCCTCGCAGTGTCAAGTGCCGTTCGCCCTTCGTTCGTTTCACCTTCGTGAAATTAATTCGCTTCTAAACCCGCCCCAGTCCGCTCTTGTCGAACACATCCCTAAAACGTGTCTTGGCCCGATGGACCAGTACTCTCAGATAATCTCGATCTACTTGAAAATCCTTACAGATTTCGTCCTTGGCACGCTCTTCCAGAAACACCGCGCGCAGCACCTGGCGGTCTTTTTCCGAGAGATCGGCGAGAATCGCCCGCACCAGTTCGCTGCGTTCACGAGTAACCACCGCACCGTCCGAGCTCGCGAAACGATCGGCGATGTCGGGCGCGTTTTCAGGAATCGGTGGATGCCGCGTCGACGCGCGCAGCAGCTCCATCATCACGTTCATCGACACCGAATGCACATACGCGCCCAGCCGCTCGGGATGATCCAGGCTGCGATCCGAGCGAATGAAATTCAGCACCCGCAGGAACGTTTCCTGGCGAATATCGTCGATCAGATCCCACGATCGCAAGCGGTAGCGCAGACTCATGCGGATTACGCCGCTGAAATGAGCAACGAAATGCTTCTCCGTCTCGGGATCGCCGTCCCGGAGCCGCGTCACATACGCGCTATCGAATTGAGTAGGGGCCAATCATCCAGAATACCGGTTCCGTCAACGCACAGGCGACGTGTGCCGTTGTGCTCGATTAAACAATTGAGGCGCGACAGCATGGAGCGCGTTAGGCGGCACAAGTAAAATGTAAATAGATGTTCCCCGGCATTTCCCTCGATCCCCTCGTCGAACAATGGTTCCGCGAACGATTCGAGAATCTCACCGAGCCGCAGCGTCTCGGCTGGCCCCAAATCCAGGCCGGGCGCGATGTGCTCATCTCCGCGCCCACCGGCTCGGGTAAAACGCTGGCGGCATTTCTCATGGCGATCGACCGCCTCATCCGCCAAGCGCGCACCGGCGAGATTCCGATCGCAAGTCGACATCCTGTATGTTTCACCGCTGAAAGCGCTGAGTAACGACGTACATAAGAATCTCGAGATTCCGCTGGCAGGAGTCGCCAAGCTGGCGCGCGAACAAGGTATCGATCTCGCGCCGATCCGCACCGCCGTCCGCACCGGCGACACCCCCATGGCCGAGCGTCAGAAGATGACGCAAAAACGCGCCGCATATTCTGGTCACCACGCCCGAATCGTTGTACATCCTGCTCACGGCGGAAGGCTCGCGAAAAACGCTGCGTAGCGTGCGCACGCTCATCGTCGATGAAATCCACGCCATTGCCGACGATAAGCGCGGCTCGCACCTCGCGTTGTCCATCGCCCGTCTGGAAGCCCTCACCGCCGCGCCAATTCAAAAGGTCGGCCTTTCCGCCACCGTCAGCCCGATCGAAGAAGTCGCGCAATTCCTGTCACCCCAAGCGCATATCGTGCAAGTCGGCCATCGCCGGGCAATGGACATCGCCGTCGAAACTCCGCGCGACGAATTGGGCGCGGTCGCCAGCACCGAAATGTGGGCCGAGATCTACGATCGCGTCGCCGCACTCGCGAACGAAAATCGGACCACGCTGGTGTTCGTCAACACGCGCCGCCTCTCCGAACGCGTCGCGCATCATCTTGGTGAACGTCTCGGCGAAAACGCGGTCCTGCCGCATCACGGCAGCTTGTCGCGACGCCTGCGCCTCGAAGCCGAACAGCGCTTGAAAAACGGCGAACTGAAAGCCGTGGTCGCGACCGCGTCTCTTGAATTAGGTATCGATATCGGCAGCGTCGATCTGGTCTGCCAGATCGGCACTCCGCGCGCCATCGCCGTCGCCCTGCAGCGCATCGGACGAGCTGGCCACTGGGTCGGCGCACTGCCGAAAGGCCGCATCTTCGCGACTACACGGGATGAGTTGGTAGAGTGTGCTGCGCTGGTTCGAGCGATCCGCGCAGGCGAGCTCGATCGTCTGGAGATCCCCGACGCGCCGCTCGATATTCTGGCGCAGCAGATCGTGGCGATGTGCGCTGTCGAAGACTGGGACGAGACGGATCTATTCAATCGCATCCGCAGCGCCTATCCCTATCGCGATCTCACCCGCGAAAATTTCAACGCCGTGATCGAAATGCTCTCCGAAGGCATCGCCACCTCGCGCGGACGCCGCAGCGCGCATCTGCATCGCGATCAGGTCAATCATCGGGTTCGCGGCCGCCGCGGCGCTCGTCTGGCGGCGATCACCTCCGGCGGCGCGATTCCCGAAACCGCGCAATATCAAGTGGTCGCCGAACCGGAAGGCACCGTGGTCGGCTCGCTCGATGAGGATTTCGCCATCGAAAGCCTCAGCGGTGACGTGTTCCTGCTCGGCACTACTTCGTGGCGGATCCGCCGCATCGAGCCCGGCCGCGTTCGCGTGGAAGATGCCCACGGAGCAGCGCCGTCCATTCCTTTCTGGAATGGCGAAGCCCCCGGCCGCACCCGCGAGTTATCGCAGGCCGTTTCGAAACTGCGCGAAGATATCGTCGCCGTTTCGCCAGAAGAAGCCATCGAAATGGTGGAGCATGAATGTTCGCTCACCCGCAGCGGAGCCGAACAAGCCGTCGCCTACGTTCGCGCCGGCTGGCGAGCCCTCGGCGCGATGCCCAGCGAAAATTGCGTGGTCACCGAACGCTTTTTCGATGAAGGCGGTGGCATGCAGCTCATCATTCATTCGCCCTTCGGCTCGCGCGTCAATCGGGCCTGGGGCCTCGCGCTCCGCAAACGCTTCTGCCGAACGTTCAATTTCGAATTGCAAGCCGCCGCCACCGATAACGGCCTGGTGCTGTCGCTCAGCGATCAACATTCCTTCCCGCTCGAAAGCGTGTTTCAATTTCTCAAACCGCACAGCGTGGAGCACGTGCTCACCCAGGCTCTGCTCGATTCACCGATGTTCGGCGCGCGCTGGAAATGGAACGCTGGACGAGCGCTCGCCGTGTTGCGATTCGCCGGTGGGCGCCGCGTCCCTCCGCCATTGCAGCGCATGCGCGCCGACGATCTGCTCGCCGCCGTGTTCCCCGATCAGGTCGCCTGCGCTGAAAATCTGGTGGGCGAACCGCGCATTCCCGATCATCCTCTGGTCAACGAAACCATCGCGAATTGTTTGCATGAGGCGATGGACATCCGCGGCCTGATTCGCATCCTGGAACGCATGGAAGACGGTTCGATTCAGACGGTAGCCATCGATACGCCGGAGCCGTCGCCCTTTTCGCACGAAATTCTGAATTCGAATCCGTACGCCTACCTCGACGATGCGCCGCTCGAAGAGCGCCGCACCCGAGCCGTGCAGCTTCGACGAACCCTGTCGCCCGAAGATGCCAAAGCCATCGGCGCGCTCGATCCCGCCGCTATCGCGCAAGCTGCCGCAGAAGCCTGGCCCGTGGTTCGTGATGCCGATGAACTGCACGACGCATTGCTCACGCTGATCGTGCTCCCGCCGGTTGAAGAGTGGCGCCAGTGGTACGACGAGCTCGTCCGAGCTGGTCGCGCGTCGACAATTGACGGCCAATGGGTCGCGACGGAGCGCATCGAGCGCACCCACGACTACACCGAACTCATCCGCGGCTGGATCGATTCCATCGGCCCGACAACGGCACAACAACTTTCCAATCGCCTCTCGATCCCGCTCTCCGAAATCGAAATGGCGCTAGGTGCGCTCGAAGCCGAAGGGCAAGTGCTGCGCGGCAAATTCTCAGCCGACCTCGCGCCCGGCGAAACGCAATTCTGCCATCGCCGCATCGTGGCACGCATTCATAGCCTCACGCTGGGGCGTTTGCGCCGCGAAATCGAACCTGTCTCTTCGGCGACCTTCATGCGATTCCTGTGCCGCTGGCAGCATCTTTCACGGGGCACACAATTGCACGGAGCCGACGGCCTGTATCAAATCCTCAAACAGCTTCAGGGCTACGAAATCTCAGCCGCCGCGTGGGAATCGGTGGTGCTGCGCCGCCGCATTGCCGATTACGACCCTGAATTGCTCGATCGCCTGTGCCTGGCCGGTGAAGTGATGTGGGGCCGTCTCTCACCGCACCCGGCGTTCGACAACGAAACCACGCATCGTGTCCGCCCCACCCGCGTCGCGCCTCTCTCGATTTTTCTGCGCGAGGACGCGAGTCATTTATTGCCGGCGACGCGACCGGAGGGTCCGTTGTCACACCCCGCTCGCGATGTGCTCGACGCATTGATCGCGCGCGGAGCATCTTTCTTTAACGATCTGGTTCGCGCCACGGGCCGCCTCGCCAGCGAAGTCGAAGATGGACTGTGGGAACTTGCCGCAGCCGGCCGCGTTACGGCCGACGGTTTCGAAAACCTGCGTGCGCTTGATCGATCCCAAACGCCGCCGCGGCGAAGGCAGCGGACGATTCTCGCGACCCCGCCATGCCGTCGGGCGCTGGGCGCTGCTTGAACTGGGCCATGAGAAAATCAGCGCCGAATTTTTCGCGACGCAACTGCTCAATCGCTGGGGCGTCATCTTCCGCGATGTTCTCGCCCGCGAAACCCTCGCACCCGCCTGGCGCGACCTACTGATCGTCCTGCGCCGCATGGAAGCGCGCGGCGAAATTCGCGGCGGACGATTCGTCTCCGGATTCGTCGGCGAACAATTCGCACGACCCGAAGCGCTCGACCTGCTCCGCCACATCAAACGCTCCGGCGAGGCGTTGTCCGGTGAAGCCGAGGAAATCGAAATCGCTCTCGCGGATCCTCTCAATCTCACCGGAATCATTCTGCCGGGGCCGCGCACCAGTGCGCTAGCGCAAGGCTCCCTGCGATTGCGCGACGGCGTCGCCGAGCTCGCCGCCACCGGGACCTGATTCACTACAAGAACTTGTAGTGGCGATTCGAGCAGCGTCACGATAGCCTAAGTTCCTGGAATCTCCTATCAAAGTCGCCATCGTGGAGGACCGGCGCGAGCTTCGCGAAGGTCTCGGCATGCTGATCAACGGCACCGAGGGTTTCGAGTGCTCAGGCGCGTACCGTTCGATGGAAGAAGCGCTGGTTTCGGTGGCCGCGCAGCAGCCCGATATCGTTCTCAGCGACATCGCCCTGCCGGGAATGAGCGGCATCGAAGGCATCCGCTTCCTGAAAGAACAGTTTCCCAATCTGGTGATCCTGATGCTGACCGTGCACGAGGATGACGATCGCATTTTCGACGCGATTTGCGCTGGCGCCTGCGGCTATCTGCTCAAGAAAACACCGCCCGCGCGCCTGCTTGAAGCGCTGAAAGAAGCCGTGGGCGGAGGTGCTCCCATGTCTCCCGAGGTGGCCGCGCGCGTGATCCGGCTGTTTCGCGAAATCCATCCGCCGCAGCGCTCCGAGTATGATTTGAGCCCGCATGAAACCCGGCTGCTGAAGCTGTTTGTCGAGGGTCACAACTACAAGACCGCCGCGACCGAGCTCGGTGTCACGGTGCACACCGTTTCCTTTCACCTCCGCAGCATCTACGACAAGCTTCAGGTCCATTCCAAATCCGAAGCAGTCGCTAAGGCGATCCAAAACCGCCTGGTCTAGCTTTCTTGCGTTAATAAACGCTACGTGAACTCGTGGTGATCTGACCGCGCCCCCAGCCTATTCTGATCAAGTCAGCACTTTAGATGACAAGATCCGCCAGATAGTGAACGGCGCAGATCGAGTGCGAGTCAGGTCGGGGGTAACTGTGTTCAGGCGTGTGGTATCGGAGGAAAGTTTGTTGATTCGTCTCCGCTATGTGCGTTCCGGCCTGCTCTGGCTCTTGTCGATTCCTTCGGCGGCGCATGCCGGAGCGCTCATCGTCGCGCAGTCCAACCTGTATTCGAACGATTCGGCAGCGTTCCTCCCGATCGTGTGACGGCAGCGCGGCCGCGATCAATGACACGAAGCGCGACCAGAGGAAGCGGTAGATCCCCTAACCTTATGGCCGGGACGTCATCCTAATTTTCAACCGGCTTCTGTTCGACGTGATCGATCACATAGACAGACATCGGATACTTCTGCGGCGCTAGCTTCAGCCCGAGTTGCTTGTCCACCGCCTCCCACAAGCTGATGGCGCCATTCGGATCCGACGCCGTGCCGACGCCTGGAGCCGCGTTCGCGTTTAGATTCTGTTTTCCGGTCCAGCGCAGCGTGAAATCGTAAGCTCCGCTGAGCTCGGTCAGATTCACAACCGGATGATCGAGATACCCGCCCGCGGTAGTGCGGATCTTCTCGGCGAGCTGCGCCATGGTGATGTTCTGGCACGTGAACGTCCGGAAACCGTCGCCGGTTCCGGGCACGCACTGCGAGCGCTCATCGGGCGAGGCCGCCTTCATCTTGATCTGCTTGGTCGCGGTGATCGCGTAGACGTTCACCGGCTGCGGCTCAACGTGCGCAGCCAGCTTGAAACGTTCCTTCAGCAGATTCTGCAGCATCACCTGCACCGCGTCCAACGGCACCCCTTGCTGCGTTTTCGCGATCAGGTCGAAACGATCCGTGCCGATCCATTTCGGCCCTGAGATCAGTTCGCTATCACGGCCATCGATGTTGTAGGCCTGCTGGATCATTTCTTTGAGCGTGGCGCCGAACCACTCGATCTCGCCACTGGGCAGGAACCGGCTCTCACGCTTGGTGGAATCCGGCCTGATAGGCCGGATCGTGGCGACTTCGAATGCTGTGGGCGGAGGCGGCAACGCTTTCGTGACGGTCTTGCCATCGTCCGTCGGCTTCTCGTTCACTTTATCGACCAGGATCACTTTCAGCGGCCGGGTCGCCGCTTCGATTTTCAGCCCTAGCTGCTTCTCGAGCGCATCCGGTAGCGAAATCTTGTTTTCGTTGTCGGTGCGAGCGAGCTGGCCGCGCACAGTCCAGTTCAGCGAGAAGTTGTAGGCGTCCTTAAGCCCTGTGTCGTCCACCACGGCGTGATTCACATATCCCGCCGAACGCAACCGCAGAATCTTGCCAATCTCGGCCGCGTGCGCGTTCTTGCACACGATTCCGACATTCGGTTGATGGCTGTTGTCCTCATCGCAAGTAACCGCGCCATCGGCAGAGCTCTTTTTAAGCTTCAAACCCCGCTTGGAAACGGTCAGCACGAAAACGGGCATGGGCCGTTCCTCTTTGCGAATTTCCAGCTTGAAGCGCTCGGCCAGCAGCCCCTGTAGCATTTTCCGGAGCCCTTCGTCGGGCGTGTCTCTCGGGGCGCGCGCGGTGATGTCGAAGCGGTTCGTATCCAGCCAGCTCGGCCCGCCCAGCACTTGCTCGCGAGTCACGTTGTAGGCTGCCGCGAGGATATCGAGCATGGTGGTCCCGCGAAATTCGACGCGGCCAGCCTCCATATCATCGTAGGCGTCGGCCATCGTGACCTTGCTCACGCGCACTTCCGCCGCGTCGAACCCGGGAGGAGGAGATTGACTGGATGCCGTAAAAGCCAGCCACAGGACCGCAATCGCGATCGTTGGTTTCATGGCGACTTAGACGCTGTGCCGAGGGCTGGAGTTGGCGAAAAAACGATGACTAGAACGGCAGATCGGGCTGGACATGCTGCAGCATCGCCGAGCGCGTCAAGTAAGGATAAGGATTGACGGCGCTGCCGCCGATCCGTACTTCGAAATGCAGGTGCGGCGCGGTTACCCGCCCCGTATTGCCCGAGCGCGCCACAATCTCGCCGCGCCGGATTTCCTGCCCCGGCACCACTTCGAAGCTGGAAAGATGGGCATAACGGGTCTTCAGACCGTTGCCGTGATCGATCACGACCATCTTGCCGTAGCCGCCACCCGCATATTCCGCCGAATACACGATTCCGTCCGCCGCAGCGTGGACTGGTGTTCCGATCGGCGCTGAAATATCCACGCCGGAATGGAATTCGCCTTCACCCGAGAACGGATCCTGCCGATCGCCGAACCGGCTGAGCAGGCTGCCGTTCACCGGCCAAAGGCTGGGCACTACGTTTTTCTGCCATAGCCGCGCGTAATTGTGGCTGGTCCGCGACAGGCTGGCGTACTTCAAGAAATTGTAAGTCTCCAGCGATTCCTTATAAGAAGGAATCAGTGGCCCCTCTTCCGCGATGTCGTCGGTCCCTTCCAGCTTGCGGCGCAGACCCAGCGCCATGGTGACTTCAGTCGCCATGATCTGCAGCGAAGCCAGCTCTTCCTGCTTCTGATCTTTTTCGCGCTGTAGCTCCAGATATTGCGTACGAAGCTTATCGTTTTCGCTGCGCAGGGAGTTGTAATTGGAAATCTTCCAGGTCATCCGGAGATAACTCGAAACCATGCCGAACAACGAAAATCCACCAAAAAGTGCTAGAGCAAGAACAATATACAGGGAATGATGCGGAATGTGAATACGTCGTAGCCGACCGTGCAGGGAGTGCGCGAGGACGACTACGAAATAATGCTGCTTCATGAAACTCCTAGTTTTTAAGCTTCGCGAGGCTTCTCGAAGCTTTTGATCGACGGAACGCTCTGAACCCTCCAGCAACCGCCCGTCGACACCACAGACCCAATCAATCTGTACGAAAGTTAATGAATTGTCATAATACCGGAATCGGGAGGGGGTGTCAAGTTACAATTCCTCACCGAACGGCGCCGGCTGCGGCCCCAAGGGTCCGATTTTGATCCCTAACTGCGACCCCCGGCCGGCGTCCAACCGCTCTATGGAACCCCTGTTCGGCGATCTCCGCTACGCGATCCGTTTGCTGCTGCGGTCGCCTGGATTCGCACTGGCCGTGATTCTGATTCTGGCTCTGGGTATTGGGGCCAATGCGGCGCTGTTCACGGCCCTTGACCGAACCGTGCTCCGGCCGCTTCCCTACTCCGATCCCGACCGCTTAGCCGCGCTTTGGGAAGACTTCTCGGCGTTCCACGTCCCCAAGAGCAGGGTGTCGCCGGCGACTTATCTGGACTGGCGTAAGCGCTCACGAATGTTCGAGGGCATCGCCGCGTGGGGCGGGGTGGAAGTCAACCTGGCAGAAGGAGGGCCGCCGGAAAACGTAATCGGGTCGCGGGTCAGTGCGAACCTGCTGCCGATGCTGGGAGTCGCGCCAATGCTTGGCCGGACCTTCGCGGCGGCTGAAGACGCCACGGGGATCAACGCGGTGGTGCTGAGCTATCGGTTGTGGCAGCGCCGCTACCACGGCGACACCAACCTCGTCGGCCAAACGATCGTCATGAGCGGCGAAAAGTACGCCGTCCTGGGAGTGATGCCGAGGGGATTTCAGTATCCGAATCGGGAATCGGAGTATTGGGTACCGCTGGGCTTGTCGCCGGATCTGGCGGCCCGGCGCAACAGCCACTTCCTGCATGTGATCGGGCGAGTGAAGGCCGGCCATTCTCTTACTGAGTCACAGGCCGAGATGGACGCGGTCGCAAGCGACTTGGCGCGGGAATATCCTGCAACCAACGCGCACATCGGGATCACCGTCGTCTCGCTCAAAGACGAATTCCTGGGTAACGGGCGCAAGACGTTCGTGCTGCTACTGTGCGCGGCCGGGTGCGTGCTGCTGATCGCCTGCGCCAACATCGGGAATCTGCTGCTGGCGCGATCCGGATCGCGGCGTCGCGAAATCGCCGTACGAACGGCGCTGGGTGCATCGCCGGCACGAGTGCTGCGCCAGATCCTGACCGAAACCATGGTGTTGTCGATCGCCGGAGGGGCGCTGGGCCTGCTGTTCGCGCGATGGGGATCGCTGGCGCTCGAAAGCATGATCCCGCCGAGTCTGGCCGGGATGGTCGATCTGACGCCGGATTGGCGCGCCGTGGGATTCACGGCGGCGATCGCGATTCTGACCGGGTTATCGTTCGGGATGGCGCCCGCGCTACAGCTCGCCAGGTCGGGCGTCTCGGATTCGATGCGCGGTTCTTCGCGATCGACCGTGGGATCCACAGGCAGATTGCGCGACGTGTTGGTGATCGCCGAGGTCGCGATCGCCCTGGTGCTGGTGACCGGCGCGGCTCTGCTGATCGAAACACTGGTACGGATGCGTGCCGTCGACCCCGGATTTGATGCGCGTGGGATCCTCACCGCGGGAATTTCCGCGCCGTTGCCGAAGTACGCCGACGCGGCCTTGCGCCAGCGATTCTATGCGCGCATTCTCGACGCCGCGCTGGCGATTCCGGGGGTACAGTCAGCCGGGCTCACTTCGGATCTGCCCTACACTTCGCGAGGCAACACGATGGGATTGAAGGTCGAGGGTCAGGCGCAGCAATCGAACCTGGGAGTGGACGCCCTGTTCCGCATGGTTTCGCCGGGATACCTGGAAACGATGGGAGCGAAGCTGACGGAGGGCCGATTCCTGGACGCGCGCGAGCAGTCCGCTTCAGCTCCGGCGGTAGTGGTGAACGAAACACTGGCTCGTCAGTATTGGCCGCGGGAAAGCGCCATCGGTCATCGCATCGATACCGGAACCGGCGACGGAAATCCGAAATGGATGACCATCGTCGGCGTGGTACGCGACATTCGTGAGCGTGGTCTTGATCTGGAAAGCAAGGGAGCGGTCTATGTTCCCTACAACCAGACCACCATCGCGTTCTTCATGCCGTCTGAAATCGCCATTCGGACGTCACGCGAACCACTGAGCCTTTCGAGCGAGCTGCAGCACGCCGTATGGTCGATCGATGCCGAGCAGCCGGTCGCGGGCATCGCGACCATGGATTCGATCGTCGACGGCGAGCTGGCGAATCGCACGCAGGTGCTGCGCCTGCTCGGGGCGTTCGCCGGACTTGCACTAATTCTGGCGGCACTGGGAATTTACGGAGTGCTGGGGTACATCGTGTCGCAGCGCACCCGCGAAATCGGATTGCGCCTGGCGATCGGCGCCAGCCGCTGGGATATCGCGCGAACCATGCTCGCGTATTCAGCGAAGCTGACCGGGGCGGGGCTAGCGATCGGAATCGCAGGAGCACTGGGCGCGACGCGGCTGCTGAACTCGCTGCTGTACGGCGTCTCGCCGATCGATCCGGCGACGTTCGCTGTAGTTGCATGCGGGCTCGGATTGATCGCGATGGCTGCTGCGTTCGCGCCGGTGATGCGCGCCGCGGGAGTGGATCCGGTGATCGCGCTGCGCGAAGAATAGCGCACGTGTTACGATTGGGATCGAATCGCGAAGCACCCCGCATCGCGATTTTCTGCTGTAACCCATCCATTCGGGCTGTGGCGCAGCCTGGCTAGCGCGCTTGCTTGGGGTGCAAGAGGTCCCGGGTTCAAATCCCGGCAGCCCGACCAGCCAAATCAATTATTTGCGGGTGTGCATCTTGGACCGCTTGCTTTTCGGTCAAGTGCGCACCGCTTAGGTCGCTTCAGCTCGGCACTAACTCAACAGCATATGACCCGCGTTGTTGAAAGGTGTGGATCCTAACGCCTACAATTTCGGCCTAGGGTCGCTGAGGCTGACGAGCTGCCTAAGGACCTCCAAACTTAAGAGTTTTGTTAGCGTTTTGTACCCGGCGAACTCATGAGTTGAGGCGATCGCTCACCCCGTTACGTCGAAGTCGAAGCGATCGCCCTGAGCCGAGACATTCCCTTCGCGCCTCACTGGTTCGTCGATCCGATCGTGCGCCGCGTTTCGCGATGGTCCATTGCGACTTCGCTTCAACAGACTGAACTCGCGGTCCGTTCACATGCCGGTACCGAGAGTGAGGCCGCGCATGTAACGGAACTTGTGCGTTCAGGCCGTGGGAACGTCCAAGCAATTGGTGACGCCAAGGTGACATGGAACACCAAAGAGATCATGGCCTCACGGTGTTGCCTAGCGTGTTCGGAGATGGCACGATTCTCTACGGCGCATTCTCGTTCGGGAAAACAACGATGAGAAACGACGGATCGGAATCTAAGGTTCAAGGGCGATGCCCATAACGCGCCTCGGCCGTTTCGATCGCTTTAGCCACGACCGTGCTGACCAGATCGAATCCGTCTTTATTTAAGTGGTGTTGATCTTCACCAAGCAGCTCTTTTCGCGGCTTGCCGTCGGCAGTGAGCAACATCGGTGTCAGATCGACGAACTGTATTTTGGGATCTTTGGCGCAGATAGCCTGCAGCTGTTGATTCGCCGCCACCACCGCGTCCCAGACCTCCAGACGCCGGATGCTGGGGCGAATCGAAAGAACCACCATCTGCGTACCGGGTAGCGCCGCGTGGATTTTCGCTACAAACTTCCGGAAATCGTCCGCGATCATTTCGGTAGGCATTCCGTACGCTGTGTCGTTATCGCCCGAATAGAAGACGATCGTGGAAGGCCTGTACGGAATGATCAACTGATCGGCATAGAACGTCGATTCGGAGATCAGCGAACCGCCGATGCCACGGTTGATGGTTTCGAGCTGTGGAAAGTAGTGCTTCAAGTCCCAGCCCGCAATGGTGGCGCTGCCGACGAACATCACCGCTTCTTTCTTCGGAGGATTCTCTTGATCGCGCTTCACCATCTGGTCGACTCGCGCGCGCCATCTCTCTGGCGTGATCTCCTTGTAATAGCCGAGCTGAACCCAGGCAGGTCCGCGTCCCCCGGGCTGTTGTGCCGCGGGACGGTTCACCTGCCCAAACACGGCAGCGGTGCTCAATATGACGAGGGCTACGAATCGCATGGTTCCTCCTATTCAATACCGAAGGCCAATAAGACATTACCGGGACGGCCGCCATGCGTTCCGTAACCCGAGTTGAAGTACAACATGCCTCCGGCCACGACCGGAGGCGCTCCTACGATCGACGCCCCTTTGCCCGGGACGCCGTTCGTCGTTTCGAATTCGTGATTGGTGTCGTACTCCCACAGAATCGAACCGTCCTTGGTCGAGAACGCGCGCATCGCTCCGTCATTCGAGCCCGAAAACACAACACCGGGAATCACGGCGATCGCTCCCGCTTGCGCGGCATTGCATCCTCGGCCCGATCCGCATTTTGGCGGCGGCGGCGGCGCAAACCAGACGCGTTGTCCGGTTGCGAGATCGACAGCATGAAGGCCACCTGGCTTGGGGCGCGAATTGTCGGCGACCGGGAAATAGGCGTGTTCGGCATCGACAGCCGAGCCCCATTCCATCCCGCCGTTCGCGCTGCCCTCGCCGGCGCGATATTGCCAGATGATCTTTCCTTTCTGATCGGGATCCAGCGCGAAGCCGACGCCCGACTTCTGCCCGATGACGATCGCGTCTTTACCGCTTGGGAGCGCAGTCAGAATCGGAGGATTGCCGAAATCGAAGTCGGGGCCGTCTTCGTCTTCATCTTCGGGACAGAAGGCGCTCGGCTGACGATTGCCGAACTGGCTGCGGCTGGAGCATCCGGCGATCATGACGTCGCGATCCGTCAACGGCTGCGCGGCCCACGCCATCTTGCCGGTCTTGGCGTCAATCGCGAGAACTGCATCGCAAGTCGGCTGATACGGGCCGCTATAGCAGTTGCCGGTCGCGACGTAAATCAAGCCGCGCTTCGCGTCGACCGTCGGCGCGGACCAAATGGCCGCACCCGCGGGTCCCCAGAAGCGGCCCCCAGCTCTGGTCTTCGCGCGAGGCTTCGGTTCTTCGGGGATCGCGAAAGTCTTCCAAGAGGATGGCGCCTGACTGCGGATCGACTGCCGTCAGGCTTCCGCGGAACGTGCAGCATTCATAGCTGGTGGAGCTTCCCATGGTCTCCTCATACGAAGCCATGGGGACATACAGGCGATTCTCATAGATCGTGATCTGCCCCGTGATGCGCGCGACAGGATGCTCCTCGATCTTGCGCGACCAAAGCTGCTTGCCGGTGAATGCGTCGACGGCGTACGCGACGCCGCTGTTATCGCCGAAATACGCGGTGAACTTGCCGCCTGCGCGCGGACCGATGGTGATTGGCGTGCGAACTCCGCTCTGCGCACTGAACGCCCAATAGACGCAGCCTGATTTCGCATCGAGCGCGTACACGGTGCCGTTCTGGCTGCCGGTGAAGATCCGACCGCTCGCCACGGTGATGCCGCCCCAGGCGGAGTTCGAGTCAGGAAATCCGAACGCCCATTTCAACTTCAAGCGAGGCAGATCCGCCGCGCTCAGACCGGCTGCCTTCGCGCTTTGGAATGCTGTGTTGGTGAGCCCGGGCGACCATCCGATCCAAGACGCAGCCGAAGCCGGATCGCGAAATCCGGGTTGCGTCGCACATCGGCCCGCCGTGATGCCGCGAACGTCACCGCTCGCCTTCTTCCCGCTGACGAATTCGGCGACGGCGCGTCGCTCGGCGCCGTTCAGACGCGAGCCGGGGATTCGCATGACGTTGTTCAGCGCGTCGAGGATGGCTTCGGGCGAACGCTGCTGCAGTGCTTCGCGGCTTGGCGCGCGAGAACCGCCGCGTCATGACACGTCCCACACTCACGCTTGTAGATCGCGGCGCCATCGGGCGACTGCGCCAGCGCACAACGGATCGCCGCCAAACAAAACAGCGCCACTGACGCGTGCCTGACTGTAAAACTCATGCCACATTCCCTCGACCTCCGATGGCAGGCGCGCCGGGCGCCGATTTGATCGACTCCACCTCCGCCAGCATCAGATTTCCGCACATCTGGCTCGCCGCGGCCATCTGCGTCAGAAATAAATTTACATCGAGCCGGTCAAGCCGGGCGGTCGAGGTCCAGTACCCGGTCAGCGCCCCGATCACGGCTAAGCCGGGAATGTGATTGCGATTCGCGATCGCGCCGAGCCCGTACCACGGCCCTTGCTCGCCGCCGTGAACGCCCTTGCGGCCCGGGGTCTGCACTTGCGTCCGCGGAACAATCGAGTCCTTGATGGAAGCGACCGCCAGGTCGACCATGCGCCCGTTGTTGGTTGTATAGACGGTGGTCAGATCCGCGGCGTTCGTAAAATGAAACGGCTTGCCGCCGCCTTCCTCGACTTTCATCTGGCCGAGGTGTTCGATCCCCATCGACGCGATCACTTTGCTGTAGATGTCGGGGTGCTTGGCCGCGTAATCGTCGTTCGCGAAGGCGCGCTCCATTCCCGGCATAAAGTGGCGGCAATCGTAGAACAGCATCAGGCTGCGAGGCCGCTCCGCGCGCGGAATCCGCGAAAAATACTTCACCATCGCGAGGATTCCGATTGCGCCGTTCTCCTGCGAGATCGAAGGCCCATCGGTATGAGTGACCAACAGAATCTGTTTGTCGTTCGGAGTGCCGTAGTCCTTGCCGGGTAGATATCCGAAGAGTTGATAGCCTTCCACTTCCTCGGTCTTAGCGATCAGCCGCAGGGTCGCCTGTTTGCCCGCGCTCGCCGCAGCCGTGATTTGCGCGCCGCTCTCGCGATCGAGATACAGCGTCGGCATCTGATGCAGCGCGGGAACGCCGAACGTGTAGAGACCCGTGGTCGCCTCAAAAGGAAGCGGCAACACGATCACCGCTCCCGCCGCGCCTGCTTTGATCAACGGATCCTGCGCTGTGCCGAGGCCCATGATCGGAAATGGACTGAGCCCGGCTTCGTCATCGTAAGGCTTCAGCGGATTCGGGAATGTGCCGGAATCCGAAAGATACTCGTAATCGTCGGCGCCTCGGCTAAGCCCGGGCGACGGACCTTTCACGATCACCGCGATCTTGCCGCGCAGAGCGTCGGCGGGCATGCCTTCTTTGTAGATCACTAAGTCGCCCGTCACGCCTGCATCGGATGTATGGCCGGAATTGCAGCCATAATTTGCGACTCGAATCTTTCTGCCGTCGACGTGCAGAGACCAGTTCGCATCATCGGGATACTCGCTCGTGTACCAGCGCGTGTAGCGAATCGGATTGCGGAAAATGTCGGTGACGCCGAGTGCTCGCCACTCGCGCTCCAGCATCTCGAGATAGTTGTGCCAGGAAGGGCTGCCGGTAAGTGTCGGGCCGCCTTTGGAGTCCTTAATGGCGTGCCATGCGCGAACTTCCTTGGCAGTCGGCAGAAATTTGCGATTGACCTTGATGAGCGCGGCGTGCGCGTCGCCGGATTTTGTCGCGCCGAGACGAACTCCAGGCGCAAGCGTCACCGCCGCGCCCATCCCTTTGAGAAAGGTTCTGCGTTCGATGCTGCGCATGATCTCGCCCCTTCGATACTACCGCCCAATCGTAGAGCGCTCGGCCGCCGCGATCGTGGCGTCCGCTTCAGGACGCAGGATATATCCCGCCTGGAGATTCTTCTCCGTCACTTCGCGGACTTTTGCAACGTAGGCTTGGTGCGTCGGATACAGAGCAGCGAGCTTCGCCGTGATCGAAATCCTCATGCGATCCGTACAGCCAGCAGAATCCCGGACCCGTGTTCTGCTCCCGTGTTCACCGCGATCGGCACGGCGATGCCGGCAAGGCGGATCCCGCCGCCCGACGAATTTCCATTCGCGTCGCGCGCAATCACCACCGGAGGGCCCATCGATGCAACGTCGATCGGCGGCGCGGCCGGCGGCGCCTTGCCGTCCTTCACCCATACGACCAGGTGATCGACGCCGCAGCCATCACCTGATAAAACGGCACATCGCTATAGGTAGGCTTATCGCACGAGACGAGCCGCCAATTGCGGCGACGGAGCCGGGTACTTGCCTCTCCGCGAGCCCCGGCGTAAATCCCGGCGCGATCGGATTCCCGTCGCGTTCCACCAGCTTCAACCGGCTGGCGACGAACTGCGTATCGACGTGCGAATCGCCCGCGACTTCCCACGTCCGGAAATTCTCGGTGTCCGGCTGGCGAGCCGCGGCCTGCCCGATGATCACATCGGTTTCCGAATTGATTTTCCAGATTTTGATCTTCAGGTCGGTACGAATTTTTCCGCCCCCACCGTGCAGGATCACAGCGTCGAACACCGGATCGAGCGGATGAACGGAGTTGACGTAGTTCGCCAGGCGCCCGGAGGACTGCGAATGGCCCGTCGCGATCACGCGCTGCGGCTTTCAATCCGCCCAGGAAATCCGCGCCGTTCGGCTTGCGTGCGGCGCGCCCGACATCGGCGAAAATGTCGTAACTCAGCGCGTCGTTCATGATGGTGCCGTCGGCGGTCACATCGAGCGAGCCATAACGATCCTTGTTCCAGACCTTGAGCGCTTCCACCCCGACCCTCTGCGCCGTGACTCCGACCCACGCGTAGCCCGACCGGATCAGGTAATCGTGAATCTGAAACCAGTCGATATCGAGGTCGTGACCGGAAGTGACGTTGTCCCATTCAACGATCACGGTTCCGTTGAATTTCTTCGGATCGGCAGGTCGGCGCACCAGCAGCCTGGTCTGGTATTTGTGATTGCCGTCCGTGATTTTTCCGGTCGCGCCGTCCGGCGTTTGATAGCGATTTGCGACACCGGAGTAGAAGTACTCCTGTTCGACGTAGCCGCGAGCCTTCAAGTTTTCCAGAGCCGCGAAGAACGGATAGTTATGCGCCGCATCTCCCGGCGCAGTCTTCGCCGCGATCGGGCCGGTGACGACGGGATTTCCGCCGAACAGTGACCCGATCAACACAGGCGCGATTGATAGTAGGGCGATCCAATTTGGCTTCGACATTACTTGAGCATAACCGTCAGAACATGAATTGCAGCGACAACCGCAAGATTCGCGGATTCGTGAAGGTCGTGATCGGGCCACCGACGCCGCACGTCGAGCCGCCGATCGACGAACACTGGCCGCTGGTGAGGAACGGCAGCGTGGTCGAACCCATGGCCCATGCCGTCGGCGTGATCACCGCGTTGGTGTTGGTGAGGTTGAAAATATTCACGGTCGGTATGAACGTGAAACGTTCGTGAAACTTGAAATCGCGCGAGAAGCTGATGTCGAGCTGATTCAGACGGGGAGTGGAGCGCGCACCCGGTGCGAGTAGCGGAAGCGTCTCCGTTTGTCCCGCGGCGAGGCTCGGATCCACCAGCGCGCCCGGCGTGCAGCTGATGCAGCCGGTTGGATATCGGGTCGTGTTCGTCACGCTCCACGTCACCTGCTGGAAACCGTCGTTGGCTGGACCTGCACTACCCGGGAACGGATTGCTGTAGAACGAGAGTCCGGCCCGGATTTTCCAATAAATGGGCATGCTGGCGGTGATCTTGAATTCGTGACGGTACGGAACACCTGGGACGGTTCCGCTCCCTTGAAACAGATTCCCGAACATGTCGCAGTAGCGCAGGGAATTAGGATCGTTCAACGATGTGCTGCTCTCGGTGCAGTTGCGCGCCAGATCCCTTTCCATCGTCCAGCCGCCGTACACAAATCCTCCGTGGCGCAGCCGTGCCATGACGGCGGTCTCAAAGCCGGTGTAGGTTTCGGCTGCCAGGCTGCGCGGCGCGTTGGTCTGATAAATCTGCGAAGTAAGGCCGACATACTGCTGACTGAGATTGTAGATCGGGAAATTGACTCCGGTAAGAGGATTGATCGCGGTGGTCGGCGACCATGCAGAAGCGGGAACGGCCGTATTCAGATCGAGAGTCTGCTGGTAATCCGATCGCCGGAACCAAGTGAAGTCGAGGGCCACGCCGTTGAACAATTGCTGCTGAATTCCGGCGCTGTACTGCATGTTGTATTCGCGCTGGTAATTCGGGTCGAGATGAGTGGTGTTGACCGCATACCAATTGGAAACGACGGGCGTCGTGAAGGTGGCGTTCGGCGAGTTGATCGGAACCGCACCGGCGTTGGTCTGCGTGACGAAAGTGCTCTTGAACGCGATCGGATTGAAGGGCGTCAGGAAACCGGTCGACACCGGCGTGTTGTATTTGCCGAAGCCGGCTTTAACCGCAGTCTTTCCTTTGCCGAACACATCGTAAACCAATCCGATGCGCGGCGCCCAGTCTTTCCAGCAGCCGAGTCCCGGAACCTGTTCGCAACTGATCGCGCCGGTGCTGCGGGCCGGAACAAAACGACCGGCGCCCGCGGTTTCCGGATTGATAGTGGCCTTCATGTATTCCCAGCGAATACCGGCCGTCACGGACAGTCTCTTGTAGTGCCAGGTGTCCTGCGCGTACAAGCCGATGTCGGCGTTCAAATATGGGTTCGAAACGATCGGCGTCGAGAAGCCCACAAAACCGAGAGGGGTGCCGCCGATATTGTAGATTTCGCCATCTCCGTTCGCGGTGAAACGAGAGTACGCCGGGCCCCAGTCCCAGCTTTGTCCGAATTTGAATTGATGCGAGCCGGTCACATACGCGCCGGAGAAGGTTTCCACATTCCGGGTGTTCAGCGAGTATGTGTTGTACTCGCCTGCCACTGACCGAATATTGGTCGCGGCATCGTAAACCGAGGTCAGCGCATACCACTGCGATGAGAGCGGCGCCTGACTGATGCCCGGCTGCAACGTATCGTAATAATCGAGCTTATCGATCGAATAGCCTGCATCGAGAATCAACTTCGGCGTCAGTGTCCCGGACCACTTGGCTTGCGCGATGTAATACATCACCGGCTCCCGTCGCGTCGAGGCCGTCGCGGGATTGTCGGGGATTCCGACGCCCGCGCCCGCGTGACCGTCCAGAATCTCGTGGAGTTTCCACTTCCAGTTGCGCTGATCCATCACCGTAAATCTGTTCTTGCTATTCGGGCTCCAGGTGAGCCGCGCCGATCCCACCCAAATCCAGCCATCCTGAATTCCCGGTGAGCCGTCCGGATACCTCGATGATCCCGCCTGCGTGTACGTCGTTTGCCGGCGCCCGCTGATCAGGAACCACAGCTTATTCTTGATGATCGGCCCGCCGATCGATCCATCAAAGTCCTCGATTTTGACGATGGAATCCTGATTCAACACACTCGGAGCATTTCGCGTCGTCAGCGCGGTGGAAAGATTGCCCGATTGCCAGCCGCCATCGCTCCCGCCCGCGTAGAACTGTCCATGAAAAACGTTGCCGCCTGTCTTCGGAACCAGATTGGTCAGGACGCCGCCGGAAGAGACCTCTGCATTGAAGATGCTGGTCGAATACGTCACCTCCTCGACCATGGAGTTGTCGACGTAGTTTTGTACCGTACCGTCGAGCAGATTTGAGTTGATTCTCATACCATCCAGAAGGTACGTGGTATGGGCGGCGGAGTTGCCGTGCGCTGAAAGGTAATTCTGCTCCACCTGTTGCGACCCGCCAACGTCCGGAGTGTCCAGGTGCACGCCCGGCACGAATGAACCGATCGACTGCATATAGCGAGCCGTGGGAAGCTGATCCATGTCCGACCGCGACAGAACCTCGGGATGAGCGACGTTCTCCACGTCCACCACCGGCGCGCTGGCCGTCACTTCCACGGTTTGCCCGACGGTTCCTACCACCAGCGCCGTGCTGACATTCACGGTCACGTTGGAGGGAACCTCGACTTCCCTCTTGACCGTATTGAACCCGTTCGCCGTGAAGGTCACGGTATAGCGACCGGGACGAACGTCGATGATCGCATAGCGTCCCTGCGCATCCGTCGTGACGGTGCGCGATTTCTCGATCAGAGCCGGGCTGGATGCCTCCACCTTGACGTCGGGGACAATGGAGCCGCTTGGATCGGTCACCACTCCAGAGATGGTGCTCTGAGCTTGGAGCAGCGTCGGCAGCATCATCATCGCAATCGCGATGGAGAAAAGGAACCATGTTTTGTGAATTTTCATTGGACTCTCCCTACAGGGGGTAACCTCAAATCAGAAACTCGACGATCGCCGGCGGCCACGTTGTGCCAGGGCCTGGAGTGTGCGGGTGGGGGCTGTTTGAACCACTGAGTCAGGCGGGATTCGCGACGGTGAGGAGTGATGAGTTCCGTGGAACCAGACACGCGGATCGGTGCGGGACCGGACCGTGCTCTACATTGTGTCATGGCAATATTCGAAGTCCCACCAAGGACGTTCACCTGATTCTGCGAGTGGCTACGATCTGCCACAAGTACGTTACGGTTACGTAACGTTGCGCCGCGAAAGGCGGGTCGACAAACCCCGCATCGATTCCAGCGGCAAATGGGTCCTTCTGATAGACTGTGGCCGTAATGAGGTCGGAGGCAGCATCGGACGATCGTGACCTGACGCACTCGGAGGCGGCTGCCGACCGCACCGCGTTCCCGCGACCGCTGAAATCTGTATCCTCCTTTCCTGCTGAGTCTGTTCGCGCCGAACTGGAGAAAGTCCTTGCCAGCCATGCATTTTCCGGTTCTGAGCGGCTAAGCCGATTCCTGCGTTTTGTGGTCGAGCAATCCTTGGATGGAAAAGCCGGCACGCTCAAAGAATGGTTGGTTGGGCGTTCAAGTGTTCGGGCGAACCGACTCCTTCGATCCGCGTATCGATGCCATCGTTCGAGTGGAGGCTGGGCGCCTGCGCACCAAGCTCGCGCATTATTACGAGACTGAAGGCCAGCACGATCCGGTCGTGATTGAGGTGCAGAAGGGCAGTTACGCCGCGGCTTTTCACGAACCGAGTCCCTCAGCGCACCCGGCCGCGCACGGATTTCGATCCGCGGCCAATGCGGGAGGATTCAGCTCGATCGTCGTGCTGCCGTTTGTAAATCTCACCGCTGATCCTGACAACGAATACTTCAGCGATGGTCTGACCGAAGAAGTCATTGCGGGGCTTACGCGCATTCAAGGATTGCGGGTAATCGCGAGATCGACCGCGTTTCGGTATAAAGGTGCGGCCCAAGACATTCAAAAAGTCGGAGTCGAGCTAAACGTGTGCACGGCGTTGGAGGGCAGCGTACGAAGACTTGGCGATCGCGTGCGAATCACAGCCCAGCTCATCGACACCAGAGATTGTTTTCATTTGTGGTCGCAGAGCTATGAGCGCGAGGTCAAAGACGTTTTCGCGATCCAACAGGAGATCGCGGAAGCGATTGGCAGGATGGTCAGCGGTCAGTTTCCCGCGGAGCGTCAGTCGCGGGAGATCACCGACAAGGGCGCCGAAGCCTACGACCTTTACCTGCGCGCAATCTACCTGGAACGGAAGCGCACTATGGACGCGTTTTCCAAGGCGCTCGATCATCTGGAGCGCGCTGCGGAACTGGATTCCCACAGCGCTCCGATTTTCGCGCGACTCGCCAATTCTTATACACTGCGCGCGGTATACGAATTGGAAGTGCCCGCGGATTCCATGAAAAAAGCCCGGGCAGCCGCTTCGCGAGCGCTCCAGATTGACCCCACGCTGGCGGAAGCGCATGCCGCCAAGGGTTTCGTGAGCGGGCTCTACGATTGGGATTGGAGCGCCGCCGGAGCGGAATATCGCCGCGCCTTGGAATTAAATCCCGGCGTGCCTGAAATTCATCATCGCTATGCCGTTTTTTACCTGTCAGCGTTGAGCCGCACAGAGGAAGCGCTTTATCACATTCAACAGGCGAAATACCTGGATCCGATGTCGTTAGTGCTGCAGGCGGCGGAGTGCGCCGTATTGGTCTGGGGCGGCCGCGACCAGGAGGCGATCGCGATCGGAAAGAAGACGGTGGAACTCGAACCGAGCTGTTATCTGGGACACCTGTACTTATCGTGGGCTTATATGAGTCTGGGCATGGCGGCCCAAGCGATCGATTCAGCGCAGGAAGCGGTTCGTCTCTCTCTCGGAGGCCCCCCGACCCTCGCTTCGCTCGGAAATGCCTACGCGTTAGCGGGGCGCAAGGAAGAGGCTCTGGAGTTGATTGACCGGATGGAGCAGCAAGCTTACGCGCCGCCGTTGTACATCTCATCGATATACGCATCGATCGGCCAGACGGACGAGGCGTTTCGCTGGTTGGAACGAGCGGAACGCGAACGTTCTCCCGCCCTCTTCTCTTTGCGAATCGGCCTGTGGTCTCAAGAATTCAAATCGGATCCGAGATTCGAAGCAATCGCGCGCCGTCTGGGTTTTCCGGTAGCAGATCAAACGTCCAATCGAATCGACGATCACCGGACATAACGGCCGGGAACGTTCTACCTCGGACTGGCGCTGCGGCATGAGCGATCGTGCGCGGGACCGCGAGAATTATCATTATTTCTTTGATTTCTGGAAGTGGCGGGCCGGAGCTACAAGCATGAAGTCCGCGAAGGCTACCACCCGACCCGTCTCGTCCCATGGAGGATAACTCAGAGGAATAGATTGAATGATGAACACCCAGCCGATACCGTATCGCGATCAGGACAAGACCCTCACCGGATTCCTGGCTTGGGACGACACGGGAAGCACTCGACGTCCGGGCATCCTGGTCGTCCATGGGGGCGCCGGCCTGGACGAACACGCCAAGCAACGCGCACAACAGATCGCAGAGCTCGGCTTTGTGGCGTTCGCTTGCGACATGTACGGCGACGGCATTGCCGGCGATCGTCAACGCGTCATGGCGTGTGGCATGGAATTGCGCGACGATCCGGAGCGGCTCTGTCGTCGGGCTCAGGCAGGTTTGGATGTTTTAGCGTCAAATCCACAGGTCGACGGACGTCTGGCAGCGGTGGGCTATTGCTTTGGGGGAATGACTGTACTCCAGCTCGCTCGATCCGGCGTTGAATTGGCGGGCGTGGTCAGCATTCACGGAAGCCTCAGGACGACTCTACCGATTCAAAGGTCGCAGGTTAAGGCAAAGATACTGGTCTGCCACGGAGCCCTGGATCCACACGTCCCTATGGGGGACGTCACTACGTTCATCGAGGAAATGAACCAGGCCGCGGTCGACTGGCAGTTGATTATTTATGGCAACGCGACGCACGGTTTCACGCACCAGAATGCACCTGCGTACAACGTCCCCGGCGTTGCATACCACGCACAGGCCGATGCCCGTTCCTGGGCTGCGATGGAGTTATTCTTCGGCGAACTCTTCGGCTCCGAAGAAAAGCGTGATCAAGCGCGATCCTAATTCGGCTGGTTACGGTTTCTAACGGCATTGACAAGGCGAGGATGACCGGCACGGATCCTGGTGGAGCCCTCGCATGTGGATGAAGTCGAGAGGTTTCACTTTGGCTGCCGCATGGATTCAAACGACGATGCACCGCTACAGGTCGACGCTATTGACCTGCTTAGTCATCAGACGCAGATCAGTCAAGGCGACTACGGATTGTGCCTCACTTGGACTTGCGACACCACGTGACTGTAGTCAAAATGTAGCGGATGGGAGCCTCTGACTTCAATAAGTATCTACAGTTCTCAACAGCTCGCGGGCAGCGCCAACAGGTGTAACCATCTGCAAATGGACATCTTGTTCACAGTCGCTAGTTCGGTTTGGGGTGCAAGAGGTCCCGGGTTCAAATCCCGGCAGCCCGACCAAACCAACCCGTTGTTGACTGTCTCGTTTATGCCGTCGCGCGTTGCTTTCCGATTGGGAGCTGAGAGTGCACCGCTGCGACGTTTGGAAGCAGCCGAAGCCGGCAAGTGCAAGTACAACGGCGCAAACTCATCAGATGCCAGGGATAACAGCATCTAAGGAACCAAATCCCATCACCGATGAGGCACGCGCAATTCGCTGCCGGATGGCTGTCGCGACCTGAATCGCGCACGCCGTCCAGGACTCTGCGCGACCCCGCTCAGCCATTTGGCGAGGGCTGCGCCGGGCCACGCATTCAGGCTCCTGCACATTCACAGTGCGGCGGGCAATGAACGTAAATGCCGCGAAGCGTGCTCATGACATCCTCGTCGGAAAGCTCAGAGCTCGATCCCTCATCGTGACGCGCATAGAGCAGCAGTTCGCTCACGCTCAACATACCGAGTAGCGTGCGATCCGGAGAGACAACCGGTAACCTGCGCAGTTTTCGGAATCGCATGATCTTGAGCGCCCGATGAATCTCATCGTCGGCGTGGCATACCGCGACATCCTGCGTCATCGCTTGCGCTGCAGTCACTTCCGAGGGCCGGCGATTGCCGGTGCCGCAGCAGATGCAGATATCGCGATCGGTAAGGATACCGATCACATGCTGTTTCTGGTCGACCACTGGGAGAGCGCCACATCCGGCATTCCACAACATCGCGGCGGCTTCCGCAAGATTCGTGGAGGCGCTGCACGCCATCGGTGAACTCTTCATCAAGTCGTGTACTTGCATAACAAAGCCTCATCGATGACAGTGCAATTCGATCTCCGGCTCAATTTGGCCAGGGATCTGCTCGATTTGTAGTGATCCATAGAAAGGAAACTGCCATGGTCAAGAGTGCATTGATACTCATCAGTTGTGCCTTGCTGTTCGTAATCTGTCCAGCGAGAGCAGACCAATGGAATAAGAAAACGGTCGTGACCTTCAGTTCAGCGGTGGAACTCCCCGGAGTGGTGCTTCCCGCGGGAACGTATGTATTCAAACTGGTCGATTCCATTTCGGACCGGCACATCGTGCAGGTCCTCAATGAGGACGAAACCAAGGTTTTCACGACGATCCTCGCGATCCCGAATTATCAACTAGAGCCGCGCGAGGAAACCATTATGCGTTTCGAGGAGCGGCCCAAGAACGCCGCTGGCGCGCTGCGCGCTTGGTTCTATCCCGGCGACAACTTCGGTCAAGAGTTCGTCTATCCGAAAGCTCGGGCCGCTGAGATTGCCGAAGAAGTGATGCTGCCGGTTTTGGCGGCGGCGGTGACACCGGAGCTGAAAGCCGAGGAATTGGCGAAGACGCCAGTCGAGACAATCGCCCCGCCTGTAGCCGAAGAAACGACGAGCTTGTGGAATGTTCCCGACTCGACCGGACTGAAGGCTGAAGCGGAGCCGGAACCGGCGCCGGCGCCTCGCGAACTACCGGAGATTCCAGCTACGGCGAGCCCGATGCCATTGATCGCGCTGCTCGGGCTGACTTCGTTGGGATTCGCAGCCTATCTAAAACGCGCTTGAGGCGCATATGACTCTAAGATTGCGATGGTTCAGGGATCATCGCGCGCGAGAGCACAGAACGCGTCAGAGGGTAGCTGGGTTTTTATTCGGAGTAGGAATCCTGCTGCTAGTGTTCTGTGCTTTCGTTTACTTCACGGCGCGCGTCTCACGGCATTTCGACGATCGTGATTTTGAATTGCACCTCGCTGCCGTCCGGCAATCGGGCGCGCCGCCTATCGAAAGCTATCCCAGCCGGCTGAAAATTCCCCGGCTGGGAATTTCCGTGATGGTTTATGACGGAGTTAGAGCGCGTACGCTCAGCATCGGCGCCGGCCACATTCCCGGAACATCAGCGCCTGGCGAACGCGGCAACATCGGGATCGCGGCGCATCGCGATACGTTCTTCCGAGGCTTGAAAGACATTCGGCCCGGCGATATCATTTTGCTCGAAACATTGCAGGGAAGTATTCGCTACGCCGTGCAGTGGACACGCGTGGTGCAGCCGTCCGATCGCGACGTGCTCGAGTCCACTGCCGATTCGAGATTGACGCTGGTAACGTGCTATCCCTTCTATTACATAGGCTCCGCTCCGGAGCGATTTATTGTGCAGGCGCGGCAGTTGGCAGCGGGGCGACTTGGAGGGGAATGATACGCTCAGAGGAGTATGTTTTTTCGCAGTTTGACTGTCCTGGCCGTCCTGGCCGCAAGTACGTCTCTCTATGCTGAGACACCGGGGGCGGAACGTCGTCTCCGTATGTATCACACTCACACCGGTGAGCACCTAGATGTCGTCTATCGCCAAGGGGAGCACTATGTTTCCGAGGCGCTCGACCGGTTGAATTATTTTCTCCGGGATCATCGCACCAATGACGTCCACACCTACGATCCGCGCGTCTTCGACGTCGTCGCCGATCTGCTGAGCGCGGTTTCCCATCCCAATGCCGAAGTGCACATCATTTGCGGTTATCGCACCCCGTGGAGCAACCAGTTCTTGCGCACGCACACGTCGGGTGTGGCGCAGAACAGCCTCCACATTCAGGCGGAGGCGATCGACATTCGATTGCCAGGCGTGAGCACGCTCGCGTTGCGGGATGCCGCACTCAAGCTTGCACGCGGCGGGGTCGGCTATTATCCCAAGTCCGGATTCATTCACGTGGACGTGGGCCGCGTCCGTCGCTGGTAGGAGTCCAGCGGCAGCAGGGGTATCCGAGAGCCGATAGTTTCTCCAGTTGCGCATCGAAGCCGTAGATGTCGTCGAAGAATTCGACCTCGCCATTTTCCAGCGCGACCGCGGTCGCATAGACGATCAACACCGGGATCGGCTTGGGCAGATCCACTTGCAGCGGCTTTTCGCCGTGCATCGCCGCATCGATCCGCGCCGCATCCCATTCGGGTTTATCGCGCAGGACCCATGCGGCCAACTGCTTTGGATTTTCGACACGAATGCACCCGTGGCTGAAGTCGCGGCGCGATTTCTTAAAAAGCTCGGTCGCCGGCGTGTCGTGCAAGTAGACATTGTGTTCATTCGGGAACATGAACTTCACCAGGCCAAGCGAGTTCTTCGGCCCGGGAACCTGGCGGATCTGGTATTCTCCCGATCGCAATCGGGTCAAAGTCACATCGTCGATTACGGGATCCGTCACCACTTGATTCGATTTCGTCACCACTTCGTAGCTGTTGGCGGCGAGATAGTTGGAATCCTGAACGATCTTCGGCAGCAGCTCAGCCAGAGTAATGCTTCGCGGAACATTCCAGTACGGCCGGAAGATCACGTACTTGAGATCGGCCGTGAACACCGGCGTCTGCCGGCGATACGCGTGCCCCACCACGACTTTCATTTCGAACTCCTGGCGGTGCGCATCGTTCATGGCTCGCAGTTCGAACTCTGGAATATTGATCACAATCGGTGGGCGAGCGTCGTCGCGCGAGGCCCAGCGCCATCGTTCCAGCGCGAACTGAAGCTGTCGCACCCGCTGCGCGAGCGGAGTGTTGAGCTGGACCATCGTCTCCTTGCCGATCGCACCATCGGGTGTGACGCCATGGCGATTCTGAAAGCGCTTCACCGCGTCGACCAGCGGGCCTTCATAAGCGGCAGGGACTGGAGCATCGGCCGGAAAATCCCCTAGCGTCCGCAGCAGTGACGCGAGCCGCGCGATTCCGGGGTACGGCATCCCTGGCTTGATGGGCAGCTTCACCGTTGGAAACGGATCGCCGTGATCTTGGGCGGCCAGTGCACTGTAGCGCTTGAGTGCGACAAGCGTCATCGCGTACCCAGGGAAGGAGGGCTCCAATTGACGTAAGACGCTGCTGACGTCCGAGGCCGCGAGGATCCGGGCGCGAATTAATTCCGCAAGTTCGTAGTGCTGCTCTGCGATGTTGAAAGGGGGCGTGTAAATCCCCGGATTGAATTTTCCGAGGTGGACGTCGGACACATACCGCATGAGGGAGACGGTCAGTGCAACATCGAACACTACCGGATCGGGATGCGCGATTCGCGCGGCCCAGCGGGATCCGTCGTAATCTTCCGGATCGAGCCCCTTCGAGTCCGCCTGTTGCAAAGTTTGGATGATCGCGATCGCCTGCGGTTGGATCACTCCGTCGCGCGACCACACCGGAACATACCCACCACTGGCGTAGAAGCTGTCGAGTGCCAGACGAAAATCCGAAAAATCAGGCCAACGCAGAACATCGAGCGCCCCTCGCGCAATCGTCCCTTGGAGAATTTCTTGCGGCGTTTTTTCAGCGGCCGGCGCAGGTGTCGCGATGGACACCAACAAGAAAATCCCTATCGCCTGCATGACTTGCTTGGGTGTCATCGCCCAATCAAGCTGCGTGTGAAAACGCAGTTGGTTGGCGTTCGGTTGCCGCTTCTTGTCGCAATTGACATTTGATGCACCTGCGCGCCCATGGCACTGCGTTGAGCCTCGTCAAGGGAATCGGACGGTTGCAAGACTCGCAAGAACGGTCCTCTCCTTGGGCGATTTTGTCGAGTGCCGATTCGATGTCATGAATCAATTTGCACTGGGAATCGAGCTGCGCAGCCACGAAATCCTGGTCCACACGGGAATGCATCCGATCTGCAGGATCGGCGATTGCCTCGATGAACAGATTCTGACGATTACGAGCACCTGTCAGCAATTCGTTTAGCCGTTGCGTAAGTTCCCGACGGTGTTTCCTGGACTCCGCTTTCGCTGGCTTCACTAGCTCACGATTCATGTTGGTCTCCTTGTCATTTCTCTTCGACCGGGTTGAACAACACCAATGCACCTGAACGGCCACTACACGGCTATGGTGGAGTAGCAGGCTCTGGTTCGCGTTCCCTAGGGAAAATCTAGCGCGCCATTGTGAAGGGTTTGGCTCCTCGGCGCGAACCACGATATATCGAGATAGGGCGCCCGGCGGCTCGCTACACTAGTATTGAATGCCACAATACAACGCACCGCCCCCCATGACGATCGACACGAGCAAGAACTACACCGCGACCTTCAACACTTCCCGCGGCGAGATTGTTTGCGAGCTGTACGCCAAAGACGCGCCCAAGACCGTCAACAATTTCGTTTTCCTGGCTCGCGAAAAATTCTACGACGGCACTAAGTTTCATCGCGTCATTGCCGACTTCATGGTCCAGGGCGGCGACCCAACCGGCACCGGCAGCGGCGGTCCTGGCTATAAGTTCGAAGACGAAGTGAAGAACAATCCGCGCAAGCACAAGGTCGGCAGCCTTTCGATGGCGAACGCTGGACCGAACACCAACGGCAGCCAGTTCTTCATCACGCACGTCGTCACGCAGTGGCTCGACGGCAAGCACACTGTGTTCGGACAGGTGACCAAAGGCCAGGATATTGTCGACTCCGTCAAGCAGGGCGACACGTTGAATAGCGTCACCGTAATCGAGTCTTAGTACACTTTCGCGTCCAAGTCCTACAACGACGTGGTAGGTGCGTTTTTAACATTTCTTGTCTTGTAACGTGCCAGTACTCGTGTTAATTTCGAACCATTCAAGCTGAGCGCAGGAAGCTCTTCGAGAGCGGTGCGCCGGGTTGAGACGGGCTCCGCGTCGTATTTGTCCACCTCACATGTACTGCGCTACACGTGTGTCCCGACTCATCTTTTCATCCCGGTCGTGATCGAAGTGCGCCCGTTGGAGGGCACAGTCAGGCGTCGCCGCAGGCTCTTGAAAAAGAGTCCAAGGCGGAGCTCTGGCCGGAGGGCTTGGAAGATGTCAGCACGTTGGAAAGGAAAGGTTCAGAAAGCAAATGATGTCTATTCCAAAATCTCGCATTCGAAGTTTCACCTGCGTCGCGACGATCACGCTCGGCGCAGCAATCGCACTCGCACAAACTGATCCCGGCCCTCGCGGCGGACCTCCCAGCGCGGGCGGAAAATTTCAGTCACTCAATCCGACCGAGTCATTTTTCTTTCAGCAGGCGACGCAGGTTTTTAAGGAAGTCGATTCGGTGTCGGGCACGCTGCCCGGCGAATCGGGATCGGGACTGGGGCCGACGTTCAACGGCAATAGCTGTGCGATGTGCCACGCGCAGCCCGCGGTTGGCGGGAGCAGCCCGGGGTTGATCAGCAAACAGAATTCGGTTCCCAATCCGCAGGTCGCGCTCGCCACGCTCGATGGCGCGATGAACACCGTTCCTCCGTTCATTCATGCGAACGGTCCGGTGATGGAAGCGCGTTTCGTGAACGGCCCCTCTGGCCCGGACGGGGGAGTGCACGGCCTTTTCACGATTCAAGGCCGGCACGATGCGACTGGGTGCACGCTGGCGCAGCCGGACTTTCAGACTGCGCTGAACACGCATAACGTGGTGTTCCGCATTCCGACGCCATTGTTCGGGCTCGGCTTAGTCGAGAATACTCCTGACGCGACGCTTGCGGCGAATCTCGCGGCGAACGCGTCCGCGAAGAGCGGGCTCGGCATTGGCGGGAAGCTAAACACCACCGGTAACGACGGAACGGTGACCCGCTTCGGCTGGAAAGCGCAGAACAAATCGCTGCTGATTTTCGCCGGCGAGGCGTACAACGTCGAGCAGGGCGTGTCCAACGAAGCGTTCCCGAATGAGCGCTCGGCGGTGGCCGGCTGCGTGTTCAATGCCGGGCCCGAGGATTCCACCAACCTGGTCGATCCCACATTTCACCTGCCGATTTCGACCGCGTCGGCCCTATCATCGGACGTGATCAATTTCGCGGCGTTTGCGCGGCTGCTGGCGCCGCCGAATCCAACCACGAATTCGCAATCGGAACAGAACGGCGCGACCGTGTTCGCGAACGTCGGCTGCGCGCTGTGCCACTCGGCGACGCTCACCACGGCGAAATCGAAGTTCACGGGGATGAGCAATTTCACGTATCACCCCTACTCCGATTTCGCAGTACATCACATGGGCCAAGGACTCGCCGACGGCGTCACGCAAGGCAACGCGGGCGGCGATGAATTCCGCACCGCGCCGCTGTGGGGCGTGGGGCAGCGCTTGTTCTTCCTGCACGATGGCCGCACGCCGGATCTGGTGCAGGCGATCCAGCTTCATCAGAGCCAGGGCAGCGAAGCGTCGCAAGTGATTCAGCAGTTCAACTCGCTGTCGTCGCAATCGAAGCAGGATTTGTTGAATTTTCTGCGCTCGCTCTAACTCCAGTCCATCGCGAGCTTGGCGAAGGTCCGAACGCACACGCCGGTCGGACCTTTCGCCATATACGGTTTCGCATCGTCGAGCCACGCCGTCCCCGCGATATCCAGGTGCACCCACGGCGTATCGCCGGCGAATTCCTTCAGGAACCACGCCGCGCTGATCGCTCCGCCCCAGCGCCCGCCGATGTTGGCGAGATCGGCGAACGCGCTCTTCAGCAGTTCCTTGTAATCGTCCTCCAGCGGCATGTGCCACATCTTTTCGCCTTCGGACTTCGCCGCTTTCATCACGCGATCGAGCATCGCGTCGTTATTGGTGAACGCGCCCGTGTTGACATGGCCCAGCGCGACCACAATCGCTCCGGTCAGCGTCGCCGCATCGACCAGGTGCGTGCAGCCGCCACGCTTGGCGTAGGTGATCGCATCGATCAGAATCAGCCGGCCTTCGGCGTCGGTGTTCAGCACTTCGATCGTTTTTCCGTCCAACGATTTCACGATATCGCCCGGCCGCTGCGCCTTGGAGCCGACCATGTTCTCCACCGTCGGTACATACGCGGTCACCGGAATCGACGGCTTGAGTTTGGAAATCGCGCGCATCGCGCCGATGACCGCCGCCGCGCCCGACATGTCGTACTTCATCTTCTCCATGCCGTCGGCAGGCTTGATGGAAACGCCGCCGGTGTCGAACGTCACGCCCTTTCCGACCAATCCAAGATGATCGGACGATTTTGAAGGCGTGGCCGGCTGATAGCGAATCACCACCAGGAACGGAGGCTCGGCGCTGCCCTGCGCGACGCCCAGCAGCGATCCCATGCCGAGTTGCCGCATACGATCCTGATCCAGAATTTCGCATTCGAGGCCGCATTCAATCGCCATCGCTCGGGCACGATCGGCGAGAACGGTGGGCGTCATCAGATTAGCGGGCTCATTCGCCAGATCGCGCGCGAAATTTTGCGATTCGGCAAGGATCACTCCTCGCGCGAATCCCGCGTCTTGTTTCGCCGCGATGACGTCAAATGCCTCCAGCGATTTCCCCTGATTCGCGGTCTTGTGGACATCGGGCTCGTAGTTGCCGGTGATCGCGCCTTCGACAATCGCCTCAGCATCTCCGCCGTCCAAATACCACGCCAATCGCTTTACGCCCTTTTCTTTCACCGCGCGAACCACTTTCGCCACGGCCTTGCGTGCGTCGAATTTGTCGCGCTTGCCGCCGCCGACCACGATTAATCGCTTTGCGGCGAGGCCGCTGGGTTGATGCAGAATCGCCATCTCGTCCGCTTTGCCGGAGAACTCGCCCGATGAGAGCATTTCACCCAGCCAGCTCGACGCGAATTTCAGTTCAGCGGGCGCCGCCTCCGATTCGTAGAGCACAAACGCGACTGCGTCGGCTTGCACTTTATCGAGCGGTGAAACAACAAGTTTGGTTTCCATGAACTCTCTAGTTTAATGGAAGTAATGCTTCTCGACGATATCGATCACGTGCAGATCGCGGCTCCCCAAGGTTGCGAAGTGGCGGCGCGGCATTTCTTTGGCGAACTGCTCGGGTTGGAGGAAATCGAAAAGCCTGAAGCGTTGCGGGCGCGCGGAGGGTGCTGGTTTCGAATCGGTTCGCGACAATTGCACATTGGCGTGGAGTCAGACTTCAGGCCCGCGGCGAAAGCGCATCCGGCGTTCACTACACCTGACATCGACGCTGTTTATGCGTCGCTCAATGGTGCTGGTGTGGAATGCAAATGGGACGAAGCAATCGATGGCGTCCGGCGATTTTTCGCGAACGATCCTTGGGGTAATCGATTGGAGTTTATTTCCCAATACAAAAAGTAGAAAAGATGCGATTGAGGATATCGTCGGCGGTGGTTGCGCCGGTGATGGCGTCGATCGGCCGCAATGCAGCGTAGAGGTCCAGCAAAAGCATCTCATGCGGGATTCCGAGCATCGCGGCGTTACGAGCCTGCTCCAGCGCCTCGCACGATTCCTTGAGCAATTGCTCGTGACGAAGGCTGGTGATGAACCCGCCGTCCTGCTCGTACTGCCCTTTCGGGGCGATTTTTCCGACGATTGCGCGACGCAGATCGCCGAGGCCCATGCCATCGAGCGCCGAAACAGTGACGATCGGATCGTCAATCACCGCACCGAGATCGCACTTATTTCCAACCACCAGAAACCTGCCCTGTTGCGATGCGCGTTCGATCAGCGATCGATCCTGCTCGGTCAGTGGCGCGGAAATGTCGATGACGACGAGGGTCAGATCCGCATCCGCCATGGCCCGATAGCTGCGCTCGATGCCGAGGCTTTCCACGACATCCTGGCCCTCGCGAATCCCCGCCGTATCGACGAACTTCACCGGGATGCCTTCGATCGATGCGGTTTCGGAAACCAGGTCGCGCGTGGTGCCCGGGATATCGGTGACGATGGCGCGATCCTGTTCCAGCAATCGATTAAACAAGCTGCTCTTGCCCACGTTTGGCCGCCCGACAATCGCCAGCGTGAATCCATCGTGCACGATTTTGCCGTAGGCGAAGCTCGCGATCAGTTCGCGAACTTGCCTGAGAATCGGATCGATGCGCCCGACAATTTGTTCCGCGCTCGCGACGCTGATATCGTCTTCGGCGAAATCGATGCCGGCTTCGAGCAGCGCGATCAGCTCCAGCATCTGATCCTTCATCGGCTTCAATCGCCGCGACACGGACCCTTCGGCCTGCTGCGCGGCGACGCGCGCTTGATAAAGCGTGGTCGCTTCGATCAGATCGCGAATCGCTTCGGCACGCGGCAGGTCGATGCGGCCGTTGATGAAGGCGCGCAAAGTGAATTCTCCAGGTTCGGCAAGGCGTCCGCCGGATTCGCAGGCGCGTTCGAGCGCGTGGCGCAAAACCACGGGCGATCCGTGGCACGCGATCTCGACCACGTCTTCAGCGGTGTAGGATTTCGGCGCGGCGAAAAAGGTGACGACCACATGATCGATAACACGGCGTTCGGCGTCGATCAACTCCGCAAGAGCCGCGTGCCACGAATGCCAATCGAGAGGAACACGCAACATCGACTGTGCGATACGCCGCGCGTCAGGGCCGGAGAGACGAACGATGCCGATGCCGCCACGGCCGGGGGGAGTTCCAATCGCGGCGATGGTGTCGTGAAGCTGCACGACGAAAATTGGCCGTTAATAAACGTGAACAACGTTAATCACGTTCATGGACGTTCATTAACGGCGAGGTCCTCTTCCGCCGCCGCCACGACGATCTCGATCGCCCCCGCCACGTGGCCCACCCCGACCAAAACGCGGCTTCGGCGTGTCGTCTTCAGGACGCGGACGCGGGGGAATCACGGGCTCCGGCAGAACCTTCAGATCGAACGGCACCACCACCACCTGACGGATCGGACCCATGCCGACGCTCTCGCTTCGCACCGCGGTTTCATTGCGCAGCGCCAGATGCAGAATGCGGCGCTCACGGCTGTTCATGGGACTGAAGTGATACGGCGCGCCACGTTTTTTCACGTGCTCCGCCGCAGCCAGTGCCTGCATGCGCAATTCTTCAATGCGCAGCACACGATAATCGTTGGCGTCGAAACAAACCCGCGAATGCTCCTCGGCGGGCATGCCGAGGGCTTCCATGGTCAACTGCTCCAGCGCCAGAAGCAGCTCGGCCTTGTTGCCCAGCAGCAGATCGACGTCTTCACCGCTGAATCGTACCAGCAAATCTGGATTCTCGAAATCCGGATGCGGCGTCTCGCCTTCGGAAACGACGTATTTCAAATGAAAACCCGCCAGATCGAAAATCTTGTTCAGAAAACCTTCAATGCGGGGTTTGGTTTCGGCCAGAGTGTATTTTTCAGACACTATTTTGACTACCTGCGCTTCTTAGATGGAGTCGATTTCACGTCTACGACCGCGGGCTGTAAAGGACCGCTGATGCGGTTGATGATCATCTGGCGGGCGATCTGCACCAAGTTACTGGTTAAGTAGTATAACACCAGCCCCGAGGACAAATACCAGAAGATGTATCCAAACACCAACGGCATGAACTGCATCATCTTGGTCTGCGATGGATCAGCACCGGGCGTCGGCGTCATCTTCTGCGTCAAAAATTGCGAGACCACCAGCACCACGGGCAACATGCGGATTGCGATGGTTTCGGGCTGCGAAAGATCGTGCACCCACAGCCAGCTCGCTCCGCGCAGCGCGATGGTCACGTTCAGCATGCGATAAAACGCGAACAGGATCGGGAACTGGATCAGCATCGGCAGGCATCCACCCATCGGGTTGACGCCTTCCTTCTTGTACAGATCCATCATCTCCGTGTTCTGATCGGCCTTCTTGGGATCGTTCAGCTTCAGGCCCTTGTACTTCGCATTGATCGCCGCGATCTGCGGCTGAATCTTCTGCATCTTGCGCGACGATTTCAGGCTCTGAATGCTCAGCGGCGTCAGAATAATGTTCAGGCCGATTGTGAACAGCACAATCGCCCAGCCGTAGTTGTGGACCACGTGATCGAAGGTCCACTTCAGACCGAAGTACAAAGGCTCGGCGACGATTTTGAACCAACCCCAATCGATCAAACCGGCGAGCTTGGGATTGATCTCTTCGAGAAGATCGCGATCCTTGGGTCCGATGAACAGCGTCCCGACGTTCGATCCATCGCCGCCGAATGCCGCGCCCACGCGCTGCTCCTCTGCACCCGCCGCATTGGGGATGGCATCGGAAAAAATCGTGACATCGGTGGGGGCATTTCGCGCTGGCAGAAACACGCCGGCGAAGTAGTTATCATCGACACCTTCGAAGGAATAAATGCCGCTGAAGGAAACCGGTCCGTTCTTGGCTTCCTTGGCGTCCTTCTCTTGAAGCTTGGTCGCGCCGAGATCGTAGAAGACGGCTTTTTCTTTGGTCACCGCGTCGGTCAACGTCTGATCGCCGAACCCGCCGCGCCATTCGAGCGAATGCGCGACCAGCACGCCATTCTGCGTGACCTCACTGCTCATCGCGACCAGATAACTGTTGTCGGTGAAGTGGAACGATTTCTTGATATCGGTTCGGCCGTCGGAAAATTCGAAATTGAGGGTCAACGGATCGGGCGAATCGATCTTGAACAGCTCATTGTTCGGATCGGTCGAAAGCGGTGCCTTGGTGTACAGCGACATCGGCGGCGGCACCTTGCCGACCGCGCGAGGGTTCACCAGATCAACGGGCTTGCCGTCGTGATCCTTGTAGGCTTTGAGAGTCCAGTTCTGCACCACAGCACCGCGATTGGAAAACGTGACCTTGTACAGCTTGGTCTCGATCGCGCGAGTCTCTTCTGACGATGCGGCGACGCGGCCCGGCAATTCCGCTGACGGCGTGGCCTGCGATGGTTTGGTTGGAATCGGCGCCAGTTGATCGGGCTTCGTGGGAGCCGGTGGCTGCTTGGCTGCAGTCGCGGGAGTCGTGGACGCATTCGCTGGCGCATTCGGCGCGGCCGGTGGCGGCTTGTAGAGATACTGCGTGCCGAGCAGGATCACCCCCATCAACACGAAGAAGATGAGGAGCCTGGTCTCCATCGACATTTCTTTCTTTTCCATAAACGTCTACCGGAGATTTAGCGAACCGGGTCGAACCCTCCTTGATGAAACGGATGGCATTTTGCAAGACGCCGTACACCTAACCAGATCCCACGCGCGGCTCCATGCGTTTCGATGGCTTGCATCATATATTCCGAGCAGGTGGGGTGAAACCGGCAGGCCGATGGCAGCAGCGGCGAGATCCATCGCTTATAGATACGCAATCCGCCGAGAATAAGTGCCTTGATCATTTTGCGGATTGGCAGCGCTCCATCACTTTCATGAAAGCACGTTCGAGGTCGGCAAATGGCGCCTCGATGGCCGGGCGTCGTGGATTGATGACGATGTCCCAGCCTGCAACGATTTCCGGACGGTGCAGCCGGTAAATCTCGCGGATGCGGCGTTTGATGCGATTGCGCACCACAGCGCCGCCCAATGCTTTGGTGGTGGTGACCCCCAATCGGGTTTCACCGGTAGGGCGCGGGAGACAAAATGCCGCGAACAGTGCATTGGAGACGCGGAAGCCGTGGTCGCGGGATTGATCATAGACGGCGCGGAAATCGGCAGAGCGCAGAATCTTCGCCGACTTCGGGAATCGAAGCATGCGAGCGTGCGCCGGCGTAAGCGTCAGGCGTGCGCAGCGCGTACGGCTCTTTCGTCGCTGACCGTCAGCTTATGGCGGCCCCGGGCGCGGCGTCGAGCGAGCACCGCCCGTCCATTCTTGGTCTTCATGCGCTCACGAAACCCATGTTTCTTGGCGCGCTTTCGATTGTTCGGCTGAAATGTACGTTTCGGCATTTTGGGGAATCAGTGGGCGAGCGCAAGCACACCCGTACTCCGTCGTTTGAATTCGTTTTTGATTATAGCAGAGGAGTCGCGGGCCTCGCACGGGGGTACGCCCGCCCATACAATATAAGAGCATCACAGTGATAATCAAGAAATGGGGAAAGAGCGCCGCCATCCGAATTCCCGCCGCTGTTTTGAAAGCCGCGCATCTTCGGCTGGAACAAGCAGTCGAAGTTCGCGCTGACAAGGGCAGGATTGTAATTGAGCCGGTCGGAACCAAGACCTACGATATCGACGATTTGCTCAAGCGCGTTACCCCCGAGAATCGTCATGAGTTGATCGACTGGGGGCCTCCCGTGGGCAAAGAGGTCTGGTAGCCGAGCGGCTTCCCGAAGACGATCGTTAGCAACCCCAAGAACATGAAGGCGAGGCCCAGGAGAACGTAGGGGAGAACATCGAGACGCATAGGCCGATGTTAATTTACATCTCTAGCTTGCCCTTCAGGATCATGTCTTTGATCTTGAACTCCGCACTCCGCGCGCCGAGCGAAATACCAGGAACGTAGAGATCGAAGATCACAGCTTTGTCCTTTTCCGTCGCCACACGCGGGAACGCAAGCCGGAGGTAAGGATCGCCAGCCGACGGCGGGAAATGCCCCGTCATCTTATATTTCTTGCGGCCGACCTGCATGGTGCACTCCTCTTCCATGTGCCGCGTTTCCTCGGCATTCGAAAACGCTTCCGATTGGCCCACGCCGATCGCCAATACTATCTGCTTCGCACGATTCTCGGTAAGCCAATCGCGATACTCCTGGACCAGCAGATCACCGGGCTCATCGCCGGGCTTGGGGTGACGAAGGCGATAGCGCCGCTCACGTTCCGCTTCCGCCTGGACGATGGGCTCCGCCGTCGCGAGCATCACTTGCATCGGCGAGGAGTTCGCGACTGGTCCCGCGGCCATCTGCGCCCAGGGCGAATCGGTCATCATTTTGATCAGTTCGTCGTCGCCCCAATCGCGCGCAGGTTTGGTCTCCCAGAACGGGCCGGCGGCGAAAAAGAGCAGCAGCAACAGCAGCTTCATAGGGTCGAAAGTTGCTCAAAATCCATGTTGCCGCCGGATAGAATCACGCCCACCCGACGGATTCCGGGAGGCAGCTTCTTAAACATTACCGCCGCAGCCGAGACAGCGCCGCTCGGCTCGACCAGGATCTTCATCCGCATCAGAAGGAATTTGAGCGTGGCGCGGATTTCGTCGTCGGAAACGGTGATCATTTGTTCAACGTGCTTTTGCATGATCGGAAACGTAAGCTCACCCGGCGTGGTCGAACGCAAGCCATCGGCGATGGTCGCTGGCGTGTCGATCGACACGCGTTTTCCTGCCGCGAAGGAGAGCGTCGTATCGTTACCCAATTCCGGCTCGATTCCGAAAATCCGAATCGACGGCTTCATGGAATGCGCCGCGATTGCCGAGCCCGACATCAGCCCTCCGCCGCCGCAGCACACCACCAACGCATCCAGATCCGGCACTTCTTCAAGCAACTCCAGCGCAGCCGTTCCCTGCCCCGCGATGGTCCAGGGATGATCGTATGGAGGCACCAGCGTCGCGCCGGTTTCTTTCGCGATCTGCGCGCTGATTGCGGTGCGATCGTCCTTGAAGCGATCGTAGGTGACAATGCGCGCGCCTCGCGCTCGCGTGCCTTCCATCTTGGCGCGCGGTGCGTCTTCCGGCATCACCAGCGTCGCCGAAGTTCCGGCGACCTGCGCCGCGATCGCGACCGCCTGCGCGTGGTTGCCGGAGGAATGCGCAACGACGCCTTTCGACAACTGCTCTTTGGGAATCGAAAATACGAAGTTCGACGCGCCGCGAATCTTGAACGCTCCGCCGGTTTGCAGATTCTCGCACTTCAGGAACACCTGCGCTCCGCTCTCGGTATCGAGGCTGCGCGAGGTCATGACAGGCGTTCGCTTGGCCGTCGGACGAATACGGTCTGAGGCGGCGCGAATGTGATCGAACGTGACGTTAGTATCCGGCATGTTTATCTACGATGTTCAGCAGCGGCTGGCCGTCGCGGAATCTTTTGAAATTTTCGATGAAGAATTCGGTGGCGCTGTCGCGCTTGGTGTAGGTGCGATCGGCGTTGTGCGGCGAAACGTACACGTTGTCGAGCAGCCACAGCGGATCGCCCTCTGGCAAAGGCTCTACTTCGAAAACATCCAGCGCCGCGCCACGAATTTTCTTGTGCTGGAGCGCGTCTACCAGCGCAGCCTGATCGACGATCGGCCCTCGTCCGACGTTGATCAGCACCGCCATCGGCTTCATCAATGCGATCTCTTTCGCGCCGATCATCTTGCGCGTCTGCGGCGTCAGCGGCGCGGTGATCGCGACGAAATCGCATTCCGGCAGCATTTCGTGGAGCTGATCCGGCGAGTAAATTTTCTCGGCCAAATCATCCGGCCCGACTTTGCGGCGCGTCGCCAGAATCCGCATGTTGAACGCGTGAGCGCGCTCCGCGGCGGCTCGCCCAATTTCGCCGTAGCCAATGATTCCCAGCGTGCGGCCGTACAGATTTTCGTGATCGAAGGGCTCCCATTTGCCCGCCGCCTGGCTCTTCATCACGCGCCGGAATTCGTAGGCGAAGAAAATCATCATGCCGACGATCCATTCGCCCAGCGGCTCCCGAAACACGCCGCGCGCGTTGGTCATCGGCACCGGACAATCACGCACTTCCGGGATCGCCGTCAGTTTGTCGACGCCCGCTGAGATGGCGTGGATCCATTTCAATTTCTTGGCCAGCGGCAGAATTCCTGCCAGCAGCGATCCGTCGAAAAACTCGGCGTTGAAGATCACGTCTGCTTCCGGGGCAGCGGCGCGCAGCTTTTCACGATCTTTACTGACGATGACGTTGACATCGTCGGGCAGCGTCGCCAGCGGTTTGAGAAAGCTCGCAGCCGGATCGCCGATAACCAGCAAAGTGAGTTCGTTTGGACGCAAGCTCTAGAATAACGTGGCACACTGGGATCGTGGACGAAGAACCTATTCTGACGCGCTGCAATTGCGGAGCCTATCCGCCCGCCGACGCGCTCTTCTGCCACAAGTGCGGCCGCCCGTTGCGTGAACTGCTGGAACCCGAGGCGCCCGCTGAAATCGAAACACCGCCTCCGCTGCCCGAGCCTGTTGCTCAAATCGTCCCACCTCCGCCGCGCATCGGATTTCAGAACGGCCAGGCCGTACGCATCGCACTGCTCGCCGGCGCGCTGTCGATTATAATTTTCGCGATCGGCGGGCAAGTGGCACCACCGGCGTTCGCGCCAGTGTGGATGGTGGCCGGCGGAATGCTCGCCGCGGTTCTCTATAAAGTCCGCACCGGGCAGAAGCTGACGCCGATCGGTGGAGCTCGCCTGGGCTGGCTCAGCGGAATTTTCGGCTTCGTGATCCTCTCCATCTTCCTGGCGATGTTCGTCACCATGCTGATCAAGGACCCGTCGTCGCTGACCAAGATCAAGGAGCAATCGGCAGAACTCGGGCGTCCTGCTCCGGATTTCGACAAAATGCTCGACGAGCTTCGTCATCCTGTGAACGTGCTGCTGTTCATGCCGCTGTCGTTCCTGCTGTTCACGATTCTTTCGGCCTTCGGCGGCGCGCTGGGCGCGCGCTTGCTCGATAGGGACTAACGCGCTCCATTCTGTCGCGCCTCAGAAAGCAACGCAAACAGACTTTTGAGGCGCGACAGCATGGAGCGCGTTAGGCGCTATCCCACCGTTTCCGCTTCCACGGCCGGCGTCACGTGCGACGCCCGCTTCACCATCCAGACGCCGAAGAAGATAATCGCCATCGCGATTCCTTCCCGCCAGCCGAACTGCTCGTGATACACGATCCAACCCAGCAGCACCGCCACAATCGGATTCACATATGTATAAATCGACGCGACCGCCACCGGCAGACGGTCCATCGCGAACACATACGCGCTGTATCCCACGATCGATCCGAAGATCATCAGATAGATCACCGCGCAGGTGCCGCGCGTCGACCAGTGGATGGGCTCGCGCCGCAGAATCGCCGGGATCGCGAAAGCAATTCCGATCGCGAATTGCTGCACCGCTCCGCTGATGAACGGATGTGCTTTCGCCGACGTTTTGCGCTGCGCGATCGACCCGAGCGACCACCCCGCGCAGCCGATCTGCAGCAGCACAAACGCCGCGACCGCGCGTGGATTGCTGCCGAACGCTGCCTGGCCGCCGACCAGAAACGCAACGCCCGCGACACCGATCAGCATGGCGCGAACGGTGGGCCAATGAAGGGGCTCACCACGCGGCGCGAGCGCTTCAATCCCTACCAGCCAGAATGGCGACGTGGTCACGAACAGCGCCGCGAGCCCGCTGGGTACCCATTCTTCCGCGAACACCAGACATCCATTCCCGAATCCGAGCGTAACCAAGCCCCACATCGCGGTCATCCAGAGCTCGCGTCCACGGGGCAGATGCGCGCCGGTAAGCAGCGCGCCGATCAGCATCACCGATCCGGAAATCGTGTAGCGCAGCGCCATCAGCGTGGTGGGGCGGAACGATTCCTCAGCCATGCGGATGCCCAGGTACGTGGTGCCCCAGAAGAAGCACACGCACACCAGTGCCGCGTAGGCATTGAAGTGAGGATGAGAACGGGCGCTCAGGTTACCATGTTAACTTGGTCCTCACGCTCACCATCAACCCCGCCATCGATCGCACCATCACCGTCGACCGATTGGTCTTCGAAGATCGCGGCTACATTCTGGACACTTCGGAAGCGCCCGGCGGCCGCGGTATCAATGCGTCGCGCGTGATTCACGCGTTCGGCGGAAAAACCGTCGCGCTGCTCACTTCCGGAGGCGAAACCGGCGCGCGCATGGAGAAGTCGCTCGCGGCCATGGGATTTCCGTATCACGTGGTGCGCGCGCGCCAGGAAAGCCGCACCAACATCACGATTTCAGATCGCCAGGGATTGACCGTGAAGCTGAACGAGCTGGGTGCGCCGCTCGAAGCGCACGAAGTAAATCAGGTGCGCGAGCTGGTCTCTAAGCATTTACCGAAAGCCAGCTGGCTGATGATCTGCGGCAGCCTGCCTCCCGGCGTCGCGCCGCATTTCTTGTGCGAAGTGATCGAGATGGCGAAGAAGCGCAATGTAAGGACGCTGCTCGATAGCGATGGCGACGCGCTGCTGCACGCCATCGAAGCCAAGCCCGCGGTGGTCACGCCCAATCAGGCCGAAGCCGAACGATTACTGGGCCGCGCCCTGATCACGCGATCGCATTTTTTAGAGGCGATCACCCGCATTCAAGCGATGGGCGCGGAATCCGTGATTCTTTCGCTGGGCAGCCGCGGGGCAATCGGGTCGGGACCGGATGGGGTGTTCGAATCGCTGGCGCCTCGTATCGATGCGCTGTGTCCTATCGGCGCGGGCGATGCGCTCGCCGCGGCGTTCGTGTGGGGTATCGAGAAGAAGAAGCAGTTTCAGGACGCGCTACGCTGGGCCGTCGCCGCAGGGACAGCGAAGGCGTCTCTGCCCGGCATGACCTTCCCGACGCTGGATCAGACCCGCGCGATTTATAAGCAGGTGGAGGTGCGCCGGGCAAGTTAAGGAGTTGTTGAAAAAGGGGACAGACTACTCTGTCCCCATCCGCAACACCATGGTTACCAAGTGGTCCCACTGGCGTGGACAGAGCAGTCTGTCCCCTTTTTCAACCTACGGCAGCAGCATGTAGGTCACGATCCCGATCGCAGCCAGATTCTTCTTTTCATCAAAAATGTCGACGCGCGAAACGCACAGCGTCTGACCGGCGCGCAGCAGATGCGCACGAATGATCACCAGATCGCCCACGATCGGGCGCAGATAATTCACCTTCAGCTCCGTCGTCGTCGACTTGCGCGCCCCGTATCCGAATTTATTTTCGATGGCGTGCCACGCCGCTTCATCCGCCAGCGACGCGATCACTCCTCCATGCAGCGACCCCGGAGTGTTCAGATATCCCGGCAGCAGATCGAAATGCATGGTCACGCCGTCGTCGTGCTTTTCGGCGAGCCGCAGGTTCAGCTTGTATTCGAAGGAAGTCGGGGTCATAGGGTCGGTGAATCGTTTCCGAGCAGCGCGCGCCTTACGATCTTGATCGGCGGATAGCCCTGCTGCATGAACGCATCGTGAAAACCCTGGAGCGTATATTTCGCGCCCAGCTTCGCTTTGTAGTCTTCGCGCAGCTTCATAATTTGCAGTTTGCCCAGCGTGTAGTACAGATACGTCGGATCGGAAGTGCCGCGCTTGGTTTCGCGATCGGCTACTTCGTGCGTCTGAAATCCGTCGTGTTCGAAAAACTCGACGCCCTGCTCCATGGTGCGCTTGCCGGTATGCATTTCGATCCCGACAATGAAGCGCGCATCGCGCAACAGCGCATCCTGCAATTGTCCCAGCCGCATTTTCGGATCAGTTGAAAATCCTTCATCGAGAATCATCTGCTCGCAGTAATGCGCCCAGCCTTCCGCGTTCGAACTCGCGCCCAGCAATTTTCGAACGCGCGAATTGACGTGCTGCATCCATAAAAACTGCACGTAATGGCCGGGATAGGCTTCGTGCGTCGCCGTGCTCAGAATCGTGCCGCGATTGAACCCGCGCATGAAATCCTCAATGCGATCCTGCTTCCATCCCTTCTCCGGAAGCGTGACGTTGAAGTACGCCTCTTTCGCGACCGTCTCAAAAGGACCCGGCGTATCCATCGACGCGAACGTCAATGCGCGCTCGAATGGCGGCGTCTCTTCGAGAATCGGCAGCACCGGCGACGGAATCGTGATGATCTTCCTCGCGTTGATGAAATCGCGCAGCTTGATGCATTCTTCGCGGAACGCGTCCAGCAGCTTATCGGGCGCGGGATGATCCTTTTCAAGGTCGATTAAGACTTCTTGCGGCGTCTTCTTCGGATCGATCTTCGCGGACGCCGCTTTGAAGCGCTCCTGATTGGCGTGCAGATCGTCATACCCGATCTTCAGCAGACGATCGAGCGGAATATCCACCATCTCCTCATACGCAAGCTTTTTCGCGTAGTTCTCCGCACCCAGCCGGAAATCGCCATTCGATTTCGGCAGCACGTCAGTCTTCAAATATTTTTCGTAATCCTTTAGCGCCTGAATCACCGCTCCGTTGGTCTGCTTGAATTCGGCCAGCAGCTTCGGCATCGCTCACCGCTTTGAACGCCAGCGTGACGTCGTTGGCGAAAAAATCCTCGATGCCGGGAAGCTGTTCGATCGCGATCTCGGTATAAATCTTCGGCGGATTCTTCAGATTCGCGCGAGCTTCCTTCAGTACCTGGGGCATCCGTCGTTCGCGCGAGATCAGCGCTTGCAATCGCACATCGGCGGGTGCGAAAGTGCGGCTCATGATGGTGAACGCGCTGCCGGAAATACCGCTCGAATACTGATCGGGATTCTTCTCCCAACTGCGAATCGTTTCCAGATCGAGCAGCGCCGCGCGGATATTGTTCAGCACCAGATCGCGATCGGCGTCAGCAGGCTGTTTCTCGAATTCCGCCTGGAATTTTTTCAGAATCGCGACGCGGGCATCGTTGCCCTTCTTCGAATAATCCTCCAATTTGCCGTCGTAGGTATGGATGCCTGCCGAGGTCGCATTGGTCGGATTGTAAGGGAAGTAATATTCGTCAAAGTAGCGGTCGGAAAGCGATTGCGCCTCTAGGGATAGAGCGACGCATGCGATCGAGAGAACAAAGAGTAATGGGCGCACCAACCTATTGTGACAAACGGAAGATCACATCGATAGGCGCGATCACCTCCACCGGCTCGCCATTCAGAAACGTCGGCGAATAGATCCATTGCTTCACCGCAGCCATCGCGGCGGGCACTAGCAGAGGATTGCCGCTCACCAGCTCCAGATGCTCGATCGTTCCGTTCCTGGCGATCACGCCCGTCAGCTGCACTGTGCCTGATACGTGCGCATGCAGGGCGATCGGCGGATACAGCGGCACGATTTTTCGAATCAGCTTCGCCGCTTGCACATCTCCGCCGACGCGCTGCGGCTGGTCCGACTTCTTTGGGGCGACAGGAGCCGTGCGCACGGGCGCGACAGCATCCGGAATTGCAGGACCTGCCGTCGGGCCCAGCCCGCCCGGAATTCCCGCCGGCGGACCAAAGCTGTCCGCGCTCAAACTCGAATCGCTGATGATCGTCGGCGAGTACGATACCGGCCGGCTTGTCATCGATGTCGCCGGAAATGGCCTCGGCATAGCTCGCAGCATTGACGGCGCGGCAGACGAAGATGTTTTCGTATCAACTGGCGCGGGCGGCGGGGGCGCAGGCAGCGGCGCGGCAAGCGGAGTCCACAGCGGAATGCGCGGCAATTGATCCGCAAAGAACATAGGCACGGCGATCACCGCGGCCATCACTATGGTCTGTATCCCGAACGACACCGCGAGCGCTCTGGTCTTGGACGCCGCGGAAACATTAGCGAGTATGGATTGCTCGAACATGCCGGAATAGACACCGCGGCACCAGCATTGTTCCGCCGTTTATTTTTACCGTGTGCGGGAACTTCAGCGAGGTCGGGGAAGTCTAATTCTCGATACGACCATCGCGCATCCGCACCGTGCGATTGGCGAACGAGGCCGCGTCGCTATCGTGCGTGATCATCAGGATGGTCTGGCCGGTGCGTTGATTGAGATCGCGCAGCAGCCCCAGCACCAGCCGCGAATTTTCGCTATCCAGATTTCCGGTTGGCTCATCCGCCAGAAGAATCGCCGGATTGTTGACGATCGCCCTCGCGATCGCCACGCGTTGTTGCTCGCCGCCCGATAGCGCGCGCGGCTTGTGATGCAATCTCCCCTGAATCCCCAGAAGCTTCAGCGCCTCTTCGAACCGCGCGTCCAGCGGGCCGTGCTTTCCCGCGATGTCGCGAGCGATCGTAATGTTGTCCTCCGCGGTCAGCGTGGGGAGCAGGTTGTATTTCTGAAACACGAAGCCGACGCTCGACTTGCGCAGCTCCGTGCGATCGCGATCGCTCATCGAAATCAGATCGTGTCCATCAATATGAACCGAGCCCGACGTTGGCGGCGTTAGCCCGCCTAGAATATTGAACAGCGTCGATTTTCCGCAGCCGCTGGGCCCCACGATCGCGACGAATTCGCCGCGCTCGACATGCAGCGTGACGCCGCGCAAGGCATGCACGTCGACATCGCCGGTGTGATACGTCTTGGTCAGGTCGCGAATCTTAATCATAGGACAGAGCTTCGATGGCGTCCTGCTTCGCGGCTTTGTAGCCCGGATAGAGCGCGCCGATCAACGATCCTGCGATCGCGATCAGCACCGCCCACGGCCAGAACCGGTACGCGATCACCGTCGGCATGGTCGGCACGAACGTGTTCATCAGGAACCTGGTCCCGTACGACATCGCGATGCCCGCGATGGCGCCCGCGATCGCCAGCAGCATCGTCTCCCGCAGCAGCATGTTCATCACGTAGCCCGGCGATGCGCCTAGCGCCTTCAAGATTCCGATCTCGCGCGTGCGCTCCAGCACCGCCATGTACATCGACAGCGAGACGACCAGAAATCCCCCGATCACCGCGACTCCGATGATTACGTAAGTGAATTTTTTTAGCAGTGGAATGCTGTCGGCCGAAAGCAGCGAAACCATCTCCCCCATGGAGTAGACCTTGTATTCCTTCAGCAGTCCTTCCAGCTCGGCTTTCACCACTGCAACATTCTCCGGCTTGTCCACCTTTATCCACACGACGCTGATTTTGCCGGGCATCGCGTAGATGTTCTGCAGCGTATTCATGTCGGTGAAGACGCGGGACATTTTCCCGGACTCGATGATGCCGGTCACATGCCATTCTCGTCCGTTATCGATCGTCGAACCGACGTGCGCATGTTGCGCGCGCGCTTCCACGTCATCGATGATCACATCGTCAGGGCCCTTGAACGGACCGCCCGCCAAATACCTGAAGCCGCCGCTAAGTTGCTTGAATTCATCCAAGTGAATCCCCGACACGGACTCTAGCGGCCCTGTATTCTGAATCAGCGATCCCGTCGCCAGCGTGACATGCGGTTGCTGCCGCACCAGGTCGACCATTTTTTCGGACATGGTGCCGCCGCTGCTGAACGTGATGACGGAGCTGTCCGGTGGACGCAACACCACATCGGCGCCCGTGCCCTCGCGCTGCTTGGCGACATCGCCCAGCATGCCGTCGCTCAAGCCGACCAGCGTCAGGATGAGCGTCACCTGCAACCCAATGGCGACCGCACTCAACAGAGTTCGCACCGGCCGGTGCTTTAGATTTTCGAAGACGAGACGATTAACCAACTGTTATCAGTGTAACCAAGCCGCGCGCACCACCGCGAGTGCTGCGATCGCCGCAGTCTCCGCGCGCAGGATCAGAGGCCCCATGGAAACACGCGTCCATGGTGCGAATGCTTCTCTTTCGTCATCTGTCCAACCGCCCTCTGGCCCGATCAAAATCACAATCTCATCGGAAGCATTGCGCGACGCCGGAATCGCGCTGCTAATCGGCGAAGCCGTCGCGTCTTCGTCCAACACAAATCGATGCGACGCTTCGATGGCCATGGCATCTTGAAATCGCGAAGGCTCGTCGATTTCAGGCAGAAAAGCTCTTCGCGATTGCTGGCTCGCTTCCATCGCAATGCGCCGCCATCGCTCCAAACGCTTATGCGCCGCTCGATCCAGCCCGTGTTCGCTGCGAGCCGCGATCACCGGAACGATTCGCGCCACCCCCAGCTCCGTCGCCTTCTCGATCATCCATTCGAAATGATCGAACTTGATCAAAGCAGCGCACAGAATGATGCGCGCCTCTTCCGACGGCGCAGGCAATTTCTCGATGGTCTTGAAGACGACGTGTTCTTTGCGAGCAGTCTCAATCTCCGCCAGAAACACATTGTGGTTATCTGAAATCTCGTACCGCTGTCCAACTTCGACTCTCAGAACGCGGGTAAGATGCCGAGCATCGTCGCCCGAAACCTCAGCGTGACCATTTCGAACCTCGTCCACAAAGAACCGCCGTCGCATTCTGAATTCTGACTCCTGACTCCTGTATTCTGCTCTTTAATGATTGCTCATCTGCGCGGAACGCTTCTCGAAAAGCATCCCAACATGGCGATCGTCGATGCGCACGGCGTCGGCTACGAAGTCACTATCCCTGTTTCCGCGTTCTCCTCGCTGCCCGACATCGGCCAGCCGGTCGCTCTGCATATTCATACTCATGTTCGCGAAGATGCGTTGTCGCTGTTCGGATTCGTGTCGTCCGCCGACAAAAATCTATTTCTGAAATTGATCACGGTAAGCGGAATCGGCCCCAGCCTCGCGATCAAGACCCTGAGTGGATTGCAGTCCGCCGATCTCATCGCTGCGATCAAGTCCGGCGCCATCGAACAGCTCGTTCGCATCCCCGGTGTCGGCAAGAAGACTGCCGAACGAATGGTGCTGGAGCTGCGCGATAAGCTCGACCTCGGCATGCCGGATCGTCCCGGCGCGACCCCAGCGCTCAAGAGCAACTTCACCGCGACCGAAGAAGACGTGATTTCCGCGTTAATGAACTTCGGCGCGAATCGCGCGTCCGCGGAAGCCGCGGTGAACAAGGCGAAGTCGCCTGATCAATCGAACGATTTCGACGCGCTGTTCCGTCGCGCATTGAAACTGGTACGGTAAGCAAATGACTCGTGAAGAATTATTCGAGTTCATGCGCCGCCATCGCTATTCCGTGGTCGCGACTGTAAATCCCGACGGCACGCCGCAATCCGCCGTGGTCGGCATCGCCGTGACAAAGGATCTGGAAATCGTCTTCGATTGCACCCAGGGCTCGCGCAAGCATCGCAACCTGAAAGCGAACCCGGCCATCGCCGTCGCGTGCTGGACCGGCGAAATCGAAGCGCAATACGAGGGCATCGCCCAGGAAGCCGGGGACGCCGATCGCGATCGCATTCGCGAAATCTATTTCGAGTCTTTTCCGAACGGCCGGGACCGCCTGAGTTGGCCCGGGATCACGCACTTCCTGGTTCGTCCTAAATGGATCCGCTATAGCAATTTCGACGCGCGCCCGCCGCACATCGAAGAGTTCAAGTTTTAGCGGGTACACTGAAGCTTCATGCGCGAACAGGGAATTGTTTCCGCGTCTCTCAACGAATCCGAGCGCCAATTCGAAACCGCGCTGCGTCCCAATCTCCTGGCCGATTTCGCCGGCCAGCCGAAGGTCAAAGAAAATCTCGCCATCGCGATTGAAGCCGCCCGCCGCCGCGGGGAAGCGATGGATCATGTACTGCTGTACGGCCCCCCCGGCTTGGGCAAGACCACCCTCGCGGGAATCATCGCGTCGGAATTAGGCGTTGGCATGCAGCAAACGTCTGGTCCGGTACTGCAGAAAAAGCTCGACCTGGTGGGCATCGTCACCAACATTCAGGAGCGCGAAGTTTTCTTCATCGACGAAATTCATCGCCTGCAGCCCGATGTCGAAGAGATGATCTATTCCGCGCTCGAAGATTTCCGCATGGACATCCTGATCGGCACCGGCCCCGGTGCGCGCACGGTCGCGATGGATATCAAGCATTTCACCGCCATCGGCGCCACGACGCGACAGGGCTTGGTCAGTGCGCCGCTGCGCAGCCGCTTCGGCCTGGTGCTGCGCCTCAATCCCTACGATGTCGCCGACCTTTCAAGCATCGTGCGCCGCTCCGCGCAGCTCATGAGCATCCAGATCGACAGCGAGGGGACCGAGGAAATCGCGCGCCGCAGCCGCGGCACTCCGCGCATCGCCAATCGATTATTGCGCCGCGTTCGCGATTACGCCGAGGTTCGCGCCAGCGGCCATATCGATCTGGAGGTCGCCCAACGCGCGCTGGATCTGCTGGAAGTCGATCGCTTCGGCCTCGATGAAATTGATCAGAAGATCATGATGACGCTGCTGGAAAAATACGCCGGCGGGCCAGTAGGCTTGAGCACCATCGCCGCGTCGATCGATGAAGAAGACGCCACCATCGAAGAAGTGTATGAGCCGTATCTGATGCAGCTCGGCTTCCTGGATCGCACCCCGCGCGGCCGCGTGGCCACCGATCGCGCGTTTGAATATTTCCAGGTTCCGCGCCGCGGTCGCATCCAGAACACGCTCTTTTAACCTTGAAAATCGCTTATCTTGCGCTCGGCACCAACATTGGCGATCGACTCGCGAATCTCGCGGACGCGCGCGCTCGCATCGCAGCGTCGCAAATCAGGATCGTGCGCGAATCCTCGGTCTATGAAACCGCCCCGCGTGAAATGCTCGATCAGCCGTATTTCTTAAATCAGGTGATCGAAGTGGAAACCGACGCGATGCCCCGCGCGCTGCTCTCCAAGCTAAAAAAAATCGAACGCGCCATGGGCCGCCGGAAAATTATCGCGAAAGGTCCGCGCGTGATCGATCTCGATATCGTGCTGTTCGGCAATTTCGTGATTGACCTGGAGGGTCTCCAAATCCCGCATCCGCGCATGAACGATCGGCGCTTCGTGCTGGAGCCTCTGGCCGAACTCGCGCCCGATCTGCGCCATCCCATCACGAAAAAAACGATTCGCGAAATGCTCGCGCAGGTGAGCGATCAGGCAGTCAAGAAAATTTAGGGGATCGCCAGCACCCGAGCCCTATCCAACGCCGTCATCTTCTCCGCCGCGTAACGCAGCACCACACGCGACGCCCTGCCGCGCCAAGGCTCCAGAAATCGCACCACTTCGCGAGGCTTCTTCGGATACGTTTCCTTCAACAGCCAGCCCACCCCTTTGCGAACCATGTCGTCTTCGTCAGGAACCAACGGCTGCGCAATCTTCAAAATCTCAGCGGTGTGTAAGCCTCGTTTCGCCGACGGCACCAGCGCCACCGCGGCCGCGCGCTTTTTCCAACGATTTTTCGATCGCGTCCACCCGTGCAGCTCACTGATCAGCGAAGGCTCGTTCGCGATGGATGCGCCTAGCAGCCACAAGGACAATCCGTCCGTGTGCCCCCAGTTGTCGACGTATCGATCCAACCAACAAGTGAACATTTTGAATTCGCGCACGCCGCATTGCTTGGCGAAGCGGCGATACAAGTAACAGACCAGCACGCCGCCGCCAAATCCGCCGGTCTTCCAAAGCTGCTCGCACAACCGGTCGCGATCGGCAATGGAGAGCTGTTTTACGCGCGGATAGAAGATTTTCGCGGCGTCGTGCCATTCGGGCGCGGTGCCCCGGGTGCGCAGCGAATCCAGAATTTCATGCAGAAGCGGCTCACTCACTAAGCCACTCCTTCCGTAGGCCTCGCTGTCACAACCTTCACTTTCGCGATCCGGTTACGATCCATCTCCTGCACGATAAATGTGCGCGAGCCATACGTGATCGATTCGCCCGGCGCCGGAATGTAGCCGAACTTCAGCAACAGGAATCCCGCCAGCGTCTCGAACCCCGCGTCGCCCGGCAAGTCGATTTCGTATTGCGATGCCAGATCGCGAATGTTGATCCCGCCATCCAGTTCGGTCACCGCCGCACCCGCCACCGGCGCGGGACGCTTCACATCGTGCTCATCGCCGATCTCTCCAAAAATCTGTTCGAGCACGTCTTCCAGCGTCACCATCCCCGTAATGGTTCCGAATTCGTCCACCACCAGCGCCAGATGAGTGTGATGTTTTCGGAATTCGTCGATCAACTGATTCAGCGGCTTGGTCTCCGGCATCACCAGCGGATCGCGTAGGAATCTTCGAAGGCGAAACGGGCGCGCCGGCTGCCGCCGATCCGCCGCAAGTTTTCGCTCCTGCCAGGCGGTGATCAAATCCTTGTAATGCAAAATGCCGATGATGTGTTCCGGCTCGCCCTGATACACCGGCAAACGCGAATACTTGTGTTCGGTGGTGATCCGCAGCAGCTCATCCAAGCCCGCATCGCTTGACACCATCACCATGTCGACCCGCGGCGTCATGATCTCCCGCGCGTACACGTTTTTCAAATCGAGCAGCTTCTGAATGGCGTCTTCTTCGAAAACCTCCAGATGACCTTCGCGGCGGCTGGATTCGATCACGAACTTGAGTTCTTCGGTGGAATGCCCGCCCGCGCCGTGCTCGCCCTTGAGGCCGAGCGCGTGCGATAGTCCCGCCGCGCTGCGCTCGATCACGAACACGAACGGAGCGGAGATCCGCAGGAACACCAGCAGCACCGGCGCCACCAACAACGCCAGCCGGTCCGCTTTTTCCAGCGCGAAATTCTTCGGCACCACTTCGCCGATCACTACGTGAAAGAAGCTGATCAGCAGGAACGCGATCGCGAACGCCGCGCCATGCAGCCAACAGCACGGCCTGCGCGCTCTGTGGCTCGCGCAGCCAGCCGATGATCAGCTGGTAGATCGTGTCCTCGCCCGCCCAACCGAGTCCCAGGCTGGCTACCGTGACGCCGACCTGCGTAACGCTCAGCAGCCGGCTGGGATTCGCGAGCAGTCCCAGAGCCGCGCGCGCCGATGCCGAGCCCTCTTCGGCGAGCTGCTTCAATCGCGATCGCCGCACGCTGACCAGCGCTACTTCTGAGGCGGCGAAGAAGCCGTTCAGCGCCACGATCACGATCAATAAAATCAGCCGTAGGGACATTCCGGTTACAATTCGAGCAGTGCTTTTTTCGACCCCGCTGCTTCGCGCGATCAATCTGAGCATAGCCGTTTTGCTATTGGCAGTCGCCGGCGCGGCCTATTGGTTCGCGTGGCGTCCGCTGCCTCAGACCTCCGGCGAGATCTCCGCGCCCATTTCGGCCCCCGCCACCATCTCGCGCGACGCGCTGGGCGTGCCGCACATCAAGGCCGCTACCGTTGAAGACGCGATGTTCCTGCAAGGCTTCGTCACCGCGCAGGATCGTATGTGGCAGATGGACGCGCTGCGCCGTCTCGCCGCCGGCGAACTCGCCGAAGTGGTGGGCCGCTCGGGACTCGAATCAGATGAGGAAGCGCGCCGCTTGCGTCTGGGCCGCATCGCCGACGAAGCGGAACGATCCATGCCCGCCGCCGACCGCGCGATCCTTGCTGCCTACGCTCGCGGCGTCAATTTTTATCTGGAAACCCATCGCGGCAATCTACCGCTCGAATTCACGCTGCTCAATTACCAGCCACGCCCGTGGTTGAAGCGCGATACCGTGCTCGCCGGTCTGCAGATGTATCGCACGCTGACCACTAGCTGGCGCGACGAAATCAATAAGCTGCACATGCTCGAAAAAGGTGATCGCGATCGCGTGGATTTTCTATTCCCTGTTCGCACGGGCGCCGAAGGGCAGCCGGGATCGAACGCGTGGGCCATCTCCGGTGCGCGCTCCTCCACCGGCAAGCCCATCCTTGCGAACGATCCTCATCTCGACTACGCCATTCCCTCCACCTGGTACATGATTCATCTCACTGCGCCCGGCCTGAACGTGAGCGGAGTGTCGCTGCCTGGCGCGCCCGGCGTCATCATCGGCCACAACGATCGCATCGCGTGGGGCGTCACCAACCTTCAGTTCGACGTGCAGGATCTGTATCGCGAGCAGATCGACAATGGCGGCCGCTACGTATTTCAAGGCAAGCTGGAGCAGGCTCATCTGGAACGCTCCGCCATTGCCATCAAAGGCGCGAACGCGGTTCAGGTGGATGAATGGGTCACCCGTCACGGTCCAATTTTCCTGAGCGATGAAAAACACAACTACGCGCTGCGCTGGGCCGCGGCCGATCCCGGCACATTTCAGTTCCCATTCCTCGATATAAATCGTGCGCGCAACTGGAGCGAATTCACCATCGCGCTCGCCCGCTTCCCCGGGCCAGGTCAGAACTTCGTGTACGCCGATGTCGATGGCAATATCGGTTATCACGCCACCGGTCGTTTGCCCATTCGCCCGCCGAACTGCCTGGGCGACGTTCCTGCCGACGGCCCCGCCGGCAAGTGCGAGTGGAATGGCTACATCCCTTTCGACGATCTCCCGCAGTTCTACAATCCAGCGTCGAACGTGATCGTCACCGCGAATCAGAATCCATTCCCGGCCGACTACAAATATCCAGTCTCGGGAAATTTCGCGGCGCATTATCGATCGCGCGGGATTCGCCTGCTGCTTGATAAAAAGCTCGATGCCAAAGCCAAGTGGCAGCCCCAGGACATGCTCGCCGTGCAGAAAGATGTGTACTCGGAGTTCCAGGACTATCTGGCGCATCAAATCGTCGCCGCGTTCGATGCGCATAAAGACTCGAAGCTGGCCGACGCAGTGAACGTGCTGCGCAACTGGAACGGCCAAGTCGAAAAAGGCACGCCAGCGCCCATGCTGGTCGAGCTCACCTACGAAGAGCTCCGCAAATCAGTGGTCGAGCGCGCCGCTCCCGGTCTCGCCGACGCCTACGATTTCGCGATGTCACCCGCGGTGATCGAAAAGGTTCTGCGTGAGCGCCCGGCCGGATGGTTCCCCGATTACGACCGCGCCATTCTCGATGCACTGACACGCGCCATCGCCGCCGGACGAAAGCAGCAAGGCTCGCGCATCGCGGCCTGGGATTACGGGCAGTTCATGCAGTTGAAAATCGCGCAGCCGGTCGACGGCCAGTTGCCGCTTGATCGGCCGTTATTTCAACATCGGCCCGGTGCCGATGAGCGGCAGCTTCACCACCATCAAGCAGCTCACGCGACGCCTCGGTCCGTCCATGCGCATGATTGTCGATCTGAGCGATCTGGACGCATCGCTCGAGAACATCACCATCGGCGAATCGGGCCAGCCCCTATCGCGCCACTACCGGGATCAATGGAACGCGTATTACGGCGCCACCAGCTTCCCCATGCAGTTCAATCACGTCGACGCGAAACAAGTGTTGACAATCAGGCCGTGAATCAACGTCAATGAACGTGAATCCTATTAACGTTGTTCACGTTCAGTAACGGCCTTAGGTGAGCTGCTCGAATCTTCCGTCCGGGAACACGCGATAGCGCCGCCCGCGCCATTGAATCGTATTCCCGAAAAACCCCGCGATCCAAAAACAGAATCCCAAGACATCCTCGACTGGCAGCAGAGCCCACGTTATGCGCGCGCGCAGCACTCGTGACGACACCACATAGGCCGCGACAAACCGAATCGCGAGGACCGCCGTCGCGGCCATCCAAAGCCGTGGGACCAACGCAACAGTAGCCACCGCGATTGGCACCGGCATGGTGAAAAATAGTCCGGCATAGCCCCACGGCCGCGACCGTCGCGTGCTGCGCATCCACCGCAATCGATGCGCGGCATTGTGCCTGAAGTCCTGCGAATGTACGCCCGCGATGTGGTGCTCGATCACGTACGAAGAAAGCATCACGCCGTGCCCCGCTTCCGCCGCGAATTTTCCCATCACGAAATCTTCCGCCAGATAATCCTTCAGCCGGTCGAACCCTCCAATCGATTCGAGCACGCCGCGCCGCGCCGCGATCGTCGGCCCGACCGCGAACTGCATCCCTTCGATCATCCGCGCCACCAGAATCCCCGCCATGAAGTCCGTGTTCAGTCCCGTCGCTTCCAATCGCGACCAGAAACTCTGGCCGGCTATCGCGCGATAGGGGCACGTCGCCACGCCGATCTTGGAATCCTGAAACTCCGCAGCCACAGTGTGAAGCAACTGTGAAGTCACGCGCGTATCGCTGTCGCTCATCACCACCAGATCGTTTTGCGCCGCGGCCAGCATGCGGTCCAGGCTGTGCACTTTCGCGTTGGAATACGGCGGCTCGCCCGCCATCAGCATGCGCGACGGCACATGCGGATATTCCGCGCGTAGCTCTTGAACCACTGCCACCGCGGGATCGCTCGCGTCACGAACCGCAAACAGGATTTCGAACAAAGGATAATCCTGCTCGAAAAAAGTTCGCAGATTCGATTCCAGCCCCTCATCCAGGCCCGCTAACGGCTTCAGGATGCTGATCGGCGGAGAGTCTTTCGCTGGCTTCGGGCGCGCGGCGAGATAACGCAGCGCCGCGACGATCGAAAGGATTGAGGAAATCGCGGCGCCCGACAATAGCGCCGCCAGCAACACCAATGAAAATATGCTCACGCTAGTGCGCCGGTGGCGCAGCGGCCACGCGCTTCGGCCGATACAGATCCATCGGTGTGGCCTTCGCATCCACCGCGACATCCACGGTCCCCACCATCATCTCTTCCCAACTTTGATCGCCCCAGCGAACTTCCTTCGCCGGATCGGGATTGAAACGATTGTTAGGAGAATTGTCATAGTGCGCCACGCAATCGATGCGCGTCCCAGGCGCAATCGCGAGCTGCTCCGCCAAATAATACTGCAGCTGCCAGGAGAAGTCGTAATGCGGCACGCTCAGCAGCACTTTCGATTCCGCGCCCGGCGGCGTCAGCCTGAATTCGAACGACTTTCCGCGCAGGTGCATGTGCGGATTCAGCGCGACAATGCGCGCATCCGTCTGCACGGTCATGCTCGCATTCACCGCATAATCCGGATTGCCCGCTGGAATCGCGAATTGCTGATTGGCGATCTGCAGCGTCACAATGCGTTCCTTGGGAGGCTCCTTCGCGAACACGATTCCTAACCTCGTGCGATCCGTCGCCGGCTTCCCGCTCGCCGTGTAGTGCATCTGGAAAATAAGATCGCTACCCTTGCGAATCAGTTTGGCCTGCCCCACCGGCAATACGTGTGGAACGCTACCCGGCACATGGAAATCGAGCAGCTCATCGCCCAACCCCTGCCCCCTTTCCGCCTGCGCGCCCGCTGCCGGTTCGCCCGTTTTCGCCTGCCGCAGCCAGCGCGATTCCGGCGTTCGCACGAACACCGCCGCGTGATGCACCACCGCTCGATTGCCCGGACGCAGTTCCACCACCTGCACCCATTTGTCTTCGGTAAACCCCGTCGGAATGACGAAATGCTGATATTCGATGGTCCCGGTCGCGGGAACTTGAAAATCATTCGGCATTTCCAGAATCACGTCGGGCTTGGGAATATTCCAGCCATCCGTAAACTCCACCGGCTTCGGCGCATCTTTTCGATTTCCTTCCGCCGCCCCCGAATCCGCCCACGCCGCCAGCGTGTTCACATCAGCTTGAGAAAGTGTCCGGTCGTTCGAGAAATGCCCGTACGCCGCATCCGCGAACCACGGCGGCATCTTGCGAGTGACCACCGCGTCGCGAATCGCTTTCGCCCACGGCCTTGCGTCCTGGTACGTGATCAGCGCCATCGGCGCCGCTTCGCCCGCGCGATGGCAACCCTGGCAGTTGCGCTCCAGAATCGGCGCAACGTCCTTGTAAAATGTCGGAGCCGCGTTCACCATCGCAGCACCGGCGATCATCGCTACGAAAAACCGCATGAATATAGCTTACGCCGCTTCAATATCGGTTTTCGAGAAGTCCTCGCCTTTATACAGGAGGGGCTGCGCACTCACCCGCGCCACCGCGTAGCTCATGCAATCCCCGAAGTTGAGCTTTGCCGGATGATGCCCTTTCCCGTACCGGGCATGAGCGAAAAGCGCGGCGTCGACATGCTCTGAAGTAAAAGGAACCACCCGAACATTGACCCTCGCCAGAAATTCCAACAGTTTTGCCGCGGCGCTGTTGGGTCTCTGGGAGAGGACAACGCGAACCTCCAACAGCGTCGGGGCGCCAATCGCGATGTCATCGGCCGCCACAACCTTATCGATTAAAGACGCATGGCCAGCCTCTTCCAGAACCATCGCGATCACTGCCGAGGAATCGAGAATCATTAGTAGCCGTCAGGACCGTAGCCGAGGATTTCTTCGCGCTCCTCCTTCGAAATTCCTCGGCCGCGCAACTCCGGCGGTAATGTTGACCAGATATTTTTCTCCAGCCAATCCCGAAGGTCCTTTCCCCTCAACCGCCCTCTGGGCGCTTCTGCTTCCAGCTTCGCCTTCCGATCCTCCAGCGCCCGGCGTATCGCCTGGGTCTTCGTTTCGCGAGCCAGCTCGGCTACTTCCTTCGCCAGCCGCTCCACCTCTGGATTCTTGATATTGAGCGCCACGTTACACCTTTTTTACACCACTTACACCATAATTCTACCATGCGCTCCGAGCCCCCAATTGCGCTACCCTAAAACACAATGCCCCTCCTGCATGCGATCGTCCTCGGCATCATTCAGGGCCTCACCGAATTCCTGCCCATCAGCTCCAGCGCGCACCTGATCATCATCCCGTGGATCTTCGGGTGGGACGACGGCGGCCTCACCTTTGACGTCGCCCTGCACGCAGGAACGCTCGTCGCCGTGGTGCTATTTTTCCTCCGCGATTGGATCCAGATCCTGGCCCAGGGCATCGGCCTCAACATCGGCCACGATCCGGCACTCAGCAAGAATCGAGGACTGCTCTGGCTCCTGGTCCTCGGCACCATTCCCGGCGCTGCGGCGGGATTTCTGTTCGAAAAAAAGGTCGATGAGATGTTCCACGGTGGAGCCGAAGGCCCGCACGTTGGCATCATCGGCGGCGCCGCGATCGTTATGGGCTTACTTCTGTGGCTCGCCGACTACGCCGGCCGCAAGCAGAAGGACATCTCGCATGTCTCCGCCGCCGATTCGCTCATCGTTGGGATCTCGCAAGCCCTCGCGATCATTCCCGGCGTCTCGCGCAGCGGCATCACCATCTCGGCCGGCCTTTTGCGCAATCTCGATCGCGCTTCCGCCGCGCGATTCTCATTTCTCCTGTCGACCCCCATCATCGCGGGCGCCTGCGCTAAGAAATTCTGGGATCTGCACAAGCACGCGGGCGGCTTATCGCCCGATATGCACACCGCGTTCATCGCCGGAATCGTCGCCAGCGCGATCACCGGTTGCATCGCTATCGCCTTCTTCCTGAACTACCTTCGCCGCCGCTCCATGACCCTGTTCGTGTGGTATCGCATTCTTTTTGGCATAATAGTGATTGCTCTGGCCTTCTTCCGCCCCGGCGGAAGATGAAGTACTTAGGACCTACCTCTAATAGCCGGCTCAATGAAGCCGTCGCATTCGTGTTTCTGGCCGTCGGGCTGTTCCTGTTCCTGAGCCTGGTCTCTTACCACCCCTACGATCCGTCGTTTAACACTTCCACCAGCACGCTCCGTGTCGAAAACCTCACCGGACTGCTCGGCAGCTATATTTCCGATCTGATGCTCCAATGCTTCGGCTTGGCCGCCTACGCGATTCCCGCGCTGATCATGCTGCTCGGTTGGGCCTGGATTCGTTCGCTTTCGATCGATTCGCCCGGCGTAAAAATCACCGGCGGATTGATGTTCACCGCCGCGACTGGCGCAGGCTTCGGACTCACCACCTGGCACCCGATCGCTGGCGGCATCGCCGCTGGAGGCATGGCTGGATCGCTGGTCGCCGATGCGTTGCTCGCCTCCATGAACCTGACGGGCGCGCTGCTCTGCACCGGCGCGTGCTGGATTGTATCGGTCTATCTGGTCTCGAAATTCGAAGTCGCCATGCTGGCGTCCTGGCTTAGCGGCCCCGTGGGCTGGATGAAATCCTTCGGCCGCGCGATCGCGAACTTGTTCACCCGATTCTCCGCCTGGCGAGCCGAGCGCGCCCGCATGGCTCTGCTCCGCCGCAAAGCCGCTCGCCTGAAGCCGGAAGTCCTCATGACCGGACCCAAGTTCGGCTCCGATGATGGTCCTCCATTCGATCCCGATCCTGCTCCGGCGGCCAGGAAAACCGAGATCGACGATATCCCCATTCGCACCCTCGAATATGCGCCGATCGTGCCCACCGCTCCCGAACCTGCGCCAGCTCCGATTCCGATTCGCGCTAAGAAGCCCGCGACGGCCGTCGTTGATTCGCCCTCGCGATTCGACTTCAAGTTGCCCTCCACCGAACTATTGCAGGAACCGGCCGCGCGCAGCGCGTTCGACAGCCAGGAACTGAAGGAAATCGCGGTTCAGATCAAATCGAAATTCCAGGAGTTTAACGTCCTGGGCTCGGTGACGCAGATCAACCCCGGCCCCGTCGTCACGACCTTCGAGTTCAAGCCCGAAGCAGGCGTCAAATATTCCCGCATCACCACTCTGTCCGAGGATCTCTGCCTCGGCCTGCAGGCCGAATCGATTCTCATTGAACGGATTCCCGGAAAGCCTACGGTCGGCATCGAAGTTCCCAATTCCAAGCGCGAAGTCATCAGCCTTCGCCAGATTCTGGAGTCGGAGGAATTCGATCAATCCACTTCACCGCTCACCATCGCGCTCGGCAAAGATATCAATGGGCGAATCAAAGTCGCCGCGCTCGATACCATGCCGCATCTGCTGATCGCCGGCTCGACCGGCGCGGGCAAGAGCGTGATGCTCAATTCGATGATCATGTCGATCCTGTACAAAGCCACGCCGCGCCAGGTCCGCATGATCATGGTCGATCCCAAGCGTCTGGAATTCGGGCCGTATGAAGGCATCCCGCATCTGCTCACGCCCGTGATCACAGATGCGAAAAAAGCCACCTACGCGCTACGCAACGCCGTGCTCGAAATGGAGCGGCGATTGAAACTGCTCGCCGGACAGGGCGTGCGCAACATCGATCAATACAACAAGAAGGTGAAAGCGCTGGCCGACCAGCCGCGCAGCCTGTTTGACGACGAAATCGAGCAGGAGCCGCTGGAACAAATTCCCTACGTCCTGATCATCATCGACGAGCTCGCCGATCTGATGATGCTCGAACGCGCCAACGTCGAAGAATCCGTAACGCGACTGGCGCAGATGGCGCGCGCCGTCGGCATGCACCTGGTGCTGGCTACGCAGCGTCCCAGCGTCGACGTGATCACCGGCTTGATCAAAGCAAATTTTCCGTCGCGCATCAGCTTCCGCGTCGCTACTCGCGTCGATTCCCGAACGGTGCTCGACGTCATGGGCGCGGAACACCTGCTGGGCAAGGGCGACATGCTTTTCCTGCCGCCCGGCTCATCGCGATTGACGCGCGTCCACGGCGCTTTCGTGAGCGAATCGGAAACCGGCCGCGTAGTCGATTTCTGGAAGCAACAAGCCCAGCCCGAATACGACAAGACCTTCCTGCTGGCCCCGCCCACCGACGTCGAAGACGCCGAAGGCGAGGAAATGGACGGCACCGAAGACGCTATGTATCAGGATGCCGTTCGCGTGGTCTGCGAAATGGGCAAGGCGTCCACCTCCACGCTCCAGCGACGCCTGCGTTTAGGCTACGGCCGCGCCGCGCGCATTCTCGACATGATGCAGCGCGACGGCATCATCGGTCCGCCTGACGGCAGCCGTCCGCGTGACGTGCTGAAGCGCCCCGATTGGCTCGAAGAAATCGAGAATCAACTAAGATAGTTTTTGATGTTTCGGATCACGTTTTTATTGACCCTCGCGGCGTGTGCAGCCGCGGCACAATCCAACCCGCAACCCAAGGGTGCACCGCCTCCGGGCCAGGTCGCGCGTCCGCTCGGCGATATCAAGGTCAAAACCACCGATGCCAGGGGCATCAATCTGCGCCGTTATCGCGGCAAGGAAGTCATCCTGTTTCTGTTTTCCACCGAATCCGACGATTGCGCCAGAGCCGTGAAGTACATGAGCACCATCCAGGACAAGCTGGGACCGAAAGGCATGCAAGTGATCGGCATCGGAGTGAACAACAATGCGCCCTACCAGTTGGCCGGCTGGAACACGAAGTATCGTCCGACCTTTCCACTGGGATTCATGGATGCGGATATGACCGTGAAGCTTCTCGCGGTAAAGCCCGATCAGCGGCCTTTCGTTCCGATCATCGTTTTTATCGATCCCTCGAGCCTGGTGCGCTATCAGTTTTACGGCGACAGCCCCATCTTCAAGGAACCCGGCACCACCGAAAAAGTGCTGACCGCAACCGCCGAGCGCTTGATGGAGCAGTATCGCAAGGCGCATGCGCCCCCGCCCGCGCCCGAAGAGAAAAAAGAACCGTAGCTCTCATTCTGAAAAACCCGAACGTTGAACCGCTCCCTTTGGTCACGGCTCTGTATGGCGCTGATTCGCGGTTGGGCGCGGCAACGCGCTCTTACTTGATACAGAACAACGTGTTCTGGCCGCGCAGATAAATCTCGCCATCCATGATCGCCGGCGTCCCGATGAACATCTGATCAGCGAGCGTATTCGTCGCGAGCACTTCATACTTCTCGCCCATCTTCACCACGATCACGTCGCCTTCTTCCGACGCCAGATACAACTTGCCGTTCGCCGCCACCGGCGAAGCCTTGAAGTTGTACGGCTTCGGCAAACGCTGCTGCGCATAGAACGGCGTGCCGGTCTTGGCATCGAACACCGAAAGCATGCCGCTATCGGTCAGCACATATAACTTGCCGTCGGCCAGCACCGGCGACGGAGTGTACGAATTCCCGCGAACGTTCTGCCACACGATCGCATCCGTCCCCGTCAGATCGCCTTCGCGGCCCAGCTTGATCGCGAGCATATTCGGATTGCGATAGCCGCTCATCACCCACACCATTTCGCCATCGGAAACCGGCGCGGGAATCGTATTCTGCCCCAGGCCCGCCACCTCCCAGATCGGCTTGCCCGTTTCGAAATCGTAAGCGTGAACCTTGCGCGACGCCGAAACGATGATCTGCTTCTTGCCGTGATAAGTAATCACCACCGGCCCCGACCAGTTGGTGTTCCCGTCGCTGCGATTCACGCGCCACAATTCCTTCCCAGTCGATTTATCCAGCGCCACCAGGAACGATTCGCCTTCGTTATCGAACAGCAGCAGCAGCGTGTTGCCTTCGAGCGTGGGCCACGATCCTTCGCCGAACGAATTGAACATTCGCAACTGCAGGCCGAAATCTTTTTCCCAGATTTTGTTGCCGTCCAGGTCGTAGCAATACACGCCGCGCGATCCGAAGAACGCGATCACGTATTTCCCATCCGTCACCGGCGAATTCGACGCGAAGCTGCCGTATTGCGGATGGTATCCCTCATGCGGCGTCGCGACTTTGGCCACGCGCTCCCACAACAGCTTGCCCGTCTTGCGATCCAGGCACATCAGCACCAATTTCTGTTCCGGCTGCGGACCACTGGACCCACGTCCAAATCCCCCACGCCGCTGACCGCCACCATCAGCAGCCGGCGCAGGCGCGCTGGTCGGAACCGAAGTCGTGACGAAAATCCGATCGCCCCAAATCACCGGCGACGAATGCCCTCGCCCCGGAATCGCCGCTTTCCATTTGACGTTTTCTGTGTCGCTCCACTTGAGCGGAGCATCCCCAATCGCGATCCCGTTCCAATTCGGCCCGCGCCACTGCGCCCAATCACCGGGACCCGAGGCATCCAACATCGCAGCAGAAATAATCAAGATCAGCAGCGCCCGCATCGGGTAGATCATAACGTGTTTAACGACTCGCGCGGGGCGAAAGGTTACGGTGGCGATCACTTTCGCGAAGGCGGAAGCACCGTGCTTTTTGATCTCCTCACGGACTTTCACGGTCAGCCGCAGCTGTCTGGCGGTGGAGCGGCAGAACCGGCCAATCAACGCTGAGCCGCACCCCGGAACTGCACTGAATCGCCCGGCGCGAAATCATACAATAAAGTATGCGGATTCTACGCGCGACGATGATTATGTCGATTCTGTTCGCGAGTTTCTGTTTCGCGCAGGATCCGCCTGAAGCCCCCGCGCTTTAGGACAAGCTGTATCAAGCGGGGGTGACCGCATTCACTGTGATTCCGGCCCAACCAATGTCGATGCCGATGCCCCCTACAGCCGCGCCCGCGATCACGATCGCACCGAAACCTGCGCGATGCTCCGTGCCCTTGCTCTCAGCAACGCCGCGCAATGACGTTCAGTTCACGACGCCGCAGATTCATCCGCCGGCCGACAAGTATACGATGATCCAGGCCATCGTACCAGCGCCTTCTTGCGATTCGATCCAGAAGTAGCGCTGGCGACCGGAGACTGTTACCATTTCAACCGTGAGCGCATCGACCCACGTAGCAACCATCAGCACCATTGAACGCGACCTGGCCGGCGATTTCGTCCACGTCGTCGAAGAAGCCGCCATCTCCGCCGCCCGCACCATGGGCCAGGGTGATCGCAGAAGCCGCCGATCAGGCCGCCGTACAGGCCATGCGCCGCGCTTTCGAGGAAGTGAATATCGCCGGCGAACATCGTCATCGGCGAAGGCGAGCGCGATGAAGCGCCCATGCTGTACATCGGCGAAAAGGTGGGCGCGGCCGCACCAGCCCGGCATGGAATATCCGCAGGTCGATATCGCCGTCGATCCACTGGAAGGAACCAACCTGTGCGCCCCCGGCACAGCCAATTCGATCGCGTGCTGGCGGCGTCGGAACCCGGCGGCCTGCTGCACGCGCCGGATTGTTACATGGAAAAGATCATCGCCGGCCCGGCCTGCCGCGATGCGCTGGATATCGACGCGCCGGTGAAATATAACCTCAAGGCCATCGCGCATTGCCTGGACCGGCAAGTGCAGGGATCTGGTCATCATGGTGCTTGACCGTCCGCGTCATAAGGAACTGATCAGTGCAGATCCGAGCCGCGGGCGCGCGCATTCGCCTGATCCCCGACGGCGATTTATCGGCGGGCATCGCGGCTGCGGTTCGCGGCGCGGGCGTGGATGCGGTGATGGGAACCGGCGGCGCTCCTGAAGGCGTGTTACGGCCGCGGCATTGCGCTGTTTGAACGGTGAGATGGTCGCGCGTCTGGTCGTCAATACGCCGGAATTGGAAGAGCGAGTAGAACAGATGGGCATCACGCGATCCCAAGCGAGTGTACACCGCCCACGATCTCGCCCCCGGCAAACAGATGATCTTCGCGGCCTGTGGCGTCACCGAAGGCGCGCTGCTCCACGGCGTACGCTTCTTCGGCGACGGCTGCCGCACCCACTCGCTGGTCATGACCTACGCGTCGCAAAAAGGTGCGCTTCGTCGATACCGTTCACATGTTCCGCGAACCCGGCCGCACCGGCGTTCGGCTGTACTAGTGGTGTGATGTGGCGCAGGCTGTCCAGCCTGCAGCGCCGAGAGTCGTCTCGGCGTTTCCGAAAACTGCCCGATTACAAGGGAGCTCACCAATGCGCTGGATTCTTTTCGCGACCTCGATGGTTGCTTTCGCGCAACCACCCGCGCCGACGTCGGCCGTTCCACCAGCGCCCGCGCTCGTTTCTCCCGACGTCCACGCCAATCGCACCGTGACCTTCCGATTTCGCGATCCCAACGCCAAGGCCGTGCGGCTGGCGCTCGAAGGCACCACGCGCGATCCCAAATGGGATATGACCGTCGACGACAAAGGCGTCTGGTCGATCACCACCGGGCCGCTCGAACCCGATTACTACGGCTACACGTTCAACGCCGACGGAGTCACGCTGCTCGATCCATCGAATTCCGTGATTAAGCCGAACCTGCGCGGATTGTCGAACATGGTGCACATCCCAGGCGCGAACCTGCCGTGGGAAGACGCCGACGTCCCGCATGGCGAAGTGCATCATCACTTTTATCATTCCGCCATCATCGGCGACGATCGCGATTACTACGTCTACACGCCGCCCGGTTACGACCCCAAAGCGAAGACGCGCTACCCGGTGCTCTATCTGTTGCACGGTTTCAGCGACGATGCCAGCGGCTGGACCGCCGTCGGCCGCGCCAACGTGATCCTCGATAATCTGATCGCGCAGAAGAAAGCGAAGCCGATGTTGATCGTGATGACGCTCGGTTACGGCGTCCCGGAAGTGGTGAAGCCGGGCAGCGCCGGATTAGGCGATCCCGTGATGCGCGATCGCAATTACGATAAATTCCGCGACGCGCTGTTCACTGAAGTGATGCCGTCGGTCGAGAAGGAATACCGAGCGGCGGCGAATCCGAATGAGCGCGCCATTGCCGGATTATCGATGGGCGGAGCCGAGACGTTGTACATCGGCCTGAACGCGCTCGATAAATTTCGCTACATCGGATCGTTCAGCGCTGGCGGATCGGTCAACTCGGAAAAGATGTTCCCGCATCTGAACGAAAAATCGAACGCGCAAATCAAGCTGCTCTATATCGCTTGCGGCACCGACGATCGCCTGATCGAACCCAATCGCAAATTCCGCGAATTCCTGACCACCCGCGCAGTGAAATTCACCCCAGTCGAAACTCCCGGAGCCCACGTGTGGATGGTGTGGCGCCGCAATCTCACCGAGTTCGCCAGCAAGATATTTTAGGCCGTTCATAACCGAGCCTTCGTGAAAATTGCGCGGACCTGCTCCCAAGCCTGCCCGGGCAGCCCTCGGAACTCGCGAACGGTGAAGCTTTTCGCCACGATCTCGAACATTGAGTCCTTGAAAACAAAGATCCAGTGTTTAGAATTGTCGTAGGCTTGCGGATACGGCGAGTGATGAACGTATTGCGCGGACAGCAGTCGCCGAATCAGAGGAGAATTCTCGACCCGCACGACGCCGTCGAGCACCGCTGGTCCTCGGCCCACTAACGGATGAGCTTCCCGAATTTCATCGCCTACCGGCACTGAAAAGTAAGCCGCTAATCCACGAAACTCAACCAGTGAGACAGTCTCGATCGAATTATCGAGGCCCAAGGGGGTTGCAGCCGTAGACGAATGCCAATCAACGTCGCGATAATAGGCGAGGAGCAGCACATGCTCGGAGGCCATCACTTGCGGACAAGGCGCTCCGCCCATCGGAGTCGGTATCGACGTTTCTTCGTAGATCCGGTCCTCGGCGTTCGGAACGTATAGCACATATCGAGAATATCTGGACGCTACACGGTAGCGCAGGCCATCGTATTTTGTGGCCTGCGTTTTAGAAACTCGCAGGCGACAAACAACGATCGCCTGCGCTACTGAGAAATGCGCGTGCAATGAGGCACTACATTGCGTGTTTTATCGGCGCCATCTTCCGCATTGGATTCCCGAGAACAAGATATTCTTCGTGACCTGGCGGCTCGATGGGTCGTGGCCGAAGCGAGATGACGGTCCGGAATGGTTGTCTGATTCACGCATCGGCAAACTGGTCGCAGAGGCGCTGCTATTTGGAGATCTCCGCCGTTATCATCTTCACGCTTGGGTGATCATGCCCAACCATGTGCACACCCTGATCGAGCCTCTCGGAGAGCTGTCCCAGGTGATGCATTGGCTCAGAGGAAGAACAGCGCGGAAGGCGAATCGCGTTCTCGGGCGCGCCGGAGCGCCTTTCTGGCAAAGCGAGTCCTTCGATCGCTGGATCCGCGACGAGTCTGAATTCTACAAATTCAAGGAATATATCGAGACGAATCCTGTACGTGCCGGACTAGCCACACGCCCCGAAGATTGGCCATGGAGTAGCGCAGGCGATCGTTTTTTGTCGCCTGCGAGTTTGTAGCGCTACTGGAACATGAACAACGGCGTTGCGGCGACGGGAGGCTCATCCCCCGGCGCGCCCACTGGCTGCTCCTGCTCGAGCAATTGCCGGCAATAAATCCCGCCGTCGCCCAGATACACTTCCAATTCCGCCGGACGAGGCAGCGTGCCTTGAATCAACGCCTCGCTCAACGGATCTTCGATGTACTTCTGCAGCGCCCGCCGCAGCGGACGAGCTCCATAGCTCCGATCCACGCACGTCTTTTCGAGAATATATTTCGCCGCGTCCTCGTTCAGCCTGATCTTGATCTGCTTGGCGACCAGATTCACATTGATGTGCTCGGTCAGCAGGTACATGATCTTCAGGAGATCGTCATCGGCCAGCGAAGTGAACAGAATCGTCTCATCCAGGCGATTCAGAAATTCAGGATTGAAAGCCTTCTTGACCTCGGCCATCACCTGATCTTCCACCTTCTGCGGCAACGTATCGGAAGGCGCCGCGAAACCCATCGCGCTGCGCTTCTCCAGGAAACGAGCGCCCAGGTTCGACGTCATGATGATGATCGTATTCTTGAAGTCGACCGTATTGCCCAGGCCGTCCGTCAACTGTCCGTCTTCGAAAACCTGCAGCAGGATATTGTAAATATCCGGATGCGCTTTTTCGATTTCGTCCAGCAGGATCACCGAATACGGCGCGCGCTTCACGCGTTCCGTCAACTGCCCGCCCTCTTCGTAACCCACGTACCCGGGAGGCGAGCCAATCAGCTTCGACACCGAATGCTTCTCCATGAACTCCGACATGTCGAAACGGATCAGCGATTTTTCGCTGCCAAACAAAAATTCCGCCAGCGCCCGAGCGACTTCCGTTTTGCCTACGCCCGTCGGTCCTAGGAACAGGAACGATCCCGATGGCCTCTTTGGCGATTTCAATCCCGCGCGTGAACGCCGGATCGCACGAGCCAGCGCACTGATCGCCTTCTCCTGGCTGATGACCCGTCGATGCAGCTCTTCTTCAATCCGAATTAGCTTGGCGACTTCTTCTTCGCGAATCGCCGTCATCGGCACGCCAGTCCAGCGCGCGACCACGTCTTCGATATCGTCTTTCGTTACGACGCCGGTCGAAGTATCGTCGAGATTATATTTCTCGCGAAGCTGGCGCAGATTCTCGCGCTCTTTGCGCTCTTCGTCCGAATAGAAGCGCGCCTTTTCGAATTCATGATTCGCGATCGCGTTCTCCATGCGATGCACGATGAACTTGATCCGCTTCTGAATGTCGGCAACCTCGCTCGGCAGAGTGGTCTGCCGCAACTTCACGCGCGCGCCCGCTTCATCGATCAAATCGATTGCCTTGTCCGGAAGGAAACGATCCGGAATGAAGCGCGTCGAGGTGTACACGGCGTTTTCGATCGATTCATCGGTATACGCCACCGCGTGGAATTTCTCGTAGCGCTCTTTGATGCCGAACAGAATCCGGATCGCGTCCGCTTCGTTGGGCGGAGGAACCTTCACGGCCTGGAAACGCCGCTCCAACGACCGATCCTTCTCAATCGACTTCCGATATTCGGAAGGCGTGGTCGCGCCGATGCACTGGATCTCGCCGCGCGATAGCGCCGGCTTCAGAATATTCGCCGCGTCGAGCGAACCTTCCGCCGATCCCGCGCCCACCAGCGTGTGCAGCTCGTCAATAAAGATGATGGCGTTCTGATTTTCCATCAGTTCTTTCATGATGGTCTTCAGCCGCTCTTCGAACTGCCCGCGATACTTGGTGCCCGCCACGATCAACGATAGATCGAGCGCCAGAATGCGCTTGTCGGCCAGAAACGACGGCACGTCCCCGTCTGAAATTCTCTGCGCCAATCCTTCGACGATCGCCGTCTTGCCCACGCCCGGCTCGCCGATCAGCACCGGATTGTTCTTGGTGCGCCGGCACAGGATCTGCACCACGCGCTCCAATTCGTAATCGCGCCCGATCAGTGGATCGAGCAGTCCATCCATCGCGGCCTGCGTCAGGTCGCGGCTGAACTCACTCAGCAGCGAGCTTTCTTTCGGACGATTCGATGACATTTTTTCCGAGCTCGACCTCGCGATCTCTTCACGGACCTGCGACAGTCGAAGGCCGCGCTCGTGGAGAATATCCGCCGCGAAGCTCTTCTCTTCTCGCAACAATCCGAGCAGTAAATGTTCGGTGCCGATGTGCTTGTGATTCAGCCGCTCCGCTTCCTCCGCCCCGTAGGCAAGCACCCGCTTGCACTCGTGGCTCAAAGGCAGGTCGACTGAAGTGGAGACTTTCTCGCGCAGCGTGGTATGCGCTTCGATCTGCTTGCGAATCGATTCAACGGAGGTGCTGGACCGCAGGAACCGGTTCGCCAGCGACTTGTCTTCGCGCAGCAGGCCCAGCAGCAGGTGCTCGGTTTCGATGCACGGGCTGCCGAACTGGCTGGCTTCATAGCGGGCGAAAAAAATCACCCGGCGGGCCTTTTCGGTATAACGTTCAAACATAATTCTTGCCCTGACCTACATCTCCAGAGGAAGGATCGGATGAAAGCGCGATTTCAATGAGTTTACCGTGTTGCAGCTTAACTACCCTGTCGGCACGGCGCGCAAATTCTAGATTATGCGTGACATGAACGGAGGTAAGCGGCCTGCGAGGTTTTTTTCCGGGCGCAGTGCAGTTGATCAATGAGGTCCATGATCATATCGCCCGTCCGGAAGTCCAGGCTGCCGGTTGGCTCGTCAGCGAGCAGCACACGCGGATCTCCCGCCAGTGCGCGCGCCAGGACCACCCGCTGCTGTTCTCCCCCCGAAAGCTCGCCCGCGCGATGCGTTGCGCGGTTGCGTAAACCCACTTCATCGAGCCTCGCTAGCGATACCGGTTCCGCTTCCTCTCGACTACGGCCCCGGATCAGCAATGGCATCATCACATTTTCGATCGCCGTAAACTCGGCGAGCAAACTGTGAATCTGCCAGACAAACCCCAACTCCCGGTTACGGAACTCAGCGAGTTCATTCGCCCGAAGTTGACAAATGTCATCTTGTCCGAAGTATATCGCACCACTTGTTGGAGTGTCCAGACCGCCCAGAAGATGCAGCAATGTGCTCTTGCCCGCACCCGACTCGCCGACCAGAGCCAGCCGCTCCCCCTCCGCGATTTCCAGATCGAGCTGATCGAAGATCACCAGATCCGCGTCGCCGGAGCGGTAGCGCTTCTCGAGTTGAACGGTGCGGAAGATTGGATCGGGCAGTGGTCGGAGGTCCTTAGTTCGATTCTATCGTGAGACGCCAAGGAGGTTTTGCGGCGACTTCACCTCTCGAAGTCGAAGAATGCCGAGCACAAGAAGTCCTTGTAAGAGGACAAACGCTGCAATCCACGGCCATAGCTCTGGCTCCGGTCCGGCGAACCTTCCATCGATGACAACTGGCTCCCAACCATTACTGGGCCCGGAGACCGCCAACTCGCCTAAGTGAGCATCAAGCAGAAGGCAGACAGCAATCAGGATCCAAATACATCGCCGGGCGAACTTCCGCGCCGTCCTTACTCACAGAACATTCGACACCGTCCTGCCGCCAAAGTGCCCAGCCGATCGTCAGGTGAGGCGCGACGGTTACGGAGCGCGCTTGGGCGCAGCCCGTGGCGCAGGCTGTCGAGCCTGCTGAGCCGGGCAGTCGTGCCGGCTCTTCCGGAAACGCCGAGACGACCCTCGGCGCTGCAGGTTGAAAGCCCGCTCCACCATTCCGCGAGAGGTATCCTTGTAATCAGATGACCGCGATCCTCAAGTCCGAAATCACCATCCCTCCTAGCATCCGCCGACAGGCCGGCGTCAAGCTCGGCCAGCGCGTCAAGTTCGAAGTCCTCGGGAGCATCATCCAGATCGTTCCCGTTGACGACGAGAAGGACGATAAGTACACGCCCGCGCAACGCCGAGCGATCAATCGCGACATCGCGCAAAGCCGGAAGGAATTTGCAGAAGGTAAGGGGGTCGGCCCTTTTAACACGGTGGAGGAGCTCATGGCTAGCTTGAACTCGAAAACTCCACGACGTAAATCGAAAACTAGCCGCCGTTGACCGTCGAGTACAGCTCGCGTTTCAAGCGCCTGCTGGCGAAAGCGCCACCGGACGTTCGAAGCGCGTTCCAAAAGCAGGTCGGGTTCCTGTTAGCGGACCTGCGGCACCCATCGCTACGCGCGAAGAAATACATCGAGACCCTCGACATGTGGCAAGCGCGCGTCAACAAAGACTGGCGTTTCTATTTTGAAATCGACGGTGACGTTTATCGGCTGATCTCGATCAGATCTCATCCGAAGTAGGCGCCGACCTTCGAGGACGCATGGTCCGCTCCATCCACCACGCGACCACCACCGGCACAATCACCGTAGCCCCTGCGAGCATCCACGTCACCGCGCCCGCCGGTATCGACAACGCTACACCGCTGCGAAACGCGAGCAGCCACGCCAGCACCACCGCAAACGCCACGCCCATCACGACCCAGTGCCTGGAATCCTCGGCCTGCAGCCACATCGCCTGCAGCGCCAGTGCCACCGGCACCGCGACCACCAGATCCATCAGGTAATGCTCTCCCAGCCCCAGCGTCGCCAGCGCCGTCATCGCGACATACAACGCGGCAGACAGCACGATCCACCACGCCCGATGCCGCATGTTCCACAGCAGCAGCATGGTCCAGCCCACGTGCAATGACGGCATCCCGTTGCGGGGCACCTCGCGCATCCAACCCGGCTCGGCCACGATCGCCGCCAGATTCGGAATCACGTGCGGAAATTCTTTCGGGAACAGATACACCGGCCCCGCCGCGGGACAAAATTGGTACAGCACGAACCCGATGCAACCCAAAGTCATCGATAGCCACCTCAGATCCAGCGCATACCAGATCTTCTTATGACGATCCTGCCATTGCAACGCCAGACAAATCGCCAACCCAAGCGGCAAGCTGTTGTACACGTAAGAACAAGCCAGGCGGATCCAGTTGTGATCGGCGAACAGACGGCCGATCACCCAGCTCGGCGGCAGCTGATTGAAGGTCGTCAGTTTCGCGTCGAAAAGATACAACACGCGATCGTAGGTAAGAGGCGTCAGCCCAATCGCGGGCCCCACCGCGATCATCGACCCGACGCACAACAGCGGCACCAGCGCTGCATCGCGCGCGCGTTCGAACCGCACCCGTCGCTGATCAGAATCTGCCCAATACCAGCGCGCCGTGAGTACGAACATGGTCCCCATTCCCAGGAACGCACCCGGAATCGCGATCGAACTCCCGTAGAACGCCAACAGCGCCCCGTGATGCAGCCAGAACACTCCCGCGAACCCTGCGCCGGCCAGAATCGTGAGCACCACCGCGCGCGGTTCCGAACGGAACATCAACTGCGTAACAAACGCGCCGGTGAATGCGAATGCAATGTACGGCGATTCGCCCATGTGCAGAATTGCGGCGGCCAGAATCAGCACCAGCGCGGTCGCCAGGGTCTGCATCGCCGGCAGCACAATCGCCCGTTTCTGCGCCGTCCGCTCGAGCGTGGTTTCCAATGGTAAATGATACAATCGGGTGAAAATGCCCGCCACTGATTCTTCTCCCGAACAGCAACGCATGGCCCGGCCGCTGGCCGAAGCCGACCCCGCCGTCTACGAGCTGATCCGCCAGGAAACGGATCGGCAGAATTCGCGGATCGAATTAATCGCCAGCGAGAATTTCACCTCCGAAGCGATTATGGAAGCCGCCGGCAGCGTATTGACCAACAAGTACGCCGAAGGGTACCCGGGCCGCCGCTATTACGGCGGTTGCGAGTTCGTCGACGAACTGGAGAATCTGGCTCGCGATCGCGCCAAAAAATTATTCCAGGCCGAATACGTCAACGTGCAGCCGCACTCCGGATCGCAGGCCAATCAGGCGGCATTCGCGGCGGTGCTGCAGCCCGGCGACACCATCCTGGGCATGGATCTTTCGCATGGCGGCCACCTGACTCACGGCCATCACCTGAATTTTTCGGGCAAGACATATCACGTGATTCCCTATCACGTGCGCAAGGAAGACGAACGCATCGACTACGAAGAAGTGCAGCGCCTGGCCGACGAACACAAGCCGAAGCTGATCATCGCTGGAGGCAGCGCCTATCCGCGTATCATCGATTTCGCGCGCTTCCGCCAGATCGCTGATTCCTGCGGCGCAATTTTCCTGGTCGATATGGCGCATTTCTCGGGATTGGTCGCCGCCGGCGTCCACCCGAATCCTGTTCTTCATGCCGATATCGTCACTTCGACCACGCACAAGACTCTGCGCGGCCCGCGTAGCGGCATGATTCTGGCCAAGGAAAAATACGGCCCGGCGATCGACAAGAATCTGTTCCCGGGAATTCAGGGTGGCCCGCTGATGCACATCGTCGCCGCCAAGGCCGTCTGTTTTCTGGAAGCAACGACGCCGGAGTTCAAGGCTTATCAGCAGCGCGTGCTGGTCAACGCGGCGGCGCTCGCCACCGGATTACAGGATTGCGGATGCCGCGTGATTTCGGGCGGCACCGACACGCACGTGATGCTGGTGGACGTGTTCGCCAAAGGCGTGAAGGGCAAGGAAGCCGAAAAGGCGCTCGACCTCGCCTATATCACCGCCAACAAGAACACCATCCCGTTCGACGTGAACCCTCCTCTCAACCCCAGCGGCATGCGCTTCGGCAGCCCTGCGGTGACCACGCGCGGCATGGGCGTGGATGAGATGGAAACCATCGCGCAATTGATCGCGACCGTGCTCGAAAATATTTCGAGCGAGGACGCGCTCGCCGGAGTGCGCCGCAAAGTCGGGGCGCTGACCGATCGTTTTCCGCTGTACGCGTGGAAGCTGGCCACGACTTCGGCCCGATAATCCCTCAAAGGAGCATCGAACACGTCCGTGCTCCATATCGTCATCGATGTTCGCCGTCTTCGCGATTTCGGCATCGGCACCTATATTCGCAATCTGACGCGCTCGCTGGCGCGGCTGGATCGGACCAATCGCTACACGCTGATCGTACGTTCCAACGATGTGGAGGAACTGGCCTCGCTCGGCCCGAATTTCCAAACGGCGGTGTACGATCGTCCGGACACGCAAATCACCCACAACGTTACGTTTCCGCATTTTATTCGCTCCTTTAAAGCGGATTTATTTCATATTCCGCTGAATTCGGTGGCGTGGTGGATGCCGCAGCCTTACGTCGTCACCATTCATGATATGAGCACACTGCTGTTCCCCGCCCATGCCCGCGACGTGCGCCGCATCATCCAGGAAGAGCGCTATCGCCGTGGCGCTCTGCGCGCCGCCCGCGTGATCACGGTCTCGCACTCCACGCGCCGCGATATCGAAAACGTGCTGCACGTTCCCGCCCATCGCATCCGCACCATCTATAGCGCCCCTGACCCGGCATTCGTCGATGGCGACGGCGCGGGCGATACCGACCGCCAGGTTCTGGATCGCTATTCCATCCACTATCCGTTCGTGCTCTACGCCGGCACCATTCGCGCGCAGAAGAACATTCCGCGCCTGATCGAGGCCTTCGCGGTGCTGCGCAACGATCTGGAAAATCGCCCTGAATTCCACGATTTGCGGCTAATCATCATCGGCGATGAGCTTTCCCGCTACCCGGCTGTTCGTCGCGCCGCCGCCGCGACGCGCATGGAGCCGCTGGTGCGGTTTCTTGGCTTCGTGCCACTCGAAACCCTGCGCGTGTTCTATCGCGCCGCTTCCGTTTTTGCCTTTCCCTCGCTTTACGAAGGATTCGGACTCGCGCCGCTGGAAGCGATGGCGTGTGGGACTCCGGTCGTTGCTTCCGATGTTCCGTCGCTGGTCGAAGCAGTCGGCGAAGCAGCGGAACTCGTCTCTCCGGACAACGTCTTCGACATTGCTCGCGGCTTGCGTGAAGTTTTGATCGACCCGCGACGCCGCCAGCATCTGCGCGCGGCCGGCCTGGAGCAGTCGCGTCGCTTCCATTGGGACGCCACGGCGCGAGAGGTTCTCGCCGTTTATCACGACATTAAACCTTAACTTAAAAAATAATCGTTGCAGTATTTCCGAACTGGAAGTACTATACATACATCTCGCCGCGGAATTCGGGGATCGCGGCGCTGTCGAAATGGTTCTGGAGGCCGGAAATGGAATGGAATCGGTCGGAGACACTGGCGCTCGCCATGCATCAATGCACGCAATGCCACGGAGCTGGATTGCGGCTGACTAAGAACGAAGCAGGTCCCTGCAACTGCGTTTTACGGGCGATCTTTCGCATCTGCTGGGATCGTTTCGTGCGCTGCGTTACTCAGGAGAGACACTTGAGCCGGGTTTCGCTCGAACCGCACGCGGGCCGTTCCCGCCCCTCGACATGGGGGCGAAAAGACGAAGAATATATCGCTGATTTTTCGCTGGTGACGCGGCGGCAACTCGACGATTTCGAATATCGGCTGTTCCGGTACCACTTCATCCTGGGCGCCGATTGGAAATTATGCGCCCGGAAATTGGAGATCGACCGGGGAAATTTCTTCCACGCGGTCTATCGCATCGAGCAGAAGCTGGGGCGCGTGTTCCGCGAGTTGGAGCCCTATCCGCTGTTCCCGCTCGACGAATACTTTAACGGCCCGTCCAAGCGGATGCCGCCGCGCATCCCGGTGCAGCGCGAGAACGAAGATCGGCCGGGGCATCTTAACTTTCCCGTGCCGATCGGGCAACTCGCCTAACGGCGTTCTTCAAAAAATCGCTTCAATAATTCGGTACACTCCGCCGCGAGCACGCCCTCGGTTACCTCGACTCGATGATTCAGCAGTTCCGAATCTGCGATGCGGAATTTGCTGCGCACGCCGCCGAAGCGCAGATCGCGAGCGCCGAAGACCAAGCGAGATACGCGGGCCGCCACCAGCGCGCCCGCGCACATCACACAAGGCTCCAACGTGCAGTACAACGTCGAGCCTTCCACTCGATAATTTCCGATCGCAGCCGCAGCTTGTCTCAGTGCCAATACCTCGGCATGCGCTGTCGGATCATTTCGTTCAATCGGCGAGTTCCGGCCGCGCCCGATCACGCGATCATCGAGCACCACGATCGCTCCGATCGGAACCTCCCCGGAGTCCTCCGCTTCGCGCGCCAGGTCGATCGCCATGTACATAAATTGCTCGTCGGTGTTCACGGTTTGTACGTCGCGCTCTGAATATCGGTCTCCCATACCGTGACTTCGCGAATGCGCACCGGGACCGGCGCCCCCGCGAGCCCTCGAGTGATCTCTCCGTGAAAATATTCGGCGATGTTCTCGGCCGAGGGATTCTTTACGTCAAAAGGCGTGATTTCGTTCAGGAACTGGTGATCCAGACGCCCGATCACGGCGCGCATCGCGGCCTTCACGTCGATAAAATCCACCAGCAAGCCGGTGTCGTCCAGACGCTCGCCTTCAATGATTACGCGAACTTTGAAATTGTGGCCGTGCACGTTTTCGCACTTGCCTTTGTAGTTGCGCAGCGCGTGGCCGGCGGCGAACGTCTGATCGACGGAAACTTCAAACATTGAAAAATCTCCCCACGTCTTCGCGACGCGTCGTGAACGAATAGTCCGGCAGACTGTCGAAGAAAATCTGCCCGTAGCGGGTCTTGGTGATGCGATTGTCCAGCAGCACCAGCACGCCGCGATCGGTCTTGCTGCGAATCAGACGCCCGAATCCCTGCTTCAACGCGATGGCCGCCTGCGGCACCTGATATCCGCTGAACGCGTCGCCGCCTTCGTCTTTAATCGCCGCAATGCGGGCTTCCACTACCGGGTCGCTGGGCACCGCGAAGGGCAATTTGTCGATGATCACGCAGCTCAATTGATCGCCCGGCACGTCCACCCCCTGCCAGAATGACGAGGTTGCGAACAGCACCGCGTTCGGCGTGGAACGAAATTCTTCCAGCAGCGCACTGCGCGGGCCGGTGCCTTGCATCAGGGTCTGATAGGGAATTTCCAGCGACACACGATCGTAGATGAGCCGCATCTGCTGATAACTGGTGAACAGGACGAACGCGCGTCCCTCACTCAGCATCAACAGTTCAACGATCTCTTCCGCCGCTGCGGCAGTGAACGCGGCGTTGCGCGGATCGGGCAGATTCTGCGGAACGTAGAACAGGGCCTGATTCTGATAATCGAAATGGCTCGGGACCACCAGCGTTCGCGCGTTGCGCACCCCCAGGCGTTCTTTAATGAAATCGAATCCGCCTGCCACCGCCAGGGTGGCCGACGTCATGATGGCTGTGTCGACACGATCGAACAGCTTCGCATCCAGAAGCTGCGAGACGTCGATCGGCGTAGCTTGAAGAAATGTTCCGCGCCCGCGCCGCTCGATCCAATACACGTAGGACTTGGCCGGATTTTCCATCCAGAACTGCAATCGCCGTGAGATTTCGCGCGCGCGATTGATCAACGGGATCGCCTCCTCGGGCGCGGCCTTCGTCATTTCCAGCCGCAGCGCGATCAGTTCCAACCCGGCCAGCACGTCGCGATATACCTCCTCGTGCTTGATCAGGAACGCTTCGTGCGATCGAAATCCAGTCCGGCCATCGTTGGCCAGCATGGCGCCGAACAGCCCCAAGAACTGCGCCGCTCGCTCCGCCACCATGATCAGCGTCCGATCCAGCTCCTGCGATCCGAAATCCTTGCGCGCGGCAAGTCCGGTCACATCGCGAATCAATTCGTCAAACTGGTAACTGGAGATCGACACGCCGAAGTACTGCCCCGCGACTTCTTCCACTTCATGCGCTTCATCGAAAATCACGGAGTTGTAATCGGGAATGATGCCCGCGGTCTCGCCTTCCTTCACCGCGAGATCGGCGAACAACAGGTGATGATTGACGATGATGATGTCGGATTCCTGCGCCCTCTGGTGCATCAGTGTGATGAAGCAGCGGTCGAACTGCGGACACTTCTGACCGGTGCAGCGCTCGCTGCGCGCGTCGATCTTGGCCCACGCACCGCTCGATTCGGGTAGCGCCTTGATCTCCGCGCGGTCGCCGGTTGCGGTGCTCTTCTCCCACTCTCGGATAATCTGAAAATCGGCGACCTCTTCCAAGCCTTCCAGCACCGGCTCTTTTTCAGCGTCGTAGATTTTCTGGCGGCAGCCGTAGTTTCCGCGGCCCTTCATGTAGCAGGCGCGCAGCGGACCCAAATGCTTTTCCAGGAATGGGATGTCTTTGAAGAAGAGCTGTTCTTGAAGGTTCTTCGTGCCGGTGGAGATCACCACGCGGCGGCCCGAAAGAATCGCGGGCACCAGATACGCGAGCGTCTTGCCGGTACCCGTGCCCGCTTCGACAATCAAATGCTTGCGATCGGACAGCGCGCTTTCCACCGCCTCCGCCATTTCGATCTGGCCCGCGCGATGTTCGTAGTTCGGATGCCACTCCGACAGCAGCCCGCGCTTGCCGAAGAATTGCTGAACAGTGAGAGCTCGGGTGGGAGAGGCCACGGATAATTCAATTTTATCGTGGCCCGGTCGCGCGCGCCGCGAATTACTTTTGCAAGGCCCCCAGTCCCTTCGCCAGATCCTCAGCGTTCATGACCGGCGTCATTTTGAGGCGGGCATGGAGCCCCATAAACAACGGTTCCGCGATAGGCGGAATCTCGGAGGTGTCTTTCATGTCGAACACGAATATGGCGTTCCGCTCGCCTTGTTCGTTCGGAAAGAAATACGAAGCTTCCGGCTTCAACTGAGCGATCACTTTTTGAATAATCGTCCCCAGCGTTCCGTGCATCGCGGCGTCATTGCCCGTCTCCACTGGAATCGCCATCTGCAGCATCATGCGCATATTCTTAAACGCCCCCTTGGCGCAGCGAAAAGTCTATCACGACAGGTGTTACCAAGCTTAGACTTTTCGCTGTTTCCAGGTGCCGCGCCGGAACGCGAGCACCGCGACCACCGCGTAAATCGACGCCGCGATCGCCACGGCCGCGAACGCTCCATTGGGTCCCCAGCCCATCTTGAACGCGAGCCACCATGCCAGCGGCATCTGGATCAGCCAATTCGTGCAAATGCTGATCGACGTGGGTGTATACGTATCGCCCGCGCCATTGAACGATTGCGCCGCGACCATGCCCCACGCGTAGAAAATATACCCGTAGCTCACGATGCGCAGCGCGTCTTTGGCGAACGGAATCACCGCGGGATCGTTCGTAAATAATCTCACTAGCGGCTCGGCGAACGAGACGAACGTCAGCGCGACCAGTCCCAGGAAGATCATGTTGTAGAAGCCCGCGCGCCACACGGCTTGTTCAGCGCGATCGGGCCGCCCGGCTCCTAAATTTTGGCCGACCAAAGTCGCGGCGGCGTTCGCCATGCCCCAGCTCGGCAGAATCGCGAAGATGAACACGCGCATCGCGACGGTGTAGCCCGCGACCGCGACGCTGCCGAAGCTCGCGACGATGCGCACCATGCCGATCCAGCTCGCCATGCCGACGAAATATTGAAAGATTCCGCCGAGCGAGAGACGAATCAGGCGCAGCATGGCCCGCGCATCGAAATGGAAATTACGCGCGCGCACCACCACGCGGCTCTTGCCGCGCGTCAGCATCCAGATCTGAATCAGGACGCCGACCGATCGCCCAACCGTCGTGCCGATGCCGGAGCCGAGCACGCCCAGCCTGGGGAACGGACCGATCCCGAAAATCAGCAGAGGATTCAGCACGATGTTGATCAGGTTCGCGATCCACAGCACGCGCATGGCGAGTGTGGCATCGCCCGCGCCGCGGAAAATCGCGTTGATGATGAACAGCAGCATCACGGCGGCGCTGCCTCCGTAGATGATGCGCGTGTAGCCGGCGCCGGTCGCGATGATCGACGACGACGCGCCCATCAGCCGCAGCACATCCGGAGCGAACCACGCGCCCGCGAATCCGGTGACGGCGGCGATCATGAGCGCGAGCAGGATCGATTGCGCTCCCGCTTCGGCCGCGCCGGGCAGATCTTTTTCGCCGATACGACGCGCGACCAGCGCGCCGGTGGCGACGCTCAAGCCCATCGCGATCGAAAAGAGCAGCGTGAGCACCGCTTCGGTGAGGCCGACGGTAGCGACGGCATCCGCGCCGACGTGCGCCACCCAGAACATGTCGACCACGGCGAACAGCGACTCCATGGTCATTTCGAGCACCATGGGAATCGCGAGCAGCATGATGGCGCGGCCGATGCGCTCTTTGGTGAAGTCGCGATGAGAGTCGCCGCGGATGGCATCGGCAACGTCGTGAAAAACGGACGCGAAACGGCTGCGTTGTTCGACAACAGCAGAAGGCTGGGGCGCTACCTGGGACATAGAGAAATCCTCCGGGAACTTGGGCTCAATGGGGAACTACAGGGGGCCGATCGCGGTTAGAACCGCGGTCGAATGGCGAGATGGACGGAGGAAATCATCGAAGCTCGAGACTAGGTCGATCATAGCGCGGGCGGTCGCGCGAAGTCAAACATAATTAGTCAGGATTAATCAGGGGTAGGCGCTTCGATATTGTGGAGGGATGAAGGCTATCGTCTTTGTGTTGTTGGCGGCGAGCGCGACGTTTGGCGGATCGCTCGAGCTTGTCGTACTCGGGTCGGGAGGGCCGCGGCCGTTCGGGCGCGCGGGATCGAGCTATGTGGTCGAAGTGAATCACGTGCCGCGGGTCCTGGTCGATGCCGGGCCGGGCGCGTTCGTGCGCATCGGCGAGATGAAGGTCGACCTTGAGAAGATCGACACGGTGCTGCTGACGCATCTACACATCGATCACAGCGGCGACATCGCGGGATTTTTCAAAGCTCGGACGCTGACGGCCAGCGCGGACTCAATCACGTTCAACGTATTCGGTCCCTCAGGCGGCGGATTGTTCCCTTCGACCAGCAAGTTCGTGAATGAATTGTTCGAAAAGGGCGGCGCCTGGGAGTATCAGAAGACATTCGGGTCGGCGGAGACGATTCGCGCGGTGGATCTGCCGATTAACCTGAATCCGGAAGTGCAGCAGTTGAGCGACGCGGGCGGGCTGCGCGTGACGGCGATCGCGACGCATCACGGCGATTGTCCGTCGGTGGCGTATCGGGTCGATTTCGGCGGCGAGAGCATCGTGTTTTCGGGCGACATGGATGCGTCGGCGGTGCCGAATCTGGTGAAGCTCGCTCGCGGGTGCAGTTTGCTGGTGGTTCATTGCGCGGTGCTGGATCCGCCGGGGTCGCCCAAGCAGCTTTACGATTACCACACGCCTCCGAAGAAGATCGGCGAGGCGGCTCGGGATGCGGGGGCGAAGCGGGTACTACTGAGCCACATCGCTCCCGATGTCGAGGGCGCGAGCCGCGCGGTGCTGCGGTCGATTGGGGAGTCGTATAAGGGTCCAGTGAGTTTCGCGCGGGACCGGGAGCGAATATAATCGAACGCATGTCCACACCAGCGATTTCACACGGGGTACCTGAATCGATTCTCGCGGCGATGCGCGCGACCAACGCAATCTTCGATACCGAGCTTGTCAACACGGGGAATTTCGATGTTCTCGATAAAGTGTATACGGCTGACGCCACGATCCTGCCGCCGGGTGGAGCGATGACGCAGGGTCGCGCGGCGATCAAGGAATTCTGGAAAGGCGCGATCGCGGCAATGGGCGTGACGGCTGCGAAGTTAGCGACCGTGCGCGCGGAGATGACCGGCGATTCGGTGGTCGAGATCGGCAAGGCGGAGCTGAAGGTCGGCGATGGATCGACGGTGGCAGTAAAGTACGTCGTCCACTGGAAGCAGGAAGATGGCGCGTGGAAGTGGCACGTCGACATCTGGAATTTGAATTCGTAGATCGACTGTTCCGCAACGCGTCCGGAAGAGCCGAGACGACTCTCGGCTCAGCAGGCTGGACAGCCTGGCCACATCTCTTCTAGAACGCCTGGCTGGAGGTGATGCCGGTCTGCTGCAGGGCGGCGTTCATTTTCTCGAGCGCGGATTTGTGGATCTGCGACACGCGGCTTTCGTTGATGCCCAGCATGCCGCCGATTTCTTTCATGGTCATTTCGTTGGTGTAGTACAGCAGCACCACTTTCTGATAACGCTCCGGCAGGGTCTTCATGGCGATCGCCGAGCACGCTGCGCAGTTGCTCGCGGGCGCAGATCGAATCGGGTTGCGTTTCGGGCTTGGCCGGGAAATCCGGTGCGGGAAGATCTTCGTTCTCGTTGGAGCGCGTGGAAGCCGAGACCAGACCCGACGTTGCGCAGGTCGAGCATCATGGTGCGCCACCGCTCCACATCCATGCCGAGCTTCTCGGCGACTTCGGCTTCGGTTGGCGCGCGCTGCAAGGTCGCGGCCAGATCGCGCGTGGCGGCTTCCACCTGCTTGTGGCGGCGGCGCATGTCGCGCGAAGCCCAATCGAGCTGGCGCAGGCTATCGAGAATCGCGCCCTTGATGCGGTGCTTGGCGTAGCTCGAAAAGACCACCTGCTTTTCGGGATTGAATTTGTTGGCGGCGTCAAACAGGCCGAGGATGCCGGCGTGGACCAGGTCGTCCAGATCGACATGCACCGGGAGATTTTCGTGCACGCGCACGGCGATGGCTTTCACCAGCGGCAGATGTTCCAGCACCACACGATCGCGGCGCGCCATGCGCGCGGCCTGCGACAGAACTTTCGCTTTCGGCGTCTTCTGAGCCGGCGTCTCCACAAGCGTGGGCTGCGCATGCAGCGCGTGCGGCGCATGTAAGGATACGCTCACACCCATCGGCTTCACGGGAACCACGCGCGAGGTCGAGCCCTTCGCTTTTCCCCGTCCGGCAGGAGCGCTGGACGTTATGGTTCTTACGGAGACTCTCGATGTCGTGGCGGCGGCGGCAGTCATTTTCATCATTTCCAAACTCTCCTCGACTTCAGTTCGAACAACCTGCGCGATCATGAATTGCACCCCATCCGCCAATGTGCGGACCTAGTGAGAATCGCGGCACCAGCCGATACAACAAACGCCAGGAGATTGGCTCCTTGTTCTTTGGAATCAGTGCGAAACCTTAGATGGACCTGAGATGCGGAAAGCTCAGTGTCCCCTACACGCCGGTACTGAACCCGAAGCTCGGTTCCAAATTGGGACCGCATAAAGCCTTACTCCTTCCGAACTGAAACTCTGTACTCGATTCCGGGAAAACGAAACCCCAAATTCCCGGACAACCATGAGATTCCAAAGCTGTAATTAGCAGGGTAAGGTGCGCGAGCGAATTCGTACCTCGAAGGTTCACCTTAGGAGGGAGGTAATAAAGCTCCGAGGAGGAGTATGCCTCGTCCCTAATCCTGGCGGGACTTCAATACTGCCAGGCAGGTTTTCGTTGCGATTCCCCCTAGAAAGATCCAGGTGGCGATGCGCCAATCCCCGGATAAGGTGAATCCCGCCAGGATGGCAAGTCCTGCGTAGCATCCCATCGCGGCTGCAAATTTAAGATTCACAAGAGGTTGACAGATCTTTAAGAATAGCCCGATTTCGGTGGCGCCAAAAGCTTGTTTGAAGGGGACAGCCCGCTCTGTCCACGCCGCCGGCCCTACTTGTAATGATCGGTTTGCGGATCGGGACAGAGTAGTCTGTCCCCTTCAAACAAGCTCTAGCGCGAAGGCATGTTGTAGCTAAACGCGAATTGCAGGCTGATGCGATCTCCGGTGTAATCTTTTGGCAAGGGCGGCAGCGGAACCGACGCGCTGATCGCTGCGACTGCCGCACGATCGAACGCCTCCGTACCCGCTCCTTCCGCGATCACCACCTTAGGAACGCCTCCCGAGCGATCGATGGCAAACTGCACGATCACCCGGCCGCGGCGGCCATTGCGCGCAGTATCTGGAAGGATCGCCAGCCAGTTGCGCCGCACCGCGGTCAGGACCTGAATCATGTACGGTTTGAAATCGACGCCCTTGGGATCGCTGAGCAGTTGCAGATTGCTGCGCGTTTCGCCCTGCGATGGCGCGTGTTGCGCATTCGGCGTGGTGATGGGGCTGTCGCCAATGTCGCCGACGATGGTGCCTCCGCCGCCGACGGTGGGCCGGCGCTGTTGATCGGCAAGTTGTTTAGGCAGCGGCACCCCTCGATTCGGATTGGGCGCGACGTGCTGTGCCGAGCCGATGTCTTCGAACGCGATCTTCGGTTTTTCGGGCGGTGGAGGCGTGGGAGGCGCGGCGGGCGGGGGCTTGGGCAGCGCGGCGGAGATCACCGGCTGCTCGAGCTTCGGCAATTCGATTTTGGGGGCGTCAATCTTGGGAGGATCGATCGCGGCCAGTTTCACCGGTTCGGGCGCTTTCGCAACGGGACCGGGAGGCGGCGACGGCGCTTTCAATCGGGGCGCCTGCGGCACGGGTGCGCTGACCATGCTCCGCACGTCGAGGGTGTGGGTGACCTTGCCGTTGTTGGGATCGCGCTGGGTAAGTTCGAAATCTTTGGGCAGATAGAGTGGGAACGGATTTCGAGATATCGACGTGAATGGGCCGCGGCGGCCGCGCCGCGAACGGCGCTTCCGGCAGGGTGATCCACGTCATGACGACGATCAGGTGGAACAGCACCGACCCGATCACGTCGCGAGCCAGGCGCGGCTTGGTGAGCGGCTCACGCCAGGGCTGGTCGAGATCGAGATCGACATTGCTGGCGGGAAGCCGGATGGGCTCGGCGATGGTGTTAGGGCCGGTGAGTAGGCGAAGAACGGCCATGAATTAGAGTTCGAAAATCAAACGTAATGACGCGCCCGCAACGAGCGGGGTTGCGCGTCTTCCTCTATGGTAATGCCTGGCTTCAAATCACGTGTGCGGCACCGCAGCCGCCACTTGAGACGCGGGCGTCAGTCCGCGCGGTTGGGCATAACGGCCTGAGAGCGCCGGGCACTGCGGATTCCTGGACGGTTGCGCAGCCCGACCGCGCGGACTGACGTCCGCGCCTCAAATTCAGTCACAGGACGGCGATTTAGATCATTGCGGCGGCGACCAGCTTCCCATGCGCCTCGATCTTTTCCAAGATCGCGCACGCCGTCTCCAGCGCGGCCAATCCCTGCGCGCCCGTAACGCGCGGCTCGGTGCGATTCGTGATGCAATCGGCGAAGCTCTCGATTTCCAACTTCAACGGCTCATCGCGATTGAAAACGAGCGGCGCGAAATCGATCTTCATGCCCTCGCTGACCCGATAGCGCACGGCGTCCTTCTTCGAATAATCGAGCGAAATGTATTCGTGCGGCTGGAACAGGCGCAGCTTGCGGATGCGTTCGGTGGATACGCGGCTGGCAGTCAGATTCGCGACGCAGCCACCCGGGAATTGCAGACGCACATTCGCGATGTCGACCTTTGGCGACAGAATCGAAACGCCGGCAGCGCGAATCTCCTCCGGCGCGAGCTTCACCAGCGACAGCACGATATCAATGTCGTGGATCATGAGATCGAGCACCACGTCGACGTCCAGACTGCGCGGACTGAACTCGCTCATGCGGTGGATTTCGAAAAACAGCGGCTTCGTAATCGCGTTTTCAAGAGCCAGCACAGCCGGATTGAATCGTTCTAAGTGGCCTATTTGGAGGATTTTCTGGTGCCGCGCAGCGGTCGCCACAAGTCGCCGGGCAGCTTCCGGACTCTCCGCGATCGGCTTCTCGACCATTACATCTAACCCGAGTTCCATCAACCGGCAGCCGATTTCGGCATGAGTGACGGTCGGCGTTGCGATGATGGCGGCGTCGGAATTCTGAGCGAGCTCTTCCAGACTCGCGAACACGCGGCAATTCGCGGCGGCAGCGCGATCCGCGTCGGGTTCGAGGACGCCGGCGAGCTCGGTTTTCGGCGATTCGCGGACCACTCGAATGTGGTTCTTGCCGAAGGAACCGGCTCCGACCACGGCAATTCTAGGAATTCCCACTAAAGCAAGGCTAGCAAATCGGCCACGTAAATCCCCTAGGAGCTTGTTGCGAAAGGGGACAGACCGCTCTGTCCACGCCTGTGGGAGCGCCTGTAATCATCGTGTTGCGGATGGGGACAGAGTAGTCTGTCCCCTTTCGCAACAAGCTCCTAGAGCTAACGGAATCAACAAAATCCGCCGATTCTCCTATTTCATGCGGCGGCTGTTTGCAACCTTCCTGATGCTGGCCTCGGCCTGCGCGTTCGCGCAGCGCTACAACTTTAAGGTGTACGGCGAAGAAGAAGGATTGCAAAATCTGGTGGTCCAGGTGATCCTGCAAGACCGCGCCGGATTCCTGTGGGTGGGCACGCAGAATGGCCTGTATCGCTACGACGGCAGCCGGTTCGTGGCGTTCGGCAAAGCGGAAGGCCTCCCGGGTGCGCGCATCGAAGCGCTGCACGAAACTGTCGACGGAACGCTGTGGGTTGGCACACGTGTAGGGTTAGCCCGGCGATCGGGAGATCGATTCGAAACGGTAGCGATGAATTTCGCGCAGGGCATCGTGAGCCGCGCCGGTATCGCATCCGACGCCACTGGCAAGATCTACCTTGCGACTGAGCGGGGTCTGGTCACCGCTACGAAATCCCAAGGCAAATTCAATTTCGCACTGATTCCGTCGCCGCATGGATCGTCGCCGGAGGAAGCCGCGAGTGTGTACGTCGATGCGGGCGCTCGCGTTTGGTTCGGATGCGGCGCGAGCTTGTGCCGTTTGGAAAACGGATCGGCGCGCGACATCGGCGCGGGGTCCGGCTTACCAATGGAACCGTGGAGCGCGATCCTGGGCGATCTGGATGGCAATCTGTGGGTGCGGAGCGATCATCAGTTGTTCGTTCGCCGCGACGGCGCGAATAAATTTGAGGCTCGCCCGGGCTTGCCCGAATCGACCAACACCTATCCAACGCTGGCGCTCGATCCAGCGGGGCGGCTGCTGGTGCCGACGTTCAAAGGCTTGGCGCGCGAATCGGGCAATGGATGGGAGATTATCGACGCGCGGCAAGGACTGCCGACCAACGATATCGCGGCGGTGATGCAGGATCGCGAAGGCTCGATCTGGCTGGGCTTGCTGGGATCGGGACTGGCGCGATGGCTGGGTTACAACGAATGGCAGAGCTGGAGCGATCGCGAAGGCTTGAGCCGCGAATCGGTGTGGTCGATCGCGCGCGATACCGGCGGAAGATTATGGGTCGGGACGCAGTTCGGATTGAACTACGCGGTGGAACACGACGGCCGGTTGGAATGGAAGCAGATCGCGATTCCGGGAGTCGAGATGATTCGCGGGCTCGCGGTTTCCCAAAACACCCTGTGGGTTGGAGCGTCGCCCGGCGGATTACGAGCCCTGGATCTATCGACCATGCAGATCCGATCGATAGGCGCGGCGCAGGGGTTCACAAGTCCTAATGTGCGCCACATCATGGCGGATCGTGAAGGGCGGGTGTGGATTTCAACGCGCGATGGACTGTTCCGCAAAGTGCCGGGAGCGGATCGATTCGAAAAGATCGACGTACCGTCGCCGGTGAATGACGCTACCGAGGTCTTTCACACCACCATGGTGGACTCGCGCGGCCAAGTGTGGGCCGCCGGCTCGCGCGGCCTGGCGCGATTCTCGAATGGAAAATGGACGCGCTTCACGGAACGCGATGGACTGAAATCGAACGTGGTGGCGCACATCGCCGAAGATCCGGATGGCGCAATCTGGATCGGATACTACGACGCGTTCGGGCTGACCCGGCTCACCTTTCCGCAGGCCCAGCTCAAGCTGGAACAATTCACCACCGCGAACGGCTTACGCTCCGACAAATCGATCTTCCTGGGATTCGATGGACGCGGCTGGCTATGGGCGGGATCGGATCACGGCCTGGATGTGTTCGATCGGGTACGCTGGCGCCACTACGGCAAATCCGACGGATTGATTTGGGACGATTGCAACAGCAACGCGTTCCTTTCCGATAAAGACGGCACCGTATGGGCCGGCACCAGCCGCGGGTTGTCGCGCTTCCGTCCGCTGACTACGCCGCCGCCGAGCGTCCCGCCGCCGGTAGTCTTCACCGCCGTAAAGTTCGGCGATGAGGCGGTCGAAGCGGCCTCGCCGATCGAAGTGCCCTATCGCCGCCATTCGCTGCAGGTTCGCTTCGCGGCGCTGTCGTTCACGCAGGAATCGAGCGTATTGTTTCGCTATCGGCTGGCGAGCGTCGATCGTCATTGGCTGGAAACCACGCAGCGCGAATTGAACTATCCGCAGCTTCCTCCCGGCGACTACACGCTGGAAGTGACCGCGCGCACCGCGCAAGGCGTGTGGAGCACGGAGCCCGAGCGTCTGAATTTCCGAATCCTTCCGCCGTGGTGGCTGACGTGGTGGTTTCGAATCGGCTGCGCTATCGCGGTGATTCTGATCGGGCGGCTGATTTGGCAGCGGCGCACGTACCGGCTGGAAGCAGAACGCCGTCACCTGGAAACCGCGGTGACGGAGCGCACGCGCGAGCTGTCACTTGAGAAACAGCGGCTGGTGGAAGAGCAGAGCCGCACCGAGCAGCAGAAGCATGAAATCGAACGGCTGCTGCGCGAGGCGCAGGCGGCCAGTAAATCGAAAAGCGAATTCCTGGCCAACATGAGTCATGAAATTCGCACGCCCATGAATGGCGTGATCGGCATGACGGATCTGGTGCTCGCCACGCCCCTCACTTCCGAGCAGCGTGAATATTTGTCGACGGCGCGTTTATCCGCGAATTCACTGCTGACCATCTTGAACGACGTGCTGGATTTTTCAAAGATCGAAGCCGGGCGGATGGATTTGAACCCCGTCGCGTTTTCAATGCGGCATTGCGTGCGCGAAACTGCGCGGATGTTCGCGGTAACGGCGTCGGAGAAGAATCTCACGTTCGAAATTCGGATCGAAGACGAAGTTCCCAGTCACGTGGTGGGCGATCCCGACCGCTTGCGCCAGGTGTTGTTGAATCTCGCGGGCAATGCCATGAAGTTTACTGCTGAGGGCGGAATCTGGATTAAAGTCGGGGTCGAATTGGAAACCCACGGCGTGATCGAGTTGCGCTTCGCGGTGCGCGATACCGGCATCGGCATCCCTCCAGAAAAGCTCGACTTGATTTTCGAAGCGTTCCGGCAAGCCGATGGATCGACCACGCGCAAATACGGCGGCACCGGGCTGGGGCTGGCCATCTGTTCCCGCCTGGTCGAGATGATGGGCGGATCGATTCGCGTGAAGAGCGAAGTGGGCCACGGCAGCACGTTCTACTTCACGGCGCGATTCGCAACTGCGGGCGCAGTGGAAGAGCTCACCGAGCCCGATCCGATGAGCCTGCAGAAAATGCTGGCCGCGGTAAATCAAACGACTCTCGATCAAGCCACTGGGGAGCAGCCGTCGAACGGATCGAGCGGCAACGGTTCGCATCCCGCGCGAACAAGCCTGCATATTCTGCTCGCCGAGGATAATCCGGTGAATCAACGTGTGGCGGCGCGGCTCCTGGAAAAGCGCGGTCATCGCGTGGCGCTGGCAGCCACGGGCCGCGAAGCGCTGGAGTGGCTATCGCGCGATAAGTTCGATCTGGTTCTGATGGACGTGCAGATGCCGGAACTGGACGGACTGGAAGCGACCGCGATCATTCGAGCGAAAGAGAATCGCGACGGCGGCCACATCCCGATCATCGCGCTGACGGCGCACGCCATGAAGGGCGATCGCGAACGGTGCCTGGAAGCGGGCATGGACAACTACATCAACAAACCGATCGAGGCCGTGAGTTTTCTGGAAGTGGTGGAGAGCACGGTGCTCGAAGCGGCGCCGAAAGCGTAAGCCTATTCCGGCCGCGAATGAACGCGAATAAACGCAAATCCTGAACAGTTAATCTGAAGGTGTGAAGCTGGAGCGAGTTGTCGAGACGTCGCGGCGCGTCACCGAAACCAGCAAGCGTCTCGAGAAGATTTCGCTGCTCGCGTTGCTGCTGCGAGAACTGCGCGGCGATGAAATCGAAATCGTGGTCGCGATGCTTTCCGGCCGCGTGCGGCAAGGACGGCTCGGGATCGGCTATCGCGCCATGCAGGATGCAGCGGCTGAACCGTCGGCGCAAGCGTCTTTGGAAATTCTGCAGGTGGATCGCGCGTTTGACGAGATCGCGAAGACCGAAGGCGCGGGATCAGAGAAGCGTCGGCGTGACTTGCTGCGTGAGTTGCTAAGTCGCGCGACTGGAGCCGAGCAACAGTTCATTGTCGGGTTGCTGGGCGGCGAACTGCGCCAGGGCGCGCTTGAAGGAATCATGCTGGATGCGTTGGCGAAAGCTTCCGGTGTGAAGCTCGATCGCGTGCGTCAGGCAGCGATGGTGGCGGGGGATGTAACGCGCATCGCGCAGGCGATTCTCGAACGCGGTGAAGCGGGCATCGACGAATTCGGGATTCGCTTGTTTCAGCCGGTGCAGCCGATGCTGGCCCAGACGGCCGATGATGTCGTCGAAGCGCTGGACGATTTGGGTGAAGCGGCTTTGGAGTATAAGCTGGACGGTGCGCGGGTGCAGGTTCACAAGTCGGGCGATGACGTGAAGGTGTTCACTCGCGCATTAAACGAAGTGACGGACGCGGTGCCGGAAGTGGTGGAGGCCGCGCGAGCGTTACCGGTCGCCTCCGCAATTCTCGATGGCGAAGTGCTCAGCCTCAAGCCCGATGGCCGTCCACAGCCGTTCCAAGTCACCATGCGGAGATTCGGGCGCAAACTCGATGTGGCCCAGACGCGCGCGGAATTGCCGCTGACGCCGTTCTGGTTCGATCTGCTTTATCTCGATGGCGCGAGTTTCCTGCCCGAACCGCAATCGCGAAGATTTGAGGAGTTGAGACGAATCGCGTCGCAATCCATCATTCCTCATCTGACGACCAGCGACGCGAGCGAAGGGCATCAATTCCTGGAGCAATCGCTGGCGCATGGCCACGAAGGCATCATGGCGAAATCCCGCTCCTCGGAATACGCGACCGGCGCACGCGGCCGAGCGTGGTTGAAGATCAAGCACGTGAAAACCCTCGATCTGGTGATCCTCGCAGCGGAATGGGGCAGCGGCCGGCGCAATGGATGGCTGAGCAATTTACATTTGGGCGCCCGCGATGTGGAAAAGGGCGGATTCGCGATGCTGGGCAAGACGTTCAAAGGCTTGACCGACGCGATGCTCGAATGGCAGACGCAGGAGCTGTTGAAGATCGAAGTCGCGCGAGATCGTTACACTGTGCACGTCGAGCCGAAGATTGTAGTGGAAATCGCGTTCAACGATTTGCAGGTCAGCCCGCGCTATCCCAGCGGGCTTGCGCTGCGATTCGCGAGAGTGAAGCGCTATCGGACCGACAAAACCGCCGAGCAGTCGGATACATTTCAGACCGTGAAGCAAATCGCGGAGGCTGCATGCGCATAGCCGGACTCGTGATCGCTGTAGCCATGTGCTCCGGCGCCGATCTTGAAACGCTGCGCCGTGAACATCGCTGGTTCGAATTGCGCGAGGCGTTGAAGACGCAGCCTGGATCGGCGCTCGATCGGGGCGCGGCAGCTTCCGCATTTCAGGACTTGGCGGCAGCAGAGCACGAACTGCGCGGGGTGAAAGGCGACGACGCGCACGAGATCCTGGCGACCATGTATCTTCGCAACGGGCTCTATGCGAGAGCAGCGAAGGAGGCTCGCGCGAAGAAGATGGCGGGCGATCGCGCCATGATCGACGCGCTAGGCTCTCTGCGCGACCAATTGATCGAATCGCGCAAGCCCGCGACGCTCCGCGGCGAGATTCGTGAGCATGCTCTGTTCGTGCCGATTTCGATCAACGGAATCGCAGTGAAAGGCATACTCGACACGGATTCGAACATGTCCATCCTGAGTGAATCAGAAGCGAAGCGGTTGGGGTTGAAAAAACTGACGCGCGTCTCGACTTCGGGCGTGTCCTCCGACTCGAGCGGCCGCGGACAACTCACCGTTGCCGATCGATTCGAAATCGGTGGCGTGCGCTTGCGCAACGTCGCGTTCACCACCGTGGGCGATGAGCAGCAGCCCTTCAAGGATCTGCCGCCGGGAGAGCGCGTGGTGATTGGAGTCCCTGTGATGATCGCCATGGAGCGGCTGCAGTGGCAGCGCGACGGAACGCTTCGAATCGGTGGCGGCGTGAATTCAGGAGCCGCTGCGAATTTATGTTTCGACCAGACCGATCCGATTGTGCGCGCTGAATATCAGGGCCGCAAGCTGGAGATGCTTTTCGATACGGGTTCGGATGAGACGTACTTATGGAAGCGCTTTGCGCGCGAATTTCCAGGCGTGATCGAAGACGGAAAGAAGTCTTCGAAAACGATGACCGGATACACCGGTAGTGTCGATGTCGACGCGGTGGAGCTTCCGTCCCTGGAATTTCGCATCGGCGGCGAAGCCAAGGTCAGCCCGATTCGGGTCCTGATGAACAAGACTCTGCGGTCAAGTGAGTGGCTGCACGGATGGCTGGGATTCGACGCAATGGAGCACGGCGGCGTAATCGATTTTCGCGCGATGACTTTTTCGCTCCTGCCCTGATCAGTTCGCGCCGGGCGGCGGAGGACCCGACAGGGGGGCAAGGCCGTTGCTGATCAGGCTGCGATTGAACGGCGGGATTTCGCGATCCATTAACTGCGTGAATTCGGATTTCGCTGACGCCAGATCCTGCTCGATCATCGCGAGCAATTCCTTCGCGGTATCGGTGGGCGCATAATTGGCGCCGCCCGCCACATCGCCCGCACCGGTGCCGACTTCGCCATTGAGCCAAACCAAATCGAAATAGATCTTGTACGCGGCAATGAAATATTTATCGTCGCTGTAAGTCAAAGCTTTCGAAACCAGTTTGTACTCGACGTTCTGCAATTTCTGATCCATGTCGGACATCGATTTGACTAACGCGGCCTTGCCGGCGTCGCCCACGAATCTTTTCTGGGTGACTTCGATCTGCTTGCGCATCGCCTCGATCAGATTGACCATCGCCGAAACGCTGTTGAGATCGGAACGAATGCGCAATTGAAAATTGACTTGCGATTCGAGATCGGCGTTCGATCCGGTTGCGCCGGGATCGCGCGCGACCTCGAAATCCTGCGTATAAGTTTCGCCGTCGACGGTGATCTTCACTTTGTATTTTCCGGGCGCCGCCACCGGCCCCACCTGCGCCTGCGCGGCGCCCCAGTGGGTGATCGGACGCGTGTCCTGGCCGCGAAAGCGCGGCTCTTCCCAGATTTGCGGATTGTCGGGAGGCGTGGTGCGCAGCGCGATCAGCGTGGGCGGATCGTAATGCAGATCCCATTGCACGCGATTCAAACCATCGCGGCTGGACGCGCGCAGTTCGCGGACCACTTGACCTTTTTCATCCAGCACCTCAGCGTGCACCGGCGATTTGGGAGCGCTCTTCAACTGATAATTGACGAACGCGCGCCCGCCTCCCAGAATGCGAATGGCAGGTCGCGGCTGGAACAAGCTCACCGATGTATCGGCGCCGACGCCGCGCGCCATCTGCTCCAGCGGCGTGATGTCGTCCAGGATGTAAATGCCGCGGCCGTACGTGGAAACCACCAGATCGTGCATCCGCTTCTGAACCACGGCCCAGGAAACCGGTGCGTGCGGCAATCCGGTTTGCAGATTGGTCCAGTTCGATCCGTCGTTGAGCGAATACCACAGCGAGTTGCCCGTGCCCGCGAACAGCAATCCTTTGCAATTGGGATCCTCAGCGATCACCCGCACGTACGATAACTGATGGCGGGGAAGAGTGCCGGCGATGTTGGTCCACGTTGCACCGTAATCGGTAGTCTTGAAAATGAACGGATCGCGATTGTCCATCAGATGCGCGTCCACCGACGCGTATGCGGTGCCGGCATCGAAAAACGACGGCTGGATGCTGGTGACGCTGCCCCACACCGGCAGGCCTTTGACGTTCCTGGTCAGATCGTTCCAATGCGCGCCGCCGTCACGCGTGTTCCAGATCTTGCCATCGTTGGTGCCGGCCCAGATCAACCCTTTTTGAACGGTCGAGGGCGCGATCGCGAACACCACTTCGCCGTAGAACTGGCCGAGGTTATCGCCGACGAGCCCGCCCGATGCCACATTGCGCGATGGATCTTGCGTCGAGAGATCAGGACTGATCACGCTCCAGCTTTGCCCGCCGTTCGACGTCTTGAAAATTACCTGGCAGCCGAAATAAACCGTATTGTGGTCGAACGGATCGATGGCGAGCGGCGCGGTCCAATGGCAGCGATACTTGGTATCATCCGGCGGCGAATCGAGCGAGTGCAGCCAGGGACTCACCGATCGCGCCAGCTTGGTCTTCGCGTCCCAGCGCGTCACTTCGTCGCCGTAGCAGGTGGCCCACACGATATCGGGATTCGTCGGATCGGGATACGTGAAACCGGATTCGCAGCCGCCCATGCCGCGATCCCAGAATGGCTCGGGCGATCGCCCGAATCCTCCGAATCCGATTTGCGCGGAGGGGCCGCGCATGGTGGTCGAATCCTGCATGTTGGTGTAGAAAAAATACGGGCTCTGGTCGTCGACGGCGACGTGATACATCTGGCCGATCGGCAGTGTCACTCGATTGAATCCGCGGCCATGCGAGGTAGTGACGTTCATACCCGCGTCGTGCGTGATGACGAAGCGATCCGGATTAGTCGGATCCCACCAGATATCGTGGGTGTCGCCGCCGTAGTTGTTCTGCGCACGAAATGTCTCGCCGGCATCCATCGAGACGTGAAAGCTGCTGTTGGCGACCATCACTTCTTTGTCGTTCACCGGCGATACCGCCAGGTGGATGTAATAGCCTGCGCGGCCGATCAGTGCGCGATCCCAATTCACCACGTGCCAGTCCACGCCAGCGTTGTCGGATCGCCACATCGAGCCTTGATCTGCCGTTTGGATCAGCGCGTAGACGCGATCAGAATTCGACGGCGCAACCGCCACGTCAATTTTTCCGAGCGGCGAGTGCGGCAAGCCTGGAGACGTAATTCGATTCCATGACGCCCCGCCGTCACGCGACACATAGACGCCACTGCCCGGTCCGCCGCTGAATTCGCCGTAAGTATGCATCTCGACCTGCCACGTGCCGGCGTAGATCACGCGCGGATTCTTCGCGTCCATCGAAAGTCCGGAACAGCCGGTGTTTTCGTTGACGAATAATACTCGTTCCCAGTGCCCGCCGCCGTCAGTGGTGCGATAGACGCCGCGCTCCTGCTGCGGTCCGGTCATGCGGCCTAGCGCACAAGCGAAAACAATATTCGGGTTAGTGGGGTGAATCAAAATGCGCCCGATGCGGCCGGTTTCATCGAGGCCCACCATGTGCGTCCAAGTGCGGCCCGCGTCCACCGATTTGTACATCCCGTTACCCATCACGTCGGAATCGCGAATGGCCCAAGCTTCACCGGTGCCGGCCCACACGATCTCGGGATTGGACGGCGCGACCGCAAGCGATCCGATCGCAGCCACAGGTTCGTTATCGAAAATCGGATTCCATCCGAAACCGCCATCGACCGATTTCCAGATTCCGCCCGACGCCGCGCCAGCGTAGTAAGTGTTGATGTCGCCAGGCACACCCGCCACTGCCGAAATGCGGTTCCCAGCCTGTGGTCCGACGAAACGGAAGCGGAACGCGTCGATCGCCTCAGGGGGTTGGCCGCGGCGCTGCGCGGTCATCGGATTGCTTGATATCAGGGCGAGCGCCATGAGAAACCCGGCGGCAGTGAAGCGTTTCGACCCGCTCGGATATCTACAAAGCAGGCGCACACATAAAGGAGCGGAAAATCTATGGAAGGCTTTCAAAGTTCGGGCCATAGCTGGGGATGGATCCTCACTTTCGGATGTATCTCAATCTTAGCCGGATTGATCGCGATCACGTATGCGGTGGCCGCGACGATCTTTTCAGTGATCTTCATCGCGTGGCTGCTGATGATCACGGGCGTTCTGGAAGGCGCGTTTGCGATTCAACATCGTGAACGAGGGCACCTGATCTGGTATTTGCTGGAAGCGCTGCTGGCGATTGTGGTTGGTGCGCTGCTGCTGCAGAGTCCGGTGCGCGGCGCCGTGGTACTGACCATGCTGCTCGCGACGTATTTCCTGATCGCCGGCGTGTTTCGCATTGTCGCGGCGTTCGCGTTGCATTTGCCTAACTGGGGATGGACGCTGGCGAACGGGATCATCAGTCTGGCGCTCGGGATTCTGGTGTGGGCGGGATGGCCGCTCACTGGATTGTGGGTGCTGGGGTTGTTCATCGGGATCAATCTGCTGTTCGCAGGGTGGGCGCGGGTGATGCTTGCGATGCTGGTTCGTTCGCACCGCTGGACACCGGTAACGATCTAAATTGAGTTCGCGAATCTTGCAAACCATCGGACGCCGGTAACGTTTTACTTGCAGGGGAGTATTCCACTGCATGGGAAACCTGTGGGCCGACGTCCGGTTTGCGCTGCGCACGCTCAAGAAATCACCTGTCTTCGTGGCTGTCGCGGTTTTGTCGCTCGCATTGGGCATCGGCGCCAACACTGCAATCTTCACTCTGGTCGATCAGATGTTGCTGCGGCTGCTGCCGGTGAAAGAGCCGCAGCAGTTGGTGATGTTCTGGGGACGCGGCGATCATTACGGGTCGAACAACGGCCGCTACATGATGTCGTATCCGATGTACGCCGATTTTCGCGACCATAGCTCATTGGTGAAAGACGTCTTCAGCGGGATGTTTTGCCACCACGCCATGGCGATGAGCATCGCCTCGGACGGCGCCACGGAACGCGTGCAGGGCGAACTGGTATCGGGGACCTTCTTTCCGGTGCTGGGAGTGGGCGCGGCGCTCGGGCGTGTGTTCACTCCCGATGACGATCGGACGCCGGATGGTCATCCGGTGGCGGTGTTGAGTTACCGCTTCTGGATGGATCGCTTCGCCGGGAGCCCCAGCGTGCTCGGGAAAAAATTGATCGTGAATGGGTATCCGTTGACCGTGATTGGCGTGAGTCAGGCCGGATTCGATGGAACCGATCCAGCGTACTCGCCGCAAATTCGCGTGCCGGTGATGATGAACGCGGAGATGAATCCGGTGGGCGCCAGTTTCAATTACAACCTGACCGCGCGGCGCGGCCGGTGGGTAAACGTGTACGGACGATTGAAGCCCGGCGTAACGATCAAGCAAGCGGAAGCCGCGTTGCAGCCGTATTTTCATTCGATGCTCAACATGGAAGTGCAGCAGGCGGCGTTCGCAAGGGCGCCGCAGGAGGTTAAGCAGAGTTTCCTGCGCATGTGGGTGGAACTGTTGCCGGGAGCAAAAGGATATTCCAGCACGCGCGAGCAGTTCTCGAGCTCGCTGCTGGTGCTGATGACCATCGTCGGGCTGGTGTTGCTGATCGCATGCGCGAACGTCGCGAATTTGTTGATCGCGCGCGCGACAGCGCGGCAGAAGGAGATCGCGGTGCGGCTGGCGCTGGGCGCAAGTCGAGGGAGAATCGTCTCACAGTTACTGGTGGAGAGTTTAATCCTGTCGATCGCCGGAGGAGCCGCTGGAATGGTGCTGGCCGTGTGGATCGATCGTGCCCTGATCGCGGTCATGCCGACTGGCAGCAGCCAGCTCGTGATTTCATCGGCGCCGGATTGGCGGATCCTGCTGTTCACGCTGGGGGTTTCGATTGTCACCGGCATCGTGTTCGGATTAGTGCCGGCGCTGCAATCGACGCGGCCGCAGCTTGCGGGCACGTTGAAAGATCAGGTGGGTTCGATCGCCGGGGGAACGTCGGTGATGCTGCGCAAGGCGCTGGTGGCCGCGCAGGTGATGCTCTCCCTGCTCCTTTTGATCGGCGCGGGGTTGTTCATTCGCAGCCTGTCGAATCTGAAAAACGTCGACCCTGGATTTCGGGTCACGAATCTGCTGCAGTTCGAGGTCGACCCAACTCTGGTCGGCTATAAGCCGCCCCAGACGCTCGATTTCTTTCGGCGATTGCAGGACACGCTCGACGCCATTCCAGGCGTCAGCTCCGCCAGCCTCGCGATCATGCCGGTGCTGGCCGACAATGAGTGGGACAACAGCGTCTCGGTCGAGGGCTACACCTTTAAGCCGACGGAAGCTCCGGATCCCCATATGAATTTCGTCTCGACCGATCATTTCAAGACCATGCAGATCCCCTTGGTCTCGGGGCGCGATTTCCGCCCCAATGATGAGGATGGCGCGCCGAAAGTGGTGATCGTCAATCAGACGTTCGTCAAGAAATATTTCCGGGACGGGATCGCGGTCGGCAAACATATTGGAATGGGAAGCAATCCCGGCACCAAGCTCGATTGGGAGATTGTGGGAGTGGCGAAGGATACTCGCTACGAGAATCTGAAGACCGAAGTCCCGGACGAAGTCTACGAGCCGTATCGTCAAATGGGATTTTCACTAGGCATGTTCGTGTATGTGCGGACGGCGCGCGACCCTGAACAGGTTTTCAGCGCGATTCGCAGCTCCGTTCATCAGATGGATCCGAATCTGCCGGTATCGGGAATGAAAACGCTGGAGGCACAGGAAGAAGAATCCCTAGTGACCGAACGGCTGGTGTCGAGCCTGTCCAGCGCGTTCGGATTCCTGGCGACCCTACTCGCCGCCATCGGATTGTACGGTGTGATGGCGTATATGGTGGCGCAAAGGACACGCGAGATCGGCGTCAGGATGGCGCTGGGTGCCGCGCAGCGCGACGTCGTCTGGCTGGTGATGCGCGAAGTGCTGCTGCTCGCCGGGATCGGGATCTTAGTGGGGTTGCCGGCGGCGTGGGGATTGGCGCGCTTCGTCAAATCGGAATTGTATGGGATCGCGCCGACCGATCCGTGGATTATGGCGTTCGCGACGGTTGGGATCGCCGCTGTCGCGATGCTGTCGGGCTATCTGCCGGCGCGGCGAGCCACCAGGATCGATCCCATGCTCGCGTTGCGGTTCGAGTAGTTATTCGAGCTTAAGCACCACTTCGCCGGCGGTACCTTTATAGAGCAGTTCCAGGGTCTTGATGGTTTTCGTTTTCCCTTTGAACGGAAAACACACTACGCCGGCGAAGGGAGGAATCTGTTCGCCGCTTGGCAGCCACGCACGCTCAATGCGTTCGTCGATCGAAAGCGGCGGTTCCTTTTCGATCCCGGCAGGATTCTCGTCGGGCACCGGTGGCGTGGGCGTCGGATGCACCGTGGGATCTCCGGGGAAACGATTGGCTTGCGGCGGCCCGTATACGACAGTCGCGTTGCCCACGCCGTCGGAAAGATCGACACGCTTGGTATTCTGCCAATCCGGATACTTGAGCGATGCAGCGACGTAACCGGGGCCTTCCGGCTCAATGGTCGTTTTCTTATTCACCCGCAGCGTGAATTGTGCGGCGTTCAGATCGATCGTTTGGGTTTTCGCGCCATAAATCGCAATCTCGACGACCAGATAATCGTTGGCGATCAGCGAACCTTGTTTGGTCGGGAGCGTGTGCACCAGGTATTCGGCGCCGATGGTGAATCCACCGTTCAGGCTCGAGGACACCGGATAATCCGCCGGCTTGTCTTTCGGAGTGAGTTGGGCCCACAGACCGGAAGCGGCCAGTGCAGTGCAAACCGTCGCCAGCTTCAACCGGGACATCCGCACCTCCCATGCCTATTCGATCGTAACCGAACAGGGAACGTATCGTATATATAACGTATGCGGCAAGATTTGCGTTTCGGCTGGCGAATGCTGTGGAGAAGTCCCGGTTTTACGGTCCTGGCGGTGATCGCGCTGGCGTTGGGCATCGGCGCGAATACGTCGATCTTCAGCGTCGTAAATGCGGTGATGCTGCAGCGCATGCCGTTCGCAGATCCGGAGCGCCTGGTAATGGTGTGGGAGTCGAGCCCACAGAACGACCAAACCAACGTCGTGAACGGATGGAATTTCGGGCAATGGCAGCAGCGGAATCATTCTTTCGAGCGCATGGCGGCGTTCGTCACCGGACCAGCCGCGCTGAGCGGCGATGGCGAGCCCGAAGTGGTGGACTACATCTCCACGACTGTCGATTTCTTTCCGATTCTCGGCGTGAAGCCGCTGCTGGGGCGCTGGTTTGAACCGGGCGAAGACGTGGCCGATCACGCCGGCGAGGTGATTCTGAGCGAAGGCTTGTGGCGGCGGCGTTACGGCGCCGACCCCAATATCATCGGCAAGATGATTCGCGTCGATACCGCTCCAGACAAGGTGGTCGGAGTGATGCCGGCCAGCTTTCGTTTCCCGCAAGCCAAGGCGGAGTTGTGGGAACCGCGCGTCATCGACCGCACGCAGAAATCCGTGGGCCGGTATTTAAACGTAGTGGCGCGGGTGCGGCCTGGCGTGTCCCTGAAGACTGCGCAGGCGGAAATGAGCGTGGTGGCGCGGCAACTTCAGCAGGAACGGCCGGATCTCGACTCGAAATGGGGCGCGAACGTAGTCGGGTTGCGCGAGCAGGCCACGGGCGACGTGCGCACGCCGCTGCTGGTGCTGTTAGGCGCGGTGGGGCTGGTGCTGTTGATCGCCTGCGCGAATGTCGCGAACCTGATGTTGATGCGCGCGGCGGGGCGGGGTCGCGAAATCGCGGTGCGCGCGGCGCTGGGCGCGGGAGCGATGCGCATCGCGCGGCAGTTGCTGATCGAGAGCCTGCTGCTTTCGGTCCTGGGCGGAGCGCTGGGACTGGCGATCGGCATCTGGAGCGTGAAGCTATTGAGCGTCGCGCTGCCCGATACCATCGCCTACGCCAATCTGAAAACGATCTCGATCGATACGACTGTGTTTCTGTTCACGCTCGTGATTTCGCTGTTCACCGGGATGCTGTTCGGCCTTGCTCCGGCGATCAAAGCCGCGCGGGTGGATGTGCAGAGCTCGCTCAAAGACGGGGGCCGCGGATTTTCGCAAGGAAGAAGCGCTGCGCGCGGCGCGCTGGTGGTGGCCGAGGTCGCGTTGTCGATGATTTTGCTGATCGGCGCGGGACTGCTGATTCGCAGTTTCTCTCGTCTCGCCAACATCGATCCGGGATTCGATGCGAGACACGTGATTTCGATGAACCTGGCTCCCTGGGGTCAGTTCCAGCGCCGGGAGTTGATGGTGGACTTCACACGTCAGGTGATTGAGCAAGTGCGCTCGCTTCCGGGAGTTGAAGCGGCGGGCACCACGCATTTTCTCCCGCTGGCGGGAGAAGGCTCCGCTACGTGGTATTGGCGCGCCGACGGGCCGCGGCCGGAACATGGCGCGGAGCCCGTCACCGAGGTCTCCATGGTAACGCCCGGCTATTTCGCGGCCATGAGTATTCCGGTGGCGCGCGGGCGCGTGTTTGATGATCGGGATGGGGCGGGCGCGCCGGCGACAGTCGTGATCAATCAAACGGTGGCACGGCAGTTTTATCCGAACCAGGATCCGATCGGCAAGCAACTGACGGTGGACTGGAATCATCCGGATCAACCGTACGAAATCGTCGGGGTGGTGGGCGATGTGCATTTGCGCGCTCTGAATCAGGAATCCAAGCCCGCGGTTTATCTCTCCATGGCGCAGGCCCCGCAGGCGCCGATCACGCTGGTGGCGCGGGCGCAGGGAGATCCGGCGCTGCTGGGGAGAGCGATCGAGGAGCGGGTTCACGCGATCAATCGCAATGTCGCGGTGTTCGACGTGAAGACGCTGGACGCCATTGTTTCTGGTTCCCTGGCGGCGCAGCGATTCAATACGATTTTGCTGGGCGGGTTCGCGGCGCTGGCGCTGGTGCTGGCCGCGGTGGGGATCTTCGGCGTGATCTCGTATTCGGTCGCGCAGAGAACGCGCGAGATCGGGATTCGGCGCGCGCTGGGCGCCGGTACGACCAGCGTGCTGGGTATGGTTCTGAGCCAGGCGATGACGCTGACCGCGTTGGGAGTAGCGATCGGGATCGCGGGCGCGTTCGCCGTCACGCGGCTGCTCCAGACTCTGTTATTCCAGGTCTCGCCGACCGATGCCGCGACGTTCGTGGCGGTTTCCGTGACCTTGGGTGCAGTCGCGCTGCTCGCGAGTTATGTGCCGGCGCGGCGCGCTACGAAGGTCGATCCGATCGTGAGTTTGCGATACGAATAGCCGAATATGGGGCTCGAACGTCAGAGAGCGCGTTTGGGCTGCGCGATCCGGATGGTTGAAACCCGAGCGTTGGACCACTCCCTTTGGTCGCGGCTCTGTATAGCGTTGATGCCGTAATCGCCCACCATGAGCCGCGACTAAAAGGAGCGGTTCAACGCCGATATTTCACAGGAGATTTCGACGTTCGCGCCTCAGGAATCGCCCACGATCAACGATAAAAAGGGCCGGAAACGCTCGAAGGCGGCCCGGCCCTCACGACTGCGTAGGTCGAAACTAGAAGTTAAAGCGCGCCTGCAGCACGATCAGGCGCTGCGGGTTCAAGCCGGCGGTAGAAGTGATGCGACCGAACGCCGTGCTATCGACGCTGAGGTTCGGGGGCGCGAAGATCGGAGTATTGGTGATGTTCTCCGCGGTGGCGCCGATCTGCGCGCTGAATCGCTCATTGATGCGGATGCGCTTGATGATGTTCACGTTCACCGTCTTCGAACCGGGACCGCGCAGGACGCCGTTGGCGAGCGTACCGAACTGGCCCGGCAGAGGATTGACGAACAGCGGCTGCCCGTTGGGCCCGACGATCGCTTTCAAGGTGGACTGCGCACGCAGCGCGGTGTTGGCGATGTTGGCCACGGAAGGATCGATAATCTGGGAAAGTCCGTTGAAGTACACGATGCCGTTGCCGGTCTTGATCACTCCATCGCCAGGCAGCGCTCCAAGGCCGACTGCGGTGAACGCGGCCGAACTGGGGTGGTGTTGTTCACCGCGTTTTGCGCGGTGATGCTGATCGGCACTCCCGAATACATGAGCGAGATCGCGCCGATCTGCCAGCCGCCCACGAGGCGGTCGAGCATGCCGTTGGCATTGCCCAGCAGCGTTTTGCCCTTGCCGAAGGGCAGCTCGTACAGGCCGTTCAATTTGAAGACGCTCTGGTAATCGAAACCGAGCGGACGCTTGTCCAGATGCTCATTGCGAAGGGTGCGGAAACTGTCGGTGGAGCTCGGGCTGTCGCCTTCGCTATCACCCAGGTTGTGGGACCAAACATAGCTCGATTGCAGCGAGAAGCCCTTCTGGAAGCGCTTCACGACCTGCACCTGCAGCGAATTGTAGGTCGAGCTTCCGAAGTTCCCGGTGAGATAAGTGTGCAGGAACTGCGGATTGGCGACGATGAAGTTGGATGGCAGACCCGCATTGACCAGCAGCCCGCCGGCCGCGCCGCCCAGGGTGGTGGTCTGGTTGATGAAGTTGGCGAACCCGCCAGGATTGTTGGTGGCGAAAAAGCCGTTGGTGGCGCTATTCGCGAGTACGTATTTGGAGCCGCCGCCCGCAGCCGCGACCGCAGCTGTAATTGTTGCTGAAGATCCTGATCGATCAGCGGAGAATCGCCGCCCGTCAGAACGGTGTTGAAGGCGTTGAGAATGCCGTTCTCGTAGATATTCACTTCGTTGGTGTCGACCGAACGCACCAGTTCACTCCCTTTGCTGCCGACATAGGCAACGTCCAAAGTGATGCTATTGGTCAGCGCGCGAGTGACGGTCAGGTTGTAATTCTGCACGTAGGGCGTGCGCAGATCCCCCTGATAGGCGTAAATCGTCTGATTGTGCGATCCACCGGGATTTGCGACCACCGGAACGGGAGTCAGCGGCTTGCCCGCAGGCTGGACCGGCAGCACCACGTTGCCCAGATTGGTGGAGATCACTTCCGTGTCCGTTTCCGAGTAGCCGGGTTCCAGACTGGTGTTCACGTCCACGAGGCCGAGAGGCAAGCGCTGATAGCCGATGCCGTATCCCATGCGGATGGTCATCTTGTTGGGTCCGCCGGTGATCCACTTGGCTATCCCGCTGCTTCCCGGAACCGCCCAGGCGAGGCCAAGCGCCGGGGAGAAGTTCTTATAGTCCGTGTTGTAGAACTGCGTATTCGGATTGGACGTGCCCGGGACCGATCGCCTGAATGCACGTCGGCGTTCCGCCCGTGGCATTGGGATTGAAAGGGCCGAGAGCTGGTGCCGGAGATGCCGAACACGCCGGCGCCGCCGCCGACGGGCGTCGAGACCCTTGCCCTGCTGCTCAGTCGGCGGCAGGTACAACTCCCAACGCACCCCGAGGTTCAGGGTCAACGAAGGCGTAATCTTCCAATCGTCCTTGAAGAACCAATCGAACTCGTTCTGATGGTAGTTGTGATAAGGCTGCTGACCGGGAAGGAAGATCGGGTTGGCGCCGCCGGGCGAAATATTCAATTGCTGGGCGCCGGAGGTCGCGCCGCTCAGATTCTCAAGCAGTGCGGTAGCGAGCGTGGCGTTGCTTCCGATTCCTGCAATCGGATTTGCCCCGGTGTTGATGTTGGTGATCTGCGCGAGCGCCGGATTGCCGATGCCCACGATCGGGACGGTCTGGCTGGCGCCGAAGTTAAACCCGGCAAGGGAGACTAAGCGCAGTTGGACACCACCTTTGAAACTGTGCTTGCCTTTGATCCAGGTGATGTTGTCGCCGTACTGATAGTTCGGATTCAGATAGTTGCCGGGGATTCCGAAATTTCCATAAGGACCGGTGACCGACGCCGGGCTGACCAGCGCTGGAATTCCGCCCACGGTCGATAGAAACGTCTTCGACCTCGGATCGGTGCTGCCTGGATCGTAGGGAGTCTGCACAATAGTGCGATAGCGGAAGACACCGACGCGTGCTTCGTTGATCAGACTCGGGCGAAGCACGCTGGTCAGCGCCACGCTGTACGAAGTCGTCTCGGTCGGATCGGAATTGCCGGGTACCGACGGGAACGCGGGAGGAGTCGCTACGTTGAAGCTGTGATAGGACTGCTGGCTCAACGTCAGCGCCAGGCGATTCTTTTCGTCGAAGTTGTAGTCGATGCGGCCTTCATACAACTCGAAATTGACAGGGACCGGACGATTCCAGGTGAAGCCCGCGGTGTTCAATCCATCGCCGATCAGGTAGTTATTCGGGAGCGGCATATAGCTGAACACATGCGACATGACGCCCGTGGCATCAGGAACGAGATGGTTCGGATCGCGGCCGAGTACGCTGACGGTCTGCAGCGCGCCAGTGGCGGAGGAAGGCTGGACCGGGTTGCCCGCGCGATCGACCGTCGGGATCGCAGCCTGCGCGTTTCCGTTCGTAACTCCGGGATAAAACCGGAAGTTGCCTGCCAGCGCGCTGGCGGTGTACACGGTCTGATTGACCGTAGCGAAATTGCGCTGCTTGTAGGGCTCGTAGATTCCGTTGAAGAACATCTTGTTCTTCTTCACCGGACCACCGAACCGGACGCCGTAATTGTTCTGCTTGAGTTGGTTCCGAACCGCCAGCGGATTGCCGCTCGCATCGCTGCCCTGCGCGTTGTTGAACCAATTGTTGGCGTTGAACGCCGCGTTGCGCACTTCGTAAAAAGCGCTGCCGGCGAATTTGTTGCTGCCGCCGCGGGTTACCATCTGGACCTGGCCCGCGCCGCGTCCGTACTCGGCATCGGCAGGCGACGTCACCACGCGAAATTCTTCGGCGCGATCGACGCTGACCACATTGCTGTACAGATAGAACGTCGCGTTGAGGTGAAGGTTGTCCATCGACGTCACGCCATCCATGGTGAAATTCACGGCGCCGCCCTGATTGCCGTTGAGATACCAGCCGCTTCCTTCCTGCACGCCGGGCTGCGTCAGCATCAAGTCATACGCGCTGCGCCCGTTCAGCGGAAGTTCCTGGAGCCGCTTGCCGTCCACCACGTTGCCGACCGACGCGCTGGTCGCGTTCACTTCTGTCGCGGTCGCCTCGACCTCCACAGACTCGGTGGTCGCGCCGAGTTCGAGTTGGAAGTTCTGAACGATTTCAGAAGCCACCTGGAGTTCGACATTGGTGACCACGGATTTGCGGAATCCGGTGTGCTCCGCAGTGAAATTGTACTTACCGGGTTGCAGACCGGGCATCGTATAAATGCCTTGATCGTTGGTGTGGACCGGTGTGGCGGTTCCTGTTCCCGTATTCAAGGCCGTGACCGTAGCCCCTACCACGTGCGCGCCCGTGGGATCAGTCACTGTGCCCGATACGTTGGCGTCGGTCTGTTGGGCGTAGGCAACAGAACCGATCGCAAGGGCAAAAGAAAAGACTACCGCACGAACGTTCATCATGGAACTAACCCCCACGGTCTGACTTAGACTGACTGGTTCCCGATGAGCATACTCCCGATCTTAAAATCTGTCAATGCGAAATATGCAAGTTGGCATGGAAGAAATCGCGTTTCGCTGGAGGATTTATCGCGAGACAGGAATTCTGCAACCCCTCGGCCAGGTGGTGTTACGGACGCGCCGAAAGTTCCTGGCGGATTTTTTTCGCTTCATCCAGAGTCCTGGAATCAAGATTCGACCCATAGTCCAGGGCTTGGTCTAGCTGCCTTCGAGCCTCGTCGACCTTGCCCTCGGCTCGAAGCATCAACGCATAGTTATAGTGGCCGAGCGCGTAATCCGGGTTGTAGCGGATCGCGGACTCGAAATGCTGGCGAGCCTCCACCGCGCGTTTCGTCTGATAGAGGAAGATTGCGAAGTTGGAGTGCGCCGCGGAATAATCGGGCTGCAGACGAATCGCTTCCCGATAGGAAGTCTCTGCCAAATCAGGATGATTCTGGCGATGGTAAACGGTGGCAAGGGCGTAATGAGTTTCTGGAATTTCAGGATCGAATTCGAGCGACTTTTTCAACGCGGTCGCGGCTTGTTCCAGTGCTCCGACCCGGACATATACCTGTCCCAGCCGGCTCCATGCCTCGCCTTTATCTCCGGGATCAACCCGCTGGAGCGTGGCGACAGCGGCCGCGGAATCGCCCGCGTCCACTTGCGCTTCCGCCAATCCCAGCAGGGCTTCCACCGAGCCAGGCTGAAGCGCGATCGCATCCTTATATATAGCGACGGAAGCCGGGCGTTTATCGGCGCGCATGGCATCTGCAAGCTCAATATAGAATTCAGCTACTTTCGGCTTGATTTTCCTTATGGCCGCATCAAATTGCGGGATTCCTGTTTCAAAATTGTTACGAGCCCGAACTTGCGCGAGGGCTAGATAAAGTTCGTTTTCGGGCGTCGAGGCAAATCTGTTCTGGTCATAGGGGACCACTTCGCCGTGATAGACCTGGCCGGGACCATGCGGCTCGGCGCGCGTCGCGAGCAGGTCCCCGGACGGCCGGCGGCGCTGAATTCGGTGATCCGTCATGATCACGTGGACCACATCGCCGGTGCGACGCTTGGGCATATGGCACGAAACACAGTCGTTCGCGCCAGCATGAATCTGCGCGCTGGGGGTGGCGTGGCAGTTGCGGCACATCGCATTGTAATGATTTGTGTCGCGATCTTCGGAATGGGGATCGTGACAGGTGGTGCAGGTCAGCCGGCCGGCGCTTTTCAGGAAACACGCCGACATTCGCAGCCGGTAGGCAGAGCTGACAATTTCGAAACGTTCCTGATTGCCAGTTGCAGTGTCGAACAGAAGCGCGAAATCGCTCAAGGGCTCGCCCGGCCGGTAGGAGAACGGGCCCCGGTTGAAGCGCACGATCGATGCGGGAAGCGGCGAACTGCTGGTTTCCAGGTGACACTGCTCACAGACGTCCATCTGCAGTTGTGGTGAAAGATTCTTCGGATTCACGATGGCCGCCTGTCCACCCGATTCGACATGGGCGCGCCCGGGACCATGGCAGCGCTGGCAATCGATACCCTCGGGAAGCGCGCCGGAGTAGATCGGCTCAGCGCGAAAACCGTCGTGACCGGCGGGGATCTGCGGATAGGCGTTGTGGCAGAACATGCATTCGTAGCCCGCTTTCCGCCGCGAGTTGGGCTGCAGCGGCTGATCGTAGCCGGGATTCATCGCCCATGTCCCGCCGCCTTCCGAATACCAGGCTAGCGGCAATTCCTGTAGCGCGCCCGACGAGGTTCGATGCAGGAACGTGCGCACATGCGTGCCCGATCCCATCACGTAGTCGATCGATTTCTCGTCGATGTTGACCTGCTTCCCATCCGGCGCGATTTGCCAGCGGCGCTGGTAGATCTTACCGTCGCGCTGGCGCATCGCGAAGTGCGTGTCCGAAGCGTTGTGATAAAAATCCTGGATCAGCGCGGTCGGAATCGACGACGAAAACGATTGCGCCATCGCGTTCTGGGCGTAGTTTTGGGCGACGTTGGCGTGACACGTCGCGCAGGACTTAGGGTCGGCGTAGTCGGAATCGGCAGCCGTGCATATGCACGCGACGAAGGCGAAAATCAGCGCGCGCCACACGCCGTGGCGCTACGAATTGGGCAGCTTGAACGCCACCAACTCGCCGGAATAGCTGGCGCCGCTGATGGCGACCACGATGTACTGCTGGCCGTTCATCATGTAGGTCATCGGCGACCCGCTCTGCGGAGCCGGCATATAAACCGCGCCGACTTCCTTGCCGGTGTTCTTGTCATACGCCCGCAGCATCGCGCCGCGACCGTTGGGAGTGGTGAAGAATCCCGCTTCGCCCACGACCACCAGCGATTTGGTCACCAGAGTCCCCAGAATGCCGGGACGGCCGGTGCGTGGAATCGTCACGCCTTTGAGCGCCGGATTGTTCTTGATGTTGTCCGGAGTTTCGCCGTGCGCGGTCTGCCATACGATTTCGCCGCGATCGAGATTGATCGCCGTGATGCGGCCATAGGGCGGCTTGAGCAGCGGCAATCCCTGCACATTGATTCCAGGCCCGCCGCCTTCACCCGATCCGCCGCCGGGTGCGCCACCGCCACCGGCTGCTCGACCAGCGCCACGGCCACGGCCGGCGACTGCAGCGGCGGGAGGACCGCCGGCCCCAGGAGGCTCAGTCGATCCGGCGCCGGGAGTGCGGCGAACTCCAGAAGCAGCGCTGCCCTGCACGTAATTCATATCCGATCGATTGTTGGTGGGTGGCACCATGCCCAGCACGGCAGGCGCGGTTTGTGAAAACACGTACACGTTGTGAAGTTCAGGATCGAACGCGCCGCCCGGCCAGTTCGCGCCACCGAGCGCGCCCGGCAACGCGAGCGTCGCCAGCGTTCCATCGAGAGTCGATACCGACGGCGGCGTGAACAGAGGACCGATGCGATATTTTTCGACCGCTTTGAGCGCCGCAGCGTGCAGCTCCGGCGTGAAGTCGATCAAATCGTCCGGGCCGATTCCCTGCCGGTCGTACGGCGGCGGCTTCACCGGGAACGGCTGCGTCGGCGAATACCATTCACCCGGCACGTCGCCCTTGGCGACCGGCCGCTCTTCGATCGGCCACACCGGCTGCCCGTTGGTGCGATCGAACACGTAAAGCTGAGCCTGCTTGGTGGGCTGCGCGACCGCTTTGATCACCTTGCCGTTTACCGTGATGTCGGCCAGGATCGGCGCGCACGGAATATCCATGTCCCACAGGCCGTGATGCACCAGTTGATAATGCCATTTGCGAACGCCGGTCTTCAGATCCACCGCGACCAGACTTTCGCCGAACAAGCCGTTGCCGGGGCGATGTCCGCCGTAATAATCGCCAGTGGGCAGTTCGACCGGAAGATACGCGAGGCCGAGCTGCTCATCGACCGAGACCTGCGCCCACACGCCGGTGTTGCCGTTGTTGTTCCAGGAATCATTGAGCCAGGTTTCGATGCCGAACTCGCCCGGCTTTGGAATGGTGTGGAAGATCCACAGGCGCTTGCCGGTGCGCGCGTCGAAGCCGCGAACGTATCCCTTCACGTTCTTCATGGTGCGAGGAACGCCGCCGGAGCGATGCGCCGCACCGACGATCACCACATCGCCAGCCACCATCGGAGTCGAATGCAACCCCACCTCGCCGGTGACCAGATCGATTTCCTGATCGTCATCCATTTTCAGATCGACCGCGCCATCGTTGCCGAAGCCCTTCACCAATTGCCCGTCCTTGGCGTTCAGCGCAATCATGCGATAGCCCGGCGTGACGTAAATGATGCGCTCTTCTTTTCCGTCCGTCCAATACGCCAGGCCGTGACCCGAAAGCTGGCGCGGAGCGTTCTGCCCGCGCGCGCCTTCATTTTCCGAATGCATCCACAACAGTTCGCCGGTGGCCGCATCGAGCGCGAACGCCGCGCGTCGCGATCCGCCGGTGCAATAGATGACGCCGTGCACCATCAGCGGGGTGCTTTCGTATTGATACTCGGGGCGCGGCCCCAGATGATCGGTCTTGAATCGCCACGCCACTTCGAGCTTGTCGAAATTCCCTGCGTTGATCTGATCGAGCGGCGCGTAGCGCGTGCTGCCCAGATCGCCTCCGTAGCTACGCCATTCTCCGTTCTTGGTTCCGGATTGGGCGAAGGCTGGCGCGGCGGCAATCAAGGCGAGGCCGGCAACGGCGGTGGCTTTCAAATTCAACTTGGTTCGCGTGAACATGGCGCGTCTCCTAAGACAAGGCTCGTGAACTTGGGATTATATCGCAGCTTTATTGTTGACCGGCCGGATGGTCGCTTTTGGCGACCTGGAAGTGGCTCAGCGTATCCGCGTAACTGGCGATGCCTTTGTAGAGCGCTTCGGCGATCTTCTCGCGATGTTCGGGTTTGCGCAGCTGCGCTTCCTCGGTGGAATTGGTCAGGAATCCGATCTCGGCCAGCACGCTCGGCATCGATGCACCGATCAGCACCACGAATGGCGCTTTCTTGATCCCGCGATTTTTCGCGTCGGCATTACCCTTCGCCGAGACGTTATAGAGCGACTTCTGCAGCGTCGTGGCGAACTCGCGCGATTCGTCGATCTTGTCCTTGAGCGCGATCTTCTGCAGCACGTCCTGCAGATCGAAAACAGTTCGTTCCGAGCTGGCGTTCTCGCGCGCCGCCAGATCAAGCGCTGCCTTGGAAGTCGTGAAATTTAGATAGTAAGTTTCGACTCCCGCCGCACTTCGATACGGCGACGAGTTCGCGTGAATCGATAAAAACAGATCGGCTTTGTGATCGTTGGCAATGTGCGTGCGCTCTTCCAGCGGAATGAAGACGTCGCTCGAACGCGTGTAGACGACTTCACTTCCCAAACGATCTTCCAGCAGCGCGCCCAGCCGTTTCGCGACATCCAGCACCACTTCCTTCTCCATGAGTCCCGACGCGCCGTGCGTGCCGATATCGTGACCGCCGTGGCCAGGATCAATCACTACGCGGCCCAACTTCAATCCCAGCACGCGTGTGAGGGATCGCGATCCGTTCGCACTGATTTTCGCGGGCAAAGGCTCACGCGATTTGTCGGGCGTCCTTTCGGGAACGGAATCGGCCGGCAGAGCAGGCGCGGGAATCGCCGGTACGGCACTCAGCGCGGAATACGCCGGAAGGTTCGGACGATTGCTCGCCGTCAGTGTTGGGTCCGGTTTCACGCTCGGCGGCGGCAGAGGATCTTTCGGCGTTCGCGCGGCAGTCGAAAACGCGGGTTGCCCGATGAGCGCAGGTTTCGATTCACGCTTGACCGGATCGGCGCGCATCGGCGGAGGGTCGAAGATTCTGGCCGCGGGTTTCGATTCCGGCTTGGCGATTACGGGCGCGGAGATCGGGGGCGGTGCGGCGATCGACGGCAGCGGGGCAGCATTGGAGAGAATGTCGGCTTCCAGCGCCCGCACCGGCGATTCGGTCACCGATTTCGCGCCGCTGGTCGACGTGGTGGCGGGAGGCGCGGCGCCCGTTTTCGAACGAACTTCTACCATGAGCCGATCGGGACCGGAAAGCTGCGACGCGGTGAACTCGGCCGATTGCGCCAGATCGAGCACTACGCGCGTCACGCCCGGCTGCGATTCGGCGATGCGGATCTGCTTGACCAGAGCATCGCCCACGGCGATCACATGCATCGCCTTGTTCGGTGCAATGTCCAGCTTCGCGCCTTGAATATCGAAAAACACGCGATCGGGATTGATCAGTTTTTCGGAGTGATATTTGAACTCGGAAGTGACTTCGATCGCGATCCGGGTGGTGTCGCCGAGCGACCAGAATCGAACGTTGGTTACCCTGCCATCGGTCTTCGGCGCGGCCAAAGACAACACGGCCGCGAGGGCGGCAATCGGGAGGATCGCAGCCGCTCTATTCGCGCGCTTTGAGCGACAGCCTGCCATGCTCGTCGACAATGGTCTCCAGCTTGGGATGCGTCTCGATTGCTTGTGCGGGTGCCTGAGCGGGCGCGGCCGCTTTGTTCGCGACCTCGGTTTTCGGCGCGTCAGCTTTTACCGCCGCGCGAGCCTGTTCATATCGCCGCCCCACCTGCTCCACGTAACTCTGCGTCTCCTTGAACGGCGGAACCTGCTTGTACTTGTCAACGTTCTTAGGACCGGCGTTATAGGCGGCCAGCGCCAGCCGATCGTCTTTATAGATTCCCTGCAGGTATTTCAAGTACTTGACGCCTGCTTCGATATTCTCTTTGGGATCGAAACTGTTGCTGACGCCGAGCATGCGTGCGGTAGGCGGCATCAACTGCATCAGCCCCTCCGCGCCTTTATTCGAAATCGCGTAGGGATTGTAATCGCTCTCCACTTTGACGATGGAATGCACCAGCAACGGGTCGACTTGATGCGCCAGCGCGGATTTTTCGATCAGATCGGCGATCTGTTTCGGCGGTGTTTTCGAAGCTTTGGCTGGTTGATGAGCGGCGTTCGGATCGCTGATCTTGACGGTACGAATCAGCTTGCCCGTGCGCGGATCGGCATGAACAGTGAACGTTTGGCGAGTTCCGGGAAGCGGGCGCAACTCGACCGCAGGTACGGCGGGGTCTGCGGCGCGCATGGGGGAGGCGGCCATGATGGCAAAAGCCAGTAAAAAACAAATATACACTGTTTTGTTTCCCCGCACCACTTGCCTTTCGCGCCACGCCCCGCCGATTCGATTCCGCGGCGCAGCGTAAGCTATCATTTTCTCATGAATGCGCAGCCCGGCATAAACGCGCCCTCCTCGCGGGCGGGGTTCGTGCTGGTGGGCGGCGCCAGTTCGCGCATGGGCCGCGATAAGGCTCTGCTGGAGTTCGAAGGCGCCACCGTCGCCGCGCGAATCGCCGAATGCGTCCGCTCGGTCGCAGGAAGCGTGACGCTGATCGGACCTCCGGAGCGGTATCGCCAACTGGGCTACAACATTATTCCCGATCGCGTGAGCGGCTTCGGACCCATTGGAGGAGTGTTCACGGCACTGGAGTCCACGCATTCCGAATGGAACCTGATCGTCGCCTGCGACATGCCGTTCATCACCCCGCGATTGCTGGAGGATCTGTTCGCCGACGCTGAATCCGGCCCGTCGACCGCCGACGTGATCGTCCCTGAGAGCACCACGGCTGACGGCACACGCCTCGATCCTCTGTGCGCCGTCTATCAGCGCCGCTGCGCCACGGCTGCGCGCCGGGCGATCGACCGAAAAATGGTTCGAATGCAAGATTTCGTCTCCAAACTGCGGCTGCGCAAACATCCTGTCCCCGATCCCGCGCCGCTCGCCAATCTCAACACCCCCGCAGAATGGAGCGGCGTTTGATCCCGGCCATCCTGAAGCACGGGCTGGGATCGGAGCCGCCTCCGCTCACCAGTTCGCATTACCTCGAGTTCAGCAACGTCTATAAGACGTTCGATCACCCGGTTTTAGTCGATGTGACCTTTCACGTCGATGCGGGCGAGACGCTGGCGATCATAGGGCGAAGCGGCGTCGGTAAGTCGGTGACATTAAGCCACATCATGGGCTTTCTGCGCCCCGATTCGGGCAAAGTGTTCGTGTCTTATAGCGACATCACGCACATGCCGGAGTCCGAACTGCGGCGCATTCGCAAGAAAGTCACTATGGTTTTTCAATCGGGCGCGCTGTTCGATTCGATGACCGTGGGCGAGAACATTCTGTTTTCGCTGGAGCTGCGCGAAGACTACGACAAGAAAAATAAAGAAGACGTGGTCAACGGGCTGCTTTCGATGGTCGATCTGCTGGAGTATCGCGATCACTATCCGGCCGATCTTTCGACCGGCTATAAACGCGCCGTGGCGATCGCACGCGCGCTGGCCGCCCAGCCGGAATGCATTTTGTACGATGAGCCGACCACCATGGTGGATCCCATCATGTCGGATCATCTGGGCAATCTGATGCTGCGTCTGAAATCGCAATTGCGATTGACGGGCGTTGTCGTCACGCATGATCTGGATCTGATGTTCAAGGTCGCGGATAAAGTGGTGGTGCTGTTCGAAGGCCGCGCGATTTATTTCGGGCCGGTAAGTGAGTTGGAGAAGTCGCCGCACCCGCATATTCAGGAATTTTTGGCGATGGATCGCGTTTGAAGAAGGAGTCAGAAGTCAGGAGTCAGAATTCAGAATGAAAGCTCGGCGTTCGTTCGTCGCGTCGCACACAACGGCACAAATCGCCAGCGTGTTCAGATGACGGTCTTATGAGGCGCGACAGTTATGGAGCGCGTTCGGCGGGGCTGGACTGCAGTACGGCTGAATATAAGGAGTGCACATGAAGACGCTAGCGTTCGTTTCGTTCGCATGCATGATGGCCGCGCAGACGCCGACCATCGAGCAGTCGCTCAACTTGAAATCCGCGGGCTCACCGCGGATCTCGCCCGATGGGCGCTACGTTGCCTACACGGTTTCGGAAACCAACTGGGAAGAGAATTCCTTCGACACCCAGATCTGGATGGCGATGACCGCCACGGGCGAGCGCTACCAATTGACGCACGCCAAAAAATCGTCGAGCGGTCCGCAATGGTCGCCGGATTCGAAGCGGCTCGCGTTTCTCTCCGATCGCGACGGCACACAGCAGATCTTCGTGATCTCGCCCGCAGGCGGCGAAGCAACGCAGCTCACGCATTTCGAAGGCGGCGTGAACGGATTCCGGTGGTCGCCCGACGGGACGCGCATGGCGTTCAGCTCGACTGGTCCGGAGTCGAAAGCGAAAAAAGATCGCAAGGACAAGTACGGCGATTTCGAGATCGTGGAAGGCGATTACACCATGGCGCACCTGTGGACCATAAATGCCGCCGAGGAGAAGCCCAAGCCCGAAGCGCTAACCACGGGCACGCAGTTCAGCGTAGGCGGCTTCGAGTGGTCACCCGATTCGAAAAACATCGCGTTCAGCGCGACCAAAGATCCCTCGCTATCGAGCGGCGATACGGCCGACATTTACGTGGTGCGACTCTCCGATAAGTACGTGAAAAAGATCGTCGACATGCCGGGGCCGGATCGCAGTCCCATCTGGTCGCCCGATGGAACCCAGATCGCATATGAATCGGGCCGCGAGTTTTCGTTCTTGAATTCGCACATTTCGATCGTTTCGTCCGATGGCGGCAAGCCACGCGTGATCGCGGAGACGTTCGATGAAGATCCCGGCCTGTTGCAGTGGTCCGCGAACGGGATTTACTTCACCGCGATTAAGAAAACTTCCGCGCATCTTTATCGAGCGAATCCACAGACCGGAGCGGTCGAGCAATTGAGTTCGCCCGCGGATCTGCAGCTCAACGGCGCGAGCTTCACCAAGGATTTCGCGCGCGTGGCGTTCGGATGCGCGTGGCCCAACAAGTATCCGGAAATCTGCATGTCGACGATTGCGAACTTTTCACCGAAGCCGATCACTTCGATGAAAGATCAGCTCGCTGGGTTCAAGCTGGCCACGCGTGAAGTGATCGATTGGAAATCGAAGGACGGCACCACCATCGAAGGAATTCTGATCAAGCCCGCGGATTTCGATCCCTCGAAAAAATATCCGCTGCTGGTGGTGATTCATGGCGGCCCGACCGGTATCGATCTCCCCTTGATTCGCGGCGACCGCAGTTACCCGATGGAGATGTTCGCGGCGAAGGGAGCGGTGATTTTACAGCCGAACTATCGCGGTTCGGCGGGATATGGCGAGAAATTTCGATCTCTCAACGTGCGTAACTTGGGGCTCGGAGATGCGGACGACGTGCTGAGCGGAGTCGACGCGGTGGTCGCCAAGGGTTACATCGATCGCGATCGCGTGGGTTCGATGGGATGGAGCCAGGGCGGCTACATTTCCGCGTTCCTGACGACGTATACCAATCGCTTCAAGGCGATCTCGGTGGGCGCGGGCATTTCGGACTGGATGACGTATTACGTCAACACCGACATCCATCCGTTCACGCGAAATTATCTGAAAGCGACGCCGTGGCAGGATCCTGAAATCTACAAGAAGACCTCGCCGATCACATATATCAATAACGCGAAAACGCCCACGCTGATTCAGCATGGGGAACTGGACAAGCGCGTGCCGATCCCCAACGGCTATGAACTGTACCAGGGATTAAAGGATCGCGGCGTTCCGGTGAAGATGATCGTGTACAAGGGATTCGGCCACGGCATCAACAAGCCGAAGCAGCAGCGCGCGGTGATGGAACACAACTATGAATGGTTCAGCCAATGGATCTGGGGCGAGACGGCGCCGGCGCAAAACGGGGCGGGCGCGGGAACAAACGGCGCGGCTCCGCGTCAATAATGGCATGACGCGAATCGCATTGTTCTTGACGCTCCTGGCAGCGGCTTTCGGACAAACGCCCGCCGCGCCTAAGTTCGAAGTCGCGGCCATCAAGCCCAACAATGCGGATCCTCATTCCGGCGGCGTGAGCACCGGCAATGGGCTGCTGCGATCGATCAACGTGACGCTTAGGCGGTCGATCATGGGAGCGTGGGCGATCGGACCGAATCAGATCGTGGGCGGGCCGGATTGGTTTGATAGCGAGCGCTTCGACATCGTCGCGAAAGCCGATCACCCGGCGGGCGATCACGAGCTGATGGAGATGTTGAAGACGCTGATGGCGGAGCGATTCAAACTCGCGGTGCATCGCGAAACGCGGCCGATGCAGGTCTATGTGATGGAAGTCGCCAAGCCGGGCAAACTGGAAAAGGACGAAGGCGGCACATCGACGACGAACAACGGCCACGGCAGCATCGGCGCGCGGAACACCTCAATGGATCGATTTGCGGAGGTGCTTTCGAGGCAGGCGGATCTGCCGGTGGTGAATCGCACCGGGCTCGACGGCGTGTATAAGATCGATCTCAAATGGTCGATGGATCCGTCGCGCGGTCCCAGTTCGCCGGAGGCTCCCTCGCTCTATACCGCGATTCAGGAACAGCTCGGGCTGCGGTTGCGCGCGCAGAAGATGCCGTTTGAGGTGCTGGTGATCGATCACGTGGAGCGGCCGACGGAGAATTGATATGGATCTGGAACTTGACGATTTCGTAGACTTATCATGGCGCGAGCGCATTGTAGCCGACCCGGAAATTGTCGGCGGCAAACCCACGATCCGCGGAACTCGCCTCGCGGCGGAATTGATTCTTGAACAGCTCGCAGCGGGAGTGCCTGTCGCTGAAATTCTAGACTACTATCCAAGTATCGCTACGGAAGATGTCCTGGCTTGCATCGGTTATGGGTGCTATCTAGCTCAGCGGTACCGGCGTGAGCCGCTTCCGGACGCGCCGAACCGCTAACGGGCGACTTTGAGGCACGACGGTTGCGGAGCGCGTTTGGGCGCAACGCCAGCCGAACTGCCCCGAACGATTCGAGGCCCAAGGCCCCAGAAATATCGGGCGTTGTACCGCTCCTTTTAGTCGCGGCTCGTTATGAGCGATCAATCGAATCGGCGTGACCCGTCTACTTATCCGCGTAATATCCGTCGCGAGCCTGCACCACCTGATCCTTCTTCTTAGTGAGCACGCGGATGGCGCGATATCCCGGCCCGGAAGTGTTATTCGACGTGTAGCCCAGGCTGTACTGATTGCGCAGTTCTTCCTGAATCTGGCGATACAGATCGTCGAGCGATTCCTTCTTGCCGCCTTCGAAATATCCGCCGCCGGTTTCGAGCGCGATGCGCTGCAGCACTTTCTTGCCGTCGTTACCCTGCTGCTGCGGCATCGGCCGGCCCATGCCTCCGCGGCGACCCATCCCGCCCCCGCCGAGTCCGCCGAACGATCCCATGCCCTGCGAGTCGGCAAAGTGAATCGCGTAGACCATGGTGTCGGCCCGCTGCGCAGCCGAAATCGCTTCCGTCATAGTGGACTTGCTGCCGTTGTCGTCGCCGTCGGTCAACAGGATGATCGCCTTGCGGCCCTTCTGGGTCTTCATCACTTCGTTGGAGGCCAGCAGGATCGAATCGTACAGCGCCGTTCCGCCACCGCCGCCGCGCCCGCCATAACCTCCGCGTTGTCGACCGTAAGGACCGTTGCCGCCGCCGTTGGGATATCCACCGCCGTTGCCGTTGCGCTGTTGTTGTTGATCGGGACTCGGGCCCATTTCGTTGAGCGCGGTCTGCAGCAGCTTGCGCGATCCCGTCACGTCCTGCAACAACTCCACCTGATAATCGAAATGAATCAGGAACGCCTTATCTTTGTCTTCGCGCAGCACTTGATCGAGGAATTTAAAGCTCGCGCTGCGCTCGGTTTCGATCAGACGGCGCATGCTGCCGCTGGTGTCGACCAGAATCCCCAGCGTCAAAGGAAGATTCACATCTCTCGAAAAATATTTGATGGTCTGCGGCTTGCCGTCTTCATCGATGGTGAAATCGTCCTGAGTCAGGTCTTTCGCGATCGCACCCTTCTTATCGTGAACCGTCGCGAAGACGTTGACTACGTTCACGTCGCTCGAAAACGTTTTGTCCGATTTTTCAGGCTCCTGCGCGTATAACAGCGTTACTACACACAGCAGGGAACAGATTTTGGGGATCATCTATATAGACGTGATGCTCTGCTGATCCTGACGGTTCCAGCGGAATGAGGTTTACGCGCGCAACGCCTCGGCCGGATCGATCCTGGTGGCCCGGCGGGCGGGAACATAGCTCGCCAGCACTGCAATCGCTAGAAACAGCAGCGCGCTTACTCCGAAGGCGAGCGGATCCGTCGCGCTGGTATCGTACAGCATCTGAGTGATCAGACGGGTCAAAGCGATCGACCCGCCCAGCCCGATCGCGATTCCGATCAGCGTTAACGTTATCCCGTTGCCGACTACCAATCGCAAAATATCGGTTTTGGCCGCGCCCAGTGCGATCCGGACCCCGAGCTCGGCCGTGCGCTGCGCCACCGAATACGCGATCACGCCGTAAATCCCGACTGCGGCCAGCGCGAATGCGACGCCCGAAAAGATGCCGATCAGCAGTGTGGTGAATTGAGGCGATGCGCTGGCTTGTTCCATACGTTCTTCCATGGTGTGGATATCGGAGACGGGCTGGTCGGGGTCCGCCGAGTCGGCCGCGGCGCGCACGGCCGAAACGAGCGAATGCGGATCAAGAGAAGTTCGCACACTCAGATAAAGCAACGGCGAAGGGAGCTGCGGATAAGGCACGTACACTTCGCCGCCCGCCGGTTGCGCCAACCCCTGATTCTTCACGTCGACCGCAACGCCCACGACCTCGAATGGCTTGGGTAAATTGCCGATGACCACATGCTTACCAATGGGATTCTCGCCCGGCCAAAACTTCTGCACTAAATGTTGATTGACGATGATCACGGGCGGCGTGTCGGCCTGATCGTGATCGTCGAAGGCGCGGCCCGCGACGAACGCGATTCCCATGGCGCGGAAATAATCGGGACTGATGGATTGAATCAGCGCGATCGGCCTTTGGCCCAACGGCACCACCGGCTGCCCTTCAAAAAGGAACGGTGTGCCATGATTGGCGAGCACCGGCAGCGCGGTTGAAATGGACGCGGCCTGCACTCCCGGCGCGGATTGCAGCTTCACCAGCGCGTTCGTGTAATACGCAATTTTGTCCTGCGGCTTGGGAAAACGCGCCGGCGGCAGGTAGGTTTGCATGGTCAGCGCGCCTTCCGGTCTGAACCCGGGATTGGCGTTGCGCAAACGCACGAAGCTGCGAATCAGCAGCGCGGAGCCGATCAGCAGAATCATGGAAAGCGCCACTTGCGCGACCACCAGAATCGAACGGACGCGATCACCATGCTTGCTGCCCGCGGTGCCGCGGCCTTCATCGCGCAACATCGAATTGAGATCGGGACGCGAAAGTTTGAGCGACGGCGTGAGGCCGAACAGGATTCCGCTCAGCACCGAAATCGCCAGCGTGAACGCCAGCACGCGCATGTCGATTGAAACATCGGCGAGCTGCGGGAAATTGCTCTTGCTATAAACGGCCAGCACGCGTGTTCCGGCGATTCCCAATCCGACTCCGGCCGCGCCCGCGAGCACCGCGAGCAGCACGCTCTCGATCAGCAGTTGACGAATGAGTGCACCACGCGATGCCCCTAACGCTGTTCGCACCGCGAATTCGCGGGAACGTCCCACCGCACGCGCCAGCAGCAAACTGGCGACATTCGCGCACGCGATCAACAGCACGAATCCGACGGCTGCCGAAAACATGAGTAGCGTCGGGCGAACGTTCGCGACCAAGTCCTGCTGCAATCCGTCGACGCTCATGATGACGCTGACGGTCGCGTCGAAATTTCCGGGTTTGTCGCGCTTGTACTGTTCGTAAATGACTTTGGCTTCGGCCTGCGCCTGCTCCACGCTCACGCCGGGCTTCAATCGTCCGAACGCCTGGAAGTACATTCCGCCGATCGCGATGCGCTGCGGCGTGACGATGCTCATCTCGCGTATGCGCGGCGCGAAAATATCGATCTTCGTTCCCAGAATCGGCAGGCTGAATTTAGGAGGTAGGACGCCGATAATCGCGTAATCGTTGGCATCGAGCGAAAGATGCTGTCCCAGCGCGCGCGGGTCACGATTGAACAACTGCGCCCACAATTCGTCGCTGATCACCACCACTTGCGCGCCGCCCGGTTCATCTTCGGCAGGCGTGAACGAACGGCCGATCTCCATGCGCGAGCCCAGCACATCGAAAAAATTCCACGTGACGCGCTGTGCGGGAACTTGCTGGGCTTCGCCGCGTCCGGAAAGATTGAACGATTCCTGCCCATTCGCCGCGATGCCGCTGAACGATCGATTATTCATCAGTACGGTCAGAAACGGGTAAGAAAGAAAGTCGCCGGCGTTGGAACCGGTGGAGATGCGCGCCAGGCGATCGGGATCGGTGTAGGGCAGCGGCCGGAGCAGCAATGCGTTGGCGACCGTGAAGATCGCGGTGTTCGCTCCGATGCCCAATGCCAGCGTCAGAATCGCCAGCGCGGCGAAGCTGGGGCTTTTCGCGAGCATGCGGAGCGCGTATTTCAAATCGCCCATGGAGACAATCTTATAAGATGGGGTCGAATGCGCGTTCTTATTGCAGATAAATTCGAGCAGTCCGGCGTGGATGGATTGAAAGCCGCGGGCTGTGATGTGGAGTATCAACCAACGTTGAAAGACGATGCGCTGGCGAAAGCCGTAGGCGAACTGCGGCCCGACGTTTTGATCGTCCGATCGACCGCGGTGGCCGAGCCGGCGTTGATCGCGGGCGCTCTGAAGCTGGTGGTGCGCGCGGGCGCGGGCTACAACACCATCGACGTCGCGGCGGCATCGCGGCGTGGCATTTATGTATCGAACTGCCCCGGCAAAAATTCGGTCGCGGTTGCCGAGCTGGCGTTCGGATTGATTCTTTCGCTTGACCGGCGCATTCCCGATAACGTCGCGGCGCTCCGAGACGGGAAGTGGAATAAAGCAGAGTTCTCGAAAGCGCGCGGGCTGTACGGACGAACGCTGGGATTGATCGGCACCGGCCAGATCGGCCACGAAATGATCACGCGCGCACACGAATTCGGACTCAAGGTGATCGCGTGGAGCCGCAGCCTGACGGCGGAATCGGCTGCGGAACTTGGGATCGAGCACAAGGCTTCACCCATCGACGTTGCGCGCGAGGCCGATATCGTCAGCATTCATGTCGCGATGAATAAGGACACGAAAGGTCTGATCGGCGCGGCGTTTTTCGATGCGATGAAGCCGGGCGCGTACTTCATCAACACCGCTCGCGCGGAAGTGATCGATCAGGATGCGCTCAGCGCGGCGATCGAGAAGAAAGGCATTCGCGCGGCGCTGGATGTTTTCGCGGGCGAGCCGAGCGGCGGCACCGGTGAGTTCACTTCAACGATTGCGAAAAAAGTCTACGGTACGCATCACATCGGCGCGTCGACCGATCAGGCGCAGGAAGCGATCGCGGCGGAGACGGTGCGTATCGTCACCACGTTTAAGGAGACCGGCAAAGTTCCGAACGTGGTGAATCTGGCGAAATCCAGTCCAGCGACGTGCACGCTGATTGTGCGGCATCTGGATCGCCCGGGAGTCCTGGCCAGCGTACTCGACTCGATCAGTGCGGCGCGGATCAATGTGCAAGAGATGGAGAACATCGTGTTCGAAGGCGCGGAGGCAGCAGTGGCTCGCATCAATCTCGAAACGGCGCCGCCAGAGAGCCTGCTTACTCAGATTCGCGAATCTAACGCGAATATTCTCGAATTGGGACTGATCGTCCTATAACTCGCATCAAATAATTTGATTGCTCAACTCCGAACTGGGGTGTATAGTTGGTGCACCTTTTGTAGCGGAGATTTGGTTGTACCCAAGAAGTTGGATCAGCACACGTGTATCTTTAGCGGTGTTGGTGGTGCTGGCGTGCTGCGCTCCGGCGTTGTGCGGGCAAGATGAATGCGGTGAGCTGGAACCCTCCCTCGAAGCACCCTTGATCGTATCCGCAACTCAGCCGGATTCCGCATATTCCCCACTCGACCTGAAACACAAGTACCTGTATTCACTAAATGAGATGACCGGCCCGGCGCAGTGGATCGGATTCGCGGTGCACGCGGGGTTAGATCAAGCGGAGAAGTCACCGAATGCGTGGGGAAATGGAGCCGATTCATTCGGTGTGCGGATGGCGAACCACTTCGGGAGAAGCTTTTTGCGCGCGAACATCGCCTTCGGCGTGCGCGCCGTGGATGGCGAAGATCCCCGCTATTTCCGGTTGGGCGCCGGCAGCGGCATGAAGCGCACCAGATATGCGTTAACGCGAGCTTTCCTGTCGAGAAAAGATGATGGCGGATGGATGCCCGCGTACAGCCGCTTCGCCGCGGATTACGCAACGCCATTCCTTTCGCAAACCTGGTTCCCTGGGAAGTTCAGCGTGGCACGCGGTATGCGCGGCGGATCCATCGGGATCGGCATGGCGTTCGGATCGAATCTCGGCGCGGAATTCTGGCCGGACCTTAAAAAGCAGTTCAAATTTCTGAGCCGTGTACCATCGTCTGACGGCAGGGTTGCGCTGTTCTCGCACTAACTGCTACCTCGTATCATGAAGTCATGATCCGACGGTCTGTTCTGGTATTCGCGGCATTTTCGCTCGCGCTCCACGCACAAGTTAACGAAATCTCCGGCCAGCGCATTCGCGCGCATGTGAAATTCCTGGGCAGCGATCTGCTGGAGGGCCGCGGCGTCGGTGCGCGCGGGGGCGATCTGGCTACGGAATACATCGCCACGCAGTTCGCTTTGGTGGGCGCGAAGCCAGCGGGGGATGACGGAACGTATTTTCAAAATCTGATGCTGATGGGCGTCGCTCCGCAGCCGTCGACCACGCTTTCCGCGAAAACTTCAGACGGCAAGACGTTCAGCTATCGCTGGCTGGACGATTTCGTCGGCGTGACCAATCAGCAGAAGCCCGATACGTCGTTCGACGCCGATGCGGTGTTCGTGGGCCACGGCATCGTCGCACCGGAATACGATTGGGACGATTACCGGGGTGTCGACGTGCGCGGCAAAGTGGTGGTGCTGTTCACCGGCGAGCCGCCGTCGAACGATCCGAAATTCTTCACCGGCGAGGCGCTCACTTATTACGGCCGCTGGACCTATAAATATGAAGAGGCCACGCGGCATGGCGCGATCGCAGCGATCATCATCCACACCACACCGACGGCGAGCTACGGCTGGGACGTGGTGCGATCGAGCTGGGGCCGTGAAGATCAGCAGGTGAAGCTGGCCGACGGTGCGCCCGCATTGGCGTTCGCGGCGTGGGTCACGCAGGCCAAGGGCGACGAGATCGCGGCGACGATCGGCAAGACTTCGGAGGAATTATTGAAGATGGCCGACACGCGCGGGTTCAAAGCGATGCCGCTGCCGGTTCATTTCACCGGTCATCTGCCCAGCACGGTTCGCGAAATTCACACGCGTAATGTCGTCGCGAAGATCGATGGCGCAGATCCGCAATTGAAGGACGAAGCGTTGATTTTCAGCGCGCATTGGGATCATCTGGGGGTCGGCGAAGCGGTGAATGGCGATTCGATTTACAACGGCGCGGCGGATAACGGCACGGGATGCGGGATGCTTCTGGAGATCGCGCGCGCCTGGGCGGCGCTGCCGCAGAAGCCGAAGCGCTCGGCGTTGTTTCTGGCGGTGACGGCCGAAGAGGCCGGGCTGCGCGGATCGCAATATTATGGCGAGCATCCGGTGATCCCGGCGGGCAAGACCGCTGCAGCGCTGAATTTCGATATGTTCATGCCGTTCGGGCGATCGAAAGACGTGACGTTGAATGGCGCGGAGCGCACCACCATGTTCCCGATCGTCGAAGAAGCGGCGAAGCGATTCGGCCTGGCGATCACGGCTGATCCGCGGCCATCGGCGGGGACGTATTATCGCTCCGATCATTTTTCGTTCGCGCGCGTGGGGATTCCGTCGTTTTCGATTGAAGGCGGCGAGGATCTGATGGGCAAGCCGGCGGGCACCGGCAAGAAGCTGTTCGATGAATTCGAAGATAAGCATTATCATCAGCCGTCGGATGAGTATCACGACGATTGGGATTTTTCAGGCATGGAGCAGTTCGCGCGATTCGGGATGACGATTGGCGTGAACGTCGCGAATGCGTTGCGTCTGCCGACGTGGAAGACGGGCGATGAGTTCCTGGCTCCTCGGGTGGCGAGCGGGGTGAAGTAATCTTTTCCAGAAAAGCGGCGGCCTAAAGACCGCCTGCAGCCAGGAGTGGCTGCCCCACGGCGTTGCCGGGTTAGTTTTCGGTGGGAATCCGCTGGGCGGAATCGATTGTGATGTAGTCGACCCGAACTTTTTTCGCGACTAGCTTCAGGCCAGCTCTTGTTCACCGCATCGACCAGCGTTGGAAGTGGAACGTCGGGCGCCGGCTGGCCCGGGTATTGCTCGAAAAAAGAAAGCGTGATGTCGAAACGGGCGGTCAAGCCGGTCCGATCGATCACCTGCTTTTGCAGCCGGATCGTCAGCCAGTTCGCGAATTCCGGCGGAGCGTATTCAAGGTGAAAACGAGAACGGCCTTGGATCACACCGGCCAGTTGGCCGGGCGCCAGCTTCGGAAATCCATCGGAATCGAGGCTAGGCACACGTGGCGGACCGTCCAGAAATTCCGGCGGCGTGGGCGGCCCGGCTTCCTTCAATTTCTCGACATCTGGTCCTCTGGTAAGGTCATAGCCCGTAACCTCGCGCGTTTCACGGCGGCTCTTTAATTTGAATCGCTCGACGAGCAGCGATTGCAGCATGCTGTGGAATTGATCGATCGAGGTGTGGTCGGGCACGATGGCCGCGACCTCGAAAAGATCTCCCCACATCCAGTCGGGACCCTCGACCTGAGAGATTTCGACATCGTACGCTTTTGCAATCAGCAGCGCGAGCGGACATCCGCGGCAAGTGAAACGCTTGGGATCTTCGCTGCCCGGACCACCGTGAGCGGACATGCGAAATTTCGGCGGCACGGAGGGATCGTCACGATGAATCGACGCGGCGTCGAACGCCTGCCCGGCAGCGATTCTGAGCGCAAACAGCACGATGATCGCTCTCATGAAACTTGACGAAAGTCTACCACCGCATCATTTCGTTGGCCGAACGCGCTCCATTACTGTCGCGCCTCACTGGGTCGATGATCGTTTGAGGCGCGAGAGGTATCGAGCGCGCCAGGCGGGTGTCGCGATCCGGCGGCTACGCGCAAATCCTACTCGTGACGCAGCGCGATCATGGGGTCGACTCGCGAGGCTCGTAGTGCGGGGAGATAGCATGCCAGCAGCGATACAGAGCCTAAAATCGCAGTGGATGAAATGAACACGATCGGATCTACTCCGCTCACCTTATAAAGCATCGACGTCAGCGCTTTGCCCGCCAACAGCGAAAGCGCCAGGCCCGTGGCCGCGCCGATCGAGGTAACGATCAATCCCTCGCGCAGGATCATCGCGCGAGCCTCCGACGGCTTCGCGCCCAAGGCCAATCGGATTCCGATTTCGCGCGTACGACGCGTGGTGGTGTACGCCCTGATGCTATACAACCCGACCATCGCCAGCAGCAGCGCCACCCCGCCGAACAGCGCGAACATGCGCGCGGCGGTGCGGACCACCCACAGATCCGCGCTCGAATCGAAATGGTCACGCAGCGTTTTGAGCAGGAGGACGGGCAAGGCGTCCATCGACCGCCGAGATTTCGCGGCGCACGGTTTCGAGCAGGTGAGGATCGTTACTCGCGGTCCGCACATGGATATTCATGTCGGACTGATACTCCTGGCCGAAGGGAACGTAAACGTGCGGCTGCATGCCGTCGCCGATCACATCTTCCTGAACATTCCCGGCCACGCCGATCACTTCCGCATCCTGACCGCTTGCGTCGTCGCTGCCGTGGAAGATCCTGACGCGCTTGCCGATCACCTCACCGTTCGGCGCGATGCGTTCGGCGGCCAGGCGATCGAGCACCACCACGGGCGCGGACTTCGCGTCGCCGGTTTCATTTGCGTTGAAGGATCGCCCTTGAAGAATCGGAATGTCGAGAGTCTTGAAATAATCCCCAGTCACGATGTTCGATCGGCAGGACAATGGAGCGCCGCCAGGAGCCTGAATGGTGCGGCTCAGCGAAACCATCCCGAACGGAACGGTGGCAGCCATGCTGACCGACTCGACGCCGGGTATTTCGTGAAGCCGCTCTGTGACCGAGCGAAACATGGCGCGGCCATGCGCTTCGTCATAGCCGGCGAGGCTGGGATCGATTTCTATCAGGATGCCGCGGTCCATGCGAAAGCCCGGTTGGATGTTGGCTGACGCGAGGGCACTGCGGATGAACAATCCCGACGCCGTGAGCAGCGTCATCGACAAAGCGATTTGCCCCATGACAAGAACATTGCGCCTCGAGAACATGTGGCCGATACCGGATTCCTGCGTCTCGCCGCTTTTGAGGGCGCTGACGATGTTGGTCTGCGCGAAGATGCGCGCGGGACCCATGCTGAACAGCAGCGCGCTGAACACGCAGAATCCCAGGGTCGCGATCAGGACACGCGCGTCGGGTGAGCCGCTGTACAGCAGTTCGACGGGAGCCAGGCGCGCCATCGAATTCATCAACACGCCGGTTCCCAGGTAGGAAAGCAGCAAGCCGGCTGCGCCGCCGATCATGGCCAGCACCAGGCCTTCGGTGAACAATTGCTGAAGGATGCTGCGGCGGCCGGCGCCCAGCGCCTGGCGGATGGCGATTTCTTTCGCGCGCGCGGTGCCGCGCACCAGCATCATATTAGCGACGTTTAGAGAAGCGATCAGCAGGACGACGGCCGCCATGGCGAGCAATAGAATCGAGGGCAAAAGCAGCTCGTCGCCTTTGGACGGCGCGTCGGAGATCCCCAGGCGTGAGAGCGCGTGGACGGTCAACTCCTGATCTTTGTTTTCGGCCGGATACGCTTTCGCCATGCGATCCGCGAGGGGAGCGAGCAGCGGCTCGGCTGCTTTCGCGGTCACGCCGGGGCGCAGCCTGCCGGCCAGAATCAAAGACGGATTATCGCGCGCCGCCAGTTTGCGCCCGTGGCCGTCGAAATCGTTCATCATCGGTTCATACATGCCCAGAGGCACGTAGAGTTCGGGGCTGAGCATGGCGGTGGTGCCGGTGAATCCTTCGGCCGCGATGCCGATGATGGTCAGATCTCTTCCATTAATACGGCGGGTCTCACCCAGAAGGTTGGGATCGGCGCCGTGCTTTTGCCAGTAGGAATAGCTGACGATTGCGACGGGAATGGCGGACTCGGGCTGCTCTTCGGACGCCGTGAATTCGCGTCCACGATAGAGCGGGACGCCTAGCGTCGAAAAGTAATTCGACGAGATCACATCGGCGAAGACGCGGCGCGTGGTTTCTCCTTCGACCAGGCCGACCAGCGCCATGTTTTGCGCCAGAATATCGCTGAACGCCGGGTTGCCCTGGCGAAGATCCAGATAATTTGGATAGGAGAAGGACCGATAGACGCCGGGCTTCTTCGCATCGCGGCTGTAGATGCCGACGATGTGGCTCGCATCGTGAATCACCAGCGGCTTGAGCAGCAGCGTGTTCACGACACTGAACATCGCAGTGCTGCCGCCGATCCCGAGCGCGAGCACCACCGCCGCGGCAAGCGAAAACGCCGGCTGCTTGAAGAGCATCCGCACGCCGTAGCGGATGTCGTGAATTAGATTCTTCATTTACCACTCTCTTGACGATCAAACTACGAATCTCTTACGGGAAAGTTCGGGGCTCACGAACGCGCTCCATTCCTGTCGCGCCTCAATGGCGACGGTTCGAGGCGCGACAGGTATGGAGCGCGTTGGAAAGTTCGGGCGGCAAAAAGGCGAAGAAATGGGGAAGTGCTTTGTTCTCAAATAAAAAGCTTGCAATCCCTAAGCGGCCGCTTTACACTCGGAAAGTGGTCTGAACTGGACCAAAGGTGTCTGTTGTGGACGAAACGAGCAAAGTGTCGAATTTGGGGGCGGAGCCGCCCCTTGGCATCTTCACAGCCAAGTGCGACGACAAAGGCCGGCTCAAATTTCCAGCCGAATTTACCGCGTACCTGAAAGAGCTCGGGGTTGAGAAAGTTTTCGTCACGACCGTTGATTTGAAGCTGGTTCGAGTCTATCCGAAGCAAGTATGGGAACGCAATCGCAATTTTTTCGAAAACGCGGGCGAGCATGCGGCCATCGCCAAGGACATCGCGTTCATTGCGAACCTGTACGGCGCGCAATCGGATATCGATCCGAACGGACGGATTCTGATTCCGACCGAACTGCGGCGCAAGCTGGAGATCGAAAACGCAACGGTCTGGCTGGATTATCACAACGGCTACATCAACGTGTTCGGCAAGAAAATTTTCGACGAGCGCATGCAGCGCGCCACGGTCGGCCTGGAAAACAAGATCGAGACGCTCGAGTCGAAGGGATTCAAATAGCGGCCATGTATGGAACTGCCCACACATGTGCCGGTCATGCTCGCCGAGTGTCTGGAGTATCTGGCGATCAAGCCAGACGGGACTTATTTAGAGTGCACGGCCGGACTCGGGGGGCATACGCGGGCGATTGCGGAACGGTTAACCACCGGGTTGCTGATTTCCTGCGATCGCGATGCGGAGAGCTTGGATCTGGCGCGCGCGAATACCGCAGCGGTAGCGGATCGAATTCATTTTTATCAGGCATCGTTCACCGAACTGGAAAGAACGCTCGAGACCGAAGAAGTTTCGCAACTGGACAAGACGCGAAGTGGGCCATTGCAAGTGGACGGACTGCTGGCGGATCTGGGGGTATCGAGGTACCAGTTGACGAGAGGCGGAGAGGGGGTTCTCGCTCATGTCGGACGGCCCGTTGGATATGCGCATGGATCGCAGCCAGCCACAGACCGCCGCCGACATCGTCAATTTCGAATCGGAAAAGGAGCTCGCCGACTTGATCTACAAGTTGGGCGAGGAAAGGAGGAGCCGGAAGATAGCCAGAGCAATCGTGCGGGCGCGGCCGATACAAACGCACCGGTCAGTTGGCCAAGCTGATCGAGCAGGCCGTGCCCCGCACGGGAAAACTTCATCCCGCCACGCAGACGTTCATGGCGTTGCGGATCGCGGTGAATCAGGAATTGGAGGAACTGGACGCGCTGCTCGCATCGATTCCGCGGCTGGTGAAGCCGGGCGGGCGGGCGGTGGTGCTGACGTTCATGTCGTTCGAGGATCGCACGGTGAAGCAGGGATTTCAGGCGATGGCGCGAAGCGGGCAGAGCGCACCATTCTCGACGCGTCACGTCGTGCGGCCTGCGGAAGAGGAAATCAGGGACAATCCGCCGTCGCAGAAGCGCAAAATTGCGCGCGGTGGAATTGCTGTAACGCAACTCGCAGCCAAAGATGGCTGTCGAGCACGGAGAGGTTGATCATGGCCAACGATGGCGAGCATCTTCAATCGATTTTTCGATCGCGACGGCGAACCCAATCGCACGCACGGCGCGTCCGGTTCAAATGCCCGACGCACGTACCCGCGTACCGGCGTTCGCGAACGAGGATATCTACTTCTTCATGAAGCGGATCGACAACACGCGGCGTGGTGCGCCAGGCGGATCCGAAGGCGCGCGGCATCTGCTGGAAGCTGATCGGATCGGCGGTCGGCGCGGCCGTCCTGTTGTCGGGGTGCTGCTGCCGAGCGCGTATGGGTTGCTGGCCGGGTATCAGATCCAATCGCTGCAGATGAAGCGCAGCGGCTGGCGGCCGAACAGGCGTCGCTGGAGCTGGAGGAAGCGCAATTGCTCTCGCCCGCAGCGCATGGAGGAGCTGGCGCGCATGCAGCAATTCATCGATCCGCCGTCGCAGACGAGTCGTCTATCTCGATACGGCGCACGGATCCCTGGCCATGAACAACGAGAAGTAATGGCGTCCAATCGGGTGCGCAGGTCATGCCGGAAAATCAATCTACGCGGCGGCTGAGCTGGCTGCTTTGGGTCCTGCTGCTCTGGGCGGGCGTGATTTTCGCCCGCCTGGTCTGCCTGCAGGTTTTGCAGCACGACGATCTGCTCAAGCAGGCGCAGCACCAGCAGAGCCGCACTACGGAAATCGCGGCGATGCGCGGATCCATTCTGGATCGTGCCGGGCAGCCCTTGGCGAAAAGCATGCCCGCCGAATCGGTCTGCGTGAATCCGCAGAGGATTCCCGATCGCGGTGTGGCCGCGGATATTCTCGCCGGCGTGTTGAAGCTGGATCGGCAAGATCTGTACGACAAAATCCAGAGCGCATATCTACGTGGCAGCGGATTTCTGTGGGTCAAGCGCAAGATCGACGCCGATGAAGCCGGCGCGTCTGCGCAGCCTGAAGCTGGATTGGGTCGAGTTCCGGCCGGAAATGCGCCGCTTCTATCCGCATCATCAGTTGGCGGCGCACGTGGTGGGATCGCTCGGCGCTTCGAACGCGGACGACTCCGAGCACGGCACCGCCGGAGTCGAAGCGACCTTCGAAGAAGACCTGGCGGGCGTTCCGGGACTGGCGCGAGTCTACACCGACGTCCGGCAGGATCCCTACGATTCCGTGATCGCGCGCAGGCCGGAGCCGGGCGCAGACGTGACGCTGACGATCGATTCGAATCTGCAATACGAAGCAGAGAAAGAACTCGCGAAGACCGTGGCATCCAGCGGCGCGGTGAGCGGATCTGTAGTGGCAATCAATCCCTACACCGGCGAAATTCTCGCGCTGGCGAACTATCCGACCTTCGACCCCAACGATCTTCCCAGTGCCAAGGAGCCCGAAGGCGCCCGCAGCAACCTTGCGGTGTCCACACCGTTCGAACCGGGCAGCGTGTTCAAGACGGTCACCATCACGGCGGGCCTGGAGACCACGTCGCTGCGTCCCGACACGTTGATCAATTGCGGCAACGGTGTGATCACTTTATTCGGCCGGGTGATTCACGACGCACATAGTCACGGCACGATCACGATGCAGCAAGTGTTCGAGAAATCGAGCAACATTGGCGCCATTCAGGTGGGCTTGAAGGTCGGCAATCAGACCATGTACGACTACATCCTGCGCTTCGGTTTCGGCAAGCGAACCGGCATCGAACTGCCGGGCGAGTCGACGGGTATGGTGCGGCGGGTACAAGAGTGGACGCCGAGCTCGATCGGCTCGGTCGCCATGGGGCACGAGATTTCGACCACGTCGGTGCAGCTGGCGGTGGCGGGCGCGGTGATCGCGAACGGCGGAATGGTGGTGAAGCCGCAGATCGTGCTGCAGACGCAGAAGCCGGGCCAGGCGCCCGAAAAGATTCCGTTCACGACGCCGAAACGCGTCATCAAGCCCGAGACGGCGATCATGATGCGAACCTTCATGGAAGGCGTGGTGCTGCGCGGCACCGGCAAAGGCGTCGCGAATATCAAGGGCTACACCTCGGGCGGCAAGACCGGCACGGCACAGGTGTACGATCTCAAATCGCACGTCTATACGCACAAGTACAACGCCAGCTTTCTGGGATTCGCCCCGGTAGTGAATCCGCAGATCGTAATCGCGGTGACGCTGAACAACACCACTGGTGGGACGGCGGGCTACGGCGGCCCGGTGGCCGCGCCGGTTTTCCGCGACGTCGCCACCAGCGCGCTGCGCATGCTCGACGTTCCCAAAGACATTCCTGACACCGTGACGCGCGTTGCATCGTCTGCAACGGCTCCGGATCATAACGACCTTGCCATCGCCGGCTCCGGTGATGGATCAAGCGGCGCAAGCCGGCAAGTTGGATCCTCCGTCTCTAAGCCGCCGGTCGCGGACGACACATCAACATCCTCCGACGTGTCGTCCACCGATCGGCGGCATTTTTTTGACGCAAGTCGATCCGCTTCGGCGGCCGCAAGAGTTCCTAATTTTCGAGGCATGACATTGCGCAGCGTACTGGAAGAATCGTCGGCGAAAGGACTGGAAGTAGAAACGTCCGGCTCAGCCGACACAGGATTGGTGCGCAATCAGGATCCGCCGCCGGGAGCGGTGCTGCGTCCGGGAATGCACGTGCGAGTTCAATTCGCGAAATGAATCTGGGCGGGCTGCTGCAGGGCGTGAAGGTTCGAGTCGCGCTTTCGAATGAGCAGGCAGCGAGGGAAGTCGCGGGAATCGATTACGATTCGCGGCGCAGTGGGGAAGGCTTCGTGTTTTTTGCATTCGCGGGATCTCGCGTCGACGGACGCCGCTTCGCCGAAGATGCGGTAGCCCGTGGCGCGTTCGCGATCGTGAGCGAATTGCCGCCGCCGTCTGCTGCATTCACTTCACGCTGGATCGAAGTCGAGCATGGACGCCGCGCGCTGGCCACGGCGGCCCGCAATTTCTATGGCCAGCCAGACACCCGCGTTCGCTTTACCGGTATCACGGGCACCAACGGCAAGACCACCACATCGTATTTGATCGACGCGGTTCTGCGCGAAGCCGGATATGTGACTGGATTGATCGGGACCATCGAAACACGAGTGGCAGGCCAGCGTCGCGAGGCCGTCAACACCACGCCCGAATCGCTTGACGTGATGCGCATCGCGAATGAATTGGAACAGAAGCATGTTGAAAAACCCGCGATTACAATGGAAGTGTCCTCTCATGCCCTCGCATTAGGAAGGGTTTTCGGCATTCGCTTTCACACCGCAGTTTTCACGAACCTCACTCGCGATCATCTCGATTTTCATCGCACCATGGAAGAGTACGCGGCCGCGAAGCGCCTGCTATTCCATCCTCAAGATTCAGCGGCGCCGGAGTGGTCCATCATGAACGCGGACGATCCCGCCAGCGCGACGATGAAGCCGGTGGGGCGCGTGGTGACCTACGGGTTCGATCCCAGTGCCGACTTACGCGCGGAGAATGTCGAGTCGAGTTTCAGCGGCTTGCGCTTCGACCTGACCTATCGCGACAGCCGCCAAGCGGTAACTTCAAGTTTGGTAGGCCACATAAACGTCTCGAACATTCTGGCGGCGGCGGGTGTCGGGATCAGCTACGGAATCGATCTTGCGACCATCTCGCGCGGAATCGCCGCATGCACCGCCGTTCCCGGCCGATTCGAGCGCATTGACGAAGGGCAGCCATTTCTGGTGGCGGTCGACTACGCGCACACCGATGACGCGCTGCGGAACCTGATTCAGGTCGCACGAGGCTTGACGAAAGGCCGCGTCATCACGCTGTTCGGATGTGGCGGCGATCGCGATCGCACCAAGCGGCCTCTCATGGGCATGGCAGCGGGCGAGCTGAGCGATTTCGTGGTGCTGACGTCGGACAATCCGCGCTCGGAAGACCCGCTCGCGATCATCAACGATGCGCTGGTGGGCCTGGGCCGCTTCGACACCCCGCACGTCATCGAACCGGATCGCGCGAAGGCGATCCGTATCGCCATCGAACACGCCGGACCGGGCGATGTGGTGCTGCTGGCGGGCAAGGGCCACGAAACGTATCAGGTGCAGAAAGATCGGACCATTCATTTCGACGATCGTGAAACGGCGCGCGAGGTTCTGCGATCGATCAAGCATAGGGAGCCGCGCCAGGAATGAAGTTACCGCTGCGCGGGGTGGCGGAGATGTTGGGATTGAGAGTGGAATCGGACGCGTTGATTTCGGGATGGAGCGTGGACTCGCGAACGGTCCAGCCGGGCGATTTGTTTTTCGCTCTGCGTGGACCGAATTTCGACGGAAACGCCTACGTCGCTGACGCGTTCGCGAAGGGTGCCGCGGCTGCTGTTGTGGACGCGGAAGTCGGCGATGCGCGGGCGCTCCGAGTGGATGATTCGCTGCGTGCGATGCAGACCATCGCGGCGAAAGCGCGCGTGAAGTGGGGCGGTGATGTGGTCGCGGTGACGGGCAGCGCGGGAAAGACGACGACGAAAGACGTAATCGCGGAAATGTTGGCGACGGAGATCAAAACGGCGAAGAGCGAGGGCAACCTGAACAATCATGTCGGGCTGCCGCTTTCTTTGCTGCGCATGGACGAATCGGCGCGCGTGATGGTGACTGAACTCGGCATGAATCATGCGGGCGAGATTCGCGAACTGGCAGCGATTGCGCGTCCCAATGTTGGGGTCGTGACGAATGTGGGCCACGCGCATATTGAATTTTTCGAATCGATCGAAGGAATCGCGGCAGCGAAGCGCGAGTTGATCGAATCCCTTTCTTCAGAAGGAACCGCCGTCCTGAATGCAGATGATCCGCGCGTCGCGAAGTTCGCCGGAGCGCATCAAGGACGGACGATCTTGTACGGGCAATCGCCGAATGCGGACGTGCGTGCGGAAGAGATTGAACAGGCGCGTGAAGGTACGCGTTTTCGCGTCGGCACCGCGGAATTCACCACCGCGCTCACCGGCAGCCACGCGATTTCAAATACTCTAGCGGGCATCGCCGTTGCGGGCGTGTATGGCATCTCGCCCGATCGCTTGACGGAGACGGTCGCGCAGCTTCGTCCCGGCAAAATGCGGGGCGAACGCTTCGAACACCACGGAATCACGATTTATAACGATTGCTACAACTCCAACCCGGACGCGGTTCGCGCCATGATCGATGTGCTGCGGGACACACCCGCTCGACGTCGCATCGCGGTACTGGGGGAGATGCTCGAACTCGGCCGCTGGGCGGAGCCTCTGCATCGCGACGTCGGGACTTACGCCGCGCAGCAGGGGATTGATGTGCTCGTTGGTATACGCGGCGCTGCTGGTTGCACGCTGGACGCAGCCGTGCGTGCGGGCCTTCGGGCCGGCGCCGCGTTTTTTTTCGACGAGCCGCAAGACGCCGGGCGGAAGCTGCGTGAGATCGCCAAGCCGGGCGACGCGATTTTGTTCAAAGGCTCGCGCGGCGTGCACGTCGAACGCGCCCTCGAAGAGTTTCTGAAAGAGAGCCATAGCTAATCGATGTTTTACTGGCTCTTTTACGAACGGCTGCACCATCTCTTTGGGTTCCTTCGCGAATTCCAATACGCCACCTTTCGCACCGCGATGGCCAGCATCACAGCTCTGGTTCTGTCCGTACTCATGGGGCCGTGGCTGATCGCGCGGCTGCGGGCATTTCAGATCAAGCAATACATCCGCGAGGACGTTCCGCATCACCAGAGCAAAGCCGAGACGCCGACCATGGGTGGGCTGCTGATCTGTTTTTCGATCGTGGTGCCGACGTTGCTGTGGGCCAATCTGCATACCGCCGCGGTGTGGGTCGCGCTAGCCGGCCTGATGAGTTTCGCGGCGATCGGATTCTGGGACGACTACACGAAAGTCGCGCGCAAACGCAATCTGGGGCTGACCAGCGGACAAAAGATGCTGGCGCAGGTGATCGCGGCATTAGGAATCGGGCTCCTGCTGCTGTGGATGGGCAAGCACGGCTTGTATTCGACCAACGTCAATATTCCGTTCGTTAAAAACTACAAGCCGGATTTGTTGATCCACGCGCTGCTGGCGAACCCGATCACCTATATTTTCGCATTCCTGCCATTCTTCGGGTTCATGATTCTGGTGCTGGTGGGATGCTCGAACGCAGTGAATCTCACCGATGGGCTGGACGGGTTGGCGATCGGACTGATGATCATCTCGGCCGGTGCGATGACCATGCTGTCGTACCTATCGGGTCACGCGGAATTCGCGAAATATCTGGATCTGGCGCGCACGCCGGGTGCATCGGAGCTGACCATTTTCTGCGGCGCGATGACCGGCGCCTCGCTCGGATTCCTGTGGTACAACGCGCATCCGGCGGAAGTTTTTATGGGCGATGTAGGCGCGCTCGGATTGGGCGGCGGCTTGGGAACGGTCGCAGTGCTGCTGAAGCAGGAGATCTTGCTGGTGTTCATCGGCGGCGTGTACGTGATCGAAGCGTTGTCGGTGATCCTGCAGGTGGCCAGCTTCAAGACGCGGGGCAAAAGAATTTTCCTGATGTCGCCGCTGCATCATCATTTCGAAAAACTGGGCTGGTCGGAATCGAAGATCATCGTCCGATTCTGGGTGATCGGGCTGCTGATGGCGTTGTTTGCACTGACGACATTGAAACTCAGATGAATTTGAAGGGAGCGCGAGTAGTGGTGGTGGGCATGGCGAAGAGCGGGATCGCCGCGGTCGAGCTGCTGAGCGCCAAAGGAGCCGAAGTGCGCGCGGTGGACGAGAAGCCGAAGTCGGAACAGATTCTGCCGCAGGTGGCGAGCTCGTTCGCACGAGCGGATTTGATTGTGCTTTCGCCGGGCGTGCCTGCCGATCTCGACGTCGTAAACGATGCGCGGGCACGCGGAGTTCGCGTGATTGGCGATCTGGAGCTCGCCAGCTGGTTTATGCAAGGCGACACCATCGGCATCACCGGATCGAACGGCAAGACCACCACGACCGCGCTCACGGGACACATTCTCGAATCGAGCGGCATCGCGGCACAGGTCGGCGGGAATATCGGAAGACCGCCGGCGGCGATGGTCGCGACGTCGCGCGCGGGGCAATGGAACGTACTGGAGCTATCGAGTTTTCAGCTGGAAACAATTGAAACATTTCATGCCAGAATTGGTTCGGCGCTGAACGTGACACCGGATCATCTGGATCGGCATTACACGCTTGAAAAGTATGCAGCAGCGAAGGCGCGTTTGTTCGTCAATCAGCGCGCGGGTGATTTCGCGGTGCTTAATTTCGACGATCCGATCTGCCGTAGCTACGCGGGCCGTGGCGGGGCGCAAACGGTGTGGTTCAGTTCAACGCAAACGGTTTCGGAGGGCGCGTTTCTCGATCGCGGCAACATCATGCTCGACGGCGAAGTACTGATGCCCTGCTCCGAGGTTCGGTTGCGCGGCGTGCATAACCTGGAAAACACGATGGCGGCAGCCGCAATGGCGAAGCTCGGCGGTGCAACGAACGAGCAGATCCGCTTGAGCGTCGCGACGTTTCCGGGAGTCGAGCATCGCTTGGAGTTCGTTCGCTCCACCGGCGGAGTCGAATGGTTCAACGATTCGAAAGCAACCAACGTCGACGCGACACTGAAGGCGATCGCGGCGTTCGATGCCGGGCTGTGGATCATCCTCGGCGGCAAAGATAAGAACAGCGACTACACGCCGTTGATCGAACCACTGAAAACGAAAGCGCATGCGGCGCTGCTGATCGGCGCGGCGGCGGACAAGATTGAGGATCAATTGCATGGCGCGATTCCGGTTCTGCGCTGCGGCGACATCGCTACCGCAGTGTGCGAAGCGCAGAACCGCGCGAAATCGGGCGACACCGTGCTGCTGGCGCCGGCGTGCGCGAGCTTCGATCAATTCGACAACTTCGAACATCGCGGCCGAATATTCAAACAGCTTGTGGAGGAAATCGTATGGCCCGGCTGAAGACCGACTGGATTTTATTCCTGACGATTCTGGCGATGGTCGGGTTCGGACTGGTGATGTTGTACAGCGCGTCAAGCGCGGTAGCGGAGCTGCGCTACCATGTCGCGCCGTATTATTTCGTGGTTCGCCAGGTATTCTTCGCGGTGTTCTCGTTCGCGCTGCTGATGTATTTCAAGCGTCGCGATTATCGCCGTATGAATACGCCGGCCTGGGCATTCTCAGGATTGGGCGTGGTGCTCGCGCTGCTGGTGCTGGTGTGGTTCGCGGACGCACGCGCGCACCGCTGGTTCCAGGTTGGCGGAATGAAGCTGATGCAGCCGTCCGAGTTCGCCAAACCGGCGCTGATTCTGTTTCTGGCCTATTTCGTCTCAAGAAGATTGCAGGCTATCAACGATCGCAGCACGCTGAAGCAGGCGTTCCTGGCCGTGGCGATGCTGGCTGTGCTGGTGGTGGTGGCGGATTTAGGAACGGCACTGGTGCCCGTGATCACATCGGTAGTCGTGTTCTTCGTCGCAGGGTTAGAGCGCCGGCACATGGCGCGAGTCGCGATGCTGGGCGCGGCGCTGGTGGTGCTCGCTGTAATTTCGAAACCACTGCGACTGGACCGCGTGATCACCTATTTCGACGCCGATCATTCCAAGCTCGCGGTGATCGATCCGCACGGAATGATCCAGCGCTATCTCGACAGCGGCAGCGGACCACGCGATTCTAGTTATCAGCCGCGTCAATCGAAAATCGCCGTAGGGACCGGTGGCGTGCTGGGGGTCGGCCTGATGCAGGGCAAGCAGAAGCTGATGTTCCTGCCCGATGCCCACACTGATTTTATTTACGCCACCGTGGGCGAGGAGCTGGGATTGTGGGGCACGACGGCGGTGCTCGCGGGATTTCTAGTGATCCTGTGGCGCGGCGCGCGGCTGTTCATTCACGCTCGCGATGATTTCGGAAAATATCTGGCGCTGGGTGTCACGGTCACGATCGTGGTGCAGGCGCTGATCAACATGAGCGTCGCACTGGGGATGGGGCCCACCAAAGGATTTCCGCTGCCCATGATCAGCTACGGTGGCAGTTCGTTGATCAGCACATTGCTGTGCCTGGGAATGTTATTGAGCGTCAGTGAAAATGAGGGATGAGTTCGCACACCTTTGTGATGGCCGGCGGCGGCACGGCGGGGCACGTGATCCCCGCGCTGGCGGTGGCGCGAGAATTGCGCTCGCGCGGTCACAATGTGCGCTTCATCGGGACGCGGCGCGGCATGGAAGCGAAGCTGGTGCCGGCGGAGAACTTTCCGATCGATTGGATCGAGATCGGGGGCTTGAAAAGCGTCGGATTTCGCAAGACGATATCGACGCTCGCGGAACTGCCGTCGAGCATATGGCAGGCGGCACGAATCTTGACTCGCGAAAAACCGGCGGCGATTTTTTCGATGGGTGGATTCGTGGCGGGGCCGGTCCTGCTCGCCGCGTTATGGAAGCGAATTCCGGTGGTGGTGATGGAGCCGAACGCAGTGCCGGGATTCACGCATCGGAAGCTGGCTCGATTCGTCGCGCGCGCGCTGGTGAGTTTCGAAGGGACGTCACGCTGGTTTCCGGAAGGGCGAACGGAAGTGACGGGCATGCCGGTTCGCGAAGAATTCTTTTCGATCGCGCCGAAGAAGCCGGGACCAGAGCTGACGATTCTGATCACAGGCGGGAGCCAGGGATCGCGCGCGCTGAACCAGGCGATCGAACAGAGCTGGCCGCTCTGGAAGATACCGGTTCGCTTGTTTCATCAAACGGGAGCGAGTGCGTTCGAAGAGATCAGGGCGGAGTTCGCAGCGACGAAACTGGCGGGCGAAGTGAAACCGTTCATCGACGACATGCCGCGCGCGTTTTCGGAAGCGGACATCGTTGTCAGCCGCGCGGGAATGGGCGCGGTGAGCGAACTGGCTGCGGCGGGCAAGCCCTCGATTCTGGTGCCATTGCCCACCGCGAGCGATCAACATCAACTGCGCAATGCCGAAGCATTCCAAGAGGCGGGCGCGGCGAAGCTGATCGTGCAATCGGAATTTTCGGGCGCGAAGCTGGTGGAAGAAATCGCCGGATTCATCGCTCAACCGCAAGCGCTCGAAGCGATGGGAACGGCGGCACAGAAGTTCGCCAAGCCGGGGGCGGCCAAGCGGGCCGCGGAAGTGTTGGAACAGGTCGCGAGCCGGCATTGACAACCCGTCACAAAGCCGAAACAATAACCTATTGAAATGTTTTTTAAGCCACAACCCGTGCACTTCACCGGAATCGGCGGGATCGGCATGTCCGGACTCGCCGAAGTGCTGCTGGGGATGGGCTATCACGTCACGGGGTCGGATCTGAAAATGACCACCACCACGCAGCGTTTGAGCGATCGCGGCGCGGTGATTTTCGAAGGGCATGCCGCGAAAAATATTGCGGGCGCGAAAGCTGTTGTCGTAAGTTCAGCGGTTCGCCCCGACAATCCGGAAGTGATTGAAGCGCGGCGGCTGGGGCTGCCGGTGATTCCGCGCGGGGAACTGCTGGCCGAACTGATGCGGCTGAAATTCGGAATCGCAGTGGCGGGCAGTCACGGGAAAACGACCACCACCTCGATGGTTGCCGCGATTCTGAGCCGCGCAGGTCTGGATCCGACCATCGTAGTCGGCGGGAAAGTCGGCACGCTGGGCGGCACCAATGCGAAGCTCGGCAAGAGCGATTACTTCGTCGTCGAATCCGATGAGAGCGACGGATCGTTCCTGAAGCTCGCGCCGATTCTGGCCGTAGTGACCAACATCGATCGCGAGCATCTGGATCACTATCGCGATATCGATGAAATTCGCGCGGCGTTCAGCGAATTCATCAGTAAGGTTCCATTCTACGGCGCGGCGGTGCTGTGCATCGACGATGAAAACATCCAGCAGATTCTGCCGCACATCAATCGCCGCGTGATTGCTTACGGAACCAGCGCACAGGCTGATCTGCGCATCACCAGTTCCTCCACCGGCCACATGGCTAGCGAATTTCATCTGATGTTTCGAGATCGCGATCTGGGCTGTTTCAAATTGCATGTGCCCGGCGCGCACAACGTGCTGAACGCCGCAGCGGCTGTCGCCATCGGGCTGGAACTCGAAATTCCGATCGAAGAGATTCGTGAAGCGCTGGCGGAGTTTTCAGGCGTCGATCGCAGGTTCAGCGTGCGCGGCACAGCGCGCGGGATCACGGTGATCGACGATTACGGCCATCATCCGACGGAAATTCGCGCGACCTTGGCCGCAGCGCGCGCTTGCCGCTTCGCGCACGTTCACGTATTGTTCCAGCCGCATCGCTACACGCGAACGCAGGCGCTGATGGACGATTTCGCGCGCGCGTTCCATCAGTCGGACACCGTGCACGTGGTCGATATTTACCCCGCTTCGGAACCGCCCATCGCAGGCGTCACGTCGCAAGTGCTGGTCGATCGTCTGCATGCATTCGGGCATCGCGGAGCGGAATATTCGGGCGCGATGGAGCGCGGGATCACTGAAGTAATGAGCGCGGCGCATTCGGGCGACGCGATCCTGACGCTCGGCGCGGGCAGCGTCTCGCAAGCCGCGGAGAAAATCCTGGAAAGGCTGAACACCCATGCCGCGTAAAGATTTCGAACGCGGCCCGATGCTGCCTGGCATGGACGCCGACCCTCGTCCACCCGCTCGTCCGCGCGCGCGTCCGCCCGCACCGCCGAAGCGCGAAATCCCGACGGCTCGCATTGTGATGCTGACCATCTGTGGCGCGATCCTGTTGCTGGTCTCTATGTACGCGTTCCACGAATTCGAACAATTTCTGATTCGCGATACGCGTTTCGCATTGAACGGCGCCGAAGGATCCTGGGATTCAGCGACGCTGGAGATCGCGGGCGCGGCGCATGCCTCGCAAAACGAAATCGAAGCCGTTTTCAACGACGATGCGGGGCGCAGCGTGTATTTGCTGCCCATGAACGATCGCCGCACGTCGCTGCGCGCGGTGAGCTGGATACGCGACGCATCGATCGAACGGGTGTGGCCCAATCGCGTGCTGGTGCGCGTGAAGGAACGCGCACCGGTCGCATTCGTACTGCTGGCGCCATCGAAATTCGGCTTGATCGATGAAGACGGCGTGATTCTGCCTCCGGCGGCGGATCGATTCCAGCTGCCGGTGCTGGCGGGCGTGCGCGCGTCGGATCCGATTGAGGAACGCAAGAAACGCGTGCATCGCATGGAGCGGCTGATGCACGATCTGGGCGACGCTGCGCCGCGCGTTTCACAAGTGGATGCTTCGGATCCCGACAATCTGAAAATAACGGAAGCGTGGGACGGACGCGTGCTGACGCTGCTGATGGGCGATCACGATTTCGCACGGCGTCACGAAACGTTCCTGCAGAATTATCCCGATATCAAGCGGCGCGTGCCCAACGCATCCACGCTTGATTTGCGGCTGGCCACCGGCCAGTCGGGCGGTCCTCGCATCACGGTGGTGGAGTAATGGCGGGACGAACACAATTCGCGGTAGGCATCGACGCGGGCAGCTCTCGCACGCGCTGCATCATCTGCCTGCTGGATGGCGATCACATCCGTTATCTGGCGCACGGACTGGCGCATTCCGCCGGGTGGGCCAAGGGCCGCGTGACGGATCAGGACGCGCTGGCCGAATCGATTCATGCCGCGGTGGCCGATGCCGAACGCGGTGCGCAGATTTCAGTGGAGAACGCCACGGTGGGCGTCGGTGGCATGGGCGTGACGGGCGCGCAGGGACGTGGGTTGTACGAATTCGGGCGGCCGCGCGAGATCGACAACGAAGACATGGCGTTCGCGGTGAAGCGCGCGTCGCAGGTGCTGCTGGAGCCCGATCGCATGCTGCTGCATGTGCTGCCGCAGGATTTCACGCTCGACGGCCGCAGCGGATTTCGCAAGCCGCACAAAGGCGTGTGCTCGCGCCTGGAAGCGAATGTCCACATCGTCACGGCGTCGTTCCAGGAGCACCAGGCAGTGGTCGCGGCGACGCATCTGGCGGGCATCGCGGTGGAAGAGACGGTTTTCGAGCCGATGGCCGCGGCGTATGCCTGTCTCTATCACGAAGAGCGCGCGCGCGGCGTGGCTCTGCTCGATCTGGGACTGCATTCCACCGACCTGGTGGTGTATGACGGCGACGCGATGCTGCTTGCGTCCAGCGTTCCGGTGTGGGCCGATCACCTGACGCGCGACATCGCCGCGATCTTCAAGGTCACTTACGAAGACGCGGAATGCCTGAAACAACAATACGGCTGCGCGTTGTTGGGCCTGACCGCGGATTCCAGCCTGATCGAGGTTCCATCACCCGAGGGCCGCGCGCCGCGTGAAGCTCGCCGCAGCGAACTCAACGAAATTCTAGAAGCGCGTGCGGAAGAAATATTTCAGTACGTGAAGGCGGAACTGCAGCGGGTCGGCATGGAGCGCAATTTGCTGGAAGGCATCATTCTGACGGGCGGCGGCGCGTTTCTGAACGGCATGTGCGACATGGCGGAGCGCGTGTTGAATTGCCAGGCCGGCAACGGCTTGACCAAGGGCATCGGCGATTGGCCGGAGGAGTTGAAGAATCCGGCGTGGACCACAGTGGCGGGGCTCGCGCTGTATTCGGCGAAGTTGAAACTGCATCAGCCGCCGCGCAGGCGTCTTCCCGGGCTGATGGGTTGGGTAGCTCGATAGGTATCGAAAAAAAGGAGCACAAAACATGGCACTCGGTTCGTTGAAATTCACGATTGAAGAAGAAATCGCGCCCAAGACGCGCATTCGTGTCTTCGGCGTCGGCGGCGGCGGATCGAACGCGGTAGCGCGCATGCTGAACGAAGGGCTCAGCGGCGTCGAATTCGCGGTGCTCAACACCGACGTGCAGGCGCTGTCGGCATCCCCGGTGCCGAACCAGCTCGCCATCGGAGCGAAACTGACCAACGGATTGGGCGCGGGCTCCGATCCTGCGATGGGGCGCAACGCGGCGCTCGAAGATACCGAGAAGATCATCGACCTGCTGGAAGGCGCGGACATGGTGTTCGTCACCGCCGGACTGGGCGGCGGAACGGGCACGGGCGCGGCGCCGGTGGTCGCGTCGCTGGCGAAAGAATTGGGCGCGTTGACGGTGGCGGTGGTCACCAAGCCGTTCGCGTTCGAAGGACCGAAGCGCCGCAAGCAGGCCGATCATGGGCTCGCCGAACTGGCCAGCGTGGTCGACACCGTAATCACGATCCCGAACGATCAGTTGCTGGAGTTGGTTCCCAAAGGCACTAGCTTCTTCGAGTCGTTCCGGGTCGCCGACGATGTACTGCGACAGGCCGTGCAAGGGATCAGCGACATCATCACGACGCCGGGATTGATCAATCGCGATTTCTCTGACATTCGCACCATCATGCTGGGCATGGGCTACGCCATGATGGGCACCGCATCGGCGAGCGGCGAGGGCGCGGCCGTGATCGCGGCGCAGAAGGCGATCAGTTGTCCATTGATGGAAGCGGGCGGCGTGCGCGGCGCGCGTGGCGTGCTGATCAACATTACGGGATCCAGCAGGCTGGGCTTGCACGAAGTGAATGAAGCCTGCACCCTGATTCGCCAGGCGGCGCAGAACGAAGACGTACAGATCAATTTCGGCGTGGTCATGAATGAGTCGATGGGCGACGAAGTGAAGATCACGGTCATCGCGACCGGATTCGAGCGTGAGAATCTGCCCGCGATTTCGCGCCGTGATGCACGGATGACGGCTTCGGCGAGCGAACCGGCGCCGATCGTGCAGCCGCGGATGGAATTTCATGCGCCTGAACCGGAGCTGGTAGAAGCAGCGCTGGAACCCGAGCCGATGCACATTGAGCCTGCGCATGAAGAGCAGCCGCCGCTCACCATGGCCGCGGCAGCGAATACGAATACCCCTCCCGCGAGCGCTCCTACGAACGGAACACCCGCTCCGGAGCCGCTGTTCGACGATCTGGAAGTGCCGGCGATTCTGCGGCGCGATCGGCGGCTGATTCAATAAATCGTCAGCCACGCATGAACACGAATGAACATAAATTCGTGTTCATGTGTGTTTATTCGCGGCCATCATATGCAGCAGGACCGCTCGCCGGTGTGGTGAGCTGCGGTGCTCGAACAAATAGATTCCCTGCCAGGTGCCCAGCGCCATGCGCCCGCCAATGACGGGAATCGACAGGCTCGTCTGCGTCAACGCCGCGCGAAGATGCGCGGGCATATCGTCGGAGCCTTCGGCGGTGTGGCGATAGCGCGCGTCGTCTTCAGGCGCGAGACGCTCGAAAAAATCCGCGATGTCGAGCACCACATCGGGATCGGCGTTTTCCTGAATCAGCAGCGATGCCGAGGTGTGCTGGCAGAAGATGGTGAGCAGACCGTCGGACGCTTGGTGTGACGCGATCCATCTCGCGACGTCACGCGTGAACGGATAGAGCCCCTTACCGCGTGTGCGAATTTCGAGGGTGTGCGAACTTACCAGCACTTCAGGATCTTGGACAAAACCCACTGATCGCCGCGTAGCGATCGCACTTCGTCGATCACCCACTTCCCGTTGACGCGTTGAAACTCAAATTCATTCTGCTGCGGCCTAAAATTGGTGAACGCCGCGGTCACGATACGGCGATCGTCTTTGCCCGGTACAGCACGGCTGGTGACGGTTACATTCTTGAGCTCCGAATCCTGGCCGTTGATCCAGAAATCGAACTCGATGCAGCCGACCTCACCCTTGGCGCGGCGCTTGTCTTCATCCATGAGCGCTCTTAGCCGGCGGGAGTAAATGTCATCTGGCGGATCATAGTCGCGATGAGCCTTCTCGGCGGCCAGATAGCGCGCGTACACCTGGCGCACGAACGCTTCAGGATCGTCGATCTTGGTCCCGGCTCGCGCGATCAGGCAAACCATCGCCATGGCAAGCACTGCGTTGCGAAGCTTCCTCATCATTCCACCGTTACGCTCTTGGCGAGATTGCGCGGCTGATCGACATCGCAGCCTCGCCGCACCGCAATGTGATACGCGAGCAGCTGCAGCGGGACCACTTCAAGGATCGGGAGCAGCAACTCATGCGTGGTGCCGATGCGAATCACATGATCGGCGACTTTTTCGATCTCCTCGTCGCCTTCACACGCCACAGCCACGATGATTCCTTCCCGCGCCTTCACTTCCTGAATGTTCGAAAGCGTCTTTTCATACAACACGCAGCTCATCTCGTCATTGGGATCGCGCGTCGCCAGCACTACCGTGGGAAGATTGCTGTCGATCAGCGCGTTGGGGCCGTGTTTCATTTCACCGGCCGGATAGCCTTCCGCGTGGATATACGAAATTTCTTTCAGCTTGAGCGCGCCTTCCAGCGCAATCGGAAAATGCACGCCGCGGCCGAGATAAAGAAAATCAGTGGAGCGGTATAACACCTTGCTCAGTTCTTCGTAAATCGAATCGCGCCGCAGGATGTCTTCGAGCTGCGAAGGAATGTGCAGCAGCTTATCCACCAGCATGTGGGACATCTCCGCACTCAGCGTCTCGCGCGATTGGCCCAAATGCATGGCGAGCAGGAATAGCGCGGTCAACTGACCGGTGAACGCCTTGGTCGAGGCGACGCCGATTTCCGGACCAGCGTGGGTAATGATGGTGCCGGCTGCTTCGCGCGTAATCATCGAACCGACCACGTTGCAGATGGCCAGTGTCTTCGATCCCTTTAGTTTCGCTTCACGCTGCGCCGCCAGCGTGTCGGCGGTTTCACCGGATTGCGAGATCACTACTGTTAACGTATTTTTCGCGACGATCGGATCGCGATAGCGGAATTCGCTGCCGTAGTCAACCTCCACCGGCACACGAGCCAATCGCTCGATCATGAATTTCCCGGCTTGCGCGGCATGCCAACTGGTGCCGCATGCGATGATCAGGACCTTTTGAAATTCCTTGAACTCGCGCGGCGAGATATCCATTTCATCCAGAAAAATGCGCCCGGTTTCCTGGCCCACTCGACCCAGGGTGGTGTCCCGAACCGCACGCGGCTGCTCAAAAATTTCCTTGAGCATGAAATGTTTGTAGCCGCCCTTTTCCGCCATGATGGGATCCCACAAAATGTGCGAGACCTGGCGCTTGACCGCTTTGCCGTCGAAATCGGTGAGATGTACGCCATTGAGAGTCAGCACCGCGACGTCGCCATCGGCGAGAAAGAACATATCGCGCGTATGGCTGAGAATGGCGGGAACGTCGGATGCGACAAAGTACTCGCCGTCGCCCAATCCCACCACCACGGGCGGCCCCAATCGCGCGGCGACGATCTTGTGCGGATCTTTTTTCGAGATCACGCTGAGCGCGAACACGCCCTTCAACTGACGCACGGTGTCCCGTACCGCGTTCTCCAGATTCCCGTCGAAATATTTTTCGACCAGGTGCGCGATCACTTCCGTGTCGGTCTCGGTACAGAACTTGTGGCCTTCGGCGGTGAGCTGCTGTTTCAGCGCCAGATAATTTTCGACGATGCCGTTGTGGACCACCACGATATCGCCATGGCAATCGCGATGCGGGTGCGCGTTTTCCTCAGTCGGGCGGCCGTGGGTGGCCCACCGGGTGTGGCCGATTCCGAAATCGCCGTCGATGGGGCTGAGGCGCAGCGCCTCTTCCAAATTGCGCAGCTTGCCCTGCGCGCGGCGCACCGCGAGCACACCGTCGTCTTCCATCACGGCGATCCCGGCCGAGTCGTAGCCGCGATACTCCAGACGCTTCAGCCCATCGAGAATGATGGGAACAGCCTTACGATTTCCGATATAGCCGACGATTCCGCACATAAGTTAATCCAGAAACTCCACCCTGTAGTCTTCGATCACCGGATTGGCCAGAACGTCGCGGGCGATCTGGTCCATTTCACGCTCGGCCTGGCCGCGCTCGGAGCCGGGCGCGATGTCTACTTCGAAAAACTTGCCTTGCCGGACCCCTTGGATCGAGCGATGGCCCAGGCCGTTCAACGCGCCGCAGATGGTTTGCCCCTGCGGATCGAGCACCGTGCTCTTGAACGAGACGTAGACGCGAGCTTTCATATCTTTCCATTGTAGCCAGGAGTCAGAATTCAGGAGTCAGAATTCAGAAACTGGCGGCCGTCAACGATTCCGCGTCATTCTGAATTCTATTCTTCCAACCATTTCTCATGAAATGTTTCGAGTACCCTTGGCGCTGGCGCGCCCGGCCGATATGATAGATGGAAGAAAGGAAGCTCGCCATCGTTCAGGTTTCGGTTCTCGCTTCATCGAGCGCAGGCAATGCCACGCTGGTCGCGACTTCGCGGACGCGCCTGCTGATCGACGCGGGATTGAGCCGCAAGGAAACCTTCGAACGGATGCAGGCCTCCGGAATCGAGCCCGAATCCCTCACCGCGATTCTGATTACGCATGAGCATACCGATCACGTCAGCGGCGTCCAGGCGATCGCGCGCAAGTTGAATATTCCGGTGTATCTGTCGCGCCTGACCGCGGCCGCGATGCCATGGGGCGAATACACGCCCACGCTGGAGATGTTCACCGCTGGAGCCAGCTTCTCCATCGGCGATATCGACGTCCAGAGCTTCACCATTCCGCATGATGCGGCCGATCCTGTGGGATTTTCGCTGCGCGCCGAAGGCGTCAAAGTTTCGATCGCGACCGATCTGGGTTATCTGCCGGAGTCGATCGCGTTTCATCTGCGCGGTTCAGACTTACTGCTGCTCGAATCGAATCACGATGTCGAGATGCTGAAGGTGGGGCCGTATCCGTGGTCGGTAAAGCAGCGCGTGATGGGGCGCATGGGACATCTGTCCAACGACGTCGCGTGCCGCTTCGTGAAGGAGCAGCTCGATACGTCGACTTCGACGCTGATCCTGGGGCATCTGAGCGAGCACAACAATCATCCGGAAATCGTGCGGCTGATGGCGAGCCAGGCGTTGAACGGACGCAGCCTGTTCACCAGGCTGATCATCGCCGATCCTAAGCGCGCGACGGAGACGATCACCTACTAGCGTGGTCAATCCGTGTTCATTCTGAATTCTGTATTCTGAATTCTGACTCCTCTTCTATGATTCCCCGATACACGCGGCCGGAAATGGGCCGCATCTTCGCCGACGAAAATCGATTCCTGCAGTGGCTCGAAGTAGAGCTCGCCGCGAGCGAAGCTCTCGCTGAAACTGGCGTCGTCCCGCGCGAAGCCGCAGTGGCGCTGCGTAAGTTTGCTGGATTCGACGTCGCGCGCATTCATGAGATCGAGCGTGAAGTGAAGCATGACGTGATCGCGTTCACCACCGCGGTTTCGGAAAAAATGGGCGCGGCCGGCGCGGCCGATGCGTCGCGCTGGCTGCATTACGGGCTCACTTCGAACGACATCGTCGACACCGCGCAGGCGCTGGTGCTGAAGCAGGCCTCCGAGGTGATCGTGCGCGGCTGCCAGGAATTGATGAAGGTGCTCGACGCCGCGCGCACGAATTCCAGCACACCCCACAGATGGGCCGAACGCACGGCGTGCATGCCGAACCAATCACTTTCGGATTGAAGCTGGCGCTGTGGTACGACGAGATGCGCCGCGGGCTGGTGCGCTTCGAGGGCGCCGCAGAGGATCTACGCGTCGGCAAGATTTCGGGCGCGGTGGGCACCTTCGGCCACATCGGACCGGAAGCCGAGGAACGGATCTGTGAGCGATTGGGTCTAAAGCCCGCGGCGATTGCATCACAAGTGATCGCGCGCGACCGCCACGCCCACTGGATCTCATCGCTGGCGCTGATCTCGGCCACGCTCGAAAAGATCGCGATGGAGGTCCGGCACCTGCAGCGCACCGAAGTTCGCGAAGCCGAGGAACCGTTCAGCGAGGGGCAAAAAGGCTCGTCGGCGATGCCCCACAAGCGCAACCCCGTGACGTCCGAACAGATCTGCGGCCTGGCGCGGGTGGTGCGCGGCAACGTGAATCCCGCGATGGAGGATATCGCGCTGTGGCATGAACGCGACATCTCGCATTCTTCGGTCGAGCGCGTCATCCTGACGGATTCCGCGATTCTGACCGATTACATGCTCGAAAAAACGCGCTGGCTGGTGGACGGAATGCGCGTTTACCCGGAGCGGATGCTTCGAAATCTGGAGTCTACCAAGGGATTGATCTTTTCCGGCCAACTCCTACTAGATCTGGCGGCTGCCGGGATGCTGCGGGAACAGGCGTATCGCTTAGTCCAATCCCATGCCATGCGAGCATGGCAAAACGAGGGCGATTTTCGCGCCGCCGTATCCGCGGACAAAGAAATCCTTTCCTATCTATCGGTTGAAAAGATTCAAGAGGCCTTTTCACTGGATCGTTATCTGATCCATACGGACCGGATCTTCGACCGCGTATTCGGAAGTAAGTATCTTTAAATCATAGTGATACGCAGTACCTAGGACGGACTAGGAAATTCTGCGGATCGAATTCCAGCGCTTTCGGTTAAACTAGGGTTGCGATGGTTCTACTGAGCAAGGCAGATTCCGTCGCGAGACGCCAACCCGAAATGACCTACGAGCATCGCACTTTAGATTACGACTTAGCCCGGGTGCTGCTGGTGGATGACAACCCCACTTCGCGCCTGACGCTTAAAACCGTGCTCGAAGCGGGTGGTTATCATGTCGACTCAGCCGCCAGCGCCGCGGAAGCGGTCGGAAAGCTGGACGAAGGCGAATACGAGCTTGTTTTGAGCGACTTACAGATGGAATCGCCGGAGGCCGGACTCAAAGTGATCGCGCACGCCAGGATGATGGATTATAAGCCGGCGACAGCGCTGATCACCACCTATCAGAATCTGCCTTCGGCCCATGATCGCCATCAGAGGTCCGTACTGATCAAGCCGGAAGCCGTGCCGGAGTTGCTGGGCAAGGTAGCGGATCTGATCAGCCAGCGGGCGACCAAACGCCTGGAGCGCGAGCTAAGGCTCGCAGGCGTTAGTTAACCAAGTTCCAAGACCTCCTTTTCGAGTTGTTCCAAGCCCCCTGCGAAGAAGTGGTCCTTCGCCTCGACCAGAATCAGACGCTTCGGCTCGTTCAGTGAATCCACCAAAGATCGGATGGACTCCACCGGCCCGAACTCATCATGGGTGCTTTGGATAAAGATACGCGGGATGGGCATGTCGAAATCGGTCACATCGCGATAACGATCCGGAAAGCCGACCGGAATCACGCGGCGGGTGGTCGACCAGCGTTCCTTGGCAAGCCTGAGGACAATTCTAGATCCAAAGGAGAACCCGGCGAGCGTACACGGAAGTTCGAGATAGCGGCCGCGCAGATAATCGAGCGCGGCGCGAGCGTCGTCCAGTTCGCCTTCGCCAGCGGCATACTGGCCGGCGCTGAGATTGACGCCGCGATAGTTGAAGCGCAGGGTGACGGCGCCCGATCCCCTGAGTCCGCGGGCAATCCGATATACGACCTTGTTGTGCATGGTCCCGCCGTGCTGAGGGTGAGGATGGCAGACCAATGCCACCTGGTGAGGGCTTTCTTCGGGCGCTTCCAGGAGAGCTTCCAGACGGCCGGCGGGGCCATCGATGAATAGGGATTCGATTTTTCGAGGCAATTCCTATCATCCTCAATCTAGAACCCTTGCCGGAAGAAGCCCCTGGGCGACCCTACCGGACTCTCATTACACGAGTACCATGCTGATTGAGGCTTAGATCCTATTGCTGGCCACGGGGGCGGCTGGCATTCTCATAACACGATGGCACTGCCCACCGAACAGAACGACCGCCGATCCGCGAAACGCCTGATGATTGAGCGCGATGTCCAATATCGTGTGCTCAATCGACGGGAGGGCGAAATGGAAGGCACCGGCAAAACCGTGAATATGTCCAGCTCCGGCATCTTGTTTACCACCGGGGAAATGCTGCTGCCGGGCCGCAGGCTGGAGTTGTCGATCAGTTGGCCGGCCCATCTGGATAATCGCTGCGCGCTGAAGCTGATGGCTCGTGGGCGCGTGGTGCGCTTCGAAGGCAACGCGGCTGCTCTGGAAATCATGCAGCACGAGTTCCGGACAAAGTCGTCCAAAACTTAGATCGCCACGGATGAACACGAATACACACGAATGAAAACAAGAATCTATTCGTGTGCATCCGTGTTTATTCGTGGCCATTTAATTCTCCGGGGATAGCGCCCTCACCGCCTCTTCAACTTTCGCCGCCAGTTCGGCGAAAGATTCGCCTGACGGTTCGATCGGCTCTCCGAATTTCACCTCGACGCGCCCCATATGCGGCCAGCGCGCCTCACGATTCAGCACGTGATCGAGCCCCACGATCCGCACCGGCACGATGGGCAGATGCAACTGCGACGCGATCATGCCGACGCCCGGTTGGAACGGAATGATCTCGCCATGCCAGGTCCGGTCGCCTTCCGGAAAAATCAGAATCGACCAGCCTTCTTCGGTGAGCTCGCCCATGTAGCGAATCGCACGGCCCGCGCCCGCGTGGCGCTGCGGGATGGGAAACGCGTTGAAGAAGAACGTCGAGAGCCGATAGTACAGCGTGTAGAAGAAGCGCTTTCCGAAACTGAATCGATCGGGGAAAAAATGCGGGTCGAAGAATTCTTTGGACATCGCCGTCGCGACGCGATAACGGTAACGCGGCGGAAGCGCGGCGAGAATGACGGGCACATCGAAATGGCTTTGATGATTGGGCGCGAAGACCACCGGGCCGTGCAGTGATTCCAGATGTTCGCGGCCGGAAACGCGGATGTGCGCGAAGATTCTGGCGAGCGGAAGAAGGAAATACGGCTGCGCAACGCGGCGAGCAGCGCGCGCAACCCAGCGCCGGTTGTAGGCCGGGAACGGCCACGCATCGGCCGTTTCGACAGTCTGGGCCGCGGCAGGCTTGGCGAGATCGGCAATCTTTGTCGCCGATGAAAACACGGCTTCGTCGACGTCACCGATTTTTTGTTCGATGTCCATCATCAACTGCACCCGATCGAGCGAGCTCAATCCCAGCTCATCAAGAGTCGTGTTGGGAGTGATCGCACGGCCGGGCGCATATTTTTGCAGGATCGCGGCGAGTTCGTTTTCTGGCTTGGGCCCGGAATCGTTCTTGCCCTTGGCAATCGCTTCCGCGATTTCGGCGCGCCGCAACTTTTGCGTCGATTGGGTGCGCGGCAGTTCTCCGCCGGTCCAGATCGAAAACGAGCGGATCCTCTGGTGATCCTCAAGTCGGGAGTTGGCTTCGCGCACGATGTCATCGGCGGACGCGCCGTCTTCGAGCACCAGCACCGCATGCACTCGATCTTTCCTGGGAAGCTCGCCGATCACGGCAGCATCGCGAACACCCGGAATCGCCAGCAGCGTCTTCTCGACATCCTCCGGAAAGACCTTCAGGCCCTCCGGCGTGACGATCATTTCCTTCTTACGCCCGCGAATTTGCAAATGGCCTTCGTCGTCGAGCTGCCCGATGTCGCCGGTGTGAAACCAGCCATCTTCGAACACCGCCGCTGTTTCATCGGGCGCGCCGTAATATCCGCTGGTCACGTTGCCGCCGCGCACCAGCACTTCGCCATCTTCCGCAATCTTAATGTCGACCCCACCAATCGGCTTGCCCACGGTCCCTTCCTTCACATGAAAGGGATGGCTGAGCGTAACAATCGGCGCGGTTTCAGTGAGCCCGTAGCCTTGCACTACCAGATAACCGAGCTTCGACCAGAATTTTTCGACATCGGGCGCGAGCGGCGCGCCGCCGGAGATGAACGCCCAAAATTTCCAGCCGAACAGACGATGCACGCGGCGGTATCGCCACCATTTTTTGAGGAAATGGCCGCTGGGCGCGGGGCCATTCACCTCCGGAAAACGATGCGTCACCAGATCGCGCAGCACTTCCAGAATCTTGGGTACCGCGACCAGCGCCGAAACCCGCCGCGACTTGATCTGATGCGCGATTTCATGGGCGCCGGTGCTCGAGATAAAGACGACTGAGGTCGGGATCAGCGGCGGAATCAGCAGCGCCAGCGATTGTCCGAACAGATGACTCAACGGCAGCAGATTCAAAATTCGCAGCGGCTGAAATGGCCTGGCGTATCTCCGATATTTCGCTATCTCTCCCGCCACCGGATCGAGGTTGGCGAGCAGATTCGCATGCGTGATCACCACGCCTTTCGGCTCAGCCGTGGTGCCGGAGGTGAACACGATTTCGGCGATGTCCGCCGCGGTGGGCTTAGGAGCATCGGCAGGCGCGGCGTTCTCTAAATGCTGCTCGACCTCAGAAAGCTTCCAGACGGGAAGCGATGTTTCCAGCTCCGGTTGTCGATCGCCCACCAGCGCGATCGCGGCGCCCGCTTTTTTCGCGATGCGGTCGAACAACTGGGCGGAGGATTGCGGATCGACCGGAACCAGAATGATTCCGTCGGCGAGGCACGCCCACAGCGCCGCGACCCAGCCGGCCCGGCTCTCCGACCACAGCATGGCGCGGTCGCCTTTTCTGATTCCTTGCGCGCGCAGCCGCGCACGAAGCGCATTCGCCATCGCTGCGATTTCGCGATAGGAATAGGAGCGGCCGCGATAGCCGTCGTCATAAACGATGAATTCGGCATTCAGGCGCGCGGCACGATCGAGATAATCGAGAAGCTTGCTGGGAGAATCGGGCGTGTCGGCCACTAAGACTACCGTAACCTTTCGCACGTCTGTGTGGGGCAGGTTTGCAACCTGCGGCGGATTTTCAATCCGCCTGTTCGTTCGCAAGCAATAATTGCGCCGGTTCGAAATCCGCCCCACCTGCACGCGTAACTTTTCGCGAGCCTGAACGGTTATAACCGTAGAGACCATGGCAAGCGAGCAACAGCTCGTCGAGGCGGCGCAGCGCGACCCGCGCCGTTTCGCGGAGTTGTACGACGCCTATTTCGATCGCATCTACGCCTACGCCGTGATGCGTGTGCGCGATCGCGCGGCGGCGGAAGACATCACGTCGGAAACATTCCATCAGGCGCTGAAGAATCTGGCGAAGTTCGAATGGCGCGGCGTCGCATTTTCGGCGTGGCTGTATCGCATCGCCTCGAATGCCATCGCGGATCGCGCCGTGGCGAATGCCCGCGAATCAGGTCCGCGAATCGATGAACCCGCGGGCTGCGGCGATCAGGAAGAAATCGAAAGCCGCGCGGCGATGCACGGGCTGATGCGCGATTTGCCGGACGATCAGCGCCGCGTGATCGAAATGCGATTCGTGGAGGATCGCTCCATTCGCGAAATCGCCGGGGAGCTATCGAGAAGCGAGGGCGCGGTGAAGCAACTCCAGTTCCGCGCGCTGCAGAATTTACGGGATCGACTGAGTGAAAGAAATGGCTGAGCGCGATCTAATCGAACAACTCGATCGTGCCGTCAACGGCGCGGAAGCCTCCGCCGGTCCGCAGGTGCCGGGACCGGAAGTGAATGCCCTGCTGCGCGTCGCCGGCTTCGTTCGCGATTTGCCTGACCAGGATTTTCGAACCAGATTGAAACGCGAATTACTGAAGGAGAGCAACATGACTACACCGACGATCGCATTCAAACGCGAAGGATACCGCAGCCTGACTCCGTATCTGCTGGCGCCGCAATCAGCGCGGCTGCTGGATTTCATGAAAGATGTATTCGGCGCGACGGAGCGTCTTAAGGTCCCGCGGCCCGATGGCAGCATCATGCATGCCGAAGTGCTGCTCGGCGATTCGATGGTCGAGATGGGCGAGAATCCGCCGGACCAGCACGACGCGCGCCCCACGCCGCTGCATGTTTACGTTCCCGATGTCGATGCTTCCTACACGCGCGCGCTGGCGGCCGGAGCGGCATCGTTACAGACGCCGACGGATCACGAATACGGCGAACGCGGTGCGGGCGTGAAGGACGCCGCGGGCAATCATTGGTATCTGGCGACCGCACGCGGCGAATCCTACATTCCGACCGGGCTGCATTCGGTCAATATTTATCTGAGCCCGGACGGCACGCCATCGCTGATCGATTTCCTGACGCGCGCGTTCTCAGCCGAAGTGGCTGAGCAGCACGAAGCGGGAGGCGCGGTGGTCCACGCCAAAATCCGGATCGGCGATTCGATTCTGGAAATGGGCGAGGCGCATGGCGACGTTCGCCCCATGCCCTGCGCGATTCATCTGTACGTGCCGGATACCGATGCGACGTATGCACAGGCGATCGCGGCCGGTGCGACCTCGATCAACGCGCCCGCCGACGCGCCCTATGGCGATCGCTACGCGGCGGTCAAAGACCCGCACGGCAATCAGTGGTACATCGCGACCGCGCTCAGTTAAGTTTCTTGCGATAGTGCACGCAGCGGTCGACTACTTCGAACCCTAGCGCCTCATGCGCGCGCTGCGAAAGTTCGTGATCGACCCAGGTGTCCGACGCCATTTCCTTGCAACCCTGCGCACGCGCCCACTCTTCGGCCGCTTTCACTAAACCTGCGCCGACGCCCTGCTGGCGAAATGCCTCGTCGACAAACCAGCCTTCAATAAAGCCCACCGGCACCGACGTGTCGCAGCCATCGGCATGAGAGCGCAGACCCGCGTCGATGAATCCGATGATCGCGCGATCCCGTTCCGCGACAAGAATGATGCGGGGCAACGTGCCGCGTGGCGCGCCTGCCAGAACCGGCGCTAATTCGGCGAGATGTTCAGCGGCCGAAGCTTCGGGCCAAAGCTGGTGGCACATGCGCGCCAGGGTGTCGAGATCGGAGGGTTGGGCAGGCCGGACCAGAAGGGTCATGCGGCCGGATTGCGATGGTAGCGGGCGAGGGACTTGAACCCCCATGACCTTGCGGTCGGACGATTTTGAGCCGTCTGCGTCTGCCAGTTCCGCCAGCCCGCCATCGATTGCCATTCTAACATCCTGGTGCTCAGGCGAGAACACTACACGAGTTCGTAGCGGCGCGGGAATCGTTTCCGCTTACGATTTCGATAGGCGCGTTGATCAGAACCATTCGCGCCACTATCGGGGGATCAACAGAATGTGGAGAAGATACTTAGGGCGGCTGATTGTTCTGGCCGCCCTCGTGGTACCGGTGCATGCGTTCGCGGGAGTGGTGATCTTTAGCGATTTCGGACCGGGCTTCCCGGGCGATGCGCCTATCGGGTTCGGCCCGATCCAGCCATTTGATGGCGTGAGTTTCGTGGCCAGCAACACTGGGGCACTGACGCAGATTCAGGTCGCTCTCCGCGCCGAAGACGCGCCTTTCAATCAGGACGCCGCTCTGTATTCGGATTCGGGCGGAGAGCCCGGCACTTTGCTGGAAAGCCTGTCGCTCCCGGTGTCTGGAACTGAGATCGCGACCGTTAACTCACTGGTCAACCCGGTCCTAACCGCGGGAGACACATACTGGTTCGTACTCCTCAACCCCACGCCCGGCAGTCTAAACTGGCTCGGGAACGATGAAGGGGTTATGGGCGGAGTTTGGGACGGATCGACTCTCACAACGATCACGGGCGATCCGACCAAGCCTGCAGCCGCTATCGAGCTCACCGGCAACGCGACGGGCGTGCCCGAGCCGTCCGCCGCAGGGACGTTCGCGCTTGGTGCGCTCGCGCTGCTGGTCTTTAAGTTGCATCGCCGGACCTAAATAAAACGGCCGCCCGATTTCTCGAGCGGCCATTTTTCTACTGACTGCTGACTTCTGACTCCTCAGGAGTTAGTAATCCATCCCCGGACCGTGATCGCCACCCGGCGCTGGAGCCGACTTCTTCTCCGGAATCTCGCAGATCATCGCTTCGGTGGTCAGCATCAATGCGCTGATCGAGGATGCGTTCTGCAGAGCCGAACGGGTCACCTTGGTCGGATCCAGCACGCCCGACTTCACCAGGTCTTCGTACACGGCCGAAGCCGCATTGAAGCCGAAGTTGGTCTCTTTGTTGGCGCGGATCTTTTCGATCACGATCGCGCCTTCAAAACCGGCGTTGCCCACGATCTGGCGAACCGGCTCTTCGCACGCGCGACGGATGATATCGGCGCCGATCTTCTCGTCGCCTACCAGCTTCAGCCCGTCGAGAGCAGCCGCCGCGCGCAGCAGCGCCACGCCGCCGCCCGGAACGATGCCTTCTTCGACAGCCGCGCGAGTGGCATGCAGCGCGTCTTCGACGCGTGCCTTCTTCTCTTTCATTTCGGTCTCAGTCGCCGCGCCGACCTTGATCACCGCAACGCCGCCGGCCAGTTTCGCCAACCGCTCCTGCAGTTTTTCACGATCGTAATCGGAGGTGGTGTCTTCCACCTGGGTACGAAGCTGCTTGATGCGCGCTTCGATGGTCTTCGCCGTGCCGCCACCGTCGATGATGGTGGTGTTGTCCTTATCCACCGTGACGCGCTTGGCGCGGCCCAGATCCTTCAACTGGACGCCTTCCAGCTTAATGCCGGTCTCTTCGAAAATCGCCACGCCGCCGGTCAGGATCGCGATGTCTTCGAGCATCGCTTTGCGGCGATCGCCGAAGCCCGGAGCCTTCACCGCGCAGGCATTCAGCGTGCCGCGCAGTTTGTTGACCACCAGCGTTGCCAGCGCTTCGCCTTCCACTTCCTCGGCGATCACCAGCAGCGGCTTGCCCGAGCGCGCGATCTGTTCGAGCACCGGCAGCAGATCCTTCATGTTGCTGATCTTCTTTTCGTGGATCAGGATGTAGGGATCTTCGAGCACGCACTCCATGCGATCGGGATCGGAGATGAAGTACGGCGAGAGGTAGCCGCGATCGAACTGCATGCCGTCAACGGTCTGCAGCTCAGTGATCATGGTGCGCGATTCTTCCACCGTAATCACGCCGTCCTTGCCCACCTTCTTCATCGCTTCCGCGATGGTGTTGCCGATGGTGGCATCGCCGTTGGCCGAAATGGTGCCGACCTGCGCGATCATATCGCCCGAGATCGCCTTGGAGAACTTCTTCACTTCGCCGACCACGGCCTCGACAGCCACTTCAATACCGCGCTTCAGCGCCATCGGATTCGCACCCGCCGCGACGTGCTTTACGCCTTCGCGGAAGATGGCCTGCGCCAGAATGGTCGCCGTGGTGGTGCCGTCGCCGGCAATGTCGGAGGTCTTCGATGCGACCTCACGCACCATCTGCGCGCCCATGTTTTCCAGCGGATCCTTCAGTTCCACTTCCTTGGCGACGGTAACGCCGTCCTTGGTGATGGTCGGCCCGCCGAATTTTTTCTCCAGGACCACGTTGCGGCCCTTCGGTCCCAGCGTCACTTTCACCGCGTTCGCCAGATGATTCACGCCGCGCAGGATCGCCTGCCGGGAATCTTCGCTATAGACAATTTGTTTTGCAGCCATTTTAAGTTCCTCGTTTCAATCCCTGAATTAAGCCTTCGCCTTTTTGCCTGCGCCTTCGATCACGCCCAGAATTTCGTCTTCGCGCATGATCAGGTATTCGACGCCGTCTTCCTTGATGTCCGAACCGGAATACTTGCCGAACAGAATCAGGTCGCCCACCGCGACATCGGGCGGCACCAGCTTGCCTTCCTCGCGCTTGCCTTTGCCCACGGCGACCACTTCGCCCTTCTGCGGCTTTTCCTTGGCCGAGTCGGGGATGATCAGCCCGCCTGCGGATTTTGATTCCTGCTCGTCAAGCCGTTTGACGATAATGCGGTCGTGCAGCGGTCGAATGTTCATTGTGTATCCTCCATCTATTCTTGTTGTGCGTTGAAAAATTCGCCTGAACTTTAGGCCTTGCGCGGCGCGTAAGACCTAAATCATATTATTAGCACACTCGGGGGACGAGTGACAAGACAGCAACGTTAACATACAGATTCAATTGCACTTATTCTGACCAGATATCAGCAACGGGAATCGCGACATCAGGAAATCGGGTGGGGTGCAATTGGCCTGCGTTCGCGATTCTATCCCTTTCGTACCGCCCATCTTTAAGCAGCAGAATGTCGATGGACTCTGCTTCCGGAGAAACGATCCAAACCTCCGGCACGCCGATCTTCGCGTAGTCGTCGAGCTTCGCCTGCTTACGGCGCTTATTTTCGGAGGGAGAGAGCACTTCAACCAGCAAGTCCGGGGCGGACCGCAGAACGTCGTTCTTGTCACGAAGCATGTTCTTGCGCCAGTAAACGACCAAATCAGGAGCCCGTGCGGCAAGAGGTTTGTCCGAAATCAGAATCGTGATGCTCGACTCCGCGAGAAATACCTGCTTGCGGTCGATCTGCGAGGTGATAAGGGATGAAAGATTGTGAACGACCTCGGCGTGCGTAGTTTTGTTGGGAGGCAAGAGTTGGATTTCTCCATTCACGATTTCTTCTCGTGTGCCATCCTCGGCGGGAGGCATCTGGAGCCATTCCTCGTACGTCAGAATTCGCGGGATCGTCGCCATTGCGTGCTCACTTACAATCTATCACTTCAATTTCGCGCCGGTCGTCATCCCCCGCACCAGGCAAGGCCCGCAGCCGGATCTCGATCCGCTCAGCCGGCATCAGTTCTGGAAATCGCTCGCCCCATTCGATGAGAACGACGGCTTCACGATCGAAAATTTCATCCACCCCCAGCGTCGCGACCTGATCGGCGCGATCCAGGCGATACAAGTCGATGTGATACACGCGCGGCGAATATTCGTGAATCAGCGTGAACGTCGGGCTGGAGACTTCGTCTTCACTCGCGGCGCCCAAACCACTCACGATTCCCTTGGCGAGCGTGGTCTTCCCGGCCCCCAGATTTCCGATCAGCAGGACGACGGCGCGCAGCGGCAACGTCGCTGCGATCTTACGGCCGAGCGCGATCGTCTCTTCCGCCGAGGCGGTTTCAAATATTTTAGAGGGCACACTCACGCATGGCCTTCGGCAGGTAGTGCAGCAGATCCGTCGCGAGCACACACTTGTCAGTCATGTCTTCCGCCGCGAGCTCGCCCGCGCGGCCGTGCAGCCATACCGCGGCTCGAACCGCTGTCGCGATGTCGCCGGGAAATTGAGAGACGAATCCAGCGATCATACCGGTGAGCACGTCGCCCGTCCCGCCTTTCGCCAAGGACGGCGAGCCGGTGGGATTGATCCAGACATTTCCATCGGGAAACGCGACCAGCGTTCGAAAGCCCTTCAGCACCACGCAGCAATCGCGGGACTTGGCGAACTCGCGCGCGGAGGTGAGCCGGTCCGCGGGCTTCACGCTGCCTTCGATTCCCAGCAAGCGGCCCATTTCGCCAGGATGCGGCGTCAGAATCGTCTGCAGTCCTCGCCCTCGAAAATCGGTTGCCGCAATCGAATTCAGCCCATCAGCATCGATCACCATCGCGCCGCCAAAACCCGCCATCAGGTGCGCTACCAGTTCGCGGCTCATCCCCAGCCCTGGTCCGACCGCCAAAACGGTCGCGCGTCTGGTATCAATCTCCCCCAGCGGCTGCCACATCAGTTCGGGCGCCAGCCGGGCATCATTCGCGCACGCCACCGTGGTCAATCCCGCTCCGGATCGCGCTGCCGCCAGGCCGCTCATCGCCGCGGCACCCGTCTTCCCGGCGGCCCCTCCGACAATCAACACGTGACCGAAACTGCCCTTATTTGTATCGGCTTTTCGCGGCAGCATCAGCCCGCGAAAATCGTGTGCTTCGCTTAAATGGAGATCGGATTTCAACAATTCATCCGAGATCCCGATGTCGCCAATCACGATCCTGCCGGTGTTCGACGCATCCTCGCCCAGCAGCATCTCAGCCTTGGGAGCCGCGAACGTCACGGTGATATCGGCGCGCACCTGCATCGCCGAGGGAATGTCGACCGCAACAATCTTCGCTTTCGGAAAATCTTCGTTGATCGCGCGAATCAGCTCCTTATATCGTCCGCGGAGCGGCCCCTCGAACCCGGTACCCAGCAGGGCATCGACCACGATAGTCGCGCGCCGGTCGAACTCGAGTTCCTTCGTCTGGCCGGTCAGCTCGGTAACCTTCACAACCTGCAACGATTTCACGCGTCCGTCCAGCAGACGCGCAATCACCAATCCATCGCCGCCATTGTTGCCCTTGCCGCAGAAGATCACCACGCGCTGTTTCTTCAGCGGCGCGAACTCGCGCTTCAGCGTTTCAACGACCGCCGTGCCCGCGCGTTCCATGAGCACTTCGCCCGGAGTTCCACGCTCGATGGTGATGCGATCGGCTTCGCGAATTTGTTCCGCACTCACGACGTTCATGCCGCAGCCTCGGTCAGCAATTTTTCGAGCTTACGCAATCCATCGGGGCGCCCCATGACGATCAGGTGATCCCCGCCGTCGATTTTCGCTTCGCCCGGAGGATTGAATTGCATCTCACCGCTCAATTTCCGGATCGCCAGCACGATCACACCCAGATCGCGCCGCACCTGCATATCGGCTAGCGTCTGACCGGCGAACGCGCTGCTGCCCATCACCGAAAGCTGTTCGATTCCCGCGTCCAGCCCCAGATTTTGCGTGGTGAAATCGAGAAACTGCTGCACGTGCGGCTTTAGCAATGCCTGCGCCATGCGATGGCCGGTGCTGTTGTACGGCGAAAAAACAAAATCCGCGCCGGCGCGCTTCATCTTCTGTTCCGACGTCTCTTCGGACACCCGCACCGACAAATGCAGGCGCGAATTCAGCGTCTTCGCCGTCAGCGTTACGAACAGATTGTCGGCATCCGAGCCCAGCGTCGCGATCAGCCCCTGCGCCCGGTCGATGCGCACATCGCGCAGCGTCTGATCATGGCTCGCATCGGCGAGCACCGCCAGGAAACCCGCCTTGATGGCGCGTTCGACGCGTTCTTCGTCGCGGTCGATCACGACAAACGTCGCGCCCGCGGCATGCAGTTCATCCGCGGCGCCACGGCCCACGCGGCCGTAGCCGCACAGAATGATGTGGCCTTGCAGCTTGTCGATCATACTCTTGACCCGTCGCTTTCCAAAAAATTGATTCAGCTCCAGCTCGATCACCGTCTGCGTCATCGCGCCGATCCCCAACAACAGCGTGATCACCCCAAACAGAATCAGGAAACAATTGAAGATTCGTCCCGCGCGGCTCAAGGGATGGAGCTCGCCGTACCCCACCGTGGTCACCGTGGTCACGGTCATGTAGAACGCGTCGAAAGCCGAATAGTGATCGATCAGCATGAAGCCGATCGTGCCGCCCGCCAGCGTCAACGCAAGCGCCAGGGCGATAATCGCGAGCCGCCGCGGCAGATGATTCATGTGTCTCTATCTTAAGCGCGTGCGAACGACATCCCAAACTTCGCGCGCAACCTCGGCTTCAGGCTGCGTGCCGTCGATCAATTTCACACGCGCCGATTCGTCCCCGGCAAGCTGATGATAGGCGTCGCGCACTTTGCGATGGAAGCCGATCTCCTGCTCGTCGATCCGCGTCTCGACGGCGGTAGCCGAGTCGCGATTGCGCCGGTTGCGGGCATGGGCGCGCTGCAAGCCCGTCTCGACATCGACATCGATGACCAGCGTCAGATCGGGGATCAACCCGCGGCACGCGATGCGATCGACTTCGTAAACCACGTCCGCTCCCAATCCGCGAGCGATTCCCTGATACACCAGCGTCGAATCCGTGAAGCGATCCGAAATTACGATTTCGCCGCGAGACAGAGCCGGCAGAATCCATTGATCGACGTTCTGCGCGCGGCACGCGAACATCAGCAGGAGTTCCGCGACCGGCGACATCTCCTGATTTTTCGCATCGAGCAACACGCGGCGAATTTGCGTGCCGATGGGAGTTCCACCCGGCTCCGCCGTCTCGAAAACGGTTCGTCCTTCGGCGCGTAACCGCGCGGCCAGGAGGCGAAGCTGCGTCGATTTCCCGCTGCCCTCCGGGCCTTCAAAGGTGATGAAAAGTCCTCGACTCATTAGTCGTAGACCATGTGCAGGACTTTTTTCAGATCTTCCCAAGCCTCGCGCTTGGCGTCCTGATTATAGGGGCGCAACAAATACGATGGATGAAATGTCACGATCAGCGGAATGTCACGCCATTTGTGCCAGCGCCCGCGGAGTTTAGTCACGCCTTCTTTGGTCGCGAGCAGAGCTTTCGCGGCCGTCGATCCCAGCGCGCAGATTGCCTTCGGCTGGATGGTCATCAACTGACGAAACAAAAATTCGCCGCAGATTTCCATTTCGTCCGGCTGCGGCGTGCGATTTTCCGGAGGCCGGCATTTTACAACGTTGCAGATGTAAACATCGGCGCGCTTGATCGGAATCCCTTCTTTCGACGCGGTGTTTTCGATCATCTGCGTCAGTAACTGGCCCGCTCGACCGACGAACGGGAACCCCTGCGCGTCTTCATCGGCGCCCGGACCTTCGCCGACGAATACCAGTTTCGCGCGTTCATTTCCAGATCCAAAGACAATCTTGTTGCGGCCTTCGCTCAGCCGGCAGCGTTTGCAATCGCCGAGGTCTTCGATGATTTTGAGGAGCGAATCGTTGGCGGGTTGGATGGATGGCAGGATGACAGCCGGCGTCTCGGCCTTCGCGGCGGGCGCAGCGACAGCAACGCTCTTGCGAGGACGCTTGTAGATTTCCTTCACGCCCAAGTCGCGATAGAAGCTGAGATAGTCATGCAGTTGATCGCGATTCATTTCCCGGCGTGCAGCGCGAGGCGCAGCTTGATGGCCTCGTCGAAAATGCGATTGGCGATCTCGCGTTTGGGCGCGCGCGCCACTGGAATGGTCGCGCCGGCTCGCGTCACCAGCGTGACTTCGTTTTCATCGGAGTCGAAGGCGATTTCTTTGTTCGACACCAGATTCGCCACCACCATGTCGCAATTCTTGGTTTCCAGCTTGCGCCGCGCTTCGGCGACCAGGTTCTCCGTCTCCGCCGCGAACCCGATCAGTAATCGATCGCCTTTCTTCTTTCCGATCTCCGCCAGAATATCGGGCGTCGGATCGAGTTCCAGCGACAATCGCGCCGCCGTCTTCTTTTCTTTCTGCTGCGGAGGATTGGCGCGATGATAATCCGCGACCGCCGCAGCTTTGATCACGATGGTTGCGTCGCCCAGATGCTTCATCACGGCGTCGCGCATTTCTTTGGCGGTGGTCACGTGCTCCATTTCAATTCCAGGCGGATCGGCAAGATTCACCGGCCCCGAGACCAGCACGACTCGCGCGCCACGCGCCTGCGCTTCTTCCGCCAGCGCGAACCCCATTTTTCCGCTGGATCGATTGGTGATGTAACGCACTGCGTCGAGCGGCTCCTGCGTCGGCCCGGCGGTGATCAAAATCACTTCGCCTTCCAGATCGCGCCGCGGAGCGTTCTTAACCTTCGCTTGCGCAACTACGTCAGCGATACGATCCGGTTCCGCAAGCCGTCCCGGCCCCACCATGCCGCACGCGAGCACCCCGTCTTCCGGCTCGATAATCTCGTGCCCGCGCTCCCGCAGGATGCGCAGATTCTCGCGCGTCGCCGCGTGATTCCACATGTTGGTGTTCATCGCCGGCGCCAGTACCACTCGGCCGGTGAACGCCAGATACATGGTCGTTAAGAGATCGTCGGCGAGCCCATGCGCGAATTTCGCGATTAGATCGGCAGTCGCGGGCGCGACCACCAGCGTCTGATTATCCTGTGCTAAACGAATGTGCTCGATCGCACTTGAAAGCGTATCTTCCGCGCTCGCGGCGGAAAAGAGATTGGTGAGAACTTTGCGTCCAGTCAGCGCCGCGAAGGTGAGCGGCCGCACGAACTGCTCCGCCGCCGAAGTCATGACGACTTCAACAGTGCACCCGCGCTCCATCAGCGCGCGCGCCAATTCCGCGGCCTTGTAAGCCGCGATGCCGCCACCGACGCCGAGCACGACGTTCAATCCCGTCTCCTCTGAATTATTCTTCGGTGGGTTCTTGAACCACGCGCTGTATCGCGATGTCTTCGTATTGCACCAACCCGCGGCGCACTTCTTCCATCGCCGAAACGGTGGGTTTCTTCGAAGTGGTGGGCAGGAAGCTGCGTGCGCCGTTCTGCAACTGGCGGGCGCGCTTGGCGGCGACGATGATAAAGCGGTAAGCGCTACATTCCGGATCGTCCGGAATCACGCTCGACGCCGTGTTCTTGAAATTAGTCTCAGGCATAATGCTCTCGATTCAATGTAAAAACGTCTTCAGGATGGGACGGATTGCATCCTCCATCCGGTCGCGCCGGCTGCGGGTCGCTTTGACGATCGAGGTCAGCACATCCACTGACGCCGCTACTTCCCGGTTCACCAGCACGTAATCGTACAGCGTATAATTGCGAATCTCTTCGGCCGCATCCGCCAGGCGCCGCTCAATCACCTGTTCGGAATCCTGACTCCTGGCCCGCAAACGCGTTTCTAGAATTTCACGGCTGGGAGCAAGAATAAAGATCGAAACAGCGGCCGGAATCTTCTCTTTTAATTGTCGCGCACCCTTCACGTCGATGTCGAGCACCAGATCGACACCCTCGGCCGCGGCCCGATCCAGTTCGTCGCTGTGCGTGCCGTAATAGTTGCCGAACACGTCGGCATGCTCCAGGAACTCACCATTCGCCAGACGCCGCTCAAACTCCTGGCGCGTCACGAAAAAGTAGTCCTGGCCGTCGCGTTCCTGCCCTCGTGGCGCGCGCGTGGTGTAGGAGATGGAAAAGCGAAGATTGGGCGACAACCGCAACAGCTCCCGTGTCAGCGTGGATTTTCCCGATCCGGACGGCGCCGAAATGATGAACACCAGGGGCTGCTCAGTCATTCCAGATTTAGCGATTGCTCGCGAATTTTCTCGATCGCCGATTTTGCCGCGATCGCCAGTTCCGTGATGCGCAGCCCGGCGTCGCCCGCGCTGTTGGTCTTCGACAAAATCGTGTTGGTCTCGCGATTCATCTCCTGCATCAGAAAATCGAGTTTCTTGCCTGCTTCACCGCCCGCATTCAGCAACGCTCCTAATTGTCCGGAGTGAATCTTCAAACGCGCCAGCTCTTCCCCGATGTCGCTACGATCGGCCAGAATCGCGGCTTCCTGCGCCAGCCTCTGCGGCTCAATTTGAACTCCCTGAAGCAGGTCCTTCAAGCGATCGGCAAGCCGCGCCTGGAAAGCGAACGAGGCGCCTTCGCGGAGTTGCTCCATTTCACTGGCCGCTGCCGCCACACTCGCGTTGTGACGAATCATCTCCGCCGCGATTTCCCCGCCCTCACGCTCGCGAAATTGATTCAGCTCGCTCAATGCCGATTCGAGCGCATCCATCAATGCGGCTTCCACCCCTTCGACGGGCTCGGGCTCGGATGAATCGCCGAACATGCCGGGGATTCGCAATGCCGCATTGAGATCCGGATCGCAATCGATGCCGTGGCGAATCGAGGCTTCGCGAAACGCGGTCAGGTATTGTTCCAGCAGCGCGTGATTCAGCATCGGCCCGGTTTCGCTCGATGAGCCATGCGGCAGATTCACGCGTACTTCCACATGCCCCCGCACCATGCGTGATTTCACCATCGCCCGAATCGCATTCTCGAACGGATCGGCCGCGGTGGGCGCGTGAATTTGAATATCCAGGCCGCGATGATTCAGGCTCTTCAGGCTGACGATCAGTTCACTGTCGCCCAGCGCACGGCGGGCTTGCGCGAATCCAGTCATGCTGCGTAGAGGCTTCGGCTCGGATTGTTTGACGGGTGTCATGAATTCGCCACGTCCGATTCCAGATACTGCATTTCGTGCAAGCGCTGATAGAGGCCGCCCTGCGCGATCAATTCATCATGCGTGCCGGTTTCGCAAATCCGGCCGCGATCCAGCACCACGATCTTATCCGCGCGGCGGACGGTGGAAAGCCGGTGAGCGATGACGATCACAGTGCGATGTTCCATCAGCACTTGCAGCGCCTTCTGCACCAGCCGTTCGGATTCGGTATCGAGATGCGACGTGGCTTCATCCAGGATCAGGATCGGAGCATTCTTGAGCAGAGCGCGCGCAATCGCCAGACGCTGCCGCTGACCGCCGCTCAACTTCTGCCCGCGCTCTCCGATCATCGTATTGTAGCCGTCGGGCATGCGCAGAATGAACTCCTCGGCCAGAGCGTTGCGGGCGGCCTCCTGAATATGCGCGAGCGTAGCTTTCGACGCGCCGTACCCGATGTTGTTCGCGACGGTGTCATTGAACAGGAACGTCTCCTGCGCCACGATGCCGATCTTGTCGCGCAGTGAATCCAGCTTCAGATCGCGAATGTCGCGCCCATCGATGCGAATCGCGCCCTGTTCGACGTCGTAGAATCGCGGCACCAGATTGGCCAGCGTCGTTTTCCCTGCTCCGCTCGGCCCGACCACTGCGACGATCTCGCCCGCTTTCACTTCAAGCTGAACATCGTCGAGAACCATACGCTCCGGTGCACTGGGATAGCGAAACCTTACGTGATCGAACACGATCGATTTCTCAAATCGCGGCAGTTTCGCGGCGCCGGGGCGATCCGCGATCCCCTTATCCCGGTCCAAGTATTCGAAAACTTTTTGCGATGCGCCCAGCGCCTGCTGAAAAATATTGTGAATGCCGGCGAGCCGCTTGACGGGCTCATACAGCATCAACAGCGCGATGACGAAGCTGGTGAACGCGCCGGCGGTCATGGTGCCGTGGACGATCTGATCGCGCGCGTAGGTAAGCAGACCGACGATGGTGAAGGCGCCGAAGATTTCAATGATCGGCGACGCGATGGCCTGCTGTGAGACGTACCGGAGATTCGACCGACGCAGCCGCTGGGCGCGATCGCGAAAACGGTTGGATTCGATCTCCTCCGCCCCGAACGATTTCACCACCTGATTTCCACTGAGCGTTTCCTGAATCACCTGATTCAGTTCCGCGGCGTCGTCCTGGGTGCGGCGCGTGGTGCGGCGAATTCTCCGCCCCAGCTTGATCGTCGGAATCAGCACGAAGGGAAGCACGGTCAGGCTTACCAGCGCGAGCCATTTGTCGGTGTGAATCAGCACGGCAAGCAGAAAGATCGCCGTAAAACTCTGGCGCAGCCAATCCGCCAGGATATGGGATGTCGCGACCTGGATTTTTTCGAGATCGTTCATGATCGAAGACATCACGCGCGCGGTGGAGTGGTCTTCAAAGAAATGCGCGTCCTGATTGAGCACGCGATCGAACACGGATTGGCGCAGATCGGTGACCACCGAAAAGCCTACGTAGTTGATCAGATAATTGCCGGCGTAATCGCACAGTCCTTTGGCCAGGAACACCAGCACAATCGCGATCGCGATGATGGTCCACACGTTGTGAATCTGATGCGGCAGGGGAAGATGCAGGTAATGCGGATGGCCTTTGGGGAATTCGAACAGTTGGACCGGCCCGTCAGCCGCATCAGGATTGAGCACGCGATCGAAAATCGGACCTATGAGCAAAGCCGTCAAGCCCTGCATCGCGCCGACGATCATCATCAAAATGACCGAAGCCGAAAGATGGGGGATGTACGGTTTCGAGTAGCTCAGCAGGCGCCGTAGTTCGTTCACACGCGTACTCCCGCCGCTGCCAGAACATCGTCGGCCGTGATTCGATCCAAGCCTCGCAGCACGTGCGCTTCAGTTCGCCATGGCGACCACGCCCCAGGATCCGACGATCCAAACAGGACCACTACCGGAATTCCGAACGCGGCCGCGATGTGCGCCGGCCCGCTATCGTTGCCGATGAATAGCGACGCGCCGGAGATCAGACTCTTGACGCGCGCCAGCGGTTCGTTTTTCCACACGTTAAATCCGGCGAACGCGCTAGTGTCGTCACCGGGTCCTGCGAGGAAGAAGACATCCAGGCCGGATAGTTTCCGTGCGACTTCGACGAATCGCGTTGCACTCCACGTTTTTTCCGGCGTGGCCGCGAAGGGATGGATCACCACATACGGTTTCGATTGCGGCGGCGCATCGGCGAACAATTTGGCGCGCGGGATCTCCTGCATCGGCACGCCGAGCCAAAACATCGCCGATGCCAGATGTTCTGCCGTGTGCACCGCGCGATCAACCTCCAGAATCTCCTGCGCGCGTGGAATCCGGTGCGAATACAAAAACGACCAGGCGTGATGCCCGAACCCGGCTCGATATTTCGCGCGGGTCGCGATCGTCATCAGCATGCTGCGCGTCCCGCCGTGAAAATTGATGGCGAGATCGGCACGCGCACGCGTCCGCGCGTACTTCGTCGATATCGGGGTTCCCTTCAAACACCGGCCGCGAACCGCGGCTCGACAATCATCGTGATCTTAAGATCAGGACGATGCGATTTCAGCAGCGAAACCGCAGGCGTGGTGAGTACGCAGTCGCCGAGCGATCGCAAACGGATCACGGCGATCCGCGAACCGGACGGCAGCCGATCGAGAAGATGGCTCACGTGTCTACAGGCTATTCTTCAATGCGGGCTTCGTCGACCAGCATCACGGGGATGTCGTCGCGAATGGGATAGACCCGCTTGCATTCGACGCATTTCAGGCCGTTCTCGTCCTGCTTCAATTCGACCGGAGCTTTGCACAGCGGGCAGACGAGAATTTCCAGCAGATCCTTACTAATGGCCATGAAAATCCTAGTGTATCAAGTAGCGCAGGCGATCGCCTTTTGTCGCCTGCGAGTCGAAAACGCAGGCCACGAAAACCGATGGCCCGCGCTACTTAATACAGTATCCGTGTCCGGATCGTCCCCGCGACCTCATCCAATCGTCGCTTGATGTGCAGCGACGCCTCGCGCTCGCCCATTTCGATATCGATCACCACATAGCCGATCCGCGCGTTGGTTTGCAGATACTGGCCCGCCACGTTGATCTTTTCTTCAGAAAAAATCGAGTTGATGGCTGACAGCACGCCCGGCTGATTGCGATGGATATGCAGCAGGCGATGCTTGCCGGGATGTTCGGCAAGCGAGACTTCGGGGAAATTGACCGCCGTCAGCGTCGACCCATTATTGCTGTACTTGATCAGCTTGCCGGCGACCTCCAGCCCGATATTCTGCTGCGCCTCTTCGGTACTGCCGCCGATGTGCGGGGTGAGCAGAACGTTGTCGAACTCGCGCAGCGGCGATGAGAACTCCTCACCCGCGCCTTTCGGCTCCTTGGGAAATACATCCAGCGCCGCCCCGCCGGAGTGGCCGGATTTCAGCGCCGCCGCCAAGGCTTCGATATCCACCACGCTCCCGCGCGACGCGTTGATCAGCATCGCCCCGGCGCGCATTTTCGCGATCTGCGCCGCGCCGATCATCCCCTTGGTTTGCGGCGTTTCGGGAACGTGCAAGGTGACCACATCGGACGCTTCCAGCAATCCGTCCAGCGTCGCAACCGGCCTCGCGTTCCCCAGCGCAAGCTTGCCCTCGATATCGAAATACACCACCTGCATGCCCACCGATTCAGCCAGCAAGCCGATCTGCGTGCCGATATGTCCGTATCCGATAATTCCCAGCGTCTTGCCGCGAACTTCGCGCGAGCCTTCGGCGGTCTTCACCCACTGGCCGCGATGCGCCGCCGCGTTGCGCTGCGGAATCCCGCGCAGCAGCATCACAATTTCCGCCAGCACCAGCTCCGCCACGCTGCGCGTGTTCGAAAAGGGCGCGTTGAATACCGGAACGCCGCGATCCTGCGCCGCTTCCAGATCCACCTGATTCGTCCCGATGCAGAAACAGCCGATGCCAGTGAGCTTGTTCGCTGCGGCGATTACTTCCGCGTTGAGCTTGGTCGCCGATCGAATACCGATAAAGTGTGCGTCGCGCACCGCCTCGATCAATTTCGCTGGCCCCAGCGATTTCGGATGGTAATCGATCTCGGTGTAGCCGTCGCCGCGGAATGCTTCAACGGCGCTTTCGTGCACGCCTTCGAGCAGCAGGATTTTGATCTTGCTCTTGCCGAGCGAGGTCTCGCTCATCTAAACCTCGCAATGGGCGAACTCATATCCGGACGGGCTGCTCCAGTTTAAAGGTCGGGCGAGTCTCGGAAGGAATGCGAACCTTGGGGCCCAGGCGATCCATAATAGGTTCATCGAGCGAGGCGAGAAACGTCTTGCCGATCGGATCTTTTTCTGAATCGATGGGCTCGATCATGCGGACTACGATCGGCGTTCCCGAGAGGAGCTCTGTCCCCCCGCTTGCTCTCAGCGTGCCCTGGACATTCGTCAATGCCGCCGGCGCGGGCGCGGGAGGCCGTACGTCGAACGTCAGGCTCTGCACGTCTTCAATTTTCGCGTTATCGATGCGATCTCCCATCTCGAAGCGAATAATCTTACCGTCGCTGGAAAGAAATTTTCCGGTAATGGTGCGGCCGTCGCGCAAAGTCATGGAATCGCCGAATGCGAATACCGAAAGAAGAAAAACTGGAAGCGCGCTCAGACCCATCGCCGACCTCTAAGATTAAAGTGTACAAGGAGTCAGGAAGCGCGTTTGGTGACCTTGAGTGGCGCCACCGCCACGGGTTTGGGCTTGCGCAGCCCTTCGAGCAGCATCCCCGCGATCTGGCGTCCGTTCTCGTAAGCCTCTTCGTAGACCGCTTTGCGCTCCTCGCGGGTGAATCCGTATCCGAGCCGGTACAGGCGTTCGAGCGACACCCCCACCGCATACGTTCCCGCGTACGCGATCGCCGCTTTCGGAATCATGCCCCCGCCGAACGGCACCTTGCCAATCAGCTCCCGCGCCAGCGCCCGCCAGCCGAACGCTCCGGCGACCATGGACGCGATCTCGCCGCGCTGTTCGCGGAACCCGATGGGCCGGTCGCTCGCCGCCGCCAGATGGAATGCCATCTTCATCTGGTTCATCGTCAGAAACGCCGCGTCCGATCCGAATTCGCCCAGCGCCCACGGAATCGATAATCCCGGCACCACGTCCGGCAGCGAGGTCGCCAGACAAAACAGCGCGTTGTCTTTGGCGACGGATCGAATGATGCGGTATGCAGCCGGTTTACGGAACGGGAAAAGATTTCGCGCCAAGGGCAGCGTCAGATCCTGGCGGGCACGCAAAATGCGCCGCACGCAATCTTCGGGAGCATCGGGATCGAAGGAAAACGCGCGCGCGGGCCGCAGCAGGCTTGATTCGTAAATCTCCAGGTCGCAGCTCACATCGCAACCCACGCCGCCCCGATGCAGCAGCCTGACTGCTTGCGCGCGGCGATCCGGCGAAAGATGCGCGGGCGCAAAATAGGTTTCCATGCGGCCCAGCGCTTCGGCCGTTGAGGCGATGATCGCGATGCCGACCGGACGGTCGGCCGCCTCTCTTACTTCACGCGGATTCAAATTCGATGCGGCTTGTTTGACCTTGCGAAATACGGCGAGAGGCATGATGCAGAGGGGAGCGGAACATTACTTCCAAATCCCTCTTCCATTCTATCCCTACACCGATGCGTTCCACCTGAACATCCGAAGCGAAGAAATGGAGAACGGTTTCGTTCGAGGGATGGAAGTCGAGCGCGGGCGCGACCAGCAACAGTTTCGGCGCATCACGACGGAGTTCGATGCCGCGAAAATATCCGCATCCGTCGAACTCGCCGCGATCCAGGTGCCACTTCACGCGCATCCAGTAATCCAATGCCTGCAAAGGGAGGTGAATGTCCTGTGACGCTTTGATCTCGATCACGCACAGGCGGCCGTCGCGATCCACCGCGAGAACATCGATCACGCCACGCTCGCCCGATGCGAATTGCGGGACCTGTCCGTAGATCGGCGACGGGCGCAGCGTCGCGTCGACGGTTTCAATCGACGCGCGTACCTGCGATTCGAGCCACGCCTCAGGACGCCGCAGATACAGGGGATTCATCCGATCGATCGCGCCCGGATGGCGCATCGCGGCCAGCCCTGCGGCGATCCGTTCGATTTCCGCGATGTGTCCCTCGCTGCCCGCAACGTGCTTCTTGTCGATCCCGAACAGCAGCTCGTTTCCAGTGGCGCGTGCGAATTCCAGGCCGTGCACCGCAAGCGACAACGATCCATCGGCGTTGTCCCGCTCGGACGCCTTCGATGCGTCCGATGCGCTCCACCCACTCGATCAATTCAGGCCGCGCGTCCGCCAACGGCTGGCGATACGGATCGAGACGCGTATGGAAATTGGTGTAATCGCCGGGATCGATGGGATCCTCGATGGATCCGGGCGCGTGCACGAAGACCAGGTATCGCGCGGCGTTGGAACCCAGAAATCGGATGCGATGACACGTCGAGGATTCCGCTTCCCAGCGGGACGAAAATCGCCAGAGTCTCGATCGATAGTTTGGGCTCGCGGCGGCGCAGGTAATCCAGCCAGATCAGCCCGAAGCTCAACGCATTCTCAGGCGCCAGCGCGTCTTCTCCCGCGCCAATCGCAGCGATCCCGGTGGTTCCTTTGCGCAGCAGAGCTCGCGGAAAGCTGGGCGACAAGCTATGGTGCAAATCCGGTTCCGTACTAAGTTCGACGATCCGCCAATCGGGAAACTGGCGGCGCAGCGATTGCCGGAATCGCTCGCGATACTTGAGCCGCGATCCACGCTGGCCCGCGTTACGATTCGACGGATCGGCCAGATCGAGCAGCGTCAATTTCCCCGTACGTCCACCAAAGCGTTCGATTTCAAGTTCCAGCATTCCGCGCCGTTGATGCGTCATCGCGCGCACGCGGCGCACCAGGTTGCGGGTCGCCGACCAGCATTCCAGCGTGACCGAACTGCCCCGATCTGTGATCGCGATGGTGTCGCGCGTCATCGGCAAAGGATCTTCGCCTGCCTCCATCGCAACCGGTTGCCCGCTTGCGGAGATGAACTGCGCGATGGCCGCAACGATTTGTTCGCTCACTTCTTATGAGTGCGCGAAGCCATCAAATAATATCTGTCAAATAATATCAACGAAGCTTCGTCGTAGACGATGAAACCACCCGAAACCCAGGATCGCGATTGCCAGGGCAAAGCAGGTGAGCACCCCCAACGCGCGCAGATCGGGCGCGTGCCCCTCCAGAAATATCGCGCGATAGGCACCTACCAGCACGTACATGGGATTGAATCGCAAGACCCGTAGCGCATTCCGAGAAAGGCTCGCTTCCGGGTAACAGATGGGCGTCAGGAAGAACCACAGCGTCATCGCGAACCCCATCACTTGGCCCAGATCGCGGACGAACACGCCCAGCGCCGCCAGGAACCAGCACAATCCCAGGGTCAACAGGAGTTGCGGCACGATCACAATCGGCAGCCACATCACCGACTCTGGAATCGGCCGATGCGCGAGCAGCAATCCTGCAACGAAAATCGTCAGCGCGAATGCTTCGGCGATCACACCCGAGATCACCAGATTCGCGGGCAGCGTTTCCAAGGGAAATACCAGTTTCTTGACGAAGGTGCGATGCTCCGGAATCACGTGCGGCGATCGACCGACTGCTTCCGAAAGCGCGAGCCACGGTAGCATCCCCGCGAGAAGATAGAACACATAGCCGAGGCCGCTCGCGTCGCCCGCGAAGCGCGTGTGCAGCACTGCGCCGAACACATAAGCGTAGGTCGCCATCAGCAGCAGAGGATTAAGGAGGGTCCACAGCGCACCGCCGAAACTGCCGCGATAGCGCGCCAGAATATCGCGCCGCACCATCGACCCGATTAGCCTTCGATTGCTCCACAACGCTCGCGGCGGATATACGAACGCTTTCGGAATCGCGCTCAGGAGCCGCCGCAGCGCAAATTCTTCCTGCGTTCCGATGCGCGGCCTGGAGATCCGCGCGGAGCCGTTGCTTACCGCCGCCTCGATCACGATGAAGCGTTCGCGAGCTTCCACCGGCGCGATCTGTACACGATACGGCCCGGCTTCGGCAGGCAGCGGCACGCGCACGTCCGCCTGTTTCCCGGTCGTTTCGCGCCATTCGCCTTCGAATAGGAACGCGCCGCTCGAGGGATCGAAAATCTGCCACGCGATCACGCACCTCGAATCGAGGTCGAACTGCACGTCAAGCTGCAATCCTTCCACGCGCGCGTGCGGGTTCGAAATCACTGGTAAAGCCAGCCCGGATATCGATCTCTCACCGGCCCGGCCTTGCGTCCCACGGCGTAAATCCCGTCGCCGCGATTTGCGGGATCCAGAATATAGCGATCCAGCAGGTGTTCCACCCAGCGCAGTTCCGGCTTCGGCGCATCGCGAAAAGGCCCCGTTTCAAGCAGCGTCACTTCGAAGCCGGAATTCTGCAGCAGCGCATCGATTTCGCGCGGGGTGTATTCGCGATTGTGGCGCGCCTCAATCTCGCCTTCCGTGCGCGGTCGAATATAAGCAGGGAACAGCATGGGATGGAAGCCCTGCAGGATCGCCGCGGCGGCGCGCAGCGAAACGATGTTCGGGGTGGTCAGCACCACATGCCCGCCAGGCTTAAGTACCCGGTTGATCTCCATCATCATGTGCATCGGATCGGCGGCCAGATGCTCCAGCAGCTCGCCACACAGCACTGTCGAAAAATATTCGCCGGCGTAGGGAAATCCATCGCGCTCGGCGTTGAACAAATCGATCGCGCAGTCAAACGTTTCTCCTGTCGCTGAAATCCCGCTGCGCGAATGGACTTTGCCTGCTTCGCCGAAATAGCAGCCGCGCACTTCGCCGTATCCGAGCCGCGTTTTGAGCGCCGCAGTGATGTGCAGATACGCGCCCATTTCGAGCACTCGATCTTGCGGCCCGCCCCGCGGCGTGATCTCGAGCGTCCGTTCGAGGCGCGTTAAATGGGTATCGACGTATTGTTTCGATCCTTCCGCAACGGTCGCCCAGCTCTGAATGTATTTTTCAACTTCCGGCGCGTCCAGCGGCTCAGCGCGATCCCGGACGGCTAGCGCCTGCTCCGGCTTTCCTTCGACGAAATCGACATAACGACGCGCTACCGATTCCCAACTGCATTCCCGCTCCACCCATGCCCGAGCCTTGGCTCCCACCGCGCGCGCGACTTCGGGACGCGACACCAGCAGATTCATGAATTCGAACAGGCAATCCTCTTCGCTCGAATCGACAGGCACTTTGAGGCAAATCTCGTCCGGAAATTCGCGGAATGACCCGACATCCGATACGATCGCGGCTTTCCCCATCCCGAATGCGCGCAACAGCGTGCCCGAGCTCTCGCCCACCGTCGGATATCGCAAATTCAACACCACATCGCACGCGCTCAGAAGCCCATTGAAGTCCTCCATCGGCGCAAAATCGATGTGCCGCGCATTCGGCGGAAGATTCAGCTTCATCCCTTCATGAGCTTCGCCCACCAGAATCATGCGCGCGTTGGGCCGCACCCGGCTCAATCGCGCGAATGCCCGCAGCGATTCGGCGATGCGCTTATACGGTTTCAGAAACCCGAACATGCCGATCAGCGGCGTCGATTCATCGATCCCCAATCGAGAGCGGTACAGCATCCGGTCGGCATCCACGATCCATGCGCCGTGCGGAATCCTGGCGATCTGCCCGCGAAAATCGTGCGCGCGCAATTCCTGTTCGACCGCCGCGCTGTGCACAATCGCCGCGCGCGATCGCGCCAGAATCGATTTGAGCAGCGGCACATCGTACGCCGGAGCGCGATCCCCGGTGCGCACATAGCGTCGCGCGTATTCCAAAGCTTCCGCGCCTGCGCCGGTTTCGATCTCGCGAAGATACCCGTCCCAATCGCCACGCTGGATGGTCATATGCGCGATCAGGTGATGGAGATTGGCTTCATGCAGCACCACGATTCCCGGGTGCCGAATGGCCATCTCGTAAACGAACGCGTGATGAGGATTGTTGCCCAGCTGATAGACGATCGCGTCGAAGCCCGCCGGATCAAATTCGCGAGGAATTTCCGTGAACGTCTCGACCTGGGCGAGCCGTTCCAGCGGATCGAGCAGCGCAGCCGAATAATCGGCGATCCCGCTACGCGCCGGCGGCAAAGGCGAAAACAATGCGATCCGCGTCACTTTATGTGTTGAAAAAGGGGACAGACTACTCTGTCCCCATCCGCAACAAGATGGTTACTGCTAATCCCATTGGCGTGGACAGAGCGGTCTGTCCCCTTTTTCACCTTTTTCAACATCACGTCGTAGTACACTTCGTGATACACCTGGAGCGTTTTTCGCGCAGCGCGCTCCCAACTGAACTGTGCCGCGCGCGCTATCCCCAGGCGTTCCATGCGACCCCGCAGCTCCGCGTCGATCAGAACATCGCGCAGCGCGCGCACCGTCTGTGACGTCGAACAGGGATCGAACAGAATCGCCGCGCCATCGGCCACTTCCGGCACGGCGGTGACATTGGAGCACACCACGGCGCGCGCGCACGCCATTGCTTCCAGGATCGGCAGCCCGAAGCCTTCATAGAAGGATGGGAACAGCAGCACATCCGACCCGCCGTAGAAATACACCAGATCCTCGTCGGGAATGAAACCGGTGAAATGGACGCGCGAACAGATCGCACTGGCTTCGACCGCGCGATGCAGCTCCTTCGAATACCAGGTTTCCTTGCCCACCAACACCAGTTGATGCGGGAACTGCGGATTCCCGCGCAGCAGCTCTTCGAACGCTCGCAATGCGCCCAGATGATTCTTGCGCGGCTGCAGATCCCCCACCATCAGCACGAACTTCCCGCGGATGCCGTACTTGCGTTCGACCATCCCCTGCGCGGTTTGCCGATCCACCGGCCGAAAGGAGGGCGCGACCGCGTTCGGGATCACCACCACTTTTTCTTCGTCTTTGCACACAAGAGCGGGGTAGTGCCGCAGAATCGCGTCGCGCGAAAACTCGCTGGGCGTCAGAATCCGCGCCGCATGCTGAATGGTGTGATTCACCGTCAGCTTCAATTGGTTGGCGCGAAACCGCGTGAAGTAGCGTGGATGCTCCAGATAACTGACGTCGTGAACGCTCACCACGATTGGAACGCGGGTGTGCAGAGGCGCGGTGTATTGCACATGGAGCACATCGGGACGATCCCGCCGCAGCGCGTTCGGCAGATCGAATCCCAGCCGTTTGAACGGATTTTCGGAAACCATGCGCCGTTCAAATCGCGCCGGGACGTCCAGCTCCGCCGGAGGCTTGGCCATCACGGATCTGGAAAGATAAGTTACGAAATCGTTATGTTTGTCCAGCCGACCGAATTGCAACAGAAGATTACGGACGTAAACTTCATTTCCGGTCAGATGACAGCCAATCGCATGAGCGTCAACTGAGATTCGCATTCGCGGGTTTAGAGTATAGTGGCTTACCCCCGCCGACTCTCTCGTACTACTGAAAAAACTTTAGCGATTTTTCCTAGTGGCGGCGAAACGCAATGACTGCAACAATCAGCCCTAGCAACACCACTGCTGCCAGAATGCCGAAGCAGATTGCGAGCACGGATCGGGCCATCGCCGGCTTCTGTCGCACGGACGGAGCCTCGGTAGACGCGATCGTGGTTGTTTTCGGCTCGAAAGCCTCGGGTGGGGGTACCGAAAGCATGGTTCGAGTCGGCGCGGGGATGATCGTGCGGGTATCGGCAGTGGGGTCGAAAAGATCCAGAAACTGCGCGTCCAGCGACTGCTGCCGCACCGCGGGATCGGTCTTGGCGGTAAGCCATTCGCGAAACCCAGGGTGACCGGCCAGGCGATCCGTGACCACGTACGGCATCCCCTGCACCTCGCCGCGTTCGATCACCCGTCGCCACTCCGCTTCCGGCAGATGCTCGATTCGCGCCAGCAATGCAAGATTTTCGGGCGTCTCTCCATGCCCCAGCACGTGCACCTGCACCGGCCGCGCGGTCGCGATTTCGCGCGCGTGATAGGTCTGGATGCCGTCATCGCGGCGCAGCTCCAGCAACTCAAATCGATCGTACAGGCCCAAGTTATTTCATATGATGGCAGGTATGTGCCGAAGCATCAAAGTCCTTCGCCGCCCTGACCCCGCCACGCGCGAGGAAATCTCCGCCGCCGCACTGCAGTTCGTCCGCAAGGTCAGCGGATTCCGCCAGCCCTCGCGCGCCAATCAGCCCGCTTTCGATCTCGCGGTGCGGCAGGTGAGCAAGTCGGTCGAAAAACTTCTGGACGACATTACTCGCCAAAGCAGTACAACTTCCCGTCCTGCGTCCCGATCACGATCCGCCCCTCCGCCACCGCCGGCGACGCCGACAGCGGACCACCCGCATTAAACTCCCAAACCTTGGCGCCGGTGGCGACGCTCAGAACGTAGAATCTCCCATCGTTCGATCCGACATACACGCGATCGCCCACCACCGCCGGTGACGATTCCACGCGCGACTTCGTCGCAAATTCCCACATCAATTTTCCAGTTTGCGCGTTCAGGCAATGCACCGATTTATCGCGACCGCCCAGGATCACGCGATTGCCGGTCAACGCCGCCGACGAATAGAACGGGAACTGCCGCTGCGGGTTCTCATAACGCCACACCTGCTTCTTGGTTTTCAGATTGAACGCCAGCACGTCGTTATCGAACGTCCCGAAATACACGAATCCAGTGGCCGACATCGCGGGCGACGCGCCCGTGTACGATCCCGTCGTGATCTGCACCATCTCCTTGCCGTCCGTGATGCGAATCCCGCGCAGCACTCCGTCGCATCCCGAAATATAGGCGAGCCCGTTCGATACGCTGGCCGTCGCATGCACCGGTCCATTGGTCTTGAAATTCCAGAGCACCTTGCCGTCTTTGAGCGACAGGCAGTACAGATTCCCGTCATACGATCCGATGATCACGCGATCGTCGACGATCACCGGCGATGCTTTCACCTCGCCCGCCGCCGGGAAGGTCCACAGTCCCTTGCCGTCTTTGGCGCTGACGCCGTGAATGGTACCCGCCAGATCGCCGATCACGACGACGCCATTCCTGATCGCCGGCGACGATTCCCCAATTCCGTCTTTGACCTTATATTTCCAGCGCACCTTGCCGTCGGCAAGATTCAGCGCGATCAGCTCCGCGGTTTGCGATCCCACGTACACCGCGCCTTCCGAAATCGCAGCCGACGATTCGATGGAATCGCCCGCATCGAAAGTCCACAGCAGTTTCAGGTTCGCCGGAAGCGTGCCGGTGCTGACGCCAGTGAGACTCGGATTGCCGCGAAATTGCGGCCAGTCGTCGGCGGTGAGCAAGCACACACCGGCGAAAAAGACCGCTAGCGTTTTCATGGCTTCTCCCGCTGCATGCTGAGCTCCGGGCTCACCATGAACAGCGCCGTCTCTGAACTGAGGATCGCCGAGGTGCTCAATGCTCGGAACTGCGTTCGCGACGGGACGGTTAGCAGCGTCTCGAATTCGCGCGTATGGATCTGAGACAGCGTACCCGCCTCTTCTAAACTCGCCGCGCTCGAAAAGATGACGAACGTGCCGTCGGCCGCTCCCGATTCCACTTCATAAACCGATGCGTTGTCGGCGACGCGGGCGCCATCCTGCGCACGTCGAATCAATTTGCGCAATTCGACGAACTCAGTGCGAAAGCCCGGCCGGACAGTAACGGTCGTGACCAGAAAATAGGGCGTCTTCTCCCCGCGCTCGCCGTAACTCAGATCTTCGCGAAACCGCGCATACATCTCGCGCGGATCGGTCACCATCTCCGCTTTCAGCGCCGGATTCGCGGCCCACTGTTCCAGCAATCCCGGAATCTGCGCGACCGTCGCCATTTCCTTTTCGACATCGCCGTACGAATCCCAGCCGTTCAGCCACCACAAATCATCGCGCCCGCTGACCGACGACAGCACCCAGTACGAATGCGGCGATTTCAGCCGCTTCTGCTGCTCCACGCTTTCGCGCTCGATCTTGAACACGTCCGCTTTTCGTCCCGGCTTGATGAACTGGCGCGAGATCAGCAGAACTTTCGGGGGTGGATTCAATGGTGCTTGCGCCAGCATGGGCATGATCGTCAACAGCGCGATCACGGCAGTTCTGTTCAGTACGCGCACTGGTAAATCTCTAGCGCGGCCGCCTGATCGAAGTGCCGCGGATTAAATTTCCCTGCCCATTGCGACCCCGCCTCTTCGGCGAGCCTCGGCAGCGCCGACTCCGGCACCTTGGCGTCGCGCAAGGTCATGGGCAATTGCGCCGTGTGCCCTAGCGAGCGCAGCCGCTCCGCCAGATCGCCCACGTTTAGCTCCTCATATTGGCGACCCGCCACCGCGCTGTTCCAGCCGACCACGTGCGCCAGCACCAGCGCGATCGCCGCGCCATGCGCCATCCCATAATGCGACGCCAGTGGAGCAGCACACGCGTGCGCCGCTCCCAGCATCGAATTCTCCATCGCCATGCCGCCGAAATGCGAGCCCAGCAGCATCGACCCGCGAGCTTCCAAATCCTCCGGCTCCTTCAACACGCGCTCAAAGCTGGTGTTCAACAGCCGCCACGCCGATCGTGAGAAGCATTCCGAAAGCGCGTTGCGTCGCGTGCTGACCAGCGTCTCAATCGCGTGCGAGATCGCGTCATAGCCGGTCGACGCGGTCATCGCGCGCGAAAGCGTCGTGGTCAGCTTCGCATCCAGAATCGCCACGCGAAAGGCAGCCTTGGTATCGCCGCAAGCCATTTTCGTTCCCGATTCCGTGTCGTCGATCACCGTGTACGTCTGCGCTTCGCTGCCCGTGCCTGCGGTGGTCGGCACCGCGATCATCGGCAGCATCGGCCGCGACGCTTTGCCGTAACCCCAATAATCGCGAATCGATCCGCCGTTGGACACCACGAAATTGATTGCCTTGGCGCAATCGAGCGCGCTTCCTCCGCCCAATCCGACAATCAGATCGATCTTGAATGGCGCTGCGTACGCCGCACCCGTGTCGACCATCGCCGTAGTCGGACCGGACGAGAAATCGTGAAACGCGAACACTTCCATGCGCCGGGCTTTAAGCGAACGGATCGCCTCCTGCGCATAGCCGCGATCGAGCATGCCCTGATCGGCCACCAGCAGGCATCGCGTGCCGCCCAGTTCGCGCGCTACTTCACCCACTCGCGAAAACTCCCCGGCGCCGAACAGCACGCGCGTGCGCGGACGGAAATCGAAGGGCGTCATTTCGTATTCAGCATACCCAAAACCGATTTGACCCCGTCGACGCATAGCACCGCCGCGTGTTTCGATGCCGGCTCCAACCCGCCCACCGCTTCCTCGATCGCCGCCGGTTTGAGCACGCGCAACTCTGCTGCCGATTTCCCGATCATCCAATCCGTCAGCGCCGATGCCGCCGCGATCGCGGCAGTACAACCACGAACCTGGAATCGCGCCTCGGCCACGCGATCGTTTTCGAATCGCACCGTGAGCCGCAGCATGTCGCCGCAGGCTGGGTTGGAAACATCGGCGCGCAGCGCGGGAGCGGGCAGTTCACCGGCACGCCGCGCGTCCTGAAAATATTCGAGCAAACGCGCCGAGTGCATTCGTCGCTATTATCACTTGAAATGAACGTCGTCGCCGCGGTGATCGAAAGAAACGGGCTGATTCTGATCTGCCAGCGCAAGTCCGGCCGTCACGCGCACAAATGGGAATTTCCTGGCGGCAAGGTCGAGCCGGGCGAGAGCCTTCAGATCGCCTTGGCCCGTGAGCTGCGAGAAGAACTGGCGATCGAAGCAGTAATCGGCGACCTGATGGCGGACCTGACCTGGTCTACCATTCACCTGCACTTCTTCCACGTGAACGAATTTTCCGGCGAACCGCAGAATCTGCAATTCGAGCAGATGGTCTGGTCGCCACGCGCGAAGTTGACGGATTACGATTTTCTGGAAGGCGACGTGGCCTTCGTCAAATCACTGTCAGAGCACGCTGAGTAGCGCAGGCGATCGCCTTTTGTCGCCTGCGAGTTCGCCTCAAGCCCCCACCTCATACTCGCTTTGCACCAGACCGCTGGGGTAGTGCCGAGTCGTCACATGTCGCAGCCGAACATCGTGCGGCAGCGGACCGAACAACGGAATCCCATCGCCGATCAGCACCGGCACGCGCGTGACAATCAATCGTTGAATCAACCCCGCGCTCAGGAATCGTTGAATCGTGATCCCGCCGTCGATGTAGGCGTGCTGCGCTCCGCTCGCCTCCAGCTTCGCGACGATCTCCTGGGGCGAGCCGCCCATTTGCTCCACCACTCCATCGATCTTCGATAAATCGATCGGCCTGCTGCTCAGCACCACCACGCGTCTCTTGCCGTACGCCCATCCGCCGAAACCCAGCACCTTTTCGAACGTATTCCGGCCGATGACGATCACATCCACGCTGGCGATGAACTCGTCGTAGCCATGCGGCTCTGGCTCTTCAGGAAGAAAATCGAGATCGTGATTGCGGCGCGCGATAAATCCGTCGACGCTTGCGCCGCAAAACACCGACGCCTTCACGCAGGTTCCCCGAGGATGCCCTTCCACTTCCGCATCACCAGCTCCAGCAGATTTAACAGAATTGCCAGCGCCAGCAACCCCGGCCACAAATTCAAGCTCGACGCGATGCTGCGCGGCCCCGCTTCGAACACCGCTTTCGGTGACGGTTCAAATCGGCCGCCCGTAAATTCGGCGACCTGCTTCAGCAGCGCCACGTTCGATCCGTAATCGGTCAGCTCCGCTTCCGGCCGATATAATCCCGCCTCCGGAAACGCGGTCGATTCCACCAGCGGCCTGACGCGGAACAATCCTTCGCGCGACCCGATCGGCAACCGCCCGCGGAACATCCCTGCCGCAATTTTCTTCACCGCGATCGGCTTCTGAAACCCATCCGGTCCAAACACAAAAATCTCCGGCAGCGTGGCGGGCTCTTCAACCTCGCGACCCAATCGATACTCCACCACCAGATCGCCATTCGCGCTGTCGTATTCGACCGTCGCTTCGCCCGCCTGCGCGTGCGGCAGCAAATCGCGCGTCACGTTGGTGAAGAATTTGTCGTAGCCCTTCCACGTCACCCAATCCGCCGCCCAGCGAGCTTTCGCATCCGACGCGAACACCGCCGATCGCCCCAGCCCGTACTGCCAGCGCGTCAGCAGCGGATCACGATCGATCTCGAGAATCGTTTCCGCCGTCGGCTTGGCGATAAATTTCACGTAGCCTTTGAGCGCCGGCGCGGTGTCCATCGAAACGCCGTCCAGAATTTCCGCCTGCTTCAGCACGTGCGGAGGAAGCGGCTTTTCGACCGCCGTCGATCCGGTGTGCTCCATCACGTCTTTCAACAGAATCTGCTCCAGGCCCGCCGGCTCATTCAGGAAATACGATTTCCCGCCCGCCGATAGCGCCACCTTTTCCAGATACGCGCGATTCACATCCTGGCCCAGCCCCACGGTCGAAATCGTGACGCGGCGCAGCACCGCTTCACGCGCCAGATCCAGGCTGTCGCCTTCTTCCGAAATCCCGTCGGTCAACAGCACGATGTGTTTATAGGTCGCCTGCGTGGGCACCACGCGCCGGAAGGCCTCGTTCAGCGCGGGCGCGATCTGCGTTCCGCCATCCGGCGTGATTCCCGAAATCAAACGCTTGATCAGCGTGCGATCTTCGGCGCGCCGCATCGGCACCGCCCACTGGAACGAATTGTCGAAAATCAACACGCCCACCAGATCGATGGGCCGCAGATTGTCGACCACCCCGATCGCCGCCAGGCGCGCCAGCTCCATCTTGCGGCCTTCCATCGATGACGATTTGTCGATGATCAGCACCACCGCCGTGCCTTCCGGCGATCGCGGCGGCGCGAGCTTTGCAGGCATAGCGCGATCCAGTGCGTCCTCGACTTTTTTATTCTCGTTATACATATTGCGCTCGCCGCCCAGCACCAGCAATCCGCCACCCTGTTTGACGTAGCGCTCGATTTCATCTTTCTTCGAAGTGGGGATCGATTCCAGATCCCAGTTGTCGAAAATCACGATCTGGTAATCGCGCAGATTCCCCGCCGGAATTTCGCCGGCCCGTTCAACATCGAACTGCGCGGCCTGCAGCGTCGATTCGAAATGCGCATTCACAGCGACCGAATCGCCGCTGATGTACAGAACTTTCGGCCGCCGCAGCATCACCGCCTGATCGAAGTGCACCTCGCCCGCATCCTGCGCACGAATCGCGACCGCAAGATCCAGCGCACCCGGCGTATTCAAACTCGCATGCAGGCGCAGAGGATTCTCGCCGGCTTCCAGCTTCACTTCCGTCTTACCCAGCGTGCGGCCCTCCGCCGTCAACTCGACTTCCGCAGTCGCGGCCTTCGGCGCGGAAACCACCGCGTCGATGGGAAATTGCTCGCCCGTGAACGCGATCGCCGGCAAGCTGACCGATTCGAGTCGCAGGGCCGGTTTCTCGCGACCCTTCATCGCGAACGTGTCGATCGGGATTCCCAATTGCTGCGCCTGCCACGCCGCGCGCGCCACGCTGCCCTTGTTCTGCTTGCCATCGGAAATCAGCGCGACACGCGGAACCAACCCCTCCGGCAAAGATGCGACCGCCTCACGAATCGCCGCTTCCAGATCCGTCGCGCGACCGGCTTCGCCCACGGCAGGCTTCAGCTTCCACCCTTTTTTCGATCCATCGGCGGGAGTTTCCGTCGCGCGAGCGAACGGAATCACGCGCATCCAATGTCTGCCGCGATTGTCTTCGATCGAACTCGCGATCGACGCCGCGTGCTCCAGGTCGGATGGAGAAACGCTCGCTGATGTGTCGACCAGCACCGCGACCGCGACTTTGGTTTCGGAAACGTTGAGCCTCGGCTCGGCAAGCGCCAGCAGAATCGCCGTGAACGATACCGCTTTCATCACCAGCGCGCTGCGACGCGAGGTCCGCTGCCATTCGTAGAGCATCCAGGCGAGAGGAATCCACGCGACGAAGAGCACCCAGATACGATCAAAGCTCATCGGAGCAGCCCTCCGATCAGCATCCCAAACGCGCTCTCTGCCGTTCGCGCCTCAAAACGCTCGTGGCGCTCAGCCTTCCCTTTACAATCGCCGCCAGGACGTTGAGGCGCGAACGTCAGAGAGCGCGTTTGGGCGCAACGGCACTTTGACCTTTTCACGATGCCTTCCTCAGCGGCGATTTACGCGACGCAATGAATTGCGCGGTGCGCAATCGCAACGCCTTGCTTCGCCCGAACCACAGCCAGTCGATCAGCAATCCCAATCCGCCCGCTAGCGCCAGCCACGGCCAAAAATCAGTAATGGTCGCTTCCGAAACCGACCCTCGTGGAATCCCGTGTTTCACATTCGACGGCGCGCGCCACAGAGTGTCGCCGACATCAGGCAGCGTCAGCGAATAAACCGTCTCGCGATTGTCGCCATTCAGCACCCGCACCGTCCCCGGCGCGCCCGCGAAGAACCGCATCGAATCCCCTTCGATAGTGAACGGCAGTGGTCTATTGTCTTCCGTGATCACGCGCAGCTTCGCGGGATCGGTGCCTTTATCCACCGGAACCGAAACCGTGCCCACCGATCCGCCTTGAACATCCCAGCGCCGGAATGTTTCAGGCGACATCCAGCGCAACACATTGGCGATCAGCAGCGGCGTCGCCAATTCATATTTCAGCGCCGTCTTTAGCGGCTGAAAACCCATCACGACCACCTTCGGCGATCCTGCGCGCGCCGCCACCAGCGCCCCATCCTTCGATTCCGCGACCACGATATCGCCCGGCGCCGTCACAAACGTCTCCGCTGACTCGATCTGCACATCCTTGGTCCGCAACCCCGCGCCGAGCGGCGAATCCGCGTGCCATCGGTCCAATTTCGCCGCCGTCATCTGGCCACGCACCGGAATCGGCGATCCTGACGATGGCGGCTGCAGCCAGATCGAATCGACCTTGGGCGGCGAGGGCGGTGCGAAGCGATCAAACACCATCACGTCGGCCGGCGTGTTCGCATCATACTTGGCGGGGCTTTCGAAGGTCGCCTCCACCTGCGGATTCGACGCGATCAGCGGCTTCAGCAATTCCGGCTCCGGCGAAAACACCGTGACACGCAGAGGCTTCTGCGCCGGCAGTTCGATCACCGCGCGATCGTCCTGCGGAAACGAATCGCGCAATCCACCGGAATAAAGGATGCGAGCTTCCAGATACCCGGCCACTCGCGTTTTATAGGTGAACGTCGCCTGCTCTTCCGCGCCCGGCTTGATGGTCATCGCTTTCGATCCCGCCGGCGCGCCGCCGAATTGAATGGCAAGCTCCACATCGCGCGGCTTCAATCCGTAATTTTTCACGGCGACGAAAATATCCCAGGCATCCGGCGCCGCGGGCGATCTCCGCAGACCAATTTTGCGAATCCCCACGTTCTCCTGCGGCGAATTGACGGGAAGAACTCGAACGTTCGAAGCCAACCCGCCGAATCCCGCTTCCGATTCCGCTACGCGTCCGGCGCCGATGAACACCACTTCGCCCGCGCGACGCGATTGCAGCCTCTGCGCTCTTTGCGCGAACTGAAACGCCTGCTCCAGATTCAATGCCGACGCGCCCGCCTGCGATTCCCGGATTGCGCCTTCCAGAATTCCGCGATTCGATTCGAACGCCGTCGCCGGAGTCGCCAGCGCGTCCGCGCGCACGATCATCACCCGATCGCTTGCCGAAATCGATTTCAGATAATTGCGCGCCGAAGCTTTCGCGTCATCCATCAGCGTGCCCTGCCGGATATTGGGCGAACGCGCGCCCATCCATGCAGAAGTGTCGAGAATCACCACATGATCGCGGCCCGCATCCTCGCCTCCGCCCCAGCGCGGCCCGGCGAGCGCGATCAGCAGCAGCGCCAGGCTCACCAGTTGCAGCACCAGGCTCCACGGCTGCTGGATGCGACGCCGATGCTTCAATTCCGTGCGAACATCGGCCGCGCTCCAGAAGCGCAGCGTCGCCACCACTTGCCGCCGCTTCGATCGATCCAGCAAGTACAGCGCGACCACGCCAGCCGAAATCGCGCCCACCAGCCCGAGCAGTTCGCCGAGACCGAGATTCAAAAAATTCATTCGTTAACTAACAGCCCCGCTTCTCATTAACGATCCGAAAATCGCATCTTCTACTGGGACGTTGGTAGGCACTCCCACGTAACGGCCGCTGTTGCGCAGTGCAATGCGGCGGACCGTTTGCGCGTATTCGTCGAACGCGGCAGTGTACTGCTCTCGAGCGTCGCGATCGAATGCCAGTTCCACGTGCATCCCGGTTTCCGCGTCTTCCAACTCCAGCTCGCCGTCCCACGGCGGTTCGCGATCCTCCGGCGCCCACACCTGCACCAGGATCAGCTCATGCCCGAAATCGGAAAGAAACTGCAGCGGCTTTTCGGGATCGTTGTCGTCCAGGAAATCCGAGATCACAATCACCAGGCCGCGCTGCGGATACCGCGAAATGAAACTGCGCGACACTTCCATGAAATTGGTCGCGCCGCCCGCTTTCAGATCGCGCAGATAATTCGCCGCCGGTTGAAAGCGATGGCGCCCGCCGCTGGCGACGAACGAATCGTTCAATTTCGACGAAAACGGCTGCAGGCAGATCGAATCCAATCGCACCAGCCCGACGTAGCACAACGCCGCCGCCAGCTTGCGCGCGTAGTCAAATTTGTTGGGTTCATCAGTTAGCCCACCCGTCAGCATCGACTGGCTGCAATCGACCAGCAACCGCACCGGAATGCGCGGCTCCAACTGGAACATCTTGAGAAATAATTTCTCCAGCCGCAGGAACACGCGCCAGTTCACACCCCGCACATCGTCACCGTGATGGAAATTGCGATGGTCCAGGAATTCCTGCCCCGGCCCCGCGAAGCGCGACGTATTGTGTCCGCCCACCAGCCCCGGCAGCGACTTTTGCCATTGAATCGTCAGCCGCTCGAGCTTTTCGAGCAATGCCGTATCGAGTAAAGCTTCGGGCACTGGAATTAGCGCGCGGCCGCGACTCCCACACTTGAAATGATCTTGGAAAGGATCGTCTCCGGAGTCTGGCCTTCCGCGTGTGCGTCGAAATTCAAAATAATGCGATGCCGCAGCACCGCCGGCGCCACCGCTTCGACGTCTTCGGTCGACAAATGCAGCCGTCCTTGCATCAGCGCCCGAACGCGTCCGCATTCCACCAGCGCCTGCGCCCCACGCGGCGAACTGCCGTAGCGGATATATTTGTTGGTCAGCTCATGCGCGCTGGGCGTGCCCGGCTGCGTCGCCATCACCATATCGATCGCGTATTCCTGCACATGCGGCGCCACCAGCACTTTGTGGCACACCTCGCGCAACCCCATGATCTCCTCGCGATTCAGAATCTGGCTGATTTCGGTCTCTTCTTTTTGAATGGTGCGCACCACGATGTTGCTCAAATCCTTGCGGGAGGGATACTGCACCAGAATCTTCATCAGGAACCGGTCGAGCTGCGCTTCGGGCAGCGGATAGGTGCCTTCCATTTCGATCGGATTCTGCGTCGCCATTACCAGAAAGGGCGATTCCAGCAGATGCGTCGTCGTGCCGCTGGTCACCGTTCGTTCCTGCATCGCTTCCAGCAGTGCGGATTGCGTCTTCGGCGTGGCGCGATTGATTTCGTCGGCCAGCACCAGATTCGCGAAAATCGGCCCGGGCGAGAATCGCAGCGCTTTCGACGATCCTTCCGTGTCGATAATCATGCTGCCCACGATGTCGGCGGGCATCAGATCCGGCGTGAACTGGATACGGGAATACTTAAGATGCATCACACGCGCCAAAGTTCGCAGCAGTGTGGTCTTTCCTAAACCGGGAACGCCTTCCAGCAGCACATGGCCGCCGGCCAGCAGACATATTAATACGCCGTCGACAACATCCTGTTGTCCGACGATAATCTTGCCGATTTCCTCTCGCACCCGGTTCAGTTGCGATGTGGCAAGTTGGAGAGCGGTGTCGGGTTGCACGCAGATATTCTACCTCAGGCTGTTCGACGCGCCGCCCGGGCTGAAGTTAGAGGCTAATTCGCCGAAGGTTTCTCGATCCGATCGATGATGATCGTCTCTACTGGTCCTTTCGCCGACTCGAGCTTCAGGCCGAGTTGCTCCTGGATCGCGGTGAAGATGGACGGCGCGGGAGGATCCTCCGGACTCGACCGGATGTTCCATTCGAGCCGGAAATAATATTTGCCCGATAAGCCCGTCTTATCGATGACGCGGCGGTCCACGTAGTTCGGCAACATGCGCGCAAAGTCCACCATGGAGATCCCTTGCCCCGTGTACCTGGTGGCACGGATCCCCGCCGCCATGGGAGGAATGCCATCGGGAGTTTCTTTCAGCTTCGCCCCGCTCTTCGCGATGTTTAGCTCATAAACCGCAAGCTGCTGAACCTCGCGATGCACGCTAAGCTGAAACAGATCGGCGAGCATGGCTTGCAGCATCGCGCGAAATTCTTCCGGCCTGGCGTCCTTGGCTGGAAGCTTTGCGTCGATGTCGAATTGCTCTGATTTGATCCACACCGGACCGCCGGAGATCTCGGATTCGCGAATCTGATAGGCCAGCCCGATCAGGGCGCCTGCGGAGGTTCCATCAGCAATCCATCTTCCAGGCAGAAAGCGCGACTGGCTGACCGTGCCCTCGCTGCGGCGATCGGGATTGCTCAGTTTGATCGACACGACCTCGAACGTCTGCGCGCGCATCAGGAGCGCCGCCCCAAACAGGAATAACGCGATACGCATCATGACTCCTTGCCCTCGCCCAGCCGTCGCGATTCTGGCGCAACGATCAGCAACGCCGCAGCCGCTACCTGGCACCCAAGCGAGCCGCCTCCACGGCGACATCGCTTCGAATGCGCAAAGGGCATTCGGATCCGAGATCGTACACCAGATCGCGTTTCGAAATTCGCAACACTGGCTCCCAACGCTTGAGCTCCTGTGTATAGACGACATAATCGTGGCCGGTCTGAAACCGATATCCCCGGCCCTGCGGCGGCTTCTGAAACAGAAATGCCTTCACACGCTTGTCAGGCGAACCCTGCCGGGATTTCATGACCGAAAACGTAACGACGGCAGGCGATCCGTCCATCGGCCGCTCCAACTCGACCTTCGCCGCAGGGTCGTCCTCATGCCGTGTGATCGGCTCGATCCGTTCGACGCGCCCGGAGAAAACGACCGTAGCCGCCTTAAGCGCATCACGCTGAGACAATTCGACGCACTCGTTCCCGAACGCGGAAACGGCGCACAGAATGACGCACCATCGCATGCAGTGATTCTACGATCTTGAGGCTTCCAGGAAACTCTTGAGGTCTTTCTCGTCCACGCCCGGCTCACCCGGCGCGACGTTTGATAGCTTCCCGGCCTTCATCCACCGCTCCAGCTCATCCACCAGGCTGAACAAATGGTCGAAGGAATCGACGATAAACAGCAGCGGCTGGTAATGATCGATCTCGAATGATTGATTGACGGCCCACTCGAGCTGGATCGGATACCGCTGCACTTCCGGCGATTCGATGGCATGCTCGATCTCGCCGTAACTCGATAACAGCCCACTTCCATAAACCCGCAAACCGCCTGGCGATCGCATTAACCCGAACTCAATCGTGAACCAGAAGAATCGAGCCATCGCGCGAATGATGCTCGTGAGCGTCCGCACCCGTTCCGATTCATCGCGAATCCCACCGGCGATTTCCGCCGCCGTATGCGCGCATTCCCCAAACCGCACCAAAGTATCCGCGAAATGACGATCGGTATGCATCGGCACATGCCCCGCGATGTCGTGGAAGATATCGGGCTCCGGAAGATAATCGAGCTGGTCGGCGCGCCGGATCGTAATCGTGGTGGGAAATTCGCGATTGCGCAGGCAATCGAAAAACAGGAACGCGGGAACGTAGCCGCTCACCGCTTTCGCACGAAATCCGGTCAGCGGGCTCAGGAACCGGTTCACATCATCCAAACGAGGCACGCGATCCGGGCGCAGGCACAGGTTCGCGATGCCCTGCTGGAACTGCGGATTGGCATAACGTGCCCAGCGAGGCGTCATGCGCGCGAATAATCGCCGCCACGCTTCGTGATTCTGCTCCGAATAGAGTTCGTAGGGCTGCTGGATATAGAGGTCGCCATGACTGCGCGCCTCTTCGATAAAAGGAGCGTCGTTGGTCGTGAGTCCCGGGCGTACCTGCTCCAGAATCATCCGCTTAAATCATACATCAGGATGCACCCACACGATAGTGGTGCTAGATCAATTTTGTAAGAGAATTAGGGGGAATCGCCTGTATGCTCTACGCCGCGCCCGCTGTTACTATTTGGCTGAGGGTACTGGATTATGCGTGGAACACTCGCGGGCATATTGCTTGCCGCTTTAGCCGGAATCTCCGGCGTACCGGTCTTCGGACAATCAATGCTCGAAGGCGCGGCCGCGGCGGCCGGCGGTTCGGTTGGCGGCGTCGCTGGGAAGAAAGTCAGCGACGGATTGAGCAGGATCCTGGGCGTCGTGGACAAGCAGACCGCCAAGGCCGCCGACCAGGGCAAAACCAAATCCTCCAAAGCAGCTTCGTCGGACCCCTCAGGTCCTCTTTTTGAAGTCGGGCCGGGCAGTGTGAAACCGGATGGATCGAACGTTCCTCCTCCCCCGCCCGTTCGCCGGGCGTCGATCCGCAAACCCGCGCCGGAGCCGGCAGTTCCTGTGATCGCGCCTCCTCCTCCCCCGGCGCCCGCGCCGGCTCCAGTGATGACCAGCGACAATCTGCGCCAGATCTCCAACGGCACATCGCGCGAGGACGTGATGAAGTTGGGCACCCCTTCCGCTCGAATCACCATGGCCGACGGCGGACATCTGGTGGAGACCTATCGCTATCGGAACGCCGGTTCCGTTCGACTGACCGACGGCGCCGTCTCCTCTGTTCAGGTTCCGTAAATCCGCTACGCTAGGGCATGCAAATTCGCGCGCTCACCCGCGCCGATGCAGAGGCTTTCCAAACACTCCGCCGCCAGGCCCTCGACGATTCGCCGCGTGCGTTCGCCGAATCGGTGGCCGAGCATGATGCGCAGCCGCTCCAATCCATCGCCAAAAGGCTGAGCGAGTCGCCGGAGCACTTCGTCATTGGCTGCTTTCATGGCGACCATCTGATCGGCATGGCCGGATTCGCCCGAAATCCGCGCGCCAAGCTACATCACAAAGCTTTAATCTGGGGTGTTTTCGTCGAACCAACGTTTCGCAATCAAGGCGTCGCGCGCGCAATCCTCTCCGAAATCATCCGGCGCGCGCGCAAGATGAACGGAGTGCAGCAGATCAACCTGAATGTCGCCAGCGGCACCGCCGCGAGCCGCTTGTATAAAAAGCTGGGGTTCGAAGTCTACGGGCATGAGCGCGACTCGATCCACTCGAGCGATGGCTTCGTCGATGAAGACCTTATGGTTTTTAAGATGTAATCTTTTCGACAATCACGACGCCTTAGCGATGTGCGTGGAGCCTGCATCGCCTGCCTGAGCCTCGCGGTGGTATTCGCTCAGCCCGTGATCCGTTCGACCACTACGCTGGTGCAGGTACGGGTGGTCGCCGAGGATTCCAAGGGCAACCGCATCACCAATCTCCGCCGACAGGATTTCGAAATCTCGAGCGACGGCAAGCCGCAGCCGCTGTCGTTCTTCACCGCCGCCAGCCGCGCTACCGTATCTTCCAATTCTGACCCCAACACGGCAACGTCGCATGCACCCGAAGGTCCCGGCTACGCACTCATCGTGCTCGACTGGCTGAACTCCACATTTCCTGATCGCGTTCTGGTGGAGGATCAACTCGCCAAACTGCTCGCCAATTTCGAGCCCACCAGCGCACCGCCGTCTATCTGATCGGCCAGGAGCCGCGTCTGCTGCGCGATTTCATAGACGATCGCGACATTCTGCTCGAATCCATCCAAGCCGCCGCAAGTGAGCCGGTCGATATCGACGAGGAATCGCCCAAGCCCGCCAATTTATCCGCCGTCGAGATGGAAGTGTTTCTGAGGAACCGTAAAATACGCGCATCGCTCCATACTTTCGATGTGATTGCCGATCGTCTGGCGCATATTCGCGGCAGAAAGACCGTCATCTGGCTCTCCACCGGATTTCCGATGACGATCGACAGCAGCGTGGTGAGAGGAGCCAACCCCGGCGAGATCGTCTACAACCACGAATTCGAACAAGCCGTGAACAAGCTCAACGCCTCCGATGTCGCCATATATTCCGTCGACGGACGAGGTTTGACGGCCGGCGCGTCGCGAGGATACCCGGGCACGCTCCAGGAACTCGCGCTGCGCACCGGAGGCACGGCGTTCATCGCGCGCAACGATCTCGACAACGGCATCAAGCAAGCGTTCGAAGATATGAATTCAGCGTACGTGTTGGGATTCAACGTCCCGGAAGGCGCCGCGCCCGGATCGCATAAAATTCGAGTGAGAGCCAAACGACCCGGAATCACGCTGCGTTATCGTGAATCGTACGCAAATGAATAAACTTCTGATGCTCGCGTTCGTCTCGCTTGCCGCAAGCGCGCAAACAATCTCCGGAATCGTCGTCGACGAAAAGGGCGCACCACTCGCCGGAGTCCTGGTGGCGCACGTTGTGGTCGACTGGCGCCCGTTCCTCACTGACGCGAACGGAGCATTTAGCGTATCCCCAACGGGAGCCGCCATCGTGCTTCGAAAGAAGGGCTACGACAGCACGTTCGTTCAAATCGGCACGCAGCGCGATCTTCGGATCGAGCTGCACCCCGCGACCGAGCACACGCTCCCCTCCTGCGACGCGAAGTCACGATGCAACAAGTTCCAACGGGGAGGAACGCTTTGTTTCCCCACACCGGCCAAGGTGAGCACCAAACTAGAGACGGGTATCGATGGAGCGACAATCGTCTACCAGGCGCCCAGCGGGAAGAGAGCATTGCACGGCATTGGATTTTCGTGGTCGTTTGGGCCCAGCAGCTCTGATGTCTGGAACTCGACTGAGTATCGCGAGATCGCGTATTCGGGGAATATCATCGACGCTCGCGGCGTAACGGGTGACGGCAAGCGGTGGCGGTTCTTCGGGATCACTCCCGGACCAGCAGGGGCGCTGCTTCTCGAGTCAATGGAATACCACAACCTCGACGAGGCATCGGCCGCGAGTTTCGATCAGGCCATCGACGGCGTTTGCCTGCTCCACTGATCATAAGGGCGACGGTCGTCAGATTCTGAATTCTGACTCCTGAATTCTGACTCCTGGAGTTATTCTGGAATCATGTACCCCCTCAAGAAAGGCAAAATCGCCAACCAGGCCCACGTCGGCCTCCCCGAGGGAACCTACGAGGAAGAGCACGGCCGTAAGGGATTCTACGGGAAATCGGCGCATCTCTATCACACCCATCCACCCACCGATTGGATTCGATTCGAAGGCAAGCTGCGCCCCCATTGTCTCGACCTGAACAAGCTCACGCCCAGCGATCAGCACGACGCCGAAGGCGCGCCGGTCGCGTTTCTGGGCAACAACGACGTGCGCCTGTACGTCTCGCGCCGCACCCAGCCGATGCCGTTCTATTTCCGCAATGCCGATGGCGATGAGCTGCTGTTTGTCCATCGCGGTGAAGGCGTCATCGAGACCGATTTCGGACCGGTGACGTTCGAGGCCGGCGATTACGTAGTGCTGCCGCGCGCAGTGACCTATCGCATCGTGCCCTCGACCACCGACAACTTCTTTCTGATCGTCGAATCGAAAACCGAATTCGAGCAGCCCGAAAAAGGCCTGCTCGGCCAGACCGCATTGTACGATCCCGGCGTCGTCATCACGCCGGATCCCGACCCGCCAAACCCGGCGCACGCAGCCCACGTGCCCACGTTGGAAAAGGCGACGAATGGGAAGTGCGCATTAAATCCGAAGGCGAATTTTCAAAGGTGTTCTACCCGTTCAACCCGCTCGATGTGATCGGCTGGAAGGGCGACCTCACCGTCTGGAAAATCAATCTGCGCGACATTCGCCCGGTGATGAGCCATCGCGCCCATCTGCCGCCCAGCGCCCATTCGACTTTCGTAACGGAAGGCGCGGTAGTGTGCAGCTTCGTGCCGCGGCCTCTGGAACAGGATCCCGACGCGCTGCGTGTGCCGTTCTACCATCGCAACACCGACTACGACGAATTCATTTTTTATCACGACGGCGATTTCTTCAGCCGCGATAACATCAAGGCCGGCATGTGCACGCTGCACCCGCGCGGTATTCATCATGGCCCGCATCCCAAGGCGCTGGCCAATCAGCACAAGAAAACGCACACCGATGAGTACGCGGTCATGCTGGACGGCTTGAATCCCATTCACGTGCTGCCAGATGGCGAAAAAGTGGAGTGGAAAGAATACTGGGCCAGCTGGAGCCCGGCGCCCGTCAAGGATAATTCGTGACGGTAGATCCGGCCACAACGCCGGCGCAGAATCTGTACAAATTGCTGATCGGATCGGTAGTGCCCAGGCCCATCGGATTCATCTCGACCGTCTCGACCGGGGGCGCGAGGAATCTCGCACCCTTCAGCTTCTTCAACGCCGTATGCGGCGATCCACCCACCGTGATGTTCGCGACATCCTGGCGCGATCCGTGCAAAGACACCTACCGCAACGTCCAGGCCACCGGTGAATTCGTGGTGAACATCGTCAGCGAAGAGATCGCCGAGCACATGAACCTGACCTCCGGCGATTATCCTCACGGCACGGATGAATTTGAGATCGCGAAGCTGACTCCGGTCGCCTGCGACCTGGTCAAAGCGTCGCGCGTCGCCGAATCGCACGTCAGCATGGAGTGCAAGCTGATGCAGATTATCGATATCAGTGCCAAGCCGTTCGGAGGCAGCGTGGTGCTCGGTACCGTGGTCCGCTTCCACGTCGACGACGCCATCGTGACCGATTACCGCATCGACCCCGATAAACTACGCGCGATCGGCCGCATGGGCGGGAATGAGTACGCCCGCACACGCGATCGCTTTTCGATGATCCGCCCGAAAGTGTAGGCTTTCACGATTCCGCTAGGGCTCTTTGAGGCGCGACGATCACGGAGCGCGTTTGGGCGCAACGCATGCCGAATAGTGTTTCGACCTTCGGCGGCTCAGTCGACGGCGATTTCCGTCGGCGCGCCAAGAGCGCTACCGCTACCAAGGACGTGGACGGCGAAGCCGAGGTACTCGCCAAGATCGCTGCAATGCCGGAGCCGGATCGAACCCTAGCCAGGCAGATCCACGCCATCGTCACAGCCTGCGCGCCAACCCTGGTGCCGAAGATCTGGCACAACATGCCCGCGTACGCCAAAGACGGCGATGTTCTCTGTTACTTCAAAGGCGCCCACCGGTTCAAGGAGAGACTCACGGTGCTGGGCTTCACCGACCAAGCGAATCTCGACGACGGAAACATGTGGCCGCTCACTATTGCTGTGAGAAAGTTGACTGCTGCCGATCAGGCCCGAATCGGCGCGCTCATAAAGAAGGCCGGGAGATAGCAAGGTCACACCAAAGATCGACGCAATAGTTGCCGCCGGGTCAATCACTTCCCAGTCAACTTCGATACGCCGCCCCTCGACCCGTCCTATCCTGCAGCCAGAGGAGATCAATCGCTTTTCCAACAAAGGGGTGATCCCACCGAAGCCTGGAAATTCTAGACCAGTACGGGCCCACGTGTGCGAGTGTTGGAGCGCCTGCCGGATCGCTGATTCTAGCTAAAGGGAAGCTTCCCGATAAATTCTGCGATTCATTCAATGAAAACCGCAGTTTGAGGCGCGAACGTCAGAGAGCGCGTTTGGGAGCAACGCTTCGTACAGCCGTAGTGTCTCTACTGATCCGCTTTCACCCGCAGCCCGCTCCACTCCTCACAAATCAAGATCGAATTCGCGGGATTGTTAGGTGAATACTTCAAGCTTGCGATCCCGATCAGCTTGTCAGGATCGCCCGGGAGTTTCTCGCGCAGCGCGGCCACGTCCTGCGATGCAGTATATTGCACCCCGCGAATCGAGTACGAATAATAAATCACTTCGCCGGTCGCTTCCGTGATCATGGCATCGCCTAATCGACCCAGCTTGTTCACATGCAGGCGGCGTTTGCGCTCGCGCTTTTCAGGAGTGCCGTGGACGCGCAGCGCAATGAAGATCGCCAGAGCGATCAAGACGGCGGCGAGGCCGCCTAATGCAGCAACCTCGGCGGTCGGCGACAGATTCATTTAACGAGAACGAGATGGAGTCGTTTGAAAAACAGCTTCGTGATCCTTGAGGAACTGAGCCAGCCCCTTATCGGTCAGAGGATGGCTGAACAATCCGTCGAGCACCTTGAACGGCAGCGTCCCCACGTGCGCGCCCGCTTTAGCGCATTCAATCACGTGAGCCGAATTGCGCAGCGACGCTGCCAACACCTGGGTGTTGAATCCGTAGTTCTTGTAAATCTGCACGATGTCTGAAATCAGCTCGATCCCGCTCGCACCGATATCGTCCAGCCGCCCCACAAACGGACTGATGAAATACGCCCCTGCCTTCGCGGCCAGCAGCGCTTGTCCCGCAGAGAAACACAGCGTCACGTTGACGCGAGTCCCTTCGCGGCTCAGAATCGAGCACGCCCGAATCCCGTCGCGCGTCAGCGGCACCTTCACCACCACATTTGAGTGGATCTTGGCCAGCTTGCGGCCTTCAGTGACCATCGAATCGGCATCCAGCGCCACCACTTCCGCGCTGATATCGCCGTCGATAATCTCGCAGATTTTGGCGATCTGCTGCTCGATCGGAACGCCTTCTTTGGCGATCAGGGAAGGATTGGTAGTGACTCCGTCGATGATGCCCCAGCGCGCACCGGCGCGGAGTTCGTCGAGATTGGCTGTATCGAGAAAGAATTTCATGTGACGAAACCGTCGATTATAGCATCGCCCCTTGTTTGGTCGCGGTGCTTGCGTGACAATCGAACAGTCGCATGGCCGCGTTCCGCTACGAGTTCGAGTGGGATTACCACAAGGCTGAAACCAACCGCGTTCAAGCATGGCGTCGACTTCCCTCAGGCCGCTGACGTGTTTCGCGATCCTCTGGCACTCACGATCGCCGGCGACGAACACAGCGGGGATGAGCTTGAACGAAGCTTCCACGCGGATACCGCTGATTTCAGCAAAGCGGAACGCGGAAAATTTTATCGGCAGGATGCGGAGATGCGCCTTCCGATCTATCTCGACACAGAAGTTCAGGCGCGGAAAGGTGAGCCGGTCGAAAAGATCGTGAACGGGCTCTTGCGTCGCGAAATGGAGCAGATCGAGTCTGGAAAATAGGCGGCTGTGTTCGCATCATAGTGGTGTGCATCACAAATCCCAACTCTTCTGGAACAAGGTGGGGCGGACCCCTGGTCCGCGGCCGACGCCCTCGTCGGCCTTTGCCAGCCGGGCCGGGGGGCCCATCGCGGACGAGGGCGTCCGCCCCACTTCGTGTGCAATCGGTGTGACGCACGACGCTAGCAGGCCAACCCCGCTATAATAAATGCTGTTGTTGGGATAAACTATCCCAGGCGTCCGAAACGTAGCCGAGCAGCAGAAGCGGCACGACAAGCCTGATTCAGTGGTACTTTCGCGCCCCGAGGCGCACTTGACGGAATGCAGTCTTTGCTTGCCAGTTCGTTGCCAATGCCTATGCCGGCATTTTTGCCGGCGTTCTTACTCGACAGCGGTACGCCTTCCATCGCCGATCGAATTCGTGACGGCCTGTTCTACGATCCTTTCGCGGGCATCCATCACCTGGTCTTTTTCGACTACGCGATCCTGATTCCGTATTTTGCAGTACTGATCGTGCTGTCGTTCTACGGTCTGCATCGCTACGAAATGATTCGCGGCTACTGGAAGCATCGCAAACGGCTGTCGGAAGCCCCTGAGCCGACGCCCTTCGCCGAATTGCCGCGCGTCACCATCCAGCTTCCGCTGTTCAACGAACGCTACGTGGTGGAACGGCTGATCGAAGAAACCAGCAAGATCGATTACCCGCGGCATCTGCTCGACATCCAGGTTTTAGATGATTCAACCGACGATACCCACGCGTTCACGGAGCGCCTGGTGGGCGAATACAAAGCAGCCGGACTGCCGATCGAATATATTCACCGCACCAATCGTCACGGCTATAAAGCGGGCGCGTTGCAGAACGGCCTCGTGACCGCGAAGGGCGAAATCGTGGCCATGTTCGATGCCGATTTCATCCCTCCCGTCGATTTCCTGCGCAACACCATTCATCATTTTTCCGATCCCAAGGTCGGGATGGTGCAGACGCGCTGGGGTTATCTGAATCGCCACTACAACGTGCTGACCGAAGTGCAGGCCATGCTGCTGGACGGGCATTTTGTGCTGGAGCATGTCGCGCGATCCGGCGCCGGATTGTTTTTCAATTTCAACGGAACCGCCGGCATGCTGCGGCGTCGAAATGATCGACGACGCGGGCGGCTGGCAGCACGACACGCTGACCGAGGATTCCGATCTCAGCTATCGCGCGCAGCTCAAAGGCTGGCGTTCGTCTACCTGCCGTCACGTCGAATGCCTGTCGGAACTGCCGGTCGATACTTACGGATTCCAGGTGCAGCAATCGCGCTGGGCCAAGGGGTTGACGCAGGTGGCGATCAAGCTGCTGCCGTCGATTCTGCGCGCCGAACTGCCCAGGCGCGTGAAGCTGGAGGCGATCGTGCATCTGACTCCCAATATTTCTTATCCCCTGATGATCGCCGTCAGCGCGCTGATGCTGCCGGTGATGATCGTGCGCTTTTACATGGGCTGGTTTGAGATGGTGCTGATCGATCTGCCGCTGATCGCAGCGTCGTTCTGGTCCATCTCGGCGTTCTACGTGATCGCGCATCGCGCGCTGTTCCCGCAGTCGTGGAAACGTGCGTTCCTGTTTCTGCCCGCGCTGATGGCCGCCGGCGTGGCGCTGACCATTATCAATTCGCGCGCCGTGATTGAAGCGCTGATCGGTTATCAGACCGCCTTCGCGCGCACTCCCAAGTACGCCATCAACAGCGCGCAAAAGGTGACCATCAGCAATGTGAAATACCGCCGCCGCAGCGGCTGGCTGCCGTACGCGGAGCTCGCGGTTGGCACGTATTTCCTGGCGATGGTGGTGTTCGCCATCGAATCGATGAATTATCTTTCGATTCCCTTCCTGGCATTATTCGTCGGTGGATATTATTGGGCCGGCTGCACCACTCTGTGGGCCGAATATCAGGGCAAGCTCAAGTGGGAACAGCAACAGGCTCTCGCCGAAGCCGCCGAACAAGTCGAAGCCTGATCCCGCAACGTTCTGCCGCTTCCGCCGTCTAACCATCCATGCTGCAAGACGCGCGGTTTGCCCTTCGCCAACTCCTGAAAGCTCCCGGCTTTTTTGCGATCGCGGTGCTCACGCTGGCGCTGGCGATCGGAGCCAACACGGCGATCTTCTCCGCGATCGACGCCGTGCTGCTGCACCCGCTTTCCTATCCCGATCCCGACCGCCTGGTGATCCTGTCGGAGAACATGAAGGGATTCGCGCTGTCCAAGGTCGCGCCCGCCGCGCCGGAGTTCGAAGACATCCGCCGCTGGTCGCAGAGTTTTTCCGATATCGCAGCCACCGTCACCGGTAACATGTCGCTGACCGCGGATGGTGCAGCCGAGAATCTGCAAAGTGCGCGGATCACGGCCAGCGCGTTCCCGATGCTCGGCGTGAAACCGATTGTGGGCGGATTGTTTTCCGAAGAGAACGAGCGCACCGGCAACGATCACGTCGCGCTCCTGTCGCGAGCGCTGTGGATCAAGCGCTTCGGAGGCGACCGCAACATCGCCGGCCGCAAAATTCAACTGAATCGCGAAAGCTATGTAGTGCTCGGCGTGATCGATACCATTCTGGATTATCGCGTCACCAGCGATGTGTGGGTGCCGCTGGCGTTCGTCCCCAGCGACATTGAGCCAGGAGCTTCGCGCCCCCACAACGTGGACGTGATCGGACGGCTGAAGCCCGGCGTGAGCCTGGAGCAGGCGCGCGACGAATTCCGCCGCATCGCCCAGCGATTCGATGAGCAGTACCCCAAGACCTTCACGACGTTTATGGGATTTTCGATGGACGTCGACCCGCTCGCGGAACGTCAGGCCGGCAATTTGAAAACGCCGCTCCAGGTGCTGATCGCCGCAGTGGGTGCGCTGATGCTGATCGCCTGCGCCAACATTTCGAATTTATTGCTGGCGCGCGCCATGCTGCGCCGCAAAGAGATGAGCATTCGCGCGGCCCTGGGCGCGGCGCGATCGCGCGTGATCCGGCAGTTGCTCACCGAAAGCTTGCTACTGGCAGTCGCCGGCGGAGTCCTTGGCGTGTCGCTGGCCTTCTACGCTCTGCGCCTGTACACGCAATTCGGTCCGCAGAATCTAATCAACGGCCGACAGCCCGCCATCAATTTATGGGTGATGGGATTCTCGCTCGCGATCTCCATCGGTGCGAGCTTGTTGTTCGGCCTGGCGCCCGCGATCGATATATCCCGCATCAATCTTGCCGACGCACTCAAAGAAGGTTCGCGGGGGTCGAGCGGAGGACGCCGCCTGCTACGCGAATCGATGGTGGCGGGCGAAGTAGCAGCCTCCCTGATTTTGCTGATCGGCGCGGGATTGCTGATCCGCAGCTTTATGAAGGTGGCCGGCACCAGCCCCGGATTTCGAACGGAAAACATCACCACCGCGCAGGTTTCGCTGCCTCCCGCGCTGTACAAGGATCCCGCGCAGCGCATCAACTTCATTCGATCGTGGCTGGAACGCGTGCGCGCTTTGCCCGGCGTTCGATCGGCTGCCTCCATTGATTTCGTGCAGTTCAATGGCGGCATCGGAAGCTCGATGAGCGTGGTCGGTCATCCGCTCGATCCGAACACGCCGTCGCAAGTGGTGTATCAGAGCCGCGTGTCGCCCGGTTACTTCCAGACCATGGGCATTCCGCTGCTGCGCGGCCGCGATTTCACGGCAAGCGACGAACTGGGTCTGTACGCGGTGGTCGACGAAACATTGGTGAAGAAATTCTTCGGGAATCTGGATCCCATCGGCCAGCAGGTGAACCTTCCCATTCCGAACGGAAACTTCACCGTCGTCGGGGTCGCCGGCAGCACCAAGCTGCGTGATCTTGCGGCCGCCCCCGCACCCCGCGCCTATTATTTCGGGCCGAAGGATGCCGTTCCGACGGTCACCATCATGATTCAGACGATCGGCGATACGACCGCGCTCACCTCTGCGATCCGCCACGAAACCGCCGCGCTCGATTCCAATCTTCCGGTGACCTTCAACACCATGGACGCGATCATCGCGACCTCGCTCGCGCGGCAGCGATTTTCGATTCAACTGATGGCTGTGTTCTCCGCGCTCGCCGCGCTGCTGGCGGCGATCGGAATTTACGGTGTGCTGGCGTATCTGGTGGATCAGCGCCGGCGCGAGATCGGCATTCGTAAAGCGCTAGGCGCGGGAGAGAGCGCGATCGTCGGGCTGGTATTGCGGCAAGGCGCACTCCCGATTGGTGCGGGATTGGTGATCGGTGTTGCGGGCGCGTTCGGGTTGACGCGATTGATCAAGTCGCTGCTGTACGAAGTGAGCACCACCGACCCGCTGATCTTCGCGATCCTGCCGGTCGCGATGATCCTGGTCGCGCTGATCGCGATGGCGGTCCCGGCGCGGCGCGCGGCGGGAGTGGATCCGCTGGTTTCGCTGCGCGAAGAGTGACGTAGCGCCGTTGTACCGCTCCTTTTAGTCGCGGCTCATTGTGGGCTTCACCCATACAGAGCCGTGACCGGAGGGAGCGGTTCAACTTTCGGGTTCTCGCACTTATTTTTCGAGCAGGAAATTGCCCGCGAACAACGCGTCGATGCCTGACGAATAAAAACTGCGCACCGCATCGCGCGGCGTCGACACCAGAGGATCACCAAACAGATTGAAGCTGGTGTTGTACAGCACCGGCAATCCCGTCGCTTTGCCCGCTTCGTGTAGCAGCCGGTGATACAGCGGATTATCGGATTCCGCAACCGTGTGCACGCGCACGATATCTTCGCCCAGAATCGCCGGAGCGAAGGTCTTGCGATATTTTTCGCGCACGCGTCCGACGGTCGCCAGATTCCGCGCGTTCGGGCCGGCTTCGAAATACTCCGCGGCGAGTTCGGCCGGAACTGACGCCGCGAATTTCCGGAACGGCTCGCGATGCTTGATGAACACGTTGAGATTTTCGGTGGAATACGGATCGAGCGGCGACGCCAGAATGCTGCGATTGCCCAGCGCGCGCGGCCCAAACTCCATACGCCCGTGCATCCACGCGACGATCTTGTGCTCGCCCAGCAGGCGCACCGCGGTCGCGAGCAGCTCATCGGTCGATCGCAAATACTGAAATCGCAATTTGCAGTTTTCCAGCACCTGCTTGATCTGCTCCGCGGTGTAGCTGGGGCCTAGCAACATCGAGCTCGATTTCCCGCGCTTGGTTTGATGGCGCACGCTGTGCCACGCGTAATACGCCGCGCCCAGCGCCGTTCCCGAATTCCCCGCCGCCGGCTGCACGAACACGTTCTTCCACTTGCCCGATCGCTCCAGAAATTCGACCAGCAGAGCGTTGAAGAATAATCCGCCCGCAACGCATAGATTTTCGCCCTCGCCCGCCATTTCGAGAACGATATGTTCGACGGTTCGCTGCAGCCCTCGCGCGATCGTCTCCGGCTTGGCTCGTTTCACGCATTCGGCAAACTTCGCGTTGAACGCGCCCGACGCCTCAAAAAAACTCGCATCAAGCCGCGCCGATTCGGAAACAATTTGCGCGAACAGCGGCCCGAGCGATTCATCGCCCGAGGCCGACAGCCACTGCACTTTGTGCTCCTCGGCGCCGGGTCGGTAGCCCAGATGCTGTGCCGTGGCGCGATACAAGCGGCCCAGAGAATCGGGGTAATACCACTCCTTATCGATGTGCAGTTCATTTCCGCTGGCCTGCCAGCGCGAGCCGCACCGGAAATCGCCGGCATGATCGAGCGTCAGCACCGTCGCTTGTTCAAATGGCGACGCGTAGAACGCGGAAGCCGCGTGCGCGACGTGGTGCTCCACCACGACGATTTCGGCATTGGGGAATTGATCGCGCAATTCGAGGTGCAATCGCGATTCGGGGCCACGCGAAAACGGCCGCGCGATCGCGATGAGATTCACCTGATCCGGTTTCGCTCTCGCGATCGCCAAGCATTCGGCGATGGCCGCTTGCGGCAAGGGCGCAGGCGCGATGCCTCGCGTCAATTTCGATTCCTCAATCGCCGCGAGGATTTCACCGTCCGTCAAAATCGTGGCGGCAGCGTCCGCCAGCAAACCTCCCAGCCCCAGGACGATCATTGGACGCTCGAGCGCCTTTCACGAAGGTCGCGCGAGATCTCCGTCAGCGTTGCGCTGATCTCTCTAAGGGAGTGGCTCATCCACACCAGCGAGCGGACGACCATGAAGACGATCCAGAGAATGAGGGCGGCGTACAACAGCGTAAAGAGGCCGCCGAAAATCGCAAAGTTGCCCGGTTGAAGCAGATCGCGCATCGCTACTTCCCCTTCTTCTCGATTTTGGCCCACGTATCTTTCAGCGTGACCGTGCGATTGAACACCAGCGTCTCCGCCGTCGAATCTTTATCGACCGCGAAATATCCCAACCGTTCGAACTGATAGCGCGAGCCCGGCGCCGCGCGCCCGAGGCTCGGTTCCAGCTTTGCGTTCGTCAGACACTTCAAGCGAATTCGGATTCAGATTGTCGGTGAAATCGCCGCCTTCGGCGACTTCGTTGGGATTTTCTTTGGTGAATAGCGTCTCGTAAATGCGAACTTCGGCGTCGATGGCGTGCGCGGCCGAAACCCAGTGAATGGTCGATTTCACCTTGCGCCCGTCGGGAGCGTTGCCACCGCGCGTCGCCGGATCGTAGGAACACCGCACCTCGATGACGTTGCCCTGATCGTCTTTCACCACGCCGGTGCAGGTGATGAAATAGCCGTAGCGCAGCCGGACTTCTTTGCCGGGCGAGAGCCGGTAATACTGCTTGGGCGGATCCTCGCGAAAATCGTCCTGTTCGATGTACAGCACTTTCGAAAACGGAACCTGCCGCGTGCCCGCGCTTTCGTCCTCCGGATTGTTGATTGCTTCCATCTGTTCCACCAGATCGTCCGGGTAGTTCTCGATCACCACGCGCAGCGGTTTCAATACCGCCATCACGCGCTGCGATCGCTTATTCAGATCCTCGCGCACGAAGTATTCGAGCAGTGAAAGTTCGGTGATCCCGTTGGTTTTCGATACGCCGATGCGGCCGCAGAAATTGCGCAGCGATTCGGGTGTGTAACCGCGTCGGCGCATTCCCGATATCGTCGGCATGCGCGGATCGTCCCATCCGGAAACGCGCCCTTGTTGCACGAGCTGTAGAAGTTTCCGCTTGCTCAACAGCGTGTAGGTCAGGCCCAGGCGATCGAACTCAATCTGCTGCGGATGATAAATTCCCAGTGCTTCGACATACCAGTCGTACAGCGGCCGATGATCTTCGAACTCCAGCGTGCAAATCGAATGCGTGATGCGCTCGATCGAATCCGATTCGCCGTGCGCGAAATCGTACATCGGATAGATGCACCACTTGTCGCCGGTGCGGTGATGTTCGGCATGCAGGATGCGATACATGATCGGATCGCGCAGGTTCAAATTCGGGGACGCCATGTCGATCTTGGCTCGCAAGGTTCGCGCGCCGGTGGGAAATTCACCGGCCTTCATGCGCGCGAACAGATCCAGATTCTCTTCGACAGATCGATTGCGATAGGGGCTCTCCTGCCCGGGCTCGGTCAGCGTGCCGCGCTGTTGACGCAGTTCATCGGGCGAGAGATCGTCAACGTAGGCCTTGCCTGCTTTGATCAACTGCACGGCCCATTCGTAGAGCTGATCGAAATAATCCGACGCGTAATAGATGGCCGCATATTCGCCGCCCAGCCACTGCACGTCCTCAATGATCGAATCGACGTACTCGACTTCTTCCTTCGATGGATTGGTGTCGTCGAACCGCAGATTACATTTGCCGCCGAATTCTTTAGCGAGCCCGAAATTAATCGAGATCGATTTGGCGTGGCCGACGTGCAAATATCCGTTCGGCTCCGGAGGAAAGCGCGTGTGCACGCGGCCCTGGTATTTGTTGGTCTTCAAATCGTCGATGATCGTGTCGCGAATGAAGTTGGATTGGACGGGTGCGGCGCCCGCTTCTGGATTCGGAATGCTCATAGGAGTTGGATCGCTCTATCAATTCGGTGCAGCGCAGTCTCGCGGCCCAGCACTACCAGCGTCTCAAACAATGGCGGCGCGACCTTGCGCCCGCACACCGCCACGCGGATCGGCTGGAACATCTGGCCGGGCTTGATTTTCATTTCGACGGCAGCGGCGCGGAGCGCGGCATCGAGACCGTCGTGCGTGAACTCGGCCGTCTTCAGAATTTCGCGACGCGCGGCTTCAACGCGGATTTCGCCATCGCCAGATCGCCTTTTTGCGGAATCAATTCGTTAGGATCGTACGGCGCGAGCTCATCGACGAAAAAGAAATCGGCGACCGTTGCGACATCGCGCAACAATTTGATGCGCTCCTGAATCAACGGCGTGATCTGCGCCAGCTTCGCGCGCCCCGCTTCCGGCGTGAACGGCTCCAATAGCTTCGCCAGATCGGCGACGGGCATGGTCCGGATCGTCTCCGCGTTCAGCCACACCGCTTTCGGATCGAACGGATCTTCGTCGGTGAAATTAATGGTCGCGTTGCTGCGATTCACTCCTTCGAGCGTGAACGCGCCGGTCAATTCCTCACGCGACATCTGTTCGCGATCGTTCTTGGGCGACCATCCCAGCAGCACCACGAAGTTCACGAACGCGTGTGAGAGAAATCCGGCATCGCGATAGGTGGTCACGCTGACCACCGGCCCGTGTTTGCGCTTCGATAGCTTCGATCCATCAGGCGCGATCAGCAGCGGCAGGTGCGCGAAATTCGGCATGGTCGCGCCGAGAGCTTCGAAAATCAGCACGTGCTTGAACGTGTTGGTCAGGTGATCCTGACCGCGAATGATGTGCGTGATCTTCAGATCGGCGTCGTCGGCGCAGCTCGCCATGTGATACGTGGGAACACCGCTTGATCGCAGCAGCGCGAAATCTTCGATATCGGCGGTCGCTTTGCATTGCGCGCCGTAGACCAGATCGTCGAAGCGAACATCTTCGCGAGTCTCTCGCGGCACGCGGAAGCGCAGCACGAACGGCTCGCCTGCAGCCGCGCGTCGCTCGCTTTCCTCTCGCGCCATCGCACGCATTTCCGGGTTAAACAACCACGGTCCACCCGCGTGCGTCTTCTCTTCCAGATCGGCCTGCATCGGCGTGAAGTCGCGATACGCCATACCCTTTTCGAAAATCTCCAGGGCCTTGGCGCGATGCAGGTCGCCGCGCTCGGACTGACGATAGAACTCATCCCAACCCAAATCAAGCCAGGCGAGCCCCTCGAAAATTGAATCCAGCGAAGCCTGCGTGTTGCGCTCGACGTCGGTATCGTCGATGCGCAAAATCATGGTGCCGCCGTTATGGCGCGCGTACAGCCAATTAAAAATAAATGTTCTCGCGCTACCGATGTGGAGATAGCCCGTAGGCGAGGGAGCGAATCGCACTCTCATGGGAAATTTCAGGATAGCAGTGCCCCGCTGAAGACACTTGCGCACAACGGCTATTGAATATGCGTCGGAATTGCGCAGCCCAAGCGCGCTCTCTGACGTTCGCGCCTCAACGGGCGGCTGTCAGGATCACGGTCAAACTCAGGCGATCGCGGCTCTGATCGCCGCGAGCGGGGCCTTCGGATCGAACGCAACCGTCGCGCCTTCGATGCGCACGCCCAATTGCTTCCACAGATCCTCGAGATCGACGGTCACCGGCTTGGGCCCCATCTTGTCCCACAATCCGCGTAGCGCTTTCGTGCCGGTGGCTTTGTCGCCGATTTCAAACGCGCGTTCCAGCGGCCAATCCACGTCCACCGTTCCTCCCGCCAGATTGATCGCGCGGAACGCCTCGCGTACACCCATCTTGTTTTTCGTTTGTTTGCGAATCTCGACGTCGGCGAGCAGGCAAAAAATCGCGCCGCCCCAATACTTGCGCCCCCAGGTATCCGTGTTGTCCAGGCCCCGATCGCCTTCCTTGGGCTGCCCCTGCGGCATGTCGCGAGCCATATCTGCCCAAATCCGTTCCGGTTTCAACTGCCCGACATGAACGCGCGCCACCGGTTCGATGTACACCGCACTGCCTTCTTCGATCCAATGATGATTGTCTTCGACCGACGGAAAGCCGTAGTGCACCATTTCGTGCGTCATCACCCAATCGTCTTTGAGATCGGCTTCGGTGCAATGCTGGCCCACCAGGATGCGCGTTCGCGCTCCGCCCTCGCCGAACGTGACACCGTTGGAAACGCCCTCACGGCGTCCCATGCGAATGTTGACGCGCGCACGCGGCACGGGATATTTTCCGAAATACCAGGTGACTGCATTGGCGGCATCTTTCACCCAGGAAAGCAGCGCAGCCTGGGGTAAATCGAAAGGCCCCGCGCCGACGGTCACATCGATTACGCCACCGCCAACTTCGAGTTGCGACACATCGTCAGCACGCAAGGCGGCTGCCGCAGCCGCGCCCATCAAACACTTTGCCGCCGATCGCCGGTTCACGCGTGTTCATAGTAGCACGCGCCTCTCGCCCGGCTAATCCAGTTTGAGGATCTGGAAAATGTTGCTGTAGTCGTCGGTCCAGCCGCGAAACTTGGGGGGCGCTTTGGCGTCGGAAATATCAGCGCCATCGAAGGCGTGCGACTTCAGCCATTTCGGTTCGGACGTCAGCAGCACCCAGGTGGAATCGAGCACGAAGTTGGCGTCATCAGCATCGTTGTCCACCACCGTCGCGGTCTTGTTGAACGCCTCCGCGCCGCGCTTGCATACCGGCGCGAGATCCAGATAGCGGTTGGAAATATGAAGCGCCAGAATACCGCTCGGCTTCAGGTGGCGGAAATAAATCGCGAGCGCTTCCCGTGTCAGCAGGTGAATCGGAATTGCGTCGGAAGAAAACGCGTCGACCGCCAGGATATCGAAGTTCTGCGTCTCCTGCCGTTCCAATACCAGGCGCGCGTCGCCCAGCAGAATTTTCTTGTCGGCGGGCGAGTGTGGATAATACGTGAACTGGGTTTGCGCCACCTGCTCCACCAGTGGATTGATGTCATAGACGCGGAAATAATCGCCAGGCCGCGCGTAGGCATTCAACACTCCGGCGCCCAATCCAATGACGCCCATGCGAATCGGCCCTTCGGCCTGCATGGCGTGCACCGCGCGGCCGACGCCCGAATCAGGGGCGTAATAGGAAATCGGCCGGTAGCGATATTTATCGTCCAGCACCTGCGAGCCATGATTGATGGTCCCGTGCAGCAGCACGCGCTCCGTCGGAATGCCGGCTTCATCGCGAACGCGCAGCACCCCGTAGAAATTTCGCGCGGTGAAAAGATAATCCTTGGTTTCCTCGCGTTCGCGCTTGGCCAGATAGCCGGCCAACACTCCCACTGCGATCACCATCACGGCGCGCAGCGGCCATGCTCCGATTTTGGGAATCGCGACGTTCCACAACACGATGACCGCGAGGATCGCGCAGATCACCATGCCCACCTGCAATTCCAGGTAGGAATGAAACACGCGCGGAGCGATCAAAGCGACGAAAATTCCGCCGATCGCGCCGCCCAGCGAAATCATCAGGTAGAACTGCGTTAGAAATTGCGGGGCGGGCCTGCGGCGCGCCAGTTCGCCATGACACATCATGCAGCACACGAACAATCCGGCCAGGAATCCGGGAATCAATCGTTTGATCTGCAGATTGCCCGAATCGGCCCAGATCATATACGCCATCGCGCCGAGCGCGGGCGCCAGCAGCGGCAGAAACAGCCAGCGCTGATAGAGGAGATCGCTTTCGAACGCGATGATGAACGTGATCAAATACAGGGCCAGCGGAAACACCCACAGCATCGGGATCGGCGCGACGTTCTGGCTCAGGTGGTTGGTCACCGATACCAGCAGGATCGATGCGCAGGCCGCCAGCGCGACCCACAGGCTCATCTGCGCGAAGGTGGGGCGTTCGGCGGAAACTTCCAGGCCCTCGATCACAACCGTCGGCGCTTCGGAGAGCTTGGATTTAACTTTGGAACTCAACCATGCGGCGCTCGCGCACAACGCGGCGAATAAAACATAAATTGCGCTCCACGTGTAAGCCTGCTGGCGCGAGGTCAGCAAAGGCTCCACCGCGAATGGAAAACTGATCAGCGCCAGCATCGATCCGAAATTCGACAGCGCGAATAATCGATACGGCATGCCGCTGCCGGATCGACGTACGTACCAGGCTTGCAGCAGCGGGCTGGTGGAAGAAAGAAGGAAGTAAGGCAACCCGATGGTGGCGGCGAGCAGCTCCAGAATGCGCAGCGTGGGATCGCCGGCGATCTGCGGCTGCCAGGCTCGCGAGGGAAGAATGGGCAGCAGCACACAGCTGAGCAGCAACAGCGCGCCATGCACCATGAATTGCGATCGCTCCCGCAGATAGCGAATCAACACGTGCGCGTAGCCGTACCCGGCCAGCAGCACTAACTGAAAGAACAACATCGCGGCGCTCCACACCGCGGCCGATCCGCCGAACCACGGCAGGATGATCTTAGCGATCAGTGGTTGCACTTGAAACAGCAGGAAGGCACTTAAAAATATCGTGACGGCGAAAAGAATCATGATGAGCTACTTCAGAATCTGAACCAGATTACTGTAATCGTCGGTCCAGGGGCGAAAACTGGTGCGGCTGCGCATGGTGTCGACAAAACCATCTTGAAAGATAGCGTGTTTAAAGATTGTCGCAGACCGCGACAACACCACCCAGCTGGACGGCGAATAGAAATTTTCATCGTTGCCATCGTCGGTAACCGTCATGCCGGTCCAGCCGATCTCCTTCGCGGCTTCGGTCACCACTGGTTCCAGATCCAGAAATCGATTGGTGATGTGCAGTGCCATCACCGCGTCCGGCTTCACGTGGCGAAGATAAATCTGGAACGCTTCTCGCGTCAGCAGATGGACTGGGATCGCGTCGGAAGAAAACGCGTCCAGCACCAGCACGTCGAGCGATTCCGGCGGCAGCGATTCGAGCACCAGTCGCGCGTCGCCCAAAGCGACCGTCGGGTGCGCGGGACAGGCGCGCAGGAATCCGAAATCGCGGCGTGCGATATCGAGCACCAGCGGATTGATTTCGTAATAGTGCAACACATCACCTGACCGTGCCAGGGTTGCAGTAACGCCAGCGCCCAGTCCGATCACGCCGATGCGCAGCGGACCTTGTTGGCCTTTAGCGACAATTGCTCTCGAAACGCCGGAGCCGGTTCCGAAATACGAAGTCGCGATACGATCTCCGCCAGGCCGCGCGAGCTGCGTGCCGTGCGAAATGGTTCCGTGAATCAGAATGCGGCGCGCAGGATGGTCGGGTCGTTCAGGGTCGTCACGAACGCGGAGCACGCCGTAGAAATTTCGGACCGAGAGCAGGTATTCGCGTTGCTTCACGATTTCGGCGCGTCCCAGATAAATCGCGAATCCAAGAGTCGCCAGAGTCATCGCGACGCGGATGGGCCCGCGGCCACGCGGAGCGTTCCAGAACACGCATGTGAGCAGCGCCACGATCGCCGCCATCGCGATGGGGAGTTCAAAGTAATCGGTGAAGATCCGCGGCGCGAGGAGCGCCACGAACAACCCTCCGATCGCTCCGCCGGTCGCGACCATCAGATAAAACAACGTGAGATGCCGCGGATGCGGTTTCGATCGCGCCAGTTCGCCATGGCACACCATGCAGCACACGAACAGCGCCGCGCACAGGCCGGGAATCAGGCGGGGAAGCTCGGCGTTGTTTTCGTATAGATAATCGCCGTACACCAGGAAGCCTAACGCGATCGCGAGCAGAGGCAGAAAAAGATAGCGGTTGTACAGCCGCTGATTTTCGAAGCAAAGAATGAAGCTCAGCAGGTACAGGCTGAGCGGCGCGATCCACAGCATCGGAATCGGTGCGACGTTCTGCGTCAAATGACTGGTGACGGCGAGCAGTAATGTAGATGCACAGGCGGCCAGCCCGATCCACAGCAGGATGGTGGCCGGGCGCGGCGGCGCTTCGTCTGACTCATTTTCATCGGAACGAACGAACGTTGCGTCGCGATCCTTGAATCCAGTCAGCGCACACAGGACCGCAAACGCGGCGAATGCGATCGACCAGGAACGCGCCTGCACGCTTAGCGTGAACTTCGGCTCGATCACAAACGGGTAACTGAGCAACGCTAGCATCGATCCGAGATTCGATAGCGCGAAGAGCCGATACGGAACGGAACCCTGGTGCGTTCGCAAATACCAGGCTTGCAGCAGCGGACTGGTCGCCGACAGCAGCAGATACGGCAACCCGACGGTAGCGGCGAGCAGCGTCAGGATCTGAAGTGTCGGATCGCCAGAAGCGATGGTTCGCCAGCGCAGCGATGGAACGATCGGCAACGTCGCGAGGCTTACGGCAAGCAGCGCCACGTGAATCGCGATCTGCGCTTTCGGACGGAAATAGCGCACCAGGCAATGCGCGTATAAATATCCGCCCAGCAGCACGAGCTGAAAGAACAGCAGCGCCGCGCTCCACACCGCGGCCGATCCGCCAAACCACGGCAGGATGTATTTCGCGAGCATGGGCTGCACTTCGAACAGCAGAAACGCACTGAGCAGAATGGTGACCGCGAACATGGGGATCGCCCAGCATAGCTCACGCGAGGCGCCGTTCGCGCAGACCGGCGCCCCGTCGCGTCGCAAATAGCAGGGTTCCCAACACAGCAGCGAACCGCCGAGTTCCTCCGCGTCGAGTGGAAACTGTTCGTAGGCGAACAGCTGTATTCGACCGGCAACACTTTCGGTCGGCTCAGTCTGGATGGCCGATTCTGCTCGACCGTGGCGTTCGCAAATTCCCCGGCTGCACTATGAAACTTTCTTCCCAAGCCTCCGTCTAACTCCGCATGGCGATCATTGAGGACGTGCGCTACGGCCTGCGGGCCATGGCCAGGAATCCGGGGTTCACCGCCATCGCGGTAATCGCGCTGGCGCTGGGCATCGGTGCGAACGCGACGGTATTCGCGATCGTGAACGCAGCGCTGTTCAAGAACATGCCGTTCGTGAGCGATCGCATTCTGTACCTGCATACTCGCGACGCCAATCACGTGCGCTTCTATTCGAGCGTGTCCTATCCGGATTATCTGGATTGGTCGGCTCAATCGAAATCGTTCGACGGGATGGCGTTGTACCGGGTGCAGGCCGGCAACGTGAGCGATAAAGCGAGCACACCGGAGCGCCGGGATATCGCCACGATCTCGACGAATACGTTTTCGTTGATCGGGCAGCGGCCGGTGCTGGGACGCGATTTCACCGACGCGGACAGCAAGCCCGGCGCGGCACCGGTGACCATCATCAGCGATCGGGTGTGGGGCGAACGCTACGGGCGCAATCCCGCGGTGCTGGGAGCGACGCTGCGCATCAATTCTGTGCCGACCACCGTCGTCGGAGTGATGCGGCAAGGGTTTTATTTCCCGATCGAATCGTATCTGTGGGTGCCGTACATCGCCGGGGCCGATGCGGCCAAGCGCGGCGAGCGCGGGATGAGCCTGGTGGGCAGGCTGGCGCCGGGCGCGACGCAGCTTTCCGCGCTGTCCGAGCTGAACGGGATCGCAGCGAATCTGGAGCGCGCTTATCCGGACACCAACAAAGGAATTTCGGCGGAGGTGGGGACGCTTACCGATCTCATCATCGGGAACGACGACAAGGCGTTGGCCGCCGCGCTGATGGGCGCGGTGCTGTTCGTGCTGCTGATCGCGTGCGCCAACGTCGCGAACATGATGCTGGCGCGGGCGGTGAGCCGATCGCGCGAAATCTCGATCCGGATTGCGCTGGGCGCGGGGCGATGGAGAATCATTCGTCAACTGCTGGTGGAGAGCTCCATGCTCTCGATCGCGGGCGGCCTGTTGGGGTTTCTGATCGCCATTTGGGGGCTCAAAATCTTCACGTCGACCGTTCGCGCGGAGGTGCCGCCGTGGTTCGATTTCACGATGGATTATCGCGCGTTCGCGTATCTTGGGGCGATTTCGATCGGAACGGGATTGCTGTTCGGGCTGGCGCCGGCGCTGCGGTTGTCGAAGCTCGACGTGAATTCTTCGCTCAAAGCCGGGGGCCGCGGATCGAGCGGAGCGTCGCGCAGCAAGTTCCTTTCGGCGGCGCTGGTGGTCGGCGAGATGGCGCTCGCGGTGGTGCTGCTGACCGGCGCGGGTCTGATGGTGCGCAGCTTCATCAACGTGGTTCAGGCCAAGACCGGCGTGAATGAGAAGAACGTACTGGTGCTGCGCGTCGAACTACCCAATAACAAGTACCCGAAGATCGAAGACAAAGTCGCGTTTCACGATCGGCTGAAGACGCGTCTGGAGGCGCTGCCGGGCGTGGTGGTTTCGTGCGTGTCGTACACCATGCCGACCGGCGGGTCGCTCGATTTTCCGGTGGAGATCGAGGGGCGGCCGCTGACGCCGAATCAGAAAGATGTACCGATGGCGGTGATGGTGGTCAGTCCTGATTATTTTCGAACCATGGATGTGCGGCTGCTGCGCGGCCGCATGTTTGTGAACGCGGACAACGAGACCGCGCCCGGCGTGGTGATCGTGAATCAGAAATTCGCCGAGACAACCTGGCCCGGCGAGGATCCGATGGGCAAGCGCTTGCGCGTTTATCGCGAGCGGGATCGCAACCCGACGGGCTGGTTGACGGTGGTCGGCGTGGCTCCGAACATTTTGCAGAACGATGTGAGCTCGCACAAATTCGATCCGCTGATTTACGTCGCCTACCGGCAGATGCCGCAGGCCGATATGGCGGTGATGGCGCGCACCAGCGTGCCGCCTGGCTCGCTCACTACCGCGTTTCGGCGTGAGGTGCAGGCGATCGACGAAGACATGCCGATCTTTCTGATGCGGTCGCTCGAAGAGCGGCTGGCGTCGAATCGCTGGGATCAGATCGTGTTTGGGTCGCTGTTCGGAATCTTTGCGGGGATTGCGCTGCTGCTGGCGTCGATCGGATTGTACGCGGTGATCGCGCATTCCGTGAATCAGCGGACCCAGGAAATCGGCGTGCGCATGGCGCTGGGCGCGAATGGTTCAAACATCGTCGCCCTGGTGCTGCGGCAAGGGTTGCTGCAGTTGGGGATTGGCCTGGTGATTGGGGTCGCCGGCGCATTCGCCACTACGCGTCTGATCGCATCTGAACTGCAAGGCGTGTCGCCGACCGACCCTTCGACGTTCGCGATGACGATGCTGGTGCTCGCCGGGGCGGCGCTGCTCGGGTGCCTGATTCCGGCGCGGCGCGCGATGAGTGTCGATCCGGTGGTTGCGCTGCGGAACGATTAGTTTGTTGCCGGCTAACGCGCTCCATTCTGTCGCGCCTCAATGCCTGGATCGCGCACAATGGCGCTGTCGCCGGTTGTGAGGCGCGACAGTATGGAGCGCGCTAGTCGGCATGAGAATGATGGTGATGATGGCCCGTCATTGCCGGTGTGCCGGACGCGGTTAATCCCGCGGCGCGTTGCTGTTCCAGCCACGCGATCACTTGATCCAGTCCCTCGCCGCTTTTTAAATTCGTGAACACGAACGGCAGCTCACCGCGCATGCGCCGCGCATCGCGATCCATCACTTCCAGCGACGCACCCACATGCGGCGCCAGATCGATCTTATTGATCACCAGCAGGCCGCTGCGCTTGATTCCCGGCCCGCCCTTGCGCGGAATTTTGTCGCCGCCCGCCACGTCGATCACGTAGATGAACGCATCCACCAGTTCTGGACTGAACGCGGCCGCCAGATTATCGCCGCCGCTTTCCACCAGGATCAGTTCGACGCCCGCATGCTCGGCTTCCAGTTCCGCGATCGCTTCCAGATTCATCGATGCGTCTTCGCGAATCGCGGCGTGGGGGCAGCCGCCGGTCTCGACGCCGCGCACGCGCGATGGCAGGCAGAGTGCCCTGCCGGGTCAGAAATTCGGCGTCCTCTTTTGTATAGATGTCGTTGGTGACCACCGCGAGATTCACCGCCGGCCACAGCTTCCGGCTCAATTGATCGACCAGCGCAGTCTTGCCACTGCCCACCGGTCCAGCGATTCCCACTCGATACGCTCTCATTTTTCTTTCCTAAAACAGAAAATATCGCTGCGCCAACGGCAGCGTCTGCGCGGGCGCGCAGGTCAGCAGCTCGCCGTCGGCGCGAACTTCGTATGTCTCCGGGTCGACTTCCAGATGCGGAGTCGCAGCATTGTGCACCATGTCGCGTTTGCCGATCGCACGGCAATTTTTCACCGCGACCGCGCGCTTGGCGAACTTGTCTTCGATTCCCGCTGCGAGCGACGCTGCAGACACAAACGTGACCGATGTCGCCGCCGTCGCGCCGCCGAACGATCCGAACATGGGGCGATACAGCACCGGCTGCGGCGTAGGAATCGACGCGTTGGCGTCGCCCATCACGCTCCACGCGATGAAGCCGCCTTTAACGATCATCTCCGGCTTCACGCCGAACATGGACGGCTTCCACAGCACCAGATCGGCCAGCTTGCCCGGCTCGATCGATCCGATCTCGTGTGCGACGCCGTGCGTGATCGCGGGGTTGATCGTGTATTTCGCGACGTAGCGCTTGGCGCGGAAATTGTCGTTACGCGCGGAGTCCTGCTCTAAAGGCCCGCGCTGCAGTTTCATTTTGTGCGCGGTCTGCCAGGTACGCGTCACCACTTCGCCGATGCGGCCCATGGCCTGCGAATCGCTCGAAATCATGCTGAACACGCCCAGATCGTGCAGGATATCTTCGGCCGCGATCGTCTCCGGCCGAATTCTGCTCTCGGCAAACGCGACATCTTCCGGCACGAGAGGATTCAGATGATGGCACACCATCAGCATGTCGAGATGCTCGGCGATGGTGTTGATGGTGTATGGGCGCGTGGGATTCGTGGATGACGGCAGAATGTGCGGCAGCGCCGCGATGCGGATAATATCGGGCGCGTGGCCGCCGCCCGCGCCTTCGGTGTGATAGGTGTGAATCGCGCGGCCTGCGATGGCGGCGATGGTGTCTTCGACAAAGCCCGCTTCGTTGATGGTGTCGGTGTGGATCGCCACCTGCACGTCGAAATCGTCGGCGACTTTCAGACACGCGTCGATCGCGGCCGGCGTGGTGCCCCAATCTTCGTGCAGCTTCAATCCGCACGCGCCCGCGCGGATTTGTTCGATCAAAGGAGCCGCGGTCGCCGTGTTGCCCTTGCCCAGGAATCCGAAATTCATCGGCCACGCATCGGCCGCTTCGAGCATTCGAGCCAGATTCCACGCGCCCGGCGTGCAAGTGGTCGCGCACGTTCCGGTCGCGGGACCGGTACCGCCGCCGATCATGGTGGTGATGCCGTTCGACAGGGCTTCGTAAACCTGCTGCGGTGAAATGAAATGGATATGGCTGTCGATCGCGCCCGCGGTGACGATCAGATTCTCGCCCGCGATCACTTCGGTCGACGAGCCGACCACCAACTCGGGATCAACTCCTGCCATCGTGTCGGGATTCCCCGCCTTGCCCACCTTGACGATGCGGCCATCTCGAATGCCGATGTCGCCTTTGACGATGCCCCAGTGATCGACGAGCAGCGCGTTCGTGATCACCACATCGAGCACGCCTTCGCTTCTGGTGGCGCGAGAGCTTTGGCCCATGCCGTCGCGAATCACCTTGCCGCCGCCGAAAGTGATCTCGTCACCGTAGCTGGTGAAATCTTTTTCGACTTCGATGATCAAGTCCGTGTCGGCGAGCCGCACGCGATCGCCGGTGGTGGGACCGTACAGATCGGCATAAACTTTGCGTGGGATCGAGAGACTCATACGCTCCCCTTGCCTTGATGACCAAGGATCACTCGCGCACCCGCGAACTCCACCAGCTCGACTTCCTTTTCTTCGCCGGGCTCAAATCGTACAGAAGTGCCCGCGGCGATGTTCAAGCGCATTCCTTTCGCCGCCGTGCGATCGAAATCGAGCGCGTTGTTCACTTCGAAGAAATGATAATGACTGCCGACTTGCACGGGACGATCGCCGGTCTGCTTCACGATCACGCGCGCAGTGCGGCGTCCGACGTTCGCGGCGATCGGTTCGGATTCGAGGAAGTACTCACCAGGTTTCATTGGATTGGGTCATGCACTGTTACAAGCTTCGTTCCATCCGGGAACGTCGCCTCGACTTGCACTTCATGAATCATCTCGGCGATCCCCGGCATCACGTCGTCAGCAGTCAAGATCCGCGTGCCCAGCGTCATAATCTCCGCCACTGTTTTTCCGTCGCGCGCCCATTCGAGGATCTCCGCGGTCAGGATGGCCATCGCTTCGGGATAATTCAACTGCAATCCGCGCGCGCGACGACGCCGGGCGACTTCCGCCGCGGTGAAGATCAGCAGCCGCTCCTGCTCGCGCTGCGTAAGATGCATCGACGACGCTCCTTTACCTGATTTTGCGGGGCGGCACGGCTTCGTCACCCAAGAGGAATCGCCGCGCGATACTCCAGAGCCCGGCGAGCGTGGCCGGAACGTCGCGAGCCGTCGGGCTCAAACCGCGTACTACCATCCCATCCGCGGCGAGCATGCTCGCTCCCCATATACTACCGGATTGCCGCGTTCTAGCGAACTCATTCAACCGGTTCTCCAGTTCGCGCCATGACGCCGACGATCGTCCGGTTTGGAATGCGTAGAAACTCGACAGATGCGTGTATTTTCCCAATCGAGCGGAGGATTCGAGCGGTCGCTCTGTTGGCGATAATTCAAAATCTTCGATCAGCAGTGGGCGTTCCCCATTCACTACGCGGCTCGATATGCGTAACCGGTCGAACGCGAACGTCTCGCCCATCGCGTGCCGGCCCGGCGCGAGCGTTTCCCACCAGAACATGGTCGAATTCCGGCCCAGAACAATTTCAGTCGATTGCGTGTGCCGCGATCCGGCGTAGGGAATCAGCGCGTCTGGTAAATACTCGAGCACTGCATCATTGCCGACCTTGATTCGCGTGTGCTGCGACGATTCCTCCGATCCCTCTCGATGCCGATACAGCCGCGTGGCTCCGGTGGTCGTCACTTGCGCTCGCGCACGGTCCGCGACCTCGATATCGAGCGACAATCGATCGCCCGCTAGCACTCCGCCCGAAAGATTGTGCAGATGCACCAGGTTGCCAAACGCGCGAACTACGCGCAGTGGCGGCGTCTGCTCGATGATTCTCATGCGCGAGCGCTCGAACTGCAGCGCGATTCGCGATGTTACGAGATGAACAGCCGGGTCTCGATCGACGAGTGCCGCATCGAGGCTAATTCCGGAAGCGGAGTGAAGCACGAAATCCTCTCTGGCGAAAGCGCGCGTTGCGACACGAGCATCATCGCCGGCTTCAGATTCCACAACATCTTCGCGGCCGCGATCTGGCCCAGCGGCATCAGGCGCTGACCGGCCGAAACCAATCCGGTGATCGATTGCTGCAGATACGCGAGCACGGCCGCATCTTGGGGTATCGATAAAGCCGCGCACGCCGCGCCGAACGCGATAGGGTAATGAACGTCCGTGGCGATTTCGAGCCCGCTGACCGCGTTCACCAGTTCCGCGAATCGCCGCCCGAGTTTCAAGCTCGCCTCGCGCGATTCCCGTGCCAATTTTCGCGCGGAGAGCTCGTCGTTGAGCCCTCTAACGCGCTCCATGCTGTCGCGCCTCACGTTACATCGCGCACAACGGCACAAATCGCCTGTGCGCTCCACGGGGCCGGTCGTATGAGGCGCGACAGCATGGAGCGCGCAAGCTCGCACCAGGAACCGAGCCTCCAGGGTTCCGGATTCTTCCAGATGATCGAAAAGAAAACGCTCCAGCGTCTCCGGTGTGATGAGATTTTCTTCCGCTAATGTTTCGAGCCCAAAGGAGTGCGCCGCGGCCCCGATCGGCAGTGCGGAATCGGCAAAATGCAGAAGTTGCAGCAGCGCCTGTTGGTGCACAGGGGTCCATGATAATCGAACTGGCACCAACGCGCACGCGAGCACGAAACTGATTGAGGCGCGGACGTGAGTCCGCGCGCTTGGACGCAACGAAGTTCGAGAGGCAGCTAATTCAGAATCAGAATCTCAACACGGCGATTCATCGCACGCCCTTCCGCCGTGTCGTTCGATTCCTTGGGTTGATTCGCGCCGTCGCTCGATACCGAGAGCCGCGCCTCGTCGATGCCGTATTTGTCGCTGAGCAATTCGAGCAATCGCAACCCGCGCGCTCCCGAAAGCTCCCAGTTACTCTTGAATCTTGCGTTGTGGATCGGCGATGCATCCGCGTGTCCGATCAATCCAATGCGATTCGGCAGCGTGTTCAGCACGTTGGCGATTTCGGCCAGCATCGGCAGCGCATCTTTGCTGATCCGATCGTCGCCCGGCGCGAACAGAATCGCCTGCGGCAGGCTGATCATCAATCCCTGTGTTTCAAGCGTCGCCTCGATCCCCTTCTCTTTCAGAACGTCTAGCGTCGATTCGAGCGGCGATTTCGCCTTCGCAGCCTGTACCGGCGGCGGGGGTGGAGGAGGCGGCGGATCGGCGTGAACCGGAACGTTCTTGGCCGCGGCCATGATGAAAAACACCAGCAGAATGGTCAATACATCTACATAGCTGATGGTCCAGCGGTCGCGATGATTGGTGGACGGTTCCAGGTACTTCGGCTTCACCGGGATTTCTCGCGCAGGAACGAAATGAGGCGCTCCCGCACCAGCGACGGATGCAAGCCGTCGAAAATGCACAGCACGCCTTCCATCACCAGCTCATGCGTTTCGAACTCTTCGGCGGTGTGTGCGCGAATACGATGCGCCGCCGGAAGCAGTATCAGATTCGCCAGCGCGAGCCCGTAGATGGTGGAGACGAACGCCGTTCCGATACCGCTAGCCACCGACGCGAGGTTCGAGAACTGCCGCAGGATATCGATCAACCCGACCACCGTGCCAAGCACTCCAATGGTCGGTGCGAACCCGCCCGCCACTTCCAGCGTCTTCGCGTCATGTTCCCCATCGCGCTCGCGCAATCGTAACTTCATTTCCAGCGCTTCCTGCAATTCCTGATGCTTCTGAACGTCCAGCGCCAGCGTGAGCGATTCTTTCAGGAACGCCGTCTTCGCCTTGGCGATCATCGGTTCCAGGCCGAGCACTCCAACCGTGCGCGCGTTGCGCACGTACACCATGATTTCTTCGAGCAGCGCCTCGCGATCCACTTCCCGCGACCATAGCAATCCCGCCACACGCCGCATGGAATGCAGCAGCGAGGCGCGCGGAGTGGTGATGAAAGTCACGCCTAGCGTCCCGCCCAGCACGATCAGTGCTCCGGTCGGCTGCATGAAGTAGCTCAGCTTGACGCCGGTGCTGGCGATGCCGGCGACGGTTGCCGCGAGAGCGATCAGGATGCCGGCTACCATCGAGAAATCGAGGCGCCGTGTCGACGATGGCTTGGGCGCGGCCTGTTCGACCGGTTTTGCGGCTTGTTTTAGAGCTACAGCGGGTGTAGACACGAGACTCCTCTGCAAACTTCAAGGCACGCCGGTCGCCACCGCAAGCCGGTCATATTCCTAAGCGGCAAACCGCAGGATCGGCAGGGGTTCGACGAACGGCGGCGGATTTTCGCCGCGAATCGGACGGTAACGCGCAGGTCGCAATCGCCGTCTCAACATGGGAATGGGAACCGAAATGACAAGGCGGCAGGCGATCCGCACCGGATTGGTCCTCGCCGGTGCCTCGGGTCTGTTGGCCGCGGGTAGGGAATTCTGGAACGAAAAGAAGCCCGAGAACTGGACCGAGGATGAGCGTCACGAACTGCTGACCAAATCGCCCTGGGCGAAAGAGCCGTCGACTTCCTATGACGGCGGGGGCGGAGCGGCGGTAACGCGCGGCATGTCGACCAACCGGCGCGGCGGCCTCTCGGCGGGCGGCGCGCGGACGCCGTCGAACGGAGCTCCTAAGGTTCCAGACAAATTCCCCTCCGTGGTGCGCTGGGAATCGGCGCTGCCGATTCGTGAGGCGACCGGGAACGTTTCCCAGGACGATCCCGCGGCGAATTACATTCTGAAGATCACGGGCGACCTGCCTTTGCTCAGTCCGGCGACCGACGATGAGACCGATTCGGAATACGCGCGTCGGTTGGAGCCTTTGAAGCAGTTCACCAAGCTCGAAAAGAAAGGCGATGCGATTTATCTGACCAACATGCGCTATGAAGGCAAGGGCGCCAACGCCGGCGCGTTGTTCTATTTCGTACGCAATGACCTGATCACGCTGGATGATAAAACGGTGACGCTAGTGACCAAGCTCGGGCCGATCAGCGTGAAGGTGAAGTTCACGCTGCACGACATGATTTATCACGGGAAATTGGAGTTGTAGGTTTCCTGCACGCTTGAAGCTTGTTGCGCGTCATGGCTGTGCATGATGCGCGATTTCCGTCGTGGCTTTACTTTGATTGAGTTGCTGATCGTGATCACGGTGATCGCGATTCTGGCGGGACTCGCCGTGACCAACGGCCACAAACACATCATGCTGGCGCAAGAGCAGGCGGCGATCGAAGAGATCCGGACGTTGCACAAAGCGGAAGCGCAGTACTATGCGCAATTCACGCGATATGCGCAGACGCTGGCGCAGCTCGGGCCGCCGTCAACGCCGCCGACGGTCCTGGCGCTGCCGATCTCATCCCACGCTCACTTGCAGATGGGCATGTGAGCGGATATATTTTCACGCTGGCTGGGTCGACGGAAGGCTATCAGATTACAGCCGTGCCGGAAACATACCAAGGGAGCGGGTCGCGAACATTTTACTCGGATCAATCGATGACGATCCATCAGAATTACAGTGCGGAGCCGGCCACGGCAGCTAGTCCTGAACTGAAGTAGCACTGTACTTTTACCGGCTGGCGCGCTCCATTCTGTCGCGCCTCACAAAGCCCGTTGCGGAGCGCTACAGGCGGTTTGTGCTGCGCGATTCAAGCATTCGTGGCGCAGGCTGGACAGCCTGCGCCACGTCCTTCACAAGAGATCTGCACGCCAGGCGACCGGCGAGCGTCTACCATATAGTTATGCGGACCTCCATCGCTACGCGCGCACGCCGCCGCGGCTTTTCGCTCATCGAACTGCTGATTGTGATCTCCATCATCCTGATCATCGCGGCGATCGCGGTGCCCAAGATGAACCGGCAGTTAATGCTGGCTCGCGAACAGGCCGCGATCCGCCAGATCGGCACCATCCATCAGGCGGAAACGCAATATTATTCGCAGTTTGGAAAGTACGCCGAGACGCTCGCGATGCTCGGACCGCCCGCCAGCGGCGCCGCGGGCCCCGCCGCCGCCGATCTGATTCCCAAGGACTTCTCGGAAGGTAAGAAGACCGGCTATATTTTCACCGTGACCGGGTCGCCGACCGGCTATTCAATCACCGCTGTGCCGGAAGCGTTCGGTAACTCCGGCAGCCGTACTTTCTTTTCCGATCAAACACTGGTGGTGCACCAGAATTTCACGGCTGAACCTGCCACGGCGGCTAGCCCTGAAATCAAATAGACTCAGGCACTATGTGCCTGGGTCGCCTCGCCCTTCAACTGCGCGATACGCTCCCGCAGCCAGCTCGATTCACTCTTGCGCCGCATCAGATCGAGCAACTCCGCACGATGCTCCAGATTCTCGATCAACTGCGGCTGTAGTTCCGCGCCGCATAGCTCCCAGACCTTGGTGGCGCGAGCGAGCTCCGCGATCGCTTCCAGATATCTTCCGGAACACTCCTCGATATGCGCCATCGTTTCGTACGCCACCGCCAGCCGCGTGTCTTTCTTGCGCTTGAACGTCCCGATCGCTTCTGCCAACAGTTCCCGCGATCGGGCGTAATTGGACCAACTGATATAAATCCCCGCCAGCCCGAACTGCATCTCCGCCAGATCTTCCAGATTTCCGCCGACCACCCGCAGCTTCAGCCCCAGCGCCCGCTCGTACAGATTCGCCGCGCTCTCCATGTCGCCCGCTTCTTCATACGATCCCGCCAGATGGTGTAGATCGCGAACGGCTTCGGACGAATCGTAACCCAGCTCGCGCTCATGGGTGCGCAGCGCGCGCTTCAGATAGGTCTGCGCCTCTTCGTGATTCCCTTGCGCGCGATGAATCTCGCCCAGATCGCTCAACAGGCTCGCGGTTTCCAGGTGCTCTTCGCCATACACGCCCTCGTGCAGCTTCAACGCCTTTTCGAGCGCCGGAATCGCTTCCTCGCTGCGGCCACTCTTGTGGCGAGCGGTACCTAGCCGAGCCACTCGGCGCGCCATGCGCAGCGGATCGGGATGGGGCATCGCCGCTTCGGTGGAGAGGGCGCGCTGCAGCGCGGCTTCCATCGCCGGATAATCTTCAGCATCGTGAAAGACTTCGGCCAGCGCGTCCAGGCACTGCACGTATCCAGCCGGATTCGAAATCTTGGCGGTGAATTCCAGAGCATCGCGAACGGTCTGCTCGGCTTCTTCGAACTTGCCCTGCTTGCGTTGCGCCTCCGAGAGTTGCAAGCGCGTCTGGATCTTGCGCACCGAATGCTGCCGCACATCGGCTTCGGCGATGGCGTTCAGCAGGTGCTTTTCGGCTTCCGCGAAGTTGCGCGATTGCAGGTGACGATCGGCTTCGGCGCGGCTCAAGCTGCGCTCGAGAGTCCAGGCGTGCAGTTGTGGCGCCGCCCATGCCATCGACCACTTCATCGCGCTGAATAAGCCGAACATTTGCTCCGGTCGTCCTCCTCACTAAGGTGGTTTTCTAGGGGTTCCTTAGAAAACACCACTCCGGCTTCGAATCTATCGGCCGGCTAGGCGAAAGACTTTAGCTGCCCTTAGCTCCCACTACCCTCATTGGTGGTAAACCACTGTTTTCTCTAGGGTAAAAAGTCTTGGCCGCTCATCCGCAATATCTGCCGTTCTTCCCAAAACGCGCGTTTTCAGAGCCGATTCGCAGCAAGATTGCCTTATGAAAACACTCCTTCTGTTCGCTACTTTTTGCTCCGTGCTTTCAGCCGAGACCGCGTTTCAAGTTAAGGTCACCGGGCATGGACAACCGATGATTTTGATCCCGGGGCTCTCCTCAGGCGGCGGGACTTGGGATAGCACCGTCGATCACTACAAGGATCGCTATGAGTGCCACGTGCTCACGCTGGCTGGATTCGCGGGCGTGCCGTCTATCGCGTTTTCAGAGAAAGCTCCGTTTCTTGAAACCGAGCGCGACGCCGTTGCGGAGTATATCCGCGAGAAGAAACTGGTGCGGCCGGTGATTGTCGGCCACAGCCTGGGTGGATCGCTGGTGCTGTCGATCGGCAGCAAATATCCCGAACTGGTGGGGCCGCTGGTGATTGTCGATTCGTACCCGTTCATGGCGGGTATCGCCGACCCGTCGACCACCCTCGCGCAAGCGAAAGAGATGGCCGGGCAGATGCGCAAATACATCGCGAGCGATTCGCAGGATTCCTACGAGCGTTATGTGAAATCGGGCCTGGCCACGCGGGACATGGTGACCTCCGACGCCGGATTTCAGACGCTGACCGAGTGGGGATTGAAATCGGACCGCTTCGTGGTTGCCGACGCGATGGCGGAATTATTCTCGATGGATCTGCGGCAGGACATTGCGAAGATCAAATCGCCGGCGCTGGTGATGGGATCGTGGATCGCATACAAGCAATACACCGATCACGACAAGACGTTGGCGAATCTGAAGACGCAGTACACGAAACTCGCGGGAGTTGAAATTCGAGTGCACGACACGTCCCGCCATTTCATCATGTGGGATGATCCGAACTGGATGTTCGCGCAGATGGACGGTTTCCTGCTTCCTGCCTCCAAAGCGTCAGGACGATGAAGACTCGCAACACAGCTTATTGGGCCTGCCAGATCCTGGGCTGGGGATCGTATGTCGCGATCGGCATCGTCTTCAGCACGCAGATGGCGGGCCCGCACCTGTCCATCTGGATCGGCTACGCGCTGTTCTGGATGTACAGTATCGGGCTGACGCATCTGCTGCGGCGCGAGATCAAGCGGCGGCATTGGCTGGCGATGCCGTTCCGCAAATCGATCCCGCGCTTGCTGGGCGCGAGCCTGCTGGTGGGGCTGATCATTGCCGGGCTGGTCCTGGGGGTCAGCGCGATTTTCGATAAGGGATTCGTGTGGGGCGGGGCTGCGGTTGGCGGGCTGGTATCGGGCGTGGTTGGGTTCACGGTTGGCTGGACGCTGTTATACATGGCGATCACGTCAACGCGCTCCGCTCTGCAAGGGCGGCTGGCGTTGAAGGAATCCGAGCTGCGCGCGCTCGAAGGCCAGGTGAATCCGCATTTCCTGTTCAATTGCCTGAACACGATTCGCGGCATGATCAGCGAGAATCCAGCGCAGGCGCAGGACATGGTGACGCGGCTCGCCAATATTTTTCGCTATAACCTGCAGCGGGACCGCTCGCATACGGTGCCTTTGTCGCAGGAGATTGAAGTGGTGTCGGATTACCTGGCGCTCGAGGCGATTCGCTTCGAGGATCGTTTACGGGTGACCGTGTCGATCGATCCGGCGGCGGCGAATGCTCCCGTTCCCGCGATGCTGCTGCAGACTTTGGTCGAGAACGCGCTGAAGCATGGATTGTCGAACTTGCCCGATGGCGGTGAATTGCTGATCGGCGCGAAGATGCGCGGGGATGAATTAGTTCTGTGCGTCGAAAATACCGGCGAGCTTTCGGAAGCCAAGCCGGGCGGAACGCAGGTCGGTTTGAAGAACGCTCGCGAGCGCCTGCGATTGCTGTATGGCGATCGCGCGAGTCTGAGACTTACCAATCACGATGGCGGTCGCGTGGCGGCTACGGTGTTGATTCCGAGGATTGCATGAACGCGGTACCGGAGATCATGGCTTCGTTGCGCCCAAGCGCGCGGACTGACGTCCGCGCCTCAAGGGTTGATCGCGCACAACGGCACAAACCGCCTGTGGGTCCAGTTGATCGCGCACAACGGCACAAATCGCCTGTGCGCCCCGGACCGGTATGAGAGCGCTTCTAGTCGATGATGAGCGGATCGCGCGGCAGGAATTGCACCGATTGCTGGCCGCGCATCCGGAGATCGAAATTGTGGGCGAGGCGAAGAATGGCGAAGAAGCGCTGGCGCTGATCGGCCAGTTATCGCCCGATCTGGTTTTTCTCGATATCCAAATGCCCGGCATGACCGGATTTGAACTGCTGGATCGTCTGGAGGATGTTCCGCAGGTCATCTTCACCACCGCGTACGATTCGTTCGCGATCAAGGCGTTCGAAGTGAACGCGCTCGATTATCTGCTGAAGCCGATCGCGCCGGAACGGCTGGCGGCGGCCCTGACCAAGCTGAAACGGGCTGAGATCGCAAGAGCGGCGCCGAAGACTCTCGACCAGGTTTTCGTGCGCGATGGCGAGCGCTGCTGGATCGTGCGGGTGGCCGATATTTACCTGCTGGAATCGGACGGCAACTACACGCGGCTGTTTTTCGGCAAGGAACGCCCGTTGATTTTGCGATCGCTGGCGGCGCTGGAAGAGCGGCTGGACCCGGCGATTTTCTTTCGCGCGGGGCGCAAGCATATCGTCAATCTGAAATGGATCGAACGGGTGGAAAACGGTGTGGCGGGAAACCTGATCGTGACGCTGAAAACCGGCCAGCAGGTGGAGATGTCGCGGCGGCAATCGTCGCGATTGAAAGACGTTCTGAGTCTTTAGTTTTTTGAGCGTAACCTGCCAACGGAATTCCGGTAATGGCGTCATAACGATCATGAAGCTGCTCTTGCCGATTTGCCTTCTCGCCGGTTGCCTTTTCGCACAAACCCCCGCATCGCCGGCCTTTGAAGCCGCGGCGATCAAGCCCAGTAATCAACCGCCGGGGCACTCGAGCTCGCATTCCCGCACCGGAATGTTCGTGGCTTCGAATGAATCCCTGCGGCAGTTGATCCGCGAGGCCTATAGCCTGAACGATAACCAGATCGATGGCGGCCCCAAGTGGATGGACGCGGATCGCTTCGATATCAACGCTCGCGCGGCCGGTCCGGCGGAGGGCGACGAGATTATGACGATGCTGCAAACTCTACTCGCCGATCGCTTCAAGCTGGGGTTTCACAAGGAGACCAGATCGCTTCCCGGGTATGCGCTGGTGGTTGCCAAGAGCGGAATGAAGATTCGACCGGCCGACGCTGGTGAATCACACGTGGGAAGGCATTCGAATAGCGAGCACACGTCGATGGAGGTGGAGCATGCGAAAATCGCTGATGTTGCCGACGCGTTGTCACGATCACTCCGCGCACCGGTGATCGACGAAACAGGCGTCACAGGCGTATTCAGTTTCAAGCTGGAATGGACGCCGGAGAATTTGTCTGCGAGGGATGCTCCCCGGGACGCCTCCGATAACCCCAGCCTCTTCACGGCGATTCAAGAGAAGCTGGGATTGAAATTGGAAGCGCGCAAGGTGCCGACGGAGATTTTCGTGATCGATAGCGCGGAGAAACCCATTGTTGACTAAGACTGCAGCCGTTCTTCTTTTCGCGGCACCGATTTTTGCGCAGACTCCGGCATTTGAAACGGCATCGGTCAAGCCTGCTTCGCCGAATCCGACCGATTTCGGCGTCGATACCGACCCGGGTCTGCTTCGTGTGGAGGCGCAGACGTTGCGCGAGATGGTGCAGATCGCCTACGGCGTGAACGCCTCGCAGGTTGCGGGCGGTCCCAAATGGGCGGAGTCGGATCGGTTCGACATTACGGCGAAGGCACCCGGGCGGGCCGGTAATAAGGAACTGATGGCGATGCTGCAGACGCTGCTGGCGGAGCGATTCAAATTCGATGATCCATCGCGAGACACGAACCGCGCAGGGATATGGGCTGGTGGTCGCCAAGGGCGGCGTGAAGATGCAGAAGAGTGAATCGAAGAGCTCCAATTCGAGCGGCGGACGAGGCAAGATCGATGCGCAGGGCTATTCCATGCACCAATTCGCTGAACGGCTGACGAGTGTGATGAAGGCTCCGGTGGAGGATGCAACCCAGGACACCGGGCGGTTCAACTTCACTTTTAAATGGGACCCGGCGAGCACGTCCGGGACGTCCGGCCGAAAGGGATAAGAGCGATTCGGACCAGCCGAGCATCTTTACGGCGCTCGAAGAGCAGCTGGGATTGAAGCTGGAAGCGCGCAAGGTAACCATGGAAGTGATCGTAATCGATGGCGCGGAAAAGCCGGGTGAGAATTAGCGGTTGAGCCGCCAACCCACCGATCTCATATGGCTGAAGTTGATTGTGTCGATCCCTCGCGCCGGGAGAGCCCGGTACAAATCGAAGTCATCTGTAACCACAAGGACATTTGTGCCGAGCTTCGCGATCGCAGCATCAGTGAGCCCTAGGCGGGGAAAAGCGTGATCCTGTACAACCACGCGACTGAGCTCGAATAACTCTTCCGTGACTTCGACGAAGTCTTTCATCAGTGCGCGGCAGCTCGCAAACTCGTGGCCGGAAAGAGACGTCAAATTGCTGACTTCGGTGAGAATGTGTGGAGTCGTGAGCTTCCGATCGAACGCCGAAACGAATTGCTCAAGCAGTTCGTAGGCGGCAAGATCATAGGCGCTGGTACGCTTGAAATTCGCGATGCGGGCTGGGTTGGTACGGCCGACCAACAAGAGCACCAACAGGTTGGAATCGATCAGAAGACCGTGAGCACGGTGCTTCCCGATCAACCGATCTTCTTCGGTCATTCCGAGTGAGCTAGTTCACGAATTCTCATCGACAGGATTTCGCCTGTTTCGCGATCGACAAGGAAAGTCTTGTAGTCGCGCGGGGCAAACATCGACGTGCCACTTATCGCGTTGGAAAGCGCGTTATTGACTCCGAGGGAATTCGGGCGGAGCATACTCAGCGTAATCTGCCAAGCATCCCGATCCAAGAATTTTCCCAGTTCCGCTTCTTCCAGTTGCATGCCAGCCGTTCGACCCTCGCCGAGCGTGCTGGTTGCAAAGGCGGCGGCGCTCTCGGCAGCCTGTTTCACCGTAACCATACCTGGAAATTACCACACAGCAGGCAGGCGGAGCATCCGATATCTAACCCGCGCTGAAGGGGCTTTGCTTCAGCATTTTCTCGATGGCTTCCTGCGGGACGTGGAATTCCTTCATACCCTTGTTCCCCATGTAGCCGATCTCTTTGATTCCAGCGGGGCTGGTGTAATACGCGTCCACTGCCATGCGCCGGGCCCACACGAAGAATCGAATCCCGGGCGCGATGGCCGGAGTCTCGTTCTTGCGATAGGCGAGAACGTCCAGCAACGCGGTCTGATGCTCGGCCGACGCGGCCAGGAAATTCTTCTCGCCCGATTTCTTCATCGCCTCATCCATCCAGGCGAGGCCGCCTGAAAAGATGGCGAGCATTTCGGGATTCTGATGCGACAGGATATCGACGAATTCCGCGCAACCGCCCTTGGTCGCTCCAGGGACAATGATCTCGGCGAGCTTGCGCAGCGAATCGAACTCATGCTGGGTGAGTGCTTTCGGTTTGTAAACACCGCCCGCGGCGGTGGTCGCGGCAGCGGCCGCTTCGTGCACGTGCTGCGCGTCCGCCACGCCCATATTGCCCGCCACCGCAGCAGCGGCGATTTGCGCGAGAACGCTTCTCCGGCTAACCGTGGTCTTAGACATTTCCCTTCCTCATTTCTTCCGCCAGATATTCGGACGGTGCGCCACGCCAGAGCGCAGATGGTCAGCGTCGGATTCTTATCGGGATTGCTGACAAACGGCGCCGCGTCGGCCACGAACAGATTCTTCACATCGTGCGACTGGCAATATTTGTTCAGCGGCGCCGCCTTGGGATCGTCGCCCATGCGAATGGAGCCGACCTCGTGAATGATTTCGCCGCCGGTTGAAATTTTCTGATCGGCCGGGCGCGTGGATGCCGTCACGGTGCCACCCATGGTGTTGATGATGTCGACGAAGGTCTGCTCCATGTGCTCGACCTGCTTCAGTTCGGCGTCGGTCCATTTGAAATGGAACTTGAGCACCGGTATGCCGAAGCGATCGACCACGTTGTTGTCGATCTCGCAATAGGTATCGGCGTTGGGGATCATTTCGCCGCGTCCGGCGAAGCTGACGTGCGTGCCGTAATCTTCGTAGATCGCTTTCTTGAGCGGCGCGCCGTAGCCTTCGACGCGGCTCGCGAGGCCGGTGAACGATCCGACGCCGGGCATTCCGTAGCCGCCACCGATTTCGATGTGATAGCCGCGCGGGAACGCGGTCTTTTTGTCCCACAGCCACCAGGGCATGTACAGATGCGCTCCGCCCATGCCGTCGCTATCGTGGCGCATCATTCCTTCGAGCGCGGGGATGCGTGCACCCAATCCGAAGCCGGTATTATCGGTCAGATATTTTCCGACCATGCCCGACGAATTGCCCAGTCCGTTCGGGAATCTTTGTGATTTCGAATTGAGCAGCAGCCGCGTTGACTCGCAGCAACTTGCGGCCAGGACGACCGAGCGGCAGCGGACCTGATGTTCAGTGCGGGTGAGTTTATCGACGTAGGAAACCGCGGTGACTTTGCCGGTATCGTCGGTGATCAGCTCACGAGCCATGGCGTTGGTGATCAGCTTCACACGGCCGGATTTCATCGCGGGGAACACCTGCACCTGCGCCGAGCAATAGTTCGCTCCGCTGATGCAACCGCGTCCGCACTGCCCGCAATAGTGGCAGGCGGCGCGATCGGCTCGGGCCTTAGTGACGATCGCCAGGCGCGACGGAATGCAGGGGATGCCGAGCTTATCGGAAGCCTTCTTGATGAGGACTTCGTGGACGCGCGGCGGCGGGCATTTCTCGAAAACGCCGTCGGGCGCGCTGCGGATTCCTTCTTTCGATCCCGTGACGCCGATGAAGGCTTCGGCTTTGTCGTAATAGGGGGCGATGTCTTCGTAGGAAATCGGCCAATCGGTGCCGATGCCGTCGCGCGAGTACGGTTTCAGATCATAATCGGCGTAGCGCAGCGAGATGCGGCCGTAGTGATTGGTGCGCCCGCCCAGGATGCGCGAACGGAACCAGCGGAATTTGGAACCTTCGGCGACGGTGTAGGGCTCGCCTTCCAGTTGCCATCCGCCGGCGTGGGCGGTGAACCAGCCGAAATCGCGGCCACGCCCGAAATAGCTGGCGCCGCCGTCGCCCGATCCGCGATGCGGATAATCGTAGGGCCACTTATGCTCCTTGAAATCGGTTTCGGGATGGAGCATGGGACCGGCTTCGATGAGGGTGACGTTGATGCCCAGATCGGTCAGGACTTTGGTGGCCGTGCCGCCGCCGGCGCCGGACCCGATGATCACTACGTCCGCGACCTGGGGGCTGCGAGTGATTTGAAACATGAATCGATGATACCTCGTGAAACCTACCGGGGCGGGGCGTCGTCTATAATCGGCGATAGGAATATGGACGAGGCAAGTAAGAGCGAACAAGCCGCCGGCAGCGGGTCGCCAGCACCCTTACCCGCCGCACCGCAATCTCCCGCGATTTCAACGCTGGCGATCTCCTGGATGCGCGATCTGGCGCTCAGCGTGGTGATTGCGATCGTGGTGATTTTGTTCCTGTATCAGCCGGTGCGCGTAGAAGGCACCAGCATGAAGCCGACGCTGATCGATGAAGAGCGCATCTTCATCAACAAGTTCGTGTATCGTTTTTCCGATGTGACGCGCGGCGACGTGGTGGTGTTCTGGTTCCCGCGCGACACCACGAAATCCTACATCAAGCGCGTGATTGGGGTGCCGGGCGACACCGTGGAAGTGAAAGACGGAACGGTGTTCGTCAATGCGAAGAAGCTGTACGAGCCTTACGTCACGGAAGAGAATCGGGATCACGCGTCGATGGAAGCCAGAGAATTAGGCACCGACGAGTTCTTCGTGCTGGGCGACCATCGGAACGCGTCGAACGATAGCCGGGCGTGGGGCCTGGTGCCTCGGAGTTATATTTACGGCAAAGCCGTGTTCGTGTACTGGCCGCTGGACCGCATGGGCGTGCTGCATTAGGGTCTGACGCGCACAACGGCCACGGCCGGCGGCTGTGGATCTAACCGCTCGCAGTAGCTAATAAACGCCATAGCGATTTCGAAAACCTCTCCACACGCCGCATCCACAGTTCACGATTTTTCTTCCCGTCGAAGTCACGTTTCCAGATCCGCACCGCTTTGCGAGTCAATCGCCGCTGCTTGTGTTCGAGCTTCGGAAGCAGTTTCTTGGCGCCGCGATGCTTAGCGAGCGTATCGCGGACGGTTTGCATATCATGAATCGCGCCGAGTTCCGATTGCAGATCAGCAAGCTGTTGAATCGCCGCATCGCCCGCGCCGGTGAGTTCCAGAGTGTAGCGCAGTTGCTTGGCCGCGATACGCAAAGGATGCGGATCGTCTGACTGGGATAGCTGCTCGGCACGCTTAAACAGGCGATGGCCCGCCTTGACTACGGCCTGGTGAACCTTTTCCGCATTCACCGCATGATTTGAGGCGCGGCTCGATGCCGGGATCGCGATGCGTCCGTTCACGCGTGCGACCGAGCGGCGCAACTCCTCGGCTCGGCAGCGCACGCTCCTGTTCGATTCCGGCGAGCACATCCGCGGCATCGGTACCGTGTTCCTGGCGAAGAATCTTCATCGCGATATCGAGATCGCGCACTTTTCCCGAGAACTTCATCACGGAGCCGCACCGGGTGCGAATCGGTTTGGTGCGGCCGAGACAGGGTTTGAAGATTTTGAGCGCTTGAGTGAACCGGCGTGTGGCGACGCGAAGATCGTGAACGCCCTTTGCTTCCGGCGATTTCAGTGCGCGGCGAAGCTGGAGATCGAGCGTGTGAAGGAGCGTCTCAACGCGAGCGTGGACCAAACGGCGTGGGTCGGGGGAGACAGGCATGGCGAGCGACTACTCACGCCTATTTTAACCAAATTGTCACTTTCGATAGGTTTTGAATTGTTCCAGGCGCGTGTTTTCGGCAGCGAGACGGCGCTTGAGCGAGCGAAGTTCGATCGCGATGGCGTCGCCGATTTCCTGAGCGACGGCAAGACGCGCGTGAACCGCTTCGGAAGGTTCGGCGATGGCCAGATCGGCGAGAGCCTTTTCGCGGGCGGCGAGCGCGCTGCGCAATTCGTCCAGATTTCCTGCGCTGGCGGCGCGCAATGCGATGCGTCCAGCGTCTTCAAGAGTCGTCATCAGAATTGCGTCTCATTCTTGCCGTACAGCACCAGGCTGACGCCTTGCAGAGCCGCGCCGACATTGGTTTGCTGCTGCTGTAATTCCGCCTGCAGCGCGTCGGCTGCTTCGAGCTGCTGCGTCAATGTGGCCTGCATGCTCGAGATACGGGTATTGAGCGTGCCGATCTGCGCTTGAAGGTCGGTGTCCTGCTGCTTGAGGCCACCGACTTCGGATTGGATGATCCCGCTGATGGGGTCGCTGTACTGAGTGAACGTCTGCGCGAATCCCGCCAGGCCGGTGGTCGCCGACCCGAGGAATTTGAACGCGTCCGAGATCTGGGTGCTATCGAGCGAGCTGAACGCGGTCTGATCGAACGAAGCCTGCCCGCTGTTATCGAACGTGATTCCGAGGTCAGAGAGACTCTGAATCGTACCGGTCGATGAAGTTTGCGACGTCATCTGCCGTAGTGCGGTCTGGAGCTGCGCGATGACGCTATCGCCGGCCAGTGCACCGCCGCTTTGGCCAGTCTGTGCGGTGATGGCGGTGGCGAGCGCGTTGTAATTCGTGACCAAATCCTGTAGAGCGGAAGAGAGCTGCGTAGGATCGCTCTGTAGTGAAATGGTGACCGGCGCGGTGGTCGGCGTCGTATTCAGCAGCGAGAGTGTCACACCGGGGATCACGCTGTTTACAGTGTTGGTGGTCTGATCGACGTTGATTCCGTTCAGTGAGAAGACGGCGTCGCTACCCTGATTGGTGCCAGTCAGGATGTTGCTGGGGGTGCCGTTGGGGTCGTCGATGAGTTTCAGGGTGCTCGCGCCGGTGGAATTGGCCGCGATCGAAAGATAGTTACCGCCCGAGGTAGTCAGGATCGAAGCAGTGACCCCGGCATTCATGGAATTGATCTGATCGCGCAGCCCGACCAGGGTGTTCGTGGTGACGGCGAACTTCTGATCGAAGGAACCGGCCACCAGTTCCATTTCTCCGGTGGAGGAGACCGGCGTGGACGACGAATCGGCGTAGGGATTCGTGGTTCTTTCCGAGGCCGCGGCGGCGAGTGATGTGATCGAGTTAATGGTGTAGGAAGTCGCCGCGGTGGCACCGTTGGCGGTGGCGCTGACGATGCTCGAGTCGGAGCTGGTCGCGCCGAGTGCCTGGTTCGAGGAGAGCGTACCGAGCGACGTCAAACTGGTGGCGAGATTCGCCACGGCGGTGCTCAGCGTGCCCAGCGCCGATTCCTTTTGCAGCACCATCGAATCCTGCGACTGCAGCAGCGTCACCGGGATGTTCGCGACTTGAACTGCTTTGTCCAGTGTGGCCTGGAAGTCCGAGGCGTACTGGCTGATGCCGGTGAAGGGGATACTGACGGCTGGAGAGACCGAGGTGCTTGACGAAGTACTCACGCTAGGCTTATCGGCAGTGCGCGGAGAATGTGAGGATCAGATTTCCCTGTGTGGCTAATTGGGGACTTCGGCGTGTGCGATGCCGGTTATAACGAATCGGCCAAGGATTCGCGTACCGGCAGTGCCTCAGAGTCGGTGCGCCGTTGCGCCCAAACGCGCTCTCTCACGTTCGCGCCTCCGGCGGACGGCCGCGTTTCATTTCGAGCTCCGATATATCTTACCGGCTTTCATTACGAAGCGGACCCGGCGGACGGCGGTGATGTCTTCGAGCGGATTGCCTTCGACGGCGACCAGGTCGGCTTCGAATCCCGGAGCGATGCTCCCGATTTGTTTCGCCATACCTAGCGATTCGGCGGCGACGGAAGTGCCACTCATGATCGCATCCATGGGTTTATCGTGGCCTTCTTTGACGCGATAGATGAACTCCTCGGCATTGCGGCCATGGGCGCCGGCGACGGCGTCGGTTCCCAGCACCACCTTGACGCCCAGCGCGCGGGCGCGTTGTAGAACCTTCGCTGTCGGCGCGATGGCGTCCTGAAGCGATTTCATCGCCGCATCGTTGATATTGGGAAAACTCGAACGCTGATCGAGGTAGTTGTGCAGCACCAGGAAATTGGGATCGAAGAAGGTGCCGCGTTCGGCCATCAGCTTCAGCGTGGCGTCTTCGACGAAATTACCATGCTCGATGCTGGTGCATCCGGCGAGCACCGACGCCTTCACGCCCGGATCGCCAATGGCGTGGACGATGGCGCGCAGCCCTACGGCGTGCGCTTCTTCGCATACGGCTTTGATCTGATCGTCGGTCATGGTCTGCGCACCGCCCGCGCCCATGCCGGAGGTCGCGAACAGCTTGATCACGTCGGCGGATTCGGCTTTGGTCTGGCGGACCAGGGCGCGTAAAGCCGCCGGATCGCCGCTACGTTCGTTGATCTGGCGAACCGAAGTCAGGATGCGGGGGCCGGGCAGCGATCCTTTATTGATGCGATCGCGCACCGCGACGTCCATATCTGCGCCGACGCTCTGCACCGTCGTAAATCCGCCCTGCAGCGTAAGCCACGCGTTTTCGGCGGTGTAAAGCGCGGAGGACTTGGGATCTTCACGGCCGTTGACGAGCTGATGCTTTTCGTCGAAATGCCAGGTCATGTGGACATGGGTATCGATCCAGCCGGGCATGACGGTGAGACCGCGCAGATCGTAGGTGGTTTTATCGGACGAGGCGCCGACCGAGCGGATCTTGGTTCCGTCGATCACGATTTTCTGATTGCGCAGCGTGCCGCCCTTGCCGTCGAGAATCGTGGAGGTTTCGAGCACAACGGGTTGGGCGGAGGCGAGGGCGGCGATCGCGAGAATGACGGCCAGGCGCATGATCATGCAGTATAGCTTTACGATGGGAACTATGAGCACAGCATCCGCACCCGCGCCAAAACCGTTCCTGAATGGACAGCGCGACGACGCGTTTCGATTTCTCGGCTTGCCTACGTCACTAAGGGCGACCACCGCATCAACCGGCGGAGCGTTCGGTCTGATGGAGCACTGGGAAATGCCGGTGGGATTCGCCACGCCCTATCACACGCATCACAACGAGGACGAATCGTTTTACGTGGTGGAGGGCGAGGTCGAGTTCATTTGCGCGGGCCAGTGGCTGAAAGCAGGACCAGGCACGTTCGTATTCGGACCGCGTGGGGTCGCGCACGGGTTCAAAATTACCGCCGCGGGAACCCGCATGCTGATCATGTGCAATCCCGCCGGTTTTGAAGGATTCGTGACGGCCCAGGCCACCCCGATCGGCGAGCCTCCGTCGCCGCCTGATTTCGCGAAACTGATGGAGTTCGCGGCGAAGTACGGTATCGATATTCACGGTCCGCTGCCCGAAGAATCGTAAGACCACGGCGTGAAGCGAGGAATCCAGCGCGGGACGGCGGCTGAGAATCGTGCGTAGTCGTCGGGAAAGCTGGCGCGCATGGTCGGCTCTTCATAGACCAGCACGAAGAAATGCATCAGCAGCCCACACGATCGCGCCGAATTGAGCCGACCACGGCAACTTACATCGGATTGCGCACGAACCGATAGAGGCCGGTGACGACGAGATGTTTGGTGGGATAGACAGGCGCGGGTGTGCCGAGGCCCTGGATCGCGAATCGCGCGAAGGAATCGAGCAGGCCGATGGACGAGATCGCGAGGAGGGCAAGGCCCAGGTAACGGATCGCGGCGATGCCGAAAAACGGCGGCTCGATCTGCCAGCGGGATATCCAGTAGGGCGCGAGTCCGGCTACGAAACCAGGCGCGATCACGAGGAAAACCGCGGATCCTAAAACCGCCGCTGCCTTCATGGCTTGCAGTATACTCGCGTTCATAGATTAAGAAGAGCCGAGATGACTCTCGGCTCAGCAGGCCTGGCGGCCCGCGCCACAACGACAAGGGGGGTAGCGATGAATGCGAGCACGCATCTGAGTTTCAGCGGCAATTGTTCCGAGGCATTTCATTTCTATGTGAAGACGCTGGGGTGCAAGCTCGAAATGATCATGACGTACGGCGATTCACCGGCGGCGGCGCAAGTGGAGCCGGCGTTCAAGGACAAGGTGATCCACGCATCGCTGAATTTCGGCGAGACGCGCATCACCGGTGCGGACGCTCCTCCGGATCGATTTCAGAAGCCGCAGGGATTTCACGTGATGCTCGACATCAAAGAAGTAGCTGAAGCGGAGCGCGTGTATGCGGCGCTGGCCGAGGGCGGATCGGTCATGATGCCGCTGGCGGAGACGTTCTGGGCGCGGCGCTTCGCGATGCTGACGGACCGGTTCGGCACACCATGGATGATTAATTGCGGCAATCCGGCATAAGATATTAGTGAGCTCCTCATGAACAAACGATTCGCAATTTCCTTCCTCATCGCAGCCGGCGTTCTGACCACTGGATTGATCGCGCAGGGTAACAAGTCCGTCTGGGACGGCGTTTATACCGAAGATCAGGCCAAGCGCGGCCAGCCGATTTACGTGCGCGAGTGCGGGTCGTGTCATTCTGCCGATCTGACCGGCGGCGAATCCGCGCCTCCGCTGGCGGGCGGGCAATTCATGTCGAACTGGGACGGCCTGGCGGCGAGTGAGCTGTTCAAGCGCATGAAGGACTCCATGCCGCAGAACAAACCGGGATCGCTCAGCGGGCAGGAGAACGCGGACATTCTGGCGTACATGTTCCAGGTGAACGGATTCCCGGCAGGCAAGCAGGAGCTGGCGCGGCAACCCGAGGCGCTGGCCTCGATCATGCTGGAATCGCAGAAGAAAAAATAGCTCTTACCGCAAGGAGGTTTCTCCATGCAATATAGCCAGCTCGGAAACACGGGTGTGTTCGTATCGCGCCTGTGCATGGGCGCGATGACGTTCGGCGGGGCGTCGAATCCCCTGTTTCAGGCGATCGGCGGACTGAACCAGCACGATACCGACGCGCTGGTGACGCAATGCCTGGAAGCCGGCATCAATTTTTTCGACACGGCGAATGTGTATTCGCGCGGCGAATCGGAGACGCTGCTGGGGAAGGCGCTGGGATCGAAGCGCAAAGAAGTGGTGATCGCGAGCAAGGTGTTCGGGCGCATGGGAAGCGGCGCGAATGAGGTGGGCCTGTCGCGGCTGCACATCCTGCACGAGATCGACGCGAGCCTGGAGCGGCTGGGCACGGATTACATCGATCTGTATCAGGTGCACGGGTTCGACAACTGCACACCACTCGAAGAAACGCTGAGCGCTCTCGATGCGGTGGTTCGCGCGGGCAAGGTGCGCTACATTGGATGCTCAAATTATGCGGCGTGGCAGGTGATGAAGGCGCTGGGAATTTCGGCGCAGAGGCATCTGGAAAAATTCATCACGGTGCAGGCGTATTATTCGATCGCGGGGCGCGATCTGGAGCGGGAGCTGGTTCCGATGATGAAGGATCAGCAGCTCGGGTTGCTGCCGTGGAGTCCGCTCGCCGGCGGATTTTTGTCGGGTAAGTTCACACGCGCGGGCGCTTCCGACGACGCGTCGCGGCGCACCAAGTTCGGATTCCCGCCGGTGAATCTGGAACGCGGGTACGCGATTATCGATGTGTTGCAGGCGATCGCCGACAAGAAGCATGCGACGGTGGCGCAGATCGCACTGGCGTGGCTGCTGCATCAGCCGGTGGTCACCAGCGTGATCATCGGGGCGCGGAAGACGACGCAGCTCGCCGATAATCTGGGCGCGGTGGATGTCGCGCTGGATGCGGAGGAGCTGAAGAAGCTCGACGAGGTCAGCCGGTTGACACCGGAGTATCCGGGATGGATGCAGGCGCTGCCGTCGGAGCGGAAGCCGGGCGAGCGGCGGGACTGGTCGCGGGTGGCGGCGCCGAAGGCGTAGCCGAAATCATTGGCCGTGAATGAACGTGAATAAAACAATTACGTTCATTCGCGTTGATTAACGGCTGCGATTACTGCGGCAGTCAGGAGTACAACTGCCGTCACCACGCCTTCCTGGATCACGCCGCGTACCAACGCTCCCGGTTGCGATCCGATGGCGAGGCGAATTCCGAACTCGCGCGTGCGGCCGCTGACCGAAAAAGCGGGCACGCCGGCGACTCCGGCACGAATCTCGCGTGGCTCGCCCAGGCCGACCATGGTGAATCCGATGGTGGAGAAATCGCCAAACTCAGAGATGCCTTTGACGGCGTTTTTCAGATCCAGGATTTCAGGGACGGAAAATCCAGCGTCGTCGGCGCCGATGCCGCGCGCGAGAGTGAATACGACCGTAGCGGCAAGTCCCTTGGTGCGCATCAGCGACCGTTAATGCAAATTTCAGATCACTCAGGAAGTTCATAGACTCCTCGCAGGGTCGCGGGTTACATCATCATACGCGATTCGTCCGCCTACTGATACAATTTCCCATCATGCGATCCCTCTTCTGGTTGTTTGCGGCGAGTGCATTGAATTTGATTGCCCAACAGAAAATGCCCGCCAATATTCCGCCCGCCGAGGGGATGATCGTAACGCAGTACGCGATGCGGTACATCGATGTCGCGATCGGGAGCGGCAAACCGGCCGAGCCGGGCAAACTGTACGTGGTTCATTACACCGGGTACCTCTATGACGGAACGCAGTTCGATTCGTCCCGCGGCAAAGAGCCGTTGAGTTTCGAGCAAGGAAAGCGAAAAGTGATTCCCGGATTCGATGCCGGATTCGAAGGAATGAAGGTCGGCGGTAAGCGCAGATTGCTGATTCCGTACCAGCTCGCCTATGGCGAAAAGGGACGAGGCAAGATTCCGGGCAAGGCGGATCTGATCTTCGATGTCGAACTGGTGGACGTGAAGGAACCGCCTCCGCCGGATCCAGCGGCGAAGTGAGCTAGGAGCTTGTTGAAGGGGGACAGACCGCTCTGTCCACGCCAGTGAGACCCTCTGTAGTCATTCATGTTGCGGATGGGGACAGAGTAGTCTGTCCCCCTTCAACAAGCTCCTAGCGTTTCGAGCAAAGCAAGAACAGCGTCAGGTAGCGACGCACATTCCCGGTGATCAGGAAATTTTCGCGAACGTGCTCGCGGCCCTGCTCGCCCAATCGCTGCGCGATTTCCGGATGCGAAAGGAGGAATCGAATCTGATAGGCGGTTCCTTCCACTGAATGCGCCAGCAGGCCGGTGTGCTTGTGAATCATCTGCAGAGGAATCCCGCCGACCGCCGAAGCGACCACCGGTTTCTTTTTCCACAACGCCTCGGCCACCGTCAGTCCGAAGCCTTCGCGCAGGCTTTTCTGAATCACGATGGTCGAGGCGCGCTGCAGCGCGTTGATTTCGAGCGGGACGGATGCAGGCAGTTCGAGCACATGGATATCGGGATCGTTCCCGCGCTTCGGCGCGAACCTCCGCCAGCACCGCGCTTCCCTCCGGATCGTCGGCCGCACCGCCGCCGGCGAGCACCAATTGGCAATCGTAATAACGTTTGACGATGCGATAGGCGCGCACGACGCCCACTGGATCCTTCCAAGCGATCGAAGCGTGAGATCTGGGTCAGGATCGGGCGTTTGCCGATCGATGCCGTAGCGCTGCAGGATTTGATCGACGTATTCCGGCTCCAGGTCGCGATTCTTATCGGCCAGAGGATCAATGGACGGATAGAACAGATATTGCGGAATCTTCAAGCTGTCGCGCGTATTCGGGCGATGAAAAAATGGAGCCCTCGTAGCGGATTGACGAAGGGCTCCAGAAAATTCCAGACGTTGGGATCGGGGCGCGAAAGATCGATGTGGCAGCGCCAGATCCAGTGTTGACGATCGCGCTTCGTGTCTCGATGAAGGCGGCGGGCTGCGGATCGTGAATCACCATGAAGCGAGCATCCAGCGGAAGTTTTTCGCAGGTTGCGGCGATTGTAATCGCGGTAGATTTCGAAGCCGCGTTCGCCGAGCTTATAAGCTTCACCGTGCAGCGAATTATGGAAGGCTTTGGTCACCTCGAAGAAATCCGCACCGCCCTCCATGACGTGCCAGCGCGCGTCGAGTCCGAGTTCGCGCAGCAACGGCATCATGCGCGACAGAATTTCGGCGACGCCGCCACCCACCGCGGTCGAATTCACCATCTCCACGGTGGAGCCTTCGCAGCGGCCGGGCCAGAGTGCGTAATTCGTCGATCTCAGCGGCGCCCAACAGCGGCACATATTGATCCAGCGTCAAACTGGGGCTTCAATTTCGGCGACGGTCATAAGATCTCCTGGTCTTATCTCCCAATTTCGCGTTCCAGCAGTTGCGACTCAATTCCTGCCGCGCGGTATCGAGCGTATTGGTGTAAATATCGATCCGGTTGGCGCGACGGCCAGCTGCTTTCAGTCCGAAGGCCTGATTCTCGAACCAATGGGAGAAATCATTGGTGCGCAACTGCAGTCGGAGGCGTGATGCGATGAAGTGGTAGTAGAACGACGCGTGGCTCAGGCGTTCCAGACCGGCGCGAAAGCCCGCCAGCGTTCGCGCATCCCAGGGCAGCGGCTGGGTGACTTCGACGGCTTGGCAAAAAGTAGAATGGCTCGAACGCTGGCTGCTCGTCGCGCCGGGATATTCTTCGCGGAAAGCCGCGACGATGCGGCGCAGATCGCCGCGCAGCTCTGCGATTGAAATGTAGTCGCGCACATCGATGCTGGCGAGCCGTTCGGCCAGTGCGGGTTGATTTAGCCCGGCCAGCACCCACTGCGCAAAATCGTTCGAGAAGCCTTCGGTCAGGAAGTGATGGCGGCCCAAGAGTCTGGAAGGTGTGATAGAAAATCGACGCGTCGCTGGCTTCGGCGAGGGCGGCATCCATTTCCGCGAATTGTGCACGCGCTGGTTTTCGACCCTGGTGAGGTAAGCGGCGGTGGCGAATTGGAACGGTTGTTCGGCAGTGGTCATATTGCTCCTAAGCGAAGACGGTGCGCAGGCTATTGAGGAACGAATGCACCTCATGCGAATCGGCAAGATGAAAGCGAGCTTCGGTCGACGGGCGCGGCCGACGCGAACCGTGATGCCGCTGGCGCAGCGCGGCGAAGGCGGGCTCATCGCCCAGATCGTCACCGGCATAGATGGGAGTGGCATCGCAGCACAGATGCCGCAAGCTCGCGACGCACGGCCGCGCCCTTATCTTCGAGCTCGCGCGGCGATGATTTCCCAGACTTCCTTGCCGGGCGCGAGGCGCAGATGTTTACGATAGCTTTCCGCGGCGGCATGAACGGCTTCGCTCGCTTGCACACGCGCGTCTTCGCCGGCGTTGCGGAAGTGGACGGCGAGAATCTGATCCTTGTCTTCGATCCATACTCCGGGCGCCATCAGGAGTTGGGCGCGCAGGCGTAACTTGGCGCACACCAACATCGCGCGGCTTTCCTGGGAAAGCTCGTCTCGGTGCCGTTGTCCCACCCATGCAATCCCAGGTAGCGAATTCCGGGGACGCGCATGCGCGCGCGCACATCGGATCGTTTGCGGCCGCTGATCACGCAGACACGAAAACGCGGGCTGCGCGCCAGCGTCGCCAGCGTCTGGCGCGCAGCGGGATCGAGTCGTACATCCTCAGGATGCGGGCGAATGGGCGCCAGCGTGCCGTCGAAATCCAGGAACAGCGCGATCTTGCGGGAGCCGCTCAACCTCTCTGCGATCTCCGTCCAGCAATCAAAGAGGTGCCGCATGTCGTGGCTCATGAGACCGTAACTGCGTGATGGGAGCGCGCGGATGCCGACGGTACCGCGTGGATTCTGGGCACGCTCTGCGGTGGAGTACGAATTTCGACCAGCTCTCCGATCAGGTTGGCGGCCCAGCGATAAATGTTGCGTTGCTTGACCACCGCGCGCATCCTCTGCATGCGCGCGCCGCGCTCTTCCGGCACCATTTCCAGAGCGCGATGAAGGGAATCGGCGAGTTGCTCGGTATCGTATGGATTGACCAGCAATGCGTCCGGCAGCTCATGCGACGCGCCGGCGAAGCGGCTCAGGATCAGCACGCCCTGTTGGTCATCGCGCGCGGCAACGAATTCTTTGGCGACCAGATTCATCCCGTCGTGCAGCGATGTGACCATGCACAAGTCCGCGGCGCGATAATACGGCTGAATCTCGCGATGGCTGTGCTGGCGCTTGAGCAGCACAATGGGCTTCCAGTCGCCGCTCTGGAATCGGCGGTTGATGCGCTCCGCTTCGCGATCTACTTCGTCGATCAGATCGTGATAGCGCTGGATTTCGCGTGCGGCTGGGCGAGCCGATTTGCACGAACGTAAACTTCCCGCGATAGTTCGGATACTTTTCGAAAAACCGTTCAATGCCGCGAAACCGTTCAGGAATGCCCTTGGTGTAATCGATGCGATCGACACCGACGCCCAGATACGCAGCGGCGGTTCCCAGGTTCTTCAGCAGAGTGACTCGATCGAGATGCGGCACATCCATCGCGCCATCGTCTTCTTTGGGTTCCGGCGCGACGCTGATGGGAAACGGCTTCACCAGGGTATGGTGGCCTTCGCGAATGACCGCGAAGTGCTCCCAATCGATGCGCGATTCGAGCGCGCGATCCACGGTTTCCAGAAAATTATTGCAATGCGCCTGGATGTGGAAGCCGATCAGATCCGCGCCCAGCAATCCTTCCAGCAGATCGCGCTGCCAGGGGCAGATCCCGAACGCTTCGGCGTTGGGCCACGGGATATGCCAGAAGATCGCGACGCGCGCGTCAGGCCGAGCTCCTTGATCATGCGCGGCAACAGCGCAAAATGGTAATCCTGCACCAGCACGATGGGATTTTGTTCGTTTCGGATTTCCTCGAGCACGCGTCGGCGAATTTGCGGTTGACGTCGCGATAGTGCTCCCAATCCTCACTGCGAAACATCGGGCGGGTATGCGCGATGTGGCACAGTGGCCATAGCCCTTCGTTCGCGAATCCGAAATAGAAGCCGCGCTCCTGCTTCCTCCGTCAGCCACACGCGGCGCAGCGAGTAGCGCGGATGATCCGGCGGAACTCGACGCGGTCGAATTGATCGACAGTTTCGCGGTCGGCGTCGCCGGTGGCTTGCGCGATCCAGGTGCCGTGGCAGGCGGCGAGCACCGGTTCAAGCGCAGTCACCAATCCGCTGGCCGGCATTTTGGCCTCGATCCCGGAAGGCCCGCGGCGATGTTCATAAGGCTCGCGATTGGACACCGCGAAGATGCGCGAATCGCCCAGCTTGCCGTTCACGAATATGCGCAGCCGTTCCTGCGTCCACACCGATTCGGCCGATTCGCGCAGGCGGGCTTCTTCAATTGCGGCCGCACGCGCGGCAGTAAGGCTCGATGCAAGCCGCGTGACTTCGCGCGTTAAAGGTGCGAATTCGGCTTGCGATGGAATTTCCGGTGGAGCATCCACGTTGCCGCCGGCCCGCAGCTCGCGCATCCATTTCGCCATCCTCTGCATGGGACGGCCGACGCCCCAACGAATCGTCAACAGTACAATCGATCCGATCAGCAGCGTCTGGATCGCGACTCCGGTCAACGCGCGCTGCCACAGTGCGGCCGCCTGCGCATCGATGTAAGCCGTGTCGTGGAATACAGCCAGCGCACCGATGACGAAGGTATCGTCGCGCAGAGGAACCGCGGCGACGTGCAGACGGCCTCCAGGAGCATCGATAAACGCGCCTTCCGCATAATCATCGCGGATGGCTTGCGAGACCACCGCGGGGGTGCGATCGACCCTGGCCTCCAGACCTTCCGTTACGGCAAGAGTCCGCTCAGGCACGCTTCCGGCGCTGTACACCGCGACGCCGGCGATGCGCTCGCGATCCTTCAACCGGTCGACCAGTTTTTGCAGATCGCGATAGGACTGCCGGATGACCAACGGCTCAGCGGATTTCGCCAGACTTTCCGCGAGTACACGCGATTGACGATCGAGATCGCCGCGCAGTCCCTGGGTTTCGACATGCGTTTGATAGAACGCCAACACCAGAGAAACGGCCGCGACGCCGCAGATCAGAGAAAGGCTCAGCCGTAAGGTGAGGCGCATCAAAATCCTCGGCCAACTTGAATCGTACTGCCCGTAGTCGCGGGTTGAATTGCAATTGGTCCGCCGACCCCAAACGATCCGGCAAAGTGTTGGAGGGATTGAGTGTGGAATTTACGGACTGCCTGGACTCAGGAATTATTTGCCGGGTAGCTGCAGATCATTCCGGGCGATCTCAATGGACAATGCGAAGGATCATATGCTCTTCGTCCACGTACACATCGCCGATCTTGAGCGCTCGCGGCTCGACTCCGAATTGCTCGAAGCCGAAAGAACGATACAGCGCGATGGCAGCAATCTGCGGAGACGCGACCGCGAGAAGGATCTGTTCGAGCGATGAATCGCGCGTGGCCAGTTCGATCAATTTCGCAATCAGTTGTCGGCCGATCTTGCGCCCGCGATGCGATTGCGAAACGTACACGCCGTAGATTCGGCCTTTGTGCCGCTCCTTCTCGCCCGATTCGCGCAGGAAGGTCGCCGTGCCGACCAGGCGGTCGCCATCGAACGCGCCCAAGTGAACCGTTCCCGGCCCGTTATCCCGAAATCGAGCCGCGATGATTTCGACCGGGGTGGCGCGATGTTCGCTCACTGCTTTTCCGAACGCTTGCGGCTCGGATTCAAGCGCCTCCAGCCGAATGTTCCACCACGCCTGCGCGTCGGACTCGTGAAGACTGCGAATTTCGATCACATCCCTATTTTCGCTACAATCCTGATTCGTGCCTTCACCCGAAAATCAGGACGTTGAATTTCATCGCCGTGGGCGCGCTGTAATGGCCTACGTTGCAGCCGTCGCGTTGGCATTGCTGGGAACATCGTTCCTGATCGCTGCGTGCGTGGAAATCTCCGCACCCGATCCTTGGAAACAGAAATGGCAATCCATGCTGGAGTGGCTGATCGCCGCCACGCCACTGCTGCTCTCCGTACAGAAGCTGTGGAAACTCGCCCGCGGCTATCAGCACAACGTCGCGCGCATTGACGCGAGCGCGGTGACCATTCACACCATGGGCGGCAAACACTTTCACATTCCGTTCGAGCAGATTCGATCCGTGAAATGGGACCCTGCCAAGAACAATCGTGGCGTGCTGCTGATCGACACGCCGGAGACGACGTATAAATTCGACTTGCACGCGTGCCCTCGCGCGGACACGGTGGCCAGGCTGATTGCCGAACGAATCGGCTGAATTTTATTTGTGCGTACCGGTCGCGGCCACGACTCCGATTTTCACCGAGTGGGCGATCTTGTCCTTGCTTCCTTCCGGAATGTCGATCACGACTCTTGCGCCCGCTTTCAGATCCGCGATCTTGCCGGGTTGACCATTGTTGGTGTACTCCGTCTTGTCGTCGAGTTTGACATCGACATTGCCCTTGGTGGTCTTCACGGTGACCACTTGGCCGGTGACCTTGACGACGGTCCCCATGACATGATCGAAGCCTCCGTGCGCGAATAGCGGCGCGGCGACGACAGCGAGAATCAGCGCCATGGCGAGCGCGGCGATTCTAGTGATGGTGATGCTCTTTTTGTTCATGCGGCTCTGCTCCTTTGAGAAATTCTTCTTCTTCCTGCTCTTCCCGGAGTTCATCGGGAGTCTTGGGATTCATCCCTTCCATCTGATGCTTTTCTTCGGCGGTCATCCGCGGCAGATGCCGGATGAGGCGCACCAGCTTCCAGGAATCCTGTTCGTCGTGTGACGCATGGTCCGGCCCGCTGGACCATGCCGGCATGGCGCTGAAACGAATGCCATTTTGAATGATGTAGAACAGCTCGCCGTCGGTCATCTGCTGGGTTTCGGGGAGGCGCATGTCGGGCGCGGGCGGATAGGTTTTCGAACCCATCTGGGTTTGCCCGCTGCCGTCGTTGGCATGACAACCCGCGCAGTGATCGGCCCAATGGGCACGCGCGTCGGCGAGGACCTCCGCTGATTCGGCGATGGGATTGGCTCGAGCGCGCGCATCGGCGGGAACCGCCGCGGATCGGACTGTTCGCGCGAACCAGGTTTCGAGCGCGCTCGGTTTTTCGTTCGCGCTGAAGCCGTGCGAGTTGAAAAAAACGAGGCCGAAACCGATGGCGGCGAGAGAGATTGCGCCCAGCAAGAACCATCCGAGGCTTTTCATGTACTCGATTTAAACGTACATCATTCACAGATCACGGTGGGATAGAATCATGAAGTACATTGGCCGGGATACGCTCATCTTGTAGATAGGAGGCACATGCGCCGGATATTTCACAGTCCTTGCACGGCCGCCGTCACTTTCGCGATCGTGGCTGTTCTCAGCCTCCCTATCGCGATCTTCGCCAAGGGACGCACCATTCGAGTCATCATCGATGGCGGAGATCTGGCCGCGCCCATCGAGATTTCCGATAAGGCAGTGGTTGATTCGATTGTCGTCGGCGCAGGGCCGGGAAATTTTAGAGGCGCGGGTCCGACCAAAGAGCCGATCATCTTCGATCATGGCTTCATCGTGCAGTGGTCGCGTGGAGAGGCGGCCGCGCCCAGATCGCTACGGACCTACAACGTCTCTTTCCTCACCACGCGAACCGATCGTAGTACCTACATCGTGCGCTACGCCATCGATCCGGCGACGAATCAGGGTTACGTACTGATTCCTGGCAAGGACGATCCGGCATACCCGGATAACACTTGGATGATCCTCCGCGGCGTCGAAGGCAAGTGGTTCTACGCTTGGAGCGAGTGGGAAACACTCGCGCATCCTCTGATCGCGAAGGCACCGAAAAAGAACTAACTCTACGATTCGGTCGGTTGACGCAATCCCATTGCGCGAAAAGCCGCATCGCCTCGCGACCTCGATTTCCAAGGTCAATATAAGCAGCGCCTTACAGTGGTGCGGCGATTGCAACTCTCAATTGGGGGCAAAGATCATGCCGAATTTCAAACACATCTTATTCCCGATCGACTTTTCCGAGCGCTGCTGCGGAGCGGTGCCGTTCGTCGAAGCCGTGGCGAGCCGCTATGGCGCGAAAATCACGCTACTCAGCGTCGCGCAACCGCTTTATTTCACCGGAATGGGCGATCCCTCGGGAGCCGCGGTGTTCGATCCCGAAGTCCTACTGGACGACGTGAAATTGAGGCTCGACAATGCTTTGAGGCGCGACTTCGCCGGGTTGCGCGTCGAGCGTGTGGCTGAAATCGGCGAACCGGCGAGCGTGATCACCGAATTTGCACGGACGCATCACGTCGATCTGATCATGATGCCGACCCACGGATATGGGCCATTTCGACACCTGCTGATCGGTTCGGTAACGGCGAAGGTTCTTCATGACGCGGAGTGCCCGGTATGGACCGCGGCACACATCGCGGAAGCGCCGTGCCGCGATCATCTCGCCTGCCGCAACATCCTGTGTTCGGTCGACGCGACGGCGGAGAGCCTGCCGATCATCAAATGGGCGGCGGAACTGGCGCGGGAAACCGGCGCGACCTTGCGACTGGTGCATGCCATCCCCGGCATGGAGGGTCCGCTCACGCGCGCGCTCGATCGCGAACTGGAAGAGGATCTTCGCAGGGAAGCTCGCGAAGACATCGAGCGCGTCCAACAACTGGCGGTTCTGCAACTTCCGGTCTGTGTGACCATCGGCCACGTGGAAGACGTGATTGCGGATGAGGCGCGTAAACACAGCGCGGACGCGATCGTAATCGGACGCGGGGCCATTCGCGGAAAAATGGGGCGTTTGCGCGCCCATGATTACGCGATCATCCGGCGCGCACCGTGTCCGGTGTACAGCGTCTAGCAGCGATCCGGCGGTAAACTCCGTCTACTAACCCGGCGGGTGCGGAAATACCTTTCGCCCGGGATGGTTCAATCGAAACAGTTCGCGCATAATCAATGTCAAGTCCCCCACAAGCAACGGATGTAACCTTCACCCCACCCATACCGAAACGTTCATCCGTTGCTACCCATACTTGGCTAGTGGGGGCATTCCAGGAAATGACGTGTGGCGGTGTAGCTGATTTGAGATTCGACCCGGAAGGTACAGCGCGTCAAACAATCGAAACGACGGGGGCCGCACCGCTGTAGTGGACCACCGGGTGAGTGGCTCTCAAATGAGCGTAAGCACCCATCAAAGTCGCATGCACCTGATCGGCCTCGAAGGGCCGAGTGAGCAGATCGAAACCGCCGGCGCGAATCACTCTGCTCCATAGCATCGGATCGGCGTGATTGGCAAGCACGATCACGCAGGTTCTTCGTCTGGCTTTCGCCAGATGGCGAATCGCGCGCCCCAATGAGTTCTCGCCGAGCGCCTGATCGCAGAGAACAATCGGTAAGGCGACTTGGTGCAGAGCTCTCGCTCCATCATCCAGGTTCGTCGTATTAACCAACTCCCATAAGGAGCCGGACAGAAGCTCTCCCAGGCTGCGATGATCGTCGAAGCTGGCGCTGGCGAGCACGATTTGGATCGGCGCCGGCTTGAGTGAAATGGCTCGCACTTCACATTCGACTTTACTCTGAGCCGCGTTTCGAGCCTATACTCCAGATCCGGTATGTTTGTTCGCCGAAGGCTAGTAGTGGCGCGTTTGCGCGCGGCGATTCGAAACGGTAGTGAGATAAGTCAACCAGCCGGGCATACCTGCGCCGCTCTTGGTCGATACCGTCATGGTGTGCATGCCGGGGCGTACCCGCTGGATATTTGCTTCCGCGGCGGACGAGTCGAACTCAACTGCCGCGGCGAGATCGGCTTTGGTAATGATGGCGACATCCGCTGTATTGAAAATGGTCGGGTATTTGAGCGGCTTATCTTCGCCTTCAGTAACCGAGAGAAGCACTAAACGGAGATCCTCGCCGAGATCGTAAGACGCAGGGCATACCAGATTGCCCACGTTTTCGATGAACAGAAAATCCAGTTCCGGGAGGTTCCAATCGCCGAGAGCCTGGTCCACCATGGCGGCTTCCAGATGACAGACGGTCCCGGTGACGATCTGCTTCACCGGCGCGTTGGATCGCGCCAGACGGACCGCGTCGTTTTCAGTAGCGAGATCGCCGACCAGAGCCGCCACGCGATAGGATTTTCCCAGCGTCTGCAAAGTTCGTTCCAGAAAAGCGGTCTTGCCGGCGCCGGGACTGGAGACCAGGCTGACCACGAAGACTCCGGCATTCTGGAAACGCTTGCGCAGATCGCGCGCGACCAGATCATTTTGCTTCAAGATGTTCTGGCGAATTTCTAACAGGCGAGGCGTGTTCATTCCATCACTCTCATGCGAACTCCAGCGCGACTACTTGCAGCTCTTTCCCTTCCAGCACCTGCTCCATCGGCGCGCGGCATTCCGGGCACACGAACCAATCGACTGCATTTACCGGCCGCGGCGCCGCGCATTTCGCGCAGTAGGCGACCACTGCGACTTCTTCAATCATCAGTTTCGACCCGGCAAGCGACGTGCGTTCGCAAGCAAGTTCGTAAGAAGACCGCAGCGCGTCCGGCAGGATTCCGGAAAGCTTTCCGATTTTGAGGTGCACCGCTTGAACGATGCCGCCGCGGGTATTCATTTCTTCTTCAGCGAGCTCGACGATGCTCAGTGCGATGGAAAGTTCGTGCATCGCTAAATTACGCAAGCCCTTCCCTGCCAACCGACGCGCGACAATTTGCCGTCTTGGAGCAGCACCGGAACCGAGCGTTGGCCCGAAACTTCGAGCAATCGTTCACGCGCCGCGGCATCGGCCTCCACGTCATATTCAACGAATTCGTAATTTTTCCATTCCAGCCACTCGCGCATTTCGCGCGTGTACGGGCAACTGGCCGCGCCGAACAATTCATACTTTGGCTCAGCCATGCAAATACTCCAACTGTTCGCGCAGGACGTGATAAATCGACGCCTGCACTTCCTGAATGCGCGGAATGTAATCGGATCGCACCACCAGCGGAAAGTCGGCGAGGCCGCGGCGCAGGATCTCGCCGCCATCGTAACCCAGCAGCGCGACCGTCAAGAGGCCGCGTTTGCGTGCTTCTTCCAGCGCCGCGACCGCGTTGCGGGAGCCGCCGCTGGTGGAGATCGCCACAGCGATGTCTTCAGAGCGCGCCTGCGCGATCATCTGCCGCAGAAAAATCAGGTCGATGCCGACGTCGTTGGCGATCGCCGTAATATTGGCGGGCTCCATCGCGAGCGAAATCGCGGGCACGGCGCGCCATCCCGACGGAGGATCGACGCAATCGAGCGCGAAATCGTTGGCATCAGTCGCCGATCCGCCGTTGCCAAAAATGACCAGCCTGCCGCCGCGAGCCAGACGCTGTTGAATGGCCTGCGCGGCGTTCGCGATGTTTTCCGACTCTTCGCGCGCGGCGCGTTCGCGCAGCATCGCATCCTCGCGAGCTTTGATCGCGATCGATGCGGCCACTTGATCCACCACCTCGCCGGTGGGCTGCTTCTTGTCGGAGAGAAATGGATAGAGAAAAGCGGAGTCGCCCACATCGCTTGCGAGCTCACGATGTTCGAAGAACACATGGACCGTCTCCCACAGGGTGTGATACAGGATTTCGATCAGTTCCTGATGCATGAACGGATCACGGGTGGGAGGCTCGAACGAGTAAGATCCAGTTCCGGGGAGTGCGAACGTCATGGCGCCGCGCGATCGCGCCGAGCGCAGGGCATCGTCGATTTCCGGATTGCCCTCCGGCGGGCCGAAGCCCATCACCATATCTTCGGGACGCACAATCGCGTCGAGCCAGGGACGGAAGTGAAGCGATAGATCGAGCGCCGGGAGAGCGCGCTTTCCGACGATGATCGGGTGCACGAATTCGACCGAGACGTGCTGCGCGTCGGTCGCATACGCGCCCTTGCCGAACGCCAGAATGCGGCCGCCCGTCAGGAATCGCTCCGACATTTCGCGGCAGGCGAGCGCGAGCGTTCTTGCTTCACGCGCGAAGAAAGCCTCGAAGATCTGGTTTCGCTCGAGAAGCCGGTCCTCTATCGCCCCGGCGCGATCGCAAACTTTCTCCATGGTGCGCCTGCTAGCAGATCCTCGGCAAAGGATCGCCTACCAGCATATCCACCACGCGGCTGCCGCCGTATAGCGTCGTGACGACGACGGCGCCGGCAGGCTGCTCGCTCACATCGCCGATCAGCGCCGCGCCTTCGCCACCGGGTGTCGCGCGCAGCGCCGCCAGCGCTTCGCTGGCCCACTCCGGCGCGATCACCGCGATGAACTGTCCTTCATTGGCGATATGCAGAGGATCCAGCCCCAGCAGTTCGCACGCGCCGCGCACTTCATTGCGAACCGGAATCTGATCTTCGGCGATCAGTATGCCCATGCCGCAATCGCGCGCGAGTTCGTTGAGCGACGTCGCGACGCCGCCGCGCGTAGGGTCGCGCATCCATTTGATGGCCGGAGCGCGGACCCGGGCCAAAGTCTCGACCAACGGAAGCACGGAGCGCGTGTCCGATGCGAGATCGGCTTCTATGTCGAGCTCGCCGCGCGCGAGCAGAATCGTGATGCCGTGATCGCCGATCGGCCCCGACAGCAGGATCTTGTCGCCCGGCCGCACTGCACGCGGCGAAACGTTAACCCCATCGATGGGACGTCCGATGCCGCAAGTGGTGATGTATATTTTGTCGGCGTAGCCGTGCTCCACCACCTTCGTATCGCCTCCGACGATCGCCACGCCAGCGCGCATCGCGGCGTCCGCCATGGCGCGCAGCTCAGCTTCCAATTCTTCCGACTTGAGACCGGCTTCGAGAATCAGACTGACGACGATGGCCTTCGCGCGCGCGCCTGATACCGCGAGATCGTTCACGGTCCCGTTCACAGCCAGGCCGCCAATCGAGCCGCCCGGGAAGCGCAGCGGCTTGACCACGAAACTGTCGGTGGTCATGGCCACGTGCGAACCGCCCCAGTTCACCAACGCAGCGTCGCCTAATGTGCCTGGCGATTCGCTCATCAAAATCGGCGCGATCAATCCTTCGACCAAGCGGCGGCTGGCTTTCCCCCCGGCGCCGTGGGCCATATCGATCTGCGCGTCGCGAAATCGGATCCTGCTGGGCGCGGTGGTCATGATGACGCTGAAAGCTGCGTTAGCTCTTGAAAATTCTTGCGATGTTCGTACTGGTAGTAGGCCGCGCACGATCCTTCGTTCGATACCATCAGCGCGCCCACCGGACGCTCCGGGGTGCATTCCTTCCCGAACAGTTTGCATTGCGGCGGCTTCAGCACGCCCTTGAGAACTTCGCCGCACTGCGCCGCTTTCGGATCAGTCACGCGCACGCCGGGGACGGAGAAGATGCGCTCCGCGTCCCACTCGGCGAACTCGTCGCGAATGCGCAGCGCGGATTGTGAGATGAAACCGAGGCCGCGCCATTCGAAATACGGACGCAGCTCAAAAACTTCCGCGATCGCTTTCAGCGCCGCGCGATTTCCTTCCCAAGGAACCACACGCTTGTACTGGTTTTCGACCTCCGCCACGCCGTCGCGCAGCTGGCGCAGCAGCATGTAGATCGATTGCAGCAGATCCAAGGGCTCGAATCCCGCGACCGCGATCGGCTTTTTTTCGTTCTTGGCGATCCACTCATAGGGACGGCATCCGATTACGGTCGAGACATGGCCGGGCCCGATGAATCCGTCGATACGCATATCGGGTGAATCGAGAATGGCGCGGATGGCGGGAATGATCGTCACGTGATTGCAGAACACGGAGAAATTGCGCACCCCCATCGCGCGGGCGCGCTGCAGCGTGATCGCGGTGGAGGGCGCCGTGGTCTCGAACCCGATCGCGAAGAACATCACGTGCTTCGATGGATCGCGTTGGGCAATTTGCAGTGCATCGGCGGGCGAGTACACCATCCGCACATCCATTCCACGCGCCTTGAATTCGAGCGGCGTGCCGCGCGTGCCGGGAACGCGCATCATGTCGCCGAACGCGGTGAAGGCGGTGTTGGGTTGCTCCGCGATCGAAAGCCCGTCGTCGATTCGCCCCATCGGGAGCACGCATACCGGGCAGCCGGGGCCGTGCACCAGCTCAATATTGGATGGCAGCAAATCCTGCAATCCGAAACGATAGATGGAATGCGTATGCCCGCCGCACACTTCCATGAAGCGATAATGCCGCGCCGGATCGGCCAGGCGGCGGATTTCGTCGGCGGTCCGCGTGATCAGGTCCGGTGCACGGAACTCATCGACGAATTGCATGCTCATGATGGCGCCTCTTCCAGTCCGTAGCCCCGTGCTTCTTCCGTGGCGGCGTCGCTCTCCCCCAGCGATTCGAGAATCCGAATGGTATCGAGCGCATCCTCTTCGCTGATCTTACTCATCGCAAAGCCGACGTGAATCAGGACCCAGTCGCCCGCTACCGGGCGATCTTCCAGCAGTCCCAGATCCACTTTGCGGCGCACGCCCATCACGTCGACCAGCGCGATATCCGCGTCATTGGATTCGAGAATTTTTCCGGGGATCGCCAGGCACATACTCTTAGTCCGTGGGCTCCGGCTTGCGCGCGACGATATCGCAGGAGCACTTCAGCTCGTTTTTCAATTTCAACGTACCGCCCGCGGCGCTCACCGGCTTGATTCCGTAATCACTCTGCAGAATCGAGAATTCGCCGCTGGCACGAAGCATATCACCCATTCGCGTTACTTGCATCGCGATGTCCTCTCCGCGCGTGACTCCGCGCAGCGTAAGCATCCCGATGACGTTCGCCTGCCAGCGATTTTCGCCCAACGAATTGAGTTTCACGCTGGTACTCTCATAGACGATCTCCGGATACTTCGCGCTCTGGAGCACATCGACGTGCATGGTGCGCTCCATCTCACGTTTATCCTTGCTGGGAATATCGTCGATTACTTCGAGCGAAGCCGAGCGCACTCGAATGCGCAGAGACGGCTCAGGATCCAGCCGCGCTTCGCCAGAACAATCGCGGATGGCGATGGTCGGGCTGTGCCCCAACGCCGACAGCATACCGGTCGCGAATGCGCGCACCAGGAAACGGCTGGCGTTGTGGTCGATCTCGAACGTCGTGCTGAGGGCCTTGGCTTGCAAGTTACATATCCCGCAATTTCAAGTAGCGCTGAAGATCCGGAGCTGCGGCGGAAAGCAAGCTGCCGATTCCAACTCCGCCAAGCATGCGCCGGACTGCGGGTGTCGAAAGCATGAGCCCCGCGCCGAACACAATCAGCGCCGCGCCTCCCAACAGGTACAGCGTATCGCGCGATTCGTTCACTTCAGTTACAGCCGCGCCGTTCGTTGGTAACGGGTTCCAGTCGGACATGTGCCTGCCCCCTTTCGCTGTGTTGCTCAATTATTCTTTCGATTAACGCGACGGCTTCACCGACGGCCGCCTGCACGGGCTGACTCAAGCCCATCCTGCCTTCATTTTCCGGCCCGAAATCGAGGGGCTCGCAGCCCACCAGCAAAACCTTTCCAGGAGTTCCGCCCATCGACTTCACCGTGTCCAGCACGCGCATCGGGTTCATCGAATGCGATTCCGGCAGGGCGATCGCTTCGCTGCACGCTGATGCCCGCGGTTCGATCAAATAGAGCGAGCCTGGCGCAGCGCCGCGCGGGCACGCGTCCACCAGAATCGTGAGACCGGCGTGATCGAGCAGCGCATAGACCAGATCGAAGCCGCGAATTCCGAAATCCTTGACGGTGACATCGGAAGGCAACGGCCGCGAGGCGAGGGCGCGCGCGACTTCGACACCGAAGCCGTCGTCTCCTAAAAAAATATTGCCAACGCAGGCGATCAGAATCATATCGCTGCCTCGACTTCATCCGGCGAGAAGAAAAACCGGTGTCCCGGTTGCCGCAGCATACCCAGATCCTTTCCAGGATCTTCGTCGATCACCACGGCGAGCTGAATCTGCCCCTCGTAATCCTGTTCGATCGATTCGATCGCCGCCAGCTTCCCATTCAGTACAACATCCATAATGTCGCCATGTTTGCGAGGCTTAAGCCGCACGCGATCGCCACGGCGCAAATCGACCCCGTTCACGACAACGCTATCGAGCGACGGCCGATCTTCGAGGAGATGCCAATCCATTTCGTTCATCGTATTCCTCTAAGAGCGCCGTGCAGTTTTTGGAAGTGTTCCGGAGGCAGCATCTCGGTGCGTTCCAGAATCCGGCGGGCGCGATCGTCGGAATCGCGAACTTCGGCTTTCTCAGCATCAGTCATGGTCAGAATGCGAAGAGCGAGAATTTCGTCGATCTCGGTTCCATCGAACAGATCGCCGGGACTCTCCGGCGCGATTTTCGGATAGTCGTAAAGGATGATGGGCGCGGAAAGCATGGTCCGCGATAACTGTGTTTCGGTGTCTCCCTCTTCGCCCACCAGGACAGGCCATGTTCCGACGTTGCAACACCCCGCCACGGCATCGCGCAACGTATCCGGCGGATCGAACAGGGAGACCAGTTCGCCTCCGGTCGCCTGGAAAATGGTGTGAACCGAAATCATGGAACTCAGCAGCGCCCGGTCACGCGACCAGCTCGCGTTCCCGGGAACGCAATTTCGAATTTCGACCGCGACACGGAACACGCCGTCCGCGATTTCACGCGAGTCGATTTCCATCTGGCCGTGAATGGTTTCCATCCGGCCGCGCTCGCCATTTGCTTCGAAAAACAACGGCACTACTTGCGATCCGCTGCCAAGCGGGTATCCCGGGGCGAGGGCTTCGCGCTCGTGGCCTTCCTGCCATTGGTCACGCTCGGCCAGTTGCAGGCAACGCATCGTCACATCGAGGAAAGTCTTGTGATTTCCGACGACGATCACTTCGGTGCGTGTCATGGAAACGTCGAAATCTTTCGGATACAGCACGCCGAAATTAAATCGCTGGCGATTTTTCACCGACGAAGGGCGGTAAGGATACAGCATGTAGCCTTCGTACAACACTGCGTTCGCGATTTTGTCGATTTGCTCCCGGGTCATTGCACCACCACCGCGGCGTCTTTCTTCTTATCTGCGGCGAGCAGCATCTCGAAAGCCCGTTCCCAGGTTCCGGCTCCGCGGGTCATCTTATAGTGATGCAGCCGGTCGAAAACCTCTCGCGGCACTGCGAGCAGGACGCTGTGAGGATGGTACGCCTCCATCATCTCTTTCCAGACCTTGAGCGGAAGCCGGAATTTCGTCTCCTTGTCCCAAGAAATAGGCGCGACATGGAGCGCGCCCTCAGAATCGGCATAGAATACGGTGCCGCTGAACATCAGCAATAAGGGAATTTCGCCATCTTGCAAACCATGAAAATATTTGGTGGCGGCGACGTTGAAATCGAAGGTGCACGGAGTCAATAGATCGACCGTCGTGCTGCCCGTGAATCCAGGCGCGGTCACGTTCACGTGCGTCCATAACATCGATCGCAGCGTCTGGCTCCATCGCTCCGGTTCGCCGAATAGCTCCAGCATCTGCGCCTGTTCGGCAGGGGTGTAGCGACGGCGCGTAGCCTCGATCTGGATCTGGCAGCGCAGCACCACGGTGTGAATCTTCTGCTCGGGATCGGCATTGGCGATGCGCAGTTTGAACGCGATGGTCGGCGCGGCCGCGAACGGGATCGCTTCCGCCGATTCGACGCTGAAGCTCAAATTAGGCATATTCTGATTTCTGCCTCAGAGTCGTGAAGAACTCCCCCATCTCTTGCCACACTTCCGTCCCGCCCGATAACCCGCGCCAATGTCCGCGAATCAGGCCGACCAACTTGAAGCATTCATCGATGGGCGCGATGTAATACTCCGCTTTCGAGAATCCGCGGGCGTGCCCCAGCCGGTTCACCAGCAGCGCTTCCACGTCCGCTTCCATTTCGCGCAGAACCGGATTCTGCGCGACGATGTCCTGCCATGCATCTAAAGAAAGAAGCGATTCGGTGGCACCGGCGGGACTGGGATACAGCGCGACCACGCGTTGCCGCGGGGTGCTCTCGAAAAAGAACGCCATGTTGATGGGCATCATCAGCGCGTCCCACTGGCCGTCGGTTAATTGAAAATGCTGTAACGCACGAACCCGGCGCGGAACTCTTTTGAATCGACGCGCACCCTGAGCGGTGAACAGAATAGCGCAAGCATCGCAGGCGCACGTCAGTTTACGCGTGGCGGGCTCCAGCAGATGCTGATGCGATTCCGAAAGAGGCGTGGAGCACAACTCGCAGGTCTCCTGCGGATCGGGACGGCGCACGAACCGGCGCAGGAATCCGAATGCCTGTTCTGGTCCCGAGCTCACGCCGCGCCTTTCGATAGAAGTGCCCCTCCGATAGCTCCCACGGGCACAAAATTCAGCGGCTCTGCGCCTTCGATGGTCAACGACGCCACGTCGGGCGCCGATTCGTAAATCAATTCCTCTACCGACGCTTTGAGCGCCTCCGGATTGGATCCGCATCCTTCGCTTGCGATCGAAAGCCGGAGATGCACGCTCATGCCATCGATCCTCACGATGTGCAGCTCGCCGTGCGAATTCAAAAACGTCCGCGCCTTGTCGATCCCGGAATGCAAGCGGGTTTCGAAGTCGACCGGATGGATGCCGTAGAGCACCAGTAAACTCGCGACACGCTCATCGCGGCCAAGCCGGTCGATGATGCTTTGTCCGGGGTCACCCGCCTCGCTGATGATCTCCAGGGTTCGTTCCAACCCTCCTCCATGGAGGCTCATCAGCGATTCCATCAGCTTGCGCGCATCCGCTCTAATACTCGGATCCGCGACCGATTCGATGCGCCGAACCAGCTCGGCGATCGATTCTAATTCCTTTTGGAACTCCCGATTTTGTGACATGTGGACTCTATTCAGGGCTGCAATCCGAACATCGGCGAATGATGCGTCTCCAGCGTCTTGCCGTTGCCCAGATACATGTGAACGCCGCAGGGCAGGCATGGATCGAAGCTGCGCACCGCGCGCATGATGTCGATTCCTTTGAATTTATCGGGGCCGTTCTCTTCGAAGATGGGCGTGTTCTGAACCGCGTCTTCATAAGGACCCGGAGTGCCGAAGCTGTCCCGCGGATTCGCGTTCCACGGCGTCGGGGGATAGGGATGATAATTCGCGATCTTACCGCCTTTGATCACGACATGATGCGACAAAACGCCGCGCACCGCTTCGTGGAATCCACAGCCAATCGCCTCATCCGGCACCTTGAAGTCAGTCCATGTCTTGGTACGTCCCGCGTGCAACTCTGCCATCGCCTTTTCCATGAAATGCAGCGCGGAGGCGGCGGCGTAAGCCTGGAAGTAAGTGCGCGCGCGATCACGCTCGATCGCGTTCGACCATTTAGGGATCTTCCATTCGAATTCGACTTCAGGTTTCGACACCGTCTTGGGCAGATAGATCTTCACACTCTTGCCGGTCGACTTGACGTAGCCAGTGTCGACTTTCCCTGCCAGGGCGGTCGCCCAGAAACGCGCGATCGGACCGCCGCCGGTGTCCAGCGCCAGATAGTCGCCGGTGCGTTTGTCGTACCAGCGCGGCGACATCACCCAGGTATATTTCTCATCGAAATTGCGCTTCTGCGGACGTGGAATCGTGGTCTGATTCCAGGGATGCCGCTGATCGACGGGATTGCCCAGCGGATCGTGCGTGACGAACGTTTCGCTGTTCTGCCAGTCGTCGTAATAAGAGCTACCCAGCAAAATGCGAATGTTCAGATTGATGTCGACCAGATCGGTGGTGACCAGTTCGCCGTCCACCACCACGCCCGGGGTCACGAACATCTTATTGCCCCAGTGATTCATGTTCTTGTAGGTGTAGTCGCAATGCTCAGGATCGTTGAACGATCCCCAGCAGCCCAGTAGAATGCGCCGGCGCCCCACTTCTTCGTAACCCGGCAGCGCTTCATAGAAGAAGTCGAACAGGTCGTCGTGCAGCGGGACCACCTTCTTCATGAACTCGACGTACTTCATCAGGCGGACCAGGTAATCGGTGAAGAGCTGGATGGTCGGCACCGTGCCGACGCCGCCCGGATAAAGCGTCGAGGGATGCACGTGACGCCCTTCCATCAGACAGAACATCTCGCGCGTCATGCGGCTGACTTGCAGCGCCTCAAGATAAAACGATCCGGTGAACGGATTCAGCGCGCGCATAATATCCGCAATCGTTCGGTAGCCGTGCAGATTGGAATGATCGGCCAGTCGTGTCTCGGCTTTCGCCAGCACGCTGGGATTGGTTTCCTTCACCATCTGTTCGCAGAAGTCGACACCCACCAGGTTGTCCTGGAAGATGTTGTGGTCGAACATGTACTCGGCGGCTTCACCCAGGTTAACGATCCACTCAGCGATCGCCGGCGGACGAATTCCGAACGCCATGTTCTGCGCGTAGGTGGCGCAGGTCGCATGGTTATCGCCGCAGATTCCGCAGATGCGGCTGGTGATGAAATGTGCGTCCCGCGGATCTTTGTTCTTCATGAAAATGCTGTAGCCGCGGAAAATCGAGGACGTGCTGTGGCACTCCGCCACGCGCCGGTTTTCGAAATCGATTTTGGTGAAGATGCCCAGGCTGCCCACGATCCTGGTGATCGGGTCCCAGTTCATCTCGACCAGTTTGCCCTTCTTCGTGGGGGCGTGAACGTGTGGTTCTGTAATCGTGCTCATATCAGATTCCTTTCTAGAACGCCCTGGGTCTGTAGCCGGTGGTTAACTGGGCACGAGGGTGACGCCACTTCGGCTCCTTGTTCACGGTGGTGTTGGTGAAGGCGCGCAGGCTGCGGATCGCCTTGCCATAAACTCCAATCGAAGTCGTCGACATCTTGGCGCCGGGAGGCTCATCCATGAAGGGCATGAATTTGTCGGGGAACCCGGGCATGGTGCAGCCGATGCAAATCCCGCCGACGTTGGGGCACCCGCCGATTCCCGCCATCCATCCGCGCTTAGGCACGTTGCAGTTTACCACCGGCCCCCAGCAGCCCAGTTTCACGATGCACTTGGGCGATCCGTAGACCTCTGCGAAATCGCCCTGCTCGTAGTAGCCGGCGCGATCGCAACCGTCGTGCACCGTCTTTCCGAACAGCCACTGCGGACGATGTTGATCGTCCAGCGGAATCATCGGCGCGAGCCCGCACACCTGGTAGAGCAGATACAGCACCGTCTCCATGAAGTTGTCGGGCTGCACTGGACAACCCGGCACGTTGACGATCGGAATCCCGGCTTTCGATTTCCAATCCCACCCGAGATAGTCGGCCAAACCCATGCATCCGGTCGGATTTCCTTCCATCGCGTGAATCCCGCCGTACGCCGAACAGGTGCCGGCGGTCATCACGGCGGTGGCTTTGGGCGCCAGACGATCGATCCATTCATTGGTGGTGATCGGTTGTCCGGTCTTCGGATTTGTTCCGAGCGCCGCCCAGTAGCCTTCCTTCTTGATCTTCTCGTTAGGGATGGAACCTTCCACCACCAGCACGAACGGTTCCAGCCGTCCGGCTTCAGCGTCATACCAGTACTTGAGGAAGTCGCCGCCGTTTTCGTAGGCGAGCACGGGATTATGCAGCGCGACCTTGGGGAGACCGGGGATCGCGCCCAGCAGAACGTCTTCGACACTCGGCTGCGTGGCGGCGGTTACAGAAACGGAATCGCCGTCGCATCCTAACCCGGCGGTGATCCAGACGACATGAACTTCGGCAACAGGAGGAGCTTTCTGCGTCTTCCGGCCGTATGGAACGGATTGCGTGGCCATTCCGACCTCCTTTTCTACAAAGGACACAAATGACGTGCGAAGAGTAGCCCCGTGGAAATTCCTGGGGGTTTCCCTGATCGGGTCTCATCACACGCATTCATACAATGTCCGTCGTAGTGATGCGTGAGGAGCGCGGTTCATTTCGCTTTTTCGCGAATGGTCCACTGGATGGCGCTTTGCACCAACTCCCGCGCGTTGCGCAGGCCCAGCTTTTCTTTGATATGCGCCTGATACGATTCCACCGTCTTGACGCTGATGCCCAGTTCCGTGGCGATCTGGCGTGTGCCGCGTCCATCGCCAATCAGGCGGAACACCTCCAGTTCGCGGTCCGTCAGTCCAGCCACCGGCGATTCGCCCTGGGCCGGTCCTCCGCCCACGAAATGATGCATCATCAGCTTGGCCACGCGATCGCTGACGTACACGTCGCCGCCCAGAATACGCCGGATGGCTATCAACACCTTCTCGGTCGCTTCCTGCTTCATGATGTAGCCGTTGGCGCCGGCGCGCAGCGCCCGTTCGGCGTACATGGTTTCGTCCATCATCGATAGGATCAGCACCGGCAGCCGGAGATTCTGCGCGCGAACGCTCTTCAGCAGATCGAGGCCGTCGGGACCGTTTAATGAAATATCCACCAGCACGATATCCGGCTGCATCGTTTCGATCCGCTGCAAGGCCGTTCCCGCCTCCTCCGCGTCGCCGCAGACCGCCAGGTCGGCTTCGCGATTGATCAGCAGAGCCAGGCCCTGGCGCACGATCGGATGATCGTCGACGATGAACACCCGGCTCTTGGTTTGTGGCGGGGCTTGTGGCGGCGGGGCTAACTGCATCTCAGACATTCTCTTTTTGCTCCCGAATCGGAAATAGACAAGTCACTGCGGTTCCGGAGCCCGGAACGGATTGAATTTCGATGGACCCTCCTGTCATTTTCGCGCGGTAATTCATGATGCCGAGCCCGAGACCGGATTCGTTTGCGGACGCAACCCGGAATCCCACTCCATCATCTTCGATCATCAGGATCCCGCTGCTGTTTCGTTTGCCTAATCGGATGAAGATATTTTTTGCGCTCCCGTGCTTGATCGCATTGTTCACTGCTTCCACGGCGATGTAATACAAATGATCCGCCAAAGTATTTTCGTCGATCAGCACCGGCTCCGGACATTCCAGACGGCATTCGACCTGGAACACATCGCTGACTTCGCCCGCCCAACGCTGTAACGCCGACATCAGCCCGCGCGATTCGGTCTGCACCGGCACCAAGCCGCGCGCCAGTTCGCGAGTTTTCTGGATGGCTTCGTTCACCAGTTCGACGATCTTGGCAGCATCCGCGGTTTCCGGTACGGAGGATTCCGCGAGACGATCCTGCAACACCCTGCTGAGAAAAGCGATCCCGGTGAGGTGCTGGCCCAGATCGTCATGCAAATCCTGGCCGATGCGCCGCTGTTCCTTAGCGCCGATTTCCAGCACGGCCTTCTCGAGATGCTTGCGTTCAGTGACGTCGATTCCCGTCGCAATCACGTGAGGAGCCTGGCCTGTGGCCGTACCGAGCACGGTGGTCGACCACGAAATCAGCCGCCGTTCTCCGGTGACGGTGGTCCAATAGCTTTCGTAATCGTTGGGCAGGATGCCGGAGCGAAGCTGTTCGAAAATCGTCTCGAAGCGCTGACTATCTTCGGGATCGAGAAACAGATCGCGCAGCAGCTTGCCGCGCACTTGTTCGAAAGTATAGCCGGTGGTTTCTTCGCACGCGCGATTGAATCGCATAATGCGCCCCTGTGCGTCGAGCACCACCACCAGCGCGCCCACGGTATCGAGAATCGCGGTGACGAAGTTGCGCTCCTCCTGCAGGGCGCGCTCCACCTGCTTCAGTTCGCTGATGTCGAACCCGACGCCGTGCATGAACCAGGGAGTGCCGTCGTCGCGTCGCACCAGACGCGCCTCGCATTGGAACCACACCACGCGTCCGTCGCGCGCCATCACTCGATAGCACGAACGCAGCGGCGTGCCCGAAAGAAACATGCCGGCCGCATCGGTGCTCCAGCGATCTTTATCGTCGGGATGAATCTGCTGATACCAGCGCACCGGATCTTCCAGCCACTCGCTTTGCGAAAATCCCAGGCTCGCCTCAATCTGCGGGCTCACGTAGGCTTCGCCGATGCCTTCGTCGAGATACGCCATGAACACCACGGCGGGGATCTGATCGAGCAGAGCGCGATAACGCGTCTCGGCGCTGGGAGTCGCATTGGTAGCTGGACGAACAGCTCCCGCCGGCGCATCGAAGAACACGCTGGCGAGTTCGCGCAGCACCGCTTCCGCTTCCATTGCCGTCGCCGGACCTGTGGTCGAGACGGGTGTCATGTCTGCGAAGGCGCCGAGCGCGGGCGCCGCCAGGCCGGTTCCTTATTGAGCGACGCCTGCGTGAATCGCCGCAGGGCGTGAATCGCGCGGCCGTAGGTCATCACCGCGCTCGAGGATAACAATGATCCGGGCGGTTGATTCATGAACGGCATGAATTTGTCGGGAAACCCGGGCATGGTGCATCCGATACAAATTCCGCCCACGTTGGGACATCCGCCGATGCCGCCCATCCAGCCGCGTTTCCCGACGTTGCACTGCACCACCGGCCCCCAGCATCCCAGCTTCACGATGCACGTGCGCGAACCATACTCTTCGGCGAACTCCGCCTGTTCATAATAACCGCCGCGATCGCAACCTTCGTGGACCGTTTGCCCGAACAGCCAGGTGGGACGCAACGCGTCGTCGAGCGGGATCATGGGCGCGCGTCCCGCTGCCATGTGCAGCAGATATAGCAGCGTCTCCATGAAATTGTCGGGCTGTACCGGGCAACCGGGGATGCACACCAGCGGGATCCCCGCGTTCGATTTCCAGGTCCAGCCTAAATAGTCCGCAAGGCCCATGCAATCGGTGGGATTACCTTGCATCGCATGAATGCCGCCGTAGGTCGCGCAGGTTCCCGCCGCCATGATGGCCCATGCGTTCGGCGCCAGGCGATCGATCCAATCGCAAGTGGTGATCGGCTGGCCGGTGGCTTTATCGGTGCCAAACGACGCCCAGTACCCTTCGGCTTTATTGGTTTCATCGGGGATGGAGCCTTCGACCACCAAAATAAACGGCGCGAGCTCGCCCCTCGCCGCCCGATGAAAGCGCTCCAGAAATTCGTCGCCATTTTCGTACGCGAGAAACGGATTGTGAAATCGAACCTTGGGAATCCAGGGCAGTGCACCGCGCACGATATCTTCGATACTCGGCTGCGTGGCCGCGGTCATCGCGATGGTGTCGCCATCGCAGCTCAACCCCGCGTTGATCCACAGTACATCGATCTCAGTGATGTTTGAGATGGAGTTGTCGGGCACTCGCGTTCGATTCTAACCCATGCCGCTACACTAAGGCGATGCGCCACGGAGTCTCACTCTGGAAGCTCGCGCTGCTTTTCCTGATCGCGCTCGCGTTCCGTCTGTCGATGGCAATGATTCCCGCCGACAGAAACACTGGCGATCAGATTCAATATCAAGAGCTGGCAGGCAATCTCCACGAACACGCCACGTTCGGCCTGGGTGACGTACCGAGCGTGCATCGTCCTCCGCTTTATCCCGCAATTCTCGCTGCGACCGGAACCACGGGAACAGTCGCGCTCCAGATGATCTGCGGTGCGGCGATTGCTCCGCTGACGTTCGCGATCGCGTCCTCCTTCGTCGCACCCTTCGGTGCGATGCTCGCCGGTCTGGCGATGGCTTTCGCACCGATGAGCAGTCGCTATTGCACGTTGTTGATGACCGAGACGCTGTTCACGTTTCTAGTGGTCCTGGGCGCGTTCTTTTGGACCATCCGCAAACCGGTGATGTGCGGATGCTGCTTCGGTCTGGCAGCTCTACTGCGCGCAGTGCTGCTACCGATGCTGGTCATCATGCCGCTGCTGGCAATCCGGCGCGCATGGCGATCGATGCTGATCATCTCCCTCACCGCACTCGCCGTGATCGCGCCATGGACACTGCGCAATGCGATCGAGATGCATCGTTTTGTTCCCATCGCCACCGCCGGATGGGGCAGCAATTTGTTTCAAGGAACTCTCGACGTGCCCCCCGGCGATCCGTGGCCGTTCATCATGCAGCAACGTGCCGGCGACATGGAAGGTGCGCTACTGATACGCGGCGTTAAGCGCATATTGCACGATCCGATCGGCTGGCTCGCCGTGCGCGTCAAGCAATACCCCAAGCTTTTTCTAGACGACAGCGATTATCTCTGGAGGGCGCCGTGGGTGAAATCGATTTTGTGGATCCTCGATGTCGTGTTGCTGGTGTTCGCTGGCATCGGCTGGTGGCGAACAAGACCCGGACCGCAACTCTGGCTTTACCCGGCGTTCACCGCGCTATCCCAACTGCCGATGTGGACCGAAGCGCGCTACAGCCTGCCGATGGTCCCGTTCCTATTGGTCCTGGCGAGCGGAATCGTGAAATCTAAGGACCGAGTCCGCCAAGACGGCCGGCCTTATACAAGCGATCATCCATCGGACTGAGCGCGCGCTCCATTTTCGGACGCAGGACATCGGAGTGCGCGATCTCGCAAAGATATTCCGGAATGTACCAGACGTGATCCTGCGCAGCGATCCAGCCGCGCCTGTCGAAGCGCTTGAGGTTGACCGGCCGCGAAAAAGCTCGCAGCGTTTTCTCGCCCTTGGGATTGAAGTAGTGCTCGAAGTACGACATCGCCAGCTCGCGAATCGTTCGATAAACCGGCTCACGCGAACGCAAGCCGGAGTAATCGGATTTCGCCACCGCGCCCCAACCGCCGTTCAGGTGGTAGACCGCCAGAACATGATCGGTGTCGCGAATGCCTTCCAGATCTACCAGCAGGGCGGGAAATCCCAGGAAGCGAAGAGCGGCCGCGCCCACCAGCGCGCCTTCCATGCAGTGCGCCACACGCTCCCGCAACACCATGCGGGGCGAGTAGCACGTGTCGCCCTGCGGCTCAAGATTGTAGCCGAGTCCGTCCAGGAATTTTTGGATTTTCGCCGGCGTAGTCAACTTGCGGAAAACTTGCAGCTCCGCTTTGGACAAAGGAGGGTTGACCGGCATCAAAGGATCGTAGCATTAGTGGCGTTTGCTTTCTGCAACCAGCAAACGTCAGCGGTCATGGTACACCTTTGAGGCGCGGACGTCAGTCCGCGCGGTTGGGGCAACGGCACGGTCGTTACGGTATGTTCTGCGCAGCCCAAGCGCGCGGACTGACGTCCGCGCCTCAAACCCAACGCTTTCTCTGCGACAGGCCCTAGTTCTCAGTCGGCGATTTGTCGGCATGATCGACCACCAGAATCTGCACTGGTCCTTTCTTCCTCTCGAGCTTCAGCCCAAGCTGCGCTTGCACGGCGTCGATGAGCGCGGGGCCGATAGACTCATTGGCGGGTTCTTCCCACGACCACGACAGCGTGAAATCGTACTTGCCTTTAAGTCCCGTCGAATCGGTGACGGGCGCCTGCAATTGCCCCTTTATCATTTCGGCGAACCACGCGATCGGTTGATCTTCCGATCGCAGGCGCGCGTGGCCTGGAACAATCGCCATGGTTGTGCCTGAGGGGAGAATCGGGAATCCATCCTTGTCTCTTTGAAATTTCCCGGTGGGCGTATCGTCATCCTTCGCCGCGCCCTTTGGTCCCGATTCCTTGAACTTCGGCCCGTTTTTTGTGATCGTCATTTCATAAACGATCATCTCTTTCTTTTCGCGATGCACCGCCATCTTGAAACGCTCGGTGAGCAGATCCTGCATCATCAATCGAAACGATTCCTTGGTCGTGCCCGGCGGCAATTTGGCGGAGACATCGAAGCGCGCGTCGCGCGCCCACTCCGGCGTCGAGAGTTCGTACGGCTCCAGATCGCCGTACGCGATCGAAACCAGCAAGTACAGGTTGCAGTTCTTGCAGTTATACAATCCGGGATCTTCCGTGCCCGGTCCGCCCCGCACGTCGAAGCGCTTCCCTAACGGCCCCAGTGGAACGGCGACTCGTACCGACGCGGCCTCGAATGCCGGCTTGGAATCCTGAACTTGCGCCAGCACGAAATGCAGTAATAGCAGCAACATGCTATAAATCTAGCACGTTGCCGGTCAACCCAGCAGATCCGCCGTTCGGTGAATGCAGAGTTGTTGATTGGGACAATTGAGGCCTGCGCGGTCGCAAACCGGCTACAATTTGACTGATCTCTTGCGCATGCCTCTCACCGCTCCCGGCAATCGGCAACGATGAGTGAACCCCTCGTCAGCGTCATCATCTGCGTCCACAACGGGGCGCGATTTCTAACCGCCACGATTGATTCCGTATTGGCGCAAACCTGGCGGGACTTCGATGTGGTGATCGTTGACGACGGATCATCTGATGAATCCGCGGCGCTGGTGCGACGCTACCACGATCCTCGCGTGCGGCTTCTGACACAGACCAATCTGGGAGCGGCAGCAGCGCTGGCGGCTGGAATTCGCGAATCGAAGGGCGACTACATCGCGGTGCTGGATCAGGACGATCTGTGGCACACCGATTACCTATCGGCCCACCTGGCGGTGCAGCAGCAGCATCCTGACGTGGATCTTACGTTCTCCTGGTTTCAGTTGATCAATGAGAACGGCGATCCGATCGGCGCCCACTCGCGCCGTTACCGTAAGCCCGTCGATTTCGGACACTTGTTGGAAGATTTCGTGATCGGCGGGTCTTCCAATGTGGTGGCGCGCCGCGCCGCGATCGAAACGGCGGGCGGCGTGGACCTGACGATCGGCGGACTCTACGATCTGGATTTGTGCTTGCGAATCGCCCTGCTGCGGCCGCGCAATATACAGCCCGTTGCAGCCGATCTGATGTTCTATCGCCGCCACAAGGAGCAGATGACCGCCGGTATTCGATCTATGCAACAGGAATGGGAGCGGGTCCTCGACAAGATGATGCTGCTGGCTCCGGAGCAGGTGAGGCCAAGGCGGCAGCGAGCACGCTCGAACGTCGATCGCTATTGGGCAAGGCTCGCCTACGAGAGCGGGGACTTCAGTGGCGGTCTGGCTTTCTTGCGCAAGGGTTTTGCCGATGCTCCGTCTTATTTCTTGACAGATTCAAGAAATTGGACGACGCTCGCCGCGTGCATGTGCGGACTGGTGTTGCCGCGCCGCGTGCATCGCGCGCTGGAGCGAATGGCCGGGCTAAATCTTCGCGACTGATTCGGACGATTCCAATAGAGGCCGCAACTGCTCCGCCATCACGCGTGCCACGGATTCGGCTTGCGGACCGAGATTGTGATACGGGCTATCCAGAATTCGGACTCCGCCTCGCATCAGGCCGGTCCATCCCATGTCAGGAGCGTCGGGACGCAGGTCGTGAACGCGGAGCAGCACTGCCGAGCCGTCGTACGGCTTCGGCACGTATCGCGCCAGCGCATGCCTGCCGGCGTATTGTGGCTGGCGCAAATTCGGCGGAATCGGGCGGCCTAGACGGAGCAGCAGGCGATACGCACGATACTCCAACTGGAAACGGCGCTGCTGCAGGAATGCGCGCACACGGCCCGCTAGATACTTCGTTGTATCTGTCGCCGGTTTCGAAGCAATCGCCTCGCGCTGCATCCAGAAGCGTTCCCGGAAGTGGCGTAGATTTTGCGCAGTTGCCGCGCGCAGCGAAGCGGTTCCACCGTGGGGATTATAGGTATCGATCAGCGCCAGCAAATCGACGCGTTCAGATCGGGCGTGAAGCTGCCGGGCCATTTCAAACGCGACGAATCCGCCGAAGCAATACCCGGCCAGCAGATACGGCCCTTGCGGCTGGTGTTGCTTCATGAGGTCGATATATTCGGCGGCAAGTTGTTCGAGCGAATATGATGCGGCGTCAGCGGCAAGACTTCGCGGCGGGAACATGAGCACCGGTTGATCCGGCCCAAGAAACCGCGCGAGATTGCCGAAGGCCAACGGAAATCCCGCGTGTCCGGATATCGAGAACAAAGCAGGCTTGTTTCCGTGGGGCTGGATGGGCACCAATCCAGTGACGCGCTTGGCCGTCCCGTAGGCTTTGGCGCGGCCGATTTCGGCAGCCATGTCGGCGACAGTCGGATGGTCTAGAAAACGGACGTAAGAGATCTCCACGCCAGTCTGCGCAGCGACGCGGGTCATCAAGACCAGCGTCGCGAGCGAATCTCCACCCAGGGCGAAGAAATTGTCGTGGATCCCCACCGGCGAGACTTTGAGAATCTCGCTCCAGATGGTGGTCAGCTCAGCTTCGAGCGCGGTGTTTGCCCGAGCGAATGGCGCTTGCGGCTGCACTTCGCTCGCATCGATTTCTTCGATCCCCAATTTCCCGGCCATACCAATCCGCTGGATCTTCCCAGTCGCCGCTCGAGGGATTCCGGGGACAAAGCGAACTACTTCGGGAACCTTGAAATGCGCCAGGCGTGCGGCGGCAAATTCGCGAATTTCGATCTCGGTAACCACGGCGTTCTCGCGGACCACCACGGCTACACCCACAGCTTCGCCCAGTTGCCGGTGCGGAATCGCGAACGTCACTGCTTCCGCCACTGAGGGATGATGCAGCAGAACCTCATCGACTTCGCGCGGTGAGATTTTCTCGCCGCCCCGATTGACGATCTCCTTGATTCGTCCGGAGATAACCAGATAGCCGTCGGGATCGAAAAAGCCTTGGTCGCCCGTGTGAAACCAGCCGAAGCGGAACGCCGCTTCGTTGGCCGCCGCGTTGTTTTCGTAGCCGCGAGTGACGTTGTCGCCACGGATCACTATCTCGCCCGGCACGCCCGCTTCGAGAATCGAGCCTTCCTCATCCATGATCGCGACTTCAGGACCGGCCGCGAATCCAACTGTTCCAGGTTTGCGCGCGGCGGGCAGGTTGCTCGCCATTTGATGCGCGGCCTCGGTCATCCCGTAGGCTTCCACGACAGGCACGCCGAAGGTCCGTTCCAGATTTTCGAGAACGGACGGGGGCAGGGCTGCCGAAGAGGAACGAATCAGGCGCATGCGGCGGCGTTCGATCACATCACGATGCAACTCAGATCGCGCGAGAATTGCCTGATGCATGGTGGGGACGGCGGTATACCAGGTGGGTTGAAATTCGTCGAGGCAGTCGAAGAATCGCGCGGCCGAGAATCCCGGCGAACACGCCACGCTGCCGCCGGAGATCAGCGGCGCCAGCAACCCCGCCACGATTCCATGAATATGAAACAGCGGCATGATTTCCAAAGAGCGGTCCGACGCCTTCAGATCGAGAACCCGCGCCACATTGGCGGCCGAGACGCACAGATTGCGATGCGTCAGTGGAACAACCTTCGGGCGGCTGGTAGTCCCTGAGGTTTGCAGAATCAATGCGACGTCGTCAGGGTTGGCGGGTTCCGCAGCGGATTCGATTTCGACAGGCTGATCGAATCGCGGGAAGCCGATGATCGGAATGTCGAGTTGATGGAGCGCGGCGATCGCATTGGGCCGTTCAGGAGCCACCATCGCGGCACGGACTTCCAAACCGGCCAGATAGCTCTTGAATTCGGGAACGCTATATGCGGGATTTAGTGGCGCGCACACCGCGGCTGAGGCGATGCCAAGAAACGCGATCGCCAGATCAATTCCGTCCGGGAAGATTAATGCGACACGATCCTCACGCCGGATTCCGGCGGAGCGCAGCGCGCCCGCCACGCTCGACATCCTGACCGCCAAATCGCGATAACGGAGCGGAGTTGCGCCCAGGGCCAGGAGCGCGATCGAATCCGGTGACGCGGCAGCTACGATCGCGTCCATCGAAAGCGGCGTTTCCTCCATCAATCATCTCGGATTCTAACATCGGCCCTTGCGGGTTGTGTTATCCTTTTTCGAATCAATGGCTTTTGTTCGCGACGGGGATCAGGGTTGTACGTCTGTCACGACGTCTCTATCGACGCCACCGTTGACGCCAGCAGTGACAGTCGTCGTGCCCGTTTTTAATGGCGACGCTACCATTCGGCAGTGTCTCAAAGCCCTATTTTCGTCGACGCTCGCAAATTTCGAGGTCATCGTGATCGACGACGGCTCTACGGACTCGACGGTCGAGATTGCGCGATCGTTCCCATGCCAGGTCCTAGTCCGATCCTCGAATGCAGGACCCGCGACTGCACGCAACCATGGCGCCAGGCTGGCCAAAGCGGAGATCCTGTACTTCCTGGACGCCGACATTGTCGTGAAGCCAGAAACGCTAAGTGACGTGGTGCAAGCGCTGCACGATCGTCCTGAGGTGTGCGCGGTGTTCGGTTCGTTCGGAAAAGAGACAGTGCCTCAGAATTTCGTCTCGGTGTACAAAAACCTGCTGCATCATTACACGCACCAGAATTCGAATCCGGATGCGACCGCATTTTGCGGAGGCTTCAGTGCGATTCGCACGAGAGTTTTTCTGGACAACGGCGGCTTCAATCCCAAGCAACGGTTTCTGGAAGACGTCGAGCTAGGGTATCGTTTACGCCGCGCAGGACATCGAATCTGGCTAAAGCGCGACATACAGGTTTCCCATTGCAAGCAGTATTCTCTCGCCAGCCTGATTCGTTCGGACGTCGCCGGCCGGGCCATTCCGTGGACGCGGCTCATGCTCGGGATGCGGACCTACTCCCGCGACCTGAATACACGAATTCATCACGTATTAAGCTTGCCGGTCGCGTTCTTGCTGCTGGGCTGTCTCGCATATCCGCCCATGTGGCGGCTGAGTCTGCCGTTTGCGATTCTCTTCGTGGTTATGAATCGCGGTTTCCTAACGTTCACGTGGCGCGAGCGAGGCGTGCGATTCGCGCTCGGTTCCGCCGCGATGTGCTGGTTGGGGTGTTTGTATAGTGGCATCGGAGCCGGAATCGGCGTGCTAGGACATGTTCGACACGCCCTGGCAGACATGATTCCGGGACGCGCCAGGTCGCGGGACCGAATCAAAGACCCGTTGTAATCTCCCAATTCGTGATACACCATTAGGGATGATCAGGACACTGTGGGTCCAATTGCCGATCGCGGGATTTGCGTTTTCGCTCGCGGCCTTCGCCGCCAGCTCTGCGCCGGAGAAGCCGACGTTCACAAAGGACGTCGCGCCGATCATCTTTAATCGCTGCGTTACCTGCCATCGTCCCGGTGAAGCCGCGCCCATGTCGTTCACCAGCTATCAACTGGTGCGGCCCTGGGCCAAGGCGATTCGCGAGCAGGTGGTGGCGCGCACCATGCCGGTGTGGCTGGCCGATTCGCACTTTGGATCGTTCAAGAATGACCGCAGGTTGTCCCAGGTGGAAATCGACACCATCGCCAACTGGGTTGCGACCGGCGCTCCGGAGGGCGATCCGAAACTGACGCCTGCGCTGCCCAGCTTCGCGGAAGGCTGGCAAATCGGGAAACCCGATGTCGTGATCGATATGGGCCGCGACTACGATGTCCCGGCGACTGGCGTCGTTCCCTATCAATATTTCGTGGTACCCACGAATTTCACTGAAGATCGATGGATTGAAGCGGCCGAGATTCGCACCACCAATCGCGCGACGGTTCATCACATCATCGTGTACCTGCAAGAACCGGGTAAGACGAGCGCCGGAGCGGACGGGATGGGTCTCCTGGTCGGCTATGGCCCGGGTGAGCAGCCCATGATTTTCGAACCTGGAACGGCGCGACTGGTTAAGGCGGGAACTTCGTTCCGTTTTCAGGTTCACTACACGCCGAACGGGACCGCGTACAAGGATCGCTCTTATGTCGGGCTGCGATTCGCCAAGACTCCTGTGAAGTATGCGTCGGGCACGGGTCAGGCAGTATCGTTCTCTCTGAAGATTCCTCCTGGAGATTCCAACTACGAAGCGAAGTCGAGCTGGGTCGCGCGAACCGACACGCAGATCATCGATCTGATGCCGCATATGCATGTGCGCGGCAAGGATTTCAAGTACACCATCACGTATCCTGACGGCCGCTCGGAAGTGCTGCTCAACGTCCCCAGATACGATTTCAACTGGCAGTTGAAATACGATCTGAAGGAAGTGCTGAACGTGCCCAAGGGCACACGCATCGATTGCGTGGCGCACTACGACAATTCGCCCAATAACAAGTACAATCCGGACCCGACCAAGGAGGTCCGTTGGGGCGATCAGACCTGGGAAGAAATGATGATCGGGTTCTTCACGTACATTGTTCCGGTCGAAGCACCGGTGGCGCCCAAAGCCGAGTGAGCCTAAATCGCTTCGGATCGCGCGTCTGAGGCAGATGTCTACACCAACCATTGGGAAAATCGGCAGCGCAGCCGCGCTGTTCAGCCTGCTCGCCGCGATTCCGGCTGCGGGACAGTTCGTGCAGGAGCCCCCGCCCGAGCTCTCTTTTCTTTCGACCATTCTCAAAGTCAGAAAGAATATTCCCTACGAGCTCTGGGGGGAAGTGAAATACCCCAAAGGCGACGGCCCGATCAAACAGGGCAAGCACTGGATCATTTTGGCGGATGAAGCACCCGCCGCAGATATGGTGGCGGAATGGAACAAGATCAAGCCGGCGTTCCTGCAGAACGGCTGGACCGTCTTCAAAGAAAGCCGCAACGGCGGATTCCTGGAGGTGCTGCATTACTCGAAGAATGGCGTCGAGGCTTGGGCGAACATGGACACCAGCGCCAATCGTTATTTTTCTGGACGTGATTGAAGTCGGTCCGCTGCCCTTTACTCTGACGCTTGCCCCGCCTGCCGCGGCGCCCGAGAAGATCGCGAACGATAAAGGGGACTTCCCTTATCTGGCGCCGCTCCCGGGATCGAAATTTCATCGCGGCGGTGCGGACATGACCACGCCTTTTCGCGCACCAGTGGCGGGTTCGGCCCAGATGGAAGTAGTGGCGAATGGATCGCTCTATCGCGATTACGATTTTCCCGAGATTTCGAACGTGCTGCTGTCGACGGCGTATCGCGAAGCGTTCACCAAGGGTGGCTGGGTGATCGTGCAGGAATCGCCCGGCGTCATTCGGGCTCACTACGCGAAAAATGGCCGGAACATCTGGGCCATGGTGTCGCCGAACGGCCCCGGCATGTACACCCTCAACGTGGCAGACGCGGGGGCGGTGGATCTGGGAGCAACGCTCGCCAAGGCGTGCCACGTCGTCGCTCTACGGCGTGTTGTTCGACTTCAACAAGTCCACCTTGCAGCCCTCTTCCGATGCGGCGCTGCAGCCGGTCGTGAATATTATGGCGTCGGATAAGACGCTGAGGCTGGAAGTCCAGGGTCACACCGACAATGTCGGCAATGACGCTTATAACCAAACGCTATCGGAAGCGCGCGCGAAAGCAGTGGTGACCTGGCTGACGCAGCACGGCGTCGCGGCGGACCGGCTCACCGCCAAGGGCTACGGTAAGACCAAACCCGTCGCCGACAATGGCAGCGACGAGGGGCGGGCGAAGAATCGCCGGGTCGAGATCGCGGATCCCAGGTGCTCGCCTAAAGCCAATTAGCGATTACGATTTCTTCTTCGCCGAAAGCATCAACTTCACCAGTTCTTCGGTGACGTGCGGCTCCAAGCCTTCGGTGTGGCCTTTATCCATGCGCACGATGTCGTAGACGATCCGGCCGTCCTTGCAGCCCGGATAATCGAACACTTCGGCGGTCCCGGGGCGAGGCAAGCGGCCCCATCCGTCCGATCCTGGATTCTGATTACGGCCGTCGTAGACGTAGCCGGCTTTGGTATCGCCGATGTCGGCCTTGCGAACGCGCGCGCCGCAGCCTTCTCTTGCCGCCCATGCTGATGTCTCAGGCAATCCTTTCGCGTCCATTTCGTGCTGCCCTGTTTCGTAGATGAACGAGAAGTTGTTGTCGGGGAGAGGCGCTGGCGTCACGGGACCTCGCGCAGCAGTCGAAGGCGGAGTCGCCGCACGACCGCCGCGCGCTCCGCTCATATCGCCGCGTCCGGGTGCTCCGCCGATGCGGCCTCCCGATAAACTCAGGAATCCATCGACTTTATCTTTAAAGAAATCGGTGCGGATCAAGCGGCTGGAGGTCGCGCCGCCCTGCGAATGTCCCACCAGCCAGAACGCTTTGATCTTGATGTTCTTCTCTTTGGCCTGCGCGTAGACCATATTGACGATGTTCTGCAAATACTCGTCGTCCGATGTCGCGCTCCACACGTGCGACGGCGGATTGGAGTTGGGCACGATGCTGGAGGTGGGCGTCGCGACGATCAAACGATACTTGTCCTTGAAATCGATCAACGGGAAATAATTGCGATGCCAGTTGCCGATCGATCCCGCGCCGTGCAGGCTCAGGATAAACGTCACCTTCTCGCCCGGTTTGAGATCGCAGGGATAGTCGAGAAAGAACTTACGGCCGCTCTTAGCCTCCACTGCCGATCCGGTTTGCGACGTCGTGGCGCCCGGGCAGTTGGCGTCGGGACAGTGCAGCGGCGGAGGGGTTTCGCACACCACTCCGCCCAGTTCCAGCGCGGGTTTCTTGGCGAACGCGATCGGGACGAGGAGCGCACACAGACAAGTCGTCACGAGGCGTGGAAGCCGGATAGCGTTCATGATTTGAAGATCATACAGGATTCCCGCTTCGAAAGAAATCCAAGCTGGGCGTTACTATGGGCTGATCTCAGGATGACTTTAACTGCAAAAACAAATGCGCTCGCACCGCAGCTCGAAAGCGGGCTGCACGATTCGCACATGGCCGGCCTGGACGGCATGCGGGCCATCGCCGCGTTCATGGTGGTGTTCAATCACTTCGGAGTCCCGATGGTCTCAGGCAGCGAAGGCGTGACGATGTTCTTCACGCTGAGCGGATTTCTGATCACGTGGATTCTGCTGCGCGAGAGCGAAGACGCGGGAACGATTTCGCTCGGTCGATTTTACGCACGGAGGTCGTTGCGGATCTTCCCCGCCTTTTATTGCTATGCCGCCGTGTTGCTGTGTGCGATCGCCGTGAACCACGCCAGCCTGGCCCAACCAGATGCCCCAGCGGCACTGCTGTACTTCAATAATTACTATCAGGCGATCCATGGTGATCCCGGCACCGGATTCAGTCACACATGGTCGCTTGCCGTTGAAGAGCAGTTTTATCTCCTGTGGCCGCTGACGTTCCTGCTGCTGCGGGGAAACTACCGACGCTTGAGCCAGATTCTGACGGGCGCGATCCTGGCGATCTGGATATACCGGGAGGTCTTGATCTTAGTATTCGGCGTCCCGCAGAGGTATATTTACCGAGCGTTCGATACGCGGGCGGACAATCTGTTGGTCGGCTGCTTACTCGCCGTGATGTTACGAGCTGGATATTTTCCACGATTCTGGAACTGGATCAGCGTGCGCCCGTGGTTCGCGGTCACCGTGGCGGGGCTGCTCGCGGTTTCCAGCATTGCGGATTCGCTGTGGCGCGTTTATCGGCATAACGTCAGCTTCCTGGTTACTCCATTGCTCACTGCCGTGTGGATCACACAATTGATTGCCCTTCGTGGCACTGCCCCATGGAGTTGGATGAACTGGCGATGGGTACGATACCTGGGGCGAATTTCGTACTCCATCTATCTTTATCAGCAGTTGGTCATGATCGCGTTGAGGAACCGGCTTCCCCATCTGCCGGCCGTAGTTCAATTGACGGTGTTGATGGTGGTCATCGTCGCGATCGCCAGTGCTTCATATTTCTTCGTTGAGCGTCCATTCCTCAGAATGAGGAACCGTCATTTGCAGCCCGGAACTGCGAACGATCCAATCCGCGTCGTCGACGATGCAGCGCCGTTCTTCAGATAGTTTCCTACGAACCAGAAGGTGCAGTCGTCGGAGGGATCGACAACCATAGTGGTGTAATCCTCCCAGCGCAGGTTGCCCGTTTGCGATGCTGCACCCTCCACCAGAATCGATTCGTGAAAACCGAGCCGCCCCTTTGGATCATTGGGGAGCCGCGCTGCGAAGCGTTGTCCAGCGATAATTCGGATCGCCACCGAACGAATATCCGGCCGCGATATCGCCTTTTCGATCCATCGCCATGCTCGCCAGCCAGCGATAGAATCCGCCGGGCGCGTAGGTCGATTGCTGGTAGAGAAGAGGATCGCGCTGTTGGTTCAGACGGAATTCGTACCAGCGAACGCCGCCCCCGTGCGCGGCTGTCGCGATCGAATGTTCAGCCAGGATGGACTCATGATCACCGAAGTTGCGATAGACCAGACGCTGCATCAGCTTGTCGCCCTGCGAGTCGAGACGGCGTTCGGTTCCAGGTTGCGAGACGCAGTTGCTCAACTGGCCGTCGCAGAGATAGTGATAGGGCGCGACTGCGACCTTCTGCGGCTTCGAAACGGTGGTTTTCGATGGATCGCTCCAATCGACGTGAACCTTGTAGAAGTAGATGCCATCGTCTTCGAAAATTTTCATGAGCTGGGTGCCACCGGTCGACATCATGATGTTCGGAGCGCCAGCGGGCGGCAGACGCTTACCGTCCAGATCGGTATTCAGCATGAACACCCCGCCGTCGATCACCACGCATTGTTCGGTGGCGGGCAAGCCGCGCAGCATCTTGTTGCGATCGGCGATGCAGTCGTGTTTCTGGGTAATCACATCGGGCAGCAGATTGTCGCTGGTGCTGGTGGGGTTGTAATAGCCGTCGGGCCACACCGCCGGACGCGGATAATCGGGAAACAGCGGGCGCTGAAATTCGTAGCGATAGTAGGGGCCCAGAGGATCGGATGTCGCACTCACCGCGTAGCACATCGCATACGGACCTTCCGGATTGTCGGGCGGCCGCGCGAATACCGGGACGACGATCAGCCAACGGTCGGCCAGTTGGTCATAGCGCACCACCGAATCGGCGTTATTCGCGACGCCACAGCGAACTCCGAATCCCGCGAACACGGTGTTGTTCGGCACCGCGCCATATAGCAATTTTCCATTTGTGCTGTACTTCTTGCCCTTCTTGCTGAACACGGCCATGTTGCCGTTCAGGATTTCGAAGATGTGATCGGGGCCGACCGCGAGACTGATGTCAATCCCGCCGCGCCCTGCGCCTGCGTTTCCTTCCGGCCCTGCGCCCGGAAATTCATGCCCGCTGAATCCTTCGCCGAGCCCATCGAAATTGGCGATCGGCTGGATCGCGGGACGCGTGCCCTGGGTGGTCTGCTCGATCGCGGCGCTGGCGGCGCTGACATCGGGCGCGATCGGCGGAGCAGGAATTGGCGGGGGACCGCCCACTCTCGGTGTGCGAACTCCGGCGCGCAGCGACGGCGGCGTGGGCGGAGTCGCGCCTAGCCCCGCTCCCGGGCCCTTCATCGATCCTTGCCGCTCAGCCTTGCTCTCTGTCGCGGCATGCATGACGATCGGCTTGTCGGGAATGAACTGGTCCATGTCGGCCAGGGCGGGCGACAGGTCGAAAGCAACTGCCGCGCGTGTTTCGACATTCGTGGCCCGGCGCGCCGCAATTAGAGCGGACACCGCTAGAAGGAGCGGCAGTAACAGACGTTTCATGCGAAGCCCCGTTAGGCCATGGCCGCGAGCGATTCCTGCACACTCGGCCGCTTTCCTGCTTCCACATCGGCGCGGCGCAACTTGTGAAACGCGGTGAGAACCTGGTTTGCCTTGGCGAGTTCGACCACGCGTTGGGTGAACGCTTCAAGAATTGGCCCGGGCACAGCGAACAGCGCGACCTCAGGTTTCAGCACATCCAGATAGGCGCGAGCACCGCAGCAACCTCCGCTCATCGCCGTCCGTCCGGTGTTGTAGGCCTGCGAAACCACCGCGCAAGCTGGGCGGCCCATCGCCGGCGGCATCGCATTTTCCAATTGTTGCGCGGCTTCGGAAAGAATCAACGTCTGATCCGCGCGAACAAATAGCAGAACCACGTCAGGCGCGACCGGTACGGCGGCAAGCGGTCCGTAGATCACCGCCTTCGCTTTTCGATTGAGCACCGGAATGAACGGGAGATCGGCGGGACGCACGTAACCCAAGTCGGCGAAAACCTTCAACGCATCTCCCAAATCCTTTTGCCGCGCCGGTGTCGACTCAAGATTGTGCGTGTACACGCCGATGGCGCACAGTTCGTGATCCTGCGCCGCCGTCGCGAAGACCCGATCCGCAGCTTCCTGCCAGAAGCGGCATCCCGCAGCAACGGTGCCGGAAAAAATCGGAACACTCGACGGAACTTGATCGGCGAAACTGACTGAGATCGGAGGAAGACTCAGGCTCAGCGCGTCGGTGAGCGCGCTCGCAATCGAAGCAGAGGTGGTCATGGATTCCAATCTCTCACACTTCAGATTGTCATTCGTCTACTTCCAGGACCACCCCAATGAATTGAATCGCACTACGAATTCCGCGCCGAGCACGTTTGTCTTAGTGCCCAGACCGCTCCCGGCGATCCGCAGCCACTCATAGCTCGCCTTCACCAGTTCATTGCGGCCCAGCCAGCAACCACCACCGAATTCGTAGGAGCGAATGGCGGGCGCGAAATTTGTGGCGCTCGCGCCGGATTTATCTTCGACCGCCCCGGTGTCGAGAATACCCGCACGCATCGCGACATAGATTCGTGGCGTAATGATGCCTTTGGCCTCCGCATAACCGGATTGAATCGAGGGCGACCTGCTAAAGTTCGGCGAATCATATTCGATGCGCTGCCATTCGCCCGCCAGGCTCCAGCGGCCGCTTGCCCACTGCGCGTCCAGTCCCACGCCGGTGGCCGGAAAACTGCGAATCCCCGTGCCGATCGGCAGCAGATTCGCAACTTCCTGACTTAGATAAGGTCCGCGAAATGCGGACGCGCCAACTCGAAATCCTTGGCGAATGGTAAATCCGCCGCCTGCGACCCATTGCGCGTAGGTGCTCGCCGCAGTGATACTCTGCGGGTTCGATGGCGATCCGCTGGTGAACTGAAGCCGTCCATCGACGCGACCTGATGAGACATCCACTTCAATCCCGGGGATGCCGTACAGGGTTACCGGAACGAGACCGCCATAGCCTGCGCCCAACCCCGCGCCACATGATCCGGCGACTCCGCATGGAATCTGGTTGGCATGCAGCGAAAGCTCCTGAATATAACTGAGCGGCTGATCGAGCAGTGGATTGTCCAGGTCGCCGTAATGCGTCGGAAACGCGCCGAACGCCGACGAAAGACGCCCCGCTTTGATCACCACAGCGGTCTGTCCTCTGTGGATCTGATATCCGGCGAACGCCTGCAACGGCTGGATGTAGAGCTCGTGTTCGGGATTGTAGGCGTCGTAGTAAAAGTAGGGTGCTTCGAGAACTTGAATCGCCGCGTAGACGAACCAATGAGCGTCCAATTTGAAGGTTGGATAGAGGACCGCTCGAAATCCAGCACTCGCGGGTGCGTCGGCGGAGTCCTCCAATTGGAGACGCTGGGTGTACATGGCGCCGCCGCTGACAGTGATCGGCATGCTAAAGCCGGCCGTCGATTCCTGCGCGGATAACAACGCTGTTCCGAACAACAGTCCCGCGACGATCCGCAGCATTTTCATACCCCACCCTGATAGCTTGCGGCGGTCGATTCCAGAGTCGCGATCTCCGTTGCGATTGGCAAGGTCAGCTTGATCCAGAACGTCGATCCGTGATTCTCACGGCTCTCAACACCAACTTCGCCGCCCATCATTCCAACCAGTTGTTTTACGATTGCCAGCCCCAGGCCTGTGCCGCCGAATCTCCGCGTCATGGTTCCGTCGGCCTGCGTGAATTTTTCGAAGATCAGATCGAGCTTGTCTTTGGGAATCCCGATTCCGGTGTCGCGCACGATGACATGCAGCGTGGCGCGTTCGGGTGTGGAAGCCAGCGATCGAACCTGGACCTCGACACCACCTTGTTCCGTGAATTTGATCGCGTTGCCCATCAGATTAGTGACGATCTGGCGAATGCGTCCCTCGTCGCCGTGCACCCGTCTGGGCGCATCGGGTGCGTAGTCGAGAGAGAGGCGCAATCCTTTTGCCGACGCCTGCGCCGTCAGAATCGCAGTCACATCCTGAATCACACTGCGCAAATCGAAGTCGACCGGGTACAACTCCATCTTGCCGGCGTCCAATTTAGAGAAATCCAGAATCTCGTTGATGATCTGCATCAGCGAATCCGCGGAGTGGAGCACCGTGGTCGCGTAGTCGTGCTGTTCCGCGTTCAACTCGGTGGTCAGCAGTACGTCTGTGAGACCGATGATGCCGTTCATCGGCGTGCGCAACTCATGGCTGATATTGGCCATGAACTCGCTCTTCATGCGATTGGCCTGTTCCGCCGTGGACTTCGCCCGTTCCAGTTCCACCCGCGATTTGCGTTCGGCGGCCGCCACGCGATTGAATGTCGTGGCCAACAGATGCAGTTCCCCGGCGGCGCGTGATGAAGTGATCTGCTGGGGAAACTGATTGGTTCGCTCACTGTGCTGCAGTTGCGCCACGAATTCGCGCAGCGGCTTGGAAACCGATCGCGAGGTGATCAGCGCGAAAAACAGCGCCAGCACGACCCCCGCCACGCCGACCTTCACGATAATGCTCATCCACCCCGCAGTCATTTCCCGTGCCGCGGCATCGAGAGAGCGGAGCGCCAGGAGCCGGTATTTGCCGCCGAGGCCAGCTTCCCGTACCGGGAGAACCAGGAATGTTTCCCCGCCTAGCCGAATCTCGCATTCCTGGACAGCAGGGGCGCACTGCACCGACATTTGCTGTTCGATGGAGCTCCATCGATCGGGAGGAAAGGTGGTGCGAAACACTCGTCCATCCTTGAGCAGGAGCATTTCGCCACCTACGCGATTGCGGCTCAAGTCGAACTTCGTTCCGATCGCCAGGGTACCGATTTCCACTCCTTTCAGAGTGATCGGCGCGGTGGAAAGCAGATAGAGTTGTCCGCCACTCTCTGTGAGATTCGATTCCGCGACGAACGCGAATTGCTCACGGGGCGCCCCGTCCTCTCCGATGGCGGCCACTGTGCGGCCTTTCCAGTCATTGACGGCGAGCAGATCCTCGTCGGCAAGATCGTGCATTTCGCGCAACTGCGCCTCGATCGTGTGGCGCACTTCGGCGGTATGCGCGGCGCCGGGGACCTCCTGCAGCAATCCGATGGCTGCTTTCAGTCCAGCGTTCTGCGCCATCACAGCCATAAACTGCCCCACGCGGCGCGATGCTTCCTCATTCGCCGCGACTACCAGTTCTTCGGATTTCTGCAGCGCGATTCGCGAGCTTTCTGCTACTCGTCTTTGGATAAGCGACTGAAGCGCGATGAAGCTGATCGCCAAGACCATGCACACGGGGACGAACGAGAATAGAAACGCTCGCGCCGTGATGCTGTTCAGGCGCATTTTAGTGATGGTCTCCGGTATCGATCGGAACTCGAACAACAACATCAGCCGTGCCGCTTTCGGGAATATCGACTTCACTTCTAAACATCCCGGCGACTTTGTGCCATAGCGTGACGGTGTAATGTCCGGGCGGCAAGTTACTCCAACCGAAATTACCGTCCGCGCCCACCTTGGAATACCAGGGGCTGGTTGTCACTACGATGGCAGCGTACATATTCGCGTGAATGTGGCAATACACCTGTACGATGCCTTCGGTTGGAAATGTGACCGATCGTGTCTGCCCTTTGGCGTAATATCCCAGGTCAAAGGACTTTGCATGCGATAGGGAAAAGACGTTGTGAAAAATCGGATCGAAATTCGGGAATTGTATAGTCGAGCCGGCCGGCACGATCAACAGGTCCGGATCGAAACGCCCGTTTCGTTGTTCGATGGTGGCTGTCTCAGGCGGTTTCGGAGTGCCCTTGCCGCCTTCCAGGATCACCACCATGCGATCGAATTCATTCACTTGTTTTTCAGCGAGATCGGGTAATACGGCGCCGCGCAAATTGTAGGTCGCCTGCTGGGGCGCCTTCTTCGTCAGACGCTTCGTAACGGTCGCGTGTCCAGTAAGGTCGCCGCAGATGAATGACACCGCCAGTGCAACGATTTTTGTGCTCGCGACCATCATGCGACCTCCTCGTGGGTGCTTAATGCTTCAATCGGCGGCTAAATCACGAGGCAGTAGATGAGGCATATATCCCGCTTACTTTTTCGAAAGCAACCGGAATAAAGTAACTACAATGTGATCGGAAATACGACAATGCGGTTAAGAACGTAGTAGGCGATGCTAATACAGTTGTCTTCGCAGGGCTACGGCGCTGCCGCGATCTCGCCGATGTTGGCGATGGTGTCGCCCTTCTTCATCGAGGGGACCGAACAGATATAGGCGATCACGCCGGACACTGGTGAGGTCACATCGGCCAGTTTGTTTCCGAAATAATCGGTCACGTACCCGATTCGCATCCCTTGCTGCACGTACGCTTCGGGAGCGGCCAGCGGATAGAAGATGCCATCGTGCTCGCTTCGAACGGTCGTAATCGGTCCGATCCAGAGCGGATGCGCGACCGGAGTCACCGAACCCGTGAGCATCTTCAGATACCGCATGACATTCGTGCAACCACGCACCAGTGCGTCGACGTCCTGCGCATCAGTGGTCCCGGCATGACCGGCTTCAGCAATGATGGTCGGCTTTCCCAGGTCGATCGCGAATCGGGAGATAGAGGTCGCGCCGGCCACAGCCGGCGACAGGTTCTTCTGGATGATGATGTGGTCGAGCCCGAACGCCAGCACCATGGCGCGCGTGGTTGCGTCGAACTGCTCCTTGCCGGTCTGCGGCCAATAAGAATAGCTTCGGAGATTTTCGTCGAGATCGCCGCCATGCAAATCGATCAGATAATCGCATTTTTCGACCACTTGTTTGCCGATCTCCCAGGAGACGCGTTCCGTTTGAGTGCCGTCCGCCTTACCGGGGTACAGCCGATTCATGCTTTTCCCGTCAATCGGATTGAGATGCGGAACCTTCTGCGCGAAAGAGGGGATGTTGATCAAAGGGACGATAATCAAGGAGCCTGTGACGCCGACCGGGTCGATAGAGTGCGCCAGTTTTTCGAGCGCGATGATCGACGCGTATTCCGTGCCGTGCGAACCCGCGACCACGGCAAGCTTCGGTCCAGGTTTCGCGCCGTTGATCACGATCACCGGGATGTTGGTGGCGGGATCCACGCCGGCGGGCACCTGGATGAATCCCGTCGCTTGCTGGCCGGCGTGAGCCGTTGCGGTGCCCACGGTCACATCTGCAGCCGGCGCAATGCTGATCGTCATGACGAATGACATTAGGCTTGGTAGTAGCCAGGGACCTTTTCGCATCGACATCACCTCCATCCTTGTAGGTTAGATCAGCTTGTTCAGCCGAGTAGCCGCAGCACGAAGACAGATCGATATGCATCCGGCATGGTTTCAGCGATGCAATCTTGGCCAGGCGGCGATTGCTTGCACCAACAGCACTCCGCCAATCGCCGCCAACCCTCCATAAACATACGAGGTAAACCGCTGCGCGTGAATGCGTCTATTCAAGACTCGCCCCGCGATGGTGCCGATCACGATACTCGGCAAGGAAATAAGGTAGGAGTGGTTTACGATAGGGGTCCACAGGCCGGCGAGCCAGTATCCAGCCATGCCGACCAGACTTGCCGGGAGAAAGTAGCCTTGCAGCGTAGCTCGAAAGTGAGCCGGAGACCAGCGGCGAAGGGCGCCATAGATGGCCAATGGCGGACCATTCATTCCATAAGCGCCGCCCAGAATTCCTGCTTGAAATCCGAACAGCCAGGCGAACCGGTCGTCCTTAAGTTCACCCGTACGGCGGCCTGTTAGCGAATATCCGGAAAAGGCGATGATGATCACGGCGAGAATCGTCTTGACGCTGAATTCCGGCGCAATCTTCAATAACAGTAAGCCCAACGGGATGCCGAAGAGCGTCGATAGCACCAGCCGCCCTGCATCGCGCAAGTGCACCAGCCGCCAATCCTGAACAAGAATCAGAAAAGCGACCGTGATGGAAGCGAGCACCGCCAAAGGAGCTGCTACTTCCACTGGGATGACAAGGGCAAGCAGGGGCACGGCGACCAGCGCTTCGCCAAAACCGAACGCCGAGCGAATCAAAGTCGCGACGAACAGAATAAGAGCGACGAGGAGCGTGTTCCAGTCAAACATGCTTGGTTGAGACTATCAGCTCACACGCCGCATTCGAGATCTCGCGTGAAGGACCCGCTCGCGATTCCGTTCTTCCGTAAGATTGCGGGCACGCGCCTTCAGGAGATCGTCCAGTGAAATCATGCCCGCAAGTTTGCGTGTTCCGTTTTCACCTGCGACCACCGGCAGTCGAGTCAGCCCCAACTCCGCCATCCGCGTGACGATCAGCCGCAGCGGCTCATCCGGGTAGGCGACCACAGCCTTGATTGCAATATCGCCGAGCAATGCGCCGGCTTCGTTCGAACTCGCCAGGCGCTGCACCTGTTTGCGAGTAATCACGCCGATGAGACCACCGTCTTTGTCGATCACCGGATAGAGATGTTGGCCTCGTGGACTGTGTCTCTTACGCACCATGGAATCGACTTCCCGCACCGTTTCCGACGCGGGGAACGCGACCAGATGGGTGCGCATGACTTCGCGGACGAACAGAATCTCCAGCGGGTCGATCGCGTATTCGCGGCTGAGATGGAAGCCGCGGCGCGCCACCTTTTCGGTAAGGATGGAGCGCTTCAGTAGCAACACCGTGGTGGCGTGGGCGAGCATGGTCGCGAGAAGCAAGGGCAGCAGCATGTTGACGTCATGCGTTAGCTCCAGCGCGAAAATTATAGCCGTGAACGGAGCGCGCATTGTTCCTGCCAGGACGGCCGCCATGCTCACCAGCGGCCAGAATCCAACGCCCAGGTGTGCAAGAAAGATCGCCTCGATTCCTCCCAGCGCCGCGCCCATCATCAACAATGGCGCCAGCACGCCGCCGGAGGTTCCGGACCCGAGAGAAATGATCCAGATGGCCGACTTGACGATCAGTACGCCGGCAATCACAGTGCGCGGGACATCGCCCTGGAGTAGCGCACCGATCGTGTCGTAGCCCACGCCCAAAGCCTGCGGAAAGATCAAGCCCCCCAACCCGACCGCGATACCGCCGATCGCGGGCCACCACATCCAATGAATGGGCAACTTTTGAAACAGATCTTCGGCCGTGTACACACCTTTGGTCAGTACCGCAGCGAGCAAACCCGCAAGTAGACCTGCCACGACACATCCCAGCAGGCCCACGGGACCGATCACGAGGTTGTGAGCAGGCACCGGGAACAACGGCCCCATCCCGAGAATGTAGCGTCTGCCCGCCCCTGCTGCACAAGCCGCGAGCGCGACCGGTATGGCGCTGCGCGGCTTCAATTCGAACAACAATAGCTCGATCGCGAGAACCGCCGAGGCCACCGGCGCTGCGAACGTGGCCGACATGCCCGCCGCTGCGCCCGCGACCAGAAGCGTCTTTCGCTCTGCGCTGGTGAGCTTGAAGAGTTGGGCGATGATCGATCCAAAGGCTCCGCCGGTCATGATGATCGGACCTTCCGCCCCAAACGGTCCGCCGGATCCAATCGAAATTCCTGAGGAGAGCGGTTTCAAAATCGCCAGGCGCGGCTGCACCTTGCTGCCATTCAACAGAATCGATTCGAGCGCTTCTGGGATGCCGTGCCCGCGAATTCGATCCGACCCGTGGCGCGCCATCAAGCCGATGATGAGCCCGCCCGCAACCGGAATAAGAACGGCGTACCACCCCAAGTGATTCCCGGCGGGCGATACATTCAGCGTGCTGATGCGACCGTAATAAAAGATGTTGGTGAAGAGTGCGATCAGGCGGAGCAGCGCCCATGCGACCACCGTGCTGACCAAGCCAATGCCGATTGCCAATAGCGAGATCGGAATGATCCGCGTGGTCGCGGTGAAATCGCCCAGTTTCTGCGAATTATCCTGGTGATGTTTCATTTCGCCGCCCGTTTCTTCGTGTGGCGTAGTGCCCTGCGGATCGCGCCGGCCAGTTCCGGGCCGGAGGCTTCGAGTTCAATGCGATGCGCCAGCGCCAATTTCCGCAGCGCCGCCCGTCCTGATGAGGTGAGCCGGACCAGAACTTCGCGGCCATCGTCCGGACTGGGTTCTCGCGCGATGGTACCAGCCCGCTCCAGCCGGTTCACCAGTTCCACTGCGCTGTGATGCTGGATGTACATACGGGAGGCGAGTTCACGGACAGTGGGTTTTACGCCTTCCGGGAGTCCGCGCACGCTCAGCAGCAACTGGTGCTGTTGAGGTTCGATTCCGTGCTCTTTGGCGGTCGCTTCACTGAAATGGAGGAATTTGCGGATCTGGCGGCGAAACTCCGCCAGATCCCGATATTGTTCGGGGGTTAAATCGTCGTCCACATTTACATCGTATCACGATGCATTTGATCTCTTCTGCCGGACGAATCTGCGCGCGCCGGTCAGGCGGCAGCTTCACGCTCGAAGAGGTCGAGCGGGATTACATCATTCGTGTTTTTCGCGAGACGGGTGGAGTGTTCAGCACTGCGGCAGCCACGCAGCCTCGTGGCGGACAGCAATACGGAGGTGGCCACCCGCGGACTGGCTCAGTACGAAGGCATCGCAATCCAGCGCTTGGCGCAAACTACTGCTGGAGAGTAGGCTTGGCCGCGGATTTAACACTAGGCACGGGACTGCGTTGGCCGCGGCCATGAAGGCGGCAGGGGCCGCCATCCCGCTAGCTCGTGACGGTGGACGGCGCTTCCACGGGAACTACTTCGTAGTCGTAAATTCCAAGCCGTGGTGCGTCGAAGGCCGTGCGAGGCGTCGGCTCGGCAATGACCCTTTTGGAAACGATGGTCCATTTACCTTCGACCGTGTCGCCCACGGCCTTGTCTGATCTGGATCGAATGGGTGTGAACATGGGAGTACCCTATTATTTCACGTTGAAGTGGCGCCCAGTACATTTTGTGTCATAATAAAGAGGTAGTTTTGACGGTTCGTTGATTTTTGGCATCGATTCGCATTGTCCGGCTCCACCGCCTCTGTCCATTCCTGCCCCGATTCACTGCGCTGCAAATTCAAAAAGGAAAACCAAACATTGAAAAATATTTTTGTGGGAAATCTCAGCTACGGTGCTACTGAGGAGTCGATTCGAACGCTGTTCGAGCAATATGGAACGGTCGACCGTGTGAACATCGTGACGGACCGGGACACGGGCCAGGCGAAAGGGTTCGGATTTGTCGAGATGAGCGGCGATGCCGAAGGGATGCGAGCAATTGAGTCCTTGAGCGGCCGCGAGCTAAACGGACGCGCGCTCACGGTCAACGAAGCCAAGCCGAAATCCGAACGTGGATCCGGCGGCGGTCAACGCAACAATAACCGCTGGTAAGCGGTCAGTCTTAAACGGAAGGGCGGCGTCTGCAATGGGCCGCCCTTTTTAATTTCCGCCCTTCGTCATTTTTCCATCGCTTCTGTTGGTAGCCGCGAACGCTGTTACTCCGGGCGCTTGCCGGCGAGCTGATGATTCCGATCGCACTCGCCGCAATACCGGCGATCCTGCGTCTCAAACGGCCGCGGATTTCTGGTGTCCGTGCGGTCGCATTCCAGGCATTTGCCATGCTGGCGGCTGCGGCCCGCGGGATAATACTGGCAACGGGGCGTCTCGGCCTTGCAAATTTCGCAGTATTCCAAAGTTGCCGGCGTCATGCTAAGTCACATCGCCGACCGGAACCACCCAGCGCAGTAAAAAGAAATGCTGACCGCACAGGGCGCACCTCTGCGGGCGAAGAAGCCAATGCAATGACTTCTCCAGGATGTTCCGAAGGCCGACGCTTCGAAAGTCTACGGATCGGCAGTTGGGGCATTGGCAAGTAAACATTGGCGTTAGCGAGCCTCATCCTGGACGTGACGGCCGGGACTGTTCGCCGGCGAGTCGCGATATGGTGACGACGGGTCTGGCGCGCGGCTTGCTTCCCGTGCGGCCTTAATCTGCTCCGGAGTTCTCAGGTCGGGTTCTGAAGCGCGTAGCCGCCCCCGTTCGCGGGAGACCTGACGTTTGTGCCGCTTTGCGAGCCTCTTGTTCATCTCGATCTCCTTGTAATGGATTGCACCGGGGAGCTCAGGACTTTTTCCTTGCCCCGTCGATCCGGGAGACCGGCAATTCCGAGAACACGTTTTAACGGTTCTCAAAACAGTGGGAAACCGAGAGTGGCGGTCAGTCCCACTCTACCATGAGGTCGCATTGGATTGAGGCCATAAAATCTGGGGCCGCGTATCCCCGCGGGAACCGGCTCCGAAGAAGACTGGCACTTATACTTGGACCAAGGAGGTAGTCGTGAGCGATGGCCGCGAGGAGCGCGAAGAGCGCGAGAAACGCATCGAACAAGAAAAGCGAGAGGATCGCGAGGACCGTGTCAATCGCGACGACCTGGATGAGTGGAAGCCAGATCGGGTTGACTCTTGAGCTTCACTGAGGCCATACAACAGGACCAGGGGATTAAAGGCCACGCCCGTTTTTGTCGATTACTTCGACGTGGTTGTGATCATCAGACTGTCGTACGACTTGAAGCTGCCCGGTACGGCTCCTCCCAAAGATCTCCTCAGGTCTCGCCGCAGAGGCATCACTCTCTTTGCCCTTGGAGCTTACGCTCTCGGATTCATGGCCACAGGTTCGGTCATAAGCGACGCTGCGCCGGTAGAAGTTCCCGCGAACCTGCTGAGCGAGGTTTCCGCTCACGCGTTGCAAACGGACCCACGGTTCGTTCGCCTCGAGAAATTCTTCAACTACTATCGTTGCGACGCGCCTCATCACACATCCGAATATTTACGCGCCGCCGATACCTACGGGTTGGACTATCGTTTCCTGCCTGCCATATCGATTCGTGAAACCAGTTGCGGCAAAGGCGCCAAGCAGGAGAACAACTTTTGGGGATTCCATCCAGGGCGTCAACGCTTCTCCTCCGTTGCCGTGGGCATCGATTTTCTGGCGCACCGCGTCATGCAACACCCGGCGTACAAGGGCAAGTCGCTCCGCGACAAACTGTTCACCTACAATCCATTCCCTCATTATCCTGACGAAGTGGAACGAATCATGCATCAGATTGAGTGACCAGCAGTAGGCTCGGCGTATCGCGGCAATCGTTCAGCGGGTCGCAAGCTGGTCGAGCAGCGGATAATCACTCTATGAATTCCAGCCTGCCAGACACAGTGCATCGATGTAGCTGGGCTGTTCGCGATCCGCTCCTCATCGCCTATCACGATACCGAGTGGGGCGTTCCCGAGTATGACAGCCGAGCACTTTGGGAGAAGCTGATGTTGGATAGCTTTCAGGCGGGTCTGTCGTGGTCGATTATTCTGCACAAGCGGGACGCATTTCGTAAAGCGTTCAAGAACTTCAATCCTGAGAAGGTGGCGCGCTTCGGGGAGGCCGATATCGTGCGGCTGTTAAATAACGCCGCCATCGTCCGCTCTCGTGCGAAAATCGAGGCGACCATCGGAGGGGCGCGCGCCTTTCTGGCGATGCAGGAAGCAGGCGAGGACTTCTCCGACTTTGTATGGGCTATCGCAGGGGGGAAGACGATTCAGAATCGCGGCGAAGTGCCCGTAAAGTCTCCGCTCTCCGAGCAAATTTCGAAAATGTTTAAGGAGCGTGGTTATAAGTTTGTAGGTCCCGTTATCGTTTATGCCTGGATGCAGGCAGTCGGAATTGTTAACGATCATGCCCACACCTGTTTTCGTCGCGGATTCTGTGAAGCGCTTTGAGGACTGGTTCCAACGAATAGTGCTGTTGTGGCGATCCCGCCATGTGGATCAAGCTTGATACACGGTCTTGCCGCCGGTCACCGTACGGACGATCTGAATGTCTTTGATCTTCGATTTGTCGACAGTGTGCGGGTCGTCAGCCAGCACCACGAAATCCGCCAGCTTGCCCGGTGTGATCGAGCCTTTGATCGACTCTTCATGTGAATTGTAAGCGCCGTTGAGCGTATTGATTCGAAGAGCTTCTTCCACGCTCACTCGCTGATTCGCGCCCCAGGTTTCTCCGTTCCAGCCGGTGCGCGTCACCATTCCCTGCATTCCCATCAGCGGCGCGAAAGGACCGGGGCTGAAATCGGAACCGGCGGCCACTTGAATTCCCGCATCGAGGAAGCTTCGGAACGCCATCGAGCGCTTCATCAGTTCCTCGCCATAGAAGTGGAACTTGTCGCTGTTGTAGTAGGCGTAGGAGGTGAACGGAGCAGGCACCGCGCCCAGCGCCTTCATACGCCGGATCAAGTCGTCGTTGATCAACGTGCAATGCGTGATTTTCGGACGCGCATCTACCCGCGGAAACACCTTCTGTGCGCGTTCGAACGCGGTCAGCGTCATATCGATCGCGACGTCGCCATTGGCGTGGCAGTTGACCTGGATTCCGGCGCGGTGCACGCGCTCCATCCACGCATTGAGATCGTCCTGCGATTCGGTAATGTTGCCTTTATAGGGCGGACTCACTCCCGCGTAGGGAGTACTCAGCGCCATGGTGCGTTCGGAAAACGATCCGTCGACGGTGTGTTCGGAGGTTGCGCCGAGCTTGATCCATTCGTCACCGAATCCGCTCGAGATGCCTGCGGCGATCATGGAATCGAGCACACGTCCGGCGGATTCATAACTCACCCGATGCAGCAGATCGCCGCGGGCGCGCACCTGCTGCAAAGCGAACAGATCGCCGCCTTCGTGATGAACGCTGGTGAGTCCGTAGCGCACGAACTGCTTGGAAATATGCGCCAATCCATCGCGATTGCGCTGCAGGGTCTGCTCCGTGGTGAAGGTCTGGCGCTTGCCGACTCGATTGATCCGGCCAGTGGCGCGGTCGGTGACACGGCCGTTGAGTTCGCCGTTGGCGTCGCGATCGAAAGTTCCACCCGGCGGATTGGGCGTGTTCTTGTTGACATCCGCCATCTCCAGCGCCTTGCTGTTGTAGAACGACGTGTGTCCGCCGCGATGATGCACAGCGACCGGATGATCCTTAGAGACCTGATCGAGATCATGGACGTTGAGCATGCGTCCGTCTTTCACTTTCGTATCGTCGAAAAAATAGCCCTCCACCCAAGTGCCGGGCGGCGTTTCGCGAGCCCGCGCGCGAAGCTTTTCGACGATGCTGGCGATGGTGACGAACTCGACTTCGAAAGGATTGCCCACCAGGACGTCGTAGAGAAGCGTGTTGCCGCCCGCGTGATTGTGGCAATCGATGAAACCGGGCACGATGGTCATCTGTTTCGCGTCGAACGATTGTGTTCCCTTGGCGATCAGCGATTTCATCTCCGCAGTGGTCCCGACGGCTGTGAAACGCCCCGCTTTGATCGCGAACGCTTCTGCCTTGGGTGCGCGCGAATCGACGGTATAGACCTTCGCATTGAAAACCACTAGGTCCGCGTCAGGTCCATCGGCGGCTTGGGCTCGACGCTGCCATGGTTCAGCAGCAAGGCCCGCGAGCCCGGCGGCACTGAGCTTTAGAAATCGTCTGCGGCTGTCGTTTGTCATCATCCAACCCATTTCGAACGCGAGGCTAACACAAACGGCCGGAACTTGCCAGTTATAGTAGGCGGGTGGCTGAGCGTAAGCTTCTTCGGATTCTTGGCGCTGGGTTCGGCGTTGCGGTCATCGTCGGCGCCGTCATCGGCGTTGGAATCCTGCGTATTCCAGGTGAAGTGGCCGCACACCTTGCGAACACCTGGCTGATTCTGGGACTCTGGCTCGCCGGCGGCGTCTATGCGATGTTGGCGGCGGTATCGGTGACGGAGCTCGGCACGATGCTTCCGGAAACAGGCGGTTATTTCGTCTTCTCGCGGCGCGCGTTTGGCGATGCGACTGGATTCACAGTGGGGTGGACGGACTGGATTGGTCAGACGTCGGCAATTGCCTACGCCTCGATTGCGTTCGGCGAATATCTGGTTTCGTTAGTGCCCTCGCTCGCGGGGCGCGAAACCATGATCGGGGCATGCATCATCGCGATTTTCGGAACCCTGCAATGGAGCGGCCTGCGATCCAGCAGCACAGTGCAGCAAGCCACCAGCCTCATCAAAGCCTTAGCGTTTATCGCGCTGATCGCGGCGTGCTTCTGGTTCGGAGGATCGAAGGCGGCATCACCGGCTCCGATGCGCACCGAGCCGCTGTTCGTGGCGATCATTCTTTCCGTGCAGGCGATCATTCTCACCTACGACGGCTGGTATGAAGCGCTCTATTTCACCGAGGAAATAAAAGATCCCGTGCGCGAGTTGCCGCGGTCGATGATCGGCGGCGTAGCGATCGTCATCGTGATTTATGTGCTGATGAACGCGGCGCTGGTTTACGTGCTGCCGCTGAGTGAGCTCGCCGGGTCGAAGCTTCCGGCGGCGGACGCGGCGCGCAGACTGTTTGGCGAATCCGGGGGAAAGCTGTTGCTGGTGTTATCGCTGATTTCGTTGCCGCCGATGATCAATGCGGTAATGCTTTGCGCGCCGCGGATTCTTTATGCGATGAGTCGCGCCGGATTATTTCCGTCCGCGATGGCGGTAGTCAGCCCGCGCGGGAATCCGGACTGGGCGGTGGCTGCGACCGTCGGACTTGCACTGCTGCTGGCCTCGAGTGGGACTTTTAAAACGCTGATCGCAGTGGCCAGCGTGATCTTTGTGGTGAATCACTGTTTTGCATTGAGTGCGCTGTTCGTGTTGCGCAGGCGGGAGCCAAATCTCGCGCGTCCGTTTCGCGCCTGGGGATATCCGTGGGTGAGCGCGCTGGTACTGGCAGCGGGTATTGGCATTGTCGCCGGATCGTTCGTCAGCGATACGCGGCATAGCCTGTATGCGCTGGTGTTGATCGCGGCCAGCTTCCCCGTGTATCTCTTGACTCGCAGGACGCGGTGACTCGGAAGAAGCAGTAAACTGATCGAAAGCCCAAATCAAAAGGACGATCCATGGAACCAACCAAACCCAAACTGCCGAGCGAAGCTGTGGAACTCTACAACCTCTTTATTCACGGCGTGATTAGTCGACGCACGTTCATGGAGGGGGTGCAGCGATTCGCCGTGGGCGGTCTGGCGGCTGCGGCGATTATCGAAGCGCTGATGCCGAACTACGCGCAGGCGCAACAGGTTTCCACGAGCGACAACCGCATCAAGGCCACCTATGAAACCGTGCCCTCGCCGCAGGGGAACGGCAGCATCAAAGGATATTTCGTGCGGCCCGTAAGCGCTGACAAGCGATCCGCAACACCAGTGAAATTACCTGGCATCATCGTCGTTCACGAAAATCGAGGATTGAATCCTCATATCGAAGACATCGCGCGACGGTTTGCCCTGGCGAACTTCATGGCATTTGCGCCGGACGGACTCACCTCCTTGGGCGGCTTTCCTGGCGACGACTATCAGGGCGGTCAGATGTTCAGCAAGGTAGACGGCAAGAAGATGACTGAGGATTTCGTAGCGGCCGCCCACTGGCTGAAATCGCGCGCCGACTGTACCGGCAAGATCGGAGCCACGGGATTCTGTTATGGCGGCAGCACGGCGAATACGCTAGCTGTGAGGCTCGGCGCCGATCTGGCGGCCGCAGCGCCATTCTACGGCGGGCCTCCTGCGAAGGACGACGTCGCGAAGATCAAGGCTGCGATTCTCGTCCATCACGGTGAACTGGATGCGCGGCTGGCATCGACGTGGCCGGCGTACGACGCCGCACTGAAAGAAGCCAACGTGCCCCATGAGGGCTATATCTACGCCGGAGCGGTGCACGGCTTCAATTGTGACGCGACGCCCGAGCGCTACAACAAAGCTGCGGCAGACCTGGCGTGGCAGCGCACCGTTGATTGGTTCAATAAGTACGTTCGGGGATGAAGAAAGATTCCGCGGGAAGGCGTCCGGCTAGGTGCGTTAATTAGCACCGTTGATGCGCGGAATACCCCTGCCGATTCGTCTACGCGCATGAAACAAAAGTATCTAGCAGACGGTAGCATTCGTGCTGAAATTGTACAAAGGGGGTGAGACGATGAAGCCTACATCCAGACCAATGTCATCCCGCCAGCCAAGGACCGCACTTGAAATATTGGATAGTGCTCTCGGCGGAAGCACGTTTGCGGAACTCCATCCGGAGATCTCCCTACTCACAAAATCCGAATTGCAAGCGTTGCTCTGCACTGTATGTTCGATTCGTGAGGAAGTCGCGGCAACATGCCCTGAACGGGGTGACGACATGGATCTGCTTCTCAGGACCAGATGCAGCCTCTACCGCGCAGATACGGGCGTTTGCCCGGTGGCCTTCTTTTACAAAATGGAAATATGATGCCTGCGGTTCCCCAAAGAGTGGATTTTCAGGAGCCACCTTCTGTGGTGTTACTCCGACCGCAATGCGTCGGTCGGGTTGACGCCGGCGGCACGCCGCGCTGGCAAGAAGCTGGCTAGAAACGCGGAAATCGCAAGAATGGCCGCGACCACCGCGAGTGTTAGAACGTCCCACGCGCGGACTTCAAACAACAACGTTCGCATCAATGTTGCGGCCACCAAAGACAACGCCAGGCCGGCAATGATTCGAGAACGAGCCGGTACACCGAGCTGCGCTGGGCGCCCAACGCCATGCGTATTCCAATCTCGCGGGTCCGTCGACTTACCGAATAGGAGACCACGCCACAACGCTGCCGCCATGCCCAGAGCGAGTACAACGACGGCGGTGAAGGTGAACACCCAACTGGTTCTTAGCTGCCGCGCGGCAAACCGAATGTCCTGAAATAGGTCGTCGAAGATACCCACATGTAGCCGTCCCTATGAGACGAATGCTGGGGGCGCACGGTTTGGTTTCAGAATGCCGGGGAATGGCAAGCTGCGCCCGCGTTCGAGACTGTGAGGTCGCGGCGAGCCACAAGCCTGGATTCCCGAAGCTGCCTATGAACAATTATGGGTAGTACAATCCGCCCGTTCAGTCCGAGTCCGGCCTGCTCGCATGAGGACTACGGCAGGGCCTTGATCAGCCGCAGCCAGACCTGCTGATCGAAGCTGCGGTCGGGTGCGGCTTGACCGGTGCGGACGACGATCAATTTGCGGCTGGGCACGACGTAGATCTTTCGATCCTGCGCACCGAGCGCGGCCACCAGTTCTGACGGCGCTGCTGGGATCAAGGCGGTCTCGCTGCGTGCGCCCGTGGGACGGAGCGTGTACGCGGACCCATTCAGCCACCACAGCCGCCCGTACGCAGGATTGGTAGGACTGCGCCCGAACAGAGCCGCGAGTTGTGCCTCGGAGATCACGCGCTTTCCATTCGCCGATTTCCCCTTGTCGATCACTAACTGCCCCAGTTTCGCCATGTCGCGAGGCGTCGTGTACAAACCGGTGGGATTCCCGACACCGCTGAAGGCGCCGGGGCGCTGACGCCACAGCGTGTCCGCCATCCCGGCAGGTGCGGTGAGCCACAACCGAGTCAGATCGTCAAGCTTCTTGCCTGAAGCTTTTTCGAGAACCGGTTTCATGATCGCGTATCCCGGCGTATTGTAGAAGAACTTCGTTCCCGCAGGCGCCTGGTAAGCAAGCGCCTCGGTCAGGCCTGAGTTCATTTCCAGAAGATTGCGGACCGTGATCAGCTTTTCCTGGTCTGGCGCAGCTTTCGACCAGCCCGTCCCGAGGTAGGCCGATACCGGCTTCGAAATGTCGAGCAATCGTTTGTCGATGGCGACGCCCGCGAGAATCGCAACGAAGCTCTTTTGCGCGGACGCGACGTCTTCCAGAAGCGCGCCGTGTGCATCGTTGCCATGAGTGAAGTTCGCCGCAAAGTTCGCGGCATCCGCGGGCAGCGGCCAGTTGTGCTCGTAAATCACTTTGCGATCCTGAATAATCAGGAAGCCGGTGGTCTTCTGCGACTGCACATACGCGACTACCTCATCGAGCGCAGTGGTGTTCCATCCGGCCTTGGCGGGATCGACCGCAGACGGCTCATGCGATGCGGGCGCGGCCCCCAGAAGGCAACCGCACGCGAGGGAGACCAACAAGATGAATTTCATGGCTGAAGCGATTTTATACCCGCTGCGCTCCACGCTGTTGTTACACGCTTTCCGATCGCGAACGCGAAGCTACACAACAACCGGCCGTGTTCGACAGATTGATGCGGACTTGTTGCACTAAGCGGAACGCGTCCTCGATCCGGCTGAAGCGCCAGCGCGGCAACCTGCGACGGCCGTCGAGGATGAATCGATCAGGACCGACCCGCCAACGCACAACTCGCTCGGCGAGTCTGGCGATCAGTGTTCCCTCGCCAGAATCACGCGAATCCGCGAGTGAGTTAATGCGGACTATGATCGGCACGGGCAGTAATCAGCACGATTTTGACAGCGCCGCCTTTGCGGGTTGACATACAACGAGGTATGCGTGTCTTTCTGAGTATTCTTCTCATCGCCGAACTTGCCGGCCAGCCAAGCTCGCCTTCCCTCTCCGACGCACTCGCTCTCCTGCAATCGAACGACTTCGCGGGGGCCGCGAAACTGCTCGAAATCGTCGTCGAGCGTGAGCCGCGCAACGGCCGCGCCTGGCGCAACCTGGGCCTCACTTACGATCGTTTGAAAGATCCGCAGCGCGCCATTAAAGCGTATTTGCAGGCGCTCGCCGTTCAGCCCGAGATCGTTGGGCCGATTTACGCCATCGGGCTTGACTACGCCGTCGCGAGGGATCCTGAGCACGCCTTCGAATGGCTGGCGAAGGCCAAAGCGACCAGAAAAATCGACATGAGCCAGGCCACCGAAGCGCCCCAGCTCTCGCCCTACAAATCCGATCCGCGTTTTATCACGATTCTCCCGCAGCCAGCTGACTTCGAAAATCCGTTCGTCGAATCCGTGCGCGTGCTACGCGAGTTCGACGGCGAAGCGGCCAACGATCAGTTCGGCTGGATCGCGCGCGAAATCGGCGACGTGGATCATGACGGCGTCACCGATTTCGTCACCTCCGCGCCTACCAGCAGCGCAGGCGGCGACAAAGCGGGGCGCGTGTACGTGTACTCGACGAAATCCGGTAAGCTGCTTTGGAAGGTCGACGGCCACGCGGGCGATCAGCTCGGCATCGGCATCGAAGCTGCGGGCGACACTAACGGCGATGGCATTCCGGACGTCATCGCCAGCGCACCCGGTGCGGGCAAGGCGTACATTTTTTCGGGCAAGGACGGCAAGCTGCTGGTGACGATGACCGCCGAAGATGCGAACGATAATTTTGGCCGCCACGTATGCTACCGCGGGCGATGTGAACCACGACGGATTCGTGGACGTATTCATCGGCGCTCCAGGCAACCGTAACGGCATGGGTGCCGCATACATTTACTCCGGACGCGATGGAAAACTCCTGGCGAAGTTCTCTGGGGAACACGATGGCGATAACTTTGGCTCCGCAGTCGCAGGTGCGACCGGCAAGCAGGGCATGCTCCTGATTTCCGGCGCGCCGCAAGGCGGCGAAGATCGTCACGGGCGCATTTATGTTTACAAATCGCTCGCCTCGAAACCCGCTTTCACCTTCGATGCCGTACCCAGCGGTCAAGCGCTCGGCGCGATGTTTCTCTCCATCCCTGGGGATCTCGATGGCGACGGCTATCCCGACGTCTACGCGTCGGATTTTTCAGACAACGGCAAAGCTCCGGGCGCGGGCCGCATCTACGTTCATTCCGGCAAGGACGGGCATCGATTGTTCACGCTCACCGGCGAAACTCCCGGTGAAGGCTTCGGCACCAGTCCGGCGAACGCGGGCGACGTGGATGGCGACGGCGTGCCCGATTTGATCGTAGGTTCCTGGCAGTATAGTGCCGCGGCGAATTCGGGTGGCCGCGCGTACTTGTTCTCGGGCAAGACGGGAGACTTGTTGCGAACGTACACGTGCCGCACGCCCGGAGATACGTTCGGGTTCGATGCCGTCGGAATTGGCGACATCGATCATGACGGGACCGTCGATTTCCTGATCACCTCGGCCTGGAGCGGCGTGCACGGCTTTCATTCCGGCCGCATTTTCGTGATCAGCAGCGGGATTCGCAAGCCGTGATCTGCGCGCACACAATGGAAGGCGCGGCTCCGAACGAGCGATGAAACGCGCTCGTGAAATGGCTGTGGTGCGCGAAGGCCAGATCGGTGGCAATCACGTTTAGCGAGACGCCCTCCCTGCAGATCCGCTCCAGTCCGTGGCGGACGCGTAATTGCCTCAGGTACGCATGAATGGACCAGCCAGTTACGCGGCGAAACGTGCGGCACAAATGAAATACGGACATATTGACGTGCGCCGCGATCTCAATCAGTTTGAGCGACTGCTCGAAACGAGCACTCAGCAGCAATTCTACTTCGTGGACCGTTCCGCGATTGCATTCTATATGTGGAACGCCCGCACGCGGAATGATGCGGTCCAGTAACGCGATCGATTCCTCCTCAATCTGGATCGCATTCGCGCCCCCGCGCCTCGCGAGTTCGAATATCCGGCGTTGATGCAGATACGTTCTTGAATCGCACAAACTGCGAGTCCACTGGAAAGGCTGCTCGGGATTGTCGCCACGGGCCGCGCGGACCGCGTCGCGCGCAATCTGACGATCGATGCCGAACCAATCGCAGCGATCGCCTTCGTCGCTCACGCCGTGCCGCAGATATCGCTGACCGCGATTGTAAAACGTGATGACGTTTGGATTCGCCGCGAATGGCGGTTCATGCTCATGTTCGATTCCCACCGCGCTCCGCGGAAACACAAAGCAATCGTTGTTCGCCGGCCCGGTATCTTGAAACCCGGCGTAATCACGATCGCAGCGGAATGCGCCAATGCGCACCAGGCTGGACTCGAACACGATCGTGTCGCTGAATTGGGGTTCGTGCACAGTCACAAAGGGTTGGACGCGCGGAAACGCAAAACGAATTGCCTCAGATTCTGCTGCGAGAATCTTCCTGAGCAACTGCGCCTCCGCACGCGGTGAGTTGCCCGCCTTGTCGCCCGTCAAATCATTGACCAGGGGTGAATAGCATCATTAGCGTCTTGGTGCGAAGGATTGATTCGAAGTGCGGATTGCTGTAGTTATCAAGCATCAACGGCGTGTTCTGCTATTCGGCTGAGGATGTTTGCGAAGGTTCCCGGTCGGCGCCCGGAAGCATATCGGCATCCCGGGGGACCCCAACATAGAGTGTGGGGCAACAGGAAAACGCTCAGCACCAGAGCGGCGATCAGACCACCCACGATGACGATGGTGAACGGGCGCTGCGAGTCCGACCCGATCCCGCGTGAAGTAGCCGGGGCCAGCGGGAGGTAGTGGTCCTGGCTGCTGCTTGGCGTGAATCCAGTGGACACCCTCACGTACGCCGCAGTCGCGGGCACGCTGGTTTTCGTGATGCTGGCCGCCTGTTATACACTCGCGCGGCGAATCGCGCAACTCAGCCAGCCCTCAATCATCTTGGTAGCGACGCGTGGCAGGGGCCACGCCTTCAGAACAGGATTCCGAGCGTCCAATAGAACCGGATGAGGAAATCATAGTCCCCGTTCATGTTCTGGCTGCTTCCGGCAGCGACCACCGAAATAGGGGACGCAGCCAGCCAGAAACCGAAGTCGTCTCCGCCGTTGTCGTAGTAATCCTGCGCGACGACAGCGCCGTTGCTCGAATTCAGAACCTTTAGCGAATAATCGCACTCCGCGGTGCAATACTGCCCCACCTGCCCTGCCACGTATACGCGATCCAACTGGGCTACCAGCCCGGTTCCCTGGTTGATTGGTGCCGATGTGTCAAACCAGTCTTCCCAGAGCACCTTTCCAGAGCAGACATCGTGCGCGCGGACCAACCATTTGCAGTGCCCCGGACCGAAGAACTCACACTGCGGGCCTCCGGTTCCGGTGACGAAAACTTTGTCAATGCTGGCATCCGCGAGGGATAGAAAATTGAAAGAACCGGAGTTGATCTGGCTGGACCACAGAACCGAGCCAGTCGCGACATCATAGGCTCGCAGGTAGGTATCGCGACCCACCGCCGTGGATGCTTCGCCGGCTACAAAGGCTCGGCTGCCACTGATGACGATGCTCTTGGCTTCATCGAATCCCCAGCCGGAGTCGAAGGTATTCTGCCACGCCAAAGCTCCTGTCGCGGCGTTATAGGCTCGCGCAATGAAGTTGAAGTATCTGCCGCCTGCGGCGATGACATGTGTGCCTTGAACGGCGATCGAGGTGATCAGATCAAAGTAAGCTCCGGGAGCAGATCGGTCCTGCCATACGGAAGCTCCCATCGACAGGGTATCTAAGGCAGCGCGTGCCACTGTCAAAGTAATATCCCTTTGGGGCCGCGAGCGGGCCCTACTCTCCCGCCCTCTCCACAGCTTCCGTTGTGCAACATTGTCGGTAACCAGTTGGACCTCAGATTGGCGTTGCCTCGCGTGGTGCCCTAGAAGTGGAATGCAACCGTCCCCGTGACCGCGCGCGGCGTGACGTAGTGCGTGCCGCTGAAGGTCGACAGGAAGTTATACAGCGCCTCGGTATTCGCGATGTTCACGATCGCCAGCGCGGACGCTCCACTTGTAGCGATCGCCGTGGAAAATGTTGTCGTGCCCGACCGCCACGTCGAACAGATTGCGCGAAGCGATGCGAGGCGGATTGTGATCGTCATCCTCGGTCCCCGCCGCGGGAATCTTGAGCAGCGATGATCCATACTGCGATGCCGGGCAAAGCTGCGATGGACTGATTGGCGTCGTGGGCGTAGCACGCACGGTGCCGCAGAACAAGCCCGCTTCGAACTGCTGGTCCGGCGTGATTCCTGAAACATCCACGATCGAATCGGTGCCGTTAGGTCCGTTGGCGCAATTGCCGCCCGCGCACGGCGCCGGACCGGCGACCAATCCACTGTCGAAGCGCCAGTTGAATCCAATCCACGGGCCACGTTTGCCGATCTGATATTGCAAGTGGGTAGTGGCGTTAAAGAGTTCGTCGTGATCGATGCGGAATACACTGCCGCCTCCGAAGCTTGCAGGAGTCGCGCCGATGCCGCTCACCTGTGGAGTGAAGAATCGCGCCGCGACGCTCGACATCACGACGAATGCCGTGAATCCGTGATAATTCGGAACGCTCGCACGAATCGCGAACCCGGGAATCTTGGCGCTCTCCCATTCGATCGGATAAGTGATGGGAGTGTTGCCGAGCACGCTGAAATCATATGCCCGGTGCGTGTACTTCCAGATGTACTCGCCACTGAGCACCAGATATCGCCCGAACGCCTGCTGGAGCCCGGCGTGGAATTCGTTGCGCCATCCCGGCGCGAGCGGTGTGGTCAGGCAAGGATAGCCCTGCAGAGTCGCCTGCAGATCGTTGATCACAGGATCGTTGCAACCCAGGCTCGCCAGGACCAGGTTTTCGTTAAACGGCGTCTCCAGCGTGCGTGCGTAAGAAGCCTGGATCACAGTGCTGGTCGGTTTGATGCGGTATGCGATGCCCAGGCGCGGCTCCGCTTGTTTGGCCTTGGTAATGCCGTCGTAGGAATCGAACCTGAGTCCCAGGTTGAAGGTCCAGTCCTTCACCGAAATCGTGTCCTGGAAATACGCGGCCAGTTCTCGAATATTGGCGTGCCCATTGAAGGTGTACAAGCCTGAGGTCGAGTTGGGGCAACCATTCGCCACCGGAAGAGTCCCGGTCCGGGTCAGGTCAATGCAGGAGAGCAAGGGGTCGTAGCCCGGATTGGCTTGCAGCCCCTTGGTGCAGTTCGCCGGATTGGTAAGTGAAGGATTCAGATCCGCGCTGCCGTCCGCGTTCAAGCACACCGGATTGAAGGTGGGGTCGACAACGCCGAAGCTGTCCTTTTCGGTCAGGATCGTGTCTTCCCAGGTCACTCCCGCCTTGATGTTGTGTTTCCCTTTTACGATCGACACACTGGCGCGCAGACCCAGGTTGGTGAGCCGCCGGTTCTGCGCGATGGTGTTGGTTTGCAGGTCCGGAATCAGATCGGCGAAGGGATCGGCGCTGGGATAGTAATTGAACTGATCCTGCCGGGCAAAGGCGCCGAACGTAAGCACGGCGCTGGAATTCAACACGCGGGTCCACGTTGGCGCGACGTTGAACGTTCTGATTTTCGAAACTTGATCGGTTGAGCCGACCACCTGTCCATTCGGGCCTAGCCCGTTACATGCGGTCGAGTACGAAAGATAATTGGCGCATACCGGGCCGGACCATGCCGTGGCGTTTTGAGAGTCGTACGAATTAGGCGTCTGGAACCAGCTTCGCGTAAAGCTGAAATTCAGGGAGAGCGTATCTTTCGAAGAGGGCTTCACGTCCAGACGGTCGAAGAAATTTCCTTGGTTTCCGTGATCGTGCATCACGGTGAACTCCGGCCCATCCAGGAACCGGCTAGTGTCCAATCCATTCGCAGAGACGAAGTTTCCCCACTTGTTCGTGCCGTAGCCGAGATTGAATCCGCCGTTGACCGTACCGAAGCTTCCGAAGGAGGTGGTGACTTCGCCGTGCGGCTCAGTCATGCCCAGCCCTGATCGCGTCGTCACCACGATCACGAGACTCGTCTTGTCGCCGAATTCCGCCGGAGGCGCGCCTTCGATCACTTCCATGGACTGCACCGCATCGAGCGGAAGTTGATTCGAGAAGACTTTGCTCTGCTGATCGCTGATGGGCTGATTATCGATCGAAAAGGAGTTGGACGCGTGGTCGCCAAGGCCATGGAACAGGCCATTGGAATCCGCGGAAACTCCCGGTGTGGCGAGCGTCACCAGTGAACTGAGGGATGACGATGCGCTTTCGAGCGGGAGTTTGTCGAACAATGCTCGATCGACATCCGTGTGGGTCACGGGATCGTTCTCGACCAGATCTCCGGAAGCGACCACCGTGACGCTTTCAACCGAAGTGCCAACCTTCAACGAGAGCTTGGCTTCCACCGGCACCTCGGATCGCACGTCAATATCCTGCTCCGCGTTCTGAAAGCCTTTTGCGGCTGCCGTCATGTGGTAGTTGTTGGTGGGAACGTTGGTGAATTCGAAAGCACCCTGGCCGTCCGATTTGGCGCTGCGTTGGTAGCCGGACACCGGATTGAGAATCGAGACCGTGGCGTCTTTGATCGCGGCCCCAGAGGGGTCAAGCACGGTGCCTTTGATGGTGCCCGATCCGGATTGTCCATAACCCGAAACAGCAGATACAAATGCCAGAACAAAGCACGCGAAAATGCGCGAGGGGAGCTTGGTCATTCCTCGATTGTGTCGAAGAGGTTTAAGGACTCCTAGAAGAATCAGACCGGTGGCCTTGATTCTGTGCGACCGGGCTAATTCTTCAAATGAACGGACTGGGCCACGTACTACCAGTGGAGCAACTGGCGTACGTTTCGTGCCTGTCGCTTGCTCGCGATGAACTCCTGGCCGTTGGTCAACGTGATCAACCATCGCTGGCTGCTTAACGCGCTCATCTTACGAACATGGTCGACATTGACCATCGCGTTGCGGTGAATGCGTTGAAACGTCGTGCCTTTGAGCCGTTCTGTCAGCGCCTTCAAAGTATGCGTCGCTTCGTACTTGTGCTTGGCGGTCACGATCGAAACCACCACGCCTTCTGCCTGGAACGCGTAGATCTCGTCGGCTTTCAGCAGGAAAAATTCTTCGCCGATACGCCCGATAATCCTTTTGGTCCGCGGTCCCTCGATTGAGTCAGTCACCTCCTGAAGGTGCGCGAGCTGTTCCATGACCGCTGTACCGCTCAGACGCTTGGCCCGCTCCACGGCTTCCGCCAAACGATCGTGCCGCACCGGCTTGAGCACATAATCGAGTGCCCCCGCGTCGAATGCCTGAAGTGCGAACTTATCGTACGCAGTGACGATCACGACCACGGGCAGATGTGTGCCACGCTTCATGTTGCGGATCACTTCGAGCCCACCCATCACCGGCATCTGCAGATCGAGCAAGACCAAATCGGGCTGATGTTGGGCAATTTTTTCGAGAGCAATCCCGCCGTTATCCGCCTCTCCCACGACCTCTACATCTTCCATTAACTCGAGTTCTTCGCGCAGCAATTGCCGCGCGATCGGCTCGTCATCGACGATGAGGGTCTTCAGGCTCATGCTGGCATCCGCCGGCTCCCTACGGATTTAGCACAGCCTCTCGAAGATCCCTACAAGATTCGTATGAGTGGGCGGTTCGAATCGATAACCGGCCTGGAAGGCACAATTGGCGGACCCTGCTGCAGCTTCAAACGGGTTTCGTCAAAACTCAACGCGAGCCTGAAACGCGATCATGCGTGGCGAACTATCTCCACCTAGACCCACTCCGAGCAGACCCGTAGGCGGCGACGTGGTAAACGTTAGCGCTCCGAAACCGGTCTGCGTCGACGGCTTGCCGGGGATGCCGGCGTAGCCGAGCACCGGCAGCCCGAAATTCGGATGATTGAACAGATTGAAGAATTGCCCGTCGATGCGCAGCTTCAGGTGCTCCTTCAGCGCGAACCATTTCGTCAGGTACAGATCGGTCCAGGTGAAATCCGGTCCGCGCAGCGCATTGCGGCCCAGATTGCCGAATTGACAGTTCTGCGGCGTATCGCCGCCTGTGCACGAGCCCGTGCTTGGATCGACACTCGAGACAAACGCGTTCGGATTCAGCCACTGGATCGTGCCCGGTTGTGTGACGCCCGGAATCGGATTGTGATCGTATAACGGCACTCCAGGAACGACGCTCGCGAATTGGGCACCGCTGCCATTCACGATGCCATTTCCGTTCGCGGAGTACGGCGCGCTCAGCACGGAGAACGGTAGCCCGCTGTGCCAAAACACCGATCCTGATATCTGCCATCCATTCAACGCGCTCATCCCACGCCCGTGAAACGCCAGCGGTAGCACATAGAGATAGTTAGCCGTGAAGTTGTGACGCACGTCGTAATCGCACGGGCCGCGATCGCGCGCCAGGTCACCCGGAATCGGCGAAAGAATGCCTCCTGCCGAGAACGGCAAGAATCCACCATTGGAAACCGTATCGATGCAGTGGCTCCAAGTGTAGTTCGCCTGCACCTGTAATCCGTGCCCGAGCCGCTTTTCGGCGGTCGATTGCAGCCCGTTGTAGTGGCTGTTCGCGCCGGTGGCGAGCTGCGTCACTGCTCCGAAGCGAGGATCGACCGGCGCGCCGTACGGAAACGGAGCGAAGCAACCCGCGCATACCGTCTGATAACCGTTCACCTGCGTCGTGTACGGTTGATTCACAGCGCGCGTGCCCACATACTGTGCACGAAGATGAATCGTGTTGCCAATCTCGCGCTCCACCGCGAAGCTCCACTCCATGAAATACGGCGCGTGCAGTTTTCCATCGGGCACGGCGGTGATCGCGACCGGTTTCAGGCACGTGGTCGGATTCGATAGCGGCGATGCGCAGGAGAGTTGTCCCGAGGCGAATCCCGACGTGAAGATCTGGTTCGCAGCGTTCGTCGCATCGATCGCGCTGTCGCTGACTCCCGGGGCAATCGCCGTTCCTCCTACCGTTCCTAACAATCCGCCTTGAAACGTCTGCGAGTACGGCGGATTTACGCCGATTAGATCGGCGACGCTTCCGGGCAGCAGATCGCTGAACAATCCGAATCCACTGCGCAGCACGGTTTTCGGCGCGATCTCGAACGCCAGCGCCGTTCTGGGCTGAAGAATCTCGAGCGGCGTCGACGTGAAAATGTTCCCCAAGCCGGTCTGGATGACAGCGTCGAGCGGCTGATTGACATCGTGAGAAATCGACGCGAACGAGCCCGCGAGCCGCGCTACCGCGTCGTGCGGATTCAACGGATTCGAATTATGAGTCGCGCGCAGACCGAAGGTCCAGGTGAGCCGCGACGTACCTTTCCAGGTGTCCTGCGCATAAAGATCGACGTTCAGGAAATTGTAGGGTTGCGAATCGGCCAGAGGGAATGTTTTCGACGCCGTCGATGCGACTCCGTAGATGAATTGGGCGAGTGTCGTGTAGGTGACCAGCGGTACCACCCCTTCGCCGAAGTCGTAATCGTTCAGCCGGAAGATGCGCGTGTTGGTTCCGAACCGCAGCTCATGCGCACCAATGGTCCACGCTAGATTGTCGTTGATGAAAAATCGCGCCGCCTTTCGTCCCTGCACCCAGGTGTTATCCAAACCTCCGAGTGTCGTGAATGGCGCATCGGCCCCACTGCCTTGGAGCACGATCGGCAACGCCGCTAACGTCCGCTGCAAATTCGCCGGCCCGAATAAACTCTCGTACCACGAGAATGCCGGATTGAAGTAGTTAACCAAGCGCGGCGAAAAAATGTGCGTGTAGCCAGCCGCGAAGGAGTAGAGCGGCTGTGAGGAGACAGCGTTGAAGACCGAATTGATCGGATCCGTATACGCCGCCTGCAGCCCGGTGTCCGCTTGAAATCGAAACCATGCGGTGTTCGCCTCGTTGGCGTTGTAATCTACGCGCCCGGTCTGCACCTGTTCTCGATCGTCACTCGAATGCGAGACGCTCTGGCGATTCGCGCATCCGTTTCCGTTGAGAGGAACACCCGCCGCCGCGCCTCCATCGCTGTTGAAGGGACACCCGAGAATGGCCAGCGGCGTTCCCGCGGTATTGCCGTACAGGCTGAACATCTTTTGATAGAACGGCACCAGCTGAGGAGCGGGTCGATACGTCGAGCCCGTGACGCTGTCCGTGCCGCCGAGCGGAAGCTGCTGCAGCACGTAATTCTGAAACGCAGGCGTCGGAACCGTGGCCGCGGACACGATCGGCAGCGCGATGCGCACCCATTCGCTATCGAAAAAGAAGAACAGTTTATTGCGCCGGATCGGACCGGCCACGCTTCCGCCAAAATGATTCACCGTCGACCGCGGTTTGTGGTTGCCGGGCGTAGAGTCGGTGAAGAAGTCGGCAGCGTTAAATCTCGATCCATTCCAAAGCTCATACAGATTTCCGTGAAATCGATTGGTCCCCGATTTCGTGACGTAGTTCACCTGCGATGCTCCGTAGCGCCCCTGATCGACGGTGTAGGACAGCGTGTTCACTGTCACCTCTGCGATCGAATTCAGGCCCAGGACAAGATTCGTCGATAGCCCACTATTCAAATTGGTGAGCGGATCGTTTGTCTCCAGGCCGTCGACAATGTAGCCGTTGGCGAGCGACGGAAGTCCGTTGAATTGCACATTGCCGTAGCCATTTGTGCCGCCGACGAAATCGTTGCCGCTGCCCGCTGTGTTGATCAGCGCGCCCGCCGCGAACTGCAGAGGGTACGTCATGTCGCCGCCAGGATTCGGAAGATTCTCCAGCGCACGCGCCGTGATGGTCGTCGACGTGTTGGGATTCGCGGGATTCACCAGCGGCGTCTCGCCCGTGACGATCACGTCGCTTCTTTGAGTCGCGACTTTCAAAATAAAGTTGACGATCTGCTTCTGCCCCAGGCCGGCCGCAACGGATTTATTGATCTGCGGTTCGAATCCGGCGAATTCGGCTTTGACCGAATACACCCCCGGCTTCAACTGCGGAAAATTGAAACGGCCGGCATCGTCGGTGCTCGCGCTACGCTTCGATCCGGTTTCGGTTTCGACGATGGTGACGATGGCGCCCGCGATGGGGGATCCACTCACGTCGACCACTGTTCCCGCGAGCGCGCTGGTCGTCTCCCCTTGCGCTTCGGCCGCTGCCGGGAAAAGAAGGACAGTGATCTGACAAACCAACAGGGCGAGGGCGCAAGATCGCGCGCTATAATTAGGCACGCCTAATCATATCTTCCTCGCAACTGCTCCGCAATTCGATGGAATCCTGTTGCGACTGGAAGTCTGCTCGATTAAGCTTGAGATTAGTGGCTGCTAAATTCATTTCTCTTCCCACTTCCGAATCGGTTGACGATTACCTGAAAGCGATTCTTGAATTAGCCGGAGCCGAAGATGCGCGCGTGACTACCAATGCGTTAGCGGCTCGGCTGGGCGTGCGCACACCGTCCGTGACCGGAATGCTGCAGAAGCTCGCTTCACAGCGCCCCGCGCTTGTTCTCTACGAAAAACATCGCGGCGTGCGACTCGCCGCCGCGGGAAAGAGACGAGCGTGGGAGCTGGTCCGGCATCATCGGCTTCTCGAATTATTTCTCCACGACGTTTTGAAATATTCCTGGGACGAAGTTCACGAGGAAGCCGAACGGCTGGAGCATTTCATTTCAGAGCGCTTTGAGGATCGCGTCGCCGCGATCTTGGGCGACCCGGAGATCGATCCTCACGGCCACGTAATTCCTCAGAAATACGAAGCTGGCGTGTTCCGCGAAGAAGTGCCGCTGCTCGAATGGCCGTTGCGCAGGCTAGCGATCGTCAGTAGCGTTTCCGATCGTAGCGCCGACGCTTTGCGCGAATTGGAGCGAATAGGACTGATGCCCGGTGTCACGCTGACGGTCGAACCAACAAACACCTCCGCGTCGCTGTCAATACGATTAGGAGATCGCCGCGATCTAATTCGTCTCAGTCACGACTTGGCCGGCCGAATCTTGGTTGCCCGAAATCCCGAGCGTTCGTTTGAGCATCCCATGTTGTCCGAATGACTTTGGCAGGCTCGACGCCCCACCCTGGGCGTTCAGACCCGTGAAGTTCCCGTCACGTCGATGTCGCTATCGAAGGATGGCAAAGATTGTGAGCAAAAAACTGGGGACAGAAAGCCTCGTCTCCTAAGTGCCTGATGTGGAGCATTAACAGCAAGCTCCCAGAACGCCGTTTGTGCCAGTGTCCGAGTTGCCGACGATTCGGCCAGTGAGGTGCGACTCCACAACCCGACTTCTAGCTCATCGCACCTGAAGGCAAACAACCCCACGGTTCACCTACCAGTGGCTGCCAGAGTATTCGCGCGCATTCTCTGGTATGCATTCGCGAGAAGCGTCGGGGTCGTTGGGTGAAATGCACTAACCTACCTACTCCAGGCTTGCGCAGCGACACATCCCACCAATAGAATGCTTCAATGCGTCCACTGATGATTGCACTCGCGGCGAGCTTCCTCCTGTCGGCGCAAACGCCACCGCCGCAGCACATTACGTTCGCGCGAGTGAACCCACAGCCGGGCCAGTTGAGTCTATTCATCGCAGCAGCCGATGGAAGCGATGAGCACCCGATGCTCGCATCGGCCGACACCGACTACGATGCAGTCTGGTCCCCTGATGGCGCGTCCATCGTCTTCACCTCGGAAAGAAACGGATCGGCCGACATTTTTCGAGTGCGGACAGATGGCAGTGAATTGACCCGGCTGACGAGCGATCCCGCCTACGACGATCAAGCCGGGTTCTCGCCTGACAGCAAGCAATTGGTGTTCGTCAGCTCGCGTGGCGGCGGCAGAGCGAATTTGTGGACGATGGATCTGGCTACCAAAGGCGTGCGCCGGCTAACTTCGGGCGCAGGCGGCGATTATCGACCTTCGTGGGCGCCGAATGGAAAATGGATCGCCTTCGCATCCAGCCGGGCGAATCCAATGCCATTCTCTCATGGAAGATGGGAGCGCCTCCAACTCGCCGACATCTATATAATTCATCCCGACGGCTCCGGTTTGAAGAAGCTGACAGAGAGTGGCAACTTCTGCCGTAGCCCGAAGTGGACGAGCGATAGCACTCGCGTCATCTCGTATTGCATGGATGCGGAGGCAACGTTAGGAAATCGCACGACCTCCTCCGGGACGATGTCCGAGACGAAATTGGTTTCGATCGAAGTTGCAAGTGGGCGCTCGACGGAGTTGTCGGCGGGTCCGGGCTTAAAGGTCAACCCGTCGCCGTTGCCAGGCAATGACGTCGGGTACGTACGGAAAGACACGGGGGAGGCTGGAATTTATTACACCAGCGGACGTCGCGGACCACGCGGCGCGATTCGGGCCGCGTCGTGGTCGCCCGATGCCACACATGTTGTGTTTCACCGGCGTGCAAACGTGCCACGGCCAAGCGGCGGTACGAAGTCGACCTTTAGCCGAAATCCTCGTTACACATTGAGTCTCTCTGGAATCCTGCCCGCGTACAGCTCGTCTGGTAAGGAATTCTTAACGAGCACTCCGCCCTCGGAGACCGGAGAATGAATCCTACCGAGATCGCTGGGCGTGACCGAATTTTGAGTATCTGAGGATTCTGAGAAGACGCGGTCCATGCCGTCGAAGCCGAGTTTGTCGGGTGAAATGTCGGGTGCATGTCGGTTTTTTTGGACAAACCCGACATCGACTAGCTCCGTGGAATCAGGCGCATAGATGCCAAATGTCGGAAATGTCGGATTTCTACAGCAGGAGAGAGCCGTTAGGAATTCGCGTCGGTGTTTAGGCGGTTTCCGCTGGCGTCCCTTCTTGGACTCCAGTTGGACTCCTCACGCGCTATTCTAGCGGTCCGAATGGCGGGAAGTGTTTGAAAAGTGGTGGTGGACCTGGACGGGTTCGAACCGTCGACCTCTTCCATGCCATGGAAGCGCGCTCCCAACTGCGCCACAGGCCCGCAATCGCCATGATAACACGCGCTCTTGGAAAACCCGGTTCGCTAGACTGTCCTTATGGACCGCAACCAAGCTTGGGAGATCGTCTGCGAACATGTCAAATCCGAAAGCCTCCGCAAACACATGCTCGCAGTGGAGGCGTGCGTCGCCGCTTACGCGGATAAGCTCGGCGAGGATCGTGAGAAGTGGGCCGTCACTGCGCTCCTTCACGATTTCGATTGGGAGATTCATCCCGAGGCTCCTGACCACCCCATGAAAGGCGAGCCAATCCTGGCCGCGCGCGGTGTCGACGAAGAAATCCGTCGCGCGATTCTCTCTCACGCCAATTACAGTGGTGTGCCGCGCATTTCGCCGCTCGAAAAAACCTTATTCGCCTGCGACGAACTCGCCGGATTCCTCACCGCCTGCTCCTACGTCAAGCCGAGCCGCAGCATCCACGAAGTGGAAGTGAAGGGCGTGAGGAAGAAGCTGAAAGATAAAGCCTTCGCACGCGCCGTGAATCGCGATGACATCACCAATGGCGCGGCGGAACTAGGTATCGACCTCGACCAGCACATCGACTTTTGCATTCGCGCGATGCAGGCGAAAGCCGTGGAGCTCGGACTGGAAGGAACACCGGCCGCGCCGGCCTCCGCTACTTAAGCTCTGCGATCATCGGGTCGATGGAGCGTGCGCCGAGCGCGTTCGGTCCAATCGCCCATCCGAATTCCGCAGCGAGCATTTTCGAAATATCGTCCTTGCTCTGCCCGCTGTGAATCATACTGCTGGTGCGCGTGCGCATGGCCTCGAAGTTTTTCCGATAAGCGATCAGGTCGGCTTTCTTCGACACCGGCCCGTGCCCCGGAATCACGGTATCGAAATCCCAGCCCGAGTTTAGGATTCCATCAATCGTCTTGGTCCACTCGACAACGCTGCCTTTGGCTGAGTAATCGATAAACGGCGCGACGGTGACTGGCGCATTCGAAGTTCCGACCGTGAACAGATCGCCGGTGTGGATCACGTGATCGGCGGGGAAATAAATCACCGCGTCGCCATTGGTGTGGCCGCGGCCGAAATAATGCGCGCGAGCTTCTTTGCCGCCCAGGAAAACTTCAGTCTCGTCCGTAAAGCTGACCCGAGGCACTCCCGGCATTTCGCCGGCGGCCATGTTCGCCCGCGCATTTTTCTGCGCGATGATCTCCACGCCCGCAGCCAGCATCTTCGCGTTTCCACCGGTGTGATCGCCATGTTGATGGGTATTCAGAACATAGCGAATCGGTTTGTCGGTGACCGATTTCACCTTCTCCAGGATCTGGGCGTTATCCTGCTCGTATTTATCGTCGATAACGATGGCGCCGTCGTTGGTCAGATACACCGCGACGTTGCCGCCGTCGCCGATGATGGCGTACAGATCGTCGCGAACTTTTTCAATCGACAGAGGCTGCGGACCGCGCGCGGTTTGGGTGTGCGCCAACCAGATCCCGCCGGTCGCCAGGGCGGCGAGGCTCAATCGCAACAGAAGAGACTTGTTCATGATTATTTACCTCTTCTGGCGGGCGGATGCTCCAGCCCCAGCGCCTTTAGATTCTGGTGCGCGGCTTCCACATGCAAGCTGTGTGGATACGCCGCGATGAAATCCCTAAAGGCCTTACCGGTTTCGGCCTTATTCGTCTTGTCAGGATCGGCCTTCATCAGGGAGACCGCTTTGTAATACATCGCGTCCTCCGATTTCTTGTTGGGCGCCCAGCGATCGTGGACCACATCGAACGCCTGGGCCGCATCGCTCCATTGCTTGTTGTTGAAATAAATCCAGCCGATCTGATACTGCGCTTCAGGCGCATTCGCCGAATCGCCGTAACATTTCACGTAATCCATGTATTCGCCGAGCGCTTCAGGGAAATGCGCGGCGCTGTAATCGCCGCGAGCCGATTCCCACAAACTCTCGGCGGACTGGCATGCGGGCTTCGCCGGCGCAGCCTGCGTTGTCCCAGCGGGAGCCGGAGGCGGCGGAGCGGATTGATTCGCCGCCATCGTGCTCAGCAGATTCTTGATGTCGGTAAGTTTGTCGTCCATCGCTTTCATGCGCTGTACCTGATCCGCGACAGTGTTGCTCACTGCGCGAAAATCAGCCGACATCTCATCCACCTTCGATCCTAGCGTCGCTACCGGCGCTGCCAGCTTGGTCTGCATATCGGCGAACTGTTTGTCGATATCGCGCTGCAGCCCAGCGATAGCCGCGGCGGTTTTCGACTGCGAATCGCCCGATGCCTGAATCGCCGCCAGAGCCTGCGCAAACTTATCATCGAGCGACTTCTGCAGCGTGTGCACGGATTCCTCAAGCTGCGCTACATCGCGCTGGATGGATAGCAAGGCGTCCTGCTTCTGCGCTTGCAGAGCAACGGGCGCCACGACAAATGCCAAGAAGAGCAACCGCTTCATGCGAAGTCCTCCTATATCGAGCGACAAATTATTTTGCCGGCGCTAAATGCGCGCGCCGGTTGCGCTGATAACACGCTTCATTTTCTTCGGTACATACCGGACGATCTTTACCGTAGCTGATCGTCGTGAGCCGGTCCGCGGGCACGCCGAGCTGCACCAGGAATTCCTTTGCCGCCGTCGCACGACGATCGCCCAGGCCCAGGTTGTATTCAGCCGAACCGCGTTCATCGCAATGCCCTTCGATCGCGACTGTGAAGCTGGGATCGGCTGCGAAGATGCGTTTGAGAATCTCGGCATCGCGCTGCATAGCAGTGCGCCCGTCCTCGCGCAGTTCGCTCTTGTCGTAATCGAAATACGCGTCCTGCGCTTCGCGGGTCAGAACATCGCTGCCGCTGAAAGAGCCGCCGGTACGGTCCACAGGCGGAGGAGGCGGAGGCGGCGCGATCACTTCGACAGTCACCGATCGCGTGTCCGTTCCTCCGGCACTGCGTGCCGTCAGCGTATAGGTGGTCGTATTCGAAGGGAACACCTGCCGCGATGCATTCGCACCCACCGGGCCGATGCCTTGGTCGAGCGACATATCTGTCGCGTTGGCGATGGACCAGCGCAGCGTCGCCGCCTGCCCGCGTTCGATAGAGCGAGGCTCCGCCGTGAAGCTATTGATGCGTGCCGCGGATGAGGTGGGCACGGTGTTGTTGCCACCGCCCGTGTTGCTGCCCCCCGCCGGAGCGGGAGGAGGCGGCGCCGCAATCGGCGTCTTCTTCTTACATCCCGCCGAAACCATCAACATCAACAGCGCGAACACCGCAATCGACAGCGTTCCCCGTTTCAGTCTCATCTGGACATTTCCTTTCCCTTTATACAATTACCTAGTTTATCGCTTTCGCCCATACTGCCTGAATGTTATTGCCCTGGGTGGTCAACTGCTGCACGTTGTTGCCGTCGGCGAGCATGGTGTAAAGCTGCGTAACGCCTCGTTTTTTCGATGAAAAGACGAGATGCATTCCATCCGGCGCCCACCACGGATTTTCATTCCTGCCCGAGCCATGCGTGAGCTGCACATACTTCTTGGTCGCCACATCCATGACGAAAATGTTGTAGTTGCCCGGCTCGTAGCCTTTGGTCCACGCGAACGCGATCTGCTGCCCGTTAGGGCTCCACGCCGGATTCGCCACATAGCCTTCGCCCGGCGTCAGCATTTCCAGATTGCCGCCTTCGATATTCATGCGCCACATCTGTTCCGAACCGCCGCGCCCGGAAATGAACAGCACCTCGTTGCCGTTTCTCGGATTGATCTTGGGCGACACTTCGATCGATCGCACATGCGAGATGCGCCGCATTCCCCCGCCGTTCACATCTGCGATGCAGATCTGCACCCAGCCGTCGATCGACGCCGAAAACATGATGCGCCGCCCATCGGGCGTGAACTCCGGCGTCTCCACCGCGGACGACACCGGATTGATGAACGGCAATCGCCGCTCCGTCTCCGCCGAATAGATCATGATCTTGGGATTGCCCTGCGCATACGTGGTGAAGGCGAACAATTTCGCATCGGCCGAAATAGCGGGCATGGTCGATACCGATTTGTAGTGCGTCAGTTCCTTCTGATTTGTGCCGTCGTAATCCATGGACCAGATTTCTTTGGCACCGGTGCGGTCCGACACGAAATAAATTTTCGATCCCGCCAGGCTTTTGGCACCGAACTGCTGCAGGATATCGGCAGCGAATTCGCGCGCCACTTTTTTGGCGCCTTCGGCATCCAGCGTTCCGAAGTACACCTTGCCGATCAGCTGCGCGCTCTGCGGATCGGATTGCGAAAGATTGTAGAGCCATCCCCGCAGCGCAAGCTGCCCGTTCTGCACCGCCGTGTACCCGAATGCGAGATCGTTCGCCGCGACCGGCGGATTCGACCAATCCGTCAGCCACGGCCCGTTGCTCTGCGTGCGCGCGGGGGCTCCGGCTCGCGCCGGTGAGAGAACTGTCGGCGGTTTGAAATCGGAAGGCTGCTGCGGAACCTCGAGCGGATAGTAGCTTTTCGCCACCATCTTCAACACGCCCGATCCGGCGAGCTGATCCCACACCGTCTGGTTGAACACGTTCATGAACTGCTGCGCTTCGCCAGAGCCTCGGAAATCGGGAATCGCGAGCTTGGCCGTTTCCCCATTGACGATATTGCCCCGGATTTCCTGGGCCGGAATCATGAGCGCGCCCACGCCGAGCGCAGCCACAAGAATGACGATCACGGAAATGATTTTGATCTTCATCGTTTCAGCTCAAAAGTAAACTCGACGCGAGCATGGTCCTTATCGAAACCCTGGCCCTGCGGAATAGGTGGCAGCGACGCATCCTGAATCGCGCGGCGAACGGAATTATCAAGAGACGGGATGCCGCTGCCCTGCAGGATCACCAGATTTTTCACGCTGCCGTCGCGCATCAGATCGAACGTCGCGATAACCGGCGGCGCAGTCTGATATCGCGCATCGACGTCGTTGGTGCGCCATTTCTCCGCGATCAGCGTGCGGATCTGGGCGCCGTATCCCTTCAATCGCGAACCCAGCGTATCGTTCGCCCCACACTTCCCGATCCGGCCGCGTTCGCGTAAAGAGAGGGCTCGAAACCTGCGGCGGCAACTTGCTGGTGAGCTGATTCTTGGCGAGCTCGCTGTAGGGACGGAAAACCTGATGTTGGCTCTCCTTGGGCGCGGCCTTCTTGGGAACTTTGCTTCGAATCGCGATTGCATCGGGACGAATCGGCTCCGCCTTCTCCAGATCTTTGGGCTTTTCGAGTGGCGCCTGCGGCACCTCCGATTCCGAATTGTTCGCCAGCGGATTGGTCTCGCCGCGATGCGGAATCGGAATCGACGTCACGGCTTCAATCGCCACCGCTCCGGCGCCGGTGTCCTTCGATCCGAACTGATCGACGTGCCCTTGCAAGTAGTTCCCGATGGCGATTGCCCCGATGAGGCTGGCATGCAGCACCAGCGCCGCGGTAAACGCTCCGCGCATCGGGTCTCGCCGGTCGAGAACGTGTTCCACTTACGGCTTGCCTTCCATCATCTTGGTGACGAACTTCACCGCATAATGCTCATGGCTGAGTTCGGACATGACGTTCGCCAATTGCTCGACCATTGCCGTTCTGTCCGCCTGCACATAGACCGCTTTCGCACCCTTGTACCGCTTCTGGATCTCATCGCCGATGGTGTTGATGTTGTTCAGCGGCTTGTCGCCCAAATACAATTTTCCGCCGCGCGTGAGGCTGATCACAGGCAATTCCTCAGGAGGCTTTTCGTTGACGTGCCGCACCTCCGGCACCTGGATATCGAGACCGAATTCCATCGCCTGCGCGGTCAGCATGAAAATGATCAGCAGCACCAGCACCACGTCCACCAGCGGGACGACGTTCATTTCCGACAGAGTGCCCATGCCGCCGCCGTAACGCCTGCCGCGCAGCCCCGATCCGCCACTTGAGCCCATGGAGAACGCCATATCTACAGGATGCCTACTCCTCGGAATTCCTTTCCGTCAGATTCAGGAATTCGAGTGAAAAATCCTCCATCCGGGCGCCGATCTCCTTGATGCCGTGGCCGAAAACGTTGTAGAAAATCGCCGCCGGGATCGCCGCGAGCAAACCTAGCGCCGTCGTTCCTAGCGCGGTCGCGATACCTGGACCGACTGCGCGCATGCTGGTCGCGTTGCTCAAGCCGAGCTGCAGGAATGCATCGATGATGCCAAGCACGGTGCCAAACAGTCCGATGAACGGGGTTACGGTCGCGGTGGTCGCGAGCCAGTTCATACTGCGCTCCAGCCGCGACATCTCTTCGCTCATGCCGAGTTGCAGCGTCCGCTCCAGCGCCGGAATGTTGGTGATCTTGCCGCGCGCCTGCAATTGCCGCGCGACTTCGCTATATCCGAAATCGAAAACGGTGGCGAGCGGAGCGCTGCGGAATTGCTCTGTCGCCGCCGCGACGGCATCCAGTCGGGTCGCTTTTCGAAAGGCGCGCAGGAATCGAGCGTTGCCGTTGCGAGCCCGCCGCAGCGTTCCGAACTTCGCGAAGATGATGGTGATGGAGTTGAGCGAAAACATCAGCAGCACGCCCATTACCGTCAGGGAAACGGTGCCGGATCCCTTCACCAACTGCCACACATCGATCTGCAGGAGCCCGCGCAGTGGTTCCAGAATCAACCGGTTGTCTCTCCTGATTTCATTGTAGTGGAAGCAGCCTATAAAACATAAGAATCCCAGAATGTTTTTTATCGCGGCGATATGCAATCCCGTCCCGCCGGTATAATCGTGTCCAATGCTGGTGGAGCTGGCGATTGAGAATTACGCCGTCATCGAAAACATCCGGGTGCGCTTTCACCGCGGGCTGAACCTGCTTTCGGGCGAGACCGGCAGCGGTAAATCGATTGTGGTGGACGCGCTGGCGCTGCTGCTGGGCGGGCGCGCCTCGGCCGAAATGGTCCGCGGCGGCGCCGAGAAGGCGCGCATTTCCGGGATCTTCGAAATCGCCACCGATGCGAAGCTGGGTGCACTGCTGGACGCGGCGGGCATTGAGATGGAAGATCACGAACTGCTGATCGAGCGCGAAATTCTCTCGAACGGCAAGTCACGGGCATTCGTCGCCAATCGGCCCGCCACGGCGGCTCTGCTGCGCGATCTCGCCGTGCATCTGGGCGACATCCACGGCCAGCACGATCAGCAGCAGCTTTTCTCGCCAGCCGTTCAGTGCGAAATGCTCGATGCTTTTTCGGGTGCTTCTCTTGATGAAGTCGCGGCATTGTATTCACGCTGGCGCACCGCGACGGCGGAGCTGGACGATCTCGATCGCACCGCGCAGGAGAAACTTCGTCTCGCCGATTTGTGGAGCTTTCAGAACAAACGAAATCGAAGCCGTCGCGCCGGAAGCGAACGAAGACGCGCAGCTTGAAAACGAGCGCAGCGTGCTGCGAAACGTGGTCAAGATCGAAGAGATCGCGAACGCGGCGTACTCGGCGCTATACGACGCGCCGGAGAGCACGGCAGCGCAGCTTCGCACGGTGATCAAGCGGTTGGAAGAGCTGTCGCGCCTGGATGAATCGATCGGCGAAATCACGGCGACGCTCAAGCCTGCGGCAATCGCGATCGATGAAGCGTCGCACGCGCTGCGGCATTATTTATCGAATCTGGAAGCTGATCCGGCGCGGCTGGATCATGTCGAATCGCGACTGGATGCGCTCGAGAAGTTGAAGCGCAAGTACGGCGCGACGGTCGAAGAGGTGCTCGCGTTTCTGGAAGACGCGAGGGAGCAGTTGGCAGCCGTGGAACATTCGAGCGATCGGCGCGATGCCCTAGGCAAAGAAGTCGCGGCAGCTCGCGCAAATCGTTCGAGGCAGCGGCGGCGAAGCTCACGGCAGTGCGAAGGCAGGCGGCTAAATCGCTCGCGGCGAAAGTCGAGACGGAACTGGCTGCGCTGGCCATGGAAAAAACGCGCGTCGAAATTCGCGTTTCGCCCGCGCCGTGGTCGGAATCGGGAGCGGATGCGATCGAATTCCTGATTTCGCCGAACGTCGGCGAGGAGCCGAAGCCGCTGGACAAAATCGCGTCCGGCGGCGAGATTTCGCGCGTGGCACTGGCGCTAAAAGCCTGCACTTCGCCCGCGCGGCGCATCGAAGAACGACTCCGCGAACATTGGTGTTCGACGAAGTGGACGCCGGCGTCGGCGGCAGCGCGGCGGAAGCGGTGGGCCGGCGATTGAAGAAGCTCGCCGCATCGAGCCAGGTGCTGTGCGTCACGCATCTCCCGCAGATCGCAGGGTTCGCCGATCATCATTATTCCGTCGAAAAGCACTCCGCGAAAGGCCGCACCTACGCATCGATCGAGGAATTGTCGCCGGAGCAGCGCACCCGTGAAATCGGCCGCATGCTTTCGGGCGAGCGCGTCACGCAAGAAGCGCTGCGTCATGCCGAGCAATTGATCAAGATGGCTGGCGAGTAGTCAGTTCGCGGGCGTGACCGCGCCGCGCGCCGATGACGATGCTCCATACAATCGCCGGTACAGATCGGCATTGCGCAGCACGGTCTGGATGTACCCGCGCGTTTCGGTGAACGGCACCGTTTCGATGAATTCGGCAGGCTCTCGAAAATCGCCCCAGGTGAGCCACGCATGCGCTCGCGACAATCCGGCGTTGTAGGCTGCCAGCGCGACTTCCCAACGTCCGCCGACGCCGTCGACAATGCTCTTCAAGTAAAACGATCCGAGTTGCAGATTGACCGCGGGAGTGAACAGCGCGGCCGTCGAATAGGTTTTCACTTTCAGGCGACGGCTCAACTCTCGGCCAGTGGACGGGAGAATTTGAGTCAGCCCGCGCGCGTTCGCCGGCGATACCGCTTTCGGATCGAACTCGGATTCCTGACGGATCAGCGCCGCGATGATGAACGGATCGAGGTTGTTTTGTTTTGCGAACCGGTCCAGCGCGTCGCGATACGGAAGCGGAAACGCGAGCTTCCAGAAATTCATCGGCGCCGATTCGACCGGCAGGAACAAATAGCCAGGCGCGTAGTGCTTGATCAAATGCATCGCGGTGTGCGCGCCCGTGGTGCGATTGGCGATGGTTGCGAGCTCGGTCGCCATCACCTGCGGCTGATCTTCGTATTGCGCAGCGAAACGCAGCTCCACCTGTGCCCAGTCCTCCAACCCCGCTCCGGCCAGCAAACGCGCGCGCTCCAGTCGCAATTTCGCATTAACGTTCGGTTCGAAATTCATGGTGCGAACGCGCGGGGAAAACGATGGTGTGCAGAAATTGTGTTGCGGCCGGCGAAAGCGGCGCGGTGACGACCTTCGATTCACGATCGCGCGCCAGAATCGCATAGTAGTAATTCGGATACTCGTGGACGATCTCTTCGTAATACACACGCGCCGCCCCGCGATCGCCCGCACCTTCGGCGAGCCGCGCCAGAAAATACAAGGCCGCCGCCGCATTTTCCGATGCGGGGAACAATCGCAAATGCGCGCGCAGCATCTCCGCCGCATCCGGACGCCGCCGCAAATAGTGCCCCCAAGCGACCTTCCAATGACACATGGGCGCCTGCGGATCGGTGGGGAACGATTCGTAGCAGGCGCGGTACAGCGGCTCATACGTGTCGAATTCGTTGTCGACCAGATGCGAGCTCGCGTCGGAAATCAACACTTGCAATCGCCAGTTCGAATTCGGATAGAGATGCGCGAGTTGCTCCAGCGCCGCGTGCACTTCTTCGTGATTCTTCAATCGCCGCGCGCTCAACGCGAGATAGCACAAGCGCTCCGCATCGGCGTCGGGCGATAGACTTTCAAGCGACGCAAGATACTTTTCGGCGCGCAGATTCTCTTTCGATTCGTAATCCGCCACACCGATCCGCACCCGCGCGACGTCGCGATCGGCTCCGCCCAACTGCGGCACCAACGATTCCAATTCCTTCTTGGCTCGCGCTGCCGCGCCTGAGCTCAACAGCTTCAACGCGCGCCCAAGCATCGCATTCGGCATCGCGGGCGGATAGTTGTCGCCAAGTTGCGTGCGTAGTCTGGCCAACTCCGCTTCTGCTTGCGCCGCTTCTTGAGACATCGGGAACGTATAGTAGACGCGCTGATTGTAGACGGCCGCGCTGACCTGATCGCCTGCTCCAGAAAAAGCAGCAGCCAGTGCGAGATCGCCGGCGGGCTGCGCTAGCGTCGAATAATTCTTGCGCAGGAGATCGACCGCATCCTTCGCCGCGTTATTTTGCAGATCGGCCTTCGACGCCAGCAGCAACGCGCGCTGCACCAGCGGAGATCCCGGCGATTGCTTCCACACGGTGTCCAGCGTCTTGGGTACCGCGGCGTAATTCTGCGATTCAAATTGCGCTGATGCGAGCAGGAACGCCGCGTAATCGGCCAGCTTGGGAATTTTCTTGATCAGCGGCGAAAGCGTCGCGATGGCGGCAGGATATTGCTTGGCGTCGAGAGCGCTCGCGCCCGCTTTCAGCTCCACCATCGGATCGCCCGCCCCAAGGCACACGAATGCGATTGCCGCAATCGCTGCCGCAACCAGTCCGAATTTAAGCGAGCGGACCCGGATAAGCCGGGCCCAGCAGTGTCGCATCGTCATTCGCCAAAGCATGAACGATCTCCGTATGTAGATCGTCCGTTGTATTTCCGTTCGCTGGAAATTTCTCTCGAAATGCCGAGCGCGCCGTATCGATTTCAGATTTGAGCGATCCGTATAAGTCCCGCGCCGTTCGCCCGGCTTTCACTGCCGCGGCGTGATAAAGCTGAATTTCGGCGACCTTGACCCGCGCGAACCGCTTTGCCGCCGCATCGTGCGCGGGCACGGCCGGGATCGGAGTCGACGGCGCGGTGATGGCCGCCAGCGACGCGAGCAGCTCCAACGCCGCGGGCTCATTCGCAAAGGCGCGGCCGGAATCGAGCACCGCCTCGTGCCACTCCGCCTCGTTCGACGCCGCGCGAATTCTGCTTACAGCCTTCGCGATTTCCGCAATCACTTCCGCGCGCGCCCGCGCGATCTCCTGATCCACCAGTTGTCGAAGTTGCTGAAATCGATCGTCGAGCTCTGCCACTCTGTCAAACATTTTCGCACGACCGCGTTAACGGGTCGGTTGCTGTAGCGCAGGCGATCGACTCTTGTCGCCTGCGAGTTCGTGGAACGCAGGCCACGAAAACCGATGGCCTGCGCTACAGCGAACGAAAGGTAGTCAGGCGCTGCCGCGCGGGGTGTGATCGTCGGGAGGGAACAGAATCCCGATCATAGAGACTCCCGCCACGCCCAGCGCGAACCCGGCCGAAGCGATCCACCAAGGCAGCGCGATGGGAAGTCCTGCCGCGCGCAATGCCGCCTGGGCGAATGCCGCCATCCCCACGCCCACTGCGGCATGCACAAACGGACGTAGTCGCGATCGTTTCGCTGGCCTTGCGTAGGCGTCGGCGAGCATCAGTCCGATCACGGACACCGCGACCGGAATCGCCAGCTTGAGCATCGCCAGCGGCGTGTACAAGAACTCGCGATCCATCTGCCACGCCGCTTCGAAAAAGGACAGGTACAGCAGCATTGCGTCGAGCAGCAGCACGCCCGGATTCGCGGTGCGCCGCACCTGACTGTAAATCACGCAGGGCACCCCGAACCACGCGTCAGAAACGTAGTGTAGCGGGGAACCGCAGCGCTCGTACAAATCGCCGAGGAATTCCTCGCGACGCGCCGGCGGCGTCAACATTTCGACCACCTTCTCGATCACCTTGGGAGGCTGCGGCACCTACGCCTTACCCCAAGCTCTTCCAGGTCGCTTGCCGATCGCCTTACCCCACTCCGGGCCCCACACTTCAACGATCGAGTCCCATACGCGCTTCGCCGTGGCTGCCGATTCTTCCAGCGCTCGCTCGCCCAGCGCCTCCAATCGATAGCAGCGCTTGGCGCGGCCGCCACGTTCGGCCGTCGGTTCGGTGAGCCAGGAGGAGATGTAGCCCTTGTCCTCCATGCGATCGAGCGTCACGTACACGGCACCCAGCGTTACGCTTTTCGGGCGCGATAATTCCTGCACTTTCGCGTGGATAGTGACGCCGTACGCCTCTTCGTAGAGAGTGAGAACGGCGGTGAGAACCAGTTGTTCGAATTGACCGACGGAATCGCTGCGCGTCATTACCCTAACAGGGTATGATAAATCACGGGCGAAATCAAGAGGCTATTTCGAGCTCTTGAATACAGTCCACGGATGCGCGTCCAGATCGCGCAGCACGTCGTGTTCCCACGCGAATTCCTTGTGCGCGTCCAGGTGCTTCTCGGCTTTGAAATGGATGCCGCAGGCGTGCCCCATTGCCGCCGCGAAGCTCATCTGGCCCGCCATATCGGCCGTCGCGATCTTGTTCTGCACGGCGCCGCCCGGCGCATAGGCAGCCATCCAGGGTACCGATCCGCGCGGCGACAAATCGATGTGACCGCACAACGTGCGCTCGCTCGGCAGCATGCGCTTGTCGAACGTATCCCAGTGATCGGCGAGAAAGCGCTTGCTCATCGCCAGATCGATGCGGCCTTTATTCTCTTTCAGCAAGTCATCCCAGCGGATGTGCCGCGCGTTGGCGCTATTGGAGGTATCGTTCACGTTGAAATCCGTTTCCTCTTTCGCCAGCGCCGGATCGATGGGATAATTCGACCCCGCGAAATATCCATCCTTGCTGCGCCACAGATTCACGTGCTTCAGGCCGAGTTCCAGGCTCGCGATCTCGCCCGTGTTGCGATCCGCGATCAGCCAGTCGTTGGCGTAGCCGCCGTTATTGCCTTCCTTCATGATGCGCGCGAAATCGTCGATGGAGTTGGAATATTGCATCGCCTTGCGCGCGCGCTGGAATTCCGGAATCCCGTTCGGATCGAAGCCATGAAACGCAGTGATAGTCGTTTCGGTGATCATGATGCCGGCCGAGTTGATGCCGAAATCGTCACCCGAATGAATCAGCCCAGGCATGCCGTCCATGATGAAGCGATTCCCCTTCTCCGGCGCGATATCGAAAATAATGTTCCAGCGCGAGCCCGTGGCGTAATCGGTCCAATTATTGTGCGCCAGAATCGGCTTGTGGTCGCGCGTGTAGCTGCCCGTCGCCGCGAACGCGCTGCAATGGTCGCCGGTGGTGCGATTCGACGATTTGTCGACGAACTTGGTGTAGTAAGGATCCAGTTCCAGCCACGCGTTCATCGCCACCATATCCCAGATGTCGATCTTGAAACCCTTCGCGGTTACGCCTTCGACGATGCCCTGCAGTTCGGCGCGATATTCGGCGTCGACATGCGGCCACAGTACGTTCTGCGCGGCTTTGCGAAAGAAATCCCAATCCTTGTTGCCGTGCGTGATCACCGCGCGAATCGCCTTTTCCGCATCGGAAATCTCAGGCGCGAGCAGGAATCCGTGCTGATAACCGATCTCAGCAGGCGAGCCTTGCAGATGGACGTAAATCCAGCCGTATTGCGTCGCCGATTTGCGCGACGCGTGCTTGAGTCGGGCGTCCGCTTCAATAGCTTTGGTAGGCGCGGCAAACCCGCACACGGAGGCAATCGCGAGGGCGGCAACGATAGTTCTCATGAGGCGTATTATACGTGTTATGCGGGTAATCTTCGCGATACTGGCTTTCTCTCCGCTCGGCTTCGCGCAACTGGATTGGTTCGCGAGCATCCACGCCGACCTAGCGAATCTGAAATATCCTGAGGAGGCGCGAGTTGCGCGGATCCAGGGGAGGTGCTCCCTCGTCGTTCAGCCGCACCCCGACGGTACCTTCGACATCACCGAAGTCGCCGGCCACAAACTGTTCGTTCCGAGCATCACGACAAACGTGCGGCAGTGGCGATTTGATCCGGCGTTAGGGCATCCAATCACGATGCGATTTAACTTCATGTTCACCGAACACGATCCAATCGTCCTGACAAGGAAGGTCTCCGGACGGGTCAGGCGAAGCAACGTTGTGGGTCGCTTCTTTTTGAGGCTGTTAAACGAGCCTGCCTACCGCAATGTAGAGTTTGAAGAGCGCTACTGCGAAGTAAATAAAGAGAGCGTCGTATCTGGACCAGCGTCCGGCGGGTCTGAAAGCTTCACCCTCACCGTCTCGGTGACAACGGACGTGCAAAATTGCCCGCAGAGTTCATCGCGCGCCGCGGACTAGTCGGGAAACTCGCGCTGCAAGCGATCTAACTTCTCCTGAGCTGCCCCCGAGTCAATCGACTCCTCCGACCTCTTCATCCCCTCCAGCAAATCCCCCGCGAGCCCTCCCGCGACCAGCCCCGCCGCCGCGTTCATCAGCACGATCTCGCGACGCGGGCCCTTCGCTCCTCCCAAAATCTCTCGCGCGATTTCCGCATTGCGCGCGCCATCGCCGCCGCGCAATTCATGATTTGAAGCACACGCCACCCCGAAATCCGCTGGCGACCACACATGCTTCGTCACCACGGACCCGAGCACTTCGTACACATCCGAGGGACCACTAATGCTGATTTCATCCAATCCATCATGCCCATGCACCACAAACGATCGCCGAGTTCCCAGCATCGCCAACGCATCCGCCATCAACTTCGCCGCCTCTCGCGACGGCGCGCCGATGATTTGCGATTGCGCTCGCGCCGGATTCGCCAACGGCCCCAACAAATTGAACACCGTGCGAACGCCCAACTCGCGGCGAACCGGCTGCGCATGCTTCATCGCCGGATGAAAATGCGGCGCGAAGAAAAATCCAATGCCGATCTCACTGATCGCGCGCACCGCCTCTTCCGGCGACATCGCGAATCGAATGCCCAGCGCCTCGATCATGTCCGCACTGCCGCCGGTCGAACTCGTCACCGAGCGATTGCCGTGCTTCGCCACACGAGCGCCCGCGCCCGCCATCACGATCGCCGCGATGGTCGAGATATTGAACGTACCATCGCCCGATCCGCCGGTGCCGCAGGTGTCGATTAAATCCCCATCAATCGAAACCGGCACCGCCTTCGCGCGCATCGCACGGGCAAACCCGGCAAGCTCCGCCGCCGTCTCGCCCTTCATCTTTAGAGCGATCAGAAACGAGCCGATCTGCGCCGCCGTCGCTTCGCCCGCCAGCAGCACACCCATCGCATCACGAGCGTCATCGACTGACAAATTTTCGCGATTCAAAACACGCTGAAGAAAAGGAACAAGCGACATGACGTCCCTCTATAATTGCGCATCTGGCCAAATCGCCGATCGACGCCGGCTGAGGCGCGAACGGAAGAGAGCGCGTTTGGGAGCAACGTCAGTGTGACGCTAGCCCGAACGCGCTCTCTTCCGTTCGCGCCTCTTGTTATATTGGAATTTCCCCATGAAGATTCACGAATATCAGGCCAAAGCCCTCTTGGCCCGCTACGACGTTCCTGTGCCCCGAGGCGAGGTTGCGCGAACGCCGACGAGGCGGAGGCGACCGCGAAAAGCTCGGCGGCAGCGTCGTGGTGAAGGCGCAGATCCACGCCGGCGGACGCGGCAAAGGCGGCGGCGTCAAGGTCGCCAAGAACGCCGCCGAGGCGCGCGAGCCATCGCCGAAAAGATGCTGGGCATGACGCTGATCACGCATCAGACCGGACCCGAAGGCCGCGTGGTGCAGCGCCTGCTGATCGAAGAAACGCTGCCCATCGAGCGCGAGTTGTATCTGGGCATCGTGCTCGACCGCGTGCGCGGCAAGAACGTCTTCATGGCGTCGGCCGACGGCGGCGTGGAGATCGAAGAGGTCGCCGCGAAGACTCCCGGAGCGGATTCTCAAGGAAGCGCATCGAGCCCGGCCTGGGGCTGACGCCGTTTCAGGCGCGCAAGCTGGCGTTCGGCATCGGGATCACGGGCCCGGCGGCGAATCTGGCGGCGCAGGCGATGATGGCGCTGGCGAAGGCGCAACGAAGCGCTGGACGCGTCGCTCGCCGAAATCAATCCGTTCATCCTCACCAAGGACGGCAAGGTTTACGCGCTCGACGCCAAGATCAACCTGGACGACAACGCCATGTTCCGCCACAAGGATCTTGCGGAACTGCGCGATCTGAACGAAGAAGATCCGCTGGAAGTGGAAGCGTCCAAGTTCGGGCTGAACTACATCAAGCTGGACGGCAACGTCGCCTGCATGGTGAACGGCGCGGGTCTGGCGATGGCCACCATGGACATCATCAAGTACGCGGGCGGCAGTCCGGCGAATTTTCTGGACGTCGGCGGCGGCGCCAACGCCGAGCAGATCCGCAACGCGTTCCGCATCCTGCTTTCCGATAAAGCGGTGAAGGCGGTGTTGATCAATATTTTCGGCGGCATTCTGCGCTGCGACACGCTGGCGACCGGCGTGGTGGCGGCGGCGCGCGAATTGACGGCCGTAGGTGCCGATCGTGGTGCGCATGGAAGGCACCAACGTCGAACTGGGCCGCAAGATCCTGATGGAATCGGGATTGAATTTCACCGTCGCCGACGGCATGCGCGACGCCGCCGAGAAAGTGGTGAAGGCGGCGGCTTAGAGAGAAAGCAAATGAGCGTTCTGGTCAACGAAAATACGCGCGTGCTGGTGCAGGGATTCACCGGCAAAGAAGGGACTTTCCACGCGCAGCAGGCCATCGCCTACGGGACCAAAGTGGTGGGCGGCGTCACGCCGGGCAAGGGCGGCCAGAAACATCTGGATCTGCCGGTGTTCGATACCGTTGCCGAAGCGCGTGAAGGCCACCGGCGCCAACGCGACGGTGATTTTCGTGCCGCCGCCGTTCGCCGCCGACGCGATCATGGAAGCGGCCGATGCGGGCGTGCGCGCTGGTGGTGTGCATCACCGAAGGCATTCCGCAGGCCGACATGGTTCGCGCGTGGGCGTATCTGAAGGAGCATCCAGGCACGCGCCTGATCGGGCCGAATTGCCCCGGCATCATTTCGCCGGGCAAATGCAAGATCGGCATCATGCCGGCGCACATTCACAAGCAGGGACACGTGGGCGTGGTTTCGCGCTCGGGCACGCTGACCTATGAAGCCGTGGGCCAGTTGACCGAGCTGGGGATCGGTCAATCGACCTGCATCGGCATCGGCGGCGATCCGATCATCGGCACCACGCACACCGACGCGATCCGCCTGTTCAATGAAGATCCCGACACGCACGCCATCGTGATGATCGGCGAGATCGGCGGCAACGCGGAGGAGACCGCGGCCGCGTTACATCAAAGCGAACGTGAAGAAGCCGGTGGTCGGATTCATCGCCGGCCAGACCGCGCCTCCGGGACGGCGCATGGGCCACGCGGGCGCGATCATTTCCGGCGGCAGCGGCAAGGCGGAAGACAAGATCGCCGCGATGGAGGCCGCGGGCGTCACGGTGTGCGCGAGGCCGGCCGAAATCGGCGACAAAGTCAAGAGCAGACTTTAACAATCAAACATGGAACGAACATTCGCAATCATCAAACCCGACGCCGTCGCGGCGGACCAGGCCGGCGAGATCCTCGCCGTCATTCAGAAAGCCGGATTCCGCATCGTCGGAATGAAAATGAAGCGGCTCAGCCAGATCGAGGCGGAGGGTTTCTACGCCGTCCATCGCGAGCGGCCGTTTTACGCGTCGCTGGTGAAGTTCATGACCGAAGGACCGGTGGTCGTGATGGTCCTCGAAGCCCCGGACGCGATCAAGAAATGGCGCGACACCATGGGCGCGACCAATCCCGCCAACGCCGCCGAAGGCACCATCCGCAAGCGCTTCGCGACGTCGATCGAGCGCAACTGCGTGCACGGATCGGACGCGCCGGAGACCGCAGCGGTGGAGATCCCGTTCTTCTTCGCGTCCAGCGAATTGCTCTAACCGCCGAACAGAACCTTCATCGCGAGCCCAGGCTTCATGACGCTGGGCGGCGGTTCGACTAAATTGGCGACCTTCAGGAACGCGACCGCCGCTTGCGGATCGCGGTGCGCGCGTTTGTGCAGCTTCGCGATGTACCAGTTGATGAAGCTCACGCCGGCATTGCGCGGACCGATCGTCTCGGGAATCCGCAGATCCGATCCCACGGCGACGCTCCACGGGTTGTCGACGACCTTGGCCGCGCGCGCGAAAAATCTCCGCGCCAGATCGTTATCGCCTTCCGCGAGCGATTGCTGCAAGGCCACTGACTGCTGCGCCGCCGCCGACATCCCTTGCCCATAGATCGGATTGAAGCTGCAGATCGCGTCGCCGAACACCAGATAGCCAGGCGGGAACGATTTCAGCCGCTCATAGCGGCGCCGCAGGCTCGCGGGAAATCGCGCCGTGAACGCATCGCTGATCGGCTCGGCTTGGCTGAGCGTATCGTGAATATCCGGCGCCGGTAGCGACTTCGCATATTCCAGCCAGCCCGCCAGATCCGCGGGCGCGGCGTTCCCGAAATACCCGATCAGCGTGCACGTCCAGCGATTGTCTTCCTGCGCGAGCATGACGCCGCCGCGTTTGCCCTGCGGAGTGGGCGGGATCACCACGGCCGAATCGCCATTCAAGTGTTCCGGCTTCCGGCGAAACAACCGCGTCGTGTACGCGATCCCGACTTCGACCTTTTCTTCCTCCGGCTTCGCGAACCCGATCGATTCCAGCCACGCCGCCGCGTGCGAGCCTCGCCCGGTGGAATCGACCACCAGATCGGCGGCGATCTCTTCTCCCGCTGCGCGCGCACCTGTCACGCGCTTGCCCGCGTCGACGGTCAACCCCTCCACCACCGCGTTCTCGCGAATCTTGATTTTCGGATTCGCGAACGTCCGCTTCCGCACTGCACCTTCCAGCAGCGGACGGCTCACCAGCAATCCCGTCAATCCGCTGTGCGCGCGGCTGAGATATCCACCTTCGAAAAACCAGCGCGAATCGCTCAGCACGTCGCCGGACTGCGCGCCGCGATCGATCATCTCTTGAGTGAATCCCGGGAACAGGTTTTCGATCACGCCCTTGCCGCTCGCCAACAGCGCGTGCGTGTGAACGCCCTGCGGGACACCGCGCCGCTGCTGCCCCACTTCCGGAAAGGTGTCGCGATCGACGATCGTGACGTTGTCGAAATGATCCGCCAGCACTCGCGCGGCCATCAACCCACCCATGCTTCCGCCGATCACGATGGCGTGCCTGCGCCCTTCACCCATTTCAATTTCCTCTTAGTGTTTCGTGGCCGGATGGACGCGCAGCTTCATCCCCTCCACCGCGGTCACCCGAACAGCGCCACCCGTTTCAACAGGGGAAGATGATATCGCATCCCAATACTCGCCGTGCACGAACACCTTCCCGGATGGAGCCAGCGCCGTTCGCGCCTCGCCGATCTCGTCGATTAATCCCCCGCCCGCCATGATCGATTTGTTGCGCCGCGCTTTGATCGCCAGCGAGACGAGGAACATGGTGATGAGCGCGAACGGAATCGTGACGCTGAGTGCGGTCGATAAATGAATGCGCATCTCCGGCGGACCGTTGATCAACAGCAGTGCGCCCAGGATCATCGCGATGGTCCCTCCGCCGCCCAGCACTCCGTGGGACGTGAATTTCGCCTCCAGCACGAACAGCGACACTCCCAAAATCAGCAGCGCCGCGCCGATCCAATTGATCGGCAGCACCGCGAGTCCCGATAATCCCAGCAGCGCAAGAATGCCGCCGGCGACGCCCGGGAAAATCAATCCCGGCGAGCTGAACTCGACGTAAATCCCCAGAGCGCCCAGCACCAGCATGATGAACGCGACGTTGGGATCGGCCACCGTCGCGATGATGCGCTCACGCGCCGAAAGTTTGTACGCGACCACTTCGGCGTCGCGTGTGTGCAGCGTGATTTTCGTTCCATCGAAACGCGTGACCTCGCGGCCATCCAGATCGGCGATCAAACGCGCTTCACTGGGCTCGATCAGATCGATCAGGTGATTGTCGAGCGCCTCCCGCTCTGTGAACGCCTTCGCTTCGCGAATGGTCTTCTCGGCGAGATCCGCATTACGTCCGCGCTTGATTTCGATGCTGCGCAGCCACGCCGATGCGTCGTTCTCCACCTTCGAACGCATCACCGGATCCATGGTCTGGCCTTCCAGCACCGGCGATGACGCTCCCGTGTTGGTACCGGGCGCCATCACCGCGACGTCGGCCGCTTCGAGAAGAAAAAATCCCGCCGAGGCCGCGCGTCCGCCGCTCGGCGTGACGTACGCAATTACCGGCACTCGCGAAGCCACCATCTTCGACGTGATCTCGCGCGTCGCGTCCAGCAAACCGCCGGGGGTATTGATGCGTAACAAAATCGCCGACGCATTTTCGTGCTCCGCCTGTTCGATTGCGTGGCCGATGATTTCGGCGGTTACCGGGTGGATGATGCCGTCCACATCGATTGCTACGATTCTCGATGCAGCTTGGATTTGCGGAATAGCGAACATCGCGAGTATTGCTGCAACAAAGCGCATGGCCATCACCCCAGCTTCAGCATAGCTCCGCGATTTGACCGCAGGGCTCGGGTTAACCTGGAAGTAGTTGGATCCTAAACGAATTCTGGTGCGCGCGACCAATTGGATCGGCGACGCCGTTATGTCTCTGCCCGCGCTGCACTCCCTTCGCGGCCGGTTTCCGGACGCTGAAATCGTGATCCTGGCCAAGCCATGGGTTGCCGACCTGTATCGCCGTGAGCCGTTTTGCGATCGCCTGATTCCGTACACGGCGTCCGGCCTTTCATCGAAATTCCGCGCGGCTCGTGAGATTCAGAAGGAGCATTTCGACTGCGCGATCCTGTTGCAGAACGCGTTCGAAGCTGCCGCGATTGCGTTTCTCGCGCGCATTCCAGAACGCATCGGCTACGCTCGCGACGGCCGCGGCGCGCTGCTGACGAAAGCCATCGCCGTTCCCGCTCCCGGTGAAATCCCGCGCCATGAGCGCTTTTATTACCTCGAACTGCTGCGCCGCGCGGGCATTATCGACAAGATGCCCGAGAGCGATTTCATTCGTCTCGATGGCGCTGCGGATGCGCGCGAATCCGGCATCGCACGCTTTCGTGATGCTGATCTTGGCGATCGTGTGATCGGCATCAGCCCCGGCGCGGCTTACGGCACCGCCAAACGCTGGCTCCCCGAACGCTTTGCCGATGCCGCGAATCGCGTGGCGCGTGAGCTGGATGCCACCGTCGCCATCTTCGGATCGAACAGCGAGCGGGAGCTATGCGATTCCGTTGCATCCGCAATTACCGTCCGGTCTAACAACTTCGCCGGCGAAACCGCGCTCGGCGAATTCATTGAAATGGCGGCGGCCTGTCGTGTGTATCTCACCAACGATTCGGGAGCGATGCACATCGCCTCCGCTCTCGGCGTTCCGACGGTCGCGATTTTTGGTGCGACCGACGACACCACCACCGGGCCGACCGGGCCGCTCGCTCGCGTCGTTCGCGAACCGGTGGAATGCTCGCCGTGCCTCAAGCGCGAATGTCCCATCGATCACCGCTGCATGACTCGCGTCGACGCCGCGCGAGTAGCGGAAGCCGCGCTCGAACTGCTCAAATAGAGAGTTAGTGGATACTCGTGAAAAAATTGTCGACGCCCGTGCGGCCACGCAGATCAAGGCCGGCGGTGCGATCGTAGTCAGCGGATATTTCGATCCTCTGATCGCGTGGCACGCCCGCTGGCTCGCGAATTTTAAGAAGCCCGGCAACCCATTGATGATCCTGATTGCAACTCCGGACAACGCAATTCTCCCGGTACGCGCGCGTCAGGAACTGGTTGCGTCGCTCGCGGTGGTGGATCACGTCGCCGAATTTTCCGACGACCTCGCCGCCGGCGCGATCCGCCTCGAATCGCAGGATCGCGAACTCTTTCAGGATCTGCTCGAATTAGTCCATACGCGCAATCAGAGCCTCGCAGGCACGAAGCCGAATTAAGACGTGGCCGAGCCATATAGAATCATCGTCGTAAGATTAGGCGCAATGGGCGATGTGATCCATGCGCTTCCCGCGATCGCCACGCTCAAGTCCAGCTTCCCTGACGCGCATTTGACCTGGGTGGTCCGGGAGCGCTGGATGCCGCTGCTCGAAGCAAATCCATTTATTGATCAACTGATTCCGTTCGAACGCACCATGCGCGGCATGGTGGATCTGCGCAGCCGCCTGCGCTCCCAGCGATTCGATCTCGCCGTCGATCTGCAGGGACTAATTCAGTCCGCGATGATCTCTGCAGCATCTCGCGCGAACAAAATCTACGGCTTCGATCGTTCGCAGGTCGCCGAGAAGCTTGCGTCCATGTTCTACACTCATCGCGTGGTCACTAAAGCCACTCACGTAGTCGATCAGAATCTGGAAATCGTGGCTGCGGCCGGCGCAACGAACATCATTCGCGAATTCGCGATCCCGGAAGGCTCCAATGAATGCCAACTGCCGTCAGGAAAATATGTCCTGACGAGCCCGCTGGCAGGATGGAAATCAAAGCAATGGCCCGCTGAGCGATTCGCTGAACTTGCATCGCGATTGGGCATGCCGCTGGTGGTGAATGGACCACCCGAAGCCGCATCGGAACTGCGCGCAATTCGCGGCGCGCACGTGCATCTTTCGAGCCTCGCCGGATTGATCGACGCCACTCGACGCGCACACGCCGTCATCGGTGTCGATAGCGGACCGATGCATCTCGCCGCGGCGCTTTCGAAACCAGGTGTCGCGATTTTCGGCGCTACCGATCCGGCGCGCAACGGCCCTTACGGGGGATCGCTGCAGGTGCTGCGCAACGCCGGCGCGATGACGACCTACAAGCGCGACGCAGGCGCAGACGACATGCTCGCGATCACCGCCGATGCCGTCGCGGAAGCGCTGCGAGCCAGTCAGGAATGCCGCGCGTGAGCTTTCCCAAACCTTACGCCGATCGAGTCGCCAAGCTGCGCGTGCCCAGCGGATTCGTGTTAGTCGCCGCGTTTCTATGGCTCGCGGCGCCATCGTGGAATTCTCTTGCGATTGGAATTCCACTTTCCATCGTTGGCCTCGCGCTTCGCGCCTGGGCGGCCGGACATCTTGAAAAAAATATGACCCTGACCGACAGTGGACCGTACGCGTTCGTGCGGAATCCCCTGTACATCGGCACGCTGATTGTCGCTACTGGGTTCGTCATTGCCGCGAGACGGTGGGAGCTGGGCGCGATCTTCGCGGTCGTGTTCCTGCTCGTCTATCTGCCCGTCATGGAATTAGAGGAGCAGCACCTGCGCAAGCTGTTTCTCGATTACGCAAGTTACGCTCGCCGCGTTCCGAAACTCATCCCACAATTCAAGCCTGCCGACTCAATCAGCGGCGGCTCCAAACATTTTCTATGGTCCACTTACAAGCGCAATCGCGAATACGAAGCGCTGGGCGGATTCCTCGTCGGCCTGGCTGTGCTGATCTACAAAGCTATTCGCTAGCTTTGTAGATAATCTCTTCGCCGTAGTGGTTCGATTTCAGGAACGGCTCATAGCCGCTTTCGCCGCGCACGTACTTCTGCAGGAACGCGAACGCGTATGCATTCACCAGCTTGTGCGTTTCGTTAATGTCCAAGAACCCCTTGCCGATTCCGTTGCCGTACTCGGTGTTGTATTCATCCACGCTGGTGAACGAATAATGTCCGCCGTCTTTGATCTCGACCAGATAATGCGGCCCCTTCGACGCTTCGTAATAAGCACGATTGCGCGCATTTCCCGCCTCTCGAATGGTGCCGTCCTTGCTGCCGATCATCATGAAAATCGGCGTCGAAAAATTGGTGCGATCGCCCACCGGCCCGCCCGGCGCGAGCATCACTCCCGCCTTCACACGCTTTTCACGCTCGACCACATTCTGCGTCGTCGACCCGCCGAACGACATTCCCGCAGCGCCGATCTTGTCGAGATCGATGCGCCCCGCGAAGCGCCCATCTGATCCGCTGTTCATGCGCGTGGCCTGATCGATCAGAAAGCTGATGTCTTTGGGACGATCGGTCGCTGACGCCTGCCCGCGCGGTCCTCCGGCTTCCACCGCTTTTCCGTTGACGATGGTGTATCTGCTGTTGCCGATGTGATCGCATGCCATCACCACATATCCATGCGACGCCATGAATTCGACGAAGAAAATATAGCCGACCCGCGTTCCGCCGCTGCCGTGCGAGAACACGATCAGCGGCCATTTGCCGTCGCGCACTTCCACATCGCGCACCGCGACGTTCTTGAACGTCTTGTCAAGCTCCGCCACCGTAAGGCCCTTGCGATAGCCGCTCAAGCCTTTCTCGGCGACCTCGATGGTTCCCGGAATCGCCCCACGTAGCAGGAAATCGGAATACAGATTCTTGGGCATCGATTTCGCCGCATCGATGGCGGGATACCAGATCTCGGTGCGCAGCGGCCGCGGCCCAAGATCACCATCCGGGCGGCTCGCATCGTCGAGCTGCATGGTGGTGACACCGACGGGATACGGGCCCATCTGTTCCGGATTTCGAACCTGCTGCGCAAACAAGGAAGCAGCAAGCAACGCGATGGCGATTACGATTTTCGTCATGGGCTACATCTTATCAATCTTAGGATTCAGAAATTCTGCTACGCTATCCGTGACAGTGCAAGCCGTTCGAGGAATGTAAGGGAAGGCGGTGAAATTCCGCCACTGCCCCGCAACTGTAATCGGCAAGTTGTTTAAGGCCGGATTTGGTCACTGCGCAAGTGGGAAGACAAATCCAGTAGTTGGCCGCCGTAAGTCAGGAGACCGGTTCCTCGACAACAGACTGAAGACCGTCTCGAGGGAGAGCGTCTCATGACAACTTTATTTCTATTTTTGCTTTTGCATGTGCGCGGCGTGGTCATCGATCCCGCCGCCCGCCCGGTCGAAGGCGCGAAAATCGCCTGCGGCTCGGAAACCGTCGATACTGATTCCACCGGCAAGTTTGAACTCGCGTCCACTGACAAATGCGACGCGACCGTCACCAAGGACGGTTTCACCCCGCAAACCATCCATCTGGATGATTCGAAATCCGCTGAGATCAAGCTATCGATCGCTCCCACCAACGATCGTGTGCTGGTAACCGCGACCGGCGCGCCGATCGCCGCCGAAGAGGCGGGCGTATCCTCTACGGTGTTCACATCGCGCGACTTCGCGATCCGTCAGAACCCTGCCATCGCCGATTATCTGCGCGACGTGCCCGGCATCGACGTGGTCCAAACCGGCAGCGCCGGCGGCGTCACCAGCTTGTTTTCGCATGGCGGCGATAGCAGCTCGACCATGGTTCTGCTGGATGGCGTTCCGCTTACCGAACCCGGCGGCGCGATGGATTTCACCCATCTCATGACTGCCGGCATCGACCGGATGGAAGTGGTCAGCGGTCCGGAAAGCGCGTTGTTCGGCGCCGAAGCCGCCAGCGGCGTGGTGCAGCTTTTTTCGCATCGCGGCGATGCGGAATCGGATCGCGTGCACGGCTCGTTCACTTACGAACGCGGATCTTTTTCTACCGATCACTGGACCGCGCAGCTCGATGGCGGGGCTCGCGAAGAAGATCGATTATTCTTTCACCGCCGATCAATTTCGCACCACCGGCGAATATCCCAACAACGCGTATCGGATCACCACCGGCGCGATGACGCTGGGTTATCGGTTCAGCGATCGCACTAGCATTTCCGGAACGTTTCGCGATCTCGATTCGCGCACCGGCGTGCCCGGCCAGACGTATTACGGGTTGTTCGATCTTCTTGCCCAGGAAACCGCGCGCGATTCGACGATTGCGCTTCATCTTGACGACGTGCGCACCAAGCGCTTCGTCGAGCACGTGACCTTCGGTTATCATCGCCGCAACGATCTATTCAACGATCCGACCGGCGAGGTTGATTACAACGTAAATGCGCTGATTCGTACCGTTCCCGCGAATCCCGTACCGTACGTTTTTCTCGTCAGCCTGGTTCCGCCATCGACCACTGTTGCGCCTCCTGGAACCACGCTCGTCTCGACCGTCGGCTCCGTGTTCGGCGATACCAGCCTCACGCTGACGGATCGAACCGACCTCGGTTATCAAGGCACTTTGACGCATAGCGGCGGCACGCTCGTTTTCGGTTATCAATTCGAGCGGCAGGCTGGTGAGATTTCCGGAGTTAACGTCGATCGCTTCGATAATGGCTTCTTCATCCACGAACAGTACGCCATCACGCCGCGCATTTTCGTTACAGCCGGCGCGCGCGTGCAGCAGAGCAACGTATTCGGCACCGAATTCACGCCGCGCGGATCGATTACATACCGAGCGCCCACCGACACGTTCATCCGCTTCAGCGCGTCGCGCGGCATCACCGAACCTTCTCTGCTGGAGAATTTCGCCAACGAATCGTTTTTTGTTGGCGATAGAAATCTGAGACCCGAAAAGACCGCGAGCTACGAAGTTGGCGTGTTTCATGAATGGTTCAAGCGGCGTCTGCGCGCCGACGTGGCGTTCTTCCGCAATTCCTTTCACGATCTGATCGAGTTTGATTTTTCGAATTTTCCCGGCACCTGGGCGAACGTCGATAAGAGTTGGGCGCGCGGCGGCCAGGGATCGGCGAGTTTTCGCATCAATCGATTTACGCAAGTTCGCGCGGCTTACACACGTAACTACACCAGAATCACCGGGACCAACTCCACCGATCTCGGACAGCAGCTTTTGCGGCAGCCACTCAACTCCGGATCGATTTCGGTGCAGCTGACACCGCGCAAGTTCGCATTCATCGTCGGCGCGCGCTTTATCGGTGAACGCCGCGATGACGATTTTGTGTTCGGCATTAATCGCTCCCAGGGATACGAGTACGTTTACCTGAGTGGTTCCTGGCAGATGACGCCGCATGTTGCGCCGTTTGTTCGCATCGAAAACGCCGCCGATGAAACATATCAGGAGGCGCTCGGTTACGTGGCGCTCACTCGCGCGGTTCACGGGGGAGTGAAATTAAGTTGGTGATGCTTCGCAGAACATTCGTCGTCTGGCTGGCCGCGACCGGGCTGTGGGCCCAGTCCGGTCCGCCGCAGCGGATCATTTCGACCGCGCCCAGCATTACCGAAATGCTGTACGCGCTGGGGCTGGGAGATCGGGTGGTCGGCGTGACGCGATATTGCAAATATCCTCCGGAGGCGCAGCTCAAACCCAAGATCGGCGATTACGTCAATCCGAATCTGGAGATGATCGCTTCGCTGAAACCGGATCTGGTGATCCTGCAAACCAATCCTGTGAGGCTTGCCGAACGTTTGCAGACGATGCACCTCAAGACGCTGGAAGTCGATCAGCACAATCTCGCCGCGATGTACGAATCGATGCGGCTTACCGGCATTGCGACAGGAACTCCGCAGCGCGCGGCGGAATTGATCGGGTCGATTCAGTCAAAGCTCGATGAGATTCGCAAGAGTGCGGCCAAGTTGCCACGCAAGCGGACCATGTTCGTGATCGCGCGAACCACGGGGCAGCTCGACGGGATTATGGTCGCGGGAGGATCGTCGTTCGTCGACGAACTGATCGCCGCGGCCGGTGGCGACAACGTGTTCCATGACGCTTCGGCCGCCTATCCGCAGGTTTCGCTCGAAGGGATCATCGCGCGCAACCCTGAAGTGATCATCGATCTTGGCGAGATGTCCGGCGATGCCGTGAGTGAAAATTACAAGCGCGAGATCATTGCGCTGTGGTCGCGGGCTCCCTCGATTGCCGCAGTCAAGCAGCATCATATCGTCTTCGCCGGATCGGATGTCTATCTGGTGCCCGGGCCGCGCGTTGCCGACGCGGCGCGCGCGATTTTCGGAATGCTGCACCCATGAGCTTTCGTGTGTCGCATGCCGGATTCGCCTACGGGCTCACCGACGTGAGCTTTGAATTGACGCAGCCTGGCCTCACTGCGATCGCCGGCCCGAACGGCGCCGGAAAATCGACGCTGATCGGAATCATGGCAGGTTTGCGCGCGCCATATCGCGGCTCGGTGATGTTCGATGGCATCGAACTGAGCCGCTGGCGAAGGCGCGATCTGGCGCGGCGCGTGGCGTATCTGCCGCAGTCGATGCAGATCGAATTTCCATTCACCGCCGAACAAGTGGTGCTGATGGGCCGCACGCCCACCCACATGGATGGAGCGGCGGCTGGTTCGAATCGCCGGACGATTTTCGCAAAGCGGAGCGACGCGATGCGCGCGACCGACGTGCTCGAATTTCGCGATCGCGACTTTCGCGCGCTGTCGGGTGGCGAGCGGCAGCGCGTGATCCTGGCCTCCGCGATCGCGCAGGAACCTGAAGTTCTGATTCTCGACGAACCGACCACTTATCTCGATCTCAAGCACCAAATTTCGATTTATCGCGTGCTGGAAAGGCTCGCCTCGCGCATGCAGGTGATTACGGTAACGCACGACCTCGGCCTGGCGCTGCGATTCGCGAATCGATTGATGGTGCTCGATCGGGGCTGTGTCGCGGGCGATGGCGTGCCGTCGAGTGTCCTGACGCCCAAACTGCTCAACCACGTGTTTGGAGTTTCTGCGCGAATCGAAGGCGCGTACCTGCACTATGAGGCGTGAGATCTGGATTTGCTTCGCCACGATGGTCGCGGCCGCGGCCATCGCGCCGCTGATCGGCAGCACGCATATCGATCTGGTACGAGCATTCCATCACCAATCTCCCGACTACGAAATCTTCTTCTACGCGCGTCTGACTCGGGTGCTGCTCTCCCTCATCGCGGGCGGCGCACTATCGATCACTGGCGTCTTGTTCCAGTGCATGCTGCGCGATTCGCTCGCTGAGCCGTACACCTTGGGCGTTTCGAGCGGCGCAGCGGTCGGCGCGGTGATCGGAATCTGTTTCGGGATCCATGCGTTGGGGCTGCTTTCGCTCACGGGAGCGGCTGTGGTTCTGCTGATCGTGCTCGCAGTCGCTGTGGAAGGGCGAAGGTTATCGGCGTTCACGTTGCTTCTCACCGGCGTAACGATGAACAGCGATGTCCTTCGCGGCGATCATGTTCCTGCACAACATCGCGACGTTTTCGCAATCTTTCGCCATCTCACGCTGGATGATGGGCGGCATCGACGCCGTGGATTATTCGACGCTGGCGTGGCTGGCGGCTTGCGTCATTCCCGTCGCGATTTTCGTAACATCGCGCGCGCGTCAATGGAATCTTCTGGCGATCGGCGAAGATTGGGCTGCTTCCCGCGGCGTATCGATCAATGCGATCACTGCGATCGGTTATGTCTCCGGCTCGATTCTCACTGGTCTGGTGACGTCACTCACCGGGCCGATCGGGTTCATCGGACTGATCGTGCCGCATGCGCTGCGCATCAGATGGGGCGCGGATCATCGCGTGCTGCTGCCCTGCTCGTTTTTCGCCGGCGGCGCCTTCCTGTGTTTATGCGATACTTTGTCGCGAACCGTTATGGCGCCGACTGAAATCCCCGTGGGTGTGATCACCGCACTCGCCGGCGGACCGTTCTTCATCTGGCTCCTGCGCGCGCGGCGGAGGGGCGTGTGGGGTTAGCATTCCTTTGGTTCCGCGGCCCGCGTGCGATTCTGCTGCCGATCTTCGGCATCGCTCTCGGCGCGATCGCGGTGCCGCTTGGAAACTATCCCATCGCGATCGCATTGATCTGGACAGTCGCGATGATACTGCCCCAGGAACGCCCCGGCTTACGATCGTGGGCTCTCACCGCGATCTCGTCTGGAATCCTGCGCTGGCTTGCCTTGAACGACTTCGCGGGGCAGGATCGGCTCGCCGCGTTTCTGGCGATGCAGACCATTCCACGAGCTTCGATCATCGCGCTCGCGTGGGTATCGCGCCCCGGCGACGACGGCCCCGGTTACGAATTTTCCACCGCAGTCAGCACTCCCGTCGCGATCGTGTCCATCGTCATCGGACTGGTGACGGCCGCTCTGTGCGGCATTCGAACCGGCATCGTTCTCGTGCTCGGCACATATCTTATCCTGCGCACGGTCCGCTGGTTCGCCTACCGCTACCGCGGCGGCGCCGATGCGGACGCATTCGCCGCGGCGCAACTGCTGATCGAGATCGCGATTCTACTCCTGTTCACCTGCGGTTACTGCCGGTTCTGATCTACTTCACGGCAGCCAGCAGCGTTCCACTATCGCGCAGCACGTTGAGCTTAGCCACTTCGACCGCGTGCTGCGCGGCGTAATAGACCATCCATTTCTCCTGTTCCAGCGCTCGAGCCTGCTCCACAGCCGATGGCGGCACGCGACCTTCATCCAGCTGCGCCAGCGTGACCTTAACCTGTTCCAGCGCAAGATCGAGATCCTCCCGCGCATCGTCGCGATTGGTTTCCGCGCGCTTCACTTCCTGGAAGGAGCGACGAACATCGCTCGCCATTCGATTGCGCGTTCGATCGGCTTCTATGCGCAGCTTCGCGATGTCAGCTTCCGCCTGCCCGATGTATGCCTTCGCCGCACTGCCCGCGATCAATGGAATGGAAACGCCCGCGCCCAACTGCAAGCTGTTGTAGTGGAAATTCGGATAGTAATTCTGGACGTAGTACGGCGCGTAAATTTCATCCTGTGCGATCAGAGTGACTTTCGGCAGCCGCTGCGCGCGATAGCTCTTGATCTCCAGTTCTTTCGCCTGCACATTCGATTCGATGCGCTTCAGCTGTGGACTCGATTCAAGAACGCGATCGACCGCCGCCTGCTCCGACTCCGGAAGGGCGAACGGTGCGCGTTCCCCCGCCGCCGGTTGCACCAGGTCGTCCGCTTTTAATCCCAGTACCAGTGCGAGCGACGATTCCGCCTGCGTCAGATCCAACAGCAGCAATTCCGCGTGACGCGTAGCGTGATTTAAATGATTCGTCGCCGTTTTTGCTTCAATAGGAAGTACGCGACCCTCCTCGCCCTGGGTCTTCACGATCTCCGCGACGCGCTTCAGATTTTCAACCTCACGTTTGGCCGCGTCGACGCTGCGCTTCAATCCCTCAGCATCCAGATACAAAGCAGCGACGCGATAGGCGACTTCTTCCTGCTGCTTGCTCGAATCGATCTCCGCGCCGCGCACATTTTCTTTCGCCTCGGCGACCAGATACCGCTGCGACTGATCGAACAGCGACATCTGCGTCGTGAATTGCGCGATCGATGGACCAGAGCCACCCACCGAAGCGGGAAATCCGGACGTCCAAGCCGCGCCCACGCCCGTGTAGACATGGGGCTGGAACGGGTCGCGCTGGATGCGCACTTGCTCGCGCGCCTTCTGCTGATCCAGGCGCGAAAGCATGACATCGGGATTCTGCGACATCGCCAGATCGATCGCCTCGCGCAGCGTCATGGTCTTGGTTTCGGCGAATGCGCCCAACGCGCACAAAGAAAGCAATACGAAAGTTCGCATTTCTTCAGTGTCTGTTAACTTGATAGAGAATGCTCAACCCCACCATTTTTCGCGAATACGATATTCGCGGCATTGCCGAGACCGAACTGTTGGATGCCGACGTCGCCGACCTCGGCCGCGCGTTCGGGACCATGCTGCAGCGCCGCAGCGGCAAGAGGATTTCGCTGGGCCGCGACTGCCGCCTGAGTTCGCCGCGCTTGCATGACGCGCTGCTCCAGGGCCTGATCGACACCGGCTGCGAGATTGTTGACGTGGGCGTGATCCCCACGCCGCTGCTGTATTACTCCGGCGTCCATCTAAAGACCGATGGCGCGATCATGATCACCGGCAGCCACAACCCCAAGGAATTCAACGGATTCAAAGCCGTGGGCGGCGGGAACGCAATCTACGGCGACGATATCCAGGAGCTTCGCAAAATGATCGAGGCTCGCGATTTTCAGAAAGGAAGCGGCTCGCATTCGGCGGTCGATATCATTACGCCATACGTCGAGGAAATTTCGGCGCAGTTCAAATTCGAGCGACGCATCAAGGTGGTGTTCGACGCGGGCAACGGCACCGGCGGCCCAGCGATGCATCGCATTCTCAAGCGCCTGAACTGCGATGCCCAAGAGTTGTTCTTCGAAATGGACGGGAATTTCCCGAATCATCATCCTGATCCGACCATGCCCAAGAATCTCGAGCAGCTTAGTGCTGCCGTGCGCGCTTCGAAAGCGGACCTGGGGATCGCCTTCGACGGCGACGCCGATCGGGTGGGCGCGACCGATGAGCATGGCGAAGCGATTTTCGGCGACATGCTGCTGTTGATCGCTGGGCGTGAGATTTTGACGCGCAAGCCCGGCGCCACCATCATCGGCGAAGTGAAATGCTCTCAGCTCATGTATGACGAACTGAATCGTCTGGGCGGCAACGCCATCATGTACAAGACAGGGCATTCGCTGATCAAAGCCAAGATGAAAGAGGTCCACGCCGAACTAGCCGGTGAAATGTCGGGTCACATGTTTTTCGCCGATCGCTACTACGGCTACGACGATGCGCTCTACGCCTCGTGCCGCTTGATGGAGATCGTCTCGAAAAGCGGCAAGCCCATGTCGGCGCAGCTCGCCGGGCTGCCCAAAATGGTTTCGACTCCCGAAATTCGCGTCGATTGCCCCGATGAAGTGAAGTTCAAAGTCGCCGCGCGCGTCGCGAAATACTTCGGGGGTAAATACAAGGTAAACGAAATTGACGGCGTGCGCGTGATGTTCGATCACGGCTGGGGATTGCTACGTGCATCGAACACGCAACCCGCTTTGGTGATGCGATTCGAGGCGGCCAACGATCAACTGCTGGCGGCTTATCGACAGGAAGTGGAGTCGGCGGTGGAAAACGCGCGGCGAGGCCTGTGAAAGCCCCGGGCTGAGCTGAAGCCACCGAAAACCGTCCTCCGCATTCACGCTAGGGCTGATCACGATCGAGCGCGCGCCAGATCACGAACCCCAACACGGGCATCATTGCGGCGATTTCGAACGCAGTCGCGTAATCGCGGCGATCGAACAATCGTCCGATCATCGGCATCACTCCGCCCACCACTGCCGACCAGCTCCCCGCGCCCAGGCCCGCGATCAATCCTGCGTGGCCTGTGGACGTTCGGCACGCGACGTATGCGACCGCGCCGATGATGAATGCCGACGATAGAAACATCGCCAGGAACATGATCGCAAGCGCGCCTTCGAACGTGTCGACGCGCGGCAATCCGGCAAGCGGCAAAGTCAGCAGCATCGAGACCAGGAAAATTCTTCGCATCGCACTGGTGGCCGCGCCGCCTTTCGCGAAGCGGTCAATCACCCAGCCCCAGAAAAAATACCCGATTTCCCAGCCAAGCGGCGGGATCCACAAGACGTGCCCGATTTCGAGCTGCGATTTGTGCATCGCGGCGCTGAAGAAATTCGCAGCCTGGTACAGCACGAATCCTGACGGAAACGCGCCCAGCGCGTAGGCCGCGACGAATGCCCACAGCGCCGGATCGTTCCACCGCAAGGACGCGTGCGGCGACAGGACCACCGGGGCGGCTTCACGCAACTCCTTGCGCCGCGACAATAGGCCCCACATTACGATCCATAGCGTCCCGATCGCGCCCGTGAACCAGAACGCGCCATGCCATCCCCACCGGCTCGCGATCGGCGTGATGAGGATCGGCGTGATCAGCGCGCCCAGCGACCCTCCGCTGTAAGCGATCGCGACGCCGCGTGATCTCCGCTCCACCGGCAGCGTCTGCACCACCGTTCGCAATCCACCGGGGAACGTCGCGCCTTCGCCAAATCCCAGCACGCCTCGCGCAATTCCAAAACTGCGCAGTCCGAATGCGAAAACGTGCGCGACCGACGCGACGGTCCACAATGATACCGAGGCCGTCATCCCTCGTCGCACCCCGATAAGATCCAGAATCCGTCCCCACAGCGGATTGCCCAGCATGTACGCGATCGAAAACGCCAGGATGATGTAGCCGTACTGCTCATTGTTGAGGTGCGTTTCGCGAAGGATGGTCGGCGAGAGCAGCGCCAAGGTATTGCGATCCACATAGCTGATGGTGGAAACCAGCATCATGGCAATAGCGGGGGACCAGAGATAGAAACGGCGTTGCACGAAGAGCCACTATAGCGGTTCGTCCTAGACATTCGCCGTTCGCCGGATGTCATTCGCCGTTCGCCGATTCCCGCATCCCGCTGGGCGAGTTGTAACGTAATCTGCTCACAGAGGTAGTAAACAGCATGAGACGCACGCCCGTGAACAAAACGATGCTTCTGGCGATCGCCGGTGCGATCGCGTTTGTAATCGGCCTGTTGTCTACCGTGGGGATGGCGCCCGCGCAAGGACAGCCTGAACGATTCGACCTCCGCGTCAGGCAGGACTTCTTCGCCGGATTCAGCGGCGATCGTCAGGCGCTCGATCGCGGCATGAAAGCCTGCGAAGAAGAGCTGGCGAAGAACGCGAAAAGCGCGGAGGCGATGGTGTGGCATGGCAGCGGTCTGCTGTTTCTGGCCGGTCAAGCATTTCAATCCGGTGATCAGCAGAAGGGCACGGAGATGTGGAGGCGCGGCCTTACCGAAATGAAGACGGCGACGTCTATTAAAGACGATCCGAGCACGCGGATTCCGCGCGGCGCGGCGCTACTGGCAAGTTCGCGTTTCGCGCCGCCTGAAATCGGCAAGCCGCTGCTGGTCGATGGAGTCGCCGATTATGAGCGCGCGCTCGAATATCAAGGCAGCTATTTCGAGACGCTGGGCTCGCATCCGCGCGGCGAGTTGCTGTTCGGCATAGCCGAAGGCTACAGCCGCCTGGGCGATCAGCAAAGAGCAGGCGCATTTTTCGAGCGGATCAAAAGAGATTTGCCGGACAGCGTATACGCAAAACGCGCCGCCACCTGGCTTGAAACAAAATCGCTGCCCGCGAGCGAAACCGGGTGTGTAGGGTGCCACGTTTCGCGGTGATCGAACGTCTAAGGTAGCAAGAGAGAAAAACTAGACCTTTGCGAAAACCAGCACCGCGTTGAGACCGCCGAAAGCGAAAGAATTAGAAAGAGCATACTGGACAGTGGCGGCTCGCGCGGTGTTGGCAATTATGTCGAGAGTGCAGGCGGGGTCGGGCTCGGTGAAATTCGCGGTAGGCGGCAGAATGCCTTCATGAATCGCAAGCAGAGTCGCCGCGGCTTCAATCGCCCCGGCTGCTCCTAATGCGTGGCCGTGCATCGATTTCGTTGAGCTGACGGCAACGCGATCAGCCGCATCGCCAAGAACATTCCGAATCGCTTCTGTTTCCGTGGGATCGTTCGTTGGAGTACCGGTGCCGTGCGCGTTGATATAGCCGATCGCGGGCGCGTCGATTCCCGCATCCAGCAGCGCCGCGCGCATCGCCTTCGCCGCGCCGATCGCCGATGGCTGGGTGATGTGATGCGCATCCGACGACATGCCGAATCCCGCGATCTCGCCCCAGATATGAGCCCCTCTCGCGATCGCGCAATCCAGCGGTTCCAGCACCAGCATCGCCGCCCCTTCGCCCAAGATCAATCCGCGACGATCCTTCGAAAACGGCCGGCATGTGTCCGGCGACACCACGCGCATCGCCTCCCACGCTTTCAGTAACCCAAGCGAAAACGGCGCTTCGCTGCCGCCTGCGATCGCCACTTCCGCCGCGCCGTTGCGCACCATCCAGAACGCCTGTCCAATGGCGTGATTCGCCGACGAACATGCGGTCGACACCGTGTACACCGGCCCCGTGATTCCGAATTCGAGCGAGATGCGGCTGGCCCCCGCGTTCGCCATTACTTTCGGAATCGATAGTGGATTGAAGCGCGTGTTCTTCAGCGCGTACAATCCGTGAAATCCTTCATCCTCGGTTTGCTTCCCACCCACGCACGATCCCGTAACGATCGCCGCATTCCCGCGCAGCTCCGCGTCGAACTCGATCCCGGAATCGCGCACCGCTTCGCGCGCGGCAAGCAGGGCGAACTGTGCGAACCGGTCCAGAAGATCCGCTTCCTTAGGCTCGAAATAATCCTCCGCGCGATATCCGGGAACTTCAGCGGCATTGGGAAACCGCACTGCGCCTTCGGGAACCAGGGTGATCGGCCGGATTCCAGATCGCCCCTCGCGCAGCGAATCCCAAAACTCCGTGCGTGATTTGCCGATCGCGGAGATCACGCCAATGCCGGTGACGGCGACGCGCCGGTGCATCGTTACGCTGAAGCCTTTGCGGCCAGCAGCTTCTCGACTCCCTCCACCATCCCGCGAATCGATTTGATCTGGCGCGCGGCGTCATCCGGGATATCGATGTCGAACTCGCTTTCGAGTGCGAACAGAATATTGATACCGTCGAGCGAATCGATCTTCAATTCTTCAAAGGTGCTGTCGATAGTGACCGTCTCCGGCGGGAGATGCTGCGTCTTGGCGATGACGCCGGTTACGCGTGCGATGAGTTCGTCGGACATAGAATCTCACTGACTGTTTCGAATTGAAAACCCCGTTCTTTCAGTGCGGGAATCACAAACTCCACCGCGTCGATGGTGGCGCGAATGTCGGGCGCGCGTTTCACGTCGCGGCCGTCGTGGAGGCAGATGATGGCTCCGTTGGCGGTGTGATTCAGCAGCAATCGCGAAATGCGCTGGGCCGGCCACTGCCAATCGCGGCCGATCACGGTCCACATCACACCCATTAAATCCAAGCGGCGCTGCGCCGCGCGCAACCCGAACCAGCGCACCCCATACGGCGCTCGAAACAATCGCGGCGTTTTGCCGGTGTTGGCGTGAATCGTTTGTTGCGCCAACGCCAGCTCGCGATAAATAAATTCCGACGCGTGAAAATTCAAGCGCGGGTGCGAATCGGTATGATTTCCGATCTCATGGCCTTGCGCGGCCACACTGCGCGCGATGGCCGGGCATCGGCGAACATTTCTTCCCACCATGAAGAACGTGGCGCGCACTTTATGTTCGGCGAGCAATTCCAGCAGCGCCGGAGTCGATTCGCTGGGGCCGTCGTCGAAGGTGAGCGCGACAGCAGCGCGCGATCGATCGCCGTGATACACCGACGGCGCGAACAAGCCGGATGACCGCCCGCGCACTGCATACGCCGCGAAGCCCGTGGAACCGAGCACGGCGCTGGCAGCGGCCATCAGCGTCACATTCGTCATGCAAGCTCCATCATACAGCCCGGTGCTGTTTCAACCATTGGAAATCCTTGTGGTTACGCGCGTCCTATGGACGCGAGCGCGCGATCGGCAGCGGTCACGCCGCGATATTGCGCCTCCTCAAAAATCGAGAAGCCGCTGAGATCGGAATTTGCATAATAGATACGATCCTCACGCGAACCGTTCGCAAATTTTTGCCGCGATTCCGATCCCAGAAATCCCGGCACCGGGCGAGCCATCGCATGACCGATGCGCATGATGTCGATGCGCGACACGCGTTCGCGAATGTCGGGATGCGCGCGCGCCAGATCGTTGAGAATCGCCTCCCGCCACCACGCCCAATCCTTATCGAGCAGCATCTGCCGCATTTCCGCCGGAGGCCGATGCGCCAGCGACCAGTAAAACGTCCATACCGATCGCTCCACCACCGTGCTCAACGTCATGTGCGTCGCGACCACGTAGCCCAACGCGGGCGATTCGTAGATTACGTTGTCCCACGCCGTATCTTCAGGCGGCCGTTCGATGGTGAGATTCGCGGTGAGCCATGGCGAGTACACAAAACCATCCGGCTTCGGCGCGGCGTCGATTAGATAAGGCGCTAGAAATGTAGGCGCGGCGAAGATCACGCGGTCGGCGAGATAATCGACGGCCTCCGTCCGCACCCGCAATCGATTGCCTTCTTTCCCAATCGAAAACACCGGTGACGACGGGCGCAGCCACGGCTTTAGTCGCTCGATCAACTGCCGCGCGATCCATCCGTTGCCCTCGGGCCAGGTAAGCGGACCTTTTTCTTCCGGTTCGCGCGATGCAAAATAATGCACACCAGCCCACGCCGACGTGTCGCCAGCCAGTGCACCATAATCGTCGCGGCAAGCGTAGTTGACGTACCAATCCAGATACGGCGACGTGAATTTATTGCGCGACATCCACTCCTGCATGGAGATCCGATCCAGGTCCAGGGAATTATTTAAATGCGTCCCGCGCTCCATCGGAATCGTGAACTTGCCGGTGGCGCGATACGCCAGCATCATGTCATTGAAGCGCTGGTAATCTTCACGATCGCGCGCCGTCGAGGCGATCTCCGGCTCGATTCCCTCCTGCCAGCGTCCGTGCAGAAATAGTCGCTCCTGCGGCGAAAAGCACAAGCGGCGTTCGTCCCACTTTCCGTCTTTAAATACGCCCAGCTCTTCGAACAGTTCGCGCACCAGCGATTCGCGGGTGTCGGGAACCGGAACGTAGTGCGCTGCCCACGGAAACGCCGTGATCTCGTTCTCGCCCCAGCGCGAATTACCACCCGGCTGCGCTTCCATTTCGAGCAGAACGAAATCGCGAAAGCCTCTCTTGGTCAGCCGCCATGCGGCGCTCAATCCGGCCATTCCGCCGCCGACGATGACAACTGGAAATTTCTCAACGCGCGACGGCGCGGCAATCCTGGCGTGATCGCGGATGCGATGGCCGATCGGAAACGCGTCGTTGACAAAACCGCCGGCAATGGGACGAGCAGCTTTCGCCGTCAGCCCGACCAGCGCCGCGCTCAGAAATTGCCGACGCGATGACATGCGCTTATTTCGGTGTGAACGAGAAATCTGAGATCCCGATTTCATCACTGCCTTGAATCAGGAATCCGAACTTGCCGGCCGAGAAGTTGCGGCCCGGCTCAGCGAACGTATCAAGCGTCAGCCAGTTTCCATCCGCGGTCTTGATCTTATGAACGATATGCTCCGGCGTGATCTCGATCTGGATCGTGAACGACTTCTGCGTGTCGAGCTGATGCGGAGTCTTCTGCGCGCTCGAATTTTTTGCCTTTCTCCATCACTTCCGCCCAAAAGGTGTGCCGGTCGAGTTCGAACATCAGATAATTCTTCGCGTCAACGTATTGCGCCGCCCAGCGAATTCTGCCCCCGCGGAACAGCCCGCCGCCCTTCACCAGTTCGACCGTGAACGTGTAGGTGCCTTTCGGCCCCAGCTTGTACGGCACGAATCCGCCGCCCTTGTGGACCCACAGATCCCCGTCTTTTTTCCACGCCCCAGCTTCTTCGAAATCGGTAATGTCGCCGCCCTTGACCACTGGCGCCGTAGGACGTACCGCCGCCAGTGCGATTTCAAGCGTCTTCGATTCGCCTGCCGCCACCGAAATGCGTTCGCTCTTGTCGGTAAAGCCGGCCGCGCGCGCAGTGAAGATGTAACTCCCCGCGGGAAGCTCCACCTGCGGCGCACGCAGATCGTGCGATTCATTTTCGTCGGCGCGCCGGTATGTAATCGACGCATTCGCTGGAGTGCGCGCGACGCGAATGGTTCCGTTCGTTACCGCGGCCGCCAGCGACGCATCCGCCCCCGCGATCGCCGTCACTTGCCCGGCGCGAAAGCTGCGCTGCAATCGCTTGGGCTGGAATTTCTCGAGCCGCAGTTCGATCACGTGATCACCAGGAGTTACGTTTAAGTTAGTGAACGTTCCGTCGCCGTTCACGGTCCCGATGCTGCCGCCGTCGATCGAAACATCGGCTCCCGGAGTCGCTCCGCGAATTTGCAGCGTGCTCACCACGGGCGCGGCATTCAGCTTGAATTCGAGCCGCACTTCGGCGCCCTTCTTGACCTCGGCCGTCTGCGCCGCCACCGGCAGGAATCCGTCCTTGGCGACCCGCACGTTCACCTTACCGATCGCGGGGATGCGCACCTGTCCACGCTGCGTCTTACGGCGGTATTCTTTTTCGTTGACGAACACGCGCACATCCTCTTCACCGGTGGAAACAATCAGCGTCCCGATGTTCAGATCCGATTTCAGGAACGCCGTCAGCATCGGCGCAGGCCCGAAGCTCTCTTTCACGTTGCGCTGATCTTTGCCTTCGCCGACCACTAATTCATCCACACCTGGCAGGAACGATTTCAAGTCGACGCCCGCCGGCCCCACATCTTCTTCCGGCGTGCCGTTCACCGCCAGCTTCAGAGGTCCCGCGTTGGTCACCACGTGCGCTTGATTGCCGAAGCTCGAAATCAGCAGTGCGTTGAGATTTTTCGCCGTGGGCGTTCCCGTGATCACCGGCGGTTTCGCTTCAGCGATATCGAAAGTGAACGATGCTTCGCCGCTCTTGCCGGTAACTTTGACGGTGTGCGATCCCGGCGCCACGTTATCCAGAATGAACTGGCCCTCTTGCAGCTCGGCTGGCGGCTGATCGTCGATGACGATTTTGCCCTGATCGAGATCGGTAAGAATGCGCACGGTCTGCGCCTGCGCGACCAGCGTGAGACTCACATTGGCCGGCTGCCCCGCGGTTACCGTGACTGATCCCGCTGCCGGTTCGTAGCCGTCCAGAAACGCAGTCACCTGGTATGTTCCCGGCGTCAGCGGCACCGCGCAGGGCGCGTTGCATTTCGTTTCACCATTGACCCGAACGGACGCCGCCGCGGGAACAGTCGCAATCTCCACCTGCACCGCTGCTTTGTCGGCAGCGTTCCTTTCGAACAGATGATTCCGCTTGCGCGCCAGATTTACCAGAAACGCGATCGCAATCACCGCGACGATCGTGCCGATCAACGCACCCAGGATCAGCGGTTGCTTCCACGTCGATCGCTTGGGCGGCTCAGCGCCGCGCGGCGGCTGCTTCGGCGGATTTCGCGGCGGGACATTGGGTGGTGAGGCGGGAGGCGAGGCTGGAGGAGTTGCCGCCCCCAATGACTGAGCTCCGGTCGGCAGCGATTGCGGCCCGGTCGAAAGCGGACCACTTGGCGTAGCGCCCGGCATTGGCGCGGACATCGGGATTGAAACCGGAGGTTTCGCAGCAGGACCGGGCATCGGCGGCGGGCCAGCCGGGGATTTCGCGATGGGTGGCTTCGCGGGCGGCGCGGCCGCGGGACCGGGAAGCGGCGGCGGCCCACCCGGAGCCTTCGGAAGCTCGCTGGGAAATTGTCCCGACGCCATCAGGCGATTCGGTGGTTTCAAGTCCGGGAGAGGCGCTGGACCCGCCAGTGGATCTCGTGGTCCCGATACCGGCGGGGGACTCGAAGGCGCAGGCGGTGGAGTCTGCGGCGCCGGTGGCACTACAGGCGATCGAGGAAGCTTCACCGTGGGAGGAGCCTCGGATGAAGACGGTGGCAAGGGCGGGGCCGGTGGCACTACGGGCGATCGAGGGAGCTTCACCGTGGGAGGAGCCTCGGATGAAGACGATGGCAAGGGCGGGGCCGGTGGAGCAGCAGGAGGGGCAATCGGAACCTGCGGAGGCTTGATGGTCTGCGGCAGAGCTCCCGACGCGGCCATTTCCTTCAGCTTGACGCCGCGATTGACCAGGTGCTGCTTCACATCGCCGACCACCAACTGCACTTCGAAATCGCTCGAATGCTGTTTGGAAATTTCGTCCAAACGGAAGAAAATCGGCTTCAGCGCTTCCAGGTCGGCGACCTGCTCGACTTGCCGATCCAGGCTTTTCAGTTCATCGAGAGGATTCATCTGATTAATGAGGCGACCGGTTCGACCAACCGACCGCCTACGATGCTATCCTACCGTAGCGCGGTGACTTTCGCCTCCGATTCTCCGCCCGATGTCGCTAGGAATATCGCCTTAGACGGCGCTCCTCTCACCGTTGCGACTGGAGGCATCGCGCGCTACACATCAGAATTGACGTGCGCGCTCGCCGCGCGATTTCCGGATCGTCAATATTGGCTGCTGTGCGATCGCCCATTTTCGCTGCCCGATAATGATTCGCCGAACCTGCGCACAGGCGAACCGGCGCGTGGATTTCTGGATCGGCGATGGTGGTCGAATGGGGTACAGCGCGAGATGAAACGGCTCGGTATCGGATTGTTTCACGGCACCGATTTTTCTGTCCCATATCTGCCCTTGCGGCCTAGCGTGATGACGATTCACGATCTCTCTCCGTGGCTCTATCGAAAATGGCAGCCGGACGCATCGCGCATTCGCCGTAGAACCTCGGCGCTGCTGCGCGCGCGGGTCCCCACCATGATCATCACGCCGACCGAAGCGATCCGCCGCGCCGCGATCGAACGATTCGGACTCGGGCCGGATCGCGTGGTCGCGATTCCGCTCGCGGCTTCCGGGCATTTTCGACCGATCGTGTCGGCTCCCGATAGACCGTTTTTTCTGTTTGTCGGAACGCTGGAGCCCCGCAAGAATATCGCCCAGTTGATCGAAGCGTGGCGCGAGACTCGTAAGGCACATCATGTCGACCTGGTGATTGCCGGGCGCCGGCGTGACGATTTTCCTGCGATCGCCGAGGAGCCCGGATTGCGTTTGCTCGGCGAAGTGCAGGAGGCCGAATTGCCGGTACTCTATTCCAACGCTCTTGCGGTTGTGTATCCATCGTTCTACGAAGGATTCGGATTGCCTGTGCTCGAAGCGATGCAATGTGGTGCGATTGTCGTGACGTCGCGCGATCCAGCAATCATGGAAGTCGCGGGCGATGGGGCATTAAGCGTCGATCGTTTGATAGAACCATTGCGCGCGATCGCGGCCGATCCATCGCGGTTCTCTGATCTGCGCAAGCGGGCCCTCACCCGCGCGAAACATTTCTCCTGGCGTCGCACCGCCGAGCTCACCCAGGACGTCTACGACGAAGCCATGCGCAGGTTTCATCATGCGTGATCGTGCGATGTTCCTCACCCCCGAATCGCCCGAACCGGGCCTGGGCGGTGGAGGATGGCGATCGGCCTCGCTGCTCGCTTACCTGCGCCAGCATTACGACGTTACCGTCGCGCGATTTGATCTACCGCATCATTCGAAGTCGCCAATCGCACGGGCGTGGCGCAATGGTCTGCGGTTGGCGCGCGGGATCCCGCCGTTGTTCGACCGCTTTTCTGGATTCGGAGATCAGCTTGAACCGCATTTGCACGACCAGCATTATGCACTCGGAGTGATCGAGCATTTCTGGTGCGCCCCCTACGCCCGCGTACTGCGGCCGCACTGCGATCGCTTGATTCTCGATCTGCACAATGTCGAAAGCCAATTGGCCCGAACGCATGCAGCGGCGACGCGTGGTCTCGAATCGATCGCGATGTCACGATTCGCCAATTCCTATGAAGGACTGGAACGCGAATGGCTGCGAAAGTTCGACCAAATCCTGGTCGCGTCCGAAGAAGATCGCCGCCGCATCGATCACAATTCCATCACGGTCTATCCAAACGCGCTTCCGGTGATCGATCCGCAGCACGTTGATGAAGAAAACTGCATCGCTTTCAGCGGTAATCTCGAATATCATCCCAACGTCGAAGCCGTGCGCTGGTTCCACGATCGTATCTGGCCGCGGATTCGAGAACGTGATCCTTCGCTCCAATGGCGATTGATCGGATGCAACGAACATGCGGTCCGTAAGATCGTCGCGGACGATGATCGCATCACCATGACCGGCAAGATCGACGACGCGATCACGGCGCTGGCGGCTGCGAAGGTTTGCGTGGTGCCGCTGCTTTCCGGAAGCGGCACACGATTCAAAATTCTCGAAGCTTGGGCCGCGAGTCGAGCGGTGGTGTCGACGACGCTCGGGACTGAGGGTCTGTGGACAGAACATGGCCGTGAATTGCTCATCGCCGACGATCCGCAATCATTTACTGACGCAGTGGTGAAGCTGCTGGGCAACGCGCGCCTTCGAGAACGGCTGGGCGAGGCCGGCCGCGAAAAGTATTTGCGCGACTACACCTGGCAGGAGGCTTGGCGCGAGCTCGATCTACAGCCGTCGGGCTAAGAGCATGGTCATGTCGTCCTGTAACTCCTCTGACGACGTCCACTGCCGCACGCTCTGGATCACCAGATCGATGATCTCCTGCTCATCGCGATGCGCGTTGCGCACCACCAGATCCATCAGACGATCCTCGCCGAACATTTCGCCATATTCATTCTCCGGCTCTGTTACCCCGTCGGTGAAACATACCAGCAGATCCCCGCTCGAAAGATTCACGCGGCTCTCGCCATAAATCGAAAACGGAAACGCACCGACCACGGTGCCATTCACATCCAGCCTCGATCCCACGCCGTCGCGCACCACCAGCGGCGGCAAGTGACCCGCATTGGTGTAAGTAAACGCGCCCGTCGGCTCATCGTAAACGCCCAGCAGGAACGTCGCGTATTTTTCGGGCGAGGTGTAGGCGTGCAGTTGATTGTTCAATCGCCCGACCAGCTGCGAGGTCGATACCGGGGGCATCACGATTCCATTACCCGTCGCCGTTGCAGCCACCTCCAGCCAGCTCTGCAACTGCGTCCGCAGCGAGCTTTGCAGCGTAGCCATCAGCAGCGCTGCCGAAATTCCCTTGCCCGCCACATCGCCGATGGCCAGCGCGATTTGGGTGTCGCGAATTAATTCGTAGTCGTAGTAATCGCCTGAAACCATGCGCGCAGGTTGGCAAATCGCCGTGACGTTCAACTTGCGCGTGCGCGGCGCCACGCGCGGGTAAAGCTGACTCTGTACTTCCCTGGCGATTTCGATTTCCGACTGCAGGCGCTCCTTTTCTTTGGCGACCACCAGCAGCCGCTCCAAATTCTCCGTCATCGAGTTAAACGATTTACCCAGCTCGGCCAACTGATCCGCGCCCTGCACCTGGATCCGATGCGAAAAGTCGCCCTCGATCACCTTCTGCGTTCCTTCATACAGCCGATGCACCGCGCCCGTGATGGTCCTCGTCATGGTGATGCCGATGATGAAGGAAATAATTTCGACGATAAAGAACACCACGACGCCGATTTCCAGCCCAATCTGCAACACGCCTTGGACCACGTCGGCTTTCCGATTGAACACCGCATCGAGCAGCGCCGAAACGCGCGAGCTGATCTTCAACAATCCGCGCGTCTGGCTTCCCGGATCCTCCCAATTCGAAGTTGGAATCACGGCCGACCATTGATATTCGCGATCGAATTGATTCACCGGATCGGGCACCCGGCCGACCTTGGCGGGAAGCGATCCGAAGCGCGCGCGCGTGGTCGCCGATTCGCCGAAATCGATCACTCCCAAATCAGGCACCAGACCCGCCAGATACTCCGGCGTCAGCGGAACCGTGATGGTGATGTCGCCCGCCGGCAGCTTCTCGTACGACCACAGATAGAATCGCCGGTCCTTTTCGAGCACGCCGTGGATTGAACTCCAGCCCGGCTTGGGGTCTTCAAGCGTCGCGTCATTGGGATAACGCAACACCTGCTTGCCGTCGCGCACCAGCACTTCGATGCCGGGATAGCGCTGGCGATAGAACAACTCGATCATGCGTTCGATCAGGGCCGAACGCGCCTCGGGCGGCGTCCGCAAAATACTATCCGACGCCGAAACCAGATTTTCGACACGGCGATCCAGTTCGCTGGTTTCCAGATATACCGCGAGCTGCCACGCCAGCAGCAGCCCTCCACCGATCGCCAACGCAGCGATCAGCAGGATAGGTACCACGGCCATGAACAGATAGGTGACCAGCAGGCGATTGCGCAATCGCCACGTGGCGTGCCGCGCCGCGCGCCACAGCAATCGCACCGCGAGCCAGGCGCCCGTGATCAGCATGCCCACCCGTAGCAGGAAGATGATGCCGCCGCGCGAGGGCGCGAACTGTTCGATCGCGATGTAGCCGGCCAGCAGGACCAGAAACGCGATGCCCATCCGGCCCAGCCATTCGTAAATGGTCCGGATGGTAGTCATAAGAGATTACACCTGCGTCTTCGCGATGGAAGGCGTTTCGTGTGAGGTGTCCAGCCAGTATTTCGTCAGGCTGCTGACCAGCGTCTTGAACGCGGTGTCGACGTCGTCGGCGAAGGTAAACAGTTGCATATCGCTTTCGGCGATCATGCCATGCTTCAGCAGCGCGTCGAAGTTGATGATCTCTTTCCAGTACTCGCTGCCGTACAGAATTACCGCCATTTTTTTGAGCAGCTTCTGCGTCTGCATCAGCGTCAGGATTTCGGTGAGTTCATCCAGCGTTCCGAATCCGCCCGGAAACACCACCAGCGCTTTCGCCAGATACGCGAACCAGAACTTGCGCATGAAGAAGTAGTGGAATTCGAAGCACAGATCCGGCGTGATGAACGGGTTCGGCCGCTGCTCGAACGGCAATCCGATATTCAAGCCGACCGTTTTCCCGCCCGCATCCTGCGCGCCGCGATTGGCGGCTTCCATGATGCCTGGCCCTCCGCCGCTGCACACCACAAATCTTCTTCCCTGATGAGGTAGCTGGTCGGACCACTCCGTGATGCGTCTGGCAAGCTCGCGCGCGTCATTGTAGTAGCGGGCGTTCGGCCCCATCTCATAGGTTCGAGCCGAACCGAAGAACACCACGGTGTCCTGCACCTTTTCTTTTCGAAATTGTGACAACGGATACAAATATTCGCTGATAATGCGCATGGAGCGCGCTTCCGGTGTGTCGAGAAACTGCTGGTTGCGATAAGCCAGCAACGGATGATCGGGATGGCCCGCCTCCGCACAGCTTGCGCGTTTTTCTTGGTCGTCCTTGGCGAGTTCTTCGGGAGTCATGATTGGGTTGGGACGTCCGGCTCCGGAGCTTGTTCTAACGACGCCAGCCGTTTCTCCAATTGTCGCATTGTCCTCAGAAGCTCCGGCAGCTTAGGAAACGCGGTCACCGCGCGCAGCCAATCGCGAGCCTCAAACGCCGGAGATCCGCTCATCAGCGCTCCCGCCGGGACGTCGCCGCCGATTCCGGATTGAGCGTAGATCACCGCGTTGTCATGAATCGTCAAGTGCCCCGAGACCCCCACCTGCCCAGCCAGCAGCACATTTTTTTCGAGCACGCTCGATCCGGCGAGCCCGGTCTGCGCACAAATAATATTGTCCTCGCCAACGGTACACGTGTGGCCAATCTGCACCAGGCTGTCGATCTTGGCGCCGCGCCGCACGCGCGTCTCGCCCATCGATGCGCGATCGATGGACGTCATGGTCTGCACTTCGACATCGTCTTCGATCACGGTCACGCCGGTCTGCGGGATCTTGTAATGGCTGCCGTCAGCGCGCTTGGCGAAGCCGAATCCGTCGCCGCCGATGACCACTCCGTTTTGCAGAATCACTCGATTGCCGATGCGGCAGAATTCGCGCACCACCGCGTGCGAATGCGCCAGAAAATCGTCGCCGATCTCGACGCCTTCATAGATCACGACGTGTGCTCGCAGTGTCGCGTTGACGCCGATGGTGACCTTCTCACTGACCACCACGAACGGCCCGATCGATGCACCCGCGCCGATGCGTGCCGATTTCGCAATCGACGCCGTGGGGTGAATACCGGGCTCGGGCCTCGGAGCCTGGTAAAACATGCCCAGAGCGCGCGCGGAATCGAGGTATGGGTTCGTAGAAATGAGCTGCGCCGCGGCCAACCCCTCCATCCGCTTCGCCACCAGGATCGCACCCGCGCGGGTGTGTTTCACCTTGTGCGCGTATTTCGGATTCGCCAGGAAAGTGACCTCGTGCGGCCCCGCGGTTTCCATTCCCGCAACGCCGGTGATTTCAATCGCGCCATCACTTGGGTTAACGACCTGCAGCTCGCAACCCAGCGCCGCGGCGAGTTCGGAAAGTTTCATCTCTCTAGGGTAGTGCGGCGCAGGCGGTATTATGTTGAGACGTTATTTCCCGGAATAATCGATGGAATCCCTGTTACAGGATTTGCGATTTGGTTGCCGCATTCTGCTGCGATCGCCGGCCATCAGTCTGGCGGTGGTGGTTGCGCTGACTCTCGGCATCGGCGCGAATTCCGCGATGTTCAGCATCGTCGACGCGCTGCTGCTGCATCCCCTCCATTTTCGCGATCCAGAGCAACTCATGGTGATCCAGGATCGCGACCCCGCTGGCGCCGTCTACAGCGCGTCCGCGGCGGATTACATCGATTGGCGCAAACAATCGAAATCGTTTTCCGATCTGGCGGGCTGGTGGCCCGCTTCATTCGTAATCACCGGCGGCGACCGGCCCCTGCAAATCGCGGGCGCCACCGCCACTTCGAATTTTTTTCACGCGCTCGAAATTAAACCGACACTCGGCCGCACATTCCTTCCGGATGAAGACGGTATCGATAACCCCGGCTCAGCATCCAAGGTCGCCATCATCTCCAACAAACTCTGGCAGGAAACTTTCGGCGCAGACCCCAACATTCTGGGCAAGCCGATCCGTCTCAACTCGACGTCTTACGCCATCGTCGGCGTGCTGCCGCCCGAATTCCAGTTCGTGTGGCGAAATTATCAGGCCTGGATCCCCATCACGCTCGATCGCGACAACCGCGATTATCACGGCGTGCGGGTCGTCGGACGATTGAAAGCGCCGCGCCCCGTCGCCGCAGCCGAGTTGCGATCGATCGGTAACGCGCTGGCCGAACAATACCCGAAATCCGACAAAGGCTGGCAGATCGAGATGAGCAGCTTTCAGGAGTCGCTGGTGAACGGAACCCTCCGCGCCCGGGTTCTGCTGCTGTTCGGCGCGGTCGGTTTGATTTTGCTGATTGCGTGCGCCAATGTCGCCAATCTCCTGTTGGCGCGATCGGCCGCGCGTCATCGAGAAATCGCCGTGCGGCTTTCCTTGGGCGCGACACGAGGCCGGCTGATGCGCCAATTGCTGACCGAAGCTGTGCTGCTGTCGAGCCTGGGAGGCGCGGCGGGACTTGCCCTCGCGTGGTCCCTGGTCCGCATTCTTCCCAGCGTCGTTCCCACCAGCGTGATTCCCAGCGGTGCGCAGGTGGAGCTGAACCAGCTTGTGGTGATCTACACGATTCTGATCGCCGTCGCGACGGGAGTGCTGTTCGGAATGGCCCCCGCGCTCACTTCCACGCGCCCGGACATGCAGCAGAATCTTAAAGAAGGCAGCCGCGGCGCGACCTCCGGCCGTGGACGTCAGCGCCTTCGCCAGATCTTGATCGTGGGCGAGATCGCATTCGCACTGATGCTGGCAGCCAGCGCCGGATTGATGATCAAGAGCCTGGTGGGGATGTACACGCTCGATCTCGGCTTCGATTCTAAGAACGTGCTGACGCTGCGCCTGTTTCTCCCGGCGGCGAAATACGACGCCGCGGCTTCGCTGCGTTATCACAAACAGGCGATGGAGCGGATCGCCGCGCTGCCTGGCGTCGAGACCGTCGCGATCGGCAGCCATCTTCCCTTGCAGACTTTTCGCATGGAGGTGCCGTTCGATCTCGAATCTTCGCCGCCGCGAGATCAGGGCGAGCGTCCCGGCGTCGGCTACATCACCGTCAGCGATCAATATCTGGCCACGCTGCGCATTCCGATCAAACGCGGGCGGGGCTTCACCGCGCGCGACGATGCGACTGCGCCTCCGGTGGTGCTGGTGAACGAAACGTTCGCGCAGAAATATTTTCCGAACGAAAATCCGGTGGGCAAGCGCGTGCTCCTCAATCGTCCGGTGTTCGCGAAGAGCGCGTTTGAAGATACGATCTATCCCGAAATCGTAGGCGTGATCGGCGATGTGAAGGGCGCTGAGTTGGGCGCGCCCGTTCCGCCCTACATCTATTCGCCGCACGCCCAAAATCCCTGGATCACGATCGGTTGGATTGTGATTCGTACCGCTATCGATCCTGCGACGCTGACTTCCGCGGTTCGTCGCGAGCTCACGCAGATGGATAAGGATCAGCCCATCGCGCAGTTGGGCTCCATGCAGCAGATGTTTGAGACACGCTTCGCTGAGCCGGGTTTCCAGACCATCGTGATGGGCTCGTTCGCGCTGCTGGCGCTGATTCTCGCTGTCGTCGGAATTTACGGCGTCAACGCATATGCGGTGATGCAGCGCCGCAATGAAATCGGATTGCGAATGGCGCTGGGTGCGACGCCCGGCCAAGTGGTAGGCGAAATTCTCAAGCAAGGGATGCGATTGACGGCGATCGGCGTGGCGATCGGATTGGCGGGCGCGTACGCGATCGCGTCGGTGGTCAAAAGCGTGCTGGTCGGCGTCAGCGCGACGGATCCGCTCACACTCCTCGCCGTGGCGCTGTTGCTGACCAGCGTCGCCGCGTTGGCGTGCTACCTCCCGGCGCGCAAAGCGACGCATATCGATCCCGCCATCGCGCTGCGCCAGGAATAGATGAAAGGGCGGATCGTTCCAGATTGAGCATTATTCGACGTGGCGCGGGCCGCCAGGCCTGCTGAGCCGAGAGTCATCTCGGCTCTTCCGGAAGCGCCGAGACGACTCTCGGCGCAGCGGGCTCGACAGCCCGCGCCACGTTAATTGTTAGCATTTCGGACGCACGCCACCTGGGATAACACGGATCGTTCACGCAGCGGTTGGGCTGATCCAACCGCCCATACGTCCGAATCGTAGGAACACTAAAAACTTCAGATCACAGATCCGTGGGACTACAGGTGGGACATCGCACGGCGGCTACTTCCGAACGGCAGTCCACTCCAGATACGTCTTTCCGCTGACTTCAAACTTGCCCGTGAGCGCCTTCCCCTCCAATCGGTAAGTGAGCCGGTACCCGGGACTTTCGAACACAGCGACGTTGGGAGCCGGGCTACGCACTTCGTAGTGAATCACGTGCCCTTCGGAATCGAAGTAAATCGCCTTAAGCGATTTGCCCGCGTCCTCGCTGTAGACGATCATCAGATCGTCGTGACGCGTTCCGGCTTCCGAGCCGGACGTGTACGCCGCGAAATTCCTGCGGACGACAATCTGCTTATTGATGTCAAGCTCGAACGAGAAATCGCCCGAGCCCTGGCCCGTACTCGCGGTCCATTTGCCGAACAGGAATTCGATCGGCTTCCAGCGAGACGCCGAATCGCCCGCGCTCTGCGCCTGCAAGAAACCCGCGCAAAGCAGCACAGCGATCCAGCGCATGCGTTATTCTTCGGGCGCTTCGCCTTCGTCTTTGCCGGACTTCAGCGCAGCCAGCTTCTCTTCACGACGCTTGGCGCGATCGGCAGCGCGCTTGACCAGTTCCGAACCCACCAGTTCGATCATGGCCTGCTCCGCACCGTCGCCTTTGCGAAATCCGAGCCGCACCACGCGCGTGTAGCCGCCCTCGCGCTGGCCGAACCGCGTGCCCAGCTTGTCGAACAGCTTCTTCACTGCCGCCGGCGTTTCCAGGAACGCAGCCGCCTGACGACGCGTGTGCAGCGTGTCGCGCTTGGCCAGCGTGATCATCTTTTCGACCAGCGGCTGCACCGCTTTGGCCTTGGGAACCGTGGTGACGACGCGCTCATGTTCGATCACACTGGTGACCAGATTGCGAAACAGCGCTTTGCGCGCGCCCACGTCGCGCTTGAGTTTATATCCGGATACGTTGTGTCTCATGTTGCCACTCCCGACCTTAAGCGGACTACTCCGCCGACGGGCTCAACTCCTCTTCGTCGTCTTCCGGCTCGTCGTCTTCGATATCGGTATCGTCGATGCCGTCGGCTTCGCCCGCGCCGAGCATGGCCGGAGTTCCCGCCGGCGAAACCAACCGGCCCTGCGCGTCGAACTTCATGCCGAACGTCAGACCGAGACCGGAGAGAATCTCCTTGATCTCGTTCAGCGACTTTCTGCCGAAATTCTTGGTGCGCAGCATCTCGGCTTCGGTCTTCTGCACCAGGTCGCCGATGGTCTGAATATTGGCGTTCTTCAGGCAGTTGTAGGAACGAACGCTCAACTCCAGTTCTTCGACGGACCGGTTCAGCACTTCGTTCATCTGGCTGAGCGCGCGCTCGGCCGGCTCTTCCGCGGAATCCGGCAGCTCTTCGAAGTTGATGAAGATCGCCATGTGATCTTTCAGCAGCTTCGCCGCCTGACCGATCGCATCGGCCGGTGAAATGGCGCCGTTGGTCCACACTTCAATCGTGCAGCTTGTCGTAATCGGTCATCTGGCCCAGGCGCGCTGCTTCCACCGAGAAGTTCACCTTGCGAACCGGCGAGTGCACCGAATCGATGGGGATGTAGCCCACCGGAAGATCTTCGTCATTGTTGCGATCCGCCGCCACGTAGCCGCGTCCCGACTTCAGGCGCATCTCGATCGACAGCTTGCCGCCTGGGCCAACTGTCGCGATGTGCATGTTGCGGTCCAGCACTTCGATATCGCTGATCGGTTTCGATCTGCCCGCTCATCACCTCGCCCGCGCCATCGGCGCGCAGGCGCACCGTGCGCATGCCTTCGCCCATCATCTTGAACGGGACCTGCTTCAGGTTGAGGATGATGTCGGTCGCGTCTTCGACAACGCCGGGGATCGGGCTGAACTCGTGCGCGACGCCTTCGATGCGCACCGCCGTGATCGCCGCGCCTTCAATCGAGCTCAGCAGCACGCGCCGCAGGCCGGTACCGATGGTCGATCCGAATCCGCGCTCGAACGGTTGTGCCGTGAACATGCCGTAACGCTCATTGAGCGTTTCGGTGTTGGCGACCAATCTTTTCGGTTTTTGAAATCCTTTGAACATATTTTTCTGGTCTCCTTGTCGCGGTCTCTTTCCAGGCGCGCTGGGCGCGCCGCCCGTCTCCGACTTTTACTTGGAGTACAATTCGACGATCAACTGCTCGTTCAACTGGATCTGCACCAGGTCTTCGCGCTTGGGCTGGCCGATCACACGAGCCTTCAGATTTTCGCGATCCACTTCCAGCCAGTTGGGGCTGGGCGCATGCGCCGTGGCGTCGCGCGCATGGAGGATGGTCGGATTGTTCTTGCTCTTCTCGCGAACTTCGATCACATCGTTGGGCTTCACGATGAACGAAGGAATGTCGACGCGGCGTCCATTCACATTGATGTGGCCGTGACGCACCAGTTGGCTGGCCTGCGCGCGGGATGTGCCGAAGCCCATGCGGTAAATAGTATTGTCCAGGCGCCGCTCCAGCATGTTGAGCATGTTTTCGCCGGTGATGCCCTTCATCGCGCTGGCTTTCTCGAACAGATTGCGGAACTGGTTTTCGAGCAATCTGGTAGTAGCGGCGCGCCTTCTGCTTTTCGCGCAACTGCAGGCCGTAGCCGACGATTTTCGGCTTACGATCCTTGCCGTGCTGGCCCGGCGGGAAGTTGCGCTTTTCGATGGCGCACTTCTCGGTGTGGCAGCGTTCGCCCTTCAAATAAAGCTTCATGCCCTCGCGCCGGCATTGCCGGCAAACGGGCCCAATGTATCTTGCCAAGTCCCTAACCTCCCTGAATTTCAGTAGGTGCAGTTTACGGCCGAAGCCTTCGTCCTGCTTTCCTGTTTTAAATACCGGTCAAACCCAGCGCATCAAACGCGCCGCTTTTTGGGCGGCCGGCAACCATTGTGCGGAATCGGCGTCCGATCTTTAATCGACCGGACTTCCAAACCCGCCGTTGCCAGCGCGCGCACCGCCGATTCACGGCCCGCTCCCGGACCGCTCACCCGTACTTCCACCGATCGCAAGCCCGATTCCTTGGCTTTATTCGCCGCGGTCAGCGACGCCTGCTGCGCCGCGAACGGGGTGCCTTTGCGCGATCCGCGAAAGCCCAGCGATCCTGAACTCGACCACGACAACACGTTCCCCATGGGGTCAGTAATCGTGATGATGGTGTTGTTGAACGAAGCCTGCACGTGCACCAATCCGGTGGGCACATTGCGCTTCTCTTTTTTCTTGAACGATTTCTTTTTGCCAGCTTTTGCGGGTGCTTTCGCCATGAATGAATCCTTGGACTACGTCTACGTCTTTCCCGTCGCCTTCTTCTTGTTTGCAACAGTGCCGCGGCGCGGCCCCTTGCGCGTGCGTGCATTGGTATGCGTGCGCTGCCCGCGAACCGGCAGTCCGCGGCGATGCCGCAGGCCGCGATACGCGCCCATTTCGATCAGGCGCTTGATGTTCATCGAAAGCTCTTTGCGCAGGTCGCCTTCGACCTCGCCCTCGGCTTCGAGAATGATGCGGACGCGATTGACTTCGTCTTCGGTCAGATCCGCGACTTTTTGTCCGGATCGATCCCGGCGCGGTGGCACAGCGATTTCGCGCGCGTGCGTCCAATCCCGTAGATGTAGGTCAGACCGATCTCGGTCCGCTTCTTGGCCGGTAAATCAACACCTGCTAAACGCGCCATGGATTATCCCTGCCTCTGCTTGTGTTTCGGATTCGCGCAGATCACCCGCACCACGCCTTCGCGGTGGACGATCTTGCATTTGTCGCACATCTTTTTTACGGACGCCCTTACTTTCATGCTCAGCCTTTCAGCAACTCTACAATTCGCCCGCGGGTTCGATCGTGCGGCGAAAGCTCCACTCGCACCCGATCTCCCGGCCGCAATCTCACAAAATTCGCGGCGCTCGCCCCGGTCGCATGCGCCACCACAATCTCTTCGTTCTCTAGCTTCAGCCGATACGCCGCACTCGGCAACAGCTCGATCACTTCCGCCGGCTCGCCCTTTACGGCCTCGTCAAGACCCATGGACCATCCGCCGTGATCGCCACCGTATGCTCGAAATGCGCCGAGTTCCGGCCATCTTCCGTCACCGCGGTCCACTTATCCGCTCGCACCCGGCTGCCCGGCTTGCCCGCGTTCACCATCGGCTCGATCGCCAGAACCATGCCTTCTTTCAATCGCGGGTTCTCGTTCTTGCGGTCGATGTAGTTCGGAATCTGCGGCTCCTCATGCATATGAGTCCCGATCCCGTGCCCTACAAATTCCCGCACCACCGAAAATCCGTTGGCGACTACATGCCGCTCCACGGTCCCGCAAATATCGAACAGCCGGTTGCCCGGCCGCGCCTTGTCAATCGCCATCTCCAGCGATTCGCGCGTCACCTGCAGCAGCCGCTTGGTTTCTTCCGAAATCTCGCCGACCGGCACCGTCACCGCCGAATCGCCGTAATATCCGTTCAACTGCACGCCCGTATCGATCGACACGATGTCACCCGCCTTGAGCGCCCGCTTCTGGCTCGGCATGCCGTGCACGATCTCGTCATTCACCGAAGTGCACAGCACGTACGGGAATTTGGTCCCCGCCGCCGCCGTCGAATAACCTTTGAACGCCGGTCTCGCGCCCGCGTCCTGCATCATCTTTTCGGCCGTGGTCTCCAGTTCAAACGTCGTCAACCCTTCGGCCACCATCGATCTCAGCTTGTCCAGGATCTGCCACACCAGCAGCCCTGCGGCGCGCATCTTCTCAAGCTCCGACATGTTCCGGCGCACGATCATGCCGCGCCGTATTGCCGCTCGCCGCTCCCCAATCCATTCTTCGGGGCAATCAACGTTGCGATCTCAGCCGCAATCGCCTCAGGTGTGCGCGACTCAGCCTTCACTTCAAAAACCGGGTATCCCACGCCGCGGAGATAACTCAACACTGGCGCAGTTTTTTGATCGTATGCTTTCAATCTCTGCTCGACAACGTCGGGACGATCGTCGTCCCGAACCACTAAATTCGCTCCGCCGCACTTGACGCACTTCCGCGAGCCGTTCGATTCAACCCTTTGTAACTCACCGCACAGCGCGCATTGGCGGCGCCACGCAAGGCGGGCGATAACTTCATTATACTCGACCAGCAAATGCACTACCACCGACCGCACGCCCTTGACCCGCAGCATCGCATTCAACAGCTCGGCTTGCGCCACCGTACGGGGATAACCGTCCAGAATGAATCCCTTAGCCGCATCCGGCTGCTCTACCCGCTCATCCACGATGCGGTTCACGATCGCGTCCGAAACCAGCTCGCCCGTGTTCATGATCTCGGCCACTTCGCGCCCCAGCGGATCTCCGGAAGCAATGCGCTCCCGCAGGATATCGCCGGTCGAGATGTGCGGCAGCCCCAGATTCTGCTTGAGGATGGCGGCTTGTGTGCCTTTCCCCGAGCCCGGAGGACCGAACAGGATCACCGAGAGACGCTGGTTCATTTTCTCCTGGTTCGTCCCATCAAACGCTGCTTCTGCGACCGCGAATGCGGCCCGCGCGCGGCGTAAAGCCTTCGTAATGGCGCATGATCAACTGCGCTTCGATCTGGTTGACCGTATCCATCGCGACACCGACCACGATCAGCAGCGACGTGCCGCCGAAATACAACTTGACTCCCAGGCCGTCCAGAAGAAAACGCGGGAAATGCGCGTCAATAAAATTGCCGACCAAAGGCAGCCGCTGCAATTTAATTCCGCTGATCATGATCTGCGGCAGCAGCGACAGGATCGCCAGATACAGCCCGCCCACCACCGTGATCTTGGTCAGGATCTTGTTCATGTAATCGGCGGTGTTCTTGCCCGGCCGGATTCCCGGAATAAAGCCGCCGTACTTGCGCATATTGTCGGCCGCTTCGTTGGGATTGAAAATGATCGATACGTAGAAGAAGCAGAAGAAGATGATCAGGACCGTGTACATCAGATAGTACATCGGCGATGCGCCGCTGATCGCGCCCAGCATGCCCGAAAGTACTGAGCTGTTCTTGACAAATTCGACATTGGTTAGCGTCTGCGGGAATGTCAGCAGCGAACTCGCAAAAATCACCGGAATCACGCCGCCCGCGTTGACCTTCAGCGGTAAGTGCGTCGACTGCCCGCCCATCATTCTGCGCCCGATCACGCGCTTCGCATATTGCACCGGAATCCTGCGCTCGCCGCGCTCCACCAGTACGATGAACCCAACCACCGCGATCATCATTACCAGGATGACCAGCACCTGCAGCAGCGGCCAATCACCGGTTTGCACCTTGCGCACGATATCGCCAATTGCGTTGGGCAGGTTGACCACGATGCCCGTAAAGATAATCAGCGACATGCCGTTGCCGATGCCGCGCTCCGTAATCTGCTCGCCCAGCCACATGATGAACGCCGTACCGGTGGTCAGGCTCAGGATCATCATCAGCGTGAAACCCAGGCCGGGGTGCAGCACCAAACCCTGTTGCGATTGCAGCGCGGCGGCCAAACCGAGCGACTGCACGATCGCCAGAATCACGGTCAGATAACGCGTCCACTGCGTGATCTTGCGGCGCCCCAGCTCGCCTTCTTTTTGAAGCTTTTCAAGAGTCGGCCAGACCACGGTGAGCAACTGCAGAATGATCGACGCCGTGATGTACGGCATAATGCCCAGCGCGAAAATGGTCAGCCGCCGCAGCATTCCGCCGCTGAACAGATCGATATAGCCGAACAGACTGCCCGCGTTCTTGCTGAACAGATCCGACAGCTTGTTGGCATCGATACCGGGCGTCGGGATATGCCCGCCCAACCGGTAGACCGCCAACAAACCGAGCGCGAACAGCAGCCGCTTGCGCAGATCGGGAACCCGGAATACGTTGGCTACGGCTTCGAAAAACTTCATAAATTCTCCGTCGCGATTACTGCTCTGCTCCGATGATCTCCACCGTTCCGCCGGCGTCTTCGATTTTCTTCTTCGCCGCTTCCGAAAATACGTGCGCCTTTACCGTGATCTTGCGTTTCAACTCGCCGGTGCCCAGAATCTTGAGCCCGTGCTTCAGCTTGCGGATCGCGCCCGATTCAAGCAACTTCCCGGGATCGAACGTGCTGCCTTCCAACCGCTCCAATTGAGCGACGTTGATGATGGCGTATTCCTTGCGGAAAATGTTGGTGAATCCGCGTTTGGGCAGACGGCGATGCAGCGGCATCTGGCCGCCTTCAAATCCGCGCATGCGCGAGTAACCGGAAATCGATTTCGCGCCCTTGGCTCCGCGGCCCGAATACTTACCGCGCCCCGAGCCCATGCCTTGGCCGATGCGCTGGTTCTTGTGCTTCTGGCCCTTGGGCGGTTTCAGTTGACTCAGATTCATTTACTTATCCTCAACCAGCGCCAGCAGGTGCGGGATCTTCTTCACCATGCCGCGAAACGCCGGCGTGTCCGGCCGCTCCACCACGCGATTCATTTTCTTCAGTCCCAGCGCGCGCACGATCACCTTGTGCTTTTCCGGCGTGCAGATGGGGCTGCCGATTAATTTGATCTTGATGGTTCCTGGCATAAAGAACTAGCTCACCTTCTCCGAACCGATGCCGCGCATTTCCGCGATCTCGGCTTTATCGCGCAACTGCTCCAGCGCGTCGATGGTTGCCTTCACCACGTTGTGCGGATTGTGCGATCCGAGCGACTTGGTCAGCACGTTCGGAATTCCAACCGCCGTGATCACCGCGCGCACCGGCCCGCCCGCGATCACGCCCGTTCCGGCCGGGGCCGGCTTCAACAATACTTTACCGCTGCCGAACACGCCCAGCACCGGATGCTGAATGGTGGTCGCCAGCACGTGGATCTTGCGCAGATTCTTCTTCGCTGCTTCGATTCCTTTTTTGATCGCCGCCGGCACTTCCTTGGCCTTGCCGGTGCCGAAGCCGACGATCTTCGCGCCCGGATCGCCGATCACGATCAGAGCCGAAAAACTCAGATTCTTGCCGCCCTTGACGACCTTCGTCACGCGGTTGATCGAAACCACCTGCTCTTTGAGATTCAGGTTGTTCGCTTCAATTCTTTTTGCGGGTGTCGCCATGAGACTCCTTAGAACTCCAACCCAGCTTCGCGCGCGGCATCGGCCAGCGCTTTCACTCGTCCGTGATACAGATAGCCGCCACGATCGAACACCACGCTCTTGATGCCCTTGTCTTTGGCGCGCTCCGCCACCAGCTTGCCAATTTCCTTCGCGCCGGCCACGTTGCCGCCGTTTTTCGATCCCGTTTTCTCGCTGGACGACGCCGCGGCCACGGTGTGCCCCTTGGTATCGTCGATCACTTGCGCGTAGATGTGCTTCACGCTGCGAAACACTGCCAGGCGCGGCCGTTCCTGCGTGCCGCTGACCCGCGCGCGGATGCGCTTGTGAACCCGCAGCCGGATATCATTTTTCGAATCGCGTGCCATTGTCCTTAGCTCCTACTATTTCCCGCCCGACGCGCCGGTCTTGCCGACCTTCTTACGCAGCACTTCGCCGGTATAACGTACGCCCTTGTTCTTGTACGGATCGGGCGGACGCAGGGCGCGCATATTCGCGGCCACCTGGCCCAGCAGTTGCCGGTCCGCGCCGGTCAGCACCAGGTGCGTCTGCTTGTCGATCTTCATGTCGACGCCATCGGGCAAATAAAATTCGATGGGATGCGAATAGCCCAGCGTGAACGTCGCGATGCGGCCCTTGACGTCGGCGCGATAGCCGATGCCCACGATATCCAGTTCGCGCGTAAATCCGCCCGAGACTCCCTGGATCGCATTCGCCGCCAGGGCGCGCGTCAATCCATGCAGCGCCGCGTGGCTGTCGCTCTCGCGTTGCAGCTCCAGGTTCCCGTTCTCCTGGCGCAGCGTGATGCCGGCCGGAACTGGAACGCTCTGCTTGCCCTTGGGACCTTCGACATGCATCTGCCCATCGGCGATGTTCAACTTCACGCCCTTCGGCAGCGGTATTGGTTTTTTTCCAACTCGTGACATATTTTCTTTTCCCTACTACCCGAACCGGCTCACTTTACTAACCGCACCGGCCCGCTCTAACTTCTCACCGGCCGCCACACTTCGCGGCAACCAAAGGGGCCAGAGGCCCTACCAGACGTGGCAGAGAACTTCCCCGCCCACGCCTTCCTTGCGCGCCGACGATCCCGTCATCACTCCGCGAGGAGTGGTCAGGATATTGATTCCCAAGCCGCCCAGCACGCGCGGCACTGCTTTCGAACCGACATACACCCGGCAGCCCGGACGCGACACCCGCTCGATCCGCGAGATCACCGGCACATTGCCCGGCGTGTACTTGAGATAAATACGGATGGACTTCTTGGCGCCCTCTTCGGTCAACTTGTAGTTGGCGATGTAGCCTTCGTCCTTCAGAATTTTGGCGAGCTCCGTTTTCAGCCGCGACGACGGCACGTCCACTTTGGGGTGGCGCGCGGCCAGCCCATTGCGTATACGCGTCAGCATGTCGGCGATCGGATCCGTTGTCGTCATTCCTTGTCCTCCACTACTCCTGCACGTCCCTGCACTACCAGCTCGCCTTAATCACGCCGGGAATTTCGCCCGCCAGCGCCAGTTTCCGGAAACAGATCCGGCACAATTTGAACTTGCGCAGAAATCCGCGCGGCCGTCCGCACCGGAAACAGCGATTTCGATGCCGGCACGCCAGTTTCGGGGTCTTCGCCAGAACGGCGGCTTCCAGCTTTTCATCTCGAGCGATCTTGGCGGTGGTGGCCATGGTTCTCCTGCTTAATTCGTCCGGAACGGCATGCCGAGATGCTTCAACAACGCCAGACCCTCGGCATCGGTCTTGGCGGTGGTGGTAATCGAAATATTCATTCCCTTGGTCTTGTCCACTTTGTTGTAGTCGATTTCGGGAAAAATCAGTTGGTCTTTCAGGCCCAGCGTATAATTGCCGCGCCCATCGAAGCTCTTGCCCGATACGCCGCGGAAATCGCGCACGCGCGGCAGAGCGACATTGACCAGGCGATCCAAAAATTCGTACATGCGGTCACCGCGCAGCGTCACCGCGCAGCCGATGGGCATGCCTTCGCGCAGCTTGAACGCCGCGATCGATTTACGCGCCTTGGTGATCACCGGCTTCTGGCCCGCGATCTGCGTCAGCTCATTCACTGCAGCATCGATCAGCTTGGAGTTCTGCGTCGCCTCGCCCATGCCCACGTTCACCGAAATCTTTTCGATCTTAGGCACCGCGTTGGCGTTCTTGTAACCGAATTCCTTGGTCAGCGCCGGAACCACGCTCTTGTCGTACTGCTCTCGTAATCTCGCAACTGTCTTCTTGGCTGCCATGTCTTATGCCTTTTTATCCAAGAGCTCGCCGCCCTTTTTCGCGACTCGAACCTGCCGCGTGATTGCGCCGGTCTGCTCCGTGCGATAACCCACACGAGTCGCCACACCACCCGAGGTGACGATCATCACGTTCGAAATCGCAATGGAGCTTTCGCGCTCCGCAATCCCGCCCTTGATCTGCTTCGACGGATTGGGGCGCGTGTGCCGCTTCACCAGGCTCACGCCTTCGATCAGAACTCTGCCCGTGACCTTGTCGATATCCAGAACGCGGCCGGTCTTCCCTTTATCCCGCCCCGCGATCACCTTCACGGTGTCGTCTTTCTTCAAGCGGACTTTCATCCGCACTTTGGGCGCGTTCAGATCGCGCCGCCGAACCTTGAATGCCATGGATTAGATAACCTCCGGGGCAAGCGATACAATTTTCATGAATTTCTTGTCGCGCAGCTCGCGCGCCACCGGCCCGAATACGCGCGTGCCCACCGGCTCACCCACTTCATTGATCAACACCGCTGCATTCGAATCGAAACGGATGTAGGTGCCGTCCTTGCGCCGCGTCTCTTTGCGCATGCGCACGATCACGCAGCGCACTACTTTGCCCTTTTTCACCTGCGAATCCGGCGCGGCTTCCTTTACTGCCGCCGTGATGATATCGCCCAGGCCGGCGTGCAACCCCAGATCGCCACCGCGCGGCAGAATACAGCTTAGCCGGCGCGCGCCGCTGTTATCGGCGACCTCGAGAATTGTGCGCATCCCAATCATAAAAGTGCTCCCTTACCTTCCCTGATCCCTAGCCCTTGCCTTTTTTCTTGGAAACCCGCTTCTCCGGACCAGTCTGAATGCCGATCGAGCTCAGATCGGTGGTGACCTGTACCGCCTTGCGTACGATCTCGCCCAACCTCCAGCGCTTCAGCTTGCTCATCGGGCGGCATTCGATGATGCGCACCACGTCGCCGATTTTGGCCGAGCTCTCCTCATCGTGCGCGTAGAACTTCTTGCGCTTGGTGACGATCCGCTTATACACCGGATGCGGCACCCGGCGAGTGACCTCGATCACGATGGTCTTGGCCATTTTATTCGACACCACCGTGCCGATCTTCTCGTTCTTGATGAGCTGCTTTTGTGCTTCGGCCATGCTCTACTTTTCCTTCTTCGCGGCCGGCTTCGCCGCTGGCTTGGCTGCCTTGGGAGCCGCCGGTTTCTTTTCCGCTTTCACGACCGCTTTCGCTTTCGGCGCGGCAGCTTTCTTCTCTTTTGAAGCGGTCTTGGGTTCCGCCTTCGCTTTGACCGCTTTCACCGGTTTCGCGGCCTTGGCGGCCTTCTCGGCTTTCGCTTTCTTCACCGGCTTGGGAGCCGCGTTGTCGGGATTCATTTCGCGCTCGCGCAAAATGGTCAGCATGCGCGCCCGCTCTTTGCGCATCAGCCGGATCTTCTTCAGCCCGTCGGGCTGGCCCATCGACATCTGGAAGCGCAACCGGAACATCTGTTCACCAGATTCCGACAATTGCTTCCGAATCTCGTTGGTATCGAGCGCCCGTACTTTGTCTGCGTTCTCTTTCATCTCTTATTCCACATGCTCGCGAGTCACGAATTTGGTGGGCAGCGGCAGCTTGGCCGCAGCCAACTTCATCGCCGCCGACGCGAGTTCCTTGGTCACGCCTTCCATCTCGAACAGGATCTTGCCGGGCCGCACCACGCACACCCACTGGTCCGGCGCGCCCTTGCCTTTTCCCATACGCGTTTCAGCCGGCTTCTTGGTGATCGGCTTATCCGGAAACAAGCGAATCCACACCTTGCCGCCGCGCTTGATCGAGCGCGTCATCGCCACGCGAGCCGCTTCAATCTGGCGGTCCGTGATCCAGCCGCATTCCAGCACCTTCAACCCGAAATCGCCAAACGACAGCGTCGAACCGCGCCACGCTTTACCGCGGCGGCGTCCGCGCTGCTGCTTGCGATACTTCACCTTCTTCGGCATCAACATGACGATTTACTCCGTTTTCCCTTGATCGCCAGGAGTAGTCTCCGGCGCACTCGCAGGTTGTTCCTGTCTCACCGGCGAAGCCATCGGCGGCAAAATGGGAGCAGCGACGGGAGCCTGTTGCTCTTGCTGCTGCGGCTGTCCTCCGCCGTATCCACCACGCGGCGCCCGATCCCGATCCCGATCGCGATCTCTGTCACGATCTCTACGCGGCGCGGGACGGCGCGGCTCCGGATCGTTGCGCAAGCCGCGGCGCTGCCCGCCCGGCAGAATCTCGCCTTTGTACACCCAGCACTTGATTCCGATCACGCCGTAGGTGGTGTAGGCCTGGCTGAATCCGTAATCGATGTCCGCACGCAGCGTGTGCAGCGGAAGCTGCCCCTGCAGATACCATTCCGTCCGCGCGATTTCCGCGCCGTTCAAGCGGCCCGACACGCGAACCTTAATTCCCTTGCACCCGAAACGCAGCGCCGAGTCGACCGCTTTACGCATCGCTCTGCGAAACGCCACGCGCTTTTCAAGCTGCAATCCGATCGATTCCGAAACCAGTTGCGCATCCAGCTCCGGCTTATGCACTTCCTGAATGTCGATGAACACTTCGCGCTTGGTCTTCTTGGCCAGGTCGCCCTTCAGCTTTTCGATCTCCGCGCCTTTGCGTCCGATGATGATCCCGGGCCGCGAGGTCTGGATGGTAATCCGCAGCTTGTTCCCCGGACGGTCCACTTCAATCGAACTCACGCCCGCGCTCTTCAGCCGGTCGCGCAGCGAATCTTTGAGATCGAGATCTTCGCGCAGCAGCTTGGCGTAGTCCTGCTTGGCGAACCACCGCGACCGCCACGTTTTCGTGACGCCCAGCCGGAACCCGTAGGGATGTACTTTTTGACCCATCGTTATTCCTTATCTCCGACCTTGACCACAATGTGCGACATGCGCCGCTGATAGCGATACGCGCGCCCCATCGGCGCCGGACGAACCCGCTTCATGCGCGGCCCTTCGTTCACATACGCCTCGGTGACCATCAGCTTGTCGACGTCCACATCGCTCGAGCGGTTCTCCGCGTTGGCGATGGCCGAACGCAGCACCTTCTCGACCGACGGCGCGATGCGCTTGTTGGTGGCGCGCAGCACGTTGATCGCGTCTCCCGCGCGCAGGCCGCGGATCAGATCGATCACCAGACGGATCTTCTGCGGCGACGTTCGAATGTATCGGGCTTCTGCCTTGGCTTCCATGAAATCTCCTAGGCCGGCTTGGCGGTTTTTTCCGCCGCTGCTTTATTGGCGTGTCCCTTAAAGGTGCGCGTCGGCGAAAATTCGCCCAGCTTGTGCCCCACCATGTTCTCGGTCACATACACCGGGATGAACTTCTTGCCGTTGTGCACCGCCAGAGTATGGCCGATGAATTCCGGCAGAATGGTCGAGCGGCGCGACCACGTCCGCACCACTTTTTTCTCGTTCTTGTCGTTCATCGCGCTCACCTTTTTCATCAGGTGGTCGTCCACGAACGGTCCTTTTGCTAGCGAGCGTCCCATTCCGTCTCCCTACCGCTTCTTCGCTTTGCGCGTCACGATGAACTTATTCGTGCGCTTGTTATTTCGAGTCTTGAATCCGCGCGTCGGCTGGCCCCACGGGGTCACCGGATGCCGTCCGCCCGACGTCTTGCCTTCGCCGCCGCCATGCGGGTGATCCACCGGATTCATAGTGACGCCGCGATTGTGCGGCATCTTGCCCATCCAGCGCTTGCGTCCTGCTTTGCCCAGGCTTACGTTTTCATGCTCGACGTTGCCTACCTGGCCGATGGTCGCCGCGCATTCTACCAATACTTTGCGAATCTCGCCCGAGGGCAGCTTGAGCAGCGCGTAGTCGCCTTCTTTCGAAACCAACTGCGCCTGCGTACCGGCCGAACGAGCCATCTGGCCGCCCTTGCCCGGCTTCAGTTCGATATTGTGAATCACCGTGCCCGCGGGAATGTTCTTGATCGGCAGTGAATTGCCCACCAGAATATCGGCGTCCGCGCCCGAGTTCACGATGCGCCCCACTTCGAGACCGGCCGGCGCCAGAATGTAGCGCTTCTCGCCGTCGACGTAGTGCAGCAGCGCGATGCGCGCGCTGCGATTGGGATCGTATTCGATGGCCGCGACCTTCGCCGCAATGCCCTTCTTGTCGCGCTTGAAATCGATCTCGCGATAGGCCTTCTTGTGCCCGCCGCCGCGGAATCGCGAAGAAATGCGGCCGGTGCTCGATCGCCCGCCGGTTCCACGCTTGCCGCGTACCAGGCTTTTTTCCGGCGTCTGCTTGGTGATGTCCTCACGCGAAACGACCGTTGGTAAATCGCCGGGTCGGCGTGGTCGGCTTGTATGTCTTGATCGGCATGACTTAGATCTCCGCGTACTCCGGCATCTTCTCGCCCGCCTTCAGCCGCACGTAGGCTTTCTTCCAGTCCGCGCGATAGCCGCTGAACCGCCCGCGCCGCCGCAGCTTGCCCGCCGTGGTCGAAGTCCTGACTTCATCCACCTTCACTTTGAAAACTTTTTCCACCGCCGCGCGAATCTCAGTCTTATTCGCATCGACCGAGACTTCGAAGCACAGCGTCTGCTCGCCGTCTTTCTTGGTCACGCCTTTTTCGGTGACCAGAGGCCGCTTGATAACCTGATAAACGTCCATTACGCCAATGCCTCCGAAAGCTTCTCGGCCGCCGCCTGAGACAACAAAACCTGCTCATGTCCGAGCAGGTCATATACATTCACGTCGCGGCTGGAAACCAGCTTCACGCCTTCGAGATTGCGGCTGGAAAGCTGCAAATTGCGATTGTCGGCACTGTTGTCGACCAGCAGCACGGTGCGCTTGGCTTCGACTTTATCGAGCGTCTGGCGCATCACCTTGGTCTTCACATCGCCGATCTTAAATTCGCTCACCACGCGCAATTCGCCGTCGCGCAGTTTCGCCGAAAGCGCACTACGCAGCGCGCCCAATTGCATCTTGCGCGGCAGTTTGTAGGAATAATCGCGCGGTTGCGGCCCGTGCGTCGTGCCGCCATGACGCCACAGCGGGCTGCGGATCGAACCCATACGCGCCCGGCCGGTGCCCTTCTGCTTCCACAGCTTCTTGCCCGACCCCGCCACTTCATGACGAGTCTTGGTGGACGCCGTTCCGCGCCGCTCCCCGGCCAGATAATGACGGACCGCTTCGTACAGCAGCGCTTCGTTCACGGTCGCGCCGAACACCGCATCGGCCAGTTCCAGACTGCCGACTTTCTTGTTGCTCAGATCGATAATGTCTACGCTCGGCATGGCTACCTCTTGACCCTCCGGACCATAACGTAGGAACCGTTCGGCCCCGGAACCGCGCCCTTGATCAGCAGCACGTTGTCCTCGGTGTCCACTTCCACGATTTCCAGATTCCGCACCGTCACCCGAGCCATACCCAACTGCCCCGCCATGCGCATACCGGGAAAAACGCGGGAAGGAAAGCTCGATGCGCCGATCGAACCAGGCGCGCGATGAAACATGGACCCGTGCGATCCAGGGCCACCCTTGAAGTGGTGCCGCTTGATGATCGACCCGAAGCCCTTGCCTTTGCTCACGCCGATCACGTCGACAATTTCATTGGGCTTGAACTCGTCCACCAGCACGCGATCGCCCGGCTTGAGGTCGCCATTGGTGCCCTCTTCCAGACGAAACTCGCGCATGAACTTCACGCCCTCCGCCGCCGACTTCTTCAGATGTCCGGCTTCGGGTTTGGAGATGCTGGACTTCTTGATGTACTCCATCAAGCCAAGCTGCACCGCATCATAGCCGTCGGTAGCCGGCGTCTTGCGCTGCACCACCACGCACGGTCCGGCTTTCAGAACCGTGACAGGAACAACCTGCCCGTCGGCGCGGAACACCTGCGTCATCCCGATTTTTTTGCCTAAAATTCCTGGGCTCATAATATCTCCGGGAGTCCGGATTCAGTCGCAGCGTCCAGAACGCTTCGCATTCTGACTTCTGACTCCTGACTCCTGACTACTTACCCTTTCCGAACGCCTTGATCTCCACATCCACGCCCGCCGGCAGATCCAGCTTCATCAGCGCATCCACCGTATCCTGCGTCGGCTCGAGAATATCCAGCAGCCGCTTGTGCGTGCGGATCTCGAACTGCTCGCGGCTCTTCTTGTCCACGTGCGGCGAGCGCAGCACGGTGTACAGATTCCTCACCGTCGGCAGCGGAATCGGACCGGCCACCTGCGCGCCGGTCCGCTTCGCCGTATCTACGATCTCCGTGGTCGACTGATCGAGCACACGGTGATCGTACGCCTTCAGGCGAATGCGAATGCGTTCTCTCAAGCTGCTCATATATCCTTATTTTTTGGCCGGCGCCGGAGCATCCGCCAGAACTTCGGAAACCGTACCCGCGCCCACCGTGCGGCCGCCCTCGCGAATCGCGAAGCGCAACCCTTTATCCATGGCGACCGGAGTGATCAGTTCCACTTCCAGCGCCACGTTGTCGCCCGGCATCACCATTTCCATCCCCTCCGGCAACTGCGCGACTCCCGTCACGTCCGTCGTGCGGAAGTAGAACTGCGGCCGGTATCCCTTGAAGAACGGCGTGTGCCGCCCGCCTTCATCTTTCGCTAGCACATACACTTCGCCCTTGAACTTCTTGTGCGGCTTGATCGACCCCGGCTTCGCGATCACCTGCCCGCGCTCCACGTCATCTTTTTCAATGCCGCGCAGCAGCAGTCCAACGTTATCGCCCGCGCGCGCCTTCGTCCAACAGCTTCTTGAACATTTCGACGCCGGTCACCACCGTCTTGCGAGTGTCGCGGAATCCCACGATCTCCATTTCCTCGCCGACCTTGCAGATGCCCTGTTCGATACGGCCCGTTACCACCGTGCCGCGGCCCTGAATCGAGAAGATATCTTCGATCGGCATCAGGAACGGCTTGTCGATGACGCGCTCCGGCATCGGGATGTACTTGTCGACCGCTTCCATCAGCTCGTCAACCGTCTTTTCCCACTTGTCTTCGCCGTTCAACGCACCGAGCGCGCGACACTTTGATCACCGGCAGATCGTTGCCCGGGAATCCGTAGCTGGTCAGCAGCTCACGCACTTCGAGCTCGACCAGCTCGAGCAGCTCCGGATCGTCCACCATGTCGACTTTGTTCAGAGCGACCACGATGTAAGGCACGCCCACCTGGCGAGCCAGCAGAATGTGCTCGCGCGTCTGCGGCATCGGACCATCGGTCGCCGCGACGACCAGAATCGCGCCGTCCATCTGCGCCGCGCCGGTGATCATGTTCTTGATGTAATCGGCGTGACCCGGGCAATCGACGTGCGCGTAGTGGCGATTGGCCGTTTCGTACTCCACGTGCGCCACCGCGATCGTGATACCGCGGGCCTTTTCTTCCGGCGCGTTATCGATCGAATCGAAGCTCCGGAATTTGTTCTTCGGATTGTGCTTCGACAAGCGTCTTGGTGATCGCCGCCGTCAGCGTGGTCTTGCCGTGATCGATGTGCCCGATCGTCCCCACGTTCACGTGCGGCTTGCTGCGATCAAATTTTTCTTTCGCCATGATGTCAGTCTCCTGAAACCTTAAAAGTCCTAGCTAGCTACCTTGCCCTGCGCCTTGCTGGTAATCTCTTCCGCGACGTTCTTGGGAACTTCCTCGTACTGCCCGAAGTGCATGGTGAACGCCCCGCGGCCCTGCGTGCGCGACGCGCAACTCGGTCGCATATCCGAACATTTCCGACAGCGGAACCATCGCCTTGATGATGTGCGTGGAACCCAGAATCTCGGTGCCTTCCAGGCGTCCGCGGCGCGAAATCAGATCGCCGTTGACCGGGCCCATGTATTCGTCCGGCACCACGACTTCGACGCGCATCACCGGCTCGAGCAGCACCGGCTTGGCTTTGCGCGCGGCTTCCTTGAAGCAGATGGACGCGCAGATCTTGAACGCCATTTCCGACGAATCGACATCGTGATAATCGCCGTCGAACACCGTCACCTTCACGTCCGACATCGGATAGCCTGCCAGAATGCCGTGCTCCAGCGCCTCGACCACGCCCTTCTCAATCGCCGGAATGAATTCCTTGGGAATGTTGCCGCCGCGAATATCGTTTTCGAATTCGAATTCGCCACCCGGAGGCAGCGGCTCGACACGCAGCTTGACGCGCGCATACTGACCCGCTCCACCGGTCTGCTTCTTGTGCGTGTAATCGGATTCCGCGGTGTTGCGAATCGTTTCGCGATACGCCACCTGCGGCTTGCCGACGTTCGCGCCGACGCTGAATTCGCGCTGCATGCGGTCGACAATGATTTCGAGATGCAGTTCGCCCATGCCGGCCAAAATGGTCTGGCCGGTATCGGGATCGGTCGAAACCTTGAGCGTCGGATCTTCCTGCACCAGCTTGGCGATCGCCATGCCCAGCTTTTCCTGATCCTGCTTGGTCTTGGGCTCGATGGCGAGCTGAATCACCGGCGCCGGGAAATCGATCGATTCGAGCAGCACCGGACTCTTTTCATCGCAAATCGTGTCGCCGGTGATGACCGTTCTTGAGACCCACTGCCGCGCAGATATCGCCCGCCAGAATTTCAGTGATTTCTTCACGCTTGTTGGCGTGCATCTTCACCAGCCGCCCGATGCGCTCTTTGCGTCCCACGGAAACGTTGTAGATCGATTCGCCCGCGCCCAGACGGCCCGAGTAAACCCGGATAAACGCCAACTGGCCGACAAACGGATCGGTCATGATCTTGAACACCAGCGCCGAAAATGGCTCGTCGTCGCTGGCATTGCGAACGATGTGCTTTTCTTTGTCGTCGACGTCGACGCCCTGAATCGGCGGCACATCGAGCGGCGAAGGCAGATACGCGACCACGGCATCGAGCAAGTTCTGGACGCCCTTGTTCTTGAACGCCGTCCCGCAAACCACTGGGAAAATTTTCTGCGCGATGGTCGCCTTGCGGATACCCGCGCGCAACTCCGCTTCGGTGATCGGCTGCCCTTCCACGAATTTCGTGAACAGATGATCGTCGGATTCCGAAACCGCCTCGACCAGCTTATCGCGATACTCCTGCGCCAGATCCTGCAGATCTTCCGGAATTTCGATTTCCTCGAAACTCCGCGCCCAGCGATTCATCCCGCCACACACGCGCCTTCATGGTCACCAGATCGACGATGCCCTTGAAATTTTCTTCCGCGCCGATGGGAATCTGAATCGCCACCGGACGGCACTTCAGACGGTCCACAATGGTCTCGACCGAGCGGTAGAAGTCCGCTCCGACGCGGTCCATTTTATTGATGAAGCAAATGCGCGGCACGCGATATTTATCGCCCTGCCGCCACACCGTTTCCGATTGCGGCTGGACACCGGCCACTGCATCGAACACCGCCACCGCGCCGTCCAGCACGCGCAGGCTGCGCTCGACTTCCGCCGTGAAATCCACGTGACCCGGCGTATCGATAATGTTGATGGTGCAATCCTGCCACTCGCAGGTGGTCGCGGCCGAGGTGATGGTGATGCCGCGCTCCTGCTCCTGCTCCATCCAGTCCATAACGGCGGTGCCTTCGTGCACTTCGCCGATCTTGTAAGTGCGGCCCGTGTAATAGAGAATTCGCTCGGTAGTTGTGGTTTTACCGGCATCAATGTGGGCCATGATGCCGATATTGCGCATTTTCTCGAGTGGTACTGTACGGGCCATAAAGCTTCTCTTTACCAGCGGTAATGCGCGAAAGCCTTATTGGCCTCCGCCATACGATGGACGTCGTCTTTCTTTTTAATCGCGCCACCCCGCAGGTTGGCCGCGTCGTTCAATTCATTCGCCAGCTTGTCGGGCATGCCCTTTTCAGGACGGCTCCGCGCATTGATCAGAATCCAGCGGATCGCCAGCGAAGTGCGCCGGTTGTTGCGGCACTTCGACAGGAACCTGATAGTTCGCGCCGCCCACGCGCCGCGTCTTCACTTCCAGCACCGGCTTGCAGTTCTCGACCGCTTTTTTGAACAGCTTCAGCGGATCGTCCTGCGTGCGCTCCTCGATGGTCTTCATCGCGGTGTAGAAAATCTTCTGCGAGATGGCCTTCTTGCCGTCCCACATCATGGAGTTCACGAACTTCTCCGCCAGGGTCGAGTTGTACACCGGATCCGGCAGGATTTCGCGCGATTCAGGTCTGCGTCTGCGTGGCATACGATTATTTCGCTGCGCCTCCTTTCGGCCGTTTGGCTCCGTACTTCGAACGGCTCTGCTGGCGGCCGCTGACACCGGCCGTATCGAGCGTTCCGCGCACTACGTGATAGCGCACACCGGGAAGATCCTTCACGCGGCCTCCGCGGATCAGCACGATGGAGTGCTCCTGCAGATTGTGGCCGACGCCTGGGATGTACGTGGTGACTTCGATCCCGTTGGTCAGCCGCACGCGCGCGACTTTCCGCAGCGCCGAATTCGGCTTCTTGGGAGTGGTGGTGTACACACGAGTGCATACCCCGCGCCGCTGCGGACAAGCCTGCAGCGCCGGACTGGCCGTCTTGTAATTCGTAGGACGGCGTCCCTTGCGCACGAGTTGGTTGAAAGTCGGCACGAACTTCCTCTCTGAACAGTTGCGTTAGAAAATTCTCGCGGAACCGAACGCGCGCTTACAACACAGCTACGCCGATTCCCAAAAAAACCTGCGAGGCCAAAAGAACAAATGGCTGACTTCGGACAAGTCCATACCAAAACGGCGTAAAATCCGTTCCAGCATCGGGACCGACCCCCGGCCGGGCCACCGAAATCGATGGCGGTAGCACAGGAGCAGAAGACACTCTCGCTGACTCTTGCGAGTTTAGCGAATCCTGTCAATCGTGTCAACTTGGGGTAGTGGGGGGACTACTCGTTCGTGTTGTACGTGTCGCCTTCACATCGGAACCACGTTCTCTCGAAGTGGTTGTAGGCAAAATGCCACGAGGTCTCATACGGCTTAGGCTCGACGTTGGAGCTGTTCATGATCTTGTTGCCGTAGAAGATCCTTCCATAAACATGGACACACAAATGGGGGCTCTTCTTCAGTCGGTCCATCTCCGCCGGGCCAAGAATGCTCTCTGGATGGAACTCTGCATTAAGGTCGAACCCGTCGTCGCCAACAATTAGCTTTTTTTCGGGAGACCAAATTTGCGTTGAGATAGCCTCAGGCGGAGCCCAATTCGCAGGTTGCATCTCGAATCGGCAGCACCCTTCGAGAAACCTCGCCGGCGTGTGTCCGCCATTAACCGCACGCAGACGGAAATACCCGGGCTTCTTTTCGACCGGAGCGACAGCAACGACTAGCCATGGACGGATCGACAGAATAAAAGCTTGCGCATTGAGCAACGCAGCCTCCGCGCCTTCCCTTGCTGCCGTTGCGGACCGGCGAGTCTCGCAAGATTGCCAGCCGATGAACCCGAATGTTATAAACCCTACGATAACCAACCACCATTCGGAGGATTCGTACCAGTGAGTTGGCTCAGATCTCGACTCGGAATACACCGGCTGATTGTTCGTCACACTCGAAACCGGACCTGGACCGGCCGGGCTACTCGATTCAGGGTGATCCTGGGCCTTCACTTCGAGGACAGCGCAGCTAGCACCAAGCACGACCGCGATTAGAACCCGAAGGACCGATCGACGCATACCAACAAACTAATTCTTGGGGAGCAGCGTGAGGTACGCCTGCAGTTGGCGGCCAAGATTCTCGATTTGCTGCCCCTGCTTTTCGATCTGCTTCTCTTGCCTCGAAATCTGGTCGCTGTTGCGATCCACAACCGTGATCAATGCCTCGATCTGATTATCGTGCGCGACGACGCTCGAAGCGAGCGCGTCCACGATATTCGTCAGGCGGTCGAGTTTTTCCTCGGTGGTCATGCTGTAATTATTATGCGCCAATCGCGAGGAATGGCAAGCTCGGCTAATCGCCAGACCGGTCGCCCTCAGGCGCGGCCATCTCAGCCAAGCCGATCCTCAAAGCCGCGTTATCGACCTCTTCGAGGCTCATCTTCAACCGCTCGCTAGCAGCCGCCCGCAGCGCGATCACATCATCATCCAGATCCACCGTAAGCTGCACGCTCATACCCTACCTCTTCCCGATCCGATACAACTTCGACGCCGTCCGCATCACCAGACTCCCCTGCGCGATCGCGGGAGTCGCCATGGTCATCTCGTCCAAGCTATTCTTCCCCAACAACTTATACTCGCGCCCCGCCGACACCACGAACGTATCCCCGTCCTCGCTCAGCAGGAACAGCTTTCCATTCGACGCCCAGGGCGACGCCGTGAACGCGCCCGCCTCCGGGTCCATGCGCTGCTTGCCGTAAATCTCCGCGCCCGTCCGAGCATCCAGGCACGACAGGAACCCGCGATCGAGCAGCGTATAGTAGTAATCCCCGTACACGATCGGCGACGGATTATAAGGACCATCGGTCGGCTTGTACCACGCGATCCCGGCATTCGACGTCTCGCCTTTCGCGAGCGTCAGGTCGCCCGACGCGCCGGGCTTAATCGCATAAACCGGCCGGATCTGATCGCCCACATAGCCCGATGTGATGAACAGCAGCCCGTGGCTCGCGAACGGCGTCGGAATGTCGATCGACGACATCCCTCCGAATTCCCACAACAGCTTCCCGTCCAGATCGTACGATCGCGTGCGCCGCGTCCCCGGCGTCACGATCTCAGTCTTGCCGTCGTGCTCCCAGATATAAGGAGTCGCCCAATTCGTCCCCTCTTCGCGATCCACTTTCCAGACGCGCTCGCCGGTCCGCTTATCGAGCGCCTCCAGATACGAATGCCCATCGTTATCGTTCACGATGTACACACGATTCTGATGCAGCACCGGCGACGCCGCCGTTCCCCAGCCGTACCGCGTCGGCTCAGGCGCGATCAAATGCGACCACAGCAGCTTGCCCGACATGTCGTAGCAGAACAATCCGACATTGCCGAAGCGAGCATACACGCGCTCCCCATCGGTCACCGGAGTCTCCGACGCATACGTATTTTTCAGATGCCGCGCGCCTGGCACGCCTTTCGAAGCTTCGCGCTCCCACAACAGCTTGCCGGTCTTGAAATCGAACGCGTAAACGACGTAGCGATGTTCATCCGTAGGCGGCTTGCGTTCGCCACCCATATACAAGCCCTTCTTGGGAGCTTCGCGACCCGCGCTGCTGACCACGCTGGTTACGAAAATCCGGTCACCCCACACAATAGGCGACGACCACCCCGACCCCGGCACGTCCGCCTTCCAGATCACGTTCTCCGTCGCCGACCATTTATCGGGCAGCGCGGGATCGTCTACAACTCCAGTCGATCCCGGCCCGCGAAACTGCGGCCAATTATCGCCCGCAATTAACGACGACATCCCGACCGCAATCCAGATCACAAATTTCATACGACATTCTCCGTTCCCCGATTCCACACGCGTATCACGCGAGTCTCGCGCTCATGCCCCAGCACGCTGACCGTCCCCGTCCCCAACGCGAATGATCGCCCGCGCTGCGGTTCCATCGCCAGCCACGTCGCCGCCAGCACTCGAAACATGTGCCCGTGTCCAAACAGCGCTACATCCCCCGAAGCCGCTTGCGCCCGCATGATCACACGCGCCGCACGAGCCTGCACCTGCTCGGCCGTTTCCCCACCCTCCGGCGTCATCGTCCAGATCGACCACCCCGGCGCGGTCTTCTGGATTTCCGGCGTCGTCAAGCCCTCATATGCGCCGTAGTCCCACTCGCGCAAATCCTCGTCGATCTTCGGCGCGAACCCGGCCAGTTGCGCGGTCAACGTCGCCCGCCGCATCGGGCTCGACCATACTTCGGCGAACACGTGCCCGCACAGCAGGTCCTGCAGCTTCACCGCGCGAGCTTCACCCTGCTCCGTCAACGCCAAATCCGTACGCGAGGTATGCGCGCCCGAAATCGTCCATTCCGTTTCCCCGTGCCGTATCAACCAGATCTCATTCCGAGTAGCCATGTCTGCCTGATTATGGAACAATGGCGACCCCTCCGGCGTTATACTTCATGAAGCCAGGAGATTCGAAACCATGTCGCTGCGTGATTTCATCGCGAAACAGTGGATAGACGTAATCCAGTGGACCGAACCCGAGGATGGCATCCTCGCCTACCGGTACCCCATGCAGGACATGGAGATTCAGAACGGCGGCAGCCTCACCGTTCGCGAATCGCAGATGGCGGCTTTCATCAATGAAGGCAAAGTCGCCGACATTTTTGGGCCCGGCCTGTACAAACTGACCACTCAAACCCTCCCGATCCTCACCTACCTGATGAACTGGGATAAGAAATTCCAGTCGCCCTTCAAAAGCGACGTGTATTTCTTCTCCTCCCGCATTCAGACCGATCAGCGCTGGGGCACCGCCACTCCCATCACCATTCGCGATAAGGATTTCGGCGCGGTGCGGCTGCGCGGCTACGGAATTTATTCCTGGCACATCAGCGATCCGAAAACGTTCTACTCGAAAATCAGCGGCACGCGCGAGATCTATCGCGTTCCCGATCTCGAGGGCCAGCTTCGCAACACCATCATCGGGCGGATGACGAATACCTTCGCCGAAAGCACCGTGCCGTTCCTCGACATGGCGGCGAATCAGACCGATCTCGGCAACAAGATCGCCGAGGGGCTGAAGCCGATGTTCGCCGATCTCGGCCTGACGCTCGATAGTTTCGTGGTCGAGAATCTTTCGCTGCCGGAAGAGCTGCAGAAGATGCTGGATACGCGCGTCGGCATGAACATGCTCGGCGATATGAACAAGTACACGCAATATCAGGTGGCGAATTCTCTGCCGATCGCCGCGGCGAACGAAGGCGGGCTCGCAGGAATCGGCGCGGGCTTGGGCGCAGGATTCACGATGGCGCAGACCATGGCGAATGCGCTTCAGCAGACTGGACAGCAGCCGCCGCAGGGTCCGAATCCTGGTCCGGTCAGCGGAGGTCCTGCGCCGTTATCGCCAGCGCCAACGGCACCTGCGGCACCTGGAGCTGAAACCAAGTTCTGCATGAACTGCGGAAAAGGAATTCCGAAGCCCGCGAAATTCTGCCCGGAGTGCGGAACGGCGCAATGAACCGAATGTTGAACCGCTCCCTTTGGTCGCGGCTCTGTATGGAGCCGACTCGATGATCGCCCGCAAGGAGCCGCGACTAAAAGGAGCGGTTCAACATCGATGACATCTGGCTGTGAATGGGTGATCGAAGCACACCAGTGCGATTCGCACTTGCTTAGCGATCCCGCATCTCTTGAAGCGCTCTTCACCACGCTGATCGAAAAATTGAATCTGCACCCCGTGGGCGATTCCCAATGGCACCAGTTCCCCGGAGGCGGCATCACCGGTCTCGCGCTGCTGCAGGAATCCCACATCGCCTGCCACACCTTTCCCGAGCATCGTTCGCTATGCTTGAATGTATTCTGCTGCCGCCCGCGGCCCGATTGGGATTTCGAGTCGTACCTTCGGCAGGCGTTCGGAGCGGTCTCGGTCGGGGTGCGACGCCTCGACAGGCCATATGAGCACACCGGCAAGTAACTGCCCCAGTTGCGGCGCGCCCGTCACGTTCCGCTGGTCGAGCGCGGCTCAGATCGTGTGCCCGTTCTGCCATTCCATCCTGCTGCGCACCGATCTCGATCTGAAAAAAGTCGGCGTGGTGGCCGATCTGCCGCCCGATCCTTCCCCGATTCAGCTCTTGACTGAAGGCGTCTACAAGGGCAAGAAATTCGAAGTGATCGGCCGCATCCTTTATGAATACGAACAGGGCGGCTGGAACGAATGGCACATCGTATTTTCGGACGGCGTCAGCGGCTGGCTGTCCGATGCGCAGTTGCAATACATGGTCACCTTCCTGGCGACACCGTCGAGCCAACTCCCCACCGCGCAGGAGATCGAACACGTCGCGCCGTGCAGTTTCACCATTCACCAGGGCAACGATACCCTGTACGTCGCCACTCTGACGGTCGCGGCGTACAAAGGCATGGAAGGCGAACTGCCATTTCCGTTCTACGGAAAAACCGACATGCTGTTCGCCGATCTGCGCTCCACCGGCCGCGCCGTCGGGACCATCGATTATAGCGACGATACGCCGCTGTTGTTCATGGGCGAATGGGTCGAATTCGAAGAACTGCAATTGAAGAATCTGCGGCAATTTGAGGGATGGGCATGAGTTCTCCGCTGGTCCAGCCTCCGGTCGCGAAAACCAAAGCGCTCTATTGCCCCAACTGCGGCGGCCCGATCGAACTGCGCGGCTTCGGCCACGCGCTGACCGCGGTGTGCCCGCAATGTCTGAGCGTGCTCGATGCATCGACGCCGGAATTGAAGATCCTGCAGCAGATTCAGGAAGCGCAGCGCGTCACGCCGCTGATCCCCTTGGGCACGCGCGGGACGATGATTGGCGCCAAGTGGGACGTGATCGGATTCCAGGTTCGCGATGCCGATGGCGATTCCTGGGAAGAATATCTGCTGTTCAATCCCTACAAAGGATTTCGATACCTGACGCAGTATCAGGGTCACTGGAACTACGTCACGCCGATGGATTACCTGCCGCTGAACAAGCCCACCGCGGGCCGGCCAGGGGTCCTGGTCGACGGGCGCGTGTTCAAGCACTTCTCCGGAGCCGAGGCGCGGACGTCCTTCGTGCTCGGTGAATTTCCATGGCGTGTCACGGTGGGCGAAACCGTGGTCGCCGACGATTTCGTCGACCCTCCCACCGTTCTTTCTTCGGAACGAACCGAGAAGGAAGTGACCTGGTCGCGCGGCGAATACACGCCCGGGGCCGACATCTGGAAAGCGTTCGCGCTGCCGGGCAGCGCGCCGCCCGCGCGCGGAGTCTATCTCAATCAGCCGTCGCCGCATGGAACGCACACTGGAGCATGGAGACATTTCTTCATGTTCCTGGGCGCGCTGATCGTTCTCGCGATCGTCGTCTCAGCGATGAGCAGCAACGATCAAGTATTCCAGCACTCCTACCGTTTCTCGACCGCCGATTCCGGCGAGCCGTCCTTCGTCACACCGGTGTTCGAGTTTAAAGGCCACACGTCCGGTCTGGAACTCGACATCAGCACCGATCTTTCCAATAACTGGGCCTATTTCAATCTGGCGCTGATCAATGAAGACAACGGCCAGGCGTTCGATTTCGGCCGCGAGGTGAGTTACTACAACGGCGTCGATTCGGACGGCAGTTGGAGCGAAGGTGGCCGTTCGTCGAGCGTGTACATTCCCGCAGTGCCGCCCGGTCATTATTACTTGCGCGTCGAACCCGAAATGGACGTGCCCACCCAGCCGGTGCCGGCTGCGTCCCCGCGGTCGTCGTACATGACGCCGAAACCGCTGCCCAAGCGGGCGAACGTCGTCAATTACACCATCACGCTGCATCACGACGTGCCGAATTATTCCTGGTTCTGGATCGCGGCTTTATTGCTGCTGATTCCGCCGATGTTTTATTCCATCCGCTCGCGCACGTTCGAAACCAAGCGCTGGATGCAAAGCGATTACCCACCCATCACCACCAGCGGTGGCAGCAATGATTGAGGCGCGAACCGTGAGAGTCTGTGTGAAAGCCCGAACGTTGAACCGCTCCCTTTGGTCACGGCTCATTGCGGCGGGCAACGACAACGAGCCGCGACTAAAAGGAGCGGTTCATCGCTCATATTTCACACAAACTCGTGAGGAAGCACGTTTAGGAGGGTTATGTTGCGTTATCCTGGCTACCTGATCTACGGCATGATGTTGCTCGGCGGAGCGTCGTTCGCCGAATATCGCGGCCTGAGTTTGAGCCGCGTGAATCAAGTGAAGGATGTTCCCAAGACGGTGCGCGATAATCCGGGCGCGTATCGTTCGCACTACATGATGTATCCGCGCTACGTGGGAGGAAAATAAATATGGCTGATTTTCATCCTGGCCAGTTGTTGAACGCAGGGATCTACGCGCTGCTGGGCATCGCGATTTTTCTGCTGTGCTTTTTCATCCTCGACAAGATGACGCCCTATCATCTGTGGCGCGAGATCAATGAGGACAAAAACGTCGCACTGGCGATTCTGATCGGCGCCATCTCGCTGGGCATCTGCATCATCATCGCGGCGGCCATTCATTAAGGGCCGCGAATGCACGCCAATGAACGCAAATAAGAGCTCTTTCCATTCGCGTTTATTCGCGTTCATTCGCGGCTGATTATGGCCGTTGCTCTTTTCCTCTCGGTCCTGCTGATCGCTGCGTGCGGGCTCATCTACGAGCTCATCGCCGGGACTCTCGCCAGCTATCTTCTCGGCGATAGCGTTCTGCAATTCTCTACCGTCATCGGTACCTATCTCTTCGCGATGGGCCTGGGCAGCGCGGCGTCTCGCTACTTGCGTGGCTCGCTGGTCTCCCGCTTCGTCCAAATCGAGCTGATGGTCGGCGTGGTCGGCGGATTCTCGTCGTCACTGCTGTTCCTGGCGTTCGCCTATACGCACGCCTTTGGATTCGCGCTGTACGCGCTGGTAATCGCGATCGGCGTTCTGGTCGGACTCGAGATTCCTCTGTTGATGCGGATTCTCGAAGGGCGATTTCAATTTCGCGATCTCGTATCGCACGTGCTGACCTGGGATTATCTCGGGGCGTTGGCCGCGTCGATCGCGTTTCCGCTGTGGCTGGTGCCAAAACTTGGACTGGTGCGCGCCGCGATTCTGTTCGGGATCATCAACGCGGCCGTCGCGCTATGGTCGACCTTCATTTTTCGCGAGCAACTGCCGCGCGTGCTTTCGTTGCGAGCCAGCTGCGTTGCGGTGCTGGTGCTGCTGGGCGGAGGGATGATCGCATCAAACTGGATTCAATCGCAGGCCGACAACCAGCTCTACGCCGATGAGGTCATCTTCGAACGCAACACCCGGTATCAGAGGATTGTGGTGACAAAGTGGAAGGACGATTTGCGGCTGTTCCTCAATTCGCATTTGCAGTTCAGCTCGCGTGACGAGTATCGCTATCACGAAGCGCTGGTGCATCCCGGGCTGTCGTCATTGCCCAACGCGCGAAACGCGCTGGTGCTGGGCGGCGGCGATGGGCTCGCCGTTCGTGAGCTGCTGAAGTATCCCAATCTCGAAACGATCACGCTGGTCGATCTCGATCGCGAGATGACCACCATGTTCACCAGCCATCCCCTGCTCGCCCCGCTGAACGATCATTCCTTCAGCAATCCGCGCGTGCACATCATTACCGGCGACGCATTCACCTGGCTCGACCGCAACCCCGGTACATTCGATTTCGTGGTGGTCGATTTCCCCGATCCCACCAATTATTCACTGGGCAAGCTGTATACCTCGGCGTTCTATCGATTGCTGCGCCGCCACGTCGCACCCGGTGGATTAGCGGTTGTGCAGAGCACGTCGCCCATGTTTTCGCGGCAATCGTACTGGTGCATCGTCGACACCATCAAGGAAGCCGGGTTCCAGACCTGGCCCTATCACTTGTATGTCCCCAGTTTCGGCGAATGGGGCTTCACCCTCGCCGGCGATTCCTGGACCCCGCCGAAATCGCTCCCCGATGGCCTCCGCTACCTGACCCTCGGCACGATTCCGGAAATGTTCAACTTCGCCGCCGACATGCTCCCCGTCCCAGCCGAAATCAATCGCCTGAACGACCAAATCCTGGTCCGCTACTACGAAAAGGACTGGAAGGACATTGCTCGATAACGCCGCCTAGGGAAGTCTAGGCGCAGTCTAGGGAAGTGCTAGACTAAGTCTAGGAGATCCCTATGGCCACCCTTTACGTCGAAAACGTCCCGGATGACCGGTATGAAGCGCTTAAAGCTCGGGCAGCCGAGAACAAGCGTTCGATTTCCGCAGAGATCCTCAATTTGCTGGAACACTCGTATCCCACCCCCGCAGAGCGCGAGGAGAGATTCTCCGCGCTCAATGAGCTTTTTGAGAAGCTGAAGAAGAACCCAGTGGGTCCCGGCCCAAGCGGCGTCGAGATGCTTCGCGAGGATCGCGATCGTTGATTGTCGTACTGGACGCCAGCGTTCCGCTGGAATCAATCGTGCCTCGCAGCGGCACGGGGATGCAAGTGGAAGCGCAACGACTGCTGGTTAGCTCGAATCTGGAGTTCATCGCTCCCGACTTCTTTTGGCTGGAGGTCGTGAATGTCTTGGCTAAAGCGGTCCGGCGAAAGCAGTGGACAGCCGATGACGCCCAAGACGCGCTCGTCAGGCTAAAGAGAAACAAGATCGAAGTCCGTCCAAACTCGCCTTTGTTGAAGACTGCATTCCGGTTGTCGCTCTTTCACCAACTTGCCGTCTATGACATGATTTATCTCGCATTAGCCCTAGATGAGCGCGTCGACCTCATCACCGCCGACCTCCGCCTTTACAACGCCTTAGGAGCCCTATACCCCGTCCGCTGGCTCGGCGGTTGGATTGCTACAAGATAACCGCTGTTAGCCTGAATCTCAATCGCATCCTTGACAATCTAACACTCAGATTGCATAATACTAGCAGGCTAAATTAGCCGCAGGATCTTTACAGGAGAGGAACGCGCAACCTTATGAGCAAAATCATCGGCATCGATCTCGGCACCACCAACTCGGTCGTCGCCGTCATGGAAGGCGGACAGCCCGTCGTTATCCCGAACCAGGAGGGTGGCCGGACCACGCCGTCAGTCGTAGGATTCACCAAAAGCGGAGAACGTTTGGTCGGCCAGGTGGCGAAACGTCAATCCGTCACCAATCCCGAAAACACGGTCTATTCGATCAAGCGTTTCATGGGACGCCGTTTCGATGAAGTGAGCGAGGAAATGAAGCTGGTTCCGTACAAAGTCGTTGCTGAAGGCGGCGACGTGCGGATCGATATCAGCGGCAAGAAGTATTCGCCGCCCGAAATTTCGGCGATGATTCTGAACAAGCTCAAGGAAGCGGCTGAAGCCTATCTGGGCGAGAAGGTCACCAAGGCCGTCATCACCGTTCCCGCGTACTTCAATGACGCGCAACGCCAGGCCACCAAGGACGCCGGTAAGATCGCCGGACTCGAAGTGATGCGCATCATCAATGAGCCGACCGCGGCGGCTTTGGCATACGGGCTTGATCGGAAGAAAGACGAAACTATCGCCGTGTACGATTTCGGCGGCGGCACGTTCGACATTTCGATTCTCGAAGTGGGCGACGGCGTGGTCGAAGTAAAGTCCACCAACGGCGATACCCACCTGGGCGGCGACAACATCGATCACCGCATCATTGACTGGCTGATCACCGAATTCAAGCGCGATCAGGGCATCGACGTTTCGAAGGACCAGATGGCTCTGCAGCGCCTCAAAGAAGCCGCCGAGAAAGCCAAGATCGAGCTGTCGACGCTGCTCGAAACCGAAATCAATCTGCCGTTCCTGACGGCCGATGCCAGCGGTCCGAAGCATCTGGCGATCAAGCTGACCCGTGCGCGCTTCGAACAGATGGTCGCCGATATTCTGGACCGCTCGGTGGAGCCTTGCAAGAAGGCCCTGGCCGACGCGGGCGTGACTCCGTTGCAAATCGACGAGGTCGTGCTGGTGGGCGGATCGACACGAATTCCGAGAGTTCAGGAGATCGTGAAGAACCTGTTCGGCAAGGAGCCGAATCGCAGCGTGAACCCGGATGAAGTGGTCGCGGTGGGCGCGGCAGTGCAGGGCGGAGTTCTGGGCGGCGAAGTGAAGGATGTGCTGCTGCTGGACGTGACGCCGCTGTCGCTCGGTATCGAAACGCTGGGCGGCGTGTTCACCAAGCTGATCGACCGCAACACCACGATTCCGACGCGCAAGAGCGAGACGTTCTCGACGGCGGCGGATTCGCAGACTTCGGTCGAGATCAAGGTGTATCAGGGCGAGCGCTCCCTGGCTCGCGACAACCGCATGTTGGGCGTGTTCCAGTTGATCGGAATTCCGCCGGCTCCGCGAGGCATTCCGCAGATCTCGGTGACGTTCGATATCGATGCGAACGGAATCCTGAATGTGACGGCGCAGGATAACGCCACCAAGAATGAACAGAAGATCACCATCACATCGAGCTCCGGCCTGAGCAAGGAAGAGGTCGAGAAGATGGCCAAGGATGCCGAAGCGCATTCGGCGGACGATAGCAAACGCAAAGATGAAATCGACGCGCGCAATCGCGCCGATTCGATGGTCTACCAGGTCGAGAAGATGCTGAAGGACCATCGCGACAAGATCAGCGATGACGACGCCAAGGCGGTGGAAGCGGCGCTTGAATCGACGCGCAAGACCATGGCCGCGGGCAGCGTGGAGGAGATTAACAAAGCGGTCGACGGGCTGACGCAGGCAAGCCATAAGCTGGCAGAGGCGATGTACAAATCCACGTCCGGCGCAGGCAGCGGTTCGGCAGCCGGCGGCGCTCCGCCGACCGACGGGGCGAGCGCCCCGCCAAAAGAAGAGAAAAAGAAGGATGACGTCGTCGACGCAGAATTCGTCGACGTAGAAGACAAAAAGTAAGGCGCGGCGGTAGCGCAGGCGATCGATTTTGGTCGCCTGCGAGTTCGTAAACGCAGGCCACGAAGACCGATGGCCTGCGCTACCTCCTGTTTTTATGGCCCAGCTCGATTACTATCACACGCTCGGTGTTGCGAAAGAGGCGGATGCGGAAGAGATCCGCAAAGCCTATCGCAAACTCGCGCGTAAACATCATCCCGATCTCAATCCCGGCGATAAGGCCGCGGAGGATCGCTTCAAGAACGTACAGGAAGCTTACGATGTTCTGAGCGATCCGAAAAAGAAGCAGATGTACGACCAGTACGGCTTCTATTCGGAAAACGGAATGCCGGGCGGAAGCCAGGGACCGGGCGCCGGCACGGGACAAGGGCCGAACATGGGATTCGGAGGATTCGATTTCTCCGACGTGTTTTCGCGCGCCGGATCGGGAGCTCCAGGCGGAGGGGCAGCAGGATCTCGCACCAGGCGGACTCGGCAGCAAGCCGAGGAGTCGGCCAACTTCCAGGATATTTTCAGCCAGTGGTTCGGGCGCGGCAGCGGCAACCCGGGCGCTGAGGCGCAGGTCGCTCCTGAAAAAGGATCGGATCTCGAATACGGCCTCGCCATCGATTTCTGGCAGGCGATCAAGGGCACACAGGTCAAGCTCAACATCACTCGTCAGGAAGTGTGCGGCACCTGCAACGGCACCGGCGCGGCGAAAACCGCGACCAACGTGGTCTGCCCGGAGTGCAACGGCAGCGGCAGCGTGACGCAGGCGGCGGGTGCGATGCGCTTCAGCCTCACCTGCCCTCGCTGCAACGGCACCGGCCGCCTGCGCAACACTTGTCCGACTTGCAACGGCGACGGACGATTGCCGATCAACGAAACGGTGGAGGTTCGCATTCCGCCAGGCGCACAGCAAGGTTCGCGTCTTCGCGTCGCCGGAAAAGGAAACGCGGGAACGCAAGGCGCGCCGTCGGGCGATCTGTATATCACTCTGCGCGTCGAGCCGCATCCCTTCTTCCGCCGCGAGGGTGACGATATCGAAATCACCGTACCGGTGCGCATCGATGAAGCGGGGCTCGGCACCAAGATCGAAGTGCCCACCATCGACGGGCGCGCGCTGCTCAAGATCCCGCAGGGCACCAAGAACGGGCAGAAATTCCGACTGCGCGAAAAGGGCGTGATGAACACGCGCACCAATCAGCGCGGCGATCAGATTGTTGAAGTCGAGATGGAAGCGCCAGTGGTTCAGGATGAACGCACCAAGGAGCTGCTGCGCGAATACGCCAAGCTGCATCCCGAAGATCCGCGCGAGCCGATGTGGAGCAAGGTGTAGTCATGCGCAAAAAGAGCAAAGCAGCGTACATGATTTCGGCGGTCGCGGAGCAGTACGAAATCCATCCGCAAACGCTGCGGCTGTATGAACGCGAAGGGTTGCTCAAGCCCTCGCGCAGCGACGGCAACACGCGCCTGTACACTGACGACGACCTGGAGCGGCTCGAAGTCATCTTGAAATTGACGCGTGACCTGGGCGTGAATCTGGCCGGCGTCGAGATCATCCTGAACATGCGCGAAAAAATGGAAGAAATGCAGCGCCAGATCGAGCATTTCGTCGCGAGCTTGAATACGGAGCTCTCGCAACGCTCGCGCCCGTCGCCCGATCCGTCGGCGTCGATGAATTCGCTGATCCCGGTGGTGCAGGTGAAGCGGTTCCGCAAAGGCTAGTGCACTTCTTTACCGCTCTCTTCCCTTCTTTACCGCTCTTCTTTACCGCTCTTCTTTACCGCTCTTCTTTACCGCTCTTCTTTACCGCTCTTCTTTGAGGCGCGGACGTTAGTCCGCGCGCTTGGGCGCAACGGCGCGCCGCTGCTTAGGTCTCTGACACTCGTTCGGGTGGAATAAACACCGCCATCGGCTCGCCCTGTTTTTCCAGCACATAATGGATCGCCCGCTCGCGTGCGTCGCGATCCAGGATTCTCCTGGCGCTATCACTGCGCGACCAGCGTTTCCGAAAGCGGCTATCAAAACCCGCCCGGTTCAACGCGCGGCTGGCGTATTCCTTGAAATCCTTCGACGCATTTTCGGGCACGCATGGAATCTCTACAGCCACGTGAATGTGCGTCGTTCGGACGTGAATTGCAAATACCATCCACTCGCGGTATGAGCATACGTCGCGCACTGCCCGAAGCACTACATCACGACGAGCGGCGTCTAATGAATATGGAGGCTGAACCATCTCACGACGCTGCGCGTCTCGTAAGAGAATGGAGGGCTCTAGGTGACGCGATCCAACCTGGTTGTGTTTCCGGTCGACCGATCCTCGTTCGTCCCCGTGAAGGTGCGATCCGTAGGTGGAAAACGTGATGAGGTAGACCACGAACTAAAAGTGCACCAGCCAACGCGATTTTCTCCCAAACGCGCGGACTGACGTCCGCGCCTCAAAGACGGGTTCAACGTCCGGCGTACTGGCCGTTGGTCGCGTCCACGAATACCGACCATTCCGCGGACGAGACGGAATTGCCCCAAAATACCCGCCACAGCGGATCCGGAGAACGCGAGGTAACCTCCAGCAGGAAGCTCACCTCCGGCTTCGGCTTCGAGTTTTCCATGTAATCCGTGCTCTTCGTGAGCGCGGTTTTCAAAGCATCAGACGTATCGAACTTGATCGCGGCAACCGGGAACGGACGCTCACTTCCGCCGGGCCGCCACGCCTCTTCGAGTCCTGCGAACACGCCCTTGTGCAGATTCCCCGGAGATTCCACCGCCGACCATGTGATGGTCCGCGATCTGCCGCGCGACTCGGAAACGTAGACGATCTCCCACGCCCCAGCCTTGCCATCTTCCGATTTCGGATTCGGCAAATTGAGGCTGCGGATGCGCAGCGGCTCTGCATCAGGCGCCCAATTGCGCGCGATTCCGTAGGTGGTCTGGAACGCCTGGCGGCCGGTCACAGGCACCGGCGGCGGCACCGGCTCTTTCTTTTCGACCACCGGCGCATCGGAACATCCAGTCAAAATCAGGACGGCGAGAGCCGCGCACGCTTTTCTCATCTCTTCCAATGTCGAGGGTTACCGGGCGAAGTGTCAACCCCGTGTACCGGAAAACCGAGCGGCATGATGCTTGCTCCATATGACGCCTGTAACGCCTGCCCAGGTAAAAAAAGGCTTGTTTAGGCTCCCCTGGGGAGTTACTCTGGGGCAGACGGGGAGGGTGAGAATGCAATTCCTGCACACTGCGGCCGCGGCTTTGGCAATGTGCCTCACGACGACCAGTGCGATCGCGCAGGCTCCTAAACCGACCACTGGTTCGCCAGGGACGACGAGTACCTCGGGCTCCACTCCTTCGATCTTTAACCCCTCGACGGTGAATCCCAACACGACCACGCTGGGCGGCACAAGTTCGAAATTTCCCGGCGATCAGGCTCACCCGTTATTCATCACCGGGAAGGTCACCTTTCAGGACGGCAGCGACCCGGGCCAGCCCGTGCTGATCGAGCGAGTGTGCACCGGCCGCCCGCGTCCGGAAGGCTACACCGACGCGAAAGGAAGTTTTTCGCTCCGTCTGGGCCAGGAGATGGACGTGGTAGCCGATGCCAGCGAATCGCAAAGTCGAAATCAGTCGATTGCACCGGGAACCGGAGGGGTACGCGATAGCCAACTGGCCGTGTGCGAGCTTCGCGCGGTCTTGTCGGGTTATCGATCGGAAACCATACAACTGGGCAGCCGCAAGTATATGGACAATCCCGACGTCGGGACCATCGTCCTGAGGCCCATGGTCGCGGTAGAGGGATTGACGATGAGCGCCACCAGCGCGCTTGCCCCGAAGGATGCGCACAAGGCATACGACAAGGGCGTGGAGGCGGCGCATAAGATGAAGCTCGCCGACGCGGAGAACGAATTCCACCGCGCGGTGGAAATTTATCCCAGGTACGCGACGGCGTGGGTGGAGCTGGGCCACGTGCTGGAGCGCATGTCGCGCAACGATGAAGCGCGCTACGCCTATGCTCAGTCCATCGCGGCGGATTCGCATTACGTGAATCCATATGAGGCGCTGTATCTGCTCGCATTCCACGAAAAGAAATGGCAGGAATGCGCCGACAACACCGAGAAGGTGATGCATCTGGATCCGTACAATTATCCGGCGGCGTTTTACTACAACGCGCTCTCCAATCTGGAGTTGCACAATTTATCGGTCGCGGAAAAAAGCGGAAGGCAGGCGGTCGCGTTCGACACGCAACATATCAACCCGCAAGGGATGTACGTGCTCGGCGTGATTCTGGCGCAGCGCAAAGATTATCAGGGCGCGGCCGAGAACCTTCGCGGGTACTTGAAGTTCTCACCCGACGGACCGGAAGCGCCGCAGGTGCGCAAGGTTCTCGGTGATGTGGAGAAGATAATCGCCGAGAAGGCGTCTACTGCTCACGCGGCTCCCGCAGCGCCGCAGCCCGAAAAATAGTACGCCACTCCATATCGGCGGTGAACCGCTCCTTTTAGTCGCGGCTCATTTACCGCATCAACACCAAAGAGCCGCGACCACAGGGAGCGGTCCAACATTCGGTGTTCGCGATGCAGCCCGTTCAGCGCGAAGCGGGAGATTTCAGTACCGCGGATTTCGCTTTCCGCTCCGCTACCATCCGATTAAAGTCGGCATCGTCCAGATACACCAGATCCAGCCACACCTGCACCATATCGTCGACGCTGCGCTCGCCGAATCCCGCCCACATGTTCGGATCCGGATTGTGGCGATTGGCCGAAGTATTATCGTGAATCCCGATCATGTGCAGCACCGTCCCCGCCGGCAGCAGCGGCGCGGCGTCATCGGCATAGATGTAATTGATGTGCCAGTTGAAATTGAAATGATCGACCGAACTTAAGATGTCGACGGTGTTGTTGAGATTGATCGCCTCGACCGTCATCCCCTTCCCGCGCATATGCATGTGGGGCTGGAACGAATCGATACGCGCGTTGCGCGTCAGGCGATAGTAGCCGTCGGTGCGCACGATGGAGTTCGGCGGGATCTCCAGTTCATCATTGGGGATATTGCGAATCGGAATGGAGCGCACCTGATACTTGGGCGTCTCGCCTTTGGGATAAAACTTGAACGCGATGGTGGTCTGGTTGTGCTGCTCCGATCCGATCGCGAAATAATGCATGTCGAAACGCAGGCGCGTGCCGGCCTTGAGCAATCGAGCGGTGTTGTCGGCGAAGATGTCGCCGTATTTGCCGACCGCGTATTCATGCAACTGAATTCCGCCTTCAGGCGTTCCTTCCGGCGCATCCGGCTCGATCGCGTACACCACGCAGTGATGTACGATTTTCGGATTGGACGGCTTGATCTCCATCGCCTTGATCCAGCGATCCTCGGGAATCTTCACTTCGGCGTACTGATCGATCCACCAGTCCGGGCCGTTGGCGTACATCTTGAAATCGGCAGGCGTGGTGATGGTGAGATCGGGCTTGCCGATGTACCACGCGTTTTCGGAATTGAACGTGAGCGGCGCGGGCATGTCGCGCGGATCGCCCTGCGGTGCGCCGGAATCGACCCATTTAACGACGGTCGCGATTTCCGCATCGGAAAGCGAGCGATCGTTCTTGTAATGGCGGATGCCGACGGTTTTATCCAGATGCCACGGCGGCATGTCGCGCGTGGCGACGTGCTCCTTGATCGATTTTGCCCACGGACGCGCTTCGTTGTAGGTCATCAGCGACATCGGCGCGGAAGTTCCGGCGTGATGGCAGCTCTGACAGCTCTTCTGAAAAATCGGCGCGATGTCTTTGGAGAACGTGACCGGTTTCGTGGTGGTGGTGGTGTCGCCCGCCAAGGCGATCACCGGAATCAGGAAGAGCGCAGAACGGAGCATCGATCCCTCCTACTTTTTCACGATTACTTTGACTTCGACATTGGTCCAGCAGCAGTGATACCCGAAATTCCCGGCCAGCTCGCCCGATCCGTCGTCGACCACAGCTTGCAGAATATATTCGCCGGGTTCGCTGAAATTTGCTTTCGCGCTGGCCTTGCCGTCCGCGGCGATCCGGGATTTAGCAGGCGTAAACGTCACCTCGCCCGGTCCGCGATATTTGAACCATTCGACCGTCATGCCGATTGGGCGGCCGTTGCGCGCAGGCAATCCGTCATCGGTTGCTGAAATCGAAAGAGCTGCCGATTCGGAAGCCGCGATCGATTGCACCGGGTCAACGTGAACCACTGGGCGGCGTGTTGGAATTGATCGTCTCGATGTTGCCGCCGCGCGTGGTGCGCAGGCGATCGATCATCCACACCGATTTAAGCGTTCCGATCACTTGTTCCTTTTGTCCATGCGAAACCAGCGTCCAAGTGAGTTTTTGATCGCCGAAATCTTTGGGCACCGTGACCTTAAACGCGTCCTTGTGGCGTCGAATTGCGAAATGTGTGGGCTGGCCTCGGTCGGGAACAGGATCAAAATGATTCGCGTCGCCGACCGGCAAATCGATCGCTTCTTCGTAATTGCGATTCATGTAGCCGAACCACATGTTGAAGCTGCCATCGGCATTGACGTCGTAGCCTTCATACACCGGTGCTACGCTCTGCCCCGACCAGTGCCGCAGATTCACCAGTTGCCCGGAGGCCAACGGAACCATGGCGATGAAGAGGATGAAGGCTGGCCGCATTACGACAACATTGTACGCGCTTTCTGCGATTTGTGAGCCATCTTAGTACGTTGGTACGTCAGAACAAACCCGAGCATAAATAAGCTCTCTACCTAATTGGGATGCCCACGCCCGTTCTCTACAATTGCTAACAGGAGATCAAAGCGAAGGCTGTGCTCGAAATGCAACTCACTAGAACAGGGAAGTCGCAATACTCGGAAACCGAGGCAGCCGAAGAACTGGGCGTGTCAATCGACCAGCTTCGCGCCATGATTCGCAGCCACGTGGTGGAGCGAGATGAGGATCTGACCAACGTCCCCGTCACCACCTTTCAACCGTCGGATCTGTTGATCCTGCGATTGTTGACCGGCAAACACGCCACGTCATAGCTGAAACGTTTCGCGCCTGCCAGTCACGTAATGTATCCTTGATTAGCGACTGGAGACAGGCAAATGCGTAACTTGTTGAGCGTAAGCTGTCGGATGACACTGACGCTGGCGGCGTGCATTCCGGCGCTGATGGCACAGCAGGCCGGTTCCTTCTCCCGAACAGGGGATATGGTGGTATCCCGCTACGGGCATCAGGCAATCCTGCTGCTGGATGGTAGGGTCCTTATTCTTGGCGGCATCGGTGCCGGCGACGCAATTTGCGGATGCACCATGCTCGCGAGCGCTGAGATCTACGATCCGGCAACGGGCAACTTCACCGCGACCGGTAGCATGAATGTGGTTCGTCAGCAGTTCTCCGCCGTTCTGCTCAAGGATGGCCGGGTCTTGGTTTCGGGAGGCTTGCACTGGGACGACAACACTCCCGTGTCCAGCGCCGAAATTTTCGATCCAGCCACCGGAGTTTTTCAGCCCACGGGCAGCCTGGTCATCGCGCTGCGAGCCCACACGTCTACCTTGCTCGCCGACGGCACCGTCCTGATCGCTGGAGGATATAGGGACGGCACGGTCCTGATCAACGGGGAATATCGATTTAGCGCCGGCATCGCTCCCGCCGAAATCTACGATCCCGTGAGTGGCACGTTCAGGGAATTGGCCGAATCAGGATGGGCCACCTTTGCTACTGCCACTTCTCTGACCGACGGCCGAATCTTTCTGACCGGAACCAGCAAGTTGCTCGAGACCACTGTCACGGAGATCTACGACCCTAAAAAGGAAGCCTTCAGTCACACCGGAAGCCTGACGGGGTTCCAGCGCTATCTCGGCGGTTATTGCACCACTGCACTCGCAAATGGAGATGTGCTGCTGGCCGGCGGTACGGACGACCCCGAAGAATCCAGTACGAACCTCGCCACCGCCCGCCTCTACAATCCAGGCACTGGATTTTTCTCGGTGGTGAACCCCATGGACGCAGGACGTCAGAGCCCCACCGGCACTCTGCTGCCGGACGGCACGGTGCTGATCGCCGGCGGTTTTGTAATTGGGCCAGGGGGATTCGATTTCGGAACTTTCTCCGCGCTGGCAAGCGCCGAAATCTACGATCCCGCCAGCGCCACGTTTACCCCCACCGCCAGCATGATGAACTCGCGCAGCGGCCATACGGCCACACTTCTACGGGATGGCACGGTGCTGATCGCCGGAGGCGTGTACCATCTCAACACCGCGGAATTGTACATTCCCGCGCACTGATCGCAAGCGATCGACGATTTCTTTCGCCTGGATTCGTGGAATCATAATTCCATGGGCCAGAATGCACAGGTAGGTTTCCTCGGGCTGGGGATCATGGGCACTCCCATGGCGCAGCACCTTATTGACGCTGGGCACAAAGTCGCCTTGTGGTCGAACACTTCCTTAAAAGCGAAAGCACTCGCACTCAACGGCGACGGCATCGTGTGCGCCTCACCACGCGAAGTCGCTGAACAGTCCGATTTCATTTTTTACTGCGTCGGCGATAGCGCGATGTCGCACGAGATCACGATTGGCAAGAACGGATTGTTGGAAGGTGTGCGCGAAGGCGCCGTAGTGGCCGATTGCAGCACCATCTCGCCCGCTGTGAGCCGCGAGATCGGCAAAGCGTTCGCGGCAAAGAAAGCGCATTTTCTGGACGCGCCCTGCACCGGATCGAAACCCGGCGCCGAAAACGGCCGCCTGACGTTCATGGTCGGCGGCGATAAGGCGGCGTTCGAGCGCGCCAAGCCGTATTTCGAGGCGATGGGCAAGTCGTTCTTCTATTGCGGCGGGCCCGGCCAGGGCCTGCAGGCCAAACTCACCCAGAATCTGATTCTCGCCAGCATCATGCAGGCGTTCTCCGAAGGAATGGTGCTGGCCACTAAGGGCGGCGTCGACCCGAAGCTGATGCTCGAAATCCTGGAAAACAGCGCCGCCAAGAGCGGATTGATGTCGTACAAAGCTCCGTTCATCTTCGCGCGCGACTTCCAGACTAATTTCGCCACCAAGTGGATGGCGAAAGATGTCGGCCTGGCGCTCGAATCGGCCAAATCGATGGATGTGCCGCTGCCAGCCACCGCCTTAACCGAGCAGATGCTACGGGCTGCGGTGGCAAAAGGATTCGGTGAAGATGATTTCTGCTCGACAATCCGGGTTTTGGAAGATTGGGCAGGGGTAGAAGTGAAGTAACACTTCTGAAACTCCATATTCGTACTATGTCCATACTGCACAATGGCATAGGGAGACACATTAGAGAGTGGTGAAAAAAAGTTAAGCTTAACCTACAGAAAACTGTTGCATTCTGGAGGTCGATATACTAATATTGGAATCAAGCCGGGGAGGTCAACTCCCACCAAAGCGAGACTAACCTCATAAAGACCCCTGAAGCAAGCCTCCCCGGCGCCCCCTAACAAAGGCGATAGAGGTTCAGGGCAAGAGGTTGGGAATCAATCCAGGAATGTTATCATCGAATCGGTGATCCCGTGCAGTTTGTAACACTTCTCGGCTCGACCGGTTCCATCGGCACCAATACCCTGGATGTGGTTCGACGCTGGCCCGGGCGGTTTGCGATTCATTCGCTGGTTGCCGGCCGCAATGTCGCGCTGCTGGCCGATCAGATCGCCGAATTCCATCCCAAGATCGCGGTAACGGCTGATGAAGCCTCGCTCGCCGAGCTTCGCGCCATTTTGAAGAATCGCGGTATCGCCGAACCGCAATTGGGCTGCGGATCTAAGGCTCGTGTGGAAGCGGCCATCGCGCCGGAATCATCGATCGTTGTTTCGGCGATCGTCGGAGTCGAAGGCCTGGAAGCGACCTACGAAGCGGTTCGATTAGCAAAGCGCGTCGGGCTGGCGAATAAAGAGACGTTGGTGGCCTCCGGCCGCCTTGTGATTGCCGCTTTGCGCGAATCGGGCGGCGAACTGCTGCCCATCGACAGCGAGCATAACGGGGCTCATCAATGTTTTCGCGCGGGGCGTCGCGAGGAAGTGACCAAGCTGATTCTGACCGCATCGGGCGGGCCTTTTCGTGAGACGCCACCGGAAGCGCTGGCGCAGGTGACTCCGGAACAGGCGCTGAATCATCCCACCTGGAAGATGGGGCAGCGCATCACCATCGATTCGGCGACGCTGATGAACAAAGGCTTCGAAGTGATCGAAGCAGCGTGGCTGTTCGACCTGAAGCCGCATGAAATCGACGTGGTGGTGCATCCGCAATCGAAAGTGCACGCCATGGTCGAATACAACGACGGCAGCGTGGTGGCGCAAGTGTGCGCTACCGACATGCGCATGCCGATCCAATACGCGCTCACTTATCCCGAGCGCGCCAATGCACCGGTGCCTCGTCTGGATTGGTCGCAGAGCGCGCGCTGGACGTTCGATCCTCCCGATCTTCAGAAATTTCCGTTGTTGAAGCTAGCCTACGATGCGCTGGCGGCAGGCGGATCGGCGACGGCGACATTGAATGCGGCTGATGAGATCGCAGTGGAAGCATTCCTGAGCGGCAGGATTTCATTCCCGGCGATCGCGGCCACGGTCGCCGAGACGTTGGATCGCGTTCCCAATCGCGAGCCCGCGTCGGTCGCCGAAGTTCTGGAGATCGATCGCGAATCGCGCCGGGTGGCCAGCAATGTGATCAAGTCACGCTGGGGCACAAGTTTACAAACCAAAGCCTCGGTTCGTGCGTAAATAGAAGTAGGGTAAGGGATGGCAATTTTAACAAGCATATTCTGGTATCTGGTTCTGATCGGGGTGATGATCCTGGTCCACGAACTGGGGCACTTCTGGGCCGCCCGATTCTTCGATGTGAAGGTGGAAACCTTCAGCTTCGGTTTCGGGCCGAGACTTTTCGGATTCAAACGCGGCGACACCGATTATCGATTTTCTCTGCTGCTGTTCGGCGGCTACGTCAAGATGGCGGGCGATCAACCCGGCGATGAGGCTTCAGCCGATCCGCGAGGTCTGCTCGCCAAGCCGCGCTGGCAGCGGCTGATCATCATCTTCGCCGGTCCGGCGATCAACGTGGTGCTGGCGGTGCTGCTGATGACCGGGCTCTACATGGTGCACTTCCCCACCACGCCGACGGCGCCCGATCCTAAGGTCGGTTACGTGGATCCGGCAGGCGCGGCGGCCAAAGCCGGGATTCATGAAGGCGATCAGATTGTGCAGGTGGACGATGTTGCAGATCCAACCTGGCACGATATCGAGATCAAGGAAGTCACCAGCCCCAAGCAGGCCATGGATGTGACGGTGATGCGCAATGGCGAGCGCATGCATTTCACGCTTACTCCGGCGCTGATCCAGAAAGAGGGAGTCGGTTACCTGGCGTGGGTGCCGGAGACTGAAGTTCGCATTTCGACGCTCGAAACAGGCATGGCGGCCGAGCGCGCGGGACTGCAACTGGGCGACTCTCTGATCAGCGCGAACGGGATTCCGCTGCGGTCGACGGTGCGGCTGCTGGAGATCGAAAAGGAAACCGACGGCAAGCCGCTCGACATGGTGTATTCGCGCAACGGCGTGCAGCAGCACGTGATGGTGACGCCGGAGAAGCGCGATCTGGACGGCACGGGTCGCGCACTGGGTGATCGGGCTGAAGCTGGAGCCGCGCGTCGAATACATGCACTTGCCGATGCGCGCCGCCTTCGTCGCAGCGCTGCATCAGGCCGCGGACGGCAGCAAAGTGATCTTCCAGTTTCTTGAGAAGATCGTGGAGCGCAGGATGTCGCCCAAGACCATCGCGGGGCCCGTCGAAATCGCGCACATGTCGGGCGAGGCGGCCAAGGAAGGCGCGTTCACCTATTTTGGCCTGATGGCCATGGTGAGCCTGAACCTGGCGATCGTCAATCTGCTGCCGATTCCGATTCTGGATGGCGGCGTGATTCTGATGCTGCTGATCGAGATGCTGATGCGCCGCGACATGGATCTGCGGATGAAGGAAGCTGTGGTGAAGGTCGGGTTCGTGTTCCTGATGATCGTGGTGGTGTTCACCATCTACAACGACATCTCGCGAATGCTGCCGGGCTAAATCGCAGGCCACAAACAGCGATGGCCTGCGTTACTTCACTCGCGGTAGCGCAGGCGATCGTTTTTCGTCGCCTGCGATTTCTTCACGACAAAGGCCGCAGCGAAACACCTGCATTCTGGAGCGCTCCCGCTACTATTTCCGCAATCTTCGGAGCCCCTGGCGTGTCGCCGTGGATGCAAATCGTCTGTGCCCGGCCTTCTTTCGCGATTCTGACTGCCTGCTCCCCGCCTTGATCGGATCCTTGATCAGCGCGTCGTCGAACTTGCGATTGCGCAGCGTCCCGTCGGCCTCATAAGTGCGATCGGCGAAAGCTTCGGCCGCGACCCGAAATCCAGCCGCGCGAAATTCGTCCAGCATTTGCGATCCCGCTAATCCCACCAGCACGACGTCTTTGCTGAATCGCGCGACGCCGTTCGCGATCGCTCGGGCGAGATCGGGACGCTTCACCGCCTGATTGTATAAAGCCCCGTGCGGCTTCACATGCACGATCGACGTCGCGAATTCCACCGCGATCGAGTGCAGGGCGCGGATCTGATCGTAAATCGATTGCTCTATCGCCTCCAGCGGCATATCGAGTTCCAACCGTCCGAAATTTGTGCGATCGGGATAGCCGGGGTGCGCGCCGATCGTCAGGCTCCAGTTGAGCGCCTGCTCGATGGTCGCGCGCATGGTCTTTTCGTCACCAGCGTGGCCACCGCACGCGATGTTGACAGACGTAATGGACCGCATCATCGCTTCCTGCGTGCCGTCTTTGATGTGCTCCGGGATTTCACCCATGTCGCAGTTCAGATCGATATGCATGTGGCGAGAACATCCTCCTGTTCGCGAATCAGATCGTGAGCGATTTCGGGTGTCACCAGCTCGAAGCGGATTTCGTCGCGCGGGCGCAACTGGCCGACGCTCGCCAAGTCGGCCGAAATCACGTTGGCGATCTTCGGATAGCCGCCGGTGGTCTGCTGCTCGACAAAAAGAATAATCGGCTGGCCCTTCGACGGCACTTGAATCGCGCCGAGTGATACGCCTTCCGATGTCATGTGTCCGTCATGCGGTGGATCGAGCGCCGCCCCTTCCAAACGCAGGCCCATGCGATTCGACTCTTCGGTAACCAGGTAAACGCCACCATAAAATCGCGAGAGCGAATCTGCGGTGAACCAATCCGATTGCGGAGCGATGGTGGTTCGAATCGTTTTTCGCGGCGCGAGTTTTTCGAGTGCGTTCAGATCAACCGCACGCGACGACGGTTTCTCATGAGCACCGATTTTCAACTGATCGCCTTTGCGCAGCGCGCGTCCATCGAACCCGCCGAGCCCGGACAGAATATGCGTCGACGAACTACCCAGCAGCGGCGCGACGTCAATCCCGCCCGCGACACACAGATAACATCGCGCACCCGATCGCGTCGGACCGAGCTTCAACACTCCCCCCGGCGCGACCTCATGAACACGATACGTCTCAACGCCGAAATCAGAACCAGTGAGCGCGATGGTGGCGCCTTCCGGGAACGCGAACGTTCCACCCAGCAGCGTCATTTCGAGCGCCGCCGCATTCGGCAAATTTCCCACCAGCAGATTTCCGATGCGCAGCGAAACCGGATCGGCCGCGCCCGACGGCGACACGCCCAGCGGCCCGTAGCCGTAGCGGCCCAGATCCTGCACGGTGGTGAACATCCCCGGCGATTGGACGTGGATCATCTGATCAAGTAATAAACGTCGGTGCGCACTTTGGCCCAATCGTCGTTCCAATGGCCGTAGATCTCCCAGAAAGGTAGGACGATTTCATGGCCGTTCTGTTTGCAGTAATCACGAACGGCCGCATGCGCCCCACCGAGCTGATCGTACGGCCCGAAGTGCGCCGCAGTCGCAACTCGACCTGCAGGAGTATACGACCGAACTACCTCGGCAGTTTCATCGAATGGTGAAAAAACTTGCACGCCGCATTCGATGGAACCGTCGGGTGGAGGCTCACGATAAATCGCGACGTTGAAACCCCATTGCGGCTGACCGCCCTTCAGCTCTGGATGCGCGCGCAGAAACGTCCAGACGTGGCCGAGCAAAGGTTGGATCTCTTGCGAAACGCGATCGTAGCCAGTTCGTTTACGCGACGCCGCGATCAATTGCTGGGTAACTGTTGTGATGTTGACCGTGTAGTTCATAGCGGATGAAACTGCACCATGTCGCCGATGCGGAGGCGGCTAAGATCGGAAGAATTCGCGTCGAAAATTTCAAGCGGAGTGCGGCCGATCAAGCGCCAGCCCCCCGGAGTTTCGAATGGATAAATGCCGGTGTGGCTGCCGCCGATGGCGACGCTGCCTTTCGGGACTTTTTTGCGCGGTGAGAGAAGCCGCGCCGTCGCGAGCGCAGGTGGCAATCCACCCAGATACGCGAACCCGGGAACGAAGCCGATGAAGTAAACCAGGTAGCTCGCGGAAGAATGCAGCTCGATCACTTGCGCAGGAGTGAGGCCGCGCAGACCGGCGAGCTCTTCAAGATCGGGCCCGCTATCGCCGCCATAAGCCACGGGAATTTCGACGGTGCGCGGCTCGGGAAGTTTGACGGAGTCGAGACCAGCGAGACGCGCTTGCAATTCACGTTGCAGCGACGCATGATCCTGCGCCAGCGGATCGAACACAACCAGAATCGACGTGTACGCCGGATGCAGATTGCGCACACCCGCAATCGGCTCGGCTTCGAGCAGTCGCAATAATTTCAGCACGCGATGATGCGTATCGAGATCGATCGAGTCGCCGAACGAAATCATCAGCGATTGATCGCTCGCGTATTGGAAACAAGACATGTGGTAGCGCAGGCGATCGTTTTTCGTCGCCTGCGATTTTCGACGCCACTCGCAGGCGACGAAAAACGATCGCCTGCGCTACTATACACGCCGGTAGATCGAAATGGAAACCGGCGGATTCGCGAGATCAGGACGCGCGCTGCGCCAGCGCGCTTCTAGAGAATCGTGCAACAGGATTTCGCGATGATCGGCGTAATCCCGGATCTCGAAGACGCCTTGATGATCAAGCATCGTTCGATTGGAAGCCGTGATCGTCATGCGATGCGGCATCCGCGCAGCCGCGATCGCTTCTAAATCAATCGAACGCGCGCGTCGAATGGAAAACGCAGCCGCGATCGCTCCGAGAAACGTGCGGCGATTCATCACGCAAAATCCATGGGCGGATGCTTCTTGTGCCAATCCGTCGACAGCTCGAACGCATGCGCCACTCGCAACGGCGCGCCCTCTTCATACAAACGACCCGTGAAAATAATGCTCTGCGGAGCCTTATCGATAAACCCACACGGCACCGCGATCTGCGGATGACCGGTCAGATTCGTAATGGTCAGCGTCGCCGTTCCTTGCGGAACTACCAGCACATCCCAGTTCTTCATGAACTCGTCCATCTGCTGCTGCAACAAAGTGCGGGCGCGCTGCGCGCGAATGTATTCGACCGCCGGAATCACGCGCGACGTTCGGAACGAATTCGGCCAATCGCCCGCGCCCTGGCTGCGCAGCGTCGTAACGCGGCCGTCGCGGGTGATATCGTCGAACGCCGCCGCCGCTTCAGCCTGCAGCAGGAACGAAATCTGCTGAGCGTTGGTGGCCGGCAATTCGACTTCCTGCAACTTCACGCCGGCCTTGCGCAGCGCCTCCAGCGCATCGTCGTAAATCTTCTTGCGAGCCGCGGCCATCTCCGGATTGTTCCCGCGGCCGCCGCCTCCTCCACCGCCGCCGCCCTGGCGATCGAACTCGGCCTTCAGATACCCGATCTTCATCGTCGCGAGCGGCGCGGCAGGATTCCAATCGAACGGAGCGCTAATCGTCGTTACATCGTGGCCATCGGGTCCGTACATCGCGTTCAGCACCAGCGCGCAATCTTCCACCGATCGGCAAATCGGGCCGATCTTGTCCATGGTCCAGCTCAGGCCCATCGCACCGTAGCGGCTCACGCGACCATACGTCGGACGCAGCCCCGCGACGCCGCATCGCGAACTTGGCGACACGATCGAGCCTAGCGTTTCAGTACCGATCGAGAATCCAACCATCCCGCCCGCCGTCGCCGATGCCGATCCCGCCGACGATCCGCTGGACCCGACGTTGATATCCCACGGGCTCTTCGTAGTCCCGTTGAACCACACATCGCCTTGCGCCAGCGCGCCCATCGAAAGCTTCGCCACCAGCACCGCGCCGGCTTTGTACAGCCGATCGATGCAGGTCGCGTCGTAGGTCGGCACTTGATCTTTGAACGGCTCCGCGCCCCAGGTGGTCGGGATATTTTTCGTGTTGAACAGATCCTTCGCGCCGAACGGAATTCCATGCAGCGGTCCGCGATATTTTCCGCCGGCGATTTCTTTATCTGCCGCGGTGGCTTGTTCCAGCGCATGATCCTCGGTCAGCGTGATCACGTTGAGCAATTTCGGCGAGTAGCGCTTCAGCCGCTCCAGATACATCTTGGTCAGCGCCACCGACGTGATCTTCTTCATCCGCATCAGCGTCGCGATCTGAGTCACCGGCATGAACGCCAGATCCTCAATATTCTTGAACGCCGCCAGCTTCAACGGCACCGTGGTGGCGATGGTCGGCATGAATCGCGAGGGGCGCGGTTTGGGCTGCTTGCCCGGCAGCCAGGGATGAAATGAAAACGCGGGCTCGGTATCCAGCGGAATCGCGATCTTGCGCAACGCGTCGTATCCGTTCAATGCGCGATTGACCGCGGGCAGCATCATAGCTCGCTGCTCTTCGGTGAATTCGAGGCCCAGAATTTCGAGCGCGGCCTGCAACTGCTCTTTCGTAATGCGCATGGGCGCGTTGTTGCCGCCCCGCTGTTGTGCTTGGGCCTCGGTGACGATGCCGGCTTCCGACACGACCAGCGTCGCAATGGTGGGAGCAATCGCCAGCAGATTCCGGCGGCTGAGGTTGAAGGAACTTTCGGGCATGTGAACAGAATACCTCGTCAGTCTTGAGGCGCGGACGTCAGTCCGCGCGGTCGGCCGCGACTCGTTCGCGCGTGTGTGTTATCGTGCCTTTCATGGCAAGCCGTAGCGTCAACAAAGTGATTTTGATCGGGCATCTCGGCCGCGACGCCGAGACCGCCTATACCGCATCGCAGACATCGGTCACGAAATTTTCGGTGGCGACCAATCGCCGCTGGAAAGATCAGCAGTCGGGCGAGTGGAAGGAAGAAACCAACTGGACCAACGTGGTCCTGTGGCGGGGAGAAAACGTCGCGCCGTATCTGACCAAGGGCAAGCAGATTTACGTCGAGGGGCGCTTGCAGACGCGCAGCTACGACGATAAAGAGGGGCGGAAGGTGTGGACCACCGAAGTGATCGCCGAAGATGTCATTCTTCTGGGCGGCCGTGGTGAAGGCGGCGGAGGAATGCCGGACGAAGGATTCTCACAGGAGCCGGCCATGCGCAGCGGACCTCGCGCTCGCCAGGCGCCCGCGCAATCGCAACCCGCTGCGTCGATGGGTGAAGGCGTCGGCGACGACGACGTTCCGTTTTAATGCGCTTAACTACACTGCTCACTGACCGATTTCTCGGCGAGCTCGCCCACGATCGGGAGCTTGTACGTCTGATCCTGGCTCACCTTGATCATCATAAAAATCCAGGCGAACAGCACCAGCAACTGCAGACCGCCGGTGAGCAGGCGGCTCATGCCCCAATCGTCGAACAGGTAACGCGTCGGTTTGATCACCCAATCGACGATCAACCAGGCGACGAACAAATACAGCCCCTGGAACGCGTGAAAGCGGACCTGCGTATCGCGCCGAAATCGATCGGCGGCGAGCACGACGATCGCGGCAATCCAGCCCACCAGCGGGATGTAGCACAGCAGCGCCGCGTGACGATTGCTGAGATTGCCCATGAAATCGCCGCCCATGCCGGGGTGGCCTTGCGCGGTGGCGGCTCCGCTGAATCCGGGATTCGTTCCCGGCTGTCTTCCGCCGCACTTGGCGCAGAAAACATCGGCCGCACTCACGTTGGTGCCGCATTGGGGACAGTAAGGCATCTCTTAATAACAATGTACGATACGCGTCAACATTCCGTTCCGAAACCGTGGCGCAGGCATTCTTGCCTGCTGAGCCGAGAGTCGTCTCGGCTCTTCCGCGACCCGAATTGACAGCCTGCGCCACATGTTAGGATCGGGACTGAAATGCGTGTAGTACTCTCGCTCCTCACGTTTTGCGCCGCGATCGTCGCGGCCAAGCCTCTCGAAATTTACTTCATCGATGTCGAAGGCGGCAAGGCGACACTGATCGTCTCCCCATCGGGACAAAGCCTGCTCATCGACGCCGGATACACCGGCTTCAGCGGGCGCGATGCGGATCGGATTCTGATCGCCGCGAAAGACGCGCACGTCAAAAAACTCGACTACGTGCTGATCACGCATCATCACGCCGATCACGAAGGCGGAGTGCCCAACCTGCTGCAACGTTTCAAGGTCGGAACGTTTTACGATCCCGGGCCCACCGTCGACACCACCGCCGATTCGCTCAAGACCAACAAGGCCTACGAAGCCGCCATGGCGAACGAACATCGCGAAGTGATCAAGGCGGGCGACAAGATCGAAGTGAAGGGGCTCGATGTAACGGTGGTGGTCGCCAATGGCAAGCACCTAGACGCGAAAGGAGAGCCGAACCCGTTCTGCAAAGGAATCGAACCCCAGAAGGACGAGAATGCCGAAAACGCGCGATCGGCCGGAGTGGTCGTGACACTCGGCAAATTTCGTTACGCCGATTTCGGCGATCTGACCTGGAACAAAGCCCTCGAACTGCTGTGCCCGGAAAATCGAGTGGGCAAGGTTGACGTCTATCAGACCGCGCATCACGGCGGGGAATCGTCCAAGGCGATTTATGCGCTGGCGCCCAGGGTCGTGATCATGGACAACGGCGCGCGCAAGGGCGGACCGCCGGAAGGTTGGCGTGAAGCGAAAGGATCGCCGGGGCTGGAAGATCTGTGGCAGCTCCATTTTTCGGTAGCCGGAGCGGAATCGGCGAATTCGCCGGATTCTTTGATCGCCAACGTCGACGAGCCCTGCGAAGGTAAGTTCTTGAAATTGAGCGCGGAGCCAGATGGGTCGTTTGTTCTGTACAATTCCCGCAACAGATATACCAAATCGTACCCCGTTCGCTAGTTTTCGTTCTGTTACATTTGCGGCTGGATTCAGCGTCTCCCCTATAATCTCCACCCATATGACCAAACGCTGCCTTTCGCTCCTAACCCTCATCTACTTTGGCGTTTCGCAAACCGCGCCCGCCGAATATAAGGGGATCAATCCACAGGTCTCGAAGATTGTTGCTGAAGTTTCCGAGGAGCACATCGCGGCCAATCTGCGAAAGCTGGAAAGCTTCGGGACGCGCAATATTTTCTCGACCCAGGACGATCCGGTGCGCGGAGTGGGTGCGGCGCGCAAGTGGATCTATGAGCAGTTCCGCAGCTACAGCCCCAGGCTCGAAGTCAGCTTCGATCAGTACAAATTGAAGAAGGACGAGGGGCGCGGTTCGCGCATTCCCAACGACGTCGATTTGTACAACGTGGTCGCGGTGCTCCCCGGGACCATCAACAAAGAGCAGCGCATCATCATCAGCGGTCACTATGACACGGTGAATCTGTCGCGGCCGGGCGGAGGTCCGCCGAATGCTCCCGGCGATGCGGCGCCGGCCGGAAATGCGAATGCCCGTGGCGCCGATGGGCGAGGCGCGCCGCAACCGCCGCGCGATCCCAATATCGACGCTCCGGGCGTCACCGACGATGGCAGCGGAACGGCGTGCGTGATGGAGCTGGCTCGCGTGATGAGCCAGTATCAGTTCGAAAAGACCATCGTTTTCGTGGCGTTCGCGGGCGAGGAAATGGGGCTGCTGGGCAGCACTCTCTACGCCAAGAAAGCCAAAGACACCGGCATGAAGATCGAAGCAGTTTTGAACAACGACATCATCGGCAGCGATGTTTCGGGCGACGGACGTACCGACAACCGGCGCATCAACGTGTTCAGCGAAGACCCCATCGATTCGCCTTCCCGCCAACTGGCGCGCTACATCCGTGAGATGGGCGAGCGCTATGTTCCCGCGATGAATGTCGACCCGGTGTTCCGCGCGGATCGTTTCGGGCGCGGCGGCGATCACACGCCGTTCAACCTGGAAGGCTTCGCGGCAGTACGATTCTCGACGCCGTCGGAAAATTTCGCCAATCAGCATTCGCCGACGGATACCTTCGCGAACACGTCTCCGTCCTATATCGCCTGGGCGACCAAAGTGAACGGCGCTGCGGCGGCATCGCTCGCATGGGCGCCGAAAACGCCGTCGACCAGCGAAACCGTCGAGCGGAATGGCCGCAAGGTGACGAACCTTCTGCTGACCCGGGGCCGTTCGCGCTATGACGCCTTGTTGAAGTGGAAAAACGACCACCCCGAGCCGGATCTGGCGGGGTATGTGGTGCTGATGCGTTCGACCACGGCCCCGTATTGGGAACGCGAGGTGTTCGTCGGGAACGTGACCGAATACAACCTCCCGAATGTGTCGATCGACGATCTGGTGTTCGGAATAAAGGCCATCGACAAGGAGGGCAACGAGAGCCTGACCGAGGCATATGTCCAGGGGGCGCGTGAAAAGAGGACGATCGCGGTTTACTGAGGGTTTCGGTGGAGTAGATCGTATAGAATGAATGCCTTACGGGAAAATCCTAGGGATATCCCTTGAGAGTAATGGTACGATCTGCTCAACATGATTGCAACAAACTCCCCCGACGTCCCCGCTGCTATACGGGCTCGTCTTGACCACCTTCGCAAGCGGAAGGACTTTCTGGACAGGATGATAGAAGCGGTCGAGCGATACGTGCAGTTCGCAGCGGCCGAGGCGGCGCCGGAACTCTCCGATTCGATCCGAAAGCGGCCAATGCGATGCCGCAGGGCCGCTAATGGAAAGGCCGCTTAGGGCTTCTGGCGCCAACCCGGGCACTGTCCGGTTTCGAAAATCCCTTCGACACTCGCCCGAAGCTGTTGTAACCTAACAATGAACCGGTGCGCCTTTGCAATTGGACAGATTGGAGACTGACCGCTCGATCAAGTTGCGACGAGATCGCAGCAGGCGGTCGCCATGCTGGTTGACTTCGAACTGATCGAAAAGGCTCGAAGCGGTGATGGTGGTGCCTTCAACCAGGTGGTGCAGGCGTACCGGAAGCGGATTCTGGGTACCATCGCGAGGCTGATCGGAAGGCCGGAGGATGTGGAAGATGTCGGACAGGAAGTCTTCCTCAGGCTGTACGATTCGCTGGATCAGTTGAGGACGGCCGAGGTTTTCGAGCCTTGGTTGTACCGTCTGACGGTGAATGCCGCGTATGACTATCTGAGGCGGCAGCGGCGGCGGCAGGAAAGCCGGATGTCGGATCTGAGCGAGCAGCAGGTGATGCTGGCGGATGCGGCGGCCGGCAGCAAGAAGAGTACTGAGGAAGTGCGCCGGACCAAGATCCGGGAATTGGTGCAGTCTTTATTGAGCAAGGTATCTGAAGAAGATCGCATTCTTCTGACGATGAAGGAAGTGGAAGGGCTCTCGCTCAAGGAGCTTGAAAAGATTTACGGCGTGAACGAGAATGCTCTCAAGGTGAGGCTTTTTCGGGCGCGGCAGCGGGTGTTGAAGGCGTTCGAGGCTGAGGGTGGTTCGCTCGATTCGCTGGCGCCCGACGAGTAAAGTGCGGAGGTGTAGAATGGATCGCATGACCGAACGTGAGCAAAAACTCGACGCATTATTCGCGGAATACCGGGCAGCGCTGCCCGATATGGACGGCGGCGCCGGATTTACTCCCGGATTGTGGCAGCGGATCGAAGCGCGGCGCAGTTCGAATGTGAACATGTTCCGCCGCTGGGCGCAGGTATGCGTCGGCGCGGCGGTGGCGCTCACCATTCTGATGGGCGCTGTGCTCATCCCTCGTCTTGAAAAGCTGCCAGTCTATAGCGCCAGCTACGTCGATGTGCTCGAAGCCGATCATCCCAACACCTACGTCGATATTCTCAAGGGCGATATCAAGTGAAACTCTCGCGGGCGGCAATTGCCGCCTACGTCTTTTTAGTGTTCGCAAGCGGCGGCGCAGTCGGCGTATTTGGAATGCGCCTCTATACCGCGCAGACCACCGTTCGCCGGCCGCGACTCACCCCTGAGGAGCAACGCAAGCGCGTCATCGCCGAATACGAATCGCGTCTGAAGCTCAATCCGCAGCAGGTTTTGCAGCTCAACACGATCATGGATGAGACGAAATCAGGAGTCGATGAAGTTCGTCGCAGGATGCATCCGGAATATCAGAAGATTCACGATAACCAGGTCGACAAAATCCGCAACATGCTGACGCCGGACCAGCAGCAGGAGTTCGAAAAGATGATGAAAGAGCGCGAGCGGCAAAACGGCGGGCGCGGTCCCGGCGGGATCTAAGTCTTAACCGCGCACAACGGCACAAATCGCCTGTGCGCTCCGGACCTAACTTCGCGCACAACGGGTCCATTTTGAATCGCGCGCAACGGCCCGAACGGCCTGCGCGCTCAGAACGCCGGTGCGCCCCGGACCTAACTTCGCGCACAACGGCACAAATCGCCTGTACGCTCCGGACCTGACCCCCTGCACCACGCCTCACCCGCCCGTTTGTGAAACAAAACCAGTTGAGGCGCGGACGTGAGTCCGCGCGCTTGGGCGCAACGTCAGCTTCTGTCAATTCCCACGGTCGAAGTCGCTCTGCATGCGAGCACCGAATCGCACCGACTCTATCGGCGCTGGAGCAGCCCAAGCGCGCGGACTCATGTCCGCGCCTCAATGGGCAATCGTCTGAGTTTTACGCGGGCTTTTTCTTGGCGGCTTCGGCGGCAGCTTTGGCGTCCGCGACCTTCTGATACTTCTTCTGGAAACGGTCGACGCGACCCTCGGTGTCGATCAGCTTCTGCTTGCCGGTGAAGAACGGATGGCAGCTGGAGCAAATTTCAACGCGGATGTCGCCCTTATGAGCCGAGCGCGTGCGGAACGTATGACCGCAGGCGCAGATCACGTTGACTTCGTCGTAGGCGGGGTGAATTCCAACTTTCATGGGAAACCTTAGTTTAACATATCCGGACAAACAAAACCCGCGATGCTTGAACAAGCACCGCGGGCTCTCGTCGTTTGATTGAGAACAGACTCAGCTTCGCATGATGGGGCCGGTCCACAGGAACGGCGGCCTCGTCACTGACGAAACCTGAACGTCAGAGCGCCAACTTCAACAGTCGGCCACCTCATGCTTATATTGAGTACAGTCTTTACTACCAGGTATCATTTTGACTGGACCACCTCCTTCCTCAGTGATGTTTTCATCATAAATCCGAGTGGCGATCCTGTCAAACGAAAACACAATCGGTCGGCAATGTTTGAGGCGTGGCGCAGGCACTCTTGCCTGAGAGCCGGCAGTCGTGCCGGATTTTCCGGGACTTGTTCGAAGAAGAGCCGAGACGACTCTCGGCTCAGCAGGCTGACAGCCTGCGCCACGTTAACTACCGCTAATTCTCGTTCAGCGAGAAATTCACGTCGATCTGCGTGATCACGCTGACCGGCTGGTTGTTGAGAAGCGTCGGTTTGTACTGCCACTGCTTCACCGCCTCGAGCGCAGCGGGCACCAGCAGAGGATGGCCGCGAAATCACCTGCAGATTCTGAACGAGGCCGTCCTGGCCGATGGTCGCGGTCAATGCAACCACACCCTGAATGCGCGCCTGCTTGGCGAGCGCCGGATACACCGGCGTGACTTTCGAGATCAGGTTCACGCTCTGGACGTTGCCTCCGACGCGGATCGTGCTCGGCGTCGGCGGGGGTGGAACCGACACTCCACTCGAAACGCCACCGCAGACCCCGCCGCTCACGCCGGTGCTGATCCCGCCAGCGATGCCGCCCGAAACGCCAATCCCGACGCCGTCGTGCGGTGCTCGCGCGCACCTCCCCAATCACTCCACTGGTAGCGGCGGGCAGAGACAGGCGGATGGTTGCTTCCCGCATCCCGTTGCGATCCGTCCAAGACAGCGACGTCATGAAATGTTCGTCGATCGCGCGCGCTGCCGCCAGCACAGCAGCGAACTGGTCCGACGAAAAGCTGTCGTGCACCCGAACCGGCAGGCTCTGCAGCACGCGCTGCTGCACCTCCGGCGACGCGCCGGTGACGACGATATTCGCGAGCGTACCGAAGGTCGGATTGGCGGTTATTCTTGCCGGTCGCCGCGATTCTGCGCGAGTTGTTCAAGTTGCGCGAGTTGCCGCCGGAGTCGGATCGCCCTCGAACTTGATGGAGATCTGCACCGTCGGCGGAGCTCCGCCATCGCGTCGAATAATGCCACCCGAGCACGCTCCGCAGCGCGGACGCCCGCAATTCCTGCGGCCCGCTGAGCACGCGCGCGTCAGTGACCTCACCCTTGGTGTTGAGCGTCGCCTCCAGCATCACCGTGCCGCTGATCGTCGCCCGAATAAAAGACAGCCGAGCGGTGCATCAGCTTTCGCGCCCGCATCGACCGTGACGCCGGGCTATCGGGCATCCCCTGCGCGCGACTCTGCACCGGGCTCATCAGGGGAAAGAAAAAAATCGCGACTCGAGCCGCGATCAGCGCCGCCGAACACACCGTGGCGAGGCTCGCGATCACACGGGACTTGGACATTCGGGTCTCCTTTAAGATGGCGGACACGCGCTCGGCGAGCTGGCGCTTTTTGAGGAACAGCGGCGCCGGAGCGACATCGGCGGGATAAAGCTTGTGCGAAGCGACGGCGAGCAGCGCGTCGAGATAGCGATCGCGATTGAGCAGTCGCACCACTTCCGAATCGACGGCCTGCTCGCGCGCGAGCTGGATGCTGGCTGAGCGCGAACCACACCGCGGGATGAAACCAGAACAATCCGCGCATCCGCTTCTTCGGCGATCACAAACAACCAGTCGCGGCGGCGGACGTGGATCAATTCATGGCATGCGATGGCTTCGCGCAGATCGGCGGGCAGTTCCAGAACGCGCGACGGCAGCACGATCGACGGGCGCAGCCATCCGAACGTCACCGGTCCGGAGACGGTATCGGAAACGTACCAGCGAATGCCCAGGCTTTCGAACGGCACCGGCGGATCGGCAAGAGGCCGCGCGGAGAGGCGATGCCTCCGCAGCCGAATCAGGCCGACCGCGATCCAGAGAGCGCGAAACGCGATCCCCGCCGCCGCGATCCACAGCCAATCTTCGCGATGCCACACGAATGAAGCCGGCCGAGGCGCGGCGACGATGGTTGCGGCCGACATCGATATCGAAATCGAGTCGCCGAACTGGACCGGGCGCGAAGTCCACGGTTCGATCGCGGGCAGAAGCAGCGCGATCGCCAGCAGGATCTGCCAGAACACCAACCGCGCGCGGCCGGGCGCGAGGGTGAGCGCGGCAATGGCGCCAATGGCGATCAACACCGCGATTTGCGCCGACCAGGCGGCGAAATTATTCAAGAGAAGCTCGGTCATGGAAGCCTCCGGCGTCTTATTTCGGCTTACGCGCACCCTTGATGGTGCGGCGGATCTCTTCGAGGTCGCCTTCAGTTAGATGCCGATCCTCGACCAAATGTGCCAGCAGCGGTTCGGCCGAGCCGTTGAACACGCGATTGATGAACTCGCGCACCATGGACCTGATCACCTGCTTTTTCGGCTGGCTGGGCTGATAGACGTAGGCTCGATCCTCCGCGCGCTTCTTGAGGTAACCCTTGTGTCTCCAGGATGTTCATCATCGTCATGACGGTGGTGTAGGCGATGCGGCGCCGCTCCAGCAGTGCTTCATAAACCTGCCGCACGGTGGCCGTTTCGAGCTTCCAGACGACCTTCATGATTTCCAGTTCCTGCCCAGTGAGGGTGGGCTTCGGGGAGCGCATACTAATTAATTAGTACGAAACCGTAAGGATGTCAACTCCCCCGTTTGCCGTTCACTGCGATGACCATCACCAGAACACCGGCTCACCGGCTGGATAAGCTGTGAGTTCCTCTTGAGCTCTCCTCTTCCACGCGTAGCCAGCGACATGCTCCGTCGTCGCAGCGCAACGGTCCAATCACGCTTTGGAATTGACTCGGCAATCCATTACGCGACTAATTTCACCCACTCTCGAACGCGCGTGCCGACGTCGCCATTGTCCGGATACAAATCCCCGATCACCGCCACGGAATCCGCTCCAGCATCGATCACACTACGCGCGTTCGACCGCGTGATTCCGCCAATGGCAACTAACGGCCGCGTAGTCAGCGAGCGAATGCGCCGCAGGCCATCCAGCCCCACTACGGGATCAGGATTCTGTTTCGACGACGTGGCGAAGATGGGACCAAAGGCGAGATAGTCCGCGGGTTGCGATGCAGCATCGCGCATTTGCTGTTCATTATGCGTCGAAAATCCGATCTTGACTCGATCGCCCGTCACTTGTTGAGCATCCGATGGCCCAAGATCATTCTGGCCGAGATGCAAGGCGGCGCCGAACATGCGTGCGAGATCGGCGCGATCGTTCACGACGAGCATGGCACGCGATTGCTCGCATAAACGCGCGATGCGCTCCAGTTCCGAATACCGCTCCCGGGAAAAAAAATCCTTGCAACGATATTGCAATATTGACGCGCCAGCTTCCAGAATCGCACCGGCAGTTTCGACCGGATTGAGCCCGCGGCGTTCGATGAGAGAAGTGTCGAGAATCGGGTAGAAACGGGGAATCACCACAAGAGCCTAGTGTAGTGCGTCACACAGATTGCACACTAAGTGGGGCGGACGCCCTCGTCCGCGCTGGGCCCCCGGGCCCGGCCGGCGTGCTGATGCCAAAGGCCGACGAGGGCGTCGACCGCGGACCAGGGGTCCGCCCCACCTCGTTCCAGAAGAGTTGGGATTTGTGACGCACACCACTTAGGACAAAACAAGCACCGATTACGCAGGAGAAATCGACAGGCAATAAAACGGCGGGGAAGCCGTTAATGAGATGTAAAAAAATTGTAAAAACGAAACCTCCGTTGTTTCACCAGCAACTTGATGGCGCATAATGGGGGCGTTGATTCAGTCTTGCAAATTGGTTTGAGGGGGTCTCATCTTGATACGAAAAACAATCAGCGCGGCGGCAGCGGGAGGTTCCAGTGTTTCCTTGTCCCGCGTTCAACAGGCGCGCGCCAACGGGCACAATGGCGGCGCGATCGCAGCGCGGCCGGCGACACACACGGGTTCGGCGCCGCATGGCGCTGCCACGTCACATTCGGCCTCCACTTCACAGGCCGCGCCCCAGGCGCAGGATGAGGAAGGGCCTCGCGTCGAGGCATCGGGAACCGTCGTCGCTCTGCGGCACGTCCCTGGATTTCGAATTATCGAAAATCATTATCCGGCAGGGCTCGAATTGGCGCGCCACGCTCATGATCATGCTTATTTGAGCTATGTGCTGGAGGGGCCGTATTCGGAATCATACGGAGATTCGCCGGCGGTAATTTGCTCGCCGGGCGTGTTGCGCTATCTCCCTCCGGCGATGCCGCATGCCAACGTGTTCGATGCAGGCTCGCATTGCCTGTTGATCGAAGTGCAGAGTGAGGCGTTGAAGCGCGTGGCCGAGCTCACCTCGACCCTGGAACGTCCGGGCGAGATTCAAGGGATCGCGTCAACCTGGCTGGCGCAGCGTTTGTATCACGAATTCCGGCAGGGTGACGAGCTGGCGCTAGTTTCGATCGAAGGCGTGCTGCTGGAAATGCTGGCCGAGGGTGCGCGTCATGCCGGCTCGACCGGACCGGTGACCGTTATCCCGCGATGGCTGCGGATCGCACGCGAATATCTGGAAACGAATTTTCTGCGCCCCTTAAGCCTGGCCGAAATCGCCGGCGCAGCGGGCGTGCACCGAGTGCATCTGTCGCGCGAATTCCGGCGCTACTTCTCGACCACCGTCGGCGAGTTCCTGCGCCGCAAGCGCATCGAGCATGCGTGCCACTTAGTTTCCACCACCAGCATCGCGCTGGCCGAGATCGCCATGACGTGCGGTTTTTCCGACCAAAGCCATTTTTCGGCGACATTTCGCCGGCAGGTCGGGCTTACTCCTGCACGATTCCGACAGATGGCGCAGGCGCGATAGCAGTTCCTTCCTCCAATTTGATTCCTTCCAAAAGGCGCAGGCCATCCCGGCCTGCGCCATTTTTTTCTTACGCAAAGCGCGATAGCCTGTTATCTTTATCCAGATGAGCGAAGAACGAGCACGGCGCGGCGTTTTCCTTCTCATCCTGTTTTGCGCCTTCATCGAGTTTCGCTTCACGGTGGATTTGCTGCGCCGCGAGTTGAACGTCACCAAGCTGAGCGAGGTCCCGTTCACCATCAAGACTCCCGGCGCGACGCTCGATCGCCTGCAACCGGAAGCGAAAGACGCGGGCCTGCGGGCAGGCGACGCTCCGGTCGCGATCGACGGACGGCCGATGAAGGGACTCGCCGGCATTTCGTCCGCGGTGCGGCGCCACCGTCCCGGTGACGTGATCGACGTCGAAACTTCGCGCGGCGGGCGACCCGTTTCGGCGCGCGTAAAACTGGCGCCGCTCAGCGCCAAGCCCCTCAGGATCAGCGATTGGGTGCTGACCGCGTTTCTGACCTTCCTCACGCCATGGTTCTGCATGGTGCTGGGCTTCGGGGTGGCGTATCTGCGGCCCCGCGATCCGCTGGCCTGGCTGCTGCTATTGCTGATGCTGAGCTTCAGCCAGATCGCGCAGGGCGACACGATGGTATCGGTCGCGGGCGGTTGGGACGATTGGATGCGGCCGCCCGCCATATTTTTCCAATCGCTGCTGAGCGCAACGTGGGGCGTGTGGATGATGCTGTTCGGGCAATATTTCCCGAATCGCAAGGCCGATCGAACCTGGGATCGCGTGCTGCGCTGGGTATTGGGGTGGCCGCTGATCATGCTCGCGGTGGCCGTGGCGATCGTGAATACCGCCGCGATTCGGGATGCTGCTGCGTTCGCTGCGGCGCAGAGCGTACTCAGCAAATTCGGAACGGTGCTGTTGCTGATGCTGATGGTGTCGATCTGCACGTTCTTCGTGAACATGTCGATAAAGAGCGCGCGTGCGAAGTCGCGGGACGAAAAGCGCCGCTTGAAGTTGCTGTACTGGGGCACCACCATCAGCCTGACGCCGCTGTTTCTGATCATCGTCGCGCAGGTGGTTTTCAAGACATCGTTCACGAATTTGGATTGGCTGGTGATTCCGGCGCTGCTCGCGCTGTTCCTGTTCCCGCTCACGATGGCGTACGTCATCGTGGTGGAGAAAGCGATGGAATTGAGCGTCGCCGTTCGCCAGGGATTGCAGTACGCGCTGGCGCGGCGCGGGCTGCGCGCGATGACGATTATCGTGATCATGGCCGTGATGCTGGTGGCCATCCGTATCATCACCGATCCGGGAGTCACCAAGGCCCAGCAGATGCTGACGCTGGCCGCCGTGGTGGTGCTCGCCGTTCGATTGCGCGGGTTCCTCGATACACTGCGCGGTTGGTTGGACCGCCGCTTCTTCCGCGAAGCGGTCAACACCGAAAAAGTGCTGCACGAACTGGGCGACAAGGTACGATCCATTATCGAAATCCAGCCGCTGCTGGCGACGGTGTCCACCACCATATCGAACGCGCTGCACGTTCCCCGCGTCGCCATGATGATGCGTCAAAATGGCGATTTCGTCCCGGCGTACGCGCTGGGCTATGCGGCCCCTCAGCCGCTTGTGAAATTTTCCGACAAAGACGGCGTCGCCGCGAAATTCGAAAAATCGCGCGACCCTCTGCGTGTTTCGAAATCGCGTCCGGAACCATGGATGGATCACAACATCGACACGCTGGGCGCGGAACTGGTGTTGCCGCTTGCAGTGAAGGATCGTCTGCTGGGGTTCCTGAGCCTGGGCCCGAAGTTATCGGAGGAGCCGTACACGCCCACCGATATCGCGCTGCTGGAATCGGTGGCCTCTCAGACGGGATTGGCTCTCGAGAACAGCCGTTTGACGGAAGCCGTCGCAAGCGAAGTGTCGCAGCGCGAGCGCTTGAATCGTGAGCTGGAAATCGCGCGGGAAGTGCAGCAGCGTTTATTTCCGCAATCCGGCCCGGAGATCGCGGGGTTGGATTACGCCGGCAAGTGCCGGCCTGCTTCGAGCGTGGGCGGCGATTACTATGACTTCGTCTTGATGTGCGATGGACGATTGGGAATCGCGATCGGCGACATTTCAGGCAAAGGCGTTCCCGCCGCGCTGCTGATGGCGAGCCTGCAAGCGTCGCTGCGCGGCTTGGCGATTTCGAATCCGCCGGCGCTATCGTCGCTGATGGAGAATTTGAACCGGCTGATTTACGATGCCTCGCCTTCCAACCGTTACGCGACGTTTTTCTACGGCGTGTACGATCCAAAATCGTTGCAGTTCATGTACGTGAACGGCGGCCACAATCCGCCGATGATTTTCCGAGGCAACGACGTGTTGCGCTTGGAAGAAGGCGGTCCGGTGGTGGGCCTGTTCGGTCCGGCTCAGTATGCGCAAGGGATCGTGCAACTGGAGCACGGCGATACTCTGGTGCTGTTCACCGACGGCGTCAGCGAAGCGATGAACAACCAGGATGAGGAGTTCGACGAAGAACGTCTGATCGCGGCAGTGCGCAGCGGCGCGGGGCTGCCGTCGACAGAGCTGATCGATCGCGTGTTCGAGGCGTGCGACGCGTTCGCGGACGGCGCTCCGCAGCACGACGATATGACCATGGTGGTCGTCAAAGTGGAATAAATGCGGCACGTCATCGCGGTCGCGATAACGGTGGTGGTGGGCGTGGCGCAGACTCAGGCTCGCCGTAGCTTTGAAGTCGCATCGATCAAGCCCAATAAATCCGGCCGCCCGACGGTGCAAGGGAACCAGCTTTCATTTCTGCCGGGAGGGCGATTTACCGCGACCGATGTCACGCTGGTTGATCTGATCGTGCAGGCATACCCGACGCGTCGAATTCAAATGCGCGGCGGGCCGGAGTGGATCGACGGCGAACGCTGGGACGTGGTCGCCAAGGCCGCTGCAGCCGAAGGCGAAGTTACGCGCGAACAATGGGCGCCGCTGCTGCAGACGCTGCTCGAAGACCGCTTCAAACTGAAGCTCCACGTGGAGGACAAAGAATCGCAAGTGTACGTTCTGGTGGTCGCGAAAGGGCCCGCGAAAATGCAGGAATCGAAACCGGAAGACGAGCGTGGGGCCGTCCAGGGCGAGCACGGCGCGATGAGTTTCAAGCGAATGCCCGTGGTTGGGCTCGTGAACACACTGGCGAACGCGCTGCATGAGCCGGTGATCGACGGCACTGGCATCACGGGCCTATTCAATTTCTCAGTGAATCCGATGGAATTCGCAACGCCCGGCCGCACCGACGAAAGCTACGCCGACTTATTCCTGCGGGCCGTGGAGTCGCTCGGATTCAAGCTGGAAAAACGCAAAATGCCACTCGCCATCACCGTAGTCGATCACGCCGAGAAACCTTCGGACAACTGAAGCGTTTGCTGTCGGTGCGCTTCGCGTTGCGATTGCATGACGATGTTCGTCGTGAGAGCAGTATAGATTGGTACGTATGCTGGAAATCGTATGACGAAGGGAACAAGGGCGAGCATGCCGAGTCGACGAACCCGCAAAGGCCCGTCCGAACCGCGGCCCGTCAGCGATGCCAACTTCCAAAAGATGCTCGCCAAGGCGCTCCGAGCCACTGCCGGAAAGATTCCCAATCTCAAGAAGGTGTTCTAGACAACTAGGATGCCCTCTTCCGAGGTGAACATAAAAGCCTCCGGTCCCACGTAGTCCCCGGGGCGCAAGGACACCGCAAATTCGGCGCCCCCATCCAGACAAATCACAAGTTCTACGTCGGTGAGTTCCACTCTGGTCACTGCAACGCCAATTTGTGAGCACATCGCGTCGCAATATCCCGATTGTCCCGACCGCAACTCGCGGTCAGATTGCCGGAACTGAGGCATCGTGTAGATGGTGAAACCTGGCCCGTCGAAAGTGAGCTGGATGTAGTCATGAACGAACGTCACAACTGTAAGGGACCGCCCGACGATCAGTTGAACGCGGTCGTGTCCCGAAACCGCTCCGTGAATGCTCATGAATCGCTAAGCTGTTGGGTCGAGAGCGTCCGACGCCGTGAAATACGCGCAATCAGGATGCTGGAACACCAGAGCGCTGACGCTCGCCTCCGGATCCATCATGAAACCCTCGGTCAGTTTCACACCGATTTCTTCCGGCTTCAACAGCGCGAACAACCCGGCTTGATCTTCCAGATTCGGGCACGCCGGATAACCGAAACTGTAGCGTTTGCCGCGATAGCGCGAGGTGAAACGCTCCTGCATGGTCATCGTGGGCGCATCGGGAAAGCCCCAATCCTCGCGGATGCGGCGATGGAGCCACTCCGCACACCCCTCCGCCGTTTCGATCGCCAACGCCTGCAGTCCGTGCGCGAGCAGGAATTCGCCGCGCTGCTTGGCTTCTTCGGAATGCGATCGCACACACTCGCCGGCGGTGACGACGAACATCGCGATGTGATCACGCTTGCCGTCTTTTTTATCCAGCACGTAGTCGCTCAGGCACAGCCCATCCGATTTCGGCTGGCGCCCGAACTTGAACGTATGCAGCGGCGACGCCGCGCCGGGCTCGAACAGGTCAATCGAATTCCCATCGCGCTCGGCTTCGAAGAATCGCCACACCGCGCGAATTTTCATGAACTGGGCCGCGGCTTCTTTCACCTTGTCCATGTCTTGCGAAAGCTGCAGCGCCTTGGGATCGCGCTCGGCGAGAAGTTTTTCGAAATTGCCCTTGAAGCCCATGTGGCGGCCGTACAGCATGTAGGGATTGATGTAGCTCCACACTTCGGCGAGGTTCGGGACCTCACGTACGCGGCGGTCGAGATACGGGACTTCGGGAATCGGGATGTCCGTGTGAACCTTGGGACTTCGGGTCGTACTGACGTTGGCGACCACAGGCGCCTGCTCATGCGATGGCGAAAGCGCATCGGCGAACACGTGCGCGCGCAGAGCTTCGTGACGCGTCTCTGGATTCATCAGTTCGTTCATGATGCGCAGACCCGTCATGGCATCTTTCGCGTAGAACGTGGGCGCGGCATAAGCCGGACCGATACGAGTGGTCGTGAATTTTTCCGAAAGCGCCGCCCCGCCCACCAGCAGAGGCACATCCACCCCGTGATCCTTGAAATCACTCGCGGTCGTGACCATCTGATGCGCGCTCTTGACCAGCAGCCCCGATAGTCCGATCGCGTCAGGCTTGTGATCGCGCCAGGCTTGAATCAAATCCTCTGGCGGGACTTTGATCCCAAGATTGATCACCTGGTAGCCGTTGTTCGACAAAATGATCTCGACCAGATTCTTGCCGATATCGTGCACGTCGCCCTTGACCGTCGCCAGCACGATCTTTCCGCGCGTGGACGATTCGCTCTTCTCCATGAACTGTTCGAGATGATTCACTGCGGCCTTCATCGCTTCGGCCGACTGCAAGACTTCCGCGACGATCAGCTCATTGTTATTGAACAAGCGCCCGACCTCGGTCATGCCGGTCATCAACGGTCCATTGATGATTTCGAGCGGCCCCACGCCTTCCGCGCGCTTCAATTCGAGGTCGGGAATCAGCCCGTCTTTCGTTCCTTCAATGATGTAGTTCGCCAGACGCTGATCCAAGGGCAGCGCCGCAGCGACCTTCTTCTCTTTCTTGACGGTCTTGCGGAAATAATCCGTAATCGCCGCGATGTGGAATTGATTGATCGCGATCTTCTGTTCGCGCGATTGCTCTCTCCAGTCGGCTGGAGCGGGAATCGACGGTGGCGGATGATTGAACAGCAGATCTTCCGCGAGCTTGCGCTCTTCCGCGGGAAGCGACGCGAAGCGTTCCAGTTTTTGCGAATTGACGATCGCCAGATCCAGGCCAGCCTTGGTCGCGTAATAGAGGAACACTGAGTTCACTACTTCACGCGCCGATGCCGGCAGGCCGAATGAGATGTTCGACACGCCCAGAATCGTCTTGACGAAAGGAATATGCTGTTTGATCAGCCGCAACCCTTCGATCGTCTCCACCGCGCCACCGACGTAATTCTCATCGCCGGTCGCGCACGGAAACACCAGAGGATCGATGATGATGTCCTCAGCAGGCACGCCGTATTTTTCGGTGAGCAGTTTCACCGAACGCTCGGCCACCGCCAGCTTGCGTTCGCGCGTGAACGCCTGCGCCTGCAGCTTATCTTCATCGATAGTGCCGACCACCAGCGCCGCGCCATACGTGCGCGCGATGGGGCACATTTTTTCGAACTTCTCTTCGCCGTCTTCCAGGTTGATCGAATTGATGATGCTCTTGCCCTGGCACCACGTCAGCGCTGTCTCGACCGCGGCGGGATCGGTGGTGTCGATCATCACCGGCACTTTGATCTTGGGCATCAACATCCGGTAGAACGGATCGATATCCTTCAGCTCTTCGCGATCGGAAGACTGCAGGCACACGTCGATAATGTGGGCGCCGTTCTTCACCTGCCAGCGCGCGATCTCGGTGGCCTCTTCCCACTTTTCGGCGGCGATCATTTCCTTGAACAGCCGCGACCCGATCACGTTGGTGCGCTCGCCGACAATCAACGGGCGATTGGAATCCTCCGCTTCCACCAGTTCGATTCCGGAATAATAAGCCTTGTGCGCAGGCGAAGGCACGGCCCGCGGCTGGCGCCCTTCGGCCATCCGTGCGATCGCCTTGATGTGCGCCGGCGTCGTTCCGCAGCATCCCCCTACGATGTTCAACCAGCCGTGTTTGACGAACTTGTCGAGTTGCTGGGCCAGCGAGTCGGGCGTCTCCGGGAAATGACCCTCTTCATCCGGAAGTCCGGCGTTCGGATAACACGACACGAACATCGGAGCCATCTGCGCGATGGTGCGGATGTGATCGGTCATCAGATCCGGCCCGGTGGCGCAATTTAATCCGATCGACAACAGATCGGCGTGCGAGACGGAAGCGCAGAATGAATCCGCGGTCTGTCCCGCCAGCATGGTGCCGGTTGCTTCGATGGTTCCCGAAACCATCAGCGGAATACGAATGCCGAGCTCGCGTTCCAACCGCTGGATCGCCACGATCCCGGCCTTGATGTTCTGCGTATCGAACGCCGTTTCCAGCAATAAAATATCGACGCCGCCTTCGATCAATCCCTTGGCGTGTTCGTAGTAGCTGTCGCGCATCTGCTCGAATGTGGTCTGCCGTTTGAGCGAAAGCGATTTGTTGGTGGGTCCCAACGATCCGGCAACGAAACGCGGCTTCGACGCGGTCGAGAATTCGTCCGCAGCCTGTCGCGCCGAGCGCGCCGCGGCGACGTTCAGCTCGCGCGGGTTAAGCTTGAAATCCTCAAGCGAGATCGGCGACGATTGAAAGCTGTTCGTCTCGATGATATCGGCGCCGGCTTCCAGATAGGCGCGGTGCACCTCTCGCACCCATTCCGGATGCGTGCGATTCAGCGCCTCGCTGCAATTGACTAAGTTCGAGCCGCCCCAATCGGCATCGGTCGGGTTGTGGGCATGGAGCATGGTGCCCATCGCGCCGTCGATGATGAGAATGCGCGAGGCTAGGGCGTCGTAGAGCTGCTTACGTCTAAGGGGGTCCAAGTCCTATCGTAACGTTTCCTGCGGGACCTCGGCATTAAAGCTGTAGCCAAAGCCGCGAACGCTGCGAATGAACGGACTGGACTCGTCGGCCTCGATTTTCTGGCGTAGACGCAGGATGTAGACGTCCACGGTGCGATCCGTGACCGCGCGGTCGTGTCCCCACACCGCGTCGAGCAGTTGCTCGCGGCTGAACACCACGCCAGGCCGGCTCATCAGGAATTCGAGCAGACGAAATTCAGTCGCGGTGAGCGTGATCTCTTCGCCCGAAAGATGCACGCGGCAGCGCGCGCGATCCAGTTCCAGATCGCCGCTTTTGAGCAGCTTCGAAACCGGCGCCTGGCCGCGGAAATGAATCTTGACGCGCGCGATCAGCTCGCGCACGAAGAACGGCTTGACGATGTAATCGTTTGCGCCCAGTTCCAGCCCGACGATGCGATCGGTTTCCGAAGCGCGCGCGGTCAGGAAGATCACGGGGATGCTGGCCAGCTCAGAGTTGGCGCGAATCGCCTTGCAGATTTCCAGGCCGTCGGAATCCGGCAGCATGATGTCCAGGATGATCAGGTCGGGGCGCTCCCGGCGGCACAAATCGAGCGCGCCTTTGCCGGTTTGCGAACCGGCAACCGTGAATCCTTCTTTGGTCAGGTTGTACTCGACCAGCGAGTAGAGGTCCTGATCGTCCTCAATCAATACAATCTTTTTCATATTGAGTAAAGAGTAACCGATGATCGGTTACAACTAGATTACAGCGTCGTGACGGAGTGCTGACGACGTGGCGCGGGCCACCAGGCCTGCTGAGGCGAGAGTCGTCTCGCCTCTTCTTGCGCCTATTTCGATGGAAACCCGGCGGTCGCCTTCACTTCTTCGATCTGCTTATCGTGACGCATATTATGCAACGGGATGTACAGCACCCACTGATACGCGTTCAGCGGATTGAAGATCGGAAAAGGATGCTCGGCCAGGTGTTCCTTCAACGGAAAGCTGGTCGATTCGGCGAACTTCAGAGTGATCCCGCGCGCTTCCGCGAATCGCACCATGACGATCTTGCGATCGAGCGTGCCGCTGGGCACGATATCTTCGGGCGCGGTCGCCTTGCCGAGCCGCGGAGCCATCACGCGCAACAATAGTTCCGTCTTGCCCTTGGTCTTCTCTTCCCAGTCGGGCACGGCCGGCGCTTTGATCGCTTCGTTCGCCTTGGCGAACAGCAATCCTTCGGCGAGCATGATGTGCTCCGCGCATTCGCCCACCGACCATCGTTCCGGCGCGGGCTTCCATTTCCACTGCGCGTCGCTGAGCGCGGAAACGGCGTGCAGGAATTCCGCCTGCGAATCTTTCAAATCTTTGATGAGTTGGTCGCGTTCGGCCGAAGTCATATGAGGATCGGATGCGTGAGCGCTTGCGCAGATGCAAGCCAACATCGCAAAACATCCCAGCATGCGTCGCGGATTCATGTGATCCAGCATACCTCCGCAGTCGACGGCGTGGTAACAAAGAAACATGAATGCGCTGATTGCGATCTACGCGATCTGGATCGGATTGTTCATCCTCTGGATTGTGAGCGGGGCATTCGCAAAGGCGTCCGTGCGCCGCGAATCTCCGGGATCGCGATTGCCGCATCTGGCGATCATGGTCGTCGCCTTTCTTCTCTTATTCGACCGGCCCATCTACATGGGTCCGCTATCCCAGCGCTTCATCGCTGACACCACCGCGCCCCAAGGGATCGGGCTGGCCATGACGATTGCAGGTGCCGCGTTCGCGATCTGGGCCAGGCTTTCGATCGGTAGCAACTGGAGTGGGAACGTCACAATCAAGCAGGATCACGAACTAAAGCGTGACGGCCCGTACGCCATCGTGCGCCATCCGATCTATTCGGGACTGCTGCTGGCCATGCTGGGAACGGCCATCGCAATTGGAGAATGGCGAGGCCTTGCCGGATTCGCGCTGGCGCTCATCGGCTGGCGAATGAAATCGCTGGTGGAAGAACGATTCATGCGGGAGCAGTTCGGCGAACAATATATCGCCTATCAGCGCGACGTGAAGGCTCTGATTCCGTTCGTGCTGTAATCAATCGCCTAGGAGCTGGTTAAAGAAACAGGGTGACAGACGATTACAGGCAGCTGTGGACAGAGCGGTCTGTCCCCTTTTCAGCCAGCTCCTAGGGAACGCTCTGCCGATGGGACCGAATTTTCCATTCGTGACCATCGCTAACCACGACGAAGACTTCGGCCACCGCTGCGAGGTTGGGCGCGTCGAAGAACTGCGCTTTCACTCTTGCGGTCGCCGTCCGGGGCGCGGTGAACTCGACTCCCGTAACAGTGCGTCGCACATATCCACGCATCCGTCCCCAAAGCGCAGCGAGTTCGTCCTGCCCGCGCGCCTGAGGGCTGCTGAGATATTCGCCGTCGCTCGTGTAAGTCGCCGCCGCGGCTTTCCCGTCGTGGGCGTTCCGCGCGTCAGCGAATTTCTGAATGACGGCACGGACTGCGCGCTCATTTTCCGGAACTGCAGGTCGCCTGATCTCGATTGAAAACGAGGTGGCCTCATCGACCACCGCGTAGTCGGCCGGAAGTTTGAAAAGCTCCGGAACCGGCTCCCGATGGAAAATGTCAGTCAGCCTTGTCACCGTCGTCCCTTCGCGCGGATCACGCCTGGTCGACAGAATCCGCATGTTGAGTTGACGCGAAGTCCAGGTCTCGGCTGTAACCACGATCGGCTTGTCGTTACCTTCCGCGCCTGCTGGAATCGTGGTGGTCAGCAGCGTTCCATCGCTGAGATCGGCCTCGATCGTTTTCGACCCCAGGCTGCGGCGAACAGAAACCGGTGCGATGGCCGCGGGCGCGAAGCGGTTCTCCGGCACCACCTCAGGACAATTGCCCCTCGTCGCGCGTGGATCGAAAACCATCCGATGAACAACATGGTTGGCGATATCGAGCAAATATTCGCGCCCCGCGACGTAATCGCGAATCACGTCGAACTCGATCGGCTCCTCGCCCGCGCCAGTCGCGAAGAAGGTGTTGAATCGCCTGCGCCCTTCCGAATCGCGATAGATCCCCGATATCGGCGTGGCCTCAATAACGCGCGTTCCATCGGCAAGAGTGCGAATCTTCTCCGTGGTCTGAATCGCCGCGTAAGGAGCGTTGCGGATCACGGCAGCAAGGCAACCCGGTCGCGGTGGGCCGCCAATATTCACCACCACTTTCGACCCGCCGTCCGCGGTCTTTTCCTTCGTGAGCGAAATCACGTTCTGCGCGCAGACCGCGCCTGAGATCAGAATGATCCCCAGCGAAGCCTTCATAGCACGCATTATTTCACTGGCCGGTGCCGCGAGCGAGCCCTAGCGCCTTGATGCGCTTGTGCAGATTCGTCCGCTCCATGCCCAGCACGCGAGCCGCGCTCGACACATTCCACTTGCTCTCTTCAAGCGCGCGCAAGTATGTGCTCGCGCTCGGCCGATTCCTTGGCTTCGCGCAAATTCCCGCGCCGCGCCGGTCGATCGCGCGATGCGGATCTCGACCGGCACCGAATCCGGCCTCCAGCACATCGCCGCGCGTCAGAATCGCCATGCGCTCCACGGTATTGCGCAGTTCGCGGATGTTGCCGGGCCAGGAATAATCCTCGCAACGCTTCAAACGCCGCCGCGCGAAATGCGCTTCGGCTTGAAATTATTGCGCGCGCAGAATTCGCCCAGGAAATATTCGGCCAGCGGACCGATGTCCTCGCGACGCTCCCGCAGCGCCGGCACACGCACCGGCACGACGCACAAGCGATAATACAAATCCTCGCGGAATTTCTGCTGCGCACCAATTCACTCAGATCGCGATTGGTCGCCGCGATCACGCGCACCGAAACTCGGATCGATTGCTCGCCGCCCACGCGATGAAATTCGCCCTCCTGCAACACGCGCAGCAGCTTCGCCTGCGACGATCCGTGCAGGTCGCCGACTTCATCCAGAAACAGCGTCCCGCCGTCGGCCAATTCAAACTTGCCGCGGCGCGCCGACGTCGCTCCGGTGAACGCGCCCTTCTCATGCCCGAACAGTTCACTCTCGATCAATTCCGTCGGAATCGCCGCGCAGTTCACTTTGACGAACGGCCCCGCGGCGAACGGACTCTCGGCATGAATATGCGCCGCCAGCAATTCCTTTCCCGTGCCCGATTCGCCTTCGAGCAGCACCCGCGCATCGCTGCGCGCCGCCATCGTCGCCTGTTCCAGCACGCGCTCGAACGCGGGGCTCGCGCCGATCATGCGCGCTCCGCCGACCATCTCGCGCAGCCGGCGATTCTCTTCGCGCAGCTTGGTTTCTTCGAGCGCGTGCTTCAGCGACAGCAGAACTTTTTCGCGGCCCAGCGGCTTTTCCAGAAAATCGAACGCTCCCGCGCGCGTCGCCTCGACAGCGTCGGCGATGGTGCCGTGACCCGAAATCATCAGGATCGGCGCGTCGACATGCGTTGGCCTTCATCCAGCGCACCAGATCGATGCCGCTGCCGTCGGGCAGACGCACGTCCATCAGATAAGCATCGGCGCGTTGCGATTGCGCTTTCGCTTCGGCCACGCTCGCGCAGGTGCTGACCGCATAGCCTTCGCGCTCCAGAATCAAGCGCAGGGACCGCCCGATATTTTCTTCGTCGTCAACGACCAGAATGCGCTTCAGCGCCATTCTGACTCCACGTGGAATCGTGTTCAGCATTTTGATTTAAGGTGACGCGGAATCCCGCGCCGCCCAGTTCTCCTTCGAACGTCTGCAAATCGCCGCCGCACAACAACGCGCTGCGCCGCGCGATCGAAAGCCCCAATCCCATGCCGCCTTTCTTGAACGAAATGGTCGGCTCGAACAGGCTGGATCGCGCCTGCGCGCTCAAGCCCGGACCGGAATCGTGAACTTCGATCGTCAGCTTCGCGTCCGCGATCGACGTCGTCGCCAGCACCGTTCCGCCCGGCCTGCGCGGCCTCGCGCGGCATTCTCCAACAGATTCGTCAGCACGCCTTTGATCAGATCCGGATCGGCGACCGCGCTCGGCTTGTTCCGGCGCCAGCCGCAGCTCATACGTCACTTCCGGATGCGACGATCTTCAGAAACGCCACGCGCTCTTCCACCAGCGCATTGACATCGATGTCGATGGGCATCACCGGCGGCTCCGACGGCAAATTCCGAAAACGCCTGCACGCGGCTTTCCAGCGTCTGCACTTCATCGGCGACGATCTGCGCGGCTTGCTCCAGAAACGGCGCGCGTCCGGCTAATTCCGCGGCCGGACGGCTGATGATTTCTTCCATCGTCAGGCGAATGGGCGTGAGCGAATTCTTCACTTCATGCGCCATCTTGCGCGCCAGCGCCTGCCAGCTCGCCAGGCGCGTGACGTGGATCAGCCGTTCCCGCGAGCTTGCTGCAGTTGATCCGCCATGTCGATTGAACGCGTCCACCGCCGCGCCGATTTCGTCGCTGCCTCCGCGGTTCCACACGAGCCGCCAGATCGCCCGCCGCCACGCGATCCAATCCCTCGCGTCAACTGCTGCACCGGACTGGCTAATGCGATGCGGCCAGGAAGATCAGCGCGCCCAGCGCCGCCAGCCATAATGCCGACGCAATCAGCAACAGCGTGTCCTCCAAATCCGCGGCGCACATCGCGCACCGACGCGCGTTCCAGCGCCTGCCGCGCATCGCCGATTTGCGCTCGCAGATCTTCCATCGCGACCGGCAGCGGCCGCGAATACTCCCAAACCTCGTCGCCGTGCCGTACAAAATAATCCAGGCGATTCTCGCGCTCGCCGGCCCGCTCGAACTGCTCCGCGCTGCCGCTATCCCAAAAAGCCTGCGCCTCGCGACGGCTTCAGTTTGCGCGGCGCGATGCGGCCTTCTGCCGCGTCTCTCTTCAACGCCTCGCAAGATGCCCGATACAGCTCGCGCCCGTGGTTTCGAGCGATCCCGAAACTGCGTCCAGCTCCGCCAGCGGCGCCAGATCCACGGCTCAGCTCCAGCAGGCTGAGCGTGGTCCAAACCGTTAGACCCACCGGTAGCAGGGTCGCCAGAATGAACACGAAAATCAGGCGGTTGCGAAGCCGGTTCATGGAATGGCGCGCGAGTTCAAGCCCGCGCTATTACCACTCTACGACCCGCGCCGGATACTGCGGTTGATCTCTTCGATGGTGACGGGGCCGCTATCGTACGGCCCCCAATGCGATTGTTGCTGCGGCGGCCGGCTGAACAGATCGATCAGGCCGCTCAGGCTGATTCCGGATTCATTGATGCTGCCGCGTGCGCCGCGGCCGAAGAGCGAGCCTTCCTTGCCGTCTTCGGCGCGGATTTCCAGCCGCACCCACAACGGCTCCGTTCGGATTGACGCCCGGAAGGTCGGTGGACATCTTGTCATAACACCAAGCTTCCGCAGCGGCGAGCGTCAAGTGCTTTTTTTCCATGCGCGGCGATTGCGTCTTGACGATTGCGAATGTCTCATCCCACAATGTCGTAGCTGATCACGAACTGATCGTAATTCCTCGCCAGGATGTGATTCTTATTGCCGGACCACACCGTGACATTGAAATTGAACGGCACCGACGCCGCGTTGTGCAGCAGCTCCAGCGGCTTCTTTTCCAGGAAATGCACCCGTGGCGCCAGCGCCAGCTCCAGGCGATTGTCGCGCCAATGGAGCAGCAACTCCTCCGACATCATCGCAATCGCGAAGCCGGAAACGAACGCCAGTATCCACCACCAGGTTTTGATGGTCCGCACGATGGGTCCTGATTATTCCATTCTCAAAAGTTCATCCCGCGTAGAAGATCGGGACTCGCATGGCTGCGCATGGGAAATGCGACGGCCAACTGAAAATACTCCTTCTTGAATCCTACCCCCGCGGATTGCCTCTCCACACGATCCTCCGGACGATCCCAGACCGCCCCGGTGTCGTAAAAAACCTGCAGAAAACGATAGCCGTAATCGATCGACGCGTGCTCCACGTGCGAGCCGCCCAGCGGATCGATCTCGAACTTGCTGTATCCGCGTAGCGTTGCCGAATCGCCCAGCACGAAGCGCTCATAAATCGGCGCGGCGCCATTGATCGCACCGGCCAGATAGCCGACCGCGACGCTCGAATGGCCGTGCCGGTATCGATAGTGCGCCTGCGCCAGATGCTTGGTGAAAACGTCGTCGCTACGCAGAATGCCGGTGGCCGCGGTCGCGGTGTAGCTCGCCGAAACATCCTGCGATTGCGCGTCCTTTTCCGATCCCCAACGCTGGTGGTAGCGCAGAGTATTTACCACCGCGTTGGAGGATACGGTTTTCGCCGCCGCAGCGCCCCGGCTCTCCGTTTGAATAGAACCCGGAACATTTAAGCGCGCGAAGCTGACGCCGAAGCCCCATTCCAGCGGTCGCGAAAAGCACCAGCGTGGCCTCCGGCATGAAGTCTTGACGGGATCGATAGATATCGCCGGGCCCGGCGGCTGCCAGCGTCGAGTTATTCCATTGCTCGTGATAATCGTCGAATTCGAAGCGCAGTTTCAAGCGCTTGGTTCCTACGTTATTCCGCGCGAACATCGCGCGCACGCCGGCGAACCGTTCCACCATGGAGGTCGCATCGCTCACCAGCCCGACCGTGAAATCGTTTCCATGAACCGATGTGGTCGCGCTGCCATCGCCGGTCCAGCCTTCCTTCGAATCGTAGGCGAATTTTCCCACCAGCATATCGAAATGCTGCTCTCGCACTTCGAAATTGACCACGACGTGCTCAGGGTCAGTGCCGCGCACGACGTTCACTTTCACTTCGGCGCCGCGCAATTCCTTCTTGATGCGATCGGCCAGCGTGCGCAGGGCCGAATCGTCATATTTTGCGCCGGCCACGCGATCCAGATCGCTGCGCAGCGCGGGGCTGATATCGGTGCGCCATCCGCCGCCCGAATATCCCACGTTCTCGATGATGTAGCGCGAATTCACGTTCAGCTCTTCGGCCATCTTGTCGCCGTCGTCCGGTACGGCGCCGCATCCCACCAGAGGGATCGCGACGACCAGTGCCAGGCTCCAGAGCTTTCTCATCTTGACTATCTTAGACGCACTTCGCGAGCCAAAGGGTTGCACTGTGTTTGCAATAACTTACGCGAGAACGGGTGTGCGGGCGGTTCACAGGTGAGCGATAGTGTGAATTCAGCACGCCAGGGCAGCCACTTGAGGCGCGGACGTGAGTCCGCGCGCTTGGCGCAACGGCGTCTAGACCGACCCAGCAATTCGGATCACGGCCTCTAAACTTCGGTCGATGTCCTGATCCGTGGTTGACCAGTTCGAAACGCTGATCCGCATCGCCGTGTGGCCCTGCCAGACCGTGCCGCCGCACCAGCAGGTGCCTTCGGCCTGGATCGCGGCGATCGCGCGCGTGGTCTTTTCGGCGTCGCCGAAGCTGACGAGCACCTGATTCAGCACCACGTCGTTCAGGATCGCGAATCCGGCTTTGCGCAGGCCGCCGGCGAATCGAGCCGCCTGGCGGCAGTTACGCTCGATCATTTCGGCGAGCCCGCGACGACCCAGCGATCGCAGCGCCGCCCAGATCTCGACTCCGCGAGCGCGTCTGGAAGCTTCGGGAGTGAAATGCCACGGCTCGCGCTGATCGCCCTGGATCAGATACGCCGCCGACGCCGACATTGCCGCTTTCAACGCCGCCGCGTCGCGCACGAATGCGAGCCCGGAATCGTAGGGGACATTCAGCCACTTGTGACAATCGGTCGCCCAGGAGTCGGCGTCGGCAACGCCGTTCATCAGATGACGACGACTGGGCGCGGCGGCAGCCCACAATCCAAACGCGCCGTCGACGTGCACCCATGCGCCGCGGGCATGCGCTTTCGCGCAGATTTCTTCCGCCGGATCGAACGCGCCTGTGTTCACGTTCCCGGCCTGCATGCAGAGCAACGTCAGATCGTCCAGATCGGGAAGCAGATCGGCACGCATGCGGCCCTGGTCGTCCGCCGGAATTTTCGTAATGCGCGCACGGCCCAATCCGAGCATCGATAGCGCTTTCAACACGGACACGTGCACTTCGGCTCCGGTGATCACGCGAATTTCCGGAGCGCCGAACAATCCGCGATCCTCCACATCCCATCCGGCGCGATGCAGCAGCGCATTGCGAGCGGCCGCCAGCGCCGTGAAGTTCGCCATGGTCGCGCCGGTGACGAATCCGACTGCCGATTCGCGCGGCAACTTCAGTACGTCGAGCAGCCACGCCGCCGCGATCTCCTCGATCTTCGCCCCGATCGCCGACTGCGACACCAGCGCCGCATTCTGATCCCACGCGCCCGCAAGCCAGTTCGCCGCCATCGCCGCAGGCAACACGCCGCCGACCACGAATCCGAAGTAACGCGGGCCGGTGGTGGCGAACGTTGCGGGCGATCCGAATTGATCGAGCTCAGCGAGCACCGCAGCAGGATCGCGAGGATCGTCATTGAGCGCGCCGCCCAGATCCGACATCCGCGCGATACCTTCCGGCGCAGGCGACACGCGCCGATCGCCGATTTCAGAAACATAGCGCGCCCCACGCGCCGCCGCGTCGGCAAGCAGAGATTGATTTGGCTTCGGACTCATTTCGACTTCGCTCGCGATTTTGTTTTCTTACGCGTCGGCGGGATCTTACCCGTCTGGGTCTTGCGCTGTTTGGGCTTCTCTTCTTCGTAAAACCGAATCTGATTGTGGAACGGATCGATCACTGTCAGATGCTTGCCGAATTCAAGCTGGATGCCGGGTCGATTGTACTTGTAACTTTTCGCGCGAAGTGCAACGTGCAGTTCGTCAACACTGCTGGTCCCCACCGTACACATCGATGCCGGAGCACCGTCGCCGTGATGCTCGCTTAAATGGATCTTGAAAGTGCCGCGCGAGATCTGCATGTACAGCGGTGCGTTGTCGTTGAAGCGATGTTCCCAATCGACTTTGAAATCCAGAAATCCGAGGTAGAACTCGCGCGCTTTCACTTCGTCGAAGATTCGGAAGATGGGCGTGACAGGGCCAAATTCGATCGCCATCCTACTAATGTAAATGCTCCGGACTGCGCTCGGCCCACGAACGTGCGTGATCCGGAGCGCGTAGGCGATTTGTGCCGTTGCGCGCGATCAAATATCTGAGGCGCGACGGTTACGGAGCGCGTTTGGGCGCAACGCCAGCCTAATGGCACCGAATGATTCGACGGCCGCAGTCGCCCCGCACTGCGCGGACCGAATGACCACGGCCTTATCGGGATCGCGCCCGAACGCGCTCCGTAACCGTCGCGCCTCAAAGTGAGCGTTGGCCGCAGCTTATTAGTGCAGATCCTGAACTCCGCGCAGCGCCCGCGCCGACGCCGCGGCCGCTTCGAACTCTTGCTCAATTTGCGAACCGCGCAGGTCTTTTCGCAGCTCCTCCAGTTTGGCCATGAACACGCCCAGCGCATCGTCGATAGCGCCGGAGTTGGTCGCGAAAATATCGCGCCACATTTCATAAGGGCTCATGGCGAGCCTGGTCAGCTCCATCGCCGCCGGTCCCGCCACGCGCTCGGCTCCTTCACCTGTCGCGATCGTGGAAGCAAGCGCGGTCGAAATCAACTGCGGCAGATGCGACGTGAGCGCGACCAGTCGATCGTGCTGATCGGGATTCATGATCACCACGCGCGCGCCGACGCGTTTGATCCAGCGTTCCAATTCCGCATCTGGCGATGTCAAAACATAAGGACGCCCGCGAAACAGATCGGCATCGGCTTCGGCGACGCCGCGCGAATGTTTCCCAGCCATGGGATGCCCTCCGATGAATCGTCCACGTCTGACGCGTTTCGCGGCTCGCGCGACGATTTCGGACTTGGTGCTGCCCGCGTCTGTGATCAGCGTGCCTGGATAAACGTGAGGATCCACTTCGTCCAACGTCTCTAGAATTCGTTGAATCGGCTGCGCCAGATAAATGACGTCCGATTGCCCCGCCGCATCGCGCAGCGGCATCGCTTCATCGATGGCGCGGCGATCGAGGGCGGCGCGAATCGTCGACGGCGAACTCACGCCGATGATCTTGCCCTTGAACCCTGCTTTTCGAAGAGCGAGAGCGAAGGAGCCCCCGATCAGCCCCACGCCGACAATGCTGACCACGGACCATCCATGGCCTTTGGGCGATTCGCTCAAGCCGTGCGCCCCATCGCCGTCGCGATCGCGCGGACCTGCTGCATCATCTCGGCGAACTGCTGCGGCGTCAGCGTCTGCGCTCCGTCGCTGACCGCGCGATCGGGATCGGGATGCGTTTCCACCAGCAATCCATCAGCGCCCGCGGCGATAGATGCGCGCGCCATGGCGATCACCAGATCACGACGCCCCGTTCCGTGCGACGGATCGCCCAGTATCGGCAGATGCGAAAGCTTCTTCACCACCGGGATCGCCGAAATATCCATGGTGTTGCGCGTGTACGTTTCGAAAGTGCGAATGCCGCGCTCGCACAGAATCACGTCATAATTTCCGCCACTCATGATGTATTCAGCCGCGAGTAAAAGTTCCTCGATAGTCGCCGAAATGCCGCGCTTCAGCACCACCGGCTTGCGAGTCTTACCCACCTCGCGCAGCAGATTGAAGTTCTGCATGTTGCGCGCGCCGATCTGCAGCAGATCGACATATTCCAGCATCAAAGGAAGCTGGATGTGATCCATCACTTCGCTGACCACCAGCAGCTCGTGGCGATCCGCAGCCTCGCGCATCAGCTTCAAGCCCTCTTCGCCCATGCCCTGAAAACTGTACGGCGACGATCGCGGCTTGAACGCGCCCCCACGCATGATCTGCGCGCCCTGCGCGGAAACGAACTGCGCCACCGTCTCGATCTGCTCCCGGCTCTCCACGCTGCACGGCCCCGCCATCACCACCACGCGCGGCCCGCCGATTTCCACATCGCCGATTTTGACCACGGTACCCTGTGGCTTCCAGTGCCGGCTCGCCAGCTTGTAAGGAGACACGATGCGATGGCATTCCTTCACGCCTTCCATAGCTTCGAAATCCGCGGGATCCAGTTCCTCCACCGGCCCCACTCCGCCGAGCACGGTGTGCATCACGCCAGTAGAGCGATGCACGGTGAAGCCCAGCCCCACCAGGCGATCGATGACGGCTTGAATTTGCTCGTCGCTCGCGCCTTGCTGCATCACCACTAACATTTACTTGTCTCCTTGTTGCCGGCGCATTCGCTGCAGGCTGCGCATTTCATCGATGATGCGCTCGAAAATTCTTTGTACGGCGTCCGCGTCAGAGGCCCGGTGTTGTGCTCGATCACGTTGCGAAACACTTCGCCTTCGCGCTTGGGCTCATAGATCGGAAGACTAACGGCTTCTTTCACGCGGCCGATTTCTTCGACAACTTTGGTGCGGCGATTCAGCAGCGCCAGCAACTCCAGATCCAGCGCGTCGATCTCATCGCGAAATCGCGCCAATGCCGCGAGCGCTTCGTCACGCGTCATGACGCCCGATCCATGCCTTGGCGCAGCGAACGCGTGAATACTTCCACGTCGCCGCCCTGTTCGATCAATCGCACGATCGCGCTGCCCACCACCACCCCATCGGCAAGCTGCGCGACTGCGCGGGCTTGTTCCGGCGTCGAAATTCCGAATCCCACCGCCAGCGGAAGCTTCGTGATCGCCCGCATTGATTTCACCAGCGGCGCCACCGAATCCGAGACCGTCGTTGTTCGCCCGTGACGCCGGTGCGCGAAACCAGATACACGAAGCCGGTCGAATATTTCGCGACCAGCTTCAATCGTTCAGGCGTGGACGTGGGCGCGGCCGAGAAAAACAGTATCGAGATCCGCGTCGCGCATGGCGCCAACATACGCGCCTGCTTCTTCGACGCTCAGATCGGTCAGCAGGCAGCCGTCGATCCCCGCCGCTTTGGCATCGCGCGCCAGCTTATCGAGGCCGTACCGCATCACCGGATTCAGATACGTGAACAGCAGCAGCGGAATCTGCGATGTCTCGCGAATCTTCCGGGCGATTTCGAGCACGGCTTGCACATTGGTGCCGGCCTTGAGCGCCCGCTCCGCGCCGCGCTGGATCACCGGGCCGTCGGCGATGGGATCGGAAAAAGGAACGCCCAGCTCGATCAGATCCGCGCCGCCGCGTTCGAGCGCCGCGACGAATTCGGGCGTGCGCTCCGGCGTGGGATCGCCCGCCGTGATGTACGCGATCAGAGGCTTATGGCCGTTAAACGTGGCTTGGATTCGGCTCATCGAGTTCGGGGAGGTTCTCGCGGTAGATGTCGGTGTCTTTGTCGCCACGGCCGGAAAGATTGACGATGAACACCTGCGCCTTTCGCGGATGGCGCGCGCTTGATCACCTCGGCGACCGCGTGCGCCGATTCGAGCGCTGGAATAATGCCTTCGGTGCGCGCCAGCTTCACCGCCGCCGCGAGCGCTTCGGCATCGGTCGCCGAAGTATATTCGGCGCGATGACGATCGTGCAGCCAGGCGTGCTCCGGCCCGATCATCGCGTAATCGAGGCCCGCCGAAACCGAATGGGTCAGCGCGACCTGACCGTCGTCGTCCTGCAGAACGTAGCTGTGCGCGCCATGCAGCACACCGGGCGATCCGCCGGAAAACCGCGCGGCGTGTTCGCCCAGTCGATCGCTATCGGCCGCCCGCTTCGACGCCGATCAACTTGACGCTTTCATCACCGATGAAACGCGTGGAAAATGCCGATGGCGTTGCTGCCGCCGCCCACGCACGCAAAAATCGAATCCGGCAGGCGGCCTTCGCGCTCCAGAATCTGCGCGCGCGTTTCTTCGCCGATCACGCGATGAAAATCGCGCACCATCATCGGATACGGATGCGCGCCCAGCGCCGACCCCAGCAGATAATGCGTCGAATGCACATTGGTCACCCAGTCGCGCATCGCTTCGCTGATCGCGTCTTTAAGCGTGCGGCTGCCGTTCGTAACGCCGGCCACCTTCGCACCGAGCAATCGCATGCGAAACACGTTCAGCCGTTGCCGCCGCATGTCCTCTTCGCCCATGTACACGATGCAATCGAGGCCGAACAGCGCGCAGACCGTCGCCGTCGCGACGCCGTGCTGCCCCGCGCCGGTTTCGGCGATGATGCGCTTCTTGCCCATCCGCCGGGCGAGCAGCGCCTGGCCCAGGCAGTTGTTGATCTTGTGCGCGCCGGTGTGCAGCAGATCTTCGCGCTTGATATAAATTTTCGCTCCGCCCAACTCTTCGCTCAGTCGCTTGGCGAAATACAGAGGCGTGGGTCGGCCGGCGTAGTTGTGCAGCAGATCGGCGAGTTCGGCGTGAAATTGCGGATCTTTCGATGCCGCGAGATAGGCGTGCTCCAGCTCTTCGAGCGGAGCCATCAATACTTCGGGCACGAATCGTCCGCCGTAAGGTCCGAAGTGTCCGGTGGAATCGGGTTGCGACTGTAATCATGTTGCTTCCTGCGCGGCCTTGATGAACGGCGCGCACCTTTTCGTGATCTTTGATACCGGGCGACGATTCCAGCTTCGAGCTCGCATCGACGCCCCAGGGCTGCGCGATGCGGATCGCCTCAGCCACGTTCGATGCATCCAGCCCGCCCGCGATGATCGTTGGCCGGCGCCGTGCGCAGTCTCGCGCGACGTGCCAGGGAAACGTAACGCCGTTCGCGATGCCGTCCAGCAAAATCGCGTCCGCGATGGATCCGGCGTGGAACTGAATCGCCTGGCCAGGTTTCAAGGCCGGAACTCGAACCGCTTCCCAGAAAGGAGCGCCCGCCAGCGGGTTGCCGCCGTAAATCTGCGCGACGTCCAACTTGGCGGCTCGCATCACTTCATAAATCGACGCCGCCGATTCATCCACAAATATTCCGACCTTGATCGCCGCGAGCCCCGCGCCCAATTCGCGCGCCACATCCGGCAAAATATACCGCGGACTCTTCGGATAAAAAATGAACCCGAGTGCCGAAGCGCCTGCATCCACAGCTACTTCCGCATCCTCGCGCCGCGTGATCCCGCAAATCTTGATCATCATCGCAAGGCCTTCAGAGCCGCGCCAGGATCGCCCGCACGCATCAGATGTTCACCAACCAGCAGCGCGTTGAATCCAGCATCGGACAATCGCGCGGCGTCTTCGCGCGAATGAATGCCGCTCTCACTGACCTTGATCACGTTCGCTGGAATTTTCTCGGCCAGCCGCAGCGATGTTTCGAGCTTCACTTCAAACGTATTCAGATCGCGATTATTTACGCCCACGATTTCAGCGCCCGACGCCAGCGCGACTTTCAGCTCCTCACCGTCGTGCACTTCCACCAGCGCCGCCAGGTTGAACTCCGCCGCCAGCTCGCGAAATCGCCGCAATTCTCTCTCATCCAGCGCGGCAACGATCAGCAGGATCGCATCAGCGCCGTGAGCCGCGGCCTGCACCACATGCAAATCGTCAATGGTGAAATCTTTTCGCAACGCCGGCAAAGGAACCGCCGCGCGAGCCGCATCAAGATCCGCCAACGACCCCTGAAAAAATTCGCGATCCGTCAACACGCTCAACGCATTCGCGCCACCTTCAAAATACGCGCGAGCAATCGAAGGAGGATCGAAATTCTCGACGAACACGCCCTTGCTCGGAGAAGCTTTCTTGATTTCCGCGATAATCGCGGGCTTGGATTGAATTAACGCCGCGCGAAAATCACGAGTGTTGGCGGGGTCGTGCAGACGATCCGACGCAAGCCGTTCCCATTCGCCGCGCTTGCCCAAAAGTTGTGGCAATTCCGCGCGTTTCTGGCCGACAATTCGGCTGAGGATACCTGTGGCCGTGTGCACCATGGGCGGGAAACTTTCATGGTAGCATCACGCAAACGCGCACTCCGGAAATCGGATCAACGGTGCAATCGATCGATCCTCCATGCGCTGTTACGATTCTTCGCGCACACTCCAAACTTAAGCCGCCACCGGGTCCCAGCGCAGCTTCTGAACGATAGCCGCGCGCGGAGGTTTGCATTTCAACCGCGACGCGAACCCCGTCAACGCGAGTCCTGATGCGCGTCGGTTCCGATTCAGTCGACAGCAGCCGGAACAACATCAGCAGATTGCCGAATAGCACGCGAGCCAATCCAGGATCCACTTGCACCAGCCGCAAATCCGCGGCGAAATCCAGAAGCGGCGCGCACTCGGCGGGCCAACCTTTGGAAGAGATAACTTCGGTGATTAGCTCGGCCACATCCGCGGGCAGCGGCGCGACGCGCAGAATCTCGGTCAGATGCAGACCGTTCGACAGAATCCATTCCGCCTGCTCCACCAGATTCTGCACCCGGCGAAGCTGATCGTGGGCCTTTTCGTCGCCGCTCGGAAGAATCAACGCCAGATAATACGCAATGGATTCGATGGTGCCCAGCGGCTGCCGGAGTTCGTGCGCGACGTCGCGCATGATTGTCGTTGTCGTGGAAGGGAGAGACGAACTCGAGGCGACTACCGGGTCACCCGTTGCGGAAGCCATGTGCAGTGGTTATAACGCGCAGCACTGCAGGCGGTCAAGCCAGGTGGTTAAAACAAATAACATTCATTCTGATTTCTCTTTGGTCTCGTGATACTCGGTTTCGGTGTTGACCGCCCAGATGTGCGATTTGTCGGTGACGCCCTTCGCGATCGCATCCACGGATTCCATCGCCGTCAGCATCGAATGATCCTGATTGTTGTACTTGTGCATGCCGTTGCGTCCCACCAGAAATAGATTTTCGAAGCGGTCCACGTATTCGCGGATTTCATCGAAGCGGTCGTAGGTTCCGAAATAAGCGGGATACGCTTTCGGCATGCGCACCACAGTCGCATCGAGAACGTCGTCGCGATCGATCAATCCGATCTTCGCGAGCTCATCGGCGCCCAGCGCGATCATCTCTTTATCCGGTAAGTTCCACAATTCATCGCCTTCGTAGCGGAAATATTCAAGCCCGAGCCAGGTTGTGTTCGGATCGGCCACCAGCGCGGGACTCCAATTGTTGAAGATCTGGACGCGGCCCACTTGCACATCGGGCTCCTGAATGTAGAGCCAGGTGTCGTCGAGCTTCATCTTCAGCTTCTTGACAAGGAGCCCGACCGTCATGAAATCGCGATAAGCCAGACCGTCGGCGACCTCGGTGACGTTGGCTGGAACCGGAGCGTTAATCGAATGAATCAGGTCGCGCACCGGCATAGTCGAAAAAACATAATCTGCTTGGAACGTTCTTTGCTCTCCGGATTTTGACGTGGTCTCGACAGCCGTGATGCGGTTGCCATTCGTGACCAGCTTGGTCACAGGAAACTGCGGGATGATTTCGCCGCCGCGCCCGGTGATCATCTCTGCGACGGTCTCCCACATCTGCCCGGGACCGAATTTCGGATACATGAACTGTTCGATCAGCGACGTTTCGGTGCCTTTCTGTCGCACATCGCCTCCGCGTTTAAACAAGGAACGCACCGCGTGTGCGATCGCCTTGGTGATCGACAATCCTTTGATGCGCTGCGCGCCCCATTCGGCGCTGATCTGGTCGCAGGGCACGCCCCATACCTTCTCGGTGTAGGACTTGAAAAAGGTCAGATAAAGCTCGCGGCCGAAGCGGTTGATCATGAACTGCTCCAGCGTCTGCTCCGGCTTGATCTGGAACATCATCGCCCACATGTAGCTGACGCCGATGCGAATGGTGCGCATCAATCCCAGATTCCGCAGCGTTTGCACGTTAAGCGAAATCGGGTAATCGAAAAAACGCCGCAGATAATAGATGCGCGATTTGCGCGGGCGGATCAGCATCATGCGATCGGGATGTTTGGCCGCGTCGACGGCGTTCACCGAGCGAGTCTTGCGCTGATAGCTGATTTTCGATTCACCGGCCGCTTCCAGCGGCAGAATATCGAGCCACCAATCCATCACGCGATCCGATTTCGAAAAGAAGCGGTGCCCGCCGATATCGATGCGATTGCCTTTATATTGAACGGTACGAGAGATCCCGCCCATGGAACGGCCGCGTTCCAGCACGATGACATGGCAATCGGTGCGGCGAAGCAGTTCGAGCGCGGCAGTCAGGCCGGCGGGGCCTGCGCCGATGATCACAGCGGTGGGTCGGGTCATCTATAGAGGTGGGTTACGCCAACTTGACATGTTTTCGTAACTCTCTTAAGCTTAATCGGTGTTTGTGATCTGAGCATGGGCGTACAGGAAAGACGGGCTCGCGAAAAGAAAGAGCTGCGGCAGGAGATCCTGGACGCGGCGCGCGAAATGTTTGTGCGGGACGGGTTCGAGAACGTGTCCATGCGCAAGATCGCGGAAAAAATCGAGTACTCCCCCACCACCATCTACCTTTACTTCCAGGACAAGGCCGACCTGCTCGACTGCCTGTGTGAAGAGACGTTCGCCAAGCTGGTGAAGAAACAAAATATTTTGGACCAGACCGTGGCCGATCCTCTGGAACGGCTGCGCAAGGGCCTCAGCGGATATATCGAGTTCGGCCTGAAGCATCCCAATCACTATAAGGTAACGTTCATGATGCCGCCTCCGCTCGATGCCGAGGGGCGCGGCGCACGATCGCATGAGCTGGGGCAGAAAGCGTTCGCGCATCTGCGCAACACTTTGGCTCTGTGCGTCGAACAGCGCCTGCTTACCATCGCGGATCTGGATGCGAGCGCACAAGTGATTTGGGCCGCGGTGCACGGACTCACCTCCATCCTGATTGCGCACCCCAAGTTCGAATGGTCGGATCGCAACCGGCTGATCGAAACGCTGATCGACAATCTGGTGAACGGGTTGAAGGCGCCGCGTCCAGTGCTGGTTCATTAGCTTCTTTCCTATGCGATCCCTTCGTGTCTCCATCGCGTTACTGTTCGCGGCGTTGCTTCTGATCGCGGGCGGCCCTGGGTTTCGCACCGGGCGCCTGCTCGACGAGCATTACGCGAAACACGGCCGCGAATTCGGCAAGATTTCCAAGGGCGATTATTTGAAGCTGGCGCAGGCTCTGCGCGATGCGCCGCCTGGCGGCCAGATATTGCAGGCCGTGAAACCCGGCGGCATTTTGACGCGCTTCGATCGCGGGTCGGGAGCTTTTGGCGCCTACAATCGCGACGGCACGATTCGCACGTTTTTCATTCCCAACGACGGAGAGCGCTATTTCCGTCGACAGGCGACGCGGCCCGATTGACCATTCGAACGGAGCGGGCGGGCGATCAGCAGCAGATTCGCGCCGTGAACGAATCCGCGTTTGGCCGCGCGGATGAAGCGGATCTCATCGACAATTTGCGGACGGAAGGCGCGGTGTTGTTGTCGCTGGTCGCCGAAGTTGAGGATTCAATCGCCGGGCACATCCTGTTCAGCCGAATGAGTGTGGGCTCAGTCGATGCCGTCGCACTGGCTCCCATGGCCGTGCTGCCGGAGTATCAGGGTCGTCAGATTGGGAGCGCCTTAGTGCAGCGCGGGCTCGCTGAACTACGCGATCGAGGCGAGCGAATCGTCATCGTGCTCGGTCATGAGCATTACTATCCTCGGTTCGGATTCTCGACGGAGAAGGCGCGCCATCTGTCGAGCCCGTTCCCGCGCGACGCGTACATGGCGCTCGAACTTCATGCCGGGGCGCTCGATGGAGTCGAGGGGCGCGTGAAATATGCTCGCGCCTTCGGACTGGAGTAAAGTTTAGGTATGCGGGACCTGAAGTGGGACGAACCCGAGACTGAGGAAGTGGAAGTCGACGAAGAAACGCTCGCTGCGATCGATCGTGGTATCGAAGCGGTGAACGAGGGACGGACCATCCCTCTCGAGCAAGTTCGAGAGATGATCCCCCAATGGATTTCCAAGTTCGAATCTCGGAACCGGCGCTAGCTGATCTGGAAGAGATTCTCGAGTACTCCTGGTGGAATCTCCCAGGATCGAGCGAACGTTTCGGGAGAGAGCTCCTCGACCACATCTTTATGCTCGGCAGATTTCCATATCTAGGTAAACGTGTGCCGCGACGGCGCAATGTCCGCGTGATGGTTCACACCCCAGTGCGGGTGTACTACATGATTCAAAAGAACCCGAACTTCGTCGAAATCCTTGGTGTGCGAAACTCAAGGCGGGGATCGCACCAGAAGGATGACTAACGCCGACCTTGAGAATTATCTCCGCGACAACGGCTACCCCGAGCACATCGTGCGCGAAGGACGCGCTGGACTCATCGCGCAATGGCGCGAGTTTGTGGAGCAGGTCGAAAAGGGCTACGCGTTCGGGCTGGAAGATTACCGCAACGATCTCGATATCCGCGCGATTATCGCACTGGCGCAGATCGATGATGACGAAGTCGACGCGCTCGACCCACGATTTCAGGCGCTGCTCATCGCGACCAACGTGCGGGTATGGGAATCCGCTCCGGACGCTCCATGGGATTTCGGTTATCCCAGGAACGCCGGCGACGAACTCATGGATGGTCTTCGCGAAGAGGGATTAATTCCGCCGGCTTGATTGAGGCGCGGACGTGAGTCCGCGCGGTTGGGCGCGACGGATACCCCGAATGCAATCAATTGGATGGCGCCGCAGCCGCTTCGAGCCAACCCTTGCCGCTCAAATTGTGCGCGTCGCGATCGGAAGAGGAGGCGGCGCGTCCTTGAGAGTAGCTGGCGTCGCGAGTGAGCTTCGCTTCACGGGCGAACATCGGGGCGCAGAAAGAGAGGGCGAGGAGAATGGTGAGGCTTCTCATATTGGGTTATGTTACACCCGCGCCTTATGGTTGGAATGCTAGCTCAGGGATGTGACGTTCATTTCTTCGACGCGATCACCCGCCATCCCTGTGTCAGTTTGTGTATATGTGAAAAGATGCGCAGACGTTTGTGGCTGGTCGGTCAGAATTCTCGTCGGGTTCGATCCAAGCACTAGCCGCCATTGCGATAGTTCCGGGCAGCCAACAAAGAATTGCATATTAACTACAATTGGCGCACCTGCCCGGCACACGGACGTCAGCAAGTGACTAGGCGGGCCATTCAGGAGCTTGGGGTGCTCACAGGGCGCTAAGAACTGCTCCCGTTCACCTTGACCTCGACGAATGAACATGCGGAGAGGAGCAAACTCCGCTTCTGCGCCGGTAATCGTACGCACATACTGCAGAGCATAGTGGAATCCGATCTTCGCCAACGCTCGGTAGTACGCCTTTGTTATCTCAACTCGGAAGACCTGCCTCGGAAAATGACGCGTTTGGCCGGGCGTCCAATCAATGGCGGCTCCGAGTTTTTCAAATAGTGAGTGCACTCGCTCCTCATCACCCGGTCCGACGATGACCGTTGCCCTCTCGATGAAGGTGCTATTTCGTCGCTTAAACAAAATTTCGACCAGGTCGCTCACAGTGGAGATCGCTTCAGGAATCGGAATATACTCGATGGCTTTCTCGTCAGAGTTCAGGATGATCACCTGCGAGATTTCTCTGACCTCCATCAGGTTTGCACCCATCTTAAGAAGGGCCCCTCGGCCCTGGTCGTCGAAGCCAAGCATCGAGATGTGGCGGTCACCAATATGGTCCGGGTGGAAGATATTCGCTCGGTGTCTCACCTTGCCGCCGCGCTTCTGGCCCTTGATGCGATTAATATTTCGTAGCACCGCCTCAGGGCTCCTGCGGCAGAATTCGATATCGAGCTCGTCTCCGATTTCGTTATTGCACTCGGCGCACAGCCGATTCAGGAGGGGCTCGTAGCCTTGGAAGCGGCCGATACACTGAGGCAAATAGTGCTCCCTCCCGTCCGCCTCCCTCTCGCCACAGTAGATGCAGACCATCGGATCAGCTTCACTAGTGCACTCGGTTGATGCGGTTCAGCACTTCGTCGTGCGCCAACAACTCGCCGCGGTCGGCTTGTTCGATGCCTTTTTGCACACCGGCGACGAAGCGGGCTCGATCTTCAAGCATGCGGGCAACGGTGTCTTTCACCAGTTGCTCGGCATCCTTGCCGTTGGCGGAGGCCACGTGGCGAAGCTGCGTTTCGACGTCGGGCGGGAAGTGGACTTCCATGCCTTCAAGGTACTACTTCTTGTCGGTCGCGGCCGGAGCGGGTTTCACCGTCGGGTACTTGATCCCCAACTGCTCCAGATACGAGCTGTACTTATCCGGATTGTAGTAATACTGCTTCATCCGCTCGCGATAGTTGGCCATGGTTTTTTCGTTCAGCCAGATCGCGGGCTTGTCGCCGTCACGAATGAAGCTCGTATACTTCACGTCCTTGGTCTGCACCGTCTTGAAGTAATCCCACGCGGCGGTCACCAGTTCGGGATGCAGCACGATATCGAGCATCGTCATCGCCTGCACCTTTGCTCCCGCTACCACGCCTTTATGCGCGATCGGGGTCGCCATGGTGATTCCATCGGCCCAGTTATGGCCCGGCGTGCCCGGCACGTTCGATGGATAACGCAGCGTTACCGTGGGCACCACCCACGAAACGTCGCCGATGTCGTCCGATCCGCCGCCTGTTGGCTGACCACCTCCGCCGCCACCGCCTTCGTCATCAGGATTCGCGACACGCGGCACGCGCAGATCGGGGATGCGGGTCGATAAGCCGCGCACTGGAACGCCCATCTCGCGCTGCACGCCCTTCGCCAGCGTCTGATCGTCATCGCTCCACGTGGGCATCCCGACCTTCTTCATGTTCTCGTGCATCGCTTCGGCGATCGGCTTATTGAAGAATCCGGTCCACGCGCTGCCCAGCAATCGCGAGGTGTATTCGGTATCGGTCATCAGCGTGGCGGCTTTGGCCATGTTGTCGCCGATGCGCCACAGGTTCATGGTGTGCTCGTAATCGGCCTCGCGGAAGTAATACCAGACCGCGGCGTTCGGCGGGACGACGTTGGGCTGATCGCCGCCATTGGTGATCACGTTGTGGACGCGCGTGGCCAGGCGAAGGTGCTCGCGGCGGAAATTGTAGCCGACGTCCATCAGTTCGACCGCGTCGAGAGCGCTGCGGCCTCGCCACGGAGCTCCGGCGGCGTGCGCGCTTTCGCCCTTGAACATGTACTCGACCGAGACCAGAGCGTTCTGGCCGCTGGGGCCGTAGCTGACCCCGAAACCGCTGCCCACGTGCGCGAACAAACAGATATCGACATCCTTGAACATGCCGTTGCGAACGTAGAACGCTTTGGTTCCGAGCTCTTCTTCGGCGACGCCGGGCCACAGGCGAATAGTGCCCTTCAGATGTTCGCGCTCCATCACTTTCTTGACAGCCAGCGCGGCGATGATGTTCAGCGGAACGCCGGAATTGTGACCTTCGCCATGACCGGGCGCGCCTTCGATGATCGGCTCATGCCAGCCGACGCCGGGTTTCTGCGAGGCCTGCGGAATATCGTCGATATCGGAGCCGAGCGAGATCACCGGCTTGCCCTCGCCCCATGAGGCGACCCACGCGGTGGGGATGCCGTAGATGCCGCGCTCGATCTTAAAACCGTTCTTCTCGAGAATGCCGGTGAGATATTTCGATGTCTCGTATTCCTGAAAGCCGAGTTCGGCGAAGCTGAACACAGAGTCAGTCCACACCTGCGCCTGTTTCTGCATGTGATCGATTTCACCGCGCAGGTCGGCCTTGATGGCGTTTTCTTTGGTGAGCTGGGCCTGTTGCGCGGGCGTCAGCGGCGCGGGGGCTGGCGGCGTCTGCTGTGCAAACGCGGTGACCGGGATCAGGATCAGAAGAAATTTGGACATACTGGCTCCTCTTGAATCTTTCAAGAGTAGCTCATGAGATGACGATCAGACGAGTGCGTTTACGCCGGCTAGCGCGCTGCGTCCTGTCGCGCCTCACAAAACCTCGACTCGGCACGTTGAGGCGCGACAGTTATGGAGCGCGTTCCACGAGCTGTCGCAGGGTCATAGACCGAACACTAAAATCGAGTGCCCCGATGCGATCGCCACACACTGCTTCCCGTCGATCGAAAACGAAATCGGATTGGCGCTGATATAGCCGCCGGTCTGGAAATCCCACACCGGCTTGCCGGTCATCGCATCGAGCGCGTAGAAGTTTCCTTCCGTCGTCCCGCCGAACACCAGACCACCCGCGGTGCTCAACACTCCCGCCCACGGAGGCGACACCGTCAGGAACTCCCACTTCTTCTTCCCGGTGGTCACATCGAGCGCGCGAATCGCGCCGTAGCCGTCATCTGCATCGAGCACCCGTTCGCCGCCGCCCGCGAAAAAGCCGCCGGGTTTATATTCGGCTTCGCCTTTGTAGTAATACGATCCGGTCTCGCGCGTCGCGACGTAGAATTGCTTGCGGCCAGGATCATAGGAAGGGCTGAACCAGTTGGTCGCGCCGAACAGACTGGGCCATACCAGATTGCCTTGCTCGGTCGGTTCGGAATTCGGAAGAACCACGGGGCGGCCGCTATCGTCGAGCCCCTTCGACCAGGTCTGCTTCGCGTACACCGTGCCCGACAAAAATTCGCCGCTGGTGCGATCCAGCAAATAGAAATACGAATTACGATTCGCCATCGCGACCACTTTGCGAGGCTTGCCGCGCACCACCGCGTCGAGCAGCACCGGAATTTCGGTCGCGTCCCAATCGTGCGTGTCGTGCGGAGTGAACTGAAAATACCACTTCAGCTTGCCAGTGTCGGCGTCAAGCGCGACCAGCGAACAAGTGTAGAGATTATCGCCAGGCCGAGGATCGCCATTCCAATCCGGACCGGGATTGCCGACGCCCCAGTAAATCGTCTTGAGATCGGCATCGTACGCGCCGGTGACCCAGGTCGAACCGCCGCCGGTTTTCCAGGAATCCTTGGCGTGCCAGGTATCGTTGCCGGGCTCGCCTTCGCCGGGGATGGTCCAGAATCGCCAGGCACGTTTTCCGGTTTTCGCATCGTAGGCGTCGATGAATCCACGAATCCCGGTTTCGCCGCCGCTGATGCCCACCACCACCTTGCCGTCAATCGCCAGAGGCGCGACGGTAATGCAGTGGCCGGTCTTGTAATCGGCGACCTGGGAATCCCAACGCACTGCTCCCGAACGCGCGTCGAGCGCAACCAGATGCGCATCCAGTGTTCCCACAAACAGCGTGTCTCCCAATATTGCGACTCCGCGATTCACGCGCCCGAAGCCGATCGGATTCAGATCCTTGGGTAGCACTCGTTCCCAGGTCCACAATTGCCGCCCGGTGCGGAGATCGAGCGCGGTGACGACAGTCTGCGGCTCGGTGATGTACATCACGCCGTCGACGACCAAAGGCGTGGTTTCAACGGTCCCTTCGTTGTGGACCTGATACATCCACTTCATCTTGAGATTGGCGGCATTGGCCGGGGTGAGCTGGGTGAGGGGCGAGAATCGCTGGGCTTCATAGTTGCCCGAATACGTCATCCAGTTGCCGGGTTCGGACGAGGCCTTTCGGATGCGCTCGAACGGAACCTGAGCTTGAATCCCTGCGGCGATCAACAGAGCAATCGGGACGATCTTCATTTCTCACCTCGCAAGGACGCCAGATAGGCCACCACATCGTCAAGCTCGGCCGCGCTGAAGCGCGATTCGTAGCTGGGCATCAGGCTTTCGTGGAACAGCTTCTTGAAATTGGTCAGATCGGCTTTGCGAAGCGAAAGCAGTTTGCCGGACGTGTCGCGAAGTTGAATGCTGAAGGTGTCTTCGGCGATGCGCTCGCCGCGAATGGTGTTGCCGTCTTTCCTGGTTGCGGTGACGACGACGAAGCTTTCGGGCACCTGCGCGCCCGGTTTGACCAGCGATTCGCGCAGATACTCGGCGCTGCGTCGCGCGCCGATGTCAGTGAGTTCGGGGCCGAGCGCCGTGCCCGATCCCTTCACAATATGGCAACCGGCGCACCCGCTCTTGGCGTAGAGCGCAGATCCACGGCCCGCATCGCCGGGAAGCTTGACGATCGGAATCCGCCCCAGCGACTTGACGTAGGCGGCAACTTGGAACACGTCGCGTTCGTTGAGCTGCCAGCCCGCCGGCATTTCGGTTCCGGGAATTCCGTTGACGATCACTTCGATGAGCGCGGTGTCATCGGAGGCGTGGCGGAGCGTTGGAGTCGCCAGTCGAGCGCCTTTGCCGCCGGTTCCGGTCATGCCATGGCAGACCGAACATTGATTCTCATAGAGCTGCTTGCCTTTGGCGAGGTCGCCGGGCGAAATTTTATCGAACGCGCTGGGCTGTTTCGGCTGGGCGAACGCCGCCAGAGAGAGCAACCCGGAAAAAACGACGACTTGGAGTCTTTTCACAATCCTCTGAGATTATCACGCGCCATTTCGAACTAATAGGCGATGCTTCGAATTGCGATCGCGACCATAGCGCTGGCGGCCGCCCTGTACGGGCAGGCGTCAACAGCCGCCAAGAAGACGCCCCCGGCCCAGGGAACCACCGCGCAGCAGGACAAGCAGATCGAAGCGGCGATCAAGGCCAAGCTGGAGAAGTCGAAAATCGGCAAGGATGGATTCACTGTTCGCGTGCAGGGCGGCGTCGCGACGTGGGAGGGCACTACCACAGTGCTGCAACATAAAGGTGCGGCTACGCGCATGGCGAAGACAGCGGGCGCGAAAGCGGTGGTGAATCACATCAAGGTCAGCGACGCGGCGAAGCAGAAAGCGGAGGACAATCTGGACCAGGGGCGGCGTCGCGCGCAGGTGAAGCGTGGCGATCCGCGGACGGATACCAAATCCCAGCCCTAGATCCGGTGTAAGGGCGCCATCACTTGACGTACATGCCGCGACTCGTGCCATTGTGCTCGATGCCAAAATTGAGGCGCGGACGTGAGTCCGCGCGGTCGGGCGCAACGGGTTGTCCGCGAAAAATGCGCGCACCGGGTTCTTGGGGAACAACCGGGGAAAGCGCGGCCCATCGCGCGGACTGACGTCCGCGCCTCAAAATGTTTACTCTTTCCCGGCGATGGAGGGCGCAGCCTTCATTTCTCGCCCAGGAGCGAGATGATCAGCTCGCGTTCGGCATCGGGGACGCGGCTGGTCGGCGCGAGGTTGTAATTCTGGCCGTTGGCGAGCCGGATGTGGAACGGACGCACGTCAATCTTTCCACGGCCGATGCCGCCGATGAAGTTCACGCGGTTCCTCCGGACTTCACGGATGTCGGAGCGTCTCGCAGTGAACCCTCCGCCGCCCGCTTCTGACGCATATCGAATGCTGGACTGCGAAATGTACAGATTGCCCGGTTCTGCCGCAGCGAAGGTATCACCGCTGCGATCGTGACGGACGTGAAACACGGCCTCGCCGCCGTGGGAGATCGCATTTACAGCATTGGTCGCGGCGCTGTTGGCGTCTCCCAACACGTACAGCTGCAGTTCGGCCAGCCCGCTGTAGGCGCGCGGACGGTTGGGATTCAGCTGAACGGCCTTGTTCAACAGCGACTGCACCTGATCGAAACGCTGCTGCGACCAGGCGGTCTTGGCTTCCTGAATCCAGGTGTCGTAGGCGACAGTGGGGGACGGCGCGGAGTGATCCGAATCCGTTGATTGCGTATCGCGCGACGATTGGGTCGAATAGCTCGTTTGCGTATCGGCCTTGGTTTGCGAAGTATGCTTCCGGTCGGCCCGTCGTGGCTGCGTGTTGACCGGATTGGTATCGGGCGGATTCGTGTCGATGGCGGGGCTGGCTGTCGACGTTGACGTACTGGTCGAGGTTGAGGTGGATGTGCTGGTGGACGTTGACGTATTCGTCGAATCATCCGGGGCGTGAGTTGAAGTAGCGGTCGACGTAGTGGTCGAAGTGTTCGTCGCGGTCTTGGTGGACGTGTCGGTCGAATCGTTGTGAATCGGCGGTGTCGGGCGGCGCGCGATCGCGATTCCGATGGCGATGATCGCCACCAGTCCTAGCGCCGCGGGCACCAGCCATCGCGCATTGCTCGGCTTAGGCTGCGGAGGAGGCACGGGCGGCGGCGAAGGGGGACGATAAGAGGCCGGCGGAACGGGCGGCAGGAATGATGGAACGGGTGGAGGAACCGCCCCGCCGGCAACGGCGGCGGCGCGGGATTCTGTTTGATTTTCTTAAGGATTTCGGTGACGGTCGAACTGCCCGTCAGGACCGACTTGAAATCCTCCATGGACTGAAAACGCTCGCTCGCCTTGAGCGCCATGCCGGTCAGCAGCGCGCGTTCGGCCGCCGGATCGATTTCAATCCCCATGGCGCTGGGCGCCTGCACTTTGTCTTCGGCCAGGCGATCGAGGGCTGGCTGCGGAATATGGCCGGTGACGCAGTGGTACATGGTCGCGGCGGTGGCGTAGACATCGGTCCAGGGGCCCTGGATGCCGCTGGCGCGATACTGCTCCTCCGGCGCGTAGCCTTCCTTCAAAATGATTGACAGGTTGCGGCTCTTCTGGCTGAGCGCGTTACGCGCCGCGCCGAAATCGATCAGCTTTACTTTGCCGTCGCGCGTGAGATAAATATTGTCGGGGCTGATGTCGCGATGCAGCACGCCTTCGGCGTGAACGATGCTCAACGCATCGATCACCGGGATCATGATGCGCAGCGCCGTCTCGAAAGTGATGCTTCCGTCGCGGCGCTTTAGAAATTCCTCGAGCGTCAAGCCGTCCAGGAACTCCATCACCAGATAGGCCGTACCGTTCTCGCGGAAAATCGTATCGACCGAAACGATGCCGGGCTGGCCGCTGAATTTCTTCAGGGTGCGCGCTTCCTCTAAGAATCGATCCAGGCCCCATTCGAACTCCTGCTGGGTGTGTTCGGAATAGGGCATCACTTTGGTTTCGCCCGAAGCCGGCCGGCGACTCCGTTGGGCAGATATTCCTTCACCGCCAGGCGTGACTCGAGACCGATGTCCCAGGCCAGATACGTCACGCCAAAGCCGCCATGACCGAGCGCGCGGCCCATCAGATATTGCTCGCGCAGAATGGTGCGCGGCTTGAGCTGCATGGAGTTTTTGGGAGGCAGATCGAAGGGCGCTCCGCAATTGGGGCACACCGGTTCGCCCGAATCGCTCTGCATGCAGCTCACGCACAGGGTTTGCCAATTCATCGTGGGCTTCCTTTCGGCGCGGGTTGGGACGACGGCGAAGACGGAGGGTGAACGACCGGCGCGTCGGGGTCGGGCCTGATGTCGACAGGTTTTGCGCCGGGTGCCAGAGGCGGGGCTGCCACTGCCCCGTCAGGCTCGGAAGCGGGATGAAGACCCGAAGCCGGTGCTCGATGGCGATACAGATACACCGCCGCGCCAATTGCGACGATGAGCAGGATGGTCAGGATCGCAAGCAGGGACTTGAGGGATTGCGATGGCGCGGCAGCGGGCGGCGCGGCGATCGGGCCAGCCTGGGGAGCAGCTACTGGAGCCACGGGCTGTGGAGTAATTTGCGCGGCGGTGGGCACCGGAGCCGGAGCTGCGGCTGGCACTGCGGGCGCGGGTGCGGGCGGATTGGGTCTCCGAACGGTGGTGCCATGCGGGGTCACTTCCGATTCGACCGTCACCGACAACACCGTGACGTTATCCTGATGCTCTCGCTTCTTGGCGATGGTCTGCGTCACCAGCGCCTCCGGCCAGTTCAGCGGATTGCCGTTCATGCACGCCAGCATCTCGTCGTTGGAGAGCGTTTTGAACAAGCCGTCGCTGGCCAGCAGAACCGCATCGCCGGGCGCGAGCGGAATGGGTTCAGCGCTGGCGTCGATCTCCTCCAGATTTTCAGCGCCGATGAAGCTGGTGAGAGACTCGCGTTCGGGATGGGTTTCCGCATCGGCTGCGGAAAGAGTCCCGCGTGCGACTGCCGCGTCGAGGAGGTTCGCGAAAACGTGTGGATGATTCACCGTCTGCAGATTGCCGCCGCGCAGCAGAAACAGCCCGCTATCGCCGACCGAGATATAGTGCATCGCGGAATCATGAAACGCCGCGGCGACTAGTGTGGTGCCCATCCCGTCCGATAATCCGTAGCTCTGCGCCAGAGCGACCACGGCCTGGTTCGCGACGCGTACGCTGCGTTCCAGCGCCGCGGGAATCGTTTCAGCAGGTGTCTTCTCCTGATAGGCATCGAGGAACGCCCGCGTGGCGGTGCGGCTGGCGGCATCGCCGAACTCCATGCCGCCCATGCCGTCGCACACTACCGCGAGAAATCCGCCGTGCGCGACAAAATCGCGATTGTCCGGATCACCGAAGCCGAACCAATCCTGCTGCGAGTGGCGCGAGCCGATATGCTGCGCATTGGCGGGAAGAAATCGCATAAAGTCCCGCGCCGCGTCCTAGCCTTCCGCCGCTGCGCCGGCGGGTTCTGGATCGACCCAACTGTAGCGGTCGCCGCAGAACGGAATCAGCACCAGCTTGGTTTGGCCGAGTTCCAGCACATCGTCCGCCTTCATTGCGGTCGGGGAATTGACCATTTCGCCATTGAGATAGACCAACCCCGACGCGTCACCCGGCAACGCCCAAAATGATTTCTTCTTAGGATCGAAAATTACGACGGCGTGGCGCTCGCGCGAAATCATGTTGTCGCCCTCGATGGGGACATCCATGGTCGGTGCGCGGCCGATGAAATTCTTCTCGGGGCGCAGCCGATAATCGCGCCCGCGATCGGGACCCTTCAAACACACCAGCCATCCGACTACCGGGTCGTGCTTGAGACCGGTCCTGGAGCCTGTGCCGACGCGAACTGTGGCGTTTGGATGGGGCGCGCTTGCCTGAGGAGCAGCGGGAACCGCAGGAATGGGCGGAGCCTGAGCGACAGGAGGAGCGCCCGGCAGCGGAGGAGGAGCGCCCGGCAGCGGAGGAGGAGCTTGAATCGGACGCGTCTTGTTTTCGGGGGCACCGGAATCGGTGGGCAGCGCGCACCACGGGCACGTCGTGTGCTTCGCGGGATCGTAGAAATGGCCATCAGGGCAACGGGTCATGATGTTAGTCGCTCAAGCTCTCTATTGTATGGCGTTATTCGCGCGGGCGGAGCGCAGCAGGCGTCTATTTCTTGGCTATTTCTTGCCAGCGTCGGGCGGTACCAAAAATTCCTTCGGGACCACCAGTTTGATGGTCTGTTTCTTATCCTGATCGACACTGACGATGGCGATGGGAATTGCGATGTGTTCCTGCGACGCCTGGAGGGTGGGCGAAACTTCGAATCCGCCCTGCACCTCCACCGTGACAAATCCCCGGATCGGTGGATTGGAAGCGGAGTGCTTGATGATCTTCGCGAACACGCGATATTCGCCGGTGGGCGCGTCGCGCACCATGAAATAGCTTAACCCCGCGCCTTCGCCCTGGGTCGCGAAATCGCCATTGAAGCTGGCATCCTGTGGTTTGGTGGGGTCCACTCGCGGAGCCTTTTTGCCGCTTTCGCCGGTTCTTTCATCCTCAATGTAGACCTGGACGTGATCGGTATCGGCCAACGAAAACCGCCCGACGCTCAAGATCGGCTTGCGCATTTCCAGTTGGCCGATCTTCTCCTTGGCGTCCTTCATATCGTTCTGCAATTGCCGGATCTCGGCTTCCTCGCGTTTTTGCTGGGCCTCGGCCTGACCGGAGTAATCCTGAAACTTCTTGATCAGGTCCTCCAATTCCTTGATGCGAGCCATCGCCTGGTCATACGTTTTCGGATCGACGCCGGCGGGCGGAACGTCAGGAGCTTTCGCTGTGCCTTTGTCCTGGCTGTAATAGGGGAACAACACCAGCATCATGAAGCAGAACGCGCCCAGCGCGCCGCACAGCACGTCCAGCAAGGACATGTTGAAGATGTTGATTTCGCGATTGCGAGGCTTCATCGTTGATCAACCTGCATACAGGCGATTGATCAGATTGCGCAGCGTATAGGTTCCGGCCGCGTTCACGGCCTTCTCTTCCTGCTCATTCACGACGTACAGGATGTACACGATGATCGCGCTTTCAGCCAGCGCCACCATGGTGCAATCGAAACCGACCGCGAGCGTGTGGGCGATTTGCGACATGTTGATCTTGGACGAATCTTCGGGCACTGCCGCCAGCGACGCGCCCAATCCGATCACGGTACCGATGAATCCCATGGTGGGAATCAGCCACGCGATGTAACGCACCAGGCCGTAGCGCATATCGACACGATGCTCGATCAGTTCGAGCGAGCTGGTCATCACCGCGACGGTTTGATCGACGGATCGCCCGCCTTGAAATTGCAAAATGCACAGATCGATGAGCGACGGCAGAAATCCGTGTTCGCCATCGAATTGACTTGAGACGCGATGCCGCAGCAGGCTCAGGTCCTGCGCCTGCAGCACGGTGTGCGAATCTTCGGGCAGGAATCCCATGTGCGTGAACGCGATCTCGCGAGCGCCGACGCGCCAGCGCACGAACAATTCGCCCAGTGCCAGGAAGAAGAACAGGTGCTCGAAGTTCTGAATCGTGAACGGATAGGGAAAATGCGGCGACTGGCGATCCAGCACCAGCGCGGCGGCCCGGCTCTGCGGATTCAGCGTCGCGGTGAGGATCGCGACGAACAACACGCCCAGCGCGGCGGCGCAGGCCATGGTGACGCGCCGGTCCGGCAGAGTCCAGTAGGGTTGGCGAAGCGTGACGTTGGCGATCGGGGTAGCGGGGGTCATTATTGTTGTGTCTTTATCGGTGACAACCCGGGCAGACCTGCCCCATGGTCTTGATCGCGCCACATTCGCAGCGTACTAATCCGCCCCCGGCAGCAGCAGCGGCGGCGGGTCGCGGCGGAAGGGGCGGAGGCGCTGCGGGTCTGGCAGGCGGCGGGGGAAGTCCTCCCTGCGCGGGCAACGGCGGTGGGGACGGAACCGCTTGCTGGATCGGGGGCGGCGGTGGCGCCGCGCCGCGCGGAATCGCGCCCGGGAACTTCGCCTCGACGGCGTCGAGCAGATCTTTGACATGCAGTGTGACTTCGCCGAATCGGATCTGATCGGTGGGCATAACGGCCGCGAGCTTTAGCGGAAAAGTCTGCCCGGCGCGGATGATCTGCGTCCCATTACTCGAATCGCGATCGGCCAGCATGAGCGTGCCGTCCACCTCCATCCACAATTCGGCGTGAGTCCGGCTGACTGAATCGTCGGCGATGGCGATGTCGCTGGCGCGGTCGCGTCCGATAGTGAACTTTCGGGACATGAGCGTCGGAATCGGCTCATTATATCCAACATCAGAGAATCTGCTCAGTGGCGCGCCCTTCGTACGCCAGGGAGGTGGAGACTTCGAAGAAATCGGCGGGGTGTTGCGCCATCTCATGCTCGCTCGCGAATCGCTGACGTGCGCGGGTCAAGCGATCCTGCCGGTCGGGTGTGAGCTTTTCAAGCAACGCCGTCGTGAACAGGCCGTATTGACGAATGAGCATCTCGACGTCTGCCGTCTCGACGAAGAATCGCGATGCCAGCTCGGGAGCTTCGGACCGCAGCGCCGCGATCGCTGCAGTCGAGTTGCTGTTGAGCGGAGTGGTCGCGGTGGCGTGGACATCGCGAAGGGCAGGCGCGACGCAACTGGTAATCAGATCGCCCGCTTCCTCGCTCATCGCGCGATAGGTGGTGAACTTGCCGCCGGTGATGCGCAGGATGCCCTGCGGATCGAAGAAAATGCGATGCTCGCGCGTGGCTTTGGTCGCGGAAGCCGAAGACGCCAGCAGCGGCCGAAGAGAGCTGAAGGACGCCAGTGGGTCCACGCTCGCGCTCGATGGAAACACTCGCGCCGCGGTGCCCCGCAGATAGCGCATTTCATCCGGGGAAATATGAACATCGTCAGGCGAGCCATCGTGATCGACGTCGGTGGTGCCGATCAGCGTTCGATCGCGCCGCTCTCCCCACGGAATGAAAAAAATAATTCTTCCCGATTGATCGAAGTACGCAATGGCGTGATTGCTCGCGTTCAGGCGCGGGAGGATAATGTGCGATCCGCGGACCAGTCGTGGCTTGGGATCGTGCGCCCACGGACCGGCCGCATCCACTATGGATCGCGCGCGAGTTTCAAACGATTCGCCGCTTATGTGATCGCGAAGCTGGACACGCCAGATTTCGCCATCGCGCTGATGGTCTGTCACCGCGACGTAATTCGCGCATGCCGCACCATGGGCGACCGATTCGAAAATGTTTTCGAGCACCAGACGTGCAGAACGAACTTCGGCATCGTAATATTCGGCAGCGGCGGTCATGCCGGGCGGCGCGAGTCCAGGCTCGAGTTGATGCACTTCATCGAGCGAGACACGGCGATGGCGCGGGAATGCGTCGTGCTTCGAAAAAGCGTCGTAGATCAATAGACCGGCGTTGTAATACAGCTCCTGCGAAAGGCCCGAGATCGGCAGCAGGAATGGGAGCGGATCGACCAGATGCGGGGCGATGTTCAGCAGCACGCTGCGTTCGTGCAGAGCCTCGCGCACCAGATGAAAGTCGAGCATCTTCAAATAGCGCAGGCCGCCGTGAATCAGATGCGAATTTCGACTGCTGGTGCCGGAGGCGAAGTGATTCTGGTCGACCAAGGCCACGCCGAGCGGCGCTTTCGCAACATCCGAACGCAGCGTAAGATCGCGAGCCAGACCCGCGCCGTTGACTCCGCCGCCGATGATCAGAACATCGAATGTTTCCGAACGCAGGCGCGCAATCGCATCGCGGCGCGTGGAGGGAGTGATCGGCGGTTGCGTTGCGCGGGCCAAGTATCCATGATGAAGCATGCGCCGCACGCTGGTCCTGTTGATCCTCGCGGGCGCCATTGCGTCCGGGCAGGAGCTGCGTCCCTCCGAATATTTCGCCGACTATCGATCTGCTGTCGATGCACTGCCGCACGATCCCGCAGCGAGTCTGGAGTTCTGCCGAAAGGGAATCGCGGTCCAGCCCGCGGCTGCCCTTTACTTCTGGCCGGTCATGATCGAGGCGAACGAGCAGCTTGGTCAATTGGAGCGAAGTGCGGAGGTTAAGCGCCAAAGCGGTGGTCGAGATCGAAGCCGGGCGGCTCTTGATGCGCTGGGACCAGATCTCCGATGAGGCGAAGTTGCGAAAAGCTTACGCTGAATCGTTAAGACGGGCGGGCGAGGCCGCGGAGGCGGCACGGCAGCTCGCGATTGTGAACGGCGACCCGGCGCAGTCGGCGATTCTCGCGGTAGAGCGTTCGTATCGATTGGATCGCGCGCGGGAAGATCTGTTGGTTACCGAAATCCATCAGCCTATTGCGCCGCTTCGTCTGCGCGATCTTCAAGGGCGCGAAGTGAGGCTCGCAGACTTTCGGGGAAAGACCGTGATCGCGGCGTTCTGGGCGGAATGGTGCGCGCCCTGCCTCGACGAACTGGCCGCGATCAATTCGATCTATCCGAAGCTGCGCGAGCGGGCGGAAATCATCGCGATCAATATCGACGATTCTGCCGAAAAGCAAAAAGCGTTCGCGAAGAAGAACGGCTCTACGCTACCGATGCTCACCGCGGATGCGCTGGATCACGACGCTGTAGAAAAGCTGCAAGGCGAAACGATTCCGCGTCTGCTGGTGATCGACGGCGATGGGATCATTCGATTTCAGTTTCAAGGCGCACAGGAAATCCTGCCCGAAAAAATCGAGTGGATCATCGCGCGCCTCGCTCCCGCACCCAATTGAATTCGCAGCCGAACAGCAGAATCACCCCGAGTACGTAGATCCACACCAGCAGCGCCAGCAACGCGCCGACGCCCTTGTACAACAGGTTGTAATGGGCCACGTGGCTCACGTACCAACTGAACCCCAACGTGGCCAGCAACCACAGCACGGTGGCAAGAATTCCACCTGGAATCACCTGCCGGAACGCCTGTTTTCGATTAGGACCCAGGTAATACGTGAATGACGACGCGAGCACGATCGCCGCGAACGCAACTGCAAATCGCGATGCCTGGCCTACCAGCAGCACCCAGCCGGTGAGGTCGGCCGATTGCCCGCTGATTCCGATCCAGTGCACGATGCCCTGTTCCACGCGCTTGCCGAACACGATCATCGCCGATGCGCCCAGTACCGGCAGCGCCGATGTGAACACCAGCAGGATCGCGATCAAACGATCCTTCACGAATCCGCGGCTGTTCTCAATGCCATACACCGCGCGGAAACCTTCCATCAGGCTCATCATCGCGCCCGATGCGGCGCCCGCTGCCAGTGCAATCGCCAGGATCAGCAGCCATAGCGGACGCTGCCCCTGAACGATGAACAGATTGCGCACCACGTCTTCAGTTCCCGGCGGGACGACGTCGTACAGCAATCGCACGATCGTGCGCGCCACCGATTCCGCGCGCGCCTGGATCAGCACCGCCGCGATGGTGGTCAGCGTCGGAAAGAACGCGAGCAATCCCGAATACGCCACGCCCTTCGCGATTGCCAGGCAGTTGCTGAGATACAAGCCTTGGGCGCTGGCGCCCAGCAGCGGCCACAGCCGCGCTATCGCGCCAGATTGAAACAGGTGCAGATTCGGCGAATGCGGTGTCATTCGGTACTTCTATTGTGATTGAATCCGGCAATTCCCGGCATGCTATTCTGAAAAAACCTTGATAGAGGAGCGAAGGCGATGAGTAACTTCATGCGCGGTACCCAGTTAGTTTGGGAGTGTGAAGTGAAAGGCGCGACTTCGCCGAAATCGATGCGTCGAACTAGCAGCGCATCGGTTGGTGAGCAAGGCTAAGCCCTACTCACTGTCATTCGATTCTGAAGTTTGAGATCGGATGGAGTGCTATCGGGACGGTGCCGTACTCGCCCTCCTGTTGTCTCCATCCCAGTTAGAAATTGTGATGAATATTTTTGAGTTGACGCGAGCGCTGATCGATATCGATTCCGTGACGCCGAACGAAGAGGCGGTAGGGAATTTTCTGTTCGATCATCTTTCGAAGATCGCCGCGCCAACCGGCGGCGTCGTCCAACGGATGCCCGTCGCGGCCCAGCGCTTCAATGTGCTGGCGACGTGGGATCAGCCCATCGTCACGTTCTCCACGCACATTGACACTGTTCCGCCGTTCTATGCATCGCGAGAAGATGCGGAGTTCATCTGGGGCCGTGGAGCATGCGACACCAAAGGCATTATCGCGTCCATGATTTTCGCAGTCGAAGCGCTATTGGCCGAAGGCGTTCGAAATCTTGTCGTTCTGTTCGTGGTCGATGAAGAGCGCGACAGTGCCGGCGCGATGGAAGCCGCGAAACATCCGCGCGGCAGCCGCTATCTGATCAACGGCGAGCCGACCGATAACAAGCTCGCCGTGGGATCGAAAGGCGCGCTGCGTTATGAGATCGTCGCCAAGGGACGCATGGCGCATTCAGCGTATCCGCATCTGGGCGATTCGGCGATCGATAAATTGCTGGATGCGTTGGCGCAAATCCGCAATCTGCCTCTGCCGCACGACGAAATCTTCGGGCCTTGCACGCTGAACATCGGCACCATTCAAGGCGGGCGTGCGCCGAACGTAATTCCGGATCACGCGCAGGCCGAACTTTTCTTTCGATTGGTAGACGACGGATCGTCCTTGCGAGCCGCTGTCGAATCGATGGCAGGAATCGTCGATGTGCGCGAAATCCGCTGTGCGCCGGCGGTGAAGTTCGCCACGCTGCCAGGGTTCGAAACATTCGTGGCGGCGTTCATGACCGATATTCCATCGTTCGAAGGTAAGTGGGGAGAGCCGTTTCTGATCGGACCGGGAAGCGTGCACGTGGCGCACACGGACCGTGAACATATATCAAAGAGACAAATTTTGGAAGCAGTTGAGATTTACAAAAACATGGCGAGAAGGTTAATTCAATGAGCGAACGAATCAAAGTGGGAGTGTTGGGCGCCACCGGCATGGTGGGCCAGGAATTCGTGAGTTTTCTGCAGGGGCATCCGTGGTTCGATCTGGCGTGGCTGGGCGCGAGCGACCGCTCGGCGGGCAAGACCTATCGCGAGGCGACCACGTGGCGGCTCGGCGGGGTGATGCCTCCCGCAGTGCGCGACATGATCGTACAGGAATGCAAGCCGCAGGATGGCGCGCCGAGGCTCGTCTTTTCAGCGACCGACGCTTCGGTGGCGACTGAAATCGAACAGGCGTTCGCGGGCGCCGGCCACACCGTGGTTTCGAATTCGCGCAACCATCGCATGGACGAAGACGTGCCGCTACTGGTGCCGGAGATCAATGCGGATCATCTGCGGCTGCTGCCGTCGCAGCAGGCGCATCGCGGATGGAAGGGCCAGATCGTCACCAATCCGAATTGCTCGACGATCGTGCTAACCATGGCGCTTGCGCCGCTGAAGCAGTTCGGCATCAAAAACGTGATGGTGACGACGATGCAGGCGCTGTCGGGCGCGGGTTATCCCGGCGTTGCCTCGATGGACATCAACGCGAACGTGGTCCCCTATATCGGCGGCGAAGAAGAAAAGATGCAGCAGGAGACGCAGAAGATTCTCGGCGATTTCGCGATGGCAGGCGTGACTCCGCTGGCTGCCGCGGTCAGCGCGAGCTGCAATCGCGTGCCGGTGGTCGACGGCCACACCATGGCTGTCTCGGTCGAGTTCTCGAAGAAGCCGAGCGAAGCGGAGATTCTCGGCGCGATGCGCGGCTTTCGTGGCATCCCGCAGCAGAAAGGCTTGCCGAGCGCGCCGCCGTGCCCGGTGATTTATATGGAGGAGCAGGATCGCCCGCAACCGCGTAGAGATGTCGAGCGCGAAAACGGCATGGCGGTGTTCGTAGGGCGTCTGCGCAAGTGCCCGGTGCTCGATTACAAGTTCATCGCGCTGGGTCACAACACGGTACGCGGCGCAGCGGGCGCAGCGGTGCTGAACGCGGAGCTGATGAAGTCAGAAGGCTGGCTCGATTAATGATCGTGATGAAGTTCGGCGGCTCATCCGTCGAATCGCGAAAAGCGATCGAGCGCGTCGCGGGAATTGTGCGTGCGCGGCTCGATCGAAATCCCGTCGTCGTGGTCTCGGCGATGGGCAAAACGACCAACAAGCTGCTCGCGATGGCGTCCATTGCTGCAACCGGGAACTCAATCGATGCCCTTAAGCAACTGGAGCAACTTCGCGACTACCATCTGCAGGAGGCTAATGGCACCGAGATCGTTGAGGAAGTTAGAGCCCAGTTTGATGATTTAAAGGAGTTGCTAGGCGCTCTCTCGGTTCTCCGCGAACTGACCCCGCGAGCAATTGACGCGGTTGCCGCTTTTGGTGAATTGATCTCAAGCGGGATCGTTTTTGGAATTTTCAATGCCGCTGGGATCACAACAACGTGGCTCGATTCCCGACGATTCATTCGCACTGACGGACGGCACACCCAAGCCACGCCGAGGTTCACGGAAACATATGAGCTGTTGGCGCGCCTGTTACCAGACATGGCGAGCCGGTCGGTCGTTGTGATGGGTGGGTTTATTGCGTCGACCGAAGACGGCGTGACGACCACGCTCGGCCGCGGTGGATCGGATTACACAGCGTCGATTGTCGGCGCAGGAATTGGCGCAGAGGAAATCCAGATCTGGACCGACGTCGACGGCATGCTCACGTCCGATCCGACCATTCTTGCGGGCGGCTATCGCGTGAAGGCGTGCTCGTTTGCCGAAGCTGCGGAGCTCGCGTATTTCGGAGCGAAGGTGCTGCATCCCGCGACGGTGCTGCCCGCGATCGAAAAAAATATCCCGGTGCGGATTCTGAATTCGCGGCGGCCGGAGTCGGAAGGCACGCTGATCACGGCTGCAGCTCCGAAGGGCGACGATCCCGTGCGCGCCATCGCCTGCAAGAAGAACATCACGCTGGTGAACATCGTCTCGACGCGAATGCTGATGGCGCACGGCTTCCTGCGGCGCATTTTCGAAGTGTTCGATCGATTCGAAACGCCGGTGGACATGCTGGCGACATCGGAGGTCAGCGTGTCCCTGACCATCGACGACACGCGCTCGCTCGCCGCGATTCGTTCCGAGATCGAAAGCTTTGCCGAAGTGACCATCGAAGAGAATCTCGCGATCGTGTGCATGGTGGGTGAGAACCTGCGACGCACGCCCGGAGTTGCGGCGCGCATCTTCCAGGCGCTGGGCGATATAGATGTGCGCATGGTTTCGCAAGGCGCGTCGCGCTTGAATCTGAGCCTGATCGTCGCAGCCGCCGACCTGCGCCGCGCGGTAGAATCGCTGCACCGGGAGTTGTTTCGCGCTCCCGATCCCGCTGCGTTTGAGATTTCCGCATGAACAAACTCGCCATCGTCGGATACGGAAAGATGGGACGGATGATCGAGCAGCTTGCGGCGCAATACGATTTCGAAATCCAAACTCGTATCGACGTTGGCGGCGATTTCAGCGCGGTGAAAAACGCGGATGTCGCGATCGAGTTCACCGAACCGAACGCGGTTGGGGAGAATGTTGAAAAGCTGGCAGCGATGGGGGTGCCGATCGTCGTCGGGACGACCGGTTGGGCCGCGCGGATGAGTCGCGTACGTGCGGCGATCGAAAAAAATCAGGGCCGCATGGTGTGGGCTCCAAATTTTTCGGTCGGCGTGACGGTGTTTTCGAAGTTGGTGAGCGAAGCAGCCCACCTCCTGGCCAATGAGCCCGACTACGCTGCCTGGGCATGGGAGATCCATCACTCGGCGAAGAAGGACGCGCAGTCGGGCACGTTGCTCAAGCTAATTGATGACATGAAGCGCGCGGGATATTCGCGGGCCATCGACGTCAGCTCGAATCGAGCGGGCGCGCACCCAGGAACCCACGAAATCGGGTTCGATTCCGGAGCAGACACGATCACCCTGCGTCACACGGCGCGCAATCGCGATGGATTCGCGCGTGGGGCGCTCAAGGCTGCGCGATGGATCGTGGATCATCCCGATCAGCGCGGCGTGTTCGAATTCAGCGATATTTTATTTAGAGGTTAATTATGAAATTTACGGGATGCGGCACCGCGTTAGTGACTCCGTTCCGGAAAGATTCTTCGCTCGACGAGGACGCGCTGCGCAAACTGGTGCGCCGTCAGATCGCGGCGGGAATCAATTTTCTGGTTCCCTGTGGCACGACGGGCGAAAATCCGACGCTTTCGCGCAAGGAACATCTGCGCATCGTCGAAATCACCCTCGAAGAAGCGAAGGGCAAGGTGCCGGTGGTCGGTGGTGCCGGCGGCTACAACACCGCCGAGGTGATTGAACTGGCCAAAGAAGTGGAACACGTGGGCGCGGACGCGATTCTTTCTGTTTCGCCGTATTACAACAAGCCCTCGCAGGAAGGCTTATATCAGCACTTCAAAGCGGTCGCGAACGCGGTGAAGATCCCGATGATCGTCTACAACCTGCAGGGCCGCACGGCGATCAACATTGAAACGCCGACGCTCAAGCGGCTGTCCGAGATCGGTAATATCGTCGCGGTCAAGGAAGCCTCCGGAAACATCAATCAGATGGCGCAGGTACTGCACCAATTGCCCGATTCCTTCAGCGTACTGAGCGGTGACGATCAGTTCACCATTCCTCTGATCGCGATGGGTGGACGCGGCGTGATCGCGGTGACGTCGAACGAGATTCCGGCGGAGATGACGCAGTTGACGCAAGCCGCTCTCGCCGGCGATTTCGCAAAGGCGCGCGCCATCCAGCGCAAATATCAGCCGTTGATGGACGTGAATTTCGTCGAGACCAACCCGATCCCGGTGAAAGCCGCGATGGCGATGATGGGGCTGTGTGAGGCCGTTTGGCGCTTGCCGATGACGCCGCCTTCGCCGCAGAACGCGCAGAAGATCGAAGCGGTGCTTAAGTCGCTCGGCCTGATTGGGAGTGCCCACGGAACACATGCAGATTGAGATCGAAAAGCTTTTCGAAAATCCTCCTAAGAGTTACGACGAATCGCACTTCGCGTTGTTTGCGCGATTCAAACAAGCGCTGAACGACGGCCGTATCCGCTCGGCCGAACCCGATACGACCTCGCGCAGCGGTTGGCGCGTGAACACATGGGTTAAAAAAGGCGTGCTGATCGGATTTCGAATGGGCGCCGTAGTCGATATGTCGATCGACGTCGCGCGCCAGCCGATGTTCGACAAAGCGACGTGGCCCGTCAAGCGATTCGACGCGTCCAGCGGCGTGCGCATCGTTCCCGGAGGATCCAGCATTCGCGACGGCTGCTTCGTCGGCAAGGGCGTAACGTGCATGCCCCCGATGTTCGTCAACACCGGATCGTATGTGGGCGACGGAACGATGATCGACTCACACGCGTTGGTAGGAAGCTGCGCGCAGGTCGGGCGCAATTGCCATATTTCGGCCGCTGCGCAGATCGGCGGCGTGCTGGAGCCGGTGGGTGCGATGCCGGTGATCATCGAAGATGAAGTGCTGATGGGCGGCAACTGCGGTGTGTACGAAGGCGCGGTGGTGAAAAAGCGCGCGGTGCTGGCCAGCGGCACGATTCTCACACGATCGACGCCCGTTTACGATATCGTGCGGGGCGAAGTTTATACCGCGACCAATGACGATCCGCTCATCATTCCCGAGGATGCGGTGGTCGTGCCCGGATCGCGAGCTATAGCGCGAGGGCATGGCAAGGATTGGGGCATCTCGCTGTACACGCCTGTCATCGTGAAATATCGCGACAGCAAAACCGATGCGCGTGTACAACTTGAAGATCTCCTGCGCTAGCGCAACCCAGGACGCCCGGGCCGCGTCTCAATGGCATCAACATTGCAATCGTGGGCGGCGGCATAGGCGGCGTAGTCACTGCTGTCGCGCTCCATCAACACAATATCCCGTTTACTGTCTACGAGCGCGCACCCGCAATTCGGGAGGTGGGCGCGGGCATGATGGTGTGGCCGAACGCGGCGCGAGTGCTGCGCCAACTCGGCGTTCTAGACGATTTAATTTCGCTGAGCGGCCGCAATACGAATTTCCTGGTCCGCGCCCAGACCGGCCGCGTGTTGATGAATATCCCGCTGGGTGAATTCGACGTGCCGGCGCTGTGCACCCGGCGCAGGGATTTGCTCGCGGTGCTGCTCGGCAAGATTCCGGCGGAGTCGATCCGGCTGGGGCATGAGCTTTCGCGTCTGGATCAGCGCGATTCTACCGTTCGTCTGCACTTCGCCAGCGGCAAATGCGCGGAACATGCGGCGGTAATCGGAGCCGATGGTATCCGATCGAGAGTGCGGGCAGAATTATTCGGTGCAATCGAGCCGGTGGATCGTGGCTATACGGTCTGGCGCGGCATCGCGAATTATTTCGGCGAGGCGATCGAGCCAGGATGCAATAGCGAAACGTGGGGACGCGGGCGGCGTTTCGGAATTTTGAACACCGGGCATGATCGCGTCACGTGGTACGCGGCGTCACAACAGCGCAATTGCAATTTGCTTGAGGCGTTCGACGGCTGGCACCGGCCCATCCTTGAATTGATACGCTCGACGGAAGCGATACTGTGCAATCGTGCACTGGATCTTGCGCCTCTGTCCCACTGGTCGCGAGGGCGTGCGACGCTGCTGGGCGATGCCGCGCATCCCTGCACGCCGAACCTGGGACAGGGCTGCTGCATGGCGATCGAAGACGCCATGGTGCTCGCCAAATCTATACACGGTTCACGTTCCATTAGCGCGGCGTTTGGCGAGTACGAAACGCGCCGGCGATCGCGCACCTCTCACATTCAGAGGCGCTCGCGAATGATGGGGCGAATTGGGCAATGGGAGAACCGGCTGCTCACCACTAGCCGCGATATCGTTACTCAGATGTTGCCGGCGAGAATTTTCGAATCGAATCTCCGTCGCGTTTACTCGTATGAAACCTAACCTCATCTTGTCGCTGATTGCAGTCCTGCCGCTCACGGCGCAAAGCCGTGAAATCGATACGGCGCGCAGCACCATCACGATTCACGTCGGCAAAGCAGGGCTGCTTTCGGCTGCCGGGCATGAGCACTGGGTCAGCGCGCCGATCGCGGCGGGGTTCGTGAATGAATCGGAATCGCGAGTCGAATTCACAGTGGAAACCGCGAAGATGCGGGTCAAGCCCGATCCCAAGATCGACGCGAAGACGGAAGCGCAGATTCAAAAAGACATGGAAGAGATGACGCTCGACACCGCGCATTATCGCGAAATCAAGTTTCAATCCTCGCGCGTCGAGAAATCGCCTGCGGGCTGGAATGTCACGGGAACACTATCTCTACACGGCGCCGCGAAGCCAGTTACTGTGCTGGTGAAGCGTGAGGGCGATGCCTACATCGGTCGCACGACTCTAAAGCAGACCGACTTCGGAATCAAGCCGATCAGCGTCGCGGGCGGGACCATCAAGGTCAAGAATGAGATCGAAATCGAGTTCCAGATCTTCACCCGCTAACCTGCCATTCTTTACAAGGAAAGATGCAAAGAACGACTAGGCCGATGCGCCCGCCGGCTGCTTTGCCGATTCTTTCGCCCGGATCTGTTCCTCAATCCAGGAATAAGTTCGGGCGAGCCCATCTTCCAGCGAAATCGCAGGCTCCCAGCCGAGCACTTTCTTAAGTAGCGTGTTGTCGGAATTTCTTCCCCGCACGCCCATCGGCCCGTCGATGTGCTTTTTCGCGACCTTGATCCCAGCCACGTCCGCGACGATATCGGCGAGCTGATTGATGGTCACCATGCGATCCTGCCCCAGGTTCATAGGCTCGCGGAAGTCCGAGCGCATCAGGCGATGCAGGCCTTCCAGGCAATCGTCGATGTAGCAGAATGACCGCGTCTGTTCGCCGTCACCCCAGATTTCGATCTCGTGGCTTGCCGGCAGCCTTCGCCATCGCGATCTTGCGGCACATGGCGGCGGGAGCCTTTTCGCGGCCGCCTTCCCAGGTGCCCAGAGGTCCGAAAATATTGTGGAATCGCACGATGCGCGTTTCCATTCCGTAATCTTCGGCGTAGTGCAGGCACAGGCGTTCGGTGATCAGCTTCTCCCAGCCGTAGGCGTCCTGCGGCTGCGCTGGATATACATCGTCTTCCTTCAGCGGCACCACGTTGGCGTCAGTCTGCTTGAATTCGGGATACACGCACGCCGACGACGTGTACAGCAGTCGCTTCCCGTTGTTCTGATGCGCAGCCTCAAGCGTGTGGATATTGATCAGCGCGTTGTTGTGCAGGATCATCGCGTGATTGGCGCTGATGAATCCCATGCCGCCCATATCGGCCGCGAGCGCGTATACTTCGTCGATGCCTTCGGTCGCCGTCAGGCAATTTTCCCAGCGGCGGAGGTCGAGAATCTCGAAATCGTCGGCGGCGGTGGGCGCGTACTCGGGATGCTTCAGGTCCGCGCCGCGCACCCAGTGCGCCCCGCGCCTTCAAGTAATTCACCAGGTGATGACCGATGAAGCCGCCCGCCCCGGTAACCAGGACTCGTTTCGCGCTCATGCGATGCTCCCTGCCGATTTCGCGGTGGGCTGCGTCTGCCGATAGCAGGACCGCGTCCGCACGCGATGTAGTCCGCCACGCCGTCGAACTTCGCCTGCACCAGAATGCGCCACCAATCAACCAGACACCGGGCGCGCCGATTTCGCGCAGATGCTCCGGCTTGAGGGCCTTGAACGCTTTCCATGGCGTCGCGATCACCAGCACAGAAGCTTGCGAAGCGCACGCTTCCATCGATTCGCAATAGGAAACAGTTGCGCCCAATGCAGCGCGCGCATTTTCCTGTGCGGCGGGATCGTACACGCACACACGGCAGCCTTCGGCCGCCAGCGCGCGAGCCAGCATCAATCCCTGCGACTCTTCGATCACTTCGGTGTCCGGCTTATAGGACATCCCGAGAATCCCCACCGTCTCGCCGGGCGGCAGGATTTCCAGAATCCGTTCGGCCAGCCGCGTCACCTGCTTCTTGTTGACGTGATCGGTCGCTTTGGCGATGGTCGCGTCCACGTGATTCAGGTCGGCGAATTTCGCGAACGCGACGTTATCGCGCGGGAAACACGGACCGCCGTAGCCGAACGCGCCCTTGAGATACTTACGCCCGATGCGCGTGTCCAGGCCGATCGCGGCTGATACGACATCGGAATCCGCGCCCGGAACTTTCTCGCACACTTCAGCGAGCATGTTGGCGTAGGAAATTTTCGTCGTGACGTAAGTGTTGACGGAAATCTTGGTCAATTCCGCATTGACGAAATTCATGCGCGCCATGGGCGGCTGATTCGAGCACACCGTGCGATACACCGATTCGAGCAGCGCTCCGGCGCGCTCATCCGATTCACCGATCAGAATCATGTCCGGTGATGACATATCGCGAATCACGCTGCCCAGGGCGATGAACTCGGGGTTGTAGCAGAATCCGAAATCGACGCCGCACGTTTTGCCGGAGCTTCGCTCCAGAGCAGGCACGATTTCGTTCCCGCACGATCCCGGCATCACGGTGCTCGATAGCACCACCAGGTGATACGAAGATTTGTTGCGAAGCGCCTGTCCGATCGGCTCAATCGCATTCAAGACGAACTTGATCGAAAATGTTCCGTCAGGCCCCGACGGAGTCGGCACCACAATGAAGGTTACATCCGTGCGCGCGATCGCCGATCCGACATCGCCGGTCGCCGAAAGGCGTGCCCCATTCTTGCGGATCATTTCCTCCAGACCAGGCTCGCGCACCGGCGCGATTCCCTGATTGATCGCATCGACTGATCTGGGATTTACATCCACGCCGACTACTTCATGACCCGCTTCGGCCAACACGCCCGCCAACACCGCACCCAACTTTCCTAATCCAATTACAGAGAGATTCATTTGTTTCCTTGTATGAGCACCGCCGGACGATTTTCCGTGTGCATCCTTTCTGACGCGGACAATCCAAGTAATGATAACGCGAGTTCACGGATGGGGGCAAAGACCAAAGTACTAGCCTCTTGTGCTACTTTCGCGCGACACTTCGGGCACGGTTTCTTTTAATTCATCGTGCCCCAGGCCCCAATCCTCACGATTGAATATCATCGGCATGTCGAACCGGTTCATCACCCGCGCCCAGCTCATCACTTCGCGAAATTCGAGCCACGAAAGCCCCTTCCCCGCCAACCGGTCGTATAATTTTTGTTCGCCCTCCGGCGTCCAACCCGATCCTTCGCCGTGCTCGATGTGATAGATGCGATAGGGATCTCCGAGCACTTCCTCACGCGCGCCACCGTGGTGCGCGGCCCAACAAAACAGCGAATCGATATTCAGCGAGTAAAGATCCAGTTCCGGATACCCGCGCAGATCGAGCCAGCGGTCGAGCGCGAGCAAAGTGAAATCGCCGCACGCATTGGTGTGCAAATTAACGACGCGATCCTCGGGCACCGGGCGCAACGGAATTCTCTGGGCGGCCGCTCCTGGTTTCTGCCATTGAATCGCCGGCACCGATAGCCACGGATCTTCGGCCGCGTTCTCCGGTCCTCCCCGCAGTCGAAGTGAGTAGTGTTTTCCGCCCTCGAACTTCCCCTCGATCGGCACGTTCTGCGCCCGATCCAACACGCCCTCGAATAACGTCCGCCCCGCCGTGTCTTTAACGATGAACTGCGCGGGATTCTCAGGTCGCACCGGCGCAGCTTCCAGGATCAGCGAGTGTGCGCCGGTGTCCGGCGCGCGCAGCAGCAACTCCGCCCCTTCAAACGCCAGCGGAGCGTCGCCATCGGCGCGCTCGCGGCGTTGCCATCCGCCTCCGCACCACACCCCGGGTCCGGCCGGCATCAGTTCGCCTGCTCCGGGCTCGCCGCCCGGCTTCCCATCCCATCGGCTGCCGAAGAAGCGCAGGGCCATTTCGCGGGAGTCGCCGGGAACAGCGGCGGGCGCCACGTTGACGCGAACTTCGAACGACATGACCACCGGCCCCAGGTCTCCGGTCACCATCCGGATCACTGTGCGGCCTTTGATGTGTTGAGTCGAGATCGTATCGCCCCATTGATCGCGAATGATCAACTCGCAAGGCTGGAATCCCACGGAAGGGCCCGGTTCGGCGTACAAAGAGAACCCGGGTGCGGCGTCCAGCGGCGGCAGCCATACGATCTCCGCCTTCTGTTTCATCCAATAGAACGTTTCGCCTCCAAAATGTTCGATCGGGTACCAGCCCGGTCCGAAGATGCTTCTCATGCCAGGAGGGAACACTTCCCCCGCGCCGCCCGAACGGAACGCGCTGGGTGAGAACGAAAATCCGCTTTCGTCCTGATGCAATTGCAGACGCGCCATGCGTTCACGCGACATCGGCAGCCGGATCTTGACTTTGGGATCGCCGTGCCAGATGTCGCGCAGCAGTTTAAATCCGCGTCCGGCGCGCGATGCCGCGCTCTCCGCCTGTCGCGTGCTGACGACCCCGGATTCCTGCGCGATGGCGCGGCTGCCGGTTTCAAGAGTGCATCGAAACACGCGAAAATTTAGCGTCCGGATATCGGTACTGATCTGATAGCCCCCGGTGCGCGTGTGCAGACGATAGCGGGTCTCGCCGTTCGCCGCGGGAATCGCAAACGCCACCACACTACGCCGCTTCACCAGCGCATCGGCGATCACTCGTCCCGCCTCATCGCGAAGTTCGACACGCAGAGGATGGCGATTCATGCCCGGCCCCGGCTCGATGTCGCACACCAGCGTCCCCTGAGCGCCGTGGGAAGTTATGGTAAGTCCAGCGTCATTCTCCGCCCAGCGAAACGCTTCGTCGCCGGACAGTTCGCGATGAAACCAGTTGTTGCCTAGCTGCACCGGTCCATCCGGCGTCACGATGTCGTTTTCCTCGATCAATCGCGATCCGTCGGGCTTCACGCGGAACGTTCCTTCGCGTGCGCTCAATCGAATCAGGTGCGACGTGCAGTACGCCAACTGCTCTTCGACCGTGCCGTTCACCGGAACATCCGACATGATGTCCCATCGATTCACGCGATACATCTTGCCGCGATCGAGCTTGCGTGCGGCCAGCAGCTGCATCAGCTCATCGGAAAACAAAATATCGATGTTGGTCGCCAGCACGAACTCGCCGCGTGCGCGCCGTATGCCTACGTTCTTCGCCGTCATCTGATACAGCGGCAGCGCTTTCCAGGTCCGCCACCGCTGGTGCATTTCAAGCGGCACTTCAATGATGCGCACCTGGCACCAGCCGTCGCTATCGCGCCAGTGCAACGCTTCGGCCAGCGGCGGACGATCCGGCGGAGGATTCCATTCGACGATAATCAGCTCGGCGGGAACCTTGTGGCGGCGGCACTGCGACAGCAATCCATTGACGAACGCCTGCGTGCGGCCCAACAGGCTGCCGCCGTGATCGTCATTACGCGTGGTCACCACCACCGAAAGATAAGGCTGCATCGATCTTATTGCGCGTCACGCCAGCGCGGTTTTGCAATACGCGAAACATTTCTTCACTTCGGCGATGGTATCGCTGCCATTGTATTCGTACTCGATGTTGGCCGGAATCGGGTAGCGCTTGGTCTTGAGGACCTGCAGCACTTCTTTGATCTTGGTGTCGCCCTGGCCCCACGGATACGTTGTCGCCCTGGTTTGCTTTTCTATCTTTCAAGTGCGAGAGTGATGATACGGGCGTGGTGTGTTCCAGAAAACTCACCGGATCGAAGCCCGCGGCGGTGAAATGTCCGATGTCGAGATTGATCGCGAGATATTTTGACGCTCCGTGCAGCGCTTCTTCCCAATCGGCCGGTCGCGCGAATTCATCGGCCTTCATATTCGAATGGTTGTGAAACGCCACCGTGATCTTGTATTTCTGCGCCAGAGCGTCCACGCGCTTGGCCATCGAGACGTTCGATGAAGACGTGATGTACTTGACGCCCAATGCTTTGGCGATCTTGAATCCGCCATCGATCTCATCGTCGCCGAAGCCTTTCGTGAATCCAAATGTGAATGCGTACAGCTCGATACCCGCACTGTCGAGCTTGGTTCGCAACTCATGAATCTGCGCGACCGGCGGGTCCTTGCGAAATTGCTTCGCGGCGGCGGCATCCTTGGGCAGCACGTGACCGTCCCACAATTCCGCCTCGCCCAGGCCGACCTCTTTCATCGCGTCGACCATCGCGTCGAACGGGCGATCGCGAAAGCTATACGTCTGCGCGCCGATCTGTACACCTGCGATCCTCGAATCGATTTTGCCGGCCCACGCAAACGCGCCCGTAGCGGCTGCGCCCGCAGCGAGTTTCCCGAAATCACGACGATTCATGCCAGCTCCTTCGCGATTGCCTCTGCGATCTTCTTTCCGTGGAAACGTCCATTCTCTATGAAAATCTCGTTGGTGTGCATCCCCGCCACCAGAACGCCCGCCAGATAAATCCCCTTGCGATCGCTTTCGAGCGTCTCCGGATCGGTGTACGGCCGCGCCGCCTTGGGATCGAAAGTGATCCCATGCCGCTCCAGAAACTCAAGATCCGGCCGGTAGCCCACCATCGCAAAAACAAAATCGTTCTTGAGTGTTTTGGGCCCTTCGGGCGTCTCGATCGTGACCGACTCCGGTTCGATCCGCGTCACGCTGGAATGAAAATACGCCGGAATCTCGCCGCTCTTGATGCGATTCTCAATGTTCGGCTTGATCCAATATTTCACGTTGCGATGAATGTCCGCGCCGCGATGCACCATGGTCACGCGCGCGCCGCTCCAATGCAGTTCCAGCGCCGCGATCGCCGCCGAATTTTTGGCGCCAACCACCAGCACGTCGTGATTGTAGTAGGGGTGCGGTTCCTTGTAATAATGGATGACTTTCGGCAATTCCTCGCCCGGCACGTTGAGTCTGTTCGGCACATCGTAATAGCCGGTCGAAAAAATCACCTTCTTCGACGCGTAGGCGCGCGCACATCCGTTCGCGTCAGTCGCATGCGTGACGAACGCACCATCGCTGCCGTCCACCCGATCCACCAGCTGATATTGCCGGATATCGAGCCCGTAATGATCCGCGACCCTTCGGTAATACTTCAAGGCTTCCGCACGCACCGGCTTCTCATTCAAGCTGGTCATCGGGATGTCGCCGATCTCAAGCAGTTCCGGCGTGGTGAAGAACACCATATTCGTCGGGTAGTGATACAGCGAATTAACCACGCAGCCTTTGTCGATCAGAATCGCATCGACGCCGCGCCGCTTCAGCTCGATTCCGCACGCCAGGCCGGTCGGCCCCGCGCCAACAATCACTACGCCGGTCGATTCCACCGTTACAGCTTCTCCCGCACCGATTCGTACACGCGGTCGAGCGCGCCACTCAACGCGGCCACGTTTTTGCCGCCGCCTTCCGCCATGTCGGGACGCCCGCCGCCTTTTCCGCCGGTGCTGGTTGCGACTTCCTGCACCAGTTTGCCCGCCTGAACCTTCGAAGTCAGATCCTTGCTCACGCCGCTGACGATGGAAATATCAGAATCAGTCGCCGACGCGAGCACCACCACCGAAGTCTTCCACTTGCTGCGGAACGAATCGACCATGGATCGAAGCTGCTGCCGGTCAAAACCATCCAAACGAGCAGCGACCACCCGCGCACCGTTGATTTCTCGCGACTGCGATTCCAGCTCCCCGGCTTGCGACTGCGCCAGCTTGTCCTTCAATCGCTGCAATTCCTGCTCCAGCGCTTTCTCGCGCGCCACCAGCTTCTGCACGTCGACTCCAGCGAGTTTCGATAGCTCGCTCTGCGCCTCCTGGAATCGCTTCAGCGCGCCTTCGCCCGTAATCGCTTCGATGCGGCGAACTCCCGCGGAAATCGAACCTTCGTACACGATCTTGCAGATCCCGATATCGCCGGTGCGCCCGACGTGCGTGCCGCCGCACAATTCCTTACTGAACGTATCGATTGAAACCACACGCACTTTGTCGCCGTATTTTTCGCCGAACAACGCCATCGCGCCGGTTTCCAGCGCGCGATCCAGATCCATCACATCGGTGTGGACTTCGCGATTGGCCAGAATCTCTTCGTTCATTAACCGCTCGACTTCCGCAATCTCGTTCGCGTCCATCGCGGTGTAATGCGTGAAATCGAAACGCAGACGCGACGGTTCCACCACGCTGCCAGCCTGCTTCACATGAGATCCAAGCACATTACGAAGAGCCGCATGCAACAGATGGGTGCCGGTGTGATTGCGCATCGTCGATGCGCGCGAATGACGATCCACCCGCGCGATGACCACGTTCGCCTTCTTTGATGTCGCCGATGCAACTTCACGCGATGCACCGTCTTGCCCGGCGCCGCTGAATACGCCGATTCGACGATCGCCAGTGTCTCGCCGGTTTCAGGCGACAAAAGCACGCCCGTGTCGCCCACCTGTCCGCCGGCTTCGGCGTAGAACGGCGTCCGATCCAATGCGATTTCGGCCGCGATTAAGTTTTCCTGAACGACGATCACCTTACCCGTCGACTCCAGCGTCTCGCGCCCGACGAATTCCGTCCGCGGCATCGCCTGAATATGCCGGATTCACCTGCGCCTTCTCCGCGCCCTTCCAACTCGCGCGAGCGCGTGTGCGCTGCTTCTCCATCTCCGCCGCGAACCCTTCGCGATCGATGGTCAGCCCCGATTCGCGAGCCATATCCTCTTGCTCTTCAAGCGCCAGCCCGAACGTGTCGTACAGCTTGAACGCCGCCGCACCGGGCAACACTCCGCCGGCAGCGGATTTCGCTTCGTCCTGAAAGAATTTCTCGGCCACCTGGAACGTCGACGCGTAGCGATGCTCCTCATCCTTCACCACCCGCGCCACGCGATCGATCGACTCCAGCATTTCCGGATACGCGCCGCCCATATGTTGGGCCACGAAACCGGTCAGCTTGTGCAGATACGGCTCCGCCGTTCCGATCATGCGAGCATTCCTCATCGCCCGCCGCATGATCTTGCGCAGCACGTAGCCGCGCCCTTCATTCGATGGCACCACACCGTCATTAATCAGAAAAGCCGTCGCGCGAGCGTGATCCGCATTGATGCGCAGCACCGTATCGCTGCGATCGTCAGTGCCGTGCGGCTTATGAAACAGCTCCCCGGCACGATCGATGATCGGCTTGATCAGATCCGTATCGTAATTCGAAAGCTTGCCCTGCAGAATCGCGGCGATGCGCTCCAGTCCCATGCCGGTGTCGATCGACGGCTTGGGCAGCGGCGTCAGCTTGCCCGAAGCATCACGATCGAACTGCATGAACACCAGATTCCAGATCTCGATGAAGCGCTCGCCCGGCTCATGCGGAAATGTTCCGGGGCCCGCGATTTCCCCGAAATCGTAGTGAATCTCCGAGCACGGCCCGCACGGTCCGGTATCGCCCATCTGCCAGAAATTATCTTTTTCGTCCAGGCGAAAGATGCGATCCTTCGATACGCCGGTGACTTCCTGCCACAGCTTCTCCGCATCGTCGTCTTCGCGAAACACCGTGAAGTACAGCTTGTCCTTGGGCAGCCCGTATTCCTTGGTGATCAGCTCCCAGGCGAACGCGATGGCGTCGCGCTTGAAATAATCGCCGAAGGAAAAATTGCCCAGCATTTCGAAAAACGTGTGATGGCGGCGCGTGTAGCCGACGTTATCCAGATCGTTATGCTTGCCGCCCGCCCGCACGCATTTCTGCGACGTGGTGGCGCGCGAGTAGTCGCGCTTTTCCTGCCCCAGGAACACGTCCTTGAACTGGTTCATCCCCGCGTTGGTGAACAGCAGCGTGGGATCGTTCGCCGGGACCAGCGAGGAACTGCGCACCTCGCGATGGCCGCGCTGCGAGAAATAATCGAGAAACTTACGGCGTGTGTCGGAACCCGTCATTAGAACCTATTGTCGCTTGTCCTGCGCGCGATTTCTAATCGCGCAATCTTTCTTTTCCAAACGAACAGGCGGATTGAAAATCCGCCGCAGGATGAAATCCTGCCCTACATCGCTCGAACACTCTCTTCTGAGGCGCGACAGAATGGAGCGCGCTAGTCGCTTTACTGGATCGCCGGCTAGCACGCTCCATTCTGTCGCGTCTCAATGGGACACCGCTGTGCGGCCAGGCACAACAAAAAGGGCGCGACCCGAAGGCCACGCCCTTTCCCCCATCGAACTGCGAACGCTACTTAGAAGCTATAGCGCATCGCGAACTGCATCTGGCGAGCACCGGTGTCGCTCGAGAACTTACCGAACGAAGTCGCCGTCCCCAGATCCATACCCGGCGCGTTGAAGATCACCGAGTTGGTCAGATTGAACGCTTCTCCGCGGATCTGCAACTGGTGCGGAGTGTCCTTGTAGTTGAACAGGAAGAACGTCTTCGCCAGGCCCAGGTTGATTACCCACGGTCCGGGATAGCGAACGTTGTCGCGCGATCCGCTCTGCCCCTCCACCGTATAGGCGAAGGCCTGGAAGGCGGCGGCCGGGTTCGAGAACAGGTTCGGACCGCCCGTCGCGTTGAGCGTCGTCCCGCCAATCGAAGTGGCGGAAACGTTCTTGGTCGGGGCCGTCGAGAACGGACCAATCTGAGTTGCGTTGGTGGTTAGTTCCCAATCGGTCGCCCAGTTCTGGCCGTCGCCGACGCTGGTCGGCAGCGCGCTTTCCCACTGCCAGGTCGGCGTGATCTGCCATCCGCCGATGATGCCATCCACCAGGCGATTGGCATTCGGCATATACGTCCGGCCCTTGCCGACTGGAATCTGCCAGATCGCGAAGAAGTTGATGATGTGACGCGCATCATAGCTCGACGGCGCCCATTCCTGGTTTGGGGCCCACACGTTCTGGATGAAGCCCGAATAGGAGCCGCCGCTTTCCGAGGCGGAAGCGAGATCGACCGAGCGGCCCACCGTGTAGTTGAAGTCGAACTGCAGGCCATTGGACAGCCGTTTGCGGACCGTCAACTGGCCGGCGTTGTAATTGCCGTGCCCGACCGAGCTGAACGTCGACAACGCCGAGTACTGTGCGTTGAACTGCGCATAGGGACCGTAGATCGAGCAAGGGCTGCAGCCCGGCGTATCGATCTGGGTGAGCGAAGTAGTCATATCGCCCTGATTGCCCAGGTAGATGTTGTAGATTCCCTGGGTGGCCGTTAGGTTCTTAGCAGGATTCGCGTAGCCGGCGTAAATGTTCTCGAAGAAAGGAATCTTCGCAACGTTCGCCACGCCCACGCCCGAGCCGCCATTGGCCAAGACCTCAGGGCCCAGGATGCTCATCGCTTGGTAGAAGCTCTGCCCCGACTTCGGGTCGATCAGGTTGGTCGGCTCGGCGACGTCGCGCTGCGCGAGCGAGCGGCGCGAGAGGCGCTGCACGAAGGACGCCTGTACGAAGAACCCGTGGCTGAACTCGCGGCCGAAGGTCACGTTGCTGTTGAGCGTATACGGGGCCTTCAACTGATCGTCGATCGAGTTAGTGATCTGGAAGATGTTCGGCTGCACCTGCGGGAAACCTCCCTTCGGGGCTGCGGGGAAGATGCCGGCCGGGATGTTGTAGAAGCCGGTATAACGCGGCGAGGTAGCCGAAGTGTATGAGTTCGCTGGATTCTGAACCAGCGTCGAGAATCCCAACGCGTCGGAGGCGTATTGCTGGGCCAAAGGCTGGCCGAACAGATCGTAGTACATGCCGAAGCCGGCGCGCAGCGAACTCTTGCCGGGTCCGCCGAAGATCCACTTCATCCATCCGCTATCCGCCTGCGGCGAATAGGCGATTGCGAAACGAGGAGCGAAGTTACCCAGGTGGTTGGGATAGAGCGGCGCGCCCTGCGGAGAACTGGCGAGCACATACTGCACCGGTGTCACCAGGCTCTGCGGGGCACCGACGTTCGCTAAACCGAGGCGCGTTGCCATCCATGAATTTGCCAGTGAAGGAAGCGCGGTGGTCTGCTGACCGTTGGCTTCATACACCGGCGGCATCAGCGAGTGACGGATTCCGTAGGTGAGAGTAAGCGACCGTGTGATGCGCCAGGTGTCCTGGGCATACCACTCGTATTCCTGATTCTCGAAGTTGCGCGAAATGGGAGTCGTGGTCGGGAGAATGCTGCCGTCGGCCAGATAATTGACGTGCAAGTCGCCTTCGGTCACCAGCCCCATGATGATCGCGCCCGCGTTCACAAAGGGAGTTCTGAACGATTTGGATAGATCCGACGGCGAGAAGTCGCTGCCGGTGCCCAGCAGCCACGGTGCGTTGATGTCGCCGGTGCTGAAAGCGCCAGAGAACGTCGCCGATTGGTTGGAGATGAAGCGCAGTACCGCGCCGACGCGTACATCGTGCGATCCGTGCGTCCACGCCAGGTCCTCATTGATGGTGTTCACTGGAATGATGCGAGCCGTGTCCGTGGTGGTCGGATATGGCGAACTCATGCCACGGAACGTGATGTAGTTGGAAGTCAGCACGCCGGTCGATTCCGATCCCGCGCGGGTGAAGCCCCAATTGGTGGTCGCGATCAGGTTGGGTTTCACCAGCCAGGTGTAGCCTACCGCCGTGCCTTTGCTGTTGTTCAAGCCGACCGTTTGCGGTGCCTGGCCAGGGAATTGTTCCGAGCCGCTCGCCCAGAAATCCTGCAACTGGCCGCGCACGAACAGGCGATGCTTGCCGGCGTCGTCGATGTTGTAATCCCAGCGGGTGATGTAGGTGTTCTGAACGTTCTTCTCCGGCGAATTGAAAAGATAACCGGTCAGGTTGATGTTATCAGCGCCGGTTCCCGTGAAGTTCCCGTGCGGATAAGCGTTCAACAGCGTGAGGATCGCCGGATCCTCGCCGATGTGAGCTCCGTCGATCGAGCTCTGCACCTGCGCGGGGCTGAGCTGGATTGTTGCGCCCGATGTGCTCTTGTACTGCAGAATGCCAGCGCGGAATGTATCCGTGGGGACCGTGCGGGTCTGAATCGCGGCGCTGGCGTCGCGGCGGCCTTCATAGTTGATGAAGTAGAACACCTTGTTCTTCTTCACCGGTCCGCCAATGGTGCCACCGAAAATGTTGATCAACAGCGGGGCGATCGGAACGCCCGCCGAGTTGCTGAAGAAATCGTTCGCGGCGGTTTCAGTGCCGCGGCGATATTCGTACGCCGATCCGTGCAGGCTGTTGCTGCCGCTCTTGGTCACCAGACTGATCTGGCCGCCGGAGACGCGTCCTTCATCGGCATTCGCGCCGGTGGTAGTGGTGCGGAATTCAGCCACCGAATCCATGGTGACGTTCAGAACGCTGGTCATCGCCTGACGAGTGCTCTGATTGTTGACGTCCGCGCCGTCCAGAGTGATATTGCCCTGATCCGACTTCCCGCCGTTTACGTTGCCGCCCGGCGTAACGCCCGGTTGGAATGCCAGCAGGCCCGCGACGTTTCTCGCGAAGGACGGCAGCTCCATGATCTGAGACGAAACGATCGCGTTGCCCAGCGTCGCATCGGTGGTGTTCACCTGAGTGGCAGCGGCTTCAACGGTGACCGTGGTCGATGTCGATCCAACTTTTTGGAAGGTGATGTTGATGGTGGCCGGCTGAGCAACGAAGAGCTCAATTTTCTCCAGTGTTTCATCGGCAAACCCGTTCGCTTTCGCCACGACCTTGTACAACCCCGGAAGTTCCTGCAGAAACGCATAGCGCCCCTGATCGTCGGACTTGGTTTGGCGTTCCGCTCCGGTCTGGGTGTTGATGAGGGTGATGGTGGCCCCCGGAATGACGGCCCCGCCTGGATCGGTTACCGTTCCGCTGAGCTGTGTCAGTTGCCCGAACGCAGCTGCAGCAAGCAGCAAGAATAGGAAAAGCATTCCTGCAAATTTGCGCATAGTTGGATTACCCCCTGAGAATGTAACCCCCACGGACAGAGTTGGGATTTAGATGTTTGTATCAGATTCGCTGACGTGTGTCAATGAGATTAAGAACCAGTGATGGTTACATTTACACGATTTGAGTAGCGTCAAAACCAGGATGTCTCACCACCCCATGGGCTTGCCCCTGTTTTGTTCATCCAGCCATTTTTCGAGCGGCCGAAAATACTCGCGAATGGCCGTCGCATCCATTTTTTGAGAGCCGGTGAGCTTCGCCAGAGCCTCCTGCCAGGGACGGCTTTCGCCCATCTCCAACATGGCATTGAGCCGCGCGCCCGCTTCCCGATTTCCATAGATGGAACAACGGTTCAACGGATCGCGGCAACCGGCGATTTGGGACAAAGAACGGTGAAATTGGAACTGCAGGATGTCCGCGAGGAAGTACCGCATGTACGGAACGTTCGCCGCGACGTGGTATTTGGCGCCGGGATCGAAGTTCTGTTCCGTTCGAGAAGACGGCGGCGCGACGCCCTGATACTTCAATCGCAGATTCCACCAGGCTTCGTTGTACTTCTCCGGAGTGATCTCGCCCGAGAACACCTTCCAGCGCCACTGGTCGATCATCAGGCCGAACGGCAGGAACGCGATCTTCTCCAAAGCTTTGTTGAGCAGCAGCCCGATATCCTTGGACGCATCGGGCGCTTTGTCGATGAAGCCCAGCTTCATCAGGTATTCCGGCGTGATCGACAGGGCGATAGTGTCGCCAATCGCTTCATGGAATCCATCGTTGGCGGAATCGCGGAACAGCACCGGCTGTTTGTCGTAAGCGCGCTGGTAGAAATTGTGGCCCAGCTCGTGGTGCACCGTATTGAAATCCTCGGCCGTAATGTCGATGCACATCTTCAGCCGTAGATCCTCCACGCTATCGATATCCCAGGCGCTGGCGTGACAAACCACATCGCGATCGCGCGGTTTGACGAACAGCGATCGCTCCCAGAAGGTTTCGGGCAGCGGCGCGAATCCCAGCGATTTGAAGAATCCTTCGCCGTAGCGCACCATTTGCAACGCGTCGGTCTTTTTCGCGACCAAAATCTTGGTCAGATCGTAACCGGGATCGGCATTGGCTGGGGCGACCAATTGATAGATATTGGTCCAATCCTGCGCCCAGATGTTGCCCAGCAGATGCGCCGGAATCGGACCGCTGGCCGGAACCGCGTTGCCGTACTTCTCATGCAACTTCCAGCGAACGTAGGCGTGCAGCGAAACGTACAGCGGACGGACCTGCTCCCACAGCCGGTCTAATTCTTTGGCGAATTCGTCGGGCGGCATATCGTATTTCGCACGCCACATCGCGCCGGTGTCTTTGAACCCTAGCTCGCGCGCGCCCTTATTCGAGAGCGCCACGAACCGCGTAAAATCCTTGCGCATCGGCGGCGAGATGGAATGCCAGCCGTTCCAGGCTTCGAGCAGTTCAGCCGGGTTTGTATCGGTCGCCATGATGCGGGTGATGTCTTCGATGTCCAGGCATTTCTGATCGGACAGGCGGCTGCCGCAGTACTTGCCTTTGCCATAAGTGCCTTCGAGCGACGCGCCGAGCTTGGTCACCTCTGCGCTTTCGGCAGGATTCGCAGGCGCGGCGAGCGTCAACCCCAGCTTCAGCAGCATCATCTTGCGCGCCATATCGGGTGGCAGCTTCAAGCCGTCGAATCGCGTGGCAGCTTTGGCGAGCCGCACGCCTTCGGCGATGGATCGCTCATCGGCCTGCGCTGAAAGAACCTCAGTGTCGTAGGTGATGAAGTTGGAATGGACCCAATCGGCGTGGCTGGATTCGGTGCCGAGCACCAGCAGCTTCGCCTCGGCGTCGTCCAGGAATTTCTTGGCGTCCTGAACGGTCGGCGGCGTGGCGGCCAGCGCGGTGATCGCAAATACAACCGTTACGAAGGACACCCGAAGCGTTTTCATATCGACATCATACGCCCGAACTGCGGAATGGTTAGTGTTCCGGAGAATTCGGCCTTGTAAATTGCACTCTTAAGGCGTATACAAGGAGTAGAGATGGATCTGGAACTGAGGCAGTACCTCGAAGCGATGGAAGGCCGCATGAACATGCGGATGGATGGCCGAATCGGTTCACTCGAAGAGCGCGTGAACGCTCGAATCGAGAAGGTCGAAACCAATCTCCTCACCGCTTTTCACGGCTGGGCTCGTCCGATGGAGATACGCGTCAGAAGCTCGGTCACGGTCGTGGATGCTTTCGCGGAACGGCTCACTCTGGTCGAAGAACGACTCAGAAAACTCGAAGAAGAAAAGACCGCCTGACGTTCACGGCTTCTTCTCGAAGGATTCCTTCAGCCCCGGCATAAAGTACGGCTTGTTGACCTGCGTCGCGCCCCGCATGAAGATCACGCTGGTCGAAATCGTAAGATCGCGACGGACGGCGAGACCGTGCTGGCACTTCACCCAATCCGGTCCATCGCCGCCGAGCGAGACCGCATCGCGCGTGGCTCGCCAATGCGCGACGCTGGCGTAGCGGGTCATCAGATAGACTTCGTCATAATCTTTGTTTGCGCCGCCTTCGGGATCGAAAACCTGCCACATTCCCACGATCCGTGAGCCGATCTTTTCAAAGAACGGCCACACTTCTTCCTGGCTGGCTTTGAGGAACTGATCGAAGGTCCCCTTCTTAATGTGGAAATTGCGCAGCGTGACGATTTCGTCGCCCGCCTGCGCCACGTCGTTGCGAACCGGATGCGGTTTCGACGGATCGGGCGCGGGATTCACCGAGCCGCGAATCTGAGCGAGCGCGGCAATCGGAACGATGAGGAAAATGAGCAATCTCATGCCGCTCATCTTAGCTACACCGCGCACAACGGCACAAACCGCCTGTGGGCTCGGAAAGCGGAGTTACTTCTTCGGATTCGCCTTCTGCGCCGCCGCGGTCCACGGCGGAATGATTCCCTTCATGCGCGCATAGGCGACCGCTTGGCCCATGTGCTCGTGATCGTCGGAGACCACCAGGAACACCAGATCGCCCTCGCTTGCATCGGGTCCGAACTTGGGCACGATCGTCTGCAACTCCTTGTTCGATCGCTGGTCGAGCGCAGCGCGGTAGTAGTCGAACGACCTGTTGAGTTCGGCGATGATCTTCGCCTTGTCGGTGATCGAAGTTTCGTAGTCTTTCGCCACGAATCCTTGCGGCACCGTGGTGCCCAGATATTGCGAGAAGGAATTATTCATCAACGCGACGTGCAGAAACACTTCGCTGAACGATCGCACCCCTTCGCTCGGCCGCCACTTGTACAAATCCAGCGGCAACGCTTCCGCAAGTGCGACAAAGTGCTGCTGCATGATCTGCAGATCCTGCAGCGACTGCGGCTTGAGGTCATAGCTTGGCGGAGTCTTATCGGGGCTCGGCGGTGTGATCGTCTGCGCGGCAAGCGCGCCACAGCAAAGCGGCAGAGCGATGAAGTACCGTAATCGTGACATGCTGCAGGTTCAGACGGAGCTAGGCAGACGATGTCTCGCGTCGCGATCGGTCAAGATTGCGGCCATTTTCGGCCAGCGGTAGAGAATTTTCGCCCGTGCCGGGCACTTAGCTGAGTGGCTCTTCATGCCGGCCAGGAAAACTGATTCTGAAACATCGAAGCTCCTGAATCACCTGGCGATCTGGCTGATCGCGGTGGGGGTAGAACTCGTCTCGCGTAAAGTCTTGGAGATCTTCGGCCCTGATATTGGGTTTTCGGCCGATCTGCTGCAGCGCACGCATGCGTTTATGAGCACCCTGCTGTGGGTAACCCTGATGTCCACTGCGGTAGCGACGGCCGCTGAAGTGGTTTCTTTGGGGCTGCGCCGCCTGCTTCGGGAGTTGACGAATCTGATCCGGCAGTTCAAGATCTTTCGAGCTGCATTGAGCAACAAAAGAGGTGAACGATGATCAAGCGAATGTTCGTGGCTCTGGCTTTGCTGCCGGGGGCTCAGAAGGCGACCCTTTGGATAAGCGTAGTGCTGTTGCTATCGATCGCGGCATTCACCGCGGAATCGATGGGGGTGACGCGAATCATCGCGTTAGGCGGCGCAGCGGTATTGATTGCGCCACTCGCTTGGGCGGGGATGTGGCTTTTCACCGCGACGTCGCGCCAGCCCAAGCACACTGCTGTTAAAGTCGCACGAGCGTGAACAGCACAAATTGTGTCAGGGCGGCACTCAGGATGCAGGCCGGCAGGCCGCAACCCAACTTCTGGGCGATCACCCAGACCAGTGCGGACGCAAGGATCACCGGCGCGCGGCCAGCGAAAAACTCCCGCGCCGAATCACCTAAATTGGATATCCGCTTCACCATAAGCTCTATCGGCAAGATAGCAGCCTTTCGAGGCACGCACGGGCCGGGATTACGCTGGGCGATCTATTCCCTGGACTAAGCCGCCTTCGCCGGGGCTAACTTCAGCCCCGGCAGCATCTCGGCGAGCACATCTTCCACTCGATTCGCGAAGACGAACTCCATCTCCTTGCGAACCTCGTCCGGAAGATCGCGCAGATCCTTCTGATTGCCGCGCGGCAGGATCACGCGCTTCAATCCCGCGCGACGCGCCGCCAGCACTTTCTCCTTCACGCCGCCGATCGGCAGCACGAGCCCGGTCAGCGTGACCTCGCCCGTCATCGCCGTGTCGCTGCGCGCCGGAATCCCCGAATAGATCGACGCGAGCGCGGTCGTCATGGTCACGCCCGCCGACGGCCCGTCTTTTGGAATCGCGCCCGCGGGCACGTGAACGTGCACACCCGATTGCAGGAACGGTTCCAGCTTCAAGCCGAACTCGTCGGCGTGGCTCCACAGGTAGCTGCGCGCGATTCGCGCCGATTCCTGCATCACCTCGCCCAACTGGCCGGTCATGGTCAGGTCCTTGCTGCCCGGCTGCATTGCCGCTTCGATGTACAACACGTCGCCGCCGGTTTCGGTCCAGGCGAGCCCCGTCGCGACGCCGGGAGGCAGATTCTTGCGCGCCTCTTCCGGCAGCACCGGCTCCGGACCCAGCATCTCGACTACGTCTTCGGCTTTCACGATGACGTTGTCCGTGGCCGCTTCGGCGAACTTCAGCGCCACCTTGCGAATCACGCGTCCGATGGTTTGCTCCAGCCGCCGCACGCCGGCTTCGCGCGTATACGACGCGATCATCTTCGCGAGCGCGGCGTCGGTCAGCTCGCACTGCTCCGCCGTCAGCCCGGTCTGCTTCAACTGCCGCGGCAGCAGATAGCGCTTGGCGATCTGGATCTTTTCTTCTTCGCTATAACCCGAGAGCCGCAGGATTTCCATACGATCCAGCAGCGGCGCAGGGATCGTGTCCAAAGTATTCGCCGTGGTGACGAACAGCACCTTCGACAGATCGAACGGCAGATCCAAATAGTTGTCGCGGAACGTCTTATTCTGCTCCGGATCCAGCACTTCGAGCAGCGCCGACGCCGGATCGCCGCGGAAATCGCGGCCCAGCTTGTCGACCTCATCCAGCATCAAGACCGGATTATTCGCGCCCGCTCGCCGCATCGCTTGAATCAGGCGGCCCGGTAGCGCGCCGATATAGGTCCGGCGGTGGCCGCGCAATTCGGCTTCGTCGTGCATGCCGCCCAGGCTCATGCGCTCAAAGTTCCTGCCGATGGCCCGCGCGATCGATTGGCCCAGCGACGTCTTGCCCACGCCCGGCGCGCCCACGAAGCACAGAATGGGGGCCTTCGCCTCTGGATTCAGCTTCAGCACCGCCAGGTGTTCGAGGATGCGCTCCTTCACCTTCTGAATGCCGAAGTGATCCTCATCGAGCACCAGCCGCGCTTTCGCGATGTCGACGTTCTCCTCGCTACGCTTATTCCACGGCAACTCGATCACGTAATCGAGCCACGTTCTGATGATGTTGTACTCCGGCGACGCCTGTTGCATTTTTTCGAGGCGCGCCAGCTCGCGATCCGCTTCCTTGCGGACGTCCTCAGGCAGATCCGCTTTCTTCAGCTTCTCGCGCAGATCCTCGATCTCGCTCTTGTCACCGCTGCCTTCGCCGAGCTCCTGCTCAATCGCGCGCTTCTGCTGCCGTAGGATGTAGTCGCGCTGCTCCTTCGACATTTCCTGCCGGGCTTCGTCGCTGATCTTATTGCGTAGCTCCAGCACTTCCACTTCGTGCGACAGCCAACCGTGGACCAGCCGCAGCGCTTCCACGCGCGTTGGCGCTTCCAGCAGGCTCTGCTCGCGCCCTGTTTCCAGGCTCATCAAAGACGCGATCATGTACGCTAGGCGCAGTGGATCTTCCTGCGACGTAAACATCCGCGCCAACTCCTGCGGACTCGCGTTGGGCGATTGAATCAGGCCCACGAATTTCGAACCCATCTCGACAATGCCCAGGGTCAGCGCTTCCGTCTCGCGGCTGGAATCGTCGGGAGCAGGAAGCTCACGCACGCGGGCGATCAAGTGGCCGTTATCGTCGTCGACCTTGACGATCACGACGCGCTCGGTGCCGAACACCAGCACTTCCATCTGCTCTTTAGCGCGGCCCACCTTGCGAATGACCGCACGCGTGCCGATAGTATAGAGATCGCTTGCGCCGGGTTCGTCGACGTTCACATCACGTTGTGTCACCACCACGATTTCTTTGTCTTCCGTCCGCAGCGCGGTCTCCACCGCGGCGACCGAGGCCGGACGCCCCACCGAGAGCGGCATCAGCAAACCCGGGAAGAGAACGGAGTTCTTCAGCGGCAATAGCGGCAACGATTTGATTTTGATTTCTTCAGCCATATAGTCTCCTCCTTAAGATGCTTCGGCCTTCACGCCCGATTCGACTTCGAACGCCAGCTGGCGATTGCGCTCTGTCACAAACACTCTCTGGCCGTCCCGAATATCCGCTGCAATCAACTTACGAGCCAGCGGGGTCTCCAGTTCCTTCTGGATGGCGCGTTTCAGCGGCCGCGCACCGTAGGCCGGATCGTAACCCGACTTCACCAGATGCTCGCGCGCTGCATCGGAAAGCACCAGCTCGATGTGCCTCTCGGCCAATCGCGCCCGCAATCCGGCGAGTTGAATCTCGACGATTTCTTTGAGCTGATCTTCGGTCAACTGGTGGAACGAAATAATCTCGTCGATGCGATTCAGGAACTCCGGACGGAACAGACGCGGCAGTTCTTTCTCCGGCGCGTTCGACGTCATGATCACGATGGTGTTCTTGAAATCCACCGTGCGGCCCTGGCCATCGGTTAAGCGCCCGTCGTCAAGCACTTGCAGCAGCACATGGAACACGTCGCTATGCGCTTTTTCGATTTCGTCCAGCAGCACCACCGAATACGGACGTCGCCGTACGGCTTCGGTCAACTGGCCGCCTTCGTCGTAGCCGATGTATCCCGGAGGCGCGCCCACCAGGCGCGATACCGTGTGCTTTTCCTGATACTCGGACATGTCGATGCGAATCATGGCGTGTTCGTCATCGAACAGAAATTGCGCTAGCGCCCGCGCCAACTCGGTTTTGCCGACGCCGGTTGGCCCCAGGAACAGGAAGCTGCCCACCGGCCGCTTGGGATCCTTCAATCCGCCGCGTGCGCGCACCACCGCATCCGCTACCGCTTCCACCGCTTCATCCTGGCCGACCACGCGTCGATGCAATTCTTCCGGCAGATGAATTAACTTTTCCATCTCGCCTTCCAGCAGCTTCGTAACCGGCACTCCGGTCCAACGAGCCACTACCTGCGCGATATCCTCTTCGTCGACCTCTTCTTTTAAGAGAGTCGTTTCGCGATTTTGCGTTTCGAGCTGCTTTTCAAGGCCGGTCAGCTTGCCGTACTTCAATTCGGCTGCTTTGTTCAAGTCATAAGCCCGTTCGGCCTGCTCGATCTCCTGCTTCACCTGTTCGATCTGGGCGCGAATCGCGCGCTGCTTGGCGATGGTCTCCTGATCGGCTTTCCATTGCGCCTGCAACGTGGTCGATTCGGTCTTCAGTTCCGCGATTTCTTTCTCGATCTTGCCGAGTCTTTCGCGCGAAGCTTTGTCCGATTCCTTCTTCAGCGCCTCTCTTTCGATTTCGAGCTGCATCTGGCGGCGCAGAATCTCGTCCAGCTCCGCCGGCATCGAATCTATCTCGGTCCTGAGCTTCGCCGCCGCTTCGTCGACCAAATCGATCGCCTTGTCCGGCAGAAATCGATCCGTGATGTAGCGCTGTGACAGCACTGCGGCCGCGACCAACGCCGAATCCTTGATGCGGACGCCATGATGCGACTCATAGCGCTCGCGCAGTCCGCGCAGAATCGAAATGGTGTCTTCGACCGACGGCTGATCGACCAGCACGGTCTGGAATCGCCGTTCAAGCGCGGCGTCCTTTTCGATATATTTCCGATATTCGTCCAGCGTCGTCGCGCCGATGCAATGCAGTTCGCCGCGCGCGAGCATCGGCTTGAGCAAATTGCCCGCGTCCATCGACCCCTCGGCTTTGCCCGCGCCGACCACGGTATGCAACTCGTCGATAAAGAGAATGATCTGGCCTGCGGAATCGAGGACCTCTTTTAATACGGCCTTCAGGCGCTCTTCAAACTCGCCGCGGAACTTCGCACCCGCGACCAGCGCTCCCATGTCGAGCGAAACCACCTTCTTGTTCTTCAATCCCTCTGGCACGTCGCCGCGCACGATGCGCTGAGCCAGCCCTTCGACGATCGCCGTCTTGCCCACACCAGGCTCGCCGATCAGCACCGGATTGTTCTTGGTGCGCCGCGATAGCACCTGGATCACGCGACGAATCTCTTCGTCGCGTCCGATCACAGGGTCCAGTTTGCCGGTCTCGGCCAGCTTGGTAAGATCGCGTCCGTATTTTTCCAGCGCTTCGTAGGTTGCTTCGGGATTCTGCGTGGTGATCCTCTGACTGCCGCGAACTTCCTGCAGAGTTTTCATCAAGCGATCGCGCGTAATGCCGAGTTCCTTGAAAGCTTTTTCGTCGGCTGCGGCGAGCAGAACATGCTCCACCGAGACGTATTCGTCCTTGAACTGCTTGGCCGCCTTCTCGGCGTTGTTGAGCAAGGTCTGCAGGCGCGGTGCGATGTAAATCTGATCGATCCCCGTCGCCGACCCGGTAACCTTCGGCATCTTGTCCAGATCCTGCGTCAGGCGTCGATGGGCCGACTCAAGATTGACCCCAGCCTTCGCCAGAATAGACTGCGCCAGCCCACCTTCCTGCTCCAGCAGGGCGAGCAAGAGGTGCTCGACGTCGAGTTGCTGCTGACCGTGGGTCTGCGCAATCGTCTGCGCGGCCCGGAAGCCTTCCTGAAGTTTTTCCGTGAATCGATTGAAATCCATAGCGCGTGACCCTCGCGAAATCAGTTTACCACGTTGAGCATAATAGCGATAGCAAATATGAGCTAATTACTATCAACTATGTGATGTTCTGACCTACATTCGGTCGCAAGTTCTTGAGCAGATGGACTTCCACGAGCCATGGGCAACGAAAAATCAAGCACTTACAAGCTCGACGGTTTGGAATGGGCAGGGAGGATGGTTGATTCATGCAGCAGGCGGAAGATCCTGAAACTCGCGAGCTGTGCGCCAAAAGCCCGGCTCTTCTGGAATAAGCGTACCGTGGATTCCCATATCGATCCGTTGCGCGCCGATCCGCGTTTTGAAAAGCCGCTCGCCGAAGCGCACATGAACTGATAAGATCGAGGTAATGACGGGCACCATGGTTCTTCCCTCTTCGGCCCGGCCCTCCCTTTTCGGCTCAGACTAAGTCGCGAATTTTCGCGGCCTGAACCCGAATCCACTTACAACTGAATACGAAAAGGAACCTTGCATGAAAACCATGGAACAAGTCCGCGCGGACCTGCCCAATCTGGTCACGCCGCTGCCCGGTCCAAAAGCGAAAACCATCATTTCCCGTGATAACGCTGTGATTTCGCCGTCGTACACACGCGGCTATCCGCTGGTGGCGGCACGCGGCGAAGGGGCAATTGTTGAAGATGTCGACGGCAATCGATTTCTGGATTGCTGTGCCGGAATCGCGGTGGTATCGACCGGCCATTGCCATCCGAAAGTGGTGGAGGCGATTCGCGAACAAGCCGGCAAACTAATCCACATGTCCGGTACCGATTTCTATTACGAAAACATGGTGAAGCTGGCCGAGCGGCTGGCGGCAGTGACCTCCCTTCATTCAAGCGAAGGACCGGCGCCGAAGCGCGTCTATTTCGGCAATTCGGGTACCGAGGCGATGGAAGCGGCGCTGAAGCTGGCGCGCTATCACACCGGTCGCGGGCAATTTGTCGCGTTTTACGGCGGATTCCATGGCCGAACGATGGGATCGCTGTCATTGACGGGATCGAAAGCGGTCCAGCAGCGCGGATTCTTTCCGACCATGCCTGGCGTCCACCACACTCCGTATCCGTATTTCTATCGCAGTAACGCGGCGAACGCCGAACAGTGCGCACTGGATGCGATCGCGAACATCGAAGACGTGCTGTTCCGCCACAAGCTTCCGCCCGAGGATGTCGCGGCATTCGTGGTCGAACCGGTGCAGGGCGAGGGCGGCTACGTTGTTCCTCACGCGCGATTTTTTCAGGAACTGCGCCGCATCGCCGACCAGCACGGGATCCTGATCATCGCCGATGAAGTGCAATGCGGCATGGGCCGCACCGGCAAGATGCTGGCGAGCGAACACTTCGGCTTCAAACCGGACATCGTCACACTGGCGAAAGGCATCGCGAGCGGGATGCCTCTTGGAGCGATGATCGCCAGCAGCGAAGTGATGGACTGGCGGCCGGGCGCGCATGCGTCGACGTTCGGGGGCAATCCGGTATGCGTGGCCGCAGCGCTGGCGACGCTGGAACTGCTGGAACGGGAACTGGTCGCGAATGCGGCCACGGTCGGGGCGCATATGAAAGCGCGGCTGGACGAATTCCCGAAACGATTCCCCATCGTCGGCGATGTGCGCGGGTTGGGATTGATGATTGGCGTCGAAATCGTGCGCGATCAGAAATCGAAAGAGCGCGCGCCGGATCTGCGCGACAAGATCGAGAGGTTGTGCTTCGAACGCGGCGTGCTGGTGTTAGGCGCCGGGGCGAATTCAGTCCGCATCTCCCCGCCGCTGGTGCTCTCGAAAGACCAGGCGGATTTCGCGGTGAATACGCTGGCCGAGGTGATCGGATCGTTGTAGCGCAGGCGATCGTAATTTGTCGCCTGCGAGTTGTTTTCTCGCGAGCGACCCGCAGGCCACGGAAAACGATGGCCTGCGCTACCAAGCCGCGCTAGAATCGGGGATTCCATGCGGATTCTCGATGTTGGCTGCGGGATCAATAAAATACCGGGCGCGATCGGCATCGATCGCAACCCGGCCAGCCGCGCCGACGTGCTGTGCGAGCTCGATTCATTCCCGTATCCGTTTCGCGATTCCAGTTTCGACGCGTTGCAGGCGATTCATGTGATCGAGCACGTTTCGGACGTGATCCGGTCGATGGAGGAATTTCATCGGCTGGTGCGTGCGGGCGGCGAAGTGCTGATCGTCACGCCACACTATACCGATTTCAGCTCGTTCTGCGATCCGACCCATCGCTGGCATCTCAATAGCTTCTCACTGCGCTATTTCGGCGAGGACAACGCGGGCTACGGGTACTATTCCAAGGCTCGATTCGAAGAGATTTCGGTGCGCGTCAAGCTACTAGCTTTGTGGCGATGGCTGGGATTCGAATTCCTGGTGAACACGTTCCCGCGGTATCGCCGGTTTTGGGAGCACTACCTTTGTTATGTGGTCCGTGGAAAAGTGATCGAGTGGCGATTGCGGGTGGTCAAATAGTCAGGAACGCGCTCCATGCCTGTCGCGCCTCAGTAAACCGTCGATCGCGAATTGAGGCGCGACAGGAATGGAGCGCGTTCGGTCGGCATTCAAATGATTCTTGAAATCCTGGATAGGTTTCGCGATCAGAGACGCCGTAAGACGTGGCCGGCCGATCTCGCCAGCGGCCGGCGCGGCGAGGACCTGGCGCATCGTTATTTAAAAAAACAAGGATTCACAGTCGTGGCGCGGAATTATCGATTAGCGGCAGGCGATGCAGAGGCGGACATTATCGCTCGCGAAGGCGAGGACCTGGTCATCGTCGAGGTGAAATCACGCACCTCCCTCGAATTCGGCGCGCCGGATCGGGCGATTGGTGACATGAAGCAGTCGGCGCTCCTGCGGGTGGCTCGGGCCTACGCGAAAAAAGCGGAGATCCCGATGGAGCGCGTACGCGTCGACGTCGTCACTGTGATTCTGAGCGATCCGCCGGTGATCGAGCACTTTCGATCGGCATTTGCGTTGGCGTTCCGGGCATCGCGCTAAACTCAATCTTGCATGGATGCTGAAAAGCGCCGCCTGATCGAAGCCGGGCGCCGTGATCTTCACTGGCGCCGCTGGGGACCTTATCTTTCCGAACGCCAGTGGGGCACGGTCCGCGAGGACTACAGCCCCAACGGCACCGCCTGGGATTATTTTCCGTTCGAACACGCGCATCTGCGCACCTATCGCTGGGGCGAAGACGGGATCGCGGGCATCTGCGACAATCACCAGCGATTATGTTTCGCGGTGACGCTGTGGAATGGCCGCGATCCGATCCTTAAAGAGCGGCTTTATGGCTTGGGCGGTCCGCAGGGTAATCATGGCGAGGACGTCAAGGAACTGTACTACTATCTGGACGCCACGCCGAGCCATTCCTATCTCAAAGCGCTGTACAAATATCCGCAGGCCGAGTTTCCATACAAACAACTGCTCGATACGAATCGCGCGCGCGGCCGCAAAGATCCTGAATTCGAACTGATCGACACCGGCCTGTTTCATGAGAATCGCTATTTCGACGTGTTCGTCGAGTACGCCAAGGCCGATGCGAACGACGTTCTGATTCGCATTACCGTGACCAATCGCGGCCCGGACGCGGTGCAACTTCACGTGCTGCCGACGCTGTGGTTTCGCAACACCTGGTCGTGGCGGCATGGGCCGGAATCCGACGCGTCGCGGCCTGTGCTACGGAGATCTGGCGAAGCTGTGATTGAGATCATGCATCCGCGTCTGGGCGCGTATCAATGTACGTTCGATGGCCGCCCGCCGCTGCTGTTCACAGAGAATGAATCCAACTCGCAGGCGTTATGGTCGACGCCGGGGCCGCAGTTCTCCAAAGACGCGTTCCATCGCTGCGTGATCCACGGCGAGCAGGGCGCGGTGAATCCCGCGGAGCACGGCACCAAGGCCGCGGCGTGGTATCGCTTCGATCTCGCGCCGGGCCAGACCGAAGTCATTCGCATGCGGCTGAGCGAGAAGACCGACCCGTCGACTCAGGTTCACGACTTCGACGGCTTGTTCAATGAACGCATTCAGGAAGCCGACGAATTTTACAGCTTCGCTCCCGGGAGCCTCTCGCAGGACGCGAAACTGGTGCAGCGACAGGCGTTCGCGGGGCTGCTGTGGTCCAAGCAGTTCTATCATTTCGTGGTCGAGGAATGGCTGAAGGGCGATCCCGGCCAGCCGCCGCCGCCGCCGGAGCGATGGAACGGGCGCGATTGCCGCTGGACCGATCTGTACAACCGCGACATCATTTCGATGCCGGATACCTGGGAGTATCCGTGGTACGCCGCTTGGGATCTGGCGTTTCACATGATCCCGTTCGCGCTAATCGATCCTGAATTCGCCAAGAATCAGCTCAGCCTGTTCCTGCGCGAATGGTACATGCATCCCAACGGACAGATTCCCGCCTACGAATGGGCGTTCGGGGATGTGAATCCTCCGGTGCACGCGTGGGCATGCTGGCGCGTATTTCAGATCGACCGGAAATTGGCGGGCAAGCCCGATTACGGATTCCTGGAGCGCGTATTTCACAAGCTGCTGATGAATTTCACGTGGTGGGTGAATCGCAAAGATTCCGAAGGCAACAATATTTTCGAAGGCGGATTCCTGGGCCTGGATAACGTGGGCGTGTTCGATCGCTCCGCACCGCTGCCCACCGGCGGTTATCTGGAACAGAGCGACGGCACCAGTTGGATGGCGATGTTCTGCCTCAACATGCTGAAGATCGCGCTGGAGCTGGCGGCGAATCAGGATCCGATCTACGAAGATATCGCCAGTAAATTTTTCGAGCATTTTCTGTACATCGCGCATGCCATGAACGGTCAGGACGAAATGGGCCTGTGGGACGATGAGGACGGTTTCTATTACGATCGCCTGAAATCGCCCGATGGGCGCAGCGAACTGGTGCGCATTCACTCCGTGGTTGGTCTGATTCCGCTGTTCGCGGTCGATACCATCGAGCCTGCGGTGATCGAAAAATTGCCGGGATTCCGCAAGCGTATGGAGTGGTTCGTGCAGCATCGTCCGGATCTGGCGCGCAACGTGGCGTCGCTTTCGCGGCAAGGCGTGGGATTGAGGCGGCTGTTGAGCGTCGTGAACCAGGCGCGGCTGGTGCGGCTGCTCGAAAAAATGCTGGATGAGGCGGAGTTCCTCTCGCCATACGGAATTCGATCCGTTTCCAAGTTCCACGAGGCACATCCATTCCGGATGCAGGTGGACGGTACGGAATATCGAGTGGATTACGAACCCGCCGAGTCGAGCACCGGATTATTTGGTGGCAATTCGAACTGGAGAGGTCCGGTGTGGTTTCCGGTTAATTATCTGCTGATCGAATCGCTGCAGAGGTTCAATCATTATTTCGGTGACGATGTGCAGGTGGAGTTCCCCAAGGGGTCGGGTGTGAAGATGAACCTGGGCCAGGTGGCGCGGCAATTGTCGGAACGCCTGACGCAGATTTTCCTGCGCGATTCCAACGGTCGGCGAGCGGTGTTCGGCGGCGTGGAGCAATTCCAGACCGATCCGAATTTCCGCGATCACGTTCCGTTTTACGAATATTTCCACGGCGATAATGGCGCGGGGATCGGCGCCAGTCATCAGACCGGCTGGACGGCGCTGGTCGCGAAATTGATCCAGCAGATCGGCGAGACACCGGCAGGTAGACCGTAGAGTTATCCTTGTAAAGGTTTCATCACGCTTGACCAATCCAATTACCCCACTTCCCAGCAAAAAATCCGCGCCGTGTGGATGATGGTGGCGTTCACTCTGTTCGCATCCGTCGGCCAGACGTTCATGAAGACCGGCGCCGACGCTGATCAAGAATGACCCGACGCTGTGGGATTGCTGCGTGACACGCCGTTGCAGATCGGCTTGACGTTGTACATCTGCGGAGCGGCTCTGGCAGTGCTCGCGCTGCGGCATGGAGAGTTGTCGGTGCTGTGGCCGATTATTTCGCTGAGCTATGTGTGGGTGGCGATTCTCGCCAAGATTTTGATTCATGAATCGATGAGCCCGCTGAAGATCGCCGGCATTGCGGTGATCATTATCGGAGTCGCGATTATGGGGCGAGCCGGAGCAAGATGACTACGCCAGTTTCCTCTATCGCGTGGGTGATGACCGGATCGGTGATCGGAAGCCTGGGTGCGGCGGGACTGAAAGCGGGTGCGCATCGTCTGGAACTCCACATTCGCGGGCTGGTGACAAATTGGGAGTTGATGGTCGGTGGATTGGGCTACGCGCTGTCGACCGTGTTTTTCGTGATGGGATTGCGGCACGGGGAATTGAGTATTTTGTATCCGATGGTTTCGGTCGGATATATCTGGAGCATGATCTGGTCGAAGGTTTTCTTTAAGGAGCCGATCACCAAGATGAAGGTCGGCGCACTGGCGGTGATCTTATGCGGCGTGGGTTTGTTGCTGCTCGACGGATTGTCGCGTTAGCGACGCTGAGTTCGGCGCTCGCGCTCGCGGGCGGCACTCTCACGGGAACCGTCGTCGATCTATCGGGCGCGGGAATCCCAAACTCGACCGTGCTGCTGCTGCCGGATTCTGATCGGGTCGTGAAGTATCAGACGCTCACGGATAACAGTGGGCAGTTCAAAATCGCGGACATCGGTGCCGGGGAAGTATCTTGTCCGCGCCGTTTTTCGTCCCTTTCGCGGAACGGCTGCCTATGTGGTGATCAAGGATGGCCAGGAGTCGGCCATTAAAATTGTCCTCGCGATGCCGAATTGCGATGACCCTGGGGTGTTTTGCGATACATGCATGGTGCTTTCGGTCGGCCAAGAGTGCGACTACAAGGCTCCTCTAGCCTTTGGCCGAATAGACTTGTCCGCGAATTGCGCCATTGACCTCGATACGGCGCAATCACACTGCGATGGGATCGAGCCGGCCGATTTGAAATTGGATGCGGAGGATAGGGGCAAGCTGTTCCTGGTTTTACTTAACGGCGCGAAGCTTTGCGAGGGGAGTGAACGGCGCTTCCGCATCGACGGATTCGGACAAGGAAATGAGTGGTGCGTAATTACGAAGAAGAACAATCGCTCCAATGTGCAGATCGCTCAGCCTTCCGTCGATCCCGGCACGACCAAGGTGCGATTGCGCATAGAGACGAGGAAGAAATGATGAAGCACGGATCGAAATTCCTGCTCGCGCTGTTGATCGTCAGTAGCGCGATGGCGGGCGGGATCGTCGAAGGCAGAGTCGTTGATCCAAGCCGATACGCTGTGTCGAACGCGACCGTCCAGTTCCTGCTTGGCGGCGCCGGTGAGGCAAAGTATCGAGCTGAAACCAGTAGTCTCGGCGTCTACAGGATCGACGACGTAGCCCCTGGCGACTACGTCATTCGCGTCAATCATCCGGCGTTCTCGGAAGGATCGATTCGAGTCACAGTCACCGACCACTCGCTCACGAAGGCCGGAACCATCGTGCTCCCGTTGCTTCCGTGCGATGCGCCGGGAGTTATTTGCGACTCCGTCGAAGCCGTACCCGTTCCGCTTGTCTTTCGTGGTGCACGTGAATTGCAGCGTCGGCTGCGCGGTTGATCTGGATACGGGAACGCCGTCCTGCGAGCCGTCGCCGACGAGTGATTTGAAATTCGTCGCGGGCGACGACGGAAAGCGCTACCTGGAGCTGACTCAACGGCGCGAAACTCTGCGAGGGCGCCGATCAGCGGATTCGTGTCGACGGGCTCGCGGTGGAGATTCTTGGTGCATCGTCACCAACGCCAAGCACCGGTCACAGGTCTACATCAATCTGAAAGTGGTCGAGACCGGGGCGGACTCCATCGGCGCTATTGTTCATGACGCGATAACCCGCCGCGACGAGCGCATGTGGGGCGGACCCCTGGTCCGCGGCCGACGCCCTCGTCGGCGATTCTCACGAGCATCCACTGCCGGACCAGGGGTCCGGCGCGGGCGAGGGCGCCCGCCCCACCTACATCGTCGTCGTCAGCCGCGCGAGATCTTCCACCGAAATATTTCCGCCGCACAGCACCAGCACTACGTGACGCTCTGACGAAAAGCGGTCGCGCAGACGATCGGCTGCCGCCAGAGTGCATGACGCGGCGGGTTCGGTCAGCACTTTCAGTCGCTCGAGGATGAACCTCATCGCCGCGACCGCTTCTTTATCCGGCACCACCGTCACGCACTCCAGCAGATTCTTGGCGATCTCCATAGTCCGCTCAGACGGTGCGGGCGCGCCCAGCGTTCGCGCGACGGAAGTAATCGAATCCAGCGTCACGATCTTCCCGGCCGCGAGCGACTTCGACATGCAATCGGCGCCCTCGGTTTCGACACCCCACACCCGTACCGACGGCTTCAGCCCCTTCACCGCGGTTGCGACACCGCCGACCAATCCGCCGCCGCCAATGCTGGCGATCACGTCAGTCACCTGCGGCACATCGTCTAAAATCTCAAGTCCCACAGTGCCTTGACCAGCCATCACTAATGGATCGTCGAAAGGATGGATGTAGGCCCAGCCGTCGCGTTCATATTGCTCCACTTCGGCGAACGCGGCAGCGGCAGTCGCGGCGAATTTCACTTCCGCGCCATAGCCCCGCGTCGCTTCAACGTAATTCTTGGGCGTCGATTCCGGCATCAGGATCAGCGCCTTCAATCCCAGCGCTCGCGCGACATAGGCGGTCGCCTGCGCATGATTGCCGCCGCTCACCGCCACGATTCCGCGCCCGCGCTCTTCGGGCCGCAGGCTCAACGCTTTGTTGAACGCGCCGCGCACCTTGAACGATCCAGTCTTCTGGAACACTTCGAGCTTCACATAGACGTTGGTCTTGAGCCGTTCGCTCAACGTGGCGCTGGGAGTCAGCGGCGTGCGGCGCACACACGGCGCGATGCGCTGCCGAGCGGTTTGGATCTGCGATAAGGAAAGCGAATCAGACATGAACTTCCAGTCTAATTCACGGTTCCCCTTGCACCGGGCCCTACACTGGACATATGAAGAATACTCATGCCGTGGTCCGATACGCGGGCGACGATTATTTCATCGCCGTCCCGCCCAGCGGCCACGCCATTACTCTGGACGTAAAAGGGGAACGCTCGAACGCGGCAAGTCCGGTTGAGCTATTGCTGTTGGGGGTGGGAGCTTGTTCGGGAGCCGATGTCATTTCGGTGCTGATCAAGAAACGCCAGGAGGTGACCGATTACCACATCGAAGTTCACGGAGAACGCCGCGAGGAGCATCCCCGCAGCTTCACCAAGATGGAAGTGCGCCACGTCCTGCGCGGCCGTGCAATTTCGGCCGAGGCGGTGGCAAAAGCGGTCGATTTGTCGATGACGAAATATTGCAGCGTAATCGCGTCGCTCCGGCCAACGGTTGAATTCGTCACGACGTTCGAAATTCACGAAGAGGCTGCCGTGGCCGCGGCACCAGTCGCGTAACTAAATTGCGACATTGGCGTATATAAGGGGAGGTCCGCTATGCCCACCCTTTGGAAAGACCTGCGCTACTCCCTGCGCACGCTCGCCGCGACGCCCGGATTCACCGCTGCGGCGATTCTGTGCCTGGCGCTCGGCATCGGCGGCACGACTGCGATTTTCAGCGTCGTGCACGCCGTGCTGCTGAAGCCGCTGGGCTATCGCGCACCGCAGGACCTGGTGCGCCTTTACACTGAATTCCCCACGTTCCCCAACGGAGGCCTGCGCCGCTTCTGGACATCGCCCCCCGAATACGACGAACTGAAACGCGAAATGACTTCGTGGGAATCGTTGGATGCGTGGCGCACGGGCGGCGTAAATCTGGCCGGCGCGGCCGATCCGATGCGGGTGACTGCGTGCCGCGTCACCGGAGGCCTGCTGCAGACGTTAGGAGTCGCACCCGCGAAAGGCCGTGTGATCACGCCCGCCGACGATGCCCCCGGCGGCCCGAATGTCGCGGTGATCTCGGAGCGATTGTGGCAACGCGCCTTCGCCAGCGATCCGGGGATTATCGGCCGCACCGTGCAGGTGAACGGTCAAAACTCGAACATCATCGGGGTGATGCCTGCATCCTTTGCATTCCCGCCCGGCGACTTGGATGCGCCGGAGATCTGGATTCCATTCCAGTTGCCGCCGCCGGATCCCACGCGGCGCGGCAGTCATTTTCTTTACTTGATCGGCCGCTTGAAGCCGGGCGTCACGCTCCAGCACGCCCAGGAGGAATTGAACCGGCACGTCGATCAATCGGCTGCGCGGCTTGGTCAAAATCATCCGTTCAGCAAGGACTTCCACCCGCTGGTCACCTCCGCGCTGCATGAGGAAGTAGTGCGCGGAATTCGACCCGCGCTTTGGACCTTGATGGGAGCCGTCGCATTTGTCTTGCTCATTGCTTGCGTCAACGTCGCGAACCTGCTGCTGGCGCGCGCCGAAGCGCGGCAGCGCGAAATCGCGATCCGCAAGGCTATGGGCGCGGGCACAGGCCAACTCATCCGCCAGTTCACCGTCGAAGGGTTGCTGTTGTCGATTGCGGGCGGTGGGCTCGGTCTGGGGCTCGCGATGGTTGGACTGAAGGTGATGGTCGCGGCGGGCAAGGCGAGCATTCCGCGAGCAGACGAGGTCGGCATCGATCCAACCGTGCTTGCCGTAACGCTGGGAGTATCGCTGCTGACCGCATTGGTGTTCGGGCTCGCGCCACTGGTCCAGATTGCCACAGGGACTTTGCACGACGCTCTGAAAGCCGCGGGCGGACGCGCCACCGGATCGATCGCGGCTAGCCGATTTCGTTCCTCGCTGGTGGCAAGCGAACTCGCGCTGGCACTGATTCTCCTGATCGGCACAGGTCTCATGATTCGTGCGTTCTGGAAGTTGAGCGAGGTCCATGCCGGCTTTCGTCCCGATAACCTGCTGACGATGCGTGTCAATCTGCCGCAGGCGACCTATTCGACGAACGCCGCCGTGGTCCATTTCTGGGAGATGGCGCAGGCGAAAATCGCCGCCATCCCCGGGGTCGATTCCGTTACGGTGATGAAGGCTCTTCCGCCCGAGAAAGAAATCGACGCCAACGATACACAAATCGAGAACTTCACGCCCGTTCCCAACGGTCCCGGGAACAACATCGATTTCTGGCAACCTGCCGGCGATCGGTTCTTTGAAACCATGGGCACGCGCCTCATTGAAGGGCGCTATCTCGACTCGCGCGATACTGCGACCAGCGCTCCGGTAGTGGTGGTGAATCAGACCATGGCTCGCACCTACTATGGCGGACAGAGCGCGCTTGGGCATCGCATTCGCCCGGCGTTTCAGGACCCGTGGCGCACGATTGTCGGCGTGGTTGAGGACGTCAAGAATGCAGGTCTCGATCGCGGCGTGGGCACGGAGATCTTCCTGCCTTACAAACAGGGTAATTTCGCCACCGCCGGAATGTATTTCGCCGTCCACGCGACAGGCGATCCTGTCGCTCTCATCTCACCCGTGCGCGCAGCCATTCGGGAAGTCGATCCCTCTCTCCCGGTCTCGTTGATGAGGACCATGGACGAAGTTCTCGCCGGCGCCCGCTCACGCCCGAAGTTCCTCACCACGCTACTATCCCTGTTTTCCGGAACGGCACTGATTCTGGCCGCGATCGGATTGTATGGCGTCATCTCATACTCTGTAGCGCGCCGCACCAGCGAGTTCGGCATTCGCATGGCGATGGGCGCGGAGACCGGCGACGTTCTCGCGCTGGTGCTACGTCAGGCGATGACACTGGCGCTGATCGGGGTGGCGGCGGGCGCTATCGGCGCGCTGGTTCTCACGCGATTGATCCGAGGATTGCTGTTCGGCGTCAGTTCGTTCGATCCGTTGACGTTTGTCGCGATGGCGATGGTACTGCTTGCGGTAACCGCACTCGCATGCATTATTCCGGCGCGACGTGCGACCAAAGTCGACCCGCTGATCGCCCTGAGGTACGAGTAGGAGAGTTTTGTGGCGTAGGCATTCTTGCCTGCAGAGGCCGTCGTGCCGGCTTTTCCGGGCTCTTGTGAAAGAAGAGCCGAGACGACTCTCGGCTCAGCAGGCCTGCGCCACATCGGATACAGTAGCGGGTTGACGAAACTCGCCAAGCGGCTCGGGCTGTTCGACGCGACTATGCTCGTGATGGGCGGCATCGTCGGGTCGGGGATTTTCATTAATCCTTACGTGGTCGCGCAGCAGGTCCACACGCCATTTCTGATTTTGACGGCGTGGATCGCCGGTGGTGCGGTCGCGCTGGCGGGTGCGTTCGTCTATGCCGAACTCGCCGCGCGGCGTCCTGAGACCGGCGGGCAGTACGCGTATTTACGCGACGCGTTTCACCCCTCGGTGGCATTCGTGTATGGATGGACACTACTGCTGGTGACGCAGACCGGCGGGATGGCTGCGGTCGCGGTGACGTTCGCGCGCTATTTTCTCGAAATCACGCATCTGACAATTTCGGACGTTTATGTTTCGGCGATCGCACTGGCGGCCTTGACCGTCGTCAATTGTCTAGGCGTGCGCGCCGGATCGAATGTGCAGGGCGCGCTGATGGTGCTGAAGATCGTCGCGATCGCCGCGTTGGTGGGCGCGGGGTTATTTCTTGCGGCGCCCGCGAGTTCGCCCGCACGGTTGCTCGATCGCCCGATGTCGATGGATCTTGGTCGTCGCGTTCGGTGCGGCGATGACGCCGGTGCTGTTCGCGTACGGCGGCTGGCAAACGACGAGCTTCGTCGCCGGCGAAATGCGCGATTCGCGGCGCGATCTGCCGCGAGCCTTGATGATCGGCGTCGCGGGTGTCGTGGTGCTCTACGTTTCCGTGACGTTTGTATGCGTGCGCGTGTTGGGGACCAGCGGTCTGGCGTCGACATCGACACCCGCTTCGGCGGTGATGCGAGCCGCGCTGGGCGAATCCGGCGCGCGCTTCATCGCGATCGGCATCGCGGTTTCAACCCTGGGATTTCTGAGTCAGGGAATGCTCACCGCGCCGCGCGTTTATTTCGCGATGGCGCAGGACGGCGTGTTCTTTCGGCGCGTCGCCTGGATTTCGCCGCGAACCGCCGCGCCCGCTGTTGCGATCGCGCTGCAGGGCGTGGTGGCGATGATCATCGCGGTTTCGGGACGCTATGAGCAGATTCTCAATTACGTTACTTCCGTCGACTTTATATTGTTCGGCATGACCGGAATCGCGCTGCTGGTGTTTCGCGCGCGCCAGCCGCGCTCAGAAGGATTTCGCACGCCCGGTCATCCAGTGACGACCATCTTCTTCGTCATCTCTTGCTTTCTGGTAGTCGGCAGCACGATCTACAAGTATCCGGCGAATTCCGCGGTCGGCCTCGCGATCCTACTCACCGGTGTGCCAGTCTATTTTCTTTGGAGAAACAAATCCGCATGAGCTCGATTTATATGCCGTGGGCGAAGCAGCATTCGCGATCCACATACAATCTCGCCACCAGTGGCGTCGCGCATTGGAAGCTGCGCGATCTGCCGGTGAAGATCGACGATCTGGAAATCAGCGGCCCCAGCTTCTACGGTTTCCCACCGCTGCAAGGCGCGCTGGCCAGGCACTGCGGCGTGGATGAGGATCGCATCGTGGCCGCGGTCGGTACCTCGATGGCGAATTATCTGGCGCTCGCGACGCTTCTCAAACCTGGCGATGAAGTACTGATCGAACGGCCGACTTATGAATTGATTCTGGCGACGGCGCGGCACATCGGCGCGTCGATCATTCGATTCGACCGGGCGCATGAATCCGGGTTCGCGCTCGACCCCGCGGCGGTGGAACGCGCCATGACGCCGGGGACGAAGTTGATTGTGGTTGCGAATCTGCACAATCCATCGAGCGCCATGACGAGCGAAGCCACTATTCGCGAGATCGGCGAGCTCGCGAAAAAGAATGGCGCGCAGGTGCTGGTGGACGAAGTGTATCTGGATGCCGCGTTCGAGCAGGCGCCCCGGTCCGCCGCTCACCTCGGCGACCACTTCATCGTGACATCGAGCCTGACCAAAGTTTATGGACTGAGCGGGCTGCGGTGCGGCTGGATCATCGCCGCGCCTGAACTCGCGCGCGCTATGTGGCGATTGAACGATTTGTTCGGCGTGATCCCGGCGCACATGGCGGAGTTGGCGAGCGTGATCGCGCTGGGTGAGCTCGATCGCATCCGCCACAACGTTCGCGCGAGGCTGGACGCGAATCGTGCGGCGCTGCATCGCTTCTTCGACAGCCGTGCGGAGCTCGATGTGCCGCGATTTCCGTTCGGCACCATTGCGTTTCCGAAGCTGCTGCGCGGAAGCGTCGATCAAGTCTGCGATCTGCTGCGCACGAAATACGACACCACCGTTGTGCCCGGAAAGTATTTCGAGATGCCGGATCATTTCCGCATCGGCATCGGCGGCGATCTGGAGCCGCTCGAAGAAGGCTTGCGACGATTAAGTCTCGCTCTCGACGATATGATGGAACACGCATGAGAATTGCACTCCTGTTCATTGCCTGCGGCTCTGTTTTCGCCGCGGACCTGGTCTTGCGGAACGGCAAGATCGTGACGCTCGACCCCGCGAATCCACAAGCCCAGGCGATCGCGATTACCAACGGCAAAGTCACGGCGAGCGGAACCAACGCGCAGATGGCACGCGAGATTCAAGGTTCGACGCGCGTTATCGATCTGAACGGTAAGCTCGCCATTCCGGGATTCATCGAAGGCCATGGCCACTTCACCCGCGTCGGTCAGACGAAAATGAATCTCAACTTGCGTGACGCGAGGACCTGGGACGCGATTGTCGCGATGGTGGCGGCGGCCGCGAAAGAAGCGAAGCCGGGCGTGTGGATTATCGGCGAAGGCTGGCATCAGGAGAAGTGGGATTCGAAACCGGTGCCGAACGTGAATGGATTCCCGGTGCACGACGCGCTGAGTAAAGTGTCGCCGAACAATCCCGTGTTCCTGACGCACGTGAGCGGCCACGCGGCGTTCGTCAATGCGGCGGCGATGAAAGCAGCTGGGATTACGCGTGAGACGAAGAATCCCGAGGGTGGGGAGATCCAGAAAGACGCGGCGGGGAATCCGACCGGGTTGATGAATGAAAAAGCGCAGGGGCTAGTAGCGCGAATCGTTCCTCCTCCGGATCTTGAAAAAGAGATCGACCTAGCCGCCCAGGAATCGATTACGAAAGGAATCACCACGTTCGAAGACGCCGGATCGCCTGCCGATGTGATCGAGGCGTTGAAGCGCCGCGCGGAAAATCATACGCTGCCGCTGCGCATGTGGGTGATGCTGCGGCCGCCCGGCGATTCAAACGAGCTCATCTTTAAAGACGCCGCGCGATTGCGGATGATCGGCTTCGGCGACAATCACCTGACGGTTCGCGCCATCAAGCGCCAGGTTGACGGGGCGCTGGGTACACGTGGCGCGTGGCTGCTGGCGCCATATTCCGATCTGCCGTCGACCAGCGGGCTGGCCACTGAGCCGCCCGCCGATATCGAGAAGACCGCGCGGTTTGCGATGGCGAATGGATATCAGATGTGTGTGCACGCCATCGGCGATCGCGCCAATCGCGAGGTGCTGGATTTGTATGAGCGCACCTTCAATGCGAATCCCGATAAGCACGATCTGCGCTGGCGCATCGAACACGCGCAGCATCTGGATCCGGCCGACATCCCGCGTTTCGCGAAACTGGGCGTGATCGCGGCGATGCAGGCGATTCATTGCACCTCCGATGCGCCGATGGTGATCCCGCGCCTGGGCGAAAAGCGGGCGGAGCAGGGCGCGTATGTGTGGCAGAGCCTGATGAAATCGGGTGCGCACGTGGCGAACGGGACCGACGCGCCGGTGGAAGATGTAAATCCGATCCCCAATTTTTACGCCGCCGTGACGCGCAAATCGAAAGACGGCAAGGCGTTTTTTCCCGCGCAGAAGATGTCGCGGATGGAAGCGTTGCGATCGTATACCGTCGAAAACGCGTACGCGGCGTTTGAAGAAAATATCAAGGGGTCGTTAAAACCCGGCATGCTGGGTGATGTCACGGTGCTTTCGAAAGACATCCTCACGATTCCCGACGAAGACATTTTGAAAACGGAAATCGAATACACCATCATCGGCGGCCGCGTCGCGTACTCTCGTTTAAAATAACCGGCGTGCGAATCGATAACGATTATCTGACCGCGACCGTTCGTGATCTGGTGCGCATCAACTCCATCAATCCTTCGCTCGCGCCGGGCGGAGCGGGTGAGGCGGAAATCAGCGAATATGTTGCGGCCGCGTTCGGGTCGCTCGGGCTGGAAGTGCGCAAGCTCGAATCGCAGCCGGGGCGCGTGAGCGTGATCGGAACGTTGCGCGGATTGGGGGGAGGCCGCAGCCTGATGCTCAACGCGCATTACGACACCGTCGGTATCGAAGGAATGGATGCGCCGTTTTCCGCCGAAATTCGCGACGGCAAACTGTACGGGCGCGGCGCTTACGATATGAAAGCGAGCCTGGCTGCGCAGATGGCCGCGGTGAAGGCGATCGTCGATTCGGGTTCGCGATTGCGTGGCGACCTCGTCATCGCCGCGGTTGCAGACGAAGAATATGGCAGCATCGGGACGTTCGACGTGATCCGCGAAATCAAGACCGATGCGGCGATCGTGACCGAGCCGACCGCGGCGCGCATTTGTCTCGCGCACAAGGGCTATCTATGGATCGAGGTGGAGACCATCGGCCGCGCGGCGCATGGCAGCAAGTTCGAGCAAGGCATCGACGCGAATATGATGATGGGCCGATTCCTGGCCGAGCTCGCAAATTTAGAACGCGGGTTGCGTGAGCGGACTCCGCATCCTTTACTAGGGCCGCCGTCGCTGCACGCGGCGATGATTCAAGGCGGCGAAGGCTTGAGCACCTACGCGGCGTCGTGCAAATTGCAGATCGAGCGGCGGACGATTCCGGGCGAGATCGAGGCGCAAGCTGTCGCGGAAATCCAATCGATCATCGATCGGCTCAGCCTCGATGCAAAAGCTCGTTGCTATTTTGTGCGCGATCCGTTTGAAGTTGGGCGCGATGCTGCGATCGTACAGGCGCTGCATCGCGCGACGCCGAACGCCGAATTCATCGGCGACACGCCGTGGATGGATGCCGCGCTGTTGCAAGCGGCGGGAATCGAAACAGTAGTGTTCGGACCGGCGGGCGGCGGCGCGCACGCGTCGGTCGAGTGGGTGGAGCTCGAATCGGTGCGGAAGGTCGCGGACATTCTGGCGGAGGCGGCGATTGATTACTGCGGAACTGATTGACGAAGCCGCTCGATTCCTGAACGGCAGGATTCGCCGCACCCCGGTTGAATTTTCGCCGGAGCTTTCAAGGGTGCTGCGCGTCGATACCTGGCTGAAGCTCGAATCCATGCAATTGACCGGATCGTTCAAGATTCGCGGCGCGTTTTTTCGATTGTCGAAATTGACTGGCCAGGAGCGCAACGATGGTGTCATTACGTGCTCGGCGGGCAATCACGGAAAAGCGGTCGCGTATGCCGCGCGCGAAATGAATGTGCGCGCGACCATCTGCGTGCCAAGATCCGTTGATCGTTCGAAGTTGGACGCGATGCGCGCGATGAAGGCGGATGTGCGCGTCTCTGAGTTCGACGGCTACGATGACACCGAGGCGTGGGCGCGGGAGATTGCAAAGGAACGCGGAGTTGCGTTCATTTCGCCATTCGATGATTACGCGGTGATGGCGGCGAATGGGGGAACGACAGCGATCGAGGTGATGGAAGATCTTCCCAGCGTTCGAAATTTTATCGTGCCGGTGGGCGGCGGAGGGCTCGCGGCTGGATTCGCGTTTCACGCCGGGCGAGTGATCGGGTGCCAGCATGAACTTTCGCCCGCGCTTCCTCTTTCGCTGGCTGCGGGCCGCGCGATTACGAAATTGCCTGCCGTCGACACGATGGCCGGTGGAGTGGAGGGCGGGATCGGCGAGCTGACTTTTGAAATCTTGAAATCGCGAATCGACCGCGTGGCGGTGGTGAATGAGGAGGAGATCGCCGGCGCAGTCCAATGGATGATGAGGAATCATCAATACCTGATCGAGCCGACGGCTGCAGTGACGATCGCGGCTTGCTTATCGGGAAAGATCGGCGCACTCGATGGGCCCGCGGTGGTCGTGATCTCCGGGCGCAACGTCAGCCTCGATTCGGTGAAAAAGATTCTGTGCAAATCCTGACACTAGATCAGATTCGTGAGCGTATCGATGACTCCGCAGTGATCGATCGTATGCGCGACGCGTTGATCGCACAATCGCGCGCCGAATGCGATACGCCGATGCCGATGCATTTGTCGACACAGAATGGCGGCGAAGTGCACATGAAATCGAGTTATCGTCGCGGCGGGAAATATTTCGCGTTCAAGATGGCGTCGACTTTCAGCGGCGTGGGCAACGGGATGATGATGCTCGCATCGGCGGAGACGGGTGAGCCGGTCGCGATGCTTCAGGACGCGGGCCATCTGACCGATGTGCGAACGGCCGCCGTGGCGGCGATGGTCGCGCGGGAACTGGGCCGCAACGATCGATCGATCACGATCCTCGGTAGCGGGATTCAAGCGCGATTGACGGCTCGATTCCATGCGCAGGTGCTGCCGCTCGAACGCGTGTATCTGTGGGGCCGCAATCGCGAGCGCGCCGAAAGATGCGCCGATGAGATTCGCAAGTTCGTGCCGGACGTCGTCATTTGTGCGACTCCGTTGGAAGCCGCGGCGTCATCGAAATTAATCGTGACTTGCACGGCGAGTCGTGAACAGCTGCTGATGCTGCGTGATATTCAGCCCGGCACGCACATCTCGGCGGTCGGATCGGATTCGCCGGGTAAACAGGAACTCGACCCAGAAATTCTGCGCCGCGCGGATCTGCTGCTTGCCGATTCGATCGCGCAATGCGAGAAACTGGGCGAGTTGCAGCATGCGACTGATCAGGTGAGCCGTGCGATCGAAATCGGGGCGTTTTGTCAGACGCCCCGTCACAACGCAGCGTCAAGCGTCGCCGACTTCACCGGCCTGGGCGTCGAAGACTTATTTATCGCGGAGATGATCTTTACATCATGAAAATGGAAACGTTCGAAATGGAGCGGATGCAGTCGACCTGGGAAAACATCGTCGACTACGATTTGAGCGAAAGCGGCGTACGCCCGCTTACATTACGAGAGCTGATGGCGATGGGATTCGATCTGGAGAAATTCCTGGACGTTCCGCTCGGCTACAGCCAATCGAACGGCACGCTCGAATTGCGCGGCCTGCTCACGCAAATTTATCCCGGCGCGACCGTCGATCACATTGAAGTGACCAACGGCACGTCGGAAGCGAATTATCTGGTGGCCCTGAGCCAATTGAAGCCCGGCGATGCGTTCGCTCTGGAAACTCCAAATTACATGCAGTTGTGGGGCATTCCGCGAAGTCTGGGAGTCGAAACGCGCACGTTCCATCTGCGGCCGGAAGCAGCGTGGGAACCTGATTGGGACGAATTTGAACGCGCCGTCGCGCCGGGAACCAAGATGGTGTACGTCTCCAATCCCAATAATCCGACGGGATCGGTGTTGTCAGAGGAGGCGATGAAGAAGATCGTCGCGCGGGTAGAACAGGTGGGCGCGTATCTCATTGCGGATGAGGTTTACCAGGGTGCCGAAGTTTCGCGGCCATTGACGAAGAGCTTCTGGGGCATGAGCGATCGCGTGATTGTCACCAGCGGGTTGTCGAAGGCGTGGGGTATACCGGGCGTGCGCATCGGATGGATCGTGGGCCCGTCGAAGCTGATCGCGGAATGCTGGACGCAGCATGATTATCTGACCATCAGTCCGAATAAGCTTTCCGATCAGATTGCGCGAATCGCGGTCGCGCCGGAGAATCGGCTGAAGTGCTATGCGCGAACGCGCCAGGTGCTGAATCATAATCTGAAGATCGCGCGCGAATGGAAAGAGAGCTTCGGCGGTCTGCTGCAATGGCGCGAGCCCGATGCCGGCGCGATCGCGTTGATGAAATACAACGCCGCTGTGCCGTCGCTCGAGCTATGCGAAGGAATTCGCACGCGGCAGAGCGTGCTGATCGTGCCGGGGAAGCAACTGGGAATCGAAGGCTATGTGCGCATCTGGCTCGGTGCGAAAGAAGAGTATCTGCGCGAAGGCTTGCGCCGTATCGGCGTGGAGCTCAATTCTCTGACAGCGGCTGCACACGGTCGATGACCAGATATTCGACGGCGCCACGATCCGCGATCAATTGCCGGCCTAGTCGCTTCAATGATTCGGCGAATGCCGCGGCCGAGGGCGTGTCGGGCGACGTACCGGCAGATACGGAGCTCTTGTCGCTGGGGATCTCTTCGGACTTGATGACGAAATTGTAGCGGCCGTTCAGCCCGCTGCGGTCGACGACCGGCCGGTCGACCAGGTTGGAAAGGAACACGCTCAGCCCGGTCATATCCGCGTTACTAAACACCAACCCAGCCGGGCTGCGCGAGACGTTGTATTGCCCATCGGGGTCTTGAGACGCTACCAGCTTCGGGCCGTCCTTCGCGACCACCAGCTTGTAGACCGGCCCGGTCTTGGATTCGCGATGCAGTTCCAGCTTGAATCGATCTGCCAGCAGCGATTGCAGCATCAGGCGAAGTTGATCCTTTGAACCCGGATGGTCCGCCTTCGCGACGATATCGTAGCCCACTCGCAACGGGGCCCAGAGGCTTTCTTTCGTGAGTGAGCCGGTTCCCTGGATGCGACCAACCGGGAATTGATACGCCTCACCAATGATATAAGCGAGCGTGAGTGCGCCGAAATTGATGCCATCCGGTCCATAGGTCGCATGCGAATTACGCGGGCTCACACCGTCGTCTTTCCACGGCTTGACCGAAGCCACTTCAAATTTCAAGCCGGCCGATGGTTGCGCTGCTCCCAGCGCACACGTCAGCGCAACTAACCCCGCGGTCTTCATGGCGATCATTCTATCTCCCAGCATTCAAAAGAACCCTCCTAGGGTATTCGCCCGATGCTTACGATTGGTTCCTAAGCCGATAATTCCCTTAGGCCGATCTATGTTCGAAGCGCCCTACGGCACTGCTACTCCCGACTCCGAGATCGATCCGAACCTGCACGCGCTGCATACCGCGGTGAGTTGCTACCTCTCGACGTTGTCGGCCGTGGCGAACTGCGTCGGCGATGCTTGTCCGGAAGTTGGGGGGCTTTATCGTCACCGCTTGAGCCGCCTGCGGTCGCGGCTGGCGTTCGATTCCTCGCCAGATGCGATGGTGGAAAGCAGCGCGTCGGTGGAAGCTGAGCTGACCGAGTTCGCGACGAAATCGTCGCTCTATGTCGCCCAGCATGGGGCCGAGCTGCGGTCGGCGATCGCGACGCTGGAAGAAGTGGTGCACTCGCTCGCGCAGCGTCAGGATTTCTACGGCGCGCGGCTGCGCCAGTTCGCCGGGCAAATGGAGAGCGCGGATTACCCGGCTAATCCCGACGCGCTGCAAGAAGTAGTGGCGCTGCAGGTAGCGGGTTTGCTGAGCTGCATCGAGAGCATGTGTCACGAAACGCAGTCGCTGGTGACGCGGATGCGCAACGAGCTGGGCGCGGTCGAGAGCCGGTTGCAGGAATCAGAACTGACCGATCCGCTCACCGGCCTGATGAACCGTCGGGAAATGGAGCGGCAGATCGAATCGCGCAAGAAAGCCGGCACCTCTCCGGTGCTGTTGCACTTCCAGCTCAATGGCGATGTGAATGCCGAAGTGATGCAGCAGGTGGGCTCGCGATTGGGCTCGCAATTTCGTCACAAAGATTTCGTCGCTCGATGGACCGATACCGATTTCATGGTGCTGTTCCAGGGTCCCGCTGAGATCGCGCGCATGCGCGCTGATCAGATCGTGCCGTGGGTCGCCGGCCGCTATCTGCTCGAAAACGGAGAGAGCGTGCAAATCGGAGTCGAAGTTCAGTTCCTCCAGCCTGAACTCGTGGCGTAAACTTCTCATTTGTAATAACTTGAATTGTGCACTCGCTTAAGGGCGTCTCGGTGCTGGTCACTGGCGCGGGCCGCGGCATTGGAAAACGTCTCGCCATCGGTTTCGCATCGAAAGGTGCACGCGTCGGGCTGCTGGCGCGCAGCAAAGCCGAACTGGATCTGTGTCATCTGGAAATCGAACACGCCGGCGGCGCGGCGCTGCGCCTGCGCACCGATGTCTGCGACTACGAGCAGGTCGCCGCATCGCTGGAACGGATGCGGGTGCACTTCAACGCTCCGGTGCAGGTGTTAATTTGCGCGGCCGCGGTGCAGGGGCCCATTGGATCGTTCGCCGAAACCGCGCCGAAGTCGTGGAGCGATGTGCTGCACACCAATCTGATCGGCGTGCTGAACTCCTGCCGCGCCGTGCTGCCGCACATGATCGAGCGCCGGTCGGGAAAAATTATTGTGCTCGCCTGCGGGGGAGTATCCTCTGGACGTCCGAATTTTTCGATCTACGCCGCTGCCAAAGCCGGGTTGGCCCGATTTGTTGAGAGCGTCGCGGCGGAAGTGGTGGAGCACAACGTGCAGATCAATTGTCTGTCGCCCGGCGAATCCTACACGCACATGACGGATCAAATTCTCGCGGCGGGCGATCGCGCGGGCTGGCGCGAAATCGAACACGCGGAACAGACTCGCCTGACCGGCGGGGTCGCACCGGAAAAGCAGCTTGACCTGGCGCTGTTTCTGGCGTCGGATCAATCCAATCACGTCAATGGACGGATCATTGGAGCGCAGGACGATTGGAAGAAGCTCAAGAACGGCGCCATCAGCGCCGATCAGTACTTGCTACGTCGAATGCAGAAATAACCGGCGCAGCTTGTGCGGCCAATAGCGCTTCGGCCCCAAGCTGTATCGCCGCTTGAGCTGTTCATACAGAGAGCCCTGGTCGTAAATCTTGTTCTTATCCTTGCCGGCGCGACGCCACAATTCGTTCCACAGATGCACGGCGTAGGTTTCCTCGCCGAAAATCCATTTGTGATTCGGTTCGAGGATGGTTTGCCAGGTGAGGAACGGAACGGGGCAGAACGCTGCCGCGCTCTTTACGCAAGGCCACAGGTTCAGATCGTCGATGATCTGCCGCGTCAGGTTTGGACCGGTTTCGCCCCAGCGAATTTGCTTGGGATCTTTGCTTTGGCACACGCTCCACGCGCGCGCGGCGAACTCGCTTCCGGCAGGAAGGCGAATGGCTCCGGCATTCGGTTCTTCGGCCGAACCGTGTTGATTAAGCTGCGCGGAGAAGACCACAGGATCGCCGGGGAAGGGCTTCAAGCACACCAGATCGGTATCGCACCACCAGCCGCCGCGCTCCAGCAGCAGCTTATAGCGAAAGAAATTGGAGAAGCCGGACACGCTGTCGAATTCGCTGTAGCGAAAAATCGCCGAGGCAGGCAGGATCTCCGCCGCGTCCATTATCACGACTCCATCCGGGACGTTCGCGATCGGTTCATAGGCGTAAAGATGATAGGCGTGACCATGCGCGAGAAACGATCGCATGGAAAGCTGCTCCATGACAGAAAGGCGATCTCCGATCCACAGAGATTGGATGGGCTCAGACATAAAAGGGGACGATCGCGCTACGCGCTGGCGATGGATTGGCTGACGCGACGGCCCCGCCAAACCGGCTCGGCCGACAGAATGCGCTCCCACAGCGCGGTGAACGTGAACTCGCTTAAGATTCGCTGCTGTAGCTCCCGGGAAATCGCCCGCTTCTGGGCGGGCTGGCTCAAGTACGTTTCCACCAGTCCATTCATTTGATCGATGGTGCGATACATCACCGCATCGGCGAGATCGCCCAACGTGTCGCGGAAATCGTCTTTGTAATCGAACACCATTGTTCCGCCGGCCGCAAAGCACGCGGTGATCTTCGGCGAAATGCCGGAGATGTAGCCGGGATGGACCACGTCGATCATCAATTCGCTGGTGCGATAGAGCGATGGCAGATCGGTGATGCAGTTCTTGCAACCTCGGAATCGAAGGCCGTACTGAGATTCAAGAGTGGTCGCCATCAGCGGCTCGCAAAAGTTGCCGTAGAAATCGACGGGCGTTCCGAGCGCCGTCAGCGCATGCAAACGGGCGTGCGTGGTTCCTACGGTTTCGATCTCGCCGGTTGTGAATGTCCAATAGAAACTTTCGTCCGGGCGCAAGCGCGCCGATGCCCGGTCGATGGGATCCAGGCAATCGAGTTCGGAGCGAAGCAAGTCCCATAGAGAAATGGTGAAGTTGGCTTCCTTGGCGCGCAGCATTCGGTTTTCGATTCCCGCGAGCAGCGCATTCGATCGGAACGGGGCCTGCTGTGCGCCATTCAGGTAAACGTTGCCGGCGAACGCCAGCCTGCTTCCCCCCGCTGGTCTTTGCGCGGACTCCTGGCCGTGGCGGACGTATGCCGGCCACGCCGGCTGAATGAAGGACCGTACCTCGCTTTCGTTCAAAATTCCCAGCGAATCCATGGCGGCAATATGCCCGCGATCCGGAGAATAGTGCACGTACAGAGGATGATCCAGCGCGGCTCGCAGAGATTTCAGGCAGCCGTCCTGGGAAGCAGAAGCATCCGAGGGGAGCGCACCGAGAACTTGCGGGGCGAACTGCAGAACGCCGTGATCCCAGATCAGGATGGAGGGGATCTGGAGGATGTCACGAAAAATATTTTCGCCGGTGCATGTTTTGCACGCCGTAATATAACCGGCATTCGGCAGACCGATGGCAATGTCCGGTTGAAACGCCCGGAGCGCCTCAATGATTTCGTGCGTCCATTCGGAATCGCCGGCGCAAATCCGGGCTAGATCCACCGGCAGCGTGACCGCGCCCATGCGCCGCAGTTCCTCCGCCATGTCGAGGGCGAAGAAATAATCGATGCCCCCGAACCAGGCGCGTGGTGGAACTGTCACTGCAAGGCGCAATCCCTTTAAGGGCATTGCACCGGAGGCCCCTATCAGCACGATATAGGCCCCCATCCGCCGGAACGGGCAGTGGTGAGGGAGAGATCCGAGCAGGTCACCAATTTACTTATAACCCGAAACACAGTCAAAAGTAACGTGTAATTTCGGTCGACTTTGGCTCAAAACAATTATTTATTAACTTTCTGTTGATAGGCTGGCCCGTATGCCGTTTGGGGGTTATCGCGAGCCCGGACTCCCCTCCACCTGACCGGCGATCTCTTCCTCTCTCTCGCCGTTCGTCCTATCTTTTCCGCCGTTTGCCGGTTTCTCCAACACGCTGAGGGCGTCCGCCCGCTATCATGTGCAAGATGAAACAATCGGCGGAATACGCGATTCATGTGTCCGGGCTTAGGAAGTCGTATGAAGCTTTCGAGGCCGTACGCGGCATCGATTTCGATGTCGCACAGGGTGAAGTCTTTGGACTGCTCGGGCCGAACGGCGCGGGCAAGACGACCACCGTTGAAATCCTGGAAGGCTTGCGGCCCAGATCGGCGGGCGACGTGAAGGTGCTCGGGTACGATCCCGGCGCTGACACTCGCGCGATCAAGGATCGGATCGGCGTATGTCTGCAATCGACCAATCTCCCGGACAAGATCACGGTGCGCGAATCGCTCGCGCTATTTTCTGCTTTCTATTCGCGGGGTGTCGATATCGATAAGCTGATCGACCGGCTGCAGCTTGCGGAGAAGCGCAACGTGTTCTATTCGAAACTTTCGGGCGGCCAGAAGCAGCGCGTCGCGCTGGCGCTGGCGCTGGTCAACGATCCGCAACTCGTCTTTCTCGACGAACCTACAACGGGCCTGGATCCGCAGGTTCGCCTGGAGATTCACAGCCTGATCAGCGAGCTGCGCGATTCCAAACGCACCATTCTGCTGACCACGCATTACATCGAAGAAGCCGAACGATTGTGCGATCGCGTGGCGATCGTGGATCAGGGCAAGATCATCGCGATCGGCACGCCGCGCGAGTTGCAGGAGCGCACGCTGGGGCAATCGCGCGTCGAAATTATTACGGAAGAGCCGATGCCGGTGGATGTGCCGAAGTTCGAGAATTCCGAAAAACACCTGCTGAGTGAAGATCGCCGGCATCTCACGGTGTATTCCAGCCGCCCCGCGCGCACGCTTCCGGATTTGATTAAGTGGATCGATCAGCACGGAATCGATCTAGAGGATATTCATCTGAAGCGGCCCACGCTGGAAGATGTGTTTATCGAACTGACCGGGAAGAGGCTTCGAGACTAATGAACGCTTATCTTGCACAGATCCGTATGAACCTGCGGCTGACATTTCGCGACCGCTCGGTGGTGTTCTTTAACTATCTTTTTCCGCTTATCTTCTTCGTCATCTTCGGGTCGATGATGCATGCCGAACAGGGCGGCACAGGGTGGCAGGTGATCACCATGGTGCTGACTATCGGCATCCTGGGCGGCGGATTTTTCGGAGCGGGCATGCGCGCGGTGATGGAGCGCGAAGCCAACATTCTGCGGCGATTCAAAGTCGCGCCGATCACGCCCGGGCCGATTCTGGTTTCGTCGCTGGTGGTCGGCCTGGTACATACATTCCGCTGGTGATTCTGGTGTTCGGGCTGGCGCATTACTGGTGGGGGATGGCGCTGCCCGCGAACATGCTGCAGATCAGCGGAGTTCATCATCCTGGGCGTCGTTGCGTTCCGCGCATTCGGTGGAATCCTCGGCGCGGTTTCGAATTCGATGCAGGAAAGTCAGATCCTGATCCAGCTTCTGTACTTCCCGATGCTGTTCCTGAGCGGCGCGACATTTCCGATCGGGATTATGCCTCACTGGCTGCAAAAAGTTTCGGATTACATTCCCGCGTCCTATCTCACCAAAGGGTTGCAGGCGCTGTTTTTCCCGGATCAGACTTACGACATGCGCAAAGCCGGTTGGCGCGCTGGCGCTGACTACCGTGCTCGGCACGTTCATCGCGTTCAAGCTGTTTCGTTGGGAAAAAGAGGAGAAAGTGAAGCCGGCAGCGAAATTGTGGGTGCTGGCGGTGCTGGTGCCGTTCGTGATCATTGGCACCTGGAACGCGCGTACCGATGAGGCCGTGGTTCAAGCTCGCATGACGATGCGTGCGATGGAGCGCGGCCACGCCTATCTGATTCGCGACGCGCGGCTCATCATCGGCGACGGACAGGTGATCGAGCCCGGCGGCGTTCTGCTGAAAGACGGCAAGATCGTCCAGGTTTACGAAGGCTCGTCGCCCGATCCTAAGAGCCTCAAGGCGGAAGCGATGGATGCGGCGGGCAAGACGTTGATCCCGGGATTGATCGATACGCACGTGCACCTCGGGAACCCTGGCGGACTCTACGAACAAGCGACCGACTATGCGCAGGATGCCGGTGTGGTGATGCCGCAAGAGCTCGCCGCGTATCTGTACAGCGGCATCACCGCGGTGCGCAGCGCTGGGCGACGCGACGCCCGACGTTCTGAACGCGCGCCAGATGATCGCGTCGGGCGAGAAACTGGGCGCGGAGTTGTTTCTGGTCGGTCCACTGTTCACCGCGCAGGGCGGCCATCCTTATGAGATCGCGCAATACATGCCGGAGCAGATGCGCGCAGGGTTCCTAGCCGAATTCGTGCGGTCGCCGAAGACGGCTGATGAAGCGAAGAAAATGGTCGATGATCTGAAGAAGCGCGGCGTCGACGGAATCAAAGCCGTGCTGGACGGCGGCTACCCCGGGAACGTGATGCCGCGGCTCGACGTGGCCATTCTGAAGGCGATGGTCGATGCGGCGCATGCCGACGGGCTCGCCGTGATCTGCCACACCGGCACCGCGAAGGACGTCGCCGACGCGCTCGACGCGGGCGTGAACGGAATCGAGCACGGGTCGAATCGGGATGTGATTCCGGCGGCGCTGTTCGATCGCATGAAGCAATCGGGCGTGACCTACGATCCGACGCTCACGGTGATGGAAGCGCTCGCCGATATGGCCGCGGGCAAGACGGATCTGCTGGATCGTTCGCTGGTGCAGCAGGTGGGGCCGAAGAAGCTGCTCGATTCAACCAAGAAGCTGCTGGCCGGGCCGGATTTCGCGGCAGCGCGAGCACAGGCCGCCGCGCTGCATCAAGGAATCGAACTCGGGAAACAGAATCTGCTGGCCGCGTATCATGCGGGCGTGACGCTGATCACGGGATCGGACGCGGGAAATCTGATGGTGATCCACGGGCCGACCATTCATCGCGAACTGCAGCTCTGGGTGCAAGCTGGCGTTCCCGCGGAAGCAGCGCTGAAGGCCGCGACCGGCGATGCGGCGAAAGCGCTCGGCGCGGGCGATCGAATCGGGCTATTGCGCAAGGGTTACGACGCGACGGTGGTGCTGCTGAACGGGAATCCGCTCAAAGATATTTCGGCTACTGAACAGATTTCAATGATCGTGTTCAAGGGCGAGCATATCGATCGGCCGGATTTGTTGACGCAAAAGTAGCCGCACATTGTGCCATCGCGTAAACGGCGGTGAGATTGCCGGGTGACGATCCGAGTCAGCGATGCTTCGACTGTTTGATGGGAACGATATTCGCTAACGTCTTGCCGTGTTTCGTCACCTCAATGGGAACGCGAGTCTCTTCTATTTCTCGTAGGAGCTTGTTGCAGTATGTCCTGAGTTTCGAAATTGGAACCTTGCGCATGTCGCCCTCGTGACATCCATTTTGCCCCAACCCACTCAACAATCGCGCTCGACTCATGGATCAATGCCCGGCGAGCGCCGCGAGGAGTTCGCGTTTTTCGGGCGAGTCGGCGCGGCCGCTGAGAACGCTCGTCAGCCATTCTCTGGCGTCCGCATCGTTGCCCGCCGCGACTTTCCTCAGCCCGGGAAGCGCGTAACGGAATATCTGGTCTGTTAGAGGCTCCTCAATTGCGTTCCTGAGGGCGGCGAACTCCCTGTTTGGAATCGTCGCGCGGCGCAGTGTGAATTTCTTTTCGGTGCCGCTCCGTTCATAGACGCCCGTGAAATTCCGAGTCCCGAGGTCGAAGTCAGGTCCGAAAGGACGCACCTTCATGCTCACGTCGATGTGCTCACGGCCTGCATTCTGGCTGGTCGTAGTCTGGACTTTGATCTCGTAGCTAACGTCGACGGCGAACTGCCAGAGGTTCGTGTCAGGGCTGAATGAAAACACAGGTTCGAATCGCGATTGCGTAAGGTCGAACCAATCCACTACTTGCTGGCTGAGGCCGACGCCCGCCTGAGTGGTGTCGCTCGTGATCTTGAGGATCGGCTTGCCCCAGATCCGGACGATTTCGTACTCGACCGGCGCGTCTCGGGTGCCCACGATCTGCATGCCGGCGTACTTCCAGCCTTTGGCCGCACTGCCGAGGTAGCGAATACAGAGGTTCGTTGCACGGAGTTCGTCCTCCCCGATGATCAAAATCGATTGATCAGGATTCGAGGCTGTAATGACTCTGGTGGGGCATTTTTTCGGCTCGCCGGACTTCATGCACGGAGCAGAAAACCATCTCGGATCTGGAACACCAAGCGCTTTCCACAGCGCGGCCCAATCCGTATCCGAACGCGATTCGACGTACTTCGCGAGCGTGGCTGGCGATTTCACCGCCGCCGCAAGCTCCGCACTCTGCGCGCGGCACATCATCGCGACGCTTAGCATTAGCAGCGCTCGCATAGCCTACTTTCCGAACCAGCGCTTGCGCAGATCGCGCAGCTTCTCACCGAACGTCGAATCGCTGGGCTGAGGCACGGGATCGGCATCGAAGCTATGCGTCCCCCTTACCTCCGGCAGCGCCGGCGCGAGTTGATATGGCGATTTCGAAATCATACGCACGTGATATCCCGCAAACGCGTAAGTGCGTTTGTAAATCTTGCCATCTTTATCTTCGAGCACCAACGAAAACGATTTCTCGTCCTGTCCAGGAATCGGCACGGCCTCGATTGGATAATATCCCTTCACGTTGCGCTCGATGTAGGCGGTTTCGTAGCGATGGCGGCGCGTGCTCCACACGAACACGCGGAAGCTGTCGAATTCGTAATCGACTTGCGACGACGATGCGGTGGTCCACAGCCAGTTCGGCTTGATCTCGATCTGCGCTCTTTGTCCCTCACCTCGCCAAGCGCGACATACGCCGTGATGCGATGGCCTTCGGCATATTGCGCGACTTCATCGGGAATCGACATGAGCAGCATTCGCGACAGCACCCAGCCGACTTTGGGATCGGTTTTTGGATCGGCATGCGGATCGCGCATGCGCACCAGGCTCCAATCGTCGAGCGGACGGTCGCGTTCGGTCGCGCGGCAGGCGGAATGTAGCCCGGAAGGTCGAAGCGCGCGGCCGCGACAAATCCTCCCAATTTTTCGGCGGCGTCGGCGGAACAGGTGGCGGCGGAGGCGGAGGCCCTGGCCGATTTGGATCCTTCGCCTTGGATTTTTTCGCCGCCGCCGCGGCGCGATGAACCAGGCGACTTCGGCGCGGCCGCGGGCATATCGCGGCGCGACGCGATGGCCGATCACATCCACCGAGCCCTTTCCGGGATCTGATAAAAGCTGGGCGATTGGCGGTCGGTTGGGCATGCATGTTGAGCGCGTCGAACACCGTTGCTGCGCCTTGCGACGGCAACTTCGCGGCGCTTTCGGCCAGCCGATGCAGATCGTCCATCTGCTGCTGCGTCAGCAGCAGGTTGGTATCGGTCCAACCTTCGACCCCGGCGGGCGTCCGCACACTGCACGAACCGGCGGCGTGTTTCGAGCACTTCCAGCCGATCGCCATGCTTCGCCGATCCGACGTTGGGCGATTCGATGCGAGATCTTTTCGCAGGTTGAGCGTCGAGGGTCCCGCGTAGGCGATCCCGGTGGCGGGCTGTTGCGGCGCGATGCGAGCTGCCAGCGATCAGCATGCGAGAAACAAGCGAGCGCCGCGCATTAGCCGATACCCAACTCGTCGATGTGCTCGAGCGGCGCGCCGCAGCGGCGGCAGATCAGCGACGCGCAATCGCCGCACACCAGGGGATCGGGCACCGGTTGCGGCGCAGCGCGGGCAATAGAACTCGACAGTGGTTGTGCTTGGAGGGGGGCTGGGATCCATGTGCACCGGTCACCTTACTGTTTGGTGGCAACCTGTTTCGCAGAATCGGCGTACTGCTGCGACGATATCCGCGCGTGCCTTCAGGAAAACATCGTACTGGCTCATTACATCGCGAAACACGGCATCGCCCAACATGCTGGTAGCCCGGTGCAGTAAAGTGCACGTGATCGTACTGCGCCATGCCGGCCTGGATCCACTGCTGCATCGATCCCTTGCCGCCCATTTTGGCGCGCAGATCCCAGAACGCGCAGCCGGTGGCGGCCGCCGCCTGGCGCTGCGCTTCGACGATCAGTGTCGACTCCGTCCATCGGCGCCCAGCCCTTTCGGTGTGCACGTAACGGTCCGGCGGGCCGATGACCAGAATGGTGGCGGCGGGCGCGGCGGCGCGAAGCGCGGCCGATCAGATGCGAGTACATATCGCGATACGCTTCCACCGTCCAGCCTTGCGTCCGGCTTCGTTGGTTCCGTAAGCCAGCACGATCAGCGCCGGATTGCGCCGCTCGATATTCGATCGCAGCGTGGTCTCATTCCAATCGAGCATGATCGACGCGGATGCGCCGTTAATGCCCAGCGTTTCGTACGTCACGCCGGTGGCGTTTTCAGCGACCCATCCGAACAAACGCACCGGCGCGTGATCCAGCGTCTCGGCTTCAAGCTTGTGCTGACCGGGCGTGGCCTCGTAATGAAAATAGCCCGGCGCGCCTTCGCCTTCGGTCGAAATTTGTTCGATAGGCGATCCGTTGTCGTAAATCTGAATTGCGCCGCCGCCGGGCTGCATGCAGATAGAACAATTCGAACTGCTGGCCGTCGGCCTGCAGATAAACCGCCTGATGCGGCGATCGGGTGGACATGCTTACGCCGCCGAGTCCATACACTCCGTCGCCCGCGCGTCCCACCAGTCCATCGGTGTGCCAACCGCTGGTCGATCCCGTGCGCACGTCCATCGCGCCGGTATCCGTTCCACGGGCGTCCTGCGAACGAATAACCGCTGCCGCCATCGCCAAATTTTTCCTGAAAGCGCGCGCGCAGATCGCCGGTCCATTCATCGGCGGCGGTGTGCGAATCGCCGTAATGCAGGATACGCAGCGGCCCGTGCGTCTCGCCTTTCTGATGACGATAGAGCTGCTCGAAAAACGGAATCAGCGCAGCTGCGTTTTCGACGGGAATATCGGCTCCGTTGGCGACCTTCATGAATACGCCTTCGTGCGCTTCCGAGCGGGTCTTCGCGCTTACAGGCGGGGCGTGCGGAACGACTCTACGTCGCACAGCCTTCACCGGTACGGCGGGCGCTGTCGCGACTTTTTTCACCGCCGTTTTCACAGGCGATTTCTTGGCTAAAGCCGTTTTCGGATCAGGCTTGCCGACACTCGATCGATAGTTCTTCTTCGAGGAGGATTTCTTGGCGGCCGTGGACTTTGATGGTGAAGTGGATTTCTTGGTGGTCTGCGCCGTGGCCGCACACAGGCACACTGCCGCAGCGGCAAAAACGAACGCGATCTTCCAAGTTCGGTTGGGCATGTTTACGGCTGGGGCTGCACTGGCCCAGCATCACCTGTCACGGACCGATCTTTTAATTGTCGCAGCTTATAGTCGTTATATCCATCGTGCAGGGCTTTGTATAACAACTCCCCCACGATCTTGGCGCCGGCGGGCATGGGATGAATGAAATCCGCGCTGACCAGGCGAGGCTCTGATGTGTACCATCGCGCCATGGTGCCTTCGCCGCCCATCGCTTCATAAGTATTGAAAAATGCCGTACCGGTTTCCGCCGCGACGCTGCTTTCGATCTCCACCAGTTTCGGCAGAATCGGGGTGGTCACGATCTCGCCGGCCGAATTCTTGTCCCCGCGATCCATGGGGCTCATGAGCAACACGGAACTGGTTGGGACATATTCGTGGAGGCGCTTTACCACGATGCGCATCTCCGGCCCCCAGGTGGTTTCGACGAATTTCGCATAGCCGCTTTCGTTGGTTCCGTAGTTGACGATCACCAGGTCCGGCTTGTAATGGCGCAATTCCGCGGCCCAGTGCGGACCGTTGAAGGTTCGCGAAAGCATGGTGACGTTGGCGCCGTTGATGCCCAGGCTCGAATACATCAAGCCGCTGCCGGTTCGAAATTCCGCGCCATACAGCCGCACCGTTCCGTGCGTGACGCGGATCGCGAACTTAGTCGCGCCATCGGGAACATTGAACGAAGCATATCCGGGCGTCTTCGTCTCCTCCTCCGATTGTGACGCGGTTTCGACCTCGCCGACTTGCTGCTCGTCGGCATCGACCGCGAACGCTCCCGAATCGGGCGTCGATAAGTACGCGACTTCGACGATGCGATGGCGCGAGTTGAATCTCCAGTGCGCGTTGGCGCCGGCGGAGCCGACAAAGCTGACGCCGCCTAGTCCATGCATCCCGTCTTTCATCGCGGTCACGCCCGCGATCTCGATCTTCCATCCCGACTCCGCGCCCATTTCGACATTGCGGCGGTTGTACCAGGCCCACGGCCGCGCGATCAGCACGAATCCGCTGCCACCATCGCCGAATTGCTTCTGCAGCATGGAGCGAGCATCGGCCGTGATCAAATCGCCGGTGGTGGGCGAATCGCCGTAATGCACGATGCGAATGGTCCCGCCGCGCGTCAGCGCGTCATAGAAATGATCGAGCTCATGATTGGGATCGATCAGGTTCGAGGGCGCTTTCGCATCCAGGCGCTTCTGCCGCAGATCGATGATGTCGACCGTCCCGGGTTCGGGCTTCGGTTTCGGAATCGGAAGATCGATAACTTTATTGAAAAGCGCAGGATCAAACGAAGTGAACTTACTCAGTGCGGGCACAACACGAGGCAAAAACAGGAGGGCGGCGAAAGCAGCGATCGTAAGTGTCGTCTTCTTCATCGCTAGAACCGGTTGTAAATAAATGGAGTCGCGCCGGTCTGCGCGACGTACTGCAATCCCGTCACCATCAGCGCCATCAGCACGGCCTGCGCGTAGAACGGAGCTTTCACATACAACCCGAGGCTATAGTCATACCACTTCTTCGGAATCGAATGGCCCAACACCGCGATGGTCAAAATCAACGCGAGCGCGCCCGACAAATTCGCGCCCGAAACGCTCAGCGATCCGATGCGATGCAAAATCTCGCTCACGGTCTCCAGATTGGGCGCGCGGAAGAAAATCCACGCGAAAGTGACGAAGTGGAACGTGACGAACATGCTCACGTATCGCCACACGCCCGTCGCGGGCGCTGTGCCCGTGCGGGTCTGCCAGCCTCGCACGATCACCAGGCCGAGCCCGTGCAGCGCTCCCCAGATCACGAAATTCCAGCTCGCGCCATGCCACAATCCGCCGATCACCATGGTGAGGAACAGGCTGACGTACGGCATGACTTTGGTTCGCTTTCCAGGGAACGAGAAATACAGATAATCGCGCAGCCAGTTGGAAAACGAGATGTGCCAGCGCCGCCAGAAATCGGCAATGTTCACCGCCGCGTAGGGTTGATTGAAATTCTGCGGCAATCGAATGCCGAGCAGCATCGCCGATCCCAGCGCGATATCGGTGTAGCCCGAAAAATCGAAATAGATCTGGAACGCGTAGGCGTACACGGCGACCAGAACTTCGGTGCCGCTGTACAGATTTGGTGTATCGAAGACGCGATTGATCAGATTCGACGCCAGAAAATCCGCGATCATCAGTTTCTTGATCAGGCCCATGCCGATCAGAAACAGCGCGCGTCCGCCGTCGGCGGCTTCCAGACGCTTGGGTTTTTCGAATTGCTCGATCAGCGACGAGACGCGCGTGATCGGTCCGGCCAGCGTGGTGGGGAAGAACGAGACAGCGGAGAGATGCGCCAGGTAGCTGCGCGTTCCTTTAATGTCGCCGCGATACAGATCGATGGTGTAGGTCAGGGCCTGGAAGACGTAGAACGAGAGGCTGATGGGGAGGGTCCAGCGCCATTCCAACCACGTTTGCGCCGTGACATGCGGCCAATTCGGCTGGTACAACGGAAACAATTTCAGATACGCGAGCAGGCCGATGTTCATGAAGATGCTCGCCGTGACCAGCAGGCGGCGCACACCGCGGCGCTTCGATCCTTGCAGGCCTAGTCCGATCAGAAAATCGATGGTCGACGCCGCCGGAATCAGAATCAAAAACGCGAGATCCCACTTCGCATAGAAGAAATAATTCGCGAACAGGATTACGCTGAGCGTGAGCAGGCGGACTCGCGATACCGGCCAGTACAGAAGGAAGACGGCGGCAAGAAATACGAAGTACGTCGGCGAGAAGAGCTGCAAACTTTAAGGATACTGAAGCGGCGCGATCATTTCCTACGAGACTCAATCAGCGCGTCCAGCGAAGCTTTGCCCGGCCCGAAAATCAGTATGATCAGAAACGCGAACAGGAACGGATATGGCGCCGCCTGCTGGAACTTGTCCGGATCGGAAAAGATCAGTTTCAGATTGTCGCGATCGCCGGCCAAGAACGCGACGATCATATCGCCCACGCACAGCAGCGCGATGGGCCGTGACGCTAGTCCGATCATCAGCAGGATCCCGCCCACGAACTCCAGCCCCGAGATGAAAGTCGCGTTCAGAGCCGGTGCGGGAATGCCCAATTCGGTGAAGTAGCCGGTGACTTTGTCGAGACTGTGAAGCTTGCCCCAGCCGGTCTGCATGAACTGAAAACCCCAATAGAGCCGGATGAATAGCAGCAGCGGCGATTGCAGGCTATCGCCGATTTTGATCAACAGCCGGTACAGCTTTTCGATCATTTGCATATCAGTCTCCCGCCGTCGACAACCATCCGAGCTCGGCCCAGATTGCGAACCAGCCTTCGATCCTCGGCTCCAGATCGTCGATCGGCATCGTGCTCTTTTTATAGAAAGCCGTCATCGCTTCGCCAATGGTCTTGGAATCGCGAATGGCCGCCAGCAGCCGGAACTCTTCCGGTTCCAGCCTGCGATAGTAGATCGAAAAATCCAGCCGATGGACGGCGACGTGGATTCGTTGGCGCTTCAGTCGCGCGGCGGCGGCGGTGATGCGGCGGCGCTTCAGTTTCGAAGGAGCGTTGCTCGCCACTTCATGATCTTCCTTGGTTTCATTGGCGCGAATGCGCAGCTCATCGACCGGGAAACTCAATTCGATTAACCGGACATGTGGTTGCAGGCTCATGCGCAGTTCGGGTCCCAGCTCAACCAGATGCTCCGGCCCCAGCGTGGTGAGCGTCGCTGCGTCCCACGCGTTGATGTGCGCCCATTCCAGGCGAAACATATCTTGAGCGACCGCCAGTTTCGCGCCCGCGTATTTCGGATTCCTGGCCAGCCACTTCCCGAGGCGCCCGCCCAGATCGCGCAAAGTATACGATCGCGAAGGGCAATCGGCCAGATAGGCGCGCACCATTTTATTGAACGCGCGCATCCCCAGCACCGCGAGCAACCCCGGAAAATCTTCGAACATCGAATCGATGATGCGATACCAGTAGCTGCGGCTGTAGATTTCCAGCCGCTCGATCGATTTCAGACGGTCGTTGGGCTTGATGTAGTCGACGTTGGTCTGGCGCGATTGCTTGTCGTCGCGGCCCAGCGGCTGCATGATGGCTTTGGCCATCCGTCTTTGCAACTCCAGCAACTTCATGCGTGGGCCGGAACCGGCAGGTATTTTTTCGCCTTCAGCGCTTCGCCGTGAACTTCGTCGAAGCTCGGGATGCGATCGTCCCATTCAAGCAGAGTGGCCGTGGGTCCGACGCGCTGGATGGCGTGCTCGTAGAGCTTCCACACCGGATCGATCACCGCGTGATCGTGCGTGTCGAGGATGTACTTCGCGAACTTCGAATGCCCCGCCAGATGGATTTGCGCGACGCGCTCCGCGGGAACGCTGTTCAAGTAATCGAACGGATTGAAGCTATGATTGCGCGACGAGACGTAGATATTGTTGACGTCCAGCAGAATGCCGCAATCGGCGCGCTCCACCACTTCGTTCAGAAATTCCCACTCGGTCATTTCGGAGACGTGGAATTCGGCGTAGCTGCTGACGTTTTCAACGGCGATGGGCACTTCCAGAAAATCGCGCGCTTCGCGAACCTTTCGCGCCGTGACTTTCGCGGCTTCGAAAGTGTATGGCATGGGCAGAAGATCGTGGCTATAAGTGCCATCCACGCTGCCCCAGCACAGATGATCCGACAGCCAGGGAGTCTTGGTGCGCTTCACCAGCGCTTTCAGACGCCTCAAATGCTCGCGGTGGAGCTTCTCAGCCGATCCGAAGTACATCGAAACGCCGTGCTGCACCACGCGATACTGTTCGAGAATTTGATCCAGGATCGCCAACGGACGGCCGCCGTCGATCATGAAATTTTCCGAAATGATCTCGAACCAGTCGACCACCGGTTTGCGCTCCAGAATATGGGTGTAATGCGGAATCCGCAGCCCGATTCCGATCCCGTAATCCGTAAATCCGTTGAAGCGATTGGCCGGCATAAAAAATAAGGGGCCAGGCTGACCCTGGCCCCTGTCGATCTGTTGAAATCTTAGCTCTTGGGGGGCTTGGTCTTGCCGTCGGTGGCGCAGCCGCCCTTGCCCTTGCAGGAGTTCTTGCCCTTGCAACCGTTGTCGCCGGTCTTGCAGCCGCCCTTGCCCTTGCAGGAATTCTTTCCCTTGCAGGCATGCTTGTCGGCTTTGTCATCGGCCTGGCTGGTCACCAGGTTGCCGGCGGACGACTTGGCATGATCGGTAACACCAGCGGTGAGGCGGGCCATCGTGCCACCCAGCAGTCCCGTGAAGGCCGCCGTCAGCACCAGTGATTTCGTGGATACTTTCATGTGATCTAGATCTCCTTAGATTCGTGATTTGCTACCCTGACTGGATCTTCCATCGAGGCGTCCTCTAGTGATCACCGATCACCTTGTACGGACCCGATGCGCTAATCATACACGATTTCCAATCAGCTTCAATGGTGCATACGAATCCCGGGGCGGGGCGGATTTACCGATCCTGCACGTTGTCCTGAAACCAGCCTGGGTTGCGTCCGTCTCCCCTGCCGGATCATTCGCCGGATCGCTCGCACTAAGCGCTTGATTCCTTGGTCCCAATCGGGGAAAAGGTCGACATACTGCAAGTCCTCGGCGACCCTCGCCGGCACAGCGCAATCCTCCAAGCGGGCCGGAATTAAAAATGTTGAATCTAGCGGAAGCCGGCGGGCGCAGTCCAGCGCCAAGCGTAATTCGGCCTGAAATTGGCCTTTTTTGCCGATCGCGCGCGTCGAGAAGCATGCCAGGAAGGCGTCCGCATCCTCGATCGCCCGTTTGATCGCGCGCGGCCAATTCTGGCCTGGAAGCAGCTCATCGCGATCCAGCCAGGGCGAGCAGCCGTGCCTTCGGAGTTCCTGGCAGATCCGGCGAGCGGCCCCCAGATCTTCCACGATGTAGGCGACGAAAACGCGGGCCTGCATCACCGGCTGAAGCTCAATTCCGCGTGGCGTCTTCCGGAAAGTCCCCAGTCCTTCGATTTCCACAGCCTCACCGGATTCAAGCGATCGCCGGATCAAATCGATGACTGCTTTGGTTTTGTTCACCGCGAAGATCCGGTGCGGGGCATCCGCAGCTTTCCCACACCTGAGAGATTCACGGTCTTTCCCGACTTCAGTCGGCGTAGGATGTCGTGAACGACCGCGTCTACGCGGTCCTGCGCAACCGCACCGGGAATTTTGGCCTCGACGGCAAGCGCGCGGCCCAAATCCTTACGTCTCATTGAGCTCAGCGTAGCGGAGTTCGGATTGGATTTTGCTGTGGATGCAACACAAAACATTCAAACGAAAGCACTTATTGGAACAGCAAAGGAGTGATCCACCGCCGCCTAGGATGAAATGCTTTTAATTGTCAGTTAAGGCAGCCTTCATGTGTCATTGGGATGATAAAACTGACGGCGCAGAAGTCGTCGACACCACAAGGAGAAATAAATCACATGAAGAAGATCATGGGCGTTCTGCTCAGCACTTCCCTCTTCCTCGGCGCCGTTAGCGTCGTTTTCGCACAGGGCACGGGCACCAGCACCAGCACCACCAAGAAGTCCACCAAGAAGTCCAAGAAAGACACCAAGACCAGCACCGCGACCAAGAGCTAACTCCGGTCCGGATTTTGGATTTCAGCCGCCGCGCGGGAGCCTCCCTTTAGAGGTTCCGCGCGGCGTTGCTGTATAGAGTCGATTCCTGTCGCGATGTGACAGGAGAATCGTCGAACAAGGTCGCGCGAGGAAATTAGTCCGAGGCTCGCGCGGCTTCCTCTTTGCCGGATTTTATGGTATTGTGGTTGTGCAGTAGCCCTGTTGTCTACCCCGTTATTTCCTCCCCGTCGGCAAGCATGTTTACCTGTTCTTACAAAAAGCTTTGAATCTCATCGAACTTTCACTGCATCCACATCGTTAAATAAGTGAACAGCGTTAAGTTGATCCGGCTGTTCCGAAGCGGAACGGCGTTAACCAGATAATAACCAGGAGAAGAAAACCATGATTCGACGAATTCTCTTCAGCACTCTTTCGCTGGCTGCGGCCAGCGCCCTTTTCGCCGCCGACAAAGCAGACAAGTTCCAGTTCGAATTGCAGCAGTCGGCTGTGGTGCACGGCACTGCTTTCAAGCCCGGCGATACGAAAGTGACGATCGTGGATGGGAAAGCCACCTTCACCCAGGGCAAAGTGTCGGTTGAAGTACCCGTGAAGGTCGAAACCGCCAAGGACAAGTATTTCCAGACGCGGATCAACTATAAGGACGACCGCCAGATCACCGAAATCGGCGTCTCCGGCACCAACAAGCGGATCGTGATTCAGGATTCGGCTGCCGGCCAGTAAGCATTCCGTAACACCCGCAAGAGACGCGGGCCATGATTGGACAACGGGTTGCGCCTCTGTCGTGTTCAGACGACAATAGGCGCAGCCCTTTTTCTTTATGGAAACGCGCACTCATCTCCACGCCGTCCGCGAGCAGCGCGGACTATCCGCCGCTCATGTCGCGAAGCTCGCCGGCGTCAGCCGTCAGACCATCTACGCGATCGAAGCAGGCGACTACGTCCCCAATACTTCGCTCGCACTGCAACTCGCCCGCATCTTAGAAGTTCGCGTCGAAGATCTCTTCGCGCTCGATTCCGGTCCCCCGGTAGCTTCGCCTCCCATCACGGTCGACCTCATAAATTCCCCCAATCCTGACGCGCCGGTTCAAAAAGGACAGCCCGTGCAGCTTTGCCGCGTGGGCAAGCGCACCGTCGCGATTCCCGCGTCGCCGCAGCCGATTTTGCCGATGGCGGACGGCGTGGTGATCGAGACCTCTCGCGCCCAACAGGCGGGAGTACGCGTCTTCCAGGACGATCTCGAAATCGAAAAGCGCCTGCTGATCGCCGGCTGCGATCCGGGGATTTCGCTGCTCTCCCAACACCTGGCGCGCTTCGAAAATGTCGAGCTGATCGTCGCGCAATCGTCCAGCAATCAGGCTCTCGAATGGCTGCGGCAGGGTAAAGTGCACGTCGCCGGAACGCATCTGCGCGACGTTTCGAGCGGCGAATATAATCTGCCGACCATCCGCCGCATGTTCCCGAAAGGCGACGTCAAAGTGGTGACGTTCGCGATCTGGGAACAGGGCCTGGTGATGCAGGCCGGGAATCCGAAGAACATTCGCAGCGTGGCGGACCTGGCGCGCAAAGGCGTGTCGATCATCAATCGCGAAAAAGGCGCGGGCAGTCGCGAGTTGCTCGATACGCAGCTTCGCGCCGCGGGGATGAAGCCGGAGCAGGTACGCGGTTACGATCGCGAGGCGCTGGGTCATCTGCCTGCGGCGATCGCGGTGAGCCTGGGCGAAGGCGACGCCTGCATCGCCACTCGATCGGCCGCACGCGCGTTCGGGCTGCATTTTATTCCGCTGGCGACGGAGCGCTACGATCTCGCGGTGCGCCGTGCGTTTGTGCGGACGCCGTCGGTCGAGGCGCTGCTTGATGCGCTGAATCGCGCCGCGATCCGAAGGAAGCTGGAACAGCTCGCGGGGTATGATACGACGCACACTGGCGAAGTCCTGGTGGCGTAGGTCATTTGAAAAGCCAGCGTCGCAATCAGAAGGTCGCGTATTGTGCGAGCGCGAAGAACGAGATCTCCACTGCGTATCCCTTTGCTTCGATGCGGGAATAATCGCCATAATCCGTCCAAAACGGCAACCAGTGCATCCACAACACCAGCGCGAAGGCCCACAGGACGCAACCTGCGACGATCTGTAGGGCGATTAAAATAGCCCGCTTCATTTGATTGCTGTCTTGATCCTCTCTCTTTTCGTGGCCGTCAGGTGAGGCGCGACCGTCAGGAAGCGCGCTTGGGCGCAACGTCTGCCGACCCGTTCTCATCGTGCACGGCGCAATTTCGAACAGTCAAGGCGCAAGCACCCAACAGCACGGACTCATGGCCGTCACGAGCGGCCCCAAGCGCGCTCCGTAACCGTCGCGCCTCAGTGGCGCACGCTTTGGCGTGCCGGCGGGCACTTCAGTGTCCGCTGTACGAGCGCAGACTAAAGTCCGCGCCGGCACGCTGAAGCGTGCGCCACGTCATCTCAGCGCTGACTCGCCTCACCCGCCTCCACTCGACGATTGAAATCAGCCGACCGGTTCCGCGGCACGCTCAGCGTCTTCCACTTCTCGCTCTGAAAATGCTTGGCCAGCATCACGATCTGCCCCACGTGATACGAATAATGCGCGATCTGGCGATTGATGGCCTGCATCACCGAATGCGGCTCGCTGCGAATGGTGATGGTGCGATTCAGATCCGCTTCCGTCAAGGCTCGATCGCGCCAAATAAACACGCCCAGCCCTGCTCCCATCCCTTCATTAACTCCGCCCGAGTCGTTGCCGGATCGACGAATTCAGAGTCGCGATCGCGATCCGGCTTCTCGCCATCGCTCGACAAAAAGTCCGTCCAGCGCGACCGCATGTTGCCGTACATATGCTTGGCGATGATCGCGATGGAATTGCTCTCACTATCGATCAACGCCGTGAGCTGTTCATCCGTCACCTGCGCCATCGCGCCCTCGGCCAGCCGCTTGTACTGGCGAAACACCGCAAGCGCGTCTTCAAGATAAGAAGTCGTAAATTTCAGGGCCATGGTGTCAGTATCCCTGTAACCTGAGGCGGCTTGTTATACCCTTTAATTCATATGAAAAGTAGTCGTGTGTTCGCACTCTCCCTGGCAGTTTCCGCTCTCGCCGCGTTCGCGCAGACATTGCCTCCGGGCGTCGAAAAGAAAGCCTCCATGGGAGGCATCACCGAATACGATTTCCCCAACGGGCTGCGGGTGCTGCTGTATCCCGACCCGGCCAATCCGAAGGTCACGGTCAACGTGACCTACCTGGTGGGCTCGCGCCACGAAGGCTACGGCGAAACCGGCATGGCGCACCTGCTGGAGCACATGGATTTCATCGAGACCACCAACGGCCGGCAGATCAAGAACGAGATTGTGGCGCACGGCGCGAACTGGAACGGCACCACCTCCTACGACCGCACCAACTACTACGAGACCGTCCCGGCCACCGACGAGAACCTGAAGTGGGCGCTGGGCCTGGAAGCCGACCGCATGGTGAACGTGAAGTTCACCCAGCAGATTCTCGACACCGAAATGACCGTGGTGCGCAACGAGTTCGAGCGCGGCGAGAACAGCCCGCAGAGCATCCTGCGCGAGCGCGTGGCGGCCACCGCGTACCTGTGGCACAACTACGGCAAATCGACCATCGGCTCGAAGGACGATCATCGAGCGCGTGCCGGTGGAGCGGCCTGGCGGCTTTCTATCACAAGTATTACCAGCCCGATAACGCCGTGCTGGTGATCACCGGGCGGCTGGACGAAGCGAAGACGCTGCAGTTCGTGGCCGATACCATGGGCAAGATCCCGCGGCCCGCCGCGCAAGCTGGAGCCAGACCTACACCGTGGAGCCGCCGCAGGATGGCGAGCGCTTCGTGGAACTGCGGCGCGTCGGCGAAGGGCCAGGAAGTGATCATCGCGTACCACGGCGCCGGCGGCCGGCCATCCCGATTCGGCGGCGCTGCAGGTGCTGGCCGGCGTCATGAACGGCGGGGCGGCGGCCGTGGCGGACGCGGTGGCCGCGGCGGCGGTGGTGGCGGCGGCGACGAAGGGCGCCTGCGCAAGGCGCTGGTGGACACGAAGATGGCGGAATCGGCCAACATGGGCTCGCGCGCGCTGCACGATCCCGGCCTGATCACGCTGCCGCGCAGCCTGAACAAAGACCAATCGCTGGACGAGGCCGCGAAAGATCTGATCCAGACCGCTGGCCGACGTCGTCAAGAATCCGCCCACCAAGGAAGAGGTGGACCGCGTGCGCGCCGGCTTGCTTCGCAAGGCCTGGAGAACAGCCTGTCGGATCCGCAGTCGCATCGCCACCGGCGCGCTGAAAAGGCCATCGCGCAGGGCGACTGGCGGCTGATGTTCCTGGCAGCACGACCGCCTGGAGGATGTCGGCCCGGCCGACCTGGTGCGCGTGGCGAAGGCTGTATTTCAAGCCTTCGAACCGCACCGTGGGCTACTACATTCCCGACGCGGCTCCGGACCGCACCGTGGTGCCCGCCACGCCCGACCTGAGCGCCTGCTGACCGGACTACAAGAGCAACGTGACCGTAGCGCACGGCGAAGCGTTCGACCCCACTCCGGCCAACATCGAAAGCCGCGTGGTCGCGGTCCAAGCTCGCCAACGGAATGAAGGTCGTGATGCTGCCCAAGAAGACCGAAAACAACATGGTGGATCGGCGGCCATCGAGCTGCGCTTCGGCGATGAGAATACGCTTGGCGGGCAGAACACCGCGGCGCAGTTCGCCGGCAGCCTGATCATGGCGGCGGGACCAAGGAACATACGCGGCAGCAGATTGCACGAGAGATGCTGCGCAAGCTCAACGCCGACGCGTGAACGTCGGCGGCGGTGGTGGCGGAGGCGGTCGGCGGAGGCGGCGGCGGCTGGTGGCGGAGGCGGCGGTGGCGGATCGCCAGCGCGAACGCCAACATCCCGCTCCGGCGGCGAATTTCGTGGCAGCCTTGAAGCTGGCGGTCGAGATGCTGAAGGAGCCGGCTGTACCCCGCAGAGAGCGAATTCGACCGCATCCAGGCGCAGCGCATCAAAGCACTGGAGAACTGCCGCAGACCGAGCCGACGCAGCTGGCCGCCGAAACGCTGCAGCGCCACCTAAGCCCGTGCGCGAAGGGCGACGTGCTGTATCCACGCCACGCGCGAAGAGCAGATCGCGGAGATGAAGAAGGTCACCTCGCCGACGTCAAGAAATTCCACGATCAGTTCTATGGCGCGAACTACGGCGTGTTCGCGGTGGTCGGGCCGGTGGACCAGGCGGCCGTGCAGAAGGCCGCCGCGGAGCTGCTGGGCAACTGGAACACGTCCATGGCCTACAAGCCGCATCGACGCCAATTACAAGAAGCCGCCGCGCCATCAACGAGAAGATCGAGACGCCGGACAAGGCCAACGCCCAATTCGAAGCCGGCGTGCGCTTCCAGATGTCGGAGAACGATCCCGACTATCCGGCCATGCTGCTGGCCGGCTACATGTTCGGCGGCCCGATCACCTCGCACATTTCCGACCGCATCCGCAATCGCGAAGGCTTGAGCTACGGCGCCAACGCGCGCGTGGCGATTCCCACGGAAGGCGATTCGGCGATGCTTTCCGGCACCGTCAGTCTGAATCCGGTGAACGGCCCCAAGGTGGAATTCAGCTTCATGGACGAGCTGGCGAAGACGCTCAAGAACGGATTCACGGCGGCGGAGGTGGCCGAGGCCAAGAAGGCGTATCTGGATAATCGCGCATCGGTCGCGCGGTCGCACGGATGCCGCGCTGCTGAAGCTGCTGGCCTCGCACGAACAGCACGGCCGGACCATGAAGTGGGACGAGCGATGTGGAGCAGAAGATCCAGGCGCTGACGCTCGAACAGGTCAACGCGGCGTTCCGCAAGCACATCGATGCCGACGCGGTTTCGATCGTGAAGGCGGGCGATTTCAAAGCCGCCGGCGTGTACAAATAGGCGTGCAGACGCAATATGGCGATGTGTCCGTTGCACTCGACGGTCACATCGCCCGCGTTACCATTCATCGCCCTCCGCATAATTTTTTCGACGATCAGCTCATTTCCGAACTGGCGGACGCATTTGAGGCTCTGGACGCGGAATTCGATTGCCGCGTGCTGATTCTGGCGTCGGAAGGAAAATCGTTCTGCGCTGGCGCGAATTTTTCTAAGCAACAACGAAATCTCGACTGGCGGGGCGAGCCGTCTTGTATCAACAAGCCGTGCGATTGTTTTCCTGTAAGAAGCCGGTGATCGCCGAAATTCAGGGCGCCGCGGTGGGTGGAGGATTAGGGCTCGCTCTAGTCGCCGATTTCCGCGTGATTTCGACGGATGCGAAGTTCGCCGGCAATTTCGTGAAGCTGGGGATTCATCCCGGCTTTGGCCTGACCTATACGCTGCCGCGATTGATCGGCGTGCAGCGCGCCAATCTGATGTTCCTCACCGGCCGCAGAATCGACCCGCAGACCGCGATCGCTTGGGGCTTGGCGGACGTGCTCGCCTCGCCCGATCAATTGCGCGCCGAATCGCTGAAGCTCGCGAAAGAAATCGCGGAAGGCGCACCGCTGGCCGTCGAGTCCACGCGTGCAACTTTGCGTTCAGGCATCGCCGAAGGAGTGAAGCGCCAGACCGATCACGAATTTGCCGAACAGACCTGGCTCGCGCGCACCGCAGATCACGAAGAAGGAATTCGCGCGGTAAGCGAACGCCGCAGCGGCAATTTCAAACGCGCATAATCTTCACCAAGCAGACGAAGTCTGTAGGAAAACGCGACCGTTGAACCGCTTCCTTTGGTCGCGGCTCGTTATCGTATTGATTCAGCAGGCGCCCACAATGAGCCGCGACTAAAAGGAGCGGTTCAACGCCGAAAGCGTCACTCTGATGTGAGTCCGCCTACTTGACGAGAGTGCGATGATTGCGGTCCCTTCGCTTCCTTCGACCAAGCTGAAGGCCTCGCGTTGAAGCGGCCTCCATCCATGATGTCGGAATCAGGCAGCACAGCGTGAACAAGGCGCCCACCATCATCAAGCCGGTCGAATGCACCGGCTGGCCGAAGTAATTTTGTCCCATGAGTCGAGCGTGGTCCGCCCGGTATAAACCTCCGAGCGTCACAAGCACGCCGCAGACAACCGCCCACAGCCGCCGCTTGGACCGAACCTTCGGAGGCTCATCGACCTGTTTCGGCTTGTGCCCGCCGACATGGAATGACATCGTGACCGCTCGCTACCAGTTTCTAACAGAATTCCTACCAGAGTTCCGCTTGGACCCGCCTGCTAAAATAGTACTTCCCATGGATTTTCTGGAGCGGCTGAACCCCCGCCAACGCGAAGCGGTTCAGCATGTCGAAGGACCTCTGCTGGTTCTGGCCGGCGCGGGCAGCGGGAAAACCCGAGTCATCACCCATCGCATCGCCCACCTGATGGCGCAGCACAAAGTGCCGGGCTGGGGGATTCTGGCGGTCACCTTCACCAACAAAGCCGCCGGTGAAATGCGTGAGCGCGTGCGCTCTCTGGTCTCGACATTCTTCCGGCATGAACCCGAACGACGGACCTACGGTCGCGACGTTCCATTCCTTCTGCGTGCGCATGCTGCGTCGCGATGGCGCGGCGCTGGCCGAAGTTCGCAAGGGTTTCACTCCGAAATTCACCATCTACGACGACGACGATCAGGTCTCCATCCTGCGCGCGATTTATAAGAACGTCGGCCTGGATGAAAAGTTCATGCAGTATCGCGCCGCGCTGTCGCGCATCAGCCACGCGAAAAGCCACAAGGAAACGCCCGCCGATCTCGCCGCGAAAGCCACCGATCCTGTCACCGAACGCCTCGCCGTGATTTACGATCGCTACGAAGCGAAGCTGCGCGAATCGAACGCGCTCGATTTCGACGATCTGCTGCTCGAAGCCGTGCGCCTGCTCGAACACGATGGGCCCACCCGCGAGCGTCTGAACAACAAATACGAATTCGTCATGGTGGACGAATATCAGGACACCAATCGCAGCCAGTATGAGCTGATGCGGTTGCTGACCAAGACGCGGCAGAACATTGCTGTCGTCGGCGACGAGGATCAATCGATCTATGGATGGCGCGGCGCGAACATTCGCAACATTCTCGATTTCGAGCGCGATTTCCCCGGCGCCACCGTGATTCGCTTGGAGCAAAACTACCGCTCGACGAGTACGATTCTTGAAGCCGCCAACGCCGTGGTCGCCAACAATACCGAGCGCATCGGCAAATCGCTGTGGACCGAATCCGATGCCGGCGAAAAGATCACTCTGTACGAGGCGCCCGACGCCGAAAACGAAGCGCTGTTCATCGCCGATTCGATCGAGAAGCGCCTGGCGCAGAATCCCAAGGATCGCGTGGCGGTGCTGTATCGCACCAACGCGCAATCGCGGCAGATCGAAGAAGCGCTGCGGCGCTATGGACGAAAATACGTGGTGGTCGGCGGGTTCAGCTTTTATCAACGCGCGGAAATTCGCGACGTGCTTTCGTACTTGAAAGTTCTGGTCAGCCCGCAGGATTCGGTCAGCCTGCTGCGCATCATCAATACTCCGGCGCGCGGCATCGGGCGAACCACCGTCGATCAGATCGAGCAGTACGCGCATCGCGCATCAGCTTTCGCTCTGGGGCGCGCTCGAAGAAATGCTGGAGCAACACGCGTTCTCCGCGCGAGCCGAAGCGGCGCTCGCGGCATTCCATCGGATGATCGAAGAACTGGCCGCGGGCCTGGAATCACGACCTGTCGCCGAAACACTGCAGGCAGTGCTCGAGCGCACCGGTTACAGCCGTATGCTCGCCGAAGAGAACACCGAAGAATCGCGAGCGCGCATCGGAAACTTAGAAGAACTGGTCAACGCCGCCACCGATTCGAGCGAACGCGGCGAATCGATCCGCGAATTTCTGGATCATGCGGCGCTGGTCGCCGACGCCGATTCAGCCGACGAACGCGCGCCGGTTTCGCTGTTGACCATGCACAACGCCAAGGGCCTGGAATTTCCCGATCGTGTTTATCGCAGGCCTGGAAGAAGGACTGTTCCCGCATAGCCGTTCGCTTGATTCGGAAACGGCGATGGAAGAGGAGAGGCGTCTCTGTTATGTGGGAATGACGCGCGCCGAAAAGAAGCTGCATCTGAGCTGGGCGCGATCGCGGCGTCGCTACGGCGGAGGCCAGCCTGAGCCGTCGATTCCTTCGCGATTCCTGAAAGAAGCGCCGACCGCTCTGGTCGATAAGCAGCGCGGCCAATCGTTGTACAGCAGCGGATATGGCGATCGAGAGATCGATTTGTATTCGGAAACCGCGGAGGTTCGCGACGCGGCTCGCCGGAACCTTTATACTGGGAAGACTTATAACTCAGTGGACAATATCCGGCAGTTCTTCGCAGAGCGGGGAATGCCGGCGCCGCAGGGATTAAGCGGGCAGCAGCCAACAGCAAGTGCGCCGAAAGCGGCGACGGCTGTACCGAAAGCGGCAGTTACGGCTCCCGCCAAGAAGAAAAAGATCGGGCCGGGTTCGATTATTGAACACGCCAAGTATGGCCGAGGCACGGTATTGCGCCTGGAAGGATCGGGCGACGATACCAAGCTCACGGTGAGTTTTTCCGGACACGGATTGAAGAAGTTAGTCGCAAAATACGCAGGGATCACGATCGAATGAACACTACGAAAGTAACCGACAAAGCCGAACGCAAGAAGCTGAAGCGCACCGCGCGCAAGAAAGCCGCTCCGAAACCGAAGCGCGCATCCGATGTCGCACGCGGCTCGCAAAAGCGCAAAGTGAAGAAGATGGCCAAGGGCCAACGGAAACGCTAGTTCGGCACTGAGGCCGTGAAACGGAAGCGTTTGACGCTGAAACCGGTCTCAACGGTCGCGACGCTCACCACCAAGTTCGGCGGCCGCCCGGTATGGGCGCAGGAGCCGGAGTGGCCGTGTTCGCGCGCGACCGGGCAGCCGATGCTGTTTCTTGGTCAGGTCGAGATCGACCCGGTCTCCCGACGCCGGAGAAAACGCAGTGGTGATTCAAACCGTGTGAGAACGCGTGTCATCCGCTGTCTCCGTTCCAGAGGGAGCCTTGGTCCGTCAATACGTCTGGGATCCTGGCGCGACGTCTACGAGACTCGCGTTCCTCTCGCCCGATGAATTGAGCGGGAAAATCATCACGCAGTGCTAATGCGGGAACCACGCCTGCTACAATCAGCCTCTAAATGCCGCTTTTCGCCACCAAGTCGATTGACGAGCTGATCCATTCCTCCGAAGAGCCGTCGCATCGTCTCAAGAAATCGCTGGGCCCGTGGGCGCTGGCGTTTCTGGGGGTCGGCATCGTCATCGGTTCGGGAATCTTCACCGTCACCGGCACCGCCGCGACCGGTAAAGCGAAAGCTGCGGGCATTATGCAGGCCACCGTGCTCGATATTTTGATGCACGGCAGCAACGCTGCATCGACGCTGGGCCGTCCCGGCGCCGGTCCTGCTCTCGCGATCTCATTCCTGTTGGTATTGGTGGCGTGCCTGTTCGCGGGATTGTGCTTCGCCGAACTCGCGTCGATGATTCCTATCGCGGGCAGCACCTACACGTACGCCTACGCGATCCTCGGTGAGATCTTCGCGTGGATCATCGGGTGGGATCTGATCCTGGAATACGCGGTCGCGAACATGTCGGTCGCGGTGGGATTCTCAGCCTACTTGCAAGACTTGGGCGACAACATCTTCGGTTGGCATCTGCCCGCGTCGATCGCATATCCGATGTTCCCCGCCGCCGGGTCGCCCGCGGGAATTTACAATCTCCCCGCGCTGCTGATCACCATGGCCGTCACTTGGGTGCTGGTGCGCGGAATCCGCGAAAGCGCCAACACCAACACCGCGATGGTGATGATCAAGATCGCGGCGATTCTGATTTTCGTGCTCGGCGCATCGCGCGCCATCAATACCGCGAATTATCATCCCTTCGCACCGCACGGATTCGCCGGCATCGTCAGTGGCGCATCGATTGTCTTTTTCACTTACGTCGGATTCGACGCCGTCTCCACCGCCGCGGAAGAATGCAAACGTCCGCAGCGCGATCTTCCGTTCGGCATCATCGCGACGCTGATCATCTGTACGTTGCTCTACGGATCCGTATCGGTGGTGCTAACGGGAATTGCGAATTGGAAGACGCTCGATCCGGATTCGCCGGTCGCGGTGGCGTTGAAAGCGATTGGGATGAACCGGTTGCGGCTGATCGTAACCGCGGGTGCGCTCACCGGCATGATCTCATCGCTGCTGGTCGGTCAATATGGACAGGCGCGCATCTGGTACGCGATGTCGCGTGATCGGCTGCTGCCCAAAGCCTTCGGAGCGGTGCATCAGAAATTCCGCACACCTTACATCGGCACCTGGATCGCGGGAGCGCTGGTCGGAATCCCCGCGGGCTTGTGGGACATCGACACCTTCGCCGAGCTGACCAACATCGGCACCCTGTTCGCGTTCATCATCGTCGCCGCGAGCGTGATCCTGCTGCGCAGAAAGCAGCCCGAGCGCCCACGCCCGTTCCGCGTACCCTTCGTGCCGCTGCTGCCGATTCTGTCAATCTTCTGCTGCGTGGTGCTGATGATGGGCTTGCCGCTGCTCACCTGGATTCGATTCTTCGTGTGGCTGGCGATCGGGTTGGTGATCTACTTCGTGTACAGCAGGCACCAGACGGAAAATGTTATGGCCACGAATAAACACGAATAAACACGAATCAAAACCCATTCACAACACGTTTCCATTGCATTCTGGTACGGCCGAAGTTCAAGATTAGCCCGAAGCGCAGTCCTGACGCTTTGAGGTAATTCAGGCATTGCGCTAGATGTGGATTTGCCAAAGCATCCGCGCACTTGATCTCGATAACTAATCCGCCGTCGACCACAAGATCCGCGAAATAATCACCAACACAAGCGCCTTTATAAAGTACTGAAAACGTAACTTGCTGTTTAACCGTGTGCCCACGTGCCGTCAACTCACGAGTGAGGGCTCGTTCATAAACTTTCTCCAAGAATCCACATCCTAGAGTGTTCGCGACCTCGTAGCCCGCGCCGATGACGTCCTTGATCAGGGCATCTATAGATTCGTGTGAATTCGTGTTCATTCGTGGCCTTATAATTTAGTTCTTCGAGTCCGCATTCCTCTCATGCCCCACGTCGTCATCGGCACCGCCGGACACATCGATCACGGCAAGACCACACTGGTCCGCGCGCTCACTGGCATCGACACCGATCGCCTCGACGAGGAGAAGCGCCGCGGTATTTCGATCGACCTCGGCTTCGCGCATCACCGCGATTTCGAATTCATCGACGTTCCGGGGCATGAGCGCTTTGTCAAGAACATGCTCGCCGGGGCGTCGGGCATCGACATGGTGATGCTCGTCATCGCCGCCGACGAATGCATCAAGCCGCAGACTCGCGAGCATTTCGATATCTGCCGCCTGCTCGGCATCCGTCACGGCATCATCGCTCTGACCAAATCAGATCTCGTCGATCAGGACACACTGGAACTCGCCCAGCTTGAGATCGACGACTTCGTGCGTGGATCTTTTCTGGAAAGCGCTCCCGTGATTCCCGTCAGCGCGACCACCGGTTCAGGTCTCGACCATCTCCGCGCCACGCTGGCCGCCACCGCATCCGCAATCAAGTCGAAGGACGCGTCGCGATATCCGCGCCTGCCCATCGATCGCAGCTTTTCCATGAAAGGTCACGGCGCGGTCGTGACCGGTACGCTGATCTCCGGCACCCTCAACGCGCACGATGAGGTCGAACTCTACCCCACCTCAAGACGCGCCCGAATTCGCGGGTTGCAGGTTCACAATTCGCCGGTCGATACCGCCCGCGCCGGCGATCGTACCGCCGTGAATCTCGGGGGCATCGACGCAGGCGAAATTCGTCGTGGCATGGTTCTCGCGCCGCCTGGAATCTTTCGAGCAACACAGCAGATCGATTGTTCCTTCGACCTGCTCCTGACTGCGCACCCGCTGAAACATCGCGCGCCTGTCCATCTTCACGCGGGTACTGCGGAAGTCGAAGCCGAAGCGCGGCTCATCGGCTCACTCACTCCGATGCAGCCCGGCACGCGATCTCACGTGCGATTTCTGCTGCGCGATCCGCTGCTCATCCTTCCCGGCGATCGCTTCATCGTGCGCATGTTCTCGCCGGTCGTGACGATTGGTGGAGGAGTGGTGCTCGATATTGCAGCGCCTCCTCGTATCCGCCGAGCGGCGCTCGATCAACGACTCGACAAACTCGATCGCGCAACGCCCGCTGAGCGAATCTCGCTGCTCGTCGCTGAATCGAAATTCGGAATTGGTGCTGCCGATCTGGTCGCGCGCACTGGATTTCGCAAAGAAGAAACCGGCGATCGTGAATGGCTCACCGATCCTGAATGGGAGTCGAAAAAAATCAAAACAATTCGCGATGCGGTCACGCAATTCCATCGCGCCAATCCGCTCCAGCCCGGCATCACGAAAGAAGCTTTGCGCGCAAAGGAACTCGCTGGCGCGCCGCCGCACCTTCTTGATTCCCTTCTTGCGAAAACCAAAGACCTGGCGGTCGCCGGGGAAATTGTCCGCGTCGCCACTCATCGTGTCGCGATGAAAGAAGACGAATCCGCCGCGACCGAGAAGCTCGAAGCCGCGTTTCGCAACGCAGGACTCGAAGTTCCAACGACCAAGGACGTCATCGCAAGTTCCGGTGTCGACGCGGCGCGCGCTCGTACGCTCCTGCAAATTCTCTTGCGCGACCGCAAGCTGGTTAAGCTCGCCGACGATCTGATCTTCCATGCCGCCGCGCTCACGCAACTTAAGGCTCTTCTGGTGCCGCGTAAGGGCTCGCGATTCTCTGTCGCCGATTTCAAAATCTGGACCGGATGTTCGCGAAAATACGCGATTCCGCTGCTCGAATACCTCGATCGGGAGCATCTCACGCGCCGCGACGGCGATTCCCGCATCATCCTGTAAACAAGCAAGATTCCCTGCTTGACTGCTGGCGAACAAATGGCGAATATAGTTAGGTGCCGGAATTAATCGGAATCGCCAAGCTGGCTGCCGCAAGCCCTTCGCTTGAAGCGAAACGCCAAGTCGAGTATTTCGATCTCACCACGCGAAAATTCCTGGCGAAGTGCGACAGCCCGCGCGTGCCGTTCGGCTGGATGATCAACCCCTATCGAGGGTGCGAATTCGGCTGCAAGTATTGCTACGCCCGCTATGCTCACGAATTCATGGAACTGCGCGACCCGCTGCAGTTCGAACGCAAAATCTTCGCGAAACATTTCGATGCCGCCGCGTTTCGGCAGGAATTAGCGCGACTGCCGCACGGCGAGACCATCGCCATCGGCACCGCGACCGATCCCTATCAGCCCGCCGAACGGCGCTACCGCGTCACCCGCAGCATCCTTGAAATCTTCGCGACGGTCGCTGGATTCCGCATCGGCATCACCACGAAATCCGATTTGATCGCGCGGGATATCGACGTGCTGCAGGAGCTCCAGCGCCGCCACTACCTCGGCGTCCACATGACCATCACCACCGTCGATCGCGAGCTCGCGCGAGCATTGGAACCGATGGCGCCGCGACCCGACCTGCGTCTCGCGGCGGTTCGCAAGCTCAACGCCGCCGGGATCCGTGCCAGCGTGTTCTCGTCGCCGATCATGCCACTGATCAACGACAGCGATCCCAGCCTGGATGCCGTCGCGAAAGGCGCCGCGCGCGCCAATGCCCGAGCTTGGGGCGGCAATATTCTCTTTCTCAAATCGCCCGCTCGCGACGTATTCTTTTCGTTCCTGGAACAGCGATTTCCGCTGCTGTTACGCCGCTATCGAGAACGCTTTGAACGTGTCGCGTATCTGCGCGGAGCCTACCCCGATCAGATCTATGAGCGCGTGAAGAATATTCGCAAGCGCTATGGTTTTGATCAGCGCGATCCCGATCGCGAGCCCGAACTCTGGCCGCACGATCCTCAGCTTTCGCTTTTTTCTGAAAGCGCCTAACGCGCTCGATGCTCTCGCGCCTCATGAAAACTTGATGGCCGTCAGTGAGGCGCGACAGTATGGAGCGCGCTCGTCGCCGGGCCTCTACTTCCAGTCCACCGTAAAAATATTGAACTCGTACTTTCCGGTTGCCTTGTAGCTCGACGCGAACACCAGCTTCTTGCCATCCGGCGAAAACTCCGGAAACGATGTGAAGCCGCCGAACGTGGTCACCTGCTCCAGTCCGCTGCCGTCCAGATTCACCATGTACAGCTCGAAATCCCGGCTGTCGCAATTGTGTTTGTTCGATGAGAATAGAATCTTCTTGCCGTCCGGCGTGAACGCCGGCGCGAAGCTCGCGCAGCCGAAGTTGGTGATCTGTTTCTGATTCGACCCGTCGCCATTGGCGATGAACAGCTCCATCTTCATCGGCGTGGTCAGATTGTCTTTCAGCAGGGCACGATAATTCGCCAGCTTTTCCGGCGTATCCGGATGACCCGCGCGCCATACCATCTTGGTCCCATCGCGCGAAAATACCGCGCCGCCATCGTAACCCTCTGAAGTCGTGATGCGCTTCTTCGCGCTGCCATCCAGGTTCATGGTCCACAAATCCAGGTCCCCCGACGCCAGCGACGTGAAAATGATTTTGCCCGTCTTCCAGTTGATGGTTCCTTCGGCATCGTAGCCCGGCGCGTTGGTCAGCTTCTTCAGAATCTTGCCTTCATCCGTCGCGAGATAAATGTCGAAATCCTTATACACCGCCCACACATAACCCTTGCTGCGATCCGCCGGCGGCGGGCACGTCGCGCCCGCTTCGTGTGTCGACGCGTAGATGATGCGCTTGTTGTCGGCGCAAAAATATCCGCACGTGGTGACGCCCTTTCCGGTCGACACCATGTGCACGTTCGATCCGTCCGCGTTCATGATGTACTGCTGATCACATTCGCGTCCGTCGCGGGTCGATTGGAAAATCAATCGCTTCCCATCCGGCGACCAGTACGCTTCCGCATTCTGCCCGCCTGACGTCAATTGCTTCATGTTGCTGAAGTGTGTCGAACCCTGTGACCATGCAACGCACGGCGCGAGCAGCACCAGCGCGGCTCCCAATCGTTTCATGGCGACTATTGTAGCCCGCGCGAATTCATGTTTACATGGAACATGCGGGTGCGGCTCGGGGATACAGTGCAATGAAGCTCGGAATCGACTTCGGCACGACACGCATCATCGTCGCGAAAGCCGACCGCGGCAATTATCCGCTGGTCTCTTTCGAAAACTCCGGCGAGTCTTTCGATTGGTTCCCGGATATGGTTGCGCTGCGCGAAGGCTCGGCGCCGCGCTTCGGCTGGGACGCCTGGAATGCGCAAAGCGAGCGCGGCTGGATCGTGCTCCGCTCCTTGAAGCGATTGCTGGAGGATGCGGGCCCGGAGACGATCGTCGAAGCGGGCGGCATCAGCGTTCCACTGGTGGATCTGCTTCACGGAATGCTCGCCGCGTTACGCGATGCGCTGGTCGCCGAATACGGGCCCAAGGAATCATTCGAGGCGATGCTCGGCGTGCCGGCGAACGCCAACAGCAATCAACGCTTCCTAACGGTGGAAGCGTTTCGCAATGCTGGATTTTCCGTACTCGGCGTCTTGAACGAGCCCTCCGCGGCGTCTATTGAATTCGGGCATCGCCAAAAACTCACCGGGCGGTTATTGGTCTACGATCTGGGCGGTGGAACTTTCGATGTTTCTCTGGTGGAGCTTGGCACCGGTGTGCACGCAGTGATTGCTTCGGAAGGGATCTCTTCGCTGGGTGGTGACGATTTCGATCATGTCCTGGCTGAGCTCGCCGTCGGCGGGCAGACCATGGATGCGCTCGCCGATTCCGATCTGTTCCGTTTGATCGACGAGTGCCGCCGCCAGAAAGAAGCGCTGCATCCCAATTCACGCAAGATCTCGATCGATCTGGATGACGTCCGCGAAGGACTCGGCCACGTCACGATTTCCGTCGCCGACTATTACGATCGCTGCCGCCCCTTGATCGATCAAACGGTGGCGGCGACCACGCGGCTGGCGCAATCGGGCGATGTTGAGGCGCTGTACGTCACCGGCGGCGGAAGTGAGCTGCCACTGGTCTCCCGCATTCTTCGCGAAGAATTCGGACGCAAGGTCAAGCGCAGCGAGTACACGCGATCGGCGACCGCGATCGGGCTCGCGATCCAGGCTGATGCGACCTCCGGTTATTCGCTGCGGGAAATGTTCACGCGCAATTTCGGCGTGTGGCGTGAAAGCGACCAGGGCCGTCGCATGATTTTCGATCCCATCTTCCCGCGCGGCACACGCTTGCCCGGCTCGGGCGAGCCTCCGCTTTCCGTTCGCCGCACCTACACGCCGGTGCACAATGTCGGCGATTTCCGTTATCTCGAAGCCAGCCACGTGGGCGAGGACGGCCAACCTTCCGGCGATATCGCGGTGTGGGACGAGATTCTATTTCCCTTCGATCCGCATCTGGCCGACTCGCGCACGCTGGATCGAACGGCCGTGCGGCATTCCGATCCCGCCGCGATTCAGAAGATCGAGGAGCATTATTCCTGCGACGCCGCCGGCGTGGTCACCGTCACCATTCGAAATCTCACCGCGCATTACGGCCGCGAATTCAAGCTGGGCCGATGGAGCGGCAAGACCGCGATCGTTCGTCCCGCCGCTCGAAAACGCGCCAAAAAAGCCACCAAATGAACATTCCCGCATCATCGAAGATCTACGATCTCGGCCAGCCTTATTACGTCGGTATGCCGCATTTCCCCACGCATCCGCCCTACGCGTTCACGCTCACGAAACTGCACGGCGAATTCGTGCTCGATAACGGCGCGAGTTCTTCTTCAGACGCGCTCGCGCTGGGCAGCCACGTCGGTACGCACATCGATGCCCTTTCGCATTTTTCCTGCGACGGCAAATTGCACGGCGGAATCACGCCGTCGCAGACTTCGGCTGGCGGCATCGGCCAGCATTCCGTCGATACCATCGCGCCGATCATCCGCCGCGCGGTTCTGTTCGACATTGCGCGCCAGCAGAATGTCGACGTGCTCGCGCCAGATTTCGAAATCACGCCGGATCATCTTGCGGCCTGCAAAATTGAACCGCCCGCGGGCGGCATCGCGCTGATCCGCACCGGCTTCGGGCAGTTCTGGAGCGATTCCAAGCGCTATCTTTCGCAGGGCACCTCCGTCGTGCGCGGCCCGGGACCGGCGATCGCCGGCGCTCGCTGGCTGAGTGAGCGAAAAATCTTCGCGGCTGGCGCGGACACCGTCGCGTTCGAGAAAACGCCGTCGCCGATGGACGTGCACGTCCACCTGCTGGTCGAAAACGGCATCCACATCATCGAGTGCCTGAACCTGGAGCAGATGGCGCGCGACGGCGTGAAGGAGTTTACCTTCATCGCCTTGCCGCTCAAGATCACAGGAGGCACCGGCTCGCCCATCCGCCCCATCGCGATCGTGGACTGACGCGCCGCTGAATCCCGTACATGAGCCGCGACCAAAGGGAGCGGTTAAGCCTACGGCGTTTTCTGCGCGTGCGACTGCGGCAATTTCAGGTGCGCGTAGAACCCCAGATCTTCGCCCGTCACGAATTTCGTGATGAAAATGATCTGCGCCGTGTGTCCCGAAAAATGTTCCACCACGTGCATGATCGCTTCGAGCACCGTCACGTTGTAGTTCTGCACCGAAAACTCGCCGCTCAATCGCGACGCCGGTAGCGATCGAATCAATGCCGCGGCTTCATCCACGGTCGATCGCAAGCGCAGCTTCAGCCCGTCGACATCGAATTCCCGCGCCGCGAACTCCGCATCACGCTGGCGATCGTCCTGCGAGCCGCCGACGCCGTGCAGAATCCACTGCCGCACGTTGCCGTTGAGATGCAGCACTAAATTGCCGATAGCGTTGGAATGATCCGTCCCGCGCATCCAAATCTGCTCCGGCGTCAATTTATCCACGCAAATCTCGATCCGCGAACAATACTGCTCCAGCTTGTCGGCCGCGTATTTTACGAAGGTTTGTTCAATCGTCATTTAGTCCTCAATCACTACCGACTCATGTTCCAACAAGGCGCTGGCCAGCGGCAGCCGCGTGGCGGCGAACACTCCCGCCGCGATCATCGCCGCCGCGAACAACAGCGAAGTGCGCACGCTGGTTCGTCCCGCGATCGCGCCCCACGTCCCGCTTCCAATCGCCATCGCACCTTGGAATACCAGCAAATAATACGCCAGCGCACGGGCCCGCAGCCACGCCGGCGGCGCGATCTGAGCGCACACGTTGAACGTCGACATGGTGGTCATCCACGCCACTCCGCCGATCAGCATGGCGATCGAAATCAAGGTGAACTGATGCAGCACGGCGAGCGCAACCGTAGCGAGCGCGAACAGCGTTACTCCGGTGGCCACTAATTGATCCGCCGAAAAATGTTCGCGCAACGGCGCCAGGGTTACTGCGCCTACCACCGAGCCTGCGCCCAAACATCCCAATAGAATTCCGTATCGCGTTGCGGTCATATGAAGCTCCGTACTGACCACCACCGGCAGCATCGCCCATAACGCACTGGCGGCGAACGCAAACAATCCCGCGCGCGCAAGCACGGCGTGATACGCGCGAGTCGATCGCACGTAATCCAATCCCGCGCGCATCGCTTCTTTCAAACGCGGCGAGGGTTCCCTTGAAAGCGCACGCACGTTGCGCCAGCGCCACAGCACCGCGATCACTCCAAGAAACGAAATCGCATTCAAGATGAAGACGGTGCCGGCGCTGCTCGCCGCCATGATGATTCCGCCCAGCGCGGGGCCGATCGCTCGCGCGATGTTGAAGCCCACCGAATTCAGCGCAACCGCCGCCGGCAGCTCTTCGCGCGGCACCAGCTCCGGCACCGTCGCCGACCACGCCGGCCCGTTCATGGTCGATCCCAGGCCCAGCGCGAACGTCATCGCCAGCAAGCTCCATGGGCCGACGCGATGCAGCAGCGTCATCACGCCCAATATCGCCGCGACCAATAACATCCAGGTCTGCGTGAACAGCAGAATCCTTCGCCGATCGATCATGTCCGCGAAGGCGCCCGACGGCAGCCCCAGTAGAAATACTGGAAGTGTGGTGGCGGTCGTCACCAGCGCGACCGGCAGTGGCGACGTCGCCAGCGTGGTCATCAGCCACGCCGCGGCCACCGTGTGCATCCACGTGCCGACATTGGACGCCACCGACGCGATCCACATCGCACGAAACGTCTTATGCCGAAGAGGCGACCAGGCATGTCGCAGCACTACGCACGCACCTCCGGCAAGCGGCGCTCAATCGAATCGCGGATCGGCTCCAGCCAAGGCGGCAACTTCAACGCGCGACCTAACTCCGTTTCATCGACGAAAAATCCCGGGCCATCGGTGGCGATCTCGAACAGCACTCCCCCAGGCTCACGAAAATAGATCGATTTGAAATATTGCCGATCGATGACACGAGTGCATCGCAATCCCGCCGCAGTCAGCTTCGCTCGCCATTCGATCTGCTGCTCTTCATCGGCCACCCGCCACGCGATGTGATGCACGATCCCAGCGCTCATTTTTCCATGGCCGGTTCCTGGCATGGCGAGAACATCCAGTGTCGATCCGCCCAGTTCGAAACGCGACCTGTTTGGTTCGCTTACGGTAGGCTGCGCACCGAATGTGCTGGTCAGGAAGGAAGCCGTCTTCTCCGCATCGGCCTCGCACAGTGTTTGCGAATGCAATTTGACGATCGCAGGATTGTCGCTCTCGGGCGCCGCCGCGAATAGCTCCAGCGGCAATCCATGCGGATCGCGAAACCGGACGTAACTCTCGCCGAAGCGCTCGAGCGGACCCGTTGCGTCCACACGTGCGTTTTTCAATCGTGCCATCCATGCGTCGAGCGAATTCCGCGGAATCGAAAAACTCACGCCCGCCGACTGCCCTGTACCCGCGCGCCCCGGCGGCGCCGTAGGCCACGGAAAGAACGTCAGGACCGTGCCGGGCTGACCCGACGCGTCGCCGAAATAGAAATGATAAGTGCCGGGATCGTCGAAGTTCACGGTCCGCTTGATCAGCCGGAGCCCCATGAACCGCGTGTAAAAATCGAGATTCGTTTGCGCGTCGCCCGCGAACGCGGTGACGTGATGCAGGCCCAGAAGCACTAACTTCAGTGTGCCACGGTCTTCGGTTTTCGCCGCATGGACAAAACGGCCAGCGCGATCGCGGCAGCCAGCAGCGCACCGTCGCGCAGCAACGTCTTCGGGCCGAGCTGTTCGCCCGGTCCGAAGCATCCGCAATCGACCTGCAGCCCGCGCGCGTAGCCGGTCGCCATGATCGCGAAGAACGCGAGCATCAACGCCGCCGCAACCGTGGACGACCAGCGCAGCGCGATGCCGCCGATCAGCGCGAGGCCCAGGATCAATTCGAACCACGGCAGGGTTCGCGCGACGAACGTCACCATCCAGTCGGGGAACATCTGATACGCATCGATCGACATCGCGAACAGCGTCCAGGGGTCGCGCAGCTTGGTGTAAGCGGCGTATGCAAATACCGCGCCGATGAACACGCGCAGCACCATCAGCAGCCAGCGCATGAGGTTAGCGCGCCAGACTGTCCAGGAATCGCGCGAAGCTCGCGTAGGTGGCGCCGACATCCGCGTTGTAGTGCTTGCCCTTGTAGGTGACGATCACGGTTGGCGTCCGCTGCAACCGCGCCTGCATGCCCGCGTCGATGTCCTTCTGCACTTGCGCCAGAATCGCAGGATCTTTTGCCAGCTCGCGAACCTTTTTGGCCTCAGCCGGGTCCAGCACGCTACACGCCGTCTGATCCACCTTGCCGTCTTTGCCCCAATCGTCCTGTTTCTTGAACAGAATGTCGCACACCTCGCCGTATTTGCCCACGCGATCGGCCGCGACCGCATAATTGGCGGCAGTTCTCGCATAGGGATGCTGTTGCAGTGGAAATTCGTGCTGGATCAACTGCACTTTGCCGGTCAGCACGTAATTGCGAATCAGCGGTTCCATCCAGGTTTCGTGCAGCGCCTTGCAATGCGGGCACTGAAAATCGCTGAACACTTCCACCGTGATCGCCGCCACCGGCGTCCCCATCACTTTGCTCGTTTTGGCGGGCATATCGGCCTGCGCCAGACTCGCCAGCACAATCGTTGCGATCGCCATCAAGGTGCGTGTCTTCATAACGTGACTATAACCAATCCTCCCGGACCTTCCGGCCGCTTTCGACCGGCATGTGCGCGGCCCAATGGGAGAAACGAATTAAATCGCGGCGTCGCTGCCATGCGAATCGAAAGAAATCGCCCGCTGTGATGCGGTCCGCGTGCAATCCCCAGAACGTTTCCATGCGCCATCGCAGATAAGGACTGCGCCACGGGCGAAAACGATAGCCGCGCGACCAGTGAAACCATACCCGCCACAGAAACGCGATCACTTGCCCGCCTTCGAGCCGGCATAATATCCGGGCCGCGTTCGAACCACGGGGCTGCCTTTCGCGTTCACGGTAATCTTCACCTTGCGGAACGTGCCGTCCATCGCAGAATTGGTCGATACATAGGCCAGCACGTACTGGTTGCGCAATTCATGCGCGATGACCGGAGTGATCTTATCGATCTCAGCCACGTCCTTGGGATAATACGCCACGCCGCCGGAATTCTCGGTGAGTTGATTCAGTGCCCTCTTCGCCTCGCGGGCGTCGCGAGGCTCTTCCTCGCTCAGCAGGCCGATCGCGTAGATCAACACCCCGCTCTGTTGCGTTTTTTTCGCCAATGGTTCCATCAGGATCGTGCTGGCGTTGTCGTTGCCGTCCGTGATTACCACCAGAACTTTCTTTTCGTGCTTGCCATGCCCCTTGGCCCAGTCGATCGAAAGATTGATCGCATCGCGCATGGCCGTTTCGCCGCGCGTGTCCAGCTGAGCGAGCGCGTGCTCCAGTTTTTGGGGATCACTGGTGAAGCCCTGATCCAGGAACGGCTCATCGTTGAAATTGACGATGAACTCCTCGTCCTGCGGATTCGACGCCTTCACCATCGCCAGTGCCGCCGCCGCCACTCTATTCTTCTTGTCGCGCATGCTGCCGCTGTTGTCGATCACCAGGCCCATCGACACCGGAACGTCTTCGCGCCGAAATGTCTTGATGGTTTGCGGGACTCCGTCTTCGGAAATCTTGAATGCCGATTGCGGAATGTCGGTGACCAGCTTCCCGCTTCTGTCCACTACGCTGACATAGAACACCACGTAGTTCGCATCGGAAGTGAAAACGACGTCGTCCGGCGGCTTCTGTCCCGGCGGGCTTTGCTGCGCCAGCAGCGCGAACGCCGCGGCCGCCACGCAGCGCGCTTGTGACCATCAGGATCCTGGATCGGAGCATTAGGGATGCGACGGCGAGCCCGACCCCTTGTTCGATCCCGCGAAATATCCGGGCCGGGTTCGAACCGTCGGATTTCCTTTCGCATTCACCGTGATCTTCACCTTGCGATAGGTGCCGTCCATTGCCTGATTGGTAGACGAATACGCCAGCACAAATTGATTGCGCAATTCATGCGCGATCACCGGCGTCACTTTGTCGATTTCAGCCACGTCTTTAGGGTAATAATCCAAACCGCCCGAGTTTTCGGTCAGTAGCTTGAGAGCTTTCTTCGCAGCCCGCGCATCGCGAGGCTCTTCCTCACTCAACAGCCCGATGGCGTAGATCAGCACTTCACTCTGCTGCGCTTTGCGCACCAGTTGCTCCAAAGTGATCGCGCTGGCGTTGTCGTTGCCGTCGGTGATCACCACCAGAACTTTCTTTTCTCTTTTTCCGTGCGCCTTCACTTCGTCGATGGAAAGGCTGATCGCGTCGCGCATTGCTGTTCCGCCGCGCGAATCCAGTTGATCGAGCGCGTGCTCCAACTTCTTCGTATCGCTGGTCAGAGGCTGATCCAGGTACGGTTCATCGTTGAAATTGACGATGAACTCCTCGTCCTGAGGATTCGACGCTTTGATCATCGCGAGCGAGGCCGCCGCCACTCTGGATCGCTTGTCGCGCATGCTGCCGCTGTTATCGATGATGATCCCCATCGATACCGGCACGTCTTCACGCTTGAACATCTTGATGGTCTGCTCGGTGCCGTCTTCAAAAACTTTGAATGCCGATTGCGGAATGTCGGTCACCAGCTTGCCGTTTTTGTCGACCACGCTGACGTGAAATACCACCAGATTCGTGTCCGACGTAAAGACCACGTCGTCCTGCGGCTTCTGACTCGGCAGACTTTGCTGCGCCAGCAGCACGCATGCCGCAGCGGCCAGCAGCGCGATCGCCAAAATCAGAATCTTATTGAGTCGGAGCATAATATCCGGTTCGGAAAATGGCCTTGAGCGTGGGTAGCCCCAGCGTCTTTACCAGTTTCACCTGTATCCGGCGATACTTGCCATCGCGAACCGCGTTGCTCGGCGAATAGCCCAGCACGTATTGGTAGTGTAATTCGATCCCGATCTTCGCCGCCACATCCGGCAGATCGGCCAGATTGTCCACAGCGAAATGCCGCCCGCCGGTCTGTTCCGTGATCTCAGCCAGCAGCGCCGGACCCGACATCTCCTCCGGAGTGCGGCCGCGCGCCGCTCCCTGCTCAAAAATTCCGATCGAGTAAATCTGCACATCGGCCTCGCGCACGGCGTTCTTCACTTCCGCTTCCGTATATCGGCTGGAATTGTCGCCGCCATCAGAGATGATCAGGATGGCCTTGCGCGGATTGTGCGCCGACTTCTTCATGGTGTGCATCGCCATGTAGATCCCGTCCAGCAGCGCCGTCCTGCCTTTCGATTGCGTGAACGTAAGCCGATTCTGGATCTCTTCGGTTTCCGGCGTAAACGGCACCGCCAGCTCCGGCCGTTCGTTGAATTCGATCAGAAAAAATTCGTCCTGCGGATTCGCCGTCTTCAAAAACTCCGCCACCGCCTTGCGCGAAGTGTTGAGCTTCGATCCCATGCTGCCGCTGGTATCGAACACCAGGCCCACCGACATCGGCGCATCTTCGCTCGAAAACTGCTTGATCTCCTGCTCGGCCTTGTCCTCGAAAACCTTGAAGTTTTCCTTGTCCAAGCCCGTTACGAAGCGCCCCATCGGGTCGTTCACGGCTACCGGAACCAGCACCAGTGTGGTGTCGATGCGAATATTCGCGTGGCGATCCACCACCGTCGACGCATCTTCAACCTTTGGTTTGGTGCGCGGGACAATCGAAACCGGAGGGTTCTGTGCCCAGATTCCCCCGGCTACGAAAAGCAAACTTGCCAGACCGAACGCGATCACAATCCGCATAGTGGTCCACCCAATCTGCCATCAGTATACCAGCGGAATTGTGACGTCAATCCCGCCGGGACTTGGGTCGGTGGGAGAGCAGTCCCACCGGCGCCAGGAACAATTTATCCGGCTGCAGTGTCTAGTCCTGTTTAATGCACAAGACAGCTTCGATCCGGTTCCTGAAGACTTACGTTGTCTCTCTCGTCGTCCTGACCGCAGGCACTGTGATCGGACAACCACCGCCTCCTCCTCCGCCTCCCCCGCCTCAATTCATGGTGATGAAAGGTCTTCCGCTCTCCTGCTTCGACAAGCCCGCCTTCGTTGACGACGGTCTGGAGTTCTTCGTCTGCAATGGAGGGGGCGGACTGGCAGGAGTCCGCAGAAAAGCCGATCCGGCCCATATAGTGCTGGTACGCGATCTGGAAATCGCCCAGAACCTCAACATGCAGGCAGCACGGAGCGTGTGCGGGAAGGGAAAGTTCACCGTTCAGTCCGATTCGAGCGCCACCTCGTTTCTATGTCAGGACAAGGACATGGAACTCAAGGCGAGATTTAGCGTCGCCTCAAAAGCGGATTGGCAGAAGTACGTCAAATATCTGACTAAGTAGTTATTGCACTGGTGCGAAATAGCCGGTGCGAAACGCCACCTTGACCGGCGGCAGCCCTTTTAGCTTGACCAATCTCACTTCGACGCGGCGCCACTTCCCGTCGCGAGCCGCATTCTGCGGCGAATAGCCCAGCAAGTACTCATTGCGCAGCTCGATCGCGATTTTCTCAGCGACGTCCGGCAGATCGTTCAGCCGCGCGACGTTGAAGCTACGCCCGCCAGTAAGGCTCGCCAGACGATGCAGCAGCTCCGGCCCGCTCATTTCTTCGGGCGTGGTGCCGCCGCCGAAAATCCCAATGCCGTAAATCTGGGTATCGGCTTCCAGCACCGCGTTTTTCACTTCCGTCTGCGTGTAGCGGCTGGCGTTGTCGCCCCCGTCGGAAATGATCAGGATCGCCTTGCGGGGATTTTTCGCTTTGCGCATGTGATTCATGGCCAGATACACGCCATCCAGCAGCGCCGTCGATCCATGCGACTTGGTCATCGACAGCTTGTTCAGCAACTCCTCCGGCTGATGCGTAAACGGCAGCACCAGTTCCGGCCGCTCACTGAACTCGACCAGGAAGAATTCGTCCTCAGGATTGGCGATCTTCAAAAATTGCGCCACAGCTTGACGCGACCGGTGCAGCTTGTCGCCCATGCTGCCGCTGGTGTCGAACACAATGCCGACCGACATCGCGGCGTCTTGATTCGAGAACGAAACCAGCTTCTGCTCCACCTTGTCTTCGAAAACCTTGAAGTTTTCCTGCTCCAATCCTGCAACGAACGCGCCCAGCATGGTGGTGACCGATGCCGGAATCAGAACCATGGTGGTGTCGACCCGGATGTTCGCGCGCCGGTCGGCTGCAGTCTCAGCGTCCTTCTTGGCCGCAGCTTTCGCCGCATCTTTCGAGGGCCGCGGCGTTATGTTGATGTCCTGCGCGAATAAAATCGCGGCGCTCAGGAATAAACTACCGGCGAAGCGCATTGACGACTGCTCCTACCACCGCGATTTCGTCGCTGCGCTCCACGATTTCGAACACGTAGCCTTGCAGCGGGCTCATCTTGACCATCTCCTGCACGCAGCGATTCAGGAACGCCACATTCACGAATCGCGCGTTCGGAGCCGGTGATGTAGAATTTTCCCGGGCCCGCTCATATGGATGCTGGTCGCCGTCGCCGCCGCCAGCGCGCGATGCCACAGGATCGCGAACTCGGCGCAGCGCGGATCTTCGCCGGTTTTCGCCGCCGCGAATACTTCTTCCGGCTCCATATCGAGAAAGCGCAGCCGCATGGCGCGATGCCCCATGATGCTTTCCAGGTGCCCCAGGCCGCCGCAGCCGCAGAACTTTTCGTTGGGATCGAGCGTCACCACCATGTGGCCGCCCTCCCAAACGCCGTCCGCCGCCGGATAGCGTCCGAAGCCGATGCCGTTGCCGAGCGTCCACACGCGCACCAGCTTGTCCAGCTGCCCGTGCGTCGCGGCGATGCCCGCGGCGACCACATCGGCGTCGTTCGAGATCGCGAGCTTGGCCGTGAATGCCGCGCTCGCGCCAGCGCGGCGCGCATGGCCGCTTCCATCGGGAACCCTTTGAGCTGGTGCAGATTCGGCGAATCCTCGATCGATGCCGTTGCGCACGATGCCCGGGAAAGGCCAGCCCGATCGCTTCGATCGTGCTCGCCCTCGGCCAGCGCCTTGATCTCGTCGGCCTGGATCGCGACACCAGGTCGTCGGCGGGCATCGCCGCGTCAGCGATCGACGCATCGCTGTCGATCAGTGCGGATAGCGCACCACATCGGCCGACCACACTGGTTGTCTCTCGACGACGCCGAGCGCGATGTGCTCGCTGACGACGCACGCCAATGCTTCGCGCCATATGCTGCCTCGTCCGCTTAAAGCCGCGCCAGCTTGTTCAGCCCGTTAAACGCCGCCGCCTTGTAGCATTCCGCCAGCGTCGGATAATTGAAGACCGTATCGACGAAATATTCCACCGTGCCCTTGAGGATCAGCACCGCCTGGCCGATGTGCAGCAGCTCGCTGGCGCCCTCGCCGATGATATGCACGCCCAGCAGCTCCTTGCGTTTCGCGATGGAAGATAATCTTGAGGCGGCCGGTGGTATCGCCGCGGATCTGCCCGCGCGCGATCTCGCGATAATACGCCACGCCGACTTCGTAGGGCACGTCTTCGTCGGTAAGCTGCTCTTCGGTCTTGCCGATGAAGGAAATCTCGGGAATGGTGTAAATCCCGTACGGATACGTCGGCCGGATTGGAATGCACCGGCATGCCGTAAGGCGTGCGCGGCCGCGATGCGGCCCTGCTCCATCGAAACCGAAGCCAGGCTGGGGAATCCGATCACGTCGCCGACCGCGAAAATGTGCGGCTGCGTGGTGCGGTAATCCTGCATCCACCTTGATGCGCCCGCGCGAGTCGGCTTCGATCCCGGCCGCGGCAAGATTCAGCTCGTCGACGTTGCCCTGCCGGCCCGACCGCGTAGAGCAGCGCGTCGCCCGAGAGCTTCTTCTTGCTCTCCAGATTCGCCACCACGCCGCCTTCGGGCGTTTCTTCCACGCTCGAAACTTCTTCGTTCAGCCGCATGGTGACGCGAGTGTCGCGCAGGTGGTAGGACAGCGCCTCGACGATTTCCGCATCGGCGAATTCCAGCAGCCGCGGCCGCTTCTCCACCAGGATCACGCGCACGCCCAGCGTGGCGAACATGCAGGTGTATTCGACGCCGATCACGCCGCCGCCCACCACGATGAGCGTCTTCGGAATGTCGGTCATCTGCAGGACCTGATCGCTGTTGAGGATATTGCGGCCGTTGATCGGAACTTTGGCCGAAACCGCCGGCTTGGTGCCGGTGGCGATGACCACGCTTCTCGGCGTGATAATCGGATGAACCCGTGCGGCTCGGTCACGCGAATGGTGTGCGGATCGACGAAAGCTGGCGATGCCGAACAGCATCTCGATGTTGTTGCGCGAAAGCTGCGCCACGGTCACGTCGATCTCGGTCTTGATCACGTGCTGCACGCGAAAGGCCAGATCCGCCATGGTGATCTTTTCCTTCACGCGGTAGTTCACGCCGTAGATGTTCTGGTAGTTGTAGCCGGAAAGATGCAGCACGGCTTCGCGCATGGTCTTGCTGGGAATGGTGCCGGTGTTGATGCAGACGCCGCCGACGCACTCGGATCTTCTCCACCACCGCGACGCGTTTGCCGCACTTCGCGGCTTGGATCGCCGCCCGCTGGCCGGCCGGGCCGGAGCCGATCACGATCATGTCGAAAGTTTGCATGCGTTGCTCCAGTATAGGAAATGAACGAGGGCGGGCACTGTCACTAAGCTGTAATCGGCAGGTTTCTCTATAATCTAGAGCTTGACGCCAGCGATTTCCGATCGTCAGCTAACCCGCCGCGAGCGCGCATTTTACGCCGCGCTAGCGATCGCGATCATCGCGCTCGGCTGGATTCCGCGTCTGCTGTGGGGTTTCTGGCTCGATGAAACCGCGACATATTGGCAGGCCAAGCGCGGAGTATGGGCCGCGCTACATCATTCGTATTCTCCGGGCCAATCGATTCTGTACGGCGCGATCGCGGCGATATTTTATCGGCCCGATGGCCATTTCGAATTCTGGCTGCGCGTTCCCTCGCTGATCGGGATGCTGATCGCCGCGTATTTTGTTTTCCGCCTGGCGAGGAACTGGTTCGGGACCGGAGCGGCCTATCTTGCGTTGATCGCGATGCTGGGTGATCGTCAACTGATCAGCCACGCGACTGAAGCGCGACCCTATGCACTCGCGCTGGCGGCCTGTGTTGGATTGATGTACGGGCTGGATCGCTGGATCGCGGATCGCCGCCGCGCGCATTGGCTGCTGCTCACCATCTGCGCGATTCTCTTGCTTTATCTCCACTACGTGCTGTGCGTATTCTTCCTGGTGCCCGCGACGTTCGTGCTCCTTCGATTCCTGCAGGGAGATCGAATTCCCTGGGGTGGAATCGCGTTAACGTCCGTGCTGGTGCTGCTCTCCGTTCTTCCGCTCACCGGTGAGCTAAAGCTTCTGTTCCATCAAGGCCACGCGCTAAGCTACACCGAGGCGCCTGACGCAAGAGCGTTCATCGAGCTGGTGCTTCCGTTTCAAACGGTGTTCTGCGCGTTCGTCGCCGCATGTGTCGCCGGCATGTTCGGTGCATCTCTTGGATCGCCCAGCCGCTTGAATTTCGCCACGCTGACGATGTGGTCGCTGGGCGCGCCCGCGGTCATCGCAGCGATCGCAATCTGGCGTCATTACGGAATCTTTCTGGAACGGCACCTGGCGTATACCGGGATCGGATTGGCCCTGATGATTGGTTATTTTTTTGGCTCGATCCCATCCGCTCTGCCGCGAGCCTGCATCGCACTGGTGTTCTGCGGACTCGGCCTCGCCTACGATACTCGTGACCTGACCGCGATCGGTCCGCTCGAATGGCGAGCGCCGCTGCATCAGCTTCAAACCGTCGACCCCCCAGGCACCGCCGCCGTCTTCGTGCAATCGGGATTCGTTGAATCGAACGCCGTGGATTGGCGCGACGCCATGAATGCGGATTCCTATCTATATGCCGCGCTCATCGCCTATCCCATCCGCGAAGCCGCGATCCCGCTGCCCATGGAATCGAGCGATGACGCGAAATCCTACTGCCTCGCGCAATTGAACGGCCCGCTGCGCGACACGAAAAAAATCGTCATCCTGGCGAACTATGCGTCCGAACTCACGCACTGGCTCGCCGGCCAATTACGAGAACGCGGATACCAGGGCCATTCCGAAAACCCCAACGCGTTGCCCGTCCTCGTCTTCACGCACGATTAGTCGCGGGTAGACCAACGCGCTCCATACCTGTCGCGCCTCAAACCGCAGTCACGGAGGCGCGACAGTAATGGAGCGCGTTTGGGAGCAACGGCGCGGTCGACGACGCAGCCGCGCTATTCTGCTTCCATATGAAGTCTCGTCGGGAATTGCTGCAAATGGGGGCAGCGGCGCTGGTAGCTCAAGCCGCGCGCGCGCAATCCTCCGAAATCACCGAACTATCGGTCGTCGACCTGCAACGCGGCCTCGCCTCGGGTCAATGGACCGCCGTCCAACTGGTCGAAAAATATTCCGATCGCATCCGTGCCGTCGACAAAGCCGGCCCGCGCCTCAACGCCGTGATCGAAATGAATCCCGACGCCCCATCGATCGCCACGGCCCTGGATAAAGAGCGAAACGATAAAGGCTCGCGCGGCCCGCTGCACGGCATCCCGATCCTGATCAAGGACAACATCGACACCGGCGACAAAATGATGACCTCGGCCGGTTCGCTTGCCCTGGCCAGTTCCGCTCCGCGCGACGCCGCGCTGGTCACGCGACTGCGTGATGCCGGCGTCGTCATTCTCGGCAAAACCAATCTGAGCGAATGGGCCAATTTTCGCTCCAGCCATTCCACCTCCGGATGGAGCGGACGCGGTGGCCAGACCCGAAATCCTTACGCACTCGACCGCAATCCATCGGGCTCCAGCAGTGGATCGGGCGTTGCCGTCGCCGCGAGCCTGTGCGCGATCGCCGTCGGCACTGAAACCGACGGATCGGTGGTCTCGCCGTCGTCGATCAACGGAATCGTCGGCATCAAACCCACCGTCGGATTGATTCCCGGCGCGGGCATCGTGCCGGTGTCGCATCGCCAGGACACCGCTGGTCCGATGGCACGCAGCGTCGCCGATGCTGCGCTCCTGCTGGGAGCGCTCACGGGTGCGAGTTACGGCCAGGCGCTCGATCCGCAGGGTTTGCGAGGCGCTAGGATCGGCGTCGCGCGTCAAGTGTTCGGATTCAACGATCATGTGGATCGCGTGATCAACGAAGCCATCGCCACGCTCAAGAAGCTGGGCGCCGAGGTGATCGATCCCGCCAATATTCCGACCTACACCAAGCTCAGCGAGCCTGAAAACGAAGCGCTGCTGTGGGAGTTCAAAAATGATCTCAACGCGTATCTGGAAGCCCGTGGCGCACAGGTCAAATCGCTGAAGGACGTGATCGATTTCAATTCGCGCCACGCAGATCGCGAACTACCCTACTTCGGCCAGGACCTGATGACCAAAGCGCAGGAGAAAGGCCCGTTGACCGATCGCAAATATCGCGAGCTGGTGACCAAGCTCAACAACCTGGCGAAGCACGATGGAATCGATGAGGTGATGACCAAGCTGGCGCTGGATGCGCTGGTCGCGCCCACGGATGGCCCGGCTTGGCCTACTGATTACGCCGATGGCGATCACTTCACCGGCGGCTCATCGACTCCAGCGGCGGTTTCCGGATATCCGCATATCACGGTTCCGGCGGGTTATGTATTCGGATTGCCAGTGGGGCTGTCGTTCTTCGGATCGGCACGCAGCGAAGTGAAGCTGATCCGCTACGCGTTCGCGTTCGAACAAGCGACCAAACATCGCAAGCCGCCGCAGTACCTGCCCTCGGTGACGTTTTGACGCGCGTTTTTCTCGCCGCGATTCTACTCACCGGATGCGCGAAGCACTATCGCGTCCAAGGCGTGGTGCTCGAAACTCACTCCGCCGATCGCACCATGGTCGTCTCGCACCGCCCCATCGATCGTTACATGCCCGCTATGGCGATGCCGTTTCGCGTCGAACAGCATGAGAATCTCGCCAAGCTCACGCCCGGCACGCGCGTCGATTTTGATTTGTACGTAGGCAAACAAAACTCCATCGCGAAACACGTGAAAGCGCAAGCCGTGAAGCTCGAAACGCCTGTGCCCGCGCCCGCCAACAAGCTCGCGCTCGGCGCGACGGTACCCGATTTCGAATTGACCGATCAAAACGGCCGCTCCGTGCATCTTTCCGACTTTCGCGGCAAAGTGACGGCGCTCGATTTTATCTACACCCGCTGCCCGCTGCCTGACGTGTGCCCGCGCTTGTCGTCGAACTTCTCATACATATCGCGTCACTTGCCTCAAGCGCAGTTGCTGTCGATCACCATCGACCCGCGCTACGACACACCCGCCGTGCTCACCGAATATGCGCACCGCTGGTCGGCGAATGGGGAATCGTGGCGATTTCTCACCGGCCCGGAGGATCGCGTTCACGAAGTCGCGGGAATGTTCGGCTTGATTTACTGGCCCGAGGAAGGTACGCTCACGCACACCGTTGCGACTGCCGTGATCTCCCGCGACGGCAAGCTTTTTGCGATCATCGAGGGATCCAATTATCGCCCGGAGCAGTTGCGCGACCTGATCGAACAATCATTAAAGGGGAAATGAGATGGCCAAGGTGGTGGGGGTAGGCGGGGTATTCTTCAAGGCACAAGATCCAGGAAAGCTGCGGAAATGGTACGAGGAGCACCTGGGTGTTTCGTCCTCAGCGCAGGGCGGGATGTTCACCGACGGCGGACCGGTCGCATTTTCCATCTTCCCGGCGAACACAAAATATCTGGGAGCCGCGAGCGCTCAGTTCATGATCAACTTTCGCGTCGACGATCTGAATGCGCTGCTTGAAAAGCTGAAACAGGACGGTGTCGAGATCGATCCAAAACGTGACGATGCCCCGTACGGCAAATTCGCCTGGATTACCGATCCCGAAGGCAACCGAGTCGAGTTGTGGGAGCCTCTTCCCAAGAAATAGCCGTTCGCCGGTAAATCACCGTAATTCGCCGAAATTCTCGCGATTCCACGCGGGATCGCTCGTAGCATCGGGCATGCGACTCGCTTGCCTGTTTATCGCGCTTCCCGTTCTCTCTATCGCGCAGGACGCCGCCGCGATCTACCAATCGCGCTGCGCCAGTTGCCACGATTCACCCACCGGCCGCATACCCCCGACCAGTGCGCTCAAGGCGATGAATGCCGCCCGCATTATCGCCGCGCTCGGCGGAGTCATGAAAGCGCAAGCGGAAGGCTTGAGCTCGGCCGAGAAATACGCGCTGGTCATCTATCTGGCGACCCCGGAATCGAAACCCGCCGCGCCGCCGCCCGCGTCCGCGATGTGCGCGACCTCGAAACCGTTCGATCCCTCTAAAGGTCCGCGATGGAACGGATGGGGCGCCGACCCTGCCAATACGCGATTCCAGCCCGCCGCCGAAGCCGGTATCGCTGCGGTCGATGTTCCCAAGCTCAAGTTGAAGTGGGCCTACCGGCTGGGCGAGGAGAGCGATGCGAAAGGACAACCCGCGGTCGCCGGGGGACGCTTGTTCCTCGGCACGGATAGCGGCGTTGATGCTCTGGACGCGTCGTCGGGTTGCATCTATTGGTCATTTCATTCGGGTAGCGGAGTGCGAACGGCAATCAGCGTCACCAAATCCGCCGTGTACTTTGGGGATCGGGGCGCGGACGCCTATGCGGTCGATTCCTCCACCGGAAAGCTGATCTGGAAACAGCACGTCGACGATCACTTTGCCGCAGTGATCACGGGCGCGCCGCTGTTGCACGGAGGAACGCTGTACGTGCCGGTATCGTCCTACGAGGAAGCGCTGGCGCCTGGGCCGACGTACGAATGCTGCACCTTTCGCGGCAGCGTAGTGGCCATCGAAGCATCCACCGGCAAGCGGCTTTGGAAGGCCTATACGGTTGCCGATGCCCCGCAGCCTACCGTGAAAAGTAAGGCAGGCCTGCAGATGCGCGGGCCTTCCGGGGCGCCTGTTTGGTCGGCTCCCACGTTCGATGAGAAGCGCAACGCGATCTATGTCGCCACCGGCGATAACTATTCCGATCCGCCGACTACTACCAGCGATGCAGTGGTCGCGATCGATGCAAGACTGGGAAAATCTTGTGGTCGAAGCAGTTCACTGCGAATGATGCTTACAACTCCTCGTGTGATGTTCCGGGCAAGATCAATTGCCCCGCGTCCGACGGCCCGGATTCGGATTTCGGCCAGCCGCCGATTCTGGTTTCTCTTGGCAGCGGAAAACGGGCGCTGGTACTCGGCCAGAAATCGGGGATGGTTCACGCCATCGATCCCGATCATGAAGGCGCACTGCTGTGGGAGGTTCGTGCCGGGAAGGGCGGAAAGCTCGGGGGATTCAGTGGGGTTCGGCTGCGGACCGTGAGCGCATGTACGTCGCGGTTTCCGATCTCGAATTGGGTGCGCAGCTCGATCCAAAATCGCCGGCAGGCTACGCTCTGATGGCTGATCCGAAAAAGGGCGGCGGTCTGCACGCTTATGAGCTTGCGACCGGCAAGGAAGTGTGGAGTGCGAAGCCGCCTGAGTGCGGCGATCGCAAGCATTGCAGCCCCGCCCAATCGGCCGCGGTGACAGCGATCGCGGGTGCTGTATTTTCGGGATCGGTCGACGGGCATCTGCGCGCGTATTCCTCGTCGACCGGCGAAGTGCTGTGGGATTTCGATACCGCGCGTGAATACGATGCGGTCAACGGAGCAAAAGCACATGGCGGATCGATCGACGGCCCCGGCCCGGTGATCGTCAACGGAATGCTGTACGTCAATTCGGGCTATGGCCAGTGGGGCGGTATGCCGGGAAACGTGCTGCTGGCTTTCTCGATTCGTTAAGAGCCGACTAACGCGCTCCATTCTGTCGCGCCTCACTGACGGCCGTCAGGTTTTGTGAGGCGCGACAGTATGGAGCGCGTTAGCCGCCGTCGCACTAGACCACGATTTCAAGAGATTTTCGGAGCCGCCCGCGGACTAATTCCATGAATGCGCGAGCCCTTGCTTCTACCCCTCACCGCGATTGTCGCGGGACTGCTTGCCGGCCGAGCATTTGTTTTCTCGAAGCATGAAGCCGCCTGGCCCATCGCGGCGTTCCTGATTCTTTGGATCATCGCGTTCCGCAGCGGCCCATGGTTGAAAACAGCGTGTGCGTGGCTCGCAATTTTCTTCATCGGCGTGTTTGCCGAAGCCTGGCATCGACCAGGAGTGCCTCCGGTTATCGACGCCGGCTCTCGAGAGACCGTGATTCTCGCAGGCTGTGTGGTCGAGCCGACCGTTTTCTCGCACGATCGCGAGCAGTTTACGCTGGAACTCGATGCGGAGTTAAAAGCACGCGCTCGGGTGAGCTTGTCCCTGGCTGAAGATGATCCGCCGCCCAAACCTCTCGATTACGGCCAGCGCGTCGAAATCGAAGCGCGCGTCCGGCGGCCGCACAATTACAACAATCCCGCTTCATTCGACTACGCGGGCTGGCTGGCGCGGCAGAATATTTTCTGGACTGCGACCATGCCTCGGGGATCGGAGAGTGCACGTATTGCCCGGACGCTGTGGTTCGCGATTCATGGCCGCTGTTTTCGCATTGCGCGTCGCGGCGCTGAATCGCATCGATCGGCTGTACGCGCGCGATGAGTATTCCAGTGGAATGATGGAAGCGATTTTAATCGGGGAATCATCCAAGCTCGAAAAAATCTGGACCGAAAACTTTCGCCGCACCGGAACGTTCCACGCGCTGGTGATCAGCGGGGTGCACGTGACCGTGCTCGCAGGTGTATTGCTGTTCTGTTTGCGATTGTGCGCGATGCCGGAGATCCCCGCGCTTGCAGTAACGGCGCTGGCTGCGTGGCTCTACGCGCTGGTTTCGGGATTCTCTGCTCCGGTGGTGCGCGCCGCCGGCGGGTTCACGTTGTACCTGGGCGCACGATTTTTTTTTCGGCGAGGGCGAGTGCTGAATCTGCTGGCTGCGGTCGCGATTATGTATTTGCTGTGGGACCCGGGCCAGCTCTTCGACGCCAGCTTTCAGCTCTCCTTCTTATGCGTGGCTGCGATTGGCGCGATCGCGTCGCCGCTATTGCAAGCGAGCATCGTCCCGCTGGCTCGTGGAACGCATTCGATTTCCGATGTTGCGATCGACCCGCATATCGAGGCTCGTGCCGCCCAATTTCGCGTCGAAATGCGGCTGGTCGGCGAAACCATGGCGCTATGGACGCGCCTGCCGCTGCGCTGGGCCTCGGAAACTGTGGCCTGGTCCACCCGGCTGGCGCTGTTCGCGTTCGAGATGATCGTGATCTCGACCGTGGTCCAGATCGGGCTCGCGCTGCCCATGGCGGAGTATTTTCATCGCGTCTCGTTTTCCGGATTGACCGCGAATCTGTTGATCGTGCCGCTGCTCAATGCGGTTGTGCCGCTTGGCTTTATTTCCATCTTTGGAGGAGGGCGGCATCTCGCGTGGATCGCCGGGACTTTGCTGCGCTGGTCATCGAACATCGCCGAAGGGCACGCCAGGATAGAGCCGAACTGGAGAATCGCTGACCCTCCAATTTGGTTGGCCTTGGCCTGCTCTGGCTCGCTCATCCTGTTTGCGATCGTGATTTCTAAGAAAAAATGGCGATGGGCGGCCGCAGCGTTGGTGCTGGCGACGTTCGCATTGCTGGTCTGGCATCCGTGGTCTCCGGCGATCGCGCCGAAGACGCTCGAGTTGACCGCGATCGATGTGGGGCAGGGCGACAGCCTGCTGGTCGCGTTTCCCGACGGCCGGATCATGATCATCGACGGCGGCGGGTTGCTGCAGTTCGGACGCCAGCGCAAGTCGAATCTCGATACAGGTGAGGATGTTGTCTCGCCGTATCTATGGTCGCGCGGCATCCGGCGGATCGACGTGCTGGTGGTCACGCATCTGCACGCCGATCACGCCGCCGGAGCGCCCGCGCTGATCGAAAATTTCCACCCGCGCGAGATCTGGACTGGTGCCAATCCGGCACCCGGCGTCGTCCAGCGCGCGGCGCGATTTCACATTCCTGTGATCGAGCGCAGGGCGTCGCCGGCATTCGAATATGGCGGCGCTACCATCGAAATCCTATCGCCGCCGGCCGATTACGCCGGCAGCAAGTCGCCCAATAACGATTCGCTGGCGTTCCGAATCGGCTACGGAGCGCACCATTTCCTGCTGACCGGCGACATGGAGCGGCCCATGGAGGCCCGGCTGGTCGCCGACGGGCGCGATCTCCACGCCGAGGTGCTCAAGGTGGGGCATCACGGCTCCAAGACTTCGACAACGCAGCTGTTTCTCGACGCCGTCTCGCCCTCCATCGGCGTGATTTCAGACGGGTTTGAGAACTCCTTTGGGCATCCCCACCCGGACGTGCTGGCGCGGCTCGCGGACCGGCATTCGGCGACCTTGCGGACCGACCGTGACGGTCTGATTACGATCCGCAGCGACGGACGCCGAATTTCGATGGACGCCGAGTTGTGGCATGAGCAATCGGCGTGGTATCGGGGGGAGAGAACCTTCAACTGGCCTGCGACGTCAGACTACTGACGGCATCTGCTAGACTGAAGACAATTGACGTTAGAGCGCCCAGGCGGTTTTTCGAGCCGTGTGCGCGATCGTACAAAAGTATCGAAGGACTTTCGTTGCGTCTATCTATATATTTATCTATAGCTTTCATCTACATCCTAGCCTCCCCTGGCGATTTGCGCTCGGCCGTTACCGCGGAGGATGCCAACACCCAGGCGGTGGTTAACAAGTTCCTGGACGCCACTAAAACCCAGCAGGAAGCGCTACGCGGGGTCCAGATGGAGGTCAACATCGCAGCCAGCCTGCCGCGGCTCGCCAAACAAGGCGAACTTCAGGCTCTGCGGTCCATTTCCAAGCTGGGCAAAATCACCTACCGCGCCCTCGGCTTTTCGGGCGACAATACGGTCAAGAACGAAGTGATTTCGCGGTACGTGAAGGTCGACACCGAACCCCACGATGTCGCCATTACCCCCGACAATTACAAGTTCAAGTACAAAGGCGCCACCTATCACGAAGGCAAGCTGGTGGAAGTGGTGCAGGTGACGCCGAAGCGCAAGGCGGTTGGGTTATTCCACGGCGAATTGTGGCTAGACTCGGATACGGGAATGCCGCTGCGGGAATCGGGCCGGTTCGTGAAATCGCCTTCGGTATTCTTGAAGAAGATCGAGTTTGTGAGCAGTTTCGAGATCAAGGATGGCGTGGCCATCCCCAAGCATTTTGAAAGCACGGTCGACACGCGGTTAGTCGGCCGGGCCGAATTGAAGATTGATTTCAGCAACTTCAGCAGGTCGGAAAGCGCCGGTGACGATTCGGCGAACTTCCCCCGCTAAAGGGAGATTACCGCAGTGCCATTGCGAACCCTGTTCTTAAATCCGCCCTCGTTTGAAGGCTTTGACGGCGGCGCCGGCTCACGCTGGCCCTCGACTCGCGAGATCGAATCGTATTGGTATCCGGTGTGGCTGTGCTACCCCGCCGGAATGCTGGAAAACAGCAAGCTGATCGATGGGCCGCCGCACGGCGTCTCGATTGAATCCTGCGTGGAGCAATCCAAGGATTTTGAGCTGCTGGTGCTGTTCACGTCTTCGCCGGGATTCCACGTCGACGTGCGCATCGCGGAGATGATGAAGGACGCCAATCCCAAGATCAAGGTAGCGTTTGTCGGGCCACCGGTGACCATCGAACCAGACAAGGTCCTGGACGCGTCTAAGGCGATCGATTTTATCGTGCGCCGCGAGTTCGACTACCAAATCGTCAACTACGCCAAGGGCACGCCGCTCGAAGAACTTCCGGGCGTGAGTTATCGCAAGGATGGCGTCAACGTCCACAATCCCGAGGGCGGCTATATCGAGAACCTGGACGAGCTGCCGTGGGTTTCGAAAGTCTACAAGCGCGATCTGGATTTTCGGAAGTACAACGTTCCGTTCCTGCTGAATCCCTACATTTCCTTCTACACCACGCGCGGCTGCCCGGCGATGTGCACCTTCTGCCTGTGGCCGCAGACGCATTCGGGCCACCGCTGGCGTTTGCGTTCAGCGGTCGACATCGCGAATGAGTGCCGTTACGTGCTCGAAAACTTCCCGGGGTTGAAGGAAATTTTCTTCGACGACGATACCTTCAACTATCGCAAGCAGCGCACACTGGAAGTAACGGCTGAGCTCAAGAAGATCAAGAATTTCACGTGGTCCTGCACTTCGCGGGTCACCACCGATTACGAAACGCTCAAGGCCATGAAAGAAGCCGGATGCCGGCTGCTGATCGTCGGCTATGAATCGGGCGATGAGCAGATCCTGCGCAACATCAAGAAGGGCGCCACCATCGACATGGCCAAGCGCTTCACTGAAAATTGCCACAAGCTGGGCCTAGTGGTGCATGGCGATTTCATCGTCGGGCTGCCCGGCGAAACGCGCGACACGCTGCGCAACACCATCGATTTCGCCAAGCGCCTGGATGTCGAAACCATTCAGGTGTCCATCGCGCACGCGTTCCCCGGCACCGAATTCTACGATTACGCCAAGAAGAACAACCTGGTGCAGATCAACATGGCCGACGAACAGGGCCACCAGTTGCCCAACGTAATCTACCCCGGCATTCTCGAAAAAGCTGAGTTGATCGAATGGGTAGAGCGTTTCTACGGCGAGTATTATTTCCGCCCGAAAGCCGCCTGGCGCATCGTCCGCAAGGCGATCTTCGACAATCACGAGCGCAGCCGGTTGTACAAAGAAGCCAAGTCCTATCTGGCGCTGCGCAGCAAGCGCAAGAAGTACGTCGCCGATCATAAGGCCGGGCGGTTGGCCGAAGAAAACGCGCACGTCGGCTGATCTGAGTCGATGATCAACAGTAGTCTTCGGTGGAAGACGCGACTATTCGCCGCCATCGTGACCGTGACCAATGTGCTGGGCAATTACGCGCTGGCGCACGGGATGCGCGGGCGCGAGACGCACACCGCTCTCGATTACATCCTGATCATTTTCACACCGTGGGTGGCGACCGGGATCGTGTTGCTGATTGTGTGGCTGCTGTCACGCATGGCGCTGTTCAGTTGGGCGGACCTGAGCTACGTGCTGCCGGTGACGTCTTTGGGCTTTGTGCTGAGCGCGCTGATGGCGCATTTTTTCCTGGACGAAAAAATCTCGGGCACGCGATGGGTCGGGACGCTGCTGATCGTCGCGGGCACGATACTGGTTGGTTTGGGCGCGCCGCATTCCAAGGGTGATTTGTGAACCCCGCGGCGAAAGCGTGGGCGATGGTCGCGCTGGTGGTGGGCTGCACCGTGATGGGCGATCTGCTGCAGAGCATCGAGATGAAGCGGCACGGCGAGATCATGGATTTTCATCCACGCGGCTGGGCGGGCTTGTTGTGGACGCTGGCGCAGAAAAAGTTCCTGATCCTGTCGATCGTGTTCATGGCGTTATCATTCTTCGCGTTCATGACACTGCTGGAGACCGCCGACTTGAGCTTCGCCGCTCCCGTATCGGCCGCGACGATTGTGTTCGATACCATCCTGGCTCGCGTCGTGCTGAAAGAGCGGATCGATTTGCGGCGATGGATTGGAGCAGCGCTGGTGTTGGGCGGCGTGGTGTTGCTGGCTCGATGAGGTGGGTGTGTCTGGTGGCGGGCTTGTATCAGTTGTTGGCGATATTTGCGTGCCTGCGGGCGAGGAGTCAGAAGTCAGGAGTCAGGAGTCAGAATAAGGCGCAGTCGGTTTCCGTGCTGAAGCCGGTTCGCGGCGCCGATGAAGGTTTGCGGGAAGCGCTGCGATCGCATTCTGAACTCGAAGGCGAATACGAACTGCTGTGCGGCGTTAGCGATCCGAATGATCCCGCGGTCGCGCTGATCGCCGAATTCCCCAAAGCCACATTAGTCATCTGTCCGACCACCGCGCCCAACGCGAAGGCGGGCGTACTGATGGATCTCGCCAAAGTCGCGAAGCATCCGCTGATCGTGATCAACGACGCCGATGTGCGCGTGGATCGCGATTACTTGTGGCGCATCACGGCGCCTCTGGCGGACCCTCGGGTGGGATTGGTGACCTGCCTGTTTCGCCCCATCGGCGCGACGTTTCCGGGCCGCATCGAAGGTTTGAGCGTTTCCACCGATTTCGCGCCGGGCGCGCTGATCGCGCCGATGTTCGGCGTGGATGAATTCGCGATCGGCGCCACGATGGCGGTGCGGCGCGCGGATCTGGATCGCATCGGCGGATTCGCGGCAGTCGCGGATTACGTCGCCGACGATTATCAGCTAGGGCGGCAGATTCACATGCTGGGATTGAAGTGCGTGCTATCGAATGTGGTGGTCGGATCAGGGCTGGGCGGCGGTTGGCGCGACGTGTGGACACATCAGGTGCGGTGGGCACGCACCATTCGCGTGTCGAAATTCGGCGGATACATCGGGCTGCCGGTGACGTGGGCGACAGTCTGGGCAGGGCTCGCGTTTGCATTCGGCGATTGGTGGATGGGAGCAGCCCTGCTCACCCTGCGAATGATCACCGCGATTCTGTGCGGCTATGGAGTGCTGGGCAGCCGCGATGCGCTGGCGCTGTGGTGGGCGATTCCGCTGCGTGATCTGTTCGGCGTCGCGATTTGGGTAATGGGCGTGACCGGTGATACGGTCGTCTGGCGCGGCCGCAAGCTGAAGTTGAATCGCGAGGGGCGCATTCAATGGGTCAAGTGACGAAGTCGCTTTTCCAAATTGACGCCCAGAGGGCGGATTAAATGATACGATGCGCGATCGCCGATTGGCACTCCGATTTCGCGTTGCTGGCGGGCGCGGACTGGATTCAGATTCGCGACAAAGAACTCGAAGCGCGAGGTCTTCTCGAACTGGTAAAGCGCGCGCTTTCGAGCACGGCCGCTAAGATCGTCGTCAATACACGCATGGACGTCGCGATCGCGGCGGGAGCGCACGGATTGCACCTGCCGGCGGGATCGCCCGCGCCGTCGCAATTTCGAAAGATTGCGCCCGTGGATTTTTTAATTGGCGTGTCTTGTCATTTCGTCGACGAAGTGAAGCGCGCCGAACAGGAAGGCGCTGATTACTTGCTATTCGGCCCGGTGTTCGCCCCGATTTCGAAATCGTCCGATCTGGCGCCGCGCGGACTCAATGGACTGCGCGAGGCGGCGCGGGCCGTGAAGATCCCGGTACTCGCCCTTGGCGGGATCACCAACGAAAACGCGCAATCTTGCCTGGATGCGGGCGCCGGGGGCATCGCAGGTATTTCTCTCTTCCGACCCGTTCACTAACCGCACAAGGGAGTGCGGCGGCGTATGTCTTTCCAGCGAGGCTGCCGCCGCGCCCTTTGCGGTACTGTTAAAATCTTCACGTGGCGGGCACAGCCGCGAAGCAGGCTTACACGCGCGAAGAAACGCGCCGCCTGCTCCGCATTTCCGAGCGTCAACTGGCGAGCTGGGAACATCAAAAGTTCATCGAGCCGGTGAACGCCTATGGGTTTCGCGAACTTCTGGCGCTACGCACTCTAGTCAAGCTGCGGCACAGCCGCGTGTCGCCCGCACAGGTTCGCCGCGCCATCGCGGTGCTGCGCACCAAGATCAAGCAAGGCGCGGACCCACTCACCGATCTGAAGCTGTACGTCGACGGCAAGAAGATCCGCGTGGAAATCGACGGCCATACGATGGAAGCCGGGTCCGGGCAATTGCTGTTGAATTTCGGGCAGCAGGAGCTGAGCCGCCTGCTGCAGTTTCCCGCCAAAGACCGCGGAGGTGAGGAGCGCACCCAGAGGCTCTCGGCGGAGCGATGGTTCCAGCGCGGGCTGGATCTGGAACAATCCGGCGCAGCCGCGGACGAGATCATCAGTGCGTATGAGAAGGCGATCGATCTGGATCCCAAGTCAGCGGGCGCGCTGGTGAATCTGGGGACCATTTATTTCAATGCGCGCAAATGGAGTGAGGCGGAAAAACACTATACACAAGCACTCGAAGTGGACCCCGAGTATGCGCTGGCGCATTTCGATCTCGCGAATCTTTACGATGAGCGCGGCGACCGGGATCGCGCGTTGAGCCATTACGAGGCCGCGCTGCGCATTTCGCCGAATTACGCCGACGCGCATTATAACGTCGCGCTGCTTTATCAGGGATCGAATCAGCCGATGAAAGCGGTGCGGCACTGGCGCACGTATCTGAAGCTGGACCCGCATAGCCATTGGGCCAATATCGCGCGGCGCGAGCTGGCCAAGTTGCGGGAAGCCGCAGTGGTTCCGGGGCTGGGACGGTAGCGAGAGTTTGTGGCGCAGGCATTCTTGCCTGCAGAGCCGGCAGTCGTGCCGGCTTTTCCGGGACTCTAGCTAAACAAGAGCCGAGACGACTCTCGGCTCAGCAAGGCTGACAGCCTGCGCCACGATAAAATGGAATCACTTTGAGAATCTCACAAGCTTTCCGTTGTTTTTTTTCCATCTTGTTTGGCGGCACGCTGCCGCCCGATGTCGCGCAGGCGTTCGGTTACTCGAAGGCGATGCCCGTCAAAGGCAACGCCGGCTCCCACGCCCAAACCGCAATCGGGGCCGGCTGACGGCGCGGTGCAGATCTCTCGATCCTGCAGCGCGATGCGCGGCTGATCGATTTTCTGATGGAGGATATTTCGCGGTATTCGGACGAACAGGTGGGCGCGGCGGTGCGCGACGTGCAGGCAGCAATCGCGGCAGTCGCTGGAGCGCTACCTGCGCTTGCAGCCGGTGATCGACGGCGTGGAGGGCACGTTCACGAAAACCGACGGCATGGATGCGGCCTCGGTCAAGCTGATCGGCAAAGTTCCGGCGAGCGGCAAAGCTCCGGGCGGAATGCTGCGTCATAAAGGCTGGAAGGCCGACAAGGTCGACCTGCCCAACGCTGCCGCCGGGCAACGGTGCTGGCGCCGGCCGAGATCGAGATCGAATAGCCGATGAACATCGGCATCGATCTCGGCACCACCAATTCCGCGCTCGCTTATATCGATCCGCAGCAGGCGGCGGAAGCTGACTCTCCCGCGATTCAGGTGCTGGAAGTGCCGCAGTATCGTGGCGCAGGGGCGCATCGAAGCGCGCCGCACGTTGCCGTCTTTTCTGTATCTGGGCGATCAGGAATACATCGGCGTGTACGCGCGCGAGCAGGGCGCGCTGGTGCCGACCAAATGCGTCCATTCCGCCAAGAGCTGGCTGTCGAATCCCGAGGTGGATCGCACCGCGAAGATTCTGCCGTGGGATGCGCAGGAGGGCGGGCGCGTCCTTTCGCCGGTGGAAGTCTCGGCGCGCATTCTGGCGATACCTGGCGGATGCGTGGGCGAAGCAGAACGGATCGCCGATCGGCGAGCACAACGTCGTGCTCACCGTTCCCGCGAGTTTCGATGAAGAAGCCCGCGAGCTGACCGTGACGGCGGCGCGCGAGGCGGGCATCGAGAAGCTGACGCTGCTCGAAGAGCCGGCCGCGGCGTTCTATTCCTGGATCGCCAACGATCTGGCGCGATCGCAGAAGAGTCTGTTCGACGGACAGACGGTGCTGGTGTGCGACGTGGGCGGCGGCACCAGCGATTTCACGCTGATTCGCGTGGCGCGCGAAGGCGATCGCGTCGATTTCACGCGCACCGCCGTGGGCAAGCACCTGCTGCTGGGCGGCGACAATCTGGATCTGACGCTGGCGTGGCTGGTGGAATCGAAGCTCGGCAAGACGCTTTCCATCCGGCAGCGCAGCGGCTTGCGCCGCCAGTGCGCGGCGGCCAAGGAGCGGTTGCTGTCCGATCCGAATCTGAAGAGCGTTGAAGATGACGGTGCTGGGCGGCGGGATCGTCGCTGGTGGGCGGCACGCTGAAGACCGAGATTCTGCGCGAAGAAGTGCTGGAACTGGCGCTCGACGGATTTCTGCCGGATGTGCGAGCTGCGGCGACAAACCGAAAGAAGAAGAGAAGAGCCCGTTTCGCGAACTCGGTCTGCCCTACGTTTCCGATCCGGCGGTGACGCGTCACCTGGCGGCGTTTCTGGCGTGCAGCGGGCGACGCGCAGCCGGACGCGATTCTGTTCAACGGCGGATTCTTCATTCCCGAAATTCTGCGCCAGCGCGTCGCCGACGTGATGGAGCATTGGTACGGCCGGCGGCCGGTGATCTTCGAGAATCGCGATCTGGATCTGGCGGTCGCGGTGGGCGCGGCGTATTATTCCTACGTCCGCGCGACCGGCGCGGGGTTGCTGGTGCGCGGCGGATTGCCGCGCGCGTACTTCATCGGCGCTCGGCGGCGCGGATCGGACGATGCTGCGCACGATGTGCCTGGTGCCGCGCGGCGCGGAAGAAGGATCGACGGTCGAACTCGATCCGGGAAATCTGCAATTGGTGGCGAACAAGCCGGTGTCTTTCCGGCTGTACAGCTCGCGCACGCGGACCGAGGATCAAGCCGGGCGACGTGGTCGAGTTCGCGGCGAATGATCGAGGATCTGCATCTGCACGCGCCGCTTAACGCCGTGCTGCGATTCGGCAAAGCGGGCGAGCGGTTGGTGCCGGTGAAGCTGGGCGCGAAGCTGACTGAAGTCGGCACGCTGGAGATTTGGGCGGATTCGAAAGATCAGCGAGCATCGCTGGCGCTTGCAGTTCGAATTGCGAAAGGCCGCGCACGCCGAGAAGCGATCGTCGCGGCCGGCGGCGGTGATCAGCGAGGAAGCTGTCGGCGCGGCGGAGGCGCTGATTCCTGCGACATTCGCGAAGGTGACTGACGAGCCGGAGCAGTTGCCGGCCAAGCTGGAACAGACGCTGGGGTTGGGGCGCAATCCTGGCCGCTGTCGGCGATTCGAAAACTGGCGGACCGCGATGCTGGAGCTGGCCGAAGGTCGCAAGCGCAGCGCCGCGCACGAAGCGCGCTGGCTGAATTTGTGCGGCTTCTGCCTGCGTCCGGGCTTCGGATTTCCGGGCGACGATTTCCGCATCGAGCAGGCCCGGCGCGTCTACGCGGCGGGCTTGCAGTTCGCCAATCAGGTGCAGAACGAAATCGAATGGTGGATTTTCTGGGGCCGCGTCGCCGGCGGGCTCAACAAGAATCAGCAGACCGATATGTTTCAGCGGCTGTCGCCGACGCTGCTGCCGCGCGGCGTCGAAAAAACCGCCGCGCGTGAATCCGAGTTTGCTGCGCGAAATGTGGCGCGCCGCGGCGAGCCTGGAATTGCTGCCCATCCAGACCAAGACGCAGTTGGGCGATGAACTGATCGCGCGAGATCGTCAAAAGCGATTTCGTCGACACGGGGCTGTGGTGCCTGGCGCGGCTGGGCGCGCGGAAATTGTTCTACGGGCCGATCAACCAGGTGCTGCCGGCGTCGACGGCGGCGCGCTGGGTGGACGCGATCTTGAAATTGCCGAAGGCCGAGGAAGCTGCAGCGGCGATGGCGCGGCGAACGGGCGATTCGTCGCGGGATCTGCCGGCGCCAGGCGCTCGATGTGGTGCGCCGTGCGCTTCCGGAGGTCGATCTGGATGCGGAGCCGGAAGATCAACTCGCGGCGATGGGCAAGGTGTTCGGCGAAGAGCTGCCGGCGGGCCTCGTGTTCCATGAATGAGCTTGAACTGGTCGAGTGGATCGGGAAGCGGCCGCGCCGCTCGGATCGGCGATGACTGCGCGATCTACCGGCCGCGGGCAGAGGATCTGTTGTTCACTACGGATCAGATGATCGAAGATGTGCATTTTCGCAAATCACGTCCTGCGGCGGAAATCGGAGAGCGGGCGCTGGCGCGCAGCTTGAGCGATATCGCCGCGATGGGCGGGAGCCCTCGATTCTGCCTGGTCTCGCTGGCGACGCCGCGAGATCACGAAAAATGGATCGAGGCGTTCTATCGCGGACTGTTGCGCTTGGCGAAGAAGACCGGCACGGCGCTCGCGGGTGGCGATTTATCGTCGGATCGAAAGATCCACTGCGATGTGATGGTGTGCGGTTCCGTAGCTCGCGGGCGCGCTTTACGGCGTGACGGAGCGCGAGCAGGCGATGCGATTTACGTTTCGGGGCGTTTGGGAAAAGACTGGGATCGGAAAATCGTCCCGCGATTGGCTCTGGGGCAGAGCCTGATCGGTCGCGCCACGGCTTGCATCGATGTGAGCGACGGCCTGGCGCTGGATCTGCATCGCTTGTGCCTGGCGTCGGGAGTCGCGGCGGAGATCGATCGCGTGCCGGTGGCGCGCGGCGCGACGGTCGAAAGGGCGCTGCACGGCGGCGAAGATTATGAGCTGCTGTTCACGATGCCCGTGAAATTGAAAGCGCCGCGAGGCGTGACGCGGATCGGAACGATCATGCGGGGCAAAGCGGGTGCGATGACGTTCGAAGGCGAGCGGTTGGAGCCGCGCGGATGGGACCATTTTCGAAATGAATGATCCGGCTCCGATTCTCGATCTGATCGAAGCGTTCCGGCGCTCGAAAACCATGTTCGCCGCTGTGGAACTGGGGATCTTCGATGGACAGCGGCCTGCGGGCGCTGCAATCGTCCGGTTGATGGAAGCGTGCGTGGCGCTGGGGTTGCTCGAAAAGCGCGGCGATCAGTTCGTCAACGCCGCGATCGCTGACGAATATCTGCGCAAGTCGAGTCCGCACACCCTGTCCGGGTACATTCGATATTCGAATCAGGCGCTGTATCCGATGTGGGGCGAGCTTGAGAGCGCGGTCATGGAAGGCGCGCACCGCTGGGGAAAATCAGGCGCGCTGTTCGATCATTTCTTCAAAACAGAATCCGCTAAGCGTGATTTCCTGATGGGCATGCATGGATTCGGAATGCTGAGCTCGCCGAAAGTCGTCGAGGCGTTCGATCTGTCGCGATTCAAGAAGCTGGTGGATCTGGGCGGCGCGACCGGACATCTGGCGCAGGCGGCGAAGGCGCGGTATCCGGACCTGGAAGTCGCGGTGTTCGATCTGCCGCAGGTCGCGGAATTGTTCGAGGGCGTGATTGCCGGTGATTTTTTCAACGACCCGCTGCCACCGGCGGATCTGTACGCGCTGGGAAGAATTCTTCACGATTGGAGCGAGGACAAGATCCGCACGCTGCTCGCGAAGATTTACGCCGCGTTGCCGGATGGTGGCGCGCTGTTGATCGCTGAGAAGCTGATCGATGAAGATCGCAACGGACCGGTCTCGGCGCACATGCAGTCCCTCAACATGCTGGTGTGCACGGAGGGTCGGGAGCGATCGCTCAGCGAATACACGTCGCTGCTGCGTGAGGCTGGATTCACGAGCGTACGGGGTCACGTGACCGGCGCGCCGCTCGATGCAGTACTTGCCGAGAAGTAGTCAGTCGCAGCGAAGGGTGGTGACAGGATCGATGCGTGCGGCTCGTAGCGATGGGATGAATCCGGCGACGACGCAGGCAGCGAACACGACGGCGATTCCACCCGCGTAGGCGAGGAAATCGAAGGCATTCATCATTCCGGATTTGTCGAAGGAGTGTGCATAGATCCGGGACGCGCCGAGGGCCATCGCGGTACCGACTGCAAGGCCGATGAATGCGAGACGGATCGATTGCCTGACCACCAGGACGACGACTTGTTTTCCGCTCGCGCCCATCACGACGCGAATACCGATTTCCTTTCGCCGTTGAACGACGATGTAGGAGATCACTCCGTAGATTCCCACGATCGCAAGAAGAAGGGCGAGTACTCCCACGGCCGCCGAAACCCAGTAGGCGACCTTAAAGGGATAATCGCGGCCGGTAATAAATAGATCCATTTTGTGAATCTCATCGACCGCGCCGGGGGCAGCTTTGTCGAGCATGGAATCGATGCGCTGCTTGGCGGCTTCCGTATCGCCAGTGACTCGAACAGCAAGGGCCGTTTCAGGGGCAGCCGGAGTGGTGGGTAAGAAAAGCACGCTGCGCTCCACCTCGCCATCTGTAATATCAGGGTTGATATCGCGGGCGATGCCGACGACGCGAACATCGGGAGATTTGGGAACGCGGACGGTTTGTCCAATCGCGTCACCGTGCGGGAACAGGCGATGCGCGAGAGTCTCCGTGATGATCGCGACACGAGAGCGATCCAGCGCTTCGTTCGCGGTGAAGTTTCGTCCGCGCAGAATCGGGACATTGAAGACCTGGAAGAATTCGGGCGAAACACTGGCGTAACGACCGAAATCGGAGAGCCTGCGGAACGATGAATCGAGCGGGACCTGCGAGGCGCCGGCAATCGCTTCCACCGATGGATCAGAGTGAAGGGTTGCCAGAACGCGTGCGCGCGATTTTTCCTGAATCTCCATCACGATGACGTGGCCGGTCTCTAACCCATGGTCGACACGGTGGACACGATTCGCGCCGCGCAGCAGAACGCCGGTCACGATGAGCAGAAGCACGCAGCCGGCGATCTGGACGACGACCAGGGTATTTCGCAATCGCGCGGGCCGGTATTCATTGCCGAAATCGCCACGGGCGGCCTGGATCACGCTGGCGCGCGTCGCCTGCAACGCGGGCGCGAGACCAAAGAGTACGGCTGCGGCCAGAGCGGCGGTCATCATGAACAGGAACACGCGGAAATCCGGCGGCATCGGAACGATGCGCAGATATTCCGAGAACTCCGGCGGCATGGTGGCGAACATCACGCGCACGCCGCCATCGACCATCGTCCGAGAAATCAGAAATCCAACCGCGGCGGCGGGTAGGGCGAGCAGAATACTCTCGGTGAGCAATTGACGGATCAGTCTTCCTCGTGCGGCACCGAGAGAAAGCCGGATGCCGATTTCGCGCTGGCGCGCCATCGCGCGGGCGAGCATCATGTTGGCGACGTTGGCGCAGGCGATCAACAGAATCAAACCGAACGAGACAAGGATCGGCGTCATCACCATGAGGGCGTCAAGTGAAAGCGGAACAGCAGTGGCCCGCGAGCGCAGCTCGGCGCTGGTCGCTCGCTGGTTGGCCGGCTGATCGGCCGTGAGCAATTGCGCCTGCAAGCTGAGCCCCGCGTTGGCTTGTTCGACGGTGAGATCGGGCCGCAAGCGTCCGAACACCCGCACGCCCACGTCGCGAGCGGAATCGAGTTCAGCGAGCATCGAGAGAGGCGCCCAGAAGTCCTCCGACACCTCGTTCATTCCCGAGAAACCCTGCGGCGCAACCCCGACGACTTCCAGCGGATATCCGTGGATCAGCACTTTCCTGCCGAGGATTTCAGGATCGGCAGCGAACATGTTTTGCCATGCGCCGTAGCTCAGCACCATGACTGGCTCGCGGCCTGGCGCGGCAGCATCGGAGGGAAGCAGGGTTCGTCCCAGAATCGCGTTCACGCCGAGCATGCGGAAGTAATTGCCCGATACCAGTTCTCCGAAACTAACGCGCCCATTGACGCGAAGCTGGAGATTCCGCGCCGCGAAGGTTTCCGTCAACGCGGTGTTGTTTCTGCGGCATTGGTCGTACTGATCGGCGGTGAGCCCGAACCAACCGGCGTGATTCTCCCAATGGAGCTCGTAAAGAGAATATGGATCGCGAATCGAGATGGGGCGCAGCACGTAGCTGTTGAAGATCGTGAAAACTGCAGTGTTGATCCCGAGGCCGAGCGCGATGGTCGCGATCACGGTGATCGCGAAGAGCGGCGTGCGGCGAAATCCGCGCAAGGCGTAACGGATGTCTTGGATCAACGTCTCGATGAAGTTGACGCGGCGTTGATCGCGGCATTGTTCCTGGATCAGCGTTTGGTCCACCGAATTCAATTCGCGCGCGACGGCGGGCTTCGCCTTCCGGCATTCCTTCGGCGATGAGCTTACGAGCTTCCATCTCCATGTGGAAGTCGAGCTCGTCATTCAGATCGCGCTCGGTGCCGCTGCGGAACAGGATCGCTTTGAGACAGAGCAACAGATCGCGCATATCAGGCCATCTTCAAGACGCGGCCGATCGCGTTGGTCATGCGATCCCAGTTTTGAGTTTCGCGCTCCAGTTGCTTTCGGCCGGTTGCAGTCAGTTGATAAAAGCGCGCGCGGCGGCCGAGTTCGGAGACGCCCCATTCGGCTTTGATCCAGTTTTCATGCTCCAGGCGGTGCATGGCCGGATAGAGCGAGCCTTGATTCACTCGCAGGACGTCCTCTGAGATTTGCTGAATTCTCTCGGAAATAGCCCAGCCATGCATCGGGCCTTTTTCGAGAGTCCGGAGGATCAGGAGATCGAGGGTGCCTTGCAAGAGATTGCTGTCGGCCATCTACAACAACAATAATTGCGTTGTTGTAGATTGTCAACAACAAAACGAGACGCTACTTGGGAATCTGCATCAGGTAATCCGTGATGCGATCCAGGTCCTGCGGCTCAAATTTGTACGCAGGCATGGTCGAACCGGGCGAAAACTTGGGCGGATCGGCGAAGTGATTGGCGACCCAATCCCGCGCGCGCCGATCGGCGAGGCCGTTCAGGCCTGGGCCATTTTTCTGGCCGACGCCATTCAGCTCATGACACAGGGCGCACTGCTTGCCCTGATACAGCATCGCTCCATCGACGGGAGCTTGCGGAGCGTTGATCCACGCGTCGACGCCTTTTTCATCACGCTTGGTGACGAACGAAATCATGGCCTTGATCTGCGCGCCGCTGAGCGTGCTATCCGGCGACGTGGGCGCCGGTTTCTTGAAATGGTCGGCCAGCCATTCGGCGGGCTTGGTCGACGCGCCGACCGTGAGATCGGGACCGGGGCCGGACTTGCCCACCGCGTGACAGCTTCCGCAATTATCCTTGCGCATATAGCCGATGGCTGCGAGCTGATCAGCCGGAATTTCGCGCCAAGCCTCGATCTTCAGGAGACCTGCGTCGGGCGATTCGCTGCTGGGCGGCGTGGTCATAACGGCCCGGGCGGTCAGCCCGCTCCATCCAATCGCGCCGAGCACCACGAATGCGATCGCCACGAAACGGTTGCGCACCGCGATCGCTTTGCCGCGATCGATGAACGGCACCAGGAACAGCGCGCCGATGGCGAGGGTCGGCAGAATGATGGTGCCAACGAGTTCGAGCGGCCCCTCGAACAGCTTGACGATCTGGAACAGGAACAGGAAATACCATTCCGGACGAGGGATGAAGCTGGTGTCGGTAGGATCAGCCATGCGGCCCAGCGGAACCTTGGCGAAGATCGCCATGCCCATCAGCACCGCGAACCAGAGGAACGTCGCGATGGTGTCCTTGAATACCTGTTTGGGATAAAACTTCTGCAGCGGCTTGGTGTCGTCAGCGGCAGGCGCGACGCCGTGGCGGCGCACCAGCAACACGTGGATCGCGATCAGCAGCATGGTCAGCGGCGGCAGCAGCAGCACGTGGGCGGCGTAGAATCGAGCGAACGTCACTACGCCGATCGCCCCGCCGTCACTGCCCAGCAATCGCAAGAGATACGGCCCTGCGCCGGGCGCGGTCGCGGTGATCTGCGTAGTGACCATGGTCGCCCAGTAAGAGCGGTTGTCCCACGGCAGCAGATAGCCGGTGAGCCCGAACGCCAGCGTCACCAGCAGCAGAATGCAGCCCACCAGCCAGGTCGCTTCGCGAGGCTTTTTATACGCGCCCCAGAGGAACACCTGCGTCATGTGCAGCACCACGACGATGATCATCAGGCTGGCGCCCCAGTGATGCAGGCCGCGGATGAGGCTGCCGCCGGTCAGTTCGATCACGATGTAGCGCAGGCTTTCGTAGGCGTCGCCGGGGGTGGGCGCGTAGTTGAACGCCAACAGAATTCCGGTGGCGACCTGAGTAAGGAACGCGAACATCGCCACGCTTCCCAACACCTGATGCCATCCCGCGGAATCGGGAATATCTTCGTACAGGAAATGGTGAATAGCCGATTCGAGGCCGGTACGTTCTTCGATCCAGGTGCGAATGTTCTTGATCATCGTCTATACCGAGCGCTCGATCTGCGAGCTGATGAGGAGCTTGTTGCCATCGACGCGAGTGACGAAGCGATCGAGCGGGCGCGGCGCGGGGCCCCCTGTGACCTTGCCGTCGATCGCAAAAGTCGATGCGTGGCAGGGGCACACGAACTGATTGCTGGCCGCCTCATAGTGATAGGCGCAGGCCAGATGCGTGCAGCCGGGCGCGAAGGCGACCACTTTATCCTCGCCGGTCTTGACCACCCACGCGGTGGTCTTTTCGTTCATGACGCGCCAGCCGTCGACGCGCGTGCGGCGATAGGTGACTTCCTCGGGCTTACCGATTTTGAGCTGCGTCACGTCAGCCGCGTCGACCCACGCCGTCTTGCCGCCGGATTTCGGTTTGAGAAACAAATACGCCACGGCTGGAACGGCGATCGCGGCCGTGATCAATCCCATCAGCCCATTGATGACGACGCCGTAGAACGTGCGTCTGGTTGTAACCTGATTGTCCATAGGGTAACTCGACATCATCGCACAACTTCCTTAAGAAGGTATACTCGGGAGTCCGGTGATTTCTTCCCTTGCATTAGTAACTCTCATTGCGGTATTAAGCGCCGCAGCGGGCGTGTCTCTCGGTTCCATCCACGCGTGGTCGCGAAAGATGGTGCCGTTCAGCGGCGGCGTACTGATCGGCGTCGCGCTGCTGTGGATGCTGCCGGAGATGGCGGAGTTTTTCGGATGGCCGATTTCGATCGCGTGGACCATGGTTGGTTTCGCGATCCTGTTGGCGATCGATCGATTCGTGCATCCGTTGTGCCCGGCGTGTTCGGGAACGCATGCGCACGAACATTGCGAGACGGAACTGCATGGGTTCGCCGCGCCATTGTTGATCGCGGCGGCGCTGCATAGCTCCATCGACGGATGGAGCCTGGCGGCGGCGCATTCCTCATCGTCATTCGGGCACGCGCTGGTGATCGGGCTGGCGTTCCACAAGATTCCGGAAGGAATCGCGCTGGGGGCGATCATGCGGGCGTCCGTTGCGTCGCGATGGGCGGCATTGGGAGCGTGCGCGCTGGCGCAGTCGGCGACGCTCGCGGGCGGCGGACTGGAATTGCTCTTCGCGACGCAGTTGAGTGAGCGGAATCTGCATGCGCTGCTGGCGATCGCGGCGGGGAGTTTTCTGTATCTGGGCGGTCATGCAGTGCATGGCGAGGTGCGGCGCAGCGGAGCAGGCCCGGCGGTATGGCCGGCGATTACCGGGGTCGCGGGATCGGGCGTGTTGCGCTTTTTCGTGAACGGATAGTTAGCCCGCTGAGCCGAGAGTCGTCTCGGCTCTTCCGCGTTTTAAAGAAGAGCCGGCACGACTGCCGGCGCAGCAGGCTCGACAGCCTGCGCCACAAAAAAATCAGGCATAAATTCCGCGGGTGCGAATCGCCGACGCGACGCGATCGAGCGAAAGCATGTACGCCGCCAGGCGATTGTTCACTTCGTGCTTCTGCGCATAGGCGACCACGTCCTGGAAGCTGTTCACCATGATCTCTTCCAGACGATCGTTCACCATTTGCTCATTCCAGAAGTAGCCCTGACGGTCCTGCACCCATTCGAAGTACGAAACCGTGACGCCGCCCGCATTGGCGAGAATATCCGGGATTACGAAGATGCCTTTTTCGGCGAGGATCGCATCGGCGACGGCGGTAGAGGGTCCGTTGGCACCTTCGCACAGAACTCTGGTGCGCAGACGATGCGCGTTCTGCGACGTGATCACGTTTTCTTTCGCGGCGGGCAGCAGGATGTCGGTCTCGAGGAATAGCGCTTCCGCTTTGTCGATTTCCTCGCCGCCCGCGAATTCACGAATCGAACCGGTGGTGGCGCGATGCTTCATCAAAGCCGGGATATCGATTCCCTTGGCGTTATAAATCGCGGCGTCCCATTCGATGATGCAGATAATCTTGTAGCCGGCGCGCGCCATCAGATTGCGCGGCCATGCCGCCCACGTTGCCGAATCCTTGAATCACCACGCGCGTAGAGGCACGATCGAGACCCAAATGCCGCAACGCCTGATCGCACACGATCATGCAGCCGCGGCCGGTGGCTTCGGCGCGGCCTTTCGACCCGCCCAGCGCGATCGGTTTGCCGGTGACTACGGCGGTCTGGGTGTGGCGCACATGCATCGAATAGGTATCCATGATCCATGCCATGGTCTGCTCGTTGGTATTCATGTCGGGCGCCGGAACGTCGATTTCGGGACCGATGAACTCAATCAATTCGGCTGTGTAGCGGCGCGTGATGCGCTCCAGCTCGCCCGGTGAAAGCAGGCTGGGATCGCAGATCACGCCGCCTTTCCCGCCACCGAAGGGAATGTTCACCACGGCGCATTTCCAGGTCATCCAGGCGGCCAGCGCGCGCACTTCATCGTGGGTTACATCGGGAGCGTAGCGAATTCCGCCTTTGGCCGGACCGCGCGCGATGGAATGCTGCACGCGATATCCCGTGAACACCTCCAGGCGGCCGTCGTCGAGCATAACCGGAATGTGCACGATAATCTCGCGCGACGGGGAACGCAGCACTTTCTGCATCCCATCGTCCAAGCCGAGTCGTGCCGCGGCGGCATCGAATCGGGCTTCGGCGGACAACTTGGGATTCAATTCGTCTTCTTCGAGGATCGACGGCAGGGTCGCTTCGAGAATCATAAGTGAATAGGAGGCCTCGGCCACTATTATAAGGCGCGGAGATACAAGAACGGATATGTGAATACAGTGTGAAAATGAAGGCGTGGGCAGATGGCTGATCGGAATCGGCGTGGCGTTGGTGGTGGTGGGAGCGCTGACCATGCTTGCCGAAAGAGCGGGGATCAAGCTGGGAAGATTGCCCGGCGACATCGTGGTGCGCGGCAGGAACGGGTCGTTCTACTTTCCGCTGGTGACCTGCCTGTTGATCAGCATCGTGCTGAGCCTCATAAGCTGGATTTTGAATCGCCGCTAGGTCGAAGGTACTAAGCAGAACTCCGTAGATCCTTCAAAAACTTGGCCTTGTCGCGTTAATCAGACTCTAGAAATTCTGCTTATCACCGATCAATGAACAGGCGTCTTCACGGGCGCATACCCATGTCGGATAGCGCAATTCAATCCGCGGTGAGTTTGACGGTCGATACCGCCAGCGACACCGAGCGACATATGCTGGCGGTGCTGGAGTTCGCGTTCGATGCGTTTATCGAAGTGGACGCGGATGGGAAAGTCACCGATTGGAATTCGCGCGCGGAAGCAACGTATGGGTGGACGCGCTCCGAGATTTTGGGGCAACCCGCGCAATGGACGGTGCTGCCGCGGCACCGCGATCTCTTCGATCAGTTTATTCGAACCTATACCGCCTCCGGCTCGCTCGCACCACTGGACAAATTGATTGAGGGTCGCGCGGTGCGCAAAAACGGCCGCGATTTCCCCCTCGAAATGGCCTGCATCCGCGTACGGCGCGATGGCGAAAGACGGCTGGCCGTGTTCGTTCGCGATCTGACGGAGCGGCGCAATCTGGAAAAAGTGCTGCGCCAAACCGAAGAGCACAATCGCCAGATCCTGGATCATATCGAGGACGGTTATTGCGAGGTCGACGTGCGCGGCAATTTTATTTGCGTGAACGACGCCTACTGCCGCTTGTTCAATCGCACCAAGAGCGATTATCTCGGCGCGCACTATACGAAATTCGGCCGCGACGGGGTGTTGTCACGCCTGCGCGAGGTTTTCACCGAAGTCTACCGCACTGGAAATTCGATCAAGGCGTTTGAGTTCGAAAGCCTGCCGGGGCAGTTTATCGAGCAATCGGTTTCCTTGAAGCGCGACGCCAAAGGTCAGCCGATCGGCTTTGTCAGCATCCTGCGAGATTGCACTGCGCGCCGGGTCTATGAGAACGAACTAGCCAAGGCGAAGGAAGCGGCGGAGGCCGCCAACCGCACCAAGAGCCAGTTCCTGGCGAACATGAGCCACGAGGTTCGCACGCCAATGAACGGGATTCTTGGCATGACCGAACTGACGCTATCAACCGAGCTGACTCTGGAGCAACGTGAGTTTCTGTCCATCGTGAAATCGTCCGGCGACGCGCTGCTGGTGGTGCTGAACGATATCCTCGATTACTCGAAGATGGAAGCCGACAAGGTCGCGCTGGATCCAGTGCGCTTCAATCTTTCCGAAGTCACCGGCGATGCGATGAAGAGCATGGCGATCGCCGCGCACAAGAAGGGCCTGGAACTGGTGTTCGACCTGGATCAGGAGATCGCGCCGTGGCTGATCGGCGATTCCATGCGTCTGCGGCAGGTTTTGCTGAATCTGGTCGGCAATGCGATCAAGTTCGCGGACCACGGCGAGGTGGAGGTTCGGGTGAGGCTCGCCGAGCGAACGCCTACCGATGTGCGTCTGCATTTTTCCGTTCGCGATACGGGAATCGGAATTCCGGCTGACAAGCAAGACTCGCTGTTCCAGGCGTTCGAGCAGGCTGACAAGTCGACCACGCGCCAGTATGGCGGGACCGGGCTCGGTTTGGCGATTTCGCGACGGATTGTGAATCTGATGGGCGGTGACGTGTGGGTGGAGAGCGAGCCAGGGAAGGGGTCAACGTTCCATTTCACGGTTCAGTTTGTGATCGCGAACAAACTTCCCGATCCGAGCCTGCCGGCCAGCATGGACGATCTGCTGGGGATGCCGGTGCTGGTGATCGACGATAATTCCACCAACCGCCGAATTCTGCGGGAGATGATCGGGCACTGGAAGATGATCGCCGAGGGGGCGGAATCGGGCGAGACCGGACTGCGGCGTTTGGAAGAGGCGCACCAGGAAGGGCACCCGTTCAAGCTGATCCTGCTCGACGAGCGTATGCCGGGCATGGACGGGTTGGAAGTGCTGGCGCGAATTCGCGCGAATCCGCGGCTGCGCGGCGCGACCATCATGATGCTGACCAGCGAAGATCAATCGTCCAGCGCGGCGCGATGCAGGGCCATGGGTGTCGAGGCGTATCTGATCAAGCCGATCAAGCCGACTGAACTGCTGATGATGATCCGTAGAGTGGTAGGGCGCGGCGAAGGCCGGGCGGTCACCAGCCCGCGCTGCGAACGCAACGGCGGGCGAAAGCTTTCCGTGCTGGTGGCCGAAGACAACCCGGTGAATCAGAAGCTGGCGCTGGCCATGCTCGACAAACTGGGGCACCGCGTCACCATGGCGGGGACAGGCCTCGAAGCGGTCGAGAAATGGCGCGCGGATAAATTCGACCTGATCCTGATGGATGTCCAGATGCCCGAGCTGGACGGGATCGAGGCGACGCGCTCGATTCGTGGCGAAGAACCCGGGACCGGCACCAGCACTCCGATTGTCGCCATGACGGCCCACGCGATGGCCGGCGATCGCGAGCGTTGCATTCAGGCCGGCATGAGCGATTACATTTCGAAACCGGTGCGCCTGGAAGCGCTTGAGAAAACGATCGCGCGGGTAATGGCGAATCAGGTGAGTCCTCCGGTTCCCGCGCAGCAATGATCTCCCTTCTGTCACACTGATTCCAAGCGCGCTTATTGAGGCGCTACGGTTAGTCGCGGCTCATGGTCGGCGGTAACCGAATCAACGCCGTAAAGAGCCGTGACCAAAGGGAGCGGTTCAACATTCGGGGTTTCACACAGACTCGTTACGGAGCGGATTTGGAATGCAATCTCTCGTGGTTTTCGACATGGACGGAGTGTTGACGGAAGTCGCCGAATCGTATCGCGAGGCGATTGTGCAAACCGTGGCGCACTTCACCGGCCGCACCATCACGCGCGACCTGATTCAGCAATACAAGAATCGCGGCGGCTGGAATAATGACTGGGCGCTGTCGAAGCAGATCGCCTCGGACTTCGGAGTCGAGATTCCTTACGAAGACGTGGTCGCGCGGTTCAATCGATTATTTCTGGGCGGACATGGAAACGGCGAAGGCGAGGGACTGATCGCGCGCGAGACGTGGTTTCCTGAAAGTGGATTGCTGGGTCGATTGCATGCGCGCGGGGGGATCGCGATTTTCACGGGACGCTTGCGCAAAGAAGCGGATATCACGCTGCGGCGATTCGCGCCGGAGCTGGCCTTCGATCCCATCATCTGCGCCGACGATGTGGTTCGCGGCAAGCCGGCGCCGGATGGGTTGCATGAGATTCAGAAGCGGCATCCGACACGCAAATTGATTTTCGTGGGCGACACGGTGGACGACGCGCGATCGGCGAGCGCGGCACAAGTGCCGTTCATCGGAATCGCGGCGAAGAATCATTCGCGCCGCGGTGATCTGCTTCGACTATTCGAAGCGGAACGCGCCATTGCGATTCTCGAAAATATCAACGAAATCGAGAGTGTGCTGTAGCGTGGCGCAGGCTGTCAGCCTGCAGCGCCGGGAGTCGTCCCGGCGTTTCCAGCGCGACGTGCGGAATCTTCGGCAGCGCCGCGATCAGCGATCGCGTGTAAGGATGCTGCGGGCGATCGAAAATCTCCTCGGTCGCGGCGCATTCCACAATCTGGCCTTGATGAAGAATCGCGACGCGATGGCACAGCGTGGCCACCGAAAGCAGATCGTGCGAGATGAACAGCATCCCCATATTCAATTCGGCGCTCAGTTTGGCGAACAGCTGAAGAATTTCCGATTGCGTGATCACGTCGAGCGCGCTCGTCGGCTCGTCCGCAAGGAGCAGCGGAGGGCGATGCAGAATCGCCATGGCGATCAGAACGCGCTGCGCCAGTCCGACGCTCAACTGGCGCGGGTATCTTCTTAAGAATCCGATCTCGGGCGGAAGGCTCACGCTGGCGAGCAGTTCCACCGCACGATCGTTCCAATCGCGTGCGTTCCCGCCGTGACATCGCCAGGCTTCTTCAAGCTGCGTGCCGATCCTCAGCGCCGGATTGAGCGCGGTCATGGGGCTCTGCAGCACCAGGCCGATTTCCTTGCCGCGAACACGGCGCATGTCGCGCTCCGAGAGATCGAGCAAATCGCAGCCGTCCAGTTGAATCGAGCCGGTCGCTCGTGCGCCCTTCAGATCGAGCAGACGAAGGATCGCCATCGCGAGCGTGCTCTTCCCAGACCCGCTTTGCCCCACCAGTCCCACGATCTCGCCGCGATTCACGTCCAGAGACACGTTCCGCAGGACGCCCGGTTTCCCGGGGTAATCGACGGAGATTCGTAATGAAAGCAGTGGGTTCAACACGTTATTTTAGCGACGTGACTGCAGGACGGAAGCATCCAGCGAGAGCCGTTCAATATTCCAGAAGGTTTGCGGGTTCAGCGCCACAGGATGAGCGTTCTTAACCGACGGCGAGACTGCCGACAGCACGTTCTTGTTCACCAGATAAATGATCGGCGACTGCTCGGCAGCGATCTGCTGCACGCGATCCCATGCCGCCTTGCGCTTCTTGTAATCGAGTTGCGACGCCTGCGCGCGCATCAGCTTATCGATCTCGGCTTCCCACGCCGTCGCCGGCGATTTCTGCTTCGGATTCCAGGAATGCATTTCGGATTCGCTCAGCCAGATGTTCATCTGCAGGTTCGGATCGATATCGACGTTGACCAGCCCAAGCAGGATCGCGTCGTAGTCGGAAGTCTTGTTCATTCGTTCCAGGAGAGCTGGAAAATCGAGCATGGCGATGTTGAGTTTCACGCCGATCTTCAAGAGATCCTGCTGCATCATCGCGGCGGTTTTCGCGCGCGCCTGATTGCCGGAATTCGTCACGATCGTGAATTCGACGCGATGGCCCGATGCATCCGAGAGCGCACCGTTCGCGAATTTGAACCCAGCCTGCGTTAGATCTTTCAACGCTTGCTCCGGTCGATAGGCCGGCGGCTTTACCGCGGCGTTCGCCCACACATGATTCGCAGGCGAAACGGGACCGGGCGCGGGTGTCGCATGGCCGCGATAGACGATGCGGCACAGATCTTCACGATTGATCGACTGCGAGATCGCCTTTCGAAACGCAGCGGATTGGAACCACGCCTTTTTGTACGCCGCGATCGGCGACGATGGCGATTCGTTGAACCAGAAGAATTCGGAATCCATGCCCGGACCGGAGTCGAACACGGACTTCGGAGCATGTGCCGAGACGCGCTCGAAGTGTTCCGGCTCCAGCGTGTTGATCATGTGGATCTCCCCGCGCTCGAAGCGCAGCAATTCGTTTTCGCGATTCTGTTGGATATCGAGACGGATTGAATCGAGATAAGGCAGCGCGCGGCCGGAGGAATCGCGTTTCCAATAATTCGGATTGCGTTCCAGCGCGACGTATGCGGCGGGTTTGTATTCCCGAACTCGAAACGGCCCTAGCACGGCGTCTTTTTTCGAAGAGTGGGCGGGTTGAATTGCGACCTGATCGAACATGCGATCGAGTCCGGCGACCGGAGCGGGGAATCGCAATATGATTTTGTGCGGACCATCCGTGATCGCTTGGAGTGCGCCTTCGCCGGAGCGAAATGCATCGCCGGTTGCGGAATGAAGCGCCGGATCGAGGAGACGTTTAAACGTGAACGCAACGTCTTCCGAGGTAAACGGTGTGCCGTCGGAGAACTTCACGTTTTCGCGAAGCTTCAAAGAGATCGCACGGCCGGCCTCCGTCACTTTCCAGGACACCGCCAGTTCAGGCTCCAGTTCCTGCGTGGCGCGATTCACGCGTATGAGCACGCCGCCGGTAAGGTAGCGAATCGATTCGGACGCTTCGTCCTCGACCAGCGCGGGATCGAACGTCTTGGGTTCGTTGCGCAAGCAGAAGCGTAGTTCCTGCGTTTGTGCGAACGCCGAAAGCGAAAGCAGAAGTAAGATGGCCCGTTTCACGAAGCAACTTCCTGTCTTCGCGCCAGCATCTGAAAGCAGATCACCACCGCAATCAACATCGCGGCCGGCGCGAGCAGCCACGGATTGCTTTCCACTTCAGAAAATCGTTCCAGGTCGCGCAGCAGATTGCCCCACGACGGCATCGGCTCAGCGACGCCGAGACCGAGCAGCCCCAGATTCGCTTCGCTCAAAATGAACACCGGAATCGAAATCAGAAATTGCGCCAGCATCACCGGCCGAAGGTTAGGCATCACGTGCGCAAGCAGGAGCCGTGTTCCTGAAAGCCCTGATGCGCGAGCTTGCAATAGAAAATCGGAGCGGAGCATCTGCGCGACCGAGGCTCGCACCACGCGCGCCGGCCCAGCCCACCCGAGCGCACCAAGCAGCAGGAACGTCACCGCGATCGAAATCATCGGCGCGACATCCAGCGGCAGCAGCGCGCGCACGGTGATCAGCAGGAAAATCCACGGCAGCGACAGCGAGAGATCGGTGCCGCTCAAGAACACCCGGTCCCACCATCCTCCAAGCAGGGCTGCCGAGGCTCCCGCGATCGCAGCGATCAGGGTCGCGAGTAACGCCGCCGCCGGCGCGAGCAGTAAGGAAATGCGGCTGCCATACAGCAATCGAGCGAGCCGATCGCGGCCCAGATCGTCGGTGCCGAGGGGATGATGCGGCGTGGGACGCGCGTTTGGCGACTCTCGAAATTGCGTTTCGTAAGACGCTGGTGAGAAGAAATCCGCACCCAGCGTGGCAAGGAAAATCACAGTGAGCAATGCTATCGCTGTGCGTCTCATTATGATTCCAATGCCGCGATGGCGAGGTCGGCGGCGCTGTTGGCCGCGCGCGTAATCAACGCGAGCAGAAGAGTAATCGTGACCAGGATCGGCAGATCGCGCGAAAGAGCGGCTTGCCAGGCGAGCTGGCCGGCTCCTGGAATATCGCAAACAGCTTCGATCGGAATCGCGGCGCTGAAGGCGAGACTCACGGTGATTCCGGCGAGCGAGAGCAATTCCGGCAGAATCGGTGGCATCACATGCCAGGTCAGAATTCGCAATGGGCCCAAGCCTTTGGCGCGCGCCAACAAGATGTGCGGATCGAACACCGCTTTTTCGAGAAGCCCGCGCGAGTAGGAATACACTTTGGGCATTACCACTGCGGCGATCGCCACAGACCATGGTGCGCGTGCAGCCAGAATCAGGATTCCCGTGAGCGCGGCGGGCAGGCAGAGTAGTATCGCGGAAACGCCCGATGCGGCCAGTTCCATCGCGTGATTTTTCCATTGCGTGACGATCAAAGCGAGCGCAAATCCGAAAGCCCATCCGGCGATCAATCCGCTCCCGGTGAGGCGAAGCGTGACGGGACCGCGGTCCGCCAGGAGTTCGGAAACGGGGCGTTGCAGAGAGTACGAGGTCCCGAAATCGCCATGAACGACCCGAGTCAGATAGCTCGCGTAGTAGTGCGCCAGGTTGTGATCGGCAGCGTGGACATCCCGCAACGCCTCGCGCGATTCCGAGGATAGCCGGGTATCGAGTTCGCGCTCATCGGAATCGGCCCCCGGGGCGAGCCGCACCAGCGTCGCGGCGAACAGCGCGGCGAGGAGTGCAGTCACAGCCAGCCCAATCAGCTTGCGTGCGAACTTCCAGATCCAGTTCATTTGACCAGCACGCCCTCTTTGGCGAGGGACGACTTCTCCATCACGCGGGCCAGAGTAGAGCCGATATTCAGCAGCACATCGCGATCCTGCTCGGTGAACGCGTCGCGATCCTGGTGATAGAGCGACAATACGCCGGCGTTCCCGCGCCGCGATTCCAATGGCACCGCCAGCGCCGAACGCAGCGTGCTGAATTTGCTCGGATCGTTCAGATAGCCGGGCTCGACTGACGGATTCCCGTTGACGACCGGCTTGTGATTCTCCGCAACCCAGCCCGACAATCCCGAACCCAGCGGGATTTCGAGCGATGAAAACAAATTGAATTCCTCGCCGTCGAGTAACACGGGATGGAGCACGTCGCCGTCGCGTTGGTAAATCGCCAGGGCATCGTAGGGAACCAGCGAGCGCAGCTGATTGCGCAACAACGCGAACGCCTGATCCCGATCAGCGCACTGGCCCAGCCCGCCGATGGTGGCATCAATTTGCTCCGCGCTGATGGAGCGATGAATCTTCATCAGGTCCATGCCGGTTTCGTCGATCTTGCCGGTTGCTTCGAATCCAGCGGCCGGCGCGGCGCCGCGCTCGATCTTGAGGTCCGTGGAGAGCTTGGCTTTTTCGCCGCTGCCGCCGCCTGATTTGGCCTTGCGCTCCAGTTCCACGTAGCGGCGTGCCAGCACCTCCACTACGCGCGGATCGAATGCAATTCCGGATTCCTTCTCCACCACCTTGATCGCTTCATCCAGGGGCAGAGCGCGGCGATATTGACGATCGGAGGCGAGCGCGTCCAGGCAATCGACTGCCGAAAGAATGCGCGCGCCGATGGGAATCTGCTCGCCGGAAAGCCCGTCCGGATAACCGCTGCCATCCCATTTTTCGTGATGCGCGCGCACGATCGGCGCAACCGGGTAGGGAAAGCGGACTTGCTCTACAATCTCCGCGCCCACCACCGGATGGATCTTCATCTTTTCGAATTCTTCGGGCGTCAATTTCCCCGGCTTCGAGATGATGTACTCCGGCACCGCCAGCTTGCCGATGTCGTGCAGCAACGCCGATGCGCGCAGAGCTTCCAGTTCGGACTCATTCAAGCCCAACTCCATGCCGACTTCGATCGCGTAGACCTCCACGCGCTCCAAATGATCGTGCGTGGTCTGATCCTTGGCTTCGATGGCGAGCGCGAGTGTGTGGATGGTGCGGCGATGCAGCGCCACCACTTCTTCGGCGTGCTTCTGCTGCTGTTCGGCGTGAGCCTTGGCATCTTCCAGGCGATGGATGTAGACGCTGTGCGACCGGTAGATGACGTACAGGATGGGCAGCAGCAGCAACGACGATTGCCAGCCGATTTTCTGGCTGAGGGTACTGATCATCCAGGCGACGGTCGCGCCCACCAGGTAATTCGGAAACGACCAGAAGTACGCCTCCCGCCACACGTTCCAGGCGCGCTTGCCTTCGGTGAGCGCGATCACCAGCGATACCGAAAACGTGTTGATCAGGAAGAACACGCCGGCCGCGACCAGCAGCATCAGCGATTGCTCCACCGCATGAAAGCTCCCCGGCATCGCATGATAGGCGACGTTCGCCGCGATGATGGAGCAGGCCATGCTCGCGACGCTAAATAGAACTTGGATGGGTCGCGGGCGCTGGCGCGTATGCAAGACGCTTTGGACCAGCATGCCCATGCACCCCATGACCATGGTTTCGCCCAGGCTTAGATCGGAGATCCCAACCAGCACGAACAGGAAGTTCATGCTGAGGGTGCCGTTCACGCCCGGCAGCGCGACCTTCATGCGCGACGCCACCAGCGCGATGGCGCAATAGAACAGGTAGCGAGGCCAGTCTTGCGTGTGCCAGTGCAGCAGGCTATAGGTGACGCTCGCGGTTCCGGCGAGGATCACCAAGCCGATGTACAGGGCTGGCAATCGCGATTTCATCATGGCGTATCAAGCATTTATCGGCATAAGTCGGGGGGCACTCTAGGGGAAATCTGGATCGGAGAAACCCCTATGCCGAGCGCATCGGCGACTGTCGTCGCGGTGGACAGAAGCGCTGGTGGCTGTCGCCGGTACTCGCGGCCTAGCCGTTTAGAGTGGCTGTATTTTCAATTGGTTCCATTGGCTGTGGACTCCGGGCCCGTTTGGCGCACCAACTGCTTTTCTTTCGACAAATGCAACACTCTGGAAAACGAAACTCGCTCTGGTACCGTACTTCGGTTCTGTTTATCGCGTTGTTGTCGGCGGTCACCGCATTTGCCGATACATCGAAGATTTCCCCCGACCTGCTCCCGCTGACCAGCGGTTCGCACGGCAATGTCAACGTCATCATCCAATACAACACTCCGCCCACGGCTTCATCCTCCGGTGGACTCCTGGGCGGAGTGGTAGGAGTGGTCGGCGGTGTCGTTGGCGGTGTCGTCAACCTGCTGGGTGGCGTCGTCAACACGGTGTTCTCGCTGATCCCGGCCCTCTCGGCGACCGTCAACTCGGGCAATCTGCTGGCGATTTCGAATCAATCGAACGTCGCCTACATTTCGCTCGATCGATCGGTGGCGGGCATGGACGATTACACCAACGCCGCGGTCAACGCGCCGTATGCGTGGAGCCTGGGACTGGACGGCAGCGGCGTCGGCATCGCGATCATCGACAGCGGCATCTACGCGCACCCCGACTTGAAGCGGCTTCGACGTGGTGATCTATCGGCAGAGCTTCGTCGGCGGCAGCAAGAATGACGACTACGGCCATGGCACGCACGTGGCGGGCATCGCGGCGGGCAGCGGCAGTTCGAATCGTCGCAGCCGGGTTCCTTCCGCAACTTCAAGGGCGTCGCTCCGAACGCCAATCTGCTCGACCTGCGGGTGCTGGATCAGAACGGCATGAGCACCGATTGCGCGGTGATCGCGGCCATCGAACAGGCCGTTTCGCTCAAGAGAAGTACAACGTTCGCGTCGTCAATCTGTCCATCGGCCGCCCGATCTACGAAAGCTGCAAGCTGGATCCGCTGTGCAAGGAAGTGGAAGCGGCGTGGAACAGCGGCCTGGTCGTGGTGGTGGCCGCAGGCAATCTGGGCCGCAATGGATACTCGACGGTGCTGTGCCCCGGCAACAGCCCGCACGCCATCACCGTCGGCGCCATGAAACCGGAAAATACCGATTCGCGCAGTGACGATCTGATCGCCAGCTACAGCTCCAAAGGACCTACCTACATCGATGCCACGGTGAAACCGGATCTGGTCGCGCCGGGCAATCTGGTGACGTCGCTGCTGGCGCCAGGATCGACGCTGGTGAACGAATTTCCGGGCAACATCGTTCCGCCTTCCGCATTACACGAAGGCCGCGAACGCACCCACCGGGCAGTACTTCGAACTGAGCGGTACCAGCATGGCGACCCCGGTCGTCTCCGGCGCCGCGGCGCTGCTGATTCAGCAGAATCCGTCGCTGACCAACGACGCCATCAAAGCGCGGCTGATGAAGACCGCGTACAAGACGTTTCCGCCCGTCAGCACGGCTTACGATCCCACCACCAACCAGACATATATCGATACTTACGACATCTTCACGGTGGGCGCCGGCTATCTCGACATTCAAGCCGCGCTGAACAATCATGATTCCGTGCCGCTGCCCGCGACTTCTCCAGCCGCCTATTACAGCTCCCTGCTGAGGATCGGGATGCTGATCAATCCTGGCGGCTCCATCTGGAATAACAACGCCTGGAGCATCTCGAACGTGTGGGGCTGGCAGATCGCGCAGCCGCTGGGGGGAACCAGCGCGGCCTGGGGAAGCTCGGCCGCATGGGGCAGCTCCGCTGCATGGGGATCCAGCGCCGCGTGGGGATCATCAGCGGCATGGGGCACTTCGGCAGCCTGGGGATCCAGCGCCGCTTGGGGCACCTCGGCGGCGTGGGGATCCAGCGCAGCCTGGGGTACTTCAGCAGCCTGGGGAACCAGCCTGAGCGGCAAAGGCGAGAAGTAGCCTCAGGCGTTCTCTTAGACGGATCTCGTGTGAACCGCCGATAGGTTTCCTTCGGCGGTTCCCTGATACTGGATAGGCAATTCGTGCCATGAGCGTCGTCTCGCAGCAGATATACGAATTCCTCGGCGTCGCCGCTGTCTTTTCCAGTGATGCGATGGGCCGCGTGCTTTCGCTGGCCGAGCGCGTAGCCCGCTCCAATGCCGCTGTGCTGATCACCGGCGAAAGCGGCAGCGGCAAGGAAGTGATCGCGCGAGCGATCCACCATTTCTCACCGCGACGCGCGCAGTCCTGGGTGGATCTCAACTGCGCAGCGTTACCTGACAATCTTCTGGAAAGCGAGCTGTTCGGCTACGAAAAAGGCGCCTTCAGCGGCGCCGAATCGAACAAGCAGGGGCTGTTCGAAATCGCGTCCGGCGGGACTTTGTTTCTGGACGAGATCGGCGATCTGGATCCCAGGATGCAGGTGAAGCTGCTCCGGATTCTGGACGGTGCGCCGTATTACCGGCTCGGCGGGGTGAAGAAGGTCAGCGTGGATGTCAGAATCGTGACCGCGACGAATGCGGACCTCACGGCTGCCGTACAGCAGGAGCGCTTCCGATCCGATCTGTATCATCGGCTTTCGCAAATCACCATTCATGTGCCGCCGCTGCGCGAGCGCGTGCCCGACATCCTGCCGCTGGCGCTGCATTTTCTGGAAGGGCAGAACCCGGAGTTGCGCTTCACGCCCGACGCGGCTCGAACTTTGGAATCGCATCCCTGGCCGGGCAACGTGCGCCAGCTGCGTAATGTAGTGGTGCGTGCCGCGGTGCTGGCCACCGGAACCGAAATCACGGCTGCAGATCTATCGCCGGAGTTCTCTCCAGAAGCGGCGTCGCAGGCCTCCTTCGCCGAAGAGATCAGCAAATTCTCACAATTCGCCAATCTGGAACGCAGCAGCATCGTGGACGCGCTGGAGAACTGCCGCGGTCATCAGCAGCGCGCCGCCGATGTGCTGGGAATTTCCAAGCGAACTTTGCAGCGTAAGATTAAATCGCACGGAATCACCACCGAACGCTCCGTCTCGATTGGGAGGTAACCCATGCCTGCGCCTGCACCAGAACGCCGGAAATCGTCGCGAGCGCCCGCGACAGGACGCGTAGAGATTTTGTTCGGCGATCCGGTGCCGGTGTGCATCGACGCTGAGCTGGTGGAAGCGAGCGCTATGGGATTTCGCGCCGCGCACGATTCGAAAGATCTGGAGCCCGGTCGCGAGGTCTTCTTTCGCCGCAGCGGAGAATTGCCGGCGAAAGCGCGCGTGATCTGGACCCACGTCCTGGGCGACAAACGCGTCAGCGGATTCTTGAAACTTTCCTAATTTCTCGCCGTACAATCCCTTGAGGCGCGACGGTGACGGAGCGCGTTTGGGAGCAACGGCGCGTTCCTACTTTTTCTCTTGCAGCGCCTTCTGGCGATTGTACTCATCCAGAAATTGCTTCTCTTTTAAATCGATGTGCGCCTGAAATCCCTTCGGATCGATGAACGGATTCTCGCCATCCTTGCCCAGCTTCGGATACTTCTCATCGAGATTATAAAAGCTGCCATGCGCAGCCAGGAACACATCGACGTGCAGCTTGCGTAGCGTCGCAAAGCTGCGCCGGTAATCGTCCGCAATCGACGGATAGTCTTTGTTGTTCACCAGAATGTATCCCGGATTCCAGCCGATGCTTCCCAAAATGATCACGTCGTACGATTTCCCGCCTTCCGTAGTCTTCAGCGTCCACGTAGTGCAGCCCGCCGTGTGACCCGCCGTCAGATGCGCGACCATGCGTGGTCCCGCCCAGCTTCACTTCATCGCCATCGTGCAGCACGCGATCGATGGGATGCTCCTTGCCCTTCGGCTTCATCTTGCGAAGCGCCGGAACGTCCTGCTCCATCGCCATCACTTTCGCGCCGGTGAGTTCCTTCACCATCGCGTCGCCTTCCATGTGATCGCCATGCGCGTGGCTGCCCAGCAGGATCTTGGTGTCGCTGAACTTGAACCCCAGCTTCTCGATGTTCTGCTTGAGCAACGGAACCGTAGTTTCGAAATCGCTATTGACCAGAATGTTCCCTTGCGGAGTCGTGATCAAATACGATCCCAACGCCTCGGTGCCGACAAAATAAACATTCCCGATCACATGATGAGGAGGGAACGGCTTATTCCAATCCGTCTGCCCAAACATCACAACCGAGCAAGCGATAAACAGCGCCGCTCCCTTACTGTGGCGCAGGCTGTCCAGCCTGCTGAGGCGAGAGTCGTCTCGCCTCTTCCGGAAACCGATCATTTCACCTGCGCCTCCTTGGCGCTACCGTAGTACAGACCATTAAAGAGCAGCTTGAACGTAGCATGCGGCTGCGAACGGAACGTCACTTCCGGCCCGAGCATCACCACTTTCCCCTCACCCACGCTAGCCTCGGCGATGGTCGTGCCGCCGTCCAGATATTGCTGGCCCCAAGCCCAACCGCTATCCAGCAATTCCGTTCCCGTGAACCAAGCCACCGGATTCGGTTTCTTCGTATCGGCGGTCGGCTCGAGCTTAAACACCGGACTCTGGTCATAGAAAATGTCGACCTGCTTCGGCATTCCATACGCCAGCGGATTCGTATTATCGATATTCGCCTTCAGCAGCGACCCCGGAATATAAAATTTCTCGCGAGGCAATTGCCGCTCGCGCCCGTCCGCACCCATCTCCGTCAGATAATTCTTCACCGGCAGCCCCATCACTTCGGCCATACCAGTCGCGCTGCCGATGGTCACAATCGATCCGCCGCTTTCGCACGAATTTCTTGATCTGTGGAATGGTCTTGTCTTCGGAAATGCGACCCAGGTGATCGCGATACTCCTCGGGAATCGACGCCGGATCCTGCGCCCCGCGCCCGCCGCCTCCGCCACCACCCCCGCGACCGCCCGCGCCCGGCGCGCGGAACGTGCCATCGGGGAACACCAGCACGTCGAACTTGGCCCGCAGATCGCCCGCGTCCAGCGTCTGCGGATACACCACTTCGAACGGAAATTCGTACTGCTCGAACACCCAGCGAATCCAGCCCGATGGCATCGATCCGCCGTACGTATCGAACAACCCCACCCGAATCGGCTTCAGCTTCATCGCCTCGCCCGCCGGAGCTTTCGCCATCGCGTACGCCGTCACGCCCAGATCCTTGGTCGCCTTATCGACCCCCGCCTTCGCAGCAGCAGACGCAGGAACCCAGATCGCGCCCGTCCCCAGATCTTGACCGCCCGCCGTTTCTTCTTTCTTCATCCAATAAACATCCGCGCCTGATTTCAGTAATCGATTAATCAGCACGAACGAATTGTTGATCTGATGACTGATCAAATATCCCGCCGTACCCGATCCAACCACGTGAGCCGGAGGAGGCGGCTGAATGCCGCTCACTTTCGCGAACGGACCGTCGAACGCATCCAGGATCCGATCGAACTTCACGCCCATCTGATACGCCAGCGTCCATCCGGTAATGTCATAAGGAGGACGCGGCGGACCGCCCGGATACGCGAAATCATTGGGATGATCCTGCGGCTCGAACATATCCATCACGTGCGGACGGAAGGCCTGCGCCGTCTTGACGACGAAAGAACCCGCCGGATAGCTCTTGCCCGCGACACTGAACGCCGCCGTCGCTTTGTGAATCGTGATGCCGTTCTTGATTAGGGCATTGACGAATTCCGTCGCCGTCGCGAAGTCCGATTGATCGGCAGTAATAATGTAGCCGCGCGGATCGCGCAATTTCGGATCGTGCAGCACGGTGTTGTACAGCTCGCTCGGCATCCCGCGCCCACCGCCGAATCCGCCACCTGGAGTATCGCCGCCCGCCGGAACTTCCGCATTCCCACGCCCGCCGCGCCCGCGACCCCCTCCGCCCGCCGGCGCGAGCTTCGCCGCCGCCGCTTCCAGCGCCGCGATTCTCTTTGGGGTAACAGTCCACGTATCGTTGCTGCCTTTCTGAATCGAATTCCGCCCCATCTGATAAATGTTGTACAGGAACGTCTCGCGATAGCGCGACGCAATGTCGAGCATGGCGCGATTATTCGTCATCTCATAATCGATCGACTGCCGATAGTGCCACTTCTGCGTTCCCGTGGTCGGCGCGATCGGCAGCGGCCAATCGCCCTGCGGCAATTGCTTATCCGCAACCAGCGGAATATCGATCGGCGTCGGATTGCCGATGATCTCCGTCAGGATCCCGATCATGTTGTGGAAGTACGTCACCGTGCGCAGCCCGCCATTCCACCACGTAGAATAATTCGAACCGGAACGCATCGCCGATCCGCCTTTGCCTTCCGCCACCAGCCGGCTATGCATCGCCGTGCCGACCAGTTCAATCCCCAGCGGAACCAAAGGATCGAAATTGTAATTGAACGGATCGCGGAACGGCGGCATGAAAATCACCGCGCCCGCCGGACCCGTCTGGTGATGGTTGTACATCACCTGCGGAAACCACACATCGAAAAGCTGGTGGTTCATGTTGGTCGTTTCCTTCATCGACGACATGTAGAAATCGCGATTGTCATCGTGCCCCACGTATTTCGCGTACAGCCGCGGCAGCCCGTTGAGCGAACGCTTCAGCGGATCTTTTTCGCGCATGTACCAGCTCGCGCACAGCTCCTGCCCATCCGGATTGGCGAGCACATAGAGGCCGATCACGTCGTTCAGGAATCGCATGGTCTCCGGATCGGTCTTCGATGCCATCTGGTAGACCATTTCCATTTCCTGCTGCGACCCGACGGTCTCGCTCGCATGCAACCCGCCGTCGATCCACACCACAGCCTTGCCCTCGCGAGCCAACGCGTGCGCCTGATCGTCCGTCAGGTTTTCCGCATGAGCCAGCCGCGCCGAGATGTCGCGATAGTGATCCAGATTCTTGATGTTCTCCGGCGACGTAATGATCATCATGTACTGCCGCCGTCCCTCTTCGGTCGGCCCGATGTCGACCAGCTTGCAGCGATTACACTCGCTCGCGATCTTGTGCCAGTACTGATCGAGCTGGGTGTAGGTCGCGATGAAGTAATCGTCACCGATGTTGTTGCCGAGGAATTCCTTGGGCGACGTGATTTTCGGGGCAGTTTGCGCAGCAGCAGTCAGCGCGAGCAGGGGAAGCAGCAGCAGGGAACGGCGAAAGATCATGAGGTAAAGTTTACTACGCACCGCCGCTAGGTCCGCGATCTGAATCTTTGAGGCGCGGGGAACGGCCGCGCAGCGGACGCGACCGGAGGCTTAGCCCGCGCGTTTGGGCTGCACTTCGCTCGCTGAGTCCGTAGTGCTCGGTCCGCACTTTATTAGCAAGGCAACTGATGGCTAGAAATTCCACCAGTACCGCGCGAAGCTCGCTGTCCAGCCCACACCCGCGGAGGTGGCGATCGCCGCCCACAACCGCCAGCGCTTCGATAGCACCGCAGCAGCAAGTAGGATCGCCGCAGCAATGATTGTGGCAAAGACCACTCGGATTTCGTTAGCCCGAATTGTGCCCAAACTCGTGCCGTCGGGCTGACACTCAATGCAAAAGTCATGAATCGGCGCAAGAAACAACGCCCCGAAGACAACCGCGAGGCCGATAGCAATCGCTCGTGGCGGGCGCATAGTCCAATCCTACGCCTCAAAGCATCCGCTCATACGGATCATGCTTGCCGATCCAAATCCACACAATCCCACCTTCCGCCTCGACTCCGACCGCCCGGTGACTCCGCCCAACTCGCGCAGACCAATACTTGCCAGCTTTCTTTAACCGCACGCCCGGATGCCGGGGGTCGCTTTTCATCAGATGGAACGCGCTTCTGGCCGCCTTCCGTGCCGCTTCGTCGAGAGCGTCGAAAGCCTCCCAGAACGATGGCGCAGCGTGATGGGTCAAAGCGGCGTTGACCTACCCTCTTTATGGTCTTCGAGCGCTTTCTCCGCCATTGCGTCCCATTTGGCCGCGGCGATCTCGCTCTCGAATTGCTCATCCCACAACTGGTCTTCGTATTGGTCCAGCCACGCTCGCACCTCGCGCAACTCAGTAGCGGAGAGGGTGCGCAACTGTTCCTCGATTTCTTGAACTTTATTCACAAACTCTCCCTCCCTTAGGCTAACCGATTTCCGCGCAGACCCCGCTGACGAGTCACACGACAATCTTCACCGACATCCCATTCGCTTCCATGCGCTTATCGATGCAGTCCAAGCCGCTGCGCTTGACGCCCGCCTATCCTGCAGCCAGAGGAGATCGATCGCTTTTCCAACAAAGGGGTCGATCCCACCGAGGCTCGGAAATACTAGTCCAGTACGGGCCAACGTGTGCGAGTGTTGGAGCGCCTGCCGGATCGCTTATTCCGGTTCCGTGCTGATGGCGGACAATCCTCGGCTAAAGGGAAGCTTCCCAATACTGAAATCGCAGTAGCGCAGGCGATCGCCTTTGGTCGCCTGCGATTTGTTTTCTTCAGGAAAGCTAACCGGCTCTCGAACGCCACGGGCGCAACCGCATCGCACCGCCGCAGTGTCTTTCGACGCGCCTCGCCGCTTATACTCAACTAAAGATGACCAAGACCCAGTTCGCAATAGCCCTCGGCTTCTGCGCGACCTCCGCATTCGCGCAATTCACCAGCCCAGAGGCCACCACTTCCGTCACCATCGCCGGAAAGCTAATCAAGATCGACTACCACGCGCCGCAAATGCACGGCCGCAAAATTTTCGGCGGCCTCGAACCCTACGGCAAAGTCTGGCGCGCCGGAGCAAACGAAGCCACTGCGCTCCACACCGACGCCGATCTGCAAATCAAAACCCTGCGGGTCCCCAAAGGCAACTACACCATTTTCGTGTGGCTCGATCAGAAGCAGTGGCAGTTGATCATCAACAAGCAGACTGGCCAGTGGGGCCTCGAATACGATCAGGCCCGCGACCTCGGCCGCGTCCCCATGGACATGGCCAAGCCGCCCTCGCCCATCGACGTATATAGAATGACGCTTTCCTCCGCGGGCGCCAATCAGGGCAAGCTGCAACTGGAGTGGGAAAGCACCATCGCGTCGGTTCCGTTTACCGTCGCGACAAAATGAGCAATCATTTCGACCTCACCGCCGCCGCGCGCCAGGAGATGATCGACAACGGGTTCGATCCCGATTTTCCGCGCGGAACCCAGGAACAGCTCGGCTCGATTAAGGCGATGCCGGCACCGGCTCCATCAAATGGTGTCAAGGATCTGCGCAATCTGCTGTGGTCGTCCATCGATAACGACACCTCCCGCGATCTCGATCAGATCGAAGTTGCCGAACGCGTCCAGGGCGGCATTCGCGTGATGGTGGCCGTCGCCGATGTGGATAGCGCGGTCGCCAAGGGGACGCCGATCGATCACCACGCCTCGGATCAGACCACCACGGTCTACACCGGCGTCCGCAATTTCCCGATGCTGCCGGACGACCTGTCCACTGACCTCACTTCGCTCAACGAGAGCGAAGATCGCCGGGCCATGGTGGTCGACTACGTCGTCACGCCCGACGGCGAAATTCAGAACATGTCGATCTACCGCGCCATCGTGCGCAATCATGCGCAGTTGGCCTACAACGCGACCGGCGATTGGCTGGAGGGCAAGGGTGAGGCTCCGCCCAAGGTCGCGGCATCGGCCGACTTGCAGGCGCAATTGAAATTGCAGAACGAAGCCGCCATCACGCTATGCCAGGCGCGGCATCGCCACGGCGCGCTGGATTTCGATCGCGTCGAAACGGAAGTGGTTCCGGGGCCCAATCATACGGTGCAGGAACTCCGCGAGCGCAAGCGCAACCTGGCGACGCGGCTGATCGAAGATTTCATGATCGGCGCGAATGAGTGTATGGCGCGCACGCTCGATCAGGCCGGCATCGCCAGCCTCCGTCGCGTGGTCCGCACCCCGGAGCGCTGGCAGCGTATTGTCGAACTGGCCGGCCGCTACAAACAGAAACTCCCCGGCGATCCCGATTCGGCGGCGCTCAACGTCTTCCTGATCCACATGCGCGATACCGATCCGGTCCACTACGACGACATCGCGCTCGCAGTGATCAAGTTGATGGGGCCGGGCGAATACATCATGGTGCATCCGGGCCACAATGATCCGGGACATTTCGCGTTGGCGGTGCAGGATTACACGCACTCCACCGCGCCCAATCGGCGCTTCGCGGACCTGGTCACGCAGCGGCTGATCAAATCGGTGGTCGATAAGCAGCCGTCGCCCTATTCCGATGGTGACCTGAACGCAATCGCGGTGAATTGTACGGAGAAAGAAGACGCATCGCGCAAGGTCGAACGGAGAATGGAGAAGCGCATCGCGGCCGTCGCGCTGATGAACAAGGTGGGCCAGACGTTCCACGGCGTGATCACCGGCGTGACGCCCAAGGGAACCTTTGTGCGAATTTTCCAGCCTCCCGCCGAGGGCTTACTCGCGCACGGCGAGCAAGGCGTCGATGTCGGAGATCAGGTCAACGTGAAGTTGATCAGCACCGATCCGCGCCACGGCTTTCTGGATTTCGCCCGAATCTAAGCCGCGCTGCCACCTAGCCGAATCGCGCGGACTCATGTCCGCGCCTCAACTGCCGGCCGAGGGAGGTTATCGATTCCAATGAGGCGCGATCATAAAGGAAGGCCACGAGCAACCGACTTAATGTCCGACCCCAACCTGATTCTGCTCGCTGGCCCGAATGGAGCCGGAAAGAGCACCGTCGCGCCGGATCTGCTCAGCGGCGCTTTGCACGTCAACGAATTCGTTAACGCCGATGTGATCGCACGCGGATTGTCGGCCTTTCATCCCGAAGACGCGGCGATCGCGGCTGGGCGAGTGATGCTCGAACGCTTGCGCGAACTTACCAGCGAGCGGAAGAACGTGGCGTTCGAATCGACGCTCGCCAGCCGCACCTTCGCGCCGTGGATTCGCGAGTTGCTCAAGTCGGGTTATCGATTTCATCTGTTCTATTTCTGGCTGCCGTCGGCGGACGAGTGTATCGCACGCGTCTATGAGCGAAAATCGCTAGGCGGGCATTTCGTTCCGGAGGAGACGATCCGGCGGCGCTACGCAGGCGGGCTGCGAAATTTCTTCGAACTGTATTCGCCGATCGCAGAGGATTGGGCGTTTTTCGACAACACCAGAAAGCCTCGCCGGCTGATCGCATCAGGCGGTATCGGGCTCGGCGAGAATATCGCCGACGGGGAGATTTGGGATAAACTCAAGGAGAAGTACAAGCATGACTGAAAACGGCAACGGCCACATGACCATCAGCGAGATTATTCGCGATGGCACGGCCGTCAATGAGGCGCTGGACAAAGCCTTCTACCGCGCCGTGAAGCTTCACCGCGAAGCCAACGTTCCCATGTCGTTCACAGACGAAAATGGGAAGCCGTACAAGCAAGACGCCCACGAAATCGAAATCCCCGAAAAATACGCCGATCTTGAGCCGTTCCGCTACTAGCGGCTAACCATTCCGCCCTCCCAAACGCGCTCTCTTCCGTTCGCGCCTCAAGCCGATCGCCCCCTAAACTGCTAGGCTGTGAAGTCTGGCCATGACCAGTTCCCTCTTTCGCAGATTGCTGCTCATGGCGCTGCTGCTGATCGCGGCGACGCTGTTCGCGGTCGATTACACTCTCACGCGTTCCATCTCCGCCATCCCGCCCGCGCAAGTTCGCGAACGCATCCTGGCGATCTCGCTCGGTTCGGCTCTCCTGACCTTCCTGATCGCGTTTCTAGTGTCGCGATCGCTCAGCTTGCGTATTCGCCGCCTGAAGCTGCTGGTCGAGGGATTTCCCGGCGGCGCGCGCAACGATCGACTGATCGAAGATTCGAACGATGAATTGGGGGCACTCGAGGATTCGCTGGGCGGCGTCGCGCTCGAATTGCAGCGCATGCTCGACCGGCTGCGTTACGAATCCGCACGGCGCGAAGCGATTCTTTCCGGCATGGCCGAAGGCGTTCTCGCGGTCGACCGCGAACTGCGCGTCACCTTCTGCAACGCGGCGTTCCTGCGAGCCATCGATTATCGCGGCGCGTCTTCGGAAGGGCGCTTTCTGCTGGAACTGGTTCGTGATCCCGGCCTGCACGATCTGCTTCGCGCCGCTCTTGCCACCGGCGAGGCGCAGACGCTCCGCTTTCGTCTTGCCGCTGCAAATGCCCGTGTGTTTGAGGCCAACGCGACACCGCTCGACACGCCCTCCGGCCCCGGCGCAATCGCCATCCTGCACGACATCACCGATCTTGACCGCCTGGAACAGGTGCGTAAAGATTTTGTGGCCAATGTCTCGCATGAGCTGCGCACGCCGCTGGCGGGCATCATCGGCTATGCCGACACGCTGCTCGATGGCGCGCTCGAAGATCAGAAAAACAATCGCCAGTTCGTCGACATCATCCGCAACAGCGCGGTGCGGCTCAATAGCATCTCGGCCGATCTGCTGATTCTTTCCGAGCTCGAATCGGGCACCGACCCGGTCGAGCCCGATACGATTTCAGTGCGCGCCGTGCTCGATACCGCGGTCGCCACGGTCTCTGGAGAAGCGCGCTCGCGCAACGTCAGCCTGGTTCGGGACGGGATCGAAGATGCGTTCGTCAGCGGCAGCCGGTTGCGCCTGGAGCAGGCCATCCTCAATCTGATCGCCAACGCGATCAAGTTCAATCGTCCCGGCGGCGAGGTTCGGGTACGCGCCTCAAGTGACGACGGCCACGTCGCGATCGTGATCTCCGATACCGGGGTCGGCATTCCCTCGCAGGATCTGCCGCGCATTTTCGAGCGCTTCTATCGCGTCGATAAAGCCCGCTCGCGCCAGGTCGGCGGGACGGGTTTAGGCCTTTCGATTGTGAAACATGTGGTCGAACGCATGAGCGGTACCATCACCGTCGAGAGCCAACTCGGCCGCGGTTCCGCGTTCACGCTTCGCCTCCCCCTGGCAAGTCCTCCGGAATAGCGCTTGTCATCTCGTTGTAACCCACTCTTCATAACAGCCTCATCCTGGCTGGATAAGGTTACTTGTCACCGCACCAAGTTTCTGCAGGCAGTACCCACTTTTTGAGGAGCAAATTCTGATGATGATGATGATTGAGCGCCCCACCCGGGCCACGAAGCTCATCGCATGCGTATTGAGCATGGTCCTGACCGGCGTGATGTTTGCCGGCGACAAACCCGGCGGCGACGATACCCCTGCGGCGACCACCGCAGCCGCCGCACCTAGCGAAGTCGAACAACTGAAGAAAATGCTGCTCGACCAGCAGCGTCAGATCGACGAACTGCGCCGCCAGATCGCGGGCCAGAAGTTTGACTCGGCCGCGACGGCGGCGGGCGTGACGCCCGCTCCGACTTATCCGCGTCCCAGCCTGGGCGAAGTCGCCAGCACCACGCCGATCCTGCCGCCCGTGCCTGCAGCCTCGGCCAGCAAGCCGTTGCCGCCACACGCGAACGCCACGGCGATGGCGCCCGCTCCGGCCGATGAAACCTCGCCGCTGCAGTTGAAGATCGGCGATGCCTACATCACGCCGGTCGGGTTTCATGGATATGACGTCGGTAAGCCGATCGACGAACCCCGCGATCTGGCATCGGCACCAATTTCGGCAGCATCCCCTATGCCAACACGCAAGCGGGAAGCCTCACCGAAACGCGCTTCAGCATTCAGAACTCGCGTATCGGTGCGCGCATCGATGCGATCGCCAAGGGTTGGAACGTTCTGGGCTACTGGGAGTCTGACTTTTTCGGCCAGATCGGCAATCCTCCCAACGGCGGTCTCGCGGTGACGCAGCAACCCCTATCCGTTCCGCCTGCGCCTGTACTGGGTCGATCTGAAAAAGACAAGTTCGAATTTCTCGCCGGCCAGTCCTGGAGCTTGATGACTCCGAACCGCAAGGGGATCTCCCCACTGCCCGGCGACATCTTCTATTCGCAAGACATAGACGTGAATTACCAACTTGGTCTTGATTTGGGGCCGCATCCCGGGCTTCCGCTTCGGCTTCCATCCGTCGCGATAAAGTCGCGTTCGGCATCTCGCTCGAAAACTCCGAGCCCTACGTCGGCGGCGGCAACGGCGGCAGCGGCGCCACGCTTCCGGCGGCGATCGGCGCGGCCAATGCCGTGTCCGGCGCGGTCCTGGGCGGCCAGATCAACAACGGATCCAGCATCATCAGTTCCGCGGCGTTGTTCCCGGATATAATCGCGAAACTCGCCTTCGATCCCACCAGCCGCCTCCACTTCGAAGTCGCCGGCGTCGAGATCGCCGACAAGATCGCCTATCCCCACCGGGACGGCTCCGTTTCCGACCTTCGCGAAGGTCGGCGGTGGCGGATCGGTCAATTTGAACTACGCCGTGACCAAGAATTTCCGCGTGCTCACCAATAATTTCTATAGCGACGGCGGTGGCCGTTACATCTTCGGCCAGGCGCCCGATTTCATCATTCGCAGCCAACGGCAACCTGTCGCTGGTGCATTCCGGCATCCACCGTCACCGGCTTCGAAGCCACCGCTCGGCAAGAACCTGATTTACGGTTACTACGGCGGCGTGTACGTGAGCCGCGATATGGCTCTCGACGCCAACGGCACCAGCAAGATCGGCTACGGGACGATTTCGAGCGACGGCCAGAACCGCGCCATCCAGGAAGTCACTTTCGGCACCAACACCACGCTCATGAAGGACGCCAAATGGGGCGCCCTCAACCTCATGTTCCAATACTCCTATCTCCAACGGAATCCGTGGCTTGTGGCCGTGGGAGCACCCTCGAACGCGCACGTTGACATGGGCTTCGTCAACTTCCGCTATACGCTGCCTGGCTCTGCTCCCACCATGGGCAAGTAGGCAGTAATCGTTTTGTAACAGGACATTGATTAAATAGGAGGAGAGTATGATTCGTAAGATATCCGGGGCGGTCTGGTGTGCATCGCCCTTTCGGCCGGTGCGTTGTCGGCCGCAGGTCCTGATCAACGGGGCGGCGCTACTTTCCCGTACCCGATGTATTCCAAGTGGTTCAACGAATATCAGAAGAAGACCAACGATCGCAGATCAACTACCAGTCGATCGGGTCTGGCGGCGGCATTCAGCAGGTGACCGCTGGGACGGTCGATTTCGGAGCGAGCGACGGCTCGCTGACGAATGACCAGCTTAAGGAATTCCACGATAAGCGCGGCTTCAATGTGCTGCAATTCCCGACGGTTCTCGGAGCCGACGTGCCGGCTTACAACATTCCCAAAGTCTCGGCTACACCTGAACTTCACTCCAGAAGCACTGGCCGGGATCTACCTGGGCAAGATCACCAAGTGGAACGATCCCGAACTGACGAAAGCAAACCCAGGCGTGAACCTGCCGGGCGACAACATCGTGGTGATCCATCGCTCGGAAGGCAGCGGGACGACTTATCATCTGGGTGGACTACCTGTGCAAGATCAGCCCCGACGTGGGAACAAGAGTCCCGGGCGCGGCGCATCGGTAAATTGGCCGGTTGGCTTGGGCGGCAAGGGTAACGAGGCCGTCGCGGGTCTGGTGAAACAGACTCCCAATACATCGGCTACGTGGAGTTGACCTACGCGCTTCAGAACAAAATGCCGTTCGGCAAGGTGAAGAACGCGGCCGGCGCCCTGATTACCGCCGACCTGGCGAGCGTTTCTGCCGCGGCTGCCAGCGCGATCAAGGAAATGCCGGACGACTTCCGCGTGTCGATCACGAACGCGCCAGGCAAGACCGCATACCCGATTACCAGTTTTACGTGGCTCCTGATCCCTGAAAAGATCAGCGATGCTACCAAGAAAAAAGAGATCAAGGATTTCCTGAACTGGATGCTCACGGATGGGCAGAACCTGGTCGAGCCTCTCTCTTACGCCAAGCTCCCACCCGCGGTGGTGGCCAAGGAAAAGAAAGCGATCGCCAAGATCCAGTAGAGACGTTGCATGTCTGCTCCCGCGACCACAATCGAAACGCAGCAGGGAGGCCGCGGGAGTTCCTTTGTAAAACGTTTGCGGAGCGGCGATCAGATCGCCTACACCATCACCTTTCTGTGCGCGTTCATGGTGATCGCGATCACCGCGCTGCTGGTCTTTGAACTGTACTCAAACTCGGCGCCATCGCGCGCCAAGTTCGGCTGGTCGTTCATATTTACTCGGACCTGGGACCCGGTGGCAGGGCAATTCGGCGCCCTGCCCTTTGTCTATGGAACGCTGGTCACCTCAGCCCTGGCCATGCTCCTCGCGGTCCCCTTGGGAGTCGGCGCCGCGATCTTTCTTGCCGAACTTGCGCCGCCCGGCATCTCTTCCGCGCTCACATTTCTGATCGAACTCCTGGCCGCCGTTCCCAGCGTGATCATCGGCATGCTTGGGGTTTTCATCCTGCTGCCCATGCTGCACACGGCGGAACCGTATATCCGCGCCGCGCTCGGCTGGACTCCCCTGTTTACCGGGCCGTTCTACGGACTGAGCCTGTTTGCTGCAGGGGTCGTGCTGGCCGTGATGATCGTTCCCTTCATCATCTCGATTTCACGCGAAGTGATTCTCTCCGTTCCGGGCGATCAGCGCGAGGCCGCGCTCGCCCTTGGCGCGACGCGCTGGGAGAGCACCTGGGACGTGGTGGTCCCGTTTGCACGGAAGGGAATCTATCGGCTCGATCTTTCTGGCTCTGGCCCGGGCGCTGGGCGAAACCATGGCCGTCACCATGGTCATCGGCAATGATCCGAAGATCAACACGTCATTATTCGCGCCGGGTTATTCGATTGCGGCCGTGATCGCGAACGAATTCACGGAGGCCACTGGCGACCTTTATCAGGGTGCGCTGATCGAGTTAGCGCTGGTGCTTTTTGCACTCACCATCGTCATCAACGGCGCCGCCCGAATCCTGGTGCTGAGCACCACCAAGAAGGGCACCTCGTGAGCTGGAATAAATCCCGCAGGAAGGCCGTGAACGCGATCATGCTGGGCCTCACAGGTCTTTGCACGTTGATCGCGGCGGGGTCCCTGGTGTTCGTTCTTGGTTATCTGTTCATTCACGGTGCGGCGAGCCTGAACTGGAATTTCTTCACCAAGCTTCCCACCCCGGTCGGCGAGACCGGCGGAGGGATGGCCAACGCGATCCTGGGAAGTGCGAAGCTCCTGCTCCTGGCGACGGCGCTGGGCGTCCCGATCGGATTTCTGGGAGGCGTCTATCTCGCGGAATTCGGCGGCTCCGGCTTTTCCTCTTTCATCCGGTACGTCACCGATCTCATGAACGGGATCCCTTCTATTGTGATTGGCATCTTCGCATACGCTCTGATCGTGGTGCCTCAAAAACATTTCTCGACCTTATCCGGAGGAATCGCACTCGGGGTCATCATGATCCCGATTGCAATCCGCAGTTCAGAAGAATTTCTGCGCGGCGTGCCGCTCAATCTTCGCGAAGGCGCCATGGCGCTGGGCGCGTCCAAAGCGAAGGCGATTTTCACAGTGGTGATTCCGGCCGCCAAGGCGGGCCTGATCACTGGAATCATGCTGAATCTGGCACGCGTGGCGGGCGAGACCGCTCCGCTGCTGTTCACCGCGTTCGGCAACCGCTTCTGGAGTCACGGCTGGAATGAGCCAACCGCAGCGCTCCCGGAAATGATCTTCCGTTATTCGACGGCGCCCTACGACGAATGGCATCAACAGGCGTGGGCAGCGGGATTTGTGCTGCTCTCTTTGGTACTAGGCGTGAACATTATTGCGCGGATCATACTAGCGAAAAGCGCGCACGTGGCGCGGTGATGCGACCCCAGGTGATAAAATGCAAGCTCCCAGCCGGCAACCCATTTCTGAAACAAGCACAATACCGACGACGATGACTCCGTCCATCACTCTGCCCAGCCATGCTCAGGCGACTCCCGGCGATACCGCCGCCAAGCTCAACGCCGACAATCTGAATTTCTTCTACGGCTCGTTTCAAGCGCTGCACGGCATCAGCATGGAGGTGTACGACAAACGCGTCACCGCGTTCATCGGGCCCTCCGGATGCGGCAAATCGACCTTCCTGCGCACGCTGAATCGCATGAACGAAACCGTGCGCCACAGCCGCGTCGAAGGCGCCATTCGCCTGGATGGCGAGAACATCTTCGGGCTCGACGTCAACGACGTGCGGCGCCGCGTGGGCATGGTGTTCCAGCGCTCCAACCCTTTCCCCAAGTCGATTTTTGAAAACGTCGCGTATGGATTGAGGATCAACGGCTTTCCCAGCCGGGCGGCGCTGCGCGAATCGGTGGAGCAGAGCTTGCGCCGGGCCGCGTTGTGGGAAGAGGTGAAGGACAAGCTGCATCAATCGGCCTACGGATTGTCGGGCGGACAGCAGCAGCGGTTGTGCATCGCGCGAGCACTGGCCGTGAATCCGGAAGTGCTGCTGCTCGACGAGCCGTGCAGCGCGCTCGATCCCATCGCGACCGCCAAGATCGAGGATTTGATCTTCCAGTTGAAGGATAGCTGCACCATCGTCATCGTCACGCATAACATGCAGCAGGCGGCGCGCGTCGCCGATTACACCGGGTTCTTCCTGCTGGGGCGATTGATCGAATTCGATGTCACCCCGGTGATCTTCAAGACGCCGAGCAAGAAAGAAACAGAAGACTATGTCACCGGCCGTTTCGGATGAGAAACCCTCTAGTGAGGCACCTGTGCGCCATTTTGTAGAAGAACTGGAACAACTGACGACCAAGCTGCTGGAGATGAGTTCGCTGGTGGAAGCGGCCATCCAGCGCAGCATCAGCGCCGTCATTCATAAGGACAAGAGCGCCGCGGACGAAGTGTTCCGCAATGAAGCTCGCATCAATGAAATCGAAATCGAGATCGACGAGTTCGCCATCAATCTGCTGGCGCTGAACCAGCCCATGGCCGCCGATCTGCGATTGATTGTCGCCGCGCTCAAGATCAACACCGACCTGGAACGCATGGGCGATCTTTCGGTCAATATCGCGGAACGGGCCGTTTCCCTGCTGGGCGAGACCGTGATCAAGCCCATGATCGATATTCCGCACATCGCCGGGCTGGTGCAATCGATGGTGCGCAAGGCGCTCGATGCGTTCGTCAATCGTGACGCGGATCTGGCGCGCAGCGTGCTCGCATCGGATGATGCGGTCGACAGTATGCGCACGGCGTGTTATCACGAACTGATCAGTTTCATGGAAAAGGATCCGCAGAATATTCGTCCGTCCATGGATCTGCTCACCGTGACACGCAATCTGGAGCGAATCGCGGATCATTCCACCAACATCGCCGAGGACGTGTTATTCCTGGTCAAAGGCGTCGATGTCAGGCATCACGCAGAAGCGCGCAGATAGTCTCTCCGCGCTTCTTTCTCAAGCTCTGGTCGCGTTCACCGTCGAATTCGACAACGAATTCGAGCATCGCTCGCCGCATGCGACCAGCGACTACGGCATCTCTGCGCTTGGTCCTGGTCCGTGGCTCGCTTCCATGGCGATGTATTTCAATTGCATGCGCTATGTTGGCGAAGAGGGGATCAGCGTTAAGGATCTGGAATGCGCCGCGCGCACCCACACCAATCTCCGCGGCATGATGCGCTGGGGCTACGTGACGATTTCGCCCCAGAAGATTCTTCACCCCAAACTCAAGGGCGCCATGGCTCGCGAAATCTGGAAACCGCTAGGTGGCGAAATCGAAGCGCGATGGAAAAAACGATTCGAGATAACCCGCTTACGAGCCGCGCTCGAAAAGGTCGACGCGGAGCTTAATCCGTCGTTGCCGGATTGCATGCCGATCCTGGGATATGGCCTGATTAATCACGTGGGCAAGTATCCCGCGCCGGCGCAGCACGACACCTCGCTTCCAGCGATGCTGGCACACGCCGCGCTCTCCTTCGCCATCGAGTTCGAAAGCAAATCGCCGATCTCGCTGGCGATCTGCGCGGATGTGCTGCGCGTCATCGATGAGGATGGCGTGGGCGTCGCCGAGATTCCAGCGCTAGCGGGCGTATCGAAAGAATCGATCGCCATGGCCATGGGAATCCTGACCAAGCGCAAGCTGGTCACGCTGGGAAAGGATGCGGCGTCGCGCTTAAAGATTGTGCGACTGACCACGCAGGGCATCGTCGTGCAGCAGGCCTATCGCGAACTCGACGCAGCGATTGAAAAGAGCTGGGAGAAGCGATTCGGCGGCGAGCTGAAAAAGGCGCTGCTCGCGATTCAGCCGCGCTTATTCGAAGGGCTCGAGCCATATCCCGATAACTGGCGCGCGAAAATCCGCAAGACGTCGACGCTCCCGCACTTCCCGATGGTCCTGCATCGCGGCGGATATCCGGATGGGGCGTGACAGAGTTGCTGTGCAATGCCAGCGTCTCGCGATCGGAAACGGGCTGGTGGTTGTTTTGTTGCCGATTTTGTTTGCATCGGCTAAAGCCGCAAGAACTTTGCAGTTTGCGCCACCAACATGTCAGCGTGCTCGCCCTAAAATACGAAGGCCGCTCCTGGTGGAGCGGCCTCGCGATCAAAACTGTTCTTGCCTCCTGGAATTACGCGCGGCCTAGGGCCGGTTAACGTTCTCGGCCTGGAGGCCTTTGGGGCCCCGCTTTACCTCGAATTCCACTTCACAGCCCTCTTCCAGCGTCCGGTAGCCGGACATCTGGATCGCCGAGAAGTGTACAAACACGTCCTCGCCGCTGGCGCGCTGGATAAATCCATAGCCCTTAGCGGCGTTAAACCATTTCACAACACCCTTTTCTCTCACTACTGATGTTCTCCTCTTCCATTCCCGGTCTGCACCGGGACTTCAAAAACTTCGGCTATTGTCGCATGTAATTCGTTTGGTTGCAATACCAAAGAAGCCAACGGCGGATTTGCAAGGCTGAGCCGAATTTTGCCCTCGTCGGACGCCCCATCGCGATACGATAGCCTGTATGCCCGATTCCCCGGCAACCTGCAACATCTGCGGATCGGCGCTCATGCCCGGAATTCGCGACCGCGAGGCCACCAGCTGCCCGGCGTGCTCCTCGAATATCCGTCTTCGCTCTTTGATCGCTCTATTGTCGAACGAGATCTTCGGCACTGCGTTGGCATTGACCGAATTCCCGACCCTCAAAAGCATCCGCGGCCTGGGCATGAGCGACAATCCTGAAATCGCGCGCCGCCTTGCTGAGAAGTTCAATTACACCAACACCTTCTATCATCAAGCGCCTCAGTTCGATGCAACCAAGCTCGATGAACGGGATCGCGGCCGCTACGATTTCATCCTTTCGAGCGAGGTGATGGAGCACGTGCCTCCCCCGGTTGAACGGTCCTTCGAGAATCTGTGCGCCATGCTCAAACCGGATGGAGTGCTGTTATTCACGACGCCCTACGAGGTGGACGGCAAGACTATGGAGCATTTCCCCGATCTCCACGATTTCACGCTGGCGAACGTGGCCGGCCGGATGGTGCTGATCAATCGCACGCGCGACGGCCGGACCGAGATTTTCGACGATTTGACGTTCCACGGCGGACGTGGATCGACGCTCGAAATGCGCGTGTTCAGCCGGGAGTCGCTGGAGCAGACCGTGCTCGCCGCGGGATTTCGCGAGGTTCATTTCGCAGCCGAGCAGTGGCCGGAATTTGGCATCGATCACTCCGAGTCCTGGTCGCTGCCGGTGGCCGCCCGCAGAGGCAAATTCGAGATTCCGGTAGCCGAGTTGGCACGCCAATTCGCCGAAATCGCCGGCGAGAGGAACACGGCGGAGGCGGCGCTACAGCGCTTGGAGCAGCGGTGGTGGTCGCGCCTGGGTCGTAGACTGGGTGTCCTCTAAAGGACTTACGGCGATCGCCCGAGAGAATCGTAGGGCCCCCTGTTGAACCGCTCCAACCCCGCCGATATAACTTCCGGGATTGTTATGCGAGCTCTAAAATATTCGGGCGTGGCCCTGGCGATTCTGCTCACCGGCTGCAGCGCCAGTGATTTCAACTACGGTAAGGTGCGCGGCATCATCGAAGGCAGCCCTTTGCGCCTGGACGCCGAATACGTGATGCTTACCGAACGGGAATACACCTGCGGCATTCAGGAAGACCTGTGGGAGACGCCCACGCAACCGATCGGATTGCCGGGCCAGACCGGCATCGCTCGTCTGACGTCGAAGGGACGCGATCTCAAGTTCAGCGACGATGTTTCCATCGGCGATCTGCGCTATCCCTACGTGCAAGTGCGCGGCGATTTCAACATCACTGTGAGCGAGGTCACCAACGACAAAGATGGCCCGGAACAGTTCACCCGTTTGGTGGAAACCAAGATGGGCGTGAATATCCCGAATTCCTGCTTCCCGAATCCATTACCGGTTATGGGCGTGCGTAAAGGCAAGTTCACGCAGGATTACTCGCCGGTGCTGTTTTTCCGCTACAACAACGGCTGGTCGATCGACCGCGTCTTTCATAATTAGTCATTCTTGACGGAGCGCGACCACTGGGTCGACGCGTGTCGCGCGAATCGCCGGAATCAGGCTCGCCGACATCGCGACCGCCAGCAAAATCGCCGGCACGATTACGAACGTCAGTGGATCGGTAGCGCTTACGTTATAAAGCATCGATTTGAGTAAGCGCGTCGCGCCCCACGATCCCGCGGTGCCGATCGCCAAACCGATGATAACCAGGCGCGCGCCCTGCCCGGCGATCATCTTCAGCACGTCGGACCGTTCCGCGCCCAGCGCCATGCGAATCCCGACTTCATGGGCGCGCTCGCTCACTGACGCGAACATCACCGCGTAAATGCCCACGATCGCGAGTACCAGCGCGAGCCCGGCGAATGAGCTCAGCAGGATCATACTGAAGCGCCGCGGAGCGATCGACGTTGCCAGCTTCTGCTCCATGGTGCGGGGGTTGAAGATGGGCTGGTCGCGATCGACCGCGCTCACCTGAGCACGGACAGCAGATGTAAGTGCCGTAGGTTCGCCCTTGGATCGGATCACGAGATGCATCGGGGCGACCATAGGCGCCTGCGCCGGGGTGATGAAGATCATCGCGGGAACTTCTGCGCCCAATGTCTGGTCAGAAATATCGTCGACCACGCCGACGATCGTGTAGGCTTTCCCGATCTTCACCTGCTTGCCGATTGGATCTTCACCCGGGAAGTAGCGGCGCGCCAGCGTGGTATTGATGTCCGCCGTGAGCGGCGCACCCGTTCGATCCTGGTCACTCAGAAAACGTCCAGCCTTCAGGCGCACACCTGTTGTCGCGAAAAATCCAGGGCTGGCCAGATACCAGGTGCCGCGCGGCCCCAGTTCCGCTCGCGTGGGCGGGCGTCCGGGGATCCGGAATATTCCCGAAAGGTAGCGGTCCTGATACAACCCCGCCGATTCGATTCCTGGAATCGCACGCACACGGCTCAGCACGTCGTCGAAGAACGCGAGCCGCTTCTGATCGGTGTCGTAGCGCGATGGCAGGGGATTGATATCGACGCTCAAGACATGCTCCGGGCGAAATCCGGGATCGATGCTTTCGAGCAGCCAGAAGCTTCGCACCAGCAGCCCAGCGCCCACCAGCAGCACCAACGCGAGCGCGATTTCAGCCACCACCAAAGCTCCGCGAAACCGGCGATGCGCCGCCGATGGAGTGGAGCTGATTCCACCGCGCTTCAGCGCCTCCACCAGCGCGATCTTGACCGCCGCCATCGAAGGAACCGTTCCGAAAATCATTCCTGCCAGCAACGCGACGCCGGCAGTGAACGCCAGGACCGCGGGATCGATCGTCGTCTGATCGAGAAACGGAACGTGCGATCCACCGACGGCGATCACACCGCGGATAGTGTATTGCGCCAGCAGCAATCCAAGCCCCGCGCCGCTGATCGACAGCAGCGCGGCTTCGGTCAGAAATTGGCGGAACAAACGCACTCGTCCTGCGCCCAGAGCAGCTCGAACAGCGACTTCACGTTGCCGCGCGGCCGCTCGTCCCAGCAGCAGATTCGCGACATTCCCGCACGCGATCAGCAGCACCAGGCCGACCGCGCCCAGCAGAATCAGCAGCGGCGTGCGGCTCTCGCCAACCAGGTGGCGTTCCAGCATATCCGCATGAACCTGGCGGTCCCCAACAGCCACGTTTTCTTCGTGATGCTGGTGGACCAGCGTCGCCAGTTCACTGCGCACACGATTGATCCGTACACCCGGCCGCACTTTCGCGATCACGTCCAGCAGCAGAAACCCGCTCTCCTGCGTTTCCGGGCCAAGCGCGAGCGGGGTCAGCAGATCCACATCGACGCGCTGTGGCATGTGAAATCCCGCGGGCATCACTCCGACAATGGTGTAGAGTTCGTCATCGAGATCAACGGTCTTGCCCAGTACCCCCGGATCGCCCGCGAAGCGCTGTTCGAACAACGCGCGCGTCAGGATCGCGACAGAGGGACTTTTGAATCGATCTTCTTCGGCCGTGAAGCCGCGCCCCAGGGATGGCGCCACGCCCAGCGTGTCGAAAAAATTGCGCGACACCTTTGCAAGCGAAACGCGCGCGGGTGCATCACCCTGGATCAAATTGGCGTCCTTAAACACAATCGCCGCGACGTTTTCGAAGAGCTGCGTCTGCGAACTCCAGTCCTGCCAACTGCGTGAATCGGCGAATTCGGCATTAAACGTCGGATTGTAGTTGGCGAGCCACAGCAGCCGCGACGAATCGGCGTACGGCAACGGTTTCAACATCACCGCATTGACCACGCTGAACATCGCCGAGTTCGCGCCGATGCCGAGCGCCAGCACCAGAATCGCGACTGCCGCGAATCCTGGATTTTTGCGCAGGCCGCGCACTGCGTAACGGAGATCCTGCAACGCCGTTTCAAGCCACTGGATGACATTGCGGTCGCGCGTTCGATCTTTGATCAGCGCCGTGTTGCCAAAGCGCAATTCCGCGTCGCGCCGCGCTTCATGGGGCGGCATTCCCGCCGCCAGGTTATCGCGCATGCGCATGTCGATATGGAAGCGCAGCTCATCGGAGAGATCGCGATCCAGACGGTTCGACCTTAAGAGAGATCCTAATCGGCTGAGCCAGGACATATATCGATGCTCCTATAGACGCCTAGGGTAGTGTGAGCCAAACCATATCGACGTGTCAAGCCCCGATTCGAGCCGAAAGAATTTTTGGAATCCCGATTGCGTTCTACTTCCGCCGTGAAACACTTTTTCGCAGCGATCGCGCTAACAACCCTCTCAATCAGCCCTGGATTTGCACAAATCGCCGGCAAATCGATCCCGCTATTCTTCTTTGGGAATCCTGGCATCGCCAATTCGGAAATCAGTTTCATTGTGGAAACGCCCGAGCTTCGCGCTGGGTTCCGAAAAGATTCCGTCGCGTTCCAATTGCGGAATGCGCAAGTCTCCGTGCGTTTCATCGGCGGGAACCCCGACACGCGCATCGAGCCTTTTGATCCGCTGCCCGGAACCGCGAATTTCCTGATCGGCCGCGACGCCTCCAAATGGTCAACTGGCAACGCGATGTATCGCAAGATCGTGTATCGCGATCTCTACGCCGGGATCGACATGAACTATAGCGGCGATTCCCGGCGCATGAAATCGGAATTCGTGGTCACCCCGGGCGCGGACCCGTCTCTGATTCGCTTGGCTTACGATGCCGATCGCGTATCGATTGACTCACACGGGGAGCTCGTCGTGACGACGCCTACCGGCGAGCTGCGCGAAGCCGCTCCGGAGATTTATCAGGACATCGCGGGACGGCGCGTGAAGATCGATGGCCGATATCGCATGCTCGCAGATCGCATTGTCGGATTCGAAATCGGCGCGTACGACAGGACCAAAACGTTGGTGATCGATCCCACCATTTCCTACAGCACCTATCTCGGTGGCACGGCGGCTGGTACGGTAACTGCGGTTGCGGTCGACGCCTGGGGTAGTCTCTACGTCACCGGCTGGACCTCGGCGCTCAATTTCCCGATCGTCGGATCGGTGCAGTCCTCGGATCAGGGCGGCGTGGATGCATTTGTGGTCAAGTTGAACGCGGCGGGCACCGCCATCGTGTACTCGACCTACATCGGCGGCAATGGCGACGATCGGGCGGCGGCGATCGCCGTGGATTCGGCTGGCGAAGTTTATGTCACCGGCTCGACCGCGTCGACAAATTTTCCGCAGGTATCGTCTTTGCGCTCCACTCTGGGCGGAGGACGCGACGGGTTCGTGTTCAAGCTGAACGCGGTGGGCAATACGCTGTTGTGGTCGACTCTGCTGGGTGGCGCTTCAAACGATTGGGGCAACGCGATCGCGCTTGATTCCTCGGGCAACGCCTACGTCGCTGGCGACACGCTCTCGACCGACTTTCCCACCAGGAATCCTCTACAAGCCGCGAACGCAGGCTTGCAGGAAGCCTTCGTCACGGAACTGAGTTCGACCGGCGCGATGGTGTACAGCACCTATCTCGGCGGATCGCAAAATGAACACGCGGGTGGAATCGCCGTCGATGGATCGGGCAACATCTATGTTGCGGGCGGGACGTTTTCCACCAACTTCCCCACCAGGAATGCGCTGCAAACGGCGAACGGTGGCGGTCAGGATGCGTTCGTGACCAAGATCGCGGCGGGCGGCGCGACCCTGATTTACAGCACGTATCTCGGCGGCACGGGCGGCAGCGTCTCGCTACCGGAAGAGGCCAACGGCATCGCCGTCGATGCGAGCGGCAATGCGTATGTCGCGGGAATGACCAACTCCATCGGGTTTCCGGTAACCACCGGCGCGTTTCAGACCGCGTTTCGAGGCAACCAGGACGGCTTCGTAGTCAAGATCAACGGCGCCGGTTCCGCGCTGACCTACGGCACATTCCTGGGCGGCTCAAGTTTCGACGAGATCAACGGAATCGCTGTGGATGCGGCCGGCAACGCGTACGTCGCCGGATACACGTCGTCTCTGGATTTTCCGACCACCAACGGAGTGCAGGCCGCTTTCAACGGATTGTACGACGCGTTTATTTCGGAGCTGAACGCCGCCGGCAACGGCCTGACGTTCTCGACCTATTTCGGCGGCACGGGCTCAGACGAAGCGATGGGTATCGCACTCGATTCCAGCGCGAATATTTTCACAGGCGGCGAAACCAGTTCTTTCGATATGGCCACCAAGACTCCGATTCAGGCGTCGAACACGAGTGGCACCACCGGCTGGGTGGCGAGAATCGGCGTGACCAGCGCTCCGCCCCAGGTCCCGTCCGTCGGCAGCGTTTCGCCATCGACGGGCAGCGGCAATACCGTCACCTTCACGGCGACCTATTCGCATCCGGCCGGCGCGACCGCGCTGGTGAACGTCTCCCTCCTGGTAAACACCAACGCTTCGACCAACTACGGCTGCTACATCAGCTACAGCCCCTCCACCAATCTGTTCAGCATCGCTAACGACGTCGCCTCGACCGGCGGCACCACGGTGATTCCCGGTGGCGGAAGTGCACTGAACGATTATTGTTCGCTGATCGGCACCGGAAGTTCGGCCACGCTTTCCGGCACCACGCTGACCGTGACGATCTCACTGGTCTTCCAGAACGGATTCGCTGGAGCCAAGAGCGTCTATCTCTACGCGCAGGATGCCAACACCAACACAGGCTGGGTGGCGAAAGGAACGTACACCGCGACGATCGCGGTGGCGCAGCCGTCCAATGTTTCGGTATCGCCCAACGGCAACACCGGAACCACGCAGACTTTCCAGTTTGTTTGGGCAGATTCGCAAAATCCAGCGAACCTCACCGCCACAGCGATCGACTTCGGACCTTCCAGCACGACGCTGACGAATTCCTGCTTCATCGTTTATGACTCGCTGCGCGCCACGGTGCAACTGGAGTACGACAACCTCGCCGGCGCTACCACCAAGTCGATCACATCGATTACCCCGATTTCCAATAGCCAGTGCTCCATCGGCGCGGCGTCGGTGCAGAACTCCGGTCTTTCGATCATCCTGAGCCTGACCATCAATTTCGCAGCGAGCTTCAACGGCCAGAAGAATATCTTTATGTACGCCTCCGACTCGAGCGGCGCCAGCACCGGGTGGCAGCAGATGGGTACGTTCACGGTAGCGACCGGTGGATTCCCGACCGCCGATTACGTGGTGCCGTCATCCGGCACCGGACCCGCGCAGCGATTCAGCATCCAGGTCTCCGATGTGGGCGGATCCAGCTTCGTCACTGACGTCGCGGTACTCATCTCCACATCCTCTTCCAATACCACCGGCGCGTGCTTCGTGCTGTTCGACCGGGTGCGCAACACGCTGTCCGTGTATTACGACAATCCGGCGTCGGGCGTGACGACGCTCCCGCTGGGATCGACCGGCATCGCATCGAACAGCCAGTGCCGCATGAACGCCGCCAACAGTACCGTGGTCTACGGGACCACCTCGGTCGCACTGACGCTGGATCTGACGTTCACATCGTCGTTTTCCGGCGCAAAGAACGTGTACGTCTACGGCGCCGAAGCGAACACCAATACAGGATGGGTGCAGCGCGGCACGTGGACCGTCACCGGCGGCGTCCCGACCGCGATTTCCGTTTCGCCGTCATCGGGCGCGGGATCGTCGCTGACCAATTTTGTCTTCTCGGCGTCGGATTCCTCGTCGGGCAGCAATCTCAGCAGCGCCGCGATGCTGTTCACCAACGGCGCTCCGTCGAACACAGCGTTCGCCTGCTACGTGGTGATCAACGTCACAGCAGGAACGGTCGGTCTCTATGGCGATGACGGGGTCACCCTGAGCACGAAGCCGCTCGGATCGTCGGCGAATCTACTCAACAGCCAATGCGCCATCGGCGGCGCTACCAAATCGATTCCTGCCATCGGGACTACGGCCACGTTCACGGTTCCGGTATTATTCTTCCCCGCGAAATTCGCGGGCGCGAAGACGATTTATCTCAGCGCGAACGAACCCGCCGCGACTTCAGGATTCGTCTCGGTCGGGTCCTGGACCGTGCAATAACTACTGCGCGACGCGAAGCTCAATTCCTACTGCGCTATGCGCAGTTCAATCTTCGATCCGTCCGCGCCCCGAAATACACGCGTTCGGTGGCCTTGACGAAATCCTCAATGTGAGCCTTCGGAATCTCCATGAACTTCTGCGGATTCCGATCGTTCAGCGGGAACCACGAGCTTTGGATCTGCACCATGATGCGATGCCCTTCGCGCCAGGTGTGCGCCACATCGGGCAATCGATATTGAATGCGATCCGGCTGATTGGGCACGAACGCACCGGCTTTTCGAAACTCTTGCGGAACTTGCCGCGGAACGGCTCGCCGCGAATCAGTTCCTGATATCCGCCCATTTTCACCGCGTTCGGCGGACCTGCGGGAGCAGCCGGCGCCGGTGCGCCGCGACCGCCCGCGGGAGCAGGATTGTTGAAGTCCGGATAGTCTGGCGGAAACACGTCGATCACCTTCACCACGAAATCGGAATCAGTTCCACTTGTAGCGACCTTCAGGTCGACACTGATCGGCCCCAGGCTGGTCACATCATGATCCAGCGGTTCCGTTTTAAACGTCAGGACGTCGGGACGTTGCGAGGCGAAACGCTGATCTTCCGTCATATAGGAATTCAGCACGCCTGCGAAGGTGAACCCGATGTAAGGCACCGGCTTGTTCGGATCGGAAATATATTCCTCGACGCCCGATGCAGCGGGCTGCTGCCACGACAGCTTGCCCTTGGCATCGAGAAACAGGGGCTTCGCGGCAGCCGCGCGCGGCGGCCACGTATCGAACTTGCGCCACTGATTCTCACCGGTCTGAAACAGCCACGCCTTGGGAAATTTCCCATCGCCGCGGCCTTTCAGGTAGTACATGAAAAACGGAAACTCGATGTTCTGTCGATAATACAACCCGGTTTTGACGCCGAAATTGATATTGCCCAGGCGATCGCCATCGCCGCGGGCAAATCCGCCGTGATTCCAAGGCCCCATCACCAGCATCAGATTCTGCGGCGGCTGATGATCCTGCATGAAATCGAACTGGCGCAGCAGCCCTTGCGGATCTTCGGTGTCGTACCAACCGCCCACCAGCATCACTGCGGGCTTGATCCCGGTCAGATGTTTCCAGATGGCGCGCGATTGCCACACGTCATCGTAAGTGGTGTGTTCGATATTCAGCATCCACAGCGGCTGGGTGTGCTTGAAATATTTTTCGTCGACGTTGGCCAGCGGACCCAGTTGCAGATAAAAATCGTAGCCGTCTGGAGTCCCGTAATCGAAACGATTCTGCTGTGTGGGCGGAGGCGCGGGATCGCCCTGGCGAAGCTGGAATCCCTGATAAAAACTGAAGCGATGCGCCAGCATGAACACGCCGTTGTGATAGACGTCATCGCCCATGTAGTAATCGCTGACCGGCGCTTGCGGCGATACCGCGACCAGCGCGGGATGCGCATCGATCATGCCCGCGGCCGCATAAAATCCCGGTTGCGAAATTCCGTACAACCCGACCTTGCCGGTGTTGCCGGGCACGTTCTTGATCAGCCAATCGACGGTATCGTAGGTGTCGGTGCTTTCGTCGGTGTCTTTGCCTTTTTTCGCCGGATTATGCGGGCGCAACAGCGAATACTCGCCTTCGCTCATGAAGCGGCCGCGAACGTCTCCGTAAACAAAGATGAATTTCTCGCGCGCGAAAAATTCGGACGGCCCCAGGTTTTCGCGAAACCGGTCCGGGCCGTACGGGCCGACGTTGTACGGCGTCCTCTGCATTACGATCGGATAGGTACGGCCATCGCTGAACACGTCTTTCGGAATGTAGACAGACGCGAACAGCTTCACGCCGTCGCGCATCGGGATCTTGTATTCGAACTTGGAATAGTTCTCGCGAATCCACGCCGAGTTCACCGGCTGGGCGTTCGCGCCGCCCCCGCCGCCGCGTCCAGGATTGTCTTGAGCGAAACAGCAGGAGAGGAGTGAGAGGACCAGGATTGCGCGCATCGGAGCAATTCTAACCCAACTGGTTTGCGCGAGTTCGCCCAGTAGGTTTTTGTAAGTAATTGAAGCTGCGAATGCAACGCGCGGCGATGCGATTGCGCCTCCCCTTACCTGGAGGCAGCATATGACCCTGAAACAGTACTTCCCCATGTCGGTGATTGTGTTTGTTGCGATGGTAGCCTTCGTCCACTTCACACCGGCTCCGGTGGCTCCGTTCGCGATCATCCTGCTCGCTGCGGAAACGCTGATCGGATTCGATCTGGAAGATCACAAGGTGCCCAAGCTTCTGCGCGAAGTTTTTCGGACGTCTAAAAAATCAGCTTGAGCCCGAACTGAATCTGCCGCGAGGTGGTCGTCGTCACGGTGACCAATCCAGCCGACGGATTGAACGCCGCGCCCGCGAACACCGTCGTATTCGGCGGACCGAGATTCGCGTGGTTCAGAATATTGAAAATCTCCGCGCGAAATTGCAGGCTGCTGTGCTCGGTCACCCGCGTGGTCTTGAAGAGTGAAACATCCAGATCTCCCAAGCCCGGCCCCGTATAAACGCCCCGGCCCAGGTTGCCGTAGGTTCCCGGGGTCGGCAGAACGAACGCGTTCGGATTGAACCACTGATAGGGATTGCCCGTTACCACCGGCCCGCTGAACGCGGAGTTGAGCGACGGCCGGTCGGGATTGCGCGTGTCGCCATCGCCCGATCGATTCGCACCGATCAATGGCGTGAACGGGAACCCGCTGAGCATGGTCGCGATGGCGTTCACCTGCCATCCGCCGATCACTCTGTTCTTCGGCGCGAACGGCAGCATGTACAGCGCGGAGATGCTCGCCTGATTGGCGACGTTCAGTGCCGATAAACCCCAGTCGCGATGCAGATCGTTGCGATCCATCACCATCTGCGGCTGATTATTCGCCTGCGCGCCGGTCAGCGCGGAATTGATATCCAGATTTTTCGACCAGGTGTAGTTCCCGCGAAATTGCAAGCCGTGCGAAAGCCGCCGCGTCACGTCGATCTGCAGCGCGTTGTAGCTGGTGTTGCCTTCCGTGTACCAGAAGAAGCCCGCGCCCAGCAGCGGATTCGGCCGCCCGCTGATCGGAATGTACTGCTGGCCCTGCACAACCGAACCCTTGGTCGTTCCTGGCGTGCCGCCCGAAACGCACGTCGCCGATGCGCAGATCTGCGCCGGAATATCGTTGGGATCAACGCTCACGAATCCGTGATATCCGAACGAACCGACATAGGACGCGCGCAGCGACATATTTTTATCAAGCTGCCGTTCGATGGTGAAATTCCACTCTTCGACTGTCGGTGTCTTCGCGTCAGGCTGCACGCCTTGCGGCGCGAAGGTGGTGCATGCCGTCGGCGAAGGGGAAACGGTGCACTGCGGCGCGGGCGCGATGCCGGGCGCGAGCGGAATGGTGGACAGCAGCGAGACATTCGACAAACTGATCGACCCGTTCGCCGGCGGCAGCGAATTCAGCAGGAAACTCAAATCGTCGATCAGCGAATAATACATCCCGACACCGGCGCGAATCGCGGTCTTGCCGTCGCCGAACGGATCCCATGCGACCGCCGCGCGCGGAGCGAACAAATGCGTCGCGTTGTTTTTCGTGAACGCCGAATTGCCGGTGATCACGTTAGTTTCCAGAATCCCGTTCGCAGCGGTGATGTAATTCGCGGCGCGGCCGGAAACTTCGTTCCAGCCATTGGTGAACTCCTGACGAATCCCCAGCCGCACCGTCAAATTTTTTCGCAGCCGGATGGAATCCTCGAAATACCAGGCGCCCATCACGTTGCGCCAACCGAGCTCATTGGGATCGGGAATCACCTGAAACGTCGACGCCGTGCCTTGCAGCAGGGTCGTCAAACTGGCGAACGTCGCGACACCCAACTGCCGCGATGCGCTGTCTTCGTTGTCGCGCAAACGCTGGATCTGCACGCCAGCGCTGATCTGATGAATGCCGTGCGTGATCTCAATCGCATCGTTGTAGCTGAACAGATTCCTTCGATTCCACGATCCCGCTGCGTTGTTCGGACCGGCAGCCGTCAGGCCGGCGATGCCGGTGGTGGTCACACCGCCGTTCACCACGATCCCGCCCGGTCCCCCGCCGGTGACAAACGTATCGCTCGTTGGGAATGATTGCAACGGCACGGAATCCAGATTGAATCCCGCGCGCGAAAATCCCAGGTTCAACGTGTTCAGAATTCGCGGCGAAAAAATGTGCGTTTCCTGAATGCTGGCCACCTGGCTCGAAAGCGCAGTGTAGCTGGCGAACAGCGGATCGGCCAGAGGGATCACGCTATTGCCCATATCGATGGTGTAGTTCACCGAAAGCTGGTCGCGTTCGCGAATCGCATAATCCGCGCGAGCCGTGCCGAAATCTTCATGAATATGAGAGCTCGGATTATTGAACGAAAACGCGTCGCCGCTCTGCAATCCGTTCGAAAGCAGCTCCGGCCCATTCGGCGCGGGCCATAGATTGAAAAACGGCTTCATCGCGGGGTTCACGTTCGTCACCTGCGTCGGCACGCCTGCTGAGTTCGGAATTATTCCGTTGCGCGCATTCGCATCCGGCACCACACTCACGCTTGAAAGCGCCAGCGCCTGCCTGAATCCTTCATAATTGCCGAACAGAAACAGCTTGTCTTTCTTGATCGGCCCACCCAGCGATCCGCCGAATTGATTGCGCCGGAACGGAGGCACCGACGCCTGATCGAAAAAATTCCGCGCATCGAGCGCGCTGTTGCGCAGAAATTCGTATACCGAGCCATGCAGCGCATTGCTGCCCGATTGCGTCACCACGCTGACCTGCGCGCCCGCCCGTTTGCCGTATTCCGCGTTGTAGGTATCGGTCTGGACGTTGAATTCGCGCACCGCGTCGATCCCCAGTAGTTCGCCGCTGACGCCGCCCGGCGTGACGCCGAGCTGGCTCGCGCCGCCGTATTCGATGCCGTTCATCAGGAAAACATTTTCGCCGGTGCGGCGGCCGTCGACGGAAAATGTGTTGCCGTCGCTGGTGCTGGTGTTGGCGCTCTTGAGGGCGCTGAAATTGATCGATCCAGGGTTCAGCGTGATCAGATTATCGAAGCTGCGGCCGTTGAGCGGCAGATCCTTCACCTGGCGTTCATCGACGACGCCGGAAACAGAAGAAGTCGTGTTGTTGACCACCGGCGCGTCGGCGGTGACTGTGACGGCATCCTTGACCTCACCGACCTCAAGCTTGAACTTCACCACGGCGTTCTCGCCGACCGCGAGATTGATTCCGCTCCGCACCACCGGCTTGAATCCGGTTTTTTCGACCTTCACTTCCTGCGCACCGATCCCGAGGGCGGCGGCATCGTAGTTCCCTGATTCGTCCGTCTCGACCACGCGCGTCGCGCCGGTTTCGACGTTTCGCACCGTCACCTTCGCCCCGCCGACCCCCGAACCTGTCGGATCGGTCACCGTTCCGGAAATCGACGCCGTGGTCTGCGCCAATAAGATCGCGGCGAACATCGCCGCGAGAAAAAAAACACCACCGGAGAATCTACGAGGAGTCATTCCAGTTCCGCCAGAGATTTAGTTTTGAGAAGGAGTCGTCGGTGAAAAGGCGTCGAGGCCCAGCAATCGCGCGCCGCGGCTATCGCTCGCACCCCATCCCAGAGCGTGCATACGTTGCACGTTCGCGCTGAACACGAGGTGGAAGCTGGCCGGATCATCGGGTGCAGCGGGCGGTTTGCCCCTCCTGGGTGACACCAAAGCTAAGTACTTAAGAATAGTATAAATGTCCGCTTCCGACGGCGATTGCAGGTCGCAATCCTGGGTCTGAAAACGAACATGCGCGCCGCGTTCGGCCAGATGATACGCGAGAAACGCAGCGCAGTCGACCGCCGCTTCGAACCACGCCGCGTGCTCGAACCCGGCATCGAGATCGAAATAAATCACCACGCGATGATCCTGCTCCCGCGCGAATTCGCGAACCTGCAGGTCGCCGGTGTGCGCTGTTGCTCGCCAATCGACGTGGCGAGCACTCTCGAACATTTCATACGGCCGGATGCGATAGAAATCGTGGCCGCGGCCACGCTGCAGCGCTTCCATTTCGCCGCTGACCGAGGCGAGCAGCGCCTCAAATCCCGGCTGCGGATCGAGGCACGGATAAATCACGACATCATGACGAGCCGTGATCATTTCATGGCGCTGCGAAAATCCGAACGGGAAGCTGGTCGAGAATTGAAAGCTGCGATCGCGCTGTGCGCCGCGCTTGGCGAAATATAAATCGACCGATTCCTCCAAAACCGCGCCGCCCGGAATCACAGGGAAGTACAGCACCGGCGTGAATCCGCCCTCCGCCGCGCCTTCCAGATGAATACTGAACGACGGCATGATGTGCTTCAGATTTTTCAATCGCACCGCGGCGCGAACGCGGCGGCGCGCGGAAATATGCTCGGGCAGAATCAGATCCAGCTCAAGTCCAGCGAGTCCCAACCGGCTGACGAATCCAGAAACGAGCCACGTCGACAGCATCGCGGCGAGGATCAGGAATAGAAGATTGTTCGCCGAGAGAAACGCTCCCACCGCGATCGCGATCAGCACGATGCCGAAGATCGCCCCGGTGCGCGTGATGCGCTGGCGGAAGCTGGCGACCCAGGCTTTGCGGAATCGCAACCACCAGGAGCCGAGCGTTTTTCTCACGCTACCAGCGTAACGCGCTAATTCGCGACCGGGACAGGATCGGCGCGATCGAGCACAACCATCTCGGTGCGAACCTTCGCCGGATTCAGCTTCAGCCCGAGCTGCTGTTGCAGAGCCGTAAGCAGATTCGGCGCGCTGGAATCGAGCCCGGAAGGGGTTTCTGCTGTTGCCGACGGCACCGCACCCGGACGCTCCGGCGCGTACTCCAGCCGAAAATCGAAATCGCCGGAGAGATTGGTGCGGTCGGCGATAGGCAGCCGAAATTCTTTGCCGAGTAAATCGACCAGAGCGGAAATCGGCTGATGGCGCGCGGTGAGGAACGAAACCACAGCTTGCCCCCGCACCCCTTCCATCATCACGATGCCGGCTCGATTCAATTGCGGATAGCCCTGCGCGTCCATCGTAGGCGGCGCCGAAAGATCAGCAGGATCATTCGATGAAAGCGGTTTCGCCGCGGTGAGCTTGGCACTCTTCGGCACCACCAGGTCATAGCCCCGCAGATCTCGCCATTCGCGGTGCACCGTCAAATGAAATCGATCGGCAAGCAGCGTCTGCAACATTCGATTGCTCTGCTCCTTGCTGGCTCCCGCGGGTACTTTTGCGACCACTTCATACTTGCGCTGCGAGATCCAGTCCGGACCCACGATTTGGAATGATTTCACGTCGTACGCGCGCACCATCATCGCGAACAGCGTCACGTTGGTCATGGTGATTTGCCCGGGATCATTGGTGCCGGGCCCGCCGCGCATGTTGCCGCGAGCATCGGTGGTCGAAAGCTTTACCGAAGCCGCTTCGAAGGCCGGTTGACACATCGCGGCCGCGCCAACAAGCACAAGCATTAGAACAAGGCGATGAGTCATCGTCTAACGATCCTTCAGCATCTCCCGAGCACAATTGTGACCCGGCGCGCCCATGACTCCGCCGCCCGGATGCGCGCCCGATCCGCACAGATACAATCCCCTCACCGGCGTCCGATACTTCGCCCACCCGGCGACTGGCCGCAGCACGAACATCTGATCCAGGCTCATCTCGCCGTGAAAAATATTGCCGCCGGTGATACCGAAACGCTGCTCCAGATCGAACGGCGATAGCGTTTGCCGCTCCACCACGATGGATCGAATATTGGGGCAATATTCTTCGATCACGTCGAGAATACGTTCCGTGTACGGCTCGCGTTCGGCGTCCCATGTCGTGCCTTTCAGCGTGTACGGCGCGTATTGTAGAAAGATTCCCATGATGTGGCGACCGGCCGGCGCGAGCGTCGGATCGTACATGGTCGGAATGGTCATCTCGATCAGCGGCGAGCGCGATGGCCGCCCATACTTCGCATCATCCCATGCGCGCTCGATGTATTCGACTGACGGGCAGATGTGCATGGTCGCGCGATGCTGCGGACCTGGCGATCCCGGGAGCGCTGTGAATTCCGGCAGCCCGGTCATCGCGAGATTCATCTTCAAGGACGTGCCTTCGCTGCGAAATTCGCGAATCCCCTTGACGAACGATTCCGGCAAATCGCCCGCATCCATCAATTTCAAAAACGTGCGGCGCGGATCGAGATTGCTCGCGATCGTCTTCGCCTGTAGCTCGTCTCCGTTCGCCAGCACCACACTATGCGCGTGGCCATTTTTAACAACAATCTTTTGAACCGGCGCGTTCACGCGAATTTCGACACCGTGTGCTCGCGCCGAATCCGCGATTGCATTCGAAACCGCGCCCATGCCGCCGCGCACGAATCCCCACAATCCGCGATGTCCGTTCACGCCGCCCATGCAGTGATGCAACAGGATGTACGCTGTCCCCGGCGATCGCGGCCCTCCATTCGCGCCAATCACGCCGTCGGTCGCGAGCGTCACCTTTAGCTCTTCCGACTCGAACCACAGATCCAGAAAATCCGCCGCGCTCTGCGTGAAGATTTTCACCAGTCCCACCGTCTCCTCTTTGGTGAGACCGCGCAGCTTGCCCATCAGCTTCAAATACTCGACGAAATCGCCCGGCCCGCTCGGCGGAAAATTCGGGGGCGTGGTCAACAGCAGCGATTCGGCCACCATCGCCAAACGTTCCAGATACGCTTCGTACTTGGGATACGCATCGGCATCGCGCTTCGAAAATTTCGCGATTTCCGTCAGCGTTTTGGCGCGATCCTGCCACATGAACAAATGGCGGCCATCGGGAAACGGCGAAAAAAACGCGGGGTCTTTCGCGTCGACAATGTAGCCGTAGCGTGCCAACTCCAGCTCCCGCACTACCTTCTCCTGCATCAGGCTCGACAGATACGACGCCGTTGATACGCGATATCCCGGCCAGATTTCTTCGGTGACGGCGCAGCCGCCCACCAGTTCGCGCGCTTCGAGCACCATAACTTTTCGTCCAGCGCGCGCTAGATAGGCAGCGGTGACGAGTCCGTTATGTCCTGCACCGATGATGATGACGTCGTAGGATTCGGGCACAGAGTTTATGATAAGCGGTGACGTGAGATCCGCCAATGATTCGATCTCGAAGCTGACGCGCGACGTAATCGCATGCGAACGCTGCCCGCGATTGCGCGAGTATGATGCTCGCGTCGCCATCGAAAAACGCCGCGCCTATCGCGATCAGGAATATTGGGGCCGTCCGGTGCCTCCGTTTGGCAACCCGAAGGCGAAGCTGTGGATCATCGGACTGGCGCCGGGAGCCCACGGAGCCAATCGCACCGGCCGCATGTTCACCGGCGACAAGTCAGGCGAATGGCTGTATCGCGCGCTGTACGAAACCGGCTTCGCGTCGCAGCCCAATTCCGATTCGCGCGAAGACGGCTTGCAATTGATTGACGCCTACATTAGCGGCGCGGTGCGCTGCGCGCCTCCCGATAACAAACCGACGCCCGAGGAATTTCGCAACTGCCGCCCGTATCTCGATCGCGAATTCGATGTGCTCCAGCCGCGTGTAGTGATCGCGCTGGGCCGCATCGCCTTCGATGCGTATCTTTCTTTATTGCGCGATCGCGGCATCATCGAGCGCCGTTCGTCCTATGCATTCGGTCACGATTGCGAGCACACGCTGCCTAACAAAGTAGCCCTGATCAGCTCCTATCATCCCAGCCAGCAGAACACCTCGACCGGAAAACTCACCCGGGAGATGCTGCACGCCGTGTTCGCGCGCGCTCGAAAGCTGATCCGATGATCCAGAGGCTCGAGCAGTATTTCGAATTCAAGCGGCTCGGCACCAACTGGCGTACAGAAATTCTCGCGGGCGCGACCACGTTCGTGACCATGGCGTACATCATCTTCGTCAACCCGTCGATCCTCAGCGAAACCGGGATGCCGTTCAAAGCCGTGGTGGCGGCGACATGTTTTTGCGCCGCGTTCGGCAGCATTGCGATGGGCGTGTTCGCTCGCTACCCCATCGCGCTCGCGCCGGGGATGGGGCTAAATGCGTACTTCACCTACACGGTGGTGAAAGGCATGGGCGTGCCGTGGGAGACGGCATTGGGCGCAGTGTTTCTATCTGGAATCGCGTTCTTGATTTTGACCTTCGTGGGCATCCGACAGTTGATCGTCGAAGCGATTCCGCCGGAACTGTACGCCGCCGTCGCCGCTGGCATCGGCCTCTTTATCGCGACCATTGGATTGCGCAACTCCGGAATCGTGGTGGCGAGCCCGGCCACGCTGGTCGCGCTCGGCAATCTGCGCGACAAGAACACGCTGGTCGCGATCTTTGGATTGATCTTCATTGCCGCGCTGATGGCGCGCGGCGTACGCGGCGCAATGCTGATCGGAATTCTGGCGACCACAGCGCTCGCGGCCGCGTGTGGCCTCATTCACTGGTCACCCGAGAGATATCGCCTCTCTGATATCGCGGCGACCGCGGGCAAACTCGACGTTCGCGCAGCGCTGAAACTCGGCCTGGTGGAGATTGTCTTCGTGTTTCTGTTCGTCGACATGTTCGACAACATTGGAACGCTGGTGGGCGTCGGAACCAAGGCGCGATTGTTTGACAAAGCGCACCACATCCCGCGCATTCGATCGATCTTATTCACCGATGCGGCGGCGACCGTGGTGGGATCGCTCGCCGGAACGTCTACGGTGGTGAGCTACATCGAAAGCGCGGCGGGCGTCGTCGCGGGCGGACGCAGCGGCGTGACCGCGATCGTGACGGGGTTGCTGTTTGGAATCGCGCTGTTCATCGCGCCGGTGATTGGCGCGGTGCCATCGGCGGCAACCGCGCCCGCGCTGATCATCGTGGGATCGATGATGATGTCGCAGATCGGCGAAATCCCCTGGAGCGATCCGGCCATCGCGATTCCAGCATTCCTCACGCTGATCACGATCCCGTTGACGTTCAGCATCGCGAATGGGCTCGCGTTCGGATTCACGGCCTACGCGCTGATGCGCATCGTGACGGGGAAATTTCGCGAAACGCACTGGCTGGTTTATGTTTTGGCGGCGCTGTTCATCGCGCGGTTTGTCTATCTGGCGCGAAGCTAGTGCACGGTGACAATGTGCTGCCCACGCGGCAGAATCAGCACGCCGCCAAGGAGATCCGCCCTACTCTCCGCACCGTCGATTTCCACTTTAGCGATCGGATGATCGAATCGCGCGAATGCGCGAGCATTACTCTGATAAGCGAATTCGATTCCATTAGACAGGGAAGCCGCCGATTTCAGCTCGCCATTGAAATCGATCAGCCGCAACGCAGGCGCTTTAGGCGCGGCTTCGATGGCATGTATTCCGCGCGGCAGCAGAATGCGGGCATCATCGGCGGCGGGCCACAATTTTCCGTCGACCAGTGCCGGAACGCTCCACTTCACAGCGATTCCCCGTTGCGATTCGATCACCAGCTTGCCGCCCGCCTCCTCCGCGCGATCGACCGTCGATGCCGCGGCCGCCAGCAGCGGCAGATCCGCCGTCGAAATCGAGTTCTCGAAATACAGAGCCACCCGCTCGAATGCGCGGGATGCCAGATGCACCAGCTCGAACAATTCCGTGCCGGTTTGTTGTTTGGTGGGATAGACGTCCTGATAGCGTTCGACCACATTGATGTCGATCGCGAGCTTGGCGCGTTCCGGCGTCAGCGCGTTATACCGCGCCGCGATCTGGGGATAACGCTGCGGCCCCAGATTCCAGATGGTGGCCGGATCCTCGATCAGGAACGTCATGTCGTGATCGGAGAGCAGCGGCAGCAGCTTCGAGGCATCCGCGCCGATCTTTTCGCGCATCCCGGGATCGAAACGATCATCGACGTGGGTCAGCGTCAAATCCAGATGCGGCTTCGATTTACGCATCGCCTCGATCTGCTCGATCCATTCGACTTGCTGGCGATGAGCCAGATCCACCCGGAAATCGAGAAAACGCTTCAGCCCCGCCGTGTTTTGACGCCAGTAGTGCTCCGATTCGGCATCGAACAAATCGATGGGATCGAATCCCGACAACGTTTTGAACGCCGCGCGCACGTCGTTGTTCAGCGGCGTCAGCCGCGCGGGATTTTCGTGCCCCTCCAGCGATTCAAAATACAGCTCCGCCAGATTCACCCCGTCCCAATCGAACGCCGCGATCAGGTCGCGGGCGCCTTTCGACACCGCCGCGAATGCATCGCGATTGGTCAGGTTCATCAGCTTGCGCCAGTCCAGCTGCGCGTCGGATTGCATCGCGGTTTTCTCGCGCCAGTCGGGATGCTGGTCCCAGAACTTCTCGCTCACATGCGGCAGTTCGAGCCAGGCATACACGGCGATTCCGTTTCGGTGACAAGCCTCAATGAGGCTGCGCAAATATTCGTCCGATGGCGCGTCGCGCTCCCAGAAATGCCACGCGGCTACATGCAACGCGGAGATTCCCGAAGCTCGCCACCGCGCCGCGAAGTAATCCAGATCGACATGCAGACGGTAAGAGGAATCGAAAAAAGCCCATAATCGATTCGATCGGAATGGCGGATCGAGTCCCAGATCCGCAAGTGCCTGCGCAATATACGGAAACCGTTGGTACCCGTTCAGCGCCGCCGCGATCCACAACACTCCGCCAGCGCCGCGTTTGAATCCGGCGATCAGCGGCACTTGCGCTGTCTGCCAACGCTCTTTCGCAAACAATTTCGCCCCGGCAGGCATGTCGAATACCGGTAATTCCAGTGGTTTCTCCCAGATGATCCGCAGTTTGGGCGAATGAACGTCCTCGACGCTGCGAACCACCACGTGTGGCTTCGCGCTGGCGCGAAATCCAAATGACGCCGCCAGCGGCGATTCGCCCTCCAGCACCAGAATGGTTCCGCTTTCGATGCGCGCCGCCCATTCATCGGCCGATCCGGGCGTGCCCTGCGGCGCCACCACTACCGCGTCCCCCGAGCCTTCTGCCAACCCGATCGACGACAACATCGCGCCCCACGAACCAGCGCCGCCGATCACGCGATACGAAAATCCGCCGGCGCCGGCGGTGGACATCGCGGCCACTGCGATCGCGAGACTATTTCGAAAAGACATACCAGATCCCCGCACGCACGTCGTTGAAGTTCGGCCGATTCGGATTGGCTGTGTTGATCAGATACGAGCCGCGCAGCGCATCTACCGAAAAACGGAGAGGGATGCGCCATGCCTCGAATCGAAATCGAACGCCGGGACCGGTTTCGGCGTAATTGGCCCAATATTGGCCTTGCGCGTCCGCGGTCAGGTTCGCATTCCAATACACCTGAGCGTGCAACCCGGAGTTCTCCAGCGGTCGCAGCGTCCAGCCCCCGCGATTCTGCAAATACAGCAGCTTGTCGTTGCCGAATTGGCTGACGAAAATGCCGTCGTCGTTGGTTTCGGCGAACAATCCATGCGATCCGTGCGCCAGCACTGCGCCGATTCCGCGCGTGAACGAAATTCCTCCGCGATAATCCGGCGCCACGCGCGCCGGTTCCAGGACCGACGGTAAGTAGCGAAGCATCTCGCCCGCCTCGAACCAGCCGTTCAAGCCGTGCCACGCATCGGTCGCGACCCCGCCCGCCACGATCGCGCTGCGGGTCGACAAATACTGCGGTCCGATCCCCTGGAAATTGACGGCGCCCGCCGAATCGCCGTCGAATCGCACCGATGCGTAGGGATGCACGAACCAATGCGGCAAGCGCAGCTGGGTTTTTACTTGCGCGTATGCGAACAGATCGTGCCAGCGCGTCGAAAATAAAGGGAAGGCCCACACGGTGGTGCGAAATCGCTCGGTCGAGGGATTCAAGTTGCGGTACGCCGCCGCCGCTTCGCCCGAAATCTTCGCATCGGGGCTGCGCCGCGCCAGATCGAACCACTGCATCGCGTTTCGATCGTCTTTCATCAGGTTGTAGGTCCAGCCCAGCTTCAGCATCACCTCGAAATCCAGCGGATCGCTTTCATGCGCGATTTGCAGATACTTCAGCGCGTCCTGCAAAAACCCCTTTTCAAGACTCTTGACGCCCAGGTCCTTCGCGTTGCTATTGGCTCGGGGCATGACGGTCTCTCCTACCGGCCGGCCACGCAAGGTCCGCAGCTGCGAGGCCGCAGCCGCATCGTCCGGCGCGTATTTCAGGATCTGCTCGAACTCCTCCACAGCCTCTGCCCGATGCGACATTTCCAGATGCAGGTACGCGAGCTCCCGCCGCAGCTCTACATTCGCCGGATCCAGCGCCAGCGCACGCTGGAATTCGTACACATACGGATATCGCGACGGCAACAGCTCGCGAGCCTCCTCAGCGATTCTAGGATCGGGTGCGCGCGATGCTGCCAGCAGCGCAGTCATCGATTCCTCTTTGCGATCAGAAGCCGCCAGCGTTCGCCCTAAGTCCACCAACAGCCCGCGCCGATCCGGCCGCCGCTTCCACGCGATTTCGAAATGCTTCGCGGCCTCCGCAGGTTCGTCGTGCTGCTCGAACAATCGCGCCAGCTCCTCCTGCGCACTGAAATTATCCGGCGCCTGCGCCACCACTTTCGACCATCGCTCGATCCCTTCACGCAGCGGACGATCGACATTTTCAAATGCCTCCGCGGCCGTCGGATTTCCCGTCTTCCGCAACCGATCGAACACCCGCCGCGCGATCAGCCGCTGCCTGGTTTCGTAACACAGGAACGCGTACTCGAGCGCGGTGCGATTGTCGCTCGGATCAAGCTCCAACGCCTTCGCGAAACGATCCCGTGCGGCCTCGGTCTCGCCGATTTTCAGCAGCGTGTACGCCAGGTCCTTGTAAATAGACGGCCGGTCTGGAGTGGCTGCAATCGCGCTTTCAAAATCGGCGACTGCGCTATCGTAGTGCTTGAAGCGCAGCTCGCTGTAGGCGCGGTCGAGCGGAGTTTCCGCCGGCTGCAGCAGCGCCAACAGGATTAAGATTCCGGGCACGAGATGTAGTGCCGGAAGGGATGTACTTTTCTCATATGCGGAACGCCATCATTGCGGCGCTTGCTCTCGGCTCGATCGCCTTCGCCGAAGATCTGACGAAGAAGATCATTACCGTCAGCCACACTGACACTTTCGCCGCCGCGGCCACGATCCACTTTGATAACTCGCGCGGCGTGGTCAACATCGAAGGCTGGGATCAGCCCGGCATCGAGGTGACCGTAACCAAATCGACCGGCAGGATTTTCGATGCCAAACAGCATCCGGCCGCGGATCAACTGCTGGGCCGCGTGAACGTCCAGGCGGAATCGAAAGGCGATCAGATCGTGATCTCGACCGCTATTCCCAAGCACGATCGCACCGCTGTCCTGGTCGATTACGTGATCCATGCGCCGCGTGGAACCAAGGTGGAAGTGAGCCACGGCGAAGGCGGCGTATTCGTCACCGGAATCGCTTCGGATATGCAGGTCGACCTGCATCGTGGCCAGATCACGATGAGCCTGCCGCCCAGCGACACCTACGCCATCGACGCGCACACCACCATCGGCGACGTGTATTCAGAATTCGAAGGAGCGGACCGGCGACGCCGCTTGGGATTCACGCACGACTTCGCCGGCTCTGCCGCCGGTTTGTCCAGTGCCACCCACAAGCTGACGCTGGGCGTCAACGTGGGCGATGTGGTGCTGCTGAAAGCGGTAAAGTAGCCGCTTATAGCGAGGTTAAACCGCTCCCTATGGTCGCGGCTCAGTGCGTTTTAGAACGCGACCTTGGGCGGAGCTTTCTTGGGCAGTTTCTTATCTTCTGCCAGCTTTCCGGCAGCGACCGCGGGCGCGGCGGCAGGTGGCTCCGGCGGAGGCACGTACAAGGGGACCTTGAACGCGGCCTGCTCCGTCGCCACGCGCGACCTTTCGAACGCGACCACTGCGTCCAAACGGCGGTCGAGCACGTAGCCGCGGACCGCGCGCCCGTCGATCGTCATGGTCGCCAGATAGCAAGTGGGCGATCCGGCGATTGAAAAACGCACATCCATTGCCGCGTCGCGCGATATCTGCGCGACCACCGGCGCCGAAGCATCGCAGTATTCGAGAACCGGGACGCTCGGTGGCGCGGGCGCCTGCAACGCAAATCCCAGAATTAATCCGATTAGATTCGTCATGACAAACCTACTTCGCCAACCGCAGGATTTCCGCGGCCACTCGCGCGAATGCGTCGCTCAAGTCCGCCGCGCTGGGCGCGTACACATACAATCCAGTCGGCGCGCTGCTGCTGAACACAGAGCTCTTGGGATCGTTGGCGACGCGCTGCAGGAACGTGCCGTTGGCCGGATAGGTCGAATTGCCCAGCCCGATGCTAAAGATGGTGATTCCGGTCATGCCGCTCACGCCGTTGACGCCCGGGGAAGCTCCCGCACGAATGCGCGCCGCCGCATCGTCGGCCGCGTTGGTCGACGCGTTGATCATGTTGAGCGCGCCGGTGCTATTGGAAGGCACCGTGACATAGGTCTTGCCACCGTTGGTGGTCGTGTTTACGGTCAGATAGCCGTTGTTCAGATTGTTACCCCAGATATCGGTGGTGGGGACGCCCACGATATCGTTCGCGGCGCTGGTCCAGTTATTGGTCCAGCTTGCGGCGAAAGCGCAATTGGTCGGATCGCCGGTGTTCGCCTTGCCGGTATACGTGCTCACAATCTGGGCGTCGGTGTTCCCCGAAAGCGGCTGTCCCTGATTGGTGTAGTCAAAAAGACCGCCCGTCGCCACTGGAGAGAACGGGGAGGTGGTTTGGAACCCAACCGTAAAGACGCCTGTATATTGGGTGCTGTTGCAAGCGCTGCCGGAAGCGCGCGGCATCACGGCGCTAACCGCGGTCGGTTGACCATCGGTGAAGAACAGAATCACGTTAAGCGCGGCGGTCTGATTCATGGTTGCCAGCGCCTGATAGCCCTGCCATAGGGCTTGCGCACTGCTGGTGGCGCCGTTGCAGACGACGTTGTTGATGATGCTCGAAACCGGCGTCGACGCCGTATTGAAATTGGTCGCCAGCGGGAAATCGGGGTGGGTGCTGGTCGCGAACGTGATCAGCCCCACGTTGTCGGTACCATTGGCGAACTTAGAAACGAACCCCGTCGCCGCGGCTTTGAGGGGCGCGCAGGAGCCGCTGTTCTGTAGCGATCCGGAGCGGTCCATCACGATCATGACGTTCACGTCGCGGCGTGTTGCGGTAGCGGTCGCGCCAACTTTGGTGGTGCCGGCGCCGAACCATCCCAGGAACATCAGCGGAACGGTGGAGCTGGCCGTCATGGTCAGCGAACGCACGTGCGCCACCGATTCGTCCACTGAAAGGGCAGAGATTGTGGGCGTGGAGACGCCGAAATAGCCGGTCGGGAAATTCGCCGTCAGATACGCCCTGGCGGTGTTCTCGGCGTTGGTCTGCTGCGTCCCATCGTCGTTGCCGCGGCTAAGCGATCGCGCACCGGCCAGCGCCGCCGCGTCGATCGCCAATTGCAGCTTGGTCTGGACGATGTAGTCGATACCGACGTCGACCACCAGTCCGACAATCGGCATGGCGACGATGAAGAATACGGCAGCCGTAGGCAGTACGAATCCGCGACGGTCTGAGACCAGATGCAGCGCACGGCGTCCAATCGGTCCACGACTGATCCCGTCACACATCTTAGAAAATAGCTCGTGCATAAACGCCTCCCGTAGCGCTGGTTCCCGAGAATCCCGATGTCAGGAAGCTGAGGTCGGGCATCTTGAAATATCCTTCCACCACGTAGGCCACGTCGCCGTCGCTCTGGGTGAGGATCGAAGTAAAATTGTTCGCGATCAGTGCCGACTGGCCCAGGTAGTTTGCCGCACTGATATTCCCTTCCGAATCCAGGTATCCTGCCGCAGGCGTACCGAACGCGCTGGTCTTGAGGGCCGTATTTCCGATGTACACGCGCTGCGTGAACACCGCCGAGCCCTGATTCGAGCACGGATTCACGCTCGCCGCCGTGCAATCGGCCGCGAACACCGTGATGACGTGCGAAAAGATCAGCAGCGAGTCGCCACTGGAAGTCAGATCGAAGCCCTGGCTGAGCTGCGTGACTAACTGCTGCGCATCGGAGGTCGTGAAATCGACGCCTTCGCCATACATGTGACCGACGTCGCGGGTGACCTGAATCGCTTCTTCCGAGCGTCCGATCGTGATGCCCATGACGATGGTGCCGAAAAACATCGGAACCAGGCAGATCATGACGAGCGCGAACTCGATGGCCGTGCTTCCGCGTTCTGCGCGCAGGCGGCGAGCCGCGCGCCGAGGCAAGCGTGCTGTCCGGTTATCGTGCTGGTGGACCACTGGGTTGGGCCTCCATAATGTCGGCCGAACTGGCCGCGACGTTTAATGCGGTGGTTCCGCGCAGCAGTGGAATCATCCAGCTATAGGCGAGCCCGCTCGCCGTAACCTGAACGATATTCCCCGCCGCGTTGCTTCCGACGCCGGTAACCGCAGTCAGCGTAACCGGACTGGCGCCGAGATCCTGAAAATAGTAGGTGATGGTGATGCAGGCGGTGCCCGCGCAGGTGGTCTTGGGCGGGCCTGGGGCCAGATAACTCAGGAATCCAAACGAGTACGTGTTGACCGTCGACTTGATCGAGGCGTCCTGCCCCAACCCGGTCATGACTTGGCTGGTCACGGCGTAGCGGACCCCCTGGCGTACGGCGAACTGGACTGTGTTGGTCAGGAAGAGCGCCATGCCGAAGTCGAACAGCGCGAAAAAGAGTGCCAGGAAGGGAAGCAGAATGACGCCTGCTTCAACCATGGAGGCGCCGCTTTGCCGCCCGTGGCGGCGGCGCGCGGGGCGCCGTTCGGCGAGATGGTCTGCGAGTCTTCGAGTCACAAATGGGTACTCCCACGATCAGAATACTCGTCCGCTTTTCAAAGAGATACCAGTTGAACACCTGAGACGGCCCTAGAAATCCGTGTATCACAACGGTACGGTTAGGCTAGGGAAGGAATAACACCAAAGTTCCGGACACCAAGGCAATCCAACCACCCCGCGGGCCCCGTATAGTCGATAGAATGGCCGAAATGGCGTTCCCTCTATGAACTTTCTTAAGCTACTTCCGCTCGCCATTGCATTCGGCGTACTCCAAGTCGTTCTACGATTTAAAGACGAAGGCGACCTCGCCCTCCGCCTCAAGGCTCGCGACCCGCAAGCCATGTCGGATCTATACGATCGCTATGGGCGGATCGCGTACTCGCTGATCTTCCGCATCGTGCGCAACGGCGCGGCGGCCGAGGACCTGGTGCAGGAGACGTTCCTGCGGGTGTGGAACCGGGTCCAGTCCTTCGACCAGGAAAAGGGATCGCTGGGGCCCTGGATCCTGACCGTGGCCCGCAATCGTGCGATCGACTACATCCGTTCGATCGACGGGCGGATGTCGGCCGGGTCGCTGGAGCTGGACCGGCTGGAGAATCCGTCGATGTTCGCCGGGTTCTCCGATAGCGCGTTGTCCATCGATCGGGCGCGTCGGCTGAAGGATGCGTTTGAGAAGCTGAACGCCAACCAGCGCAGAGTAATCGAGCTGGCTTATTTCGAAGGACTCTCGCAGACCGAGATGGCGGAGCAGATGCAGCAACCGCTGGGCACCGTGAAAACGTGGGTGCGCAGCGCCCTGAAGATCCTGCGCGATGAGCTGACCGAGGCGGCGATCGCATGAGCGACAACAAAAGCATGAGCTGCGAGGAGCTGAAGGAAATGTTCGAGCTGTACACCTTGGGCGTGCTCGAAGCGGAGGAGCGGGAAGAGATCGACGAGCATTTGGCGCGCGGATGCGCCGATTGCCGCCGCAATCTGAACGCAGCATTAGCGATGAATTCGACGTTACTCGGTCTTGCTCCAGAAGCGGGCCCGCCCAAGGGTCTGAAGCGGAAGATTGTCGCGATGGTGGGTGGAAAAGAGAGCGCGGGTTGGGGATCTATGGCCGCTCTGATCGCGGCGGCTTGTATGCTCGCACTGGCGGTGTGGATGGGAGTGCAGGAGCGGCAGAAAGCGGACCAGTTGGCAGACGCGCGGCGTACTGTGTCCGAGATGAAGGCGGATCGCGATCGGGTGTTGGCGGCGTTGAGTTTCCTGAATCAGCCGGAGACGCAGCAGGTCGGATTCGGCAAGGATAAACCCGCGCGTGGCAATGTGTTCGTGAATCCGTCGCGAGGATGTCTGCTGCTTGGTTCCAACATGCCCATGCTCCCGCCGGGCAAGATGTACGAAATGTGGCTGATCCCCAAAGCGAAGGGAATGCCGCCCAAGCCCGCCGGAATGTTCCAGGCGACGGACGGATCGGCGGTCTACATGATGCCGGGACCCATCGATCCTTCGACCATCGCGGCGATCGCGGTGACCATCGAACCGGAAGCTGGATCGGCCGCGCCGACTTCGGAGCCGTTCATCGTCGCTCCGGTGGCGGGGCTCTAATCCTGTCCGTTTTAACGCGTCCCTGTCGATAAGAAGAGCCGAGACGACTCTCGGCTCGGTAGTGGGTCAGTTTCGGGATTTGTGCGCGGCTCACGAACGCGCTCCATACCTGTCGCGCCTCTAATGGCCGCGGTTTGAGGCGCGACGGGTCTGGAGCGCGTTGGTCGCTTCTAGGTCAAACTGACCCACGACTCTCGGCTCAGCAGGCTTGACAGCCCGCGCCACGTCGAAACAAGAATCGTAAGGCGCCCCGGCTGACCATCATCGCGGTTGAGAGCACGAGGCGAAGCGGGAACCGTGCCTTAACCTGAGGCTCGATGCGCTTCGCCGTCCGCCATCCCGGATTCACGGCGGTATGCGTAGTGTCGCTCGCGATGGGAATTGGGCTCGCGGTTGCGCTGGCCAGCATCGCCGATGCGATTCTCTACCGCCCTCTACCCGTTCCTGAAGCAAACCGCATTGTCAGGATTTACACGTCGAGTACGGAGCAGCCGCACGGCTACGTTTCATTTCTCGATTTCGAAGACTTCCGGCGTGAGACGCGAACCATCGCATCGATGGTTGCGCAAACGCAGGTGCTGGTTGCGATCGGGAGCGCCCCGGCGCAAGTACGGCTCGGGCTCGCCGTATCGCCGGACTATTTCGATGCGCTGCGGGTGCGCGCAGAAATCGGACGGACTTTTCGTGCTGAGGAATCGCGCAGTGCGGTGGTGGTGCTGGCCGATGCGTTCTGGCGATCGGAATTCGGCGCGGATCGCAGCTTGATTGGACGCACCATCCGGATCGCCGCGGCCGATTTCACGGTGGCCGGCATCGCGCCGCGCGATTTCGGTATGGATCGCTTCGCACACGAGAGTTTCTATATCCCGATGGGTGTTTATGAAGCGGGGATTCTCCCGTCGAATGGGCATCCACTGGAAGACCGGTCGCGGCGATTCCTGACTGCTTTCGGGAGGCTTGAGCCGGAAACGCGGATGGAGCGAGCCCGCGCTGAGTTCGCCACCATCGCGGCGCGCCTCGAAGCGGAGTATCCGCAATCGAATCATGGACGGAGGGCGCTGGTGCTGGGCGAGCTTGAGGCTCGGCTCGAAACCGATCGCACGCTGCCCGCGCTCGCGCGGCTGTTGATCGCGATGGGCGCGCTGGTGCTGGTGATCGCGGCGGCGAATGCGGGCGGATTGATGCTAGCTCGCGCGGAAGCGAAATCGCGCGAGACCGCGATCCGCATCGCACTGGGCGCGACCAGCGGCCGGCTGCTGCGTGGATCGATGATGCAAGCAGTATGGTTCGCCTGCGCCGGCGCAGCGCTGGGCGGCGCGATGGCAGGGGCGGCGGTGAAGGCACTGGCTCGCGTAGCGACCCTTCCGACCGATTTTCCATTTGCGATCACGCCGCGCATCGATGCGAGGGTTCTCGTCTTGTCAAGCCTGGCGTTGATCTTCGCGACGTTGCTCACGGGATGCGCGCCATCGTTCAAGCTGCGCCGCTGGCGCGACGTGCTGGTCGCGATCGAGATCGCACTGGCGAGCGCGCTGGCGGCAACGGGGATGTGGCTGATGGCGAGCGTTCGCTCGGCAGGCGCGCTGGATCCCGGATATCGCGTCGATCGCGTGCTGACCCTGGCGCTCGATCCATCACAGATCGGATACTCGCCGGAGCGAACGCGCGGATTCTACCAGCAACTGCTCGATCGGCTCCCTCGCGCGGCTTTGGCCCAATCGACCATGCTCGGGTATACGCGCACTCCGGCGCGCGTTGTGATGGAGGGCGATCTCGAGAACGGGCGAACGGTGTGGTCGAACGCCGTGACGCCGGCGTACTTTGCACTGCTGGGCATCCCGATGGTGGCCGGCCGCAGCTTCGACGACCGTGATGCGGCGAACGCGCCGGCGGTCGCGATTGTGAATCAGGAAATGGCGAAGCTGTGCGGCTTGGCATCGCGGATAAGCGTGAACGGCCGCTGGGCGACGGTGGTGGGGATCGCGCGGAATGCGAAATATTTTGATATTCACGAGTCGCCTCAGCTATATCTGTACTTGCCTTATGCGCAGATCGCGCCGGCGCGGATGGTGCTGCATGTGGAATCCCACGGAGCGGAGGCGGTGCTGGGCCCGATTCGCGCCATCGATCCGGCCATGCCGGTGAGCGAAGTGCGGACCTTGCGCGATTACCTCGATCGAGGATCGATGTTCGGGGCCAGGATCGGTGTGGATGCGATCGGCGCGGTGGGCGCGTGTGCGATCGCACTGGCGCTGGCAGGAGTATACGGCGTTACGTCGCAGGTGGTAGCTCGCAGGCGGCGCGAGATCGGGATCAGGATCGCGATCGGCGCCACCCGGCAAAACGTGATCGCGACGGTGTTGGGGCGCGGCGCGATGCTCGCTGGCGCCGGCGCCAGTTTCGGGCTCGCCATCGCTTGGGCAGCGACCAGAACGTTTGCGGCCATCGCGGCTGGCACAGGCGCTGGAATCGGATGGCGGGAAATCGCCGCTGCGGCGGCAGTCGCGGCGGTGAGCCTGGCGGCAGCTTGGGTTCCAGCGTACCGGGCGGCCAAAATCGATCCGGCGATCGCGCTTCGGCAGGAGTGATCACGCCGGGTTTGACTCGGTGATCCTCTGCATTTCGCATCAGATCTGAGTTAAGACGGCTATTTCTCACGGATTTTCCCTATAACTTTGGACCAAACGATGGCGGTTCCGACTCGGGGATTCCTCAGGGATTCCCCGATGACCCCGAGCCGCGAGCAGCCGGAAAGGGGCTAATCATGGGAGATCCTATTGTGGTTTTTCCTCCGGGTAGCTAAAACCCGGGTGGAATGGAGGGGCGCGAGTACTGGAGCCTACGGCCCCGGCGCCCCTATCTACCATTACTTGTTATTTCGGCTATTTCTCATAGAATATACTTGGCATAAGCCGGTTTGTCTGTTATGATCGGTCGCTAATAAAGGACGACGAAATGGCAACCTGGGGTGGCTGCCTTTGTCTGATCCTCACGTTGTGGATGGCCGGGTCGGGCAGACCGGCGATCGACAGGACCGTCGCTTCCGATCCGTGGTGGGGTACAAAGGAAGCACGCGATATCGAAACACTGGCGGACGGTTATCGTGCTGCGCGAGATTTTGCAGCGGTAGAAGCTGTCGACCAGCGGGGCTACCAGCGTTCCCTCCAGCGGCGCGACGATCGCGCGGCATTCGCCTATCTGACCGGCATGGGCGCGGCGCGGCTGCTGCAGCATCGCTATCGTGACGCTTTCGAAGTGCTGCTGCGGGCACGCCAGATCGCGCTGCGGCTGGGCGATCGCGCATCAGTGGCTGCCGTCGCGGTCAATCTCTCCAGTCTCTACCTGCAAACCTGGGATCTGGAATCGGCGCTGCGCGCCGCGGAAGAGGGATTGAGCGCGGATACACCGTCGCGCCGCACCTACTATCGATTGCCGCTGATCCTGCAGTTGGGCAAATTGCACCAGATGTTGGGCGATGGGCGAGCCGCGGGATTTTTCCTAGCGGCGATTGAAGAGGCTCGGGTACAAAACAACGCTGGCCAGGAAGCGCGAGCCTGGGACGTGCTCGGCGAAGAGCGGCTGCGCATCGGTGAGGTGGACCTCGCCGAGCGAGATGCGGAGGAAGCATTCCGGCTCCGGAGATCGGCTGCGCCACTGGATCTGCCGTGGTCGTATGCGCGGTTGGGCGCGGTGAAGCTGGCTCAAGGCGATCTGGATCCCGCGGAGCGCTTCACCGATCGTGCGATTGCAGCATCGGACGCGGGCGCGAGCGTCGGATTCCCGCGCTACCTGTTGATGCAGCAGCGCGGCGAGATTCGTCTGGCGCACCACGATCGAGCGGGCGCGCTGCGAGATTTTTCGGCAGCGGTAGATGGAGCCGGATTGTGGCGCCAGGGAGGGCTGCCGGCGCGCAGTTCACTGGTGGCAGCCAATGTCGGCGTGGAGACGCGCGTGTTTCGCTCCTACATCGAGACTGCGGCTGCGGAAGCATTACGATCGCACTCGAACGAGCTCGCCCAGGAATCGTTTGAGGCGGCCGAGCTGAATCGCTCCGCAAGCATGCGCGATAGCCTCGCGCTGCGAGAAACCTGGCGGCGCAAGCTGCCCCTCGAATATTGGCAGGCTGCAGCGCAACTGCGCGCGGAGCAGCGCCCGGAGAGGACGGCGCAGCTCGAACTGGCGCTCACCGAAATGGAAGCGAAAGCAGGTCTGCAGGAATTCTCAAACAATATCGAGAACTTTCGTGGTCAGGACTCACTTATAGACTTTCGGCGTGGCCTAAGTAATTCGGCGGTGTTTCTTAGCCTGTACTTAGGTGAAAAGGAGTCGTACCTGTGGGCAGTGACTCAGAATTCGCTGAGTATACATCGGCTGCCAGCGGCACAGGAGATTCGAAGCGAGATCCGTAAATTCCGGAGGGCGATTCGCGGAGCGAGTTCGAGCGACAGACCGAATCCGGGCGCGGAGGCCCGGTCTGAAAGCGATGCGGCGGAGGTGACGGGCGGGCGGCTCTACACCGTCTTATTCGGCCAATTGAGTAAAGAGGAAGCGGCCAAGCCGGAGTGGCTATTGTCGCTCGACGATGAGTTGTTTGAATTGCCTTTTCCGGCGCTAGTGACCGGGCGACAAGGCGGTGGTTTGGAGTACCTGGTGGAGAATCATTCGGTGCAGGTGGTTCCCGGGGCGCTGGCGTTAATGGGGGATTTAACAGGCGCAAGCCGCGCGCGGCGCGGCGGAGCCGAACCAAGAAATCGGGCGCGAGCGGAGCGCGACTGGTTTTTGGGCGTCGGCGACCCTATCTATAATTCAGCAGACCCGCGCTGGAGCGGCGGGTGGTTCGGGACGTTAACCCAGTATTCGATGTTGACGTGGTTCAGCGGGACACCACGGCTCCAATTGAACCGGCTGGTGGGCAGCGGCGCCGAGGTCGGATCGAGCGCGAGAAGCTGGACCGGGGACCGAGGCGAATCGGACAATTTCGCGAAAATTCTGACGGGCGCGGACGCGCGGCGGGATCAGTTCCTGGAACTGGCCGCCGGCAAACCGGCCGTGATTCATTTGGCCACCCACGTCATTGCAAGGCAGATGGGGGGCCAGAAGCGCGAGCAGGTGGCGTTCGGGATCGACCCCTCGGGCGCAATCGAGACGCTCAGCGCCACCGACGTGGCGGCGATCGATGCCAGCGGGGCGGTAATCGCGATGACGGGCTGCGCCAGCGGAGCGGGCGACATAGAACCCGGTGCGGGACTACTGGGATTGACGCGCGCGTGGCAAGTGGCGGGCGCGCGGGCGGTAATCGCCACGGGGTGGCCGGTGAGCGATACCAGCGGCGGGCTATTCGAGATTTTTTATCGAAACCTGAGGTCGGAATCACCGGCCGAGGCGATGCGGCGCAGCCAGGTGGAGATGATCCATTCGGGATCGTGGCGCAGCAATCCGTCGTACTGGGCGGCGTATGGGGTGTCGGCCGGGGCGAACTCAGGAGGGTCCTCGCGATGAAGACGGCCCTCCTCAAAGCGCGATTGACCAAGACGCTGGCCAAACCAGGGATTCTCGCGGCGGCGGTTTCCGTTGCTCCTGAGCCAGTTTCTTATTCGCAAACTTCCACCTACGAATCGATGTCGATGCTGGTGGGCCGCATTTACAGCGGCGAGACGGACGGCATGGAAGAGCTGTACGTGCTGTTTTCCAAGGGCATTCGGTTCTATCTGTGCCGCCAGTTGGGACCGCAAGAGCTGGACGACAAGGTTCACGATACCTTCGTCGTCGTGGTTCAAGCGATCCGGCGCGGGGAACTGCGGGAGCCCGAACGCCTGATGGGATTCGTGCGCACCATCGTACGGAGGCTGGTAGCGGCGCATATCGACCGGGTGGTGCACACTCGCCGCGATCATCTGGACCTGGAATCCACCATGCGTATCGCCGATCCGGCGGAGAATCCGGAGCAGACCGCGATGTTGCAGCAGCGGGCGGAGATGATCGGGAGGGTGCTGGATGAACTAACGCCCAGGGATCGGGAAATCCTGACCCGATTCTACCTGCGGGAGCAGGGGCAAGACCAGATCTGTTCGGAAATGGCACTGACGGATACCCAATTTAGACTTCTGAAGTCGCGTGCCAAGGCGCGATTCGGAGAATTGGGTAAGAAAAAACTGGCCCATAGCTCTTTGAGCACAATTTTTGTGAGAACTTCTTCGGGCGCTTCCCACTAAGGGATCAGAGTTTCAGTTCGGAACATCTGACTTTGTTGGGGGGAACTGTGGACGCAATTTATTCCACTCATGGACATCCCACGCCAGAGACACTCGAAGAATACGCCTTCCAGCGGCTGTCGGAGGCCGACACGGAGGGATTGGAAGAGCATCTGTTGGTGTGCGGGGACTGCCAGCACGCGCTGGCGGAGATCGAAGAATACATCCTGCTGATGAAGGTCGCGACAGCGCGCCCGAAGGAACCTGTCTTGTCCGGAAACGGGGGAGTTGGGTTACCTGCATGGCTGTACGCGACAGGCGGGGTCGCAGTGGCGATGGCGGTAGTGTTGGCGATCGCACTGTGGCCGGCGAGCCAGGCCGGGCCGGTACAATCGGTCCAATTACTCGCGCTGCGTGGCGGAGAGCAGGCGATCAATCACATCCGCGCCGGTCAGCCAGTGGATCTGAAGATGGATTTGCGCGGATTGCCGCAGGCGGAAACGCGCTATCGCGTGGAAGTGGTGACGGCGGCGGGTGTGCCGAATTGGGCGGGTGAGATCGGCGATCCGCAACGTACGGGGTCGGTGCACCTCGCGCGGGGTCTGCGATCGGGAGTGTACTGGGTGCGGTTGTACGCACGCGGCGAACTGCTGCGCGAGTTCGGATTGCGAGCGGAATAGCCTGGATCGCGCGCAAGGCGGGTGTGATAGCATCATGCACTATGCGTAATTCCGCCCACGATGCAGCCGGAAGAGAAGTCCTCGCGCCACCGTCAGTCGCGCGCGGCGCCACCTTCGCGATCGTCGTTCTGTTCGCCGTTAATATCCTCAATTTCTACGACCGCAACGTCGCCGGGGCACTGACCGAGCCCATGCGCAAAGAGTTCCACCTGACCGACACGCAAGTGGGACTGTTGGGCAGCGCGTTCATCTGGCTATACGCGCTGATCGGCGTGCCGCTGGGCCGGATCGCCGATGTCGGGAGCCGCAAGAAGCTGCTCAGTTTCGGAATCCTGATCTGGAGCGCGCTCACTGCGTTCACCTATTTCGTCACCACCTTCGGGATGCTAATGTTTTCGCGGCTGGGGGTGGGCGTGGGAGAGGCGGCGTGCGCACCGACGGCGACCAGTTGGCTCGGCGATCTGGTGCCTCGCGCCAAACGAGCGCGGGTGCTGGCGTTGTTCATGCTGGGTGTTCCGGTGGGTGGAGCGCTGAGTTACTTCTTCAGCGGACCGGTGGCGGAATCCTACGGGTGGCGCATCGCGATGGTGCTGGCGGCTGCCCCGGCATTGCTATTGATTCCGGCGCTGATGTCGCTAAACGAACCGACGCGCGGCGCATCGGAAACGCATCAGGAAACGGCATCCGGCGCCTCGATGTGGAGCGTGCTGAAAATCCCGACGCTGTTATGGATCATCGCGTCGGGCGCGCTGCTCAATTTCAACATGTACGCGATCGGCCAGTTCATGCCTGCTCTGTTCGGGCGCATTTATCACATGAGCAATGGCGCGGCGGGGATCAAGACCGGAATCGTCTACATGGTTGGCGGAGTGATCGGCGGATTGGGCGCGGGCTGGATCGGCGACCATATCATTCATTCGCGCCAAAATGGCCGCATGCTGACGGCAGCGCTGTTCGCTCTGATCGGCGCTCCGTTCGCATATTTCGGCGCGGGCGCGGGCAATATCACGATGGCTGTGGTGCTGTGGACGGTATCCTACGCGACGCTCAACACCTACTACGGTCTGGTGTATTCGTCGATTCAGGATGTGGTCGCACCGGCGCAGCGCGGGGGCACCATGGCGCTGTATTTCATGGCGATGTATTTGTGCGGCGCCTCCTTCGGTCCATTGCTGACCGGCAAGCTGAGCGATATGTTCGCGCGGCGCGCGGCGGATGCGGCAGGATCGGCGGTGATCGACGCAGCGGCGAAGGCAGTCGGGTTGCAACAAGCCATGCTGGTGATCCCGGTATTGAGCATCCTGCTCGCGGCGGTGCTGCTGGCGGGGTCGCGCACGATTATGGGCGATATCGAAAAGCGGCAGGCGGCATCGCTGGCTGCGCGGGCGTAGCCCATTACCGCTTGAGTTCGCCGCGGCCCGTTCACCTCGACCCTTGAGGCGCGGACGTTAGTCCGCGCGGTTGGGCTCCGCAACATCGGCCTGGTTCTGCTTAATCGGGTGCGCACGAAAAGGCGATGATTAAATCCGACGGGTTGAGTGCACACCGAACGTTGCGCACCAAGTGAGCGTTGCGGAGCCCAACCGCGCGGACTAACGTCCGCGCCTCAAAGTCTCGATCGCGCACGTCAGCAGAATGGCGAGCGCCGGTCAGACTAAAACTTTGTCGACCGGCACGCCGCGCTTGCACAGATCGCACGACGCAGCGTCCTTATAATAGGTAGCGTCGAGCTCGGCCAGATAGTAGAACGGCAGCGGATCGAAACTGGGCGTGTTGGGATTGGGCTGATAGATCACAACAGCCAAGCCGACCACTTCTCCGCCGCTTGCTTCCACCAGCTTCTTCAATTCGGCGAGCTTGGTCCCGGTGCGCAGAATATCGTCGACCAGCAGGACCTTTTCGCCCTTCTTCAGTTCGAGATATTGGCGGAAGCGCTGCGGCTCGTTTTCATTCATGCGCTCGGCCCAATAGACCTGGCGGGCGCGGAGAGCTTCGCACACCCCGTAGGCCACCGGCAACCCGCCGGTAGCGGGCGCGACGATGGAAAGCTCCGGAATCATGGCGCGGATATCGGTATGGGCGCGCAATTTCCGCGACAGGCCGACGCTCAGGATCTTGGCGACATCGTAGTAGCGCATGGTGAGCGCCACCTGCAGATATTCGTTGGCGTGCAGGCCGTTGTTGTACTCGAAATGTCCTTCGCGCAGGCCGCCGGTCTTGCGCAGCAGTGTTACCACATCTTCGTGGGTGGGAACCAGTTCCATATTCGATTCAAGTGTAGCTTAGGAGCCTCGTTCAAAATCGGGACAGCCCGCTCTGTCCACGACTGCGGCGGTCAACAAAATCAGCATTTTGGACCGGGGACAGAGAAGGCAGTCCCGATTTTCAACGACCCTTAGTGCGCTCCGCGTCCTGACAGGACCTGCGGAATGGTGCGTAGCATGATCTTCCAATCGAGCGCCAAGGACCAACTGTCGATGTATTGCATGTCGAGTTTCATCCAGGTTTCGAAATCCACCGAGTCACGGCCGCTGACGGCCCACAGGCACGTCAGGCCCGGTCGCATGCGCAGGCGGCGGCGCTGCCAGCGCTGGTATTGTTCCACTTCTTCAGGAACGGCGGGCCGCGGGCCAACCAGCGACATATCGCCTTTCAGCACATTCCACAACTGTGGCAGCTCATCGATCGAAAACTTGCGCAGCCAGCGGCCCACCGAAGTGAGGCGCGGATCGTTGGGGATCTTAAGCGCGAGCTTGCGCTCGCTCAGATGTTCGAGCCCTTCACGCATCTGATGCGCGTTGTCGCACATCGACCGGAATTTGTAGAACGTAAACCGGCGGCCGTTCAAGCCGCAGCGCTCCTGGCGAAAAATCGCGGGGCCGGGCGAGGTGAGGCGAATGATCAGCGCGATGATCAGCATTACGGGCAGCACCAGGACCAACGCCGCGGAAGCCAGGACGATATCGGTGAGACGCTTCACGAACAGGCGGATTTCATCATGCGGCGTCGCGGAAAAGGTGAGCAGCGGCGAAGTACCGAGGCGATCGAGATACACCTGCGAATTGACGTGCGGAAAGAAATCGACCGCGACACGCGTGCGCACGCCCTCTTCGTCGCACAACAGAAATACTTCTTCGAGCTCGGCCAGGCGGCGGCTATCGACCGCGAAAATCACTTCATCGATAACGCTGTTGCGCAAGAGCTGGGGCAGGTCGGCGAGCGCGTGGACGGGATAGGATTGCGAGAGTTGGATCGCGGCGATGTCGGGCGAGGTCGAATCGGCCAGGAAGCCGATCAGCCGGATTCCATACTGCGCCGATTCTTCGAGCTGACGGCCCATGCGCAGCGCCGGCTCGCCGGTGCCGGCGACCATGACGTAGTGCGCCGGACCGAATTCATGGCGCAGCACACGGAGAATTCTGGATCCGTTCAACCGGACGAGGCACAGCAGAATCCATGCGAAGGTCGCGAACAGGGCAACGAACGGACGGCTCAAGTCCATGCGCAACAGGTATTCGATGACGATCACGGCGACGGCGCCGGCCAGGCATTGGCGGAACGCGTCGCGCAGAATCACTCGTGGGTGCGCGGAATCGATGCGATCGTACAGGTCCCACCAGTAGCCCAGCGCGAGCCACACCAGAATCGATAAACCCAGCAGCAGAGCCTGTTCAGATTCCGGAAGAAAGAACTGGTGAGCGAGCCCCATTCGCTCGCGCACGTTGTAGGCGAGGGCGAAGGCGATTGCCGCTACGGGAATGTCAAGGAGTCCGAACAGCATCCGGACCTTGCGATGGTGTCCGCGGAACATTCAGTTTCAAGCATACAGAATCGCGCTGAAATCGCGAGCCAGCGCTCATCCGGGGCAGGCATTCTACCTAGTAGCGTCTCAGGTGTTTCGCGTATCGAAAGTGGGACCAAATGCCTATTGTTGACGGTGGGGAGTCCTCGTACTGTAGTACGGGAGGTATAGGATCCATGAAACGAATTTTGTGTACGGCGATCCTGTCTGCCACGAGTTTGCTCGCGCTGGGCGGTGATCCTTCACCGGTCATGCTCGGAATCTCGCAAAAAGCCGCGAAACCCGGCGAGATCGTAACCGTGAGTGGCGAGGGGCTCGGCGTCAAAAACGTCGACGAGATCTATCTCACCGATCACAAGTTCGACATGCGGGTGAAGGTGGTGGAGCAGAAAGACAACACGGTGAAGTTCCGCGTGCCTCCTTTTGCCAAGCCCGGACGCATGCAGCTCCTATTCCTGAGCAAGGGCGACGAGCCGAAGCTATTGGAGCAGCCGGTGTACTTGCTGATCCAGGATCCTAGCGAGGTGACCGAAGCGGAGCCCGCTCCGGCGCCGGTACCGACGACAACGACCACGACGACGACGACAACAACACCGACACCCGCAGCCAAGGAAGAGCCGAAGATCGAGGCAAAGGCGGATGTCGCGAAGGAAACCGCTAAGCCCGATCCGAAGCAGGATCAGCGGCCGCCGAAATAAGAACCTAGCGCGGCTGGCGAACGCCAGGACCGCGCGCGAAGCTTGACATGGGGGGCGGCGGAGGGGGTTCGGGCTCCGGCGCGGGCTTTTTCGGACGCGCATCCAGGCGCGTCAAAATCATCTGTTCTTTCACCTTGGCGAACTTGGGCGAATCCACTGGGGTACCCGCGGTGGTCACCACTTCGTCGGTGATTTCGAGCGAGGTGGGCAGATACTTCTGGAAGTAATTCTTGATGCGATCCTGCACCAGCCGCTGCTCCGAGTACACCATCAGCCAGATCACCAGCTCGCCCGGCGATTTGGAGAGCAACTGATACAACTGCGATGCCTTCTGCAGCTTGGGGCTCTTCAGTTCACGCTCCAGCTTCTTGGCGGCGGGTTCCAGCTTCTGCCAGGAGTTGATTTCCGCGCGCCCGATCGAAGCCGTCTTGATCAGAGCCGCACGATCCTTAGCGTTGAGTTTTTCGAACAGCACCTCGAGAAATAGCGGGAGGCTATTCATGCGCAGATCGACCGGCACCGACTGCCTCGCCTTTTGCAGTTTCACAAAGGTCGGCAGATTGAGCTTGGGGCCAGTGAGCGCGGGCGAATATAACTGAATCAGCTTTTCTTCTTCGAGCGAACGCATCAGGTCGCCCGCCGCGGGTTCGGCGGCGATGTGGTGCAGTTCCGCCGCCAGCGCCTGGGGGTCGATGCGCTCCAGCATTTCGGCTTCACGCGCGTTTTCATATTGCAACTGCGTGCGCTCATCCACCGCGTAGCCCAGCCGCACTTTGAAGCGAATCAGGCGCAGCATGCGCGACGGATCGTCGTAAAAAATGTAGTTGTGAATCGCGCGCAGTTCTTTGCGGTCGATGTCGCCGACGCCGTTGGTGGGATCGATCGGCAAGCCGAGCGAGGCTTTATTGAGCGATAGCGCTACGGCGTTCACCGTGAAATCGCGACTGCGCAGGTCTTCGTAAATAGTGGCGGGGGAAACATGCGGACGGTCGCCAGGTTTGGGATAGCGCTCCTGCCGCGCCATGGAAAGCGATGCGCCGACGCCGCTCCCAAAGCGCAGTTCCATCGCTTTGCGCAGATCGTCGGTCGAGACAATGGTGACGCCCTTTTTTTCGAGGGCCTTGACCAGCTTGATGGGATTGGTTTCGATGACGAAGTCAAGATCGCGCACCGGGAAGCCGCCGAGCATATCGCGCATCACCCCGCCGGTCAGAAACAGATTCGAGCCGGCGTGAGCGGCGAGCGACTGCATCTCGCCCACGGCGCGAAACTGCGCCGGGCTCAAGTGGCTCTCCAGCATGAACATGTAATCGCTCATTCGAACTCGCCCTCGATTTTCTTTGGCCGCGCGCCGGCCCCAATGGTGTTAAGCACGCGGGTGATGCTGATCGACGACCTCGCGCAGACGGCGCCGGGCCACATGCGTGTAAATCTGCGTGGTCGAAATATCGGAATGGCCCAGCATGATCTGAACGCTGCGCAGATCGGCCCCGCCTTCGACCAAATGCGTCGCGAAACTGTGACGGAGCACGTGCGGAGTAAGATCGCGAAAAATACCCGCCGCGCGCCCGTATCCTCGCAACAGCCGCCAGAAGCTCTGCCGTGCCAGCGCCCCGCCTCTGGCAGTGACGAACAGGAACCGGCTGCCGCGCCCCTTTAGCAGCGCAGCGCGGCCCGCAGCGAGGTATTGGTCGATCGCCTCGCCTGCCGGAACGCCGAACGGCACCAGCCGCTGCTTATTGCCCTTGCCGATGACCCGTAGCACTCCCACCTCGCGTTGGACGGCCGAAAGCTCCAGCCGGCACAACTCGGTCACACGCAGTCCGGTCGCGTACAGAAGCTGAAGCATGGCGCGGTCCCGCAATCCGGCCGGTTTCTGGGCCGAAGGAATCGCGAGCAGCCGATCGATCTCTTCCCGATTCAAATACTTGGGTAGAGTTGCGGGCTGCTTGGGCAGAGTAAGAAACTCGGTCGGGTCGCGCTGGATTTCCCCCTCCCGAGCGAGGAAGCTATAAAAATTGCGCAGGGTCGTGATATGACGGGCAATCGATCGGGCCGACAATCCTGCGCGGTACAAGGACTCGACGTGACGAGCCAGATCGTCCGGAGCGGCGGTTTGCAACGGAATCGTCAAATCGGCATGAAGTCGTTTTAAATCAAGCGTATATGAGGAAATAGAGTTGCTCGCCAGGCCTTTTTCGACACGGCAAAAATCGAGAAACGACTTGGCATGTCCGGGGAGCACATCCGGGTGGGCCTGTAATGGACCGGCGGCGAACGCCCTCATGTAAGCTTAATGATACAATACTTGCAAAATTGTTTGGAAGGAATTCGTACGTAAGCGCAAACTTGGGGTGCGCGCGTCGAAAGCGGAGGAAGTAGTTCGCCCGTGGCTGCAAGCGGCAACAAGAAGGTCCTGGTGGCCAGATTCGACCGGGAAACCCTGATCGGGTTCGTGCAATCGGTCTTGCCCAACGGGTCGATGATGGACGCGTTGGAGCTGCTGAAGCCCGATGGGAGCCTGATCCAGGTCCCCTATTCCGAAATCAAGGCGGTTTGTTTTGTTCGCGATTTCGAATCGGGCGAGACCTGGCGCGAGCATCGCGCGTACCTGACGCGGCCCAAATCGGCGGGGCTGTGGCTGAAGCTGCGTTTTCGCGACGGCGATTCCATCGAAGGGATGGCGGCGAACAACCTGATGCAAGTGGAAGCATCGGGATTCAGCGTCGTGCCACCCGATCCGACATTCCAGAATCAGCGGATCTATGTTCCTCGCGCGGCGTTGTCCGAGGTGCAGGTGCTGGGAGTGATCGGAAGTCCGCTGCGCAGGCGGACGAAGCCGGCGGTGAAAGACGAAGAGCAACTCGAGATGTTCGGCGGCGTTTCTTAAGAAAGACTAGCGCGCCGCTTCGACCGGACCGGCGAGCTGAAACGCATTCAGATCCAGCCAGCGGTCATCGAGCGTATTCTGCACAAACGTCAGCCGATCGACCAGAAAGCCGCGCGGGCCGGCGTAGTCGCGCCAGCGCTCGGTAGCGATCGCGATTTGGGAAGCAAGCCGATCGCGGGTCACGTGCTGCGCGAGTGTGATGTGCGGATGATAGGTGAACGGCTCCTGAAACGCGAGCGCGCCGAGGTTCAACTCGACATGAAGCTTTTCCAGCTCCGCGTAGCCGCATCGTACCGATACGTAGATCACGTCGGTTACCGGGAACACTTCAATGCCGTCCAGTTCGACGCGAAATGGCTGCACATCCTGCAAGTGCTCCTGCAATTGCAGCCACGCTTCGAGCGAAGGAACCGGCAGCGGACGCGGCGGCAGGACGGTTACGTGCGCCTTGGAGTGACACTCATCCACCAGATCGTTCCTGAGGCGATTGAGAAACGAAGCGAGCGGGTCGGGGAGATACGAGACGAGGGCGTACGAGTTGACTGCCGCACCCCCACCAATACAGCCTTCCATTACTTCAGTTATTCTAACGCAGCGGCGGAAGACTCTGACACACTATCCGACATGGTTCCGTCCTGGTACGGCAGCATTTCGGACCTAGGTTCGGGAATCACCCAGGTCGCTTCCTCGAAACCGACGAACTTGCAGATGCGCAGCGCACCGCGTTCGTCTTCGAGCAGATCGCCGACTTCCAGCGGTGTGCCGGAGTCGCGCATCTGAAAATATGCAGCATAGGGCGAAGCAGCTTCGATGGTGCCCGCGGGTTCGTAATGATTGGGCTTTACCGAGGCCGCCCCGCTGACGTGCGGAGCGGAACGGAAGGCCTGGCGATGGTGATCTTTCAATCGATGGATCGTGTAGTTAGCCATGTCGATCGGGTCCATTATCGCGCAACTGCTGCTTGCCGCGAGTCCGCAGCCGGCCTAGAAGAAACTGGTGCCTCCAGTGCACCAATTCTCACCACGCACATTATAGCCTGCGGGATTTGTGTTCGGCCCACGAACGCGCTCCATGCCTGTCGCGCCTCAATGGCGACGGTATGAGGCGCGACAGGCATGGAGCGCGTTAGTCGCCTTGGATCGAACCGATCAATTGTATTGGTTCCAGCTTGGAGACGTCGGCGTACCCCAGCTCGAGCCAGCGTTCGATATTCTCGCGACGCCAGCGTAGCGCGTCGCGCATGGAGCCGATGGCGCCTTCGGGATGGATCATGGTCAGTTCGACTCCCGAAGGCAGCGGAGGATGGTGGCCCAGCAGACCACGAAATCCTTTGACGAGCGGCTTCATCCAGATCGAGGGGATTTCGGGCAGCGCGTGCAAGGCGACGATGTGCGTCGCGCCGAGGTCGATCGCAGCATAGACGGGCAACGGGTTGAGCAAGCCACCATCGGAATAAAGCCGTCCGCCAATGCGATAGGACTTGAGCACTCCCGGAATCGCGCAGGATGCCGCGAGATGCCGCCACGTAATTTCCGATCCGCGAAAAATGCGCGGCTTCATGCGCAGCAGATCGGTCAGCACCACGGCATATTCGATCTGCGGGCGATAGCTCGACATCAGCGCGCGAATGGTGGAAGGCAGACGATCGAAACGCGCCACGCCGGGGCGCATCCAGAATTTGGCAAGCTCATCGGGAGTCGCGCCGCCTGCGATGGCGTAGCCGTTGAGCGAGCCGACCGAAGCGCCCACCACGAGATCGGGCTGGATGCGATCGGCAAGGGCCCGCCACGCGCCGGCTTGCCAGGCTCCGAAGAGTCCGCCGCCGGAGAGGACCAGCGCGGTTTTAATGCGACGCTGAACGCGCTCCATGTCTACAATAAAACTGTACCTGCTCGATGCAAGTCCACGATTCCACCATCGAATTCAATCCGGCGGCTTATGGAGCCGACGTCGCGCGACTGCTCGCGCTGGACGGCAATGGAGCGCGCCTGCTATCGCTCACCTGTTCGGCGTGTACTTCAAATGAGGCTCGCCAAATCCTAAAGACGCTCGATCCCAGGAAGCTGTTCCCGGATTCCAAAGATCCGGATGCCACCGCAGCCGGGCTATGGCTCTATTTTTCATGTTTTGAAGAAGCGCACGATCTGGTGGGCGAGTCGAAATCGAAAGAAGGCGAGTTGTGGCACGCGATTCTGCATCGCCGCGAACCGGATTCGGGCAACGCGGCGTACTGGTATCGCAAGGTGGGCAATCATCCGACCTACGTGCCGACGGCGCGCGCGGCGGCGGAAATCATCAAGCGGATTCCCGATGCTGAATTCCGCATCGGGAAATGGGATCCGTATTCGTTCATCGCCTTCTGCGAGCGAGCGCGGGACCAGCCGGTTTCATCCCAGGAAATGGCGGCGATGGAGATCCAGCGCGCGGAGTGGCAAATTCTGTTCGATTATTGCGCGCGGCCTCAATCATGAGATTGCGAGGTTGGTTAATTCTGGGAGCGCTGGCGGGCGCGGGTGTGCTGGCGTGGGCGCTGCTGAGCCTCAAGGCCGATCCGCCCGATCAGAAATTCGCGCGCGTGATTCGAGAGACCATCCACAGCTCCATTCCGACTAGCGGCAAAGTCGAGCCGATCGATTGGGCGACGGCGCGAGCCGAGCGTGGCGGGCCGGTCGCCAAAATCATGGTGCAGCGCGGTCAGCAGGTGTCGAAGAGATCAGGCGTTGGTGGAGATCGATTCGAGCGAAGCGCGCGCCGCGCTGGCATCGGCCCACGCTCGCATCGCAGCGGCACATGCCGAACTGGCGATCATCGAACGCGGCGGCCGGCTGACAGATCTCGCGGACATCGACACACAAATGAAAAAAGCCCAGCACGATCTGGACGTCGCGCAGCAGGAGCGCGATCGAGTACAGCGCCTGGTGGATAAGCAGGCTGCACCGCGCATGGAACTCACGTCGGCCAACCAGAAAGTCGACGAGGTGCAGCTTCTGATTAAGGCGCTTCAGGAAAAGCGTGTAGCGCTGGCCGCCGCGACTGCTGGCGATCGCACCTCGGCGCAGGCGCGTTTAGAGGATGCCGAAGCGGCGGCGAAGCTGGCGCAGTTGCAGATCGATCAAAGCGTGGTCCGTTCGCCGATCGAAGGCACGGTGTACGAGTTCGAGCTGAAACCGGGCGCGTATCTGAATACGGGCGACACCGTGGCGGCGATCGGCAAGCTGGATCGCGTGCGGGTGAAGGTTTTAGTTGATGAGCCGGATCTGGGACACGTCAAGATGGGCATGCCGGTGTTGGTGACCTGGGACGCGCTCGCCGGGCGCGAATGGAAGTGCGAGATCGACAAGACTCCGACCGAGATCAAGCCGCTGGGTTCGAGGCAAGTAGGCGAAGCGGCGTGCCTGGTCGATAATCCGGGTCGCGATCTGCTGCCGGGGACCAACGTGACGGCGGAGATCCGGTCCGAAACGGTGGAGAACGCGTTAACCGCTCCCAAAGAGGCGATTCGCACCGAACACGGCCAGACCGGCGTGTATGTGCTGAACGGTCAACAGATCGCGTGGAAGCCGGTGAAGACCGGGGTCGCGACAGTGACGCGGCAGCAGGTGGAAGGAATCGAGGAAGGGGCGGCGATCGCGCTGTTTTCAGAGAAGCCTCTGCGTGATGGCGAGATCGTCAAACCCGCGATTTCGCAATGAGAAATCGGATGTTGTGAACGCACTCTTTTGAGTGCAGTCTTTCCTTGAATTCTTCCAACACCTTTTCAAGTCGGACTACCTGCCGCACGGCCATTGTTATTTCTGGGAGCCGGGACTGGTGTGGCTCCACGTTATCTCGGACGGACTGATCGCGCTGGCGTATTATTCGATCCCGGTCACGCTGTATTTCATCATTGGCAAGCGGGTGGGATTCAAGCTACGCGGCCTGATTCTGATGTTCGCGGCGTTCATTCTGGCGTGCGGGACCACGCATTTGTTATCGGCGTGGAACATCTGGCACGCCGCGTATCGCGTGGAAGGGGTGGTAAAGGCGATCACAGCGGCGCTGTCGGTGGCGACCGCGATCGTGATGGTCAAGCTGGCGCCGGTGGTGTCGAAGCTCGCGACGCCGGAGCAAACCGATAACATGCGCGAATCGCTGAGCGCCAGTGAAAAGAAGGTGCTGCATCTGCTCGAAAGCGAGCGTTTGTCGAGCGAGACCAGACTGCATTCGTATTTTGAATCGGCGTCTCAGGCGATTCTAGTGGTCAGTCACGGGGGCTTGCTGGTGTTGGTGAATCACCGCACCGAAGAGATGTTCGGCTACACGCGCTTGGAGCTGCTGGGGCAGCCGCTGGAGATGCTGATTCCGAGCCGGTTTCGCCACCGGCACGAGGGTCATCGTCATGATTTCTTTGGCGATCCGCGGGTGCGATCGATGGGCGCCAGCGGCATGAAGCTGGTGGGACGGCGCAAGGACGGCACGGAATTTCCGGTGGAAATCGGGTTGAGTTTCGTCGAAGGGCCGGAGGGAATCCAGGCCCTGGGGCTGGTGAGCGATCTGAGCGAGCACAAGCGCGTGGCGGACGAAATGGCGCGGGTCAATGAAGAACTGCGCAGGTCCAATTCCGATCTGGAGCAGTTCGCCTACGTGGCGTCGCACGATCTGCAGGAACCTTTGCGGATGATCAGCAGTTACCTGAGCCTGCTGGAGCGCAGGTATGGATCGACGCTCGATAGCGATGCGCGTGAGTTTATTCATTTCGCGGTGGATGGGGCGGCGCGCATGAAGGGGCTGATTCAGGATCTGCTCAGTTTTTCGCGCGCGGGACGAAACAGCCTGAAGCGGCGCAAGGTGGAAGGCCAGCAGGTGTTGGATCACGCACTCAAGAATTTGCAACCGGCGATCGACGAGGCCCACGCCGAGATCACGGCGGACCCGCTCCCGGCGATCGCGGTAGATCCCAGCCTGCTGACGCACGTGTTTCAGAATCTGATCGGCAACGGGATTAAGTTCCATGGCGACGCGACTCCGCACGTGCATATTGCGGTGCAGCCATCGGGCGAGGAGTGGATCTTTTCGGTGCGCGACAACGGCATCGGGATCGAAACGCAGTACAACGACCGCATCTTTCGCATTTTCGAGCGGCTGCACACCTCGGATCGTTACCCGGGCAGCGGCGTGGGACTGGCGATCAGTAAGAAGATCGTCGAGCGGCATGGCGGCAGGATGTGGTTGGAATCGCAACCGGGCAAGGGGTCGACTTTTTATTTTTCGATCCCCAAAGAGGTGCAATCCGATGAGATCAGCGCGGGCATGGCGGCACTCAGTTCGTGAAGTATGCCATTTCAACAACGTTCGGCACTCAAGAATCCTAAAGAGATCCTGCTGGTGGAAGATAGCCCCGGCGATATTCGCCTGATGCAGGAGGCGTTCAAAGAGGGCGAACTGCAGGGCCATCTCAGCATTGCGCGCGATGGCGTGCAGGCCATGGCGTTTCTGCGTCAGCAGGGAGAATATGCGGAAAGCCCTCGCCCGGCCATCATTCTGCTGGACTTGAATCTCCCGCGCAAGGACGGACGCGAAGTTCTGGCGGAGATCAAAGCGGAGAGCACGCTTCGTAGAATTCCTGTGGTGATCCTTTCCACGTCAACCAGTCCCGACGATATTCATCACGCCTACGATCTACACGCGAATTGCTACATCCAAAAGCCGGCCGATCTGGCGACGCTGGTCGCGCTGAGTAAATTGATCGAAGGATTCTGGCTGAGGACCGCGGTGCTGGCGGCATAAGTGCCACAATCGATGAGTGAAGCGAGCGCTCATCGCTTGGAGCAGCGGCAAAGATAGCGCCTGGACGCTCGATCGCTTGCGGCGATCGGGCGAAGTCGAAATCGTCGGGTTGCTTACGACGTTCAATGCCGCGTTCGATCGCGTGGCGATGCACGCCGTTCGTCATGAACTGGTTCGCGCGCAAGCCGCCGCAGCCGGATTGCCGTTGCGCGCCATCCCCCTTCCCTGGCCTTGTTCCAATGCCGACTACGAACGCATCATGGGTGAGGCGTGCCGCGCGGTTGCCGACGAAGGGATCGACGCGATGGCGTTTGGCGATCTCTACCTAGCCGACATTCGGGCGTATCGCGAGCGGCAACTTTCGGGCACCGGAATCGAGCCGCTGTTTCCGTTGTGGGAGATGCCGACGGACCAGTTGGCTCGCGAGATGATCGCGGGAGGATTGCGGGCAAGGCTCACCTGCGTCGATCCACGAAAACTGCCGCGCGATTTCGCCGGTCGCGAGTTCGATGTGGAGTTATTAAACGACTTCCCGGAAGGCATCGACCCCTGCGGCGAGAATGGCGAGTTCCACTCGTTCGTCTATGACGGACCGATGTTCCGAGCACCGATCGCGATTGAATCGGGCGAAATCGTCGAGCGCGATGGATTTGTCTTCGCGGATATCCAGTCCGCCAAGCGGAACGAGTGACGCACTTGTGGCGCACGATTTATCGTGCTGGTGCGCACTTCAGTGCCCGCTCGTGGTGCGCAGACTAAAGTCCGCGCCGGCACGCTGAAGCGTGCGACACCCCGCTCAGGGCGGCGAGATCGTGAAGTAGGCGGTCTGGTTCCGGCGATTCACCAGCACCATCAACACGCGGCCCTGCGACCTGCGGATGGCGCGGTCGAAATCGGAAACCGAGGCGATGCGTTCGCGATTCACTTCCTGAATCACGTCGCCGGGCTGCAATCCGGCGTCGGCGGCGGGACTTCCTGGGGCCACATCGGTCAGGACGACACCTTGTATCGAGGACCCCAGCCGCAAATCCTGCCGGTCCTGCGGGCTCAGAGTTTCGACCTGCACGCCGTCCAGCGCATTGGACGATTGGCCGCGATCGCCAGGAGCCGGCGTCGCGCGCGAGACCATCCCGGGGGCTTCGACCAGCTTCAGCGATACGGTGTGCTCCGCGCCATCGCGCAGCAGCTTGACCTGGACCGTGGTGCCCGGCGTCATTGAGGAAATGCGCAGGCGCAGGGAATTGGTGTCCACGGCGGGTTCACCGTTCACGTCACGAATCACGTCCCCGCCCTGAATGCCGGCTTTTTCGGCAGGCGACCCCGGCTCCACATGATTCACCAGCACGCCGCGAAGATCGGTCATGCGCAGTTGACGCGCCATGGTCGGATCTATATCCTGCAGCCCGATACCCATGTAGCCACGCGAGACTTTGCCATGCGCGATCATCTGATCCATCACGCCATGCGCCAGATTGATGGGCACTGCGAAGCCGACGCCCTGATTGCCGCCGCCGTTGCGGGTCAGAATCGCCGTATTAATCCCAATGAGATCGCCACGCACGTCGACCAGCGCGCCGCCGGAATTGCCAGGGTTGATCGCGGCATCGGTCTGGATGAAATCCTCATAGCCTTCGATGATGCCCAGTCCGTTGCGGCCTTTCGCACTGATGATCCCCATGGTCACGGTCTGGCCGAGCCCAAATGGCTGGCCCATGGCGAGCGCAATATCGCCGACGCGCACTCTTGTGGAATCACCTAGGGTAAGCGTGGGCAGATCCTTTGCATCGATTTTCAAGACGCCGAGATCGGTTTTCGAATCGGTGCCGATAATTTTCGCCTTGAACTTGCGCTTATCGAGCAGCGTAACGTCGATATCGGTAGCGCCATCGATCACGTGGTTGTTGGTCAGAATGTAGCCGTCGGCGCGGACGATCACGCCTGAACCAAGACCGGTCTGTTTCGCATTGGAGGGGGGACGGGCTTGCCTCCCGAAATCATCGCCGAAGAATTGGCGGAAGAAGGGATCCATGAAGATAGTGGGAACGCTGCCGGAATTTCGGACCAATTTCGAAGAAGAGATGTTGACGACCGCTGGTAAGTCCTTGTCGACAATGGGCGCGAAGCTGGTCTGGATGCCGGGAACGGTAGCGCTGACAGTGGTGGACGGCGCCGCTGTGACTAGAGGAGGAGGCGTGTAGTTATGGTAGGCTCGCGAACCGATGGCGATTCCAGCGACGCCGGCGAGCAGGCAATAGAGGAAAATCCGCAATCGTCCAGCGTTCATGGAAGCCTCCCGTTCTTAGAGTATGGAGGATTCGGGGCAGAATCCATACCGGATTGTGGGGGTGGTCGGGGGCGGATTCGGGGGGTGGCCGTATAATCGAGAAATAATATGGCGCCCGCGCCTCGCGAGTTTCGATTCAACGGAGTGCACTGCAACCTGCTGCTGGAACATTTTCCAGGGCAGATCGCGGTGCTGCGCATCAACGGAACCGATATCGGCGAATTCGGCGAAGCTCCCATGAAGACGCTGGAAGATTGGATCGCCGCATCCGGGCCGGTCGACCTGTTCATCGATGCTCGCGATGTGCGCGGCGCTTCGATTGACGTGAGCGGCGTGTGGGCTGGCTGGCTCAGTTCGCATCGCAAGGGATTGAATAGTGTGACGATGCTGACTGGATCGCGCTTCATCGAGATCACCGCGGAATTCGTGCGGCGGTTCGCGAATCTGGAAGGGATCATGCGGGTTTGCAATGATCCGGCGGTGTTCGATCAGGCGCTTGGCGAGGCGCTGGCGTTGCGCTAGCGGCCTTCATGAAAATACGCGTTCTCGCTGCGGTCGCTCCCATCGCCGTCCTTCTGCTTCTTGTTCTAAGAGTGTAGGGCGGGTTTTCAACCTGCGGCGGATTTTCAATCCGCCTCTTCGTTTGCACCTAAACATTGGGCCGATTGGAAATCGGCTGCAGGATGAAAATCCTGCCCTACAAGGGCCGTCGATGTGACAGGGCAGTCGCACTAGCGTGTTGTCCGGCCCGATCGGTACAAGTGTCCCTCGTTGCAATCGCTTTGTTTCGCTGGGTCTATCAATCGCCACCGCGCAATGATGAACCACAGGAGCCGGTTTCGGAGCCTCACCGCCAAAGTCGCAACTGTTCTCTACGGGCTGTGGGCGGCGTTCAACGTGTTTCGCCTGATCGGCATTCACGACTATGCTTTGCAAGTCGGGACGGTTCCGTTGTCAATTTGGTCGCTCGGGTAAGTGATGCCCGCGGTGCTGTCCAGCGTCGCATATTTCACGTTCAGGGTGTGGCGCGCCATCGCGGCGCAAGCCAAACTCGCCGGGCGAGCGACGCAGCGACTATAATCACTCCTTGACTCTTACCTCCGTCGACTGGGCCGTCGTCGCACTGTACTTCGCGTTCAATCTGGCGATCGGCTTCTATTACAAATCGCGCGCCGGGTCGAGCGTCAACGAATTCTTTCTATCCGGCCGCAATGTGCCGTGGTGGCTCGCCGGGACGTCGATGGTGGCGACCACGTTCGCCGCCGACACGCCGCTGGCGGTAACTGGATTGGTCGCCAAGGGAGGCATCGCAGGAAATTGGTTCTGGTGGTGCTTTGTCGCCAGCGGCATGATGACGGTGTTTTTCTACGCGCGATTGTGGCGGCGATCCGGTGTGATGACCGATATCGAGTTTTCTGAGATTCGATATTCCGGCAAGCCCGCCGCGTTCCTGCGCGGATTTCGCGCGCTGTACCTGGGCATCCCCATCAACTGCATCATTCTCGGCTGGGTGAATCTAGCGATGGTCGACATCCTGATGCTGATTCTGGGCGTCACCAAGCTGCAGGCGATCGGAATCGTGATCGGGCTCATTGCATTAACTTCGTTTATCTCGACGCTGAGTGGACTATGGGGCGTGCTGGTCACCGACATGTTCCAGTTCGTCATCAAGATGAGCATGGTGATCGCGCTGGCCGTGTTCGCGGTAAAGGCAGTCGGCGGGATGGACGCGCTGAAGGTGAAGCTGGCAGCGATCGACGCCACGCGCGGGGGAGAAGGGAGCGTGCTCGACTTCGTGCCGAATCTCAATTCGGCGTGGATGCCGCTGATCACGTTCTTCGTGTACATCTCTTTGAACTGGTGGGCCACCTGGTATCCCGGCGCAGAACCGGGCGGCGGCGGCTATATCGCGCAACGCATGTTCAGCGCGAAAGATGAAAAACATTCTTTGCTCGCGACGTTGTGGTTCAACATCGCGCATTATGCGATCCGGCCGTGGCCTTGGATTCTCGTCGCGCTGGTTTCGCTGGTCTTATTTCCCCATCTGGAAAAACCGGAGACGGGATATATCCGCGTGATGATCGCGTATCTGCCGCCATCCCTGCGCGGGCTGATGGTCGCGGCATTTGCGGCGGCGTATATGTCGACCATTGCGACGCAGCTCAATTGGGGCGCGAGTTACCTTATCAACGATTTCTATCGCCGATTCCTTAAGCCGAACGCTTCCGATCGGCACTACGTCAACGCCTCACAGGTTGCGACTGTGCTGCTCACGGTGATTTCGGCGGCCATCACTTTCAAGATGGAATCGATCAGCGATGCCTGGAAGGTGCTGACCGTCACCGGAGCGGGCACCGGCAGCGTACTCCTGCTCCGCTGGTTCTGGTGGCGCATCAATGCGTGGAGCGAGGTATCGGCGATGATCACCGCTGCGATTGTGTCCTACGGGTTGCATAAATTCGCGGGTCTCGATAGCGGCCAGCCGCGCGATTTCGCATGGCTGATGATCATCACGGTCGCGATCACTTCGGTAGTTTGGCTTGCGACAACCTTTCTGACCAAGCCAGAGTCAAACGAAGTGCTGACGGCGTTTTACGCGCGTACTAGGCCATCGGCGGCGGGATGGGGACCGATCGCGAAACTGCGTCCTGATATCAAACCGGCGGGCGGCGGATGGGCGAATACGCTCGATTGGATTTCGGGTTGCGCGCTGATTTATGGAATCCTGTTCGGCACCGGCAAGCTGCTGCTGCATGAAAATGGAATTGGACTAGCGCTGATCGCGATGGGATTGCTCGGCGGCGCGGTGATTTACTGGGATCTATCGAGAAGAGGCTGGAGTGCGGTGGTCGATTAGCTTTCTTTTAGCGCTGCCTGCTTTCGCCGCAGGACCGGTCGAGTTCGCGTTGGGCGAATTCAACGCCGCGATGGCCGCCCGGCCGTTCAAGCAGCGCATCAAGTACGACGTTTCGCTCGAACCCGCCGAGACGTTTCGCGTCGAGCCTTATGCAGCAGGCGGCGCACACATCAGCGGCGGCGATCTGCGCGGGCTGATGTACGGACTGCTCGAAGCAGCCGATGAAATTCGCGCCAACGGGCGCATGAAACCGGCGCACGAGGTCCCTTCGATCGCAGTCCGATCGGTGCGGAGATTCGCTAAAGACGATTTCGCGGACTGGCGGCCGTATTTCGAAACGCTGGCGCGCGATCGGTGGAATCATCTGACACTGGTCTACACGGCGCCGGTGACTGATCTCGAAAAGCTGCGCACGATTGCGCAAACCGCGGCCGATTTCGCGGTCGATCTCACGGTCGCACTGTGGTATGAGCCCGATGAGAGTGTCGCGAAGACCATTGGGCTTCCTTTAATTCGATCGATTCAGATTCGCAGTGCCTCGCACGACGCGGACCGTTATCGAGCTATGGTGTTCAAGCCGATTCAGAGAGCGGGACGGCGAATCGCGCTCGATCCGGATGCGGAAATCGTGGACATCGCGCGGCAGGAAGGAATCGCGGTCGGGGGATCGTCGCAGCCGGCCGGCGTACCTTCATGGCCGCCGAATTTCGAGATCGAAGCGCCGGTGGATTTCGAATCGCACGCCGAATTCTATTGGCTGTGGGGCAGGCTCGCCTATGATCCGAAGACCAAGTCCGAGCACGGCGAGAGCCCGGAGGCGCTGCAGGCAGCGGCGCAGATCATCGCGGGTGTCGCGGAATCGAAAGCTCCGGCGAACGATTGGGTGGCATCGGTTGATGAGATGAAGAGAGCGGTCGCGACTGCCAAACTGAAGCCCCTCGATCTGGCCGCGACGCTGGAGGCATCGGCGGCATCGCTGGAGCACGCCGCGTTTCCCGATCTGCAATTAATCGCGACTATCGGGCGCGCCGAATCCGCCCGCATCCGCACGCTGTTTCCTTCCAATGAAGATGCGCGAGCGGAGATTGACCGGCCGATCTTCAAACACACCATCGTGCACGTTTCGCCGCCCGATAAGCCGATTGAAGTGACGCTGCAGATCGCGCCAATCAAGGATGCGCGCGCTGTTCGGCTGCACTATCGATCGTTAGATTCCGCGATGACGACGGTGATCGAAAAACCCGCCGCGCTCTCGGTCAGCTTTACAATTCCTCCAACCAGCGCCGACCTGCTCTACTATTTCGAAATCATCGACCGCGCCAATCACGGATGGTTTGAGCCTGATCCGCAGATCGCGACGCCGTTTCATATCATTCGCATTCAAGTCCCGCAGCCGCCCGCGGCTCCCGAGAATCCGCCTAAATAGCACTCCGAAAAATTAGATAATCAGGACGGATATGGCGCGGAATTCTGCGATGTGGATCGTGCTGTTGTTCGCGCCGCTGGCCTTCGGGCAATCCACACCGGGTGCCAAGGAAATCCTGGATCGCGTCGCCGATACCTATTCGCACCTGACCAGCTATTCCTTCAAGCTGTACGAGTATCAACATAGTCACAGCGACGTGGTGGAATTCGCGGCCGCGCCGGGCGGCCGGTTCGCTCTGAAAAGCGCCACGGGGATGACCTGTGTGACGGACGGCAAGACGACCTGGAGTTATCTGCGCTACCGGACCATTATGTTGAGGCGCTGGCAAATCCCATCGATCTCGAGGGTCCTGACCTCGATCCTCCCCTGAGCGGATCCGCCCGCGCCGCGTTCCCTTGCGAACGCGCCATCGCCGAGGCGCGGGACACACTGATACTCCATTGGGCCGATGCGATCGAGTTTGACCAAGCCGGCAGGATCACGCGTCAAGCTTCGATGAAGCTCGGTAAATAAATGCGCCGGTGCTGGGTGGTCCAGGTTCACATGCCGAAGCGCTTCGACCTGGAGGCGTGGATCGATCAATCGACCTTTCTGGTGCTGCGCGAACATTAGGTGAACCACTTCACCGGCCAGAAAGTGCGCAGGACTTGGACCGCCGCGGATTCCGCTCCCCTGATCCGCGGACGTTTGTCTATCAACCGAAGCGCGGAAAAAGTAAAGTGAGCGATCGGGACGCGTTGTTTGTCGGCCAGCCCGCGCCGGACTTTCACTATAGGAACGCCGCGGGTGTTCGAAGCGTCTTTGCATGCGCTGCGCGGCCACGTCGTCGTGATCTATTTCTGGGCAACCTGGACTCCAGAAGCCGCCAGGAGAATGACGGACGCGAACGATTGGTGGCATGTCCATCGCGATGCCGGCATTGAACTGATCGGCGTCAGCTACAACGGCAAGCATCAACAGCCGAAGGAAGTGGAGAGCTTTCGGGCCCGGTATGGAATCGATTTCCCTAACCTGATGGATGGAGGCAGCGGAGAATTGCACGCCGCCTATAAGGTCGACGTGTTGCCAACGGTGGTGGTGGTCGATGTCGACGGCAAAATTCGTCAGTATCTGCGCCAGGATGACCAGACCGACCACTGGGAAATTGGGGCGTTCGGCATTCCCTGACGGCACGTACGTTGAATTCCAAGAAATCGGCTGACTTTGTCAGAATGTCAGTGATGCCTTTCGCTATACGGACGTTGGTGTGGATAACTCTCGCCGGCGCGTGTTGCAGGGCGCAAGCGCGGCCTGATGTCCAGGAGATTCTCAGCCGCGTCGCCGAAACCTACGGGAACCTCAGCTTCTATCACTTCAAGGTGACTGAATACCCGTACCATGATCGCTTTGCCGTTCCAGGCGACTTCCCGGGATTCGTCCTCCCAAGAGATGATTCTTACGTCATGGACTTCGCGGGGGCGCGTCCGGACAAGTTCGCGATGAAGCGTCTGTGGGGAACCCTAGTGCGCCACCGATGGTCAACTTGACGTGGCGATACGATGGCCCGGGCTGCGCCCGGACACCTACACTGAGGCGATCGCCCATCCCTTCGATCCGACCGCGCCGGAGCCCGATGTCCCGCCCATCACCCCGATCGAGCGCGACGCTGCCGCATGCGAACGCGAAATCGTCGCAGCCCGCGGGCTTTTCGTGGATCGCTGGACGCAGGCGGAGAATTGGACGCACCGGGCGACCGTGAAAGGCGAAGGCGCGGTGAGCTTAACGGGAGTCAAACATAGGTGTTGGATCGTTGAGACCAACCCGTTTGAAGGTGTGCATTCCACGTTATGGATCGATCAAGCAACATCTCTTGTACTGCGCGAAAAATATAAGGACGCCCCGGCCAAAAAACACGTGACGCGCAATTGGATTCTGGCGGACATTGAGAAGCCTCCCGATCCGAAGCTCTTCGTTTTCCACGGCCCCTCCTGGCTAACCAAGCGCAGCGAGCCCGGCAAGATTCTGGTAGGCCAACCCGCGCCCGATTTCACGTTCAAGAATGCGGAAGGGCAGGAGACTTCGCTGCGGGCGCTGAAAGGAAATATCGTAGTCCTGTACTTCTGGGCGACCTGGACTAACGATGCAGCGAAAAGGATGAAGGATGCGAGCGACTGGTGGCACATGTATCGCCGATCCAGCGTAACCGTGGTCGGTATAAGCTATCAGGGCGAGCGCGAATCGAAGAAAGATGTGGAGCGCTTCCTTTCGAGGAACGGGATCGAATTTCCGAACCACATGGACGCGTCACTCGACGTGCACAAGGCATACATGGCTGACGTGCTGCCGATATTCCGTGACCAGTTGGATCACTGGGAATCCGGCGCTTTGGGCATCCCGTAGCGCGCGCGATCTTCGAGTATGATGTTCCTCATGAATTCCGTGAAATTCACCCTGCCCCTGTTGGCGATTCTTCCGGTCTTTGCCCAAACCGGAAAGGACGCAATGGTCACCATGCGCGACGGCGTCAAGCTGGCGACCACGATTTATCTGCCACCCGGCGACGGCCCCTTCAACGTGATTCTGACGCGCACGCCGTACGGCAAAGATGCCATGTACGGGCCAAAGACGCACAAGCAATTTCTGGATCAGAACTACGCGCGCGTGGTGCAGGACGTGCGCGGCAAATTCAAGAGCGAAGGCAAGTACGCTGCATTTGTCGACGATATCGAAGACGGCTACGACACCATTGAATGGATCGCAAAGCAGCCCTGGTCGAACGGCAAAGTCAGCATGTACGGGCCGTCGGCGATGGGAATCACGCAGAATCTGGCGGCGATCGCGAATCCGCCGCATCTGGTTTCAGCATTCGTGCAGGTCGCGCCGAGCTCGACGTTTCGATATTCGAATTATCCCGGCGGGTTGTTCCTCAAGAATCTGAATGAAGAATGGCTGCGGGCGCAGGGCGTACCTCCCGACCCGACGCCGCGCCCGCTCATCAAAACGTACGACGAAGAGGCTCGCCGTCACGATCTGCGCGCGCAGGCTGCACACGTCAACATCCCGATGTACAATGTCGGCGGATGGTACGACATTTTTCTGCAGGGTTCCATCGATAGCTACCTGGCGCTGCAAGGCGACGGCGGTCCGAAAGCTCGCGGCAATCAAAAATTGATGATGGGCGCGTTCGGGCACGGCAATCTTTCGGGCGATTTGAAATATCCGGCCGAGGGCGGCAATTTAAACGGCGGCGATCCGATCAAGTGGTTCGACTACTGGATGAAGGGAATCGACAACGGGATCATGAAGGAGCCTGCGGTTCGTTATTACGTGATGGGCGACACGTTTGATAAATCGGCGCCGGGAAATCAGTGGCGCACGGCGACGAGCTGGCCGCCGCAGTTCAGCGCGACCCCGTACTATCTGACGGCGTCGCACACTCTGACGGCAGCGAAGCCATCGGGATCAGGGAAGTTGTCCTACGTTTACGATCCTCACGATCCGACGCCGACCATCGGCGGGAACAACCTGATGATGGAACGCGGGCCCATGGATCAGCGCAAGGTGAGTGGCCGCGCTGATGTTCTCAAGTTCGAGACGGAAGCGTTGAAAGCGCCGCTCGAAATCACGGGACCGGTGAAAGCGGAGCTGGCTGTTTCGACCGATGCTCAAGACACTGATTTCATCGTGAAGCTGGTCGATGTTTATCCGAACGGCTACGAAGCGCTGGTGCTGGATGAGGGTACGCGGCTGCGGTTCGCGATCAAGCCGGGAACGGCGACGCATCCGCAGAAAAAAAAGGTGTATCCCATTACGGTCGACCTGTGGTCGACTGCCCTCGTATTTAATACAGGGCATAAAATCGAGGTGCTGGTGCAGAGCGCCAACAATCCTCGATTCGAGCCGCATTCGAACACCTGGGAGCCGCTCAAGAGCTACGACCAGGCGGTGAAGGCGAATAATACAGTGCTGCTCGACGGGCGATCGAAGATCGTGCTGCCGGTGACGAAGACGTATGCTCGCGAAATAAGCGACGGGCAGCGCTAACTTAGATCTTTGGCTTAAATTTTCCGAAGCCGGGCTTTCGCTTCTTCGAGAGTCTCGTACTTCTTGCAGAAGCAGAAACGGATCATCTGCGAGCCTTCTTCGGGATTTTCGAAAAAGCTCGATCCGGGCACTGCAGCCACGCCGACGTCTTCGATCAGGTGCCGCGCGAATTCCATATCGTCGGGATAACCGAAGCCTGAAATGTCGGTCATGATGTAGTACGCGCCGCTCGGGTGGAAGCACTTGAAGCCCGCACCGTTCAGCACCTCGAGCATGGCATCGCGCCGGGCTTTGTAATCGCGGCGAGCGACGTGTAGTATTCATCGGGCAGCCCCATCGCCACCGCGCCCGCCTGCTGTAACGGAGCCGCCGCGCCGACGGTGAGAAAATCGTGAACCTTGCGGATGGAATCCGTCAGATCCGGGCGCGCCAGCACCCAACCCACACGCCATCCGGTGACCGCGTAGGTCTTGCTCATGCTGTTCACCAGAATGGTGCGATCGCGCATGCCGGGCAGGCTCATGATCGGGACGTGCACGGTGCCGTCGTACAGGATGTGCTCGTAGATTTCGTCGGTGATGGCGAGCGTGTCGAATTCCTGGCACAATGCGAGCGATGATTTCGAGCTGCGCCCGCGTTGAACACGTGGCCCGTCGGGTTGTTCGGCGAGCATAGAATGATCGCCTTCGTTCGCTTGGAAAATGCGGCGCGCAGTTCCGCTTCATCGAAGCTCCAGTCGGGCGGACGAAGATTGACGAACTTGCGCTCCGCGCCGGAGAGTAGCGTATCGGGGCCGTAGTTTTCGTAATGCGGCTCGAAAATCACCACTTCGTCGCCGGGATTGGTGACCGCCATCAGCGATGCCATCATGCCCTCGGTCGATCCGCAGCAGACCGTGATTTCGCGCTCGGGATCGAAATCGAGGCCGTAGCAGCGGCGATATTTTGCGGCGATCGCGTCGCGGAACACCTTCGCGCCCCAGGTGATGGCGTATTGATTGACGTCGCCGGTAATGGCTTCTCGAGCGGCGTTCTTCAGGATTTCGGGCGCGGGAAAATCGGGGAAACCTTGCGCGAGATTCACGGCGTTGTGCTGTACCGCGAGCCGGCTCATTTCGCGAATCACGCTTTCGGTGAAGCGCAGCGTTCGCTGACTGCGAAAACGTTCGCGACGGGGAATATCGATGGGGGAAAGAAGGTTCTTGCTGGCAGTGGAGGCCATTTGTTTATCGTACCGCCGAGGCCGATTTCGCGGCCTGGGCGAGTAATGCATCCAGATCGGCACGCGAGAAATATTTCCCGCGCATCACCACTGCTTCGATCTTTTCGGTATTGCGAATGTCGCGTAGAGGATCGGCATTGAGCAGCACTAGATCGGCCGCGCGGCCGGCTTCGACGGTGCCGCCTTCATTCGGTGCACCGAAATAGCGGGCCGGATTTCGCGTGGCGGATTGCAGCGCTTCCATGGGCGTCAAGCCGGATTCGACCAGCAACTGCAGTTCGCGATGCAGGCCAAACGCGGGGAACACTGGATTGGTTCCGTTGGCATCGGTTCCCGCGAGAAACTCGACACCGGCGCGGCGCATATCGCCGACCAGTTTTTCATAACGAGCCAGTAGCGCTCGAATGCGGGCGTTGAGTTGATCGTAGGCGCCTTCCATTGTGAACAGATCTTTGAGGAAGAACGTTGTGTGCGGATCCCATTGCTGGGTCCACATGGCGGGGAGATATTTGCGGCGGGGATCGCTGATGAAATCGGGATCCAGAGCGCGCGCGAAACCGTCGAGCAGCGCCAACGTCGGCGTCTGCCACGTTCCGTTCTTCACGAACGTTTGAAACAACGCAGCAGCCTTCTCTGGACTATACGATCTCGAACAATCCTGCCGGATTCGGAAACGCCAGCTCGCGCATGCGCGCTTCGCCGGAGATTTGCTGGGACAGCATCAGCTCGATTCGTTGCGTGCGGAGTTTTTCTTCATCGGTCGAACACGCCAGTAGAAGATTGATCAGGTGTTCCTGGCTGCGCTGGCCGGCGTTGGAGGCTTCGAGCGGGCTGACGGCTTCAGGAACATGACCGGCGAACGGGATGCCGATCGCACGGGCTTCTTCGGCGAGCGCAAAGTACGCATCGCGAGGAATGCTGTTGTAGACTTTCAAAAAATCGACGCCGGATTGCGCCAGACGCGCGAACGGCGAAGCGAGCTTGATCGGGATTCGCGATCGCGAATGCGCCGGGCGGCGGAATCCCCGCGGAGAGCATGGGCGGACCATCCAGGAATCCGGGCACGACGATGCGTGGTGTATCGGACGAGGTGCGCCATTGACGAACCGTGGCCATCGGAATTGCAGTGAACATGTCGCGCACGCCGGTGATTCCGTTCGCGACGAATAGTGGAAAGAAGATCTCGGTCGCCGCTTGAGGCGCGATGTGGACGTGCATATCCCACAGGCCGGGGATCAGAAATTTTCCCTTGGCGTCAACGATTTGTACATCGCGGGCGTTCCTGGCGATTCGGATTTTCTTGGCGACCGCAGTGATGCGGCCTCGCTCGATTGCAACATCGAAATCTTTCTTGGGAGGCGCGCCGGTCGCGTCGATGACGGTGACTTGGTGAATGATGAGGACTTGCGCGTGCAGGACGAACGCGACCGCGAATAGGAAAACGTTCCGGAGCACTACTACAACAGCTTGAGGATCGCGGCTTCGATGGTCTCAAGCGGCGTTTCGCCGATGAATGATTTCACCAGCTTGCCGTTGCGATCGTACAGGAACGTGGCCGGCATGGCGCCTTCCCACTTGGGATCGACCTTGTGGCAGAATTCGTCCTCGTCTTTGGTGACGCGAAGGAATCCGGGCGCGGCCATTTTGCTTTCCTTCAAGACCTTCATGGCGGCGGGCTCATTCTTCACTTCGTCGGTCGAAATCATCAGCACATCCAGGCCGCGCGCGCGCAGTTTCGCTTCCAGCTTCACCGTATCGGGAAGCTGCTTGCGGCAGGGAACGCACCATGTCGCCCAGAAATCGGCGAGCACGACTTTACCTTTGTGCTGTGCGATCAGCTTGGGATAGCCAGCGTCGTCAATGTGCGGGAACGATTGCGCGGTGAGAATCGCGATCGCGGAAACCCCTAGCGTTAGCCATCGAACGATTCTCATTGCTTGCCTTCTGCCTTGCTTTCGGGCTTGACCTTTTCGAGCTTCAAGTTGATGATGGGCTCCTTGCGCGTGTCGAACACAGTCAATCGCTTCCATCCGCTGCTCATGTCGTTATAAGTGGCTTCGAGTTCGTAATCGTTATCGAGCTTGAGTCCGGAAAAATGATAACCGCCGTCTTTCTGGGTGTAGAACGACCGTACCTGCAGGGTTCGCATGTCCTTCAACTTCACCACCGCGCCATCAATGAACTTACCGTCAGGATCGGTAACGGAACCTTGCACGATGCGTTCGGTCGCAGCCTCGCGCTTTTCCTGTTTGGTTTGCGCGGCGGCGGTGATCCAGGCGCCCGCGACAACCAGCACGGCAAACAGCAGCGCGAAATACCTTGCGGTCCTGGCCATGATCCTAATTATTTCCAATCGTCCTCGTCGTCATCATCGTCGTCATCTTCGTCGAGGTCGTCGTCCTCATCCTCATCGAAATCTTCGTCGTCGTCCTCATCGTCATCGTCGTCGTCATCGGCGTCTTCTTCCGGCGCCAGTTCGAGCGGGGATACCCCGCTCACGTTCAGGTTCGCTCCGCACTCCTCGCACGTCAGCGCGTCACCTTCGTCCAGTTCGTCCTCGTCGACATCGATTGCGGCGTCGCATTTTGGACAGTTCACCATCGGATTCGCTCCCCTTCAAGTTGTCAGACTATATTTACCACGACGCCAATTACACGATTCACACGGCCGGAAGGTTACACCGGCTGCGCGATTTCCGCGGCCTGATCCAGCTCCTGCGCGGAAAGCGTTACCAGCGTTTTTTCGAGATCCTCGCCGGTTTCGATCATGTGATTGAGGTGACGGGCCGCAAGTTTGAGGCACCACGGATCGGTGAGCGGGTGGCCTGTTTTCACGCTCAACGCGAGTAAGGCTGCGTGGGGCAGCGCGATCACTTTTTCCTGCTTGGGCTCGCCTCCCTGTTCCGGCGCTTCGCGAGTCCACACCACGAACTTCACATCGACGGTGTCTGCGTGGCGAATCGAAATCGCGGTCTGGAGCCATCGAAATTCGATGTGCCAGTGGCGTCCAAACGGATCGGGACCAGCTTCAAAACGGCGGTAGGTTTCGGGCATGCGATTTCAGATTATCAAACACCCGCGCTACGGGTGTTGTAATAACGCAGCGGCGATGGAATCGAGCGATGCCGCGTTCGGCACGGTTCCTTGCGCGAGCGATGCATTCCCACCGCCTCGGCCGCCGGCGGCAGTAACGGCAGCCTTGACGCGTTCGCCGGCGTGGATTCCTGAATCGGACGACGCCGCGAGCAGAATCGCGGGTGGATCGGTGGAGATGGCGAGAAATACGGCTTTCGATCCGGCAACGAACGCCTGCGCACGGGCGCGCACCGCGTCATCGATGGGACCTCGGTGCGTCGCGCGACGGATACCATCAGCGTCGGGCGCTGTGGATGCATACAGCTCCTGCCCTTCTCGTCTGGCCAGTTCGGCGGCCAGACGGAGCGCGGTTTTTTCGAAATTTTTCGCACGTTCGGTCTGCGCAGCGACGACTGCGGCGGCTTCCTCAATCGGCACTGAAACCAGCTTGCTAATTTCGGAAAGCGTTCGGAAATCGCGGCGTGCAGTGCGCAGCGCGCGCAACCCGCACACGAATTCGATGCGAGCGTTGCCGCGCATCTTATCGATCTTGCGCAGCAGAATCGGGCCGAGTTCGGCAGTGGATCGAACGTGGGTGCCGCCGCAGGCGCTGCGATCCAGATTTTCGATGGTCACGATGCGCAACGTGCCGGTGCGCGCGGAGGCCTTTCGCAATCCGAGATCTTCCGAGGAATCTTCGTAAGAGATGGAAACCGGCCGCGCTTCGGCAATGATTTCGGCGCAGCGCTCTTCCACTTTTTCGGCTTGCTGCGGGCTTAGCGACGGTGCACTGAGGTCGATCGTGGAACTGGCGGCGCTCATATGGAAAGAGACCGTCGTGATGTCGAACAGCTCGATCAGGACGGCCGAGAGCAGATGCTGGCCGGTGTGCTGCTGCATGTGATCCCAACGGCGTGCCCAGTCGATCGACCCTGTGATCTCGCCGGAGGGCGTTGCCAGAGGGGCCGCTAAAACATGAACAATGCGATGGTCGTCTTCATCGACAATTTCCTCAATCGCGATGCCGCCCAGGGTGCCGAGATCGAACGGCTGGCCACCGGAAGTGGGATAGAACGCGGTGCGTTCGAGATAGACGCGCTTGCCGCCGTCCTCGATGGACGCAATGGGGCTCGCGAATTCGCGCGCGTAAGAATCGTTGTAATAAAGGCGCTCAGTCATGATTATTGGGGGGACGTGATTTCGTAGCGTGCGCGAATGAATTGCCAATCGGGCAGCTCATAGACTCGCATCTTGGTGGGCACTTCGACGGATACGTCCTTGTTTTCGAGCGGCGCCAGCGTAGCGATTTTGGTTTCGAACTCGGCCACCGGTGGATCTTCGGGCTTGGCGGAATTGGTGACCAGCTTGAACTTCAGGCCCAGATCGCCGATGTCGGCTTCGGAGTGATTGATTACCGCGAAGGTGATTTTCAATTTTCCCGCGCCCGATTCAGTGAAGCGAATGCCAGCAACTTCGATAAATTTCGCCAGGGGATGTTTATTGATCGCCATACCGGGGCCTTCGACGGGCGGCAGGGGTGATTTTTTGGTGGTCGGTTCAGGCGTCGGCGAGCAGGAAATCAACAGGACCGGCGCGAGTAACGCGGCGCAGCGGGTGAGGATGTGCATTTGTCTCCAGCATAATACGCCCTCAGTCCAGCATCGGCCGCGACCTTTCACGCGATAATTCATCTAAGCAATACAACCATGGCGGGATTCTTGCGTGAACAAATCGATACCGTGTTCCGGCGCGATCCGGCGGCGCGCAGCACGCTCGAAATCTGGCTGTGCTATCCGGGTTTCCACGCGCTGCTGCTGCATCGCGTGGCGCATCGGCTCTATACGGCGCGGATGGTTCACGCTGGGCCGGCTGACGTCGCAATTTTCGCGCGCGATGACCGGCATCGAAATCCATCCCGGTGCGACCATCGGGCGGCGCTGCTTCATCGATCACGGCATGGGAGTGGTGATCGGCGAAACCAGCGAGATCGGCGACGACGTGCTGATGTATCAGGGCGTGACGCTGGGCGGGACGGGCAAGGTCACGGGCAAGAGGCACCCGACCATCGGCAACGGAGTGGTGATCGGAACGGGAGCGGTAATTTTGGGTAATATTCGGATCGGCGATTTTTCGAAGGTCGGCGCAGGATCGGTAGTGGTGCGGCCGGTGCCGGATCATTCGACCGTGGTGGGCGTGCCCGGACGTGTGGTCGGCGAAGGCGGGTATGAGCTCGATCCCCTGGAGCACGGACGGCTGCCCGATCCGGAGGGTCAGGCGATCGACGATCTGAAGCAGCGCGTGGAGCAATTAGAGGCGATCATAAAGGCGAACGCCAATGCGAAATAGTTTAATCCTGATGCTCACGGCAGTGTCCTTGGCGATGGCCGCCGATCCCACCAGCTTCTGGATTTCGCCGTGCAACAATCCGGCGACGCGGTGTGTGGCGGGCGATGCGGAACTGGCTCGCTGGGCTTTGGATGCGTGGGAACGCGTGGCGGAAGGGCGATTGCATTTCGTCGAAGCGGCCCCGCGCCAGGCACAGTTTCGAATGATCTGGGCACTCCCGGCTCGCGGAGTTTACGGCGAGACGGTTCCGATCGAGGTCAACGGATTGCGGGGCGCGCAGATGAATCTGCGTGTGGAGGACGGGTTCACCAAAGACAAATTGCTGCATGACACGATCGTGTATTTGACCTGCGTGCATGAGGCCGGGCATGCGTTGGGGTTGGCGCATACCTCAAATTTCGAGGACATCATGTACAGCTTCGCTTATGGTGGCGACATCGACGAATATTTCGGGCGCTTCCGGCGAAAACTGGCCACGCGGGACGATATCCGCAAGTTCACGGGGATTTCGGCGGCCGATCGAACTCGTTTGCTCGATAGATTTGCGCGACCAAAGGCGCCCGCGAACTGAAACTCCTTTACAATCACGATTTCGCGGACGTTGCGAAACCGGACAGTTAATAGCAAAATCGAACAGAGTGGTCTTTCACCAAGCGCTAACCGCTTTTAGAGGAACAGACTCCGGCGGGGAAACGTAAGTGGAAGGGGAATTGCACTCAAGCACATCACAACAATCGATTGACTCGCAAAATAACTGAAAGCGCGTGTGAGGTGCGGTGTGTTCGAATGCGCCAAGGAATCGTCATTATGAAATCTTTTCGAAATTTGATGGCCGCTGTGCTGATTACGAGTGTGGCGGGTGCTCAGCAGCAACAGCCGCCACCCACTCCACCGATTCAACCACCCAATTCGGCGCAACAGGGCGCGCAGACAGCAAACGTCCCGCAGCAGAACCAGCCGAATGCGCCGCAGCAAGTGGCGCAGGGTGGCAATGTATCCGGTCAGCAATTAGTTTCGCAGGATCAGGTCGAGATCTCGGTGAGCAACCCGCCGCCGGTTCGATATGTGCAGCCGCTGCTGAATCCGTTCCACATCCAGAAGCGCGTGGTGAGTGCGGCGAAGTTGTCCGACACGCCTCGCCTGGAAGAATTGGTGCGCGCGGGGCATTTGTATCTTTCGAAAGACGACGTGATCGCGCTGGCGCTGGAAAACAATATCGATATTGCGGTGCAGCGCTACGCTCCGCTGCTTTCGCAGGAAGTGCTGCGGCGCGCGGAGGGAGGAGCGGCGCTGCGCGATATTAGCGTCGGGATCGCGGCAGGGCCGCAGAGCATCAGCTTGAATGGAGTGAGCGTGAATTCGGTGGGCCTGGCGGGAGGCGGATCGGGTGTGAGCTCGGGTGGAGGATTGGTAGTTTCGACCGGCGTGTCGCCGGTGAGCCTGGATCCTTACCTCGCGATTCAGGCCAACTTCGCGCATACCACCACGCCACTGAGCAACCTCACGGCGCAGTTCGTGCCGTTCTTCCTGGATTCGAGCCGGTTCTACGCGGTGCAGTATGGACAGTCGTGGGCGACGGGGACCAGCGCGACGATGACCTTTTCGAGCCAGCGGCAGGCGGTGAACAGCCCGGGGTATCCGTTGAATCCATACACGTCGGGATCGCTGGATCTCACGGTTTCGCAACCGTTGCTGCAGGGGCTGGGTTTCGGGGTCAATAAACGGTTCATCAAGGTCGCCAAGAACAACATCAAGGTGAGCGATCTGCAATTCAAGCTGCAGGTGGTCACTACTATTTCCGCGATCCTGAACGTCTACTGGGATCTGGTGAGCTTCGACGAGGATTTGCGGATCAAACAGAAAGGCGCTGGAGACCGCGAATCAACTTTACGAAGACAACAAGCGTCAGGCCGAGTTGGGAACGCTGCCGCAGATCGAAGTGACGCGTGCGGAAGCGCAGGTTTCGCAGAGCAAGGAAGACCTGTTGATTTCGCAGACCAACGTCGCGCAGCAGGAAATCATTTTGAAGAACGCGCTAAGCCGTAACGGCGCGGTGAGCGGCTGGCTGGACGATGTGCACGTGGTGCCGCTCGATCACGTGGTGATTCCGCCGACAGAGAATCTGAAGCCGCTGGAGGAGTTGGTGACCGAAGCGCTGGCGAAGCGGCCGGAAATCGAACAGGCCAAGATCAATATCGAAAGCTCCAAGATCAATAACGCCGGGACGCGCAACAACCTGCTGCCGTCTTTGAACGCGTTCGCCGAGTTCACCAACAACGGACTCGCCGGGCCGCAAAGCGCACTGGGCCGGTGCGGCCGATCCGTACCTGGTGGGCGGCTATGGCAATTTGCTCAAACAGATTTTCGGCCGCGATTTTCCGAACTATTCGGCGGGGTTCACGTTGAACATTCCGTTCCGGAATCGTGTAGCGCAAGCCGATTATGTGCTGGATGAACTGGATCTGGCTCGCAAAGGTCTGCAATACAACAAGAACATGGCGCAAGTTCGAGTGGATGTGCGCAATGCCGTGATCGGATTGCAGCAGGCTCGCGCGCGGCACGCGACTGCGGTCGCGACCCGGGTGCTGGCGGAGCAGACGCTGGAAGCCGAGCAGATGCGATTCAAGTTCGGCGAGTCGACCATCGCGACGGTGGTGCAGGCGCAGCGCGATCTGGCCAACGATCAGAGCCTGGAAGTACAGGCGATGGCGAACTACACGCACGCGCGCATCGCGTTCGAGCAGGCCATCGGCGTGACCCTGGAAGTCAACAATATTTCGCTGGATGAGGCGATGCGGGGCAAGGTGGACAAGCCCGCCAGGCTGCCGGACAATTTGCCGGAGGCGAAGTAGGCAGCCATGAATCTCAAGAAAGCGTTTTCGATTTTTCTGGCCGCGACGCTGGTGAGTCCGATGTTCGCGCAGCAGCCGTTCGTGCAGGCGCCGCAAGCCAAAGGGTTGTGGCGTCCATATCTGGAACCGGTGCTGCCGCCGAGCATCCTGACGAACTCGCCGCGACTGCATGCTCTGATTCACGGGGGCAAGCTGTATCTGACGTTGCAGGATGCGATCGCGCTGGCGATCGAGAACAACATGGATCTGCAGGTGGATCGCTACGGCCCATTGAATGCGGATTGGACGTTGAAACGTCAGCAAGGCGGCGGTCCGCTGCGCGGCGTGACGGGAGGAAATTCGCTCACCAATCAGGCGGTGAGCGGCCAGGGTGTGGCCGGAGCGCTGCAAAGTGCGGGAATCAGCTCGGGCGGCGGAGGCAACGGTGGCGGTGGCGGCGGCGGCGGAACAGTGTCGCAGATCGGGCCGGTGACCCCCAACCTGGACACATTTTTTCAGAACAGCACGTTCTGGATTCATCGCACCGTACTGGAGCCGTTTCTGTTCGCGGGAACGACAGTGCTGGAGCAAGCGAACCACACCTACAATTCGTTCGCGCAACAGGGAATGCTGACGGGCGGGATCACGCAGCTTACGTTCAACGAGTCCTATTTGAAGGAGAATTCCCCTGGCGATGTACTGAACCCGTCGGTGGCGCCGGTCGCGCAGATCTACGCGCGGCAGAATTTGCTGAATAGCTTCGGGATCGGCGTGAACAGCCGCTTCATTCGGGTCGCGCAGAAGGGCATCAGTTCGGCGCAGGAGACCTTCCGATCGCAGTTACTATCGCTGGTTTCGAACGTCGTCAATTCGTATTGGGATCTGGTGAGTTCGGGCGACGATTTGAGGGCCAAGCAAAGCGCGCTCGATTTCGCGCAAAAATTTCTGGATGACACGACGAAAGAGATCGAGCTAGGCGCGGTTGCGAAGGTAGATATCTATCGCGCGCAGGCCGAGGTCTCGACGCGCAAGCAGGACATGGCGATCGCGCAGCAGACTCTGCAGCAGCAGGAGACGCAGCTCAAAGATACGTTAAGCCGCAACGGTCTGGGAGATGCGCTGCTGGAATCGGCGACGATCGTGACGCTGGATCGCATCACCGTTCCTCCCAGTGACGATTTGCCGAGCCTGAGGGAGCTGGTGAATCGGGCGATGGCGCAGCGGCCCGACGTGCAACTTTCCAAAATCAACGACGAAAGCCAGGAGATTTCGGCCGCGGGCACGGCGAACGGGGTTCTTCCGTTCCTGCAGGTTTCGGGATCGACCACGAATCGCGCGGAAGCTGGCGCGCTGCAGCCAGGGGCAGGCACCCCGGCGCCGAATTCCGTCGGAGGATTTGGAGCGGCGGCCGCGCAGATTTTGCGGCACGATTACACCAGCCGCGCGGGAACCATCGCGTTCCAAGGCTCCATCGGCAATCATGCGGCGCAGGCCGATTACGGCATCGACCAACTGCAACTGCAGCAGGGCAACCTGGTGTCGCGGCGCAACATGAACGATATCGTGGTGGCGATTTCCAATCAGATGGTGGCGCTGCGGCAGGCGCGATCGCGCTATCGTAATGCCGTCGCGACGACTGCGCTGCAGCAGGATCTGCTCGATAAAGAACAGCAGAAATTCCGGCTGGGCAGTTCGACCATCGACTTGATCATCGCGGCGCAGCGGCTGCTTTCAGGTGCGCAATCGACTGAGATTTCGGCTTTGTCGCAATATAGCCGTGCGAAGGTCGCGCTGGATCAAGTGCTGGGCGAAACGCTGGAAGTGAATCATGTTTCGGTGCAGGAAGCGCTGAAGGGGACCGTGGGTTACGAGTCCAAGCTTCCGGCGTCGGCATTGCAGCCTTAGCGTTCTCGGACGCTTCGGCGGTGGGATGCGCCCAAACGCGCTCCGTAACCGTCGCGCCTCACCGGTCGAGTGCGCACCGAATTTCGCGGACTCACCGATGTTTGCGGAGCCCAAGCGGACGGACTAACGTCCGCGCCTCACAGGGTGACTGCTAGCGGGCGTGGTGAGGAGTGCCGCGCGCTCTTGCGAGCGGGCGCGAACGCAGGAATTCGTTCACTTCTTCAAGCGATCCGAAAAATCCCGCGAAAGAATTCGTCAGGTGCAGCGGGCGGCCGCGGAGCTGTTGAAAATCGCGATGCCGAAACTGGCCTGTGATGGCGATCACGGCCGCTCCCATGGGGCGATATTCCTGCGTACCCTGCGCCCAGGCCATGCCGTTCGCATTGTCGAGCCAGACAGCGAATCCCACTATTTTATGGTCTTGCTTCCCGTGGCAAGATTCTCGAATACCTTGCCGCCTTTCATGACGAACACGGCTCGCGCGGCTGCCGATGGATCGGTGAGCGGGTTGCCATCGAACGCGACGATATCGGCCTGCATGCCGGGCGCAATCGAACCGATTTCGCTGCCCAGATTCAGCGATTCTGCGGATAAAGACGTGACGGAAATCAGCGCAGCCATTGGATCCTGGCGGCCATCGCGAACGCGAACGATAAATTCGCGATAGTTCTGGCCGTGTGCACCGGCGACCGCGTCGGTGCCATAGATGATCTTCAAATTTTTGTGCGTGAGCGCTTTCTTGAACGTCGCGAGCGTGATGGCCACGCCCTTCTCCATGAACGCAAAGCCTTCCTCATTGTAATTTCCCTGCCCCAGAAACTTCGGCTTATTCTCAAGATAATTTTGCAGCACCAGGCCGATGTTGGGATCGTAATAGGTGCCGCGCTGTGCCATCAGATCGAATACTTCGTCGGTGACGTATGCGCCATGTTCAATGGAGGTGCAGCCGGCGAGCGTCGCCGCTTTCGCCGATTCGGCCGAGTGCGCATGCACGATGGTGCGCAGCCCCTGCGCTTTCGCTTCGCCGCACGCGGCTTCGAGCTGTGCATCGGTCATGGTCTGCGCGCCGCCTTCGCGAATGCTTTTCGAGGCGAAAATCTTGATGAAGTCTGCGCCAGCCTGCTTGCGTTGGCGAACCAGATCGCGCAGCTTGGCGGGGTCGCCTGAGTTTTCATCGAGAGGCGAAAGCGAAGTGAGCACGCGAGGTCCGGCGATGATGCCGCGCGCGATCGCGTCGCGAAGATCTTTGTCGGCGGGCTGGCCGGGACTCTGAATGGTGGTGAATCCGGCATTGAGGGTCGCGCTGGCGTTTTCGGCGATGTGCCAGTCGGCTTGCGCAGGGGGCTCGCCGCGGCCGGAGTTGCGATTGTTGTTATCGAAGTGATAGCCGATGTGCGAATGGGTATCGATCCATCCCGGCGTCACGGTGAACGCCGAGAGATCGTAAACGATCGCGCCAGCCGGCGTCGCTCCACCGATGCGGGCGATCTTCGATCCTTCGATCACCAGAATCGTCTTTTGCAGGGTCTTGCCTTTGCCGTCGAGCACGGTAGAGGCTTTCAGGACGATGGGACGGTCCTGCGCGAAAAGGGTCAGAGCCGCACCTAACACCAAGAGGAATCGCATGAAGGAAAGTATATAGAAACTTTAAATCGATCCCATCAAAAGGTTTGAACGCGCAAGCTGGCGGCGCGCTTCTATACTGGGGTTTCCCGTGAGAAGTCTATCGCTTTCTAAAGTATTTTCGTCGCTGGTGCTGCTCGGCGGCATTGCCGCCGCGCAGGTTCCCGCGGACATCGACAAGAAGCTTGCCGATCTGAACAAAGCCGTGCAATCGGCGCAGAGCGCCGGCGACAACGCGTGGATGCTGGTGAGCGCGGCTCTGGTCCTGATGATGACCGGGCCCGGTCTCGCGCTATTTTACGGCGGCTTGGTCCGGCGCAAAAACGTGCTCAGCACCATGATGCACAGCTTCATCCTGATGGCCGTGGTGTCGATCCTGTGGGCGCTGGTGGGCTACACCATGGCGTTCGGCGAATGGAATTCGTTCGTGGGCGGAGGGCAGTATCTGTTCCTGCACAACGTGGGCGCGGCTCCGAATGCGGATTACGCGGCGACCATTCCGCAGCAGACGTTCATGATCTACCAGTTGATGTTCGCGATCATCACGCCGGCGCTGATTTCGGGCGCGTTCGCCGAGCGCATGAAGTTTTCGGCGATGCTGCTGTTCACGATCTTGTGGGCGCTGGTGGTTTACTTCCCGATGGCGCACATGGTGTGGGGCAAGGGCGGGTTGCTGAACGCGACGTTGGGCGGAAAAATTCCCACGTTCGATTTCGCGGGCGGCACGGTGGTCCATATCTCTTCGGGCGTTTCGGCGCTAGTGTGCGCTCTGTATCTGGGGCATCGCAAGGGCTACAACGTGGAGCCGATGCGTCCGCACAGCATGGTATTGAGCACCGTCGGCGCGTGCCTGTTATGGGTGGGCTGGTTCGGATTCAACGCGGGCAGCGCGCTAGCAGCATCGCCGCTGGCGACCAGCGCTTTCATCGCGACGCATTTCGCGACAGCCGCAGCGGCGCTGGCGTGGCTTGCCGCAGAGTGGATCCACAACGGCAAGCCGAGTATGTTGGGCGGAATTTCGGGCGCAGTCGCGGGACTTGTCGCGATCACACCTGCTTCCGGATTCGTCAAGCCGTTTCCGGCGATGCTGATCGGCGCGGTAGCGGGCGTGTTCTGCTATCTAATGGTGACGGCGGTGAAACGCAAGTTCGGCTACGATGATTCGCTCGACGCATTCGGTGTGCACGGTGCTGGCGGAACTTTAGGCGCGATCCTGACCGGCGTTTTCGCGACCAAAGAGATCAACGACGTATGGTCGGGCAAGGCGATGGGCGCAGTGGATGGAAACACGTCACAGATTCTGAATCAGCTCGGCAGCGTAGCAATCACCTGGGTGTTGGCGGCAATCGGCACGTTGATCATTCTGAAGATCGTCGATATGATCATCGGCGTTCGCGTGGAAGAGCAGCAAGAAATCGAAGGACTCGATCTGAGCATGCATGGCGAGGAAGGGTATAATTTCGAGGCCTAGGCACGCGCCCGCAGGGCGCTCGGAAAATCGCTCATGAAGAAAATCGAAGCCATCATCCAGCCCCACAAACTCGAGGAAGTCAAGGAAGCCATCAAAGCGATCGGCGTCGATGGCATGACCGTGACCGAAGTGCGCGGGCATGGCCGCCAAAAAGGTCACAAAGAGGTCTACCGGGGCATGGAATACCAGGTGGATCTGCTGCCCAAGATCAAACTGGAGATCGTGATTCCGGCGGCGCGCGCGGACGAAGTGATTCAAACGTTGATCACGGCGGCACGCACCGGCAAAATCGGCGACGGGAAAATTTTCGTGTACGATGTCGCTGAGGCTATTCGCATCCGCAATGACGATCGCGGAGAGTCTGCGCTATAAGAGACGCGTTATAAGAGGTGAGCATTCCTTCCGTGGCAGTTCGACTGGCGCCTGACGAAGTTCACCAGACGCTGGAATCGCGCACAACCATAGTGACCGATGCCGTGCGTTCGGCGTGGATGTCCGCGCTACAGCCGCGCTTTCCCAGTGGCGTCGCGCTCGCCGCGACTGGCGGGTTTGGACGCGGCGAATTATTCCCCCACTCGGACGTCGACCTTTTATTCGTGGTCGAATCCGAACGTCAAATCCCGCCCATGAAGGAGGCGCTGGCGGCGTTCCTGCAAGCGCTATGGGACAAGGGATTGCGGCCCAGCCACGCGGTGCAGACGATCGCATACTGCGTCTCGGAGCATGACGACAATCACGAGCTGACCATCAGCCTGCTCGACAGACGCATGCTGGCGGGCGATCCTGCCATCTTCCGGTGGATGGATGAGCGCTTCCAAGCATTCGTCGAGAAGCGCGGCACCACCATCGGCGCGCAACTCGCGCACATGGCGGCGACGCGTCGCGCTACTTTTCAGGACACGATTTATCACCTGGAGCCGAACCTAAAGGACGGACCGGGTGGTCTGCGCGATCTGCAAACCGTGCGCTGGCTGGATACGCTTTTTGCCAGTGAGCCACACGATCTTTCGGCCGCGTTCGATTTCTTCGCGGGCCTGCGCATCCGCATGCACGAGATGGCAGCGCGGGATCAGAACCGGCTGACGTTCGAGGTGCAGGATGCGCTCGATGACGATCCCGCTGCGTTGATGCGCGCCTATTTCCGTCACGCGCGCATGGTGGATCGCACCATGAGACGGTCGATCGAGATCGCCCTCGCCAAGGAAGAGACGCTATTGGGGCGATTTCATGAATGGCGCTCGCGCCTGTCGACTTCCGACTTCACGGTATCGCGCGATCGAGTGCTGTTGCGCTCGCATCCGTCCGCAAGCCGTGGGCTGGAGCTGTTCGAATTCGTCGCGCGGCATCAACTTCGGCTCGCCCCGGATACTATCGATCGATTAAATGGCGCTGAGGTTAATGCGCGCTGGGACGATTGGAAAAAACTACTACAGCTTCCCAAGGCTTCGGCAGGTTTGTTCGCAATGCAGGAATCGGGGGCACTGGCTGCGGCGATTCCCGAGTGGCGCAATGTCGAATGCCTGGTGGTGCGCGATTTTTACCATCGCTACACCGTGGATGAGCACACGCTGGCCGCGATCGCATCGCTCGAATCGATTGCCGACGGGCGACTCGCGGATTTGTGGGCGGAGATCGATCAGCCGGAGCTGGTGCGCTTCGCGCTGCTCCTCCACGATATTGGGAAAGGATCGGGGCAGGAGCATGTGGAGGAATCCTTGCGTATCGCGCGCGGCGTGTTGTCGCGATTAGGGACTCCTGCGGCGGATCGGGCGACGATCGAATTCCTGATCCTGCGGCACCTGGATTTATCGGGCGTCATGACGTCGCGCGATCTTTCGGACGATGCCACCGCGAAGATGCTGGCTGAGCGATTGGGCACGGTGGAGCGGCTGAAGCAGCTCGCCATCATGACCTATGCCGACATCAGTGCGGTGAATCCGCAGGCGATGACGCCGTGGAGGCTGGAACAGCTTTGGCGCGTCTATCTGCTGGCGCACGCAGAATTAACGCGCGGATTATTCGCGGAGCGCATTCATGATGCTCCTGGCGGCGATCCGCAACGCGCCGCGTTTCTGGAGGGCTTGCCGGTGCGTTACTTACGCACCCATCTCGATGCGGAAATCGACGCGCATTTTCAATTGGCGCGGCAGCTGGAATCGCGGCCGGTAGCGATCGAAATTGCGCATGAAGGCGGCGCGTACCATCTGACCCTGTTGACGCGCGATCATTCGGGATTGTTCGCAGCGGTGGCAGGTGCGATTTCAAGCTTCGGGCTAAGCATCGTCAAGGCCGAAGCGTCGTCCAACGCGCAGGGGATCGTGGTCGATACGTTCGCGTTCACCGATCCACATCGCACCCTGGAGCTGAATCCCACCGAGGTCGATCGCCTTCGCGGCATCGTTCGCAAGGTGGTGGAAGGCAAGCAGGACGCGGCAAAGTTATTGCGGGGCCGTCCGAAGCCGCTGTTACCGTCGCGGGCCGCGCGCCTGAATCCACAGGTCGTCTTGAACGATGAAGCGTCCGAGTCGGCGACGCTGATTGAAATCGTGGCGGAGGATCGTCCTGGCCTGTTGTACGATCTGGCGCGCGCCATCAGTGAATCGGGCTGCGATATCGAAGTGGTGCTGATCGACACGGAAGCTCACAAGGCGCTGGACGTTTTTTACGTGACGCAGCAGAGCGGCAAACTGAGCGCGTCCACGCAGGATCGATTGAAACAGGCGCTGCTCAGCGCATGCGCCGGCGTGTAATTACGATTGCCGCAGGAATCGATCGATCGAGGCGGCGGCTTTACGCCCTTCCGCAATCGCCCAGACCACCAGCGACTGCCCGCGCCGCGCATCCCCTGCCGCGAAGATGCCCCTGGCCGACGTCTGAAAATCCTCGGTGACGAGGTTGCCGCGGGCGTCGAGCACCAGGTCGAGATCCTCGATGAGCCCGCGCTTCCGCGGCCCCGTGAATCCCATCGCGAGGAGAACCAGGTCGGCATCGAGCGAGTGCTCTTTACCGGTGGGGTCGCCGACGCGCGCGTAGTGCAGCTTTTCAACAACATCGATTCCCGAAAAGCGCGTGGTGCGAACAGCCCAGTTCCGCTCGCCACCTTCTTCGTGAGAGCTTTCGGAACGCAGTTGTAGCGGCCACACAGGCCAGGGAGTCGAGGCATCACGATCTTCGGGCGGCATCGCCAGAATTTCGAACTGGCGAACCGATGCCGCTTTCTGACGATGTGACGTGCCTAAGCAGTCGGCGCCGGTATCGCCGCCGCCGATGATGATCACGTGTTTCCCGGTCGCAAGAATCGGCGCAGCGGGTTCTGCATCGCCAGCGACGCGATGATTCTGCTGCGTCAGAAAGTCCATCGCGAAGTGGATGCCTTTGAGTTCGCGACCTGGAACGGGAAGATCGCGGGGATGCTCGGCGCCCGTGGCCAGCAGGACAGCATCGAATTCGCGGCGCAGATCGCCGAGGGCTGAGACGTTGGTGTTCGCTGCGAATTCCACGCCTTCACTGCGCATTTGTTCCAGACGCCGGTCGATGGCGAGCTTCTGCATCTTGAAATCCGGGATGCCGTAGCGCAGCAAGCCGCCGATGCGATCAGCTTTTTCAAACACCGTAACCGCGTGTCCGGCGCGCGCGAGCTGCTGCGCGGCCGCGAGCCCGGCGGGTCCCGATCCGACGACTGCGACGCTCTTGCCGCTGTGCGCCGATGCGCGCTCCGGGCGAATCCAGCCTTCGGTGAACGCCCGATCGACAATGGCGCACTCGATCGATTTGATCGACACAGGTTTCTCGTTGATGCCGAGCACGCACGCGGCTTCGCAAGGCGCGGGGCAGAGACGTCCAGTGAATTCGGGGAAATTATTGGTGGCGTGCAGCGCTACGATCGCATCGCGCCAGCGATTGCGATACACCAGATCGTTCCAATCGGGAATCAGATTATTCAGCGGACAACCGGAATTGCAGAACGGCACGCCGCAATCCATGCAGCGCGCGGCTTGCGTCTGCGCATCGGTCACGGGGAATTCGCGGTAAACCTCGAACCAGTCGTTGATGCGTTCGGCGACGGGGCGTCGCTCGGCAGTCGCTCGCGAGTATTCCAGGAATCCGGTGACCTTACCCACGCCGTTTACCCATGGGCCGCCACTTTCAGAATTGGCTCATTCAGCTCGATGCCGAGCACGCGTTTGTAATCGCGCGGGAAAACTTTGACGAAATTGTGGAGCGAATCGTGCCAGTGATCCAGAATCCGATTGGCGAGCGGGCTGCGCGTTTCTTCAGCATGCCGCGCGATCCAGTAGCGCAGAGTTTCGACATCTTCCTGGGGCACTTCTTCCAGATCCACGCCGGCTCGATTGCAGCGGGTGTTGCGGAATTCGTGGGTCTGATCGGCGACGTAAGCAATCCCGCCGCTCATTCCCGCGGCGAAATTCTTTCCAGTCTCGCCCAGCACGATCACCAGGCCTTTGGTCATGTATTCGCAGCCGTGATCGCCCACTCCTTCGACCACGGCGGTAGCGCCGGAATTGCGAACCGCGAAGCGCTCACCCGCGCGTCCGCTGAAAAATGCTTCGCCGGACGTGGCGCCGTACAAAGCCACGTTTCCGATCACGATATTTTCATCCGGCTTAAACTTCGATCCGCGGCGAGGGTACACAATCAGCGATCCGCCCGAAAGCCCCTTGCCCGCATAATCGTTGGCGTCGCCGTCGAGTTCCAGCGTGACGCCGTGCGCCAGAAACGCTCCGAAACTTTGCCCGGCCGACCCAGTGAAATGGAATCGAATGGAATTCTTGGCGAGACCCCTCGACCCGTGCAGCCGCGCGATCTCGCCCGAAAGCATCGCGCCCACGCTGCGATGGACGTTGCGGATGGGCATCTCTGCTTCGACGGATTCTCCGCTCTCGATGGCTGGCTTGGCGAGTTCGATCAGTCGCCGGTCGAGCACGTCGTCGAGCCCGTGATCCTGCTTCATCACGCAATGCCGCGCTACACGTGACGGCATCTCGGGGTTGTAGAGAATCGCCGAAAAATCGAGACCCGACGCCTTCCAGTGACCCACGGCCTTGCGCATTTCGATCTTATCGACGCGGCCGATCATATCTTCCATCTTCCGGAAGCCCAGGCGTGACATCCATTCGCGCACCTGTTCGGCGACGAAGAAGAAGAAATTGATAACGTTCTCGGGCGTGCCTTCGAAACGCTTGCGCAGTACTGGATCCTGCGTCGCGATGCCCACGGGGCAGGTGTTCAGGTGGCATTTGCGCATCATGATGCAGCCCATCGCGACCAGAGGAGCTGTCGAGAATCCGAATTCCTCCGCGCCGAGCAGGGCCGCGATCACCACATCGCGTCCGGTTTGTAATTTGCCGTCGGTCTGAACGCGAATACGTCCGCGCAGATCATTGCGCACCAGCACCTGCTGCGTTTCCGCAAGCCCCATTTCCCACGGGGTGCCCGCGTGTTTGATCGAAGTCAGAGGCGATGCTCCGGTGCCGCCGTCGTGCCCGCTGATCAGGACGACGTCGGCTCGTGCCTTGGCTACGCCCGCAGCGACGGTACCAACGCCCGCTTCGGCGACCAGCTTCACCGAAATTCGCGCGCGTGGATTGACGTTCTTTAAATCGCTGATCAACTGCGCCAGATCTTCGATGGAATAAATGTCGTGATGGGGCGGCGGCGAAATCAACGGAACACCAGGAATCGAATGGCGCACCCGAGCGATTTCGGAATCGACCTTATGGCCGGGAAGCTGGCCGCCTTCACCGGGCTTGGCTCCCTGCGCGACCTTGATCTGCAGTTCATCGGCGTTGATCAGATAGTGCGCAGTGACGCCGAAGCGGCCTGAGGCGACCTGCTTGACCGAGCTGCGGCGCCAATCGCCATTGGGATCGCGCTCAAAACGGGCTTCGTCCTCACCGCCTTCGCCAGTGTTGGAACGCCCGCCGATGCGGTTCATCGCGATCGCCAGGGTTTCGTGCGCTTCTTTGCTGATCGAGCCGTACGACATCGCGCCGGTGGCGAATCGCTTGACGATTTCGGTGGTGGGTTCCACTTGGTCGATCGGAATTGGCTTCGACGACACACGCAGATCCATCAATCCGCGCAATGTGCATAATTCACGATTCTCTTTGTCGATCGCGTCGGCATATTCCTGGAAGGTCTTGTAGCTGTTATTTGCCGCGGCGTGGCGCAATTTCGAAATGGTGAACGGATTCAGCAGATGGTATTCGCCGGTGGCGCGATATTGATAATTGCCGCCCGGATCGAGCGCGGTCTCCGATTCAGTCACTGGTCGCCAGGCGTGGTCGTGCTTCATCTGCGCTTCGCGGGCAAGGACGTCGAGCCCAACGCCTTCGATGCGCGACGCCGTACCTGTGAAGTATTTCTGGACCAGCGCGCTGCTGAGCCCGATCGCTTCAAACGCCTGCGCGCCGCGATAGCTCTGTAGCGTCGAGATCCCCATCTTCGAAAAGACTTTGAGCAATCCCTTGTTGATCGATTTCTTGAAATTCTTGAGCGCCACTTCGAATGTGACACCGCCGAGGCGTCCTTGCTGCGCGGCGTGTTCCAGCGTTTCGATTGCCAGATATGGATTCACCGCGCTGGCGCCATAACCGATGAGCAAGGCAAAATGCATCACCTCGCGCGGCTCGCCTGATTCGATGATGAGCGCGCACTGCGTACGGGTGTGTTCGCGCACCAGGTGATTATGAACAGCAGTCAGCGCGAGCAGGCTCGGAATCGGCGCGTATTCTTCGTCTAAGCCGCGATCGGAAAGGATCAGCAGCGTGTACCCATCGCGAATGGCAAGCGATGCGCGGCGGCACAGCGCGTCGAGAGCGCGCTGCAATTCTTTTTCGCCGCCATCGACGCGAAACACCGTCGACAGCGTGGCTGCCAGGAAATCGCCCTGGCTGACGCGGCGCAGCTTTTGCAAATCGCGATTGGTCAGGATCGGATGCGGCAGCTTCAGGGTGTGGCAATGCTCCGGCGTTTCATCGAGAATGTTCCGTTCGGTACCGATGTAGCTGGTCAGCGACATGACCAGTTCCTCGCGAATCGGATCGATGGCGGGGTTGGTCACTTGCGCGAAGAGCTGCTTGAAGTAGTGGAACAGCGGCTGCGGACGATCCGATAAACACGCCAGCGGCGTATCGGTGCCCATCGATCCGACGGGTTCCTCGCCGTTCGCAGCCATCGGCTCCAGGATCAGTCGCAGATCCTCTTCCGTGTATCCAAAGGCGCGCTGGCGGGCAACGATGGTGTCGGGGTCGTAACCGTAGACTCGCGGCGGATCGGCGAGGGAATCGAGCGTGATCTGATACTGCTTCAGCCATTCACCGTAAGGATTGCGCGCGGCGAGTTGGTGCTTGATCTCTTCATCGGGAACAATTCGTCCACGCTCCAGATCGACGAGCAGCATCTTGCCCGGCTGCAGGCGACCGTTAAAGCGAACATTTTCGGGCGCGATCGGCAACACGCCGGTTTCCGACGCGAGGATCAATTGATCATCGTTGGTAATGACGTAGCGTGCTGGACGCAGGCCGTTGCGGTCGAGTGTCGCGCCGATCCACTTGCCATCGGTGAATGCGACCGCGGCCGGACCGTCCCAAGGCTCCATCAGTGACGCGTGATATTCGTAAAACGCGCGCTTCTCCGCGGGCATGGTCGAATCGGCGTCCCAGGCTTCGGGAATCAGCATCGCCATGACGTGCGGCAGGCTGCGTCCGGCGAGCGTCAGCATTTCGACCGCGTTATCCAGCGAACCGGTGTCGCTTGCGCCCGGCTGGATCACGGGGAAAATTTTGCGGATATCGTCGCCGAAGGCGTGGGTGGCGAGCACCGATTCGCGCGCGTTCATCCAGTTCACGTTGCCGCGAACGGTGTTGATTTCGCCGTTGTGGCAGATGTAGCGATACGGATGCGCCAGCTGCCAGCTCGGGAAGGTGTTGGTCGAAAACCGCTGGTGGACCATGCACATCGAACTGACGGCGAGCGGATCGGAGAGTTCCTTGTAGAAATCCGCGATCTGCGGCGCCAGCATCAGGCCCTTGTAGACGATGGTGCGCGACGACATGGACGGCGAGTAGAAGAAATCCTTCTCGCGGATCTGGCTCGCGGCGATTTCTGACTCCGCGCGGCGGCGAAGCAGATAGAGCTTACGCTCCAGTTCGTCCTGCGGCATGGGCTCGGCACAGCCCAGAAAAACTTGTTCGATATAGGGCTGTTTGGCGCGCGCTTCGCGGCCGATGGAATCGCCATTTACCGGTGTATCACGCCAGCCGAGCACCGTGAGTCCGGTTTCGACCGCGATTTTCTCGACGATGCCTTCGCATTGCAGCCGCGCTTCGCGATCCACTGGAAGGAACATCATGCCGACGCCATATTGCCCTGCGTCCGGCAATTCGAAACCAAGCTCGGCACATTCACGCTGGAAAAATTCGTGGGGGATCTGGATGAGCACCCCGGCTCCGTCGCCAGTATCGGGGTCGCAGCCGCACGCGCCACGGTGCGTGAGGTTGACCAGGATTTCAATGCCCTGGGTGATGATCGCGTGCGATTTTTGGCCGCTCAGGTTCACCACAAAGCCCATGCCACAAGCGTCATGCTCGAAGCTGGGGTGGTACAAGCCCTGGGGTAGGCCCTGACCGACGGGGTCGCGATCCATAATCTAGATTACACCGAACACAATATCAGGTCAACAGGATTTATTCTCTTGAAACATTAGTACGTCTTATTGTATACTCGGATTGCTTGAGTTACGAAAACTTACGTCTTTTCAGAGACATCGCCCAGACACGCAGCTTTAGTAAGGGGGCTTCGCTCAATGAATTGAGCCAGTCCGCTGCCAGCCAGCACGTCCAGGACCTGGAGAAGCACATGGCGGTGGTGCTGCTCGATCGGTCGCGCAGGCCGCTGTTGATAACGGCTGCGGGACGGCTCTATCTGGAATATTGCCGTGAGATTCTGCGCCGCAAAGAACAGTTCGAAACCGAACTGGAGCAACTCAAGAACGAAGTCGAAGGAACGGTGCGGGTCGCCTCGATTTATTCGGTTGGGCTGAGCGAGATGGTGGAGCTCGAAGAGGAGTTCTCGCGGCGGCAGCCTGCGGCGAGTCTCGAGGTCGAGTATCTGCGGCCCGAAAAAGTATATGAGGCGGTACTCGCCGACGAAGCCGATCTGGGGTTGGTGAGCTATCCCGAGCCCAGCCGCGACATCACGGTGATTCCCTGGCGCCAGGAGGAAATGGTGCTAGCGGCATCGCCATATTCCGCCTTCGCGGGACAAGGAAGTATAGCGCCCGCGGCATTGCAAGGCGCCGATTTTATCGGCTTCGATGAAGAACTGCCGATTCGCCGCGAGGTGGATCGCTTTTTGCGCGAGCACGGCGTGGAAGTAAACCAGATCCTGCATTTCGACAACCTGCAGATGATCAAAGAGGCGGTAGCACATCGCGTGGGAGTCAGCATCATGCCGGCGCGAGTTCTGCTTGACGAAATGCGCCAGGGACGGTTGGTCGCGATTCCGATTGAAGCTCCCGAGCTCTATCGCCCGCTGGGGATCATTCATCGCAGGCGCAAGCGCTTCCCGCGCGTCGCGCAAGAGTTCCTGAATCTGTTGTGCGAGCGGCCAAGCGCGGATCTCGGGCTGGTGTCTTAAGAAAGCGACGCTTAAGCCTCGTGGTGTAGTTTCCCCGCCTCACAATCAGCTCTTTAATTTCTGCCGGGCAGTTTCGGTATTCTGGGCTCAATGATCCACATACCGATTTTGAGGAAGGGCGTGCCGTATCGCAGCCTGGACACGCTGCGCACGCCGCATTACCGCACCCGTGAGGATTTTGTCGAAATCAGCCAGGCCAATGTCGGCTTGATCCGGCGCGATCTGCTCGATCAGCAGTCGGCTCGTAACGGGCTGGCTGAAATTCCAACGTCTGAGCTGATCGCGATCAGCCGGCGCGCCGCCGATATTTTCCTGAACGATTCGCTACCGATTGGCGACGCGTCGCAATCGCCCGATGATTACGTGCGCCAGCTCGCCTCGACCACGGGAATGCCGCATGCGCTGGCGCGCAGAAACATGCGCAAGATCCATGCGGCGCTATTCGAAATGGAACAGGTAATTTCGGGATTGACGCGCGGTGTGCCAATGGAGATTCTGGATCGCGGCTTCGGCACTGGGTTGAGTTTCTACGCGCGCACGCAATCGCTGGGAATTGTCTTGCCGAGCAACTCACCAGGAGTGCATTCGCTGTGGACGCCGGCGTTCGCCTTGAAAATTCCCCTGATTCTGAAGCCGGGAAGCGCGGAGCCATGGACGCCCTATCGCATGATCCAGGCGCTGATTCGCGCGGGTGCACCGCCGGCGGCGTTCAGCTACTATCCGGCCGATCATGCCGGGGGCGGCGAAATCCTGCGCCAGTGCGGCCGCGGCATGGTGTTTGGCGATGTTTCGTCGACCCGCATTTGGGCAAACGACCCTCGGGTCGAGGTGCATGGTCCGGGCTATAGCAAGATCGTGATCGGCGAAGATTGCGTTGACGATTGGGAGAAATATCTCGATGCGATGATCGAGTCGATTGCCGCGAATTCCGGCCGTTCGTGCGTGAACGCATCGGGCGTGTGGACTCCTCGGCACGGGAAGAAGATCGCAGAAGCGCTGGCGGAGCGACTGGCGAAGATCGTGCCGAAAGCCGAAGATGATCCCGACGCGAAACTTTCGCCGTTCGCCGATCCGAATGTCGCGGCGCGAATGTCCTCGATGATCGATGCGGAGTTCGACGCGACGCCGGGCGCGCGCGATGTCAGCGCGACTTATCGCGATCCCGATCGATTAACGAAGTGGCAGGGCTGCTCGTATCTGCTGCCGACCATCGTCGAATGCGACGTTGAGCATCCGCTGGCGAATCGCGAATATCTGTTCCCGTTCGCAAGCGTGGTGGAAGTTCGGCAAGCGGACATGCCAGAAGTGCTGGGGCCATCGCTCGCGGTGATGGCGCTGACGAACGATCCCGCGTTCCGCCGTCGATTGCTTTCGTCGCCGCTGGTGGGACGATTGAACTTCGGTCCGATCCCGACCATGCAGATCACCTGGGATCAGCCGCACGAAGGCAATCTGTTCGATCATCTTTACGCGCGCCGTGCGTTTCAAACCGCGTAGGAGCTTGCTGACTAAATATGGGGTTGAACCGCTCCTTTTAGTCGCGGCTCATTGGCGCTTGCGAAATCAACAAAGAGCCGTGACCACAGGGAGCGGTCCAACACTCGGGTCATTCGCTTACTTGGGCAACAGGCCGATCGACGTCACGATAATCGAAAGTTCGCGTTCGTCGGTGGCGCTGGGCGGCAGCGCTTTATCGGTGAAGAATTCGACGGTCACCGTATCGCCTTGCAGCGCCGATGGTGGAAGATCACGCGAATAAACCGCATCACCGGCTTTTGAATATGTTTCAGGAGACAGGGCCGCGCCGGCGACTCGTGCGTGAATCGTCATGGCGCCCAGTTGAGAAAAAATCGCGTCAGGCAGCGTGAACTTCAGCTCCAGCGTAGCGCCGTTGGTTGCCGATCCCGCGGGCGGGCGCAGTGATACGGTGAAATTCTTCATGGCCCAACGCCACGCATCGTTTTCCACGTTGTGGAATCCGCGAATCAACTGCACCGCTCCGCGCGGATCGGCCACCTTCACCACGCTCAGGGGCTTGCCGTCGTCTTCGGCGCGTGAGCCCTTCTTTCGAGTTCGGCAGGCAGGCGCGATTACGACGAGAGTCAACAGCAACGCGGCAGTTAATCGCCGCATCGTTCGACCTCGATCAGACAGTTGTAGAAAGCCGGGCCACCGCCAATATCAGTAAGCCGGTCTGAAGTCAGCGCGTTCACGCTTCGTCTGTCCTCAGCTAGCTTGCCCCACCTCACCGATGGAATGCGCACCACGCCACGCCCCACCACGCCGTCGATTTCCGCAGTCAACAGCAGACTTCCGCGATCGTTGAACGCGCGAACGCGATCGCCGGGTTGAATGCCGCGCGCGTTGGCGTCGTCAGGATGCATCTGCGCGACCGAAGTCTGTCGATCGACTGCGGGCCGGAATCCGAAGGTCGAGTTCATGCTGTCGTCATTTTTCGACGAAACCATCTCAAGCGGATATTGTTTGCGCAGCTCGGTATCACCTAATCGCGATTCCACGGGCGGCGTGTAGTCGAGCGATTCCGCGCCGAATTCGCACTTGCCCGATGCCGTTCCGAACTTCCCTTCGGCGAAGGGCAGAAATGGCGCGCCCGATTCGGAAACGTTGAGGCGCACGGAATGTTCGCGATCCAAACGCTCCAGCGTGATGCCGTCCAGAAACGGATGGCCCGATCCCAGCAGCGCACGAATCATATCGTCTTCGGAATCACGAAAACACGCGTCATCGAATCCCATGCGGAGCGCGAGCTCGCGAAAAACTTCGACGTTCGATCGCGCTTCGCCCGGCGCATCGACAGCAGGCCGCGCCAGTTGCAAATAATAATGTCCGTAGGCGAGGTAGAGATCGGTGTGCTCCAGGAACGTCGTCGCTGGCAGCAGAATGTCGGCTTGATCGGCAGTATCGGTCTGGAAATGCTCCATCACCACCGTGAACAGATCCTCGCGCTTGAATCCGCGCAGGACCTTGTTCTGATTGGGCGCGATCGCCGCCGGATTGGAGTTGTAGACCACAATCGCTTTGACCGGCGGATCGTTCACATCGTTCAACGCCGCGGCGAGCTCCGACATGTTAATCATGCGCGCCACGCGCCCAATCGCCGATTTCATTTGCAGCTCAGGCATTTCCATCGCGACGCGATTAAATTGGAATGCCTGCGAATTCGAAAGCTGCAGCCCGCCGCCGACTTCTTTCCACGATCCCGTCAGCGCAGGCAGCGCGGCGATGGCGCGAACCGCGGAGCCGCCACGTTCGCTGCGCTGCACGCCGTAGTTGACGCGAATTACAGCAGGCCGCGTGGTCGCGTATTCTCGCGCCAGACTGACGATTTCCTCTTTCGGGATTCCTGTAAGCGATGAGACTCGTTCCGGATCGAACTGGCGGGCAAGATCGCGCAGTGCATCGAATCCGTTGGTGAAGCGATCGACGTAAGCGGTGTCGCACAGCTTCTCGCCAATGATCACGTGAATCAAGCCGAGCGCGAGGGCCAGATCCGATCCCGGATTTACGCGCAGGTGCTGGTCGGCGAGAGCGGCCGTCCGAGTACGCACCGGATCGATCACGATCAGCTTGGCGCCGTTGCGCTTCGCTTCCACGATGAACGGCCACAAGTGCACGCTGGTGCCGTGAATATTCGCGGCCCACGCGATGATCAGTTTGGAGTGGCGAAATTGCTCCGGCTCGGTGCCATAGCGGAAGCCGAGGGTTTCGTTCAGCGCCGCGCAGCCGGCCGACGAACAGATGGTGCGATCCAGACGAGATGCTCCCAGGCGATGGAAAAATCGACGATCCATGCCGGAGCCATTGAGCAATCCCATCGTTCCGGCATAACTGTAGGGAAGAATGGCCTCGGGGCCGTGCGCATCGGCGATGCGCCGCAGGCTGCCGGCAATGGTGTCCAGAGCCTCGTCCCACGTGATTCGCTCGAATCGGCCTTCGCCTTTCGCGCCTACGCGCTTTTGCGGATAAAGCAGGCGCTGCGGGGAATATTCGCGATCCAGATATTGGGCGACCTTGCCGCACAGGAATCCCCGCGTAACCGGATGATCGGGATTGCCGCGCAGTCTGGTAGCGCGCCCGTCCGCAACATGCACCAGAACTGAGCATGTGTCGGGGCAATCCAGCGCGCAAACAGAGTGGCGGACACCCATATTTCATTAGGATAACAGCGATATACTGAGCGCATGCGAATCCCCGCCGCGATCGTCCTGGCCGGCTTGGCCACGATTCGCGCGGTGTGTGCCGGTGATGCAGACGGGGCCTCGGCCAAAGAAGGCATCGAATTTTTCGAGAAGAAGATCCGGCCGGTTTTGTCGGAGCGATGCTATTCCTGCCATAGCGCCCAAGCCAAATCGCCGATGGGCGGGCTGCGGCTCGATTCGAAACAAGGAATGCTGCGCGGCGGCGATTCCGGTAAGGCCGCAATTACTCCCGGCGATCCTGCGAAGAGCCGCCTGATCGCGGCGCTGGAACAAAAGGGAACGCTGAAGATGCCGCCGGGCGACGCGCTGGCGCCGGAAATCGTCGCCGATTTCAACGCGTGGATCAAGATGGGCGCGCCCGATCCTCGCCCCGTCGAAAGGCCCCTTCCGGCACCATACGATTTCCAAAAGGCGAAGCAATTCTGGTCGTTTCAAGCGGTGAAAGATCCCGCGCCACCAAAGATCGCAGATCCCACTTGGAACAGGACGCCGCTTGATCGCTTCGTCAAAGCCAAGCTCGAAGAAAAGAGGCTGACGCCCGCGGGTCTGGCATCGAAGCGCGCGCTGATTCGCCGCGCGACTTACGATCTCACCGGCCTCCCACCGACGCCTGAGGATATTACGGCCTTTCTAGCCGATATGTCGCCCACCGCGTTCGATAAAGTGATTGATCGCCTGCTCGCATCGCAACAATATGGCGAACGCTGGGGACGGCACTGGCTCGACGTAGTGCGCTACGCCGATACCTGCGGCGATAATTCCGATTTCCCGGTTCCCGATGCCTATCGTTATCGCAACTGGGTGATTCACGCGTTCAACGACGATAAGCCGTACGATCAGTTCCTGCGGGAACAGATCGCGGGCGATTTGTTGCCGGTTAAGAAGGACGCGGCGGGCAAGCCGATCGTTGAGGATCGCAACGACAAGATCGTCGCGACCGGCTACCTCGCCATCGCGCGGCGATTCGGATCGGGCGCGAACGAATTTCATCTGACCATCGACGATGCGATCGACAACTTAGGCAAATCGATGCTGGGGCTGAGTGTTGCCTGCGCGCGCTGCCACGATCACAAATTCGATCCGATTCCTTCGAAAGATTACTACGCGATCTACGGGATCCTCGAAAGCACGCGCTTTCCTTTCCCCGGAACGGAGCTTCGCCCGCACGCCAAAGACTTCGTCGCGCTGGGGAATGATCGCCAGGCGAAGCAGTTGCAGGATTATCAGAACGAAACGTCCAGCCTGGAAGTCCGAATTCAAGAGATCAACGATGGCAAGGCCTTGAAGGCACTGAGTAAAGAGGATAAGGATAAAGAAGTCCAGCGCCTGAAGGATCGGATCGCCGTGCTGGAACGCAATTATCCGAATGTCCCGAAAGCTTACGCGGTGGTCGAGGGGTGGCCGGTCAACACGCACATCCAGCGCAAGGGCGACCCCGGCAAGAAAGGCGAAGAAATTCCGCGCGGATTTCTGGAGGTGCTCGGCGGGCAAGTGGTGCCGTCCGGCGAGATGGGGAGCGGGCGGCGTGAGCTCGCCGATTGGATCACCGATCCGTCGAATCCCCTGACGGCGCGCGTAATGGTAAATCGCATTTGGCAGAATCATTTCGGCAAAGGAATCGTCGGCACGCCCAACGATTTCGGCGCGCGCGGCGACGCGCCGGCGAATCCGGAACTGCTTGATTGGCTGACTTCGCGATTCGTCGAGTCGCATTATTCCATCAAGGCGATGCATCGCCTGATCATGAAGACGCGCGCGTATCAAAGCGCGAGCGATGTTCCTAAGCCGGCGGAAGAAGCGAATGCGAAGATCGATCCCAAGAATGAATTTCAATGGCGGTTCGATCGGCGAAGACTGGACGCGGAAGAAGTTCGCGACGCGATGCTCGATATCGCCGGCGATCTCGATACCACCATGGGCGGTCCGCATCCGTTCCCGCCGGAGATTACATTTCGATATACGCAGCATGTCCAGTTTTTCGGAGCGTACGATACCAAGCGCCGCAGCATCTACGTGATGCAGCAACGATTAAAGAAGGATCCGTTCCTGGGCACGTTCGACAGCGCCGATCCTAATGCGAGCACCGCAGCTCGCGTGCCGCAGGAGACTTCTCTGCAGGCTTTGGCGATGCTCAACAGCGCATTCGTCGACGAACAGGCGGACTTGCTCGCCGTTCGCGCCGGGATGGCGTATTCGACCGACCTGCAGCGCATCGGCTACGCATATCAGCTCGCGCTCGGACGGGCGCCGACGCCGGCCGAGGTTCAGGATTGCGAAAGCTACCTGTATCGCGCGCGAGTGGCCTTCAAGGATTCGGGGTTGCCGGCCGACAAGCAGCCTCGCGCCGCGCTCGCTAGTTTGATGCATGTATTGTTGGCCAGTGACGAATTTCTGTTTGTGGACTGAGTTGTTAGGTAAATGAACGCCATGAAAAACTGCGATTGCTCACGCCGCCAAGTTGTCAGGAGCCTGTTCACCGGTTCCATGCTATTCCCCGCGGTGCTGCAGCAAATGCTTGCAGAGAATGCGAATCCCCTTGCCCCGCACGCTCCGCCGTTCCCGGCTAAAGCCAAGCGCGTGATTTTTATGTATTCGCCGGGCGGCGTGTCGCACGTCGATTCCTACGATTACAAACCGAAGCTGATCGCTGCGGCGAAGGCCAACGAAAAGTTCAGGAACGGCAAACCCTACGTGAAGCCGTGGTGGGATTTCAAGCCGCGCGGGCAATCCGGCACCATGGTCAGCGATCTGTTCCCGCACATCGGGGAATCCATGGACGACATCTGCCTGATCCGCTCCATGCGCGGCGATCACAGCGATCATTTTCAAGCAACCCTGGGGATTCACACCGGATCAGTCACCGTCGCGCGGCCGAGCATCGGATCGTGGGTAAGCTACGGCCTCGGCACCGAAAATCAGAATCTGCCGTCGTTCGTGGTGCTCGCGCCGAAGCTGCCGTACACGGGCGCACAGGCGTGGTCCTCTGATTTTCTTCCTGGCTGCCATTCGGGGACGCTAGTCAGCGCCGGATCCGATCCCGTGCCGAACATCGCGCGCCGCGCGCCCACGCAAAAGATCGAGGATCTCGAACTCGATCTGATTGCTCGCCTGAATCGCAAGCATCAAACGGAACATCCCGGCGATCCCGCGCTCGCCGCGCGCATGAAGACATTCGAGACCGCCTACGGCATGCAGATGCAGATGCCCGAGGTGCTTGATCTTTCGAAAGAAACCGACGCCACGCTGCAGCTTTACGGATTGGAACGCGGCAGCACCAAAGGATTCGCGTGGCAATGTATCGTCGCACGGCGGTTGGCCGAACGCGGCGTGCGCTTCATCGAACTGATCGATCAGGGCGCGTCCGCCAATTGGGACCAGCACGACAAGATCGAGAACCATGGGCCTCTGGCGCGCAACATCGATCAGCCCATCGCAGGATTGATCAAGGACCTGAAATCGCGCGGCATGCTCGACGACACGCTAGTGGTGTGGACTACGGAATTCGGGCGCACTCCGCACGAGGATGGAACCAACGGGCGTAGCCACCAGAATTCGGTGTACTCATCGTGGATGGCGGGCGGTGGATCGAAGCCTGGAATCGTCTGGGGCGAATCTGACGATTTCGGTTACAAGGTTGCCTCGAATGAGGTTCACGTTCACGATTTCCACGCGACCATCCTGTACCTGCTCGGCTTCGATCACACCAAGCTCACGTTCCGCTATGCCGGCCGCGATTTCCGTCTCACCGACGTCGCCGGCAACGTTGTGAAGGGGCTTCTCGCCTAAAAAAGTTTTGTGGCAGCATGAAGGAATGCTGCTACGCAAATCCTTGTTCACGATCTCAGCGTCGATTTTGCTCGCCAGCTCAGTCCTTTCGGCGCAAGCTCCTCCGCTTTTGCCGCCGCCGCAACTCGATCGGCTGGTTCAGCGGATCGCGCTCTATCCCGATCCTCTGCTGGCGCAGATTCTAGCCGCCGCGACTTATCCTGGTCAGATCGCCGATGCCGATATGTGGGCCAATCAGCACGCCTACCTTCATGGCGACGATCTCGCCAAGGCGATGCAGGGCGATCAGTTGCCTTGGGATCCCAGCGTTCAAGCACTGCTGCCTTTCCCGAGCGTGTTGCACATGATGAATTCCGATCCGGCGTGGACCCAGCAGCTCGGCAATGCATTTCTCTCCCAGAGCCCGCAAGTGATGGATGCCGTCCAGCGCGATCGACAGATGGCTTATGACTACGGTTATCTGCGAACGAATCCGTATTATTCAGTGGTGGTCGGCGGTCCGCACATGATCGTGATTAATCCCATCAATCCGGGCTTATTCTACGTGCCGATTTACGATCCGTTGATTGTCTACGCACGGCCGCGGCCCGGTTTCGTGGTCGGCGGCGCGATCACGTTCGGTGGCGTCGGGATCGGAATCGGAGCTGCGTTCGCTCCGTGGGGATGGGGCGCGGTTCGATTCGGATGGGGCGATCACAGCGTGTTCATTCACGATCATCCCTGGACGCGGACGTGGGCCAATCGCGCAACGTACGCGCATCCTTATGCGGCCAGGAAGTTCGAGGCAGGCAAGCGCGTCGAGACGCATCGGCTGGAACCGCATCACGACGAACGGCATCCGCCATCCCGGGGCCGCGGACGGTAAGCGCGTGCGCTATTCCGACGTCACGCCGCAACACATATACCTGAACCGGCGGCGATTCCTTGCCGCCGGCTCAGTTGCGCTCGGCGCCGCGTGGCCGCGATCGCTCCGTGCCGACAGCACCAAACTGGCCGCGATCAAGAGCCCTCTCAGCACGACAGAGAAATTAACGCCGTATCAGATCGTCACCGGATACAACAACTACTACGAATTCGGGACCAGCAAGCTCGATCCGGCGAAGAACGCGACGAAATTCGTTACCCGGCCGTGGACCGTCTCGATCGAGGGTGAGGTCGCCAAGCCAAAGACGCTCGATATCGATTCCATCCTGAAGCTCGCACCGCTGGAGGAGCGGATCTATCGTCATCGCTGCGTTGAAGGATGGTCGATCGTGGTGCCGTGGATTGGCTTTTCGCTGAGCGAGCTGTTGAAGCAGGTCGAGCCCACGTCCAAAGCCAAATATGTGGCGTTTGAGAGTTACTACGATTCGAAGCAAATGCCCCTCGGGAAATATGCGGGCATCAAGCTCCCCTATCTGGAGGGCTTGCGCATCGACGAAGCCATGAATCCTCTGGCGCTGCTGTGCGTCGGATTGTATGGCGAAGTCTTGCCCAACCAGAACGGTGCACCCGTGCGGCTGGTGCTGCCGTGGAAATACGGATTCAAGAGCATCAAGTCGATTGTCAAAATCAGATTCGTCGAAAAGCAGCCGCAAACCACCTGGGTGCTGGCAGTCCCGTCCGACTACGGTTTCTATTCGAACGTGAACCCGGCGGTCGATCGCCATGGCAACCAGTCACGCGAGCAGCGCATCGGCGTCGAAGCAGGCGCGCGTACCCAGACCAGGCTATTCAACGGTTACGGCGATCAGGTCGCGAGCCTGTACGCCGGCATGGACCTTCGCAAGAACTACTAGCGTTACCATAAGGGTAGTTATGTTGATACGTAAACCCTCCGATCTTCACTATTCCGACGTCACGCCTAAGCAGATCTACATGAATCGGCGGCGTTTTTTGACCGCTGGCTCCGTCGCGCTGGGCGCGATCTCGATGCCGCTTTCGTTCGCCGATACAAAACTCACGACGATCAAGAGCCCGCTGAGCACAACAGATAAACTTACGCCGCGCGAGATCGTCACAACGTTCAACAACTATTACGAATTCGGAACGGATAAAGACGAACCCGCTAAGAATGCTACGAGATTTGTAACCCGGCCCTGGACCGTGTCGATTGAAGGCGAAGTCGCGAAGCCAAAGACCCTCGATATCGACGCGATTCATGAAGCTCGCGCCGCTCGAAGAGCGGATTTATCGCCATCGCTGTGTGGAACGGTGGTCGATCGTCGTGCCTTGGATCGGCTATTCACTCAGCACGCTGCTCAAGCAAGTCGAGCCGACTTCCAAAGCGAAGTACGTCGCATTCGAAACCTATTACGATCCCAAACAGATGCCGCTCGGCAAATATGCGGGGATCAAGCTGCCTTACGTCGAAGGCTTGCGGCTCGACGAAGCCATGCATCCGCTCGCTCTGCTGTGCGTCGGATTGTACGGTGAGGTTCTGCCCGGCCAGAACGGCGCACCGGTACGCATGGTGGTGCCGTGGAAGTACGGCTACAAGAGCATCAAATCAATCGTCAAGATTCGTTTCGTGGAAAAAGAGCCGCCGACAACTTGGGAAGAATATTCGACGCAAGAGTATGGTTTCTATTCCAACGTGAATCCGCATGTCGATCATCCTCGCTGGAGCCAGGAGAAGGAAGCGCGCCTTGGAATCGATCAGGGCTATCGCAGTCCCACGCAGATGTTCAACGGCTATGAGAGCCAGGTGGCGAGCCTTTACACAGGAATGGATCTCAAGAAGTTCCACTAGGGAATGAAGACCATCCTGCGCAGCCGATGGACCAAGGTCCTGCTGTTCCTGGTGTGTCTGATTCCGGCTGTGTTGCTGGCGAAAAAGGAATGGGGCGGGCTGTTCTTCCCGCCGATCGAAGTCATCACCCACGGAACCGGCGATTGGACCATCTGGTTCCTGGGAATCACGCTATCGATCACGCCGCTCCGCTACATTTTCAATCAGCCCCTGCTGACCGCGTACCGCCGCTTTTTCGGATTATTTGCGTTCTTCTACGGATGCCTGCACTTCATGGTGTGGCTGTGGCTGGACAAAGATTTTGATCTGAAGGATATGTGGGCCGACATCCTGAAGCGGCGCTATATTACCGTCGGCATGCTCGCGCTCACGCTGATGATCCCGCTGGCGATCACGTCCACCGCCTGGGCCGTTCGCAAGATGGGATTCAAGCGCTGGCAGATGCTGCATCGGCTGATTTACTTCAGCGCGCTCGCGGGCGTGATTCATTACTACTGGCTGGTCAAATCCGACGTGCGGCTGCCCCTGCTCTACGGAGCGATCCTCACCGTGCTGATGATCTTTCGATTCTTCCTATGGCGAAAACGGAAAGCCTAAGCGCTATTCAACGCGTAGAGCCTCGAGCGGCTCCAGCGACGCCGCACGCTGTGCCGGGAGCAGACACGCGACCGCCGCAGCCAGCGCGAGCGCCAGCACGCACGCCGCGAAGGTGATCGGATCGTTCGCGCTCACTCCGAAAATCAATTCGCGCATTAGCCGCGTCAGGGCGAATGAACCCGCCAACCCGATCGCTACGCCGATTGCGGTCAGGATCAATCCCTCGCGGATCACCATCTTCAGAATGTCGCCCGCCGCTGCGCCGATCGCCATCCGAATTCCGATTTCGCGCGTCCGCTGGCTCACCGAATAGGCCAGCACGCCGTAGATTCCCGCAGCGGCAAGAATCAGCGCCAGCGCGGCGAAGGAGGCCAGCAACACCATGACGAATTTTTTTTCACTGGTCCATTCGTTGAGCGATGCTTCCATGGTCCGAATGTTGCCCAGCGGCAGATCCTTGTCGATGGCCCAGATCTGCTGCGAAACCGGCGTCGAGAGCCGTCCCGGATCGCTGGAGGTCCGCACCACCACCGTCATCGTCGTCAATGCCAGCGATGGATAGTAAATCTCTGGGTTCGCCGGCGACTCCGGTCCCAGTTGGTTGACGTTCGCCACCACGCCGATCACTTCACGGCTGTGATCGCCCGTCTTGATCCTCTTGCCCACAGGATCCAGGCCCGGCCACGACTTCTTCGCCAATGCCTGATTGACCACAATCACGTAAGCCTTCTCGTTTTCGGACTCCGCGCGCGTGAACCCTCGGCCTTTGCGCAGCGCGATCCCCATGGTTTGGAAATAATTTTCGTCCACGTAGCGATAGTCGGCTATCGGTTCGGGGTCCGGCTTCGGCGCACCTTCCACTTCGTAGCTTGCTTCAGAAAGATCTTGCATGGGCAATCCGCTAGCGAGGCTCGCTGAAATCACGCCCGGCAGAGCCGTCACGCGCTGCAGCAATTCTTTGCAAAACGCCAAAGGTTTGTCGCTCTTTCCGTACTTGTCGTCGGGAAGGCGCAAAGACACCGTCAGGAGGTGATCCTGCCGAAACCCCTGATCGGCAGTGAGCATCGCTCGAACGGTGCGAATCAACAGACCCGCGCCCACCAGCAGCACCAACGCCAGCGCCACTTCGCCGATCACCAGCGCGCCGCGGTAGCGCGACGAAATGCCGCTCGATCCGGAACGCCCGCCTTGCGTCAGCGCATCATTGACGTTGCGCCTGCCTGCGTCGATTGCCGGGGCAAGCCCGAACACGATTCCAGTCAGCAGCGCGATCGCCGCTGTGAATAGCAGCGTCCAGGGATCGAGCCTCAGATCATGCAAGTGTGGAGAATCCGGCGGCGCCAGCGCGCCGATCGCCTGGATTCCCCAATACGCCAGGATGATTCCGCATGCGCCTGCCATCGCGCTCAGCAGCATGGTCTCGGTGAACATCTGCTGCATCAATCGCCATCGCGTCGCACCGAGTGCGAGCCGCACGGCGAGTTCCTTACGCCGTCCGATCGCGCGCGCCAGCATCAGATTCGCAACGTTGGCGCATGCGATCAGGAGGACGAATCCCACTGCGCCCTGCAACAGCAGCACGTAGCTGCGCATGTCGGCGCCGACGTCCTCGCCGGCCAGTGGAAATACGTTCACACCGAATCCTTGGTTGACATCGGGGAACGCCTGCTCCTGCTGCTTGCCGATCACGGTCATCTCGGCGCGGGCTTGCTGCAACGTCGCGCCGGGTTTGAGCCGCGCGTACACGAACTTGTCGCGATTAATCCAGGCTGCCTTGGGCTGGTCGCGTTGCAGGTTCAGCGGAAGCCACACTTCCGGCTTCTTCTGATCGAGACCACCCCACACGGCGGGCATGTGAAAATCGGCAGGCCACACGCCAATGATTTTGTAATCATCGCCGCTCAAGCGAACTGTCGCGCCGAGGGCATCCAACTTCGCGCCGAAACGCTTCTCATAATATGCGTGGCTGATCACGGCAACGTGATCGCGCCCCGGAGCGCATTCTTCCGCTGAAAACATGCGCCCGATCACGGGATGAATGCCGAGCACCTGCGGCAAGTCGCTGGATACCCGCGCGCCTTCTACCCGGTCCGGCTTGTCGCCGCCGGTCACGGTGAACATCTCTGATTCGTAAACACCCGTCGACTCGAACGATTTCGACCCATCGAGCCAGGCGTAATAATTCTTGAGATTGGTCGGCACGCGCTCGGCCAGCATGTCGGTGAGCTGCGGATTCTTCTCCCAGATCATCATCAGTCGATCGGAATCGCGAAATGGCAGCGAGTGCAATAGCGTCGCATTGACGACGCTGAAAATGGCGGTGTTGGCGCCAATGCCCAGCGCCAGCACCAGCACCGCGATCGCCACGAATCCAGGGTTCTTGCGGAAATTGCGAAACGAATATCGAAGATCGGCAAGCATACTTACATTAAAACGCCGCCGGAGCTCGACAGGTTCCTAGAAATGCCCCAACACGCGATGCGGTTCATATGGTGCGGCCAGTGCCTTCATCTCCGCATCGTCCAGCTTCACATCCAGCGAAGCAATGGCGTCATCCAGATGCGAAAGCTTGCTCGCCCCGATGATCGGCGCAGTCATGCCCGGTTGCGCCAACACCCACGCCAGCGCGACCTGCGCATTCGGGATTCCCCGTTTCTTCGCGATCTCCGTAATCCGCTCGACCACCTTGAAATCAGACGGTTGATAGTACAGTTTCTTACCGTAATCGTCGGTTTTTGCGCGAACCGTGTCGCCGAAATCCTCCGGCCGGCGATTTCCTGCGACGAACCCGCGCGCCAGCGGACTCCACGGCGTCAGCGCAATCCCCTCTTCGCGGCATAGTGGCATCATCTCGCGCTCTTCTTCGCGATACACCAGGTTGTAGTGATTCTGCATCGACACGAATCTGCGGCATCCCATCGCGTCCTGGGTCGCCAGCATCTTCATGAACTGCCACGCGTGCATCGACGACGCGCCCAGGTACAAAACCTTGCCCGCCCGAACCACATCATCCAGCGCCTGGATCGTCTCTTCGATCGGAGTCTCGTAATCGAAACGATGAATAATGTACAGGTCGATGTAATCCGTGCCGAGCCGCCGCAGGCTGTCGTCGACGGCGTGATGAATATGCTTGCGCGATAAACCACGTTGGTTCGGATCGTCTCCCATGGCGTTGAAGACCTTGGTCGCGATCACCACACGATCGCGGCCGGGCCCGTATTTCTTGAGCGCACGCCCGGTAATCTCTTCGCTTACGCCGACCGAATACATGTCCGCCGTGTCAAAGAAGTTGATTCCGGCGTCGCACGCCTTCTTGAAGAACGGCTGCGCGTCGTCTTCCTCAAGCACCCATTCGCGCCACTTCTTCGAGCCGTACGTCATGGTGCCGAAGCAGATTGGCGAAACCTTCAGTCCTGTTTTTCCGAAGTTGACCAGCTTCACGGTTTCTCCTTTACCGGCGCGCCAACAGCGCCCCGCACCAGACGGCAAGATAGCCCGCGGCGACGCTGACGATCACATTGATCAATCCGTACGTCGCGTTGCCGCCGCGTACCGATTCATAAGTCTCCCACCCGAACGACGAAAACGTGGTGTACCCGCCTAGAATCCCGACCACCAGAAACAATCGCCAATTGGGATGCACGTCGGGACGCTCGGTGAGAAATGTCGCAATCAGCCCGATCAAAAAACAGCCGGTGATATTGACGATGATGGTGCCGAGCGGCAGGCGTCCGCCGAATCGCCAACCAATTGCAGAGCCGAGCGCATATCGCACTGCTCCACCGAGCGCCGCACCGGCCATGACGACGAGATATCGGTCCACGAATCTTACAAGCATACCGAACGGTCGTTGAGGCGCGGACGTCAGTCCCCGCGCTTGGGAGCAACGTGCCCGTCTGTAGATCTAAATCCGATGAAAATTCTTGAGGATGTCTCGCGTCGAATACCGCATCGCGATGGGACGCCCGTGCGGACACGTCATCGGGCATGACGTCGCGGCCAGCGCACGCAACAGCCAGTCGATCTTCGCCGGTTCCAGGCGCATGTTGATCTTGATCGCCGCCCGGCACGCGATGGTCGCCGCGATCGATCGGCGCAATTCGTCGATCGAGGCGCGGCGCAGTTCGCTCTCGGAAATTTCGAGAATCTCGAACAGAGCCTTCTCGATATCGCCTGCGCGCAATCCTGCCGGCGCGGATTTCACCGCGATGGTCCGATTGCCGAACGGCTCGCTCTCGAATCCCAGCGCGTTGAGCTCTTCGGCGATGCGCGCGTACTCGATCTGCTGCGCCGCCGTCAGGCCGATCACGTGCGGCACCAGCAATCGCTGGCTTTCGACTTCGCCCTTGCTGCGCTGCGCCAGCACCTGTTCGAACAGAATGCGTTCATGCGCCACGTGCTGATCGATGATCCACAACCCGTCGCGTCCCGCCGCGATGATGAAGCTGTCGTGAATCTGGCCCAGCGGCCGCAGGTCTTTCAACGAATCGAGATTTTCAGGCTCAGGGATATAGCCGTTTTCGAAAATCGCGCCGTGCGTATCCGGCGCGCTGAGCTTCGTCGCAGGCTCAGTGAATTCGAATCGCGGAGCAGTGGGCGGCGCCATCGGACTCGGCGACGCGCGATGGAGCTGAACCTCCGGCAGCGCGGATGCTTGTACTGCGGCCGCCTCGAAAATCTCGTTGCCCGCCCGTACGTCCTCCACGCGTTGGCTGAATTCCGAATACGGCAGCGCTGCGCCCGCTTGCGGAGGAGTTGGCAAGGGGATGCGCGACGCCGGGCGCTGTTCCATTAACACGCCGCGAATGGTGTCGCGAATAAAATCGTGAATGAGCGAACCGTGCCGGAAACGAACCTCAGTTTTCGACGGGTGCACGTTTACGTCGACTTCTTCCAGATCACAATCGAGAAACAACAGCGCGAACGGATAACACGCCGGCGGAATCAGGTTGTGATAGGCGGCCGAAATTCCGTGCAGCAGCAGGCGATCGCGAATCAGGCGCCCGTTCACGAACAGATAAATCGAATTGCGATTCATCTTCTGGACCTGTGGCCCGCTCACGAATCCGCGCAAGCGAAAGTGCCGCGCGATCGCGTCGCGTTCGTCGTTCGCATCCAGCGGCAGCGTTAGCTCGCGACCTTGATCACCCAGATCCACCAGGTCTTCCAGCATCTGGCTGCCGAACACCTGAAAGATTCGCTCGCGCAGCGTCGCGACCGGCGTGACGTCGAGCAGTTCGCCGCCGTTGTGCCGCAGCAGAAAACTTTTCGAATGATGCGCCAGACTGTAATGCGTGACGAGTGAGGCGATGTGCGCGATCTCAGTTTGTTCCGTGCGAAGAAATTTCTTGCGCGCAGGTACGTTGTAGAACAAATCGCGGACTGAAATCGTGGTGCCGCGTGCGAACGCAGCATCGTCGACGCGCAGCATCTTTCCGCCCGCGAGTTCGATCGCGGTGCCCGTGGTCTCGTCATTCGACCGCGTCTCGAGCAGCAGTCGCGAGACCGAGGCGATCGAGGGCAGCGCTTCGCCGCGAAATCCGAGCGTGGCGATGGAGAGCAGATCCTTAGCGTCTGAAAGTTTCGATGTTGCGTGACGCTCAAACGCCAGCATGGCGTCGTCGCGAATCATGCCGCAGCCATCGTCGGCGAGCCGAATCAGCCGCCGCCCGCCATGCTCGATGTCGAGACGAAATTCAGTCCCGCCCGCATCGATTGAATTTTCGAGGAGCTCCTTGACGACGCTGGCCGGCCGCTCGACCACTTCTCCGGCCGCGATTTTGTTGGCGACGATGTCGGAGAGGATGCGGATGCGGCCCATGTTGAAGAGGAGTCAGGAGACAGGAGTCAGGAGTCAGAATCGCGAACTACTGCTGGACAACCGGTGGGTAGAATCGTTCCGCGCCCGAGGTGCTCAGCCGAACGAATCACTTTGATTTCCAGAGAGGTCATCTGAGGGCCACTCCTGTTCGCGCCAAAATTCTGAATTCTGACTCCTGAATTCTGACTCCTGCTTTTCAGCCACTCATCGCGGCAAGGAACTCGCCATTCGACCGCGTCTTCGACAGCTTGTCGATCAACAATTCCATCGACTCCACCGGCGACAGCGGATTGAGCACCTTCCGCAGCACCCACACGCGATTCAGTTCTTCCTTCGGCAGCAGCAGCTCTTCTTTTCGCGTGCCCGATTTCGAAATATCGATCGCCGGGAACACGCGCTTGTCCATCAGCTTCCGGTCCAGATGGATTTCCATGTTGCCGGTGCCCTTGAACTCTTCGAAAATAACGTCGTCCATGCGGCTGCCCGTATCGACCAGCGCCGACGCGACAATCGTCAAGGACCCGCCCTCTTCAATGTTGCGAGCCGCGCCGAAGAATCGCTTGGGGCGCTGCAGCGCGTTCGAATCGACGCCGCCCGATAGCACTTTGCCCGACGGCGGCACCACGGTGTTATACGCGCGCGCCAGTCGCGTGATCGAATCGAGCAGGATCACGACGTCCTTCTTATGTTCGACCAGACGCTTTGCTTTTTCGATCACCATCTCGGCGACTTGCACGTGGCGCGACGCCGGCTCATCGAAAGTCGACGAAATCACTTCGCCCTTTACCGATCGCTGCATGTCAGTGACTTCTTCCGGGCGCTCGTCAATCAGCAATACGATGAGTGAAACCTCCGGATGATTCGCCGTGATCGAATTCGCGATCGATTGCAGCAGCATCGTTTTACCGGTGCGCGGCGCCGCGACAATCAGTCCGCGCTGCCCTTTGCCGATCGGCGTCAGCAGATCCATCACGCGGCCGGAGTAGTTGTCCTTGGCCGTTTCCATCTTCAACCTGGCTTGTGGGTAAAGAGGAGTGAGGTTGTCGAAGAAAATCTTGTTGCGTGCTTCCTCAGGCGGTTCGAAATTGATCGCGTCGACTTTGATCAGCGCGAAGTAACGCTCGCCTTCCTTGGGCGGTCGAATCTGGCCGCTGACCGTGTCGCCGGTGCGCAGGTCGAAGCGCCGGATCTGCGACGGCGAAACGTAGACGTCGTCGGGCCCGGGCAGATAGTTGTACTCGGGCGCGCGCAGGAAGCCGAACCCATCGGGCAGGCATTCCAGCACGCCTTCGGAGAAAATCAGTCCGCTCTTTTCGGCTTGCACCTGCAGGATCTTGAAGATCAGCTCCTGCTTGCGCAATCCAGCGAAGCCCTGGACACCCAGATCTTTCGCGATCTGGTTGAGCTTCTGAATGCTCATGTCCTTGAGCTCGACCAGGTCGAGCGCGCTGCCGTTGTTCTTGCCTTGATTGCCCGCAGCGCGGCGCTTGGCGTCGAACATGCGGCCCTGCGGCTGCGGCAGACCGGTCGAAGTTCCGGCTTCGCCCTCCGCTTTCGCAGCGGCGGCGTCGGGATCGGAGCCATTGGTCGCAGGTTCCGGCGCAGCTTCCGGCTCAGCGGCTTTTGCTTCCGCTTTGACTTCAGTCTTGGCTTCGGCAGCCGCCGGTTTGGGTTCAGCCGCGGATGCCTTCTCGGCTCGCGGCGCTCGGGTGCGCGGCGCAGGCGCGTCGGCTTTTCCGTCGGCCTTCGCGGCCTCCACTTTCGGTGCTTCCGGCTTCGCCGTTTCGGGCGTCTCGCCCGCGGCTACGTCTTGATTTTCGATATCGCTTGCCAAATTTCCCTCACTCCCCGGCCTGTTTCAGCCGAGCATTCGAGAACTTCTCCGGAATATCCATCCCGTAGCGCTCTCAGGCTTTGATGCCGTTCTTTTCCGGACTTCAACTTATCGATCTTGGTCGCAACCGCTAGATACGGCCGCGCTCTCGATTCGAGCCACTCCCGCAGCTCGATATCCTTCTCCATCCAACCTCGCCGCGCATCCAGCACGATCACGCTCAGGCGCAGAGATTCGCGCCCGATCAGGTACGCCTCGATCAGCGCTCTCCACTGCGTCGTGATTTGCTTGGGGACTTTTGCGAATCCATACCCTGGAAGGTCGACGAACCGGAGTCCGTCGCTTGCCTGGTAGAAATTGACTAACTGCGTACAACCCGGCCTGGCACTGGTACGCGCCAACCCCTCAGCTCCCATCAGCACATTCAGAAGACTGGATTTGCCGACGTTGCTGCGGCCTAAAAACGCGACCTCAACACCGCTCTCCGGCGGAAACTGCTCCGGCCTGGCTGCACTTATTATAAACTGCGCGGCCATAAAAAAGGAGTCAGGAGTCAGAATCGGGCGCTACATCGCCGGTGGTCCGAATCAGAATCTACGGCCGCGCTTAGTGACTGCAAACATCCACCACCCGCCGCCTCCTGAATTCTGACTCCTGGCTTCTGACTCCTTGCCCCTAGTGAGTTACTTTATCTTCCCGCGACCGCGCCACAATCTCCGCCGCGTTTAGCATCGCCGCGATCGGCGCCATCTCGATTTCCCGTTCCAGCGCGATCTTCAACACCTCATCCATCGAATCGACGAAGTTGAGCTTGATCTCCTTGCGGATGTTCTCCGGAATATCCGGCAGATCCTTTTCGTTCTCGCGCGGCAGAATCAATTCGCGAATGCCCTGGCGATGCGCGGCCATTACTTTCTCTTTCAGTCCGCCGATGGGCAGAACTTTTCCGCGCACTGTGATCTCACCCGTCATGGCGATATCCGCGCGAACCGGGATACTGGTCAGCGCGCTGCAAATGCTGGTCGCGATCGTAATTCCGGCCGACGGCCCGTCTTTCGGAATCGCACCTTCCGGCACATGCAGGTGAATGTCGATGTGCCGATAGAAATCACGCGGCAATCCCATCACGTGGCTGCGGCTGCGAATGTAGCTCATCGCCGCCTGCGCCGATTCCTGCATCACGTCGCCGAGCTTGCCCGTAGTGGTCAGCTTGCCGCGGCCTTCCATGATCGCAGCTTCGGTGGTCAGAATCGATCCGCCGACCTCCGTCCATGCCAAACCGACCGTTTGACCCACCTCATTCTTCTTGTCGGTCTGCTGTTCGCGGAATTTCTGCGGGCCGAGAAGATCGTTGACTTTCGCCGCCGAAATCACCGCCTTGTCCAGAGTCTTCTTCTTGCCCTTGGCGGATTCCGCGTTAACGACAGTACGCGCGATCTTGCGGCACACATTGCCGATCTCGCGTTCCAGATTGCGAACGCCCGCTTCGCGCGTATAGTGCTGGATCAGTTCATTGATGCCTTCGTCCTGAAACTGGACATTATCCAGACTCAGGCCGGTTTCCTTGGTCTGCTTCGGAACCAGAAACCGCTTCGCGATCTCCATCTTTTCAAGCTCGGTATAGCCCGAAAGCCGGATCACTTCCATGCGATCCTGCAGAGCCGGCGGGATGGTGTGCATCACGTTCGCCGTTGCGATGAAAAACACTTGACTGAGGTCGTATTCGACGTCCAGATAGTGATCGACGAACATGAAATTCTGTTCCGGGTCCAGCACTTCGAGCAGCGCCGCCGACGGATCGCCGCGAAAATCTGTCGACATCTTGTCGATTTCATCCAGCATGAACACCGGATTGCGAACACCGGCCTTCTTCATCATCTGGATCACTTGTCCCGGCAACGCGCCAATGTAGGTCCGGCGATGGCCGCGCACTTCCGCTTCGTCGCGAACACCACCTAGTGACAACCGGACAAATTTCCGTCCCGTCGCTTTGGCGATCGACATCCCGAGTGACGTTTTTCCGACGCCCGGAGGCCCGACGAAGCACAGGATCGACCCTTTGGGATCTTTCACCAGCCGGCGTACCGCCAGAAATTCGAGGATGCGTTCTTTGATCTTTTCGAGCCCGTAATGATCGCTTTCGAGCACGGTCTGCGCGTGCGGAAGATCGCGAATCTCTTTCGACTTCTTCTTCCACGGCACGGCCAGCAGCCAATCAAGATAATTGCGCGAAACAGTTGATTCGGCCGACATCGGCGGCATGTTTTCCAGACGCTTGAGCTCGGCAATGGCCTTCTCGTGCGCGTCCTTGGTCATGCCCGCGGTGTCGATCTTTTTCTTGAGCTCGTCGAACTCGCTCTTTTCGCCACGACCCAGTTCCTTCTGGATCGCTTTGATCTTTTCGTTCAGGTAATACTCTTTTTGCGCCTTCTCCATCTGGCGCTTCACGCGGCCCTGCACGGTGCGATCGACGTTCAGCTTTTCGATCTCGATATCCAGCATCTCCGCGACTCGCGTCAGCCGCTCGATAGGATCGAAAATTTCGAGTAAATCCTGTTTCTCTTCGGTGGCGAGTTGCATGTTCGCGCCCACCGTGTCCGCCAGCTTGCCCGGATCGTCGCCGCGAATCGCGGCCACCATGGTGTCGTAATTCACGTTCTGGCTCAGCTTGACGTACTGCTCGAACAGGCCGGTGACGCGAGCGGTCAACGCATCCAGCTGCGGTCCGCTTTCCACCTTGAATCCGAACGTCTTGACGGTGGCTTTGAAATAGCCTTCGTCGTCACTGACCGAAAGAATCTTGCCGCGCTCGACGCCTTCCACCAGAACCTTGAGATTGCCGTCGGGCTGCTTCAGGCTCTGCACGATGTTCGCGACCGTACCGACTGAGTAAATTTCGTCCGGCCGCGGCTCATCCACGCTGGCATCGTGCTGCGTGGCGAGGAAGATTTTCTTATCGCCCGCCAGCGCTTCTTCGAGCGCGCGAACGCTCGACTCGCGCCCCACCAGGAACGGAGTCATCATGTGCGGGAAGATTACGACTTCCCGGATCGGCATCATCGGAAGCCGGCGTGTATCTGATTTTTCTTTGGAAGTTAACATTGAAAACTTGGCGACAGGGGAGACAACCAGCAGTAGCCTACGGAACCTGTCCGCTAGCCTGCTTTTTCAAGCAAGGCCATATTGATCTTCTGCGTCATCACCATTTCCTTGGTGACCAGGAACTCGCGGACCTTCTTGTAGGACGGGAGGTAATACATCAGATCCAGCATGAGGTCTTCGAGGATCATCCGCAGGCCGCGTGCGCCGACCTTGCGTTCCATGGCGAGCTGCGCGATCGCCTCCAGGGCGTCGTCACTAAACTTCAGTCTAACATTCTCGAACTCGAACAGCTTTTGATACTGCTTGATAATCGCGTTCTTGGGTTTGCTCAGGATCTGCACCAGCGCGTCTTTGTTCAGATCTTCGAGCACCGCTACCACCGGTAACCGCCCGATGAACTCCGGAATAAATCCGCCCTTGATCAGGTCGACCGGTTGGACTTGCTCCAGCATTGTGACATCCCGGCGGCCAGAACTCCCACCGCGGCGAGCCGTGGTCTGGGCCGCGTCCTCCGGATTCGAGAATCCGATGGTGCGGGTACCGATGCGCCGCGAAATGGTCTTTTCCAGCCCGATAAACGCCCCGCCGCAGATGAACAGGATGTTGGTGGTGTCTACCGGCGTAAATTCCTGATGCGGGTGCTTGCGGCCGCCCTGCGGCGGCACATTCGCGACCGTTCCTTCCAGAATCTTGAGCAGCGCCTGCTGCACACCTTCGCCCGAAACGTCGCGCGTAATCGACGGATTCTCGTCCTTGCGGCCAATCTTATCGATCTCGTCGATGTAGATAATGCCCTGCTGGCAGCGCTGCACGTCCCAATCGGCGTTCTGCAAAAGGCGCAGGATGATGTTCTCGACGTCCTCGCCCACGTAGCCCGCTTCGGTGAGCGTAGTCGCGTCCACAATCGCGAACGGAACATCCAAAATTCGCGCTAACGTCTGCGCCAGCAACGTTTTACCGGTGCCGGTCGGCCCGATCAGCAGAATATTCGATTTCGACAGCTCCACCTCGCCCGCACGCTGCTTATTCATCTGGATGCGTTTGTAGTGGTTGTACACCGCTACCGCGAGCTTCTTTTTCGTGGCATCCTGACCGATCACATACTGATCGAGATACTCTTTTAATTCCAATGGCTTAGGGAGCTTATGCGGGGTGCCGTACTGCTGCTCATGACGATCGTCCTCGAGGATCGAATTGCACACCGCAATGCACTCATCGCAGATGTACGCACGAGGGTAATCCGAGGGAGAGGAGATCAGTTTACCGACAACATCCTGACTTTTCGCGCAGAATGAACAACGGAGTGAATCGTCAGAGCCGGCACGCTTCACAGAGTCTCCTAAAAGCAGCTTTAAGATGGCGGACATTCTGAGTATACCCGACTTTTCCGCGTTGAAACATAGATCCAATGGTATTCAGGTTTAAAATAGGGCAGGATGTCCGCCCAGCCCCAGCCCGGAGTCACGCTTGAAGAATACCTCGCGATCGAGCGGGAGGCTGAATTCCGCAGCGAATACTACGACGGCACAATGTACGCCGTTCCCGACGGCTCGTACTCGCAGGGCAAAATCATCAGCAACCTTCGCCAAGCCTTTAAAGGGAAGTCTTGCACGATCCTCCCGAGCGATTTTCGTGTCCAAGTTACGCCTCAGACCTACGCCTATCCCGATGTGGTCGTCGTTTGCGGAGATCCCAAGTTTATCGACAAGCGCAACGACACGCTCCTAAATCCGACGCTATTGATCGAAGTCCTTTCTCCTTCGACTGGGGAGCAGCATCGCCCGTTCAGATCGAAATACTACCGAAGGATCGAGTCATTGCAGGAATATGCGCTCGTCTCGCAAACCGAGGAGCACATTGAAATCTACCGACGTCTTCCGGATGGCGATTGGCTTCTTCACGAGCCCAGGGGCCACTGGTCTACTTGCAGCTTCGAAAGCCTCGGCTGCGCCCCCTCACTTTATGAAATCTACGACCAAGTGACCTTTGAACAGTGACACGACTCGTTCAACTTGACCATCCCGACCACGGACGCCGCGTTGCCATCGTCGACGGCGACCGCCTTCATCTGCTCTCCTCCCACCGCTCCGTCTATGGCTTCGCGATCTCCGCGCTCCAGACGGGCCACGCGCTTGAAAAGCTGATCACCGAGGACGTTTCACCCGAGGATCTGGATTACGACGAGGTTTACTCGCTCGCCACACCGTGGCGATTTCTTCCCTCTTTCGATCAGTCGGACGAGCCGGCGCGAACGCTCGTCTCGGGCACTGGATTGACCCATCTTTCCAGCGGCACAGCTCGCGCGACCACGCAGGAAGACGCCAAAATCACGGATGGAATGCGCCTCTATCAGGCAGGTGTCGAAAACGGGCGGCCGCCCAAAGGCGCGGTAGGCGCGACGCCCGAATGGTTCTACAAAGGATCGGGAACAATCCTGCGCGGCCACGGCGACGCGCTCGTGGTCCCAAATTACGCGCAGGGGGGAGGCGAAGAGGCTGAGCTGGCCGCTGTCTACGTGATCGATTTCGACGGCGTCCCGCGGCGCATCGGCTTTACGCCCGGCAACGAATTTTCCGATCACCGCACGCGTAAGCTGAATTCGCTATTTCATTCCGGCGCGAAGCATCGCAACTGCTCGATCGGTCCGGAATTGACCATTGGCGCGCAATTCCACGGCATCCAAGGCAAGGTGTCGATCATCCGCGCGGGCGCGGTGGTGTGGTCGAAAGAAATCGCCACCGGCGAAGACCAGATGGTCCACAGTCTCGCGAATCTGGAACATCATCACTTCAAGTACGACGATCATCGCCGCCCGGGCGACGCGCACATTCATTTTCTTGGCGCCACCGCGTTCAGCTTCTCGGCCGGATTCACGATTGAAGATGGCGACCAGACGATCGTTGAATTCGAAGGCTTCGGCCGCGCGCTGCGCAATCCCGTGCAGTTCGATCGCACCGAGCCGCGCCTGATCGCTGTCGCCACGATTTGAGGCGCGACAGCATGGAGCGCGTTAGGCGGCAACGAACTCCTCCTGACTTTTACTTTTTCTTTTTCTGCTTCGGAGGCGGTTCATCCTTACCACTGGGCACTGTGAATAAATCATCGGTAAGATCCTGATTGATCTCGACCGTTTCCGAATAGATCTCGTACACCTTCTCCCCATTGCGCTCACGTCGCATTTGCAGCGGCCACTGTACACCGCCGCCGACGTCGCGATAGCGCGCAAAGATCGTCACTTCTTCATCCGGCCGATGATCCTCTGGATTGATGTGACGATACACCTGCCGCACCGGCAAATGCGATGTCTGCGATAGCGACACCTGCACCACGCGATTCTCCGAATCGGTGATATCGAGCAAATCCACCGGCTGAAAGTCGACGATATCGGTGCCGCGCGCCTCGAAAATTATGCCCGGCTCCTTCAGCCGCTTGCGAAAAATATACAGCACATTGCGCAACGTCGACTCGCGGTAGCGGTCCACACGATCTTTGGGCAGGTCTTTCGCGCCGCGCCAACTGATCTCCCATCCGCCCGATTCATTGAACATTACGGCGGACTCTTCCTTGACCCCGAACGCCTCCCGCTCGCGCTGCGCCACCTCACTGCCGGTCTTGTCCGGCGCCACAGTGACGTATCGCGTGTAAATCTTGGCGATCGAAAGACCCGAAATTTGCTCGCGATAAAACGAATACGCGCGGCCCGATTCGACGCGATCCTGCATGTTCAGGAATCGATCCCCACCCAGAGCCTGGACGGTCTGATCGACCAGTTCCTTGCCGCGCTTCTCGGACTTCGTCTGCTGCCCCAAACCAGCGCTCGCGCAAATTGTGAAAACGACCAACCACTTCATGGCTTCTTGCTTAGGTCCCCAATCTTCAGACCGGAATTTATTTTGTATTCACTCAGAACGATGGTTCCGGCATCGTGGCCATCCTGAAGGATCGAGATCTTGGACGGAAACTTCACGCCGTTGGTGGCCTGCCAGTCCGTGAATCTCTCTTCAAGGGATGCGGTCTGGCCGCCTTCGGTTTCCTTGTACATTTGTTTTGCGGGCAACCCAGTGGACGGATCGAATTGCACTGTGACGCTCGTCCCGTTGCCCGACATCTCTACTTCATTGGGTCCGATGGCGTTCACGGTAATCGACGGGTCATGATCGGCCAGCATCAGCTTCGGCGTGAAGCGGAACATCTCGCCGTGGATCTGCTTCACCACATCCGCCGGCGCCGCGACCGTTCCCTGCGGCGTATTCAACCACCCCTGCTTGCCGTCAGAGAACACGATCAAGTGATAGCCTTGTGGCCCGCTCTGCTCTTCACGTTCGACTTCCGGCAGAATGTACTGGCTGATACGGCTGAGCTTGGTCCCAGGAGGCGCGCCCGGCAGACTCTGATCCGATCTCTCCGCGACATCCTTGATCGCCGCGAGATTCTGCGCACCGCCCATCGCTGTTTGCGCCCGCTGTAATAGTTCCTTGCCGTGCGCGAGGCTCGCCGCATCCGATTTCGACGCCTCCGGCTTCGGCTCCGGAATCGACAGATCGAGCGGCGTAATCGGTCCCAGCGCCGTCAGCGGCTTGCCCAGCGCCTTCTCGTTCCCTACCGCAACGATACTCATGTTCGACCACAGAAAATGCTCCTTGGCGACGCGCAGCACATCGGCGCGCGTTACTGCAGCGATCGCCTTCTGATACTGGAACAGGAAATCCTTGGGATAGCCGAAGTACTCGTAACGCATCACGCGATTCAACGTCTTGGCCGGGCTGTCGAAGAAAAACACGAAGCTGTTCTGCACGCCCTGCTTGGCTTCGTCGAGCTCGCGCTCGGAAACTTCCACCGTGCGGATTTTTTCGACTTCCGCTTTTATGGCTAGCAACGCGTCTGCGGTGGATGCCGATTTGGTGCTGCCTTCGATCCGGAATGTTCCCGGGCTGTTGTAATTCGCGGCCCACACCGCGCTCACATCGTAGGCGTAGCCGAGCTTGGTGCGAATGGTCTGCACCAGCCTGCTGCTGAAGCCCTGCCCCAGAATATTTGCGGCGACCTGCAACGCCGGGTATTCCTTGTCGCGCAGCGTGCCGCCCAATTCGCCCATCGAAAAAAACGTCTGCGTCACGTCGCTCTTGTCGCCGAAATACACGCCCGGCGCGGGTTTCGCGGTGACCTGTGGAAACGGCGGCACCGGCTGCTGGTCCACTTTCCAATCCGCGAATAGCTTCTCAAGTTTGGCGTGCATCTCCGCAGTCGAAAAATCGCCATATACGGCCAGCATGATGTTCTTGGGGAAGTAATAGCGGCGATAAAATGCCATCAGATCGTCGCGCTTGATGCGATTCAAATTCTCGATCTCCACCTGCCATCCGTACGGAGTGTTGCGGCCGTACACGATTGCCGACATCTCACGATCCGGAATCGATTGCGCATCATCGTTGCGACGCTCGATCGCGCTGCGCGATTGCTGCAGCGCCAGGTCGATCTTGTCCTGGCGAAATTCAGGCGACGTCATCACGTCTTTGAACGCGGCAAGCACTGCGTCGCTCGATTCTTTCAGCGCCGAAAACGTCATGCTGGCGCTGGTTTCTTCCATGTTGCTTTCGACCGAGGCCGCCAGATTCTCCAGCTCTTCGTCGATTTGGTCGCCGGTCTTGGTTTTCGTCCCGCCGGAGCGCATCACCTCGGCCATGATTTCGGAGGCTCCGCGCTTCTCGGCCGTATCGAAAAGATTTCCCGTCCGAATCATCGCCAGGCCGCGTACCAGCGGCAATTCATGATCCTCAAGGAGGAACACGCGCATGCCGTTCGACAAAGTGAATTGTGCTGGCTCCGGAATTTTCACTTGCGGTAGCGGGGGATATTTCAGGTCTTTATAAGAAGGAACAGCGGCGGGAGTCTGTGCGAAAGCAGCCGCCCCAATGATCAGAAAAATCGCAAGCCGCCTCATTTCGCACCTTCCTCTTTCGGCGCGTAAGTGTACGCAACCGTTCGATGCTCCGCGACCAAATATTTCTGCGCAGCCTTCTGCACATCGTCCGCGGTGACGCGATTGTAGTCGTCCAGTTCGGTGAACAGCTTCTTCCAATCGCCGTAATTCGCCGAATAGGAGCACAGCTCCGCTGCCAACCCGGAATTGCTGTCGAGCTTCTTGATCAGTTCCGCCCGCAGCTTGGTCTTGATTCGCTTAATCGTCGCCTCATCGGGCTTCTCATGTTTCACGCGCTCGATAATTTCGTAGATCGCCTTCTCGTTGTCCTCAATGGTGTGCCCTTGCGACGGCACCGAGAAAAACAGGAACAACGACGGATAACGCCCCGAGGGGAACGTCGATTGCGATTCCGCCGCCAGTGCGATCTGCTTGTCGCGCACCAGTTCCTTATATAAGAGGCCCGTTCGACCGCCCGCCAGCACTTCGCTCAACACGTCCAGCGTGGCATCGTCGGGCGAATACTGATCGGGACGCTTGTACGCGATCGCCACAAACGGCTGCGCCGGCGATGCCACTGCGACGCGCTTCTCGCCATCCTGCACCGGTTCGACCGTCGTGATCAGCGGCGGCAGCGGGCCCTTCGGCAACCGTCCGAAATATTTCTCGGCGAGCTGCTTGGCTTGCGCCGGATTCACATCGCCCGCGATTCCGATCGTGATGTTTCCCGGCACGTAGAACGTTTTGTAGAACTTCTCAGCCTCGGTGCGGCGGAAATTATCGATGTCGCTAGCCCACCCGCCGGGCATGACGCGATAAGGATGCGCCGCGATCGCGGTCGCCAGCAGCATCTCGACCAGCTTGCCTTGCGGGCTCGATTCAACGCGCATGCGCCGCTCCTCGCGCACTACGTCGCGTTCTTTATAGAATTCGCGAAATACGGGCTGCAGGAATCGCTCGGATTCCAGCAGGAACCACAGCTCCAGACGATTCTCCGGGAACGAATAGTAGTAATCGGTCGAATCTTCTGACGTTCCCGCGTTCAATCCCACGCCGCCGTTCGATTCCACGATGCGATCGAACTCGTTCGGTTCAACGTAGCTGTCGGCCTTGGCGATCGCCAGCTTCACTTCGCTCTCCAGCGCTTCAATCCTCTTTGGATCGGAGCGCAATCCCTTGCGGCGCTCCTGATCGAGCTGATCGTAGATGTGTTCGACGCTATCGAGTGCGGCTTTTTCGGCCGGCCAGTTCTTGGTGCCGATGGATTTGGTGCCCTTGAACGCCATGTGCTCGAACATGTGCGCGATACCGGTTTCACCGGACGGATCGTCCACCGATCCGACTCCGACATACGTATGGAAAGAAACGACGGGCGCTTCGTGGCGTTCGATGATCAAGAATCGAAGGCCGTTGGGGAGCGTGAATTCAGTAACTTTTTTCTGGAATTCCTGAAGCGACTGGGCCGCCAGTAAGGCTGGCAGAAGCAGGAAGGATAGCGTGACCCTCATGCCCCCAGGGTAACCCGAACCGGATGTGGCGCACGCTTTCGAGCGTGCTGAGGCGAGAGTCGTCTCGCCTCTTCTGGACTATACGCTCATCACTTCGGCGAGCACTCTGCGGAACTTCTCCATGTCGGATGCCGTGCCGATGGTCACGCGCATCATGGTCGGAACTGCCGGGAAGGTGCGGCCCACCGCGACCCCCTTGGCCAGCATCAGCGGCTGCACTTCGCCAACCGGGCGCCGTACGTCGACCATCATGAAGTTCGAATGCGGCTCGATGAACTTCACGTTCTTCGATTTGAGCCACGCCGTGGTTTCCGAACGCGTATGCGCGTTGCGCTGCCGCCGGTCGTCGATGAACTTGGGGCCCAGATCGAATGCCGCCAGTACCGCGCGCGCCGCGACGATACTGATTACATTGTTGCGATACGGCGTCATCTTCTGAATCATGTCCGGCCGAGCCGCGACGAATCCCGCGCGCAGTCCCGCCATGCCGTATATCTTCGAAAACGTTCGCGACACAATCACGTTCTTGCCTTCGCGCACGTATTTCATCGCGCTTTCGATTTCAGGCGACGTGCAGAAATGTAGGTACGCCTCATCCACCAGCAGCACCGTATTCGCGGGCAGATTCGACACCAGCCACGCCAGGTCCTGTTTATTGGTCGCCGATGAAGTTGGATTGTTCGGATTGCAGATGTGAATCATGCCGCCGCCCGCTTTCGCGGCTTCTTCGGCGAGTTTCTTCACGTCCGGTGTGTAGTCCGCGCGCAGCGGAAGCTTGACCACCGGGAATCCTTTGGTGGCGACTAGTTCCGGCATCGCTTCAAACGACGGCCATCCGGTGATGAACGGCCGCGTGGGCGACGTGAACGCCTCGATGGCGCAGTGCAGCACTTCGGTCGAACCCGATCCGATCAGCACTTGATTGCCATCCAGCTTCTCACTGGCCGCGACCGTTTTGTAGAAATCGTCGAATTCGCGATAGTGATAGCGATTGCTTTCGCCGATCACCCGCTGCATTGCTTCCAGCACGGCGGGTGGAGGTCCTTCTGGAAATTCGTTGGCGTTCAGCCACACAGTGTCTTTCGGCGCGGGCCCGGCGATGTTGGCGCGCTGGGCGAACGCGAATTCTGTAAAACCGGCGGCGACCACTCCGGCAAATCCCCGGCGGGTGAAGTTGTAAGGCATCCGGCCCTCCAGTCTGCAATTCTACAGCTTCAGGCGTCGCCATTGGGCGGGGTATGATGCTTCAGGAAATAGCATGAGATTCGCTTTGTTGTTTTCGGCCGCCATGCTTGCGTGCGCGCAACCTTATCTCAATCCCGATCTCGCGCCGGAGCGCCGCGCGGCAGATTTGGTGTCGCGCATGACGCTCGAAGAAAAAGTGCTGCAGATGCAAAATGCCGCGCCCGCGATTTCGCGATTGAACCTTCCCACTTACGACTGGTGGAACGAAGCGCTCCACGGCGTGGCGCGCGCCGGCCAGGCGACCGTGTTCCCGCAGGCGATTGGGCTGGCGGCAACGTGGGACACCGATCTGATGCATCGCGTCGCGGACGTGATCTCTACCGAAGCTCGCGCGAAATACAACCAGGCCATTCGCGATAACGACCGCAGCCGCTACCACGGCCTGACGTTCTGGTCGCCTAATATCAATATTTTTCGCGATCCGCGTTGGGGACGCGGCCAGGAGACTTACGGCGAAGATCCGTATCTCACCGGGCAAATGGCGATCGCATTCATTCGCGGCATGCAAGCCGACGATCCTCATTACTTCAAGGTGATCGCGACTGCCAAACATTACGCCGTGCACAGCGGACCCGAGCCGTCGCGCCACAGCTTCGATGCCCACCCCAGCGAGCGCGATCTGGATGAAACCTATCTCCCTGCATTTCGCGCCGCAATCGTCGAAGGCAAAGCCGATTCGATCATGTGCGCCTACAATCGCGTCGATGGGTCGCCCGCGTGCATGAATTCCGATCTGCTGCAGACGCGCCTGCGCGGCGAGTGGGGATTTCAAGGCTACGTGGTCAGCGATTGCGGCGCGGTCTACGACATTTTCCACGGCCACCAGAAACTGCCCGATGCCGCCCAGGCTTCCGCCGCAGCCGTCAAAGCCGGAACCGATCTGACCTGTGGCACCGAGTATCGATCTCTCGTCGATGCGGTGCGCAACGGTCTGATCTCGGAAGCGGAAATCAATCGATCCCTCGAACGCTTGTTCGTCGCGCGATTCAAGCTCGGGATGTTCGATCCTCCGGAGCGCGTGCCGTTCTCGAAGATCCCATACTCGATGGTCGATTCTGCCGAACATCGCAAGCTCGCCCTGGAAGCCGCGCGGAAATCGATCGTGCTGTTGAAGAACGAAAATCAGACGCTGCCGCTGAAGTCTTCTATCAAGAGCATCGCGGTGATCGGGGCGGCGGCGGATGATCCTGACGCGTTGCTCGGCAACTACAACGGATTCTCGTCGCATGTGGTCACGCCGCTGGAAGGAATCGAGCGGCAGTTCTCGCCGAGAGTAAAGCTCAATCACGCGTTGGGGGCGACCTACACGTCGCAATCCCCAGCATCGGTCGCTACCGCGGAGCTAACCGCTGAATACTTCGACAATCCCGATTTCACCGGCTCCGCGAAACTCAAGCGCGGCGAATCGCACATCTCGATCAATCCGGGATACGACGATGCGCAACTCGCAGCCGCGTTTCCCAAGCGGGGATTCTCGGTGCGCTGGACCAGCCAGCTTACGCCGCCGGTCACGGGTGACTACGCGTTCGCGGTCAACGCCGGAAGGCTCGCGTCCACGCTGATGATCGACGGCAGCCGCGTCACCGCCGATCGAATCCGTCTGGATGCATCGAAACCCCACCAGCTTCGTTTCGAATGCAAGCGAGTGGCGACGAATAGCAGCGTGTCGCTTGGCTGGATTCCGCCCGCTGAGCCGCTTCTCACCCAAGCGATCGCCGCGGCCACGACCTCCGATGTCGTGTTGGCGTTCGTCGGATTGAATCCGAACCTGGAAGGCGAGGAGATGCGTGTCTCGATCCCCGGATTCGCGGGCGGCGATCGCACTTCGCTCGATCTGCCTGAGCCGCAGGAGAAGCTGATCGAAGCTCTGATCGCAACCGGTAAATCCGTCGTGGTGATCCTCACCAGCGGCAGCGCGATTTCAGCGAATTACGCTGCTCAGCATGCCGCGGCGGTGCTCGAAGCATGGTACGGAGGAGAGGAAATCGGCACGGCGATCGCGGAAACACTGGCAGGGATCAATAATCCATCGGGCCGTTTGCCGGTCACGTTCTATCGCAGCGTGAACGATCTCCCTCCGTTCGACGATTACTCGATGGCCAATCGTACGTATCGATATTTTTCCGGCGACCCGCTGTGGGCTTTCGGCTACGGGCTCAGTTATTCGAAATTTCAATATTCCACGCAGCGCGTAACGAAGACGGGTACAAACGCGATTGTTGCGGCGCGCGTCACCAACACTTCGAGACGCGATGGCGACGAAGTGGCCCAGTTGTACGTCAATCGCGAACTGCGTGGATTCAAGCGTGTCCATCTTCGCGCGGGCGAATCTCGCACGGTGGAATTCAATCTTGAAAAAGTTGCGGCGGGAGCAAAAATAATTGTGAGCGGCACATCACCGCCGCGCAATTAAAATTCATCTTCAGCAAAACTCTGCGCGCGACGCGGTGTTTCTGAAATCAGGCCGGCCGATTCGAAATCAAACCAGGAGCAAATCATATGTTTCGTTCTACAAGCTTGACGTGTGCCTTGATTTTCAGCGCGTGCGCGATTTCCGCGCAAACAGTTCCAGCGCAGACGGTGCAAACCACGCCGATCATCGGGATCGCCGCCGGGCAAACCGCGAGGCTGGATCTGCTGAACCCCGGTATCCTTCCCCCCGCACTTGGCGTCGTTTGCACAGCCACCGTTTCTTTCATTCAGGGCAACGGCAACGTGGTGAAAACCGCTACCCTGACCATCACTCCCGGCATGAACCAGTACGTCGACGTGCGCAGCGACGTCGATCTGAATCTGATCGCGGTCGGTGACCGCCACGAAATTCGTGCCACTGTTTCGACGCCGGCCATCACGCCCGTTTCGACCAGCCCCACGACAACTCCCGCCCCGCCGTGCAAACTGATCGGGACGCTGGAAGTCTTCAACGTGATTACCGGGCAGACGCAGGTTTCGGTCGGCCGGCTGGTGACGGTCCCGTCGGTCGCTGTCCCGACCGCACCGACGAATTAATCGCACCCTGGTCCGCGCGCACGCATTCGAGAAATGCACGGTGCTGGTGCGCGGTCGATGCGATCTGAATTTCAACATCCATGATCGAGAGCGTTGCGACGCCCGGCGCGGGCTCCAAGGCCGGAATGTTGGCAAGATCGCCATCAAAGAGGGGATGCGGGCGGCAGCAGCTGTCCGCATCGTGCGTCAGAAAGTAGACCAGCGGATTCGGCGCGCCGCGAGCCGCGGGGCACGAAGCAAGATAGTAATCCGGCTCGAACAGCGGATGCGGCTTGCGACCCTCCGCTGCACCATGCAGAACGTAATGCACCAGCGGATTGATTCCCGATTCCCGAACATCAGCATAGCGCCGCGCGTAAAATTCACCGTCAAACATCAGGTGCGGCTTCAAGCCGAGCGCGCTGCCCCGCTCAAGATAGTCGCTGAGTGCGTTAATCTCCGGCGGCCCAGTAAGCTGCTTCAGGTAGAACTTGGTGTCGAATAAGGGATGCGGATCGCGGCCCTGGAACGCGCCTGCGGTGATGAAGTGACGCAGCGGATCCGCGTCCTCAATATCGGGATAAGCCTCGCGATAGAACTTCGGGTCGAATAGCAATCGAAACTGGCTCGCCGGTTTCGACGCGCGAACATGCGCGAGCCATCGTAGCCAGCGCGCGGTTTTCGTCGCAGCGTCCGGCGGGGGAATTTTCGCGAACTCTCGCGTTCGCAATCTCGCGCGGGGCGCAGTCGCGCGCGGCGCGCCCGCCATCCTTTCCTTCAATCGCAGCAGCGCCTCGTCGTGATTGGGCACCCTCTCGAATCTGCGACGAACTTCCTCGCGAGCGCGACGAAGTAGTTCGAGATCCATGGCGTTCAATCGCAGCAATTCGTCGAACACGGCGGGCTCGCACGCCGCGCGGAATTGTTCCAAGCGATCCGCCAGCGTACTCCCCGGCTTGGCGGAATCATTCACCGCCGATTGGGCGCAGTCGAGCGACGGAAACATCACGCGCAGCGAATGCTTCTCCCGCCACCAGACTTTCGTTGAATCGATCGACCACGCCAAGAAATGACGTCTCCAGCATCCGCTCGATGGCGCGGTCCAGATCGCCCGGTCCCGGCTGATCGTTCACGATTCCGTTGGCCAGCAGGTTCACCTGCACATCGTTCACGGTCCACGGCACCTCGTCGATCAGCCGCCGCGTGAATTCGCCCAGTGATTCCCGATTCGCCAGTTCGCGAACCGGATTGCCGTCCACGGGCTTGCCGCGAAAGTAATCGTAGATCGAACGGATGCGATCGATAGGATCGCGCAAGAAGCAGATGTCGAAGAACAGAAATCCGCGGACTTGCGGCACAGGATAGAAAATCTGGTGGCTCGAAAATGCCTGGCAGCCGGTGTTTTCATTGAGGATCGCAAGTAACTCAGCGGGCTTGATCTCCGCGTCGGCGCCGGCGTGGTCGAACGATACAAACGACTCCGCAAAGCTGCGCCGCAGAATTTCTTCGATGGTCGATCCACCGTTTTTCAGGATGTGATAGTGCAGCAGGACCGGGCGCATGCAGTCTTTCAGTTGTAGCTTACACTGGCATAATCGATCTGAAGAAGCTTCGTTGGTTTTTCGCGTTCTTCCTGATCTCAGGATTCTGCAGCCTGATCTATGAGGTGGTGTGGCTGCGGCTGGCGATGGCGCGATTCGGCGTCACCACGCCGCTTACCTCCATCGTCCTTTCCATCTTCATGGCCGGCCTGGGCGTCGGCTCGATCATCGGAGGCAGGCTCGCGCGGCGATTTGAAACCTCCGCGCTTTTCTTGTACGGCCTGGTCGAACTGTTCATTGGCGTCGGCGGACTCGTGGTGCCCGCACAACTTGGCGCCGCATATGACTGGCTCCGCCATGGCGATCAGAGCGTCTCTTGGGGTTCCGGGTCCTATCATCTGATTTCCGGAACCCTGGTCGCGCTGGTTTTGCTCCCGTGGTGCACCGCGATGGGCGCGACATACCCCCTGGCGATGTCCGCGATCCGCCACATAGTACCCGATCGCTCGCGCACGTCTTTCAGCTTTCTCTATCTCGCCAACGTGCTCGGCGCGATTCTCGGCACCCTCACGCCGGCGTTCGTGCTGATCGAACTGATCGGCTTTCGCGGCACGCTGTGGGTCGCCGCTGCGCTCAACGGAGTGCTCGGCGTCACCGTCTTGGTGCGCCATTCAATCTCGCGCGTGGAAATCGTGCATGAGTCCGCGGTCCAACCGGGGCCCGTATCCGCTCCCGCGTCGCGCGGCATCCTGGTGCTCTTATTCGCCACCGGCCTATGCAGCATGGCGATGGAAGTCATCTGGATTCGCCTGTTTACCGTTTATCTCGGCAACGTCGTCTACGCCTTCGCCATGATTCTTGCGATCTACCTCGGCGCGACCTTCGCCGGCTCCTGGATTTACCGGCGCTCGCTCGCCGGCAGCAAATCCAATCGAGCGGGCATCTGGATGATTCTCGCCGTCACCGCGCTCGTCCCGCTGGTCGCTGCCGATCCGTGGCTGCTCGGCATATTGCGCCATCCCTCCACCGAAAATTTTCTGCATGGCGCGATTCGCGCAGCATTTGGAATCGCTCCATTCAGTGCGCTGCTCGGATTCGTCACCCCGCAACTGGTGGATGATTGGTCCGGCGGCTCCGCCGATCGCGCCGGCCGTGCCTACGCCGTCAACGTGTGCGGCGCGATCCTGGGTCCGCTGATCGCCGGATTCTGGCTGTTGCCGTCGATTGGCGAACAATGGGCGCTGTTTGCGATGGCTGCAGCTCTCGGGGCGATCAGCGCCATCGGCCCGTTCCAGCGCGGGGTTTCCGTCGCCTGCGCGATGGATGCAACCCGCAGCCGTGGTCTTTTCGCTTGCCATCATTCTTGCCAGCCGGCGCTACGAATCGCGCTTTGAGCACTTCACCGAATTGCGTGATCACACCGCCACCGTCATCGCGACCGGCGAAGGCATGGACAAATCGCTGCTAGTGAATGGCGTCGGCATGACCAAACTCACCACCATCACCAAGGTCATGGCGCACTTGCCGCTGGCCTCGTTGGATCGGCCGCCGCGGAACGGCCTGGTGATCTGCTTCGGCATGGGCACCAGTTTTCGATCGATGCTTTCCTGGGGCATTCCCTCTACCGTGGTCGAGCTGGTCCCCAGCGTCCCTAAACTTTTCGGATATTTTCACGCCGATGGCGACCAGTTATTGCAGTCGCCTCTGGCTCACGTCGTGATCGACGACGGCCGCCGTTTTCTCGATCGCACCAGCCAACGCTTCGACGTGATCGTCATCGATCCTCCCCCGCCACCCAGCGCGCCCGCCTCAAGCCTGCTCTACTCGCGCCAGTTTTACGATGTCATTCGCCGGCGGCTCGCTCCTGACGGCATCCTGCAGATCTGGTATCCCGCCGAAATGCACGATCGCATCTCGCTTGAAGCGGTCGCCGCTTCGATCTATGGTTCCTTCCCGTACGTACGCGCGTACAAGGGGTTGGGATATTGGGGCGTCCATTTTCTCGCGACTTTGGTTCCTCTTCCAGAAGTTACCGCCGACGCGTTGGCAGCGAAACTCCCCGCCCGCGCGGCAGCCGATCTGGTGGAGTGGACTCCCGATGAGACGCCCGCCGAACTATTTGGCGAGCTGCTCGATGGTGCGTTACCCGCGAGCACTCTGCTAGGCCCCGCCCCAGGGCACGCGATCGACGACGATCGGCCGATCAACGAATATTACTGGCTAAGATCGGTCCGCCTGGGTCATCGCTAACATTTTCATCGATATTTGCGAGGCAGCTTTTGCGCGAACCTGATTGGCCGCGAATTTGCATACCATGATCGTGGGGCGCATTTCTACCCTTGCCCTTTCATGTAGTCCGCCCGGGATCAGGCAAGAACTGCGTACCCGGTTGCAATACCCGGAAAATCTATGTCCGAAAATACCGGGAGTCCAAACGTGGCCCAGCCGCCTGCGCCGCAACGGCGGCGCAGACTGTGGCCCTGGATTCTCGTAGCGATCGCGCTCGCCGTGGGGATTTATTTCCTGTGGCCGAAGTCGCATTCCGCCACGGCTTCGCCATCCGGCAAAGGTACAGACGCGAAGAGCAAGAAGGGTGGTGGCGGAGGTCCGCCCGACGTCGTCGCGACTCGCGCCCGGCGCGGAGACATCGGCATCTATTTCACTGGGCTCGGCGCAGTCACGCCCATCTACACCGTCACGCTCCACAGCCGCGTCGACGGCGAACTAATGAAGGTGGCTTATAAAGAAGGCGACCTGGTTAAGAAAGGCGAATTGCTGATCGAGATCGATCCGCGACCATATATCGCCGTTTTGTCACAGGCCCAGGGGGACCTGATCCGCGATCAGGCCTTGCTCGCCAACGCGCGTATCGATCTTACGCGCTATCAAACGCTGATCAAGACCAAATCGATTCCAGAGCAGCAGCTCGCCACCCAGGAAGCCACCGTCAAGCAATACGAGGGCATCGTCAAGACCGACGAGGGCTCGGTTGAAAGCGCGCAAACCAATGTCGATTACACCAAGATTCTCGCGCCCATCAGCGGGCGTATCGGCCTGCGTCTGGTCGATCCCGGCAACATCGTCCACGCCTCCGATAGCAACGGTCTCCTGGTGATCACCGAGGTGGATCCCATCAGCGTGCTGTTCACCGTCTCAGAGGATCAACTCCCCACTGTCGTCGCCAAGGTTCACGCCGGTCAAAAACTTCCTGTCGATGCCTACGACCATCAGGGCAAGACCAAGCTGTCGTCGGGAACGCTCACCACCGTCGATAACGAAATTGATCAGACCACCGGAACGGTACGCCTGCGCGCCGTATTCGATAACAAGAAGGAATCCCTGTTCCCCAATCAGTTCGTCAACGCGCGGTTGCTGGTAGAAACGCATCGCAACATCGTGCTGCTTTCGAGCGCGGCCATCCAACGCACTTCCAGCTCGACGTTTGTGTATCTGGTCAAGCCCGATTCCACGGTGACCATCCAGCAGATCGTGGTGGGCGCCACCGAAGGCGACGATTCTGAGATCACCAACGGTCTCAACCCGGGCGACGAAGTGGTCCAAAGCGGCGCCGATAAGCTGGACCAGGGAACCAAGGTAAACGCGCACCTCGATGGTCAACAGGGCGGCCAGCAGCCGGCACAACCGCCCGCTCCGGAGCCGCAGAACAAGAAATCCGGAAAGAAGCAATGAACCCGTCGCGCACGTTCATTCTCCGGCCCGTCGCCACGTCTCTCTTGATGGTCGGGATTCTGCTTGCGGGGGCGGTTGCGTATCGCGAACTCCCCGTCTCCGCGCTCCCCGAGGTCGATTACCCGACCATTCAGGTCATCACGTTTTATCCCGGCGCCAGCCCCGATGTCATGGCGTCCAGTGTCACCGCGCCGCTGGAGCGTCAGTTCGGCCAAGTCCCCGGGCTGCAGCAGATGACTTCGACCAGTTCCGACGGCAGTTCCGTCATCACGCTGCAATTCACGCTGGCGCTCGATATCGATGTGGCTGAGCAGGAAGTGCAGGCGTCCATCAACGCGTCGGGAACGTACCTGCCGCCCGATCTTCCCGCGCCGCCCATCTACAGCAAGACCAATCCTGCCGACACCCCGATCGTCACGCTCGCGCTCACTTCGAACACCATGGCGCTTTCCAAAGTCGAAGATCTCGCCGACACGCGCCTCTCACCCAAGATTTCGCAATTGCCCGGCGTGGGGTTGGTTAGCATCAGCGGCGGCCAAAAGCCTGCTGTTCGCATTCAAGCCAATCCCACCAAGCTCGCCAGCTATGGCCTAAACCTGGAGGACGTCCGCAACGCGATCACCGCCGCGAATGTGAATCAGGCGAAAGGAAACTTCGACGGGCGATATCAGTCCTATCAAATCGGCGCGAATGACCAGCTACTCTCGAGCGCCGATTATTCCACGCTGATCGTCGCTTATCGCAACGGCGCTCCGGTGCGGCTCACCGATGTCGCGAGCGTACTCGACGATACCGAAAATGTGCGCCAGGCCGCGTGGATGAATGAAACTCCCGCGGTGATCGTCAACATCCAGCGCCAGCCCGGCGCCAACATCATTTCGGTGGTCGACGGCATCCGCGCATTAATGCCGCAGCTTCAGGCCACGCTGCCTGATGCCGTTCACGTCGATTTCCTCACCGATCGCACCACCACCATTCGGGCGTCCGTCGCCGATGTCGAATTCGAATTGCTGCTGACCATCGGCCTGGTGGTCGCGGTGATTTTCGTATTTCTGCGAACCGTGTCCGCCACCATCATCCCCAGCGTCGCCGTTCCGCTCTCTCTGGTGGGCACGTTCGGCGTCATGTACTTGCTCGGCTATTCACTGAACAACCTGACACTGATGGCGCTGACGATCTCCACCGGCTTCGTGGTCGACGACGCCATCGTGATGATCGAAAATATCACCCGCTACATCGAAGAGGGCGACAGCGCACTGGATGCCGCGCTCAAAGGTTCCGAACAGATCGGCTTCACCATCATTTCGCTGACCGTCTCGCTGATCGCCGTCTTGATCCCGTTGCTGTTCATGGGCGATATTGTGGGCCGCCTGTTTCGCGAATTCGCAGTGACGTTGAGCGTGACCATCATCGTCTCCGCAGTCGTCTCGCTTACGCTCACGCCGATGATGTCGTCGAAGTTGCTCAAGCACAAACCGGAATCCGAACAGGGCCGCTTTTTCCGCGCCTCCGAACGCGCCTTCGAGCGCGTCATTCACTGGTATGGCAAGACTCTCGATTTCGTGCTGCGCTATCAGACCATCACTCTGCTGGTCGCACTGGGAACGCTCGCGCTCACCATCGCGCTTTACATATATATCCCCAAAGGCTTCTTTCCGATTCAGGATACGGGCGTGATCCAGGGCATCTCGGAAGGTCCGCAGACCATCTCCTTCCAGGAAATGTCACAGCGGCAGCAAGCGCTGACCAAAGTGATTCTACAGGACCCCGCCGTCGATAGCCTTTCGTCTTTCATCGGCATCGACGGAACCAATGAAACCTTGAACAGCGGGCGCATTCAGATCAACTTGAAGCCAGTCGACGAACGCAAAGTCAGCGCCACCGATGTGATCCTGCGCCTGCAGCCCAAGCTAAACCCGATCGCCGGCATAACTCTGTTCATGCAGCCGGTGCAGGATCTGACCGTCGAAGATCGCGTCAGCCGCACGCAATTCCAGTACACGCTTGAAGATCCCAATGCGGCCGAACTCTCGCAGTACGCCAACAAAATGGTGGCGCGCCTGCAACAAGTGCCCGAGCTTCGCGATGTTGCCAGCGACCTCGCCGATCAGGGTCTGCGCGCGCAGTTGATTTACGATCGCGACACCGCGTCGCGCCTCGGCATTACGCCGAACACCATCGATCAGACGCTGTACGACGCCTACGGCCAGCGCCAGGTCTCCACCATGTTCACGCAGTTGAATCAGTACCACGTGATTCTGGAACTGATGCCTGGATTTCAGAAACGTCCCATCGAACTGCGCGATCTCTACATCCGCACCGGCGCGCCCGGAGCCAGCGGAACTCCCAGCGGCGTCGTCAGCGGAGGAACCTCATCAGCGGTCTTATCGACCGGCCCCACCAATAGCGCTGCGCGCAACGCGGGAACGACCATCGTCATCGGATCGGGTACCAGCGCCGCCAGTCAGGCGTTTTCGGGCGCCTCCGCGGCGTCGACCGCATTTCCGAACGGCGGGCAGGTTCCGCTCGGCGCGTTCTCCCATGTCGAACTGCAAGCCGTTCCGATCACCGTAAATCACCAGGGCCAATTCCCCGTCGTCACGCTTTCGTTTAACCTCGCGCCGGGCTCATCGCTCGGCGACGCCGTCACCGCCGTCAATAAAGTGAAGGACGAACTCAACATGCCCGCCAGCGTGCAGGCTGCCTTTCAGGGCTCGGCCGAAGCGTTTCAAGCGTCGCTCGCCAACGAACCCATCCTGATTCTCGCCGCGATCATCACCGTCTACATCGTCCTCGGCGTGCTCTATGAAAGCTATATCCATCCGATCACGATCATCTCAACACTGCCGTCGGCGGGCGTGGGCGCGCTGCTCGCCCTGATCATCTGCCGCCAGGATTTCAGCGTGATCGCGCTGATCGGCCTGGTGCTGCTCATCGGCATTGTGAAGAAGAACGCGATCATGATGATCGATTTCGCGCTGGCGGCCGAGCGCGACGAACACAAAGCGCCCCGCGACGCGATCTTCCAAGCCTGCCTGCTGCGCTTCCGCCCCATCATGATGACCACCATGGCCGCGCTACTCGCAGGCGTCCCATTGGCGCTCGGCACCGGAACCGGATCGGAGCTGCGCCGCCCGCTCGGCATCACCATCATCGGCGGGTTGATTTTCAGCCAGGCGCTGACTCTGTACACCACGCCTGTGATTTACCTCTGGTTCGAGCGTCTGGCGCGCCGCTTCGCCCACCAACCTGAAAATGCCCCCGATCGCGGACCTGAGCCGTCGCCAGCCTCATGAGTAACCCATGAACATCTCCGCGCCATTCATCCGCAAACCCGTCGCGACCACTCTGCTCACCGTCGCGGTCGCGCTCGCGGGCGGTGTCGCGTTTCGATTGCTTCCCGTTTCCCCGCTCCCACAGATTGACTTCCCGACCGTCTCCGTCAGCGCGAGCCTTCCCGGCGCGAGCCCCGACACCATGGCCGCCTCCGTCGCCACGCCTCTCGAACGCCAATTCGGGCGCATCGCCGGAGTTACCGAAATGACCTCGTCGAGCGGCCTCGGATCGACCTCCATCACTCTGCAGTTTTCGCTCGATCGCGATATCGACGCCGCTGCGCGCGATGTGCAGGCCGCCATCAACGCGGCTCGCGGGTATCTTCCCACGAACCTGCCTAGCAATCCGACCTATCGCAAGGTCAACCCCGCCGATACACCCATCTTCATGCTGGCGCTTACTTCGAAATCCCTTGATAAGGGCGCGATGTATGACGCCGCGTCCACCATCCTGGCGCAGACGCTGTCGCAAGTAACCGGAGTTGGCCAGGTGGTCGTCGGCGGAAGCGCGCTCCCAGCCGTCCGCATCGAACTCGATCCGCAGACGGTGAACAAATACGGCATTGGCCTTGAGACCGTGCGCGGCGTGCTTGCCAATGCGAACGCCAACACGCCCAAGGGACATTTTTCCTTCGGCCCGCAGACCTTCGAAGTCGGCGCGACCGATCAAATCTTCAAGGCGGTCGATTACGGGAAGCTTATCGTCGGCTACATTCATGGCTCGGCCGTGCGCATCTCCGATCTCGGCACAGCGGTCGACTCGGTGGAGGATCTGCGCAACTCCGGGTACGCCAACGGGAAGCCTTCCGTGCTCGTGATCGTCTTCAAGCAGCCCGGCGCGAACATCATCGATACCGTCAATCGGGTGCGCGCGACGTTGCCGGTGCTCAAAGCCTCCATCCCCGCCGCGATCGATATGCAAGTCGCCCTCGATCAGACCGTCACCATCCGAGCTTCGGTTGACGACGTCGAATGGACCCTGCTTCTTTCCATCGGCCTGGTCATTCTGGTCGTCTTCGCGTTCCTGCGCAATCCGCGCGTGACGTTCATCCCCAGCGTCGCGGTTCCGGTCTCGCTGATCGGCACGTTCGGCGTGATGTACCTGCTCGGCTTCTCTATCGACAATCTGTCGCTGATGGCCTTGACGATTTCCACCGGCTTCGTGGTCGACGACGCCATCGTGGTGATCGAAAACATCACGCGCTATCTCGAACAAGGCATGAAGCCGTTCCAGGCTGCCATGAAAGGCGCCGCGGAAATCGGCTTCACGGTACTGACCATCAGCCTCTCGCTGATCGCCGTATTCATCCCACTGTTGCTGATGGGCGGCATCGTGGGACGATTGTTCCGCGAATTCGCCATCACTCTGTCCATCGCCATCACCGTGTCGATGGTGGTCTCGCTGACCACCACGCCGATGATGTGCGCGCACCTGCTCAAACAGGAGCAGCAGCATGGCCGCGTCTATCTCATCACCGAACGCGCTTTCGACGCCATCGTTCGCGGGTATGGTCACGCGCTGAATCTGGTGTTGCGATTTTCGTTCATCACGTTGCTGACTTTGCTCGCCACCATAGCGCTTTCGGGATACCTCGCCTGGCATGTTCCCAAAGGATTCTTTCCCGAACAGGACACCGGCCGCTTGAACGGATCGATTCAAGCCGATCAGGACACTTCCTTCCAGGCGATGGACAAATTGCTGTTGCAATTTGTCGACATCATCGATTCCGATCGCGCGGTCGACACCGTCAACGGCTTCACCGGTGGCGGCCGCGGCGGCGCCACCAACACCGCCCGCATGTTCATCTCGCTCAAGCCGCTTGACGAACGTAAATCCAGTGCCGACCAGATCATCGCGCGTCTGCGCCCGCGTCTCGCCAAAGTCCCCGGCGCGACCTTGTATCTTTCGGCTTCGCAGGATTTACGCGTCGGCGGACGGCAGAGCAACGCAGCGTATCAGTTCACGATGCAAAGCGACAACGTCGAGGATCTGACCAGGTACGGCCCGAAAATGCTGGCTGCTCTGAAAAGCGTGCACAGCATCGCCGACGTAAATAGCGATCAGCAAAATCACGGCTTGCAGGTTTACGTGACGTACGACCGCGAAACCGCGTCGCGCTTTGGAATTTCGTCACAGTTGATCGACGCGACACTCTACGATGCCTTCGGCCAGCGTCCCGTATCCACCATGTACACCTCGCTCAATCAGTACCACGTCATCATGGAAGCCGCGCCGCAGTACTGGCAGAATCCCAACATACTCAGCCAGATTTTCGTGAGTTCGCCCTCAGGCTTTCAGGTGCCGCTCAGCGCCTTCGCGCGATTCGCGCCGGAAATCGCGGAACTCGCCGTCTCCCATCAGGGCTTGTTTCCCGCCGTTACGATCTCGTTTAATCTCGAGGACGGAGTCTCACTTGGCGACGCAGTGGATGCCATCAACGCCGAGAAAGAAAAGGTGGGACTACCGGGCACCATCCAAACGTTCTTCGCCGGAACAGCCCAGGCATATCAAGACTCGCTCAAGACCGAGCCTTATCTGGTTGCCGCCGCGCTCGCCACGGTCTATCTCGTGCTGGGGATTCTGTATGAAAGCTATATCCACCCCATCACCATCCTGTCTACGCTCCCGTCGGCCGGCCTTGGTGCGCTGCTGGCGTTGCAGCTCACCCACACCGCACTCGACATCATCGCGATTATTGGCATCATCCTGCTCATCGGCATCGTCAAAAAGAACGCGATCCTGATGATCGATTTCGCCATCGCCGCGGAACGCAATGAAGGGAAGAATTCGCGCGATTCCATTTACGAAGCCTGCATGCTGCGCTTCCGTCCTATCCTGATGACCACCATGGCCGCGCTGCTGGGCGCATTGCCTCTCGCGCTGGGCCATGGCACCGGATCGGAACTGCGCCGTCCGCTCGGCATCACCATCATCGGCGGCCTGATCGTCAGCCAGATGCTGACGTTGTTCACCACGCCCGTCGTGTACTTATATTTCGATCGGCTGCATCTGTGGTGGGAACGGGTGCGCGGCCGCTCGCCGCACGCGCCCCCTGACACGAGAATCGAGCCCGCCACATGAGAGTCACGCTGGTCATTTTATGTACAGCGATGTGCACCGGATGCATGGTGGGGCCGAATTACAAGCGCCCTTCCCCGCCGGCGATGTCCGCTCCCGCATTTAAGGAAGATCCGCCGCCCGATTTCAAAGAAGCCGAAAAGCAAGGCTGGGCACAAGCCAAGCCCAACGATGCCTACGCCAAAGGCCGCTGGTGGGAAATTTACAAAGATCCCGCACTTAACGGGCTGGAAGAACAAGTCGCGATCTCGAACCAGAACGTCCTCCAGGCTGAGGCGACCTATCGCCAGGCACGCGCCGCCGTCCAGGTTGCGCGCGCGGCGCTGTTCCCCACCGTCTCCACCAACCCGTCCGCCAATTTCGCGCAAACCGGCTCCAGCTCGACGAACCCCGTGGTGACCAGTGGAGGAGCAGTGGTGGGCGGCGGCACCGCCAGCGGCGTTCGCCAATCCTACAGTCTGCCGATCGACGTAAGCTGGCAGCCCGATCTGTGGGGCGCCGTGCGCCGCAATATCAACGGCGCCATCGACAGCGCACAAGCTACCGCTGCCGATGTCGAAAACACCAAGCTGCTGCTCCAATCCGAGCTGGCGCAGGATTATTTCCAGCTTCACGGCATCGATGCCGATGCCGATCTTTTAAAGCACACCGAAGCGTCCTACCAGGAATATCTCGCGCTCACCAAAGATCGCTTCAATTCCGGTATCGCTTCCGATCTCGATATCGCGCAGGCAGAATCGCAGCTCTACGGCGCCCAATCCGCACTGATCGATCTGGGCGTGAATCGCGCGCAATTTGAACACGCCATCGCGATCCTGATCGGCAAGGCTCCCGCCGACCTCACCATCCCCGGCGTATCGCTAACCGCAACTCCGCCGCCAGTGCCGATCGGCCTGCCGTCGCAGTTACTCGAACGCCGTCCCGATATCGCTGGAGCCGAGCGACGCGTCGCAGCAGCCAACGAACAGATCGGCATCGCCATCGCGGCGTTTTATCCCACGCTCACCTTGAGCGGAGACGTTGGCTTACAGAGCAGCAGCTTGGCGAAATGGTTCACATGGCCGAGCCGGTTCTGGTCGGTCGGACCATCGCTCTCCGAAACCTTATTCGACGCTGGCCGCCGCCGCGGCATCGTGGCTGAGGAACGCGCGGCCTATGACGGCACCGTCGCGACCTATCGCCAGACTGTCCTGACCGCGTTCCAACAAGTGGAAGATAATCTAGCCGCGCTGCGCATTCTGGAGACTGAATCGGCCAAGGATCTGGAAACCGTTCAATCCGCGGATCGTGCCCTGTTCATCTCCACCGAACAATACAAGGCCGGCACGCAGAGCTATCTGACAGTGATCCTCGCGCAGGCCACTCTGCTGACAGCGCAGCGATCGCAAGTGCAGCTCCTGAGCCGCCGCATGGTGGCAAGCGCATTATTGATCCAGGCCCTGGGCGGCGGTTGGGATACTTCCAAGCTGCCCGATAGCGGGGATGTTCGTTCGAATACGCGTTGATAAAATATTTGCTGGAGGTTATCGCCGCCGTGCGAAACTTACCGCGCCTGTTGAATTGGCTCTCACCGACGCGCGCTTTTCCTGGATGGTGGATCACTCCTCTATCCCTGGCCGCCGCCTGCGGCCTCACTGAAATCGTCGCGCATACGAACCATTCGCGATCCATGGTTTCAGTCGCATTCCTGCTCGCGATCATGGCCAGTGCGTGGTGGGGTGGGTATTTGCCTGGCATTGTCTCGACTTTGCTGACGACGTTTCTGGTTCCCCCGCTCCTCACCCAGCACTGGGTGCGATGGGCCTCCGTCAATTTCACGCAACTGTTTCTAGTCCTGCTGATCTCCATCCTGGTCAGCAGGGTCGCCGCTTCGCGTGCCAAACGCGAAATCCTGCTCCGCGAAGCTAACGAACAGCTCGATGTTCACGTACGCGAGCGAACCGCGGAACTGCTTCGCGTCAATCGCGCTTTGCGCGCCCATCAAACCGAACTCCTGCAGCAAGCCGAAGCGCTCGCTCGCTCCAATGCCGATCTGCAGCAATTCGCCTACGTCGCCTCGCACGATCTGCAGGAGCCTCTACGTCAGATCGCGCTCTATTCCGAACTTCTGGAGACTCGTTACCAGGGACGCCTGGACCGTGACGCGCAAAAATTCATCAGCGTGATCATGGACGGCGCGCGTCGCATGGAGACTTTGATTCGCGATCTACTGCTCTATTCCCGCACCATTCATGCCGATCCCGCGGCGGTCGAAACCACCGACGCCGGCGAAGCGGTACGCGCCGCGGCGTTCAATCTGGAGGCGGCCATCGCGCAAAGCGGCGCCACCATTCAGAACGGCTCCCTGCCGCAGGTTTGTTTCGATCGCGTCCAGCTGGTGCAGGTGTTTCAGAATCTGTTGAGTAACGCCATCAAGTATCGCGGCGATCGGACTCCCATGATTGTCGTCGGCTCCCGCCGCGAAGGTGACCATTGGACCTTGTTCGTTCGCGACAACGGGCTGGGCATCCACGCTGATTATCACGAGTCGGTTTTCGCTCCATTCAAGCGCTTGCACGGCCCCGAATTCGCGGGCAGCGGCGTGGGGCTCGCCATCTGCCGCCGCATCATGCAGCGCCACGGTGGGCGGATTTGGGTGGAGTCCGAGCCGGGCCAGGGCTCGACGTTTTATTTCACCGTCCCGAGCGCGAAAGCTGCCATCTCCGTTTCCGCTTCGGTGTGATGCGAGTGGTGTGCGTCACAAATCCCAACTCTTCTGGAACAAGGTCGGGCGGACCCCTGGTCCGCGGCCGACGCCCTCGTCGGCCTTTGGCTTCAGCACGCCAGCCGGGCGGGGGGCGTCCGCCCCACTTAGTGTGCAATCTGTGTGACGCGCCGGGAAAGTCCCGATTAGTTCTTCCCAAGAAGATCGGGACGTGGAACGATTTTGTGGGTGAATACTGCCGTTCGGCAGCGGTACTATGGCATGCGAATCAGTAAAATGCTAAACATGGCTACGAAGCCTGTAGCTGCGCGGCCCGTAGCTGCCGCGCGCGTCCTCATCGTCGATGACGATTCTGGCGAGCGCATCGCTCTATCCAGCCTGATCGCGGCGTTGGGTCATATTCCGGAAATGGCCGCTGGAGGCCAGGAGGCGATCGACAAGCTGAGCGCTGGGTCGTTCGACGCCATCGTCACCGACATGGTCATGCCCGGCATGGATGGCTTTGAGTTGTTGCGCAGGCTGAACGAAACCGGCGATCCCACCCCAGCCATCGTCCTGACCGGCATGGGCAGCATGGAACAAGCAGTCTCCGTGGTGCATGACTACCATGCCTTCTGGTTTCTGGAAAAACCCGCGCAGCCAAGCTCGCTCGCCACGTTGCTCCAGCGTGCGGTCCGTTTCAAGAGCTTGCTCACCGAAACGCAGTCACTGAAACGGCAGCTTCGCTATCAGGGCGTGCTGGACCATCTGGTGGGCGTTTCCCCTGCCATGCGCCACGTCTTTTCCCTGATCGAACAGGTCGCCCCAACCTCGGCCCGCGTGCTCATCACCGGGGAAAGCGGTACCGGCAAAGAGCGCGTCGCCGCGGCGATTCATAAACTCAGCCCGCGCGCGCAGGGCCCGTTCGTCGCCATCAACTGCGCCGCGCTGCCCGAAACGTTGATCGAATCGGAGCTGTTCGGTCACGAAAAAGGCGCGTACACCGGCGCCATCGGCAGCCGCACCGGATGCTTTGAAGATGCCTGTGGCGGCACGCTGTTCCTGGACGAAATCTCCGAAATGCCCCTCGCGATGCAAGCCAAACTGCTGCGCGCGCTAGAGGAATCGAAAATCCGGCGCCTGGGCGGCCGAGGCGAAATCCCGATTGATGTGCGCGTACTCGCCGCTACCAATCGACCTCCACAGCAAGCTGTCGAACAAAAGCTGTTGCGCGAGGATTTGTATTACCGCCTCAACGTGTTTCAGATCGAACTGCCGCCGCTGCGCCACCGCATCGAGGATATCCCTCCGCTCGCGGAGGCCATGGTTCGCGACCTGAACCAAAAGGACGGCCATCGCATCACAGAACTGCATCCGGAAACGCTGGCGCGTCTCTTGAATCACACTTGGCCGGGGAATGTTCGCGAACTGCGCAACGTGATCGAACGGGCCGTGATCGTCGCCGGTGAGGGGACGCTGCTCCCTTCCCACCTCCCCATCTCGTTCCGGGTTGGTGAGGTCCGGCCAATCGAAGTCAAGCTCGCCTTTGCAACGCCCACGCCGGCCGCGGCGTCGAGCGGGTCCTCACTTACAGTCGAGGGTGGCCGTACCTTGCGAGACGTCGAAGAAGCCTACATCCGCCTCACGCTGAAGAGAACCAATAACAATAAGAAGCGAGCGGCTGAACTGCTCGGCATCAGCATCCGCACCCTCCACAACCGTCTGGCCGAATTCGCCGCCGCGGAAGCGAAAACGAACCATGAGATCGCCGCGGGAGCCGAAGTCTAACCTTCAGGCGCTTCCGTGCATTATGATGGCACGGCAGGCCAATTGGAAAGACGATGAGCAGTCCGTTCGAAATCATACTGGTGGAAGATGCCGAGCCCGACGTGTTTCTGGTGCGCGAAGCGCTGGAGCACAACGGCCTCGACTTCAACCTTCGCGTTTTCGGTGACGGAGAAGAAGCCTCGCATTTCTTCGCTCAAATCGATCGCGATCACGGTGTGACGGTACCGCGCCTGTTACTGCTGGATTTGAACCTACCCAAGAAAACCGGTGCGGAAGTACTCGAGAGCGTGCGCAAGAGTACGCGCTTGCATAGCCTGCCAGTGATTGTGCTGACGTCGTCGGACTCGCCTAAAGATCGCGATCTGGCCGCGCGTCTCGGCGCCACCCACTACTTTCGAAAACCGTCCCGGCTGGCCGAATTCATGCGTCTGGGTGCGGTCGCGCGCAATCTGCTGGAACCTGCCCGTTCATCACTTCGGCAGGCTGAGCCAGAACAGTGATCCTGTGCCCGGCGACGATTCGGCCCACATTTTCCCGCCGTGCTGTTCGACGATGCGCTGCGCCAGCGGCAATCCCAACCCGCTGCCGGGATATTTTCTCCCGTGCAGCCGCTTGAACGGTTGAAAAATCTTCGACGCGTGCGCCGGATCGAAACCCATCCCGTTGTCGCGCACGAAAACTCGCGATTCTGTTTCGCCCATTTCGACACCCGCATGAATTTGAAGATCCTCCGCCCCGCGGAAGCGGCAGGCATTCACGATCAGATTGCGGAGCACTTTCGCGAGTGCAAAGAAATCTCCTTGCGCCATTGGTAGCGAATCCTGGGTGACCACCGCACCGTTGGCTTTCAGCTCCGGCGCAGTCTGCCGAACTGCTTCCACCCACACAGCGTTCATGTCTACCTCGCGCATCTGGATCGCTTGGCCTTCCGCGAAACAGAACTCGCCGATATCGCGCAGCAACGCATCCATTCGATCGACGCCTTCCTGGATCGAGCGCACGCATTCCGCGGCGTCTTTTTCGGCTGTCGCATTTTCCAGCCGGGCGAGCATATCAACGCCCACTCCGATCGCGCGCAGCGGCCCGCGCAGATCATGCACGGCAAGCGAAATGAATTCGCGGAATTGCTCTTTCGCGCGGCTCAGTTCATCCGAATTTTCCATTGGGCCTGACATCATTTATCGCAGCATCAGGGTATCAACGTGGCGTGCAAGGCATTTGCCGATCCAGACGCTAAAGGATTGAAAACTAAAATCCATGGCGGCTTCGTCGAATTGCGATCCCTTCGTACTGGAATGCAAATTATGCCCCACGCGAGAAGAATCTGCAGCTCCCAAACGAACTCTGATAGCGTGTAGCAGTTGGAGGCGGGATTGACGAATCAGGTGTTGTTCCGATCGGCTCGCGTGTTCGACGGCGAGTCCGAAATGCTGCGCGGGTCGGCCGAAGTGCTGGTCGCGAACGGCCACATTCGCGAGATTTCAGATCATCCTCTCGAAACATCTCCCGACGTCGACGTGGTAGATTGCCAAGGCCGCGTGTTGATGCCCGGCCTGATCGACGCGCATGTTCACGTTTACATCGCCGGCTTGAATCTGCAACGCATCGTGCAGATGCCGATGTCGTATCTCGCGCACTTCGCCACCCGGTTTTTGCAGTCCGCGCTCGATCGTGGATTCACCACGGTTCGCGATGTGGGCGGCGCGGACGTGGGGATTGCGTCAGCGATCAAAGACGGTTTGCTGGATCGCGTTCCGCGCCTGTTCTACGGAGGCCGCGTGATTTCGCAAACCGGAGGGCACGGCGACGCGCGCCCCGGCGATCATGGGCTCGACGGTGTGGTGTGCTGCGGCTGCGGCTTCTACGCGGACCATCTCAGCGTCATCGCCGATGGCGCCGACGCCGTCCGCCGGGCAGTTCGCGAAGAATTGCGCCGCGGCGCTGCGCATATCAAAATCATGGCGTCGGGCGGAGTCGCTTCGCAAACAGATCCTCTGGATCGCTGCCAGTATTCCGATGAAGAAATCCGCGCCGCTGTCGATGAAGCCGATCGCGCCGGATCTTATATCGCCGCGCACTGCCACCCCACCGAAGCCGTTCGGCGAGCGGCCGCACTGGGCATTCGATCCATCGAACACGCCACTTTGATCGATCGTCCGACTGCCGATTTCGTGGCCGAAAAAGGATCGTTCGCTGTCCCTACCATGGCGACCATCATGGCCCTGTTCGACGAAGGCGAAAAGCTCGGCTTCCCGCCCGTCAGCATGGAAAAATTGCGCCGCGTCGCCGATTCCGCGCTCACCAGCCTGGAAATCATGAAGCAGGCGGGCGTGAAGATGGGATTCGGAACGGATCTGCTCGGTCCTCTGCACGTTCGTCAAAGCACTGAATTCACGCTGCGCGCGAAAGTTCTACCCGCGATCGACATTCTGCGTTCTGCCTGCACCGTCAATGCCGAACTGATGGGGCAATCGGGCCGGCTGGGCTGTATTCTTCCCGGCGCTGCCGCCGATTTGCTGGTGGTGGACGGCAACCCGCTCGAGGATATTACGCTACTCGGCTCGGGCGGCGACCGGTTGAGCGTGATCATGAAAGACGGCCAGTTCCACAAACGAACAATCTGATCAGAGTGTCCGAAATCGCACGTTAATCACCACGTTTCTCGCGGTTCTGTGAGGGATGCTTTTCGCTTTCAGCTTCGTCAAACAGAAACATGGGAACGTTCCTGCAGGACGCTCAATATTACTTGCGTACGCTGCGCAAGTCGCCCGGATTTGCTGTGGTGGTGATTCTGACGCTTGCGCTGGGAATCGGCGCAAACACCGCGATTTTCAGCATCGTCGACGCGGTGCTGTTGCGCGCGCTTCCATTTCCGGAGCCGGAACGATTGGTGCGCATCGTCGACAACGCGCCTGGCGTGGGCCTGAAGGACATCGGCATGTCGCAGCCGGAGCTGGAAGATCTGCAACAGCGCAGCGGCGTGTTCGAAGATGTTTCAGCAGTGTGGCCCATCGATGGAAACATCACCGGTGCAGCGCATCCGGAGCGCGTCGAGGCGCAAGCCGTCAGCTTCAATTACTTTTCGCTGCTGGGCGTGCATGCGCAGATCGGCCGGATGCTGGGACCGGAAGACCGTGTGCTGGGGTTCGCGGAAACCGCTGTAATCAGCGATGAATATTGGCGTAGCGCGTTCGGTGCAGATCCTAACGTCCTGGGAAAGAAAATTCGCCTCGATGGCGATGCCTACGCGATCGTCGGCGTCGCGCCTCCCGATTTTCGTCATCCGGGGCGAACTCTCTCGACTGATGTGCAAATGTGGGTGGCTTGCGGCTTCGCGGCCTTGCCGTTTCAATCGCCCCCGGTGCGCAGCGCCAATTTCATCCCCGGCGCGATCGGCAGACTCAAGCCAGGGATGTCGATCGAACAGGCGCAGGCTCGCCTGGATAGCTTTTCGGCGCAACTGCGCGAGCAATATCCCAACGACTATCGTCCGCAAGCGCGTTTCTCCATTCAAATCGAGCCTTTGAAAGATTCACTCACCGGCAATGTTCGGCCGATGCTGCTGACTTTGTTGGCCGCGGTCGCGATGATGCTGCTGATCGGCTGCGCCAATATCGCGAATCTGCTGATGGTGCGCGCCGCCGGCCGAGGTCGTGAAATTGCACTGCGGCAATCCCTGGGCGCGACCAAAGCCAGGCTCGCACGCCAGATGATAACGGAAAGCGTAGTTCTGGCGGCCGTAGCGGGGATCGTCGGAATCGCGGCCGCGGCGGGAAGTCTGCGAGTGCTGCTCTATCTGGTGCCTTCGAAACTTCCGCGATTGGCCGAGATTGCTATCGACACGCGCGTGCTGCTTTTTGCCGCGCTCATCACCCTGCTTACCGGTGTATTGTTCGGGCTCGCGCCTGCGTTCGAAATTTCGGGCTCGAATCTGGGCGGCTATTTGAAAGAAGGAGGACGCGGCGCGGGCGGCAGCCGCCGCCAGAATCGTGCCAGCGCAATCCTGGTCACCGCCGAGTTCGCCATCTGTCTTACGCTGATGATCGGAGCCGGCCTGCTGGTGCGCAGTTTCTGGAAACTGGCGCACGCCGATCCCGGATTCAACGCGGAGAACGCCATCGCGGCAAGGATCTGGCTGCCTGTCCCCAACGATCCCAAGCAGAATCCTTACCCCAAGCGCGAGGATCGCATCGTGTTCGTGCGCGAGGTCTTACGTCGAGTTCAGGCGCTGCCAGGAGTCACCAGCGCGGCGATGAGCACTTCGGTTCCCTTGAGCCGCACCGGGACGCCAGGTCCCATCACCATCGAAGCACCGGTTAATGCCGGCGAGAGTACGCTGGCTGAGATCATTGGCGCGAGTCCGGATTATTTCCGCACGCTCGAAACGCCGCTGATCCAAGGCCGTTTCCTGACGGAATCCGATCAGCCCCCCGCACCGAGCTCCGTGCTTGTGGACCGTACGGCGGCGGCGCGATTCTGGCCGGGACAATCGCCCATCGGCAAGAGAGTGAAGATCGGGCGTCCGCAAAATCAGAACCCTTGGGCGGTGGTAGTGGGCGTGGTGGGCGATATTCGCAACGATTCGATGAGCGTCGCGGGCATTCCCCATATTTATTTTTCGATTTATCAACTGGCCGGAAATACGCTGGGGTTGGAAGTGCGCAGCGCGGGGGACCCATCGCTGCTTGGAAAAGCCTTACTGCGCGAGATCCAGGCTGTCGATCCCAATCTTCCCGTGTTCGGCATCCGCGATTTCGAAAGCATGGTGCAGGCATCGGTATTGCCGCAGCGATTTTCAGCGCAACTGATGGCTGCATTCGCGGGTCTGGCGCTGCTGTTGGCGGCAGTCGGCATTTATGGCGTACTCGCGTATTTCGTAGGTCAGCGGACGCGCGAAATCGGGGTGCGCATGGCGCTGGGCGCGGAGGCGGGCGCGGTGATTCGTCTGGTGCTCGCCGAAGGCTTGCGCCCCATCGCGATCGGGATGGCGATCGGACTGGCTGCATCGCTCGCATTCAGCCGCGCGCTCGCGCAATTGGTGTACGACGTGAGCACTTACGATCCGGTGGTGTTCATCACCGTGCCGGGGTTCCTTGCCGGCGCAGCGCTGCTGGCGAGTTATCTTCCCGCGCGGCAGGCCACGCGGATCGATCCCATGGTCGCATTACGGGCGGATTGATTCGTTTCTACTCCGCACCGTGATCGCAATATACCGAGCCCTGAGTATTGGATTGCACTACAACCAGCCCTAAGCTCTTCTCATGCGGATGTTGGGCGGGGCGAATCTCAGGGCGGTCATACTCACGGCGATGGCTGCCATACTCGCGCGGGCGCAGGCGCCCCCGGCGTTCGAAACGATCTCGATCCACCGCTCCTCTGGGGACTTCACGCCCTGGATGGAAATTCCGCCCGACTACAACACCGTTACAATTTCAAACGAGCCGTTTCGAGAGATCATCGCCTTCGGATACCACGTCGACCCGGCGCTGGTGTTTGGTGGACCGTACTATACAGATCACGCCGTATACGACATCGAAGCCAGAGCGGCGGGACCAGCGACTCTACCGCAGGCAGAACGAAGGGAGATGTTGCGAGCCTGGCTGGCACAGACGGTTCAGTTGAAGGTCCATCGCGAAACCCGATCCGTTCACGCGTATTTACTGGTCGTGGAAAAACACGGCCTGAAAATGAAGGAAAGGCACGCAGGCGACGGTGGAGAGACATCGGGTATCCTGGCGGCGGCATCAACCGGGAATTGGCAATATCACATGAGCGGGCGATTTGTGTCCATGAAAGACCTGGCCGAGTCCCTCGAGTCAACTATCTACAACGAATTTCCCGTGGCTGGCCATCGGCTGATCGTCGACCAGACCCGGCTCACGGGAAAGTATGATTTCGACCTGTCCTGGACCCGGCCCAGCGCCGTTGCGCGGCCGATCGATTTGCTGCTGCCCAATGCTCCGTATCTTTTCGCCGCGATCACAGAGCAGCTCGGGCTGAAACTGCGCGGAACGAAAATACGCCGCGAGGTAGTGGTGATCGATCGTCTCAAGATACCGTCTGCCCCCTAAAGCCAGCGCGGCGAAAATCGTCTGTAAGACACCTTGTAAGATCACCTGTAACATCAAACGATGCATTCGTTTTTCGCCGGCGTCGAGGCGAGCTCGCTGAGCACCTGGATTCGCGAGTCGACCTCGGTGTTCGCGTTCCCGTCGATTCTCACGCTGCATACCATCGGCATGGGGTTCGTGGCGGGACTGAACGCCGCGGTCGATCTGCGCATCCTCGGCATCGCTCCGGGCGCTCCACTAGGTGAATTGAAGCGGTTCTTCCCGATCATGTGGCTGGCGTTCTGGATCAACGCGATTTCCGGAGTGCTGCTGCTGATCGCCTACCCGACCAAGGCGCTGACGAATCCGTTGTTTTACGTGAAGCTCGCGTTCATCGCGCTGGCAGTGGTCGTATTGCGATGGATGCGGCAGCCTGTCGCCGATGCTGACACTGGTTCGAAGGCGCGAAACCTCGCAATCTGGTCTCTGATCGCGTGGACTGGCACCATCACCGCTGGCCGCCTGCTCGCTTACACCTACAAATATCTGACCGCGAGCTGGCTCAAATGATCACCTTCCAGAACTGGCTTTATCACACGCTCGCCGCCACGCACTTTTCGAAAGAGATCATGACCTCGAAATGGGGCTGGCCGCTGTGCGAAACGGTGCACTTTCTGGGACTGTCGATGCTGGTGGGCGCGGTCGGCATGTTCGATCTGCGGTTGCTGGGCATGGCCAAACGAGTCCCTATCGGCGCGCTGCACCGCCTGATTCCGTGGGGCATTTCGGGCTACATCATCACCTTCCTGACCGGCATCATGTTCCTGGCAACCGAGCCGGATCAGTACATCTACAATCCCGCGTTTCTCTGGAAAGTATCGTTCATGCTGGTCGCCGGGCTGAACGTCGCGACGTTTTATCTGGTGATGTTTCGGCGCGTAAAGTGGCTGCCCGCAGGCGAAAGTGCGGCGATACCGGCTCGTATCATCGCGGCCCTGTCGCTGTTTTTATGGATCGGCGTGATCGTATTCGGAAGAATGCTGACGTTCTATCGCCCGCCACCGTGCGAATCCGGCCGTCAGGCTGTCGTGCTGACGTGCATTCCGCCGCCGTAGAAGTCCGCGACCAGATGTGCCATGCGGCCAATAAGTTAGGCTCGATTGCCGTCGCGTCCTCATGACACTGTTAAGTTTAAAGTTTACAGATTATTCCTATGCGAATTTGGCTGCCGTTGATACGGTAAAATCCGCGTATGGTCAAAACACGGGCAGTCGTAGCACTATCGGGGTTGTTCTTCGGTCTTTCCCTGGCCTTCGCTCAGGTCGATGCCGTCACGGTGGTGGGGCAAACGGTGCAAGGGCTGGACGCGCTTGCGTTTAATGGAACTACGCTTTATGGCACAACCGCGGGGTCAATCCATAGCGGATCACTGTATACGATCAACACCAGCACGGGAGCGGGAACGCTGGTCGGAGCCTTAGTCGGAGCGTCGAATTCATCGCTGACGTATGCGATTACGGGATTGCGGTTTCAACCCGGAACAGGGACTTTATTTGGAGCGACCAGCAAGAATTCCACGAACTCTCCGAATAGCCTGGTGACGGTAAATCCTTCTACGGGTGCGGTCACCGTCATCGGACCGTTCAACATTCCAACCAATCAAGGGCCGGCGGATATCACCTTCACTCCGGGAGGGACCCTGTACGGTTGGATTGAACCCGATGCCGACAAGCTCGCGACGATTAATCTTTCCACTGGTCAGGCGACCATCGTTGGACCCTCGGGGATCAGCACATCAGGGAGTGGACTCGCGTCCAATTCCTCTGGCGTGTTGTATTACGCGGGCGAGGAAACCGGCGGTCCACTCATGACGATCAACCCGTCGACCGGCGCCCCCACAACGATAGGGACATTGGGCAACGGAAACTCGTCGGGCGACTCGGTTGCGGCGTTGGCGTTCTCGCCCAGCGGTACCCTATTCGGAATCGAAGGTGGAGATTCCACGACGTTTCTGATTACCATCGCGATTGGATCGAGTCCCCCTCCCGCGCCGACACCGGTGCCCACCACCTGGATCCTCGCCGCTCTCGGTCTCGCTTGCATCGGTTTGTATCAGAAGCGGAGCAGTTTGGTAGCATTTATCCATCGCGGATAAACACGATTTGGTCACGTCGCGCAACATGATCGCGTTCACTGCGCTGATCATCGTGGTGGCGTACGCACCCGTGCTGAAGCAGATGTTCGGGCTGTGGATGACCGATGAGGATCTCGCTCACGGCATCCTGGTCCTCCCGGTGATCGCCTGGATTATCTACCGCGAGCGGGCGCGGCTGAGCGAGGTACCGCTCCGTCCCAGCGGGTGGGGGTTATTGCTTCTCGCGTTTGGATGCGCACTCAATCTCGCGTCGGTACGCGGCGCGGGAATCTTTCTGGGCTCTCTTGCGTTTCCGGTGACGACGGCGGGCGCGGTGCTTTGCTTGGGCGGCTTTGGCTGGCTCCGCGCGCTGGCGGTTCCCTTTCTTCTTTCGCTGTTGATGCTGCCGAAGCTGGATTATTTCTACAACGAATTGACGCTACCGCTGCAACTGCTGGCCAGTGGAATGGCTGCCAGTATGTTGTCGACGGCGGGATTCGATGTGTTGCGCAGCGGCATTCTGTTGACTGTGTCTGGACATCAGGTGGTGGTGGAAGCTGCCTGCAATGGGATTCGATATCTCTATCCACTCCTGTTCGTAGTGGTGATCTTCGGATACATCACGCGGTCGCCTTTTTGGATTCGCGCCATGCTGTGCCTGCTGACGGTTCCGCTGGCGATTACCGCAAATGCGTTTCGCGTAGCTGCTGCGGCGGCATCGCCACGGCTGGCGATGGGAGGCTGGCACACCTTTATCGGGGTGGTAATGTTTCTGGTGATCCTTCCTGCGCTGCCGCTGGCGCAAGGTTTCTTCTCTTCGATCGACCGGTCGATCGACCGGCGGTTGCATGCTTAGCCGGTTGGTACCCCTGTTCTTGATCGCTCAAGTCATCGTGGCTCGATTTTTCGCGGGTGGCGATGTGCATCCGCCGATTCCCGATCCCGCGCGTTTTCCCACGATCGATCACTGGCAAATGATCGGTGACAACGGCGCGCCTCCGGAACTTCGCGAGCAACTCGGGGCGGATATGATCGTGGATCGAAACTATGCGCCTGTTGCCTCCGGGCTGAACGCGAATGTGTTCGTCTCGTGGTACCAGTGGCAACAGGAAGGATTGCGGCAGCCGCATTCGCCCCAAATCTGCCTGCCTTCAGGCGGCTGGGTGATCGAGCGCGAGGAGCGTACTGATCTGACCACCTCGTTTGGTCCCATTACCGTGAACAGGTTCATGGTTCGCAACGGCGCCGAACGCGCCGTGATGCTGTATTGGTATCAAACTCCGCATCGCGTGGTCGCGGGAGAATGGGCCGCGAAATTCTGGCGCGTGAAGGAGGCAGTATGGTCACGGCGGACCGATATAGCTTTCGTCAGAGTATTCGTCGCCTTCTCCGGCAGCAACCAGCCGATGGCGAATTCGCTGGCTGAATCGCTCGCGTCCGGGCTGGCATCCAAACTCACAGGCTACTTGCCGCGGTAGCGGCGCCCCTCGCCCCGGCAGGCAATGAACTGACCGGCTTCGCCGAATGGCGAATGCGGGGCTCTAGGACGGCTCTCTACAATAAAAGAGAAACGGAAAATTTCAGGTGTGGATTGTTAGAGTCGCGCTCAACCGGCCCTACACGTTTATCGTGTTGACGCTGCTCATTCTGCTGATCAGTCCTTTGGTGATTCAGCGGACGCCGGTCGATATTTTTCCCAACGTCAATATCCCCGTGATCGCGGTGCTGTGGAACTACGCCGGCCTCAACGCGGAAGAGATGGAAGAGCGCATCACCACGCAGTTCGAACGGAACCTGACCACGTCGGTCAACGACATGGAGCACACCGAATCGCAAACCGTGAACGGCCGCGCGATCATCAAGATTTTCTTCCATCCCAACGTCAAGATCGAAATGGCCGTCGCGCAGGTGACCGCGCAAGGCACGGCCGCGGTTCGCCAAATGCCGCCGGGCACAGTTCCTCCGTACCTGCTGGTGTACAACGCCTCCAGCGTTCCCGTCATGCAGCTCGCCTTATCCGGGAAAGGATTGAGCGAACAGCAACTATTCGATTACGCCACCACGAATATTCGCACCGGCCTTGCGACTGTAAAGGGGGCGTCGATTCCGTGGCCATACGGCGGCAAGCAGCGGCAGGTGATGATCGACATCAAGCCCGAACTATTGCAAGCAAAAGGATTGTCGCCTGCTGACGTGGTGAACGCGGTTAGCGCGCAGAATCTGATTCTTCCCGCGGGCACATCGAAGATAGGGCAGTTCGAATACGACGTCGATCTGAACAGCAGCCCCGCTCACGTGAGCGAGCTGAACGATCTGCCTATCAAGGCGTTGAACAATACCACGATTTACATCCGCGACGTCGCCAGCGTGCGCGACGGATTTTCGCCGCAGACCAACATCGTGCTGCGCGACGGCAATCGTGGCGTGCTGATGACCATCATGAAAGTGGGCCAGACTTCGACGCTTGATGTGGTGCAGCAGGTGCGTGACGCGCTGCCGGCGATCGCGGCACAGCTTCCGCAGCAGTTGAAAATTGAGCCGGTGGCCGACCAATCGATTTTCGTGCGCGCGGCGGTGAGCGGCGTGGTGCGAGAGGCGATCATCGCGGCTTGCCTTACCGCGATCATGATCCTGCTGTTCCTGGGAAGCTGGCGCAGCACGCTGATCATCGCGGTTTCGATTCCGCTGTCGATTCTGTGTTCCATCTGCGTGATGAGCGCGCTCGGCGAGACGATCAACATCATGACGCTGGGCGGCCTGGCGCTGGCCGTCGGAATTCTGGTCGACGATGCGACGGTAGAAATCGAAAATATTCATCGCAACATGGCGCACATTCCCGAAATCGTCCCGGCGATTCTGGAAGGCGCGCGGCAGATCGCGGTTCCGGCGCTGGTTTCGACGCTGTGCATCTGCATCGTGTTCCTGCCGATGTTTCTGCTGAGCGGCGTGGCGCGCTATCTGTTCATTCCGCTGGCCGAAGCGGTGGTATTCGCAATGCTGGCGTCCTATTTGCTTTCGCGAACTCTGGTTCCGACCATGGCGATGTATCTATTGAAGCACCACGATCCCGATTACCGCCCCGCGGCGTGGAACATCTTCGCGCACATCCATGCGGCGTTCGAACGCGGTCTCGAAGGTTTACGCAATTCGTTCCGCGAAACGTTGGCCGCGTGCGTAAGGCACCGCGGAATTTTCATCCCGGTATTTCTAGCCGCTTGCGGATCGGTATTCTTCCTGGTGCCGTGGCTAGGTCAGGATTTCTTCCCGTCGACCGACGCAGGCCGTTTCAATCTTCATTTCCGAACCAAGACCGCCACGCGAATCGAAGAGACGGCGATCGTCAGCGCACAGGTGGAAGCCGCCATCCGCCGCATCGTGCCGTCGAATGAAATCGCCAGCCTGGTGGATAACATCGGGTTGCCGTACAGTTCCATCAATATGTCCTACAGCACTTCGGCGCCGATCGGCACCATGGACACCGATGTTCTGGTTACGCTGGCGGAGGATCATCACCCCACCGATGAATATGTTCGCGAACTGCGGGAGCGCCTGCCGCGCGAATTTCCCGGCGTACTTTTCTATTTCACGCCAGCCGATATCGTGACGCAGATTCTAAACTTCGGCTTGCCTGCCCCGATCGACGTTCAAGTAGGCGGATTGAATTCGGACGTCAGCCGCGAATTCGCCACCAACCTGATGAATCAGATCAAGACGGTTTCAGGAACCGTCGATCTGCGCGTGCACCAGCCGTTCGATCAGCCCAAGATTCATATCGACGTCGATCGGACCAAGGCCGTCGAGAGCGGATTCACGCAGCTCGACGTGGCCACCAGCGCTCTGATTTCGCTCAGCGGCAGTTTTCAGACCACGCCTGAATTCTGGCTGGATCCGCGCACCGGAGTGAGCTACAGCGTGGTCACGCAGGCGCCGCAATACACCCTTACTTCCCTGGGAGCGCTGCGCAATATTCCGATTTCGCCCGCATCAGGATCGGCGAAGTCCACTCATCCCGAAATTTTAGGCGACATTGCCAGCACCAGCAGAGGCTCGGGGTTGGCGTTGGTGTCGCACTACGATATCCAGCGCGTGGTCGACATTTTCGGATCGGTGCAGGGCCGCGACCTGGGCGCAGTGGGCCGCGACATCACTAACATCGTCGACGAAAATCGCAAGAAGCTGCCGCGTGGAATGAAATTGATTGTGCGCGGGCAATATCAGACCATGCGCGATTCTTTCACCGGATTGCTGGGCGGGCTGGCACTCGCAATCGTGCTGGTGTATGGGCTGATCGTGATCAATTTCCAATCGTGGCTGGATCCGTTCATCATTCTGACGGCGCTGCCCGCGGCGCTGGCCGGGATCGTGTTGTTTCTCTTTGCCACTCACACGACGATTAGTGTGCCCGCGCTGATGGGATCGATCATGAGCGTTGGTGTGGCGACGTCCAACAGCATTCTGGTAGTCAGCTTCGCGCGCGAACGGATGGCCGCCGGCGATACGCCAGAGCAGGCTGCGGTCGAAGCCGGATTCGTGCGCTTCCGTCCGGTGCTGATGACCGCGCTGGCGATGATCATCGGCATGGTGCCGATGGCGCTGGGCTTGGGCGAGGGCGGCGAGCAGAACGCGCCGCTGGGACGCGCAGTGATCGGCGGATTGATTTTTGCGACGGTTGCTACTCTATTCTTTGTTCCCACTGTTTTCGGTCTGATGCACCGCCATCGCGTGGAGTCGGCCTCCTGATCATGCTGCGACTGCTCAAATATCTTACGATCCTGATTGCCGTCGGCCTCATTGCATTCGCGGTGGTGAACGGGATCAATTCGCGCATCAAAGCGGCGGCAGTGGTTCGCGAGGAGACCATCGCGCAGTCCGTGATTTCGGTGGAAGTGATTCACGCCAAGCGCGGCGCGATGAGAGACGAGATTGAGCTGCCCGGAAATATTCAGGCATTCAGCGACGCGCCGGTGTATGCGCGAACCAACGGCTATCTGAAGAAGTGGTACACCGACATCGGCACGCACGTGAAGAGCCGGGCAGCTCCTGGCCGAGATCGAATCGCCGGAAGTCGATCAGCAGCTTTCGCAAGCGCGAGCCGATCTAGGAACCGCGCAGGCCAACATGAAGCTGGCCGAGTTGACCATGAATCGATATCAGAACCTGCTGAAGCTGGAGGCGATCGCGCGGCAGGATGTCGACAACGCGACGGGCGCGTATGAAGCGGACAAGGCGACGGTCGCATCGCAACAGGCCAACGTGAAACGGCTGGAGCAGATGGTGGGGTTCGAAAAAGTGGTCGCGCCGTTCGATGGTGTGATTACGGCGCGCAACATCGACGTAGGGCAGTTGATCAATGCAGGAAATGGTGGCGCGGCACAGGAGCTGTTCCACATTTCTTCCTCCACAAGATTGCGAATCTTCGTCAGCGTCCCGCAGACTTATTCAAACGCAGTGATTCCCGGCACCGGCGCGGAGATTAACCTGGCTGAATCGCCGGGGCGGCGCTACGCCGGCAAGGTGGCGCGCAATTCGACCACGATCGATCCAGCCACGCGAACGTTGCTGACGGAAGTCGATATCGATAATGCTTCAGGATCACTGCTGCCGGGCGCGTACGCCGAGGTGCACCTGAAGCTGCCCGCCGCGACGCCGGCGTTCATCGTCCCGGTGAGTGCGCTGATCTTTCGCGCGGCTGGCCTGGAAGTCGCGGTGGTGCGCGACGGAAATCGAGCGGCACTGGTGCACATCACGCAAGGCCGCGACTTCGGCAACGAAGTGGAAGTCACCAGCGGAATCGGTGAAAATGATCTGATTATCGTGAACACGCCCGATTCGTTAACTTCCGGCGCCGCGGTGCGCATCGAATCGGTGGACGGTTCACGTCCGCAACAATGATTACTCTGCTGCTCCCGATTCTGCTGTTTTTCGCGCCTTCGAAATCCGATTCGACGCTCGAGTTCGAAAACGCGTGGGTACGCATCGTGCGCGTGCATTATGCGGCGCATGAAAAGACGCGCTATCACGATCATCCTTCCACGCCGACCATCTATGTCTACACCACAGACGGCGGCCGCCTGCGTATCCTGCACGACGAAAAAGAAGAGCCTGTGATCCGGCCGGCGGTGAAGAGCCAATAGCATCCGCTTCAATCGTGGCGCGAATGAGCATCACCAGGTGGAGGAGATGGACGGGATCGCCAGCGAATATCTACGGCTGGAACTCAAGATCGAGCCGGTGGAGCTGCCCGACAAAGACGTCCGCATCCCGTCCGGCGACATGAAGCCGTTCGAGAGTCGCATGGTCCGCATGGAGCACGTGCAATGCGCCGCGAAATCGCTGTGCCCCGGCTCCGCGCATCCGGATCGTCCTGCGATCGAAGTGATGGGCAGGAAATTCCGCTGGATCTCGCCTCACGGCCGCCCATCCGTCAACGTAGCAGCGGCGCCTATCGAAGTGGTGAGGGTCGAGTTTATCTCGCAGCCGGCGATGGCGCCGGGAAAACAGTAGCCTCTCCACGTGGCGCACGCTGTCCAGCGCGCTGCGTCGACAGTCGTGTCAACGCTTCTTGTCTTCCGAAGAGGCGAGACGACTCTCGCCTCAGCAGGCCGGCGGCCCGCGCCACCAATACCCGACCACTGAGCCGAGCTAGAACCGGACGATCCCCTTGATCTCCAGGAATCGAGGCGAGCTGCCCGCGCCTACGAACGATCCGAGCAGACTGGTGGGCGGTCCCACTTCAGCGATGCTCGATCCGAACACTGGGCTGGCGATATCGTTGACGGGCTGATCGAAGTTCGGATGGTTGAGAAGATTGTAGGCCTGCGCGCCGAATGAGAACGTGACGTGCTCGCCGAGCTTCACATCCTTCATCAGCGCCAGATCGATATCGAAGAAGTGCGGACCGAATACCGAGTTCCGCCCGATGGTGCCAAATCCGGTAAGCGCGCCAGCGGGAGCGAATTGCGACGGTGTGAGGCACGGCGTGTTGACTGAGGATGCGCCGCAGCTATGCGGAATGGTGCCGGCAGGACTGGCATATACGGGCGCGCTGTCATTCAGACCGAACAGCGCTCCGGCATCGAGATTGTCGATGGGAGTGAACGGCAGTCCAGTGCGGAAGAACCAGTTGCCGGACAGCGTCCAGCCGCCCAACACCCGATTGGGGCCCCAATGCAGACCGGCGTGACGGAACATGTCCGTCAACAGGAACGTCGCGCTGACGTAATGCCGGACATCGTAATCGGAGTTGCCATAGCTGGCCTTAAAATTATTCGGATTCTGTGGGCTGTTGAGGCTGGGATCAGTGTCCAGAATGCCGAACGGAAGATTGGTGATGCCACCATTGGAGACATCGTCCAGGGAGTGGCTCCAGGTGTAGTTCAGATTAAACGTGAGGGACGTCGAGAATCTGCGTTGCAAACTCACCGTCAGCCCGTTGTAGTTGGCGGTACCGCCGGAGAAATATTGCGTCACTGTGCCGAAGGCCGGATTGGGAACGTTGGTAGGCAGCCCCGCAAAGCCGCCGGGACAAACGCTAGGCGGGCAAAACCCATTCAGTCCTTCGTCTCCGATGGGGAGATGACTTCCGTGCATGCCGGAATAATTCAACCGCAGAACGACTCGCGCGCCGAGGTCCTGCTGGATTTCGAAATTCCACTTGTAATAGGTCGGCTGCTTGAACGTGTCGGGAAAATTGAACGTGTTGGGCGGAGAGAATCCAGGCACGTTCGCTGAAATCGAATTGAAGCTGCCGCCGGATTGGAAGGCCGAAAGCAGCGCCTGGTTCGCCGCAGCCGCGGTGGTAAACAAGCTTCCTTTCGCTCCCGGGGCGAGCGCACCGTTGTTCAATGTGAAAGCATTAAACCCCGGTGAATTAAACGCCGCGTCTTCGGCGAGCCCGCCGGGCAGTTCGTCGGCGAAGATTCCGGCTCCAGTGCGGATCACGGTCTTGCCGCTCTTGGTCGGCGTCCATGCGATTCCGATGCGAGGCTCCCACACCACCGTCTGGGTGTTCGGATACGCGCTGTGCTGGTTGGCAAGAATCAATTGGTTATAAGGCTGCGACGCCGCGGCGGGATCCTGTCCGCTGGTGAATGTATTGGCGAGCCGGGCAAAGCAGTTGCTGTCGCAGGTGGGATTGGCGTAATTTTCCAGGCGCAGATTCAATGAAACGGTGAGCCGCTCGCTGACCTTCCAATCGTCGGCGATGTAGCCGCCATAAGTATTGAAGCGCAGACCCGCCTCCGTGGATGTCGGAAACGCCTGTTGCAGAACTGTGGTGGGGCCGGCGCCGTTGAAGAAGTCGTTCAAATTGGTGATGATCTGGCCATGGATGGGTCCGCCGATCGAAGTGAAATCCAGATCGGTAATGGTCCAATGCAGCCAGCTAAACCCGGCGCGGATAGTATGCTTACCGTGTACGTGAGAGATGTCATCAAGAATCTGTTGCTGGAACACGCGGCGTCCGTTCGGAACATAAAAGTTCGGCCCCGGCGCGCCGAACGCACCCACTGCCGAAAACGGCGAGCCCGAAAATACCAATTCGGTGGGTAGCGCAGCGAGCGCGCCCGAAGCATCGGAGGGCACGAACAACGCCGCGTAGAACAAAGCCGAGCCCTTGAACTCATTCACCGTGGTCGCATTGATCACGTGCGTCTCTGAGATCTGGCCCTGCATCTGAGGCTGGTTGCTTTGGACATTGAAGGTCGGGCCGAACGGACTGGTGAAGGTCGGCTGAAAACCGTTGTCGCGGCTGACCCGGATGTACCCGCGGTCGCTGTTGCTGAACGTATGATCCACGCGAGCCGACCACAGATATTCGCGATTGGTGTTGGGCGGTGTGGTGCGGAATTGAACCGCGCAAGGGACACCTGAGGGGAGCCCGGTGAAATCCTGACAGCCGCCGCCTGGCACCGGGATCGCGCTGCCCGCGCCGGGGGCGTTGTTATAAATCGCGAACGCCTGTTGATAGAACGGGATTTCGTCGGCATGACCCATCGCCGTCAGATTCGTCAAAGTCGCGGCCTGGAATTGTGGACTCGGCAGGAAAGTGAGATTCGCGGCGGTGGGCAGGAGATTGCTGAGCCCTTCGTAGTCGACATCAAAGAATGTCTTGTTCTTGACGATGGGACCGGAGACGTTGGTCTGCCATTGATTGAAGTTGTTGAATGGCGTCGGCAGACCCGATTCGTTGGCGAAAAACTGATTGGCGTTCAGCGCACGTCCGTTCCACATATAAACTGCGTCACCATGGAAGGCATTATGTCCGGATTTGGTGATGTAGGCGACCTGCGATCCTGCATATTGCCCGTACTGAGCGGAATAGGCGTTGTTGATCACGTCCGCCTGCTCGATATCGTTGGCGCCCAGTAGCAGATTGGACGCGCCGCTGTTGTTGATTCCGAAAAAGGGATCGTTGTCGTTAGTGCCGTTGACGCTAAACAGGTTCGACGTGGCAGGCATGCCTTGGGCCACGAAATTTCCGTAGCCGGCCTGCGTGTTCATGACCACGCCCGGCGCGGTCTGCGCGATGTACGTAATATCGCCGCCAGGATTAGGGAGGTTGGCGACTGACTCGGCATTATAGGAAGTCGATACGTCGGCATTCTGGGTCTGAAGAACCGGCGGAGCCTCCACTACCGTGACGGTTTGGGATTGGGTAGCTACCGCTAATTGCACATCAGCCGCCACAGGCTGCCCGGCAATGGCCACGATGCCGGTATGTTCGGTGTTGGCGAAGCCCTTAGCGGCGACCGCGACTTTGTAGGTTCCAGGCGGTATGAATGCGAATCGGTAGGAGCCATCGGCGTTTGTCGTCGTCTGCTGAGTATTATTCGTGCTCACATTCGTGAGCGTCACGCTCGCCTGCGGGATAGCGGCGCCGGCAGGATCCGTGACGGTTCCGGTGACGACACCAGACGTGGTCGATTGCGCGGGCGCGTACAAGCATACGAAAACCATGAGTGCAGCGATCCGAAGCAACTTTTGCGGCATAGTATCTCCCTGAAAGCTCAACCTTAGGGATCACCATGACAGGGTCCCCAAGGGTTGTTGCTTCGTTGATACTTGCCTGTAAAAAAATGTTTCTGATTTATTGACGAACTTTTACAGCTTTAATCGCCGGATCCAAATATTGCGGTAGTGCACGGGATTTCCATGGTCCTGCAATTGTAGCGAGTCTTCGGCCGGCTCGGCGCCGTATTGCGCCAGCTTCTGATGCTGCGTGGGGCCCATGATGTCGTGGTGATTCTGGACCAGCACGCCATTATGGAATACGGTGACATATGCCGGTTTGGTTAGCTTGCCACTTTCGAACTTCGCTGCTTCGAATACGATGTCGTAAGCCTGCCATTCGCCAGGCTTGCGTGCGGCGTTGACCAACGGTGGCCATTGACCGTAAATCGCGCCGGCCTGTCCATCGGCATAGGTTGGATTCTCGAACGAATCCAGGACTTGAATTTCGTAGCGTCCCTGTAGAAACACGCCGCTATTTCCGCGGCCCTGGCTGTCGCCCGAAACTACGGCCGGCGAAGCCCATTCGATGTGCAACTGCACGTCGCCGAATTTTTCCTTGGTGGCGATCTGACCGGTTCCTTTGGTGACTTCGAAGTACCCGTTCTCCACTTTCCATTTCGCGGGCGATCCATCTTTGACCGATACCCAGTGCGACAGATCCTTGCCGTCGAACAGCACGATCGCGTCGGAAGGAGCGCCGCCGGGGGTGGAGCTGGGCGTCACCGCTTGCGGGCGGGGACGCGCGGGATCGTGAACATGCCACGGCAGTCCTGGCAGGATGGGCGTGTCAGTGTATCCGAGATCGTGATTCACCGCCTGGGCGAGTACAATGGCCGCCAGTATCGGCAGAGCGAAGTAGATTCTTTTCATCGTCGGCATCATATCTCATATGATCGAGAAACATGACAGTCACTGATGCGGTAATGGCGCGCCGATCCGTGCGCGCGTTTCTGAAGACTCCTGTCGCAAGGCCGCTGATGGAGGGGATCCTGACGAAAGCCTCTCGCGCGGCCTCTGGCGGAAATGTGCAGCCATGGCAGCTTTACGTGGTGAGCGGAGCATCGCTGGACGCTTTTCGCGTTCTCATGGCGAAGCGCCTGCGCGAATCGAGCGAAGGAGATGTGCCGCTCGACTACGCAGTTTATCCGCAGCCACTGAAAGCGCCGTACCGCGATTATCGATTCAAGAATGGCGAAGATTACTACGCGCTGGCGGGAATCCCGCGCGAAGACAAGGCCGCGCGCGCGCGATTCTTCTCCAACAACTATGATTTCTTCGGAGCGCCGCTGGCGCTGTTCTGCTTTATCGATCGGGAGATGGGGTCGCCGCAGTGGTCGGATCTGGGGATGTACCTGGCGACGCTGATGCTGCTCCTTCGCGAGGCTGGGCTCGATTCGTGCGCGCAGGAATGCTGGTCGCGCTATCACCGCACCGTGCAAACATTCCTGAATGCGCCGCAGGAATGGATGCTGTTCTGCGGCATGGCGATCGGATACAAGGATCCGGATGCAGTGATCAATCGCATGATGGCGGATCGTGCGCCGCTCGATCAATTTTGCCGCTGGCGCGATTAGCGCCCGCCCTCCGGGAACGCTGGCCGCACTTGGGGGATGGCACCTGGGCACTTCGTGGTGTTAGGGTAAGGATGCCACCGATTCTTGGCGGCCACAAATGAGCTGATGGCACCCGAATACCGACGCAAAACGCCCGAAGAACTGCTGCGCGAATGTCAGGCAGAGGAAGCGGCCGCAACGCGCACCGGCCATCTCAAGATCATGCTGGGGTACGCGTCAGGCGTGGGCAAGACCTTTCGCCTGGTGGACGAAGCGCGTCGCCGGCGCGAGCGCGGCCAGGACGTCGTGATCGGCGCCATTCAGCCGGTGGTTCCGAAGGATGTCGAGCCGCTGCTCGATAAGCTCGAGATCATTCCACTGAAGCAAATGGAGGGTGGCACCGCGATCGATGTCGAGGCCATCATGAATCGGCATCCGATGGTTTGCTTCATCGACGGGCTGGCTTACGACAATCCGCCCGGTGCCAGACATCCCACGCGCTGGCAGGACGTCGAGGATTTGCTCGCCGCTGGCATCAAAGTCATCGCGTCGATCAACATTCAGTACATTGCCGAGATGAGCGATCAGGTTGCAGCGGTCACCGGGAAGCGCGCCACGCAGACCGTGCCGATTTCATTTCTGGAGAACGCGTCGGAGATCGAAATCGTAGACGCGCCGCCGGAAGAGCCCATGGAGCGGTCGCCGGAAGAACAGATTGAAGCGCAGAAAAGAGCGCAGCGCCTGCCGAAACTTCGCGAACTCGCGTTGGTTCTCACGGCCGATGTGGTGGATCACCAGTTGAACGATTATCTGGCGTGCCACGGTATTCATCATCAGTTCGGCGCTCACGAAAAACTTCTGGTGTGCATCACGCCGCGCGCGAATGTTCAGGAAATGATGGAAGAGGCACGCGACGTGGCGGAGAGATTTCACGGCGAATTAATGGTCGCTTATGTGCGGCAACCGAACATTTCACCAGCCGATCAGACCGCGCTCGATGGCCGGCTTGCGATCGCCAGTGCGGCTGGCGCGCACATAGAAATTCTGGAAGGCGACGACCCCGCAGAAGCGTTGCTGCAATTCGCTCGATCGCGCGGCGTCACGCAGCTGTATGTCGGCCACAGCCAGCGAACCGGCCTGGCACGATGGGCCGGCAGCCCCCTCGACAAACTGATCTGGCAGGGCCACGGCATGGACGTGCGCGTCTTCCCGCAATAGCGCTTCAACTATGGCCGAACAAGAGCGCGGAAAACTGAAGATCTTCATGGGATACGCGGCCGGCGTGGGCAAGACCTACGCGATGCTGCAGGAAGCCCAGGATCTAAGAGCCGCGGGCGTCGATGTCGTGGTCGGCTACTTTGAACCGCACGGCCGCGAAAACACCATCGCGAAAATGGAGGGACTGGAGTTGGTCCCTCGAAAAAAGATCGATTATCGCGGCTCCGTTTTCGCGGAAATGGATACCGATGCGATTCTGGCGCGGGACCCGAAGGTCTGCGCGGTCGATGAATTTCCTCACACCAACGTTCCGGGGATGGATCGATTGAAGCGCTGGGAAGATGTCGAAGCATTGCTCGCGCATGGAATCGATGTCCTGACCACCATGAACATCCAGCATCTGGAAAGTTTGAACGATCAGGTGTGGCACATCAGCGGCATTCGGGTGCGGGAAACCATCCCGGATTGGGTGGTGCAGCAGGCGGACGAGATCGTGATGGTGGATGTGACGCCGCGCGCTCTGCTGCATCGCCTGCAAAGAGGCGTAGTGTACGAACGAGCGAAAGCCGAACGCGCGTTACAAAATTTTTTTCGCGAATCGACACTGGTGGCTCTTCGCGAAATCGCGCTGCGGCAGACAGCGCACGAAGTGGAGCGGCGGATCACTAACGGCGATCCCGCTGCGTCTTCGGGACAGGAGCCGCCTCATCCGCACAAACCGCGCAAGATTTTGATCCTGATTACCGCCAACCCGAAGACGGCGATGCTGATCAGAAGAGCCAAACGCGTCAGCGATTTTATGGGCGCCGAAGCATTCGCGATCGCGATCCAGCCCACCGGCGACTTGACCGCACTTCCGGAAGCCGATCGACAAGCGATTGAGCAGCACCTGAATTTCGCGCGCAACCTGCATATCGAGACCAGGATTCTGGAAGGCGAGGACGTAGCCGAAGTACTGGTGGACTTCGCGCGCCGCAATCAGATCACGCAGATTTATCTTACCCGCCCGCGCGAGCAATCCTGGCTCCCGGTGCTCAATCGCGATCCCGCGCAGAAAATTATTTCGCTTGCGAAAGACATGCAGATTGTGATCGTGTCCGATCGCGAAACGACTGACCGGTAGGTCACCATCGCAGTTGCTGCATGCGTTCCTGAATCAGCGCGCTGTAGTGATCCATGCGGCCGGGCTTGCGGCGGCGCGGCGACGGCAAGCAAGCTGCTAGTCGCGCCGACTGATCGCGATCGAGCGCGGAGGCAGTGGTGTGGTAGTGATACTCTGCCGCCGCTTCGATTCCGAAAATTCCCGGCCCCCATTCGATCACGTTCAGATAGATTTCCAACAGCCGCTGTTTGCCCAGAATCCAATCGGCCATCGGCGCGAGCGTGTATTCGAACGCTTTTCGCACCGGATTGCGATGCGTGGTAAAAAATAAATTCTTGACCAGCTGCTGCGGAATCGTGGATGCTCCGCGCGCGATGCGGCCGGTCTCGCTGCTCTCTTCGGCCACTTTCTGTACCTGCTGCCAGTCGACGCCATGGTGACGATAGAAATTTCCGTCTTCGGCCGCGATCACGGCATGTTGCAGATCGGGCGAGATGCGCGACAGCGGCACGAATTTCTGACGCTTGCGGTACGGCTTGCCCTCCATCCATGCCTCGACGCGACGCTGGATTTGGACGCCGGTGGTAGGCGGATCGATAAACTTCAACGCGATCAGCGCGACGAACCAGAATGCGTACAGCGCGATGACTAACGCGATGGCGAATTTGAAGATTCTGGAGATCCAGCCGCGCTTTCGATTCCCCACTGCCTCAGTATGCAGGGTTTGAAATACAATCGTTCAAGTCAAGGAGACTTCGCCATGTTGCCACGAATTCGATTCACCGCTCCTCTCGCGGTTTCCCTCTTAATCGCTGCGGCCTGCTGGGCGCAGACTGCCTCGCCGGCGCAAGGTCGCGGGCGTGGCCGCGGCGCTGAAATGACCGAGGAGATGAAGGCGCGGCTCGCCAAAGCTCCCAAGTTCGTCGAAATGATGATTCCGATGCGCGACGGCGTCACGCTCGCCGCGAACGTCTATCGACCTGAAGGTCCAGGCCCATTCCCGGTGGTTCTTCTGCGCACCCCTTACATCAAGGACAACGCGCGCGAGCCTCTAACCGCGCAGAAATACGTTGAAGCAGGTTACGCCTACGTCGATCAGGATGTGCGTGGCAAAGGACACTCGAAAGGCGTGTACAAGGCTTTCGCTACCGACATCGAAGACGGCTACGACACGGTGGAATGGATCGCGAAGCAGACGTGGTCCACCGGCAAGATCGGCATCATGGGCACTTCGGCGCTGGGCATCACATCGAATCTGGCGGCAATGTCGGGCGCTCCGCATCTGACTGCTGCGTATGTGACCTGGGCGCCGTATGAGCAGATGAAGAATACGTATCCAGGCGGCGTGTTGAAGGACGCCGACACGGTCGGCTGGAGCCGCGGTCAGGGCGTCGATGAAGCGGGCCTGGCGGCGATCACCGGCAACGCGCTCGATAGCCGTGATTACGCCAAGAACTCGGTATTGACGAATCGCAAGTACATTCACATTCCGGAATGGCAGAACTCGGCGTGGTACGACATCTTCAACGACGGCAATCGCTATTTCACTTATCTGCAAAATGACGGGTCAAAAGGAGCCCGCGGCAATCAGAAACTGACCATCGCCGCGGCGGGCCACGGCGGATTGCAAGGCGATATCGAATATCCGCAGCAGAAAGACCTGCGCGGACCGAACGACGAAATGCGCTGGTGGGATTACTGGCTGAAGGGCGTCGACACCGGCATTATGGACGAGCCGCCGGTGACGTATCTGATGATGGCGGCGGGCCGCAAAGGCCATCCGTCGGATTTGACCCGCGTGATCAAGGCCGCCAACTGGCCGCCCGCAAGCCGCGAAACGCGCTTCTATCTTGCTCCCGACTTTGCTTTGTCGACCAAGGCGCCGGCGATCGCGGACGCCAAGCAGAGCTATAAGGATGATCCCGCGAATCCGGTCAAAAGCGTCGGTGGCGCGAATCTGACGCAGGCCGCCGGACCGATGGATCAGCGCGCGATTCCAAAGCGCGCCGATTATCTGCGCTTCGAATCGCCGGTGCTGACGCACAGCGTTGCGATCGCGGGCCACGTCAGCATGGAACTTTACGCGGCGACCGACGGGCTCGATACGGATTTCATGGCAAAGCTGGTGGATGTTTATCCCGATGGCTATGAAGCGATCGTGCTAGATGCGCCGATTCGTGCGCGCTATCGCAATGGCCGCCTGCCTGACGAAGTGAAAATGATGACACCCAATGCTCCCGAAAAATTGACGATCGATTTATGGGAAACCGCGATCACCTTCGAGGCCGGGCACAAGATCGCGGTGCACATCGCCTCGACGGCGTCGACCAAGTTTGAGATCAATCCGAACACCGGCCAGCCATTCGGTCCGAAGCCGACCATGGCTCCTCGGGTGGCAACGAATACAATTTATTTCGATAAGGATCATCCGTCAGCGATGGTGCTGCCGGTGATTTATGCGGGGAACGGACAATGAGACTAGCATTGCTGTTCACCCCGCTGTTGTTTTCGATCGCTCCCGCACTTCACGCACAGACGCTGACGAGCACCGGCACAACGCGCTATTTCAACACGATTCGCCGCAGCCTGGAAGCAAGCGCGGACGTGATGCCCGCGGAGAAATACAGCTTCCGCCTCACTGACGGACAAATGACCTTCGCGGAATGGCTGATCCATTCAGCGCAGCGCAATTTCACCGATTGCGCGACGCTCAAGGGCGAGCCGGTACCCGATGCCGCCAAAGGAATCGAGGCGCTCAAAACAAAACCGGAAGTCAGCAAGGTGCTGAAGGATTCCTTCGCGTACTGCGCTGCCGCGATCGCAGGGCTGGACGATCAGAAGGTGCTGTCGTCGCCGCAGATGAGCTACGCGTTTCTGCATGTGCTGGTGCACAATAACGAAATCTACGGAAACATTGTCGGCTATCTGAGGGTGAGCGGAATCGTGCCGCCATCGACCGCTGCGCGAGGCGGGGGCGCGGGGAAGAAGCAATAGCGATTATTTGGTGGCTTTGTTCTTTGTTTTGGCAGGGGCTTTCGCTGGCGATGCGGCGGCTTTAGCCTGTTGCGACTTCGCGGTCATGTGCTCGGCGATCAGCTCTGTCTGAAAACGGATGATGGTGTCCGGATCGGTAATGATCGATTGCGTGTTGTTCTGCGCCTTATAGTTCGCACCGCCGGCTTGACCTGTCACCACGAACGTTCCTTCGCCTGAACTCGACCAATTCGTGGATCCCTCGGCTGCCACGCGCCCGTCGGCGACAAATCCCTTGGTATGGCTGATCTGGTTGGTGAGCGAATTTCCTACGACGAAATGTGTGTTGTAGGCGGCGAGATTGTATTTCTCGTCAGCGGCGATCAGCGCCTTCTCATGCACGCCGCTCGCCTGGCTCTTATCCAGCGTGATCAGCATGGTGACCGAAGGATCCAGCGCTTTGGTCATCAGAATATTGTTCAGCTCGTCATCGTCGAATCCGAACATATTCAGATACAGCGATACGCTGACACGTGAGAGAACGTACTTCAGAATGTCGTGCACGTCGTCGCGACCGACGTAGAACAGATGGACGTCTTTGCTCGCGTTGGTGGAATAAACCCCTTCCTTGGTGAATTGCGCGAGTTCGGCCAGCGTGAACGTTTGCAGGCTTTGCACTGCTGTGCCGGCCGCGTTGAGCGCATTGCTGGCGCTCTTTTTCGCGGGAGCTTTGTAGTGAGCCTTGACGTCGGCGATGGTAGCCGCCGGCTTCGCGGCTTTCTTTACCGCTGCTGCTGCGGCTGGCTTCGATGCCATCTCGATCCGGGGCGGTCCGACTGGCTTGAACGGTAACGAAGTCTTGCTCGCTTTGGCTCGTGGCATCTCGCCTCCTTGCTCAATTGAGGACCAGTATAGCTTCCGCAAGTTTTCAGGACGATGAAGATCGTAAGGCGCCGGGCGAAAAGGGTCGCCACTTGTTAAGCTGTTGGTATCTGTAAAAATTCGTTCGGGAGTTCTCTGTGAAATCGAATCTGATGCTATGCATGTTGGTGGTGGGAAGCGCGGCAGGGGTGTCCGCGGCCACTCCGACCTTCTCTAAAGATGTCGCGCCGATCCTCTATCAGCACTGTCTGGAGTGCCATCGGCCGGGTGAAGCGGCGCCCATGTCGTTTCAAAATTACCAGGAAGTTCGCCCCTGGGCCAAAGCGATCAAGCAGCAAGTCGCGATTCATGCGATGCCGCCCTGGGATGCCGATCCCAAGGTCGACAAATTCAAGAACGATCGCAGCCTGACCGACGCGCAGATCGCCACGCTGGCGCAATGGGCCGACGCCGGCGCGCCCGAAGGCAACTCCAAGGAAATGCCGAAGATGCCGGAGTTCACCGCGGGTTGGGTAATCGGCAAGCCGGACATGACGTTCGATACCGGCGTCGATTTCAAGATTCCCGCATCGGGCGTCGTTCAGTATCAATATTTCAAGGTCGATCCCGGCTTCAAGGAAGATACCTGGGTGCAGTCTGTGGAAGTGCGGCCGCAACAGCGCTCGCAGGTGCACCATATTCTGGTGTTCGTGCAGCCGCCCAGCGGGCCGGCCATGCGCAATGGCGAACAGTTCAGCAACATGCTGATCGGTTACGCGCCGGGCGTGCCTTCGCTGACGTTCGATTCTGATACGGCGTATCTGGTGAAAGCCGGATCGACGTTCCAGTTCCAGGTGCACTATACGACCAACGGAAAAGAGGCGACCGATCGGGCGGTGCTCGGCATCAAGATCCGCAAGGATCGGCCGGCGTATCGTGCGTTTTCAGGATCGGCGATGCAGCAGCGTTTGAACATTCCTCCCGGGGATCCGAGCTACGAGACACACGCCATCTACAAGTTCACGGAAGACGTCACCATGCTGGATATGACGCCGCACATGCATCTTCGCGGCAAGGCGTTCAAGTACGTCCTGACCTATCCCGATGGGCGCAGCGAAGAGCTGTTGAACGTCCCGCATTACGACTTCAACTGGCAGCTCAGCTACATCTTCGCGGAACCGCGCGTGATTCCGGCGGGTTCGAAGCTGGAAGCCACGGCGTGGTACGACAACTCGCCGAACAACAAGTTCAATCCTGACCCGACGCAGGCGGTACATTGGGGCGATCAGACCTTCCAGGAAATGATGATCGGTTTCTTCAATTACAAAGTCCCGGCGGATCGGCCTGAGCCGGCGCCGACTCCGCGTCAGTCGGGTCCCGCAGGCCGTCAGTAGCTTTTCATTTACGAAGCCGTAACAGCTTCCGGGCAATCACCCAGCGATGGACCTCTGACGGTCCTTCGTAGATGCGCATATTCCGAACCGTTGCGGCCATCAATTGCAGCGGCATCTCTTTGGTCATGCCCATCGCGCCGAACGTCTGCATTGCTTTATCCAGCGTGTCCCAGGCGAGTTCCGTCGCAAAGACTTTGAGCATCGAAATCTCGATTCTCGGATCGCGCTTTTGATCCAGCTTCCACGCGGCGTCGTAAGCCATCAATCGCGCGGCGTGAATCTTTGCGGCCGCGTCGGCGACCCACCACTGAATCGTCTGCCGTTCGGCCAGCGGAGCGCCGAAAGTAACGCGCTGCGGCGCGTAATCGCACATCATATCGAGCGCGCGCTGCGCCATGCCGATGCACACGCACGACATTTCTAATCTTCTGGTCGACAACCGGATTTGCATCGGCGCGAACCCCTGACCGACTTCGCCGAGCAGCTTCGACGCAGGTACGCGGCAATCCTCCAGCGCGATCTCGTAAGTAAAATGGCCGCCGATCATGGCGATCCGCCGAAGCACGTTGAATCCCGGCGTTCCTTTGTCGATCAGAAACGCGGAGATGCCGCCGTGTGCGCCTTTGCTTTTATCGGTGACCGCCATCAGGATGGTGAAATCGGCATCGGCCGCGCGGCTGATCCAGATCTTGCGGCCGTTGATCACCCAATCATTGCCATCGCGAACTGCGCGCGTGCTCATCGCCGCGGGATCACCACCCGCTCCGGGTTCGGAGATGCCGATCGCGGAAATCGTTTCGCCCTTCGCATAGGGCGCCAGATATTGCGCGCGCTGTTCGGCATTCGCGCTGATCATCAGCATGCGTAGATTCGGCGAATCGGGGGGAAGCACATACGGAGTAACCGTCTTGCCCATCTCTTCGTTGACCCCGACCAGCGCGACCTCGGGAAGATCGGAACCGCCGACGTCTTCAGGCGCATCGAGTCCCCACAACCCAAGTTCGCGCGATTGCTTATCGAGCGGTGCGCGTTCGGCAGCAGTAAGAAACACGCCCTGCCCCGCGGTTTCGCGTTCGAGCACAGCAGGCTCCAGCGGCAGCAACTCTTCGCGTACGAAGCGCGCAACCAGATCCTTCAACATCCGATGTTCATCGGTCAGTGCGAAATCCATCACAGGGAACTATATCAGCCGGAGTCAACTCGCAGAGTAGTAAGGCAAAAATTCTTGAAACGGCGGCGTGATCGTTTTCACCTCCTCCCTATAAGGAGGAAGTGGCATGAGCTACTTGAAAAATACACTGATCATCATCGCTGGGTCTGCGCTACTCAGCGGCATCGCAACGTCGCTATACACCGGGGCGTCGAACCCGCTGCAGACGCCGGTCTCGTCGCATTCGGCGATGATGGCGCTGGCCCAGGGACTGCCGGGGTTATCGCTCGGCGTCGGCACTTACAACATCGATGAGCCAGGGCGGATTCCCTATCAATCGACGGTCAGCAAAGTAGGACAATGCACCAGCGGTAATGAATGCTTCTTTGAGTTCGGATTCGTTCCACAAGGCCATCGCCTGGTGGTCAAGCGCATCTCCGGCACGAACGTGTTCAACGGGGTACCGACGCAAGTCAACGTCAGCGCGAACAACGGCAGCGGCCTTCCTATCGCGAGCTTCCCCGGTTCCAACACCAGTGTCACCAGCATCTACGATCATCTGACGGATCTGTATTACGACGCGGGCCAGATCATCGAAGTCCAGGTATCCGCATTCCCGGTGTCCTTCTTCGGCTCCAATGCGGCCCAGGTGGTCACGCTCTCCGGTTATGAGCTGAATTGCGTGACAACGGCTTGCAGTGCGATCGCCCACTAGCGGTTGCAACCTTCCTAACCAATCGATCGGGAGGACGTAGAATCACCATATGGGTGACGCCTCCCGATTTGTGCACGCGATCCTCGCGTTCTCGCTGAGTTTTCCGATCGCACGCGCTGCGGACTGGCCTGCGTTTCGCGGACCCGATTCGAATCCCGTCTCGATGTCGAAACTGCCCGACCGTTGGTCGCCCACCGAGAACATTGAATGGGCCGCGCCGATTCCCGGACGCGGCTGGTCTTCGCCAATCGTCATCGGCAAAGAAATATTTCTCACCACCGTCGTCACTGATGGAAAATCAAAACAGCCGCAGACCGGGACCGAGTACAGCAATGAATACGTTGCCGAGCTGACCAAGCAAGGTCTGAGTCCAAAAGAAGTGATGGACAAGGTCAACGCGCGCGATATCGAGATGCCCGCGGAAGTGTCGCTGCACTATTTTCTGTACTGCCTCGATCTCGACAGCGGCAAGGAGAAGTGGAAACGCGAATTCTACGCGGGCCATCCTCCGGGAGGCCGGCATCGCAAGAACAGCTTCGTTTCAGAAACGCCTGTGACCGATGGCAAGCTCATCTACGTTTACGTCGCGAGCTTGGGCCTGTGGGCGTACGACCTGAAGGGCGCGCAGGCGTGGCACACCGCGCTCGAATCGTACCCGGTTTATCTCGACTTCGGAACCGCTGCTTCACCGGTGCTGCTCGACAACATGCTGGTGATCGTCAACGACAATCAGAAGCAACAGTTCATCGCGTCGTTCGACAAACGCACTGGCAAACAGATCTGGCGCACCGAGCGCGATCTGCAATCGACGTCCGGCGCGATGTTCAAATCGGGCTGGGTCACGCCGTACATCTGGAAGAATCCGGTGCGAACCGAAATCGTGACCATCGGGCCGGGCGTCGCGGTCAGCTACGACACCGATGGCAAAGAATTGTGGCGCCTTTCTGGAATGGCGCCGACCCCGATTCCCAGCCCGTTCGCCTACGACGGTTTGCTGTACATCAACGGCGGGCACAGCGCAGGGCTGTACGCGATCAAACCGGGCGGCAAAGGCGACCTGACCCCGAAGGATGTGGGATCACCAGGAGAATTCGTGGCGTGGTCATTACCGAAGTTGGGGACGTATCTGCCTACCGAGGTCGCGTATGAGGGCGCGCTGTACGTGCTCGGCGAAACCGGAATTCTGAGCCGCGTCGAAGCGAAAACTGGGAAGGTGAGTTATCGATCGCGGCTGACCACGGGCGGCGATTTCACATCATCGCCGTGGGCTTACGACGGCAAGATCTTTTGCCTGAGCGAAGAAGGACAGACGTTCGTGGTCGCGGCAGGCGAGAAGTTCGAACTGCTGCGCACCAACACGTTCGACGAGATGGCGCTGGCGACGCCTGCGATCGTCGGAGATCGGCTGCTATTGCGGACCGAATCGAAGCTCTATTCGATCCGCAACAAGAAATAATCGGCTTACTGCTGCCCGCCACCGCCGCCGGTCGGGATCGGCTTGCTGATCTCTTTGGTCCGCTGCTCGATATCGTCCTTCATCTTAAGCAGCGGCACTCCCTCGGTCCACCATTTTGGCGGCTGGCGATCCATCAACTGATAGTCGAAGAATTCTTTCATGCGGACCGTGTAGTCCTTCATGTTTTCGGGTTTGCGAAGGCCGTGATTTTCGCCCTTGTATTGCAGCAGCACCACCGGCTTGCCGAGCCGGCGCAGAGTATTGAAATACTCGATGCCCTGAGTCCAATCGACGGCGCCGTCTTTATCGTTGTGCAAAATCACCAGCGGCGTCTGCACGTTCTTGGCGTGATAGACCGGTGAGTTGCGCTGATACGCCTCGAGGTTGTCCCACGGACCTGATGTGAAACGGCCCTGGCTGGCTTCAAAAATCGGTTGATTCGCCGAGCCGGTGTTCCAATAAATCGCGTTATACATCGCGATCATGTCGGTGAGCGGCGCGCCCGCGATCGCGGCATGGAAAATATTGGTCTGCGTCACCGTGAACGACGTCTGATAGCCACCCCAGGAATGCCCGTGCAAGGCGACGCGTTTGGGGTCGACCACGCCGGTCGCGACCGCTGCTTTCACTGCGGGCACCAAGCACCACACCGCCGACATGCCGGGATCGTTGACCTTATAAACGATGTCCGGAGTCAGGACCGCGTAGCCATTGCTGGTGTACACCGAGATATTGAAGCCGTTGTACGTGGGGAACGCATAGTTGTTGGTGCCCTGCGTCAGCTTCTCGTAAATGTAGGTGATCATCGGATACGTTTTGCCGGGTTGATAATTGGCCGGAAGATACAACGCGCCTTGCAGCTTGTCGCCCTTATCGCTGGTGTAATCGATCACGCGTACTCCGCTCAGCCACAGAAAATTTTTCTGTTGCGGATTCGCGTCGGTGATCTTCGGGCCGGCTTCCAACTTCGCGTTCGACGCGTAGTAGTCCGGATATTCCTTCGGGGTCTCGCGCGTGTAGAGATAGACGTCGGCATGCTTGGCCTTGAGCACGTTCTGGTAATGCGCGTCGTCGAAATGCAGCATCGTGATCCCCGCGGATCCGGGCCGCACCACTCCGACACCGCCTTTCTTGGTGAACTCCCCGAACGCTGTGAAGTACTGTGGCTGCGACAGATCGACGCCCTTTTCATCGGCATCGAGACGGAAGCGCGTCTCGTAACGAATCTTGTCCTTCTTGCCGTTGACCGTGAGGTTCACGCCCGGGCCGCCGTGTGCCGGAGCCTTCCAGATATCCCACCCGTCCGAAAGCAGCACCGCGCTTGAATCTTTCGACCAACCCATCGGCCTGCGCGGCGGCTTGACCATGTTGTGATCGTCTTCCGTGTTCACGAACTCCGCCGGGATCTGTTTGGTGATGTTGTACGATTTTCCGTTCACCAGATCGTAGGTGAAGAACGCGCCGTCTTCGTAATAAAGAACCTGCGTTCCGTCCGGTGACATCCCGAAAACATCGCGCGCGTGCTTGAGCGCGAGCTTGCGCTCACCGGTTGCCGGATTCACCGCGTAGATATCTTCGAAGCGAAGGCCGTCGAGATTCGATTCCAGCTCGTAATTGCGAATGTCGGTGCCCATCGCATATTTGTAATCCGTCGTGATGTTCACCTGGCGCAGCTCGTCATCAGCAAGGCGCACGAATTTGTGATCGCCGGGACGATACGCGGCCACAAAGCTGAAATTGCGATCCTGCGTCTCCTGCACCTGCTGCATAGGCTGCAGGCGTGTATCTTTCCAGTTCCAGATCACCATGTCGGGGAGGGTGGGATCGTTGTCAGACTTTGATTCCGGCTTCGCGTCGGCGTCACCTTTTTTCTTCGGGCGCATTTCATGAATGCCGAACACGACCGCCGACAGATCCGCCATCCAATATGGGTTGCGATTCGGGCTGACGGTCATTCCGGCCGGAAAGGATTTATCGTTCGACGGATCGAACACAATCTTCTCCGACTTCGCGCTGAAATTCCTGAATGCGACCACGGTATACAGCTTGTCTTCCCAAGCCTTGTCTTCGACGCCGCGCATGGTGGCGAGCGCATCGCCGTTTTCAGTCCACGTCAGCCCTTTGTAGGTCGCCTTGGCGCTGTCCAGCGGAACGATCGCGCCGGTCTCCATGTTCATCGCTTGAACCGCGTTACCGGCCTTGTCCTGCGCATCGATCAGCCACGCCAGCCAGTTGCCTTTCTTGTCGAACGCGAAATCGGAGACGTTGCCGAAGTTGAGTTCGCCTTCGGTGCGAAGTCCGTAGACCAAAAGATCCGCACCCTGCGGCTTGTCGTCATTCGCGGGTGCGCCTGGCGCAGGCGGTCCCGATGGCGCAGCTTGCGGTGCGTAGCGATACATCGCGATCGCAGCCGAGCGCTCCCCGCCGAACGCGAAGCGGCGGATTTTTTCGAACTCTTTCTTGTTCCCCGTAGCGAGTTCGACTAGCGTCAGTTTAGCCTGCGCCGGCTTCTTCTGTTTCTGGAGCGCCTTGGTTTCTTTCTGCGTCGGATAGACCAGGAAGGCGGCCCACTTCGAGTCCTCGGAGACTTGCAGATCGCGAGCCGCAGCGGGTGGAGGGCCTCCGGGACCGGCCGCGGCAGTGGGGATTTCGCCGATGGCGAAGCGCTGCTCCTTGCCGTCCTTCATGGAACGGATCACCACTTCGGAGTCGCCTTCGTTCGGCGAGAGCCGATAGACAAACCACTGGCCGTCGCCCGAAATCATGGGCTGCTGGATGCGCTTCCAGGCCAGGATGTCAGGAAGTTGAATCGCCCGTTTCGAACTGCTCTGGTCCTGCGCTTGAACGAATCCAGCCGCCAGCAAAATCGCGAGGAAAACACGATGCTTCATAGGCTGGATGTTATCACGCGCTCACTGGTTTCCGGCGGTCACCTTGTCGGCGCCGTCGATGACATAAAAGTCGACTGGCGTTTTTTGCGATTTCAACACCAGGCCGAGTTCACTCTGCATCGCGCTGACGACGTGCGTCGCCTCCAGCGGATTGGGGCTGCTCTCATCCGGCGTCAGATCGAATGCGAAATCGAAGTCGCCCTGAAGGCCAGTCTTATCCAGGATCACCAGTGTGAGCTGCCGCGCGAACACATCGAGCAACTGCGTCAGCGAAAATCGTGTCGCGGCGATGTGGAACGCGCCGCCCTGTGGAACGACGTGGAGGGTTCGTACTTCGCCGTCTTTCGGAGGATAGAGCTTCGGCGCGGATTTCCCGGCCGTGACGATCAGCGCCGCAAGCTCCTTCTCCTCGTGATGGATTTTCAGATTGAACCGCTCCGCGAGCAGGGCCCGGGTCATCAGCTTGATCTCCGCGTCCGTGGCGTTACCAGCGGCCTTGGCAACGAAGTCATAGCGGTCCGTCGCGAACCACGCGGGTCCGCTGGAATGCTGCGCAGGTAGGATGCCGTAGGCCCACTCGAACAGAAATTTCACGGTCGTAGCTTTGGCATCGAGCCTTCCGCCGGGATAGGTGAACTGATACATCCCCATGTGTTCGCCCGGAGGCTCGGGCGTTCCGGGTTTGCACGGCGTGATCGATGCGACTTCGAACTCCGGCGCTTTCGCCGCGTCCTGGCAGTGGGCGTGGTGAATGCTGATTCCAGCGAGTACGGCGATTCCAAGAATTCTTTTCATGTGTCGACTATAAGGCGAGTTTGTGGAATTGGCCGTCCAGATTGGTGAACGCACTTAACATATCTTGACGGTTGCGATTCTGCGGCGACTTTAGAATGGAGACTTGCGACCCTCCATCGAACGCGTGCTGGTGATCGACGATGATGTCGAGCTATTCCAGCTCGTGACGCGTTTCCTGGCGCGCGAAGGATTCGCCATCAGCCTCGCGCCGAACGGCCGAATCGGAATCGAGCAGGCGCTGGCCGAGCAATACTCGCTGATCATGCTGGACGTGATGATGCCCGATACCGATGGATTCGAAGTGCTGCGCCGCATCAGGCAACATTCGCGCACGCCGGTGTTGATGCTGACCGCGCGTGGCGATACCCACGATCGCATCCGTGGACTAGAAATGGGCGCGGACGATTATCTTCCTAAACCGTTCGATCCCGCGGAGCTGCTGGCGCGCATCCGCGCGATTCTCAGAAGATCCGCGCCGCGCATGCATGCGCCTGCGGCAATCGCGGTGGGCGATATCGAAGTGGATGGGGGAACGCGCACGGCGCGGCGCGACGGAGCGCCGGTGGATCTGACGACGGTGGAATTTGATCTGCTCTCGGCGCTGATGCGCGTCGCCGGGACGATTCTCAGCCGCGAGGATCTGGTGCGCAATGTGCTGGGTCGGGAATTTTCTCCATTCGATCGCAGCATCGATACGCATGTGTGCAATCTGCGGCGCAAGCTGGGGCCGTTCGCCAATGGCGGCGATCGCATCAAGGGAGTTCGTGGCGCTGGCTATTTATACGTCGCTTCATCGACGACGGGACCCGCATGAGGCGGCTGTTCTTCATCATCTTCGTGTGGTTCTGGCTCACGCTATTTAGCGTCGCGGTACTCTTCACTGCGCTCGTCATCCATGGGGGACTTGGGAGCCCATCCGTGGTGAGATTGGCGTTTCACGATCTCGGGGTCTTTACGATCGCTGGCGCAATCTTCTGTTACCTGGTGATTCGCTATCTGACGAAACCACTGCAACAACTGGGTGACGCAGCTGCAGGGATTGCGGAAGGACGGCTCGACACGCGCGTCGAACCTTCGTTGAGAACCCGGCGGGACGAGATCGCCGAACTGGCTCGCAATTTCGATCGCATGGCGGAGCGGATTGAAGCGCTGGTGACCGGACAGCGGCGCCTGTTGGGCGATGTTTCCCATGAGCTGCGCTCGCCGCTTTCGCGATTGATTGTTGCGCTGAGCCTGGTGAAGCAGGGGCCTGCGTCCGAATCCGCCGAAAATCTAGAGAGGATCGGCCTGGAAGCGCAGCGGATGGACACCCTGATCGGTCAATTGCTCGCGCTCACGCGTATCGATAGCGGTGTGGATCGCGGTTCTCCTGTTCGCTTCGATCTGACGAACGTGGTGCAGGAAGTCGCGAGCGATGGCGATTTCGAGGCTCGTGCCCGCCATCGCAGGGTCGCAATCGTGCAAGCCGATGCGTGCTCAATCGACGGGTTCGAGGAGGTCATGCGCAGCGCAGTCGAAAACGTGGTGCGCAACGCGATCCGGCACACGGCGGAAGGCACGGCGGTCGAAGTGTCCGTTCTAGTAAAAGGAACGCAGGCGATCATTCGTGTTGCTGATCAAGGCCCAGGCGTGCCGGAGAACATGCTGGCGGAAATTTTCCTGCCATTCCGGCGCATAGCGAATGGGAATTCAGAGGGCGCGGGATTGGGGCTTGCCATCGCGGCGCGCGCGGTCGATGTTCATCGCGGAACGATTCGCGCGATGAACTCGCCGACGAGTGGACTGATCGTTGAAATCGATTTGTCGTTAACTTAGGCGAGCCACTCGCGCGCGAGCGCCGCGGGATCGCCGGATTCGAGATTCACAATGGCGCGCTTTTGCTCAGCGCCTTTAAAAGAGGACACCGCTTCGATTCCCTGTGCAGTCGGCGCGAGCTCCAATCGCTTATCGCCTGCATCGAGCCGCAAATTTTCGCCGATCCAGGTGAATCGCACCAGCACGCGCTGGCCGTGACCAATGGTGCGGCAGTGCGTCAGCAGGTCCGAAGTGAACGGGGAGGATTTCAGCGCATCGACATAAGGAGCGCGCAGCAGCGCGGCGTTTCGCTCCGCCTCGCGACGCTCCTGATCGCGGCGTACTTTCTCGGGATCTTTTTCTTCGATTCTCTCGAGGGCATTCAGATTGTTTTCCAGGTTGTCGAGAAAACTCATTGCTTCCCCATCTTGAAGATGTTCAACAAATTCGGTAGTGCGTAGTTCCCTTCATGGCACGCGTATTCGAACACTGGGCCGGCGATGCGCGATATGGTGTACTCGCCCCTCCAGCCGCGAGTCAGCACGCTGGGATCTTCCACTTCGAAGCGATACAGAATCGTGTCCGCGTCAGGCATGCTGAAGCGTTCGATCACGTGCAGATTGCGATCCCACGCGTACATGCCGCCCGCGTCGCCATAGTATCCGCCGCCGTCGTGGAAGTTCGCGGTATCCACCACCAGCGTTGCGCCGTCCCATCGCCCGATGGAATCGCCCAGCCATAACTGCGTACTCGCGGGCAGATGCGTCTGGCGATCGAGATGAATCACGCGATTATCGTGCGGCATTTCGACATTGATCAGCACCTTATCGTCCGTCTGTACGATTTGGTAATTGCTGTTGTACCCATACGGCAGCATCGGCGGCGGCCCCATCTTGAAATCGATGCAGCGATCCTGCAGCCCCATATCTTTTACTCCGCTCGGATTCTTGAGACGTTCGTCATGAAGTCGCTTGGCCGCGGCGGCTTCCGGTTTCAGCGCGGGAATTCGTCCGTCGGGAGGATCGATGACAATCGAAGTCCGCAAACTTCGCACTACTTTCGTGCCCGACTCGCGAAACAGCGCGTTGTACGTTACGAACCCTCGCGCGGAATTGAGCGTCGGTTCTTCGTGTTGCGCCTCCGCCCTGCGCTCCAGATCGGCCGCTTCTTTCGGCGTCAGGAATTCTTTGTTCTTGAACTGCGCAGGGCGTTCGAGCGGTGTTGCGGTGGCGGAATTCCAGAAGCCCTGCAAATCGGGGTGCGATTGCGCGGCAAGCGGCACGGCAAAGATTAAGAAGAAGAATCGCATCATTCTTTAGTACACCACGGCTCATTTGATCCAGACCGTCTTGATATTGACGAATTCGTGAATTCCCAGACTCCCAAGTTCGCGTCCGTAGCCCGACCTCTTCGTTCCTCCGAAGGGAACGCGGGGATCAGAGGCGACCATCGCGTTGATGAACACCTGCCCTGCTCGAATATGTTCTGCGAACAGTTTCTGTTCGGCTGCTTCGCTGGTCCACACGCTCGATCCAAGTCCAAAAGGCGAATCGTTGGCCACTTCGATCGCTTCGGCAGCATCGCGCACGCGAAATAACATCGCGACCGGACCGAAGAATTCTTCGCGATAGACGTCCGCTGTCCGAGGAACATTCGCGAGGGCCGTTGGTTGATACAGGAGCCCGGTTCCTTCGATTCGACTCCCGCCGGTCAGGACCGTCGCGCCTGCGGCAACGGCGCGCTTCACTTGATTTTCAAGATCAGCGAGAATTTGTGGCGTCGCCAGCGGCCCGACATCCGTCGAACGATCCATGGGATCGCCAACTTTCAACTCGCCCATCCGCTTGACGAACTCGCGCTCGAAGGAATCGTAAATCGAGCCGGCGATGATGAATCGTTTTGCCGCGATGCAGGATTGTCCGTTGTTGATCACGCGGGCGCGCACCGCAGTCGATACTGCTTCATTCAGGTCGGCGCTCGGCATCACGATGAATGGATCGCTACCACCCAATTCGAGGACCGTTTTCTTGATGTGCTTGCCGGCCTGGCCCGCCACCGACGATCCCGCCGATTCGCTGCCGGTAAGCGTGACCGCTGCGATGCGATGGTCGGCGATGATGCTCGCAACCTGGCTCGATTCGATCAGCAGGGTTTGAAATACGCCTTCCGCAAATCCGGCGCGCCGGAAGATCTCTTCAATCGCGAGGGCGCATTGCGGCACGTTCGAGGCGTGCTTCAGTAATCCTGTATTCCCCGCCATCAACGCAGGCGCGGCGAATCGAAACACTTGCCAGAACGGAAAATTCCAGGGCATCACGGCCAGCACCGCGCCGATCGGATCGTAACGAAGATAACTGTGCGACGCCTCGGTCGCGATATCTACTTCTGCCAGCATCTGTTCCGCGTGATCCGCGTAGTAGCGGCACGCCCACGCGCATTTTTCCGTTTCCGCCTCCGCCGCAGTGAGCGTCTTGCCCATCTCCTGCGTCATCAGCGTTCCGAAGCGATTCTTTTCCGATTGCAGAATCGCAGCGGCCTCACGCAGTTTCCGGGCACGATCGGCGAAGGGCGTGCGGCTGTGTTTGAGACACGCGCGGTGCGCGAGATCCAGACGCCGATCGATCTCATCGTCTGACATCGGCTCAAACGTTTTCATCACCACACCGGTATACGGATTTATAGACGCGATCACGGCACTATCATAAGGAGCGGCGCCAATGGAAATCCACCTCATCGACGGAACCTACGAACTGTTTCGCCACTACTACGCTCTGCCTTCCGCTCGCGATAGTGATGGAAATGAGATCGCCGCAGTGCGCGGCGTACTTACGTCCGTGCTTGGCATGATCAAGGCTGGCGCGACGCACGTCGCTGTGGCGACCGATCACGTGATCGAATCGTTTCGCAATCGTCTATGGCTGGGGTACAAGACCGGAGCAGGAATCGATCCCGCTCTGCTGGCGCAGTTTCCGTTGCTGGAAGAAACGCTGGCGGCCGCGGGCGTGGTGGTCTGGCCGATGATCGAATTCGAAGCCGACGATGCCCTTGCCGCAGGCGCATCACTCGCTGCTCGCGATCCGCGCGTCGATCGCGTCATCATCTGCACTCCGGACAAAGATCTGGCTCAGTGTGTACGCGGCACGCGCGTGGTGCAGTTGAATCGGCGGACACGCGTCACGATGGATGAAGCGGGCGTGACTCAGAAGTTCGGCGTACCTCCGAAATCGATTCCCGATTATCTGGCGCTGGTGGGCGATGCAGCCGACGGCTATCCGGGGCTGCAAGGCTGGGGCGCGAAATCGACAGCTGCGGTGCTGGCCAAATTTCGTCACATCGAAATGATTCCCGGCGATTCGACAGAGTGGCATGTGAACGCAGCGAACGCCAGATCACTCGCCGCGACTCTCGCGCGCGATCGCGAACAGGCGATGTTGTTTCGCGCGCTGGCCACATTGCGAACCGACATCGACCTGTTTAAAGATGTCGACGAATTGCGCTGGGATGGGCCGACGCCCGCGCTGGACGCCATCGCGAAAAGATTGGACGCGGCGAAATCCGTCTGATATAGTGTGAAAAGAATGTTCGTCGCGCGGCATCATCACCATCGCCATCATGCAGGCCATCCTTATGGCCATGCGGCGCGACGGCTTGATTCCTGACGGAAATCAAAATCGAAAGAGATTCGAGAGCCCGCCGCTAACCCCGGCGGGTTTTCTTTTTTTGGAGCGAACCTTATGAAATTGGATTTCGAAAAACTGGACGGACTGATTCCCGCGGTGATCCAGGATCATGCCACCGGCCGCGTGCTGATGGTCGGATTCATGAACGACGAAGCGTTTCAAAAGACGATTGAGACGGGCTTTGCAACGTTCTTCAGCCGCACACGAAATAAATTGTGGATGAAGGGTGAGACCTCCGGCCATCGCCTGGAGGTGAAGGAGATTTCGACCGATTGCGATCTCGACACGGTGCTATTGAAGGTGAACGCCATCGGGCCGGGTGTTTGCCACGAAGGCTATGAGAGCTGCTTCTTTCGCAAGTGGGACGGTAGCGCGTGGACGATTTCGGAACAGCGCGCCTACGATCCGAACGCGGTCTACAAGAGCTAATCCATGAAACTCAAATTAGGAATTCCAAAGGGCAGTCTTGAAAACGCAACGGTCGATTTATTCCGGCGCGCGGGTTTTCAGATCACCACCAGCAGCCGCTCTTATTTTCCGGCGATCGACGATCCGGAAATCGAGTGCATGCTGATTCGCGCGCAGGAGATGGCTCGCTACGTCGAGGATGGCGTGCTCGATGCGGGGCTGACCGGACGCGATTGGGTCGCTGAAAGCGACGCGAAGGTAGAGACGGTCGCCGATTTGATTTACGCCAAGCAGAGTTTCGGCAAAGTGCGCTGGGTGCTCGCGGTGCCGGACGCGTCGTCGTTCCAAAGCGTGCGCGATCTGGAAGGCAAGACCATCGCGACCGAACTGGTCGCGGCGACCAAGCGTTATCTGGCTGCGAACGGCGTAACCGCGAAAGTCGAATTCAGTTGGGGCGCGACCGAAGTGAAACCGCCGGAATTGGCCGACGCGATCGTTGAAGTGACCGAGACGGGATCGTCGCTGCGCGCCAACAAACTGCGCATCATCGAGACGGTGATGGAATCGAACACGCAGCTGATCGCCAATCTCGAATCCTGGAAGGATTCCGCGAAGCGCCGCAAGCTGGAAGACATTCGCATGCTGCTGGAAGGCGCGATCAACGCCCTGGGCAAAGTCGGATTGATGCTGAATGTGGAGAAGCGGAATCTGAAGGCGGTGCTTGCGGTGCTGCCGGCGTTGAAGAATCCGACCATTTCGACATTGAGCGATGACGCCTGGCTCGCTGTGAATACGATTCTGGATGAGTTGACCGTGCGGACGATTCTGCCGCGATTGAAAGAAGCGGGCGCGCAGGGCATCGTCGAATATCCTTTGAACAAGATCGTGATGTGATGATTCGAATTCTGGATTATAAAGACGCGGGAGTGTTGGCGCGGCGCAAATCCCAGCGCATGGATGAGGCCGAACGCATTGTCGCGCCGATTCTTGCCGATGTTCGCACGCGTGGGGATGCGGCGCTGCTCGACTACGCGCGGAAATTCGACGGATTCACGGGATCGAGCGTGCGCGTCCGCGTGGAGGGGTCGCTGTCGGCGGAGTTGCAATCGGCTGTCGAGATGGCCGCCGAAAACATCCGAGAGCACGCGCGAACGCAGCTCCCTCGCGATCGTTGGATCGATTATCCGGACGGCCGCAGGTTGGGCGAGATCGTGCGGCCTCTGGATTCGATGGGCGCTTACATTCCGGGCGGCCGCTATCCGCTTTTATCGACGATTTTGATGACTGTGATCCCAGCGCAAGTGGCCGGCGTCAGGACGATCTGTGTCGCGTGCCCGAATCCCGGCGTAGAGATCATGGGTGTCGCGGCGTGGAGCGGCGTCACCAATTTTTTTCAGATGGGCGGTGCGCAAGCGATCGCCGCGCTGGCTTACGGCACCGAGACGGTGCCGAAAGTGGATCGCATCGTCGGCCCGGGAAACATTTACGTCGCCGCAGCCAAGAAACTGCTGGCGGGTGAAGTGGGAATTGACTTCGTCGCCGGGCCCACGGAAATTGTGATCATTGCGGCCGAGGGTGACGCGAAGTGGATCGCAGCGGACATGCTGGCGCAAGCCGAGCACGATGTCGACGCGTCATCGATTTTGCTCACTACGTCACGCTCGCTCGCGCAGTCGGTAGCAGCAGAAGTTGAGCGGCAACTGGCGACGCTGACCACCGCGGGCGTGGCGCGGGCGTCGATTGACGCGAACGGTGCGATTGTGATCGTAGATTCCTTATCGCAGGCGGTCGAGTTTTCGAATGCGCTCGCGCCGGAGCATTTGAGTTTGCATGACGCGAATCTGCTCAGCGAAATCAAACACGCGGGCGGCGTGTTCATAGGTCCGATAAGCCCCGAAGCGGCAGGCGATTATGCATCGGGACCGAATCACGTATTGCCAACCACCGGCGCGGCGCGACTGCGCGGAGGATTGTCGGCCGCGGATTTTGTCAAAGCGATTTCGGTGCAGGAGTTGTCGCGCGAAGGATTGGCGAAGCTTGCGCCGTCGATCACGATGCTGGCGCGTGCCGAAGGACTTGAGGCGCATGCGCGATCGGTGGAGGTGCGCCTCAAATGATCCACCCTCGCGAAGCCGTTCGAAAAATGGCCGCGTATTCGCCGCCAACGGGAGGTCGCGCGGAAAAGCTGCGTCTCGATTTCAATGAGAATACCGTGGGCTGTTCGCCGCGCGTGATCGAAGCGCTGCAGCGATGGGCGACTGCCGATCAGCTCACCATCTATCCCGAATACTCCGCGGCGATGGACACGCTCGCCGCATTTTTCAATGTGTCACGCGATGAGTTCACCATGACCAACGGCACCGACGAAGCCATTCAGGTTTTCGTCAGCGCATTTGTCGATCGGGGCGACGATGTACTGCTGCTGACGCCTTCGTATGCGATGTACCGCTTTTACGCACAGGTGGCAGGCGCATCAATTCGTGAACTTCCCTACCGCCCATCAGATCTGAGTTTTCCGCTGGACGAACTGTTGGCGGCGATACGGCCTGAAACGCGCGCGATCATAATCGCGAATCCCAACAACCCGACGGGCACGCAAATCGACGCGCAATCGATCGGCATGATCTTGAATGCCGCGCCGCAAGCCGCGGTTCTGATCGATGAGGCATATTACGAATTCGCGGGCGTCACGGTTCTGCCGCTGATTCGCGATTCCCCGAATCTCTTCGTCAGCCGCACATTTTCGAAAGCCTATGGCATGGCCGCGATGCGCTGCGGCTGCCTGTTTTCGAACGCGGACAATATGCAGTGGATTCGGAAATCGCAGTCGCCCTACAGCGTGAATGCAATGGCTGCAGTCGCCGCGCGAGCGGCAGTGGAGGATCGGGACTTCGTTGCGAACTATGTTCGCGAGGTGACCGCTGCGCGCGAACTCGCCTGCGATGGATTGCAGAAGCTGGGCATTCGATATTTCCCTAGTTCGGCGAACTTTGTTTTATTCGACGCGGGCGGTCGGGCGCGCGAAATCTGCACAACGATGCGCGATCGCGGCGTGCTGGTACGCGATCGCAGTTACGAGATTCCGGGCGGCGTGCGGGTGACCATCGGTACTCGGGAACAAGTCGCGAAATTCCTGGACGAATTGAGGCGGCTATGAGAAAGGCGAAGATCGAGCGCAACACCAAAGAGACGCAGATCCGCGGCGAACTGAAGCTGGAAGGCCGCGGGCGATACGACATTTCGACTGGCGTCCGTTTTCTCGATCACATGCTGGAGCTGTTCACCAAGCACGGCGGGTTCGATCTCTCGCTACACGCCAAAGGCGATCTCGACGTCGATCAACATCACACTGTGGAGGATGCGGGCATCGTGCTGGGGCAGTTGTTCGCGCGCGCGTTGGGTGACCGGCGCGGCATCAATCGCGCAGGGTATTTCGTGCAGACCATGGACGAGACGCTGGCCGTGGTCGCCGTGGATTTAGGCGGCCGTCCGGCGCTGGTGTACAAGGACCTGGTTCGCGTCCGGCTCGTCGGTGATTTGCAGACCGAACTGCTGGAAGATTTTTTCGGCGGATTTGTGCAGCACGCTGGCGCGAATCTTCATGCCAAGGTTCTGTACGGGCGATCGAATCATCATAAGGTCGAGGCGATCTTCAAGTGTTTCGCGCGCGCGATGCGCTACGCGTGCTCGAAAGACGCGCGGCTGAAAGCTGAGCTGCCTTCTACCAAAGGCCTTTTGTGATTTCGATTTTCGATTACGGCGCAGGGAATCTGCGATCTGTTGAAAATGCGCTGGACGCGCTCGGTGCGCCGCATGAACTGATTCACAACGCCGCGGGAATTCGCGGCGCGACGCAACTCATTCTACCGGGCGTCGGGCATTTCGGGCAGATGATGCATGCGCTCGATCAAATGGAAGTTCGCCGCGCGTTGCTCGATCGCATCAGTGAGGGCGTTCCCTTTCTTGGGATCTGCCTTGGATTGCAGGCGCTGTTCGAATCGAGCGAAGAAGCGCCGGAGGCGCGTGGGCTGGGCGTATTCGAAGGTCGGGTGCGCCGTTTCAGCGATCGGCAACGAGTGCCGCACATGGGTTGGAACAATTTGAAATCGATTCGTGAGTCGCGGCTACTCCAAGATGACGCGCGGCCCTACATGTATTTCGCGAACAGCTTTTACGCTCCGGTGATCGATGCGACAGCAGCAACCTGCGATTACGATGGCGAATTTACGGCTGTGATCGAACGCGGGAATGTTTTCGCGGTGCAGTTTCATCCCGAGAAATCCGGCGCCGCGGGTTTACGGATCATCCAGAACTTTGTAACCCTATGCTCGTAAAGCGCATCATTCCCTGTCTCGATGTGAGCGCGGGCCGCGTGGTCAAGGGCATAAATTTTGTGGGTCTGCGCGATGCCGGCGATCCAGTGGAACTGGCCGCGCGCTACAACCAGCAAGGCGCCGATGAGCTGGTGTTTCTCGACATCACTGCGTCGAGCGACGCGCGCGAAACCACGGTCGATATGGTCGCCCGAACGGCAAGGGAAGTTTTCATTCCGTTCACAGTAGGCGGCGGGATTCGAAGCGTGGACGACGCACGGCGAATTCTGCATGCCGGAGCCGAAAAAATCAGCGTGAACACCGCTGCCGTGCGGCGGCCGGAATTGATTCGCGAACTGAGCCTGGAGTTTGGCGCGCAAGCGGTAGTGCTGGCGATCGATGCGCGGCGCAATCTCGCCGGAGGATGGAACGTGTTCACGCGTGGCGGCCGCGATGACGAAGGAATCGACGCAATCGAGTGGGCGCAGCGCGGTGAATCGTTGGGCGCGGGCGAAATTCTGCTCACCTCAATGGATACCGATGGAGTGCGAACGGGATTCGATTGCGCGCTCACCAAGGCGGTACGCGAAGCCACGCGAGTTCCCGTGATCGCGTCAGGCGGTGCGGGAAAGGCGGAGGATTTCGCCGACGTCTTCGAAAAGGCAGGCGCGGATGCGGCGCTGGCGGCATCCATTTTTCACTATGGCGAATACACGGTCGGCGATTTGAAAACGTCTCTTGCCGCTCGCGGAATCGCGGTGCGGCCGTGATTATCCCTTGCATCGACCTGATGGGCGGGAAGGTGGTGCAACTGGTGCAGGGCCGCGACAAGGCTCTGGAAGGTGAATCACCGCTCGAAATGCTGCGCAAGTTCGCGGCCTTCCCGGAGATCCAGGTTATCGATCTCGATGCGGCGATCGGCGGCGGTGAGAATCGCGCCATCGTACAATTGCTCGCATCGCGCGCGAAATGCCGCGTCGGCGGGGGCGTGCGAACCGCGGATCGTGCCCGTCAGTTGATCGACAGCGGCGCGCATCGCGTCATCGTCGGGACCGCCGCATTCACTCCCGCGCTCGCCGAAATCGCGAACGCGATCGGATCCGAACGCGTGATCGTCGCGCTCGATTCAAAGGGCGGCAAGGTCGTCGTCAAAGGATGGCGCGAATCGACCGATGTCACCGCAGTAGACGTCATTCGCGAGTTCGAGCCGCATTGCAGCGGATTTCTGTGCACCTATGTCGATCAGGAAGGGATGATGCAGGGCACTCATCTCGCATGGTTCCGCGAATTGCGCGCAACCACGGAGCACGAAATCACCGCAGCAGGCGGCATCACGACCCTGGCAGAGATTCGCGCGCTGGCCGCGATGCGGATTCATTCCGCAATCGGGATGGCGGTGTACACGGGTCGGCTGAACCTGAATGAGCTCGCCGCGATTTCGCAAGAGATGCGCTGAAGCTAGATGCCAGCGTACCAGGCGTAACCGCCTTCCGGCGCCGCGGATCCCAGACCTTTGCCGAACGCCTTCAGATTGTCGGTGACCGTCAGGCGATTGATAAACTTCACGCTCTTGTACCCCAGCTGGCGAGGAACGCGCATGCGCAGCGGCCCGCCGCTCGCGACGGGAAGTTCGCCACCATTGAATCCATACGTAAGAAACGTCTGCGGATGTGTGGCATCGGTCATGTCGATGCTATCCCACCAATCGGATTGCATCGAAAAATAGACCACGTACTTCGCATCGGAATGAATTCCGACGGCATCAAGCACATGCGAAAGCGGCGCGCCGATCCACTGCGCGATATATGACCATCCCTCTTCGCACGCCAACAGCGTAATCTGGCTGCGTGATGGGAAGCTCTTCAAGTCGGCAATCGAAAATGAGGTGGGACGTGCGACCATGCCGTCGACGGAGAGCCGCCAGTTCGCGAATCCCCCCGCCTGCAGGCGCTTGAATTCGTCATTCAGCGGCGCGATTTCGTTCTCCAGCGGCCTTTTTGAGATTTGGCTGGGAGCGAATTCGCGCGCGAGCGAATGCGGCGCGAGCAACCGTTGTGCGGCGTAGTTCAAAGTCTCGCCAATTCCGTAGACGCCGCGGCAATCGGGTGGGATCAGGCCATACTTTTGCGCGAGGCTAGCTGCCGCGGCGACGCCGGATGCCCCCGCTGCTGTCACGATCCCCGCTGTGATCAGTTTGCGTCGAGAGAGATTGCTCATATGCGTCCTGTGATCATCGCTCGCATTCGGCTTCTGAATCCCGCGATGCAAATCATCGCGACATGGACAATCAGAAAAAGCAGCAGAGCGAGCGAAACAAAGAAGTGGATGGTGCGTGCGGATTGCTGGCCGCCGAGCAGGGTGACGGCAGCAGGAATCGCAGAAACAAAGGCGGGTGACATCGCGAGGCCGGTCCAGATGACTAACGGAAACAGGATAAAGATCACGAACAAATAGGTGATGCGCTGGAGCACGTTGTAGGACCGCGCTTCTGCTGCGTCCGGCCGCTTGAATCGCGAGTGATTCGCGATCACCGCCCATATCGACTGCCACGACAGAGAGCGCCCGCGCGGAAGCAGATCTTCTTTCAAGTGCCCGCTCAGCAGACTGAACAAAACATACAGCAATCCGGCCGCAACCAAGACCCAGGCCGACTGGAAATGGAGATAACGGCTCCAGCCGTTCTGATCGGGGAGCACGTAGCCGTACCCGGTCGGCACCAGATTCCGCGACGCGGGGATGGGAATTCTGAATAACGGCTCAATCCAGATGTTGCCCGTTTCGCCCCAATAGAAGCGAGGGTGTGAGATTACGATCTCGCCTCCGCTGATGAGCAAGGCGAAAAAGCTCAGAGTGGTAATCCAATGCGTGGCGCGGACCCAGGCAGAGTGCCGCGGAGCGGTGGTCGCCGGAATGGCCGAAACGGAACTTGGAGCCCAGGTAGAATCACCCACACGCGAAATGTTATCAGGTGTCGCGGTACAATTGCGGTCGACCGGGAAAGTCGACGTCGCTCACCGCGAATCTACTCATGATCTCTTCAAAAGCGGCTCCGGCCTTGAGTGCAATTGTCGTCGTGGGCGAGATGAGGGAACGTGCGCAACTGGTCATCGACCGGCTTGCGGCGCAAACCGCGGCGCGCTCGATGGAGATCGTGATCGCGGATACGGCATCGGAGTCCTATCCCCGCCTGATCGATCCAACGAACGGGCCACCCGTCCGTTATCTCCAATGCGCTTCTGGTCAGTCATGGGGCGAAGTGCGGGCCGGCGCCGCTCGAGCCGTCAGCGCACCTCTCGCCGCATTTATCGAGGACCACAGCATTGCCACTCCGACGTGGGCCGAAAACATCCTTCGCGCTTCCGAAGACGATTGGGTAGCCGCCGGATATGCATTCCTTAATGCGAATCCCGGGACGCGCTGGTCGTTGAGATCCTACCTGTCGTGGGCAGGATTCATTGCGGACTACGGCGAGTGGGCCTATCCAGTGCCAGCGGGAGCATGCCGGTATCCGGCGTGCAACAACGTGGTGTATCGCACCAAGGTGCTCCTCGATCAAGGCGATCGGCTTGCCGACCTGCTCGAAAGCGATGCTCTGCTTCACTTGCAACTGGCGCGTCAAGGAATGCCGATGACCATCCTGCGCGATGCGGTGGTCGCGCATCAGAATCCAGAGTCCTTTCGGATGCAGCTTAACGGAAATTTTGCGCACTGCCGCGTCATCGGAGCGACACGGGTCGCAAATGGACGATGGGGTTGGCCTCGCCGGATCGCTTACGGTTTCGCTGTTCCAGTGCTTGTACCGTTCATGAAATTCGGCTGGTTGCTGCGCACGCAGGTAAGGCGCCGCACGCTGTGGGGAACCACCATCGTGAGTCTGCCCGTGGCTTGGGCGATCTTCGCCTGGTCCTCTTTCGGAGAAGGCCTGGGTTACATTTTTGGCGCGGGCAATTCGTTGCAGCGATTCAAGCACATCGAAACTTCCCAGCAACGCGGCACTCAGATGACAGCCGAATTCCACTAACGCATGCCGCGAGTTTCGGTCATCCTTCCGGCCTACTATTCCGATACATCTATTCGTGCATCCCTGGATGCTCTTCGTTGCCAATCCTTTCGCGATTTCGAGATCATCGTCGTGAATAGCTCGCCGGAGAGCCGCACGGCAGCCGTAGTGAAGGATTTTCCCGAAGTTCGTTTCATCCAGAGTCCTGCGCGGCTGCTGCCGCATGCTGCACGAAATCGTGGTGCGATTGAGGCACAGGGAGATCTGCTGGTATTTAGCGATCCCGACTGCAGCGCGCATCGCGATTGGCTGACGCATCTGGTGAAGGCCGTGGAAACCGGGCACCCGGTGTGCGGAGGGGCGATGGGCCTGGCCGGCAGCGGGTGGTTCGAATGCGGGGTCCATCTGTGCAAGTTCCATGGGCTGCTGGAACACCAACCTGCGGGAGCGCGCTGGATTCTCCCTACCGCAAACGTCGCGTATACCCGGGAGGCATGGGCGCGGATTGGCCCTTTCGACGGTGAGTTGTTTTGCGGCGACGCGATCCTCACCTGGCGCTCGCGGGATGCAGGCTTGGAAAATTGGTTCGAGCCTCGTGCGGTGGTCGCACACCGGCATGGAGGAACCATGGCCGCGTTCGTGCGAGAGCGATTTCGGCGCGGCGCGGAGTTCGGAGCGGTGCGTGCGGTGTATGAACAATGGCCGGGAAGAAAGCTCATGGCCCGATTGGCTGCAACACCTGTACTGATCGGAATCGTGCTGGTGCGCGGGGCCCAAGACGCGGCGAAGGCCCGCTGGTTCTCACGATTCCTCTGGACGTTCCCCTTGCAGCTCGTCGGCCACGGTGTTTGGGCGCTCGGCGAAGCGAGGGGCTATGGACGCGAACTCCTGCGAAGCGGGGAGCGAATGCGTGGTTCCACCTCTGACGTGACGAAACTGCGGCGAGATTCTCGCGCGTGAAGTTCTGTATGATCACCACGTTTTTTGGAGCGCATAGCTTCGGAGGCGACGCCTCGTACGTGGATCGCCTCTCTCGCGCGCTGCTGAAGCGCGGGCACGAAGTTGACGTGATCTACAACAGGGATGCGTTCGAAGCGCTGCGAGGCGATCGGCTGCCTCGCCAATATGAACCGCCCGCTGGTCTGCGGGTTCACGGGCTCCGAGATCCGGCAGGGAGGCTCGGGCTGGTTTGGATGCATCAGACCGGGCGGATGGGAGCTCTGGGGAAAGAGATCGAAGAGCTGTTGGACAAGGGGAATTTTGACGTTATCCATTTCCACAACATTTCGTTGATCGGCGGTCCTGGAGTGCTGGACGCGGGGCAGTCCGCGAAAGCAGTTCGACTGATGACCGCCCATGAACACTGGCTGCTCTGCCCGCTGAGCCTGCTCTGGAAAAAGAACCGCGAGGTCTGCGATCGGCCGTCCTGTGTGTCGTGCACGCTTTCAGCAGGGCGTCCGCCGCAGTTCTGGCGGCATACTGGCCTGCGCGACAAGATGCTGGCGCGGATGGATGCATTGATCGTCCCCAGCCTTCACACCAGGGACATTCATCACCATCGCGGCGTGCCACGGGGCATTACGCATCTGCCCTACTTTCTTTCGGATGAGGAAGGAGCCCAGGCGGCGTCAGCCCCGCCGTGGCCCGCCACGCGCCCATATTTTGCTGCGGTGGGACGCCTCATCAAAGAAAAGGGGTTCTCTCGCGTGATCGCGCAGATGCGAAGTATCCCCGAAGCCGACCTGGTGATTGCCGGTGCCGGGCCATTCGAGCAGAGCTTGCGAGTTGAGGCCGCTGGATTGTCGAACGTGCAGTTCGCCGGCCAGCTCGGCTACTCCGATTTGTTACGCCTCTACAAGGGCGCGCGAGCACTGATTGTTCCGTCTCTGTTTCACGAGACTTTCGGCTACGTGGTACTGGAAGCATTTTCCGCCGGGACTCCAGCGATTGTTCATAATCGCGGCGCATTGCCCGAACTGGTCCATGAGAGTGGCGCCGGGGACGTGTACGAGGACGAGAATCAGCTCCTCAGCCTGATGAAGTCCTATCTCACTGATTCCGGCAAGGCAGCTTCGCTGGGGAAAAAGGGACGGGCGGCATACGAGGTGCGTTGGAGCGAGCCCAAACATATCGAGGCGTATCTCCAACTGATCGAAACAGGGAATGCTGGCTAAGCTCTAGGGCGTCAGCTCGATCGTCTTCCTTAAGAAGTTGTGGCTCATGTCGATCTGAATCGAAGGCTCACCTGGTGGGAGCGATGAGACGCGATCGAACATCACAATCCCGTCCGGCTGTCCTGGTGCGTTCGTCTCGCGCCAATGACCGGGTTCGGATCGCAGAGCACTCTGAAGTTGCGCGATATGCGGCACTGGCGACGCGCGCTCGATCCAAACGCGGTCGACTCGCGCCCGATCGAGAAATTGGAGAACTTTGGCAATGCTCGAAAACCGAATGAGATAGTGAGCGCCGTTCCAGTCAGACGAAGACAAGACCTTCGACCCGCGTAACACGATTCGATTGAGCCCAGGATCGCGCAGCGCCATTTCGCCAACAAACGCGCCTTCATACGTGGCCGAACCCGCAATCAGATCGATAGCTCCAGGAAGAGTCGGGAGCCGGTGATAACCGAGATCAGGTTTTTGGAACAGCGGGAGCGCGCTCCAAGTGATCCCGGCACAGACTGTAACGAGCAGGGCGAACTGTAACCATCTCGATCCGGCGGCTCTCCAGCAGAAATTGAAACCCGCACCTGCCAGAATCGCGACCGCGGGAGCTGCGGTCGCCAGATAGTAATCGCCCCAGTTGGCGTCCACCAGCGAATGAAAGAGCCATCCGCTGAGCGCGAGCCCAGCCATCGCAAGCCAGCGGCGCGGCTCGCCGGTTCGCCGGCAAATGGTCACTCCACCCGTGATCGCGAGGATAAGAATCGGCCAGCCCATCGTGGTTCCCGGAACGGTACAGATAATTGCCTACCAATCGCGGGACTCCTGAGATTGTCGGGAGCCGAGCCTGGTGAAGAAGCCGCGGGGCAACGGCCACGAAGGTTAGGGCCACCATCAATGCGGCGGCGCGAAAGCGCGTCCACTCGAATCTTCCCGTCAACAATAACGCGAGCGGGAGCAGCGCGACCATTGCGCCCCGGCCATGTACGCCCACTGCCACGATCGCGAACACGACAAACAAGACCGCGTCGCGACGCTTTCCGAAATCCAAATACCTTCCAAGAACCGCCGCCGCCCAGAACGCTAGAAACGCCAAGGCGAGGTTGGGCGCTACCGTCGCGATGCTGGTCTGCATGAACTCCGGAACGATCAAAGCGATCGCGGCAAGGAGTGCCGGACCTATGCCCAAATCCCGGCGGACCCACCAAAACACACCCACCAGAAGGCCGATTGCAAGCAGCGCCTCAAATGCGATCATGGCGAGTCTGTTTCGTCCGGCGAGCAGCATCCAGCCAGCTTCGCCAGCATAAAAAAGCGGCGGCCAGTGGCCAATCGCGACCTTGGGATAGTGAATGTAGAATTGCTGCGCGTACGCCATGGGATTCGTCCGAAGTCCATGCACGATGTAGTCGTGAACCATCAGGCTCGATACCGCGTGCCCCGCTTCGTCGTCGTCGGCCGAAAAATCGCTGGTATACGCGCCGGAATAGAGCTGGAGTGCGAGGACGATCGCGGCCAGAAGCAGAATGAGGCCCGCGTCCTCTAGTCGCTTCCGCGAAATCATCCGTTGGGTTCTTGCAAGATGCCCGGGCGCTGGCTCGCAGAGCGAGTGGATCGCCGCGCGGCCGGGGAAATCATATACAAGATAGTTCCTCCGGCCAAAGATAACACGCAGATGAGTGTGTGGCAGGCGTGGGCTAAGGCGCCGCCTGCGGCGAAGAGCGGTCCCCGGCGGCTGGCAAAGAATGCATATAAGCCGCGATTCACCCAAGCTGCTGCAACGAGGAAACCCAAAGCCGCCCAACCCAGTTCATGTGTCTTAAATCCTGCGAGACCCATCAGTGCAGCGCCGCCAAACAAAGCGACGTTGGCGCGATTTCGATAGTCAATATTGAGTACGTTCGGGATCGAGCCGTTGCGCAGCAGCAAGAGAGTCCATGGGATTCCCCGCAGTTTGAGATCCGTCGCGGCCCATAAGAAAAAGCTCCAGTGCTTTCGATGCTGAACTTGAATGTCGCGCCGAAGCTCGATGCGGGCGCCGCCTCTTGCCAGTCGCCCGCCGAACTCGACGTCGTCCATCCCCACGATCTCTTCGTCGAAGCCGCCATGCTTTTCGAAAATAGCGCGCCGGACGGCGCCGCAACCCGTCCAAAAAGTGCAGACCTCGCGGCGTCCGTTCTGATGGACGTAGTGGTGGAGCAGATTTCGAAATTGCGAATGAAAGCCTTCCGCCGAGGGATTGTCGTCGTAGGATCCGATCACCGCATCGGGACCATTGGGCGCGGCAAATGCCTGCTCGATCAACGCCAATGTGTCGTCATGAACACAGGTATCCGAGTCCAGGAACAGAAGCATTTCGCCGCTTGCGACTCGTGCACCGTGATTTCGAGCGCGGGCTGCCCCCGAACGTTTGTCGAGACGAATCAAATGTACTAGTAGTTCTGAGTCTTGAATGACCGCCGAGAGATCCTCACTCGAGCAATCGTCGACCACGATGTACTCGGTACTGGGTCGGTTCACTCGAGCCAGAGCCGCGAGACAATGCGAGAGCAATGCTGCCGCGTTGTGGCAGGGGATGACTATTGAAATGCTTGCGTGCTCCGCAACACCTTCCAAACGCTGAATGGCCTCCGCCCAACAACGTCGCCAAGTGCTGCGACGCCTAGGGTGAATTATAACCCTTTATGTAACTGCATTCCAGCCGGTTAGCGGGACGATCGATGGATCAGCGCGGTCACGTCGGCCGCGGCAATTCCCTGCTCGCCGCAATATGAATAAAACAGGATCACCCGGCCATGTTCCGCGATTAAGCCGGGATCGCGCAGAGCGTGCTCGGGACCTTCCGCTTCGCCCGCCTTCGACGAGGTAATGGGTAGTTCGGTACATTCAAACGAAGCCGAGGGACGCAGCACCTCAACCGGGGTCGACGCGCGCCAGGTGCGCCAGTCCAGCGTGAGTGCGACGGTCGAGAGCATAATTCGCTCCGGCGCATCGCCGATTCCGGAGAAGAAAACATAGAGGGTATCGCCGCGCACCAACGTCGCTACGTGTCTCACTCGTCCGGCCCATGCTCCGCCATCGAACGGATTCGGACCGGTTTCGAATTGCGACAGCAGATCGTTCGCCTCGTCCCAGAACGCCGAGACGCGCCATCGTGTACCAGGTGCCGTGCCAGCGGAACAAGCGAGCGTACGAAGTGCGCATCGTGATGCCGGGCTGCGCGATGAAATGCAAACCGTCGGTCGAAGTCGCCGTTTGAGTCTGTTGGCCGTAGCCGTTTTCCTGCACCCAGCGCGCGGCTTCCTTCGGATCGCCGGGCCAGCGTTTACCGTCAGTGAACCAGCCATGCACCAGCATCACGAACCGCTTGTGGGCATCGTCCAACACGACTTCAGGCGATGCGATGTGGGTGTAATAATTCGGTCCTGAACTGGATAAGTCGGGCTGCAGGCGATAGAACGCCGAGTCTTTGACGTCGAGCACACCGGGCTCATAAATCTTCCAGGGGCCTTTGAGGTCGTCCGCATAGGCCATGCGAATGAATGTGCCTTTGTGATGGGCGAAGTACAGGTAGTATCGCCCCAACGGATGGTCGACCCATGACGGCACGCGCATCAGCGATGGACCGTTAATATCGTCGCCAAGCGCCGGCGACAACTGTTGCGTGATCAACGGGTTTTCAGGGAACCGCAGGACCGGTTGCGCCGCCAGCGCCAGCGCAGTCGCGATAAAGAGCCCGGCGAGTTTCATAATGCAGTGATAACATGCGTTACGTGACAAAGCACGTGACAAAGCGACAAATCGCGGCCATGCTTGCCGCCGGGACAGCGGGCCTGTTTGCGCAATCGACCCCGGCAGTTGTGTCCGGCCCGGTCGGCCCCAGCCCGTATAACGTGATCCGATACTGGCACCAGCCCTTCTCCGAACCTGGATTCGCGTTCGGCGGGAACTCGGGCGTGTTCGCCGAATCGCCCGATCGCATCTTCATCGCGCAGCGCGGCGAAGCTCGACTCCCTGATCCGCTTCCGGCCGCATATGCGGGCTTCGCCGGTTCGATCGGCATCAACGTGCTGAGTGCCACCGATCGCCGCGTGATGAAGAAGAATTTCCTGTACACGCTCGACGCGAACGGCAAGGTTCGCGAACGCTGGTCGCAATGGGATTCGCTGTTCGCCGACGCGAAGGGCCCCGGGCCGCATCGCCTGCGTATCAGCCCCTACGATCCACAGCATCGCGTGTGGGTGGTCGACGAAACCTACAACGTGATCTACGTGTTTTCGAACGACGGCAGCAAGCTGCTCAAGACGCTCGGCGAAAAAGGCGTGGAGGGTACAGACGGAACGCATTTCGGCAAGCCGCAGGATGTCGCGTTTCTTCCCGATGGCCGCGTCCTGATCGCCGATGGCTTGGATAACCACCGCGTCATGATTCTCGATCGCGATCTGAAATATATCGGCGAATTCGGCGGCCATGGAAGCGGGCCGGGACAATTCAACGGCGTGCATGCAATCGGCATTGGTCCAGAAGGCCGCGTGTTTGTACTGGACCGCTCCGGCCATCGCATCAACGTATTCCACGCGACAGCCGATCCCAGGAAATTCGATTTCGTCGAAGCATTCCCTGGATTCTCGCTGCCGCTCGACATTATCGTGAATGACGATTGCATCTGGGTCACCGATCTCAGCCCACTTCGTTTCAACAAGCTCGACTTCAAGGGCAATCACTTGTATACGTGGATGGTGCCGCGCGATCTACCCGACGGCTACATCGAAGTGCACACCTTCTCGGTCGATTCGAAAGGCAATTTGTACGGCGGCGACAATCAGTACGGCCGCACGCAGAAGTTCGTGCCGAAGCCGGATGCCGATCCGAAGCTGCTGATCGGCCAGCCCTGGCACGCGAAATAGTTAGAGCCTGTGTGACGTCATGAATGTTGAACCGTTCCCTTTGGTCACGGCTCTGTGTGGCGTTGATTCGGATGGCACCGACAATGAGCCGCCACTAAAAGGAGCGGGTTCAAGCCCGAGATTTCACACACGCCATCAGAAAATGAGGCGCGACAGTTATGGAGCGCGCTGGTGAGCCAGACACAAATCTCGAATCTGATCACGGCGCGTTATTTGATTGTATTGGTGTTGTTCGGGCCGAAGCGAATCTGATCCATGGTCCCGACTCCCGCAGGTTTATCGCCCCACAACGCGCGCTTGATTCCGAACCCGGTGAACACCACCGCAACCACTCCGACGAGGCCGTAGAGAATGGTTTTGCGAATCGCGCTTCCGTACGATCTTTCGACGGACGTGTCGGGCGCGAGCTCATTGGTCGAACCGAGAATCACCAGAATGGTGCAGACGACCGCATTGATCGCGATGGTGCCTTCGGTGATCAGCCGGATGGGCGTGAAGCGCGGCAGCACGTGAACGAAATTCATCGCCACGATCCACCACAGAAATACCAGATAGAACAATTGGCCTCGGCCGGTCCAGTTCATCGCCAGGAACGGCAATGGACGGCGCAGATGCAGGATCAGCAGGAAAATAATCGCGAACCCGATGGCCAGATAGCCGATGTCGAACCAGCCGAGAAAACCACGCGACGGCAGCAGATCGCTGACCAGCGGAATTCCGTACAGCTTCGGCTGCAATCCCGAAACTTCTTTAACCCATTCGCCTGGGCTGCGACGAAAATTCAAATACGTCAGCACCCACAGGACGAACGCGACACACCACGCTTCGGTCCATCCACGCACCGGCGGATCGTCAATTACAGCCGGAGCGCGGCGCGAGACCATGAGCATCGTGATCGCGATCGCCGTGCCGAGGAATAATCCCTGCGTCTGTTCCATCACGCTATGCCAGTTGGTCTCGTAGCCGCTGGCCATCACCAGAATCTTCACCGCCGTGCCGAGAGAGAAACCGATGCCGCCGAGAAAGCCAGTCGCGAGCGTTCCAAACGCGACGCCAGGGAGCCCGCGCTGCCAGCAACTCACCAGAATTCCACCGACCAGCCCGAGGCATTCCGCCCACGTATCGCCGCGCGGCGGATTCATATCCAGATGCATCACGCGAATCAGCACCAGATTGCCGACCCACCAGCCGATGGCCATATGCAGGATCAGCGACGTCCCCACGCCCCAATACTTTCGCCAGAAGGTCCAGATCACGATGACGATCGCGGCTGCAAGAATCGCGCTCATGCGATAGCTAGCGACGAATTCGTACCAATCGGACTTGATGAGCCGCAAATGGCCGCGGACTACATCCTGCAAGTACCAACTGACGAACACTGCGCTCAGCGGGACGAACAGCTTGGTCAGCTCGTCGCGATTGAGATACGCCGGCAGCGTGATGCCAGTCCCTGCCGGAGCAGCCCAAATGAATCCGAGCACGAACACGCACGCGAACCCGTAAATCACGGTCGCCGAATCGGAGGAGTGCGCGTAGGCGACCGTCTTCATGTACGACATGCTGCCGCCGAATCCGAATCCAATCGCACCGAGCGCCGCGAAGTAATGAATGCGCCGCCGCCAATCTTCGCGTCCGCTGAGTAGCGCGACCGCCATGCCGCCGATCGCCCCTGCCAGCGCCGCCCCGTATTCGTGGCCGAACTGCCCGCGGATTCCCCATCCGATGGAGACGGAGAGCGCGGTCAGGATCACCAGCAGCGCGCGCGATTGAAAAGGCACCCGGGCATTATAGACTCATATAGAGGTTTCCATGCGCATGTTGACCCGCTACATCGTGGTTTTGATTGCCGCAGCAGCCCTGACGCAGTCGCTAGACTCTGCTCCGAACGTTCCTCTTTATCAGCGGTTCCTCAGTCCGGCATCGCCGCAGGAACTGGTCGCTGCGAAGAAGGTGGACAAGATCGCCTGGGTCGATTACGTCGAAGGAAAACGCAACGCGTACGCTGCTTCCGGGCCGCTGTTCGTGCCGGTGAAGCTGTCCAACTTCACCAAGGACGACGGGATCATGATGTCGGAGGTCAAGATCTCCGACGATGGCAGCACCGTCATTTTCCTGCGCGGCGAGGCGTTGAATCGTGAAGGCTGGGCGCCGAATCCATCGGCCGATCCGAACGGGCCGGAGCATGCGTTTTGGGCCGCGAAGACCACCGGCGTGGGCGGAGCATGGCGCGTCGCCGATTGTACGAATCCGGAGCTGGCGCCCGACGGCAGCTCGATTCTGTTCGTCAAGAACGGCCAGATTTTTCGCGCGAAGATCACGCCCGTGAAACCGGCGAGTGAAGTCGACCGTGGAGAGAAGGCGTTCATCAGCGAATGGGGCGTGCAAAGTTCGCCCAAGTGGTCGCCGGACGGACGCAAGATTGCATTCGTCAGCACGCGTACCGATCACAGCTTCATCGTGGTCTACGACATCGCGACGCGAGCGGTGAAATATATGTCGCCGAGTGTGGATTTCGACACCCAGCCGATGTGGCTCGCCGACGGCAAGCATCTGATCTTCATGCGCCGGCCCGGCCTGGCGTTCGGCCAACAGCCGCAGCCGGGACAGGGCGGGCTCAACGTTCCCGGTCAAGCGCCACCACCCGCAGCCGCGGCAGCGCCCGGGCAGGCGGCGAACCCCGGACGCGGGGCAAGAGGAGGGCGCGGCAATCAGGCCGGTGCCGCTGCCGCCGGCACGTCTGCGGTGGTCAATAATTCGCCGGGCTTGATGCAGGCATCATTCAAAGGCGGGTACACGCTGGCGTTCTACAAAGCGGATGTGACCACCGCCGACGCGCAGGAGATCTGGCATAACCAGCCCAAGGATCCGGTGGCGGCCAACATCAACAACGCGCGATTAGCGGCGGGCGATCTAGTGATCTTTCAATTCGTGGTCCCCGGCGGTCGCGGAGGGCGGGGCGCACGCGGAGCTGCTCCTGCACCCCCGCCGGTCGAACCCCCGGCTGCGCGCGGCAACCAGCCGCCGGTCGACGAATTCGAACGCTACTATTCGCTGAACGTCAACGATTCATCCGCGCGTCCCGTGATGCTCACCACCACCGATGGCTTGATCGAGGACCGCACCTCGACCATTCTTTCGGCTGATGGCAAGACCTTCTACTACTGCACCAATGCGAAGGATATCGAGCGCCGTCACATCTGGGCCGTGCCCGTGAGCGGCGGAACGCCGGTCGAAATCACCACAGGCGATGGAGCCGAAACGTATCCCGCGCCAGTCGCCTCGGGAAAATTTCTCGCGACGATTAGCGCCAACTGGAACCTGCCGCAATCGGTGGGGATTTGGAAAATGTCCGGGCTAGCCGCAGCGCCGCCGCAGAAGATCGTGTTCCCCACTTCGCGCCCCGGTTTTCCCACGGACCTGCACGTCAAGCCGGAGATCGTGCTGACCAAAGCCGCTGACGGGCTGGAGATTCACAATCAACTGTTCCTGCCGAAGGATCTGAAGCCGGGTGAAAAGCGTCCCGCGATCGTGTTCGTGCATGGCGGGCCGCAGCGGCAGATGATGCCCGCTTATCACTACATGCAGTTCTATCACTGGGCATACGGCATCAATGAATGGCTGGCGAATGAAGGCTACATCGTGCTCTCGATTAACTATCGCAGTGGAGTCGGCTACGGACGTTCGTTCCGCAACGCGCCCAACGTGGGCGCGGCCGGCAACGCTGAATATCAGGATGTGGTGGCCGGCGGAAAATATCTATTGAGCAGAGCCGACGTCGATCCCAACCGGCTCGGCATCTGGGGATTGTCGTATGGCGGACTGCTCACCTCGCAAGCCCTGGCGCGCAATTCCGATATGTTCAAAGCCGGGGTCGATCTCGCCGGCGTGCATCTCTCCGGCAATTCGCTCGATCCCGAAGCGGTCTCGTATAAATCGTCCACGATAGGCGCGATCGACGGCTGGAAATCGCCGGTGCTGCTGATCCAGGGCGACGACGATCGCAACGTGGCGTTCCAGCAGATGGTCGGGCTGATCCAATTGCTGCGGCAGCGCGATGTGTACTACGAGCTGATCGTGTTCCCGGACGATGTGCATGAATCGCTGCTGCATAGCCGCTGGCTGTATACGCTCGGCCGCATGGACACGTTCCTGCATAAGTTCCTATGGGACCGGCCGGTCAATACCGGCAACCAGTAAGGTGTAGGCCGCTTCTATTTCGTCCGATATCTTCGTCCGATATATGGGTAGCCATGCAAGTTGCTACCCAGCTTACTTTCGCTACGATCAAGAAAGAATCGCTCGCGGAGATGACCAGCCGCATTCGGCAGGCGTTCCTCGACTCCGGTTTAGGCGAACCCGTAATCCGTTTCACGCTGGTCGATTCGGCTTTGCGAAAAGGCCAGGCCGTCGATCGAACCCTGAAGCGCTATCCGGAAATGGAGCGATTCCTGATGTTCGATCCGATCATGCCGGGGACTGCGGAATCGCGCCTGCTTTCGAATTTCAAAACCGGCGAACCCGCGGATCTCGCGACGCTCCTCGCGATTTTCGGCGGCGTCCCGCGATCCTATCCCTACAACAGCGTGTGGCTGCATTTCCACGCGCCCTTGTTTGGAGAACGATTGATCGGGCTGCCGCGATTCGGAAATTCGTTGCCTGGAGTCTGGGTGACCGACAACCGCTGGCTCAACGGACGGCAGCGCGCGGTTTCCGTCTACACAGTGGTCGACGCGGAGCAAACCGATCGAAAGCTTCCACCCAATCCCGAGCCTGTGAGCCGGCTGATCAAAGCTCTCGGAAAAATCAAGCGGACCGATCAAGTGCCGATCCGCGCGCCAGGTGGCGGCATCGTCGGCAGCGTGCCTCCTGAGAAGGTCGAAGCAGTAAAGGCGATCGTCGCCGATTATCGAGGACGCATTCCTGAATTGGTGGAGCGCGCCACGATGCCGCACGACTTGCCGCCGGCCGCAGACATCCGGCAGCAGAGCGCGGGGGTGCTCGCCGGACCGCGCAAGCCCGCGCTCGATGCCGCGTTTAAGCCGATGGGCTATAGCTGCCGCGGAGGATCGGGCGAATTTCATCTCACGCGGCGAAGCACGGGAAACCTGACGATTGAGCTGTATCTGGACGTCGGCACCTGGAGCCATTCGGTCACCGCGATCTTCATGGTTCACGGCGCGGGATTCAAGGCGTCGCTTACGATTCCGGTCGCTCCGCAAGCAGGAACCACCGGGCAGTATCCGATTGGTGATGCGGTGCAATGGCAGAAAATCGTAGAGAATCTGGCCGCGATGATACGTGAACTCGATCGCAGTTTTGTTCCCGAGATCGAACAGGCAGCTGGGCCTTCGCCGGCATGGTATCGACCGGCTTCGTAAGCAACTACATGTAAGTAATGCCAGATTCGCCAACGCTGGAAAACACGGCTAACAGATTCGTCATTCCCAGCAACTGGCGAATGCGCGGGCCCAAATGGATCAGTTCGAGAGTGCAGCCGCCTGATTTCGCCGAAACGTACAGACGAACCACCGTGCCCAGTCCCATGCTGTCCATGTGAGTAAGTTCAGACAGATCCAGCACTACTCGCTTGGAAGCAGGAATCAGCTGGCTCACTTCGGTGTAGAGCACGCCCGTCACGCCTGCCACTAACTTGCCGCGGCATCGCACCACGGCCTCGTCTCCGGTACGGACCGTTTCCAGTACGAACAAGCTTGCGGGCGCGGCATCAGGCATCGAGCGATTTTCTCACATTCTTTCGCAGCACCCACGTGGTCATGGAGCGCTGATTCTGGACGACGGTGGTTTTCAACGGGTCGGCCAGCTCGCCCCCGATTCGTTCCGCTGCCGCGGTGAGCAGCGCCGCGTCCACCAAATACCGCTCCGAACCATCGGGCGACCAATAGCGGCGCCCCTCGAATCTTTTTACTTGCGCCTCCATTCCAATCGTCGATCCGAGGCGGCAGAAGAACAGGCCGCCTGGCTTTAGAACGCGCCACGATCCCAGCAGCATCGCTTCGAAGTGCGCATCGTCGCGAGCGAAATGAAGGACCGTGTTGCTGATCACAACATCCGCGCAGGCATCGTCGAACGACATGTGTTCCACCGGTTCGACTCGAAAATTCGACGCTGGCAGCGCAGGTGCGAGCTTGGTGGCGAGCGAGCGAATTCCGTTCACCGCATCCGCATCCGCGTCCGCCGCGTAAACTTCGTAACCGGAGCGAAGGAAGTACATGATATTGCGGCCGCCGCCGCAACCGGCATCCAGAATTCGCATTCCAGGCGCAATGCGGCCTTTCAGAAGTTGATCGAAAAGATAGATGTCGATCTGGCCGAATTGCTGCTGGAGCGTCAGCGCCGACATGATTACCCATTGATGGTACGACGCTAGTCGAGTAACTTGCGCGACGTCCCAGCCGTTACCCGCGACTTGCTCTGCGATATGCTCGTAACGCCGAAGCTAGAATTCGTTCGAGAGCGGCTGTGCGCGGTGGTCGCGTCACCTTCGCGGGAATCTCCACCATCCCTTCGCGCCGGAGTTGCTCCAGCCGATTTCTTGCTTTCGAACGCCGCCGCAGCAGGTCGGCGACCAAGTTCCAATCGAGTCCGGACCGGCGGCAGAGGAACAACGCGTCGCACTTCCAGCCCAAGCGATCTTCCATATCGCCGCCCAACGCCGCGACCAGGGAGTGCTCCGCCGGGATCGGTTTAAGGACCGGGATCGGCGGGCGCCGCAGCGCGAAATCGGTGTGCGGCAACGAGCGCCAGTGCACCCGGATCCCGCTGCCGGCGGACGGTTGTATTTCCACTCGATAGCCGAAGTAGAAATCGTTTCCACCGCGTGGAGGCAGGTCATCGGGAGCGTTCCAGCCTGCGTGCGTGAGCGCATCCAAGGCGGCGTGCACATGCGCGGGTTCGATGAGAAGATCCACCGTTTCGATCGGCCGGATTGTACCCTCGGGCCAGTACAACTCGCCCCACAGCACTGGCCCAGTCGGGGCGACGCGGTCGATTCCGGCGGCGTTCAGAATCGCGATCGCGTCGGCTAGCGATTTCCGGCGAATCTGGTTTTCGCTCCATGCTCGGCGGCAGATCCCCAGCAGAATCCCTTGCTGCGGATCGTTCACGGTCCACTCGGGCAAACGCGCGGCTAAGGTAGGCAGGATGTTGAAACTTTCCGGATCGATGCGATCCAGATCGACCAACGCGCGCCATTTCCGCCAGGCGTTTTCGGCGTCCGATGACGACAGCAGCAGCGCATCGAGCAAGATAGGCGTCATTCAGAAGTTTTCCCGCGCCGCTGCAACTGCTCCCGCAAAGCTTTCCAGTCGACGGGGTGAGGAACCGGGATCGCTTCCGGAGTGCGTGTAGCCCGCAGTGTGACGGCCGCGATTCGCGATCCGCGCAGTCCTGCTCGCTCCAGGCGCTGGAACCATTCCTGTTGTTCGCGACCCTGGTGGAGAGGATCGGTGCGAAACAATCCGCACTGCCGGAACGCGCTCTTCTGCATCATGGCGCCCCGCGGAGGCTGGAGGGACTCCGCGCCTGAGGGAACAATATACGCCGCGCCGGAATCGGCGAGCCCCTCGCAAAGAGTTTGAATCGCACCAGGCTCCAGGCGGTCACCAGGCTCAATCACCAGCAGCCGTTCCGCAAAAGATTCGCGGATGGCGCGATTCCATGCTTCGGCTTTCACAATGGGATCGTCGAACGGAAAAAATTTAACGTTCCCGGGAAGCTTCGCGACCAGATCCGCTAATGCGCGAGCGGCCGGCTCGACAGTGACGATCAGTTCCGCACGTGGATAGTCTTGCGACTGGAGCATCGCAGCGAGCGTTGCCAGTTCCCCGCGCTCTTCTTCACGAAAATGGACGAGTACCGAAATCGCCGGCCTAGGGTCCGCAATTTCGTGTCGACGGAAATCGGCAGCGATGTTGCCAAGCGATTCCTGAAGCACCACCGGTATGCGCGCCCGATCGCTGCCCAGCAGAATCGCAGCCCGGGGGATTTCGCGTGCGATGCGATCCAAGAATTCCATGGTGTGCGCGCCGGCGTGCGGAAGATGCAGCAGCGTCTCAAACGAAAACGCGCTTTCGATCTCGCGAGCCTCGATCGGCGTCAACACCGTCTCATTCTGCGCGGCAATCGAGGGGCGTAGGACCAGCTTCAGCGGGAGACTTTCCTTCAACGCGCCGCCGTACGCGTCTTCCAGATACAGCACTGCTTTCGCGAAGTTGGGCCGCAACACCGTTGGGCAGCGGGCGCGCAGCTCCGGGTACAAACCCAGGCTTTCGCGATCCAGCTTCGCCGTCGAGTACAGACGATAGGCGCGTGGTTCAGGGTTGAGCGCGACCGCGAGATAGTCATCGCCCAGAAAATCCATTCCCGCGAGCAGGCAAGCAAGCGACGTCGAGGATTTGCCGGACCCTCCGCGCCCCGGCAGCAGGATTCCGCATCCATCGTGGCCCACCCCAGCCGCGTGCACGAGCTGCCGGCCGTTCATTTCCATCCACCAGTGCAGGATCGTGCGCAACGGCGACGAGAGCACCCATTCGGGCAGATGCTTGTGAGACGGCGCCCAGTAGACTGCCTGCCTTGTCTCGCGATCCATCACGCTGACCGAACCTTCGCCCCATTGGTACGCGGAGAGGTAGCGAGCGCTATCGAAACCCCAGATGTTCCCGCGCCCGGTAAAATCCTTCCAGGGGCGAGGCGACGGCGGCGGTTCGATTCCACTGCTCTCCGAATCCCAGATGCGAATCTCGCAGTGCGGTTCCGGCAACCCTTCGGGAACAAAACCCGCCAATCCGGGAGCGATTTCAGGAATCATCGCATCACCCGCGAAGCGCAGCCGCACCGGAGTTCCGGCGATTCGAAAATCGCGAATGATCTCGCCGGTTCGCTCCGTCGCGGCGGCGAACTTCTCCGAGAGTTGCGTGAAGAACCGCGCCTGGTCCTGTTCGGAGGCTTGCGCGCCGAGATTCGCCATAGGCCGGATCGCTTACTGTAGCGTGCCCGTGGGCTGCGTGCCAGTCGATCGATTGGCGGCGGCCCTGGCGCGGCGCCGGTCCAGCGACGCTTTCAGCAGATGCACGTATTCCCGGCGCAGATCCGGATTCGCCAGCGTGAAGTTGGCGGAGTGGAGGCGGCGCTTGACGAGCAGATCATCGAGAGTCCGCATACAAACGCCTGCTTCGCTCGCGCGCAGATACCACTCCACGAATTCCGCTTTCAAATCCGTCCTGAGTGCGCCGAGTCGGTCGAACACCGTTCGCCGCGCGAGCATACAGGAAATCAGCGGCGAGGGCTGCGCCGACTGGCCACCGATCGCGACCACTTCCTGCGGGGCGTCTTCACGGAATTGGGTCATGTGGCAGAACACCAATTCGAGCGATGGATCGGCATCGAGCGCGGCTTTCTGCAAGCGCAGCTTTTCGGGAAGCCAAAGATCGTCCGCATCGAGAAACGCCAGCAAGTCGCCCTGGGACACCCGAATCCCAAGATTGCGAGCGGTACCGGGACCCTGGTTGGGCTGCGATCGATAATCGACGCGGTGCCGATAACGCCGAACCACTTCCGCCGTCGCGTCCGTAGAACCGTCGTCGACCACCACGATTTCATCTGGAGGCAAGGTCTGGCCGAGCACGCTGTCGATCGCCTGAGCGACGTACGGCGCAGCGTTGAAAACAGGGATGACGACGCTGATCATTCCTGAGCGGCGTCGACCGCACGATTTGCAGGCGCCGGGTGGGGCCAGCCCACCTCGCTGCTCACGTCGTGAACCGGATCGAGCAGCAGCATCTCTGCGACATCGTCGAACTTGGCGAGCGTAGGACGGGCGTATCCGCTTGGTAGTGCTGTTGTAGTTGTAACATCACTTATTGCACGAAGAACATTTGAGGCTCGGATCAAGCCCTCGGACTGGAGCTGCTCGAGAAGTTCGTCGAGGTCTCGGGAGATTGCGGCTCCGTCACCGCCCGCACTATAACAGGCCAGAATATGATCGGCGATCTGATGGGGCGGCACCGCCTGGACCAGGTACTCCCAGTACGCCATCCCAACGCCGTTCAAACTAAAATAGTGGCCGGATTGAAGGTTGAGAATGACTGCCTCATCCCCAAAATTCTCGAAGACCACATCGGGAGCGTTACACTCGAAGGAATGATTTCGATTCATTACACTTGGCAACTGCTTAGAGTTCCTCTCCACGCTTCCATCCATCGAGCGATCTCCCAAATTATACTACGGGTTACCGATCTAGCATGAAGGTTGACGCGGCATTTAAAGGTCTTCCAGTACCAGACTCCGGAGGCGGCAACGCGATCCGTCGGATCGCCATCGCTTCGGTCGATATCTCTGGGCCGTATCATTGCGGAGGCGTCGGTGCGGCGTATCACGGACTCGCTTTGGCTTTGGCCGAAGCCGGTCATCAGGTAACCGTGGTTTACCTCCACGCGGCGTTTCACCAGGGCGATCTGGCGGAGTGGACCGCATATTTTCGAACCCGAGGCATCCAGTTCGTCCACCTTCCCGAGTCTTCCAGCGGAGCGGTCTGGTATGGGAACCGTAAAGAACCCTCGCTGCGTTGCTACCAGTGGCTGCGCGATCAAGCGCCTTTCGACATCGTTCACTTCCACGAATGGCTGGGCCTGCCGTATTACTCGCTAGTGGCCAAGAAATTGGGACTCGCGTTCGCCGCCACGACGCTGTGCGTGGGGGCGCACGGTCCCCTGCGCTGGAGCCGGCGAGGCGATGAAGCATTGGCTTCACGTCCCGAGGATCTGGTAGTGGATTTCATGGAACGCAAGAGCGTCGAGCTGGCCGACGTTTTGGTGAGCCCGAGTCATTATCTCCTTAACTGGATGCGCGACGACGGCTGGATTCTTCCACTACGAACTTACGTAGCGCACAACATCTTGGAGCCTCTTGGGAAGGACGCGCCATCGGGCGGTTCCTCTATCGGCGACCTGGTCTTCTTTGGACGGCTGGATCGGCGTAAAGGTCTTCCATTCTTTTGTGACGTGCTCGAGCGGCTAGAGGTGCCTTCCGAATTCTCAGTCACGTTTCTCGGATCAGAAGCGGTGGTCGACGGGCGCGCCAGCTTGGATTATCTGCGCGTGCGCTCGTCTTCGGCCCGATCACCCTGGACATTCGCATTCCGCACCCTCACTTCGCTCAGCCGCACGCAAGCGCTCGAGTATCTCCGCTGCGCTGGACGGCTCGCGATCATCCCCTCGCAGGAGGACAATTCGCCGTGCACAGTTCAGGAATGCATCCAGGAGCAAATCCCGTTTCTGGCGAGCGATCGCGGAGGAATCCAGGAGCTGATCCATCCCGACGATCATGAACGGGTCACCACGCCCCTCGAAGCGGCCGCATTTGCCGGGCGAATCGAACAGATCCTGCGCGATGGGCAAACTCCCGCCCGGCCCAGCGCAGCGCTGCAGTCCGGTCGTGAACGATGGCTGCGTTGGCATGAAGCATCGGCAATCGAGGCTGCGCCGGTTCACCCGGCGCCGGAGCTCCCGTTCATCACCGTTTGCATCGCGCATCATCGGCGGCCTGTCCTGCTGGAGCGAATGCTCGAATCGCTCCACAACCAAAGTTACCGGCGGATGGAAGTGATCGTGGTCGACGATGGAAGTTCGGGCGAAGAATCGAAGTCGTATCTCGACGCGCTGCAGCTGGATTTCGACGCGCGCGGCTGGCAATTACTTCGCCAGGAAAACGCGGGGCCCGGAGTCGCCCGCGACCGAGCCGTGGCCTCCGCGCGAGGATCGTACCTGCTGTTTGCCGATGACGATGACGAATTGCTGCCCCACACGGTAGAAACATTCGCGCGCACCGCAGCCTATTCCGGCGCCGACGCGCTGTCCTGCATCCTGATGGAGTTCGAAGGCGACACGCCGGCGGCGTACCATCCGGACTTACATCGCCTGGTAATTCCGCTCGGTCCGGCGTTGGCGGCCGGCCTCATTTATCCCGAGTTTGGCGGAACGGTGTACCTGATCCGGCGCGAATGTTACGCGGCCATTGGAGGGTTCTCCCCGGAACGCAACGTGGATGAGGACTGGGAGTTGCTGCTCAGAGTGGTGGCAGGCGGCTTCCGGCTCGAAGTGATTCCGGAGCAGTTGGTGTGGTATCGGAAACAAGCCGAGAGCCGTTCGCGCGCCGACAATCGTTTCACGCGCAACGCGAGTCGCGTAAGGATCTACGAACAGATGCTTCCGCTCGAATTGCGTGATCTGGCGTCGCTGGCGTTCGTCCGCTTGTCTCATATCACCGACGCCGGCGCGCAGAAGCGCATGGAACGCGTGATCGCGACAATCCAAAAATCTTTAAAGCAGCGCACGCCGCAGTAGCAATCTCACAACCCGAGTTCGTGAAGAGCCGCACCCACCGAGTGCCCCGCCGCGCGCCAGGAGAATCGTTCAACGAAATCGGCGGCCGAACGTACCATTCTTCGGCGCCTGTCCGGATCGCCCGCCAGATCTTCGATCGCGTTCATGAATTCTCCGGGCGTTTCTGCCAGCAGAAAATGTTCCCCACTGATCGCGCCGAGTCCTTCCACGCCGATCGACGAGCTGATTACAGGAAGTCCGGCCGCGAATGCTTCAACGATCTTGAAGCGCGTGCCTCCGCCTTCCAATAGCGGCACCAACATTATTGAGGAGTGCTGCAGGATCGGAATCGTATCGGGGACACGGCCGGTCACAACGATTCGTTGCTCGCGTTGCGCCGCCGCGAGCATCTCCGGCGTGGGATTCGCGCCGACGAGCAGCAGCCGCCCCTCCGGATAAACTTCGCCGATACGCGGAAAAAGTTCGCGCATCAGGAAGCTTGCCGCGTTTGAGTTCGGCACATAATGAAACGCGCCGGTGAACAGGACGAAGGGGCCGTCGCCCGATAATTCCGCGGGCCGATCCGCGGGCCTCCGGTAGCGCGCGATATCGATGGCATTGGGAACCACATGGCTCGCGGTGCGAATCCCGGAATCCTGGAATCGCGCACGATCCGCTTCGCTGCATGCCCACAGCTGATCCATTCGATTGGCGACCTCCCGTTCCAGCTTTTCGACTCGCGAGGCAAAGAGTTTGCGCTGCAATCGCGCCGGAGGATAGGTCTCGTGATCCGCCACTTGCCGCGCCAGCGAAGCTTCTACGTTATGCGTGTTCAACACCAGCTTCGCTCCAGACGATCGCGCGGCGCTTTCATAGCTGTGCATCCACAGGTGATCGAGCACCACCACATCGGGCGCGAATTCGCGTACCAATTCAACAAGCGCATTCGCCGACAGTTCGTCGAAATAACCGTGGGACGGAAGCGCGTCCGGCTGCTTGATCCAGCTAACTTGATCCAGAGGCTGGCTTGCCGCACCTGTGACGACCCAGGGAGCGTTGCGAAATTGCGGCGGAGGCTGTCGCTCGCCCGCAAGCGCGAACAAGCCAACCTCGCCGCGCTGCCGCAAGAGATTCAAAATCTGCCAGCCGCGGAGATCCACACCACTCATCGGCGGCCACGGTGCATTCACCGAACAAAGCAGCGCTCTACTCATGCTCTACGGACCACTCCAGCAGCGGCGTCACCGCGCCCTCGATCGATCCCGCGAATTGTCCGCGCGCACCGCCGGTCGATTCGACTGCATGAAACACCACCGCATCAGGCTCGACGAAATGAGCGGTGCGCGGCCGGAAGGAATGCACCGCGGCGGCCACCCGCAGCGCACCTTCGGAAAGCAAATGCGCTGGAACCCACGCGATTTCCGTATACCGGCCGATCGGGCGAGCGCGCCCGTGCCAATCGCTGGACGCATCCGTGGCCCACAACACCGGCATCCGATCGTTATGGATGGTTAGCGACGGAAACAGCGCGACCCCGGCTTCCAGAACTTCGAATTCCATTTCGATGCCGAAAGCCTGGCCGAGATCGACCGTTGCGAGCGTCGCACCATCTTTAGAACGGATGCGCACCCCGCGCAGGCGGACCACGTGGTCGCCAGGAGCATACGCGTCCTCGCCATAACGCCTGGCTCCGCGATTCGCACCGCCGATCGCAAGATAACGCGCGGTGACATCGGCCGCGCTGCCGATATCTACCACGCGGCCCTGGTCCAGGCACAGCGCGCGCCGGCACAATCGCAGCACGGTTTGAATGTTGTGCGAAACCAGAATCACAGTCTGGCCGTGCTGGTTGACCCGTTCAATCCGTTCGGCCGATTTCTTTTGAAACTCGGCATCGCCCACCGCCAGCACTTCGTCGAGCAGAAGAATCTCCGGCTCGATGTGCGCGGCCACGGCAAATGCGAGCCGCATGTACATGCCGCTCGAATAGTGTTTCACCGGTTCGTCGAGATATCGTTCCACGCCGCTAAACGCCACAATCTCGTCCAGCTTTTTTACGATTTCGGAATGCGTCAAGCCCAGGATGGCAGCGTTCAGAAAAATATTCTCGCGCCCGGTTAGCTCGGGATGAAATCCGGCGCCCACTTCCAGCAGGCTTCCCACTCGTCCGTTCAATTCCACGCGACCCCGCGACGGGCGCAGGATCGACGAAAGAATCTTGAGCAGCGTCGACTTACCCGCTCCGTTGCGGCCAATCACTCCGAGCGTCTCTCCTCGTTCGACTTCGAAGCTGACGTCGTTCAGCGCGACAAATCGCGTCGGTGACTGAGCCTTTCTTGGCCGCAACAAATCCTTGAACGTCCGGTAGTCTTGCCGCGGCGCGCCAAGCGCGAAATCCTTACCCAGCCCTTGCACCGAGACGGCGTTCATATGCGCTCCGCCAGATCCGCTTCCAGGCGGTGAAAGATCGACACCGCAATGGTGATCAGCACCAGCATCGCGATGCCAGTTTCCGCGATGATCCTCCAATCCGGAACTGTGCCGAACAAACATGCGCGAAACGCGGCGAGTAATCCCGCCACTGGATTGAATCCCGCATAGGGCCGCAAGGGGGCGGGCAGCCAATCGATGGGATAAAGCACCGGGCTGGCGAACATCCATAGCTGCACCAGGAACGGAACCGCGTTCTTGATGTCACGCAATACGGCCGTGAGTGACGCCGCCGCGACTCCCGCAGCCATCGCTAAGACCAGCGCCGCGATACCGACCAATGGCAAAAGTAGCCAACTCCACACTGGACCGTATCCATACCAGGAACTCAGTCCCAGCACTGCGGCACACGCCACCGATCCATCCAGCGTCAGCGCCGCCACCACGGCCATCGGCAACACCGCACGCGGGAAATAGATCTTGTTGATCATTTCGAAATTGTTGACGAACGTAGGGCTCGCACCGGTGATCGCATTGGCGATGAACATCCAGGGAGCAAATCCGCTGAACACGAATAGCGGATAGGGAATCCCACCGGTGTCGAAGTGCAGGCGTGCGAATACCGCGCCGAAGATCAGCATCGGCAGTAAAGGCTGCAACACTGCCCACCCAACTCCCAATGCGGTTTGTCGATATCGCAAACGCACATCGCGTAAGGCCAGAAACAGAAACAACGTTCCAGCGTTCCGGTATTCGGCGATGCTGCTCCGGAGCGTCCGGCCGGAAGGTTCGATGACCGTCATGCGGAACCCTTCGATGCGCGGTATTTCACGCGGGCGAGCTCTCGCGCCAGCCTTAGCGCTCGCAGCCCTGGAATCGACTTGGCGAGTTTCACAGCACGTTCATGCAGCGGCGTCTCTTCGTTCATTTGCTTTTCCATGCTCTGCATGCTCTGCCGGTAACCCGACCAGTCCGTTCCCAAGCCTTTCACGATCTGCCGCCACGGGCGCGTGTGAACCAGATACAGCACGTCTTTTCCGATCGGGCCATTGCCCATTTGATAGGAGAAAAGCTCCACCAGCAAGGCGGCGGATTTGCGCTCGGCGGCGCTGGTTGCATCGCGCAGCAACTGTGCCGCGTGCGCAGCCGCCGATCGATCATCATAGCCGGCCAGGATGGCGGTAACAGCCAGCGCTGGAATCCCGCCGCCACATTCAACCGCGCGCGCGACTGCACCTTCTAATTCGCCCGTTTCGTGCAGATGCCGGCACCACAATCCGGCGTCGAGAAGATCGCGGCACACGTTCTCGATCCCCAGATCCTCGCGAATGGCGTGATGCACCGTGAGCAGGAATCCATCTTTCGAATCGACCACTGGAACGCCTGAATTCATCAGCGGCGCGGTGCGGGCTCGCTTTAGGACCTCATCGACGCGCAAGCCGGAACCGGCGATTTCCCAATGCAGGTCGATCTCGGATCCGTCCCCAGCGTACAGAGCGATCGCCTTGTTGCCGGCAAAGCGTGGCGCGTGATCGACGAACTGAAGATATTGCTCCAGCGTCTCAGAGCCTCGCCGTGCGAACCCGGCCGCCTGGAGACAAGCGAGCGCGGCCGTGAGATCCGCGCGCGAGATCAGCAGATCGGCATCGCCGACGGTGCGATGCTTGGGATCGCGGTACAGCACCGCCATCGACGCGATCCCCTTGAACGCGACCACCGCGATCCCGGCCTGGTGCAGATGCGGCGATCGCCGCGATTGCCTTTGATGCGCGCAACGCTGATTGCGCATAGACCTTGAGAAACTCTCGCTTCAGCGTCTTGATCTCGGCCGCAGGAAGTTGGCAGCCAAGACTCTGGATTCGCGCAGAGAACGGCGGAATAACCTTCCAAACTCGCGCTAATTCGAGCGCCTCACCCCACGCCCGGCTCTCCGAAAACAGATGAGCAGCCGCGCTCGCGCGGGCGTCGGCCGCCAGCAGGAACTCGACCATCTGTTGTGTCGCGGGCGGCAAGCTCCTACGATGATAGCGGCTCATCAATTCTCCAGAGCCCTCGCACGTTTTACACTCTTAACGTTACGGAACGCATGCGGACGACGCCCTCACAATCGGAAACCTCCATGAGACTCAACCAGACTACTCGCACAGCGATATTGCTTTCTTTCTCGATCGGCGCCGTCATGGCGCAGAACCCTACCCCGCGCATCGTGAAGGCGGCGAATGCATTTCTCGCGACCCTCGATCAGAAACAGCGCCAAGCCGTGGTGTTCGCCTTCGACGATCAGGAGCAGCGCAAACGCTGGTCGAACTTGCCCGTCTCGATCGTTCCGCGCACCGGCATCAGCTTCAAGGAAATGAACCCGGCGCAGGCCTCGGCCGCGATGGCGATGATGTCTGCCGTGCTGAGTCCGCGCGGTCTCGAAAAAGTGCAGCAGATCATGGACGGCGATGAGATGCTCAAGTCGACCGAAGGGAACGGCGGTGGACGAGGCCCGGGTGGTCCTCCTCGTGGCCGCGGTCCGGGCGGCCCAGGCGGAGGATTGATGTTCGGCAAGGATCTCTATTTCATCTCGATGCTGGGCGCCCCGTCCGAAAAAACTCCGTGGACCTTGCAGTTCGGAGGGCACCATCTGGCTCTTAATATCACCATCGCAGCAGATCGCGGCGTCCTGACTCCGACACTCACAGGCGCGCAGCCCTCGCTTTACACCCTGAACGGGAAAACGGTGCGTCCGCTCGGCGAGGAGAGCGACAAGGCGCTCGCGCTGCTCAACTCGCTCGACGAGAATCAGCGCAAGCAGGCGATCCTGAGTTTCCGCCTCGCCGATCTGGTGCTCGGACCGGGACAGGATGGCAAGACGATTCAGCCCGAGGGACTAAAAGCGTCGAACATGAGCGACAAACAACGCGCCATGCTGCTCGGCGTGGTGGCGGAATGGGCGGGGATCGTAAACGAAAGCGAAGCCGCTGCGCGCATGGCGGAGCTAAAGGCGGAGGTCAACGAGATGTGGTTCGCCTGGAGTGGCCCGGTCACGGCTGCGTCCAGCGGCAACATCGCTGCCTACTATCGCATTCAGGGGCCGCATGTGGTGATCGAATATGCCCCGCAACAAATGGGCGGCGACGCTTCGCTGCACGTTCACACCATGTATCGCGATCCCACCAATGACTATGGGAAGAAGTACGTCAAATGAAAATCGCGGCGATTCTGGTGCTGAGTCTGGCGACGGCGCAAGCGCACCGGCTGGATGAGTATCTGCAGGGCACGCTCCTCACGATCGAGAAAACTCGAGTGGAGGCGCAGATGACGCTCACTCCCGGCGTGAGTGTTTTCCCGGTTTTGATTACCCAGATCGACTCGAATGGCGACGGCGTTATTTCAGAGAGCGAGCGCCGCGCCTACGCCGGGCGAGTGCTCAGCGACATTTCGCTGTCGATCGACGGACGCGTTTTGACACCGCGATTGGTATCGATGGAGTTTCCGGAGATCGCGGAAATGAAAGAGGGCCGCGGCCAGATCCAGATTTATTTCGATGCCGAGCTGCCCTTCGGCGGCCCCGCGCGAAAACTAAAGTTCGAAAATCACCATCAGAGTCGAATCGCGGCCTATCAGGTGAACAGCCTGGTTCCACGCGATCCCGGAATTCAGATCCTGGCGCAGAATCGAAACTACGCGCAGTCGATTTATGAATTGGAGTTCGCGACGGACACGGCTCGCCCCAAGGTCGCCGGAACCCCGCTGGTTGCGATCGCGCTGCTTCTGGCTGGGGGAGGAGTGTTGTTCTGGCGAATCAGTGCAGCCCAACCGTGTGCTGCACCGATTTCAGAAGCTTTTCCGCGTCGTAACCCACCCCTGCCTTAAACACGATCCGCACGTTACGCACATCAGAAATCTTCGCCGCCGGATTCCCTTCCATCACCACCAAGTCGGCCTGTTTGCCCGCCGTGATCGACCCGATGCGATCGTCCGCCTTTAGCCATTTCGCGCCATTCAGCGTCGAGATCCTCACCGCTTCCACCGGCGTGAAATCCGCTTCGACTAAGAGTTCCAGATTGCGCAGATCGCCGAATCCTGCCATCGCCCCGCCGTTGCCCGTGGGATCGACACCGGACATCAGCAACCCGCCCGCTTTGACGAACTCATATTCGAATTGCTCTTCCTTCTTCAAAGCATCGAGCGCAGCGGTGCTAGCGGAATCCGACGCGCGAGCGCGCGATGTCAAATACGTGATCGCGCCTTGTGGCGTCAGCACATCGATCAGCTTTTGATCGAGCGGCGGCCGATGTGGCGCGCCGGCATCGAATACCGCCAGCGTCGACGTGATCGCGACATTGTGCTTCACCAAGTCACGAATCATCTCCTGCACCGGCGCGGATTTGATATCCAGCTTTACCAGTGTGTCGCGCGTCTGATTTTGTGACGGGCAAACATCAGGCTGCTTGCCCGGATTGAATTCGGTATCGGCCTCCATCCCGTGTTCCAGATTGTCGATTCCGATCGCAGCCGCTTCTCGAAATCCGATCGAGCATAGATGGCCGGTCACTTTAATTCCGAGCTTGTGGGCTTCTTCGACCGCCGCAGCCAATTCCGCGCGCGTGATGTGCATGTACGCCTTGAACGACGTCACCCCTTCGCCGGCCCAATACTGGACCGTGCGCCGCGCATCGTCCGCGTTGGCGAGCTGGTGAAGCTGTTCGATGGGCGATCCGCCACCTTCCAGATACGGCCCCGTGATGTAGAAATTCGGACCGGGCGCGCGGCCGGTATCGATTTCGGCTTTGACGTTCAGATCGGTGTACGGCTCCATGCTCCCTGCGGTTCGCGCAGTGGTCACGCCGCTGGCCAGATAGAGTCGCGGAAAACTGAACGCCTGTTCGTTATAGGTCGGGATGCCTTCGCCCGAAGGATAGAAGAGATGCTCATGCATCCCGATCAGTCCAGGAATCACGGTGTGGCCGGCGAGTTCCATGCGTCGCGCGCCAGCGGGAACAGGTGTCGAAGCAGCCCTCCCCACCGCCGCGATTTTTCCGTGATCGATCACGATGGTCTGATCCTCAGCGGCGGGCGCGCCGGTGCCGTCGATCACGCGGACGTGCAGCAGTGCGACCACCGGTTCGTTCACGCTGATGAACGGCGCGACCGCAGATCGAGGCTGCGCGGCGGCGATCGCCGCGATGGTGACAAATAGAAATAGGGTTTTCATTGCGTTAGCGCTTTCACAAACTCATACAAAAACGTCTGCCCTTCGTAGAACGACTTGACCAGCATGCGCTCATCGCGGCCGTGCGCACGCACATCATCGCGATCCTGAAAGAATCCCTGCACGCCGTACGTCGGAATTCCCGCGACGCGAAGATAACGTCCGTCCGATCCGCCGACTGCCATGGTCGGCACCGTGATCACGCCGGGCCACATCGTATCGGTCACGCGATTGAACGCCTTCATGATATCTGCCCGCATCGGCGACGCAGGGCTGGCACCTTCGTTCGTCGTGATGGTGATCTTCACCTGGGCGTCGGCGATCAGCTTCGTGAATTCGGTCACCACCCGATCCACCGAATCGTCCGGCAGCAGCCGGCAGTTGACGTTCGCCGCCGCAAGCTGCGGCAACGCGTTGGTCGCATGCCCGCCTTCGAGCATGGTCGCGACGCAAGTGGTCCGCATCATCGCATTCAAAGGAGCCGAAGCCGTGGCGATGCGCTTCATCGCCTCGCGATCGCCATTGGCCACGGCTGTCATGTCGGCGGCCAGTGCGCCCGACGCAGTCTTGGCGGCCTGGCGAAAATATCCCCGCGTGATGTCGTTCAAGTGGAAATCGAACTGGAACGTCGAAAGCTTATACAGCGCCGTTGCGAGGTGATAAATCGCGTTGTCCGGCACCGGCCGCGCGCTGTGTCCGCCCTTGTTGCGAACCTCCCAGCGCAGATTCACGAATTGCTTCTCCGCCAGTCCGATATCGTGCTCCACGCGCTTGCCGTCCACCAGCATGCCTCGTGCGCCTTCATTCAGCGCGAACTCAGCGTCGATCAGGTTGCGATGTTTCTGCAGCAGCCAGTCGACACCGTTGTACGGACCGCCTCCTTCTTCATCGGCCGTCAGCGCCAGAATCAGATCGCGATCCGGCTTGTACCCTTCGCGCTTGAAGCGCAGGAGCGTCGCGACCCACACCGCGGCCTGCGCCTTATCATCCGCCGTTCCGCGGCCGTAGAAAAATCCATCCTTTTCGAGAAAAGTGAATGGGTCGACCGACCAATCCGCGCGCAGAGCTTCCACCACATCGGTATGCGCCAGCAACAGAATCGGCTTGTGCGCCCCCGTCCCGTGATAACGCACCACCACGTTTGCTTTCGTAGGAATCGCCCCGCCCACGAAAATATCGGAAGCCGGGAATCCGGCGGCTTTAAATCGTGCCGCGACCGACTCGGCAATCGGCGTGGTGCTGCCGGTGGTGAACCCCGACTTCACCTCGATCATCTGTTTGTAGATTTCCCGCGCGAGTTGCTGCTCGCTGACGGGAGGCATGAGGTCGGCTGCCCATGCGGAAAAACTCAGCAGGACGATCAATGCAAGACGCATTGCGACATTGTGGCACAGGTATCCGCTACACAACTTCGGCGGATTTCAAGAAGTCAGGATCGAACTCCAGGCCCATCCCCGCGCCGGTCGGCACCGGAATCACTCCGTTCCGGATTTCGAAATTCGGTGTGTACCAGGATTCCTTCTTCGCCGGCCCGCGCGAAACATATTCCATCCACGGCCCAACGTTGGGAGTGGTCGCGGCGAATTGAAGGATATTGACCGAGGCCGCACCGGTCTGCGTGTTGTGTGGGCATATCCACATGTTCGCTTTTCGCGCCATCCGCGCAACTCGCGCTGCACGAATGAATCCACCGTTGTAGTTCAGGTCCGGCTGGATCACGTCACAAACTTTGTTGTCGATGATCCACTGAAACTGCCACAGGCTGGAATTCTGCTCGCCGAACGCGATTTTCATCCCCAGCGCATCCTTCACCTTTTTCGTCTCGCTCAGCTCTTCCCACGGGCATGGCTCTTCGAACCACAGATATTTCATCTGCTGCAAACGCTTGCCGATCTCGATCGCATTCTTGGCGTCGTAGGAGCCGTTCGCGTCGGCCATCAGCGTCACCTTATCGGCCAGCTTCTTCTGCGCAAGTTCCAGAATCGTATCCGTGCGGCCCGGCATCGCGTCGCGATTGTCGCTCATGCGTCCGCCGATTTTGAACTTCACCGCTTTCGCGCCGGTTCGCTCCACTCCTTTAACGTAGATGTCGACTTCTTCTTCCGCGCTCAGTTCGCGGGCAGAGCCGGATAGATAAACCGGAATCTCTTTCCGAAGAATGCCGCCCATCAGTTCGCCAGCAGGTTTCTTCAGCGCTTTTCCCATCAGATCGAACAGGCTTTGTTCGACATAGGCCACCGGACACCAGAACGCCTGCCCCGCCAATTTGTAATTCGAATTGGTGACGTAAACCTCGTCAATGAGGTGCTCCAGATCACGCGCGTCCTTGCCGATAAAGTGCGGGATCACACGATGCGCCAGCAGTTGAATATAGTCGGCGATATCTTTCGTCTGTACGATTCCTTCTACGCCATCGGTCGAGCGGGTGCGCAAGAAATATTGATTGTGCGCTTGCAGAAGTTCGATGGACGCGATCTTCACCGGCTCCTTGAAGAAACTGTGGAGATTGAAGACGGGCTTCTGGTATTCCAGGATCTGGGACGTCATATCCTGGGCCCGCAATCGTAATCCGTTGGCCAGTGCGGCCCCGCCGGCGGCGATCCTCAGGAACTCACGTCGCTCCATGACCGCCCGCTATCACTTGGCGCGAGGCGGAGCGGGCGGCAGCGTGCCACCTTCGGCGAGGATCTTCATGTTCTCGAGCGCCATCGTGAACTGCCGGGTTTTTCCCGCCTTGTCCCGCTCACGGGCGGCGTCATCTGCCAGCATCGAGTTGTCGTACACCAGCGTGTAAACAAGCTTCGATGTGGTCGCACTTACCGGCCTCGCTTCCAGCGTGCCGTGATAGAGATTGTAGGGTCGGCCAGCCTTGACCGTCTGAGTATAGGTGTAGGAAAGCTCGGTTTTCCCCACCAGGATCTCGCCCGCCACGGATCGAACCGCGCCGAATTCGCCATCCTTGCCCGAAGTGATGGTGCACGGGATTCGAAACCACTCGCCGATGTCGCAGAACTTGCCGATGCGCTTCCAGACCTCGGCGGCAGGCTTGTTCACCGCAATTTCCAGGGGAATGGAAATATAGGTCGGACTGGCGACTACTGTGGCGTCGGCTGCCGGGGCCTGTGCACTGGCCGAAGTCGCCAGACAAACAACCCCGAGGGCGCCGACAACTGCTTTACTGAAATGGTTTCGCATGGATTCCTCCCAAAAATTTCGCTTTGCCGCGTTGGCCTGACGCACATCTTGTCACGAGCAGCCCCTGAGAAGCAACTTAAATTTTCCGTAGGGTACAGGTTGATTCCCGCAAGCCCTCGTGTGACGATAACCAAGTCGCTATGACTTCGCCTCAGGTATTGGGACCCTACTGCACGCTGGTCGTGTTCCTGATCGCCGCATTCGTAGCGGACGGTCGAGAGTTTTGGACGGCGCGCGGACTCGACAAGGCCTATTCGCTGGGGCGCGTTTGCCTGGCTGTTCCGATCGCCGTTTTTGGCGCAGAGCATCTGACGTCGCCTTCGACGATCATGCAGCTGGTGCCATCGTGGATGCCCGGCAAGCTCTTCTGGACGTATTTCGTTGGAGTCGCGCTGATCGCAGCGGCCCTCAGCTTTATTTTTCGGATTGGGATCCGCTTATCGGCTACGCTGCTGGGAATCATGTTCTTCTGCTTCGTGGCCATGATGGACATCCCGGGCTCGATCGCCGCGCCGCACAACCGGTTCGCATGGACGTTAGCCGCGAGGGAAGCGGCATTCGGAGCAGGCGGGATCATCCTGGCCATCGCGAGCGGCGCGCGAACGACTGGGCAAAATCGCATCGCGACCGGCGCACTTTATTTGGTCGCCCTGATCACCATCTTCTACGGCGTGGAGCAGCTTCTTCACCCTGACTGCGTACCTGCGGTCCCGCTTCAGAAAGTGACGCCACTGTGGATTCCGTTGGCCCACTTCTGGACCATTCTGACGGGAATCATCATGGTCATCTGCGGGGCGGCGATGTTGGCGGGAAAGGTATCGCGATCAGCGGCGGCTGCAGCCGGTGCCTGGGTGGTCGTGCTGGTTCTGACGCTGTACCTCGCCATCATGATTGCAAAGCCCGACATCGAGGGGTTGAACTATTTCGCGGACACACTCATGTTCGCCGGCGTCTTGTTGATCGCCTCGTGCGCACACCGGACGGGTGATTCCTGATAAGCACTTGCGCACTCGGACTCTCTCATGTGGAAAAGCAAAGTGCGCTATTTTCTGGCTTGGAGTTCCGGCCCGCGACTGCTCCCCATCTACCGCCGAATGTACCGCGTGGCCATCGGGATGGCGACGCTCATGTTCCGAAGGTGCCGCGGTATCCGCGCTGCCTACCTCAGCAGGGGATGCAGCAAAGGAGAAATGACTCCTGGTGTCAGCGACATTGATTTCGTCCTGATCGTAAACGACGACGCTCGGCAAAGGCAGCGTGCCGAAAACGCATTTCATGTCATGCAAGTCCTGACAGCCGGCCTGATCCCGTATCATCCTGCATACGTCCTGACGGAGGAAGAACTGCTATACCGCTGGCGCAACACACCCTATTGGCAGTATCGATTGCAGGAAGGAAAATCGAACTGGTCGCTTTTGTGCGGACGTGAAGCGCTGTCCTCATTGCCCGCCATATCCGATATCGAGCGCACTTCGAGTTGCTTTGCGGAGATGAATTACTGGTGGATACAATTCTGCGATTTCATCCTGCAGAATGAAAAGTACCGTGACGATTTTGTCATGCGCAACTCCACTTGTCACAAGGCTGTGGCGGAGGTGCTGAATGCCCGCTACGCCCTGCATACCGGCGAGTTTTGTTATTCAAGGGAAGAGGGCTTGCGGCGCGAGGACTCGCCGTTGTCGAGGAAATTGCTGGATACCGCCGCGAAGAATTTCCTGCATGCAGATCGGAGCGTCGAACAGGAAACGTATCAATTCCTGATCGAGAATTTCGTAGATCTGTGGAATGGCTTTCGGGATGAACCTTTCCTTGAAGTCTATTCCGGTGTCGCACAGGAAGTTGACGCCGCCGGTGAGGATCTTGACCAGGAAAAACGAGAAGAACCTTTCGTCCAGGTCAGCCGCTATCTTTCCGACCATTGGGGCGCGAAGTGCCGCGGCATCCATTTGTTGAAGAGCGCGTTCTGGAACGTCGAGGATTCGCTGCTATTGATCGACGTGGATCAGACCTCGCTGCCGGCGCTCGACGATTTGGACGCGCTGCTTGCGGTTCGCAAGAGGGTGTATCAGCGCCAGCGTGCCGCGTATTTCTTCTTGCGGCTGGGGCAAGTCGCGTTCCCGATCACTCCTGCGCCACCCCAGGATTTCCATCGTGGAGTCCTCACCCCGGCGACCGCGCCGGATGTCTTCCTTCAGCTTGGAGAGAAGGAAGTCTATTGGACCAAACACACCAGTTGGTATCTGACTGATTGGCGGCGAAACCGCCAGTGGCCGGATGCGTCTCCGCAGAAGCGATCGCAACTGGAGATGATCGCTCGGTCCGCGGCAGAGGGGCGGGTCCGCTATCCCCTCAGTCCGCGCAGCATAACAGCATGAACATCGTGGTGGCGATGCATCACGAGGAAGGCCATTGCAACGGAAGCTTTGGCCTGACGAAGCGCTTGCGCGATCGTGGGCACAGAGTGATTTACCTGGGGCTCATGGACGCACGCAAGGTAATCGTCGAGCAGGGTTTTGAATTTGTGCCCTTCGCCGAAGACATTCTCCCTTTGGCTTCGGTTGAGGAATCCACAGAGTCGATGTTCTCGAGGTTTGTTCAAACATTTACCAACGGTCACCTCGACCAGCGTCTTCTCTCCTGCAAGCCGGATGTGCTGCTCTGCGACACCTGCGTCTGGTATGTGGGCCTGCGGGCAAGCTCGCTACATATCCCCACCATCAACATTGCGGTTGTTTTAGCCAATTGTCCGAACTCTCATATTCCACCGTTCGTCTCTTCGCGCGTACCGCAACCGGGCGGATGGGGTCGACTGCAAGTTCGCGTGGATTGGCTGTGGCTGCGGTTCCGGTTTGTTTTTACGAAACGCCTTGCTTCGATGCTGCTGGGCAGGTTCCGGTCCCCGAGCCGGATGCATCATCTGACCGGCGAGTTCCTAAAGCTCGCCAAGCGCTCCGGGATGGCTGCGGAAGAAAACCGAACTTACCAGTTCACTGAGATTGGACCGCGAATGATGCTGCCGGAGATTGTGCTTCCTCCCCGTTCCTTCGACTTTCCGCATCCTCCAGAGGCTGAGCGCGTGTACTTGGGTGATTTTGTCGACTTGCGCAGGAAGGAGGACACGACTGTACTGGAGCAACTGGACCCGGAGAAGCCTCTGGTGTATTGCGCGTTGGGCTCGGTGCCGCAATATTATCCGCACGCCAGCCGTTTGTTCCGAGCGGTGGTTGCAGCCAGCCGGCTAAGACAAGACTGGCAGTGGGTGCTGAGCGTGGGAACAGGGCATGATGTGAATCAGTTCACGGCCTCGAACTCGAATTTGGTTGCCGTGAAAAGGGCGCCGCAGTTGTCGCTGCTGCAACGCGCCGCGGTCATGGTGACGCATGGTGGGATCAACTCGATCATGGAATGCATTCATTTCCAGGTGCCGATGGTGATTATGCCGGGTGCCCGCGACCAGCCAGGAAATATGGCGCGAGCCCTTCATCACGGCATCGCGGTGGCAGGAAGCATGAAGGGCATCAGGGCGGAGAAGCTTGTAACGCTGATCGACAGTGCCATGCACAGTGGCGAACTCCGGCAAGCCCTGTCGAAGATGAAGGACAGGATCGCCGCTGAAACCGGCGTGGATGCTGCCATCGAACGGATTGAATCGAGTAACGGTCGGTGATCTACATTTGCATCCGCAAGACCATCGATTGGGCGAACGAAGCCGAATTCTGGTCGCAGTTGCCCGTCGAGTTCAAGCCCACGATCGACGTCTGGAATCAATCGTTCAACATTCCGTATCACGTGTTCCGACAACGAGTGCGAGAGATCGCGCGGCTGAACGTCGCCGCGGTGCGGAACGCCGTCTGCGTGGATTGGAAAGATGTGCCGGACAGTGAGTTGGTGTTGCCCCTCGATGATGACGATTGGTTTTCCGAGGATGCCGGAATCACACTCGAAAAAGCGCGCGATGAACATCGGGACGGATATCGTTGGGATAGTTCGTTTCTGGAGATCCCCATCGACCTCGGCCACCGGCTACACCTGTTGAAGCGCAGATTATTTCGCACGCCACCAAAGTGGATTTGCACGACCAATAACTACGCGATCGTGAAATCGCAAGACAGTGAACCTCTGTTTCGTTCCCACATCCGCGCCAGCGAATGGTTTCAGTGTCACGCGGACAAGGTTCACGAGGTTGGCCGGAGCCTCAGCGTGATGAACCGCACCTTGGCATCGCGAACGTCGTTGGGGCTGATGTATCCGGAGACATGCAGGGCGATTCACACCAACACTCTGCTGCGCAAGTATTCGAAGTATCGTGCTCTTTACAGGCGTCCGCTGGCCGCGGAATTAGCGTGGTGCGGACCTTATGTTCGAATGATGGACGATCTTATGAACCAGTTGCTGCAGCGTTAGCCCGCGACGCGTAATCGAGCACGGTGCGCGCGTTCAGATCGGGGTCGGTTCCGAGATGTACGCGGCACACTCGCGACCGCCGCACCAGTTGCGCGCAGTTCCGCAGGCGCGAGAATCCGATTCCAAAATGTTTGATCAATTCCCACGCGCTCGATTCGAGAATGAATTCCAGGCCCTGAAATATTCCCACGCCGACCACGCAGTTCGCCATGCAAGCGCGCAGACCGGCGATCGAGCCCAGTTCCTCAATCCGGCAATCGCGCTGCAGGGTGCGCGCGCCCAGCAGCACCAGGCCAGGCTCAGCCGACGCACACACACGATCCTTAAAAAACGAATAGTTCACGGAATGTTTCGGCCCGAATTCCATGCGATGGATCACGCGGCGATGCTCCGGCGGAATGGAATCTTCCGAACCAGGCAGCAATCCGATGCGCAGCGGATACGCGAACGCGCGGCCCTGGCGATCGAGGAATGGCGAATCATCTGACAGAATCCGCACTTCCGGATGCTTCATGAGGTGCAGGCCCAGCGTGCTTTTACCGCCTCCGGTGGGCAATAAAATCAGCACCGCGCGATTCTGAATCTCCACGCCGAGAGCGTGAATCCGATGCATCCCGCGCCGATCGAGATGCTGGCCGATCTGCGACAGCAGGTACAGATACGCGGCTTCATAACTGAGGTTCGCATCGCGGCTATATAACTTCAGATTCCCGGTTCGCTCTTCCTGCACACCCAACGCGCGGCCGTGATAGTCGAAATATCGCCGTCCATCGCTGCGGTAAACCACATTCCGTGGCGTGTAAACCGTGGCGTCAGTGGCCGGCAGGTTGTCTTGCGGAGGATCCTGATGGAACAACTCAACGATCACGTTGGGGGCGAGGTTCGCGGCCGCGGCCGGCGCAGCGAAGAATGCGAAATCCTGTGAGACGCCCACGATCGCTTCTTCCGGTGCACCCCTCAGTGAAAAACGGTACCCGTAGACGTCGAAATTCAGCGGCTGGCAGCCAGTCGGCAACGCCCACCATGATAGCTAGTATTGCGGTGATTGCGCGTTATCACAAACGCATAAACTGTAAGTCATGCGCTTCATCGCCTCGCTGGTTTTGTGCGTCTCTTTTGCCGTAGCCGTTTCGGCGGATGATCTGGTCATCACCGAGAAGACCTTCGGCTGCCTACTCAACGTGCCCAAAGTGCGAAATACGCGAATTCAGAACCCCGATCCCGAAAAGCTCAAAGAAGCAATCCGTATCTTTCAGGACAGCGTCCCCAGCAAGGATTACCCTAAGGGCACCATTCTGCAGCTGATCCCGACCGAAGCGATGGTGAAGCATGATCGGGCGGCATTTCCGAACACGAATGGCTGGGAATTCTTCGCGTTAAAGGTTTCCTCAGACGGCACGACGATTGTTGAGCGCGGAGACAAGGTCGTCAATGCTTCACTCAAGAAGCAATGTTTTGAATGCCATTCGCCTGGGGCGAAATTCGATTACGTGTGTGAAAAGGGGCATGGCTGCGCGCCGATTCCGGTTACGGATCAGCAGATCGCCGCGATTCAGGCGGCCGATCCGCGCTGCAAGAAGTGAGAGCGCACCCCTCATCGTTTCAGACAGATTCGATAAATCTGCTGTCCGTATTTCTCAACCGATCGCAATCCGATTCCCGGGACGGCGAGAAATTCTTCAGGCGTGGTGGGGAGTGTCTCGGCGATCGCCAGCAGCGTTCGATCACTGAACACGCGGAACGCCGGCACGCCAGCGCGCTTGGCTTCCGTCATTCGCCAGGCCCGCAGAGCCTTTTCGACCCCAGCCGTTGACTCAGCCGCCTGCTTCTTGGTGGTGTGTCCTGAGCGCGCAGCTTGCGGTCGCGCTTTCTTTTTTCGTTTCTTGCCCGACGCGTGAGCGGAGAGGTCCTTCAGCACGATTTCCACGGCGCCGGCGTCCGTGCTCTTGCCTTCAGCCGTCAATCGCGCGGTGCGATAGGCAATCTGCTTCCCGTCCTTTTCGAACACAGCGCCCGCCAATCGAGCCAAACCCGCGCGAGCCATTGCGCCCAGAACCGCTTCGAAATCATCGCGCGTAACGGCGCGAAGCGCGCCGGAGCAAACCTCGGTGTGCAGTTTGCCGGTAGATCGCTGATCTCCCGAATGCAGAGCTTCGAGCACAGCGGCCATGACCGCGAGTTCCGATTCGGTGGGAGCTCGAAAACGCTGCGCGGCGCAGCCGGACGGATCGCAGAAATCGCAAATACCGCACGCTTGTCTGCCGTCGGCAACATCGCCGAAGTGCGTGACCAGCGTTGACATGCGGCATTCCTGCGCTTCTGCGAAACGAATAACTTTTTCGATCTGCGCTTTCTTCTGCTCGCCATGCGCCAGGTACAGCTCGCGCCATCCGCGATCGCCCAAGCTCACGTTTTCGGCGTAATCGAGCACCGCCCCGCCGTCGATCCACAACTTCTCCAGCGCCTTATCGAACACTTCCGAACCGGCCCGCACCATTTTCTGCAGCGCCGCTTTTTCCATCGGCTCGGCGCGCAGCTTGGCATAGATCGCGTCGAGTAGAGCCACGTCCGGGTAATCGCGCTCGAAAAAGAAATCGTGCGTGAAGCGATCCGCGTAGGAATGCATCAGAACGGCGCGGCTCGGCTCGCCGTCGCGTCCGGCGCGTCCGATCTCCTGATAATAGGCTTCAATGCTGGCGGGCAACGCGGTATGAATCACGCTGCGGACGTTGGCCTTATCGATTCCCATTCCGAAAGCGATGGTCGCGACGATCACGTCGAGCTTTCCCGATAAAAAATCTTCCTGCACCCGCTTGCGCCGGTCCGCCGTCAATCCGGCGTGATAGGGCGCGCAGGAAAAATGCCCGGCGAGTTCCTCGGCGATGCTTTCAGCCTGCCGCCGCGTGGGCGCGTACACGATTCCCGGACGGCGTTCCTTATCCGATAACAACTCCTGGACCAGCGCCGGACGCTGCGACGGCGCAGCCTCCACCACTTCGATCGCGATGTTGTCGCGCCGGAACCCGTGAATGAATCGCGACGGATTTTCCAGACCCAGTTGCCGCGCGATGTCGTCCTGCACCAGCGGCGTGGCCGTCGCGGTCAGCGCGATCACCGGCGCGGGCCGCAGACTTCCAGGTATCCGCCGAGCGTGCGGTAATCCGGGCGGAAATCGTGACCCCACTGCGATATGCAATGCGCCTCGTCGATGGCAATCAGCGACGGTTTGCGCTTCGCCAGCATTTCCGGAAAGCCCGCGACGCGCAACCGCTCCGGCGCGATGAACAGGAATTGGAGCTGGCCATTCAGATAATCGATGCAAGCCTGGCGCGACGCGGCGCGATCGCGTCCGGAGTGGATGCGTTCCACCGCGAATCCCAACTGCTTCAGCTTCGCCACTTGATCTTCCATCAGCGCGATCAGCGGACTGATCACCAGCGCCGTTCCCCCGCGCGCGATGCCCGGCAACTGGTAGCACAGCGATTTACCCGATCCGGTGGGCATCACCAGCAAAACATCGCGCCCTTCCACCGCGGCCTGGCACACTTCTTCCTGATTCGTTCGAAACTCGGCGAAGCCGAAGGCGCGATGCAAGAGCGTGGCCAGCGTGTCTCCGGCCTGGTGCGTGGGCATATCGATGTGTGCCGCGACAGGTGCGATTTCAGCCCGCGGCGCCGGCGTTGGCTCACTGCCCACCCGGCCGACGACTTCCTTCACGTAGTCTTCGATCCCACGCAGGAACGGTTGGAGCGATGCTGTACCGCGTTGAATGCGAGCCATGTACGCCTCCCACTGGCCGGTCATGGCGGGACTCTTGACCTCCGGATGCACGATCTCGATCAGCCTGATCCCCTTGTCCGTCGCTTCGAGCGCTTTGCCGTTTCGCACGATATATTCGCGCTTCAACAGCACTTCGATGATGGCCGCGCGCGTGGCTGGCGTACCAAGACCGGTATCCTTCATCGCGTCCGAAAGTTCCGCTTCGTCCAGAGTCTTGCCGGCGGTTTCCATGGCAGTCAGCAAGGTCCCTTCGGTCAGACGCTTGGGTGGACGGGTCTTCTTGCGCAGCGATTCGACGTCGAGCACATCCTGCGGATCGCCCTGCTTCAGTCCTGGTGGCAGTACCGTCTCGGAAGCACCGCTCCGCGGGCCTGCGGGCAGTAACGATATCGAGAACCTTCCAGCCCACCTGCTGAATCGACGTGCCGGCGGTGTGATAACGATCGACCTGATCGCTGTTGCGAATGGCCGTGATGACAGTGGTGACAGAACTGATGTGATCGTCATGCCAGGCGCTCAACAGCCGGCGGCAGATCAGATCGTAAATCTTGTGCTCAGTGGTGGACAGTTGCGCTGACTGGGCCGACGTCGCGGTCGGAATGATGGCATGGTGATCGCTCACCTTTGCGTCGTCGACGAAACGCCGGCTCAATGCGCGCTCCCCGGCGCCCGTTGCGAGCGGATATTCACCCGCAATCGCCTTCACGATCGCCGGCAGCGTGGCCGCGACGTCTTTCGACAAATGCCGGCTATCGGTGCGCGGATAACTGATCAGTTTGTGACGTTCGTATAAAGCCTGTGCGATATCCAACGTCTGCTTCGCGCTGAATCCGAACAGGCGGTTGGCATGACGCTGCAACTCCGTCAAATCGTAAAGCAGCGGCGGCGGCATTCGCTGCGACGCGGATTCGATCGATTCGATGGACGCTATACCGCTGCGCGCGCGAGCGACGATCTGCTCCGCGTCCTGTCCATCGGCAGGCAGCCGCATCTCCTTATCGCCATTTGCGTCGCCTTTCGCAGGGACGCGAAACCACGTCCCCTGATATTGGGCTTGCGGAGCCGCTCCAGTCGGATGAAAAGTCGCCTGGACCTCGATATAATCCGACGGCACGAAACTTCGAATGGCGAGTTCCCGCTCCACCACCATCGATAACGTCGGCGTCTGCACGCGACCCACCGAAAGCTCCTCGCCATAGGCCAGCGAGTAGGCCCGCGACAGATTCATGCCGACCAGCCAGTCCGCGCGACTGCGGCCTCGCGCGGCGTCGGCGAGAGAATCGTAATCGCTCCCCGGCCGCAAAGTTTCGAGACCGCGGCGAATCGCGTCCGGAGTCAGCGAGGAGATCCACAGCCGTGTGAACGGCTTCTGGCACTGCGCGGCTTCGTAAATGTAGCGGAAGATCAGCTCGCCTTCGCGGCCTGCGTCGGTGGCGCATACAACATTGGCGACGCGCGGCGAATTCACGATTTTCTTTACGATTTCAAATTGATCCTTCGTCTTTTCGTATACAACCAGCGGCCAGGAATTGGGCAGCATGGGAAGCAGATCGCGACGCCATTGCCGCCACGCTGCATCGATTTCGTGGGGCTGTGCCAATGCCGCCAGATGCCCGATGGCCCAGGTGACTACGAATCCGTTGCCGTGCAGATATCCGTCCTGGCGGCGGTTGGCGCCCACCACATTGGCAATGTCGCGGGCCACGGAAGGCTTCTCGGCCAGCACCACCGTCATTCTGGAATCCTGGGTGGCCACTGCACTCCAGTGTAGCGGCGCGGAGCGGGGAGATTAGCGAGCTACTTCGAGGCCGAGCACACACTGACGGGTAGCTGAGCCTGCTCCAACCAATAGGCAACCAGGTGGTCAACCATGTTGAACACCGCATCGATTCCCGTGGGCTTGCAGATGTATGAGTTCGCACCCGCCAGATAACAACGCTCCACATCCGGCGGGCTGGATGATCCGGAAAGGACGATTACCGGCGTTTTCTTGAGTTCCGGATGGCTTTTCAGGAACTCCAAAACGTCAAAGCCGCTCACGTACGGAAGATTGAGATCCAGCAGGATCAGATCGCAATGGGCGACTCCGCTGCTTCGGGACTCGGTAGAAAAAAACTCGATCGCTTCAGCGCCATCTTCGAGAAGCACGGTCTGGATGGTCGGATCGCGCCGCGCCAGCGCCATCTTCAATATCTTCGAGTCAGCCGGATTGTCTTCGATGAGAACAATGGTGTGGCGCACGGGAGTTTGGGACCACCCTTGGATCTAATGGATACGTCCTTGTCACGCGCTGTTACAGAATCATTCACTTTTTTCTTTTTCAGCGGCTTGCGGAGCCTTCGCTGTGAACAGGAACGTTGACCCTTTTCCCGGCTCCGATTCCACCCACAGCCGCCCTCCATGGCGTTCCACAATCCGCTTGCAGGTGGCTAAGCCGATCCCCGTGCCGGGATACTCACGACCATGCAAGCGCTTGAAAACGGTAAAGATGTGCTCGTGAAACTTGGGATCGATGCCGATCCCGTTGTCCTTCACTGAGACGATCCATTCCTCGCCCGCCCGCTGCGCGGACAGGTGAATTCGAGGCGGTTCGGCGCTCCTGTATTTAAGCGCGTTGCCGATCAGATTCTGCAACAGTTGCACCAACTGTGTCGGATCCATCAACACCGTGGGAAGCGGATCAAAGGTGATTCTGGCGCGAACATTTTCGATGGCGAGCTGTAAATTTGACATGGCCGACGCGAGACCGACTTCCACGCTGGTGGGCACGATCGCGATATTGGCACGCGAGGTTTGTGCGTAACTCAACAGGTCCAGCACCATGTGGCGCATTCCATCTGTAGCGGAAGTGATGAACTGAATGATCTCGTCCGCGTCCGCGTCGAGCTTTCCTTTGTACTGCTTTTCGAGCAGCTGCACCTGATTGATGACGGTCCGCAGCGGCTCTTGCAGATCGTGAGAAGCGGCAAAAGCGAACTGCTGCAGATCCAGATTCGAGCGCCGCAAATCTTCTTCAGCCTGCCGCCGCTCCGTCACGTCGCGGATGTTCACCTGGATCAGGATCTGGTCTCTGACGCGATAGCGGTTCGCCACAATTTCGACGATCAACTGGCGGCTGTCTTGCGCTTGCATGCGAACGGAGCTGAAGCGGGTTACCTCGTTCTCCATGGATTCAGGCACCAGCCTGCGGCCTTCCTCGGCCTTGCGGAACGGAGCAATTTCCCAAAACGATTTGCCAACAATTTCAGCCCGCGGATAGCGCGTCAACTCCAGAAAAAATGGGTTGACGTCCATCACTTTTCCGCTGGACCCTTCGATCACCAAAATCGCGTCCTTGGCCGACTCAAACAAACGGCGGTATTGAATCTCAGCAGCCTCCTTGCGTTCAGTGACGTCCTCGATGGCGAGCAGAATCGTGTGCGGATTCCCGTCGCGCCCCGCAATTCGCTTGGCGTTCAGACGCATGGTGCGGCGGCCGATGCTAGGGAAGTCATGATCGACTTCGAGATCGTGGAAAGGAATATCGCGAATCAGCGTCTGGTCCAGTAAAGATCGCAAATCCGGAATATCCCACTCGCGATTGCCGATCGCATGGATGGCCTGCCCCAGCGTCTGTGCGGGCGTCACCTGGAACATGCTGTAGAAGGACGCCGTCGCACGCTGCACGCGCAGCTCGTTATCCAGCACCAGCAAGGGATGCTGCACCGTCTCGACGATTCCTTCCGCGAAGTCGCGCGCCTGTTCGGCTTTTGCCAGTGCGTGGGTCACATCGTCGACGTCGATAAAAGTCACCACCGCCCCGTCGATACGATCGTCCAGCGTGCGATAGGGGCGCACCATGACCGAGTACCACCGGCCGTCTCTGCTCTGCGCGGAGGTCTGCTGCACGGCCAGGGTTTGGATCGCGTCGATCAGCATGACCTTGAGCTTCGGGACGTCCACTGAATAATGCACATCGAAAATGACGCGGCCCACATCGGCGGGAACGGCGTTCAGGAAGCGCTCCGCCGCGGGCGTATAGCGCCGGACCCTGAAATCCATGCCGACCATGATGATCGGAATGTTGACTGCGTTCAGGACGTTGTTGAGATCGCTATTGGCCGAAGCGAACTCGTCGTTGCGATTGTGCAACTCTTCGTTGACGGTAATCAGTTCTTCGTTCGACGATTGCAGTTCTTCTTTGGCGGTGCGGAGCTCTTCATTGGTGCTCTGCAACTCCTCATTGGAGGATTGCATCTCTTCGTGCGCCGCACGGAGCTCCTCCACCGCGACTTCGTGCTGCTCCGTGATGCGGCGCAGATATTCGCGGGATTCGTCCAGTTCCCGGAGCGCTTTCCCGAGTTGTAATTCCGAAACCGCCGGCTCGCCGGTCCCACCGGCCGGCAGGCCCAGGCCGGGCGCCGGCGCGCTCCGTTCGAACAGGACCAGATAGAAGCGTTGGTTTCCCTCGGTGATGGGCACCACGCGAATCGCGAGTTCATGGGTCTGCCCGTTGCGCTCAAAGTGCACACCGGTCTCGTAAACCGCCTCATTCTGTTCGGCGGCCGCGTCGATGGCCTTGCGCAGGGAAAACAGGAGGCTTTGATGCGCCACTCGCAACAGGTTCAGGCTGGCCTCGCCGGTGGGCGGCTCCAGATAGAGGCTGGTTTGCCCATGGAAATGTACGATCTGCATGGACTCATTGATCGTGACGCCGGGCGACGCGTATAGGTCGCGCAGTATCCTGCCGGCCCGCGACTCCACCTGCGCAAGCGTGGCGGCGATCGGAACCTCGCTGGCCTTACGCTGCGAGATGAACTCCTCGGGGTTGAGGGGATCGGGAAGCGTCATCGTGAAGCGGCTGGCACTGAGCTTCTTCACGAAAATCTTTTCGCCGCCCTCGATTTCCTGAAACAGATCGCTGCGCGCCCCGACCGTCTCCGCGCTGCCCAGGATCAGAATGCCATCGGGTTTCAGGCTGTAATGCAGCGCCGGAAGAATGCGCTGTTGCGCGGCGGCTCCCATATAGATCAGAACGTTGCGGCAGCTCACCAGATCGAGCTGCGAAAAGGGTGGGTCGCGAATCAGATCGTGGCGGGCGAAAATGCAGCTTTCTCGAATCGCGGGTGTAATGCGATAGCCCGAATCGACACGCGTGAAAAAACGGCTGAGGCGTTCGATAGACACTTCCTGCTGGATTTGCTCCGGATAGATCCCTGCGCGTGCGCGGTCAATCGCCGTCTCGCTGATATCGGTTCCAAAGATCTGAATCGGAATCGACTTCCCGGAAGCTTCCATCACTTCGATGATCACTATTGCGAGCGAGTACGCTTCCTCACCCGTCGCGCAGCCGGCCGACCAGACTCGGAAAGGAGTTTGGTCCTGGCGGCCCTTTAGCACCTCGGACAATTTCCTCGCGAGCGCAGCGAACATGGCCGGCTCTCGAAAAAACTGCGTAACACTGATCAGAATGTCGCCATACAGATCGCCCAGTTCGTTGGGGTGGGCATCGAGGTAAGCGAGATAATCATGAATCGTCTCGATATTGTGCACCAGCATGCGCCGGCCGATGCGGCGCAGGATCGTATTTGGTTTGTACTGCGTGAAATCGACTCTAGTCGAGGTTCGCAGCCGCACCAGAATCTTCTGCACATCCCGCTGATCGTGCTGGCTCCGCTCATCCGCCGATGTTGCGTGACTGACAGGATCCAGCAGCTCCGGAGCGGCCAGATCCGGATCGGTGAGATACGGATGTGCGCCGATGCGGGCCACTTCCACCGCAAGAGCATGCGGCGGCAGAATAAAATCGACCGCACCGGTGGCGATCGCGCTGTGCGGCATGCCGCCGTATTTCGCCGATTCCTCGGTCTGGCAGAGCGTGGTTCCTCCCGCGCACTTTACGGCTCTCAATCCCTGCGCGCCATCGGAGGAACTGCCGGATAAGACCACGGCAATGGCGTGAGTGCCCTGATCCTTGGCGAGCGAATGAAAGAACTGATCGATGGGAAAGTACTGATTTGTTCCTTCCGGGCGAGCCGCCAGTCTGAGGATGCCCTCACGAATGGTGAGGACGGCATTCGGAGGAACCACGTAGAGATGATCCTGTTCGATGCGAACGCCCTCGGCGGCCTGCGAGACCTGCATCCTGGTGGAGCGCGCCAGGATTTCGGGCAGATGGCTCACATGGTGCGGCTCCAGATGCTGCACCAGCACGAAAGCCATCCCCGGACTCACCGGCAGCGAGGACAGGAATTCGATGCACGCTTCCAGCCCGCCCGCCGAAGCGCCAATGCCCACCACGGGAATGCGAGGCGGCTGCGGAGAGGCGTCTGGAAGATCGGAAGTGCTGGGCACGCGGATGCTCGTTTCTGATTGTATAGAAATCGGCCGTCCTCAGAGGCTGGATACCGTTTGTGTCAGTTCCTCAAGTCGCTCAGTGGCCACGGCTTTGGCCTCCGGGTCAGTGAGCTTGGATACGAATCGGCGAATCGATGCCGCGGCCGTTTCGGCATCGGACCTGGCTTGAAGGAAGCGTTCGGCGTTCCCCGAGTCACGCTCCAGGCGAGCAAATTCGGCGAACGTTAAGCCTAACTCGATCTCAACCTGGATGAAATCACGGAGCCGCTGCTGGTAGGCGATTCGCAACCGTTCGAATTCCAATTCTCCATTTGGCATAGCGTGAGATTGTTTGATGCCGCCGCTGCGGAATTGTTTCCCAACAGGTCTTGTCTATGCGCTGTGCCTGTGATAATCTGCGCGATGTAAGGAGTTTTCCGATGCCTTCCGCGAGAATTTGCGTCGTAGAAGACAACCCCTCCGATGTATTCGTTCTGCGCCACTCGCTGCAGGAGTTAGGCGAGGAATTCGAGCTGGACGAGGCGCACGACGGAGAAGAGGCGCTGCGGTTCGTGTACGCGCAGCGAAAAAGCCGTCGCGACGCGCAGCCCTGCGTCATTCTGCTTGATCTGCATCTTCCGCAACACGACGGGCTCGAAATCCTGCGCGCGATTCATGCGGCGCCCGCGCTGGATCACATTCATGTGATCGCGACTTCGAACGGCATCAGCCCCCAGCAAGAGGCAGAGCTGCGGCGCATGAACGCCGAATATCGCCCCAAGCCCCGCAACCTGGCGGAGTGCGCCGAATTGGCGCGCCATCTGATCGCGGTTTGCAAGGGCTTTCACGTACAGGCGTAGGGTACCGGTTACGATCGAGCGGCTTTCGCCGAATCCGGCATAACGTTGATCGTCGGTGTTGAGGACGGTCTGCCATTTCGCGCCCAAGGGTGGCGCGAGCAAGGGCTCCGGCGCTTTGTTTTGGCGAACACCGGGTCGGTCTTGCGCAAGCGCAACAGATCCTTGTGCAGCGAATGGGAGTGCGCGACAGCAAATGCGTGCGCGGGGAGGATTTCGCCGCCTCCCCGCGACACTTTCAGCGCTTAGCGCGAAGCCGTGTTCTTCTTGATGATTTCCGCCAACGCCTTCATGCGCGTTGCATCCGCGGCGACCTTGGTCGACGCCGCATCCTTTTCGAGGCCGACGCCGAGCGTTTGCAGCGCCGCGGCGTCCTTCTTGGTGGAACTGCTCGCTTCCACTTTTGCGATTGCAGCTCTCAGCGTCTCAATCCGTTTCGCCGTAACCGTCTTACCGCGGGCGAGCTGATCGAGATAGGCACGAGCCACGATGAAATTTTGCGGCCAGACGATTTTCGGCTGGCTCTGCACGTTGAGTTCGTCGAAATGCACCTGATTGGAGGCGTCGATTTCAGCCTGCGTCAGGAATTTGCTGGGCTGTAGCTTGAACACGTCCACGCCGCGCGAGATCTCGGAACCGTAGATGTAGCCGTTGTACCAGTACACCGACCAGAAGCCGCCCGTGCCGCGCTTAACGGCGTCGAGCGGTCCGCGATCGAAGTAGGCGATTTCGAAGGGATGCGAAGCGTCCGTGAAGTCGACCATGGAGACGCCGCCCTGATACCAGGCTTGAACGAAGACGTCGCGGCCGGGGATCGGAACGAGCGAGCCGTTGTGAGCGACGCAGTTCTCGAGATCAGTCTGCGGCGCCGGCATCTTGTAATAGGACGACAGCGTCAGCTTGCGATTCGAGAGGTTGAAGATGGCGTCGGCGCCCCAGTGCATGGGGTCAGTCGGCCGGCAACGCGGCTGGGATCCGCCGCCCCATTCATCGGTGTAGAGCACTTTGGAGCCGTCATTGCTGAACGTCGCGGAGTGCCAGTAGGCGTAATTGGGATCGCTGACGGCGTCGATGCGCTTGGGGTTGACTGGGTCGGAGATATCGAGCAGGATTCCGTTGCCGGAGCAGGCGCCCGCGGCGAGGCCGATGGAGGAATAGATGGTGATGTCGTGGCACTGATTGGTGGTCGAAGTCGACTGCGTTCCTTCTCCATGCGTGCCGCCCTTCCACAGGCCATCCGCATCGCCCGTCTGGGTATCGGTGAAAATACGGGGGCTGGAGACGATCTTGGCCAACTCTGGGTGAGCCAAGGGAACCTTAATGATGTCGATGCGAAACAGCGCGGTCTCAGGGTTGGCCTTGGGGTCCCCGCCGGAGCAGCCAGCGAGTTCCTCGGCTTGGCGGACTTGACCGGTGCCGGAGATGTAGATGTAGACGTTGTCCTTATCCTTGGGGTCGACCAAAAGGCTGTGGGTGTGCGATCCACGGCAGCTTTGCACGGCGGCTACCTGTTTAGGATTCTTGAGATCGCTGATATCGAAAATGCGCACGCCGCGGAAACGATCGGGACTGGGAGGCGCGGCGCGTCGGCCGCCGCGTCCATCGGCCGCAGGCGGTTCGGGCGGAGGTGCATTGGCGGGAACGGGAATGCCCTGCGTCCCGCAATCGATGCGTCCGTTCATGGCCTCGGCCGACATGAACAGCAAGTGCCCGTATACGGAGACGTCGCCCTGGCCTCCGGGGCAGACCAGCGAAGTACGGAGTTTGGTCTCAGCCGGGCTGTCGATGTCATAAAAATTGATGCCGTTGTAATTGCCGACGAATAGGTGGTTGCCACTGAAGGCCAGGTCGGAGTTGACCGAACCGGTGTTAATCGTGGGACCGCGAGCGCCTCGTCCGCCGCGGGCGTCTGCGGGCGCACCGGCGGGGGGAGGGGGCGGTGGTGGAGGCTCAGGCGCATTTGGATCGGCCGCGAATCCGGGCGGCTTCTGCAAGGTTGCGACTTTCTGCAGTCCGAAGATCGCTTCACCAGCATCGTAGAGGCCGGGCTTAAGGCCGATACGGGGATCATCCGGGCCGGAGCGCGGGTTGGAGTAAACACTGGGCGGCGCAGCTTTGGTAGGGTCGGGTTGCGGCCCTCTTTGCGCACTACAAAGCGCGGGGAGGGTCAGCGATGCTGCGATGAGGAAGCTAGCGTGAAAGCAGCTGGAATTTTTTCGTACGGTCATTTCTTCTCCTTGTCAACCATGCCGCGCATGATTGATTTTCTGCGCACTGCGAGTTTCGTGGCGGAAGCCGCATAGAACGATGCAGTTTAGTTTACTTGATTACAAAGCCGCTTACGTCTTCTTAACAGAGAGTCATTGAGGGCGCCGGGCTCGGCGCGAGGGCCGGCACGCCGTAGCGCGGTTGTTGATCGGCTTGGCTGTTCGTGGGAATCTATTCGTGGGCATCTATTCGGGTAGCGGGGAGACCAAGTGATTCACACACGGCGGGATTTCGGAAAGATTGCGTTGGCGGCCATGCCGCTCGCCAGCGCCCTGGCGGCGATCAACTCCCGGTTTGGCGGGGTGCAAGTAGGAACCATCACCTACAGCTTTCGTGAGACCAACGATCTGGACGCCATCATCGCGATGATCGTCAAGATCGGCCTCGGCGAAGTGGAACTGATGTCGAATCATGCGGAATCGGCGGCGGGCGCACCCACTGCAACGCCGCGGCCGCCCGCGCCGCGCCCGGCCGCAACTGCGCCAGCGCCCGCTCCGAGACCAGCCGCGACGCCTCCCGCTCGCACGCCGCGTCCGCCCATGACCGAGCAGCAGATCGCTGCGGCTCGCGCCCGCAACGAGGAGTTTCGAAAGTGGCGGCTCTCGGTATCGATGGACAAGTTCAAGGACGTCAAGAAGAAATTCGACGCCGCCGGGATCGACCTCCGCTTGCTGTGCTTCAACATGAACGAGGCCATCACCGATGACGAGATCGAATACGCATTTCAAATGGCGAAGGCACTCGGTGTCAAAGCGATTTCCTCTTCGACACAGGTCACCGTGGCGAAGCGCGTCGCGCCGTTTGCCGACAAGCACAAAATGATGTTCGGCTTCCATGGGCACGATTCCACCTGGGACCCCAACGAATTCGCCACGCCGGAGACGTTCGCGATCGCGATGGGCCTGTCGAAATATTTCGGAGTGAATCTGGATATCGGGCATTTCACATCGGGCAACTACGACGCGGTCGCGTACATCAAGGAGCATCACGCTCGCATCACCAACCTTCATCTGAAAGACAAGAAGCGCGACCACGGCGCCAACCTGCCGTGGGGCCAGGGCGACACGCCCATCAAGGAAGTCCTGCTGCTGTTGAAGAAGGAAAAATATCCGATTCCCGCCAACATCGAATACGAATATGGAAAGCCGGGCATGGATACCGTCGCGGAAGTTACCAGGTGTTTTCAATATTGCAAGGATGTGCTGGCGTGACGCGAAACGTACTCTCGATTTTGTTTGCACTGAATGCCGCATCTTTCCTGAACGCGCAGGCATTTCCGAAGCGCGCTCCTGCCGATCCCGCGGTGGTTGCGCGCGGCAAAGCGCTGTACGGCGTGAATTGCAATTTCTGTCACGGCTCGGACGCGCGCGGCGGCGAGGGCGGACCGAATCTGCTTCATGCTGAGCTCGTCCTGAACGATCAGCATGGCGAGCTGATTCTTCCGTTGATCCAAAACGGACGCGGCGCGATGCCCAAGATCAATCTCACGGCGGAGCAGGTTTCCGATATCGCCGCCTTCATTCATGGATTTCAAGTCGGCGGCTACGACATTTCACGGAACGTTCCGCCCACCGTGGTGGTCGGCAATGCCAAATCCGGCGAAGCGGTTTTCAAATCGAAGTGCGGTTCGTGCCACTCGACGACGGGAGATCTGAAGGGCCTCGCGTCGAGAATTCCTGATCCAAAGAAGTTGCAGAACGCGTTTCTGATGCCCAGCACAGCCAGCCGGCCCGGCCCAGACGGTGTTTCTCCGGTGCATGTCCCCCCCACCACCGTTACGGTCACCGATCCAGCAGGCGTTAAGACCGACGGCACTTTGGTTCGTATCGACGATTTCATCGTGACCTTGCGCCTGCCATCCGGCGAGCAGCAGACCGTCCGCCGCGATGGCGATGTGCCGCGCGTCGAGATTCACGATCCGTTGAAGCCGCATCGCGATCTTCTGCCGCTCTACACCGATCGCGAAGTTCATGATCTGACTGCATATCTGGTGACGCTGAAATGACAATCAAGAGAGTTCTCATAACGGCGCTTGGTCTTCTCCCTGCGCTGGCCAGCGCGCAACTGCTCGATCCGGCGCTGCTCACGAAATCGCTGGGCGATTCCTGGCCGACCTATTCAGGCGACTATTCCGGGAAGCGCTATAGCTCGCTTACACAGATCAATCAATCGAACGTGAAGAACCTCACACTCGCCTGGGTCGGCAAAGTTGCGCCGGGCTCGAACGCGCGAGGCACCATCATCGGCGGCGAAGGCTCGGAGAGCACTTCCGGCGGCAGCATTCGCGCTTCGATCCTGGAAGTGAACGGAGTGCTGTATCTATCGATGCCTGACAACGCGTGGGCGGTTGACGCGCGCGACGGTCACGAATTATGGCACTACTTCTGGAAGACCAAGGGCGGCACGCACATCGGCAATCGCGGCCTGGGGATGTGGGGTAACTGGCTGTACATGGAAACGCCCGACGATTACCTGGTATGCCTGGACGCGAAGACCGGCAAAGAGCGTTGGCACAAGGAAATCGCGAACTTCAACCAGCAGTATTTTTCGACCATGGCTCCCATCGTGATTGGCAATCACGTCTTGATCGGCACGGGAAACGATCTCGACGAGCCTGGATATGTTCAGGCGCGCGACCCGGAGACAGGCGACGTGCAATGGACCGTCTACACGGTGCCGACCAAAGCCGGCGATCCAGGAGTCGAAACGTGGGGCAGTCTGGATGGAGCCAGGCACGGCGCGGGGAATGTGTGGATTCCGGGATCGTACGATCCTGAAACTCATCTCTACATTTTCGGCACCGGGAATCCTTCGCCCGCGTATACCAATCCTCCCAGCCGCAACGGCGACAATCTGTACACCTGTTCGATTGTGGCCGTGAATATCGATACGGGAAAGATGGCGTGGTATTACCAGATCACGCCGCACGACACGCATGATTGGGATTCCACCGAAACGCCGGTCCTGATTGACGGCGAATTCAACGGCAAGCCTCGCAAGATGGTTCTGCATGCCGATCGCAACGGGTATTTCTTCACGCTGGATCGCGTGACCGGCGAACATCTGGTGACCGGTAAATTTTCCGACGCCGCGAACTGGGCGAAGGAGATCAACGCCAAGGGTCAGCCGATTCGTAATCCCGAAAAAGATTCGATCGTTCCCGGGTCATTGACATCGCCGAATAACGGCGGCGCCACGAATTGGCCGCCCCCCAGCTATTCGCCTGACACCGGGCTGTTCTACGTTCCATCGAATGAAGCCTACGCGATGTACTATCTGACCGAAACCGATCCTCGCGGGGCCATGGGTTTGGGAGGGAAAGAAGAGGACGGGCTGGGCACGCTCGGCTCGTATCTCACCGCGATCGATTACAAGACCGGCAAGGTTGCCTGGCGGCATCGCTATCCAGGCACGGGCGGCAGCTTGGGGAACGGCATCCTGACCACTGCGGGAAATCTGCTTTTTGCTGGCGATCTGGGCGGTAATCTGGTTGCGTACGATCCTGCGAGCGGCAAAATCCTGTGGCACACGCATTTGGGAACGGTATCGAACGCGCCTGAAACGTATCTGCTGGACGGGCACCAATATGTTCTGATCGCGGCGGGTGATTCGATTTACGCGTTCACCCTGTACTAATCTGACCGCGGTCGGTTAAATGGCGTTCCTGCGCGGTTTTGTAGAGCCGGTCTGCTGCAGGTTTGGAAGCGACCACATCCTTGCGCAGTTCTTCCGGATAGAACTTCATGCGATCCGGCCCCAGCACGAAGCGAAGAGTGCCGGCCCCCGGTCCGGCGAAAGGTCGGGGAGGCGCGACAGTATGGAGCGCGCTAGTCGGCTGAACACACACTTCGAAACTGATCCGCTAGAGCTGTCACAGTGAAAAACTTGCGCAGTCGCGCCGATGCAGTCGATCGATGCTCCCAAGGAGTTCGAAGGCTATTGATCGCGATCGGCGATAAACGATGACCGCGCATGCCACGGGGCCGTTGGCGATTGCGGCTGTCGCGATCCTACTGTTCGGCGTCGGGCTGGCGTTCTCCGTGATCGGGCTGATCAGAGGAAATCGCGAAGACCTGTTGGCATCGGCGCCGATCGTCAGTGAGCAGGAAGTGACGCTCGCGACATCCGGCGAGGTGCTGGTGTTAATCGACAACCCGCGCACCGCGACGGACTTCCGGTGCTTTCAAATTCAATTGATGGACCGGCAGAGTGGACGGTTGACCACCATGTCGTATTCCGTCGTCACAGCACAGGGAGCGGTGTACGGCGTAGGCCAAATGCAGGTCCCCTTCGGTCGATTTAACGCGCGCGCGGGTCCTTATATCCTCCGGATCCAGGGATTGCAGTCGGGCGTGGATTATTCGCGATCCGCCTTGATTCTCTCGCGCCCCTATATAGGGCGGATGGTCCGGCAGATTCTCGGGATCGTGTTGTGCGGGCTGGGGATGCTGCTGAGCGCGATTTGGGGCGCTTGGATGGCGGGGTGGTTGAAGGCCGGCTAGGGAAAATTCCGCCGACGGCAAATTCTGCGCGATTATCCGCATTTCAGCGGACCTTCACATGCTCGATCCAGAGCATGATGCGCACCTCCGATATCCTCCGCGCCTGGGCGAAAATCCTTACCGGCCACAAGCCTTCGCTCTCGATTGAGATCACTCGTGAGTGCCCCCTACGCTGCCCTGGATGTTACGCCTACGCCGACGACCACCTCGGCGGCGGCACCAACCTCCGGGTGCTGAACGATTTCAAGGGGCAGCCGCTGGTTGACCGCGTGCTCCTTCTGGTCGACCGGCTGCGCCCGCTGCATCTCTCCATCGTCGGCGGAGATCCGCTGGTGCGCTATCGCGAGCTCGAAACCCTCATGCCGCAACTAATCGCCCGCGGCATCGCAGTGCAGATCGTCACCAGTGCGTTCCGCCCGCTGCCCGCAAGCTGGGTGGGGATGGACGGACTCAACATCGTGGTCTCGATCGACGGCCTGCAGCCTGAACACGACCTCCGCCGGGCGCCCGCGACCTATGATCGCATCCTCAAGAATATTGCTGGCCATCGGATCACGGTGCATTGCACCATCACTGGCCAGATGATGAAGCGCGAAGGTTATCTCGAAGAGTTCCTTGCCACCTGGTGCCCGCGCCCTGAAGTCGACGGCGTTTGGTTCAGCATGTTCACTCCGCAGCGTGGCGACAGACTCCCGGAAATGCTAACGGCACAGCAACGCACCCGCGCCATTTCGGAACTGCTAATGCTGCGCCGCCGCTTTCCCAAGCTCGATATGCCCAAGGAAATGATTGCGCAGTTCGCCTCGCCGCCCGAAGGGCCGCACCAATGTATTTTCGCGCGCACCACCAAAACCATCTCCGCGGATCTCAAGACTGTGATCGGCCCCTGTCAATTTGGCGGCAATCCCGATTGCAGTTCGTGCGGATGCGCCGCATCCATGGGACTTGCTGCGATTGGGGCGCACAAGCTCGCAGGACTGATTCCGGTCGGGGCGATTTTCCAGGCGTCGGCGAATCTTGGGGATCGATGGGCGGGCCGCTGCGGCGCCGCCGCGATTCGTGGCTGAGCTCGCGGTGAAATAAACCAGGATCATAGCTTCCCGCATCGAAGACTACGCCGTCATCGGCGACTGCCATACAGCGGCGCTGGTGGCGCGCGACGGCTGCTGCATCGGCCAGGCCCGAATTCAAGTCATCGCGGTTCCCGCTGAATGTTCACTCCAGTTGTGAGTCGAATGCCGATTTTTGGAACTCCTCAATCGCGGCCCACACCCCAAGCCCGATTCCTTTTGTCATCTGCTCCAGGTCAACCATGTTGTGGGCCAGGAAAATCAGGACCGATCCGTCATTGGGGTCGGCTTGCCACCACCCGCCGAACGCTCCCGGCCAACTGACTGTTCCCACGCCGGCCCGTCGCCACAGATCGTTCGGGTCGGTCTCCAGCACCACCGACACACCCAATCCGAATCCTCGCCCGGCTGAGAGCCCCAGCCATCCCCCGCCCGCTCGCTGGTCCCGGGTCAATTGGTTGGTCATCATTCGCCGCAAAGTTTCCGGGCGCAATAAACGTATCCCGTCCACAGAACCATCGCCCAGGAACAAACGAGCGAAACGTAGATAATCATCCGCGGTGGACCACAACCCTTGGCCGCCTGATTCATATCTCATTTCCACCGGCCGTTCCTCGACAACAACTCCGCTCCATGTGGCCTTTTTGATCAAGCGCCCTTGGTCGTCGAAGCCGTACGCGGCGGCACGCCGGTCCCGCTTGTCAGCAGGCACCAGGAAACTGGTGTCCTTCATCCCCAGCGGGTCGAAAATGCGCCTTTTGAGCACGGCTCCCAACGGTTCTCCTTCGATGCGGGCGATTAATAAGCCGAGCAGGTCCGTCGCGCGGCCGTAAGACATAGTCGTTCCCGGCTGGTGTATCAACGGCAATTGAGCGAGCCCGGTGATCCAGTCGTCGGGAGCAACGTCGCTATCAATATCACCGCCCAGCGCCTCGTGGTACGCCCGCGCGATCGGCCCGCGACGAAGATCCCCGTACGTCAGGCCCGCACGATGTGTCAGAAGGTCCTCGAACGTAATAGGCCGTTCCGCGGGATCTGTTTTGTGCAGTGGTCCGTCGGGAGATCGGAGCACCCGCATATGCGAAAACTCGGGCGCATACCGGGCAATGGAATCGTGAAGCTCGATCCGACCCTCATCCACCAGCACGAGCGCCGCGACCGAGGTAATTGGCTTGGTCATCGAGGCGATTCTGAAGATGGTGCCAGGCTCGATCGGCAACTTGCGTTCGATATCGCGCCAACCGAAGCAGCTTGTGCGGGTCGCTCCGGACTTCCAGACCAGAGTTGCGGCTCCGGCAAGCTGCCCCGAATCAATGAATTGCCTTATGGAACCACTCATAATATATATTTACTATAAAATAACTTTGTTATAAAATCAAGGCATGGCTAATGAGACCGATTCACCCCATCGGCAGCCCAAAGGGGACAAGCGCGATCGTACTCGAGCCAAGCTGATGGAAGCAGCTCGCTCCATGATCCGCGAGAAAGGCTACGAGCACACCACTCTGGAGGCCATCGCGGAGCGCGCCGGCATGACTACCGGAGCGATCTACGGCAACTTCAAGAACCGCGACGAACTTTTTCTCTCCCTGGGCCAGGCCTACTGGCCCCCGATTAAGCCGATGGTGAGACCTGGCGCGACCTTCGCCGAAATCATGCGTGCCTTGGCTGACGCCACACTTGCGTCGATTCCAGAGCGAAGCGCGGCGGCGGTCGGTCGTTTAACGGGCTTGGCCTATGCGCTCACGCATGAGGATTTGCGCGCCAAGATTGCCGAGTTCACGGCTCAAAGCTATGCGTTCGGAGAACAATGGATCCGCTCGGTCACGAAAGAAGAAGATCTCCCCATGCCCGCCGACCACCTTGTACGGGTGATCCATGTCCTGACGGAAGGCCTCGTTTTTCAAAGGCTGCTCACGCCGGAACTGATGCCCGACGAGATCTTTCATGCGGCCTTCGACGCCCTGGCGAAAAATGCCAAGAGCTAACTATTGGTGTCTCAGCGCGACGATCGGATCCACGCGCATGGCTCGGCGAGCAGGGATATAACAGGCTGCCGCCGCGACTCCGAGCAAAACGATGACCACGGCGCCAAACGTCAGCGGGTCCGTCGCCGAAACGCGATAGAGCATGGTCGCGATCAGCCGCGTAAGCAGCGGTGGCGGCGGGCGGGGCGCGAATGCCGGTCCCCAGCTACCGACCGAAATGACTGCTGAATTCACGATCCTGCTCGGTCAACATAAAACCGCGCTGGAGATTCGCGATTTCTTGTCAGGCGAGTTCACGCCCCTGCCGCTTGCCGATGTGATGGCGGTCCTGCATGCACGAGAAACCGCCGGCACCGTCAAACTCGTACCGAAAACCAGTAAGTAGCAGCGCTAGCGCGAACTGAACCAACTCTTGAGGGGCTGATAGAGAAAGTAGATGAGTGCGATCGCCACCCAGACAGTCGAGCTGATGGAAAGCGCTCGCGATGTCGTTCGAACCTCCGGAGTCCGGTCCAATTGAAGCAACGGCCCGGCTTCGCTCGCGGCGGTCCGGTCGTAGAGGAACAGCGGAGCGGCTGCGAACAAAACCAGAACCGGAAACCAGAAGGCTGAGATGACGACGTTCGAATCGTCCACGGAGCCGCGCTTCCACAGCACTCCGATCGATGCGATCGCGTCGGCAAGAGCCAGCGTGACCAGCGCGAAATGACGAATCGCAAGAGCGCGTCCAGCCGAACGCAGCCCGGTCATCAGCTCGCGCGAACGCTCCAGCGCCACCCGGCCTCGCAGTTTCTCTACCGCGCAAATCACCGGCCACAGGCAGTCGCCGGTCACCCAACCGGATCCCCAATAGAACACCGCCTGCACTTGCGTAACGGCCAGCGCGGGAAGCATCTTCATTAGCCGCCACAGCACTCGAAAAGATACGAACCTTCGGAGCCGAATTTTCTCATCCACGGCGATCAATGCCGCCGCGGCGCGCAGCATGTTATCCGCGAAAACCAGCATGCCGGCGGCCGTCAAAGGAAGCACCACGATGCGCACTGCTGCGAGCGGCACCCACTTCTTGCTCAGCTCCATCAGAAGCGTAACTCCCAGCAGGATGGTGCACGCCGGCATCAGCAGGACAGCATAGGCGCCCAGGTGCTGGAGCAGAAATGCCTTCGATCGTCGTAGCGCGAGAAATTCGGCGTCCACGGCATTGTGAAAGCGGCGTGTAAACACGATCGCCGAAGCGGGCCGGTCCACGGGGTTGCGCGCCAGTCCGGCGAGAATCGCATCGGAGACATCGCGGGGTATCTTGACGATATCCGCGGGCGCCACCGGGCTTCCGCTCTCGTGATATTCCAGGAGCTCGCTCGCTTTCCCCGTGAACGGTAATTGACCGCACACCAAGGAGTAAGCGACCACGGCCAGACTGTACACATCCGACTGGAAATTCACCTCGCGGCCGAACGCCTGTTCGGGCGACATGTACGCTGGTGTGCCGAGCATGCTTCCGGGCATAGTGTGGGCGTCCGCTCCGCTATCGAACGATCCGGACGACCAGCCTGAAGGAGTGGGCGCCATGGCGAGCGTCTCCAATTCTTCCGTCGCCGCCGGAGCAGCAGGCGGACTCATCGCGATGGTCTCGGCATCGGCGGAAATGGTTGGCGATCGCGCGAGTCCCGTTGCTGTGTCGAGTGGCGATGCCGCGGACGCGGCTGCTTGAATCGGAGGAGCCCAATCGCCAGGCAAATTGAGCTTCGCAACTCCGAAGTCGAGAACCTTGGCGGTGTAACCACCGCGCCCGTTCGGCTCCAGCCACACGTTATCGGGCTTCAGGTCACGGTGAACGATGCCGTACTTCTGCGCCTCGGCGAGCGCTAGTCCAATCTGATCCAGAAGGTCGGCAATCAGAGGCAGAGGAATTTTCGGATGGGCCTTTTGGAAGTCCGACAAGGTCTGCCCATCGAGGTACTCCATCACCAGGTATGGCATGTCGCCACGAGGGGCTCTGGCGATCCCGAAATCTGTGACGTTCACGATGTTGGGATGGCGCAACCGGCCGCATGCCTGTGCTTCGCGCTGGAAACGAGCGAGAAACTGCGGATCGGCAGCCCATTTCGGAGCGATCAATTTGACCGCGACCACACGCGTGGTCCCCAGATGGGTGCCCAGATAAACTGCGCCCATCCCGCCCGCGCCAAGCTGTTTGTCGATGCGGTATTTCGCGTCGAGTACTTCGCCGATCAACGAATGGTTCACTGGAGTTCCAGGCGCCATCATAGCGCGCGGCCATCCCGCCGCCATGTGAGGTGCCTGGGTTCTACCGGCCCAGGGATCTATTTTGACTCCGGGCTTGACGCGAGTGAGCGCTCACTTTGAAGGGCCCTTGATCTCTAGAATGTCCGCTACTGCAGAATCGTGATGCACTCTGACATCGCCGTGGCGGTCGACTTCTTGTTGATCGAACTTAATCTTCAGATGCTTTCCATCGACGGAAAATTGCGCCAGGGCCCCCGGGCGAAATTGCAGCGCGCCGTCTAGCCTGGTGCTCTTGACCACGTAGACGGCATCGGGACCGTCGATCTCCAGAATCTGGCTAAACGGACTGGCAGGACGAACTGCGTCTCCGCGACTATCGTTAAACAGCCTGGCAGGGCCGATCGCGGAACTTTGGCAAATCGCGGGCCAGTCAACGGCGGCGGGCCGCCCGCACCACTCCAAGGTATCGATTACTTTGATCCGCCCGGACTTCCACGTGTCATTGCTGAATGCCACCATGGGAAGGGCCAGAAAGAAGAGCGCGATTCGCCGCATAACGTATTCCCGACCGAATCCTACCACGCGTCAGCGATCCCGGAAAATGGCCGTTAGGCAGGGACGCACCATTCGAGATTGGCTGACGACCACCACGGTGGTGGTAGTCAGCCGCAGCAAGATTCCGAACAAGTTCTTCTTATCAGCGATTTAGACGCGGCCCTGCGCATGCATTCTTAGAAGTGCGAACCCAGGAGGTTCCCAATGAAACCCATCATGAACTCGATCAAATCCGCACTCCCGGCCGTTCTTGTCGGAGCGCTGCTGCTCGCCAGTCAGAATATTGCCCTTGCTCAGCATCGTGGCGGCGGAGGAGGCCGATCTTCTGGAAGTCGCGGCTCATTCGGCGGTCAACACTTCTCGGCGCCGCACGGCGGTGGAACGCAATCGTTTGCCGGCCGCGCACCTGGTGGACCAGCCTTTTCAGGCCAGCGCGGGTTCAATGGCACGCGCGGTTTTGAACGAGGTGGCGGATATGTTCGACCTTACGGATACGGACCGCGGGGCGGGATTTACTTCGGCTATGGCGGATTGGGATACGGCGTCCCCTATGGATACGCGTACGATCCCGGCTACGCCTATGGTGCTTGCCCGGCAGGCTCCTACGACCAATATGGAAACTGGATTCCGAATCCAGGCTGCTATGCCGCGCAACCGCAATATCAGGGTCCGCCGCCGTCCTACGGTGTAAGTCCGCAGCAATATCCTCCTGCGCAGAATTACAATCCGCAGGGCTATCCACCCCCGCAGCCGAACTACGGGCAGAACTATGATCCGAATCAACAGCAGTATCCGCCGCAGCAGAATCCGGGTCTGAGCCAGCCCCCGCGCTACAACCAATAATCAGATTCGCGGGCCGGGTTCCCGTCAGGCGACCAGGCAGGGTTGGAGTAGATCTGCCCCTTGCCCGCGAAAGTGAGTCGCGTCGACGATCCATCGCCGAGACTGAGCACCCATATATCGGACGTGGTTCCGGCATCCTTATCGAATGCTGCAAACCGGCCATCGGGAGAGAGCGTGAGGTCCAGGCCTCCCGAACCAGCCGGCAGTTGCTTCAGAACTTTCCCGGAACGGTCGTACCACGCCGATTGATAGGACACTTCATTGGTTCCCGTCTGGTAGGCCAGGACGTCAGCCGCTGCACTTGCGGTTGGAAGACCTTGCCGGCGTCCAGCGCCTCCAACCTGATCCACTACACGGAAAGGGCTGCCGCTTAAGGTGGCGGCCTTCTCATCAAACTCCTGGCCCATCAAGGCGCCATTGTCAAGATAAAGAAGGTAGGTCTTGCCATTCGATGCGGGCGCGACAGCAGGCCCGCTGTATGTTTTGGCGAGGATGGTTTTGCGCTCGGGTGACGCCAACGAAGCCAGATCGATTTGCGCGGAGCCGTCCGAATGGAGGATCCGGATCAGGAACCGCTGGCCATCCGAGAGGAAAGCCGGAGAGCCAGTTGAAATTTCGCCTTCCGCACTCGCCCTGGCTACTGGTTTGATCGGCCCTCCTTCGGCAGACATAATACCGGTGCTGTACGACATCGTCGCAAACAGGATTCCGCTCCTCCCCCAACTGCCCTGCCATGGCGCAAGGTGCCCGCTAAGCTGCGTGCGGACCCGCCTGAAAGGTCGACGCGTTTGAGATCACTTCCCGCCACAAACGCAAGAGATTGCCCATCGGGCGACCAAAACGGATGGCTCGCGTCTTCTGTTCCGGGGAGAGCTCTCGACTCCGTGGAGTCGAGCCGGCGAACGTGAATTCGCCTCACACCGTCTGAGCCTTGTACGGTGTACGCCAGCATCCGGCCGTCCGGCGATACCGCGGGGACGCCCAACGGAAGAAAACTCCCCGGTCGTGCGTGGATTTGAAATCGCGTCACACGGGGAAGCGGCGCGGATCGTGAGAAAATCCAAGCTGCCAGCGAGAGCGCCGCAATTGCTGCCATGGCGGCGATGGACCAGGGCAGTGCGCTTCGTCCGGCCAGCGCTGCGACGGGCGCGGGTTCGATTAAGAGATCGGCGTAGTCGCCGATATCGCGGAGCCGTTTCCCCGGATCTTTTTCGAGACAGCGCTGGAGCAAACGTCGTGCCTTGACCGTCACACGCGAGAGATCAGGCTCGCTCTTAACCACGGCGGCCAAGATGTCCGTGATCGTTTCGCCGGGAAAAGGCGTTTCGCGGTGAGCATGAAATAAACGACACAGCCGAATGCCCAAATGTCCGCGCGCTTGTCCACCGGTTTCCCGCGAGCCTGTTCGGGAGCCATGTAAGCAGCGGTTCCGACGATCATCCCAGCCTGGGTGGGCGACATCGTCATCGTTGGCGAATTGGCAGGATCAGCCGAGGGAGCCTCCGAATTTTTGGCGAGGCCGAAATCGAGCACCTTCACCACTCCGCCTGGAGTGATCAAGATGTTCGCCGGTTTCAGGTCGCGATGGACGATCCCTCGCGCGTGCGCGGCTTCCAAAGCAGCGGCGATCTGGCGCGCATATTCGAGAACGGTCGCAAGAGGCAATGGACCGCTAACGGCGCGCCCTCGATCAGTTCCATCACCAGATAGTTGGGGCCGACGTCGTATAGGTGGCAGACGTTGGGATGATTCAGCGCCGCGATGGATCGGGCTTCGCGCTCAAAGCGGTCGGAAAAATTCTCGTGGGAGACTTTGATCGCGACGTCGCGTCCCAGTCGAGAATCTCGCGCGCGATACACTTCGCCCATGCCGCCCGCTCCGATCGGTGCAAGGATTTCGTAAGGCCCGAGTTTGTCACCCGACGAAAGAGGCATATCCAGGATCCAGCCAAGTTTAGCGGATCAAAGAGTGGTCGGGCGCGGGGATGTCACTTTGGAGGAGTCGTCGGCAATTCGGAGACAGATCCCCCAGATTCCCCACGACGCGTCGGCATCGCGTCAACGAACCTTCGTGCGCGGAACAGCCTATCCACGGCCTGATGTGCAGCATTATCGGCAACCGTCTCAAACGCGCTATTTGAGGATCGAGCCACTCCTTGCGACGGATCTCTGTTGTCGGCGGTGTGGCTCTGAGTGCTTCGCCAGATTAATGCTCGCCCTGGCGGCCTGGGTGTTTCACCATGTCGAGCCATCCGATCGCGACTGTTACGGAGCGTTTCTTTGCGTCCATGGACTGGCACGGGAATAGGAACCGCTTGCCGTCCGGCGAGACATCATAGTCCGAGGCTTTAGCTCCAAAGCTGCTGTAATGACAGGATCGGAACAAAGCCTGGGGTACACCGAACGTGACGGACTCCCCACTTCCATTGACCGCGGCGGCCATGATCGACTGGTGCGAGAGAAAATATAATTCTTTCCCGTCCGCCCTCCACTCGGGTGAAATGCCCCCGCCGGATGACACGCGCTGCTTCCCGGGCTTATCGATCGCCGCGACGTAAACCTCAAATGTGCCGGACTCATTCGAATAGTACGCAGCGGTCTTACTGTCCGGCGAGAATTTCATCCCGATTTCCGTGAATCTTGTCCTCAAGAATGGCTGTGGCTTCCCGCCTCCCAACAAAGGCAGTAACCACAGATCGACGGTATCGGTCATGTCCACGTGATATGAAAGCAGGCGGCCGTCGCGTGACCAGTCGTCTGGAAAGGCGCCCAAGGTGTCGCCGGCGGCCACCATAAGTTGCTCCTCGCCGCTGCCATCCGCAGCTTTACGATAGATGCTGGAGCGGGGCGAGCGGTCCGACGCGAACGCGAGATACTTGCTGTCCGGAGACCATGCTTCGATCCAGTCGTTGGTGAGATTCGTCGTAAACCGTGTGAGAGATCCCGAGGCGACTTCCAGCATCCAGATATTCCGGTTCCCGCTCTCCTGATCGGGGATCGTTAGTGCCAGACGCTTCCCATCGGGAGAAAGGCGCGGGGTACCGTAATGTCCCTTGGGGCCCAGGGTTCCGACGTTCGTGCCGGCGCGGTCGAACCAGGTGAGTTGATCCAAAGAGTGGCTCGCCTCGGAATAGGCGATCACGGTGCCGTCGGCCGATGCCGAAAAAAAAGCGTTGGCGCTGGGTGTCTCCTGATCCACATTGCCAGCCACCGGGAACGCGTCGCCCGACAATTCCAGGCGTCGTGAGTCGAAGCGCTGCGCCATCAGCGATCCATCCCGCGCAAACAGGACGTAGCCGGGTGAGACATAGACCGCGTTAGATTGCTCCGTCAGGACCCGCTTAGTCTCTTTGGAGTCCAGCGATCCAACATAAATCGCGGTATTTTCTTTGTGGCTACTTCGGGCCGTGAACAAGAAATGGCGTCCGTCTGGTAGAAAATTGGGGAACCGGTGCGAATTTTCCGCGCGCGTTGCATCGATCGTGGTGAGCGGCCGCGGCGTGCCCCCCGCGGCGGGAACCCGCATCAAGGGAGCCCGATTGTTCGGATTAAACACACTCTCTCCCGCCGGACTCCAAGAGGCGCCGAGACCACTGGCGGACGTGCAGATATTCTGCGCCGGCCCACCAGCCAGTGCGATCTTTCTCAGTTTGCCCTGCGCGAAGAAACCAATGAACTGGCCGTCTGGCGACCAAAATAGGTCCTGGCCCACCAGCCGGAGGAAACCGCACCATTGAGAAGAGAACTTTGGAGCGATTGCGCGCGTGCGAGTGGCCGGGCAATATTCGCGAATTGCAGAATGTGATCGAAAGATCGGTGATCGTGAGTCCAAGTAACGTCTTTGCCGTCGACGATGTCTGGCTATCGACTGAATCGTCGCCGGCAATTTCGCGCGTTGCAGCACCGGCGGAGCGTGAAGCGCGGACAGAGCGAGAGATTATCGAGGCGGCGCTGACGGCCAGCCGAGGGCGTGTCTCCGGGCCATCCGGAGCTGCCGCCAAGCTTCAGATTCCGGCCTCGACGCTCGAACATAAGATCAGAGCGCTGAAGATTCGCAAGAGCCAGTTCAAGTTCGGTTGAATTCTCGCCACAATCACCACATTCGCCGTATTCACCAAATTCGCAACAGCATAAGCGCTGCCATCTATTGTTGCTTCAGCGATTGTGCTTTGGTCTCCAGATTGCCCCTATGAGAGGCGTACCCCGAGCACGGGGAAATCAAAAACTCAGAGGAGCAAGACCATGACACCGACAACTGCGACCGACAACGCCGCCATTCGCCCATTCCAGGTGAATGTCCCGAAAACCGAACTGACCGAACTGCGCCGCCGCATCAACGCGACCAAGTTTCCTGAACGGGAAACGGTTACGGACGCAACGCAAGGAGTGCAACTCGCCACGATGCAGGCGCTGACGCGCTATTGGGCGACAGAATATGACTGGCGCAAGATCGAGGCGAGACTGAACGCCCTGCCGCAGTTCATCACCGAGATCGATGGACTGGACATTCACTTCATCCATGTCCGCTCGAAACACGAAAATGCGTTGCCGCTGATCGTGACCCACGGATGGCCGGGCTCGATCACTGAACAGATGAAGATCATCGATCCTCTGACCAATCCCACCGCGCACGGCGGAAAAGCATCCGACGCGTTCGATGTCGTGATTCCGTCGATGCCAGGCTACGGTTTTTCCGGCAAGCCGGCGACCACGGGCTGGGACCCTGCGCACATTGCACGCGCGTGGACGGTACTGATGAAGCGCCTCGGCTACACGAAATTCGTGGCGCAGGGCGGCGACTGGGGCGCAGTCATCACCGAGACAATGGGCGTGCAGGCGCCACCGGAATTGCTGGGCATTCACACCAACATGCCTAACGTGATTCCGCCCGATATCGACGGGATGGCCTTTTCCGGCAAGCCGGCGCCGGCGAATCTCTCGGCCGACGAGAAGCTCGCTTACGACCGGCTGAGTCACGTCTATGCCACGGGCATCGGCTACGCCTTCCAGATGGGATTGCGGCCGCAGACGCTGTACGGAATCGCGGATTCGCCGGTCGGCCTGGCGGCTTATTTCCTCGATCACGACGCGCGCAGCTACGAAATGATCGCGCGTGTGTTCGCCGGAGGGACCGAAGGCCTCACGCGCGATGACGTGCTCGATAACATCACGCTCACCTGGTTGACGAATACGGCGATCTCGGGGGCTCGTCTCTACTGGGAGAACAAGGGCGCATCGTTCTTCGCCGTCAAAGGCGTCGTGGTCCCGACCGCCGTGAGCGTCTTCCCTGACGAACTCTTTCCTGCTCCGAAGAGCTGGGCGGAGCGGGCGTATCCCAAACTGATCCATTACAACAAGGTGGAGAAAGGCGGCCACTTCGCGGCCTGGGAACAGCCGAAGCTCTTTTCAGAAGAGGTTCGCGCGGGCTTCAGATCGCTGCGCTAGTGGAAACCGAAGGAAGCGCACCAGGAGAATGCCTATGACTTTCGAGACGCTCGCTATACGAAAGGAGGGGGCCGCGCTGTTTGTGGAAATTGCGGCCCCACCCATGAATCTTTTCGGGCCGGAGCTGGCCCGCGATCTGGGCTCCCTCATTCATCAAGCTGAGGCCGACCCCTCCGTCCGTGTGCTCGTATTCAAGAGTGCCGACCCGGACTATTTCATTTCCCACGTCGATTTGACACGGGTCAAAGAGCTAAGGGAGGAGTCCGCGAAGCTGGACGAAAAGTCGGTCGGCCTCCTGTTCCACCACCTGAGCGCAAGCCGCCTCGTCACGATCGCTCAAATCGAGGGCCGCGTACGAGGCATCGGCAGCGAGTTTGTGCTCGCATGCGACATGCGCTTCGCCGCGCGCGAGTCGGCGGTGTTCGGTCAGTTCGAGCCGTCGCTTCGGCGTGATCCCCGGCACGGGTGGAGTCCAACACCTCACTCGCCTCATGGGACGCGCGCGGGCGCTTGAGGTCATGCTGAGTGCCGGGGATTACAATGCCGACTCGGCCGAGCGCTACGGCTGGATCAATCGAGCTATGCCCGCCGAAGAGCTCGGTGAGTTTGTGAGATCGCTGGCTCGTCGCATCGCCGGCTTTCCGGCTGCGGGCCATGTCGCAATCAAAGATCGGGTCAATGCGATTGCGCTCGCGCCGGCCGAGGACTTCCGCCGTGACTCCGAGGTTTTTGGAATGGGATTGCGCAACCCCGAGGCGCAAGATCTGATCCAAGCCGCTTTCAAACGCGGATTGCAGACCCGAGACGCCGAAATGGATTTGGCCGGAATGCTGGGTGGTCCAGTTGATAGGCCGAGATGAACTGGAGGAAGCATGGCACCACTGACATATGAGAACGAGATGACGGGACTGATTGTGATCGATCCATACAACGATTTCATCTCCGAGGGAGGCAAGGTATGGGATCGCTTGAAGGGCATCGCGGAAGCCAATCAGTGCATTCCTCATATGCTGCAAGTCCTCGATGCAGCGCGAAAAGCGGACATTCGCGTTTTCTACGCACTGCATCGTCAATATCGCCCCGGCGACTACGAGATCCTGGAAGTACATTGCGCCGATTCAGAAGGCAGCATGGTCACGAAAAACCTTCGAATACGGCACATGGGGCGGTGAGATCCGCCGTGAGTTCGAACCTCACGCGGGCGATATCGTGGCCGCGGAGCATTGGTGTTCCAGTGGTTTCGCCAACACGGACCTGGATCTGCAGCTCAAGAAACACGGCATTCACAAACTCATCGTCATCGGACTGATCGCGCACACCTGTGTGGAGGCCACGGTTCGCTATGCCGCCGAGCTCGGCTATGAAGTCACAGTGGTGAAAGACGCGACCGCGGGCTACTCGGACGAGCAAATGCACGCCGCTCTCGAAGTCAATATCCCAAACTACGCCAGTGCCATCGTGACCGCCGATGAAATCGTCTGCACCATCGCTTCCATTGGGGCGGGCGGCGCTACTGGGACCTGACCTGCGATTGAAATGCGATTGACGTGGGTTAGCAACCTTTGGCTAGATTCGCTTCACCGCCGGAGTTCTGCGCATTCCGGGGACTTGCCCGCCCGTTATCGGACATTGAACTAAACCCGCTACGCGGGTAGGAATCGACCGTGGTAGGATTTGGCAGGACAATCTGCGGTGACGTCAAGAGCCACAGCCGTCAGGACCCAAACACGACGGGCGAAGCTTTCCAACTCCAAAAAGTCGATTCAATACCCATAAAGCAGTTGTCCTGCCAAATCCAGAGGTTCAGTTCAATGCGTTCTATCGGCAGTGCTCCCAAAGTCTATTGGGATCAATGAGATTCAGCTCACGAGCACCACCGATAGAACCCTCTTCAT
>CAWFUQ010000012.1:0-94454 GCA_963819125.1 Terriglobia bacterium
GGTCGAACCGACGTGGTTCGTCGCTGGGTCGGGCACCACGCTGTATGCCGGCGCCGATCCTGCGGTAACCGTCTGAGTCGAGAGATTGCCGAACCCGTCGTAGCCGTAGCTCTGGCCCCACGAACTGCTGGTCGCCCCCGCGCTCGCCAGTCGATTCAGCGAATCGTAAGCGTACACTACCTGCTCGCCGGTGATGTTATCGGTTTGCGACGTGATCTTGCCGTTGTTCTGGGTCGACGAATAGTTGTAGGTGTTGTTCACAACCTGAACGCCGTACGCGTACACGCTCAGACCGGTGAGTTGCACCATGGAGTTGTAGCTGCGCAATTCGTTGTAGGACGTTCCGGTGATCGACAGCAGCTCGTTCGATGGCCCGTAGGTCGTGCCGCTGATGATGGAGGAACTCGATCCGAGATCGGTCATCGTGTTCAACCGGCCCATACTGTCCACAGCATACCCGAGATCCGGGCCTGCCGTCGTCGATCCCGACGGCCCGTAGGTCGGATACTGCATCGCAGTCACGCGGCCCTCGTTGTCGAAGGTGTAGGTCGAGTTCAGATCGGCGTTGGTCGCGATTTTTCGAGAGGGGACGGAGCGCTCCGTCCCTTTTGGCTGTAACTCACTGATCAGGCTCGGTCGAAAGATGGAGAAAACGAAGGGCTCACGTCAGGCTGTCCCTTTCGTCCGTCCGGGATCGTCAACGCGGGCAGCAATCTGCCGGGGCCGCTCGCCCCGAACACGTGGATGATCGCCAAAGGGTTGGCGATGTCGGCGACCGGGATATGCTCGTCTGTCCCTGTTTTCCGTCCTGTCGTCCTGTCGTCCCAACGGTTGTTACCGGTCTTTAGGGTATTTGAATGTTCACGACTCGGCTGCCTAGTGGTACTGTGAGTTCGTCAACACGGCAGGGGCCGGTGGGGCCGGCTGAGACGGCGACGTACTTCCCAGGTTTTGCGTTAGAGATTGTAAACTGCTCCTTCACTACATTCGCGTCGAGCGAAGGTGTTGAAGCGAAGAGAGGAACTACTCGCACCCTGTCACAGCCTGTTGGCAGTGGCCGAATGAAAACGCCCGTCGCCTCGATTTCCTCCGCGCTAGACTCTAAAGGGTAGGGTATTAGGGCAATCGTCGCTAGAACGTACGGCCCTTGAAGAACCACATCCATCGAAGCAGGTGCGTAATTTCTTTCTTTGGCCGTTACCCGGTATCTACCGTATTCGACCGCCGCTATTCGTAGATTCGTTACTCGGACCATCGGACTCGAAACTGTTACTCCTAGCTTTTGAATCTCAACGGTCGCGTTCGTCAATCGGCGGCCGAACGAGTCCAAAATTACCAGATTGATGTCGCCCTTCATGCCGGAGGTGTCTAGCGGAACCTGGGCAACGGCCTGAGCGGCTACCCAAGGCAGAAAAAACAAACACCACAGAGATCTCTGCGTCATTGTAAAAAACAATCCGCCAGCAACTTTAAGGTAACGTTCTTGCTGGGCCCGTGGGGGAGTCCTAAATCATCTTGCAGTTGCCCGTCATCCTGCGACGTAGCATTGTGGAGAAGTTCGTGCATCACGATCGCAATTTGGTACCCGTTACCAAACTGCGTGAATAGGTTGGGGTTTAGGTAAACATTGTTTCCACCTAGCTGGCTAACCGCTGAAGTGGGAGGATTGTCCTGCAAATACCCAGCGACGGTTTGAGGGTTCGCAACGTCTGCAGCCGTTATATTCGGATCTGTACCGTTGATCAACAGACTGCCCATAGTGACCCCACTTGCCGTGCCGTCTGAAAACTGCACCTGCAGTGCAGCAGTTTGAATGGACGCCAACTGCGTGCCGACAGCAGTTAGGTCTTTGTCGCATGCTGGACTCCAGGACGTCTTATCGGCGATGAACTTTGCCGCCGCGTTTCCTTCTGATATCGCAGTTTGCCCCTTGCTTGCTGCGCCACCCCCTCCCGGCGGCCCTTGGTCGTCGCCACCCGGATCACCATCAGTATCGGTGGGGTCATAGGAAAAGCATTGGGAGTAGATGTTTGTGGTATCAACGGTGGCCCCGAAGCATGGGTCTGTAGGGTTCGGAGGCATTCTGCTCATGAAAAGCCCTCGGGGATCGTAAAAGTTAACTGGATCCCCTTGCACGTATGAATATCGATTCCAGCTTCCCGGATCCTTCGGATTCGCTGCGCCGGTCGACCTGGCGCGGTAGGGGTCTGCCGTCAGGAACCTACCTGTGCCTGGATTGTGGTACCGACTCACCGCGTAATCCAAACCCGTTTCTGAATCCCGAACATAGCCGGTGAACTTTTCGGTGCCGTTGGTCGTTGCCGACGGCTTCTCCTGGCCGTAGGGATAGTATTTGCCGATCGATCCCACCCGATCCGAGCCCACATATCCCACCGGACTATTCCCGTTCTTGATCAGCTTCCCGCCGAAGTAGTAATTCGTGGTCGCTTGACTCGCCACCAATTGCGGCGTAGCGGACGAGCTGTTGATCAATCCCCCGATCAGTTGCATCGAATACGTTGCCAACTTCTGGCCTGAGATGCTCCAGAACGTAACCTCGTCCGTCGTCAGCGTGCTGCTCGTCCAGATCCCACGCCAGACGCGCTTGTTGCTTGGCGCATAACTGTACTGGGCATATCCAGTCCCAACAGCGACCAGCCGGTTCATCACGTCATATGCCGGGTACCCGCCGGTGAGCGCATCGGTGCTATTGCCATTTGCATCCGTCGAGCCCACGTGATTCGTCGTCGGATCGGGCGCAACGCTGTATGCCGGCGCCGATCCCGCCGTCACCGTTTGACTCGCCAGATTGCCGAATCCGTCGTAGCCGTAGCTCTGGCCCCAGGAACCGCTCGTCGCACCCGCGGTGGCGAGTCGGTTCAGCGAATCGTAGGTGTAAACTACCGTCTCACCGCTGATGTTGTCGGTTTGCGACGTGATTTTGCCGTTGTTCTGCGTTGATGAATAGGCATAGCTCATGTTCACCGTCGTCGAGCCGTAGGGCGCAACCGCGACGCTCAGCAATTGCAGCATGGAGTTGTAGGTGCGGGTTTCGTTGTAGGAACCGCCGATCGACAGCAACTCGCTCGAAGGACCGTAGGTCGCGCCGCTGATGATCGTCGAACTCGATCCCAGATCGGTCATAGTGTTCAACCGCCCCATGCTGTCCACAGCATACCCGAGATCCGGGCCCGCCGTCGTCGACCCGGATGGTCCGTATGTCGGATACTGCGTCGCAGTCACGCGGCCCTCGTTGTCGAAGGTGTAGCTCGAATTCAGGTCGGCGTTCGCGGTCACCCAGCTTAGGCTCGTTGTCTCGAACTGACGTGCGACGCGAAGCCGCTTTCCGAGCTTCCCGCCGGCTTGGCTGTAGCTGAACATGTCGTAGAACGTCGTGTCGCAGTTGCCGACCGCGCCCGGTCCAAGGTATGTTGTCGATCCGCCGTAATACTTCACGCGAGGCCGCCACGCATTGTGGCACTCCCTAAAAAAAGGAGAGGGCGCTTCCGGTGTCCCCTCTGTTCGATCTCCGTAGGGACCGCCGACGATCCGCTCCACCATTCGTTTCAGGCGGTTGACTTCCAAGACGGAGTACCCGCTATATTCTGTTCACGTCATGTCTCAGGGCGATTTGAAAAGAACTTGTTCCTGCCTCACGGACCTGCGTCCATCTACACGTCGATTGGAGGCCCACGGCGTCATCGCTCTTGGTCTATGCCTGGGGTGGGCTGTTTTTTACGTTCGGAAATCACATGTTTGTCGAACGCTAAGTGGCTGGTAGCTAAGGGGTTGTGTTTGCGCCAAAATCGGCGCTAGCCCACGGGAGGGTTTTCCGAACGGCAGGCGTCGATAACGGTGGACATCGGGATTTCTAGCGCCTGGGCAATTCCCCGCCAACTCTTCCCCTCGGCGCAGCCGTTGCGCCTCGTCGCGCCGAAATACGCGCTGTGGGCGTCCCAGGCGCGTTCCCTTGGCCTTTGCCGCGCGGACGCCCGCCCGAACGCGCTCCCGGATGATTCCGCGCTCCATTTCGGCGAACGCCGCGAACAAGTGCAACAGGAACTTGGACATAGGGCTATCAGCGCCCGTGTCGATCGATTCCGTCGGGCTGAGGAACCGAACTCCCAGGGATACCAGCTCCTGGATCGAACGGACGCAATGCGCCACGCTGCGGCCCCAGCGGTCCAGCTTCCACACCAGCACGGCTTCGAACTTGCGGAGCCGGGCGTCGCGAAGGAGCTGGTCGAGCTGCGGGCGGCTGGCGGCCGCCCCGCTGAAGCCCGTATCTACATACTCCTGAAAGACTTGCCAGTCTCCGCTTCTGGACGTACTGGCGCAATTCGTGAAGTTGCATTTCGCAACTCTGGTCCGTAGGTGCTGACCCGGGCGTAGATGGCGACGATCATGGCGGTCCCATGAACGCTCACGTTCGGAGCCGGAGTCAAGCGTGAAAAAAGCGCCTTAGAGTGTTGATTAACGCTTGAAAAACGCATCAAGTGGCACGAGTGGTGCACGCATTTGCATGATTCTGCGCGGTTTGGACGACGTCCGCAGTCCGAAGACCCGAAACCATGGGGCTCGGCAAAATCAAAGTACTGGTGCTCGTTGCGCCCCGCCTATAACGATTCTGTTTGGGGCTAACAGGGGGTTCTTGAGTCGCGCCACAGTAGCAACGCGTCGTTTGGAAACTCTGGACTACGGTCATTGAGAATGCTTCGACGACGGGGCGAGCCTACGTTTCATGTTCGCGATAGTGCGCAGTTGCTCTCGTGCGAGTTCCGGCGGAACATCGATGCTGGATAGCCGGTCGATCAGCTCCTCAGTTGGCGACAACCGCGACAAATGAAAGAGCGCAGTTCGAACGAATCGCCTTTTCTCAATGAGAGCGAAAGCGGGCTGGGAGGAGTTTACTCCGGCGTTGCGCATCGCGTCGAGGATTCGCGCGGCAAGCTGGCTGGTCATTACCTCCGCGGTAGTGGGCGGCACGAGGTCGATGAGGCCGGTCACCGCGTGCTCGTAACGCGGAAGTTGACCGAGATCCGCTGCCGCGCTCAGGAATGCATTGAGCCGGTACGACGGAATGAGATCTTCGGTCCAGACCCATTTCCTCGCCGCGCGATTCGTGAATTCGCGAAGGGTAATCTTCTCGACCTCGGCGTCGGACAACTCGCCGCGCCGTAGCAACTCCCGATCGAGGACTTGGGTCCGCGCTCGGGGATAATAGACGGGGGATGTCGACTGAAAATCTTTTTCCAGTTCGGCGAAGAGTTCGAGTCGTGAGGAGCCTGTGATCCGATCGCGCAGCGGAGGGAAACGCTCCGGGACGAGAACCGCCTCGGCTGGGTAATCGGAAGTGAAGGCGACCTTAGAGATACGGACCCCGAGGATCGCACGATTTTGCGCGGGACGCGCGAACACATGAACCCAATAGATGTCGAACTGGGTTTGCTCAATGGTCGTTGAGCCCAACGCAATCGGACACCGAGAGGCCGTCCCGAATTGGAGTTTCACCGCGCTGATCCCGATGAACTTTTTCCATTGGAACAATCCCTCTACGAATTCCGCCACCGGCTCCCGCTGAAGCGTGGCGAGTTCGGCGAGAAAGATAGTTTCGCTTGGCGAATCCCATAGCCACACGACCGTGTCAGGGTGATCCGGGCCGCCATTTTTCCAGCGTGCGATCAGGATATCGCCGGCGGGTCGCTGAATCGTATAACTGCCGTCGAGATTCGAATCGGCAAGTGCAAAAGTGATGGATCGCGCTGCGGCCCTCTCGGCACTATGAACGATTTGCCCCTCCCAACTAGTGGGATCGGCGAGCCTAAGCCGGGAAGGATCGAGATCGGCGATGATTCCGTCAATGAGTTGCGCGGCGGAATCGGTCGAGAGCAATGCTTGGTTGGAAATCGAGACGTGCGAAGTCGGCGGAGCTTGTGCGGTTGCCGCTCGCGGAAGGAGCGCGGCCACAATCGCCGCGAGAATGCGAACGCGCAAACACAGTCCGTGAACTCGAGCCCGCATGGAATTATCATGCACCGGTGCCGGCTCGAATGGTATATGCCATTTCTTGGGTTCGCTCTATTACCGGGCACTCTGAGGTTGCATTCGGCGCGCTCGGTAGCTTGCGTCTCGCATAGCGGCGCCCTGCGTGCGTGCCATCGCGTGGTAGGCTTTCGATTTCAGCCTATAGGCTCGGCAGGTTGCTGCCGAAATCGAGTTATGAGCGATCGAAAACTCCAGCACATACCTCTAGATCAGATTCAGCTCGAAGAGGGCGCCCTCGAATTGATGAACTCCCCTTCCATTGAACCCTACATTCAATTCCAAATGGCCATCTCCCAACCCGGAGCCGACGTCGACTCCCTTCTCGCCGAGATCGCCAAGTTGCCCCTCCACGATCGGTACGTCTGGCGGATCGCATCGGCGCTGAAATGGGATTCGCCGATTACGATAGCGGAAGTGTCGCCGTAGACCGCGACACGCTCACGCCGGAGGATCTGGCTAAAGTAACGAAGTTGCTAACGGCTCGCCCATATCAGTTCTGCCGTTTTCTGAGCGCCTTGCTCGGAGTTTCGAAGATGGAACAGCTCATGAGCGCGGCGATTGCCGAAGCCAAGCAGCGCGGCTAGTTGCCCAAAGCGCATTGCTCACCGCGTCGAGATGCGAGGCGATTCCAATGCGCAAAGCCCGCGGCAAACCGGCTTAATTTTCAATGACCACCAGGATGCAAAACTACATTTGAGGAACGACCGGTAATTGACCAGGGGTAAACCGTTACTCCGCCGAAGATAAGCAACAAGCCAAGCACGATAAGAATAACAGGAGCCTTGAACAGTTCCCAGTTGTAGGTGAGAATGGTTTCAACCTGTGAAGTGTCATGCGGATCGTAACTGATCCGGTGAACGGTTCCCGGTTCGTACCCTTCAAGAGCAGCTCGCACTGCGTTTTCAGAACCCCAACGGAATGCCAGTCCCGTAAAACGGCGCCCTTCAGCATCGTACTGAAAGATCAAACGGGCCCCCACCGTCGAAATCTCTTTACGAACCAAAATCGCATCCACACGTGGCCATTGCGCCACCCGACTCCACTGATCCCATGCCAGCCAGCAACCGATACTCAGCCCGGCCGTTCCGACAAGCAGTACGAAAGCTCCGAGCAACCTGAATCCGATTCGTTCGCCGCTCGTAAGCGGTTCTGGTTGTGCCTCTGGTTCAGCGGGCAAATCTCGCTTGCGGAACGCATCGAACGCCGCGAAAAACGCCAGACTCGCCATCAGCATCAATGAATAAGGTGTAAGCCAAGACCGATCTGGCGATGGATTTCGAAAATCCACATAGCTTCTGATCGACAGGAAGGCACCAGCGATGCACCACAAAACGATTCTAGCCAGCAGCGGGATTTCAATTTTCGCGATGACTTCAGCGTACTTCAAACCGCGCTCTTTAGCGTTTGATCCAGCGCGATGGCGCCTCCTCATCGCAGCCACCTGATAGTCGTGCGCGCCAATCGGAAACTGAACGGCACGCTTCGATGAAGCCATTGATCGCTTTCGCGACCCATTGGCTGCCCGCGCCAATGTTTGTGACCGCGCGGACCCGTCCAGCCTGGAGGTGGAAGGACCAATATCTGATCAAGCCCTCCGACGTCGCGCCGCTCGTTCCGCAACTGAAAACGCGCCTTACGTTCTTTGGTCACACGCACGTGCAAGGAGGATTCGCGGTGACGCCGGATGGCGTAACCACGATCGATCCCGAGCGCGGTTAGGGGTTCGGCCGGAGCAGACCTACTTGGTGAACCCAGGCTCGGTTGGTCAGCCTCGAGATGGTAATTGGCGCGCCGCATATGCTTTGTACTCACCCGAGGCGCAGCGCGTCGAGTTCGTGCGCGTTCCGTACAACGTGGGCCCCACCGCCGAGAAAATCGTCCTTGCCGGAATGCCGGCCATGCTCGCCGCGCGGTTGCTGATGGGAAAGTGAAGGCCCCGAACCTGGGAGGTTGAATCGGGCCCTGGCGCGCGCCCCCCCAATTGTGACCTACCCGCTACTGTTTGCCCAGGTATTTCGCCAGTGCCTTCTCCCCGTCGTCTGTGTTGATCAGCGTGAACTTGTAATCACCAACGGGCGAACTCGCCTTTAAGATTCTCACGTTGCTGATTGGCAGCCATAACGAGGAGTAGATCCGGTCGATCGAGTTGACCTCCCACATCGAGCCGTCCTCCAGGATGACGATCGCTCCATTGTCAGCCTTGGATCTGATCCAATGGTCACCGCTGCTTCCGCCGTAAGCGGGTGGCGGGAGGACAGGACCACTAGTGGCAGGCTTGTCGGAAGGGTGTGCGAGTTGGATGATTCTTATTGTGTAATCGGAGAGCCATCGATCTAAAGCGCTGCGCTGGCCGGGCGTCAGGCTATCAACACCGGTCGTCCGCAATTGCTCTCCAGTCATAACCTTTTCTACGGTTAGCAAGGGTTCAGATTGCGCCAACGCGGAACCGGCGAGAACAACGCTAGACAGAACCACGTAAAGAGTGTTCAATCGAGAATTCATTTCGTACCTCGAAAATACCTATGTCGCTTGGCACTGCGCTGTTCGTCGACTCTCATTTCGCTTTTGTCCGCGAGTCAACGCTATGCTTAGCCTTCCAGTCTTCCGTGTGCTGTTTTCCCTCATCAATCTGGCCCCGTGTCATTTCTCCCGCAAGCGCGTTGCGAGACTCCGCGCAGACACTGCCGATCTTGGCGTTCTTGAGGCTACTGCTACCAGGGAAGGGATCGTTACTGACCGAGCAGAGACTGAACCACATATATGCCTGAACACGATCTTTGCTTCCCGCTTCTCCCGCCCAGGAGATCACTCCCATTCCCAGTTGCGCCAGTGGAAGCCCGTGTTCAGCAGCCCGCCGATTCCAGTAGAGAGAATTGTCGGTGTCCTTCCGCACACCCTCTCCGATCTGGTACATCGTTGCGAGTCGCAGTTCTGCTTCTGCGTACCCCGCTTCTGCAGCGAACTGGAAAAGGGCCGCTCCTTTGGGCTTGTCTTTCGTTACACCGTTGCCCTCAAAGAACATGGAACCGACGAGGTACAGCGCCTGTGCGTCGCCTTGATCCGCAACCGGTAACAATTCCTTTAGCGCCGTCGCATAGTCGCCTCTCTCGTAAGCGTACTTGCCGGCTGCGAGGTCCGAACCAAGTACAGCTGCGGTGAGTGTGACCGCCGCGAAAATGGCCGTCTGAATCAAAGAGCGCCCCTCTCAGCTATCGGCAGGGTTGGCGAATTTATTGATACTTGTGCAGGCCGGGTACCGATGTACCGCTTGAGGCTGACGAGTCTGGCTAGTCGGCGCTTCTTGTCCTCAGAAATAGTGTGAACGAAGGAGATGAAATGCTTGAACTTACCGTATTAGACGACACGAAAGCGTGGCCGAGTCTCAAGACGCTGGTGTTGAACAGCGTATCTTCGCCGAGTACGCGCCGCATATACAACATGGCCCTCGATGAGTTCGCAGCATGGTACGCGGTGGAGCCCCGATCCGGCTTTTCCAGAGCCACAGTCAATGCTTGGCGAGTCTCGCTCGAGGCCCGGCAACTCAGTTCATCGTCAATCAACGTCCGCCTCTCTAGCGTTCGAAAGCTTGCGCTCGAGGCCCTTCAGAATGGGTTGCTGGATTCCCGGATCGCGGTCGGCATCATCGGCGTAAGTGGTGCCAAGAAACTTGGAGTTCGGATGGGTCAATGGCTTTCTCTCCAGCAGGCGCAGGCACTCCTGAGCTCACCAGACGTGAGCAGGCTAAAGGGAATACGTGACTGCGCCATCCTCGCCGTTCTCTTGGGTTGTGGATTGCGTCGATCTGAGATCGTTGCCCTCACGTTCGAACAAATACAACAGCGCGAAGGCAGATGGTGCATCATCGACATACTCGGAAAGCGTGGTCGGATCAGGACGGTGCCGGTTCCGGCGTGGGTCAAAGTGGCAATCGACGCCTGGCAGTCCGCGGCGAACCTCACGGGGGATCGCGTCTTTCGATCCATAAATCGGAACGGTCAATCGTGCGGCGGAAGTCTGTCCGAAAAGGCCGTCTGGCAGCTTGTCCGAACGTATTCAACGGCAGCTGGGCTCCCTCGCCTAATGCCGCATGACTGCCGCCGTTCGTGCGCGAAGCTTTGTATAGCGGCCGGCGCCCAGCTTGATCAGGTCCAAATACTCTTGGGACATGCCTCAATCGTGACGACCGAAATTTATCTCGGAACAAAGCAGGACCTCGTGCACGCACCGAATGACAGCATCAAGCTGAAGGTGCCATGTTTGTCTTAACTGAATTCACGGACGCATGTAATCCAACGCCGGGCTAGTATACACCGAGCGATCGCCCGCGAACTTCAGGAATCCTGAGTATCATTCTCACCGCACGCTCGCAGGCAAACGTCGTGCCAGTAACCGGGAATATCCTGTAATTCATAAACGATGTCACCGCCATGATACAAACCCATCTTGGTCACCTTCGTGACTCGATCATGGTCACCCAGCTGCTGATCGGTGAGCTTATGATGATAGTGCCAATTCAACTTAAACTCCTGTAGGACCGAAAGACTGGCAATCTTCACTCGTGTCCCAATAGGAAACATAATGGAGTAGGGATTGTCGTTGCTCATAATGACAAGCATAAAGGAACTTCAGAAACAGGCCGGTTGTTGAGTCGGAAGCGGATGTGAAGGCGTTACCTCGGAAGCGGATACCAATCGCGTTGAGACCGCCATCATTCCACCGGGATCTTGGTCGGAGGCGCGGTCATTTTCCTGTGTTCTCCTTCGGAGATTTTTACAAGCGGCGCCAAGTCGCGGTACTTCTGCAGCAGACCTGCTGGATCAAACAGCAGAGCCCAACTTGACGGATCGAGGGCGAAGACGCGATAGTCGCCCGGTGGAACACCATGAACAATGAATTTGCCGGAAGCGCTCCCCTGGGCTGCGAACATAGAATCCGTATCCACGATTCCGTTCTCGGGCAATAGTGCAAACATCGCCGCCCGCATCACATCCCCGACGCCGCTCGCCGTATCATCGGAGAACTCGACGCTCGCTCCCTTAGAACTCAACGTGAACACAATCTCAGTGATTTCGGCGTCGAGATGAAACTGGCGACCCGCGATGGTGCGCCCGGCCGCCTTGACGTCCTTCACGTACCAATCGCCGGGAAGCCCCTGGAGCATGTAGCTGGCGTCGCGCGCGGGCGCATTCGCATGGAAAGTCCCGGCTGAATCGATCTTCACCGGTTCGGAAAAAAAGTGGAGCGCTAGCTTCGAGAAATCCAGATGCTCGGTCCCGTCGATGACAATCCGCCCAGTCAGCTCATAGCCGTGTCCCAACGTGAGTGCGACATTGGAAACATTCGCGTGCGCATCGACGGCAACAACATTGGAAACCTTCCCCGACCGGTCGGTGGCCCGAACGTTGTAAGTTCCCGGGAGGATTTCGGTCCGAAACGTTCCGTCCGCTTCAATCTGGCCTCCGACTCCACCACTCTGGTGACGGCTCAGGCGAGGCCCCGCCGGTTCTACGATCACCATTCCCCCCTCGACTGGCGACGGCGACACTCGCCCGCTGATCGTCACCGTCCGTTCCATCTTCAACCGGGCATCCGGCACGTGAGTCGTCTCGCCAGTACGAGCTTCCACTTGCAGCGCATGCTGGATGTCCTCGGCGCTAGGGAAAATCGTCAGACCGCCGAATTCGGGCCATTGGTATCGGGACGACGGCGAGTAATGTCGATCATCGCCGGAGGTGTATTCGAAAACCAGGAAATACTTCCCCGGTTCAACATTGGTGATGCGATACTCGCCGCGATCGTTGGTGGTCGCAGCGAATTGGCTCTCATATTCCTCTCCGCGCCCCGATAGGTGCGCTTTCGCTTGGGTGCTGACGATGGCGTGACGAACCGGATCGCCATACTGATCGAGAACCCGGCCCGCGATCACAGCGAGCGGCACCATCTCCAATGTGGTTTCGTTGGACTGGTCGGGGCGGATCTCGATCATCTTCCCCATCAGACCCGCGCCGATCAAGCCGTAACCCTTGTGCCGCGCGTTGGCCAAGTGAGCACCCGCGAACTCGATGGTGCCGGAGAAAGTGCCGCTTGAGTCTGTGCGTCCCGCGAGTTGATGGGCCTGGTTCCCATGCATGCCATCGATGGTGACCGAGGCACCGGAGATGGGAGCCTTGGTAATGCTATTCACAACTCGAATCTTGACGGGCGTGGTTTGAGCGCACGCCGGAACCAGGCACGCAATCGCGAGGAAGATGATGAACTTCATTGCTTCGCCTTCGGCTTCATCACGATCACCAGTTTCTTCGTCTCCGCTCCAGACATTTGAATCTTCCAGTTCGTGACCGGCCGATCGTCAAGCGTGGCCTTCTGGACATCGAAGGAGGAATCGAACGAGATGGTGTACTCACCTGGATTGAGCGAGAGTGAGAACTTTCCTTCCAGATCCAATTGCGCGCTTTCGATGCAGAATCCGCGTGCCGGGGTGGAGCAATGAAAAAAAATCGATTTGATTCTCGAGTCCGCGAGATTTCCTTCGGTAAGGCTAACTTGCCCTTCAAGCTTCGGAGTTGGCCGAAGAACGATTTCGATTCCATCCACATCCGACTCATGAACGGTCACAGACGTAGAACCGAACAATCGCGCGGTCTTGCTCAGGGTTTGGGCTGTGACGGTGTAAACGCCGGGACCGGTGTCGGGCAGCTGGAACACACCATCTCTACCGCTGGCATTGTGCCCACCCTCGCCCGCTTGGCCTAGAATCCACATGTTCACCCGCTCGGTCAGCTTCCCTGCGTCCGTGCGCAGCGTTCCTCGAATGGTCGCGGGGCGAACCGCGTTCAATACGAAATCGATTCCTGGAGCGACCGATCCTGATTTCACGGCGATCTCCGCAGGCTTCTCGCCGCTACCGAAGAATGCGGTCGCCATAGTTAGCGGTGTCGAGTCCAGTTCGTGTTCACTTCCCGCGCGATAGGTCGCGCGCACCCGGTACGTTCCGGGATCGATACCAGAGAGCCGATACTCGCCAAGGTCGTTCGTTTCCGCCGAAACAGCCGCCTGGACCTGCGCACCAGAAGCTCGTATGTTCAGCGCCTCGATGTGCGCGCCTTCCAACGGTTCACCAGAGCGATCGACGATTTTCCCGGTGATGAGACCCTGTTTGTGCAGCTCGATAGGGAGTTCCTTGGGATCGTCGAAATCGGAAAGCTCGACTTTGTAAATGTGATCGGAATAGCCATCGCGGTGCGCGACCAGGGTGTACGCGGCGCGCGCGAATGGGGGGAATTTGAACCGGCCCTCGCCATCCGTGAACTCGTCCCACTGTTGCTTGGAGGTGTAAATCTTGATGATGGCTCGGCGCACCGGTTCGTGAGTTTGCGCGTCTACCACCCGTCCGAATAATCCGGTGTCGGCTGCGAACGAGCATGCGGAAATGAGTACGAACGCCGCGCAGGTTTTCACACTGTTCAGTTTATTTCAAATTATTTCAAGAAATATTGTGAAACGGCACCGTCGTAGTGCGCTAAAGTCTGCGTGCCCCTTGGTGGAGGCTTCGCGCGTGCCGCCGCAGGGGGATCACGAATCGAAGAGCTCGATCCACTGTATGGCCCAAACAGGGGCTAATACGGGCTGATTCGAACGGGGTCGACCATGTACAGCGTGTACGTCGTCTCCTGCGGCTCATTCCACTTCAGGATCGCCTGGGTCATCGCGTCCACCTGGTCGTCATGAGCGCCGTTCGGGAACTGAACGCACTCTTCGATGAAGTCGTTGACCCAGGGTGCAGACTCAGGATGCGGCAGAAAAATGTTGCCGGCTTCGATAAGCGGCGCGATCGCCTGCGCTCTCGCGACCTTGCCGCCGGACGGATTCACAGGAATGATTCCGTGCAGTTCCTGCGCCAGCATTTGAATCACAGCCGGGCCGTTCGCCTTGTCCTCGATCAGCTTTGCGATAGCCGCCGGCCATTTCTTGCTGAGGTCGCGGATGGCTTGGACCGTCGTGGGGCAGTCCATTCGCGCGCGAATCTGATCGGCCAGAATGTATCGCGCGCCCACCCGCGCCCATGCCTGGCCGACAACAAAGTCGGATTTATCCAAGCCCTTGAATGCGCAATCCCACGATTGCAGGTGATCATCGACACGATAGGGCGCCTCCTCAGCGATGATCGATTGCGTTGAGCCGTCAGGCAGACGAACGATAATCGGTGGGAGATTCGCGCCGCGCGGCTGCCAGTATCGGAACCAGTGCCGCTTGAAGATGCCGCCGCCTGCGGGCGATGGTCGTTGTTGAAGCTGTCCCGCCGCGGCATAGCTGCCGAGACTGACTTTCAGATCCGCGATTTCTTGTGGCCCGAACCGATCCGGCCACAGCAGTTCGCCGATCTCGGTGCGCGGATCGGAGAACCCGATGATGGTTGTGCGCGTCGGCCCTTCGTGCTCCGCCGGCAGGCACAGATGCTCCCACCCTCCCTGTTCGAGCAGATGCCCGCTCAGATCCCGCTGGTGACAGCGCTGCATCACGACGACTTTGGCGCTTGTCTTCGGATCGTTAACGCGCGTTGACATGGCGACATCCCACCAGTCGATCGAGGTCTTGCGAACCGAGTCGGACGCTACATCCGCAACATTGTGCGGATCGTCGCACACGATTCGGTCTCCGCCCTCGCCGGTTACCCCGCCGCCGACCGAAGTCGACAGCCGATACCCCGAGCGATCGTTATCGAATCGCGTCTTGGTGTTCTGGTCGGTGGTGAGAGCGAAATGATGGCCGAACAAACGTTGATACCAGGGGGACTCTATGAGGCGTCTGCATTTCAACGAATCACGAATGCTCAGATGTAGTCCGTAGCTGCTATACAACCACCGCCGCTCCGGGTGCAAAATCCATTCCCAGGCCGGCCAGAATACCGAGACCAACAGGCTCTTCATGTGCCGCGGTGGAACGTTGATGAGCAGGTTGCGAATTTCCCCGCGCGTGACGGCCTCGAGGTGCTTTACGATGGCGTCGATGTGAAACCCGGGAACGAACGGCGTCGATGGTTCAAGAACGTGCCAGGCTTGGCGCCCAAATTCGCGCAGGCTGCGCGTTGCGCGCTCGCGCTCAATCTCGAACCCGAGTGACGGCCGCAACAGCTCGGAGAGTCGACCTGAGTTTCGCATGGCTGCCTATATCACCATCCATGCGCCGGGTCCGGTGTGTTTGCTCCTGCGAGTTCCCCAACGAACTTGAGCCAGCTTCGGGTTCATGATCATGCGCGCACGCCCAGAAATTATTAAATACCGGGTTCCGTCCATCAGATGATCGTCGCGTTTCAGTGGTTTATTGGGGGGCGTAGCCGTCCGTTGGTATTTGCGAAATTCGCTGAACCAGTTCGTGCAGGAACGAAAGATGCGTAACCTCTCGGCCTCGATGAGATGCGGATTGAGTAGTAGATCAATTCCTGTCTTCACCATGAGCCTTCTTGTGCAGCGCCTCCAATTGTTCCAGTTCTTCATCGGTGAACTTGGAATAGTCGGGCTGGTTTTCAATCGAGATCGGCCCGCCGTCCGGCCCGCTGTGCTCGTTACTCATGACATCACGCATGCCCAGCAGATTCTTCGCGAGGAAGATGTTGGCTGCCGGATTCCCCTTCATTGCCAGGTTCCACAGACTGCGGCGAAGGGTGAGCTTTCCCTTGCTCTTTCCGCGCTCCATCGCTTCGGCAAACGCTGGCTGCTGTTTGCGCCGCGCGAAAGTCCGTAGACTCACGCAAATGAAACCCGCGATCTCCGCATCGGTGCAATTCAGCGCGCACAGCTTCTCGACCTCGGCCATATCAACTTTGACCCGCTTCCGTCCGGCCCTTGCGCGCGTCCCTCCAGCCATGCCTAGCGATCCTTTCCTATCCAACATTTCACTTGGCTTTTGCTTGAAACAGAGCGATGAATGGTGTCGCTATGAACACCTTCACAATCGACCCTGACAACAACATCACGGTGCTCGTCGGACATCCCGCCGGTGCCGCGAACCTCGAAACCTTTTCGACCGCGAAGGAACTCGCGAAGCTGACCGCGGACTGGCCGATTTCGCGGCTGGTCGAGACCTGGAACAGCTTTGCGGGCGTCACGCCGTTCGACGATCTGAAGCCTGTGAAGAAATTCGCGAACCGGAGCTCGGCGATCGCTCGAATCTGGAGTGCTGCGGCTCGTTTGCTTCCCGGAGCAGCGCAACCGGCGGAACCCGTCGCGCCCTCCAAGCCCAAGTCGGGGAAAAAGGCCAGCCCGGCCAAGAAAGCGCCCAAAAGCGCGAAGAAAGCGAAAGATGCTAAACCAGCCGCCCGCGACGGCAGCAAGACTTCGAAAGTACTCGATCTGCTCAAGCGGCCGGGCGGCGTCACTGCCAAGGAACTGATGAAGGCGACCGGCTGGCAGCCCCATTCCATCCGAGGCTTTTTGTCCGGCACGGTAGGCCAAAAGATGGGACGGACGGTAGTTTCGACCAAGGGCGAGGACGGCGTGCGCTCCTACTCGATCAAAGCCTGATTTGTTCCCCCGCTGTTCACTTCGCGCCGCCGGGTTCCTACTCGGCGGCGTTTCTCGTCTTCGAGGATGCGCAGTTCCGCCGACCAATCCGATAACGCGAGGCACAGCCCTCGCAAATCCGGGTGCCCGGCGAGAATCAGTGATTCGATTTCCGCGATCTCGCGGATGCAGCGGGCGATTCACGTCGCCACTCCCGCTCGATCGGACTTGATCTGCTCGAACGTTTTCCCGTCACCATCAAGCACAGTCTCTTTGCCGGTGTACTCCTGAAATCGCTGGATGATGCAATCGGCGTACTTCGGATCGATTTCCATCAGCCGCGCTTTGCGATCGCGGCGCTCGCACGCGATCAGTGTGGTGCCAGAGCCACCGAACAAATCGGCTACGATGTCACCGCTCTTGCTGCTGTTCAACAGCGCTCGTTCGATCAATTCGACGGGCTTCGCTGTTGGATGAATTCGATTGGCCGCGGGCTTCTTCTCTTCCCACAGCGTCGATTGCGACTTGTCGCCGTACCATGGGTCCTTTTGACCGGCGACGTGCGTGTAGAAGATCGGTTCGTGCTGGAATTTGTAGCGTCCGAATCCCCACGCAAACGTATTCTTCGCCCAGATGATCTGACAACGGACTTCGAACCCAGCCGCTTCGAGCGCGTCCTGAAACTCACGCTGCCAGGAGGAGGAATGGCACACATAGAGCGAGGCGCCGGGCTTCACGATCGCTCGGCACGAACCAAATGCGGCGGCGAGAAAGAGTTTGAACTCGGCATCGGACATCCGATCGCCTTTGATTTTCAGCCGTTCCTCGGTATAGCCCTGATAGTCCACATTGTAGGGGGGGTCGGTAAGGACTAAGTCTGCGGCTTCGCCGGCCATAAGCCGCGTGACATCCGCCCGCTCGGTGGCATCGCCAACAAGCAGCCTGTGTTCTCCGAGGATCCATAGATCGCCAGTCGCCGACACCGGCGTTTGGGGCAGCTCAGGTACAGAGTCTTCGTCTGTAAGCCCGTCTAGCAGCCTCTTGAGTCGGCAGGAATAGTGCGAGTTCATCATCATCGAATCCCGTCAGGCTGAGATCGAAGTCCATCGCCTCGATTTCCTGCAGCTCAAGTCCAAGCAGCTCTTCGTTCCAGTCCGCCCAGCCAACTGATCGATTTACCATCAGGCGGAATGCCTTCACCTGCGCCGGCGACCAGTCGTCGCATAGGATCACAGGGATCTCCGTGATGCCGAGCTTGCGCGCTGCCTTCAGCCGCAGATGGCCATCGACGACTTCGCCGTCGCTCCGCGCCAAGCACTGGAATCTTGAATCCAAACTCCCGGATCGATGCGCACATGCGATCGACCACACCATCGTTCTTTCTGGGATTTCGCGCGTATTCGACCAGCCGATCGATCGGCCACGACTCAATTCGATCAAGATGCGCGCCGGTGGGTGCTTCCGCCATATGTTTCTCCGCGATTATACGGGAGTTTTTGGATTATGCAAAATGCTGTAATATATGGAGTTATCTGTTACGAAAGGCTGCTCGCCGCAACTAACGATGGATGTGCCGAAACTCCTTAGCGGACCTGGTGCCCGGCCAAAAGATGCCGAGATATTGGCTATCCTTGCCGAATCATCCCACGCTGCTCGGCAGATTCTTGATCAAGCGGAACGGAAGTTATGTTCCATCCTGGGCGCGGCAGAGGTGGGCCCACTTGGTTTCGCGATTTCCCACTTGCCGTACTTTACTCGCCAGGCAGCACAGACGGCGGCTGATCCCAACATCAGGCGCAGCAGGTAGCGATGGAACCAGCCGAACGCTTCGACGACTCTCCGACGAACCCGTATTCGAAAGACATCGCTGAACTGATCCGCGCTGTTCAAGAACGCCTCGCGCAGCACGACCACCAAGCCGTACGGACGCTGATGGATGCTTTCCACGAGATGGTTAGACGCGATATTGAGCTAAAACGGGAAACCATGAACTCCCGCATCGTTGCGCTGAAGACGCAATCGCATTCTCCCGACGCCTTGCTCGAAGTGCACCGCATCATTGAGGAGTATTTCGACACCGCCGCGCAGCGAATCTTTTGGAGCTTGCCAACGCCTTCGCGCTCCGAGGAACTGTTCGCGGATTTTCTAGAACGGCAGAAACATGCCGACTCGGATCGCTGGGCAGACGTGGCGGCGACGATGGGTGATGACACCGTTGAGAGAATCCTGCGCGGGCGCGTGGCTCACTGGATGCTGGTGATACGGGCTCTGGTCAGGGACTTACGAAGCGACCATCCGTCGATGGGCGTCCGGCCTTCAACGGAGGGCGTTCCGACCGCCCAGCGAGCGATCAGCAGCGGCGTTGAGCCCGCGATCGCCGCAGAGCCACCGATCAACCCACCTTTATTGCCGACCAAGTGGTCGGATCTGGAATTGCGGTTCATATCCGAAGAGCGCGTGATAGCCTCTGCAGGAATGGCGACTGAAAACTTGAACTACGCGGAACTGGGGTTCGAGGATAAACGGAGTCACAAGCCGACGCTAGCTTGGGGCGTGCTGAAAAAACTCGCGGAGAGTGGTGGAACGCTTAAAGTTGGTGACGGGGCCTGGTCTAATACCGAACGACGAATCCAGGAAATAAGGAAGACTCTGCGGAAGCGATACCGGCTTGAGGCGGACCCGCTCCCCTATGTTCGGCGGGAGGGCTATCGTACTGAGTTTCGAATTATCTGCAACCCCTTCTCTTACGAATCCTGAGACGCGAGCGAATTTTCGTTGAGTCGAGATCAAAAATATTCCGATTTTTTTCGCCCGCGATTTCAGATACTTAGCTGGTTCCTTTGGCGAAAACTGCGTTCTGCTAGCGAAATTTCGCCCGGTGGAGGTATATGCATACTTCACCGCCACGCGACACCGAACGCATCACTGATGCGGAATTAGAAACCCTACTTACCGAGCACGAGTACGCCACCATCACGAAGCGCAGCGTCGCCAGCGTGCGACGCGATCGGCTCCTGAAACAGGGATGCCCTTACGTGAAGCTGGGCGCCCTCGTCAGATATCGCCCCGAGGATGTCAGAGCGCACCTTGAGCAGAGTTTGAAGCGTCCGGCGGTCGCGGCTCCAAACAACGAGCGAGCCTAGCCCCGATCTTTTCGGAGAATCCATGAAGGAGCCCAGCCAGCCGATAATGCGCGTGCGCGATTGGAGCGACCGGTACGAGAACAACCGGAGTCGCGAAATGAAAGACACGCGCTGGTTCCCGATGCCGAATGACCTCAGTGCAGACAGCTATGTGGAACTTCTTGCCCACCCAGACGGCCCGGCTCACTTGGGCGTGTGGACAGGCGTGCTGATGCTCGCGTCGCGAGCCAAGCCGAGAGGCTCTTTGGTGCGCGCCGATGGGCGCCCATATGATCCAGAGTCGCTCGCGCTCGTGATTCGACAGCCCGCACCGATTGTCAGGGCTGCGATCGAACGGCTGATCCAGATTGGCCTCTTGGAATCTGGTGCGACTAAACCTCGGAAGACCAGTACTTTGCAATCGCACCCTCACGCGGGGAAAGCGCAGGGTGGAGCGGAGAGCCCGCAGGAAGGTGCCTCTGAAGGGAAGGGAAGAGAACATCATCATCAAGAAGGGAATCATAAAGAAAAGAAGCGAACAGAAGAGAACGGAACAGAAGCGGCGCCCGATGCGTTTGCACCCGGGCAGTCCGATACAGCTAGTTGCTCTGATTTTTCCCAAGAAGGTGATGATGGGAAAACCCCCGAGGAACTCTACGCTTCGCCCGACGATGAGCTGAAGGCGATCTTTCTCAAGAAGGTCGGGGAGCCCATTACCATTGCGGTGCTCGATGCGATTCGGGGGAATCTCGGGTCGAACTCAGTGACGATGGAGGAGTTTGTCGCCGAGGTCAGGAAGCATCGTCGAGGCCGTTGGGACAACCCACCAGGTTTGCTTCGGGACCTCTCGAAGCGCTTCCGTTCCGCGACTCGCTCCGCCAGCGCGCCGCTCACGGCCGCCGAAGCTGCGGAAAGGAATTATCGATGTCAGTTTTGTAAGTCGACGAAGCGCGGTGAGGGCGCAATCCTCGAAAACGGAAAAGCGAAGCCTTGCGTTTGCGCGAGCGAAGAATACGTCGCCCATCAGCGCGCGCGTGGCATTTTTCGGGACGAGGGAGCCTCGTGAGAATCATCGGCGACCTCAGGCGAGTGCCGGTTGACTTCCTGGCTTGGACCACGCGACTCATGTCATGGCGCGCGACAGAGGCGGGCGCCTAACGATGGCAGTGTACAAGCGCGGAAAGATCTGGTGGTACAGGTTCACCTGGAGGGGCGTAGCCTTCCGGGAAAGTACCAAACAGACCAACAGGCGCGTTGCGCTGCAGATGGAAGCCGCCCACAAGACCTCGCTCGCGAAGGGCGAAGTCGGAATTCGCGAAGTGAAGGTGCTCCCGACGTTGGAGCAGTTCATGGATCAGGAATTCCTCCCGTTCGTCCGTGCGACCAAAGCATCGAAACCGAGCACGGTCCGCTTCTACGAAAATGCTGTACAGAATCTCAAAGCGCATTCCAGGCTGACGAAGTTGCGCCTCGACGAGATCAAAGCCGAGCACGTCACCAGCTTCGTGGTGTATCGGCAGACAACCGGTGTCAGCGTCGCAACGTTGAACGGCGATTTGGCGACGCTCCGCCGCACGTTCAATCTCGGAATCGAATGGGGCAGAATCTCGACTGCGCTTCCGCGCGTCAGGATGCTCCCCGGCGCCGCTCGCCGCGAGCGCGTGTTGACCGTCGATGAAGAGAAGAAATATCTGGAAGCGGCCACTGGGCTGGGTCACGAACACCAGGAGGCGTACCAGCGTGCGCTCGAAGGAATCCGCGCCGTGCAGCGTTGCGAGGTGCCCCGCAAGCCAGATGCCCATATCCTGCGCGACGTCGCGACGATCCTGATCGACACGGCCATGCGCCCAGAGGAATGCTTCCGCCTGAAATGGGCCGACAACATTCGCGAGCGCGCGATCGAAATTCACACGGGCAAGGGACGCGGCTCGCGCCGACGGATTCCGTGCTCGCCGCGCGTCCTGGCGATTTTGGAAATGCGTCGCGCAGCGGCGACTTCCGAGTGGATCTTCCCAGCGCCGACGAAGAGTGGGCATCTCGAGGCATCCAGTTTGAAGAAGCAGCACGCCGCGGCGATCGTAAAATCAGGCGTTGTACCATTCGTGTTGTACACGTTCCGGCACACGTGCATCACGCGCTGGGCGAAGCATATGGACCCGTTCACGTTTCACGTTCTTGCCGGCCACGCCGACATGAATACGACGAAGCGGTACGTTCACCCGAGCGACGAAGATATCCTCGAAGCCATGGAAAGGGTTCAGAGTGGGCACAAAACTGGGCGCACTCCAAAAACGAGCATCGCGGAAGAAATCGTTAGAATCGGCCGCAATCCAATGAGAGTGAAAGAGATAGCTGGAGCCACCCGCCAGGATCGAACTGGCGACCTGCTGATTACGAATCAGCCGCTCTACCAACTGAGCTAGGGTGGCCCGCGCATCGATTTTAGCAAATGTGGCCGTACGGATGGCGGCTACACTAACGATGTCGATGCTCTTTCGCGTCAAAGTCATCCCTCGCAGCGTTGCGAGCGAAATCGTAGGTGAACTCGCTGACGGAACACTGAAAGTGAAAATCGCAGCTCCACCCGAGCGCGGCAAAGCCAACCAAGCGCTCATCGCGCTGCTGGCCTCTCACTTTGGCGTGAAGAAATCCGCGATCACCATCGTCAGCGGCCACACTTCGGCGCTCAAGCTGGTCAAGATCGCCAAATAGACTTGCATTCGCCGGCGATCGAATGTATGATTATTCAGTAGACTGAATAAAAATACATGGCCGCCCCGTTCCCAGCTCCGATCCGGTCGCTTCGTCATCTGACGAACGATCTCGATCTCTCGACCGATGCCTTGATCGATCTGCTCGATCTGGCGGCGCAGATCAAGCGCACACCCGCGCGATTTGCGCAGACTCTGGCCGGTCAGTATCTGGCGCTGCTGTTCGAAAAGCCCTCGCTGCGCACTCGGATGACCTTTGAGCTGGCGATCAAGCAGCTGGGCGGAGACGCAGTGGTGAGCATCGGGCCGGTCGCCGAGCGGGAACCGGTGAAAGACGTGGCGCGCAATCTGGACCGCTGGACGCACGCGATCGCCGCGCGGGTATTCTCGCAGTCGACGATAGAGGAGCTCGCGCGGTGGTCGGCCGTGCCCGTGATCAATGCGCTGAGCGATGTTTATCATCCGTGCCAGGCACTGGCGGACGTTCTCACACTCAAGGAACAATTCGGAAAGCTGGACGGCTTGAAGATCGCCTTCGTCGGCGATGGAAATAACGTCGCGCATTCGCTGATGCTGACCGCGGCGAGGCTCGGCGTACACGTGGCGGTCGCGACGCCTAAGGATTACGAACCGAACGGTGAGATTGTCGAGCAGGCATCGCGTCTTGGCCGGATCACGATCACGAATGATCCTGCGGAAGCGGTGGCGCGGGCGCATGCGGTGTACACCGATGTGTGGGCCAGCATGGGCCAGGAATCGGAAGCGGCCGAGCGTCAACGGATTTTCGCACCGTATCAGGTAAATGAGGATTTGCTCGCCAAAGCTCGGCACGATGCGGTATTTTTGCATTGCCTGCCAGCCAAGCGAGGCCAGGAAGTAACCGACGGCGTGATGGAATCGCGCGGCTCGGTGGTGTTCGATCAGGCTGAGAATCGACTGCACGCGCAAAAGGCGCTGCTGGTGATGTTGCTCGCCTGAGCGGCAGAATTCAGAATAAGAGAATTCAGCAGCGCACCACCGCGCTCGTTCGATTCTGAATTCTGACTCCTGAATTCTGAATTCTTTTTACGAGGTCTTATGTCGAAACCAAAAAAGGTGGCGCTCGCCTACTCGGGCGGACTGGATACATCCATCATCATGCCGTGGTTGAAAGAAAACTACGGTTGTGAAGTGGTCGCGGTGTGCGGCGATATCGGCCAGGGCGGCGAGGAATTGAGCGGCCTGGAAGCGAAAGCTCGCAAGACCGGCGCGTCGGAGGTTTACGTCGCCGATATGCGCGAAGAGTTCGTCTCGGATTACCTGTGGCGATTGGTTCGCGCCGGCGGCGAGTACGAGCACAAATATCTCCTCGGAACTTCGATCGCGCGGCCGCTGCTGGCGAAAAAGCAAGTCGAGGTCGCGCTGGCTTCCGGTTGCGACGCGCTGGCGCACGGCTGCACCGGCAAAGGGAACGATCAGGTTCGTTTTGAGCTCACCTATAAAGCGCTGGCGCCACATCTGCCGGTGATCGCGCCGTGGCGTGAGTGGGACATCGTTTCGCGCGAAGACGCCATCGCCTACGCGGAAAAGCACAACGTTCCGATTTCGCAGACGACGAAAAAAATCTACTCGCGCGATCGCAACATCTGGCACATCTCGCATGAAGGCGGCGAACTGGAAGATCCCAAAAACGCCGCGCCGGACGACGTGTGGATGCTCACCAAGAGCCCCAAAGAAGCGCCCGACAAGCCCGCCGACGTGACCATCGGATTCGAGCAGGGCATTCCGGTTTCGGTAAACGGCGAAAAGCAGAAGAGCGCCGTCGCACTGCTCGAAAAGCTGAACGCGATCGGCGCGGAACATGGCATCGGCCGCATCGATCTGGTGGAGAATCGCTTCGTGGGAATGAAATCGCGCGGCTGTTACGAGACGCCGGGCGGCACGCTGATCATGGCGGCGCATCGCGAGCTGGAAGCGCTGACGCTAGATCGCAACATGGCGCATTACAAGCAAAAGCTGGCTCTGGATTACGCGGAGATGGTGTACAACGGCCTGTGGTTCACGCCGCTGCGCGAATCGCTGGACGCGTTTTTCACTGCGGCCAGCGCGCCGACAACCGGCGAAGTGACTTTGCGCTTGTATAAAGGATCGTTCCAGCCGGTGAGCCGCAAATCGCCGAATTCGCTGTACTCACTCGATATTGCCAGCTTCACCATGGGCGCGGAATATGATCAGCGCGACGCGCGCGGTTTCATTAACCTGATCGGGCTGCCGATTCAGGTGCAGGCGGCTCTCAAGAACAAGTCCAAGAAGTCCACGAAGGCTTAGCGAGATCCTGATGAAACTCTGGGGCGGGCGATTCGAAGAAGGCTCGTCGGAAGTCTTCGAGCGATTCTCCGGGTCGCTGCACTTCGATAAACGTCTGGCCGATGTCGACATGCGTGGGTCGCAAGCCTATGCTCGCGCGCTAGAACGTGTCGGCATCCTGACAGCCGATGAGTGCGCGAGAGTGGTCGCGGCGTTCGAAGCATTGCGAATCGAAGCGAAGTCGCCCGCGTTTTATGAGAACGCTGACGATGAAGACGTCCATACTCTGATCATTCGCAAGTTGAAGGAGCGCGCGGGCGAGCTGGCCGATAAGATCCACACCGGCCGCAGCCGCAACGATCAGGTGTCGCTGGATATTCGACTGTGGCTGCGCGAGGAAATCGACGCGGCCCACATCCAGCTAACCGATGTGATGGGTGCGTTAATCGCGATGGCAAAGCGTGATCCGCACGCCATCGTCCCAGGCTACACCCACACCCGTCGAGCGCAACCGGTGTTGTGGCCGCACTATCTGCTCGCCTATTTCGAAATGTTCATGCGCGACGCCGAACGGCTGAGGGAAGCGCGCCAACGCGTCGACGTGATGCCGATCGGCAGCGGTGCGCTGGCCGGATCGGCGTTTCCGTTCGATCGCGAAGCCATCGCGCGCGATCTGGGATTCTCTGGCGTAACGAAAAACTCGATGGATGTTTCCGCCGATCGCGATTTCGCGCTCGATTTTCTACACGCTGCGTCGATGACCATGCTGCACCTGAGCCGGCTCGCCGAAGATTGGATTCTTTATTCGGGCGAAGAATACGGCTGGCTCGCGTTAGGCGACGGCGTCACCAGCGGATCCAGCATGATGCCGCAAAAGAAAAACCCCGATTCGCTCGAATTGATTCGCGGCAAATGCGGCGGGGTGTTCGGCGATTACGCGGCGCTGTTCATGACCATGAAAGCGCTGCCCATGACCTACAATCGCGACATGCAGGAAGACAAGCCTCGCATTTTCGACGCGGCCGATCAACTGCGCGGATCGCTCGAAATGATGCGCGTGGTGATCGACACGACCAAGCTGCGCACCGCTCCGCCCGAGAAAGCCATCAACGACTCCTGGGCCGTCGCCACCGATCTGGCCGACGCGCTGGCGCGCAGCGGCGTGCCGTTTCATCAGGCGCATAAGATCGTCGGGCGTTTGGTGCTCGAAAGCACCCGCGATGGGAAAAAGCCCGCCGACTGGACGGCGGCAGCGCTCGCGGCGTTCGATCCCGCGTTCACGGCGGCGATGGCGCGCTATCTGAATCCAGTGGAAGGCATCGAGACTCGTGAGATCGCGGGCGGCACCGGACCGAAAGCAGTTGCGGGGGCGCTTGCTGAGGCGGAGGCGCGACTGAACGCGCTACCCAGATGAACAAGAGCTATCGCCAGGGCCAGATCGTCAAGCTGATTCGCGCAAAGGAAATTCACACGCAGGAAGACCTGGCGACCGAGCTGCGCGCGATCGGCATTCCGGCGACACAAGTGACCTTGTCTCGCGATATTCGCGAGCTGGGGATCGTGAAATCGGCCAACGGCTACGCACTCCCGGGCACTACGCAGAACGCCGATCCCGATGTCGCATCGGCGGTACGCGAGTTCGTGAAAGACGTTCGCGTCGCTCAAAACCTGCTGGTGCTGCGAACGCCCCCAGGCTACGCCAACTCTGTCGGCGTGGCGCTCGACAAAGTCGACTGGCCGGAGATCGCAGGCACCATCGCCGGCGACGACACGGTGCTGGTGATCGCGTCGGATTCGAAGGTCGCGCAGGCGTTGGCGGATCGATTCCTTTCGTTCTTGAAGTAATGCGTAGCCAGCAAACGTTGAGCGGTCCATGATGCTGCGGCGGGACGCCCGAACGCGCTCCGTCACCGTCGCGCCTCACGGAGTCGGGACGACGGTATACGGCCAGCGGGATTATTGGCCAGATGGGTCGTTCGTAACGACGGAATGGTTTGTACTCGGCTGGGTCCCCATCATTCCGACTTACAGCAAGCGGATTTCGTACAGGCGGGATAGTCCCCACGCACAATTCGATGCGGGCGGCGGGTACTACGTGTATGAAACGCTGGGCGTCGACCGGCGCCAAGCGTTTTTCGTTTACCTCTGGCTCTCTTGTCTAATTTGCCCGATCATGATTTGGGCGAATTTCCAAAGCAACTTGGTGAAGGTCATCGGGGATGAGGATCGAGCAGCCGGCCTTTGCCTCGCCCTTACGGGAGCAACGCTGCTGTTCCCATATTTCTTGCGCCGATACATCAAGCGCCGCAACGCCGAAAGATGGAAGAGGCAGGCGCTGGGGTTACACGGATAAGCTGCCGGATTCTACGGCGCTATTTCGTCCCCAGGTTTTCGTACCACTTCATGGTCGCGCTGGAGGTGCCGATGCACGCGATGTCGAGCTTGCCATCGCCATTCAGATCTCCCACCGCGCAACCGGCCGCAGGCATCTGAGCGTCCAGCACGCTCTTCTGCCATGCCTTGCCGTCGTAGCGATATAGATTCAGCCCACCGCGGCGATAGCCCGCGATGATCACGTCGCGATCGTTACCATCCAGATTCGCAGTCAGCAGCGTGTGGCCGTCTGTGATCTGATCGTCGATCACATGCCGCACCCATGCGCCTTTCTCCAGCGAGTAAAACGCCACAATGTTGCCGTGCCACGGCTCGATCGTGGTCAGAAATCGCTCGTTGCCCAGCTTGCCGACCGCGACATCGCTCGCGCCGCCCTTGGGCCACGCGTCCGGATCGCCGTTGAGCAATTTGGTACGTTCCCATGTCCCGTCCTTCTTCTGGCGAATCAGGAACACCCCGGACATGCTCGCGGTCAGCAACTGCTGTTTGCCGTCGTGATCCCAATCGACCGGATAAATACAGTGCGCCACGCCGTCATCGGAATCGCTGATCATCTGCCGTTTCCATTCGCCGGGTTTGTAGAACACTAACGGCGTCTTGCCGTGGTAATCCGGCGCGACCGCGTCCGCATTGGTCAGCGGCTGGTTGATCACCAGGCCGTTCATCATGCGCAGACGATGCGAGGTCGAAAGCGCATCGATATCGGTGCGCTTAAAAGGCTGCGTGACGTCGCCCTGGCTTTCGAGCAGCATCACCGTCCCGACGCTCTGCTTCGCATTCGGCGAAAAATCGGTAGCGAGCGCGATCGTCACGCCGCTCTTGTCCGATTTCACCACCGCGAGATTGATCGGCTGACGAATCCCACTGACGATCACGTGCTTGGTCCAGCTCGGATTCTCGAACCAGGCAAGCTCTGTGAGATTCGACGCCAGGCCGATCAGATCCGGCTTGCCATCGTGATTCATGTCCTCGATCACTACCTGGTAGCCGCCGCGCAAGCCGGTGGCGACTTCGTGCGCCTGAAACTTCGCGGCCGGCTGTGCCCAAACAGATAACGAGACAGCGGCGAAAAGAAAATAGCGATACATCAAGGTCTCCATTCCGTGGTTTCCACGATACTCAATCGCGCGCGCGGTGTCACGGTCAAGCGAAATCGAACCGAGTGCGTGGGTTTTTGCACCAGCACCGTGCCGTTCTGCAGCGTCGCCGAATCGAGCGTTACAGGATTCGTTTTTCCATCTTCTTCGATCTCCAGCGTGCCGCTTTGAGCAGCGCGGATGGCGGGCGCCGTCCGATCCCACTTTACGCTCAGGTTGTCATCGACCTTCGCGACCGATAGCCCCAGCGCAAAATCCTGCGGATCGCCGGTCGACGCCTTGGGTGGTCTTGCAAAGGAAATCATGTAGCCAAGCGCGACGCCAAACAGCAGGAACACGAACGATAGCGGAATCCAAACCGATCCGCCGCGCGATCGCGTGGGCAACACCGTCGCGTACGCCGGGCCGGCCAAGGCGGGGCGAACATCGTGGAACGGCTGCTGCTCTTCATACGCCGATTGGAGAGAAGGGCTGGTCTCTTGAGGCCGCGGGAGAATGGAACGCACCTCACGATTGCGCGTACGGCGCTCCATCATAGATCGCCGCGGCGGCGGCTCTTCGCCGGTCAATTCCGCGCGCCGGAAGGGAAATTCAAGCGGTGATTTTTCTGGAAACGCACCGTCTTCCCGCACGAAGAACCCAGCTTCGCTCACCTTGGTTCCGTAAGGCTTGATCACCAGCGCGGCGCTTTCCGCGTCGGGGAAGAATTCGTTCAGCAGCTCGACATCTTCCGGCGCAAGCGACAATCCGTCGCGCGTGTGGCTGCGATAAAATCCGACCGCGTGCGCAGGCTTCGATGGATCGGGTTGCCAGCACTGCACTGCATCTTCGAATGTGGCCTTTTCTTCTTCCGTAAAAAGATAGGATGGGCCGCGTTTGTATTCGCATTCGACCGGCTGGAAATCCTCCACGCGGACAATCGCCGGATCGTCGCTGGTTGCAGGTTCCACCGTGCCGATCAGTACTCCGCCCACCTCCGCTCCACGCTTGGGCACCGCGCCGAAACCGCGCATCACTTCCGATCCCAGGCGATCCAGCACATCCAAATGGAGATGAATCGCGACGTTTTTTCCGGGCGGCGACCAGATGTAATAATCCGAGTCGTCTTGTGTGCGGCCTGCCATTTCGGTTAACGTTTCATCGTACTACGCAATGTCGGGGACCCTTTACATCGTCGCGACACCGATCGGGAATCTGGAGGACATCACTGTTCGGGCATTGCGCGTGTTGAAGGAATGCGATCTGATCGCGTGCGAAGATACGCGCCAGACGCGGAAGCTGCTGGATCATGCCGGCATCTCGAAGCCGATGGTCAGCTATCACGAGCACAATGAATCCGAGCGCACCACGGAGCTGATCGAGAAGCTGAAGAGCGGCGCGAAGATCGCGCTCGTGTCCGACGCGGGAACGCCGTTGATCTCTGATCCGGGATATCGATTGGTCGCTGGGGCTGTCGAAGCCGGGATCGCCGTGGTGCCGATCCCGGGCGTGTCAGCCGCGATCGCAGCGCTTTCCGCATCTGGATTGCCGCCGGATTCATTTCGATTTTCCGGATTTCTGCCGCCGCGCGGCGCCGCTCGCAAGAAGGCGCTGGAAGAATTCGCGAACGAAACTGCGACGCTGATCTTCTACGAAGCGCCGCACCGGATCATCGAGGCGCTGGAAGACATCGAAGCCGTGATGGGCTCTCGACGTGTGGTCGTCGCTCGTGAATTGACGAAGATCCACGAAGAATTTCTGCGCGGAACGGCGGCGGAGATTCGCGCGACATTAGACGCGCGCCCGTCGGTGAAAGGCGAGATCACGATCCTGATCGCCAAGCAGGAGGGCGCTCCGGTTCATGAAGAAATCTCGATCGAGGACGCCGTTCGCGCACTAGAAGGACAAGGCATCGCGAGGATGGATGCGATCAAGCAAGTCGCGAAAGAGCGCGGGCTCGGCAAGCGCGACGTTTACCGCTTGATTTCGGAGTGACTCTTTGCAGTTGCGGCGCAGATGGGACATTCTGTTTCGACGTGGCGCAGGCATTCTTGCCTGCAGAGCCGGCAGTCGTGCCGGCTTTTCCGGGGCTCTGGTTGAAGAAGAGCCGAGACGACTCTCGGCTCAGCAGGGTCGACAGCCTGCGCCACGCTAACGCGCGGGGCGGCGAGGCGCTGGGCAACAATCTGCGGCGCAGGCGCGTGGCTCGCGCTGCATCATATCGACAATCATCCGGATCATCGCAGGATGCGTCTCCACGGTTCGAGCCCGCGCCATCCTGATCCCCAACTCTCGGCACACCGCGCGAGCTTCCGTGTCGAGATCGTACAGCACTTCCATGTGATCGGAAAGAAATCCGATGGGCACGATGATGATGTCGACAGGATTCGCACGCAGATAATCGCAAATATCCGGTTCGAGCCAGGGCTGACCCGGCGCGCCACTGCGGCTTTGATAGACCAGCTTCCACTGATCGCGACCTACGCCCGCCGCGACCTGAGCGCACGCCCGCTCGAGCTGCGCGACGTAGGGGCTCGACTCCGCCATCGAAATGGGCACGCTATGCGCGGTGAACAGCAGCTTTCCGTGTGGCAGCTCGACAATCGCGTCTTTCACGCGATCGATCATCGCTTCGATGAACATGGGGTGATCGGAGAACGGCGGCAGCTTGGTCATTCGCGGGGCGTTTTCCACGGCCGCGCGGGTGCGATCGATATCTTCTATATATTGGCGGCAGCCGGAATACGAGCCGAACGCGGAGGTCGCAAACGCCGCGGCGTGTCGAATTCCGTCGTCGCGCATCTGCCGCACGGCATCGGCCAGCATAGGATGCCAATTGCGATTTCCCCAGTAAACCGGCACCTGCAGAGCTTCGCGCAGGTGCGCCACCAGTTCACGATTCTGATCGTTGATGGGGCTGCGGCCGTCGAAATGATAGTAGTGTTCGGCCACTTCCAGCATTCGTTCACGCGGGACGCCGCGTCCGCGCAGCACATTCTCTAAGAACGGAATCACGTCTTCATGTTTTTCGGGGCCGCCGAAGGAAATCACGATCAGAGCGTCATATGCCGGCACGACTTCATTCTATGGGTATGATTGAACTAAATGTGGCGGGATAAACGGCGGCTGGGAATGATGGCCGCCGGGGCCATTGTGATTTTCGCGGCAGTCTTCGGAGGAAGGACGCTGTGGCGGGCGCAGGATATTTTGCGCGACGCCCGAGCGCGGACTGACTCGGAATCATCGCTGCGTTTTGTGGCGGCGCCGCTTGATACCGTGTTGCCCGCCGGCTTGGAATCCGTCGGCGCACCCGCGGTTTTCAAAGACGCGACGATCTTTAACGGCCATCTTTTTATCGCCGGACCAGCGGGACTGTCGGAATACCACGACGGTGCATTGGTTCATCAATATCGACCCGGCGCTGAACTGCCCTCCGCTCCTGTGACTGCGTTGGCCATCGGCGTCGCGGGCGACTCCCATGCGCCCGAACTTTGGATCGCGACGAATGGCGAAGGACTGGTCGCGTTCGACGGCCGCAGCTTCCGCCAGATTCGCGCCGAGGACGCTCGATTCCGCAAGATCACATCCCTGCTTGCACTCGAAACGGGGCGGATTCTGATGGGCACGGAGAAATCGGGCGTAATCGTGTGGGATGGGCGCGAATTGAAACCGTTTCATGTGTCGCTCACCGATGTGCAGGTGACTGCGCTCGCGGGCGATGATGCGAGCCTGTGGATCGGCACCATCGATCGCGGCTTGCTCCACTGGCATGCGGGCGCGCTGGATGCCATCGCCGATGAGTTGCCAGACAAGCAAGTGTTGTCGATCGCAGTGAATAGCGATACGGTCTACGCAGGTACCGGGTTGGGCGTCGCAGAAATTCGCGACGGCAAGTTCACGCGAACCCTCGCGCAGGGATATCTTGCACAGAGTCTATTCGTTGCTGATTCGCGATTGTTCATTGGGACGCTCGATGAGAGCGTGGTCTCGGTTTCGCTCCGCCAAAAGCCGGGACGCGATACGGAATCTCACACCGGCGGATGCGATGGCTGCTCGATTCGCAGGATTTTCAAGAATGGCGGCGAGATCTACGCGCTGGCCGAGGATTCGCTGTGGCAGGGCGATCGCGCCGTGTTGAATCGTGAAGACGCTCCGTTGACGGACCGTAACATCGCGGCGCTGTCGATGGACGGCAATGGCCGGTTATGGATCGGTTACTTCGATCGCGGTTTGCAGATTCTCAGCACGGGCGGAACGAGCGGCGAGCGATTCGAAGACGATCATTTGTTCTGCGTCAATCGCATCGCGCAGGATCGCGCCCGCGGCGTCGCGGCCGTTGCGACCGCAAATGGTCTGGTCATGTTCGACGCATCGGGTGGGCGCCGCCGAGTGATCACGCATGACGATGGCCTGATCGCGAATCAAGTGACTGATGTCGTGCTGAAGCCGGACGGCAGCGCGATCGCCGCTACTCCGGCCGGCATCAGCTTCATCGATGCGTCGGGAATCAGCAGCATCTATGCGTTTCAAGGATTGGTGAACAATCATGTGTACGCGCTGGCCTCGGACGGATCGCGGACCATCGCGGGAACGCTGGGCGGGTTATCGATCCTGGAAGGTCCCATGGTGCACGCCAGCTTCACCACTGCGAATTCCGCACTCAGGCACAACTGGATCACTTCGATCGTACGCGCGCACGACGGTTGGTTCTTCGGCACGTATGGTGCGGGCGTGATGCAGATGGATTCGGCCGGGCGCATGGAAAGCTTTCCGGAGATGCGCGGGCAGATCGAAATCAACACCAATGCGATGGTGGCGAGCGGCAACGCGGTCTACGCGGGCACGCTCGATCGTGGCTTGGCGGTTTACAACGTCGCGAGTGGACGCTGGAACTTCTGGACTCGCGGGCTGCCGTCGCGTAATGTGACGGCGTTAGAAGCTCGCGGCGGCGTCCTTTATATAGGTACAGATAACGGATTAGTGAAGATACCGGAATCGACGGTGACCCAGTGAGAATTGGCCTGCTGTTGCTGAGTGCCGCGATCGCGTGGGGCGACGCCGGCGTGTTGATCCCGACCAACGCAAAGCAGCCCGATGCGCGCGTCTTATCGCTCGACGAAATGAACATCGACGTGACCATCGACAACGGCCACGCTAAGGTCCAGATCCGCCAGCTTTACGCGAATCACACCGCCGCGCCGATTGAAGGGAATTATTCGTTCACGCTGCCGGGGCGCGCGCTGGTTTCCGATTTCGCCGTCTGGGACGACACGACACGCATTCCCGGCGTGATTCTGGAACGCAAGCGCGCGCAGGAGATCTACGCCGACATTCGGATGCAAGCGCTGGATCCGGGATTGCTGCAAATGGGCGAGCGCGATGCCGATGAAGAGCGGCGATCGTCGACCTTCACTGCTCGCGTGGCGCCGATTCCGGCATGGGGAACCAAGCGGATCGAGATCGAATATCAGGAGCGGCTACCGGTGGAGCAAGGTCAGACCGTGTTCGCGATCCCAATGCGTCCCGACGTATATCGCGCACTCACCGTTGGTCACCTTGAAATTAATCTGCAATTGAGCAGCACTCATCCGCTTCGTGATTTTCAGATGGTGAGCAAGACGTATCCGCTGCGAATGCAGGATCGGGCGGGCGTTCCGGGCAGAGCGATGTTTGCCGCGAACAATATCGCTCTTACCGAAGATTTCGCGCTGAAGTATTCGCTGGATGCGTCGAAAAATGCACTTGGTGTCGAGATCTATCGCGACGGCAAGGATCCGGGTTTTTTTGAGGCGTCGTTATTGACCGCGATGCCGGCTTCGAACGCGAGTGCTACGCCTCGAACGATCGTGGCGTTGTTCGACGCTTCGCTGTCGATGCAGTGGGAGAAGCTGGATCGAAGTTTTCGCGCGCTGGAATCATTGCTGCGATCGCTGAAACCCACGGATCGATTTAATTTACTGGTCTACAACGAGAAGGTCGCGGCATATGGGCCGCAGCCCGTCGATGCGTCGACAGATGCGATCGAGAGAGCTCTGGCGTTTCTGCGCGCGCAACAACTGCGCGGCGGAACCAATTTGCAGATGCCGCTGGATGCCGCGCTGGCGCAGACGTACTCGAACGACCCGTACATCGTTCTCATCGGCGATCTGGAAGCGACGCGCGGGATTTTGAAAGAAGCGAAGCTCGCCGAATGGTACACGGCGAAATGGAAATCGATCGCGGAAGCGCGACGACCGCGCACCTATGTATTCGGCGTCGGCGACGATGCGAATCTCGCGCTGGGAAAAATGCTGGCTCGAAACAATGGCGTGTTCGAATCGGTGCGATCCACTGAGCCGATCGATTTCAAGCTGAACGCGTTTCTTGCGAAGATCGGGCGGCGGCCGGTGGACAACTTGAAGCTCGAGATCACGCCGGCCACGAACTTCGATCTGGTTTATCCACTAGAAGAAAGCGTTTTCCCCGGAAGCATGCAGACCTGGGTGGGGCAGTATAAGAATCCAGGAGGGCAGGCGACGTTCACAGCGGCGAATACACGTGCGACCACGGCGTTGCTCGCGCAAACTACCGATCACGAGCATCTGCCGCGCGAGTGGGCCAAGGCGCGTGTGGATGCGCTGCTCGACAAGATCGATCGCGAAGGCGAGGATCGCGCCAGTATCGAAGAGATCATTAAGCTTTCGCGGCAGTACAAGTTCGTGACGCCATACACATCGTTTCTGGCGGCGCCGCGCGCGTTGCTGCGGCCGCGCTTGATTCGCCCTGGCGATCCGGTGTTGCGGGTGCGCACCGATCCGTCCATCACGTCAGTGGTCGCGATGTTTCCGTTCGGACTGGTCAAGAAGCTGCGCTATCTGAACGACGAAGATACCTGGCAGACGCGTTTCCTGGCTCCGCAGGATATGGCCGACGGATCGTATCAGGTGCGCCTGTTGATGCGCGATCGGCAGGGGCATTCGTTCCGCGAATCGAAAACGTTCGTCATTGCGAGCAAGCCGCCGCAGGTGAAGGTAAAGCTGGAGCGCGCACAGTTTCATCGCGGCGACGCGGTGCGGTTGCGGGTGAGCGCTTCGGATACGACGCGGACCATCGTCGCCAGAATGTATGGGGCCGCGCCCGCATATCTGCGCTGGAACGCGCAGGCAGAATCAAACGTGGGTGAGCTGCTGGTGCCGGCATCGCTCGCCGCCGGGAAATATCGCGTGACCGTGACCGCCGAGGATTTCGCGCACAACATTGGCAGCGGGGAGGTGGAAATTGAAATCCTTCCTTAGGAGTCAGAAGTCAGGAGTCAGGAGTCAGAAGGTTCTCGCGGCCGGGATTGTGATTTTTGGCGCCGTTGCGCTGCGCGCGGACTTAGTGAAGTGGGCGGAGAACACCGAAGCTGGATCGAAAATCGAAGCGGCGTTCTTTCGCGCGGTATCGATGCCGTGGGGATCGGTCGCGGTGCGAAGAAGCCCCAAGGAAACACGGCCGGAGCTATCGAAACTGATCGCTGCGTCGCCGAACGATGCGGAGCTGTATTCGCTGCGCGCGCTCGAAGATGAACAGGATCTGGACTTCACGGCGGCGGAGGCCGACTGGAAAAAGCGAGTCGATTTGTCAAAAGATCGTGGCGCGGCGCGCATCGAACTAGCGGATTTCTATCATCGCCGCATTCGAGCACGCGACGAATTCGACGCGCTCGTATTGGCTGCGGGCGAGGCTGCGCCCGATTCCGATAAATGGCTACCCGATCCGCAACAGCGCGCGTGGAATGTGAATGCTCGACTGATTCGCTTGATCGACGACGCGCGACTGGATGCAACGATCGCGGTGAATCCGTGCTGGGGTTGGATCGCGCGCTACGCCAAGAATCCTGACGCCCACCATCAGTGCTTCGAGTTCGCGCTGGCGCATCAAATCTACCCGGTGGCGAATCAGGTGGTGGCACGATATCAGCAGGCCTTTCCAATGGATGAGGAATTTCCGATTGAAGCGCGCGCGGAGCTCGCCGCGAAGACGTCTCAGCCCGCGCAGGCGCTGGCGATTTATGAACGCAGCTTCAAACCGCTGTGGACGCCAAAGCTGGTCGCCGATTATTTCGCGCTGCTCAAGCGGACCAATTCGCTGCGCGTGTATTTAGATCGCGCGCGTGCAAGCATCGCGGCGAATCCGACGGATCTGGCGAGCGCGGTGCGGCTGTTCTATTACTGGCAGCAGCAGAATAATCTTGCCGCAGCCGGCCGCGTGCTGGCGGAATTCAGGCTGCGCAAGGAATCGCGCAAGTCGCCGTGGAGCGCCGATGAGTTGCTGACCCTCGCGAAGTTGTACGAATCGATTCACGATTACGATGAAGCGGCGCGAAATTACTATGCGCTGTACAGCGTCGCCCAGGCAAACGACGCGGTAGCCGAGAATGCGCTGGCATCGCTGGCGCGCATGATTCTAACCGCGCCGGAGCAGGAGATTCATTTCGGTGCGGGGAATTTGTCGTTATATCGCGATGTCGCAACCATGGATTCGCATCCCGGATTTTTAAATGGAGTGTTGTCGCTGCTATTGAACAATTCCGATCCACCACAACGCGCGGCGATCGAAGAGCAGAGTGCCGCGCCATATTTCCGGCGTGAGCGGGCCGTGGAGCTGGTTGCGCTGTTCGAATCGCGATTCCCGAATTCCACGCAGCGGGCGGATCTGCGCGAGCGCGTGATCGACGCCTACGCGATCTACGGATCGAACGACGGTGTGATTCGCGCGGGAACTAAATTTCTGACGGATTTTCCGAATGCCCCGAATCGAACGTCCGTGGCGCTGCGCGTGGCCGATGCATACGCGCGAACGAATCAGCCGCAGCGTGAATTCGCCATTTACGACTCTGTGCTGGCCGAGCTGGGCAAGCGCGCGGATGCGATGCCGATCGGCGCGATTTCGCAGCCCGCGCCTGCCACGCCTGAAAAGAACGCGGACGCAAAGTACAGCACCGTGCGATCGCCGGAATATGCCCGTGTGCTGGATCGGTACATCGCGCGATTGGTTTCGCTGAAGCGGGTGCGCGACGGGTTAGCGATTTACCGGCGCGAGATCGATCGCAATCCCAACGACCCCGGCTTGTACGACATGCTGGCGGCGTTCCTGGAACAGAACCGGCTGGGCGCGGAGATGGAACAGACCTATCAACGCGCCATCGCGCAATTTCCGGATCACACCTGGGAGCACAAACTCGCGCGGTGGTACCTGCGGCAGCGACGCCAGGCGGACGTCACTCGCATCACGCAGGACGTGATCAAGACGTTTTCGGGAAGCGAACTTGCTGGATATTTTCAGGAAGTAGTGCACCCCACAGCGCCCGTCGGTCCGGCTCTGTATCTGCAACTGAATGTGTACGCGCATCAGCGGTTTCCGCATCATCTGGCGTTCGTTCGGAATCTGTTGGGAGCGTATGGCACGACGGCGACACGCGACGATGTGGCGTACATGACGCTGCTGCGCGAACATTGGATCGACGCCGACGATCTGCGCATGCGATTTTTCGAGCGGCTGTCGCGCACCGGGCGTTTAGGCGCGGAATTGACGGCGGTCCGTACAGCGAATGCGGCTGGAAACGCCGGCAAGTGGGATCAGGTGGAGGATCGGAATCCCATGGCGGCGCGGATGCTGGCGGAGGGCGAAGCGTGGCGCGGGCATTTCGAAACCGTTGCGCCGATTTTCCTGGCGATCGAAAACCGGTTCCCGGCCGACGCATCGATCGGAAAACGAACGATCGCGATCTATCGATCGCTGGGGACGGTGCATCCCGTATACACCACTACGGCGATTGCAACTGGCGAGAAATTGAGCGACGCCAACCCGCGCGATGCGCAAACACTGACGCAATTGGGCGAGATGGAAGCCGATCGGGAGAGGTTCGACAAAGCCGCCGCGTATTGGAATCGCATCCCAGCGATTGAACCTGGAAAGACGGACCCGTTTCTCGAATCAGCGACCATCTACTGGGATTACTATCGCTACGACGACGCGCTGCGAACCATCGAGGCCGGCGCGAAAGCAGTTCAATTCACAAGCGATTTACACCTACGAAGCCGGCGCCATTTACGAGAACGAGCACAACTATCGCGACGCGGTGCGCGAGTATGCGCGGGGCGCGATCGATTCGCTCAATACATCCGCCTCGAATACGAATGCGGAAAGGCGATTGATCGCGCTGGCGCGGCGATCTGAGTTGCATGACGACATTGAGCAACTGACCTCGAGTCTGGTTTCCGGGCGTGAACCGCAAATGGGCGCGTATCGATTGCGCGTGATGCTGTTGAGAAATCAAGGGCGGCGCGACGATCTGGCAGCGACGCTGATCGCGAACGCGGGACGGACGACTTCGGCGGAACTGCTCGCGACGATCGAAAATGACGCACGCGTGGATGCGCTGCCGCGCGCGCAGGAGACGGCGATCCAGCGCGAGATCGCCATCACGACCGATCCAGTGGAACGAATCCGGCTGCGGTTATCGCTGGCCCGTTATTACGAAGGGCAGCAGCAGGCCGCGCAAGGTGCGCAAACAACAGAGGCGCTGTATCGCGACAATCCGGCGATTTTGGGCGTGGTGCGCGCGACCGTGGATTACGAATGGCGCACCAAGAACACGAAGCGGGCGATCGATGTGCTGGAGGAATCGGCGGGACGCGCGGAGGCGGGATATCGCACGCAGTTCACGCTGGAAGCGGCGCGCAAATCGATCGAGGCGGGCGATTATGCTCGCGCGCGAGGATTCGCTACGCGACTCTTGAACGAAGATCCGTATCGTGCGGAATACATCGGCGTGATGGCGGATGCGTACGGGCGCGCGGGCGACGATCGCGGACTACGCGCGTTTTTCGACGCGAAGATTCGCGAGCTGTCGGGCGCTTCGCTGCCGCAGGCGCAGAAGAACGAACAGATTGCGGCGATGCGGCGCGCGATGATTCCGGTACTGACGCGCACCAAAGAATTTTCGTCGGCGCTGGACGAATACATCGAGGTCCTGAATCGATACCCGGAAGACGAAGGACTGGCGCGCGAAGCGGCGGCGTACGCAGCGGCAAACGGAATCGCGCAGAAGCTTCGCGATTACTACAGCCGGGCCGCGAACGATTCGCCGAAGGATTATCGCTGGCCGATGGTGCTGGCGAGAATCGATACACAATTCGAAGATTTCCCGGCAGCGGTGGCGGCATACACGCATGCCGCCGAGGTGCGGCCGGATCGTGCGGACCTGCTGACCTCGCGATTGAATCTGGAGGAGCGGCTGCTGCGCTTCGACGACGCGGGTGCGACGGCCGACAAGCTGTATGAGTTGACGTACCGCAATCCGGATTGGATGGTGCGGCTGGCGCAGATTCGCGCGAGGCAGGGACGCACGGCGGACGCGGTGTCGGCTCTGCAGAAGGCGCTGATCGATGGGCGTACGGCGAATGTACAGGCGTACTTCAACGTCGCGCAGATGCTGGAGCAGTGGGGCGCTCTGACGGACGCGAGAAAGTACGCCGAGCTGGGAATGAAACGATTGACGCCCGAGAATCGCGATGAGATGAAATCGGGAGTCGAGTTGTACGCGCGGCTGCTGGCGCGTTTGCGCGCTTATGACGTGGCGGATGCGGCGACCATCGCGACAGGAGGAAAGCAAATCGCGGCGGTGGTTCAACAATATTATGCGCCGGAGGAAAAAGAGAAATACTCGCGCTGGCTACAAGTGCGCGCGGGGACGGCGCTGACTGCTGGGTTGATCGAGGATGCGGGAATCGCTGATGTTGAAGCGAGCCTGCGCTTCCAGCGTTTGATGGTCGCGCCGAATACCGTCAGCGCGCGAGCGGGCTTAGGTGCGCTGGTTCAATTACAGAAGCAGCGATTGGCGTTCGACGAACTGGGATTGCAACTGGAAGGATTCAATCGCGTGCTGCTGCCAGGGTCGCCGGCGCGCGATCTGACGGAGGCGGCGACGGCATATCATGCCGCGGGCAACGCGGCAGCGGAGTTGCGCGTGCTACAAGTCCAGCACAGCCGAGCGGCGCTGCAAGGTCCGCAACTGGACCGCTATTTGCAATTGCTGTTCGCGCAGCCGCAGAACGCCGTTGCGGCAATTTCGGGCGAGCGTCGGGACGCTGTCGCGAACGCGATGGTCAACTACGCGCTGGAGCATTCCACGGCGGAGATCGCGCAGCAGGGGATTCGCGCTCGAGGGCAACAAACCAGCGCGCTTTGGACGAATGCGTACACGGCCCTATCGGGGTTGTATTTCGAAGCGAATACGCCAGCGACGCGGACGGCATTCACGAACGTTCTGGGTGACATGAACATCGGTGCGCGCGCCGGGAAACCCGTGAATCGCGATGCGCAGTTGACGGGCGAGCCGTGGTTTTATTACGGCGGCCGCTTTGGTGAGTATCTGGGTGTAACGAAGCAGACGGGGGCAGAGGATTACCTGGCGTCCATAGTGGAGGGTGCGCCGCAACAATCACAGCCATATTTCGAACTCGCCGAATATTTTCGTGGCGCAGGAGATCTTGCGGCTGCGGCTGCGGACTACAGAAATGCGCTGGAATTGAATGCGGATCGCGCGGATGCGCACGATCGATTGGCGGAGATTGCGGCGGCACTGGGCCATCGCGATGAAGCGATTGGCGAATGGAGGCTGGCGATCGCGGCGCTATCGGACACGATGAATCGCGGCGCGGCGCCGCCCAAGTTCTGGAGCGATGCAAACGCGATTCTGCATCACATCGGCGACGCGAAGATGCTCGCGCCGCTGCGCGTCGATCTCGATAAGCTGCTGCGCGCTTACATTCATCGCAACGGAACGTATCAAGTGGACACGCTGCTGGAAGGCGTGGTCGCGGCTACGGGCGATGCAACGGCGGGACTCGCATGGATCGCGGACTTGAGCCTGGCGGCGCCGGAGCCTGTCCAGCTTCTGGCGAGCGTTTTGGATCGACCCTGGATGCCGGAGACGCAACGCGGCGCGATTTACGAATTGATTGTGGAGCGAGCGCGGGCCAAGGTCGCGGCGAGTTTTGGGGACGAACGCAATTATGCCCAGAGCGCTCTCACGATGCAGCAGATTGAATGGGCGAAGTATCTGATGAGCCACGGCAATGCGGCGCGCGCACAAGAAATCGTCGCCGGATTACCGGAGGATCGTCGCGATTCGCCGGATGTCGTCGTAATCAGGATTCGCGCAGCGGCAAAAGGAGGAAGGCTCGCGGCGTTGTTGGCGAGTGTCGATGATAAGACGCCATCGTCGATTCTGCGCGAAGCAGCGACTGAGCTGATCAACGATGGCGACGCCGCATCTTCCCGGCGAGTGCTCGCGTTAGTTTATGAGCACGATTTGAAAGCAGGTCATTTCGACGCTTCAACTTTCCTTGGGCTCGCCGAGATTCGCATCGCGGAGAACGATGTTGCGGGCGCGGTCGCGTTGTTGAAGCGCGCGGAGCTGTTGTCGGGCGAAGCCTTTTCGACCTTGGACGCATCAGCGGCGTTGCTCGAGAAAACGGGTCACGCGACGGACGCGGCACAATTCCTCGCCGATCTGGTGAAGGCTGAGCCGTGGAATTTCGCTGCGAAGGGGCGGCTTGCGGCGATTCAGAAGTCGGCGGATGTGCTAGCGAGCGTCGCCAAATCGGGAGATGCATGGTACGCGACACGCTCATCGGCGGCGATCACGATCCGAAAGATGCAGGGTGCGCCGCTGGCGGGAACGGATGCGGAGCTGATATTCCTGTCGTCACCGAATGCTATGACGGCGGACGCCGTGAACAAGCGCTATTGGTTGGCGGCGCGATTGGAATTCGCGGCAACGACTCGCGATGCGGTGGCGAAGCTGGGCGCGCTCCAGAATGCGATCGCGATCGATCCTAAGACGCCGAAGATGGATCTGTTTCAAGCGGCGCTGGAAGCTCGGCGAGATGCGCTTGCGATCGCAGTGGCGGCGCAGATTCTGCCGCCGCTCAACGGCGGGCAGGAAGAGTTCGAGCCATGGATAGCGGCGCAATTCGCATCGAACTTGCCGCTGGATCAACGTGTCTCGATCGCGAGACAACTCGGCGGCGCGTATCAGCGGACGGGCGACTTGAAGACGGCGGTTATGTACGATCGCGTTGCGCAGCATTTGCAGCCGGCCGATGCGTCGCGCCGTGCGATCGAGTCATTGCGTGCGCAAATCGATCTGGACGCGAAGAACAGCGCTCGGCGGCCGATGGTCGCGAATCAATTGGAGCAGGATCGCCTGGTGCATCCGAGGGTGGTGTCGCAATGAAACTTAGGATTGCGCTGGTCGTGTCGGCAGCGGCGGCAGCGACGATGATGTATTGGGCGTTCGCGCAGCCCGCGCCGAAGCCGCTCGCGAGCATTTTCCCGACGGGCGCGGTGTTGTATGTGGAGGCGAAAGATTTTGGATCGCTGGTGAGCGATTGGGACCGGTCGGCTGAAAGGACTTTCTGGCTCAAGAGCTCAAATTACGCGGCGTTCTCGCGGTCGACGTTGTTCCTGAAGCTGTCGAGCGCGCAGCAGGACTTTGAGACGGCAGCGGGAGTTCCTCCGGATTACGCGCTATTGAAATCGGTGGCGGGGACTAATTCTGCGCTGGGGATTTACAACATCGGCGCGCTGCGGTTTTTGTACGTTACACATTTGCCCACGGCGAGAGCGACCAGCACGCTATTGTGGAGCGCGCGGGCGAAGTATCAGACTCGCAAAGCCGGGGGCGTGGATTTCTTCGTCAAGACCGACACGGGGACGAATCGGACCGCGGCGTTTGCCTACACAGGCGACTTGCTGTTGCTGGCGACGGATGAGGATCTGATGGCGGGTGCGCTGGAACTGATTGCGTCGAACACAGCGTCGAGGCCCTCGCTGGCATCGGAAAAATGGTTCGCGGATGCGACGAACGCGGCGCAAGGCGGTCCAGGCGAACTGCGATTGGTGCACAACCTTGACCGCCTGGAGCAGGCTCCGCAGTTCCGATCGAACTGGGTACAACGGAATTCGCGCGATCTGAGCGAGTTTTCTTCCGGACTGGCGGATTTGGATCGATCGAGTGGCGCGTTCAATGAACGCCGAGTATTGCTGCGCGGGAATTCCTCGGCGGCGATTGCGGATGAGAGCGCGACGGGACAGTTGCTGGCGGCGGTTCCCGACGACGCAGGATTTTACCGGGCAAGGCTGCATCCGGCGGATCAGGATGCGGAGCAAGCGATCGAGGAAAAGATTTTCGCTTCGACCGCGCCTGCTAAGCGGCGCGATGATTTTGCGCCGGGCGTGGAGCACACAGCGGAGTCGGGATCGGAGCAGGATTTGGAGATGCGCATTGATGAGCCGCCTCTCACTGACGATCGTGTAGCGCGTGCATTCGCACCCTTGCGCGCCCAACTTGGACCGGCGCGATTGCAGGCGATGGCTGAAATTTCGGCGACGCGCGTCACAGCGGATCAGGTGTTTGTCGCGACGCAATCCGCCGTGGTGTTGCTGGCCAATTCGAACTGGGATGCCAACGCGGTGCGTAGCGCGGTGAGTTCGGCGGCGGGTTCGCTATGGAGCAATGGGGACGCGGGCGCGAACTGGCGGGCAAGCGTGAACGGCGTGAGCGAGCTGGATGGTTTGGGGCTCATCGCGATGGCGATGGATGGGCGATGGTTGGTGATCGGAAATTCGGCGGATCTGGTAAGCGCAATTTTCGCGAGACGGAATCGGGCGGCGGTCGCCGGGGCGGCTTATGCCGCGGAGTGGAGGCATGCGCGTGAGCTGCCGAATTTCGAACGCATGATGAAGCTGATCGATTTTCCTCAGGGGAATGGGAATACGCCGGGCCGCGAGCCCATGTTCTACTCCGAAAACCTCGCGAGCTTCGGACAAGTGTTGCACCGCGTGCAATCGGCCGCCATCGCGGTGCATGACCAAGGATCGATGCTACGCGAAGCCGTGGTCTATCGGGTTACTCCGTGATCACGCTGATTCCTATTGTTCTGGCGCTGGCGAGCGGCGGGCCATCGAACGTGGACTATATCGCGATCGATGTGAACACGCGTGTCGTGATTGCGCAGCACTGGGCGGACACGGCGACGGCGATTCCGGTGGGATCGCTGGTGAAGCCGTTCATGGCGCTGGCGTATGATGGCGCGTTTCCGGAGTTCGTCTGTACGGGCAAGGCGAGCCGGTGCTGGCTCCCGAAAGGACATGGGCGCGAGGAATTTCGTGAAGCCCTGGCGCAAAGCTGCAACGCGTATTTTTTGAATCTAGCGCGCGATGTGGATGCGAACACGCTCGCGGTGACGGCGGCAAAGTTCGGGATTCCGCCGCCGCGCGGAGATCGTGCCGAGGATCGGATCGGTTTGGGCGACGCGTGGCGCATCCCGCCGATCGGGTTGGTAAATGCGTACGCTGAACTGGCGACGCGGCGCGAAGAATTGCGGATCGCCGAAATTTTGAGCGGCATGGAGTTGGCTGCGCGGTCGGGCACGGCGAAAGCGATCGGTAAGGGTGTGCTGGCCAAAACCGGGACGGCGCCGTGCGTCACGAATCGAAAGCATGCGGGCGATGGATTTGCGATCGCGATGGCGCCGGCGGTGGCGCCGCGGATTGCGCTGCTGGTTCGCGTGCACGGCGTGACGGGTGCCGAAGCGGCGAAATCGGTGTCGTCAATTTTGCGCGAATTGGGGGTGGGACGCTGATGCCGGCCATTACCATCGCGGCGGCGGTTCACATCGGCGTGTTCGGTTTGTTCCATCCAATGCAATTCGACATCATGCCGGTGCAGGGGCAGGTGCTGATCGTCGAGGCCGAAGGGCGCACGTCCACGCTGGAGGGCTCGGCAAGCGTGCGGCTCCGATCGCCCGCGCATGTCGCTGGTCGTGATGGACGGGAGGCCGCGTTCGTTCTGAGCGTGCCCGGAAAGATACGGCGCGAATTTCACGGCACGCTCGAAATCCGGCGCGACGGGGCGCATCTGGAAGCGATTGTCGAAATGAGCCGGGAGGTCGCGGTGTCGTCGATTGTCGCAGCCGAAGGCGCGGATGCGACTCCACCGGAAGCGCGCAAAGCGCAAGCGATCGTGGCTCGATCGTTTTTGGAGGCGGCCCGCGGCCGGCATCGCGATTTCGATTTTTGCGACACCACTCACTGCCAATTCCTGCGCGAGCCTCCGAGCGGATCGAACAGCGCGTTTCGCGCGGCGGCTGAGACACGTGGGCAGGTGCTGATGTACAACGGGCGCGTGATCGCGGCGCTCTATTCGGCTGACTGCGGCGGCCACACCCGCGCTTTGAAAGATTCGGATTGGCGCGGGACAACCGATGCGGCGGCATATCCGTATTTCGGCGTAGAGTGCCCGGTGCAGGACCCATTGAAAAACAGGGTGTCGGGACATCGCGTGGGAATGTGCCAGGTGGGCGCGGCGGAAATGGCGCGGCGTGGCGCGGGCTTTCGCGAGATTCTCGCGCACTATTTTCCGGCGACTGTAATTGCACAGCCGCATTCCGAAGAACGATGACGGCGCGGCATGCGACGCTCGCCGATTGCGAAGCAATCGCGACAATTTACAACCAGGGCATCGAAGATCGAGTGGCGATGACTGCGCTCATCGACGCTGCGCGAGCGGCGGGATTTCACAAGCTGGTGTCGCGCGTATTTCCTGAAAATGCGGCGAGCCTGCGGATGATTGATGCGCTAGGGTTTCGGCAGGCCGGCGTGTACAGGCGGCACGGGCAACTCGACGGCGTGTGGCGCGATGTGACGATCGTCGAGAAGCTGTTGTGACTACAGATTGTGCTTCTTGAGTTTGTAGCGCAGCGCGTCGCGGCCGATGCGCAGCAGTCGGGCGGCTTGCGATTGATTGCCGCCAGAGGCTTCCAGCGCGCGAATGATCAGCAGCTTTTCCTGCTCTTCCAGGGTTGCAACCTCCGGCTCGCCATGCTTCGGCGCGGCTGCGGCCGCTTCCGCGAGGGCGGCTGGGCGCTGCGGGCCGTGTAAATATGCGGGCAGATCGCCGACGTCGATGGTGTCGGTCAGGGTCATCATGGCCGCGTGACCGATGACGTTTTCCAGCTCACGCACATTGCCAGGCCAGCTATGCATGCTCAGCGCGATCTGCGCGCGATGGGTCAGCCCGCGGATGTGCTTGCCATATTGCGCGGCGAATTTGGTTACGAAATGGCGCTCCAGCAGCGGCAAATCCTCTTTGCGGTCGGCCAGACGCGGCACCGCAATCTCCACCATCGATAGCCGATAATACAGATCTTCGCGGAAATGTTTTTCGGCGATGGCGGTACGCAAGTCGCGATTGGTAGCGGCAATGACCCGCACGTCCACTTTCCGCGGCGTCACCGAGCCTACGCGCAGCACTTCCTGATTCTGCAGAACGCGAAGCAGTTTGGCTTGTGTCGAAAGCGGCATGTCGCCGATCTCGTCCAGAAACAACGTCCCGCCGTGGGCGTGTTCGAAGAGCCCGGCTTTGTCGGTGGTGGCGCCGGTAAAGGACCCGCGAACGTGACCGAACAGTTCACTCTCAAACAGAGTTTCGACCACCGCCGAGCAATTAAGTACCACGTAGCGTCCGCTCGAGGCGGGACTGAGCTTATGCAGCGCTTGCGCGATGAGATCCTTGCCGGTTCCGGTTTCGCCGGTGACGAGCATAGCGCGATAATGCGGCGCCACGCGGCGGACCCGCGAGAACATTTCGGCCATGAGTGGGCTGCGGCCGATGACACCCTCAAACTCGGAGTTGGCGGCGAGCTGATCCTCCAGCTCCATGGCGCGATTGCGTTTCTGCGCGGCCGCGACCAGCTTGCCCACGCGCTCACGCAGGGCCGCGATCGACACCGGCTTGTTGAGATAATCGGCCGCACCTTTGCGAATCGCTTCGACAGCCGATTCGGTGGAGTAGTGCGCGGTCATCAGGATCACTTCGATGGACGGATCGAACTCGACGATGCGCTCCAGCACTTCCATCCCGCTGAGATCGGGCATCACCAGGTCAGTGAGGACGATCATGGGACGGCGGGAAAAAACCAGATCAAGCCCGGTTTCGGGATTGGACGCAGTGAGGATTTCGAGCCCTTGCTGCGACAGGGCAGTGGACAACAGTTCGAGACTGCTTTCGTTATCGTCGATGATCAGGACGGACGGTGCTGAATTCGCTACGCTCATATCTTCTCTTCGGACTGGTCTTTGGGCTGCTTTTCTCCAAGCAATCGCATGACCTCGGCCCGCAGCGCCGCCAGGCGGATCGGCTTGGTCACGTAACCGGTGAATCCGGCCTCGATGGCGCGTTCGCGATCGCCGTGCATCGCACTGGCAGTGAGCGCCATCACCGGGGTGGTAGCGAACTTGGGATCGCGCCGCAGCTCGTCAATCACGCCGAAGCCGTCGAGTCCCGGCATATGGATATCCAGAATGATCAGATCGGGCGACAGCTCCCGCGCGAGGCGAACGGCTTCAGCGCCGTCGCAGGCTTCGACGACTTTGTAGCCAGTGTTTTCGATGACGGTGCGAACCAGCTCACGGCCGGCTTCTTTGTCATCGGCGATCAGGACGGTCTTCATTCGCGCGGGCCTTTCGATTCCGCGGCGCCGTTCGCAACGCCCCTGGGAATAGTAAATGTGAAGCGGCTGCCGCGTCCAGGCTGACTGTCGACGCGAATGGATCCGCCGTGCTCCTCGACCAGGTGTTGGGTGATGGCGAGGCCTAATCCGGTTCCTTCGCGCACCCCCTTGGTGGTGTTGCCTACCTGATAGAACTTGTCGAAGACAGACTCCTGATCTTGTTTCGCGATGCCCACACCCGTGTCCACCACGGAGAACTCGGCGTCCTCGCCGCGAAGCGCGCCTTCCACTCGAACATTTCCGCCTTCGGGCGTGAACTTGACAGCGTTGCTCAGAAGATTGAGCAGGATTTGTTTAAAGCGCATGCGATCGGCGTACAAGGTCATCGGTTCTTTGACTTGGATCTGGACCACGATCGACTTCGCTTCGGCATGGGCACGAATCGACGACACGGCTTCGCGCGTGACGGCGGCGGCATCGAAGGTTTCGCGCCGCAATTCGAGCCGTCCCGCCTCTATCTTGCTCAAATCGAGGATGTCGTTGATCAACTCCAGCAGATGCATCGAATCCTTATGAATATGGCCCACGAAGCGCTTCTGTTTGTCGTTCAGAGGCCCTTCCAGCTGTTCGGCGAGAAGCTCGGAGAAGCCGATGATGGTGTGCAGCGGCGTGCGGAGCTCATGGCTCATGCTGGCCAGAAACTCACTCTTTAAGCGATTGGCGCGCTCCACCTGCAGATTGCGCTCCTCCAGCTTAACGTTCGCGTCGCTCAGATGCCGCGTGTATTCTTCCTGCACCGCGCGCAGTCGATCGTCGGCCTCTTTGCGCTCGCTGATGTCGCGGATGATAGCGGTGACGCGAAACCCGTCCTCGAATTTGACCGGGCTCAAGCTGATCTCGACCGGGAAGCGAGTGCCGTCGCGGCGCTCGGCTTCGAGTTTGAGGCCGCTTCCCATGGAACGGGTCTGCGGACGCTCCCAATAATCCGAGCGATGTTTGGCGTGCGCGGTGCGAAGATCCACGGGGATCAGCAGATCGACATTGCGCCCCAGCAGCTCTTCACGCGTATAGCCGAACATTTTCTCGGTGACACGATTGAGCAGCGCGATGCGCCCGTCGCGGTCGACTTCGATGATCGCATCGGGTGCGGCTTCCAGCAGCTCACGAAACCGTCGTTCCACTCCCGCCACCTTGCGCGCCTCGCTCTCCTGTTGAGTCAGCTGCTGCAGCTCCCGTCTCATGGCGTGCTGCTCGGTGGAGTCAGAGATCATCAACAAAGTCCCGCGCGGATTGCCGTGATCGTCGCGCCAGACTACGCTGTACACGTCGACATCGACTTCGGTTCCGTCTTTTCTGAATGACCGATGTTCCTCAGCCGTTCTTACCTGCTTGTGCACGTACGCTTCCAGATGAAGGCTGGGTGGGAGGGGCTGGTGCAGGACCTCCGCTTCGGTCCATTGGAAAATCTGTTGAGCGCAACGGCTCCAAACCTGCACTTGGCCAGACTCGTCTGTGGCGATGATTCCAAAAGGAGAGGCATCGAGCAATGCGCGTAGAACCTCAGCGGGATGGGTGCCTGGCATTTAACAAGGTTGTACCACACGGGATTCAAGCTGCGCGAAGCCGCGAGCGGCTTTGGGGGATTCGGCACACGGGCTGCGCGACATCACCCAATCGCCGTACACTGCCAATATGATTACTCGCTTTCTGCTGATCTTCCTGTGCACTGCAGCTGCCCTTCTCGCCGACCAGGTCACCATGAAGAACGGCGATCGCCTCTCCGGATCGATCGTCAAGTATGACGGCAAGAACTTGATTCTAAAATCTGAACTGGCGGGACAGGTGACCATTCCCTGGGACGCCGTTACCGCAATTACTTCGAGTGCACCGCTGAACATAGGGCTGAAAGACGGCCAGATGCTGGTGGGCACCGTGACGACGGCCGACGGCAAATTGATGGTCGCGACGTCGGCGACGGGATCGGTGGCAGCGCCGCGAGAGTCGATCGTGGTGATTCGGTCAAAAGAAGAGCAGGCAGCCTATGATGCCGATGCCGATCATTCGCGCAATCCCCGGCTGGTGGATCTGTGGACTGGATTCCTGGATCTAGGCTACGCCACCACGCGCGGCAACACCGACACGGGATCATTTACGCTGAACACCGATGCGACGCGCTCCACCACACGCGACAAAATCGAGGCGAAATTCACAATGATTGATTCGTCGAGCAACGCGTCGGGCACCAGTATTACCACCGCGAACGCCAAGCGCGGCGGCATCGCATACAACCTGAATATCGATAAGCGCTGGTTCGGGTTCGGATCTGTGAATCTGGAACAGGATCAATTTCAGAGCCTGGATCTGCGGTTCAATCCGGCGGGCGGCATCGGATATCATGCGATCGCCACTCCGAAGACGACGTTCGATGTGCAGTTGGGTGCGTCTGAAGATAAAGAATATTTCTCGACCAACCTGGATCGTGCCTTCACGGAAGTTCTGCTGGGCCAGGAGTTCGTGCACAAGGTGAGCGCCTCGACGTCGATTCATGAGCAGTTCACGTTTTTCCCCAACGTCAGCGCCGGCGGAAACTACCGCATCAATTTCGATTTGGCGGCGGTGACGGCGATCAAGAAATGGTTCGGATGGCAGTTTACAGTGAGCGATCGATTCCTGAGTAATCCCGTCGCGGGCCGCAAGGATAACGACGTGATCGTGTCCACCGGTCTGCGGGTCACATTCGCAAAAGAACCTGGCAAGTAGCTTTCGACAGCGCGTGATACAGTAGCTCGAACGAGGATTGCCATGTCTGCACGCTACTTCGCGTTTTTACTTACCGCCACATTAGCAATGGCCGCTCCCGATGGAGCAGCTCTCTATAAAGCCCGCTGCGCGGCTTGTCACGATGGCGCACCGCAGGCTCGCATGCCATCGCATGATGAGCTGGCCGGCAAGAGTCCGGAAGCGATCGTCAACGCGATGTTCCAGGGGGCGATGCGCACGCAGGCCGCTGGGTTGACGGCAGAAGAGGGTTCGGCGATCGCCAGATTTCTGACCGGCAAAGAGCCGGGAACATCCAGTGAGCCGGTGGCCGGACAGTGCAAGACCGCGGGCAAGCCGGTTACGCTCGGCGCGGGCGATTGGAACGGATGGGGCGGCGATACGCTGAACACGCATTTCCAGCCGAACCCTGGGCTCGCGGCGAGTGATGTGCCGAAGCTGAAACTGAAATGGGCGTTCGGATATCCGAAAGAGACTTCGGCCTGGGCGCAACCCACTGTGGTAGGTGGAAGGATATTTGTCGGCAGCGGATCGGGCACGGTCTACTCGCTTGACGCGGCGACCGGCTGCGTGTACTGGACCTACAACGCTGGCGCGGGGGTACGCAGTGCGATCAGCATCGGGAAACTGGCGAACGGGAAATGGATCGCGTATTTCGGCGACATCAAAGCGACCGCGCATGCGGTCGATGCGAACACCGGCGCGGAACTTTGGAAGATCCAGCTGGACACGCATGCGGCCGCGCGCATCACGGGCGCGCCATCGCTCGTGAACGGTCGAGTCTATGTGCCGGTAAGTTCGCTTGAAGAAGTTTCGGCGGCGGCCGCGACGTATTCGTGCTGCACCTTTCGAGGCAGCGTGGCCGCGCTCGACGCCGCGACGGGCAAGAAAATCTGGCAAGGCTACACGGTTTCCGATCCCGCGAAGACTTACAAGCAGAACAAGAACGGCGTGGATATGAAGGGCCCCGCGGGCGCGTCGGTGTGGTCGTCGCCCACGGTCGATGTGAAGCGCAAGCTGGTCTACGCCGCGACGGGAAATTCGTACACCGACGTCGACATCAGCACCAGTGATGCAATTCTCGCGTTCGATCTCGACACCGGACGGCTGGTGTGGGCGAGCCAGGTGCAGGCGAAGGACGGATTCATCGTGGGGTGTCCCACGCGATCGATCAATTGCCCGGAAGAACAAGGCCCGGATTACGATTTCGGGTCGTCGGTGATTTTGCGATCACTCCCGAACGGGAAACAGGTGCTGATCGCGGGACAGAAAGCGGGCGTGGTGTGGGGACTCGATCCCGATGCGAAAGGCAAAATTCTATGGCAGCAGAGGTTGGGGCATGGCAGCGCGCTGGGTGGCGTAGAGTGGGGATTCGCAGCCGATGAGCACCAGGCGTACGTCGCCATTTCCGATCGCAGCGTGCGCGAAGGCGGATCGCCCGGGATTTACGCGCTCGACTTCGCGACGGGCAACAAGATCTGGAGCGCGCCAGCGCCGAAGCTCGACAAAGGAAATCCGGCGCAATCGGCGGCGGTGACCGTGATTCCGGGAATCGTGTTTTCGGGCGCGCTGAATGGGCATTTCCGCGCGTACAACACCGCGAACGGCGAAATCGTGTGGGACGTGGAAACCATGAAGCCATTCGATACGGTGAACGGAGTGGAAGCGACAGGCGGATCCATCGATTCGGCGGGGCCGACAGTAGTGCACGGGATGGTCTACACGAACTCGGGCTATGGAACGTTTGGCGGCGTAAAAGGGAACGTTCTGCTGGCGTTTTCGGTAGACGGAAAGTAGCCGGAAAATGACGAAGACCATTCACGGTATCGGCGAGTTGAAGACGTTGGTGGGGCAGAAGCTTGGGGTGACCGAGTGGCACACCATCTCGCAGGAATTGATCGATCAATTTGCCGACACCACCGGCGATCATCAATGGATTCACGTAGACGTGGAGCGCTGCAAGACGGAATCGCCCTACAAAGCGTGCATCGCGCATGGATTTCTGACCGTGTCGCTACTGCCGGGTATGATGCGCGAGGCGATCGAGATCGAAGGCGATTACAAGATGCGAATCAATTACGGCTTCAATCGCCTGCGCTTCACGGGCGGCGTGCCGGCGGGCAGCCGCATCCGCGCGCACTTCCAGCTCGATTCCGTCAAGGACGTCGAGGGCGGCGTCGAAATCGCGTGGACGGTTTCGGTGGAAGTGGAAGGCCGGGAGAAGCCGGCGCTGGTCGCGGAGTGGCTCGGCCGAACCTACTACTAGTGGAACGATTTTAGAATCGCATTCGCGCGCGAATCCATCCGCTTCGCTTCGGCTTTCTGATTCAGGTGGCGCAGCACGCCCGCGTAATTTTCGAGCGTCACGGCGAGTTGCGGATGAGCGGGACCGAGTAAATGTTCCTGTTCCGGAATCACGCCTTGAAGAATCCTGGCAGCGTCCGCGTAGTTTCCGCGGTTCGATTCGAGCGCCGCCAGATCGACGCGCAGCAGCAACGCGGAACCCGGAGAGATTTCACCGCGGTTTCGATCCGCGATTTCCAGCGCACGGCGCAGATACAGCTCACCTTCGGCATAACGTTTCTGTTCGGCGAGCACGCTGAACAGATTTCCCAGCAGCGCGATCAGTTGCGGATGATGGTCGCCAAGCTGTTGCTGATACATCGGCAGAGCTTGCTTCAGTTCCTGTTCCGCAGTCGCGTATTCATGAGTGGCGCGATGCAGCACCGCGAGATTGTTCAACGCCTTCGCGGCATCGAGCGAACCGGCTCCGCTGCCCGCTTGAAATAACCCGACGGCGCGGCGCAGCACCGGCTCGGCGCGCGCTTTCTCTCCGAGATTGAGCAGCGTTAAGCCGAGGCTGTTGAGAATCGCGGCGCGCGTTCGCTGATCGCCTGCCGAAACCGGATCCTCCATGATGGTGAGGGCGCGCCGCAGCAACGGGTCGGCTTCGGAATCGCGCGCCATCGAATGAAGAACGGCCGCGAGATTATTGAGCATGATGGCGAGTTCCTGGTCGTGAGGAGCGGAGTAGCGTTCGCGCAGTTCCAGTACTTGCCGCATCAGTTTTTCCGCGCCCGCGAAATCGCCTCGATCCCGGCGCACCATGGCGAGATTGGAAAGCGTGCTCCACACGCGCGAGTCTTGCTCGCCGAAGTGTTCGGCGTCTTGTAATGCGACTGAGAAACGCGCGTCGGCTTCGGAAAGCGCGCCGCTTCGGTACAAACCGAGCGCGTCGCGGCTCGCCACCTCCCAATTCTGTTGGTCCGTTTGTGCGTAAACGAACACGGTCGAAAAAATCATCCCAATTGCGATCAGCGATACGGCTTTCATAGTGCACACAGGATGCGCTCGCTATGACCGTGAAACAAGTGTCGAACGGTGTACCGTTCATGTCTCGCATTGGTTACCGGAAAGTGTCCAAACGCCGCAGCGTTTCGCGCGTCTTTACTTTTTGGTTGCTACCAAGACATCCAGTGAGCCGATGGAACGCGAACTGGCACGCGTGCTGGAAAGCGCGACGTTTCGCCGTAGCGTACAACTCGCGCGATTGCTGCGATTCATCGTAGAGCAGGCGCTGGCGGGCACGGATGGCGCCTCGAAAGAGACTTTGATCGCCATCGCGATCTTCGGTCGCCGCGCGGATTACGATCCTTCCTGCGATCCGGTAGTGCGTGTCGAAGCGCGCAGACTACGCCGCAAGCTGGCTGAATACTACGCCCAGGAAGGACGCGCGAATCCGCTTCGCATCGACCTTCCCAAGGGTGGGTACGCGCCAAAATTCGTAAGACAGGACGTGGAGAGCGATGCGAGGGCGATGGCCGTGCTGCCGTTCGCCGACCGAAGCCCCAAGCGGACGCTGGACGTGCTGGCAGACGGATTGACTGCGCGGCTGATCGCCAAGCTGGGCTCGCGCGAAGGGGATGGCGGCGGCTGGCGAATAGTGTCGGCGATGTCTGTGTTTCGATTCAAGAATCGCGATGAGGATCCGCGCAAAATCGGGGAGGAACTGCAGGTCGACTGCGTGCTGGAAGGAAGTCTGCGGCGTTCGGGAGGGCGCATGCGCTGCGATGCCCAATTGATTTCGTGCCGCGATGGCCTGCATCTGTGGGCGGGATCGTTTGAGACTTCGCAGCGCGACGTGTTCGCAGTAGAAGATGAATTCGCGGAGCGGATCGCCCATGAAATTCGCGCGTCCATCGAACGTCGCTAGAATCGAAGAATGAAGCTTACGGCGATCGCGTTGGCGATTGCGAGCATCGCTTCGCCGGCCTGGGGTCAGCGCATCGTCATTCGCGATGTAGCGGTGGTGGACATCGTCTCCTCCAGCGTGCGCCCGCACATGACCGTGACCATCGCCGGGGAAGCAATTACGTCGATCGCGCCTACCTCTGCCGCGGTCCCTGCCAACGCGCGCGTGGTCATCGGTACTGGGAAATTCCTGATTCCCGGCCTGTGGGACATGCACGTCCACCTGTTCTATCGCGAAAGCCAGCTCCCGGTATTTCTGGCGTATGGAGTAACCGGCGTGCAGGACATGGGCAGCGATTTCGATAAGACCGCGGCGGCGCGCGCCGCGATAGAGACCGGAAAGGCGATCGGACCGCATATCGTGACGTCGGGTCCGCCAGTGAATGGAGTGCCGTCGGACGATCCGAATCTTCCGGTGCTGGTGGCGCGCACGCCAGCCGAAGCTCGCCAGGCGTTCGACAAGCTGTGGGATATGGACGTCGATTTCGTGAAAGTGCTCAGCGGGCTGTCGGCCGATGCGTACTTCGCGCTCGCCGAACAAGCGCGGCATTGGCATATGCGTCTGGAGGGCCACGTGCCTGCGGCAATCAACGCGTACGACGCGCTCAACTCACATCAGGCGAGCCTGGAACATTTGTTCGGCGTCATGAAAACAGTTTCGACCGACGACGAAGCGCTGCGATTCTTCGATGACTGCGCCACGCGGGGCACAGCAATCTCACCCACTCTGGTTCTGTGGCAGAGGATGGCGCACACGACGGATGCGAAGCTCGCATCCGATCCACAGCTGAAGTACGTCCCTAAATCGATTCGCGATTCCTGGCAGCCGCTAAAGGATGAAGGAAGTGATCCTTACAAGCGTCAGATTGAGGGAATCTACAAACTGGTCGGCTTGTCGACGCGGACCAAGATCATGCTTCTGGCGGGCACCGACACGGGCGATCCGTACACGATCCCCGGCGCGACCCTCCATGACGAGCTGGAGCAATTAGTGGCGGCCGGCCTTTCGCCGCACCAGGCGCTGGCTGCCGCGACCATTGCGCCCGCACGATTCCTGGAATGGGATGAAGCGATGGGGACTGTAGAGCAGGGCAAGGTCGCCGATCTGGTGCTGCTGGACGCGAATCCGCTGGTCGATATTAAGAACACGCGCAAGATCGCTGGAGTGTTCGCGCGCGGAAAATATTATTCGCGCGCGAGCCTCGACAAGATTTTACTCACCGCCGCAGCATCTAAATAAGAGATTGCTGAAAACGGGGAACAGAGTAGGTCTGTCCCCTTTTCAGCGGATTTACTGTTCAACGACGATCGGCATCGAGCGCTGGATCGCCTTTTGCGGCTTGCCGTCCAGGAAATCGTAGGCCTTGATCTGCAAAGCATACGAGCCGGGCTCAACTGTATCCACGGGCAGCGCAGTGGCGAAGGAGACTACCGGACTGCCCGGCTTATCGGGCATAGGGATCTTGAACAGACCGCTGTCGGCTTTGACCGCGTTATTCGCTTTAGGATCGACAATCAGGACCTGAAGCGCGATCGCGATTTCTCCCGGCGGCTTCTCCAGCGCCTCCATCGGCTCATAGACCTCCAGGTAAACGGCGGGCCTGGCACCTTTCTTGACCGCGTTGGTACCGGACGGGATCACCTGCAACCCATGCGTAATCAGCGGCGTACGATCTTCGATCAGCGCGGCATCGAGCAACGATCCCATCTGCGCGGCAGGTCCGTATTTCTGGCTGAGCGCGAATCCGCTAATCATGAATGTCTTTCCGTCGTAGCTGTCGATCTGCAGCGGTGTTTGCACTTTGCCGAAGCCTTCGCCGCCGGAATTGAACACCACCTTTAGCGTGTACTTTCCGGAAGCGATATCGAACTGATTTTCATAGTGATACTTCGCCTGTTTGAACGTATCGACCTGCGCCTGATTGTCGAAATCGAACTTGACGACGTCGGAGAACCGCGCGGCAACCGCGCCTTCGGCATTGCTGGCGATCCCCAGCACGTTAATCACGCCGTGCAATTTACCCAGCTTCGGTTCTTTTTCGAACTTCACGTCGGTGGTCGCGATTTCCATCGCGACATTGACGCGCGCGACGTTCGGTGAGGTGTAGAAGAAGGGAGTCTCCATGCTCGCCGGGATAGTTCCGGGCTGCGGCGCAGTGGCTCGGGTTTCGAGCGTCTGCTCCGTGGAGGTCTGCACCAGCACATCCTTCTGCTTACTGTCGCAATATCCGGTGCGATGGCGAACCTCGCCGGATTTGTCGACTTTGACGTGGATCGAATGGCAGCTTCCTTCTTTCGATTCCGGGGGTGTGTACCCGATCAGGTAGAACTCGTTCAGCTCCTTACCGATCTTGTCGAGCCCGCCCAGCAGATCGTTGGTATTGATGATGACGAACCCGCCAGTCCCGCTGGCCAGTGCGTACATCACCTGCTGGTTATCCGACGCGGTCGGTGGAAAGCTTGGGATCAGTGCGCGTGGGTTGTTGGGATTGAGCAAATTCGGATTGTTGACGCCGGGCCTCCCATTGTTCACGTTCGGATTGGTGGTAGGGCCACCGCCGCGGCCGGTGGTTGCTCCCGGATTTCCCGTGCTCCCTAAACCGCCGCGACCGCCCGGGTTACCGGTCGACCCGGTGCTGCCCGTCGATCCCGTGGAGCCTCCGCGGCCGGCCGTGCCGCCTGTGGATCCTGTCGAACCGCCGCCGGTGGGTCCGCCGCCGCGAGCCTGATAGGCCAGATACATTGGCCAGGTCACGAACTGAGGTTGCCCGTCAAAGGCAGCATTCTGAAATACCGATGGCGCAAGCAACTGGGCATGCGGAATCCCGCGCCCGTTCGGACCGATCGGCGCGTTCAAGTCGGGGGTCGCCAGGCCGCGAATATCGATCGGGTACACGGCGACGTTGGAGTGATTACACGCATCGATCACGGCGCTCAGCTCCGACATCTGGTCCGCAGGCATCTTGAAACCGCCAGTGAACAAAATCAGACTCTTGCGTCCCGGAATCGGACCCAGATTCTTGGCGAGCTGTCGCAATTCCAGCAACAGGCTCTGCACACCGAATCGCGCGGCCTGAGTACGGATCTGCGCGCCGGTGGTGGGGCTGGTCTGGGTCTCGTTGGGATCGACTCCTGAAAACCTGATTCCCTGCACGGCAGCCTTGAGCCGGTCGGCATTGGCCGTGAAGTTCTGTACGATCGAGATGCCCCCGCCGTAGTTCATCACCGCCATCAAACGATTGGGCGCCACGTTGGCATCGATGAACTTGGCCGCCGCATCGCGCGCGAATCTCTGCTGGCTGAAGTCGGAAGTGGAGTTATCGAAAAGAAGAATCAGATAGCGCGGCTGCTGGTTGGTGGGCGAGTTGGGATCGGCTTCAAAGGCGAAGCTGCGAATCTGCTGCTCCTTGCCATCCTCGTAGACCTTGAAGTCCTTTTGCTTCAAGTCACGCATGTATCCGCCCTTTTTATCGGTGATGACGGCGTCCACCAGAACGATTCTGGTTTCGGTCTTAATGACCGTCCCGGTATCGACGGGCTGTTGCTGAGCGCGCATCGAACCGCCGGCGAATGCAATCAGAGCGGCCAAGAATTTCATGCGATGAGTCACGATATTTACCTCCCCACGCGATCCACATGGGCGTCCGTTGAGATACGCCCCAGCTAATTCCAAGTTTAGGAATTAGCGTATCAAGATTTCCGTGCAGCCGTCGACCCGATTTTCACGGAATATCGACCACACTATTTCGCGCCGACATACTCTGCCCTTCCGAATCCCTCACTACCAGGCGCAACACATATTTGCCGGGCTGCACGTCGAAACTCGTTTTCGCCGCGAGGCCGGCGGCCAGGCGAGCCTGAAACAAATCGTCCTGGACGTGCAAATCGACCGTCTTGGTAGTCCCTTTCAACAGATTCCCGTTCCTGTCGAAGATTCCTGTGACGATCGTCAGAGTATCGAGGTTCCTGCCCTCCGTCTTACGAAACGGCAGAGAATGCAAGTCGACCTTCGCCAGAACCGAAAGCCGGTTCACCCCGGGCGACATCTTAAAGAACTGCGTCTGCATCTCACACGGGATTTCGAGCAGCTCTTCGCGCGAGAACAGCGCCTCGCGGATTTCTGCCAGGGCCTGCGCGGCCGCGTCCGCGTCACGCCTGGGTGCGTAGTATCCGCGACGCGCCTGCGAACTCAGTCCTTTGCCCGTCACCACCACTTTCAACTGATGAAAGGCTCCGTCGAGCTTCAGATTCTGAGGCGAGAAGCCGAGAATATATTCGTACTCCGGCGCTCCGGCCAGCAGCTTGAATCCTTCGTCGAAATCGTTGCGGTTGTGAAAGAATGTGCCGCCGGTGCCATCGGCCAAATCCGCCGGCCCGCTCGATGCGATCTCCGCGCCGGCCTCTTCCAGACGGCTCGAATCGTTGCTCCTGCTCGTGGTCGTGGCGTCCCCGCCGCGGACCGTGACATACAGCCCGCGCGCGTCGAAGCTATTGATCGTGATCCGCGCCTTGATCGCCCGATCGATCGTCGCTGCCTCTGTATCACTCATATCGTAATTGTGCTGAGTGTCGCTCATCAGGAAGCCGGAGGAAACCAAAACAATGATGCGTTCCCCGGGCAGCGTTGCCATGCGGCGGACGACGTGATCCAGCACGCTCAGCGAAATCGCCGTCACGGTTTGTTCCTTCACGGCGATGGACTGAAGCGCATTCGCCACCGCGATCTGCGCCAACTGCGCGCTGGCCGCCCCCATTGGCGAATTAGACTTATCAAGATTCATGGAGGTAATCGCGTCCTGTACCAGGCCCTGGGCGCCCTGTGGGTACACGGCCATGCCGTAATATTGGTTCAACGAAATCGGAAGAGCCGTCACCGGAGGCATCCTTGGCAGGACCTTATTCAACTCCGCGCGTAACGCTTCCCGGTCGTCCGTAAAATCAACGGCGTTGCTTCCTGAGGTGCTGAACATCGCCACGCGATCTGTAGGGAGCAGGCTTTTTTCGAGATGCCGGATTGCCGCGGCCCGCGCCTGAGCAAGGTCGCCAGGATCCAGATGTGCATTGTCGAACACATACGCGACATAGCGACTCGGGATCGCGCCTTTCGCAACCGAAGTTGTTTCGGACCCGATACGTTGAATCGTCGTCCAGATGCGCGACCATCGTCGCGGCGCGTTCGCCGGCTTTTTCCACCGCGAATTTGCTGATCACCTGCAGCTTGCCGCGATCGTAAAGCTGGAAATTATCCTTGGTCAGATTTCCAATCGCTCGGCCGTTTTTATCGCGCACCACCACGGGGACGTTCACCAGATTGACGCGAGTGCTGAACGTGACAGGGATTTCCTGCTGCGTGATATCGCGCTGATTCTGCCCTCCCGCCAGCACCAGGATCGCGAGGATTGACGCGTAGATCATCTAAGGAATATCGACCACCAGGCTTTTCGCGGACATGGTCTGGCCTTCCTCATCGCGCACCACCTGGCGCACGATATATTTGCCGCGCGGAACGTCGAAGCTGGTCTTCGCCGAAATGTCCCGCAGCCATGTGAATATCCATGGTCTCGTCTTTGAATTTGAGATCGATGGTCTTGATGATTCCGTTTACAGACAGGTTCCCGTTGCGATCGAACACACCCGTGACGATGGTCAGGGTGTCGATATTGCGCCCGTCAGCCTTGCGGAAGTGGATCTGCTTGAGATCGATGTGCGAGAGCACGGAGAGACGCGCGGTTTCCGGCGTCGGACGGAAGAACTGGGTTTGCAGGGCGAGCGGGAGGTCCACCAGCTCTTCGGTCGAGAAGAAGGCCTCGCGGGTCTCTTCCTTGGACTGCTCGGCTGGGGTGATCGCGTGATTGGGCGCATAATAGCCGCGGCGCGCCTGAATGACCAGATCCTTACCCTTCAGCGTGACGCGAAGCTGGTGAAAGCTGCCATCGAATTTCAGATTCTGGGGTGAAAATCCGAGGAAATATTGATACTCCGGCGCGGTCCCCACCTGCCGGAAGCCTTCGCCCAGATCGTTATTGCTGCGGAACCACGCGCCGCCGGTACCCTCCGCGAATTCGCCCAGCGTATCGCCTTCCGCGATCGCACTTTCGCGCTCCATGCGATCCCGAATGATGACGCTGGAAGGGCTGCTGGGAGCACGGGACACGGATGCATCGCCGCCCGCGATGACGGTGTACAAGCCGCGCCCATCGAGGGAACTGATCACGACTTTGGCGCGGATCGCTTTATCGATGAGCTGCGATTGCTGATAGCGAAAACTCTGGTCAATATAGAATCCTGGCGAGATCAGAATCATGCTGCGCTGCCCCGGCGTGTTGTTCATCCTGCTGACGATCGCGAGCAGCGAAGCCATCGCGACTTGAGCATCGTTCTCGCCTTGCGCCTGTGCTCTGCCCTTGGCCATCTGGACCATCGCCTGCAGAGACGCGGCGGCGAGGGTTGGATCGAGATTCGAGCACGCAATCGCATCCTGATAAGCCGCCTGATAGGCCTGCGGATCGTTGTTCTGGATCAGGTCCGACTGGTAGAAGGTGACCTGCGGGCATTCGAGCGCCGACATTACGGCCGAAGGACGGGGCGTGATCTTGTTCATGGCGTCTTCAATGGCCTGCATGTCGTGCGTGAAATCGAGCATCACCAGGCCTGAGGTAGTAAAGATGGCGGCACGGTCGGTGGGTTTAAGCGCGGTCTTCAGGTGCTTGCGCGCGGCCTCGCGAGCCTGCATCAGGTCGCCAACTTTGAAGTGCATATCGTCGAACACGTAGGCGATGAAATGGCCCGGAATCGCGTCCAGATTCTCACCACCTTCGCCGGGCTTCTTGTCGGGCTCGATGGCGGGCTTTCCTTCGTTCTTTTCGACCGAGAACTTAATGATTTCCTGGGGCTTGCCTTTATCGAAAAGCTGGAAGTCTTCTTTCTTCAAAGTGCCGATCACCTTGCCGCTGCGGTCGCGCACGATCACAGGCACCTGTACCAGGGTGACGTGCGAGGTGAACGGGATGGGCTCTTCGCGTGAACTCACTTCGGCCACGTTCTTAGCGATCGGTGCGGTTTGGGACGGAGGTGCGCCGGGCGGAGGCGGAGCCGGAGGGTTTTGGGCCCACGCGATCGACCACACGAGTACAGCACATATTGCACCACTCTTCATCGTTCACTCATTTCTGTTTCCCGATTAAGGAATCTCGACGATTCCGTTGCGCGCCGACATCATCTGCCCTCCCGAATCCCGCACCACCAGGCGCAGCAGATACTTTCCAGGCTGGACGTCAAAAGTGATCTTGGCGGTTACACCGCTGGTCATGCGGTCGTTGAACGTATCGTCCTTGATCGCCATATCCACCGTTTTTGTGACGGCGGCGATCAGGTTGCCGTTGCGGTCGAAAAGGCCTGAGGTCACCACCAGCTGATCTTTGTGGCGGCCTTCCCTGGTCTCGAACTTGAGCGGCTTGATATCGACATGCGCCACCACTGAAAGTTTGGCAGTCGCGGTGGAGGGCTTGAAGAACTGCGACTGCATCTCTATCGGAAACTCCTGTACCTCTTCCCGCGAATACATGGCCTCCCGGATTTCCTCGGTGGCCTGCTCGGCTTCGTTCGGCGCGTGCTTGGGAGCGTAATAGCCGCGCCGCGACTGCAAATCGAATCCCTTGGCCTTGAGGGAGACTTTCAAGTTGTGCAGCGTGCCGTCGTATCGTAAGTTCTGCGGCGAAAATCCCAGCAGGTAGATATATTCGGGCGCAGCCGCAGTGCGCTTCAAGCCTTCGCCCAGATCATTGTTGTTCTTGAAGAACGTGCCGCCGGTCCCTTCCGCAATTTCCGCGATGGTATCTTCTTCGGCCAGAATCGCCGCGCGACGGTACACATCCTCCTGCAGCTTGGCTTGCGGATTGTATTGGCCGCTAATGATCTCCGCATTGGTCGCCACGGTATACAGCCCGCGCGCATCCAGCGTGCTGACGATCACGTTGGCGCGCACCGCGCGATCCATCATTTCCTGTTCATCCTGCTTGTAATTGGTGGTGATCAGAAAGCCGGGAGAGATCAATACGATCTGACGCATGCCCGGCGTAAGCGACATTCTGCGAATCACTTCGCGCAGTACTCGGAGCGCTTGCTGCGTTTCCGAATCCCCCAGCGCCAGCGCGCGCGATGCCGCGGTGTCGGCCATATTCTTCGCGGTCTGCATATCCGCTGGACTGAGTGGTGTTGCGGTTCCACCCCTGGTCCCCGTCCCGGCCGTGGCGATCGGGATCAGGCTGGCGCATTGGATGGTATCGCTCACCGCGGCCATCAACGCCTGCGCGTCATTGTGGTTGCGGATCAGATCGGCCTGGTACAGAGTCAGATTCGGACAGTCGGCGTTGCCCGAAATACGGGTATGCGGCACGATCAGATTCAGCGCGTCGATCAGGTGCTGCTTATCGTCGGTGAAATCCACGTTGTTGATGCCGGAAACGGTGAACAGAGCAGCGCGATCGGTCGGCTGCATGGTTTCGTTGATGTGCTTGGCCGCCGCAGTGCGAACCCGCACCAGATCGCCAAAATCGATATGCACGTCGTCCACCAGATAGGCGACAAAGCGCGTGGGAATCACCGCCGATCCGGATTTCGGGTCGATGCCGCTGGCGGCCGCGGTCGCTTCCAGTTGCGCGGCTTCGGCAGCGGCGCGCTCGCCGGCCTTTTCGACGCTGAACCTGGAAATCGACTGCGACTTGCCGCGATCGAATAACTGAAAATCTTCCTTGGTGAGAGTACCGATGGCCTTGCCGCGACGGTCGCGCACCACCACCGGTACGGTCACCAGGTTGACGCGGGTGCTGAAAGTGACTTTCGATTCCTGAGAGGTCGCAATTTCGGTGGTTTTTTGATCGGGCGGCGTCTGCGCAGCCAGGCACAGGCCGGCCAGCACGGATCCTGAAATCGTCTTGAATGCCCCAAGCATGACGGCCCTTTCAAAGCTCAGCCACTCGAATTGTCACGATATTACTACGTTTAGAGTTTCGAGGCCGGGGCATGGTTGGAGCGGCGACCTATAATAGGAACACTTATGCCCCGGGCGGCTGGTTTAACGCGGTTGGCAAAGCCATTTTGGGGCGCCGCGCTCTTGGTGATCGGCGCCGGATGGCTCGGCGGGCAGGATGAGGCGGAGCCGGAATGGGCCAAGATCCTCCGAAACATTCGCGTTCATCAGATTTCGATTCTCAATCACTTACCGAATTACACCTGCATCGAGACCGTGGAGCGTTCCCGAAGATCGAGCGCGACGCACGCTTTCAAACTGATCGACACCCTGCGTCTCGAAGTGGCCCTGGTGAGCGGCAAGGAGATGTATGGCTGGCCGGGATCGAAATCCTTCGAGAGTGTCCCGCTGCGCGATCTGGTGAGCGGAGATGGCGCCATCGCCAACGGCGATTTCGCGCTGCACGCGCGCGCGATTTTCGGCGGCACCGCGACGTTCGATTATCGCGGCACGGGATCGGACGGCGCGCGCGCACAGCCGGGAGGCGTACGAGAATGGCTGCGCTTCGGGTACAAGGTCACCCGGATGCCCACCGGATCTTTCGTGCGTTCCGGCGATAAGAGCGCCGAAGTGCCATATTATGGCTCTTTCGACGTCGATCCCAAGACGCTGGACGTGCAGAAGATCGAAGTGATGGTGGATCAAATTCCGCCGGAAGTGGGCGTCAAAAAGACCTCCGATATTCTCGAATACACCCACGTCGACATTGGCGGCACGCAATTTCTACTTCCCTTGCAGAGCGATCTCACCATGGTCGACACGGAGGGTGGCGAAAGCCGCAATCACGTGCGGTTCTCCTCCTGCCGCCAATTTTCGGGGGAATCGGTGCTGACCTTCGACGATCCCACGCCAGCCCCTGAAGCTCCCAAGCCGGTCGAAGAAATCGTACTACCGGATAACGTCGAAATGCTGCTGGTGCTCGCCGATGAAGTCGATTTGCTGAAAGCCGCGGTGGGCGATCCGGTGCATGCGCGTTTGCAGAGCGATGCGAAATCGAAAGGACGCGTGTGGATCGCGAAGAACGCGGTGGCATCGGGGCGGATCATGCGCATTGAACGCCACGGCGACAGTACGATGGTCGGATTGACGTTCGATGAGATCGAATCACCGGCCATCCATGCGCATCTGCACCTCACGCTGGAACGCGTTTCGATGTCGGATCACATCACTCCGCGCAACAATTATCTGCTCAAGCCGGCCGCCCCCGGTGAGGGCATCATTCCCATGCTCGCGGGACACACGCGCCTGAATCGTGGTCTGCTAATGATTTGGAGTACTGAACCTTGATCCATTTGTCGAGCGATACCGGCGACCTGTTCGCGCAGTCCTTCGGGTTTGCGCAGAAACAGGTACGCAGGCTGACCGAAAAGCATCCGGGATTCTATCCCTTGTACACGCAGAACGGGGTGTGGAAACACGAAGGCCCGGCGTGGACGCACTGGTGCGATGGATTTCTTCCCGGCATGATGTGGATCTTCCACAAGCATGCCGAGCGCGATTCACCGGAAGCCAAGTATTGGCTGGATCACGCAATTAATTACACCAAGCCCCTGGAGCCGCGCAAACACGATCGCGATGTGCACGATCTGGGCCTGCTGTTCCTGACTACGTATTACCGGTGGTATCGGGTATCGCGCGATCCTGCCGCGCGCGATGTGCTGGTGGACGCGGGCAAGACGCTGGCACTGCGCTTCAAGGAAAAAGGCCAGTATCTGCGATCCTTCGTCGCCGACAATTCGCTGTTCATCGATGTGATGATGAACGTCGGCCTGATTTTTTTCGCCGCGCGCGAGACCGGCGATCGCCGTCTGCGCGACATCGCGGTACGCCATTCGCTGACCACGCGCCGCACTTTGGTTCGCGGCGACGGATCCACCGCGCACGAAGGGATCTTCGATACCGATACCGGCGAATTCCTCCGCCAGACCACGCATCAGGGCTATCGCGGCGATTCCTGCTGGTCGCGCGGATTATCGTGGGCGCTGTACGGCTTCACGACGGCTTACGAATACAGCCGCGATCCGCATTTCCTGGAGACCGCGCAGGCCTGCGCCGATTACTACATCACGCACGCCAACGCCGACGGCATTCCGCCGTGGGATTTCAACGCGCCGATCGAGAATCGCATGCTGCTGGATACTTCGTCGGCCGCGATCTTCGCGGCGGGGTTACTGCGCCTGTGCCGCCTGGAACCGGATTCGCTCAAGGGGCATTTTTATTGGTCGAGCGCGGTGAAGATTTTGACGGCGCTATGCGAGAAGCACGTCGCGAAATCAGATCCCAAATGGGAAGGAATTCTGCGCGGCGGCGTGTATCACGTACACAAAGGCTTGGGCGTCGACGAATCGGTGATGTGGGGCGAGTATTTCTTCTGCGAAGCGCTGGAGCGCGTTCTGTTCTAGGTAGCGCAGGCCATCGTTTTCCGTGGCCTGCGAGTCGCAGGCGACAAAAGACGATCGCCTGCGCTACTCGGCCATTTAGTTCTCCGCCGGCCGTTCGATCGAATCGATCACGACCACTTCAATCGATCGCTTCGCGGATTCCAATCGCAATCCAATCTGCTCTTGAATCGCCGTGAAAATCGACGGAACGCCATCCGCCGCGACCGACTCCTGGGCATGAAAATCGGGACCATGAATCGAATCTGCATCGAAGTGAAGTTGGAAGTCGTATTTTCCGTCGAGCTTCGTTTCGTCAACGACCGGCCGCCCCAGCATCCGCGTGAGCAACGTGGCGAGCAGCGAGAGTGGAACATTCGCAGCGCGGATCGATGTCGTTCCCGCCTGAAGCTGCGGTCTGTCGCCGGTTCCATCCTTCAGCTTGGAGCCTTTCTTGTCGACGGCGAGCACATAGACAGGCGTGTCCCGTGATTCTCGATGAAGCCTCAGATGAAACCGGTCTTCGAATAACGTAAGCAGCATGGCGCGAACTTGAGCCTCCGTTGCGGCGCCATCTGCAGCCTTTGCTTCGATTGTGTACCGTTCGCTATTTGCCCATTCTGGCGCGTTCACGATCTGCCCATAATCGATACGCACAGCGCGGCTAAGTATGGTTCGCGGCGGATAGTTGATCGCCCTAAATCTTCCGCCCGGAAGAAATTTCAGAGGCCCCGTCGTCGCCCCAGGCACAGCTTTGTGTACCGAGGCGACCTCGAACTTCAGCGGCTCAGTGACCTGTTGCGCGCACGCGATCATCGTAACCGTGGCGGTCAAGAATAATTTCATGAGGGCTTGAAGACGACGACCGCCAGCGGAGGGAGCGTGATGCGAATGCTGGCGGGACGGCCGTGACTTGCGAAATCTTCCGCGACCTTCTCGCCCATGTTGCCCAGGTTCGATCCGCCGAACATGGATGCGTCGGTGTTGAACACTTCGCGATAAACGCCGCCGCGTGGCACTCCAATTCGATAATCGTGCCGAGGCACCGGCGTGAAATTGCACGCGAACACCAGAAAATCCTCGCGATCGCGCGCATACCGTACGAAACTGATCGAGGATCCGTTGACGTCGCTGAAATCGATCCATTCAAAACCCGAATAGCTGTCGTCAACTTCGTACATCGCGGGCTCACGGCGGTAGAGCCAGTTCAGCTCCTTCACCATGGTCATCAGCGTGTGATGCACCGGCCACTGCAGCAGGTGCCACGGCAGCGAATCGTCATGATTCCATTCCCACGTCTGCCCGATATCGACGCCCATGAACAGCAGCTTCTTTCCGGGATGCCCGAACATGTACGCCAGAAACGCGCGCGTGTTGGCGAAGCGCTGCCATTCATCGCCCGGCATTTTCGAAATCAGGTGATGCTTCATATGCACCACTTCGTCATGCGAAATCGGCAGCACGAAATTTTCGGTGAACGCGTACAGCATGCTGAAGGTGATGTTCTGATGATGAAAGCGGCGATGAATGGGATCGTGCTTGAAGTATTCGAACATGTCGTGCATCCAGCCCATGTTCCACTTCATGGTGAACCCGAGCCCGCCCGCGTACGTCGGCCGCGATACACCGGGCCATGCGGTGGATTCCTCGGCGATGGTAATCGCGCCCGGTTCCTGATGCGCCAGCTCATTGAAGCGCTTCAGGAAATCGATGGCCTGCAGGTTCTCGCGTCCGCCGAATGCGTTGGGCACCCAGTCGCCCGGCTTCTCTTGAATAGTCCAGATACAGCATGGACGCGACAGCGTCCACCCTCAGCCCGTCCACATGAAACTCGCGCAGCCAATAGCGCGCGTTCGACAGCAGAAACGTCCGCACTTCATTGCGGCCGTAGTTGAAGATCATGGTGCCCCAGTCGCGCTGCTCGCCCTGGCGCGGATCTTCATGTTCATAGAGCGCGGTGCCATCGAAGCGCCACAGCGCATGCGCATCGCGCGGAAAATGCGCCGGCACCCAATCCAGAATCACGCCGATTCCAGCCTGATGGCACTGATCGACGAAGTAACGGAAATCGTCGGGATTGCCGAAGCGCGAAGTGGGCGCGAAATATCCGGTCACCTGATAACCCCACGAGCCGCCGAACGGATGCTCCATCACCGGCATCAGTTCGAGATGCGTGTAGCCCATGTCGTTTCGCATATTCGACCAGCTTGTGCGCCAGTTCGCGATACGTCAGCCATTCGCGATTCGGGCCAGCGCATCCATGACGACAGGTGCACTTCGTAAATCGAAACCGGCGAATGGAGCAGATCGCGATCCGGCCGCGCGCCTTCATCCAATCGGCATCGTGCCACGCGTAGTTCGACAAGCCCCACACCACCGACGCAGTCTTCGGTGGCTGCTCCGCGAAGAACCCGTAGGGATCAGCACGCTGCCGTTCATGCCCGATGCGCGAGACGATCGAGTACTTATAATTCGCGCCTTGTTCGATCCCCGGAACGAAAATCTCCCAGATCCCGCCGCCGCGATGGCTCATGGGATGGCGCGCGCGATCCCAATGATTGAAATCGCCGATCACGCTGACCGCTTGCGCATTTGGCGCCCAAACGGCGAAGCGAACCCCCTTGGCAGGCGTGCCGCCAGCGTCGTTGAGCTCAATGAGATGCGCGCCCAGCGTGCGATAGCTTTCGTAATTGGTGCCCTCGCCGTGCAGGTAGATTTCGTAATCCGTCAGCAGCGTTTGCGCTTCCATCACCGTTATTATGTCAACTGTGACGCCACGCGCCGAATTGCACCTGCATCTGGAGGGCTCCGTCGAGCCCGCGACGCTGCTCGAAATCGATCCATCGCTCACTCTTGAAGAGATCGCTTCCGCATCCACCTACACCGATTTCGCAGGATTTATACAAAGCTACATCTGGGTCAATCGGCGACTGACCAAGCCGGAACACTACGCGATCGCCGCGCGCCGGTTGTTCGAACGGCTGGCGAGCGAGGGCGTCGTGTATGCGGAAGTGACGTTATCGGCGGGCATGATGTTGTGGAAAGGCCACCAGTTCGCGCCGATTTACGACGCGCTGCAACGCGAAGCTTCGAACGCTCCTCTCAAGATCTTCTGGATTCTCGATGCAACCCGGCAATTCGGAGCGGAAGCAGCGAAGCCGGTGTTCGATCTCGCGGCGGAGCGGGTAAATGATGGGGTCGTCGCGATCGGCATCGGTGGGATGGAATCGGTCGGCCCTGCGCTGTGGTTCAAGGATCTTTATCGCGAGGCTCGCGACCGTGGATTGCGGCTCACCGCGCACGCCGGCGAAGTGACTGATGCGCAGAGCGTATGGGACGCGCTTGAAATCGGCGCGGAGCGGATCGGCCACGGCATTCGCGCCATCGACGATCCGAAACTGATGACGCATCTGCGCGATCGCGATATTCCCTTGGAGATTTCGATCACCAGCAACGTGCGCACCGCCGCCGTTCCATCGCTGGAAGCGCACCCGATTCGTCGATTGTTCGACGCCGGCGTGCCCATCATCTTGAATACCGACGATCCCGCGCTGTTCGAATGCACCCTGACCAGTGAATATCAGTTAGCGCGCGATCGATTCGGCTTCAGCGAAGCGGAATTAGATCAGCTCGGTGCCAACAGCCTGCGCTACGCGTTTCGATCGATGTAGCGCAGGCCATCGGGTTTCGTGGCCTGCGTTTACAAACTCGCAGGCGACAAAAGTCGATCGCCTGCGCTACGGCTTCGCGCAGACAAAATTCGCAGCGTCCTTCATGTCGCCCGAGCCTTTGTACTTCGCAATCGTCGGGTACAGGCACAACGGACGTTCGAACGCGATTCCCTTCGCCGGCGTGTTGTCGACGTAATGCGCCGCGATAATCTTTTGCGGTCCGACACCGTCTTCGACCCAATGCCTCGTCGCAGTGAGAATATCGTGCTCCGCATCGACTTTCGATGGCGGCGTCGACGTCCCGAACCCCGTCGGCCCCGGCCCGCCCGAGCAGTGATACAAACCCGGCACCAGAAACACGCGATAAAACTGCTGCGTCTTTTCGAGGCCCTTTTGCGCCTTGACCACGCTTTCGTAATAGTCGATGCCGTTCTGCGCCGGAATCAGCGGATCCGCCGTGCCGTGATAGTAAATCAGCTTGTGGCCCAGCTTGCGAAATTCTTCCAGGTTCGCGTCAGTCGCATTCATGATCCCCGCCAGCTTCTCGTCCACCACCTGCGCGTCGCGATCGAAATCCAAACTGCGAAATTGCCAATCTGGATTGTGAAACAGCGCGTAGCGAAAGAAATCGTTCGAGCTGACGCCCGATGATTTGTCGCGATTGATCACCATCTGCCCGCCCGCGCGGCCCCAACCGACCTCGTTGCCGGGATACATTCCGGCATAGAGCTTCTTGCCTGTGCGCGGATTCACCGGGCCGGTGTAGATTTTGTCGATCGCGCTCACCTGGCTGGGCGTCAGACACTTCGCCGGATCGGAGCCGACGTTGCACAGCAACTTTTTCGGATCGAAATGGCAATGCTGCGGATCGAAGATCAGCCCGTCCGCTGCTCCATCGTGCGCATCGCACGAAGCCAGCGCCGCCTCCTGCACCAACTGCAGCTTCTCCGCGGAAAGACTCGTTTCAGGTGAACTGGTCACTACGCCGTCCCACACTTCGCTTAGCATTTGGTGCGTCCAATAATTCGCGGCGTCGCCCGCCACGATGCCGTCGAAATCGGCAGGAAATCGCTGCGCTTCGGTCAGCGCCTGCTTGCCGCCGTAGGAGCAGCCGACGAAATAGGACGCCTTCGCCTTCTGCGCATAAAACGCCTTTACGATCGCCTTCGCATTCTCGACCGTCAGGTGCAATCCGCGATAACTGTAGTCGATCAGGCGATCGGAATCCTCCAGCCATTCGCGCGGCTCCTGCGAGGTGTGGCCGGTGTCGGTGCTGGCCGCGGCATATCCGTTCTTCACGGCTGCGCCCATGGGACCTTGGCTGATCGTCCCCGCGAGCCCGCCATTTCCCGGAACTTCCAGGACCCCGTTCCAGCCCGCGTCCGGCAACCACACTTCGAAATGGATCGCTGAAACGCTGGTCGGCTTGATCACGCCGTGCACCTGGCAAAATGCGGGAACGTCGCCGCTGGACGCGCCGCGGCCCAGCTTGTAAGCGCCCGCCGCATTGCTCTTCACCGCAGTGATGGTGGTGTTGGGCAGGGAAAGACTCGCCAACGCCTCACATCCGGCGGCGAACGCGTGCGGCGCGAAAAGGGCGGCAAGTGCACAGGTCAGCAGTTTCATCAAAATCTCCTATTCTTCGTACTCTACCCCGAGTGCGCGCAGTTTCGCGCGCAGTCCATAAATGTCGATGCCGAGCTCGCCCGCCGCGAGCCGCTCGCGCGTCTTCTTTTCTTTATCGCGTCGCTCGATGCCCGCCTTCGCGACCTCGCCAGCCGCGTCACGTTTCACCACCACCACACCGTCCTGATCGCCGACGATCACGTCGCCGGGATCGGCACGCACGCCGGCGCACGTAACGGAAACGTTCACCGATCCTGGGGTCGCTTTCACTGTTCCCAGGGCTGAAATTGATTTCGACCACACTGGAAACTCCATCGCCGTGAGCTCGGTGACGTCGCGAACCCCCGCGTCGATCACCAGACCTGCAACGCCGCGCGCGCGGCAGGAAGTAGCCAGAAGGTCGCCGAACATTCCATGCTCCTGTTCCGGTTCCTCTGCGACCGCCACCACCAGCACATCGCCCGGCTGACAGACCTCCATCGCGGCATGAATCATCAGATTGTCGCCCGGCGCGCAAAGTACCGTGATCGCCGATCCCGCCACGCGAGCCGCTGGATAAATCGGGCGCATGTACGCCCGCAGCAATCCCGTGCGATTTTGCGCTTCGTGCACTGTCGCGATACCCAATTCACCCAGCGTAGCGACGATGCTCGCATCGGCGCGTTGAATGGTCCGAACGATTTTCACGAGAGCACATCCGTCACCTGTGGATACACGCGCTCGAACGCTTCCGCATACTGAATCGCACGATTCTCAGAGTTGCGGACGGCCTGCGTGCCGCGTCGCCTGGCGAGATCGGTGTAGTAATCCCACAAGTGCTGCTGCGCCTTCATCGATTCCATCGCGCGCCGCTTCGCATCGAAGACAGAAGTGATGTCGAGCAGAACCTGCGGCTTGAAATCGCATTGTTCGGGCTGGTGCGGCTCGAAACAGAACACCGGCGGCGCACCCAGAGGCTTTCCTGGTGACGGATATCCTAGAGCCTGCGCGTACACTCGCGCGCGCATTGTCGCTTCAAAAGCAGCCGGGTGATCGGGATTATAGGGATCGCGAGCCGAATGCGTCAGGATGAACTCGGGCTGCAGTTCGCGAAACTCGGCCGTAAGTTTTTCGATCAACTCCGGCGACGTGCCCAGCGGGTAATCGCCGCAATCGAAAAATCGAATCTCCGCGCCGAGAATTTCAGCAGCTTGCTGCGATTCCTCGCGCCGGATTTCCTTCACGCGCTCCACCGTCATGCCTGGCTGCTTCCACGCACCCTGGCTTTCGCCGCGTTCACCGAATGACAGACACAGCACTCGCACGCGATAGCCGCGATTGCGATACAGCGCCATCGCTCCACCGGCCCGCCAGACGAAATCCGCCGCGTGCGCGCTGATCACGGCGATTGACTTGATCGAATCCATCAACGTTCAGATTACTTCACGCGGCGGGCAATCAAGATTACCGATTGGCCCACCGGCAACGATCCGCCGGCGCCGATCCATGCCGCTTCCATTCGCAACGGCGCGTACAACAGCGCGTCCAGCCATCCAGGCACGGGCGCGACGCCGGTCGACGGAGGCTGCCGCGTAATCGGCTCCCAGATTCGAAACTTGAAAGCCGCGACCGGTAGCAGCAGCGAATTTGCGTAGGTCGCACGTTCGATGCGAAATCCCGCTCGCTCTGATGACTGGCGCAATTGCCGCCGCGTGAAGCGCTGCACCTCATGCACGAACCTGGAGTGATTACTGCGCAGGAAGTTGAACGCCGCAGCGCGAATCGCGAGCAGCCCCCCCGGGCGCAGCACGCGGGCGAATTCCCGGATCACCTGATCCTCGCCGCCCGGCTTAATATGCACCAGCATGTCGAGCGAAACCAGCGCATCGAATGAGCCGTCTCGAAAAGGCAGCGCCAGCGCGTTTCCTTGCGCCAGTCGATCGAACCCAAAGCCGCGCGCATGCGCGAGCCCGTTCGCATCGTAATCGAGCAGCGTCATCGCCCAGCCGTAACGATCGCGCAGCACGGATGCCGTATAGCCCGTCCCGCAGCCGGCTTCCAGCACACGCTCGAATGTTTCCGCGCGCGCAATCGGATCGAGCAATCGCTGCAGGATCGTCTGCATCCCGCGATACCACCACAGCTCGCGCTCGACGGCCGCAATATTGGCGATTTCCGCCGGATTCATCATTTGGTGGTCTTGAGCGCGTGCTCCGGCATGCGGCAAGGGCGATCGGGATCGGCAGGATCCAGGTAAAACGGCAATTCCGCGCGATAGTAATCGAGCGTGCGGCGGATTCCTGCAGCGAAGTTCACTTGCGGATGCCAGTCGAGTTCACGCGCGGCTCGTGAGGAGTCCGTGAAGTAGCTGCCGATGTCGATCGCTTTGATCGCACCGGGAAAGGGACGATGAGAAGGCGCCGCGACGCCTGCGATCTCGCTCGCCAGGCACGCGATTTGATTTAGGCTGAGCTTTTCCGGCCCGCCGACGTTGTACACCATCGAGGGTGCGCGCTCGATGGCGCCCGCGATCATGAATGCTTCGACGGCATCCTCAACGAAAACCGGATCGCGCAACTGCTCGCCATCGCCGTAGATTTCGAGCGGGCGCCCCAGTAGCAAACGCCGCAGGAACGTGCTCAAGAATCCCTGACACGGAATGTCCAGCGCCATGCGAGGCCCATAAACATTGGTCAAGCGAAGCACCACCGGGTCGATGGCGCCGGCGCGCCCCAGCATCAGGTGATACATCGAGGTCGCGTATTTGTGCACGCCGTTGTAATCCACTGGCTGGATGGGATGCTGTTCGTCGACCGGAAGATAATCCGGTACGCCGTAGATCTGCCGCGTGCTGGCGTACACCACGCGCACGCCCGGATTCGACGCCTGGCATTGCATCAGAAACCGCAACTGCGCGACCGTGTTCAGCTTCAGATCCCGCTCCGGGAAATCCATGCTGTGGATGTGGCTGATCTCGCCGGCGATATTGAAGACGACGCGAGCGTCGCGAATCCGTTCGGAGAAAGCCGCGGCGTCGGCCATATCGCGATCGAGAATGGTCACGCGCTGGTCGACTGGCGCGAGGTTACGGAGATTGGCGCCACAACCCGCGATTCGCGGATCGACGATCGTAACGCGAGCACCCTCTTCCACCAGCTTGATCGCCAGATTACTTCCGATGAAGCCGAGGCCGCCCGTGATCAAAACCGGAACGTCACGATACCGCTGCATCGGCGCTCCTCAAGAATGCCCGGAGCTCCCCTTCGAGACCGGGCGTGCATGCGGCGGCGTTGCCTTCATGAATCGTGCGCTTACCGCTGAATGCGAAAAATTTCGCTCCGGCTTCTTCGAGAATCACGCTGACCGCCGCGAGATCCCAGGGCGCGACCTTCGGCTCGATCCAAACATCCAGTTCGCCTGCCGCGAGCATGATCGCGTCCGGAGTGCCGCCCAGGCAACGATACGCCCAGAACTGCTGCGACCAGTCGATGAAACGCGGCGCGAAGTCGAGGCCTTTAATACGATTCAAGCTGTGGACCGACAAAACCGCGAGCCTCGGATCCGTGATCGACGACACGCGCAGCCTCGCATCGTTGCGAAACGCCCCGCCGCCTCGCCCCGCCCAGCAAGTCTGATGGAGCAGCGGCAAATGCACCACTCCCGCCACCACTTCGCCGTCGTGTTCCAGTCCGATCAAGACGCTCCATAAACAATTCCCGCGCACGAAATCTCGAGTCCCGTCAATCGGATCGATGATCCATCTACGCCCGTTCTTCGACTCCTTGCGCGACCCCTCTTCGCCCAGGATTCCGTCCTCGGGAAAGGCCTCTTCAAGCATCGCGGCAATCAGCTTTTCGCATTCGCGATCGGCGATCGTAACAGGCGAGTCGTCCGGCTTCGATTCCGCCCGAACGCCCGCCGATTGATGCCGCAAGGCCAGCGCCGCGGAGCGCACAGCCGCCTTGCGAGCGACTTCGATTTCCTCGCCGAACCCCATTTGTTGGCATGGTAGCATTGTGCCGAATGTCGAACTCCGCGTTGAGCCGCACGGTGTACACCGTACTCGAGGAAACCGCGGCGGCCCACGGCGCGCGGCCCGCGTTGCACCAGCCGATCGGCGGTGGAAAGTATCGCACCTGGACCTGGCGGGAGTATTGCGACACCGTTCGCCAGATCGCCGTCGGGCTTCGCGAAATTGGTGTCAAGAAGGGCGACATCGTCGCGCTGCAATCGGAAACGCGCGCAGAATTTTATCTCGCCGACATGGCTGTGATGACCGCTGGCGCGATCGCCGCGGCGTTGTACACCAGCCTTCCTTATGGCGATCAGGCGGGCACGCTGCGCTCGTCGGATGCGCACGTGGTGTTCGTCGAAAACGTCAAGGCCATGCGCGCGCTCGAAGCCGCGGCCGGTGATGTGCCTCTCGCCGTGCGCTGGATTTTGCTCATTGGGGAATCCGAAGGCATTTCCACGCTTGAACAGATTCGCGCCATGGGCGAGCAGAAGCTGCGCGACGATCCGGGAGTATTCGACCGCATTCGTGCCGACGTCGGCGTCAACGACACTGCCGTGCTGTACATGACCTCCGGCGCGACAGGCGAGCCGAAGATGGGCCTGGTAACGCATCACGCATTGGTTTCGAACATCGACATGGCGCCTGCGGTTCTGCCGGTGAAGCCGGAGGACACCACCATTGCGTTTCTCCCTTCGGCGCATATTGCCCAGCGCGTGGTGGTCCAACTGGTGCCGGTGCGGCAGGGCTCGGAAGTTTGGTTTTCCGAAGGATTGTCGAAGCTGCCGCACGAGATCCGCGAAATCCGCCCGACGTTTTTCCTCGCGCCGCCGCGGGTGTGGGAACGCGTCTACGCGACCATCTCGGCCGAGATCCGCAAACGTCCGGCCCTGATTCGCCGACTCTTTTATTTGGGCGTTGGCGCGGGATCGGAAGCGAATCGTCTGCGGCAGGAAGGCAAACCAGTTCCCGCGCGGCTGCGCGCTTCATTGCAATTTTTCGATCGCCTGGTGTTCCGTAAGATTCGCGCGCGCCTGGGAGGCCGAATTCGAATTGCTGCTTCGGGAGCCGCACCGCTCGGCAAAGAACTTGCTGAATTTTACGCCGCGATCGGAATGCCGCTGATCGAAGGCTATGGATTGACCGAAGGCGGCGTGGCAGCGCTGAATCCGCTCGACCGGCCGAAATCGGGCAGCATCGGGAAGTTGCTTCCGGACACGGAGGCCCGATTGGAGGACGATGGTGAACTGCTGCTGCGCAGCCCCTGCCTGTTCACCGGTTACTACAAAGATCCAGAGGCGACGGCCGCGGTACTGCGCGATGGCTGGCTCGCCACCGGCGACATCGCCAGCGTTGACGACGAAGGCTATTGGTACATCACCGGCCGCAAGAAGGAGTTGATCGTTTCATCAAACGGGAAGAAAATTTATCCCGCGCGTATCGAGAATCTGTTCAAGCGCGAACCGATGATCAATCAGGTGCTGCTGATCGGCGATCGATTGCCCTACGTCACCGCGTTATTCACGGTCAACGGAACACCAGCGGAGACTGCCGCCGCGGTAAAGCAGGCCGTGCGCGACGTAAATCAACAGCTCGCCTCGTTCGAACAGATCCGCAAGTTCAAAGTGCTGGAGCGCGATTTTTCGATTGAGCACGGCGAGTTGACACCCACCATGAAGGTCCGCCGGACCAAGGTTTTAGAAAATCATCGCGCCTTGATCAGCGAGATGTATATGGGCAAGGACGTCGAAGGTTAGTAGCGCAGGCCATCGGTTTTCGTGGCCTGAGTTTACGAACTCGCAGGCGACGAAAATCGATCGCCTGCGCTACAGCAGACGGTCGCTTACAGGCCTTTCTTGGCCAGGAACTCGACCAGATCCACACAGCGCATCGAATAGCCCCATTCGTTGTCGTACCACGCGACCACTTTAAGCAGCGTTCCATCCAGCACTTTCGTCAATTGCGAATCGACGATGGAGCTGTTGGGATTGTGCATCATGTCGGTCGACACCACCGGATCTTCGGTGTACGCGAGAATTCCTTTGAGCGGACCTTCCGCGGCCTGCTTCAGCTCGGCATTGACCGCTTCTGAGGTGGTCGGCTTCGATAGCACCGCGACCAGGTCGACCACCGAGACATTCGGCGTGGGGACGCGCATCGCGTAGCCGTCGAGCTTGCCTTTGAGCGCCGGCATCACCAGCCCGATCGCTTTCGCCGCGCCGGTAGTGGTCGGGATCATGTTGATCGCAGCCGCGCGCGCACGGCGCAGATCTTTGTGCGGGAAATCGAGCACGTGCTGATCGTTGGTGTAGCTATGGATGGTGGTCATCGATCCGCGTTCGATGCCGAACGCATCATGGATCACCTTAACCACCGGCCCCAGGCAATTGGTGGTGCAGGACGCGTTCGAAATGATGTGATGCTTGGACGCGTCATAAGCTTTATCGTTTACGCCGAGCACCATGGTCAGATCTTCGTTCTTGCCCGGCGCGGAAATGATCACTTTCTTCACCGATCCACGCAGATGCTTCCCCGCGTCCTTGGCATCGGTGAACTTGCCTGTGGATTCGATCACAATCTGCGCGCCAAATCCCGGAAAATCGATCTCCGCCGGATCTTTCACGCTGAAAATCTTGATGCGCTTGCCGCCGACGATGATCGCGTCGCCTTCCGCCTTCACTTCGGCATGCAGCGTGCCGAGGATCGAATCGTACTTGAGCAGATGTGCGAGCGTTTTTGTGTCGGTCAGGTCGTTCGCGGCGACGAACTCAATTCTGGGGTTATCGAGCGCAGCGCGCACGATGTTCCGGCCGATGCGGCCAAATCCGTTGATTCCAACTTTGATGGGCATTCGAGATCAGTGTAGCTTCATTTAACCGGCTGAGCCGGTGAGGGATCGAGTTTCGAAGGCTCGGCGAGCACACCCTGCTCGCTCAGGATGATGATGTCCGCCCGCCGATTTCTGCCCCGCCCCGCGTCAGTGTCGTTCGATGCCACCGGCGCGGTGTCGGCGTAACCGGCAATCGACATCTTGGTGCGCGGGATGCTAAAACGCGTCGCCAGCAGTTCCATGATCGCGATGCTTCGCGCGGCCGATAACTCCCAGTTGCTGCGGAACCGCGCGGTCTTGATGGGGATCGAATCGGTGTGGCCCTCGATGCGTACCGGATTGGGAAGCTTCGAAATCGCGCTTGCGACTTTCTCGAGTTCGGGATAGGCAGCCGCGGAGACTTCGTCCTCTCCCGAGGGGAAGATGACAGCCTGAGTGAAGCTCACCACCAATCCACGCGCCTCCAGCTTGATCTGAATCTTTCCGGCGTCGATTTCGCTCTTCAGCTCCTCATTCAACATCTTCATCGACGGCACCAGCTCTGCGACTTTCGGCTCCTTCTTCTCCTCCGGCGCACGCTGCGCGCCGCCCGGTCCGCGCATCATGGCATTGCCTTTGCCCGTATTGTCGGCCGATCCCCCCAGTACGGCGGCCAGGATCGAGGACAGCTTCTGCCCTTCCAACGCTTTCTTTACCGATTCGGAAACCTGCTGCGCACGGCCTTTATCCGCTTGCGAGCTTGCGAACATCACCACAAAGAACGCGAACAAGAGTGTGATGAAATCCGCGTAGGAGATCAGCCAGCGTTCGTGATTGTCTGCGTGACGGGCTTTTTTCTTCCGGGCCATGGCATGCCTACGCCTTCAGCGCCCCGGCCGGCGAGGGACTGGCTGACTTCGCTGCCGCAGGCGCACTTTTCTCTTCCGTTTTCTTCTGCGATCCGGGCTGCGGCGCGACATACGCGTCCAGGTTCATGCGAATCACCTTCGGATTCAGCCCTTCGACGATTCCGGAAACCGCCAGAATCACGATTTCTTTGCGCCGGACCTCGGCCTCGAAACGCGCGCGAATCTTGGTGGCGATCGGGAGGAATAACAAATTCGCCGATCCCACGCCATACACGGTCGCGACAAATGCCACCGCGATCCCATGGCCCACTTCATCGATGTTGGCGAGGTTCTTCATCACCTGAATTAACCCCAGTACCGCGCCGATGATTCCGATGGTGGGCGCGTAACCGCCCGCACATTCGAACACCTTGGCTTCACTATCCGCGTGGTGCTCCTCCACTTCGATCACCAGCTCCAGCATCTTGCGCATTTCCTGGAGATCGGTTCCATCGACAGCGAGCATCAGCGCTTTTTTCAGGAATGGATCTTCGATCTTGTAGGCCTCATCTTCGAGCGAAACCAACCCCGTCTTGCGAGCTTTGGTGGCGTAGCCGATCAACTGTTCGATGATACCGGCGGTGTCCGGCGCGCGATTGAAGAACACGCCTTTCACGCGATGAAGCGCGGCGCGTACTGTCTCGAACGGCATCGAAACCAGCACTGCACCGGTGGTGCCGCCCAGCACGATCATCGCGGCGGTAAGCTGCGCTACATCCCGAAGGTGGCCGCCCTCCATCGTCAATCCGCCGACGATCCCCAGCAACGCGACGGCTAGTCCGCCGATGGAACCGAAGTCGGCGCCCCCACTGCTATTTCTGGGAGCAGACGGTGGTGTCTTCGCGGACGAAATCGGAGCGGGGACGGATTTCGCTTCAGGCATAGTCGTCTACCTGGAAGATACGGCGGCGGAAAGCGACCACGCGGCGAATCAGCTCCTCCGGAGCTTCCAACACGATCAGCTTCTGGCCGTTGGTCAGACTGATGACGGTGTCCGGAGTCGCTTCAATATGCTCGATCAGGTCTGAATTGAGCACCAACGGAACGTGATTGATTCTGGTGACCTCGATCATCGCGGAAGTTCGCCTGACGTGCTTATCGGCGAGGCCATAGGCGGCGTGAATTCATCGGGAATTGACACTGCGGCCCTATAGTGGCCTTTATGAGGCAAGTGATTGGCCAAGTGATTGGATCGATTTGTGTTGCGACGCTATGCCTGCAGCCGCTGGGCGCCTGGGGATTCCGCGGACATACCATCGCGAATCTCGCTGCGGTGGAATCGATCGGCGCGGACGGCCCCGAGTTTCTCAGAGCCTACAAAGCCTATATCGGCCATCTCGGCCCGATTCCCGACACCTGGCGCAGCGCCAGCGATCCGTTCTTACGCATCTCCGAAGACCCCAATCACGGCTGGTACACGGAGTCATTCGATTTCGTGAAGGAGATCCCGCGATCGCGGACCGAATTCACGCTGCGCGTTTACGACGAATACCTGCGCGTCAGCAAGTCGAACCCCGAGCGAGCCAAGCTGCTCAATATTCGCTACACCGGATTGCAGGCGTACTCGATGATGGAAGGCTATGAGCGCATGAAGGCCGGGATGCGGCTATATCGCTTATCGACCGGTACCGGCGCTGCATCGCGATATCGCGAAATCAATCGCATGTACGCATCGATCTCGCCATCCTTCGGCGATGCGGCGCAGGTGAAGGAATTCCTGGCGCGCGACGTGGCGTTCTACATGGGCTGGCTGGGCCACTACATCGCCGATGCGGCCCAGCCGCTGCACAATTCGAAGCATCACGATGGGTGGGAGGGCGATAATCCCAAAGGCTACACGCGCGATCCCGAAATCCATTCGCGCTTCGAATCCACTTACGTCGATCTGATCGCGGCAAATGAGCAAGACGTGCTGCGCTACGTCAACGCGAAGCCACGGCACTTCGACGATCCCTGGACCGCAATACTGGATCACATGATCGAGGCGCGCAGTTTCGCCGAGGATGTCTATCGCCTGGATCTGCGCGGTGCGTTCGCCAATCGCGACGATGCGGAAGCGAAAAAGCTGGTGTACACGCGGCTCGCCTCGGGAGCGACCTTTCTGCGCGATCTCGCTTACACGGCGTGGATCGAGAGCGCGAAGGATGATCCGCCATTGAAGGACATGGACATCCCCAGCAATCCGTCGAATCCCCGGTATAACCCGGCGACCGGATCGGCCCCGGCACCCGCTCCCATCAAGAAATAGCTACTTCAACATAGCGGCGAGAGCCCGCAGCTCATCGCGCACGATGATGGTGAGGTTGGGCTGTTCGGCGAACAGATCGGTCTGCGCAGCGGCAGCCTTCTTCGCGGCGGCAGGCTTGACCATGCGCGCACCGGCTTCGCCTTTGCCGCGTGTCTCCATCGATTTCCGCGCGCCCTCAATCGTAAAACGCTTTTCATATAAGAGCCGCTTGATCTCCAGCACCAACTCCACATCCTTGCGGCGATACAGACGATGGCCCGTGCCGGACTTGCGCGGTCCGAGCGCGGGGAATTCCGTTTCCCAAAACCGCAGCACGTACGGTTTGATGCCGGCCAGACGAGCCACCTCCCCAATGCGGAAGTAAAGCTTGTCCGGAATTTCGAACGCCGGCTGAATCGGAATATTTTCTGAAGCGCTCATGAAGGTACCCTTATCATAATGTCTCCGCTCTCGGGAATCCATCCCGTCCGTGAAGCCCTGCGTGCCGGGCGCCCTCTCGACAAGGTCGTGATCGCCAAGGGCGCCGGCGGATCCCGGCTACAAGAGCTTATCGAACTTTGCCGCGAACGGAAAGTCCCTGTGCGCTACGAACCGAGGGAGCATCTGGATCGCGCGGCGGGAGGCGCCAGTCATCAGGGCGTGATCGCGTACGGCGCGGCGGAAAAATATTCGACGCTGGACGACACCACGACCGCCGGTGGATTGCTGGTGGTGCTCGATGGCGTGGAAGATCCGCACAATCTGGGCGCGATTATTCGCACCGCGCACGCTGCCGGAGCGGCCGCTGTCCTGATTCCTGAACGCCGCGCCGTGGGATTGACGGAGACAGTCGCACGATCCTCCGCGGGCGCTACGGCGTATCTGCCGGTGGTGCGCGTCGGGAACATAAATCGCGCGCTCGACGACTTGAAAGATCGCGGCTATTGGATCTACGGCCTGGACGAGCGCGGCGAGCACGAATACGATCGCGTCGAATTGACCGCGCCCACGGCCATCGTGCTGGGCGGCGAGGGACGTGGATTGCACGATCAGGTGGCCAAGCGCTGCGATTTTCTGGTGAAGATCCCCATGCCGCCGGGTGCGATCGCGTCTCTGAATGTCAGCGTCGCGGCGGGAATTTTTTTATTCGAATGGCGTCGGCGGACATTGAAACCGTGATGGAGTCGCGCACGATTTAGTCGTGGCGCGGGCCTCCAGGCCTGCAGCGCCGACAGCCCTGTCGACGTTTTCGGAAGCGCCGAGACGACTCTCGGCGCAGCAGGCTCGACAGCCTGCGCCGCATACTACATGAGCTCGAGGCTGAAGTGGCGCACGATTCATCGTGCAGGCGAACCCTACTCGTGCTAGCGGCCGCTGAAGTTGGCGGCGCGCTTTTCCAGGAACGCCTGCACGCCCTCGCGATGATCGTCCGTCATGCCGCAGCGAAGGTGTGTCTCAGCCTCGCGATCGAGCAGCGTGCGGAAATCCGTGGTCGCCGCCAGATTCACGTTGGCTTTCATGTAGCGATAACTGGTCAGCGGCCCGTGTGCGATGCGGGATGCGATTTCGCCAGCGGTGGTCATCAGTGCATCCGGTTCGGCGACGCGATTGACGATGCCGATCCGCAGCGCCTCTGCCGCGTCGATCATTTCGCTCAAAAAGAACATCTCTTTCGCCTTGGGAGCGCCCGCGTAGTGCGTCAGCAGCCAGGTGGTCCCGAAATCGCCGCCGAATCCGACCTTGGCGTAAGCCGCGCCGAATTTCGCCGCGCTCGAGGCAATGCGTAAATCGCATGCCAGCGCGATTCCCAATCCTGCACCCGCCGCCGCTCCGTTCACCGCCGCGATGGTCACCTTGGGCAGGCTGTACAGCAGCCACGATAGCTCCTGCGCTTCGCGCAGCCGGTCGACCCGTTGTTCCAGCGTCAGATCCGCCGCGCCCGATTTCGCCATGGCCGAAACGTCGCCGCCCGCGCAGAACGCTCGTCCCGCGCCGGTGATCACGATCGCACCGACTTCAGGATCGTGCCCCCACTCCTTTAATGTTGGGATCGCCTGCGCGAACAGATCCGCGCTGAGCGCGTTCATTTTTTCGGGACGATTGAGCGTGAGCGTCGCCACGCGATCCCGCACTTCGGTAAGAATCACATTGTCGGCCATGCCGTTAGACTATCAATTCAGGTCGCGGTACGACACCAGTTCGACGCCAGATTGATTCAGCGCCTCGCGAACTTCGGTCGAACACAGTGCGCGCAACTCCGCCTCGCGGGACTCTTTCAGCCGTGTTTTCGCCGATCGCAATTCGTCGCTGCATCGTCCTGGGTGGCACATGAATTCGGTGGAACCTTCCGGCAGCGCTCGAATCAGCGCCGCCAGATCGCGAGCATCGTAGTTGCCCGTAATCTTGAATCCCGCGAAATGATCGGTGGATTTGCAGCCGTGCGCGGTGAGCACGCGTTCAAATCTCCCCCGCATTTGCGACATGGCCGTCGCGGTCAGGCGCTTGGCCACGCCCGCGCTACCGGGCTGTAAAGGAAAGTCGAAGGGCCGCCGCACCCAGGGAATCTTGAATTCTTCCGACACTCTGGCGACCGCATCCAGCACGGCAGGCAGTAGATGCGTGTGCTTGTGGGTATCGAGATGCGTCGGCGAAAGCCCCCAGTCCTGGATTCTGCGCACCTGCGTCGCGAATTCGTCGTAGATCTTGATGCGTTTTCGCGCGACCGCAGAGATCAACGCCGGTATGCTTGCGGGAAATCCTGGCGATCCTACCAGCACCAGGTGCACTCCCACGTCGAGCGAGGGAGTTTCTTTGGCGATTCGAATCGCATCGAAAAAGGCATCGCCTGACGCGATGAATTCGGTGGCCATCAGCGTGGTCGCGGTAAGGATGCCGTCGCGATGCGCGTCCAGGATTCCCTGGTTGACGTCGCAGGTGAAGCCGAAATCGTCGGCGTTGACGACCAACTTCCGCGTCACAGCGGTTAAAACAGGCTCAGTTTGATGCGCAGGAACTTCTTCGGGTTCGCGCGGAAGTCCTTCATCAGGCCGTGCATCTCACGCGTGGCGCCGTCCAGATTTTCATACAGCGATGGATTGTTCATCAACTGACCGAGCGATCCTTGGCCGTTGTTGATCTTTTCCAGGATCGCATCCACGCGTGTCATGGTGCCTTTAAGCTCGTTGGCGAGTTCGTCGCTCTTCAGCAGCTTGCCCGCGGTGCCCTTGCCCGCCTGCAGATCCTCCAGCAGTTGCTGCAGCGTCGCGGTCGATTTGCGGAAATCCGCGATCAGCCCGCGGGCGTCGTCGTACATGCCGGGATCTTTGACGAACTTGCCCAGCGTCCCCTGCCCCTGCTCGACGCCGTCCACCAGGTTGTTGATGCGCGCGATGGTGCCGCGAATATCGGTGTACAGAGCATCATCGTTGATGAACTTGCCGATGCCGCGATCGGAATTAAAAGTTTCCGTCAGTTTCTGGATCTGCTTGGTGATCGACATCACCTGGTTGTACAGATCGTCGCTGTACAGCACCTTGCCGATCGATCCCTTGCCGCTCTGGATATCGCCCAGCATGGCATTCACGCGCGTCAGGATGTCCTGCATTCCACCGATCAGCACGTTGCCCTGTTTCATCCAGTCCTCAAGACCCGGTGTTTCCGCGCTCTTGATTTCCGCGCCCGGCTGAATGGGCTTCGGGCTCTTGCCCTTCGCAACATCGACGTACTTGGTTCCCAGCAAATTCAATTGCGCGGTTTCCGCTTTCGAATCCTCGGGAATCTGCGGGAGAAAACTGCTGTCGATTTCCAGCGTGAGCTTCACGATCCGCCCGGGGTCGGTAGATCCGGTCAGGTCGACCGCGGTCACCTGGCCGATCAGAATTCCGTTGAGGCGCACCGGGGAACCCTTTGCGATCGCTCCGGAATTATTGAAGTAGGTGTACAGCACCACTTCCTTCTTGAAGAATCCGTTGCTGCCCGACAGCAGCACAATCAGCACGCCCAGAATGATCAGCGCGACAATCGCCATGATGCCGACGCGGAGGCGCGCCCACGTTGTTTTGTGTTCTAACGGCATAGCGCTCCGGCCCGTTTCATTTCACGAACTTCCTGATGTAGGAATCCTGGCTCGCGCGCAACTGTTCCTGCGATCCGGCAAAAACAAGGCGGCCTTCATTCATCACGAAGAACTCGGTCTTCAGAAGATTTCCCCCAGCGCCGTCCAAGGTCGCGTTCCCACTCGCTGCGCCAGCCGATTTTTCGATCTGGCCACTGTTGGGATTGTATCGGAAATTGGCCATCAGGTGCCCGTCCTGGTAGCGATGCGTCACCATGATCGCCGCGGTATTGCGTGAATCACGCTGCTTGATGATCAGCGCAACGATGGTGTTGGCCGTGATCGGATCCAGGCCCGCCGTGGGCGAATCGTACAACACCAAGGCCGGCTCCGTCACGATCGCCCGCGCGATTCCCACACGCCGCCGCATGCCTCCGGAAAGTTCGCTGGGGAATTTTTCGAAGGTGTGCTCCAGTTCCACGAAGCGCAGCGCATCGCGAACCCGCTTCTCGATTTCGTCGATCCCTAAAGCGCGCTGCTTCACCTGGTTCAACAATGGATAGGCAACGTTCGAGCCCACCGTCATCGAATCGAACAGCCCGCCTTCCTGAAACAATACGCCGACGTTGGCGCGCAGCGGGAAAAGCTGCGATTCGCGCATCCGCGTCACGTCCTGATCGAACAGCAGTATGTGACCGGAATCCGGCCGCTGCAGCCCCATCGCGGTTTTCAGGAGCATGGTCTTGCCGCTGCCCGCGGCGCCTAAAACCACGCGGGTTTCGCCCGGCGCCATTTCGAAAGACACGTCCACCAGCGCAGGAGCATCGTCGAAATGCAGATTCACGTCGTCGAACTTCAGAATGGGAGCGTCAGGCATACAGTGCGACGAAAATCTGATCGATGAAATACGACACCACGAAAATCCAGATGGAAGAGGACACTACGGCACGCGTGGTCGACTTGCCGACCCCCTGCGTTCCACCTGAAGTGCTCAAGCCGTAATAGCAGCCCACCAGCGCGATGATGATCGCGAAAGCGAACGGCTTCACCAGACCTTGCACCACGTCGTTGTACGCCAGGTCCTGATACGCCGACGTCCAGTATTGCGACTTCGGCATGGCGTAGCGCGACCATGCGATGAAATATCCGCCGATCAGTCCGATGAAATCCGCGATAATGGTCAGCAAAGGAAGCACCACCGCCATCGCGATCAGGCGAGGCGTCACCAGTTTCTGAATAGGATCGGTACCCAAGGCGCGCATGGCGTCGATCTGTTCGGTCACTTTCATGGAGCCCAATTCGCTAGCGATGCCGCTGGCATTGCGCCCCGCCACCAGCAGAGCGACCAGCACCGGACCCAATTCGCGAATCAACGTGAACGCCACGATTTCGCCGATCTGATCCTGCGCGCCGTAGGTCGAAAGCGCGCGCGCCATTTGCAGGCCCATGATCAAGCCGCTGAACAGACCAATGAACATCACGATAGGCAGCGAGCCGATCCCGATGGTGTCCATCTGAATGAAGATGTCGTCGTTGTAATGCGGCGTGCGGAAGATGTTTCCGAACGCGCGCCCGGTAAGCAACGTGAATTCCTGAAACGCCTCCACCGGCGGCTTTAGGAAATCGAGCAAACTGACATCCTCCGTAAATCAGTCGATGCTAGCATGGGATCGAAATGAAAGGGCTTACCGACATCCCCGGAATCCTGGTCGGGCACGCTTCCGATTATGACGGATTGACGGGGTGCACCGTGGTCCTGTGCGAAGCAGGCGCCGTCGCAGGCGGCGACATCCGCGGATCAGCCACGGGCACCGAAGAGTGGGACGTGCTCAATCCGATGCACGTGACCGATCGGATTCACGGCGTGTGCTTCGCGGGGCGCAGTGCGTTCGGTCTGGAAGCCGCGGGCGGCGTGCGGCGATTCCTGGAGCACAAAGGCGTCGGATTTCTGTACACGGCGCGCACATTCCCATCGTGCCGGCGGCGATTCTGTTCGATCTCGCGATCGGGAAATCGAATGTTCGTCCGACTCGTGAAATGGGCGAAGCGGCTGCAGCGGCGGCGACTGATAAGGCTGTGGTCGAAGGCGCGGTGGGCGCGGGAACCGGCGCAACGGTCGGGAAATTTTTTGGGATTCGGCAGGCGATGAAGGGCGGGATCGGATCGTTCACGGTAGAGATGGAGGGCGAGTTCGCGGGCGTTAAGGTATCGGCGCTGGCTGCCGTGAATGCGTTCGGCGATGTGCGGGATCCCGCGACGGGCAAGATCGTGGCGGGCGCCAGGCGATCGCCGGACAGCATGGAATTCGCCGACGCGTCGCGATTGATGTTGCGCGGTTCGCCACAGCCATCGCGATCAAATACGACGCTGGTGGTGGTCGCCACGAGCGCGGCGTTGACGAAGGTGGAGGCGAGCAAGCTAGCGCAGCTCGCGTCACTGGGTGTCGCGAGGACGATCGCACCGGTGAACACGACCGGCGATGGTGATCTGGTGGTCGCGCTGTCGATTGGGACTATGAAGGCGCCCGTCGATTCGCTAGGCATCGCGGCGGCGGAAGCGGTGTCGCAAGCGATCTTGCGGGCTGTGAGGTTGGCTCCAACCCTCGGCGGCGTGCCCGGGTTGAAGAAGTAGGTCCGGCACTTTTGTGCGACGCGCGGTGTCCATCAGCACATGACAAGGTGGCGATTAAAATGGCGCTTGCCGGTCGCACATCTTGTGTTGGACTTTATCTCGGTGCGGTGATGGTTCACTCAGTCCGCGTGGAGATTGCGGAGACAAGGGGAGAGGCGTCGCTTATTTTGTTCAGGAGGCAGGCGGCAGCGGCGCCGGTTCAACCCTAGGTACATCGATTTTGGCGCACCGGCGCGTGCTTCGCGGCTAATCATGTGCGACGCGCTACCAGCCACCCTCTTTCTTGGATTCGCATTCCCAAACGCGCTGCACCCGACGGATAAGCAGTTGATAGATCCATGGTGGTTTGTTACGAACGTCAGGTCTCGTTTGCGTTCTGGATCCTCATCGCTAGCTGGATCGATCGAGGGCACATGGACATCGATCGAAGGGCACATGGACTATGGTGGCCTGCAGTCTTCACCTTGCTGTGCGCGTGGTCTCAGCATGCACGCTCTTATTCGTCCATTCGGAGCGAGGGGGCCACGGCGAGTATCTGCTGATCTACTGGCGTAATCGTGGCGGTCATGGTTGATGTGATGGCGTCTCGTATGGCGCGGCCTCACGGGTAATAACCTTCGCGAGTGCGCACAGTGAGGTCTTTCGGCTTCAGCAGCGTGATCTTGCGATGTTTCCCGTCCGTCCGCCGCGAAATCGCACCCTCGCGTCGATATGTGCTATTTATCGGACGAGAGTTCGCTCTGATGTCCGTCCTCACACAGAAAGCAGCACAGCGTAGATTGCGTGCGGTCAAGCGCGCGATCGCACAACAGCGCTTGGAGGGACTTCGCGTGCCTGCTGCTACCGTAAGCGATCTAGAACGTGCCGCACATGGCGAAATTGACGTCGATGAAGTGCTGCGCAACATTCGTCGTCGGATGAAGAATGTCCAAATACTCGGGCGATGATCACTGCGTCGATCCCGAATCTGGAGTTCTGAAGAATCTTTTCGGCATTTCCAGCGAGGAAGAGCTCGAAGAGACAGAAGCGGAGCACGCCGCCACGCGATCCTACGATCTCTCGCTACGGCCACTGAGCGGGGCGTTTGACCTCGCCCATCTGCAGGCTCTTCACCACTATTTGTTCCAGGATGTTTATGCTTGGGCAGGCAAAATTCGCGACGTCGATCTTGCCGGCCTGGATCCGGATCGATTCAGCAAGCGCGCTGCGCACTACCTTGGCGAGCTGAACGCGCTCCATCCGTTTCGGGAAGGCACTGGAAGGGTAGTGCGTGAATTTATCGGTCAACTGGCATCGTCGAGCGGCTACGAAATCGCGTGGGAAAACACCAGCCGCGAAGAGATGCTGGAAGCATCGATCGCGTCGTTCCGAGGCGATGAATCCCGGCTCGCGTCGATCATTCGCACCAATCTCGAATCGGCCGATCAGGACTGAGCGAGGCTTAGGGGTAATAACCCTCGCGCGTGCGGACCGTAAGACCTTTCGGCGTCACGCTCAGCGTGAGCTTGCGATACTTGCCGTCCGCTGCCGGGCGATCCGGGGTGTAGCCGATGCTGTACTGATTACGCAGTTCATCTTCGATCTGCGCGAAGATTTTCTCGACTGGATTGTCTTCCGACACCACGAAATATCCGCCGCCGGTCTCGCGCGCGAGCCTTTGCATCACTTCCCCCGCCTTCTTAAATCGCGGCGGCAGCTTCCCCTTCTTCGCAAGCCGGCGCGCGGCCGGGGCATGCGGGAAATTGACGGTATAGATGATCGTGTCGGCGCGCTGCGCGTATTCGATGGCCGTCGCGATGCTCGATTGGCTGCGCACGTCCATTCCATCCGACAGCACGATGAACGCCTTGCGCCCGTTGAGCTGCTTCATGTGCTTCTCTGCTCCTTCACGAATGCCGTCATAGAGCAGCGTGGATGGGATTTTTGGGATCTTCAGCTTCTCAAGGGCGGCCGCGAGGTCCTCGCGCGACGACGTTAAATCCTGCAGCACGCCGACCTTCCAATCGAAATGCATGACGAACGCGCGATCTTCCGGATTGTGCAGCACCTGGTCGAAAAAAGTGCCGCTGGCGGCGCGAACGGGATCGAAAATCGTCTGCATGCTGCGGCTGGTATCGACCAGCATCCCGATGGTGAGCGGCAGGTTCGATTCGTGCGAAAAATACTTGATGGTCTGGCGGCGGCCGTTGTCCTGAATCTCAAAATCGTCTTTCGATAAATTCTTGACGATCGCGCCATCGCGATCCCGCACGGTCGCGAGCACGTTCACCACTTTGACGTCGGCGGAGAACGTCGCGTCCTGAGCTTGGACTGAAAGCACGATCAGGAACGCCGCGCACACAGTTTTCATTGTGGATAATAACCGTCTCGGGTTCGCACAGTGACGCCTTTTCGCTTCACGGTGAGTTTGACCTTGCGATATTTCTTGCCGGCCGATTCCGGCGGCTCATACCCGATGCTGTACTGATTGCGCAGTTCCTGCTCGATCTGATCGTAAATTTTTTCGAGCGGCATGGCTTTCGAAGCCGCGTAATACCCGCCGCCAGTCTCATTCGCGATCCGCTTCATCACACTGACTCCCGTGGCGCGAAGCTGGGGCGCGAGTCCCGGCGCATATCCCGCCAGGAAATCCGAGAAGAGGATCGAATAAACCAGCTCGTCGGCACGCTGCGCATATTCGATCGCGGTCGAAAGTGAAATGCGGTCGCCGTATTCGACGCCGTCGGAAATCAGGATCACCGCCTTGCGGCCCGGTTGCTTTCGCATCAGATCTTCGGCCGATGCGGCGATTCCCTCAAATAGCAGCGTGGCCTGTTCCCGCGGACTTTCCAGCTCCAGGAGCGCCTGACGAACGAGGTCCATCGAGTCTGTGGTGCGCTGATACATGTGCACGCCGGTGTCGAAGCTGACCACCCAGGCGCGATCCTTGCCGGGGCGCAGGACACGGTTCAGAAATACCAGGCTCGCGCCACGCTCCTCCTCGATGATGTGGCGCTGGCTCCAGCTGGTGTCGACCAGCAGCCCGATCACCAGCGGCAAATTCGATTGCTGCGAAAAATATTTGATCTGCTGTTTTCGTCCGTCCTCTTCGACTTCGAAGTCGTCTTTGGTGAGATCGGTGACGATCGATCGGTCGCGATTCCGCGCGGTCGCCAGCAGGTTGACTACTTTCACATCTGCCGAAAAGGTGGGGGTCTGCGCATTCGCGCTCACCATCGCGGCCACTAACATGCACAAGGCGCGCATATGTCGTATTCTTCTACGCATGCGCTTCCTGGTTGGTTGCATTTTCATGGCGACCGCGTTCGCGGCCGAGAATGTTTCCACGTTTTCTATCGTCGCCTACGACAGGGCCGCGGGCGATTGGGGCGTCGCTGTGGCGTCGCGATATTTTTCGGTTGGCTCCGTGGTGCCGTGGGCGGAAGCAGGCGTGGGCGCGATCGCGACACAGGCCAACGTCAACGTCGGGTATGGGCCGCGCGGAATCGAATTGCTGAAGCAGGGGCTTACGGCAAAGCAGGTGCTCGACAAGCTGCTCGCCGAAGATACGTTCGAGGGCAAGGACGGGCGTCAGGTCGCGATCATCGATTCGAAAGGCAATATCGCGACGTTTACTGGACCGAACGCTCCGAATTGGGCGGGTGATCGACAGGGGAAAAATTGGTCGGCGCAGGGGAATATATTGGTCGGCCCGCAGGTTCCCGACGCCATGGGTAAGGCTTTCGAAGCGACGCAAGGCGAGCTGGCCGAAAAGATGTGGGCCGCGCTCAAAGCCGGCGACGATGCGGGTGGCGATTCGCGCGGCAAGCAATCAGCATCGATGCTGATTGTGCGCAAGGGCGGCGGGCGGAACATCAATAACGACCGCTATTTGTATATCAACGTCGATGATGCGCCGAATCCGTTTCCAGAGTTGCGGCGTCTACTCGACATGAATCTGGGATTGCTTTATCAGGAAAAGCTGGGGAAGATGCTTTCGGCGAACGATATGCCGGGCGCGCGTGATGCGGCGGCGAAGATCGTGAAGTATTCGCCGGCGAATATGCAGGGGCATTTGACGCTGGGGTTGCTCGATTACACGTCTGGAGATAAGAGCGGCGCGCTGGTGGAGTTGAATCAGGTGAAGGCTTCCGATGCGGCGAATTTCCGGCGGCGGTTCGATCAGGCGGTGCAGCGCAATGCGGCGTTCAAGGCGATCGCGAATGACGCGGAGTTCATGAAGCAATTGCTTCCCGCGAACTAGCCGGAAACGCCGAGACGACTCTCGGCGCAGCAGGCTGGACAGCCTGCGCCACGTGGCCGGGGCGTCAGCGATATAATCACTCGCGGATCTTCATATGAAACTCTCCTTGATTTTTGCGATCTCGGCTGCGGCTGTGTTACATGCACAGGAAGCGCTGCCTACTCCCGGCTTTCATCATTTGCATTTGAATTCGACCAATCCCGAAGCGGCCATCGATTTCTACGTCAAGCAGTTTCCCAGCACGCAGAAATCGACGTTCGCGGGGCAGCCTGCGCTGAAATCGGGCGGGGTGTGGGTGCTGTTCACCAAGGTCAGTACGCCTCCGGTGACGAAGCCGCAGACCGCATTCTGGCATTTCGGCTGGCACGTTACGGATGAACGCGCCGATCTGAAGCGCTTTCAGGAAACCGGCGTGAAACTGCTGCCGCTCTACACCGGCGATGGCGACGCATCGGTGTGGATCAATAGCGATTCATGGCCGGGCGGCGGCGGACCGGGCGGCGGGCTGGGGCGCACGAAAACGCAGATCGCCGAAGCGAAAGAGAAAAATATTCAGCCGACGCATGCTCCGGCGGGTTTCGCATACATCGGCGGACCCGACGGATCGACCATTGAATATCAAGGCAACATGCCGGCGGAGCGGTTCAATCACGTCCACATGTTTGAGGACAATCCGTTCTGCGCGCAGCTCTGGTATCAGCAGCATTTGAACGTGAAACCGAACGGTCGTGGGACACCGCATACCGAAGCCAATTGCAAGACGGAGGGTCTGGGCGAAAGGAGCTTCGTCGCTCTCGACAAAGACGGGATGTATCGAGTGCCGGGTGCTGGAGTCGCGTTTACCGACGCGGCGGGAAGCCCAGTCAGCATGCAGTGGTACATCCGGCAGGACGACAAGCCGCTGGCGCCGACGCGCGGCAAGCTGATGGATCACGTGGGTTTAACGGTGGTGAATTTAGACGCGTGGATCGCGAAACTGAAAGCCGAAAACGTGAAGCTCCTGGAACAGCCGTACAAAGTGGGCGATTATCGCGCGGTGATGATCGAGGGGCCGAGCCGTGAAGCGATTGAATTGATCGAAGTGAAGTAATTCAATTCGCGTAGCGTTTCAGGATTTGCGGCAGATTCTGCGAAAACGCTGATCGAGCCATCACCATGTCGCAGCCGGCTTCCTGCGCGGCCTGCTTCAGTTCGCCCTGCACGTGGGAAAGATAGCCGATCAGGCTGATCCCTTTGGCCGTATCGGAAGCTTTTAGATCCGCGATCAATTTCAAAGGGTCGATTCCGTTGCAATTCACGTCGATGATGATCAGATCGGGGCGCGTGTCGGGGTCGCCAATGTGCGCGAACACGTCGGCCGCGCTTTTCACGAACTTGATCGGGAGCGCGGCGCGCTTGGCGGCTTCGTTGATCTTCACCGTGAAGAACAAGTCGTCAAGTACACCGAGAATTCGCTTGGGACCGTTGGCCATGTGGAGTTGAAAAAACGGGAAATCCTGAAGGTCGAGTTCAGCATAACATGCCAGTCTCCTCTCGCAGCGTGATGTAACCGGCCCGAAACCAATTTCTTAGCGAATCAGAAGGGCGGATTGTAAATCACTTGCCGGTTACGATTTGCCATGAGGATTTTCACATTCGCCGCAGCTCTAGTGATCACCTGCGCGCTGGGTTTGCAGGCCCAGTCTCCTGCTGATCCACCAAGCGGATTCAATTCGCTCGGTTTTGGGATCGCGCTGGCATTCCGGCTGAACGTGACCAAGCCGGATCTGGTGAACGACGCGTCGATCGATCCCAACGGCATCGTGCGCGTGGACACACGTTCGAACGGGCACGCCAGCCTGATGCTCGAATCGCATTACCTGTTTTTCAGATACCCCCGCACCGGAACGCCGACTTGGGGGATGGGGCCGTTTGTGGCTGTGGAGCCGGGGACAGATCAGGTGATCAACTCGATCGGCGCGGGATGGATGGTGAATTGGAAAGTGGATGGGAATGGCAAGGGATTCGGCTTGGGGCTTGGCTACGCGTCCATTCCCGCGGCGAGGATATTGGGCGAAGGATTTATCGACGGGCAGCCGGCGCCGGTAGACAAGAACGGGAATCCGCTGCCGATCACATTTCAGACCCGCGACAAGGGTTCGATCCTTGGCGGTTTTGTCGTTCACGTTCTAGAATAGCCGCA
>CAWFUQ010000013.1:0-264474 GCA_963819125.1 Terriglobia bacterium
ATGAGGATTCTATCCGGGGCGCTCCGGCGGGAGAATATGCGGGGTCGGCGGAGCGGTCGAGCCGGAGCGCTTCGGATAGAATTCATTGAACTGAGCCGGAACGAGTCTATGGGGATTGAATGCCGTTTTCTTGGTGGTGCTGGGGAATCGCGGGAATGAAGCGATGTGATGGAGGAGGCGTTTCGGAGGTTTTCGGATGCAAGCTGCGGATGGAAGGCCTCCAGCCGGAGGTTTGCCAGGTAGAGGTTACATCGGTAGACAGACCTCTGGCATGGTCCTGATCAGGACTGTTTAATTCGACGAAGACGGAACGCTTCAATGGCGTCATGAGGTGTCCTGGGTGGCGATCGGTTGAGCGATCAGAAGTTCGATGACGATCAGCCGCCCGAGCGCGCAGACCGGGCAACGATGCGAGTGTTCGTCGTGAACTTCGGGACCGTCGTGACCATCGATGAGCGGTTGGGGTGCGGTGAGCAGAGCGCGGCACTGCTCCAGTTTTTGTTTACGGACGCGATTGGCGAGCAGACCGAACTGGCGGATGCGCACAAACCCCGACGGCAGCACGTGGAGCAGAAAACGGCGAATGAACTCGACCGCATCGAGCGTCATATCTTTGGTGTGGTTGCCGTGAGCGTAGTCCTTCCATGAAAAGCTGACGTTGCCGTGTTCAAGCGATCGAAGGCGGTGATTGGAAATCGCAACCCGATGGGTATAGCGCGCCAGATACTTGAGCACGCGCTCGGGTCCGCCGAAGGGCGGCTTGGCGTACACGACCCATTCGCTGCGTGCGAGTTTCTGACACAGCGAATGGAAAGCCGGCGGCGCGGCGAGATACCGAAGCTCGGCTCGGCGGAACGCGGATCGTAGGGCCTTCAGGAACTTCGTACGAAACAGACGGCTCAACACCCGCACGGGCAGGAAGAAGTTTTTCCGGCACGCGATCCAGCGCGAGCCATCAGAGGAGATTCCGCCGCCGGGAACCACGCAATGCAGGTGCGGATGAAGACGCAGATTCTGGCCCCAGGTGTGGAGTACAGCGAGGAAGCCGATGGATGCTCCCAGATGTTGGGGATCGGCTGCGATGGTGAGCAGCGTTTCAGAAGCACAGCGGAACAGGATGTTGTAAATCTGTTTGGGATTGTGAAGAGCCAGGTGGGCCAGTTCCTGCGGGAGCGTAAACACAACGTGGAAGTAAGGGACGGGCAGCAGCTCGGTCTGGCGTTGCGCGAGCCACTTGGCGCGCGCCGAAGCCTGACACTTCGGACAGTGCCGGTTGCGGCATGAGTTATATAAGATGACGCGATGTCCGCACCGGTCGCACTGCTGGAGATGGCCACCCAGGGCGGCGGTCCGGCAGTCGCGAAGGTTCCGCAACGCTCGTCTCTGCTCGCTCGAAAGCACCGAGTTCCAGCGATCCAGAAAATCGCGTTGATGGGTGCGGAAGACATCGGCCAGTTCCAGCCGATGCTCGGGCATCACTCGATCGAAGGGATGCGGAGGTCCAGCGATTCGAGCGGACTGGTGGTGGCACGCACAGCCGTATCGGCGACTTGCAGATAGCGCGCGGTGGTGGTGAGATCGGCGTGGCCGAGCAAAGCCTGGATGGTGCGAAGATCGACACCGGCTTCCAGTAAGTGCGTGGCGAAGGCGTGCCGCAGCGAATGTGGATGAACCGATTTTGCGATGCCGGCGAGGTGCGCGGCTTTGCGGCAGGCCAGGAAAATAGCTTTCGGAGAGATCGGTTGATTCGGATCGGAGCCGGGAAACAGCCAGTCGGTAGGCCGCTCGCTTCGCCAGTAGCCGCGCAGCAGATCGCGCAGTTTCGGCGGCAACAACGCCTGGCGATCTTTGCGCCCTTTTCCGCTGCGAACCCAGAGCACATTGCGAGTGCGATCGATATCGGCGACTTTGAGGCGCGCGACTTCACTCACGCGGAGACCGGAGGCATACATGATCGCGAGCATGGTGCGATGGCGGAGATTGCGCGGCGCTTCGAGCAGCGCCTGCACTTCAGCGCGGCTCAGAATCAGCGGCAGCTTCCGTTCGCGCCGTGGAAACGGGATGCGGTCGATGGCGATTTTCCGATGGAGCGTGTGGGTGTAGAAGAAGCGCAGAGCGCAGACTACTTGCACGAGAGTCGGCTGCGACACCTTCTTCTCTTTGATGAGGAAGATCTGATACTGGCGAATGTGTTCGGCGTCGAGCTGATCGGGCGGCTTGCCGAAGTGCCGGGCGAACTCCGTGATGGCATGCAGGTAAATCCGGACCGTGGTTGGCGAGTAGTTGCGGAGCTGAAGATCCTCCAGCATCCGTTGTCGTAATAGGGTCATGACGAAGTCTCCTTCGGCTTCTGACACCATCACGAAATATCGAGCGAGGAAAGGGCGGGGGCGGATTACTGAAATGACGAAAGGCGGCGAGCGAAGACTCCGCTACGCGAATGCCGCGCAGCGGCTTAGTTCAATTGTCCTTAACGCGAGCAGTCAACTCTGCAAGCCGTTGACATTGGGATCATACTAAGGCGCCGGAGCGAATCGCTAGTTTTTCAAGCAGAGCCAGGCGAGCGAACATCGGAAGTATTTCCTCTTTAGTCAGGCTTTCGGAGCACCCCTCAACAATCCGTCTTCCAAGCTCATGGAGTTTCAGGCGGTACGCGGGGTCTTCGACCGTCCCAGCAATGTCACCGAGCGCCCGCAGCATCCGCAGGCTGACCGCGATATCGGCCTTGGAGTAAAGCCGGATCTGCTCAAACGCTGAAGTCAACAAGCCGTCGAAGCCGATCCACGAAATGCTGGCCCGAACTATACCCGGTGGGTCATACAACAAAGAGCCTGGCACCTCGCGCGAACCGAAACGAATCAGGACCCTGCTCAATTGGTCCACGCAACTCACGCCTGTACTCGGATCGTTCACGGCGGGTGAGATCGCCTTTAAAGCGATATCGACGATCTGCAAGACGCCAAACTCGATGTCCTGCTGCAATGTTCTGGACGGGCCGAGGTCAACGGTGTCAAGCAGTTCCTCACGTTGGTCAGGAGAGAGCCGATCCCCTCTATACACCATGAAAAGGGTGGTCCCCGCAGGAACGAAATGGCCGACGCGGCGAACCACATGGACCTTCACGTGATAAAACTTCGCTAGACTAACCAGCCGCAGGGTGTCGATGAAGCGGATATAGCCTGATTGAGTGCTCGGGATCGGTGTCTCCCACGTGCTTGGCTCCAACAGATGCGGATCTGCCATGACGTTCAGCCGGTGCGGCAGCGGCATCAACTCATCAATCATGACTTCGGTTTCTGAAGCAATCCTATCGACGATATGGCTGACACTGATGGACTCTGAAATGTGGTGAATGAAAAACAGCAGCCAAGCTACGCAGGCAAGCGCGAGCAACATTGCGCCCATCACGGTTGCGACCGGCGCGAAGGGGTGCGGTAGCATGCGCGCCACCGGGAGTGCGGCCATGCAATAGGAGAAAGTACCCAGGAATATGCCGAGCGTCCATTGAGTCACGCGGTCCTTCGCGAAACTGACGATGATGCGCGGCGAGAACTGCATGGAGGCTAACGTTAGCGTCATCAGCAGGATCGCGAAAACAATGGAGACCACCGTCATGATGGACGCCGCGATGCCGCCCAGAATGAATTGCGCCACTTGCGGATCGGAGTGAGAGGGGAAGAGCGTTCTCGGCACGACGTCGCTGACCGCTGGGAAGGTCTCTTCCAGCCACGATAGGGTCGCGCCGGCGAAACCCAGAGCAAGCGCGATGGTCAGTGGGCGCACCAGGAACCCGCCACGCAGATTGTATGTGGCTTGGCGCAACAGCACTCGAAGACGCTTGTTCATTCTATTTGTCTTAGTCTAAGCGCACTTTAGGCTTCAGTGCGGCACACAGCGTGCTCCGCATCCATTTGTGACGAACCCTAGCAGCGGCGTCGCGTTTTGGGGATGATCGCGTCCTCCATGTAGAGGTAGCCTCTGGTGTGCCCATCATGATGTCGTAACCGGATTGGAAGCCCCCAGCAACCGCAGTGATTGATTTAAAGCCGAGCGCTACCTAATATTCGCGCGCTTCAACAACCCGGAGCGCGGCGCAATAGGATTCGGCAACTCCCACTTGTGCAGCAGGTTTCGTCTCCAGTTCGGATGTAAGCCGACACGACCTGCCGAAGTGCAGAACCAAGCCGCCGCTCTTATGAATCCCTAAGACTTGCGACTTCTGTAGTTGCACGAGGTATTTCGACAAGCGGCGACGCGAGGAGCCGTACCAGCGCGTCGCGATGCAATATACCGCCATTCTGCTATGCCCAAACCCGAAACCCAGAGTTAAGCTAAGGCAGCACAGAGACCCGTGGGAGCGTCGGCGCCTAGTTCCCGAGTTGAGGCGTCCGTCGCTCCGGCGGGTGTGACCCGAATATCCGGGGCTAGCCGTGCGCGCTACGACAATTTTCTTGGCGCAACTCGGCTCCGCTTCGCGCGGCGATCGGTGACACGAAGGAGCCGACTCAGCAGAAGGCCACGCTGCTTGCGCGACTTGTCGCGCCGGGAAGGGCTGAAATGAAGATTCCGCTTGCGGCGATTCTTGCGATTGCGCAAGCGTGCGCGCTGGCTGCCGCGCAAGAGCCTCCGCAGCGCCCCAAGTCCGGTGCCCTGGTTGAGCTGAGCGGTGAAATTCGATCGCTCTCACGTCGCGTTGCGCCGGCCGTGGTGCAGATCTCAGTAAGTGGCTACGGTCCGCTGGACCAGTCCCCGGGCCATCCCGTGAGTCTATTCGGGAGACAAGAGTCCATCGGCTCCGGCGTCATCGTGGATCCGGAGGGGTACATTGTTACCAACGCTCACGTCCTTAGCGGCGCGGTGCGTATCCGAATCGCGTTCGTCAGTCCGTCATCGCGAAACGATGCTGGCGAGAACGGAGAGGCGCTCGCCGTCGAGGAAGCTCGAATCGTTGGAGTCGACAGCGAGTCCGATCTGGCGCTACTCAAGGTCGAACGAAAAGGGCTCACTGCGCTGAAGTTCATGAATTCGGATCGTCTGCGGCAGGGTGACCTGGTGCTGGCGGTGGGAGCGCCGATGGGCTTGGCAAACTCAATGTCGCTGGGAGTGGTCAGCGCCGCGGCACGCTCGCTTGGGGAGGATAACCCCATGGTTTACGTGCAGACCGATGCATCCATCAATCCCGGCAATAGCGGGGGCGCGCTGGTCAGCACCACCGGGCTTCTCGCGGGGTTGAACACGCTGATCCTTTCTCAATCGGGAGGAAACGAAGGTCTGGGCTTCGCGATTCCGGCCAACACCGTTCGCGATGTCTATCTTCAATTGCGTAAGTACGGGGAAGTGAAGCGCGGCGAACTAGGAATCACCGCACAGAGCATCACACCGATTCTGGCAAAGGGTCTCGGGTTGTCCCGCGATCATGGCGTAGTAGTGGCCGACATTGACGGGGACAGCCCTGCCGATCACGCCGGTTTGCACCGGGGCGATGTGCTGCTTCGTCTGGACGGACAACCCATCGTGTCCTCCAGCCAACTCCAGAACCGCATTTTCCGCCGCCAAGCGGGAGACTCCGTGCAGCTCGCGTTGATGCGCGGACAGAGGGAAATAGCCGTCACGCTCACGGTTCGCGAGCGCGCCAATCCCAACAGCCTTCTGGCCCGTCTGGCGCATCCGGAAAAGAACCTGGTTGCTCGCCTGGGTGTCCTGTGCATTCAGATCGATCGTGAAATCGCGTCGCTGATTCCCGGTCTGCGGCGCGAATATGGACTGATCGTTGCGGCGAAGTCGCCAGGAGGGCAAGCCCAGTTCATTGATCTGCAGACCGGCGATATCATCGACGCTGTGAATACTCTTCCGGTCGCCTCCATTGAAACGCTGCGGTCCTTGCTCGGAGAAATGAAGGCGGGAGATCCGGTGGTTCTGCAGATCGAACGGAGCGGAAAATTTCAGTACCTGGCTTTTGAGCTGGACCGCTGAGTGCCGTTCGTGACTCTCAATGAGGCGGGGCGGGCGCGCCGCCGCTATGGATGGGAACCGTGATCGAGCCGATGGCGGTGGAGCCGCAGTCAAACACGATGAAGCGAACGGCTCGTGCTCCCGCCACAAGCTTGACGTCTTCATTCACTTCGATTCCCTCCGCCAAAGCTTTGGCGCGTTGCTCGCCGGTGTAACGCAGGGTGATCCCTTCGACCTTGGAATTGGGCTCTACTCCGTTGTCGAGCTGTGCAATTGTCGCGAGCCGTAACGTTGCCGTGGATTCGCCCCCGAGACCGGGCAAAGCGATGTCATTCGCATCGGCTCGAATGTTGAAGTGCCATAACTGCGGGTCCTTCGCGTCGGGATGGGCGGTACCCCGCAGCCCGATTTCGGCAGCGTCGAACTCGGCGGACATGGCGAATTGGATCGCTTCCCGGGTTTCCTGTTCGGGGTCGACTTTCCATGCGTAGTAACCGGTCTTAGCCTGAATCTTGACGCCTTTGCGCGCACAGCGAATGCGGAGCTTGTGAAATTTGCCATCCCAGTTATTCAGCGCCGGGTAGTATCCGATCCTGTAACCATTACTCAGGTCACTTCTGGACTGCTTGATCGCGGCACCGATATCTTTGCCCTGGTTGATCCGTCCGCCAGTTAATCCGGCGAACTCATTCAGCGTTGCCATGCTTTCCATTCCGGCGGTGCTTCCAACCGCCGGAGCGCGATCGCCGCCGGCGAACCCATCCAGGCCAGTACCCATCGCGTCAGGGCTGCCGATCATGATCTGCTGTACCGGATAGATGGCGACGCCGGAATGAGCCATGGCCTCACTGAACCGGCGAATCAACGGCGTGTAATCTACAAAATCGCCGGTATCGGAGCGGCTCGGGGTGAGCGCGAGTGGCACTCCATCGGTGATCCACACGATGTTCTTGCGTCCGGGAACGCGCGACAGCTCACGCGCCATTTCATCCAGCGCCCGGTAGGTCAATTCGATTCGAATGTTCAAGTCAATCTCGGGTGGCCTGATTCGTAACGCCTGCCGAAGAGCCGCATCCATGCGAGCTTTGATATCCCGGGTCCATGCAGGCGCGCCCTGTGGAGGCGCTGCCCCACCCTCCGGCAGCCCGCGAACGCTCAACACGCGGCCGTCGAGATTCAACAGATATAGGTAGATGTCGGCCGAAGTTTCCAGGGATTGGAGCGCTTGGACGATTTGATTCGCGGCAACTCCGCGCGTGGCGAAGCGTTCGTTCAGCAGGTCGAAAAGAATGACGGTGGGGTGAGGAGCGATCGCGCTATCGCGATTCGAATACTGATCGGGCTGAAGCGGGGCGGATTGCGCGAACCTCACTTCGCGGCGGTTGAAGAGAACAATCGTCTCCGGTTTCCCGGCATCCTCAATGGTGATTTCATTGCTGGCCAAGTCCGTCACGGGCTCACCACGCCCATCGACCGCGACCAGATTCATGTACACGAGCTTGAGTTCGGTGGGGGCCGTTCGCGCGGCTGGCGGGAGTGCGATCGCGATCAACAAGCTTATCGCGACGGTTGACTTCATGAGACTTCTTTCTTCGCCGTACGCGAGTGGCAGCAACGGATGCGTATTCGGGATGTGGGACGGAGGGAATGCGGCATCCGTTGCTTAGGGGCCTTATCAAGCAGTGTATGCCAAGAGTCCTAACGCGACCATACTAGATCGCCGGTATTTCGGAGGTCGCACAGGTGGTAGACGCCAATACCTGCACGTACCTGAATGTTTCGTCTTTAATTACCAAGGCTCCGGTATGGAATCGTCGGCAAAGGAGGCGTACGGTGAAGATACTGATCACGAAGGTTAACTCAGAACCGGAGCGATGCAGCGGACGATGTCCTTCAACACGAATGGCGGGGCGGATGCCGGCGGCTTTGCCTGGCAAGCGCCGGTGACCCGGCGCCCCCGCCGCCAATTCTCAGACTTAGTTTCTTATTCGCGAACGGCGGCTGTTGTTTGCAATGAAGATGCTTTGAGGTGGGGTGAGTGACATGGCGAAAACAAGTCTTTACCGGGCAGTGACTTTCTCCGCGATCCTACTTCTGCAGACCGTGGGATCTTCTTCACAGACGGCTCCTCCTGCAACGCAGCCGGCGACGCCGCCCCAGCTCGACGATCTCGTGGCGCCAATCGCCCTCTATCCGGATCCCCTCCTGGGAGAGGTGCTGGCTGCTTCTACCTACCCTATGGAGATCGCGGAAGCTGAACAATGGTTGCGGGATCATCCGAACTGGAAGCCATCCAAACGAATGGATCAGGCGAAAAAACAGAATTGGGATCCGAGCGTACAAGGCTTGGTCGCGTTCCCCGATGTGCTCGCCGAACTGACGCAGAATATGACTTGGACGACGCAGCTCGGCAACGCTTTTCTGGCCGATCAGGGCGGCGTGATGCAGGCGGTGCAGCGCATGCGCGCCGCAGCCCAAGCCAAAGGCACACTGCGTTCGACCCCGCAGGAAACGGTCACCACGCAGGATCAAAACGGGCAAACCGCGATCGACATCCAACCTGCGAATCCGGATGTCTGGTATGTCCCCAATTACAATCCCGCCTATGTATGGGGACCGCCCGCGTATGGAGCCTACCCGCCCCTGTTATATCCGGGGATCGATGTTGGCTTCGGATGGGATCCGGGCATCGATCTAGGTCTCTACTTCGGCGGCTGGGGTGGTTGGGGTTGGGGAGGTTGGGGATGGGCGCCCAACTGGTATGGCGGCAACGTTTTTATCGATCATTCCTTCTTCCATCGCTACGGCTTCCGGGATTTTGGCGGCGGAAGGCTAGGCAATTCGGCATGGGCGCACAATCCGGAGCATAGGCTGGGAGTGCCGTATGGGAATCGCGAAGTAGCGGGCCGTTTCGGCGGCGCAGCCAGGACATTCAACGGAGGGAGGACGCAGGGATTCGCTCGCGGAGAAATGGCGCCGCAGCAGCATCTGGGTCATCCGAATTTCGAACAGCGTGGCTTCACCAACAACCACAGCGTCTTTGGCGGATACCACAACGGCGGGATGACTCGCATGCAGAGCGATCACGGCTTCTCCAGCATGGGGGGCCATGGAGGATTTGGCGGCGGGGGCATGCACGGCGGCGGCGGCGCACATGGCGGCGGAAGGGGGCACTAGCATGACCGGCACACTTTTCACCATTCGGGCAACGATCGTGATTGCGGTGGCGGCAACTTGCCTTGCGCAAGAGCGGTTCGATACCTCCGAGGCGGCCGCGCAGGCCGTCATTGACGCGGCCGGTCGTCACGACGCAGCACGGTTGTCGGCGATCCTGGGGCCGCACGCCCCGGAAGTCCTTTCATCGGGGAATAAGGAGCAGGATGTGGCCGAGCAAACCGAGTTCGCGCGGCTTGCTCGCACCAGGCACCGGCTGGAAATCTCGCGTCTGAACCCGAATCGCGCGATTCTTGCGATTGGCGATGAGGACTGGCCGTTCCCGGTTCCGATTCTCCGCATCAATGGCAAATGGAGCTTCGATGCTTCGGAAACACCGGCCGAGATGCATGCGCGGCACATCGGAGCGGACGAGCTCGACGCCATCGAGATCTGCCACGGATATGTGGATGCGCAACGCAGGTATGCCGCCGAGGATCGTTCGAAAGACGGCTTGCTCCAATACGCTGCGCGGCTGCTCAGCACCCCGGGCCGGCATGACGGCTTGTATTGGGCTGGCGGCGAGGCGCTGGTTCCCGAAGGTTTCGCGCGGGCCGCATGGGACGGCGGGCAGAAGGGGCAAGCGCAGGCTTACCACGGATACTATTTTCGGGTGCTCGACGGACAGGGTGCGGACGCTCCCGGAGGTGCGCACAATTACTTAGCCAAAGGAAAATTGATTGGCGGATTCGGTTTGGAGGCGTGGCCCGCCGAGTATGGAGTCAGCGGGATCCACACCTTCATCGTCAATCAGGACGGCGTGGTGTATGAAAAAGATATCGCCCCGATACCCGGAAAACCAGCGGTGGTGATCACGCGCTTCGATCCGGACCATTCCTGGGAACCGGTGGACTGACACCGCCGGAATGCGTCTCAACGACTCTCAGCCGGCTCAATGGCGTTCCCGCGGTACACGAAAAGATACGCAGCCGGGACGATGTAGACCGTCAACAGGACAGAAACGGTGAGTCCGCCAATGATGGCGCGCGCAAGCGGCGCGTATTGTTCACTGCCGGTGCCCAATGCGAGAGCCATCGGGATCATACCGATGATGGTGGCGAGCGACGTCATGAGAATCGGCCGGAGACGCACGCGGCAAGCATTCACGATGGAATCCTCAACGGAGCTTCCCTGCCTCTCGAGGCGGTGCGCGAATTCGACGATCAGAATGCTGTTCGAAGCGGCGATACCGGATAGCATCAGCACTCCCATCAAGCTCATCACATTCAGCGTGGTATGCGTGATCGGAAGAATAAGGAGGACGCCAATGAATCCCATGGGAATGGCGAGCATGATCAGCAGAGGATCTTTGAACGAGGTGAATTGCGCGACCAGGATCAGATACAGCAGGACGACCGAAAGCGAAAGGCCTATGGCGAAACTCTTGAAGGATTCTTCCATGGACTGAACCATGCCGCGCAGCTCGATGCGGATATCGCCTGGGAACTTTACGGTGGCAAGCAGCTTATGGATTTTATTTGCGACACCGCCGAGGTCTTCGCCGGAGGGACTTACGTACAGATCGATCACCCGCTGGATCTGATAGTGATCGACTTCGGTGGGCGTGACCAATCGGTTGAGTTTTACCACCGTATCTAGCGTCGTCGATTGGGTGGCATTCGGACCGCGCAGGGGGATATTTTTCAGATCGATGAAATCGTGAATGGCGGGACGGCCGTTTTCATAATATTGGACGGTCAGGAAATAGTCGTTGCCGGTTTTACGATCCAGCCAGTAATTCGGCGCGATCATCAGATTTGAGTTGAGCGCGGTGATCACGTTCTGAACCACGTTCTGTGGTGTCAGGCCAAGCTCAGCAGCGTGAACGCGATCGACGTCCAGCCGGACGGCCGGATAATTCAAATCTTGCGGAATATAGGTCTCACTCACGCCTCCAAACGCATGGATACGGTCGGCCAGCTCGCGAGCAGCCTGATGCGCTTGATTCAGATCCTGGCTGGAGACCTGCACATCGATCGGTGCGACCATGCCCATATTCAAGACTGCATCCACCATCGATCCGCTGCTGAAGAACGTGCGCAGATCAGGGTGTTCATTCTGGATCTCCCGGCGAACACGGTCCATATATGTGAACGTACTCACGCTGTGGGCGGGATTTAGCTCCGTCTGAATCGTGGCGGTGTATTCTCCGGAATTGCTGGTGTAGAGAGACGAAAAGCCGGGATCGAGTCCGATGGTGGACACCACCATCTTAAAATCTTTCGGACCGATAACTTTGCGAATCAGGTCCTCGACGTGGGCGACATATTGTTCGGTGACTTCGATCCTGGTTCCCGTCGGGGCCTTTAGGTTAATGGAGAATTGGCCGGCATCGGTTCGCGGGAAAAAAGACACTCCGATGAACGGGTAGATGGCAAGACTTAATAGAAATACGCCCAGTAGAACGGCGACGGTCAAGAGGGGGCGGCGGATAGCGCGGCGGACGCTGCGCTCATAGACGTCGAGTAAACGAGTGAATCCTCGATCGAAGCCCTGATGGAATCGCTCAGCGAGGCTCCGCTTTTCCGAAACCTGCGCCTCAGAGGGTTGCTCCGGCTGGTGTCGAAGATATCGCGCACAGAACAACGGAATGACCGTCATCGCCACGAAATAGGAGACGAATAGTGATATGACCACCGCCAAGGCGAGGGCGGTGAACAGAAACTTGCTGACGCCGTACAGAAATACAACCGGGAAAAATACGACCACCGCCGTGAGAGTCGCGGCCAGCACCGCGAGACTTACTTCCGAGCCGCCTTCCTCGGCCGCGCGTTCCGGGGGTGAGCCGCTTTCCAGGTGACGGTAGATATTCTCGAGTGAAATTACCGAATTATCGATGATGCGAGAGAAGGCGAGAGCCAAGCCTCCCAGGATCATCGTGTTCATGGTGCTGCCCATCAGATACAGAATGATAAAGGTCGCAAGCGCGGAAAGAGGAATGGAAAGAAACACGGCGAGCGTGGCGCGGAAGCTCGCCAGGAAAATGAGAATCATCAGACTGGTAAGCAGGAGGCCGATCAATCCTTCATGCAGCAGTGTCTTAATGGCTTCTTTCACGAAGGCGGATTGATCAAAGACCACTGCCGCCTTGAGGCTCTTGGGTACTCCGAACAACTTCTTGAGCAGTCCGCGCACGCCATCCACGACTTGGATCGTGTTCGTCTGGCCGCCTTGCTTCATGATTGGCAGATACGTGGAACGCTGGCCGTCGACGCGAACGATGTTGTACTGGATCTGGTGCGCGTCCTGGGCCTGGCCGACGTCACCTATGGACACCCATTTCTGGCCGACGGTTTTCAAGGGAACGTCATTCAGCTCGCCCACTTTGTCGACCAGAACATTCGAATACACATAGTAGTCGAGACCGCCGACTTTGACATCGCCCGACGGAAGGATGATGTTGTTCTTATTGACGGAGTCGACCACATCCATCACGCTCAGTCCGCGTGACAGAAGCTTATAGGGATCGACATATACCATGACCTGACGATATTTGCCTCCGAAAGGCGGCGGCACTTCCGCGCCTCTTACAATGGCGATTTCGTCGCGCACTTGGAATTGGCCCAGATCGCGTAACTGGGTTTCGGTAAGTCCTTCGCCTTTTAGTGTCACCAGACAGACCGGAAGACTGGAGGAGTCGAATTTCAGGACGACCGGCGGCAGCGTGCCCGGAGGAAGACGACGAAGATCGGCCAGAGCGAGATTAGACAATCCGGTCATGTCTGCGTCTGGATCAGAACCAGGCTGGAAATATACTTTGATGATGCTGACGCCGGGAAGTGATCGCGATTCCGTGTGATCGACGTCGGCGGCGAGCGTGAAGAAGCGCTCGAAGCGGTTGGTGATATCGGTCTCGATATCCGCGGGAGGCATGCCTGAATAGAAGGTGGCCACGTCGACCACCGGGATATTGATGGCGGGAAATAGATCCACCGGCATGCGCAACAAGGTCGTGGCGCCGATAAGCACCAGCATCATGCAGATCACGAAAATGAAATAGGGGTGCCGGATGGAGAATCTGGACATGCCTCAGTTACCCTGATAGTGAATAAGCTGGATTTCTTTCGCGCGAACCGTTTCGCCCGCCTTTAATCGGCTACGGTCTCCCACCGCGACCATGTCTCCCTCGTTGAGTCCCGAGAGAACCTCGATATAGTCAGGAGTTTCCACTCCCAGAGTCACTGGTCGATTTTCTACTTTGCCGGAAGGATCGATGACCCAGACAGAACGCTGATCGTTTTCGATATTGACGGCTTCCGCCGGAACGGCGACTACCTTCGACCTGCGATCGAAAGTCACAGTCGCCTCCGCGTACATTCCCGGCATTAACACCCGGCCCGGATTCGGTACATCCACCTCGGTATGCATCGTTCTGGTGGCTTCTTCGACGTCCACCGAAGACCGGGCGACTCTGCCCACGAAATTCCGTTGCAGTACCGGAACACGAACGTCCACGGAATCGCCAATGTGAATTTCCGGCACGTATGATTCTGAGACGGGTATAACCAGCCGGAAAAGATCATCTTGAGAAAGCTGCACCAGCGGCATCGCTTGGGTGCTGGAGTTTATCCCCGATTGCAGCAGGGTTCCCAGATTGGCGTAGCGCTTAGTGATCACCCCCGCAAAGGGAGCTGTGATTTTTGAGTAGTCGAACAGGACCTGATCATGGCGCAGTTTTGCCTGGGCTCGATTCAGTTCGCTCTGCGCCGATTGAAGAGAGGATTGCGTAGCGGCCACCTCTGCCTCCGCCGCGAGATCCTTGCCTTGGCGGTCATCGACCTCTTGTTGGGCCACCAACCCGGGACGCGTCTTGGCGACCTGGTCCAGGCGAGTGAATTCGAGATGCGCGACCTTGCGTTGCGCCTCGATGCGATGGACCTCGTTTTCAGCTCGAGCCACCTGACCCGCGGCGTCTTTGATGGTGGCCTGATCTTCATCAAGCTGCATCTGGAGTTCGGGTATTTCGAGGACGGCCATCACTTGGCCCGCAACGACGTGAGTCCCAAAGTCGACGTTGAGTTTCTTGACAAAACCGGACTCTTTGCCGAAGACGTCAATCTGCTGGAAGGGAACGAGCTCGGAGGAAACCCTTAAAGTCCGCTGGAGATCTCTTCGAGTAACTTTGATGACGGCGACGTCCTTTGCTGGCGAGTTGTCGGCCGGCTCCTTGGCGTGCGCGCCTTCGCTGCCGCAGGAATCGAGAAAAAACAACAGGAACGTGAGGAAGGCAAGCAGCGGATAACTTCGCCCCATACTAGTGCTCGCCGAGCCGGACCTCGATACCGTCGCCGGGAAGGTGGTTCAACTGCTGCTCCAGCCGGTCGAGGGAGAATCGTGGAGAGCGGCATAGCCGCTTGAGTTGTTCCTCTTCCTGGAGAATCCGAGCGGCCATTTCCGGTATTTCGGGCGCAACCGAAAGCGGAATGATCTGAACGCCGTGGCGATCGCCCTGAATCAGATCTCCGGGAGAAATCCTTAAGCCGCCAATCTCGACGGGATGTCCGAATTCCGAAATATGGGCGTACATGTGCGAGACGGCGACACTCCCGGCGAACAGTTGGAATCCCAGCGGCTCAATCGCGTCGACGTCTCGCACCGAGCCGTTGCTGACATAGGCGACACAGTTCAGCGCGAGCCCGATAAGAGCATGCAACTCGCCGACCAGGGCGCCGACGCCGGGAAAGTGTTCAAGATCCTGCACCACCATCACGCGTGGTTCGGGAAGTGACGCAACATATCGCCACCAGTGCATATTTTCGTGATAAGCGCGGCCGGAGACCGGAGCGGCAGTAGACCGCATCTTCCCGGTGACTGCGTATCCTAACGTCGGTGGAAGTTTGGGAAAGAAGCAGTGCAGGGCTGTGCCACGGACGGAGCCCTCATTGCGAGGGCGCGCTTCGAGTCTCTCAATGGCGTTCGATACGGTGCAGGTGTCGAGCTTCTGTAGCCGCTCGAAATCGGATACTTTTAGGACGGACGTTTCGACCATGCTCGATCTCCTGACAATCCATAGGTATGAGTCATGGCCGGAACCTCACGTTTCGGCAATCTTGTGAGGCAGTTGAGACCAGATGCGGCTGACGTAGCTATTGCATGCTGAATGGCATAGAAAATCGTCGCCGGGCGTGATCTGACTTTACGAGCGTGACTTCCTGGCAGCGAGCATTCTCTCGTACGACGCCAGAAGTCGTTCGCGCGCCTGCTTGCCGATCGTTCCCGGGACCTCGGTTGGCTGGTAACGGCGGCAGAGCTCGACTGTTCTGCGCAGGCTGTCGGCGAACTCGATGCAGGGAGGGCAGCCCGAAAGATGCATTTCGATTTCCCGGCAGGCGTCGGCTGGAAGCTCAAGATCCAGATACTCAGAAAGCAGCGAGAAGACCTCTTTGCATTTTTCGGTGCGCTCGTGTGATTCCATGTCATTTTCCTGATGCGGGATTCAACAGGTATTCATCCAACTTCTGGCGGACCGCTAACCGGGCGCGATGCAGGCGCGTCTTGACGACATCCTCCGTCAGATCGAGGATCTGGGCGGTCTCCAGCGTGGACAACTCTTCTATGTCGCGAAGCAGAATCACGGACCGGTAGTTTTCCGGTAGTTCGCCGATCGCCCGATCGAGCACCTGCTTCATTTCCGACTGCAGCAGTTGATCGTCAGGGAGTCCCGACCAATCGGCGATCTGAAGTTTCGCGTGGCCACCGTCATGGTCCATGTGGGGAAGAAAATCGTCGAGTGAAAGCTCCTGCGCAGGAGCGAAAACACTCTTGCGGCGCTTCATCAGGCAGGCATTCCTGGCGATGTGAAAAATCCACGGACGAACCCGCGCGGGCTCCCGAAGCTGGTCGAAATTCTCAAACACTTTAAGCAGCGTGTCCTGCGCTACCTCCTCGGCGTCTTCGCGATTGCGGCACATCATCCAGGTATAGTGAAAAACTTTAGCCCGAAAATATTCCACAAAACGATCGAACGCGCCCGGTTCTCCGGCGATCAACTGCTTCGCGAGTTCGGCTTCTGCTTCCCGTTCCAAGGCCAGTACCGCTTCCGATTGTAGCGGTCCCGCATTTGTCTCGATGCAATCGGAGGAAAAAGGTGACGGGCTGTCACCTTGGCGACGCAACTGCATCGTGAGAAGCAGAAGCAATGAAGAAAACGTTTGGAATGCTGCTGTTATCGTGTGCACTGCGTGTTGTGGCGCAAGACTCGATGTCGCTAAATGACGCAGTTCGGCTGGCGCTGCAAAAAAACAAATCCGTGGATGCCTCCGTGGCGGCTCAAAAAGCCGCGGAAAGCCGCATCACGGAGGCCAAGGCTGGCGCTTTACCAAAGGTCAAGTACTCGGAGTCGTGGGCCCGTAGCGATAATCCGGTATTTGTATTCTCTTCCTTACTGACGCAGCACCAGTTCGGAAGCGACAATTTCGAATTGGGACCATTGAATCGCCCCGATTTTCTAAACAATTTCCAATCGCAAATCAGTGCGGATCAGCCGCTCTACGATGCGGGCCAGACCAGGCACGCGGTTCGCTCGGCGGAGTTGACCAAGGACCTGACCGGCGAGGCAGGCCGGCGCACGCAAATGGAAGTGATCGCGGGAGCGATCCGGTCCTATTACGACGTGCTGTTGAGCGTCGAGCAATTCAACGCAACCGGCCAAGCCATGCGCTCGGCGCAAGCCGATCTCGATCGCGCACAGGCGGTTCGGTCCGCGGGAATGTCGACCGATGTGGATGTGCTTTCGATCCGCGTCCACCTGGCTGCGGTTCGCGAGCAGCAGATCCGGCGCGCCGCCGACCTGGAAGTGGCCCGCGCCGCCTTGAACGACGCGCTCGGCCTGCCGCTCGACAGCCCCCACACGTTGACCACGGCACTGAAGCCGTTGAAACTTCCGGAGCAAGCTGTCGCGGAGTACGAAAAGAACGCTCTTCGCGAGAGACCGGAGGCTCGCCAGGTGAAACTTGCGACCAGCCTGGCCGAGAACCAGGCAGCCACCGCGCGCAGCAGCCTTCTGCCGCAGGTGAGCGCTCACGCCGCATTCGAGGCGGACCGGCAGCATTTCTACGACAGGGGCGGCGCGAACTGGCTGGTCTCGATCGGGCTGCGCTGGAACCTGTTCAACGGCTTCAGCGACAAGGCGCGCATCGAGGAAGCGAAATCGCTAGTGCGCCAGAGCGAGGCCGAACAGGAGCGGATGAGTTCCGCCATCCGGCTGCAAGTTCGCCGCGCGTACGCCGATCTGCGGGCGGCGGATCAGCGCATCGAGGTGGCCAGAGCATCGGTCGCCGAAGCGGAAGAGAGTCTTCGCATCACCCAAAACCGCTACGAAACGGGACTGAGCAACGTGACGGATCTGCTTCGCACCGAGACGGCCGTTCTCGAAGCGCGGACCCGGCACCTGGCGGCGATCCACGATCAACGCATCGCGGCCGCCATGCTCGAACTGGCGGCAGGAACATTGACGGCGGATTCGGAGGTCTTGAACTAAATGACGAAGCGCCTGTTGATTCCGATTCCCTTGGTCATTTGGCTGGCCGGATGCGCGGAAACCCCTGGTGAGAAATCCGCCGCTTCTTTGACGACCGCTGTAGCTGTATCCACTGCCACGGCGACCAACGAAACATGGCCCTCCCTCTACGAGGCGACGGGGACCGTGCGCGCCCGCACTTCGGCGGTGATTTCCGCGAGATTGATGGGCTACGTGCGCGAGGTGAAGGTCCAGACCGGCGATCGCGTTCGCGAAGGCCAGGTGCTGGTGACGCTCGACACGCGCGACCTGGATGTCAGTTCGCGGCGCGCCGAAGCGGCCCGCGAGGAGATCCGTGGCGCCGTGCCGGAGGCCGACAGCGCCGTCGCGGCGGCGAAAGCGAATCTCGATCTGGCGCAGGTGACGTTCGGCCGCATGCAGGATTTGTTTCGAAAGAAGTCGATTTCGAATCAGGAGTTCGATGAGGCCTCGGCCAAGCTCAAGGCGGCGCAAGCGGCTTACGACATGGCGCAGGCGCGGCGCGCGCAATTGATCTCGAAGATCTCTCAAGCGGATCAGGAAGTGCGCGCCACCGAGGTCACGCGCAGCTACGCCGATGTTGTGGCGCCGTTCGCCGGCGTGGTCGTTGCCAAATCGGTCGATCCCGGAACTCTCGCTCTCCCCGGCGCTCCTTTGTTCACCATCGAACGCGAAGGCGCGCTATCGCCTGGAAGCGTCGGTGGAAGAGTCGCGGCTGGCGGCGATTCGAGTTGGACAGCCGGTGTCGGTCACTCTGGACGGCGTCGATCGCGTAATCGATGCGCGGGTTTCCGAGATCGTGCCCGCGGTGGATGCGGCCTCGCGAGCCTACACCGTCAAGATCGATCTGCCCGCGATTCCGGCGCTTCGCTCGGGCGTGTTCGGACGCGCGGCGTTCCAGCTCGGAAGCCGGCCGGTGCTGGCGATCCCGGCAGCCGCGGTCACCGAACGCGGCCAGTTGCAATCGGTGCTGGTGGCGGACGGCGGAATTGCCCGCACCCGCCTGATCACCACAGGGCAGAAGGATCAAGGACCGGATCGAGGTGCTCTCCGGCCTGGCGGCCGGCGAAAAGGTGATTTTCCCGGTTCCGCAGGGTCTCGCGGATGGCGCAAGAGTCGAGGTCCGGCCGTGACGGCAGACCGTACCCTCGGTCCGGCGGGAAGATTCGCCCAGGCCTGGATCGGTTCGAAGCTGACGCCGCTGGTGATCGTCGCATCTCTGTTGCTCGGCGCCTTCGCGGTCTGGAAACTGCCGCGCGAGGAAGAGCCGCAGATCATCGTGCCGATGGTCGACGTGTTCGTCCAGATGCCCGGCGCATCGGCCCGCGAAGTGGAGGAGCGCGTCACCAAGCCGATGGAGAAGCTGCTGTGGGAGATCCCGGGCGTGGAGTACATCTACTCGACCTCCAGCCCCGGCATGTCCACGGCGATCGTGCGCTTCCTGGTCGGGCAGGACGAAGAGAAGAGCATCGTGCGGCTGAACCAGAAGCTGAATGCGAATCTGGACCTGATCCCGCCCGGCGCTTCGCTGCCGTTGGTGAAGCCTCGCTCCATCGACGACGTGCCCATCCTGGCGCTCACGTTCTGGAGCAAGCGGTACGGCGATTTCGAGCTGCGGCGCATCGCGGCGCAAGTGGACGACACGATCAAGCAGACGCCGGACGTCTCGGCGGTGGCTCTGATCGGCGGCCAGCGCCGGGAGATTCGCATCACGCTCGATCCGTCGCGCCTCGGCGCTTACAATCTCTCGCCGTTGCAGGTGGTGGGCGCGCTGGGGCTTTCCAACCGCCGGATGCGGTCGGGTGAGTTCGCGAGCGGCAACCAGCGAATATCTTCTCGAAACCGGCCAGTTCCTGCGCACTGCCGAGGACGTTCGCAACGTGGTGGCGGGCGTCGCCAACGACAAGCCGATCTTCGTGCGCGACGTCGCGCAGGTGACCGACGGCGGCGAGGAGCCTTCGCAATACGTGCGCTTTTCCGATGGGAAGGGCTTCTACCCGGCGGTGACCATTGCCGATCTCCAAGCGCAAGGGAACCAACGCCGTCACCGTGGGCGAGGACGTCCTGCATCGTCTGGAGCCGCTGCGGGGCGCCGTGATCCCATCCGACGTCGAGATGACCATCACGCGGAACTACGGCGACACGGCCAAAGAGAAATCGAACGAGTTGCTGTGGCACATGCTGATTGCCGTGATTTCGGTGAGTGTCCTGATCGCCATCACGCTGGGCTTTCGCGAATCGCTGATCGTATTCACCGCCATTCCGGTGACCCTGGCGCTGACGCTCACGGTCTTTTATCTCTACGGCTACACGCTCAACCGGATTACGCTCTTTCGCGCTGATCTTCTCGATCGGCATTCTGGTCGACGACGCGATCGTGGTGGTGGAGAACATCGTGCGCCACTGGCGGATGCCGGCCAATCGTCAACCGGCCGCCGTTCGAGGTCGCCGTCGAGGCGGTTGACGAAGTCGGAAATCCCACCATTCTGGCCACGCTGGCCGTGGTCGCCGCGATTCTGCCGATGGCGTTCGTCGGCGGGCTGATGGGACCGTATATGCGTCCCATCCCGATCGGCGCCAGCGCCGCGATGGTTTTCTCGCTGCTGGTGGCCTTCATCGTGACGCCGTGGGCCGCGGTCCGGATTCTCAAGCCGGGTGGGCATCATGCAGGGCGAACGGGAGGATTTCGTCACGCGGCTGTACCGGCGCTTCATGGGCAGCCTGCTGCACCGGGCCGTCGTGCGCTGGAGCTTTCGTCGGCGGCGTGGTGGTCTTGCTGCTGGCCTCCGTCTCGCTGTTCTACTTCGGCTTCGTCAAAGTCAAGATGCTGCCGTTCGACAACAAGAGCGAGTTCCAGGTGATCGTCGATATGCCCACCGGCACGACGCTCGAAGAAACCGCGCGCGTGACGCAATTGCTCGCCGAAGAGAGCGCAGAAGCAGCGTGAGGTGGTGAACGTCGAGACCTATGTGGGGACGGCGTCGCCCTACAACTTCAACGGACTGGTTCGCCATTACTACCTGCGGCGCGGGCCGAACGTCGCGGATATTCAGGTGAATCTGCTGCCGAAAGGACGCGCGCGATCTGCAAAGCCACGAGATCGCCAAGCAGGTGCGCGCGCGCATTCTGCCCATCGCCGAGCGCTATGGCGCGCGCATCAAAGTGGCCGAAGTGCCGCCCGGTCCTCCGGTGCTCGAAACGCTGGTCGCGGAGGTGTACGGCCCGAGACATGGATCGAAGGATCGCGCTGGCGCGGCCAAATCAGGGATCTGTTCCAGCAGACCAAGGGCGTGGTCGACGTCGATTGGTACGTGGAAGACGATCAGCCGAAGTACAACCTGTCGTGTCGACGAGGAAAAAGCCGCCATCAACGGGATCTCCGAGGACGATATTGCGCGCGCCATGCAGGTCGCCTCGGCCGGCTACCCGGCCGGCCTGCTGCATCAGGATGCGGAAAAAGAGGATGTTCCGCTCACCGTGCGGCTGGACCGTGCGACGCGTTCGGACCTGGAGCGCATCCAGAGCCTCAAGATCGCCGGGCCGAAACGGACAGACAGGTCGCGCTGGGAGAACTGGTGCACGTCGAGAAGGTGATCGAGGACAAGAGCATCTACCACAAGAACCTGATGCCGGTGACCTACGTGACCGCCGACATCGCCGGCGAGATCGAGAGCCCGGTCTACGCGGTTCTCAAGCTCGGGCCGGAGATCGACAAGATCAAAATTCCGGAAGGCTACCAGATCGAGCAGCACATGGCGGCGCTGCCCTCGAATCCCGAGCCGCTACTCGATGAAGTGGGACGGCGAGTGGCACATCACTTACGAGGTGTTTCGCGATCTCGGCATCGCCTTCGCGGCGGTGCTGATTCTGATCTACGGGCTGGTGGTGGGCTGGTTCCAGTCGTTCCTGACGCCGCTGATCATCATGGCCGCGATTCCGTTTTCGCTGGTCGGCATTCTGCCGGCGCACGGCCTGCTGCATGCCTTCTTCACGGCGACTTCGATGATCGGCTTCATCGCCGGCGCCGGGCATCGTGGTGAGGAACTCGATCATCCTGGTGGATTTCATCGAACTGCGTCTGGCGCGAGGGCATGCCGCTCGACGCCGCGGTGATCGATGCGGGAGCGGTGCGCTTCCGGCCGATGATGCTCACGGCCGCCGCCGTGGTGGTCGGCTCGTCGGTGATTCTGTTCGATCCCATTTTCCAGGGCCTGGCGATTGCGCTGATGGCGGGCGAAATCGCCTCGCTGCTGCTTTCGCGCATGACCGTCCCGGTGCTGTTCTATCTGTTCAACAAAGGAAGGAGAAAGCTCGTATGACCGTAGATCGTTATTTGCGCATGATCGCCGGCGCGTTCGTGGTGTTGACTCTCGCGCTGGGATATTGGGTGAGCCCGTACTGGTATCTGTTCACCGCGTTCGTCGGACTCAATCTGTTTCAATCGGCGTTCACCAACTGGTGTCCGATGATGACGATTCTTCGGAAGTTGGGCGTCCGCAGCAACTGAAGCTTGTCAATGAGGTTGGTCGGTTGTCCCGGCAATCGATGGAACGCGATGACGCTATCGACAATCACGGGCTCCCTACATCCCGTGGGGGCGCTGAGGGCCGAACGGCGCAGCGCTTACGGCTCTAGGCGTCGACGATTGAAGCGACAAACGCGCGGCCTCTAGCGGCATTTTCTCGTGCGGCCGCTCCATCCAACTTCCGCCCAGTCAGTCCGGACCGTGGAAATCTGGGACCACACCACGGCCGGGCGGTTGGACCACTCTCGCTACCAGCCTTGCCGCGTATCGAATTCATAGGGAACGTCGCCGGAATCGATCGGATACCGATAAACATCAGGATCGTCGTGTTGATAGGCGCGCGTGGGCATGCTGATGAACAACGCATCCGTGGTTCCGATGTTCTGGTGCGCGTGATATACGAACGCGGGAATCACCATCAGATCGCGATTCAGATGGCTCCGGTAGATTTCGTTGATCATCCCGAAAGTCGGCGAATCCGTACGGCTGTCATAGAGCACTACCTTCACGTGGCCCTGACTCAGGAAGATGCGATCGTCATGTAGGTGATGGACGTGCCAGCCTTTGATCTTTCCGGGACGGATCGTGAATTGATACACGTACACCAGCGGCTTTTCCAGCGGCGCCGCGTTGGGAGTGTGAATTTCGCACAGAGTCCCACGATCGTCGATGTGAGTGACGGCTGAATGGATAATGACACCATCGATCAGGCGCCTCACCGGCTGGCCGTTTACAGCTACTGTTTGTTTGTCCTTAGTCGGGCTGGTTGTTGACATGGATGGCTACTCCAAACCTCGAAATTTTCTATAGTGCGACACGGCCCAACCTGGTGTGTGCGGCGAAGGCGGCACGGGCAGCGTAGGCGCCAGCATGGGCAATTTCAAGAAGTGTACCCGCGCCAGGTCGAGCGTTTCTTGCAGGAGAAACCAGCGCTGCTCTTGGATTCTTTCAACGTAGGCGCTCTGCTCACCGCAGGGCTTATCCACATAGGCCTTCTTCCATAACAGCGATGGGAATTTGTAAACCGTCAGCTCTCCAGTAGAAACAAATTGAAATCCGGCCAAATGAGCCTGGTGCTGGAATTCGCACTCCGGATTCCGCCAGATGCTGCGGTAATCGGCCCAGCCCCCGATGCGTTCGTAGACTTCCCGGGAAATCATCAGGCCCGACGGTGGCGAGCATTTGACGGGATCGTGGACGCCGCCGGGAAAAACGTTGCTCACCACGCGATAATTTGAGCCCTTGGGGCCTCGCATCAAGAGCACTGCGAGCGAAGCCCCGGCTTTGGCTCGGCGAATCGCGGCAAGCTGAGTTCGAAGATGGTCCGGATGCCAGAGGTCGTCATGTCCGAGAAAAGCGATGTACCGACCGCGGGCCAGGGCCAACGCCGCATTAACCGGTGCAGACTGATGCCCCGTATTGAACGGAAGATTGTGCCATCGAATACGAGCATCGCCGAAGGACTTCACCACACTCTCAGAGTCATCCGTGCATCCGTCGCCCATCACCAGCAGCTCGAAATGCTGCTCAGTCTGCCACATCACGCCTTGAATCGCGAGCCTCAACACGTTGCTGCGATTGTAGGTGGGAATGATTACCGTAATTACCGGGTCTTCGCGCGGCGGTTCCCGCACGATTCGTATCTGTGGACGCGCCCGGAACAAATACTTCACCGAGCGGAGAACAAGAGTGCTCAAGTCGCTCTTGCTCAGGTAGTCCATCACACGATGGCTGCGGGTATCAACAAGTTCGGGCACAACGCTAGGAATCAAGTGTAGTCGATTTTTCGCGGACTTTGCGTCGGAGGTAGTGTCTGAAAAGTGCGTTGACCGGCTACTTTTCGTTCAGGAGCCGGGCGAACGCCTTCCATGTCCACTCTCCGGTGGGCTTCTTCGCTTTCGGCGCGTACCAACGCACGCTACCACGGCCCATTTGCAGCGTACCGAGCAATTCGCCGCCTGACTTGATCGTGAAGCGGAGATCGTTCTTGCTGTTAAGTTTTGTGAGATCGACTTTCAACGGAAGTTCGGCGATTACTTCTGTTTCAATGGTGCCTTTCGTTCGGCGAGTTTTCCACGCTTTGTCGGCTGCGTTTGGCATGCGGTAATTCTACATGAGCGCACTACGCGAATTTATTGGAGGGCGGGTTCGTGGTGGGGCCTTTGAACGCTTTCCTCTACTGCACGATCGGCGTAGTGCCAGGCAGATCCCCCGGCGGCAGCGAAGAGAAACTCGGCGCCGCTTCGAAATTTAGAGACAAGCTGATGATGGGAATCGTCGAAGTGATCTTCACGAATCCCGTGAAGCTCGCGAGCTGCAGTAACGTACCCATGCTCGACGCCCCATGTGTCAGAGGCGTCAGCGTGAGGCTTTGGCTCCCCAGCTTGACCCCGGCGTTGTTGTACGCAGTAAACGTAATCGTAGCCGACTGCGTCGCCGAAGGATTCGCATAGGCGATTCCCGTAGCCGTCTGTGCGAACGTGGCGAACTGCGTGGTGGGTGCCGTCTCCGCGTTCACTCCGGCCTCACCGGTCGGCACTCCCGTCGCATCGAACTGACGGAAAAGCATGCTGGCCTGCACCGGCCCGGTGCAACTTGCCTGTGCCCAGCCTGCCAGTGTGGTCCCCGAAAGAGGGGCAGTGGTCGGGTCATGAATCGATCCCCCCGGCGCGAGCACATCGGTGCGTTTGCTAACGCTGCCTTGCGCGAACGGGACCGCCAAAGGCAGCCCATTGTCGCCATAGAAGTTGGTAGTGCAGGTGACCGTCTGCTGCGAGTAGTTGATAAAAGTCAGAGTGCTTTCCCAACTTCCGTTGAAGGCGTAGTCGGAAAAATAATAGTTGTTCAAGGAAGCCAGCGGCGCCAGAGCGATGATAGAGCCCGGTCCTCCGGAAACCGAGGAGTGAGGAGTGATCTGGCCCGTGGCAATGTTGACCGTGCCAAACACGGACCCAGCGCCATCGTAATAAGTGCCGTTTTCGAACAGCAGCACGGAGGTAAGAAAGCCGTTACTGTCCGCCGTTCCCACCTGCGTTGCCGCGCCAGTCGCGGTGTTGATGGTGTAAAGATTGCTGCTGTTTTCCATGTACAGCGTGCTGGAACCGGACGAAAACCGAGCGTAGGACCATTGGCCGTTACCGATGACGCTCGCGCCGATTGGCCCAATCGCCGTAATGGCGCCCGTCTGAGGATTAATCGAAAATAGGGTAGCCACGGAATTTGGACCCGATCCGCCCAGGCCGTACAGCCCGCTGGTGGTTGAGCCGAACGTGGCCAGATTGTTCCCGATTAGGCCTCCGATCTGGGTGAGACTTCCATTGCTCGTATTGACCGAAAAAAGAATGCCATTTTGCTCGGTGTAGACAACCCCGTTCGCGATCGCCAGGCCTACATAACTGCTGGGCCCCATATTGCCGATCAAAGTAAACGCGCCGGTGTTGAGGTCGACGGTCCCGAAGGGACTCGTGTTCCCCCCATACTGTGCTCCGATCATGTACGCCAAATCATCCGCCTTCATGCTGCTGGTCAGCGCTGCCAGCAGTCCAGCGGTCAAAAGACCCTTAGCCAAGTGTTTGCGAATTTTCATGACTTGGCTCCATGCTACCAGTACCCGTCACACGAACTCCACTTGAGCCCTACCGAGCGGTCAGCTATTTGTGTGGTGTTACCGGTCCCTTAGTTTTTCGTACAACGCAGATCTTTGTCGGAAGGATCGGGAGCAGTTCTCCCGGGCCGCATCTTATCGCGAAAGACCTGATGACAGTTCAGGCAGGCATCGGCGACATCGCCCGTTACGTCGCTCACCTTCTGCTGATTTCTCGTCTGAGATGCGCGGTACGCGGCTCTTCCCACTTCAGCCATTTCTTTGGTGAATCGAATCCAGTCGGGATCGTTCACGGGAACCGGCTTGCCATTTTCGCAACGGCGTCCTGGCGTCAGCATCAGAGGCGCCGACTCTGCTAGGGCAATCGACGCATAATCGACGATCTCCCATCCAGAATAGAGATCGCTACCCCACATGCTCCAGTTGAAACCCCCGTTCGCATTTGCGGCGTCGCCAGTCTTTTTCTTCTCCGCCGGATCGTGCGTCTGAACGGTGAAGATGATGTTGGAATTGGGGAACATGATGCCGCGCATAAGTTGATTGAGGTTACCGGTCGCGGAGAAACCGCCGGACGGCGGCGTCTTCGATGCGTTGGCAGGTTCGGCATTGGCAGGGGCCTTGCCGACCTGTTGAATGTAAGCGGCGAGATCAGCCGCCTGGCCAGCAGTGAGTTTACCGGGGTCATCCTGGGGCATCGTGTTCTTGATCTTGGCGACGAGCTCGGACGTGGGAAATCGCGATTGGAAGTCGGCGCCGCCGAGGGAGGGGCCACTACGTCCGTCGAGACGGTCGCCGTGGCACGAGCCGCACTGTTGCTTGTAAAGAGCAGCGCCGCGCGTGGCGTCCTGCGCACGCAACACGATCACAAACGTTAGGAAGACCAGAACAGGTCGCTGCAACTTTTTCATGGAATTCTCCTTGGCGGTTCAGCCTACATAAAGTTTATAAGGCAAGCCTTGGGCATTGTGAAGGGATGGAAAAGAGGACCGATCCGTCGACTCTCCGACTCGTAAATGCCTGTGGTCCCGTGGGACGCTCGTTTAGAGAAGAAGAAAACATATTGACGGTGTCGACCTTCTCATTGAAATTGCCGACGATCCGCAAGCAGTGGCGAATTGCGATGCGTTGTGTATGATGAGGATCAGGCTGCCGAAAGCAGCTGAGAATCCGAGCACTCATTGTCAGAAAAAGAGGCGTTTACCATGGCAAATATCGCGCAGTCAAGAGATGCAATGATCGTGGATATCGAAACAATGGAGCGGTTGTGGAATGACGCAATTCTGAGAAGGGATGTTGGCTCTGCTGCAAGTATTCTGGCGCCAGAATACAAATTAGTGATTGGGGTCGAGGGTCAGTCTCTACAGGTGATTTCGAGGGAGCTATGGCTCTCAGTCCTACCCCGTTATGTAATCCACAGCCACGACATTACCGATATGCATGTGTCTATCTGGGATAACCTGGCCGTCGTGACGCTCGCCATCACCCAAGCTGCAGAGCCCCTGAATGATCGCGACATCAGTGGCAACTTTCTGATTACAGATATTTGGGTAATTCGAGATGAGAAGTGGCTGGTTGCCGAACGCCATTCGTCTCGTCAGGAGAAAGCTTCAGTTCCGGTGCGAGGGGCATTTCAGGCATTGGTCGAGTAACGCGCTAAAATGCGCCCCCACTGGCGCCCCCCATAGTTGGCAGTTAATGGTACCCATCGGGACGTTGACCCGGCGCTGCGTATTCTTAATTCACGTAAATAGTCGCGCCGCGTTGGCTCACTCCGCCGCCGATCAGGATCAGCACTTCATCCGGCACTCCGGTGGGTGCATCGTTGGGGACCATCACGGTCACCTGCAGCATCCCCGCTGGTTTCGCGATCTGCTCCGCGGCCGAGCTCAGTTGCGCCGCGCTGCCACCGATGGTCACTTGGATCTGCTGCGCCGCCGGTTTCGGCGCCGGATTCGCAGTGATCGCGCCATCCACGCCCGCCGGATTCGTTTGCCCTTCGCCGGTCACATAAAACGTCACCGGTGTGCCGCGCGTGGCCGGATGCGCCGCGCTGTTCACCGATCCATCCGCATTCAACGCCATGATCTGGCCGAGGCCTGTGCCATCCATCGTGAACACACCTGGATTCGTGGCGATCACAGGAATCGTCACCGAGTTCGACGATACGCCGAAGTACACCACGCGCATCACGGTCGTCGATTTGTTGGCGACCTCATACGGCACGATCGCTTCGATCAGGTTCGATTCCAGCTGCAGCATCGGAGCTGGAATGTTGTCGAAGAACACCTGCGTATCGCCCATCTCGAATGGCACCGGCGTGCCCGCGCCCCACTGAATGTTGGTGCCCGCCACCGCGAATCCAGTGCCGCCGATCGTCACGATCTCGCCCCCAGCCAGCGGTCCGCCCACATTCGAAGCTGCGTTGGCGATTCGGGTCGTGTCGATCGAAGGGGGCCCGGGCGTCACATTGAGCGTCACCGTCACCGTTTGCGATCCTGCCTCCGTGGAAGTGAACGTGATGATTCCGGTGTACGTTCCCGGCGCCATATTCGAGGCCGGATTCGCCGTGATCACCACCGGTATCGGGGTGACGCCCGCATTTTTATTTACCGATAGCCACGTCGCGCCAGCAGATACTGTCGCCGTGAAATTCGTATTCTTGCCGCTCGCCGAAACTTCGACGGTTTGCGGCGCAGGCGCCGCTCCGCCGCTCACATAGTTGAACGTCAGCGCGTTCGGCACGATGATGAACGCCGGCGCGTTGAACACCGTCAGCTCGATGCGCACCGCTGCGGGGCTGTTGAATCCGTTCGCCACCGGGAACAGTTGCGCCAGATATGGACCCGCGGCGAGACCGGTCGGATCGATGCTCACGCTCACCGCCGCCGGCGTCGACGACGTTTGCGGATTCAGCTTCACCCACGTGAAGCTCGGATTCGGAATGCTGAACTGCGTGTTCTGATCGGCCGAGATCTGCAGCGTCTGCGGCGCGGGCAGCGCCTCGCCCTTGGTGTACTGGAACACCAGGAACGCGGGCGTGACGTACAGATTCGGCAGCGCCACCGGAGCGGGCGCGCCCTTGCACTGCGCGATGTCGGCGGGCGTGATCAAGCCATCGCCATTCACATCCAGAGGATCGTTCGGCAGCGCCACGTTGCCGAGCAGCGCCGTCATCAGATCGAAGTCGGCCTGATTGATCACACCATCGGCATTGGCGTCGCAGAAGTGCGCGGCCATCACCGTGGTTTCGCTGAACGAACTTGCTGCGCCGTCGGAAACATCCAGGCGCAGCACATAAAATCCCGGCGCGCCCGGCGAAAACGCAGTCATCGCGCCCGATGCGTTCTGCAGCGCTGCATCGCTCAATGACGAGGACACGAAGCGCCACTGATCGCTCAGCGCCTGCGGTCCTTTATCGGGATCGTTGCTTGCGCTGCCGTCAACCGTGATCGGCGAGTTCAGCAGGATTCTGCGATTCGGCCCCGCGTTGGCGTTGGGAGTGACGTTGGAATCGGCTGCGGTGATCGTCACCGTGTCATTCGACGATCCGTTCGCATCCGTTACCTGCAGCGCGATGACGAATGCGCCATCGGCATCGGGAGTAAATACCGGCGTTGCGCTGCTCGCCAGATGCGAGCCTGCCAGCGCACTCCCCGAAGGCGCGCTCTGCACAGTCCACGCGTAAGTGAGTGCGAGATTCGCTCCACTGGGGTCGTTGCTCGCCGATCCGTTCAGAGTGACGGGCGAGCCGCGTTGCGCATTCATTGCCGGGCCTGCATTCGCGTTCGGCGCAATCGATGAAGTGAGCGCGTTGATGGTGATGGTTTGCGCCGCGCTGTTGGCGCTGCCGTTGTTGACGATCAACCGCAGCGTGTACGCGCCATTCACATCGGGCAGGAAGAACGGCTGCGGCGTAGTTGCTCCATTCAGTGTCATCACGCTTCCCGCGGGTTTCGACACCACCGTCCACGCATACGTCAATCGAGCGGCCAGAGGATCGTAAGACTGCCCGCCATCGAGCGAAGTGAACACTCCCGTCTTGGTATTCCGATTCTTGCCCGGCACCGCGACCGGCACCGAAGTGCCCACGCCCAGCGCGCCAATCGCAGTCGCCGTGATCGACGAGTTCGATTGCGAAGTGATCTTAACCGTCACCGTTCCATCGGCTCCCGATCCAGTGAGCACCACGGGCACCGCGAGTTGTCCTTGGCTGACCCCCGGCAACAGCGAACACAGAAGTGGTCTGCACCAGTTGACCGGTGATGTCGACCAGGTTCGCCGTGATCGGGCCGCTGGTGGAGACGATGCTGGCGACGTAGGTATCGTCCGTCGTGCCGGTGTTCCCGACTTGCAGCAGCAGCGTCGCCGGTCCGGGCGAGTTCAATCCGGTGCGCTGCGGCGAGAATGCGGCAGAGACCGCTTTGGTTGACGGGATCACCACGTTCGCCTGCGCGGCCGCACTGACGGCGGTGTTGGTCACGGAGGTCGCCATCGCCACCAATCCGAGATTGCCCATCGCCGCGAACGGAGCGCTGCCGATCGAGATCAGCACGTTGGTCGATTGATTCTGGCTTAGCGTCACGCTCGGCAACGCGAGACTGGACACCACCGCCGCCGGTCCGCCCAATGAGAGATTGAATGTATCGGTGCTCTGACCTTTGTTGGTGATCGTAAACTGCAGCGATCCACCCGGCGCCACGGTTGCCGCCGACAACAACACCGCGACACCTTGCGAAACCAGATTCAGCGTTCCATTCGCCGAACCTTGCACCGTGTTATCGGTCTGCGAAGTCGCGGTGACCGTGAAGTTTTTCGCGCCGGCAACCAGACCCTGTGCCGCAGTCACGTGCACCAGCGTTTGCTGGAAATTACTCAAGCCCGGCGGGATGTTGAACGATGTCTTATCGAAAGTCGCCGTCACGCCCGCGGGTCCGCTGAACGTAAGCGCGTACGTATCGGCGACATTGCCCGCGTTGGTGATCTGTACTGTGAACGTCGCAGCGGTCGCCTGCCCGCCGGTGACTTGCGCCGGCGCGAGCGACGTCGAGACACCGAGCGCAGTGCTCGATCCCACCGCGCCGATGCTGCCCTGACCAGTGAGAATCAGGGTGCCTTGCACCGCTCCCGATGTTCCACCAGAAGTTGCGGTCACGGTGAAGTTGTAAGTGCCGGCGATATCGGCAATCGCCGAATGCAGCGTAAGTGGAACATTGGCCGATCCATTCGCCGCCACTGTCACGCTCGATTGCAGCCCGACCCACGCCGGATTCACGCCCGTCACCGCGAGGTTGTACGTGATCGACGCACTGGTCGGATTGTTGACGATCAGCGTGTAGCTGTCGAGCGCACCGGGCGCCGAAGTTTGCGTCCCCGGATTCAATCCCAGAATTTGGCCGCTGTTGATGTCGACCTGCGGCAGCGTCACTGTGCCCGATCCCAACGGCACGTTGAAGCTCACGGTTCCGCCCAGCGCATCGAGCAAAACATCAGCGGGTGCCAAGGCCCGTCACCGCCGATGTCCAAGTGATGGTGTTCGAGGACGGATTGGTCCAGGTCAGAGTGTCGAAGCTCCCGCCGGGCGTGATGGTCGGCGCGATCGAAAATGAACCCGAGTTGTACAGCACCTTGCCGGAATGGGGAACCTGCACCGTCGCGGTGTATTGAATCGCGCCCGTGCCGGGGATCGAATAAATCTGCAGGCCTGTGGCGGACGGCGCATACAGCAGCGTGCCCGACGCCTTCATCACGCTGACCGCCGACGGAACTGCAAATGTAGAGATGACGGGGCTCAGCGGATTGGTCGTATCGACCAGCATCAGGGACTCATTGCTGCTCGCATCCAGAATGCCGCCATAGAGAAACAGATGCGGCCCGATCACGACAGCGCCGCGTCCGAACGTCGACGAAGGTGTGTAGCTGGTCTGGACGTTCGCCACCAGCTGCGGGCTCTGCGGATTGGTGAGATCGAACACCGCGACCACTACGTTTCCCAGGAACGCATCGACGCTGACGTCCGGATTTCGCCAGCCACCGGTGTCGCCGATCGCCACCGCATTATTGCCCTGCACCAGCGGTGCGAACAACTGGATGGTGCCGGGCACGTTGACCTGTGCGGCGATCGTCATCGCTGCGGGGCTGGTCGTATCGACCGCCCACAACTGGCCCGTTCCCGTTTGCCGTGTTGCCGCCGGTCGATGTGGACGCCGCCGCATAGGCGAGCGTGGTGCTGAACGGAACGACTCCGAACACATTGAACGATCCGCCATACTCCGGTCCGTTGGTCTGCGGCTGCTCCACCGAGCCGATCACCGCGGGTGCACTGAAGTTGGTCACGTCGAGCGAAACCACATCGCCGCCTTGCCCAGTGATGGTCGAGCCGGATAGAAAGATCACGTCGGTGTTGAAGAACGCGGTGTTGCCCTGATAGTAAGGCGCACCGAAGAAGCGCTTGTTTACGCCGGTCGATGCGATCAGGCTGGGCGAAAGAGGACTGCTGAGGTCGAAGGCAATAAAGCTAGGCGTATTTCCGAAGCCCGAATTGCCGGTGTCGGCAAGCATCACCAGGTCGCCGCGCTGTATGTCGCAAAAGATATTCGTAGCGTTGTTGATTGCCCCTGCGAGCGCCGTGCCCGCAACGGTTGGATGCGTCGGATCAGTCGTGTTGATCACCGACACTTCGTTGTTATCGCACGTGTATACCGTCGACCCGTTGATGGCCACCGATACCGCCGCCGAATTTGTCGCGACTGATCCAATCAGGTTGAACGGCGTGCTGGAACTTCCGCCGCCCGTCGACGCGACGGTGAGCGTGTTCATCACCGAGCCGTTGCCCGGCGCCAGAGTCGACGGGGTCGCGGTCAGGGTCGCGGTTACCGGCGATCCGATCAGCAGATTCCCCGCGCCCGTTCCACCGGGCAGTACGTTATTGGTAGATGGATCGGTAATCGAAACGTTGAGCGAATAATTTCCGTTGGCGAGCCCGGTTGTGTCGATCGACCCGAAATCGACCGCAGTGAGCAGTGACGACACCGACAGCGTCGCGTTCTTGGTGATCGGCCCACGCACCGTGGTGTTGGTCGAATCCTTGACCGTGAGAGTTACGTTCACCGTCAGATCCTGATTCACGACGTTGGCGATGTGCGTGGTGACATCGACCTGGCCGCCGGCATTGGTGAACGCGGGAGCCGGCGTAACATCCTGCACCGAAAGGAATGTGTTGCGCGCGGTCATGGTCCCGAACGCGGTCTGCGTGCTGTTCGCTACGCCATTGATGGATGCGTTCACGGAAAACTGCAGCGCGGTACTGGTGGATGGCGTGATCGTGACCGTCGGATTGCTGGGCGAGCCGTTCACAGGCACAGATGCGCCTGGCGCGAGCGTGACCGACATGGCGCTCAATACGCCGTTGACCCCACCCGGCAGCGAGCCAAGACTCAGCGCGTAGGTATTGGTCGTCGTCGAATTATTTTGAATGCCGATCAGGAACACCGCCGGCTGCGCGGGCTGCGCCGTTGCCGAGTTCGGCTGCAGCGTGAGATTGAACGGAAACGCGGCGGGCGAATTCAGTGTGGTGCTCAGATTCGCTAGAACGCCGCTCAACTGCGTGAGCGCCGCGCCGATGGTGGCGCAAGTGGCCGCCGCAATGGCCGCTTCCACGGATTGTAGTTGCGACGCGAAGCTCGCCAGGAACGGCGCGTTCATTTCCTGAATCAGGTTGTTGACGTACGCGACCACTTCGGCCTGCGCCGCCGGACTGCAGGAAGAAAGCGCGGTGTTGATCGCTCCCGATAATCCGGACAGGGTGTTCGCGATGTCCGCGCGTCCGAGCATCTGCGCGGCGGTTGCGCCCGCCGACGCGGCCAGCGCCTGTACTGCATTTACTTGAACCGTTAGCTCAGCAACTGAGATTTGCGAATTGCCGAAGGTCGCTGTGACGGTGGCGAGGAGAGGGTTCGAGAGCGGCGCATTTGTTCCCGGTGTAATGGTCAAGTTCGCGGTGGCCGAGCCCCCCACGCCCAGCGCGACGGACGGCGGGAGCCCGCCGAGCACGAGATTCGGATCCGTCGCGGCGGATAGCGTCGCCGAGACCGGAACATTGCCAACCGATTGCAACGTCAGCGTACTACTCACGGGGTTCGCTGTCGTCGTTGAGAGCATCGCGGGGCTCGCCGACATCATGATCGCCTGCACTGCCGGAACAATAAACTGGAGCGGCTGACTCACCGTGATCGCAGGATTGCTCGCGCTGGTCACGGTCACTGTGAAATTGACTTGCGTGCCGGGCGCGGGAAGCGGTCCGACCGGGCTCAGATAAATGCCGTCCGTAGCCATGCTTCCTGGCGGAATCAAAAAGCTGCTCCCGCTTTCGAGCACGCTGAACGCGGCGGGGACACCGGTAACAGTCAAGTTGAATGTGTCAGCCGCGGGTCCGGTATTCTGGATCGATGCGCGAAACGCGGACGGCAGTTGGGCGTCACCGACCGGGACTGCGAGAAGGCTGTCCACCGCCACGCTCAATGTCACGCCTGGCTGAGTCGCGCTCAAGGTGATCAGCACCGCTGCCTGCGCGACCAGATTCGGATCGGTCGTCGACGTCGCGGTGATAAAAATCGGAACGGTGCCGCTTTGCGAGCCGGGCGCTGGAGTAGCTGTAACGTTTCCGTTCACGTCCATGCTGACCGTCCAACCCGGAGGAGCCTCCGCCGTGATCGAGTACGCGTCCGCCAATGAAGTTGCCAGTGCAGTCGAAAACGTCACTGGATTGTTTTCGTTGGTGGTGAACGAAGCCGGGCTTGGTGTCACTGCCAGAACACTCGCAGCGCTCCCGCTGATGGTCGCGTTATCGGTCGACCCGTTGCCGGTGACGGAAACCGTCCCGCTGAAGCCGTCGAGCGTAATTCCGTTGGTGGGCGACAGCGAAGTTCCGCCCGAAGTGAACGTTCCGCTGCCCGGCCCCACGTACAACGATCCGGCGGTCACTGTCAACGATGCCGACCCGGCGAAGTTCGGAGTCGTGCTGCTTCCCACTCCGCCCACGCTCATCGAGCTTGCAGTGATCGTATAAGTGTCTTGCGGAAGCAATGAGCCATTCAGCGTTAGGGCGTTTGTTCCGATCTGCACCGATGGTGCGCCCGTGAGCGTCGCCGAGTAGCTCGACCAGTTTCCGCTCGCGCCAATCGCGCTGGTCGCGGGACCGTAGAACGAAAGATCGCCGGTGCCGTTCACGGAATAATTCACGCTACCCGAAATCGATGCCGGCGCAGACGAAGTCAGAAGCAATTCAGCCGATCCCGTGCCGACGGTCTGGTTGCTCGAATTCCTGATCGTCGCGTTAGAAGCGTTAAGCGTGGCGATCTCGAACCCACTCGTTGCGGTGGAGGACCACGCCGCCGAGATCTGATTGGTCGCACGCACGCTGGCGACTTGCATTTGTCCTTGAACAGCACCCGCGGAAATTGAAGAGGGGAAGTGGATCGGATCGCCGACGGGATTGGACGTCAAGAGCGCAGTGATCGATCCGTTCAGCACCGGATCAACCAGCGGGTCAACTAGCTTCAGTCCGCTAGCGCGCCGGGCCAAGATAAAAATCTCCTCCTCGAGGAATATCGCGATGCCAACTATCGCCGTGGCCATGGAGATCTTATTAAAAAAGGCGCCTGGAGCGCTCGTAGCCGCCCCGATCCCTTTGAAAAACTCCTCGCCGTTGGAGGTGAGCCCTGCAAGACCCAAGACGGTGTTCTTAATGTCCGAATAATCCTGGAGGCATGCGGCTTGGTTGGGCCCACTGCATTGCTCGTTCACGAATCCTGCAAACAGCAAGCGGACTCCCGCGATGATCGTCGTTGTGAATAACAACCGGGCGACGAACTCAGTGATCGCCTGGTGCCCCCCGTTTTCCGCAGTATCGATCATCGAGCCGGTGGTCGGGTCGACTTCAAACCAAGCGGTCGTTGTAGAACCTCCGATGCTAACCGCCGATGCAGGTACGATTACGAACTGGCCCCGGTTGACCGCGTTGGAGATGCGCGCTTGCGCATCCGGGGAATAATTAGAACTGCCGATCGTGCCAATATTGCGAGGTCCGTACCAACCGACCGGAATCCCCTGCGCCTGGGCGGCTTGGAAAACAGTGACGACATCTTTCTGCGGCATGAGCTGAACGTTCGGGCCGCCCGGGGTTGCCTGCGATGCCAGCTTATGCTCAATTGCTGACTCCATGAAGCCACGCTCGCCAAAAAAGGCTGCCTGGGAGATCGTGTTTTGACCTGGCGGCAGCTCTGCACGGATGTTGTCTTTGACCAAGTCGTAGCCTAGGGTCAGGGTGCTGGTTGTATCGGCGGATGCCACCGACACGAAGGCTGTGACGATACGCGGTGAGCCGAAGTACGCCTTGATCAGCTGATCCTGCGCGACTTCGTCGGTGAGGTTTTCCGACAGTAGTGAGAACGCTGCCGTGGCTGATTGCGTCATGGCTTCGAAACGGGTAACGCCCAGGGTGCCGGCTTGCATCATCGCTTCCGCGTTCGATGGTTCCGCGTTGAGGGTGTTCTGCAGTGCAATCGCCTGTTGAAGTAGGGCTTGATCGCGGGCCGCTAGCACCCTGGTAATGTCAGGACACGGAGCAGAAGACTGGACGTTCATCGTCACGTTGTCAAACGGGGACATCGCAGCCTGTCCCCCAGCCGGAAGGGTGATGTTCGCGGTGGCTAAGCCCTGCCGGGCCGCATAGCCAATTCGATCCAGAATGGTGTGAGTGCTGGTGGTGGTGTTCCCGGCGGGATCGGCCGTATCAAGTTCCAGAGAGACGCCAGTCAGGACCTGACTGGCGAAGGGAAAGTTGGTGATCACTTCCTGGTATTGCTGTCCGATAGTCAGAGGATCGTCGCTCAAGTTCAGATCATTCTGTCCAATAATCAAGTACGGCGTGTAGGTATTTGTCGTCGCGGAAAGCACGAATCCTTCCGTTTGCGATTGCACCAGATGACTCAGTGTCAGTGGATGCCCCACCAGTTCCGCGGTTGTGAACGTCTGCGTGAGCGGCGTGCTGGTGGATTGAATCGGTCCGAAAAAACCCTGCTGGTACATCTCGACGTTCAACTTTACTGTGACCATTTGGTTCAGATTGGAGGGAACGTCGATGAACGTGCCCTGCACGGCGGTGAACGTTTGCCCGATCGCCGCACCCGCAAAATCCGGATCCGCGTCGACCAGCGTGCCGTTGCCGCTGTCGAACTGCACCCAGTAATGCGTCGCAGCCTCGGACTGGAGTTTAGGGTCGTTGGCCGGATCCGAAAGCGTCGCACCAGTAGCGACATAACCGGTCAACTGCGTCTGCGCCGGAAACATAGACAGGATCAATTGCTTTTGTTGCGCGAGGCTCAAGGTTCCGGTCGCATACTGCGCCGGAATTCCCGAGGCTCGCAGCAGCGCTATTAACAAGCTCGCTTTATCGAGCGAATTGCCGGCAAGGCTCCACAAAGTCCCGCGCGCGCCGCGCAACGCCCCCGGGTACGATTCATAGCCGACCTGATCGCGCACAAATTGAAAAATGCGATTCGCATCGTTCCCTAAACTCGCCGCCTTCGCCGAAATGTACGTATCGTTCAGATTCGCGTTGATGGTCGATGGCAGAAGATTGGTATTCACCGGCGTGGTCCGCAGCACCGCGGCGAGCGCCGTCGATTGCACCGCTCGGCCGTTCCAGTACGCAAACGCAGTGGCGCCTCCATCAATCTGCGTAATCGAAGAATTCGCCAGCGTTACTGTAAGTTGGGCGGTTGCAGAACCAAGCGGCGGAAGCGACCCCAGGCTGAACACGAGTTGCTGCCCACTGCGATCCGGCATAGGAGTGGAACTCTGAAACGTCACTCCTGATTGCAACGTGGTGGTGAGCAGAATCCCGCTGACTGCATCTCCTCTCAGATTGAAAACGCTATAGGTTATCGTCAGCGTGTTATTCGTGACCGCACCCACCGCCGTCGCCGACAGACTGCGGCCTACGCTGATTACGGCGCGGAAATCCGGAACCTGAGCCGGTAGCAATTTGCTGGTCAGGGCCGGCTTCGCTGTGAAGGGACCTGCCACGTTCGGTTTGCTGCCCGGCGCGGAAAAAGGTGCGGTCGTCCGCGTGGCCGCAGTGTTCTGCGCGCTCTGATCCTGCCCGTATCCGGTGGAGAGAAACGCCTGGTAGGCGACCAGGAAAATGCAGAAGCGCGTGAGGTCGCGGAAATAATTGTGTGACAGGTTCATGAGGCTCCCGCGCATGTGGACCAGCGGCAGCCGCCGCCGGTGGTATACATTAGTACTCCGCAGGCGTATTAAATGTCCTTAGAGCGTTCTGAAATTTTCTGAAGGGCTTTGTTTTCATGAGTACGGCAGTCGCGCGCGCGCGGAGCTATCGCTTCGATCAGTTCGAACTTCTTCCCGCCCAGGGTGCCCTGTTGAGCGGCGGCCAGCGAGTGCCGCTCACGCCCAAACCGTTCGCGACTCTTGTCATGCTGGTGGAGCGCGCCGGCGAAACGGTCCTCAAGGATGAGCTACTTGCCGAGGTGTGGGAAGGCGCGGCGGTCGAGGAAAATAATCTCACCCAATGCATCTCCACGCTTCGCAAAGTGCTCGGCGAGAAACGTGGCGAAAATCGCTATATCCTCACCGATCCGGGGAAAGGATATCGGTTCGTTGCGGCGGTCACGGAAATCGACCGGATGCCGGCCGCGCTGGAATCGAAGCCGCCATCCGAGCCGAACATGCAGCGCGAGGGCCGCTGGCGCCGTTCCACCGCCGTGATCGCGGCCGGTGTTGTCCTCTTTTTGGCCCTCGGCGGTTGGCTCTATTCCCGGGCAGCCGGGCTGAAGCCGGTCAGACATTCCGTGGCGGTGCTCAGAATTCACGACTTGTCCAAGGCCTCGTCCGAAGCGTGGATTCAGACCGCGCTGCCTGAGATGCTGATTTCGGAGCTGTCCGCAGCCGACCGGCTTCGCACTGTCCCGGCCGACGACGTTTTTCACTGGCAGCGCGATGTGGGGGCTTCGCTTGAAAACGCCGGTCAAAGCGCGGTGCTGCGTTCTGCCCGGGACACCTTCGGCGCTGACGCTTTTGTGCTCGGCTCGTATGTGGTTACCGGTTCCTGTCCGGGCTGCCGCGTTCGCGTCGATCTCGGTTTGTATGATGCGCGCACAGGCGATCGGTTGGCAACGGTCATCGACGAAGGCCCGGGCGGAGATCTACTTGATTTGACCGCGCGCCTGGGCGCCGGACTGCGAGCGAAACTGGGCGTGGACGCAGCGTCTACGGCGACGCCTCGCTGGCCCGCCACGGACGCCATGCGCGAATACACGGAAGGGATCCAGGCGCTGCGTTTGCTGGATCCCATGGCGGCGCGCGATCATCTGCAAAACGCTGTTGCAGCCGATGGCAGCAACGCGCTCATCCATGCGTCGCTCGCCGATGCGTGGACCGCGCTGGGATACCAGACGCGCGCCAATCAAGAGTATCAGCGTGCTTACGAACTGTCGAAGCCACTCGGCCGTCTGGATCAACTGGGAATCGAGGGGCGATACCGCATGAGTCTGCAGCAGTGGGATCGCGCCATCGAAATCTACAAGAATGTGTGGAGTCTGTTTCCCGACAGTTTGGAGGACGGGCTGAATCTGGCTCGCGCGCAAATGCGAGCGACTCAGTTTGCGAACGTGACCGCCACGTTGAAGACGCTGCGCAGCCTCCCTGGTCCTGCGGGAAGAGATCCGCGCATCGATCTTATCGAGGCGCAGAACGCGGGCGCTCGCGCCGACTTTTCGAAGACGCGGGATTACGCGCATCGCGCAGCCGACGAGGCTAGCGCCATCGGTGCGCGCTACCTGTACGCGCGGGCTCGCCTGCTCGAAAGCGGCGCCACTCTAAACCTGGGTGACGCGAAAGGCGGCCTCGCGCTTCTCGCCGAGGCGCGCGACCGTTGCCAGGAGATCGGCGATCGGTCGTGTGTCGCCAGGACCTGGCGCGTTCGTGGAAATTCGCAGGTCTTTGCCACGGATTTTTCTGCCGCGCAGGAGTCTTATATGACCGGACTCGCGATCGCGCGCGATCTCGGCGACACCAATGAGATGGGGATCATTCTGACCGGGCTCGGCGTCGTGGCGCGCTCCCGCAGGGATTGGCAGCAGGCCGAGAACACTCTGAGCGAGGCGATTTCGCTGCGAACAGAGACCGGCTATTCTCCCTCTGACGTTGAAACCAATCTGGCCGACTTATATATCGAGATGGGACGACCCACCGATGCTCTTAAGAGTCTCGATCGCGCCGAGAAGGCTGCTGCCGGAGACCAGCAGGACTTGGGCGAAGTACTGCGCATGCGGGCGATGATCGCCCAGTCGGCTGGCGAACTGGAACAAGCCCAGCGGTTCGCGGAGAACGCCGTATCCGAACTTCGGCCCACCAACGGCGCCGAACCACTGGCCCTGGCGTTAGCGGAATTAGCTTCAGTGCTGACTGCACGAGGCGATCTGGCGAGAGCCCAGAGCCTGCTTGCGGAGGCGGTCGTGATCCCCTCCCCCGAGGTCGCCGGAAATATCGAGTTGGCGCGCGCCGAGCTGCTTCTGGCGCAAGACAAGCTCGACGAAGCGAATGAAGCGGCAAAGAAATCGATCGCGGGATTCGTCGCCGCCAACCACGATCCGAGTGCGGCGCGAGCGCTCACACTGCAGGCGGATGCGCTCGAACTGTTGGGAAAGCGCGGCGAAGCATTGGCTGCCAGTCATGACGCCGTGGAGCGGGCTGCGCGAGCGCCGAATCGGCTGGCATCGGCTTTCGCGAGGCTGGCTCAATGGAGGCTCGCTGAAAATGCCGGCGCGGTAATGCCTGCTGAACTTCAGGCGGCCGTTGCGCCGCTGCGAAATCCGGAGTTGGACCTGGCGGCGCTGTATGCTCGCGCCAGGCGCGCGAAGTACGCTGGGTTGCCCAACGCGCGCCGGCTCTTTGAAGAACTCACCAGCGCCGCGTCCAATCGCGGATACGTTACTTTGTCGCGTCGCGCTCAAGCATTTAGCCTGGGCCGTTAAGGCCCGCCGAATTCGCAACCGAACGGCCGATCCGTGGTCTCTCCTTCCGAAACTGGCAAGTGCGTGAGGGCTACCTATTGATCACCGGCAGCGAGCTAAACGCGTTCGTTCCGATAAATCTTAGAGCCGTCGCGGCGATGTTGGTGGTCGACACGCAGTCAATGGTGCCGCGCATGCCTGTAAGGGCCGGGAATAAATATCCCGCCCAGTGTCCCGACGCGTGGATTTGCGGTGGACCGGTCGACGCCGTGAATGCGTTCGGGATCAACGTCCCATTTCCGTCGCGAGCCGTGCACGTTACCGTCGCTGCATTCGACCCGTCCAGATTCGCAATCGCGAATCCGGTGTAGAACTGATCGCCCGTTGCAGCGAAAGTCGTCGCGTCGAAGGGGATCTCAAATTCCTTGCTGCCCGCGTTCGAGGGCACCGCCGCTTCAAAATATTGCTTGCCGCCGGCGGCTTCCCGGAACAGCGCTTGAATCACGATGCTCCCGTCCGCCGTGATCTTTCCCCATCCCGACATCAGCGGCGCGCCCGCGTTGCCGGTCTCGTAATAAACCGACGCCTGTGCCGCCAGAGTTCCCGAAATCGTGTTGTTGGAGCCTTGGATGGGAGTGACGAAAGTGAGCTGCTCACTGGCGCCATTATCGTCCCTAAACGCGATCGAGTAGTTCGCGCTCGCGATGCCGGTGTTGATGACGAAAATCCCAGTCGTCCAGATGTCCTGCGCAGCGAAGTGCGACAGTGCTGATGTCGATGCTGATGGAACTGCGGGCTTGTTCACCACTGGCAACGATGAGAAGGCGTTCGACCCGATGAAGCGCAGCGCGGTTGCCGCGATGTTGGTGTTGGAGGTGCAATCGATGGTCCCGCGTTGCCCGTCAGCGCCGGGAACAGATAACCGGCCCAATGCCCCATCGGCGCGATCTTCGGCGGACCAGTCGATGTGTTGAATGCGTTGGCGATCACCGTACCCGTTGCATCGCGAGCCGCGCACGTCACCGTTGCCGCATTCGTTGCATCGAAATTCGCGATCGCGAAGCCGGTGAAGAACTGATCGCCGGTGGCGGCAAACGTGGTTGCATCGAAAGGAATCTCGAACTCTTTACTGCCCGAGTTCGACGGCACCGCGGCTTCGTAATACGTGCCACTGGAATTTTCACGGAACAAAGCTTGAATCACGATCGATGGATCAGAGCTGACCTGTCCCCATCCTGAAATCAGCCCTCCCGCTGGATTGCCTGTTTCGTAATACGCGGATCCGAGCGCGGGTAGAGTGCCGGTGAGATTACTGGTAGTGCCGCTGGCGAACGGAAGCGCGAGAGGATTACCGGAATCATCGCGGAAGGCGATCGAAAAGTTCGCCTGCGAAGTTCCAGTGTTCACCGCGAAGATGCCAGTGGTCCAGATATCCTGCGCGGCGAAGTGCGGCAGCGCGGAGATCACGCTGGGGGCATTGATGGCGACGTCGAACGCCAGCGAATTGGAACGTGCCGCCACGAGTGTCACGATCACGGCGACGACTTGCGGCGTCGCGACGAAATTCGCGGGAACAACCGCAGTGAGCTGCGTGGAGCTGACGAAGGTGGTCGCCAGCGGTCCGAGGTTCCACTGGATGCCCGATGATGGGGTGAACCCACTGCCGTTGACGGTGAGAGTGAAGTTCGGGTTGCCGGCCGTCACGAACGCGGGATTCAGGCTGGTAATGGTGAGGGAGCTTCCGGCCCCATTAATCGTGAACGTGATGGCATTTGAGGCGACGCCCGCGTTTGAAGCGGTGATGCTTGCGTTTCCGGCGCTCGCCAGCAGGGATGCGGGGACGTTGGCCGTGAGCTGCGTGGCGCTGACGAACGTGGTGGTGAGTGCAGTCGAGTTCCACATCACGGTGGATCCAGTAACAAAACCCGATCCGTTGATCGTCAACACGAACGCAGCGCTCCCTGCCGCTGCTGAAGTGGACGACAATGTCGTGATCACCGGGGCACCCGCGGTCGGCGTGGTATTCACGACGCGGCTGATCAGATTGCCAGCAGCATCGTAGGTGTAGCTGACTGATCCCGCGGCGCCGTAGTCGATCTTGATCAATCGCCCCGCCGAGTCGTAGGTGTACGTCCCCGCGGCGAACAGCGCGGCCTGGGCGATCAGCATGAGGAGCAGAAATGCACGAATCGCCCCGCGACCGCGCCAGCCGTAAATCGAAATGTAGGCGGACCCGCAGCTTCTAATAAAATTCATGGGTATAAAACTGGAGAAATGTTTTCAGACTCTTGTTGACGACGTAATTCCAGACTTGGCCCACGGGGCCTCCGTACAAGATACCGGTAGCGGTCCCGGCAACTGCCGACGTGCCGGATATAGCGAACGCAGTGCCCTTCTGCCCTGGCTGAGCATCCCCCACATCGACGAACACGCCGATCAGCGAAAATATCGCGGATTGGGCCTCGATCGCCAGTTCCGCTCCGGCAACGTTCGCGTTTGCCGCGGCGACTTTCGCGAGCGTCGTCCAGCCGTTATCCGTTGTGATCAGGATTCCGTCCGCGGTGGTCGGCAGCATATTGTACGCATACACAATTCCGATATCTCCGAATTCGGATGATCCTTCGGCGTAGGTTGTGGCAAGGTTGGACCAGGCATCGGCGGCGTAGGATTCCGAGCTCGCCACGTTGAGATTCCACAAAGACAAAGTGTCGACCGCGGCGTTGGCCACGTCGTATTGGACATTCGCGACGGATGAGTTGAATGACGACAGGGCATCCACCACGCCGTTGTCGACGGCGAGCGCCAGGTTGTCAAACCCGAGTTTCCACCGATCGGCAAACGGACAATCAAGACCCAAACGATCGGTGAAGCGCAGCGGATTGCCGCCCGCATAAGCGTAGGTATTCATTCCGCCCGCCAAGCCGATCGGGTCGCTTTTCTGATACGCGCCAAAAGCCGGCACGTAATCGCGAAAGCCGTTGTGATTCATCCCGGTTTCCAGATCCGCTTCCTGCCCTGGCAGCCGCAAGTTCTCTACGATTTGCGACGGCGGCGTGGCGATTTTCCCGAACGGCTCATAGGTGCTGCTCCACGCCACGGCTTGCGAACTTCCGGTGGCCGACTGCGGGGTCCCCAGATGATCGTCATGCAGAAAATAGATCGATCCATCGGCCTCGATCGTGGCGATCGGCCGCGGGCCGAGATACACGTAATCGATTTGCGCTTGGCCTTGCCCATCCGTCTCTTCGAGCAGATTCGTTCCCGCGCCGTACTCATAAAAAGTCGTGCCCGTAAGCGAGCCGGTCTTCACCGCGCGGTGCCCGAATCCGTCGTAAGTGTACTGCGTTAACTGCTGGCTGCCGTTAGACACACCTTGCAGACGACCGGTTTGATCGTAGGTGAACGTGGTCGCCGCGTTGAGTCCGTCGCCCGTCGCCTGCGATTGTTCCGATGTGCGGTTGCCATTGGCATCGTAGGTGTAAGAGAGCTTGCCATACGGCCCCGAAGCGCTGGTGAGCCGATTCAGAACGTCGTAGCCCAAACTCTGGCTGTTCGAAGCATTCAGGCCGTCGGTGATACTGAGGACGTTGCTCGAAGCATCGTAGGTATAGCTCACGTTCTGGACCTTGCCGCTGTTCATGCTGCTCACCCTGTAGTCCATGTCCAGGCTACGCCGGTCAAGGATACCGTTCCCGTAAGTGAGCCCGTTCACGGGACCGAAAGGCGCGTAGCTGAGCGCCGATACAATCGGCTGCGAAGCTCCGCCAGGGGATTGCGACGTAACTGCCGAAACGCGGCCGGCTGCGTCCCGCGTGTAGGTGACCGACCATCGCGAAGGATACGTGATCGACGCCAGCCGCGACGCCGAATCGTAGGTGTAAGACGTAATCAGGCTCACGCTTCCCCGGGTTCGTGTCTGATTCAGCAGGTTTCCGCGCTCATCGTAGGACCGGCTGACGGTCCCGCTCGCGTCGCTCATCGAGGTGAGCCTGCCGGTTCCAAAACCGTGGCCTGCCTGATCGTAAGTGTAGGTGACGTTTTCGGCTGGATTGCCAGGGAAGGTCGCCGCGATGACGCGATTGAGCGCATCGTAAGCCGATTCATCACCACGCCCCGCGCGTCGACTTTCTGCACCACGTTTCCCGCCGCGTCCACACGAAAAATGGTGGTGCCGGAAGCGGGGCTCGCCTGCTGGATCACATCGCCGAAGCCGTCGTAGGTATAGGTGGTGGTCGCGCCGTTGGGGTCGGTGATGCTCACGGGCCGGTCGTGGGCGTCATAAACGATGGTGCTGACGCCACTAGCCGGATTGGTGACCTTGCTCTTGCGATTGAGGGCGTCGAAGGATTGCTGCACCACGTGATTCAGGGGATCCGCCAGGGTCACCGCGTTGCCATCCGGATCGTAGGCCAGCGTGGTCGTTTGATTCGCGGCGCCGATTATCTTTAGCATCCTGCCCAGCGCGTCATAGCCGCCCGATCGCTTGAACTGGGTATTGCCGTTGCCATCCACTGCCGCCATCTGCGTGCGATCGCCGAGTGCATCCAGCGTGAAAGCCATGCTGTTTCCCACGCTGTCGGTAAAACCGGTGAGCCGGTGCGCGGCGTCGAATTTGTTCGTAAAGGACGACGCGTCAGGCCAGGCGGTGGACACCAGATTCCCGGCCGCATCATATGCGAGCGTGTTGGTCAGCGCGCCCGCCGAGGTCTGACGCGTCACCGAAACCAGACGCTGGCGCGCATCGTAGGTGTATGTGGTGGTCACGCCGTTGGCGTCAACCACCGTTTGCGGAAGGCCACCGGGCGAGTGTTGGGTAATCTGCACGGTTTGATTCAAAGCATTGGTGATCGATGTGAGCGCTCCGCTCGGATCGTAAGTGAATTTGGTCAACTGCGCGACATCTGTGCGCGGGCCCTGGATCGACGCGGGGAGAAAATTGGCCCACGTCAGCGTCGAGGTTCTGGTCTGACCACCGGTAGCGTAGGGTGCGGTGGTCGTGGTTGTATCGGTAGTCGTCGCGGTGAGGAGCTCGCCCACCGAATCGTAGGTGAGGCTGACGGTCGCGCCCGGCGTCACGATCTTTACGGGAAGCCGGAAGGTGGGGTGATAGGTAATGGCGGTGCTTCGCGCCAGCGCCGTTCCGACCGCCTCATTGATGACGATAGGCTCGCCGCGCGAATCATTGATGAACGCCGTCTTGTTCCCGTTCCAGTCCGTTTCGCTCGCCATGTAGCCATTGCTGTCGTAGGTGAACGTGCTGGTCGCAGCGGAAATGCCGGCGGCGGCGATGCGATCCGCCTCCACCGCTTTCGGGACTCCTTGCAGCGTCGAAAATTTATACAACACCTGCTCGCCCAGAGGGTTGGTTACGGTCCGGCTGCCGTCGCCGTCGTTATACGCGATGGTGGTCAGGTCCGCACCGGCGCCGCTTTGGCTGGTTAATGCGCGGCCGCTCGAATCGTACGTCCAGGTCATATAGCGTGAGCCGTTTTCATCCACGATTCCGGTCAGCGCGGAGGGCAGCGAGGAATTTTCGTACACGTACTTTTTCGTAGTCGCGGGCGTGGTGGAGTAACTCACCGAGGTCAGCAGGTTCGATCCGCTGCTCGAAGCAAAACCGCAGGTCACCACCAGGCCATCCGGAGTGGTCACGGATTGCAGCAAACTGTTGCTGTAAACAAAACCCAACTGTCGGTTGAACGAATCGGTCACCGAAGTGACTTGGTTATTCGAGTTATATAGCAGCGTCTGTGTGTACCCGTTGCGCGCCTGAATGGTCTGCAACAAGGCTTCGGAGGCGCTCACCGCCTTGTATGTCTCGACCATGTCGCCATGATCGGTCAGGATCCACGTCGAACCGGAATTGACCAGGGTGAGATCGATGTCGGTATCGGTGGTCCAGGCGCCCGCGGTCAAGGTGAACGTCACCTGCTGCCCGTCGGGGCGCTCTGCGATCACCGACGACGCCGAGAGATCGAGATAACGATCATAATTCGATCGCCAATTACTGCCGAGCGATTTCGCCAGGGTAGCGCCAGCGGTCAGGCCGTTGTAATAACGGGTAAAAGCGAGAGTATTCGATCCGGCTGTACGGTAATCGGTTTCACGCTCGAACATATTGCCGGTGCCGAGGTGAATCGGATCGGGGACGATTCCACACACCGGGCACCACTGCTGTGCGGAGGGATCGCCGAGAGTCGAACCGGGAACACCGCTGGTGCTCCCACCGCCGCCAGTTGAGCAGGTACCAATCCCAGTGATGGTGAGCTTGATGGCGCCGCCGCCCCCGATCGAGTATTCGAGCTGCGGCGGTTGAGCCTGCCAGGAACCAAGCGGGGGCAGGCTCGCAGTTGGCGACTTGGGCAAATAATCGATCAAGCCGACCAGGGCGATGTCGACCTGCCAGGTGGGTATCGTCAAGGCCTGCAACGCGGCGGTTTGAAAAACCGTTGCGCCGCCCGAGTCCTCAATGCTGATATTCCCCGGCCCGGGAGCCGCGATCAACGTCTGGCCCCCGACCGTCAGGGTGCTCTGCTGCTGGACGATCCAGTTGCTTAACGTCGAGCTATTTTGCACCGTCGTCAGGGCCGAGATGTTCATGGTGTAGGTTACGCCGGGCGCTGTGAACAAGTAGCACTGGGCGCTGGCCAGGCCCGCGGCGGCGGCCAGCAGACAGAAAAATCGCATGAGTTGTCGCATGTCCTTGAGAAACAATACCCGTATCAATATTGAACCGCCGTCCACGGGCACACGACGGCCTCTATAGGCAGATGCGATGATGCCGCGAGAAAGTGCGAAAAAAACCTGAGTGTTGACGGCTGTGGTTATTTAGGGGCTACCAACCGCTCGGGGTGCACCACCAGATTCTCGATGAAGAATTCCATCATGTGCTGATTGTTCACTCCGCTGTGACCCTGGTCTGGGCCGACTTGCACCTCAAAACTCTTGCCGGCGCTCTGCAGCGCCTTAATTAATTGCATCGAATTGTTGGGATGCACGTTGTTATCCGCGGTTCCGTAATAGATCAACAAGCGGCCGCGCAGATCCTTGGCGAAGTTCATGGCGCTACCAGATTCGTAGCCCTCTTTGTTCCCTTCCGGGATCCACATGTAGCGCTCCGTGTAAATGGAGTCGTAGTTGTACCACGAAGTGGGCGGCGAAGAAGCCGACGCGGCCTCAAACACATCCGGGTGCCGGAGAATCTCCATCGCGGAAGTGTATCCGCCGTACGATGTGCCGTAAATTCCCACGCGCATCTTATCGAAATAAGGCCGGTTCCAGAGCGCTTTAATGCCCTCCGCCATGTCGTCCATCTCGGTCACGCCAAGCTTGAGGTAGATGGAATCCAAGGTGCGCTTTCCCATCCCCGGTTCGGCACGGGACGAGAGTGAGACTACCAGGAACCCATATTCGGTATTCGGATTCGGAGTCGCGAAGTTTTCGGTCGGCACATTATTGGCGGCAGCGGGCCCGCCGTACACCGAAACCAGCGTGGGATATTTTTTGCTCGGATCAAAGTTCGATGGGAAGGAGATGGTGCCGAATAACGGGGTCTTTCCGTCGGCGGCCTGATAGGTAAACATCTCCACCTTCTTGAGGCCAAGCTGATCGAACTTGGTAGTGTCGGCCTTGGCGAGCTGCGCCACGGCCTTCCCCGACGCGTCCAGAAGTTGTGTGGCTGGCGGCTGGTCGTGGGTCTGATAAACATCGACGATGAACTGATTGTCCGATGAGATCCCGCAGCCTCCGCCCGCGCCGCCGGGTCCACCCCCGCGGCCGCCGCGACCGGCTCTGCCGCCTTCTACGCAGGAGCCGATGGTGTGGTTGAATCGCGGATCGGTCAGGCGCACGTCGCCTTTGCCGTCCAACCCGACGCGGTGAAGCTGCATCTTCATGAAATTGTCGCCGTCGCGCGCGGTGTAAAACATAACCCCGGCCGCTTCATCGACTTTCACGATGTTGCCGGATTCGAAGGTCGTGTTGTTGGTCAAGGCCGCGAGTTGTTTGCCGCTGAGATCGTACAGATAGAAGTTGCGCCAGCCGTTGCGCTCCGATTCCCAGATGAAGCGCCGGTTATCCTTCAAATACTGCATGGCGGGGCGGTTGTTCGTCCAACCGGTCGGCCATTCCTCACGCACGACCACGCGGCAGGCGCCGCTCGCCGGGCTGCACGCCACGAATTCCATGATCTGCTGGCGGCGATTGGTACGGTTCAGAAAGAGTTCGGTGCCATCCGGGGACCAGCGGACATCGTACGCATAATGCCCCACCACGTCATCGGAGAACGGCTTCCCGCTCCGGATATCGATCCTGGTGGACTTTTCCGCGGCAGCATCGTAGACGAAGATATCGGCGATCGGATTGGGCGAACCCGGTTTGGGGTAAGCCTCGATATCCACGGTGTCCTGCACCGACGTCTGGTTCATTTGCAGGAAAAAATCTTTCACCTGACTTTCGTCAAAGCGGTAGTATCCGACCTTGGTGCTATCGGGCGACCACCAGATCGCGGTGGTCTGGCTAAGTTCCTCGCCATAAACCCAGCTACCTGTCCCGTATTTAATGCGTCCCTTCTCGCTGCCATCCGTACTGATGGCCTTTTCGCCGGACCCGTCAAAATTGGCGATCCACAGATTGCGATTGCGAAAAAAAGCTTTCAGCTTGTGGTCGGGAGATTCGACGCAGAATGCCTGACGTCCGCGCGCCGTGGCGCCTGCAGGGCAGCCGCTCATAGGAGCCGCCGGCATCTCCGATTGCTCCTGTTCCATACCACCGCGCCGCGGCGCCTGATCGCCCCTGCCGCCACGCCCGCCGCGTCCGCCCGCATTATCGGCAGGCTCCGGCGCGTCGCCGGTAACCGCGGCTTCGCGCGTGGCTACATCGTATTTATACGATTTCCCGCTGAAGTTGTAAGTAAAGCTCGCGCCGTCGCTCGCCCAATTCACACCCAAAGCTCCGGGTTTGACCGAGCCATTGATCTGCGGCTGCATTTTGGTGAACTGATCGTACCCCGGCATTTCCTTGAGGCGATCCTGCGCCAACATAACGGTGGCGACAGTGAACCCGAGCGATGTTACTGCGATCAATGTGCACATAGATGTTTCGAAATTATAGCAGCACCAACCTCAACGCCCGCGATCCATCCGATGCGCTCCCTTCGGAAGGTAACCGCTGCGCCGTTTATCTCAGTAAGAAGGCAGCGGACGGCCTACTACTTGGCGCAATGGTGGTTCAGAAATCGGAAGACGTCATCGGCCCAGACGGTGGATCCAAAATAGCCAAAGGAGTGGCCGTCTTGTGTGGAGTTGCCATATGGGGGATAGATCTTGACCTCGTAGGTCTTGCCCGCATCCTTCATGACTGCCGAGAGAACCTTGCTCGGTGATACGTCATAGTCATTCGCGGCCTGGAAAAAAAAGATTGGCGCGTGTGCACTTCGAACCGCACGAGTCATACGCAATTGCAACTCGGGCGCCTGTGCCCAACTTTGAGCGCCCCCGGCCGAATCAATGGCCGCGCAGTAATTCGCCTGTTCGGCGCCCAGCACGGTCTCGATGCCACCGAAGGAGGTCCCAGCCACCGCGATGCGATCCGGCTGAACGAAGCTCTGCTTTCGCAACCACGCCAGGGCCGCCAACTGATCGTTCAGGTGATCTGTCTCCAGCAACCGGACCATTTCCGCGGCGCCCGCGGAGACGCCGCCTTCCTTCTCGGCCGCATCGATCTGATCGCCGATGTATGGACCCGCCGAGGCACTCAGGCCTTGACCCCTCCGGTAGGGTCCCAAGAATACCCATCCATGGCTCGCGAATACCGGACCGAGTGCGTCGAATGCCGACTTGCTCACCATTCCAGCAGCGCTCCCGTGGTTATAGACGACAGCGGGGAAAGGTCCTACTCCCTCCGGTTTGTACAACACCCCGTGAAGTGTAATGTCCCCGCTAGGAAACGCAACTATATCTGCCGCGGACAGAGCCAGGGGCGAAAGCAACAACAAGACGGGGAAAGCATGCCTAGTCATCTCTTCATCGATTCTACCTAATGGGCCGCCCAAGACGACCGTGTTGACATATAGGTCATGAATGATCACGCAGCGTTCGCCGGCGATTACGACGCGCTACCCAGACAGTGAATCGGGCGAGCCCTCCCAAACGGCGCTCTCCGTATTGCCGACGATCCGTCCGGAAGCCGCAAATCTCACCGGGCATCTCGTATCCCTTCTCCCTGCCTTCGTTGCGCCGTGCTCGACCTATCCGTAGCGGTTTCCGGGCTGGACCTGCGTCTGCTTTACGCTTAGGATCTCGCCCATGACGATCATCAAAACGTTAACTTCTTATTTCGCCTGCCCCAGCCCCGCAACCACTGCCGCAAATTTATCGAGTATCTGGTTCCAGCCTTCTACTTGACCGCTATTTTTAGCGTTCTCCATGGTTTCATTTCCAATGAAGGTGAGTCTCGTCTGGCCGCTTCCAAGATCCTCAAAGGTAGTTACATCGTGCACACCGTCTATGGCCTCATGTTCTATTCCATAGTGCGCAGGCTCAACCTTGTTTCCCTGCGGGTCGGAAAAGTACATGGAGGAAACGATCTTTTCGTGCGGAACAATCTCGTGGTATTCACCGGCATTCCAGAACTCCTGGCCATCCGGAGCTCTCATGCAGCAGAGAAATTTTCCTCCCACGCGAAAATCCATCTTGCAAAAAGGCGTGGTAAAACCCTTCGGGCCCCACCACTGCATTACATACTTCGGGTCGGTCCACGCCTTCCAAACCAATTCGCGTGGGGCATCGAAAACTCTTGTGAATGACCATCCGTTCTGTCTCGCTAACCGTGTTTTTTGCCACCTCTGACCTCCAGTTTTTTCATTTGATTCACAACCGCATCCAGCTTGTCGAAACTCTCCTCCCAGAAGCGGCGATAGTTAAACGCCCAATCGCTGACCGCTCTTATCGCATCTGGCCTAAGGGTGCACACACTCTCTCGTCCACGCTTCGTCTTGATCACAATCCGCGCCCGCACCAGGTAGGCCACATGTTTTGAAATCATCTGCTGCGAAATTGCAAACGATTCCGTCAATCCATGCACAGAGGCAGGGCCATGTGAGAGCCGTTCGATCATCCCCCGCCGGGTCGGATCAGACAAAGCGGCAAATGTTGTACCCAAGCGATCCACAACCATATGGTTGTGGATTGCCTGATAATGTCAAGTGCGAATTTTGCGATTCTTGATTTCTGACACCCGAGCTAATTCATACTTCCCATGAGCGCCCTGCGCAGGAGCGCGAGCCGGCAAGGTTGAGCCGCTGGCATCAAACAGGCCGGGGGGATTATCTCTGGAACGTGTTCTGGCTGGATTACGCGCCACTCGGAAAATGATCTGGCGCGATCGGATGTCAGCGCCACCTCTGTACGGTTTGGCGCCAATTCGGACCGAAGCGACGATAACTTCCCAGAACCCGACTTCTCGCTCGCCACCTTCCGAATGGCGAGTCAACCAGGATCATAAACTACCAGATCGATTCTGCGAGCCGTTTGCTGCCAGTTGACGTGCTCAGTGATAAGATTCGTAAGAACTTTTGGTCGGAGCTCATGGGCCACAAGTGAGGATGAATCGTGGATAACTTTCTGACGTTGGAAAACCGCCGTAACGGAGAAATCTTGCGGATGCAGCGCAGGCGAGACGCGGAGGGACGAATCGTCCTATTCCTCGATGGCACGCTGCCTCCCAAAGCGGACGGCCCGCCTTTGCACGTGCACGTTCGTGAACGGGAGGAGGGCATTGTTAAAGCGGGAACTCTCGGCGCTCGAGTGGGAGGGGAAAAGATCGTCGTGCCAACTGGGGGCACTGTAGTCTTGCCCGCAGGGGTTCGTCATCACTGGTGGAACGCGGGCGACGATCTGTTGGAGTTTAGCGGCCACGTAGTTCCAGCGGTAGACCTGGACCGATTCCTCCAGGCACTGTTTGCCGTTCTCAACGCCAGTCCTAACGGCCGGCCACCGATCTTCTACCTCGCGAACGTGCTCTGGCGCCATCGGGACACACAGGTTCTTGCGGTCCCGCCTCCAGCCGTTCAGCGGATCGTTTTCCCCGTCGTTCTCTTTATAGGGCGCATCTTAGGCAAATACCGTGGCTCGAATTGGCCCGGTTCGCCCGCGTCGTGCCCTGGTGCGCCGCTGGTGGACAATAACGCCTAGGGCTGCGCTTCTCATAGCGCTACTTTCAACAAAGATGATTCTGAGGTGGGTTGCTGATATAGGGTCAGGATGAGCAGGCGGCCATTCTCCGGATAGCCGACGATCCGTTCTCGGAGTCTCCAGTCAATCAGCGACGCTCTATGCGCCCGTGCTGACGCGGCTCATCCGGAATGCTTCCTGAAGCCGAATCGCGCTATCGTTATGCGCCTCTTTCGCTCCATCCAGCGCTGCGGCGAAGCTGAAGAATCCGTGCGGCATGCCGTCGTAACGTTTCATTACAACCGCGACGCCGAATTCCTGAAGACGACGCGCATAGGCTTCGCCTTCATCGCGAATCGGGTCCATTTCGGCAGTCAGTACAAACGCGGGCGGCAGGCCGGCTAGATCATCGGCGAGCAGCGGCGACGCGAGCGCGTTTAACTTATCTTGCTCCGTCCGCACATAATGCTCCGTGAACCAGATCAGCCCGGCCTTTGACAGGATTGGCGCGTCCTTGTTCTCCTCGACCGAAGGCCAACTCATGCGCATGTCGGTGCCGGGGTAGATGAGCAACTGATACGCGAGTTTCGGTCCCCCGCGATGGCGCGCGATCTGACTCACCACCGCGGAAAGATTGCCTCCCGCGCTGTCGCCGCCCACCGCAATCCGGTCGCGATCGATTCCCAGTTCAGACGCATTCGAGGCGACCCATTCGGTCGCAGCGTAGCTATCCTCGACCGCAGCGGGAAACTTCGCCTCGGGCGCGAGCCGGTAGTCGACCGAAACGACCATGCAGCGGGCCTTATTCGCGAGCGACCGGCAGATGCCGTCGACCGTATCGAGATCGCCGATCACCCATCCGCCGCCGTGGAAATAGACGAGCACCGGCGCAGGCTTACTCGTTTCAGGAGAATAAACACGGATGGGAATTTCACCCGCCGGCCCGGGGATCCGCTTGTCCCAAACCTGATCAACCTCTTCGACGCCCATCTGCCGCCGGATTTCCGCGAACATCCTGGAGCGTTCCCGTGCAGCGGGCGGCGTGAGAGTTTCGATGCCGGGCGCGCTGCTGATCCCGATCGCATCGAGAAGGAGTTTTGCTTGCGGATCAAGGGGCATGTTGCGCTCATTCTACTCAAAATCTTCCTATTGCGATATCGTGCATGGCCCCAAGTCCGGTCAATTCTTCGCGAGGGCAGGCACAAGTAGTTAGTGACGTGGGCGTGGCAATCCACTTATTCTTCGCGCAATGCGTTCAACGGATCCAGCGCGGCGGCGCGTCGCGCGGGGATCCAGGTGGCCAGCGCGGCGATCAACACGAAGAACATCACCATTGCGGAGAAGGTTAGCGGATCGGTAGGTTTGATTCCGACCAGCATCGACGTCATGGTGCGCGTGAGAAGAAGCGCGGTGACGAATCCGGCAGCGATACCGGCGACGCTGAGGCGCAATCCGTAAGCGATCATAAGGCCGAAGATGCCGCTGGGCGCAGCGCCGAGCGCCATCCGGACGCCAATTTCGGCGGTACGCTGGCGCACCACAGTGGAGAGGACGCCATACAAGCCGACGCCGGCCAGCAGCGCTGCAATGGCGGCGAAGGCAGCGATCAGCAACAGCGAAAATCGCGTACCGGTCTGCGCGTCTTCGACGATCTCATCCATGGTCGCTGTCCTGGTAATGAGCAGAGAGCGATCGAGCTTCGCCAATGCGGCGCGCGCGGGTGCCGCATATTGCGCCGGATTACCGCGGGTGCGCAGCACCCAATCGGCGACCGCCTGAGAATCCCAAAATCCATCGGGAAGGTATCCCTGTTCCCTGCCCGGCTCGGCGAGCGACGTCATGCGCTGATGCGCTGCGACGCCGATGATTTCAAACCAGGCGGGCTCCACGCTGCGGAAGCGGCTGAGGATGCGCTGGCCCACGGCATTCCCGTTGGGGAACGCCTTCGCCGCGAGCGTCTCGTCGATGATGATGCGATTCAGTCCGGGCTGGTTATCGGATTCGGCGAATTCGCGGCCTTGGACGAGGGGTGTCCGCATGACTTCGAAGTAGCCGGGAAGTACCGTTTCGACGTCGAATTCCTGATACTTGCTTTCGTCGTGCAGCGCGTCAGCCGCGCCCCATCGGTAGGGAGTGATCGCGCCGGAGAGCGGCAGGATGTTCGCCGCGGTAACACTCTCGACCCCGGGGACCGAGGCCAACGCATCGTGAATCTGGTGCACCACCGCGGCGCGCTCAGCGGGTGTGGCGCCCTGGCGTCCTCCCGTGAGACGCAGCATCAGAGCAGAGCGCGAATCGAATCCCGGATCGATACGCTGCAGCGCGAGGAAGCTGCGGAACATGAGACCCGACCCGACCAAGAGTACGAAACACAACGCGACTTCCGCGATCACGACGAGGTTGCGTGCAAGCGATCCTCCGGCGAGTCCACCCGCCCGGCCGCTGGTGCGCAGCACTTGTGCGAGGTCGGGGCGGGCAGCGCGGATCGCGGGCAGAATTCCGAAAAAGAGCGCCGCACATAAGCCTGCGCCGATGCTGAAAGCGAGCGCGGCCGGGTCAATGCCGATGGCATCGCGCCGCGGCAGATTGGCGGGAGCGATGGCGAGCAGGTCTCGAATGCCTACCGCGGCCAGCGCAAACCCCAATACAGATCCGAAGGCGGCTACCAGCACCGCTTCAGCCAGCCGTTGCCGAAGCAGACGCCACCAACTCGCCCCCAGAGCGGCACGAACCGCCAGGTCTCGCGCACGCAAGGAGGCTCGCACCAGAAACAAGTTCGCGACGTTCGAACAGGCGATCAACAGAAGAAACAGGGCCGCGCCCATCAAAGCCAGGATCGCCGGGCGCGATTGCGACAGTGAGGTGGCGCTGCATCGGCTCGATCCGGAAGTGCAGATCGGCGCCTTGATAAGCCGGCTCCAGCGAACGACTTTGTGCGGCCACGGCGTCGGCCTGCGCTTGCGCCTGTTCGATGCTCACGCCCGGTCGCAGACGCGCGATGACGCGCCATTGCACCACGATGCGTGGACCACCCGGCGTAACCCGCGCCGCGACCCACAGATCGGGCTTGCGCTCGACGTTTTTGTCGGGAGGAAACAGCAGCTCCACTCCGGGTTCGAGCACGCCGACGATAATCGCACCGCCTTTTGCGACCGGTTGACCCAGTGCGGCAGGATTACCGCCGAAGCGCCGCTCGAAAAATTCGTGGCTGATAATTCCGTAAACAGGGAGTTGCCGGTCGGGCGGCACCGGCTGTCCGTTCGGCGCGACGGGCTGAGGCTGGGCATCGCTCTCCACGAAGTCGCGCCCCAGCATAACGCGCGCGCCGAGCACGCGAAAAAGATTGGGAGTGACATTGGCCTGCGGGATCTCTTCAGAAGAACCGTCCTCGCGGCGGTAGACGGCGCGAAACGTGTTCGCTCCGGCGGCGTCCTCGATCATCGCTGAGGCGTGGGCGCGGAGATCGGCTAAATCAGGAGAAGACCACAGGAAATCGAGCAGGTGGCGACGGCGCAAATCGGCGCAGGCGTAGACCAGCCGCGATGGGTCTTGGTAGGGCAATGGACGCAGCAGCACGGCGTTCGCGACGCTGAAAATGGCGGTGCTGGCCCCGATGCCCAATGCGATCGTGATCACCGCCGCGGCGGCAAAGGCCGGGCTGGAGCGGAGTGTTCTTGCGGCGTAGACGAAATCTCTAAGCGTGGCTGTGCCCTTGAATCCTCAGACGTGCGAGCGCGAGAGAGGTCCCGTGCGTTGCGGAGGCGGGTTGAGCATCCGCGTGTCCACTATGGAAAAACTCGCGGTACCTCGGGCAGATTCAGAAAACGGGATTTCACAGAGTAACTTCCCACAACCGGACTTGAGGCCCGCGTCACCCAAATCTCAGCCTCGTTGCCTGAGTCGTACAAGGACTCTTAGAGGGACAAACCGGCCGTCCGGTCGTTCTTCGACGGGGCGTACCCTTTCCACGCCGTTGTATACTGCACCCATGACAGTGAGGATTCTCACGAGCGGTTCCTACATCATGACGCGAGTGTCGCGGACGGCATATTGGGTGCTTGTTGTTTCGAGCATACTGGCATCAGCTTTCACTGCAACGGCGCAGATCAATCCCGATCTGTATGCGGGCCTCAACTGGCGAAACGTGGGGCCTTTCCATGGCGGACGAATCTCCTCCGTCACCGGCGCCATAGGCCAACCGGGGGTGTTCTATGCCGGCACGCCGCTGGGCGGCATCTGGAAAACCACCAGCGCCGGCGTCACCTGGTTCCCCGTCTTCGACCAGGAGAAGAGCGTCGATAGTATCGGAGCCGTCCAGGTGGCTCCCTCCAATCCCGATATCGTGTATGCAGGCGCCGGCGACCCCATTCAGGGCAGCCTCGGCAACGGCATGTGGAAGTCCACCGATGCCGGCAAGACCTGGCAGCACATTGGCCTCGAAGACACGGTGAAGATCACCAGCATCGTTGTCGATCCCGCCGATCCTAACCTGGTGCTGGTCTCCGCGCTCGGCGATACCACCCGCCACGGCGGCGGTGTCTACCGCTCCACCGACGGCGGGCAGACCTGGACCAACGTCCTCAAGCCCGCCGACTACGACGGCGCGCGCGAACTCCAGTACGCATACGACGACCCCAGTGTGATGCTGGCCGCCACGCAGGGAACCGGCGGCGCCGGCGGCGGCGGCGGTGGCGGTCGCGGCGCGGGGCGAGAAGCAAGCCGCCCCTGGTGTTCAAGTCCACGGATGAGGGCAAGACCTGGACCGAGATCAAGATTCCGCCCTTCTCGGGCCGCGTTTCGGTCGCCGTCGCCATGCACACCAAGGGCCAGCGCATGTTCATCGTCGGCAATGCCATTGAACATGGGCTCGGGACTTTACCGCTCCGATGATGGTGGCGCCACCTGGAAGCACATGGCCGGGAATGACCTGCGGATCGCCCAGCGGATCAGCAACGGCCAGGGCAATTATAGCAGCGGCGTGTTCGTGGACTCGCAGAATCCGGACATTGTGTACACCATGAGCACCGCCATGTACCGCTCGACCGATGGCGGCCTCACCTTTGAGCCTTTCAAGGGCGCGCCCGGCGGTGAGGACTACCACAAGCTCTGGATTGACCCCACGAACGGCCAGTCGCATGCTGGTCGGCTCCGACCAGGGCGCGAGCGTCACGCTGGACAACGGCCGCACCTGGAGCCTCTGGTACACCGAGGTCATTTCGCAGATCTACCACGTCGCCACCGACAGCGCATATCCCTACCACATCATGGGTGCGCAGCAGGACACCGGCGCCGTAATGATCTCGAGCCGCGGCAACTGGGGACAGGTGAACTTCACTGACTGGAGCCCGGTGCCGTCGTCTGAATTCGGCATCGATAGACCCGATCCTAAAAATCCAAACATCATCTATGGCGTTGGATATGGTCCGGGAGGCGGCGGCAGCGGCCTCATCAAGATCGATATGACCACCGGCCAGTGGGAGAACGTCGCGCCCAACTTCGGAGCCGATGCAGACAAATACCACGCCGGGCGCGATTTCGAGAAAAAATTCGACCTCGCGTTCGATCCCAGCGCTCTCTACGTTGCCTACCAGTGCCTTCTGGTCTCGCGCGACGGCGCCCATTCCTTTACTGCCGCGAGCCCCGATCTGACCACGCCCAAGGACAAGCCCCAGGTGGCCTGCGGCACTGCGCCGCCGGAGCCACCACCGCCCCCACAGCCTCCGCAGCCGAACCCCACGCCGCCGGGAGCGGAGGCACAACCGAGGCGCAGGCACCGGGCGGGGCGGCGGAGCCCCGGCCGCACCCTCGATCAGCGACTTCTCCATATCCAGGGTCAAACGCGGCGTCATCTGGACGGTCAGCAGCAACGGACAGATCTACAACACCATGGATCACGGCAAGACCTGGACGAACGTCACCAACATCGCCGACGTTCCGGCCCACACCAACTTCAACACCATCGAGGCAGGCGACGACGTCAATACCGCTTTCGTCGCCGCTCGCATTGGCGCCGAGCGCGGCCAAACTTTGCCCCCCGACGAGAACCGCCGACGTGCCGCTCATCTGGCGCACCACCGACGCGGGCAAGACCTGGACCAGCATCGTCAACGGCCTGCCCCGCGACGAGCGCACCGGAAGCTGGATCAACAGTCTGCGGGTCGATCCCGGGCAGCCCGGGCTTGCTCTTCGCCGGATCCGAGACCACGGTGTATGTCAGCTTCGATAATGGCGATCACTGGCAGTCGCTGCGCCAGAACCTGCCCAGCACCTCCATCCGCGGCCTCGAAGTCCACACCGATCACCACGAGAACGACCTGGTGATCTGCACCTACGGCCGCGGCTTCTGGGTTCTCGACGACATCACGCCACTGCGCCAGATCGCGGCCAACGCCCAAGCCATCAGCACGTCGTCCGTCTATCTCTTCAAGCCCGAGGAGGCCATTCGCGCACGCATCAACAGCAACTGGGATCAGCCCTTCTCCGTCGAAGTGCCCCATGCGCCCAATGTGCCTTACGGCGCGGTCGTGGATTACTACCTCAGCCACGAGCCGAGCGGGCCCATCCAACTCCAGGTCTTCGATTCGAAGGGCAATCTGGTTCGCACCATGTCCAGCACCCCGCCGCCGCCCATCGAGGGCGCGGCGTATCCCCACTACTGGCTGGCCGCTCCCGAGACTCGCGTCCTCTCGACGCATGTCGGTCTCAACCGCGTCAACTGGAACCTGCAGTATGACGACCCGCCCGCCCTGCGGCACGACCTCGAGAATCAGATGAACATGGTGGAGGGCGCCACCACTCCGGGTCCGCATGGGCCGCAGGTGATTCCCGGCGTTTATACGCTCAAGCTGACCGTCGACGGCAAGGTCTATACGCAGCGACGTCACCGTCGTGAACGATCCGCGCGTCGGCGAAAGTCCCGCGCTCATGGCCGCCCTGCGCACCCAGAACAAGCTCACTCTGCTTTCCGTGCAAGGGATGGAGCATAGCTTCGCAGGCCATGAGGAAGTGAATGCGGTGCAGGACCAGCTCGCAACCCTGATGAAGGGCAACCTGCCCGCCGATGTGGCCGAGCAGGCCAAAACACTGGAGGCCAGTCTGACCAAAATTGGCGGCGCCACTGCCGGCCGGTGGCGGAGGCGGCGGGCGGCGGAGGTGGCCGGGCGTGCGGGCTGCCGATCCCAAGGCGCTGCAATCGTTCTTCGAACTGAACAACGCATTCAACACCATGGTCAGCATGATGCAGGTCGGCCTCGACATGGCGCCCACCCCCGCACAGATCGCCACCTGGCAGAAAGACTGCACCGACCTGAACCGTACCAGGACTGCCTGGGAGGACGCCCAGAAACAGGTCACCGACTTCAATGCGATGCTGGTCAAAAACAACTTGCAGGAGATGAAGGTTGCCCCCACCAAGCTCACCGTTTCGACCTGCAGCTTTATGCCCGGGTCCGCCAAGAAGGCAAAGAAGTAACTTCACCTGGCTCTCGCCCGGGGACGGCGTCGCTTTGCCTCCAAGGTGACGACTAACGCCCTGGTTGCAGAAGTGCCCAGATCAGGAGCGGGCGGCTGGTCGGCAACTCGGGCCGAGGTCGTTGGTGAGACGCATCGGAAAATTAACTGATTCGAGAGGCGGGTTGCCTTGTGTTACGGCGTGGCCACGCCCATCCCGCCGCGCGGTGTTGGGACGACATCATGCAGCGATCACCGGCACGGCCGTCAATCATAATTTTCAATTGCCCATCTTCTTGATCGCGCCAAGCTCGGTCTGCAAAGTGCCGTCGTTGTTGATTTCCATGGGCTCATTGAATGGGGTAAATGAGCCTGCTTTGTAAAGAAACACTTTCCCCCCGCTGATAAAGCAATCCAGATCCGAAAACTTCTGAAATCCTTCGGTCACGGTGGCTTTGCCGGAGCGGAAAATCACTTGATTGCCCGCGCCGCCCGAGGTGCTCTCCCAACGGCCTTCATATTTTCCTGAGCAACTGACGTAGCCGGACTTAGGGGGCTGCCCGGCGGCGCGCTGCGCGGGTGGAGGGGGCGCGGGCGTCGTCGACATGCGGATGTTTTCAGGGGTCGTCGAGTACAGGTCGGTGCCAAAGTCGCCGTGGAAACCAGGCACCTTGATTTCATACATATTCCCTTGTTGACCCTGAATCGTACCTTCCGCCCAGCGGCCGTTGATGTTCACCTGGACTCGCTCGTGGGCGTCGTACTGTCCGGCGGCGTGATCGGCAGCGGTCAATGCGCCGATCCTGCGCACTTCCGTCGGCCAGTCTTTCGAAACCTCGATGCCGTTTGAAAGGCGCACGAAATAAGAGCGGCCGTGAATCTGCAGGACGGTCGCATCCTGCCATCCGCTGGACAGCACGCGGACCTTATCGCCGACTTTGAATCCACCGGCGCCCGCTTGGCCCTGCACCGCCGAGCCGTTCGACGGAGCCGAGCCGCCTCGTGCCACGGCCTTAGCTTCATCCGGTGTTTGCGGATGGCAGATTGCGAGCAACGCCATCACCTGCTGATGCGTCGATTTGCCGCGCATGGACGACCGCCCCTGCGGCGCCGTCTGAACGTCGCATGTGTCGGCCGCAGCCGATCCCGTGCACGAGTAAACCACCATGGTGGCGTGCACCGACGGACACTGGTAAGTCACACCCATTTTTAGATCGGCCGTTTGCGCGAGCACGGCTGTGGAGATCGCTAAGATCACCGTCCTGAGGGTGGGAAAGCGCAGTGGAGAAGACATCTCATCTCTATATACGAGGCGAGAACCAAAATCTGCGAAAAAAGACGCTGGGGAGTGCGGCAGACATTGTCGGAACGCGATTCACGGCTCGTACCCGTTCGACACGGCAACCACAATTATTGGCCCGGCGCGGAGGGATCAACGCCGAAGCAATAGCCGTCGTTCGAGTTGGAAGGGCTGAAGGACCATTCTCCAGGAGGCAGATCCCTGACGATTAAGTTATAGGTGACTAAGCCGGAGTCGCTGTTTATATCAATATCAACCGGCCAAGTCATGGGGGCGCCCGAGTGGTCGGCTTGGGACCGGGTCTGCCGGGTTCCACTGACAGTCACTAGTTGGAACAGGCTGTAACTGGCGGGATCGACGCCTCGTGGCAAGCGCAGGATGAACACGAGACTGGAATTCTCACTGACACGAACGTCGGATTTGGGACCCTGGATTTCAAAGTATCCCGCAGAGCCTTTCTTACGTTCGACGGCTTGATTGCGTTCGAGCGGGATAAGAACGCGGCCGTTCCAAAAGTACACCATCCCGACTTCCTCCGGCTGCGAGAGACCGCGCGATGACGTGGCGCGGCCGGAGGGTCGCGTCAACGTGGGATTCTGCGGCGGGGTGGGATTCTGCGGCTTCTGCGGCGTGGGAGCCTGCGGCGGCCTGGGAGTCTGCGGCGGCGCGGCCGGTGGTCGCGCCAACGCCGGAGCGGGGGCCGGCTGCGCTGCGCTGGGCGGAGGCGGCGCTGATGCTGCCGACGGCGTCGTGGAACGCGCCGGCGGCGGAGGCAGGGTCGCGTTGCCGGAGGTCACTCCCGCCACGTCGGTCCGGCGATAACGCTGGAGCTGATTATTCACAAGGAAGTGTATGTCGGTAGCGTCAATAGACCACCACCGTCCCGCGACGTGCGTGCCGTCATTGAGAAACAGGCTGTTGGGCTGGTCCGGGGCCGGGCCGGGCGCTGGGGAGGGTGCCGTAGCCGAGGCTTTGGAAGGCGGCGCAGAGGTTGCGGGCGCGAACGAGGAAACACCGAGTTGGATCACCTGAACATCATGAATGTCGATGGTCTGCGTTTGATCCCCAACCTTGATGTGAAGCTCCTGGGTGTTGCCGGATTCCACGGATCCGGATATCTGGTGGCCATCCTTGAAAGTGACCACGTCGGCGAAGAGCCGGTTGCCGGCGGCCATGCCGAAATGCAAGAGGATGAGCAGCAGAATTCTTCCCATAACTACCCCTCCCGGGCCGGATCTGATCATTTCGAGAATGATCCTTAAATCCAGTTTGCGTCTCGTGCCTCATGATACTGCACAGGGCGATTCAAAAAATCGCGTTCCCGTTGATCACGCTAACGCTACCGCTTGTTCCCGACCGCGAATACACTCAGCGCCGACCGGACATACATCACGCCCTCTGAAAGCGCCGGACTCGCCATCGTCAACTCACCAATCGAGTTGGTCCCCAGGTGCTCGAACTTACGCCCGGCGGCGATTACCAGCATGTCTCCGTCTTCATTCGACAAATAAATCTTTCCGTCGGCTGCGACCGGCGACGCACTGAAGCCGCTGCCGATTACGGGCAGGCGCCGGCGGTAAATCTCTTCACCGGTTTTCCAGTCGTAGCAAGAGAACACACCGTCGTTGTTGAGCACGTAGAGAAGCCCCTGGTACAGGAGTGGCGTCGGCATGTACGAGCCGCGTGCGGTGCGGCTCCACACCACGGCATCGCTCGACGTCTTACCCTCCGGCAACGTCAGGTCGCCTCGCGCTCCAGCCTTCACCGCGAAGATCGGCCGCTCCGGCTGCCGCCCGCTGGCGATCAGGAATTGATCCGCAGAATAAAGAGGAGTTGGCGCCGTGATTTTGGAGCTGTGTCCCAGACGCCACAACTCCTTGCCCGTCCTCGGATCATAGCCGCGGATGAAGTTCGGAGCATTGGTCACCAGCTCCGGCCCGTTCGAGGTCATGCCGACCGTTGGAGTTGCCCAAGATGGTAGTTCCTCCCGGTCTGTTTTCCACACCTGCTTGCCTGTCTCGGCATCGAGCGCGATCACAAACGAGTCGTCTTGATTGTCGCACTGCAGGATCACCAGGTTGTTCCAGATGATGGGTGAGCTGGCCGTTCCCCACTCATATGTCGGAATGTCGTAGGCGCCGAGATTCAGGCGGCCCAAGTCAACCTTCCATAGCAAGCGCCCGCTCAAATCGTAGGCATACACGCCTTGCGAACCGAACCAGGCCACTACGATGCGTCCATCGGTTGCGGGAGTGGAACTGGCATACGTCGATTTCATATGCCGCTTTTCGCGCGGCACACCCTCGTAGGCAACCCGCTGCCACAGGATCTTACCGCTCTTCTTGTCGAGTGCAAACAAAGTCCACTTCTGAGGCGAGCGGTCCTCAGAAGCCTCTCCATCCCCATACAAACCGGGCTTGAACGAAGCATGGGGATCGCTACTGACCGCGCTGGTCACGAAGATTTGCTGTCCCCACACAATCGGGCTTGAATGCGCGAGTCCGGGTATCGGGGTACGCCACAAAATGTTCGCTCCCGTCTTCCCGTCCCACTTGTTGGGGAGGTTCTGGTCTTCGGCAACTCCGGAGTGGTCACTTCCGCGAAACGAAGGCCAGTTCGCGCCGGCAGGTCCCGGCTCCGCGGTTTTCGGCGGACGGGCGGTCGATGTGGTCAGAATGTGCCGCGCCGGAATCACTTTGGTTTCCCCGGCCCCCATCCAACTGCTGCCATTGAGGATCATGCGGCGCGGCACGCAATCATCGGAGATCACATCGAAGGCGGGATGCTGATCCTGCACGCGCACGCGATATCTGCCCGGCCCCTCGCATCCCTTGGGCGGCTTGTCCGGAAGCGTCAGAGTGATCTCGTCGCTCTGCAGCTTCCACGTACCGTCCATGGTCGGCCATCCCCAGCCTTCCAGATGGAAACTGCCGCCGGCATTAAAGCTCGCCGCGAATCCCCCGAATTTCAACGGTCCGGTGGGAAGCTCTACGCTTCTCGACTGGGCGCTCAAATGGACGATTGCAGCGAGGCTGGTCAGAAAGACTGTCTGCCAGACCCGACGACGAGCAGTATAGATGGCCATTCCAGCCTCCAGACCTGTAAATATAGCTCATCATCGACCTTTGGCCGCTGTGCCGGTTCATGTTCGAACGAACCTGGTTCCAGAATCGGAATCTGCAATTGCGTTCTACTTCACCAGATGCGCACTCTCGCCTCCGGCGCGAGGTACAGCCGCTGACCAACCTTCACATCGAACGCCTGATACCACGCATCCAGATTGCGCACCACGCCGTTCACCCGGAACTGCGCCGGTGAATGCGGATTGCTGACCACCTGCTTTCGAATCGCGTCGTCGGTCACCTTTCCGCGCCACGCCTGCGCCCATCCGAGCAACACCCTCTGATCGCCCGTCAGTCCATCGATCACGGGCGCCGGGCGTCCGCCCAGCGATGCATGGTATGCTTCCAGCCCCATGGTCAGGCCTCCCAGATCGGCGATGTTCTCACCCATGGTGAGTTCGCCATTCACCTTCACGCCGGGCAGAGGCTCGAACTGAGAATACTGTTCGCCCAGCCTCTTGGCGAGCGCTTGAAACTTCGCGTCGTCTTCCTTGGTCCACCAATCGCGCAGCGCCCCGGAGGCGTCGATCCGGCGTCCCGCGTCGTCGAACCCATGCGTGAGTTCGTGGCCGATCACGCCGCCGATGGCGCCGTAATTCACCGCCGGATCGGCATTGGGATCGAATATCGGCGGCTGCAAAATTCCGGCCGGAAATACGATATCGCGCAGCACTCCGCTGTAAGCGTCGTTGGTCTGCGGGGTCATGGCCCAATCCGACTTGTCCACAGGGCCATCGAGCCTACCCGAAGTGAACGCCCAATCCGCCGCAGCAGCGCGCCGCACATTGCCCACTAAGTCATCGTCGGTAATCACCAGCTTCGAATAGTCGCGCGAATGATCCGGGTAGCCAACCTTGATGGTGTAGGTGTCGAGCTTTTTCAGGGCCTCCGCTTTGGTCTGTGGCCCCATCCAATCCAGCTTCTCAATACGCGCGCGAAAAGCCGCCTTCAGGTTGACGACCAGTGCCTCGATCTTCGCCTTCGCCTCCGGCCCGAAATATTTCGCGGAGAAAAGTTGCCCGACCCCGAAGCCCAAAGTGCCGAACGTCCCCAGGCGGCCGCCCGCCAGGAAATCTCCGCCGCCCACCGCATTTACGCCTCTCTTCCAGCGCACCTGTTGCGCTTTCTGGCCGGCGAGCACCATATCGTGCATCTGAAAATAAGCGTCGGCAAAAGGCTTCGAAAGGAACGGCGCGGCATTGTCCGCGATATGAACGGCTTGCCAGGCCTGCAGGGTCTCGACAGGTGTTCGCGCCCAGATCGCCGCGAGCTTGGGAAGCGCGGTCTTTTCGCCGGCCACTACGCGCTCAAGCTTGGAAAAGCCCGCATTTTTAAGGAAACCGGACCAGCCAAAGCCCGGCGCGAGTTTCGACAATTCGGCCAGCGGAACGGGGTTATACATCGCAACAACATCGCGTTGCTGCGTCCTTGCCCAACTCTCCGTCGCGATCTGGGTCTCGAATTCCACCACGTCCCTGGCGCGGGACTTCGCCTCGGGCCAATCGATCAGTTCCAGAAGCTGCGCGGCGTAATCCTGATATTTGCTTTTCTTCTCGGCGAATTCCGGCTTCAGATAGTAGTCGCGATCGGGCAAGCCGAGGCCTCCCTGGTTGATGTACACCGCGTAGCGGCTGGGATCCTTCAAATCCGAACGGACGGAGAAACCAAACAGACTTCCCTGGTAGTCCGAACGACCCCATCCCGAAAGCGCCGACAGATCGTCGCGTGTCTTGGCCGCCCGCACCTGGTCGAGCTCCGGAGCGATCGGCTTCGCGCCCAACTGCTCGACCCGCGCCTCGTCCATGAAGGACTTGTAGAATGCGCCCATCTTGCCTTCGAGATCGGAGGGCTGATGCTGGGCGTGGGCCGCGGCTTGTTCCATCATTTCGTGGAGGTGCGCTTCGGTGCGGTCGCTCATCACCTGGCGCAAGCTGACGCCTGTTTTATCCGGAGCAATCTGCATGCGGTCAAGCCACGCGCCATTCGCGAAACGGAAAAAGTCGTCACCAGGATTGGTGGCTCGATCTTCACCGGCGGAATCGAAACCCCACGCACCGTACGTCGGTTTCGCAGTGTCGGGTTCTCGGCCGCAACTTGCCAATAACAGTCCGCACACCGCCGCCGCAATGCGATTCCACGTCGCCCATCTGTTCATCGTCGACTCCTTTGCATCCGCGTCATTGTACCTGCATTCTTGCGCTTGGCACGGCAGAAAAGCGGGGGATCGACTGGCGACCGGCGAAGCAGTTTGTCAAAGCGCCGCGCATCGTGTCCCGCGTTGGCTTTGCCCGCGAGTGTGAATCCGGGGCAGTCGAGCTAAGTGCCGGCCAGCGACGTAAAACTCTCCCTTGACACGGTCGACCGGACTAGCGCAGCGTCTGAAGCAATCTGTCGATATCGGCGGCATCGTTGTAGACCGACGGCGAAACGCGGACGCGGTGTTCATAAACCGCAATATCGACCTTCTCGCTCTTGAGGCGCGGCGCGATGGACCGCACATCCTTCTTCGCGAAAGCGACAATCGGCGATGTGCTATTCGATGGCGTCATCGGCTGGAATCCCAGCCGCGGCATTTCCTGGTGCAGCCGCGCCATCATCGGCTGGCGATGCGCCTGGATATTTTCCACACCCAACTGAAGAATGTAGTCGAGCGAATACGTCAGGCACGCCAGCGTCGCGTTCGAAACGGTCCCCGACCTGCGTGCAAAGCCGTTCACCCTTCGCGCCATGCTCCGGCGGGAACAGGTGCGTCTCTCCAGATTTGACTTGCAATACTGCGCGACCGGAGTGGTGAATCGTCATGCGCGAAGCCCGCGCGTAAAAGGAAACGATTCACATGAAATCTACGACCTCTTAGAACCGCAGACGCAGACCGAATTCCATCCAGCGAGCCTGCACGCCATTTCCGGAAGTGAACTGATTGCTCACCACACCAAAGGTGGAAAGCGATTGAATGCTGGCGGTCGGATTTGCAGGCACAAAGTGATTCAGCACGTTCACGGACTGAATGATGAGGGTCGCGCCAACACGCTCCACGATCTTGAAGTCCTTCGAAAGCGTCGCGTCGAGATTCCAGTACGGGAAGCCTCGAAGCACGCCGGCACCACCCGACTGCCCATCGAGACCGAGGACAAACGGGCGGAATTCCGCGGCCACGGCGATGGGATTGTTGAATATGTTGAGCCCCGAACCGCCTTTGAGCGGATTACCGGTTGATCCGACTGTCGAGGTGCCGGCTGCGAGCGCGGAAAGCCAGGCCGACGCGTTGTAAAAGCCGGTCTGCGAAGATCCGCCGGTGAAGGGTGAAACTCCGACTGCTTGGGAATACTGCTCGGACTGATCCGAAGTCATGCCGGAGCAAGTGCTGGACGTGTCGCAGGAAACCCGCAAGGGGAAGCCTGACCGGGCCGTGAACAACGGAGCGATGGTCCAACCGCCCAGTACATGTCCCACGATCCCCTTCTGGCTCTTGAACCACGGCTCCTGATAGAACGACACCAGACTGTAGATGAACTTAACGTCCCAGGACTGCACTCCGTAGGTGCCGAAATTATTGAAATCGAAAGGATTCGGCACGGTGATGGAGCTGCTGGCCTGGTATGTGCCACCGGTTCCCAGTGCGCGGCCCCAGGTGAAGTTTTGTTGGGTGGTCAAGTTGTGCCAGTTGGTGGTCTTGAAGGTGGCGAACAACGCGTTGTAATTGCCATGACCATACGAGTTAATGAAATCGAAGGAGCCGGCGAGCTGGGCGTTGAGGCCGCTGCCCTGCACCTGGTTGAGCAGCGTCCTGCCCAGCACAAAGCTCGACGACTTGCCGATGTCAGTCCACAGGTTGTAGACGTTCGTTACCGCGATGTTCGCCCCTTCGTTGGCGACGACGGTCTTGGTGCAACTGTTCATTGCGGCACAATAGGGCGAGCTTGGTCCACCGAGTGCGGCTTCAAAAAACGGCTGATTCGTCACCGCGCTTGCGTTCTTGTTGCAAGTGACGCCAGTAGCGGTCGCGCCCTGCAACCCACAATATTCGGAGTACACCGCGGCGTAGGCTTGCGCGAAACTCTGCCCTCCAAGCGTTGTCATATACGGCAGCGCGTCGATGTTAATCTCCTGGAATTCATTGCTGATCTTGCGACCGATATAGCCGACTTCCATCAGCAGCTTCGGCGAGAACGACCGCTGAATGGTGAGAGTGACCTCGTCGGAACGATTCGGCTTCAGATTCGGATCGAGCTGAGATCCGTCGGCAGCCGCCGGGTTGAGAATCCCGTTCTGTATCGAACCGGGAATGTAGGGTTGCGGCAGAGTCTGGGTTACCGTGGGCAGCGGCGCAGTCATGCCATCGACGCCGATACGGAACGCCGTCTGAAGTGTTGCGCCGCCAGGGCCGCCGCAGGTTCCCTGAATCGTCGGCGCGGTGCAAGATACGGCCTGAAGCAAGCCCGGGCCGAGTAGCGGGAGCAGCATCTGGTCCACTCCGTTGAGCCGGCCATAAATGCGGCCGTAGCCGCCGCGGATGACAGTATTGTTCCGGCCGAAGATCTTGCTCATCAGCCCATCGCTGAAGTTTGGATTCCAGGCCAGCGAAACGTGCGGGCTGAAGCCGCCGTAGAACGGATTGAACGGATATTTGTGCTCGCCGCCACTGGCGTTGCCGATCAGCGCGAAACCGATTTGCGGTTGGTAAACCTGTCCCGCGAGGGCGGCGTTCATCTTGTCCGTCAGATAGCCTTTGAGATCCAGGAGATTGCCCGCCGCATCCACCATCTCCACTTGCTTGCCGTTGATTTCATAAGCTGGCATCGCGAGGTCGTAAGTCAGCCCATAAGTCAACGTCAGGTGCGGCTTGACGTGCCACGTGTCGGAGATATAGGCCTCGTAACTCGGGAGGATACTGTCATCGAAGCCGGGTGTCCCGAGGGGATTCAAACTCAAGCTCGCCCCGCTGCGCGTATACATGACCTGGGTGGAACTGAGCGTCCCTGTGGCTTGATCGAAAAGGCTCTGAAAATTGGAAAGTGCGCTGGAAGTTACACCTGGAGGAAGCGTATAAGCGGAAGCGCTGATACCTGTCCCGCTGACCGCCAGGTAAGCGGGCGAAGTGTCGATTCCCACGCCGTTGTCGTTGCGCCCGTGAATATCGTGATTACGCTGGTAAGTGAATCCATAATTCAGCACGTGGTTTCCGCGCAATTGGCTCACCTGGTCGTTGAGGTAATAATCGTGCCCGCGCCAGTAGCGCTGGCGGGCGTCCTGTCCATCCACGTTGTAGGGGATCAACGCGTTCGATGATTCGCCACCGACTTCGACCACCGCGCCCAGTCCTGAAAATTGCGGCGGGCCGGCCTGCGATTGCCAATTCCAGTAGTTGCGAAGATAGCTGAAACGGAAATCATTGGTGGTGTTGGGGTTGATGGTGGTGGTAAGTCCCGTCACCCAGTAGCCTGGCTTTTGCGGACGCACGCCGTAAGCCGAGTATTGGCCCTGGGTCGCACCCGGCAGTAGGCCGCCCATGTCGGTTTGTACGTTCACCAACTGGCTGAAATCGTAATACCGGTAACTGACGAAGAATTTGTTCTTCTCGTTGAAATCGTGATCAATCTTGCCGACAATGAACTTCGCGGTTTGCGGGATCGAAAGAGGGGACAGGTACCCACCCGAGTTACCGTAACCGTCTCCCGGGGTTCCGCTGATATACGTCGGATCGTTGGGAAGCGGCATCGTTGCCCAAATCTTTTGGATCAACGGATTGACTCCGAGACCACGAGGATCGCACGACTGAGTGGCGGCACAGCCCGCATACGTTACGCCGTTGACTGTAACCGCAGCATTATTGATGTTGAACCCCTGAATGCCGTTGGCGGTCGGCAGCATGATTACGCCGGCCCGATACGTCGCGGTCGGCGATCCTCTTTCGAACGTGGTGTTGTTCGGGAAAGCCGTGGCTTCGTAGTTCGAGAAGAAAAACCACTTGCCGCCGAGGAAATCTTTATTGGATAGCGGACCGCCGAATGCGCCGCCGTAGCGGTTGCGGTGCGCCGACGGAAGGGGCGTGTCGAGCGTGTGGGTCTGCGCGTCAGCCGTGTGATTCTGTTTCCACCCGTTCGCGGCGCCCACATCGGTGCTGAAGTAGTACTCGTACAGCGCGCCGTGGAATTGGTTCGTGCCACGCTTGGTGACCATCTGGACAGAACTGCCGGCGGCGCCGCCAAAGTCAGCACTCTGGCCTATCGTGCCGACCTTGAACTCCTCAATACTCTCTACCGGAGTCGGCATCACGCCCGATGGCGTGCCGCCCGACGAGCCCGTGCCGGCGTAACCATTGCTGGGAGTATAGATGGTGTTGGATCCGGACATGTCATCGCTGTTATTGCCGCCGTCGAGCTGGAACTTGTTCTGATCCAGCGCGGCTCCGGCCACCGCCCCAACGTCGGGAGTGACTCCTACTTGCAGCACGGCGAGATATGACGCGTCGCGAGCGAGGTTCGGAAGCAGATTGAGAGAATCATTCCGGATCGTGCTCCCAATCGTCGCGTTCAACGTCTGCAATTCGGCTCCGGCAGCGGCGACCACTTCGACCGTGGTCGCGGTCGAGCCGACCACGAGGGGAACATCCAGCGTCAGCACCTGTCCGACGTCAACCACTTGCCCCGAAAGCTTGGCAGTTGTGAATCCCGCCTTCGCGACGGTAACTACATAGGTGCCCGGCTGAACATTGGGGATCGTGTACCTGCCGGCGTCGTTCGTGACGGTCTCTCGCGTACTGTTGGTAGTCGGGTCAACCGCCTTGACGCGGGCGCCCGCGACCAAAGCACCTTGTGCGTCCGTGACCTGACCGGTGAGTGTCCCGGTGGAGGACTGCGCCAGAATCGGCGCAGCGCTGATGGCAAATAACAGCGTGAGACAAACGAAAAAGGACAGCTTACGTAGATGCGTAAGCACACTTTCGCCGAATCCTGAGCGCATGGCCTTACCCTCCCAAGATGTGCTGATTACTTAAATCTAAACAGCCCAACTTCCCCAACAAGACAAGTTCGCGGACACTAATCCGACAACGACAAGGTTTCGGTAATTCTATGGCGGTACACCCTCAGTGTCAAGGATTATTTCAAATTAATGTCGTGAGCGCTCTTTTTCGGCTTATCGGCATGGCGCGGGAGGCGCTCTCGAGCCCCATCTGATCGGGCCTCGAGATTGGCCCTGAACCGTGATGCGCTATGGTGTGAGCAAGGCCTGATTAATGCCACTCTCGCCGGCGACTCCACGGTAGCCGGCTACGATCTCTTTCCCAGCGTTCGCGGAGACCTGCTGATGAAGATGGGCAGGCTCTCTGAAGCGCGCGAAGAAATCTCAACGTGCCATCGCAATGACGGAGAACCCGCGAGAACAGGAACTGCTGGCGAACAGGTTGAAGCAGTTGGAGAAGGCGGACTTCTCCGTATAGGCGCGGCTCTCTTTTTAACGCGCTTGCGTCGGCCTCATATGTCGGACCGATGACTCCCGGCTCGCACTGTAGTAAGTTTATTTAGGTTTGCTACGCGTGGCGTCAATCGTCGGCTTCGTCACCACGGTGTTTGCCGGGGGCGTTTGTCTGGCCCAAGGTCCAGTTGCGGAATTACCTCTGACCGCGCGCTATTGTGTTTCGTGTCACAGCGACCGCTTGAAAACAGCAGGATTATCACTCGCACGATTAGACCCGGCTGACGCGGCGTCGCACCCCGAGACCTGGGAAAAAGTAATCGCGAAACTCCGCACCGGCATGATGCCACCCGCCGGCGCGCCTCGTCCAAAAGCGGAAGTACTCGCGGGGTTTGTCCGGCAACTTGAAGATACGATCGACCGCGCTGCTGCCGCCAAGCCTGAGCCGGGCCGAACCGAGGCGTTGCACCGGCTGAACCGCGCGGAGTATCGAAACGCGATACACGATCTCACGTCGCTCGATGTGGACATCGACTCACTGCTTCCACCCGATGATGCGAGTTACGGATTCGACAACATCGCCGGAGTGTTGCGGATCTCGCCGGTGCTGATGGAGCGCTATGCCGCTGCGGCGCAACGCGTGAGCCGGCTGGCTACGGGTTCCATGACGATTCCGCCGGACGAGGACATTTTTCGGATTCCGTCGGACCGCTCGCAGGAGGATCGCGAGGAAGATCTGCCGCCGGGCACGCGCGGCGGAAAGCTGATTCACTACACGTTTCCTCTGAACGCCGAATATCGATTCAAGGTGCGGATCGCGCGCGATTATACCGACGTTCTCTCCACCTTCATCGAGCCGCACCAGATTGAAATCGCAATCGACGGCGCAGTCGCGAAGACCTTCACGATCGGCGAGAAGCCGAAGCCAGGAGCGACGAGTGCGCAGATTCGCGCCATGAACCGGCAGGATGCGGACGCCGGTTTCGACGCATCGTTCCGGTTACGGCAGGGCCGCACGACGTGGCCGTGACGTTTGTAAAAAAAGATTCGGCTTATCTCGAGAGCCTGCGATTGCCTTTCACCCGGCCAGCTTTTGGACCGGGCGGTGACACCCGCCTGCAACCGTATATCGATCACATCATTATTCGTGGGCCGTACAACGCCACGGGACCCGGCGATACGCCGAGCCGGCGGCGGATTTTTTCGTGCAATCCGGCTCCTCAGGTGCAGGCGGATACCTGTGCGGCGAAGATCCTGTCCGCTCTCGCGCATCGCGCTTACCGGCGGCCGGTTACTCCAGACGACATGAAGATGCTGACCGCTTTTTATCGCGACGGCGCGAAGGCCGGCGGATTCGAGGCCGGTATTGAAATGGCCCTGCGGCGGCTGCTGGTAAGTCCGTCCTTCCTGTTTCGCGTGGAGCACGATCCAGCGGGCGTTGCGGCAGGTTCCGCCTATCGCATCGCCGATATTGAACTGGCTTCACGGCTTTCGTTTTTTCTATGGAGCACGATTCCGGATGAGACTCTGCTCGAACTCGCGGAGCACAATCGTCTGCACGATCCGGTGGAGCTTTCAAAGCAAGTGAAGCGCATGTTGGCCGATGCGCGCTCGGAAGCGCTGGTGACGAATTTCACCGGCCAGTGGCTGTACCTGCGCAACCTGCCGGACCGGCATCCGGATTCCGAACTGTTTCCCGATTTTGACGATCATCTGCGGCAGGATTTCCGCCGGGAAACGGAAATGTTTTTCAGCTCCGTGCTGCACAACAACGTGAGCGCGGTGGATCTGCTGACCGCCAATTATTCGTTCCTGAATGAGCGCCTGGCGAAACACTATGGGATCGCCGGTGTTTATGGCGACCGGTTCCGGCGCGTGACACTGACCGACGGCATGCGGGGCGGACTACTTGGCCAGGGGAGCATTCTGCTGGTGACGTCGCAGGCAAACCGCACTTCGCCGGTGGTGCGCGGGAAGTGGCTGCTCGAAAACCTGCTGGGTACGCCGCCTCCGCCGCCGCCACAAGTTGTACCGCCGCTAAAAGAGAACATTGCCGGCTCCGTGCAACTGTCCGTGCGGGAGAGGCTGGAAGAGCATCGCGCCAACCCCGCCTGCGCGTCGTGCCACAAATTGATGGATCCCCTGGGGTTCGCGATGGAGAATTTCGACGCGGTGGGCCACTGGAGATCGGTCAGCGAATCGGGTGCGCCAATCGACGCCAGTGGGGAATTGATCGACGGCACCAAGGTGGATAGTCCGCGGGCGCTGCGACAGGCGCTGGCGGGGAAGCCGGACAACTTCGTGACGGCTCTTACGGAAAAACTAATGACGTACGCGTTGGGGCGCGGGCTCGAATATTACGACGAACCGGCGGTGCGGCGCGTCGTGCGGGAATCGGAACAGAGCGGCACAACCTTGGCCTCGATGATCGAAGGCATCGTGCGCAGCGTACCATTTCAGATGAGGAGGATGCCGCAACCATGATCGTTACCAGGAAGTCCATTGCCCGGCGCTCGTTTCTGCGAGGCGCGGGTGCCGCGATTGCGTTGCCATTTCTGGACGCGATGGTGCCGGCATTGTCACGCGCCGAAACATTGACGCGAACCCGCCGTCTCGGTTTCTGGTACATCCCGAACGGCGCGATCATGGATCGCTGGACGCCGGCGAAGGTCGGCGCGGATTTCGAGATGACGCCGATCCTGAACGCGCTTACGCCTTTTCGCGACAAGCTCACCATTCTGACCGGGCTGGGCCATAACAACGCGTACAACTTCGGCGATGGAAACGGCGACCACTCGCGAGCGACACCGACATGGCTGAGCGGGATGCGTCCCAAGCGCACCGAAGGCGCGGACGTGCAGGCCGGGACGACGGCCGATCAGATCGCGGCCCAGGAGTTTTCGAAGCAAACGCAGATCGCGTCGCTCGAACTGGGTGTGGACGCAAACTACCTGGTAGGCAACTGCGAGAACGGCTATAGCTGTGTGTACATGAACACCGTATCGTGGCGCAATCCGACGACGCCGAATCCGGTGGAAAACAATCCGAGGGTGATTTTTGAACGCCTGTTCGGAGACGGAGGGTCGGCGGAACAGCGTCTGGCGCAGATGCGCACCGATCGCAGCATTCTCGATTCGGCTGCACGGAGATCGCCAGCCTGCGCAACACGCTGGGGCCGCGCGACCGCTCTCGCGTGGATGAATATACCGATGCGGTGCGCGAGACGGAACGCCGCATCCAGCGAGCCGAAGAGCAGAGCGCGAAGATCACGGTACCGGTTCCCGAGCGGCCCGCGGGCATTCCGGAGAATTACGAAGAACACCTGAATCTGATGTTCGATCTTCAGATTCTCGCCTGGCAGGGCGATCTCACGCGTGTGATCACGTTCATGATGGGGCGCGAACTGAGCCAGCGCACTTATCCGATGGTGGGTGTGACCGATGCGCACCACACGCTCACGCACCACGTGGGCGACAAGGTCAAGATCGAGAAGGTGGCCAAGATCAACACCTATCACATCGGGAAATTCGCAGCGTTTCTGGAACGCCTGCGCAAGACGCCGGATGGCGATGGGTCTCTTTTCGACAATTCCATGATTCTGTACGGCGGCGGCATCAGCGACGGGAACCTGCATGACCATTCGCCGTTGCCGGCGCTGCTGCTGGGCGGGGGCTCGGGCCAACTGAAAGGTGGCAGGCACCTGAAGTATCCGGATCACACCCCGATGTCGAATCTGTTGGTCACGATGCTGGACAAAGCCGACGTGAAAATCGATCACCTGGGCGACAGTACCGGTGAACTGAGTCTGCAGCCGCTGGCAGGTGTTTAAGATGCGGGCTGCGATCGCACTCCTGTTCGTCGCTCAGTTGCTGGCGGGCGCCGATACGCGCCTGGCAGATGCGGTTCGCGCCGGAGACAGGACCGCGGTTCGAACTCTCCTTCAGAAAAAGGCGCCAGTAAACGATGCCCAGCCGGATGGCACGACCGCACTCCTGTGGGCAGCACAGAACGATGATCTGGAGCTGGCCGGCATGCTTCTCAAGGCTGGGGCGGATGTGAAAGCGCAGAATCGGTACGGAGTGGCGGCGCTGGCGATGGCGGTCAGTAACGGCAGCGCGGCGATGGCGGAATTGCTGATTCGCGCTGGTGCAGATCCGAACGCGGAGCAGGCGGACGGCGAGACACCACTGATGACTGCGGCCCGCACGGGCAGTCTCGAAACAGTGCGGCTGCTTCTCGCGCATGATGCGAAAGTAAACACGCGCGAAAAATCACACGGGCAAACAGCTCTGATGTGCGCCGCCGCCGAGGGACACACTCCCGTGGTCGAAGCGCTAATCGAGCACGGCGCAGAGGTCAATGCTCGTGCGAGCGCGGCCGGGTATACGCCTTCGAACGGCGGCTATTTGCCGCAGACCTATCTGCCGGCCGGTAGTTTTTCGGCGCTCACCTTTGCGGCGCGCGGCGGGCATCTCGACTCCGCGAAACTGCTCCTCGAAAAAGGCGCAGACGTGAAGGAAATGCTTCCCAACGGCGCGACGCCGCTCACCATCGCGATCCTGAACGCGCACTACGAACTGGCGGCGCTGCTGCTCGATAAGGGTGCGGATCCGAATGCGGACAAACAGGGGTGGACACCGCTTCATCAACTGGTGTGGGCGCGAGATCCGAATCGCCATTTCAACCTGCCGCCCGCCATCGCGACTGGGCGAATGGATAGTCTCGACCTCGCACTTCTGCTGCTCAAAAACGGCGCGAATCCGAACGCACGGATGACCAGGCAGCCGATCGACGGGTTCCGCAACTGGATGAATCGCGTCGGCGCGACCCCCCTGCTGCTGGCAGCCAAAGCACAGGATGCGCCGCTGATGCGCTTACTGAAGGAACATGGAGCAGACCCGTCCATCCAGACCAACGATCACACCACTGTTCTTATGGCTGCGGCTGGAATCGGCTATTGGCCGGCAGAGAGCCACGGCACTGAGGAAGAGGCGCAGGAGGCCGTGAAGTATGCGCTCGAACTGGGCGGCGACGTGAATGCCGCAAACGATGGCGGCTTTACGGCGTTGCATGGTGCGGCGGTACAAGGCGCGAATTCCGTAGTGCAGTTGCTGGCTGACCGCGGCGCGAAGTTGGACGCGCGGACCAAAAAGGAGAACTGGACGGCGCTCGACATCGCAAATGGGGTGTTCATCGCCAACACTTTCAAAGTGATGCCCCACACCGCGGTGCTGCTACGGAAGCTGATGGGGCTGGAGCAATCCGCCAGTCGTCAGTAATGAGAACGCCCAGAGATGGAAGGGTCCCGGCCAAGGCTCCCGCATCATTTATTCGCTATACTTGATGAAATGAAAAAGCGGGACTTCCTTGGAGAGATGGAACTGATGGTTCTGCTCGCCATCGTGCGCCTTGGCGATGAGGCCTACGGCGTTCCGATCTCTGGAGAATTACTAAGCCTGGCTGGTCGGGAAGTCGCTCTTGGCAGCATCTACGCAGCCTTGGACAGACTCGAACAGAAAGGTTTTGTAATTTCGTCGCTCGGTGATCCAACACCAGAGCGTGGCGGGCGGGCAAAGCGCTATTTTCGCGTAACGCCGAATGGCATTCGAGTCTTGAGGACCACCCGCGCGGCCCTGATCAATTTGTGGAGCGGCGTACCGATTCTGGAAGGACGGCGTGCATGATCGGCAATAAGTCCAATCCACCGAGGCTAGCTCTCTGGTTATTACGGTGCGGTGGCGACAGCGACGCTTTGACGGGCGATCTCATCGAGAAGTTTCATGAGGGGCGCACGCGCCGTTGGTTCTGGAAACAGGTTCTGGTCGCTTTTGCTTTGAGCATTCTCGCCAAAATCCGACAGCATTGGCCGCAGTTTTCCTACGCGATCGCGGGGACAGAAATGCCGAGGTTCCTGGGCCGCACCGTCCATGAAGCCGTGGCTGTCATCCACTGGCACGCCTATCCGTGGTCGATACTCCTCCTCGAATGGAGGGACTCCGCGATCCTTGCTCTGGCAGCATTGCCCGTACTGGCGACTGCGCTCCTGATCAGCGGAACGTTTCGGTGGCTCAGTATACTTCGAACAGGAATGATCACATGGGCGCTGATCGGACTGGGCCATTTCATGCCCGATATGTTCCCGTGGTTACTCCGTCCGGTAGAGGGGAGTCACGGTTATCTTAAGGAGTCGATTTTCCCGCCGGTATTCCTGATGTTGGTGTTTTTCTGCACGTTTCTTGCCTCGGCGTGGCTGGGGTGCGCCTCCCGAACGCGACGCGCTACGACCGAGGTAAACAGCAAGACGATCATTTGACACCGTTGAAAGCCGTGGCGAATCTCGGCGGTTCGGCCGAGGCATTCAAACTCGGGCAATGGATCCCATCGACCGCTCCCGTCATCGGCATCGTGGCGAAATCGCGAAGTTCGAGCGTGATCGCTGGCGGAGCGGCCGCGCACGCGATTCCCGCCATCAGGAGGAAGCGCGGCAATCGCATTTATGACTCGCGGCCGAACGCGGTCACGCAATACACCGCCGTTCCCGGACCGGGATTCAGGACGCCGTGCTCATCATTCGAGTGAGCGAAGAATACCGATCCCGCTGTCAGCCGCGTCGTCACGCCGTTGACGGTCGCGTCCAAGTCGCCCGACTGCAGCGAAAACATCTCTTCGTGAACATGACGATGCGGCGGATGAGGAGACTCGCCCGCGGGCAATTCCGTCACGTGCACGTCGATACGAAAGCCGCTGTGCGTGAGACCGTCGAACACTGCGTGGCTCTTGCTCCCATTCGCGCTTGTCTTCACCGGCATTGCCTCGAAAACAAACGCCTTTGACTCGAGCGCGTGAAGCGCCGTCTCAGGCTTGGGTTCCTGGCCACGCGAGCTTTCGTTCGCGGCCACGGCCGCCGTCAGGGCTACAAAACTTCGTCGCGAATAGAGTGCTTTCATGGTTGACCTAAGCCTTGTTGAAACGTCGCGCTCAAGTGCTCAGCAAACCACAAACTGTCCATCCGGGCAATGCGAATTTCGAGACGGGTTGATTGAAAAATGCTAAAAACAAAGCGGTTGCGAAAGTCCCCATCAGATTCCAACGGCGATGGCCGAGGATGCCGACTCGCTCTTTCGCGAAGAACGAGTGCATGAAGGAGTTTCGCAAGGAGCCTTCGGCCATTCGCCGGAACTGGGTTCGCAGCATGAGCAGCGCGTGCACGTTTATGCCGTTCGCATAAAGTGCTATGCCGGAGCCTTCGGTCTTCTTATCATCGACCGTGATGAACACCAGATCGATATCGGACTTAGCCCACACCGCGTCGTGCGACAGACTTCCGCATAGAACCGCGGCCAGGCGAGTCCGGACCCAGAGCAAAGGGTTCGCGATCTAATTACTCATAGCGGAGAGCGACCGTTGGGTCCACTTGCACGGCGCGGCGCGTCGGAATCAGGCACGCGGTCACCGCGACCGCAACCAACGCCAGCGACACCGACGCGAACGTGATCGGATCGGTGGCCTTCACTTCCCACAGTTCCGACGAAAGATAGCGGGTCAGCGCGATCGCGCCGCCGAGGCCCAGCGCCAAACCCGCCGCAATCAGTATGAGCGCCTGGCCCAGCACCAGCTTCAACACGTCGCGGCCCCCCGCGCCTAGCGCCATGCGAATCCCGATCTCACGCGTTCTCTGCGCGACCGCGTACGCCATGACACCGTAGATTCCCACCGCCGCGAGCACCGTCGCGACGGCCGCGAACAAGCCCAGCAGCATCGAGTAGTAGCGCGGATACTGGACCTGCTCGGCCAGATACTGCTCGATCGGTTTGGGGTCAACCAGGGGGCGGTTGGGATCGATTTGAGCAACGGCGTGGCGCATCGCGGGCAGGAGCGCCATCGGCTCGCCCGAGGTGCGATAGAGATAGGTCATGCTCATGCGGATGTCGCGAATGGGACCCATGATGTTGGGCGGGGTCTGCAGATAGTCGATAAAGATGCCGGGCAGTTGCGCGGTCTGGAGGCGATTGGAGGGCACGTCCTTGACCACCGCTATAATTTCGCGCGGCTGCTCATCGGGAGAAATGGTGATGGTGACGCGCTGGCCGAGGGGATCCTCGTTGGGGAAATAGCGGTGCGCGAACGTTTCATTGATAATCGCGACCCATGGCGTGGAGACCTGATCGCGATCGCTGAAGTCGCGGCCGCGCAGGATGGGCGTCTTCATGGTCGCGAAATAATTCGGCGTCACGGGAAAATACTCCGCGTTGAAGGCGTCGGGATCGGGCGCGGGCTTCCCGGCGATCATGAAATTGAGCGGCAGACCGCCGTTGAAGGGCGGCAGGACCACGCCCGCGGCGGAGCGAACTCCAGGAATCGTGCTGGTACGTTCCAGCACCTGCTTGAACAGATCGACGGGAGTGCTGTTGATGTGCCATAGCGGAGCGCCGTTCCACACGTTGACCACTTCGCCCGCCCGATTCTGCGGGACACGCAGACGATAGCTGAGCAGGCCGCTGGGGTCCGCGCCCAGATCGCTGTGCTGCATATTTTCGAAGCTGCGGATGAGCAGGGCAGCGCCGATCAGGAGCATCAGTGCCATGGCGAGTTGCACCACGACGAGCACTCCGCGCAAGCGATTTCGCCCGCCGCCTTCGGTGCCGCCTCGGACTGATTCTTTCAACGTGTTGCCGAGATCGGCGCGCGATCCGCGAATCGCCGGGCCGACGCCGAACAGCAATCCGGTGACGATGGAAACCGCGGCGCTGAACCACAGCACGCGGGCGTCGATAGCGGTTTCGTGCAGGCGCGGGAACCACGGAGGGGCCATGGCGACCAGGGCTCGCACGCCCCACCAGGCCAGGGTCACGCCGGCAGCGCCGCCCACCAGCGAAAGGATCACCGATTCGGTCAGGAATTGACGAATGATGCGGGCGCGCCCGGCGCCTAGCGCGGTGCGGATGGCTACTTCTTTCTGCCGCGAGGTGGCGCGGGCGAGCAGCAATCCAGCGACGTTGGCGCAGGCGATCAGCAACACGAATCCGACCGCACCCTGGAGCAGCAGAAGAGGACGGCTCATGAATCCGAACAGCGGTTCGCGAATGGACATGACTCGAGCTCCCCACGGCTTGCCGCGATCCATATCGCGAGCGGGATTTTCGCGCGCGAGTTGCGCGGCGATCGCGTCCATCTCCGCCTGGGCCTGCGGCATGGAAACGCTCGGCTTCATGCGGGCGAGCGCCAGGAGATAGCGCGCCGAGCCTCGACGCTGGGCGCCAAAGAAGGGAACCGGCGTCCAATAGAGCGCGTTGTCGTCGACGATGCGGAAATCAGCGGGCATCACGCCGATGATCTGGGTCTTGACGCCGTCGACCAGAGGAGTGCGGTTGAGGATGTTGGGGTCGGCGCCGAAGCGCGTCTGCCACAGGCGATAGCTGAGAACGATGGCGGGCGCGGGATGATCGATGGCGTCTTCATCGGTAGTAAACGTGCGGCCCATGAGCGGACGAACTCCGAGCGCGGCGAAGATTTCGGGAGTGACGTTTTCGCCCTGGAAGCGCTCCGGCGCGACGCCGTTTTCTTCGGCGCCGAAATCGCGGCCGGTGCCGATCAACCCGCCGATCGCTTCAAAACTGCGATTGCGTTCCTGCCAGGCCCACAGATCGGGCGCGGAGACGACATCGGGCTGATCGGGATGCTGCGGAGGGACGGTCTGAATCGCGACCACGCGATCGATCTCGGGATATGGCAGCGCTCCCAGCAAAATGGTGTTGATCAGCGTGAAGATGGCAGTGTTCACACCGATCCCCAGTGCCAGCGAGAGCGCGGCGAGGGCCGTGAACGCGGGCTTCTTGAGCAGCATGCGAATGCCGTAGGTCACGTCCTGGAGGAGTGTGTTCATATTAGAGAATTGACGAGAGAATGGTCGAAAGGAGAGCGAATGAGACCGCGTGGATCACGGCGGGCGATCACGGCCATGTTCTTGGCATTTTCGGCCAGCGTGGTGTTTGCGCAGGATGCGCTGAAGTTCGAAGTCGCGTCGATTGAGCCTTCGGCGTCGGCAAGGGGCGGCGGCGCGACAACCATGGATGCCGGCCGCGTCAATCTGCCCGGATACAGCCTGGCAGCCCTGATCATGATGGCTTACGATCTGAAGCGTTATCAGTTCGATCCTTCGGAGTGGATGCTGGCGGCTCGCTTTGATGTTTCCGCGAAGCTGCCCGACGGCGCGACCAAGGAGCAGGTTCCGGCGATGCTGCAAGCGCTGCTGGCCGAGCGGTTCAAGCTGGTGGTGCATCGCGAGACGAAGGAGCAATCGATTGTCGCGATGATCGTCGGCAAGGATGGGCCGAAGTTGAAAGAAGCCGGGCCGGATGCGGGGAAATCGGATAAGCCGTTTCCGAATGGCCGCGGCGATCGGCTGGTGATGCGCATGGTGCGCACGAATGGTGAGGGCGTTCGGACAGTCTCCAGATTGGGGAACCGGATGATCTTCGAGACCGAGAAGATTACGATGCCGGAACTCGCCGTCGAAATCCAGGGGTACGTCGATGATCCAATTGTCGACATGACCGGACTAAAAGGGTATTTCGAGATCGTGCTCGATGTTCCTCCGCAGCGGAATCGCGCCATCGCGCGTGGATTCGGAGCGCCGCAGGATGGATCGGCCGCTGATCCCGCAGGCGTCTCGATCTTCTCGTCGATTAAGACACTCGGCCTGGAACTACAGAAGCGCAAGGGAGTGATCGAGCACCTGGTGGTCGACCACGTGGAGAAGAATCCGACGGACAATTAGAGCATGACCGTTTCTTTACACCAGATTTCTGCAACGGCTTCCCAAGCTTCGATGGGCGATTATCAGATCATCGTCGATCGTCCGATCGAAAAAGGCGGCACGGGCACCGGACCGATGGGCGGCGATCTGTTTCTGGCCAGCATCGGCGGCTGCTTCATGAGCAACGTGCTGGCGGCGATTCGCGCTCGCAACGCAGCGGTTTCTGATGTTCGGATCGAAGTGGAGGGGACGGTGGCAGGCTCGCCGCCGGTATTCACCGCGATCATCGTCTCGGTATGGGCCGAATGCGGTGATCGCGAATTGCTGGATCATCTGATCGACATCGCCGACCGCGGCTGCATCATGATGAACACCTTACGCGGGAAGCTTCCGGTGGCCATTCGCATCGGCGTTGCGGCTTAAATGACGCCGCGCGCGATTGTCTTCGACGCCTACGGAACTTTGTTCGATACCGCCTCTGTGGCGCCGGAACTGCCTGCGCTCGCGCAACTGTGGCGGCAGAAGCAGCTGGAATATACCTGGCTGCGATCGTTAATGAATCGTTATGAAGATTTCTGGAGTGTGACGGAAGCGGCGCTGAGCGCGGCGGCGGGGCAGTTGGGAATAAATCTGGACGCGGCGGGTCTGCAACAGTTGATGAACGCGTATCTCTCGCCGGCTCTGTTCGCGGATGCAAAGATCGCTCTGGAGAATCTGCGCGGCCGTCCGCTAGCCATTTTGTCGAACGGATCGCCGAAGATGCTCGCTGCGGCGGTGCGAAACAACGGGCTTGACGGTACATTCGCGCACGTTATCTCCGTCGATCACGTCAGGATTTACAAACCGTCACCGCGTGTTTATGCGCTGGGGCCGGAGATGCTCGGGATTCCTGCGTCGGAGATTTTGTTTGTCTCTTCGAACCCTTGGGACGCGGCGGGAGCGAAAGCGTTCGGGTATCGGGTGTGCTGGTGCAATCGACCGGGCACAGCGACGGAATGGCCCGAGTTCGCACCGGACATGGTGGTATCGTCACTCGATAAACTCAAAATCTCATGATTAAATCCGGAGCGCACAGCGGTTATCAGCGTTGTGCGCGGTTCAACTTATGATGCACGTTCGCGCAGAACCGAAGCGGCCGCTCAAGTGGCACGAATATCGCGCGACGATTCGCCACGCGTGGACGGTGCCTCTGCATTCGATCGAATGGTCACTGCAATGGACCGCGTATTCCCTGAGCCAGTGGGCGTTTCTCGAAGTGCTGGAATATCTGGGCGTGCTGTCGGTGCTGTTCGGCGTGGTCGCCTACATTTCGGAAACCGGCGACCGCACCAAGCAGAAGCATTATCAGGCCTGGCAGGTAATCAATACGGCGCAAGGCAAGGGCGGCAGCGGCGGCAGGATCGAAGCGCTGCACGAATTGAACGCGGATAAAGTTCCGCTGGTGGGCGTCGACGTATCGGGCGCGTTTCTGCAGGGCGTCGAGCTGCGGCGGGCAAATTTATTGCGGGCGAATCTGGACAGCGCAGATCTGCGCGACAGCGTGCTCGAATCGGCGAACCTGGCGTTCTGCGACGCGCATTCGGCCAATTTCCGCCGCGCCAATCTGCGCAACGCCGATCTTCACGATGCCGATCTGGAGGGTGCGGATTTCGTGGGCGCGACGCTGGCGGGAGTTGATTTCTCCCGCGCCGACCTTCATGAGGTGGATCTGCGGCGGACCGATCTGGCCGGCATCCGCTGGCAGAAGATTAAGGCCATCAAGGCGGCGAATGTTTTCGAGGTCAAGAATGCGCCGGCCGGATTCGTCGCGTGGGCTCTGAAGAACGGCGCAGTTTCCGTGAGAGGAGACGACGAGTAAAGCAACTACAATGAGGTAGCGCCTCGACAGTGTTGGTGGGGAAAGGGGAGTCCTTTATGGATGATGCATTGTTGATGCACCGTCTCCACTTCGCTTTTACAGCGACGTTTCACTATTTATTTCCGCAACTGACGATGGGCCTGGCTCCGCTCATCGTGATCCTGAAGACGCTGTACCTTCGCACCGATAATCCTCTGTACAACCGCGCGGCCCGGTTCTGGGCGAAGATTTTCGGCATCAACTTCGTGATCGGAGTGGTGACGGGCATTCCGATGGAATTTCAGTTCGGCACCAACTGGGCGCGAATTCGCGCGCGTCACCGGAGGCGTAATCGGACAGCCGCTGGTGATGGAAGGCGTGTTCTCGTTCTTCCTGGAATCGGCGTTTCTGGGGTTGTTTCTTGTACGGCGAGCAGCGCTTGAGCAAGCTGGCGCACTGGTGGGCGGCGTTCGCGGTGTTCGCGGGCTCGTGGCTGTCGGGGTTCTTTATCATCGTGACGGATGCGTGGATGCAGCATCCGGTGGCGTTACGCGCGGCTGGCCGACGGCGACGTTTCAGGTGACCAGCTTCTGGGGATTGCTGCTGAATCCGTGGGCGCTGCTGCAGTATGCGCACAACATGTGCGGCGCGGTGATCACGGGCGCGTTCGTGATGGCGGCGATGGGCGCGTACTACGTGCTGGAGGACACTGTATCGAGGAAAGGGCGCGTATTTCTGCGGGTGGGCGTGGTGGCGGGCGTGATCGCGTGCATCGCTGCAGATTTTTCCGACCGGCGATCTGCACGGCCGCTATATGGCGGAGCAACAGCCCGCGACCACCGCCGCGATGGAGGGACTGTTCAAGTCCGAGAAAGGCGCGCCTATGGTGATTATCGGCCAGCCCGACATCGAAAATGAGCGCATCGACAATCCATCTGGTTGCCAATAGAGTGCTGAGTTTTCTGATCTACGGCACCACCACCGCCGAGGTGAAGGGACTGAACGCATTTCCGCAGATCCGAGTGGCCCACCAACATTCCGCTGCTGTTTTACGCGTATCACATCATGGCGGGACTGGGGACCATGTTCATCGCGGTGATGGGGCTGAGCGCGCTGTCTGCTGTGGCGCGGAGGCTCTGTTCACCACGCGCTGGATGTTGTGGATCATTCTGCTATGCGCTCCGCTTCCCTACATCGCCAACACGGCGGGTTGGATGACTGCCGAAATCGGGAGACAGCCGTGGGTGGTTTATGGATTGATGCGCACTGCCGAGGGTTATTCGAAGTATGGTCGGCGCCGGCAACGGGTTGTTCACGCTGCTGGGATTCATGGGATTGTACGTGTTGCTCGGGATCTTTTGGTTGTTCCTGGTGCAGCGCGAAATCGATCGGGGCCCGAACGGCCACGCGGAGGAGGCTGTAGCTGATGCGCGATGCTGATCTGGTTCCTGCTGGTCGCGGTGATGCTCACGGCGTATGTGGTGCTCGACGGCTTCGATCTTGGCGTGGGCGTGCTGCTTCTGTTCGTCGCGAAAAATGAAGAAGAGCGGCGATCGCTGATTCGATCGATCGGGCCGGTGTGGGATGGCAACGAAGTGTGGCTGCTGGCCGGCGGCGGACACTCTTATTTCGCGTTCCCGCTGCTGTACGCGTCGGGATTCAGCGGATTTTATCTTCCGCTGATGATGGTGCTGTGGCTGCTGATCCTGCGCGGCGTGGGCGTGGAATTGCGATCGCACGTCGACTCGCCGGTGTGGACCGGATTGTTCGGCGGTGCGTTCGGGATCGCCAGTCTGCTGCTGACGATTTTCTACGGCGCGGCGCTGGGCAACGTGCTGCGCGGCGTTCCTCTGCAGGCCGATCGATTACTTCTTCCTGCCGATGTGGACGGATTGGCGCATCGGCCCGCATCCCGGCATTCTGGATTGGTACACGGTGATCGCGGGAGTGGTTGCGCTGGTGGCGTTGTCGCTGCATGGCGCGACGTACGCGGCTTTGAAAACCACTGGCGATTTGAATCTTCGTCTGCGGCGCTGCGTGGCGATTCTGTGGCGCGTGGCAGGCGTGCTCACGGTGGTCAGCCTCGCGGCGACGCTGTACGTTCGTCCCGACCTGCTGGATAACTACACGCGCTTTCCCGGTTCTGTATCTGATTCCGACTCTGGTGGCTGCTGCTCTGATCGCGATTCGCGTGCTGAGCGCGCGCGGGAATGAGCGTGGCGCGTTCGTCGCATGCGGCGCTTATCTGGCACTGCTGATGGTCGGAGCGGCCGCCGCCGTATATCCGAACCTGCTGACGTCCAGCACGGATCGCGCGTTCAACATCACGGTCGATAATGCGCATTCGGGCGAGCACGGGCTCGCCATCGGGCTGATCTGGTGGAGCTTGGGATGGCGATCGCGATCGGCTATTTCGTATTCCTGTACCGAATGTTTCGCGGCAAGCTCGCGCCTGGCGGCGGCGCGCACGGCTATTGACGTTAAAATGCGAAGGCATGAATTACGATCTGGTGGTGTTGTTCGAACATCCGGCGTGGCAGAAACCGTTGTTCTCCGCACTGGAACGGCGCGGCATGCGCTTCGGAACGTGCGACCTGAAGCGCGGCGCTTTCGATCCTGACCGTCCGCCGGACGCACCGCTGTACTTCAACCAGGCCAGCCCCAGCGCTTACGTTCGCGGCAACACGCGAGCTGTACCATTCGCGCTTTCCCTGATGCGATCGCTCGAATTGGGCGGCGCGCGGGTGTTGAATGGATCGCGCGCTTTTTCGCTGGAGCTGAGTAAGTCCGCGCAGGCCGCGTTGATGCAGCAATTGGAAATCGACCATCCGCGAACGCTCGCATTTAACGACGTCGATGCGGCGATCGCGGCGTGGGGCGATCAGTGGCCGGCGTTGCTCAAGCCCGAACAAGGCGGCAGCGGCGCACGCATGTACCTGCTGAATTCTGCGGACGAATTGGTGCGGCTGCTCGATCAGAATCCGAATCTGTGGCTGCCCGACAATCTGCTCCTGCTTCAGGAATATGTCGAGTCCGATGCGAGCCAGGGGATCGTGCGCATGGAATTCGCTGGAGGTAAGTTGCTATACGCGATGCGCGTGATCTCGCATGGCGCGTTCAATCTCTGTCCGTCAGAAGTTTGCAATCCGGGATCGGGCGGTGCATCGCATTGCACCGTTCCGGAGAGTGCACCCGCAAAGCCAGTCGAATTCCATCCCTACAAGGAAGTTCCGGACGCAGCAGTCGAAACGGGTGCGGAACTTATGGCCGCTGGCGGACTGGATGTGGGCGGGATCGAATATCTGGAAGCGCTCGACGGCCGCCGGATTTTCTACGACGTCAACGCGAACTCGAATCTGCGGCTCCCCATCGGGCAGGCGTTCGGATTCGATCCGTTCGAGCGCATCGTCGATTTTCTACTTTCATTCAAGTGATTGGCACGCGCAGCGTTCCGACCATTCCCGTCGGCACGTCGCGTAGCCCAATGCTGAATCCTGGCGTGCCCGGAGGCGCTTTCACGCGCGCGCCCAGCGTAAGCCCTTTTTCCAGTACCGATCGATACACCGTGTCAGTCAGATTCAGAGGCACGTTGGTCAACTGCTCGACCTTCCCTACCACCACCAGGAACTGCAGCGAGCCGACCCACTTGCCATCTTTCGATTCGAGCGTAAGATTGTGGGGATCAATCACCAGCGCCAGCGTGTACCCACCTTCGGCCGGCGTTAGGTGCGCTGTAAATCCGATGCCCGATCGCGCGATGGGACTCGTGATCGCATCGGAAAGCTTAGGCGCTTCGCCGGGCTGCTTCAAAGCCTGATAGCCGAGCCGGTAGCGCGCCGTCACGCCCGGCCGATGAATCTCGACCTGCAGCTTGTGATAGGAATCGTCCAACGTTTCAGCGCCGGGATAAAACGTGAGCGAATAGGTGACGCGCGCGTCATCCATCGCATCCTGCACCGCGTGATTCAGATCGTTGAGGTGATGGAACGCGCGGCCTCCGGTTTCGTTCGCGAGCTTTTCTAGGGTTTCGTAGTTGTAATCCGGCTGCAGATTCGCTTTCGGCTGGCGGGACGATTTCCCGTACGACGCACGATCGGCTTGAAACGGCGCAGCGACCATCACGCCTCGTGCGTCCACCGGATACACTGCGACATCGGCTTCATTCAGATTGGCGATGGCTCGTTTCACATCGTCCTCGAAAGATTGCTGCGTGCCCGGTAATTCATCGAGCCCGGTGTTTCGCGCCTGTATAGGACCCGATGACGATGATGCTCCACCATTCTTGCTCCCACTCTTCCCGCGCGATTGGCTCGGACTGGTGCTGTGCTTCGGCATGTTGACGCCCGATCCATGCAGACCAAGCTGGATCGGAAATCCGCCCGAGATCCAGATCAGCGTCTTCCGCCCAGGCACTCCGCGCAAATGTTCGGCGATAATTTCGAGAGCTTCCGCGGTCCGCGTCGCGCGAACCGTTTCGGCGTAGTTAACCTCCGCTTGTTGCGTGGAAGCGAGAAAGTCGTCCCAGGACGACGTGACGCTGGAGCTGCCGATGATGGTACTCGCGGACGGCGCGGAGCTGGTGGACGCCGCGAACTCCTGTCCGGCGCGATTGCTGTGCTTGCTCACCGCCGTGATCAGCGACGCGGAGTCTTCGGAGAAATCGTGCAGCAGATGCAGCGAATCGCCCAGCACGAAAACCGCGACTCGTTCGGCCGGAGCTACGTGCTGCAGATAGTCGACGAATTGCTTCTTGGCCGATTGCTGATCGGACAGTTTGGTATTCAGCTCATCGAATAAAAAGGCCGTTTCGCGCGCTCCGCCCAACGCCGGCCGATTGGTGAACGTCAGCGGGGCGTTGCCGGACGGCGCTTGAATCGCCGACTTGCTTTCGTCCAGCGAAAACAGCGCGATTTTCCGCGGCTGGCCGTTGTCACGCAATTCGAAATCCTCGCGCTTCAAGTCGTCCACCGGTCTGCCGTGTTTGTCTTTGGCGACGACGTTTACGACCACCACCTGCGTTGAGCTGCGGATCACGTTATCGGACGGCGCTTGCGCGCGCGCACACAAAGCGAGGATGAGAGAGAGAGAAAGCGCAGAGCAGACGCGGAGCATGCGCACCTCAGCTATCAGAATACTTCGGCGATGCGGTTACCGAGCGGCGGATGAGGTGGCGCGTTCCAGTTCCGCCCAGCGTTCGTATAGTTCGTGAACGCGTTGTTGCCCGAGTTGCAATTTCTCATACGCTTCAGCGACCAGCTTTGGATCAGTCGGCGATGAGTCGAGCTGCTGCTGCCACCTGGCGACCTGTTCTTCCGCCTCCAGAATCTGCGCTTCCATCGAATCCCATTCGCGCTGCTGCAGGTACGACAATTTCTTGGGCGGCGCGGCGGGTGGCGCGGGCTTTTCTTGTTTCGCCGCCGGGGCCTTGCGCGCCGCTTCTTCCTCTTCGCGGAAAGCTTGCCATTGCGAATAATCCGCGAACACACCGCCTGCTCCGCCATCCAGTCCGACCACCACGGTCGACACGCGATCGAGCAGGTAACGATCGTGACTCACCAACACCAGCGCGCCCGGAAACTCCGTCAGGCTATCCTCCAGAGCTTCCAGCGTGGGAATATCCAGATCGTTGGTGGGCTCATCGAGTAGCAGTATGTCGGCCGGAACCAGCATCAATCTGGCGATCGCCAGCCTGGCGCGTTCGCCTCCCGACAATCGCGCCACCGGCATATCGAGCTGATCTTCGCGAAACAAGAACCGCTTGGCCCATCCGGCGACGTGCACCAGACGCTCGCGATAGATCACCATATCGGCGTCGGGCGCCAGCGTGCGGCGCAGGCTGATTTCGGGATCGAGATGCACGCCGCGATCCTGCGCGAAACTGACGATCTGCAAGCGATCCGCGCGGCGCACTTCGCCTTCATCAGGCGCGAGCGTTCCTTCCAGAATCTTGAGCAGCGTCGATTTCCCGCTGCCGTTCGCGCCGACCAGGCCCACGCGCAACCCCGGTGATAACGTCAGGTTCAATCCATGAAACAGGCGGCGCCCGCCCATCGACTTTGCGATTCCTTCCGCTTCAATCAGCCGCTTCGTTTTTCGATCGGACGGCGTGAAATCGATTTTCGCGGTGCCGGTGCGGCTGCGTTCATTGGTCGCCGATAGTTCGTCGATCAACTGCAGCGCGCTCGAGGTGCGCGCCTTCGATTTACCAGTTCGCGCTTTCGCGCCGCGCCGCAGCCACTCGATTTCGCGCTTCACCACGGTGGCAAGAGCGTCCTGCTGCTTGGCCTGCGCCTCCAGCGCGTCGTCACGCTTCTCCAGAAACGTGCTGTAATTGCCGGTCACCTGCAGTGTGCCTTGCGGATAAATGCGATTCAGCTCCACCATCCGCGTGGCGACGTTTTCCAGAAAGTAACGATCGTGCGTGACCACCAGGCAGGAATTCACCGCCTTCACCGCTTCTTCCAGCCACACGATCCCTTCCAGATCGAGATGATTGGTCGGTTCATCGAGGATCAATAGATCGGGCTCCTGGATCAGCGCCGCCGCGATCGCAAGCCGTTTCTTCCATCCGCCCGATAACGTAGCGGTCCGTACGTGCGGATCTTCGAATCCCGCACGGCCCAGCATCGAATGCATGCGGCTATCGCGCTCATCGTCATCAATCGGTAAAGCGGCCAGCGCGGCGCGCAGCACGGATTCGGGCGTATCGTGAGGCTCGAAGCGCGAATCCTGCGGCACATACGCGACGGTCGCGAGTTTGCGAATGGCGCGCTGGCCGGAGTCGGGCGCTTCGCGGCCGGCGAGAATTTCGAGCAGCGTGGTCTTGCCGGTTCCGTTCGGCCCGATCACGCCGGTGCGATCGCCATCGGAAAGCGAGATGGAAAGATTTTCGAAAAGAACACGCGTCCCGAAAGATTTTCCGAGCGAGGCGACACTGAGCAAGACGGCCATCTCATTCCAGGATGCAACGGTTGTCGACGGTAGCGCCAGCGAAGAAGAGCCGGCACGATTGCCGGCTCAGCAGGCCTGGCGGCCCGCGCCACACTATTGTCGCGGAGCCGGCCGCGCGATTTTCTGGTCGTTCATGGCGGAGCAATACGCGAACCACGCCATCGCAGTCGCCGCCTGACGAATATCGTTCATCGATAAACGCTCGGCGGTATCCATGTTGGTGTGGTGGGTGCGAATGTCGTAATTCGAATAATCCTGAATCGGATTGAAACCCGCCATTCCGATATCGGTGAAGCTCAAATGATCAGTTGACCCGATCGGCTCGATGGTATTCTTCTTGCCGCCGAAAGTCTTCAGCGGCTCCATCCACGCGTCGAACAGCGGCTGCGCCTCTTTCGAATTCTGCAAATACCATCCGTAGATGGGACCGGTGCCGTTGTCGATATTGAAATACACATCGAACTTCGATCGAGCGAGCGTGTTCGAATCGCCCTTCAAATGTTGTTCCACCCACGCCTTCGATCCGAGCATTCCCTGCTCTTCTCCGCCCCACAGCGCCACGCGAATGGTACGGCGCGGTTTCGCGTTGATCGATTTTAAGATGCGCATCGCTTCCATCACGGTGGCGACGCCGTCCGCGTTGTCGGTCGCGCCGACGCCGGTGTGCCAGGAATCCAGATGTCCGCCGATCATGACGACTTCGTCTTTCAGATCTGATCCGGGGAGTTCGGCGATCACGTTATAGGCGTTGCCGTTTTCGTCGTCGTAATATTTCGTTTTAAGATTGACGCGCACCTTCACCGCGACGTTGTGCTGGATCATGCGGGCGATCATGTTGTAATGCTCGGCGCTCAACGTGATTGTCGGGATCGCGCTCGCCCCGCCATCGCGCCCGGTGACGAACACTGTTCCATGCTCGCCCTGGCTGGGCTTGAGGAGCACGCCGGCGCCTGCTTCGCGAATGGTCTGCGCGATTTGCTGCGCCGGAGTCGGGCCTCGACCGCGGCCGCGACCGTTGCCCCCCAGGCTCGTCGCGTAGGCAGCGGAATTTGGTTCGTAATTGGGATCGGTGGGCTGTGGACGATCTTTGCGAATGAAATTGGTGAGGATGGGCGCCTGCATGACGATCGCGCCTCTTAATTGCCCGCTCATCGCGGCTACGGCTTCCGGCGTCTTGCCGCCAACGAACACGGGCGCGGCGACGATCCCACCATTCGTAGATGGCGACCATCCATCCGCGTAGCCGATCAGCGGCAGATAACGCGGCTCGATCATTTCGACCGTTAGTGATTCCATGGTCCAGCCGCGACCGAATTTCCATGCTTCGAGATGCGCGTTATCGAGCCCGTAGGATGCGAGCGTTTGACGCGTCCATTCGGCGGCGCGTTTATGCGCGGGCGACGCGGTGAGCCGGGGGCCGATGTTCACGGTGAGCATGTCGAACACAGTCTCGACCTGGGAATGGTCGGTGGCTTCCTTGCGGATGCGTTCGAACGTCTGACGATCGGGGGTTTGGGCGCGCAACGCCGACAGGCAGCACACGATTACGAAAGCAGTCCGGAGCATCCCGGAATCTTATCGCAATTTTACCGTCGCCCACTGGCGCGCTCCATGCTGTCGCGCCTCACAAAAAAACTGACGGCTTTCAGGTGAGGCGCGACAGTATGGAGCGCGTTAGGCGCCTCTAACGGATCTTCGCCAGCTCGACTTCCATGTCGGCTGCTGAGATCAGCTTGGCGTCCACGCTTTCATGCGATTTCTCGGTGACCTTGATGGTGGTGGCTTTGCTCTCAAACGCCTTGCGGAAATCTGCGTCGACGATCACGCCTTCGCCAGTCGATTCCCACACGAACACCTGATACGATCCCGGCGCGAGTCCGCTCACTTTGAAGTTGCCGTTCTGATCGCTGGTCGCGCCCTTAGCGACCTTCTTGTTGTCATCGATCACCTGAATGCGCGCGCTGGGCACGGGCTGGCCGTCGGCGTTGTGCACCACACCGCTCGCGTCGGCACCGTTCGCCGACACCACGATCTTCAATTCGCCGCCTGCGCCTGAAGTGAGGTCGAGCGTCTTCCCGGTGATATCGGTGCCGCCGAAGCTGATCGATTTCACATACGCCATGTCGGGAATTCCGTTGACGTTGACGTTGAACACGTCCGGATCGATGCCCTTGATTTTGAAACTGCCGTCATCGCGAGCCTGCGCATTGGTGTTGCCCATGTTGGGTCCTTGCGCGGGCGAAAGAAATACCATCATCCTCGGATTCTCAGGCGTCGCGCCGGTCTGCGGTTGCGGCGGCGGCGCGTCCCCTTCCATGACGAACTGGCCGGTCAGATCGACTCCGCTGGTCACGGCGAACACCAGGTTATCGACGTCGCGATCGCCCACCGTGATTTCCATACGCCCGGTCACCTGCCGTTGCCCGATCACATCTCCATCGGCATTGCGCGTGGTGACCGTGGCCCATTGGGTGCGAACCACGTACGTTCCCGGCTGCACGTTCTTAAATTGAAATTTGAGCGTGCGGGGAGGGACCTGCGCGGTGTGATTCTGATCGAACCGGAACATATCCTGCTGCACCCCTTTGGGCTGCAACATCAATTGCAGATATTCATCCCGCAGCGATACGCCGGCGCTGTTGACCACCGTCCCGCTCACTTCATAAACTCGCGATTTGCGCATGCGGATTTCGACACCGCGCATCTCCGACCCGGCGCTGAGATCGAGCGGTGCCGCGCCACTGGTATCGAGCGCGCTGGGGAAATACGTAGTGACGTAGGAATCGTGACCCGCCCCGGTGGATGGGCCGCGCACCTCCTGCATGTTGCCGTTCATGTTGATCTGCGCATCGGCGCTCAGGAAATAACGGCCGCCGGTCAAATTACCGATCACGAAGGTCCCGTCGGCTTGCGCCTGGGCCATGCCGCGCTGCACCAGTTGCTTCTTGCCGTTCTGAAATCCGGAGCGCCACGTGGTAATGCGCGCGTCGGGCATCGCTTCGCCATCTTCATCCACCACGCGGCCGAACAGCATCGCCTGCGGCGTCAGAGTGATCGTCAGATTCTTCAACTGCTGGCCTGCATCGATCTTTAGCGGCGTGGGATTCATGCCCGCCGATTTGGCTCCGTACGATCCGGCGACGAAGCCGGTGCGCGTCGCCGACAGCGTGTAGATGCCGGGTGCGATTCCCTCGATCGCGAATTTTCCGGCCTCTTCGCTGGTCATCATATAAGCGGTGGGTTGCGATCCGTCGGGCAATCGACTGAAATTCGGCTGAAGCCGGACGCTGGCTTTGCGCAGAGGCTCGCCGGTGGCCGCGCTGATCACCTGACCTTCTACCCTGGCAGGGGGTGGGGCTTGCGATTGCACCAGCATCAGCGGCAATATGGCGATGACAATCATGATGAATTCGACGATTTCAGGTCGAATTCAGGTTACCGCAATGATTCGTCCGAAACCTCCACTGGGTTCCGGCGTCTAACGAGCCAATGGAAACCCTGCGCGCCGACCTCAAACTCGCGTTTCGATTGCTGCGTCAAAGCCCCGGATTCGCGGCGACCGCCATCGCGGTGATTGCGCTGGGAATCGGAGCCAACACCGCGATTTTTTCGGTAGTCAACGCGGTGCTGCTCAAACCGCTGCCCTATCCTGATCCCGATCGCATCGTCGCGCTGCTGAATGCGACGCCGCAAGGCAACTTCACGGGCGCGAGTGTTCCGAAATACAATAACTGGCGCGCGCAGACGCAGGTGCTGGAAGACGTCGCGGCGTATGATTTGGGCGCGTCCGGCATCAACATTACGGGCGGCGATCATCCGGAGCAGGCTCGCGGGATGCACGTGTCGCACGAATTTTTTCGACTGTTCGGCGTGCCGATCGTGATGGGACGATCGTTCACTCCCGATGAAGATCGTCCGCGCGGCGCGGCAGTGGTGGTGATTTCGAACGGCCTGTGGCATCGCCGTTTCGCGGCCGATCCGGCGATTGTCGGCAAACCCATTTCGCTGGGCGGTGAGCCGTACACGATTATCGGCGTGGTGGGCGAAGGATTCACGTTCGATGGGAATCCGGAACTCTATCTTCCCTTTCGCGCCGATCCGAACAGCACCGAAGGCGCGCACTATTTTCAAGGCGCCGCACGCCTGAAGCCGGGAGTGAGCCTGCAGGCGGCGCAAGCGGCGATGAAGCTCGCCTACGATCAATACCGCCGGGCGTTCCCCACCGCCAATCCGGCCAACAGCTTCACGGTGCAGCCTCTCGCCGAAATCCTGGTGCGCGGGATTCGTACGGCGCTCTATATTCTGTTGGGCGCGGTGATGTTCGTGCTGCTGATCGCCTGCGCGAACGTCGCCAATCTGCAGCTCGCGCGAGCTTCGGTTCGCGCGCGTGAAGTCGCGATTCGAACGGCGCTGGGCGCGGCGCGCGGCAGAATCATTCGCCAGCTACTCACCGAAAGCGTGCTGCTGTCGCTGATCGGCGGCGCGATCGGACTCGCGTTCGGCGCATTGGGAGTACGTGCGCTACTCGCGGTGAATCCCGGGAACATTCCGCGAATCGATGCCACCGCTCCGGCTATCCCGCTGGATTGGAGCGTGCTCGCGTTCACATTCGGGATTTCGATCCTCACAGGATTGGTCTTCGGCCTGGTTCCCGCGATTCAGGTGTCGCGCACTTCACCCAACACTACCTTGAAAGAATCTGCGTCGCGCTCGGGGTCTGGAATGCGGCATAACAAAGTCCGAGCCGTGCTGGTGGTGGCCGAAGTGGCGCTGGCGATCGTGCTGCTCGCCGGCTCGGGCCTGCTGATCCGGACCTTCGCGGAGCTGCACAGCGTCGAACCGGGCTTCGATTCGCACAACGTCCTGACCATGCAGCTTTCGCTCACTGGCGAGCGATTCAATCACACCGCCGCGATTTCCGATCTTTCGCGACAGGCCATCGAGCGCATCGAAGCTCTGCCCGGCGTGCAGGCCGCGGCGGCGACGTCGTATCTTCCGCTCGATAGCGGCCTGGGGCTGCCGTTCATTATCGAAGGGCGTCCGCTGGGCAACGCGCCGTCGCATGGCGGAGGCGGCTGGGCCTACGTTTCGCCTCGCTTCTTCGACGTGTTCAAAATTCCGCTCAAGCACGGCCGCGTGTTCACCGATCGCGACGATGCAGCCGCACCCAGCGTCGTCATCATCAATGAAGCGTTCGTCAACCAATACTGGCCGAATCAGAATCCCATCGGACAGCGGTTGTGGATCGGTCACGGAATGGGTGCCGCGTTCGAGGAACCGCCGCGCGAAATCGTGGGCATCGTGTCCGATGCACGTGACGCGCAATTGAATATCCCGCCGCGGCCGGAAATGTTCGTGCCGCTGGCGCAGGTAAAAGACGGGATCATGGCGACCAACAATCGCTTCATGCCGATCTCCTGGGCGGTGCGCACCGCTGTCCCGCCGTTCTCGCTTTCGACGCCGATTCAGCAGGTGTTCCAGAATCTGGCCGATTTGCCGCTGGCGCAGATTCGCAGCATGGATCAAATCGTCTCGGGATCCACGTCCAGCAATCAGTTCAACGCGCTGCTGCTGGGAATTTTCGCAGGTCTCGCTATGCTGCTCGCTTCGATTGGATTGTACGGGCTGATGGCCTATTCGGTGGAACAGCGCACGCTCGAATTCGGAATAAGGCTCGCGCTGGGCGCTGACGGAGGCTCGCTACGGAACATGATCGTGGGCCAATCGATGATGCTGGCGGCAATCGGCATTGCGATCGGACTCGGCGGCGCGTTCGGGCTCACGCGCTTCATGGCGAGTCTGCTCTACAACGTGAAACCAGCCGATTTCGCAGTGTTTGGATCGGTGTCGCTAATTCTTGCTATCGTCGCGTTTTTCGCGAGCTATCTGCCGGCGCGCCGCGCGGTGAAGATCGATCCAGTGATCGCGCTGCGGTACGAGTAGCCCGTTCATGTGGCGCAGGCCGCTGGCCTGCTGAGCCGAGTCGTCTCGGCTCTTCCGGAATCGGGAAGAAAGAAACGCCGGCACGACTGCCGGCGCTGCAGGCCAGCGGCCTGCGCCACGTCACAGCTTTTTGACGTTGATGTAATACAGATCGGTCGCGACGGCGAAGTTGTCTTTCGAGAGCGGCGTCTGCATCCTCTTCCATTCGGTAGTGGGCTGCACCGTCTCCCAATGATCTTTCGAACCGACCTTCACCGGCATGTCGAATTTCGCTTCGTCCGCCTTCCATCGGTAACTGACCAGCCCCGGCTGGTCGAACTTCAATTCCAGCGTCGGCAAATCGACATGGCGCAGATATTGATCGAACACCGGCGTCAGATTGGTATGCAACTGCTGATTGAAATACGCCACCACGTCCTCGGTCATGATGTTCTGATATTTGAAGTGCTGGAAATAATCGTGGATCAGCTTGAACCAGCGTTTATCGTCGCCGACCACGCTGCGTAGCGTGTTCAGAAACAGCGCGCCCTTGAAATATTGATCCTGAGGGGCCTCGCGATTGATGCCGCGCTCCCCCACGATCGGCGTCTGATTGCGAACCTTCGCCTTGTACGCGTTGGTGTACTTCAGCCCATCCTCTTGGCCCCAACGATATTCGACGTACAGACATTCCAGATACGTGGTCCAGCCTTCGTGAATCCACATATCCGATTTGTCGGCCGCCGTGATGGCGTTGCCGAACCACTCATGCCCGCTCTCGTGAATGATGATGAAATCGAAACGAGTGCTGATGCCGACGCCGGTCCAATCACGATCCAGATAGCCGTTGTTGAAATGATTCCCGTACGTCACCGCGCTCTGATGCTCCATGCCGGAATACGGCACGTCGATCAACTTGTATCCGTCCTTGATGAACGGATATTCGCCGAAGTAATGCTGATAGGCTTCGATCATTCCTTTGGCCTGCGCGAACTGGACTTTCGCTTTTTCCAGATGCTCCGGCAGCGCGTAGAAATCGAGATCGAGGGAGCCCAGCTTGTCGGAGAAGTGCTGATAATCGCCGATGTTCAGCGACACATCGTAATTGTTGATGGGATAGTGCACCATCCAGTCCCAGCGCGTGTAGCCGTCGCCCAAATCGGTCTTGCCGACGAATTTCCCGTTCGACACGTCAACAAGGCCGTTGGGAATCGCGACACTGATTTCCATGGACTCCACTTCGTCCTTCCACTGATCCTTGTTGGGCCACCACAGGCTGGCGCCCTGGCCTTCGCACGCGGTGTTGATCCAGGGCTTGCCGTTCGAATCTTTCTTGAACGTGATGCCGCCGAAGCGCCCGGTTTCGAGCGGATTGCCGGAATAATAAACGTCGATCGAAACGATGCGGCCGGCGCGCAGCGTCTCCGGGAAGTCGACATACAGAGCGCCGGAATCGCGCTCGTATTTCAGCTCTTTTTTATCGAACAGAATCTTGTCGACCTTCAACGCCTCGTGCAAATCGAGCTGGATGCGCTTGCCGTCGGCGAGCATCTTGAATCGCGTGGCGACCTTGCCGCTCAGAAATTTCTTCTCAGGATCGACACGAATGTCCAGGTGGTAATAGAGCAGATCGTTATTGGCGCGATAAGGACCGTACGCGCCGCGCAGCAGATCGCCATGGGTAGGCGGAACGGGCGCTTGGTCGCGTCCCTGCGCGGCCAGTAACGCGGCAGTTGTGATTAGAAAAAAGAGCGATTTCAACATCGAATCTTATTGTCGCTCACAAACTTTTTTCAAGCCCTCGGCCTCCGTCGCCATGTAGCGCTCCGTCAAGGGCTTGAGGAATCCCTGCAGCAGCTTCGCGGCCCACCCCGATACGTGAACGGTCAGCGTCACCTTTGATCCACTCCCGCTGGGTTCAACAACATGACCGGCGATGCTGTGCGACCCCGTGGTTCGCGATTCCCAGTCGAAGCGCTTTGCCGGCTCGAACCTGGTCACGGTCCAGACCGTCTTTGCCAGCTTCGGTTGCTCAATTCGCGCCTGACTGCCCAGCCCGAACGCCGATTTTTCGACCCGCTCGACGCTGGTCACGGATGCGGTCCATTGCGGCCAGCGCTCGACGTCGATCAACACTTTCCAGACAACTTCAGGAGGCGCAGCGATTTCGATGGAGTGTGTGAGTTCCATGGCGACATTTGAATAATCGCGCATCTGGAATGCCGCGTGCTACTGTGCAAACGTGTCCGAATTCGCCCGCCATGCGTTTCAGCTATTACTGCATTTCGGAACTGTCGGGCTGATCCTTCTCAGCATCTTAGATTCCTCGTTTCTGTTTCTGCCGATCGGCAACGATCTGCTCATGATCGCGCTGGTGTCGCGCAACAGCGCCCATCTCCTGCTTTACGCGGTAGGGGCCGCGGCAGGATCGGCGATCGGGGTGTGGACCGTGGACGTGGTCAGCCGTCCTGGCGGCGAACAGGGGCTGGAGAAGATCACCTCGAAAAAGCGCCTCGATTATCTCAAGAAGAAAATGAAGCAGAATGCGGCGATCGTGATTGTGTTGGCGTGCCTGGCTCCGCCGCCTTTTCCGTTCACTGCCGTGATCGCGGCCGCCAGTGCGCTGCAATATCCGCGGCTGCGATTATTCGCGCTGGTGTTCGTGGCGCGGCTGGTGCGATTCCTGCTGGTGGGCTACGCCGCGATCCATTTTCATGAAGAGATCATGCGCATCGTCAAGTCCAATGAATTCTGGTGGTTCATGGAGGCTTTCGCGGCGATGTGCGTCATCGGCAGCGCGTATTCGATTTGGCGGTGGTGGCATGCGGGCGTACTGAAATCGGTAAGATAGTGGCGTCTTATAATATAGCGATGCCGCGCGCTAATTATGCCAGATGAATCGCCGCAAAGTTTCGAGGCCGGGCTCCAGTCGCTGGAAGCGATCGTCAAGGAAATGGAGAGCGGCGAACTCCCTCTGGAACGCGCTCTCGAACTATTCGAGCGCGGTGTCAAATTGAGCGAGACCTGCCGCAAGCAGTTGGAAGACGCCGAATCCCGCGTCGAAATCCTGATGCGCCGCGCGGGCGAGATGCAGCCCCAGCCCTTCGGCGACGCGAAATCGTGACCCCACGGATGACGCTTGAGGCTTACATCGCCTGCCAGCAGCAGCGCATCGACCAGGCGCTGGACCGTGTGCTGCCGCTGGAATCGGAAAATCCATCGACCATCCATCGCGCCATGCGCTATAGCGTTTTCGCGGGTGGAAAGCGGGTGCGGCCGCTGCTGGCGATCGCGGCTGCGGACGTGATCGTGCCCGATGCTCCGGGAATCGAAACCGCGGCATGTTCGCTGGAACTGATCCACACCTATTCGCTGATTCATGACGATCTCCCGGCCCTCGATAATGACGATCTGCGCCGGGGCCGTCCTACTTGCCACAAAGTTTTCGGCGACGCGATGGCGATTCTCGCTGGAGATTCTCTGCTAACGCTGGCTTTTGAGCTGCTGTCAAAGTTGTATGCTCCAGCCGAGCGCCGTATTGAGTTGGTGCGGGAGTTGTCGACTGCCTCCGGCACCATCGGCGGAATGATCGGTGGCCAGGTAAATGACATCGAGGGCGAGCAGCAAAAACCCACGGCTGAATTGCTCGAATCGATTCATCGCGCCAAGACCGGCGCGTTGTTGCGAGCCAGTGTCCGCATGGGCGCGATCTACGCTGGCGCCGATCGCAGCCAGTTGGATGCGCTGACGGCGTTTGGCGAACATATCGGCCTCGCGTTTCAGATCGTCGACGATGTGCTCGATGTCGAGCAGTCCTCGGAAGCGCTGGGCAAGACGGCGGGCAAAGACGCAAAACAACAGAAGATCACGTTTCCAGCGGTGTACGGAATCGAAAAATCGCGCGAGATGGCCGAGCAGGAGCGCGCCGCAGCCCACCAGGCCCTGGCCCCCTTCGGCGGTCAAGCACAGCGGCTTCTCGAAATGGCCGATTTCATCGTCCATCGCAATACATGATCGCTGCGCATATGAAACCTGCGTGTATGAAGCCAGCGGCTAAAATCCGGCTCGATCAACTGCTGGTCGATCGCGGCCTGGCTCCTTCGCGCGAAAAAGCGCGCGCGCTGATCATCGCCGGGCAGGTGCTGGTCGACGGACAAAAGAGCGATAAGCCCGGCCACCCCATCGCGATCGAAAGCCGCATCGAAGTTCTCGAAACGATGCCGTATGTCAGCCGCGGCGGATATAAGCTCGCCGCGGCGCTGGATCGTTGGTCTATCGATGTGAAGGGGCGATTGTGCCTGGATGTCGGCTCGTCGACCGGTGGATTTACGGATTGCCTGTTGCAACGCGGGGCTCGTCACATCACTGCCATTGATGTCGGCAAGGGGCAGCTCGATTGGAAGTTGCGTAATGATCCGCGCGTGACGGTTCGCGAGGGGGTGAACGCGCGCTACTTGAAACCTGAAGATTTTGAAGAGCGGTTCGATCTGGCGGTATGCGATGCCAGCTTCATTTCGACGACATTGCTGCTTCCCGCTTTCGCGCCGTTGCTCGCACCGAACGGAGAGATGGTGATCCTGGTGAAACCGCAATTTGAATCTCAACGCGAGCAGGTGGGAAAGGGCGGCATCGTTCGCGATCCCGAAGTTCATCGCGCTGCGTGCCAGCGGGTGCAGGCGAGGGTCAATGAGCTAGGCTTCCATTCGGATATCATCGAGAGTCCCATTCTCGGAGCCGAAGGAAATCGAGAGTTCCTACTTTATGCCCGCCATTAGCACCGTCGGGATCGTTTCCAAGCCGCGCAGCGAGCATGCCTCCCGCATCGTGCCGGAGCTGATCTCATGGCTGGCGGCGCGCAACATCGGGGTGCGGCTCGATCCGGAAAGCGCGGTGTATTCGCGCAGCGGCCGCGCGATTGTTCGCGATGAAGTGCCGGAGGGCACGCAACTGGTGATCGTGCTTGGCGGGGACGGGACGCTGCTCTCGGCGGCGCGTGCTGTGGGCGGACGCCAGATCCCGTTGTTCGCGGTGAACCTGGGCAGCCTGGGATTCCTGACGTCGATCACGGTCGACCGGATTTACGTCGAACTGGAACGTTCGCTCGCCGGCGATTCATTGATGACGGTACATCGCATGCTGGAGTGCGAGTTGGTGCGCGGCGCCGAAACGCTGGGAACACATTCGGCACTGAACGACGTAGTGCTCTCCAAGGCGGAAATCGCGCGCATGATCGATCTGGAGGTGCAGGTCGACGGGCATTTGGTGTGCGTCTACAGAGCTGATGGCTTAATTGTCGCGACGCCGACGGGATCGACCGCGTATTCGCTATCCGCAGGCGGACCCATCGTGGTTCCGAATGTCGCGGCCCTGGCGATCACGCCGATTTGTCCGCACATGTTGTCGAATCGTCCGGTGCTGGTTCCGGATGAGAGCGTCATTCAGGTGATCAATCGCAGCGAAGACAGCATGACGTACCTGACTATCGACGGCCAGGTGGGTGAAGAGCTGCGCCGCGGCGATTCCATCATCTGCCGCCGTAGCGCGAATTTCATTCGCCTCATCCGTCCGCCGGAAACCATGTTTTTCGACGTGCTCCGCGAAAAACTCAAGTGGGGCGGCGTACAAGGCCCCAGCTCAAACAATGATTAAGCGCCCGTCGCTGGCTACCTGGATTCTGATTGCCCTGGTCGCAGGCATCGGATTCGGCATCGCGTTTCCTCATGCCGCGCAAAATTGTGGTCTGCTGGGAACGATTTTCCTGCGCATGATCAAAGCGATCATCGCGCCGCTCCTGTTCGCGACTCTAGTCGGGGGCATCGCAGGCACCGGAAGCGTCAAAACGATGGGCCGTATCGGCGGCAAGGCGATTCTCTATTTCGAAATCGTCACCACCGCGGCGTTGTTCATCGGGCTCTTCGCAGTGAACGTGGTGAAGCCCGGCGTGGGCGTCGCGTTGACGAAGGGACAGACGGCAGTGGCGGCGCAAGCTCCCCCGACGTTCGCATCGATCATCGAGCATATCTTCCCCACCAGCATCATCGATGCGATGGCGCGCGGCGACGTGCTGCAAATCGTGGTGTTCGCGTTCATTTTCGGCGCGGCCGCTGCCGCCGTCGGCGATAAAGCGAAGCCCATGATCGCGTTCTGCGATTCGCTCGCAGAGATCATGTTTCGCTTCACCAACTACGTAATGCTGTTCGCTCCGTTCGGCGTGTTCGGAGCGATCGCGGCAACGGTCGGGCAAAAAGGCGCGGGCGTACTGCTGAATCTCGGCAAGCTGATCGCGACTCTCTACCTTGCACAGGTGGTCGTCGTGATCCTGATCTTCGGCGGTTCGGCGATCATTGCGCGCGTGCCCATCCGGCGCTTTATCGAGTTCGCGCGGGAGCCTTTCCTGATCGCGTTCTCCACCGCGACCAGCGAAGCGGCTCTTCCGCTTGCGCTCGAGAATATGGAAAAGTTCGGCGTACCGAAACACATCGTGTCTTTCGTACTGCCCCTGGGCTATAGCTTCAATCTGGTCGGAACGACTCTCTATCTTTCGCTGGCATCGATGTTTATCGCGCAGGCGGGCGATGTGCCCATGCCGTTTGGAACGCAATTAATCATGATGCTGACGCTGATGTTGACCAGCAAAGGCGTCGCGGGTGTGCCTCGCGCCGCGCTGGTGATTCTTGCCGGGACGGTCGCGAGCTTCAATCTTCCGGCGGAGGGTGTGGCGCTGCTGCTGGGAGTCGATACTTTGATGGATATGGCGCGAACGTCGGTGAATGTATTGGGCAATTGCCTCGCGTCCGCGGTGGTCGCGCGCTGGGAAGGCGCCAAGTTTAGCGGGGCCGCCACTCCTGCCGGCGAATCGCTAGTGTAGTGCGTCACACAGATTGCGCATTAAGTGGGGCGGACGCCCTCGTCCGCGCTGGGCCCCCGGCCCGGCTGGCGTGCTGAAGCCAAAAGCCGACGAGGGCGCCGGCCGCGGACCAGGGGTCCGCCCCACTTAGTTCCAGAACAGTTGGGATTTGTGACGCACGCCACCTGGCGCCGGAGAATCTAGTTCGCGACGCGCCACGGCGAATGCTCCGGCCACTTGCGCAGTTCATCGATTGCCCAATTTACCGACTTGTCGGCGTGGCAAACCGTACACGGATTCGGAACCTTGGAAGTCGCCGTCGAACACAGGTGAAATGAACTTGAAGCGTGTGGCTGCGCACGTTCACGTCGCCGATCTCCGGCTCGATCTTCGGCATGTGGCACGCGACACATTCGTTCCCCGCCGATCCTGCTTTGTGATGGGTGTGCTGCTCAATGGTCGCGGTATGCGGACCGTTCGGCGACTTCGGCCCGTGACAATCCAGGCACATCACATTCGCGGGCTTGCGAAGGTCGGCGTTGTTCAACGTGCCGTGGACATCGTGACAGCTCGCACACGTCACGCCGTGCGTGTACATCTGGCTCTGCACGAAATCGTTTCCTTGCATGCGGTTCTTGTGCGCAGTGCCGTCAGCGAAATGAGTAAAGGTCTCGTCGCCCGGTTTGTGCTCTTCCAGCCGCCACACGTTCTTCAGATCGCGACCCGCCACGAAACCCACCGGCCAGTCATAGTATTTGCCCTTAATGGGATTGCCCCTCGGCTGCCCCTGCGAGTGGCACTGGATGCAAATATCGTTGGCGCGCACGAAATCCAGCCGCTTCGGGTTCACGATATTGGTACGCGATGGACGCCGCGAGTGCTCGGCTCCAGGACCGTGGCACTTTTCGCAGCCGACGTTCCATTCCGTGACGCGCTTGGTTTCGATGTTGTAGTTCACCGAATGGCAGCCGTCGCATAGCGGACCGGTGGGCCGCTTCAGATTGTCGGCCGGGTAGAACTTAGTCCACCAGTCGGTTCCTTCGCGAACGAAATAGGCTCGCCAGACTTTATGTGCGATGTCCCACTGCGCCGGAAGCGGATAGTAATCGTCGCCGAAACGAGTGAAGTAGCGCTGCTTCCACTTGCTGCCATATACGAACGCTATGTCATCCTTGGTGAATTTCACCAGCGGATCGGGCTTCGACAAATCGGGGATGATCGCATCGGGATGCTCGCGAGGATCGCGCACCACGTTGGCCATGCGGGTCTTTTTCCAGCGATCGTAAATGGCGGTATGGCACGCACGGCACGCGTCCGAACCGACGTAGACATCCTGCGCCACCGCTGATACGCCCAACGCCAGAAACACGAGGGCGCGCTTCATTTGTCGGGAACTTTGCAGAACTGATCGTCATCCAGGATGTTGTGTTCCTGCGGATGCGAGACCCACAGGCTCTCGACATTTGCGTTGGGCTTATAGCCGTGTGCGCAGAGTTCGTTCGCGTTGTAGATGGCCGCTTCGCCGGATCCCGCCTGAATCTCCAGCCAGTTCGGCTGCTTTTCGAATTGCGCGTACTCGCGTTTCTCCGACGGAACCAGGATCATCTTCTTTAGATTGCCGTACTTACCCTCTACCGCGAGCAACGGTATCCCAGGGTGGACGCCATCTTCAGTCGAGCAGTTGGGATCGAAAACACGCATCAGCTCGATCTTGGATGTCTCTTTGATCCCGTCTTCCTGATTGGGATAGATGTCGATAAAGTGCTTGCCGCCGCGCATCACCGCGAAGAACGATGTCGAACCGCCCGGATCATCCTGCTGCTTCCACACTGATCCCGGCAGGGCCAATCGCGCCGCGCGAATCGTCATGCCCGCTTTGATCGGGCCGACCGTGTTCGCCTTAATCACACATGTCGATGATTCCGCGAGGATCAACGGTGAAAACGCGAGAGCAACTGCGAATTTCGTCATCAAGAATATTCTCAATTCTAGGGACCGACCCTACTTCAACCTTACGACGAAGCTTATGTCCGCAGGGTGACCAAGGTGGCTCCCCAACCGCCGGCCTCCGCCGGCGCATCGCCGAATTCGGCGACGAACGGCGTTCGAGCGCAGATCTTGCGTACCATCTCACGCTGCACGCCAATTCCGCGCCCGTGGATGATCCGAAGCGCTCTCAAACCCAGCCGATTTGCCTCCCTCAAATACTCTTCGACCACGGCTTCCACGTCGCGCGGCGGAACGCTGTGGAGGTCGAAAACATCGGTGACAGAAAGTCGCAAGACCTCATCGTCAAAATGTTCCTCAGGCGGGTCCGGCAACGGCTGTCGCGACGAATCTTGGGGTATTTGACGCAATCTTTTCCGCCGGTTGGCTGGAATCTAAAGAATTGGACGATTTGTCTCGATTGTATACCTTAGAAGTCGCTACATAGGACTGGCACGCCCCTAGTTTTTTCTCACTTAGGACGGTCTCGTTCCGAAGGGTAGCTGTTAGAATCGGGCTTGAAGTTACCCAACGCCTCCATGCTCTGCTTTTTGTGCGGTAAAAAGATCGGGTTGATGAGATCGCTAGTCGATCAGCAATACTGCTCGCCCGCTCACCGCAAAGAGGCGCGTATGGCCTCTGCACAGGCGGTGCGCGACGAAGACGAGCTGGAGCTTTGGGCGACATCGAAGGGCCGTGCCAAGAAGGGCAAAGCGGCCAGCGCGGGCCAAACCGCATCGATCTTCGCGTTTCTGGTGGTGGGCGGATTACTGGTCGCGGCGCTGATGCTGCCTGGTCCTGGACCTGGTCCCGCCACATCGTTCCCGCCGGTCTCGCTCGATCCTGCGGAAAAGCCGGGCTTGTTCACGCGGGTCGGCAACGGTTTCAGCGAAATGATCCGCTCGCGTGCCCCGGTCACGCTGCATCAGGATTTCCGCGGCGGCTGGTCGGATTGGACTTCGGCGACCCTGCATAAGATGGTCGACGATCCGCGCAAGGCAGTGGACGATCCACATTACGGCCTGGCATCGGCTCCGTCGCTGCGCATCTGGAAAAGATCGACGGCACTGCAGAACTATCAGATGGAGTTCAGCGGCCAGATCGAAAAGAAGAGCTTGAGCTGGGCGTTCCGTGCCGCCGATGAGAAGAATTACTACGCCACCAAGATCGTGATCACGAAACCGGGTCCGCTGCCCAACGCGGGATTAGTTCGCTACGCGATGCTGGGCGGCCGGGAAATGGATCGCGTGCAGATGCCGCTGCCGTTAACGCTCGAACGCGGCGGCAGCTATCGCGTTCGCGTCAGCGTGCAGGACGATCGTTTCATCACTTATCTGAATGGACAGGTGATCAGTTCCTGGAGCGATAAACGCCTGCACCGCGGCGGCGTCGGATTCTTCGACGATGCCGACGACCCGCAGCAAGTCGCCTGGGTGAGCGTATCGGAGCGCGATAGCATCCTGGGTCGGATGCTGGCGCACTTCTCGCTGATCGTGATGCCGACTCTGCCGGAAGAGTAGTTCGTTCTCGCCGCCTAACGCGCTCCATTCTGTCGCGCCTCCTTCGTTTGATCGCGCACGACGGCACAAATCGCCTGTGCGCTCCACGGAATCGCGTGCGTCTGTCGTAACCTGAAATCTAACTCTTTATGGCTGAATCTCCCATCACTCCACGCGCCAAAGATTTCGCCGCGTGGTATCAGGACGTGGTATTGCAAGGCGACATGGCGGAGCCTGCTGAAATCGTCAAAGGCTGCATGGTCATCAAGGCCAACGGCTACGCGGTCTGGGAACTGTTACAGCGCGAACTGGACGATCGCTTCAAGGCTTCCGGTCACCAGAACGTTTATTTCCCTCTGCTGATTCCTGAAAGCTTTCTGAAGAAAGAAGCGGAGCATGTGGAGGGCTTCGCGCCGGAGCTCGCGGTGGTGACCATCGCGGGTGGAAAGACGCTCGAAGAACCTTATGTGATCCGGCCGACGTCGGAAACCATCATCGGACATTTTTTCGGCAAGTGGATCCACAGCTATCGCGATCTGCCGATGCTGCTCAACCAGTGGGCCAACGTGATCCGCTGGGAGTTGCGCACGCGCATGTTCCTGCGCACCACGGAATTTCTCTGGCAGGAAGGCCACACCGCGCACTCCAACCACGAAGAGGCGATCGAAGAGGTCCTCCGCATCCTGGATGTCTATGCCGACGTTGCCGAAAACGTGATGGCGATGCCTGTGATCAAGGGCATGAAGACCCATGGGGAAAAGTTTGCCGGCGCCGTGCGCAGTTATTCGATCGAGGCGATGATGCAGAACGGCCTGGCTCTGCAAGCCGGAACGAGTCATGATCTGGGCCAGAATTTCGGTAAAGCGTTCGATGTGCAGTTTCAGACCAGCGAAGGCAAGCTCGATTACGTGTGGCAGACCAGCTGGGGCGTCAGCACGCGCTTGGTCGGCGGCCTGATCATGAGCCATTCCGATGACAAAGGTCTGGTGCTGCCTCCTAAGCTCGCGCCGGTGAAGTCGGTACTGGTGCCGATTTATCGCAAGGATGAAGAGAAGTCGGCCGTGCTCGAAGCAGCGCATAAGATCGCGAAAGATATCGGCGCGAAGGTCGATCTGCGCGAGGGGCAATCGCCAGGCGCGAAATTTTTCCATTGGGAGCGGCGCGGCGTTCCTGTCGTGCTGGAGCTCGGGCCGCGCGATCTGGCGGCGAACAATATCGTGATGAAGCGTCGCGATACGGGGACGAAAGAAGTGGTCACGCAGAGCGAGATCGCGGCGAAGCTGCCGGCCACGCTCGACGCAGATGCAGACGGATCTGCTCGCCGCGGCGCGTGCGCGATTGAAAGCGAATACCGTGCTGGCGAATTCGATCGAAGAGGTCGAAACGATTCTGCGCGAAGTCACGGCGGAAAAAGGCGGCGGCAAATTCGTGATGGCCCACGTCAAGGACGATCCGGCATGCGATGCTCGCCTGAAGGAATTCAAGGCGACGGTGCGCAACATCCCGATGGTCGACGAGTACGACGGTGCGGGCAAATGCATCGTCACCGGCGAGACTGTCGATCGTCGCGTCGCGATCGCCAAGGCGTATTAGCGAGGCGCGGCTTGTAGTTGTGGGGCGGGCGAACTCCCTGCGACGCGCCACCAAACCGACAATCTCCGGCATGCGCGATGCAGGATCGTCTGGATCGTTCTGTCGCACAATGAATAGTCTGGTTGTCTCGTTTGGCGAGCGATTTGCACTTATCATCAGCAAGGCTCGGAACTGTTGATCGCGAACAGTTTTCTGGAGGGACTGCTATGAGAAAGCTAATCGTTTCGGTAATTTGTACCGGGCTAGTCGTACTTTCCGGATGCGCACGCAAAGCCGCCGATGTGGTACAGGCGGCGGACAACGTCTCGGCAACTTCTACTTCCGCGGCGCCGCCCGATAGCACCAACTCGGCGGCCATCAGCACCATCACGGTTCCTGCCGGGACCAACGTGCGCGTGCGATTGCAGGAATCGCTGGACACGCGGCGCAATGTTTCGGGCGACCGTTTCACGGCGACGCTCGATGTGCCGCTGGTTTCGGGTGACCGCGTCGTCGTGCCGCAGGGCACCGTATTCACCGGTGTGGTCGTGCGCAGCAAGAATTCAGGACGATGGAAGGGTCGCGCGGTGATGGCGCTGCGGCTCGATTCATTTGTGTTGAACGGCCAAGTCTACACGGTCGATTCTTCGAGCACAGCGCGAGGAAGCGCGGGTCATAAGAAGCACGACTTCGCCTGGATCGGCGGTAGCGCAAGCGGAGGCGCGGTGATCGGCGCAATGGCGGGTGGCGGAGTGGGCGCAGCGATCGGCGCGGGAGCGGGCGCTACGGCGGGTACCGTAGGATCGGTGATCACTGGCAAACGGCACGTGCATCTTCCGGTTGAATCGAACCTGCGCTTCACTCTGCGCGAGCCTGTACCGGTTCGCACGTAGCGGTTATTTCGATTTCTTTTTGAGCGACGAGGTGTAGCGAAGGCTCGCTTCAAAGTGCCTCGATAGCTCGCTGGTCTTGGCCAGTAAACTGTCGGGCACCACGACCCAATCTTTCTTGACGAAGCCGTAGGTCTCGAACAGTTTCGTCTTGTACTTCTTTAGGGACGCGTCGAGATCTTCGGGCGACAGGCGTACTCCCAGCGAACCCGTCTTATCCAGGTGCGTGAACATGTACCCATTCACCGACGTGTGGGGATTCGTATCTCCCTTGCGTTCGATCTTGGCCGCCGCGAGCGCCTTTTCGTACAGAGCGAGCTTCTCTGGTGGAATAGTGCTTGCTTTTTTCGTCGCCATTAGGGCACAGGGACGAATGGAATTTTCGCCGCATTCATGGCGTCGTTGAACTTCACCACCTGATCGCGCAGCTTGTCCAAATTAACTCCCGTCACTGCGATCGCCGTTTTCACCATCGCCATCTGATCGAGCTGCGTCTTGCTGGGCACTGCCGCGAAGCTGTCGATCTGATTGATCAGTTGATTGACGCGATTGGTCAACGGCTGGAGCACGAAATCCGGCTCGGGCCGCAACAGTGCTTCTTTGCGCTCTTCCGGCGACATCTGCGCCTCGCCTCCAAAATTGCGCGCGGCGAGCGAGGGACGCAGATCATCCAGCGATTTCTTGAGCGCGTCCGCCAGTTTCTTCACGTCGTCAGGAATCTTCGGCGCATCGGGTTTCTTCCACGATGCCTGCAGCGCAGTCAGCGATTGCTCGGCGGCATTGAATCGCTTGCGCAGCTTGTCCGCATCGACCGCCATCGCGCTCAGTTCGTCGATCGCCGCGCGGCGCTTGGCGCGATCAGCCTGCGAAAACCAGGTGATGCGAGGATCCTCCTGCACGTTGAACTTCTTGTTGTCGTGCTCCGAGCCGATCTGGATTTCGACGGTGTATTCCCCGCCCGGATCGACGTAGGCGCCCGAAAAGTTCGGTGGCCCTCCGCCCTGCGCCGCGTTGCGTTCGGCCTGTTGGATTTCCTGCGGGGTCGGCGGCACCGGACGATCCGCACGCAAATTCCAGACGATGCGATTCATCCCCGCTTCGAGCGGACCGGGATGCAGCGTCGCGAGCAGCTTGTCATTTCGCGTGATGGTGATCTTCACGTCTTTCATGTCGGCAGGTTTGTTCTTCAACCAGAAATCGATGATCGCGCCTTGCGGGGGATTCTGCCCCTGGAACACATCGGCAGCATCGAAATCGCGGCGATCCTGCATCTTCCACATCACACCGGGGCGAATGTGAAAGATCATCAGCGGCGTCTCGGCGGTCTGCTGGCTCATTTGTTCCAGGCCGTAAATGCTGTCGAGAATCCAAACCGAACGGCCGTGCGTCGCCAGAATCAGATCGTTATCGCGCGGATGAATCTGGATATCGTCGATGGGCACGCGCGGCAGATTGTTCTTCAATTCCTGCCAGTGCCCGCCGCGATCGAAGGAAACGTACAGCCCGAATTCCCCGCCCGCGAACATCAGGTTCTTGTTGCGAGTGTGCTCACGAACCACGTGCAGCGTGCCGCCGTTTTTCGGCAGTCCGTTCGACATCGACTTCCAGGTCTCGCCGAAATCGGTGGTCATGAACAGATAGATTTCGTAATCGTCGCCGCGATGGCCATCGAAGGTGACGAACGCGGTCGCGGGATCGTAGATCGACGGCATCACGCGGCTGACGTAAGTTCCTTTCGGCACGCCCGGAACGTTGGCGGCGACGTTCTTCCACGTCTCGCCATCGCGCGAGACTTGCAGATTTCCGTCATCGGTACCCGCCCACAACACGCCCGCCCGCACCGGCGATTCGGCGAGAGTGGTGATGGTGGGGAACGCGGCCACGCCGTCGTTGCGCGATAGCGTGGTCCGGTCCTCCACCTTCTTACCCATGATCGACAGCGTGTTGCGTTTGACGTTGGTGGTCAGATCGGGCGAGATGCGTTTCCAGTCATCGCCCTGATCGGTCGATTTGAAAACAAAATTGCCGCCGTAGTAGATGGTCTTGCGATCATGCCGCGAAATCAGCACCGGCGAATTCCACTGGAAGCGATAGCGCGGCATCTTGTCGTCATCTTCGCGAGGACGAATGCTGCGCGATTCATGAGTGCGGAGATCGCGCCGCAGAATATTTCCGTCCTGCGATTCGGCGTAGACGATCCACGGCTCTTCCGGATCGACCTGCGCGTAGAATCCGTCGCCGCCCGCGACCGTGAACCAATCTTCGTTGGTGATGCCGCGAACATTAGTGTTCGCGCTGGGCCCGCACCAACTGCTGTTGTCCTGCAAGCCTCCGCAGACTTTGTACGGCTTCGACATGTCGTAGGAAATTTCGTAGAACTGGCCGATGGCGATCTGTTCCCGCGCATCCCAGTTGCGGCCGGCATCGTGGCTGAAGTGAATGCCTCCGTCGCAGCCGACGATCATGTTGTCGGAATTCGCCGGGTCGATCCAGATGGCATGGAAATCGACGTGAATGCGGGTCACGCGATTCTCTGAAAATGTTTTACCGCCGTCTTCGGAATATTCCATGTTCACGCCCGCGACCCAGATGCGCTGATCGTTATTGGGGTCGATACGAACCTGGCTGAAGTACATGGGCCTGGGATTCGTACTGCTCATTTTTTTCCACGACAGCCCCTTGTCGTCGCTGCGATACACACCCGATTCCTCACTCTCGATGAGCGCGTAAACCACGTTAGGATCTTTGCGATACACATCGAGCGCGATGCGTCCCTTATCGCCCTTCGGCAAACCGTTTTCGAGTTTGTCCCAATGCGCGCCGCCGTCAGTGGTTCGATAAATGGCGCTGCCCGGGCCGCCGCCATTGAATCCGAACGCGGTGCGCTGGCGTTGGTAGGACGACGCGTAGATGGTGTCTGGATTCATCGGGTCCATCACGATATCGTTCACGCCGGTGTTGGGATCGATGTACAGAATCTTGGACCAGGTCTTGCCGCCATCGATGGTTTTGAACAGGCCGCGCTCTTCGTTCGGTCCCCACAAGTGGCCTTGCGCGGCCACATAGACGATGTTCGGATTGGACGGATGAATGACGATGCGCGGGATGTGATGGGTGTCGCGCAGGCCCATGTTGTTCCAGGTTTTTCCGCCATCGGTCGATTTATACACGCCGTTGCCCCACGAGGCGCTCTGGCGGTTGTTCCCTTCGCCGGTGCCGACCCACACGATGTCGGGCTGCGATTGCGAGACGGTGACGTCGCCGATGCTAGAGACGGCTTGACTGTCGAACATGGGATTCCAACTGATGCCGCCGTTGGTCGACTTCCACACGCCGCCGGAGGCGAGCCCGGCGTAGACGATGTTGGTGTTGGATTCGACGACGGCGAAATCGTCCACGCGTCCGCCCATGTTGGCGGGTCCGATTTCGCGAAATTTCAGAGGCTTCAGAAGATCGACGGAGGGTCCGTTCTGCGCGAACGCGGACATCGCGAGGCAGAGTGCAAAGAGATATCGCATAGGGATTACGGCTAGTTTAATACGTGGGGCCCCGTGGCGCGGGCCGTTGGCCTGCAGCGCCGGCAGTCGTGCCGGCGTTTCTCTTCCGCTCCATAGTCAAGAAGATCCGAGATGACTCTCGGCTCAGCCGGCCTGGCGGCCCGCGCCACGCCGGCATTGCCTGGTCGCCCGCCTCATCGAGGCGCGAGAGCATCGAGCGCGTTAGTCGGCCTGAGATAAAAGCCGGCTAGCGCGCTCCATTCTGTCGCGCCTCAATCGGGCCGCGCATCCTCTCCCAACCGGCGGCGATCATTCGATGATCACGCTTCTGATGGTTGAGCCTCCACCGGACGGCGCGAGCGGGCGCGCATCCGCTCCCAGCGCAAATGTAAACGATCGAGATAGAGATACACCACCGGAGTCGTGTACAACGTCAACGCCTGGCTGAACAGCAGCCCTCCCACGATCGCCATGCCGAGCGGACGGCGCAGCTCTGCTCCTTCACCTCGGCCGAGCGCCAGCGGCAATCCGCCGAGCAGCGCAGCCATGGTCGTCATCATGATGGGACGAAAACGCAGCACGCACGCCTGAAAGATCGCCTGTTCCGGATTCAAACCTTCATTGCGCTCGGCGGCGATCGCGAAATCGATCATCATGATGGCGTTCTTCTTCACGATGCCGATCAGCAGAATGATTCCGATCAACGAGACGACGTTCAGCTCGTTATGGCTGATCATCAGCGCCAGCAGTGCGCCCACGCCGGCTGAGGGCAAGGTCGAAAGAATCGTCAGCGGGTGAATCAGGCTTTCGTACAGCACGCCGAGCACGATGTAGACGGTGACCAGCGCGGCCAGAATCAGGATCGGCTCGCTCGATAACGCGTCCTGATACGCCGCCGCAGTCCCCTGAAAACTTCCGTGAATGGTCGAAGGCATGCCGATTTCGCGCTCAGCTTGTTCGATCACCGGAACGGCCTGGCTCAGCGACGAACCCACCGGCAGGTTGAAGGAGATCGTGACGGAAGGAAATTGTCCCTGGTGATTCACCGATAATGCGGTGTTGCTAGGGACGTACTTCGCGAAAGTGCTGAGCGGCACCTGGACGCCGTTGACGCCGCGCACGTATAGATACTTCAGGCTGTCGGGATTCTGCCAGAACTCCGGCGAAACTTCCATGACCACGTGATACTGATTCAACTGCGTGTACATCACCGATACCTGGCGCTGCCCGAACGCATCGTACAACGTGTTGTCGATATCGGTAGCGGAGATGCCCATGCGCGCGGCGGTTTGCCGGTCGATCTCCAGACTCGCGGCCAACCCACGATCCTGCTGATCGCTATTCACATCGGCGAGCTCGGGGAGCGAGCGCAGTTTGTGATACACCAGCGGGGCCCATTCATTCAGCTCCCGAACGCTATCGCACTGCAAGGTGTACTGATATTGCGCGCCGCTGGAACGGCCGCCGATGCGCAGATCCTGCTGCGCCTGCAGGTACAGGCTGGCACCGGGGATGCGCGAGATCTTGGGGCGAAGGCGCGCGATCACTTCGTCACCGCTCGCACCGCGCACTTTAAGCGGCTTGAGCTGGATGTTCATCCTGCCATTGTTGATCGCACCGGCGCCGCCACCGGGACCGCCACCGGAGCCGACATACACGTTGGTGTTTTCCACCGCGGGATCGGCCATCACGATTTTCAGAAGCTGGATCACGTGATCGCGCATGGCCTGGAACGATGTCGCCTGATCCGCAACGATGGTGCCCGAAAGCCGCCCAACGTCCTGCTGCGGAAAAAATCCTTTCGGCACGATCACATAGAGATAAACCGTGAGCGCGACCGTGCCCAGGGTCACGCCCAGCGTGATGGGTTGATGCCTCAAAATGACAGCCAGAGATTTTTCGTAGCCCCGGCGCAGGCCGTCGACAACCCATCCGGACAAACGATAAAAGATATTGTGTTTGCGATTTTCTTCGAGCCCCGATAGCCGCGCGCACATCATCGGCGTCATGGTGAGCGAAATGAATAGCGACAGGACGATGGCGATGGAAAGCGCGATGGCGAATTCGCGGAACAAGCGGCCTACGATTCCGCCCATCAGCAGGATCGGAATAAAGACGGCAATGAGCGACACGCTGATGGAGACCACGGTGAATCCGATTTCCTTCGCGCCTTTGAGCGCGGCTTCCATCGGCTGCATGCCGTGTTCGATGTGGCGGGTGATGTTTTCGATCACCACGATGGCGTCGTCGACCACGAAGCCCGTTGCAATGGTGAGTGCCATCAACGAAAGATTGTCAATGCTGTAGCCGAACAGGTACAGCACGCTGAAAGTGCCGATGAGCGAAATCGGCACGGCGATGGCGGGAATCAGCGTGGTCCGGATACTGCGCAGAAACACGAACACCACCAGGATCACCAGCGCCATGGAGATCGCCATGGTGCGCTGCACGTCGCGCACCGAGCCGCGAATGGTGGTGGTGCGATCGCTGATGACGAACAGATCCACCGACGCGGGGATCGAGGCTTTGAGCATCGGCAGGATCTCCAGCACGCGATCGGCGGTGTCCACGATGTTGGCACCCGGCTGGCGGAAGATGAAGATCAGGACCGCAGGCTTATCGTCGATGAAGCCGACGTTGCGCAGATCCTCCACCGAATCTTCGACACGCGCGATGTCGGAGAGCATCACGGCCGCGCCATTGCGGTAGGCCACCACCAGGGTCCGGTACTCCCTGGCTTTCAGCAATTGATCGCTGGTGTGAATGCTCCAGGCCTGTAGGGGACCCTGCATCTGGCCCTTGGGACTGTTCGCGTTCGCCGCGGTCAGCACGGTGCGTACGTCTTCCAGGCCCAGGCCGAGGTTGTTGAGCTCGGTTGGATTCACCTCGACACGGACGCCCGGTAACGCGCTGCCGCCGACGGAAACCTGCCCGACTCCTTTCACTTGCGAGATACGTTGCTGCAAAATCGTGGATGCGGCATCGTACATTTGTCCTTGAGTGAGCGTCGTGGAAGTGAGCCCCAGCATCAGGACCGGAGCATCGGCCGGATTGACTTTGCGCCAGTATGGATTTCTCGGCAGGTTCGCGGGGAGTTGTCCGCGCGCCGCGTTGATGGCGGCCTGCACGTCGCGCGCGGCGGCGTCGATGTTGCGATTGAGATCGAACTGCAAGGTGATGCTGGTGGAGCCGAGCGTGCTCGAGGAAGTCATTTCGTTGATGCCCGCGATGCGGCCGAATTGCCGTTCGAGCGGTGTGGCGACGGACGATGCCATGGTTTCCGGGCTGGCTCCGGGCAGAACGGTGGAGACGGAGATGGACGGGAAATCGACCTGCGGCAGCGGCGCGACGGGCAGGAAGTTATACGCGACGGCGCCGGAGATGCCGAGCGCGACCGTCAGCAATGTGGTGGCGACGGGACGGTGAATGAATGGCGCAGAGATGCTCATGAGCGGTCACCGGTTTTGAGCGATGGTAACACGGGTGGGCGCGCAAGAAGAGCCGAGACGACTCTCGGCTCAGCAGGCTGGACAGCCTGCGCCACGTCTAAGGAAGCCGCTCCGCGCGGAGTTTTTCGATGTCCGCGGCGATGTTGACCACCAACTGGTTCATGATCGCCTCGCCCTTCTCGCGAGTTGCCAGCGTCGCATCGCCGTAGATTCCCGATGCCGAATACGAACCGCGGCCGTTCGGATTGCGCGTCAGGCCACCCCGCCCTTGGTGATAATCCTTCACGGCTTTCTTCATGTCGACCACTTCCGGCGCGATGAACAGCATCATGGACGTTTCGATTTCCTCGGCGTGCGTTCCGCCTTCTTCCTTCTTGATGCGATCCTCGGTGGGCTGCGTCGCGACCGAAAGATCGGTGAAACGCATCACGATTCCCTGCTTCCGGAGTTCCTCCGCAGCGAGGCCAAGCGGCCGCAGCGTGGAAACTCCGGTATTGAGGAAATAGAAACGATGCGGGCCGTAGCGGGCCAGATTGGTACAGATGTCGATCATCAGATCGCGCGCAGTTTCCACACGCAGCGTGGTGGTGCCGGGATATTCGACGAAGGCCGGATAGTAATTGTAGTTAACCGTGGGCGCGACTACGACGTCGGATTGCGCCAGAATTCGTTTGGTCAAATATTGGGCTTCGTATAAATCGGTCCGGAGCGGCAGGTGCGGGCCGTGTTCTTTCGATTCCGCGCCGATCGGGATGACCACCACGGTTTCCGGGCGCAGAATTTTTTCGGCTTCGACCCAGGTCAGGTTTTCGAGCAGAATGCCCTTGTCGGCAGCGAATGCGGTAGCCGCGAGCAACAGAAGAATACAGACCTGCTTTAGCATGCTTGTTAGAATACTAGTTGGTGCGATTTCCTGGGAATTTCAGTCGCAATGCCGTTGCCGCTAAGCGGCTGAGCGGACGTTTTAGCTAGTGCGTCTCCTGATTGCGATTGTGCTGGTGACTGCCGCGATGGCGCGCGCCGATACGGTCGCGGTTCTGCCGTTCTGGAATCAGGCCGAGACTGGCGCGGCGAATCTCGACTGGATCGGCGAGAGTATCGCTGAAACGGTGCGCGACGCGTTAGGCGCGCGCGGAATTCTGATTTTCGATCGCGGCGAAATCGAGGACGGCTTTCATCGCCTGCGATTGCGCGGCCGGGCGGCGCTTTCGCAAGCGTCCGTTATTAAGATAGGCCAGGAACTGGACACGGAACACGTGCTGTTCGGCAGTTTTCAAGTCACGGCGCCGGTTGCGCCGGTGACTCCGGGCGCCTCGAAGCCCATGAGCGCTGGGTCTTATAGCGCCGGATCGCTTCGCATTTCGGCGCGCATTCTCGATCTAAAGCGCATGAAGCTGGGCGCGGTGTTCGTCGAAACTGGCGCGCTGGAGGATCTGGGAACGGTGGAAGCGCATCTGGCCTGGCGAACGCTCTCCGAAGTCGCTCCCAACATTGCACCGCCGGAATCTGACTTCAAGACCTTGCGCCCACCGGTGCGGCTCGATGCTGAGGAGAGCTACCTTCGCGGCATGATGGCGCAGGATCCAACGCAGAAGGAGAAATTTTTCCTGCAGGCGGCGAGGCTGGATGCGCGCTTCGGCCATCCCTGCTTTCAGCTTGGCCAGATGCACTTCCAGCGAAAAGAGTACCGGCAGGCCGCGGAGTGGCTGGAAAAGATTTCGCCCGACGACATTCATTTTCGATCGGCTAGTTTCTGGCTGGGCCTGTCACGCTATTACTCCGGCGATTTTGCGGGCGCACAGAAGTCGTTTCAGACCATTGTCGAAACTGTGCCCTTGGCGGAGGTTTACAACAATCTCGGCGCTGCGGAGAGCCGCCGCAACCTTCCGCAGGCCATCGACGATTTTCGCAAGGCTGTGGCCGGCGATACCGGCGACCTGGTGTACCAGTTCAATTTGGGCTACGCGTTGTGGCGGAAGGGCGATTTCAACGAAGCCGCGGAGCATTTTCGCGCGGTGGCCGATCGCGATCCGGAAGATGCGGTGTCGACCCTATTGCTGGGCCGATGCCTGAAAAAACAAGGACCGAAGACCGGCGCCAGCCGCGATTCCGACGCGCGGCTGTTGGGAATCGAGCGGTTGAAGGCGAACTACGAAGAACGGGCCTATCGCCAGCTTAAGGCGGTAATGGATTCGAAACCCTAGCGTGTTGCCCTACTCTGGCGGGCTATAATCAGGAATCTCATGATAGAAGCCGCCGGAGCTTCCGACCCAGGTTGCGTCCGCAACAACAATGAAGATTATTTCCTCAGCCTTCCTGAGCTGGGACTCTACCTGGTCGCCGACGGCATGGGTGGAGCGCAGGCGGGCGAGCACGCCTCTAAGCTCGCCTCCGATACCGTTCGCGAAGTGGTGGAGGCGGCCAACGGCAATATCGAGCCGCGCATGCTGGTGGCGGCGTTCGAAGAAGCCAATCGCCGCGTGATCGACAAAGCGGCGGACGATCCGGCCATGGACGGCATGGGGACCACGCTGGTGGCGGCGCTGGAAGTGGGCAGCGCCAACGACCTGATTATCGTCAGCGTGGGCGACAGCCGCGCCTATATTCACGAACAGGGGAAACTCGTAGCGGTCACCGAGGACCAAACCTGGGTGAACGAAGTGGGTCGCCGGCTGGGAATCGATGAAGAGAGCCTGAAAACGCACCCGATGCGGCACGTCCTGACCATGGCGATCGGCGTTTCAGAAAATTTGCGCACGCACACGTATATGGTGAAACCGGCTCCCGGGACCGAGATCCTGCTGTGCAGCGACGGGTTGCACGGGGTCGCGGCGGAAGAGGAGATCCTGGCGGCTCTCGAAGCCGATCAGCCATTGGCGTCGAAGTGCCAGAAGCTGATCGAGGCGGCGCGCGCGCAGGGTGGGCCGGATAACATCACGGCGGTTCTGCTAAGGGCATCGTAAATTGCAACCCATTGGATCTAATGCTGGATCTGCGGCAGATCGCGTAGTTTTCACGCTGTGAAAAAGATCGTCAACAATCGCCCGCGCGATACGTCCATGTAAAAGTGAAGATGCAGATGGCTAAACTCATACCTTTCAAACTTTTGATCCCGGCGGCATTTTTCCTCGCTCTTTTTGGCGCCCTTGCCGCGGCGCAACCGGCCGGATGCACAGGATGGGACAGCTCGGGCAACGGCATGCTCAGCGGAAATTACTATATCCGCCACGTGACCTGGCAGGTCGGCGATGCATCGGGCGACTTGGCCGATGCTGCGTCGGTGTACGGAGAGATCACGTTTAATAGCACCGCCGGCACCTACTCATTGACCGGCAATGTTGTCGACGCCGTCAATCAGACGAACACGCCGGTCGGCAGCGGAGGCAATCCGCCTGTAACGGGTACCTATATTGTTTCTCGAAGTGGATACGCCTGTTTGTCTAATCCACTGATCGCCGGCGAGACGATCTTCGGATTGGTGTCCAATTCGATTTTCATTGGCAGCAGTACCGAGAATTTGAGCGGCGACGGGGTGAACGATCTGGCAGTCGCGGCGCCGCTGGCATCGCCGCTCCCCACCGTCGCGTCTCTGAAGGGAACTTACACGCTGATCGACATGGATTCGCCATTCGTTGACGTATCCGGTGGATCGGCGGAAACTCGCGACATGCTGATGACGTTGACTGCGGATGGCAACGGCAACATTTCGGGCACCAACAAGGGATACATCGGGACGTCGCTGGTGACTCAGAGCATCAGCAACAAATATATATTCCAGAACGGCGCGGGAATTATCGAGTTCCCCACCACCACCAACCCCAACAACTTGATCCAGTACGGCAACCACTACATCTATGTCTCACCCGATGGAAACTTCGTATTCGGCGGGGCCCCGAACGGATGGGACATTTTCGTCGGAGTGAAGAACGGCTCGGGGATGCCAGCGAATTTCGCCGGCCTGTACTATCAGGCGGGCATGGATTTCAGCTTCTCCAGCGGCGGCGTGGATAGCTATTACGGATCGTTTAAAGCCCTGGGGACGACGACCTCACAGCCCAATATCCTAGGGCATGAGCGCCTCGAGTCGACCACTTCGCCCAACGCTTTCGACTTTACTTACATCGACGGCTACACGTTCAATTCGGACGGCACCAGCGACGACACCAACAACGGCCAGCATTACGTCTACGGATTGAACGGCGCTCTGCGTGTCGGATTTGGCAATTCGCCCACGCTGGGAATCAACGTCGCACTGGCCGGCCCGACGTTTACCAACCAACCTGGCGTGTTCCTGGATCCGACTGGGATCATCAACGCGGCCAGCTACGCATTGTCGACCGCGGATATCGCGCCGGGCGAATTCTTGATCATGACCGGCTCCAATCTGGCGCCTTCCTTCGAGCAGAGCACGGGCGGTTTCGCGGCCACTCTCAATGGCGTGCAAGTGCTGATCAACGGTATTCCGGCTCCCATCTACTACGTATTTCCAGATGAGGTTGCGGTGCTGGTGCCTTATGAAGTCACGCCCGGCGTGGCCACGATTCAGGTAGTGAATGGCAGCGTCAAATCGAATGTCGTGACCATGTTCGTTGGCTTTTCGCAACCCGGGATTTTCTCGGAAACACTGAATGGCGTGGCATACGCACGCGCGCAGCGCGTTTCCGACAACAGCATCATTTCGCCCACCAATCAGGCGCTCGGCAACGATGTGCTGAACGTATTCGTGACGGGATTGGGCGGCTTGACGACGGCGATCAGCGACGGGGCTGTTTCGCCAGCCAATGACGCGACCTCAAACACGTTTACGGCGTTCATTGGTGGAGTTCAGGCAACGGTAAGTTTCGCCGGATTGGAGGCGGGTTTCACAGGCGTGTACCTGGTAACTCTGACTGTACCCACCGGTCTGACGGCAGGCGACAACGTGCTCGAGATTGCGGGACCGGATTCTGACAATTTCGAATACAAGATTTCGATCGGAACCGGAACCGCGGCGGCGGCAGTACCCGAGACTCGGGTGCGCGAGCGCGTGACGGGCGACACGTTAAATCCGCGGCCGCATTTGCTCACCGGGCCCAATCGCCAAAAGCAGCGAGTCCTGCCGCACGAGTTGGAACATACCAAGAAGCCGCTCGATTCGGAGATCCGCAAGAGTTCGAACTGATTCGGGTTATTTCGGGATTTGAATTCGACTCACGAACGCGCTCCATTCCTGTCGCGCCTCATTGGCGGCCGTTTGAGGCGCGACAGGAATGGAGCGCGTTCGTCGCCCTGGCGGGACACTGACCCAGTAAGATGTAATGCGTGGCAGAATCTCGATTCGCCAACCTGATCTCCGCGTTGAAGCGGCACTACGGCAATCCCGCGCTGCCACCGGCGAAAGGTCCGTTCGAGCTGGTGCTATGGGAGAACGCCGCGTACCTGCTTTCGGATGAACGGCGCGCAGCCGTGCTCGACGGGTTGCGACAGCAAATAGGCCTCGATCCGTACCAGATTCAAGCCGCGAATCGCGATACCTTGCTCGCATTGGCGAAGCTGGGCGGCATGCGGCCGGAGACACGCGTGTTCCGGTGGCTGGAGGTCGCGCGCATTACCATCGACCAGTTCGACGGCGATCTTTCGACGATCCTCAAGCTTCCCTATAAAGATGCGCTGCGCGCGTTGAAGCAATTCCCGAATATCGGAGGGCCTGGCGCGGAGAAGATCCTCCTTTATTGCGGCGGGGGCGAGGGTCTACCGCTCGATTGGAACGGCAGCCGAGTGTTGCTGCGGATGGGCTACGGGCGCGAGAGTTCGCGCAACTACGGGGCGCAGTACCGATCGATTCAGGAGGCAGTGGCGAAGGATCTTCCCAGGACGGCGCCGCAGCTCGCCCGAGCGCATCTGCTGCTGCGGCAGCATGGCAAGGAAATCTGCCGCGACAAGCGTCCGTTATGCGAGGAATGCCCGGTCGCGAGCCTGTGTCCCTGGCCCGCCAAAGCCCGTTTCTGATGCCCCGGCCACTTCAAGCTCGAATTTAATTCGCAACCGTAGTAATATGATGGGACAGTGGCGTGGCCGGTCGGAGGGCTGCGCGATTTATTTGGAAGGAGGCGCTCCCCACATGTGGAATCGCCGCAAGGACGAAGAATTTTCACCCAAGCCGGCATCGGCTCCGCCGACCTCATCCGAGCTTGCCAAGGAGGGAATCCCAATGTCGACGCTCCCAGGACGTAGCGCCAGCGAACCGCACTTCGACGCGCATCGCGGTGGTCAAGCTGTGCTCGGCAAGTCCGTTATCGTGAAAGGACAGATTTACAGCCGCGAGGATCTGACCATCGACGGCGAAGTGGAAGGCACGGTGGAACTGCAGGAGCATCGCCTCACCGTCGGCCCGAACGGCAAAGTGACCGCCGGGGTGAAGGCCCGCGAAATCGTGGTGCTGGGAACCATTCACGGCAACGTGGAGACCACCGACAAGATCGACATCCGCAAGGACGCGAAACTGGTGGGCGATATCAAGACCGCTCGCGTAGTGATCGAAGACGGCGCGTATTTCAAGGGCAACATCGACATCGTTCGCGTGGAGACGCCGCGCGTTCAGCCCGCGCCACAAGCCGTAAAACCTCAGCCGCAGCCGGTCGCCTCCGCTCCCGCGCCCGCCGCCCCTGCGATGGCCGCAGGAGCTGGCGATCACAAGCGCTAGTCCTAAATTCGGTTCGTTGGAGACCCGGCACAGTCACGGCCTCGATCAATTCTGTTCGTCGCTCGAAGAACGTTCGGGTCTCTCCATTCTCGATCTCGCCGGCGCGAGCCAGGCGACGATCAGTTTTCTGACCAACTACGGTCATCGCCTGTACTCCGACGATTTCGTGCATCAGCTCGACCAGCATTTCGCGGGCGGCGGCGATTTTTATGAGAACCAGGCCAATCCGCTGAAGTGCGAGGCGTTCCTGCGCGCGGTGCTCGATTTTCCCGATGGGCAGTTCGACGGCGTGCTGGTGTGGGACACGTTGCAATTTCTGGCGCCGTCGCTGTTGACCGTTGTGGTCGATCGCCTGCATCGCGTGCTGCAACCGGGCGCGTGCCTGCTGGCGTTCTTTCATGCTGAGGAGCGCATCGACACCATCCCGACGTATTCCTATCGCGTGTCGGATCATCGGACCATTAATCTGTCGCCGCGGGGTCGCCGCAAGCCGGCCCAGTTCTTCAACAACCGCAGTCTCGAAAAGCTGTTCCAGGATTTTCAATCGGTGAAATTTTTCCTGACGCGCGACCATTTGCGCGAAGTGATCGTTCGAAGGTAAGGGTGGCGCAGGCTGTCCAGCCTGCTGCGCCGAGAGTCGTCTCGGCGCTTCCGGAAAACGTCGACAGGACTGTCGACGCTGCAGGCCTGGCGGCCCGCGCCACGTCGAAACATCGGATCTGACTGGTACCCTCTAGTTAATGTCCCTTGAAGACGAGTTGTACCAGCAGCGGCTCGGCCGCCTTTCTGAAATTCAGGCGCTCGGGTTCCGGCCCTACGGCCAGCGTTTCGATTTCACTCACACGATCCCGCAGATTCTTGCCGATTACACGGTGAAGACCGCCGAGGAGTTGGTCGACAAGCCGCAGGTCAAAATCGCGGGCCGCATCGCGACGATTCGTCGCATGGGCAAGGCGGGTTTCATGCATCTGCAGCAATCAGGTGAGCGCTTGCAGGTGTACGTGCGCAAGGACGCGGTCTCCGAAAACGAATACAAGCTGTTCGAGATTCTGGATATCGGCGACATCATGGGTGTCGAGGGATATCTATTTCGCACGCGCACCGGCGAGTTGAGCGTGCACGTCGAGAAGCTTACGTTCCTTTCAAAGACGCTGTTGTCGATGCCCGAAAAATTTCACGGCCTGGAAGACGTCGAAATTCGCTATCGGCAGCGCTATCTGGATCTGATCGCCAACGCGGAATCGCAGAAGATTTTCGTGACGCGAGCGAGGATCATCGCGTCGCTGCGGAGGCAACTGGAAGCGCACGGCTTCGTCGAAGTGGAAACGCCCATGATGCAGCCGATTTACGGAGGCGCGACCGCGCGTCCGTTCGTGACGCATCACAACACGCTCGATATGGATCTGTATCTGCGCATCGCGCCGGAGTTGTACCTCAAGCGGCTCATCGTTGGTGGGCTGGACCGAGTGTATGAGATCAATCGCAATTTCCGCAATGAAGGAATTTCGACGCAGCACAATCCGGAGTTCACCATGCTGGAGTTCTATCAGGCGTACACGGATTATCACGGGCTGATGGATTTTTCGGCGGAGTTATTGAAGCAGACCGCGATCGACGCGACGGGATCGGCGACGGTGGAGTATCAGGGCACTGCGCTCGATTTCGGCAATGTGAAACGCATGACGATGCGGGAGGCAGTTGGCGACGCGTCGTTGAAGGGTCACGCCCTGATGGAAGCGTTCGAGCGCAAGGTGGAACCGACGCTGGTGCAGCCGACCATGATCTACGAGTATCCGGTCGAAGTCTCGCCGCTGTCGAAAAATAACGAAGCGGATCCGGCGTTCGTCGATCGCTTCGAAATATACGCGGGCGGCATGGAGATCGGCAACGCCTATACAGAGTTGAACGATCCTCAAGAGCAGCGGCGACGTTTCGAAATGCAGCTCGCGTTGAAGGCGGCGGGCGATGAAGAAGCGCATCAGATGGACGAGGATTACATCCGCGCCATGTCCTACGGGATGCCGCCGACGGGCGGAGAAGGAATCGGAATCGATCGTCTGACGATGTTGCTGACGAATTCGCGGTCGATTCGGGACGTCATTCTATTTCCTCTGCTGAGGAGTCGAGATGGGTAGCGGGGTAGGAGTCGTGCGATTCCTCAACATCGCTCAATCCTCCCTGGAGGAATGTCGCTATTACCTGATCCTTTCGGAAGACCTGGAGTACGGCCGAAACGACGAGATCATGCCCATGCTCGAAGAAACCAGCAAGGTTCTCGATTCCTACGCGAAGGCCATTCTGACTCCTGACTCCTGTCTCCTGACTGCTTCCCCCCATGTTTGAGTTGTTCATAGCAAGACGCTATCTCCGCGCCAAGCGCAAGCAAGTGATGATCTCCGTCATCACGGTGATCTCGGTGATCGGCGTCGCCGCGGGCGTGATGGCTCTGGTGATCGCGCTGGCAGTCACGACTGGATTCAGCCAGACGCTGCAGCGCAATCTGCTGGGGCTCACCGCGCATGTCTCGATTCAAGAAAAGCAACCCGGCGACGGAATCACCGGGTGGCGCGATATCATCGCGCGTGTCTCCAAGCTTCCGCACGTCGTACTCGCGACGCCTGGCCTTTACGAACCTGCCTTCGTGACCGGACCGGTGAACGGGTCGGGCGCGACCATCAAAGGCATTCTGCCCGATCCGTCCCAGCTGCCGACACCTCTGGTCCGTCTCAAGTCCGGATCGATTGAGAACCTTCGCGGCAACGGCCGCTACCCAGGCATCATTCTAGGTTCACGTCTCGCCGACTCGATCGGTGCGAGCGTGAACAAGGTGGTCACTCTCACGGCCCCCGGATTCGGTCCCTTCGGCCCCCGCCCGAAATTCATCCGTTTCGTCGTTGCCGGCACTTTTGAAACCGGATTCTTCGAAGCCGATTACAGTTGGGGATTCGCCGCTCTTAAGGCGGTGCAAGACGCCTACGACGTGGAAGGCGACGTGGTCAACAGTATCGATCTGCGCCTTGACGACGTTTATCAAGCTCCGCTGGTCGAGAAGGAAGCTGAAAATGTCATCGGGCCCAAGCTCGCGGCACTGACCTGGGAGGACCAGAATCACGCGGTCCTGGAAGCGTTCGCGACTGAAAGAATTGTGACCGTGATTACCATCGGGTTGATCATGCTGGTGGCGGCGCTGAATATCCTGATCGCGCTGGTCATGATGGTGATGGAAAAGCATCGCGACATCGCGGTGCTGATGTCGATGGGTACGCGCCCTTCGCAGATCCGCAACATTTTTGTGTTCGAAGGAGCACTGATCGGCAGCGTCGGGACCGCGATCGGATTGATCGTCGGCTACACGCTGTGCTACTTCGCCGACCATTACCACTGGATCGCGCTGAACGAACAGGTGTACCAGCTTTCGTACGTGCCGTTCAACACCCGTGCGATCGATGCTGTCTGGATCGCCGGAAGCGCGCTCGCGGTCAGCCTTTTGGCGACGCTCTACCCGGCTCGCAGCGCTACGAAAATCGCGCCGGTCGAAGCCCTGCGCTATGAATGAGATCGGGCAAATCGAAATCGAGGTCCGTGACCTGGATCGGTCTGTCGCGTTTTATCGCGATAAGCTCGGGCTGCCGCTGGAGCTGCAAACCCCTGCTATCGCGTTTTTCAGCTGCTCCGGTATTCGTCTGCTGCTGCGGCGCTTCCTAGGCGAAAAGGTCGAGCCGTCGCGCTCCATCGTTTATTTCAAGGTGAATGAGTTCGATCCGGGGCTCGAGTTCGATCGCGACCCGCACCTGGTCGCGCACCTGCCCGATCACGATCTATGGATCGCGTTGCTGTGCGATCCTGACGGACATCGGATCGGATTAATGCGGCAAAAATCCCGCGCGTAACCAACCCCCGGGAATCCGGTACGTCTAAAAAGCATGTCCCAACTCAAGGCCGCACTGCGTTCGCTCGCCCGGAAACCAGGATTCAGTCTCGCCGTGGTCGTGATGTTCGCTCTCGGCATCGCTGCCAACACCGCGATCTTCAGTATCTTTGACGGCCTGTTCCTCAGCTCGGTTCCCTACCCCGAACCCAGCCGCCTGCTCTATTTGAACGAAGCCGCGCCGAAGTGGAATCTCACCGTGGTCGGCATTTCTTACGCGGATTTCGTGGCGTGGCGCGAGCAAAACCAGTCCTTCCGCGGCATGGCGGTGTTCTCGACCGGCGTGTCGACCCTGTCAGGGCTCGGAGATACGCAGCGCATCCAGACCGCGAGCGTCACCTACGATCTCACTTCGACTCTAGGGATCACGCCGCTGCTCGGGCGCGGATTCACGCCGGAGGAGGATCGCAAGGATGGCCGCAAGGTCGCGATGCTGGGTTACGGATTGTGGCAGCACAAGTTCGGCGGACGGAGCGATGTGCTAGGCAAGGTGCTCCAGTTGGACACGCAGCCGTATGAAATCGTCGGCGTGTTGCCCAAGACGGCGGTCTATCCCGATCAATCCGATCTCTGGATTCCGCTGCAGGAAGATCCTGCGCGGCACGACGGCTGGTATCTCGATGGCGTGGGACGATTGAAGCCCGGCGTGACCATGGAACAGGCGCGCGGCGATCTGCTGCGCGTCCACAAAGGGATGATCCCGAAAGAGCCGGTGAACGACACCACGTTCCCGACCGCGATTTCTCTGCGCGACAGCTACTCCGGCGACTATCGCTTGATCACGCAAGTGCTACTCGGCGCGGTCGGCATGGTGCTGTTGATCGCGTGCGTGAACGTCGCCGGATTGATGATGGCGCGCGCCACCGCGCGCACGCGTGAGATCGCCATTCGTTCCGCACTGGGCGCGGGGCGCCGGGCTCTGGTGCGCCAATTACTCACAGAAAGCCTGTTGCTCGCCGCGATCGGCGGAGCAGTCGGCATCGCGCTCGGCTGGGCCGGTCTGCGCGCCATGCTCTCTCTGATGCCCGACGTGCTGCCGCAGTGGATCGATTTCCATATCGATTGGCGCTTCGGCATTTTCGCGATTTTGGTGATCGGCGCTGCCGCGGTGCTCTCCGGCCTGGGCCCGGCGCTGGAGTTTTCGAAAGTCGATATGCGCGGATTCCTGGCCGATGCCGCGCCCAAAACATCGTTATCGAAAGCGCGCCGCCGCAGCATGAAGACGCTGGTCGCCGCCGAAATCGCGCTCGCACTGGTGCTGCTGGCGGGCGCGGGGTTGCTGGTGAAAGCGTTCCGCAAAGTGATGGATGTCGATCCAGGTTTTCGCGCCAGCAACGTCCTGACGTTCACGGTGGATCTACCGGTCGCCAAGTATCGGAAGCCGGAGCAGCGGCCGCCGTTTTTCGAAGCGCTGGTGGAGCGTCTCCGCTCCGCGCCGGGCGTTGAATCGGTCAGCGCGGGAACGCTGGTTCCGCTGGCCGGACACTCCGGCACATTCTTCAAAGTGGAAGGCGCCACGCCGCACACATCTAAAGACGAGGATCCGGTGATCCTGCAGATCGGCATCCTGCCGGGATATTTTCACGCCATGGGCATGAAGCTCGATCGCGGGCGCGACTTCGATGCGCACGATGGCGCAAGAGATGGCCCGCAGACCGCGATTGTCAATGAGAGCTTCGCCAGGCTGTACTGGCCGAATGCCGATCCGATCGGCAAACGCATCGCGTATCGCGGCGACAAGTCGCCGTGGCTTACCGTGATCGGCGTGGCGCACGACACCAGGCATTACGGCCTCGATCGCGACATGCGGCCGGCCGTGTTCATGCCGGTCGCCGAAAATCCAAACTCATCGATGATGATCGCGATTCACGGCGCGGGCGACACGCGCGCACTGGTCGCGACGGCGCGCGAGATTCTGCGCCGCATCGACCCGGATCTCGCGCCCGGCCGAATGTGGACCATGGAGGAGCGCCTGCAGCGCTCGCTGTGGACGCGCCGAACGTATTCGTGGCTGTTCGGCGTGTTCGCCGGCATTGCGCTGGTAATGGCGATCGCGGGGATCTACGGCGTGATCTCCTACGCGGTGACCCAGCGGACACGCGAAATCGGCATTCGCATGGCTCTGGGCGCGGAGCCGGGCCAGGTGCTCGCTGCGATTCTGCGCGAAGGCATGACGCTCGCTGCGATCGGCTTGGTGGTCGGACTCGCCGGAGCGTTCGCGGCCACACGCCTGTTGCGATCCTTGCTCGCGGGTGTGAGCCCCTATGATCCGTGGGCGTTCCTGGCTGTTTCGGGTTTCCTGATCGTCGCGGCGCTGGCCGCGAATTTCATTCCGGCGCGGCGTGCCGCTCGCATTGATCCGATGCACGCGCTACGATTCGAGTAATGCGATTTTTTCTTTGTGTTGTTCTCGCGGCTGTGTCCGCTGCTGCTCAATCGAAGCCCAAATACGAAATCTACGCGATCCAATACGCGAAGGTGAAGGATTTCGCTGTGAACGGCCTGATCGCAGGCGCCGATCCATCGCGCAAGATGGATATCGCCATGATGGTGTGGCTGGTAAGAGGAGGAGGCCGCACTATCGTGGTCGATTCCGGTTTCTATCGCGAAAAATTCCTCACGCAGTGGAAGCCGGTGGACTTCGCCAAGCCCTCCGACGCGGTTGCGCGAGCGGGCGTCAAACCCGAAGACGTCAGCGATCTCATCATCACGCATATCCATTGGGATCACGCCGACGGCGCGGATCTTTTCCCGAAAGCGAAGATCCACATCCAGAAAGAAGAGCTGGAGTATTACTCCGATCTCGCCGCCAAGGGCGGCCGCAGAAACGCCGCCGATCCGCTGGATTTGGAGATGCTGCAAAAGCTGAATGCGGAGGGGCGCGTCGCGCTGGTGAATGGCGATGCGCAGGAGATCCTGCCCGGCATCACGTGCTACACCGGCGGCAAGCATACCTTCGCGTCACAATTCGTCGCGGTGAATACGGCGGTCGGCACCGTGATTCTGGCGAGCGACAATATGTACCTCTACGAGAACCTGGAAAAGCATGTGCCGATCGCGCAGACTCTGGATGCGGAATCGAATCTGCGAGCGCAGGATCGCATGAAGCAGCTCGCCGCCGCGCCGAAGTGGATCATTCCGGGCCACGATCCGGCAGTGATGAAGAATTTCCCCGAAGTCGCACCGGGCGTGGTGAAGATTCAGTAGCGCAGGCCATCGGGTTTCGTGGCCTGCGTCTACGAACTCGCAGGCGACAAAAATCGATCGCCCGCGCTACGATTACTGTCCGGGATTCTTGTCAGGCTGGGGTTTATCTTTCGCCGGCGCGGCTTTCGCTGCCGCGGGCTTGCGGATCTGCTCGAAATACTGCTGCACGAACTGCTGATCGGCCAGCGGCACTTCATCGCGATGGATTTCGCTGCCGGCTTCGACGTGCGACGCCTGCCGCTGCGCGAACGGCGTCTTCAACTGCTGCTTGCTGGACCCGACCTCCACCATCACTTCCCCGCTCACATTCGCCGAACGCTTGCCCAGAATCTCGCTGATCTTGCCCATCGCTTTCAGCTCTTCGGCATCCTTGGCGGACTTATCGCCATCCGCTGAACCAATGCCGCTCTTGGAATCGGGCGACGCGTTCTTGTCGGACGATTTTTCCTGCCCGCGCGCATCCGCGCTCTGGCTCTTGTCCGACCCATCGCTCTGTTGATCCGATTGCGAACTCTGTTTCGATTCGTTCTGCGATTGGGACGGCTGACCCTTGCTGTCCTTATTCTCGTTGCCTTTTTGGTCTCCGTTTTGCGATTGCTGTTGCTGCTGGCCGTCCTTCGTTGACGACTTCATCTTGTTCATCATGTTGGCCATGGCATCTTTCAGCTTGTCCAACATCGATGACGATTCCTGGCCCTGCTTGCCGTCCTTGCCATCCTTGCCCTGCTGGCCCTTGCCGTCTTTGGAATCGTTCGAATTCTTATCGTCGCCGCTCGATTGCTTGTCGCCTTTATCGCCCTTGCCCTCTTTATCGCTCTTATCCGCGTTCTGCTGATCGGTGTCGTTGGGGCTCTGCGCACCGGTCTTGGAAGCCGATTTCGATTGATCCACCGAATCGGCATTGCCTTCTTCCTGCGTTTGTTCAGGCTGCAGAACGTTATCGGGCTGCTCGTCCTGTTGCGTGGTGGGCGTGTCAGGCTGACCATCGTCGATATTGGGAGCGCCCGGGCGATTCTGCTTCTTATTCTTGGCCTGCAGTGGTTTCGACGGGAAAAATGTATCGAGCGCGATTCGCACTAGTGACGGCTGCAAGCTCATGGTGCCCGTAACGGCGTAGCGCACCGCGAACAATCCAAATGCGACCGCGAACAGCGCAACCGCGGGCCACATAAATCGCGAACGATTGAATGGCACACCCGCACGCACATCGATCGATCTCGCCACATCGTCGGCTTCCTGCCGCTGCCGCACGCGCACCGCTTCATCGCCATCGTTATCGGCGGCATGGGCGTCGGGTGACGCGAAATAGGAGGCCGTCGACAACGCATCCGCCAAGTTCAATCGCCGATCGATGCGCTGCGCCAGTCGATAGGTAGTGGGAATCGTATTCCAGAATCGCCAGATCCCTACGCCGAGGCTGACCACGGTCAGCAGCACCACCCAATACCAATCCAGAATCTGGGTCCCGGTCAGCAGCAGCAGGATCACTCCGCCCATGCCGATGGTTAGCGCGAGCGCCGTTTGATCGATCACCAGGTGCGTGATCGAGCGGCGCCGGGCCTGTGACAGAAGCTCGGTAACGGGGGAACGATCCGGATTATCCAAGTGCGTCTCGCATTAAATTATGACACGTGCGAAGGAATTTCGTTAGCCGGCGTGGGCGTCCAGACGGGGGATTACACGTTGCAACAGACTGACCAGTATACCTTTGATCCGCTCGCCGGTTTGCATAACTTCGCTGTGATGCAATTTCTGCGGCAGGATGCCCGCCGCCATGTTGGTCACACAAGAAATCGCCAGCACTTTCAAGCCCATGTGATTCGCCGCGATCGTTTCCGGAACGGTCGACATGCCGACCAGATCTGCGCCGATGGTGCGCAGGTAGCGAATCTCGGCGGGCGTTTCGTAGCTGGGGCCGGGGACGGCTGCGTAGATTCCCTCGGGCAGCGTAATGCCCAACTCTTGGCCTTCCTCTTTGGCGATCTCGCGGAAGTCGCGCGAATAGGCTTCGCTCATATCGGGAAATCGCGGACCGAGCGAATCGTCATTCGGTCCGGTGAGCGGATTCGCTCCCAGTAGATTGATGTGATCCGAAATCAGCACCAGATCGCCGGGTTTGTAATCGACGCTGATCGCTCCGGCCGCGTTGGTCAGAATCACCGAGCGCACGCCGCGCCGCGCCAACTCGCGAATACCGAATGTGACCTGCTGTGCAGTGTAGCCTTCGTACAGATGCGCTCGTCCGGCGAGCACGATTACTTCGGTATCGCCGATTCGCCCTGTAACGAGCTTGCCCGCGTGACCCGCCGCGGTCGATGCCGGCCAGCCTTCGATCTCTGAATACGGAGTCGCGACGGCGCTATCCAGTTGATCCGCGAACGCGCCGAGCCCGCTTCCTAAAACAACCCCAACGCTCATAACATCATTCCGGCAATGCATGCCGACATGAAATTCGCCATCGTCCCTGCCGCGACCGCTTTCATCCCCAGCCTGGCCAGATCCGATTTCCGCGACGGCGCCAGCGCTCCGATGCCGCCCACTTGAATCGCGACAGAACTCAGGTTCGCGAAACCGCACAGCGCATACGTGGTGATCACAAACGATCGATTGTCCAGCGTGTGGCCGATCTTGCCCAGATCGACGAACGCCACGAATTCGTTCAGGATCAGGCGTTCGCCCAAGAGATTACCGACGGTGGCGCAATCGTCGTACTTCACGCCCAGCAGCCACGCGATGGGCGCGAACACGTGGCCCAGAATCGCCTGCATCGAACCTGGAATCCATTCGAGATGATGCGTCTGGTGCAGCGCCGTTAGCATCCCATTCACCAGAGCGATCAGCCCAATAAAAGCTATAAGCATGGCCCCAATGTTCAGCGCGAGCTGCAATCCATCGGATGCGCCGCGCGATGCCGCGTCGATAATATTCACGCCCGGCTTCTCAACTTCGACATCGACTCCGCCCGCCGTCACCGGCTTGCCCGTTTCGGGCATCAGCATTTTCGCGAGCATCAGCGTTGCGGGCGCAGTCATGATCACGGCCGTTAAGAGATGCTTGATATCGACCCCCGCGATCAGCACATACGCCGCCATCACCGCGCCCGAAACATGCGCCATGCCGCTGACCATGATGGTGAACAATTCACTTTCCGTGAGCCCTGCGAGGAAGGGACGAATCGTCAACGGAGCTTCGGTCTGGCCCATGAAGATGCTGGCCGCGACGTTCAATGATTCCGCGCCGCTGGTGCCCATCACCCGCTGCATCAGCCACGCCATCCCTTTGACCACCACTTGCATGACGCCCAGGTAATACAGAATCGCGAACAGAGACGCAATGAAGATGACGATCGGCAGCACTTGAAACGCAAAGATCACGCCGAACTGATCGTTCTTGACGCCCAGCTTATCGCCGAACACAAACCCGCTGCCCGCCGCCGCATAATCGAGCAGATGATTCACCCCGCTGCTGGCCGTTTCGAACGCGCGCGCGATGGGCCATTTCTTGTTCCACAGCAGCAGGAACGCGATCGCCAACTGCAGTCCCAGGCCCCAGAAGATCACGCGCGGCTGGATGGCGCGGCGGTCTTTCGAGAAGAGGTACGCGATCAGGACGATGACGATCAGGCCGAGAACGCCGGTGTATTTTTCAAGATGGGCCATGAGGCGAGAATTTTATCAGAATCCACTCTCGCTCGAATCGAAATGTACGCGGCTCATTTGCGGCGCGCACCGAATCAACACCAAGACGAGCCGTGACCAAAGGGAGCGGTCCAACGCCCGGGTCACCTATTGCGATGCGAATATGGCATCATTCCTTCATGAAACTTCACCGCATCGCAATGGGACTCGTCGTGACCGCGCTCATTGTTTCGGCGCAATCAAAGCCCAAGCAGGAATACGGCACGGGCTGGATGGGCGAGTTCAACTTCACGGCCGACGAGGCAGTGAGGCTCGCCGAGAAAATTCCGGCGGACAAATTTTCGTGGCGGCCCGCCCCAGGCGTACGCTCCATCGGCGAAGTGTACGTGCATATCGCGGTGGCGCACTTGTTCTTTCTAAACACGTGCGGGGTGAAAGTCGACATGTCGAAGGCTCGCGACGCAGAGAAGAAAATTACGGCGAAGGCGGACGTGATCAACTTCCTGAAAGACTCGATCGCGGCGGTGAAGGAGAATTATCCTAAGCTCGATATGACGAAGAAGGCTCACATCGGCGATGCGGATACGAATGTTGAAGGCATCATGATCCACCTGATCGCGCACACCAGCGAGCATGTGGGTCAATCGATCGCCTATGCGCGCATGAACGGAATCGTGCCGCCGTGGTCGGAGCCGTCTAAGTAAGGCACGCGATGGCCGCAGGTGGGGCACGTCGCCGAATGCTCCCGGGACCGGAGCATATGAGCCGTAATGATGCCCGCGGCCATGCCGGCCAGTAATCCTGCAAGAACAATAAACGCTCGCTTCGGATATAACGGATCGCTTGGGATTGAGACATCGCCCTCCCTCAGATGCGCTCCGAAAATCAGGCCAGCTTCCAGCGCTGGCAGAACCTCCGCAACCTTAGATCGGTCGGGGTATTCGAAGCGGACGGTGAACGCGCCAAGCTCAGTGCGGCCAAAAGTGATGTCGTTGCGCATCTTCGTCACGATCTGTTCGAGCGGCTGCCTTCGCAATTCATCTGAGTAAAGACCGTGAATCTGAATCAAATTAACCAGCGAGTTTGTTCTGACCAACTCGTGTTCGGCGCGCGCGACTGCTTCAACGCTCGCGGGATCCGTGGGACCCGCCATCTCCGCCTCGGCGCGAAACCACATCGGCAGCGAAAACGCGAGCGCTGCGGAAGCCGCAATCCCGAGAAGCATGCCGGATGCTCCCAGTCGCCAATATCCCCATTTCGTGAATTGCATCTGCATCGCTCCTGTGAACACGTTTACCGGGTCGCGCCATCCCGGCTTCGAATCTTCGACGAGCTGATCGAACTCCGCGCCATAGCGAGCGCGCCAGGCCGCGGGATACAGTCGTGCAAGAATTCGAATGACGCGCTTCATGCCTTCACTACGGCGCCGGCGGATCACGATAGCCAGCCAGAAGACCAACAGGCAGCCCGCTCACCAGACCCACCGTGGCGATGGGGAGTGGCGGGCGATTGAACGGCTTGGCGGGAAGATCCGCCGGAGTAATGAGCTCCATCCTGCCGTGCCCTACGTCGAGATTGGCGCGAATCATATCGCTGGTCAATGCTGCAACAACTCGCTGCGCGGCAAATCGATCGGGATACTCATATCGAATCGCGAATTCTCCCGGTGTCTTCAATGCAGCGATCGTAATGTGTTTGCGCATGTTCAGAATCACGTCTTCGAGTTGCATGTTACGGCGCTCGTCGGAGTACAGATTTTCGGCTAGGATGATCTTGGTTAGCGAGTTTCGCGTCACCGCCGCTTGGGCGACGCGGGTGAACTCATCCCAGAGGTTTCGCTCGAAAAAGCTCGACGACATCACGCCCTCCGATCGCCACTCCGGCTGCCTTGAATACGCAATCACCGCCGACGCGACGATGCCGATCATGATCCCTGCAATCGCGAACCGCCCATATCCCCAGCTTGTGAATTGCATCTGCAGCGCTCCTGCGAACACATTCAGCGCCCCACGCCAGTTGGAATCTTCGAGCAGTTGATCGAACTCCTCACCATACCGGGCGCGCCATGGTGCGGGATAGAATCGAGCCAGCATTCGGATGAGAAGCTTCATGCGTGCTTTAACCGCCGCGCCGCCGTGCGCGAGATCTGCGACAGCGCCGCGATCTGCTGCTCTAACTGCTCGCGACCGGCCGCGGTCAATGTATACGGACGCCGCCGATCGCCCTTGGCGGTCGCCAGCCCGCGAATCCAGCCGCATTCTTCCAGGCGCGTGATCGCGCCATAGAGCGTCCCCGGACCCAGTCGCTGGCCCGAAAACGCCGCGATGTCCTCCATCATGGCGTAGCCGTGTTTATCGCCTCCGGCCAGGCTCGAAAGAACAAGAAGGGTTGGATCGGTCATGCTCTATTACGTCTCACGTAGTATCGTACGACGTAATAGCAAACCTGTCAAGCGGATTCGATTCAAGGATCCTCCCGCCGCGCCGATAAGGTTTCCGGATGTTGACCACCCTGCAAGCTTCGATCGCCGTCATCCTGAACGGACACGCCGCCTGGCTGGACGATCCGCAATCAGGCCGGCGCGCCAACCTGATTGACAAGACCTTCAACGAAGCCGATCTCTCCGGCGCAGTCCTCCGGCAAGCGCTGCTTAAAGGCGTAACCATGCTCGACGCGAATCTCGCCGATGCGGATCTCTCCTTGGCCAATCTGGAGCGAGCCGATTTCCAGCGCGCCAATTTCGCGGGCGCCGATCTCAGCGGCGCGCTGCTGGAAAATGCCGATTTTTCGGGCGCGGTCCTACATGGCGCGAATCTGAGCGAAGTGAAGGCGCATAATACGCGGTTCCGAAACGTGCGGATGCAGCGCGCGCGCATGCTGGAAGCCGATGTTCGGGATGCAAGTTTTCGCGAGGCGGACGCAGCCGGCAGCAGTTTTCATCATTCGCGATTCTACGATGTCGACTTCACTTCCTCGAAACTCGGCGATACGGTTTTCTATCACGCGCGATTGCAGCACATGCGCCTGGTGGGGATTGAGGCTCCGGCCGCCAGTTTCGCCGGATCGCGCATTGAGCATTGCGATTTTTCGAGCGCGATTCTGATCGGCGGAAAATTTGCACGCGCCGATGTAATGCAGTGCGCCTTCCGCAATGCGGATTTGCGCAATTGCGATTTTCGGGAGGCGAAGCTCCGCGGGGGCGATTTCGGGCGTGCGGTACTCGCCGGATCACGATTTGGTCAGGCCACCCTGGCGATGGCGGACTTTCGCGGCGCGGATCTGCGCGATGTGCGCGAGCTGAGCTCGGAACAGCTATCGCAATCGCTCACCGACGATCGCACCATTCTGCCGAACGGAAGCCGCGGGCCGTATCTGCGGCATTCGGGAGCGGAAAAGCCGCGCAATAACACGCGTTAGTGCTGGGGATAGACAATCTTCGTATCTTTGGGCAGTTTAAGATCGAACGCCGAATCGTCCACGCGCGCCTTCAGATTGATGTTGGAGTATGACACCAGCCAGTAGTCGTCAGAATCCTTGGTCACCTTCTCGCGAATCGCGCTGCTCTCGCCCTCAGGAATCCAAAGTTCGATCTTCGTGATGATCTTCTTCGATTCCCCGCCCTTCGGCCTAAGCTCAATCTTGCTCACATTCTTGGAATCCACAGTTTCCGTCCCGGCCAACTTCACTTCGAAGTTTTTGCGTAACTCCGCGCCCGAGGTTCCAAACGCCAGCAAGATGTATTGATCGAGCATTGCCCCGAACTTCCCGACATCGTAAACCTGTTCGGTCTTCGCCGCCGGGTAGTACATGTATGCTTTTCCGCCTTTGATGACCACGGTATGCGGATTGTGTTCGTCGAACACCAGGATCGCGCTGACGGCGGCTTTGTTGCGCTTGATTCTCAACGTTGCGTTTTCCGGACTGGACAAATCCTTCAGCGCTGCAGTGTAATCGACCTGCTGATAGTCGGTGGACACCGCCTGGAACTCTTTCGCGGCGTGATCCATGCGCGCCAAAATCGCTTCCAGCGTATCGGCGCGCGCGGCGGCGGGAATCAGAATGAGCAGAGCGGCCAGGGTGAATTTCATGAGCTGGATTTCATGAACGGGTTAGGGCTTGGTAAACGCCATGTAGCCAGTGACTTCGTGGGTTGATTCGTCATTGATCGGTTCGACACTGGTAATCAGCGGCGGACGATTCTTGTAGCGTGACTTCACCAGCGCCGTCGCTTTCGGTACCAGCTGATCGTCGGGCGTGCCATCGAGCAGGCGCGCGGGAATCCACACCCCGCCGCCCAGCATGACGATATTGCCCGCCGCATTCGGCTGGTCTTTGAACAGATCGCGCGGTGTGAGGAAAATGAAGACCAGGATCAGCCCGACCATTACGTCGTACTGCCAACTGGCGCGCTTGTAATCCCAGAACAGAAATCGGCTAATGCCATCCATCGGCTCTATTCTAACCCGCGCGGCCGCACTCGGCTTAATCGCGATGAAATATTTCCCATTCCTCTCCCACTCGCCGGACCACCAGGCGCACGGTACGCGTGTCGATGGCGCGCGAGCCGACCAGCGTGATTTGTGCGGTTGCGAACCCGAAATCCGGCGTCAGCAGCGTCACCTCGACTTTCGCATACGGCCCGCCTACCTCATCCCAAGGCGCGTGCGGCGTCGAGTAGGCGCGCTCGACAGCTAGGCGAATTTCGTCGGCATCGCGCGGCGACGGCCTGGTCAGCGGAAGCATGCAGATCCAGCAAACAAGCGGCGTCATAGCTGGAGAATGCCGCGCCGCGTGAATTCCTTGCGGGATCGAGGAAGTTTAGTCGATCAGCCCGAATTTACGCAGCGTCTCGGCAGGCTCCGGGTCGTCGTAGTGCGAAACGACGCCTTGCTCGCGACCGTTATCGAGCACCACTCCATACGGCGGATCGCCGAACGGGAAAATCTTCTTCAGCTCGTCCAGGTTGTTGGAGGTCTGCAGATCGAACTTCGTCTCGCGCACGAACGCCGCGGCGAATTGCAGCATCGTAGTCGGGATGCCGATACGTACCACGTCGCTCTTCCAGTGATAGGTCGCCATGTGGCGTGCGGCGGCGTCGCAATGGCTGCAAGTTGGGTCGTAGAAGAACAGAAAAATTCGTCCATGCTGCAGCGAAAAGGGCTTGCCGTCCACCAGGATCGTATCGGGCGCCTTGGTTCCGCTCAAATGCGTCACGGCCGAGCCGTAGCTGACCGCGGTAAACACCGCGACCGCGCCGAAAACGACGAACGCAGCCCGCAAGCTCGACGACGGACGCGCCCACACGCCCGCGATCAACGCGGCCAGTAGCATTGCGCCGTCTTCTGGAAAGAACATCGGCCCGACGGCTCGCTTCACCCATGGAAAGCAACTGCAATCGCGGCCGACCAGCGCGTGGTAATCGAAGCCGATGTAGATCATGAACGCGATCAGCAGCAGGCCCGCCAGCAGCGCGCCCCAACGCCGGAATCGCGGCACGATCACCATCACACCCGCGCAGGTTTCCAGCACCGCCAGCGTTAGCGTTAAAGCAATGCTGAACTGTACCGGCACCAGCAGTTGCTCCAGCATTCGCGCGACCTGAAACGGATTGGTGATCTTCCAAACGCCGGCGGCAATGAACAGGATCGCGACGGCTAACGCAGCGACATGACTCGCCACGCTTTTCCAGGGCGGCATCTCCAGAGTGCGCCCGCGGGCGTCGCCGGGGAAATCCGCCGTACTACTGGCATCCATAGTGATTTATTTTATCGTAAGCGCGCCGGCCTACTTCGCCGCGCGACGCTTGGCGTCCTGCGCATCCAGGAAATCGAGCGCTTCTTTATGCGGCGCGGGAATCGGCTCAACCGTTTCGCCGAGCCTCATGGCCTGCTCCGCTTTCGCCGAAAATGCGGGCCATTTCGGCAGAGCCTTGCCGTTGGGATCGCCGGTGGTGGCGAAGTTCACCCAGTACGACGACATCTCGTCCTCCAGCTTCTTGTCGACTGCGGTGGCGCCGTTCACGTTATCGAAAACGTAGGCGATTTCCGACGCGTGATAGGCGCCCAGCTTGGCGCCGAACTCGCCCGGCGGAACTTTCGAGAAGTAGTACAGGTACACTTTCGATTTTCCGGTCTGGTTCTGCAGGCGCGCCCAGGTGCGCATCTGCCACCCGAAGGTCTGATCGCGCATGGCTTCGGCGGACGATTTGGCCGCTTCCGCGTCGGTCGCGGCCGGATAGATTTTCAGATACGCGTCAGCCAGATCGCCAAAGCGCGATTTCGCGGTGTTCTTGAACCCTTCTGCGCGAACGTTCGGAGCCGCGAACGCCGTCCCTTCATCGTTATTCGATCCGATCAGCAGCGGCACATCGTTCTGCTTGCCTTCGGCGTAAATGGCGCGCACGTCCTTCGGCAGAAAATATCCGTCGACCACCGGACCCGCGCCCGCTCTCAGCTTCATCACGTCGTCAGCCGATTTGGCGCGCAGCGCCGCGATCGAATCCGCTCCCGCCGATTTCGCGACTCGCTCGCCGGCCTGCTCCGCAGCGGCCAGCGTTTGCAGCGCGCCGAATTCCGCGCCGCTTTCGCCGATCGCACGCGCGAATAATCCTTTGCACAACGGGCTCGCCGTCAGCACGTTCACGCTCCACGATCCCGCCGATTCTCCAAAAACCGTCACGTCCTTCGGATTGCCGCCGAACGCCGCGATGTTATGCTGCACCCACTCGAGCGCCGCCACCTGATCCAGAAATCCGTAATTGCCCGACGCGTTGCGATCCGATTCTTTGGTCAGATCGGGATGCGCGAAGTAGCCGAAAATGCCCAGGCGATAGTTGATGGTCACCAGCACTACGCCTTTTTCAGCGAGATGTTCGCCGTTATAAACCGGCGTCGCACCCGAGCCGCGCGTCAGCGCGCCCCCGTGAATCCACACCATCACGGGGCGATGCTCCTTCATCGATTTCGCCGCGGTCCAGACGTTGAGGTACAGGCAATCCTCGCCGAACACCTCCGGCGCTTCGTGATAGGGGGAGTTGTCGGGATACGGCAACTGCAGGCATGCCGTGCCGAATTTGTCGGCCTTCTTGACCCCGTCCCACTTCGCGGGAGCCTTGGGGGCTTTCCAGCGCAGATCGCCGACCGGCGGCGCGGCATACGGGATTCCTTTATAGATGTGCACCGCGGGATTCGTGCCCGCGACGCCGGAGATGGATCCGCTTTCGGTTTTCACGACATCATTGGAAGCTGCCGCGAGGGTCAGGGCAAAAGCGCTGAAGAGCAAAAGTCGCATATGAGCATAATATAACCGTGCCAGAGGAAAAAGCAGTGCTCATTTGGGACGGGCGCTGCGGATTTTGCAAAATCTGGATCGACTACTGGAAGCAGCTCACCGGCGATCGTGTGGAATATCGCACCTCGCAGGAGGCCGGGCCTGACTATCCGCAGATCGATCCCAAGGCGTTTTCGAAATCCGTACAGCTCGTGCGAGTCGATGGCAGCGTGGCCAGCGGCGCGCGAGCCGTGTTCGAAACATTGGGCACGCTGAAGACGTACCAATCCTCGCGCGTGTTCGCCAGCTTTTCTGAAGCCGCGTATCGAACCATCGCCGCGCATCGCGACGCTGCTTATCAGATCACGCGCTTCACCTTCGGCCGCCGCATCGAACCAGCGCGCTTCTTCGTCACGCAGTTTATTTTTCTGCGCGCGCTGGCCGTGATCTACGCCGTCGCATTCGCGTCGCTGGCTACACAGATCAGCGGCTTGATCGGCAAGCGCGGCATCCTGCCGCTGAACGATTACCTAACCGCGGTGCAGCAAGGCATCGGTGCGTCGCGATTCTACATGCTGCCGACCCTCTTCTGGTTCGGCGATTGGACCTCCGACGGCGATCGTCTACTGATCGGGTTCTGCTGGGCAGGAGTCGCCGCAGCCGTGCTGTTGTTTTTCGGCAAGCTCGAACGGTTGATGCTGATCCTGCTGTTCGCCATGTACTTGTCGCTGTGCGCAGCCGGTCAGGATTTCATGGGCTTTCAGTGGGATGCACTGCTGACTGAAGCTGGATTCCTGGCGATCTTTCTGGGACGGCCGCGCATCGTGGCGTGGCTGTTTCGCTGGCTCACGTTCCGTTTGTATTTCTTGTCGGGCGCGGTGAAGCTGCTGAGTCACGATCCCTCGTGGCGAAATCTCTCTGCGCTCGATTTCCACTACTTCACGCAGCCGCTGCCGACGGTATTCGCGTGGTACGCCGCGAAATTGCCCCAAGGGTTCCAGCACTTTTCGACCTTCATGGTGCTGGCGGTTGAGCTCGGATTTCCGTTTCTGATCTGGATGCCCCGCAAGATCCGCCATTTCGCAGCGTGGTGGATGATCGGGCTGCAGGTCCTGATTTTGATTACGGGGAATTACACGTTCTTCAACATTCTGGCGATCGCGCTGTGCCTATTTCTGTTCGACGATCAAGCGCTGCGGCGATTCGCGCCGTCGAGAATTCGCGAGCGCCTCAGCCACATGTCGATCGAGATTTCGCGGCCGATGCGCGCAGGCGCGGCGGCGCTGACCGCCATCATCATGCTGCTGGGGATCGGGAGGCTGATCGAAACGTTCGCCGGCGATGCCCCAGAGCCGCTGAAGACCATCGTCCGCGCGGGTTCGGCGTTCCAGATCGTGAATTCGTATGGCTTATTCGCGGTGATGACCACGTCTCGCACCGAGATCGAAGTGCAGGGATCTGATGACGGAGACAAGTGGAAGACTTACGAATTTCGTTATAAGCCGGGCGATGTGAAGCGAGCGCCGAAGTGGGTCGCGCCGTTTCAGCCCAGGCTCGATTGGCAGATGTGGTTCGCGGCGCTGGGCAGTTTCCGGCAGCCGCAGAATCGGTGGTTCCTGGCGTTCATGTCGCGATTGCTGGAGGGGTCGTCTGAAGTCGCGGGGCTGCTTGAGACGAATCCTTTTCCGGATCATCCTCCACGCTACATTCGCGCGCTGGCGTATGATTACACGTTTTCAAGCGCGGCGGAACATCGCGAATCAGGCGCGTGGTGGGTTCGCAAGCCGTTGGGGATTTATCTGCCGCCGGTGGGATTCAAACAGAAGTAGCGCGGACTTTCGTCTGTGTGAAATATCGGCGTTGAACCGCTTCTTTTAGTCGCGGCTCATTGCGCGCACTTGCCGAATCGACACCATACAGAGCCGTGACCAAAGGGAGCGGTCCAACACCCGGGTTTTCACATTGTCAATGCATGAACCCGGTGCCGGATTTGCACACGCCCGTACAGACCGTCTCTGAAATCCTGGTCGACGGGCCGAGACGATTGGGATCTGACATCGAGGGGCGCTGCGCCGTCACGATTTGCGTAATGCTGCCGCCGGGGCCGGGGATTTCCTGAACCGTCTGGACTTCGCGGAGATGCGGCGCGGCTTCGTTATCGTGCGCGCGGCCATCGCCGCCGGTCTTGCCATACATACTGATTTCCGCGACCGACGATCCATCGGCGCGCTTGGTGAGCGTCGACACCGTCTGCGCGACGAGCTGAAGCTGTTGCGAATCGCGCGGTTCATAATGCGCGCTGGTAGTCGATTCCTGTGAACCGTTCTTCTTGGTTTCGCTGATATCGCGCACCGCCGCTGAGAATCCGCCATTCCCATCGGGACGATAAACGGTGCTGTCGCTATGCGTGCCGCCGCCCGATGTCTCGCTCACCTGCGAGACTTTCTCGACCACCTGAAACGATCCGCTCGGTCCGGGCCGTTCCACCTGAGTCTGCGTGTTGCTCGATCCGGCCTGCGCCGATCCCTGGCGATGCTCCTCCACGCTCTTGCGTTCGATTTCGCGCTGCTGGCCGTTAATGTCGCTGCGGAACACGCTGGTCCTGGTGCGCATTCCATCAGAAAGCTTCTCCTCCTGGATCACGACACGGTCGGTTCCGGCGAGCTGGCCGTTAGGATCGAAATGCTTCACGGTTCGTTCGATGGTGCGCCCGCTGGAGTTTTCGCTCACTACTTTGTCGTCGGTCTGCTCCATGGGCACCTGGCGGCCGTTGATCGATCGCGTGATGACGGTGCGCTGCGGACCGCTCGTGACAGTGGATGGTCCAGCGACGCTTCGGCCATTGAGGTCCGTCGTGTAAGACGTACTGGTCGAAGTCTGCGCCAGCCCGGCTGTGATGGTAAGAAACAACAAACAGTACTTCACGATTTCAGGCTAAAGCCAATCGGGCCGGAGAACAATAGGGGAAAGACCTTAGCGCGAAGCCACCCAGCCAATCCCGACGTCGGCTGCGGAGCGGATTCGGTCGATCAGTTGCGCGGCATGATGTTGGATGTGCCGGATATTGACGAACTGGTGCTCCAGCTTGGACATGCGATGCCAAGGGAAGCCACTTTCGGCGCCGTCCAGATCCAGCGCGTCCACGGCGTCATCGACCATCCGATCGCAGAACTTCCAGTACTCGATCACCTGCGCTTGCGTGTACGGCTCACCCCCGATGCCGACGCCCTCGCCGCGATGCTGTGCCCATAGCTGGAACGCCGCTTCGTCGCGCTGTAGATACAGGTGCGCAAAGAACAGCGTGTGATAGGACACCTGCCAGAACGCGTTCTTGTGGCTGGCGCTCAACCACTCTTCGGGCGGGCAGCGCTCGATGGCTTCGCCGAGCATCGCCAGCGACGCGTGATACTGGCTTTTCAGGACGGCTCGAAGCGCCGGATGCGTGTGGTTCACCGGCTCGATTGTACATCGAGGCAGCTTTCGGCCGGGTGCCGCACGATACAATGAAGACAAGTGAAGACGTTCTACATCGAGACCTTCGGGTGCCAGATGAATGCGCACGATTCCGAAAAGGTAATCGGCACATTGATCGACCAGGGGTATTCCCAGGTCGAGACCGTGGAGGACGCGCAGTTGGTCTTCTACAACACCTGTAGCATTCGCGATAAGGCCGAACAGAAGGTGTTCCATCGCCTCGACCAGTTCAAGCGCAATCATAAAGATAAGACCATTGCCGTCCTCGGCTGCGTAGCGCAGCAGGAAGGCGAAAAGATTTTCGAAAAGGCGCCGCACGTCAGTCTGGTATGCGGGTCGGCGAGCTACAACAAGCTGCCGGAGCTGCTGGTGCAGCTCGAAACCGGAAACAAGCGCGTCACCGGATTAAGCCTGGATACTGATGAGACGTTCGACACGCCGCTGACCCGTCGCGATAATCCGCATCGCGCCTACATCACCATCATCGAAGGGTGCGATAAATCCTGCGCCTACTGCGTGGTGCCGTTCACGCGCGGGCCGGAGCGCAGCCGCACCGGTGAATCCGTGATTCGCGAAGCGCGCCAGATCGCCGCGTCGGGATTCAGCGAAATCCAACTGTTGGGCCAGAACGTGAACAGTTATCGCGATCCGTCTCCCGCAAGCTGGGATTTCGCAACGCTGCTCGATCAAGTCGGCCGCGTGGAAGGAATTCGGCGAGTGCGCTTCACCACCTCGCATCCGCGCGATTTCGTCAAAGAAATTATCGATGCCATCGATTCCAACGACGCGCTGTGCAATCACGTCCATCTGCCGGTGCAGTCGGGATCGAACAAGATCCTCGGCGCCATGCAGCGGCTGTACACGCGCGACGAGTACATGCGCCGCATCGAATGGATGAAGAACGCGCGCAAGCCCATCGCCATCAGCACCGATATTATCGTAGGATTCCCGGGCGAGACCTGGGAGGATTTTGAAGCCACGCTCGACTTGCTGGAGCAGGTGGAGTACGATTCCATCTTCAGCTTCAAATATTCGCGGCGCCCCAACACGCCGGCGCTCCATCTGGAAGATCAGATTCCCGAAGAAGAAAAAACGCGCCGCCTGGCCATCGTGCAGGAGCGCCAGCGAGCCATTCAGGTCCGCAACAACGCCGCGTATGTCGGCACCGTCGAGGAGTGCCTGGTGGAAGGATTCAATAAAGCGACGGGCCAGTGGATCGGCCGCACGTCGCAAAACAAGACGCTGAACTTCTTGAAAACGTCGGGTGCCGACCAGAATCTGACGGCCGAATACGTACCGGTGCGCGTAACGCGCGCGGGTGCGAATTCACTGGTAGGGGAATATGCCGGTTAAAGGGAAAGGGGACGCCATGGAAGTCGAAATGAAGATCCGCGGGTTGCTGATGGATCCGGTGTCGAACCATCCCATCGTGGTTTTGAAGGATGTGAACGGCAGTGCCATCCTGCCCATCTGGGTGGGGCCGTATGAAGCGCATGCGATCGCGCTGGAAATCGAAAAGGTGCCGACGCCGCGCCCCATGACGCATGACCTGATCCGCAATCTTCTGCTGGGACTGGAAGCCGGCGTGAAGAAAGTGGTGGTCAGCGATCTGAAGGAAGACACGTTCTACGCGGTGATCTGGCTGGAGCGTAACGGCGAGCTGATTTCGATCGACTCGCGGCCGAGCGACGCGCTGGCCATTGCGCTGCGCTTGGATTGTCCCATTTATGTTTCAGAAGCCGTGCTGAAAACGCAGAAGACGGCGCAGGCCGTGGCCGAAGTCGGCAGCACCGAAGAACTGCGGCGCTGGCTCGAAAATCTAAACGATGAGGATCTCGGCCGTTATAAGATGTAAGAAAGCGGTAACGGGAACTTTCCGGTCCGATGTTTCGTTGTTTTTCACGAGGGGAATCATGAACAAATTCTGTTTGCGCGCCTTGGGGATGGTTGCGTTCACGAGCATTGCTTTTACCAGCATGGCCTTTGCCCAGGTTGGGATCGCTTCGATCACCAAGCCCACCGGCACGGTCAACGGCGAGCCGTTCAAGCCAGAAAAGCCGATGTCGTTCGAAGTCGCGACGGTGAAACTCGCCGAGGACATTCAGAAGCAGGCCATGTCCGGCAAAATGCACATCGGCGTGAACGTCGATGGCGCGCGTGCCGACGTCGGTGGAATGTCGTTGCAGGATTTGGTCTGTATTGCGTACAAGGTGAAACCGCACCAGGTTGTAGGTCCGGATTGGATGCCCATTCAGCGCTACGACATTATGGGCAAAATGCCCGAAGGCGCAAACAAGGACGATATCGCGACCCTGATGCAGCCGCTGTTGAAGGAACGCTTCGGGCTGGCGTTCCACATCGAGAGGCGTGAGCAATCCGTCTACGCGTTGACGGTTGCCAAGGGCGGGCCAAAGTTGAAAGAGTCGCCGCCGGATGTGGTCGCGCCGCCGGAGGGATCAGAAGCCGCGAAATCACCTGAAAAAGAAGAAAAGGGCACGCAAACGATGAACGTCGGCGGCCAGAAGATGACGGTGAAGCAAACCGGCGACGGCAACGCCAGCATGTCGATGAACACCGGCACCAACGGCAACGTCAAAATGACCATGGAAAACGGCAAGATGCACATGGCGATGGAGAAAGCGGACATGGCCACACTCTCGGCGATTGTTTCGCGCTTTGTCGACAAGCCGGTGATGGACCAGACCGAACTGACCGGGAATTATCAGATTTCGCTCGAGCTGAGCATGGAAGACCTGATGAACGTCGCGCGCCAGCAGGGCATGCAGATGCCCGGACAGCCATCGGCCGCCGCATCGAGCTCGCGCCCAGCGGAGACGATTGCCGATCCATCAGGATCTTCGCTGTTTTCGACCGTCGCGCAGATGGGACTGAAGCTCGAGACGAAGAAGATGCTGGTGCCGGTGATCGTGATCGATCACGTGGAAAAGACGCCCACCGAAAACTAATTCGCGATTTTTCAGGAACTTTCGTTCCACCGGGCATGAAATCCCGCAGAGGATCTTTATGCCTGACTCCATCCTTAGACTCGGTCTGCTGGGCCTCACTCTGACCGCTGCTCTCGCTCAAACGGCCGCGTTCGAAGTCGCCAGCATCAAACCGGTCGCACCAATGCCAGCGTCCGGAGGCAAAATCCGAATCGGGATGGACATCGATGCCGGCCGCGTCTCCGGCACGCTTTCCCTGATGGATATGATCGCGGCCGCCTATGACCTAAAGGCCTACCAGATCGTGGGACCGGACTGGCTCGCCTCGCAGCGTTTCGAAGTCAACGCGAAGATCCCCCAGGGCGTGCCTGAAACGCGCGTCAGTGAAATGTTTCAGACGCTGCTGGCCGATCGCTTCAAACTGGCGATTCATCGCGATACCAAAGACCACGCGGTTTACGCGCTGCTGGTGGGCAAGAACGGTCCGAAGTTGACCGAAGCGCCGCCCGACGATCCAGCCAAATCCAGAGATGCTCCCGCCGGTGCGCCCGCGGCCCGAAGCGGACCCCGCATGAAAATGGACCGTGGCGGTGGCAACGGACACATGCAACTTGACCGCGTCACCATGAAGGATTTTGCCGAAACGATCTCCCGATTCCTCGACAGGCCGGTGGTCGACATGACCGGACTGACCGGGAACTATCAAATGTCGCTGGATCCGTCCCCGGATGACATGAGGAATATGATGCGGTCGCAAGGCTTCAATCTGCCGCCGCCTCCTGGCGCTCCGGCCGACGGTGCCGCCGATGCCTCCGGCTCGTCGATGTTTCGAGCGGTGCAGCAGTACGGGCTTAAGCTGGAATCGCGCAAAGCGCCGCTCGAAGCCATCATCGTCGATCACCTGGAAAAATCGCCCACCGAAAATTAGGCGACCAGAAATCTCCATCCGGCGCGGGCCGTTCGCATCTAATCTGTATATATGAGAGTAGAGATCGACGGCATGCATTGCCAGGCCTGCGTGGCCCGCGTCCGTAAGGCAATCGAAAAAGTCGACGGCGCCAAGGTCGAGCGCGTCGACGTCGGCTCCGCGGAAGTGACCATCGATAGCCTGCTGGAACCTGTGGTGCTCGACGCGATTCGCAACGCGGGCTATGAAGCCCGTAAACAATCGTGACCGAAACCGTAAATCTGCACGTGACCGGCATGACGTGCGCCGCGTGCCAATCGCATGTGCAGCGCGCGCTCGAGAAAGACTCCCGGCGTCGCAAAGCTGCCGTCAATCTGATGACCGGCGAGGCGACCGTCGCCTTCGATCCGAACGCCACTGAACCAGCGGCGCTGATAGAAGCCATTGTCGAAACCGGATACGATGCCGAATTGCCCGCCACTGGGGCAAGCGCCTTCGAGGAACAGCAGGAACGCGAACGCTCGCAGATCGCCGAAGCGCGCGAACTTGGAATCAAGGCAATCGTCAGTCTCGCGCTGGGTGCTGCCGCGATGTTCTTCTCAATGCGCGCCATGCACGATCGCGTGACGCAATTCGCACTCCTTGCAGTCGCCTTGTTTGTCATGGCGTGGGCCGGGCGCCGGATTTTCGCGGGCGCATGGAAAGCCGGGATCCATGGCTCCGCGGATATGAACACGCTGGTAGCGATCGGCACCGGATCGGCCGTGATCTATTCCGCCGCCGTAACACTCGCGCCGGATTTCTTCGCCGCACGCGGGATCGCGACCGATGTCTACTACGAAGCGGCGATCTTCATTCTGGCGTTCGTCATCAGTGGGCGGGCGCTGGAAGCTCGCGCGCGCCGGCAGACCACGGGCGCATTGCGAAAACTGATCGCGCTGCAGCCCTCGACGGCGCACGTCATCCGCGACGGAATCGAAATCGAAACCGCGATCGCCGAGGTTCACCGCGCCGATCTCATCGTGGTGAGGCCGGGCGAAAAGATTCCGGTCGACGGCGAGATCGTGGCCGGATCTACGTACATTGATGAGGCGATGCTGACGGGTGAGCCGATGCCAGTCGAAAAAAGCGTGGGTGCGAAGGTGATCGGCGGCACCATCAACACCACCGGCAGCTTCCGCTATCGCGCGACGGCGCTGGGTGAAGCGAGCATGCTGGCGCGCATCGTCAAGCTGATGCGCCAGGCGCACAGTTCGCGTGCGCCCATGGAAAAGCTTGCGGATCGGATCAGCGCGATCTTCGTCCCCACTGTGCTCGCGCTTGTCGGCCCTGACGTTCATCGCCTGGACCGTCGCAGGAGGAGGATTTGCGAAAGCCGCCGCAGCCGCAGTCGCCGTGCTGATTATTTCCTGTCCTTGTGCCATGGGACTCGCCGTGCCGACCGCAGCGGCGGTCGCGATGGGCCGTGGCGCGGAACTGGGTTTACTGATCAAAGGCGGCGAGACGCTCGAAAAGCTGGGCCGCGTCACCACCATCGTGCTCGACAAGACGGGCACCATAACGGAAGGGCGCCCGCGCGTGGTCGCTGCCAAGATCAGCGACGATGCCCTGCGTCTGGCGGCCTCGCTCGAACGGTTGAGCGAGCATCCTCTGGCTCGCGCGGTGGTCGACTACGCGTCCCATCGCGGCCTGGTGCTCGCGAATTCAGTTCAGTTTCAAGCGGTTCCGGGCACTGGCGTCGAAGGCGTGGTCGAAGAACATCAGGTGCGTGTCGGGCGCGCCGCTGCCGCGGATATCGAAGTCGTCATCGACGGAGTCGCGGCCGGACATCTCAGCGTGGAAGATCCCATTCGCGAATCATCATCGGCGGCCATTCGTGGATTGCGCGGCATCGGTCTCGATGTGACCATGCTGACCGGGGATCGCGGCGAAAATGCCAGAGCGATCGCGGCGCAAGCGGGAATCGAGCACGTGATCGCCGGCGTGCTGCCTGCCGGGAAAGCCGGTGAGATCGAGCGCTTACGGAAGGAGGATCGAGTCGTCGCCATGGTCGGCGATGGGATCAACGATGCACCTGCCCTGGCGGCAGCCGATGTGGGGTTCGCGATGGGTTCGGGAACCGACATCGCGATCGAAGCGGGCGATGTGACCCTGCTGCGCCCGGAACTTGGCGGAGTCGCGCAGGCGATCGCGCTCTCGCGCGCCAGCATTCGCGTCATGCGCCAGAACCTGTGGTGGGCGCTGGGTTATAACGTCATCGCGATTCCCGCCGCCGCGCTGGGCTTACTGAATCCCGTGATCGCCAGCATCGCCATGGCCGCCAGCTCCATCAGCGTGGTCGCCAATAGTCTCCGGCTTAGGTCTACCCGCCTCGACTATACCCGTTGACACTATATCCACATCGGATATAATGGCGGCATGAATGCACTGCCCCCGGCCACTTTCCACATTCTGCTGGCGCTCGCCGAAAGCGATCGTCACGGCTACGCCATCATTCAGGATGTAGCCGCGCGCACCAATGGCGATTTGAAGCTCAGCGCCGCGACGCTGTACCGGTCGATTCAAAGGATGCTGGAACAAGGCCTGATCGTCGAATCGAGGGAGCGGCCCGGTCCGGAGGAAGACGACGAGCGACGCCGCTACTATCGCATCACCCCTCACGGTATGGACGTCGCGCGCGCCGAGGCTCGCCGCTTGATGCAACTGGTGAAATTCGCGCGGGAAAGCGGCTTCGCCGGCGGGAGGGCGTGATGAGACTCTATCGCGCCATGCTGCACGCTTACCCCGCGTCCTTTCGAATCGAATACGGCGACCAGATGTGCGCCATCTTCGATCAGCGCCTGCGATCCGCGCCGTCCTGGCTCGCCCCATGGCTGTACATTTCCGCGCTGTTCGAAATTTTGTTCAACGCGCTCGCCGTGCATTTCGACATCCTGCGCCAGGATCTGCGCTACTCCGCGCGATCGTTCCTGCGCGCGCCAGGATTCGCGATCACGGCCATCGTGGTCGCCGCCTTGGGCATCGGCGCGACTACCGCCGCGTTCACGATGGTGGATCACGTCCTCATCCGCCCGCTTCCTTATCCCGATCAGGACCGCCTGTATAGCGTTTACGAAGATCATTCCTTCAGCGCCGGAGCCGACGGCCGCGAGTGGGACATGTCGCCCGCCAATCTTCGCGATTACGAAAACATGAACACCGCGTTCGAAAACATGGGCGCGTATCACTTCGGATCGATGAACATGACCGGCCAGGGCGAACCCGAGCGCATCAATCAAGTCTCGATGAGCGCCAGCGTGTTCGCGTTGATGGGCGTGCAGCCCATGATCGGCCGCGTGTTCACCGCCGATGACGACCGCAGCGGCGCACCCGGCACGGTGGTGCTCGCCCACGCGTTCTGGCAAAGCAACTTTGGTGGCGATCCGAAGGTGCTGGGACGCACCGTGATCCTCGACAACGAATCCTACACCATCATCGGCGTGATGCCCCAGACGTTCAATTTCCCCAGACGCCTGGGAGCAGTGTGGACGCCCATGCGTTTTGAGCCGGCGCGTTATCAGGACCGCACCGACACCTACATCTACGGCATCGGCAAATTGAAGCGCGGCGTGTCGCCGGCGCAGGCCAATGCGGAGATGCGCACCATCGCTTCGCGAATTCAGCAGCTCGATCCGAAGGAGATGGCACATGTCGGCGTGACCATGAATCCCCTCCGCGATGAAATCGGATCGCAATCGAAATCGATGTTGATGGTGCTGCTGGCGGCTGCGGCTTGCGTGCTGCTGGTCGCGTGCACCAATCTCGCCGGCCTGCTGCTGGCGCGCGGCCTCCATCGCCGCAAGGAGCTCGCCGTGCGCGCCGCGATGGGCGCGGGCCGCGAACGCCTGGTGCGCCAGATGCTGACCGAAAGCCTGATCATCTCCGCCATCGGCGGCGCGATCGGTATCGCGATCGCCACCGTCGCGTTACCGCTGCTGGTGCGCCTGGTTCCGGTCTATCTGCCGATTGCCGAAGTGCCGCCGGTGGATTTGCGATTAGTAGCGTTCGCAGGATTGATCACTTTATTGACAGGCATCGGATTCGGCGTCATTCCCGCGCTGCGGGCTTCACGCGATCGCGATTCGGCAGGTCTGCGCGAAACCTCGCGAGCAGGAGGCGGACGCCGTGAACGATTGCGCGCTTCACTTGTAATCGCGGAAATTGCAGGCTCGGTGGTGCTTCTGGTGTGCTGCGGCTTGTTGATTCGTGCCATGTGGCGCGTGCAATCGATCGATCCCGGCTTCCGCACCGCAGGACGCCTAACGATCAGTACTTCGTTGCCGATGCCCAAGTACGAAGCCCGAGCCACACGAGAGCAGTTCTATTCGAAAGTGCTCGCGGAAACTCGCGCGCTCCCCGGCGTCACAGGAGCGGCCTATATCAGTTTCATGCCCATGGTGATGCGCGGCGGCGTCTGGCCGGTGGAAGTGGAGGGACAGCCGCAGGAACTTTCCGCGAGGCAGACCGCGTCGCTGCGCTTCGTCACGCCCGGATTCTTTTCCACCATGGGCATCCCCATGCGCATCGGCCGCGATGTGTCTGAATCCGACACCATGACATCCCCGTTCGTCGCCATCGTCAGCGAATCTTTCGTGCGCCGTTATTGGCCGGGACAGAATCCCATCGGCCGCAAATTCAATTTCGGCAATTACGATCGCCAGGTGATCGGCGTGGTCGGCGATGTGCGCGTACGCGGCCTGGAACGCACCAGCGAGCCGCAGGTTTATCTCGCCTACAAGCAGCACGATCAGGTCGGCTTGAATTATGCGCCCAAGGATCTGGTGCTGCAATCGACCGGCGATCCCGCTGCGCTGCTGCCCGCGCTGCGCCGTATCGTGCATCAGGCCGATCCCACCCAGCCCGTGACCGACGTCTGGAAGCTGACCGACCTGGTCGAATATGAAACCGGAACACGGCGCGTGCAGTTGGGCGCGCTCGGTGCGTTTGCGATTGTCGCATTCCTGCTCGCCGCCATCGGGATTCATGGGTTGCTCGCGTTCGCGGTGACCAATCGGACCCAGGAGATCGGCGTGCGCATGGCGCTGGGCGCGGGCGCGCGCGATATTCTTTCGATGATTCTGGGCGAAGGTGCAGTTCTCGCCGTGATCGGAATCATCGCCGGCTCCGTGCTGGCCTACGCGGCGGGACGCGGGCTGCAATCGCTGCTGGCCGGCGTCGCACCGGGCGATGCGCTAAGCTTCGCGGCAGCCATTGCTCTGTGCCTGTTAATGACCATCTTCGGCAGCCTCGGGCCGGCGATTCGCGCTGTGCGCATCGATCCGACCACCGCGATTCGCACTGAATAAACGTAGCGATTTTGAGCGCCGTGCGATATCATTCGACACTGGCTCATCATGCTCAATAAGACCGCTGTCGCAGTCGCTGATCCTCCGCCTGCGCCTACTCGTTATCCTCCCCATCCTGATGGTTCTGTTCGTCGGCAGCGGCTGCGCCGCGCTGATTTACGAAATCGTGTGGTTCCAGTTGTTGCAGCTGGTGATCGGATCGTCGGCGATTTCGTTGGGCGTGTTGCTGGGCACCTACATGGGCGGGATGTGCCTGGGCAGCCTGCTGCTGCCACGCTTCGTTCATCGCGATAAACACCCGCTGCGCGTCTACTCCGCGATCGAAATCGGCATCGGCATCTGCGCGATTCTCGCGTTAGTCGGCCTGCCGCTGATCAACAATCTGTACGCCGCGATCGCGGTGCAAGGTGCATTCGGAATCGTGCTGCGGGCGGTCATCGCCGCGCTGTGCCTGCTCCCACCGACGCTGCTCATGGGCGCTTCCCTGCCCGCCATCGCGCGATGGGTCGAAGCAACGCCCAAAGGCGTTTCCTGGATGGGATTTTTCTACGGCGGCAACATCGCCGGCGCGGTGATCGGATGCCTGTTCGCCGGATTCTATCTGCTGCGCGTCTACGATATGCCCACCGCGACCATCGTCGGCGTCGTGATCAATTTCGCCGTGGCGTTCATCGCGTTTTCACTGGCGAAGCGCGCACCGTACGATCATCCCAGCGGCGTGCAAGAGATCGCCGAAGGTGATCTACAAGACGAGACGCCTCGTCGATCCCGCGTCGTCTATTTCGCCATCGCGCTTTCGGGAATGTGCGCGCTAGGCGCTGAAGTGGTGTGGACTCGTCTCCTTTCGCTGATGCTCGGCGCGACCGTGTACACATTCTCGCTCATCCTGGCGATGTTCCTCATCGGCCTCGGCCTGGGCAGTAGCTTGGCGTCGCAGATGTCGAAAAACATGAAGCGCCCCGCCCTCGCGTTGGCGATGTGCCAGCTTCTGCTCGCGGGCGCGATAGCCTGGAGCGCCTGCGCGATCACCCTCTCGATTCCTTACTGGCCCATCAATCCCACGCTTTCCTCCAGCGCCTGGTACACCTTCCAGCTCGACTTGATGCGGTGCTTCTATGCGATCTTCCCCGCCGCCTGCCTGTGGGGCGCCAGCTTTCCCTTCGCGCTCGCCGCCGCTGCCTATCGCGATGAAGACGGCGGCAAGCTGGTGGGCGAAGTCTACGCGGCCAACACCATCGGCGCTATTCTAGGCGCGGTCGGATTCAGCATCGTCTTGATTCCCTGGATCGGCACGCAGGGATCGCAGCGCATGCTGATCGCGCTGGCCGCGCTGGCGGCGCTGACCGTATTCGCGACGCTGCGTCCTTTCAAGATGAGCAGCAAATCGCTGGCGCTCGTCGCGACGCTGCTGATCGCGGCCGTGCTGATCTCGACCGTCGCGCCCATGCCCTGGCTCGCCATCGCTTATGGACGCCGCATGCTGATCGGCGGCGATCCCGGCAAGCCTCTGTACATCGGCGAAGGTCGCAACGCCTCCATCGTGATTTCCGAACTCCCCGGCGGCCAGCATTATTTTCACGTCAGCGGAAAAGTGGAAGCATCGACCGAGCCTTACGACATGCGGCTCCAGCGGATGCTCGGCCATTTGCCCGCGCTGCTGCATCGCGATCCGAAATCGATCCTCATTGTCGGCTTCGGCGCCGGCGTCACGGCAGGAACATTCGTGGTTCATCCCCACGTCGAACACATCACCATCTGCGAACTGGAATCGCTGATCCCGCCCGCGGCCACCCAATATTTTCGCGGCGAAAACTACAACGTCATGAACGATCCGCGCACCGTGATCCATTACGACGACGCGCGCCACTTCGTTCTCACCAGCAAGGATAAGTACGACATCATCACGTCGGATCCCATTCACCCCTGGGTGAAAGGCACGGCGACGTTGTACTCGCGTGAATACTTCGAACTGTGCAAGCGGCACCTGAATCCCGGTGGGATCGTGACGCAGTGGGTTCCGCTGTATGAAAGCGATCCCGAGACAGTAAAGAGCGAACTCGCCACCTTCTTCGAAGCCTTCCCCAACGGAACAGTCTGGGGCAACGATATTAACGGCGAGGGTTACGATACCGTGCTCCTCGGGCAGGTCGAACCGATGAAAATCAATGTCGACGAGATTCAAGCCCGCCTCGATAGCCCCACACAGCCTGCGGTCGCGCGATCGCTGCGATCGGTGGGGTTTGCAAGCGCCGTCGATTTGCTCGCCACTTTCGCCGGACGCGGCAGCAGTCTCGCGCCCTGGCTGAGCGACGCGCAGATCAATACCGACCTCAATATGCGCCTGCAATATCTCGCCGGCATCGGCTTGACCTTCGATAAGCCCGCCGTGATCTATAACGATATTTTGCGCTATCGCAGCTTCCCGGAAGATATGTTTTCGGGCTCGCAAGATCGCATGGCGCAGCTAAGGCTCGCGATCACGTCCCACGGCCAAAGGCAATAATGTGGGGCAGGATTTCATCCTGCGGCCGGTTTTCTAACCGGCCTCTTTGTTCGCAAACGAAAGGTGGCGCGATTGAAAATCGCGCGCAGGATGAAATCCTGCCCCACTACGCATCAAACAACAAACTCATGCACGTAACGCCAGCCTCGGCCTTGAGCAGCTCCGACGTATCGATCTGGCGAGTCTTGAACCCCGCCTTCTCCAGCGCCTCGGCGGTTTTCGGAAACGCAGCAGGTATGATGACCGTCTCACCAATTCGGAGAATATTAGCGCCCCCTGGTTCATCACTCGGGAGATCCAGAATCTTGAACTCCGCAAAATGCCCCGCATCGATCCAGCCGCGATTCGCAAGGATCGTTCCGTCGCCTGCAAAACAGCAAGCGCTCTTCAGATGCAGGCAGCCGCGCACTTCCACCGCGATCACGCGATATCCCAACGGCTCGACGATCGCTGCCAACTGCGAGATCCCGTCACGATTCGTCCGCCGCGATAGCCCCACGTACAGCGTCTTGCCGATGCGCATTACGTCGCCGCCCTCCAGCGTCCCCGGTTCAACGACCCGCTTCAGCTCGCGATATTGCGCCACCGCCTGCGCCAGGCTTTCCGATTCCGCGCGCCGCGTCACGTTGCCCATGCGCGTCACGATCGCGATTTCATCCAGCACCATCGCCGGATCTTCGACAAACACACCGTCCGGGCATTCATCAGCCGCCGGCAGCGCGATCACGCGTGCGCCCAACTCCGCAAGGCAAGCTCGATACGCGCCATGCTGCGCCGCCGCTTTTTCGACGTCGATGGGCTCGCGCTCGAAATGTTCCAATTGGCATTCGGCCAGGCTGCGGCTGACGGCTCGTGTAATCGCGGTGAGCATAGGCTTATCCTACATAGTGGAGAGCAGCGATAGGAGCGGAAATCAAACAGTGGCGCGAGTACTGATCATCGACGACGATACCGAATTGTGCTCGCTGCTCGAGGAATTCCTCGAGCGCGAAGGGTTTCGCGTGACCGTTGAGCACAATGGCCTGCGCGGGCTCGACATCGCGTCTAACGGCGGATTCGATCTGGTGGTGCTCGATCTGATGCTGCCCGGTCTCGATGGATTCGGCGTTTTGAAACGATTACGGGTCAAGAGCCGCGTCCCCGTGCTGATGCTCACCGCGCGCGGCGAAGATGAGGATCGCATCATCGGCCTCGATCTGGGCGCCGACGATTACCTCGCCAAGCCGTTCAACCCGCGCGAGCTGCTGGCGCGCATCAAGGCGATCCTGCGGCGCGTGCAGGTGCGCTCCAAAGGACGCATCGAAGTGAACGGAGTCGCTCTCGATCCCGGAACTCGCGAGGTGTTTTGCGACGACCGCCCGGTGGAGATGACCACGCTCGAATTCGACATTCTGGAGACACTGGTGCGCTCCGCCGGCAGCGTCGTTTCGCGCGACACGCTGATGGAAAGCATGTACAATCGCAAAGCCACACCGTTCGACCGTTCCATCGACATGCATGTCAGCCACTTGCGCCGTAAGCTCGAAACCGATCGCACACTGATCAAAACCGTGCGTGGCGTGGGCTATCAGTTTTGCGCATCGTCGGACGAAGCTGACGCTGGAGAGGCGGACGCATGAGATCTCTGTTTGCGAAAATTCTCGGCTGGTTCGTGCTGACGCTGGTGGTGACGCTGGCCGCCACCATCATCACCACCGCGGTCACCTACAATCCTTACTCGACCACGCGACCCACCGCGTTCACCGCGCTGCTTCAGGTCGAAATGTCGGAAGCGCAGAGCGCCTGGGAAACGGAAGGCGCGGCTGAACTCAAGCGCACGCTCGACCGCTTCAAGCGCGTCACTCACGCCACCGAAGTCATCTTCGCCGACGCCAACGGCACGGACATCTTAACCGGCGAACACCACACCGACCTTCTGAATAACGCCCGGACTCGCCCGCGATTTCCATTTTCGGGCCGCGGCGGTCCCACCTTCGCGCGCATTTCAAGCGATGGAAAATACGCTCTGTTCATGGTGATCCCGCCGCAGAACCTGCTGTTTTCGGCACTGCAGCCGGTGCATCTGTGGGTCCTGGGCCTCTCCGTGCTGTTTTGCTACGCGCTCGCCTACAATCTCACTTCCCCGCTGCGCCGTTTACAATCCGCCGTCGATCGGTTCGGCCACGGCGATCTGGATGCGCGCGCCGAAGAATCGCGTCACGACGAACTGGGCGAGCTGGCGGGCACGTTTAATCGCATGGCGGATCGCATCCAGACGCTGCTGGCCGCGGAGCGCCGCTTACTGCTCGATGTGTCGCACGAATTGCGCAGCCCGCTGGCGCGCCTGAGCGTCGCGGTGGAGCTGGCCCGATCCGGCGGCAATAGCGGTTTGCCGCTCGATCGCATTCAGAAGGAAGCCGATCGCTTGAACGATCTGATCACGCAGATGCTGGAAGTGACGCGCGTCGAAGGCGATCCGGCCGCGCGCAAGTTGTCGCACATCCACCTTGACGAACTCATCGGCGGCCTGGTGGACGATTGTTCCATCGAAGCCCACGCCCGAGGGTGCTCGCTCGAAATGGCCAAAGGCCCCTCCATCGCCATCGATGGCGACGGCGAACTGCTGCGCCGCGCCATTGAAAACGTCATGCGCAATGCCATCCGTCACGCGCCGCCCGATTCGAAAATCGAAGTGTCGCTGGGCAACGGCGGCGGCCGCGCCAAAGTTCGCGTGCGCGATTACGGCCCCGGCGTTCCTGAAGACGCGCTCCCCCGCCTGTTCGATCCCTTCTATCGCGTCGACACCGATCGCAATCGCGGCAGCGGCGGAGTCGGCCTGGGATTGTCCATCGCGCGCCGCGCCGTCGAACTGCACCACGGCTCGCTCCGCGCATCGAACGCGAGCCCTGGGTTATTAGTGGAGATCGAACTGCCGGCGTGAGCGAGTTTCCCAAATTCACTCCTTTTTTTCGCAATCCGCATCTGGCGACCCTCGCCGGGAATTTCTGGTCGCGTCCCGATAGCACGCCACGCTGGCCCGTGCGCGCCGTCAAATATCGCACCGAGCCCGATGTGGAAATTCTAGTCGAGTCGCAATCTCCTGAAAATCCCCGCGGCGAACTAATTCTCGCCCACGGTCTGGAAGGATCCAGCAAGGCCGGCTACGCCCGCAGCCTGGTGTGCAGTGCGCTCGCGCACGGCTTCAAAACCCATCGCGTCAACCTGCGCAGTTGCGGCGGAACGGAATCCCTCGCGCTGTCGAATTATCATTCCGGCCAGACCACGGATGTCCTGCACATCATTCGGGAGCGAAAGAAAGCCAGCGGTCTGCCCATCTTCCTCGCCGGATTTTCGCTGGGCGGAAATTTGTCGCTGAAGCTCGCCGGGGAGCTGGCCGAGTCCGGACCCGATCTGCTCGCCGGCCTGTGCGCCGTTTCCACTCCCATCGATCTGACCGCTTGCGCCAACGCGCTGGGCAAGCGCAGCAATTACATGTATAGCGAACGGTTCCTGATCGGGCTGCGCAACAAAATCCGCCGCCGCGTCAAGCAAGCCCCGCATCTGTATTCAGCGGAACCTCTACGTCGCGTCAAAACGATTTACGATTTCGACGATCTGTACACCGCGAAAATGTTCGGCTTCGGCACCGCGGCGAATTATTATCGAACGCAATCCTCCAATCAATTTCTGCACGCCATTCGAGTGCCCACCCTGGTCATCGTCGCCAAGGACGATCCTTTGATTCCCTTCCACGTCTACGATCACCCGGCGTTCGCCCAGAACGCGCATCTTCGCCTGCTCGCCGTCGACCACGGCGGACACCTCGGCTTCGTGTCGCGATCGCGCCCGCGCTTCTGGCTGGATGGCGTGATCACACAATGGCTTCTGGACTGTATGGATCGATAACCACTTTGAGGCGCGACGGTTACGGAGCGCGTTCGGGCGCAACGCCAGCCTGAACCGGATGAATGAATTCGATGGCGCAGCCGCCGGCACGGATCGGTTTCCTGACGGTCGCGACTGGAGTGGACAGAGCCCATGCATTAGCGTGTCGAACAAATCCTGCGCCCAGTCTCGTATCCTAGAGTTAGGTTTCCCCGGCAGGTCCTTCTTTGAGCAAACCAAACAAACATCGCAGAGCATCATTTCTCGAAGCCGCATCCGTCGCGATCGATTCGCTGCGCGCCAGCAAAATGCGTAGCTTTCTGACGCTGCTCGGCATCATTCTTTCCACTACCACGCTGATCGCCGTGATGTCCGTCATCCACGGCATGGACGTGTTCATCGCCGAAACCGCGTCCACCATGGGCAACGATGGATTCCGTCTGGTGCGCGTCTCTTTCGCCGGCAGGCGCGATCCCAAAACATTCCTCGAAGCCATTCGCCGCAATCCCGAACTTTCGCGCGAAGAATTCCAGTTCATCAAGGACAACGCGCACCTTTCGCGGGAGGCCGGCATGGTGGACCAGCGCGGCGTGAAGGTCACCTATGAAGGCGACCTGGTGGACGGAGTCGCTCTGCTTGGCGGAACTCCGAACACGCTCGCCATGACGCATACCGAAGCCGAATATGGCCGCGTGTACAGCGATGTGGAAGAAGAAAAACACATGGCGGTCGTGTTCCTGGGCGCCGATTTTAAAGAACGTTTTTTCCCCAGCACCGATCCCATCGGCAAGACCGTGCAGCTCGACGGGACGCCGTATCAAGTGGTCGGCGTGGGAAAAGCCAAGGGGAGTCTGTTCGGACAATCGCAGGACAATTACGTCGCGATTCCAGCGCAGACATTTTTCAAGACCTACGGATCGCGCCAGGGCCTCACCTTCGCGTTCCAAGCGCTCGACCGCAATCAGCTCGAACAGGCGCAGGATGAAGTCCGCATGCTGCTCCGCTCCTGGCGCCACCTGCGGCCGCAGCAGGACGATAACTTCTCGGTCCTCTCTTCCGACACGCTGGTTTCGGCGTGGGATCAATTGACCGGCGCGATCGCCGCAGCAGCGGTCGGCATCGTTAGCGTGTTCATGGTGGTGGGCGGCGTGGTGATTATGAACATCATGCTGGCCGTGGTGAGCGAACGAACGCGTGAAATCGGCGTCCGGAAATCGGTAGGCGCGCGGCGTCAGGACATCCTGAATCAATTCCTGGTCGAATCCTCCATGCTCTCTGGCATCGGAGGGTTGATCGGCGTGACCATCGCCTGGACGCTCGCGTTGCTCGTGCGAAACTTTACGCCCATCCCCATGGTCGTGCCGATTCCCGCCGTCATTCTCGGGGTCACGTTGTCGGCTGCCGTCGGGCTGTTCTTCGGCATTTATCCCGCGCGACGCGCCGCGCGCCTTGACCCGATTGTGGCGCTCCGTTCGGAGACATCATGAACCTGCTGACGTCAGTCATCGGACTCGCGCTCGCGACATTGCGCGAAAACAAAGTCCGCTCGTTCCTCACAGTGCTGGGCGTGATCATAGGGACCGGCACCATTATTGCGGTGGGCTCGATTCTTGCAGGGCTGGACGGCGCGGTCACGGGCGTGATTCGCAGCATGGGCTCGAACACAGCGGTGGTGTTCAAGATGCGCATGGGCCCCAACTTCGGCGGACGGACTGCGGAGGAGCGCAATCGCAAGCCGCTCACTTACGAAAACGCGGTTTCGCTGGCCGAGCGCTGTCCCTCCGTGGAACGCGTCAGCCCATACCTGTTCGGAACGTTCATGGGCCGCGCCCGCTATAAGGGCAACGAATATATCAATCCTCAGATCGCCGGCACCGACGAAAGCTACGCGTTTTCAGGACAGGCGGAAATGCTCGCGGGCCGATTCTTTACTGAGACTGAAAATCGTCATCATCTTCCAGTCACCGTGCTCGGCGAGGACGCGTACAAATCCATGTTCGGCATGGAGGACGCGATCGGCAAGAAGGTCACTGTGGCTGGCTCCGAGGTCGAGGTGATCGGCGTGATGAAGAAACCCGCCGCGTCGCTGCCCGGCCAGGATGACGGCCGCGTGCTGCTGCCCTATTTCACCATGCACAAGCTGTTCCCCTCCGCGCAGGAAAATATGCTGATCGTAATCGCGAAGAACGGCCAGGTTCCCGCCGCGATCGACGAGGTTCGCGTGGTGCTGCGCCAGGAACGGCACGTGGGCCTTTCCGCGCCCGATAATTTCTTCATCTCCACTGCGGATCAGATGGTGGAAGATTTTCGCTCCGTCACCGCGATGATCACCATCGTTATGGTGGTCCTCAGTTCCATCGGATTGCTGGTCGGCGGCATCGGCGTGATGAACATCATGCTGGTATCGGTTACCGAACGAACCCGCGAAATCGGCGTGCGCAAAGCCATCGGCGCGCGTCGCCGCGACATCGTGATCCAGTTTCTAACGGAAGCGGTAGTGTTGACCGGATTGGGCGGCCTCGCGGGAATGTCGGTGGGCTGGGTGATTTCGATGATCAGCCATCTCGCGTTCCCCAATCTGCCGACCTCGGTGCCGTTATGGGCAGCAGGGCTCGGAATCGTGGTCAGCGTCGGAATCGGATTGTTCTTCGGAATCTGGCCCGCGAGCAAGGCCGCTCGTCTCGACCCGGTGGAAGCTTTACGCTACGAATGACCTGGCGCTGGTTTGTGAGGCGCGACAGCATGGAGCGCGTTAGTCGGCTCACGAACGAATCTACGTCCCCTTCAAAACCTCAGCGAGATCCTTCTCCTCGATCGCCCCGGCCTTGATCACTTTCCAGTACGGCTCGCTCACATCAACGGTAGTCGCACCGACGCCAGTCACCGCCCCGCCATCCAGCACCAGATCCAGATTTCCATCCATCAACCCGAACACGTCGATCCCGCACGCGCAGGTCGGCTGTCCGGACTTATTCGCGCTGGTCGAAATCAGCGGCTGATTCAATCGCTCCAGCAGCGCATTGGCAACTTTCGATTTCGATTGCCGCATCGATACGCGGCCGGTGTTGCCCGTGACTTTCAGAGGAACACGCGAGGATGCGGGAGCGATGATCGCCAGCGGCCCCGGCCAGAAATGCCGCGCCAGCAAATAAAATCGCGCGGGGACTTCTTTCACCAGCTCCTCAGCCATCACCAGGTCGCTCACCAGCAGCGGCAGCGATCGATGCGATTCCCTGCCCTTGGCCGCGAACACGCGTCCCACCGCGTGCAGATTCAACGGATCGGCGACCAGCGTGTACAGCGCATCCGTCGGGATCGCGACCACGCCGCCGCGGCGCACCACCGCGGCCGCGCGTTCAATCGCGGATTCTTGAGGACGCTCCAGATCGATCTCAACCAGATCGGTCGCCACGATTGCTCTAGTGTAGCGCGGTCGTATTGAGGCATCGTGGACAGGTCGATTTCCTGTGTGGCGCGGGCCGCCAGGCCTGCTGCGTCGACATTCGTGTCGACGCTTCTTCGACCCTACCGCGGCCCGATCGCTTCCGCCACTTCAACCGCCATCTGATAGCGACCGAACGGAGCACTCAACTGCACCCCCGCTACCATGGGCCGCGCGCGCTGCACCATTTCCCGCGCGATCGCGATACCTTCTGCCCGCGCAGCCTCCGCATTGTCCGCCGCGCGCATTCGATCCATGAACGCCGCCGGCACCGGCACCCGCAGTTCGTTCACCATGAATTCCGCATTGCGAAAACTGGTGAGCGGCCACACCCCCGCGATGATCGGTAGCTTGTACTGCTCCGTGCGCCGTAGAAATTCTTCCAGCAGATCAAGGTCGAACACCGGCTGCGTGACCACGTACTCCGCCCCGGCTTTCACTTTCCACTCGAACCGCCGCAGCTCTTCGTCCAGGTTCAGTGCGCCCGGATTCGCCCCGACGCCGATCAGCAGACCCGTCTGCGACCCGATCGGATTGCCTCCCAGGTCCATCCCGTGGTTCAGATTGTTGACGATGTTGGTCAGGCCGATCGCATCCACGTCGAATACCGCCGTCGCGTCGGGATAAGTTCCCATGCGCGGCGGATCGCCCGTGATGCAGATCAGATTCTTCACGCCGACCGTATACGCGCCCAGCAGCTCGCTCTGAATGCTCAGAATATTTCGATCGCGGCAGCAGAAGTGCAGCACCGCTTCGATCTCCGCATCGCGCTGGATCATCTGACAGCAAACCTGCGCGCTCATGCGAGCACTTGCGCGAGGACCGTCGGGAACGTTGATGCAATCGATCCCGGCCGCTTTGCACAACTTCGCGCCTTCAATTTCCTTCGATGCATCCACGCCGCGCGGCGGAAGAATCTCGACGAACGCCACGAATTTCCCCGCCGCCAGTTTGGATCCCAGCACGCTCTTCTCCGCGACCGGAATTTTTTCCATGGCATGCGGCCGCGCCGCGACTTCATGCGTGATCGACGGATGCGTGGGTTCGATGTGCTTCAGGCTGCGCGCTTCTGATCGAATTTCTTTGATGTGCTCTGGAGTGGTCCCGCAGCATCCGCCGACGATGCGCACCCCTGCCATCAGGAATCGCCGCGCGTACTGCGCCATATATTCGGGCGAACACAAATATAGATTCCGGCCCTCCACCGTCGTGGGCAATCCCGCGTTCGGCATCGCGATCAAGGGCTTGGTGGTGAACCCGACCATCTTCTCAATGGTCTCCAGCATCACCTTCGGACCCGAAGAACAATTCAGCCCGATCACATCCACCGGCCATTCGTTCAGGCGCTCGGTGAAATCTTCAGTCGATGTTCCGTCGCGCAGTGAGCCGTCGTCTTCGATGCTCAACTGCGCGATGATCGCCAGATCCGGGCCGGCCACTTCGCGCGCCGCGAGAATCGCCTCGCGTATTTCATTGGTATCGCGAAAAGTTTCCAGCATCAACAGATCCACGCCGGCTTCCACCAGCGCGGCAATCTGTTCACGAAAAATCGAGCGCGCTTCTTCGAAGCTGGTCGGACCCAGCGGCTCCAGCCGAATTCCCAGTGGACCAACCGCTCCCGCCACGAACGCCTGATCCCGAGCCGCTTCCCGCGCGATCCGCACGCCGGCATGATTGATCAGCTTCACCTTTTCCGCAAACCCGAACGCAGCCAGCCGCTTGCGATTCGCGCCAAAGGTGTTGGTTTCCAGTATCTCGGCGCCAGCGCGCACGTATTCCTGATGAACGTCGCGCACCAGCGCGGGCAGCGACAGGTTCAGTTCGTCGTAACAGCGATTGATGAACACGCCTTTGGAATACAGCATCGTCCCCATCGCCCCGTCGGCGACCAACACGCGCTGCTCGAGCGCTTCACGGAATTCTATGGCTCTGTTTTGCACAATAGTGGCGGGCATTTAGTCGGCAAAAATCTCGCTCAAAGGAATCTCGACCGTCTTACCTACTACGATACCGCGGCACCGATGTAGGGCAGGTTTTCAACCTGCGGCGGATTTCCAATCCGCCTGTTCAGTTGCAAGACGATTCGAAGATCTCGCTGAGCGGGATCTCGATAACAGGGTCCTCGGTGCGCAGAGCGCCGCTGGAAACTTCGTACGATTCGGACTCTGTATAAACCATCGCCTTCTTCGCCTTCGGATCGAGAATCCAAACGTAGCGAACGCCGTTCGCAAGATAATCCGCGACCTTCTTCTGCATCCGGCTCATGCGATCTTCAGGCGAAAGAATCTCGATGCAGACCAAAGGTCGAGTCTCCAGCACTGGCTCATTCGGCGCGGGCCGGCCACCACCACGACATCGGGTATTCGATAATTGCGATCGGCAAGATGAAATCGCCATTCCTGCAGACAATAAACGTTCCATAATTTCGCGCGCGCCCGAATCCACGCCATCACCCGCCACTGGATTTCAGAATGACCTTGTTCGCCCACGTTTCTATCCAGGACCTCCCCGTCGACGTATTCACAGTCCGGGTCGAAACTGGTGCGAAGATACTCCTCGACCGTCATCTGGGTCGCGATCGCCATATCTATTACGATACCTCGCGCCTACTCGGGATGAGCAAGACCGGCCTTTACCGAATCGACAAGGACATCGATCTGTCGTTCCAACTCGTTAACTGAATGGGGCATGCCGTGCGTACTCCCCGCGTAGTCTAGAACCGTCTTTGTTGGCGACCCGACGCTGATGCCGACGATCTGGTCAGGAATATCTGGGCAGCAAGCCGAATACTCATCGTCCAGCGAGAAGAAGTCCGCCTTCTGGAAAGAATCAAGCAGCTCTCGAATCGAAGCCTCGGACGCGCGAGCCTTCAGCACGAGAAGCGTCAAAGGTTGCCCCGCGAAACTCACCACGCCCTCGCCATTAATGCGGACCTCGTAGATCGGACATGAGCGAAACACCGTCCAACCAGAACTCCAGCGAACTCAAATCGTTACGACCGGAGGAAACGCGAAGTGCGTCGAAGGCATCTTCTCCAGAGGGAGCACGGCGACGAACTCGTCATACTGTCACCTCAATCGGCTTTCCATGTCGAAGAAAGGCCGATACGTCATCGGCATGACGAGGCTCCATAGCCTGCGAATTCAGTCCGGACTCGTCCCTGCGGCATCGCCGACGTGACGTGCCCGCTAGCGTCGACCACCAAGTTAGAGGTATCGCAAAGACGATCAGGCTTGTAGCCTCGTTCGTCCCGGATCACCGGTGCGTCGCCGATCAGATTCTTTGCGCCTTCTCGGATCGATTGGTCGGATGCGGCTTGCGCAAACGCAACCACTCCGAGCAGCATCGCGACAAGCACACGCATAACGCTCATCGTACCGCCGGCGAACTCCGCACCCACATCGGAAACGGATCCCCTCGCCGAGTCCTTGAAGCATCCAGCAAATCCGGCACCCGTCGACGACGCGTCATCAGCTTCTCTAGCACCGCCTCCAACTCCGCATCCTCCCCTTCGATCCACGATGGCGGCAGCTCCCGCACCGCCTGATCGACAATCTCCTCCGGAAAATTCACGATCCGATCCAGCCACGGCTGAAAATCCTGCAGCCCCCGCGCCGATTGATACACCAGTGGACGAAAATACAACCCCTGAATCGGCGAATCCCCGAAGCGCCAGTGCGGACCTTCAAACGCAAACCCGTTATCCACCATCTGTGCCACAAACCCCAACCTTAGTGGATGCGATGCCGACCCGGGCAGCCAATCCCGCAAACGCGCGCGAAAAAAAATCGCCTGCCGAGAATCCGCGTTCCCCATCCATTTGTCGAACGCCAGCGCCCCCCGAAACTCCTCCAGATTTTCGACCTTCTCTAAAATCGTGTCGGGCAGAAAATCGTACACCACGCTGCGTGCCGGATCGCCAGGATAGCGCGACCCAAAATGCCACCCCGTCTCGATCTCGCGACGCCCCGTTCCCAGTTGCAGATAGACCTCGGGATTCTCGCGCAAAAACTCCGCGCCGATCTCGATGATTGCGACCTCCGGCGTCGCAATCCCCAGGTAATGCAAAAAGACAGAGGAGATCCACTCGTTCACCAGGATTCTCCGGTGCTGAGGGTTGTTGCGGACTTTGACCACGTAACAGTGGCCGTCCGCGGCTTCGATCAGATGCGCCTGCGCCCCGCCGCGCATCTTGCGGATCAGGCGGCGCGCGGCAATGGGCATCCTTCGGGCATCAGTGGACTCGACAGATCGGGTACCTTAGAGATTATATGACGGACGACAAAGACAACTCGCAGCAGAGCCCGCTCCCGGGGCCGAAGAACACAGACGAAGTCGCACTGGAACTGATGCGCTTCATCGCAGTGACCACTGGCGTCGGACGGGCGTCGTCAGGCGCGGGATTTTCGGGCGGGAAGACGCCGAAATCGACGGACGAACAGGTGGACGCCCTGATTCAGTTGTTCGAACGATGCCGGGGTGTGGTGGAAAAAGGAAACTAGAAGGATCGAGGCGGGCCAGATAGAGGATCGATAGAGGATAGACAGAACGAGGGGCGCTCGCGAGTGAGGCCCCTCGATCCGGATTTACTTCTTCTTTCCTTTTTTCGCGGCTTTCTTCTTAGGCGCGGCCTTTTTCGCGGCCTTCTTGGGCGCCGCCTTCTTTGCTTTCTTGGGCGCGGCCTTTTTCACGGCCTTCTTTGCTTTCTTGGGAGCGGCCTTCTTCGCAGCTTTTTTCGGCGCAGCTTTCTTTGCGGCCTTTTTCGGCGCGGCCTTCTTTGCTACCTTCTTCGGCGCAGCCTTTTTCGCGGCTGCCTTCTTCGCTACTTTTTTCGGAGCCGCTTTTTTGGCGGCCGGCTTCTTGGCGGCGGCTTTCTTTGGCGCCGACGCCTTCTTGGCGGGCTTGCGAGCCGGGGCAGCCTCGGTGGCTATTTCGGCGACCCCAATCACCATCACGGGCTCGGGAGCGGCAGGAGCCGGTACCACCACGACCGTCAGCTCTTCCTCTTCATCGTCCATCCCGTAGTCGCCGATGTCGTCGTCTACGTTGATAGGAGCGCCCTCCTCGAAATCGTCCATGTCGTCTTCTTCCGCAAGCCTGTACTCTACCATTCAGTCTGCCTCCTCGCAGGCGTGGTCAAAAATTAGAATATCGCTTTTTAGCGGGAAGGCAAGGAAAAAGTCAGTGACGCTGGTGATATGTGCCCAGGCGCGCGATGTTACGTTGAGGCGCGGACGTAAGTCCGCGCGCTTGGGCGCAACGGCGCCGGGAACCATCGCTGCCTTACTCGCGGCGCAAGTGGCCATCGTTTGTGCCGTTGTGCGCGATCTAAAGGGAGGCGCGACAGGATGGAGCGCGCTAGTCGCCCGACAACGAGACTTTCGTTTTTCCGTCGGCGGCCCACAGCTCGATCTTCGCCGAATCCTTCGGCCCGGCGCCTTCTCGCGGCGATTCGCGCCACTTCAACAAGCAAAACAGCATCCCTAGCGCGACAATCAGAATCCACGACAACCATCGCTGCTCCGACGCCGAGACACTGTCGTCCACTTTCAAAATCGCGACCATCAGGGCGACCCATGCCAAGTCGCTTAAGGCTATGCGCCGAAGAGAACGAAGCATCACAGCTCGCATGGGCCTATTATCCCGAAGTCGCGACGGGATGTGCGGGCGTGTGCCGGGCTGGAGTTTTCGCGCTAGTCTTGCTCGCGACTGGCTTGGCGGGTGCCGGTTTCTTTTGCGAATTGGCGCTGCTCGACGCCGTAGTGGACGCGGCGCGCTTGCGCACCGGCTTCTTCGCTGTTGCCTTTGACCCCGTTTTCGATGCCGCGGTGCGATCCCCAGGATAAGGAGCTGGAATCGCCATCCACTCGCCCACCGAAGCCATCGATTCCCGATTCGCCGCATTCACCAGCGCCGCCTGCGCGTTATAGCGCTTGGCCAGGCTCGCTACCGTGTCGCCCGATTGCACCCGATGCAGCCGCCAGGAATCGCGGCGATTGGCGGGAATCGTCGCCAGCGCAGCCTCCAGCGAATCCCTTGTTCCCTTGGGCACATGGATCGAGAAACCAGCGGGCGCTACCAGCCGCAACAACGCGGGATTCAGCTCCTTCAGCTCGCTCAGCGGCCTCTCCACTGCATCGGCGATCAGAGCCAGATGCGTCGCCGTCGGCACTTCAATCGTGTCGAATTGGAGGGCCGGATCCAGTTCCACATGATCCAGACCGTAGAACACGGCGTTCTTGGCCATGATGGTCATCGCCAGAATCACCGGAACGTAGTTCGCGGTCTCCTTCGGCAGGACATTGAGTCGCCGCAACTGCCAGAAATCGGCGTAGCCGGTGCGCATCACCGCATGATCCACACAGCCCGGCCCGCAATCGTAGGCCGCCAGCGCCAGATACCAGTCACCGAAGTGCGTGTACAGGTCGTGCAGGTGCTTGGCGGCCGCGCGAGTAGCCTTCTCGGGGTCCATGCGATCGTCGGTCGCGGGCGTCTGCATCAATCCGTACTCTTTGCCCCGAAACTTGGCGAACTGCCACAGTCCCACGCAAGCTTTGTTCGAAAGCGCCCTGGGCAGGAATCCCGATTCCGCCTGCGCCACGAAAATCAGCTCGGGCGGGACACCCTCTTCTGCCAGAATCCGGTCGATCATCGACTTATATCGCCCGGAGCGCCGGATTCCCGCCGCCACGATCTTCTTGCCGCGATCGGTGGAAAAGAAGTTGATCACGCCGATCACCGCATCGCTTTCGTCCAGCGGTAGCTGCGACGCTGTGGCCTGGATCTGCTCCTTCACCCGATTGCGCAGCGCCGGATCGACCGGAAATGTAAGCTCGCGAACGTCGTCCAGGGGCGATTTATCGTAGGAAACCTTGTCGTCAGGATCGGCCGCCGACAGTTTGTCGACGTCCAGCTTGTAGATCTCGTCTACCAGTTCTTCCAGCCGGCGATCGATCCTCTGGCGATCCGGAATCGACTCCGGCGCCGCCAGCAGCGCTTCCACCGCCAGATTGAACTGGCGGCGCGCATCGGCTGCGTTACCGGCCTGATACGCGACCTTGCCGGCCGCGAAGCTGTCGTTGGCTTTCTTGAGCAGGAAATCGGTGTCGCTGGGGCGCGGCAGATCAGGCAGGGCGAGCGCCAGGGGAAGTTCGTTGGCATACAGGCTGGCCGCGCTTTCAGCGCCCAACCGTGGAGGCTCGGGCACCGGCTCCTCGGCCCTGACCGCCTGCGGCGGGGGCGGAGCAAAAACGCTCGGAACTGCTGGGGCCGTGAAGTTGCGGCACAGCCGACCAACATCAGCGCACCGGCAGCCGTCAAAAGGGCGGTTCGCATTATTAACGAAATGGTAGCAAAACCTGGGGCTTGGTAGTTGAGGCGCGGACGTAAGTCCGCGCGGTCGGCTTATGATCTAATCGATAGACCTATGACCCCGCCGCGCGCGCTCCTCACCCTCCTCTTCGCCAGTTCCCTGATCGTCCAAGCCCAAGTCCAACACCCGGCGCTCTTCCTGATCGGCGATTCCATCGTCCACACCGGCTCCGGCAACGGCGACACCGGCCCATGGGGCTGGGGCTCCGAACTCATCCCGCTGTTTGACCCCTCGAAAATCCACGTCTATAACGAAGCCCGCGGGGGCCGCAGCAGCCGCGAGTTCATCGAGGAAGGCTCCTGGCAGAAGATCACCGCCCAACTCCAGCCCGGCGACTGGGTCATGATCCAGTTCGGCCACAACGACGCCGCCAATTCCGCCGACCATCCCAACCGCACCACCCTCCCCGGCAACGGCGATGCCCCCCAGGGGACTGTCCATAGCTACGGCTGGTATCTGCGCCAATACGTCGCCGATTCGAAGGCCAAGGGCGCGACCGCCATCGTCGTTTCGCCGCCGCCGCGCAATCAATGGATCGAAGGGCACGTGATCCGGGGGCTCAGTGGTTACGCCGCCTGGGCCGCCGAAGCCGCACGCGCCCGCGGAGCTCGATTCATCGATCTGAACACCATCACCGCCGACCGCTACGACGCCATCGGCCAAACGGCCATCGCTCCGTACTTCAACGATACGCAGCACAGCACCAAACAGGGAGCCAGGCTAAACGCCGAATCCGTCGCCACCGGCCTTCGGGCACTGAAAGATTGCCCCCTCGCAGACGACCTTATTCGACATTAGCGCGTCGCGATGTAACTCAAGACAGCGACTCCAGCCAGAAAACCGATTAATCCGCTGACCCACGGCTTGACCCGTGCCATCCACAAAACCAGTACGACGATCGCCGTAGCGCCGACGCCACCCATGCGCACCAACGTGCGGACGTCTGAAACCGGCAACACACCTCGCAATCCACCCTCGATCCAAATCTCATGAACCGGAACCACCTGCGCCCACAAAATCACCCCGCCGAGCGCTAGACTGATCGACACAAGCCGCCAAGCCAGCGTTTTTAAGGATCCAGTCACGGCCATTTTCCCCACTATAACCAATAACTTCCGCAGATTTCCTAAACCACTCGTGCTATCTTCCACTCACTCAGAAGGGGACAGCCTGACGTGAGCCCTTCGTTTTCCTCATTTTTCGACCGAGTCTGATCAGCGACTTACAGCCGAAAGGGACGGAGCGCTCCGTCCCTCCTTTCGATATCGAGTCGAGAGCATCGCCGCGGTGTCATTCTAAGACCATGAAATCCTATCGAAAAGAGCTGTGGTTCGAAATCCCCAGCCGGCGCGGATTCGTCAACATCACCCCGACCGTCGAGCAGTGCCTCGCGGAAAGCGGCGTCTCCGAAGGTCTGGTCCTGGTCAACGCCATGCACATCACTGCTTCGGTGTTCATCAATGACGATGAGCGCGGCCTGCATCAGGATTACGAAGTCTGGCTCGAAAAGCTCGCGCCCCACGCCCCAACCGAGCAATATCAGCACAACCGCACCGGCGAAGACAATGCCGACGCCCACATGAAGCGCCAGATCATGGGCCGCGAAGTGGTGGTCGCGATCAGCAAAGGGAAGCTCGATTTCGGCCCCTGGGAGCAGATCTTCTATGGTGAATTCGACGGTCGCCGCCGCAAACGGGCTCTGGTCAAAATCATCGGCGATTGACGGCCGTCAGCTGAGGCGCGGACGTGAGTCCGCGCGCTTGGGCTCCGCAGCATCGATAGGTCGCGCCCAACCGCGCGGACTCACGTCCGCGCCTCAAATGGGTACAGTACGCTAAACTGATCCGCATCATCACGCGCGTCTGGGTTTCTGTCTCGCTCCTGTGGCTGTGCTTCCTCGTCCGCGCGATCTTTTACGCCTCCACCATGCCGCTGTGGGAGGGATTCGACGAATACTCGCATTTCGGCGTCATCGAACACATCGCCACACATCACGACCTTCCCGATCACCGCACTGCGAGCACGCCGCGGCCGGTGGGTGAATCACTGAAGCTCGCGCCGTGGGCCTGGCTCGAGCACGATAACGCCAAGGGAGCATTTGAGTTACGAAGCCTATTGGGCGCTCGATCCCGCTGAGCGCGCCGCGCGCGAGCAGACGCTGCGATCGATGCCCGCGGAGTGGGCGCGCCAGGATTCCGATCCTCCCATTCAGCTTTGGGAAGCGCAACAGCCGCCGCTGTTCTACTGGCTGGCGCAGGCGCCCTTCGCGGCATTGCGAAACGCCGGATTACCGGCGCAAGCCTGGTTCCTGCGCTGTTTCTGCGCCCTGCTCGCGTCATTGGTCATCCCCCTGGGATTCCTCGCCGCTCGCGAAATTTTTGGCGCTGGGCGGCTCGCGATCGCCGCGGTCACGATCCTCTGCGCCATGCCGGAGCTCATGATCTCGGCTGCGCGGATCAGCAACGAATCGATGGCGATCGCGGTGGGCGCCCTGGTCGCGCTGCTGGGAATCCGTTTGATGAAATCGCCGACGGTCCAGGGCGCGGCCCTGTTTGGGGTCGCACTCGGAATCGGCCTGCTGACCAAAGCTTACTTCCTTGCGTTCCTGCCATGGGCTCTCCTGATAGTTGCGATTCCGTCATGGAAATCGCAGAAAAAACAGGCGATTCGAAACACACTGATGGTGCTGTCGGCTTGCGCCGCGATCGCGGGATGGTGGTATCTCCGGACGTATCTGCTGACCGGAACGATCACCGGCGAAGAGCGCGAGGTAGCGGTCCACGCCGGCACGTCATTGTCGCTCTGGACCGCGATCCGCGAGACCCCCTGGACCAAGGTGCTCGGCTTCGTGATGATGTCGCACATCTGGCTGGGCGGCTGGAGCTTCCTGGTGGTGCGCAGCTACATGTATCGGGTGGTCGAAATACTCATGGCCGCCGCGGCGGGCGGCGTGGGGCTACAAATCGCCCGGCCTCGCCCAGGGTTGCCTGACCGCCGGCAATTGGGCGGAATGCTGGTGCTGTTCGCGAGCCTGATCGCGGGCCTGTGTTACCACGCGACCACTGGTTTCCGGACCTACGTAGGATCTGGAACCATGGGCTACTACCTGTTTGTTCTGGCGGTGCCGGAGGCGATTCTGCTGGTCACCGGGCTGGTTCGCCTCGCTAAGACGCTGCCGATGTTGCTGACGGCAGTCTTCCTCGCGTTCGAAGCCTATGCGCTCTGGATCGTCCAGCTTCCCTATTACGCCGGCATGATCCAGCACACGCCGAACGGCAATCTTCCCGCGTTCCGATTGGCGCAGCTTTCAAACGGCGGCTTCGCCACGCTACTACAGCATCTGGCCCTGAACAAGCCTGCTTTCGTCAACGAGACATTTCTAGCGATCGCATTTGGGCTGGCCACGCTCGGCTTACTCGCCAGCGCAAGCGCGTCAGAGCACTAAGCTACGGACGAACTGGTGGCGGCAGGGTCGAGTGTGTTATCGGATGCGTGATCTGGCCAAACGATACCGCGATCGCGCTGACGATAAATACGATCAGGCCGATACACAGGCTGTTGATCATGCGGTGGGTATCGAGGCTGTAGAGGTACAACCACGGCGATGCGAAAACCCACGCGCCGCATAGCATGTTCAGGATGCTGAAGCCCCTGGTCGTGAGAGGATTGGAAATCCGCGTCGCGGCGAACGCCACAATCAGGATTCCCAGAATCCAGCTATTCCAGGCGCTATGGATCGACTCAACCCGGTACACCCAGGGCGACAGGAACAGCCACACTCCGGCCAACAAAGAGATGGTGGCCGCAGTCCTTACCGACGTTGTTTGATGTTTAGTCATGGCCAATATTCCTCCTTTTCACTATGTTGGACGCAGCAGTGAAAGGAATGGTTTATCAGGCCGTGGCCGTAGGAATTTACTTCTTCTGATCGTCTTTAGGAATGGTCGGCGCAGGAGCATCCTTGCCCTGCTCCGGACCCGACTTCGTGTTGACCATCGGAATCGCCCCGGTAGCCGGAGCGTAGACCACCGGCGGAAGAACGCGCGGATTCGGATCCCGCCGCGTATCCTGATCCATGAAGCAGAACATCAGGAAGATCCCCAGGAACAGGAACCCCGCTGTGGCAATAATCCCGTTCACTGGCTTTTCATAGCGCAAATGCATGAAGAACAGAGCGACCAGAGTAGCCTTGATGGTCGCGATCAACAGCGCGATCACTATGTTGCCCGAGCCGAAATCGATGTACGATGCTCCCACCGTAACGCCGGTCAGGATCAGCAGCGCGATCAATGTCTTGACGTACACGCCGGCACTGTCGTGATGTTCATGATGTTCGTGCGCTTGCTCTGTATGGGTGCTCATTTGATTAAGTAATAGAGTGGGAACAGATAGATCCAGATCAAATCGACCAAATGCCAGTACAGGCCCACCAAATCGACCGGCGTGTAATAGCTCTTGGAAAATTCTCCGCGATTAGCCCGTACCGCGAGCCACGCCAGCAGAATGATCCCCACCAGAATGTGGAATCCGTGCAGCCCGGTCATCATAAAGTAAAACGCGAAGAAGGTCCCGTAACCGTGGCTGACATTGCCCGCAGCGTCGCGAACCGTATCGCCCGGCTGCGCGTGATACCAGTGCGGCGGCAGCAGGTGCTCCTCGAACTTGTGCGAATACTCGAAATACTTGATGCCGAGGAAGATACAGGCGCAGATGATGGTGAGCGTCAGGTACATCACCAGCTTTTTCTTGTCGCCTCGTTTGGCCGCCATCACGCCCATCACCATAGTGAAGCTGGAAATCAGCAGAACGATGGTATTGGTCGCGCCTAACGGCCGTTGCAGGTGCTCGTGCGCTTCCAGGAACTCCTGCGGGTAGCGATTCTGCATCAGTCCGAAGCCGACGAACAAGCCTCCGAACAGCAGAACTTCGGTTGCCAGGAACAGCCACATACCGATCTTGCTGGTATCGAACTGCTGCTCCATGTTGGCGAAGTGATGCTGATGGTGCGGGTCTTCACCATGACCATGGCCATGTCCCTTGCCGGCATCGTGTAAATCGATTGCGGATGTGCTCATGTGTGGCCTTAGAATGTCACGTGTTCGGGCCGGTAATCATAGGGTGCGCGAGTGAGCACCGGCTGTTCTTCAAAATTATGCTCGATCGGCGGCGAAGGAATAGTCCATTCGAGCGTCGATCCGCCCCACGGATTCGCCGGCGCATCCATCGGCTTGCGCAGCGAGGCTAACAAATACGCCGCGGTCAGGAAAAAGCCCGCCGCGATGATCCAGGATCCGATGGTCGACACCACGTGATAGGGATGATACATCGGCAGATAGTTGAAGTAGCGGCGCGGCATCCCCAGGCTGCCCATCACGAACTGGGTCAGGAACGTCACGTTGAAGCCGATGAACACCAGCACGCAGGCGATGCGCCCCAGCGTTTCGTTGTACATCCGGCCAGTCATTTTGGGCCACCAGTAATGCAGCCCGCCGACGAAGGCGATCACCGTTCCGCCCATCATCACGTAATGGAAGTGCGCGACGACGAAGTAAGTGTCGGTCAGATGGACATCGGTAGCGAGCGCGCCCAGAAAGATTCCCGTCAACCCGCCAATCGCGAACAGCAGCAGGAAGCTGATCGCGTAACACATGGGAGTCTCAAGGGAGATATTCCCTTTGTACATGGTCCCCAGCCAGTTGAACATCTTGACGCCGGAAGGAATCGCGACTAAGAACGTCAGCGCTGAAAATACTACCGTTGCAAGCTGCGATTGCCCCGCCACGAACATGTGATGTCCCCACACGATGAAGCTCACCAGCGCCAGCGAGACGCTCGAATAAGCCACCGCGCGATAACCGAACATCGTCTTCTTTGAAAACGTCGGGATCAGTTCAGAAATGATCGCCATGCCCGGCAGAATCATGATGTACACGGCCGGGTGCGAGTAGAACCAGAAGAAGTGCTGGAACAGCACCGGATCGCCGCCCAGTTTTGGATCGAAGATGCCGATGCTGAACACGCGTTCCAGCATCAGCAGCACCAGCGTGATTCCCAGAACCGGAGTCGCCAGAACCTGGATGATCGCGGTCGAATAAATGCCCCACACGAACAGAGGCATATCGAACCAGCCCATGCCCGGCGCGCGCAGCTTATGCACCGTCGCCACGAAGTTGATGCCGGTGAAAATCGAAGAGAAACCCAGGATGAACACCGCCGCCGTCATCAGCGTGACCGCGCCATCGGTTGTCGTCGAATAGGGAGTGTAGAAAGTCCAGCCGGTATCCACGGCGCCGATCACCATCGAAGCCACGGCCATCACCGCGCCGGTCACCCACAGATAAAAGCTCGCCAGATTCAAGCGCGGAAACGCGACGTCCTTGGCCCCCAGCATCAGCGGCAACACGAAATTGCCCAGCGCAGCAGGCACCGAGGGAATGATGAACAGGAACACCATCACCGCGCCGTGCAGCGTGAAGAAGCGATTGTAGGTTTCGGCCGTGATCCACACCTTGCCGAACAGCTCGTGAGTTTGCGAGATCAGCGACAGACGGACCAGTAGCGCGAACATGCCGCCCACGAAAAACGCGCCCAGCGTGCCCACCAGGTACATCAGGCCGATGCGCTTGTGGTCGATGGTCGACATCCAGCTCCAGATCCCGTGTGAAGCGTTCAGATAGTTGACCGCCGGCCTGGGCGGCTCGACGATTTGCGGTCGGGATGTCAATGTATGTTCCATGATTCCCTTCTTTACTTTTTCTGATCGGCCGCAGGCGCTTGCGGCGTAGCGGTTGGCGCGGCTCCATCTTTAGGTTTAGGCGGCGGCAGCGTCAGCACCGTCGGCGCCGGCGGACCGCCGTTCGGATCGTTCCCTAAAGATTTGATGAATGCCATCAAGCCTTGAATCTGCGTCTCGCGCAGCAGCCCTTGGAAGGTCGGCATGATCGGCTCATACCCGGCCACGATCTTGGCCTGCGGCTGCATCATCGATTCGCGAACGTAGGCTTCGTCCACCAGGACTTCCTTGCCGTCGTTCATCTTTTCCATCTTGCCCCAGATGCCCTTCCAGCTCGGGCCTCCCTGGGCGATCTTGGTGCCGTCGATCGAATGGCAGGTAGAGCAGCCGTTGCGCTCATATTGAATCTTGCCCCATTCGGCCGGCTTCATCTTGTAATCTTCCCACTCCGTGCCGCCGGTTTCGAGGAACTTGTCGAATTCTTCCTGGGTATCGACATACAATTTCGCATGCATGTCCGAATGCCCTTTGCCGCAATATTCCGCGCACGTAATGGTATGCAGCCCGATGAACCGTTGGGGTGAACCACACCTGTGTATAGCGGCCCGGCACGATATCGTGCTTGACGCGCATATCGGGGACGAAGAAATCGTGCAGCACGTCGTCACTGGTCATGACGAACTGCGTCGGCTTGTTCTGCAGTACGTGGATTTCGTTGGCGGTGCGGGTGCCGTCCGGATATTCGAACGTCCACACCCATTTGTGCGCCAGGATCTGAATCTGCATCGATTCGCCCGGCGCGACGCTGTATTTCATCCAGCCATCCAGGCCCCAGAAGAAGATGCCCACGCACAGCAGCAGCGGGATCACGCTCCACAGGATTTCCAGTAGCGTGTTATGGGTCTGATGCGGCGTGACGCGACCCGCCTTGAAGCGATAGCGCCAGGCGAAGTAAATCGCCGGCACCGCGATCCCCAGGAACAGGAACACGCTCAGCCAGAACAGGAACATGTACAGGTCGTCCACTTCGCCCGCGAATACCGAGCCTTGTGGAGGCAACATTGCCGAACGAAGCCACTCCATTTAAACGATGCCCTCTTTCAAATGCCCTTGCGCCAATAGGGCGCTGCGTTTCTTTTCCATACGGATCATGCGCCACAGGAACCACCCCACGATCAGCACGGTGAGCGCACCGCCCAGCTTCATGAGATTGGCGGCGAACAGCACGTAAGCGTGCTTGTTAGGATCGTACTGATAGCAGAACAGCAGAATTCTTTCGACCGTCAGGGTGTAGCGGCCCACGCTCGCCTCAGTCAGCGCGAAGCGCATGTCCATCGGCTTGAAGCGGACTCCGTAGAGATAGCGCGCCACGCGGCCTTCCGGCGTCAGGATGAAAATCGCCGCGGGGTGCGCGAACTGCTCCTGTTTGGGGTCGTAGCGATAGTGAAAGCCGATCTCCTCCGCCAGCTTCTTCGCGTTCCCGTCGGTGTCGCACAGAAAATGCCAGCTTGCACCAGGACGCTCCAGGCTGCCCATCTGCACCAGCTTTTTCTGACGCGCCAGGTCGAACGTTTCTTCGGGATCGATGCTGATGGTCACCACTTCGTATTGATCGCCGGGAGTCCAGGGGATCTCCCGCATCGCCGTGGTCTGGCCGTTCAGAATCAGATTGCAAAGCTGCGGGCAGCGGTAATACACCAGATCGAGCAGCACCGGCTTGCCCTTGTGAAAGAAATTCTTGAGCGGAACCGGATAGCCGTCTTCACCGATGAAGGTGAGATTCAGATCGATGTTGGTGCCCAGCTTTTCCTTGACGTCCACCGTTTCGAGAATCGCCGGACGCGTTCCGGCCGGCAACGCGCCGGGCTGACCCGACGGCACCACGTCCTTTTGGCCCCACAGCGGGAGCGCCAGCAACGCGATCGAAATCAGATAACGTTTATTCACGTTCATTTACGGCCTACTTCTTTTCGGGTGCTCCTGCCGCGGGCGCGGGCGCCGTTGATACAGGAGCCACTGGCTCTTCTTTCTTGGGAACTGTATTCTTCGCCGGATAGAACAGCTTTCCGGACTTCAGTTCTTCCTTAAATAACTCCGTCGCGCGATCGACCGGAATGCGCACCGCACCCGACGCTTTGTCCGAATAACCGTAGTGCGTCTGATTCCAATCTTCGCGATTGTGCAGATCGAGCAATTGCTGGGAAGGCGGCGCCAGCACTTTCTCATACACCGCTTCTTCCCAGATGTGATTGAAGTACGACTGCAGCGCGAGAATGGTGATGATCAACAGCACCACGCTGCCTAGCGCGAAGCCGACGATGGCGCCCGACTGCGGCTCGGTATGATCGAAGCCCTCTTTGGCGGTGGCGTGTTTGAGTTCTACGTCGCTCATTGGTTTGTCCTAAACGTTCTCGAATCCCAGCGATTGCTCGAAGCGCATATCGCCCACCGGCACCATCTTGTGGCTCTTAAATCGCGACCAGAACACGAATCCGCAGATGCTCACGGTAGCCGCCAGCGTGGCGAAATCGAGCCAGTGAATCTGCGGGCCGTTGGGGTACCACACCGGCATCGCGACCCAATACAGATCGACATACTCGCATACGATCACCCACACCGACATCACCCCCAGCAGCGTCAGATTGCGCTTGGCCGGCCGTGACACCAGGATGAAAAACGGAATGATGAAGCGGATGAACGGCATCGCAATGGCGATCGGGAACCAGCCGCCCACCAGGCGATGCCGGAACCAGATCGTTTCCTCCGGCAGATTCGCGTACCAGATCAGCAGGTATTGCGAAAACGCGATGTAGGTGTAAAAGCACGTCATCGCGAACAACCACTTGCCCAGATCGTGAAAATGCTCGACGGTGATGGCGTGCTTGAGCAGCCCGGCGCGCCGGAAGCCCAGCGCCACCAGGACCACGATTCCGAAGAACGCCAGCGCCCCGCCCGACAGAATGTACAATCCGAAAATGGTCGAATACCATTTGGGCTCCAGCGACATCAGCCAGTCATACGATGCCAGCGTGCCGACCACCACGGCCAGGAACAAGCCCGGCGCGCTCCAGCGCGATGCGATATACATCTGGCGCACGGACTTGGTGGTGTCCTGCTTGGTCGACTGGCCCGCGATCGCAAGAATCCATAGCGACCACAGCGCGAAGTAAATGTAGGTCCGGATGATGAAGGCGTTTTCGCTGATGTAGCCGGCCTTCCACTTCAGCACCGGGTCCGCCGCGACCATCGCGGTATCCGTCCAGGAATAAATCGATTTGAGGCCGAACGCCACCGGAATGAACAACAGAGCGCCCACTGGCAGCGTCACCATGATGTTTTCCATGACGCGGCGCACGGTCACGCTCCACGCCGATCCCGAAAGAAACTGCACCATCACAAAGAAAAAGCATCCCAGGCCGATCACCGCGGTAAACGCGAACGCGACCATGTAGGAGCGGAAGAAACGAGTGGGGTCCTGATAATAGCCGAACGCGCACAGCGCCACCGAAATCAGCGCCGCGAATAGCAGCATGTTCCGGCCCGCCGACCAGCGGCCGGCTTCCATTTGATAGGCCGCGTCGGAGACAGCGTGCTCGTGATGATGTTCGTGACTCATTGAAGTTCAGTCCTGTGCTCGGCGGGAACGTCCGCGGGCGAGGCGTGCCAGGCGCGCTGCAGCACGCGCAGGTATGCGATGATCGCCCAGCGATCCTCCACCGAAATCTGGAAACGATAGGCCGGCATGGAGCGGCGGCCGTTGGAAACCACGTTGAAGATCTCGCCGTCGGCGAATTCCACCACGCGTTGTTCCATCAAATTCGCGGGCTGCCAGGTAGGCACGTGAATCGGCACGATCCCCAGCCCCGAGCCTTGCTTGTCATGGCACGGTGAACAGTACGTATTGAAACGCGCATGCCCCTTGGTGAGCAGCGCGTCGATATCGACGTTCTGTTGCTCGAATACCGGGTTCTTGCCGACATAGAGATCGCCCACCATGCCGGTGAAGTACGGCGTGTCTTCCGTCATGTGACCGCGAGCCACGGTACCGGCAGGAGGAACGCGGCTGTCGCGATGATCCGGAAAAACCCCGTTCTCATACTGCGCGAGAAATTTACCCTGGCGCTTCATGTCGTCCCAAACTTCCGGAGGTGGATCGCGCTGGACGACGGAGCAACCGGACAAAGAACAGAGCGCAATGACGATCAGAACGATCGGGAGCGCACAATATCCCCACATCCAGACGAAGTTATTCTGACTTCTCATCCCTCCACCACCTCAACCGTCGCCGCGCCCACGCTGCGCAGATGCTCGGCAGCCTGAGCGGGCTGGAATTTGGGATCGTCAGCTTCGATCACCAGCAGAAATTTATCGTCGGTGGCGCGATGCGCGTTGCGATAGTTGAACGTGGGGTGATAAAACCTGGGCAAACCGTTCAAAGCGAACATGCCGATCACCGACGCGAACGCGCTGAACAGCACCGTCAAGCTCAAACGTAATCGGAATCGAGAAGGTGATGTCGAACAGCGGCTTGCCGCCGATCACGAATTTGTCGGAAACCGCCCCGCAATACCAGATCAGCAACTGCGCGGTCGCAGTGCCGCACAGGCCGATGCATACTGACGATCCAGCCCAGCTTCGAATACGGAATTCCCAGCGCATCATCGATGCCGTGCACCGGAAACGGCGTCATGGCGTCCAGCTTGGTATAGCCCATCTCGCGAATCTTGCGGCCAGCGTGCACCAGTTCATGAGGATCGGAAAATTCGCCGATCACGCCGTAGACCTTGTCGTCGCCGATGCCCAGTTTCTCGCGAACTTCGTTGGGCAGCTTGGTCGTGTCTGATCATTTCAGCACCGCCGGGGCTTCTTGGCCTTTAAAGAATGTCTTCTCATGCGACAGCACGCCCTTGACCTCCGACATCGCAATCATGGGAAGGAAGCGCGCGAACAGCAGGAACAGCGTCAGGAACAGCCCGATGGTTCCTGCGAAAGTGCACATGTCCACCCACGTCGGATGGAAGTAGCCCCAACTGCTCGGCAGGAAGTCGCGATGCAGACTGGTTACGATAATCACGAAGCGCTCAAACCACATGCCGATGTTGGTGGTGATCGAGATCACAAACATCACCCACAGGTTGGTGCGCATTTTCTTGAGCCAGTACAACTGCGGGATCAGCACGTTGCATCCGTACATGCAGCAGGCGGCCCACCAGTACGGCCCCAGGAAACGATTCAGGAACGTGAACCGCTCATACATATTGCCGCTGTACCAGGCGATGAAAAACTCGCACGCATAGGCGTAGCCGACCGTCGATCCAGTCACCAGGATGATCTTGTTCATGTTCTCCAGGTGCTTCATGGTGATCAGGTTTTGCAGATTCAGCGCCCAGCGCGCGATCAGCAGCAGCGTCATCACGCACGCGAATCCGGAAAAGATCGCGCCCGCGACGAAGTAGGGAGGGAAAATCGTGGTGTGCCAGCCGGGAATCACGGAGGTCGCAAAGTCGAACGAAACGATGGTGTGTACCGATAAAACCAGCGGCGTCGAGAGCCCCGCCAGAATCAAATACGCAGCTTCATAATTGCGCCAGTGCCGCGAAGATCCGCGCCAGCCCAGAGCCAGGATCGCGAACACAATCTGGCGAACCTTCTTGGTGGCGCGATCGCGTAACGTCGCGACGTCGGGAACCAGGCCCGTGTACCAGAACAGCAGCGACACCGTGAAATACGTCGATACCGCGAACACGTCCCAGATCAGCGGCGAACGGAAATTCTGCCACATCCCCAGATCGGTATTGGGAACCGGAAACAGCCAGTAAGCGCGCCACGGACGGCCGGTATGGAACAGCGGGAAAATGCCCGCGCACATCACGGCGAACAAAGTCATCGCTTCGGCCGAACGGTTGATCGACGTTCTCCATTTTTGCCGGAACAGGAACAGAATCGCCGAAATCAAAGTGCCGGCGTGACCGATACCGATCCAGAACACGAAGTTGGTGATGTCCCACGCCCATCCGATCGGGCCGATTGTTGCCCCACACGCCGATACCGGTGGAGACCAGGTACGCCAGCATCAAGCCCAGCATTCCGGTGACACTGGCCGTGATGCTCAGCAGGATCCAATACTTCTTCGGGGTGGCCTCGACATCGCCTTCGACGATCGAGCTGATCTGATCAGTCAGATCGTGATAGGAGTCCGCCCGCACCAGCGGCGGATTGACCGTCATCAGTTGCGGGTTTTGGGTCACATGCGATTCCGCCATGAACGGAAACGCTGGGCCGTGGTCGTGAGTGGTGCTCATGCTTCCAACTCCGGATTCGGATTGCGCAGTTTCGCCAGATACGTGGTTCGCGGCTTGATGTCGAGTTCCGCCAGCATCGCGTAGTTGCGCTCCTGTTTCTTCAGTTTCGATACCTTGCTCGAGGGATCGTTGATATTGCCGAACACGATCGCGTCAGCAGGACAGGTCTGCTGGCAGGCGGTCTGGATTTCGCCGTCCTTGATCTGATTACGGCGTCCTTCGGCCTGCGAGCTGATCTTGGCTTCCTGAATGCGCTGCACGCAGTAGGTGCACTTTTCCATCACGCCGCGCATGCGCGAAGTGACGTCGGGATTGAATACCATCCCGTGAATTTCCGGATCGTGCTTATGGAAATTGAGGAAGTTGAAGTGCCGGACTTTGAACGGACAGTTGTTGGCGCAATACCGCGTACCTACGCAGCGGTTGTACACCATATCGTTCAAGCCTTCCGGACTGTGCGTCGTGGCCGCCACCGGGCAGACGTTTTCACACGGCGCGTTTTCACACTGCATGCAAGGAACCGGCTGCTCGACTGCTCGCGGATCGTCTTCCGTTCCGACGTAGTAGCGATCCATGCGGATCCAGTGCATCTCACGGCCGCGCGTCACCTGGTATTTGCCGACAATCGGAATATTGTTTTCGGCCTGGCACGCCACCACACAGGCATTGCAGCCCGTGCACGAATTCAGGTCGATCGACATGCCCCACTGATAGCCCTTGTCGTAGCTCAACTCGGGATAAATCGAATGCAGCGCAGGAACTTCCTGCATCTCTTCGGCGAACTTGGGATTCTTTTTGTATTCCGCCAGAGTCCCTTCGCGGAACACCGGTCGATCGTTCTGCACCGAGGCGTTGACGCCTTTATCGCCGATCGCGCCGTGCTCCTGCGTAGTCGCATGAGTGTGCGTCGCGCCGGTCGCGGTCATCGCGAATCCGTCGGAATACCACAGCGCATCGGAAGTCCGCAGAGCGCCGGCGTTGAACCCGACGTTCTTGCCGACCGTGCCGCATTCGGCGCGCCCATACCCCAGCGCGATCGAAACCGTCTGCTCCGCCTGCCCCGGCTGGATCATGATGGCTGCTTCCAGCTTCAGCCCCCCCTTGGTCAGCGAGACCATGTCCCCGTCTTTGAGATTCTGCGCCCGCGCCATCGCCGGACTGATCAGCGCCGCGTTGCCCCAGGTGAGCTTGGTCATCGGGTCCGGCGCTTCCTGCATCCAGCCGTTGTTGGCGTAGCGTCCGTCCCATGCCGATGCGCTCGGCACGAACGAAACTTCAAGTCCGTTCGTGGACGCTCTTGCTTCCGCGCCGATCGCGGCAGTGAGCTTCTTACCGTCGACCGAAACTTTCGCCGGCTCGGCAGGTTTTACGCCCGCCACGATACCGTCGTTGAGAGCCTTCTTCCACGCTTTCTCAAGATCCGCGCCCTTCGCGCCGGTCAGCGTCGCGAACGTACCGCGCACAATGTCGTGACCCTTTTTATCTTTGTAGTCGATCAACAGCGCGACCATTTCAGCAGCCGTCTTACCGCCGTACATCGCGTCGATCATAGGCTGCTGAATACCGACCGTTCCATCCGCGGCGCGTCCATCGCTCCATGATTCGAGGTAGTGCGCTTCCGGAACGTGCCACTTCGCGATCGCGGCCGTTTCATCTTCTTCCTGGCTGAGATGAATCGTGTTGGCGACCTTCGCCATCGCCTCGCCGAACTTGAGATCGGACGGCGCCCAGTACACCGGATTGCTGCCCAGAATCACCAGAGTCGAAACCGAGCCCGAATTCATTTCGCCGGCGAGCGCCTTCAGCGCGGGCGTTCCATGGTCGATATTCGGATTCGAGGTATCGATCTTGAGGTAGTGAACCGCTTCGCTCTTGAGCTGTTCGTTGATCGCGGCCGCGATGGCATGCACGATCGCAGGCTGGCGCGGTCCCGCGACAACAAGCGCTTCAGGCCCAGCGGCTTTTAGATCCTTAATGACTGCGGCCAGGAACTTCGCTCGCTTGTCGGTTCCGGCCGGAGCATTCATGCTCGCCAGATCGATCGCGAACTGCTTCACCTCGGCTGCCTTCATGCGCATCCGATGATCCGCATTCGCACCGGTGATGGAGAATTGCGCTTCCACCATGTACAGGCGATTCTGCTTCTCCATGTCCTCTTCGGTCCACAGCTTGCGGCCCTTGGAGAACATCTTGGTGGGAAGAGGAGTCTTCGAATCGAGACCCAGGAAATCCGCGTCGAGCGAAACGATCACTTTCGCCTTGTCGTAGGCCGGCATCGTTTCCATGGGCGCGCCGAAAGCGATGGCGCTGCCAGCATGGCTGTTTTCCCAGGTCAGCGATTCGGCTTCGATCCACTTCGCCTTGGGATATTTCTTCAACGCTTCCGCGCGCAGATTCATGGTCGAAGGCGAGGTGGTCACTTCGGAAAGGAAGCGCAGCCCCGTACCATCGCCCAGAGGAAGCGATTTGAGATATGCGGTGAACTCCGGCCAGCTCTTCTTCGATTCCTTGCCCGACTCCAGAAACCGGCAGGAACGATTCGGATCGTACAGCGAAAGCAACGATGCCTGCTGCATCGCAGTCGCCGCGCCCAGGCTGAAGGGATGATCGGGATTGCCTTCGATCTTGGTAGGACGGCCGTCGTGCGTTTCGACCAGCAGCCCGGTCACCTGTCCGCTCAACGAAAAAACAGTGGAATAGAAATATTTCGCGCCGGGAATCAGATCCTCGACGCCTTTGGCATACGGCAAGATATGTTCGACCGGACGGCGGCACGCCGCCAGCCCAGCCAATCCGAACGACGCCGCCATGATCTTGAGCATGTGGCGTCGCGATGCGCCATCCTGCCACTCGCTCGCGCCGGCGGGAAATTCCTGCTCGGCCCATTTACGAAACTTGGGGCTATCGGCGATCTGATCCAGGCTGCGCCAATACTGCTGGCCAGTGAGGCTGCCCGGGACGGGGCTCTTTATATTGATAAGGCTCATCGATGACACCCCGAGCAATTGGTAGGAGGCGCGATATGCTTCGCCGCGATAATCTCTTCGCCGATCTGGCGCGCCGTCTTGCCCGCGGCCGGATCCGGCTGCCAGCCCAGATTGGTCACCAGCTCGACCGGACGAATATTGGGCGCGGGATCGCGATGGCATTCCAGACAGAACGCCATGTTCAGCGGCTTTTCCTGCTTAACTTCGATCTCCTGATCGATGCGGCCATGGCAGCTCACGCAGCTTACGCCCGCCGTCACGTGCGCTTCATGATTGAAGTACACGAAATCAGGCAGCAGATGAATGTGGACCCACGGGATCGGCTGGCCGGTCGCATAGCTCTGCCGCACCGGTTCCAGGCGAGGACTGGTGGTCTTCACCTTGGTGTGACAGTTCATGCACGTTTCCGTGGCCGGGATCGCCGCATACGCCGCCTTGTATACCGTCGAGTGACAATAGAAACAGTCCAGCCCGAGCTGTCCCGCGTGCAGCTTGTGGCTGTACGGAACCGGCTGGACCGGCTGATATCCTGTGTCCATGACGGTAGGGTAGGTGTAGTATGCGTACGCCGCCACTCCCGCGAGTGCGCCCAGGCCTACAACGAGCCCGGCGACTTTCATAATAAGGTCAGCAGACTTGGGGAAGATTGCAGCCATGTTAGAAGCTCATTCCAGACACGCTTATCCCTGGCACCGTTGCCGTGAAAGTGTTCATTCCTGGTATTTGGACCTTCATAGTTTCTACCACAACCGTAGAAGCTGCGCAAGCGGAGTAATCATTCTTGTCTGACAGGAACCGTTACAGATTAACAAGAATCTTCGGAAACCTCAAGGTTCGTCCGAAGCTGATGGTACTGCACAACGTATTCTTTCTAGTGCTGGCGTGCGCCGCTTATTTCTCACTAATTCCGCTGTTCGAAAAACTGGTGGATGACGCTCACGCCCGGGAAGTGACCGTTCAACACACCCCGCAACAACGTGAGTCCTATAAGGACGCCATCTCTCGAGCGAGGGTAACCCTATTCCTGGTATTAGGCAGCATTTATGTTCTGGCGGTGCTGCTGCTCGAATCGGCGATCATGCCGCTGTATGTGTACCGGCCGCTGCGCCGAATGCTGGAAGCCGATACGGCCACGCAGGCCGGCGATCGCGAACGCGAATTGATTCCGCGCGAAGAAATCATGGGCGACGAGATCGGCCAGATCATGCGATCGCGCAATGCGACGGTGCTGGCGCTGCGCAAACAGGAAGACGAACTCGCCGCGGCGTTAAGAAAACTGGAAGAGCAGGACCGCTTGGTGAGCTTGGGCATGTTGTCGGCCAGCGTCGCGCATGAATTGAACACGCCGCTGGCGGTGCTGAATGGCTCGATCGAGAAATTAATCGAAACCACCGCCGATGCGCACACGCTGGAGCGCCTGGAACGCATGCGCCGCGTTGCGCAGCGCCTGCAAAAAATCAGCGAGAGCCTGCTGGGGTTTTCCAAGATGCGCAAGCAGGAGATGGAGTCGATCGCGGTGCGCGGGTTGGTTGACGAATCGTGGTCGCTGGTGGCGATCGACGCGAAGTCGTCAGGCGTTGCGTTCGTCAATAGCGTGAACGCGGATCATCGCGCTATCGGCAATGCGGATCGTCTCGGCCAGGTGTTCGTGAATCTGCTGCGCAACGCGCTGATCGCTATTGAAGGAGCAGCGGGACGGATTGAAGTGCGCTCGCGCCGCGTGGAGCGCAGCGGAAAACCCTGGGTCGTGATCGCGGTGGAGGATAACGGTCGCGGCATTCCGCCGGACGTGCTGCCTGAAATTTTCGATGCGTTCGTGACGTCTCGATTGGACGCGCAAGGCACGGGATTGGGATTAACCGTCGCAGCAGGAATCGTCACGCAGCACGGCGGCACGATTTCGGCGAGTAATCGTGCTGAGGGCGGAGCGTGTCTAGAAGTCGCGCTGCCGGCGGCGAGTTAGCGAGTTGCGATGCTGAATACTCGTCCGCCAGAAGAATTCTGCAAAAGCGACTAGCGCGCTCCATTCTGTCGCGCCTCACTGACGGTCGTCAGGTTTTATGAGGCGCGACAGAATGGAGCGCGCTAGTCGGCTAATCCTGATCGAGGCCCGCTTTGCGCAGCAATCGCCGCAGTGCATCGGGACCAGCGGCGCCATTCTGCGTTCCGGCGATCTTGCCGGTGCGGTCGATCAGCACATAGTAGGGATACTTCTTCACCGCATACCACGCCGCCAGGTTGGTGTCTTCGGTCAGCACGATCTTGCAGGCGCGCGGCGATTTAGAAAGATAATCCTTCACCTTTTTCTTCGATTCGCCGACGTCTACAGCCAGCACCAGCAAACCCTTCGGTCCGAACTCGTCGACCATGGCATCCACTGACGATTGATCGGCGCGACAGTACTGGCACCACGTCGCCCAAAACTGGATCAGCGTGACCTTGCCCGCAATGGCGTCATTGTTGAACATCTCGCCATCCAGAGTTTTCGCCTTGAACCTTCCGGCCGGTTCGCGAAAGTCGACAGCCAGCAGTCTCCCGGCCGATCCCGCAATCGCCAGCCCCAAGACGGCACGCCGTGAAAACATGACACGCATAATACCCGAATATTTCGCTTGCATGCTGACTATTCGTGTAGTAGAGTCGATGGCAGCAGTAGTTAACCCAACATGCCCTTACCGAAACTCACCAAACTCGAACTGCAGATCATGGAAGCGCTGTGGAATCTGGGGGCGTGCTCGGTTCGTGAAATCTGCGAAACGTTTCCCGCGAAAAATCGTCCAGCCTATACGACCATCCAGACCACGGTGTATCGTCTGGAGACGAAGAAAGCGCTGCGACGCGTGAAAACCATCGGCAACGCGAATATTTTCGAGGCGGCGGTGACGCGCGACGCCGCGCAGAACCGGCTCATCGATGATTTATTGGGGCTGTTCGGCGGCCATGCCAAACCAGTGATGGCGCGGCTGATCGAATCGGGAAAACTGACGCTGGACGATGTGGAAGACGCGCGAAAAGCTCTTCGCGCTCAGAAGGAGAAGAATCAATGATCCCGGCCTATCTCGCTCCCTACGCGAATCACATCTGGCAATCGACAATATTCGCCTCGATCGTCGCGCTGCTCGCGTTCGCTCTGCGAAAGCAGCGCGCCGGTGTGCGCCACGCGTTGTGGGTATGCGCTTCGCTGAAATTTCTGATTCCGTTTTCGATCCTGGTATCGCTGGGCGGGAATTTTCACGTTGCCTTTCCCGCGGCAGCGCCGCAGATGACGCCGGTCCCGGTGATTGTGCACGATTTCGTCTCTCCCGCTCCGATCGCGGTGAAAATGCAACCGAGCGTTGCCGCGGCGCCCGATCGGCTGCCTGCGATTCTGCTCGCGATCTGGATTTGTGGATTCGTGGCGGTGATGGTCGCGTGGACCCGGCAATGGCTGCACGTGCGCTCGATGGTGCGGTCCGCCACGCCGCTCGACTTCCCCGCCCCCATGCGCGTGAGATCGACTGCCGAACTGATGGAGCCGGGAGTCTTCGGAATCTTCCGCCCGGTGCTGCTGCTGCCCGAAGGCATCGCCGATCGCCTCAGCGCGTCAGAACTCGCGAGCGTTCTCGCCCACGAAACGCATCACGTCGAACGGCGCGACAATCTGTGGGCTGCGCTGCACATGATCGTCGAGGCTATGTTCTGGTTCCATCCGCTGGTGTGGTGGATGGAATCGACACTGGTGGCCGAGCGCGAGCGCGCCTGCGACGAGGAAGTCGTCCGGCGCGGCAGCGAACCAGAAGTTTACGCCGAAGGAATTCTTAAAGTTTGCGAGCACTATCTGCAATCGCCGCGACTGTGCGTGGCGGGCGTTTCGGGATCGGATCTGCGTAAAAGGATCGATCAAATCATGACGGCTCGGATCGCGCCGGGATTGACGCGCGGAAAGAAAATTATGCTGGCGATCGCGGGGATCGCGGCAATCGCTGCGCCTGTGATCATTGGCGCGTTCGATGCGCCGGCGCTGCGCGCGCAGACATCATCGAAGTACGCATTCGAAGTCTCGTCGGTGAAGCCAAGCGACCCGGACGGCGATCCGCGCAGAACTGGATTTAGTTTCTTGCCTGGCGGGAAATTCCACGCCACCAATTTATCGCTGCAGTGGCTGATCGCGGCGGCGTACGATCTGCCCTTCCAGCAAGGCGGCCAGAGGATCGTCGGGATGCCAGACTGGGCCAAGAAAGAATCCTTCGATATCGACGCCGTCGCGCCGAAAGATGCCATCGCAGGCGACAAGACGGTGATCGAGCGAGAAAGGAAAATGCGGCTGATGCTGCAGACGCTGCTGGCGGAACGATTCGGTTTGGTCCTGCGCCATGAGATGCGCGAGATGCCGGTGTACGCTGCCGTGGTGGTTAAAGGCGGCCCGAAGCTGGAAACGTCGAAGCTCAAAGAGGAAGACTGCCCCGAAGAGGGTTCGAATCAGCAGCCCTGCCATGAATTCAACGGTGGCATGGGGCGCGGCCTGCACGCCGTAGCGGCGAATATGGATGACCTGGTGAAGTTCGTTTCGAACTGGAGCGACCGTCCGATTGTTGATCGCACGGGAGTGAAGGGACTGTACAAGATCGAGTCGCCAGGCTGGGCGCCGATGAATCCGCCCGAGGGCAGGGACGGCAAGGATGAAGGCGGGGTGGCGTGGACGGATCGTCCGACGCTGTTCACCATCTTCACCAACATGGGACTGAAATTAGAAGCGCAGAAGCTGCCGGTGGAGTTCTTCATCATCGAACACGCCGAGCCGCCTGCGGCGAATTGATCATGCGAAGATCGAATCGACTGCGATCGATTTTCCGGGAGCGAAGCGCAGCGGAATCTGCTCGCCCGATTTGTAGACGACCGAGCGATCCGCGGTCGAGACCTCGACTTCGCGCTTCTTCGCATTGACGATCCAGAATTCGGCGCAGCCGTTTTCCAGACAAATCTCGCGACGCGCGCTCATCTTCGGCGCTGTGTTCGAAGGCGAGAGAACCTCGACTACGATCTCGGGCGCCCCCACGATGTAGCCGTCTCCAGGCACAGAGTCCCAGTGCTTTTGCGCGATGAAGACTACATCCGCGATGAGGTATTCCGGTCCGGTGGTAGGGCGAAAACCAATCTCGGTGGCAAACTTGCCCAAACCGCGTCCAGCGTCTTCCATCAGCTCTCGGATGCGGAGTTCGATTTCGGTGTGTCTGTGCTTCGGAGGAGGCACTTCGATCAGTTCTCCATGGTGCAGTTCCTGCCGCATCCATGGGGAGTCGGGCAGCCGTTCGAATTCCTCGAAACTCATGAGCCGAGTCGTCGTGGATGCCATCGCCAAAATCCTCTGCTCCGATTATAGGTGGGTGGGGACCTTATTTTCTCTCATCGCAGCCGAGAGCGTCAGCCGACTGGCGCGCTCCATGCCTGTCGCGCCTCACTGGCGGCCGTCGGAACTGAGATGACGGTGGAATCCTTATGAGCCTGCCGGACGATAAGCCGGTTTCTGTACTTCATCTTGCGACAAAGCGGCAGCCATTCCTCTTGGCTGGCGATCTCTCGCCAGCTCCTGCAACCTACCCGGAACTCGTAACGGAGCGAGCCGCTCCTGGTCCCCTATTTGGTCTTGCTCCGCATGGGGTTTGCCCTGCCGGCCAACATTACTGCGGCCGCGGTGCGCTCTTACCGCACCATTTCACCCTTACCGATGCGAGCTTTCGCCCGCTCCGGCGGTATATTTTCTGTGGCACTTTCCGTAAAATCCGCTTTGAGCGAATCCCCCCGGCCGTTAGCCGGCATGCTGCCCTGTGGAGACCGGACTTTCCTCCCGACCCTTCCTAAAAAGGACCGGGCGGCTGCCTGTCCGGCAGGCCCGCAACCATTATGCGCACTTTTTTCGCGATCGTTGGGCGAATGATGAAACGTCACGGACAAGTGGCGTATCTCCAAGCAGTTGATGTATCCTGAAAAACGAACGGTCAGGCTTGGTGGGTCTTGGCCAGCCGTTCATGATTTCTGCTGTTAGGTTCATTTTTTAGCAGTCATAGCAGTTAGGGCAATTTCTCGAAAAGTTGTAGTGCGAGGGGGAGTACTTCAATGTCGAAAAGAATCGCCGCGTTGCTTTGCGCTGTGCCGATGCTAGCCACCGGCGTCTTCGCTCAGGGTCTCAACACCAACGCCACCAAAGACGATTGGGAAGAGATCAATTTCGAATTCAATTCCTCCGTCCTGGTGGACGGGTTCCCAAGTCTGCTCCGCTTGTCGGAACTGTTGCAGAGCCATCCCGGATATAAAGTCCGGCTGGAAGGCCACACCGACCGCATCGGCGGCGACCAGTTTAACGAAAAGCTCGGCCTGGCCCGCGCCAACACGGTGCGCGACTTCCTGGTGAAGTACGGCGCCCGTCCCGGTCAGATCGACGCGGGTACGCGCGGCAAGGCCGACCCCAAATATCCCGGACAGAAACCGACCTATAGCAAGACCGATGAAGCGCGCTGGATGAATCGGCGTGTGGTGCTCACCGTCACCGACGATCAGGGCCGCACCGTCAGCGCTGCCGGAGTCGGCGACGCGATTCGCGCCATGGAGCCTCCCAAGCCCGCGGCTGGCGGCATGACCGATTGCTGCAGTGAAGTGCTGAAGCGGCTGGATCGGCTGGACGATATCGCCAAGGCTTTGAAGGATCTGGCCGATCAGAATGCGCAACTGCGTCGCGACCTGGATGCGCTGAAGCAACAGGAGCAGGTGGCGGCATCGCGAGCGAATCAGCCGACGCCGAAGCCGCCCACGGCGGAAGAGGTGGCCAGTGCAGTTACCAAGGATCTGAACGCCAACAAAGCGCCGCGCTTCCAGATGATGGGAGTCAACATCGGCGCCGATGGAGATGGCCATACAACAGCGACCGGCAAGGGCCGCTTCTTCGGTCCGTTCGGCGAACACTATGCCTTCCAGGCGCAGGGCGAGTTCCTGTACTACAAGGATCAAAAGGAAGGCCAGGTCGACCTCGGTTTGGTCGATCGCATGGGACGGGTTCAGGTGGGTCTGTTCTCCAGCTTCAAGCACGTCGCTTTGAGCGGCAATCAGAACGGCGGAACACTGGGCCAGGCGTCGTTGAATATCGACTACATCATGAAGTACGGCAAGATCGGCGCTTATGGAACCTACGCGTTCATGAACAGCGCGGAGATCAACAGCGTCGCGGCGGTGCTGCCGAACGGAATCGTATCGCCGGATCTTCTGGATGAACGCTTCCTGCGCGCCATCAATCAGGCGGGCGCGGCGTTCACGTTCGGCCTGTGGGGCAACAATTACCTGGAAGGCAACGTGGGCTATCTGAAGAGCGAAATGTTCGGCGACCGCATCGGCGGCACGGTGCGTTTCGTATTCCCGGTGAACCCGCATGTCGCGGTCACCCTTGAAGGGGGATTGAACGAGACGCTGCTGGGCTCGGGCAACAACGGCCGCGTGGTGGCCGGCGTGCAATTCGGCAACGTGATTCGTCCCAAGGAATTCGCGACCATCAAGGAAGCGGTGCCGGTGGACGTGCCGCGCATCCGTTACGAGATCATCAACAAACAGGTGCGGATCGGCCACACGCCGCCAGTCGCCGATGCGGGACCGGATCAGATCGGGGTGCAAGCCGGTCCGATCACTTTGAACGCTTCCGCGTCGTACTCGCCGGATGGTTTGCCAATCACCTACCAGTGGATCGAAGATGGCGGATCGCCGGTTACGCTGTCGAATCCAACCAGCGCGATCACGACGTTCGTGGCGCAGGCCGGACAATCTTATATCTTCCGCGTAGTGGTAAAGGATAGCCTGGGCGGACAAGGCCAGGCTCGCGTACACGTCAGCACCACGGCGGCCGCGCCCGCGACGGTGCTGTTCTTCATCTCGAATCCGTCCACCATCAACGCCGGCCAGCAATCGCAATTGCAATGGTCGACGCAGAATGCGACCACGGTCACCATCAGCGGCGTCGGCACCGTGAACCCCAGCGGTAGCGTGCCGGTTTCGCCGACGACCACCACCACCTATACGTTGACCGCGTCCAACGCGACCAGCACTCAGACGGCAAGCGCCACCGTTATCGTGAATCCGGCGGCGGCACAGGTATCGTTCTGTACGGCGACGCCGATGAACATCACCTCGGGTGAGGCAGCGACGATTACCTACCAGACGATCAACGCGACTTCGGTATCGGTAGTCCCGAGCGTCGGAACGTTGGGATTGAGCGGAACGTTCACCGTCTCGCCGACCACTTCGACGAATTACGTCATCACCGCCACGGGCGCGAACGGCACCACTAATTCGTGCAGCGTAGCGGTCAACGTGACGCCGGGCACGGTGCCGCAGATCATTACGTTCACGGCCACGCCTTCGAGCATCAACCAGGGCCAGAGCTCGACTCTAAACTGGAACGTCCAGAACGCCAACACCGTGAGCATTTCGCCGACGCTCGGTTCGGTGTCGGTGGCCGGATCGCAAGCGGTTTCGCCGAACGCGACTACGGTCTATACGCTGACCGCGACCAACGCCGCGGGATCGGCGACCGCCACAGTAACAGTAAACGTGGCGCCAGGGCCGATGATTACATCGTTCACCGCGACGCCGAATCCGTCGCCCGCGCCCGGTACCGCTGTCCTGCTGAACTGCCAGACGCAGAATGCAGCCAGCGTAACCATGGGCGGCATCCTGTTCCTGCCGGGAACCTCGGAATACTACGAGCACCCCACGCAGAACACCACTTACACTTGTATCGCGACCGGTCAGGGCGGCCAGACGGTGACGCAGACTGTCACGGTAACGGTGCAAATGCCGACCGTGCCTCCGCCCACCACGCCCCCCACCATCGTGATCCTGGGTGGCCCGAACTTCGACGTGCAGTCTCCGGTGTTCGCGCCGCTGCCGGCTTCGATCACTATCAACCCGGATGCGTCGAACACCTACAGCCCGGTGGGCAACAATCCGCTGACCTTCGCGTGGAGCACTTCCTCCTCGGCAGTCAGTATCAGCGGCAGCACTACGTCCAAGCCGACCATCACTCTCTCAGCTCCCGGTACCTACACCGCGACTCTGACGGTGACCGACGGCAAGGGCAACACCACCAGCCAGATCGTAATTCTGGATTGGGCGTTCAACAAACCATAGCGCTCGCTTAGGCGAGTAAGCTCAACGGCCGGTGTCTCCTAACGAGGCGCCGGCCGTTTTGTTTTTTGGTGCGCACAATCCACCGAACGCGCAATTTGTGCGTATGCTCGGGATCGAGTATTTGAGGCGCGACAGGTATGGAGCGCGTTCGGTGAGCCCTCACAAGTGCGCGGAATATAGGCGACGGACAACACAAATACAAAAGGGGCGAAACCCGGATGGGCCCGCCCCTCATGTGAACTACGTTAAGTGGATCTTGCTACTCGGTGTCGCGAGTGCGTTTCTTGCGATTCCGCTTCCGCGCCAGCGCTTCTTTGGTACGCTTCTTCTCACCCGGCTTCAAGTAGAACGAATGCCTCTTGATCTCCTTGATGATGTCCTCTTGCTGGACCTTGCGCTTAAAGCGGCGAAGAGCGCTTTCCAGCGTCTCCCCGTCCTGAATGTGGACTTCAGCCAAACGCGACTCACCTCACTTCCGTTGTGGGATTGTTCCAAACTCGCCGAGCGGAAAGCTCGAAGCTTCAGGATAGCATCGATCGCTAGGGCAGCGTGTACTCGAATTTATAGGAGTGCTGTCCGTTAGCGATGATGATCTCGAACGAGCCGGCGATGCCCTTGAAATCGCCGGTGCCCGAGCCCGGCACTACCACGATCGAGAGCTTCTGGCCGCCCTTATCCATGGTCGCGGAATGCTGCAGCGCGAAACTGCCTTTCTTGCCCGCAAGAGTTCCTGTGACCAGTTCCATCGCGACGTAGCCCGCCTCGCCCTGTTTTGGATCGCCGCCCGAAATCATCTCGCCTTCGCTGACGCCCTCGATATCGCCATGGATCTGCTTGACCATGGAAAATCGCGCGAGCCCCTCCGCGGGACCGCTGGACGGCGGCCGCATATCGACGGTGAATGTTCCTTTGGCGAGGTGAGTCATAGCGGGTTTGTTTTGCGCGATCGCCGGGACCAGAACGAGTAGCGTGGCCGCAGTCCCGCGAAGCAGCATAAGCTCCTCAGTTTACCGCAGCGGCGCGCTGTCCGGGGGCGACTTGGGCCAAAAGGCGGGAACCGGCTGCGCGCTTTCGCGAATGGCTGGTTCGCCGCTGGCGACGGGTGTCCATCTCATTGCAGGACGGGCACTTCGAGAAGGGAATGTACCGGCGATCGGCCCTCGAATTGCCGGATCGTTAGCGGAGGTGCGCCGGGATCGGCGCTATAGGAACATGACGATCGACAGCACTGCAACGCGGATCGAACCGCGCCCAACACAGTTTGAGATGTTCGCTGGCGGCAGCATCGCAGCCGTGATCTGCTTTAGCGTGGGTGTGTTTCTGTTAGTCGTGCCGGTGGTCGGCTGGATTGTGGGACCGTCGCTCATGCTCACGGCAGGCTTGATTGCGCTGGCACACGCGGTCGGGTTGCTCCAGAACCGCTCAACCTACAAGGGACGTTGTCCGTACTGCGGCGCTCCGGTCACGGCAGGCGACCCTGGATCGATGGGCCGGTGCGGCGCTTGCAAGCATCGCTTCGAGCACAGCGAAGGGCAATTCCTGCAGTCGGAGCAATGACGCCGCCGCCGTCTACCTGGGCAGATCCATCATCCAGATGTTGAAGCTCAACTCCGACATCGCGCCGATAAACCGGCCCGGCAGGGCGACCATGGCATCGGAATCGTTGCCCTGCGGTCTCAGACGCCCGGAGAACTGGAAAACGCGGAACGGAGCGCCCACCGGATGGTGGTTCCGATCCAGGTGGCGAGCCATGAGACCGCCAGGGTCGCTCATGTAATAAACCGTTCCGTCATCCGGCGACCAGAACGGCAGGCCGCCGAACATCGGCTCCGGGGTGATGGTGATCCAGTCCTGCTCCGGCACGCGTGCCGCGCCGCGAAACGGCGCCACCATGACATCGTTCGAGCGCGGGCCGCGGACCATCATAAAGACGATCCATTTTCCATCCCGCGAGAAGCGCGCCTGCGCCGCGCGATATTGAGAATGATCCAGCACCAGAGTTGATTCGCCCGAAGCGATGTCCACCACGTTCACTCCATAAGTAGCGCTGCGGCGGCGTGAAGTCAGAAACTGTTTTCCGTCCGGCGACAGACTCTCGATGGGACCACACCCGCTGCATATCTTCCGCTTCGCACCACCCTGCGCGGGGATTACATAAGCGTCGTATTGGCCCGTCGGGTCGAGCATGGTGTATACCACCTCCGTCCCACTCGCGTCGATCTGAGCCCATTGCTTGAACTTGTTAGGATCGTCCCCATCCAGCGTGCGGTCCTGGCCTGAGACCATATCCCGGATAAAGAGGTCTGCCCGGCCGCCCAACCGGTCCGAGTTGAAAGCCATCATCTTCGCGTCGGGGGTCAACGCCACAAAGCCGTAGTTGGCCTTTTCCGTAGTCAGTTTCTCAAGCACACCAGTGACGCGGCCCTGGTTCGTATCCGCCGGCAAGCTCCAGATCGCGCCCAGCCTGGTGCCGCTCTGGAATGCGATCTTGCCCGCCGCCAAAGATGGGAACTCGTTGAGCGAACCGCCGAAGGTCAGCGGTTCCGGTTCGCCTAAAATCTTGACTCCCGTGGCAACGCTGGAACGATGTGTTCGGTAAATCTGAGTGTTGCCGTCTTTGGCAAGATGACTGATAAAGACGTCGCCGAGCCATGCGCCGGCCTGGCCATTGACTTTGTGCTCCGCTGCCCAGTGCGCCCAGTCCAATTGCCGCGGAGCCCCGCCCGTCCGGTGAAACTGTCGGCCACATGCCATCCGAGGCGATCAATCGCGGCTCGCCGCCCAACGCCGATATCTCGTAAATGCCCACCGGCGGGCCGGTGGATTCGAAGAAGATCTTCGATCCGTCCCCGGAGAATACCGGATGCGTATGGGTCGCCGCTCCCTTCGTAAGCCGGATCGCCGAACCACCCGACGTCTGCTGCACCCAGATCTCGAATCTGCCGGGTCCCGCGCGGTCGGATTGATAAGCCACCAGCTTGGCATCCGGCGAGAGAGCCGGGTAGCCGGTGGTGCCGTCATCGTAAGTGAGCTGCCTCAAGTTGCGTGAGCCTGTGGTTGGCGCGGGCCGCAAAAACCACCACGCGCCTGCAAGTGCCACGGCAGCGATCGCAATCGTCGCAACCACCATCGGCCATCGCCGATTCCTCGCGACCGGCCCGCCCTGCGCGACCAGACGCCCCGATTCCGATTCGTCCTTCAACTCCTCCAGCGCGACCTTCAGATCCGCCATGGTCTGGAATCGCCGCGCGGGATCTTTGCGCAGGCAGCGCTGCACGATGCGGTCGAGCTCGCGCGGCGTGGTTTCGGTGAGCGGCTCCGGCTCGCGCGTCAGAATCGCCGCGAGCATTGAAGCTTTGTTCTCGCTCTTGAACGCGCGCCGCCCGGTGAGCATCTCATACAGCACCGCGCCGAAGCTGAAAATATCCGAGCGCGAATCGAGCTTCAATCCCTGCGCCTGCTCCGGCGACATGTACGCGACGGTGCCCAGGATCACGCCTTCCTCAGTTTCGGCGGCGAGAGTCTTGGTCGCCACATCCTCGCCCATCTCCGCTTTCTCGGTCAGCTTGGCGAGCCCGAAATCGAGAATCTTCACGAGGCCGGAATCCGCCACCATGATGTTGCCCGGCTTCAGATCGCGATGAAGGATTCCAGCCGCGTGCGCCGCCGACAAGCCGTCCGCGATCTGCACCGCGATTCGCAACACCTCGGCGGCCCGCATCCCCTGGCGCGGAATCATTCGGTCCAGCGTACGTCCGGCGACGAACTCCATCGCGATGAAATCGACACCGTCATCGGCGTTGATGTCGTAAATCGTGATGATATTCGGGTGATTGAGCGCCGAGGCCGCTTTGGCTTCCTGCACAAAACGGCGCTTGCGCTCAGGGTCCGCGGTCTTATCGTGCGGGAGGATCTTGAGCGCGGCCATTCGGTCGAGCCGCGTGTCACGCGCCTTGTAAACGACGCCCATGCCGCCTTCGCCGAGCTTTTCGATGATCTCGTAGTGAGCGATCGAGCGTCTCGTCATTCCGTCTTATCGTTTAAGTGGAATGGCGCGTATGAATGCCCGCCCCGCGCCTGGGGAATTATACCGCGGCGAATCGAGTGAGCGCTCAGATCGCTTTAGTTCATCGCGAGCTGTGGACCGTCCGACGCCGAACCCGCCGCTTGCGTGCGGAATTCATACTGCTGGATCTCAATCGCGGCGCGACCGTCTTCAAATCGCACCACTCGTCCGCGTGCCACCAGTTTCAGCGCCACCTTGTTGTTCAACTGCGCCGGCCAACTGATCGATAGCTCCAGCCTGCGGCCGGGTAGCAGCAAATGTTGCGACGTGAACAACACCCCCGAGCTCGAAATATTGATCGTGCGGCCATCGCCCGCTTCGTCTCCGCCGCGTTTGCTCAGCACGCGGTATCGCACTTCGCGCTCGATCGGGAATCGATCCGAGTGGCGGCGATCAGCTTGAATATTTAGATGTGGATGCACGGTTCTCCCTCAAGTCTTAATGAGTGTGCCCTAGGGGTTTTCCCGCGGCAATAGAGTCCAGTGGTCAGGTCGCTACAGTACGCAAGTACCAGAGAGGAAAGCGAAATGTGAATAGCGCTGCTTCGCTAGAATGAAGACACATGCCAAGTCTCGACTCGTTCCACGCCGCCCGTGAATTGAAGGCCGGCGGCCGCGCGCACCGCATCTATGGTCTCGATGCGCTTGAAAAAGCAGGAATCGCGAAGCTCTCGCGCATCCCGTTTTCGATCAAGATCCTGCTTGAGAACCTGCTGCGCTTCGAAGACAACCTGACGGTCAAACGATCCGACATTGAATATGTTGCGGCATGGGATCCCGCCGCCGCGCCTCGCGAAATCAACTTCCGCCCCGCGCGCGTGCTGCTGCAGGATTTCACCGGCGTGCCCTGCGTGGTGGATCTGGCGGCGATGCGCGATGCGCTGGAGAAACTGGGCAAAGATCCCAAGCGCGCCAATCCACTGATCCCTGTCGATCTGGTGATCGACCATTCGGTTCAAGTCGACAAATTCGGCACTAAGGATTCCTTCGACGTCAACGCGTTGATGGAATTCCAGCGCAATCAGGAGCGCTACGCGTTCTTGAAATGGGGTCAGGGATCGCTACAGAATTTCCGGGTGGTGCCGCCCGATACCGGCATCGTCCACCAGGTGAATCTCGAATACCTCGCGCCGGTAGTGTTCACCAATAATGGCGAGGCGTATCCCGATACCCTGGTCGGCACCGATTCGCACACCACGATGATTAACGGCCTCGGCGTGGTCGGATGGGGCGTGGGCGGGATCGAGGCAGAGGCGTGCATGCTCGGCCAGCCCGCGTCGATGCTGCTCCCCGCCGTGGTCGGATTCAAGCTGAGCGGCAAGCTGCCCGAAGGCGCGACGGCGACCGATCTGGTCCTGACCGTCACGCAGATGCTGCGCAAGAAGGGCGTGGTGGGCAAGTTCGTCGAATTCTATGGCGACGGCGTGGGCGCGTTGAGCGTCGCCGATCGCGCCACCATCGCGAATATGGCGCCCGAATATGGCGCGACCATCGGCGTGTTCCCCATCGACGATGTTTCGCTCACGTATCTGCGATTGACCAATCGCCCGGCGGAGCTGATCGAGCTCGTCGAAGCGTATGCGAAGGAGCAGGGCTTGTTCCGCGTGGACGGCGCGCCGGAGCCGGTGTTCAACGATACGTTGTCGCTGGATCTTATCGACGGTGGTGCCGTCGCTGGCGGGGCCGAAGCGTCCGCAGGATCGCATCAATCTTCCCGATGTGAAGCAGAATTTCCTGACCGGGCTCGGCGGGGAACCGAAATCGGCGCAGGTGGCGAACAATGGAACGATTCACGACGGCAGCGTCGTCATCGCGGCGATTACGAGCTGCACCAACACATCGAATCCATCGGTGATGGTCGCGGCGGGACTGGTCGCGAAGAAAGCCGTGGAGCGCGGCCTCAGCGTGAAGCCGTGGGTGAAGACCAGCCTCGCGCCGGGATCGAAAGTAGTGATGGATTACCTCCAAGACGCGGGCCTGGTTCCGTTCCTTGAAAAGCTGCAGTTCAATCTGGTGGGCTACGGCTGCACCACCTGCATCGGCAATAGCGGGCCGTTGCCCGATGAAGTCGCGGCGGCGGTGCAGAGCGGCAAGCTCACCGTGGCGAGCGTGCTTTCGGGCAATCGAAATTTCGAAGGGCGAATCAATTCTTTGGTGCGCGCGAATTATCTCGCGTCGCCGCCGCTGGTGGTTGCGTATGCGCTGGCTGGCAGCGTCGATATCGATCTGACCAAAGAGCCTCTGGGCCAGGATTCATCGGGCAAGGATGTTTTCCTCAAAGAGATCTGGCCGACTCCGGAAGAAGTTCGCGCCATGGTCGAGAAATCCGTGCGCCGCGAAATGTTCGCCAAGCAATATTCCGAGGTGTTCGGTGGCGACAAGCAGTGGAACTCCATCAAGATCGCGGCGGGAGACCGCTTCGATTGGTCGGACAAGTCGACGTACATCAAGAAGGCTCCGTACTTCGATCACCTGGTGGATGGCGTCAAGCAGTTGGGCGACATGAAAAATGTGCGAGCGCTCGCGGTGCTGGGCGATTCGGTAACCACGGATCATATCTCGCCCGCGGGCAACATCGCGGTCGATAGTCCCGCGGGAAAATATCTGATCTCGCTGGGCGTGAAGCCGGCCGATTTCAACTCCTACGGATCTCGTCGAGGCAATCATGAAGTGATGGTGCGCGGAACGCTGGCCAACATCCGATTGCGAAATCAGATGGCGCCCGGCACGGAAGGCGGCTGGACCACGCATCTTCCCTCCAACGAGAAGATGTTCATTTACGACGCATCGGTGAAGTACATCGCCGACGGAGTGCCGCTGCTGATCATCGCGGGCAAGGAGTATGGTGCGGGCTCGTCACGCGATTGGGCCGCCAAGGGCGTGCTGCTGCTGGGCGTACGCGCCGTGATCGCGGAGAGCTTCGAGCGCATTCATCGATCAAACCTGGTGGGCATGGGCGTGCTGCCTCTGGAATTCGTGGACGGGCAGACACGCGAGGCGCTGGGTTTGACCGGGATGGAAACATTCACGATTGAGGGCGTGAAGGCTGCGGTCGAATCGACCGGCAAGACTCGCGTCAAGGTCACCGCCGGCGGCAAGACGTTCGAAGCACGGGCTCGGATCGACACTCCGGTGGAGATCGAATACTACCGTAGCGGCGGGATTTTGCCTTTCGTCCTCAAGCAGTTAGCTGATCGAGCCTAGGTACAACGCGCTCCATACCTGTCGCGCCTCACTGGCGTCGGATTGAGGCGCCACAGGTATGGAGCGCGTTGCTTGCCCTAACACTACAAGCTTAGGCATATTGACATAAGATCTCAAAGTGATATCATGTTGATGTCACAAAGGAGATCTTATGAAAGAAAAGCAGCGTAAGACGGCATCAGGGTTCGTCTATCTGATCCTGCTGGCCATGATCGCGATCGGCGCGATCGTGGCGTTCATCAATTTCGCCAAGCAAGGCGACGAGACGGGCAATCCGTGGCCGGCGCTGGCGTGTGTGTTTATCCTCATGATCGACATCCTGGGCTTCAAGGGATTGTTCGGCGTGCAGCCGAACCAGGGCGTGGTCCTGCAACTGTTCGGTCATTACATCGGGACCGAGCGCACTCCCGGGCTGCGTTGGGCGAATCCGTTCTACGCCAAGAAACGCGTTTCGCTGCGGACCCGCAACTTCGAGACCAGCCAACTCAAGGTCAACGATAAAGACGGCAATCCGATCGAGTTCGCGGCGATCGTGGTGTGGGCCGTGGTCGACACGGCGGAAGCGATCTTCCAGGTCGACAATTACGAGAACTACATCAAGGTACAGAGCGAAGCGGCGTTGCGCAACCTGGCGACGTCGTATCCCTACGATGCGCATGACGAAGCCGTGAAGTCGCTGCGCGCCAATACGGCGGAGGTCGCGGCGCACTTGCGCGATGAGGTGCAGGAGCGGCTCGCAGATCGGCCGGGATCGAGGTGAAGGAAGTGCGTATCAGCCACCTGGCGTATGCTCCGGAGATCGCGGCGTCGATGCTGCAGCGGCAGCAGGCGGGCGCGATTGTGGCGGCGCGGTCGAGGATCGTGGAAGGCGCGGTGGGGATGGTCGAGATGGCGCTCGACCGCCTGGCGGAGAAGAATACCATCCAGCTCGATGAGGAGCGGAAGGCCGCGATGGTTTCCAATCTCCTGGTGGTGTTGTGCGGCGAGCGCGCCGCGCAGCCGGTGCTCAATACCGGCACCATGTACCACTAATGTTAAATCGCGCACAACGGCACAAATCGCCTGTGCGCTCCGGACCTTCAGTGATGTGGCGCAGGCTGTCAGGCCGCGCCACGTCAAACAGCTTGAACCAGGAGACGACGGTGCGCTTTGCAGGAACGCTCACAACTCGAGGACTCGTGTTCCGATTCTCCGCATCGCTCACCATGCTGAGGCTGGCGGTGCGATTCGCGGAATCCGGCAGAACCATTCTGTTGGCGGTGTTCTCTCCAGCGCCAGCACCGCGTGAATTCAGAGATTGAGATGTAAGGGCAACGAATTTTGCGCAAGAACTTTCCACTCCGCATCGACGCTGAAGTGCTCGACGGCATCCGCCGTTGGGCCGATGACGATCTGCGCAGCTTAAACGCGCAGATCGAATTCGTCCTTCGCGATGCACTGCGCCAGAAAGGCCGAATCTCAGGTAAAGAAGGTAAAGATGTGGATGACCAGGCGCCGTCTGACTAACCGTTTGACCCATTTGTTCGTCTTATAGGCATGAGAGCGAAGCGTATGCCAGTCTGGAAGCGAGCCGCGATTGGCGCGGCGATGCTGGGCGCGCTCGCTTCAGCCAAGGTGATGGCGAATCCGAGCGTCCATCGCCCGGTGGTGCAATTTATCCACTTCTATGAAGAGAGCCAGTACGATGCCCAGACTCAGGATATGAGCCTGTGGGATCGCATCCTTTATAGCTTGCTGATGACGACTACGGCTGTTTCTTAACCGGCGTACCGCGTCCGCGGGCAGGCGCGATGGGCAGCGACTTCCAGCCTTCGATATCGGTCTTGGTATCGCCGATCTTCAGGGTCAGCATATAAGTCGGCATCACCTGGTAGGCCTCGGCTACGCCGAAGAAAGAGAGCTCAGCGCCGGGATCCATTTTGCCGTGCAGCGGAGTCTCGAGATGAAGAGTAATGTCTCCGGCGGGATCGCGATAGGCGATCACCAGCGTCTTGGGATTGAGTGCCGGTTTCTGCGACACCAGCTTGCCGGTGAACTTCTTGGAACCGTCCGGCGAGGGGAGCCCGGAGTCCTTCACGTTCGCCCAATAAGCGTCACCGTCCTTGGTTAAGCCTTCTTTGACGGTGCGCCACAGCGCGGCGATGGGATCGGCGGCGTCGGCGGCGGCCTGTGCTTCCGCTGCCTTGCGCGCGATGTCCGCGGTGCTATCGATACTGAAATCGGCGGGCGGCAGTGCGTTCGCTTTCGCCAGTGCGGCTACCTTATCCCATCCTTCAGCAGATCCGTGATAGGCGTTGTAGTACTTCTGCGCGGTCGCAAGAAATTGCTTACGGGCCGCCTCGGCGAGCGCGCCAGGACCGTCATATACGCCAGCGCGAGCATACTCGAAAATGGCCGGCGGCTGATTTTCCGGTTTGGCAGCGCGCTGCGAGAACAACACGGTCGCGAGCCACACTGAGCACTGGGCGTCGCCGGGATCGCCGGATTTCAATATCGCGGTCGTGTCGGCCTCAAGCTTCGCGTCATTCTTCTTCGCCTGATCGATAAACGGCGGTACGTTGCGGGCAAAGCGAACGAAATCGGTCCAATCCTTGTCCGACATGGTATTGCCGGCGGCCTTGGTGGGATGGTCGATGACGTACTGTGCAGCTTTTTCAGCCGTCGCATATTCGTCGTCAGTCGCGCCTTTGATCTGATAAATGCATCCGATGATCACGCGAATGGAGAGATCGTGATCGGGCTTGCTCTTGAGGATATCGGCCGCGGTCTTCGATGCGCCACGGCAATCGCCCAACTGGGAGTACGTCACCAGGAACGATTCCGTACGCTCGGAAGCGAACTGCGTCTCCGGGTAATCGTGCAGCCACTTCTGGAGCTGTTGGAGCCGGTGCGCCGGATCTTTATCTCCCGCGATGCCGTTGATCAGATCCGCTTCCGCCTGATCCTTCGCCACCTTCTGCGGCTTCGCATCAGCCGCCGGCTTCGGCGGGTCCTGCGCGCTCAGGAGTGCAATCGCAGCAACGAATGTAAGAGCTAGTTTCCAGGTTTTTGAGAGCACCACGCTATCCTCGCTTATCCTCGATAATGTATCACGACTGGCCCAACTTTTGTATGCCGGACCGGTTACAAACCCGCCGACTTCGCAGCAGGCTTCTTCCCGGTAGTACCTTTTTTGCTGGCCGGCGCAGGCTTCCCTGCCCAGCCCCCGATCTTCGCCTTCTCCACGTTGAAAATCACCATGAACGGATCTTTTTGAAACGAATCAGCGATGCCTTCGAACTCGATTTCCGAGCCCGCCGCCATCTTTCCCGGCAGCGCGGAATCGAGCCGCAGCGTCACGTCCGGCTTATCCGAATTCTCTATCGCCAGCACCAATTCTTTGGGCTTCGTCTCCGGCACCATCGACACCAGCTTGCCTTTGAACTTTGCCACGCCGTTCACGTTGCCGGGCAGCACCGCGCCCTTCATGCTCGCATCGAAATACGATGCGCCGCCCGCGCCCTGCAATTCCAAGCGAACGCGTTTCCACAATCCTAGCGATGGATTCTGGCGTTCCAATTCAGCTTCGCGATCGGCGGCTTCTTTGTCGAGATCGGCCTTGCTCTTGATCGCGAATGCTGCCGCCGGCATCGCGCTCGATTTCGCCGACGCGATCAATTTATCGAGGCCGTCGGCCGAGCCGTGATACTTCACATACGCGTCCTTCAAATAGGCGGTCAGCGTCTGGCGATCGGCGGGCATCAGCGCCGCGGGACCGTCATAGGTCGAAGCCCTGGCAAAGTGATACAGCGCGACGGGCTGTAGATCCGGGCGCGTTTTGTTCTGGGCCAGAATCGCACGGCCCAGCCAGAACGAAACCTGCCCTTGATTTGCATCGGCAGCCAGCACGGCAGTCAGCTCCGCCTGCGCTTTGGGATACTCGCGACGTTCCAGCGAAATGTATCCGAGCGCCCGCTGCGCCAGCAGCTTCAGCGCCGGTTTCGCTTTGGCGACCTGATCGTCACTCATATCGGGCGGACGATTTTCTTTGGAGCAGACCACGTCGAGTTTGTCGCGCAGCGCCAGCGCACCCATTTCGGCGGTATCGAGGTCGGCCGATTGCCCCGGCGTCAGATCGGCCTGGGTAAGCGGCACCAGCGGATATAAATATTCAACCAGCGCCGACAGCGCCACCAGATTATTGGGGTTGTCCTTCAGGACTTCAGCCGCGGAATCGAAGGCCTGGCGGGGTTGATTCAAGGCTCGGTAAGAGGCGAGATAGAGCTGGCGGCGCAGATCCGCGAAATCGCTCTGCGGATACTGCGTCTTCCATTTATCGAGCGCGGTGAGCCACTGGTGGGGGTCTTGCGACTTGGTCACCGAATCATACAGCTCATATTCGGCGCGCTCTTTCCACTCTTTTTTGACGTCGGGTTTGCGATCCTGCGCGGCTGCACTGATGGCCGTCAGCGCGATCAACAGCCCGGCACAACTCAAGGCCTGCACCTTGCGGAGTATAGCGAATGCTGAAATGGAGCCGCAAGCGGCGGCGTTCACCCTGCACACGGACATCAAATTTTCCCCGGCTGTGTATTCGACGTTACAAACCTTTAAATTGTTTCCGTGGAGAATTCGAAATTTGGGATTCAGGTCTTCTTGCGTGTGAATTTGAGGCCGCTCCACTGTGCGTCGACGGCACACACCTTATAGTCCACCAGTCCAGCGTCGAGCGCGCGGTTCCGAACGTCGTTCTGATTGAAATCCGGCCGAAAAGTGCCCGTTTTCTTGCGATGGACAATCCACAGCGACGCGCCCTCGGGCAATCGCGCGCTCATGAATTCGATTTCGGACTCAAGCTCGTGGGCCGATCTCACGAACCACAGCACCAGCTTCGTTGACCGTGAAAATTTTTCACTCAGTGTGGCGTCTGGCGGCAACTCGCCGAGCTGCTCGTCGAACCCCTCGGGCGCGCCGAGCATGGCCACCTTCATTCCCGCTTTGAATCCTAGCTTCTTGATCAGGCTCGCTCCGGCGAACTGCTCCATGTAGGCGGGCGGCTGTACCGGATTCGACGGAGGCTCGCGCAGGAACCTCTTGATCGCAGTGGGGGCATTGTTCCAATCCGTGAAACAGGCATCGGGCATGTCGGCACGCGCTCGCGCGATTTTTTCGGGTTCGCCGCCGGTGAAGACGATTGGAATCAGCCGCGTGCTCTTCGTGGTCCGCAGGACCACCGCGACAGCGCGGCCATGCGACGGCAGCCGATCCATGTCGATCACGATCGCATCCGGCGCAAGGTCGCGAAAATGCGCCCCGAGCTGTTTGGTGGGCGCAGGACCCGCGGCGACTTTGAATCCGGCGGCTTCGAGCGCTTTCTGGCGCGCCGGAGCCTCGGGACTCCAGGTGACTAGTCGAAGTAGCGGCATGCAGTAAGGTAGCGCAGGCGATCGCATTTTGTCGCCTGCGATTTCGTAAACGCAGGCCACCTAAACCGATGGCCGCCGCTACGATCTGCCAGCTTACACTAAACCTATAGATGGCTGATGCGTTTGACAAGAAGTTCATGACTCTGGCGATCAAGCTGGCGATCGCGAATGTGCGTTCCGGGCGCGGTGGACCATTCGGCGCTGTCATCGTCAAAGCTGGCCACGAAGTCGCCAGCGGGACAAACCTGGTCACATCTTCGAACGATCCCACTGCGCATGCTGAAGTAGTGGCGATTCGCGCCGCCTGCAAGAAGCTCAAATCGTTCCAGCTTACCGATTGCGATCTGTACGTGACCTGCGAGCCTTGTCCGATGTGCCTGGGCGCGATCTACTGGGCCCGGCCCGCTCGCGTGTGGTTCGGCTGCACTGCGCGCGACGCCGCCGATGCCGGCTTCGATGACGCATTCGTGTACCAGCAGATCGCCACGCGCCGCGAGCATCGCCAGATCCCGTTCCTGGAGACCATGCGCGACGAAGCGCTCAAGTGCTTCGACGTGTGGCGCAAGAAAAAAGATCGCATAAACTACTAGGAATGGAAAATGAGCAGCTGGATTCGCTGACGCTGGCGAATCGCGAGTTCGCGAGCACGCATCCCGGCGAATCGGGACGGCGGCAGCCGGTGCACACCTTCTACGGCGGCGCGCATCTCTTCAAAGCCGATGGCGTGCGGCGATTGGGCGCGCTTGCGGAGAAATCCCTGATCGATTATGCACCCGACCCGGCCACCTTCGCGCTTGCTTTGGGAATCGAGCCGTGGTTCGCCGAAACAGTCTACGATCGGGTGCGTCAAAAACTGCAGCGCGAGCCGATCGAGGACATCCGCCTGGATTTCGAAGACGGCTACGGCATTCGATCCGATGAGGAAGAAGACGCGACCTGCGATGCGGCGGCGGAGGAAGTCGCTAAGGGACTGAAGGAATCGACGCTGCCGCCGTTCATCGGAATTCGGATCAAGCCGCTGAACGAAGAGATGAAGCAGCGCAGCTTGCGTACGCTGGATCGATTCCTGAATGCGCTGTTCGATCGCACCGGGGGTTTGCTGCCCGATAATTTCGTGGTCACGCTGCCGAAAATCACGGTTCCGGAGCAGGTGGCGGCGCTGATTGAGGCGCTGGATCAGTTCGGCGCGGTGAAGATGGAGATGATGATCGAGACGCCGCAATCCGTATTTCATCTACCCGGAATGCTCGAAGAAGCGCGTGGGCGCTGCGTGGCCGCGCACTTCGGCATTTACGACTACACGGCGAGTCTCGGCATCACGGCGTCGAACCAGCACATGCTGCATCCGGCATGCGATTTTGCGCGGTCTTCGATGCAGGCGTACTTGGCCGGAACCGGCGTGTGGCTATCCGATGGCGCGACCAATATCATGCCGGTGCCGGTGCACCGCGGAGAAGGGGTGACGCCGCAGCAGAAAGTGGAAAATCGCGTGGCGGTGCATCGCGCCTGGAAATTGCACGCCGGTCACATTCGTCACTCGCTGGACAACGCGTTTTATCAGGGATGGGATCTGCATCCGGCGCAGCTTCCCTCGCGCTTCGCGGCAGTGTATTCGTTCTTTCTGGAAGGCGTCGAAGCATCGTCGCATCGGTTGCACAATTTCATCGACAAGGCCGCGCAGGCGACGCTGGTGGGAGATGTCTTCGACGACGCGGCTACCGGCCAGGGGCTGCTCAATTATTTCCTGCGCGCGATCAATTGCGGCGCAATCGCAGAAGCCGATGCGCCGGCTTTGACCGGATTGACGCTGGCAGAATTGCGGTCGGCATCGTTCAATAAGATTTTGGAAGGGAAGAGGAAGGCCGCATGAAACGCTGGGCGATTCTGATGGCCGCGGCCGCGATGGTAAATGCCCAGGCGTATCGATTCGCGCGGGCGTGGGATGGCGAGAAGATGATCGCGAAGGCGGTGATCGTGGTGGAAGGTGACCGCATTAAATCGATCGGCACGTCAGCGCCGGCCGGCCGCGTCGTCAACATGTCGCGATTCACCGCGATCCCTGGCATGATCGACGTCCACACGCATATGACGTATGTGCTGGACACTAGCCGTCTTACGCAGGCGGGTCGAGGCGCGGCGACGGTTTATCTTTCGGTCGGGAACGCGAAGAAGACGCTCGAGACCGGCGTAACTTCGGTGCGCAATCTGGGCGCGAGCAATTTCGACGATATCGCCATGCGCGATCTGATCAACACCGGAATGATGGTGGGTCCGCGCATGTTCGTATCGGGCTATGGGCTTTCGATTCCCCGTCCCAACGGTCGCGGCGGTGGTCCGGGAACGGCTCGCGGAGTGGATCAGGTCAAGGAGGTGGTGAATCGTCAGGTGGCGGCGGGCGCGGATGTGATCAAGATGTACGGATCGACGGGCTCGGGCCGCGATGTCACCGGCGATGAGACGTTCACTTATGAGGAGATGAAAGCCGCGGTCGATGCCGCGCATGCGGCGGGGAAGCGGATCGCGATTCATTCGTACGGTCCGGCGGGCGCGCGCGATGCGATTCGCGCCGGTGTCGATTCGCTGGAACACGCTACCGACATGGACGACGAGACGATCGCGGAAATGGTGCGCAAGAAGATTTTCTACGTCCCGACCATCGATCACAATCGCTATTACGTCGACAACGCGGAGTTGCTCAAGTATCCTCCGGGCGCGACCGGTCCTCTGAACGATTTCATCGCGCGCAATCTGGAGACGGCGAAGAAGGCTTTCAAAGCGGGAGCGAAATTCGCGATGGGATCGGACGCGGTGTACACGATGTTCGGCGAGAACACTCGGGAGCTGGCATGGTTCGTCAAGGCGGGCATGACGCCGGAGCAGGCGCTGAAGACGGCGACGGTGAATGGCGCGGAGCTGCTGGGGATGCAGGACAAATTGGGGGCGCTGAAGCCGGGATACTTCGCGGACATCGCCGCGGTGGATGGCGATCCGACTAAAGATATCGATGTCGCGATTAACAAGGTCAAGTGGGTTATGAAGGGCGGGGCGGTGGTGGTCGATAGAACGAAATAGGCCGTTAATAAACGCGAATGAACGTCTTTCCGTCCAAGCGCTGCCGCGCCAGTGTGATTTTTGGAAACAGAGACGGCGCTGAGGACGAGTACAGTTCGCGATCCCTATCTGTCCACGATGAGTGCCGCTCCTACCCGCTCATTCACCACGCAGCGCCGGTTAGTGTCCGTACTGAACGACTGCCTTTTTCGTGACGTTCATTCACGTTTATTAACGGCTAATCACCGCTGCCAATGTGGGACCCGCACAGCACGATCACTCGCGCTCGTCCGTAGAATCCTCGGATCGTGGCGCAGGCTGTCCAGCCTGCTGAGCCGGCAGTCGTGCCGGCTCTTCCGGAAACGCCGAGACGACTCTCCGCGCTGCAGGCTGCCAAGTTAGTCCCCAGGATTTTGGGTGCACCGCACCAGCATGTGAGAGCCCACGGGTTTCACCAACACTCGCTCCACCATCGACGATTCTTCCCTGCCCTGCAGATCGGCGTCGGAGCCGCACAGCACGATCACTCGCGCTCGTCCGTGAAATTCGCGAATCAGCGCGAGGCCATCTTCAAGCTCCGGCAATCGCAAATCACAAAGGACGATGTCGGGATGGAATTGCGCAAAAGCCGCGCGCGCATCGATCGCATTTGTCGCGATCATTACGACGTGGCCCGCGCGTTCCAGCAGCAGCTTGCGGATTTCCAGCGCAGCGCGATCGTCATCGATCGCCAGGATTCTCACGAGAACTTGATGCCGGCGATCACCAGCCTCGGCGCGGCTTGATTCCAACTATCCGGCAGATCGTCGAACGGCAGTCGGAACGATTTCGTTTCGCCCGGTTTCAACCCGCCCATTTTTCCTCCCACGATCGGCACACGCTTGCGCAGCACCAGTTGATTGTAGGAATCGGAAAAGATGCAGTAGATCTCCACCGTGTCGAGCGGCTGGTCGCCGGTGTTGGTGATCTTCCCCTGGATTTCGACCAGCAGTTGCTTGACGTAGGTTTCGTTGGCCTGCATGGTCACGTCTTCGAGCTTCAAATGCTGCACGTAGGCGCGCGCTTCGGGCGTCAAGGGGATGTCCTGTGCGGCGGCCGGCGGTTTGTTGAGGTAGTACAGCAATCCCCCGCCCGCGATCAGCACGCCAAGAATGATGTACAGGGGCAACCCGAGCAGCGATTTCTTCTCAGCAGGTTTGCTCGACAGTTCAAGAGCCACTGATGGTCATCTCCCGAATCAACAACGTGGGCGACGCGATCGATCCGCGAAATTCCAGATCCGCGCCGATCGCATCCATCTCCATCAGCATCTGCTTCAGATTTCCCGCGATGGTGATTTCGGAAACAGGATACGCCAATTCGCCGTTCTCGATCCACAGCCCCGCCGCGCCGCTGGAGTAATCGCCATTCACCGTGTTGGTATTCGAGCCGATCAATTCCGTGACGTACAGTCCATTGCGCACGCCGGCGATCATTTTTTCTGGATCAATCGCTCCGGCTTCGATGTAGAAATTTCCAGGGCCGGTGCCGGCATTTCCGGTGACGCCTCGCGATGCGCTGCCGGTAGTCTTGAGGCCCAGCTTGCGCGCAGTGTACGAATTCAAAAGATAGCTGCGCAGAACGCCGCGTTCGATCACGATGTTGCGGCGGGTGCGCACGCCTTCATCGTCGAACGGAGTGCTGCCGAACAGGCCGGGCATGGTGGCGTCGTCGATGATGGTGAGATTTTCGGTCGCGATTTTCTCGCCCAACTTGCCGGCGAGAAACGACGCGTGGCGATAGATAGAAGATCCGTTGACGGCATCGAACAGATCGCCGAGCAGCGATCGCGCGGTGCGCGGTTCGAAGATCACCGGCACTTTTTGCGTCGCGACTTTTGTGGACTCAGCCGGCGCAGAGCCCGCTCCGCCGCGCGCCGTCCGACAGTATTCCGCGCTCTCGATTTTTGAAGCCGCGCGTGCCGAGGAGTGCCAGTAATCGCGTTCTGTCGATCCGTTACTGCTGGGCAACCGGCTGACACCGCAATACCGCAGCTCGAAGTGCGATAACTGCCCGACGAAGCCCAGCGAGTTCGCGAATACGCGCGTTCCTAAGTATGATTCGTAGGATCCGCCTTTGGAATTTTCGATACGGGGATCGAACGCCAGCGCCGCTGCTTCGGCCGCGGTCGCCTGTTCGATTTTGAATTCGGGCTTCATCGCTTCTATCGCGGGATCGTAGAGACGCGAGATCGCCGGATGATCGAGCCGAGTTCATCGGCGTCAGGCAATCCGGCGAAGGGATCCTCGCTGGTGATTTTCAATAGCGCCAGCGCCTTCTCGACCATGGTCGCGACGCCTTCGCGCGAGAGATCGGAGGTGTAGGATGAGCCGGTGTGCTGGCCCGAGAGCACTCGAATCCCCATCGCGCGCGAGCCCGCTTCTTTCAGGCTCTCGACTTCCCGCATACGCACCGCGACTTCGAATTCGTCGCCTTCAGCGATGGTGCATTCGGCGCCGCTCGCTCCACCCTTCAGCGCGAGCTTCACCGCATCGGCGGCCAGTTGTTCCAGGTCATTCACGATGCGGTACCGCCCACAGTCATGCGATCGATCTTCACGGTCGGGATGCCGACGCCGACCGGCACCGATTGCCCCTCTTTGCCGCACACGCCGATTCCTTCATCGAGCTGCAGATCGTTGCCGACCATGCTCACGTGCTTCATCGATTCCGGCCCGTTGCCGATCAGCGTCGCGCCGCGCACCGGCCGCGAGATCTTGCCATCTTCGATCAGATAACTTTCGGTGGCCGAGAAAACGAAATTGCCGGTGGTGATGTCGACCGATCCGCCCGCGAACGTGGTGCAATACAGACCGCGCGGAATCGATCGGATGATTTCTTCGGGATCGCTTTGCCCCGCGAGCATGTACGTATTCGTCATGCGCGGCATGGGGATGTGCTGATAACTTTCGCGCCGTCCGCTGCCGGTGGATGCGCCGCCCATCAATCGGCTGGAAAGTTTGTCTTGCAGGTAACCGCGCAAAATTCCGTTTTCGATCAGCACGTTCTGCTGCGTGGGTGAGCCTTCATCGTCGACGTTCAGCGATCCGCGCCGGCTGCCTCCGCCGAATGACATCGTTCCGTCGTCGATCACGGTGCACAGTGGGCTCGCCACTTGTTGTCCGATGCGACCCGAAAATGCCGAGACGCCTTTGCGATTGAAATCGGCTTCCAGGCCGTGGCCCACCGCTTCATGCAGCAAAATCCCCGGCCATCCCGGCCCCAGCACCACAGTCATCTCGCCCGCCGGAGCTTCGGTCGCATCGAGCTGCACGATGGCCTGCCGCGCGGCTTCGTTCGCGAAAAATTCAGGAGTCTTGTCGCGCAGAAAATGTTCGAACGTGACGCGGCCTCCGCCGCCCGCCGATCCGTCGGCGGGATCGCCTTCGGGCTTACGAGCCAGCACATGAACCGATAGCCGAGCCATCGGTTGGCGATCATGACTCATGCGGCCTTCGCTGGTCGCGACCAGAACGTGGCGCAGGCTGTCGACATAAGCGGCCTGCACTTGAAACACGCGCGAATCGTAGGCGCGAGCGGCGCGATCGGCGCGCTTTACGAGTTCGACACGCTCTTCGAGTCCGGCTTCATGCGGCGATTTGAGCATCGGCGTAAAGATCATGGCGTGGAGCTTCTTCGAATCCGGTCTTCACGACGCTGGACGGCCCTCGCGCGATGCATGCCGCGGTGCGCGCGGCTTTGCGGATCTTTTCGGGCGACAAATCGTCGCTGTAGGCGTAGCCGGTTCGTTCGCCGGTGAGCACGCGAATACCGACGCCGAGGCTCACACCGCCGGTCGCGCTCTTGACGATCCCCTCGTCGATGCCGATGGAGCTGGTGGCCAGGTATTCGAAATAGAGGTCGGCGTATTCGCCTCCGGCGGAGAGCGCTTCATTTAGATATTGCTGGAGATTGTGTTCGGTGATGCCGAATCGCTCGGCGAAAAAGCTTTGGGAAAACCCCATAGTTCGAGCGTATCACGCAGTTCGATTCTCGCCTTCCCCTGGATCTCGTGGGAACCGCTCCGCGGGCTCCGGAGCGCACAGGCGTTTTGTATCGTCGTACGCGGTCAAACATTTGAGGCGCGACGGTGACGGAGCGCGTTCGGGCTGCGGATCCCGTGGTGCATTCGCAATGCACGGTGCGCAGTGTCGATAAGCGTGCGCCTCGCGCGTCTGATTCTTGCAGTGCGCCGTTGGGCCTGAACGCGCTCCCTCACGAGTGTATGAAAACCCGAATGTTGAACCGCTCCCTATGGTCACGGCTCTGTGCATTGTTCATTCCGCAAGAGCCGATCATGAGCCGCGACTGAAAGGAGCGGTTAACCGCCGACATTTCACGCAGACTCTCACGGTCGCGCCTCAAATGTTTAATCGCGTCAACGATACAAAACGCCTGTGCGCTCCGCAGTTCGCGCGGACGTTCTCACACAGACTCCTGAACTCAGCGGGAAGCATTGCCCGCATTACGTCGCCTCCCCCGCCGCCTACGGCTCGATCTTATTGCGCATCCACACGTCGATCGAATCGACCGGCTGCGGAATGTCAATGGTCAGCTTGTATTGGCCGGTCTCCTGAGCTTGAAATTGCGACTTCAAGGGCATCCAGCGCAGCGGCACATAGGTTCGTGGGAAAAGATATCGCCACGTTCGGACAGGAGGAGCGGGCGCGAGATCGGCTTCGCCCTGCGCCAGCGTCTCGCCTTTCGGTGAGCGCACGATGAATTTCAAGTGCACCGGCTGCCGCGGCGGATTCCCGCCTCGGATTCTGGGAACCAGCTCCAGATCATGCTGCACGCCGCCCGTCGTCACGGGAAGTTCCACCATGGTTGAGACGAAGGTGTCGCGACCGCGCGGTCCCCACGCGAGGCTGCGATACTCCGCGCGGAGATTCATCGAGGCGAAAAATTGCGCGCCCAGCGCGATGAGCGGCCCCACCATCAACATCACGGCGAGTTGCTTGTAAATGAGCTTGTTCCATCGCAGGCCGCAATACCACAGCGCCATCGCGCCGACGACCAGAATCAGAACCAGCAGAATGGTTCCGGCAGATAGCTCGGCATCCATACCTAGCAGTTTATCTAGTACGGCGCGGATGATACAGCCATTAAAGTTGGAGCCGTCTACACTCGCGCTGCTCGCATTGGGTGCGATCGCGCTGGTTACTCTCAAGCGTACCGCCTGAGATTCTTCGGTATTGTATTGGTCGTCAAATCAGCGTACACTTGCGCATGTCCTCTCGCGCTGGCGTTTACATCGTTCCCACGAACCGCTGGTATATCGAACGCACGGTCTGGCTGATCGCCGGCGTCGTGCTGCTTTCGAGTACCGCACTTGCTCTCCTGGTAAATAAGCTGTTCATCCTTGGCGTGATCGCGACCGGTGTGGTCTCCATCGGCGTGGGTCTTACGGGCTTCTGCCCGGTCGGCAATGTTCTGAAGTTGCTGGGATTCTCGGGGATGCTGAACGATCCGAAAGCCGGCCGCTGGTATCGCATGCAGACCGACAAGTGGTATCTGGAGCGGCGCATCTATGTCGCGGTCGGGTTTAATATTTCCGTGGCGTCGAGCCTGTTGCTGGCGTATTCATTGTGGTTCGCGGCATTCACGCTGTTCGTGGGCGGCGCGATGGTGTGGTTCGCGGCTACCGGATTCTGCGTGATGGCGAACGCACTCTACTTCCTGGGCGCCGAGCCGCGGCTCGCTCCGAACAGCGCTCCTTCGGCTCGATGCGAAGAGTGCGGGTTATCGAAAGTTTGCGTGGGCGGGCATCGCCACAAGATTCAGTACACCGGCAACGCGCCGCTGCTTCCGGTTCTAAATGCGAACGGCGACAACGCGTAGACGCCGGTAATCGATGGTCCAGTTTCCGTCGCGGAAAAACACTGGACGCAGCTTATCGGCAACCTTTAAGCGAATTTCGCGCTTGCGCTCTTCGCTGACTGCTCCGAACATCTTGCCGCCGAACATGACCAGCCAGTCGTCCAGTCCATTCTCGCCTTCGAGCACGGTCGGCCGATCGAATAACGTGGCATAGCGAACCTCGAAACCAGCACGCTCGAGTAGCTCCGAATATTCGCCGATGCTCGGGTAATACCACGGAAGTTCGAGCTCGCCCGCGACCTCGCGGACCGCGCCGAGCAGCGCTTTGGTGTTGCCGACGCCGCCCATCTCCATTACGAATCTTCCGCCCGGTTTCAATGCCCGATAAATGCATGCGATCGCACCAGAGGCGTTCTTCACCCAGTGCAGCACGGCGTTCGAGAACACCGCGTCGACCGGCGAATCGAGCACGAATGAGGTTGCGTCCCCGACTTCGAACTTAATCGACGGGTAATTCGCGCGCGCCTGTGCGATCATGTCGGGCGACTGATCGATTCCTTCGACGATCGCTCCTGCTTCCGCGATCTTCGCGGTCAGTTGCCCCGAGCCGCAGCCGAGATCGAGAATGCGCTCCCCCGGTTTCGGATCCAGCAGCTCGACCACGCCTTCACCGAATTTGAACACGAAAGAAAATCGCGATTGGTAGCCCGCCGCGTCCCAGGCTTTCGTCATACGATGTGGGCCAGCACCAGAATGAAATAGAGCAGCACAAAGAATGCGAAGACGGCGAGGGCCGCCACAGCCATCACGCCCATGGGTGTCCGCATGCCGCGCGGAAAGCGCAGCATGATGCGCTGCAGCCAGGGCGGCAGCTCGCGCAAGCCTGGAGCGGTATCGAACGCGCCGGTATCTTCAATTTTCGAAGCCTTCGGCAACTTGATGGGCCGCAACCCGGGGATGGTCAGCAGCACCTGTTCGATCTGTTCCGCCACTTCACCCAGGCTGGCAGGACGTTGCGCGGGCGGCTTCGCCGTACAATACCGGATCAATGTGGAAACCTGGATCGGAATGTTCAGCCGGTCGAGCGCCGATAAATCGAGAGGCTGGTGCAGAATTTGATCGAAGATCGCGTCGACTTTGTCGCCGGAGACTGCGCGCATGCCAGTGAGCAGTTCGTAGAGCATCACGCCGAATGAGTACACGTCGGCTTGCGGCGTGAGCGCCCGGCCCAGCACTTGTTCGGGAGCCATGTAATACGGCGTGCCCAGTGTGAATCCGGCGCGCGTCAATTGCACTCCATCGGACTTCGCGATCCCGAAATCCATCAGCTTCACTTTGCCGGTTTGGTCGATGTGGATATTTTCGGGCTTGATGTCGCGATGGATGACTTTTTTGGAATGGATGTAATCGACGGCGCGCGCCACCTGCAGCGCAATGTGCATGCGGTTGGCGAAATCGCCGGCACGGCCGTTGCGAATCGCGGAGCGAAGGCTTTCGCCCTCCAGATACTCCATCACGATGAACGGCAGACCCTGATCCTCGCCGAAATCGAACACGCTGATGATGTTTTCGTGGACGATGTTGGACGCGGTACGGGCTTCCTGCAGGAATCGCGATTTCGATTCTTCGTCGGCCGCGCCCGCCGAAGTCAGCAGCTTCAGCGCGACACGCCTCCCGAGCACCGTATCGCGAGCTCGATAGACGTGCGACATGCCTCCGCCCAGAAACTGCTCGATTTCGTATTTTCCGACCCGCTGCGGATGCTCCACAGTGTCACTAGTCTATTCGACAGGAGACGCTATAGTGTGGGCATGCCTTCCGAGACCGTGATGGCAAAGGCCCGCGAGGTGTTTCCCGACGATCAGGTGGATGCGGTCTCCCGGATTCTGGATCAGTTCGGGCCGCATCCGCTTACGCACCAGGATCGGGTACAGCTCGCGATTCTGACGCTCGCAGATAGCGACGTGGCGCGCGTGCAGGGATTCACGGACGTCGCCAAGACCGACTTCCGCGACGTCTTGTATTGGGTCTCGCAACGTAAAGAGTAACCCTGTCGAGCCATCCGCGTCCCGCAGAGATCAAGCGGGAGCGTGGCGCAGGCTATCGAGCCTGCTGAGCAGTCGTCTCGGCGCTTTCGGAAGCGTCGAAACGAACTACAGTAGCTTCTCTGGATTTCTCATGAAGAACAACCGCGCGATGCGGCCGTCTTCCGCGAGCTCAATCGTCATCAGCGTCACCGTCCCGCTGGGTTCGATCAGCTTCGCGCCGGGCTCCCCGTTGATTTCAAGAAACTCCACGCGATAATACGCCGCGTCCATATTGTATTTGTGCTGCAGCCCGATCATGAATCGCGCGATCTTATCGGAAGTGAAAATCGGGTTGAGCGCCGCCACCACTTTGCCCCCGCCGTCGGTGTACAGCACGGCGTCTTCGGTGAGCGTTTCCAGAATCGGCGCAGTCTCGCCCGTGCCGCACGCGTGCAAAAATTGCGCCAGCATGTGCTGCTGCTTCTCACGATCGACAGTAAAGCGTGGCCGCCGTTCCGCGATATGCTTCTTCGCACGTGCCACCAGTTGCCGCGAATTCGCTGCGCTGGTCTCCAGCGCGAGCGCGATCTCTTCGTATTCGGCATCGAACACTTCGCGCATCAGAAACGCGGCTCGCTCCGCCGGCGACAGCGATTCGAGAATATGCAGAAACGCGATCGATAGTGATTCAGCAAGCTCTACCGGCCGCGTACCAGCCGGCTGAATCAGTGGCTCGGGCAGCCACGGTCCCACGTAGGTTTCGCGTTTGCGCTGCGCGGACTTGAGCGCGTCGAGCGACAATCGCGCCACCGCCGTCATCAGAAATGATTTCGGCAAGCGGATGTCTTCCTGGACCGCGGATTGCCACCTGAGCCACGCTTCCTGCACGACGTCCTCGGCGTCGGCTCGCGTCCCCAGCATGCGATAGGCGAGAGAGAACAGCGCGGGCCTGGCGTGTTCGAATTCAGATGTGGCGTCAAGCAGCATGGGCTCGTTTGGATTGGATTGATTCCGCGGCGCGTAACGCGCTCGCCACCGCGCAATCGGTGAGCATGCCTTCGCCGCCCACCCAATCGCCCGCGATTTTGACGCCGTCGATCGCGGTCACGTCAGGCCGTCCTTCGACGCTCGCGAATCCGTGCGTCACCGTCATATTGGGCAGGAACTGGATCGCTTCCGCCTCCGCGCGCCAGCCCTTCATGGCAAGATCGGCGAACGCCTCCAATTCCGATCGATGGGCGCGATCGTCCAGTTCGTCACTCTTCAAATATTTGCCGAGATGCACCAGCACTCTTCCATTTTCCGCCACCTTGGCCCAATCGGAATGAACCGAAAAGTAAATCGACTGATCGACGCCCAGAGCGAAGTGCGCGGCGTTGGCAGGCAGTTGCCGCAGCCCCAGAGTCAAGCAAGCCATGCGCGACGATCGCAGCCCCGCCAGCTTCGCGCCCGATATTTTTTCAACTTCAGCCGGCGCGACCGCGAGAATCGTACCAGCTTCACACCGATCCACGCGTTCCGTCACGAACTCCACTCCTTTCGATCGCGCCCGCGCCGCGAGACCATCCACGATGGTCTGCCATCCGCCATCTATATAAAGGACGCTCGCCGTCAACGCCAGACGGAGCTGAGCCAGCCCAGCCGCCGCACTCAAGTATTCCGGATCGGCGCAGAACGTCGATAGCCGGACCATCGCGGCCAGAAATTGCCGCACGCGTTCAGAGCCGGCGTGATTGGCAATCCATTCGCGCATCGACAGCTCGCGCGGATTCTGCGGCGACGCGAGCATTCGCATCACGCGCATCAGTTCGATCTTTTCGCGAACGCGGAACCAGGGATGGCGAACCAATCCCGAAAAATTGACGAAGAACGGAAGTAGTTCGCCGCTGTGAACCAGATACGCCCTGCCGCCGCGCAGATCCGGCGCCTTGCCTGAAATCGGAATGCCCCATTCCTTGAATTTGCGATACGCCGCGCCGCCGCGATACAGCGCATGCGGTCCGATGTTCATCGCGAATCCATCATGGCGCGTGGTGATGGCGCGCCCACCCAATCGTTCCGATTGTTCGAAAACAGTCACTTGCGCGCCCGAATCCGCCAAAGCATTCGCCGCCGTCAATCCCGCAATCCCGCCGCCTACGATCATGTGCTTCATGCCCATACGACGAAACAGGCCAGCGATTTGTGACAATACCTTTTGACGGTTCATCCGTCTTTATTTCTCATGAAAACTCTCACTTGCTTATTGGGGATCATGGCCGCCGCGGTTTCTTTCGGACAACCGTCGAAAGCCCCGCAAACCGCCGCGGGGATGGTGAAGGTGCAACTCGACGATGTCAATCGAAAAATTCTCGCGATGGCGAAGGATTTTCCGGCCGACAAGTACGACTACAAACTGAAGCCGGAAATGCGCAGCTTCCGTGAGTTGATCGTGCACATCGCTTCCGGCAACGTCTTCGCCGGAAAGATCGGCCGTGGCGAGAAGGCGAAGTGGGACGAAATCGACGCCAAGACCGTGCCCAATAAAGCGGCCGCCGTCGCGCTGTTCGAAAAATCGGTGGCCGACGCCGATGCCGGCATGAAGGCGAGCCCGGAGGGTCCCCAAAAAACTTTCGAGCCCTATCTCTCCGTGATGGAGCATGACGCCGAACATTACGGCCTGCTGGTCGGCTACTATCGGGCCAACGGACTGGTTCCACCGGAAACAGCAGCCCAGCAGAAAAAGTAGTCGGCTAGACCAACCGCGCGGCTGACGTCCGCGCCTGAAACAGCAGCCCAGCCAAAAAAAGAAGTCGGCGGTTGAGGCTCGGACGTCAGCCCGAGCGCTTGGGCGCAACGGCGCACGGCAACCCAACCGCGCCGACGGACGCAAGTAAACGTTCTTCAGGTCAACCGAATGCACAGAAGTGCCGTTCTAGAATGAGAACTCCGTGCACCGACTTGTCTTATTGTTCTTAACATGCGCCGCGCTCTATGCGTCCGATCAGACCGGGACGGTGCGCGCCGCCGATCAGTTCATTCCCGGCGCAAAAATTACCGCGTCGCAAGGGGAAAAAAAGGTCACCGCCTACACCGATGAGGACGGCCGCTACAAGCTGAAGCTTGATCCCGGAGTTTGGGATGTGAGCGTGGAGATGCTCGGCTTCACCACCGTGCACCAACAGATCACGGTCGGCGATCAGCCATCGTCTAAAGATTGGGCGATCGAGATGCCGAAGTTTGCAGGCGCGAAAACGGATTCGGGAATCGTCCCCGATCCAGCCGCGGCAGGCGCTCGCCGAGGGCGCGGCGGACAGGGCGGTCGCGGTCGCGGCGGATTCCCAGGTCGAGGCGGACAGACCGGGACCGCGACGGCGAACGGTCGCGGCGCGGCTCCGGCGGCTCCGGCAACGACACCCGGGGCGCCGACTGCTCCTGGACCCCGGCCATTCCAGAACGCGCAGGTCACCGCGACGGCTGAAGGTCAGACCGCGCTGGCGCAAGCCGCGCAAGGACCACCGCCGGAACTCGCCGGGGTCGAAGATCCCGACGAAGCGTTTTCGATCATCGGCAGCACCAGCGGCGGACTCGATGCATCGAGCGATCAGGAAGCGCAGCGCCAGCGTGCGATCGGTCGCGGCGGACCCGGCGGGCCGGGTGGCCCCGGAGGTCCTGGCGGCGGCGCTGGGTTCGATTCCGCGACGGCCGCGCTCGGGCTGCCGCCTGGAATGGCCGTGACCAGCGATAGCCTCGGATTGGGCGGGCTCGGAGCAAGCGCCGTCAACGCGGGATTCGGCACCGGAATCGGAGGAGGACCTGGCGGCGCGGGGGATGCAGCCCCCGGCCTCGGATTCGGTGGACCCGGCGGCGGCGGTGGCGGATTTGGCGGAGGTGGAGGAGGCGGCGGCGGTGGTCGCGGCGGCGGAGGTGGTGGACGCGGAGGGCGCGGCGGCGCTCCGCGAGGCCCGGGACGCGGAGCGTTTAACGGCCAATTCAACAGTTTCGGCAATCGCCGGCGAGCACAGCCGCTCTACACGGGGTCGGTGTTTATTCAGCTCAACAACTCGGCGCTGAATGCGGCGCCGTTTTCGCTGAACGGTCAAGCCGCGGTGAAACCGTCCTACGATCAAGCGCGGTTCGGCTTCAACGTTGGCGGGCCGATCATTATTCCGAAAGTCGCGAACTGGTCGAAGACCAGCTTCTTCCTGAACTACACCGGCAATGTCAGCCGCAATCCGTTCAGCCAGCTATCGACCGTACCCACCGCGCTGCAACGCGCCGGCGATTTTTCGCAGACCACCGTCAACGGGCAGCCGGTCACCATTTACGATCCCACCAACGGCCTGCCCTTCCAGGGCAATTTGATCCCGACGATGCGCATCAGCCCCATCGCGACGGCACTGCTCAACTATTTTCCGTCACCCACCTATCCCGGCATCACCGAGAATTACCGCATCGTGAACGCGGTCCCCAACAACAACCAGAATATTTCGATGCGCGTGATCATCCCGATCAGCACCAAGGACCGCATCAATTTCAATGAGCAGTATCAGAATCGCAATTCGGAATCGGAACAGCTTTTCGGATTCCACGACACTTCGGACGGCACCGGCCTGAGTTCGGCAGCCGGGTGGAATCATAGCTTCGCTCCGCGAGTGAACAACGCCGCGACCGTTACCTTCAGCCGCAACACCAGCCAATCCACGCCGTTCTTTGCGACGCAGGGCGTGAACGTCGCGCAGGAATTAGGCATCGCCGGCACCTCTCAGATCGCAGCGAATTACGGCCCGCCCACGCTTTCCTTCACCAACTTCGGAAGCCTGAATGACGGCACCGAATCGCTGACGCGCAGCCAGACCGTCAACTTCACCGACAACTTCACCTGGGTCTACAAGCGAAAACACAACTTCACGTTCGGCTACTTGTACCGCCGCTTGCAGCAGAACGTCCTGACCGATCCCAACGGCCGCGGCTCGTTCAGCTTCTCCGGCCTGCTCACCAGCGAACTGAATGCGAGTGGCCAGCCGGTGGCCGGCACCGGTTACGATTTCGCCGATTTCCTGCTGGGGCTGCCGCAATCAAGCTCACTGCGCTTCGGCAGCAACAATAATTATTTCCGCTCGTGGGCGACCAGTGCCTATGCCAATGACGATTTCCGCCTGTCGCGCAGCGTCACCATCAATTTCGGCGTGCGCTATGAATACTTCGCGCCGTACACCGAACTGTACGGGCATCTGGCGAATCTGGATCTGAATTCGACGTTCACCAACGCGCAGATCGTCACGGCGGGCGACGCCGGCCCGTATTCCGGAGCGCTGCCGTCCAGCCTGGTTCGAGCCGAGAAGCTGATGTTCTCGCCGCGCTTCGGATTCGCGTGGCGCGTTTCGCAGAAACATAACGTGGTGCTGCGCGGCGGCTACAGCATTTTCTACACGTCGTCGCCCTACGCGCAGATCGCGACGCAGCTCGCCTCGCAGCCGCCCTTCGCGCATACCGCGTCGATCAGCACCAGCTCGACGGTGCCTCTGACGCTCGCCAACGGCTTCCCCTCAATTTCGTCGGAAGTGATCACCAACACCTACGCGATCAATCCGAATTTCAGATTGCCCTACGCGCAGACCTGGAACTTCACGGTGCAGAACACGTTCCCGCATCAGATGCTGGTGGAGATCGAAACCATCGGCACCAAGGGCACGCAACTTGGAGTAGTGGAGCAGCCGAATCGATCGCTCACCGAATCGGTGTTGAACGCGCAGCAGCAACTGCAGATCGCCGATGCGACCGGATTCAATTATCAAACCTACGGCGCTGATTCGATCTTTCTGGCCGGGCAAGCTCGCGTGACAAGGCGCTTCGCCACTGGAATGTCCGGCGTGCTGCTGTACACTTTTTCGAAATCGATCGACAACGCGTCGAGCTTCAACGCGGTCGGCGGAACGACCGTTCAGTTCCTCAACAACTGGGGACTGGAACGCGGGCTTTCGACGTTCGATCAACGGCAGCAGTTGCAGGGTACCTACATTCTTTCGTCGCCGGTGGGCGTTCATGGAATGATGCGCAACGGCGGATGGAAAACCGCCGCGCTGGCTGGGTGGACCATGCAGGGCAACGTGGTGCTCGCGACGGGAACGCCGTTAACCGCGCGCGTGCTGGGCAATCTGGCGAACACGGGCGGCATCGGTGGAGGGACGCGCGCTGAAGCCACCGGCCTGCCGATTCAAGGAACCGATGGCGAATATTTCAACCCTCTGGCATTCACGATTCCCGCGGCCGGCACCTTCGGAAACGCGGGTCGCGATACCATCACTGGTCCCGACACCTTCGCGATCAACGCGTCTCTCAATCGCGCGTGGCGCATCGGCGAATCGCGACGTCAGTTCCAATTGCGTCTCAGCGCGACCAACGCGCTTAATCACGTGGTGGTGACCGGCTTCGGCACCACGGTGAATTCGTCGACCTACGGACTGCCGACGTCTGCATCGGGCACGCGCGTCGTAACACTTCTATTAAGGTTTAATTTCTGATGCGACGAATTTGTTCGACGATACTCGCGACAGCCTTGGCATTCGCGCAACAGCCAGCCGACATCAAGCCTGACCGGCCCACCTTCACGGCGAATTCGCGCCTGGTGGTGCTCGACGTCACGGTGCGCGGCAAAGACGGCAAGGTGATCGAAAATCTCAAGGCCAGCGATTTCGCGGTGTCCGAAGACGGCAAGCCGCAGAAGGTGGCGATCTTCGAACCGCAGAAACTTTCGACTACGCCGGAGCCGCCCGAAGAACTGAAGCTGGGCGATCAGCTCTCGCTGCCGCCGCCTCCCAAGACCACCATCACCGCCGAAGCTCCCGGCGAGATTCAGTATCACGACAAGCGCCTGATGGTGTTCTTCTTCGATTTTTCGTCGATGGGGATTCCGGAGCAATTGCGCGCACAGGACGCCGCGCTCGAATATCTGGACAAGAAAATCACCAAGGATGACATGGTGGCGATCCTGTTCTACACCAGCACGGTCCAGATCCTGACCGATTTCACCAACGACCGCGACATGCTGACCGACGTCATCAAGGGCCTGCCGATCGGCGAGATGAGCGAGCTGGCCGGCCTGGCGGACAACGGCAGCGATAACGGCGAAGACACCGGCGCGGCGTTCGTCGCCGATGAAACCGAGTTCAACATTTTCAACACGGATCAGAAACTGGCGGCGATTGAGAGCGCGTCGAAGATGCTTGCGGCAGTTGCCAGAGAAGAAAGCGCTGATCTATTTTTCAGGCGGCATCAGCAAGACCGGAATCGACAATCAGGCGCAGCTGGAGGCCACCATCAACGCGGCGACGAAGGCCAACATGGCGATTTATCCCATCGATGCGCGCGGGCTGATGGCGGACCCTCCCGGCGGCGGCGCGAGCAAAGGCGGCACGCGCGGCGCCGGCGTCTTCAACGGATCGGTCTACAATTCGCAGCGCGTCCACCATCAACGATTCGCAGGAGACGCTGGTTACGCTCGCGGCCGACACCGGCGGCAAGGCGTTTTTCGATAGCAACGATATCGCGCTGGGCATTCAGAAAACCCAGCAGGAGCTGAAGCAGCTATTACATCCTCGGCTACTACACCACCAACATCGCGCAGGACGGCAAGTATCGCAAGATTCACGTGAAGCTGACCAACGGCATTCCGCGAAGCTGGACCATCGCCCCGGCTATTGCGCCTACAAAGTCTGGGGCAAGATGAACGGTCAGGACAAAGAGCAGCAGTTGAAGGAAGCGCTTTCGGCCGGCGATCCGATCACGGATATGCCGCTCGCGCTGCAGGTCGATTATTTCCGCGTGGGCCCGACCACGTACTTCGTGCCGGTGTCGGTGAAAGTGCCGGCATCGGTGGTGGCGCTGGCGGCCAAGGGCGGCGCGAGCGTCACGCAGCTCGATTTCATCGGCCAGATGCAGGATGAGACCAAGGCCGCGGTGGGCAACGTGCGCGACTACATCCAGATCAAGCTGGATGAACAGAACGCTGGCCAAAATCCGCCAGGAAGAGTTTCCAGTACGACGCCGGCTTCACTCTGGAACCGGGCCGCTATCACATGAAGTTCCTGGTTCGCGAAAACATCAGCGGCAAGATGGGAACGTTCGAGACGCGCTTCACCGTTCCTGATCTGAGCGCCGACACCTCCGGCTTGAAGCTCAGCACCATCATCTGGAGCAGCCAGCGCGAGCCGATTGCAGACGCGGTCGGCGCGGCGGAAAAAGTCGACGCAAGAAGGAGACCGCGGCGAATCCGCTGATCATTAAGGCGACGGCCGGCGGGCAGCGGAAGAAAAGATGGTGCCCAACATCACGCGCGTGTTCCGGCGCAGCCAGAATCTGTACGTCACTTTCGACGTGTACGACGCCCTGCCGGACCCCGCGAATTCGAAAGCGCGCAAGGTCAAGGTCGAGCATGAGCCTGTTCAACCAGGATGGCGCGAAAGCGTTCGAGATCGGGCCGATCGACGCGACGCAGCTTGCCCCACGCGGCCCGAAGCCGTGCCGGTGAAGTTTCAGATCCCGCTGAAGGACCTGGCGCCGGGACGTTACACTGCGCAGATTAACGTGGTGGATGAGGTGGGCCGGAAGTTCGCATTTCCGCGCGCGGAGCTGGTGGTGGTTCCGTAGCAAGTTTTGTGTTCCACCGGCTAGCGCGCTCCATACTGTCGCGCCTCACACGCCGCGATCAGGGATTTGAGGCGCGACAGCATGGAGCGCGCTAGTCGCCGCGCAGATCAGCGTCGAGCTTCAGCACTCTGCGCGAGTAGTGGTTCCTTGATTCCCAGTTCGTCGATGAGCGCCTGCGCGCGATAAACCTTGCGCAGCGCTTCGGCGATTCCCTGCGCCGCGACGTGCACCGCTCGCGCCTGCTCATCGGTGTACAGGAACGAATCCGGCAGGCTCTCCAGATTTCCGTCGAACGTGACGCCCACCAGCTCGCCCGCGCGATTCACCACCGCTCCGCCGTAATCGCCGCCGCCGATGTCGCAGGTCGTAACGAAATCCAGCGCCTTCACTTCATCGATCGTCTTCCGCGCATCCACCCAGCGCGGCGGAACCAAGTACGGTCCGTCGTTCCCGGCGCGATAGTACAGGCCGCTGAAGGTATCGGCGTACGGCATCGGCACTCCAGCGCGATCGGTGTAGCCCTTCACCGTACCGAATTCCAGGCGAGGCGTGCCGGTCGCGTCGGGATATTCAGCAGCGCCGAATAATTTGAAGCGATACTGCGCGATCTTCTCCGCAGCCGTTGTTTCCAGCGCGCCGATCGATTCGTCGTGCCGCTTGCGCAGCTTCTGCGCGGACTCTTCGATGATCGCGACCAGGTGCAGCAGCGCGTCGTCGGATTTTCGCGCCGCTTCCTTATTTCCCGCGAGCTTCAGACGCGCGGCGGGGTCTTTCAAAGCCGTCGCCTTCATCACTTCGGCCGCGACTTCTTTCGACGATTTGCCGTTCAGCAGTGCTTTGCCCGGCGACGCATCGATTCGCGCCGCCTGCTTATCGGCCTTGGGCGACTCAACGCTATCGCGCTTCGCGGATCTGGCGCTCACCACCGCCCGGGTCGGAGCATCGCGATCGTTCAGATTCTTGATCTCGTCCAGATATGCCGCCAGCAGCAGCGTCTCGACACCTTCATCGGCGGCACGCATATCCGGCTCTTCGCCCCGCAGCAACTGACGCGCGGCCTTGAACAGCACCGAGCCCGGATCCGGCTGCGATTCGAGCAGCTCATACGCACGCTCATTCTGCTGCCACAGCTTGTACGCGTTGGCGACCTGATCCCAAACCTCAATGCCCTTGGTGCCGATCTTGGGATCGCGCTCCGCCGCGCGCTTTACCTTGCCTTCGAAATTGGTCTTGCGCGCGATCATGCGATCGTCCCGCAGCCCGATCAGCTTGCCTGCTCCGATCTTGTATTGGCCGGCGAGCTCGGTCAGCACCGGCTCGGCGGCTTTGCGATTCGCTTCGCTCTGATTGGCGTAGGTGGTTAGCGACTGCAGCCGAGATGCGAGCCTGGGCAATTGCGTAGGCAATTCACGATCGCGCAGAAATTGAAGCTGCGCCGCGGTGGCCGAGCGATGCGTTGAAACAGGATCGCCGGAGCTGAATACCAGGTCGCCTTCCTGAATCGATTCGGCCGACCACTTCAGAAATTGCGGCGTCGCGGCTGGTTTGCCGTTTTCATACGCGCGCAGGAACGCCGCATCGAGGCCGTAACGCAGATAGGTGATGCTGTCGCGCTGACGCCCGAAATAGGCCAGCTCATTTTCCGGCGCGAAGACTAATCGCAGGTCGGAATAACTTTTGTAGCGATACAGATCGTAGCGGCTGCCCGAGAAAAACTTGACGACGTTGCATCGATCCGCGCCCTTGCAATCTTTTTCAATCTTGGCAATCGCGTTGTTGCGCTGCTCCAAAGTCTTGAGTGAGGCGATCTGCGCGGTCACATCGTCGATCCCGAGCAGCACTGCGGCATCCATTCCTGCGCACTTGAGTTCGGCTCTCTGCGATTCGGCCACGAATCCGTCCTTCACTTTGTCGCCGAGGCAGCTCGTGATCAGGTGCTGATTGGTGAGGATCAATCCCTGTGCCGATACAAACGATCCCGCTCCTCCCGCTAGTCGCACTGAAGAGAGACGGAGGTGATCGACAAATTCCGGCGTCGCGTCGAACTTATGTTTCTCTTTGATGGTGTCGCGAGGAATCTGGTTGTACGGCCACATGCCTTCGTCGGCGAACACGATCGCCGAGCACAACACAAAAATGACGATCGTTTTCAAGGGCACACCACCATATCAAACCAGACGCACACTCACTCTTGCGGTTTACCTCTATCTATAATGACCGCATGCTCATTCGCCGTGCGCTCCTGCTGTGTCTGGCTCTTTCGACTGTTGCTTTCGCTCAACGCGGAGGCCGTGGGGGTCGAGGCGGCGGCGCGGACGCGGGACCCGTCTACGTACTGAAACCCGCTCGCGTGTTCGACGGCGAAACCATGCAGACCGGCTGGGCCGTGCGCGTCAGCCGCGGCCGCATCGAAGCCGCCGGACCCGCTGCATCGATCGACGCGACCGGCGCGACCGTCAAGGATCTCCCCGGGCTCACCCTACTGCCCGGCCTGGTCGAAGGGCATTCGCACATTCTGCTGCATCCTTATAACGAAGTTTCGTGGGCCGATCAGGTGGCGCATGAATCGGTGGGCGTGCGCGTGGCGCGCGCCACCAATCATCTGCGCAATACGCTGATGGCGGGGTTCACCACGGTGCGCGACCTGGGCACCGAAGGCGCGGGCTACGCCGATGTCGAACTGAAGCAAGCCGTCGCGCAGGGAATCATTCCCGGGCCGCGTGTGCTGGCGTCGACGCGAGCCATCGTCGCGACGGGTTCGTATCAGCCTAAGGGATTTTCGCTCGAATGGGGCACATTCCGCAGGGCGCCGAAGAAGCCGACGGCATCGACAGCCTGACGCGCGTGGTGCGCGATCAGATCGGCCACGGCGCGGATTGGATCAAGCTGTATGGCGATTACCGTTGGGGTGCTGGCCCCGGAGCGCGGCCTACATTCACTCTCGAAGAAATGAAACTGGCGGTGGAGGTCGCACATAGTGCGGGGATTCCGGTTGCGGTTCACACGGCGACACCGGAGGGAATGCGTCGCGCGACGCTCGCCGGGGTCGATACGATTGAGCACGGCGATGGCGGCACCGCCGAGAGTTTCAAATTGATGGCCGAGCATCACGTGGCGCTGTGTCCGACTTTGGCGGCGGGCGATGCGACATCGCAATACGCGGGTTGGCGCAAGGGCGTGGATCCGGAGCCGCGCGGCATCACGGCGAAGCGGGCGAGCTTCAAACTGGCGCTTGATTCGGGCGTGACGATTCTTTCTGGATCCGACGTCGGCGTGTTCACGCATGGCGACAACGCGAAGGAGATCGAACTGATGGTCGAGTACGGGATGCCGGCGATCGATGCGGTGAAAGCGGCGACATCGGTCGCGGGTCGGGTGCTGCATCAGGATACGGGGATGGTGAAACAGGGGATGCTCGCGGATCTGATCGCGGTGGATGGGGATCCGACCAAAGACATCGCGTCGTTGACGAGGGTGAAGTTCGTGATGAAGGGCGGAGTAGTTTACAAGGAGTAGGCGGCTTCGCGAGATAATTTGTTATATGAGCATCCGGACAGCTACGGGTAAACCGTGCCTGGTCCTCCTTAAGCTTGGGCAGCGGCGGCATCTCGAGGACTTCAGGAGAGGCTCGCTGTTTACGAATCCGCCCGCTGTCCACAAGACGTCAGTTGATCCATTTAGAGGAGATTCTGACGAATGCCTTGACCATCTGATCCAACCCGCCGACGTCGGAAAACTTGTCATCAGCTATCCAGGGCTGGATCCTTTGAACGCCGCGCCCGGTGGTCTGGCTGGAGCTGTGAAGATAAGGACGGATCGAACCTCATCGTGCAACCTCTTTTGTATGGTGGGACTGCAAGAGCCAGTGGAGGCCCCGATCTTCTCGCATGCCCACAGCTGGCCAGGTGACTCGTGCGTAATCGTGACTGATACGCAGGCGTTCTTCTCAAGGATCGATGAGGCGGCGCGCAAGCAGGGGTACCGTATGGAAGGGAGACAAGTCACGTATTATAGCGGCGCGGGATTTTCGGGCGATGCGGGACGGTTCGCAAAGGAGATGTCATATTCGTATCAGCGGGAGTACCGAATAGTCGTCGAGCTGGGCGCAAAGACGCCGCCAAGGTTCGAAGTGGGAGACCTCACAGACATAACCTCAGAAGTACATCTCCGCGAGCATGTGGATCAGTTGCTGGACTTCTGCCAGTCGACACTTGAAGCGTCGGGATATGTGTGTGACTGATCCTCGTTCATGACCGCCGACAAGATGTTGAGGCACGTCCCGTGAGGGCGCGCGGTTGGGTTGCTGAGACACTGTTGATGCCGCGGCGTTCGATGCAGAATACCCGCCCACGATATTTCGGGATCACCGGGCATTAGAGCAGCCCGAACGCGCTCCATACCTGTCGCGCCTCAACTGGCGGCCGTCGGGAGTTTTCAGCCGACAACCAAATCGCAGGCGACGAAAAACGATCGCCTGCGCTACCTGCGATCATGGAAGAAAGAGCTTCCGCTCTTCTCTTCCAGCATGATTCAACTTTCTGGCGCCGGAAAACGCTTCGGCCACAAACTTCTGTTCGAAGGCTGCGACTGGCTGATCACGCCTAAAGAACGCACCGGCCTGGTGGGCGGCAACGGCACCGGCAAATCCACGCTGCTCAAAATCCTGTGCGGGCTCGAATCGCTCGATTACGGCTCGCTCACCATGGCGAAAGGAATCACGCAGGGCTATCTGCCGCAGGACGGCCTGTCGCTATCCGGCCGCACCATTTTCGCCGAATGCATGAGCGTGTTCGCCGATCTGCGCGAGATGGAAAAAGAGCTGGAGACGCTGCATCACGCGCTGGGCGAGCTCGATCCATCCAGCGCGGAATACGAAGCCGCTGCCGATCGCCTGCATCACATCGATACCGAATTTCGCAATCGTGATGGCTATGCGATGGAGGCGCAGGTCGGCATCGTGCTCGACGGGTTGGGATTCAGCAAGGAAGATTGGACCAAGCGCACCGAACATTTTTCGGGCGGCTGGCAGATGCGCATCGCGCTGGCGAAATTGCTGCTGCAGAAGCCCAACATGCTGCTGCTCGATGAACCGACGAACCACCTGGACCTCGAAGCGCGCAACTGGCTGGAAGGTTATCTGGCGCAGTATCCCTTCGCGGTGATTCTGATTTCGCACGATCGTTATTTCCTGGATGTGACGGTGAATCGCACCGTCGAAATCTGGAATAAGCGCGTGCAGTTCTACACCGGAAATTACGAATCGTATCTGCGGCAGAAGGAAGAACGGCGCGCGCACGCTTGAAGCGGCGTACAAAAATCAACGCGACCGCATTGAGCAACTGGAAGCGTTCATCAATCGCTTCCGCGCGACGGCGACCAAGGCGAAACAGGTGCAGTCGCGCATCAAGGAACTCGAAAAAATCGAGCGCATCGAAGTTCCGCCGGATGAGCAGACCATTCATTTTTCTTTCCCGCAGCCGAAATTGAGCGGCCGCATCGTCGCCGAATTCAAAGACGTGTCGAAGAGTTATGGCGACAAGCACGTGTTCAGCGACGCGAATTTCGTGATCGAACGCGGCGATCGGATCGCGCTGGTGGGCGTGAACGGCGCGGGCAAATCGACCATGATCAAGCTGCTGGCGGGCACCGAGCCGTTGTCGTCGGGCAGCTACACGCTGGGCCACAACGCTCTGCCCGATTACTTCGCGCAGGATCAGTACAAAGAGTTAGACCCGAATGCTCGCATGCTGGACGATCTGTCGGGCGCTGCGCCACGATCATCGATGACGCAATTGCGCACTCTCCTGGGGTGTTTCCTGTTCAGCGATGACGAGGTGTTCAAGAAGATCGGTGTGTTATCCGGAGGCGAGCGCAATCGCTACGCGCTGGCTCGCATGCTGCTGGCGCCGTCGAATTTTCTGTTATTGGATGAACCAACCAATCACCTGGATATGCGCGCCAAGGACGTGCTGCTGGAATCGATGCGCGGGTATACGGGCACCGTCGTGTTCGTGTCGCACGATCGCTACTTCATCGACAATCTGGCCACGCGGATTTTCGAAATCGAAGAGGGCCACGTGCACGTGTACCCGGGGAATTACGAAGATTACCTGTGGCGCAAAGGCGGCGGGACATCGATCATTGCGGAGCCGGAACCGGAGCCGGTGGTCGTCGCTGTGCCGGTCGCGCCGATCGAAGCGAAGAAGCGCATTAATCCGATGAAGCTGGAGAAGTTAAAAACCCGATTAAAAGAGGTTGAGAAGCGCGTGGCGGAGCTGGAATCGGAAATCGCGCAACACGACGCGCAGCTCGCCGATTTCAAGAGTGTCGAAGAAACCATGCGGCTCAGCGAGCTGGTTAGCGCCCGAAGAATGGAATTGGAAGAGCGCGAGACAGAATGGGAATCGATTTCGGCGGAATTGGAAGCGCCGGCGTAAGCCTGCTGAAATAGCGGCGTTGAACCGCTCCTTTTAGTCGCGGCTCATTGTGGGCGATAAAGACACTACGGCGGTACGAGGGCTGTGAAGCGGCCGGGGCTCCGGGTTATCGCCGCGCGTGCCGCCCGCCGATGTGCAAGAGCTGATCTAACGGAGGGTCGGGACCGCTGTTTCGAGCGGCGCCATGTGATGCTTCGCGTTTTCGATCATGCTCCTCTGATTCGCTGGCACCCTCTCGATGCTTCGCGAGATTATCTGAACCGGTTCAAACGAATCTCCCGTCGAACGCATGCTGCGAGCTGCGCCCGGGCGGGAGTCCAGTACATTCGATGACAAAATCATCCACAAACTCGCTCCATGGCCATGAAGTCGATTTGAAGATTGCACGCGGGGTCGAGCGGAATTGCGCAAGCTGTTGAAATTGCAAGCGAGGTTGCTTGTGACTGAATAGTCGCGCCGATTGAAAATCGGCCGCAGGTTGGAAACCTGCCCCACAACGCGCTTAGTTATTGGTGATCATCGCGTTCGGCGATACCGACCGCGTCTGCGCGAAGTAGCTTTGCATGCCCAGGTTCTTGTACACGTTCCCGGCCACGCCCGATGCCGCGGGACCACTGACGATATTGCCGCCAGTCAAAAGCACCACTACCACCAGCTTGTTGTTGCCCGATTCGGCGAATGATCCGAACCAGCCCAGGTGCGTGGGGGTGCGCGCGTCCGTGCAGGTTCCGGTCTTGCCGTAGATCGGCTCACTGGGATCGAAACCGACGCGGCGCGCGGTGCCATACTCCACTGCGCCCATCATGCCCGGCTTGATTTCAGGAATGTAGGCATCGATATCCAGGCGTCGTTTCACGCGTGGCGTGATGGCCTGCGCTTCCTCTTGCGATTTCGGGTATTGCAGATAGTACAGCGTTCCACCGTTGGCCACCGCGCCGATCAGCGCCGCGTATTCCAGCGGTGTCAGCGAAATTCCGTCGCCGAAGCTGGTCATCATGCCGACGCCGCTCTTGGGCACCGCCGGGGGAAGAATGCCGGGCTGCTCGCCGTCGATATCCAGGCCCGCTTTCTCGCCCAATCCGAACAGCTTGGCGTAGTAGCTCACGCGTTCGAATCCGAGCCGCTGGCCCAGGCTTGCGAAATATTGATTGCTCGAATGCGCCAGCGCCGAAGTCATGTCGAACGTGGTGCGGCCGTACACGCGAATCAGAGTCTGACGATCGATCACGCCTTCGCTCAACGCAGCCAGCGCGACCGGCACTTTCACGGTGGAGCACGGCTGATATCCGCTGCTCAGCGCAACCTTTTGATTCACCATCGCTAGAACTCGGCCGGTATCGGGATTGGTCACCACGATCGATCCGTTTAACGGACCCAGCGCATCCACCGCCGCGCGGCGAACCGCCATGTCCTCACCTTCGAAATAATCACCGGCGGTCGAATCGGCGTAGTTGGGAACGCGCCAGGGCCCACGCAGCACTTTCTTCGCGGGCGCCTTTTTCGCGGTGGCATGCGTCGCGACCAGGCTCATGGCCACGGGCGGTTTCGCCGTGGGCTTGGCTGCCACTACGTGCAGGCTCGCGGCAATTGCAGGTTTGGGGGCGGGCTTGGCGGCAAGATGAACCGAGGTTTTCTTTTTCTTTTTCGCCGCTGAGGCCGGAGTCGCAGCGAAAAGAGCAGAGGAAATCGAGATGAGAGCAATCAGAGCAAGAACTTGGGAAGTGCCACGCTGCCGGGTTTTGAGAGGCAAAGCTTCTCCCTCTACTTTAAGATTCAGTCCGGAACACGAACTTAAATATTGTGCAAGATCTTATGGTACTACGTCAAGAGCTTTCTCATGGGTCCGGTCTGCCTCGAAACCAAATCCTGCGATCTGGTGTCTATATCGGCCAATGACTTGGATCCGAATAGGCTGGTTGGTTTGGGCAGCCGCGGCGCTGGCGGCCGCGCAAGCCCCGAAATTCGAAGTCGCGTCGATCAAAGCCTGCAAGCCCGGCGAGAAGATTCCGGGTGGAGGGGATTCAGGCGGAAGCGGAAAGACGGCGGTGGCGCCGACCGCCGAGTCGCCTGGGACATTGGTTCTTTATTGCCTCCCGCTCAGATCGCTCATTTTGATGGCGTACTTCACGTTCTCCGGCGAACAGGGGAGCTCGCCGCGCTTGCTGGCCCCGAAAATCGAGGGCGGGCCCGATTGGATCCAGTCCGACACCTATGGGATCACCGCGAAATCGGCAGACGCGGTGGGCCGGGCCACCATGCGCGGACCGATGCTGCGGGCGCTGCTGGAGGATCGATTCAAGCTCAAAGTTCGCCACGAATCGCGGGAAGGCCCGGTGTTCGATCTGACCGTGGCCAAGGGCGGCTTGAAAATGCGCCCGACCGCCGTGGGGAGCTGTGTGGTGCCCGATCCGCACCAGTCTCCGCGCCCCGAGAAAGCGCCGGGCGATAAGCCGTGGTGCGGGATCCATTACCGGTCGAGCATGCAGACCATGAGCGGCATTCTCGACGGAATCGGCGCGACGATGCCGGAAATCGCGGCGTACCTTTATACCGACGGTAAGGCGGTGATCGATAAGACCGAGGTCGAGGGGCGATTCGATTTTCATCTGGAGTATCTTCGCGGCGGTGGTCCGCCGCCTGAAGATGGTGATCCTGCGCATGCGGCTCCGTCGATCTTCACGGCGGTTCAGCAACTCGGGTTGCGCATGGAGGCCGCGAAGGGGCCGGTGGAGTTCGTGGTGATCGATCACGTGGAGCGGCCCACGGAGAACTGATCGTGGCTTGTCTGAAATGTCGAGGTTAAACCGCTCCTTTTAGTCGCGGCTCATTTAAGGAGCCGTGACCAAAGGGAGCGGTTCAACATTCGAGCCGGTGCGACTTAGAAATGGAAGCCGATGGTTCCGGTGACTGCGCGAGGCGTGACGTAGTGCGTGCCGCTGAAGGTCGACAGGAAATTGTACAGCGCGTCTTTGTTGGTGAGGTTGACGATCGCGATTCGGGCGCTCCACTTGTATCGATCGCCATGGAACAGGTTGTCGTGGCCGATCGAGAGATCGAACAGATTGCGGGACGCGACGCGCGGCGGGTTGTGATCGTCATTCTCGGTTCCAGCGGCGGGGATTGAGAGGAAAGTCGATCCATACATCGACGCCGCGCACAGTCCAGTAGGACTGATCGGCGTCGTGGCGGTGGCGTGAACGGCTCCGCAGAACAGCCCGGCCTGGAATTGCTGATCCGGCGTTAGATTCGAGACGTCGACGATGGAATCGGTTCCGTTCGGTCCGTTGACGCAATTGCCTCCGGCGCACGGAACGGCGCCCGCGACCTGGCCGCTGTCGAAGCGCCAATTAAAGCTAACCCACGGTCCTCGCTTCGCGATTTGATATTGCAGGTGGGTGGTGGAATTGAACAATTCGTCATGGTCGATGCGGAACACGCTGCCGCCGCCGAACGAGGACGGGGTCGCGCCGATGCCGCTGATCTGCGGCGTGAAGAATCGGGCGGCGACGCTCGATAGCACGATGTAGGCCGACAAGCCGTGCCAGGTGGGCACGCTGGCGCGAATCGCGTAGCCGGGGATTTTGGAGCGGGCCCACTCGATCGGAAAGGTGATGGGCGTGTTGCCCAGCACGCTGAAATCGTACGCGCCGTTGGTGTATTTCCAGATGTATTCGCCGTCGATCACCAGATGCTTTCCGAACGCCTGCTGCAATCCGGCGTGATATTCGTTGCGAAAGCCGGGCTTGAGCGGCGTGGTCAGGCACGGGTAGCCCTGAATCGAAGTCATCAGCGCGTTCACCACCGGGTCGAGGCAGCCCTGGCTCGCCAGGACCAGGTTTTCGTTGAACGGAGTTTCCAGCGTGCGGGCGTAAGAAGCTCGAATCACGGTGCCGGTCTTCTTGATGTTGTAGGCGATTCCGACGCGCGGTTCGACCTGATTGCGGCTGGTGATGCCGTTGTACGCATCGCCACGCATGCCCAGATTGAAATTCCATTTGCCCAGCGTGATGGAATCCTGCACGAACACCGCCAGCTCGCGAATGTCGGCATGGCCGTTGAAGGTGTACGGAGCGCTGGCATTGCCGGGGCAGCCGTTGAGATTTCCAGTGATGGTCAGATCGATGCAAGCCAGGAGCGGGCTGGATGAGATATCGAAACTCGGATCGACCAGCGCCAGCGCGTCCTTTTCCGTGATCAGCGTGTGCGAATACGTGATTCCCGCCTTGAAGTTATGAATTCCTTTCGCGTACGAGAGGCTGGTGCGCAGCCCTAGATTCGTCAGCCGGCGGTTCTGCCCTACCGTTTCCGATTGCAGATCGGGAATGAAATCGGCGGAAGGATTGTCGCTGGGGTAGTAATTGTATTGATCCTGCCGCGCGTAGCCGCCGAAGGTGAACAGCGTGTTCGCTCCAATCAGATGTGTCCAGGTCGGAGCGATGTTGAAGGTCCGGATTTTGGAGCGTTGATCGGTCGGGCCAAACGCGGAGTTCTGCGCGTCGAAGGAATTGGGCGTCTGGAACCAGCTTCTGGTGAAACTGAAATTCAGCGTCACCGTGTCCGCGTTCGCGACTTTGAAATCCACGCGATCGAACAGATTTTCTTCATTGCCGCGATCGTGCATGACGGTGAATTCCGGCGTGTCCAAAAAGCGGTTCGTATTTAGCCCGCTCAGCGCGATGAAGTTGCCCCAGTTCTTGCCGCCGTACGCCAGGTCGAACGCAGAATTTGAAGTGCCGAAGCTGCCGAACGAAGTTGAGATGCTGCCGGTCGGCGTGGTGGTGCCCATGCCGGAGCGAGTAGTCACGACGATCACCAGACTGGTCTTATCGCCGTACTCCGCCGGCGGCGCGCCCTCGATCACTTCCATCGATTGCACGGATTCGGTCGGAATCTGGTTGGAGAAAACCTTGCTCTGCTGATCGGTAATTTGCTGGCCGTCGACTGAAAATGAGTTCGACGCGTGATCGCCCAGGCCATGAAACAGACCGTTGGAATCGGCGGAAACGCCCGGCGTCGCCATGGTGACCAGCGAACTTAGCGACGACGATCCGCTCAGCGGCAGCTTATCGAACAGGTTCCGGTCCACATCGGTATGCGTGACCGGATCGGCCTCCACCAAATCGGCCGAACTCTCCACCGTGACCGAAGTGGTCTCGCTGCCGATTTTCATCGAAATGTTCAGCTCCACCGGAATCGGCGAACGGACATCGACGTCATGAGAGTAGTTCGAAAATCCAGCGATGGTGGCGCTCAGATGGTAGTTATTGAACGGAACGTTGTGGAACTCGAATTTTCCCTGATCGTCGGCCTGGGTTTTCTGGGAATAATGCGAGACGGGATTCTCGATCTGGATCGCTGCTGCGGGGATCGCGGCTCCCTGCGGATCGAGCACCGTTCCACGAACCGTTCCTGAGTTGGCACTGGTGGATTGCGCGGCGAGTTGGAGCGTCGAAAGGAGCACAGCGGCCACGGCAGTCGAAAGCTTGGTCATTCCCAATTCTGGAGGCGGCTTTCGCCTCTGCGTGAATGATTTCTCACAGGCGGGCGGTGATTCGCCGCGTACGGCCCGGTTTTAGCCGCGAACGGGCGCTTTCTCAAAAGCTTCGCCATGGAGCAGACGGCGAATATGATGCGCCTGCCGCTTGCTGACGATAAATTCCAGATCGTTTGAAAGTGTGATGAGCCAGCGATTGCTGGTCAGGGGCGTCATCTTGCGAACCTGATTCACGTTGACGATGGCATTGCGGTGCACGCGCTGAAACCAATGCGGCAGCCGCGGTTCCAGCGCGCGCAACGTCTGGTTGGCGAGATACTTTCGCTTGGCGGTAACGATCCACACCAGATCGCCCTCGGCTTGTAACGCGAGCACTTCGCGAACATCCAGCAGGAAGTATTCGCGCCCCATCCGGCTTACCAGCTTTTGCAGCGGCTCGGAACGGCTGGACTGCGGGGCGACGGACGCAATGCGAGCCAGCTCATGTGCAATCTCGCGCGGCTTGCCGAGCATGCTCTTGGCCTTGTCTATCGCCTTATGCAGACGATCGCCGCGAACCGGCTTCAGCAGATAATCGATGGCGCCGGCATCGAACGCCTGAATCGCATGCTGCTGAAACGCAGTAACGATGACAATCACAGGGAGCTTGGTACCACTGAGTTGCTGGATCACATCGAACCCGCTCATCAGCGGCATCTGCAGATCGAGAAACACCAGATCGGGCTGGGTTTCGAGAATCTGTCCCAGCGCGTCGCGGCCATTTTCCGCTTCGCCGATCACGTGGATTTCAGGAATCAGGTCCAATTCATCGCGCAGCACGCGGCGCGCGATCTCTTCGTCGTCGACCACCAGCGTGCGAATGGAAGAGACCGGCATTTCATTTCGTTTATCATCTGGCGAAGAATTCTCTTAGCGGAAAATCGTGAACGGACTGATGGGCGCCGCGAGCGGTCCCATTTTGTTCACCAGCGGATCAGGGTGCCGAGAGGAATCGTATTATTTCGCGCATGACCCGGTCGCTTTGATCGGTTTGAAACAGGAACTGGGCGTGCGCGGAGCCTTCGAGAACGATCAGTTCTTTCGGCTGAGGCGCTTTTTCATACTGGGCGCGGATGCCGGGAAGCCGCGGTCCGGCTCCATTGGAGTCATCGCGGGCAACGATAAACAAAGAACGCGACTTCAGCTTATCCGCCGGCAGATTGGGCGCTCCACCGAGAAACACGACACGATCGATTTCCCCGGGCTTCGACTTGATCGACGCATCGCCGGCCGCGCCTCCCCCGAAGCTTCCACCGACCACGGACACGGTCTTCGCGCCACGCGATTTCAAATAACGAACTGCCGCGAGCACGTCGTTGTGAAACGGCGCGCCATCGAAATCCTCCTTGCCTGGGCCGGTCGATTTGCCGTAGCCACGGAAATCGAATGCGAGCACGCGGAATCCCGCAGCCGTAAGGGCGTTCGCCTGATCACGCCAGCTTGCTTTGTTGAATCGACCGCCATGCGCGAGTACGACACCGCGGGCACCCTTGCCGCCATACAGGTCGGCATCAATCCGGCCACCGTCTTGCGTGGAAAACGAGACGGGCTGCTGTGCGCCGGCCAGGGTGGTCAGGGCTATCGCCAGCGGCACCACTCGCAGTAACCAATTCATCAGGGGCCCGTCCAATCCTCTGTTATACTCGGAATTGTGGAGGACCGCATGCCGTCCCGTCGACGCTCTTATTTGTTAGTTCCTCTTTTTATCGCGCTGTGTTCTATCGGCGCCGGATTCCTCAGCGGCCCGCAAGTTCGCGCGGCCAGCACTCCGGACGATCCGCTGCAGGCCAGCAGCAAGGCATTCACCAAGGTCTATTCGATCGTGGAACAGAACTTCGCTGATCCGGTGAAATCGGACACGGCGCTGTATCAGGGCGCGATTCCTGGCATGCTGCGCGAGCTCGATCCGCACTCCAGCTTTTTCGATCCCAAGGCCTACAAATCGATCCGCGAAGAGCAGAGTGGTCATTATTTCGGCATCGGCATGCTGGTGACGCTGCGCAATGGCAAAGTGATCGTGCAGACTCCATTCGCCGGATCGCCGGCGTACAAAGCCGGCCTGCATCCCGGCGACGTGATTCTGGAAGTGAACGATACCAAGACCGATAACATGGGCACGGCCGAAGTTGCCGATCTGTTGAAGGGCGCCAAGGGCACTCCGGTACAGGTGAAGGTGGGCCGCGATGGATCGGACAAGGCCATCGTATTCAACCTGGTTCGCGACGAGATTCCACGCTACAGCGTGCCGGACGCGTTCTACGTTCGTCCCGGCATCGCGTACATCAAGATTGAGCAGTTCACCGAGACCACCAGCAAAGAGCTGGACGAAAAGATGAAGGCGCTCGGCGAGAACAACATCAAGGGTTTGATTCTGGACCTGCGCGCCAACCCCGGCGGATTGCTGAATGAAGGCATCGAGGTGGCCGGCCATTTCCTGAAGCACAACGAAACCGTGGTCAGCCTGCGCGGCCTGCATCAGCAGCCCAAGAGCTATTCGGCTCGCACCGACAACGGCGGACGCGAGTATCCCATTGTGGTGGTGGTGAACCGATTGTCGGCATCGGCTGCCGAAATCGTATCGGGCGCTCTGCAGGATCATGATCGCGCCTGGATTTTCGGCGAGACCACGTTCGGCAAAGGTCTGGTTCAGCAGGTATATCCGCTGAGCGATAACACCGGCCTGGCGCTCACCACGGCCCATTACTACACGCCCAGCGGCCGGTTGATCCAGCGAGATTACTCGAACATCTCTTTCCTGGATTACTACTACCACACCAATCTGGATCAGAAGAACACGCAGGACGTGAAGATGACCGATAGCGGCCGCACCGTTTATGGCGGCGGCGGGATCACGCCGGATGAGAAGTACACCGCGCCCAAGTACAACCCGTTCCAGGTGGAAGTGCTGTTGCGCAAGTACGCGCTGTTCAACTTCTCGGCCTACTATTTCGGATCGCACCCCTCCAAGCTGCCCAAGGGCTGGGAGCCGGACGAGAAACTGGTCAACGAATTCCACGAATTTCTGGTCAAGAACAACGTGAAATTCACCGAAGCCGAATTCACCGCCAATCACGATTGGATCAAACAGGAACTGAAGCGCGAGATGTATGTCACCGCGTTCAGTGTCGACGAGTCGCGCCGCGTCGCCGTCGAGCAGGATCCCGAGATTCAGAAGGCCATCGAATCGCTGCCGAAGGCCAAAGGCGCTGGTCGACAACGCGAAAAAGATGATGGTGCAGCGGCTGAGCAATCAGGCTCTGGCGCGCTAGTAGCGGCTTTCAACCGCTCCCTTTGGTCACGGCTCATTGCGAGTTTTTCAGAGCCGCGATCAGAGGGAGCGGTTTTGTCTTAGATCGCGCTAAAATCGGTACTTGAACCCACAAATCACTGTCCTTGACGCCGGGGGACAGTATTGCCACCTTATCGCGCGTAAAGTGCGCGACCTGGGAGTCTACGCCGAAGTCGCGGCCAGCGAAACTCCCGCCTCAGCCCTGGCCGGTCGAAAAGGCATCATCATTTCCGGCGGGCCCGCGAGCGTGCACGATCCAGGCAGTCCTACCGTCGATCCTGCAATCTTTGAATCCGGCACGCCTGTTCTCGGCATCTGCTATGGCCAGCAACTCATGGCGCATTTGCTCGGTGGCGAAGTGCGCAAGGGCAAGCGGGGCGAATATGGATTCGCCCACCTCGACATCTCCGCTAGCGATGGCGTGTTAAGCGGAATCGCAGGCCGGCAATCGGTGTGGATGAGCCACTTCGACACCGTGGTCGAACCGCCGCCTGGCTTTGATGTGCTGGCCTCGACTGAAACCTGCACCATCGCCGCGATCGCTTCTCCGGATCGAAAGCTTTATGCGGTGCAGTTCCATCCTGAAGTGGTGCACACGCCTTGCGGCCCGGCTATCTTATCTAATTTCGTGTTCGACATCTGCGGCTGCGCGAAAGATTGGGATCCTGCCGGCCAGATCAAATCCGTCGAAGATCAGATCCGCAGCATCGCCGGCGGGCGCAATATCTTTTTCTTCGTCAGCGGCGGCGTGGATTCGACGGTTGCCTATACCCTGTGCCTGCGCGCGCTGGGCGCGGATCGCGTGCATGCCACCTACGTCGATACAGGACTGATGCGCGAAGGCGAAACGGAATTCGTGCGCGAGAATTTCGCCAAACTCGGGGCGCGATCGTTTGAGGTCGCCGATGCGCAGAAGCAATTTCTGGATGCTTTGGCGGGCGTGGCGGAGCCAGAGCAGAAGCGCCACATCATCGGTCAGCAATTTGTCGAAGTGCAGGAGCGGATTCTCGAGAGCGAGCATTATCTGGACGGCCACTGGATTCTGGGCCAAGGCACGATTTATCCCGACACCATCGAATCGGGCGGCACGGCCAAAGCGGATCTGATCAAGACGCATCACAATCGCGTGGCGGGGATTCAGAAATTGATGGAAGCGGGCCGCATCGTCGAGCCGCTGGCATCGTTCTATAAAGATGAGGTGCGTGCCATCGGCCGGCAACTGGGAATCAGCGCGGAGCTGCTGGAACGTCATCCGTTTCCCGGCCCTGGCTTGGCGATTCGCTGCCTGTGCACCGCGGAATCGGGTGCGCCACAGAGAACAGATGATGGTTGGCTGCTGCCGATTCGATCGGTGGGAGTGCAGGGCGATGCGCGCACTTATCGTGCGGCATTGGCTTTAGAGAAATTTCCGGAATCGGAAGAAGACGCCGGACGATTGATCAACGCGATTCATGGAATCAATCGCGTGGTGGTGGCGGTGTGGACCGCCGAGCACGTTGGTCAACTGCGGACGACACCAGCGACCCTCACCGCGGATCGTCTGGACCGTCTTCGCCACGCTGACGCAACCGTGAGGCGCATTTCGCACGCGAGCGGGCTGGATGCGCTGATCTGGCAATTTCCGGTGGTGCTGATTCCGCTGGGCACAGCCAACGCTCCGGATTCAGTCGTGCTGCGGCCGATCTGGTCGGTCGACGGCATGACCGCGAACGCGTACTGGATGAGCCCGCAGATTCGCGACGAAATCGTCAGCGAGCTAAAGAGGGTGAACGGAATCGCGGGCGTGTTCTACGATCTGACGCACAAACCGCCCGGGACGATCGAGTGGGAATAACTTAGCCGAGTTCGACCAACTGCTTCTCAAGGAAGTGAAGCCCCGCTTCGAGCGTGGTGCGATAGCGGCCCTCGCCGCACGTCTCGATCTGGTTCTTCATGCGCGTGATCTGAAGTCTCAGCATGTCGCGTTTACGCTCGGTGGTGAGTTGTTCGGGTGTGAGTTGGATGTGGGCCTCGGCGTGGCGTCCGCCGCGGGCTAAAGCAATCTGCTCTTCGACCGACTTGCTTTCCCAACCGCGTGCCACGGTTCTATTTTAGCGCGTTTTGACTTTCGCCGACGAACGCGCTCTGTGTGAAAGCGCCCCGAAGGTTGAACCGCTCCCTTTGGTCACGGCTCTTTATGGCGCTGATTCGGTTAGCGCCGACAATGAGCCGCGACTAAAAGGAGCGGTTCAAATCCGACATTTGATTCAGCGCGATCGCCGTAAGAACCTACGGCTGCGTAGACGGCGGAACGATGCCCTTGATGCGCATGTAGACCGAGAGATAGCCGTATTCTTCATTGCTATGGCCGATGATGAACTGCCACAAGGTCGCGATTTTGGAACGCGGCGCGCCGCGGCCCATCGAAACGTTCTTGCTCATATCGTCATCGCCCAGCGCGTTGAACACGGCGTCGCAGGTGTCGAACGAAGCTTTCAGTGCCGCGACGATATCGGCCTTGGCGGTCTTGGTTTTCTCGATGGACTCAGTAGGCTGCGCGGTGCCGCCGGCGATGGCGCAGAAGCGCGCCTGCGCATCGGCGATGTGGCCGATCAACTGTCCGAAGGTGCGGATATCGGGCGCCGCTTTGAATCCGTAATCGGCTTCGGGCATACGATCGGCAGCCTTGGTCACGTTGTTCTTGATGCCGGTATAGGCGGCTTTGAGCACCGCGATCTCAGTCTGCGGAGCTTGCGCGTACATTGCGCCGGCCGCTGCCATCGCGGCGAAAATCGTCATGGAAAATCGGTTCACTGTTTGATTCCTCCCGTGGAATTCTTTTAGCCTAGCAGGGTTGCTCATGAAAGTGACGTGACAAACCCAAAAACGTCACCGCCGTCCGAACGAAACGCGCGAGTCGTGAACCGCACCCGATGCGTCCACAAGTCGCACTGGCTTCAAATCCCGGCGATCGCGGCGAGCCGAAACGCAAATCGATCAGCTCGACCTGGGTCCCGGCTTGAACCTGCGTCGATTTCCAGAAGGGCACCTGATCGAATCCAGCGAACACTTGAAACGGCTGTGTCGCTTTCGCGGCTTCGATTTCAGGGCTCGGCGTCGCAGGGTGTTCGATGCGGCCGAGCGTAGGATCGAATTGCTGCGTCAGATCGACCTGCACGATCTGCACGAAATCCGGCCCTTCCACGATGCCTTTCCATTTCCAGACACTACCGGTGCCGGTGGGAATCGCGGTGATGCGCCGCGCGATCACGCCGTTATAGATGTGCGAGTTCATCTCGCCGATGGCGCGTTCATGCGAGGTATAGCGCAAGCCTTCATAACCCAGCATCACGATCAGTGCGAACCACGCCCATCCGCGCTTCGGCCCAGGCGTGGCTTTCCTTGACGATGCGATCTCCGTGCTCACCATGCTCGCCAGCGCGGGCGCGGCAAGCGCCAGAAACAGCGTCGCCAGAATCCAGGGATCGAACAAATCCGTCATGTCGAGCCGGAACCAGCGATGCGAAAACGGTAGCAGCAATCGAATGCCGTACATGTTGGTCCAATCGAGGACCAGATGGCTCAGGACTCCCAGCCACGAAAAGAACCATGCCCATAGCGTGATGCGCTGGCGCTTGAATGCGAAGAACAGCAGCGGCGGAATCAACGCCATCGCACGGGGAAAAAAGAAGGGTGTGAAGATAACCGCGATGCCATTGCAGGTACAGCTCCGGCTTGAAGATCGAAATGCCGTCGACGTCCGGCAGATTCGCCGCGATCATCATCAGCAGCGCCGCGCGCGGGACTTTGCGATCGATTCCGGCACGCGACATCATCAGGCCGGTGAGCGTGTGGGTGATGTTGTCCACGGTTATTCGTATGAGGCGGCGGAATCAGGAGCGTGAGCGCCGCCGGTTCGATCTCGAAGGGTGGCCGGCAAACGTCCGGCGTATTCGCCGTCGATCTGCAGATGCACCTGCTGCGATGCGTCCCCCAGGAATTCGACGCGCGTTCCGTACACCGCGTGGACGCCCGCCATCGATTTCACGCGCTTCATGGAAACGCCCAGCATATACCACAGGTAGCGCAGCGGATTGGATCCTTCGAACAGCAGGATTTCGAAATCGTCACGGCGCAGCGAAGCGCCTGTGGCGATCTCCAGATCGCCGCCGTAATTGCGCACGCGGCTGGCCAGTACGAATCCGACGCGATACGCGTCGCCGTTTATCCGCGCCTCGAATTGGCCGACGCTTTGCGTGGCGTGGCCGAACCCGGTGAACCAATAGGCCAGCTTCCCCGCCCTGCGCTTTGAATTTCGGATTGATATCGTAGACGATCTTGGCGTCCAGGCCAGCGCCGCCCATAGCAAGAAAATGACGCTGCACACCTTTTTCATCGAGCAGCTTCCCGACCGCGACGCGCTGCGGCGCGCAATGCGCCAGACGCCCAATCGCCCGGTCTAATTTCGAGCCGAGCCCCAGTTCCATCGCCAGCACATTCGCCGTGCCGCCCGGCAGGATTCCCAGCGCCGCATCGGAGTGAATCATGCCGTTCACAGCTTCATTCACCGTGCCGTCGCCGCCCAACACCAGCACCAGATCCGAGCCCTTTTCGACAGCCTCTCGCGCCAGCCTGGTCGCGTCGGAAGGTCCGGTGGTCGGCATAGGCGTAACTGAACCCGCCGTCACCAGATTCGCGCGAGTAAGCGCGTCAATGGTACGTTGTAAAATGCCTTCGGGATTGCGTCTGAGTTTGCCGGCCGTAGGATTAAAAATCAGGACCGGCTGCCGATACTGTGCGATCCCTAAAGTATAACTGCTGACCTGTGGCTAAGCACTCCTCCGTTGAATCCCGTCTCGAAGCTCTGCGTGAGCAGCTTCGCCATCACGAGTATCTGTATTACGTGCTGGACGCGCCGGAAATTACCGACGCGGAATACGACAAGCTGACGCGCGAGCTGCAGGCGCTGGAGGCCGAGCATCCCGAGCTGATCACGCTCGATTCGCCGACCCAGCGGGTGGGCGGCAAGCCTCGCGAAGGGTTCGTCAAGGTGGCGCATTCGAGCCCCATGCTGAGCCTGGACAATGCGCTGGGCGAGGCTGAGCTACGCGATTTCGATCGCCGCGTGCGCGGGCTGTTGCGCGAGGGCGAGAAGTTCGAATACGTCGCCGAGCTGAAGATGGACGGATTGTCGCTGGCAGTGCATTATCGCAACGGAAGTTTTTATCAGGCAGTGACGCGCGGCGATGGCGAGATCGGCGAGGATGTGACCGAAAACGCGCGAACCATCCGCTCGATTCCGCTGCGGCTGAAATCGAGCGATCTACGCGGCGACACTGAGGTTCGCGGCGAAGTGGTGTTCCCGCGCAAGGCGTTCGAAAAACTGAATGCTGAACGCGACGCGGCGCAGCTTCCTCGCTTCGCCAATCCGCGCAACGCGGCGGCGGGATCGCTACGGATTCTGGATCCGAAGGTCACGGAATCGCGGCGGTTGGAATATTTCACATATTTCCTGCTCGATAACGGCGCGCCCGCGCTGCCTTCGCAATGGGAGGCGCTGGATAAATTGAATGCCGCGGGGTTCAAGGTGAATCCGCGCCGCAAGCTGTGCGCTGATATCGACGCGCTGGTGGAATTCTGCAATCACTGGGAGCAGCAGCGCGATTCGCTGCCGTTTGAAATCGACGGCGTGGTGGCGAAAGTGAACTCTGGTGGAGCAGCAGAATCGGCTGGGGTGGACTGCGAAAGCTCCGCGTTGGGCGATCGCGTACAAATTCCCGGCGCGGCAGGAAGAGACCGTGGTCGAAGGAATCGAAGTGCAGGTGGGGCGTACGGGCGCGCTGACGCCAGTGGCACATTTGAAACCGGTGACGGTGGGCGGCGTCACGGTTTCGCGCGCGACCTTGCATAACGAAGACGAGATCGCGCGATTGGGCGTCGAGATCGGCGATACGGTGTTGATCGAACGATCGGGCGACGTAATCCCGAAAGTGGTTCGGGTGGTCAAAGATGGCGAGCATCGGCATCCGTTCAAAATGCCGAAGCACTGTCCCATCTGCGGCGGTGAGATCGTGCGGGTAGAAGGCGAAGCCGCCAGCCGCTGCGTCAACGTGAATTGCCCGGCCCGATTGCGCGAATCGATTCTGCATTTCGCGGCGCGCGGCGTGATGGATATCGACGGCATGGGCGACGCGATCGTCGATCAACTGGTGGGCGCGGGGTTGGTGAAGAACGTCGCCGACATATATAAATTGACGGCGGAGCAACTGATCGGGCTGGAGCGGATGGGCGAGAAATCGGCGGAGAAGCTGCTCAGGAATATCGATGCGTCGCGCACATCGTCATTGCCGCGCATTCTGAACGGCCTGGGGATTCCGTTCGTCGGCGAACGGACCGCGCAATTTCTGGCGGAGCATTTTGGCGATCTGGACAAGATCGCGGCGGCGACCGAGGAAGAACTGCAAGCGGCGGAAGAGGTGGGGCCGAAGATCGCGCAAGAGCATTCGTGGATTTTTCGAGGAGCGGCATAATCGCGATTTGATTGAGCGGCTGCGGCACGAAGGTTTTTCGTTCACGCACGAAGTGAAGCGCAAAGCCGCGGGTCCGCTCACCGGGAAAACTTTCGTGCTCACCGGCACTTTGCCGAATCTATCGCGCGAGGAAGCGAAAAGCAGGATAGAATCGGCAGGCGGCAAAGTGGCCGGATCGGTGAGCAAGAAAACCAGCTACGTGGTGGCGGGCGAAGAAGCGGGATCGAAGCTCGATAAAGCGCGCGAGTTGGGCGTCGCGGTGATCGACGAAGAGGAACTACTAAGGATGATCGGCTAGCGCATGCATCATTTCTGGGATCTCTTGTCGCAATGGGGACCGCCGGGTGCGTTCGTCATCGCCGCGGTCGATTCGCTGGGCGTGCCGAATCCCGGCATCACCGATGCGGTACTGATTCTGGCGGCGATCGCGAGTCCGGCCAATGCGATGCTGTGCGCGACACTGGCGGTGATCGGGTCGCTGATCGGCGCGCTGATTTTTTTCGAGATCACGCGGCGCGGCGGCGAAAGATATTTGTTGAAGTACACGTCGACGGGTCGCGGCTTGCGGTTTCGCGCTTGGTTTCTGCAATACGGACTGCTGACGGTATTTATCCCGGCTTTCCTGCCGCTGCCGTTCCTGCCGTTCAAATTTTTCGCGGCGTGCGCGGGCGCGATGGGCGAAAAGCGTGGGCGATTCATGGGCGTGCTGGCGGCGGCGAGGATTCCTCGCTATTTCGCGCTGGTGTACCTGGGCGCGACGTTGGGGAATGAATCGCTCCCCTGGATCAAATCGCATCTGTGGCAGATGGGGGCGTTCGCGCTGGTGCTGTTCGCGTTTCTGTATGCGCTGGTGCGATTCGCGGGACGGAAGCCGGAAACGGCTTAGTGGCGCGGGCCTCCAGGCCTGCTGAGCCGAGAGTCATCTCGGCTCTTCCGGATCGATCAGAAAGAAACGCCGGCACGACTGCCGGCGCTGCAGGATGACAGAGGCCGCTGAAAAACGATCCAGCAAAAGACACCTCTGGATCGTCAGGTTCGTCTTGTCTTTATGCGCGGAGACGATCGTCATCAACAAGAACTGTATAGCTACGGCAGTTTAGAGGAACGGGTAGGCGCAGATCATCCGCTACGGCGGATTCGCGCATTGGCCGATGCGGCGCTCAGCCAACTCAGTTCTCGCTTCGACGATTTGTACGGCGAGACGGGACGACCTTCCATCGCCCCCGAAAAGCTGTTGCGCGCGTTATTGCTGCAGGCGCTTTACAGCGTACGCAGTGAACGAGCATTGATGGATCAGATCGAGCTGCACCTCGGGTTTCGTTGGTTCGTGGGGTTGACGCTCAACGAGCCGGTGTGGGAGCCAGCACGTTCAGCAAGAACCGTGAACGTCTTCTGGATGGTGAGATCGCCCGGGAGTTTTTGCACGCGGTGTTGGACCAGGCGCGCCGCAGACACTGGCTGAGCGATGAACGTTTCGTGGTGGACGGTACATTGATTGAAGCCTGGGCAAGCAAGAAGAGTTATCAGCCCAAGGATGATCCGCCCGCGCCGGGTGCGGGATCGGGGCGGCGCGGAGAGTTGCAGAAGCGCGACCTGTACGAATCCAAGACCGATCCAGAAGCGCACTTGTACAAAAAGAGTGGCACGGCGAGCAGTGTGTTGAGCTATCTGGGCCACGTGCTGAGCGACATGCGGCACGGTTTGATTGCGGCGGCATGCGTGACTCCTGCGACCACGCGTAGCGAACGCGAAGCAGCGATCGAGATGATCGAACAACTGCCGGTGCGTCGCCGCCGCATTCAAGTGAGCGCCGACAAGGCTTACGACGAAGTCGAATACGTCAAGCGTCTGCGGCAATGTGCGGCCACGCCGCAGGTGACCCAGTACACCGGCCAGCGCTCGAGCGCGATTGACCGGCGCACCACCCGACACGCCAGCTACGTCGAAAATCAGTACCAACGCCGCCACATAGAGCGAATCTTCGCTTGGTTGAAGTGCATCGGAGGGCAGCGCCGCACTCGTTTCCGAGGACGTGATCGAGTGGGATGGATGTTCCAGTTTGCCGCAGCCGCTTACAATCTGATGCGAATGGCGAAGCTGGAGAGCTGCGGCAGTTAACGGCGCAATTACGCCGATGCGAGGGTGCTGAGCTCGAATGCTCCGAAGATTTCCCAGGTTCGAGCTCGAATCCAATCGCTCAAATGCCATAGCGGCCGCTGTTAGAATCGTTAGGAGACAGCCTGCGCCACGTCAGCGCATATCTGATCTCGCGCGGAACAGCGGGCGATCAGCTTCCAGCGCCTGCGCACCTGCCGCCGCGAGCGATCCGAAGAATAAAACGAGATACGTGCTGCGCATCAGCAGCGCCAGCATGGCGACGATGGCAGCGGCCACGGTCGACACCATCAACGAGCGTCTGCGGCCACGAACTGCATCGTGCTTTTCGAACAATGCTCGCGCCGCTTGGCCGCCGTCCAGCGGATAGACCGGCAGCAGATTCATTAGCCCCCAGAATCCGTTGACCCACATCAGGTCGCGCAAGACCAGCGCCTGGTAGTAGTTTTCATAAAAATTCGGCGAAGAACGGAATTGACACGCGAACACGGCCCCCGCGATCAGGAATCCGGCGCAGGGACCCGCTGCCGAGACGACCACGCGCGCGAACGTGCCGCGAATTCCGCGATCGGGGACCGCGAGGCCGCCAAACCCGTATAAAACTACTTCACCGCGCTGTCCAAACAATCGATACGCGAACACGTGGCCCAGCTCATGCCACAGAATCGAAACGAACACCACGCCGATCCAGATCAGCAGCGTGCCGACGTCCTGGCTGAGGCCCATGAACAACGTCATCAGCCAGAAATAAGGATGAACGCGCACCGGGATGTCGAACAGGCGGAAGTGAATTTCGCCGCGAGTGGGCGCCGGGACTTCGAAGATCATACGAAGAAATCGATGATGCGGCGCAGCAGGCCGCGTGGTTTTTCGGTGCGAACATTCGGCGACGGAGCGTGCTCGTTTTCACGCGGCGCGCGGCACGCCGATTCCAGTTCGTCGAGGGACATCGCGATTTTGGCGCGTTCGGATCGGCCCATCGCGGGTGAGAATCCGGTCTGCGGGGTAGTTCCACCCAGATTGACATGCAACAGCGCAGGCCACGGATCGCGCAAGGAATGTTTCAAACACAATCGGCGAGCATTGGGAATGTGCTGTTGAAGCCCGGCGCGGGCCGCCAGATACGCCCGATGTTCTGATTCGAGATCGGAACTCACCGGCCCCGGCGCGGGCATGCGATAGAACTTCTGATACGAGGATTCCCAGGCGTCGATCGCATCCAGATATTTTTGGGTCGCCGAGCGCAATCGATCGACAAATTCGGCATCGCGCGAGGCGGCTGTATCCGAAGCGGCGGTCACGCGCGAGCCCATGATTGCAGTCAGTATACCGGGATCGCCCGGGTCGCCGGGCTCGGCAAATCGCCGTAATACACTACGCGGAACGCCCTAGAATCATGATGCGGGGTACAATTGAAATATACTCACATCGGGGCTCACCCGGAGGGTGCCGCGTGCTGGCCATTCAATCCATCACAGACGAAATTCAGGAGCTGAAACTCTCGCGCCGCGCCATGATTCTGGCGCATCATTACCAGGAGCCGGAACTGCAGGAACTGGCCGATGCGGTGGGCGACAGCCTGGAGCTGGCTCGGGTGGCTCGCGATTTTTCGGGCGATGTGATCGCGTTCTGCGGCGTGTATTTCATGGCGGAGACAGCCAAGGTTCTGAATCCCGAACGCATCGTGATCGTGCCCGATCGTGATGCCGGCTGCAGCCTGGTGGACGCTTGCCCCGTCGATCAGCTTCGAGCGTGGAAAGCAGCGAACCCCGGATATACGATCGTTTCGTACATCAATACTTCGGTGGAAGTGAAGGCCGAAAGCGATATTCTGTGCACCTCGCGCAACGCGGTAAAGATCGTCAATTCGATTCCCCGCGATCAGCCGGTAATGTTTCTGCCCGATATCAATCTGGGCAATTACGTTCGCCAACAGACCGGTCGCGAGAATATGAAAATCTGGCCTGGTGCCTGCATCGTCCACGCGACGTTCGCCGCGCGGAAATTGATCACCGCGCGCAGCGAGCATCCCACGGCGCTGGTCGCCGCGCATCCGGAATGCCCGGGCGATGTGCTGGCGATGGCGGATTTCATCGGGTCCACGTCAGCGATCGTGGATTGGTGCGCCGCGCAGGACGCACCGGAGTTCATCGTGATCACGGAAAGCGGTGTGCGCTATTCGCTGGAGCTGCGCGCGCCTTCCAAGAAATTCCATTTCATCGCCAATGAGAATTGCAATTGCAGCGAATGCCCGTACATGAAGCGCAACACGCTCGAAAAATTGCGCGACGCGCTGGCGAACCTCGCGCCGCGGGTGGAACTCTCTGCCGATCTGATCGAGCGCGCACGTCTGCCGATCGATAGGATGTTAGCGGTACGATGACTCCTCTGGTCGACACTTTCGGACGCACGCACGACAACCTGCGCATCAGTGTGACGGATCGCTGCAACATCCGCTGCTTTTACTGCATGCCTGAAACGGGCGTGAAGTTTCAGCCTCGCGACCAGATCTTGACGTTCGAGGAAATTGAGCGATTCGTGCGCGTCGCCGTCACGATGGGTGTTCGCAAGCTGCGCATCACCGGCGGCGAGCCGCTGGTTCGCAAGGATCTCTCGAAGCTGATTCGCAAATTGACGGCGATCGAAGGGATCGAGGATCTGGCGCTGACGACCAACGCGGTGCTACTGGCCGATCAAGCCGCCGAACTGTACGACGCCGGATTGCGGCGCATTAACGTGCATCTGGACACTCTGGATCGCGAACGCTTCAAGCACATCACGCGTCGCGACGATCTGGATCGTGTGCTCAAAGGAATCGAAACCGCGCAGCGCCTGGGCTACGGGCCGATCAAGATCAACGCAGTCGCCGTGAAGAATCTGGTCGAGCCGGATATTGTCGAACTGGCGCGCTACGGACGCGAGCGCAATATCGAAATCCGCTACATCGAATTCATGCCGCTCGATTCGCAGGGCATTTGGGATCGCGGCAGGGTGCTGCTGGCCGACGATATGATCGCGATGCTGACGCGCGAAATCGGGCCGCTCGAAGAAATTCCCGATCGTGATCCGCGCGCGCCCGCCACCGAATATCGCTTCGCCGACGGCATCGGGCGCATCGGTTTCATCGCCAGTGTCAGTCGGCCGTTCTGCCTTAATTGCAATCGCATTCGCCTCACCTCAGACGGCAAGCTGCGCTACTGCCTGTTCGCGATTGACGAGACCGACATTCGCCCGCTGCTGCGCAATGGCGGCAGTGACGATGAAATTCGCGAGGCCGTTCAAAAAACGGTGCACGCGAAGTGGCTGGGCCACGAGATCAATTCCGCGCAGTTCGTGGCGCCTCCGCGGCCGATGTACTCGATCGGCGGATAACCCAGGTGGCCGAACCGATCCGCCGTGGACCGGGACTTTTCGAGCGCCTGTGGATCATCGCCTGTTCCGGGCTGTTCACTTATTTTTTCTTTCTCGATTACCTGCCGCCGCGCAAACGCGTTCACATTCCATACGATCTGCAGGGCTATCACTACCCTCTAGCCGACACGATTTTTCGCGCGTTCAAGGCCTGGCGCTTTCCGCTGTGGGATCCCGCGATTTATTGCGGCATCAGTTTAGTCGGCAATGTTCAAGCGGGATTGTTTTATCCGCCGTTCTGGCTGCTGATTCTGTTGACGCGCCGCCACGAACATTTGTCCTACGAAGCGTTTCAGATTTTTGAAATCGCGCATGTGTGGCTGGCGTTTGTGTTCGCGTATATGTGGCTGCGCGGACGATCGCTGGCACCGTTGGCGAGTGCGCTGGGTGCAGGCGCGATCGCCTACGGCGGCTACGCTTCCCTGCAATTGCAACACTTGGGGTTGATCATCACGCTGGCGTGGTTCCCGCTCGGCTTCATGGCAATCGACCAGGCAGTGGATAGAAGCGACTGGTTTCCATTGTGGAAGTTGGTGCTCGCGTCGGCGATGTGCTTCCTGGGCGGCTACCCTCCGGCGTGGTTCGTGTTCGCCATCGCGATGGGGATGTACACAATCGCCACCACCCTGCGTCCCCGCATGATTATTTCCGCTGCGCTCGCGCTGCTTGCCTCGCTCGCTATCGCGATGGTGCAGTTGCTGCCGTCCTGGGAAATCAGTCACCTCATGGTGCACGTCCCGCGCTATGGACCGGTTCGCAATCTCAGTTACCTGGTCTCCTATCTGGTTCCGAATTTCTACAATTTCGGATTGCATGTGCCGTCCGATACCAACCCTGGCAAGGAATATTTGTATCTGGGCGCGCCGGTGATCATCGGCCTGCTGCTCCTGATTCGATTTCGAAATCCGCGCGTGCTGCTTCCGTTGTCCGCGGTGGGGATCACCGCGGTGATCCTGCTCACCAATCCGCTCAACATTGTGGAGAGCGCGATTCACCACTCCTGGTTTCTGGAAGAGATCGTGCGGGCCTGGTATTTTCTGCCCACCATCACGGTCGCGCTGGCGGCTCTGGCGGCCTACGGCATCGACGATTTTCTGAAAGGCGAAGGATCATGGGGTGGCCAGAGATGGCTGGGCTGGTGCATGGCCGCGATCGCGATCGGCTATGCGATGTGGCAGCTTCGCGCGCGCAGCGGCGATTCTGCTCCCATCGGCGTGTCATCGATTCTCGACGCCGGAATGACGTTGGCCATCGCCGCCGCCGCGCTGTTCGTCCTACGATTGCAAACCGGGCGCGCGCGAATAGTGCTGGCCTATGCGCTTGTGCTGATGATTGGCATCGATTACAAAGTGTTCGGCGCCGGCAAACGGGTTAACGCCGTCCCGGGCCCCGGACCTCGCTTGCTACTCGGTTCGTTTCCCAGCATCGATCAACCAACGTTCGAAAAGATGCGCGACCACCGGCAATATCGAATTGCGCTCGATTCGCCCGGCGCGCCTTTTCCGCTGGACCTGCGCTTCTGGGATTTTTCGACACCGCAAGGATTCGACCCGTTTCTGTCGCAGCGCTATCGCGACCTGGTGGCTGGATTTTCGACATTCGAGTCGGACCGGCTGTTCAGCATCGATTTCACGCGCAAGGATGCACTGGATCTGCTGGGCGTGCGCTACGTCATCAGCGCCGCGATCGGACCCAACTTCGACCGGCTGCAATCCGATCCCGATTTCGTTTGGATCAGCGATCACGGCGAATACTATCGGGTGTTCGAATATCGCCGCGCCCAGCCGCCTTACGGGTTTGAAAATCCAGATGCCGGTCAGAAAATCGACATGACCGCCTGGGAGCCGGAGCGTCGCGCGTTCACCGTCCATTCGAATGGACCCGCGCGATTTACGCTTCGCGAGGAGTTCGTGCCCGGCTGGAACGCCACGCTCGACGGCGGTGCTGTGCCGGTCGATTTCTGGCATGGAGCATTTCAGGCGGTAACGATTCCCGCCGGCGACCATCGCATCGAATTCCGCTATCAGCCGCGCAGCGTGGTCACGGGCGCGTGGATCAGCATCGTGTCGATTCTGATTCTGACGGCGGTGTTCGCCGGGACAGCCCGCCGGCGAAAGCGCACGCCGGGTCTATAGAAACGGCCCGTTTCCGCCGATGGATTCGATGTCGAGCACCATCCATCATGAAACATCTTCTTCTTTTCGCCACTCTCGCTTGCTCACTAAACGCGCAAAAATTGCCGCCCGACGCCGCCGGTTGCCAGGATTCCAAGTGGCTGACGAAGCTGCCGGGTTGCCGCATTGACAATTGTGAAAAGAAAGACGGCGATCGCCGCGAAGTCACCGTTAAAGACGTCGGTGAAGGAAAACAGGAAACCAGTACCGTCGATGGCGACAGCCGCTCGGTGATGTACGAATGCCCCACCGGCACCACGCCGAAGAGCGTCGTGGAACAAGCCGCCGCGGCCTTTCGCTCCGCTGGATTCGAAGTGCCGTACGTGTTCACCGACGATGAAGGCGCCTTGACCGCGCACAAGGGCGACACGTGGGTGACGATCGAAGCCGCCGCGCGCTTCTACACGCTGATCGAAACCAACGTGACCGCGCCGGATTACGAATCGCTTCGCGATGCCGCGAGCATGGCGGAGGCGCTCGAGAAGTACAAACACATTCCGCTCTACGGGATTAAGTTTGTCACCGGCAGCGCCACCCTGGCGCCGGAAGCCGCCCTGGTATTGTTCGAACTCGGCCAGATGATGGACGACAATCCGGATTGGGCGATTCGGTTGGAAGGGTACACCGACAATCTCGGCACGCACGAAGCGAACATGGGGCTGTCTTTGCGCCGCGCCAACGCGGTCGCGTCTTATCTTGGCGCGCGAGGCATCAAGGGAGGTCGCGTGAAAGTGGCAGCGATGGCGGAAGCGAATCCCATCGCGCCGAACGACAACGAAGCGAATCGCGCCAGGAACCGGCGCATCGAAATCGTGCTGGTGCCCCCAGCGCAGTAAAAAGTAGGTTAAGAACTCTAGTACTTGGCTCCGTACCGTTACCAGTTAGCCGGTTAGTACCTTGTTGGCGATTGGGCTACCTCACAAACTGAATGACAGGGAACACCTGTCTTCATGGAGCGCACAGACTTCGAGCAATGGAAAGCTAAAGAAGTAGCCCGGCTGCTGGCTTTGGTCGAAACCGAACGCCGCTATTACCAGGAGATGATGGCGTCGTTGCCAGTCGCTCTGGTGGTGCTCTCCTCGGAGCGCTCGATCGTTTCGGTCAATCGCGCCTTTCGCCAAACCTTCGGCTTGCGTACCGAGGATTTGCGACGCAAGAACATCGAACAGATCATTCCATCGGAGGTTCTGGTCGAACGCATCCGCGAAGTGCACGTGAACGTCGCCGCACCTCCGGATCTCTATCTCGAGGTTGAGGGCCGCAAGCTGCGCATTGCGCTGATGCCGATCCGCAATTGGGACGACGAGGACGAGCTGGAAACTTTGCTGATGGTGGAAGATCTCGCGCCGATCGGCAATATGCTGGCGACGATCGGACGAGGCAAAGCGCCAGAGACCACAACAGTCGTACCGGAGCCTATCGCGCCCACCTCTGTCGATACCACCATCCCTGCGATTCTGTGGCGCGCCGATCCCGATACATTCGCCTTCACTTCTGTTTCAGGCGCAGCCGAGCAGCTGTTCGGATATCCCGCCGCCCACTGGACCGAAACCGCAAATTTCTTCAGCGAACGAATTCATCCCGAAGATCGTGAAGCTGCGATGGCGTTCTATCGCGCCGCGATCTCCCGTCCCGGCGATGCGAGCGCGGAATTTCGCGCCGTAACCGCGTCGGGCGGCGTATTCTGGTGTCGCGAAACGATTCGGGTACCGGATCAGGAGGCCGCTTCACGCGAAATCACTGGTGTCAGCACCGACATCGGATTGCGCAAGCAGCTGGAAGAACAACTGCTGACCGCGGAACGCCGCGGAGCGCTGTTCACGCTCAGCAGCCGCCTGGCGCACGATCTCAACAATCCTCTGATGATCATCACCGGATATAGCGAAGAGATGCTGCAATCGCTGGACGACGCGAGCCCGATGCGGGGCGACCTGCAACAGATTCTCGGGGCGACCGAACGCATCTCCGGCATCACCGGCCAATTGCTCGCGTTCACGCGCCGCTTCGCGAATCCGCCGCAACCGATCGAACTTGGGCCGCTGTTCGCATCGATCGAAGACACGCTCGCCACGGCCGTGGGCGACGGCGTGGCACTGGAACTTTCCGCCGCGGGCGAAGCTGTGTGGGCCTCGGCCGATCGAGCGCAGCTTGAAGAAATTCTGCTCGCTCTGGTTTCGAGCGCGCGCGAAGATGCGGAGGAGCGTTCGCGCGTCACCATCGCCTGGGAGCTCGCCGCCATCGCCGAATCGCTCCCGGAAGCGACGCTGAAGCCGGGCGTCTACGCCGGCATCGTGATCCACGATAACGGCCGCGGCACAGATCCAACCAAGCGCGCCACGATTTTCGAATCTGTACTGGCTGGCAAAGATCCTGACAAGACCGCGGGCCCTGCGCTCGCGCGAGCCTACGCGATCGTGCGCGAATGGGGTGGCGATCTCGCCTTCTCGAGCGATCCCTTCCGTGGATCGACGTTCATGCTGTACCTGCCGTACACGCCGCCCGAAATTCGGGCAGAAGAAATCGAAACGGCCGAACAGCCGGCGGTTCCCGAGCCTGTGGTGGTCGAAGCGCCCACGACGCGCGAAACGATTCTGCTGGTGGAAGACGAAGCCGGCATCCGCGCGCTGGTGCGCAAGATTCTGGCGCGCGAACACTACAACGTGCTCGCGGCAGGCAGCGGCGAAGAAGCATTGGCCTTGGCGAAGTCGTATGACGGACCGATTCACTTGCTGGTAACCGACGTGATTCTGCCCGGCATCGGAGGACGCGATCTCGCCGAAGGCCTGCTTCACGCGCTGCCCGAACTGCGTGTGCTGTATGTCTCGGGCTACACCGATGACGAAGCGGTACGGCAGGGATGGTTCCCACCTGGCTCGAAGTTCCTGCAGAAGCCGTTCACGCTGACGTCGCTGATTACTGGCGTGCGCAACGCGATCGATCAGGAATAGCTGTGCTGAAAAAGGGGACAGACAGCTCTGTCCACGCCAGTGGGACCAATTGTAATCATTGTGTTGCGGATTGGGACAGAGTAGTCTGTCCCCTTTTTCATGCGATCGATCAGGAATAAGCGCCGTACAATCGAAGGATGTCCTCCGCTTCTTCTTCGTCCGAAGAGAACCAGCTCATTCTCCGCACCGTTCATGAATTCGTCGAGCGCGAGGTGATCCCGGTCGCGTCCGCGATGGAGCACCGCGGCGAATATCCATTCGATCTCGCCAGGCAGATGGCTGCAATGGGGCTGTTCGGGCTCAACATCCCCGAGGAATTCGGTGGCACCGAAGTCGATTACGTCACCTTCGCGCGCATCTTCGCCGAGCTTGCACGCGGGTGGATGGGGCTCGCCGGAATCATCGGGCCGCATCTGGTGCTGTGCGATGTGCTCGGCCGCTTCGGCACCAATGAACAGAAGAGTAGATTTCTTCCTGGACTTGCGACCGGCGAACGGCGCGGCGGAATTTGTTTGTCGGAACCCGGCGCGGGAACAGATCTGCAAAACATCACGACCACGGCGACGCGCGATGGTGACGTGTATCGCATCAATGGATCGAAGATGTGGGTGACCAACGGCCGCCACGGCACCACCTTTCTTCTGTTGACAAAAACCGACACGTCCGCGAAGCCGGCGCACAAGGGTATGAGCGCCTTCGTGATCGAAAAAGGCGCGCCGGGTTTGGTGGTCAGCCGCGACATCGACAAGCTGGGCTACAAAACCGTCGAAACCTGCGAGCTGCACTTCAACGATTTCCCGGTTCCTTCCGAAAATCTGATCGGCGGCGTGGAAGGTCAAGGATTCACGCAGGCAATGACCGGCCTGGAAGCCGAGCGCATCAACGTCGCAGCGCGTGGCCTGGGCATCGCGCAGTCTGCATTTGAAGCCGCAATCGAATACGCGCAGCAGCGCTCCACCTTCGGCAAGCCGATCGCGCAGCATCAGTTGATCCAGGCCAAGCTTGCCGACATGGCGACCAAAATCGAAGCGTCGCGATTGTTGATCGAATCGGCAGCGGAGAAGAAAAATCGCGGCGAGCGCTGCGATCTGGAAGCGGGGATGGCAAAATTATTCGCGACCGAAACCGCCGCGGAAGTTTCATTCGACGCCATGCGCATTTTCGGTGGCAACGGTTATTCCAAGGATTTTCCGGTGGAGCGCTATTATCGCGACGCGCCGCTGGTGGTGATCGGGGGGGGAACGAACGAATTGCAGCGGCTGATTATCGCGCGTCGTTTGCTCGAGAAATACGCGATGCGTTAACGATAGCGGCGTTGGCCGGCTTGGGTTAAGCGGTCTGGCGAAGGTCGGGGCGCTTTACGAATTTCGAGACGAACGACCATAGTTCGGCCGTCTCCACTGGCTTCGACACAAATGCCTGCATCCCTGCCTGTTTGCAGCGAGCGCGAATCTCATCCGAGGAATCCGCGGTGAGCGCGAGAATGGGGACGCTGTCGTAGCCCGGAATCCTGCGCATCGCCTCAGTGGTCTCCAGGCCGTTCATCTCCGGCATCTGCAAATCCATCAACACCAGATCGTAGCGACGCTTAGACGCTAGATCCAGTGCCGCCCTCCCCGACATTGCCGAGTCGACTTCCACATTGCGGCGTTCCAGAGCATGACGCAGCACCGTCTGGCCCACCGGATTGTCTTCCACCGCCAGCACCACAGGTCGAAATCCAAGATAGTGGCTGGCCGGTTCCACGGTCGATTCCGCGGGTTGACGGATCGGCAGGCGAACGGTAAACGTCGATCCTTCGCCCAGCGTGCTTTCGACCGCGACTTTTCCGTTCATCAGTGCGGTCAGCTTGCGCGCCAGCGCCAAGCCCAATCCAAGGCCGGGATACGCGCGCGATAAGCCGTCATCCACTTGTCGAAACGATTCAAAGATGGCGTCCAGACGATCCGCCGGGATTCCGATTCCGGTATCGCGCACTTCGATAACGACAAAATTCCCATCGCTTTTGCGGTCGAGCGTCACCCGAATTTCGATGGACCCTTGATGGGTGAACTTGATCGCGTTGGCGATCAGATGACCCAGCAGCTCGCGCAAGCGTGGCGCATCGCCCAGCATCGTTTCCGGCATACCGGCTTCGACAGTCGAAAAAAGACGCAGCCCTTTGGCCTGGGCGCGCAGCGCGTGCTGATTGAGCGACGCGTCCAGCAACTCTTTGAGACTGAACTCGCTTTCGTCGAGACTGAACTGCCCGGCTTCCAGTGACGAATATTGCAGCGTGGCGTTGAGAATTTCAAACAGACTTTCGGCGCATAGGCGAGCGGCGCTCACGTACTCGCGCTGCTCGTCGTCCAGGTTGGTTTCCAGCAGCAGATCCGCCATGCCCATGATCCCGCTGAGCGGCGTGCGGATTTCGTGATTGAGGCTCGCCAGGAAGAGCCCTTTGAGATGATCGAGCTCCGTCTTCGGGACCTCGGGTTCGCGCTCGCGCAGCGGCGAGGGGGGATTCATCACCATGTTTGAGCTACCAGATTTCTACTGGTTCCATCGTCCGAACCGCGCCGGGAGTTTAGGGCGTTCGCCTGAGATACT
>CAWFUQ010000014.1:0-39795 GCA_963819125.1 Terriglobia bacterium
ACAGGTCCATCAGTCCGAACAGATTCTCGCCTCTCGCGGCCGGGCGCGATCATGCCTTTCCAGTAAGCAATGCCCGGCACGCGCACGCCACCCTCCCAGGTCGAGGCTTTGGCCCCGCGGAACGGCGTGAAGCCGGTGTCAGGCCAGCTGTCGAGCTGCGGGCCATTGTCGGAGGTGATGAAGATGAAGGTATCTTCGAGGACGCCGGCTTCCGCCAACGCCTTGACGATCTCGCCGATGTAACATCAACCTCAACCACGAAGTCCTTGTACTGGTACTTACTGCCGCTCTTGCCCTCGAAGGCCTTCGAGGGGAAGGTGTCGGCGTGCACTTTATGAAAGCGTGTTCGAGGAAGAAGGGTTTCGGGCCCTTGGCGAGTTCTTTGATCTTCGGCGACGCTAAATTCCTTCAGCAGTCGGTCACCCTCTGCCATCGCGTCTATACTGTCGAGCCTCTGCACCTCTGTCGTCGCGCCGCCCTTGAAGCCGTGGTACAGCCCGTCGCTGGCACCTGTTTTCGCGCAGCATCTCTAGCCGTTCGGGGTTTAGTACCAGGTCTGGGTAGCGGCGCTGTTCAAAAGCCTGTGTCAGTTCTTTTTCCGCTTGGTAATAACCATAAAACTCATCGAAGCCGACGTCTTGCGGCCGCATGCCCTCGATCTCTCCGACGTGCCATTTGCCAGACAGCACGGTCACGTAACCGGAATCACTGAGCAGCTTAGGGAGCGAAATCTCGTCGGCCCATGGGTTTTTGGTAAGCTTGTCACCAGCCAAGATCGGCGAATCGCCTGCAGGTACGCACCGGCAAACGCCCAGTCAGAATGGCCGAACGGGTCGGTGTGCAGGTTGGCTGCGAATAGGTGGACGTGAGTTTTAGCCCCTTCACGCGCCAGTTGGTCGATGTTAGGCGTGGCGGCACCGCTGAGCCATGGCTTACCCTGGCCGAACGGCAACTCATAAATGCTGTTGATCTTAATCACGCCGGTGTGGTTGAAAGCCAACGGGCCGTTATCCAGGTTGCGATTGTGCAGCGTGCGATAGTCCGCGAGATAAATCGCGCTCTCTCCAGCGTTCCCTTCGGCATCGGCGCTGTCGCCGGTTACCTTGCTGAACACGTAGCTGCCCTGCAGGCTGAGGCCGTGCTCCAGACGCCGCTGCAGCAGGATCTGCAGTGAGTGGTAATTAGAGAAGCCGGAGTTATCAACAGTGTAGGCGCCGCCCGGCAGAACCGCCGAGCTTCCCAGCGGGAAGGCACCGAACTGCGGATTCACCAGGAAGAAATTCGCGGGCAAGCCGGCTTTGGCGAGGATCGCACCGCCAACATTGAGGCTCAGGGCGGATCCATTGAAGAGCCCGGCGAGCTCCGCTGGGTTGTTGCTCGCCAGGGCGCCATTGAACGTCGTGGACGCGCGCATAAACGCGGAGCCCGTAGTGGGCCCAACGGCGCCGAGCGCGCCAAACACGGAGGCAAACATCAACTGGTCCATGAACGGCGAATCGCCGCCGGCACGCACCGTGTTGAAGGCCTGCAGGAAGCTCTCTCCGTTGGGACTCGGAGCCAGGATATTGACTTCGTTCACATCATACGCACGGAGCAGTTCACGCCCCAGGTTGCCCACGTAGGAGACGGTGAGCGAGGTGCTCGCTGACAAAGCCCGCTGAATCGAGAAGTTGAAGTTGTGGATCATCGGGTTCTGCAGGTTGTTCTGGAACGAGTACACGGACTGGCCGCGCAGACCGTTCAGAGGCTCGGTCGAGAGCGGCTGCACCGAGTTCGGAATCGGGAACTGCACGTTGCTGAGGTTGAGAACGCTGGAGGTCTGTTCGGTCACCGTGGTCGCCAGCGCGTCGGGCTGGTACGAGTTGTACATGTGGATCACATATAGCGCATTGCGCTCATAGGAGATGCCATAGCCGCCGCGGATGACGGTCTTGTCCTTGCCGCCGGTAAGCCAGCGCATGCCTTCGGGCAGCGACCAGGCAAAGCCGACCGCTGGGCCGAAATTGTTGTAATCCGGGTTATACAGCCCGGTACCGGGGTGAGTCGTCTCGGGCCCAATCAACTGGACCTGCGTGAGTGAACCGCCCGTCGCGCCAGGATTAAACAGTGCGCTCGAATTGGTTCCTGAGATGCCCCAGATGCCGTTGCCGCCGCCGACCAGGGCCTGCATGCGTCCGTCGCGATCCACTGGCACGCCATAGTATTCGTAGCGGACGCCCAGGTTCAGGGTCAGGTGCGGAGTTACCTTCCAGTCATCCTTGAAGTAACCGCTGTATTCGTGACTGGTGAGGTTGCTGTAACGCGTTTCACCGGGGATGAACGTCGGATTCGCGCCGCCGGGTGAATTGAGCACCTGCGTCGCACTAGACAGCGAACCGTTCAGATCGTTCAACAAGTTCTGGGCTGGCGTGAGGTTCAGGCCGATCCCGGGGATGGTGCTGATTCCGGTGACGGGGGCGCCGGACGACGCGCCGACAGTGGCGAGCGGCACGGTTCCCACTTCGTCGTAGCCGGCGTTGTTGATAAACGCGACCCGGACGCCACCTTTGAAGCTATGCTTCCCGTGGATCCAAGTCAGATCGTCGCCATACTGCCAGACCTGCGAGATGCGGTTGCTGCTGGTGCCAGTGGAACTGGAAGACGGCGCCAGCGGATTCGTTTCGCCGGCGGCGAAGCCCAGGTAGTAAGATACTCCGTTCGAAACGGGCAGCAGCTTTTGCCCCGTGACACCGGTCGGGCCGGCCAGCGGATCGTAATCGCTATAGACGATGACGCGCGGACGGAACACGCCGAAGGTGGCTTCGTTCAGAAGATTCGGGGTCAGCGAGCTGGTGAAGTGCGCGCTGTATTCGGTAGTTTCGGTGGGAGCCAGGCCGACCGGCGAGGTGGGCAGCGGCTGCGCCGACACCACGTTGGTGCTGGTGTATGCCTGATGGTTCAGGGTAATGCTAATGCGGTGCTTGTCGTTAAACTGATGGTCGACGCGGCCTTCGTACAACTGGAAGTCGTCGATCACCGGACGCGCCCACAGGAAACCCGCGGTATTCAGACCGTCGCCAGTCAGATAATTGTTCGGCGCAGGTTCCAGCCCCAAAATCTTGGCGACCGAACCGGTCGGATCGGGTCCCGGACGAAGCGGATCGCGGCCGAAGACGCTGACGGTCGACAGCGGCCCCGTGGCCGTCGCCGGCGCAACCGGAGTACCAGCCGAGTTCACGACAGGAGCAGCGCCCAAGATGTTCTGATTCTGCGCGCCGGGGAAAAACCGGAAGTTGCCGGCCAAAGCGCTGGGCGTCAATACGGTCGAGTTGGCGGCGATACGCTGGTTCTGATGATCTTCTTCCCAGATGCCGTTGAAGAAGGTCTTGTTCTTTTTGAGAGGTCCGCCGAAGCGCGCGCCAAACTGGTTGCGAATCAGGATGTTTCTGGGCGAGTTCTGCTGGCCCGTGAGGGTATTTGTGCCGGCCTGGTTGTTGAACCAATCATTGGCGTTGAAATCGGTATTGCGAAGTTCTTCCCAGGCGCTGCCGTGGAAAGTGTTGGTGCCACCGCGCGTCACCATCTGGACCTGCGCGCCGCCGCGGCCGTATTCGGCGTCCGCCGGCGAGGTCACGATGCGGAATTCTTCCACGCGATCGATCGACACGGTGTTCGACACGTTGGTGTTGAACGAGCCGTTGAGCAGGTTGTCCTGAGTATTGATGCCGTCCGTCGTGTAATTGATGGAACCAGTCTGGTTGCCGTTGATATTCACGCTGGAAGCGCCCGTAGTGACGACTCCGGGCTGCGTGTTGATCAGGTCATACGCGCTGCGGCCGACCAGCGGCAGATCCAGAATCTTGCGCTGTTCGACGACTGCACCGACCGTCGCAGTGCTGGCGTTGACTTCGTTCGCCACCGCTTGCACTTCGACTGTTTCCGTCGTCTGCCCGAGTTCCATGGGGATGTTGACTGAAATCTGCGCGCCGACTGCTAACGTGATATCGCTGATGGTGCCTTTCCTGAAGCCGGCATGCTCTGCGACCACGCGGTACTTGCCCGGAGGGAGAGACGGGAATACAAAGATCCCCGCTTCGTTGGATGAAGCAACTACCGATACGCCGGTATCGATGTTAGTAGCAGTGACGGTCGCGCCGACAATGTGCGCACCGGAAGGATCGGAAATCGTGCCAGAGACGGTAGCCTCTGTGCCTTGCGCTAGCGCGAAGGACGCGAACACGAGAAAGAGAACAAAAAACGCGGCTTTAGTCCGCAGGTGGTTCATCATAGACCTCCAGTAAGAAGCAAACTCGGCTTATAGGGAAGTCTATGCTTCCACCCTTGCACCTGTCAACTAATTTTTACAATCTCAGTGAAACGAACCTACCGACCGGACGGATTAACCCGTCGGAAGGCCCCTAGGGGTGACCTTGCCTATGGATTAGTGGATTTTCCACAGGCGGAGCCTACGCGGAATTGAATACAGAGAATCATCCAGAACGCCGATGGATGAAGTACTACATGGGCCTTCCGCGATTACCAACCGGCCTCGCCATGGGCGCCCTCTGTGCCCTCGAACTCGCGATTTTGAGCCTTCCGCTGGTTCCGGTGCTGTTGGGAGCTAGAGCGCCGCGCGACGAATTCTACGGCCTGGCGATGGTGGGAGAAGCGTTCGTGGTGGGCGGATTCGCGGGCCTGCTGGGATTTGCCGCCGGGCTGGTGGTGGTGCTGCGATTTTACCGGCCGGAAACCGCACGCCGGATCCGGCAAGCCCTGGCCGCGATCGCGATCGCGTTCGGTGTCGCACTCGCCGGAATCGCAGCGTTCCCCAAGTCGAATGAGGGCATCGAACTCGCCGCTGTGACCAGCGGCGTCGCGCTAGCGATCGGCTTGGTGAAGGCGTTCAATACGCCCATCGCCACAGATTGATGCCAACCGTGAATCCTGCGCCCACTGCGGCGAACATCACCAGATCGCCTTTCTTCAAAAGTCCCTGCTCGACGGCATCCCGCGTGGCGAGAGGAATGGTGGCGGCGACCGTGTTTCCGTACTTGTCGATGTTGATCACCACCTGATCGCAGTTCATTCCTAACCGCTCCGCGGCAGCCGTGATGATGCGTCGATTCGCCTGGTGCGAGATCAGCACCTTCACGTCTTTCGACGTGAAACCGTGGCGAGCAAGAAGTTCGGCTCCGCATTCGTAGGTCTTGCGGACGGCGAACTTGAATACCTGATTGCCTTCCTGCTTGACGAAGTGCAGCCGCTGCGCCACCGTTTCAGCGCTTGACGGCAAGCGGCTGCCTCCGGCGGGCATCTTGAGAAAATCTCCGCCGGAGCCGTCGATCTCATTCAGGAATCCCAAAAAGCCTTCGCCCTCCGGGCAAGGCTCGATCAGCATGGCGCCGGCGCCGTCGCCGAACAGAATGCAGGTGCCGCGGTCGGTATAGTCGATGATCCGCGACATCGTGTCGGCGCCGATCACCAGCACTTTCTTGTGAGATCCGCTCATCACCAGATGCGCCGCGGTGGTGAGCGCGTACACGAAGCCGGAACAGGCGGCGCTTAAATCGAAACCCCAGGCGTGGCTGGCACCGAGCTTGTTCTGCACCAGACACGCGGTGGAGGGAAAGAACATGTCGGGCGTAACGCTGGCGACGATGATCGCATCCAGGTCGGCGGCATCGACGCCGTTCTGAGCCAGCGCGACCTTGGCGGCCTCCACCGCCATATCCGACGTCGCCATTTCGGGCGGCGCGATGTGGCGCTCCGCGATCCCGGTCCTTTCGAGAATCCACTCGTTGTTGGTCTCGACCATCTTTTCGAGATCCTGATTGGTCAGCACACCGGACGGCACGTAGCATCCGAGTGCGCTGATTTTAGCTCCGGGCAAATCGATTTCCTCCCACGGCCACTCCGGTTCGTCCGGATCGTGACCATCGTCCATGTTACATTCGTGAACGATGGAAGTGGGAGCCGCGCCCGCGGTGATCCTGACGCCGGCGGTGCAGATCTTCGAGCGCGTGTTTCGGCTGATGCGCCCGCGCACCGTGCTGCCGTCGATCGAAGTGGAATTCAAGACCTACGCAAATGCCAACGCGCAGGTGCGCCTGGAGGACGGCAGACTGATGGTCCGATTGGCGGACACGCTAGGGGGCGCACCCGAAGCGGTCATTGAAGCACTGGCGGAGATCCTGCTGTCGAAGCTGTATCGCCGGCCCGTTCCCGCGGCGAGTTCGGCGCGCTATCGCCGCTATCTGAACAGCCGCGAAGTGCGCCGCAGCCTGGATCTGGTGCGCCAGATTCGCGGGCGAAAGCGGATCGAATCGGCCCAGGGCGATCGCTATGATCTGGACCAGATGTTTGAGGATCTCAACTTCCGCTATTTTCACGGATTGATGGCGCGGCCGCGGCTGGGCTGGAGTCCCAACGCGTCGCGCACGTTGTTGGGACATTACGATCCTCCCCACAATGCGATCGTGCTGAGCCGCATTCTCGATCGCGATGTGGTGCCTCGGTTGGCGGTCGAGTACGTTCTGTTTCACGAAATGCTGCATCTGGTCCACCCGGCGGAACATCACGGCGCGCGGCGCTGCGTCCACACTCGTGCTTTCAAAGATGCCGAGAAGCGGTTCGAGCAGCTGCGTGAAGCCAAGATTCTGTTGCGCAAACTCACTTAACCCGCATTTATAAAACAACTCCACGGAGTTTTCGGAATTCAGAACAAGTTAAACCGGCCCGTACCTATGGCGTGCAAGTCATTCTTAAAAAGGCGGGATTCGTGGATCGCCGCAGCCGCGATTGCCGTACAATAGAGTAGAGACCCCGGCGAATGCCACGATTCAAGCCCAAGGGCTCTCTGGAGCGAAGCGCCTCCGGGGACCTGTGGAGGCACACTCTTTCACGGATCCCAACCGTGTTTGGCCGCCTGGCCTACCTGACCTCGCTGCGCGATTCGAACTCCGGCATGTACCGGCATCATGGCCTCAGCACCATGTTCGGGCGCGAGGAGAGTATCAAGGCACTCCGCGCCAGCCACGAAGAGGCGTTCACCGAGTGGCTGGCCTTCAGCCTCAAGGAAAAGTACGAAGATCTGGATCGCTACTTCCAATCGCTCGAGGAGCCGCGCGAAGAGGTGGCCGGCCATTGGCTGAGCACCTCCGGCTATCGAGCCTACGTTCCCGGCGCGGCGCAGGAGTTCGAGCGCGAATTATTCTGCACGGACCTGGAGAATCTGCTCGAGGTGATCAAGAACGCCGGCGCGCGGAACTGAGCTTCATCGCCACCAGGGTGACCTGCCCGATCACTTCGATCTGCCCCGGATAGGAAAAGGTCTCGGGCGGATTTCCCGACGAAGGATGATATTGAACCGTGAGCGTGCCATCCTGCTGGGCGCACCATCCGCACAGGTAGCCTCGCTCATGCTCCAGGAAATAGATCGGCCGGTCGTGCTCGCTATTCCATCCGGAAGCCGCGATTTTACGCCTGGTATCGTCGATCACGACGAGCGCCGTCGGCGGGATCAAAGGATGCATCGACCAGTCCGATGAGCCGATGTAACCATAGCGATGATTCTTCAAATCCAGGTTGTTGAGCAGCATCAGCGGAAGTTTTCCCCAACGCTGAAACATGCGGCTCAGGAACACGGTCTTCTTGAGGTCGAGGCCGGGATCGAAGGCCAGCGGAAATTGGACGTCGCCCTCGGCGGGTTGGAATCCGATCTCGTGACTACGCTGGATTTCGATCACGTCGGCGTCGCTCGGCAGATCCGACGGCGAGACGCCGTACCACGACAGCACTTCGGAAATATCCAGCCGGTAGATGGCGCATAGGCTATACAACCGGAACAGCGATGGAACCATCCCGCGTTCGATATCGGAGAGGCGGCTCAACGCGACCGTAAATTCGGGATTCCCGCGCCGCGCCGCGATCCGCTCGCTGGCTTCCTCCACTTCGCGGAATTTGAGCCCCAGGCGTTCGCGGACGCGCTTGAGTTTCTGGCCGGCTTCCTCCATCATAGAGGCTCGGGCGTGTGGTGCCGGCGCGCAGTCATTTCATGTCCCCGATGTGGTCTTACTGGATTATACGAATCAAACTGCGGCCGCGGCAAGGGCATTTTCCGGCTTCTTGTTCGGATTTCAGAACAGAAAATGGCGGGGATCGGAAATTCGGGTGCGTGTTTGAACGCATTACAGAAGAATCTTAGAAAGAATTACGGAAAGGAATCGTTGCGAATCATCGTCGGCATTACCGGCGCCAGCGGATCGATCTATGGCTGGCGGTTGCTCGAAAAATTGCGAAGCCGTGATGGGCGCGAAGGCCAGCGGGTTGAAACCCATCTGATCGTGTCGCGATCGGGCGAACGGACCGCACATCTGGAGATCGGAAAATCAATCGCCGAGTTCCGCGCGCTCGCCGATTGCTGGTACCCGGTGGAGGATATCGGCTGCCGCCTCGCCAGCGGATCGTTTGCGGTGGACGCGATGGTGATCGCGCCGTGCTCCATCCACACCATGTCGGCGATCGCTGCGGGAATTAGCTCGAATCTGATGGTTCGCGCAGCCGACGTGACCTTAAAAGAACGCCGCAGGTTGGTTCTGATGGTTCGCGAATCGCCGCTGCACCTGGGGCATTTGCGATCTATGGCCTCGCTTGCTGAAATGGGAGCGATCGTGGCGCCGCCGGTGCCCGCGTTCTATCATCACCCGCGAACCGTGGAAGAGATCGTGGATCATAGCGTCGATCGCGTGCTGGACTTGATTGGTTTGTCCGATCCAGAAGCCCGGCGTTGGGATGGGCCTGAAAAGTGAAAGTTGCATTCCAAGGCGAACTGGGCGCGTTCAGTCAGGAGGCGATTCGCCAGCTTCTGGGGCCGCGCGCGATTCCCGATCCCACGGCAGCGCTTCGATGACGTGTTCGCAGCGCTGAAAGCCGGAAAAGTGGACGCGGCGGCGTTGCCCATTGAGAACACTCTCGCCGGATCCGTGCACGAGAATTACGATCTGCTGCTCAAGTACGATTTCGAAATTACCGCCGAAACCAGTGTGAGGATCGTGCATAATCTGATCGCCGCGCCCGGCGTGAAATTCGGCGCGATCCGGCGTGTGTACTCGCATCCGGTGGCGCTGAATCAATGCCTCGATTTTTTCGAGCGGTATAAGAACATCCAGCGCGTTCCGCATTACGACACCGCGGGCAGCGTCAAGATGGTGATGGAACAGAAGCCGGCCGATGCGGCGGGGATCGCCTCAGAGCTAGCGGCGAAGATTTACGGCGGCCAGATTTTGAAGCGCGAGATCGAGGACGATCGCAAGAATTTCACCCGATTCTTTTTGCTGGAACCCAAGGGCGCGAAGCCAAGGCAGACCAAGGTGACGCGGCAGCGGCCGTGGAAAACGTCGCTGGTGTTTTCGACGCGGAACATTCCCGGCGCTCTGTTTCGCGCGCTGAGCGCGCTGGCTTTGAGGGATCTGAACTTGGTCAAGATCGAATCGCGTCCGCGGCGCGGGCGGCCGTGGGAGTACATGTTCTACATCGATCTGCTGGGCCATTGTGACGAGCCGCACGTGCGCAACGCGCTGGGGCATCTGGCCGAGCTCGCCGATTTTCTGCGTGTGCTGGGCAGCTATCGCGCGGCGGATGCTTGAATCGTTGCCCGAACGCGCTCTCTGACGTTCGCGCCTCAGTCTTCGCCGAGCTTTTTCGCCAGATCGCGTAGCGACGCGTCGATGGTCGCAGTGTGTCCCATCACGAATCGCGACACGAAGCGAAAGATGGGATTGTAGACTTCGCCGTTTTCGGTGATGCGCAAGTCGGTTCCTGCGCCGTCGGGCGTCAGTTCATAGGTCCATTGGCCGCCGTAGGGAAGCTTGTCCGCGATTTTCGTGACCAGACGCGCAGGCGGCGACGATTCCAGCACCTCGTAATTCACATTGTCCTGTTTGAAGTGCGCTTGCGAGGTGCCCGGCGACATCACTTTCCAAACCGCCCCTGGCGGTTTCTTAAACCGAACCTGCCGTGTCGCGACGTGCTTTACCGGCAGCATTGCGCCAATCACCGCGACCAGTGCGATCACCCCGGCCACCGCCCCCAAAATGATCCACACCCATTTCATTCGAATCATTATCTAACATAGAGCCATGCAGGTTTTAGTGGTCGAAGATGAGCCGCGCATGGCGGAGCTGTTGGAGCGCGCCCTTCACGAAGAGGGTCATCAAGTGGTGGTCGCGCACGATGGGCGCGAGGGTTACGAATTCGCGCGCTGCTCGCCGTTCGACGTGATCGTGCTGGATCGTATGCTGCCCGGCGCGGACGGGCTCACCGTCGCGCGCAAGCTGCGGCAGAACGGCAATCGAACGCCGGTGTTGATGTTGACCGCGCGCGACTCGACCGCCGATATCGTCGCGGGGCTCGACTCCGGCGCCGACGATTACCTCACCAAACCGTTTTCGATCGACGTACTGCTTGCCCGATTGCGCGCGGTCAGCCGCAGAGGCGCGATCGCGCGGCCGGCCTGTCTCACTGCCGGCGATATGACGCTCGATCCGGCGAGCCACATCGTCACGCGCGGCGGCGCGCAGATCAATCTGACGCCGCGCGAATATCATCTGCTGGAGCTGCTGATGCGCAATCCGGGCCGCGCTATCAGCCGCGCGACCATTCTTGAATCGGTGTGGGGATTCGCCAGCGGTGTGAATGAGAACACACTCGAGGTTTTCATGCGGCTGCTGCGACTGAAGGTCGACACCGGCGAGACCAAGCTGATCCACACAGTGCGCGGCTTCGGATACATGCTGCGCGAGGCATAACATGCGCACGCGTTCTATTCGATTTCGATTGACCGCCTGGTACGCGGCGATTCTGGCGATCGGCCTGGGGCTGTTTGGCGGACTCATTTGGTTTTCTCTCCGCACGCGGCTGCTGGACCGAAATCGATCGCGGGCTCGCCGATCGCGCGGCGCAGTTCGAGAAATATTTTCGAATCGAATCGCGGGAAGCGTCCTTAGATGGCAAGCTCAGCGATGAAGCGCTCCGTGATGAACTGGAAGAATTCAGCCAGGCGCTGCCGCGCGGGACGTACGTGGTCTTAAGTGGCACGGAATTCACTTTCCGCTATCCCGATGTAACGCCGCCGGATCCGAAGTGCGTCCGCGTGTTCCGAAAGCAGTTCACCGCGAGCGGCGAAACGTACACGCTCGAAGCCGGTGAGCGAACCGACCACGTGACGCACACGCTTGATCTGCTTCGCACATTGCTGCTGAGCTTTCTGCCTCTCGTCATCGCAATCGCCTGCGCATGCGGCTATTGGCTGAGCGGGCGCGCGCTGCGGCCGGTACGCGAAATCACGGCAGCCGCTGGGGCCATCAGCATCGAAAATCTGGGCGCTCGCTTGCCGGTGCCCGACACCGCTGACGAGATCGCCAGCCTGACGGTGGTGCTCAACAGCATGTTGGCGCGGCTGGAAGCGGCGGTGAAAACCCTATCGCAGTTCGTCGCCGACGCTTCGCATGAATTACGCACCCCGCTCAGCGTGATCCGCACCACTGCTGAACTCGCTCTGCGCCGTCCGCGGCAGGCTGAATCGTATCGCGATTCGCTGCAGGAGATCGCCGCAGAGACGGAACGCATGACGCAGTTAGTCGAGGATCTGCTGGCGCTGGCGCGCAGCGATACGGGCAGTGTCGAAATGCCGCTCGATCCGGTGGAGGTGCGGGGGATCGTCGAGGATGTTTGCGGGGAAGTGCGCCGGCTCGCCGAGCTGCGGACTCTGCGGATCCACGCGGAGCTGGGCGATCGCGATATCACCATTGCGGGAAATCGCGCGGCGCTGCATCGCCTGTTTCTGGTGGTGCTCGACAACGCGCTGAAATTTTCGCCGGCGGGTTCAACGGTGAACGTGGGCCTGCGGATCGAAGAGGCGTCTGTCATCGTCTCCATCGAGGATTTCGGTTGCGGCATTCGCGCTGAGGATCTGCCGCATATCTTCAAACGCTTTTATCGTGCCGATCGCGCGCGGTCGGGAGGCGGCTACGGGCTGGGGCTATCGCTTGCGGAAAGTATCGCGCGATCGCACGGTGCGGAGATCGAGGTTCGGACAGGCGCATCGACCATTTTCGAGATCCGATTTGCCTTCAGCCAATCTTCAGCTTCTCCGCGTATGCTGGCGGTATGAAAAAATCCCTGTTTCTGGCCGCCGCTATGGCGGGTGTGTTCGCGTTTGCCGCGGCGCCGACGTATAAGGTCATCACGAAAATCAAAATCGGCGGGACCGGCGGATGGGATTATGTGTACGCCGACAGCGCCAATCACCGGCTGTATGTTTCGCACACCAATCAGGTGGAAGTGGTGGATACGGCCAGCGACAAGGTAGTCGGCAAGATCGAAGGAACCACGGGCGTGCATGGAATCGCCGTGGCAGCCGACCTGGGCAAGGGATTCATCAGCGACGGCCGCGATAACGACGTCACCGTTTTCGATCTGAAGGACCTCAAGGTTCTCTCGAAAATCAAGACCGGCCAGAATCCTGACGCGATCATTTACGAGCCGGTGTCGCATCGCGTGTTCACCATGAACGGGCGCAGCAGCGATTCGACGGCGATCGATGCCAAGACCGGCAGCGTAATCACCGCGTCGATTCCGGTGGGCGGCAAACCTGAATTCGCGCAGGTAGACGGCAAGGGTCACATCTACGTGAACATCGAAGACAAGAACGAGATCATCGAGATCGATGCCAAGAACGCGCTGGTGGCCAAGCGCTACTCCATCGCGCCGTGCGATGGGCCCAGCGGACTGGCCATCGATCCGCAGAAAATCATTCTGTTCTCGGTGTGCGGCAACAAGATGATGATCGTGAGCGATCCTGTGGCGGGCAAGGTTCTGGCGACGCCCGCGATCGGGCAAGGACCGGACGGCGTGGCGTTCGACGACGGCTACGCGTTCAGCGCCAACGGCCGCGACGGCACCATCACGATGGTCGGATTGAACGGCGGAAAGTATGAGCCGGTGGCCACCATCACCACGGAAGCGAGCGCACGCACCATCGGCGCGGATCAGAAAGCGCACAAGCTGTATCTGCCCGCCGCCGAAATGGTCGCCGGTCCCGACAAGGACGGCAAGAAGGGCCGCCCGCAGCCTGCGCCCGACAGCTTCCACATTATCGTGGTCGGCAAATAAGAAAAGCTGGCACGACTGCCGGCTCAGCAGGCCTGGAGGCCTGCGCCACGTCGACACCGGTTTGTAATGTGGCAGCGCCCTTTCGCCGCTTATAGTAGTCGTGATGACTCTGAAGGGCGCCGCTGATCGCTTTCGCCATCTCCTCTCGCAATCGAATTGGGAGCAGGCGATCGCACTGCTTCACAAATCCAGCGCGGACGATGCTGGACGCCACTTCATGACCGCGCCGTTTGACGAACAGGAAGCGCTGTTTCGCAAACTTCCCATTGATTACGCCGCAACGCTGATCGCCGCCATTCCGTACTATCACGCCTACGTTCTGTTGCACGCGCGTCCCACCGATGAAATGCGCGAGATCGTCGAAGCGATGCCGCCGGGTGACCGGCTTCGCTTCTTCGATGAGCTGCCTCAAGAAGCCTGGCAGCAGCTAATGGACGAGCTCGCCGAGGCCCCACCGCATCCCGAAATTGCGTCAATCGGGCTCGCCGAGCCGGAAGCCGCGCCCGCGCCCGCAGTGGCCGCGCCCGAATCGATCATCTCCGCAACGCAGATCGAAAAGACCTTCGAGCGGCCCGACGGCGGACAGATTCAAGTGATCGCGCCGACGGATCTCTCGGTCGAGCCGGGCATGATCGTCGCCTTGCTGGGACCCTCTGGTTCCGGAAAATCGACGCTGCTGCGCATTCTTTCGGGACTCTCCGCGCCCTCGCGCGGCGAGGTACTGTGGCACGGCAAACCGGTGGCCGACTCAAAGCCCAACGTCGGCATCGTATTCCAGAGCTTTGCGCTGTTTCCATGGCTCACCGTAATTGAAAACGTGGAAGTGCCGCTAATCGCGCGCGGCATGAAGCATGTCGAACGGCATCGTAGAGCTTTGAAGACGCTGTCGCTGGTCGGATTGCGCGGATTTGAAAATGCTTTTCCGAAAGAGCTTTCCGGCGGCATGAAGCAGCGCGTGGGGTTCGCGCGCGCTCTGGCGGTGGAGCCCGAGATCCTGTTCATGGACGAACCATTTTCGGCTTTGGATGTTTTGACGGCCGAGAACCTGCGCAACGAACTGATCGAGCTGTGGGCCGAAAAGAAGATGCCGATCGAGAGCATTTTCATGGTGACGCACAACATCGAAGAAGCGGTGCTGCTGGCCGATCGTGTCATCGTGCTGGGCCGCAATCCCGCCAAGATTCGCGCCGATTTTCAAATCGCCATTGACCGCCCGCGCCCGCGCACCTCGCCAGAATTTGTGATGTACGTCGATTACATCTATAAGTTGATGACAGAGCCGCAGCTCGAAGCCGGGCCCCCGACCGCGGGCGGAAAGCCTGCCAAGGCCGCTTATGCGATGCTGCCCCACGCGCGGCCGGGCGGAATCGCCGGATTGCTTGAACTGCTGCACGATCGATCGGGCAAGGACGATCTCTATCGCGTCGCCGACGATCTGCATATGGAAGTCGACGATCTGCTGCCCATCGTCGACGCGGCGGCGTTGCTTGGCTTCGCGCGATTGGATAAAGGTGATCTCGAAATCACCGAGAGCGGCAAGCAGTTCTCCGAATCGGGGGTAGTGGAGCAGAAGGCGCTGTTTCGGGATGCCGTGATCGCACACGTGCCGCTGCTGCAGCAGATGATGACAGCGCTCGCCGGAAAATCCGATCACACCATGCCGGTGGAATTCTTCCGCGACGTACTCGACGAGCATTTTTCGCGAGAAGAGGCCGATCGCCAGATGGAAACGGCTATTGCCTGGGGCCGGTACGGCGATCTGTTTATCTACGATTCGGAAAACGATCGCATCGCGTCGTATCAGGCGCCCGCCGCTATCGAAGTGGTCGAGGATCTGTAGTGTCGAAACCTGTTTTGCGCCTACCGCCGTGGGCCACTCTTCCGTCAACATCGTCGATCACCGCGTTACTGCGCGACGCGCCGGTGATTCTCGCGGCTCTTTCTCTGTTTTACGCAACCATCTCGCTCGCGCGGTATTGGGGCGGCACGGTCAACACCCAACCGGTGATCGATCTGCACCCTTCGGCGCTGCCCAAATACGCGATGTTCTCAATCGCGCGCATCGGCATCGCCTATATTCTGAGCTTGTTGCTGACTCTGGTCTACGCCTACATCGCGGCGCATAACGCGCGCGCGGAAAAGATTCTGATTCCGCTGCTCGACACGCTGCAGTCGATTCCGGTGCTGAGCTTCCTGCCCGGCGTGATGGTTTCGATGGTGGCGCTGTTCCCCACCAGGCAGCTCGGCGTCGAGCTCGGCGCGATTTTGCTGATCCTCACCGGCCAGGTGTGGAACATGACCTTCAGCGTCTATTCGTCGATGAAAAACATCCCGCGCGAAATGTTGGAAGCCGCGTCGATCTATCGCTTGAGCTGGTGGCAGAAGTTCACGCAACTGGAGCTTCCCTACTCCGTGATCGGCCTGGTGTGGAATTCGATGATGTCGGTGGCGGGCGCGTGGTTCTTCCTGATGGCGTGTGAGATGTTCGTGCTCGGCAATCGGGATCTGCGGCTTCCTGGTCTCGGATCGTACTTGCAGACCGCGTCGAACGCCGGTGACACGCGCGCGATTGTGTGGGGACTCGGCGTGATGATCGCGGTGATCGTAATGATGGATCAATTGATCTGGCGTCCCGTGATCGCGTGGAGCTCCAAATTCAAGATGGAGCAGGTGGAAGCATCGCAGCTTCCGAAATCGCCGATGCTCGCGCTGCTGCGCGGATCGAAATTGATTTCGAAAGTCTGGAAGCCAGTGGTGGGCTCGGCACAGGAATCTTTAGCGATGCACTTCGCCAAGACTGAGGCAGCGCGAAAGCCCGTGGCTGCATCGGGCGGCCGGAAATGGATCGCGGTGGTGGTTTCCGCGATCGCGATCTTCGGGATCTCTTTCGCCATTCTGAAAATGTTCGCGACCTTGAGCGGGCTATCGCGCGACGACGTGCGGAGCATTCTTACAGGCGCTGGCGCGACGTTTTTGCGCGTCGAACTGACCCTGGTGCTCGCTGCAATGTGGACCGTACCGGCGGGCGTGATGATCGGGCTGCGCCCCAAGCTTTCCGCGATCGCACAGCCCCTGGCTCAGATCGCCGCCTCGGTTCCCGCGACCGCACTATTTCCCCATCGTCATGCTATTCCTGATTCGCGTTGGCGGAGGATTGGGAATCGGATCCATCGTCCTGCTGCTGCTGGGCACGCAATGGTACATCCTTTTTAATGTGATCGCGGGCGCGTCGGCGATTCCGACGGACTTGAAGGAAGCCTGCAATATTTTTCAGGTAGGCGGCTGGCATCGCTGGCGCACTCTATTGCTACCGGGGATTTTTCCGTACATGCTGACCGGATTCGTCACCGCATCCGGCGGCGCGTGGAACGCGAGCATCGTCGCCGAATATTTTCACTTCAACGGCAAGACCATCTCGACCGTCGGGCTTGGCGCCGTGATAAGCCGCGCGACAGACACCAGCAATTTCGCCCTCCTGCTCGGCGCGACGATCGTGATGGCGATGGTGGTGGTCACCATCAATCGTCTGCTGTGGCGGCGGTTATATGGGCTCGCTTCCACGCGCTACAAACTGGAAAGTTGAGTTAGCATACAAGGCATGCGATTCGCGATTCTTTTCGCTACCGTTATGACTGCCACCGCCGCGATTCAGACCGTGAAGCCTACCCTCGACATCGGCTTGAGCGTTGTCGATGTCGAGAAGAGCAAAGCATTTTACGGCGGCGTGCTGGGGCTGAATGAAATCACGCCGATGAAGCTGCCGGACGGGACCACGCTGACGCGCTTTCAGGCGGGCACGGCGGTGATCAAGATGCGCGCGTTTCCGAATGCGGCAAAGTATCCCGGCGGCACTCGCGCGGCGATCGGAATTCGGTTGCTGACGCTCTACTTCGCCGACATCACTCCGATCCTCAAGCGCTGGACCGACCTCGGCAATCCCGCGCCTGTGTTGAACGCGGGCATCACCGCGGGTTCGAAATACGGAATCATCAGCGATCCTGACGGTAATCAAGTGGAGATCGTGCAGACCGCGCCGGGCACGGATATGGCGACGCTCGATAAGATCGCGATCGGATTGACGGTGCAGAATGTGGAGCGGTCGCGCGAATTTTACGGCAAGACTCTCGGCCTGATTGAAGAGGAGCCGTACAAAATGGCGAGCGGCGCGATGGAGTATCGATTCCTGGCGGGCAAGACCGAGATCAAATTCTGGGCCGGACCTGCGGACGCTCCCAAGCATACCGGGTCGATTCCCGACACTATCGGCTTTCGATATTTCACTTTTCTGATTCCCGATGTCGAGCCGCTGCACTCCGAATTCGGCAAGAAGAAGGTGCACATCGTGCGCGAGCCTTATGATCTGGGGACGATTGCTCGGATCATGATGGCCGCCGATCCGGACGGTAACATCATCGAATTCGCGGCGCGCAAAATCCCGCTAATCGTGCTCAGGTGGAACGGATTGAAGTTGCTCTTGTAATCGAACGCATCGATTCCTTCCGAGCGCTTCAGGAATCCGACGACTAGATACGTCAGCGGCGTCGCGGCCACTTCATACACCACCTTGAATAGATAGGCCGACGCGGCGTTGCGAATCAGCGTGCTCACTGGCGCCGTTCCGCCGAAGCCAATCGCGACGATCAGAATCGTGTCGACAAACTGGCCCGTCGCTGTCGAACCCACCGTTCGCGTCCAAAGCATTTTCCCACCAGTCCACAATTTCATTTTCGCGAGCACATAGGAGTTCACAAATTCACCGCACCAGAATGCGATCAGGCTGGCGACGATCAATCGCGGAATGGTGTAGAACACGGTCGCGAATGCTTCCTGATTCGGCCAGCCCGGCGCGGGCGGCAGCCACACCGTGATCACACCCATGGTCGCCAGCAATCCATTCGCGAGGAATCCCAGCCAGATGGCCCGCCGCGATGCGGAGTATCCGTATACTTCCGTGAAGATGTCGCCGAAGATATAGGTGATCGGAAACAGAATCTGCGCACCGCTCAACACGAACGGACCGATCAGGCACAGCTTCTGCCCCACCAGATTCGAGATCAGCAGCACCACAATGAAGATGGCAAGCAGTAGATCAAAGTGGCGATACGTGCGCAGATCACGCGCCTGCACTGCGGTTGGTTGTGCGGACATGAGGCTCTAGTGTAACAGCGGGGTGAGCGTTTTCATCACCGTGCCCGCGACGATCTCAGCACCTGGTGCCGTCGGATGAATACCGTCGGCTTGAAAATAGCGCAGGTCCTTGGTGACGATATCGGCCAGCAGGAACGGAATCAGGGGCACGCGATACTTCGCCGCCAGATCTTTGTAGATCTTCTGAAAGCTTGCGATGTAATCCGGCCCGTAGTTGGGCGGCAGCGTCATCCCCGCGAGCACTACTTTCGCGCCCGCGCTTTGAAACGCCGCGATCATCTGATCCAGATTGGCGCGCGTCGACGCCAGCGGCATTCCACGCAGCCCATCGTTGCCGCCGAGTTCAACCACAACAATCGCTGGATGGAGCGAAGTCGCCGAATCCATGCGCGACACGCCGCCTTCGGTGGTATCGCCGCTGATCCCCAGATTCACCACGCGATACGCATAGCCCGCCGCGTCGAGCTTGCTTTGCAGATCGTCGGGAAAACTCTTGCCGTTCGGCAATCCGTATCCTGCGGCGATGCTGTCGCCGAAAATCGCGATCACTTTCCTGTCGTCAACTTTCGCAGGCGTGGCGACCGGACGCGCGGGCTCCGGCGCAGTTTCCGCCTTCTGCGGTTCGCGGGAACAAGCGCACAAACCAAACAGGATCGCAATTAGAACGAAACGCCTCATCTACTGCCATGATAATAGGTAGACCTCGATGGCCATCCTCGAAGCGCGCAATCTCACCAAGACAATCGATACCGGAACGCATCGCGTGGAAATCCTGCGCGGCGTGGAGTTCGTCGTTCCCGCGGGACAATTCGTGGCGATCATGGGAGCATCCGGCAGCGGGAAGAGCACGCTGCTCGGGTTGCTGGCCGGACTCGACACGCCGACCAGCGGATCGATCGTCATCGACGGCACCGACATCACCGGGCTTAGCGAAGACAAACTCGCCGTGGTGCGCGGGAAGAAGATCGGATTCGTGTTCCAGTCTTATCAACTGATCCCGACTTTGACTGCTGAAGAAAACGTCCTGCTTCCGCATGAACTTTCCGGCGGCGACGTGAAATCGGGAACCCTGCGCGCGCGCGAATTGCTTTCGAGCGTCGGCCTGGCCGACCGTTTCGATCACTACCCCATTCAGCTTTCCGGCGGCGAACAGCAGCGCGTCGCTCTGGCGCGGGCGTTCATGGTGAAGCCACCGATTCTGATGGCCGACGAACCCACCGGCAATCTGGATAGCGTGAACGGCGCGCATGTACTCGAATTGCTGATCACGCTGAATCGGCGCGAGCATACGACACTCGTTTTGGTCACGCACGATCTCGCGCTCACCCAGCACGCCGATCGCATCGTCACTTTGCGCGATGGAAAAATCATCGCCGACGAGGTCAAGGAATCGGCCGGAGCAGTTCGTTGAAGCTGTCGCTGCGAACCGCGGGACGAATTGCGTGGCGTGAGACGCGATCGTCGCTCACTAAGTTCCTCTTCGTCGTGCTCGCTGTCGCGGCCGGCGTAGGCGCGCTCTCCGGAGTTCGCGGCTTCAGCGAAAGCTTCCATTCGATGCTGACCCGCGAAGCTCGAACCGTGATGGCCGCCGACCTCGCCGCGCGCCAGTTCGTAATGCCGACTCAGGAGCAGCTATCCAAGCTCGACGACCTCGCCTCGCAGGGAATCGAACATACCTGGATCACCGAAACCGTTTCGATGGCCGCGCCCACGTCCGGCGAATCGGCGAATGCGGTGCCGGTGCTCGCGGCGGTCAAGGCCGTCGATCCCGCGAAGTATCCTTATTACGGCGAAATCAAGCTCGACCCGCCGATGCCGCTCGCACAGGCGTTAGCGCCTGATACCGTCGCCGCCAGTGACGATCTGCTGATGCGCCTGCATCTCCACACCGGCGACAGCGTGCGCGTCGGCAATCAGGATTTTCGAATCGCGGCGGTCATCGTCTCCGAACCCGACCGCATGTCGGCCAGCCTCAACTTCGGCATGCGCCTGATGATGTCGCGCGAGGCGTTCGAACGCGCCGGCCTGATGCAGATCGGCAGCCGCGCGTCACAGCGATATCTGTTCAAGCTCGATCCCGGCGCGCCCGATGTCGAACAGGTGCGGCGAACGCTGCGCAGAACGCTGCCCGATTCGATGGTCATGGATTTTCGCCAATCGCATCCCATCATCACCAGCGGGCTCGATCAGGCGACCACGTTCCTGAGCCTGATCAGCCTGATCGCGCTGATCATCGGCGCGATCGGCGTCGCCATGGCGATGCACGCGCATTTGCAACAGAAGATGGATAACATCGCGGTGATGAAATCGCTGGGCGCGAGTTCCGGCGAAATCATCCGCATTTTCATGTTGCAGACCATGATGCTAGGTGTGCTCGGCGGAATCGCCGGAGTCGCCGTGGGCCGCGCGGTGGAACAGGTGTTTCCGCTGCTGATCAAGAAATATTTTCCGATCACGCTGGCCGCGGGATGGCACCTCGCCGCCGCGACGCAAGGAATCGGCGTCGGCGTGCTGACCACGCTGCTGTTCACTTTGCCGCCGCTGCTGGCGATTCGCAAGATCCGGCCCGGCCTGATTCTGCGCCGTGACATGCCGGAAGCGAAACAGCCGTGGCGCAAGCGATTGTTCGAAGCGCGCGAGGCGCTCGCGGCGGGTGGCGTTATTCTGATCGGCATCGGCGCGATCGCCGCGTGGCTCGCCGATTCGCCGCGCGTCGGCGGATATTTCGCGGCCGGACTCACCGCGAGCCTTGATCGCATTGGCGATCGTCGCGTGGCTGCTGCTCCGCGGGCTGCGCCAGTTTTTGCAAAATTCGCCGTGGCGCATTCCATCGCTCGCTCGCCAGGGAATGGCGAATCTCTATCGTCAAGGCAATCAGGCGCAGGCGATTTTGATCGCGCTGGGACTCGGCGTGATGTTTACGATGACCGTATATCTGGTGCAAAGCTCGCTGGTCGGCCAGATCATCGATACCGCGCCACCCGGAACCCCAAATGTATTCCTAGTCGGCGTCACGCAGGCGCAGGTCGAGCCGTTGAAAGATCTCATCGCGCATTCGGCGGGCGTGGTCGCAGCCACCTGACTTCGTCCCGCGCGTCGCGACTCGATTGAATTCTGTCAATGGCGAATCGCTGCCCCCGCGCGGCCGCTACAACGGTAATTCGATGTGGGAGACCTTGCAGCCCGATTACGTTCGCGTCGTGGAAGGCAAGTGGTGGGGGAAAGAGGGACTCGCCGCGAATGCGCCTGCATTGGTTTCGGTGCAACTCGAGATGGCCAAGCGGTTGAACGTGAAGCTGGGCGATACGCTTGAAATGCAGGCATCGGGGCGAACGTTCCAGGCTCGCGTGGTCGCGATCCACGAATGGGATCAGCGCCGCTTCATGCCCACCAGTTCCTTCGTATTTAATCCCCCCGCGCTAGCGGGATTTCCGGTCTCCTTCGACGGCGGCGTGCGCATCGAACCCGCGCAGGTGCCGGCGTTCCAGCGCGCCGCGTTCGAAAAGATGCCGACGCTTACGGTGGTCAACATCGCCGATGCGCTGGAGATTGTGCAACAGGTGATCGATCAGATCGCGCTGGTGATCCGCTTTCTTTCCGGCTTCGCAATTCTCGCCGGCGCCGTGATTCTGGCCGCCAGCGTCGCGGGCACGCGCTTCCGCCGTATGCGTGAAGTGGTGATTCTGAAAACCATCGGAGCGACGCGGCGTCACATCGGCCGGATTTTTTCGGTCGAATTTCTGGCCCTGGGCCTGGTCGCCGGATTCATGGGCGCTACACTCGCCACAGCCTTTTCGAGCATCGTGCTGAAGCGTCTGCTCAACGCGAAATTTCAATTTGAGCCGAAGGCGGTGCTGCTGGCGATCATCTTGACCGCGCTGCTGGCGAACGCTTCGGGCTGGGTCGCCAGCGTTCGCATTCTGCGCCAGAAGCCTCTGGAGATTCTGCGGGAAGAATGACCCCTTCGTCTTTCGTGGGACGTGCGGCGCCGGCGTCTGGAAGAGCCGAGACGACTCTCGGCTCAGCAGGCTTGACAGCCTGCGCCACGCGGCTTTAGTGAAGTGTGAGCTTCTGCACGCGCCAGTTGATCAGTTCGCCGACGATCAGTTCATTCGGCTTGCGGCAATCGATCTCGTTCACCGTGCCGAACTCCTTCATCAACTTCCCCGCCCGGCCGAACTTGCCGAGAACGGTCCCGTCGAGTTCCATCTTGTAGATCTCGCCGTTATCCAGATTCGTTGGATCGTTTGAATTCGAGCTGAACAGAAATTGATGCGCGCCCGGGGAAATGCAAATCGCGCGCGGCGTGCCGACATTGCTGATCTCTTTTTTCGGATTACCGTCGCCATCGAAAACCTGAATGCGCTTGTTGCCGAGTTCAGCCACGTAAACATCGCCCTTCGCATCCAGCGCGATCGAATGCGGCGTGTCGAACTTGCCGGGCTCCGTGCCCCTCGATCCCCATGACTTGATGTAGTGGCCGCTCTTGTCGAACTTCGCGATGCGCGAATTGCGATAACCGTCGGCGACGTAGATATCGCCCGCCGCATCCCAGGCGACGTCGGTCGGCTGCCCGAATAAATCGCCGGGCTGTCCAGCGCCCGCGCCAGCACCACCGCCTCGTCCTGCCGCCGCAGCCCGGCCGGCTGGCGCTTCAGCTCGACCTCCGCCCGCCGCAGCACCACCGCGACCCGGCGTGCCAACCGTGATCGCTTCAGGCTTGCGGCCCATCACCATCGCGACGCGGCCCTCCTGATCGAACTTAATCACTAAACTCGACCCACGATCGACCACCCAGATGTTGTCCTGCGGGTCAACCTTGACGGTCGAAGGCACCAGGAATCCATACAGCCCCTGGCCGATCTCGCGAACGAACGCGCCGGCTTGATCGAACTCGAACAATCGTCCGCCGCCGTGCGTGAAGGTGCGCGACGTGCCGATGGTCGCGTAAGCATCGCCGGTGCGTGTGTATACCAGCACATGGCCCTTCGATGTGGTGGCGACTCCGGCCGCTTCGCCCATGTAGATCTTCTCGGGCAGCTTCAGGAAATTCGGCGTCGAGTCAAAGGAGATCTGGGGCTGCGCAAAACCGAACGAGGCAAACAACGAGATGAAGAGAAAATGTTTCATGATGATTTGTCCTCGCAGCTACTTCTTGGGATGCAGCACGATCTTCTGCGATCGCCACATGGTGATCTCGGCCGTGTAGATCTCGTTCTCGCTATGGCAATCCATCTCATGCACCGTGCTGAACTCACCCACGCCCTTGCCCGATTTGCCGAACTTCCCGAGAATCGTGCCGTCCAGTTCCATCTTGTAGATTTCACCGGTCACCGCCCAGAGTTCCGAGTTGTTGCTATCCGGCGCCGAATTGGAGCTGTATAAATATTGATGCGGACCGGGCGAGATGCACACCGCCCACGGTGCGCCTACCTGATCGTAAATCGCCTTGAACTTCAGATCGTTGTCGAACACCTGAATGCGGCTGTTGCTGCGATCGCCGACGTAGATGTTGCCCTTCGCATCCGCCGCCAGCGTGTGCGGCAGGTTGAGCTGCCCCTCGCCCGCGCCTCGCGTGCCGACCGTTGCGATAAATCGACCGTCTTTCGAATACTTGACCACGCGCGAATTGCCGTAGCCATCGGAGACAAAGATGTTGCCCGCCGCGTCCCACGCAACATCAGTGGGACGATTGAATTCGTAGGGCTGCGCGACCGGCGGAAGGTCCACCGAATCCCGGCGTCAATGGCACACCTTCAACCGATTCAGGACGGCGGCCCAGCACCATCAGCACGCGTCCCTGCGGGCTGAACTTGATCACCATGTTGGTGCCTTCATCCACTGCCCAGATGTTGTCCTCTTTATCGACGCGAACCGCGTGCGCGAACTGGAAACCGTACAGCCCTTCGCCGATCTCTTTCAGAAAATTCCCGTTCTGATCAAATTCGAAAAGCCGCGTGTCCTGGCTGCGCGTGTATACGAACACGTGGCCTTTGGAATTGGTCGCGACGCCGATCCCTTCGCCGAGATACAGGCCTTTGGGCATCTTGATGAAGCCCGGCACGGCTTCGTAGGGAATTTCGGGAACGTTCTGCGCTTTGGCTTTGGCGCGCTCCTGGGCTCGAGTGAGTCCGCCCGGCGCTGGAGTTTGAGCATTCGCGATGGCCACAGCCGCGATCGCGATCAGAGACAGTGTTTCAACATGGATGGGCCTCCCAAAACCGACCGCACGGTCGGAACGGCCCAGTATACTAAACGGGCTTCAGGCGCTGCTGCCTCATTCGGGATTGCGTGACGCCAAACGCGCTCTCTGCCGTTCGCGCCTCAAACCGCGGCCACTGAGGCGCGACAGGCATGAAGCGCGTTCGCGAGCCGCGTAGAAAGGCTGAACACTTGCGCGGTTCTTGAGCAAGCGCTACACCGCGACTTCTTCGCGCGCACCGATCTTGCGCAGACAGCGGTCGATCCATTGCTTGGTCAGCTTCTCCTGCACGCCGTTCTGCGAAAGCCGGGTGCGCAGATTCCCCCAATCCACATGATCCAGCGATTGATCCTGATTGAAGCACGAGAACACCACCGTCTCTTCGCCCGTCACTGGATCTTTGTGCTGCTGCAGGCACTGCGCGCAGATTTCTTTCATCATGCACTGCATCGGCGAATTGATGCTGCCGATGGCGGTGTGATCCGGCTTTAAATAAGGAGCGAGCGAGGTGTGCCGCGCCCGCGCGACTGCGCCCATCATTGCGTCCGATCCGATGACTACCAGACGATCGACAGCGTGAAGGGAAATCGCGGGCTCGTCCAGCTCCCCGCGCCCGTACGCGAGAATCGCTTCAACGATGTTGCCTACGAACGCCATATCCTGCACGCGTCCCGGCGTGAATCCGGGCGCTTCGTCGCAGCACCACACGACAACATCGGCCGCCTTTTCGATCTCCTCGACCTTGTACCGATCGATGATGCGCTTGTAGCCCGCGAAATAGATGGTGCGCGAGCCACGTGCGCGAAGCTGCTGGCCGATAGAAAACAGTACTGCGTTGCCTAATCCGCCGCCGATCAATAAAACAGTTTCCTGCGATGGAGTTTCGGTGGGAGTTCCCGTCGGTCCCATCAAAATCACAGGCTCACCTGGTTTCAACAGCGCGCACAGATCCGACGATCCGCCCATCTCGAGCACGATGGTCGAAAGCAAACCGCGCTCATGATCCACCGACGCGCCGGTCAACGCGAGCCCTTCCATTCCTAAAACCGTTGATGGAATTGATCCGTTCGCGCGTGCCGCAAAGGCTTCGTAATTCTGCAATCGATAGAACTGGCCGGGCTTGAACGCGCGGGCCGCCATCGGGGCCTTCACCACGACTTCGACGATGTTGGGGGTCAATCGCACCACGTCGTGAACAATCGCGCGCAAGCCATCGTTCATACGATGCAGCAGTTCCGCTGGCCTCGGAGCCGAAGGCGCGCGCCGCGACAGAATTCGCGACACCACGGGATAGCCCTGCTTCGCGCTCGCCATCGCTTTAACAACGTTACCGGCATAAGACGGATGCAGATCGCCGAAGAAGCTGATCGCGCGGCCATCTTTGCGCACAGACATCAACACACGCGACGCTGCGGGTTTCGCGACACGCTCCGGCTTCACTGGAATTCCGTTTTCATCCACAGCTTGGAACCATTTGCCGTCGAGAAACACATTATGCGGATCTTCGCGACCGAGCACCGTATTGGGCTGCGTTCCCGCCGCCACTAGAATCGATTTCGCCGCGATGCGCTTCGATTCGCCCGCGCGATTTTTCACCAGCAGCGCCGCGGCATGGCCGTATCTATCGATCTCGACTTCGTCGGGCGTCAGATTCTCCGCAAAGCGAATTCCTTCTTCCAGCGCCTTGGCTACTTCTTCATGATTCAGCGTGTAACTCGGCGAATCGATCATGCGGCGACGATACGCGATCGTCACGCCGCCCCATTCATTGATCAGGTGGATAAACTCAGGCTCGCGACCCTCTGCGGCGGCGCGTTTTCGTTCTTCGCGAATGGCGCGGCCGTGCGCGAGAAACTCTTCGGCGGTATCGGTCTCCTCGGCCGTCCACGTGGCGCGAATCTCGCGCTCCGATTTATCGTCAACCAGCGCTTCATAACGTTCCAGGAATTTCTCCACCTGCACGATGTAATACGCCAGCGATTCCGTAGCAGTATCGATGGCCGTTAGCCCGCCGCCGATCACCGCCACCGGCATGCGCAGTTGCAGATTGGCGATGGAGCTCGCCTTCGCAGCCCCGGTGAGTTGCAACGCCATCAGAAAATCAGACGCCTGGCGAACGCCGCGCGCCAGTCCGTTCTTCATCGGGATCACGGTCGGCCGTCCGGCGCCCGCGCACAACGCCACGTGGTCGAACCCAAGTTCGAACGCGCTGTCGATGGTAATCGTCCCGCCGAACCTCACGCCGCCGAACATCGCAAATCGCGCGCGCCGTTCCAGCAGCAACCTGATGATCTTCAGAAAGTTTTTGTTCCAGCGAACCGTGATGCCGTATTCGGCAACGCCGCCGAACCCGGCGAGCACGCGATCGTCAAGCGATTCATACAGCTCATTCACATCATGTACCGGACGAAACGGCACACGTTGACCCGTTGGAGTAACGCCGGAAAGATTCTGGTCCAGGGGTTCGATCTTCAACCCATCCACCGCGACCACGGTATGACCGTCGTTCATCAAATGATGCGCCAGCGTAAATCCCGAGGGACCCAACCCGACCACCAGCACCTTGAATCCCGATTCCGGCTTGCGGCAGAGGACGTTTGAAATCGAGAGGATTCCAGCGCGTCAGCAGGCTGTAGATCTCGAAACCCCACGGCAGCTCCAAAACATCTTTGAGCGTGCGCGTTTCGATCTGCGGAATGTCCACCGGCTCCTGCTTCTGAAAAATGCAGGATTTCATGCAGTCATTGCAGATGCGATGGCCGGTGCCCGCGCACATTGGATTATCGGTGGTGACGATGGCCAGCCCGCCGATCGAATAGCCGCGCTGCTTCACCAGATTTAATTCCGATATCTTTTCTTCGAGCGGACAACCCGCCAGCGTCACGCCGAACACGCTCGCCTTGAACGCGCCGTCTTTTTCCTTCAGTCCGGTCGAGCACTGAATCCTTCTGCTGGTTGTGACACTTGATGCAGTAATGCGCCTGATCGAGCGCGCCCTTGAGATCCGTACCCGGGATCGGTGAGCTTGAACCCTTCACGATGCCGCAGATGATGCCCGCCGATTTCGATGCGCGGCACTCCATCGATCTCCACCACTTCGATATCGACCAGATGTTCCGCATCCAGTTTGTGAGGCACGCGAAACAGAACGCCGCCGCGGTGTTTCTTGATTCCCGCCGGCGAGAGCGCCGCCCACGCAGCGTATTGCTGCGCGACCTTTAGTTGCGCCGCGTGATTCGCCTCATCGTCCAGCCATTTCGAAACATGCTCGACGAAATTCTCTTCGGTGAGCGGACCGTTGAACAGCGCCACCAGCTCCGCTGCAAGCGCCGCGCCGTCGATCGCCATCGCCTGCTCTTTGGTCACTCCGCTAATCGCTTTTTTCTGGACGAACTTGCGCTTCAGAGCGAGCATCGGTTCGAACTCGGCGTGACGGGATTGCAGTTCACGAGCCTCGGCAGTAATGCCGAACAGCTCCACCACAAAATCCTCAACGTGCGGCGCAAGATCGACAATCAAATCCGCGTTCTGTTTTCGCTCCAGCGAATGTTCGCGAGCTTCGATCCAGCGCACGTGCAGCGCGGCATCGGTGGATTGCAGATGTTCGCAGAAAATCGCGTCCAGCCGTTCGAGCCCCTCACGGCGGTACAGATCTTCAAACGCAAAATTCCACTTCAGATTAAGAGACGATCCAGTTTTCATTCGAAAGCTTTACTTACAGGAAGGATGCCAGGCGTGCGCCGCCGGATTCAGCGAACCGTAATCCAAATTATAACAATCGGCGCGCATTAGTCGCGAGTTGCGGCTGTTATCATGACGGGGAATGTCCACTTTCAAAGCGCTCGTCGCCAAACAGCAGGATGGAAACTTTTCCGCGTCGTTCGAACAGCTCGATCTCCCCGCGCTCCCCGGCTCCGGCGCGTTGATCCGCGTGAAGTATTCCAGCCTGAACTATAAAGACGGGCTCGCGGTCACCGGCAAGCCGGGCGTGATTCGCAATTTTCCAATGGTTCCCGGCGTCGATTTCGCCGGCACTATCGAAGAAGCTGCGGGCGAATTCAAGAATGGCGATGAAGTGATCGTCACCGGTTGTGGCACTTCCGAAACCATGTGGGGCGGATACGCGGAATACGCGCGTATCGATCCGCAGTTCATTGTGCCTCTGCCTTCGGGCATGTCGCTACAACAGGCGATGGGAATTGGCACGGCGGGATTCACGGCGATGCAATCGGTGATCGCGCTGGAGAAGCATGGACTGAAGCCGGGTGGAAAAGAAGTGCTGGTGACCGGAGCCGCGGGCGGCGTCGGCAGTGTCGCGATCGCGATTCTGGCGAAACTCGGCTACAAAGTAGCGGCTCCAGCGGACGCCCGGAGCAGCACGAATATCTGCGGAAGCTGGGGGCCAGCGAAATCATCGACCGCGGAACGTTGAGCACTCTGTCAAAGCGTCCGCTCGAAGGTGAGCGTTGGGCCGCGGCGATCGACAACGTCGGCGGCGACACGTTGGTCAGCGTACTGAAAGCCGTCGCGTTGGGGGGCAGCGTCGCGTCTTGCGGGCTCGCCGGTGGACCGTCGCTAAACACGACGGTGTTCCCGTTCATCCTGCGCGGCGTGAATTTGCTGGGCATCGATTCCACCCGTGTTCCCAACGCGCAGCGGCGCGAGATCTGGGCGCGCATCATGCGCGACCTTCCCATGAGCGTGGTCGATGAAGTGATCACGGTCGAGCCGCTCTCGAAAATCTTCGGACTTGGAGAGCAGATTCTCGCCGGCAAGATTCGCGGGCGAACCGTAATCGACGTGAACGCCTAGGAGCCTGCAAGCTTCGCGAACAGCCCCTTCGGATTCAGCTTCTTCAAACCGCGAACCACCCGATTCCCACGAACCTGGGCAGCGTCATTGCCTGTTTCGATAGCTAGTGATTCCGCAATCTCCATCGGAGATTCCTTAACGGGCTCAACGGGCATGACAATATCGTCGGCGATGTCCTCCGCGATCACTCGCGGCTTTGCCGGCCTCGGCGCGACTTTCACGGGCACCGGTTTGGCCGCCAGCGGCGCAGGATCGTTCACCTCACGCGCCCGCACCACGAATCGTTGCGGCGCGTGGCCCCACCAATCAAAGGGATAACACGTGATCAGCGTCAACTCAGAATTGTGCGTCGGCGCGGTCACGTCCATGCGGTCCGGGTTCACGATCTCGATCGAATCCACACGATAATTTTTGGTTCCGCTCGGCGTGATCAGTTGAATCGCATCTTGCTTTTGAATATTTCTCAGAGGGCGAAAGAAGGAATCGCGATGCGCGGCAAGCACTACGTTGCCGTTTTGGCCGGGCCCGGTTCGATCAGGCAGCGCCGAGCCTGTTAAGTGCCCCGCCCCATCGCGCAGAATACTCCCGTCTGTCCCCTCGAAAATCACGGTCGATATCTGTAGCCTCGGGATTTCGATTCGTCCAATCAAATCGCCCCGATCCACACGCGCGTGCTCTTGCTTGGAAGCGGGAGCCGCTGATGAAGTTTGCCAACGAGACGTGAGGCGATCGAGTTCCTGACGCCCCTTTGCCTGGCGCCATTGGGAGTTCCCCCAAACGACCAGCCAGGCAGCGAGGGCCACGAACCCGATCGCCCACAGGCAACGCTCCATCCATATCGCGGCTCTCCTTGCTATGGATTTCGAAGCGCTGCTCATCTCGTGTACTCAATTCCGCCTAGCTTAACCGGCTGCTCGCGAACCGGAGAGCGAACGCTCCCAGGATCGATAGGACGCCCAGAAAAGCGATCAGCGGTAAGTTGCTCGCCGTAGCAGGCAGAGCGGTATTGTCGGTCGACGGCGCAGTGGTGTCAGGCGCGGGAGCCGGAGTCTGATCAGGTTCCGTTACCGCCGGAGCAGCAGGCTCGGCGGGTGTCGCCGCGATATTGTTCTCCGGTTGGACCGGCTCATTCGACGGCTCTGCTGACGGTTCCGCCGATGGCTCCGAACTTACCGACTGGCTCGGCTCGGTTGTGGCCGCTTGAGTCTCCTGAGTGGTGGTTTGGGTTTGCGTTGAAGTTTGATTCGACGCAGTTGTGGTCGCGCTTGATGCGGCCGTTCCGTAGGTTGCTTCCGAAGGCACGTTTTCATGCGCTGCCGCTGCAATCATCCGTGCTTCGCTCCTGGGATAAACAAACTGGCGGCCGACATTATCGCCAGGATAGAACCACGCCTTTAATGGCTGAGCCTGCCCTACGGGAGCCTCGTAAAACGTGACGATCGTTTTCTCGGGAGTCTTCAGGTGATAGTTCGGAATGGCTAGCAGCGTCGTATAGAGGTGCTGTTCGCTCTCGTTGAAGACCTGCACGATGTAGCGATCGCTTGGGGATTCCAGAAGTTTGAAAACATACTTGCCCGCGTCGAGCGTCATTCCCGGAATTTGCACCGGGCCTGAAAACGTCAGAAATGTCTTCTTATCCCATTCATCCGCATGTGAGACCGTTGGAATCAGGGCGGCTGCCATCAGAACGGCGCCACCGATTGCGAGTTTGAATCGATGATTCATAATTTTCTTACCTCCATGTCCATGAGTGCGGAGATTCCGCATTCACTCTCGCCTAGAGAGGTTGCAGATCGGTGGCCATCTTCGTCAAATGCCCGCCAATCAAATGGATGGCAGTGGATCGGCGATTTTGGCCAGTTGCGCGCAGAGGCCGAACAATAGTAAGTTTTACGCGGGCAACCATGGACATTCTTCGCGCTACAGAAAAATATGAGGGGTGGCTGGGCGAGCGCCTCCTGCTGATCCGCGCCGACGTGGATCGCAAACACGCACTGATGGGTGAAGCGGCGTTTCCGTTTCTGCGCGCCACGTTTTATCGCTGGTCGCAAATCTGGCCCGCGCTTTCGCCAAAGACGGCTGCAGCGCCCGAAACGCTGGCGGTGGGCGATCTGCACGTGGAAAATTTCGGCACCTGGCGCGACGTCGAGGGCCGGCTGATCTGGGGCATAAACGATTTCGACGAAACCTGCTGGATGCCCTACACCTGCGACCTGGTGCGCCTTGCCACCAGTGCGCAGCTCGCGGTGATGGGAGAGCATCTGGATATTTCGATTCCGCGCGCGATAAAAGCAATCCTGGAAGGTTATCGCGCCGGGTTGTCGTCGGGAGGGCGGCCATTCGCGCTCGCCGAACATCATTCCGCGCTGCGCCACATCGCCGTCGAACGATTGAAGCAGCCCGAGCTGTTCTGGCACAAGCTGAACGCACTGCCCGCCTGGAAAGGAAAAATTCCGGAGAGCGCGATGAAGCCGCTGCGGCGCATGCTGCCCGATGGCGAAATCGAGTGCCGCATCGTGCATCGCGTCAGCGGATTGGGAAGCCTGGGGCGCCGGCGTTTTGTAGCGATCGGACAGTGGCGCGGCGGATCGGTGGCGCGGGAGGCGAAAGAGCTGGCGGAATCGGCGTGGCATTGGGCTCATCCCAGCCGCAGAAAAACCGAAATCTATTATCAGGAGGCGCTAGATCGCTCGCGCCGCGCGCCGGATCCGTTCGTCAAAATGAAGGGGCGCTGGATCGTGCGCCGGCTAGCGCCGGATTGTTCGCGCATCGAGCTTTCCTCGTTACCGGAGCAGCACGACGCCATGCGTCTCTTGCAGGCGATGGGATTCGAAACAGCGAACGTTCACTTGGGGAGCCGCGAGGCTCGTGTGATGGAGACCGATCTTCGCAAGCGCCCGGCGAATTGGCTGCAGGAAGCCGCAGCCGTGATGACGGAATCCGTACAAGAGGATTGGAAGCAGTGGCGCAAGAGACGTTGACGCGTTGTCGCGTGAGCCGCCGCGGTTCTTGGCCGGCGAGTGCACATTACTTTGCTCGCTTGCGCCAGGCGCGGGCACGAAAGAACTCGAACAGAATCGCCAGCAGCGCGGCGGTTCCAAATGCGAGCCGGTAGGGATCCTGATAATTTCGCGTGGTGGTGCGCAGGATCATTCCGCCGACTTGCCTGGTGGTCGTCTGGTGCATTGCCGGCAACAGCGAAAAACCAGCCGCTCCGCCGACGAAGCCGATTGCGCCCAGTACGGCGTCGATCAGAAGTGCGCTGAGCAGGCCCGGTTGCTCACGTTTGGTAAAGCGGTCGGCCAGTAGCCCGACCATCGCGCCGATCGAGACGCCGACAGCGATACCAAGCAGAATGGCTCGGGGGGTGAGAAGGATGGTGGGCCTGATGAAGAGCAGGATCATCGCGCTGTCGCCGATCGTAACACGTCGCGGTAAACGACGGCCGATGCTACAATGGGCGGGTTGACGTGGCCGGCGATGGTTTGAAGATCGGCGAACCGCATCCTCGCGGCACACAGATGAGGCCAGGTAGCTCAGTTGGTAGAGCGCAGCCCTGAAAAGGCTGGCGTCGGCGGTTCGATTCCGTCCCTGGCCACCACGTTTTCAAGCACTTACAGCTACCCCCTACCCCCGTTTTGTTCCATTTTGTTCCAATTCCAAAATTCAGGCTCGCTGGAATTTGTCTCAATCACAGAGTGGAAAACGACGCGGTCCCGCCCGGTTCTGGAGTCTTCGATGGAGCAACTTCTACAACCCCCTGGAGGTGAATTGTGGATGCGCTCTATTTTCGTGTGTCGTCTGATCGGCAGACCACGGAAAATCAATTTGAAGATTTGGTGCAGATCGCGGAGCGAGACGACAGCGGGCGCGACTGGCCACTGATCCGGGACGCTCTCGCGCGCGTCGTGGTCCCGGAGGAACATGCCACGCCTGACGGCGCAGTGACGTTGTATCGCGTCGCGCCGCACGTGGCGAAGGAACTCGCCTCTCAGTTCGTATACGTTGAGCAAGGACGATCGGGGAGAACGGGCGCAAAGAAGCGTCCGCTATTCCTCCAGATGAAAAGAGACGCCGCCGCGCGGAGGTTCGACCGTCTCCTCGTCTGGAAGGTGTCCCGGCTCGGTCGTGACATGCGCGACGTGATCGCGACCGTTTACGAACTGTCTGACCACGGCGTGAGTGTGTTCCCGGTAAAGTCTCAAACCGGCCCAATCAGTTCGACGATGGGAAAGCTGCTTTGGGCGATTCAAGCCTGGTTCGCAGAAATGGAGAACGATGAACGCTCCGAGGCAGTCCGCGCGGGGCAGGCGCGGGCGCGCGCCGGTGGCGCAATTGTCGGAAGGCCGCGCGTCGTCTTCGATCGAAGCGCGATCGTCACGCTCAAGGATGACGCGGGCCGGAGTTGGTCGGAAATCGCCAAACAAGTGGGCGCAAGCTCGGGGTCGGTGCGTCGGGCCTACGCAGCCCTGAAGAGTCAGGCCGGGCCTTGCCAAAACTATGCCGCGGAGGGTCTATGAGCGACGAAGCAAAGACAGGACTTCCCGCCGACGGCGAACCCCTCCCCAATAGGGACGATTTTTAGGGACGGCCGAACATCGATTTGAACAGGCGTGTGCCATCGCGACCGAATCAGCTCAGCGGATCGCCGGTGAAGTTGGCGTTGGCCTGGCCCGCCGCGAACGGCTGAAAGTCGTTTCAACATTCCGGCGGATTCTGTGTCCGCCGAAACCACCAGGCCGGAGGCGTAAGGAAGCCATTACAGCCGCCCATCGTGATTGGAAAAACGGCGTGCGCGGCTCGCTGCTCTTTCGGCGACACATTCCGAATTGGGAGAGGCACAACCAGTACCGAAGAGAGTAGCGAGTCCCGGAGGTTGATGGGCGCGATCCAAAGCAGGGAGCGACGGGCGCGGCGGCAGAGGACCATTGATCCGTCCTCCACGAGTTAGACTGCCCTCTCAATTGGGTGTGTCGTAGGGCCAAATAATGGGCGAGTGAGATTTGCCCAAAGGGTCCGCGAGTATCCTGCTATCGATGGCGAAACAAGTTCACTCGCGAACAGGCGGCAAGGAAGAAAGACCAGGCCGCCGCATTCATGAATCGCATCGGCCAACCGGATCGCGCCGCCGAATTCGAGAGCATGAGCGTTGAGCGAGTACGCCGACGGCAAGGGACTTCGCCTCACAAATCCCAGGAGAAGGAGATCAAACATGGCAAACGGTAACGGCACTACGACAACGAAGGCAGATTTGCAAGATCAGATCGACTCAGCAATTGGCGTCCTCGACGACGCCTATCAGCCGGAAGTGACGCGCGAGGACCTCGCGGAAGCGGTCGGAAACGCGCTCGACATCCTGCGCGGCGAAGCCGACGACGATGATGACGACGACACCGACGACGCGGACGATCTGGACGACGACGCCCAGGACTGACCCGGCCTCGCCATTCATCGAATCCTAACGCGGCCCGCGTCGAGGTAACCTACAGCGGCGCGGGCAGCTATACGGCATTCGTCTTGGATGGCGAGGGGAGAGAAATTGACCGCGCGGGGGCTGGATCGCGGGCGGACATCGAGACGTGGATCGCGGCGGCATACCCCGGCGTGCCTGTTCGTTTCGTCGCGATTCGCAATCCCAAGCGCTCTTCCGATTTACCGTGTAAATCCTTGGGCGGAATCGTTGGACGCCGGAGCGCTCGAAACGTGACGGACAGGGCGTTACGGTACCGCGCCAACGCCCATCCGCCGCCTGGTCCCCGCATCTGCGCTCTATGCGGGTCACGAAGGAATGTAGAGGTTGGCCATGTCAACGGTGACGAGACGGATAATTCGCCTTGTAATCACGTTTGGACTTGCCGGTCCTGCAACGTCAGATGCGGCCACACACTGCGCCGCGCCGGAATCGGTCGTCTCACGCGCCAGTACAATCCGGCATCTGAGGGCGCTCCCAATCTTGGCGCGTGGATGAACGCCGTCATGAGCATGAAAGGCGACGGTGGAACTATGCCGGTTGCGGAGGCGGTCGCCATGATCCGCGCTACGCCGCCCGCGGAACGGTCGCAATTCGCCCGCGAGATTTGGAATCGGCGAAGGCGGCGAGGGACCGACAAACGGGTACCATTCTGAGCGAACTAGCATCGCCTAACGTTGTTAACACCGACGCGTAGCTCGATCAAATCGAATTCGCTGTGAGCCAATCCATCAGCTTGGACACTGTTTCGCAATAAGTCGGAAACAACAGCAGAAGCGCATAGGTCTCTTGGCGGTCTAAGCGTTTTCCCGTGGGATGCCCCGCGTTATTTCGAGTCTGCCGCGTCAGATCGGCAATCCCGTGAAGATGCTGGGTAAGCGTTGAATCCAGTTCTTGGGGCAGAGGCGTGGAAGGTTGTCTCAGTCTCTTGAGTACTTCATCATGGAGTCGCTTGATCTTGTTTCCCTTCGTTTCCCTATCAAACGATTGCTGCTTTGCGGGGCTATCAAGCGCTGTTCTAACGGATTCAGCGAGCCGAATCCACATGTTCTCTGCCGCCACACCGATCATTACCGCTGTCGCGAGGAATCGCCCAGCCCTGAACGTGCCGAGGGCCTCTTCTACATATAGGAGGGTTGCCGGATCAATACCAGGACACGTAGAACGGATACGCTTGATGTAATCATCCGGATCATGGGGAGTCAGTTCACCCGCGTCGAAACACTGTTTCCCATATTCCGTGACACGAAAGAAAGATACGTTGGGACTTTGGATGCTCCCGCCGGGCGTATACACGCCTTCCAAGACTAGTCCCCAAAAGACAGATTGAATACGCGCTGCCAGGAGATCGGTTGGCGGGTTTGAATAGGCGAAGTCAGGCACGTCAGAGATGAGGCCTTCGTTCTTTGCAGATTCACAAACTGTTCTCGCAAGCCCAATGATTTGCCCGGACGGCGATTTGACCTTGAAAACGATGCGGCGAATCTGACTGGAGTCGAGCGCGTCGAACACTTAGGCACCTCGGATCTAGCAAGCCGTGCTCGCAAACATCACTCCGTTGATCTTCGGTCAGCGTGACCGCCTAAATGCCGAAGTACACGCGAAATGACCCGAAGCTCACAGTTTAGCGGATAAACCTTGCTTCCGCTTATTGCCAGTTTCGGAAGCAGAGGCCCACGGATTGGCGCGATTGTGCATGTCGCGCGGTCCAAAATCGCCACAGTTTCGCATAACCGATCGCCGATCGGAAGTCGCGCGCGTCGAGCATTGCCAAATGTCGTGCTTGCCACGGAATTCAACTACGGATCGTTGCTCGATACCGCAGCATCGCCCAAAAGCCGCGCTCCCAGTTCAGCAAAAAAGCGCCGAAACGCAGCCTCTTTCTCGTCGGCGGCTCGGGCTTGTCGTCGAGAAAAGGAATGTTTTTCCGACGGAATGCCACGAGCTGGTCATGCCCGCCGCCCGCGCTTCGCATGTGCGAGCGATAGTAATCTCAAGCAGCGTGCCGAAGCCGAATGCCTTCATATCCGGCAACAGATCCTCGAAATGCTCGATATCGATCAAGGTCAGTGGCGCGACCCTGATCGCGTGATCGCTTTTCAGCGCGCCGGTCGAACTGATCGTTCAGAATCCGGACATGCCAGGACAGAGCATGGCGTCCTCAAGACAGACCATAACGGGCTGAAGGAGGCTCCAATTCCGTGACGGCAGGCCGGTGACGGGTTCGCCTTGTGAGCAGGCGATCAATGCTGCGGCTCAAGCTGAGCGATACCCTTGCGACCTTCGGCGTCGCCGGTCACGAACTTCTTCCGGAGGTCCGGTTCGAGAAGGTCGAGCCGCCCGCTCAGCTTGGCCTCTGCTGTGAGCACACTGCTCTTGTACTCGCATAAAATGATCTGCGATCCGTCGATGAAGAGCCCGTCGCAGACCTCGGCACCATCGGAGAATTTCGGGCTGTCAATATAGGAGTCCGCAGCAAAGCCCGCGCGCTGCACGCAATCGTGCAGGTAAGCTTCAAAGGCACAGCCCGTAGGTGCCGCCTAGTTTGCCTTAGTGCGGCATCGGCAGCACCGAACAGGGTCCAGTAGAGACCACGGCCGGTCTTGTCCATCAGGCTCGCAACGTCGCAGCAGTAATATCGCTCGGCATCCTCTATTGGATGACCGGCCACGATTGAAACACTGTCGTGTCGGCGAGGGGACGTTCCCCTGCGTCGGCAGGAAATCAGCAAGTTGCTGCGGCCGTCCGCGCCACAGGTGCCAAAAAACGAAGTCAGCTCGGCATCGCTGATCTTCATGTTGGCGAAGCGGTTCTTGTCGACGAAGAAGGTCGGATCGTCGCTAATCAGCGATCCGGCGTTCATCATTCGGTAAGGGGTGCCGATCACCAGGCACAATTCGATAAACTGGCGCGGCGAAAGCCCGGTCGACGCGGATGAACTCCGCTTCCAGGTCCACCAGTCCCCGGCTGGTTTCGCTAAGCAGCTCGCGGTTACGCTCGAACATCTCCAGGCTGCGCAGCAGGTCCGCGCGGAAATCATAATGCGCCATGGCATTGTGATTGGCGAACTGGTGGACGAGCAGATCGGCCACGCCCGTCAGGGGCTCCGTGCTGGAGGTGAGTTCGTTCATCATCAAGCAGCAGGCCAAGATCTGCGCCGCCTGCTGCGGCTCCGTGATATCGGAAGCATCTGGCCTGTTGCAGGCGCTCAGGGCCAGCCGCGCCGTCGCCAGCACGCCGAGCCGCGTGAAGAACAAACGGCGCGGGTTCCCGGCATCGAGTGGGCCTCGGCGCGTCGCCGCGTTCTTGAACACATCGCGCGCCAGCCCATTGTCCGTTCATAGTCCGGCCGGAACCAGATGCGCAGCGCCGCGCTCAGCTTGGCGAGAACGAGTAGCACCGACTCTCGTTTGTATTGCGAGAGGATCTCGCGCGCGCCTTCGAGCGTGGCCGGGCGATTGAAGATCTCGGAGAAGGAGACGACAACGCCCATTTCGAGATAAGGCGGTTCTGCCATAGCTATTCCGATTATCCGCCTTGAGTGCCGTGCGGGATGGTACCGTTAAACACAAATGGCGAAGCCGATTACACCGTTTGTCCCGCAACCCGCTCAACTTACCCGCGGCATTGAGCACATATCTAGTACGCGAACCTCATGTCCTCTGCGTATTGGACGATGCACGGGTCCGCGCCGTGGCGAACCACGCCGACGATGCGTTCTTATTGGGATACCGCAAGCTCGCGGACTTCCTGCTCTTCACGCGCCGATCTCGGCATAACGGGAAGGAATTGCCTGACATCTTAGCCCAAGACTATGTTCCTGCGACTGCGAAGCCAGCATGGGCGTTGCCGACCTGGAAGAAGGAGTGGGCAGGACCATGGATAAGCAGCTCGCGCACATTTCGTATGAGCGGGACAAGGCTTGGGTGCATTACCAATGGGTGCCGATTTTGGAAGAGGAGTTCCGCAAGGCATGGGCGAGGTTCAGACGTTGTGTCGCACCGAAATACAAGAGAACGTTCGCTGCGGAAATAGCGAAATGCCGTGACAAGCAAGGGTTTCGTGGAATCCGGCTTTAACTTCCGTGCTTTCCGCATCGACTCCCGTCAAAGGTTACTTGTTTATTACTGGCAGCGACGAAAACGCGCCCGTCCCGATGAATCGGAGCGCCGTGGCGGCGATCGTCGTACTGGACACGCAATCGATGGTGCCGCGCTGGCCGTTTAGCGCTGGGAAGTTATATCCCGCCCAGTGTCCAAGAGGGTTCAGCGGTGTCGGTCCGGTAGCGGCGGTGAACGCATTTGGAATCACGGAGCCGTTGGCGTTTCGAGCAGTACAAGCGATGGTGGCTGGGTTGGCCGGATCGAGGTTGGCAATCGCAAACCCTGTGAAGAATTGTGCGCCGGTTGCGGCGAACGTCGTAGCATCGAAGGGGATCTCGAATTCCTTGCTGCCCGCGTTCGACGGCACAGCGGCCTCGTAGTATGTGCCGCTCGCGTTCTCGCGGAACAGCGCTTGAACGACGATCGAAGGATCGGCGGTGATCTGGCCCCAGCCATCAACCAGAGCCCGCCGCGGGATTGCTCGCCTCGTAATAACTCGATCCCAGCGCGGGGAGCGTACCGGAAATCTTACTGGCAGGCCCGGTAGTGAATGGCAACGAGAGCGGCGTGCCGTTGTCCTGGTTGAACGCGATCGGCAGAAGTTCGCGGGGCTGGTCCCGGTGTTGATGACGAAAATTCCCGTCGTCCAAACATTCTGCGCCGCAAGATGCGGGAGTGCGGAACTTGCGGCTGATGCCGTGCCCACGCCCTTGTTCACAACAGGCAACGAGGAGAATGCATTGTTGCCCATGAAGCGCAACGCAGTAGCTGCGATAGTGGTGGTCGATACGCAGTCGATCGTCCCGCGCTTACCGGTGAGCGCCGGGAAAGGTACCCCGCCCAATGCCCCAGCGGATTCAATTGCGGCGGGCCCAGTGGTTGCGCTGAACGCGTTCGGAATCACGGTCCCG
>CAWFUQ010000015.1:0-1735876 GCA_963819125.1 Terriglobia bacterium
TTGGAGTGTGCGGCACGAGGCCGTCATTTTCGAGCAAACGCTCGGTAACCCTCAGCATGCTGTCGAAGAGCAGATCGGGTGGATCGGCCATCAGCGACTGGGGGGCAAAGCCATAGCTGACGCCGTAGACAGGGATTTGCGCGTTGCGGGCGGTACGCACATCAACCGCGCTATCCCCCACTAAAACTGTGCGGCTTCGCGGCACTCGGCTCTCTGCCAGCAGGGCATGGATGCCCACAGGATCCGGTTTCGTCTGAGGGAAACGGTCTCCGCCATAAACGCGGAAGAAGAAATGGCTCACGCCGAGACCCTCAAGAATGGCAAGGCTGGTGTCGGTGGGCTTATTCGTCAGAACCGCGAGGCGCACGCGTGCCGACCGCAGGCGCTCAAGGGATTCGCGAACGCCGGCATATAAACGGGTATGGACCAGCGCATGGTCCCGATACCACGGGAGGAAGTAAGCAAGCGCCTTCTGGAAATCCGCTTCCGGCGTCTCAGAACCGAATGCCCGGCGAACCAGAAGAGGAACTCCATTGCCCACATACGAGTAGATCAGGTCGTTGGGTAGCGGGCCACTTCCCATATAGGCACGGGTAGCGTTGACAGCTTCCGCCAGGTCGCGTTTGGAATCGACCAGCGTGCCGTCGAGGTCGAAGATGGCGAGTGCCGGTTTCAATTGGTCTCCTGCCCCTTTCATCCGAAAAAGCCAACGGCGCTTGCTGCTCGCCACCTCTACCTGCGATCGCGTTGGACTCGCCCCCCCCGTCCCGCCGCCGGCGATCTCCAGGCGTGCTCATGAATTCCTTGACGAGAATACCGCTGGGATCATGCCCGCCAAAGAAACGCTATCCACCGTCGGATCAGCGGGGCTACTCAACCCACTTTTTCGGCAACCCGGGCCACTACAAGCTCTTCCAGATGCCGGGCGTCGCTGTTGAATTTGCGGATACCCTCGGCTAGCTTCTCGGTCGCCATGGCGTCCTCGTTGTGCATCCAGCGGAAGGTATTCTCGTCCAGGTGCAGGCGGTGTTCCCTGGTTATCTGCGCCTGAACCGGATCGAGTTTACGATCCAGAACGCCTTCGGCGTGCTGCAACTGGTCAAGAAACTCTGGACTAATCGTGAGCAAGTCTATTCCAGCCAGGCGGACGATCTGATTCACATTGCGAAAGCTCGCCCCCATCACCTGCGTCTTATACCCGTATTTCTTGTAGTAGTTGTAGATGCGGGTGACCGAAGCCACGCCCGGATCCTGGTCGGGAGGAATCTCCGCGCCGTTGCGTTCCTTCTTGTACCAATCGTAGATGCGACCGACGAAAGGCGAAATCAAGGTTACTCCGGCTTCGGCGCACGCGACCGCTTGAGCAAAGCTGAACAGAAGTGTGAGATTGCAGTGGATGCCCTCCTTCTCCAGAAGCTCGGCTGCCCGAATGCCCTCCCAGGTGCTCGCGACCTTAATCAGGATGCGTTCGCGTGCCACGCCCTGGTCTTCGTACAGCCAGATGAGCTTGCGGGCCTTGGCGATCGTGCCCGCGGTATCGAAACTCAATTTAGCTGCGACCTCAGTAGAAACGCGGCCGGGGACGACTTTGAGAATCTCGCATCCAAACAAGACAAAAAGACGGTCGATGCACTCCTCCGCTATTTCCTCGTGACTGCCGCCACGCTCCCGAGCGAGTTCGGCGGCCTCTTCTACCAAGTGTCCATAGACCGGCATCTGAGCCGCCTGAAACAGAAGCGAAGGATTGGTGGTGCCGTCCTGCGGCCGGTACCGTCCAATGGCCTGAATATCTCCCGTATCCGCTACCACGACTGTGTGTTTCTTCAGGGATTGCAGCAACGTCATTGTCATCTCCTATCCTGCAAGTTCAATACTGAGACTATCTACTATCATTTCTGGTCCGCGCGCTGGCGAGCGTATGGTGCTGAGGTCTGGTCGTACGAGAGGATCAGATGGTCAGTCGCAAGAGGAGGAATCCGTGCGCTACCGCCTGAAGGCACACCAGAACCGGAGGTGTCTGCACCATGCGCCCCGCCGCCGTCTACCTCATTTCTCTACACCAACTTCCATCGGCGTTGGGTACCCCGCCGGCTCCAATCGGGAGAGGGCGGCGGTAGGGGGCGCGAACGGGATGCGCTTGTCCCCGCTGTAGGCTCGCAGCAGGTGATATGTGATCAGCAGTTGCGTGAGCGCCAGCGGATCACTGTGGCGAACCACGAGGCCGTGATTGTACTCCCCAAACTCGTCAGCCCGTAACGGGCGCAGGTCGGGGAGGTGTCTCCAGATGGTGTCTTCCAATTCTGTTGCATGGTCCCGGCCCACATTACCGTCAACCTTGAGGAAATCTACCGGCCGGCCGTCATCGCGACCGAGTTCGAGACGTACGCCCGCGCGATTGGGATCGTCATCGAAGAGGTAACTCAGGTCAGGATGGGGAATGGTCGGACGCAGGACCAATTGCACGTTCAAATGGCTGTCGCTTTGTTCCGCGCTCTGCACCGGCGGAGGGCAGAAGCGCACCACGATGTCGGCATACTCGCGCTGCGGACGGATGAACCGCGCCGAGTCGGATTCCCGCTTCTGCAGTTCCGCCAGCACCTGCTCCACCGTGTAACCGCGCTTGGTGGTGTCACGCTTGATTTTCCAGGTCCGCCTCAACTCCCCCAGCGGATCGAGGAATACCTTGACGTCGTAAAACTGCCGCATGGCCGCCGTGTGGAAGCCCAGCAGTCCTTCCACAATGACAAACTCGCGCGGCTGCACGTATTCCGGCCGCACCAGCGAGCCCGTGCTATGGTCATACACCGGCTTGAGGATAGGCTGGCCGTTGCGCGCGCGCTCCAGGTGCTGCTCCAGAATGTCGATAAAGTTACAGTCCGGATGCAAGGCAGTGATGTTTAAGCGCGCGCGCTCGACGCGGTCGTACTTGTGGTAGTCGTCGGTGCAAATGTGGGTCACGCGCTCCGGCCCCAGCAGCCGGCTCAATCCGTTGGTCAGTGTTGACTTGCCCGCCGCGCTGTCCCCCACGATTCCCAGCACGATTGGCCTTCCGTTTTCGCTCTTCATGATCTCTTCCCCGTCACCGCGTTCACCTTGTCTGCGCGTATTCAAACCACAAGTCGTCTAGGGTTGTATCAGGGCAGGTATGCGACCAGTGCCTCGTGTTGTTCAACTGCAACCTGCGCTCAAGCGCTTCATGTTCCAGTCTGCTTTTCGCAGGTGGTTTCGCCTTCTTCTTCCAAGCCGCCTTGAAAGACACGGCTCTGGCGAATGTCGCTGGCGGCAATGCGAACCAGCTCCTCCTTGGGAACAGAGCCGCCCGAAGCCACCAGCCGGCCGGCCTGGCGCAGCTTCGTGCGGTCAATCGCATTCCGCACGCTGCGCGCGTTGGCGAAGTGAGGCTGCGTCATCCGCAGCTCCAGGTATTCGCGAAACGCCTGCCGGGAGTCGGCGTCGAAGGCGTAGTTCTGGTCCTGCAGCATCAATTCGGCGATGGCCATCAACTCCTCCAGGCTGTAATCAGGAAAGCTGACGTGGTGGGCCACGCGTGAACGAAAGCCGGGATTGTATTGGAAGAAGGTATCCATCCGCTCCCGATAGCCGGCCAGGATGACCACCAAATCCTCGCGCTGATTCTCCATGACCTGCAGTAACATCTCGATGGCTTCCTGCCCGTAGTCGCGCTCGTTTTCCGGCCGGTAGAGGTAATAGGCTTCATCGATGAAGAGCACACCCCCCATGGCCTTCTTCACGATTTCCTTGGTCTTGGGAGCCGTGTGACCCACATATTGCCCCACCAGATCATCGCGGGTGGCTACCACCAGATGACCACGACGCAGATATCCAAGGTGGTGCAGGATCGTCGCCATGCGCATGGCCACCGTGGTCTTGCCGGTGCCCGGACGCCCGGTAAAGCACATGTGCAACGTAGGGCGCTCGGTGGACAATCCAACCTTCTCGCGCAGCCGCGAAACCAGAAGCAACGAGGCTAACTGGCGGATGTAGGACTTAACCGGTCTTAACCCGACCAGTTCCTGTTCGAGTTCATCCAAAATTTGTTCGAGGTTGGAATCGCGATGGGCCGCGCTGACGTCGACCAGCGCCCCGTCACCGTCTCGGGGAGTTACCTCGTTGCTGCAACCATCGGTCTCAACTATTGGCATAGCTTTCTCGCGCTGCGAAGTTGGCAACCAGCACCGCTAGGGGTGCTGCTCGGCAAACTTACTTCTCGAGCGAATGGAGTAGTGAATGCGCCGGTCCTGACCCTCGGTCCGCTCCAGGTCGAAACCTGGTTCGGAGGCAGGCCGGTTCACGATAAAGCTCAGCGTTGTGGTCTGCCGCCCCTTAGTGCGGTCGTAGCCATTCACCTTGATGTAGTGTTGTGGAAATGCCGCACGGCATGCTTTGATCTCTTGCATAACTGCCGTGCAATCGTTCAGATCGAACAAGGGCAACTTCCACATCTCCCAGTACGCGTTGCGCGGATGTGGATCGTCGGTGTACTCGATAGAAACGGGCCAGCCGTTTCCGAGGCAGTACTGCACCTGCGCGGCAACTTGCTCCTCCGAGAAGTCCGGCAGATAAGAAAAAGTACCTTGAGTAATTCGCATTCTTCCTCTCCGTGAGCCGCCCACTACAGCCGGCGGCTCGTAAGCTCACAGGGTTAATGTGGCAACCGCATCCGGAACATCGGTGGACGCAAAGTCGAAGGTAACGTCTTTCCATATCTCCAGGGCCTTGCGCAACTCGGGCGACCAGCGCGCCGCTTTCTCCAGAATCTCCGGGCCTTCCACCAGATAATCACGCCCCTCGTTGCGGGCCTGGATCATAACCTCTACCGCGACTCGATTGGCCGTGGCTCCCTGGGCGATTCCGTCGGGATGCCCGATGGTGCCACCCCCGAACTGAAGCACTACATCTTCGCCAAGGTAGTGAAGCAGTTGGTGCATCTGCCCGGCATGAATGCCTCCAGATGCGACCGGCATGACCGCCGGCAGGGAGGCCCAGTCCTGCTCGAAATACAGGCCCTGGGACGGATCGGCGTCCAGCGTGTTCTCGCGCAGCGTGTTGTAGTAGCCGCGGATGGCGTTCGGATCACCCTCCAGCTTGCCGACCACCGTGCCCGCGTGAATGTGGTCCACACCCGCCAGGCGCATCCATTTGGCGATGACGCGGAAGTTCACCCCATGGGTTTTTTGCCGGGTGTAAGTACCGTGACCCGCCCGGTGCAGGTGCAGGATCACCCCATTGCGGCGCGCCCACTTGGCCATCGACTGAATGGCCGTGTAGCCGATGGTGAGGTCAATCATAGGCGGCCAGGGCGAAGGCTACGCCGGCATGAGCTATGACAGCGTGAAGCGCCGCCCGCTTTCGGAGCGCTGCCTGATCGGATTCGGATCGACCTCCGGCCCGCCCATGCTGCCGGTGCTGTACAACAACAATTACGAGATCATCCAGACGCCCGATACGGTCATGATCCTGGTCGAAATGGTGCACGACGTTCGCGTCATTCATATGAACGCGCAGCACGGACCCAAAGAGATCCACAAATGGCTGGGCGATTCGATCGGTCACTGGGAAGGCGACACGCTGGTGGTGGAAACCACCAATGTAAATCCGTCTGAACCGCTTTCAAGGCACGACTGAAAACGTCCAAGATCACGGAGCGCTTTCAGCGCTACGACGCCAAAACGATTCTTGTATCGCGTGACGATTGATGATCCGGTCGCTTACACCAAGCCGTGGACCCTCGAATATCCGTTCCTGGCGAGCTCCAGTCCTGTTTATGAATACGCGTGCCATGAAGGCAATTATTCGATGCAGGATATCCTGGGCGGCGCACGCAAGCAGGAATCGAAATAACCCGCGTCTGCCAATGAGGCGCGAACGTCAGAGAACGCGTTTGGGCTGCGCGAACCGCCGGCAATTTACATGCATCGCTTTCTTCTCGTTGCTTGTCATGGGTGCAGTTTCGCGCGCTCGACCGGCTCCGGCGTTTGAGGTTGCCTCGGTAAAAGTACTGGTGCGCGGTCCACAGCCTATCCAGCGGCTGTACGAGGAGTGTCATAACGACAGCTATCGGGCTCTCGATTCCAAGTTCGGAATTGTTCGGTGGGCCTACGATCTTCACTGGCCGCAGGGCGCCGAAATGGAAGGACAGTTACCTGCCTGGACAAGACAACCAGGAGGGGCTTTCGCATTGAAGCGAAAGCTGCGTACACCCGTTTCTGTAGGCTGAATTGCCGTGGCGAAGGTCCGCATTCTGCTGGCAGATCGATTCAAGCTCCGCATGCACACCGAGCAAAAACCCGGCAGTATTACGAATTGGTTCTTGGTCCGGGGGGATCGAAAATGCAGCGGGCGGACGATTCGTTCAACGAGCAAGGCGTCTTCATCACGATAAACGACCAGCGTCCAGAGGCCGTCCCGGCTCGCCGGGTAATGAGAGCGAGGAGTATGGTGCTCTTCGCCGACGAAGTGGGACTCTGGACATCGGACGGGCTCAGAGTCATCGACAAGACCGGACTCGAAGGCGAGTACAAAATCACTCTCAACTTTACGACCGACCCGCTGAAATTCTCGGCTCCGGATCTGGAGACTGCGTTGAAAAACCAGCTAGGGCTGAAGCTGGAGCGGCACAAAGGGATGGTGGAGCATTTCGTCCTGGATCATCTCGAACGACCAACGCCCAACTGATGGCCTAGTCTTGTTTATTCGCGGCCAATAATTCGGCGAGCCTTGCCGCGGTACCGGAGAACTTCTGCGTTCCCGCGAATTCTCGAGCAGCGGCGCTCATCCTTCTTCGCAGCGAATCGTCATTGAGCAATCGCTCGATCGCAGGTCTGAGTTCATCGCGCGACACAACAGCGCCGAATTCCTCGCGCATCACCTCACGAGCACCCAGCGAGTCCATGCACACCGCCGGAACTCCCGCCGCGAGCGCTTCCATCAACGTCAGCCCATAGCTCTCATGTCGCGATGGAAAAATGTACAGATCCGCCATCGCGAAAAATGCGCGCTTGCGTTCGCCGATCACGTGCCCTGGAAACACCACACGCGTGTTCCGAAACTTCGCCGCGATCTTTCGCAGCTTTTCGAGATATCGTTCGCCCTGCATGTACGCCGCTCCGCCGCAGATGAAAATCCAAACCGGCGGATCCCATTCCAACAGCGATTCAAGCAACACATCCTGTCCCTTCTCCGGCGAAATGCGGCTGAGCGTCAGCAGCACCTTCGCGTCTCGCGGGACACCGAATTCTTCACGAAGCTCATCACCACGCGCCGGTGCCGATTCCTCCAATACACCCCACGGCATCACGTGAATCTTTTCGCGAGGACAATCTGGGTAACAGCGCAGCATCACCTCGCGCATCCCCGCCGACGGCACGATTAATCCTCGCGACCACTCTACGCTCGCCGCCTGCTTCTCCCAAATCAATCGCGTGAGCTTTCTTGTCCCTGGCGGAAGGATGGGCCGCAGCCTCCGTTCCAAACCAACCGTTGTTTCCGGCGCGATCCAACCGCGCAAATAAATCGACGCGACGTACGCGACCACATCCACGTGATAAATCGTGAAGATGCGATAGCCGCGCGCGCCCACCAACGCAAAATCCGGCCCTTCGGAAACATCATTCACGAGCACCACGGTCGTCGCCGGATCATATTTCAGGATTTCTGCAGTCGACGCGCGCTCGAACGCGTGACAGAAACTTGCGTAATCGCGCTCGCCGAAACTTACCAGATCGCGTCCCGATGGACCACCACCCGCCAGAATCTCCGGCGTGATGGCGCGAAACTCGAACGGTTTCGTCCTCGCCCACTCGTCGATCAAATGATCGAACACCGCCGCGCCGCCGCCCAACGGAACGGCTTCTCTCGCGAACCCTCCGTGCGCTGCCGTATATAAGATCAATTGCTTGGTCAGGCGGGCAGGTACTCGATCACCAGAGCCGTAATGTCATCGCGAACCGCGCCGCCGTCGGCGAAGCGATCGATCGCGGTCAGCAGCGCCGCATGCATCTGCTTAGCGTCGCGCGACGCGTTGTCGCGCAGGCATATGCGCAATCGCTCGGCATCGAAAAATTGGCCTTCGGCATTTTCAGCTTCGGTCAGGCCGTCGCTGAAAATCACGATCTTATCGCCCGGCGCGAGCTGCTCCTGCACAGTTTGAAACGGCGCGTCTTCGATCATGCCCACCGGCATTCCCGAGGTGTGCAGCTTGCGCAATCGCCCATCGCGTCCCACCAGAAACGGCGCCGGATGTCCCGCGTTCGAATAATTCAACAGCCCCGATTCATCCAGCGTGCAATAAAACAACGTCGCGTATTTTTCACCGCGCGTGCGCTCCAGCAAAAACGCATTCAGCCGCGACAAGATCGATTCAATATCCGCGGGATCGCCCGAGCACATCAGAAAGGTGCCCTGCAGCAGGCTCGCCAACAGCGCCGAACTCACGCCCTTCCCGGAAACATCGGCGACCACCGCGGCCCATAGATGCGGCGACACCTGCCGCACGTCGAAATAATCGCCGCCCACTTGCGTCGAAGGGATGCTCGATCCCGCCGCGCGAAACCAACCCGTCTTCGGCAGCGCCGGCGGCAGCAATCCCTGCTGGATATCGCGCGCGATCTTCAGCTCGTCTTCGATGCGAACTTTCTTGCGTTCTTCTTCGATCAGCCGGGCGTTTTCTAAAATCGTCGACGCCTCGATCGCCAGCGTCTGCAGCAATTCGCGATTCCCCGCCGACAAATCCGCGGGCGCCAGCCGCGAGTCCATATACAGGAGGCCCACCGTGTCTTCCATCGTCGATCCGATACGGGTCTCTTCGGACGTTCCGCTGCGAATGTGAATCAGAGGCAGGCACACCACGCTGCGCAATTCGAGCGCGGCCACGGTCATCTCCGGCCGCGCGCCCTGCTCGGCCAGAGGATCGAACGACATCGACAATAAATCGCGCCGCGTATTCAGCGCCCGCCGAATCACGGATCGGGGCACGCGCAGATCATCGTCGCCCAGCGCCCTTCCGTCGCGATCGCGGGCCACCGCGATCTCCAGTTCCGGATCGCGCCGCAGCATCAGGAAGCCTCGATCGCATCCCGTCACTGCCAGCGCCGCATCCACCACCGCCGTCAGCACTTCGTTCGTCGACAGCGAATTCTGCAGCGCGCGCGCCACTTCCATCAGCGACTTCAGCTTGCCTAAATTCTTCGATCCCGTTTCGCCCGCTTTCGAAGTCGATGAGATCTGATCCAGAATCCGGCTGATCTCGCCATGCCCGGTCGTAAAGGTGAGCTGATACGACTCACGCACGCCGAAATCGATGCGATCGGAATTGTGCAGCGCGCGCCGGGAGACGCGTTCGCCGTTCACCCAGGTGCCATGGCGGCTGCTCAGATCCTCGATCAGAAACGTGCCGCCCTCGAACAAAATCCTCGAATGATTTCGCGACGCGCGATTGTCGCGCAGCACCAGGTGATTATCGGCGTGGCGGCCGATGGTGAACGGCAGTTCATTGATTTCGACACGCGTGCGGGTGCCCGATGGATGCAGCACGAACAAGGCAGCGCCGGTGTTTTCCGGTGTCATGAATTCTTCAGCGTAGCTCATGCCGGGTTAGGTCCGGGGATGTTCTAAAATGGTCGGACTGATGCAGACACATTCGACAGCGAGGAAAAAATCCATGTGGTGGGTGATATTCGCGATCGGCGCGGCGTTGTGTTGGGGCGTGTACGGTCCCGTGCTTGGCAAAGGAACGGCAATGCTGCACAGCCCCATGAAGTCGCTGCTGTGCGTCGGCGCGGCGTACTTTTTGATGGGCGTGCTGGTCCCGATGATCGCCATCGGACCGAGCGGCTTCACCGGATTTACCAAAGCCGGAATCACCTACGCGACCATCGGCGGAGCGCTCGGTGCGCTGGGCGCGATCTTCATCATCTACGCGTTCAAGAACGGCGGCATCCCGACCTACGTCATGCCCTTGGTGTTCGGCGGCGCACCGGTGATCAATACGCTGTACACGTGGGTGAACGATCCGCCCAAGGAGAGCATCAATCCACTGGTTTGGGTAGGGATGGCGCTGGTGCCAATCGGCGCGGCAATGGTCCTCTATTTCCGCCCGGCGCATTGACGCGGCATATCGGTCGCGCGGAAGCCGCGAGGTGGTGTCCTCGGCGATCACCAGTCCCGCCCAAGGGATAGATTAATCCTCTGTTGTGGGTCGGCATGGCTCTCGTGCCGATCCGCGCTCGGTTGGTGTCGTACTACAATCCGAGCTGGTGAAGTGGTTTAAGATTTTCTTTATTGCGCTGCAGTCGGTCGGGCTGCTTTGCATGTTTACGGTGAACGCAGCAGCTTCGCTCGGCCCTTTTCTTTGGGCCACGTCCTTTATTACCCTTCTCCCAGGGAACGTCTTGAGTGCGATGGTGATTGAACGCACTTTCTGGATGAGCGGAATGTCATTGAGGTTGATGGCGCTACTCGAGATCCGCGTGCTGCTTGTGATTAACGCGGGGCTGTGGTTCGGGCTGGCGTACCTATTTCGGTGGGCGTTTGCAGGCGTGGCCAGGAAGGGTGCTCGATAAGTTCGGGCTCCTCGATCCGATGAACACCGATCCGAGCTAAACTACCGGCTCCATGCCGAACCGCCGCAGCAGCAAAAACTCCGACAAATTATCCGTCGTCAGCAACCCGAGCAGTTTCGCGTCACCCTGCATCACCAGCGCGCAGCGACCAGCCTGCGCCATCAGCGGCAAAATCTCCGCCAGGTCCGACGTCGGATCGATCGCTAGAAACTCACGATCCATCACGCCCGCGACATACGCATCGGGACCCTCCGCCGCCAGCGCCTTCAGCAGCAGATTGCGGCCCAGCAACCCGACCACTTGTTCGCTATGAATCACCGGGAAATCCTGTTGCGAAGTCGACAGCAGCAGGTTCGCCGCGTCGCGAATGGTATTGCCGTGCTGCAGCGTGTGGAATTCGGTGATCATCGCCGCGCGCACCGGAATGCCGTGCGTCAGCGACCGCCCCAGCGCCGCCGCGCTCTCCTGCGCCGCGCCCAGATAAATGAAGAACGCCACGAACACCAGCATGAAATCCTGCGCCACCAACCCGTACAGTCCCATGCTGATCGCCAGCATGCGGCCCATCCACGCCGCGATCCGCGTGGCCTGATCTTCCGGCTGCAGATACGAAAGCAGCGCGCGCAGAACTCGACCGCCGTCCATCGGAAACGCCGGCAGCAGATTGAATCCCGCCAGCAGCAGATTTCCGTAGGCCAGACGAGCCAGCGCGTTCGCGTCGGTGGGCTGCATCAGGTCGGTCAACTGGATCGGCACCGCCCGATGCGACCAGAACATGTAGCCGAAAATCGAGGCGGAGATCAGAATATTCACCGCCGGGCCCGCCAGCGCAATCCACAATTCTTCGCCGGGGCCCAGCATGCGTTCCATGCGCGACAACCCGCCGATCGGAAACATCACGATCTCGGTGGTGCGCACACCCAGCTTCCATCCAGTGACCGCGTGAGCCAGCTCATGCAGCATCACGCTCGCGAACATTCCGACTAGAAATAGCGCGAAGCTCGAGCTCGATTGTTTGCTACCCAGATCGGTAACCACCAGGAAGATCACCAGCAGGATGAAGGTGAAGTGCAGACGAACCGGCACGCCAAACAGGCTGAAGCCTCTCATCGTTCCCGCGGTGCCGCGGCGATCGGGCTGAGTGCGTGCGAGTTCCACAAGTCAACCTTAACCGAACTTTGGGATTTTGGGCCTAGGTAAAAGCCCTCGGATGACATGCGGCGAATCGCTGAGAACGGCGGATTTTCGCCTATTCCGGCGAAAAAACTGCGCACCCGGCCCTTAATTGAGGCGTGACGGTTACGGAGCGTGTTTGGACGACTGGGAACTTACAGAGGGAACCGGCGCGTGGGCGCTTTCTTGCTCGGCATCGGACCAGGACCGTCGCCGCCCGCGCGCCGCATCGGTGAATTCGAAAAATCAAGCTCGCCTTCGTCGAACTGCACCTGGCGATCCAGCACCATTTCGAGCGTGGTGCCCTTCGCCAGCACCGCTTCCGGACCGCGCGTGAACAGCACGCCCATCAATCCCACCGCCGCGCCCGCCGCTGCGCCGATGCCCGCGCCCATTCCTGCCGATCCGCTGGCCGCCCCGATCAAACCGCCGATCCCGGCACCGGTCGCCCCGGTTTCTCCGATGGTGCGCATGTCACCGGATTTATTTCCCTCGCTGCGAATGGTGCCTTCCTTGCGATCCAGTTCCTCATTCGCGCGCCCGTCGAGCCCGCTTACCCGCGCCCGAAAATCACGGGTCGTGCCGTTCGGCAGCGTAAGTGAATCGAAGCGCAGATGAAATTCGCCGCGTCCCTTGACCTTGCCCGGCCGCTGCACTTCCGTGATGGTGCCTTCGACGTAGCTGCCCGGAGGAATCACGATCTTGCCGTCCACCAGAATCGGGAAGACCGTTTCCAGATAAACGCGATCGCCAGGGACAGAATTTTTCGTGCTGACGCTATTGATCAGGCTGAGCGGAATATGCGTGCCGATCGCCACCAGATACGATTTGTCGAGCGCATCGCCGACCTTCGCCGGCTCGGTCGGAACTGGCGGACGGCCGTCGTCAAGAAGCACCGGTTGAGGGGGCACCGGCTTCGGCGTGATTACCGGAGGCGCCTGCTCCTGCCCAAACGCCACCGCGCCCATCGCGATCGAAATAACAAACCGTCGCATTCCTACATTATGATACGCGGCCGATGCGGAATGGGTTTCCCTCTAGGACGAACATGCGCACTCGGATCGACAGGCAAGATCCTCCCTGGCGGGCTCATCACGCTCGACGCCCCATTATTGGTTCCAACAACAATCTGCGGATTCGCCCCCGTTCCTTCTGGAATCGTCACGTTGATCTGAAACAGCCCCGCGTATCCTTCCGACCCGCCCACATATTCGATCATCCGCGACGGAACCGCAACGCCATCCAGCATCACCACGAAATGCTGCACATCGGCCAGCGGAGCTTCCGCGCTAGTAGGCAACTGATTCGGAATCGCCGCGGGAATCGTCGCGCCCAGTCCCGTCGCCCAGATCGCGATCTCTTCACCGATCTCCGCGGGCGCTGTCGAAAGCACTGCCGAATAATCGCCGTGCGTCGCCCACACAGTGACCGCGTCCCGTTGGAACATCGCCGGAGCCGACGACCCCAACGTCACCTGCGCCGGCTGCCCCGCCAGCCCGTCGACCTCCAGTTGAATCGTCGCCGGCCCCGCCGTCAGCAGCGTCGGGATCAGACACAGCACCGCCGTCGGCGACACCGAATAAATATCGGCGAGTACACCATTGATAATCACCTCGACGCCTGTTCCCGGCAGCGCCGTCGGCAGGATCCCCGCGCTGATATCGCCAATGGTGATCGCGCGCGTCACAAACGCCAGATTCGTCCCCGTAATGGTGATGAATGTATCCGGCGCGTACGACCCGGACAGTCCCGACGCCGTGTTGAGGATTGAACTCGCCGTATAGGTCGGCGCATCCAAAACCGGCGATTGCACCAGCATGGTTGCCAACAAGATCGCGAGAGGCATGTATTAAGGTGCAAATTCGCGACGATTCCTCTCGGGAGTAACTTGAGATTTGCGAACAGCGTCTTCGCAGGGTGCTCACCGGAATTCTTCCCCTTTTGCTCGCCTTCCAATCCGGCCAGCCACCCGTCATCCTCAAGTCCGAAACGCGAGCCGTCGAAGTCAACGTGGTGGTCGAAGACCATCGCGCCAACCCCATTCGCGATCTTCGCAAAGAGGATTTCAGGCTGTTCGACAACGGCAAGCCGCGCGAGATCCAAATTTTTTCGACCGATTCAGCAGAACCCGCACCGCCTGCGTCGCGCAAAGATCAGGCGAACCAAGCGGCCGCCGCCTCGCGCTCGACGGCCCGCCATACAGCGGTGATTCTCGACCGCATCAACACCAATTTCAAATATCAGAAATTCATGCGCGATGAGGCCATCAAGTCGATCGCCTGGATGCCGCTCGATGAATCGATCGCGGTGCTTCGGCTCGTCGCGGGCATGCCCTACCTGCCGTTCAATCAAAATCGAGTTGCGCAGATTGCGGCGATCAAGAATTTTGAACCGAAGCCCGGCGAGTATTCCATGGGAGAGCGCGCCGCGGTGACCGAAGTCGCGATGATCCGCCTGGCCACCATCATGCGTACTTTCCCGGGGAGAAAAAGCATCATCTGGATCGGCGAAGGCCTGCCATACGATCAGGGATTTGAGCCCATCTACAAGCACATCATCGACACGCTGAATGACGCCAATATCGCACTCTATCCGGTCGATGCCAGCGCGCTGGGGTGGGATCGCCAGGTGGGCGACACCCATATACCCATGCAACTCTTCGCCGATTCCACTGGCGGCCTGGCGTTCTTCAATCGCAGCGACTTGAAAAACTTTATCGACGCCGCGTTCGAAGATACGCGCTTCACCTACGTGCTCGGCTTCTATCTCCGCGATGACGAGCGCGATTCGAACGAACACAAGTTAAAGGTGCAGGTCTCGCGCGGCCACCCGATCGTGCGCTATCGCCGCGCGTATTCACCCGCCTCAACGGGCGGCCCGTAGCGCAGGCGATCGCCTTTCGTCGCCTGCGAGTCGCTTTTCTACGGCGCCTTGGTCAGCAGCGCCTTATACATCGTGAAAAATTTCTCGAAATCCAAATCGAGCATGACTTCCACCGGCGTCGCCCCCGGCGCGATCTCTCTATCCAGCGGCACCACCGCCCCATAATTCGGACCGAACGTCGTGTCGACATCCAGATACGCCGTTTCGCGCTTGGTCACGAACGCAGGATCGATCAGATACCCCGCCGCCAGGCAATCCCAGATAAAGGTATGAGCGTCCGGATTCTTCGCGAAGCGCTTGCCCATGTCGTCGCGAAACATCGCGGTCACCGGCGTCTTCACTTTCGCGATCTGCTCATAATGATCCTTGTTGATCCGGGCATGCTCGGCGATATCCAACCCGAACATGGTCTTGTGTTCGATCCCGCTGCGCAGCACGATTCGAGCTGCCTCCGGATCGAACCAGAAATTAAATTCCGCCGCACCGCCCGATTCGTTCTTCGCGCGCACCGACCCGCCCATGAACACCAGCCGATGGATTTTCTTTTCCAGCTCGGGATGCAGCCGCAGCGCGATCGCCAGATTCGTCATCGGGCCGATCGCAAGAATCGTCACCGGCACGGTCGCGTTTTCAATCGTCTCGTAAATGAAATCCGGCCCGTTGCGATGCGGCACGCGGCGCAGCGCGGTGTGGCTCACTTTCTTGAGAGCCTCGGCGCGATCCACTCCGAACGCGCCCATGAAACCGATCGGCCCCCACTTCTTGTTTTCGATCGCCGCCATCGCCGGGGTGTGCACCAGCGGCATCTGCGCGCCATAGAACACGCCGATGCCAGGATGTTTCATCACGTCGAGAATGCGGTACATCGCCTCCGCACCCGGCTCCGGCCACAGATTTCCCGGCACGATGGTGATCCCGACCACATCGGTGATTTCGGGATGCTGCAGCAGCATTACCAGCGCCGCGCCGTCGTCATTGAAATACGCGCTGTCGGTATCGAGAATCAGCCGTTCGGGATCGCTCGCCAACGCGACCGCCGCCGTCACAAAAAAGATAAATGCTCGCCGCACGCCCTCAGTTTACCTTCTTCAAAAAGGTGTCCAGAATCTCGACGATCTCAAACACCGCGCGATTTTCGATCTTGGCGACCTGCGCGCGATACTTCTCCAGCGACCCGATCATCGCCCCCGCCGCGTCGCGAATACCACGAAAATTCGGCAACACCACGCCCACGCCTTTTTCGCGAACCCACTCCGCGTTGTAGCGCTCCTGCGGCAGCGTCCACGCATTCGATTCCACAATCACCGGCAGCTTCATCGCGATCGCTTCACTGATGCTGCCCGGTCCCGGCTTGCCGATGAAAAAATCGGCGAGCTGCATGAAGCGCGGAATCTCCGAAGTAAATCCTTCAATGTGACGCGGCGCGTTCGCCGTCTGCGCGCGCAACCGATCAGCCAGCGCCGCGTTCTTGCCGCAGATCAAAATGAGCTGCGTGTCCGAAAGATTTCGCGCGATATCCAGCATTACCTTGGACCCCTGCCCTCCGAACAGCACGACACCCGTCGGCTTCGCCGGATCGAGCCCCAGTTTCTCGCGCTCCCTCGCTCGATCGATCGAGACCGGTTCGTAAAACATCGGACGGATGATCATGCCCGAGGTGCGAAACACATGCGCCTCGTCATATCGCCATTCGCGAGCCTGCACCGCCGCGCGCAACGTTCCGCACACGATGTAGCGCTCCGGAATCGCGGAATCAAATCGCTCGATCCAGAAATGCGGCGGATAATCCGCGAAATCCGTGATCACGGTAATGATCGGAGTCTTGGGCGACGCCGCGAACACACTTTGGCTGATCGCGAGATTGAAATTCGGAATCAGTGAAACAACTAAGTCGGGTTTAGTATCAACAAAATGCTTGGTGAGCAGTTTCACGGTCACGCTATGATTGAACCGGATCACGCCGTGCATGAACTTGAGCCCCATCCCCGACCCCAGCGTCCACCCCTTCGCCAGCATCTTGTTGTAGATGTCTTCAAGCGGAATGCCGGTAACTTTGCGAAACACATCCAGCGGGGCAAGCAGCTCCTGCACATTCACCAGCTTGATTTCGCAAGACTTACCCTCGCGATCGAGCAGCGATTTGAGCGCCGTCGCGGCCGCGCGATGTCCTCCGCCGGCGTCGAAATACAGGAATTGGACCTGCTTAACAAAATCAGTCACAAATGTTTTATAGCACCGTCATACGGGTGTCATACCAGGGGCTTAAAAGTGTAGCATGGCGGTTTCGTTATCGAACCTGTCTTCGACCGTGAGAATGAACGCGCCGCGCGTCATGTGGACCACTGTCGAATGGTTCGAAACCGGCGACCATCGCCTGATGCGCACCGTCAATCGCTGGCGCCCGCCGCGATGGATGCGCGTCTGGATGATCGCAGCAACCCGCGGAGGTGACGGATGGTTGTGGTACGCCATGGCACTGGTAGTGGGCCTGTTCGGGGGCCCGGAACGATTCGCGGCGCTGGCGGCAGCGGCATCGTCGGTCGCGGCTGGCATCGGATTATTTCTGAAACTGAAGCGGACGTGCGGACGCAAGCGCCCGTGTGCCTTGGAACCGCATTGCTGGGCGACCCTGCTGCCGCCCGACCAGTTCTCCTTCCCGTCGGGCCACACCATCACAGCGTTCGCGGTAGCGATCTCGCTGGGCGCGTTCTATCCGGCGCTGCTGGCCAGCCTGCTGTTCTGCGCGATCAGCATCGCGGCGTCGCGAATCCTGCTGGGGATGCATTTTCTGACTGACGTGATCGCTGGAGCAGGCATCGGAGGATTGCTCGGCTACATCGCGGTCACTCTGTTCCGGTAACCGGTAAAATCAAGTTATGTCCAAACAAGAAGAAGCCGGTCTCATTCTAAAGTTGTACGAACTCCGCCGCGAAGAAACCATGCGCACCGCGCGCGATTGGTATTTTCGCGAATTCCATCCCCAGAACATGCAGGACTTCGGCGCCGCCATCATGGGTCCGCACAGCGGCCATCTGCGCATGGTGGTCACCTATTGGGACATGGCCTGCGCCTTCGTATTGCAAGGCGCCATCAGCATGGAAATGTTCACCGACACCAATGGCGAATTTATCGGCGTGTTCATGAAGATCGAAAACCTGCTGCCCGAAATCCGCACTCAGTTCGGGCCGAAGTTCGCCTTGAACATCGAAAAGCTGATCGAGAAGATGCCCGAAGGCAAGCAGCAGGTGGCCGCCATGCGGGAACGCATGAAGGGAATCCTCGCCGCCATCAAAGCCCAGGCAGCGAACTAAGATCCTGGCCGTGAATGAACGTAAATGAACATGGGTTTCGGATTCACGTTCTTCACGTTCATTAACGGCCCATTTAAAACTCCGTCTAGAAGAACGAACCGATCGACGGAATCGAGAACAACACCAACACCGTCGCATCCTCCGCCCGGAAGCGAGGAATCGCGGTCGGCGTCGGATTCGTCAATGTTGGCGATGCCATGCCCGTCGCCGGTCCAAAATACGCCGGTGCCAGCGTCGACGTCACGATCGCTACATGCAGCCCGTTGATCGCCACCGGCACATCCGCATATTCAACCGCGAACGGATCCGCGTACAGTACTTCGTACACCGCCGTTCCCGTATTGTGAATGGTGGTGGTCGCGCCCGGCGTGTAGGGACCCGCGCCGTTCGGGTCAGTCGTGGTCAGCACCGCGACTCCCGAATTCACCGTCGGAACTCCTACCCGATGCAGGTACACGAAGGACGGCACCGTCACGGTTTCGCCGAACGCGATAAAGTTCAGCGCGATCCGGGTGCCCGCCTGCGAAATCCCATCGCCGTTGATTCCCGTGTTCACGCCGCCCAGCCCCAGCGAGTTCAGCGGATAATTCAAATTCGACGTGAAAAAATTCGAGTAGCCCAGCGGCGGATCGGGACTCGGCGGTTTATTCGTGGTGTTGTTCTGCCACTGGAACGCGTCTTCGGTGTTGTACACGATTCCAGGCACATTCTGCGCCGCCTGCGCCGGATAATTCATGTCCGGCGTGTTGTACAAATAATTCGGCAAAACGAAGGACGAATTCGCCAGCGCCGTCGCCACATTGCGTGGCTTCCAGGACGATCCGAATCCTTCCGTCACCCGCACCACTCCGTTCCCTTGCACCTTCGACACTAATCCCGGCTGGATGAAACCGATGTTGATCGGCGTGGTCGAGTTGGTGCCCGGCGGAAACGTCATCGCCGAGCTGCCGTTGACCGCCACGATCGCGCTGATCGGCGAGGCCGCCACACCGATGGTCGCCGCGCTGGCCCGCAGATTCGTGATGCGCAAAACACGATTCCCGCCTGCACCCGGAGGATCGAACGGCACGCCCAGGAACACGATCACGTTGCTCTGCGTCGTGCCCGGTCCCGGCGGACCGTTCAATCGGCCTTGAAACGCATTCGGGCGGCCGCACCCGTACACATTGCTGGGAATCGGAACCGTGCCGGGCGCCGAAAAACACGTCGCCGGCGGACCCGCGCTCGGGGTTCCGTCATAGGTCTGTAGCGGATTTCCAGTGCTGATGATCGCGCAGACTCCTGGCCCGGACGCTCCATTGTCCGGAGCGCCGGCGTTGCCGCAATTGAGCAACGGATGCGTCAGCGCAACCGAGCCCGGAGGCGAACCCGCATTCGGTTCGTCGATCAGCAGCAGCGCTTCGTTGAAGCTGCCGAACGCCGCCGTCGACGAGGTGACGCGGCTGGTTTCATTGGTGTTGAGAAACACCGTGATGTTGATCTGCGGCACCACGTCCCCGGCGGGAGTGGGAAGGCCGCCAGTGCAATTGAAGACGATGTCGCTCAGCAACTCGGTGTTGCCTTCCAGACGCGCGAGCGAGGGGACTACGCCCCCCAAAGTGCACGTCACTTGAGCATGAGCGGGAACCATAAGACCTGCCAGCACAACCGCCGCGGCAAGTTTGAACGGGAATCTAGGCCAGATAGCCTGCATGTATTGTTTTCCTCCTGTCGACTCGGACGGTAACCGAGTCGTTCATGCAGGTATAGTGCCGTGAAAGGAGTGAATCGTATCTACAAGTTTGTGTAGTTCTTCGACCTTAGAGAGCGGTCGGTTCCGGTAGCTTTTCCACCTTACTGAGAAATTTTTTCTAAGGTGCGCGGGCCTAATTCGCCGTCGGCCGCTCCATATGACTCACGACGAGCACATCGATGATTGCATTGGAAGGCGTCAACTTCAGACCAAGCTGCTCTTCGACGGCTGTCGGAAGAGCCGGAAGCCCGTCATCATCCTTGAGCGACCAATTCAGGCTGAAGCTATAAACGCCGGCCAGACCTGTCCTGTCGATGACCGGATATGCGACTGAGGGAATTGCGCTGAGCTGCTTTGCAAAATCCGCCATGGAGTATCCCGCCAGCGCCTCGGTTTGCGTCCGCATCGGAACTCCTCGTATTTTGACCCCCATACTAGGCGATCTGGAGTCGACCAATTGCATTTTGTGACCTCTCTTGGACACCGTCAGCTCTAATACACGGATTTCCCGCGGCTCAATACGAGCATCCATCTTGAATCGATCAGCGAGCATGGATTGCACCATCGCTTTGCATTGCATATCGTTCACAGCAAATGGGGCCTTGGCTTCGATCTCGTACATGGAGTCGGTCTTATTCCCCCAGTCCGTTACCCAATCTGGCAGGCCGACCATGCGAGTAGGAGGAAGATCATAGGCCCAACGGAAAAGCCAGGTGAGAGCAAATCCCGCGAACTTGAACCGGTCCCCGGTGCACCCGCGCTGCGCACCGGGCTATCTGCCCACCGGCGGCGGCTTGACAGAGACCACGTCAAAGCGAAGCGGCTCGGGCTGCGTTTGCCCGAATACACTCATCGCGACACAAACAAATGCAACACCTCGCATATTGTTAATTGACGATCTTATCCAGATATCGTCGCGCTTTTCATCTTTTTATTCAACCCGATAACACCGAGCGGGTTACGGAATCCACTTGCCCCGGGCGTAGGCGTCACCCTGGACATAAATCCGGCCGCGGACCCCTCGTAGAAACGACCTCAAGATCGGAGTCTTGGCGGTGCCGCCCACTTCGAACGATTCATCGGAAATAATCGCGATCTGCGAACCATCCGGCCTCGCGTGGACGAACGGATAGTAGGGATGCGCACCGATGGCATCCTTCTCTTTCCATAGCCGGCGGGTGTAAATCAAACCGCCTTCCGCGCTGCCCCCGCGAATCACATAGACATCATCAACCCCGGCGACGGACACAACCTTCCCGTTGCGCAGGTTTATGATCGTGAGCATACCCGACGTCGCTGCCCAAGGCGTCACAATATACAAACTCGATCCGTCGGGCGACAGGTCCGCTTGATTAAAAACGCACCCGTCCTCCGGACCCACAATGTCGTTTACGATCGGCTTGTCGTACAGAATCGATTTTCCGTGCGTCACGGGATCATACAGCGCGATTGTATTCTTCAGTTTCGGATTCGTGCACGCGAAGCGATCGCCGTAATTCAGCTTCGCTCCCTGGATCCACAGAATCTTGCCATCGGGAAGAGGGAGCGGATCGTGTCCCCGCCCGAGTAAAGTCTCTTGATTCGACGCGTCCTGGTAAATGACTTGGTCGCCCTGCTGGTAGACACTCTGCCCATGCAGCCCGCACGATGAAGCCACAACGACAACCAATAGAATCCCGGCGCGCACGTTCTTATTGAATCAAAATGTGTGTGCGCGTGACGAGACCCGACCGTCAGGGAGCGTGCTATAGGAGGTATATCGCGGAAATCTACTTCTCGAAATATCCGGTGGCGAGCTCTGGTCTACTGACATCGTTTCCCAATACAGTTGCCGCCGGAGCTAACCTTGAGGGAGACCCTGTGAACCTCACCATCAAACTTCCCGACGAAGACGTCCAGGCCCTCCAAGCCAAGGCGTCCGCACGAGGCGTCTCGGCGGAGCAATACGCGCTTGAGGTTCTGGAACAGGATCTTTCGACGGATAACGCCAAGTCGACACACAAGCGGTTCGCCAATCTCTCAGATCTTCTTCTCGCGTCGCCGTTCGCAGGAGCCAACCTCGACCTCGATCGATCCCAAGACCACTCGCGCCCGGTTAGCCCCTTTTCCACATGATGATGTGCGCGTGGGGTCATAGCGCTCAATGAGGATCAAGATCTTGCTGCTCGCGACGGCGCTGTTGCTCTGCTGGGTCGCCACGGGCGGGTTAGAGGGCGATCTGTTCGATTTCAGCCGCATCACTCACGGCTATCTCGCGTTCTCCCTGATCACAGGCTCACTATGGGGAGGATCGTTTGCTGCGGTCTATCTGCGAACCGAATCGCCCGCACGCTACGAACTCTTGTGGCTTGTGCCTATGGTGCTCGCCTTCTCCGCAGGACTATTGTTCGTCGCGGAAATAGCGTGGGTGATAGGTTTTGTCGCGCCGAAAACCGGCTATCCCTAACGAAGACGCAGGCCAGCCTACTGCTCGAAGTATCCCGTGGCGAGCTCGGGCTTCTGCTCGAGCGCCTGCCGCCAGTAATTGCGGGCTTCGTCCAGATTTCCCTGCGACTTCAGCGCGTGGCCTAGATTCAGCAGCGCTTCGGCGAAATTCGGGCGCTCGGCCAGGGCTTCCTGATACAGCCGGATCGCATCTTCGATCTGTCCCGATTTCTGCAGCAGCAGGCCGGTGTTGTAGAACAGCTCCGGCGTGCGCTCGCCGGCTTCGATCAGCTTGGCTTGCAGGTCCAGAGCCTTGTCCAGATCCTCGCGTTCGACCGCCAGCGCCGCCAGGCCGCGCAGCGCGTCGATCGAATGCCGGCATCGGCTTCGAGCACCGCTTCGAACGCCTTGGCCGCGCTTTCGTGATCGCCCATGTTCCAATACGCCAGGCCGAGATTCAACTGCGCTTCCGGCCACTGCGCACGCTTGCGGACGCAGGTCTGGAACGCTTCCGCCGCGGCGCGATGATCGGCGCGCTGCAGGCGCAGATAGCCCAGACGGAACCACGCGTCTTCCCATTCCGGATTGCGCGACAGCAGCTTCACATACAGCCGCTCGGCATCTTCTTTTTCGCCCTGCTGCTCGAGCACGCTCGCCAGATTGTAGATCACGTCGGCCAGATCCGGCGCGATCTGCAGCGCGCGTTCATAGGATTCGCGCGCCAGCTTCAGTTCGCCCATCTCCTGCCGCACGATGCCCAGATTCACATGCGCCTGCTTGGCGTCGGGCCGGATGCGCACGGCTTCCGAATAGGCGCGGGCGGCTTCTTCCAGGCGTCCGCACTTCTGTTCGGCGACGCCCAGGTTGAACCAGCGCTCGAAATGATCCGGCGTGAACTCCACCAGCTTGGCGCAATAGCGCGCCGCGGCTTCGTAATCGTTGGAGTGGAACGCGCAGGTGGCCAGGCCTTCCAGAGCGGCTTGCGAGAACGGCCGCATGGTCAGCAGGCGCTCGGAATACTGCTGGATGGCGGCGTGATCCTTGCGCGCCATGCCGATGGTGATCAGATTCACCAGGCATTCTTCCGACTGCGGATTCTTTTCCAGAATCTTCAGATACAGCGCCGTCGCTTCGTCGAACTTCCACAGAAGTTGCAGCGAAACGGCTTTGCCGAACAGCGCCGTTTCGTGGCTCGGGCTGCGCGCCAGCACCTTGTCGAAGCAGGCGATGGCCGGCTCCGGCTTCTCCTGATGCAGCAGGCAGATGCCCAGGCCGAGCTGCGCTTCCTCGCGCTGCGGATCGATGTCGAGAGCCTTCTGAAAGGCGTCCGTGGCTTCCTGCCAGCGGCCCAGCTTCTCGTAGCAGATGCCCAGGTTGAAGTTCGCCGTGGGATGGCGCGGCGCGATCGCCAGCAGCTTTTCGTAGGTCTTGATGGCGTCGTCGTATTGTTCCAGCTCGAACTGGATGTGGCCCTTGGCCGCATAGACTTCGCTGGTCTCCTCGCCGTTTTCGATGCGCCGTGTTCAGCTCTTTCAGGGCTTCCTTGCGCTTGCCTTCCAGATGCAGCGAGACCGAGCGCGCCAGCGCCGGCGAGACCGCCTTGCCGTTGGCCGCGCAGCGTTGCACTCTGTTCAGTTTTCTTGGCCATATGTTTTGCCGCTCCCACTCCGAAAAATCGTTTACTGCTGTGAACTCCCGTCGCCCGCAGGAATGTTGTACGGCGCCAGATACGCGCACAGGCGGCCCAGCATGTCGTACTGATGCGTGACCTGCACCCAGCGCACACGGCTCTCTTCGCCGCGCGCGCTGAAGAATCCGATCCCGCCGTGCTGCAAGCCGCGGCTCTGACCAGCTATCGACCATTTGCCCTTGAACGGATAGCGCGAAATCGTCGCCATGTACGTCCATTCGCACGCGATAAAGCATGTCCGCGCGCGCATCGATCCGCGCCATGGTGTCCACGCGCGCATCCGCTTTGCCGTCCACCACCGCGTAACGCGTCACGCCGATGGTCGGCAGCGGTCCGGGCTTCAGCACCACCAGCTTCACCACGTAGAAGTTGTCGAAATCCGCGGCGCGAACCACCCAGCTCAGCGCCTTCTTGTCGATCATGCCCAGGAACTGCATCTGGTAATCGGTCAGACCCATCGAGGGACGGTACAGCGCCAGCGGACCCCGGCCGCACGAAGCCGGTGGCGTCGAAACGACCACTCCGCGGTGGCGTCGCCGCGGCTGGCCCAATCGTCCAGTCCGGACCGGAAATCCTCGTCGAGCGCGACCGCCGCGCGTTCCACCATGCTCTGCTTCACGTTCACCCATTGCGAACTGAACGCGCTCTGTACCTGCTTTTGAATTCCGTTGGCCGCCGCCGGCGCAGCCACGCGCACTTTCGGCAGCGCTGGATTCAGCGCCAGCCCCAGCAGAATCGGCAGCGCGAAAACCAGCATCTTCAAGTCCCGCGGCGCGCGATTCCAGAAATCCACCACCGGCGCCCACGGCTGGATCTTGCCGCTCGAACTCGAAACGGGAGGCCGCATCGGTTGCGACAACACGTCGGCCCCAGAGGGCGTCGAATCCATGGGCTGCAATTTCGATTTCGGCAGCATCGGCTTGCCGCCCATCGGCTGCGCGATGGTCCATGCCGATGGTGCGGGCAGAATCGCTCTGACGGCGTCTTTCGCTTTGCCATTGCATGCCAGCGATACCATCCCCGCCGGCCCCGGCTCAAAATCGACCGCGATTATGGTCTGCACCGCGCGCGACGTAATCACTGCTCGTGGCGCCGCCGGATAAACTTCAGAAGCCGTCACCGCTGGAATCGCGATGGCCGGTTTCGTTTCCACCGGATATCTGCGGCCGGCGGCCATCTTCAATCGCGGCATCAACGGCGGTGTCGATAATGTGAACTGCGGAGCTTCCTGCGCCGTTCGCAACTCGATCGCGCGCAGCGCTTCCACGGGAAGCGGCGCGGGCATCAGCTTCACTTCGATCCTGGTCAGCCCCGCCGACAACAACGCCATCGCCACCGGGCGCGGTTGCGGCGCGCGATTGGCAAACAGATCCAGCGGCAGCTGCGCGCGCATCAGCATCGCGATCGGCTCCACGGTGTGGACCGCGCCGCTCGAATCGCGCACTTCGATCGCCGGCAGCTTCAGGAATCCGAGCAAGCCCGGAATCTCTTGCTCCATCATCTCGACGATCTCAGCGGTCGGCGACACCGGCTCGAGTGCCAGCCGAATTTCATCGATGCCCGGCGTTCCCGCCTTCGGATCGAACGCGCCCGCCAGTCCGCGAAACGCATGCTCCATCGCGCGAGCTTCAATATGTACCAGCGGCGCCATCTGCTGCGATCCGAGCGCGCGCGGCTCGAACGTGATGCCCTCCATCACCGGCCGCAACACCGGCGCGTTCGCATCCAGCGACACGACGTCCACCGTCGCCACCGAATCCGGCAGCCATTGCGGCAGCGCGAAGTAGGTGTCGCGGATGTAGGCGCCCATCGCCGGTCCCGCGATGTCGATCTGCTCCAGATAGATCCGCTGCTCGGCCGCCGCTTCTTCGGGCGTCGGCATCTCGCCTAGAATTGCCTGGATCGCACCGGGCGCCATGTAGGCGCGGATGGAATCGTGAGTCTGTGACAGCCGTTCCACCGCCAGGCGTTCATTTTCCGCCCAGTACGCCTTGCGATGCGCGCTGGAACAGAATTGCCCGCTAGTGATTTTGCGGTACAGCGGCAGTTTCCCGTCGCAAAACAAGCATCGTATATCGTCGGACCACGACATCACCCAATCGTACGGCGTACCTGTGGAAATTACTACGCGTGAAACCCCTTAGTTCACTGGTAGGGTTTCGATTAAAGTACCAGGGGGAAAGCAGTCAGGAGCCCGGCCTGACGCCGTTTGAGGCGCGGACGTCAGTCCGCGCGCTTGGGCTTCCCATTTACAGTCGCGAGAGTTCGTTGACGAAGCCCAGCGCCGCAGTCTTCATCTCGACATCAAGTTCAGCCGAGCGGACGCGCAAGTAGCCGAGCAGCAATTTCGCGACGAGCGCGACAATAAATCCCACCAGTGCGATCACGGCGCCCTCAGCGACCGCTCCGATCAGCACGGCGGTGAAAGGCGTGCCTTCGCTTCGCATGCCGCCGAACGACTGCAAGATCTGGCGTAGCCAACCCATTAACCCGATCCATGGAGCGCATATCGCGATGACCCTTAGACTTTGCAACCCGCGCATGTTCGCGACGGACACTCGCGACGCTTCCCGCGCCGCCGCCCTCGCCGCGAATTCGAGTGAACTCATCCCCATAATCAGCCGCTAATATAGTATCAAGGCGTGATTATGGCTTCCCTCGATTGGTCTCAATGCCCCGCGGTTGAGAGCGTACCCGGTAGGCTCAACGGCGCGTGGGTCTTTCGCGACACGCGCATGCCCGTGTCCGCTGTGTTCGAGAACCTCGAAGCTGGAGCAACTATCGACGACATCATCGACCAGTTCGATCTCACGCGCGACCAGATCAATGCCGTACTCGAATTCGCAGCGCGAAGCCTCGACGCTCCCGTGAATGCGCATTCTTTTTGACCAAGTAACACCGCGGGGCATCGCACCCGCGCTCACAGGCCACACGGTCTCAACCGCAAGGGAACGGGGCTGGTCGACGCTCAGCAATGGCGATCTGCTGGCCGCGGCGGAATCCGCCGGATTTGACGTCCTGATCACAGCGGACAAGAATATTCAGTATCAGCAGAATCTCGAAAGCCGGCGGATTGCGCTCATCGTTTTGAGCACGCCGCAGTGGCCGGTGGTGAAGTTGCACCTCGGTAAGATCACGGACGCAGTGGCTAGAGCGACCCCAGGAAGTTATTCGGAAGTGAAGCTTGCCTAAGCTCGACTGCCGCCAGGCATTTATTCTGAATTCTGACTCCTGAATTCTGATTCTCAAACACCCCAGCAATAATCCTCAACCGCCCGTTCGACCCCCGGATCCTTCTCACCCAGCCGCATCAACTCCAGCCGCAGCGCGTCGACCAGGGCGAACCAGCTCGCCTCGATCACGTTTTCCGACACGCCCACCGTCGCCCAGCTCTTGCGATGATCCGACCACTCCACCAGCACCCGCACCCGAGCCGCCGTGCCCTTCTTGGCATCCAGCACGCGAACTTTATAATCGGTCAGCTGTCACCTCCGCGATCGCCGGATACAGCGGCGCCAGCGCACTGGCGCAGGCATAGATCCAGAGCGTTCACCGGACCATTGCCCTCCGCCGTCGCCGAATGCACGCCGTCGTTGGCTTTCAGCGTCACCGTCGCCGACGAACCCGTTGATTGCGTCGTGACTTCGTAGTTCACCACATCGAACAGTTGCAGCCCGGATTCAGCGCCTCGCGCACCAGCAGCTCGAACGTGCCCTCCGCCGCTTCCAGTTCGTAGCCCTGAAATTCCATGTGCTTGATGCGATCCAGCAGCTCGCGCCGCGCACGCGTCGTCCAGGCGCTCTTCGAGGCCGTGCTGCTTCAGCTTATACAGGACGCTGCCGCGACCCGACAGATCGCTCAGCAGCACGCGCTGCCGGTTGCCGACCGTCTTCGGATTCACGTGTTCATACGTCGCCGCGTCTTTCAGCACCGCGCTCACGTGAACGCCGCCTTTGTGCGCGAACGCGCTGTGGCCCACGTAGGCTTGATCGTTGCGCAGCGGCAGATTCGCCAGTTCGGCGATGAAGCGCGCCACCGCGGTCAGATTCGCCAGCTTCTCCTTGCCGATGGTGGTGTGGCCCAGCTTCAATTCCAGATTCGCGATGATCGAGGTGAGGTTCGCGTTGCCGCAGCGCTCGCCGTATCCGTTCATGCAGCCCTGCACGTGCGCGAATCCCTGCTCCACCGCGGCCAGCGTATTGGCGACCGCCAGTTCGGAATCGTTGTGCGTGTGGATTCCCAGCACGCCGTCGAATCTCTTGCGCACATCGGCGCAGATCGCCGATAGCCGAGGCGTCATCGTGCCGCCGTTGGTATCGCACAGGACGAGCACATCGGCGCCGGCCTTCTTCGCGGCTTCGAGGGTCCGCAGCGCGAATTCGCGATTGGCGATATAGCCGTCGAAGAAATGCTCGGCGTCGTAAACCACTTCCTTGCCCAGCGATTTCAGATACGCACGGTATCGGCAATCATCGCCAGATTCTCTTCTTCGGTGATGCCCAGCGCGCGCGACACGTGCAGATCCCAGCTCTTGCCGAAAATCGATACCACCGGCGTGTCCGCTTCGACAATCGCCTGAATGCTGGGGTCTTCATCGACCGTCTGCTTGGCGAAACGCGCGTCGCGCCGAACGCGACCAGGCGGGCGTGCTTCAGATTCAGATCTTTCGCGCAGCGCGAAAAATTCCTTGTCTTTGAGATTCGATCCCGGCCAGCCGCCTTCGATGTAATCGATCCCGAGCTCGTCCAGCTTGTGCGCGATCAGCAGCTTGTCGTCGGCCGAGAAGCTGACGGCTTCGCCCTGCGTGCCGTCGCGCAATGTCGTATCGAAAGTAAAGACTCGCATAGACCCTTCTTTATTAGCCACGAATGAACACGGATAAACACGAATAGTCTTATTTGTGTGCATTCGTGTTCATTCGTGGCCATATTTTTAGGCTACGCCGGCTTCTTTCTTCTTCTTCAGGAACGTCATCATCTCCCGCAGCTCCGCGCCCGACCTTTTCGATCGGCTGATTCTGCGCTTCCTCGCGCATGGCCAGAAAATTCTTGCGCCCGGCTTTGTTCTCGCCGATCCATTGTCGCGCGAATTCGCCGGATTGAATCTTCGCGCAGAATCTTCCTCATCTCCGCGCGCGTCTCGGCATTCACGATCGCTCGGCCGCGCGTGTAATCGCCGTATTCCGCCGTATCGGAAACCGAATAGCGCATGTAGCCCAGGCCGCCCTCTTGAATAAGATCGACAATCAGCTTCAATTCATGTAGGCACTCGAAATAGGCGATTTCAGGGGCGTAGCCCGCCTCGACCAGCGTTTCGAACCCGGCGCGGATCAGCTCGCGACACGCCGCCGCACAGCACGGCTTGTTCGCCGAACAGATCGCTTTCGGTCTCTTCCTTGAACGTCGTTTCGATCACGCCGGCTTTCAGACAACCGAGCGCCAGCGCATACGCCAGCGCCTGCTCCAGCGCCTTGCCCGAAGCATTCTGATGAACCGCCACCAGCGCCGGCACGCCGACGTTCTTCGGTGAACAGTTCCCGCACGCGATGGCCCGGAGCTTTCGGAGCGACCATCGACACGTCGACATCGGCCGGCGCTGCGATCTGCCCGAAATGAATGTTGAATCCGTGCGCGAACATCAGCGTCTTGCCGGCCGCAAGATGCGGCTCAATATCGCTGTGGTACAGATCGCCCTGAATGTGATCGGCCACCAGAACCATGATCACGTCGGCGGCTTTGGCGGCATCGGCGGTCGAAATCACTTTCAGCCCCGCCGCTTCCGCTTTCGCCCAGCTCTTGCTCCCGCGATACAGCCCGACCACCACGTCGACGCCCGAATCCCGCAGATTCAGCGCGTGCGCGTGACCCTGGCTGCCATAGCCGATAATGCGCGACCGTTTTGCCCTTCAGGATCGCAAGGTCGCCGTCTTTTTCATAGAATCGTTTCGCCATTGTTAAGCTAAGTTTCACCTCTTCTTTATTCGACTGGCGGAGCCAGCTTCAGTTTCTTTCTGCTTCCAGCGACACCGCGACCAGCCCGGAGCGCGTCACTTCGATCTCGCCATACGCTGCGCATCACATCGATGAATTCGTCGAGCTTTTCCGGATCGCCGGTGGCTTCCAGCGCGAAGCCTTCCACCGACGAATCCACCGCGCGAGCGCCGAAAATCTCGGCTTCTTTCAGGATCGCGGCGCGATTCTGCATGTCCGCGCGCACCCGCAGCAGCACCATCTCGCGCCGCACCGCCGGGGCTTCGGTCAGATCGGAGGCTTGCAGCACATTGATCAGCTTGTTCATCTGCTTGATCAACTGGCCGCGCTGCGCGGCTCGATATCCACCACGATGCTCATGCGCGACAAGCTCCGGATCGAGCGTGCGCGCGACGGTCAGGCTTTCGATGTTGTAGCCGCGCGCCGATAAGCAGCCCGGTGACGCGCATCAGCGCGCCCGGTTTGTTTTCCAGCAGCAATGAAATCAATTGCAGCATTATTCTCTTTTTCTCACCGTAGCGCAGGCCATCGGTTTTCGTGGCCTGCGTTTTGCGTTCACGAACTCCAGGCGACAGAAAACGATCGCCTGCGCTACGAAAGCACCATTTCATTAATCGCCGCACCCGCCGGAACCATCGGGAACACGTTCTCGAACGGCGTCACCATGCACGTTCAGCAGATACGGACCCGGCTCACTCACCACAGCTTCCAGCGCGCTGCGCAATTGCGACGGATCGGTCCACCGTCGCCCCTTGAATCCATAAGCGCCCGCCAGCTTTTCCGGATCGGGAAAGCTCTCCAGCTCCACCGAACTCAGCCGGTTGTTGTAGAACAGCTCCTGCCACTGCCGGACCATCCCGAGATAGCCGTTGTTCATCACGATGATCTTCACCGGCAGCTACTGATTCGCGACAGTCGCCAGCTCCGGAATCGACATCTGGAATCCGCCGTCGCCCACAATCGCGAACACCAGCTTGTCGGGCCGCGCCATCTGCGCGCCGATCGCCGCCGGCAGTCCGAATCCCATCGATCCCAGCCCGCCCGAATTCAGCCACAGACGCGGATGATTGAAGCGAATGAACTGCGCCGCCCACATCTGATGCTGGCCGACGTCGCTCGCGACAATCGCCTCGCCGCCCGAAATCCGGTCGATTTCCGCCATCAGGTGCTGCGGCTTGATCTCGGTCTCGGACTTCGCCGGAGTGAGGATGCTGCGCCTTCCATTTCGAGACCTGCTCGCGCCAAGTTCCACGAGCCGATTCATTCGCGGCTTTCGCATCACCCAGTCTCCCGCAGCGCAGCCAGCAGTTTCTTCAGCACGCGCTTCACGTCGCCGACGATCGGCAGATCCGCCACGCGATTCTTGCCGATCTCCGCCGGATCGATGTCGACATGAATCACTTTGGCGTGCGGCGCGAACGCCGCCAGCCGTCCCGTCACGCGATCATCGAACCGCACGCCCAGCGCGATCATCAGATCGCATTCCGTCATCCCCATGTTCGCCGCGTAGCTGCCGTGCATGCCCGGCATGCTGATGAAATTCGGGTCCGTGCTCGAAAGCGCGCCCAGCCCCATCAAAGTGCGTCACCGCCGGCGATCCGATCATCGCGACAAATTCACGCAGCTCCGCAGATGCGTCGGCCGCCAGCACGCCGCCGCCCGCATACACCATCGGCTTTTTCGATTCCCAGATCATCTGCGCCGCGCGGCGGATCTGTCCGGCGTGCCCTTCGGTGTACACCTTATATCCCGGCAAGTGAATCGCCGAGACCGGCGAATAATGCCCCTGCGCCTGAAAAACGTCTTTCGGAATATCCACCAGCACCGGCCCCGGCCGTCCCGTTGCCGCGATGTGGAACGCTTCGTGAATCGCCTGTGGCAAATCGGCCAGCGTCTTCACCAGAAAATTATGTTTCGTGCAGGAACGCGTGATGCCGAACGTGTCGGCTTCCTGAAACGCATCGCTGCCGATCAGTTTCGTCGACACCTGCCCGGTGATCGCGACCACTGGAATCGAATCCATCATCGCGTCGACTAGGCCGGTCACCAGGTTGGTCGCCCCTGGACCCGATGTCGCCAGGCACACGCCAACCTTCCCCGTCGCGCGCGCATACCCCTCCGCCGCGAAACAGGCGTTCTGTTCGTGGCGAACTAAAACATGGCGGATCTGATGATCGTAAATCGCGTCGTACAGCGGCAGCGTCACCCCGCCCGGATAGCCGAAAATGCAATCGACCTTCTCGCGAGCCAGGCAGTCCAGCACCACCTTCGCTCCGGTCGTCAACGCTTTCGCCGGAGCCGGATGAGTCGTCGTGATTGGTGTCGCCATTTTTCAAATTCCTCCCTAAATAGTACGCTGCTCAGCCCACCAACGCGCTCCATAACTGTCGCGCCTCAATCGTGGTCAGCGAGGCGCGACAGTTATGGAGCGCGTTAGCCGCCTGAACACAAATCTCGAAACTGACCACTATCCCTAAAAAGCAAATGCCACTGCACGAGGGTTGTTGTCCCCCGCCAGTGGCCAAGACTGCTTTAGAATCAGGCCGATCTAGGCGGGGCCGATGGTAACGGCCCCAATAATAATCAGCCCTACTACATTAACGTTCCGAAGCGCACAGCCGGTTTGTGGCGTTGTGCGCGATTTAACGATAAGTGCGCCCCGAAGTTGTGGGGTGGAGTTACCGACGACAATTCGGAGGGCCTGGTTGGGTTCCGTTGGCTTCATCAGCTTCTCTCGAGATTCAGAATGCCATGAAATAATTCTAAATGCAATACCTGATTTCAATAACTAATGTTTATGAGCCAATCCACCACCCGATCGCGCGAAGTTAACTCTATGAAACAAACGCTGCTTCTCCTAGTCATTTCGCTGCCGGCTCTCGCCGCGGACAAAACCCTGCTCAGCCGCAATGGCCTCTGCACCGCGACCATCCCCTCGGATTGGACGGTCGGCACCATCACCAGCATGGGCGACAGCGCCGATAAGAAGGTCTCCTTCGTCATCAGCAGCCCGACCATGATGGACTCATTCCAGCAGTTGAAAACCAACGCGCACCAGATGTATGCCGAAGACAAGGTAACCAAGGACACCGCTTCGGAATTCCAGATGGAAGGAAAGGGCCAAAGCGGCAAGCCCAACGTCTACCGCGCAGTGATTTCCGGCAAGACCATGTGCATCGGAGAGGTGATCTACCAGTCTGGAACCATCGCCGACGCGCGCAAAATCGCCGAAACGCTGCGGGTCAAGTAATCAGTTCCCGGTCGGCTTCTCCGCCTTCTCGACCACCAGCATTTCCACCGGCCCCTTCGACGACACCAGCTTCAACCCGAGCTGCTCCTCCAGCGCCGTGAAAATCGTCGGCCCGCCATCCGCGCCCTGATCCTTCGACCAGTCGAGCGTCATGTCGAACTTCCCGGTCAACCCGGTCTTATCGATCACTGTCCGCTCCAGGCTGCGCGACACCGCGATTACCAGGCCCCGCAACTGACTCCCCTTGGCGTGCATCATGCTCGGACTTCCGCTCGAACCGCCGCAGCCCTTCTGCGACGGCGGCAGCGTGGCCGGGCGAGGATGATCCGCATCATACACCGCGCATTGCGATTCGATCATCTTCGGCCCCAGCTTTCCATCCTTGCGAGCCAGCACCAGATCGTACACCGGCATCTCGCGCGTCTCTTGGCGAACCACCAGTTGAAATCGATCCGTCAGCAGGGCCCGCAACAGAGGCGGCATTTCGTGCGGCTTCAAAGGCCTTCCCTCCTTTGCCAGGATGTCGAACCGCTCCTGGTCGAGCCACTTCGGACCGCCTGTAACATGAAACGATTCCACCCCCCACGCGGTGACCATCATGTCTTTGAGCGTGAACCCCTTCAACTGGATCCCGTCCGGCAACGGCCGCATCAGCGAGCCATTCGCTTTCGGATCGGAAGGCTTAATCGACGCCACTTCAAACGTCTGCCCGAACACCGCCGTACACAACATCAGCAGCGCAATCGGTTTCATCAGTTCTCCGTGGGCTTTTCAGCCTTCTCAATCACGATCATCTCCACCGGCCCCTTCGCCGATTCCAGCTTCAGCCCGAGATCCTCCTGCAACGCCGTGAAAATCGATCGATCATCGCTCAAAGACAAGTCGAAATCGAACGTCGCCCTCAAATTCGTTTGGTCGATCACCGGCCGCTGCAGTTGGCTCGCCAGCAACTCCGCCAGCCCCTGGATTCGAAACTGCGTCGCCTTCAGACCGCTCCGGCTCGATTCCACTTTTCCGCAAGGCTCCTCGCAGCCCTTCGATTCGACCAGCTTCGGCCCCAGCCGCCCATCTTTGCGCGCGATCACCAGATGATAGACCGGCATCTCGCGCGTCTCATGGCGAATCGCCAACTGAAATCGATCGGCCAGCAGCGCCTGCATCCTCTTGAGCGATTCAGGCTCAGTCAGATTCTGCTCGCTCTTCGCGGCGATCTCGAAGCGCAGCGTATCAGTCCACGCCGGGCCGCCCGAGACCTGATAATCCTCCACCGCCCAGGTCGCCGCGATGATCTCCTTGAGCGTCAGATTGTGCGCCGTAATCCCGCCGCCGGGGTTAATGCGAAACCTCTGGCCGCGCTGCTCGCCCGCGAGTTTCACTGACGCGGCATCGAACTGCGGCGTCTGCGCTATGGCCGCGGCGCTCATCGCCAGGATTGCGATCACTTCAGTTTTCACTTGGTTTCTCCGCCTTCTCGATCACCAGCATCTCCACTGGCCCCTTCCCCGCAACCAGCTTCAATCCGAGCTGCTCTTCGAGAGCCGCGAAAACCGAAGGACCGGAAGATCCAGGCGAGTCATCGCTGGGGCCTAAATCAGGCGACCAGTTCAGCTTGATGTCGTACTTCCCCTTCAACCCGGTCTGATCGATCACGCTGCGCTCCAACAACGAAGAAAGATTGGCCGCCATGCCGCGCAGTTCGGACCCTGTAAGATCCATCATTCCACCGCCCGACATACCCTGTCCGCAGGCGCGCGTTCCCGCCGCCGGGGGATGTTCGCGATCCAGCGGCAGGCACGCCGATTCTTTCATCTGCGGCCCCAACTTTCCATCCTTCCGGGCGAGCACCATGTTATAGACCGGCATCTCGCGCGTTTCCTTGCGAGCCACCAGATGAAAACGATCGCGGAGCATTTCCTGCAGCATCAACATGCGTTCCGCCTTTTGCACGGGTTTCTCCGGCTTCGCCTCGATGTTGTAGTGCTCCGTTTCGGCTCCACGCCGGTCCGCCGGTAATCTGAAATGGCCGCACGCCCCAGGCGTTCATGATCAGTACGTTTAGCGTGACTCCTTCAAACCTTATGCCGCCACTTGGGCTAAGGCGAGTGCTCATGACTTGCGCATCCGGATCGCCCGGCTTGATCGATACCACGTCGAATTTGGGTGTCTGCGCTATGGCTGCGGCGCTCATCGCCAGGATTGCGATCACTTCAGTTCTCACTTGGTTTCTCCGCCTTCTCGATCACGATCATCTCCACCGGCCCCTTCGCTGAAACCAGCTTCAACCCAAGCTGCTCCTGAAAGGCCGTGAAAATCGATGGACCTGTCTCCGGCGGCCGCTTCCCATCCGGCCGGACCTTGCGCATTTTGCAGGGGCTGGCCCGGGTCAGGCGTCCACTCAGCCTGGATGTTGTACATCCCCTTCAGTCCCGTATTATCCATCACGGTGCGGCTCAACACCCGCGACAGCAGCGAGGCGAGCGCCTTGAGCTCGACTCCTGTCCCTTGCAGTTGATTGCCGCCCAGCCGCAGGCTGCCGCAATGGACCACGGCCGGCGCGCCCGGCTCCGGCGGCGAAGGCGGCTGCTGAGGATCGCGCGGAACGCAACCTCCCTCGGGCGTAGCTGCCATCTTCGGTCCCAGCTTGCCATCTTTGCGCGCCACCACCACCTGGTAGATCGGCATCTCTCTGGTCTCCCGGCGCACCACCAGTTGGAAGCGCTCTGCCAGCAGCGCCTGCATCATAGGTTGCATTTCGCCGTCCTCCGCCGCTGTCTCGGCCTTCGCGTTGATGTCGAAACGAAGCGTCTCCATCCACGGCGCTGCGCCCGCGACCTGATCCGGCTGCACCTTCCAGGCCCAGATCATCATCTGCTTCAAGGTGAAGTTGGAGATGTCCAGCCTGCCACCCGGCGGGCTATCGATGAAACTGCCTCGCGCATCCGGGGATGCCGGTTTGATTGCGGCGACCTCGAACCGCGGCGTCTGCCCCACCGCTGCGCATCCCAAGGCAATCCACAAGAACAAGCGACTCATCTTCACTGGACGACGAAAAAGCAAATCGGTTGGTAGTGGGTCAGTTTGACGTTGAAGCGACTAGCGCGCTCCATACCTGTCGCGCCTCAAACCGCGGCCAGTGAGGCGCGCCAGGCATAGAGCGCGTTCGAGAGTCGCCTACAAATCCCGAAACTGACCCACTACGAGCCGGTTCACGCGCCGCGCTAAACTAAGACCATGGACAATAGCGGAAAAGTCGTTTGGTTCTTAACCGGCGCCGCCCTCGGAGCCTCCATCGCGCTGCTGTACGCCCCCCAATCCGGCCGCGATACCCGCCGCATCATTCGCAAGAAAACCCGCGAAGGACGCGAGTTCGTCACCGAACAAGGCAAAGAGTGGGTGGACAAGGGCCGCGAGCTGTATGAAAAAGGGCTCCGCGTCGCCGACGAAGCCGCCGAACTGATCGAACGCGGCCGCCGCATCGTCGAAGGCTAATTCACATCTATATATAAGAGGATCTCTATGTCTGCTGCACATTCGCGGCCGCTCACTCCGTTCGTGAACGAGCCCGTCGCCCCGTTTTCGACCGCTGAATCGCGTGCCGCCGCTGCCGCCAAACTCGCCGAAGTCCGCAAGCACTTCGGAAAAGAACACCAGCTCTGGATCGCCGGCGCCCATCACAAAACCGGCGACATTCTCGAAAGCGTCAACCCGTCGAGTCCATCGGAAATCGTCGGCCGCCATCATAAGGCGACCACCGCGCTCGCCTCCAAAGCCATCGAAGACGCGCACGCCTATTTCGACCGAGTACCGCAAGACGTCAGCAGCGCAGCGCATCGGCTGGGCGCAGCGCGTCGCCGAGCATACTTCGCGAACGCAAACTCGAATTCGACGCCTGGCTGGTGATCGAAGCCGGCAAGACCTGGCCCGAAGCCGATGGCGACGTGAGCGAAGCCATCGATTTCTGCGAATACTACGCACGTCAGATGGCGCGTTACGCGCAGCCGTCCGATCTGGTGCAGATGCCCGGCGAGCGCGATGACATGGTGTACCTCCCGCTCGGCGCGGGCGTCATCATTCCGCCGTGGAATTTTCCGCTCGCCATCATGACCGGCATGAGCGTGGCCGCGCTGGTGGCTGGAAACACCATCGTGATCAAACCGTCCAGCGAAACGCCGACCATCGCCGCTCTGTTCGCCGAAGTGCTGCTCGCCGCGGGATTCCCGGCGCGCAGTTTCAACCTGTGTACCGGCAGCGGATCCGCCGTCGGCGACATGCTGGTCGAGCATCCCAAGACGCGTTTCGTTTCCTTCACCGGATCGCGCGACGTGGGCCTGCGCATCAACGAACTCGCTGCCAAGCCGCGCAAAGGCCAGATCTGGATCAAGCGCGTGGTCGCTGAAATGGGTGGCAAGGACGCCATCATCGTCGATAAGCGAAGCCGATCTTGAAGCCGCCGCTACGGGCGTCGTGCAATCTGCCTATCGGCTATCAGGGGCAGAAGTGTTCGGCGTGTTCGCGAGCGATTGTCGACGCCGCGATCTACGACGAATTTCTCGCACAAAGTGACCGCCAAGGTCGCCGAAATCACCGTCGGCAAGTCCGAAGATCCGGCCAACTACATGGGTCCCGTGATTAGCGACGGGCGCGCGCAAGACCATCCTCGATTACATCGAAACCGGCAAGCGCGAAGGGAGGCTGCTGGCGGGCGGCGGCGCCGGTGTCGGCGACGGCTATTTCATCGAGCCCACCGTCATCGCCGATGTCGATTCGAAAGCTCGCATCTTCCAGGAAGAGATTTTTGGACCCGTGCTGGCCGTCACCAAAGCTCGCGATTTCGATCACGCCATCGAAATGGCCAACGATACCGAGTACGGCCTGACCGGCGCGCTCTATTCCAAGAATCCTGAAAAGATCAAACGCGCCCGCGAAGATTTCTTCGTCGGCAATCTGTACATCAATCGCAAGTGCACGGGCGCGATGGTCGGCGCGCATCCCTTCGGCGGATTCAATATGTCGGGCACCGATTCAAAGGCGGGCGGCCCGGATTATCTGCTGCAGTTCCTGCAACCGAAATCGATCGGTGAAAAGATCTGATGACGAGAGAGAGCGCGTGAAACGTCGTCTTAACCCGCTCTTTCCAGTCGCGGCTCGTGGTGGCCGCTGGCAGCATCAACATCAGGATGAGCCGCGACCAAAGGAAGCGGTTTAACATTCGGGTTTTCACACAGACCCGTGAGGGGGCGCGTTTCGCGATGAGCGGACGCGCCGGGTGGAACGCACGGCGCAGCGTGGTGCGCGATTCAACGTGACACCTCTCCGCATCGTCTCTATCGGGGGCGGCAACGGCCTCTCCACGCTGTTGCGCGGCCTGAAGCGCTACGCCAAGCTCGGCGTCGTCGACATCACCGCGATCGTCACCGTCACTGACGATGGCGGCAGCTCCGGGCGCCTGCGCCGCGATTTCGATGTTCTGCCGCCCGGCGATATTCGCAACTGCATGGTGGCGCTATCGGAAGACGAAACGCTGCTCTCCCGCCTGTTCCAATACCGCTTCACCACCGGCCGTGGCTTGAAAGGCCACAGCTTCGGCAATCTGTTTCTCACCGCCATGACGCACCTCACCGGCGATTTCGGGCAAGCCGTCAAGCTTTCCTCGGAAGTGCTCAACGTGCTGGGCCGCATTTATCCCGCCACCGCGGCCAACTCCATTCTCGAAGCTACCCTGGCCGATGGATCCAAGATTCGCGGCGAAACGCGCATCAGCCGCAGCAAGTCCCGCATTGAACGAGTCCAACTGCACCCGGCCAAGCCCAAACCTCTCGCCGAAACTCTGGACGCGATCGCCCATGCCGATCTGATCACCCTCGGCCCGGGATCGCTGTTCACTTCCGTGATTCCCAATCTTCTGGTCGACGGCATTTCGCGCGCGATTGCAACTTCGCCTGCGCTCAAGGCATACTTCGTGAACATCATGTCGCAGCCCGGCGAAACCGATCACTTCCGCGCCTCCGATCACGTCGCCGCGATTCTGCGCCACGCTGGCCGCACTTATCAGCATTCGCTGCTGGATCTCTGCGTGGTGAACGCGCGCCCGGTCGGCGGCAGGATTGCCGATCGCTACCGCGCCCACGACGCCCGTCCTGTTGAAAATGACCTCGACAATCTCAAGGCTCTGGGGCTGCGCGTGATTTCGACCGATCTTCTGCGTATGTCCGGTACGCTCGCTAAGGAAAGAATTCGTCACGACCCCAGCGTGGTCGGCGCCGTCGTAGTGGAACTCGCGCAGAAAGGTCACCGCGCCAGAAAATCATGACCAACGTTAACGTCATCATCCTCGCCGCCGGACTCGGCACGCGAATGAAATCGAAGCAGGCGAAAGTCCTGCATCGCGCCGGAGGACGCGCACTGATTGAGCACGTAGTCGCCGCCGCGCGCGAAATCGCGTCCCCGGCCAAGGACGGCGGATCGATCGTGGTCGTCACCGGCCATCAGGCCGATCAGGTAGAGGCGCTCCTGGCTTCCGCCGGCGTCAAGTTTGCTCGCCAGACTGAACAGAAGGGTACCGGACATGCCGTCGAATGCGCGCGATCGGCGATGGCCGCGCACCAGGACGGAGTCGTCATGGTGCTCTATGGCGACACGCCCCTGCTCACTGCGTCGACGCTCAAACACTTGCGCGACTATCATCTGAAACATCACGCGGCGGCGACGCTGATCACCACTCCGGTGGACGATCCCACCGGCTACGGCCGCGTGATCGTGGATGAAACCGGCCGTGTGTCAAACATCGTGGAACATCGCGATTGCACCCCGCTACAGCTCAGAGTCAAGCTGATCAATTCCGGAATTTATTGTTTCCGCGCCGATCTGCTGTGGAAGCATCTGGGCGAGCTCAAACCCAACAATGCGAGCGGCGAGTTTTATCTGACCGACATGGCCACCATCCTGAACCATCACGGCCATCGCGTACAGGCGCTGCACATCGACGATCCCGGCGAGTTGCTGGGCATCAACACGCGTATCGAACTCGCCGACGCCGACCGCATCCTGCGCCGCCGCAAAGCGGATCAATTAATGCTCTCCGGCGTCACCATCTACCGGCCCGAAACCGTTTCGATCGACGTGCATGTCGAAGTCGGCGAGGACACCATCATCGAGCCGTTCACGCGGCTGATCGGCTCCACGCTGATCGGCGATGATTGCCGCATTTGCGCCGGATCGATTCTCGAAAACGCGACGCTGGAGCGCGGCGTCCTGGTCAAGCCGTACAGCCTTATCTCCGATTCGCGCATCGAAACCGGAGCGCAGATCGGGCCGTTTTCGCGGCTGCGCATGAACGCCGAAATCGGCGAGGACGCGCGCATCGGCAATTTCGTCGAAGTGAAAAAGAGCAAGATCGCGAAGGGCGCGAAAGCGCAGCATCTGGCGTATCTGGGCGACGCCACCGTCGGCGAGAAGTCCAACATCGGCGCGGGAACCATCACGTGCAATTACGACGGCGAAAACAAGCACCAGACCACCATCGGCGACGGCGCGTTCATCGGCAGCAATTCGACCTTGGTCGCTCCCCTTGAGATCGGCCCGGAAAGCTACGTCGCCGCCGGCAGCGTGATCACTAAAAAGGTCCCGCCGGAAACTTTGGCGATCGGCCGCGCGCGTCAGGAAAACAAGCCGGAGTGGGTCGCGCGCCGCAAAAAGAAGAAGCAGTAGCCGTGTGGCGCGGGCTGTCAAGCCTGCTGCGTCGACATTCGTGTCGACGCTTCTTTACGGAAACGCGAGACAAGTCTCGGCGTTTTCGCTGCGCAACAACATCGAATCCTACAGCGGTTCGGGCAAATGAAGCTGCGACTTGGCGAGCGCCTTATCCAGCATGTCCGCGGCTTCGGTGGGCGACAACCCGCGCGACGTCGAGAACTCCGTGATCAGCATGTGCCGCGCACGATCCAGCATTTTCTTTTCGCGGAAACTGAGCGGCTTTTCCATTTGCAGCACCAGCAGGCTTTTCATCACCTCAGCGACCGCCAGAAGGCTGCCGTCCCGCATCTTTTCGGTGTTCTCTTTGAACCGATCCTTCCAATCGCCCCGCCGGGAACATCGCCCTTCGGACAAATAGCTGATGACTCGCCCCACTTCACCGTTCCGGGTCACCTTCCGCAGCCCTAGATCCCCTACGTGCGAAAAAGGAACCATCACGGTCAGGCTGCTGAATACCAAACGAAGCAGATAGAAGCGCTCGTAATGTCCCGCGAACGCCCGGCTGCTGATGTTCTCGATCGTCGCTACCCCATGGTTCGGGTAGACAATCTTCTCACCGACTTGAAACGTCATAGGAAGAAACCTGCAAGTTGGATTTTGGGTGTAGCTTCTTGGTCGTTCTACAACTCCGTCTTACGCGCCTATCTGCGATTACTATCCCGCGACAGGCGAAAGAGCATCTTAATCGGAACTTCATCCGCTGTCAACAACAAAGTGAGACTTGCGGTACTGGTTCTTAAGTTTCTGATTGTAAAGGATGTTGTAAATCAGGCGAACTACCCTTTTGGGACCGCGTCTGTAACCTTGCACCCAGCACCTCGGTACCCACTCGCATGGCCAACGCCCTAGGCTCGCTCGCTCAAGACCTTCGCTACGGGGTTCGAAACCTGGCGCGAAATCCCGGATTTGCCCTGGTCGCGATGCTGACACTCGCCCTGGGAATCGGCGCCAACACCACCATTTTCAGCATCATCAATAGCACTCTGCTGAAGCCGATCGCCTACCCCGATCCTGATCGCCTGGTGCTCGTCTGGGAGACGTTCGGCAAGCCGCCCAATAACGAGAACATCGTCTCGAACCCCAACTTCCAGGATTTCCGCCGCACGGCCCACTCCTTCGAATCCATGGCCATCTTCGATTCCGCCGGCCGCGGCTACAGCCTTTCGAGCACCAATCAAAAGGACGCCGAGCGCGTCTCCGGCCTGCGCGTCACCGCCAGCTTCTTCGACGTCCTGGGCATCAGGCCGCTGATGGGCCGAACGTTCACGCCCGATGAAGAACTCCCCGGCAAAGATCACGAAGTGGTGCTCAGCTATTCGCTATGGCAGAGCCACTTCAATGGCGACCGCTCCCTCATCGGCAAGACCACGCGGATCGACGGCGCCGATTTCACCGTCATCGGCGTGATGCCCGAGACTTTCACTGGCAGTTCTGGAGCAGTTCACGCAAGCTGTGGGTTCCCGTCGGCTATACCAAGACCGATCTGGCCCGCGGCAACAATAGTTTCATCTCGATCGCACGCCTGAAACCCGGCGTTTCGATGGAACAGGCCAATCAGGAAATGCAGGCCGTCGGGGCTCGCGTCCAAGCCGAAAACCCTGTGGAAGACGCCAACATGGGCGCCACCGTCAACTCGCTCCAGGATTTCGGCATGAAGGACATCCGCAGCACGCTCTACACGCTGTTCGCGGCCGTGGGATTCGTGATGCTGATCGCGTGCGTGAACGTCGCCAATCTTCTGCTCGCTCGTGGCGCGGCTCGTCAGAAGGAATTCGCGGTGCGCCGCGCCCTGGGCGCCGCCGGTGGACGAATCGCGCGCCAGATGATCACCGAGAGCCTGCTGCTTGCGATGGGAGGAGGGCTTGCCGGACTCGCGCTCGCCGCAGCGAGCATGAAACTCGTGGTGGCGATTTTCGGTATCGATAAATGGAGCCTGCCGCTGCGTCCGGTGGACACCATCGAACTCGACCCGCGCGTCTTCCTGTTCGCGCTCGCCGCATCGATCCTCACCGGATTGCTGTTCGGCCTTGCTCCAGCGTTCAGCGCGCTGCGCTCCGGGCTGAACGACACGCTAAAGGAGGGCGGACGAACCGGCGGCGGCGCGAAGAATCGAGTTCGTCACGTCCTGGTAGCCGCCGAGGTGGCGCTCGCATTAGTCGTCCTGTGCGGCGCCGGATTAATGATCAAGAGCATGTCGCGATTGTTGGGTGTCGATCCCGGCTTCGATCCGAAGAATGTGCTGGTGATGGGAATGACCGTGCCGCAGGAAGAGATTTACGTCGGCCCTCCCGGGCTGCCGCGCTTCTGCGCCGATCTTCAGGAACACGTCGGCACCATGCCGGGGATTTTATCCGTCAGCGCCATCGCGCATCTCCCGATGTCCGGAAACGCCGGCCGAGGATTCCAGATCGAAGGCCGCCCTCCCGCCGAGCCTGCAAAATTGCCGGGCGGGAGCTACACCGTCGCGTGTCCCAATTATTTTCGAACCATGGGCATCCCTGTGCTCAAAGGCCGCGAGTTTAATGATCGCGATACCGCCGCTTCGCCCGGCGTGATCGTGATCAATGAGGCGATGAAGAAAGCGTTCTGGCCGAATGAAGATCCCATCGGCTCGGCCATCCATCTGGGCGGAGTCGACGGCCCCCGCCTGACCATCGTCGGCATCGTGCGCGATGTCCACTTCCAGGGTCTCGACAGCGCGCCGCGCCGCCAGTTTTTCCGTCCATATCAACAAGCCGGATGGCCGGTGATGTCGATCATCACCAAGATCGCGAGCGCAACCGCCCCATTCGTGCAGCCGATCAAGAAAGCGCTGGGCGACACGTTTATCGATCGCCCGGTTTCAGGGACGATCACGATGGAAGAGATTGTCGACGAATCGGTAGGACCGCGCCGCTTCCCGATGCTGCTGCTGAGCGTCTTCTCCGCGCTTGCGCTGGTGCTGGCAGCGGTCGGCATCCTCGGCGTAGTAGGGCATTCCGTCACGCAGCGCACCCAGGAAATCGGAATCCGTATGGCGCTGGGGGCTGGCTCAATCGACGTGCTGCGCCTGATGATCGGCGGAAATATGATCTGGGTATTCGCGGGGCTGCTGGTGGGAATCGCCGGATCGCTCGCGTTGACGCGCCTGCTCACCGATCTGCTGTTCAACGTGAAGCCATTCGATCCGGTGGTGATCGGAGGGGTGGCCGCGCTGCTCGCCGCCGTCGCGCTGCTCGCGAGCTACATCCCCGCCCGCCGCGCCGCCAGAATCGATCCACTCACTGCACTGCGCTGTGAATAGGCCAGCGCTCACAAACCTGACGGCCGCCAGTGAGGCGCGACAGCATGGAGCGCGCCAGGCGGGCGCAGGCGAAAACGCCAACCAGGAATGCCCGTCGCTCACCAAGCGAGATTGAGGCGCGGACGTGAGTCCGCGCGCTCGGCCGACCCTCCTGCCATGATGGGTGAGGATTCCCCGTGCTCTTCATCACTATCCTCTGCGCCATCGCCGGCTTTGCGATCGGAGCAGCCGGAACCGGCTTCGGCGCCGCGAAAATACTGGAGGCCGCGCATGGCCCGCGTGAAGGCTATGCGGCCATGGTTGGCTTTTTCTACTTCGGCCCCCTGGGCGGAATCGTGGGAGCTCTGCTCGGCGTCGGCCTCGCTCTCCGCTTCGGTGGCGGGTCCGGGCCGTGGTCGAAAGGTCTGCTGATCGCCGCTGCCGGCGTCGCGTGCTTGACGGGCGCGGCGCTAGCCGTGACCGCGCAACCCAAGGACAACCGCGTCAACTACTCCTACGTGATTCAGTTCGAACTTGAATTCCCCGCTGCCGCACTCGCAGGCATCGACATTCCGGGACCTGCTGCGATGTGGGGAGCCGCTGGGGCAGACCTCGACGACACGCCCATCTCCCAATTCTTCGAGAAGAAATGCGAAGGCGGCGTGTGCCTGGTCAACGGTTCCGTCGCCGCGGCCGGGCCGATGTACAACTTCCGCATTCATGTTCGTCTTGGGCAGAAATCGTATCGATTCCCGCTCGCCGTCCCCGCCGCCATCAACGGCCCCATCGATTGGTCGCCATGGCAGTCGATTGACGATGCGCGTGTGCGCTGGTGCGTCGTGAATCGGTAACACGCGCTCGGTTCAAAATATCTCCTGCGGTTTCCGTCCGTTGACGATTCAGCGCGTCGCGAATTCTTGAAAGCGGCCCTATCCTGCAGCCAGAGGAGATCAGTCGCTGTTCCAATTCAGGGGCGATCCCACCGAGGCTCGGAAATACTAGTCCAGTACGGGTCAACGTGTGCGAGTGTTGGAGCGCAAGCCAAAGCGATAAATTGCGGCTAAAGGGAAGCTTCCCGATAAATTTGAGAGATTCCGCAGCGCACGGCGGTTTGTGCCGTTGTGCGCGATCAATAATTGAGGCGCGGACGTCAGTCCGCGCGCTCGGGCGCAACGGCGCGGTGGTTAATCGAGCGGTGCATGGGAGTAGTGTGCCCGCTCGCGCCGGTCGGGGTACGATGGAATTTACCCCTGATGACAGTGCCAGCCCAGCTCGATCTTAAAAAAACCATCCATTTGCCGCGTACGGATTTTCCGATGAAGGCGAATTTGCAGCAGCTCGAGCCCAAGCTGCTCGCCCAATGGACCGAGTCGCGCATTTACGAAAAGATCCGCGAATCGCGCCAGGGCCGCCCCATGTACGTGCTGCACGACGGACCTCCCTACGCCAACGGCGAAATCCATCTGGGCACCGCGTTCAACAAAATCCTCAAGGATTTCATCGTCAAGACCAAAACGATGGAAGGCTTCGACTCGCCCTACATCCCCGGGTGGGATTGCCACGGCCTGCCCATCGAAATCAAAGTCGATACGCAGCTCGGCGGCAAGAAGGCGCAGATGCCCGCGCTGTCGATCCGCAACGCGTGCCGCAAGTACGCCGAAAAATACGTCGACATCCAGCGCAAAGGATTCATCCGGCTGGGCGTGTTCGGACGCTGGGAAGATCCGTATCTCACCATGAGCGCCGAGTACGAATCGATCATCGCCGGCGCATTCGTCGAATTCCTGGACCGCGGCTACGTCTATAAAGGACTGAAGCCGGTCAACTGGTGCATCCACGATCGCACCGCGCTCGCCGAAGCGGAAGTCGAATATGAGAACCACACCAGCCCGTCCATCTGGGTGCGCTTCGCGCTCACGTCAGATCCAGCGGCGATCGATCCTCATCTGGCCGGCAAGAAAGTTTTCGGCCTGATCTGGACCACCACCCCGTGGACCATCCCCGCCAACATGGCGATCGCCTATCACCCCAAATTTGTTTACTCAGCGGTCGACGTCAGTGGCGACGTGTATATCGTCGCGCGCGATCTGATTAATGCGACGGCCGAATCATGCGATTGGCAATCGCCCAACGTGATCGCCGAATTTACCGGCGATAAACTGGAACACGCGGTGTTCCAGCATCCCTTGTTCGATCGGAAATCGCTCGGCATCCTGGGCGATCACGTCACGCTCGAACAAGGCACCGGCGCGGTCCACACCGCACCCGGTCACGGTCAGGAAGATTTCGAGGTCGGCAGGAAGTACGGCATCGCCGTGTATTGTCCGGTCGACGGCGCCGGTAAATTTTATCGAGCCGAAGGCGCCGACGGCGAACTCCCTGAGGCGATCATCGGCAAAACGGTGTGGGAAGCCAATCCCATCATCATCGATCTACTAAAAGGCGCGGGCGCGTTGCTCGCCACGCGCAAGATCGAGCACAGCTATCCGCACTGCTGGCGCTGCCATAACGCCACTATCTTCCGCGCCACTGAACAATGGTTCATCGGCATGGATCGCAATGAACTGCGTGCGAACGCACTCGAAGCGATCAAAAAAGTGAAATGGATTCCCGCCTGGGGCGAGGAGCGCATCTCCAACATGATCGCGGGGCGTCCCGATTGGTGCATCTCGCGCCAGCGCATCTGGGGCGTGCCCATCACCGTGTTTTATTGCGAAGGTTGCCAGGAGCCATTCACCGATCGCGAAGTTCTGGATCGCGTGGTGGCTTTGTTCGCGAAGGAAACCGCCGACGCGTGGTACGCAAAATCCGCTGCTGAATTGGTCGGCCCCGATGCTTGTTGCTCGAAGTGTGGCGGCAAAGAATTTCGAAAAGAGAACGACATTCTGGACGTGTGGTTCGATTCCGGATCGAGCCACCTTGCAGTTTTGAACGAAAAGAATGGCCTGCCATGGCCGTCCAATATGTATCTGGAAGGCGGCGATCAGTATCGCGGCTGGTTCCATAGTTCGCTGCTGATCGGCACCGGGCTGAAGGGCGCCGCTCCATATCGCGAATGCCTGACGCATGGCTGGACGCTCGATGAGCACGGCCACGCCATGCACAAATCCAAGGGCAACTCGATCGAGCCCGAGGAGATCATCAAGCAGGGCGGCGCCGAAATGATCCGGCTGTGGACCGCGTCAGTCGAGTTCACCGAAGACGTCACGCTTTCAAAAACAATTCTCGATCGTCTGACCGAGGCGTATCGCAAGCTGCGCAACACGTTTCGATATGCGCTCGGGAATCTGAGCGATTTCGATCCGGCGGTGGATTCGGTGCCCGTCGACGACATGCTGGAGATCGATCGGTGGATTCTGGCGCGCGCTGAAGATGTGGTCAAGCGCTGCCGCGAAGCGTACAAGCGAATACGCGTTCCACAAGGTCTATCGCGCCATCTACGATTTCGCCACCACCGATTTGAGCGCGATCTATTTCGATGTGCTGAAGGATCGTCTGTACACGTCGGCGAAGGCGAGCCGCGCCCGTCGCAGCGGTCAGACCGCTCTATATAAGGTCCACTACGCGCTGACCCGTTTGATCGCGCCGCTGCTTGTCGTTCACCTCTGAAGAAGTATGGAGCTACACGGCCAAACCCGCCGGCGCGCCGCGCAGCGTCCACATGGCCTCTTCCCAAGAAGCGAGTGAGCTCGCCAGCGGGCTCGATGCAGACGGGCAACTTTGGCAATGGGACACGTGGATGGAAGTGCGCGCGGCGTGTCATGAAGAAGCCTGGAAGAAGCGCGCCAGACAAGAGAAGTTGATCGGCACGTCCCTCGAAGCTCGCGTGATCATGAAGGATCCGACGCTGTCGCCGACTCCTCGATCTCGCCTCGCTCTTCATCGTCTCTCAGGTGAAGTTGGAGCGAGGCGATAATTGACGGTGGCCATCGAGCGCGCCGAAGGAGCCAAGTGCGAGCGCTGCTGGAAATATTCGACCAAGATCGGAATCGACCCGCGCTATCCCACGGTGTGCGATACCTGCGCCGCCGCGCTGGCGGAAGATTATCCACTATGACGACGAAGGCGCGATCACGAGCCGTGTTGATCATCGCGCTGGTGATCCTAATCGATCGCATCACCAAGATTGAAATCCGCGATCATTTCTCGATGTGGGATTCGCGTGCGGTGATCGCGGGATTCTTCAACATCGTGCACGTCGAAAATCCCGGCGCAGCGTTTGGATTGTTTTCGGAATCCACCAGCCAATGGAAGACCATCTTTCTGGTCGGCATCAGCGTGATCGAAATGGTGGTGATCGGCGTGATTCTGTGGCGCATCACCGCCCAAACTCCGCGCTTGAATTTGTGGATGCAGACGGGACTCGCGCTGGTATTCGGCGGCGCGTTCGGGAATTTTTGGGATCGCGCCTTCGCTCCCGCGCACACCGTCACCGATTTTCTGCAATTCTTTTTCGGATCGTACGAGTACCCTTCGTTCAACGCCGCCGATAGCGCCATCACCATCGGCGCGGCGCTGCTGCTGATCGATCTATGGCGCTCGCGAAATACATCGCCGGTACTCGCCAGTTCGCCGCAGTGAAAAAGTTTCAACAACACGCCATCTACATCGTCATCATCGCGGGCTGTTTTGCGCTCGCCATGACTCTCGGATGGACCACGCCCGCCAAACGGATCAACAACTATGCATACGATCTGATGCTGAACCGGTCCATAAGTTCCTTCGCTCCCGATTACGATTTCCATTCCACAGTGGTCGCGATCGATGAAGCGACTCTCTCGGCGCGAGGTGGCATGCCGAACATTCGCTCGATTGAAGCACAGGCGCTAAACGACATCGCCGATGCTCACCCCGCAGCGGTCGCGCTCGATATCATCCTTCACGACGCGACGCGCGAGGAAGATGATGCGAAAGTCGAGGCCGCGTTAAAACGCATCAGGAATGTCGTGCTTCCCTGCCAGCCGATCGTCAGCGGCAACAAGTACATTTGGGAAGATCCGCTGCCGCGTTTCAAAGGTGAACTCGGCCACGTCGATTTGAGAGAGGGGACCGACGGTATCAACCGGCAGATCCCTCTAATGGAACTCGCCGATCGCCAACGGCGCTATGCGCTGCCGCTTGTCGCATTCAGTCTGGCGAATGCGAAGCCGATCATCGAGGCTCCGCCCGACGAATTAATGCTCGGCGACAAAATTATACCGCTGCCTAGCGATGGCAGCGCGATGATGTACATCCGCGACGGCTGGCGTGGAGCGAGAATCGTTTCCGCCCTCGATGCTCACAAAGCGAGCGGGGCAATCACCGATAAGACGGTTTTTCTTGGAATCACCGCGCTCTCGGCCGCTCGCGATCGTCTGGTGAACCCGTTCGGCCAGGAAGTGCCTGGAGTCGTGGTTCATTCCCAAGCCTATGAAACGATCGCGAACGGCGACTTCCTCATCCCCGCGCGTGGCGACATCGAATTGCTGCTCTGCACGCTCATCGCCGCGATCGCTGGAATCATCTTCGCGTTCCGATCCGGTTGGCAGACCTTCGCGCTGGGCGCGGTACTGATCGCCATATCGATCTGGATGCCGTTCCAGTTCTTTCACTACGACATCGTGTTCCCGTTCTTCACTCCGCTCGCCACAGCATGGTTCACCGTCACCGGCGCGGCCGTCTATCAACACTTCTTCGTGCGCCGCGCGCTCTTGAAATCAGAATCTGAAAAATCGCGATATCAGCAGGCCATCCACTGGGTCGCTCACGAAATGCGCACGCCGCTCACTGCCATTCAAGGTTCCAGCGAGATCATGGTGCGCTACAACCTGAACGAAGAAAAGCAAAAGCAGTTCAGCGAAATGATCAACTCCGAATCGAAGCGCATGGCGCGCATGATTCAGACCTTCCTCGATATCGAGCGTCTCGCCGACGGCCAACAGGAGCTGAAGCGCGAGCCCTTCAACATCTGCGACGTCGCGTCATCGTGCCACAAGCGCGCACTTCCCATTGCAGAGAAAAAGCGAATTTCCCTGGTGCTCGATACGTCGATGGACGCAAATCTCCTGGGCGATCGCGAACTGATGGAATACGCGCTCTACAATCTGATCACCAACGCGATCAAATATTCCCCCAGCGATACCGAGGTGCGCGTGTTCGCCACGCAGCGCGGCACCGAACTGCGCCTTTCGGTGAGCGATCAGGGCATGGGATTGACGCCCGAAGAGCAGAAAAAAATCTTCACCAAGTTTTATCGCACGAAAAGCGCGGAAAAATCGGGCGAAGTCGGTACCGGAATCGGACTCTCCATCGTCGAACAGATAGTGACCCACCACGGAGGGCGAATGGAAGTCGCGAGCGAGCCCGGAAAAGGTTCGTGCTTTACCATAGTATTGAAGGCCGAAATCGCGGCCAGTCCCAATGCACAAACTGCTGATCGTAGAGGATGACGCATCGGTCCGCACCACCATGGTGACGGTGCTCGAATTGGAAGGCTACACCGTCGACGCGGTCTCGTCGACGCGTGAAGCGATCGATCGGCTGCATGATGCTTCTTATCCCATCGTCATTTCCGATATTTATCTGGATGAAAAAACCGGCATCGATGTGCTGCGCAGCGCGCGCGCGCAGAATCCCGATTGCGTGGTGATCCTGATGACCGGGCGCGGCAGCATGGAAACGGTGATGGCAGGCATGGAGGGCGGCGCGTTCGAATATCTGGCCAAGCCGTTCGAGATGACGCAGATGCTCGACACCATCAAGCGCGCCGAAAAATCGCTGTCGCATGAAGAGGACGATCATGAGGCGGATTCCATCGACGATCTGCCCGATACGGAAATGATCGGCAGTTCGTCGCGGATGATCGACATTTATAAGACGGTATCCAAAGTTGCCCCCACCGACGCCACGGTGTTGATCGAAGGCGAAACGGGAACCGGCAAAGAGCTGATCGCGCGTATGATTCATCGCAATTCCAAGCGCGCCGCGCAGCCGTTCGTGCCGGTCGATTGCGGCGCTATCGCGCCGTCGCTGCTCGAAAGCGAATTGTTCGGAACGCTGAAAGGCGCTTACACCGGCGCGGATCGCGATCGCATGGGTGTGTTCGAATCAGCCGCGAACGGCACGGTATTTTTGGACGAAATCGGCGATATCGATCTGGGATTTCAGTTGAAATTATTGCGCTTCATGCAGGAGCGCGAGATTCGTCCGCTGGGTTCTTCGCGCGCGAAAAAGGTGGACGTGCGCGTGATCGCGGCGACCAATAAAGACGTGCAGAAGATGGTGGACGAAGGCAAGTTTCGCGAAGATCTGTGGTATCGCCTCAACGTAGTTCGCTTGACTCTGCCGCCGCTGTGCGAACGCGCCAGCGACATCCCGCTGCTGGTGCACTATTTCCTGAAGCGTTACAACGAGCGCTACAAGCTCTCGACCGTGCTGACCGATTCCGGCCTCAAAGCGATGGAAGAGTATAGTTGGCCAGGCAATGTGCGGCAGCTTCAGCACATGATGGAACGGCTGACGATTCTGGCCGCCGGCGGACGCATTGACGATGCGGCCGTGCGCTACGCGATCGAGCAAATGGATTCGCGCGATCATGCCAGCGACACGCTGGCCGATACGGAAGCGGATCAGATCCGCCGCGTGATCACCGCGACCAACGGAAATAAGAGCCGCGCCGCGAAAATTCTGGGAATTGAACGCAAGACCTTGTATCGCAAGCTGGAGAAGATGGGGTTGTAGATGACGGCCGGCGTTCTCGCGATCGTCAGTGTTGCGACGCTCTGCCAATCATCGGCTTTCGTTCCTGCTTACATACAACCCAGTGGATATGGCGCGTCTTCCCTGACTTTGTATCCGCCAGAGGGGAAGAGCAAGACAGTTGAGATTCCCTTCGGGGTCCTGTTCCCGTTGACACAAGCACCGGACGGCAAATCGATTTATCTGGCACCGCACAATCCAACGCAGCCGGGGCCGATCATGCGGATCGATTTCCGTCCGACCCGTTTGACCCGCGTCCCAGGGTCGGATGGATTCCTTACAATCCCGCACTTGCGAGTCCTTGCGAATGGCACCATGTTCGCTACGGGATGCCGCAAGACCGGCGATGCGACGACGTGCGGTGCATACAAAATCGACCCAGCGAGCGGGAACCAGCGATTACTGCGCGCGGGTGACTGGCAGCATCGCTTCGGCGAAGTTTCCGCCGATGGGAAGCGCGCACTTTGCTCGACCGGTGATTTTCGCGAGCCGCGAAAGGCGCTATTCGCATTTAGCGTTGTAGATCTCGAATCGGGGCTGGATCTGCCGTTAAAAGGCGTTACAAACGGTACGTGGTCGCCCGATGGACGCTGGCTGGTAGTCGTTCGCGACGATCGACTGGAACTACTCGACGCCGCAACGTTAAAGCCTCAGAGGACGCTCGGCTCCGCGGATGGGATGGGCACTTGGTCACCCGATTCCAAATTCCTGGTGTCCTACAAATCGCAGTTCGGTTGCACGCTCACGCTTTATTTCCAAAGTCTCGCGATTCTCGACATCTCGACTGGCAAACGCAAAGTCATCCCGAGTTCGCACTGCGACGTCAGCGCCGGACCCATCGTCTGGCTCGACCCATCGGTTCTGACTCCGGCGAACGAATAGCCGTCCCGGCGATACTCACTTTGAGGCGCGACGGTTACGGAGCGCGTTTGGGCAACGCCAGCCTAACCGGACGAAACGAGTTGACAGCGTAGTCACCCGACGCTGCAGGGACTGAATGGCCATGGACTCATCAGGATCGCGCAGCCCAAACGCGCTCCGTAACCGTCGCGCCTCAAGTCTCGGAGAGCTTACTAATCTCGCTGCACTGGCCCCGCGGCGAACGCGTCGATTTTCTGGAACATCAGACGCGGCGCGGCTGCCATCGGGAACAGCGAACAGCGCGCGGAAATCGGCAGCATGATGCTGCGCGACGGAGTTTCGATGTTGTGCTCCAGGCGCGTTTCCGCGATTCTCGCGATCTCCAGACGCACCCGCTCGATGGAAGAGCGGCGCGGCAAAATGGCCAGCAGCGCGGGTCCGCTCCAGCGGAATAATTGATCGTCCTGGGTCAAATAGCCGCGCACCATGCGGGCGAAGGAAGCCAGCACCGCGTCGCCCACCTCGCGTCCGAATCGCACATTCAACGCTTGCAGACGATCCACCACCATCACCGCCGCGTACACCTGCTCGCTGCCCTGACTCGCTCGCGTCAGCGCGCCTTCGGCATCGGCGCGCTGCCGCAGCCCGGTGATCGTATCCTTGGCCTGCTGCTCCACGCCGACCGAATGCGTCCGCACCTGCTCCAATCCCTCATTGAGCTGCACGATGGTATCGCTGGTTTCTTTGCGCTGCCGTTCGGATTCCTTGCGGATGTCGGCCAGGCAATCGGAGAGGCGGGATTTGATCATGCGCACATCGTCGATCTGCGAAGCTTTGGCCACTTGCTGCTCGATCTCCCCGAGCCGCGTGGCGTTCACGTCGCTGGCCGCGGCGACGGTTCGCACCGTGGAGGCCAGCATCTGCACCATGTGCTGCAGTTCGAGCGACTGCAGGCCCCAGTGTCGCGACACGCTGAAGCTGTGCTCCTCCAGAGCGGTGACCACCAGGCCCGCCTGCTTCAATAATTCTTCCGGATCGGTGTCGTCGCGAATGGAAAGCACCACACCCTTGATGCGATCGCGGAAGCGCGACGATTCCCCCGCCTCGGCGAACACCGAATGCGCCCCGATGCCCTTGACCAGCAGGCGCACCACGTGCACCAGAGCCGGAATCGCGTCGTCATTGGAAAGGAACTTTTTAATGGAAATCACAAGCGCCGAAAGGCTTATCGGCGAGACCGTGAACGTTCGCGAGCGCGAAATCATTCACCAATCGCGGCGCCATGCCGATGAGTGCTGTATGTTGATCGCAGATCCCGGCGCGAGCGTGATTGCGGCCGCGAATTCCGGCTCGCATCGTCTTCTGGACGAACCGGAGCACGCCGGGCTGCTTCGCGTTACCCGGCTGGTGGAGCGCATCTTCCACGTTCCCGCGGCGTATATCGCGATGCTCGGCCCTGGCCTGCAGGTGGTTTCGCGCATCGGCTCAGGAAATCAATACTGGACGCAACTGCGGAGTTTTCCACTGCGTCCCGCGGTAGGGCACCCGCAGGTCTTCCATTCCGGAACGGAATCGCCTGAAGGCTTCGAGTGGGGCGATCTCAAGTTCGCGGCGTCCGCACCGCTGCGGTCGATCGATGGATTGGAGCTGGGCGTTCTGGTGATCGCCGATACGCGCCGGCGGCCTGATTTCTCGGATCAGGATCGTGAGACGTTGTCGGAGCTCGCCACGATTCTGGCCGGGAAGATGGAACTGCGCACTCTGGCTTGTGAGGCGCGCGAGACAGAGCTTTCGCTGCTCGAAGCGGAGCGCCGGTTTCGCAACATCGCCAACTCCGCTCCGGTGCTGATCATCTACAGCGGCACCGATGGGTCCTGTTCGTTCGTGAATAAGACGTGGCTTGAATTCACCGGCCGCACGCTCGAAGAAGAAATCGGGGAGGGGTTTGAGGAAGCATTTCATCCCGATCATCGTCAGCGGGTGATGGAACTCTATTGGAACGCCTTTCAGCGGCGCGAGCCTAGCATCATCGAATTCCCCATGCGGCGGTACGACGGCGAGTATCGCTGGATGGTGGCGCGTGGAACACCGCGGCTGCAGGAAGACGGCGCGTTCGCGGGATACATCGGCTGTTTCACGGACGTGACCAATCAGCGCGCCGCGGCGCTGGGGTTGCGGAAACAGATGCTGTGCACTGCGGTGGTTGCTGAAGCGTCGGGCGCGGCCTACCTGATTCTCGATCGCGAGGGGCGCATCGAGCAGGCGGCGGGCCGCACGCCGGGTGCGTACGTGTGGGAAGGATGCGACGCGAACGCGGCCTCCATTCGCGAGGCGTTCGAGCGCGCGGTACAAAGTGGAACAGCGACGAAGGCTCGCACGACAACGCAGCACTGGACGTTCACCCCGGTGCGCTCCGAGGAAGGTGAGTTGCTCGCAGTCACCGCGACGGTTTTCGATCAGGCTCGCGATTGTAGCCTGTAGGCTGTCAAATTTCGGATTTAAACCGCTCCTTTTAGTCGCGGCTCATTGCCGGCGCTATCCGGATCAATGTCGGCTGGAGCCGTGACCAGAGGGAGCGGTTCAACATTCGGGGTTTTCACACAGACTCGTTGGCTATTGCCAGCCGCCGCCGAGCGCGCGATACAACTGGACGACTGAAAGCAACTCTTCACGATCGAGCTGCGCGAGCGTAAGCTGTCCTGTGAACAGATTCCGCTCGGAATCGAGCACCTGCAAATAGCTATCCAGCCCGCCCTGGTAACGCAGCGTCGACAATCGCTCCGATTCCCGCAGCGCTTTCACCAGCAGCTCTTCCTGCTGGCGCTGCTCGGCATTTTTTCGATAGGCGATCAGCGCGTCGGAGACTTCGCGAAACGCTTCCTGAATGGTCTTGCGATAATTTTCGAGCGCTTCATCCTTCTGCGCCTGCGTCAGGCGAATTCCGTTGCGAATCGCGCCCGCGTTGAAGATCGGCTGCGTGGCGGATGCGGGAACGAACGCCCAGGATCGCGCCGGAGCGGTGAACAGATCGGTCAGCGCGCGGCTCTGCCAGCCCAAGAACGTAGTGAGCGAAATATCGGGGAACAGCAGCGCCTTGGCCGCGCCGATGTTGGCGTTCGCCGCGACCAGACCTTGTTCCGCCTGTCGAATATCCGGACGGCGATCGATCAGCGCCGAAGGCAAACCGGCGGGAACCAGCGGTGGCGTTTTGAATTGTTCGAGAGTCTTGCCGCGTGCAATGTCGCCGGGATCGTTGCCGAGCAACACGTTCAGCGCGTTCTCATCCTGCGCGATACCGCGTTCCACGGCCGCGATCTGCGCAGTCGCGGTGTACAGGAATTGCTCGGCCTGATGCACGTCGAGACCCGTCGCGGCGCCGCGATCGTGCCGCACCGTGGTCAGACGCAAGCCGTGCTGTGCGACCTCCAGCGTCTGTTTCGAAATCGCCAGTTCCAGATCCAATTCGCGAATCTGGAAATAAGTGGTGGTGACGTCGGCGATCAGCGCCGTGATCACGCCGCGGCGCGCTTCTTCCGTCGACAGATATTGCGCACGCGCGGCTTCATTCAATCGCCGCAGGCGGCCGAACAGGTCCATGTCCCAATTAATGTTGAATCCGGCCTGCGTGTAGCTCGCGTCCAGATTGAATCCGGGAGGCAGGCGGCTCGCTCCGATCTTCGAAACCTTGTTCGCATCGAAACTCGCCGAAGCGCCGACCGTGGGAAACTGCTGCGATCGCTGCAATCCCGCCTGAGCGCGCGCTTCAATCACGCGATCGGCGGCGATTTTCAGATCGTGATTCTGAGCGATGGCCGTGTCGATCAACTTCTTGAGCGCGTCGTCCTGAAACAGATCGAACCATTTCGTATCGGCGAGCGATTCGGGCGATGGTTGACCATCAGCGCCGCGAAATTGCGCGGGCGTGGAGACATCGGGACGCTTGTAGTTCGGGCCGACGGTGCAACCTGCCAGCATCAGGAACGCAATTACGATGAAGGTGCGCATTTAGTCGCCCCCTTCCGCGGGTTGTGGATTGGGAAGAGCGCTCGGTTTCTTGCCGCGCTCCGCGATGCGATCGACCACCACGTACAGCACCGGCACGAAGAAAATGGCGAGCAGCGTCGCGGCGTTCATGCCGCCGAACACCGTGGTACCCAGAGCACGTCGTGATGCCGCGCCTGCTCCACTCGCGATCAATAGCGGCACCACGCCCAGGATGAACGCGAAGGAGGTCATCAGAATCGGGCGCAAGCGCAGATGCGCCGCTTCGATCGCCGCATCCTTAATGCTCATGCCTTCATCGCGGCGGAGGCGCGCGTACTCGACGATCAGGATCGCATTCTTGGCCGCCAATCCGATCAGCGTAACGATGCCGATCTGCGTGTAGATGTCGTAATCGTAGGAGCGGAGCCACGTCGCCAGCAGGGCGCCGAATAATCCCAGCGGCACCGCCAGAATCACCGAAAAAGGAATCGCCCAGCTTTCGTACAGCGCGGCGAGGAACAGAAACACCATCACGCCCGCGAATCCGAACAGGAATCCTTCTTTGCCCTTGCGAAAGTTTTTGTTGATACACCGTGCCGGTCCATTCGTAACCAAGCCGGTGGGCATCGAGGCCGCGGCGACTTCTTCCATCGCCTGCGCGGCCTGTCCCGAACTGTATCCCGGCGCGTGCTGGCCCACGATTTTCGAAGTTCGAAAACGGTTATAGCGATAAATCACTTCCGGCCCGATCATGACGCCTTGACCGTGACCAGCGTGCTCAACGGCACCATCGAACCCGAGGCAGTGCGCACGTAGTAACGATTGATGTCGTCAGGATGATCGCGATATTCCGGCTCAGCCTGCATCAGCACGCGCCAGGTGCGGCCGAAGCGATTGAAATCGTTCACATACAATCCGCCCAAAAATGTTTGCGAGCGCGTTGTAGACATCCGTCACCGGAATTCCCATGGTCTGCGCTTTGTCGGTGTCGAGCTCGACTTTGAACTGCGGCACTGCATCGCGAAAACTGCTGGAAACGTTGGCGAGCTCGGGCCGTTGCCGCGCCGCATCGACGATCACCTGCGCGGCCGCCGCAAGCTGCGACGTATCGCCGCCCAGCTTGTCTTCCAGCATGAATTCGAACCCGCCGGTGGTGCTCAAGCCCAGAATTGGCGGCAAACCGAAGCCGAACACCAGCGCTTCTTTCACTTGCGAAAACTGAGCCTGCGCTCGGCCGAGGATGGTGGCGAACTGTTCGTCTTTGGAATGCCGCTCTTCCCACGGCTTCAGCGCGACGATCAAGGTCGAGGTGTTTGAATTCGAGGTCGACGTGGTGAAATCCGTGCCGCCGAAGGTGGTGCAATCGGAGACGCCGGGTATCGAAAGGACGCGCCGCTCGACATCTTCCGTGACGCGCTGGGTACGTTCCAGCGACGCGCCATCGGGTAAGCGAACGGCGCCGAAAAATACTCCTTGATCTTCGTCGGGCAGAAATCCCGCCGGCAGAATCTTGAACAGATATCCGGCTGCGAAGAAAAACGCGAGCAATGCAACCAGCGCGAATGCGGATCGCCGGATCATTCCACGCACGCCGGACAGGTATTTGTTCGTCGTCCAATCGAAGGCGCGATTGAATACGCCAAACATCCGCTTGCCGATGTGTTGCGATCCGGAACTGGGCCGCAGCAGCACCGCGCACATCGCGGGACTCAGCGACAGCGCGTTGAACGCGGAGATCATCACCGAAGCCGCGATGGTCAACGCGAACTGCCGGTAAATCTGGCCGGAGATTCCACCCAGAAACGCGACCGGAACGAAAACAGCGCCAAGAATGCACGCGATCGCGATCACCGGACCGGAGACTTCGTGCATCGCTTTGATGGTGGCGTCGCGCGGCGCCATGCCGCGATCGATATTGTGCTGCACCGCCTCCACCACGACAATGGCATCGTCGACCACGATGCCGATCGCCAGCACCAGCCCGAACATGCTGGTCATATTGATGGTGAATCCGAGCGCGGGAAACAGCGCGAACGTTCCCAGGATCGAGACCGGCACGGTCATCAGCGGGATCAGCGTCGCGCGCCAGTTTTGCAGGAACACGAACACCACCAAGATCACCAATCCGATCGCCGACGAACAGCGTCAGCACCACATCTTGAATCGCGGCACTCACGAAGCGCGTGGAATCGTAAGAGAACTTGTACTCGATCCCGGCCGGGAAACTTTTCTTGGCGTCATCCATGAACGCTTTCACGCGCTTCATGGTTTCGACCGCGTTCGCGCCGGGCGCCAGATACACGATCAGTCAGTGACGACGGGTTTGCCGTTCAGCGCGCTGTAACTCTTGTAATCCTCCGCGCCCAATTCCACGCGGCCGATGTCGCGCACGCGCAGCAGCGATCCGTCGGGTTGCGCACGCACCACGATATCGCCGAACTGTTCCGGACTGAGCAGTCGCCCGCCGGCGTTCACGGGATATTGAAAATCGTGCCGCGCGGCGCCGGAGCCTGACCCAGCGCGCCCGCCGGATTCTGGCGGTTCTGCGCCTGAATCGCGTTGTCGACATCGGTCGCGGTCAAGCCCGAGCTTGGCCATCTTGTCGGGATTGATCCAGATGCGCATCCCGTAGTTCTGGTTCGAAGCGAGCGCGCGTGTCGCCCACGCCGCTGAATGCTGCCGATCTTGTCCTGAGCAGATTGATCGCGACGTAATTATTGAGGAACAGCGAATCGTAGCGAGCGTCGGTCGAGTAAAGCGCCAGCGCGCTCAGAAACGCGGTCGAGACTTTTTTCACGGTGACGCCTTCGCGCTGCACTTCCGGCGGAAGCTGCGGCAGCGCGAGCTTAACTTTGTTCTGCGTCTTGACCGTGGCCAGATCGACGTCGGTGCCCAGCTCATACGTCACGTCGATGGTCAGCGTTCCGTCGTTGGAGCTGCGCGAGAAGAAGTACAGCATGCCATCGAGCCCGACCAGTTGCTGCTCGATGGGCTGCGCGACGGTTTTTTCCAGATCCTGCGAATTGCCGCCGCGATACTTCGCCGTGATCTGCACCACCGGCGGCACTACTTTTGGATAGGTCGCGATGGGCAGCGTCGGAATCGACACCGAGACCCACCAGCACGATCACGATCGCGATCACCATCGCGAATACTGGCCGGTCTATGAAAAATTTCGCCATGATTGTACTACTTCGTTGAAGAGGCTGCGGATTGACGATCGAGCCCGGCCGCACTTTCTGCACGCCGTCGACGATCACGCGATCGCCGGGTTTCAATCCTTGCGTGACGATCCAGCGTTCGCCCACGCGATCGCTGGTGACGATGCTGCGCGCCAGAACTTTGTTATCCGGGCCGACCGTGAATACCGATTGCAGTCCCTGCATATCCTGCACCGATCGCTGCGGCACCAGGATCACGTTCTTCTGTTCACTGTTGGTCACGCGAATGCGTCCGAACTGTCCGGGCAGGATGGTGTGCTGCGGATTGGGAAACGTAGCCTGAACTTCCAGCGTGCCGGTTTTCGAATCGACCTGATTGAGCGTGTTCTGATAGCGCCCGGTGTGCGGATACACGGTGCCATCAGCCAGCACCAACTGCAGCGGTGAGGCGAGCGCGATCGCCTGATTCTTGTCGGTGCGGCGCTGGAAATTCAGATACTCGCTTTCGCTGACTTTGAATCGCACCCAGATGGGATCGAGCGGAACAATCGTCGTGAGCGGCTGCGCGGAAGTTTTCGTCACCAACCCGCCGACCTGAATCAAACTGTCGCCGATGCGGCCGCCGATGGGCGCGCGGATGGTCGCGTATTCCAGATTCAGTTCCGCGGTTCGCAACAGCGCGCGATGTCGCTTCGACCTGCGCCTGCGTGGTATCGATCTGCGCACGCGTGGAAAGCCGTGCCTGTTCGACCGCCGCTTTGCGAGCGTTCACGTTCGCTTCGTTCGCCTGCAAAGCGGCGGTGGCGTTGTCGAGATCCTGCTGCGCCGCCGCATCTTCCTTCACCAACGGTTTCAAGCGATCGACATCCTGTTTGGCTTTCAGTTCGTTGGCCTGCGATTGCGCCAGATCGGCTTGCGCCTGCAGCAGCGTGACTTGCTTGCGCGCAAATTCGAGATTCGCTTCGCTCTGCGCGACATCTCCTTTGGCTTTGGCGACATCGGCTTCGTACGGCCGCTTATCGAGCTCGAACAAAACCTGTCCGGCGGCCACATCCGATCCGACCTGGAACAATCGTTTTTCGATATAGCCGTCAACGCGGCCACGCACTTCCACCATGTCGCGCGCGAAAGTTTCCGCGGCGTACTCTCCGTAGATGGGAACATCTTCGGGAGTCACTTCGATCACGGTCACGGCGGGCGGAGGAAGCGAAGGAGCAGCTCGCGCTGTGGACGGCGTCGATTGGCACGCGCTGCCGCTTAGCGACAGTACGGCAACCGCGAAACTCGCAAGAAAAAAGTAGGATTTCATCGAAGCCTTATGAGGAGGTCAGGAACCATTATCCTTCGCCGTACCTATTAGGATGCAAGCTTGCGTTTAAGGATGCGCAAATGTTCGGGTTACGATAGCCAATGGTGAGTGAAGCCAAAACCGAAGACGCCAGTTCACCCGTTTGCAATATCTGCGGAGCGAAGCTGGCGCGAATTCCCGTGCCGTCCGCCGATCGCGAATCCGCGGATTGCGACGTGTGCCAATCGAGTATTCGTCTGCGCTCCATCATCGCGTTGCTATCCGAGGAGCTGTTCGGGATGCCGCTCACGCTTCCCGAATTTCCGGTGCTCAAGGAAATACGCGCGATCGGCATGAGCGATCCGCTGGATCTGGCGCAGCGTCTTTCAGAAAAGTTCGATTACACCAACACGTTCTATCATCAGGCGCCCAGCTTCGACGCGACGCGATTGCGCGATGAAGATCGCGGCCATTACGATCTGATCCTTTCGAGCGAAGTGATGGAACACGTGCCGCCGCCGATCGAGCTCGCGTTTCGAAATTTGTACGATGCGCTGAAACCCGATGGATTGCTGCTGATGAGCACACCGTTCTCGCTCGGCAAGCCGCACGCGGAACATTTCCCCGAGCTGCGTGAGTTCACGCTCGCCGCGCCGGGAGGGAAGCTGGCGCTGATCAATCGCCGTGCGGATGGATCGACGGAAGTGTTCGACGATCTGGTGTTTCATGGAGGCCCGGGATCGACGCTCGAAATGCGCCTGTTCAACGAAGAATCACTGCGCGCCGCGATTCAAGCGGGCGGATTTTCGGACGTGCATTTCGAGTGCACACAGAATCCGCACTTCGGCGTGATCTATGCGGGTCCCTGGTCGCTGCCGATCGCCGCTCGAAAGGGGCGATTGCGCGCGCCGCTGGCGGAATTGATGCGGCAGAATCGCGAGCTGGCTGCGAAGTTGGAAGCGAGCGAGCGCAATCTGGAGATCATGACGGCGGAATATCAGCGTCACAGCGCCTTTCATGATTTGGCCGGGAAGGAATGGGAAGCCGGGATGGCCGCGCACGCCAAGTGGGCTCACGAATCCGAAGCAAATTTTCAGGAGCGCGCGCGATGGGCGGAGGAGTTGAATCGTGAAAACGCGGAGCTACGCGCCATGCTGGGAGTGCCGTGGTGGAAACGGATCGCGCGGCGCCTGTTCAAATAACTTCAGCCGGCGCGACGTGTGGGGATACGCACCAGCGTGTAGCCGATGCTCAGGAATGCCGCGAGCGATAACCATCCGCCCGCTTTTCCGAGCCAGGCGAATGCGTCGTGCCCGGTCAGCACGCGCGTAATCGACGGCGATCCGGCCAGGAACACCACGGCCAGCAGGATCCCCATGATGGCTTCGCCGGCGATCAATCCCGACGCGATGAACGTCCCCTGCTCCGCGGCGTGTTGCCGCGCGGATTCGCTGCGTCGCGCCATCACCGCATCGGCGAGCGCTTTCAGCATCCCTCCCACAAAAATCGCCGAAGATGTTTCAAACGGAAGATACATCCCGACGGCGATCAGCATCGGGGCGCGCGCACCGCACAGAATCATCACGAGGCCCAGCGCGACGCCGATCCCCAAGAGTCCCCAAGCCATCTGGCCACCGACGATTCCTTTCGCCAGTTGCGCCATCAATCCCGCTTGCGGGGCGGGCAGCGCGCGTCCCCCGATCCCTCCCGTAGCGAGGTTGGCTTCATGCAGCGCGATGATCGGCGCCATCAGGAACAGCGCCAGCAGCGCGACCGCCAGCATTTCGACCAGTTCCATTTTCCAGGGCGTGCCGCCCAATAAATGTCCAGCTTTCAAATCCTGAATCAACGATCCGGAAACTGACGCGGCGATGGAGACCACGGCTGCGACTCCCAGCACGGCCGCGATTCCCGCCGCGCCGGTCACTTTGATCGACACCATCAGCAGGGCGGCCAGAATCAGTGCGCCCAACGTCAATCCCGAAAGTGGCTGATTCGATACGCCGACTAATCCCACCAGATAGCCCCCGACCATGGTCAGGAAAAATCCGCTGATGGTCATCACCAGCGCAGCGCCGATCGCCGATTTCCAGCCGTGCGTGAAGCCGTAGTAAATCGCCGTGATCGGAATCAGCAACGCGAAGATTCCGAGAATTACGCCGCGCAGTGGGAGATCCTGCTCGCGCGATTCGATCACTTCCGTCTCCGCGCTTTTTCGAAACGCGCCCTTCACCGATTGAATCAGAGATTGGCGCATGGAAAACAGCGTGTATCCGGCCGATACAAGCATCGCTCCGACTGCGATCGGGCGCACGACGTTCTTCCAGATTGATCCGGCGCAGTCCGATCGACCGTCGCCGACGATTCGTGCAGCGACGAAGAACTGCAGCGATGCGGAATCAGCACCCACCACGCGAGAATTCCCCCCGCCAGATTCACCGAAGCGAGCTTCGGGCCGATGATGTAGCCGATCCCGATGAGTGCCGGCGACAGCGCGGGGGTCGACCAGAAACGCCGCCTTCGTGCTGGCAGCCCGATGGCGCGGTGGGGAGCGTATTGAATCACTGATTTCGGAAATCGCAGGAAGCCGTCAACATTCGCTCGGAAGATCTGCAGGCCTTTGTCGTCGGTCAGGAATTGAATCAGGGCGGCGAAACCCATCGAGCCGAAGATCAATTGTGGCGCGTTGTTCTTGTCACTGCTCTCTTCGGCGCCCGCGCGCGTGATTTCGACGCTCGCGACGCTTTCGGGCCACGGCAGCGATTTATCGGAGAACAGCGGCTTGCGAATCAGCACCGTGAACAACACGCCGAGCATGCCGCCGGTCACCAGCAGCATCGAGGCATCCCAATAATGCGCGCGCAAATTTCCCCATAGCGATTGGCCATTCACTTCGACCATCAGGAACGAAGGAATCACAAACACCGCGCCGCTCACCAGCGCTTCGCCTACCGATCCCGCGGTTCGGGCGATGTTCTGTTCCAGCACTCCGCCCTTCATGCCGCGAATCTTGAACAGCGTCATCGCGATCACGGCGGCGGGGATGGTCGCGGCCACGGTCTGGCCGGCTTTCATGCCGAGGTATGCGTTCGCCGCTCCGAAAATGAACGCGAGAAGCAAACCCAGGATGACTGCTTTCGGAGTCAATTCGCGTTCGGGTGCGCTCATTAGCGGCCTATTCTAGCAAAGGGGTTCATTTGAGTCGTGCGACGCCCCGTTGACGCCGACTAGCGCGCTCCATACTGTCGCGCCTCGCTCGCTTGATCGCACACAACGGCACAAACCGCCTGTGCGCTTAGCGGCTGTCAGTGTTTTCATGAGGCGCGACAGTATGGAGCGCGTTCGGCGGCAGAAGGTTTCGCTTGACACGATCCGCGGCTTGAGCTACATTCCTAGACAGCTAGGAGAGGCGCTGCCGATGGCTAAATCCAACCCTGACGTGCTGCAGGGCACGCTCGATCTGCTGATCCTCAAGACTCTTTCGCACGGACCGCAGCACGGCTACGGGATCGCGGTACACATCCAGCAGGTTTCCAACGAAGCGTTGCGTGTGGAAGAAGGCTCGCTTTATCCGGCGCTGCATCGCATCGAACAGGACGGCTGGATTCGATCGGAATGGGGTGTTTCGGAAAACAATCGGCGCGCGAAATTCTATGAGCTGACCGCGGCGGGCAAGCGCCAGCTCACGGCGGAAGAGAAGCGCTGGACCGCTCTGACCGCGGGGGTCGCGAGCGTGTTGAGGTTTGCGTGATGAAATGGCTCCGGCGTTTGCGATCGACGTTGCGGCCGAACGATCTGCAGCGCGACCTGGACGACGAACTTCAATTTCACATCGATCGACGCGCCGATGAATTAATCGCGCAAGGGATGGCTCCCGATCAAGCGCGACGCGAAGCCGCACAGCGCTTCGGCAATCGAACATTGCAGCAGGAACGTGCGCGTGATCGGGACATCGTGAGGTGGCTCGAGACGCTGTTCCAAGATCTGCGCTACGCAGCGCGAACAATGCGCCGTAATCCGGGTTTCGCGCTCACGGCGGTTCTTTCGCTCGCGCTGGGGATCGGCGCGAACGCAGCGTTGTTCAGCATCATGGACGCGCTGCTGTTAAAGCAATTGCCGGTGCACGATCCAAAATCGCTGGTAGTGCTGGCCCGTTCTTCGCGACATAGCATGGGCATGTTTGAGTACGGCGTGTATGAATCGATTCGCAAGAACACGCGCCTGCTCACCGGTGTGGCGGCGATGTCGCCGGGAGGGCCGACCATTGAAGAGGACAATGCGAAGACGCCCGCGCGCGTCGAGATCGTATCGGGAAATTATTTCGATGTGCTCGGCGTAGCGCCGCAGCGCGGGCGCGTATTTCATGACGCGAGCGAACCTATCGCGGTGATCAGCGATTCCTTCTGGCGATCGCACTACGGCTCGGGCGATGTGATCGGAAAGAAAATCAAGGCATGGGGCGCGATGCTCACCATCGCGGGCGTGAGCCAGGATCGTTTTCGTGGTGACAGCGTCGATTGGCCCACCGATGTTTGGGTTCCACTCGAGCAGGTGGCGAAGGCAGACGGCCCGGGGCTGAGTCCGAACTGGGCGTGGCTGCAGAGCATCGCGAGGCTCGCGCCGGGCGCGACGATGGGGCAGGTTCACGATGAAGCGGAGGCCTTGCAGCACGCGTTCCTGGAAGACCAGGCGGGAACGATGAAGTTCAAACACGAGAGCCAGCGCGCGGAATTTTACGCGAAGAGCATCGTTGTGAAATCAGGCGCCAGTGGGCTTTCAAATTGCGGGAACAATATTTCAAGCCGCTGATGGTAGTGGCGTCGATTGCGGCGATGGTGCTTCTGATCGCGTGCGCGAATCTGGCGAACCTGTTGCTGGCTCGCGCCACGGCACGCGAGCGGGAGATTGTGACGCGGCGGGCGATCGGCGCGAGCCGCGCGCGTATGATCCGCCAGTTGCTGACCGAGTTCGGAGTGATCACAGTGCTCGGCGCGATCGGCGCAACCTTTCTGGGTCACTGGCTGAGTAGCGTCCTGATCGCATTTTTCCCGGACGCCGAGCACGCGATTTCGAATCTGGAGTTTCGAACGGATGCGCGAATGCTTATGTTCATGGCCGCGGTTTCGATTGTGACGTGCTTACTGGCAGGCCTGGCGCCGGCGATTCGCGCGAGCGGTCCGCCACGAGCGCAGGCGGCGTCCTCGGGAGGGCGAACGCTGATCGTGGTCGAAGTGGCGCTGTGCACGATTCTGCTGATCGGATCGGCATGGTTCGTGAAGACTCTATACAATCTGCAAACTCTCGATGCGGGGTATGTGCGCGATCGAATCCTGCTTGCGTTTGTGGGCGCGCCGCCGGGGGCAAATGGCTCAGCTGCGACGGATCGATTCGAAGAATTGCGGGCACGGCTGGCGGCGATTCCTGGCGTGCAGTCAGTGGGGTACAGCAATTTTACGCTGATGGCCGGAAATGAAATTACCAGCGGGATCGAAGCGGAGAACCCAGCCGCGGGCAACGACGGATCTCTGAGCGCGACCGAGATTCGTGCATCGCCGGGGTTTTTCGCGACGTTCGGCACACCAGTAGTCGAGGGGCGCGAATTCACCGATCGCGATGAGAAGGGGGCTCCGAAGGTGGCGATCGTCAATGAGGAGTTCGCCAAACGGATGTGGGGAGACGTGCACGCAGTTGGCAAACATCTTGGCGACAACGGGCCAAAGTCGGTGCACGAGTACGAGATTGTCGGCGTCGTCAAAGACACGAAGTTCGCCAGCCTACGGGAGGAGCCGCGGCCGATTTTTATCGAGCGGTTCGGCAGACGCGCTGGGACCAATCAGCCGTGGTGGCGATTCGTTCGTCGATCGATGCGGCGGCGCTGACGAAAGTAGTGCGCGAGAGCGACCCATCGGTGACCAAGCTGATGCGATTCGCGAGGATGATTGATGCTTCGCTGTCATCGGAGAGAATGGTCGCGCAGTTATCGGCGGCGTTCGGCGCGCTGGCGCTGCTGGTCGCCTGTATCGGGATTTATGGAATTCTGGCTTATCGCGTAGCACGGCGGACCCGCGAAATTGGGGTGCGCATCGCGCTGGGCGCATCGCGTGGCGGAGTGCAGTGGATGGTGGTGCGCGAATCGCTCGCGCTATTGTGCATCGGCATTGCGATTGGGATTCCGGTCGCGCTGGCGCTATCGACATATGTGAAGTCGCTGTTCTTCGGACTGACGCCGGGCGATCCGATCACGATGATCGCGGCGCTGGGAACGCTCGCGTGCGTTTCGATCGCGGCAGCGTTACTGCCCGCTCGTCGTGCTTCGAAGATCGATCCCATGTCTGCATTGCGTTGTGAGTAGTCCGAACGTGGCGCAGGCCTGCTGAGCCGAGAGTCGTCTCGGCTCTTCTTTTAAGCAAACCCCGGAAAAGCCGGCACGACTGCCGGCTCGGCAGGCAAGAATGCCCGCGCCACGTCGCAACATAGTGCGACTAAGCGCTACAGTAGGCCAGGAGGTCTCCATGCCTGACCTGTCTCTGCCGGTGATCGTTCTGGTCATCGTTGTCATCTACCTGCTTTCCAGCATCAAAATTCTGGCCGAATACGAACGCGGCGTGATCTTCCGATTGGGCCGCGTGCTGCCGAGCCCGAAAGGTCCCGGCGTAATTCTGGTATTCCGACCGATCGATCGCATGGTGCGGCTGTCGCTGCGTACCGAAGCGATGGAAGTTCCCTCGCAAGACGTGGTCACGCGCGATAACGTGACTGTCAAGGTAAATGCGGTGATCTATTTCCGCATCATCGATCCGCAGAAAGCCGTGATCGAAGTCGCCAATTATCTTTATGCGACCTCGCAGCTTTCGCAGACCACGCTGCGCAGCGTGCTGGGCGAAGTCGAATTGGATGAATTGTTGAGCCAGCGCGAAAAATTGAATCTGAAGTTGCAGACCGCGCTCGATCAGCATGCCGGGCCGTGGGGCGTGAAGGTCGCGCTGGTGGAGGTTAAGCAGGTGGACCTGCCGGATCAGATGATTCGCGCCATCGCGCGCCAGGCCGAGGCCGAACGCGAGCGCCGCGCGAAAATCATCCACGCCGAAGGCGAAGCGGCCGCCGCGTTCAATCTCGAAAAGGCGGCGGAAACGATGTCGCGCCAGCCCGCGGCGATGCAGCTCCGCTATCTGCAAACGCTGGTGGAAATCGGCAGCGAGAAGAATACCACTGTCGTATTTCCCTTGCCGATGGATATACTGTCATCATTGGGCCGCGTGCTGAAAAAATACGCCGGCCCCGAGGAAACAACGGGTGCCTAGAAACGAAGACGGCGAGTTCGAACTGATCCTGGGGAACCGCCAGATGATGAGCGTGTTCTTCATCGTGGTGCTTCTGTTCGGTGTGATTTTCGCGATCGGCTACATTCTGGGACGCAATTCGGGCCCGTCCACGGAGATGGCGTCGGTTCACAGACCGGAGAGGGCGGTAGTAGTTCCATCGCCTGCTCGCGATCCGAATCCTGCGGACGCTCCGCCGCCCGCGCCGGAGCCGAACAAGCAAGAAGAAAAGAAAGCCGAGCCTGAGAAGAAAGCGGAACCGAAATCCGAACCGCCCAAACAAGAAGTCGCGAAAGTAGAGAAACCCAAGCCCGAGCCGGCCAAGGCCGAGACGAAGAAAGCAGAAAAGGCCGCGAAAGCCGCGCCGCCTCAGGCTGCTTCGGGCGAGCCGTCGTCGGGCACCTATCTGCAGCTCGCCGCCACCACCGAGCATGAAGCGAATCTAGAAGTCGAGGTGCTGCGAAAAAAAGGATTTAAAGCGATGGCGGCGGAAGTTCCGGAAAAGAAGGGGTTGTTTCGAGTGCTGGTGGGCCCACTTTCGGAAGGCAGCTTGAACAAGACAAAATCAGATCTGCACGCGGCAGGATTCCCCGGCGACAAAGCCATCAAGCGCTCGTTCTAATGCTAGTTCAGATCGACAAGCCGCAGCCGCGACTGCCGGAATGGCTGCGTAAGCGCCACACGCATTTCGAATCGGTGCACGATCTGAAAGCGGAACTGCGCCGCCTGAATCTGCATACGGTGTGCGAATCGGCGCGCTGCCCCAACATGCACGAGTGCTTCAATCGCGGTGCGGCGACCTTCATGATCCTGGGCAATCTATGCACGCGCGGTTGCGGATTTTGTTCGGTGCCGAAGGCGAAGCATCCGGGCGCCCTGGATCGCGAGGAGCCGGCGAACGTCGCGCGCATGGCGGCGGCGCTGAAGCTCCGCTACGTCGTGATCACGAGCGTGAATCGCGACGACCTTGATGATGGCGGATCGGCGCACTTTGCGGAAACGGTTCGCGAGGTGAAAGCGGCCCTGCCGGACGCTCGCGTTGAAGTACTGACGCCGGATTTCTGCGGCGATCTTGATGCGGTCGTGCGAGTGCTGGACGCTGCGCCTGACGTTTTCAATCACAACATGGAAACCGATCGCGCGGCTATATCGCACGGTTCGTCCGCAGGCGAATTACCGGCAATCGCTGGACGTTTTGAAGTTCGCGAAGAGGTATAGCGCGAAGTCGCTGACGAAATCGGGACTGATGGTGGGGCTTGGCGAATCGTCGGGCGAGGTTCAGCAATTACTGCGCGATCTGCGCGAGGCGGATGTCGATGTCGCGACCATCGGCCAATATCTGCAGCCGGCTCGCCGAAATTTGCAGGTGGCCGAATTCGTCACGCCGGCGCAGTTCGACGCGTATCGCGATTTCGGATTATCGATCGGCTTCAAGATGGTGTTCAGCGGACCGCTGGTGCGCAGTTCCTACATGGCGGATCTGGTGAACGAACAAGCAGTCGGGGCGTGAGCACATCGTGAATTTCGCGCTGGCGATTGTTACCGGTCTCACACTCGTCCTGACGTTTCCGAATTTCAATTTCACGTGGCTCGCGCCGGTGGCGCTCGCGCCGCTATTGATCGCGGTCGCTCGTGAATCGTCCTGGAAGCGCCGATTCCTGCAAGGATGGATCGCGGGATTCGTGTTCTGGTTCGGCGTGTGCAATTGGATCCAGTTCGTGCTCGAAGTGCACGGGGGCATGGGGCGATGGGGCGGATGGGGCACATTCGTTCTGTTCGCGATTTTGAAGGGCCTGCACATGGCGATCTTCGCGACGCTGGCGGGCTGGCTGATGTCGAAATCGTGGGCGATTCCTGCCGTTGCGGCTCTATGGGCGGGGATCGAGCGCACGCACGGGCCGGCGGGATTCGCGTGGCTCGATCTGGGGAACGCGGGAATCGATATGCCGGCGCTGATGCGCCTGGCTCCGTTCACCGGGGTCTACGGGATCTCGTTCGTGTTCGCGATGTGCGGGGTCGCTGTCGCTCTGATCGTGTTGCGCAGACCTAGTCGTGAACTGGCGTGGATGCTCGCGCTGCCGCTGTTGTTCGTATTGCCGGCCGTGCCTGCTCAGGTTCAGGGCAACGAACACGCGATGCTCGTTCAGCCGAACGTCGATACCGAAATGGAGTGGACCACGGCGTCCCTTGCGCAGGTGGAGCGTTCGCTCACGGCGTTCTCGGCGTCGCAGCCGTCGTCGTTTATCATCTGGCCCGAGATTCCGGCGCCGTTCTACCCCAGCGACGCGGAGTTTCGGGTTTTTGTCGAAACGGTCGCGCGGAGCAATCACGCGTATTTATTGTTCGGAGGCGTGGCGTACAATTCGGCGCGGGCGCCGCTAAATTCGGCATTCCTGCTGGAGCCGAGCGGCAACATGGACGGGCGTTACGACAAGATCAAGCTGGTTCCGTTCGGCGAATACGTGCCTGATATTTTCGGGTGGGTGAATCGCATCACGAAAGAAGCGGGCGATTTCGCGCCGGGCGAGCGCGTGGTTGAATTTCCAGTGAACGGCCACAAGGTGGGGACGTTCATCTGTTACGAATCGGCGTTTCCGGATTTGGTTCGCCAATTCGCCGCTGATGGCGCCGAAGTGCTGGTCAACATTTCGAACGATGGATATTTCGGACACAGCGCGGCTCGTGAACAGCATCTGGAATTGGTGCGCATGCGCGCTGCGGAGAATCGACGATGGCTGCTCCGCGCGACCAATGACGGGATCACCGCCGACATCGATCCAGCGGGGCGCGTTCAATTTCGCGCGGATCCCTATCAACTGCTGTCGGCACTTGTGTCGTATGAATATCGAAGTGACATTACGGTATACACGCGGTTCGGCGACTGGTTCGCGTGGACCTGCCTGGCCGTCAGCCTGGGACTTGTTTTATTCGTGTGTATTCGCGTTCATTCGCGGCCTATTATGTCTTAGCTGTGCCGGATCACGAGCACATCGCCGTCCTTGACGATGTACTCCTTGCCTTCCAAACGCAGTAGACCTTTTTCCTTTACGCCGGGATAGCCGCCCAGGTCGATCAGATTCTTCCAATTCACAACTTCGGCGCGGATGAATTTCTTTTCGAAATCGCTGTGGATGGCGCCCGCCGCTTTCTGGGCGGTGCTGTTCATGGGAATGGTCCAGGCGCGAACTTCGGTTTCGCCCGCCGTGAGGAAGCTCATCAATCCCTGCAGGGCGTACGTCGCCGAGATCAATCGTTCCAGCCCGCGATCCTTCAACCCGTAGCTAGCCAGCATCTCTCGAGCATCGTCAGCAGATAGCTCGGCAAGCTCGGCTTCGATTTTTCCGCAGATCGCCGTTACGCCGGTTCCTTTGCGGCCCGCCAGCGGCCCGTTGCGATACTGCTCTTCGATTTCATGCAACCGCGGCGCGTCTTCTTCACCCAGGTTGAGCACGCATAGCATCGGCTTCTGCGAAAGGAATTGGAATCCGCGAATGCGCTTTTCATCTTCGGCATCGAACTCCAGGCCGCGCAGCGCGCGATTCGCTTCGAGTTCCGCTTTCAACCGTTCGAGCAATACGAATTCTTTATCGAACTCCGGATTCCTGATCTTCTTGCGCTCTTTGTCGAGCCGCTCCATTCGTTTTTCGACCACCACCAGATCGCTAAGGATCAGCTCCATCTCGACGTCTTCGAAATCGCGCAGCGGATCGACCGAGCCTTTTTCATGCGGTACCGTATCGCTATCGAACACGCGTAACACGTGGGCGAGCGAATCGGCGACGCGCAGGCTGGCCAGATAGCTGGGGTCGCGCAGCGATTCTTTGGAGATCGAAGGGAAGTCGAGATACTCGACCACGGCTTGCGTGATCTTGGGCGGGTCGAAAATCTTGGCGAGCGCGTCCAGACGCGCGTCAGGCACTTTGGTGATGCCGACGCGCGCTTCAAGCGTTCCCACGCGCGCCGATTCATGCACGCCGGTCAGAATCGTGAACAGGCTGGTCTTGCCCACCATGGGCAGACCGATGATTGCAGTTTTCATAATTGAGAAGTAGCGCAGGCCATCGGTTTTTGTGGCCTGCGATGTACCGATTCGCAGACTCGCAGGCGACAAAAGGCGATCGCCTGCGCTACCTGCTTCTAGAGTGGCACATCTACTAGCGTGAGGATCTCGCCGAGGATTTTCTCGGCCAGTTCTGCTGAGCGCTGCGCGATCGCAATGCGCGTGTTTACTACCACTCGATGAGCAAACACGGGAACGACCAGGCGTTTCACATCGTCCGGGATCACGTACTCGCGACCTTCCACGGCCGCCAGCGCCTGGGTGGCGCGATAGAGTGCCTGTGCTCCGCGAGGGCTCACGCCCATCGCCAGCGATTCATGCGCCCGCGTCCGCTCCACGACGGCGAGCATGTAATCGACGATCGATTCATCCACCGCGATCTTCGCTACCGCGTCCTGCAGCGCGGTCAGTTCGTCACCGGAAATTACGGCGCGCACCACACCCTGGTTGACGCCGCTGGACTGCCTCACGATTTCGCGCTCCGCCGCCATATCGGGATAGCCGATGCGAATGCGCATCAGGAATCGATCGAGCTGCGATTCGGGCAGAGGATAGGTGCCGTGATGCTCCACCGGATTCTGCGTGGCGATCACCATGAACGGCTGCGCCAGCGCCCAGGAACGGCCGTCGATAGTCACCTGCATTTCGTTCATCGCTTCGAGCAGCGCCGATTGCGTTTTCGGCGTGGCGCGATTGATTTCGTCGGCCAGCAGAAAGTTCGTGAAGATGGGGCCTTGCTTGAATTCGAACTCCTGCGAATGCGCGTTGTAAATCGTTACGCCGACCACGTCGGACGGCAGCATGTCGGAGGTGAATTGCAGGCGCTGGAAATCGCTCCGCACACTGCGCGCGAGCGCGTGCGCCAAAGTGGTTTTGCCGACTCCCGGCACGTCTTCGATCAGCAGGTGCCCGCGCGCCAAAAGACAGGCGAGCGAGAGGCGCAGAACGTCCGCTTTTCCGCGAATCGCCTGGCCCAATGCCGACTCGATTTCAGATAACCTGGAGAGCGAAACGGGCGGGGTGTATACCGATTCCCGCTGGAGCATCACTGTCATGATATCGAAAAATCTCCTTTGCCTCCCGGCTTTGATGATGATGTTTGCGGCGGCGGCCTGGGCCACCACCGATTCCGAGATTCGCGCGGTGCTGGAAAAGCAGGCCGCCGATTGGAATCGCGGCGATACGGACGGGTTCCTGACGGGCTATGCTCCCGACGCGATTTTCGTCAGCGATAAGGTGACGCGCGGGATCGAGCAGCTTCGCGTGCGTTATCAGAGCCACTACCCGACTCGCGCATCGATGGGGACGCTGACGTTTACTGATATCGAGATCCATACGATCGATCTGACGCATGCTCTGGTGATCGGGCGGTTTCATTTGAAGCGCGATGCCGATGGCGGCGGCGATGCGACGGGCATGTATACTTTGCTGTTCAAGAAGACGGCGACGGGGTGGAAAATCGCGGTGGATCATACGAGTTGAGTCGCGCCGATGGTCCTGCTACGGAGGAGCTTCTGGAAAAATACTTGGATCGCTCTTCTTCGGAGCCCTCATGACGCTCGAGCGCGCGCTCTCATTTTCAAACTGCTCCTCGCTTTGATTTTCGTTATCGGTTACGGATGTTACCTGGTGTGGATGCTCACGCGAGATCGCTACACGATCGTGATGCTGCTGCCGGGTTTTGCGGGTGGCTTCCTGATGCGGGGATTGGCCCGAAGGAACGAAAGCTACAACGCGGACATCTCAATCGCGAAGCATCTGACAGCCGAACTCCCGAAACTTCCGAATGCATCCCTTCGCGAATACGTGACGGATCGGACTATGATCATCGCCGCGCTGCTTGATCGCGCGGGCAGTGAGCTCTATCTGAAAGAACACGAAACTCCCGAAGGAAGCGAAATCATTGCGCGCCAGCGTCAGAATCAATTGCTGATGAAGAGGGGGGCCTGGCACAAGCTGCAGCGAGAGGAGGCCGATCTATTGAGCGCACCTGACCGAACCTGGTCGGAGGAACAATGCAACATGAGCCTGACCTGGTGCGAGCAAGTTCGATTGCTGCGATGGACCCTCCGGGTCGACGAAGAAATCATGCCGCTCGCGCATTTTCCGCGGGTGGATTTTAGCCTCGCCAAGATTCCCGGCGAGCCGGGCGAGATCGGCGTTCCGATGCGCCTCGCGAGCGACTTGAGAGCGGAGAGGGAAATCGCCAAAGGTTATCTGGCACGACTCGTCGCCGAGTCAGCCACACGCAAATTGATCCATTCCACGCCGCAGTTGGATGAGTGGTCAGCGGAGCTACGAAGCGCCGTCTCCGGCCCGTCCACGGACTTTTGGATCGGCGCTAGGACAGTCAACGATCTTAACGATCGAGAGGTCGGGTTCCTTCTGACGGCGTCCAGCGCGCGACACGATTACGCGGCTTATTTGGTAGAGCTCCTCGGCTCTGCGACACCGTTCGCGTACGCCGACTGGAAGATCACCGTCGATCAGACGAGTTGAAATACCCAGTGGTCGGCGACTAGAAAATTCAGGATCGCAGTCGCGCCTACGGCGAGGACGTTCGCGGCGAGGAGTGGAATCGGCAGCCACTGCTTGAATGCGACCGTTAAGACGGTGTTCGAGACGATGGAGATCGCGCCGGTGGCGAGATGAAATCGCCATAGTCGTTTGAGCCGCATCGCGCGAGGATGGCCGCGCCAGGTCCACACTTCGTGCCAGACGAAATTGTGGAGCACCGCGGTTTCGACCGCAATCGCCGTCGCTAGCCAGATCGGCAGGGCACCTTTTGTGAGCGCCCATAGCATACTGAGCTGCACCGCTAATCCCGCAGATCCGACGGTCGCGAATTTGATCCAGCGAAGGATCATGAGAGCCTCTCGGCGTTGTAGAGATAGCAGGTGTGTTTGGCAATCGATACCAGCAATGCGACACCGATTCCCATAATTCCGATCGCGCCGCCGACGTCGAATAATCGATATTGATGTCCCGCGATCAGAGCATAAGGATGAAATAACAGCGCGATATTTCCGGCAATCAGCAGCAGGCGCAGCTCGGTGGGGCTGAACATCGCGAACGATAAGTGAAATTTCCCCACGGTGTAGGTGGCCAGATACACTTCGATGCTGAGCAGGCAATAGGCGATCAGCAATCCGACGGCGATGCGTTCGCTCATGTATCCCGACGCCGCGAGGCCGCCGAAAACGAACACGCTGCCGCACGCGTCGAGCACGTGATCGACATAAAAGCCGTAGCGCGGGCGCTGCTTCTGACGCACGCGGGCCAGCGTTCCATCGAGCGAATCGCCAAACCAGTTCAGCGTGAAGAAGAGGATCACCCATAGCAATCCGGCTGGCGAGAATCGAGCGTACCAGTAGCTGAGGCCGACTCCGATCAGCGCGACGAAGCCGAGGATGGTGAGCTGATCGGAGGTGACCCAGGATGGCAATCGTTGTGCAATCCATATAAGAGCGCGTTTTTCGAGAGAGGAGAGAATGCTGTGATGCTCGCGTTCGGCGGTGCGGAATTCGTTGGTTGATTCCATGCCTTCATTGACGCGCAGCGTGAATTAAGGTTTATTAATTCACAGAGAAACATTGATTTAGGGCGGGGGAATATGATACGACCGATGCGCTTATTTCCGGCTGTTCTTGTTGGGTTGGTCTCGTTCACCGGATCGCTGATGGCGGGGCCGGTGTTGTTTTCGGTCACACCGATTCCAGCTACCGGCAGGGTATTCGACAGGGCTCGCTGGAACTGGCATTAATAGCCTCGGGCAAACCGTCGGCATCGCGGTTGGCCCTGGCAACACGAAGCAGCCTACGTGTTCGACTGGCTCATCCGGGGTCCAATTAGTGGCCGTTCCCGTCCTGAGCCCCAGCGGCTACTTCCGGGAAGTCAGTTGGGGAGCGGTCCGTATATCAACGATGCAGGTCAGATTGCGGGCGATTCATTCGCGAACAGCGCGGAGTCTGCGCCTGGCCAAGTGTTCTTTGGCACGCTCGCCGGGGTTTCACTTGTGACCCTTCCTACCTCGGACTTCACGGCAATACGTTAGGGATGTCGGCTCGGACTCAACAACTCCGGGAGTTTGTGGGAACCACGGTGGACGGTGGGGGAAGTACCGCTCAAGCGTTCGTCGGAACTGGCGCGGGCATCACGTTATTGCCATATAGCCAAGGACTGCGAATAAATAATGCGGGTGACTTGCTGGTTATCAATGGACCACTTCTTCAAAGTTTCATTGTGAGTGGCGGCACGGCAACTCCAACGGTGCTCGAGGCGTCGAACCTGAACGATCTTGATCAGGTGGTGGGTTCATTCTTTAGCTCGGTTGAACTGCCCTTTATCACCACGACCAGCGGAATCACAAACATTGCGAATCCCACAAATTTCATAATCACGTTCATGTTCCTTAACGACAACGGCGTCGTCACTGGAATAGCGGCGGACGGCACGATCAGCACCGCCGGCTACATTTGGGACCCGGTCGATGGCACTCTGCTGCTTTCTTCCGTGGTGCCAGCAGGATGGACGATCACCGAGGCATCTGGGATCAATAATTCCGGCCAAATTGTCGCGCAAGGCAGCTTTATGGGCGGTGCCAAGCTGAGCGCTCTTGCTCCGACTGTTGCTCTCTTCGTGGCCTCCACTTCGCTCGACGCGCCGGGCGAGCGAGGTCAATGATTCTCGCGCCTGGATTTGCGCTCTTCGCGACCATTAAAAACATGGCTGCGCACGAACCGATAGCTACAGACCCATGATGTGGTAGCCCGCGTCGACGAATAGGACGTCGCCGGTTACTCCTCGGCCCAGATCACTGGCCAGAAACACGGCGGCGTCGGCGACCTCGGCGGGATCGGTGGCTCGTTTGAACGGGGCGCGCTCGGCGACGGCCTGATACATCTTCGTGAAATCCTTGATGCCGCGTGCGGCGGCGGTTTTGATGGGACCCGCGGAAATCGCGTTGACGCGGATCTTGCGCTCGCCCAGCTCGCTCGCCAGATATCGCACCGATGCTTCGAGCGCCGCTTTCGCCACGCCCATCACGTTGTAATTGGTCAGCACTCGCGTCGCGCCCAGATAAGTGAGCGTGATCATCGCACCGCCTTCGGTCATCAGCGGCGCCGTCGCTCGCGCTACCGCGACCATGGAATATGCGCTGATATCCTGCGCCAGCAGATACCCGGCGCGCGAGGTTTCAGAGAACGGGCGCTCCAGATCTTCTCGATTCGCGAAGCCTATCGAGTGGACTACGGCGTCTAGGCGTCCGTGCTCCCGGCAGGCCTCGGTTAGTCGCGCGAGATCTTCATCTTTCGCGACATCGCATTCGATTACTTTGGCTGCGCCTAGTTCGGTCCCTAAGTCTTCTACGGTCTTCTTTAGCCGCTCGCCTTGATAGGTCAGCAGCAGGGTCGCTCCTTCGCGGCGGAACGCTTGCGCGATCGCGTAGGCGAGGCTCCACTTGTTGGCGATCCCGAGGATCACCGCGGTTTTTCCTTCCAGCAGTTGGGGCATGAATCATCATCTTATCGCGAGGCGCCGTTAACGCCGGCTAACGCGCTCCATACTGTCGCGCCTCATGGGGTTGTGCGCCGCGAACGGGCCGTCGTGAAGGCAGCGCGCCGTTGCGCCCAAACGCGCGGACTCATGTCCGCGCCGCAATGATCGATCACAGCAGTCAATTGAGGCGCGAGAGGCATCGAGCGCGTTAGGCGGCGTAAGAATTGCCCAGAGGCGTGAACGCTAGACTGAAGAGTTGGCGTTGGATCTGGAAACACCACTCACGTATCTCAAAGGCGTCGGGCCCGCGCGTGCGGCGATGCTCGAAGCCAAGGGCCTGCGCACGGTCGAGGATCTGATCCACTACGCGCCTTTTCGCTACGAAGATCGCAGCAACGTCAAGACCGTGCGGGAGCTGGCGCCCGGCGAGATGGCGACGGTGCTCGCCGAAGTAAGATCGACCAAGATGTCGGGATTCAAGCGCCGCAACCTCGGGCTGTTTCAGGCGACGTTCACCGATGCGTCGCGCGCGGTGCTCGCCGGCAAGTGGTTTCACGGCGGGTACCTGATGGATGTGTTCGTGCCGGGCATGAAGGTGGCGCTGTATGGGAAGGTCGAGTTCGATTCGTACTCGGGCGAGCTCACCATGATGCATCCCGAATACGAAATGCTGTCGGATGACGAAGATGGGGATTCGTCTTTGCACACCGGTCGCGTCGTCCCGATTTATGAAGCGGCGGGTAAGATCACCACGCGATTGTTTCGCACGCTGATCCACAAGATTTTCCAAGAGGCGTCTCCGGTGGAAGATGCGATGCCGCGGCATATTCTGGATCGCATCAAGCTGCCGGATCGATGGACGGCGCTGCGAGATCTGCATTTTCCGCCGCAGGATTCCGACCTGCGATTGCTGAACGCGTTCCGCTCTCCGGCGCAGTATCGCTTGATCCTGGAGGAATTTTTCTGGCTGGAGTGCGGGTTGGAATTGAAGCGCGCCAAGGCTCGGCTGTATCCCGGGATCGCGTTCGGATTGACCGATCGCGTGCGCGAACGTATTAAAGAGATGCTGCCCTTCAAGCCGACCGGCGCGCAGAAGCGCGTGCTCGGCGAGATCGCGAAGGATATGTCGGCGGCGCATCCCATGTATCGATTGCTGCAAGGCGATGTGGGCAGCGGCAAGACGCTGGTGGCGGCGGAAGCGGCGATCATCGCGATCGAGAATGGCTACCAGGTGGCCGTGCTGGCGCCCACGGAAATCCTGGCGACGCAGCATTTCTTTTATTTCAAGAAGCTGTTCAACAAACTGGGCTACGTCACGATTCTGCTGACCGGCTCGGTCACGGCGCGCGACAAATTGCAATTGAAGAAGCTGATCGCGGCGGGGCTGGTGCATGTCGTCATCGGGACGCACGCGTTGCTGGAACCGGATGTGGAGTTCAAGCAGCTGGGCCTCGCGATTGTCGATGAGCAGCATCGCTTCGGCGTGGAGCAGCGGCAGAAGCTGATGGAGAAGGGCTCGCATCCCGACGTGCTGGTAATGACGGCGACGCCGATTCCGCGCACGCTGGCTCTGACGGTGTATGGCGATCTGGACGTCAGCATCATCGACGAGATGCCGCCGGGCCGCCAGCCGATCGTGACGAAACATGTGACCGAAGATCGGATCGAGCAGGTGTACAGCTTTTTGAAAAAGCAGATCGACCTGGGTCGGCAGGCTTACGTGGTGTACCCGGTGATTGAGGAATCGGAAGCGCAGGCCATGAAAGCGGCGCAGAAGATGCACGAACATTTGTCGAAGATCGTGTTTCCAGATCTTCGCGTGGGCTTGCTGCACGGGAAACTATCGTCGGATGAAAAGGAAGCCGCGATGGACAAGTTCCAGCGCGGCGAAACGCAGATCCTGGTGGCGACCACGGTGATGGAGGTCGGCGTGGATGTGCCCAACGCGACGGTGATGGTGATCGAGCAGGCGGAGCGGTTCGGCCTGGCGCAGATGCATCAGCTTCGCGGGCGCGTGGGCCGCGGCGCGGAGCAGAGCTACTGCATCCTGGTCACTGGAAAATTGAACGATACCGGCCGCGAGCGGATTCGCACGCTGGTGGAATCGGGCGACGGATTTTATATCGCGGAGATGGATATGAAGCTGCGCGGAATGGGGGAATTTTTCGGGACCAAGCAATCGGGCATGCCCGCGTTGCAGATCGGGAACATTTTGCGCGACGCCGATATTTTGGAGATTGCTCGCAATGAGGCGGCGGCGTTTGTGGCGAATCCGCCGTCGGAGGATGAGTTGAAGCGGGCGGTCGCGTTCATTCGCGAGCACTGGCAGCGGCGTTATGGATTGGTGCAAGTGGGGTGACCTAGGAGATGAGAGTGATCGCGGGTGAATTTCGCAGTCGCGTGTTGAAGTCGCTGCCGGGGCTGGATGTGCGGCCGACGCCGGATCGTCTGCGCGAGACTTTGTTCAACATTCTGGCGCCGCGATCGTGGATGGTATTATGTTCGCCGATATCTATGCGGGCACGGGCGCGGTAGGGATCGAGGCGTTGAGCCGGGGCGCGGCGCGTGCGATTTTCGTGGAGCAGAATCGCGCTGCGGTGGATGTGATTCGCGAGAATTTACGGTCGCTCAAGATTGAGTCGCGGGCGGTGGTTCGCAACGCTCGCGCGACTGGGGCGCTCGAGGATATCGAGGCGGATATTTTCTTTATCGATCCGCCGTATCCTTTGGAGAAAGAATACGGGCGATCGCTGGAGATTCTCGGGCGGCGCGCTCCTTCGCTTGTTATCGTCCAGCACGACAAGCGATTGGATCTGGCGGAAACTTACGGGCGCATCGCGCGAGTGCGGATCGTCAAGCAGAGCGACAACAAACTGAGTTTCTACGAACCGGCGATTCGTTAACGCCGGCTAGCGCGCTCCATTCTGTCGCGCCTCCCTACTCCCGCGAGAAAGTGGCACACGCTGCCTAGTGGTGGGGCGGACCTCTGGTCCGCGGCCGACGCCCTCGTCGGCCTTTGGCTTAAGCACGCCAGCCGGGCCGGGGGCCCAGCGCGGACCAGGGTGTCCGCCCTACTTAGTGGAAACGCCGAGACGACTCTCGGCGCTGCGGGCAAGACTGCCCGCGCCACATCAGCTCACTGATCGCTCACGGGATTCGACGAGCCTTTCGAGTTCGTGAGCGTAACCGTCACCGCGACGACATCGTTGCCGTTGCCCTGCGTGAAAAATGGAACGGTGAGCGTGAATTCGCTGCCGGTCGCGTTCGACGCGGTATTCGTGTACCAAAGGCTGAACGCTACGCCGAGCTGTACCGTCACATCGGGAGTCGAGAGCGACGCGTTGCTCGACGGCGCGAAGTGGAACAGGCCGCTGGTCATATCATGCGTCGACGAAAAGCCGGTGACGACGACGTTGAATCCGGTGGTGGTCGCATTGGTGAACTGCACGGTTTGAATGAACGGGACCGTCGTGGCGATGGTGATCGCCGCCGATGGCGCAGGCGACGGGGTGATGTTCGTGCCTGAAGCCGTGAAGCTGAGCGTGACGGTGATGGTTCCCGCCAGCGTCCCGGTGATCACGCCCACGCTCGATTTACCCGAAAAATTCGCGGTCGTGGTGCCGGTTGGAATGGTGAAGTTCACCGTGCGCCCACCGGTGGTGAACTGAACGGTTTGATCGTCGCCGCCGACCGATGACGCGAACGTCAGCGTGGCAGTGCCGGTCACGTCGACGCCGCCCGAGTAAGGAGTAGCGAGCGAAATCGTCATGTTGGGCTGTTGCAGCGGGCCGGAAGTGGTGGGCAATCCGATCGTGACTGCGGGAAGCGGCGCCGTGGCGCGCGGCGCGCCCAATCTTGGCGACGGCCGGCGCGGCGGGAGAGCGTTGTTCAGCGCCATCGGAACCGAGAGCACGCGTGCGGCTGCGGCGTCGAATAATTTCGCTCCACTGAGGTTCGGATTCGTCAGCCGGAAGTAGCTTCCGCCGATCCCGGTCACGCCTTGCGGGGTACACTCGCAATCGAACCTCACCGCCGAATTCGCAGCAAAATCGACCATTGTGACGATGCCGCTCGACATCGCAACCACGGCTCGCGTGTTATCGACCGTCATCGCAAATCCTGTAATGTGCGCGTTTGAAAAATCCGCTGCGATTGATTGCGCGGCGCCGGATTGGACGATCGATACTGAGTTCGCTGTCGCGACTGCGATCGCATCCGGTGCGTTCAAGAACGCCAGAGCCAGAATCGGATCGGAAACCGAAATCATGCTCATCGAACCGGTGCGATCAAATAAATATGATCCATAGGCGAACGATCCGTCATCGCCGACAGCCATGGCGGAAGCAGTCGGAACCGCACTGATATCGATTTCGCGAAGCGATGGCGAGGCGGGCAATCCCGAAACAATTTGAACCTTATTTATAGACGCGAAAAGCAGCGCCGCGGACGAGCCACGCGGGCTCAGCAAGATCGCGTCTGGATTCGCCACCGCGCCGGCGACGACCTGGGCGACCGCGCCGGGTGCAAACGTGACGACCTCGCCGGTACTCGCATCCACCGCGAGAATATAATCCTGTCGCGGCGAAACCTGGACCATCGCCAGTTGCCTGCCAGGACGCAGCGTCTCGTCTAGAAATCCAGCAGCAGGAAGGCCGCGCATGGCGCGAACGCCCAGGCCCTCGGGCGCATATCCGAACACTGGAGTCGATACCTGGGCCCGGCACATTCCGCAAACAGCCAGGCCAACAGCACGCGCCTCACTTGGGACCTCCCACCGTCGGCGTTCCGGCCGTGATGGTGATTCCGGTATTGGTATTTTGCGCCGCCGCACTGCTGCCGCCGCGCGCCGCCAGCACTCCACCGGCGATCCCGCCCGCGACCGCCAGAATAATGATCAATCCTTTTTTCGAAATGCCGCCGCCAGTGCTCGATGCGGAAACGCCGCTGACGTTGGTCTGGGTGATGCTCGCGCTGGCACTCTGGCCTTGATAGGAAACCGCCGCGCGAATCTCGAACTCGCCGGTTTGCGAATTCGGCGTGAACCCGGCAGCCGCCGCGCGGCCGTTGCGATCGGTGGTCACGGTCAGGTTGTTGGAACCGCTGGCGAACTTCCCACCCGGCCCTTGCGATGGCAGAAAGAAGGTCACCTGCGCGCCCGCGATGGGCTTGTTGTTATCGTCCGTCACCTGAACCGCAGCCACCGGATTGATGCGCGACTTAATGTTGATAATGGCGCCGTCGCCTTCGACGACATTGACGTGGATTTTCGGTGCTGCCGAAGGTTGATCCTGCGCCTGAAGGTTGGAGAGAAGAAGAGTGATCAGGAAAGCGGTCTGAAGTCGATGCACGACGTTTTAAAAGTAGCACGAGGCCAGAGGAAACGCCGCGCCTGATGTATCCTGAAGGCACGTGCGTACACTATGTTTTGTTCTCCTGGCATGTGCAAATGCCTGGGCGCAATCGCCGCTGGTCAAGATCCTGAGCGACGAACTGGATCGCAACTTCAAGGCTCTCCAGAAGAGCGATCCCGCGCCGTACTTCATGGATTATTCGGTCACCGACGACGAAGCCGATGTGATCGTCGCCAGCAGCGGCGCGCTCGATGCGCAGAATCATATTCACCAGCGCATCCTGGACGTAACCATTCGAGCCGGCACCCCGCAGTTCGATAACTACCGCCGCATCGGCAACGACCGGCCGCGATTCACCACCGGCACGTCGATCGCGCTGGATGATTCCAGTCCCCTGGCGATCAAGCAACTGCTGTGGCTGACCACCGATCGCGTGTATCGCGCGATTTCGACACGTTTGATTCGCTTGAAAACCGACGAAAAACTGCGCGCGCAAGCCAGCGACACCTCCGATGATTTTTCCAAGGAAGAGCCGCAAGTGTCGTTCAGTGTGGCACCGCGATATAAGTTCGATGGGGTCGAATGGGGCAAGCGCCTGCGCAAGCTATCGGCCGAATTCGGCAAGTATCCCGGGGCGCTGAATTCCAGCGTCTCCGTGGAGGCGCAGCGCGTGGCCAACACTCTGGTGAACACCGAAGGAACGCAAGCTGGAGCATGGGCGTCTGTATGTGCGCATGTTGATTACCGCGCGCGGCAAAGCCTCCGACGGCATGGATCTGTCAGACCATTGAAAGTTTCGAGGCCGACGATCCGGCGAAGCTCCCCAAGGACGCGGAGATCCTGGCAGCGGTGGAGAAGGTCGGGCGCAAATCTTTCAGCGCTGCTAAGGCGCAGCCGGCCGATCCGTTTGTCGGACCCGCGATTCTTTCAGGCCGCGCGGCGGGCGTTTTCTTCCACGAGATTTTCGGCCACCGCATCGAAGGGCATCGCCAGAAGGACGAATCGGAAGGCCAGACATTCACCAAGAGCGTCGGCAAGCCGGTGCTGCCGGAATTTCTTTCCGTGGTGTTCGATCCCACTCGCGCCGATTTCCAGGGCATCGCCCTGAATGGATCTTATTCGTTACGATGACGAAGGCGTGAAGGCGCAGCAAGTCACAGTAGTGGAGAACGGAGTGTTGAAGACGTTCCTGATGTCGCGATCGCCCATCGACGGATTCCCGCACTCCAATGGTCACGGACGGCGGTCGCCCGGCTACGAAGTGGTGTCGCGGCAGTCCAATCTGTTCGTGGAATCGTCGAAGAAGGTGAGCGATGCGGAGCTGCGCAAAATGCTGATCGAGGAAGTGAAGAGGCAGGGCAAGCCCTACGGACTGTATTTCGACCAGGTGACCAGCGGCTACACCACTACGGCTCGCCGCGGATTGCAAGCGTTCACGGTGATCCCGCTGATGGTATACCGCGTGTATCCCGGACGGGCGTCCGGATGAACTGATTCGCGGAGTCGACATCGTCGGCACGCCGCTGGCGAGCTTCGCCAAGATCATGGCGACCTCCGACCGCATGGAAGTCTTCAACGGAATCTGCGGCGCCGAATCGGGCGACGTGCCGGTGTCGGCCATCGCGCCCGCACTGCTGGTTTCCGAAATCGAGATCCAGCGCAAGGAGCGTTCGCAGGATCGTCCACCGTACCTGGGCCGGCCGAGCGAGGGGCAATGAGCATGCGGCCATTCCTGATTCGGGTTCTACTCGCCTGCGGCGTTTTGGCTTTCTTCGCCGCGGTTGCTATTCCCCAGACTTCCGACGATAACGATCCGATTCTCAAGGCGATGCGCGACGAGATGGATCGCTCGCGCCAGCTCCGCATTATCGGCGCCGGCGATGATGCTCCGTATTTTTTGAGCTACGAATTGAGCGACGCTGACACGCTGCACATTACCGCATCGATGGGCGCCGTGATTTCTTCGAGCCACTCGCATTTGCGCTCGCCGTTCGTCGAAGTTCGGGTGGGCAGCTACGATTTTGACAACACCGGTCATATTTATAGCGGCATCTATACCGGGTCGCGTCTGGATGGCTCATGGCCTCTGGACGATAACTATACGGTCCTGCGCGAAGCGTTATGGTTGTCGACCGACAGAGTGTACAAAACCGCGCTCGAATCGATGTCGCGCAAGCGCGCGGCCTTGAATAACGCCAACGCTCCCACCGAAAAGATTCCCGATTATTCCAAAGCCGAGCCGGTCAAGAACGTGCAAAAAATCACGCACAAGAAAATCGATGAGGCGGGTTGGACTTCGAAAATGGTGAAGCTATCGGCGGTGTTCAACGCCTACCCGGAAGTGCTGGCATCCGCGGTCGATTTCGAGGAAATCGACGGGGGCACCTATTTGATGAATTCGGAGGGCTCCGTACTGCGCTATCCCGATAGCGTCGCCTATATCAACGCGAAGGCGGAAGGTCAGGCGCCCGACGGAATGCTGGTGCGCGATGCGGCAGGATTCGACTCTCTCGACGCGGATAAGCTCGCCGGTGAAGCTGAGGTGCGCGCCAAACTTACCGCGGTCGCCGAAAACGTTCGTGCGCTGGTGAAGGCGCCTGCGGGAGAGACGTTCTCCGGTCCGACTCTGTTCGAGCCGATGGCTGCGGCGCAGTTGATGGCGCAACTGATCGGGACGAATGTGGTGATTCCGCGCAAGCCGCTGGCCGAGCCGGGCCGCACCGTTAACTTCACTCCCAGCGAGTTTGAAGCAAAGATCGGATCGCGGATTTTGCCGGAGTGGTTCGATATTACCGACGATCCCACGCGGACCACCTATAACGGCAAGCTGCTGGGCGGATATTATCCTTACGATCTGGAAGGCGTGGCGGGTAAGCCGGTTTCGCTGGTGGAAAAAGGAATCCTGAAAGGTTTCCTCACTACGCGGCAGCCGATCAAAGGGTCCACGGAGTCGAACGGACACGCGCGGCTGGGCGGATCGTACGGAGCTCGAGGGGCTGCGATCAGCAATATGTTCATCAAATCCAGCCAGACGTCGTCGATGGCGGATCTGAAAAAGAAACTGATCGACATGTGCAAGGAGCGCGGGAAGCCTTATGGAATGCTGGTGCGCAAGATGGATTTTCCGTTCTCCGCGGGAGTATCCGAATTGCGGGCACTGATGTCGGGCGGAGCGCAGGGAGGCAGCGCGAGGCCGTTGAGCCCGCCGGTGCTGGTCTATCGCGTCTATCCCGACGGCCGCGAGGAACTGGTTCGCGGCTTGCGATTCCGCGGCGTGTCCACACGAACCCTGCGCGACATATTGGCAGCGTCGCAGGAAACGGCGTTGATCGAATACGTCAACAACGGCGCGCCACTGGCATTTATCGGGCGCGGGCGGATATTTGTCTCCGACAACGGTGGTTTCGCCCGGCCTGTTGTTCGACGAAATCGAGTTCGAGAGGCCGCAGGAGCAGTTGTCGAAGCCGCCGGTGGTTCCTCCGCCCACTAACGGTTTCTAGACGGGCAAGTTTTTGATGCGCCTGCTCAGCCGCGTTATTTTTCGCGAGATCCTCACGGCGTCCCTGCTGGGCGTGGTGCTGTTCACCTTCGTCATTTTCCTGCTGCAATCCAAACCGCTGTTCGAGTTTCTGGTGCGCAATGCAGCGCCCCCGCAAACCATCGGATATCTGTTCCTGATGGGGCTGCCGCAGGCGCTGCCGTACACGATTCCGCTGAGCGTTCTGGTAGGAACTCTGCTCACGCTGAGCCGTATGTCCGCCGATGGCGAAATCACGGCGATGCGCGCCGCGGGCGTTCCGGGACGCCGCGTGGTTCCCGCGATCTTCGGATTCGGATTGCTCGGCACGCTGGTGGCGGCTGCGGCCACGATGTGGCTGGCGCCGTGGTCGTTTCGCGAGCAGATCCGCATCAAGAATCAAATCGTGGCGAAGCAGCCGACGGCCGACGTCGAACCGCGCATGTTCCAGGAGCAGTTCCCGAATCTGATTCTGTACATCAGCGACATCGTCACCAATCAGTCACGCTGGCATCGCGTGTTCATGGCCGATGTGACGCCGCCGGAAGAGCGTAAGCCCGATGCGGCCGATCGCGGCGAAACGCCCAGCATCATGCTCGCGGCCGATGCAGTCGCCGTGCCCGACGCCCCGCATAATCGGGTCGATCTCGACATGCTCAACTTCACGACCTATGAGCCGGACAAGGACACATCGTATAAAGTGACCGGCGCGCCGAACGCGGTTCGTGAGCTGGAGGCGGAAAAGGCCAAGGAAGAGAAAAACGCGCGGCCGTCAGTCGAGCTGGATACGCGGCCGCTGTATCGCTACGCGTATCACGATCGCAGGGAAGATCGCGACCAAATCCTGGAGCAGCGCATTGAGCTGCACAAGCGCCTGGCGCTGCCGTTCGGCTGTATGCTGCTCGCGCTGGCGGGCGTGCCACTGGGAATCACATCCCGGCGCGCGGGAAAATCGGGCGCGGTGGTGCTGACCGCCGCGCTCGGATTCGTCTATTACGTACTGCTGATCAGTTGCATTAGCATGGCGCGCCAGCACACCTTGAAACCGGAGGTCGCGCTCTGGCTGCCGGACGTCCTGTTCGCGATCTTCGCCATTGTGATGATCGTGCGATTGGAATCGCCGGGCGATCGCGATCTGCTCGGCTATCTGCTGTGGTGGAAGCGGCCGTCCGAAAAAACGGACAAGCCGTCCGAGCCCGGGATGCTGGATCGCCTGGCGCCGCGCGTGTGGGTATCGCGTATCCCGCTGCTGCCGGAGGTGATCGACACCTACATCCTGACCAGCTTCCTGTTCTACTTCGTGCTGCTGCTGGTGAGCTTCGTCCTGATCTTTCACGTCTTCACATTTTTCGAATTGCTGAGCGACATCATCAAGAATCACGCGTCGATGCGGACGGTTCTCAGCTATCATCTGTTCCTCACGGCGCGGCTGGTTTACGAGATGACTCCGCTGGCTGTGCTGGCCGCGGTGCTGGTGTGTTTCGGGCTGCTCACCAAACACAATGAAGTGACCGCGTTCAAGGCGTGCGGCATCAGCGTGTATCGGCTCAGCGTGCCGGTGCTGCTCGCCGGTTTGTTCCTGAGCGTAGGATTATTCACCTTCGACCACAAGCTGGTTCCCGAATGGGATCGTAAACAGGATGCGCTGCGAAATCAAATCAAAGGCAAAGCGCCACAGACCTATGTGCGTCCCGATCGCAAGTGGGTGTATGACCGCGAACATGACCGCGTGTACAACTACAGGTATTTCGACGTCGAGAAGCAGGCCATGATGCGCGTCAACGTATACGAGATCGATCCGAAATCGTATCAACTGCGCCGCCACATTTCGGCGGAACGCGCGGTGTGGGAACCCGCGATCCATCAATGGATTTTTGAGAACGGCCGGAGCTGGGACCTGTCGGTGAACTGCTCGGCGTGTTCGCTGCGAAGTTTCCAGGATTTTCGCGGCGCCACGCATCAGTTCGCGGAGCTGCAGGAGACGCCCGAATATTTCATGCACGAAGTGAAGCAATCGCGTCAGATGAATTTTCAGGAGCTGCAGAAATACATCGCCGAACTGCAGCGTAGCGGATTCGACACGGTGGCGCTGCAGGTGGCATTGCAAAAGAAATTTTCGGTGCCGTTGTTCGCGCTGATCATGGCGATGGTCTCCATTCCGTTCGCGTTTCTAACCGGCAATCGGGGCGCGATGGCGGGGGTGGGCCTGAGCCTCGGAATTGCGATTGCGTACTGGTCGGTCCAGCAGCTCTTTGAGCAGGTGGGCAACCTGAATCAATTGCCGCCGCAGATCGCCGCATGGTCGCCGGACGCGATTTTTGCGCTGGGCGGGTTGTATTTCCTGGCCCGCATGCGCACGTAACTTGCTCTTGCACGAAATCGCAGGGCGCGGCGTCGTATGTTAGTGGATAAGCATGGCCGAATGGACGCTTAAATACGCCGATGCACGCGGCGAGATTCACCAGCAGACCGCCGAAGCCGGGTCGGAACGCGAGCTGCGCGATCGCTACACGCAGCAGGGCTTTCTGGTGTATTCGATCAAGCCGCGATCTGAAATCGCAGGGTTGGTCGAAAAGCCGTCGCGCAAGAAAAAGCTCCATCTCGAAAAGTTTCTGATCTTCAACCAGCAGTTCGTGACACTGATTCGCGCCGGGCTGCCGATTCTGAAATCGCTCGATCTTCTCGCTGAGCGCCTGACCGATCCTAAACTTTCCGTCTACATCAAAGGTGTGCGCGAGGAAGTGCGTAACGGCGCTCTGCTCTCGGACGCGTTCGCCAAGCAAGGCGTGTTTCCACCCATCTATGTCACCACCGTGCTGGCGGGCGAGCGCAGTGGTGCGCTGGCGGAAGTGATCGAGCGCTTTATCACCTATCAGAAGCTGTCGCTATCGGTTCGCAAGAAGTTGCTGGTGTCCCTGATGTATCCCGCGGTGCTGATCACACTGGTGGTGGCGCTGATCGTGTTCCTGGTCACCTACGTGGTCCCGAATTTCGCGCAGCTCTATTCCAGCATGGATGCGCAGTTGCCTCTGCCGACCCAGATCCTGATTGCGGTGGGCACCACCGCGCGCAATTACGTGGTGCTGGGATTTACCGTGATCGTTGCCGGTATTTTCGGATTTCGGTACTGGTCGCGCACGCCGCGCGGCAGCGAAATACGTCGACCGGTTTCTGCTGAAGATGCCGGTGTTGGGCGAAGTTTGGCTGAAGTATCAGGTGGCGCAGTTCTCGCGAGTGTTGGGGACTCTTCTGATCGGCGGAATTCCGCTGCTGCAAGCGCTCGATACCGCAGCCGATTCGCTGGGCACGCAGGTGCTGAAACGCGTGCTGCAACAGGCCGTCAAGATGGTGCGCGAAGGGCAGGCTCTTTCGCAATCGCTGCGGCAGACCAAAATTTTTCCCGCGCTTTCGATCGACATGATTGAGGTGGGCGAATCGACCGGCGCCCTGCCGGCCATGCTGGGCAGCGTCGCGGAATTCTATGAAGACGACGTCGCTACGCGCACCACCGCCGCGCTCAGCCTGATCGAGCCCGCCATCATGATCTTTATGGGAATCTTCGTGGCGTTCGTGCTGATCTCGTTGTATCTGCCCATCTTCTCGCTCGCGGACACGATCAAGTAGCGGCCCATGTGGCTGCTCAAGAAACTGCACACCTACGCGGGATTACTGACGTTCGTCAACCTGGCTGTGTACGGAATCGTGGGGCTATCGATTGTGTGGTTGCGGCAGCAGGAGCAGCCCGCGCCGGTAGTGAGCTATCAGAATTTCGCGGTCGGACCCAATCTTACCGATCGCCAGGTGGCGGAGCAGATTTGCGCTCAGTTGCATTTGTCGCTGGCCACGCCTGTTCAACAGTTCGCGATCCAGCACGATTCCGCAAATAACCTGCTGCTCGATTTCCGGCACGCCAATGGTCGCGATCGAGTCACGGTGCTGGAACCCGAGCGGCGCATTCAAATCGAGACGTCGCGCAATAACCTGGGGATTTACTTCTACATCCTGCACGAGACCACCGGAGTTTTTCACTCCGGCGACTGGCGCATGCAATTGTGGGCGGATTATAACGAGTTCGCGATGTGGTCGTTTGGCCGCGATGATCGTCAGCGGCTTTGCTATGTTCCTGGCGTCGCGATGGGGCAGTGCGCTGGCGCAGATTTCGCTGGTCACGGGGTGCTGCGTGTTTGCGGCGCTGTATTTCTGGACTCGATAGCCATGTATCAGAAACTGCGCAGCCTTCATCTTGCGACGGCACTGTTTTCGATGATTTTTCTGCTCGCCTTTGAATTCAGCGCCGTCGAATTGGCGCATCGCACGTGGTTTTCTCATCCCCATCATTCGACGACAGAGACTCGCCAGATGGCGCCCGGAATCACCGACGCGAGAATTCTGGCGCGCGAATGGCGCGGTGAACTGGGCGACATCGAGAATTCGCCGGGCTTCCTCAAGTTCCGGGTGATGACTTCGCTGGGCACCTCGCACGAAGTCGCATATTCGATCGCAACCGGCGTGGCGACCATCGTCACGAATACGGTCGTCATAGGAACGCAAATGGCGTTCGTACACGTCGCGCATGGAATCTGGGCCGCAGTCGCGGGCATGGTCTCGATCGCCTTGCTGCTCTTGGGGATCAGCGGCATTTACCTGTGGTTCAAGAATCATAAGGAGCGCTGGATCGGGGTTGCGCTGCTGGTCGGTGGGGCCACGTTTTCGATTGGACTGATCGTTTCGATGCGGCAAGGCTGAATTAGCAGAATCTCTTGCTTTTTGTTGGTCGATACGATCAAGTAGGTTTGATAGACTGATCGCACGTGACCCGCAAGGATCTTCAAGTCCTCGCGAAGCTTCGCCTGAAGGAGGCGAAGGTCTTGCTCCTCACCCGTTGTTGGGAGGGTGCCTACTATCTTGCTGGATATGCGGCAGAGTGCGCCCTGAAAGCCTGCATCGCCAAGAGTACCCTTCGTCACGAGTTCCCAGAGAAGCGCAAAGTAACAGACAGTCACACCCATAGGCTCGATGATCTCCTGCGACTCGCAGGTTTAGATGTAGCAATGCGAGCCGCCAGCCCCGAGGTCAAGAGCAACTGGAACATTGTGAGAAACTGGACTGAGGAGAGCCGCTACAAGAGTCCTAGTCCTGACGAAGCTGAGGAATTGATATCGGCTTTGGATTCGAGAATGGGTGGATTCATTCGATGGGTGCAGAAACACTGGTAGTCCCTGAAATCGCATTCGGCGAACGCGTGCTAGCCGCGCTCGATAAGGCTGGCTTCCCGGTGACCGTTTGTCTGTGGAATCTAAGATCGGACGACACGTGGGAGCTGGTGGTTTCGTCTCCTCGATTCACGCATCGCGGAGTGTATCGAGAAATCTTTGATGCGATGGAAGGCCGACTTGCTCCGTTGGATCCGCCTATCAGGGTGGAGAGCAATCGCAGACCTTGGATTCAGGCGCTAAGAAAAATGTTTGGCAAGGCTGCAAGCGTCCGCGGAATGCGCCTCGGGCTACAGACAATCGGCGATACGTACATTCGGGACGCTTACGTCTACCGAATCAAGTAATCCTGCACGCCCCCGCCCTGGACTGCGTCTAACTCTATGAGCCCGTGGCTTGTTCGATCGGGCTAACTTATTGATATGGCTACAACTGATCGTCACCTCCCGGTCGATCCATTGACCGAAGCCGCCCGTTCCAAGGCGGTGGCGGAGCGCTATTTTCACGAATTCGTGGATCTGCGCGAGGTGCGGATCGATCACGATCTGTTCCATTCCATCCCGGTCGACCTGATGTTCCGCTACAATTTCGTGCCGATTCAGGGACACAACGGGACCTTGGAAATCGCGCTGGCCGATCCGCGGAATCTGAATCTGATCGATGAGCTGGCGGTGCTGCTGGGCAAGAAGCTGCGGGTCAAGGTCGCGACGCTTTCGCAGATTGCAGATCTGCTCAAGAAAACCGAACAGTCGCAACGCGTGCTCGAAGAGGTCACCGAGGGATTCACGCTGGACGTGGTCGGCGAGGAAGAGAATCCCGACGAGACGCTGTCGATCGACAAGCTGAGCGCAGCCGATTCCAACATCGCGCCCGTGATCAAGCTGGTGGACACTACCATCTTCAACGCACTCGAACGGCGCGCCAGCGATATTCACATCGAGACTCGCGATCAGGAAGTGGCCATCAAGTATCGCATCGACGGTGTGCTGCATTACGCCATGCCGCCGATTTCGAAAGACTGGCACTCCACCATCATTTCGCGCATCAAAGTCATGAGCGAACTCGATATTGCTGAGCGGCGTGTCCCGCAGGACGGGCGCTTTCGAGTGCGCTACAAGAATCGCCTGATCGATTTCCGCGTGTCGATCATGCCGACCATTCATGGCGAAGATGCCGTGCTCCGCGTGCTCGATAAAGAATCGATGAGCGAGAAGTTCGCGAAACTCTCGCTCGATGTGGTGGGGTTCGCCGATAGCGACATAGTCAAATTCCGGCGCTACATCAAAGAGCCTTACGGCATGGTGCTGGTCACTGGGCCGACGGGATCCGGGAAAACCACTACTCTTTACGCGGCGCTCAGCGAAATCAAGAACGACGAGGACAAGATCATCACCATCGAAGACCCGGTGGAATATCAGGTCAAAGGAATCACGCAGATTCCGGTGAATGAGAAAAAAGGGCTCACGTTCGCGCGCGGCTTGCGTTCGATTCTGCGTCACGATCCGGACAAGATCATGGTCGGCGAAATTCGCGATCAGGAAACCGCGCAGATCGCGATCAACGCCGCGCTCACCGGGCACCTGGTGTTCACTACCGTGCACGCCAATAACGTACTGGATGTGCTGGGGCGATTTTTAAACATGGGCGTCGAGGCGTATAACTTCGTATCGGCGCTGAACTGCATTCTGGCGCAACGCCTGGTACGCGTGATCTGCACGCATTGCAAGCGGCCGATTGCGATTTCGAAAGAAGAATTGATCGAGAGCGGATTGAATCCGGACGAGTGGTCTGAAGTCACGTTCTATGAGGGCGTGGGTTGTTTCGAATGTGGCGGCACGGGATTCCGGGGACGCAGCGCGATTCACGAACTGCTGGATTTGAATGAAACCATTCGCGAGCTGATTCTGAACAAGCGCCCGAGTTCTGAAATTCGCCGCGCGGCGAAGGAAGACGGCATGACGTTCCTGCGGGAATCAGCATTGGAAAAAGCGCGCGCAGGCATCACGACACTCAAAGAGATCAATAAAGTGACATTCATCGAGGGATAAGTTCAGAATGTCGATATTGAGCCAAGTTGCGAGTTTGATTAGTGACCCGCCCCCGAGTCACTTGTTCGAGCTCTCTGAAGCTGGGATCGCCTTCGCTGCCGGGAAGCAGACCGGCTTCAGCGAATTCGCGGCGGGCACGCTGATCGCATCGCCCGTCGAGGATAATCTGCTGCGGGCTGACGTGATCGCCTCAGCGATCGGCAAGATCGCGCCAGTTCCGGCTTCCTCGAAAAAGCGGCGTCCGGCGGCGGTGATCCTGCCCGATTACGCGGCGCGGGTCAGCGTTCTCGATTTCGATTCGTTCCCATCGTCGCTCGATGAACAAGCGCCTCTGGTGCGATTCCGCGTCAAGAAAACCATCCCGTTCGATATCGACTCCGCTGCCGTCAGTCACTACGTGCAGCCGCGACCACGGCAAGAAAGTGGAAGTGGTCACGGTGACGGTCGCGCTGGAAGTAATCGCGCGATATGAAGCGCTGTTCCGGTCATCGGGCTATCATCCCGGCGTGATCACCACATCGGCGCTGGCGGCGCTGAATCTGTATCGCGGCGAAGGCGTCGCGGTGCTGGCGAAACTGACCGGGCGCGCGCTGACGGTAGCCGTGATCGCGGATGAGACGGTGAAATTATTCCGATGCGTGGCGCTCGAGGAAGAAAGCCAGGAAGAAATTCTGGGCGTGCTGCAGCCGACCTTCGCATACGTCGAGGACGAACTTGGATCGCCGGTTCGCCGTCTGATCGTGTGCGGAATTCCGGCTGAGATCGCCTCGCAAATGGGTTGCGAATCCGAGCCGTTGCGCAGCCGCTTCGGATCGCCGGGTCCGTTTAACGCCGGCCTGTTGGGATACCTGGAGTCGGCCGGCTAATGCGGATTCCCATCAATCTTTCGAGCGAGCCGTTCCGCCGGGACCGTCCCATCGTGGCCGCGTACGCAGCCTGCGCGATCGCGCTGACAGTGCTGTTGGGCGGACTGATCTTCCTGATCCTGAGCGAACGGCATCGCGCTCACGATGCGCGCGTTTCGGTGGCACGCGTCAACGAACAGCTTCGCGCGCTGGCTTCGGATCAGGCCAAGATCGATGCGTTTCTGCGCCAGCCTCCCAATGCGCAAGTGCTGCAGCGCAGCCTGTTGCTGAACGAACTGATCCAGCGCAAGTCGATCAGCTGGACGCGAACTTTCGCCGACCTGGAAGATGTTCTGCCGTACAACGTGCGGCTGGTTTCGGTGCGGTTGCCACAGGTCACTTCGCGCAATGAAGTGGTGCTCGATATGGTGATCGCTGTCGCGGACCCGGCGGCGGCGATCGGATTTTTCAAGAAGCTGGAAGACTCACCCAAGTTTGGAACGCAGATGGTGCACAGCTCCATTCCGCCATCGCAGAACGACAAATTTTACAAGTATCGCGTGACGGTGAATTATGCTCAAAAGCTTTAGCACATTCACCAATGTCGGCAAGCACCGGCGATCGTTTGACACCGCGGCGATCCTGCGCATTGTGGTGGGTGTGCTGCTGCTCGCGAGCGTCATCGCGACCGGCCTGGTGCTGTGGCCTCCCGGCGGATCGGCCGAGGATCTGGACCGGCAATTGACGTCGCTGCAGGCGCAGGTGCTGTCGCGATCGCGGCAACTGGAACAATCGAAGCTTCACGCTTCGTCGATCGACAGCGGCCGTTCGGAAGGCGATCAGTTCCTCAACGATTATTTCCTGCCCAGCCGCACCGCTTCTTCGACGGTCGTAAGCGAGCTCGATAACGCCGCAACGGTCGCGAAAATTTCGCAGCGCGAGCGCTCTTACACGCTGGACCCGATTGAGGGTTCAGACACCCTGAGCCGCATGAGCGTCACGGCATCGTATGAAGGCAGTTACGACAACCTGCTGCGCTTCATGCATGAGCTGGACCGTTCGCCACGCCTGATCATCATCGAATCACTGACCGCGGCGCCGATGCAGGGATCGGAACAATTGACGGTCAGCTTCAAGCTGGACACGTTCGTGCGCGATGACGGAACTGGAATGGCTGCCGGAGCCGGGCAATGAATCTGATTCCATCCAGTCTCGGCGCCGATCGCAAGAAGCTGATGTGGCTCGCCGCAGTGCTGGTGGCTGGAGTTCCGCTCGTCATTTACATGAATAGCGGGGGCGATCCGCGGAATGTTCCGGCCGCGGCGGCCACACCGGCGGTGCAGAATCCTTCGCCGCTGCCGACCTTGCCCGTGATCAACAAAGGGGCGCAGAAGGCCGATGCCGCGCTCAATGCATCGATGCAACGGCGGGGGGCGAACAATCGCATCGACGACTTTCATCCGTCGCTCAAACCGAAGGAAGGCGTCGATCTGAACGGGATCGATCCGACGCTGCATCTGGAGCTGCTCGCGAAATTACACAATCTTCCGATGGAAGGCGGCGCACGCAGCGTATTCAAAGAAGGCGTGAAGCCGGTGCCGCCTCCCGATCCGGTCACCGTGAAGCCTGGACCGGTCGCGACCGCTGCCAATGCGACCCCTGCGGCAGCTACTCCCGCCGCGCCCGCCGGACCGCCGCAACCTCCTCCGCCTCCTCCGATTCCGCTCAAGTTTTACGGCTACGCGACGCGTGGAGCCATCAAGCGCGCGTTCTTTCTGGATGGCGATGACATTCAGATCGCTGGTGAGAACGAAACCATTCACAATCGCTACAAGATCATCAAAATCGGGGTAAACTCGGCGGTAGTGGAAGACACCACGGATAAGCATCAGCAGACTCTGCCGCTGGTGAAGGAACTGGACGGATGACGAGACGGCAACATCGACGCGAGAAAAACGGCGAGCAGGGATTCGCCATGCTGATCGTGTTCCTGCTGGCGGCGGCCATCGCCTTGATGCTGTATCAGCAAATGCCGCGCGTCGCGTTTGAAAGCGAACGTGAGAAAGAAGCCCTGCTACAGGGCCGAGGCAAGCAATACGTTCGCGCTATCCAGCTCTATTACGTCGCGTTCAAGAAATATCCCACGAAAATCGAGGATCTGGAGAACACCAATAATAAGCGCTTCCTGCGCCGCCGCTATATCGATCCCATGACGGGCAAGGATGAATGGCGCTTGATCCACGCCAACGGCGCGGGCCAGTTGATCGATTCGCTGGTGCAGAAGCCGCCTGCTCCGCCAAGTTCGAACGGCGCCAGCGGCACCACCAACAATGGATCCAACCCCAACAATCCGCAATCGGGCAACAATCCATTCGGCACGGCGTTCGGCACTGCGCCTGCACCGGGCGCGACCGGCTCAACAGGTTCGACTGGCGCCGATGCCCCGCCTGAAGTGAATTCAACTGTGCTGCGCCGGCCGAGCGATCGCAGTACCGTTCCGCTGCCCGGTTCGACACCGCCTGCTGATGTGGATCCGAACGATCCGCGCTATTGGCCGCCGATCACGACGCTGACGCCTCAGCAAATCGCGCAGCAGAGCGGACAGACTGGCACGCAGCAGACGAATAATGGCCAGCCCCAGTATCCAGGGCAGCAACAAGGATTTCCGGGCCAACAATTTCCTGGTCAACAATTTCCTGGTCAACAATTTCCTGGTCAACAGCAGGTGCCGGGCCAGCAAACCTATCTCAGCCCGTCGTCGACCACCCCGCAATATCCCGGCCAAGGCTCGGGCCTTTTGCCGGGTGGATATCAGCCTGGCCTTCCCGGCCAAGTTCCGCAAAATAATCAGCAATTACTCGGACAAATTCCCGGACTTCCCAACGCGGATGGGACCATTCCTGGCGCGGCGAATCCGAACGGAAATCCATTAGCACCGACTGGCAACCCGATCAACCCGAATTTCACGGGCGCCGCGAACCCCGTCCAATCCGGCACGGGACCGATGGGGATGGGCGGGCCGCTCGCCGGCATCAACGCATCTCTACGCACACAGACGAATCCAACCACGGCCGGCGGTCCGCTCGGTCCAGGCGGATTGGTCGGCGTTGCGAGCACCTTTAAGGGCGCGAGCATCAAGGTCTACAAAGATCGCCAGAAGTACGAAGAATGGGAATTTCTTTTCGATATGAGCAGCCTCACCCAGCCCGGGCAAATGCCGGGGCTCGGCCAAGGGACGCCACAGGCTGGGCAGCCCGGGCAACCAGGCCAACCGGCCAACGGAACGAGCGGCACGGCGAATGGTAGTTCACTTTTCCCCGGCATGTTCCCGCCGACGACGCCGACCACCCCGGCGACGCCGACAACCGTCCACTAGGAGCTCGTTGAAAAAGGGGACAGACCGCTCTGTCCACGCAAGTGGCATCGCTTGTAGTCATCGTGTTCAGGATGGGGACAGAGTAGTCTGTCCCCTTTTTGAAACGTGATTCAGGACGCCTGTAACCTCGCGCGCCGCGATTCGCCATTGCTAGGATAAAGGCTCATTCCTGCGCATGCGATATCTCCCGCTCGCTCTCTCGATCTCGGTGTGCGTTCACGCGCTGGCTCAGAATGCACCCCAGGATCCAGTTCCGCAAAAGCCTCCCGAAAAGCACGAAACTGTCGTCGTCACCGGCGTCTATCAGCCCGTCATCATTGAAGAGGCGGACCGGTCGGTTGAAGTGATTCCGATCGACGATGCGCAGAAGTTGCTCTCCAGCACGTTGTACGATTTGCTTCGGCTGGATTCCGCGCTGGATGTGCGGAGCCGAGGCGTGAATGGCGTGCAAACCGACATCTCGGTTCACGGCGGGACGTTCGGCCAGACGCTGGTACTGCTCGACGGCATCCGATTGGACGACGCGCAGACCGGCCATTTCGACGCTGAAATTCCCATTCCTCCCGACGCGGTGGGCCGCATCGAAATTCTGCATGGCGCGGGTTCGGCGATCTATGGATCGGACGCGGTGGGCGGCGTAGTCAACGTGATCACGCAGGAGCCTGAATCGAACGAGATTCATCTGCGCACCGCGTTCGGCAGCTTCGGCACGAATCAGGAGAGCGGATCGCTGACTCTGCCATTGGGGAATGCATCGGAGCAACTGTTCTTTTCGCGCGACAAGTCCGATGGCTTCATGGACGATCGCGATTATCGCAATCTCTCACTCGCTTCGATCACGCGCGTGCGCTCTTCGATCGGCGCAACCGATATCACGCTCGCCTATAACGATCGGCCCTACGGGGCGAATCAATTTTACGGTCCCTACAATTCGTGGGAGCGGACGCGCACCTGGTTCGCCGCGATTCGGCAGGAGTTGGGCAAGGAAACCGAATTGTCGTTCGCGTTTCGCCGCCACACCGATCTGTTCGTGCTGCTGCGCGACGATCCTCCGGTGTACACCAATCATCATTACGAAGAAGGGTTTCAGGCGGCGCTGCGCCGGCACAAGAAGATCAAGACGAATACGACGATCAGCTATGGCGGCGAGGCTTTTCGCGACGAAATCAACAGCACCAACCTGGGCGTGCATCAGCGCAATTACGGAGCGGTTTACTCAGCGATCGATGTGCGCGCATTAAGCCGTTATTCGTTCACGATCGGCGCCCGCGAGGAGTTGTTCAAAGGAGGCGCGCGCCAGTTCAATCCGACCGCGGCGTTCGGCGCCTGGATTTCGCCCAAGCTGAGATTTCGGGCTTCCACCAGCCGCGCGTTTCGATTGCCGAGCTACACCGATCTCTATTATTCGGACCCGGCGAATCTGGGCAACCCATATCTGAAGCCCGAGACGGCGTGGACCTACGATGCGGCGCTCGAATGGAACGCGAGCGAACGCGTGCGCGCCGCGGTCACGGTCTTCGTGACGCGAGAGCGCAATGGAATCGATTACGTGCGTTCGTCGCCAGACGCGCTGTGGCAGGCAACCAATTTCGACCGCGTCAATTTCACCGGCGCCGATGCGTCCATCAAGATTCGCGCGGCGAAAACGCAATGGATCGACCTGCGCGCTACAGCGATCCACGGTGCGCAGGACAATCTCGACGGCCTGGAATCGCAATACGTGTTCAACTACCCGATTGTAAATGCGACCGCTTCGTGGAATGCGGTCTTGCCGGGCGGGTTCATCGCACGCACGCGCGTCGGCGTGCTCAAGCGATTCGAGCGTTCCACCTACGGGATTTGGGATGTCTATATCGCCAACCGGCGCGCGCAATTTCACGGAAGCTGGTCGCCGTTCGTGCAGTTGACGAATCTCACATCGACGCAGTATCAGGAGATCCCCGGGGTCGCCATGCCGGGCCGCGCCATTCTCGGCGGGATCGACTGGCGCATGCCATTCTAATTCGATCGTATGATAGCGTTAGTAGAATGATGCGCGCCATTCTTGTACTTGCTTGCGCTTCTCTTTCCTTCGCGCAAACCAATCTGAAAGTCCCGCCTGACATGAAATTCGAAGTCGCCAGCATCAGACCGGGCGAGCCGAATCCGCAGCAGGCCGGCATTCGTCCCGCGCCCGGCGGCGAACGCTACGTCGCGACGGCCGTCACCCTCAAGACTATGCTGACGGTCGCCTACCGAATTCGCGCCGATCAAATCACAGGCGGTCCGGATTGGATCGATACGGATCGCTTTGACATGAACGCCAAGGCGGAGAAGCCGTCCAGCACGGAAGACCTGCATCGGATGCTGGTCAATTTGCTGATTGAGCGCTTCCAGCTCAAGTTCCATCTGGCCAAGAAAGAAATGCCGATGTACGCGTTGACGGTCGACAAAAGCGGCGCGAAACTGACGCCGCATCCGTCCAGCAACGCCGGCGAACCTTGGATCGATCAGGCGCAAGCCCAGTTCCTCCATATCGTCATGAAAGCGAAATCCTGCCCCATGGATTACTTCGCGTTCCGCCTATCGACACTGCTCGATCGTCCGGTGGTGGATCTGACGGGAATGAAGGGCGAATACGATTTCGATTTCGCCTACACTCGAGAGCTGCCGCCGAATATTCCGGAAGGAGCGCAAGTGAACGGCGCGCCGATCGATACTTCCGGTCCCAACGTTTTCGCCGCGATGAAGCAGCTCGGTCTTGAAATGAAGGCCCAGAAGGGGCCGGTGGACGTGATCGTGATTGATAGCGCGTCGAAGTTGTCTTCAAACTGATCGCGCGTTGACAATACGCGCGACGCTGTGATGTGATGCCCGAGCATGTCTGCCATTCTTTCCGGGCTCCGCGTGATCGACTGCGGCACTTACATCGCGGGTCCCGCCACCGCGACGATCCTTTCCGACTTCGGCGCTGACGTTATCAAGATCGAGCGGCCGCCCTACGGTGATCCGTATCGTTATCTCCCCCAAGTGGCCGGGATGCCGCTCAGCGACGTGAACTACACCTGGATTCTGGACGCGCGCAATAAGAAAAGCGTCGCGCTGGATTTGAACGACGCCGAAGCGCGCGGCGCGCTATTGAAGCTGGTCGCATCCGCTGACGTATTCATTACGAACTATCAGCCGCAATTACAGCGCAAGTTCGGGCTGGAATATGAGAATCTGGCAGCGCTGAATCCGCGCTTGATCTACGCATCGGTTACCGGCTATGGCGAGAACGGCGAGGACGCCGAAAAGCCCGGCTACGATGCAACCGCGTATTGGGCGCGCAGCGGCCTGATGTATTCGGTGCACAACGGCGACGCGGAACCCGTGCAGTCACCGGCCGGATTTGGTGACCATCCTACGTCCGTCGCGCTGTTCGCATCCGTCATGCTCGCGCTGTATCAACGACAGATCAGCGGCCGCGGATCGAAAGTACAGACCTCGCTGCTAGCGAACGGACTGTGGTCGCATTCCTGCGCGATTCAGGCGGCGCTGTGCGGCGCGACATTCTTACCGAAGTGGACCCGCAAGGAAGCCATCAATCCGTTCGTCAATCATTACCTGGCAAGCGATGGACACCGTTTGTTCTTCTGCCTGCTGGAACCGGTGAGCGACTGGCCGAAGCTGTGCGCCGCGCTGGATTGGGCGACACCTGTTGAACGATGAGCGCTTCAATTGCGCCGACGCGCGGCGGCTGAACAATGTCGCGCTGATCGCGTTGATCGACGAAGCGATCGGCAAACATGATCTGGCGCATTGGGCTGGCGTGTTCAAGCAACACGACCTGGTGTGGGGGCCGGTGCCGGCGCCGTGGGAGATCGCGGCGGATGCGCAACCTGCCGCCAACGGAGTATTCGCCGAAATCGCACCGGGGTTGAGGACGGTGATGAATCCCGTCCACGTCGAAGGGGTGACTAAGGTCAAGCCGCGCATGGCGCCGGAGATCGGACAGCACACGCTCGAGGTTCTTCGCTCCGCCGGATATAGCGACGACGCGATCGCGGCGATGATCGCCCGCGGGGCCGCATTGTCCAATCCTTCGTGAGGCGCGATCATAAGAGAGCGCGTTTGGGCTGCGCAATCCTGATGAGTCCGGCGCCATTGTCGAGTGCGCACCCGGCATAGCAGACTCACGGATAGTAGAGCAGCCCAAACGCGCGGACTCACGTCCGCGCCTCAATTCCTTGATCGCGAATAAACTGAGAAGGTGAACCTCCGTCAGCTTTTCGATCTCTCCCTCCAAGGCCGCCGCGACCAGGTCGCGCTCGAATGGCAGGGAGCGCAATATACTTTCGGCGAAGTCGATCAACGCAGCAATCGCATGGCGCGGGCACTGGTGGATCGCGGCATCGCGCAGGGCGATCGAGTGTGCGTGTATCTCGCCAACCGGATCGAGATGATCGATCTGTTTCTCGCGTGTGTCAAGCTCGGCGCGATTTTTGTTCCAGTCAATATCCTGTATCGGGAACGCGAGATGTCGCACATCCTGAGCGACGCCGAGCCGAAGCTGCTGATCACCGAAAAAGAACTACCCGAGCTCTCAGCGGGATCGGCAACGCTGGAATCATTTCCCGATATGGACGGCGACGCGCCTGCTGCGCTGGTCTACACCTCGGGAACCACGGGCACTTCGAAAGGCGCGATCCTCACGCACAACAATTTCGCGACCAACGCGGTGAATCTACATTCGTGCTGGCAGTTTTCCGAATCGGATCGATTGCTGCTGGCGCTGCCGCTATTTCATGTGCACGCGCTCGGCAACGGATTGCATTGCTGGCTGGTCTCGGGCTGCCGCATGCGATTGCTGGAGCGCTTTGAGCATCAAACCGCCGCTGCTCAGTTTCTCGATTTCCAGCCCACCGTGTTTTTCGGCGTGCCGACCATGTACGTGCGCCTGCTCGAAACACCGGAGGCGACGGCGCGCCAGATCGGCGAACGAGCGCGGCTTGTTCGTTTCAGGATCGGCTCCGCTTCCCGCGCAGGTGCTGGAGGATTTTCGCGCGCGCTTCGGCCACACCATTCTGGAGCGATACGGCATGAGTGAAACGTTGATGAACATGTCGAATCCTTACATCGGGGAGCGGCGCGCGGGAACGGTCGGGCTGCCGCTGCCGGGAGTTTCGGCGAAATTGGACGAGACGGGCGAAGTTGTGGGTCAAAGGATCGAACGTGTTCGCGGGCTATTGGCGCCGCGAAGACGCGACGCGCGCGGCGTTCGACAACGGCTGGTTCAAGACCGGCGATATTGCGGAGCGATCCGCCGATGGTTATTACACGCTGTGCGGCCGCCGCAGCGATCTGATTATTTCGGGCGGCTTCAATATTTATCCGCGCGAGATTGAGGAGTTCCTGGCCGAGCAACCCGAAATCGCCGAAGCCGCAGTGGTGGGCGAAGCCGATCGCGTGCGCGGCGAAGTGCCGGTTGCCTACGTGGTGTTGAGTGGGCCGCTGGAAGCGGCTGTTATCGAAGCCCGCTGCCGTGAAAAGCTGGCGTCATTCAAAATCCCGCGCCGCTTCGAAATCATCGACAAACTTCCGCGCAACGCGATGGGGAAGGTCCAGAAGCATCTGCTATGCCACGCATCCTGATGGTGACGGCGGAAGCGTCGCCGTTCGCCAAGACCGGCGGCTTGGGCGATGTGCTGGGATCGCTGCCGCATGCATTGGCCGAGCGTGGCGAAGAGGTCGCGGTGGTGTTGCCGCGATATCGCACCGCTTCGCTCCCAGCAACTGAACGCATCTGGTATTCGATGAGTCTCTCCGTGGGTCCGCACACCTTCTCAGCCGCGATCGACCTGGTGATCTCGCGGGGCGTCCACTACTACTTCGTCGATTGTCCGCCGCTGTACGATCGCGCCGGATACTACGGCGAAGGCGGTCACGATTACGCCGATAATCACATTCGTTTCGGCGCCCTGAATCAGGCTGCCCTCGGAATCGCGCGAAACATTTTCAAGACCGATGTTTTTCACGCCCACGATTGGCAGGCGGGTTTGCTGGCGCCCTATCTCAGCTTGCTTAGCGGCGACCCGACCTTTTTCGGCGCCAAAACCGTCCTGACGATTCACAACCTGGGATACCAGGGACGATTTCCGGAAAGCTCGTTGCTCGATCTGGGTCTGCCCCGGTCGATGTTTCATATGGAGGGCCTGGAATTCTTTGGCGAAGTGAGCATGCTCAAAGCCGGCATCGTATGGTCGGACGCCGTGACGACGGTGAGCCAGACATATGCGCAGGAGATTCAGACCCTCGAATACGGCTTCGGATTCGACGGATTGCTGCGATCGCGCGCCGCTAAACTGACGGGCATTTTGAACGGCGTGGATTATGGCGAGTGGGATCCGCGCCACGATCCTTTCATCGCGGCTCCGTATTGGATCGATAGCCTGCAGGGCAAACTCAGGTGCAAGCAAGCGTTGTTAGAGGAACTGAACATCGCAGGCGATGACCGGCGTCCGGTGATCGGAATCGTTTCCCGATTCGCCGCGCAAAAGGGATTCGATCTGTTTGTGGAGGTCGCGGCTGAGCTCTCTGAGGAGAACGTCGCGTTTGCGGTCTTAGGATCCGGCGACGCGCACGTCGAGAACACGTTTCGCGATTTCGCGGCCCTGGCGCCGGAACAATTCGGGGTACGCATCGGCTATGACAACGCCCTGGCGCATCGCATCGAAGCCGGATCGGATATGTTCCTGATGCCGTCGCGCTATGAGCCCAGCGGATTGAGCCAGATGTACAGTCTCCGTTACGGCGCGGTGCCGATCGTGCGCGCCACCGGCGGACTGGAGGACACCATCGACGAATCCACCGGCTTCAAGTTCTCGGAATATGAGCCGGAGGCGCTGCTCAAGACCATCCGCGACGCCCTCGCTGCCTTTCGCGATCGCGAGTCGTGGACTGCGCTGATGCGTACCGGGATGTCGAAGGATTTTTCGTGGGACTCTTCGGCAAAGAAGTACCAGGATCTGTATAAGGGACTTTAAACCGCGCCCTCTGGTCACGGCTCCGTATCGGGTTGATTCGGTAAGCGCAAAAAGTGAGCCGCGGCTAGACGCGGCGGAGTCGCGATCGCGCGTAATGTGTCAGTTTGCGCCCTGACGGCTGGAGGTGCATTCGCCCAGTTGCATCCAAAGGCCAGGTTCAAGCATCATAAATAGCGGAGTACAAAAGAAATTACTTATGGCTAGCGAACATACCCTGACCTTTACAGACGGCGCTTTCGAACAGGAGGTCCTGAAGTCGGACGTTCCCGTCCTGGTCGATTTTTGGGCGCCTTGGTGCGGACCTTGCAAAGCAATGGGGCCGACCATTGACACGCTGGCCGGCGAGTACGCGGGCAAGATCAAGATCGGCAAGATGAATACGGATGAAAATCCGTCGACGCCGATGCGCTACCAGGTCCGCGGCATTCCGACGCTGCTGCTGTTCAAGAACGGCAAGGTAGTCGAGCAGCGGGTGGGCGCGATGCCGAAACCTGATGTGCAGAAGATGCTGGATCCGCATGTCGCGGCTCCGAAGGTAGCGGAAGCGCCTGAAGCCGCACCCGTCAAAGGCGTGGCTTAACGCTTTTCGACCATCTGGCGAACGCGATCCAACTCGCGGCGTAATTTGCCTTCGCGCATCGCGAGCAACACGACGTAGATCAGCACGATCAGCCAGGCGGCCGTGAATCCGTAAAACATATATAGCGTATTGCGTGCGTCCATGTGTTCCCTCTTCTAGATGGCGTGCGCCTGTCGGCGTAATGCGTCGATTTCCCGCGAGTATCGTTCCTGCCTCATCCGCACCATAATCAGTACGATCGCCAGGCACAGCATCGCCAGTACATTCCAGTATGCGGTGTGCTGCCACAATTCCGGCATCTTGCCGCCGCCGGTGCGCGGATCAATCACCGGGCCGGGGTGCATGCCGCGGTACCACTCAATCGATTTCCATACGATGATCGAGTCGATGCCGCCGAAAATGCTGACCACGGCGGACAATCGCGCCCGCTGGGTCGGCTCATCGATGGCGCGGCGCAGCATCAGATAGCCGGAGAAGATCAGCCAGCACACCAGCATCGAGGTGAGGCGAGCATCCCAGGCCCACCATACTCCCCAGATGATCCGCGCCCAGATGCTGCCGGTGACCAGCACGATGGCGGCGAAGACGAGCGAAACTTCGATGATCCCGGCTGCGATGGCGTCGTACCGTAAGTCATTGCGCACCAGATACATCATGCTGAACAGCGTCGCGATGATGAATCCGCTGAGTCCCAGCACGCCCGCCGGGAAGTGAAATTGGAAGATGCGCCAGATCGCGCCCTGCGCCTGTTCATCGCCCAGCACGTAAAAAATCTTGTAGAGATTCCAAACCAGCAGTGCGCCCGTAAATGCGGCCAGGGCGACTAGAATTTTGTTGCGCATAAGTTCACCCCAAAACAACAGTATCTATCATCGTGACCGCGGTTGCGGTGAAAATGAAATCGAACGCGAACAGCAGACGAACCCATAACTGGTCCTCATGCGGCACTGCACCGCCCAGCATATCGGTAGTCAGAACGATGGCCGACATCAGGCACGGAATCAGCAACGGATAAATCAACGTCGGCAGCATCATTTCGCGCAATTGCAGATTCACCGTGAGCGCGCTGAAAATCGTCCCGATCACCGTCATCCCCCAGGTCCCCAGCATAATCACGCCCAGCAGCGGCCAGAACATCAGGAACGGATGCAGATGAAAGAATAACGCGTAGGCGAGCAGCGAAACCAGCTCGATCGCCATCAGCAGCGCGAAGTTCGCCAGCGCTTTCCCCAGGAACAGCGCGCCTGGAGGCAGCGGCGCGGCGATCAGCGCATCCAGACAATCGTTCTGCAATTCGCGCGCGAAGCTGCGATTCAGAGATCAGCGCGCCTGCGAATGCGTACACCAGCCACAGCAAGCCGCCCGACAATTCCTTGAGCGGATTGTCCAGCGGATGAATGGGATCGGGAATCAACGACGATGGGTCGATCGCGAAGCTGAACAGTACCAGAATCACCACCGAAAATGCGAGCGAGGCGTTCAGCGCCTCTTTGGTTCGCAGTTCGGCGCGCAAGTCTTTCGCGGCGATGGTCCAGGTCTGCGTCAGGAACGTCTTCACGAGGCGGCCTTGTCCGGACGATCGTCGAAGGTCCGATACAGCCACCCGGCGTCGTCGATCATTTCCTGGCGACGCTCGCCATAGTAGGCGATTTCGCCATGCCGGATCAGCGCGACATGCGTGGCCAGATCCAGAGCTTCGCGAAGCTGATGCGTCGACATCAGGATGGTGCGATCTTTCGCGTGCGCGTCCGAGATCAGCGATTGCAGCACCGCGATGGCGCGATCGTCCAGGGAGGTGAACGGCTCATCGAACAGCATCACATCCGGATCGTGCAGAAACGCGCGAGCCACCGCCAGCCGCTGCCGCATGCCGCGCGAAAATTCGCGCACCAAGCCGTCGCGCACGCGCTCCAGACCGGTGCGTTCCAGCCACTGATGCGCGACCTTCTTAGGATCTGTCGATGCCGTACAACCGCGCGAACAGCATCAGATTTTCGGTCGCGGAGAGCTCGTCGTAAAGGGAAATACCGTGGCCCAAAATGCCGATGCGCCGCCGGGCTCGCTGTTCTCTTACATTGGAGCCGAGTATACGAACGCTTCCCTGCGAAGCTTTCGACAAGCCCGCGATGATGCGGAGCAGCGTGGTCTTCCCCGCCCCGTTGCGGCCCAGGAGCGCGACGGTCGACCGCGCGTGACGCGAAATCCGACATCGCGCAGCGCCGGAAAATCGCCGTAGTATTTGCAGACACGGTCGATGTCGAGGGCGTTGGCGTCCCCGGCAGCCGTCACGCCGAGCCTTTCCGGTACAGCATCAACCCGCCAAGGGCCAGGATCATCAGCGTCAATCCCAGCACCCAGGGGGAGCTTGGCATAGATGCGCGCGGGCTCGACCACCGGCTCCGGTGCGCCGGTGTCTTCCTGAGGAGCGTCTACTGTCGCCGGTGTTGAGCGCGCCCGTGCCTGTGATGGTGACATCGAACTTCGGCGCGGTGGCCAGATAAATGTGCGCCTGGGTGCGCGGCTCCTGCCCGCTTGCTTCGATGCCATCGCCCGAAAGGTGACCGAGGGAGGAGTAACCAGATTCAGCGGCGTCGCCGGATCAGGATTGCGGAGCGACAGCGAATCGCCGGGCGGGAGCGCGTAGACCACGTCGAATCGAGTTTCGCCGGGCTTGATGGGATAGTTGCCTTGTAAACGCCGGCCGTCTTGGTCGTTTCCGGCGGTCGCGTGATGGGCATGCCGCCGGGAGCGGAAATCGTGATCTGCGCTTTATCGCGGCCGGCTTCGGGAACGTAGAATCGCGCCGATCCGTTGGCGGAATCAGAATACGTTTTCAGGTTCCATTTTGCGTCAGAATGTTTCCGAGATCTGGATTCCGTTGGACCCGGCTCGATCACCAGAATATGCTCGGCGACTTTTCCGGAGGCCGGCTCTGTGGTCGCATCGAACACGTTGACGGCGAGACCCGTGGTCGGCGAGCCGGGAGGGACCGGCATCGTGTATTGCACCGCCTGATAGATGGCCTGGATCAGAGTCGGGCCGGGAGGAAGCCGGTGTCGACGGAAAATTTCCCTTCGGCGTTCGATCGCACGGTGGCGAGAGTCTGCATTCCAGCCGCGCCCGGCTGAACCAGAGTGATCAGTACTCCGGCTTGTGGTTTGCCGGTGGTTTGATTGACCACGGTGCCGTCGACGGCCGCGAGTGCGCACGCCATCGATGCGAGGAACGCGATCAGGATTCTCATGTAGCCGCCTCGCCATGGCCTTCCCGCATTCGCCGCAGAATTTCATGGGTTGGCGAATTTCGCCCCGCAATGCGGGCAGACTTGGGGTCCGAAACTGGCTTCGCTTTCGGCGCCGGGGCCGACGCGACCTTCTGCGGCCGCAGCGATCTTGTCGATCTCCGCCAGCACGACCGCCAGTTCTTTCTGCAAGTCAGTTTGGTCTGTTGATAATCGGCGTCGGAGAGCTTGCCGACGCGATACTCAAATTGCAGATCGCGCAGGTTTTCGTAGATCTGCGCCTTGCGATCCTCCAGATGCTGCGTGGGAGAGACGGGATCGGGCGACGGGATATCTTTGGCGCGAATGAACAGGGTGAACAGAGTCGTGATGGCGACCACCAGCACAACGGCGACGATCAATGGCATCGGCGGACGGCGAAGGCCCATGGAGATCGGGCTCTATCCAAGTTTTTCGAGATCCTTATCGATACGATCGCGATAGCGGTCGAGCAGCTCAGCATCGACGGCCTCGGCGCCCGCGGGAGCCGGCGTAAGAGGTTTCCTCATGAAACGCCGGATGATGAAAACCACCAGGATCATGCCCAATCCGAGCGCTGCCCAAGGCCCGATCACGCCCATCGGCCCGGGACGAATGGCCAGGATATCCTTGCCTTCCGTTTGCACAAAACTATCGACGATGTCTGCGTCGGATTTCCCCGCAGACTGCATCGCAATGATCTTGGTTTTCGCGGCGCGGCACAGATGGCAATCGCCCTCCATCTTGCAGGCCATGGTGAGATTGCAACCACAGGAGCAGCGCAGCTTGTCGGCGACGCGCAGCACCGCGGGCGCTTCCATGTCCGTCGCCGTTTGCGCACACGCTAACCCGGCAGCTAAAGCGAACGCGATCGTGATTTTAGTGCTGAACTTCAATCTTCTTCTCCGCGAATCCGACCACTTCTGTGCGTGCGAAAATCAAGCGCGTCTTGCTGGGCGTCAGACAAATCAACGTTCCGAACAGCGTCACCCAATAGCCCAGCCAAATGCAGGAGACCAGCGGGAATACGTACGCCTGAATCACAGATTTCTGCCCTCGGTGGACGGACCGGCGTAGTTCACATACAAATCCTCGTTCAGCCGGCGGCGGATGGTCATTCCGATTGCGGCTGCTGTTCGGCGATATACAGGCGATGCTCCGGCATCATCGTGCCCAGATCGTCGCCGTTTTTCTGCACAGCGATAGGCAGGCGCGACCAGGTGTAGTTATCGTTCTGTCCGGTTTCGAGGGTCCCCGCAGTTAGCTGATAACGGCCAATCTGCAGCGACTCTCCGGGCCCGATTTCCACCGTCTTGTCCTGATCGAAAGCCTTGCCCGTAAAGCCGATGAACATCAGGATCACAGCCCATGTGCACCACGTATCCGCCGTAGCGCCGGGTGTTGCGATGGGTCAGCGCGATCATGGCGGGGATCAACCCGGCGTGTTCTTTCGATTGAATCGCTGCCGCGCCTTTGTAGAACTCGATAAAGACCGTGACCGCGACGAACACGCCAGCCCGAACGACATCAGCGCGTAAATGTTGTGGACGCCCATCACGGCCAGCACCGCCGAAACCGCGATCCCGGCGAGCAGCGGCCACATGAAGGCGCGCTTCAGACTTTCGACTGAGCTACGCCGCCACGCGATCAGCGGACCAACACCGGTTAGCAGCATCAGGAACAGCGCAATGGGCACTTCCACGCGATTGAAAAACGGCTCATCGACGCTGATTTTTTCACCGGTGAATTGTTCTGAGATCACCGGGAACAGCGTGCCCCACAGCACCGCAAAACAACTTGCCAGTAGAACGAGGTTATTAAACAGGAAACTCGATTCGCGCGAGAGCACGCTCTCCAGTTGCGATTCGCTCTTCAGGAAATCGAGCCGGCTCAGGATCAGGAACACCGTCAGGCCGATACCGATCGCCATGAAGATGACGAAATACGTGCCAATGGTCGACTGCGCGAACGCGTGTACCGATTGCACGATGCCGCTGCGCGTCAAAAATGTTCCGAAGATGCACAGGAAGAACGTGGTGGAGACCAGCACGATGTTCCACACCTTCATCATGCCCTTCTTTTCCTGCATCATCACCGAATGCAAAAACGCAGTCGCGGTGATCCACGGCAGCAGCGATGCGTTCTCCACCGGGTCCCACTTCCAATAGCCGCCCCAGCCGAGCACCGCATACGCCCAGCCCGCGCCCAGCAGAATTCCAGTGGTCTGGAACAACCAGGTCACCAGGGTCCAGCGGCGAGTGGTATGAATCCAGCCCTCACCCGGCTGCCGGGTGATCAGCGACGCGATTGCGAACGCGAACGGCACCACGAATCCCACGTAGCCCAGGTACAGCATGGGCGGGTGGATCATCATGGTCCAGTATTGGAGCAGCGGATTCAGTCCCTGGCCGTCGCCCGTATCGACGATGCCCTTGCCCACCGTAATCACGTTGAACGGCTTGGCGACGAACGCCACCAGGATCAGGAAAAATGTCTGGGTGGTCATCAGGATCGCGGTGACGTATGGCATCATTTCGCGAAACTTGCGGCGATTCTGAAACACCACCACCATCGAATAGGTGGCCAGCAGCCAGCTCCAGAACAACAGCGAGCCTTCCTGCCCGCCCCACCACGATGTGAACTTGTAATACCACGCCATCGCGTGGTTGCTATGTGCGTTGACATAGGCGAGCCGGAAATCGCCCGCGATGAGCGAGTACACCAGAATCCCGGCCGCAACCGTGAGCAGAGCCCAGATGCAATAGACGGCGCGTTCCGCGCTCAGGATCAGGAAGGGACGACGCCCCCATTTTCCGGCCAGCGATCCAACCACCGCATAAATCGCGAAGCAGAAGGCCAGCAGAATCGCTAGCGCGCCGATATTTTCCATAGTGGGTCCTTGTGTCTAACTGCTTAAGTAGAGGAGTGCTCGCCCGCCGCTGTGGGGTTGGCAATCGTCGGCTTCTGTTCGTACTTGGATGCGCACTTGGCCGAAATCTCGGTGGCGTGGAACGTACCTTTCGCATCCAGCCGGCCAACCGCCAGCGCCTGCGCGCCATCCTTGAACGTATCCGGCAGCGGATCCATTCCCGCATATTCGACCGGCAGCGTCACGCCTTCTTCCACCAGCGTGAATTTGACCGTGCGGCCATCGCGCGCGATGGAATTCGCGGCGACGTTTCCGGACACGCGCAGCTTCTTGGCCTTGGCCTGCTCGCCCATCGTGTTCAGTTCCTTGACGGTGTGGTAATACGTCTTGGTTTGATCGATGCCGCCGAGCGCGAGCACCACCAGTGCGGCAACAACGGCCGTAATGAGGATTCCAAACTTCCAGTACGTGTTCATCGGCGCGAGCCTCCCGCTTAAGATACTAGTATAGCGCCGGGGCGAAATCGCTCACACGATCTTCGTCCAGGTGGCCTTTCGGATTGCGCTAAATGGATTGCACCTGAGCCGCCAGCGGTAAATCGCTAATTCGACTAGGACCTTGGTGTTGGCGTTGGGGGTTACGGCGCAGAGGGCCGCGCGTTTTCACGCAGCGGTGGAAAGATATCGGCGGGCAGGATTTCGAGATCGAATTCCGGCACGCGCAATGACGCAACTTCCTTGAAGCCTTCGTCGCAGATGTACATGCGCTTTTGATGCGGATCGACCAGCCAAACGTGCTTGATGCCCCAGGCGCGATATTCTTCCATTTTCGAGCGCACTTTGGTGAGCCGGTCATCGTTCGAGAGCACCTCGATCGCGATGAGCGGCGGAAACTCGGGAAGTCCGCTGGTTGGTTCGAGCGGGTGGAACACCGTCACGTCGGGAATCAGAACAAGATTTTTTCGAAGTCGCAGCCGGGTCTCGACAGATGGAAACACCGGAAGTCGATTTCGCAGTGCGAAGAAGATGGCGACGAGCAGGCCTTGAGTCTTGCCGTGAATATAATCGGGCGAAGAGCGATCCTCAAGCTCACCATCGCGAAACTCGCGATCCGGGTTGTCGTAGCTTGTGCGGAGATATTCCTCGACGGAAAAACTCGTCCCGACGTTCATGCTCCTAATCTACCTCCTTTAAGGACCCACTCAAGGCCGGAAGCCAACGTGGCGCAGGCTTTCGAGCCTGCTGCGCCGAGGGGTAGTGGGTCAGTTTCCGGATTTGTACGCGGCTCACGAATGCGCTCCATGCCTGTCGCGCCTCAATGACGGCGGTTTGAGGCGCGACAGGTATGGAGCGCGTTGGTCTCCTAACCTCAAACTGACCCACTACCGCGCCGAGAGTCGTCTCGGCGCTTCCGGAAATGTCACGTCGCTTACCTCTTCCCGATGAGCGGAGCCACGGTCGCGACATCGAACGCAGCGTTCAGCCGGTGGCCGTCGATGAAAAACGTAGGCGTGCCCTCGACGTTCACATTCTCGCCCTGCTGCTCCTCGGCCTTCACGCGAGCCGCGAACTTGTGCGAATCCAGATCCGCGGTGAATCGCGGCAGATCGAGCCCGATTTCTTTCGCCCACGCCAGAATCCTGACGCGCGACAGCGACCGGAAATTGGCGTACAGCTTATCGTGCATTTCCCAGAATTTTCCCTGCGCCTGCGCCGCCAGCGCCGCTTCCGCCGCAATCGCGGCCTGCGAATGCGTATCGAGCGGGAACTGCTTGAACACCAGCTTCACGTCGTTGGGAAATTTGGCGATCATCTGCTTCACCTGCTCGCTTGCTTCAGCGCAGAACGGACATTGGAAATCGGAGAACTCGACAATGGTCACACGCGCGTTGGGATTTCCGCGTACCGGGTCGCCGTCGATCAACAATTTCGTCGACTGCACATCGAGCAGCGGCGGCGGGGTCTTCATGTATTTGATCAGCGCTTCGCGAATCTGGGGCGCTGTCTTTCCGGCAGATGCCTCGCGCACCACGAATTGCCCGAACCGCCGCGATGTTCCGCAACCCGGATCGCCCACGCGGCATTCAGCGATCTTGTTCTCGCACCCGCAATTACAGCCCTCGGTGCGCATCACCTGCAGCGCTGCATTTTTCGAAGCGGGCGACATTCCCGTCATGTCGACCCCGGGCAGGACGCTCGCCGTTTTCCAATCACCTTGCGCAAACGCAATCGCCGCCGTGATTGATCCTACGATCACCGCGCGTTTCAAATTCCAAATGGTCATTTCCACTCCGGATTCTTACTCAAGCTCACCAGATTCGCCAGCAGCCGGAACGCGCCCGGCACACCGGACGGCAACTGCCGGTACAGCGCGAACGCATCGTACACGTAAAATCCCTTGCCGTACCGCGCCAGCAACAAGCCGCCTTTTTGAGGATCCTGGTCGGGATCGTGCGTTTCCACCAGCGGCTGATATCTCTCATCCCAGCTTCGCAGAAAACCGTGGCCGCGTTCTTCCACCCAGCCCTTGAAATCGTCGGCCGTGATCTGATTGGGCCAGCGCAGCGCCGGGGTCGTTGGATCGAGCAGCGTCACCGGCGAATTTTCATCCACCACCTTCTGCGGATTATTGCCCAGCGTGAATGGATACGGCCCGTAGTTGTGATCGAAATCCTGCAGGTTGTACTGCACGATCAGCACTCCGCCATTTTTTACGTATTCGAGCAGCCGGGCGTTCGCCGATTTGAGATCGGCGCGAACGGCGTAGGCTCGCGTGCCCAGGATGATGGCGTTGTAGCCGCTCAGATCGCCGTGGGTCACATCGCTCGAATCGAGAATGCGAACGTTCTGATCTAAATTGATCAGCGCTTTCGGCACATCGTCGCCGGTGCCCGGCAGGAATCCGATCGACAACCCTGGCGCGGTTTTCACATCCACGCCGACCGCTTTATACGCCGCCGGCCTATAGAAAGGATACGGACGAACGCCAGGATAGCCGGTGAGATGATAGCCCTCCGTGTATGATTTGCCGTTGTACTCGGCAATCGCGGTGATGGTGTATTCGGACGGCTTCACGACATCGGGCGTGACGGCGAAGGCGACGGTTTGATCTTCGCCATCGCGGGCGAATTCGAACTTCGCCTCAGGCGGCGTCGAATGCCAGCCCGCGGGCAATTTCAATCGCAGCACCCCCTGCGCCGCGCCCTTCACGTTGCTGCGCACCGTGCACGTAAACGCGAACGTTTTCGCCTGCATCGGTATCGCGCCCGCCGAAGGCGACACCGTCACGGAAATCGCCGGAGCCACCAGCATCGGATTCTGAACCGCGCCGATGCTCGGGATTCGTTCTGTCGCCTGCACGGTTTGGGATATTTCGAACGGCACGCCTTTATAGCTGAGCCGCGCGTGCGCTGTTAAAGGATAGGGCGCGAGCGGCAGCGTCTGATAGCGCTTGTCGATGATGTCGTAATAGGGCTGCTCTTCGTCGGGCCGCGTGTAATAAGGTCGCGTGAACGCGGCGTCCTGCGGCACGGTTGCGGAGAATCGAAACTGAATCCGCTTCCCCGCTTCGATCTGCTTGGCCGCATCGCCGGTTGGCCGCAGGTTCCAATTCTTCTGATCTGCCGGAGTCACTTCCACGGCCTCAACAACTAAATTCTCGGGACTCTGATTGAACAGCGCTGCGTCGATCGTGAACGCTTGCCCGGGAATCGCCACGGTAAACGTGACTCCAGCCCCTCGTCCGCCTCCAGTCGGTACGGCTTCAGCTTGTCGCGGTGTAGTCGGTATGGCGCTATCGTCCGCGGCTTGTTGACCTCGCCCGCGACCGCGCCCTCCGCCGACACGCGGCCCCCCTGTCGCATCCGCAACCGCGGTATCGAACCACAGCTCCAGCGATGCGACCAGGGCGTCCTCGAATTGCCGTTCCTTCACGCCGCAGTTCGAACAGAACGTCGCTCTTGCCGGGTTCGGCGAGGGAACTCGATTGCGTCTCGTTAATGAGGGCACGCGTCGTCTTCAATCCTTCGGCGAGGACGGCCGCGATCGACGACGGATGATCCGGATGGTAATTTTTCATCGCATCGTCGGCCGATTTCGCGATCGCAGCGAGTCCGGTTTTCAAGAACGCGGTATCTCCGGAAGCAAGCGTCGCGATTCCGGTCAGGCTCGCGTCGATTCCATCGAAGAACGACTTCTCCGTCTCCTGCGCTGGAACGCGTGAACCATAGCGGTGGTACGAACTGCTTCCCGGAGACGGCTGCGGCAGCGTGCCTCCGCCGTTCTGCGATCTTCTGATATCCCCAACCCTCGCGCGCGATCTGCGAAAACGTCAAACCGACCGCCGGCGCGGGCGTGCCACCGTGACACCTGCACCGTCACGGACGGCCTCTGATCCGACATCTTCTGATTCACGTAATCGAAAAATCGCACCGGCACATACTTGTCGATGGCGCTGTCGAACATGCCTTCGGGCGTGATCTGCGGATTCGCGGCGCGCGCATAAACCTTGAGCGGCGACCACGGCCGCAAGCCTTCGCGAATCTGCTCCGGAAATTTCGTGGATCGCCCGCCGCGACAAAGGCCTCCTGCGCCATCTGTCCGGCCACCTGATGATTGCCGTGCCCATCGGTCGCCGCGCCCGCGAAAACGGAGGTGATCACCAATGGCCGCACCGTTCGGATGACGCGCACTGCGTCCGCCAGCACCCGATCGTGCCCCCATTTTTCGAGCGCCTCTTCGCGCGTTTTCGAAAATCCATAATCAATGACGGAAGTAAAATACTGATCGACGCCGGTGTAGCGATCGGCAGTCAGAAGTTCCTGGGTGCGCACCAGGCCGAGCGCGTCGTACAGATCCATGGACATCACGTTCTGTCCGCCCTCGCCGCGATTGAGCGTCAGCATCGCCGTGCGCGCGCCTACGCCGCGCGATTCATAGGCGAGCATGGCGCCGTCCTCGTCGTCGGGATGCGCGGTGAAAAGGATCACACTGGCGCGAGTCTGCAATTCTCTTAGGAGGCGCGACATGCCCGCCGCTCCGCGATCGGGATAGATCGGTGTGGCGTAGGTGTCGCTTTGCCGTTGCGCGAGTGCCGCTCCCACGCTGATTGTCAAGACCACCGCAACCACCGCGACGCATTTCCGCATGAAATCAATCATATCGTCGCGACGTCCCTACGGGAGCTTGACCCATTGCCTTGGTCTGGTGACTCCGCCTCGCGAATCGGTACTTGCATAGATGCCCACTTTCAGTTGCTTCCATGCGGCGACCACATCACGAATCAGTCGCGATTCATCCGCCTCAAAATGGACATCTGATTCATGGCACAACCGGAATTGAAATGTTTCGGCCAGGTCACAGATATGCACATCGCTTTCCCGCGGCCGAAAGATTCCGTCTCGCGCGCTTTTTTGAGAAAGGCTACTAGCTCGAGCGTCGGGACCCGCACGGGCTTCCAAAGGTCGTCCATGGGGAGATTGACGTTCCATCCGTGCGTGACTTGCACCAAGGCGATGCGCCAATGGGTCAGCAAGTTCGGGATTTCCGAAATTACCCGGTGGAAGTCCGGCTCATCCAGGGGCTCTGTACGAAGCAAATGGATGTCGGGCTCCATCAGGACCCATGCTACCCTGCGCATGTGAAGATCGGCATCACCTGTTATCCCACCTACGGCGGCAGCGGCATCGTCGCGACCGAACTCGGCCTGGAACTGGCGGCGCGCGGCCACGAGATTCATTTCATCAGCTACGCCAATCCCATCCGTCTCGACCCTAACCTTCCGCGCATCCACTATCACGAAGTCGAGGTTTCCAATTACCCGCTGTTTCAATATCCGCCGTATTGTTTAGCGCTCGCCTCGCGCATGGCGACGGTAGCCGAGGCATATGAACTCGACCTGCTGCACGTTCACTACGCGATTCCGCATTCCATTTCCGCGCTGCTCGCGCAGCAAATGACGCCGCATCGGCGCTTGCCGTTCGTGACCACGCTGCACGGCACCGATATAACGTTGGTCGGCATGGACCGCACTTATTTCCCGATCACCAAATTTTCCATCGAACAATCCAACGGAATCACCACCATCAGCAACTATCTGCAGAAGCAGACGGTCGAATTTTTCGGCGTCGCGAATCCGATTCGCGTCATCCATAACTTCGTGAATTGCGATCTGTACAAGCCGGATTATTCGAAACGCAATGAAGAGAAGATCCTGATCCATCTATCCAACTTCCGGCCGGTGAAACGAATCCTGGACTGCATTCGCATCCTGAGCGCTGTCCGGCAAGCCACGCCGGCGCGGCTGTGGATGGTGGGCGATGGGCCGGAGCGCAGTTCGGCCGAAATGCTGGCGCACGATCTGGGCGTGAGCAAGTATGTCGATTTCATGGGCAAGCAGGATCACGTGGAACGCATCATCCCCAAAGCCGACGTGTTGCTGATGCCGAGCGAAATGGAAGCGTTCGGGCTCGCCGCGCTGGAAGCGATGGCTTGCGGAGTTCCGCCGGTCGGCACGCGAACGGGAGGAGTTACGGAACTGATCACGCACGATGTTGATGGGTTTGTCGAACCAGTGGGCGACATCGCGGCGCAATCAGCTCGCGTGATCGCGCTGTTGACGGAAGAACCGCTCTATGCGCGCCTCTCGGCAGCGGCCCGCCATACCGCGGAGACACGCTACTGCGCCTCGAAAATTATTCCGCAGTATGAGCGCTATTACGAAGAGGTGTGCGCGTGACGACGATTCTAGCGTTCGGCCCGCACCCTGACGATATCGAATTCGGGTGCGCGGCGATCCTTATTAAAGAGATCGCCAAGGGTACCGCTGTTAAGTTGCTGGTGTTGTCGCGCGGCGAAGCGGGCACGGCCGGGACTCCCGAAATTCGGGAACAGGAATCGCGAGCCGCCGCGAAGTTGATGGGCGCGAAGATCGAATTTCTTGATTTCGGCGGCGATTGCCACATCGAATATACGATTCAGAATCGTCTGCGCATCGCTGCAGAAATTCGCAAGGCCAGGCCGTCGATCGTGCTCGCGCCGCAGACGCAGGAAAATCAGCATCCCGATCACGTTGTAGTGGGCAAGCTGGTGCGCGACGCGGCGAGGATCGCGCGCTACGGCGGCGTCGAAGAGCTGAAACCCGCCGCGCCGCACAAAATCGATCACCTGTATTTCTACAACATCACCCAGCATCTTTCTACGCCCGACATCGTGATCGACATAAGCGGGCACGTAGAAAAGTGGGAGGCCGCGATGCGCTGCCACGCGACGCAGATCGGACAGAAGAGCTATCTCGATCTACAAATGTCGGCAGCGCGATTGTTGGGGTTGACGATCGGCGTCGACTACGCCGCGGGGTTGTATACGAACGATCCGGTGCATCTGGATCATTTGTCGGATCTGACCCGCACGTCTCGCAATTTCTGACGAAACTCTTCGGGCTGATAAACGGCGATTGAAACCCGCGCTCCGGCTCTCGCCGCTGCCTTCACCGTATCCGCCGCGACAATGAATGTCGCATCACTGCGCCCAGCGGAAATGCCGATGCTGAAATCACGCGTCTTCGCTCGCCTCCACAACTTGCGCGCGGATGGCGGAAGCGCCAGTATGCACTTGCACTGTTCACGAATCGCCAGGTCTGGATTCCAATTCCGCCGGTAGACGTTCAGCTCCAGATTCGCGAAGTACGTGCGACCGCCGCGACGCCCGACATAGAGCGCGCTCATCTTCGGTTCGAACGCATCCGCGAGCGGCTGCAGATCGAACGACGCAGTCAATTCCAGATCAACGTTCAGGAAATGCGTCGTTGATGGTTGCTTCTTCACCCCGTCACCGCCCCCTGCGCGGCTGACCCGACCAGCTTCACGTACTTCTGAAACACGCCCGACGTGTACTTCGCCGCCGGCGGCTTCCACTCCTCGATCCGCTTCGCATCTGTCGTCCGGACATCTCCACGTCGATCGACCGAGCCTTGATATCGATGCACGATCGTGTCGCCTTCGCGCACCATCGCGATCGGACCGCCCGACGCCGCTTCCGGCGCGACGTGCCCGGCCATGAATCCTCGCGTCGCTCCGCTGAATCGACCATCGGTCAGCAGCGCCACGCTCTCCGACAATCCCGCGCCGACGATCGCGCCCGGTCACGCCGAGCATCTCCCGCATCCCCGGCCCGCCGCGCGGCCCTTCATAGCGAATCACCAGCACATCGCCCGCGTTGATCTTGCCGCCGGTCACCGCCGCCATCGCGTCCTCTTCGCAATCGAACACGCGCGCCGGACCGCGCTGGCTGTTGCGCTCGATTCCCGTGACTTTGATCACGCAACCCTCCGGCGCAAGGTTGCCTTTCAAGATCACCAGGCCGCCGGACGACTTGATCGGATTATCCAGCGCGCGAATCACTTCCTGCCCGGGCGTTTCCTTGGCATCCGCAGCTTCTTCAGCCGAACGTGCGGCCGGTCACTGTCATCGCCGAACCATGCGCGTATCCGCCATCCGCCAGCCGCTTGGCGACCACCGCCATCCCGCCCGCGTTATCGACATCGACAGCGACAAATCGCCCCGCCGGTTTCAGATCGACCAGCAGGGGCGTGCGCTGCGCTGATGGTCTGGAAATCGTCGATCGACAATTCGACTCCCGCCTCGCGCGCCATGGCGAGCAGATGCAGCACTGCATTGGTCGAGCCGCCGGTTGCGGCCACCGACGCGATCGCGTTTTCGAACGCCTCGCGCGTGGCGATATCGCGAGGCCGCAGATCCTGCCTGCACCGCGTCCATCACGACCTGCCCGCATCGAAACGCGACCTGCTGCTTGCGCGGGTCGACTTGTGGCACCGATGCGGTATTCATCGGCGACAGGCCGATCATCTCCATCACGGTCGCCATGGTGTTGGCCGTGAACTGGCCTCCGCAGGCTCCGGCGCCGGGACACGCCGCATTTTCGATCGCGAGCAACTCCGCATCGTCGATCTTGCCGGCTGCGTTCGCGCCGACGGCTTCGAACACATCCTGCACCGTAAGATCGCGGCCCTTGATAATGGCCCGGCATGATCGATCCGCCGTACAGCACCACGCCGGGAATGTTGAGCCGCAGCAGCGCCATGGCCGCGCCGGGAATGGTTTTATCGCACGCCACCAGCGCCACGATGCCGTCGAACATGTGCCCGCGCGCCACCAGCTCGATCGAATCGGCAATCAGATCGCGGCTCACCAGCGACGCCTTCATGCCCTCGGTGCCCATGGTGACGCCGTCGCTGATCGCGATGGTGTTGAACTCCATCGGCGTGCCGCCCGCCGCGCGAATCCCCGCCTTTACGTGCTCGGCCAGCTCGCGCAGGTTGTAATTGCACGGCATGGTCTCGATCCAGGTGTTGGCGACGCCGATGATCGGCTTCTTCAGATCCTCATCGGTGAAGCCGATGGCCTTGAGCATGGCGCGCGCCGGCGCACGGTCGCGCCCCTGGGTGATGGTGTAGCTGTGCAGTTTCATGGCGGTAAGGAGTCAGAATACAGGAGTCAGGAGTCAGAATTGGGAAACAGGAGTCAGAATTCAGAAGTCAGAATTCAGAATGAAGACTTCGTGGGCCGTCAGTTGATCGGGACGAATTTGGGCTCAACAACCTGTCCGTCTAAACCGACGTCGATCGAGACGCGCAGCGGCGCGCCGCCGCAATTATATTTGCCCGGCGACGAGAGCACAATCCATTCGAGGCTGAATCCTCTACCTTCGTGGGCGATCTTCGGCTCATACGAAAGCGACTTATACTTGCGCTTTGCCGACGCCCACCACTCGTCGAACGGCTTTGAATCGAGCGGCGCGTCGTAGCGAAAACACCGTCGCTCGCCGCCCTGTTTCAGTTCTAAAAGTGAGTTGATTGGTTTCAGGTCGTCGAAATTCCCGGGATTGGTCGCGCGGTAAAGATCACCAAGCGCTTCGACTTGTTGCGCACTCGCAAGCTTCAACCCACTCGAGACCAACAAACGATTGAATTCTGATGTTGAGTCGTGAAACCTGTGAACGCGGTACGCATCCCCGTCAGCGTCCACGACCACGACGAAAAGGGGGTCGCCATCTGACAGAACGCCGGTGCGTACACCGTGCTCATCGGCCACGGTGCCATCGCGGCTTACCCGGTAAAAAAGCTTGTGATGCGCATGGCCCGAGGCGATTCCGAGATACTCCTCCAGATCCTCCGCTCGCCGAACTTGAAGGAAATCGTCGGCGCGCATGTTCAGCGCGCTTCGAACTGTAGCCTCCGCCAACCTGCGCCCCGCCTCGTCGGTCAACTGTGCGTTCACCGAAACGCTCGCGATGACGAAAAGCAGCAGCGCCTTCATGCAGACATCTTATCCCGACGGCTCACGGGGTTTTATTCTGAATTCTGACTCCTGACTCCTGACTTCTTCTTCCAACTATTTACACAACCTTGCAAGAAACACCCCCCTTCGCCCGTCTACAATAGAGGAAGAAGCCTCGATAGGAACATTCGACACTCGACTCTCGTCTAAACCTGAGGTTGGAGAACCCCACAAGTGAAACGTAAGTGGAAGATAACTCTGCTGATTGTTGTGCCTCTGGCGATTGCTGGGGGTGTTTTCGGCAGTATGCGCTGGAGCCAGAGGGACCTAGTCACGGTCCAGACCGGCCTGGCCTCGAAGACCGATCTGACCTCCATCGTCACCGCCTCTGGTGAGATTAAACCCCGCAATTACATCAACATCGGGGCGAATGCGCAGGGCCGCATCGTCGGAACTTCTGGTGAAGGAAGGCGACCACGTGCGTAAGAATCAGGTGGTCGCGCGCATCGAACATGTGCAGGCCCAGGCCGATGTGAACGCGCAGAAAGCCGCTGTCGCGTCGTCGCAGGCCGATTCCAAGGCCGCCGAAGAGGGGCTGCGCGCCGCCGACGAAGGCATCATTACTGCTCAGGCGACCCTCGATCGCTTCAGAAGCGAAGCAGAAACGCGCCAAAGTCATGCTCGATAACGCCGAGCAAATGTATGCAATACAACCTGATCGCCAAGCAGGACTGGATCGAAACGCGCCGATCTGGAATCGGCCAACGCCAGCGTTGTCGAGAACGAAGCTCGGCTTTCGCAGATGAAAGTGCAACGCGCGCAAACCGCCGCGCAGCTTGGCCTCGACGCAGCGGCGAGTCGGCCAGTCCGAAGCCGGCCTGGCTCGTATTGAAGACGTGCTGGCGAAATATGACGCGCTGGCTCCGCTGGACGGCGTGGTGACGGATCTGCCGGTGCGTGTCGGCGAAACAGTGGTGCCCGGCGTGCAGAATTCGGCGGCATCGACCATCATGACCATCGCCGATATGTCGCTGATCACGGCCGAAGTGAAGGTCGATGAAACCGATATCGTCAACGTGCATCTGCATCAGATCGCCAACATCAGCATCGATGCGATCCCGAACAAGACTTTCCCGGGTCACGTGATCGAGATCGGAAATACGGCGATTCTGCGTTCCACCGGCCTGGCCGCGTCGCAAAGCGCGAATTCGAGCCAGGAAGCCAAGGATTTCAAAGTCGTCGTCGCGCTGGATGCGCCGCCTGAGGAGATTCGGCCGGGCTTGTCCTGCTCGGCCAAGATCGTCACCGCGACGCGGCCTGCAACGCTGTCGATCCCGATTCAGGCGCTGACCGTTCGCAAGAAAATGGATCTGGAGCCGCCCAAGGAAGGCGTGCAGGCATCCACCGAAACACCCGCGCAAATGAAAGCAGCGAATGAAGAGATCCAGGGCGTGTTCGTTGTGAAGGACGGCCACGCGGAGTTCCGCAAAGTGGAAACCGGAATCACCGGCGCCACCGATATCGAAATCGTCAAGCGGCTTGAGCGACGGCGAGCAGATCGTCACCGGCAGCTACAAGGTGATCCGCACGATCCGCAATGACGCGAAGGTGAAGGTCGACAATCGGCCGCCCGTCGGTCGTAGGAAGCTGATGGCGGAAGCGGCGGTTCTCGAAAAAATCGACAAAAAATCGACGCGGCGAGCAGCTTAAGCGCGACGGCATCATCATCCGCACCTGGGATCTGTAGAAGACCTACGTGATGGGCGACCAGGAGATCCACGCGGTCGCCGGCATCGATATCGAAATCCGCAAGGGCGAATACGTGGCCATCATGGGACCCTCGGGCTCCGGAAAATCGACGCTGATGAATTTGGTCGGCTGCCTGGATACGCCCACTTCCGGGCTGTACTACCTGGCCGGCAACCTGGTCAGCGACATGGATGACGATGAGCTGGCGCGGATTCGCAATCAGGAAATCGGATTCGTATTCCAGACGTTCAACCTGCTGGCTCGTGCGACAGCTCTGCACAATGTCGAGCTGCCGCTGATCTATGCGGGCTTGACGCACAAAGATCGTGAGGAGCGGGCCAATAGGTGCGCTGCGCGCTGTCGATCTGGAAGCGCGCATGCTGCACAAGCCCAGCGAGCTTTCCGGAGGACAACGCCAACGCGTCGCAATCGCCAGAGCGCTGGTGAACGATCCTTCGATTCTGCTGGCCGATGAGCCCACTGGCGCGCTCGATACGCAGACCGGTATCGAAATCATGGCGCTGTTCAACCGGCTGCATTCGTCGGGCAATACGATCGTGCTGGTGACGCATGAGCACGATATCGCCATGCACGCGCATCGGATTATTCATATCCGCGACGGCAAGGTCGAGCGGGACGAAAAGGTTAAGTAGCGCCGATCCGGATTCGCGGGATCGGCATCATCGATCGCGCTGGACGTGGGGCGTCTCCATCGTGAGAGTCGAGGATCAGAATCGGCCGCCCGAGCAGATCTGCTTCGGGCAAGAATCCCCAATAGCGACTGTCGAGTGAGTTGTCGCGATTGTCTCCCAAGACAAAATAATGCCGCTGGGGCACAACGACCTCACCATTCTGAACCGTCTTCAACATGACGGTCGCCGTGGGATAAACGTTGCGGTCAGGCTCCGACGGGAAATTGTCGCGATAAGAGTCGACGGTGTCGAAGATGTGCTCTACGTACGGCTCGGTGAGCTTCACGCCATTCAGATAAAGCGCCTTGTCGGTGATTTTGAGTCGATCGCCGGCCACCCCCACGACGCGTTTCACGTTCACTTGATTGGGATCGGGCGGAAAACGGAAGCAGACGATATCGCCACGCTGGACGCTGCCCATCGACCAGCGCCGCAACGAAATGAAGCGGTCGCCGGCGAGCAGTGTTTTCTCCATCGACCCGACGCTCTGACGCCATGGCTGGAATACCGTCAACAGGCTCAGCGAGAAGATGTTGGTGAGCACCAGCAGGGCGAGGGCAACAAAGAACGGCCCTCTCAGCATCCGCCAAAGCCGCTGCGGAAGTGCTTCCATCATCACGCTGGTGCGCGAAAGTCCGGCCGTCTCGAGCCTCGGGTTTGCGATCTCATCGACGACAGCCTCCTTATGCGCGCCGTGCGCGTAAACTGCGGCCCGAACGCCGTTCAGCAGCAGCGCAGTCAGAATCAGCCGCACCACAATCACCGGGCTGAGCATCGCCGACGGAACCAGCAGCCATGAAAGGCCGTAAAGAATGAACCCGATCAGCGCCGCTGCCCGCGACAGCTGGCGCACGCCGATCCCGATCATGACGTACAGCGCGACATCGACCCAGATCCACGAGTTGCCAGAGAATGCGGCGAGCGTGGTACCCACGGCGATCGCGAAACTCGCATACATCGCGTTGCGAGCCGCGGAAACTGCCGCGACGTCGTCATCGATCTGCGGCCAGAATAATTCCCGAAGACGCGATGTTGATTTGGGCGTCGAATCAGATAGGCCGAGAATTTCCATGAAACTCCCGCCGATTTTACACGATATTTGACTCCCGCGTCCCACGTGAGCAAGGCCCGGGGAACCGTGGCATCATGGGACAAGACTTTTCTATACTGCGGAAGGAGGAGGAGTACAGGAATTACCTATCCAGGTTTCGTTCGATCATCCGTCAAAAAATCCACAGGATGGCCGATACTGCAACTGGAGGAGGAATTCTTCCTCAAACGCCCATGAAGGTTCACGATTCTAATCTTTCTTCCGCCGGGCAAGCCAATCTCACCAGGACCCAGCAGACCGAGCAGCAGAACCGCTCCGGTTCGACGTCGAACGCCTCGAATGGCGGCGTTTCGAACGACGATGTTCATCTTTCGGAACTGGTGCGCAGTATGAGGTCGCTCGCGGCGGAATCGCCGGAGCGGCAGGCGCGTCTCGAACAGCTTACGAGAGCCTATGCCAGCGGAACCTATCAAACCGATCCGCAGGCTACAGCCTCGAAAATTGTCGATGACGCCCTCGAACCTTAACTCGAACGATACGTCGTTCGACCATCTCCAGCAAGTCCGCGGCAAAATCGCCGAACTGCGCGAAGCGCTGCTACAGCCGTCGCCCGACGGGCTTATTGAATCGATCCCGGGACTCGCGCAAGCCGCGGAATTCATGGCGATCATTGAGCGCGAGGTGCGCGCGCAACCGGCCGTCTCGATCGACGTCGTGCGGGAGCTGAAATCGCTCAAAATTGAACTGCGTTCCGCCGCAAAATTGATCCAGCACGGCTTCGAATTCCATCGCGGCTGGGCTCGCCTGCTGGGCGCCGCAGCTTCTGGATACACAGCGTCGGGCGAAGCTGCGCAATTGAATCCACCGCGAAAGCTGACGTTAGAAGGATAAAACATGGGCAGCTTATCTTCCGCACTTCTCAGTTCGGCCGGCGCACTCAGAACCGTCAGCCAGACGTTCGACACGATCTCCAACAACATCACCAATGCCAACACGCCAGGCTACGCCGAACAGGAGCCGACCATGCTGGCCGACCCGTTCGATCCAGCACAGGGCCTGGCCGGGGGCGTTTCGGCGGGGCCGCTGCTCAATACGCGATCGGAATATCTGGAACAGGCGGTACGCACGCAGCAGACCGCGCTCGGCTCGGCGCAGCAATCGGCCAGCGACCTGGCGCAGGTGCAGAATCTATTCAGTCTGACCGCGGACGGCGGCGTGGCGAATTCGCTCAACGGCTTTTTCAGCAGCCTCTCGCAATTGACGGTCAACCCCAATGACGAACCGAGCCGCCAGGCGGTAATTACACAGGCGGGCAACGTGGCGCAAAGTTTGAATCAGAGCGCGGCGGGGATCGCGCAGGTTTCCACCAACGTCACCAGCCAGACCAACACCGTGGTGACGCAGATCAATCAGTACGCGTCACAGATCGCGAACTTCAACCAACAGATCCAGACCAGCGGCGGCAACGAGGACGAGGGTATCGACACCGGTCTGCACAACGCGCTCGAGAACCTGTCGCAACTCGCCAATATTTCGACCATTAAGAACGCAGATGGTTCATTCAACGTTTATCTCGGCGGGCAGGCGGCGCTGGTGCTGGGCGCGGACGCGACGCCGGTATCGGTGAGCAACGTTTCCAATCAGACCAAGATTCTCGACGCATCGGGCAACGACGTTACTTCGGAAATCAGCAGTGGACAATTAGGCGCGCTGATTACCGAGAAGAACACCACGCTGCCCAGCTACGTTGCGGATCTAAACACGCTTTCGCAATCGCTGGCCGATACGGTGAACACCACGCTCGCCGGCGGTGTCGATGAGAACGGCAACACGCCTACCACCAATCTATTCACCTACAACGCCGCCAACCCGGCCGGGACCATCGCGGTGAGCAACATCACGCCGGATCAGATCGCGGCGGCAGCGGCGGGAGCGCCGGGCGGAAATGGGAATGCGATCGCACTGGCCCAGTTGGCCAACGCGCAGGCCACCAACGGATTCACGTTCACGCAGTATTACGGAAACCTGGGCGCGCGGGTGGGCAACGATGTCTCGAACGCGCAGCAGGATCAGAGCCAGGCGCAGGATCAATTGACCCAGGCACAGACGCAGCGCACCGCGACGAGCGGCGTCGACCTGAATGCGGAAGCGGCCAAGCTGATGCAATTCCAGCAGGCCTACCAGGCCGTCGGCAAAATGGTCAGCGTGCTGGACGGGCTCACGGACACCGTCATGAACATGGTGCAGCCGTCGACCGCATAAGGTAACTATGATTTCCAGCCTCAATTCGAGCAATCAGCAGTTCATCGATAATTTCAATCGCGTCAACGATCAGTTGAATCGCGATCAACTCGAAATCTCCAGTGGTGTGAGGATGCAGCAGGTCTCCGATTATCCCGATCAGGTTTCCGATCTATTGCAGGCTCGCGCATCGCTGGCCGCATCGCAGCAGATTTCGACCAACCTGGTCAGCGTCAAGAGCGAAGTCGATACCGGCGAGCAGACGCTCCAAACCGCTGTGCAGCTTTTCGATCAGGTACAAACGCTGGCCGCGCAGGGTGCCACCGGCACGCAGACGGCGGCGACCCGCGCCACGCTGGCACAGCAGTTGCAGAGCATCGAGCAGCAATTTGTGGGACTGGCGGACACGCAGGTGGAGGGCCGCTACATTTTTTCAGGCGACTCCGATCAAACCTCGGCGTACTCCTACGATGCGACGCAACCCGATCCGGTGAGCGCGTATCAAGGAACGGCGGCGACGCGCGTAGCGCTCGATCCCAGCGGGTCCACCTTTCCCGTTTCGCTCACCGCGCAGCAGATTTTCGATTCGGCGGATCCCACCACCAACGTATTCACGTCGCTCAACGGCTTGATTACGGCGCTCCAGAATAACGATCAAACCGCGGCGCAAACGGCGCAGGGAGGACTCGCTGGCGTCGCGCAATATTTGAACAATCAGCTCGCCTTCTACGGCACCACCCAGGATAAGATCACTTCGGCGACCAATGACGCAGCTACGCAGCAGACCGCGATCCAGGCGCAAATCGGCGGCCTGGAAGACGCCGACACCACGTCGGACATTCTCGACATGACGCAGTTGCAGACGCAGGAACAAGCCGCGCTGCAATCGCGCGCCAACATCCCGCGGACCACCTTATTCGACTTCCTCGGATGAAAAAGGGGACAGACCGCTCTGTCCCTGCCCGCAACACCGTACTACAGGTTGGTCCTGCTGGCGTGGACAGAGCAGTCTGTCCCCTTTTTCCATCTCGGTGTTTTTTCGCCGCGCCACATTGGCACCCACTACGGCACAATAACTAAGTGCGCTATGCGGCGGTGGACATCGGCAGCAATTCGACGCGAATGCTCACCGCGGAAGTAATCCCGGGGATCGAGCCCGTCACCTTGGCCGCCGATCGCGTGGTCACGCGGCTGGGCGCCAGCGTTTTCCAGGACGGCCGGCTCAGTAACGACGCCATCGAGAGCACCGTGCGCATTCTCGCCCGCATGGCGGAGATGTATGGCAAGCTGGACGTCGCGGGTGTGCGCGCGGTGGCCACCAGCGCGGTTCGCGACGCCTCCAATCAAGCCGAATTCCTATCGCGAGCCTCGGCGGCGCTCGGAACCACCGTCGAAATCATCAATGGCCGGGAGGAAGCTCGGCTGATTCATCAAGGAGTGATGTCGCGCTGGCCGCAGCCCGGCAAACGAACCCTGCTGGTGGACATCGGCGGCGGCAGCGCGGAAATTATTTCGAGCGATGACGGGCATCTGAAAGACGCGACTTCGAAACCGCTGGGGGCGTTGAGATTGCAGGAAATGTTTCTGCACGGCGACCCTCCCGCCGCGCGCGAGATGCATCAGATGCGCGAGTTCGTCGACGAAAAGCTGGAGGCCGCCATCGCGCGCATGGGCGTGCGCTGGGATCGCGCCATCGCAACTTCGGCAACCGCAGCCGCCGTGGTGTGCGCAGTGAATCGAGTGGCCCGTTCGCGGCGCGATCAGGCGGATCGTCTGCGCGCCTCCACTGCGCAGATCCGTAAAATGTTTAACACGCTCGCGACGCTCGATCTGAACGGAAGGCGCAAGGTAACCGGCATCGGGCCGCGGCGCGCGGAGATCATCGTGGCCGGCATGGGCACCTTGCTGCGCATTCTGGAACGCTTCCATATCCCGGCGGTCTATTATTCGGCCGCGGGCGTGCGCGACGGAATCATCGCCGACATGGCGGCGCGCGGTGTGGGTGGCGAACTCGCCCGTCTAAGCCGCGATCAGCGCAAGGAAGTGGAACGCATCGCCGCCAAGTTCGGGGCGCGGTTGCCCCATGCACGACGCGTGGCGGGATTCGGTCATCTGTTGTTCGCGCGTATCCAGCCGCTGCATCAATTGCCGCTGGCCTTCGGCAGGCTGCTCGAATCGGCGTGCTATTTTTCCGAGACGGGGCATTACATCAACGATTCCGGGCACCACAAGCACGCCTACTACATCACCGCGAACGTCGATCTCTCGGGATTCACCAATCGCGAGCGCGAATTCATCGCGGCGCTGTGCCGCTATCATCGCAAAGCGATGCCGTCGCCCGCGCATCCTGAATATCAATCGCTGGCGGCGGAGGATCGCCGGCCGTTGCTGTTGCTGATCCCTTTGCTACGGCTGGCCGATAATCTGGCGCGCAATCCCGATCAGGATGAAGTGGAGTTGACCAGTTGCGAAATCCAACCGGCGCGCGTGGTGCTGAAGTTGAAATCGTCGCGCGAGCCTGATCTGGCCGAATGGGCCGCATCGCGCGTGTCGGATGTGTTCGATGAAGTGTACGGGCGAACCGTAATCGTGACCCATGAGAAACGATGATCGAGATTCGCGCAGCGCGTCCCGATCAAATGGATGAAATCCGCGCGTTATTGCATGAGTATTCGCGCATGCTTGGCGTCGATCTGTGTTTTCAGAATTTCGAAGAAGAGCTAGCCACGCTGCCAGGGCGCTATGCTTCTCCGCGCGGCGAGCTGCTGATCGCCATGTCAGGCGACGAATCGGCAGGCTGCATCGCGCTGCGGCAATTTCGCGATGAACAGCATATCTGCGAAATGAAGCGGCTGTTCGTGCGCCCGAATTTTCGCGGCACCGGGCTGGGTCGGCGGCTCGCGATGGCGATCATCGAACGTGGGCGCGAGATCGGATATAAAAAGATGCGCCTCGACACGCTGCCGCAGCAGGTGGAGGCGCATCGCTTATACGAATCGCTAGGGTTTTACGATGTCCAGCCATACAGCGATTTTCCGATCGCCGGCTCGCGCTTCCTGGAGCTCGATCTTCGGTAGTTCCGGAAGAGCCGAGATGACTCTCGGCTCAGCAGGCCTGGAGGCCCGCGCCACGTTCTAGATCGACTTTTTCACGTTCACGCCGCCGTTGGTGGTTTCGACGTGAATGGTCGGTCCGCCGCTGCCGATGTCGGTCGCGAGTTTCTTGCCGATCTCGCCGCGCACGGTCATCGGAAAATCGACGTGCAGATTTCCGTTCGCCGTCGCGGTCTCGAAATGCGCCGAGTAGCGCTCCGGCATGTTCACCGTGACGCCACCGTTGGTGGTTCGCGCATCGAGTTTGGTGCCGTCCCAGCGATCGCCCGCCAGATTGACCGTGACTCCGCCATTCATGGTCTTGCCTTCCACATCACCCGCGAGCCGGTTCAGCGTCACACCGCCGTTCATCGCTTCAAACTGAATGTGCCCGCGCACGCCCGCGATCGCGATGCCGCCGTTCATGGTCTTGATAGAGAGATCGGCCTGACGCGGCACGAAAATCTCATAGCTCACCGACCAGTTCTGGCTCTTGTTGGTCTCCGGTCCCAGCGCGTTCACCACGCCCGCCGAGGTGTCGATGCGGATCTGCGCACCAATCGCGCGCGCCGTGCCGTCATCGGTTCCCAGGGACTCCACCTTCGATCGCACCAGAACATTCGTCTGGTCCCATGCTTTAATCGATACGCCGCCATTCTGGCCGGGATCGACGGAAAGCCGTCCGCCGAACGCGACCGTCTGTTCGCGCATTTCACAATGCGTGACCATTTTCGTTTGGTTCATTCCGTTTTGATCGCAGCTGAGTGATTTCTGCTGCGCGAACGCGGTTGAAGCAAACACCGCCGTCATCAGGATCAGAGTTGTTTTCATAAATTCCCCTCGAGCGATAGACGCCCGCAGGCGCTATCGGTTATGTTGGCTGAAGTGGAAATCCTGCATCCAGTTGAAGTACGCGTATTGGGCGCGCTGCTTGAAAAAGACATGACCACGCCTGAATACTACCCGATGACCGCGAATTCGTTACAGAACGCGTGCAATCAAAAATCGAGCCGCGATCCGGTGACCAGTTTCGGCGCGGAGGATGGTCGAACAGGCGTTGGAGCTGCTTCAAAATAAAGGCCTTGTGATGCGCTTCAGCGGTGCCGGCCATCGCGTGGAGAAATTCGGGCATCGGCTGGGCGAGAAATTAAATTTCGGGCCGTCGCGAACTGGCGCTGTTGTGCGTATTAATGTTGCGCGGCCCGCAAACCGTCGGCGAACTGCGCGGGCGCACCGAGCGCATGCACGATTTCGCGGATATGGACGAGGTGGAGCACGTTCTGGGAACGCTCGCTCATCGCGAGGAACCGCTGGTCGCACCGGCGGCGCGCGGCCGATGGGTGCATTTGCTCGGCGGGCCCGTAGCCGATGTGCCAGAACCCGTTCAGCATCGCCTGCAGCTCGTCCCGCATCCGCTCGAAGAGCGCGTCGCGAAGCTGGAAGGCGAGCTGGCGGAGATCAAGGAACAGCTCGGAAGTTTGTTGAAGCAACTTGAGTAGTTTTTGTGGCCAGATCACGAACGCGCTCCATAACTGTCGCGCCTCACTGGCGCCGTTTGAGGCGCGACAGCATGGAGCGCGCTAGTCGCCAGACAGGATTCAATCGAACAGCACATGTCTACTAACGCAAACCGAACCGTAAGAGTTCGCCGGGTCGATGAATGCGACTCGCTCCACGAAATCTTCACGCACTGCTTGCCCGCGTTCGGCGGAGCGTTTCTGCGCCGCATTTACACCATTCTCGATACCGCGCCATCGGCATGGGCTGCCCGCTCACGCTCGCGATCGCCGGACCGGTCACCGTCTCCGGCCAGCATCAGGCGTGGCTGATTCCGCTGCTCGAAACCGGATGGGTCGCGTACCTCTGCACCACCGACGCGGTCTGCTATCACGACGGCCATCGCAGTCTGGACGCGCATCGCGATCCGATTTTCGAAGTGCCCATCTGGGGCGACGACGGCGCGCTGCGCGACGAGCACACCATTCGCGTCACCGACATGGCGTTCGACGAGGACGTGCTGCTCGACCAGGACAAGTTCCTGACGCGCCGTGCTGCTGCGTCCCGATTTCCAGCGCAAGATGACCGGCACCGAGCTGCGCTACCGGCTCGGCGAGCTGTACGCGGCGCAGGAGCGAGCGCTGACGGGGTCGACGCCGGGCTGCTGGCGACGTGCCACGCGGCTGGCGATTCCGGTATTCGTCGGCGCGCCGGGCGACGGCAGCGTGTTCCTGAATTCGATGAAGCTGTGGGCGATGCAGCAGGCCGGGCTGATCGATCAGTACGCGTTCGATCTCGACCTGCACGCCGAGGTGTTCGAAGCGTGCGCCTATCATCGCTGGGGCTTGTTCGACAATCCGCCGAACGCGCTGGGGACGCTGATCCTGGGCGGCGGCGTGCCGAAGAATTTCAACCTGCAGCCGGAGCCCGCGCTGGGCCAGATCCTGGGGATTCCGAACGTGCGCGGCTACAACTTCGACGTGCAGATCGTGACCGCGCCGGTCACGGACGGGTCGCTATCGTCGTGCCCGCCGGCCGAGGCGGTGACGTGGGGCAAGGTCGATAAGGACACCTATCAGCAGGCCACCGAGAGCATGCAGGCGGATTATTCGATGGTGATGCCGTTCATGGTCGAAGGCGCTGCTGGATAATCGGCTGGCGTATGAAGAGCGCGCGGATGAGATTGGGGTCGAGGCGTTGTGCGCCATGGAACCGAAGGCTCGCGGGTATTTGCGCGATCGTGGCGGGTATCGATTGTTCGAACAGCGCGACGGATCTGACGCGGAAATTGACGGATGATGTGCGAGCGAATCGCGAGTGGCTGCTCGATTCGCTGAAGTACCCGCTGGCCGCGAAGTAGCGGTATCGTATCGATATGGAGGTCCACTTCACGCCGGAGCAGGAGGTCGAACTCTCACGAATCGCGAAGCACGAGGGGATCACGACGGAAGCGCTGATCACCCGTGCCGCTGACCGAATCATCGAACGAGACGCGGCGTTCAGAGCGGCGGTGCAGAAAGGCATCGCGGAAGCCGATGCGGGCCTCTTCATTGAAGAAGAGGAAATGAACGCAATATTCGAGAAAATGCTTCGCTCCTAAGACCGGGAACTCGCTGGCGTTTGGATGGGTTTCGTTCTAACTTGGTAATAGCTGTGACGATCAGGACAACCATTTCCGAAGACGGGCAGATCACTATCCCGGAGTCTGTGCGTGAGAAGCTGCATCTCAAGCCGGGCTCGGAAGTTTTGGTCGAAATCAATGCCGAGGTTCCTCAGTCGCAGGAGCACCCGGACTGGCGCGCGATGCGCGGCATGTTTCGCGATGGCGCTGATCTAGTTGCCGATCTAACGGCTGATCGTGCTGCCGAGATCGCCCGCGACAATGCCGAACATCAAGGTCGTTGACGCGTGGGCTGTACTCGCGTGGCTGTTCGATCAGCCGGCTGCATCACGAGTCGAATCGTTCCTTCGTAGAGCTGAAGCAGGCAATCTTGAGTTGGTGATGAGCTGGATGAATGTCGGCGAGGTGTACTACATCATCGCCAAACGCTACGGCCGCGAACGCGCGAAGCAGTTCCTCAATCGTCTCCCTTTTCTGCCCATTCGACTTGTGCTTCCGGATGAGAAAGGAATCCTCGCGGCAGCCGAAGTGAAGGCGTCTCATCCCGTGTCCTTCGGCGACGCGTTCGCGATTTCACTCGCCCAATCTGAAAACGCGAGTGTGATCACCGGAGACGATGAGATCCGCCAGTGCGGTATTGTGCCTGTCGAGTGGCTGGGAAAATGATGCGGTCGATTGGCTCGATTGGAATCGCTGCAGTCGTCTGTTACGCCACGAGTGCTTGCTCCGGTCAAAGTCTTTCCGCACCGCTTGATATCTGCACGATCGCAGCGAACATTAAGGCTTACAGCGGTAAGGTCGTGCGAGTCACTGCGTTCATTGGGGTCGGGGCCGAGGCAGCCGCGCTATACGATCCGAAGTGCAGAGACGGCGCAACGTTATTCTCGGTGGTATTCCAACCCAAGGTGCAGGGAAAGATGCGAACGCTTTCGCGCATCCTCAAGAGGGAGCGCCACGCGCTTGTGACCGTCGAAGGAACGATTCACGGCGGAGAACCGTTGCAAGTCGACCCAAATCTACCTGACTGGATGAAAGAACGCTTCAAGGGCTCCCGGCAAAAGTACGGGCACCTGAACTCATTCGACATCGAGATCGAGGTTCAAAGGGTGATCGAGGCGAAGGATGTAGATGACGGCCGTGGAAAATAGCCGGCGTCATCGAATCGGCGCGATTTCGAGCTGACGGCAGATCGATCTCGCAAGCCGATTGTCGATTTCTCCATGCCGAGGCACAGGCGCTTTCGCGCCGCTCGACGGATTGACGTAGATCGTGTGGCGGCTTCCTTTGCGATCCAGCTTGCATCCCTGGGCCTGCAGATGTTTGATGATCTCGTGCCGCTTCACGACCGCTGCGCGCCAACGTGAACCGTGAGTGGAATCAGCTCGATCAGATCTGCATCGGCTGCGATCGCAGCAGGATCGGGTATAGGCAGCGCGCGACCCTCTTCGATCAAGATCTGCGCGAGATCTTCCATTGCGCTCGCGATCATGAGACGCGCGTCGGGCAGGTCGAATCCTTGCGACACCGCGCCAGGGAAATCGAGCGCCTCGGCGACCACCATGTCGCCTGCAGCCTTCGGCAAATAGAACGCAACGTGATAACGCAGCATTGATCCCAGCCTACCGCTTCACCCCGAACAGTGGAGGACCTTGCGGGATCGCCTCCCCATCCCCGCGAGGATCGGAGCCCCCGAAATTAATTCCTTCGCCGTTGCGCTCGACCACTTGCCCTCGCCCCATCGCGCCGCCGGAATATGCGCCGACCACTCGGATCTTGTGCCCCATGGCCGTCAGCTCATCACGGGACTTTTGTGAAATTCGATTCTCCATCTGCACATCGCAACCGGCGAAGCTGCCTTTGGTGAATCGCGCGGCCTCCATCGCCATCTGGATATTCATCCCGTAATCGACGATATTCGACACATATTGCGCGTGCGCCTGCGCCTGATTCCAGCCGCCCATGATTCCGAACCCAATCTTGATCGAATCCTTCTCCATGAACGCGGGAATAATTGTTGTTAAGGGTCGCTTGCGAGGGCCGATGGTATTGGGCTCGCCCGGCTTCAGCGTGAACAGGCTCCCGCGATTGTGCAGCGCGAATCCCGTTCCCGGCGCGACCATGCCCGTTCCGAAGCCGCTGTAATTGCTCTGGATCAGCGACACGATATTGCCCTGGCTATCGACCGTCGAAAGATAAATCGTGTCGTTGCCGGGGCTGATGCGATTGGCAATCGCCGCGGGCATCGGATCGCAATTCGCTTTATCGGCGCGGATCGCTTCGGCGCGCGTCGCGGCGAATTCTTTCGAGAGCAAGCGTCGGCGTCGGCATTTTGGAAATGCGCGGATCGCCGATGTACTTCAGCATGTCGACGTACGCCAGCTTTTTCGCCTCGATCATCAGGTGCAGCGCCTTGGTCGAATTGTGGCCGTACTCGGACATCGGATAGCGCTCCATGATGTTCAACATTTCCAGCGCGGCGATGCCCTGCGTGTTGGGCGGCATCTCCCACACCTTCCATCCTCTATATGTGGTCGAAATGGGGTCGACCCACTCCGGCTGGAATTCCGCGAAATCGGCGGCGGTCATCGGGACTGCCCTGCTCTTTCAGGAACGCGATGATCTTTTCCGCAAGCGGCCCTTTATAGAACGCATCGCGACCGCCCTGCGCCACCTGCTTCAGTGACGCGGCGAGAACAGGATTCTTGAACCACTGTCCCGCGACCGGCGTGTGGCCGTTGATCATGAACGTCTCTTTGAATCCCGGGGTGTTTGCTTTCGATCGCTCCGAGCCGTGCCACTCTTCGGCGATCTGCTCGGTCACGGGGTAGCCGTTTTCGGCGTAGTAAATCGCAGCGGCGAACAGCTTGTCGAAATTCATCGTCCCGAATTTCTGCCGCAGCGCCGTCCATCCGGCCACGGCTCCCGGCACCGTCACGCGATGCACGCCGAGCTTCGACATCTCCGTGATGCCTTGTTTCTTCAGCAGATCGAGCGTTAGCCCGCTGGACGTCCATCCCGCCGAATTCAGCCCGTACAGCTTTCCGGTTTTTGCTTCATAGATAATCGCGAACAGATCGCCACCCATGCCGTTCATGGCGGGTTCGACCACGCCGAGCGTGGCGTTGGCTGCGATCGCCGCATCGATGGCGTTGCCGCCTTCGTCGAAAATTCGCGCGCCCGCTTGCGCCGCGAGAGTCTGGCTGGCGGCGACGATGCCGAATTTGGTCATCACCGTGGCGCGAGCCTGCTCGCGTCCACCCGTAGTCGCGGCTTCTTCCTGCGTTCCTTGCGCGAACGCGATAACGCTCACGGTGGCAAGTATCAGTAATGGCTTCATAGATTCTTTCCGATGCGGAAACACGCCATCTCGTTTGAATTTCGAACCAGCAGCAAGCCGTGATCGATGGCGGGGATGTTCCACGTCCGTCCCTCGATCGCGGAGAAGCGCGCGACTTCGTGATGCGCGTCCGGCGCGGCTTTCACCAGCACCACGTCGCCCTTCTTCCGTCGTGATCACCAGATTATCGCCGGCCAGCAGCAACTGGCCGTAGCCGTAGCGGCCGCCTTTCCATTTCAATTCGCCGGTCTTCAAATCGATGCACGCCAGAATCGATTCGTCGAAGCCGTACGCGTAGCCCTGATAAATCACTGACGAATTGAATTTATTCTTGAAGCGATTCGTTTTCCAGATTTCGTGCGCGCCAGTCTCCGTAATTTCGAGCATCGCCGCGCCGCCCGCATCGCTTGATGAGAGCAGCACGTGCGTGTCGTCGATGTATATCGGCTGAGCGCAGTTCATGTCCATGCCCGCGGGATATGGATATTCCCACAGCAGCTTGCCGTCTTCAGCCGCAATGCCAACGGCGCGTTCGGCGGTGATGACGACGATCTGCTCACGCCCGGCGAGCTTTCCGGCGATCGGGGATGTATAAGACGCGCGATCGTTGAGCGAGTGCCACACCGGCGCGCCGGTCAGACGATTGTAGGCGACGATTGAGTGTCCGTTCGCTCCTCCCGGAGTCACGATCACGTTGTCGCCCAGAATGAGCGGCGATCCCGCCATCGCCCAATGAATATTTTTGGTGCCGTTGTCATCGAGAATATTTTTCGACCACTTCGGCTTTCCTGTTTTCGCGATCAGGCAATAGAAATCGCCATTCGCTCCGAGCGAGTAGACCAAACCATCGTGATACACCGGCGTGGCGCGCGGACCGGGTCCACCCAGCGGTTCATCGAACGCAGCGGGATACGTGAACGCCCACAGCTCGCGGCCCGATTCGGGATCGTACGCAGTGATCGCTTCTTTATCGCGGCGCTGTTCGATGGTGTAGGCGCGGCCTTCGCCGAAGCTGAAACTGGCGAAACCGCCGCCGATGGGCTGCCGCCACAATCGCTGCGGACCTTGCGCGGGCCAGTCGGTCGAGATGGTTTCTTCTGAATACACGCCGTCGCGATGCGGACCGCGGAAATCGGTCCAATAAGATGCGGGAACGATTTTGACCGGCGCGGCGACCGGGACATCGGGGACAGGCGCTGGAGCGGGCTGAACCTTGCGGCTCTCTTCCACCGCCGCGTCGCGATGCTTCACTTCACTGCCCCAGGTCACGCGGCGGAATTGCATGTTGCCGGTGAACTCGATGCGCATGCCTTGGACGAAGTACAGCTCGGCAATCGTCGCCGCGGCGAGGCCGATCACAATCACGAGTCCCAACAACACGCGGCGCATAGGGTTAATCTATCATTCGCCAGCGCGCTCCATTCCGTTGCGCCTCACTGCACCGAACCGTTGCTGAATCGCCGGCCATCGCGCAACCCAAGCGCGCGGACTTACGTCCGCGCCTCAACGGCTACAGTAACGTAGCGCAGGCGATCGATTTTTGTCGCCTGCGAGTTCGTAAACGCAGGCCACGAAACCCAATAGCCTGCGCTACCATTGAAGATCCCTTGGCACGGCACCGCAGTTTTCGCGATCTGGACGGCTGGCTCCTCCTGCTGAGCCTGGTGATCTGCGCGCTCGGTGTGCTGCAAATCTATTCCGCCACGCACGACACCAAGTGGCATAACGCGTGGTGGAAGCAGGTGCTCTGGATCGTGATCGGCTTGGCGCTGATGTGGGTGATCACGTCCATCGATTACCACACGCTGCTCGGCCAGGTGCCGCTGATTTACTGCATATCGATCGCAGCGCTGCTGCTGACTTTCGCGGTCGGTGAATGGTATTTCACTCCCGGCGCTGGATCCCTTTGCCGATCCCCGGCATGACCATCAGATCCAGGTCTCCGAGTTCGAGAAAATAGTGATAATATTGCTGGTAGCGCGGTACCTGTCGGAGCTGAAAAGCGACACGGTGGGGTTGCGTGACCTACTGAAACTAGGAGGGTTAGTCGGAATTCCGACGATGCTGGTGATGGGCCCAGCCGGATTTCGGGACCGGCGCGACCTATCTGCCGATCTTGGCCGCAGGGGTTCTGTTGGCCGGGATTCGATGGCGATATCTGGCGATCGTCGCGTTGGCTTGTGCGCTGACGGTACCGGTCGGCTGGTATTTTCTGAAGGATTACCAGAGGGCGCGCCTGGTGACGTTCGTGGATCCGGCCGCCGATCCGAAGGGACGCGGATATCAGGTGATCCAGTCCAAGATCGCGGTCGGGCACGGCGGCATGTGGGGCCGGGGCGTGACGCAGGGCACGCAAACGCAGCTTCGGTTTCTGCCGGTGCCGCACACGGATTTCATTTTTTCGGCGTTCGCCGAGGAGCATGGATTCGTGGGTGTGGTGGTCGCTCTGGGATTGTATTTTCTGTTGCTGATGCAGATCGTGCAGAACGCGCAAACGGCGCCCGATCGCGCCGGGATGTATATCTGTATGGGCGTGGCGACGCTGTTGCTGTTCCACCTGCTGGTGAACGTGGGCATGGTGGTGGGGTACATGCCCGTGACGGGAATTCCATTGCCGCTCATGAGTTCGGGCGGCTCGAACATGTTTTCGGTATTTATGATGCTGGGGCTGGTGAACAACGTCCGGCTCCGGCGGTTTGTGAGTTGAGTTTGTAGACGGTCTTGACGCTCGATGGATGCGGGGACAGAGGCGGATCTCGGTGACGCAAGTTTTCGAAAGCGCTGGCGGACTCAGGGAGCGCATAGTTCGGAAGCGACGATTTTCGGGTGTCCGCAGGTGGTTGAAGCGAGCTGTGCCAGGCGTGCTCCGTTTGGCAGTTCAGCCGGAGTGTACGAGTGAGCGACTCCACTCCAGGCGCCGGCCGCTTATCCCGAATCGCTCTCGACCTAGCTTCTACCCGAATAGGCGTGAGGCCGCCGTGATCCCGCGCAGACGCCGCGAGAGGGAGGGTGAAGCATGAGCAAGGAATTGGTGATCTCGGCCAATCGGCACGAGACCAGAGTGGCGCTGATCGAAGACGATCAATTGGTCGAGGTTTACTTCCAGCGAGCCAATGAGTATTCGCTCGCCGGCAGCATCCACAAAGGCCGCGTCACGCGCGTCCTGCCAGGCATGCAATCGGCCTTCGTCGATCTGGGCCTGGAGCGAGACACGTTTCTGTACGTCTCCGATTTCCTCGAAGAGCACGAGGATTTCGATCGCGTCACCGGCGATGAGCGTCCGGCGCGCGAAGCTCGTGAACCGCGGGAATCGCGGGCGTCCGCGTGATCGGGATCGCGGCGGTCGTCCCTGGCAGCCGCAGCCGCCGGTCGCGCCGAAGACGCAGCGCTGGACCAGTCGACGTCCGAAGGCGAGCCATCTGCTGAACCCGCGGCGACGGAAGCGATAGCCATCGCGCCAGTCGAAGGTGCACCAATCGCGGAAGGAACGCCGCTCCGACGCCAGCCGGCGAACGACCGCGAGCGAGCGACCGGCGCGGACGACGATCGCGCCGCCGCCGCAATCGCGGCCGCGGATTTCCGGATTCGAAGTACGCAGGTGCTCCGGGCGGCAGACGGCCGGCGCCGAGCCGCAAGGCGAATCGCAGCAGGAAGCTGAAGAGTTGGAAGACGAGCCTGCGGAAATCGCCGCCGACACCGCGCGCCGCAGAAGCGCCGATCATGCTGCCGGGCGAATCGCTGGCCAAATATCGTGGCGTCGCGCCCGAGCCTGCAGCGGTGCCGAGCGCTCCATCCGGCGCCGTCCGCCGCTGCCGCCTGAGGAACTCGACGAACGAGCGCAAGTCACAGTGACCGCGCCGATGGTCGCGCCTGTAGTCGACAACGAATTCGATGAGCCGAGCCATTGCCGCTCCCGAAAATGCGCTGCCGGACGCGCCTGCTCACGACGAAGTCGAGGCCGAGGAGCCGCGAAGAAATCGACGATGAAGAGGCGGCGCGGGCCGGCCGTCGCTGCCTCTGCTCGATGAAGACGAGGATCGGGACATTCAGGAGATGATCCTGAGCGTCACGCGGCGAAGGTGGACGATAGCTGAAGAAGGTGGCGAAGAAGAATCGGCAGAAGCGCGGCTCTGAGCAGGATGGCGACGACCGGGGGCGGAGCGGAACCCGAGAGCGGAACCGCGGCGGTGCGCGAGCGCGGCGGCCGCTATCCGCATCGCGTGTCGCGCGCGGACGCGGCGGCGCGGGCGCGGCGGACCAGATCCACGGGGCAGAGCGCGCGGTCAAGTCAGGGCAGCGCGATCGTCCGCCAGCGCGAGGGCGCGTGACCGAACGGTATCGCGACCGCACGTTCGCACCAGCGATCGGGCCAGCCCTCCATCAGCGACCTGCTGAAAGAAGGCCAGGAGATCATCGTTCAGATCGCCAAGGAGCCGCTGGGGCAAAAGGGCGCGCGCATCACTTCGCACATCGCCCTGCCGGGCCGCTACGTGGTCTACATGCCGACGCTCGAACACATGGGCGTTTCGCGCAAGATCTCGAGCGACGAAGAACGCCTGCGCTGAAGCGCATCCTGCAAGGCACGCCGCCCCGGGCCCGTCGGCGGATTCATCACCCGCACCGCCGCCGAAGGCCGCACCGAAGAAGAGATCGCCGGCGACATGGAGTTCCTCTACAACCTCTGGCAGGACATTCGCACCAAGGCCGAGAAGCGGCCCGCGCCGCTGCTGCTGCATCACGATCTCGACATCGTCCAGCGCATTCTGCGCGACCAGTTGGCCGACAGCTTCAAAGCCATCTGGATCGACAACGAAGAAACCTACGAAAGCGTGCTGCGCTTCGTCGAGCGGTTCCAGCCCGCGCTGGTCGGCAAGGTCAAGCTGTACACGCGCGAAGCGCCGATCTTCGACGCGTTCAGCGTCACCAGCGAGCTCGAAAAAGCGCTGCGGCCGAAGGTGTGGCTGAAGTCCGGCGGCTTCATCGTCATCAATCAGACCGAGGCGCTGGTGGCGATCGACGTCAACACCGGCAAGTACGTCGGCAAGACCAATCGCCTGGAAGACACCATCGTCAAGACCAACACGGAGGCGATCAAGGAGATCGTCCGCCAGATCCGCCTGCGCGACCTGGGCGGCATCATCGTGATCGACTTCATCGACATGGACGAGCGCAAGAATCGCCAGAAGGTGATGCAGGCGCTCGAAGAAGCCATGCGCGTCGATCGCGCGCCTTACAAGATTCTCCAGTTCAACGATTTCGGCCTGGTGGCGATCACGCGCAAGCGAGTGAAGCAGTCGCTGGAGCGGACGCTGTGCTCGCCGTGCCCGCATTGCGAAGGCGCGGGCTACATCAAGAGCGTCGCAGACGGTGGTCAGCGAGATCCTCACCGAGGCGCGCAAGATGGCGTCGAGCGTCGAAGGCAAGGACGTGATGCTGCGCGTGCATCCGGACGTCGCGAAGGTGCTCAAGTCGCACCAGAACAAGTATCTGGAAGAGCTGGAAGAGGTGCTGCGGCGGCCGGTGCTGGTCAAGAGCGACCCGCTGCTGCACACGAGAAGTTCGATTTGGCATAAGAGCATGCGGCGATTGCTGCTGTTCGTCATTCCGATGCTTCTGGCCGCGTCAGATATTGATGACGCGCGGAACGCCATCATCGCGGCGTACAACCGCACCTTCGACGCGTTGAATCGCGGCGATGCGGATGCAGCGCTCGCCATGGATACCGATGACTGGACGAGCCACGTCGTCGGGCAGCAGCCGCGATCGAAGCACGATCTTGCTCCGCTGATTCGCCGCGATATTGCCAGCATGAAGACGCCACCCGATTGGGTCGCGCAATGGAAGCCCGACTATGAGCACAATGGCACGTCGTCAGGCATTCAGGTGTACGACGTGAAGCTCGACGGCAATAGCGCGACGGTGCTCTGTCTGGTCGGCAACACCCGAACGGAGATCATCGATGGGAAGCCACATCGGGTGTGGACCGGCTCACACGTTCTCGATTCGTGGATCAAGACGGCGGCGGGCTGGAAGCGCTCCAAACACGAGAAGCTGACCATTAACGAACGCATGATCGACGACGGCCGGCCGGTCAAGCCTTAGGGCGGTACAGGCGCAGGCCAGGGATGTCGCGGAAGTCTTCTTCGTTGAGCGTCCAGAGCGGGGCGCGGTGGAGAATGGCGCACGCTGCTATCGCGATATCGATCTCACGAGACCGAGCTCTCCGCACTGAGCGATAGATCTGTGCGCTGAGTTCGGCAGCTTCGGCGTCGTAAGGGAACGCAGCAGCGGCCGGGAGCAATGTTTCCTGATCGTGGATCTCCAACGAAGTTCGGGGACCTCGCAGCCATTCATACAGCACGAGTACTGACATTCCGACAATCTCGTCCCGAGTGAGTAGCTCCAGTAAAGGCCCGAAGAATTTTTGGGGCCGGCGCATGCATCGACCAGCGCAGAAGTGTCGAGGAGGATCATTTATTAATCCGAGCGATGCAAGCGGCCTCCGGAACGGCGGGCCCGCCGGATCTCCGCGATTTCACGGTCAACATCCGCCTGCGTTTTCTCGGGCGGCCGGGCCATCATTTCTTTTATGGCCGCGATCTTGCGTTCGCGCTCTTCCTCAGACATCCGTTCGCCACGCTCCAGCCGTAACTGAACTCCCTCGCGTACGATCTGACTTTTCGGCTTGCGGGATCGGGCGGCCATGAGATTGATTGCCTTGACGGTTTCGTCATCGAGCGTGAACGTCATCTTGACTGCCATACCGCCATACTACCATATTGCCATACCGCCATACTCCCGCATCCGAATTCAGGCCGTGTGAATCCAACACTTCCACACGTCAAAAATGGAATAATCTCACCAGAGGATCGCAAAACAATGGCAGAATACGCGCACCCGGAAACCCTGGTCTCCACCGATTGGGTTGCGCAGCATGGCAAGGACCCCAACGTCCGCGTCGTCGAAGTCGACGTCGACACCAAGGCGTACAACGAAGGCCACGTGCCTGGCGCGATCGCCTGGGCCTGGAACACGCAGTTGTGCGACACCATGCGCCGCGACATTCTTGTCCAAGGAGCAGTTCGAAGAGCTGATGGCGACTCCGGGATTTCCAACGACACCACGCTGGTGATTATACGGCGACAACAACAACTGGTTCGCCGCGTGGGCGCTGTGGCAGATGAAGATGTACGGCCACAACGACGTGCGTATGATGAACGGCGGCCGCAAGAAATGGCTGGCGGAAGGGCCGCGAGGTTTCAACCGACAGTTCCCGCGCCTGCCGCTGCGAACTACAACGCCAAGGACGCCGACAATTCGCTGCGCGCGTTTCTCGCCCAGGTGCAGGCGGCGTTGCACGGCGCGGTCGCTCGCGCATGGTGGATGTGCGCAGCCCGCAGGAATTCACGGGCGAAATTCTGGCGCCTCCCGGATTGCCGGAAACCTGCCAGCGCGGCGGCCATATCCCGCACGCGCGCAGCATTCCCTGGGGCAAAGCGTGCAACGACGATGGCACCTTCAAATCGGCCGATGAGCTGAAGGCGCTCTACGGCGGCGAGGGCGTCGACGGGTCCAAGCCGGTGATCGCGTATTGCCGCATCGGCGAGCGGTCCAGCCACACCTGGTTCGTGCTGAAGTATCTGCTCGGGCTACGACAAAGTGCTCAACTACGACGGCTCGTGGACCGAGTGGGGCAACCTGGTGGGCGCGCCGGTGGAAAAAGGCGCGGCCGCACCGGCCAAAGCATGAACGTCGAAGAATATCGGGAGCGCAAGATCGAGATCGCGGGCTGGCCGGTGAATCTGACCAGCTACCGGATCGGCGAGGTGTGTCACTGCAAGGCTGACAACGTTTCGCCCGGCGCAGCGATTGCGCGCGCCACCGGCGCGACGCGCGAAGAGGCCGAGAACGCCGCGATCGCAAAGGCCACGGAGCGCCTTTCGCGCACGCGTCGCCACGAAGTGTGAGGTGTGCGGCAGGCTAACCGCCTGCGCACAACAACCTAAGCGACCGGTTGGGCCACCACGCGATTACGCCCGGCGTGCTTAGCCGCATACAACGCGTCATCGGCAACTCGAATGAGCACGTCCGGCGACACCGCATCCCCGGGATGCCAGGTAGTGGCGCCGAAGCTGCACGTGATGAGGCGGCGTTCGTCATTGATCACCATCGGCTCATCGAGGGCGGCGCGCATGCGCTCGGCTTGTCCGGAGGTGCAGTTTTCATCGCAGCCCGGCAGTACGATCAGGAACTCCTCGCCGCCGTAGCGCCCGATTGCGTCATAGGACCGGATCGATCCCTGCATGCGGCGCGCAAACTCGCGCAGCACTGCATCGCCGGCGAAATGGCCGTAGGTATCGTTGACTTCTTTGAAGTGATCGAGATCCGCCAGCACCACGCCTACTCCGCGCTTTTCTCGTCCGCCTCGCACCAGTTCGCGCTGCAGGATGTCGAGAATTGAGGAGCGGTTCCAGATGCGTGTCAGGAAATCTTTGGTGGCCTGTTCGCGCAGCTCGTCTTTGGCAGCAATCAGTTCGCGCTGCAGATCGATGATGCGGGTTCCCGCGCGCAACCGGACTTTCAGCTCATGCTGATCGAAAGGCTTGGTGACGTAGTCGTCGGCGCCCGCTTCCATGCCTTCGATCAGATCTTCCTTGAGGCTCTTCGAAGTCAGCAGCAGGATGTAAGTATAGGTGTCTTTGTCTTTCGCGCGCTCACGCACGCGGCGGCAGACTTCCGGACCGGTCAAACCGGGCATCACCCAATCGAGAATCGCGAGCTTGGGCGCATCCTCGGAGTCGAGCGCGTTCCAGGCTTCGATGCCGTCGCATGCCACCACGACTTCGTAACCCCACTTGCGCAGGGTCGCGTCCAGCAGATGCCGGGACACAATACTGTCGTCAGCGATTAGAATGCGCATTCGTTACCCAACACTATTACTATCGGCTGCAAACGGTGGGACTTAAATAGTTGACGCCTTCACCCATTTATTAGCTTACACGGACCCGCGGTGTTAATCTGTTCTTCATCACACACATGCAAGCTCTGGTACTACGGCACGAAAAGTTTGAGGGATTGGGCCATTTCGCGGATGGTCTGGAGTCCAGCGGTATCTTGTTCACTTATCGCGACCTGGGGGCGAGATTTTCGGGCTGGCCGGCGGGATTCGATGCGCTGATTGTGATGGGTGGTCCCATGTCGGCCAACGATCCTGTGCCTGGATTGGCTGATGAGTTGAAGCTGATCGACCACGCCCTGGGTCAAAACATGCCCATCCTTGGGGTCTGCTTGGGATCCCAGTTAATCGCCAAATCGCTGGGTGCGCGGGTGTACCGGAATGAGAAGCTGGAGGTCGGCTGGGAGCCGGTCCATTTCACGGAAGCAGGCCGCGCCGATCTCATGTTTGGCGACGTTCCGTCGCCTACCATGTTCTTTCATTGGCACGGGGAAACGTTCGATCTCCCGCACGGAGCCGAATGGCTCGCCTATTCGGAGAAAACGCGCCATCAGGCTTTCCGCTATCGCAAGAACGTTTACGCGTTGCAATTCCATCCCGAAATCACGCCGCAGATGATCGACGACTGGCAGACGCAGCCGTGCAACTGCGGCGACGTGGCCACGCTCGACGGGCCGATCGATGCTCACGCACACGATCAATCCGCGATCGCGGCGCGGATCGTCGATGGCTGGCTTACCGCTTCCGGCTTGGCCAGTCGCGTATCATAGAGTTTTAGGGATCTTCGATTCGCCAGTCCGGCGACCGATGGGCGAAGGCTGTTTCTTCAAGTTCGCCCGCCATGTTTAAGGAGCGTATGTCAATGCAGAATTCCGTCCTGGTGCCGATGGTGGTGGAGCAAACTTCGCGCGGGGAGCGCGCCTTCGACATCTACTCGCGCCTGCTCAAGGAGAACATTATTTTCCTGGGCACGCCGATCGACGATAACGTCGCGAATCTGGTCATCGCGCAGATGTTATTCCTGGCCGCGGAAGATCCGGAGAAGGATATTTCTCTGTATATCAACTCGCCCGGCGGATCGATTACCGCGGGCCTGGCAATTCTCGACACGATGCGCCTGGTGGAACCTGACATCGTCACTTACTGCGTCGGGCAGGCAGCTTCGATGGCCGCCGTGCTGCTCGCCTGCGGAACCAAGGGCAAGCGCTACACGCTGCCCCATTCGCGGATTCTGATTCATCAACCGTCGATGAGCGGACTGGCCGGCCAGGCCACCGATATCGACATTTACGCTAAGGAAATTCTGCGCATGCGCGAAACGCTGAATCAGATTCTGGCGGACGCCTGCGATCAGCCGGTGGAACGCATCGCGCGTGACGTGGATCGCGATTATATTCTCGAACCGCCGCAGGCGCTCGAATACGGATTGGTGGACCGCATCATCGAGCAGCGCTTGCTCACGCCCGTTACAACCAAGTGATTCTCGCGATCGTGCTGTTGGTGGCCCAGGCGGCTCAACCAGGTCTTCCGGACGATTACGTGCGCCGCGCGCCGGTGACGGCTCGCGGTCTCGCGCCCGGAATGCAGGTGAAGGAATTCGCGAGCTCGGCGCGGACATTCGAGGTCACCATGCGCAAAGGTGACGAAGTCGCCTCGGGCTTGACGGAATTCGCGGAAAAGCACAAACTCACCGGCGCGCATCTGACCGGTATCGGCGCGCTCAACCATGTGGTGCTGGGCTGGTACGATCCCGACCAGCGCGCGTACAAGACCAACGTGATCGATCAGGAAGTCGAACTGGTTTCGCTTACGGGGAATATCGTGCTCGAAAACGGCAAGCCGTTCGTGCATGAGCATTGCGTGATCGCGCTGAAGGATGGGACTACTCGGGGCGGGCATTTGATCGAGGCGAAAGTCGCGGTGGAGTTGCAGGTTTTCATCGTCGACAACGATCCCGCGCCGGCGAAATCGAACTAACGTTCTTCCAGGTGGGACAGCCGGGCGTCGAGGACGCCTTCCACGCGGCGAAGTTCCGCGCGCCACAGATCTCGCATATCGTCAAAACGTTGATCCACCGCGTCAAATCGGCGGTTGATGGACTCATTCTGACCGTCAAAGCGGCGATTGATGGACTCATTCTGACCGTCAAAGCGCGCATTGATGTACATAATCAGCACGCCCAGGAGCGCAGCGTTGAACAACATCGGAATCCCGATGGCGAGATAGAGTTGAACGTTGGTCACCTGCATGTAGTGCGCGCCGCCGACCATTATTCTCGCACGGCGCGCCCTACAGCCTAGTCCTCTTCGCCCTTGCACTTACATTCGATGTAAGTGATGTCCCAGATGATGGTGACGGACTCGTCGCTGCGTTCCTCGATCGACGTTTCCGTGTGGCCATAATTCACCCAGTTGCAGCCCCCGTTTCCGCACGGCTTTTTCGCGCAGAACTCCTTGGCCGCGGCGCGCGCTTTATTGCGGGCGTCCTCACGCGCGGCTTTCTCATTGTCGCCATGGCCAAAGATCAAACCGGGGAAAGATCCATTCGGATATTCGCTCAACATGGTGTGCGTTCCAGTACAGCGCTTCATTTCGAGAGCTCCTTTCGGCTGTGGCTGTGAATCTCAGGACCAAGCCGTTTCACGTCCCCGTTTCAGCGTGGCGCACGATATCATGAACCGTTAAGAAAGGGGAATGTGGATGAGCAACGATTCGATTTCCCGGCGCAGCGTGATCGCAAGCGCGGCATTGGTTCCGGTGAGCGCACTGACGCTGCGAGCGCAGGCGGCGTCCGTGTTTACCGATGCCGAGCGCAAGCTGCTTGGAGCTTTCGTCGATCGACTGGTGCCGAAGGATGAACTTGGCCCGGGCGCGACGGAATGCGGCGCGGTCGGATATATCGAAACGCAGTTGGCCGGCGCGCTGGCTGCCGAGAAAACAAATTTCATCGCGGGCCTCGCATCGATCGATGCGTTCGCGAAATCGGCACAGGGCGCTGCCTTCGCGGATCTCACGGCGGACAAGCGCGACGCAGTTCTCACTGCGATGGACACGGGAGCCGCGAACGGATTCGCCAACGCGCGTGCGGTGTTCACCCGCATTCGGCGGCTGACGCTGGAAGGGATGTTCAGCGATCCGCACTACGGCGGCAATACGAATTTCAACGGATGGGATTTGATTCGCTATCCCGGCCCTCGCGTGGCGGTCGGGCCAGAAGAACAAAGCATGACGGGCACCATCAAGCCGTATCGTAAATCGGCGTGGGGTGTAGAACACACGGGAGGCGGCGATGGCCATTAACCTCAAACCTGTCGATGTCGCGGTGATCGGGCTCGGCGCGGCTGGTGGGGTCGCGGTGCTGCCGCTGGCGCGCGCGGGATTAACGGTCGCCGGGCTCGAAGCGGGCTCCTGGATGGATCCGCACACCTTCCGTCCCGACGAAATTTACAACAACGTGCGCCGCCTGGTTACGTCGTCGCGCAAAGCGATTCTCGAAATGCCGACGGTGCGCGATTCACCCACCAGCCCGACGCGTCCGCGCGGGTCGATTCACCCCATGATGAACGCGGTGGGCGGCACGTCGATCCACTATTGGGCGTCGCACTGGCGCTTGAAAGAATGGGATTTTCGCGCGCGAGCCGAGATCATCAAACGCTACGGCGGCGAGGCGATTCCCAAAGGCTCGACGCTCGAAGACTGGCCGATCACCTATCACGATCTGGAGCCGTATTACGACATCGTGGAGCACGAAGTCGGCGTGTCGGGCAAGGCCGGGAATATCCAGGGCCGGCTCGACAAGGCGGGGAATATTTTCGAAGCGCCACGGCAGCGCGAATATCCCATGCCTCCCTTGCGCGGCAGCGGCTACAACGACATGATGCTCAAAGCCGCGCGCGATCTCGGCTGGCATCCGTTTCGTGGACCGGCGGCGATCAACTCCGAGCCGTATCGCGGCCGCCCGGGCTGCGCTTTTCACGGCTTCTGCAACACCGGTGGCTGCCATATCAGCGCGAAAAATTCGACAGCGGTCACGACCATCCCCGAAGCCGTGAAGACGAAGAACCTGACCATCTTCGAACGCGCGCATGTGACCCGAATCGTCTCAGGCGACGACGGTAAGGTTACCGGCGTCAGTTACATTCGCGATGAGAAGGAATATTTTCAGCCGGCGAAAGTGGTGCTGCTGGCGTCCTACACTTACGAGAATTCGCGATTGTTGCTGCTTTCGAAATCGAAAGCGTATCCGAACGGCCTTGCGAACAATCAAGGCCAAGTCGGCCGGCACTATTTCGCGCATCATCAGGGCGGCGGCGTGAGCGCGCTGTTTCCGTTCGACATCAACGTCTGGTACGGTGCGCCTGCGCAATCGACCGTGGTCGACGATTTCGGCGACGACAATTACGATCACGTTAGCGCCGGGTTCATGGGCGGATCGACACTGACCGCCGCGACTGAGATGCATCCCATCGAGGCCGCGAGCATGGATACGTACGGCAAAGGGCCCACCTGGGGATCGAAATGGAAGGCGTTCGTGCACGACAACGCCGCGCGCTGGAACACGTGTTATCTGCAGACGTCGAGCTTCCCCTACGAAAACTCGTATCTCGATCTCGATTCGGAAGTGAAAGATCCGCTGGGCGATCCAGTGTGCCGCGTCACCACTGGCGGCGCGAAGCAGAACGAGGGTCGCGCGGTGCAGTTCGCGCAGAAAAAAATGGAGGAGTGGTTTCGCGCGGCGGGCGCGATCGAAGTGCGCAGGCCGCAAGGCGCGGGCGGCGCACCGGGATTATCGACGCATGCCTACGGCGGCACGCGCATGGGCGACAATCCGTATACCAGCGTGGTCGATAAGTTTTGCTTCGCGCATGACACGCCGAATCTGGGCGTGTGCGGAGGGTCGGTGATGGGAACCAGCGGCGCCCGCAATCCGACTGAGACCGTGCAGGCGCTCGCGTGGCGAACAGCGGAGCATCTGGTGAAGAACTGGAAGTCGATCGCGGGATAGTCAGTCTAATTTCTTCACCCGACTAACGCGCTCCATAACTGTCGCGCCTCACTGACGACCGTCCGCGTCTTCGTGAGGCGCGAACGTTAGAGAGCGCGTTCGGGTTCAACTCAACGCGCTTTTCAAATCGAACAACTCGTCGGCGGCTTGATCCGGCGTGACGCGTGTATTCGCAGCGAGCAGCTTGCGCGCCAGCATATGATCGCCAGGGCGATTGATGGAGTCGACGGCCAACAGCGCGTCGCCTTTGAAATAGAACACCGAAAACCTACCGCTCGCTGTGTCGCCGCGCGGCACCGTGCGATCGGCGCGCGCCGATAGACCAGCCATTTGCAGCATCACGTCGTATTGATGGGTCCAGAACCACGGCACCGCGTGATAGATCTGATCTTTGCCCACGATGTTCGAGGCCACGCATTTCGCTTGATCCACCGCGTTCTGCACCGATTCGAGCCGGATGCGATCGCCTGCATACGGGTTGTGATACTGCGCACAATCGCCGATGGCGTAGATATCGGGATCGGTGGTGCGCAGATGATCGTCAACGCAGATGCCGTCATCGCAAGTCAGCCCGGCATCTCGCGCGAGTTCGTCATTGGGAATGACGCCGATGCCTGCGACGATGAGATCGGCTTTCGGGATCGCGGCGTTGCCGAACAGCATTTCGACTCCGTGGCGAGTGTGCAGATCGCGATAGAAATCGCTGATCAACGGCGCGACGGCTCGCGCCATCAAGCGCGGTTGCGTTTCGAGCACGGTCACCTTTTTGCCCCGCGCGTTCGCGGCTGCTGCAACTTCGAGGCCGATGAACCCTCCCCCGATGATCGCCACAGATTCGACGTTTGCGAATCGTTCGCGAAGTGCGACCGCGTCATCGCGTCCGCGCAGATACATGGCGCCTTCGATCGGTAGCGTCCGGACGCGCGCGCCCGTCGCGAGAATTAATTTCGAGTATTCAATCGATGCACCTGACGCCAGCAGCACGCGATGGCGCTCCCGATCAATCGAGGCAACGCGCTCGCCGGTGAGCAGATCGATTCTCTGTTGTTCGTAGAACGCCGCGGGACGCAGATCAGCCTTCTCGATGGTCCATTTGCCCAGCAGAAATTCTTTCGATAACGGCGGGCGCTGATAAGGCAGATGCGGCTCATCGCCGATCAGTGCGATTGATTCCGCGAAGCCTTCGGTGCGCAATGACGCGGCGGCTTGGAAACCCGCCTGCCCGGCTCCGACGATGACAACTCCCGGCATTTACGTCTGAGTAGGCGGCGTAGTGACGATCAATCCGTCCAGCGTTTTCGACACGCGAAGCTGGCAGCTCAAGCGACTGTTCGATTTACGTTCCGATGCCGTGGAATCGAGCATCGCGTTTTCGTCGTCCTCCATTTTCGGCAGCTTCTCGAGCCACGATGGATCGACATAAACATGGCAGGTGGCGCACATGCACGCGCCGCCGCATTCGGCGACGATGCCTTCGACGCTATTTTTGATCGCGCCTTCCATCACCGAATCTTCGAGTGGAACATCGATGGTACGCGTGGCGCCGGCGTTCGAAATATATGTGATCGCGGCTGTCTCTTGTGGTTTTTTTCCGAATAGACCCATGGGTTTAGATGTCGGGCAGGAACTCTTATGATAGCCGAGCGTGCTAGCTTTTCTGGTGATGAGTGAGTACCGCAAAGCCGAACCTCAGTACTTCGAGCAGCGAACATTGAAGCGTCACGCGCGCGTGCTGCACTTGTGGGCGCTGGGCGTAGCGGCGGTGATCTCCGGCGATTTCTTCGGCTGGAATTTCGGGCTGATCACCGGCGGATTCAGCGGCATGCTGATCGCGACCGCGATCATGACGGCGATGTACGCGGGGTTGTGTTTCTCGATCGCGGAGATGTCGCCCGCGCTGCCGCACACTGGCGGCGCATACTCGTTCGCACGAACGGCGATGGGGCCGTGGGGCGGCTACATCACGGGGCTCGCCGAAAACATGGAGTACATCCTGACGCCCGCGACCATCGTGGTCGGGATCGGCGGATATCTGGGCGCGATTTTCGGGACAGCGAAATCGATGGAGCCGCTGTGGTGGATCGGGTGCTACGCGGTGTTCGTGGGACTGAATGTATTCGGCGTGGCGCTGTCGTTTCGATTTTCAGTGTTCATCGCGATGGCGGCGCTGGCGGTGCTCGCCGCATTTTGGATCGGCGCGATTCCGCATGTCGATTTCGCGCGCTGGGCATTCGATGTGCCTTCGAAAGGGTGGCGAGGCGCTCTCGGCGAGTTGCCGTTCGCGCTGTGGCTGTATCTCGGCATCGAGCAACTACCGTTGGCGGCGGAAGAATCACACGATCCAAAGCGCGACATGCCCAAAGGAATCACGTATGGATTGGCGACGCTGATCGTGTGCTCGTTTCTGACAGTGATTCTGAGCGCGTCGATCGCGCCGGGAGCGGCGAAGCTCGGCACGTCGCAAGAGCCGCTGGTGTTGAGCTTTCAGACAATTGCCGGCTCTGAGTGGACGAAGTTGTTCGCCGTGGTGGCGTGCATCGGCTTGATCGCCAGCTTTCACACGATTCTGTACGCGTACGGGCGGCAGATTTATTCGCTATCGCGCGCCGGATATTTTCCGCCTTGGCTTTCGGTGACGCACTTGAAACATCAGACGCCGGTGCGCGCGCTGATCACTGGGTCATTACTGGGATTGGCGGCTGCGCTGGCGATTTACAAGTTCGGGCAGAATAGCCACGTCGGGGCGATTCTATTGAATATGGCGGTGTTCGGAGCGGTGATCGCGTACATTTTGCAGATGGCGTCGTTCCTGATTTTGCGGCGCAAGCTGCCATCGATGGAGCGGCCGTATGTAAGTCCGCTGGGCATTGCGGGTGCGATCGCTAGCCACGCTGATCGCGGCGGTGACACTGGTGGTTCTGTTTCTGAATCCCGATTACAACAAAGGCGTGTGGGGTGCGGCGATCTGGTTCACACTGGGGATCGCGTATTTCGCGGTGTGGGCGCGGCATCGGCTGATTTTGTCGCCGGAGGAGGAATTCGCGCGGAAAGTGGAGCGGTAATGCTGTGATCGCGTTGCGCCTTCGCCTTAAAATTTGGAAAGCAAGAAGGCTCGTCGCATCGACAGCGAGAGAGCGCGGCGAGGTCACGAGGGTTTTCTCTTTCGGCGCGTTCTATATTGCGCCAAGACATTTGGCGGTGGTTATCGTTACGCCAACGGATGCAGAGCGTGACAAACTGACGGGCCAGGAGGATCTGATTCCGAACTTTCGCGCCATCTTTTCGCGGGTTGGCTATCCCAGCGAGGCGATCCCTCTCATCGCGTTTGTGTTCGAATCACAAGAGACCGTGGATCGCGATTACGGCGGGAACTGGTTTTATCGCTTCAAATGAATTTGACGAATCTATTGGCGAAGGCGAGTCCGCGGCGATCGGGCGATGAACTGGCGGGCATCGCGGCGGCGTCGGCGGAGGAGCGCGTCGCGGCGCAGATGGAGCTCGCCGAGACGCCGCTACAGCGATTTCTCGATGAACCGCTGATCCCCTATGAGGTCGACGAGGTCACGCGGCTAATCGTCGATTCGCATGACGCGGCTGCATTCGCGCCGATTGCGAATCTCAGTGTCGGCGATTTTCGCGAGTGGCTGCTTTCGGAAGAAACGACGGGTGACGTCCTGGCGGCGACGGCACCCGGGATCACGCCGGAAATGGCAGCCGCGGTATCGAAGATCATGCGTGTGCAGGATCTGATCACCGTGGCGGCGAAGATTCGCGTGGTAACGAAATTCCGCGACACCATCGGGCTCGCTGGACGATTGTCAACGAGATTGCAGCCCAATCATCCTACCGACGATCCGCGTGGTGTCGCAGCCAGCGTGATCGACGGATTGCTGTACGCGAACGGCGATGCGGTGATCGGCGTCAATCCGGCGTCGGACGATCAGACGACGGTGGAGACGCTGCTGAGGATGCTCGATCGGGTGCGCGAATCGCTCGAGATACCGACGCAGATTTGCGTTCTCGCGCATGTGACGACGCAGATGCGCGCGATGGAGCGCGGCGTTCCGGTCGATTTGGTATTTCAATCGATCGCGGGAACCGAAGCGGCGAATCGATCGTTCGGTGTCGATCTAAAGCTGCTCGATGAAGCGTGGGCGACGGGTAAGCAAAAGCATCCGGATGCGAACGTGATGTATTTCGAAACGGGACAAGGCAGCGCGCTATCGGCGGGCGCACATCATGGGATCGATCAGCAGACGTGTGAAGCTCGCGCGTACGCGGTGGCGCGGCGATATTCGCCGCTGCTGGTGAATACGGTGGTCGGGTTCATCGGGCCGGAATATTTATACGACGCGAAGCAGATTATCCGCGCCGGTCTGGAAGATCATTTCTGCGGCAAGCTGTTAGGACTTTCCATGGGTTGCGACGTGTGCTACACCAATCACGCCGAAGCCGACCAGGACGACATGGACACGCTGCTGACGCTGCTGGGCGCGGCGGGGTGCAACTACATCATGGGCGTGCCGGGCGCGGACGACATCATGCTGAATTACCAGAGCACGTCGTTTCACGATGCGCTGTACCTGCGATCGCTGTTGAAGCTGCGGCCGGCGCCGGAGTTCGAGGCGTGGCTGGAGCGGATGGGAATCGCTGAGGGCGGCGTGCGTTTGACAAGGTCGCGAGCGTTGCCCGCGGCGTTTGAGAAAGCGATCGGGATGAGCTAAAGAAGGTCAGCGATGGGAGGGAACGTGAGCAGGAAGCTCAACACCAACAGGATCAGCGCCTCGACACTGATTCGCCCTATGGCGACCGTCTTGTTGCGCCAGCGCCAATCCAAAATCGCCCACGTAAACAGCCAAATCAAAATGGCTGTCGTGGTTACGCCGGAGAGCGGTCCGGTCGGTTTATAGAAAATCAGACGGGTTGCGAGGTCGTGCGATTTATCGCCGGCGGTGGCGAGCACTGCCAGAGTGAACGCTCCCACACCTGCCGAGAGAATCGCGGCTGCTCCGGAACCGTTGGTCATTATTTTTCCGCGCCCCAGTTCAGTGGAATCGTGTCACCGCCGTGAACAGGCGCGTCCTTTGTGATCATCGCTCCGAAGAATCCCGCGATGCCCGCGGCAACGAACGAAGCCGTGGCAAAGCACAGCACCGCGGAGCGAAGTTGCCGATGATTTCTGAGATCGCGGCCATACCGGATGAACACGAACGCGACCATGGTGATCGAGATCGGCGCGAGCCAGGCGACGTGCTCCTTCCACTCCATCCCCAGCGAATGCCAGCCGATAGTAGTCGGGCTCGACATCAGCAGCCGTTGCGGAAACATGGAGAGATCGGCTGTCCCCGGCGGGGCCACAGCGCGATACCACGGGTAGATGACGTAAGCTCCCGTCAACACCGCTGCCCAGGCAAGCACCACCATCGCGATCAGGTAAAACTTCAGAAAGCGTTCCTGGCCCACCGCGGGTTCGGATGGAGCAGAAGACGTGGTGAAGCGATACAGCTCCAGCAGCGCGCCCGAGAATGCCAGCAGATAGAGCGCGGCAAATCCCATGCCGTGTATCAGGGTCCAAAGTCCGCGTACTGTAATTTCCATTTGCGATTCCTACAATCCGCCGCTTAATCCTGTGGACCTCGGCCCGGGTAGCCAGGAACTGGGTGCGTCAGGTTTATTCTTGTCTTTGTCCTTGCCCCAAGTCCAGTACATGCCCAAGTAGGCATAGGTTTCCGTCTGGCCGGCGACGGAGTGGCCGTAGCAAAACAAGAACTGCTCTCCGGGATGGTTTTTGAAGTGATAATAGCCGCCGAGGTCGATCATGGTCGAAGCTTCGGTCTGAGCTGCGGCAAAACCCTCCCGTCCATGGGCAAACACTTCGGTTCCTAATTCCAACCGCTCACCGAAGGCGTATTTCACCAGGAACGCTCCATATGGAAAGTTGCGGTATCCGACCTGCGGCACGATGGTTTCGCCGGCGCCGCCATCCAGCAGCCAGTGTCCGACATTTTTTTGCAGCCAGATGGGAACTTTATACCAAACCTTTCCGACGCCGAGTCCGCGGTTGGAGTCTCCGGTCGGTATTTCGAACATGGTAAAGGTACCGATCTGGGGAACGTATTTCGATTCCTTGATGAATGCGATCTTGGCGCCCAATTCCGAGTCGGTGATACCGAATGCGCGCGGACCTGTTCCGCCCGGCAGGTAAATGGGATTGTTCGACGGGAAGATACCTCCGGTGGGAAATATGGCGTGGATCTGCAGCCTGGGAAGAGCGCCCCAATTGAACTCGAAGGCCGGTCCTGTCGAATCGAATTCCGCCGGCGTGCCATCGGCGCTGCCGAAAATGTAGAACTCGTAGTGGTGGAGGTCGACTGGAACGGGATCGTCGGTTTGAAAGGGAGGACCCTGCGCCACCAGCGTTGAAGCGGTGATCATGAGGAGGAACAGCGTTAGTTTGCACATTTTGTCGTTGTTCCTTGGGGCAAGTTACCCTCAGCGCTTTTCGATAATGATCGCATCTCCGCCCACCGAAGTGGTGGCTTCAAAAGCTGCGAGCCGAACGCCAGTGTCGTGTTCCTTGGTGCCGCCGCTGCCGGCCGCGATCACCAGCCAGGGGTGCGTGAGGAAGGTGCCGGTTCGCCAACTGGAGCCCGCATCCAGCCCGGAGCGCTTCAGTACCCGATTTCCGCTGTAGTCGATCCAATAGATATCGACGGCGGTACTGCTGTGGTTCACGAAGTTGATGAGCGTAGCCACTGAGTACGACATGGATCGAGATGCATTATCTACGGTGGCCGGGTCGAGTGCCGAGACCGGCGCTGCATCCTTTCGATCACCGATGAATTGCATCCTGAGGCTCTGCCGACCCGCGAAGGCCGTAGTGTTGTCGAGGCGTACGATGTAGCGGCCGGTGGTGTCGCCGGTAAAAGGGAAGCCTTTGGGTGTGGGGGATTCGAACTCGAAATCGTATTGCGGATTGACATAGGGAACGCCATTTAATTCGACGCGGAGCGAGTCGAACCAGGCCGTTCCAGTGCCGTTGAAAAGCAGGCCGAAGTTGATATTAGTGGCGCCTGCCGGGACGGGCAATTCGATTTCGTAACGCCGCCAATCGGTGGTCCCCGTGGCGCCGCGGATGGTTCCATCGCCGCCCGCGTGGACACCCTCGATGATCCGAGCCGCGGAATTGTCGAACGCCAGGATTTCGCCCTTGTTCGCGCCATCGACGCGCCACCACAGGCCGGCGTAACCGCTTGAAACGTTCTCGGTCTTGATCCAGCCGCTGTACCGAACCGTCTTGCCCGCCGCATCCTTCAACGGAAATTCGGAAGTGGCGACGCCAAATGACGCGACCGCGGGCGTTTTCTTTTCATCGATGACTTCGAAAGAAGGCTCGGCGACCCACGCCGATCCCTTCGGGACGTACCGCGCCCAGATCAGGATCGTGACAGCACCGGGATCCACGTGATCCACCACTTCGCGATGTTGCCATTCGGGTCCGGTGACTGACGGTTCCACGCTATCGCGAATAATCGATGGCCGATTCTTGTAAAGGACGCGCACGCGGATGTGAATATACGCGCCGGGTTTGCCCTCCTGGAGACGCAGCCAGGCGCTAAATCGAACGGATTTCCCGATATATGGCTCGGCCGGAAACGCCTGCGAGATCTCGGCGGCGCGCACCTCGCCGATCACTGGTGGGTTAACGTAAGCGACACAACTCAGGAAACGCCCGCAATCGTGTTCGCGCAGCTCAGCTCGGTATCCAGCGGCAAAGGGGTGGGGATCCATTTCCCAACCGGTCGGCAGTTGCCCGATTTCTCCATCGCGGAAATCGAGGTTGGTAGGTTTGGGGACGTTCGGAGTGATTTGACCGAAAGCCCATCCAGCCAACAAACAAAGGACTGCAGCTTGTTTGATCATGCCGCGCCTCCATGCGGTAGTTTAATGGAATTCGCGAGTAGTCTGTGCGGGCACCATTCTATTGTTCCAGGGCCCGGTCGAGCAGCGTCTTGATCACTGCCTGGCGGCTGATGTTGAGGCGCGAGGCGCGCTCATCGAGGCGGCGCAGCATTCCTGGCGTTAGATCTACATTAACGCGGCGGACAGGTTTCACGACCGTGAACTTGTTGGTGAAGTAACTCGACACGTCCTCGCCTCGCGACGCCTTGGCGGCGATCTCATCGGCGGAGATCTTTGTCTTAGACGTTTTCGGCATAGATCTGCTCCTCCTGTTCCGTTGATTCCCAGGCGGTGATGAGATGGTAATATTCGCCATCGGAATCGTGCCGCATCTCAAAAACCACCGAGCAGAGGCGGCCAAGACACCACCCGATCGCACGGAACTGCTCCGGGTCATCCCGCTTCTGGTCAACCACATACACCTGATCGAAAATCTCTTGCGCTTCTTCGAGGCTTACGCCATGCTTTCGTTTTACGATCCTGCTCTTGCGGCGATCGAATTCGAGGCGCATGCAGTAATATAACTGTTATACCATCGCACGCTATGCATACCGACGATTCATGGACGCAGCTTCGTGAACTGACTGCGGCGCGGATTGCGCTGGGGCGCGCCGGGCACAGCTTGCCGACTCGCGAACTGCTCGCGTTTCAGCTCGCGCACGCCAAGGCGCGCGATGCGGTGTGGCGATCGCTCGACCCGACCGCTTTTGCGGCGCGTGGTCCTATCTATCTGCACAGTGCGGTTCATGATCGGACGGAGTATTTGCGACGTCCGGATCTGGGTCGAAAGCTCGATGGGGAATCGGCGGCGAAGATTGTGAAGGGTGATTGGGATGCGGCGATCGTGATCGCGGACGGGCTTTCGGCGATTGCGGTGCATCGCAATGCCGATGCTTTGCTCGATGCGCTGCTGCCCAAGCTTACGGATTGGAAGATCGCCCCGATCTGCGTGGTCGAACAGGGGCGGGTCGCGATCGGCGATGAAATCGGCGAGCGGCTGGGTGCAGCGATGGCGATCGTGCTGATCGGCGAGCGGCCGGGGTTGAGTTCGCCCGACAGCCTGGGCGCATATCTGACGTGGTCGCCGAGGGTGGGACGGACCGATGCTGAGCGGAACTGCGTATCGAATATTCGGACGGGCGGGCTCGCCCCGGAGCTGGCAGCGGTGCGGATCGCCCTGGTGATGAATGCGGCCCGGGAACGGCGGCTGACGGGCGTAAATTTGTGCGTCCCCGGGGACGGATCGCGCGTATTGAGTTAACAGAATGAGGCAATTGGCGCTGTTGCTCCTCAGTTGCGCGATGCTGGCGGCCCAGGACGGGCTGGCGATCCGGGTGAACGTCGGACTGGTGAACGTGGCGTTCACGGCTCGCGATACGGCGGGAAAACTGGTGGCCGATCTCGCGAAGGACGACGTGGAGGTGCTGGACGACGGCGCGCCGCAGACCATTTCGTTTTTTGCGCGCAGTGCGGATCTGCCGCTGGCGCTGGGTCTGATCGCCGACGTTAGCGGCAGCCAGGAACATTTTCTGAAAACGCATCAGCACGATCTGGACTCGTTCCTGAAGCACATTCTTACGGATCGCGATCGGGCGTTCCTGCTGTGTTTCGGAAACCGATTGCGGCTGATGAGCGATTTCACATCGAAGCGCAACGAAATTATCGACGCGTTGAAAGATGAGGGGAAAGAGAAGCATGGTCCTCTGGATGGGAGCTATCCGGTGATCGGGCCGAAACATGAACGTCGATCGGCGGGGACGGCGTTTTACGATGCGCTGTACTACTCGACCCTAGAGAAGCTGGCGGCGGATAATCCGCAGGGTGGCCGGCGCGCACTGATCGTGTTCAGCGACGGCGAGGATAATTCGAGCGCTCATCATATGATCGATACCATCGAGGCGGCGCAGAGCACCGATACGGTGATCTATGCGCTGCGCTATACCGATGTCGACAAGCGCGGACCGTCGGCGCGCAACAAGTACGGGACCAGCGTGATGGCGCGGATCGCGAAAGATACCGGCGGGCGCGATTTCGACGCGAGGGAAGAGAACATGAAGCAGGCGTTCGTGGAAATCGGCGATGAGCTGAGGACGTCGTATGAGCTGGCTTATCATTCCAGCAATTCAGACGGGACGTTTCACAAGCTGTTGGTGCGTTCGAAGCGGCCGGGCGTAGTGATTCGCGCGAAATCCGGGTACCTGGCGAAAGAGGGTTTGTAAGCCGTGGCTTTGTTCGCGATGATTGCTCCAATGGACGGGGAAGCCGAGGGCGCCAAGCGCGCTGCAATCGAACAGGCGAGTTTCGCCGATGTGCTGCGCGAGCATCAGGGGATGGTGTTCAGCATCGCGCTTCATTTTTTGCGCGATCGCAGCGCGGCGGAAGAGGTGGCGCAGGATGTGTTCCTGCAGCTCCATAAGCATTTCGAAACGATCGAGACGGCGCGAGTGGTGTTCTGGCTGCGCAAGGTGACCAGCCATCGGGCGATCGATTACATAAGACGGCGGAAGTTGCGGGCGACGGTCGCACTGGAGAATCTGCCGGAGCCTTCGTCGCCGGGCGAGCAGCCGGACCTGATGTTGCAGCGCAGATTGCGAACGCTGGTCGCGTCGCTGCCGGAGAAGCCGCGCATGGTGATGGTGCTGCGCTATCAGGAAGACATGATGCCGGAAGAGATCGCGGCGGCCCTCGATATGCCGGTGAGGACGGTGAAGAGCCACCTGCACCGGTCGCTTGAGATGCTGCGGGAAAAGATCGGAAGAAGTATGGGGGAAGTGAAATGAACGACTTGGAAAAACAATTACAGAGCGCGCTCGCTCGCGAAGACGCGCCGGAGTGGTTCGAAGCTCGGGTCATGAATGCGGTGAATGCGCAACGCGCGCAGCGTGCGCGGCCGCGCTGGCATTGGATGCTGGCGACGGCGATGGCTGGGGTGATTGCGGTCGGGGGTGGTTGGGAGTACAGACGCGAAGCTCAGGAGCGCGCGGCCGGTGAAGCAGCGAAGGCGAAGCTGCAATTGGCGTTGAAGATCACAGGAACGAAGCTGGCGGAGATCCAGCAGAAGCTGAGCGAAGCGCAAGAGAACGACTAAAAGCACTGAGGGAAGATATGAAAAAACTATTTCTGATGGGGTTGGTCGCGATCCTGCCGGTCGCGGCGCAGGACATCAAGCTGCCGGCCAGTCTGGACAAGCTGGCGGAACGCGCGGCAAACGTGGTCGACGTGAACATGGACGGCAGCATGCTGCAACTGGCTGCGAAGTTTCTATCGGACAAAGATCCGGATCAGGTTGCGATCAAGAAAATTGTCAGCAGTATGAAAAGCATCATGGTCAAGAGTTTCGAGTTCGACAGGCGCGATGATTACGACGCGAAGGATGCGGAGGATCTTCGCTCCATGTTCAAAGGCCCCGGCTGGTCGCGCATTGTGAGTGTGAAAAGCAAGCACGACGGCGGCAACGCGGACGTTTATCTTCGAACCGACGGCGACAAACTCACCGGAGTCGGCATCGTAGTCGCCGATCCGAAGGAGCTGACCTTCGTGCATGTCAACGGACCAATTCGGCCGGAGGATGTCGCGTCCCTGTCGGGACATTTCGGAATTCCGGTGCTGGATATGACGGGCGGTTCGTCGAAACCGAAGGACAAGATCAAGGATAAAGAGAACAAAGAAAAAGATAAGGATAAGGATAAGGGCGAGGACGGGCAATGAAGTGTGGAGCGTTCGCCTGCATGGTAGCGCTGGCCGCGGGCACTGTCACTGCGGCGGATCGCGAATTCAAAGACGTGGTCCGCGCCGTCTCCGATGAGTTCCACACCAAGCCGATGCACATTCCCCTGATGGGACTGGTGAACAGCTTCATGAAAGTGGCGCATCCGGTGGGCGCCAAGCACGTGGAAATCGCGATCTTTCAAGACATCGATTATGGCGAGGGGTCGGCCGAGACTGCCGCGGCATCGATTCGCCACGCGATCGGCTCGTGGCAGCCCTACGTGACCACGCGCAATCGCGAAGGCGAGACCGTGATGATCTACATGCGCGAAATTGGCAAAGATGCGGACGTGCTGACCGTGACGGCGCAGCGCAATGAGCTGGTGATTACGGAAGCGCGCGTGGATCCGGTGAAGCTCTCGAATTTCCTGAACTCACCGCGAGTGGCGGCGTGGAAGTGGTCGGGCACGGGGCACGACGATTCGAGCGACGATGACGACGATCCTCCCGCGCGTCGTCATCGCGTCGAGAAGTAATCATCGGGCAGCGGATCGGCCGCCGCTTGTTCATCCCAATCGAGTTCGGCGCGCACGACGTCGAAGAATGCGCTGCGATGTACGTCTTGCGATTGCAGGCGGGCCGCGACGATATCGGCGGCAGCGGGGTTACGGCTCGCGACTAGCATCTGCGCGCCGCGGATCAGATCGTAATTTCCCCAGCGGCTGCGATAGAGACCCTTCCGATCCCAGCGGACGGCGGTTGATAGTCCTTCGTTGATCGCGCACAGCGGGAAAAGTTCAGCGTAGCGCCTGGCGATGTCGCAGCAGACGCGCGCGAAATAGGTGATGTTCGGGCCGTGCCAGCGTGCGCGCAGGGGTTCAGGAATCAGACCGAACAGATTCGAGATCGCCAGGCGCGTGGGCCCTTTGATTTTCGCGAAAGAAATCATCGGCGAGCCGGTAAGATCGCGCAGCGCTTGTGGGATGAAATGTTCGATGTCAGGACAATCTTCATCCCAAAAACATTCCGTGACGTTGATGTACTGGGCTTGGTGTTTCGCGATTACGTTTCCAAGTCCGGTGCGGCGCAGAAATTCGCCATCCTGCTGAGCAATGTAGGCGCGATTCGCGCGAGCCTCGGTTTCCCAATCGAAATTCGCATCTCCCAGATTGCGGCTGCTGGTGTGGCCTTCGACAATCACCGCGCGGGCGGGAAGCGCGCTGAGCAGCAGATCGAGCGCAGCAGGATCGGTATAGGTTCCAGTCGCGTAGCCGTGCCAGGTGACTTTGACGATGATGCGATCGTGCGGACCGGGCGGGAGGATTTCGTCAAGCACCGCGCGCAGGGCAGTCGAATCGGGAACTCGTGCCGCGATCGCGCCGCCGATTCGATGGATGGTCGCAATAGGCGCGATCGATTTCGCGGATCGCTCGCGTTGATCTTCGCGCGATCGCTTCTCGCGCCAAAGTTTGATCGCGCGCGACGCGAGCCAGGAGATCACGCGGGGATCATTGCTGCCTGGTTCGGCGAAAGAAAACGGTTTCTTGGAATTTTCGAGGATCACGCGAGCATAGTCGACGGTTTCCGCCGGCCACAGCGTGGGCGGAAGCACAATCCATTCCAATTGATCGTCCAGCCGGTCCAGCGTGTGCGGCAAGAACGGCTGCGCGTGGCGAACGAACGCGACATCGCCCGCAGCGGCACCGAGTCGTTCCCAGACAAGCCGCATCAATCGATAGCTTTGCGCGCGGCTACCAGGATCGCCACAGCCGTCGGGGGTCAGCAGAATCGCGGCACGGCGCGGGTCTCGAATCAACGGGGCCGTGCGTTCGGCGAGCATGTCGACGATCAGAGGATCACACGGATCGGGATCGTCGTGATGAACTGTCACTGCCGGGTTCGCGCGCCGAGCTTCGGCGAGGCGCTGCCCAAGCGCTTCCCGCTGGAACAGATTCCATTCCAGCGATGCCGGCAATACGAACACTTCGCCCGATTCGATCGCAGGCAGTGAATCCAATGTGACCACGCGCACCTGGGGATCGAACCCAAGCACAGGCGCGAGCATGCGCGTCAGGTCATCAGCAAGAGATGAGGGTGCATTCGGAGCGAGAACAACAAACGACGTCACGCAAGCTTGCCGCCGATTCGTCCATGCTTGGTCATGGTGGCCAGCACATCGACCATGGCGCGCACGGCTACAAGTGCCGTGATGTCCGAAATATCGTAAGGCGGCGAAACTTCGACCGCCTCCATCGCCGCGACGCCTTCTTTCGCGACGCCCTTCAGAATCGCGAGCGCTTCGCGCGGCAGAAATCCGCCTGGCTCCGGCCAACCGGTGCCGGGAACGAATCCCGCGTCGATCGAATCGACGTCGAACGATAAGTACACCGCTGACGCGCCTTTCCACGCGACTTCCAGCGCGATCTCAATGGTCTTATCGATCCCGATTCGTTCGATATCGCTGATGGTCAAAACGGTCGAGCCGCGCTCGCGGCCTTTCTTCACGCCGGGCCGCGGCACCTGCCATCCGCCGATGCCGACCTGCACCAGATTGGTCGGCGGACAGTTGGGAATATTGGTCGCGTGGAACCAGGGACAAGTGTGCATGATCTCGTCCATGTCTTTTTCCTGCGTGTCGATGTGGCGGTCCAGATGAATGATGCCGAGTTTCCCTTCGATCGCCTGCGCCACCCCGCGCGCGCACGGAAAACCGATGGAATGGTCGCCGCCCATGATCAACGGCATGGTGCCTTGCGACAGCACATGCTGCACGGCTTTGGTGATCTGATCGTGACTCTTGGTGATGTTGGCGGGGCAGAACACGTCGCCGACGTCGCACAGCTTCAGCGATTCGCGCAGATCGACGCCGAGTTCGAAATTGTAGGTGGTATATAAGGATGAGATACGGCGGATCGCCTGCGGACCGAAGCGCGTGCCGGCGCGATAGGTAGTGCCGATATCGAACGGCACGCCCAGGAAGGCCGCATCATATTCGCCGACCTTGCGTACGTCTTCGAGATACGGCATTTTCAAGAACGTGTTGATGCCGGACCAATGCGGCAGCTCACCACGCTGGAAACAACTGATCTCGCTCTTGTCCTCGATGGAATCGACGCATTCGAGGCCGAATTCTTTTCCGCGGCGAACTTCGGCTTCCCATTGCTTGGACGGAATCGCGCTTTCTTCGCGCAGCGCGCGCATTCCTTCCAATTCCTGGAAATCAGGCAAGGCGCGCGAATGCTCACGGTGATTCGGCGCGTGACGTTTATAAAACTGCATATTCAGGGATTGTAGACGGTCCTCTCTCAATGTGTTCGATGGCTTCGTCGAGTTCGCGGCCGGGGCAATCGAAATCGATGTGCTCCACCGGAAAGTCGACGGCGATCGACGATCCGCTTTCGCCGTGTTTGGCGAGGCCGATGACACGCGTCGCGAGGCAGACAGCTTCGCGGGTGTTGTGGGTGACGAAGACGATGGTGGTGCCGAGTTCGCTCCATAGCCGTTTGATCAGGCGCTGCATGCCGGATCGCGTGGCGGGATCGAGCGCGCTGAACGCTTCGTCCATCAGCAGGATTTCCGGTTTCATGATCAGCGCCTGGGCGATGGCGACGCGCTGCTGCATGCCTCCGGAAAGCTGGTGCGGATATTTGGTCGCGTCGGCGGGGGTGAGGCCAGTGTGCCGCAGATATTCGAGGGCCTCATCGGCGATAGCGCGCTTGCGCTTGAAATATCCAGGCCCGATCTTCGACATCACCAGGGGACCGAACATTACGTTATCGAGCACCGTCTTATCGGGAAACAGCGAATAGCGCTGCGGAACGTAGCCGCAATGACGATCGGGCTGCGTCCGCGCCACGCCGTTTACCAGCACGCGGCCCGATGACGGCATCTCCTCGGCGAGCAGCAGGCGTAACAACGTGGATTTCCCGCAGCCGGTTTCGCCCACGATGGAAACGAACTCGCCCGCTTGAATTTCGAAATCGATGGAATCGAGAATGCGGCGCTGGCCGTAGTCGACCGTGACTTTTTCAATCGCGATCATCGCGAGCCCTCCGGTTCAAACCACGGATGCAGCCAGCGATTGATGCGGCTCATGCCGACGTCGACCAGGAACAACAGGAGCGCGACCCACAGCACGTAGGGAATGATCGTGTCCATGCCCATGTGGCGGCGCAGCAGCGCGATGCGGTACGCGAGGCCATCCGTCGACGCGATCATTTCGCCGGCGAACAGAAACAGCATCACGGCTTTCAGATTCAGGCGAATGCTATTGAACACGCGCGGCCAGATTTGTTTCAGCACGATGCCGTAGGCGATGCGGAAATCTCCCGCGCCCAGGGTGAATCCTTTGACGATCTGCTCGCGCGGAACCCCTTTCGACAGATTGAACGTGTCGAGCAGAATGGTGGGCGTCACGCCGATCACGATCAGCATGATCTTGGCGAGCTCATCGATGCCGAACGCGATGAATAGGATCGGCAGAAGCGATAGAGCCACGATCTTGTCGAAGAACTGCACGAATCGCAACAGGAACGATCCAATGTAGGGGAACATCGCCATGTGCAGGCCGATGATCACTGCCGGGAACAGCAGCGCGACAGCGATCAGGAAGCGGCGGCCGGTGGCCTTGGTGTCGAGCCACAGCATGCTCGACGAGAATCGCGCGGCAAAGGATTGCGGAGTGTCTGAGACCTCGGCTTCGGATGGCGGCTTGAGCGCGGCATCAGCGAACGCCTGGCCCATCTGGATGAGAGTCGGCGTGACGCGATCGTCCGGATTTTCCATGTGCCGCGCTCGCGACGCCATGAAGTACGCGCTAATTCCAGCGGCGAACAGAGCCCATGAAAGGATCCAGGCAGTCGCGCGGCCCGGAATCGAATGAATGCGGAGGACGCCGGTCATAATTTGCCTGCCGCCGCCATTTGCATATATTCCGGCGAAAATCGAAACCGCACCCGATCCGATTTGCCGAGTACCGATTTATCGGGAAACTGGATCGCGACATCGTCAGCCGATTTTGTTTTATCGCCCAGCAGGCTATGCGAGAAGCAGAACTGGCGAACCAGGTCCATGGTCTTCTTGAGGCCGGGCGACGTGGTCATTTCCACTGCCGATTGCGGCGTGAAGAACATGTGCGTGGTCGAGAGTTGCTCCTTATAGGACGCGAGCGAATCCTGCGATGCCTCGGCGATGCCGGTGAGCACTTTATCGGTTTCGGCTCCGGGCTTCGACATGAGCGACATCGTTTCGTACCACGCGCCCGCGATCGCCTTGGCGAACTTCTGGCCGGAGCCATCGGGGCGATTCAAAATATCAGTGCGCACGACGAGAAGATCGAGGATCTCGCCAGGAATCTGCGATGAATTGAAAATCGTCTTCACGTCCTTCTGTTTGGCGATCTGCGACACCAGCGGCTTCCAGGTCACGACGACTTCTTTCGACGTGTCGGCGATGAAGGCACCCGCGATGTCCGAATCAGACGTATTGACGTACTGAACTTTCTTGATCTGCGCTTCCAGATTGTTCATCGCCATGGCCCGTTCGAACAGATATTGTGAAACGGTCTTTTCAACCAGCAAAACTTTCTTGCCCGGAATCTGCGCCAGCGACAAATTGTGGCGAACCATCACAGCGTCGTTGCCGTTAGAATAATCGCCCACGATAATCGCGGTGGTGTCGATGCCGGCTGCCGCGGGCATATCGAGCGCCTCCATGTTGGTCATCGCGCAGGCGTCGATATTTTTCGCGACGAACGCGTCGAGTGACGGCGCGTAATCGAAGCGCTGCACTTTGATCGCGACGCCGTATTTATCGGCCCAGCGCTTCAGAATCCCGGTTTTCGCCATGTAGTAGTAGGGATTCCAGCCGACGTAGACCGACCAGCCGACCGTGAAGCTCGGCTTTTGGGCCGGAAGCTGAGACGGAAGAATAAGTGCGAGTAAAAACCCAGCGAGGAGACGAATGTTCATTGCAATCTTTCACGCGATCCGCCGCCAAACGTGGGCGACCGGCAGACGTGGCCGATTCCAACTTGAACCGCGCACAACGCTTCGCTGTGCGCTAGAACTTCTAACGATTATCGGGTCTCGCCCGGCCGGCCACTAAAAGAAATTTTGGATTCAGCCGATAGAAATCAGTGATAGGTATACTGAGAGGGTTCGCTCAGTGTTTGAGGGAACTATGCGCCACGTCACCTGCGCAGTTTATTTCGCGATCGCCGTTTCCGCCTTCGCGGCGGAGCCCCCTACGCACACCGTCAACGTCGTATTGAATCAGCATCAGGCGCCATCGGCCCTGGCGATCCAGGAAATGCAACGCGAAGCGGCCACCATCCTGGGTCCCGCGAACCTGAACGTCAAGGTATTCACGGGATCGACGCGCGGCATGGTGTTCCAGGATCAGGTTGTTGTGGTGACGCTGCAAGGCGCGTGCGACATGGACCGGCCCATCGAAAAAGCGACGAGCAAAGCCGCGCTCGGGTGGGCGCATTCGGCCGACGGCATGTTGCTTCCTTTCGCCGATCTCTCCTGCGACAACATTCGCCAATCGGTTCGCGCCGGAATGAAGGCGGATGATCAGACGCGAGCCAATCTATTGCTCGGACGCGCGATGGGACGCGTGCTGGCACACGAGCTGTATCACATCATCGCGTCCACATCCGATCACGGACGCAAGGGCGTTGCGCAGGCGGCGTTCTCGCCCAGCGACCTGGATGGGCAGGTTCTCGACATCGATGAACGGGACGCCGAGGCCGTCGCTGAATCCATTCGCGATCGCAACTGACTTACAATCGAAGATCACGCCATGAAGGTATCCGTCATACTGCCCGCCGCGGGACTCGGTACGCGCATGGGGCGCGAGAAGTCGGGCGTCAGCCGCAAGCAGTTCATGACGCTCGAAGGCGCGCCGATTCTGATCCACACCATTCGCAAGTTTCTGGTGTGCCCCTCGGTGACCGAAATCGTGGTGGCGCTGCGCGCCGAGGACTTCGATTGGGCGCGCGGCCTGCTGCATCACGAACACGCGAGTGAACAACATCCGACGCATCCGGTGCGATTCGTGGAAGGCGGCGAGTCGCGGCAGGAATCGGTGGAGCACGCGCTGGCCTCGCTGGCGCCGGATACCGATCTGGTCGCGGTCCATGATGCTGTTCGTCCGTTCGTCGATTCGGAACTGGTCGAGAAGGTGATCGCGGAAGCGGCGCGCACCGGCGCTGCGATCGTCGGGATCGTGCCCGTCGACACGGTGAAGCGGGTACACAAGAACGTGATTCGCGCCACGCTGCCGCGTGAGCACCTGGTGCTGGCGCAGACTCCGCAGGTGTTTCGGTTCGGTCTGTTGAAGCGCGCTTTCGAAGCGGCCAAGCGCGATAGCTTCACGGGAACGGATGAAGCGAGCCTGGTCGAGCGGCTGGAAGAAGTCGAGGTGAGCGTAGTGCAGGGCAGTGATCGCAACATCAAGATCACCAAGCCCACCGATATGGATCTGGCGCGACTGTTCCTGGCGGAAGAAGTCGACGGCGAGACGGCATGAGCCGGGAGTTTAGAACAGGCCTGGGGTGGGATGTGCATCGCACCGCGCCGGGACGTCCGTTGCTGTTGGGCGGGGTCGCGATCGCGGCGGATTTTGGGCTGGATGGGCATTCCGACGCCGATATTCTTTCGCACGCGATCACGGATGCGCTGCTGGGTGCGGCTGCGCTGGGCGACATCGGCATGCATTTTCCGGATACGGATCCCCATTGGAAGGGCGCCGATAGTGCGCAGTTCCTGGCCCACGCCGCTGCGCTGGTTCGCAACGCGGGCTACGAGATCGCCAACGTGGATTCGACGGTGATTCTGGAGAAGCCGAAGCTGAAGGATTATCGAATGCTAATTCGCGAATCGCTGGCGCGAACCATGGCGCTGGATCTGGATCGCGTGTCGGTGAAGTTCAAGACTGCGGAAAGGGTCGGGCCGGTGGGCGAAGGCAGATCGGCTGAGGCGCAGGCGGTCGTCACGATTATGAGATAGGCCGTTAATAAACGTGAATGAACATGAATAGGACTCTTTTCCTTTTACTCTTGTTCATAGGATCCTGCGCCGCGCAGGGCATCGAAGGGATCTGGCTCGGATCGATTGACGCGGGCGGGACGACGCTGCGGCTCGCGTTTCATGTCGCCAAAGACAGCGCGGGCGCGTTCACGACGAAATGGGACAGCCTGGATCAGGGCGCGAACGGGCTCGCGACGCGGCAAGACGACGTTCGCCGATGGGAAGCTGCACATCGAGATCAATGCTGCGACAACGCTCGATGTGACGCTAAGCTCGGATGGCCATGAGCTGACGGGAACGTTTACGCAAGGCGCGCCGATTCCCATCACGCTGAAGCGCGTCGACAAAATCGAGTCACCGAAGCGGCCGCAGGAGCCGAAGCCGCCGTTTCCCTACGATTCCGAGGACGTGACATATGCCGGATCGTCGCCCAATATTACGCTTGCGGCGACGCTAACCAAGCCGCGCGGCGCGGGGCCGTTTCCGGCGGCGTTGATGATCACGGGATCGGGTCCCCAGAATCGCGACGAGGAGATACTGGGGCACAAGCCGTTCCTGGTGATCGCCGATTATCTCTCCCGCCGTGGGATCGCTGTGTTGCGCATCGACGATCGCGGCATGGGGAAATCGACGGGGTCGTCGCCGAAGACCACCATCAGCGAGATGGCGGACGACATCGTCAAAGGCATCGAGTTTTTGAAAACGCGCCAGGAAATCGATGCCAAGCGGATCGGCGTGATCGGACATAGCGAAGGTGGAGCGATAGGGCCGCTGGCCGCAACGCGATCGCGCGATATTTCATTCGTGGTGATGCTGGCGGGGCCGGGAGTAATCGGTCGTGACGTGATGACGCTGCAAGGAGAGAAGATCATGCGCGCACAGGGCGCGCCGGAGGCGGCCATCGCACGAAGCCGCGAGGCGCAGCAGATCATTTTCGAGACGCTCTTCGCCAATCGCGAGGCGGATGATAAAACTCTGTTGGCGAAGTTGATGGAACAGATGCCCAAGCTGCTCGATGGAGTTCCGGAGTCGCAACGGAAGGCCGCTGAACCGGCCATGCGCGCGGAGTTCTCGAAATCGATGCAACCCGAGATGCGGTCGTTCCTCTATTACGACCCCCAACCGATTCTGCGGCAACTCAAAGTTCCGGTGCTGGCGCTGAATGGCTCGCGTGATACCCAGATCGTGCCGGAGCAGAATCTGCCGGCGATTGTGAACGCGCTGACTGCCGGAGATAACCAGGATTTCGCGGCCATTGAGCTCCCGGGCCTCAACCATTTGTTCCAGCACTGTAAGGTCTGCGCGCCATCCGAAATGGGCGAGTTAACGGAGACGTTCGCGCCCGAGGCCCTCGAAATCCTGGGCCAGTGGTTAGCGCGGCACACACCCCGCCCTTGACTCTTGACTAACGGTGATAATCTGGCTTCTTGGCACCTCAACCCCAAACCGAGCCGAGCGAACTGCTGATCCGTAGTATCGACGGTAAGAGCGTCACATTCCCTCTGGATCGCGATCGCATCACCCTGGGCCGGTCGAGCGCAAATGAGCTGTGTTACCCCGATGACAGCGGTCTTTCGCGCCAGCACTTGGCCCTTTCATGCGAAGGGGTGAAGTGGTTCGTCGAGGATCTGGGCAGCAAGAACGGAACATTGCTGAACGGGCAGCGCATCGATCGTAAATTGCCTTTCAACCCGGGCGATCGCGTGACGGCCGGGCATTTGATGATCGAATTCGCCGAGCATGAGCCGGATATTTCTCACACCGTAGTGTTTGTCGATCACGGCGAGAGCTTCTCGCGGTCGTCAACCACGGTAGTGCAAAGCCTGGATGCTGTGATCGGGCCGCCCACCGGCGATCTGAATCGTACCCAGGTGATGCAAGGCAGCCCGCAGATGCACGCGCTGATTCGCGCGGGCCGCGAGCTGGCCGGGCACCGTCCGCTGGAGGAATTATTCCAGGTGATTCTGGATCTTTCCGTGGACGCGGTGTGCGCGGGTCGCGGCGTTCTGATGACGCTCGAAAGCGGCGGAGCGCTGGAAGTGCGCGCCAATCGTGGCGAAGGATTTCAGATTTCGAAAACCGTTCGCGACCGCGTGCTGAGCGAAAAAGCATCGCTGTTGGTGCGCGATGCGCAGATGGATCAGGCGCTGCGCGATCACATGAGCATCGTGGAGCAGAAGGTGCGCAGCATGCTGGCGGTGCCGCTGCAGACCAACGATCGCGTGATCGGGCTGATTTACGTCGATTCGCCGCATTTGATTCGCGAATTTTCGCGCGAGGACCTGAGCCTGCTGACCGTGATGGCGAACGTCGCGGCGATCCGCATCGAGCATGCGCGACTCAATGAAATCGAAGAAGCCGAACGCGCCATGGCGAAAGAGATGCAGCAGGCCGCGCTGATCCAGAACGGGCTGCTGCCGTCCAAAGCGCCGGAAGTGGCGGGGATGGACATCGCGGGCCGGACCGTGGCGTGTCATACGGTCGGCGGCGACTACTACGATTTCCTTCCGTTCGACGACGGCCGGGTGGCGATGCTGGTGGGCGACGTCGCCGGCAAAGGTATGCCCGCGTCGCTGCTGATGTCCAGCCTGCAGGCTCGCGTGCAGGTGCTGTTCGAAGACCCGGACGATCTGGCGAATAAGGTGGAACGGTTGAACCGGATCACTTGCGGGAATTGTCCGGAGAATCGCTTCATTACTTTTTTCATGACCATCGCGAATCCCGTTACAGGTGAGCTGGTGTTCACCAACGCAGGTCATAATCCGCCGGTACTCGTTCGTGCCGCGGCCCAGGACAACAAGTTTGAATTGCTAAAAGGCGGCGGCTTGATCCTGGGGATTCTGCCGATGGCGAAATACCAGGAGTCGCGCATCACCATGGAGCCGGGCGATGTGCTGGTGCTGTTCAGCGATGGCGTCACGGAAGCTGCAAATCCTGCCGACGAAGACTTCGGCGAGGAGCGTCTGGCGGCGCTGGTGGCATCGATGCGGGATCGTCCGGCGGGTGAAATCGTCGATGCGATTCACACCGCGGTGACGGAATTTACGCAAGGCCTGCCGCAAGCGGACGACATTACCGTGGTGGTTGCGAGGCGGCTTTGAGTTCTTTCACCATTCTCGGGATCGCCGGCAGCCTGCGAAAGCAGTCCTTCAATCGATCGCTGCTTCGCGCCGCTCAACAGCTTGTGCCGGAAGGAGTCGAGCTGAAGATCTTCGACATCGCCGGGCTGCCGCTGTTCAATCAGGATCACGAACGCGAGCCTCCCGTTCGCGTAACCGAATTGAAATCCGAGATTCGCGCGGCGCAGGCCATCGTCCTGGCGACGCCCGAATATAACTACTCGACCTCGGGTGTGTTGAAGAACGCGATCGATTGGGCCTCGCGACCGTACGGAGAGAGTGCGTGGAAAGGCAAGCCGGTTGCACTGATGGGCGCAACGGTCGGCATGTTGGGTACGGCTCGCGCGCAGTATCACCTGCGGCAGATGTTCGTGTTCCTGGACATGTACCCGCTCAATCAGCCGGAAGTCATGATCGCGAGCGCGCCGGAGAAGTTCGACAACGAGGGCAACCTGCATCACGAACCGACACGAGAGCTAATCCGGAAGCAATTGGCGGCTCTGGTCGATTGGACGCGCCGCCTGGGTCCGGCAAAGTAATGTCGCTATTCCCAAAATGGCCTTGCGCATCAGTGAGTTGAGTGATAGCATCAACAGTCGATGGCTACTGAACATATCGTTGCGCTTTTGGTTGCGGAACGCGACCGCCTGACTCGGGCAATCGAGGCTTTGCAGGGTCCTGTGAAGCGTCGTGGACGGCCCCCCAAGGCTGCTTCCGCCACCCTTTCGCCCGCTCCTGCCGCCAAAGCCGCACAATCCGCTGGTGGACGCCGTAAGCGCACCGCTGCCGAGAAGAGAGCGGCTTCGGAGCGCATGAAGGCGTACTGGGCAGCAAAACGCAAGGGCAAGTAGTCTCGCCCGCTCGCGCTAATTCAATCCCACAGATGTTGTTGTCTTTACTGATGGCTCAAAACCACCAGCCGGTGGTTTTCGGCCAGACTTTACATTGTTAAGCATCTTTATTTTCAGCCACTTAAGAGTGGCGAAACGCATGCATATCGTAAGTCGTCCGTTAGGATGGAGACAACAAGCGATATGAAGATCTCGAATTATTTTCGCGCCGCCGGGCTGACCGCCAGCCTGCTCGCGGTCGCTACCTTTGCATTTCGCGCAGGATCCGGTTCCGGTTCCCAATCCGCCGGCCCCGCAGGCCGATCCGCAGGCTCCGGCTCCCCCAGTTTCAGCATCGTCCGGCGGATGGCGTCGAGTGGGCGATACGAATCCGGCCCCGGCTCCAGTCGCTAGCCCGCAGGGTCCGCAAGGACAGCCCAATCAGGCTCCGGCTCCTCCTTTGCCGGCAAAGTTGACAATCCAGCCGGGTACCTATGTGACCGTGCGAGTGAATCAGTTCCTCTCCTCGGATAAGAATCAGGCGGGCGATGCGTTTTCGGCGACTCTGGTGCGGCCCATTGTGGTGGACGGCGTAGTAGTCGCGGATCGCGGCCAGACGCTGGGTGGCCGCGTGACCGAAGCCAAGAAGGCCGGGCGCGTGGAAGGGACGTCGAGGCTCGGCATCACGCTGACCGATCTCCCGGTGGTCGATGGACAGCAGATTCCGGTGCAGACGCAGTTGGTGGAGCGTAACGGCTCGACGTCGGTGGGCCGCGACGCGGCGGCGATCGGCACCACGACCGGCGTTGGCGCTGCGATCGGCGCTGCGGCCGCGGGCGGCGTTGGCGCTGGAATCGGCGCGGGCGCGGGCCTGGTGGCGAGCACGCTCGGCGTACTGCTCACGCGCGGCAATCCGACCATCCTCCGCCCCGAAACAGTGCTGACGTTCAGGATCGAACAGCCTGTGACGGTTTCGACCGAGCATGCGCCCTATGCGTTCCGCTACGTCGATCCGAGAGATTATCAGCAGGCCGGCGGGGCTGGCTATCAGGCGGGCGGCCCGGGTTATCCTCCTCCGGGTGCCGGTTACGGTCCGGGTTATGCAGCGTATGGACCGGGCTACTATCCTCCGTATGGCTATGGATATCCCTACGGATACGGCTATCCAGGCTTCTACGGTCCCGGCTTCGGAGTCGGCGTATTCGTCGGGCCGCGATTCGGATATCGGGGCGGCTTCGGTGGCGGCTTCCGCGGACGGCGCTAAGTCTTCATTCAACGCGCGCACTGCGCATGCGCGTGGGTTTTCATAACTACTCATACTGCGCAGAGAAGGGCCGGGAGAAATCCCGGCCCTTTCGTTATGTGCCGTTGCTCCCAAGCGCGCTCCCTCACGAATCTGTATGAAACATCGAAGTTAAGCCGCTCCTTCTAGTCGCGGCTCATTGCGCGCGGTCGAACGCCGTACAAAGCCATGACCTAAGGGAGCAGCCAAGACTCTCGCGGTCGCGCCTCAAATGTGATCGCGATAGACTGGCAGCAAGTCCAATGTTCCTGAAACAGTATTACCTCGGCTGCCTGGCGCATGCATCGTATCTGATCGGAGATGAGGCTAGCGGGACGGCGATTGTGGTGGATCCGCAGCGAGACGTGCAGCAGTATCTTGACGATGCTGCAAAGCTCGGGCTGACGATTCGCCATGTATTCCTGACGCACTTCCATGCCGACTTTATCGCCGGTCATCTGGAACTGCGCGATCGCTGTGGAGCGACGATCTACCTCGGCGCGCAGGCGAAGGCCGAGTATCCGTTCGTCGCCATGAAGGATGGCGATACGCTCGAATTCCCGGGGCTGCGGTTGCAGGTGCTGGAGACACCGGGGCACACCATCGAATCGATCTCGATTCTGGTGTTCGATCTGGCGAAAGACGCAACGAAACCATACGCGGTGCTGACCGGCGACACCCTGTTCATCGGCGATGTGGGGCGGCCGGATCTGCGCGCATCGCTGGGATGGACCGCGGCCGACTTGGGCGCGCGGCTGTACGATTCACTGCACGACAAGCTAATGACTCTGCCCGACGAGACACTGGTCTATCCGGCACACGGAGCGGGATCGTTGTGCGGGAAGAATTTGTCGTCGGACACGGTATCGACCATGGGCCAGCAACGGCAATTCAACTATGCGCTGCAGCCCATGTCGAAAGAGGAGTTCATCAAGCTGGTAACGGCCGATCAACCCGACGCGCCACCGTACTTCACCTACGACGCGATCCTCAATACGCGCGAGCGCGTGACGCTGGATCAGAATCTGGAACAGGTGCTGCGGCCCATCGATCTCAACGAAGTGCTGCGCATGGGCGATGCGGGCGCGCAAATCCTGGACGTGCGCGATCCCGCGGAATTCGCCATCGGGCATCTCGCCGGGAGCATCAACATCGGGCTGGGAGGACAGTATGCGACCTGGGCGGGCACGATTCTGGATCGCACCAAACCCATCGTGATCATTGCGGAGCCCGGGCGTGAGCAGGAAGCGGCGGTGAGGTTGGGGCGCATCGGATTCGATCATGTGACCGGCTACGTGGATGGAGGCATGGCCGGGCTGGCACATCGGCCGGATCTGGTGTGGCCGACTGAGCGGCTCGCTGCGCCCATGATCGCCGAGGAATTGGCGAAGCCTGAGAAGCCGATGGTGCTCGACATCCGCAACCCGCGCGAGTTCGCGACGCAGCATATCGCGGGCGGGGTGAACGTACCGCTGAATCATCTGCAGGAGCGCATGGCGGAGATTCCGCGCGATCGCAAAATTGTGGTGCATTGCGCGGGCGGGTATCGATCGTCCATGGCGGCGAGCATTTTGGCGCAGCACGGAATCACCAATGTGATCGAGATGGCGGGCGGGATCGCCGCATGGAACGCCGCGAAGCTGCCCGTGGTGAACGAAGCCGCCGCGATATAATCCGGTTGTTTGAAACATCTTCGCTCACGACGTGAGTTATTGTTGGGCGCGGCCGTGCTTGCCGCGGCGCGCGTGTTTGCGCAGTCGCCGAAAACGAATTTAGAAAAGCTGCTCTCGCTGTTCGATTTTCAGTCCGAAGCCGAAAAACATATTTCGCACGGCGCGTGGGAGCGCATCATGGGCGCATCGGCCGATGAAATAACAATGCGCTGGAATCACGAAGCGTACGAGCACATTCGGCTGAAGCCGCGCATTCTGCAGGATGTGTCGAAGCTCGACACGCGCGTGAAATTGTTCGGACAGGAACTACCGTTTCCGATTATTCTGGCGCCGACCGGAGGACAGGGGTTGATTCGTCCGGAAGGCGATATCGTGGTCGCGCGCGGAGCCGCAGCGGCAAATGCGACGTTGTGCATCAGTTCCAGTGCGTCGATGAAAGTGGAGGACATCGCGCGCGCGGCGACCGGTCCGGTGTGGTTCCAACTGTACGTGCAGCGCGATCGTGCGTTCACCAAGGATCTGGTGCAGCGCGCCGAAGCTTCCGGATGCAGAGCGCTGTGCGTGACGGTCGATTCGCCGACGTTCGGGGCTCGCAATCGCGAAGATCGCGCCAAGGGTGAGTTGCCGGCGCGCGAATTGCCCAATCTGCAAGGTAAGGATTATCTGGATCCCGCGCTTACCTGGAAAGATATCGACTGGCTGCGCGGATTCGCGAAAACGCCAGTGATGCTCAAGGGTGTGCTGAATCCCGATGATGCGGAGATCGCTGTGAAAGCGGGCGTGGCGGGGATCATCGTGTCGAATCATGGCGCGCGAAATCTGGACACGGTTCCGGCCACGATCGACGCGCTTCCGCTGGTGGTGGAGAAGGTGCAAGGGCGGATTCCAGTACTGGTCGACGGCGGGATTCGACGCGGTACGGACGTGATCAAAGCGCTGGCTCGCGGAGCGACGGCGGTGCAGATCGGGCGGCCCTATCTGTGGGGATTAGGAATCGCGGGCGCGGAAGGCGTGACACGGGTGGTCGAAATTCTGCGGCACGAATTCGAAATGGCGATGATGCTGATGGGGCGGCCGACGCTCGCGAGCATCGACAAGGCTGCGCTGTGGTGAGATTTGACGGAGTGCGCAAGATCGCGCTGGCGATTGACGGCGTGGAGGAGAGCACTTCGTACGGGACGCCGGCATTCAAGATTCGCAAGAAACTGGTGGCGCGCATCTGGGAGGATCTGGAGACTCTGGTGGTGCGCACTACGTTCGAAGAGCGCGCGGAGCTGATGGCATCCGATCCAGCGCGCTATTTCATCACTGACCACTACCTGAAATATCCGTGGGTGCTGGTACGGCTACCAAAAGCAGATGTCGCGGCGCTTCGCGATCTGCTGCGCGCGGCGGTGAAGCTCGCGAATTCAGGCAAGAAGCGCTAATCCATTTCGCGCAGCGTGCGCGTGGCGAGCACCAGGACAGCCGCACCGTAAAGTACGAGAAGCCCTACCCGCGCCCAATTTCCATCGAGCGATCCCGCGGGCACGATCAGCGCCTGCAGAATTTTGTTCGCATAGAACAGCGGTGTGGCGTGACTCAGCCACTGCATCCATCGTGGGAATCGATCGACCGAAAAAATCACGTCGGAGAGAAAAATTCCCGGCACCGTGACCAGAGGGATGAACGGAAACACCTGGCCCTCAGTCCGCGCGAAGTTCGACACGAAAATGCCCAGCGAGATGCTGATGACAGCCAGCAGCCAGATGACGAAATAGATCGACAGCAGCACCGGCGCGCGATACGACAGGTGAAATAGAAAATAAAGCTCGCCCAGCACGAGCAGGCATTGCAGCGTGGCGAGGCAGGTGTAGGCGAGCATATAACCGCCGATGATTTCGCCGCGAGTATAGCCGCTGACGAACATACGCGCCAGAGTCTGCGCGGTGCGTTCACGGACCAGCACGATGGCGCACAAAACATAAGTCGCGAAGTGGACCACGAACGCGCCAATCGGAATAACAAAATTGCTAACGTTGACGAACGGCACGTTGAAGCTGTCGAGCGCGGCCTTGGTGATATAGAGCACCAGCAGCGGCGCGATGATCGAGAGCATAAGGAATCGCCGATCGTGACGAAGCTGGCGCAGGACACGCGCCGCGACGGCGAGGGTCTTAGTCATGCGAGTCCTCTGGCTTTTGTTCGATCAGGCGCAGCACGATCTGCTCCAGCGTGTCGCGCTCGACTTGGATTTTCGTCACCGCTGGGTCGAGGCCGTAGGGCTGCAGCAACTGCGGCAGCGACGCTGCATAGTTCTCTTGCGTTTCAAGAATCGACTCTTCGCCACCGCGCCAGATGTGGACACGGGCATGGCCGCGATCGAGCAGTTCGCGCGGAGTGCCGCAGGCGAGCACGCGGCCATCGCTCAGAATCGCGAGGCGATCGCACAGCAGAGCTTCGTCCATGTGATGCGTACTGATCAACAGGGATGAACCTCCACGGGCGAGATCGCGAAAGTGATTCCAGAATTCGGAGCGTAGGCGGGGATCGACGCCGGCGGTCGGCTCGTCGAGCAGCAGCAATCGCGGACGATGCGCCAGCGCGCAGGCCAGCGATACGCGCTGCTTCATGCCGCCCGAAAAGGTGTGCACGGGATCATATTCACGTGCGCGCAGCTTGCTGAAATCGAGCAGCTCATCGATGCGCTTCTCGATGGACGGAAGATCATGCGCGCGTCCGAAAAAGCGGATGTTATCGCGAGGCGAAAGATCTTCATAGAGCGCGGGCGCTTGCGGCATGTAGCCGAGCTGTCGGCGCACGGCGCGCGAATCGCGAAGTGGATCGAGCCCCAGTACTCGAACGCTGCCGCCGCTCGATCGCGTCGATCCGGTGAGCAATCGGATCAGCGTCGTCTTGCCCGCGCCATTCGGACCCAGCAATCCGAAAATCTCGCCTTCGCTTACGGCCAGCGTAATGGACCGCAGTGCCTGGATGCGTCCGTAATGCTTGGCGAGTTGATCGAGATCGATAACCGGCACGAGTCAGCGCGCCAGTGCGACGGCGAGCAGCAAAGCGCGCTGTGTGCCGAGCCAGGAGTCCGTGGTGTCGTAAGTTTCGTTCGCGGAGTGCGCGCCCATGCCCATTCCGCCGCCGCCGATGGTGATGGAAGGAATGTTGCGGCTCATCGGAACGTTGGCGTCCGTGGAACCTTCGCTCAAACGGCCGGAGAAGCCGAACAGCTTAGAAACCGCAGTGGCCGTAATCACGATAGCCGAATCGGGCGAAGTGCTTCCGGCGGGCCGCAGGCCGACCAGTTCATTCGACAGCGAAACCGCGCCGCGATGATTCCAGCGCTTGTTCTCTTCTTCGATCGCCTGCGCGATCGCGGCTTTGAATTTCGAGTTGACCGCTTCAAGCGAAGCCTTATCGGAAGATCGCATATCGACTTCCATCCAGCATTCAAACGGGATCGCGTTGACCGAAGTGCCGCCGCCAACGCGGCCGACGTTGAACGTGGTGCGCGGAGTGGCTGGAACTTCAAACGCATCGATCTTGGCGATGGCCCGGCCCATCGCCTGAATCGGATTCGCCATGCCGAACGATCCGAAGCTGTGCCCGCCGGGGCCTTTAAACGTGGTGCGATAACGATAACTGCCGACGCCGACATTGGTGACGCTGAGGCCGGTACCGTCGATGGAAACGAATTTATCGATCTGGCCGCGCAGGCTGTCGTCGAAAAGATTTTTAGTGCCGCGCAGATCGCCTAGTCCTTCTTCGCCAACGTCGGCGACGAACGTGATGGTGCCGGGCGTGGTGACATTGGCTTCGCGCAGCGCACGAATCGTGCCGAGCAACGTGACCAGTCCGCGGCAATCGTCACCGATGCCAGGGCCGCGAAGAAGATTGCCATCGCGCTTGACGTGCACGTCGGTGCCTTCCGGGAACACCGTATCGAGATGCGCGGCGAAGACGACGTTGGGATGCGCCGCGGCTCCGGGGCGCACGCCGATCACATTTCCAACCGCATCAATGCGCACGTTCTCAAGCCCCGCTTCTTTGAAAAGACGTTCGAGCTCCTTGCCTCGCTGCTGCTCATGAAACGGCGGCGCGGCGATTTCGCAGATGCGAACCTGTTCGTCGATGAAGTGCGGCTCATTGCGGCGAATCGCATCCATCGCGGCTTTGATGCCGGGATCGTCTTTGAGGGACGCAGCGTCTTGAGCGAATAGGCCTGCCGCGATCATCACGAAGACCGCGGAAATATGCAAAAAGCGCATCACAAGAGCGTATCACTGCTGGAACGTTTCGGCAGTAGGACGTTTCGCGATCCACAGCGATGAAAACATCGAAAGGATCACTTCGTTTTTCTGATTGCGGCCGGTGATGTGAACGCGCACTACGCCGAACTGCGGTTTGGATTTCGATGGCGTGATGGAAACGACTTCCGACATCGCGGTGATCTGATCGCCGGGGCGAACGGGAATCGGCCAGCGCAGTTCATCGACTCCAAGGCCGAGCAGAGGAGTCGACCCGAACGGCTGCATCCGGACAATGAGGCTCATCACGATCGCGGTGGTCTGCCAGCCGCTGGCGATCAGGCCGTGAAACGGGCCGCGCGCGGCATGGTCGCGATCGATGTGCATCGGCTGCGGATCGTAGCGTTCGGCGAACGTGACGCTATCAGCTTCGGTCAGATCGAAAGGTTGTGACGTGCATTTGTCGCCGATGGCGATGTCTTCAAGGTATCGAGGTTCAGTCATGGCTGGATGGTGGCGCGGATCAGATGGTCAAGCTTGGGGAATTCGCGATCGAGCCAGGCGTTGCCTTCCGCGAACATCTTGTCCTGATGTCCGGCGCGAATGCCGCCGCCGGAATTTTCACCGTAGCCGGAATAAAGTCTTTCGACCACGCTCATTCCTTCGATTACTTTTCCAAATGGCGAGAAGCCTTGCGCGTCCTGACGTTCCGAGTTGTCGCCGAGATTGATGTACACCTGCGTGGTGCGCTGATCGACACCCGGCATCGCGAAAGCAATGTAGCCGGGCTTGTTGTGTTCGCGCACGGCGTCGTCGGGGATGGTGCGATTGCGCCACGCTTGCGCCACTTTCGGATCGCCGGCGATACCGAATTGCGCCCAGCGCCCACTGACCACTCGGAAGAAGCGTGAATCGTCGAAATATTTCGCTGCGACTAATTCGCGAAATCGGTCGGCTCCCTGCGGCGCCCAATCGCGATGAACTTCGATGATGAAATCGCCTGCGGTGGTCTCGAATCTCACTTTGTAGGCGTCCTGCGCCGACACAGTAAGTGCGAGCGCGAACAGGAATGCGAGCTTCATATGATGAACGCCGCCGATGCGCCTACCCATTCCATATCGCGATTGTGATCGACGCCCATCATCTTGCCGCGGCCCATGCGGACGATCGTGGTGACCGCTTGTGGCGACGGCGCGTCATCCGGCCAGATGTACATCATGCGGATCTCGGCTTTCGTGGCACCCTGCGGGGTATCGACCACTGGTGCGAAATCGATGCGCTCCTGAAGAATGTACTGCGATGGATCTTCGATCGATGCGATCTCTTCCCAACTCGGCGCGATCACCACGCCCATTCCGGCGAACGAATACAGCGGCTTCAGCACCCAGTTGCGCAGATCGCGGGGAGGATCGCCGTCGTTCAAAAAGTGCGTGCGCGGAACGGTGGGGTGTTTCAGGAACGGAATCGAAAACTTGCTGATGCGGAAATACCAGTTGGGGTGCCCCGCCCATTCGACGTCCAGATCGTCACGATAATCGAACGGCAGTTTGATGTTGCGGCGGACCATCTCATCGACGATCACGCGATTGTAGATGCGCTCAATCGGTCGCCCGTCGCAATAAAGTTTGCGCCCGCGTTTTTCGATGTTGCGGATGTCGACGGTGCGGATGCCGGTGAGCTTTTCGGTGAGCAAGAAATCGGGCAGCGTCTTCTGGTTTTGCGGATCAAGCTCGAGCAGCGCGACGTTTTCAGGATCGTGACGGCCGAGAATTGCGGCGCGGAGTCGATAATCGAACGGCGGGTCGAGCGCGAGATCCAGATCGTACGAGTCCTTGTAAGTCTGCTGCAGGAACGGCTGATAGGCGTACAGCGAAGGGAACGCCTGCATCTCGACCAGTTTCGGCTCGAAGCCCGAGGTTAATCCGAAATCGACTTGAATGAACAACGGCCGCGCGGTTTCATTGGGGACGTTGAATTCGGCTGGGATGGTCTGGACCGAGCGCGCCAGATATTCGGGCGTCATCAGTTGCTGGATCAGTTCGACGCCGGCTTGCGCCATGCGATCGAACAACGCGCGCGGCAGGAATAACGGCGTTTCGCAATTGCGAAATTTGACGTGCGTGCCGCAGCCTTGGTCCAGCGCGCCGAGGAACCGCTGATATTTTTCGGCGGTGAAACGAGCGTTGAAGTCGCTGCGCAGGTCGGGAATCATTCGCTAAATGATGAACGAACCCTGGCGCATGATCTGGCGATCGTCCGCCCAAATGTCGAACTTCGTGCCGACCACGTCGATGTGCGTGGATGAGTCCCACTCCGCGCCGGTATGCGCACCATACGGATTGCCGAACGCGATGTGAATGCCGGGGAGCTTTTCGTCCTGCAAAATATTTCCGATCACGCCATGCAGGCCGATGTTGGTGCCGATGGCGAACTCGCCCACGCGATCGCTGTTTTCGTCAGTGTGCGTGTACTTCCAGAACTCGTCGCGTAACTGCGCATTCTGCGAATGCGCTTCCACCAGTCGATTACCTTCAATTCGAATCGTGAGCGGAGTCTCGCGCAGGTCGCCATACTTGGCGCACAGATAATCGCCGACCACGCCATCGATCACGAAGGTTCCGTTCACTTCGCCAGGCGTCGTGAAAATTTCGCCGCCCGGAAGATTGCCCCATTTCTTGGTGCTGATGATGCCGCTGGTCTTGAGCCAGTGATAGGCATGATTCATGTTCGCGGTGATGTCGGTTCCGGCCGCCGTGCGCGCGCGAATCACGTCCGCGTTTTGAGCGATCTCCAGAACGCGCTTGCTGAGTTCATCGACCTTCAGAAAATCGGCGCGCATTCCTTCCAGCATGATGCGGCGTTCGATGTTCACCATGTGCGCGTGACGGATGCCGCGGCGATTCACGACCTCCGTCATCTGCATGCGCGTCCTCAATTCGTTCTGCCTGCGCGACCACGGCGAAGATGCTGACCTGGCTGGTTTCCAGATCGTCGAGCACAGCTTTCGGCATGTCGGTCAGAGGCCGCGGCGCAAGCTCCTCCAGGACAAACGCACGAAACGGCGCATCGACGCGATTCAGTTCAGCAGCCAGGCTCGCCGCAATTTCGAGGCAGGCGTAATCGGTGATCAGCGTCACTTTTTCATGCGGCTGCACGCGCAGGCACACGTCGATCGCGTTGCGCGCGCCGGGTGCGTATTCAGGGTCGAAGGAAACTCCATTGAGCTGCGTCACGCGGCCGCTCGCGTCGCGCGGAGAGGCCGTGACCGGTCTCCGCAATGATGTAGTCCACCACTCTGGTCAAGTCTCCTGTCTCTTTGAATACGCGCAACTGGCGATCGGCGCCGCTGCCCATTTCGACAATCTTGCGAATTCCGTTCACTTCCTCGCGGCTGCCCAGCTCGTCGACCACGTCGTCCACGAACGCTAGATATTCTTCCACCAGATCGCGCATGGGTACTTCGATGCGCGGCCGAAATCGATCAGCTTGCCGTCCAGCCCGTAGCGCGCGGCGCGCCATTTATTTTCCATGATCAGCAGGCGGCGATACAGCCGAAAGCCGGTGTTGGCTTCGTACAGCTTGTACAGTTTCGCGACCGTCGCCTGAATCAGCGCGGCGATCGAAATGGTTTCGTCGAGGCGCATGGGAATATCGCAGCAGCGGAATTCGAGCGTTGGAAAATTGGGATGCGGCCGGATGTCCCACCAGATCTTCTTGGCGTTATCGATGCAGTTGGTGTGCACCAGCAGGTCGATGAAGTTCTGGTATTCGCTCCAGCTCTGGAAGTAATCGGGGATGTTGGTGCGCGGAAATTTATCGAACACTTTGCAGCGATACGATTTCAACCCCATGTCCATGCCCTGCCAGAACGGCGAATTGGAGCTGAGCGCCAGCAGGTGCGGCACAAAATAGCGCGCCGCGTTCATCAAATGAATCTGCGCTTCGCGATCTTCGACGCCGATGTGCACGTGCAATCCGAAAATCAGGTTCGCGCGCGCTACCGTGCGCATATCCTCGACGATGGTGTGATAGCGCTCGTCTGGATAAATTCCCTGCTTGCGCCAATCGGCAAAAGGATGGGTGCCGGCCGCGCCCAGGCGCAGCCCGTTCTCGGTAGCGAGCTTGATGATCGCGCAGCGTAGAGTTCGTACCTGTTCGCGCGCTTCCTTGATATTCGCGCAGATGCCGGTGCCCACTTCGACTACGCTCTGGTGCATCTCCGGCTTGATGGCCTCGTGAAGCTGCGTCTTGCCTTTCTCGATGATCTCGGTTTCGATATGCGATCGAAGATCGCGAGTGACCGGATCGATTGTCTGATACTCCTCTTCGATTCCGATGGTGAAGCTCGGCCGCATACACGCTCACTCTCCGCTTCGGGCAGCTTTGGTTAAGAAATGCGCCCAGCGCATTTCAATGGGACTCGGCTCCTTCAATGCTTCCTCGATTGCGAACTCGGCAACCGCGTTCACGATCCAGGCGAAGTTTTCCTCGCCCACCGAATGACGATCGGCATCGGGCGCAGGATTCAGAAAATCGATGGCGTAAGGAACGCCGTGTTCCACCGCGAACTCGACCGTGTTCAGATCGTAACCCAGGGCGCGGCATAGCTTCAGGCAGTCGCCGACCACGCGTGCGTGCATCGCAGGATCAACCGGCGGACCGTCGTGCACGTACCGCTCGGCATGGGGGCGACGCGGATCGTAGCGCATCACGTGCACTTTCTTCTGGCCGACCACGTAGCAGCGGAAGTAATCGTCAAAATCGACGGCGCTCTGAAGAGTCATGCACAGATCGCCGGTGTCGTCGTAAGCGCGAAACAGCTCTTCGGGATTATCGACCTTGTACACGCTCTTCCATCCGCCGCCGCTGAAAGGCTTGAGGAACGCCGGGAAGCCGATGTAGTCGAAAATCTCTTCCCAGTTGAGCGGATAGATCAGATTGCGCATCGATTGCCCGGTCGTCCCCGGCGGATGCGATTTGTGCGGCAGCAGCACGGTGTTCGGCACCGCGACCCCGATTTTCGAAGCAAGCGCGTAGTTGAAAAATTTATCGTCGGCGCCCCACCAGAACGGGTTGTTGATCACCGTGGTGCCGGTCAGCACCGCGTTCTTCAGATACGCGCGATAGAACGCGATATCGTGCGAGATGCGGTCGATGATGACGCGATAGCCCGACGGCTCGGCCATTTTGATACCGCCGATGTGGATGTGTTCCGCCGTGACGCCTTCGACATGCATGCTGTTGATGCGATCGACCAACGCTCCCGGGAACGTGTTCTCCATGCCGTAGATGACGCCGATTTTGTGCATGCGTACTCGCAATGTTATCCGTTTCGGCGTTCGCGGTCCAGAGGGGAGGGCATCCTGGCGACCAACGTCCGCGCTTCGGAATCGGTTCTTGCGCACCCGATTCTTCTCGCAGCCTGTACGGTCAGCAGCCCCACCGCGCGCCCTGGCAAGTGTGTGAAATGTCGGATTTGAACCGCTCCTTTTAGTCGCGGCTCGTTGTCGGCGCTAACCGGATCAACTCCATACAGGGCCGTGACCGAAGGGAGGTCCTGCCGTCGCCTATCCGAGCCGCGCACGCCACGCGATCCGGAGTGCGTTTAGGAGCAACGGCGCGGGAGGCTTAGAGTCGAAGCTCGTTCTTTGTCAGAAAAACTTTACCGCCATCTGCTCCCACCAGGGCCAATCATGACCGGCGCCATCGCCCCACACGTCGAGCTGATGCGCGATTCCCTTCGCCGCCATGATCGACGACAAGCGGCGATTCTCAGCGAGGCAAATGTCCGTTTCGCCGGTTGCGAGCACGATGCGCATCTCCGCGATCCAATCCAGATAATAGCGATCGTCCAGATTCGGCAGAAAGTCCGGCGGGCAATTGTAATAGCAGTTGTCGTCGTAATAATCGCCGATGAACTGATGGATGTCGAACGCGCCGCCCATGCTGACGCAATATCGAATCAGATCGGGATGCCGTAACGCGAAATTGACCGAATGATAGCCGCCGAAGCTGCAGCCAGTCACGGCGAGCGGTCCACCATTTTGCGATCGCACGAACGGAACGACCTCAGCGGCGATGTAGCGATCGTATTCGACGTGCCGTGCCGCGCGAGCGCCGGGAGGAATCGACTTGTTGTACCAGCTCTCGGGATCGACCGAATCGACGCAGAAAGCTTGCAGTTCGCCGCGCTCATAGCGCTCGCCGCGCACGTCGATCATGTGGCGATTTTCGTAATCGAAGAAGCGGCCCATCGAGGTCGGGAACACGATGACCGGCATGCCGCCGTGGCCGAATACCAGCAGCTCCATCTCACGATTGAGAGACGGAGAGAACCACTTGTGATATTCGCGATTCATTGGAATGTCCGTGCCGTTGCGCCCAACCGCGCGGACTCACGTCCGCGCCTCAAAGCTTTAGCAGCGCGCGGAGGCGCTTGGTCTGCACGCGGCTTACCGGGATCTCGGTCTGCTTCTTATCGTCCATCCGAAGCTGGAAGCTGGATTTGAACCACGGAATCACTTCCTTGATGCGATGGATGTTGACCAGATACGAACGATGCACGCGCCAGAACGTATCGGGGTCAAGGTTCGATTGCAGCTCCTCAATGGTCCGGTAATTCGACTGGCCTTCCATGTTCGCCGCGACGATGGTGATCAGGCCGTCATCGATGGTTGCGTACACCACTTCCTGCGCATCGACGATGAAGTTTCGATGGTTGCTCTTGATCAGAATCTTGGTGCGCTGCAGCGACGGCTTGGGCGGAGGCAGTTCCGCCGGCGCGGCCTTGGTCTTCTCCGCGATGCCTTTGCGCGCCCGCTCGATCGCCAGTTCCAGACGATTCCGCTCCACCGGCTTCAGCAAATAATCGAGCGCTTCCCAGCGAAAGGCCTCCACCGCGTACTGATCGTAAGCGGTCGCCATGACGAAATACGGCAGAGGAATATTCTTCTCGCGCAGCTTGCGGATCACGCTCATGCCATCAAGGCCCGGCATCTGCACATCGAGAAAAACGAGATCCGGCTCCAGATCCTCAATCAGTTTGACGGCTTCCAGTCCATTCGATGCGGTCGCGATGATTTCGATATCGGGAAACTCGCGCAGTTGAAACGCCAGCTCCTCCGACGCGAGCTTTTCATCGTCGACCAGGATCGCGGAGATCGTCGTTTGTGGAGCTGCGACAGTCGCGCGAGTGAGCATAAAATGTTAGTATATTGCATTACGTCTCCAGTCCTCCGGACATGCGCGTAGCAAGCGAAAACGCTCATCGCCGGGGAGCACACATCGCAAGGAGTTAAACACTTGGCGGCCCAAGACAACGTCCAGATTGCGCCCGCGAATGGAAAGCTTGGCGTATTGATTCCCGGGATCGGCGCGGTGTCCACGACGTTCATCGCGGGAGTGGAAGCGGTCAAGCGCGGCATGGCGACGCCGGTGGGTTCGCTGACGCAGCTCGCGACGATTCGGCTGGGCAAGCGCACCGACAATCGCACGCCGATGATCAAGGATTTCGTTCCGCTGGCCGGATTGAACGATCTGGTGTTCGGCGGCTGGGATATTTACGAAGACACGGCCTATGAAGCGGCCGCGAACGCGAAGGTGCTGGAGCGCACGCAGCTTGAATCGCTGAAAGAACCGCTCAGCGCGATTCGCCCGATGAAGGCCGTCTTCGATCACGAATACGTGAAGAACATCAACGGTCCCAACGTCAAGGACAAGGGATCGAAGATGGACAAAGCGGAAATGCTGATGGACGACATCGCGCAATTCCGCAAGAACAACAACGCCGATCGCCTGGTGATGATCTGGTGCGCATCGACGGAGGTGTTCCATCGTCCCGCGAGCGTTCATCAGACGCTGAAGGATTTCGAATGCGGCCTGATGAAGAACGATCCTGAAATTTCGCCCAGCCAGATTTATGCATACGCGGCGCTGAAATCGGGCGTGCCGTTCGCCAATGGCGCGCCGAATCTGACCACGGATACTCCTGCGCTGCTCGACCTGGCGCGCGATCGCAGCATTCCCATCTGCGGAAAAGATTTCAAGACCGGCCAGACGTTCATGAAGACGCTGATGGCGCCGGGATTGAAAACGCGCATGCTCGGGCTGAGCGGCTGGTTTTCGACCAATATCCTGGGCAATCGCGACGGCGAGGTGCTGGAAGATCCGGGTTCATTTAAGAGCAAGGAAGAAACTAAGCTGAGCGTGCTGGATCAGATCCTGCAGCCGAAGCTTTATCCGGAACTGTACAAGGATCTCTATCACGCGGTGCGCATCAATTACTATCCGCCGCGCGGCGACGCCAAGGAAGGCTGGGACAATATCGACATTTTCGGATGGCTGGGCTATCCGATGCAGATCAAGATCGATTTTCTGTGCCGCGATTCGATTCTGGCGGCGCCGCTGGTGCTGGACCTGGTGCTGTTCATGGATCTGGCGCAGCGCTGCGGGATGCGCGGCATCCAGGAATGGCTTTCGTTCTACTTCAAAGCTCCGATGACCGCGCCCGGTCTGTATCCCGAGCACGACATCTTCATCCAGTTCATGAAGCTGAAGAACACGCTGCGCTGGATGCGCGGCGAGGATCTGATCACTCACCTCGGCCTGGAATATTACGACTAAATTAACATCTTTCGTCGTTAATCACACATGAATTGTCTGGTGATCGGGGGAACGCAATTCATCGGCCGCATGATGGTGGCCGAGCTGTTGAAGCAGGACCATTCCGTCACGATTCTGCATCGCAAGCCCAAGCACGACTTGGGTCGGCGCGTGAAAAATATCATGGCCGACCGCAACGACGAAAAGGCCATGAAAGCGGCGCTGGCGGGCAAGAATTTCGACGTAGTGTTCGACAACGTCTACGATTGGGAGCGCGGCACTACCGCCGCGCACGTCGAAGGCACGGTGCGCGCCATCGGCAACAAACTGCATCGCTACATTTTCATGTCGAGCGTCGCCGCTTATGGCGATGGCTTGAATCATCACGAAGGCGACGCGCTGGCGCCGGACGATGCTCCCGAGCTGTACGTTCGCAACAAGGCGATGAGCGAGCGCGCGCTGTTCCGACTGCATCAGCGCATGGGATTGCCGGTGGTGACGTTGCGTCCGCCGTACATCTACGGTCCGGGGAATCCGTTTTATCGCGAGGCGTATTTCTGGGATCGGCTGCGCGCCGGCCGATCCATCATTCTGCCGGGCGACGGCCGCCGGCTGATGCAGTTCGTCTACGTGAAGGATCTGGTGCGCGCGGCGCTGAGGGCGATGGATGAGCCGAACGCCGATCGGGCACGCGTTCAACATCGCGAACGCGCGGCCGCTGTCGCAGACGGAAGTGGTGGAGGCGTTGGCCAAGGCGTGCAACAAGCCGGTGAAGTTCGTGCGCATCCCGCGCGAATATATTTTGCGCGCGGGCGGGCATCCCATGGGTCCGAAATTGTACTTCGGATTTTATCTCGACATGCCGCCGATCACGCAGGTCACCGCGAAAGCGCAGCGCGTGCTCAAATTCAAGCCCGCCGATTTCAGCACCGGCTTGAAGGAAACCTACAAGTGGTACATGCGGCACAATTCCAACAAGCCGGATTATGAGTTCGAGGACAAGCTGCTGGCGAACGCGCCGGTGATGATCCCCGCGAAGGCGTAGCTATTCGGTCGCGCGAACTTCGGCGAGGCGCGCTCGCAAAACATCGCTGAGCGAAGCTTCGATTTCAGGCGTAATCAAACCAACCGAGTCCAGATCCTGGATGTGAGCGCGGTCCTTCGTTCGAAAGCTCGTCAACTTCATTCGAACCAGGTCGCCAGCCGGCGCGAGCAAGACGCCCTCGGCCGTCCGGGTTGGTTCCGAGAAGTCGGGGATCGGCTCTACGTATTCGGGCCGGACTTTCTCTCGCACAAAAACCAGATGTACAGCGCTTCGTGCCGTTGGTTCCGAAGCGTCCACTAGCATGTCCACACCTGCCACGTGACGATAACGGAACCCGTGTTTCTCAGCCGCTTGTTTGATGGCTTCCAACTCTCGCCGATCCACTGCGAGATCGATGTCACGTGTCATCCGGGCGGCATCCCAGTCACGTTCCGAAACTTGAAAGAAAATCGCCAACCCGCCGATCACCCGATATCGAATTCCCGCTTCCGTCAGGGCTGCGTGGATGCGCCGCAATTTCGTGAGTAATTGATCCACATGATTATCGTAGGCGGCGATGGTGATCATTCTCACTCTATTTTCCCACGAGCGACTCCGCGGCCGCCTTCGCCGTGTTGGATTGGATCGTCACCGTGTCATCGAGGTTCACGGCATATCCACCCGCCAGCGTCACCGCGACTCCTGCGCGAGTTTGCCTCGCCTGATCGAATACCAATCGATCGCGCGCTTTCAATCCTTCAATCGAAGGATCCAATCCGCCGAGCTGATCTTCTCGATAAGGATCAGCGCCCGCGACGTACATCACCAGTTCCGGCGCGAAATGCGCCAGCCCTTTGCGGAACGCCTCACGCAATCGATTCAGATACTCCTCGTCGCCCACGCCATCTTCGAACTCGACATCGATATTCGACGGCGGCTTGATGCTCGGATAATTGTTGAGCTGATGCAGTGGAAATCGTGAACACCGTCGGATCGTCCGCGAAAATCGAGGCGGTGCCGTTGCCATCGTGCACATCGCAATCGACCACCATGGCTCGCTCGATCACGCGCTCCTGCTGCAGCTTGCGAATCGCCACCGCGACATCATGAATCGCGCAGAATCCTTCACCATGCCCTGCGAATGCATGATGAAACCCACCGCCAATGTTAAACCCCACACCATCGCGCATCGCGCCGCGCGCCGCCAGAATGATCCGCCCGCGGCCAGCCAAAACGCGTCCACCATTTCTCGCGAATAGGGAATCTCCAGCTTCATCAGCTCGAAATAATCGAGCGTGCCGTGCTTCAACTTCGTGACCCATTCGCGGCGATGCACCAGTTGCAGATCTTCATCGGTGGCCGGCTCCGGTTCGACGAAATCTCAGGTTCCGCAAATCCATCCGCAAGCAGCCGATCGTGGATCAGCCTGAACTTCTGCGACGGAAACACGTGCGCGCCGAGATTCAGATCGTAGCCGTCGTGATAGACCAGCTTAAACGGAAGCACTTACCGTATCTCCGATTGAAGCGCCGTCACGATCGCTGCTGCCATAAATATCGTCCGCCGAACATCCGCGCGACAAATCGTTGAACGGCTTGGCGAGCCCTTGCAGAAACGGACCGAATGCCGCCGCGCCGCCCAGTCGCTCGACCAACTTGTAGCCGATATTCGCGCTCGCCAAGTCGGGGAAAATGAGACGTGTTCGCGCGCCCCGCGACGGTCGATCCGGGCGCTTTGGATGCGCCGACGACTCACCAGCGCCGCATCGGCCTGCAACTCGCCATCGCACTCGATCTCCGGGGCGCGCTCGCGCAAAATCCGCAGCGCCTCGACCATCTTCTCGATGTACGGGTGCCTCGCGCTGCCTTTGGTCGAAAACGAAAGCAGCGCGACTCTCGGCTCCGCGCCGATCACCGTTCGCGTGGATCGCGCGGTCGCGATCGCGATCTCGGCGACTTCGGCGGCCGACGGATCCACCACCATCGCGCAGTCGGCGAACGCGAGCACGCCTTCGTGTCCGAACGCTCGATCTTGCACGCACATGAAAAAGACAGCCGAAATACGTGCGCGATCCCGCCGCCAGGACCGATGCATTGCAATGCCGCCCGAGCCGTTTCCGCCGTCGGTGTTCACCGCCCCGCCAGCGCCTCCATCGGCATCGCCCGCCGCGACCATCAGCGCCGCGCGATATAACGGGCGCCGTGCGATCTCTCGCGCCTCCATCTCCGTCACGCCTTTCGCGCGCCGCCGTTCGAGATACATGGCGGTGTACTTTTCGGATCCTGATCGGACGTTAGAAGAATCGGTTCGACCAGTCCTTCTTTTGAAAGACGCTCGGCAGCGTGCTGCACGCGCGGATCTCCGCCCTCCGGAAATACGATGCGTTTGCGGAATTTCAATCTCCGCAATCGCTCAATCTGGCGCGCCAGGAAGAGCGTCGCGGATTCGGGAGGCATAAGCTTCAATTCTAGCTGTCTATTGCTGCTCACCAATCGGCTTATGTTATTCTGAGATGTACTGACGTGGCGCCCAAGCGGGGACGTAGTTCAGTTGGTTAGAACGCCGGCCTGTCACGTCGGAGGTCGCGGGTTCGAGCCCCGTCGTCCCCGCCATTCGTTTTATGCCGATTTCCCTGATCGTTCTTCTTCTCGTGTTCCTGCTGGTGGTTGCGGCCATCGCAATGTTCGTCTTCCCGGCGCACAAAATCGTACACTGGCTCTACAAAGAGAAAAAAAAGTAGTAGCGTCCGGCCCGGTTTTCGCATCCCTACCAACATGAATATCGCGATCATAGGATCGGGCAACGTCGGCGGAACGCTGGGCACCCGATGGGCGCAGGGCGGCCATCAAGTCGTATTCGTTTCGCGGAACCCGGCATCCCCTGAAATGAAGGAGTTGATCGGCCGAGCTGGCCCCCATGCGCGCGCCGCATCCGCCGCGGAAGCCGCCGCCGCCAGCCACGTGGTGCTCTTCGCGACGCCTTGGGAAGCAACCGAAGCGGCTATCGCTAGCGCGGGCGATCTCGCCGGAAAGATCGTGATCGACGCGACCAATCCGCTGTACTCCGATTTGAGCGGTCTCTCCGTCGGCACCACCACGTCCGCCGCCGAGAAAGTGCATCTGCTCGCCACCGGCGCCAAGGTGGTCAAGGCGTTCAACACCATCGGGTACAACATCATGGCGGACCCGAGATTCGGCGGCGACAAAGCCGCGATGTTCTATTGCGGCGATCACGCGGACGCGAAGCAAGTCGTGAAGCAGCTCGCGACCGAATTGGGGTTCAATGCGCTCGATGCCGGTCCGCTTACGCAGGCGCGGGTGCTGGAGCCCTTCGCGTTGCTGTGGATCTCGCTCGCCTATCAGGCCGGGTTCGGGCGCGAGATCGCATTCAAGCTGCTGCAACGGTAGTACACTCTAACGAACGGAGGTTCTCTTGATGTCCGTTCGTTCATCTATCGCCACGCTTGCGATTTCCGCGCTGCTGGTTTCCGCGCAGACGCCCGTGCAAACCGATCTGCCCATCGCCAAGGCAGAAACCGTCGGCATGTCGACGCAACGCCTGCAACGCGTGCACGCCTTCATGCAGGATTACATCGATACCGATCAGATCGCCGGATCGGTGACGCTGATCGCGCGCCACGGCAAGATCGTTGAGTACGATGCGCAGGGCTGGCGCTACAAAGAAGAGAAAGCGCCGATGCCCAAGGACGCTATCTTTTCGCTGATGTCGATGACCAAGCCGATCGTGACCACTGCCTTGATGATGTTGTGGGAAGACGGCAAGTTCATGCTGGACGATCCGATTTCGAAATGGCTGCCGATGTATTCGAAAATGATGGTGAAGGAAGGGATCGGCACCGTGCCTGCGGTGCGCCCCATCACCATTCGCCAAATCCTGACGCACACTTCGGGATTGACGCTGCAAGCCGGCAATCGCCCCAAGACGCTGATGGAGAATATCGAGCGCTCCGCCGTGCTGCCGCTTAATTTTCAGCCCGGCGATAAATGGGAGTACGGCGCGTCCACTGATTTCGTCGCGGCGCTGGTCGAAAAGATTTCGGGCAAGACTGTGGATGAATTCGTCCGCACCCGCATTTTCGAACCGCTGGGAATTCGCGACACGTATTACAACATCCCGAAGGAGAAAGTAAATCGCGTGGCCGCGGTGTACCGTCCCGATCGCAACAACAACAACAAGATCGCGCTGGCTCGCAAGCCCGAATTTCACGAGCCGACCCAATACTTCCCCGGCGTCGCGGGATTGAATGGCACGGCCGCCGATTATTTCCGCTTCTGCCAGATGCTGGTCAACGGCGGCGAGTACAACGGCCATCGCCTTCTGGGCCGCATGACCGTCGACATGATGTTCACCAATCAGATCGGCACCGGCAAGCCCGTGTACATTCGCGGCGCGGGCTACGGCTTCGGCTTCGGGGGCGCAGTGCTGACCGATCCCTCGAAATCGCCCGACGCGCTGTCGATCGGCACGTGGACCTGGGGCGGCGCTGATGGAACGCTGTTCTGGATCGATCCGGTGGAGGATCTGATCGGAATCATGATGATCCAGATCAGCCCCTATAATCACTTCAATATTCGTCCGCTGTTTTCGGTGGTGGTGGCGCAGGCGGTTACCGACAGCCTCGCGGGCCAGCGGCCGAAGGTCATGGGCTACGATACGCCCAGGTAACATCGAGCGATTTGAAAACTGAATTCCGAAGGGCTACGCGCGGCGAAATTCGAAGCCTGATGCTCTTCGATCGCAAGGCTTTTCACGATCACCCCGCCGATTGGTTCGATCGCGAGTATTGGCATACCTGCGACGCGTGGTGGATGATCATCGACGGCCGAAAGATCGGCTGCTGCGCCTTCGAATATCGCCGTGGCTATCTTTACATCGCGACCACCGGCGTCCTTCCGGAGTTGCGTGGTCTAGGATTCGGGACGCTGCTCAAGAGCTGGCAGGTTTGCTTCGCGCGTGATCATGGCTTCACGCGCATCGTGACGAACACGCGAAAGAGCAATCGCGCCATGATCCGGCTCAACCGCAAGTTCGGCTTCAAGACCGTTCGGATCATCGCCGATTATTATGAGAATCCGCGTGAGCCAACAGTCGTCATGGAGCTGCGGCTGTCGCCGCGACGCGCTTAATTCCGCGGTGCGCTCGCCGGCGGGACGACACCGCACATCCGCAGATACTCGACCATCTGGCCGTATTCGTCATACGCGTGCGCGACCCCAAACGTGATTCCGAACACGCGAGGCACTTTGTTCCCTGCCGGTCCCGGCACCATGTCGAGCGAGTTCGCCGCCGTCAGCGCTGCCGCCGCGTGATGTCCTGACGCGAACGAATCCTTCAGCAACTGGATGATCTGCGCGCGTTCGGTCATCGATTCGGGACCTTTGACACTGGTAATGGTCGCTGGAATTTTGTCGCCACCTGCGCCTCCCCACAGGAAATAATTCGCCGCGGCCAGATGCTTCACCAGACCGGCGAACGAGTAGACGCCCTTAAAATTCGCGCCCTTGATATCCAGGCTCTCCGGCGAGAAGTTGAATTTATCCGCAGGCATCGCTTCGACGACACTGATCAACTGCCGCTCCGCAAGACTGACCTCCCGGTCGATCGCCTCGCCGACCGAGGCGGCAGGAGTTTGTGGAAATTGCGCGAACGCCGCGAAGCAGGATCCGATCGCCATCATCAATGCATGTAAGTTTCATGTGGTGGACCTCAGTGACTATTGTTATCATAGTTACTTCCGAATGGCAATCTAAAAAAGGCGAGAAAATATGATTCCAAATGCCCGTCGCGCGAACACTCAATATCATCGGCGATCGCTGGGCGATCCTAGTGCTTCGTGACCTGTTCATGCATGACGCGTATCGCTTCCAGGATTTCGAACGAACCCTGCGAGGGATCACACCCGCCGTGCTCTCGCAACGATTGAAGGAGTTCGAATCGAACGGCATCATCGAAGCGCGGCTCTACGAGGAACATCCACCGCGCTACGAGTATCTGCTTACGCAAAAGGGACGCGAACTCGGCCCCGTCCTGCGCGCGATGAAAGACTGGGGAACGCGCTACGTCTAATCGCCTGTGGCGATTCGTCACCCGAGATCGCTCCGACGCTAATTTTCGGCGGTGGCGTACGTGCGCGATCACGGATAGCCCGCGGTCAGAAGCCGAAGGCGATGGGCTACGAATACACCGAGGTATGCAACCACTCAAGTGAACGAAACGGGATCCTTCTTAATTACGGCACGCGTCACGTTGAGACAGGGAGGCAAAGCCTCGAAAGGCAGCGGTATCATGGCGTACGGATTCTCGAAGAGAGCCATAGTTGGGATTTCACCACGATCGCAGAGTCTGCCCACTGCGCTGAATGAGGTGTTCTTGTTCTCCTGGAGGGAATCCCTCCGACTGTGAAAAAGAGGCGTGGTCGAGCGATCGACTCGGTCCATTAGCAGAGTGAGATCGCCAAACATAGCCGCCCTGAAATCGGGGTCGTCCGTGCCAAACATCTGCAGCGGATCGATTCTGTTGTAGATGACTAGAGCTGCGGGAATGCCACGGTCGGCCGCGTAGCGGACTTGCTTCTTAGCGCCCTGGATCACCTTTCTAACGTGGTGACCAATCTCCCCATCGAACGACTTTAATCCGGGATGTTCCGGATCAGAAACGCCGAAGTTCTCGTCACGAGTCCGCTCCTTGACTTCGAAGAGAACACCGCTTGGGCCGAGATGGACGTGATAGTCAGGCCGGTGGCCCCCAATGACGTTGACCGTCTCCGGAACGCGCTCGAACGCTATCTTGTTCTCGGTTAGGAAGCGCTCAAACACCTCTTCGGACTGCGTCATACTCCTCGGAATTAACGCGTGCCGCCAATATCCGACTTCTCCGCTGCCGCGATCTCCGCTTCGCCGTCGACCTTCAAGATGTAGCCGGCCTTGATGTTCTTCTCGGTGATTTCTTTCACCGCGTTCACGTACGCCTTGTGGGTCGGATACAGCGTCGACACGCGAGCCTTATCGAAATCCACGTGCGATCCATATAACCGGCAGAACGCCGTGCCGCCATTGATGCCCGTGTTCACCGCGGTCGGCACCGCGATTTCCGCTAGACGAATTCCGCCCAGCGCGTTGCCCATCTCATCGCGAGCAATCACCGGAGGCGTCGCATTCGTGTACTCGATCGGCGGAGCGCTCGGCGGCGGCGTCCCATTCTTGATCCACACCACGAAGTGATCGTATGCCGCGTTGAATACATAGTGGAACGGAACCTGGCTGTACGGCGGTTTGTCACATTGCCCCGCCGTCGACGACCCTGGCGGATTCCCCGCGTTCAGCTTCGCCAGCGCTGTGAAGTGAATCATCGATTGTGAATCGACGTGCGACGTCCCCGCTACTTCCCAGGTCACCAGCTTCGCCGTATCGGGCTGCCGCGCCGCCGGCCCCCGAACATCGGTCTCCGATTGCAGCTTGAACACCTTTGTATCGATATCGCCGCGAATCTTGCCGCCGCCGCCGTGCAGCATCACGCCGTCGAACACCGGATCCAGCGGATGAATCGAGTTCACGTACCCGCCCAGCCGCGCGGCCGATTGCGAATGCCCGGTCGCGATCAAATGCTGCGGCTTCAGGCCGCCCAGAATATCTTTATTCGCTTTGCCGCGCGCCGCCATCGCCGTCGCGACCATAATGTCGTACGACAGCTCGTCGCGTTTCCACTTGCCCCCTTCAGTCACGTCGAGCGACGCGTAACGCTCCGGGCTCCACGCCTTCAGCGCATCCACGCCCACGCGCTGCGCCGAAACGCCGATCCACACATAGCCCGCGCGCACAAAATGATCCGCCGATTGAAACCAGTCCATCTCCAGATCACGGCTGCCGGTGACGTTGGTCCATTCGATCAGTACCGTGCCGTTGAATTTCTTCGGCGACGTCGGCCGCCGCACCACGATGCGCGTCTTATAAGGATGGCCGCTGTCCTCCACCGTCGCATCGGATTCGGCATTAGCGATCTTGTACTGATTCGCTTTGCCCTCGATGAAGAATTCCTCTTCGACGTAGCCTTTCGATGCCAGATCGATCGCTGACGAATTGAACGTGTAGCCGTGCGATGGATTGGGCGCCTGGTCCGTCAAAGCCACCGGTCCGGTGACCGTGGGAGCGGGGACAGTAGCGTGTTCCGATGCGAGTGCCAACGAGGACACCGCTGCAAAAACGAGGCAGGTGAGGCGCATGTGCATGCGAGAGTTATATCTCGAAAGCGAGCGCGAATACAACTACCAGGCGTCGCGGCCGGTCAGCACGCGCGGCAGCGTGCTCCCAAGAATCCGCAGGTACAGCAGCAGGCAATAGTGGCGCGCTAGAAAAATATCGAGCCGCCGCCGTTGCCGATAAGTTAGTCGATTGCGCCCGCGCGTTTGCCATAGCCCGCTCAAGCCCGGTTTCAATCGCAAGACCTCCGCCGCCGAATCGCCGTAGTGTTTCGACCACTCTTCCGGCGTCATCGGCCGCGGCCCGACAAACGACATCTCTCCGCGCGCGACGTGCCACAACTGCGGCAGCTCATCGAGCGAATGCGTGCGGCAGAACCTGGCAAATCGGCTGGTGACCCGCGGATCGCCGCCGGTCTTCATCTCGGGCACTGCGCAATCCTGCAGCTTTTCGACCAATCGGACGCGCGGAGCCGCATCACAAGGCCACATCGTGCGAAATTTCAGCATCCAGAACGGACGCCCATAGCGGCCCAACCGGCGATGCGCCACCAGCGGCGCGCAGCGCGACAAAATCACGATCGCTGCAGCGGCGATCAGCAGCATCGGGCTCAGCGCGATCAACGCCGCGAGCCCGATCACTTGCTCGATCACGAACAGCAGGTGTTTCACTACGGCCGATTATAGAAATCGCACCCGCGAAAGAGATAGCTGAACCGGAGCGCAACTTGCGACGCGCTTAACGAATAAATTCCGTAAATCGCGCGGGCAGCCACGTTGCGATTTTCCCAGGTAATCCATGCGGCGCTTTGTCGACAACCACCAACTCAGTGCGCGCCGGGATCAGCCTGATCGCTTCGGTCAGTTCTTCGATCGTCCCAAACGCGTCGCGTGTGCCATGCACAAACATCGCGGGCGTTTCGATCTTCGGGAAGTGCTCTGTGCGCAGCTTCTCCGGCTTTCCCGGCGGATGCAAAGGATACGACAGCAACAGCAATCCATCGGCGAGCTTCGGGATCCTCCGAAGCTGCCATACTCGATTGCCTGCCGCCATACGAGCTCCCGCTCAGCGCGATCTTCTTCGCGAATTCCCGCAGCGCAGCGGCCACGCGACGAATCCCCTCGCGATCTCGCGCCGCTTTCGCGGGCCCCGGCGCGCCCTTGCCTTCCTGGCGAAACGGCAGATCGTATCGCAGCACAAACCATCCAGCCTCTGCGAACGCATCGGCAACGGCAATCAGCATGGGTTGCTCGCAATTCCCTCCCGCGCCGTGCGTCAGCGCGAGGCCGTTGCCGTTCGGCTTCGCCGGCTCATGCAAGAACCCCTGAATCATTTCCCGCTCAAAACGTTTCGTAACCAATTTCGCCCTTTCCCCACACAGTTTGCCTGCCGACTCCGGTGTACCGCGCGATTTCCAGGTACGGCAGGAACTCGCCCAGCTCTCCTTCGTACTCCGCAACACCGGTGAACCCGCCCAGCGAATGCGTCTGACCCGTCGCGCGGCTGGTTCTCTCCGCTTCGACGAGTTCGATATCGCATCGAGTCATCTTAATCTCTGCCGCGCGCGCGCCCATCGCCTTGAAATCGATCTCGATCGGACCGTCGCCATACAGCGCGCGCAAGGTGCTCACGCGATCTCGAATCCGCGCGAACAGGGTACCGAATGCAGGATGATCCGATCCCTTCAGCTCCGTCGGCGTGACGAATCGGACCCGCGCGCGATCCGCTTGGGCAGCACCTTCCAGCGGCAATCGGAGCAATTCGGTTCCCTCAATTTTCAGTGGCGTTCCGAATCGGGCGGAGAACGCCGTAGCGAACAAATCCACCGCGCCATCTTTTGTTTCAAACAGGTTGATGCCGAAATCGAACGGCTCTCCGGCTGCGATGGACACGCCATCCAGGTGCCACGCCCGAAAAGCGAATGCGCGAGGAGCGTCGCGCAATCCGCTCGGCCCTCCCGCGAATCCCGGCGTAAACCGGCGAGCATAGGCATCCGGCGCCGTCTTCATGAACGACGCTCCCAGGATTCCGCGCAGCAGATTTGCCGCAGTGCCGTCCGGGAAGTGAATCTCCCGCGGTGCGGTGAAGTGCAGGCGTAGCGGAATCAGATCGAACGTCACTTCAGATAGAATATCCGGCAATATGAAACGACTTCTGCTCGCCGGACTTTGCTCCGGCATCGCGATGTACATCTGGTCCTCCATTGCCCACATCCTGCTGCCGCTGGGCTCCTTGGGGTTGAGCCAGATCCCCAACGAACAGCCGGTACTCGCCGCGCTGAAAGCTTCGCTCGGCTCGAACGCAGGCCTCTACATTTTTCCGGCGATGGATCCCAAAGCGTCGATGGACGACTACTCGAAGAAACTCGCGACCAATCCGTCGGGCATTCTTGCTTACACTCCGCCAGGCGCGAAGGCACTCGAAACGTCGCAATTGATCGTCGAATTCTTCACCGAACTGGTCGAAGCGTTTCTCATCGTGTTCCTGCTGCCTCCCAGTTTCACCAGCATCAGCGCTCGTGCCGGATTCGCCGCGACCATGGGCGTGCTCGCTGCGATCGTCACCAACATTCCTTACTGGAATTGGTATCACTTCTCCGCGACCTACACAGTGAGTTACATGTTGGTCGAAATCGTCTCCTTCACCATCGCCGGCGCCGTCGCTGGGCTTATTCTTCGAAAGCGCACCAGCGAATAAAAGGCGATAATGGAGGGGATGTCCTCCTTCCGCCTTGGCATCGACTACAAGCCCCGTGGCGATCAACCCGCCGCCATCGACGCCCTGATGCGCGGCCTGAAAGATGGCGAACAGCATCAGGTCCTGCTGGGCGTCACCGGTTCCGGCAAAACCTTCAGCATGGCGAAAGTGATCGAGCGCACCGGCCGCCCCGCGCTGGTGCTCGCCCACAATAAGACGCTCGCGGCTCAGTTATACCAGGAATTCAAGATGTTTTTCCCGGGAAACGCCGTTGAATATTTCGTTAGTTATTACGATTATTACCAGCCCGAAGCCTACATTCCATCGGGCGACGTCTACATTGAAAAAGAGGCGACCATCAATGACGAACTCGACAAGCTCCGCCTCTCCGCCACGCGGTCTCTATTCGAACGCCGCGATTGCGTCATCATCGCCAGCGTAAGCTGCATCTACGGTATCGGCTCGCCGGAAGCCTATTACGGGATGTTGTTGATGCTCGAAAAAGGGCAGAAAATCGAGCGGAAAGAGCTTACCGCGCGTCTGGTCGACATTCTCTATGAACGCCACGAGGGCGACTTCCGGCGCGGCACATTCCGCGTGCGCGGCGACGTAATCGAAATCTTCCCTACCTATGACGACCTGGCCTATCGCGTCTCGATGTGGGGCGACGAAATTGAATCGCTGGAACAAATCGATCCACTCACAGGGCAGGTGAAGCAGAACTATCTCCGCCTGCCGATTTATCCAAAAACTCACTACGTCATGTCGCCGGAAACGCGGCATAATGCGCTGATCAGCATCGAAAATGAGCTGAGTATGTGGCGGCCGGAACTGGAGGCGCAGGGCAAGCGCATCGAAGCGCAGCGCCTGTATCAGCGCACCAATTTCGATCTGGAAATGATCCGCAACATCGGCTACTGCCATGGGATCGAAAACTACTCGCGCCATTTTTCGGGCCGCCTGCCCGGCCAGGCGCCGCCCACGCTGCTCGATTATCTGCCCAGCGACGCGCTCCTGTTCATTGACGAATCGCACCAGACGATTCCGCAGCTTCAGGGCATGTATCACGGCGATCGCTCGCGAAAAGAAACGCTGGTCAAGTTCGGATTCCGTCTGCCCAGCGCGCTCGACAATCGGCCGTTGACGTTTGAAGAATTCCAGAATCGCGTGCACCAGATTGTGTACGTTTCGGCCACGCCCGGCCCTTACGAACTCACCAAGACGGGCGGCGCCGTGATCGAACAGATCATTCGTCCCACCGGCCTGATCGACCCTGAAATCGACATCAAGCCGATTCGCGGGCAGGTGGACGATCTGTTAAACGAAATCCGCATCCGCACCGAACGCGATGAGCGCGTGCTGGTCACAACACTCACCAAGCGCATGTCCGAGGATCTCTCGGAGCACTACACCGAAGCCGGCGTGAAATGCGCCTATCTGCATTCCGAAGTATCGACGCTCGATCGGGTTAAAATTTTGCGCGATCTGCGACGCGGCACTTACGATTGCCTGATCGGCGTGAATCTGCTGCGCGAAGGTCTTGACCTGCCGGAGGTTTCGCTCGTCGCGATTCTTGACGCCGATAAAGAAGGCTTTCTGCGATCGGCAGGATCGTTGATTCAGACCATGGGTCGCGCGGCGCGAAATCTGAACGGACGCGTCATCCTGTACGCTGACGTCATGACCGATTCCATGCGCCGTGCCATCGATGAAACCTCCCGCCGGCGAGCGCTGCAGAAGGCCTACAACGAAGCCAACGGAATCGAACCGCGGTCGATTATCAAGGCGATCGATTCGAATCTGATCGCGGTCGTCGAAGCCGATTACGTCACCGTGCCGCTCGAAACAGAGGATGAGGTCGACAAGATTCCACCGGAGCAGATGGAAACTTATCTTGCGGATCTGGAAGAGCGCATGCGCGAGGCCGCGCGAAAGTTCGACTTCAAGCAAGCTGCCGCGTTTCGCGATCGCATCAAGGATCTGCGCGCAAAATCAATCGCCGGCGCCCTGAACTAACGCCGTAGCGCAGGCCATCGGGTTTCGTGGCCTGCGTTTACGAACTCGCAGGCGACAAAAATCGATCGCCTGCGCTACTGACTAAGCGGGAGTCGGTTCGATCTCGCTGTGCACGGGCGCGACGGCTTTCTTCTTGCTCCGCGTCACCCATTCCTGCATCCGCGACATATAGGTGTAGAACACAGGAGTCAAGTACAGCGTCACTAGCTGCGAAAACAGCAGCCCGCCGACCACCACCAAACCCAGCGATTGCCGCGCTTCCCCGCCCGCACCCCAGCCCACTGCGATTGGCACCGCGCCCAACAGCGCAGCCATGGTGGTCATCATGATGGGGCGGAAGCGGATCAGACAGCCTTCGTAAATCGCCTTGTCGGGATCCATGCCCTGGTTGCGCTCGGCGTCGAGTGCGAAGTCGATCTGCATGATCGCGTTCTTCTTCACGATACCGATCAGCATGATTAATCCGACGAATGCGTAGATGTTCAGATCCATCTTGAACAGGTACAGCGTAAGCAACGCGCCGAATCCCGCCGAAGGCAATCCCGAAAGAATGGTGATGGGATGAATGTAGCTCTCGTACAGGATGCCCAGCACGATGTACACCACCACAATCGCGATCATCAGCAGGACCCACAAATTCCCCAGCGAGCTTTCGAACGCCTTCGCGGCGCCCTGGAAGCTGAAGCTGATGGTCGATGGCAACGTCTTGTTGGCGATGTCGGTGATCTCCGACACCACCTGGCCCAGTGCGACGCCAGGCTGCAGATCGAACGAGATCGTCGCGGCCGTGAGCTGTCCATTATGGTTGATCGCCTGCGGCCCGACGTCGGTCTTGAGCGTCGCCAAAGTATCCAGAGGCACCAGCGTTCCCGTCGTCCCCTTGAAATACAACATCGATAGCGCGTTCGGATCGGCCTGATACTGCGGCTCCAGTTCCAGCAGCACTTCGTATTCGTTCACCGCCGCGTAAATCGTCGACACCCAGTGCGGACCGTACGCGTCATAGAACGCACTCTCGATCGAATTCGCGCTCACCTGCAACTGCCCCGCTTTGTCGCGATTGATATTCACTTCCACTTGCGGGCTGGTGATCGCGACATCGCTGGTGACATCGCGCACGCCGGGAATCTCGGCAATCAAAGCTTGCATCTTCCCCGCCGTCGCGAACAATTCCGGCTTCACGGGCGATTGCATGGAGAACTGATACAGGCTCTTGGTCACCTGGCCGCCGATGCGAATGGTCGGCGGATTCTGCAGGTACACTTTCATGCCGGGCACCTGATCCACCTTCGGCTGGATCTGCTTGATTACCTCGTTGACCATCGCGGTGCGTTCCGATCGCGGCTTCAAGCGCACCAGCAACTGCCCGAAATTCGGTCCGCCGACCGTGGTCGCAGCGGTTCCGCCCACCGTCGACATCAGCGCGGCGACGTTGGGATTGTCGCGCACGATCGACGCGATCTGCTGCTGGTATTCTTCCATCTGATAGAACGAAGTGCCCTGCAGCGCTTCGGTGATTACTGAAATCTGATCGGTATCCTGATCGGGAATGAAACCCTTGGGGATGTCCATGAACATCCACACCGTCGCCACCAGGACAATGACGAATGTCGCCATGGTCAGCAGGCGGTGCCGCAGAACCGCTTGCAGCGTCTTGTCGTAGACCGACAACATGCCGTCGAAAAATTTCTCGGTAAATCGATACAGCCAGCCGTGCTGATCGTGACTGGGCGCCTTCAGAAAGCGACTGCACAGCATGGGCGTCAGCGTGATCGAAACCACCCCCGAAATCAGAATCGAGACGCAGATGGTAACCGAAAATTCGCGAAATAGCCGGCCCAGCACGCCGCCCATGAATAGAACCGGGATGAATACCGCCGCCAGAGACAGCGTCATGGAAACGATGGTGAATCCGATTTCTTTCGATCCCACCAGCGACGCCGCCAGCGGCTTCTTGCCCATTTCCATGTGCCGGAAAATATTCTCCAGCATGACGATGGCGTCATCGACGACGAATCCCACCGAAAGAATCAGCGCCATCATCGACAGGTTGTCCAGGCTGTACTTCAGCATGTACATCACAGCGAACGTTCCGATGATCGAAAACGGCAGCGCCAGGCTGGGGATGATCGTTGCGGAAACGTTACGCAGGAACAGGAAGATCACCGCAATCACCAGTCCCAGCGTCAGCAGCATGGTGACCTGCACGTCTTTATACGACTCGCGAATGGTGTCGGAGCGGTCGTACAGAATATCCATCTTCACCGACGGCGGCAATTCGCCCTCAAACAGCGGCAGCAACCGCTTGATGTTGTCGGTCACTTCGATGGTGTTGGTTCCAGGCTGGCGCTGGATGCCCAGCACGATCGCTCGCTGATCGTCATCTTTGGTATAGAACCACGATGCCGTGTAGCGATCCTGCACACCGTCAACGATGTTGCCCAGATCCTGCAATCGCACTGGCGCGCCGTTGCGATAGGCCACCACCATCGATCGATATTGGTCGGCGCTCATCAACTGCCCGCTCGCCTGCAAAGTGAAAGCTCGCTGCGGACCGGTGATCTGCCCGGTCGGCAAGTTTACGTTCCAGGTCTTGAGCGACGCTTCGACTTCGTTGATTCCCACCTGGTGCGACGCCATGGCGTGCGGATCCATCTGCACGTGCACCGCGTATTTCTGCTGGCCGAGCACCTGCACCTGAGCCACGCCGCTCGACATCGAAATGCGCTGGGCGACTCTGGTTTCCGCGTACTCATCCAGGGTCCACAGCGGAATCAATTTCGAGGTGAGGACCAGGTAAATGATGGGCTGATCAGCCGGGTTCACCTTGGTGAACGTTGGCGGCGTCGGCATGCCCTGCGGCAGCAGACGAGCGGCCTGCGTGATCGCAGCCTGAACATCGACCGCAGCGCCATCCATACCGCGCGTCAAGGCGAATTCAAGCGTGATCTGCGTCGAGCCAAGCGAGTTGACGCTGGTCATCTGCTCCAGACCCGCGATCGTTGAAAATTGGTTTTCGAGCGGCGTCGCCACCGCCGACGACATCGTCTCCGGGCTCGCGCCGGGCAGCGCCGCCGTGATCAGCAGCGTGGGAAAGTCGACGTTAGGAAGATCGCTGACCGGCAGCTCGCGATACGCCACCACGCCGAACAGCACGATAGCCGCCATGAGCAGACTCGTGGCGATGGGTCTACGTATAAATGTTTCTGAGAAATTCATATCAAGAAGAATTCAGGAGTCAGAATTCAGAATTCAGAATAAAAACTGCTGCCGTCCTGGCTCCATTCTGAATTCTCTAATTCTGAATTCTGAATTCTAGTCTCCAAATTCATACTCCGGCTCCGATGCCAGCTCATCCGGATGCCACTTACGCCACCACGTCAGCATGCTGGACATGTAGGTGTAAACCACCGGTGTCAGATACAGCGTCATCATTTGCGACACGATCAGCCCGCCGCATACCGCCAATCCCAGCGGACGCCGAGCCTCGCCACCCGACCCATACCCCAGCGCCATCGGCACCGCGCCCAGCAGCGCCGCCCACGTCGTCATCATGATCGGGCGGAAACGAATCAGGCAACCTTCGTAAATTGCCTCAGCCGGCGACTTACCCAAATGCCGCTCCTGTTCCAGCGCGAAATCGATCTGCATGATCGCGTTCTTCTTCACCAGGCCGACCAGCATCACCAGTCCCACGAACGAATAAACGTTCAACTCGACCTTAAACAGAATCAGCGTCAACAGCGCGCCCACACCCGCCGATGGCAACCCCGAAAGAATCGTGATCGGATGAATATAGCTCTCATACAGCACACCCAGCACGATATAAACGACGCCGATCGCGACGATCATCAGCAGCGTCAGATTCTTCAGCGAATCCTGAAACACTTGTGCCGTTCCGGTGAAGCTGACATGCATCGAGTCAGGCAGCGTGCGCACGGCGACTTTTCCCAGCCGGTCCACCGCCTCGCCCAGCGATACGCCGGGCTTGGTGTTGAACGAAATCGTAACCGAGGGCAGCACCGAGGTGTGATTGATGCTCGAAGCCATCGCGTCTTCTTTGATCGACACCACTTCGCTCAGCGGGATCAGTCCCTTGCCCTGCGCACGGAAATAAATCTTCGACAGATAGTCCGAAAAGGCCTGATACTTCTGCTGGATCTCCATCAGCACTTCGTACTGATTGCTGGGCGCGTAAATCGTGGTGCTCCACTTGGGTCCGTAGCCGCTATAGAGGGCGCTCTCGATCTGCGTCACGTCCAGGCCCAGCGTCGCCGCGCGGTCGCGATCGACAATCAGGTTCACGCGCGGGCTCTTGATCTGCAGATCCGTGTTCACGTCCGCGACGATATCGCTCTCTTTTTCGACCGCCGCCTGCAGCTTCTGCGATTCGCGAGCCAGCGCTTCGGTATCGGGGCTCTGCACTGTCAGCTCGTACGCCGCGCGCGATCCGCGGGTCCCGATGTTGATGGTGGGAGGAATGCGCAGAAACGTCTGGAATCCCGGGAAGCGCGCGATCTGCGGCCGCAGCTTGTCCATCACCTGCTGCATGGTCATGGTGCGCTCATTGCGCGGCTTCAGGATGATATTCATCATCGCGTTGTTGCCGGACTGCCCGCCGAATCCGCCGCCCACGCTGGCCATGAACGTATCCACGTTGGGGTCGCGGCTGACGATATCGGCGACGGACTTTTGATAGTCCATCATCTTGTAGAACGATGTTCCCTGCGCCGCCAGCATCTGCAGCGAAATCTGATCGGTGTCCTGATCCGGAATAAATCCCTTGGGCACGATCTGGAACAGATACCAGGTCAGCCCGATCACGCCGAAAAATGCCAACAGCATCACGGGACGGACTTTGAGCACACCTTTGAGCGTCCACTCATACACCCGATATTGCAGATTGAAAAACCACTCCGTCATGCGGTAAATGATGTTGTGCTTCTTGTTGGGATCGTGCGCCCGCAGGAAGCGGCTGCACAGCATCGGCGTCAGCGTGATCGACACGATTCCCGAAATCAGAATGGCCACTACAATGGTCACCGCGAATTCGCGGAACAGCCGGCCCAGGATTCCGCTCATGAACAGAATCGGGATGAACACCGCTGCCAGCGACACCGTCATCGACACGATGGTGAATCCGATTTCACGCGAGCCTTTGAGCGCCGCTTCAAACGGCGGCACGCCCAGCTCGATATGCCGCACGATGTTTTCCAGCATCACAATCGCGTCGTCGACGATGAACCCGATCGCCAGGATCAGCGCCATCATCGACATGTTGTCGAGCGAGAAATTCAGCGCCGCCATCACCGCGAATGTGCCCAGAATCGTAAACGGCAGCGCCAGGCTGGGGATGGTAGTCGCGGACGCGTTGCGGAGGAAGAAGAAGATCACCGCGATCACCAGCACCAGAGTGATCAGCATGGTGATCTGCACGTCGGTGAACGCGCGGCGAATGCTCTCCGAACGGTCGCCGCGAACCAAGAGGTTCAGCGCCGGCGGAAGCTGCTTCTGGAACAGCGGCAGCAGCGCGCGCACGCGATCCGTCACCTCGATGGTGTTGGTGCCCGGCTGGCGCAGCACGCTCAGTGTCACCGCGCGCGATCCGGTCAGCTTTCCGGTCTTTTCGTCCTTGACGTACAGCCACGACGCTTGCTTGTCGTCCTGCACGCTGTCGATCACGTTGGCGATGTCCTGCAGGTAAATCGCCCGCCCGCCATTGAAAGAGATGATCAGCCGCTTGAACTGATCCGCGTTCATCAACTGGCCGTTGGCGTAGATGTTGTATTCGATGCGCGGTCCGTACAGCGTTCCCAGCGGCGTGTTGATGTTCCACTGGTTCAGCGCCGCGTCCACCTGATCCAGGCCGACGCCTTTGGCCGCCAACTTGTCCGGATCGATCTGCACACGCACCGCGTACTTCTGCTGCCCTTGCACCTGCACCTGCGACACGCCGTTGATCATCGCGATGCGGGGCGCCACCTGCGTCTCCGCGAATTCGTCGATGGTCGACATCGGCAGCGTGTCCGAGACCAGGCTCAGGTAAATGATCGGCTGTTCGGAGGGGTTCTGCTTGCGGAACGACGGCGGCGCGGGCAACCCGGCCGGCAACAGCGGGGTCACTGCCGCGATCGCGCTCTGCACATCCACCGCCGCGCCTTCAATATCGCGATCCAGCGAAAATTGCAGGCTGACGTTGGTGCTGCCCGTCGAGCTGCGCGAGGTCATCGAATCCAGACCCGCGATGCCCGTGAACTGCCGCTCCAGCACCGAGGCAACCGCCGACGACATCGTGTTCGGATCGGCGCCCGGCAGGCTTGCGCTGACGCTGATGGTGGGATAGTCGACGGTGGGCAGATCGCTCACCGGCATGGAGCGGTACGCGATCACTCCGAACAAAGCAATCCCGGCCATCAGAAGGCTGGTGGCGATGGGTCGCCGGATGAATGTTTCCGAAAGGTTCACGCCAGACTCCCGCGAACTCTACTGCGTTCCGCGGCGCTTTCCTTTATGATGCTCCGAATCCGGGCCATTCTGAGGAGCACCTTCGCCGCCCGGACCGCCGCGGCCTTTGCCGCTTCCGAGTCCATGCCGGCCTTGGCCTTCAACCCCAGGAGCGCCCCCGGCCGCCGGACCACCCTCCGCGCTCTTAGTCATCGGGGCACCGTCACCGCGGCCTTTGCCAGCAGCACCCGGACCGGCGCCCGATCCACCGCCGTCGCCGCCCCGCCCTCGCGCACCACCCTTCGCCGCGACCCGGCTTCCCGGCGCTAAGCGCAGCTGACCCTCGGTGACTACCGTATCGCCGTCCGATACGCCGCTCTCAATCACCAGATCCTGGTCGACCCTCGGCCCCACCACTACCTTGCTCACCATCACCGTGCCGGTATCCGGTTTCACAACGTAAATGAACGATCCGTCCTGCCCGCTCTGCACCGCCTGATTCGGCACCACCAGCGCCTTCGGACGCGTGGTCAGCCGCAGCACCACGTTGACGAACTGCCCCGGCCACAGCCGGTGATTGGTATTGGGAAAGGTTCCCTTCAGCTTTATGGTTCCCGTAGTCATGTCAACGTTGTTGTCGACAAACGTCAGCACGCCGCGCTCCACCTGCGCTTGCCCGTCCTGCGCGGTCGCCGCGACTTGCAGCTTGCCCTGCGCCATGTACTTTTTCACATCGCCCAGCGTCGCTTCCGGCACCGCGAACGTCACATAAATCGGTTCCACCTGCGTGATCTGGATCAACTGCGTCGAATTCGCCGCCACCACGTTGCCGCGCTTGATGGTAAGGTTGCCGGTGCGCCCATCGATCGGCGACGGGATCGAGGTGTAGCTCAATTGCACCTTGGCGTTGTCGATGGCCGCATTGTCCGAAGCCATTTGCGCCTTAGAACTGTCGATCGCCGCCCGGTCCGCCATCACCGATTGCCCCAGCGTATCGGCGTTGGTCTTATATTGATCCACCTGTTCTTTGGAGACGATCTTGTCGTCGAATAGTTTCGCGTAGCGGCCCGCTTCAGCCCGCGCATACGCTTCCGACGCAATGTCGCGCGACAGATTCGCCTGCGCCTGATTGAGCAGCGCCATGTCGCGCTGCAGATTCGCCTGATTTTGTGCGAGCTGCGCTTCGAGCGGTCGCGGGTCGATCAGAAACAGCTTCTGATTCTTCTTGACGAAGTCGCCTTCGGTGAAAAACACCTCGGTAAGTTGACCGCTCACTTGCGGGATCACCGTAATGGTGGAATACGCCTCAACATTGCCGACCACCGAAAGATCGATGGGCACGTCCCTCTGCGTCACCTTGGCAGTCACCACCGGCACCGGCCCTCCGCCGTCGAGACTACGGCCTTTGCCTTTTCCGCCACCACCGCCTGGCGCGCCTCCGCTGCCCTTTTTTGCATTGGGATCGGTCGACGTATCGCCGCCTGTGGACCCGCACCCATGCAGTAAAAACGCGGCCATCGCTACAGTCGCGAAGGCGGCCCACAGCTTCGCGCGAATCAGATTCATTGGGATTGCTTTCACAGAGAGTATTAGTATACTCCGGCCATTCCGTGCAGACCTTCACACCCCGAGCGCGAACGTCTGTCAGAAAATTACCGGTTCTGATCGACTAGGCGTCGCCTAGGAGCGCGAGGTTACTGATTTTGCGGCACTAAAGCCACCCAATGTAGTCAAATCGTATGCCGATCGGCAGTTTCATCCGCCGGGCGGCGAAAGTGTAAACGTTTGTGAATCGTTGGGCCGGTTCGGCGAATCAAGGAAGGAACGAAAATGTCGGACGAAAACCTGAAATATCCCATCGGCAAATTTGCCTTCCCGGCGCCTGAAATCGCCTCGCAACCTGCCCAGCGAGAGCTGTGGATCTCCGAAATCGCCGAAGCTCCGGCGAAGCTGCGGGCCGCCGCTGCGGGAATGACGAAAGCGCAACTCGATACGCCCTATCGTCCCGGCGGTTGGACCGTTCGCCAGGTCCTGCACCATGTTCCGGAAAGCCACATGAACGCCTATATCCGGTTCAAGCTGGCGCTCACCGAGGATGAACCCACCATCAAACCGTACGACGAAGCAGCGTGGGCTAAGCTCGCCGACGTGAAGGATACCCCGGTCGAAACTTCGCTCGATCTTCTCGACTCGCTGCATCAACGCCTGGTGACGCTGTTCCGCACCATGGACGACGCCGCGTTTCTGCGCCATTTCGTACATCCCGTGCTCGGCAAGGTGAGGCTGGATCAGAACCTGGCGCTGTATGCCTGGCACGGCAAGCATCACACCGGCCACGTGCTTTCCGTCAGGTAGCGCAGGCGATCGCCTTTTGTCGCCTGCGATTCTTGCCGCCGGCACCTCTTCTCCCGCGCGCGACTCGCAGGCCACCAACCACGATGGCCTGCGCTACCCGAACTGCGCAAAAGTGATCAAATGACCCGCCGGGTCGGCTACACCGAATTCGCGTGAGCCGTAAAACGTCTTCCGCTCCGCCATCTTGACCGGCACACCCTCCATCGCTTTCCTGGTTTCATCCAGACTGTCCACTTCGACGAACAGAAACGTCGGTCCTTTCACGAATCCGCGATGCCCTCCTTCTTCTGCTTCCACGCTCGCGTAGGTTTGATACATCAATTCCAGATTGTCTTTCTTGAGGCCGGCGAACACCAGGCCGTTCTCGCCCGGCACTTCCATGGTCTGTTCGAAGCCCAGCCGTTTGGTCCAGAACTCCAAACACGGCTCGATCTTGTCGGCCAATAAAACCGCTGTTATCTTTTTCACCACGTCTTGTTTTCCTCACTAGTCTTAGTTAGACTAGTTGCAGCATAAGACACGCGGCGATTTCTGTCAAGGAGAAATTTTCGGGATGCCAAAAACAAAATCGGATGTTCTGACGATGCCCGATCTGGTCTTGCTGAGCCTGCTCGCCGAACGCCCCATGCACGGCTATCAGGCCAACGCCGAGCTCGAACGCCGCCAGATCCGCGATTGGGCCAGCGTCTCGCGCCCACAGGTGTATTACTCGCTCGAAAAATTGTTGCGGCTGGGGATGATCAAAGATGCGCGCGATCGCGATTCATCGGGCGGGCCCGAGCGCACGGTCTTCGCGACGTCGGCGAAAGGGCGTGCGGCATTAGCTGTGGCTTTAGAGAGAGAAGATTGGACGACCATGCGCGATCGTCCGCCATTTCTGACCTGGCTGGCGTTATCGTGGCAGGCCGCGCCGGGAGTGTTCGAGAAGCAAATCGCCCGTCGTCGCGCATATCTTGAAGCAGAACTCGCGCGCGAAGAAGCGACTATCCTCGCGATCGAAACAGAAGTCGGCCACAAATATCACGAAGCGATCTGGATGGTCGATCTGATGATCCAGCAGTTCCGTGTGGAGTTGGAGTGGCTGAAGAAGATTGCCACCCAATCCGCTCGACGATCACCCGCAAAAAACAATCCCGCCGTGAATGAACGTGAATAAACGTGATTTCGATTCATGTTCACTCACGTTCATTAACGGCCATCACATCGTCAGTACGATTCGCCCCTTCACCGCACCCTTCTTCAAATCCGCGAACGCCTCGACGATTCCATCCAGCGGCCGCGTCTCGATGGTGCAGCGGATCGGCGAAGTCGTCACCAGTTCGAACAGCTCGCGCAGATCGTCGCGAGTCCCCACCGCTGACGCCACAATCTTCGTCTCGCCGGAAATCAGCGACACCGCCGACAGCTTGAACGGATCGTTCGCCATCCCGACCACCGCCATCGTCCCGCCCTTGCGCAGGCAGCGCACCGCCATTTCGTATCCGGCCGGGCTCGCCGATGTCACGATCGCCACATGCGCGCCGCCCAGCGACCGCATCTTTTTCGGCACGTTCGCCTCGGTGGTCACGTTGATGGTGGTATCCGCGCCCATCGATTTCGCGAATTCGAGCTTCTCATCCGACACATCCAGCGCGAACACCTGGCAGCCCATCGCCTTCACGATCTGAATTCCCAGGTGACCCAGCCCACCTGCGCCGAAAACGGCGACGCGCTGACCCGCCTGCACACCGGCCATTTTGATCGCTCGGTACACGGTGAGCCCCGCGCACAGCAGCGGCGCGGCCTGCTCCATGCTCAACGAATCCGGCAGCTTCGATGCGTGCGTCGCCGGCGCGATCATGTATTCCGCGAATCCGCCGTCCACCGTGCAGCCCGTGATCTTCTGCTTCGAGCACAGGTTCTCGCGGCCCTCCTTGCAGAAATCGCACTCGCCGCACGTCCAGAAAATCCATGGCACGCCGACGCGATCGCCGACCTTCAGATTCGTCACGCCCTCGCCGACCTTGGCGACCTTCCCCGCCGCTTCGTGCCCCAAAATCAGGGGCACCTTGGTGATCGGCTTCAGCAGATCCCAATCGCCGTCAGCAAGATGAACATCGGAATGACACAGTCCACACGCCTCGACGCGAATCAGCACCTCGCCCCCTTGCGGCTCCGGCGTCGCGATTTCTTCAAGCACGATCGGCTTGCCGATCTCTTTCAAAATTGCAGCTTTCATAAAATGTCTCCATTCACGTGGCGCAGGCTGTCCAGCCTGCTGCGCCGAGAGTCGTCTCGGCGCTTCCGGAGGCTACTTACGCGATGGTTACTCCTCCGTCGATCACGATGGTCTGCCCCGTCATCCAATTTCCTCCGCGACCGGCGAGAAACACCGCCGCGCCCGCGATATCGTCCGGATCGCCGATGCGCCTGAGCGGTGTGCGCTTCTCCGTTGCTTCCAGCAGCTTGGGATTCTCCCACAGCGCTTTCGCGAAATCGGTGCGCACCAATCCGGGAGCAATGCAGTTCACGCGAATATTATCAGGCCCGCACTCGATCGCCAGATTCCGGGCGAGCTGAAAATCCGCGGCTTTCGAAATCGCGTAAATTCCCAGCGCGTCGGTGCCCTTGAGTCCACCGATGCTCGACACGATGATGATCGCCCCGTCGCGCTTCTTCGCCATCTGCGGCCGCACCATGTTGACGAGCCACAAATTGCTGCGCACGTTGGTCTGCATCACCTTGTCGAACGCTTCATCGCTGAGCCCGCTCATCGGTCCGTAGTACGGATTCACCGCCGCGTTGCACACCAGCACATCGCATGCGCCGAATTTCTCGCGCGTTTTATCCACCAGATTCTGGCAATCTTCTTTCTTTCCGATGTGGCAGGGGATCACTTCCACCGCGCGACCTTCTTTGCGCAACGGCGCCGCGACTTCCTCGCACGCTTCGGCTTTGCGGCTCGAAATCACCACCTTCGCTCCCGCACGAGCCATCTGTTCGGCGATCGCACGACCGATGCCTTTCGACGATCCCGTCACGATCGCCACTTTTCCTGTTAAATCAAACATTGATTCTCCTCACGATGATTCCAGCACGTTCGGCGACCTTCGCGATATCGGCCGGATTCAGACCGCCGACGCGAGCCAGCCAATCGCACAAATCCAAAAGATCCGCGTCGATCTCGGCTTCCGCTGGCCGAGGTTCGTATCGCGACCAAAACCCGTACACCATCGCCATGGACGGGCGACCGCGCCCCAGATCCGCCAATTCGAGCGCATACAAATGACGATTGCCACTCCTCCAATACACGCGCCCCGCGCGCTTGCCCACCGCGCGCTCGATCGCTTCGGCAAATTCCGGCCGCACGTCGAGTTCCTGCTCCCACAGCAGCGGATCGGCCCGCAAGATCGACAACTCTTCCGGCGTTACATCGATGAAGTTCATTCGCATCCAACCGCGCGGACTAACGTCCGCGCCTCAAATGGGCGCGCTCGCCCACGGCACGCTCGATCGCTTCGCCGGACCCCGGCCACGCTGACAGACCACTTCGTTTGAGGCGCGGACGTGAGTCCGCGCGGTCGGGCAACATCTTTCACGACTTCACCCTTCCCAAAAATTCCACGATTGCCGCCGCCAGATCCGGCCCGCGATCGTCCTGCAAAAAATGACGCGCGCGATCGAACTCGACCGGACCTTCCGCATGCGGCAGCAGCTCCTTCATGCGACGAGCATATTCCATCGTGAACACCTCATCACCCGGCGCCCACAGCAGCAACGTGGGCTTCGTCGCGAGCTCCGGCAGCCGGCTCTCGATCATCTTCATATCCTGCCAGCCGCGATCGCCTTCCCGCATCGGAATCGTGCGCGGCCAGGTCAGGACAACGTGATCGGAATCCGGCTCATCGAATACATGATGATACGCGAGCGCCTCTTCCGCGCTCATGCCGCGCACCGTGGTCGCGCTGGGCCCGTGCTGCGAGAGCACCTTGTGCCGCTTCATGAAAAACTGCCCGATCAGCGGAGCATGCCACGTGGTCCACGGCTTCGGCGACGAATGAAACTTCCCGACCAGCCCCGTGAACAGCCACGTATTCATCAGCACCAGCGAATGCAAGCGGTCGAGCCTCTGCAGCGCCGCGCCCACTCCCTGCGGCCCGCCCCAATCCTGCCCGACGATGGTGAAGTCGCGCAGATCGAGCTGGTCGATCAGGCTGACCAGATCCGCAATGTGATGCGCAAGCGTCAACGCCGCATCGACGCGAGGATGATCGGAATATCCGGCGCCGATCCAATCGGGCGCGATGGCCCGGTAGCCCGCGCGGACCAGAGGAGGAATGAAATCGCGATAGAGAAATCCCCAGGTCGGATTGCCGGAGAGGAGCAGAATCGGCCGGCCCTTGGGATCGCCCTCGTCGACGTAAGCCATCGTCCGGCCGTTGACGATGATCGATCGTTGCGTGAAAGGGAAGATCGACTTGAGCCAGTCGGGGGCCGGGCGGAGCATGAATCGACGATGCTAACAGACATGAGCCGGTCGGCGGTCTCTTTACGCAATACTAGGCGAGGAGAGCTCATGAAGAAAATCGCGTTATTACCGATCGCGGCTCTGGTGATGGCCACCGCGCCGCTAGGAGCGAGTGCTGCATGCGACGCCGTCATCGCGGCCGTTCACAAGGTCTATCAAGTACCGACTCATATGTATATGACGGAGACCACGGGACGCGGCAGGAGCTACGAAACGATTTACCTGAACGGTGCCGTTTACATCAAGTCCAAAGGCGCTTGGCAAAAGAGTAGCGTGACTGTCCAGGACTTACAGAACGGCAAAGAGACTGCGGTGAAACCGGGCGATACCTGCACCCAGGTGCGCGATGAAGCGGTGAATGGCGAGGCGGCGACGCTCTACAAAGCTCACCACCAGACGCCGGACGATACGGTCGACACGCAGATGTGGATTTCGAAGTCGAGAGGACTTCCTCTGAAGCAGATCAACGACATCGACGTAGGCAGCGGGCCGGGTGGCAAGAGTCATAGCGAGATCCGGTATGAGTACACAAACGTGACCGCGCCGGCCGTGTCTGAGCCTCGTCGCAAGTGATGCCTAGAGAGCGGCGCGGACCAGAGGCAGAATGAAATCGCGATAGAGAAATCCCCAGGTCGGGTTGCCGGAGAGGAGCAGGATCGGGCGGCCCTTGGGATCTCCCTCGTCGATGTAAGCCATCGTCCGGCCGTTGACGATGATCGATCGCTGCGTGAAGGGGTAGAGATTCTTGAGCCAGTCGGGGGCCGGGCGGAGCATGAAAGAAGATGCTACCAAATGACTGTGAAAAATGGGTCCGATTGAAGGCAGGTAACGAGCGTCGAGCACCAGAATGATACGATTCTGGTCAGCTCTGGGGAGCGCAGAGGAGGGCCGATGAGACGCCTGTTGATGATGCTCGTATTGGTTGGCGCTAGCACGCTTATTGGGCAGGAGCAGAGTGACTCCCAGCAATTTATTTTCACCGGCCAAGCGTGGGCCGAAGGCTGGACTGAAGAGATGCGCACCGGTTATGTCGTTGGGTATTTGGACGGTTTCGATTTTGCAGCCACGATGACCGACCTTGTCCTTGAGGACGTGCACCCAACAGCTAAAGCGCAGAACAAGGCCGTTGGGAAGGCCGTAAGAATACCATTACAGTGTTTAACGAAAATGACAATGGGACAAATGGTGGCGATTATTGACAAGTTCGTGAAGGATCATCCGGAGAGGTGGAACAAACGCATTGGCAGCCTAGCTGATTCCGCTCTCGCAGAAGCATGCACCAAGCAGTAGTTTTGGAAGCATCGACTGAGAGCGCCACGCACGGATCGATCCCCTTGAGCCCGGCCTCAGCCCAATAGGCCGAATTCACGGAGTATTTCTTCGTGCGGGATGCCTTCACCGCGTTCGATCGAGGCGACACCTTCCTCGGAGCGACGTTGCTGCTCTTCCGTATAAGGCTCGTCATCCGCCTCGGCGTTGATCAATGAAACCAAGAGGGGGTCAGCGCACAGAAATGTTAGGTATTCTCGCGCGGCGCGCACCTGCTCATGTGGCAGCGTCAAGACCAGCGAATCGTACAACCGCTCTAGAATTCCAGTCTCGATGCTCAGGCGCCGAACAAGGCGCCGATTGAACTCTGCGAGTTGACCTTCGCTGGACTCCTGGAGGCGCCTTCTAGACTCCCGCCAGCTCTCGTACAGCGGTCGCATCGCGGTAAGGTCGATGGAATGATCGCCTGCCGTGAGGCCCTCAATTGGCTTCCACCTGTAGTCGTCCATGTGCCTTCTAGAATATAATCTTCCGAGCCGCCCACTCTCAACGGTTCTTACGCTCTGTCAATCGCACGCGCAAGATGTAACCGGCCGCCGACAGCGATGGCGCCGAAGAGTACCACCTCGCCGACGAACGACGGCCAGCGGTTCCCGCGAGGCGCAGCGGGACGATTGAATCCCCGTTCCCAACCTCCCGGGCCATGTCGAACGCCGTGAGCCATGAAGCTACCCAGCCACACGAACACCGCAGCCGCGATCATTACGAGCAGCACGCGCCACGGGAGCTTCACCTCGCTCCTCCGAAAATCTTTCGCGCCGCGATGACCGACCAGTCCCAATTGATCGCCAGATGCAAGCCCGCGAAGATCACGATGAAGGTCGAAAAGCGATTGTGGATCACGCCCCATTGATAATCCATCTGCACATTGCCGATCCAAGCCCCTCCGGCTCCCGGATGACCGATGATCGCTGGAATCGCGTAGCGGGAGACGATGATTCCAGAAAAAATCAGGATGCTCATGCACGCGAAAAGCGTGAGGTTCAATACATAGTTGACGCGAGTTCGCGTAGAAGCCGCCAGGAATCGCCGTGTCGACGTCGCGATCCAGGTCCAGGACACCAACAGATGCACGATCACCATCACAGCCGACGCCAGTCCGATCCATTCATGCAGCAGCAGTCCTGTGAACGGAACCTCTTCGAGGACGCAGAACACCGCCAGCAGCAGGGCGTCGAGCCAGAACGTAAACCGCAATTTCATCCGATCATTACCATTTCACAGACGATCGACAGGTGTAAACTATTACCCATGTTGAAACGCACCATTTGCACGATTTCCATGTGCGCCGCGCTCGCGCTGCCGGCCGCCGCGCAGTCCAAGCGGCACTTCTCGCTCGACGATATCGGCAAGTTCGTCGACGTGCGCGACGCGCAGTGCTCGCCGGACGGCAAGACTGTCGCCTATGTGCAGTCGCAGATCGACGTCAAGGGCGATCGCGGCGGCAACGCCCACATCTGGACCATCAGCTTCGACGGCAAGACCGAGCAGCAGCTCACCTCCAGTGAATCTAGCGAAAGCTCGCCGCGCTGGAGCCCGGATGGAAAATATCTCGCGTTCACTTCATCGCGACCGGGCAAGGTGGCGGGCAATCAGGTGTGGCTGCTGCCGCGCGCCGGTGGTGAAGCGCTGCAGCTCACTGGGCTCGCAGCGAACAAAGGCCGCATCCAGAGCTTCGAATGGTCGCCCGATTCGACGCGCATGGCGCTCATCGTCGGCGATCCCGATCCCGATGCTCCTCCAGAGGGCGAAGCCCGCGGCTGCTCCTGCGGCTGCTCCTGCGCCTGCGGTGAACGGCGGTGGTCGTGGTGGACGAGGCGGCGGTGGCGCGGCTCCGAAACCGATCGTCATCGATCGCTATCAATATCAAGCGCGACGGCCAGGGCTATCTGCTCTCCGGCCGCCACAGCTACATTTATATTTTCGATATCGCGACCAAGAAGATGGATCGCCTGACCACGCAGAAAACCTGGGATGAAGAGCGCGCCGCAGTGGTCGCCCGATTCCAAGCGCATCGCGTTCACATCGAATCACGTCGCCGATCCCGATCGCGATCCGGGCGGTCAGATTTACATCGCCGATGCGAAGCCCGGCCAGACCGAAAAATCGCTGACGCCTCCCGATGCCAAGGGCGGCGGAGGCCGCGGCGGGCGTCCGGAATGGAGCCACGACGGCAAGTGGATCGCGTTCCTGCAGGGTGAAGACAAGAAGTGGGGCGCATATAGCCAGGAGAAGCTGGCCATCGTCGCGACCGATGGATCGTCGGCCCCGCAGCTCGTGAAAGCGGCCTCGGCGCTCGATCGCGGCGTGGGGAATCCGCGCTGGTCGGATGACGACAAGACCATCTTCGTCAGCGTGACCGACGATATGTCGGTGAATGGCGCGGCGATTCCGATCGGCAATGGCGATGCGAAGATGCTGTTCCAGAAGCCGATCATGCTGGGGCAGCGGCACAGCGCCGGCGCGTGCGCCGTCGCGATGCTGGGCGGCGATGCGACGCATAACGAGATCTACGCGCTGGAGCCCGGTTTCAAATTCCACCAGCTCACCCACAAGAATGATGCGCTGATGAACGAAATCGAATGGGGCAAAACGGAAGAGCTGAAGTTCAAGAGCAAGGACGGCACCGAAATTCACGGCCTGCTGACCTATCCGCTGGGCTACGTGGCGGGCACGAAAGTTCCCACTGCTGCTGCGCATTCACGGCGGACCGAAGGGTCAGGACGCGCACTCGCTCAGCCAGGAGGCGCAGTTCTTCGCGGCGAACGGATACGCGGTGCTCGCGCGTCAATTATCGCGGCAGCGACGGGCGCGGCTCGTCATATCAGAAAGCGATCGCGGCCGATTGGGGCCATCTCGAAGTGGAGGATCTGAAGGCCGGCGTCGATAAGGTGATCGCGATGGGCGTGGCCGATCCCGACAAGCCTGGGCGTCGGCGGATGGAGCTACGGCGGCATCCTGACCGATTACATGATCGCCAGCGATACGCGTTTCAAAGCCGCCACCAGCGGCGCGGGCACCGCGTTCACCGTCTCGTTCTACGGCACCGATCAGTACATCATCCAGTACGACAACGAAATCGGACCGCCCTGGAATCCGAAGGCGTGGGAGACGTACGTGAAGATCTCCTATCCGTTCCTGCACGCCGATCGCATCAAAACGCCCACCATGTTCCTGGGCGGCGAGCGCGATTTCAACGTGCCGGTGCAGGGCGGCCAGCAGATGTATCAGGCGCTGCGGAGCCTGGGGATCGATACGCAGTTGATCATCTATCCGAACGAAACGCACGGCATCGCGCGGCCCAGCTACGTGCGCGATCGCTATGAGCGGTATCTCGCGTGGTACGACAAGTTCATCCTGCACAAGGTCGCGGCGCCGAAGAAAGATACGGCAGTCACGGGCGGCGATAACAATTAAGAGGTCGCGATGAACCGGCGGTCGATTTTTGCGGCCGGTATCGTATCGTTCATCATTGCGATCGCTGGAGTGGCGATGTGGCTCGCCGCAGTGGCGCCCACGATGGATATGCGACTCTCGGTCCAACAGTTTCAATCAATTGGTTCGCGCGCGTAAAGCTCTGACTCCGTTCTTGTTTGTCCTCCCGCCGTGTGGCGCGTGGCTCGTCTATCGTGCTCGCGGAGGTTCGCGAGTCTTCATCGCGATTTTGATTTCGGTCGCGTCGATCCCATTAGCGTGGCTCGGCGGATTTGCCCTCTTCGAAACCAGAGAGCGGAGTTGGATCGATCTGGCCCTGTGGCTAACCCGCTAGCTGACGTGGCGCACGCTTTCAGCGTGCTGCGTCGACAGTCGTGTCGACGCTTCCGGAAACGCCGAGATGACTCTCGGCGCTGCAGGCTGGACAGCCTGCGCCACGGCGGGATCTACCTAGTAATGAAATCGATACCGCAACTCCACATACACCTGCCGAGGATTAATGTAATGCGTCCCCCCGAACGTATTGCTCGTGTCGAGCAAATATCGCGTGTTCGCGATGTTCACCGCGTTCGCAGAAACGGTCCACTTCTCGCCGAACTGCTTACCCAGCGATAAATCAAACGTTGAATGCGGCGGCAGATGCACCGGGCCGTCGCCATTCAAAAACCCCGATCCAAATTGATACGCCGTCGTCATCCACGCCCGCCTCGGCAGCGTGAGCGAAAGAACCGACGACAGCGTATTGCGCTGATCGTGATCCAGCAGGAAATTGCCGGTGGGGGCATCTTCCAGCAACCCTCCCGTGATCGGCCCGATTCCCTGCCCGATCTGGTTCGAATACGCCACGCGCCATTGCGCCACCCGGAAAATGCGCGGCGAACGCAGCGTCACTTCCTCGCCATGAATGATGGCGCCCAGGTCGGTCAGCGGAATAAAAATTCCAGAATCGCCGATCACGTCATGATCCAGAAAATTGCGCGCGCTGGTGTGGAACTGATCCAGGTCGAGCGACCATCCGCGCAGCGGAATCGTCAGCCCGATATCGTGCTGGATGTCGCGCTCGCCGGGCAGAGGAATGAACCCGAACCCCTGCGTCACAGCGAAATCGAGCGCCGGACCCGCCAGACTATCGAGCGGCGGAGGCTGATAGTAATACGCGTAATATCCATGCAGCGTCCAATCGAGCTTGGGAATATGAATCGCCGCACCCAGCCGAGGATCGGCGGCGTTTTCATTCACCAGGCCCTTGTAGTGCTGCAGCCGCAGCCCCAGATCGAACGTCAGCCATGACGTCGCCTTGTATTGATCTTCGAAAAAGATCGCGTCTGAATTCGCCCAGTTCTGTTCGGTCTGATTCAGCACGCTCGATCCCGGATTCGCCGCCAGCCCAAACAACACGTTGTCGCGCTGCCCCCAGACTTCGACGCCGACGCGCGCGTTGTGCCGCTTCTTCTGATATTGCAGCACGCTGCGCGCTCCGAAATAATTCGAGTGCGAATTGTCGTTCAACACGAACGGCGTATCGTTCGCGCCGCCCACGAACTGCGCGCTGTTGTAGTGATAATACGGCGACAGCGTGAACAACTCTCCATCGGAAATCGAGTGCGTCCAATGAAAGCCGATCAGGTAATCGCGTTCCAGATCGACGTCGCGAATGCCGGCGGCCTGGCCATCCGGATCGTTGGGAATCTGATAATGATCCTCGCGTAGCGACGCGATCCAGCGGAACTGATCCTTCGCAGTGGGGTTGTACAACAGCGATGCGAATCCGCCCACGCCGTTTGATCGATCGTGAATGACCTGCGAAACCGGAGGCGCTAGGCCGAGATCCGAACGCGAGCCATCGATGCTCGCATAATACGCCAGCTTCTGCGTGTGACCGCCGAAGTCAAGTTGATTGTCAGTCGTAAAAAAATTCCCACCCGCCAGAATCAGGTTGGCTTCGTTATCCCGCTCGAAGCCGGACGGCGTCACGACGTTGAAGAAGCCATAGGTGCGATCGCCGTACTCGCTCGAAAATCCGCCGCGCTCGACCTCCAGTTCTGAAACGTTTTTCGGATTGATCAACGGCGCGACGTTGCTCGCGATGCTGGTATTGATCACCGGGATACCGTCGAAAAACCAGTTCACCTGATGGCCGCCGCGCATGTGCAGCATGTCGTGAACCATGTAGGCGCCCGGCGTGAAATCGGTGATCATCGACAAGCTATTGGTTTGATCGGCGCCGGGAGTGTGCTGGATCTGTTCCGATACGATATTGGTTTCCACCGTCGAGGTCTGCGCGGCCAGCTTGCTGGCGCTGTCGGTGACCACGATGCTCGACGTGATCGACGCGACCTCCAGTTGGAAATGCAGAATCGGACTCTTGCCCGCGACAACGTTGATCTGCTCCTCCAGCGTCTGAAATCCCGCCGCTGAAATCGAAATCGTGTACGCGCCGGGAGCCACGTCGGGAATGAAAATCTCGCCGTTCGCATCCGATTCGATGGTCTTCGACACCGTCGCGTTTTTCAGCACGACTTGAGCGTTAGGGAGCGGGCGATGCTGCGGATCGTGAACAATACCGCGAACGGTGGCCACATCGGCAGCATTCGCGATTAGAACAGCAAATGAAAAAATACACACGAGGCGACTGGCCTGCATGCGACTCTCCTTGAACTGGATTCTTGAAACAGCGGTCTGGTGCTTAGGAGAGGAACGCGGGAGGTCCGCGCTTTTGCGAGGATCGAGCGAACGAAATGCGGTAGCGAGCTTCAGTCTGCGCGTGAACCGCGGGATGGCTGACGATCGCAGCGAAGATCGCGGCCGAATTCACCGGCGCGCCGATGTTTGTATCCGTGGTCGCCGCGGTCGCCTTGGGATAGGAACAGCACTTTGCGGCGACGGAATGAACGGAAACTTCGCCCGGCGAATTTTCCATCGAGCCCGAATCCATCGAACATCGATGCTTGCCCTCACGCCGGCAACACGCGGGCAACGTACCGTCTGAACCCGCCAATGCAATTGGCGCGATCAGCGGCAGGCTGAACACAGCAAGCAGGAACGATGCAAGCGCGCGTCGCATTCTTGATTCAGCGGACTCATCTTACATATCACGCGCGATTTGGTTTCGTCAACGCGTCCGGATTCACCACGTTGATCGGATGCCCCGCCGCGTACGCGACAATCTGATCGAAAACGTCGGCGAACTGCAGATCGTACTCGTCACGCGTCACATAGCCGATATGCGGCGTCGCGACCACATTCGGCATCTTCAACAACGCATCATTCGGATCACGCAGCGGTTCCTGTTCGAACACATCGACCGCGGCCATACCCGGCCTTCCCGCGCGCAAAGCGTCGACCAGCGCGCCAGGTTCAATCAAACCCGCGCGACTGGTGTTGACGATCAGCGCATCGGGTTTCATACGCGCCAGATGTTCGCGTTTGACGATTCCACGGGTCGCGGCAACTAAACGCATGTGCAGCGACAACACGTCGCAACGTTCGAAGAATGACTCCTTGCTCGTCGCGCACTCATACCCGTCTGCACGCGCACGTTCCAGTGATTCCGGCCGAGCCCACGCCAGCACCTTCATCCCGAACTCGCGCCCATATCCCGCCACCACCGCGCCGATTCGCCCATAGCCGAAGATGCCCAGCGTCTTGTCGCGCAAAGTCCGGCCCACGCCGATCTGCCAATCGCCGCGCTGCAGCGACGCCATCTGTTGCGGGATCTGCCGAACGCCCGCTAGCACCAGTCCCCACGTCAGCTCGGCCGCGGCGTAGGACGGCGTGTCGCTATGCAGATTCGATGACACAATCACGCCGTTCCGCGTACACGCGTCGATGTCGATATGCGGATAGACGCTGCGCTGGCTGATCAGCTTCAACTTCGGCAGCCGATCGAGCAGCAGCGCACGGATTTCAGTGCGCTCACGAATCAGCACCAGCGCTTCGGTATCCTTCAATCGTTCCGCGAGCGCTTCGATTTCCTGAACATGATCGTTCCAGATTTCGACTTCGTGTCTTTCAAGTTTCGAGAAACAGGCGAGCGTGCGCAGCGTATCGAAATAATCGTCGAGGATCGTGACTTTCATCGCGACCCGATGTTGGAAAGCAGCGCGCGGCCTGCGGAAGTGACACGCACGATCCCCTGCTCCGTCACGATCAACCCGCGATCATTCGCGTCTTCCCACACCGGCAGCTTGGGACACGACGTCCGCCACGCGCTCATCGTCTCCTCATAGGTACGCTCGCGCATCTCGATCCACAGCAGCAGATCGACGATCAACGCTTCGACAGTGTCCGTCACCGTGATCCCAATATAATGAGATGGTGCGACTCCCCGCAATCCTGCTCCTACCCGCAGTCTGCTTTGCGCTCACACCGCTGGAGCGTCTGGAAACCAAACATCTCGAAGCCGCGCATGCGCAGCGCGTCGAATGGATGAAGAAGCGTGTCAACACGCCTCTCACCGGGGTGTATCACGATTACCGCGCGATTCTGCACATCCATGCCGAGGACGCCGATCACACCAAGGGCACTCGGCCCGAGGTGCTCGCGGCGGCGAAAGAAACCGGCGTCAACGTAATTATGTGGACCGATCATCGCGGCCCCAAGCCCGAAACGTGGCGCGGCCTGCGCGACGGCGTGCTGTTCATCGCCGGATCGGAAGACGATCATGCGCTGACCTACACTTCTGATCCAAAGGGCCCCCCGCTCAAGTTTCTTTCGCACCTGGAAGAGCGCCCCGGCATGTCGAGCGAAGGGTTCCAGGGGCAGGAAATCTACAATCGCCACACCGACGCCAATATCCACAAGGAAATCTACGACAACATCCGCGACGCGTCCAAGAATCCTGCTGATTGGAAGGCGCTCACGACGAAGTTAAAGGAATATCCGGACGAAGTGTTTGCCGCCGGTACCGACGCACTGCCACAGTTTATGGCGCGCTGGGATACGGAACTCTCCACGCATCATTTCACCGGGATCGCGGCGAACGACGCGCATCAGAACATCATCGTAAACAACGCGACTTTCGATCCCTATGCGGTCGCGTTCCGCTTCGTCAGCACCCATATTCTGGCGCGCGAATTGACCGAACCCGCCATCCGCGAATCGCTCCAGGACGGTCACGTGTATGTCGCGCACGATTGGCTGTGCGATCCCGCCGGTTTCACGTTCTACGCCGAAAACAATTTGGGGCTGTTCGACATGGGTGATGAGATTCCGATGCTTGCCAATACCAAACTCACCGCGCGGCTTCCGATTCCGGCCCATATCAAACTGATCAAGGGCACTGCCATCGTGGCCGAGGCGAACGATTCGAAAATCAGCTTCACGGTGAAGGAGCCGGGCCCCTATCGATTGGAAGCATGGCTCACCATCGACGGTGAAGACCGCCCGTGGATTTACGCCAATCCGATTTTCGTCGGTAAGCCCATCAGTCTTGCGCTGCCGACCGGTGAGCTTTCGCCCAACGTCGAAATCAAACGCGGCATTGAATACACCAGCGGCGACGCTACGGACGCTGCCAAGCACAAGCTGGATCTCTATCTACCGAAAGGCAAGACAAATTTCCCCGTCATGGTGTTCTATCACGGAGGGTCGTGGAAATCGGGCGATCGCTCGCAATACACCCTGCTGGGCAATCGATTCGCCGCCGCCGGTATCGGCGTCGTAATTCCCAGCTATCGCCTGATGCCCAAGGCCCCACACCCCGCGCAGATCGAGGACGCGGCCGCGGCGTTCAACTGGACCTACAAAAATATCGCCGCGCAAGGCGGCGATGTATCGCGCATTTATATCGCCGGACATTCAGCGGGCGGTCATCTGGTGGCATTGCTAGCCATGGACACGCGATATCTCAAAAAATACGGCATCGATTCCGACCAAGCGATCAAGGGTGTCGTGGCGTTGAGTGGAGTCTACGACGTCAGCCACGTCAATGGCTTCGGCGATCAGGGGGTTGCCGCGTCGCCCATGCAGTATCTACACGCGAACGCTCCACCGTTCCTGGTGACGTACTGTGAGTGGGATTATCAATCGTTGCCCCTGCAGGCCCGCGATTTCGCGGCGGCGCTGAAGACGAAATTCGTGCCGTCGAAACTCGTGTACGTGCCGGGCGAGAGCCATATCTCCGAAATCGTCGACGCGATTAAGCCAAACGATTTGACCGCGGCTGCGATCCTCGAATTCATCAAGTGAGCGCCACGTTCGATCTCGCCGGTGTCGGGCTCAACGCCACCGACACACTCATCAAAGTCGCGCATTTTCCTGCCTACGGCGGCAAGGTTCCCATCGAAGCGGAAATCCTCAGCCCCGGCGGCCAGGTCGCGAGCGCGCTCGCCTGTGTTGCGAAACTTGGGAAGCGCGTCAAATATATCGGCACCGTGGGTGACGATGAGCGGGGCCGAGTTCAGCTCGCCAGCCTGCGCGAGACCGGCATCAATCTTGACGACGTCGAGGTGCGCGAGAATTGCCCCAATCAGATGGCGTATATCGTCATCGATGAATCCACCGGCGAGCGTACCGTGTTCTGGAGCCGTCCCGATTGCCTGCGCCTCGATCCCAGCGCCATCACGCCAGAAAAAATCGCCTGCGCCAGGATGCTGCACATCGACGGTCACGATACGCCTGCGGTGCAGCGCGCCGCGCAGCTCGCGCGGGAGTTGCACATCCCCGTCAGCGTCGATGTCGACACCATCTATTCGGGCTTCGATCGCGTCCTTCCGTTCGTTGATTACCTGGTGGCGAGCTCCGAATTTCCGTCGCGCTGGACCAAGGAATCCGATCCTTGCCGCGCACTCGAAATGATTCAAAACGAATACGGCATGCGCGTCGCCGCGATGACGCTGGGGGCGCACGGAGCATTGGCTCGCGTGGAGGGCAAGTTCATCTACTCACCCGGATTTGTGGTCGATTGCGTCGATACCACCGGCGCCGGAGACGTGTTTCACGGGGCGTTTTGTTATTCTGTGCTCGAAGGCATGAGTATCCCCGCCAGTATCAAAGACGCTCTCGACTTTTCGAACGCCATGGCAGCGCTGAACTGCACCAGGTTGGGCGCGCGCGGCGGACTTGCGACGCTCGATCAGGCGCGCGCCCTGCTTGTTCACGGTGAGCGTCGAAGCCACCAGGAATTTGCCGATCACGCGCGGCGCGCATGATTCCGCTTCGCTCCACCGAACGCGTTTCCTCGCCTGCGATCGCCACCGGCTGCCTGATCGCGATCAACACGCTGGTGTTTCTGTACCAGGTGACGCTGCCGTCGGCCGATCTGAACCAGTTGATCGCTACCTGGGGCCTGGTGCCGGATGAGCGGCCGTTTCATTTCGCGTCGCTGCTCACCTCTATGTTCTTGCATGCCGGATGGCTGCACCTGATCGGCAATATGTTGTATCTGTGGGTGTTCGGCCGAAACCTGGAGGACCTGATCGGCCGCGCGCAGTTTGTCGCGTTCTATCTGTTATGCGGCGCGATCGCTGGCGTAGTGCATATCATCTTCAACGCCTACTCCAATCTCCCCACCATAGGAGCGAGCGGCGCGATCGCGGGCGTGATGGGCGGGTTCCTGATCCGTTTTCCGCGGGCGCGTATTTCCACGCTGGTGATGTTCATCGTCTTTTTCACCACTATGGATCTGCCGGCGTATCTGCTGCTCCTATTTTGGTTCGCGATGCAATTCCTGAGTGGTTTCGAATCGCTGGGCGACCACAACTATTACGAAGGCGGGACGGCCTATTTCGCGCACATCGGTGGATTTCTCGCGGGGATGCTCCTGATCCGGTTCTTCCCCGCGCGCCAGCGCTTTCGGGCTTGGTATGAAGAGTCTTAGGATGGCCACGAATGGACACGCATGAACACAAATAATACGGTGCGTTTTTATTCGTGTGTATTCGTGTTCATTCGTGGCGAAAATCTCTTCAGTGCGAGGAGATCAAATCTCTCTGGATAGCGAATTTCACCAAGCCCGCCACATCGTGGATATCCAGCTTGCGCATCAGGCTCGCTCGATAGGTATCGACGGTCTTGGGACTCAGCGACAATCGCGCGGCGATCTCTTTGGCGCGCACGCCATCGCACAGCAGTGAAAACACCTGGTATTCGCGGGCGCTCAGCGCTTGCAGCGGATCTTCCGCCGCCGACTTCTGGCCCCCACAGAAGATCTTGTTTAATTCCAACTCCGGCGAAACGTAGATTCCGCCGTCCAGAATCTGATCGAACGCTTCCAGTAATTGCAGCGACGGGCCGGACTTTAGCAGGAACGCGCTGACGCCGCAGCGCAGCGCTTCGACTACGGTCTTGCGATCGCGCCGCGTTGACAACACCACAACCTTGGTCGCTTGATTCAGGTCCTTGATGCGCCGCGCGACATCCAGGGCGAATAGATCCGGCAGGTTTAAATCAAGAACGGCGATATCGGGCCGCTGTGCCTCGATCAGGCGCAACGCGGCGGCGCCTTCCGCGCACTGCCCGATGACGCGATAGCGCGCGTGCGCATCGCACAACGCCGCCAATCCCTCCCGCACCAGCGTTAATTCATCGGCCAGTACGATCGAATATGTTTTGGGCTCTCGAACAGGAACCATGACCGCCCCTCTTTTGGCCTGATCACATCCGCCTGATCAAACCCGGGTCCATCAAAACCCGCCTGATCAAGAAACGAGCCGCCCGAACCGGCGGACGCCAAGGGAAATGCCTGTTGCGCAAAATCCCTCGCCCTACTCTTCCAAAAAACTCCCCATCCACTGCCCGACCGTCAACTCCCCGCGACTACATGCTCACTTCACACTTTACGAGTGAGCCGCGGCCACCGTAATTCTCTCGATTTCCGGGCCGCGCGCTCAAAACATTCGTCCCAATTAAGCACAAATCGGGTTCGCTGCGGGAATCCGGCCCGCCTAGCTGAAACTGCGGACCGCCGCGGCCTCGTCGTCGTGTACTTCGAAAACCGTATACAGCTTGGTAATCTGCAGCAGATCCTTGACCCGCTTGGTCAGGTTCAGCAGCTTCATGGTGCCACCCTGATTCGCGACCGTCGTGAAACCGGAAACCATTTCCCCGATCCCCGAGCTGTCGATATAAGAAACTTCGCCGAGATTGAGCAGCATCTTCTTATGCCCGCTCGTCGCCAGATTGCGAATGGTATCGCGGAATGTGCTGGCGCCTTCTCCCAGCGTGATACGGCCTGCCGCATCGATCACTGTCACATCGCCCACCTGCCGGGTGGTCATTTTCACACTCACGTCAACCGCCTCCTTAAAATGGACATCCGCAGCTCTAAGGATGAACCCGCGCCGCTTGAAGATTGGACTCCGCCGCGCCGGGATTGATCCATTTAACCGCTTTTTCCAACGTACTTCACCATGATCACCTCGGTGCCTTTCGGCTCCCTTCGGCGAACCTGAAACTCATCCATGAACGCCTGCATCAGCAGCAACCCGCGCCCGGAATGCCGCAGCAAATTATCCTCCGCCAGGGGATCGGGCAGCGCGCCCATATCGAACCCTTCCCCTTCATCCCGAATGACGATGGTCAGCCGCTCCGCGTCCGACTCGATCTTGAGCTCCACCTTCTTGCGGCCGTTGTAGCGGTTTCCGTGCACCACCGCATTCACCATGCACTCCCGCACCGACATACCGATGCTGTGCAGCTCGTCTTCCCCAAAACCCAATTTTTCCGCCCGCCGGAGGACCGCTTCCTCGGCGACGTCCACGCTTTCCAGCGTGGAATCCAGCACCCGATCCTCGCTATTTTCCATAGTGCGGCAACACGTTGGCTCCTGGCGCCCGGCCTTCAGGCGCAACTCCAGTTCCAACAACGCGAAACGTTACGTTAGACCAGGAGTGCAGTCCATGTCAAGCTGCGATTTCAGACCGGGCGCCTCGGCCGGTTTTTTAAGGAGCGGGTGTGACGCCGGGCTTGCCGCGATCGATCACGTAGGTATCGACGGCGCGCGCCGGGGTGGTTCCGATATTCCGGGCATTGTGAATGTGCCCGCGCTCGGTGAAAAACACTTCGCCCGCGTGCACGGTCTGCGGAGGCTTACCGTCCACCATCAGCACAATGGTCCCTTCGATCAGATAGCCGAAATCCTCGCCGGGATGGCTGTGACGAGCCGACACCGCTCCCGGTGCGATCTCCACCACCGTGGTCACTCCTTCAAGATTGGTTCCCGGAATCGCGCGCCGCTGCAGTTCGATGAACTTTGGTGCGTTTGCTTTTTGCTGTGCGACGCACATCCCGATCGCCACCAGCCCCGTTAGAACCATTTTTCGCTGTTTGGAGGTCATGAGAAGACTGTACTGGATGATCAGGCGAATCCCTTCGACGCGCATGGAATCGTCTTTCCGCGGACCGCGTTAACATGCTCTCGTGGAACTTGCACCGGATGTCGCGCTGGTTGCGGGATTGATCGGCGAGCCGGTGCGCGCCGCCATACTGACCGCCCTGGTCGGCGGCCGCGCGCTCCCGGCCGGCGAGCTGGCGTTCATCGGCAACGTCGCGCCGCAAACCGCGAGCTTCCACCTCCGCAAGCTGCTGGATGCATCGCTCATTCAACTGGAGCGGCACGGCAAGCATAGCTACTATCGGTTGGCGAACGAACGCGTCGCGGCGACACTGGAATCGCTGGCAGGGCTCGCGCCCGTCCGAAAATCGGTGGAGGTGCGATCGCGCTCGCGATTCGAATCCGAACGCATCCAGCAATTGCGCTTCGCCCGCAGTTGCTATCGTCATCTGGCTGGAATCCTGGCGGTGCGAGTCACCCAGTCCCTGCTCGATCGCGATTATGTGATCGCCGACGCAGGAGCCACCTTCAGCCTCACTGATCTTGGACGCGAATGGTGCAGCGAGCTGGGAGTGAATCTCGAATCCGTTCGTCCCGACAAACCCAACCGCGCCTGTCTGGATTGGACCGAGCGACGCCACCACATCGGTGGACCGCTGGGCGGCGCATTGTTCACCCGGCTCACCGACCTCCGCTGGGTCGCCCGGAAGCCAGAAACCCGCGCGGTTCGCGTCACCCTCCAGGGCATCAAGGCTTTCGAGCAGCACTTCGGCATCGCGATTACAACCCAAATCGGCCTGCCTACGTCTCAACCAAATGATATAGGCTGAAAATTAAATGAAAGCTACTTTTGCGTCCATCGCCATCCTGGCGGCTGCGTTCACCGGGATTTGCGCCGCACAGACGAAAATCACGTCGGTCGAGGGGATTACCGAATATCGTCTCGACAACGGGCTCCAGGTGCTGCTGTTTCCCGATCCCTCCAAGCCGACGTTCACCGTCGCAGTCACCTATCTGGTCGGCTCCCGGCACGAAGGCTACGGCGAAACCGGCATGGCGCATCTGCTGGAGCACATGCTGTTCAAGGGCACCGACAAGCTGAACGAGATCGGCAAACTGATCCAGAGCCGCGGTGGCAGCTACAACGGATCCACGTATTACGACCGCACCAACTACTTCGAAACTCTGCAGAAGGAAGAAAACCTCAAGTGGGCGCTCGAAATGGAAGCCGATCGCATGACCCATTCGCGCGTCTCCCGCGCCGATCTCGATTCGGAAATGACCGTGGTGCGCAATGAATTCGAAATGGGCGAAAACAGCCCCCTGCGTGTCCTGAACGAACGCGTGATGTCTACCGCGTACCTGTGGCACGGCTACGGCCGTTCCGCCATCGGATCGAAGAGCGATATCGAACATGTGCCGATCGATGCGCTTGCAGGCCTTTTATCGCAAGTATTATCAGCCCGACAACGCGGTATTGGTGGTCGCTGGCAACTTCGACGAAACCAAAACGCTGGCGCTGATCAAAGACACCTTCGGCCCCATCCCGAAACCCACCCGCAAGCTCACCGAAACCTACACGCTCGAACCGACTCAGGACGGCGAGCGCGAAGTGAACCTGCGCCGCGTCGGCGATATGCAAGCTGTGATCGCGGCGTATCATACGCCCGCCGCCGCACATCCCGATTCAGCCGCGCTGGAGGTGATGGAAGAGATCCTCGATGAAGCAGCCCGCCGGCCGGCTGTATAAAGCACTGGTCACATCGAAGAAAGCGACACGCGAAAGCGGCAACGTGTTCACTTTCCACGATCCCGGCTTGACCATGTTCACCGCCGAAGTGAGCAAGGATGGTTCTCTCGGGGATGTCGAGAAAACCATGCTCGCCACCATCGACGGGATGGTGAAAGAGCCGCCCAGCAAAGAGGAAGTCGATCGCGCGCGCACCCGCCTGCTCAAGGAAATCGATCTGTTCTTCACCGACGCCCAGAATCTGGCGCTGCAGTTGAGCGAATCGGCATCAGCCGGCGATTGGCGTCTGCTGTTCATTGATCGCGATCGCATTCGCAAAGTCTCGCCGGAGGATGTAGCCCGCGTCGCGAAGACGTATCTCAAATCGTCGAATCTGACGCTCGGCCGCTTCATTCCCGAAGCCAAACCGGATCGTTCCGAGGTTCCCGCCACGCCCGACATCGCCGCGCTCGCCAAAGATTACAAGGGCGATCCTTTGGTCGCACAAGGCGAGGTGTTCGATCCGTCGCCGGCCAATATCGATGCGCGAACCATTCGCGTGACGCTTCCTAATGGATTGAAGCTGGCGCTGATATCGAAAAAGACGCGCGGGGCGACGGTGGTCGCTTCGCTCAATCTGCATTACGGCGATGAGAAGAGCCTGGCCGGCAAGGAATCCGCCGCGCAGATGACCGCCGCTCTGCTGATGCGGGGCACCAAGACGCACACCCGCCAGCAGTTAAACGACGAACTCGACAAGTTGAAGGCGCAGATGAACGTCGGCGCGACCATCATGGCCGGAACCGCGGTCGGTATCAACACGGTTCATGCCGGATTGGCCGGTGCGCTGAAGCTTGCGGCCGAGGTGCTGCGCGAGCCCGCGTTCCCGGAATCTGATTTCGAACAGATTCGCCAGGCCAGCATCGCGCGCTCGGAATCGCAGCGCAGTGAGCCCGGCCAGCTCGCCATGACTAGCCTGTATCGTCACATCAATCCTTATTCACCCGGCGATCCGCGCGAATTCACCTCGGTGGATGAGTCGATCCAGGCGCTGAAAACGCTGGCCCCCGATGACGTTCGCAGGTTCTACAACCAGTTCTACGGCGCTTCGAACGCGGAACTGGCCATCGTCGGCGATTTCGACGCGGCGGAGATTCAGAAGCTGGCGGCCGATCTTTTTGGCAATTGGAAGAGCCCGTCGCCGTATAGCTTCATCAAACGCAGCGTGACCAAAGTCGCGGCGGCCAATCAGTTGATCGAAACGCCCGACAAGACGAATGCAGTTTTCGCCGCCGGACTGACCACGCCGCTCAACGATAAGGATCCCGATTACGCCGCGATGGTATTCGCCAACTCGCTGATCGGCGGCGGCGCACAGTCGCGCTTATGGCAGCGCATTCGCGAAAAAGACGGACTGAGCTACGGAGTCGCCAGCTCCATCACCGGCGGCATCGCCGATAATCTGGGCCAGTTCGTCGTCCAGGCGATCTGCAACCCGCAGAACGTCCCGAAGGTTGAAGCGGATTTTAAGGACGAGATATCCAAGATTCTGCGTGACGGCTTCCCGGCGGATGAAGTCGCAACGGCGAAGAAAGCATTCCTCGAGGAACGTCAGGTGGGCCGCAGCGAGGACGCGAATCTGGTGCGCGTCCTGATCCGCAATGCGCAGTTCGGCTACACCATGCAGCGCGACGCGGAGCTCGAAAAGAAAATCGCCGCGTTGACTCCAGAGGATGTTCTGACGGCGCTGAAGCGTCACATCGACGTATCGTCGATCTCCTATTTCAAAGGCGGCGACTTTAAGAAGGCCGGGGTGACGCAATGAGCAACGCAATAAGTCGCCATATCCGGTCGTAAGTAAAAATCTGATCGCGACCGGTCGAAACGGCGCTGGATCGCGATTCACTCTTTCTGTGAAGGAGTGAACCCCATGCCCCAAAAGGCTACCGCTATATCCGTTCGCGAACTCACCGCTGCCGTCAACACCGCAGTTGCGTCGGCGGGGAAAAGATTTCCTAAAATCCCCATCAAGACCGTCAACGAGGTTTCTTATTTCCCATACCTGATCATGGGCTTTCCAGTTCCCGATCCGATCTACCAGCAAATCGTGAAAGAGGAACTGGGCTCGGTGACCGCGTTTGCGGCGGACGTCGCCGGCCAGCTGGCAGGAGTGGCGCCGGAAGCGGCCGAACCCGAGCTTCTCGCCAAAGGAACCGGCGGCGGCGGATCCGGTGCGCTGCTGGCGTTCAACAACCACATCATCATGGGCCGCTGGCTGGCTCCGCGCGTCCTGCCTTCCGTGCAGGAATAACGTTCGCGATTCATCAGGGAGCGATCGGGAGAACGGCCATGGAAAAATTTTGCCCAAGCGCACAACCGGATATGCAGAACTGCCGCGTGCTGGGAGTGGTTCAACCGTCAGACACGGCGGCGCCAGGCACGCTGGTATACCTGAATCAAATCCTTCCAGCGACCAGGGAAGTTCTGGCCATGGCCGCTCCCGCGCAGCCCACTGAAATTTTCCGTCTCGCGGCCACTTGCGAAGAGAGTAAGTGCTCGCATTTCGACGGAAAGGATTGCCGCCTGGCCACGCGCATCGTCGCGGGATTGCCGGAGGTCGTCGATGCGCTGCCGCCGTGCATCATTCGAAAAGATTGCCGCTGGTATTCGCAGGAAGGCGGCGCGGCGTGCCGGCGATGTCCCCAGGTCACTACCGTGAACTACGACGCCACCGCAGCGCTGCGCGAGATCGCCGGCGTGGAACCGAATCATACGCTGCTTCCATCCGTGGCTACGGCGGAACCAATACAGCGATAGCCAAACTGTGTATCATATTCCAATGCGTTTACTCGCCCTTTCGCTTCTTGTGTCGCTACCGCTTTGCCTCTCCTCGTCCGCGCAGGACAAAGGGGACAAGGGAAAAGGCGGCGGCCAACCGTCGAACATTAAAGTTCTGAAAATTCAGAATCGGTCAGAGATTCAGCCGATCATGCGTACCTTCACGGCGGGCCTGGGCGTGGAATGCGCCTTCTGCCACGCCGGGCGCAATTTCGCCAGCGACGATAACCCCAAGAAGGAAGTCGCTCGCCACATGATCGAGATGGTGGATCATATCAACGCCGGATTCCCGGACGGCAAGGTGCACGTGACCTGCTACACCTGCCATCGCGGCGAGCAGGAACCCAAGACCGAAGCTCCCAAAGCTCAGTAGCATCCAAGAACGCGCTCCATTCCTGTCGCGCCTCAAGCCCAATGAGGCGCGAACGGCAGAGAGCGCGCTTTGCATCCGGCGCTGTTACGCTGGATGCGATGGCCTTCGACGGACTCCGCGTACTCTCGCTCGAAAGCCGCCGTGCGGCGGAGATTGAGAAGCTTATCCGCGCGCAGGGCGGAGTCCCTTTTGTCGCGCCATCGATGCGCGAAGTGCCGCTGGAGTCCAACCCTGCCGCATTTCAATTCGCCGAACGTCTCTTTAACGGTGATTTTGAGATGGCGATCCTGCTCACCGGAGTCGGCATTCGATTGCTCGGCAAGGTGCTCGAAACACGCTGGCCCTTGGGCGAACTTCAGGACGCGCTGCGCAGAGTGACCATCGTCGCGCGAGGCTCGAAACCAATCGCGGTACTGCGCGAATGGCAGATTCCCGTGACCATCGCCGTCCCGGAGCCCAACACCTGGCATGAAATCCTGGCGGCCGTCGACGGGCGACCCGAAAAGAGAATCGCCATTCAGGAATACGGCCGCCCCAGCGCCGAATTGATCGGCGGCCTTCGAGCACGCGGCGCCGAGGTCACCAGCTTCCCCGTCTACCAGTGGGATCTCCCGGAAGACACCGCGCCTTTGCGCGAAGCCGTGAAGCGTCTGGTCGATCGCCAGTTTGATGTCGCGATCTTCACCACGTCAATTCAGGTGAATCATTTGCTTCGCATCGCGCAGCGAAATGAAGTGCGAGGACGCCGCGCGCAGCGCCCTAACGCAAATGATGATCGCCTCGGTCGGACCGACCACGTCGGAGACGCTCAAAGAATTCGGCATCACAGCGGATTTCGAACCATCCCATCCCAAGATGGGTTTTCTGATCAACGAAGCCGCCGCGAACGCCGCGCGCATTGTTTCATTAAAGGCGGCGCATGCCTGACAAGAAAGATGACGACAAGACCGGCATGTATACCTTCGGCCGCTATCTTTCGGTCGGCCTGATGATTCCTGTCGCCACCATGCTCGGCTATGGCGCCGGCTACTGGATCGATCAACATGCCGGCACGCATTACTGGTCGATGATTCTGATGATCCTGGGCACCGTCGGCGGATTCATTCAACTGATCCGCGAAGTGACGCGCGGATAGAGGCGGCTGACCGCATGGGCAATATCGCCGATTACTCCGAACGAACCATCACCCGGATCATCCGCATCACGGCTGCGCTGGGCGTAATCGGCACGATTGTGATCCTCATCAAGACTGGAATGAAGCCAGCCGTAGGATTCCTGGCCGGATCGATCCTGTCGCTGCTCAACTTCCACGGCCTGCGCCGCGTGGTCGACGGCTTGAGCGGGCGCGCGCACGCCGGCTTCAGAGGATCGCCGATGTTCTGGGTGTTCCGCTACGGATTCTTGTTCGCGATCGGCTATGTTATAGTGAACCTTTTGGGAATCAGTTTGATGCCGATTCTGGCGGGGTTGTTCACGCTGGCTGCGGCCATTCTGCTCGAAATCCTGTACGAACTTACCTATGCAAGAACATGAGCTGTTGCTCACCCGTCTATTCAACGATCATCTGGCCGGCGTAGCCACGTCGATCCTATCGATGGTCGGCCTCACCGCCGAAAATCCCGCGCGTCCCTGGCAGAACTGGATCGTGATGGAGATGCTGGTGGTCGTGCTGTTGATGCTGCTGTTCGCTTTCTTGCGGCCCAGGCTTTCGGTCGATAAACCCGGCAAGCTCCAGCATATTTTCGAAGTGCTGTGGGGATTTTTCAACGAATCGGTCGCCGAATCCGGCATCGACCACGGCGACAAGTACGTTCCCTTCTTCGCCACGATTTTCATCTTCATCCTGAGCATGAACCTGATCGGACTGATCCCCGCGTTCGAATCGCCCACTATGAACGCATCGGTGACGCTCGGCTTGGCGCTGTGCACTTTTATTTATTACAACGCGTGGGGATTTCGCGCCCACGGCGCTAAATACACCCTGCAATTATTGGGACCGGTGTGGTGGCTTGCGCCGCTGATGATTCCGATCGAAATCGCGAGCCATCTGGCGCGCCCGATGTCGCTCACCATTCGTCTGTACGCCAACATGGTGGCGGGCGATCAGGTGACCGCCGCGTTCATGAGCGTCGCGAAGGTTCTGGTGCCCGTCATCTTCATGGGCCTGCACGTGTTCGTCGCGCTCCTGCAGGCGTATATTTTCATGCTGCTCTCCATGGTGTACGTTCGGGGAGCGGTCGCGCACGATCATTAGGCATTATCTCCATCGAGTGTGAGCCACCGGCCCCCCAGGACCGGACCGGCACCACCTCCTCGGCGGAACTTTATAGGAAAGAGGAAAGGGAAAGCATGCGAAGAGTAAAAGTTATTTTGATGGTGTTCGCCGTGTTGATGATCGTGGCGACGCCGGTGTTCGCCCAGGGGACCACCGCCGGCGGCGACTCGACGGGTTACAAGACCCTCGGCCTGGCGCTCGGCATGGGCATCGCGGCGGGATTGTGCGGAGTCGGCCAGGGCAAGGCGACCTCCGGCGCGACCGAAGCGATGGCTCGCAACCCCGGCAATACGGCCGCGATCCGTACCGCCCTGATCATCGGTCTGGCGCTGATCGAATCGCTGGCGCTGTACATGTTCGTGCTCTGTATTCAAAAGCTGTAGTTTTAGAAGTTCCGAAGAGCCGGCGTGAACATCGATTCGCGCCGGCTTTTTCATGTTTATGCCCACCATCAAGCTGCAAGGCGTCTTCATCTCCGTCGTCACTCCGTTCGATCATCGCGGCAACATCTGGGACGTTAAAGTCGAGCACAACGTCGCGAAATGGAATCGAACATCGATCGCGGGTTATGTTTTGGAACCCGAGCAAACCCACATGATCGAGCTGGTCACCAAATTCGCCGATGGCAGGCCGGTATTCACGGCGAAGCCCGAAGGGCTTGCCGATAACGACGCCACATTCGCGAAATCGCTGGCCGATGGAGCTACCGGTATCGTCTCGATGATCGCCAACGCCATCCCCTATACGATGATCAGCATCTGGGAAGCGCATCGCACCCGCGATTTCGAAGCGGCCGCCGATTGGCAAGCTCGCATCGCTGGAGCGGTGGCTTTAGCCACCGGAAAAAGTGGACAAGCGATGCTCAGGTACGCCATGGATCTGAACGGATACTACGGCGGTCCGCCACGCTTGCCCGAGACCGTCCTCACGCCCGATCAAAAGCGTCAAGTCGAAATCGCGTTCTGCGGCCTGCGCGGCTGACTTTTCTTTAAATCGAAGCAAGCGAAGAGCCGAGACGACTCTCGGCTCAGCAGGCTCGACAGCCTGCGCCACATCACTTCACCAGCAACATCGTCCAGTTCAACCAATCCTGCTCCGTCAGAATCAAATCCGGATCCAGCACGCGCCGTGAGCGTCCCGAGATCCTGACGGATCCGTTGCGAAAATCGCGCTGGCGCAGCGGCCGCACTTCGGAAACCCGATCGGCGACGAACCCCAGCATCCGCTGCATCCCCGTAATCGAGACCACCTCCACCGCGACAATCAAGGGTTCGCGCCCCTGCGAGCCAAGTGCGATTCCAAACTTGCCGCGCAGATCGATCACCGGAAAATCACGCCCTTTCACGCTCGCGACACCGCATATCCACGAATCGGGCGAATGCGGCTCCAGCGTGATCAGTTCATGCGCCGGGAGCAACCCGCGCACCCGCTCGGCGCGCATGGCAAAATCCTGGCGCGCGATGCGGAACGTGAGGTAGTTCTCCACGATTTGCTCATCGGCGAGCGAATTTCGACCATGAGAGGGATAATAGAGTCGTCATGCTTCATCGAGGAATTATCATTGGTGCGGTGTCGTTCGCCGCGGCAATTCTGTTCGCGCAACAAACCGGTCAACAGTCCACGCAGGACAAGAAACCGACCGTCGCCGACGCCATCGTCCAGAAGGGCGAAGGCAGCGTCACTGACGACGATGTCATCCAGTACCGCTGCCCGATGCACAAGGATTACCGCCAGAATACGCCGGGCAAGTGCCCGATATGCAACATGACTCTGGTTCCGGATCTGACCGAATCGCGCGAGTATCCGGTGCTGCTTTCGCTCACGCCGAAAGTGCCCAAGCCAAACGAAAACACCGAGCTGAAGTTCCGCGTCCAGGACCCCGAATCGCATGAGCAGGTGAAGGATTTCACCGAAATGCACGAGAAGCTTTATCACTTGTTCGTAGTGAGCCAGGACACGGAATTCTTCAATCACGTGCATCCCAACAAGCAGCCTGATGGCAGCTTCATCCTCAATCAGAAGTTTCCGCATCCCGGCATGTATCGCATCCTGAGCGATTTCTATCCCGCTGCCGGCACTCCGCAATTGGTGGCGTCGACTGTGATGGTCCCCGGCCCAGGATTCAAAATCGAGACGCCGCAGCTGCAGGCCGACGTGTCGCCCAAGGACGACATTAATCTTCATGTCGAACTGGTGATGGATCCGCCGCAGCCGATCGCCGGGTTCAAGACGATCATGTTCTTCAGGCTCACGCCGGACAAGGATATCGAGCAGTACATTGGCGCATGGGGCCACATGCTGACCGGAAGCTGGGATCTGATCGACATGATCCACAGCCATCCCGCCTTTGAACCACGGGATCCGGAAGAAGGTAAATACAGGGAGCTTCAGTTCAATCAAATTTTCCCGCGCGCCGGGATCTACAAAGTGTGGGTGCAGTTCCAGCGCGCGGGCAAAGTCAACACCGTGGTCTTTAATGTTCCGGTGAAGAACCTGGAGTGATCCCGCTCGATCAGTATCAGATTCAAAACGCGCGCGAGATCCTGACTCCCGCGCTCGCGATCTATCCCGAGATCGTCGATTCCAATATCGCGACCACCATTCGCCTTCTCGGCGGCGATCCCAATCGCTGGAGACCGCACGTCAAGACCGCGAAGCTCGGATTCATCATGCGGCGCCTGGCGGAACGAGGAATCGCGCAGGCCAAGTGCTCCACCACGCTGGAGCTCGAAACGGCGTGCAATGCCGGGATCAAGGATGTTCTGCTCGCCTACCCAATGGTGGGCGCAAACGCCGCGCGTGTTCGTGAAATTGCGGATCGCCACCGCGACGCGCGAATTTCCGTGCTGGTGGAAAATCCCGCGCAGGTGGTCGCGTGGGCAAAAAGCCCGATCGGCATTTTCATTGACCTGAATCCCGGAATGAATCGCACCGGAGTAGAGCAGGATCACCTTACCGAGATCCTGGAAATCGTGCGCGCGATCGCCGCGACAGGATTGGAATTTCGCGGGCTGCATTACTACGACGGCCACATCCACAACGAAGATCGCGTTGAACGCGAGCGCGCGGCGCATCGCGGCTACGATCGATTGATGCAGATCGCGGCTGCAATCAAGAACGCCGGATTCAAGATCGGCGAAATGATCACTTCGGGCACTCCCGCTTTCCCCTGCGCGGCGACCTACACTCCGTTTCGATCCGCCGATTTCATCCATCGCGCTTCACCCGGGACGGTCGTCTATAGCGACGCCACCAGCGCGACCCAAATTTCTCCAGAATGGCCGTATCGCCCCGCCGCGATCGTGATCGCGACCGTCGTCAGCCACCCGAAAGAGCATCTACTGACCTGCGACGCGGGTCACAAAGCCGTCTCCGCCGATGCCGGCGTTCCCACCTGCGTGGTGATCGGCCATCCTGATCTAGTGCCGCTCAAACCGAGCGAGGAGCATCTGCCCATTGAAATAACCAATGGCGCCCGACGGCCGGAGATTGGAGAGACGCTGTATCTGGTCCCTCGTCACGTATGCCCGACGGTGAACAATTTCGATGACGCACTCATCATCGAAAAGAATCGCGTGAGTGCAGTCGAGCGCGTCACCGCCAGAGGTCACGAACCACCGGCAAAGAGCCTGGTCCCCTCACTGCGCTAGCATCGTCATATGGAACTGGCGATCAGGATTCAGGTCGAGGAATTGCCCGAGGGGCTTTTTCTCGCGACGTCTGATGAACTCCCAGGGCTTGTCGCGCAAGGTCGCACGGTGGCAGAGACGCTGGAGATAGCACGTGATGTCGCTCGCAAATTGATCGAAGCACGCCGCGAACGAGAAGAAGCCGTGAACCTGCCCACCACCAGCGAGCGCCACGACTTCACGATTGTCATCGCAGCCTGATGGGCCGACTCGCAGGCTTCAAGTATAAAGAGACGATCCGCAAACTGCGGAAATGCGGGTTTGTTTTCGATCGCAAGCTGCGGGTGGCCACGAGATCTGGTTCGACGCGGCGAGAAATCGCTACACAACGGTTCCGAACCACCCAGGCGACGTGCCGGAAGGCACGCTCCGCGCGATTCTGAAGCAGGCTGGAATCGAGCCAGACGAATTCCTAAAAGCTTAGAGCGCACGCAGCGCGAGATTTACGACGATCATCACCACCGAAGCCGCCGGAATCACCAGCAGCGCCGATTTCAGCCGCTTCGGCTCCCCGCCCGCAATTGACCCAATGATGCGTGAACTCACCGCCAGCCCCAGCCAGCCCGAACTGATCGCGACGCCTTGAGCCGTCGCGGTCATGGTATGAAATCGGTCGGCGACCATCGCCAGCACCGTCGGGAACACCGGAGCCATCGAAACCCCGGCGAGAAATACCGCGACGCCCGCCATCACGGGCTCGCGCGTCCGCAGCATCCAGAACGTCGTGATCGCCATCAGGATCGAAGACGCGAGCGTCACGGTTTCAGGCGAAACAGTCCGCAGCACCTGCGATACCACTACGCGCCCGATCAGCAGTCCCAGCGCGAATCCCAGTGACAAAATATTCAGCGCGCGCGATTCCGGCACTCCTTGAGCGATCAGATGCTGCGCCAGCCAGTTCCACACGCCCACTTCGCACGCCACATAAAGGAACAGCATCAGCGCCAGCAAAAACAGCGACGGTTTGCCCAGCACCGCCCCGATATCGGAAAACACGAAGCTCGCGTTGCCCGAGGGAGCAGGCATCGCCGTCGCGACGTTGATCGCCAGGGTGATCGCAGTGAGCGCGGCAACCAGGTAACACAGCTTCACCGAATCGCGCTTCAGAAAGTTCGCGGAGATGAGCGGCGTCGCCATGCCCCCCAGTCCGAAAAACAGATTGATCAGGTTCAGCGTGGTGCCGCGGCTGGTTTCGCTGACGTCGCTGGCGAGCGCGTTCGCGCCGGTCACGATGATGCCGCCACCCAATCCCAGCAGCAACAGGTAGAACATGATGGACCCGTAGCCCTTGGCGCGCGGCAGCAGGAACAGCGCGATGGTCACCAGGCCGAGCCCCAGGATCATCCCTACCTTCTTGCCTTCGTAATCGATCAGCGGCCCCACCGCCACAGAGGCGATCACCAGTCCGATCGCCTGCATCAGCGCGATGGTCCCGTTCTGTTGCGGCGTGAGTTTGAAGCGGCCCGAGAGCTCGGGCAGGATGGTGCCGAGCATCGCCGCGTTCATGCCGTACACGAAAATCGCGAGAATTGCAGCGAGGATAAGCATAGTCAGCCGTTGATCTTATCACGCATGATATTCTCGATAGCAAGATGGATGTTGAACGGACAATGGAATTCATCCTCGAAAATCTGGCTTCGGTCACTGCCAAACAGGAGCGGGCCGAAAGACAGATCGAAGCGATTCGGAAGCTCGTGTTGACGGGCATGAAGATGGTAGTCGATACCGGGAAGCAGCAGAAGCAATTGGGCCGGGATTTTGCTGCGTCACGCGCAGCGCACGATCGGGACATGGCTGAGATACGCGCAGCGCAAAAGGAGACCGACCGTCTCCTTAAGGAATGGATCGCGGCGAATCGCAGTACCAACGGCCACGGCAAGGGATCGAACGGGCACAAGAAAAGGCCAAACTAGACCATCCGCGGGGCGATTTGCACCCGTGTTGTATACTGAGTTCAGGTGTCGGGCCAGGGAAGTGGGCGAAAGCCCACTTTTTTATTGCTCGAGGGCGAAAGCCCATTTTATTGAGTGACATGAAAGATGGCGGACCGGAATCGAGAAGCCGTAACGGCAAAAGTCATGGAAATCGCTGAACGAGTGGGCGCCCGCGAGGGCATCGAAATCGTCGACGTCCAGATGCTGGGCGGGGGCGGAGCCCGTGTTCTGCGCATCTTCATCGATCGCGCCACGCCTCTCGTGGATAGCACCATGCCCGGCGTCACGCATGGCGATTGCGAATACATCTCGGAAAACGTCGGCACCATCTTGGACATGGAAGATGTGATTCCTGGTCAACGATATACGCTCGAAGTCAGTTCGCCTGGGGTGGAGCGGAAGCTCACCAAGCCGCGCGATTTCGAACGCTTCGTGGGCCAGAAAATCAAAGTCACGCTGCGTGAGCCGCTGGAAAATTCACGCCACTGGAGCGGCACGCTTTCGAGTTTTACGGAAGGAATCATTGCGCTTGAACATTCGCCCGGACGCACGCTCCGCTTTCCATTCGATCAGGTGGAAAAGGCGAATCTGAAGTTCGAGTGGTAAATCCCGGCGGAAAACAGGAACGGACGGCTCATAATTTTATGGGAACGCTTTATCAATCCATCGAAATCCTCAGCAAGGAAAAAGGCATCGACGCGCAAATCATTCGCGACGCCGTGAAGGATGCCATGCTGGTGGCCGCGCGCAAGCACTTCCATACCGAAGAGGATATGGGCGCCGAATTCGACGAAGCGGGCGCCATCCAGATTTTCGGCGTACGCCGCGTGGTGGATCAAGTGGCCGATCCTCTACGCGAAATCTCCGTCCAGGACGCGCAAAAGATCAATCCCGACGCCGCCCTGGAATCTGAAATCCGGTTCCCTAAGCCCACTGAGGCGCTGGGCCGCATTTCGGCGCAGACCTTCAAGCAGGTGATCCTGCAAAAGGTGCGCGAAGCCGAGCGCGAAAATATTTTCTCGGAATACTCGGGCCGTGTGGGCGAACTGGTGACCTGCATCGTCAAGCGCGTGGAAGGTCAGGATCTGGTCGCCGACCTGGGCAAGACCGAAGCCCGGCTTCCCAAGAAAGAGCAATCCAAGCTCGAAAGCTTCAGCGTGGGCGATCGCATCCGCTGCATCATCAAGAGCGTCGAAAAGGCCGGCAAGAACGCGGGCGTGATCGTTTCGCGAGCCGCGCCGGAACTGGTGATGCGCCTGTTCGAACAGGAAGTCCCGGAAATTTACGACAACACCGTGATCATCAAAGGCTGCGCGCGCGAAGCCGGCGAGCGCACCAAGATCGCCGTCTCCAGCCGCGACCGCGACGTCGATAGCGTAGGCGCCTGCGTCGGCATGAAGGGCATGCGCGTCCAATCGATCATTCGCGAATTGCGCAGTGAAAAGATCGACATCATCGAATACAACGACGATCCGGTGGTGTTCGCCACGCATGCGCTGAGCCCGGCGAAAATCTCGCGCGTTTCGATCATCGATCCCATCGAGAAGCATATGGAAGTGATCGTCGACGATTCGCAATTGTCGCTGGCCATCGGCAAGAAGGGCCAGAATGTGCGCCTGGGCGCGAAGCTGCTCGGCTGGCGCATCGATATCAAGAGCGAAGAAGAAAAACGGCAGGAAGTGGAATCGCAGATGGCCGCGCTGGTGGTTCCCGGAGCGCCGGTTTCGGTGCTGCTCGACCATGGCCTGGCCGAAGCGGTGATCGACAAGCTGATGACCGGCGGAATCAACACAGTGGAGAAGCTCGGGTCCATGACGCCGGAACAGCTCGATGAGATGGGCATGGATAACGACATGGTGGAGAATCTCCAATCCGCCGTGAACGGTTACTACGGGCAATTCGAAAATTCGATGGACGGCGCTCCCGAACAAGCTGAAGCCGAAGTCGCTGCCGAGGCAGTAGCTGAAGCTGTGGCGAGCGATGGCGCGGTGGAATCAAGTGTGGAATCGGGCGAAGAGAAATCGGAGCCCGAAAACGAATCTGTTAGGATAGAGGGCACGGAACGTTCGGATGAAGGCGAGGTCCGTCCCGTTTGAAACCCCTGCCCGGCCGTTTTAGGGCCAGGGGCGTCACTGTATGAGCAAAATTCGAATCAATGAGCTGGCTCGCGAGCTCGAGGTTAAGCCGAATGTCATCCTCGACAAGCTCCGCGAACTCGGCGTAGCAGACAAGAAAACGCATTCCAGCTCGCTCGACGACGATGTCGCGCTGGAAGTGCGCCGGCTTGTGGCCGGCGGCGGAGGCGCCGAAGAGCCTCAACCCGAAACCACCCGTCCGTCTGCCCCGCCCCCCGCTGAAGAGCCCGCTCGTCCGCCGGCCGCCAGACAGGAATCCGCACCCGCCAAGCAGGAAATCATCAAGCCCGAGGCTGCGCGTCCTGAGCCGTCTCGCCCCGAGCCCGCTCGTCAGGAAACCAAGGAAGCGCACGAAGAAGCGGCGCCGCCGTCACCGAAACCGATGCCCATCCGGCCGCCTCTTTCGAGCGGCGCCCCGGCCATGCCGCTGACCCCGCCGGTCGCGCGCGGCACAGCGATCCCGGCCAGGCCGGTGCCGACGACTCCTAGACCCGGCCAGATTCTTTCCGGACCGCGGCAGCCTCTGCCTGCGGGACTCGGCGACGCCCCGAAAGCGCCTCCGCAGGTTTCGATTCCTGTTCCTCCGCGCCCGGCCGCACCAGCCGCTTCCGCGAATCCCGTTCCCAGCATTCCGACGCCGCGTGTCGCGCCGCCCAGGCCTCCTGTGCCTGGCGCACCCGCACATCCCGCTCCTCATCAAGTGGCCACGCCGCACCAGGTTGGAGGAGGCGCACCGCTACGCCCGCCCGCGAAACCGAACCTCGCCGGGCAGCCGGTGGCGCGACCGGTCGTGCCGCCGCGTGCCGACATGGTGGCGCGCTTGCAGAAAGCGCCTGCGCCCGGTGCGCCCGCGATGCCTCGACCCGGAGTTCCCGCGGCTCGGCCCGCCAGCCCGGTTCCCGGCCGTCCGATCTATACCGGTCCGGTTCGTCCCGGCCAGCCCTTGACGCGTGGTCCCGGCGGACCTGGTGGCCCCGGCGGTCCCGGCGGCGGCTACGGCCAACGCCCCGGCAGCGGACCTGCCATGCGCGGCCGCCAGATGCACCCGACCTCGCCGCTGCGTGCGGAACCCGCGACGCTGCCTACCGATCCCGGCCGCCGTCATGCGACCAAGCCCGGCACGCGCGATCGCCGCCGCGATGTCGATCATGAAGAGGGACGCATCCGGCAGGGCCCGCGCCGCGCCGAAGCGTTCGAACCGCCACCCATCGATCGCGAAATCACCATCGCCGAAGGAATCACGGTGCGCGAGCTTTCGGAAAAGCTGGGCATCAAGGCGACCCTGGTCGTCAAGCGTTTGATGGAGAAGAAGATTCTCGCCACCATCAATCAGACCCTGGACGTGAAACTGGCCGAGGAACTCGCCCGCGATTTCGGCGCGTCTACCAACAAGGTCAGCTACGAAGAGGAATCGACCAACGAGATCCAGCAGACCGAAGTTGAAGAGGATCGCGAGAAGCGCTCCCCCGTGGTCACCATCATGGGCCACGTCGATCACGGAAAAACGTCGTTGCTCGATGCCATCCGCATGGCCCATGTCGCCGATCACGAAGCCGGCGGCATTACCCAGCACATCGGCGCCTATCACGTCGAAAAGAACGGCCAGAAGATCGTGTTCATCGACACTCCTGGCCATGAGGCGTTCACTCGCATGCGTGCCCGCGGCGCGAAAGTTACCGACATCGTGGTGCTGGTGGTGGCGGCCGACGACGGCGTGATGCCGCAGACTCTCGAAGCCATCGATCACGCCAAAGCCGCGGGCGTGCCGATCATCGTCGCCATCAACAAAATCGACAAACCGGATGCCAACCCCGATCGCATCAAGCAGCAGCTTTCCGATCGCGGCCTGCTGTGGGATGAATGGGGCGGCGATACCGTCATGGTCCCGGTTTCGGCGAAAGCGAAAACCAATCTTGATTTGCTGCTCGAAATGATTCTGCTGGTCGCGGACATGCGCGCGTTGAAAGCCAATCCGGCGCGTCCCGCCATGGGTACGGTGCTCGAAGCCGAGCTCGATCGCGCCCGCGGTCCGGTGGCGACGGTGCTGGTGCGCAATGGAACGCTGAAGGTCGGCGATTATTTCATCTGCGGATCGGTGTTCGGACGCGTACGCGCCATGTTCGACGATCGCGGAGCGCCGGTTCGCGAAGTCGGGCCGTCCATGCCCGCAGAAGTACTCGGTTTCGAATCGCTGCCCGACGTCGGGGACGCGTTCCAGGCGGTGACCGACACCGCCAAGGCCAAGCAGATCGTCATCTATCGCGAAGGCAAGGCTCGCGACATCGCGATGTCCAAGAACAATCGCATGACGCTGGAGCAGTTCCACGATCAGCTCAAAGAGGGCGAGGTCAAGGAACTGAACATCATCCTGAAAACGGATGTGGGCGGCACGGCCGAAGTGCTGGCCGATACGCTGCAGAAGCTGTCTACCGATAAAGTCCGCATTCGCGTGCTGCGCTCGGCCGTGGGCGCCATCACCGAATCCGATGTGCTGCTCGCATCGACGTCCAGCGCCATCATCGTGGGCTTCAATGTTCGCCCGGAGCGCAACGCCGGCGCGCTGGCAGAGCAGGAAAAGGTCGACATCCGCCTGCACACCATCATTTACGAGCTGGCGGATGAAATGAAGCGCGCCATGACCGGCATGCTGGACCCAGTGTTCAAGGAAGTCTACAAGGGCCGCGCCCAAGTTCGCGAGGTGTTCCGCATTTCCAAGATCGGCACTGTGGCCGGCTGTATGGTGCAGGATGGATCCATCACGCGCGATGCTGAGGTTCGCCTGCTGCGCGACAATGTTGTCGTCCACACCGGTAAGGTGATCGGCCTCAAGCGCTTCAAGAACGACGCCAGCGAAGTGAAGTCCGGATTCGAGTGCGGTATCTCGCTCGCCGGGTATAACGACATCAAACCGGGCGACATCATCGAGGCGTTCGCCACCGAACGAGTCGCCACCGAAGCGCTGGTTTAGCGCTCCAGATCCGTGCCCAGCGTAGGCGTCATTACTTTCGAACTGCGTATGGACGACGCGCACTCCCTCAAAGACAAGCGCCACTTCGTCAAAGGATTGAAGGACCGCTTGCGCACGCGCTTCAACGTTTCTGTCGCCGAGATCGGCTATCAGGATTCCTGGCAGCGTGGGCTGGTGGCCGCGGCTGTGGTCGCGACCGATCAAGCCTTCGCCGAACAGATTCTGCAGAAGGTCGAAAACGACGCCGCCAATTTCCTGGGCCCGCTGCTGGTCAGCGCCGCGATCGAGTGGCTCGCCTAACCCTCTAGTTGTTCCGGGAAAACCGCGTAGCCCTTGGGCGGCGGAAACAACTGCTCCAACGCCATTAGGCGCTTCCGAAGATAGCGGCTGGGCAACTGGCGCGGCCCGGTATCGACATCGATATCGCAGCAAATACCGTGCAGGTACAGCGTCAATGTATCGATAAACGATTGTCGAGCGTACTCGCGAAATGCCTTGCCGGTGCGCCCGTTGCCGCGCCGCAGGGATTGCTTCATGCGCCAGCTCGGCTCATCCACTTCGCCATGCGCGTCGGCGTTCATTTCTTCGCGCAGCACACGCGAATAGGTGGTCTCCACTTCGTCATTCCAGTGCTCGCCCAGCAGCGTCGCTAACAAATGGAAGAAGCGATAGTGATACTCCGCCATCTCCTGATCCTTCAGCGCGAACGCCAGCACCGTTTCCTCGCCCACGCGAAGCTGCGTCGATGTGCTGGTCTTCCCCTCCGGCGGCTTCTCGATCGATACGAAATCGGAGGGCGTGCGATCCGCCTTGCGTCCCGCGCCGTTCGATCGTTCCAGATACGGAACCAGCAGGATGGAAATCTTGGGCAGCGCCGCGATAATCGCGGGCGGCAGCGCCGCCACCGGCTCCTGCAGATACTCCTTCAGGTCCTCCTCCGACATCGGAACCGATGCGCAGAAGTACGAGAAGGTATTGCTGAGCGGGATCATTTCACCGCGGAAACGCTCGGCGAACTGGCGAACGCTTAGTTTGGAGAGATCAAATTGTGCGGGCATCAAAAGCTGCCTCTATTCTATCGTGCTCGCAAAGTTCAGGATCTTGCCCGCGTTACGGCCAGGTGCGCCGCCGCAACATCTTCCACTGCCAAGCCCAACGATTTGAAAATCGTAACGTTGCTGTCGCTCGCGCGCCGCGCAGCCGGCTCGCCCAATTCAGCGACAATATGCGACTGCGTAAATCGCCCTTCGCCGATCGCCATCACCACATCGCCCGATTCCTGCAGCGCCGCCGCCCGCGAATCGACGAACAGCTTCGCCCGCGCCACCAGCGCCGGGTCCATCTCACGCTGGGTGGGCCGGCACGCGCCCACCGAAATCACGTGCGCGCCGTCTTTCACCCACGCGCTCTCGATCACGGGAGTCGGCGATGCCGTGGTCAGCGCAATCACATCCGCATCGCGCACCGCGGCTTCGGCCGTCGCCATCGCGATCGCCCCGGTTTCGCCGCAGAACTTATCGAGATTCGCACGCGTCGGGCTCCACGCGCGAACTTGCCTGTACTGATGCACGTGGCCCAGCGCTTCTAAATGACTGCGCGCCTGCACGCCCGATCCGAGAATCGCCAGCACACTGGAATCCTTGCGGGCCAGCTTCTTCGCCGATACCGCCGACACCGCGGCCGTGCGAGCCTCCGTGATATAGCGCCCATCAAGAATCGCATCCAACGCGCCGGTTTCCGGATCGAACAACAGAATCGTGGCCAGGTGCGACGGCAACCCGCGTTCCAGATTGGAGTGATAAACCGTCACCAGCTTCGCGCCCAGCGCCGGCGCCGACGGCACGTACGCCGGCATCAATCCGAAAAACGCATGACGATCGGCGAGATCGACGATGGTGCGCACCGGCTGCACTACGCTGCCCGCCGAAAATGCGGTAAGAGCTCGGTCCATCGCATCGATCAGGTCGGGCATGGTGAGCAACGCGCGCACCTGCGCTTCATCGAGCATCAAAGGCATATTCAGCTATTATCGGCGTTCGTGGCGCACGCTTTAGTCCGGCGTCTTGATGAGGCGCGACAGAATGGAGCGCGCCAGGCGCCGACGCACTAACGCTGATATGGCGACAAGACGGGCGCCGGTCCATCCGGTTCCAGCAGCAGCACTGTGCGATCGGGATAATACGCGCCCAGCTTGGCGTTTTCCGGCTCACCCAGATCGCGCGCCCACACGATTCGCGACGTGTCGATGTCGGCGCGGTTGTACACCCATTCATCCTGAAAAATATGCTGCGGCGCGTAGCGTACGAAGATCAGGAGCTTTCCGGGGATCGTCTCCAGTTCGCGATTCACCGCAATTCGGCGTGCAGGATTGTCATGATTCAATCCATCCCAGGTTTCATACGGCCGCATCGCAATGGAGAAGGCGCTCAAATCGAACAAATGAATCGCATACCAGAACGAGAATTGAGCGAAACATAGAAACAGCAGCAATCGCGATGCGGTCGCGTTGATCGCATGCAGCCGCGCCAGCCCGATCACGCTCATCAGCACGAACAGGCACGCGACCGGCGCCAGATAGTGAAATTGGAACGCCGGAAAGAAATTAATTCCCAGCACGAACAGGATCAGCGTAGCGACCATCCACTGGAGTCTTCGCTCCTTCAACGCGCCCAGGAAAAACAACAGCGCGATGAACAAGGGAGGCAGGAAGAAGAAGCGATAGTAGCGGACGCGAAATTCCAGGCGCAGTAAATAGCTCTTGATCGATTCCGGCTCGTCGCGAAACGCAAGCTGGGCTTTGTATTCTAGTTGCTGCTGCACCGTCAGTGCGCGATCGGGAACGGGATTCGATAGAAACGTCAGCGCCGCAGGCACTCCATATTGTTTCTGGCTCAGCGAGTATGGCAAGGTCGTCCAGCTTCCGGTGACTCGCTTGTTTTGAAGCAGGGTCAGTCCGACAGCGGGCAAAGCGAAAATCACCGCCGCGATCAACGCCGGATCTCGCCATTTCGGCAGCACATAAACGATGACCGCGATCAGCACAAAGATGGATTCGTACGGCCGCGTCAGCAAACAAATTCCCATCCCGATGCCGAGCAACGCTCCTACACGCCAATCCGCGCCACGGCGCAATCGCGGCAACGAACCGAACACCAAACATCCTCCCGCCGCCGCGAACGCGCCACCCCAGTAGCTGTTCATCCACGTGTTCAGCGGCCCGAACTCGATCACCGCCAGCAATCCTCCTGCCAGCGACCACAACGGCGTCGTCCACCCCCGCAGCATCCAGTAACACAGCGCACAGAACGCCGCGGTCGACAGCACCACGCCCGCCCACGGAATCCCGAAGATTACTCTGCCGATCTCCATCGCGAGGCCCTGCCCGATCGGATAAATCGAGCTGTACGTCGGCGTCTGCAAAATGAAAAACGTCTCGAAAAATTGGTGCAGAGGATGCGGCAGATTCGCCAGACGGCCGTGCATCAATGTGTCCGCCACAAACAAATGACCGAACTCGTCGTACACATCGGGCGTTGGAACTGGATGATGCGGCAGCAGCAGCAATCGCAGCGCGATCGGCAGCAGCGCGAGCAGGATCATGCACCACGCGGTGCGCCCAGCGAGCCCTCGCAAAATGCGCTCCACCGCACCGCGCCACAAGATCACGCACAGGAGCAGCGCCGCAGCCAACACCAGCTCGATCGCGTCACTCGCGCTCATTTTTGGGGAATATCCTCGAAGCGCGGTGGAGGACGTTTACCCTTCGGTTTGCCGGACGCTGGCGCATCCGGTGCAGGCACAACTTGCTCCGGCGCGCGACCCGCCGGCGTTTCGAAATACGGCGTCAGCAGCGGCGGTTTCGAATCGGGCAGCAGTAGCCACGCCTTTCGATCCGGATAGTAATGCAGCAACTGCTGGTTGTCGATCGGTCCCAGATTCCGCGCCCACACGATCTGTCCCGAATCCACATCAGCGCGATTGTATACCCACTCCTGAAACGCGTGGCCCGGTGCGTATTGCACGAACACCAGTTGCTTCCCGGAATTGGCGAGCAACTGATCGCGCACCGCTTTTCGCCCTTGTGGATCTCCCGAGTTGATCGCGTCTTCCGTCTCGAACTGCCACATGAAATGCGCGAAGTCCTGCGTCCCTAGATAATGCATCCCATACCAAAACACAAAATGGGCGACGCACAGAAATATCACGACCTTAGCGGGCTCGATCGGCAGCGACCTTAGCGCGACAATGAACGCGAGCACAAACAAGCAGGTGATCGCGGCGATGTAGTGCGAATAAAAATACGGATATTCATTGGTCCCGCAAGCGAACAACACCACCGTCAGCACGATCCATAAGTACGCAGGCTCGCGAATCCGCCACAGGAACACGGGAATCAGCAGCAACAGCGGCGCGAGCCAATAGAATCGATAAATCGGAACCCGACCCTTCAAGCGTTCGAGAAAACTCATCTTGACGTTCACGTCGTGCGCAAACGCCTGCCCGTCCGCGACCAACCGCTGCTCCGGAGTCGCGATCTGCCGTCCCACCGGATTCGGCTGCCACAAGAACGTAGTCGGCACGCCGTAGTCGGCGCGGCTCTCCATATACGGCAGCGTCGTCCATATACCGGTGACGCTCTTATTCTGGATCGCGACCAGCACAATCCCCGGCAGCATTGCGATGACGATCACAGGCGCGGCTTTCAACAACACACCGAAACTTCGCGTCACCAAAAAATACAGCGCCACACTCACGACGACCAAAATCGACTCGAACGGCCGCGTCAAAATCGCAATGCCGATTCCCACACCGAGCAGAATTGCGTACCTCTTCCGTCCACTCTCGCGGATTCGCGGTAGCGCGCCGAACACCAAACATCCCGCGAATGCCGAAACGGCCCCGCCCCAGAAGCTGTTCATCCATTGGCTCAACGCACCGAATTGCAAAGCCGCGAAAACTCCACCGGCGAGCGCCCATGAGGGAGACACCCATCCGCGCAACATCCAGTAGCACGCCGCGCACATCGCTCCTATCGAAATCGCGATCCCCGCCCACGGATTCCCGAACAGCATCAGCCCGATCGCGATCGCCATCCCCTGCCCCGCCGGATAGATCGACGCGTAACGCGGCTCTTGCAACACGAACAGCGTTTCGAAAAATCGATGCATGGCATGTGGCGGATTCGAAAATCGAAAATGCGTCAGCGTATCGCCCAGCAGCGCATAGCTCATGTCGTCGATCGCCAGCGGGATCGGGATCGGATGAATCGGAATCATTGCCAGCCGCAGCGCGATCGGCAGCAGAAACAGCGCGAACATGCACCACACCGGCCGTTCCGCCAACGCGCGCGTCCATCCGATCAAGTGCCGCCACGAAAGAGCCAGCGCGACCATCACCATCGCTACGAACAGCTCGATGAAATCCGCGCCCCCGAATCCGATCGGATTGTGCAGCGGCAGAAAAGATCGGAACACGTGGAATAGATAGAACATTCCGATCCACTATTGTCCGTCAATACCCGAAATCCCGCTAGAATAAGAGCGATTCGTCATGCGCGCTGCCACGCCGCCCCCCACCTTCAAGCTCGATGATCTCGCGCTTATGTCGCGCGCTAAGAACTACTTCGCATGGCAGGCGCGATTGGTGAAACCTTGGCTGGGACAGCGCGTTCTCGAAGCCGGCTGCGGAACTGGAAATTTCACTGCCCACTTGCTCGATCGCGAACTGGTGGTCGCGCTCGACGTCGACCCTGATTGCATCGCTAAAGTTCGGGAGCGTTACGCCGACGCGCGCAATCTGCGCACCATGGTCGCCGACGCGTCGCGATTTCCCGCCCAGGAGCTGGCCACGTTTCGCCTCGATTCCTGCGTGTGCCTCAACGTCCTGGAACACATCGCCGACGATCGCGCTGCGCTGGCGGGATTCGCTTCAGTGATCTCCACCGGCGGAAACGTGGTCCTCATTGTGCCTGCTTTCCCCGCGCTGTATGGCCCCATCGATCGAAATCTGCAGCATCAACGCCGCCACACCAAAGCGTCGATGCGAAAACTCGCGCGCGCCTGCAATCTCCACATCCGCAAGCTGCACTACGTCAACTTCATGGGCTTCTTCGGATGGTGGATGAACGCGCGCATCCTGCGGCGCGAAACGCAATCGGCCGCACAGATCGCGTTGTTCGATACAGTGATGGTGCCCGTGGTCTCGCGCCTGGAATCCGTGATTTCGCCTCCTCTGGGGCAATCTCTGCTTGCGGTGCTGACGAAAAAATAAGCCATGCGTATTCTCAGCATCGGCGAAATTCTGTGGGATCTGCTGCCTTCAGGCGATCATCTCGGCGGCGCACCGTTCAATTTCGCGATTCAAGCGCAGCGCCTGGGACACCATGTCCGCTTGGTCAGCGCGGTTGGCAATGACGATCGCGGGGATAAGGCTCTCGATCGTGCCACGCGTCTCGGATTGAATCTCGATTTCGTGCAGCGCATGGCCAACGCACGGACCGGCGCCGTAACGGTATCTTTCGATCATCAGCGCCAGCCCCGCTACACCATTCATCGCCCCGCCGCATACGATTTCGTCGATCTCACGGCGGCGGATCTCACTCGACTTGCGGAATTCGACCCCGACTGGATTTATTTCGGCACGCTGTTTGCCATGAATCCGCACGCCCGCGCCCAACTGACGAAAGCAATACAAGCGCTCCCGCGTGCCCGGCGATTCTACGACGTAAACCTGCGCCCCGATTCCTACATTCCTCTGCTGGTTCGTGAGCTGCTCTACACTGCCAGCGTCGTCAAGCTGAACGAGGAAGAGTCGCGTACCATCGAAACGCCTCCCGCCGATCTCGAAACCACCTGCGCCCGCTTCGCCCGCGATTACGATCTTGATGCCGTCACCATCACACGCGGAGCCAACGGTTGCGCGGCGCTGGTATACGGGAGTTTCGTGAAAGCGGCCGCCTATCCGGTTACGGTGGCCGATCCCGTGGGCGCGGGAGACGCCTTCGCCGCCGCGTTCCTGCATGGGCTGGGAGAAAAATGGCCCGCGAAAGAAATTGCCGATTTCGCGAATCGCGCGGGCGCGGAAGCCGCCGCTCGCAGCGGTGCAATTTGACGCGTGGTTACTGGGAACTGGTCTTCCAGGTGCCTTCGTCGACCGTTTGCCCTTCCGCCGTCGACTTATAAGTTCCCGAAAGCGTCGTGCCGCTGAGGGTGCCCTGGGTCGAAGTTTGCAGCTTGGTCCCCTGCACGTCGAAATCGTACACGATCTCGACCTTCGCGCCATCCACTTTCGCCGACGCTACCTTGCCCACCGCAGCCTCGCCGCCCACCGTGAACGAGAGATCCGCGGTGAGCCCGCCCTTGGGATCAGGCTTGATCGTCACCGTGAAATCGCCAGCGCCCGACGGGCCCGTCCAGGTGCCCTTGTAGACGCCCGGCTTCAGCTTGTCCTGCGCGAACGCGGCTATCGAAATCAGCGCCACGAACAACACGAATCGTAGTTGTCGCACTCTCAAATCTCCGGATAAAACTCGAAGAAGGCGTCGAGCGATTGTTCGAGCTGCGCCCGAATTTCCTTCTCGCCGCCTTCGATCAAATGCATGGTGACGTGCGCCGACTTGCCGCTTTTGAGTTGCACTTCGGCTTCAGAAACCTGTTCGATCTCATCAGCCGGCAGCAGCCTCATGCCGTACACCAGCGCCAGTTTGGCCATCGATGTTACTTCTTGTTCAGCACCCAGGTCACATCGAGCTCACCCTGCGGCGTCGCGATGTGCCAGGCGTCGGTCCACACCTTGCCGTCGTCCGAAAGGGTCCACTTGGACGTAATGGTCAGTTCGTTGCCCTGGAAATCGCCCTTGGTGTCGATCGCCAGGACCTTGCCTTCCCACTTGGCCTTGCTCTTGGCCTGGCCTCCGAACAGCGAGTTCGCGGTTTCGCCGCCGCTCGCATCGTACTTCATGGTAGCGGTGGTGTCGCCCTGCTGCCCGCCGGTCTGCTTTTCTTCAACCGCAACCGTTGGATCTTTGTGATCCACCTTGCGGGTCATGGTCGCGGGCGGCGGGATGATCCCCAGATCGCTCTTGGCGAGGTCCAGGGTCCATTCGCCCGAGAAATTCGGGTGGTCTTGCGCCAGGCCGACTGCAGCGGTGGCAGCCAGTGCGAGGGCGATGGTCATGAGTGTCTTCATAAAGTGTTGCTCCTATTTCAAATACGATCGCGTTATTGTTTGTTGAAAACCAGTTTCGAATCGAACTCGCCTTGCCCGGGAACCGTGATGTGGTTGGTGATGTTCAGCACCTTGCCGTCGTCCGACAAGCTCCACGTCTCTTTGATCGCGAGAGTCATCCCCTGATAGTCGCGCGTGCTCTCGATGACCATGTGATCGCCGTCCAGTTTCGCCGTCCCCTTGGATTCGCCTGTGGGAAGCTTGTTCACCGATTCCTTGCCATCGAGCGTGTACCGAAGCTGGGTGGTCGACTCGCCCGCCGCGCCTTTTTGATGGGTCGAAATCTCCACCGCCGGAAGCGTCTGCTTAATCGAACGAGTCATCATCTCCGGCGCCGGTGCCGGCCCGAAGTCGCTCTTGGAGGGATCCAGCTTCCATTCGCCGCTGAAGTTAGCAGCGGACAGCGTCGCACAGAACAGCGTTAATAAAAAGATTGCCTTGCGCATGATGTGAGGTCCGAAAACTTTCCTCGATTATATCAGGCGTGCGCGTAACGAAGTGTCAATAATTTGGAGAGTGCACGCCGGGCCATCTTCGATCGGGCATGTTCGGTGCGTATGAAATCCCATGAGGCGCGAACGTAAGAGAGCGCGTTTGGGCTTCGCCACCAACGATAAGTCCGGCCATACTGGGTGCCCACGCAACGCCATGAGGCGCGACAGAATGGAGCGCGCTAGCCGCCACGGGAAGCGCGCTCTTGCCAACCGCAAAAACAAAATGGCGAGAGCCGAAGCCCTCGCCACTTTGTGAAAAACTTCCGAAGCGCACAGCCGGTTTGTGGCGTTGTGCGCGATCAATCTTAGTTCGTGCCGTTCGGCAACGCGTAAGCGATATACTCGCCCGAATACGCGCCGCCGCTGACCGCCACAATGATGTACTGCTTGCCGTCCACCGAGTAAGTCATCGGCGAACCGCTCTGCGGAGCCGGCATCAGCACTGAACCCACTTCTTTGCCGGTCTTCTTGTCATAGGCGCGCAGTAGTGCGCCGCGCGGATGGGTCACCGAAGTGACCTGGCTGTCGCCCAGCACCACCAGCGTCTTGGTGACCACCAGACCCACGCTGCCGTTCATGCCGGTATTGCCCGGATCGATCCCCTTCAGCGCCGGCAGGTTTGCGAAAATCTGCCGGATGTTGTCCGGAGTCTCGCCATAGGGCACCGTCCAGGTGATATCGCCGCGATCCAGATTCACCGCGCTGATCACGCCGTAAGGCGGCTTCACGATCGGCAGTCCGTCGACGGTCAACCCGCCGAGTCCACCGCCGCCGCCACGAGCCGGAGCCGCGCCGCCCGGAGCAGCAGCCGCGTTTCCGCGACCACGCCCACGCCCGCCGCCATCAGCCGCAGGAGCCGGAGCCCGTCCACCGCCGCGCTGCGGAGCATCCGCCGCGCTGCCGAACCCGGGACCCTGCGCTTCACGGAACGGCTGATCGTTGCGACCCGAAACGTACTTGATATCCGTGAACCCTTCCGGAGGCGTGCGCAGCGAAATCGGCGTGACGAACGCCGCCGCTGCCTGCGCGAACACCGTGTGCAGTTCAGGATCGTAGCTCGCGCCCGGCCAGTTCGTTCCGCCGCTCGCGTTGCCCAGGCTGATGCCGCCCAGCCACTTGCCATTCACATCGCCGACCACCGGAGGCGTGAACATCCCCTCCAGGCGATAACGCTTGATCTGATCCAAAGCCTGCGCGCGCATCGCCGGAGTGAAATCGATCAGGTCATCCGGCACCTTGACGAAGTTGCGCCCGTAAGCCGGCGGCTTGGTCGGGAACGGCTGCGTTTTCGAAGTCTTTTCGCCGGGAACATCCGACTGCGGAACCGGACGCTCTTCAATCGGCCAGATCGGATCGCCCGTGATGCGGTCGAACACATACAGGAATGATTCCTTCGAAGGCACCGCGACCACTTTACGCGGCTTGCCGTCGATCACTACATCCGCCAGCAGCGGCGCCGACGACATATCGTAATCCCACACCGGATGGTGCACGATCTGGAAATGCCACTTCTTCTTGCCCGTCGCGAGTTCCACGCACACCAGCGATTCGCCGTACAGATTGTTGCCCGGGCGCTCTCCGCCGTAATAATCCGAAGTCGGCGATTCCACCGGCAGATACGCGAGTCCCGCCACCGGATCCACTGTCATCTGTGTCCACACACCCGTATTGCCGTTATAATCGGCCGAACCGTTTTCCCACGAATCGTAGCCCGGCTCGCCCTTCTTTGGAATGGTATGGAAGGTCCAGATCAGCTTTCCGGTACGCACGTTGAACGCGCGAACCAAGCCCTTGGTGTTGTCCCGCGTGACCACCGTCATGCCTTCTTTGAAGCTTGACCCGATCAGCACGACATCGTTGGCGATCACCGGAGTGGAGTGCAACCCCGCCTCGCCAGTCTCCAGATCGATCTGCTTGCCCGTGCCGGTGTACATGCCCTTCTTGAGATCCACCTGGCCGTTCTCGCCGAACGTCGGGATCATCATCCCGGTCTTGGCGTTCAGCGCCGTCAGTTTGTAGCCCGTGGTGACGTACAGCACGCGATCATCACCCTTGCCGTCGCTCCAGTACGCGACTCCGCGACCGGAGAGCTGCCGTGGCGCGATCGCCGCCCGCTGCCCTTCGCGCAGTGTGTGAACCCACTCCAGCTCGCCCGTCTTGGCGTCCAGCGAAACCACCGAACGGCGCGTGCCGCCGGTCGTGTAGATATGGCCATTCACCATCAACGGCGTGCCCTCGAGCTTGAACTCGGGACGGGTGCCCAGATTATCGGTCTTGAATCGCCACGCCACTTCCAGCTTGCTGAAGTTAGACGCATTGATCTGATCCAGCGGCCGGTATTTCGAGCCCGCCAGATCCGCCGTGTAAATCGGCCATTCCGTGTCCTTGGGCTTCCATTGTGCCGAAGCGGGAGTGATCATCGCCGCACACACTAGCGTTGCGGCAGCCGAGGCCGCGAGCCTCTTATGCAAACTGAGCATATTTCCGATCTCCATTTGTGAACTGATTTACTTTACCGTGACCTTCACGAATGCGTTCGACCAGCAGCATTGGAAGCCGCGGCCGCCTTCGCCTGAATTGTCGTTTGCTGTGAGTTTCAGCAGATATTCGCCGGGTACGGTGAATGTCGCCGTCGTGGATGCCGTGCCGGTAAACGTGGATCCATCGGGAGCTTTGAATTCCGCTTTTTCGAGCGTGGGTTTCGCCGCCGCGAACTTCACCTCCGCGCCCGCCGGCCCGCGCTGCAAAGTCCAGGTCACGCTCACGCCACCTGTATCTCCGCCGCCCCTTCCGCCGCGACCGCGACCACCGCCGCCTCGACCACCGCGTGCCGCGGCAGGGGGAGGCTCCGCACCCGCATCGAGGCCCGCAGCCGCAAGCTGCGCCGCCCTGGCTGCATCGTTCGCCGCGACCTGCGCCGGGGTCGCTCCGGCCGAAGCCAGTGCATTCTTCACATCGTCCGATACCCACACCTGCAGCGGAAGCGGTTTGCCCACCGTCGCCGTCAGCGATTCGAGTTGCCCCTTCGGTCCGTTGATGAACGGTCCCTTATCCGTGAATCCGATGAATGGCGGGGTGTTGGCCGTCGCGTCAATGAACGGCGACACTTCCCACAGAGTGTCGATGTCGAGAGGAATCTGCGTAGTCTTGCCGTTCGCCGTGATGCTCCAGGTGAGCCGTTTCGATCCCCAGTCTTTGGGGACCTGAATGGTGAACACGCCCCATTGGCGACCAGTCAGAAAATGCGTCGGCTGCCCGCGATCCGGACCACCCGGCTCAATCTTGTTGTTGGGACCGACCGGGACGTCGATCACCTGCTTGGAATTCCGGTTGTAGTAGCCCACCAGGATGCTGAACGTCCCATCCGGGTTCGCAAACCAGCCTTCGAATGCGCCCGTGACACTGGCGCCGGTTTCATGCGCCGGTTCCATCGGAAGCGCGCCGGGCACGCCCTGGGCGAATAAACTTGACGAAAAAAGCAACACCGCACTCACGCCCGCGGCCAGCGACACCTTCACCTGCATCGGCGAAATTCTCCTAAGAATCTTCTACAGAAGTTTACGTCTTGACGGCGGCATAGTCAACCGACGGTTACAAAGCTCTACAATCGTGGCGCAGGCAGTCTTGCCTGCTGAGCCGAGAGTCGTCTCGGCTCTTCCAGCGCCAGGCGCGACAAAATGGCGCGTTCGGCGGCTAAAAATAAACGGACCGCTCGCCGAGGCGCGAACGTCAGAGAGCGCGTTTGGGCTGCGCCACAGCCGTACCGAAATGAAGTATCCGGTGCGCTGCTGTCCCCAAGAAACAAAACGGGCCGCCGATAAAGGCAGCCCGTCTCGTTTGATGTTTTAGATTCGACTAATCGTTAGGATTCGGATTCGGAGTAGCCCGCTCGGCCCGGCCACCCGGAGCAGCGCGATGCTTCGCCGACCACTCCGCATAATCCTCTTCGCTGATATACGTCACGTTGACCCACGCATGGGCCATTTCATCCACGGTACGATCCCCATATCCAACCCATTGATTCGGATCAGGATTGTTGGGATTCGCCGCCGTGTTGTCATGCCACGCGGTCACATGGATGATGGTGCCTTTCGGCAACACCGGCGCGGCATCGTCCGCGTAGATGTAGTTGTTCATCCAATTAAAGTTGAACTTGTCGACATAGCTCAGCATCTGCACCTGTCCGCTGGGCAGAATGGCTTCGATCGCCATCGCCTTGCCGCGAAGATGCATGTGCGGCTGGAAGTTTTCAAGCCGCGCCGGCTGCGCCAGCACGCTATAGCCCTGCGACTCGCTGATCGTGTTCGGGGCGATATCCAGACGAGCGCTGGTGTTGGCTGTCGCGCCGAACAACCGGAGCTGCGTGCGATACTTGGGCACCTCGCCCTTGGGATAGAAGTACACCGCCAGCTCGGCGTGATCGCGAATCTCTTCGCCCACCGCGTGGATGTGCAGCTCCCACCAGATCTTCGATCCCGGCAGCAGCAGCTTGCCCGTGCCCGGACGATAAATATCGTAATTCTTGCCGACCGCCCATTCCATCAGCATGCCAGCGTTTCCTGCGCCGCCGCCCGCGCCCGCTGCCGCATCGGCACTCAGGCTCGCGTTGGCCAGCTTGTAGCCGCTCTCGTCCTGCATCAGGCGCGCCAGCACGTGGTGCATGATCTTGCGGCCCTTCACCGTGCCCGGCCGCATTTCGACGGCGCGAACCCATCGCGCTTCGGTCAGCGGAACTTCGGTCAGCGGCTTGAACCACACGTCCTGGCCGTGAGCCGGCATGGTGTAGTCTTCAGATTTCAGAACCAGCTCGGGCTCGCCGAACTGCTTGGCCAGTCTCCAGCCCGAATCGTCGCCCCACTCGAGCGGCTTCGGCATGTCCTTGGGATCGCCCTGCGGCGCGCCCGCGTCCACCCACTTCACGATCGTCGCGATCTGATCCTCGCTGAGCGAACGGTCATTGGCGAAATGCTGGATGCCGACCGTCTTGTCCAAATGCCACGGCGGCATGTTGCGAGAGATCACTCGTGATTTAATCGACTTCGCCCACGGACGCGCGTCGTTGTAGGTCTGCAGCGACATGGGAGCGCCGGTGTTCGGCCGGTGGCACTCTTCGCACTTGGCTTGGAAGATCGGGGCAACGTCCTTTGTGAACGTCACGGGCTTGCTGCTGGTCGTGGTATCGGCGGCAAATGCGGATGTAGTGAGCGCGAACGCCCCCGCGCACAAAGCCAGCCGATGAATGGAGATCACCATGGACTCCTCCTATTTAGAAGCATAAGTTCGTTACTTGTCGATGTCAATGAAGAACATTACAACGGTACAAATCCTGACAAACTCCCCGCAACCTGCTCATTCTTCTATTTGTTTCGCTTATGGTTACCGGTTCCTCGCTTCCTTCAGCGGCAGGATCTGGTACGTCCCCCGCGGCCCCGACTGCCCCACGCCCGGCTTCGAATAATCACACACGCCCGACGAAAACGCGGTCTTCAACTGATCCATCTCGCCGGATGTGAACGCCACCTTATAATCCTTGGGATCCACCGGCTTGAGCTGGCATTTGTTGACATCATCGGCCAGCGGCGTCCCCGCCACCAGCCTCGGCGTCAGATGGATCGGATACAAATCATTGCACTTGCTCTTCTGCCCGAACACTGCCGGCTCATCGATCCTGGTCCCGTCCGCCGCCCAGCACCCATCTACCGCAGCCGCCGGTCTGTCGCGAACCACCTTATCGATCGCCGCGCCACTGGAAGTATCCTTCTTAACCGCGTCCAGCCAAGCCGCCATGGTATCGATCGCCAGCAGCGGAACCTTCGACGCGATCGCCCGATTCTCGGCCGGATAAATCCAGATCACTTCGTTGTCGAAACGGCCATTGGCTTTGCGCAGCCGTTCGCGCACCACAAAATCGCGCACCCGATCATGGATGTCGCCGCGCGCATCATTATAGGTTCGATAGTGCAGGATCGGCATCGCCGCCAGCCCGCCGACGCCCGAGTCGATGCGGCCGGTCAGATACGCCAGCTTCACCGCCTCGATGTCCGCAGGAGTGCGTTCCGCATGCGGATTCCCATCACGATCGAATCCGCCGATCTCGCGATTCAAGTCGATAAATTCCTGTTTACTGATCACCCCGTCATTCAGCGCCTTCAATCCATACTGCACGCCCACGTTGTCCATCGGCCAGCGCGCGAATCCGGTCTTAGGATCGCGTCCATAGCTCGCCACATTGGTATCCCAGGTCGAACAGCGCGCTCCCTTCGGATTGGTCGCCGGATTGTAGATCAGCGCCGGCGCGATCGCGCAGCCCTTTTCATTCGTCGCGATAATCGTCGCCGCGAAACTCCGTGCCCACGCGTTGCAGGTGTTGGTCGAGTATCCCTCCACCGCCGTCTGCTTCTCCTTGGGCCACTTCGCGGCATTCTTCTGGAAATAATTTTCGAGCAGCGTACACTCGTTCACATCCGGCGCCAGGCTGGCGCTATCGGCGAACGTCAGGCTGGGCAGCAATCCGTCCAGCAGGCCGGGGTAATTCTGTCCGATCAGCAACTGCTGGATCGATCCACCCGATCCGCCCGATCCCATGGTCCACGCCGGCACGCCGTAGGTCTTGATGAAATGTTCCTTGATCATCATCAGCGCTTCGCCCGACAGCGCATCGTTGCAATGCTGCTGCAACACATTCTGTGTAGACGTGATATGCGCATAGCCGCGCGACAGCGGCCCGTCGGCGAGCACCGCCGTCGGCTGGATCGTCCCCTGGTTGTACTGCGCTCCGCATCCTCCGCCGAAACTGTAATAGATGCGATGATTCCATCCGCCCTCCAGAATTGCGATGCGGTAAATAGCCCGATTGATGGTGCCCGATTCCACTCGCACGATATACGGCACGGTCTTGCCTTCGCTGGTCGTCGTGGTGGCCAGATCCTCAGGGCGCGCTGCCGCGTCGGCCAGCGGCTTGAAGTTGCCGGTCTTCGGCTTATAGAAAAACTCCACCTTGGTCGCCGCCGAGCAATCGGCATCGAGCGGTTTGCCCAATCCCGATTCCTCGGTCTTGCACACGAACGGCGTCAAATGCTCGCCTGAAAAAATCGGCCCCGTGATGGGGTGATTGTTCAACTCGAGCCTGGCCGATTGCGACCCCGCCTTCGCCGTAATCGTGTTCGGACCCGGCTTCAATCCCGTGATCAGCCCGACCAGAGTGCCGCGCTCGGCATTGACTGCGAAAACTCCCGACACGTCTTTGCCGTTGAGCATCACAGTCGCCTTCTGCGCGCCTCTGATTTCAACCAGCGCGTCGCCGCCGCTGACGAATTGAGGCATGCTCGAAAGCGTCACGATCGCGAGAGTAGAGGGCGCCGCGAAAATCGCAGCCACGCTCAGTAATGCGCAGATCGAAGCGGGAACGGAAAGTCGACACAGGGACATACGCAGCTCCTTTATCTCCATATAGGTGTATCACAGCGAGCCGCCGATCAAACGCCCGTTTCTCTGTGGGGTGGGCATCGGAGACCTGCCAATGGCACAATCCCCTTTGAGGCGCGACGGTAACGGAGCGCGCTTGGGCACACGGCAAATCTGCGTCGCGACCATGTATGTGAAATAGGAGCGTTGAACCGCTCCTTTTAGTCGCGGCTCGTTAAAACAAAAAGGCGGACCCGAAGGCCCGCCTTTTCTCAAACTACGATTGACGTTCTCTTTAGAACGTGACGCGAGCCGCCCATTGGACGATGCGCGCCGTGACGCCGCCGCCGCGGGCCGTGTCAACCGTGGAGGTCAACTGGCCGAACGTGGTGGAATCCGTGCTGGTCGAAGCGCCGCCGAAATTGGGATTGTTGAAGATATCGAAACCTTCCAGGCGAATCTGGAAATTGATCCGCTCGAAGATCCGCGTATCTTTGAAGATCGCCGCGTCCTGATCGAAGAAGTGCGGGCCGCTGAAGCTGTTGATCGACAGGTTGCCCCACTGGCCAGGCTGCGGAACTGCGAAGCACGGGGTGGTCTGACCAGCGGTGCAATAGTTCACCGTGGCCGTCGATCCGGTTGCCGTCGGGTGAATCGTGTACAGATTCAGTTGCGGATTCAACCAGAACACACCGTTCCCGGTGCGGTACACGCCGATATTGGATTCCAGCTGGGAGGCCGTCATGTTTTGGAGAACGCCTTCCACCGTGCCGGACTGAACGGTAGAGCGAGGCGTCGTGATGCTCAACGGCGCGCCCGAGGACCAGTGCGTGAAGCCGTTGAGGCTCCATCCGCCCGCCACTACGTTCAGGTATTTCGGCATGTTGGCGCCGAACTGCTTGCCGCGGCCGACTGGGATCGGATACAGGAACGTCATACCGAACGAGTGCCGCACATCGAACGCCGCGCGGAACTTATCCAGACCGGTGTTGGCCAGCGACTGATAGCTCTGGTTTTCCGTCTGCGATTCGCCCACGCTCTCGTTGGTCAGCACCTTGCTGAAGCTGTAGTTGGCCGCCAGGTAGAAGCCGCTGGTGAAGCGGCGCTTCACTTCGACCTCGAGTCCGTCGAACATGGACCAGCCCGCGTTGTTGTACAGCGTCGCGGCATTGGCCCAAGGATTCGCTACGAAGAAGTTGGCCGGGAAATTCGCCTTCACATTGGCGAAGTACGTCGGTGAAGTGCGAATCGTCTGGAACATGGCCTGCACATTGTTCCCCGTTACAGGGTTGAGGTTGCTGAGGAAGCCGCTGCTCGAGTACCCTGAACTCGCCGGGAGTCCGGCGAACAGCTTGTCCAGAATCGGCGTCGGCGTTTGCCCCGGCAGACCGTTGTAGGCGAAACCGGTGATCTTGTTGGCCGTATCGACCGCCAGGTTCTGCTGCGCGTGGATGAACTCCTGCATCAGGCCGTTATAGTTCAGATCGAGTTCGTTGATGCTGAACGAGCGGTACTGATCCGGAGCGTGATTGCCGACGTAGCGAGCTTCAAACGTGAACTTCTTGAACAGTTCGCGCTGCACGCCCAGACTCCACTCCACCACGTACGGCGTCTTTATGTGCGGATCGAACGCCGTTTCGCTCGCCGTGCCGCCCGTAACGTTATAGAAGTTGTTGGCTTCCGATACCGGGAACGCGCTCACCGGAGCCGCAGGAGCCTGCAGATTACTCGTCGAGAACACACCTGTCGGAACAGAATTAGTAAGGGTCGTGAACAGGCCCTGATTCGCGGTGGTCGCGGGCGTCCAGAAGGTGAAGCCGTCCAGAATGTAGTGCATCGCAATCGAAGCGCGAATGGAGGTCTTGCTGTCCTTGCCCGGCGACCAGGCCACGCCCACGAATGGGGCGAAGTTGCGCCAGTTGCGCTGCGTCGTCGGATTTCCCGTCGCCGCGCTGCCCTGCAGGGTCAGCAGCGAATCCGTTGCGCCGTTGGTCGCGCTGGGATTGAACAGGCTGCCGATCGGCGTCGGACCAAATAGGCCCTGCACGTTCAACTGCGGCAGCAGTTCCAGACCGTTGCGCACGTTGTAGGGACCTTCATATTCCCAGCGCGTGCCGTACTGCACCGTCAAATTACGGCGGATCTTCCAGGCATCCTGCCAGTAACCCGAGAAATTCTGTTGCAGCGGGGTGTACTGTTCAGGAACGCCCGCCACGTAGCCCGACGTCGCCGAAGTATGATTCAAGCCTTCCGAGGTTGACGACATCAAGCCGGTAATGTTGTTGAAGATGCTGTTCGCCAAGTTCAACTCCGCCGCGCTGATGCCCGGCAAAGTCGCGTTGCTGAGGTTGTTCGGATTGTTTGCGTTGGTGCCCAGGATCACGCGCGGGAAAACGGTGTTATACAGGAACGAATTCGCCAGCAGCAGGTGCATTTCACCGCCGAAGCGCATCTGGTGGTTGCCCTTCACCCACGCGTAGTTATCGATGATCTGCCGGCTGGGAGTGTTGCGGCCCTGCGGGAAGTTGGTCGACGTCATGATCGGGCTGGTCACGGTCGAATAAGCGATCTGATCGCCGCCCGTCTCACCGAACGTGTTGCCGTAATTGAACGCCACCGGCGCGCGCTGGTAGCCCACCCGGAATTCGTTGGTCTGCGTCGGCGTCAGAACCGATTGCAGCGCCCATACGAACACCTGGCGGCGGGATTGCTGTCCGCCGGACCATGGAGCGCCGATGAAGGGCGGCTGATTGCCGTTCAGGAAGTCCGGCGCCGTGTTGTAATCCGCCTGGTTCCACACGAACTCCAGCCCGTGCTTGGCGGTCAACTGGTGATCGACACGAAGAGTGTACTGATCGATATTGTTCACGCCGGTTTCGTTGAACGCCAGGCAGCGGATGTTGACCCCGTCACCCGAGCCGCAGCCCGAATCCGTGTAGCCCGATTGCGGAACCAGCGACTTGTAAATACCCATGGTCAACGCATTGATCTGGGGCGCTTTGCCGGTGCTGCCGATGGTGCCGATATTCAGCAGGTTGACCGTGGTCGGCGTGCCGCCCGACGGGGTGTACGTGAACAAACCCTGCTCGGCGCTGGTCGTCATCACCGTGCGGGTGGTAGGCGCTGCGCGCGGTTCGCGATACGCTTCATAGGAACCGAACACAAAGGTGCGATTCTTGCCGTGATAAAGTTTCGGGATCACCACCGGTCCGCCGCCGGTGGCGCCCAGCCGATTCTGCAACTGGAACGGACGGTTTGTGCCCGTCAGATTGTTGAACCAGGTATTGGCGTTCAGATCGTCGGTGCGTTGATACCAGAATGCCGACCCGTGGAAATCGTTGGTGCCGCGCATGGTGACCATCGAAACCTGCGCCGCGCCGAAGCCGGCGTCCGCTCCGATTCCGCCCACGCTGACGTTCATTTCACCGATGGTGTCCGCAATCGGCGAGCTGATCGCGAAGAAGCCGCTGGTCTTAACAAAGTTGTCTTGTACGTTGATACCGTCCTGCGTCAGGTTGGTGGCGTTGCCGCGCAACCCGTGCACGAATGCGTCGCCGCCCGTTCCGCTACCGTTGTTCGGCGTGGTGATACCGGCGAAGGTCTTTACTAGATCCAGAGGGTTGCGCGTCGGCAGCGGAATGTTATCCAGCTCTCTGCGCTCAACCGTGTTCTTCAACTCCACCGAATCGGTCTGGACGGCGGTCTGTTCCGCTTCCACCACCACTTCCGTGCCGGTCTTCTGAATTTCCAGCTTGACCTGGACTCTGGAGGTCTGCGACACGAACACCTGGACCAATTGAATGGTGGTCTTGGAGAACCCGGCATGCTCGACGGTGACTTTGTAATTGCCGTTGTTCATGTTGGTGATCGTGAAATCGCCCTGCCCGTCGGTCGATTCTTTGTATTCCTTGCCCGTCGAAAGATCAGTCGCGACGACGTTCGCGCCCGGAACCACGGCGCCGCTGGCGTCCGTTACCGTTCCGGTCAGCGTGCCGGTCAGAACCTGAGCGTTCGCTACGCCCAGGGATAGCGCCAAAACGAGGGCGAGTGATAGAGCAAGGCGCGAGAGCGTCGAAACCGCAGACGTGCCTGTAGAGATGTTGCCCGTAAAGCGAGAGAGTTGCATAGACCCTTTCCCAACTAACCTAGATGCAAAATTGGAACTTCCCCAAACTAAACCAATTTGTGAAAGCATACTACAGCCGGGTGTCGTTTTCAAGAAAAAATGCGCCAGCCTGTAACCTTTCACCACTTCGGAGTGGTAAATTGCCGGATCGGAGCTTAAGTCTGGGAATGTTAGCTAATTCTTGGGGTTGGATCGAAACTTATTTGTTGTGATCGCAACAAGTGTAGTGCGTCACACAATTGCACATTAAGTGGGGCGGACGCCCTCGTCCGCGCTGGGCCCCCGGCCCGGCTGGCGTGTCGGCCGCGGACCAGGGGTCCGCCCCACTTTGTTCCAGAGGAGTTACCACTAGCGAGGTCAGGCGGTCCGCTGCGCCGTCAACCCGCCGAAGCGGCGATCGCGGCGGCGAAATTCGTCGACCGCCAGCCCCAGGTCTTCGGCCGAGAACTCGGGCCACATTCGCGGCGTGAACAGCATCTCCGCGTAGGCGCATTCCCACAACAGGAAATCGCTCAGCCGCTGTTCGCCGCTCGAACGAATCAAAAGATCCACATCCGGGCCGATCTGGCGCGACAGCGCTTCGTCCGTGATCGCACCGGCGCCCGATTTCGCCGCCAGCTCGCGCGCCGCGTCCAGGATCGCGTGCCGTGAGGAGTAATCGATCGCCAGTCGCAGATGCAGCTTGCGGCCGCCTGCCGTCGCGCGCTCGGTCTGTTCCAGCAGCGAGAGCAGCGGAGCCGCCAGACGATCCCTGCGCCCGATCGCCTCCAAACGCACGCCATTTGCGATACAGCGGTCGCGCTCTTCCACCAGATATCGACCCAGCAATTTCATCAGCGCCCCGACCTCGCGCTGCGGTCGCCGCCAGTTATCGGAGGAAAACGCGTACAGCGTCAAAATCGAGATGCCGGCGCCCGGCGCGGCTTCGATCACCCGCCGTACCGCATCGGCGCCAGAGCGGTGGCCAGCCAGACGCGGCAACCCTCGCGACGCGGCCCAGCGGCCGTTTCCGTCCATGATGATGGCGACGTGCAACCCGTGCGACCCGCGTGACCCGTTTATCAACCCTTCGCCGCCTTGATGATCGCTTCCATGTGATCCAGATATTTCTCGAACGCCTTGCGCCCCGCCGCCGTCAGCGAGTATTCGGTCTTGGGCAGCCTGCCTTCGAACGATTTCTCGCACACGATGTAGCGCGCCTCTTCCAGCTTTCGCGCGTGCACACTCAGGTTTCCATCGGTAGTATCGAGCAGCGCCTTCAGGTCATTGAAGGTCAGCGGATTCTTCGCCGCCGCCAGCGCGCTTACGATTCCCAGCCGGATGCGCTCATGAATCAGGCGATCCAGATCGGGCAGCGTCGCCGAACGGGCCGGCGCGGTCGCGGCGGATGTCGGAGCGAGATTCGGAAGTGCATTCGATTTCGCCATAAACTTAACCCCCATGTCTCCGCGCGATAATCGCGCCGAAGACAATATGCAATCCTCCAAATCCCGCAGCGAGCCATACATCCGGCCACGTCGCCGACCATCCCGCCAACCAAGCCATGGGCGCCAGCGATGCCAGCGCTCCCAGCGCCAGGAAGCACGCGCCCATCACCGGCACGATTCGCGCTGAGAAAGCGCCGCCGGTGACCACGCCGGTGCCGTACAACATCAGCCACACTCCGGGCATCGCGCTCATCGCGCCCACCCGCCACAGCACAATCGTCAACGCCGCGCCCACCGCCAGCGGCGGCACGAAACTATACACGAACTTGCGCGCCGGCGCCGACCACATCGGCAGCCCCGCCCGCGACGCCTTGCGCCACATCGCCAACACCCCGATCGCGACCGCCAGCGCGCCTTCCGCCATCCAGGTGGCGATCCAGGCAATATGGCCGTGCGCACCCTGCTCATATCGCGCGATTCCACTTGCGATTAGCGCCGTGATGCCCATCATCACGCCGCCCCATCCCGGCACCGCCGTGAACGATCCAGCCAGTTCCATCGTCTCGCGGATATAGCGCAGGTTGTCCATCGCATGCGCGTGGATCGGGATCGGCTGCGGAGTCGGTTTGCGAATCGGCTGCACGGATGCCATAACGCAAGGATACAGGACGTCTCTCGATTCGTCAAGTACTTTAACAACACAAAGAATTCAGACCATTACTCCTGACTCCTTTTCGGGTAAGATAGTCAGGTTGTCATGAAAGCCTTCCTCGATCTCCTCGCCCCGTCGAGCGAGGATTTCGCGCTCGCCCGCCAGATCGATCCCGCGCGCCTGCCCGCGCACATCGCGATCATCATGGATGGCAACGGCCGCTGGGCCAAGCGCCGCCGTCTCCCGCGCGTGGCCGGCCATCGCGCCGGAGTGCAGCCGGTCCGCTCCACCGTCGAAAATTGTGCGCGGCTGGGCATTGGAGCCCTCACGCTCTACGCCTTTTCAGCCGAAAACTGGAAGCGCCCGCGAGCCGAAGTCGAAGCGCTGTGGCGTCTGCTGCGCCGCTACTTAACTTCTGAGCTCGACCTGATGCATCGCCACGATATCCGCTTCACCGCTATCGGAAGACTCGCAGCGCTGCCCGACTTCGTGCGCGCCGAACTCGAAGCTGTGATTCGATCCACGGAACGCAACACTGGGATGCATCTGAACCTCGCGATCAATTACGGCGGACGCGCCGAGCTTGTTGATGCCGTTTCGAAACTGGTGGAAGATGCGCGCCGCGGCGCCGTCGAGATCGACGAGGCAGCAATTTCCGCGCGCCTGTACACCGCTGGTATGCCGGATCCCGATCTCCTCATCCGCACTTCCGGGGAAATGCGCGTCAGCAATTTTCTGCTGTGGCAGATCGCTTACGCCGAACTGTACGTCACCGAAACGCTGTGGCCTGATTTCGATCGCGCCGAACTGCTGCGCGCCATTCTCGATTATCAAAAGCGCGATCGCCGCTTCGGCGGGGTCGAGCCCGAGCCCGCCGAGGCGACTGAGACAGCACTCTCCGTTCAATGAAGCGCATCGCCACCGCGTTGGTGCTGGTCCCGATCGCCGTCTGGCTGATCTTGTGGGCGCCGGAATGGGCATTGGTCACGGGGCTCGTCATCGTTGGCGGGCTGGCGCTGCGCGAATTTCATCAGATCACCGGTCACGTGCTCACCGGCGTAGCCTACATCTTCGGCCCGTTCGTGTGCGCGATCCTGCTGCGCCGGATCAGTCCACATTGGCTGATGCTCGCCGTGCTGCTGTGCTGGGTCGGCGACACCGCGGCGCTGTACATCGGCAAGAATTTCGGTAGGCACCAGCTCGCCAAAGTAAGCCCCAATAAGACGTGGGAAGGAGCCATCGCCTCGCTAATCGGAGCACTCATCGCCGCGTCGATTTATGCCCATTACCTGATCCCGGAAGCAGCGCTGGCCGTCGTGATGGTTATCGGGACGATCGGAAATATCGCAGGTCAACTCGGCGACCTCGCGGAGTCGTGGTTAAAGCGGCGCGCCGGCGTAAAAGACAGCGGCGCATCACTGCCGGGACACGGCGGCTGGCTGGATCGCATCGACGCGATTCTATTCGCGATCCCGGCAGTCTACTTGTTATGTGTTGTGGCGCAGGCTGTCTAAGCCTGCTGAGCCGGCAGTCATGCCGGCTCTTCTTTGCCTTGATGAGCGTTTATTCGCGTTCATTCGCGGCCAATAAACTTTTTACGGCTTCCACAGGAACCGCAGCCCGCCGTAAGGTCCCCACATGGTCTGCGAGTAGTATTGATCGTCCTGCGGCGACGTCTTGTAGTGGAAAATCCGCCCGCCCGCCACCGCTTCAAAGTGCCAGCCGCGGAACACCAGATTCCCTTCCGCGCCCCAGATATCGCCATGGTGCGGCGTGCCGAAGCCGGAAGTCTTGAATTCCAGACGAACGCGCCGCGCCGGGTGATATTCCAATCCGATACCGAACGTCGGCCGGATCATCGACTTCAAGCCATACGCAGGCGCCGCGTTTACATCGCCTGGAGCATCAAATCCTTGTCCGATTTTCACGTACTGCACTTCGTACAGCGTCTTGAACCGGAACTTCGCCAGGTTCGAAGGATACGGCCAGGTCAGATAATTCCAACTCAGCTTGAACGCCTGCGTGTAGTAGTTGGTCGCCAGAACGTCGCCCACCGCGAACAGATTTCCGTAGAACGCCTCGGTCTCATGCAGAATTGAGTTGCCCTGCCCTTTGACCGAAAACGCCGTGAAATCGAAACTGTCTTCGTGCGTCACCGGCACCGTGATCTCGATCCCCAGCGCCTCTTTGCTGCGATCCGGCAGACCGAGATCGCCTGGATCGAGAGCCAGATTCGCGTGTCCTTGCGCGATACGGGGCGCCGCGTGCGTCAGCCAGTAAATCGGCTCGATCGAAAGGACGTCCCCACCCGTGTCGTGCTCATGCAGATCGGGCGGAGGAACCGGCTTTTGCGGATTCTTGATCACCGGTTTGGGAATCGGCGGCGTCGGTTCCACCTGGGTCGGCGGGGGAACCGTGGGCGGCGGATTTTGAGCTGGTGGATCCTGAGCCAGCGCGGGCACAGCAAGGAAGATGAATGAGAGCAGACCGGTGCGCAGTGTCAACAACAAGAGATCCTCATATGATGTTTGCGATTTTAGCAGTATGGGCCCGTCTAATTCAGCCGTGCCAATAATTCACGGTCGAGCTTAGCCTTCACAGTCCTTCGGTCCAGCCCAGTCCGGCGAGCCGTTTCTTCATAACTTCCCGTGATCCTGTACACGATGGTGCAGTACCTGGACAGCAATTCGCTGGCCGTCAATTGGCCGGCCCGAAGCTCGGCGGCAATCGCGTCGATGGGATCAGATGGTGCCTGTCGCGACGGTTTGTAATCGCGCCGGATCAGGACGTTCTTCACGCACTGCTCCAGCTCGCGGTAATTGCCCGGCCAGGCATACTCGCGCCCCAGATTCTTTTCGATCCACCCCATGACATCTTCGGCCAGCGCTTCGCCGTCCGCTCCGGCGACTCGACGCGACATATAAGATACGAGCTCAGCCAGAACCTCCGGCGAATCGGCAAGCTGCTCCTTCAGCGCGGGCGTCACGATCTGATCGGAGCACAACCGGTAATACAGGTCCTCTCGAAAATCGCCAGAGCGAATGCGAGCTTCCAGATCCCGATTGGTCGCCGCGATCAGCTTGCCGCGGAATTCGAGCGCCGCCGTCTCGCCCACCGGATGGAATGTGCGCGTCTCGATCACACGCAGCAGCTTCACTTGAATGGAAGGATCCAGCTCGCCCAGTTCGTCCAGAAACACCGAGCCCATCAGCGGACATTTCTCGAGCCATCCCACGCGATCCGCAATCGCCCCGGTGAAGGATCCGCGCCGGTGCCCGAATAGCTCCGATTCCACCAGCGTCGGCGACAGCGCGGAAATATTGATGGGATAAAACAGCGCGACTTCGTCATCGGCAAACGCGACCTTGTTGGCGTCGAAATGGACATAGCGCGATTGCGCAATGGCTCTGGCCGCCAGCTCTTTTCCGGTGCCCGATGGCCCCGTGATCAGCGTCGCGAACTCGCCCATGCGGTTGTACAGCGAACGGCGGTAGCGCCGCATATCGTGCGTAAAAATCGATTGCCAGATGGACGCCCGCAATCGCGCCGCTGGCATCGATCCGCCAATGATGTCGCGGAAGATCTGTTCGAACGCGCGCTGGATCTGGCGGAAGATCGCGAACGTAATCTTCGGCTCGTGCCGCGTCGGCATCGCGATTCCGTCCAGCTCCAGGAATTTTCGCCAGTCCGTCAGGAATTCGTGATAAAAGCGCCAGCGGCTGGTGAACTTCGCCTGTTCGCCGAAACTGGCATCGTAGAACCGCCGATAGTAACTCTGATACAGCATATGGAGCACCGCGTCTTCGTAGAGCAGCAGGTCGGATTCACGCGGCGAGGATTTGCTTTCGATCAAACGGCGCCGCAGATCGGTCGAGAGCGCGGCGGTTTTTTCGTAAATGCGCCAGACATTGGCCCGCGGTTTTTCCGGGTCGCCGACTTCCTGGCTCCAGACTGGCTCTCCTTCGATGAACTCGTCACCCAAAGCATCGCGTTCCAGGCGGGTATGATCGGGCAGGAAGGGATTACAATAAGCGAACTCCGAAATTGTGTGGAGGAAGGCTCGCTCGGCATTCGAAAGGAAGGCCATGTACATTCATTGTACAGGTCTGTACATCCAATGAACAGACAGTGCGGGAAATCACGCGTCGATCCACTGATTCCACGAGACAAATCGACCGGCCAGGAGACTGCTTTCCTTTAGGGCATGAGCAAAGAATCAGGCGGGTTCAAAGAGCTGTTGAAGAACGGCGGATTCCAGGCGTTCCTGTGGACGCAATTCCTGGGAGCGCTGAACGACAACCTCTATAAGATGATCGTGTCGATGCGCGCCGTGCATGTGGCGGCGGCCACCGGCACCGAATACGTTTCGATCGCGCTGGCGGTCTTCGTCATTCCGTTCTTCCTGTTCTCGGGCTACTCCGGCCAGCTCGCCGATCGTCTCTCGAAGCGCAACGTTTTGGTCTGCGTGAAGGTTTTCGAAATCGGCGTGATGGCGCTGGGCATCGCGGTGTTCTTCAGCGACCGCATCGAGTTCATGCTGGGCATTCTGTTCCTGATGGCCCTGCATTCCACCATTTTCAGTCCGGCGAAATACGGCATCGTGCCGGAGATGCTGCCCGACAAAGATTTATCGCGAGCCAACGGGCTGCTGGAAATGACCACCTTCGTGGCGATCGTGATGGGCACTTCGCTGGGCGCGCTGCTGTTCAATACCTGGAAAGACGAAGCGTGGAAGATGGGCGTGGTGATGCTGGGCGTCGCGGTGGTCGGATTCCTGGCCAGTTTGCGCATCCCGCATGTAAATCCCAGCGGCGCGACGGCTCCGTTCAACTGGAATCCGTTCGGCGAAGTGTTCACCGGCACGCGGCATTTGTTGAAGGATCGTCCGCTGTGGCTGACCGTGATTGCGATTTCCTACTTCTGGTTTTTGGGCGCGCTGTTTCAATCCGACCTGTTGATGATGGGCAGCGAGAGCATGCATCTCGACGATCATTCACGTCGGCCTGATGGTGACTTGTCTCGCGATCGGGATCGGCGATCGGGAGCATGCTGGCCGGGCGCTTGTCGGGCGACAAAGTCGAAATCGGACTGGTGCCGCTGGGCTCGATTTTCATGGGCCTAAGCGCGATCGCGGTGCATTGGGCAGTGGGCTCCTATGCGTGGGAGATGGCGGCGCTGGTGATGCTGGGCGTTTCGAGCGGGCTGTTCATCGTGCCTCTGAACGCGTATCTGCAGCAGCGCAGCGAGAGCGAAGAAAAAGGCCGCATGATCGCGACCAACAATTTCTACAACACTGTGGGGTTGCTGCTGGCGTCGGCGATTTTGTGGGGCTTGCACGACAAGCTGCACATCGCGCCGCAGAAGCTGGTGCTGTGGTGCGGGATCGTCACGCTGGCCGGCACGGTTTACATCGTGCGTCTGGTGCCGGAATTCCTGATGCGCTTCCTGCTGTGGATGACCATGCACACCATTTACAAAATCCGCATCGAGGGTCGCGAGAATATTCCGTTGCACGGCCCGGCGCTGCTGGTTTCGAATCACGTGACGCATCTGGATGGCTTTTTCATCGCAGCGTGCATGCAGCGGTTCGTGCGCTTCATGGTGTGGAAAGTGTTCTGCGACATGAAAGTGGTGGGCACGCTGCTGCGTTTTTCGAAAGCGATTCCAGCGGGGACGACCGGGCCTCGCGATGTGGTGGCGTCGATTCACGCGGCTCGCAAACAGCTTCAGGCCGGCCACGTGGTTTGCATTTTTTCAGAAGGGGCGATTAGTCGAACCGGGAATCTGTTGCCCTTCAAGCGCGGGATGGAGAAGATCGTCGACGGCTTGGATGTACCGATCATCCCGGTGCATCTGGACGGGTTGTGGGGCAGCGTGTTCAGCTTCGAAGGCGGAAAGTTCTTCTGGAAATGGCCGAAGAAAATTCCTTATCCGATGACGGTTTCGTTCGGCTCGCCGATGCCTGCTTCGTCCTCAGCGCATCAGGTCAGGCAGGCAATCGCGGAGCTGGCGAGCGGCGCAGTGATGAATCGCAAGAGCAAGGGAGATCAATTGCACTTGCGATTCATCCGCGCGGCAAGAAAGAATTGGTCGCGGTTCGCGATGGCGGATTCTACCGGGCGCGAGTTGACGTACGGCCGCGCGCTGACCGGCATCGCTGATCGTTTCGAAATGGGCGCGACGACAATCGTCAGAAATGATCGGAGTGTTGTTGCCTTCGTCATGCGCTGGTGCGCTGGCGAATCTCGGGATCACGATGGCGGGCAAGGTTCCGGTGAATTTGAATTTCACCGCTGGGCCGGAGGCGATGACGGCGGCGATCGAGCAATGCTCCATTCGAAGCATCGTCACGTCGAAAATTTTCCTGAAGAAAGCCGGGATCGGGGAAATGCCGGGGATGGTTTATCTCGAAGATATTTTCGAGAAGTCCGGCTCGAAAGCATTCGCGCTGCTGACGGCGCGGTTGGCTCCGAAATGGATGATCGCGAAAAAATGCTCGCCCGGATTCGCTGGCCACCGTGATTTTCTCGAGCGGCTCGACGGGCGTGCCGAAAGGCGTGATGCTGTCGCATTACAACGTGATTTCGAATATCGAAGCGATGGTGCAGGTGTTCTGGCTGGGCGCGGAGGATCGCATCATCGGCGTGCTGCCGCTGTTTCATTCCTTCGGCTTCACGGTGACGTTGTGGCTGCCGCTGATCACCGGCTGCGGCGCTGCATATCACGCCAATCCGACCGATGCAAAAGCGATTGGCGACCTGGTGCAGCGCTATCGCGGCACGTTCCTGCTTTCGACGCCGACGTTCTGCGCAGGCTATGCGCGCAAGTGCACTCGCGAACAGTTCGCGACGCTGCGCTACGTGCTTGTCGGCGCGGAGAAGCTGCGCGACGCGGTGCGCAAACTATTCCACGAATCGTTCGGCATCGAGCTGCTGGAAGGCTACGGGTGCACCGAAATGTCGCCGGTGGTGGCGGTGAATGCTCCGAATTACGAAGCGGGGCGCGATTCGCAGACGGGCGGTAAGCCGGGCACGGTGGGTCATCCTCTGCCGGGCGTGGCGGTGAAGATCGTGGATGTGGAGACGATGGACGAACTCGGCCCGAATCAGGAGGGGTTGCTGCTGGCGAAGGGCGCCAATCGCATGATTGGATATTTGGGTCAGCCGGAGCTGACCAGCGCTTCTCTACACGGCGACTGGTATCGCACTGGCGATTTAGCCGTGATGGACGACGACGGATTTCTGCGCATCACCGACCGGCTGTCGCGATTCAGCAAAATCGGCGGCGAGATGGTGCCGCATTTGAAGATCGAAGAAGCGGTGCACGAGCTGTTCGACGATTGCGGGTGCGCGGTGACGCGGGATTCCCGATGAACGTAGAGGGGAGAGGATGGCGCTGCTGTACACGCGTCACGGATATTGAGCCGGGGGAGATGTGGCGCAGGTTGTCGGAGACGGACCTGCCGAAGTTGTGGGTGCCGAAGCGCGAGAATATTTATCGGGTCGTTGAGCCTGCCGACGCTGGGGACGGGGAAGGCGGATCTGCGCGGCATTCGCCGCGTGGCGGAGGAGTTGGCGGGGAGTGGCGAGAAGAACGCCGTCGCGATTACAGCCAACTAGAGTTACCGGCTTCATACTCGCGAAGCGCACGGTTGCGAGTTCATCGAGCTTGCCAGCCTTGACGTCTTGTTCGAATTGTCGATCCCAGACGTGCGCGTCGAGCCACGCGCGCAATTCGACAAGTTCGCCGGTCGACATGCACTCGATTTGGGATTGGACTCGTTCCACTAAACTCATAGGGTTAATTGATTTATGCCGCCGCCCACACACGAATCGCGCGCCGATTTAGCGTCGCGACTCAAGTCCACTATTTGATAGTATCTCTTGGCGATGACCCGGAGCGCCTGCCGCCTCCCCCCAGTTCTGCTGAACATCCTGGCTTTGTGTTCTTGCACTACACAGGCGAAGTACGACTCGCTGCAGCGCAAGCTGGATCGCACGGCCGAAGATCTAAATAAGACTCAGGACGCACTTAAGAAATCGCGGGATCAAGTGGCGGAGCTCCATGCCCACAGGTATGAAATATTCCCGAGTGGTGGCCGCACTTGGCGGCTAGAAATCGGCACAGGGTAGTTTCGTGCGTTCTGCTCGCTAGCGACCAGGAGTGGAAGCAACAGAAAGTCAAAGCTCGAAGCTGCACGTGCGAGGATTGGCTTCGAGATCACGATATTTGCGAATGCGTCACAATCTGAACTCAAACGTGGAATGTGCGCTTGGTGGCGATGGGCTGCGAGTAGCGAGGGTAGGCTTGCGCTAACTACTAGGCGGCGCCGTCCAACCTGATAGACTACGGAAATGGAAGACTATTTCGGCGGCGTTCGCACTATCTCCTGTGCACATTGCGGCCACCTGTTCGAGGAAGCGTTCCGGACGGTGATTAACGGTCCACTGAACTGTCCGTCGCCATCGTGCGGTAAGCCGTTTCACATCGCATGGTCCGCCAGCACCTCGACTCCTTCGGGCTGGAGTTCAGCGAGCCAAGCTACCGCTGAGAGGTCCGCGCACGCGCTCCATAACTGTCGCGCCTCATGGGTGATCCTCGCGCAGGAATGCCGGTTAGAGATCAACGCGCCGTTGCGCCCGAGCGCGCGGACTCATGTCCGCGCCTCGGGCGCGCGGGACGCCTGCTATCATGAGCGTTCGATGAACGATCAAACTACACAGCCCGGTCCGCTGTCTGAAGCCGTGACGGCGAATATCAAAGTGGAAGTGATGTCGCGGTATTCGCCGGAGAATTCGCGGCCGCTCGAAGACGAGTGGGTGTTTCAGTACACGGTGCGCATTACTAATGAGGGCTCGGAAACGGTGCAACTGGTGAGCCGGCATTGGATCATCACCGATGCTCTGGATCACGTCGAAGAGGTGCAGGGGCCGGGCGTGGTGGGCGAGACGCCGGTGCTCGCGCCGGGTGAGTCGTTCAAATATTCGTCGTGGTGCCCGTTGAAGACGTCGATCGGGTGGATGCGGGGGACGTATCAGATGGTGCGGGCGGACGGAACCACGTTTGATATCGAGATCGCCACGTTCGGCTTGAAGGCTCGGTACGTGGTGAATTGATTTACTGCGGCTTGCAGGAATCGAAGGGCAGCACAAAGGTGAGATCGCGATGGTCGGAATCGGATTTGATCTCAAGCGGAGGCGTCGCCGAGTAGATGAACATGCCACGTTCGCGCGTCACCTGAAACTCCGGACAGGTTTTGAGACGAGCCGGCGCTAACATCGCTTTTTCCGCAGTCAGCGTTCCTCTAACGCCATCTAGCACGGTGAATTTGAATTTCCCCTCCGCGTCGGTGCCGGAAGTTTCCATATAGCTAAGAAGATCAGAATGGAAGACGAGGCCGACTTGCTCGGCCGCAACGCCGTCGCGATAGACCACGCGGCCTTCGATCACGCGACGGGTCTCGTTAGACGGACGGCGGATTTCGATTCCCTCCGCGGACTTCGCGGCAGCCACAGTGATCACCTGCGCCTTCTGGCGATCGCGAGTGCCTGGGCCGTAGAAGGTCCCGGTTGATTTCATCCCGTCAATGGAAACGTCGTCGCGCGCAAAGATGATGTACTGGCCAGGCGCCATCAGTTCCATCTGGAACGTCCCGTCTGGCCTGCTGCACGCGAAGAAACTGGCGTTGCGGCTATCGGCATCCTCGACGCTCTCCAGCATCAGGCAGGCATGCGCGGGCGAACCATTGTGATCGATGACGCGGCCGGAGATGCGAGTGTCCGCCGTGAAAACGAAATCGACGGTCGCGTTGGATTCCTCGAAAAGAACGATGGCAAACTCATCGCCTCTTACGATGGGGCTTCCGGATGGTCGGGAATTTGATTTCATCCCCTGCACCGGGTCAATGAGCACAGAATATCGACTGAGCGGGAGATCGCGGACTTCGTAAGCTTCCGTCGGAATTGGTAACCGTTTCGGTGGCTACGGGGGCCGGAGATCGTTACGTGAATTCCGGCTAGACCGCGCACCCGGTGAAACGGTTTGCCCGGTGCGTCCTCATAGTAATCGACGTCGCCCGAAAGACGAGTTCCGAAGGCAGATAGTGGAAGCCCGCGCAGAAACAGGAGGGCTTCAGGGCCGCCGGGGCCACCCGCGCACCATGGATATACAGGGGATTCTGCGCATCACCTCGATAAAGGCACAGCAGGCTTTGCTCGCCCTTCCTGAATTTCGCATCGCGTCCGTGCCCGCCTGTGTGCAGTTCGACGGTGTTGCCCGCTTTGGTTCCCTTGAAGGCCTCGTCGACACGGATACGGACGGTTTATGGTTTGAGCTCTCTCCGGTTTCGGGATTGGCGAAGACGACGGTGCCGAGCAGGACTACGGGCGCGCGCGTCCAGGCTTCTTCACGGAAAGCCATGGCCAGCAGGAGCACGCCCACACCGGGCTGGCGAAGGTCGCAAGAATGGCAAGTCTCCAGATGAAACGCATCCGAAGGTATGATAGAACTTCCATGATGATTCTGAAAACGGCCACGCTAGCCGTGCTGGGCGTCGCGCTGGTATCGGCGCAACCGCCTACACAACCAACGACAGAAGCCGGGCAGGCTGTCTATCGAGCCAACTGCTTCGCCTGCCACGGGCCCGACGGCGACCAGATTAACGGCATCAATTTCAAGAGCGGCACTTTCCGCCGCGCGACCAATGATGACGAACTCGCCAATATCGTCGAGCACGGCATCCCCGGCACCGGCATGCCTCCGACCGCGATGACGCCCGAGGCTCGGCGATCGCTGGTTGCATATATAAGATCGATGCACGCGACGAACTCCGGTCCCAAGGTCGCGGGCAACGCGGCGAACGGACGGGCGATTTTCGAGGGCAAGGGCGGGTGCATGGGCTGCCATCGCGTAGGCGAGCGAGGCTCGCACACCGGGCCGGAGTTGAGCGGCATTGGGATGAGGCCGGCGGCGTATCTGGAAAAATCGATCGTGGATCCGAATGACACGGTGGCGGCGCAGAATCGCTACGTGAAGATCGTCACCAAGCAGGGCGCGACGGTAACGGGGCGGCGGCTGAACGAAGACACGCACTCGATTCAGTTGATCGACGATCACGAAAAGCTGGTGTCGTTCGACAAATCGCAAGTGCGCGAGATCACGGTGATGAAGACGTCGCCGATGCCGTCGTACCAGGGCAAATTGAGCCCGCAGGAAATCGCGGACGTGGTCGCGTATCTGCAGACTTTGAAAGGTTCGTAATCATGAAATTCGCTATCGCACTTGCGGCCGCCTGCGCCGCCACGATGACCGCGCAGGTCACCTGGGATCGCCTCTCGCATCCGGAGCGCGAGCCGCAGAACTGGCTCACCTATTCGGGATCGAACTCCTGCGCAGCGCTACAGCTTGCTCGATCAGATCACGCCCGCGAATGCGAAGAATCTGGAACTGAAGTGGGTGTTCCAGGCGCGGTCGCTCGAAAAATTCGAAACCACGCCGCTGGTGGTCGACGGCGTGATGTACTTCACCGAAGCGCCGAATCACGTCTACGCGGTCGACGCGAAAACCGGCAAGAGCTATTGGGATTATGAATACCGGCCATCGAAAGACGCGCGGGTGTGCTGCGGATCGGTGAATCGCGGCCTCGCGATCCTGGGCGACTCGCTGTTCATGGGCGCGATCGACGGGCAGTTGATGGCGATCGACGCGAAAAGCGGCCGGCGTGCAGTGGAGCATTCAGGTGGGCGATCCGAAGCTGGGATATTCGATCACGCACGCGCCGCTGGTGATCAAGGACAAGGTGATGGTGGGCGTGGCGGGCGGCGAATACGGGATTCGCGGATTCATCGCGGCGTACGATGCCAAGACCGGCAAGGAAGTTTGGAAGTTCTACACGGTGGCGGGTCCGGAAGATCCGAAGGCGCAGGCGAGCTGGGCGAAGGATTCGTGGCAGCACGGCGGAGCGCCGGCATGGCTGACCGGATCGTACGATCCGGAATTGAATCTGACGTACTGGGGCACGGGAAATCCGGGGCCGGACTGGAACGGCGACGATCGCGAGGGCGACAACTTGTATAGCGATTCGCGGTCGCGCTCGATGCCGACACGGGCAAGATCAAGTGGCATTTCCAGTTCACGCCGCATGACGAGTTCGATTACGACGCGGTGCAGATTCCGGTGCTGGTCGACGGGCAGTGGAACGGGCAGCCGCGCAAGATGATGCTGTGGGCGAATCGCAACGGGTACTTTCTATGTGCTGGACCGGCAGACGGGAAAATTTCTGCCGGGGAAGCACGTTCGCGAAAGTGAACTGGGCGACGGGCCTGGATGAAGCGGGCCGTCCGATGCGCGATGCCGAAAGCGAATCCGACGCACGACGGGAACGCTGATCTATCCGAATCTGTTCGGCGGCGACGAACTGGTATTCGCCGTCGTACAGTCCCAAGACGCGGGCTGTTCTATATTCCGAGCTGGCAGGAATCGAACATGAACATGGCGAAGATTCCGGTGCAATATTCGCCGGGCGGGCGCTTCACGGGCGGAGTGCCGCGCGGCGCGAATATGCGGCGCGGGAACTCGCAACACGCCGGATGAGACGCAGGCGTATGGCGCGGTGGTGGCGATCGACCCGAAGACCGCGCAAGAAGAAATGGGAATTCAAGATGGACGACGTCACCGATAGCGGCGTGTTGACGACGGCGTCGGATCTGCTGTTCGTGGGCGGGCGCGAGGGATATTTTTATGTGCTCGACGCGCGCGATGGAAAAGAGTTGTGGCGCACCAGCCTGGGCGGGTCGATGGAGAACGGTCCGATCAGCTATCGCGTGGATGGGAAGCAGTACGTGACGATATCGTCGGGGCACGGGCTGTTCACTTTCGCGTTGAAAGACTGATACATTAGCCGTTAATGAACGTAAATAAACGTTCATTCGGCATGCGGGGTGTTCTCCTTACAGTTGCGGCTATCGCTTTCGCTCAGGAGCCGATTCGCGTTACTACGCGGTTGATCGAAACGAACGTCGTCGTTCGTGATTCGCATGGGCCTGTTGGCGATCTGACGCAGGATTCGTTCACTTTACTTGAGGACGGGAAGGCTCGCCGCATCGCGGTGTTCCGCGTTTCGAAGCCGCCGCTCAAGCAGAGCCCGTTGCCTCCGGGGCTGTTTACCAATCGCACGCGCGAGACCGGACGGCAGCCGCACTTTAAGCTGATCCTGCTCGACACGATGAATACCAGCTATCCGGATCAGAACATCGCGCGCACGCAGATTATCAAGATGCTGGAGCGGAATGAGATCGCCGATCCCATGGCGATTTACGTGATGGGCGAACAGTTCCGGGTGCTGCAGGATTTCACGACAGATAAAGAGAAGCTGTTGGCGGGCATCAGGTCGTTTGAGCCCGGCATCTCCCGCGCGACGACTCCGGTCTCGGCGCCTAACCAGACCGAAGTCTCGGCGCGATCTATGAATGCGGCGGAATCGAATGGTTCCAGCGGCAAGCGTCAGGTAATGGGCGTGATGGCGGACGGCTTTGGCGGCGAAGAGGGTCTGCATTTTTTCAAGATCCGCGAAGATATGACCCTTCGTGCGTTCGAGGAACTGGCGAAGCATCTGGAGCGCGCGCCGGGTCGCAAGAGCATTATCTGGATCACAGATTCGTTATCGTTCGATAAGGAATCCGGGCATAACGTCGACCGCCTGCGCCGTTTGGGCGATGTTGCGATTTATCCTGTCTACGCGCACGGGCTGGGATTGACCGGCGCAGGCATCGATGCGCTGTTCTGGCTCGCGAGCCAGACGTCGGGCCGGGCGTTCTACAACACCAACGACATCGGCGACGCGGTGAAGCAGGCGATCCACGATGACGATGTCACGTATACGCTGGGATTTTATTCCGATCGCGAGAAGCCGGACGGGAACGTTCATTCGCTGGAGGTGAAGGTCGCGCGCAAGGGCGTCGACGTGCGCAGCCGTCCGTTCTATGCAGACAAAGAGCTGGAGACGCCACCGAACGACGATCCCACGACGCTGGCCAATCGCGTGGCGAGCGACGATTTCGATGCGACAGAGATCGGCATGGCAGCGCGGATCTTGCAACTCGGAAAGAATTTCGTGATCCGGGCGAACGTCGACGTGAAGGATCTGAAGCTGGTGCGGGATGGCGAGCGTTGGAAGGGATCGGCCACACTCGCGTCGGTGTCGCGCGCGGCGAATGGCGACCGGCTAGATTTTTCGATTAAGGCCATCGATTCGAATATGACGGACGCGGAGTATCAGGATCGGTTGAAGAACGGGCTCGCGATCGCGTTGACGATGCCGGCGCGGGTGGGCGCGAAGAGGATTCGCGTGGCGATTGTGGATCAGAGCGGCGCGGCTGGTTCGGTGCTGGTGATCCCGAAGTGATTGGCCGCGAATAAACGCGAGTGAACGCGAATAAGACAATCGTTAAGGCTTCTTGGCGAAGATGGCGTAATCGAGGCCTCCGAAGAAATTCTTAGCGACAGCGGCTGGCAGAGTGTTCAGCGACGGCCAGGTATCGGTGGCGGGTGCGAGGGTCTGGAGCTCGATATTCACCAGGCCCGCTTCTTCCAAATAAAATCGCAACAGCGGCGCGGGGACAGGGCGAGTGTGCGTCGGGTCGATATAGAAATGCGATGCGAAGATAGCTAGGCAGGCGGGGTCGGGGGTTTCGATGGCGACTGTTGCTTCGCGTTTGAGCTTGCGCGCGATTAGGTTGATGAATCGGGTAGTCGATCGGGCGGGAGGTGTTCGACTACTTGCGCGCAGAACACGCCGCCAACGAATCGTCGTGCAACGCGGCCAGGTGATCGAATAGCATCCGCTCGTTCCGCTGCCAGGCCTTTCGATTTGCAGATGGCGATGCATTCTTCGCTGTGATCGATTCCGTGTGCAGCAGGAACGGCTTCCAGAAATTCGCCGCGCCCGCAGCCGAGATCGAGAATTTCGCCCGATGCATCCGCGAAACGCGCCACGTACATTTGCTGATGTTCGCGAATTTTTTGTTCCGAGCCGCGGAAGGTTTCGGCGAAGCGTAGCCAATCGATATTGGGTCTCGTGCGACGGCGCAGGCGCAAGGTGCGGCTGGCGGCGCGACCGGTTCAATCGCCGCCCTTTGGCGGATGAGCTTCAGTTCGGCGTGAATCAGGCGATCGTACTCAGCCGCGAGATTTTTTCGAGGTCGGCCCACAAACGCTTCTGAATCTCGACTGTACTGCGATCAAGCGCGCTTTCGAAATCGCGATGCTGGTCACCAAGCGCGTGCTCCAGCAGCAATGCCCGATCCTGAAAGGCGCGCTGCAATTCACTGATCGTTCGCAGCATGTGAATTTCGCTGGCATTGCGCTTTTCTTCGAATCCCACACGCCATTCCGCCCAATGCGCCCGGACATCTTTCGACTGTTGCAGCTCGCCCGCGACATTGGAGGCTAGCGCCGCGACCGAACGATTGAATTCCGTCATCGCGGTCAGCATCGCCTGCACGCATTCCATCGACGCGCGATTGAACTCCACCTGCTCGCGGACGTGCCAATCGAGCATGCGCGCGATGCGGCGCTTGCAAAATTGCGCGATGGAATTGAGCAGGCCGGGCTTGCGCGGATTCACCGTGCCGATCGCCGCGACTTTCGCTTCGGCGGCGTCGCGCGCGTGGACCATCGGCATCAGATCCGGCGCGGCGACGCCGTCGAACCCAAGCGATCCCTGCGGATGGCGCGCGCGCACACGCTCGCGCACTTCGCGGATCGCCGCGGTCAATTCGTCATCGGTGAGGGTCACACTACTTATGTCTGGATCGGCGGGAAAAATTCGCAGTAATTTTTGTGTACACGCCGCCGCGGGGCGTGAATTCGCCGATGAGGGTCGCCGAAATCGGGCGCGCCGCTTTGACGATATCGGCCAGCATGCGGTTCACCACGTTTTCCTGAAAGATGCCGAGGTTGCGATATTCCAGCGTGTACATCTTGAGCGACTTGAGTTCCAGACACAGCTTATCGGGCACGTAGCGCAGCGTGAGCACGCCATGATCAGGCAGACCGGTGCGCGGACAGACGGAGGTGAACTCCGGCATTTTGATTTCGATTTCGTAACCGGTGGCGTACTGATTGGGCCACGTTTCGATTTCGGGCATCGGCGCCGTGACCCCAGCCGCGGCATGTTCGTCGGTGTATTGTCGCTTCATTTGGGAACTGGCTGCAATTCGCGCGAGAGCAGATCGAGAAACAGCCCGACATCCGTCACGACGCCGACGGCCTGCCCTGTGCCGCGATCACTGACTTTGGTCGCCACAGCGGGGTTGATGTCGACGCACACGATTTTGACCCAGCTCGGCAGCATGTTTCCGGTGGCGATCGAATGCAGCATCGATCCGAGGCACAGCACCAGGCCCGCGCCTTTCAACTGCTCCGCGTAGGCGTCCTGCGCGCGATTCATATCGGTGATGGTATCGGGCAGCGGGCCATCGTCGCGCAGGCTGCCGGCCAGCACGAACGGCACGCGCGCTTTCACGCATTCGTACATGACGCCGCTGGTGAGCGCTCCTTTCGCGACGGCTTCGGGAATGCTGCCGGCGTGATAGATCGCGTTGATGGCGCGCATGTGATTGCGATGGCCGTGCTCTTCCTGACGCCCATCGCTTTGGCGAACACCGAGCGAAGTGCCGAGCAGAGACGATTCAATATCGTGCACGCCGAGCGCGTTTCCCGCAAGCAAGGCCTGCACCCAGCCTTCGCGAATGAGCGTCGATAAGAGGACGCACGCCACCGGTATGGACGACCACGGGTCCGGCGACGACGACGATTTTCTGATTCGCTGCGCGAGCGTGCTGCATCAGCGCGGCGGTTTGTCGAACGGCGGTTTCCACCTGACGCTCGGATGAGATTCCGTTGCGACATGAAGGCGAAGGCGAGGCGATCACGCTCTTTCGATTCGGGGATGACGCGGATGCCGCGCATGCCGGTGACAACCTGGTCGCCGGGCTTCAGATCGCGCAGGCGGCGGCAGAACGCAGCGCCATTGGCGACCACGATCATGGCGTCCATGCGCTGATTCTGGGCTTCGATCCATTCGCCGTTGTGGCGGACCAGGGTGCGATGGTTGGTGGTGGAATAAAAATCGTCGGGGGCGCAGCAGGCCCGGTCTACTGTTTCGAGGATCGCATCGCCGGTATCGAGGGGCGTGCAGCCCAGGCCGAGCAGCTGCGACAAGAGCTGCTGCATATCGGCAGCTTCGGCGGTTTCGATCTTGAGGCGCAGGTGGGACGGCTCGGCGTTGGTGCGGCCGATGGAAAACCGCTCGACTTCAAAACGGCCGTTGAATTCGACCACGGTATCGAAGATCTGCTCCATCAGGTGCGAATCGATCAGGTGGCCTTCGGCTTCGACGACTTCCTGGTGCATTGATTTTCTAGGATAGCGTGCCTGAGAATTCCTCCGCGCTGACACGACTATGTTGCATGCGCGTTCTGTTATTAACGATGCTGTGCGCGATGTCCGCCTGTGCGCAAGGCCGTGCGCAATACGTCGGCGGAACGGCGTCGAAAATCGATAGCGGGACCTCCGGCGCGATCGACGTGAGCGATGCGCATTACTTCGCGTTCTATGCCAGGAAGGCGCAGGTGCGCGTGGATTATAAGAAAATCGACACGCTTGAGTATGGACAGAAGGTGGACCGGCGGCTGATGATGGCGGTGATCATTTCTCCTATTTTCCTGTTGAGTAAGAGCCGGCAGCATTTTCTGACGGTGGGATATGTGGATGAAGAGGGCGGGCATCAGGCGCTGGTGTTTCGCGTGGACAAGAACGGCATTCGCGCCACGCTGGCCAGTCTGGAAGCGCGGACCGGCGTGCGGATCGAATTTCAGGATGAAGAGGCAAGAAAGGCGGGCAAGGAATGAGATGGCTGATGTTTTTCGTTGCCGTGACGGGGTTCGCGCAGATTGAGGATTTGACGCCGCAGCTTCTCAACGTCAAGCGCGTGTATGTCGACCGTTTGACGGGCGGCGAGACGGCGGCGCAGCTTCGCGACATCATCATCAGCGCGTTACAAGGAGCGAAACTGTTTATCCTCACGGAGAATCAGGAACGCGCCGACGTGATTCTGCGCGGCGCGGCGGAGGATCTGGTGTATGCCGATACATTTTCTTCGTCGGAGGGAATCAATATGCACGGATCGGCGACCAGCGGGCAGGGCACGGTGAGCGGATCGCGCTTCAACGGCGCTGGATCGAGTGCAGAAGAACGCAGCAATCGCGGCGTGAGCGCGGGGATCGGCGAGAATAATTCGACCAATATCAAGGAGCGGCGGCATGAAGCGATGGCGACGGTTCGATTGGTGAATAAAGACGGGGACGTGATCTGGTCGACTACGCAGGAGAGTACGGGGGCTCGATTTCGCGGGGCGAGCGCGGATGTGGCCGATAAGATCACTCGGCAGTTGGTGGCCGATTACGATCGGGTGAGAACGAAAACAAAATAGGCCGTTAATGAACGCCAATAAAAGCTGAAGAGCCGAGATGACTCTCGGCTCAGCAGGCTTGACAGCCTGCGCCACGAAGCCTAAAACGCTTGCCAGGGGCCGGCGAGCGGTTGCTGCTCTACGCCCTTCACGGCGAAGTTGCAGACACCTTTCGGGAACACAGTGGTTAGTCGCTGCTTCTGTTCGGCGGTGAACGTAACTGTGTAGTCCTTCCAATCGATCGGCTTTAGCTGGCACTTCAGAACGTCGTTGGTTGGTGGACCGCCCGCGACCATTCTTGGCGACGGAAAGGTGGGATACATGTCATTGCACTTGCCGCCTGCGAAGGTCTGCGTTTCTAAGATTCGCTCGCCTTGCTGGGTGTAGCAGGAGTCGACCAGATCGGCTGGCTTGGCATGCGCGATTAGGTCCATTGTCTTGGCGGCGGAGGGATCGGAGTCGATCTTCGTCACCCATTCATCCATCTTGGCGAGCGCGTAATCGGTCATGCCCGGTGTGCCGATCGCGCCGGTGAGCATCACTTCATTCGCGATGGTTCCGTTCGACCGCTTCAGGCGTTCGCGCAGCGAGAAGGAATGAAATTTGAGATGAAAATCGCCGTTCGGCGTTTGGTCGCGATAGGCGCGAACATCAATGATCGGGATGGCGGCCAGGCCTCCGCCGCCGTTGGTGATGCGACCGGTTTTGTACGCGGCGCGGAGAGCCTGCTGGTCGGCGACAGTTCGCGAGGCGATCATGTTGCCGTCGCCATCGTAGCCTCCGACTTTTTCGTTCAGATCGAGAAATTGTTCCGCGTTGATCTTGCCCGCGTTCAGCGCCACGAGGCCGTATTGCACGCCGGTGTTATCGAGAGGACGGCGCGCCGAACCGGTGGCGGGATCCTTGCCGTACACGTTAATGGTGTGATCGAACACATCGCATCGCGCACCGGTTTTATTTGAAACGGGATCGAAGCGCAGCGTTTTCGGCAATTCCTGCGGACAAAACACGGTCGGATTGACTCGGCCGGCTTGCGTCGCGGCCACGTTGACGTTCTGCAGCTCGGCGACGCCGGCGATGGCCAGCTTCTGCGAATCGGTGAGGGAATCGGCGTGATGGGTGAAGTAATTGTTCAGCAGTTGCAGATCGGTGAGGATCTGGACGGTCGCCATGACATCGGGAAAGGTCAGGCTGGGGATGATGCCGTCCAGCAGGCCGGGGTAATTATCGGAAATCTGGAGCTGCTGATAGGATCCGCCGCTGCCGCCTTCGCTCAATGTGTGTGCGGGCGGGCCGTAGGCTTCGACGAAGCGCTCCTTCACCATCATCATGGTTTCGGCGGCCAGCAGGTCGGAACAATTGTTGCCGAAAACGTTCAGAGTCGCGGAGGCTTCGGCGTAGCCTTTGGAAATGATGGCGTCGTCAATCAGCCCGCCGGCGAGCCCGATGCTGACCCCCTGCTTAAACCAGCCGCCGGTGCAGCCGCCGCCGAACGTGTAGACCAGGCGGCCGTTCCAGTTCTTGGGCGGCGCGTAGGGCGAAGGCTCGTTGTCCGTGGTCGGATCGTGCAGGATTGCAGTTTGATAGATCGCGCGATTGATGGTGCCGGTTTCGACGCGGATGACGTAGGGGACTTTTTTGCCCACGGAAGTGGTCGTCGTCGCGACATCGTCAGGAAGTTTTGTGAGATTCGTGAGCGGCTTGAACGCGGCGCGCGCGCCTCTTCCGGCTCTGCCGTTGGCGGGGGGAGGGGGCGGCGCGGTCGATTTGTAGACGTAGTTCACGTGCGTATTGGCGGAACAATTCGCATCCAGCGGAGCGCCGAGCGACGATCCGTCGGGCAGCTTGAACTGTTCGGTCTCGCAGATGAAGGGCTGCTCCTGCGGGCCGGAGAAGATAGGCCCGCTGATCGGATGATTGACGATGGTGAGATGCGCGGCGGCGGCTTTGGGACCGGTGACGTCGATACGATTGTCGCCGGTCTTCAGGCCTTTGACGAGGCCCAGCAGCGACGCCCCGGATTCATGAAATGCGCTGGTGACGCTGTCGCCGTTCAGCTTGACGACCACCTGCGCCGCTTTGACGCCGTCGGGCAGTTCGACACGAAGGAGGGCGTCGCCGCCGCTGATTTTATCGGGCCGGTTGGAGACGCTGGTGACTTGATAGGTGGTGCGCGGCGCGGCGCACACACAGATGATGGATGCCAGAAAAGCAGCGAGGCGCATGCGGAAATTATATCCCGATGCGCCTCGTTGTACTTGTAACGGATTTTACTTCTGGATCGCGCCGGTCATCACCGGCTGATCGACCGTGTAGGTGATGCCGGTATACTGCATCTCCTGCCAGGTCTGCTCGCCCCACTTGACCTCGATGGTCGGATCGGGGTTGAACTTGTTGTTGGTCGAGTTGTCGTAGTGCGCGCGCGCTTCAATGCGGCTGCCCTTCGGCACCGCCAGCGGCTTGGCGAAGATGTAATAGGTCTGCCAGTTGAAATCGTACTTGGGGACGTTCAGGACCACTTCGCTGCGGCCGTCGGGATAGACCAGGCGATATTCCCAGCTCTTGCCGCGCAGGTGCGTGTGCGGGAACAGCGCGGTGATGTGCGAATCTTCGGTGAACTGGATAGCCGAATCGACCTCGGCGTTGGGGTCGCCCGCGGGGATCTTCATGCCGATGTTGACGAACGCGCTGTTGTGCACTTCCTGGCGCGGTTCCTGTTTAGCGAACACCAAGCCGACGCTCGAAAGATCGTCAGCGGCCGCACCGTTGGCGGTGTAGTGAACTTGCAGCAGGATGGTCGATCCGGCTTTGATCTTCACGGCCGAGCCTTGGGCGAACGTCATGGCGTTGGTTCCCGGAGCGGTGGTCGCGATCAGCGTACCGGTGCCGCCGAACTGCGCCTGCTGCTGGCGAGAACGCTGTTGCGAGGCAGCATCCTCCGGCGCGCCGATGGCTACCGGCATGAACGCCGGCTTGGCGGGAGGCCCGCCCGGCTCGCGCACGAACACCAGGATGTGATGCACTACTTTGCGGACGCCGGGGCGAACTTCAATGGCCTGGATCCACTTGTCTTCGGTGAAACCTGTGGGGATCTGGAAATACTGATAAGCGATGGTGCCCTTGTCGATCACGTGATAGGGCTTGGACATCGCCAGGACGGCATCCGGCTTGCCGATCTCCCAGCCTTCGGTGAACTGCGGAGCCGCCGGCAGATCCTTGGGGCTGCCTTGCGGCGCGCCGCCAACCGCCCATTTGATCAGAGTGGCCTTGTCCGCATCGCTCAAGCGGCGATCGTTGGAGAACGTGCCATGCGGATCGGTGGAATGCCACGGCGGCATCTGGCCGCCCGCAACCTTCTCGCGAATCGAAGCGGCCCACGGCCGGGTCTGTTCATAAGTGAGCAGCGGCATGGGGCCAATGTCGCCCTGGCGATGGCAGCTCGCGCAGTTTTTATAGATGATCGGGGCGACGTCCTTGGTGTAGGTCGGCGTCGAATCGGCGGCGAGCAGGGCGGCCGAGGTGAGGAGGGCGGCGGAGAACAGAAATCGTAGGCGCATAGGTAGTCCTTTAAGTAAGATAACGCAATCGGCGGGGATTGGTTCGTCAAGAATAGTAAACAGTGTTAAGTTGACCGCTGGACTTGACTTGTACGGTAACGCCGTACGAACCTAAAGCGGCACAAGAATGGACCTTAGCAGCTTCCGTCACAAGGCACTAAAGCGGCTCTATGAGCAGGAGGACACTCGCAAATTGCCGCCCGGAATGACAGACAAGCTTGGAAAGCTGCTTCTCGCGATGGAGACCGCTGACAGTCTTGATGATCTTCGGCGCTTTCCCGGTTAGCGGCTGCATCCGCTCAAGGGAGAGATGAAGGATCTGTGGAGCCTGACTGTGACCGGAAACTGGCGTATCGTCTTCCGTTATGAGGGCTCGTCGAACCGCGCGCATGAAATCGATTTGATCGACTATCACTAGGAGTTTTCAAGATGCCTATGAAGAATCCCCCTCATCCCGGCGAGTTGATCCGAACCGAAGTTATCGAGGCGCTCGGCCTGAGCCTATCGAAGGCTGCCGAAATTCTGAAGGTTCGGCGAGCCACGTTGTCCGATCTGTTGCACGCGAAATCATCGCTCACGCCGCAGATGGCGCTGCGAATCGAGAAAGCGTTCGGGCCAGATATGAACCATCTGCTTCGTATGCAGCTCGCCTACGATGTCGCAAAAGCCAGGCGGGAAACGAGCGGGCTCGATATCAAGCGCTACGTGCCAGCTTAATCGCGCCCTCCCCCGCGCTGTTACTCGGCGATGAGTGGCTTTTTCATGTCGCATAAGGGACACACCCACTGAAGAGTACCGTGCTCTGTTCGTTGGATGTACCTGCGAACCTCTCGATGGCTCTCCGCACAGGTGGGGCTCGTTCGAAGATTGATTAGGTGCTCGTCGTGATCGAGATCGCCGTATCCCGCTTCGCCGCTACGCTTCGTCCCGTAGAAGCGCTTGCACCCACGGCTGACGCATTCCACCCGTCCAAGATGGACTTAAAGCCACCGGGGTTGAGCCTGACCTGACCATGCTGCATGTCGGAGTGGTCGATATCGCAAACAACGTTGGAACAGTGAAGGTCAGGATCTCGCGATAGCATACTCTCACGCTATCACGGCGCCGGTCCGTCGAGCTCCTACCCGGGGAAGGACCCAGAACAGCTTTAATCGCAGAAAAATTTGAGCGAATCAGCGATGTAGCGCTTCATCTCGCTACGCTTGACGACCGCATCCAGAAACCCGTGCTCCAGCAGGAATTCGCTGCGCTGGAAGCCTTCCGGCAGCTTCTGACGGATGGTCTGTTCGATCACGCGCGGGCCGGCGAAGCCGATCAGGGCTTTCGGCTCGGCGATGTTGAGATCGCCCAGCATGGCGAAACTCGCCGTCACGCCGCCGGTGGTGGGATCGGTCAGAACGCTGATGTAGGGGACTCGCGCTTCATCTAAACGCATCAGCGCCGACGAAATCTTGGCGAGCTGCATCAGGCTCACCGCGCCTTCCTGCATGCGCGCGCCGCCTGACGCCGAAACGATAATGACGGGGACGCGGCGGTCGATGGAATCTTCAATCGCGCGCGTGATCTTTTCGCCGACCACGCTGCCCATGCTGCCGCCGATGAACTTCAGTTCCATGGCGCAGATATTGACGTCGCGGCCGGCCAGCTTCCCTGCCCCGGAAATCAGCGCGTCGGAAAGCTCGGTCGCTTCCTGCATCGCGGCCAGACGATCGGAGTAGCGCTTGGAATCGACGAAGCGGAGGGGATCGGTAGAGACCATATCGGCGTCGCGTTCTTCATAAACGCCGTCGTCGAACAGCATCGCCAGGCGGGCGCGGGCGTCCAGCTTGAAATGGAATTCGCACTGCGGGCACACCTGCAAATTCTCATCGAGAGCTTTTTTCCAGATGATCTGGCCGCACTGTTCGCACTTGAGCCACAGGCCTTCAGTGCGAACGCGCTTCTCTCCATCGCCAGAGCCTTCGACTCCCGGCTGTTGCCGGTTAAACCACGCCATCGCGAACACTCTTTCTACAGTAGCGTACTGGGCGCACAGGGGCTAGTAAGCTGTCCCAGCGATTTCGTGAAGGTCAGAAGCGCGGCGATACTCGCTTTGAGGCGCGACGGTTACGGAGCGCGTTTGGGTGCGACGCCAGCATGACCAGGCGAATGATTCGACGGCGTAGTCGCGCGGCGCTCAAACGGACCGAATGGCCACGGACTCATCACGGCTGCGCAGCCCAAACGCGCTTCCTGACGGTCGCGCCTCAAGCCCGGACACTAAACGAAACCACCGCGACAGCTCAGTTTTCGGATGGCTGGCGACCATGCCGTGCGTCGCTTCGAGTTTCAGGCCGATCGGCTGCTGCATCGCCGTGAACAGATCGCCGCCGAATTGCGATTCTTCGGGCGTCCATTCGAGCTCGAAATCGAAACGAGCGGCCAAGCCGGTTTTGTCGATCACCGGGCTATCGAGCGCGGCGCGCTGCGGCAACGATGACCATGGCGAGCGCAGCGAGCTTCACGAAAATCCGTACGGATGGCGGCGATCCCACACGTAAGCCGAGAATTCGCGGCGCGTCGAAAATCCCATGCTGCGATAGAGATGCATGGCCGGTTCATTCGCCGCAGTGACCGTGAGGCTGACCGATTGGCAGCCGTGCGCTCCCAGCGCGATCATGGACTGGCGCATCAGTTCGTAACCGAGGCCGGTTCCCTGCGAAGTTTTCGCGACGCACAGTTGCGTGATGTGGCCGCAATCGTCGGCCACCAGGCTCGCCAGCGAAATGCCGCGGAGTTGCTTGGTCGCGCTATCGAAGGCGGCGTAAGAAGCAGGGCCGAAAAATGTTCCGCAGCCGGGATACTGCACGATGTTGGTGAGGAAGCGGCGAGCGCCGGAGGGCGTGCGGTACTGATCGTTGATCTCGCTGTCGATGTGACCCTGATACGCGGATGCGATCAGAGATGCGGTGCGGTCATGCAGCGCTTCGGTCCAGCGCGCGATAGTGATGCCGGGCTGGGGGCGTTCCGCGAGGGAGATGGCAGGTCCGGCCTGGCTGGTCAGAAATTCGCGCGGATAATTTCTGAATGGAAACCTGGGAACCGCGCTGAGCGGAGAATTGAGCATCATCAATTGCGCTTCGACGCGGCCCAGGCCGGGCGTGCGTCCCAGCGAATCGAGAATCGCCTGGAGCAGGGTCTGCTGCCGTAAAGGCGCGCTGAGATCACGGCGGACGTACAGATCGCCGATCAGGCCCTTGCCTTCTTCACATACGTAATACGAATACCCGTCCACGCGTGGTCCGCGCGGGGTGTAGGTCAGCAACGCGTATCCGTTCAGCGCCTGCATATGGACGAAGCGCCGGACCAGATCGGCGGAGGGACGGAAGTCCCAATCGAGCGCGGCGCGCCAGGCGGACGTTTCTTCGTCAAGCAGCGGATTCAGGCGATCGACTTCGATGGTCCGCAATTCGACGAGTGCGGGCGAAGTTGGCTGGTCAGCACCGGCGGGAACATCCGACAGGGCGGCCATGGTTTCATCGTACCGCTTCCCAATTGGCCGTGAATGAACGTCAATGAACGTTATTCTTAAGAGTCACGTTCATTCATGTTCATTAACGGCCGCTCTCCTCTACTTCCCATCTTTCTGATCGTCGCTGTCGATGTATTGGGATTGACGATCATGATCCCGCTGCTGCCGTTCTACGCCGAAAAGATGGGGGCGAGCGCTCAGTTGGTCGGGTGGCTGATCGGGACGTATGCGGCGTGCCAGTTGATTTCCGGTCCGCTGCTGGGGCGCGCGTCCGATTTCACGGGACGCAAGCCGCTGTTGATCGTCAGCCAGATCGGCACATTCATCGGATTCCTGATGCTGGCGTTCGCGCCGAATCTGTGGATCGTGTTTCTGGCGCGCATTATCGACGGCGCGACGGCGGGAAATTTGTCGCTGGCGCAGGCGTACATTTCCGATGTGACCGAGCCGGACAATCGCGCGAAATCATTCGGCGTGATCGGCATCGCGTTCGGATTGGGATTCCTGATCGGGCCGGCGATCTCCGGATATCTGGCGGGGTTCGATTATCACTATCCGATCTTCGCGGCGGCGGCGCTTTCGGCGACCAGCATCATCGCGACGTCGTTATTGTTGCCGAAGGCAGTTCCTGCCGCTTCCTCAGACGGGCCGGGCGGGCGGCGATTATCGCTGCTGCAATGGGGCGAGTACGCTCGTTATTTCAAGCAACCGGCGCTGGCGCTGCGGCTCGGGCAGTTTCTGACGTTCGCGTTTTCCTTCGCGATGTTTACGTCCGTGTTTCCCCTGTTTGCGAACGCACGGCTCGGATTCGGGCCGCGCGAGGTGGGCTACGCCTATGCATATGTAGGATTTCTGGGGATCCTGCTGCAAGGGCCGTCGCTCGGGAAAATGGTCAAGCGATTCGGCGAGCGCCCGCTCAACCGTATCGGCTTCCTGGGCTACGTCGCCGGCTACGCCATACTGGCATTCACCTTTTCGATTCCGATGTTGATCGTCGCAGCGACGATCACCGCGATCGGCACATTGGTGCGGCCGACGCTGACCAGCCTGATCACGCAATCGGCGCCACGCGAAGAACAGGGAGTGGTGCTGGGGTTGACGCAATCCCTCACGTCGATCGGGCAGATTTGTGGACCGCCGCTGGCGGGATTTCTGATTCAACGGGGAGCGCTCGCGGGGTGGGGGCTAACGGCGGCGGCGATCGCCGCGGTGGGTCTCGCGATGTCGCTCGCGAAAACCAATGACGATCGCCGCGAGTCTGCCGGGTAGGTTGTACCGCTCCCTACGGTCGCGGCTCTGAACACCGACATGTGTGCCCGGTTAGTTCTGAGGAGCGAGGTGGAGGCTCTCGATCATGGCCTGCACATCGTAGGGCTGCACGAGTTCCGCTCGGCCGATGGCGGCAGTCCAGTTCATGTTCTGCGCCAGGCCATCGAGTACCACACGATCGGACATCAACGCGACCACGCTGGGATCGAATTTCAAATTCGCGTTCGGGAGCGCGCCGGGATGGGCGTCGGCGAATTTGGCGGCGGCGGGGATCTGTGACCAATTCGTCGCGGCTTGGAGCACCTGCATCGCTTCCGGATAAGGCAGCGGAGCGAGCTGCAGGACCAGTCGCTCGAGAGTGATCGATCCATCGATGGGGAGCGCGCGTTGTGCGAATGCGGGTACTGCGCACATCGCGATCATCAGGAGCGTGGCTAGTTTGGTTTTCATGTCGTGCCTCCTATTCGGCCTTGCGGATTAAGGAAAGGCAATCTATCGGCCACACGCATTTCGCAACAAAATGCCAATGAAATCGAGGATTTTCGTGATTCGGGCGAGAAAGCGGACCGGCTGTAAACCACCGGCGGAGCCAATCCAGCGGCTGGAAATCGCCATTCGCACAGGAAAATGAGCGCTCCCGTGCAAATCCGACCAAACCAGTCCGAGATGGTGTATCCTGAGATCGGGTTCACCACAAGATGGCATTGAAGAAGCGGCACGCGGCGAAAAAGGCCCCGCGCAATCTCACCGAACTGAAACGGGGCGAGTCCGCAATTCTGGATCGTCTGGATCTTCCGGAAGACGACGCGCGACGTTTGATGGAGTTAGGATTCCTGCCGGGCACCGCAGTGACGCCCGGACATTCCGCGCCGGGTGGCGATCCGAGAGTGTTTCGAGTGGATGGCACGGAAGTCGCACTGCGGCGCGAGACGGCGGCTCGATTGTACCTGCGCTAGTTTATGGGCGATTGTCACAACTGTCCGGTCGCACTGATGCCGCCGCCGACGGCCGCGTCGGTGAGGCCGCAGATCGTGGCGATCGTGGGTCCGCCGAACTCCGGCAAGTCGACCATGTTCAACCGGCTGACCGGGCTGCGCCAGAAGGTCGCGAATTTTCCGGGCGTGACGGTAGAGCATCGCATGGGCAAGGTGAAGCTGGATGCGAGCAACGAAGTTTTCGTGGTGGATCTGCCCGGCGTTTATTCGCTGACGCCGCGCACCGAAGACGAGCGCGTCACGCACGACGTGCTGGTGGGCGAAATGAAGGGGCTGCCCAAGCCCGACGCGGTGCTGCTGATTCTCGATTCGACCAATCTGAGCCGGCACCTGGTGCTGGCCGCGCCGGTGCTGTCGCTGGGATTGCCGACGCTGGTGATCCTCAACATGGCCGACGATCTGGATCGCGGCGGCGGCGCCATCGATTCCGCGGAGTTGGCGATGCAGTTGGGATCGCCGGTGGCGCTGGTCAGCGCGGCGAAAGGGCTGGGGATCGAGAAGGTCCTGCAGTTCTTATCGGGCGCCACCATGGGCGCGGCCAAGCAGAAGCCGCTGATGCAGTTGCCGGTCATCCAGGACATCCCGAAATGCCGCGCATGGGCCACCGATCTGGGGACCAACGCGAAATATCACGCGCCTGCGCCCCCGTTATGGACGCGGCGTCTGGACGCGATTTTCCTGCATCCGGTCGCGGGGCCGGCGGTGTTCATCGCGGTTGTGATTCTGGTGTTCAAATCGATTTTCTCGTGGGCCGATCCGTTGATGAATGCGATCGATCATTTCATCCTGGATTATTCCGGCCCCAAGATCGCGGCGCTGATTCCCATTCCGTGGTTGCAATCGCTGATCGTGAAAGGAATCTGGGACGGTGTGGGATCGGTCATCAAATTCCTGCCGCAGATCCTGATTCTGTTTTTGTTCATCGGGATTCTGGAGGATTCCGGATACCTGGCGCGCGCGGCGCTGATCGCGGATCGCACCATGTCGCGCTTCGGGCTACAGGGCAAGAGCTTCATCCCGCTGCTTTCGGCCTACGCCTGCGCGGTTCCGGCGATCATGGCGACGCGCACCATCGAGAACAAGCGCGACCGCATCGCGACGATTCTGATCGCACCGTTCATGACGTGCTCGGCGCGGCTGCCGATTTATATTCTGGTGATCTCGGCATTTTTGCCGGATAACTCCTGGTATCAAGTGGCGGCGCTGCTGGGTCTCTACATTCTCGGATTCGTTGCGGCGATTCTGACGGCGCGATTGCTGAAATCGACAGTGCTGCGCAGCAAACGGTCCAGCTTCATGCTGGAGATGCCGCCGTATCGCTGGCCTACTGCGCGATCGCTGAGTCTTCGGCTGGTGGACCGGTCGAAAGTATTTCTGCGCCGCGCGGGCACGGTGATTCTGGTGGTCGCGGTGGTGTTCTGGGCGCTGACCTATTTGCCGGTGCACAACGGCAAGCCGCCCGAGATCGGGAATAGCCTGGCGGGAATGGTGGGCCACGCGATTGAGCCAGTGATTAAGCCGCTGGGGTTCAACTGGAAGATCGGGATCGGGCTGCTGACATCGATGGCGGCGCGGGAGACCATCGTCAGCACCTTTGCGACGATCTATGGCATGGACGACGATTATCATTCGGCGAGCCTGCAGCAGGCCGTGCATCAGGACATGAGTCCGGGCGGCGCAGTGGCGCTGCTGGTGTTCTTCGCCTTCGCGATGCAGTGCATGTCGACCATCGCGGTGGTGCGCCGCGAAACCGGCGGGTGGAGATGGCCGGCGGCGCAGTTCGCCTACATGACCGCGGCAGCGTTCCTCTTCGGGTTCGCGGCGAATAAGATCGTGACGGCGTGGCTGGCGTGAAAACCTTTAATGGCCACGAATGAACACGTATAAACACGAATCCAGGAATTTGTGTGTATTCGTGTCCATTCGTGGCTGATTACTCTTTCTCTTCGACGAACGCTTTCAACCGTCCTAGCGCGGCGTCCCACTGTTCCGAAATCCGATCCAGATAGCGATGCGCTAACGCCAGGCGCGCGGGATCGAACTCCCAGATCTGTTCGCGCCCGTGTTTGCGCGAATGCACCAGGCCCGCGCCTTCGAGCGCATGCAGATGCTTGGTGATCGCCTGACGTGTGACGTCAGCGCCGTCGCTCAATCGCGTGATCGACTGCGGACCGTTGGAGCAGAGGCGCGCGACCACGTTGAGCCGAGTCGGATCGCCAAGCGCGGCGAAGACGGTGCTAACGGCTTTCGACATAGCGCTGGATGGCAAGAATCTGATACGCCCAGCCGCCATCGTTGCTCTTGAGCGCGCTGGCGTGGCGGGCATCGGGGAGGCGGTCGAAACCGGATTCGACGACGGTCAGTAGCGTGGCGCCGTCCGCTTCTTCGAGATGGAATTCGACCAGCGTGGTCGGCTCGGGCGAGTAATCGACGGCTGGGTCGTGGGCGTTGGGATGCCAGCGGTAGGCGAAGTAATCTTCCGGCCGGATGGTGACAATCTCCATGGCCATGGGCTTGCCTTCGTGGCCCGGAAACGTGAGGGAGCCTTGGATCCATTGCCCGGCAACGAAAGTCCCTTCCAGCTTTACCTGGAACCATTCGCCGAACTGCTTTGCGTCTGAAATCGCGCGCCAGACTTTGGATCGTGGGGCGCGGAGCGTGATTTTCTTTTCGATGCGGTCGGTTTGAGTGAATATCATCATGCAACCTTTCAGTTGCGAATGTATCACGGGCTGCCTCAACATGCAACCGTATTGTTGCGCAATCTACTCGTCCGCTCCGACCGGCTTCTTGTGTTTGGGTTTCTTGCGCAGATTTTTCGGCACGATGGGGCGGGCAGGTTTGACGGCGCCGACGCGCTCCCGGGCGATCGCTTTGATCTCCTTGGGCACGTTGACCTTGCTTACGTTCTTCTTCTTGGGCGGTTTCATGATAGACTTGGGACCGAGGGACACATATGCGCGATTTGTTGCAGCCGATGCATCTGGTGTTGATCCTCCTGGTGTTTATCGTCTTTTTCGGCGGCAAAAAGCTGGCCGACGTAGGCAAGGGACTGGGAGAAGGCATCCGCAACTTCAAGTCCTCGCTGAAGGGCGAGGATGAACCGCAACCGCCAACGGGCGGCGCGGCGACTCCCGAAGAAAAGAAGCAGGCTTAACGCTTCCCGGCGCGCCCGAAGTTTGCGGCGTTTGCCTCATTCAGAATCTACCGATCATCCAACAAAAAACCCCGCGGGCGCCTTAGCAGGCCGCGCGGGGCTTTTCGTCTGCCCGGGTTCGACCCGGCTGGTTGTCTATTTACTTCTTTTTGGGCGGGACGATGGAGTCCTTCACCGCCTTGGCCACGCGGAACTTCACGACCTTCTTGGCCGGAATCTTGATCGCTTCGCCGGTCGCCGGATTGCGGCCCATGCGCGCTTTACGGTCCACACGAACCAGCCGGCCGATGCCGGGCAGGATCGCCATACCGTTCTTCTTGGTCTCGCGCACGGCCATCTCGGCGTACGCCACGGTGAACGACTTGGCGACCTTGGTCGGAACGCCGACGGCCGCGGCCAGTTCTTTCACCATCTGCGACTGCGTCATCTTTGCTGCTGCCATATTGCTCCTTTGTTGTTCTTATCTCCCGAATGTACGTTCGGCGCGGCTCTGCACGGCCCCAAATCACCGCCATTCCGCATTGGGTTAGTTCATCATACGGCGGCGGAAGGCTCGCTGTAAAGGGGAAAATGCAAAAAAACCTCGATTTTTCGGGCCTCCCGTGAAGTTTACAAAGATGGTCGAAAATGTTTTAAGCTGTTCCTGAAACACCGGGACGGAAGTCTGCTAGACTGGCCCTAGTCCGGCAAAGAAAAGGCGAATGAGCGACTTACAAGAGCAACTCGCCGAGTTGAGGCAGCGCGTGGCCCGCGCCGCTATCGATTGCGACCAGCGCATGTCCACGCGCCCGCCGCTATTACCCGGGCCGTTTAGCGACACTCCACGCCCGGGCCACGAATACGTGGAGGAGTGGATGGGCGGCGAGGAAATCGAGACCGAATTCGGCCGCCACTTTGAAACCGAAAAACTGTACGAGCGGCATCGCAGGCACGGCAGCGCCGACATTGGATCGCTCGCCGATCTGCCGGAGGATCTGCTGGAATCGGTGTCGAACGATCCGATCGTGAAATCGCCGCCGCAGGAATGGGCGTTTCTCGATACCGAAACGACGGGCCTGGCGGGCGGCACGGGAACGTGCGCGTTCCTGATCGGCATCGGCCGCATTACTCCCGAAGGATTTCGCGTGCGCCAGTTTTTCATGCGCGATTATGGCGAAGAGAAGAGCGCGCTGCACGCCGTCGCGAAGCATCTGGCGCAGTTTCGCGTGATGGTGACGTACAACGGCCGAACCTACGATCAGCCGCTGCTGGAGACGCGCTATCGCTTGAATCGCACGCGTCCCCCGTTCACGAAATTGGATCACGTCGATCTGCTGCACAGCAGCCGCAGGTTGTGGAAACTGCGATTCGAGAGCTGCCGGCTGGTGGATCTGGAGAATCAGATTCTGGGCGTGGAGCGGATTGGCGACATGGCGGGCGCGCTGATTCCGTACGTGTACTTCGAATATCTGCGCACCCGCGACGCCGCGCGCATGTTCCCGATCTTTCATCACAACGCGCTCGATATTCTGACGCTGGCGTGCCTGGCGGGGATCGTCCCGTATGCGTTTCGCGATCCGGAATCGGAGAGTTGAAAAATGGCGCGGAGCTGGCGGGAATCGCGCGATGGCTGCGGGCCGCAGGCGAACTGGAGCAGGCTCGGCGATTGTTGCGGCGATCGATCGACGCGGGGTTGAAAGACGAGTTGCTGTTTCGATCGCTATGGGATCTGTCGGGCGTAGAGCGCAAGCTGGGCGCGGTCGAGAAAGCGGTAGAGGTGTGGACGGACCTGGCAGGTTGCCGGAACGCGTACCAGGTGAAAGCGATGGAAGAGCTCGCCAAGCACTATGAGCATCGCGAGAAGGATTGCGTGCGGGCGCTGGAGTTGACGTCGGCTGCACTCGACATGGATGAATCGGCGAGTTTGCGCAAACGACACGGGCGTCTGAGCCGCAAGCTTGTACCGATCCAGCCATCACCTAAGACAGCGAAGGGATAGCCGCATGCCTACCGCCCTGGTTACCGGAGCAAGCCGTGGAGTGGGGCGCGGCATCGCGATGGCTCTCGCCGATGCGGGCTATCGCGTGTTCGCCACCGGCCGCACTGTTTTGTCCGCAAATCTTCCCGATCACATCGAGCGGATTCCGTGCGATCACTTGGACGACGGGCAAACGGCAGCGGCATTCGCACGCGTTGGGCGATCGCTCGATGTACTGGTCAACTGTGCCTGGGGCGGCTATGAGCAGATGGTCGAAGATGGCCAGTTCACTTGGACGCGGCCGTTCTGGCAACAGCCGATGCACCGCTGGAGCAGCATGATGGACGCTGGGGTTCGCGCGGCGTTCGTGGCGTCGAGCCACGCGGCGAAAGTCATGGTGGAGCAGAAGCGCGGCCTGATCGTGAACATCAGTTTTTGGGCGGCCCAGAAGCATCTCGGCAATGCCATCTACGGGGTCAGCAAAGCGGCCACCGACAAACTGACCGGCGACATGGCGCATGAACTGCGGCCGCATGGAGTCGCAGTCGTATCGCTGTATCCGGGGTTGGTGAGAACCGAGTCGGTTCTGCAAGCGGCGGAGGCGGGGTGGCTGGACCTTTCGACCAGCGAGAGTCCCGAGTTCACCGGACGGGCCATCGCGGCACTGGCGAACACCCCAGACCTGATGGAGCGGAGCGGTCAAGTGGTGGTCGGGGCGGCGATTGCCTGCGAATTCGGCATTCGCGATATCGACGATAAGCAGCCGCCCGTCCTGAGTCTGGATAAGGTCTGAGCGCTAGGCCCCCGCCGCGGATTCTTTCTCTTTATCCCAGCTCTCGAAAGTCTTGCCCGCTTCGGCAAGCTTCTTGAGTAGCGGCGCGGGCGCCCACAGATCCGATCCGTGGCGCTTTTCGAACTCCTCGACTTTGGCTAAGACACTCTTGAGCCCGATGGTGTCGGCGTAGAACATCGGTCCGCCGCGCCAGGCCGGGAAGCCGTAGCCGGTCAGATAAACGACGTCGATATCGACCGCGCGCAGCGCGATCCCTTCTTCTAAAATGCGCGCGCCTTCGTTGACCAGCGCGTAGATGGTGCGCTCGATGATTTCTTCGTTGGTGATGCTGCGGCGCTCGATGCCGTATTCCTTGGCGACTTTTTCGATCAGCGCCGCGACTTCCGGATCGGGCGACGGCTTGCGATTCGCATCGTAGGCGTAGTAGCCCTTGCCGGTTTTCTGTCCGTAGCGGCCGATCTCGCACAGCGCGTCGGCCACGTGCGGGATGCGCACGCCGGGTTTTTCCAGATGCTTGAATTCCTTGCGAATTCTCCAGCCCACATCGAGACCGGCGAGATCACCCATGGCGAGCGGCCCCATCGCCAGACCGAAATCGTAGATCGCGCCGTCCACCTGCTCGACCGCCGCGCCCTCTTCCACCAGGAACTGCGCTTCACGGCCGTAGCAATGAATCATGCGGTTGCCGATGAAGCCGCGGCAGTTGCCAGCCAGCACGCCGACCTTGTTGAGTTTTTTCGCCAGAGCCATGGAGGTCGCGATCACTTCCTTGGAAGTTTTCGCGCCGCGCACGATTTCAAGCAAGCGCATCACGTTCGCGGGACTGAAGAAGTGATGGCCAATCACCATCTGCGGACGCGAGGTCGCCGATGCGATATCGTCGATGCTCAGCGTGGAGGTGTTGGACGCCAGGATGCAGTCGGGCTTGGCGATCTTATCGATCGCGCCGAAAATTTCCTTCTTCAGCGCCATGCCTTCGAACACGGCTTCGACAATGATGTCGGCCTGATCGAATCCATCGTAGGTGAGCTGCGGCGTGATCAACGCCATACGCTGATCCATCACGGCCTGGGAGAAACGGCCCTTTTTCACCGAGTTTTCGTAGTTCTTTTTGATGATCGCGATGCCGCGATCAAGCGCGTCCTGCGCGGTTTCCTTGACGATGACCGGGATGCCGGCGTTGGCGTAGTTCATCGCGATGCCGCCGCCCATGGTGCCCGCGCCGATGATGGCGGCCTTCTTGATGTCGTAGGTTTTGGTGTCCTTGGGAACATCGGGAATTTTTGTGACGGCGCGTTCGCCGAAGAAGGCGTGAATGAGCGCTTTCGATTGGACCGAGAAGAGGCACACGCGGAAGATTTCGGCTTCGCGCGCCAGGCCATCGTCGAAATTGAGTTTCGTCGCCGCTTCGACTGCGTCGATCGCGGCGAGAGGAGCGGTCTGGCCGCGCTTGGTTTTGCGGGCCTGCTCGCGTGCGACCGCGAAGGTCGCGGTGTTGCCGGCGTTGTCGGCGAGTTTTTCATTGCGATCGCGCGTACGAACCAGGGGTTTCGCGGCGATTTCTTTCGCGAAGGCAACGGCGCCGGCGAGCAGATCGCCATCGACGATCTTGTCGATGATCCCGGCGGCGAGCGCGGATTTGGCGTCAATCGGTTCGCCGAAGGCGCACATATCGACAGCTTTCGAAACTCCGGCGAGCCGCGGCAGACGCTGCGTTCCGCCAGCGCCGGGAATGATGCCGAGTTTCACCTCGGGCTGGCCCACCTGCGCGCTCGCCACGGCGACGCGATAGTGGCCGGACATGGCGGTTTCCAGTCCGCCGCCGAACGCGGTGCCGTGGATCGCCATCACGACGGGTTTTTTCGAATTCTCGATGGTGTCGAGTACGGAGTTCAGTGAAAAGCGCGGTTTCTCGCCGGAAGTGACTTTGCCGAATTCCTTGATGTCGGCGCCGGCGATGAAGGTGCGGCCTCCGCCGATGACGACGATGGATTTGACGGCGGCGTCTTTCGCGGCGGTTTCGATTCCCTGCGCGATTCCTTCCGGAACTCCGGGGCTCAGCGCGTTGACAGGCGGGTTGTTGATGGTGATGACGGCGACGTCGCCCTGGGTCGCATAATTTACGAGTTCGCTCATAGCTTTACTATCCTATACTGCCCCCAGCGCGCCGTTGGTAATCCCGACCGCTGGATCAGCCCAAACGCGCGGACTCACGTCCGCGCCTCAACGGAGTGCGGATGGCCGTCGGGTGGACGGAGCGCGTTCGGGCGCAACGGCGCGTGGAAGCAACCGAAGTGCAGAAGGCCGTCAGGTGAGGCGCGAACGTGAGAGAGCGCATTCGGGAGCAACGCAATATAATGTGATCCGCTGGAGGTTCATCATGGGCAAGATCGAACGGCGGACATTTATTCGAGGGCTGGGGGCGGCGGTGACGCTCGCGCCGGGATTGCGATTCGCGAGCGGCGCGACGGGCGCCAATCCCGATCTCACCAAACCGAATCCGAAATTCATGGTGACCGCCAAGCAGGTGCACGATTGGCATGTCATCAAAGATTCCAAAGGCGGGCCGACCATGACGGGATCGCCGTCGTGGCACAACTACGTCGAGCTGCTGGAAAAAGAGATGCGCGGGATGGGCGTGGTCGACATCTTCAGAAATCCGTGGACGTTCACGCGCTGGTCGACTACAGAATATCCGGACGATTCCGCGTGGTCGTTGCATGTGGACGGGAAGAAGATCAAGGTCGCCAGTTACGGGTGCAATTCGGGCAAGACGCCGGATGCGGGCGTGAAGGGCGAGTTGGTGGTCTACAAGGATGGAATGAGCGTGGATGCGCTGCGCGGCAAGATCGCGGTGATCGTGAAGGAGCGCGGCGCGGGCGGCAGCGGCGGGACGGACGATTATGAGTTTCTGTCGAATCCGGAGACGTTTCCGGAGCCGCTGAAGCCGAGATCAGAAGAAGGCGCGCTGAGTCCGTTCCCGATCATGGGGCTCGGCAATGCGCAGGCGGCGTTGATCAAAGGCGGCGCGCTTGGCGCGATCATCGTGATGCCGCTGTCGTATGACGCGTTGGCAGGCGTGTATACGTTTGGAGTTCCCGCACTGTACGATCTGCCGACGTTGTATCTCGACAAGGAGACCGGAGCGGCGGTGGTCGCGGCGGCGGGGAAATTGGCGACGCTGCGGCTGATTTCGAAAACAGAAGAGGCGCAGGCGTATGAACTGTTCGGATATCTGCCGGGCAAGGATTACGGTACCGACAACGACAAGCAGGTACTGCTGATCACGCACACCGATGGACCGTCGATTTCGCAGGAGAACGGCGGGCTGGGGATTTTGAGCGTGCTGAAATATTTTTCGCACATTCCCAAACAGAGCGGCCGCGCACGCTGATGGTCTTTTTCGATTGCCGCCACTACATGCCCGGCGCGGAGCGCGCATTTGCGGCGAACGATTACGCCACCAGCCATCCTGATGTGTACAAGAAAGTGATCGCGGCGATCGGCATCGAACATCTGGGCCAGATGCAGGTGTCGGAATGCTGCGGAGGATATCGCACGACAGGGCAGCCCGAAATGTCGTCGGTGTGGATCACCAATAATCAGCACCTGGTCGACATGGCGATCAAGGCGGTGAAGGACAACGGACTGCGCCGCGTGCAGGTGCAGTGTCCGGGCCGCAAAGGATTGCACGGAGGCGAACAGGGGCCGTGGTACGGACTGGGCGGAATCGCGCGGCGGATTGGAGTTGCGGGTGCGTCAACCATGGGATCGATGACCGCGTATTGGTCGACCAAAGCTCGCCTCGACTATTTGGATGCGGATCATTTCGTGAATCAGATGCGGGTGATGAGCCAGATCACGGGCGAACTGATGACGGCGGAGGTTGAATCGATCAAGACGATGGAGACGCCGGGCGGGCGCGGGCGGGGACGCGCGTAGTGGATGCTCGAATCGTGCTGGCAGGGTTGATGCTGATCGCCATGGCATTCGCCTCGGACGATCTGCTGCCGATTCCCGCGACGCCGAAGAAGCCGGTGGTGGACGATCACCAGGGACAGAAGATCGTCGACGATTACCGCTGGCTGGAGAATTCGGCGGATAAAGAAGTTCGCGAATGGAGCAAGGCGCAGAACGCGCGAACGCGAGCTTACCTGGATGCGCAACCTACGCGCGCGACGCTGATCGAACAATTGAAGAAGCTGTATTCCACCAACGCGACGCGATTCTCTGCGTTGCGATCGGCGGGCGGAGTGCTGTTCGCGATCGAGACGCAGCCGCCCAAGTTGCAATCGTTCCTGGTGACGCTGGGATCGGTGAACGATGCCGCGTCGGCGCGCGCGATTGTGGATCCGAACACGATTGACCCCAGCGGAACCACGGCGATCGATTTCTACGTGCCGTCGCACGACGGAAAATTCGTCGCAGTGTCGCTATCTAAAAACGGCACTGAGGATGGATCGGTGACCGTGTTCGAAGTCGCGACCGGGAAGGCCGTGGGCGAGCCGATTCCACGCGTGAATGGCGCGACGGCGGGCGGCGGCGTGGCGTGGAATGCGGATTCGACGGGATTCTGGTACACGCGCTATCCGCGCGCCGGCGAGCGAACGGGCGCCGATATCAATTTCTATCAGCAGGTTTATTTTCACAAGTTGAACTCAGGACAGGCGGACGAATATTCGCTGGGCAAGGAATTGCCGCGCATCGCGGAGATCGCGCTGCAGTCGTCTGATGACGGGAAGTTTGTGCTGGCTCGCGTCGCCAATGGAGACGGCGGCGATTTCATGAATTACATTCGTAGCGCGGCGGCTAGTGGAGATCCGCGCTGGCACCAGATCACGCGATTGTCGGATCAGGTTTCTTACGCGGCGTTCGGCTCCGACGATTCGCTGTACATGCTGTCGCATGACGACGCGCCGATGGGCAAGATCGTGCAGCTTGTGCCGCCGTCGTTTCAATTGACTGCGGCGAAGACGGTAGTGACGCAGGGGCGATCGTCGATTGAAGATTTTATTTCCGTCGGAGCCCATCTGATGATCCATTACATGGCAGGCGGGCCGTCCAAGCTGGTCGACAAGGAGCCCGGCAAGACCGAGCGCAGCATCGAGATTCTTCCCATTTCTTCGGTGGGCCAGATCGCGCGATCGGGGAACACTGTGTTGTTTGAGAATCAGAGCTTCACCGATCCGAGTGCGTGGTACGCGTACGATCCTGCGAACGGATCGGTAAAGAAGACGGCGCTGGCAGAAGCGGCGCCTGCCGACTTTAGCGATATCGAAGTCACGCGCGCGACGGCGGTCTCGAAAGACAACACGCACGTGCCACTCACCATTCTGCGGCGCAAGGGCGTGAAACTGGATGGATCGAATCCGGCGATCCTGACCGGCTACGGCGGATTTTCCATTAACATTTCGCCGGCGTACTCGTTGAAGTATCGTCCCTGGTTCGACAAGGGTGGAGTGGTCGCGGTGGCGAATTTGCGCGGCGGCGGGGAGTTCGGCGAGGCATGGCATGATGGCGGTCGATTGCTGAAGAAGCAAAACGTGTTCGACGATTTCATCGCGTGCGCGGAGTACTTGATCAAGATGAAGTTCACTGGTGCGGATCGCCTCGCGATCGAAGGCGGCAGCAACGGCGGATTGCTGATGGGCGCGGCTCTGACGCAGCGGCCGGACCTGTTTCGCGCGGTGGTGAGCCATGTGGGGATTTACGACATGTTGCGCTATGAGACGTTCCCAAATGGCGTGTTCAACGTGACCGAATATGGCACGGTGAAAGAGAAGGCGACGTTCGACGCGCTGTACGCGTACTCGCCGTATCACCACGTGAAGGATGGGACGGATTATCCGGCGGTGCTGTTTCTCACCGGCGATAACGATGGCCGCGTCGATCCGATGAATTCGCGCAAGATGACCGCTCGGCTGCAGGCTGCCACGAAGGGGCCCCGGCCGATCTTCTTGCGCACGGGATCCGGGGGGCACGGAATTGGTGCTGCGCTGGACGATCGGATCGAGCAGCAGGCGGACGTTTACGCGTTTCTGTTCGATCAGCTGGGGATGCGGTAGAGTCGACTGCCGTTGCGCCCGAGCGCGATCTTATTTCAACTTGATTCGCACATTCCCGCGCGGCACGATCTCCTGGGTGTTTGGATCGTAGTCTGCTTCGTCCGCTCGGAGCACCATGCTGTCGCTCTCGATGGTGACGTTACCAGTGAGGTGCAATACTTCTCCGTTGGTCTCCTGGTGGATCGCGTGGACCAGCATTTCGCCGTGCTTCACGGGCGTCTGCGCAAAGACCAATGCAGCGACGCATAGAATCAAAACGAGCCGTTTCATGTTGAGATCATAACTCCTGGGTTTAGTCGGTCGGGTTGCGCGGGAATTTGAAGAACGGCAAGCGCACGCCTGAGATGGCGAATTGATCGGCGCGAATTTTGGTGGGCGGCTGAAAACCGAGCGACGCTTGCGAGGTGACGTAGTCGTCCTGATCCACGCCGTCGCCGCTGATGCCGAGGCCTCCGATCAGGACTCCGTTGCGATACAGTGGCACGCTGCCGGGGAAGAACACGATTCCGTTCTGATTCGGATTCGCCGGCTGCGCTCCCTGGGTGCATGGTTTCGCGACGTCGTTCTGGTACAGATCGAAAAACGGACCGGGGGAGGTGCGCTCGATGCCCGGAGGAAATAGCGGCTGCGCTCCGAAGCCGATGGTGCGATTCGTTACCGCGGTTCCCGCACGGAGGGGCGCAAGCGAGCCAGTAAAGTAAATCACGTTGCGGGCCTTTGCGACCGCGACATCGAGGCTGAACATGGTCGCGTCGGGCATGCGATGCAGCGCTAGAATCGTGCCGTCGAGATCGGTGACGGCGATGGCGAAGCGGGCGCGCGATCCGATCGGCAATCTAATGACGGCGCGGGTGAGGTTCGCATTGGCGACGGCGGCGTTCATGATCCCCTGCACGTCATCCTGCGACAATCCGCCGAGTGGGCCCGCAGTCGCCGCAACGAGATCGCCTTCAGGAGCAGGTCCTGGACTATCAATGGGTCCGATCACGAATTGTCCGGTGACGTTTGAATCGGGCGAAGTGCCGTCCGGCTGGGTTTGCTGATTCACGAATGGCAGCGCGATGCCATTGATAAATACTACGGCGGGTGCGGCGATGGAGGTCGGCCCGAAGCCCGCGCCGACGGCTCCCGAGAATGCCGCGAATTCAGCGATATTGCCGGCGACTCCCGCGACGCCAACGCCGCCCACCATCACGCCGTTCTTGAACAGAGGAACGCCGCCGGGATTGACCGCGCTCTGCACCGAATCGTTCACGTTGGCTTTGCCGGTGATGGGACCGAGGCCGGGTGTCACGCCGTCGCTCAATGTAGCGGGCGGGATGGCCTGGCCAGGAAGATAATTCGCGTTGAGCGGACAGCCCCGGTTGGTGTTTTCGATTCCATAGAGCGCACCGTTATCGGTGTACATCACGCCGAGCGGAAAATGAATGCCACTGATGAATCGAACGGTGCGCGAGGAAAGCGGAGCTTGAGAATTCGAGAAAAACGCGCCGGTGCGCGCCAGCGCGATGGCGAGTTCGTTGGTGTCGACCGTAGTGCCGAAGTTGCCGATAGAGGTCGCCGGCGCGTCGGGCTTGGTGTATACCGCCAGGATGTTGCCGACGCGATCGGTGACGGCAATCGCCATCTGCGATGAGTTTACGGACGCGGCGGCGCTCATCACGACAGCAGTTACGTCGGCGGCGGTGAGAAATTCGGGAGGCGTCGGATCGGGGTCGCCGACCGTCTGAGCGTATGCGGCGGTCGCGAGAAGAAAGATCGCGTACTTCATTTCAGCAATCCACCGAGAGCACGCAACTGCGCCGCGAACTTCGGAGCGTTGTAAGACGACGGATCGTCGAGCGAATGAAACAGATCGCGAATGGCGGCGCGCATTCGCTCGTTCGATTCGTTTCGCGGACCTTTCGAATAGGCGAGGAACAGAGAATCGATCGCCATGGCGGCCTGCTCGGCGGCGCGCTCATCCTGTGCGGCGATGAGATCGGCATCGGCGATGATCGCTTTCATAAGGCGCATCGACATCGCCTGATCGAACGACACGGTCGCGAAGCGATGAGCCAGGCCGTCCGCGATTTCGGCGGTCGCGGTGGCGCGTGACGAGAGCTGCGCACGATCGGGAGCGGTCGCGTTGATCAGCGCCCGCACTTCACCAACTTCGGTGGTCAGTTTCTGCGCAGCGGCAGGGTCCATTTCATTGACGATGACGCGCAGCACTACGAATCGCGAAGTATTCCAAGGTGGATTTCCGGCTCGACGATCCGCGTAGCCTTGCGCCTGCCGCCAGCTATCTTTCGCGGAAGTGAGGCTGTGGTGGCATGCGAAGCAATCCAGATTGGCGTACTCGGGCCAATTGGGACCCTGCACATCGCGCGCGACGCGCAGCAGTTCTTCACGAAGCTGGACGGCCTGGCCGACAGCGAGGGCGCGAACGTCGTGACCGGGATCGGGAGTGGATTTTTCCTTCTCCGATTGCTCGCGCCAGTGCTTAGGCATCACCGCGGAGAACGAAGCGAGCTCGAAGTACAGATCGGGATGCCCGGCCGCGATCATTTCGTGATCGACGACTTTGTCTTTGGTTCCCAGGTGGCAGCCGAGACATTTTTCGCTGCGATGAATCAGATCGCGGTCGTCATACATTCCGGCGTCGATCGATTGTTGATGCGTCCAGCCCTTGGTGGTATGAGGGCCCAGCCAGTTCGATGCCGGACCGTGGCAGCTTTCGCAAGAAACTCCGTCGACGGGATCGAAAGTGCGGGCGCGCTGTTCAGGCGGAACGTCGAGCGCGTGACACGCGAGACATTTGGGCGCGGTGGACGCATCGGCGATATTCAGAATCTTCGCCATGCGCGTGGCGACGGGATTCGATAACACTTCGTGCGCTCGCGCGTGTTTGTCCTTTACCACCCAGGTGCTGTACTCGTTCTGCAGGACCGAATTGTCGGTTCGCGGCGCGACGCCGCCATGACAACTGGGCGATGCGCAGGAGCCGGGGCCGGTATATTTCGGCGGATCGGCGCCGAAAGTTGCAGTCATCGCGGCAAGCAGCAGGATGATCTTCAAGCACCCTATTCTATAATGGCCCCTACGGTGACCGGAGCGGCCAACATCTTCGATCAACTGCGCTCGATCCAAAGCGAGTTCGGCTATCTGCCCGCAGATAAGCTGCAGAGCCTGTCTAAGACCACCGGCGTGCCGCTGTATCACATCAACGGCGTCGCCGATTTTTACCCGCACTTTCATTTATCGCCGCCGCCGAAAGTCAGCGCGCGAGTGTGTTCCGACATGTCGTGTCATCTGCGCGGCGCGGGCGCCTTGAGCGCGACGCTCAAAGGGCGATTCGCGTCCATGAACCCGCGCGATGTCGCAATCGGCGAAGTATCGTGCCTGGGACAGTGCGACGGCGCGCCCGCGATGTCGATCAACGAGCATATTTTTCGCAACGTGAGCGCGGCGCAGGCGGAAGCGCTGGTGCTGACCGCGATCGGCGGCGGTGCGCTGCCGCATTTGCCCGCCGAGGCGCCGGTGCGCGATCTGGAAGCGGATCCGTATCGCAACTCGCCTCGCTATGGCGCGGTGCGAAAGCTGGTTGAGACGCGCGATTTCGAAGGAGCGATCGCGCAGTTGAAGGCGAGTGGATTGCCCGGGCTGGGCGGCGCGGGATTTCCCACCGGGATCAAATGGGAAGCCGTTCGCAAAGCGCCGGGCGTGGCGAAATTCGTGGTGTGCAATGCCGATGAGAGCGAGCCGGGCACCATCAAGGATCGCTTCATCATGACGCACCTGCCGCATCTGTTGATCGAAGGGATGCTGATCGCGGGGCTGGTGACGGGCGCACGCAACGGCATCCTCTATATCCGTCATGAATACGAAGTACAGGAAAAGATTCTGCATCATGAGATCGAGCGTGCGCGGGCAGAGGGCTTGATCGGCACGAACGTGCTCGGGTCGGGATTGACGTTCGAGCTGGAGATTTTCGTCAGCCCCGGCGGCTACATCTGTGGTGAAGAGACTGCGCTGATGGAAGCGATCGAAGGAAAGCGCGCGGAGCCTCGCAATAAGCCTCCGTTTCCGGTGACCAACGGATTGTGGAATTGCCCCACGGCGCTGAACAACGTGGAGACGTTCGCCAATGTGCCGCAGATTCTGGCGCGCGGCGTCGATTGGTACAAAGCCCAAGGCCAAGCCGGCGCGGCGGGGCTGAAATTCGTGGGCGTGAGTGGCGATGTGGTGCGGCCGGGAATTTTTCTGATCCCGATGGGATTGCCGATGTCCGAAGTGATTTTCGGCTTGGCGGGCGGCGTTCGCGACGGCAAGGCGCTGAAGGCGTTCGCACCGTCGGGGCCATCGTCAGGATATTTGCCGGCATCGATGCAGGACGTGCGGCTGGATTTCAAATCGCTGGCGTCGGTGGGCTCCATGCTGGGTTCAGGCGCGATCGTGGTGTGCGCGGAGGGAACGTGCATGCTCGACATGGCGCTGAACGCGTGCACCTTCTTTCGCAACGAATCGTGCGGGAAATGCGTGCCGTGCAGGGTCGGGTCACAAAAAATGGTCGACCTGATGACGGGATGGTCGCAGGGCAAAGGTAAGGCGGCGGATCTGCAATTGATCGCGGAATTGACGGAGGCGATGAAGCTGACGTCGATCTGCGGGCTCGGCCAGTTCGCGCATGCGCCGCTATCGTCGGTACTGACGCATTTTCGCGATGAAATCGAAACCCATATTGGTGAGCACCGTTGTCCTGAGGGCGTGTGCCCGATGAGATCATGAGCGACATCACTCTGACGATCGACGGTCTCGCCGTGTCCGTTCCCGCGGGCACGACGGTGTTCGACGCGGCGCGCATGAACGGCATCGCGATCCCGACGCTGTGCCATCAGCAGAACGAAACGCCGGTGGGCGTGTGCCGCGTATGCGTGGTGGAAGCGGGCGGACGGGTGCTGACGGCATCGTGCGTGCGGCCGGCTGAAAACGGAATGGTGGTCGCGACCAATTCCGAAAAGGTGCGGAACGCGCGCAAGACACTGGTCGAACTGCTGATGTCGGATCATCCGTCGCCGTGCGCCCGGCAGCAGGCGTCGGGCGATTGCGAACTGGAAACGATGGCGCGGCTGGAAGGAATCGGCCAGCCGCGATTTTCAAAACGCGCGGCATCACGAGGCCAGGATGATTCATCGCTCGCCATCGCGGTGGATCACGACGCGTGCATTTTGTGCGACCGCTGCATTCGCGGCTGCGACGAAATTCGACAGAACAACGTGTTGGGCCGCAAGGGCAAAGGCTACGGCGCCGGGATCGCATTCGATCTGAATTTGCCGATGGGCAATTCGAGCTGCGTGTCCTGCGGCGAATGCATGGTGTCCTGCCCCACCGGCGCGTTGACGAATCGCACCGTGGTGGCGACGCAGTTGGGCGGCGAACCCATTGATGCTGACGAATTAAAGCATCTGCACTATTTCGAAAAAGTTTCGGGCACGTTCCTGGAACTGAACAAGAACGCGGTGGTGCGGCGGCATTTCAAAAAGGGCGAGATCGTGTGCCGCGAAGGCGAGTACGGATCGACCGCGTTCTACATCGTCGAGGGCACAGCCAACGTTTATATTTCGACGCCGATGGCGCACGTGAAAACCAGCGGCGGGCGAACCGGATTCGTCAGCAAGCTGGCGAGTCTCTTAGCGGGACGGACGAATGATCGCAGAGAAGGCGAGAACGATCGGCGTTCCATTCCGATCGACGCACCAGTCGATTTGCCGTACGATAACCCCGCTGCTCAGCTCGGTCCCGGAGATCTGTTCGGCGAAATGACGTGTATGAGCCTGTATCCGCGATCGGCGACGGTGCAGGCCGCGACCGATTGCGTGATGTACGAGATGCTGCGCAACGTGCTCGACATCATGCAGCGCAACAAGACGCTGAAAGCGCAGCTCGATGCGAATTATCGCAAGCGGGCCCTGGAAGATCATCTGCGCAGCGTGCCGATGTTCGCATCGCTGACCACCGATTTCATCGATTCGCTGCGCGAGCGCGTGGAGCTGATTCGCTACAACAAAGGCGACGTGATCTGCCGGCAGGGCGACATCGCGGACGCGTTCTATCTGATTCGCATCGGATTCGTGAAGGTGAGCGAGGAGCATCGCGAAGGGGAACTGGTGCTCGCGTATCTGAGCCGTGGCGGATATTTCGGCGAGATCGGATTGATGCAGGGATTGGGCGGCGAAGGCCGGCGCGGGGCTACATGTACGGCACTGGATCACGTCGAGGTAGTTCGCATTCAGGCCGAGGATTTCCGGCGGATGATCGAAGCGTTTCCAGATGTGCGGGCGAGCCTGGAATCGGTGGCGCGGCGGCACATCGACGAGAATCGCGCGCGGCTGGCGTCGACGGCCGAGGTTCCGCTCAACGATTTTCTGGCGCAGGGATTGATGGAAGCGCAGAGCCTGCTGATTCTCGATCTGGAAAAATGCACGCGCTGCGACAATTGCGTGCGCGCCTGTGCCGACGCACACGACGGCGTTACGCGGCTGATTCGCGAAGGGCTGCGATTCGACAAGTATTTGGTCGCGACGTCATGTCGCCAATGCCGCGACCCGCTATGCATGGTCGGGTGTCCGGTAGGTGCGATCCGGCGGCGCAACTCGCTCGAAGTGATCATCGAGGATTGGTGCATCGGCTGCGGGTTGTGTTCGAAGAATTGCCCGTACGGCAATATCAACATGCATCCGTTTGAAGTGATGGCGGACATGGGAGGCGGCAAGAAGGCCGCCGTGACGCGGCAAAAAGCGACGAGTTGCGATCTGTGTACCAACCATGCGGAGCCGAGCTGCGTGTACGCCTGCCCGCATGACGCGGCGCATCGCGTGGACCCGAACGAGTTCTTCAAGTCTCTGGTTAAGTCATGATCATCGACCGGTCTCATCGTCCATGGTTTGCGGTTTCCGGCGGCGTATTGGTGCTCGCGGCGATCGGTTACGCATGGCATGCGTCGACGTGGCACGCTGGACCTACCGGCGCAAGTCCAGCGGGGCTCGCTTTCGGAATTGCGGGCTATGCATTAATGCTGTTCGCAGGCTTGCTGGGCGCGCGAAAGAAAGTGCCGACGTGGCGGCTGGGACGCGCGCAAACCTGGATGCGTGGACATCTGTGGCTGGGATTGCTGAGTTTCCCGATGATTCTGTTCCATGGCGGATTCGCATGGCGCGGGCCGCTGACCGCGATTCTAATGCTGCTGCTGTTCATCGTGGTCATCAGTGGAATTTTCGGAGCGGCGCTGCAGCACTTCCTTCCGGGCATCATGACGGCACAGGTTCCATTGGAAACCATCTACGAAGAGATCCCGCACATCCGTGCGCAGCTCTTAACGGAGGCGGATGAGCTTGCCGAGGCTTCGAATGTCGACGCGGAGATCGGCGATCGATCGAGATTTGACGAACTCTACCGGAATCGGATTCGCCCACATTTGGAAGCCGCGCCGGCGGGGATGTTCTTTGCAATTCGCGCCGCGGTGGTACCGGCGTTTTATCCGGTGATCACCGGACTGGAGCGAATTTGCGAAGAGCAGCGTCAATTGAACCGGCAAACGCGGCTATATCACTGGTTGCACGCGTGGCTGCTGGTGCATGTGCCGCTGTCGATCGCGCTGCTGGTGTTGGGCGGAATTCACGCGGTGGTGGCGCTGCGGTACTGATATGGCAAACCAGCCGCGCAGCACCAAAAAACTCGCACAGCGGATTGACCTGAATTACTTCAAGCGCACCTATCCGATTCCGCGATGGCGGCGGATTCTATCGCTGGTGCTGGTCGCGCTGGGGCTGGTGTGGCTGGCCGGCGGAGCGATTTCGGGAAGTAAGAGCGTCTACAATCCCGGGCCATTGTCGCATTCGCACGCGATGCTCACGGCGAAGTGCGAAGTTTGCCACGCGAGTCCGGCTGCTTTCGGACGCAAGGTGACGGATCAGGCGTGTAGCGTGTGCCACATCGGCGCGATTCATCAGGCGCAGCAGACGTTCACGCCACAGTGCACCGAATGTCACGCGGAGCATCGCGGATCTTTCACGTTGACCGATTCAAGCGACGGGGCGTGCACGCAGTGTCACTCCAATCTGATGACGAAATCGGGCACAACGAAATTCGCGGCGAAGATCACCAGTTTCGATAGCGGGCACCCGGAGTTCGCGGCGTTGCGCGCGCCCGATCCTGGGAGCATCAAGTTCGGGCACGCGGTTCATCTAAAGGCTGGCTTGCGCGGTCCGCACGGGACGGTGCAGTTGAAGTGCGCGGATTGCCACACGCCATCGGGCGGCTACATGACGGCGGTGAATTATGAAAAGCACTGCGCCGAGTGCCACGCGCTGAATTTCGATGAGCATATCGCCGAGCCCGCACCGCACAAGAAGCCGGAAATCGTAATGCCCTATGTGCAGCAGAAGTTGACGGAATTCATCGCCGCGAATCCCGATGAGGTTCATCATTGGCCGGATCGCCGGATTTTCAATAAGCCGCTGCCTCCGCCCAAGAACGCCACCGAGTGGGTGAATTATCGAATGATGGAAGTTTCGACGCTGTTCTGGCGGAAATCGTGCGTCGAGTGCCACACGCTGACGATGCCCGTTGGAGCGGCGCTTCCCGTTGTCGCAGAATCGAAAATCACGGCGCGCTGGATGAAGAACGCGCAGTTCGATCACAACGCGCATCAGATGTTGATCTGCACCGAGTGCCATGCGCAGGCTCCCAAGAGTTCGCTCACTTCCGATGTGCTGTTACCTGGAATCGCGACGTGCCGCGAGTGCCATCATTCGGGATCGAACGCGGCAGAATCACGGTGCTTTGAGTGTCACTTGTATCACGACAAATCGAAGACCAGGCCGGTTACCGGAACGCTCACGATCAGCGCGGTGAAGTAGGCGGTTTGTCCGTAACCGCATAGAGCTTACCGTCGTGCATATACATTCGCTCCATTTCGGTTTTATTAAAGGGACGCGATCCACGGCGATTAAATACCGCGAGCTGATTCCCGCTTTCATCGACGGCCCGATCGCGGTCGATACCCTTTGAGATCGCCAACGCCGGACCTTTCGTTTTGTATGTTGCGATCAGCTTCGGCGTGGGGCGCGGGCTGAATCCCAGGTAGTTGGGATTATCTTCCGGCGAGAACAACTGCACGATTCGCATGCCATTTGTACCATCGGCAAGATAGGCGAACGCGCTGGCGTTGGTCATTCCGATTTTCACGTCACGTGTATCGTTGATTTCGCCGCCGAGAGTCTGATCGAGGCGGGGATGCTCCGGACTCTCCACGTCGACGATCACCAGACCTTGCTTCCCGCCCGCGATGTAGGCGTAAGTTCGGGCGACGTAGATATTCCGCGCGTCGCTGAGCGCCAACGTTGCCGAAGGGATCAATTTCGGCTGCGCGAGGCTGGTCATGTCCAGAATCCTCAATCCATCGCGATCGACCACGAAACCGTAACGGAATTGGATCGCGATGCCGCGCGGATCGGCAAGGTCTTTGATCTGCGCAGTTACCTTCGGCGCGAGCGGATTTTCGATATCCACGACGACCAGACCCTGCGCGCACAGAATATACGCGTAGTGGCCGGCGATGGTGATCCGTCGGGCGCCATTGAGAATTCCGTTAGGATTGAACGCCAGCGCCCGCTTCAGAAAATTGTTCGCGGGATTGCCGTCAAGCAGAGTGAGCACTCCCGGGCTCTTGCTCTTCAGGTTCGGATCGCCGATCACGACCAGGCCCTCTTCGGCATCGGTGACATAAAGGAATCCGTACATCAAGGCGATGGGCTGCTCCTGATTTGCGGGGATGCGCGTGCGCAGAGGATCGACAGCGAGCGTCGAAGGCGAACCCACCGACGTCGCATTCTTGGTCCGCACGTAGAATTGCTGACCGAGCGGCGAAACCGGCGCCGTGGTCATCTTCTCCGAGAAATTCTTGTTATCGATATTGGCAACGTCAAAGACGCGAAATCCATCCTTGCCCATCGCGGCGTAAAGGTATTCGCCACGAAGCTGCAGGTCGAGAATATTGCCCGCGTGGTGATCCGCTTCATCGATTTCGCCGTGATGCTTCGCGATCTTCGAGTAATGATCAGGATAGGCGATGTGCTGCAGATCGCTTCCGAAAACCGCAGGCGGATCATCGTGCTCCGCGGCGGTTACCGCATCGAATCCCTTGGATCCCTCGGCCACATAGACGTAACGGCCCATCATGTTGACCAGGTTGGTCCCCTGCATCAATAACTGAGCCATCCAGGCATTGTTATCGCCAGATCGCGAAACGTGGCAACTGGTGCAGGTTTTGGTTTCGCGGGCGCGCACCGTGTGCGGATAGTACGAACTAAACCCAAACCCGCTGAATCCTTCGGCGGAAATGGTTTGTTGCATGTAATACAACCAGTCGCGATTCGCATTTTGCGAACTGACCACCACTGCACAAGTGGAACGCGTTGGCGCGATGCGATTCTTGGTCACCGCTCCATCTACCCCCAACATATAGATATCATCACGCAGGACTTCGAAATTATAAGAAGTATAGTTTCGCGTAGCGAGGCCTTCGTTATGCAGCATCGGCGCTTTCCGGTTTGCGGTCATCGGAAGATGGCAGCCGAAGCAGCTTGTAGTCCAGGAAGAGTGACACGCGTAGCAGGTCATCTTGCTATTCGCGTGGGCTAATTGCGAATCATTCCCCGGCGCCGAACCCCACGTGGCCCCGTCCTTCAAAATCGTCTTGGCGAGCCGCGACGCTTCGCTATAGTGCGGATTCCCCGGCGTGATCGTGTCGATCACCTGCACCACTTCCCACGGCGCGCGATCCCGATCGATCATCGAGCGCTGATACAAGCGTCCATTTTGCCAATAGAATCGCCGCTGTCCGAAAGGAGTGCGCAGTATCGACAGGTCGTGGCCGTCGGTAGGTGCCGCAGCCGCGGAAGTATGCAGAGTCGCTTTCCTGGAAATCGTCCCGTGGCAATCAACACAATCGATCTCCACGGCATTTCGCGTTTCGCTATACAGCTTGCCATTGCCATGCGCATCCTGCTCGAAATGACAATCCGAACAGTGCATTCCTTTTTCGAGATGAATATCCTGGAGATGCACTGCTTTATCGAACTTGTCTTTATCCGTGTCCGCGACCAGATGGTCCTCGCCGTCGAGGAGATTTCCTTTTCGATCGCGCTTGTAAACAGCTCGGAACACCCATCCGTGACCGTGAAAGTCGGCGAATTGAGTGTTCTTCAACTTCGCATTGAATTCCGGAGTTCCCACTTGCGCCAGAAATTCGGAGTCGGACCAGAGTCCCTTCGCTGCCGCTGCTTCCGGATTCGATTGCCATGATCGATAGCGCTGCTCATCGGTTGGATTCCGCTGCTTCTTGGGATACATGACTGCTCCGTCGGTTTCGTTGTCCCACCACGTGTAACCCAGATATGACGCCACCATGTTCGTGCCGGGATGAATGTGACAGACTATGCACTGACTGGTGGGAATTGACCGGGTAAACTCGTGTTTGATCGGATGACCAGATTCATTTTTGGGAATGGTGGGGTCGATTTGCGCGCTCATACCGCGATTTCCGTGAATCGAATACGGACCCGAATGTACGGGAGACCTGTCATTTGCGTAAATTACGTGACAGGCTGTGCAGCCGCTGTTCCGGTAGTCACCGGGATGATCATTGGTACCCGGCATCGACAGAATCGGATCCAGCAAACGAGTTTTTTGCAAACCTAGAAACACCGGGTCAGTTCGCAGCAACGTTCCCAATCCGCGATCGCTCAGCTTGTCGTCCGGCAACCCTGGCTCCTCTTCAGGATTCGGATTTCCGATTTCGCCGCGCGCTCCGCCACCACGTTCGAACACGCGCAACAGATTACCCGGCTGCGACAATTCCCAGCGCGGAAGAGGGTCCAGCGACGGCAGGATTCCTTTGTCTCGAGTTTCCTGTTCGCTCGGTGGAGGCCAGGTACGCAGTCCGCGCGGCAGACCGTCAGAGGTGTAGCTTTCGCCGAATTTTCCGTCTTTATAAGGAAAGGCTCCGTTGTTGTAGAGCGCGGCCTGCCATAGCATTCCTCCGTGAGTCATCATGCTGGTGGAAACCGCGCGCACCTCTTTCGCGTGGCATTTCCCGCAGGTCAGTTGCGCGATGCGCAAGTCGCCGGGATTGACGAACTGAATGTATTCGGCAGTTTCCTTTAACCAATCCGCATAGGGTCGAACAGGATTCGCCGAGCTGCGCCACAGTTGCGGCAATTTCGGGTGGGGATGGGCGCGCAGCTTCGCTTCCGTATAACCCCGCGACGTCGTATCCGCACCGGCTGGCTTCTCGATCGCGCTATTCCCGCCATGACAGTCGACACAGGAGATGGAAACCGTGCCGGTGGTGTGCATAGTGGGTGAATCTGTCATGCCATGGCAGGAGACACACCCGTTCGTCTGCGCGAAGCCGATTGCGCTGGCGCCGAATAACAGGATCGCGAGCTTAAAATCGAAAGCGGACATTGGCTGCCACCGAAAATAGAGTCTGACCGGTATAAATATCCTTAAACCCTTGAAAGGGGATGAATCCGTTCACTACCCCTGAAATGACGATGTTCTCCGATAACGGCGGGCGATAGGTTACTCCAATGCCGGTGTCGGCTCCCACGCCGTCATGAATATTGTTCTGAAAGAGGAGAAGCTCCAGCGGCTCCGTGTGAACAAAGCGGATCAGGTTCAGATTGACGACGCCCCGGATCCTGGGCGTGATCTCAAAATCCGTTGCCGCGTTATACAGCATCAGACCAGGGTTTACGAAATTGGCCTGTCCCTCGATTTTGCTGGATCGCAAATCGGGTATCAGGCTACCCGAGGAAACCAAGCCGACTCCGGTGCTGCTCAAGCGAATTCCCTCGCGATTCCAGAAGCTGAAAAATCCGCCGGCGAAATTGGAATCGTCCAGGATGGAATCGAAGCCGCGAGCTGTGCCGTCGCGCGGATTCTTGTCGCCGGACGCGAAGAAAGCCGACATTCGATATCGGATCCAATCTTTGTCGAGAGATAGCTCGACTGCCGCCATCTGTGCATTGATATCAGTCTTGCGACCGGAGATCGGATTCAGCGAATCATGCCCCAGAACCTGATAGAACGCGTGGTTGATATTCAGCCGGCCGATGTGCCCGTCGCCAGTGAGGCCGTAGTAGTAGGCTCGAATCGCGTGGGGCTGAACGGCGCCGATCGGCGCGGGGCGTACTAAAAAATCGTCGGTGTCGAACTGAAATGAGGGGTCGTCTTTATCGTAATGAAAGCTGGTCTGAATGGTGTACCCATGCTTGAAGAAATCCTGCCGGTACAGGTTTGCGACCATTACCTGCTGATTGCGATACTGGAAAGTATTTAGCCCACTGTTGGTATCCTTTTCCAGCATGGCGAAGTAGGCGAGATTGAATTGATACCGGTTGGAATCCAGAGTTCCAAAGACGCGCATCCCGGGTTCCTGATCGAAGAAGATAAAGCCCCGAAAATCGCTGTTAAATGTCTGGATACCGGCACGGGCCGAAACGAAATCGTAGGCATGGCTCAGGTCCGCGAGCTTCACTTCGACGAACGCTTCTTGCAAGCCGAAGTGCGCATCCAGTCGCGTGGTCCCCTTGCGCACATCGATGTTGACGATTCCATTCTCTTCAGCCGCCAGATAGTTGACGTTGATCTCAGGAGTGAACTTGATCCGCCAATCGACGGGACGAAACGCAGTATCGCCATGGAACAGATCGAATGAGAACGAAAGATTCTCGCTACCCGCAAATTGCCCAAACCCGCCGAAGAATGGCGAGGTTCCCGGATTGGCTGCGCTGATCCCGCTGCCCACCGGCAACATTCGACCATCGGCGGCCGTATCGCTGGTGAAGTTGAGGTTGAGAAAGGTTCGCTGCCCGATGATCGGCGCGTCGCCTTTTAGTTTGTTCTGATCGAACGGATCGAAGAACTTTCCTTTGACATAGGGATATTCTCCAGGTGGCCCGTAGCGGCGATAATCAGGCCAATCGTATTTCCAGCGATCCTTCATCGGGACGAAAACCTTATCGTCCGGAGGAAGCGGTTCGGTGGGTTTGGCTTCCACCGGGTTATCGCCCGGGATCGGCAAGTTGCGATCCGGGGGCGCGCCAACCGCGCCCGGCACGATCGTTTTCGGCGGGACCGGGATCGCCCTCATCACTCCTTCGATCGCGACCGCTTCGCCGGCCTTGAGTTCAATGGCGTCCTGGCCGAAGAGTTCGAAGCCGTCCAGCTCGGCTCTCAAATCGTACACGCCGGGCGGCAGATTCAAGAAGCGGAACACGCCATCGCCAGAGGTTGCCGCGTCGATGACTGCGTTGGTAGCGCGATCTTGTAAATGAACGCGCGCTCCGCCGAGCCCCAGCCCCGTCGCGTTGCGCAGCAGACCTTGGATCGCGGCGGTGGTGGCCACGGATTCACGCGGCAGTCTCTGCGCTGGCGTGGCTTGACCGAAAGCGGCGCCTTGAATTCCAGCCGCCACGCCGATGATCGCGATCATGACAATCGAGTGCCGCACACCAGCACTCTATTATGCGTGAACCGAGGGGTCGACGATCAGGCTGTCGTCAAGCTTTGATCAGCGACACTTCGATTTCGATCTTGAGTTCCTCGCCGACCACGAAACCGCCCGTTTCGAGCGCTGCGTTCCAGGTCAATCCAAAATCGCTGCGTTTGATCTTAGTTTTCGCCGATGCACCAATGCGCAAATTGCCCCACGGATCTTTGGTCTCCGGCGTCGGCCCTTCGACGAGTAAGGCCACCGGCTTGGTCACGCCGTGAATGGTCAGGTCGCCGGTGAGCTTCCATTCGTCATCGCCGGACTTCTCCAACTTCGAGCCTTTGAAAGTAATCGACGGGAATGCCGCCACATCTAGAAAATCAGCGCTCTTCAGATGTGCGTCGCGTTGCGGTTCGTTGGTGTTGATCGAAGCCGCGTCGATGGTCACGTCAACGCTAGCCGCGCGGGGATCGTCGGGGTCGAACGTCACGCTTCCATTCACACTGCTGAACGATCCTTTCACATTGGTGATCATCAGGTGCCGCACCGAAAAGTGTGCGCTCGAATGCGCCGGGTCTATCTTGTATGTCGATTTCATATATTCTCCGTTTCTTCGCTTTGTGAATCTACCTTGATGCTGGAGTAGATGCACGGTAAACATTAAGGATTCATCGCACTTATACCTTGATGTCAAGTATAATGACTTTGTGGAAGATACCGCCGCGACGCACGTTTGGCTGGTCCTGTGGAAGGCTTCGCGCGCCATGGAACAGAACGCCATCAGTAGTATCGCCGGATCGGGATTGGGATTATCGGATTTCGCAGTGCTGGAGGTGTTGCTCCACAAGGGTCCGCAACCGGTCAACGCGATTGGCAGACGAATCCTGCTCACCAGCGGCTCCATCACCTCCGCCATTGACCGCCTGGAATCGAAATCGCTGGTTCGACGTACCGCGGATCGCCACGATTCACGCGCCCGGATCGTCCACCTGACCTCCGGCGGCCGACGCCTGATCACCACGGCATTTCGAAAACACGCCTGCGACATGGAAGAAGTAGTAGCAATTCTTAAACCATCCGAACGCGCAGAGTTGGTGCGACTGTTGAAGAAGCTCGGCCTGTGGGCTGCAGCGCGATCGGCGAAGTGATCGCCGCTTACTCCGTATAACAACCAGTTACAAAAAACTCTTGACTCTTCGCTCGCGCTGAGTAAGATGGTTGGTACCCCCCCCGAAGTTTCCGTCTTTCCTCCCCTGGGACATACGTAGCGATAGCTCTGTCCGAATGAACACACCACACGCATCGGTGAACCACTCCTGGTTCGCTCTGACCGTTCGCCCGAATCATGAGCGGACCGCGGAACGCGCGTTATCGAATCAAGGAATGGAAGCGTATCTCCCGCTGTATCGCACTCGGCGGCAATGGTCGGATCGAACCGTGGATGCCGAAGCTCCGTTGTTTCCCGGCTACCTGTTCTGCCGCTTCTCGCCGCGCGAACGCCTGCGCGTGTTGAGTTCCACCGGCGTTCGCGCGATCGTCGGTACGCGGCATGATCCATTGCCGGTTCCTGAATCGGAAATTTCCAGCGTGCGCGCACTGGTTTCTTCTGGCAGGCCGATTCTCCCGTGGCCCTATTTGCGCGTGGGCGAGCGCGTCACCATTCGCGAAGGTCCCTTGGCATCGTTGAACGGTATCGTCGTTCGCGCGAAAAATCAGTGGCGCGTGGTGGTCAGTGTGGAAGCGTTGAGTTGTTCGGTATCGGTGGAACTGGATGCCGAGGCGCTGGGTCCAGCAAGGGGTTCTTATGGCACAAGCCAAATCTAAAACCAAAGCGATCGTGTTTCGAATTACGGAAGAAGATTACGCCCGGTTGGAATTGAGAACGCGTGCCAGCGGCGCGCGAACGCTTTCTGAGTTCGCACGCTCAAAAGTGTTGCGCGCGGTGAACGAACCGTCGCTGGCTGAAGTCGGGCGGCGCATGGAAGAGCTGGAAGCAGCGGTCCAACAGCTCACCGAAGTGTTTTCGCGATCGCAAGTGATGACCGCGAAACATGGTGATTAGAGCCCATGGCGATTAACAAACCGCGCAATCGCGTCCTGATCTTCCGCCTGAGCGAAGACGAATATGAGACTCTGCAGGCGGCATCCACCGGCGCGCGCAGTCTTTCGGAATTCGCGCGAGGAAAACTGCTGAGCTCGATCGGCGAGCCGCCGGAAGCGCCGAAAATTGGCGAGCAGCTCTCTGAACTGAAAGTTCGGGTCGAACGAATCGCGGAATTGCTGGAGAAAAGCTGATGACCAAGTTCGCGCTCTTATGGCTGCTTCCGGCCATCGCAATCGCGCAAATCCGCACCAATTTGATGGAGGAGACCGGCAAGGCGAACCTCCCGTCGCAAAAGCTGGGCGTGGACGATCTGGTCGCCGTGTCGGTCTACGACGCGCCGGAGCAGACCCGCACGGTTCGGGTGGAAACCGACGGAACCATTCATCTGCCGATGCTGAAGAACGGTATCGCCGCGTCGGGAATTTTTCCGGGCCAGCTTGAAATCAAGCATCGCCACTGCGCTGAAGGACGAACAGATTCTGGTCGACCCGGTGGTTAAGGTAACGGTCGTCGAATATCACAGCCGGCCGATCGCCGTAATGGGCGCCGTGAAAGAGCCGCTTACGTTTCAGGCGGTGGGCACAGTGACGCTGCTGGATGCGCTGGCGCACGCGAAAGGTCTTTCCGACGCGGCCGGGACGGAAATCATTCTCACGCGTGACGGCGTAGCGGAACGAATCGGCGTGAAGCGACTCCTGAAGGACGCCGATCCAGCGGTGAATTACACGCTGCACGGCGGTGAAGAAATTCGCGTGCCGGAGGCGGGAAGAATCGTCGTGCTGGGCAATGTTCATAAGCCCGGTTCGTTTCCGGTTCGCGATCAGGCGAATGAAACCGTCATGGGGATGGTGGCCCTTTCGGAGGGATTGTTGCCGTACGCGGCGAAGCTCGCCTACGTTTACCGCCGCGATGAAACCGGCACGAAAAAGGAAATTCCGATCGAGCTCGAAAAGATCATGCTGCGAAAATCGCCGGACGTGACATTGCAGATCGACGATCTTTTATACATCCCGGACAACAAGACTCGCCGCAACACCATGACCGCGATTGATCGGCTCACGCAGTTCGGCGCATCCACTGCGTCCGGCGTTTTGATCTGGCATTAAGCAGGAACCATGAGAAGGCTTGAAAACAATTCACCGGCGGTGATCGAGACGAAAGTCATCGGGCCGCCGGTGATCGACGCCGAATACGAACCGCAACCAGCGCACCTTCCGCTGTCGCACTACCTGTGGATTCTGCGGCGGCACGGCTGGAAGATCGGTGCGTTCGTGATTGCTGTAGTGCTGGCGACGCTGGTGATCTCGCTGCGGCTTACTCCAATTTACGAATCGACTTCGACGGTCGATATCGATCGCCAAACGCCGACCGGAGTGCTGGGCCAGGAGGCGATGCAAAACGCGACCAACGATGCCGATCAATTTCTCGCCACGCAAGTGCAGTTGATTCAATCCGATTCAGTAGTAAGACCAGTGGTCGACAAATATCATCTGCGCGAAATCGAAAAGGATGCGCTCGAAGAAGCAGTCGACAAATCGGCTACCAGCCTGGAAGCGCCCGTGATTCTCAAGAATCTCAAAGTCACGCGGCCGCCGAATACTTATCTGCTCAAGATCAGTTATCGATCGCCGAATCGCCAGCTCGCCGCCGATGTGGCGAACGAAATCGCGCTGTCTTATCTGGCGCATACGTACAAAATCCGCTACAAAGCGACGGCCGGTCTCAGCGATTTCATGGAGCGCCAGCTCGAAGAACTGAAAGCGCAGATGGAAAAATCGAGCGGCGCGCTGATGCAGTTCGAACGCGACCTCAACGTCATCAATCCGGAAGAGAAAACCAGCATCATCTCCGCGCGCCTGCTGCAGTTGAACGAGGAATACACCAAGGCGCAGGCCGATCGCGTGAAGAAAGAAGCCGCCTACAATTCGATCAAAGACGGAACGCTGGCCGCCGCGCAGGTTTCCACGCAAGGCGAAGCGCTGAAGAAGCTCACCGAAACGCAGAACGAAGCGCAGGAGCACTTCGCGGAAGTGAAGAATCACTTCGGCATCAATCATCCCGAATACAAGAAAGCGCAGACGCGCGTCGACGAACTGGCGGCGCAGGTCGAATCAACCAAGAAGAGCATCGCGCAGCGAATCGAAATCGAGTATCACGAGTCCGTCAATCGCGAAGGAATGCTGGAAGCGGCGGTGAAAGATACCAAGACGGAATTCGATAATCTCAACGCGCGATCGTTCGAATATCAGAGCCTGAAGCGCGAAGCCGAGAGCGACAAGAAACTGTACGAAGAGCTGATCCGCCGCATCAAGGAAGCCGGGATCAACGCCGGATTCCAGAGCAACGCCATCCGGGTCGCCGACACCGCTCGTCCCGGTTTGAAGCCGGTGTTCCCGAAAACGTGGCTGAATCTGGTGCTCGCGTTTCTGTTCGCGACGCTGTTCGGAGTAGGCGCGGCGGTGCTGAGCGACGTGCTCGACAACACCATTCGCGATCCCGATCAGGTGGCGCGGCTGCTGAACACGGACGTGATCGGATCGCTGCCCGCGGTGAAGGATTGGCGCCGGCGCTTGAGCCCCATCCAATCGATGTCGATGCTCAACGCCTCGAACGGCCACGCGAATGGAGCGAACGGCAATGGAGTGAACGGGCACAGCTCGAAATCGCTCAACGGAAAGTCGCATGGAAAATCGAGCACGCTGGTGAAGCTCGCCGAATCCGAGCAGGTGCTATCGAACTACGAAGAAGCGATCCGCACGCTGCGCAATTCGATCCTGCTGACGGATTTCGATCGGCAACTGAAGAGCGTGCTGCTGACCAGCGCGTCGCCATCGGAAGGCAAGTCGACGGTGGCCGCGCATCTGGCCGCGACCCACGCCAATCAGCACAAGCGCACGCTGCTGATCGACGGCGATCTGCGCCGCCCCAGCGTGCATCGTCTGTTCCAGGTGCCCAACAGCGTGGGCCTGGCGAACGTGCTGCTGGAGCAGATTTCGTGGCGCGACGCGGTGATTCGCATGGACGCACCCAAGGGTCTGGATATTTTGCCGGCGGGCCCGGCGACGCGGAGGGCGTCCGACCTGATGGGGATGGGCCTGGCGCAATTGATTGAGGAGGCCACGCGCGAGTATGACCTGGTGGTGCTCGACGCCCCGCCGCTGTTGGGTTTCGCGGAGCCTTTGCAGATGGCGACGGCGGTGGATGGAGTGATCGTGGTGGCTCGCGCGGGGGAGACGAGCAGGAAGGCGCTGAGCTCGGTGGTAGGGACGCTGGCGAGGTTGCGGGCGAATTTAGTGGGGGTGGTGTTAAATGAGGTGCATCGGCAGGTAAGTGCGGGATATTACTATTATTACGGTCATTATAGCAAGTATTACGGCGCACGCAAGGGTGAGGTCGGGTAGTGTCAGCGGTAGATACCTATCTCAACGGCTCCTACTGTGCGGGTACCGGCGGCACGTGGCATCTTGAGGACTCCACTTTCAAGGCATCTCAGGTCGTTCGGATGATTGAACGGCATCCGGAGATTGACCTGAATTCAATTCCCGAGACATTGGATGCGGCGCGGGTGGCGTCATTGCGGAGTTGAGACAGCGATGTCCGCGCCATGTAAGGTTCGTGGGGTATGACATAAGCCCCCAAGCTCACGCGCTTAGCAAGCAATTTTCGAGTGAGCGGTGCGAGTTTATCCTTGATGACTCGTTCTGCGACCAGCGTGCCTTCGATCTGGCGCTTGTGCTCGACGTCGTGGAGCACGTCGAGGATTGTTTCACATTTCTGAGGCAGTGTTCGGCTAAAGCAGTGTGGAAGATGTATCACGTCCCTCTCGACGCAAATGCTTCTATGATTTTGCGCGGCCATAACTGCTGGGACTCGGTTGCGCACCTGCACATCTTCACAATCGAAACTGCGTTGAAGACGGTCGAGCACTCAGGGCAGCGGGTCATCGATTGGTTCCTCACCCCGTCCGCAATCGGATGCCCCAACCGAACTGCAGCGCACCTCATGAACATTTGCGCAGCATATTTTTCAGCGAAATTCGGCGCTCGCCTACTCGGCGGATATTCAATAATGATCCTCGCGAAGTAGTCTCCTCTTACTTCAACGTCTCATGGTCCCCAATAGCAACATCCCGAAGGCATCACTCGGAGAGAGGCACCGGCGCGTCACGGTTCCTGCCAGCCCGTGGCCAAGGTTGCTCCACGGCTATATCTTCATTCATTGCCTTTGGTTTGCGCTTTACGCATTCCTTGGAAAGGGGTTCGCTTATACGGGCTGGGCTGGACTCTACGCGGGCGAATTCTCTAGGGCTTGGAGCTATCACTCTTTTTCTCACGAAGCGCACGTCCGCTCTGCTTTCGAGTCCAATCGGGGCCGTGATGACGCTTTTCTTGCTGTGGCAAATCGGATGCGCCGCACCCTTCGTTGATACCTACGGAATCGATACGTTTCGCGACAGTGTGTTGTGGGCTTATGCCGCATTCGCGTGGATAACCGCGGCCCTAATCCTTGGCCTCCCCAAGGCAATCCCTTCGTGGTCCAGCGCTACCGGCGGTTCGCTAGCTTGTACGTGATACTAGGCCCAATCGCATGGCTGGCGACGCTTTACCTCGGGAATTGGCTCCCTTCCTGGCCTGGAACGAGAGTGACGGTGCCATTAATCAAAGGCGACGAATACGGGGTTCACCTTGCCGGATGTTGCATTTACCCTGCAGGGGATGGGCGGGCCGCCCTGGTGGGCGTTGCTGATACTTGCTGATGTGATGCTTGGTATGAGCGTCAGGAGCGGGTTGGTTGCCTTCGTCTGTGGTGGCGGCGTAGTTTTGCTGTTTCGGCCCCGCGTGGGAAGGTTGATGCTTGCTTGCCTGGTGGGCATGGGTCTATTGGTCGCAATGGCGGCCTTCGACTGGCGACTCACGCCGCCCGGTGCATCCCGCGAGTTCTCGTTTGACCTGTTAAAGGGAAGCTTACAAAGCGTGGTGGGTGACAGCGAACGGGAGGACCTGAAAGCACCAAGGGCTGGCGTCTAGCGTGGTGGCGTCTAATACAGGGTATGCGTTCGACGGGCCCTATTTTTGGACCGGCAAGGGATATGGAATTAACCTCGCTGACTCGGATGGCTTTCAAGTCGGAACGCGCGACGAGCCGCTGCGAAGCCCACATAGCTCTCACCTCAATTTTCTGGCTCGTTCAGGCGTGCCCGGTTTCGCCCTCTGGGTCGCACTGCAACTAACTTGGTTCGCGTCGATGCTCAGCGCATACCGAACGGCGCGCAAACTCAATGCGCCACTCTGGCCCCAGTTGTTTGCTTGGCTAATGTGCTACTGGGCGGCGTTCACGGCCGCCGCTGCGTTCGATGTGTTCTTGGAAGGGCCGATGGCAGGAATTCCATTCTGGACAATCTTCGGGTGGGCGAGCCAGATTCACTTTAAGTCGCAACTCAGGGAGCAAGACGCGTCTCGCGACGCGACATTGAAACAGGCATGGGCAGCGTAGCTAAAGCATTTTTGCTATTCCGAAGCCACGGCGAATTACCAGACCGCCTTAGGAATCGGCTAGGTCGGATGCTCGATAGGTCGTCAGCTCCCTGTGGGATTCTCGACGTGCACGCCCCGAGTGACTATGAGGGCGTGCTCTGCGAAATGCTCGACACCCAGGGCTGCATAGACCTACCATCCTCGCAGTTTGAGGACGCCCTTAAAGAGGAGTCGCGTTAAGTAAAGGGCCGTTTGCCCGTCAACATAATGGCACATCGGTTTTGGGGCGAATCTGCTATGCCGTCTGCCGTGCACTGAAACCAGCGAGCGTTCTTGAGACCGGCGTCGCGTATGGCGTAACATCCACCTACATACTGCAGGCACTCGCCGAGAACGATCGTGGCGATCTGTTCAGCATCGATCTGCCTCCCCTTGGCCCTGACGCGGCCAGGTTTGTTGGGGAGTTCGTTCCGTCCGAGCTGCGTACCCGTTGGAACCTGCGGATCGGCTCATCTCAGAAACTCATGCCCCGGTTATTACAGGGCTTGGCTGCGATCGACGTTTTTGTCCACGACAGCCTTCATCTGACTCACACATGAAGTGGGAGATGCAGAATGCAATGGCTGCGCTACGTCCCGGCGGCGTGCTGGTAGCAGACGACATTGAGGGTAACCAAGCGTTCGAATTGGCAACTCGACAGCCCGGAGTAGCGTCTTGGCTAGTAGTTAGACAACCCGAGAAAAATGCCCTCTGCGGCGTTCTACGGTTGCAAAAATGAACTCTTTTGTCGCGCACAATTTCTACCAGCAGCCGGGTGGCGAAGATACTGTCTTCGGAGCCGAAACCGGAATGCTGGAGCGTCACGGCCATACCGTCGAACGGTATACCGACGACAATCATCGCATCGCGAAGTCGGGCTGGCGCGCCGGGCTAGAAACCGTCTGGAGCAGCCACTCGTACCACTCCATACGAAGGAAGGCGAATGATCGACGTTATCAGGTAGTCCACTTCCACAACACCTTCCCTCTAATCTCCCCCTCCGGCTACTACGCGGCACGCGCCGCGGGAGCCGCCGTCGTCCAAACCCTCCACAACTATCGCCTGCTGTGCCCCGGTGCGACGCTGTACCGCTCCGGTTCGGTCTGCGAGGAGTGCATCGAACAACGCTCCTTCCTCCCGGCGATCCGCCACGCCTGTTATCGAAACAGCCGCCCGGCGACGGCGGCCACCGCCGCGATGCTTTCCATCCATCGAGCCGCCGGAACGTGGCGGGAGATGGTGGACGTCTACATCGCACTCACCAATTCGCGCGCGCGAAATTCATCGAAGGCGGATTGCCCGCGGAGCGGATTGCCGTCAAACCCAACTTCGTCGGCGATGATCCCGGCCTGGGCAGCGGCCGCGGCGGTTATGCGCTTTTCGTGGGCCGCCTCTCGGAGGAAAAAGGAATCCAGACGCTCGCCGACGCGTGGCGGGGATTGCCGGGAATTCCGTTGAAGATCGCGGGCGACGGTCCCATGAACTCGACGCGCTGGCCATCGGGCGTCACATGGCTGGGGCAGCAATCACGCGCGCAGATTGAGGAATTAATGAAGGATGCTGCCGTGCTGATCGTTCCATCGATCTGGTATGAGGGCGCGCCGATGACTATCCTCGAAGCCCTCGCGTGCGGATTACCGGTGATCGCGTCGGACATCGGTTCGCTGCCCGAGATGGTCGACGATCATCGCACCGGCCTCCTGTTCCGCCCCGGCGACGCCGAGGATCTTGCCAGCAAAGTCCGCTGGGCGTTCGATCATCCCGAACAGATGCTCGCCATGCGCGCCGCCGCGCGCCGCGAATACGAAACCAAGTACACCGCCGACATCAACTACAAACGCCTGATTGAGATTTACGAAATGGCGATCGAACATGCCCGCCGCCGCAACGCTTCCAAAAATTAGCCGCGACATCCTCGGTGTTCGCGTCGACGCGACCAACTACCGCGACGCCACCCGCCAGATTCTCGATTGGGCTCGCCACGCCCGCTCCGCTTACGTCTGCTGCGCCGCGGTCAACAACATCATGGAAGCGCACGACTCGCCCGAATTCCTCCGCGTCATGCGCCAGGCCGACCTGGTCACCTCCGACGGAATGCCGCTGGTGTGGCTGCTCCGCCTGCTCGGCGTGCGCGATGCCACGCGCGTGTACGGTCCCGATCTGATGCCGTCGGTGCTCGAAGCCGCTGCCGGCGCGGGAATCGCGGTCGGATTTTATGGAGGGAGTCCTGAAGTACTGGCGATGTTGACGAGCCATGCGCAGGCTCGCTTCCCCGCGCTCCACATCGCTTATGCCGAATCGCCGCCGTTTCGCGCGCCCACTCTCGAAGAGGATCGCCGCACCACGCAGGCCATCGCCCGAGCGGGCGTGCGCATTCTGTTCGTCGGCCTCAACACGCCCAAGCAGGATCGCTGGATGAACGCGCATCGCGGGCGGGTGGATGCGGTGATGCTGGGGGTCGGCGCGGCGTTCGATTTCTTCGCCGGCTCAAAACCGCAAGCTCCGCGATGGATGCAGCGCAGCGGCCTGGAATGGACGTTCCGGCTGGCGACGGAGCCTCGCCGATTGTGGCGACGCTACCTGCTGCACAATCCACGATTCGCGGTGCTCGCGCTCGCGCAATTGCTTCGCACTCGATCGACGTGAACACATGAGCACAGCCGGTCCATTATGAGTACCGCTGCGCGGCCAGCCCTCGCCGTCCGATCCGCCGAGCCCACCCATTGGGCTCCCTGGGCGATCCTCGCCGTCGACATCGCGGCGCTCGAATTCGCCTTCGCGCTGGGATTCGCGGTGCGCCGCATGCTCGCGGGATTCTTCGCCTCCGGCATCGGCCCGCGCCAATACCTCGGGGTCGCCGCCGCGATTCTGCTGCTCCCGGTGATCCACTATCAGATCGGCCTGTACCCCGGCTACCTGCTCGGACCGGTGGAGCGATTGCGCCGCCGCCTGCTCGCCACCCTGGCCGTGTTCGGCGGCCTCGCCGCGTGGGATAACATCGTCGAACGCGGCGTGCTCTCGCGCGGCATTCTGCTCGCGACCTTCGTGTTCGCGCTGGTCATTCCACCGCTCGCGGAGCTCGCTACACGTAACACTCTGATACGGAGGAAATCGTGGGGGATTCCGGTGGTGGTGCTCGGCGCGGGCGAAACCGGTCGCGCGGTGGCACGCACGCTGCTGCGCGAACCGCACCTGGGGCTCAAGCCGGTCGCGTTTCTGGACAATCATCCCGATTCGTGGAACACGTCTCCGGAATCCGTGGTGGTGAGGGGACCGCTCGCGCTGGCGCCCGATTTCGAATCGCGAGCTGAAGCCGTCATCGTCGCGTTGAGCGATCTGGCGAAATCCGGCCTGTCGCGCGACGATTGCGGCGCGCTGCTGCAGGAGCTGAATTTTCCGCGCGTGATCGTGGTGCCCGATCTCGCCGCCATGGCGAGCCTGTGGGTCACCGCGCGCGATCTTTCGGGCGCCGTCGGCGGCGGCTGCCTCGGCCTGGAGATCAAGAAGAATCTGCTGCTGCGCCGCAACATCGCGCTGAAGCGAATCATGGATCAGGCCATCGCGCTGCCGCTGTTCCTCGCCAGCCTGCCCGTCATGGGAATCGCGGCGCTGTGGATCAAGCTTTCGAGTCCAGGCCCCGCGTTTTATCGCCAGATGCGCGAAGGCTTCGACGGCCGCCGCATCGCGGTGTGGAAATTGCGAACCATGTATCTGGATGGCGATCGCATGCTGGAAGAATGGTTCAGCGATCATCCCGAGGATCAGGCCCATTGGCGGCGCTATTTCAAGCTGCGCTGCGATCCTCGCGTGCTGCCGGTGATCGGGAAATTACTGCGCCGCACCAGTCTTGATGAGCTGCCGCAGCTCTGGACGATTCTGACCGGCGAGATGAGCCTGGTCGGCCCGCGGCCTCTGCCCGATTATCATCTCAGTCAATTTCCCGGCGATTTTCGCGGACTGCGAACGCGCGTGCTCCCGGGGCTTACCGGGCTGTGGCAGGTTTCGGCGCGCAGCGATGGCGATCTGGATACGCAGCAGGCGCTCGATACGTATTACATCCGCAACTGGTCGCCGTGGCTCGACCTTTATATATTGGCGAGAACGGTCGCGGCCGTTCTGCTTGCCCGCGGGGCTTATTAACGTGCGCACCCGACGCCGCTTCACTGACGAATTCAAACAAGCCGCCGTCGGTTCGCTGGCGACCACTCCGGTCGCCGATGTGGCGCGATTGTGCGATGTAAGCGTGAGCGTACTGCATCGCTGGCGCCGCCAAGTCGCCGGCCATGCCGTCAAGCCGGTCGATTCGCGGCGCAAATTCACGCGCGCCTTCAAGGCCGATGCCATGCAGCGGATCGCCGGCGGATCCAGCATTCTCGAAATCGCAAAAGCGTTGGAGATTCGCGCGAACACGCTGCATCGCTGGCGCAAAGAGGCTCGCGAATTTGGCGTTGACGCGTTTTCGGGATACGGAAACACGCGCGCCGCACCGCCTCCCGCGCGGATCGTCAAAATCTCGCTCGAACCCGCCGAACATCAGCGCCTTCGCGCCGCGTTCGAAAACAGCCCCGCCCGCAGCCTGCCCGATTTCACCCGCGCCCTCCTGCTCGATTTCCCGGATGAGGATGTGCTTTCCTCGGCCACTGTGAATTTCGAGCAACGCCTGGAAACGCTTGCGGCGACCCTGAATCGCCTCGCATTCGCTTCTTTCGCGAAATAATTCGAAAAATCCCCAACATTTTCGGCCACGCTGGCGTCTAATGTGTCTGGCACGTCTCTTTATCGATATGCGCAAGCCTGTCTTCACCATGTTGTGTACAGTTCTGTCGCTGCAGCTTGCCGTTGGAAATCTCTTCGCATCTGACGCAGCGGGTGACGATGAGCCTTTCTTCCCCAAACCCTCCTATTTTCGAAAGACCTTCGCCTCCGCGCCTACGCACGTCGAACTCGGGCCGCCCATTCAAATCGACGATTACGTGGTGGACGGCAAGCTGGAACTGTCGCTGAAGTCGTATCTGGCGCTGGTGATGGCGAACAACGCCGATATTTCCATCCAGAAACTGAGCGTCCAGCTCAATCGCAACAGCCTGGCGGGAAGCTACGGCATTTTCGATCCCAACGCGTTCGCCAACTTCAGCGCCACGCGCACCCTTTCCGGCACCACGACGGCCACTGCGGGCGCAGCCACGCTGAATCAGCTCTCCCAGCCGCTCTCGTTGGGATTTCAGCAATTGCTGCCTTCGGGCGCCACCTACAACATCAATTTCAGTTCCACCAAACTTTCCAGTAACAGCGATTTCGCCACCGTCAATCCCAGCTTCGGCACCGGCTTGTCGTTCGTGGTCAACCAGCCTTTGCTGCGCGGGCGCGGCAATTACGTCACGAAAATTCCCATCATGATCGCCCGCAGCCGCCTGCGCGCGGCCGAGTACAATTTCCAGGATCAACTGGTGCAGTTCATTACTGCAGCCGAACTCGCCTATTGGGCGGTGGTGGAAGCACGCGAGGACGTTCGTGTCGCCGATGAAAGCCTCAAGCTCGCTGACGCGGCGCTGAAGCGATCCGAGAAGGAGCTGGAACTCGGCGCGAGTTCTCCGCTCGATATCTTTCAACCGCAACAGAGCTTCGCGAATGCGCAACTGGTGCTGGCGCAGTCGCAGTTCGGGCTCGAAACCGTGGAGGATCAGCTTCGCCGCCAGATGGGCGCCGATCTCGATCCCAAATATCGCGATCTTCCCATCGTCCTTACCGAATCGATTGACCCGCTGATGTCGCAAGGCAGAATCGATCGCGAAAAAATGGTCGAGCTGGCGCTTTCCTATCGCCAGGATTTGAAGACCGCGCGCCAGTCGCTCGATATCGATAATCTCGGCATCCAACAAGCGAACGATAACCTGCGGCCGAATCTGTCACTGTCCGCGCAGTACGGATCGTCGGGAACGGGCGGCCCCGTTTATCAGCGTTCGGACGTATTCGGCAACGGATCGTCGCAGCTCGTCACGGTGATTCCCGGCGGCATCGGCGACGCACTGGGCCAGCTGTTCGGCTTTGGCCTGCCCACCTACGGCTTCGGTCTGACGCTCTCTTTGCCGATCAAGAATCGCACCGGAGCCGCGAATCTCGCCAACGCCGCGGTGAGCAAGAAGCTGGACGCCCTGCGCGTTCGAACCACCGAAGAAAACGTGCGTGTTCAAGTCTTGAACGCCGTCACCGCCGTCGAAAACAGCATCGCCAGCGTCGATCTCGCGAAAAAAGCGCGCGACTTCGCCATCAAACGCGTCGATGCCGATAAAAAGAAGTACGAACTGGGGGCAGAAGTGGTCTTCTTCGTCCTGCAAGCCCAGACGGATCTGACTACCGCCGAATCCGCCCTGGTTCGCGAAACCATCAATCTGCGCCGCAATCAACTCACCTTGCTGCAGCGCTGCGGAACACTGCTTGAGGAGCGCGGGATCGCGATACAGTGAAGGCCATGCGGGGATTCGTCATCATCGGCATCTTGTTGCTGTCGGCATGCTCGCGCTCGAACGTCGAGACCCAGGTTCATGCCGATGCGACGCCTTCCGACGCGAAGCCAGTCGAGTCCGACGCCCGCCACGTTCGATCGACTGGAACAATTCAAGCCGTTCACGTTTCAAATGTGACCGTCCCATCTCTGCGCGGACCAGGCGGCGCGCTGACCCTGATCAGCATGATCCACAACGGCAGCATGGTCAAGAAGGGCGATCTGCTGGCCGAGTTCGATCCCACCCAGCAGGTGGACGATGCGCGCGACGCCCGCGCCAAGGTTGACGATTTGAACCATCAGATCGACCAGAATCGCGCGCAGGGTCGCGCCGATGCCGCCAAGCGCGCCGCCGATCTGCGCCAGGCCGAAGCGGATCTCGCCAAAGCCATCATCGATCTGCGCAAGGGCGAGACACTCAGCGAAATCGATCGACTGAAAGATGAAGCCAAGCGCGACGATGCGCAGGCTCGCGTCGCCAGCTTGAAAAAATCCGGCCACTTTCATGACGTTGCGGATGCGTCGGGCGTCCACGTACTCGAACTGCAGCGCGATCGCCAGCAGGTTGCGCTGGACAGAGCGCAGGACAATATGAACAAGCTGTCCATCCACGCGCCGATCGACGGCATGGTGGCGCACGAAAACGTGTGGCGCCAGGGATCCATGGGCCCTATGCAGGAGGGGGATCAGGCGTTCCCCGGCCAGCCGATCCTGCGCATCTTCGATCCCACCGAAATGGTCGTGGTGACGCAGGTGAGTGAGCCCGACGGCGCCGTGATCACGCCCGGCACGCCTGCGAAAGTTCGCCTCGATGCGTATCCCGGCGCCGTGTTCGACGCGCATCTCGAATCGGCCAGTCCCGCGGCGTCATCCAGTCTCGGCAGCCCGCTCAAGAATTTTTCGGCGCGATTCAAGATCGATCAGCGCGATCCGCGATTGCTGCCGGATTTATCAGCAGCGGTCGACATCGACCTCAATCAGCCCGCACCGCAGCCTAAATCCGGAAAGGCCCGGCCGTGAAACCGCTCCCTTTGGTCACGGCTCCTTGTGGTGTGGATTCGGCTCACAATGAGCCGCGACTAGAAGGAGCGGTTTACCGGTGAAGCGTGTGATCCGCATCTTCGCGACTCTCGCGGTCCTGGCCGGGCTCGCTTACGCGGGATTGTGGCTGTGGCGTGGACGGCAGGTGCAGGCCAAGAACGATCTCCCTACCGCGACTGCGCGGCACGGCGATTTTCAGGTAATCGTGCGCGCGCGAGGCGAACTGGTCTCAGATCGCTCCGTGCAATTAGTCGCTCCTTATAATGTGCCCGGCTTACAGATCGTGTGGCAGGTGCCCGCCAACAACGAAGTGAAGAAGGACGACGTGGTGGTTCGCTTCGATTCGAGCCTGGCGCGCCAGCAGCTCGACGAAAAGAAAGCCGCGCTCGAACAGGCGCAAGCAACGCTCGATCAAGCAGTGGCGCAGGCGAAAATGACCGGCGAGCAGGACAGCGTCGATCTCACTTCCGCTCGCGTCGAGGTCGAAAAGCAGAAGCTCGAAGTATCCAAGCAGGAAATCGTCAGCAAGCTGCAAGGCGAGTCGAGCCGTATCGATCTCGGTCTCGCCGAACAAAAACTCAACGTCAGCGAGGCTTCAGGCGATCTGCATAAGAAATCGGACGCATCCAAACTCGCTTCGCTCACCCGGCAGCGCGACAAAGCGCAGCAGGATATCGACGTTACCAATCGCCGCCTTTCGCAGATGGAGTTGCACGCTCCGCTCGCCGGCGTGGTCGTGTACATGCCGAATTATTCGCAGGGCTGGGTGAACGCGAAACCGTTCAAGGTCGGCGATCAGGTGTGGGCCGGCAGCGTGATCGCGGAGATTCCGGAGCTCAGCTCGCTCGAAATGAAAGGCAAGATCGAGGAGATCGATCGCGGCCGGATCGCGGTCGGCCAGGAGACCCGCATTCTGGTCGATCCCTTTCCCGAAAAGCCGTTCGCCGGAAAGCTGCATTCCATTTCGCCGCTGGTGGAGCAGAGCTTCGAGTGGCCGCCGGTGCGAAATTTCCGCGCCAACGCCGGCTTCGACGAGCACGATGATCGCCTGCGCCCCGGCATGAACGGTCGCATGGACATCATCGTGGAGCACATTCCCGATGCCATCAGCGTTCCCGCCAGTGCTGTGTTCACGCATCACGGCCGTCCCACCGTTTATCTGCCTTCGAAAGAGGGCTGGGCGCCGCGCGAAGTCGAAATCATCGCGCGCAATCCGGATGAACTCGCCATCAAAGGGATCGATGCCGGCCAGCGTATCGCGCTCACCGATCCAACCCTGAAAGATGCGGCCCCGACGCCCGATGCCGCCAAGGATTCCGGCTCGAAGGATAAGCAGTGAAGCTCAGTAAGCTTATCGGTGTCGCGATCGGCGTGATCTCACTCGCGCTCGCCGGATGGGGCGGCGTCGAGCTCTATCATGCGGCCAACAACGCCACCGCCGTGGAGCTTCCTGCGACCACCGTCAAGCGAGGCGATGTTAATTTCGATGTTCATGCCAAGGGCGATCTGCAGGGCGCGAATTCGCAGATGCTGACCGCGCCGATGGTCGGCGGCCAGGATATGGTGATCACGTTCCTGCGCCAGCCCGGCGAACTGGTCCAGAAGGACGACGTGGTGGTGCAGTTCGACACCACCGATCAAACCTATAAACTTCGCGAAGCCGAGGCCGATCTCGCCGAAGCGGCCGAGAAGGTCGCGCAGGCGCAAGCGCAGTTGAGCGCCAAGGAAGAAGAGGACAACTACGCTCTGCTTAAAGCTCGTGCCGATTTGCGCCAGGCCGAACTCGATGCGCGCAAGAACCCGCTGCTCGGCACCATCGACGCGAAGAAGAACGATCTGGCGGTCGAATCCGCGCGCGCCGCGCTCGCCCAGTTGGAGCGGGATCTCACCAATCGCCTGGCGACGTCGAAGGCCGGCGTCGCAATTCAGGAAGCCGCGCGAGCCAAAGCCGCCGTGCAAGCCGAACAAGCCAAGAAAAACATCGAATCGATGACCTTGCGAGCGTCCGGGCCGGGCTACGTCATCGTCCAGCCCAACATGAACAACCAGATGTTTTTCCAGGGCATGGTGCTGCCGATGCTGCAGGTGGGCGATAAAGTTCGTGCCGGGATGGGTGCGGCGCAGATTCCCGACACCAGCAGTTGGGAGATCGTGGCGCGATTAACGGAAGCCGACCGAGGGCACATCGCGCTCGGCCAGCCGGTGGACATCACGGTGGTCTCTGCTCCAGAGCACCCCTTCCATGGCAAGGTGAAGGATCTGGGCGGCACCACCGGCCCGGCGTGGGAGCGCCGCTTTGAATGCAAGATCGGGGTCGACGATCCTCCACGCCAACTTCGCCCCGGCATGACCGCGAATCTGGTGATCACCGAAGAGACGTTGAAGAATGTCCTGTGGATGCCCGCGCAGGCGCTGTTTGAATCCGATGGCCGCACCTTCGCCTACTTACGATCGCCGCAGGGCAGCTATTCGCCGCACGATGTGAAGCTGGTGCGCAAGAGTGAGAGCAAAGTGGTGATTGAAGGATTGAACGAAGGACAGACGGTCGCGCTGGCCAGCCCCGACAAGCAGAACAAGAAAGATTCCAAGAAAAGCGGCGGCGGCCCCGCGCTTCCAGGTCCCCAATGAGCGACGGCGATTCACAAAAACCGAAGTCCGACGTCGCGCTTGAAAACCTGATGCACAAGGTGAAGAAGCCGGTGCGTCATGTGCCGATGATTTTTCGATATCTCTCGGATCTGCCGCGCGCCTTCGACAACCTCCGCGCGCAGAAAACGCGCACCGTTCTGACTGCCCTCGGCATTGTATTCGGGGTGGGCAGCGTGATCGGCATGCTCGCGATCAGCGCGGGCGCCAAGGAAGAATCGCTCAGCTTTATTGAAGGTCTGGGCGTGCGTAATATTCTGATCGAATCGGTGCCCGCCACCAGTCCCGAAGAGATGCAGCAGCGGCGGCGATCGTCACCGGGCTTGACCGAACGCGACGTTCGGATCCTGGAAGCCAACGTCGACCAGCTCGAAATGCTATCGCCGCGGCGAACGCTGCACCCCGCGCGCGTACTGCCCAAACCTTCGCAGTCGATGCCCAATCTGGCCGGCGTTCGGCCGACTTATTCGACCATCCACAACATGCGCATCGTCGATGGGCGTTTCTTCACGCCGCGTGAGGATGAGGACAGCGCCGCCGTGTGCGTGCTGGGTGAACGAGCCAAAGTCAGCCTGCTCGGCTACGGACCGGGCGCCGTGGGCAAGTACGTCAAGGTCAACGACACCTGGCTCGAAGTGGTGGGCGTGCTGGGATCGAGCGTCGATTCAGGACCTGCCGGGGCAGGCGGTGCGAGCGAGGATCGCAACAACGTGGTGCTGGTGCCGTTCAACACCTTTCAATATCGCTTCTGGGACATGAGCGCTTTTCTCAAAGACGATCTGGACGGCATCGATCTGCGCTTGAAGCCCAGCGCCGATAGCGTACGCGCGTCTGAAGTGGTCACGGCGATTCTGAATTCGACCCACCGCAACATCGAGGATTTCACGGTCACGATTCCCGCCGCTCTGCTGGCGCAGCAGCAGAAGACGCAAACGATCTTCACTTACGTCATGGTCGCGATCGCGGCGATTTCTCTGCTGGTCGGAGGCATCGGGATCATGAACATCGTGCTGGCCACGGTCCTGGAGCGGACCCGGGAGATCGGCATTCGACGAGCCACCGGCGCCCGCCGCGGCGACATTGTACGTCAGTTTCTCGCCGAAAGCGTCCTGATTTCAGTCGGCGGAGGCGCGCTGGGAATCGGATTCGGCTTGGGATTGTCGTGGCTGATTTCGAGGATGGCCGAATGGAACACCATCGTCACGCCGATTTCGGTGGCGATCGCGTTTTCGGTTTCGGTCGCGGTCGGGGTAGTATTCGGAATCTATCCCGCCATGAAGGCTTCGAAGATCGATCCCATCGAAGCCCTCAGGTATGAGTGACGACTATTGCGAAACCGTGCCCTGGTAGTTCGCCGTGACCGGGCCCGTGAATGTGGTTGAGGTCGACGCTCCCGCCGCCTTGCCGGTAACCGAAAGAGTCCCACTCAAGTTCCCTTGCTGAATCGTCGTGGCTCCGTTCGGGAAACTGAAGGTCGGGGTAAGAGCGAACGTCAGGCTCGCACTCGACACGGTGAATGTTCCAGCTCCCGGCGCGGTGAACGTACCGAACGGCGGCGTGGTCGCGTTCGCCTGCAGCGTCTGAGCCGTGAACGAAGCGCCATTCGCCGCGAAGGTTCCATCGGTAAACGTCATCCCACCGCCCAGGTTGACCGAATATGTTCCGCCAGTCGCATTGGGAGTGTATGTCGCGGAGATGTTGCCGGCAGCCGATCCATTGGGCTGGAACTGAAGCGCTCCCGTCGAGAAATTCACGAAACGTGATGGAGCTCCACTCCCCGGAACGATGACAGGAGCACCGCCCAACTGGTATACCGGCGCCGCGGTAAAGCTCCCCGACGGGTTGAACAGAAGCGCCAGGACTGAGATGTTTCCAGTCGGGTTGAACAGCTCCAGCATGCCTCGAACGCCGACGGTAGAACCGATCTGCGTGGACAGCGAGAAGGCCGTTTGTCCCTGCGCTGGAAGGATAATCGAAGTACCCTGCGTGATCCCGCCCGTATCCGCCTGGGTCCCCACTTCGATCGTCGCCTGCGTCGAAGAATCGTTGGCCAGCCCGATGGAGGTCGCTTGCCCGTTGGTGTTGTCGAACGGAACCAGCACACGCGCAGTGGGAGCCGCCGCAACGGCTGTCCCGCTTTGATTCGGCGTTCCGACCACGCGCTGCGTGAAGATCGCATAAGCCGAGATCCCGGCACCTGCTTGGATCTGGCACCAGCCCTGGGTCAGATTAGAGGCTGTTCCGGTCGTGTGCAGGAATACGGTGCCGGCGGGAGGCATCGAAATGCTCGACAAGCTGACGTTCTCGTTAAGAGGGACGTTCCACGGGATCGTCCCGTTGTTCAGGGAGTCCTGAAAACAGCTAAGCGAGGCAGTGCCCACAATGGGCAGCCCGTTCGACAGAACGAACGTCGTCTGAAAGGCGCCCCCGTCGGCGACCTGAGCAATATCGAGTGTCTGCTGGGCGTGAGCTAACGAAATTCCAAGGAAAGCGACAACCACGCCAGCAGCCCGATAAAATCCTCGTAAACCAGTTAAAATAAACCAGTTAGAAGTCAGAGACATAGTGAATCGCATGCGACGTTCGACGCAACTTGAGCGCATACGGTTTCACCTCTTCGTCTAACATGATCGGTCATTGTGACACGCACCCGTGGAATTATTTCACGCGAGTGTTCATCGTCCCGGGGTCCAGCGGCGATTTCTCACGCGCCTTCGGTGACGATGATATCATCTCGAAAAACAGCGAAACGATCAACAATCCTGCGATTCCGGCTCCGATCATCATATCTTTCTCTTTCTCGTCTTTCTTTTTTCTGTGTCCAGTCCTACAAAACCTAGTGCACGCGTGGTGCCAAGAATTGCCCCACGATTTCCCGATGTCCAGCGCGTCTCTTTCGTCCAGTAGCTCTTGTCCGGCTGCACTTACATCGTGTCGTTCACCAGGCATTACGTTTCATGTGATGCAGCGGATGTATGTCGCGATGCCCTGCGACTGGTAAATTTATTGTGAATGCCAACCACAGCTGAAGCCGCGATCGCTGCGTCTCAAGAGGCGCGCCGGAACATCGCTGGAATCGCGATCCGCACCCCGCTGGTGCGCCTCAACACCGACGGAATCCGCAACGCGGGAGGAATCGAGCCGGAGATCTACTTAAAACTGGAGAGCCTCCAGCCCATCGGCAGCTTCAAACTTCGCGGCGCTGCGAACGCGATGGCGCATACGCCCGCAGATCAGCTCGCGCGCGGTGTTCTTACCGCATCGGCGGGCAATATGGCACAGGGTGTCGCCTACTGCGCCCGTCAACGAGGCGTCCCGGCGACAGTGATCTCCCCCGAAACGGCTCCCGAAACGAAAATGCGAGCGGTCGAGCGGCTGGGCGGCCGCATCATCAAAGTCCCGTTCGATCAATGGTGGAAAACGTTCGAGGAGCGGTCCTTTCCCGGCGTCGACGCGACCTTCATCCACGCCTTCGATGACGCCAACGTAATGGCCGGCAACGGAACCATCGCGCTGGAGCTGTTCGAAGACCTGCCGGACATCGACGCCATCGTAGTGCCGTGGGGCGGCGGCGGACTGGCGTGCGGGATCGCGGCGGTGGCGAAGGCGCTGAAACCGTCGGTGCGGGTGTACGCGGCCGAGGTGGAAACGGGTGCTCCCCTATCGGCGTCGCTGGCGGCGGGGAAGCCCGTGGTGGTGGAGCATCGCGCCAGCTTCGTCGACGGGATCGCCAGCAAGACCGTGTTCCCATCGATGCTGAAGCTGGCCACGAAGCTGATCGACGGATCGATTGTGGTGAAGCTGGACGAGATCGCCGCGGCGATCAAATTCGTGGCGGAGCGGAATCGCGTGATCGCGGAGGGCGCGGCGGCCTGCGCAGTCGCGGCGGCGCTGTCCGGGGAAGGCGGGAGCGGGTAAGGTGGTCGCGATCGTCTCGGGCGGAAATATTGACTTGAATAAGCTCGCCGAATTCGTGGGATGAGATTTGACTGCATGATATGCCGGTGACAATATAGTTGCTTCCTATGGACCAGACCAATCACCAGACCAAACGATGGTGGATCGCCCTCGCCGGCATTTGTATGCAGATGGCCCTGGGAGCGGGCTACGCCTGGAGCGTGTTTCGCAATCCCTTGATCAAGGAATACGGCTGGACCATTTCGCAAGTCGGCTATCCATTCACCATCAGTTGGTTCATGCTCGGGGCGCTGTCCTTCGTCGGTGGATTGTGGATGAACCGCAGCGGCCCGCGCATCGTTGCGATGACCGCCGCTGTATTGTGGGGCGGAGGGGTCGCCCTAGCCAGCTTCGGTGGCCATAATCTGTGGTGGCTGTATCTTTCCTACGGCGTGATCGGCGGCATTGGCCTCGGCTTCGGTTACATTGTTCCCGTCTCGACGGTGGTCAAGTGGTTCCCCGATCATCGTGGCCTGGTTACCGGCCTGGCAGTGGGTGGATTCGGCGCAGGATCGCTGATCGCCGCGCCGGTAGCCGGCAAGCTGATCGCCAGTATCGGCGTCATGCCGACCTTTCTCTACATGGGCATCGCCTACGGCGTGATCGCGCTGATCGGCGCGTCGTTCATGCAGGTCCCGCCGGCCGGCTGGACTCCGCCAGGCTGGGTGCCGAACGCCGCGCAGGCCGCGCAGCGCAGCGATAAGGAATACTCCGTCGGCGAAGCGGTCAAAACCTGGCAATGGTGGGCTCTCTGCGCGCTGCTTTCGATCAACACCATCGCCGGGATTTCGATCGTCGCGCAGGCCTCGCCGCTGTTTCAGGAGATCAGCCACGTCAGCGCCGCGACCGCGGCCGGTTTCGTCGGCACCATCAGCGTGGCTAACGGGATCGGCCGTTTGTTCTGGGCCTATATCTCCGATATCACCTCCCGCAAGAGCGCTTTCTTCGCGATGTTCCTGATCCAGGCAATTCTGTTCTGGACCTACCATCTGATCTCGGAACCCACCCTGCTATTGGTGGTCACCTTCGCGATCCTGATGTGTTACGGCGGCGGGTACGGGATTACGCCCGTCTTCGCAGCGGATTATTTCGGCGCGAAAAACGTCGGCCCGATCTTCGGATTGATGCTGCTGCCCTGGGCTTTTCCCGCCGCGTTCGGGACGCTGTTCATTTCAAAGATGCGCGAGCTCACCGGTGGCTACACTCAGGCGCTGTACATGATCGCGATATTGATGACCGTCGCGATGATCCTGCCGCTGCTAGTCTCGCCACCGCATGGGCATAAGAACGCGGCTGCAGCCACGCCGGACGGAATTCTCAGCCGCGGCGATTGACGCCCGCGACCTCCGCGCGATCCATTCCTTGAGGCGCGGACGTAAGTCCGCGCGCTTGGGCTACGGTCGCGTCATAGGGTTCGGTCAGGCAGGCGTTGCGCCCAAACGCGCTCTCTGACGTTCGCGCCTCAATCCGCCGTCAACGAGCCGCGACCAAAGGCAGCCGGTTCAACCTTCACGCCCCGGTAATCGACGCGATGATCCGCGCGATCACGCCATCCACACTCCGATTGTTATCCGACCAGTGCCACACCAGCACCACGTCATGATCCGGATCGATCCAGATAATATTCCCGCCGTTGCCGATCGCCGCGAAGCTTGACGCCGGCGCGCTGGGCCACTCCCGCTGTTTCGTATTTAGCCACCACAGGTATCCGTAATCCGGGCCGTGCGCGGACGGCACGGTCGCGTCGCGAATCCATTGCTCCGAAACGAGCTGCTTGCCTTCCCACTTCCCGTGATTCAATATCAGCAGTCCGAAGCGCGCCAGATCCTGCGAATTGATCCACAATCCCCCGCCCCACCGCGTGCCCCCGCTGACCGATTCGACCATCTTGCCGTTGATCTCTACAGTCGATTTCGCGCCGTATCCCTGCCACTTCCATTCGTGCGACGCGCCGATCTTGTCCATGATGTTTTCCTTCAGCACGTCGGGCAAGCTTTTGCCGAACACACGCGCCAGCGACAGCGCCAGGCGATTGATGCGCACGTCGTTATATTCGTAATGCGCGCCGGGATCCATGATTTCGCGCGGCTTCATCTCGCCGTTGCCGAATTCGTCGTGGCCGATGAAGTTGGCGTTCTTGCCCCACAGCTCGCCTTCCCATTCGCTTTCCTGCTGCAGGTGATTCTTCCACGTGATCTTGGCGTTGTGCGGCGAATCGTAGCCGCCGTCGTGGACGTAAGCGCCGACCTTGTCGTTGACATCCTTGATCAGGCCTTTCGAAAACGCGATCGACGCAGTGGTGGACATAAAACTCTTCGCGGCGCTGTACACCGGATCGTTAGTCTTGGTGTCGCCGAATTCCGCCACAATGTAGCCGTGCCGCAGCACGATTCCGTTGGTCGCCGCACGCTGCGCCGGCAGCGCGCCCAGCGTCTTGCCGAACACGCGCACCTGATCTTTTTCGAAATCCCACTTGTTGCCGTGCTGCTCCGCGAAATCGATGGCTTCCTTCAGCTTCGCCGCATCCATGCCGACCTCGGCGGGCGACTTGTGCTGCCACGTTCCGGCAGCGGGATAGTAAGTCTGCGCCGAAAGCGCGGCGGCAAGCGCAAGGAAGAGCACGATCGCAGCGATTTTCTTCATGGGAGCAAGTTTCCCACAGATTTCGGGCGTCAGGGAGGCACGACGAAGCTCGGTGGAGCGAATGCCACCGGAAGCGTGAGAGTCTGTGCAAAATACGGCGGGTAAACCGCTCCTTCCAGTCGCGGCTCATTGTGGGCGCTTACTGAAATTACACGATAAAGAGCCGTGACCAAAGGGAGCGGTCCAACGCTCGCGGTTTCCACACAGAGCCGGTACAGGAAGCGACCCGGCGACTTTCGGCCGGCCTAAAACATTCCCGCCATTCCGCCGATGGGAATAGCAGAGCGATGTTCGTCGATCATTACGAAATTCTACAAGTCAGTCCCAACGCCGATTCGGAAACCATCCGCCGCATCTATAAGATGCAGGCGCAGCGCTTTCACCCGGATAATCTGGAATCGGGGGACGCCGAGGCTTTTCGCCGCGTCTCGGAAGCTTACGAAATCCTGGGCGACCCGGAAAAGCGCGCCCGTTATGACCTGGATCATCGCGGATCGAAAGAACCCGTCCGTCCCGCGCCCACCGTCATGGATGAAATGCAACGGCGCGAAACGATTCTGCAGGCGCTCTATCGCAAACGCTTCGCCAGTCCGGGCGATCCGAGCGTCGGGCTGCGCGATTTCGAAGTGCTGCTGGGCGTTCGCAAGGACGAGCTCGAATTCAGCCTGTGGTATTTGAAAGAGCTCGGCTATCTGGTGCGCAACGATAGCGCTCGCCACACCATCACCATCAAAGGCGTGCAGTTCGCCGAAGCGCTGAAATCGGGCACCGCCAAGTGGATCGAATAATTAGATCGCGCACAACAGTAAGGGAGCGCGTTTGGGCTGCGCTTAACGTTCGCCGTTTCGGAATGCCCGGTGTAGCAAATCGCGCCCGTCGAAAACGGAGGGCCATCGGGATCATTCATTCGGTTCGACCGACCGTGCGGTAGGTCGGGAGTTGTGAGATCCTCTCCAACAGAGGCTTTTGACCATGAGATTCGCTGCCCTGACGCTTGCCGCGTCGCTCACGCTCTTCGCGCAAACACCTGCCGCCAAGCCAGTCGCCAGGAAAACCACCGCGCGCACTCCCGACGGTCATCCCGATCTGCAAGGCATCTGGACCAACGCCACGCTCACCACCATGGAGCGTCCCGCCGCGCTGAAAGACAAAGCGACGCTCACCGAAAAGGAAGCCGCCGATTGGGCCAAGAAACAGAACGATGAAGTCGCGCAAGCTGACGGAAAAGCCGACGCTGATTTCCATCGCCGCGCGGGTTCGGGTGAAACGGGCGGCTACAACGCAGTGTTCATCGATCGCGGATCGCAACTCGCCACCGTCGACGGCCAGTACCGCACTTCGCTGGTGATCGATCCTCCGGACGGCCACATTCCGCCGCCTTCGGCTGAAGCATTGGCACGCCGGGCGCGAGGCGGACGTGGGGGCCGCGGTCCCAGTATCAACTCCGCGAAAGAGCGCCCGCTTTCCGAACGCTGCCTGATGAGCTTCGGATCGAGCTCCGGTCCGCCCATGCTGCCGGTGCTTTACAACAACAACTACGAAATCGTGCAGACCCCCGACACCGTGATGATTCTGGTTGAGATGATTCACGACGCGCGCATCGTGCGCATGAATGCGGAGCACAATCCGCCGCAGATCCGGAAGTGGCTGGGCGATTCGGTGGGAAAATGGGACGGCGACACGCTGGTGGTCGATACGGTGCACTTCCTGCCCGCCATCAACTTTCGCGGATCGTCACAAAATCTGCATGTGATCGAGCGTTTCACGCGCACCGGCGCCAACACCATGCTCTATCGCGCCACGATCGACGATCCCACCACCTTTTCGACACCGTGGACCATCGAATATCCGTTCCTGGCGACGCCCGGTCCGGTGTATGAATACGCGTGCCATGAAGGCAACTACGCCATCGTCGATATTCTGGGCGGAGCGCAGAAGGAAGCGCAGAAGAAATAGGGCTACGGGCGCAGCGCGAACGTCGCCTTGCCACCCGGACCCGAATAAACCAGCTCCAGCGAATGGATGTTGCTGACTTTTCCGCCGTAATGGAAGAACAACAATCCAGCTTGCGGCAGCGGCAGATCGCCTTCGGTCAACGCGGCTTTCTGAACTCGAATCTCCATCGCACGCTGCATCGGGAACGGCATCTTGGGCGCGACCGGCGGAGGCGCATTGATATCGGTTCCACCGCCGCTACCGACCTGCGTCTTGCCGGCTTTTTCGGGAGCGTCGGGCGGCACCCATTCGGGATCCTTTAAATTGTGGAACACGGTCTCATAAGGCTGCGCCTCCTGCGGCTTCTTGCCGTTGATGCGCAGAGAAAAGTTCGCATACGACAACGCCAGGCGCGCGTCGGGTGACGATCCATAGATCGCGACTTCCACGCACACGAAATCCTCGTGGTTGTACTGGCCCTCAGGAGTGTTCACCACATGACCGCTGAATTCCGCGCCGATGGTGATCGTCGCAGCCTTGCCTTGCGAGATGTAATCGGTGGGCGCGGCACGCGGAGCCGTCGATCTGGCGTCAACCGTGGGCGGCTTCTTGGCTGGATCAGGATCTTGAGCGAGCAGACACGTCGCGGCGAGCGCAATCAGAATACGAAACAACTGCATTTACTCACAATCTACCATGGTCAAACCGCACGCTGGTCAGTTTGCTGTAGCGCAGGCCATCGGTTTTCGTGGCCTGCGTTTAGGAACTCGCAGGCGACAAGCATCGATCGCCTGCGCTACCCCCACGCGATTCCCGAAATAGATAGAATCACGCCATGCCGTCCACCACTTCGCGTCGTGAGTTTTTCGCGGCTGCCACAGCCGCCAGTTCGCTGGTCCTTCGCGCCGCCGACGGCGATAAGCCCGCGAAACTCGAAGGCATCTTCCCGATCATGCAAACGCCGTTCACCGATTCAGGCGCTGTTGATTACGGCACGCTGGCGCGCGAGGTCGCGTTTCTCCAGAACATCGGCGCGCAGGGCATGACGTGGCCGCAACTCGCCAGCGAGTGGGCATCGCTGACAGTCGAGGAACGCATCACGGGCGCGGAAACGATCGCTACGGCCGCAGGCATCGGTGAAAAAAAGGTGGTCATCGGAGTCCAGGCCAACGATATCGAAACAGCGGTCAAGCTCGCCAAACACGCCGAAAAAATCAAGGCCGGCGCGATCATCGCGATTCCGCTCGACGGCGGTAAAGACGACGCGAAGCAGATGGAATATTATTCCGCAATCGGCGCGGCGACCCGTCTGCCGCTAATCGTCCAGGCGATCGGACCGATGAGTGTCGATCTGATTCTCGCCATGGCGCAGAAAATTCCCACGCTGCGCTACGTCAAGGACGAAGCGGGCGTCACGCTCTCGCGCCTCAACGAATATCGCAAGCATGGCCAGATTCTGGACGGCGTGTTCACCGGCAAGCACGGCCCCACATTTCTGGACGATCTGGCGCGCGGCGCGATCGGCAACATGCCAGCAGCGGGATTCGCGGATCTATACGTCGCGCCGTGGAAGGCGTGGAAGGCCGGCAAGAAGGACCAGGCGATGGATCTGTTCGCCCACACTCTGCTGTTCATCAGCGCGGCGCAGGCCTATGGACTCGAAGGGCAGAAATATATTCTGCAACTGCGCGGCGTGTTCGCGAACACCCATTGCCGCGGCGGCGTGGGCGCGAACGCCGTGTTCGATGAGGACGCTCGCGAGGCGATTCGCCGCATCGTCACGCACGCGAAGCCGTGGTTTAAGCCGTTCGCGTAAACTCTGAGGATGCGCACTTTTGTTCTGCTGTTGCTGGCGTCCGCATCCTGCTTCGCTCAACGCATTCAGCCTCCGCCGGATCGTCACGAATTCACCATCACTAATTTCAAGACCGAAAGCGGCGCGGTGCTTCCGGTAGCCAAAATCACCTATGGAACCTATGGGCATCTGAACGCCGCGAAAGACAACGCGATCCTTCTCCCATCGCATTACATGGCGAATTTGCTCGGCTACGAATGGCTGATGGGGCCGGCGCCCGGGCGTTCGCTCGATCCATCGCAGTTGTTTCTGGTGACCACGGAATTATTCGGCAATGGACGATCCTCGTCGCCCAGCAACACGCCCGAGCCATTCCACGGTCCTCGATTTCCGGTGATGACCATTCGCGACAATGTCGAGGCGGTGCATCGCCTGCTGACCGAGGAATTGAAAATCACGCACCTGCGCGCGGTGATCGGATTCTCGATGGGCGCGCAGCAGGCGTTCCAGTGGGTGGTCAGCTATCCCGATTTCATGGATCGCGCCGTCGCGACCTCGGGAACGGCTAAAACATATGGACACGGAATTGTTCGATTGGAAGGCCAGATCGCCGCGCTCACGCTCGATCCCGATTTCAAAGGCGGCGATTACACTTCGCCGCCCGAAAAACGGTCTCGCGGCGTTCGGCATGGTGTGGGCAGGGTGGCTGTATTCGCAGGAATGGTGGCGACGCGAATTGTGGCGGGCATCCTCGCCCAACACCACCTTCGAGCAGCAGATGAATTCGTTCCACACCCGCTTCAGCGCGGACGCGAACGATTACATCCTGCAGGCCCGCACATGGGAGAAGCACAACGTCGGAACGACGCCTGGATTCAATGGCGACGTCGAAAAAGCTCTGCGGTCGATCAAAGTTCCATTCATGTACATGCCTTCGGAAACTGATTTATATTTCCCGATCAACGACGCGAAATATGAGCAGGCGTTTATTCCTCATGTGACGTTCATGCCGATCCCGTCGCTGTGGGGCCACACCGCCGGGGCAGCCAGCAATCCGGCTGATGGAAAATTTCTGAACGACAATATTCTGAAATTCATGGGTGCGAAGTGAAGCGAGCGTTGTTATTGATAGCGGTCGCCGCGTTCGCGCGGGCCGAATCCGGCACCTTCACGATCCACATGATCCTACATGCCATCGGTGAGGAGAAATGGGATCTCACAAATTTCGTCCTTACGACGACAACTGAGCAATCCGATCGCGGCAACAAGCGCACCACGACGGCGACGCTGAAGATGGACGCGAAGTACACGCCGCTAACTTTCGAGCGAGGCCAGAACAACACGACTGTCGATAGTCCACTCGACTACACCGGCATGCACTCGACTTCGTTCGCAGTGCAGACGGCGATGATGCGCTATTGGCTCGCGAACGGGAAACCGAAATCGCTCCCCACGCACGGCACAGCAACGGATCAGCCGATTCATATCGAACCCGTAGGGCACGACGCAATTACAGTCGCTGGCAAAAAAATCGCGCTCGATAGATTCACCATCGCGAACCTGATGTTCGGCCGCGAGATTTTATGGATGGACGCCCAGCACAACCTCGCCGCCGCGATGACCTTCGCGGGTGGATTACCCATCGAGGCGATCCGCACCGAATATCTAAGCGCGCTCGATCCTCTATACCGCGCGGGCGTCGCGCAGGAGATGGCGGATTTGAAAGATCTCGCGAAGATCGCCGGCCCCGAAGCCGTGAATGAGTTCGCGATCGTCGGCGCGACGCTCATCGATGGAACCGGCGGACCACCCATCAAGGACTCTATCGTTGTCGTAAGCGGCGGACGAATCGCTCAAGCCGGCACGCCAGTGGGCGTCTATCCGCCCGGCTCTGCGATCACGCGCGGCATGAAAGTAATCGACGCGAAAGGGAAGACGCTGCTCCCCGGCCTATGGGAAATGCACATCCACTTTTCAGGCGTCGAATTCGGACCCGCACTGCTCGCCTCCGGCATCACCACGGCGCGCGATTGCGGCGGAGAATTCGATTATCTGGTAGCCCAGCGCGATGCCAGCGAAAAACGCGGAACGTTAAGTCCGAGATTATTGCTCGCCGGCCTGGTCGATGCGGGAGGATTGAAAGCCTTCGGCCACGTAACCGCCGAAACTCCCGAAGAAGGCCGAGCCGTTGTCAAGCGCTATCACGACGCCGGATTCCAGCAGATCAAGCTGTACACTTTCCTGCAGCCCGACGTGATTCGCGCCATCGCGGAAGAAGCGCATCGCAATGGTATGACGGTGACCGGTCACGTCCCGCAAGTCTTCAACGCCTTTCAAGGTGTAGAAGCCGGAATGGACCAAATCAATCATCTGAACTATGTTTCAAACATGATGAGGGCCTCGCGTACTGATCCGATCGACGTCAATTCGCCCGAAGCAAAAGCCGCCATCGCCTTCTTTCGCGATCATCACACCGTGGTCGACCCAACTGCGGGCTGGGGCGAAATGTCCAGCCACTCCAAAGAAGTCGACGTCGCGACCTTCGAACCCGGCATCCTGAAGGCCCCATACATTCTCGACGCGAAATTTCGAGGCATGGGCGGCGCGACTACAGCCGATCAGATGCACTCACGCATGGCGCAGACGCTCGCGGTAATCGGCGCGCTGCACAAAGCCGGCGTCACGATCGTGCCCGGCAGCGATACCGGATTGGTCGGCGCAGGATTGCATCGCGAGATCGAACTGTACGTGCAAGCTGGCATGACGCCGATGGAAGCGATTCAATCCGCCACCATCGTTTCGGCCCGCGCCATGAATCTCGATAAGGATTCGGGCACCATCGAGGTCGGAAAGCGCGCCGACATGATTCTGATCGACGGCGATCCGCTGGCGGATATCAAGAATCTGCGCAACGTCCGCACCGTGATCGAGCACGGCATGATTTTCGACGCAGCGAAGCTAGCCGCGAGCGTCGGATTCCGGCAATAAGGCCCACCCGGGCCGTGGAGCGCATGGCTGTGAAATGATGTACGCCGACCCTGGAGCCTTTTCAGCAGGCGGGGCCTCCACGATCATCCAGGCAGTAGCCGCGATGGCGGCGCCGGCAATCGCGCTCGCCAGGCTGATCCCCCAGATCAGCCCCATGCGCGAAAGGATCGCGATGGACCCAAGCGCCATACCAGCCTCGAGAAAAATCTCGGCGATGTGAAGGCGGTATGCTTTGCGCCCGTTCAGACGGCTTTCGTCCTCGAGTTCGTTCGCTTTCTTGGTCAGTTCCTCGCCATCGTGGCGGTACCCCTCCGCTTTCTCTTTATAGGTTTTGGAAAGCTCCGCCGATTTATCGCCAGGCTGATTCGCGAAGGTCGTCGCGCGCCACTTCCGACTCGTAGCGGCGAATCGATTTGGCCTGATAGTACGACCATGTGTCGGAGGCTTTGGCCTGCAGCAGCAGCTCCTCCTGGGCGAAATGCTGGGCAAACGCTCCAACGACGGCGAGCACGGCCGCGGTCAAAGCGATCGACACCGCGACCATCTTATCGAAAGGCTTCTTGGCTTCCTGCGCGGCTTCTTCGCTCATTTCATCGAGTGACATGGTCTCGACAATAGCAGGATTCACGCCGTAGCATCAATGGGGATGCTTTTATGCACGGTTCGCGATTGCCGGTTGCCGCTCACGCGTGAAACCAAGCGTGTCGTCTGCGCGCGCGGCCACTCCTTCGACATAGCGCGCAGTGGCTACATCAATCTGCTGCAGCCTCAGGATAAGAAATCGAAACACCCCGGCGATACCGTGGCCGCGATCGCGGGCCGCAGGCGCTTGCATGATCTCGGCGTGACCAAGCCGCTGCTCGATGCGATTGTGCAGGTGATCGCCCCATCGTCTAAAGACGTTGTCCTCGACGCCGGCTGCGGCGAAGGATTCTATCTCGGCTCGCTCGCCGCGCAGACCGGTTGCAAGGCGCACGGAGTCGACATCTCGATTCCCGCCATCGACGCCGCAGCCAAAAGATATAAAGATGCCGAATGGATCGTGGCCAATGCCGATCGCTTCATTCCTTACGCGGACGCGTCGTTCTCCATCGTGCTGTCCATCACCTCGCGCATGAACTCAGCCGAATTCCGGCGCGTGCTGCGCGACGACGGCAAGCTGCTGGTCGCGATTCCTTCAACCGACGATTTAAAGGAGCTGCGCGGCGACCATCGCGATCGTACCGCCGGCACCCTCCAAACGTTCGCCGATCATTTCACTCTGATCGGCCAGAGCCGCGCGGCCACCACGGCGGATCTGGATGCCGCGTCGATTCAGGACCTCCTCCATTCCATCTATCGTCCAATCACGACGAGTCCGCCCGCCGCCACGCGCGTCACCTTTAGTTTCGACCTGCTGCTGTTCCAACCGCGAGTCATGGCGACGTAAAGATCGCAAAAAAGTTTACATCACATAGAAAATTTTGATCGCATCCGTTCGGCACGTATGTTATATTCGACCCAGTAACGAAAACGATCCTTGAAGGGGTTCGGGGATCGATTAGGGATTTAGTACATTGTGCGGAATTGCGGGCTATACACACACTACACGTGCGCCTAAACGTGAGCGCATCGAACAAGTCACACGCGCGCTGACCCATCGCGGTCCTGATCAGCAGGACGTGTGGGAATCGCCGCTGATCTCGCTGGGAGCGGTGCGCCTGCGCATCATCGATCTGGATCACGGCGCGCAGCCCATGCGCAGCGACGACGGCGATACCGTGCTGGTTTTCAACGGCGAGATCTACAACAGCGCGGAGTTGCGCGCCGAGCTGCAAGCGCTAGGTCATCGGTTTCATTCGCGATGCGACACCGAGACGCTGTTGCGAGCCTTCCTCCAATGGGACGTCGACGCGTTCTCGAAATTGCGCGGCATGTTCGCGGCTGGATTCTGGATTCAATCGCAGCGGCGACTGGTGCTGGTGCGGGATCGCATGGGCATCAAGCCGCTGTATTATGCGCAGCGGCGCGGCGAAATCTACTTCGGCTCCGAGCTCAAGGCGATCCTGTTGCATCCCGAGATCGATCGCCGCATGAACAGTGAGGGGCTGGATCATTATCTGTCCCTCAACTACGTGCCCGGTCCGCACACGCTGGTCGATGGAATTGAAAAACTGCAGCCGGGCCGTTGGCTGGATTGGCGCGGAGGAGCGGCGCACACCGAAGCGTACTGGCGCGTCCATTTCCGCCCGGATTCGCGGCTCGATCTCGAATCGGCGAAAGAGGAACTGGACGGGCTGCTGCGTTCCTCGGTTCGCGAACATCTGGTGAGCGATGTTCCGCTGGGCGTGTGGTCCAGCGGCGGCCTCGATTCCAGCACGATTCTGCACTACGCCGCAGAAGAATCGGCCGCGAAGCTCAAGACATTCTCGGTATCGTTTGCGGGACGCACTTTTGACGAAAGCGTGTACTTCCGCCAGGTCGCCCAGCACTATCAAACCGATCATCACGAATTCGATCTGCATATCGGCATCGAGATTCGCGATGCCGTAGAGCAGTTCGCGTATTACTCCGACGAACCCAGCGCCGACGCGGGCGCGGTGCCGGTCTGGTTCCTTTCCAAAATGAGCCGGAAGCAGGTGACCGTCGCGTTATCGGGAGACGGCGCTGATGAATTGTTCGGAGGCTATAACACCTACCTTGCGGATCGCTACGCGCGCGTACTGCGCACAGTCCCGTATCCGGTTCGCAAGGCCGCCGCTCGCATGACGCGATTCCTGCCGGTCTCAAACGAGAAGATCGGCCTGGATTACAAGATCACGCGCATGCTGAAAGGTTCGCTGCTCGATCCGGTGGACGCGCACTTATTCTGGAACGGCACGTTCGCCAACGGGGAGAAGCGCGCGCTGCGATCCGACCTGGATGACGACGAGCAATTTTCGCCGTTGGCGCTGCCTGGATCTGCGCGGCATTCGGGCGGGTACCTGAATCGCTTCATGTGGATGGATCAGATGTACTATCTGCCGGACGATATTCTTATATAAGTCCGATCGGATGAGCATGGCGCATTCGCTGGAGGTGCGTCCGCCGTTTCTGGACCATCGCCTGGTGGAATTCGCGGCGCGACTGCCGCAGAATCTGAAGATTCGCGGCGGGCAATTGAAGTTCGTGCTGCGCGAGCTGATGAAAGACCGATTGCCTCGCGCCGTGGTGAGGCGCCGCAAGGAAGGATTCGACATTCCCGGCGCATCATTGGCTGCGCACCGTGTTGCGGCCGCTGCTGCTGGACACGTTGAATGAGCGAAGCGTGCGCGAGTCGGGAATTTTTTCCTGGCCCGCCATCGATGCGCGCCATTCGCGCCCATCTGGACCGCCGTGCTAACCTCGGGTATCACCTATGGGGGCTTCTGGTTCTGTTCCTCTGGATGAGACGTTGGGGCATTCAACCATCGGCGCGCCAAGCCATCCAAAGCACCCCGTTCGAGACGCAAGAGATCGGCGAGTCGTATCTCCGTTGCGAGCTGATCGTTGTTCTGGCGGCCGCTAGCCGATTTTCTCGGCTGCGCGGATCAGCCCGCCGCGTCTGCATGGACGACGTCGATGCGGTGCAGGCACAGATCGCGCGCAACATGCTCGATTCGGGCGATTGGGTTTCGGCGCATCTGGACGGCATCGCGTATCTTGAAAAATCTCCGCTCAAATATTGGCTGATCGCGATCTCGTATAAGATTTTCGGCGTGCACGATTGGGTGGCGCGGTTGCCCGTCGCGCTTGTCAGCCGTGGTGTTGGCTGGCTGGTGTTCCGCATCGGCGCGTGGGCGTTTTCGGTGCGCGCGGGAATGTACGCCGGCCTCGCGATGGCGACATCGGTGGGACTATTTCTGTTCACGCGCATTCAGATTCCGGATGTGACAATCACGGCGACCATCGCGCTGGCGATGTGGGCGTTCCTGCGTGCGCTGGATACGGCGAGCCGCGGCCGGGCTTATGGGCACAGTGATGGCGGCGGCGATCGGCACCGGATTGCTGCTGAAAGGATTGATCGCGGCGGTATTTCCGATCGCGGCGGCGCTGCTTTATCTGGCCTTCACGAAACAGATCGCGTCGCGGGAAACATGGCGGACGATTGCATCCGTTTCGCGGGCGCGTTGGTGGCGCTGGCGATTGCCGCGCCGTGGCACGTGCTGGCGACGCTTCGCAATCCGCCGTATTTCGATTTCACCATGCACAGCGCGCCCGGGCGAGTATCGCGGCTTCTTCTGGTTCTATTTCATGAATGAGCACGTGCTGCGATTTCTGAATCTGCGCTATCCGCGCGATTACAACACCGTGCCGCGCGCGTATTTCTGGCTGTTTCATCTGCTGTGGCTGTTTCCCTGGAGCGTCTATTTTCCGGCCGTCGTGAAGCTTCATTCCGGCCTGATCCGGATATGGACGCCGGCCGAAGATGCGCCTGCTGTGCCTGTGCTGGGCAGGATTCCTGCTGACGTTTTTTACGTTCTCCTCCACGCAGGAATACTATTCGATGCCATGCTACCGGCTTTGGCGTTGCTGATCGGGTGCGCGCTGGCTGACGATCGCGGCCGAGCGTTGGGTTCGCGGCGGGATGATCGTACTCGCTGCCATTGTGACGATCGCGGCAGGCGTGATCGCGGTTCCTGATTCGCGGGTGTGGAATCTGCCCGCTCCCGGCGATATTTCCAATGCGCTCACGGCAGCATCCTCGAAACTACACGTTATCGCTGGGCCACATGCGCGACCTGACCATGGCCTCGTTCGCTTATTTGCGCGTGCCGTTGATGCTGGCCGGAGCTCGCGTTCATGATCGGTGCGCATCGCATTGTGGTGGCGAAGATCGCGAGGCTTCGCGATTGGCGGAGCGGTGATCATGATGATCCTGTTCTTTCACGCCGCGCGAACATGGCGCTGGTGGTGTTCGATCCATATCTTTCGTTCGCGGCCTCTGGCCGAAGCGTTAAATCGCGCGCCGCACGGCAAAGTGATTCTGGACGATCAGTACTATACGTTTTCTTCGGTGGTTTTTACGCGGAAGCGTATCATGGCGAGAGGCTGCTGCTGCTGAACGGACGCGTTAACAATCTCGAGTACGGATCCTATGCTCCCAATGCGCCGCAGGATGTGTTCATCGACGATGCCGGATTTCGCGAGCGGTGGCTTTCGCCGGATCGTTATTACATCTGCATCGAGCGGTCGCAAGTGGCGCGATTGAGGGCGATAGTGGGGCTGGAAACGCTGCACCTGGTAACTGAGAGCGGCGGCAAGTTCGTGTTCACGAACAAATGAAAATCACCATCGATGCGACGTCCGCTCTTCTCCGCAGCGCGGGGGTGAAGAGCTACACGTATCACTGGGTTCGGGCTTTGCGCGCCGCCGCGAAGAGTGATGAGATTCGCGGCTATCCGTTCCTCGATGATTTCGGCGCGCTGGATCATCAATCGTCATCGCTGAGTGCGTTCGGAACCTATGCGCGCTTGGGCGTGCTTTACTTGACGCGTGACTCTCCGCTGCTCGATTTCGCTTTGCGTGGCGCGGATCTTTTTCATGCATCGAATCAGGTTCGCCGCGCTCCCAAGAGCGCGAAACTCACCGCGACCATTCACGATCTGACCTGCTGGCTGATGCCTGAATTCCACACGGCCGGAAATATTCAGGCCGATCAGAATTTCGCCGAGCGGATTTTGAAACACGCCGATGGGTTGATTGCAGTTTCTGAAAATACGCGGCAGGATGCGATTCGATTGCTCGGCATCGCGCCGGAGCGGATTCAGACCATTCACTCCGGTGTCGCGCAGGAATATTTCGATGCGAAGCCGGTGCCGCGGGCGAAGCCTTACGTGTTGTGCGTCGGCACGATCGAGCCGCGCAAGAATCTCGACACTTTGCTCGATGCGTGGAAGCTGCTGAGCGCCGATACGCGCGAGATCTTTGATCTGGTGATCGCGGGACCGGAGGGTTGGGGATCGGAGAAAACCCTCGCTCGCATTCGCAGCGAGGCCACTTATCTGGGATACGTTCCGGAGGCGGATCTGCCCGGGCTTACTGCCGGGGCAAGCGTGTTCGTCTATCCGTCTTTATATGAAGGGTTCGGATTTCCGGTGGCGCAGGCGATGGCGGCGAACGTGGCGACCATCACGTCGAACAATTCGAGTCTTCGCGAGATCGCGGGCGATTTCTTTAGAGGGGGCGCGGCTTTGTTGATCGATCCGAAGAGTCCTGCGGAAATCGCCGGCGCGCTTCGGAAATTGCTCGATTCGGAGTCGACGCGACAGGAATTGGCAGCGCGTGGTCGCGCGCGGGCGAATCAATATCGATGGGAATTTTGCGCCGCGCAATCGCTCGGTTTTTTTCGCAGCATCTGACCCGATGTGGCGCAGGCTGTCCAGTCTGCTGAGCCGGCTTCTGATTAAGAGGAGCAGAGACACTACGGCTGTAGCGTCGCGGACGGCTGGGGCTTTCGGTTTATCGCCGTGCGTTTCCAGCCGCCGATGATCGAAGGACATCTAACGGAGGGTCGGGACCACCCTTTCGAGGCGGCGCCATGTGAAGCTCGCGTTTTTGATGGCTCCTTCTCTGATTTCTCGCGAGGAGTTACCTCCCGCGCGTGAAGTTTATCGAATCGATTCGAAACAATCTCCCGTCGACACCATGCTACGAGCTGGCGCCGCGAAGGCTCATCACCAACGGGAGTTCAGTTGCACTACAGTACGACGCTTCATGGCCATGAAGTTTTCTGATCCGATGGTAGCAGGGGCTTACAACAGAATCGACGCAAAATGTTGAATCGGCTGGGCAAGTAGCTTGTGACTGCGATCAGGCCGTGATGACAGTTCAACGCGCCGTTGCGCCCAAACGCGCTCTCTGACGTTCGCGCCTCACTGCTTTTTCTTTCCCAGCCGCTCCAGAATCGATTTCTTCTTCTCGGGCGGCGCGGGCGTTCCTTCGCCGACGCCGAAATCGAAGACCTGCAAACTCAGCTTGGCGTCGGTGTGCTCGATCAGCGCGTATTCGCCAGGCTCCAGATCTTTTTCCGGCCAGATCTTGAACAGCATGTCGCCCGATTGTTTCTTGAACGTAGGGACTTCTTCGAACGTCTCCGCGATTTCCTTACTCACCGGTTCGATGTCGATCTTCTCCACGATCCGCGAGCCCTTCTGCGTCTTGGTCAGCTTGAATAATCCGAAGCGTTCTTCATTCGCCAGACGGAAGTAGAATTCCGGGCGCGTGTCCGCGACACGCACCGCCGCGTTGTCGCCATCGAGTTCCACCGTCTGCTTTCCGGTGAGCGGCACCGGCGAAAGAATCTTCAGCGTGGAGCGAGTCTTGTTGGTGACGACCTTGCAATCGCCGACTTTAATCGGCTCCAGCTTTTCGCCGCGCAGATAGTACACGCCGGGATCTTGCGGAACCATGGCGACTTCCTTCGCCGCGTCATCAAGCGCCTTGTCCTCTTCGGCGTCGAGCTTGGCATCTTCTTCTTTCGCGGCGGCCTGATCGCTGAGTTCTTTCTTGGTGCGCGCCAGATCGATCATTTCGAGTGGAATCTCCTCCCACTCCTCACGCTCCGTGCTGTAGAAGCGCACGCGATCCTGCTGCACCTGATATTCGCGCACCAGTTGATAGGTGCCGTCTTTGAGGTACAAGCGGGTGGTGGCGCAGATCGCGCTCATTGGCAGAAGAAGCAGGACGAGAATACAGCGCAACATCTTGTTTCCATTATTGCGCCGGAATGCGCTCTCTGCCGTTCGCGCCTCACCGTTCCGCCTCAATTGCCAGATCGCACGACGGCTTATGCGCGATCATACGAGAATGCGTTATCGCAAACTTGGCAATTCAGGAATCGAAGTCAGTGAGATCGGATACGGCGCGTGGGGCATCGGCGGGATGCTGTGGCAGGGCAACAACGATGACGAATCGCTGGCCGCCCTGCGGCGTGCGTTCGAACTGGGCGTGAACTTCGTCGACACCGCGCTCGTGTATGGCGACGGGCACAGTGAGAAATTGATCGGACAAGTCGCGCCCGCGGGAGTTTCGATCGCGACCAAGGTTCCGCCCAAGAATCGCATGTGGCCCGCGCGCGCCCGGCGTTCCGTGCAGCGAAGTTTTTCCGTACGACTACATCATGAGCTGCGTCGAAGAGAGCCTCGGCAATCTCAAACGCGATTCAGTCGAGCTGATTCAGCTTCACGTGTGGAATCCGGAATGGTTCGAAGCGGGCGCCAACGACTGGCGGCGTGCGTTCGAGGATCTGAAGAAATCCGGCAAAGCGAAAAACGTGGGAGTGTCGATCAACAATCACGATCCTGATTCGGCGCTGGAGCTGGCCGGCGAGCGGAGCGATCGACGCGGTGCAGGTGATCTACAACATTTTCGATCAATCGCCGGAAGGTGGATTGTTCCCGCTGTGTCTGGAGAAGGGCGTGGGTGTGCTGGCTCGAGTGCCGCTGGATGAAGGCGCGCTGACCGGCAACATCACAGAGCAATCGACATTTCCGCCGGGGGATTTTCGCGAGCGCTATTTCCGTGGCGATCGCAAGAAGCAGGTGGAGGAGCACGTGTACGCGCTGAAGAAGGATCTTGGAGGGGCATCGACGGTACGCTGCCGCAGATCGCGCTGCGCTATTGCCTTTACCGATCTGGCGGTGTCGACGGTGATTCCGGGGATGCGCTCCATCAAAAACGTTGAGGCGAATTGCGCGGCGTCCGATGCGGGCGTGCTGCCGCTGGATGTGATCGCGATTCTGAAACGCCACGCGTGGGTGAAGGATTTCTACAACGCGTCGTTCAAGTAAAGCGTGCGGATCGGGCATCATACTTCGATCGCCGGTGCGCTGGTGAACGCGGCTGACGAAGCCGTGAAGTTGGGCGCGAACACGTTCCAGATTTTTTCATCGAGCCCGCGGCAATGGAAGGCGTCGGTTCCGAGCGCGCCTGGAATTCTGGCGCTGCAACGGGCTCGTGAGAAGTTCGATCTGACGCCGCTGGTGATTCACGATAATTACCTGATCAATCTGGCGTCGGCTCATGAGAAGACTCGCGCGTTGTCGGTCGAGGCTTTTCGCGGGGAATTGGTTCGTGCGATCGCGATCGGCGCGGAGTTTCTGGTGGCGCATCCGGGAAATTACAAAGGCCAGACCATCGAGCAGGGGATTTTGAATTTTCTGCAGGGTGTGGCGGACGCGGCGGCAGGACTGAAGTTCGAGAAGCTGACGCTGCTGATCGAGAATACGGTCGGCGCGGGTGCGCAGTTGGGCGGTCGACTGGAAGAGCTGCACGTGATGCGCGAGTACGGCGTCAAGATGACCGATCTGCCGATTGGATTTTGCATCGATACGTGTCATCTGCTGGCGTCGGGCTACGATATTTCGAACTCGGCGGGCGTGAAGAAGACCCTCGCGCAGATCGAGAGCGTGATCGGGATCGAGCACGTGCATGTGATGCACGCGAATGATTCGAAGGGCGGGCTGGGGTCGCATGTGGATCGTCACGCGAATATCGGGAGTGGGGCGATCGGCGAGGAGGGTTTTCGCGCAATCCTGACGCATCCGAAGTTGCGGACCAAGCCGTTTATTTTGGAGACGCCCGTGGATGTGCCGGGTGATGATCGGAAGAATGTGGATGCGTTGAAGCTGCTGTCAGTGAAAGGTTAGTCGCTGCAGCGCGGACATGTGGAGCGTTTTCCATGCTCCGAAGAGCACCCAGGCACAAAACGCCCCGAGCAGAAGTCGCGCCCATGGCTCTTTCGCGGCAAACACGAGGATGAGGAGTCCTAGCGGCAGAATCAGCTCACCGCGCAAGAAGCAGCCTCCACTTCGGCTCCATATAGAACCGCAGCGCGATAAGGAGATCGCCTGCGAGGAAGATCCACCCTCCGACCGCAGAGATTATTGTTTCTCGTCGCACTATGTCGATTGTACGTCGAGATGATTAGCGGAGCTGGTCCGTAGCCGACTAGCGCGCTCCATGCTGTCGCGCCTCATTGCCCCGCACCTTGGGGCTCGAAGTGTCGACGGCGTGGCGCGTTGAAGCTGAGATCCAAAGCGGGATGTTAGCGATCATCGTTACGTTCGGACGGTTTCGAACTGATAGCCTGACTAATGTGGCGGGCTGGGGCATTAAATGCAGGACATGTGGGAAGCCAACTCTCTTGGACTCGGCTGAGGGCACCTCCCACGGATCTGTGTCTATCTACACAAGCCCGCTCCCCACGGCCACGAGCTGGGAAAGCTGAAGTGCGAATGGTGCGGCGCGGTCCATGGGTACATGTCCGAGCACTTAGTATTCATCAATGAGCCGTCGAAGTGATTGCGACGCAGCACCGAGTATCTCGCGTCACATCATCGCCATTCGGTATATTGGTGTATGGCCGAGTCTGCCTACGACCACAATCAAATCGAACTGAAATGGCACGAACGCTGGCGTAACGCCGAGCTGTATCGCGCTGATCCTTCATCTTCGGCGACCAAATATTATCTGGTCGAGATGCTTCCCTACCCCAGCGGGCGGCTGCACATGGGGCACGTTCGCAATTACTCCATCGGCGATGCACTGGCTCGCTATATGTGGATGTCGGGTTTCAATGTCCAGCACCCGATGGGTTGGGATGCGTTCGGATTGCCGGCCGAGAACGCGGCGATCCAGCGCAATCGTCATCCGCGCGAGTGGACGCTTTCGAACATCGTCGAAATGAAGCGCCAGATGAATCGCATGGGATTTTCCTATGACTGGCGTCTGGAAGTAACCACGTGCGAGCCCGATTACTATCGCTGGAATCAGTGGTTCTTTTTGAAGATGCTGGAGCGCGGCTTGGCGTATCGCAAGAAGGCGCTGCTGAACTGGTGCCCGGAGTGCGCGACGGTGCTTGCCAATGAGCAGGTGGTGGATGGCTGCTGCTGGCGTCATGAAAACATCAAAGTCGAGCAGCGTTCGATGGAGCAGTGGTTCTGGAAAATCACTGCGTACGCGGAAGAGCTGCTGAACGATATCGACACCATCCTCGAAGGAAAGTGGCCGGAGCGCGTGTTGTCGATGCAGCGCAATTGGATCGGGCGATCGGAAGGCGCGGAGATCGATTTTAAGGTCGCTGATTCGGATGACGTGATTCGGGTGTTCACTACTCGCGTCGATACGATTTACGGCGCGACAGTGGTGATTCTGGCTCCGGAGCATCCCATTGCGCAGAAGCTTTTGGACGAAGCCGGGCGTGAGCGGGCGAAGCAGATGATCGATGCCCGGGCGCAGAAGGGTCCTGGCGATATCGACAAAGAGGGGTATCCGACGGCGGGGTTCGCGATCAATCCGTTCAGTGGAGAGAAGCTGCCGATCTGGATCGGCAATTTCGTGCTGATGGATTACGGGACGGGCGCGATCATGGCCGTGCCTGCTCATGATGAACGCGATTTCGAATTTTGCACTACGTATGGATTGCCGATTGTTCCGGTGATTCGGCCGGTGGATGGCGCGCTGGATGAATCGCCGAAAGTCGGCGTTCTGCGATTACGGGGTGGTTGAAAAATCGGGCGAGTTCACGGGCCTCGGGAGCGCGGAAGCTCGTCGGGTGATGAGCGCGTACGCTGCGTCACACGGCTTCGGCGAAGCGAAGATCACGTATCGATTGAAGGATTGGGGCATTTCGCGGCAGCGTTATTGGGGCACGCCGATTCCGGTGATTCATTGCCCCAAGTGCGGGACGGTGCCGGTACCGGAAAGCGATCTGCCGGTGGTTTTGCCGATCGATGTGCAGATCACGGGGAAGGGGCGGTCGCCGCTCGAAAACGTTCCTTCGTTCATCAACGTAAAGTGTCCCAAGTGCGGCGGCGAGGCTCGGCGGGAAACCGACACGATGGATACGTTCGTCGATTCGAGCTGGTATTTCTATCGCTACTGCGATCCGAAAAACGATCGCGCGCCGTTCGATTCGGCGATTGTCGCGAAGTGGTTTCCGATGGATCAGTACATCGGCGGGGTGACGCATGCGATTCTGCATTTGCTGTATTCGCGATTTTTCACGAAGGTGATGCGCGATATCGGGCTGGTCTCGAATCCCGAGCCGGCGGCGAATTTGTTCACGCAGGGGATGGTGCTGGGTACGGACGGATCCGCCATGTCGAAGTCGAAAGGCAACACGGTGGACCCGGAGGAGATGGTCGATAAGTACGGCGCGGATACGTGCCGGTTGTTTGTGCTGTTCGCGGCGCCTCCGGAAAAAGACATGCCGTGGAATGAAGCGAGCGTGGGCGGGCAGCGGCGATTTCTGGATCGCGTGTACAAGTTTGTGACGCGCAACATTGGTCGCGATTCCGTGGGCGATCCGGCTGCCGATCGGCGTGCGCTTCGCAAGTTGCATCAGACCATTCGCAAGATCACGGACGATTTTTCGAATCGCTGGCACTTCAATACCTCGATCGCGGCGCTGATGGAGCTGATCAACACGCTGCACGACGAAGAGGCGAATTTGTCGCGCGCGGCGCTGGATCAGATTCTGCCGTCGCTGGTGCTGATGCTGGGTCCGTTCGCTCCTTATATGTGCGAGGAGTTGTGGGAACAGCTCGGGCGCACCGGTCCGGTGTTCCGGCAGAAGTGGCCGGTGGCGGATGACGAACTGGCGAAAGAAGACGCGGCGGAGATCGTGCTGCAGGTGAACGGAAAAGTTCGCGGCAGGATTGCCGTGCGCTTTGGGGCGACCGATAGCGAACTGCAGAAGCTCGCCATGGAGGATCCCAAGACGCAGCCGTTTATTGCGGGCAAGCAGATCGTCAAGGTGATCGTCGTCGCGGACAAGCTGGTGAATATCGTCGTCAGATAAGAAGAGCCGAGATGACTCTCGGCTCAGCAGGCTTGACAGCCTGCGCCACGATCTACCATCCATTCGATGTCGCCGTCTGTCGGTTGGATCAATTGCGCGGGATAGAGCTCAGGGTTGCGCGCACCCTCCAGCACTTCCTTGAGCGCGAGTGCTTTTTCGGCTCCGGCGATCTGGAACATTACGCACGCTGCTTGATTGATGAATGGCGCGGTCATTGTTAATCGCCAGGTTTTGAATTTCTCGACCCAGTTCGCGGCTACGGCAGCTTTCGTTTCGTGCAGCGCTTTCGATCCGGGAAATAGCGACGCGGTGTGGCCGTCGGGTCCCATGCCTAACAGGATCAGATCGAATCGCATGCCGCGCACCAGCGACGCGTAGGACGCCGCGGCGTCGGGCGGGATTTCTTCGCCGTGCATGCGATGCACCTGATCGGGCGAGATGGCGATCTTGGAAAGCAGAGCCTCATTCGCCATCCGATAGTTGCTATCGGGATGATCGGGCGGGACGCAGCGTTCGTCGCTCCAGAAGAATTGGACCTTGGTCCATTCGGCTGCGGTGAGGAACGCTTCGGCGGCCAGCATTGAAAACATCAGCTTCGGCGTCGAGCCGCCGGAAAGCGCCACGCTGAAAACGCCGCGAGCTGCAATCGCGGCGCGAGCAATTTCCGTGAATCGCTGCGCTGACTCGCGCGCCACTGCTTCGGCGTCAGGAAGGATGCAGATCATACCTAGGCATGATAAAACGTACGGGTCAATTTATTTGAAACCGCCTCTTGTGGTGGCGGCTCGTTGGTGCGCCCTTGCGACCGAACGCGCGGACTGACGTCCGCGCCTCAAGACGATCGCGCGCGCGCCAAGGCGACTAAAGGATGATTTCGCGGCCCTGCATGGCCGCTTCGGTGTTTTCGAAATGCTTCCGCGCCTGTTCCACCAGCGCTTCCATAAAGCGATCGTCATGGCCGGGATCGTGGTGGAACAGCACCAGCTTCTTCACCTTGGCTTCGCGGGCGATGCGCACCGCCTCCACCCAGGTGCTGTGGCCCCAGCCTTGTTTCGATTCGTATTCTTCGGGCGTGTATTGCGCGTCGTAAATCAGCACGTTGGCGTTCTGGGCGTGGTCGAGCAGAATCTTTTCGAACTTCGCGTCGCCGTGTTCCAGATCGCTGGCGTGGACGATCACTGCGCCGTCGCGCTCGATCCGGTATCCGGATGCGCCCTGCGGGTGATTCATGGGAAATGCGCGAATCGTCGCGTCGCCGATGTGCAGATCCGGCGACAACTGCACGAAGCGGCGCCGAGCGGCCATGTGCTCGAAGCGCACCGGGAAATAGGGCGAGGACATCTGGCCTTCCAGCGTCTCGCGCAGCCGCTCCTCGGAGTGTTCGGAATAAAAGGCCACTTCGTTTCCAGGAACGTAGAGCGGGGCGAAGAACGGGATGCCCTGAATGTGATCCCAATGGAAGTGCGTCATCAGAATCCGCAGCGAAAGCCTCTGATTCGCGAATTCCTGCATCAGCGCGAGCCCCAGGTAGCGGAGTCCGGTGCCGCCGTCGATGATGACGATTTCGTTATCGGGGAGGCGGACTTCCAGACACGTAGTGTTGCCGCCGAAGCCGAGGTTATCGGGCTGCGGCGTCGCGATGGAGCCGCGCACTCCCCAAAATTTAAGCCGCAGGCGGAAATTTTTGTCCATACGCCTTGGTTTACTCTAGCAAGCAAATCGCGTTCTGGTGCGTGCGGCACTGAAATAAATTACACTCGACCTAAAGGAGCACCACCCATGACCCGTCTGGCAAAGTTCACCATCGCGCTCGCTCTGGCGGTACCCGCGTTTGCACAGTCGCTACCGAATCTCGCGCTCGCCAATCTCAGCTACACCGTTCGCAAGCGCACTGTGAATCCCGCTGGCGAACTGAAAGAGAAGATCGAGCAGAACGACAAGGAAATCGCGGAAGCACGGCGCGTGGGCCGGGTCGGCGATGTGCGGCGACTGCTCGCCAAGGGGCAGACACTGCTGGCGGGCCAGCCTTGGACCGATGAGCTCGACTTCGCGAATTCGATCACGCTGCGTACGGAGCGCGTGTTCGTGGATACGTCGAAGCCGTGGGCGGTTCGGCTGGAACAGATTTATTCGTCGACGCTCGCGGTGGATCACGCTCTGACGGCGCATGCGTCGTTGCTGAAAGTTCGGCCGGGCGCGCGTGGAGCGGGTCGTGGAGCAAATGCTACTCCTCCCGAGGTCGCCAAAGATTTCGGTTCGTTCGAAGACGTGAGCCGCGATCTGCGCGAGTCGCCGTATCTGATGGAGCTGGATTTGGGGTCGGTCGCCGACGGGTCGTATCAGGTTCGCGTGGAAGTGAAGGATGGCGATAAAACGATCGGCACATCAAATCTGCGCGTGATCGCAGTCAAGGGGTTGGATGATTCGCTGGCCAGGATCGAGAGTGGAGCGAAAGCGCTGCCCGAATCACTGCGCGCGGATGCTCTGTACATCGCCGATTACATTCATAACGTGAATCGCGGACGAATCGACGCGGGCGCGTTCGATGTGACCAAGGAAATCTCGAACGTCGAGACCATGATGGCGACCGCGAAGACGAAAGATCCGTTTGCGGGACGCACCGGCGATTTCAAGCGTCATTATTATCTGCAGGCGGCGAACGAGATCATGCCGTATCGGCTGTACATTCCGCCGACCTATGACGGGACCAAGGCGTTCCCGATGGTGTTCGCGCTGCACGGGCTGGGCGGCACGGAAGATTCGATGTTCGGAGCGAATTATCGCGCGCTGGATGAGGCGACCAAACGTGGCTACATCCTGGTGGCGCCGCTGGGTTATCGCATCGACGGCGGGTATGGTCGCGGCATGACGAAGGCGAATCAGTTGAGCGAGACCGACACCATGGAAGTGCTGGCTCGGGTGCGGGCGGCTTACAAGATCGACGACAACCGCATTTACCTGATGGGCCATTCGATGGGCGGGTTCGGCACGTGGGTGCTGGGTCCGAAATATCCGACGATCTGGGCAGCGCTCGCGCCAATCTCGGGCGGCGGACAGCCCGCGTCACTCGAAAAGGTGCGCGATATTCCGGAGATCGTGGTGCATGGGAATGCCGATAACACGGTGCCGGTGCAGAGCTCGCGCACGATGGTGGAGGCGGCGAAGAAGCTGGGAATCGAGATCAAGTACATCGAGGTGGAGGGCGGCAGCCATACCAGCGTTCCGGGTCCGAACATGAGCTCGATTTTCGATTTCTTTGACACGCATAAGAAGTCGCACGGGACGTCGACGGGCGGGCAGCAGTAGTTTTAGAGAGTCTTCAGAAAAGCGATTAGCGCTGTTCGATCTTCCGGGCTGAGCTTCAGGCCGAACTCGTGGCCTACGATCGGTTCCGGGCCGCGGTGGTAGCCTTTGGGTTCGAAATCGGGTTGCAGTCGCGCGGGGTTGAACCATTCTTCAAGCGTATCGGCTTGCCCGGTGTGACCGAACGCGCTCCGGTACCAGACGCCGAGCAACGACGGCACTTTGTAGAATCCAGTGCCGCGGCGCGTTCGCGTCGCCAAAACCGGATCGGTTCCTACGCTGACATCCAGAATGTCGACCGTCTTGCGCAACTGCTCGGTCACCTGAAATCCGCGTGCGGGCGTCAGCTTGTTGTTGGTGTAGTAAGGCGGCGTGTGGCACATGGGGCAACCCTGTTGCTGGAAGATTCGCTGGCCGGCTCGGGCGCGATCGTCGACAGGATTAGGATTCGGCGGCGGACGCAGCGAATAAATATAAAGCGACAACGCATAGAGCTGCTCGTCGCTGAAGCGTGTGCCGTCCTCCTGACTGAAGGCAGTTCTTCCCGGGCTCGGTTGGAAATCGCCGAAGTGCGCACTGGTGTCGAGACCTTCGTTGATCATGGCGTAGCGCATGAGATCGCCGATGGAGCGATGGCGAACCAGACCGGTCGCGTCCATGTATTTGCGATCCTGAATGCCGATCAGCGAGGGGATATGCACGGGGTGGGTGAGGCTGGTTCCCTCTCTGGCAAACACCGAGCGGAGGGCTCCCTCCGCAGGCTTCAAGTCAGCGATCGATTTCTCAAACTCTTCTCGCGACTGAACCCAAGGAATGCCGAATCTCACCCACATATTTTCGGCACGGGCCTTCACTTGATCTTGCGGAGATCCGGCGGGTAGAGGTTGAACGATTCCACCCCCCACGTCACCTTGCGCGCCTTCCACCACCGTGCCATCGGGCAAGAGTCGCGTATGGCAACCGGCGCAAGAATTACGTCCGACTTCTACGACACCCTTTTTCCGAATCACGTAAACCGTTCCGGGCGAAAAGCCGCGGATCACGCCGTCCGATGAAACCCATTTTTCCTGCCCGGCGAACAATTTCTTTCCGCCTGCAACCACGGTCGTCGGCAAGAAGAAATTCTCGGCTTCAAAGACAATTTTCCCAGCCCGAATCCAATCTTCCTTGGTCTTCAATTTGGAGGCATCGAAGATCACTTCCGGATCTTTCTGCTTTAGAGACTCGAGGTAACCCGCGGGCTCGCGGCCTTCCGCGTAGACCGGGTACGATCGGTAAATCGGACGCACTTTCAGCGCGTAGTATTCCTGTTCCGACAGATATCGCGGCGACCGGTCAGGCTGCGCCAGCGGAACTTCGGTATCGGCGACGTCTTTGCTTGCCCAGGTTCTCGGAATGTCGGGATGGAAGGTCTGGCTGAAGCCAGTTGGGCAGACGGCCAGCGTGGCGGTGACAAGCAAACATCGGATCGGGCTCATGAGTAGGGGGATTATAGCGCGCTTTCCGATCGAGTAGACTGGTTGGCTTCATTGCATGGCCCTCTCTCCCGGCGACAAACTCGGCCCTTACGAGATCCTCGCGCCCATCGGCGCGGGCGGGATGGGCGAAGTCTACAAAGCCCGCGATACGCGACTGGGGCGGGACATCGCCATCAAGGTTTCACAAGAAAAGTTCTCTGAGCGCTTCGAGCGCGAAGCCCGAGCCGTCGCCGCGCTGAATCATCCGCACATTTGCACCTTGCACGACGTCGGCCCGGACTACCTGGTGATGGAGTACGTCGACGGTAAGCCCATCGAAGGACCGCTGCCGCTCGAGCAGGCGCTGCGTTACGCGGTGGAGATCTGCGACGCGCTCGACCATGCGCATCGCCGTGGTGTGATTCATCGCGATCTGAAACCGTCCAACATTCTGGTGACCAAGTCCGGGATCAAGCTGCTCGATTTCGGCCTGGCGAAGATGCGGCCGGCGGCGGCGCCGGTCGACGCCACCCGGACCATGGCGCTCACCGGGCAAGGCCAGATTCTGGGCACGCTGTTTTACATGTCGCCGGAACAGTTGCAGGGCCAGGAGGCCGACGCGCGTTCCGATCTCTTTTCTGCAGGCTTAGTCATCTACGAAATGATCACCGGTAAGAAGGCGTTCGACGGGGGGAATCCGGCCAGCGTGATCGCCGCGATCCTGCAGACCGAGCCTCCATCGTTGCGCGAGCTTCAACCGGTAACTCCTCAGTCGCTCGATCGCATCGTCAGCCGCTGTTTGCGCAAAGATCCGGAACAGCGCTGGCAGAACGCGCGGGACCTGATGCTGGAGCTGGGCTCGATCGCCGAAGATCCGGCGGTGCCAGCCGTTCGCGCCCCAACATGGCTCCCGTGGGCGGTGGCCGCAATCGCAGTAGTAGCTGCGACCGCCTTCGTGTTGCTGCTGCCCCGCCGAGTCGACGATGTGCCGCGCCATGTCGTCACGTTTACGCTCGACACGCCCGGGTTAAGAGAGGTCCGCCACCCCGAGCTTTCCCCTGACGGCTCCCGTATCGCCTTCACCGCGAGTGACGAAAATGGGATCCGCCGCGTCTATGTGCGGGCGCTCGACTCGAGCCAGAATCAACCCGTCGCCGAAGCCGCCATCGAAATGACCGTTCGAAGCGTCGCCTGGTCTCCGGACGGGCGATCGCTGTTGTACGGAAGCCTGGCCGGTCTGCGGCGAATCGATCTGGATAGCGGCGCGCAGCGGCTGGTGGTTGAGCCGTTCGGCCCGCAGCCCACACGCGGATTTACGTGGACCTCCGCGGGCATGATCCTGTTCAATCCGGGGTTCGCACTCTTGTCGATTCCGGAGGGAGGAGGAAAGCCCGTCGAATGGCCCGACGGCGGTGTTTATCCCTGGGCCCTTCCGGATGGGCGATCGTTTCTGTACTCGCCGTACACTGGGGAGGTGCGCGCGGGCGATCTTTCCGCGCGCACTCATCGGACTGTGGCGCAAGGCGACGGGAACGCCATCTACGCCGCCCCCGGTTATCTTCTCTTCCGCCAGGCCGACGATCTGGTCGCGCAGCGGTTCGATGCCAACAAGCTCACGACGGATGGCGATCCCGTGAGAGTCGTCGAAAAGATTCGCTTCACCACAGTGAATGGCTACGGCATGTTCAGCGTTTCGCAAAACAGCATTCTGGCCTACCAGGATGGCGGACCGAACACTGCCGTCCTCGAATGGCACGATCGCGCAGGCCAGAGAATCTCCGCCGCTGGACCTCCTTCCACCTATTGGGCTGTCGACCTTACGCGCGACGGGCACATCGCGGCCACGCGCTTCGACTCGCGCGCGGGTTCGAATGACATCTGGACGGGCCAGGCAGCCGACGGCCCCGTCTCCCGTTTTACGACTTCTCCGCTGGAAGATTCTTTTCCGGCCTGGTCCTACGATGGGCGCTGGCTCGCGTATGTGAACACCGTATCTCCGGCCCAATCCACTTTCCGTCTATGCGTCCGCGAATCGTCGGGAGGACAGCCGGAGAGAGTTATTTACACGCAGCAGGATCGAATCCGGTCGCCAGCCTGGTCGCCGGATGGAAAGCTGATCCTGTTCAGCGATGCCAAGAACATTCTCCAGGTTCGTCCCGACCATCCGGGAGAGGCTCCACAGATCTGGCTCTCCACCGGTTCGCGCGCAATCATGCCTCAGTTTTCCCCCGATGGCAAATGGGTGGCGTATGTGTCGGATGAAACTGGACTGGCCGAGATCTACGTTCGTTCCTTTGCCGACCCGAGCGCAGGAAAGTGGCAGATTTCGATCAATGAGGGCTCCCAGCCTCGCTGGCGCGGCGATGGTCAGGAACTTTACTACGTTGAACGCCACAAGCAAATTATGGCTGTCGCTGTGAAAGCACAGGGCGCCCGATTTCTGGCCGGCAAACCACAACCACTATTTCCGGTCGTCATGACGGGCTCGGACGTTGCCAGATTCGAGTACGGCGTCGCGCCGGACGGGAAGCGCTTCCTGGTGCAATCTCCTACCCCTAACGATGAGCGTCCCATTCACGTCGTCCTCAACTGGGACACGATCTTCCGGAATCGCAAGTAAGCGCGACGGTAGGATGTCCCACTCGATCCACCGAGCCGTGCTCAGGGTGTACGATATCTTGCTATGCGAACACTATCCCTGTTGATCGCCGCCAGCCTTGCGATAGCCGCGGCTGCTTTCGCCCAGGACGGCGCGACCCATAACGATTGGCCCAGCTACGGCGGCAGTTCTTACGCGTGGCGATACAGCGCGCTTGATCAGGTCAACACGGCGAACGTGGCGAAGCTCGCGCCGGCGTGGATTTTCCAGACTGGCGATCCGGTGAACGGGTTGCAATCGACACCGATTGTCATCGGGGACACGATGTACATCGTCACGCCGCAGTCGCAGGTGTTCGCGCTTGAAGCCGCGACGGGCAAGATGATCTGGAATTTCAAATATCCTCCGCCGCGCGGGGCGGGGTCGAACACGCAGAATCGCGGAGTTGCGGTGGGCGCGGGCAAAGTGTTCATCGGCACGTATGACGACTACATGGTCGCGATCGATCAGAAGACGGGCAAGGAATCGTGGAAGGTGGCCGTCGACGATCAGCGGCAGTGCGGCTGCGCGATCACCGGGGCTCCGCTGTTCGTGAAGGATAAAGTGATCGTCGGCTCGACCGGCGGCGACGGGGCGTTTCGCGGCTACATCACGGCGTTCGATGGGGCGACGGGTCGGCTGGCGTGGCGGTTCTACACGGTGCCCGGTCCGGGCGAAAAAGGTCACGACACGTGGAAGGGCGATAGCTGGCGCTTCGGCGGCGGGGCCACTTGGATGACGGGGTCGTACGACCCCTCCCTCAACCTTGTCTACTGGGGCACCGGCAACGCGGCGAGCGATTTGTACGCGGGCGATCGCTACACCGGCAAGGACGACGAAGGCGCGAATCTGTACACGGCGAGCGTGGTCGCGCTGGATGCCGATACTGGAAAGCTGAAGTGGCATTATCAGGAAATTCCAAAAGACGTTTGGGATTACGATTCGGCGTACGAATGCGTGCTGATCGATGCGCAGGTGCGCGGTGTGATGCGCAAGCTGCTGGTGCATGTCAACAAATCGGGCTACGCGTTCACGCTGGATCGCACCAATGGGCAACTGATCAAGGCGTGGCCGATTGTCGACAATCACAACTGGAATTCGGGCGTGACGGAAGACGGGAAGTTTCTGAATCGCGTGGAGCCGGTGGAATCGAAATCGACGTTCGTGTGTCCCGGGCCGGATGGCGGCAAGAGCTGGAATCAGACCGCGTATTCGCCGCGCACCGGATATTTGTATTCGCCGGGGTTGGAGATTTGCACGGAGCTGACGGCTCGCGAACAGGAAGCGGTGGAGGGGCGCGGATTCATCGGCGGGAGTTGGACGCATGGGCCTCCGAAGGATGGTCCGGCGCGGAGTCATCTGGATGCGTTCGATCCGGTGAGCGGCAGGAAAGTGTGGACGTATCCATATAAGTACGTGCTGCTGGCGTCGATTCTGACGACGGCGGGGGATCTGGTTTTCACCGGCACGCCTGAGGGCGAATTCTTCGCGCTGGATGCGAAGTCGGGGAAGAAGTTGTGGAATTATCAGACGGGCGCGGGGCATCGCGGATCGTCGATTAGCTATTCGATTAACGGCCGGCAATATATCGCGACGCCGACGGGATGGGGATCGATCGCGGGTCGCGCGATGGTGAGCTTGTTCCCGGAGGCTGAGAATTTCCGCAGCGGATCGACGTTGATCGTGTTCGCGCTTCCGGAAGGTGCGCGATGAGAGTCGTTCTATTGCTGTGCATCGCGACCGCGATGTTAAGTGCCCAGCGGGGCGGCGGTGGTGCTGATGCGGTCGCGCACGGTGCTGATGTTTTCGCGCAATCCTGTGCGACCGGATATTGCCATGGAGTGAAGGGGACCAGCGGCGGCGCTCCTCGGCTGGCGTCGCGCGGGTTCGATGCGGCGTACATCACCAACGTGGTGCGATCGGGAATTCAAGGGACCGGCATGCCGGCGTTCGGGACGACGTTGAATCGCGCCGATCTGGCGGCGGTGACGGCGTACGTCGGGAGCTTGAATGGAATCGCGCCGGCGGCGCTGCCTGCTCTCGCCGATCGAGGAATGCCTCGACGTCAGTTGCCGCCTGAGGCGCAGAAGGGTCGGGCGCTGTTTTATGAAGCGGCTCGAGGGTTCGGGCGATGCTCGACTTGTCATCAGGTGGATGGGGTGGGGATCGCGGTCGCGGATCCGATCGCGAAAGTTCCGGAGAGTGTGGGTGCGTTGAAGGGGCTCGCGTCGCCGCATATGTCGACCGCGACTGCCGCATGGGTCCACATTTCCTGCGCTGGTGTTGAGCAAAGGCGCGGTGAACGTGAAGCTGTACGATTTCACCACGTCGCCTCCGGTGCTGCGGACGTTCGCATCGAAGGACGTGAAGGTGACGGATGGATCGAGCTGGAAGCACTCGTCAGCGATGTCGGCGTATAGCGACGCGGAGTTGGAATCGATCCTGGGGTATTTGAAAGTGGCGGCAAGTGCCGATAAACCGTAGTCGTATTGCGACAAGGTATTGCCGATAATGGGCGTGTGACTGCCCAACCTTATGTTTCAAATGAGCTCACACACTTTGTAGGACGAGCGCTTCCCGGAGATTCAGAGCGCTACGCACTGCTCCTGAACGTTCTCGGCGATAAACCTGATGATCGTTCACCAAGACGCGGGTGGTTGCAAGCTAGTTATCGCGAAGCATTTGGCCCGGGAATCGTCACGCGCAGTGACCCTGGGAAGGCCTTGTCCACGAATAATGCCGTCAGGTGCACCATGCTCTGTTTCTGCGACATCCCGCCACAAAGCCTGGATATTCACATGGAGAAGTATGGGCGGTTTGGGATTGCATTTCCCAAGGGGCTTCTCGTTCGCGAAGGTGCAACTCCCGTCCACTACGTGGCATGGAATGCCCGCAATCGCGATGTTGGTATAGGCCCAACGAGCGTGGGGCAGCGTTTTGATGAGTTATTCACGGAACTACGACGACTCCGATTGAGGCTTGAGTCCTACATTTCAGCCGTGGACGGCGCTCCTGCCTATCTGACAAAGATGTCTCCTCCCACCACCCCGGAGGGACATCAGATATTGGGACGGTTTTCGGGGATCGAGGGGGAACTCGACGAATTGGTTTTTGCCCGAATTAAATTCTTCGAAGACGGACTTCCCGAGGATCACGTCGACAACTACTATATGGAACGGGAGTGGCGAAAGCCGGATGGATTCTCATTTCAACTATCAGATGTGAGTCGGATCATATTGCCGAAGGATTATGAGGAGAGGTTTCGGGCAGACATACCCGATTACTCCGGACCGATCTTGCTTGTCTAAGGACTCTTTGGTCCTCACGCACCTAAAGAGGGATATTTCCGTGCTTCTTCCGCGGCATGGTGTCGACCTTCGTCTCGAGCATCTTCAACGCTCGAATCACGCGTGGACGAGTTTCGTGCGGCTCGATCACGTCGTCGAGGAAGCCGTGCTCGGCGGCGATGAAGGGGCTGGCGAAGCGCTCGCGAAATTCGTCGGTTTTGGCTTTGCGGACGGCGTCGCGCGAATCGTCGGAGGCGGCGAGCAGCTCGCGGCGATAGATGATGTTCACGGCTCCATCGGCTCCCATCACCGCGATTTCGGCGGCGGGCCAGGCGAGGTTCACATCGGTTCGCAGATGCTTCGACCCCATCACGCAATACGCGCCGCCGTAGGCTTTGCGCGTGATCACGGTGATCTTCGGGACGGTCGCTTCGGCGAACGCGTACAGCAGTTTCGCTCCGTGACGAATGATGCCGCCGAATTCCTGCGCGGTTCCGGGCAGGAATCCCGGCACGTCTTCAAACGTCAGGATCGGAATATTGAAAGCATCGCAGAAGCGTACGAAGCGCGCGCCTTTGGTCGACGAATCGATGTCGAGGCAGCCCGCCAGAAACGCCGGCTGATTCGCGACGATTCCGATCGATGCGCCGTCCATGCGCGCGAAGCCGACCACCATGTTGCGCGCCCAATGCTCCTGCACTTCGAAGAAGTCGCCGTGATCGACCACGCGGCGAATTACATCTTTAATATCGTAGGGCTGGTTCGACGCCTCGGGAATGATGGAATCGAGCGCGATGTCGGCGCGATCGGCGGGATCGTCGCACGGTTTACGTTCAACACCATCGCGATTATTCTGCGGCAGGTAACTGAGCAGCTCGCGAATCATGCGCAGACATTCGGCGTCGTCATGCGCTTCGAAATGCGCGACGCCGCTGGTGGCGTTGTGCGTCGTCGCGCCGCCGAGCTTCTCTTTGGTCACGTCTTCATGCGTCACGGTCTTGATCACGTCGGGCCCGGTGACGAACATGTAGCTGGTCTGATCGACCATGAAAATGAAATCGGTGAGCGCCGGCGAATACACCGCGCCGCCCGCGCACGGGCCCATGATGGCGCTGATCTGCGGGATGACGCCGCTCGAAAGAGTGTTGCGCAGAAAAATATCGGCGTAGCCGCCCAGCGACAGCACGCCTTCCTGTATGCGCGCGCCGCCGGAATCATTGAGGCCGATCACGGGCGCGCCGGTTTTCAAAGCGAGGTCCATGATCTTCACGATCTTCTTCGCGTTGGTTTCAGACAGCGATCCGCCGAACACCGTGAAATCCTGCGCGAACACGTACACCAGACGCCCATATACCTGACCGTAGCCGGTGATGAAACCGTCGCCTTCGATCACCTGCTCTTCCATTCCGAAATCATGCGAGCGGTGGCGCACCAGCTTGTCGGTTTCCTCGAAGCTGTCTTCGTCGAGCAGCAGATCGATGCGTTCCCGCGCCGATAGCTTGCCCTCTTTGTGCTGCCGGGCGCGGCGCTCTTCGCCTCCGCCGGCCTGGGCCGCGTCATGGCGGCGTCGCAATTCGTCGAGTCGATCAGACATAGTGGTTATGTGAGCAATGACTAGGGTAACGCACGCGGCCGCGGCATCGTCCAAAATTCGAGTGCTCCGATTCCTATCATGCGCAGTGGTCCTCTGCGCCTTCATCGCGACCGCTTTCGCCCAGGACGACGTGATTAAGGCGAACGTGCCGCTGGTGCTGGTTCCGGTGACGGTGCGGGATCACAAGGGCGGCTTCATCGACGGATTGAATGCCGAAGATTTCGTACTCGCAGTCGATAGCGTGAAGCAGAAGATCCACATGGATACATCCGACACCGTGGTCGCGCCGGTGTCGCTAGTGGTCGCGGTGCAGTGCAGCGGAATTTCGGCGGCGGTGCTGGCCAAGATCAATAAGGTGGGCGCGATGATTCAGCCGCTGGTCACCGGCGATCGCGGCAAGACGGCGGTGATCGCGTTTGACGACGAAGTGCGCGTGTTTCAGGATTTCACTTCCGATGGCACCAAGATCCGCGTCGCGTTCGAGAAGATCGAAGGGCGTGTGATTCGAAAAGGCCACATGATCGATGGCGTGGCGGCGGGCGTGAAAATGCTGGAGACGCGGCCGGAAAGCTCGCGCCGCATCTTACTGGTGCTGAGCGAATCGCGCGATCGCGGCAGCAAAACCAAGCTGCCAGCAGCGATTGAAGCGGCGCAGCGCGCCGGCGTGATGATTTATCCCGCCACCTATTCGACGCAAGCGACGCCTTGGACCGCTCGGCCGGAAGACAATCCTCCGATGCCCGGAGGCGACGCGCATTCGGTCGATTTCCTTGGGCCGCTGGCAGAGTTGATGAGGCTCGGCAAGACGAATGCCGCGGAAGCTTTGGCCCGCGCCACGGGTGGACGTCATCTGTCATTTGAAACATTGAGTGGATTAGAAGAAGCGATCATGCGCGCCGGCGAAGAGATCCACAGCCAGTATCTGTTGAGCTTCGTTCCGCCGGCTACCAGTCCGGGATTTCATCAACTTGTGGTCGCCGTACCCTCGCGATCGGACGCGGTAGTGCGCGCGCGTCCGGGCTATTGGTCGCAATAGAAGCTTGTTGAAAGAAGGGGACAGACCGCTCTGTCCACACCAGCAGGATCACCTGTAGTCATCGTGTTGCGGATGGGGACAGAGTAGTCTGTCCCCTTTTTCAACTGGTACGCGGGCGCGCTCAAGTACCAAAAATCGAAAAAATCCTGAAGCCATAGGCCATCGCGCCCGATAAGAGGATGAGTGTGCATTCTGCGCGACTCTTTTGACCAAGGACACTTGTGAGCGCGATTATCGATTCCATCACGGCATCATTCGAGGAGGAAGAGCAAGGGCCTGTAGTCCCGCCGGTTCCGGAGTCTCTGGCGGAAACCGGCATTCCTCCCGCGATTTTCGAACAGCTGATCCTCAAATATCTGTACTTCCGTGGCGAACTGGCGGGTCGCGAAATCGCCAAACTGATCGGCTTTCCATTCAGCCTCATCGGCGACATTCTGGAGCAGCACAAGCGCCAGCACAGCGTGGAAGTCAAGAAGTCTTTGGGCGTGGGCAACAGCTCCGCGACCTTCGCGCTGACTGAGGCGGGCCGCAACAAGGCGCGCGAATTTCTGGAAAACAACCAGTACGCAGGCCCGGCGCCGGTACCTCTGTATCAATACACCGAGCTGGTGCGGCTGCAGAAATTGAAGGAGCACTGGCTGACTCCGGAGCTGCTGGAGAAAGCGTTCAAGCATCTGGTTGTGGAGCGCGACATCCTGGAGCAGATCGGGCCCGCGGTGAATGCGAGCAAAACGTTTCTGATTTACGGGCAGCCCGGCAACGGAAAAACTGCGTTGGCGGAATCTCTGTTTCGCGTCGAATCGGAACCGATCTTCATGCCCTACGCTCTGGAATGCCAGGGCAATATCATCCAGCTGTACGATCCGATTTATCATCAGCGAATCGAGGAAGAGGAATCGATTCTGACGACGTTGTCGGATTCCTCGTCGCACGACGGACGGTTCTTCAAATGTCACCGGCCCTTCATTGTCAGCGGCGGCGAACTGTCGCTGGAAGCGCTGGACCTCAGCTACAATCCGCATTCGAAAGTCTATGACGCGCCGTTTCAATTGAAGGCCAACAACGGCATCTACCTGATCGACGACTTTGGGCGCCAGAAAGCGACGCCGGCGGAAGTACTGAACCGCTGGATCGTGCCGATGGAGCGGCATATCGATTATTTGTCGTTTCAGGCAGGCGGCAAAATGACGGTGCCGTTCGAGGCGTTCCTGATTTTTTCGACCAACCTGAACCCGCTGCAGTTGGGCGACGAAGCGTTCCTGCGCCGCATTCAATACAAAATGTTCCTGCGCAGCCCGCGCGCCGGCGAGTTCCTCACCATTTTCGAGCGCTTCTCGAAATCGCGCGATCTCACTTATACGCCCGGACTACCGGAGTTGTTCGTCAACAAGCATTACGTCACCGGCGGAAAGCGCATGCGGCGCTGTCATCCTCGCGATGTGATCACGCACGCCATCGACATTTTGCATTTTGAGCGGCGTCCGATGGTATTGACGGAAGAAGTGATGGACCGCGCGTTCCACAGTTGCTTCGTGGAAAACATTGATGTGAACGATTAGCGGTTCGCGTAATTCTTTTCGTAGTAACTCTGATATTCGCCCGATTTCACGCGAGCGATCCAGCCCGCATTTGAACGGTACCACTCGATCGTGTCCGCCAGGCCCTGTTCAAACGCAACCTGCGCGCTCCATCCGGTTTCGCGCATCAGCTTCTCGCTCGACAACGCGTAGCGGCGATCGTGACCGGGACGATCGGTGACGGTTTTCATCAAGCTCTCCGGCCGGCCGGTTGCCGCCAGAATCTTGCGCACCACTTCCAGATTCGCCAGCGCGCGGCTGCCGCCGATGTTATAGACTTCGCCCTCGCGCCCGCGTTCGATGACCGCGAGAATCGCGCGGCAGTGATCGTCGACGTACAGCCAGTCGCGAATCTGCATGCCCGTCGCCGTAAATCGGCAGCGGCTTGGTCATCGATCGCGTTGGAGATCATCAGCGGGATCAGCTTTTCAGGAAATTGGTAAGGCCCGTAATTGTTCGACGCGCGCGTCACCAGTCACGGGCATTTTATAGGTGGTGAAGTAGGACAGCGCCAACAAATCAGATCCGGCTTTCGATGCCGAATAAGGACTGCTGGCGCGCAGCGGATAATTTTCGTCGGCTTCATGCGGCGGATCGATGCTGCCGTAAACTTCGTCGGTCGACACATGCAGGAAGCGCGGGACCTTGTGCTTTCGCGCCGCTTCGAGCAGCGTGAACGTGCCGCGCAAATTGGTTTCGAACACAGGCTCGGGCGACAGGATGCTGCGGTCGACATGCGATTCGGCGGCGAAATTGACGATTACGTCGGGCTGCACTTCTGCCATCAACGCATCGACCAGCCTGGCGTCGCAGATATCGCCATGCACGAAGCGATAGCGCGCATCGCCCGCGATCGGCGCTAGATTTTCCAGATTGCCCGCGTAGGTGAGCTTATCCAGATTGACGACCGTGTGATGCATTCGCTGCATCGGCGCAGCAGCAATCGCACGAACGCGCTGCCGATGAAGCCGGCGCCCCCGGTCACCAGAAATTTCATCTTGTGCTGCAGCTCCCAGTCGTAGGCGATGGATGGCGTCGTTATGCGCGATGCGGCCTTCGTCCTGGCGGATCGTACAGCCGGTTGGTGACGTACACCAGCATGCCCGCCGCCTCGCCGATCACTTTGTAGCCGTGTCCCACGCCGGGCGGAATCAGAATCTGCCAGCGCTTCAGCGCGCCGACATACAGCGTGTTCTTCACTCCGAAGGTGGGCGAGTCTGTCTCGCAGATCGACCAGCGCGACCTGGAACATGCCCATGCGCGGAACCCACAGATCGGTCTGATGCTTGTGGAAATGGAAGGCCTTGATGGTGCCGGGATAGCTGAGCGCGGCCGAAACCTGCGTGGTTTCGGGCACGAACTGCGCCGCCAGTCCCTGCTTCATGCCGCATCACTTCGAGAAAATAGCCGCGATCATCGGGCCACAGATCGTAGCGCTGCACGCGCACGCCGTCGATCAAATCAGTAGACTCAGGCGTTCGAATGATTTTGCCGATCCCCGGCTGTGATTTGGGGATCGTGATGGAAACGGCTTCGGCGGCAGTAGTCACGAAGTTTTAGGATAACGCGCGCCAATAGAATTCGCCGGTGGCGACGATCTCCGCCGGACCAGCCAACAGAATTTCGCCCGATTCCCAGCGCAATCGCAACGGACCGGCTGGCGTGTGTACTTCCAGTGCGGCATCGTCGCACAGTCCCAATGCGACCGCCGCGGCGCCGGCTCCGGTCGATCCCGTGCCTGAACTCATCGTGACGCCCGCCCCGCGTTCGAAGAAACGGACGTCGATGGTGTGGCGATCGATCACGTGAACGAACGACACGTTGGTGCGCTTGGGAAACCGGGGATCGCATTCGATAGCGGCGCCGAGCGTGGCCCAGTCGAAGTCGAAATCGTCGACCAACACGGCGCACTGCGGATTGCCGACATCTAAGATGACGGCGTCTCGTCCGTGAACCTTTGCACCCAACTCGTCGACGCGTGCCGCCCCCATATTCATTTCGAACACGAAGCCTCGATCGTCCCGCTCCAACAATTCCAGGCGCTTCACTCCGGCACCTGTGGTTATATCGACCGGACTCTCCGCGCGCTTCGCGTCGATCAGGAATGCCGCGGCACAGCGCGTGCCGTTGCCGGAGATCGGACTGGTGCTGCCGTCAGAATTCCACAGATCGATACTCGGATCGGGTTCGAGCGTCACCAGCAGCCAGCCATCCGCGCCGACGCCGGTGTGGCGATCGCACATGGCGCGCGCGATTTCCGCGAAGTCGGCGTCGAGCGGCAAATCGTCACGCCAGGTGAGCAGAAAATCGTTGCGAGCGCCATGCGCCTTGGTGAACGGAATCTTCATTGCAAGTGGTAAATTTCGACGACGGGTGCTCCCTTTACGATAATCTGCTTCACCACTTCGTAGTTCTTGCCGAAGCGATGCGCCCGCAGCGCGGCCGTCGCGACCTCATCGCCCGAAAAGGCGAGCGCCCATTCGGTGCGCAGGCCGGCATAGGGCCGGGTGGTCGCAAGCATCCACTCGGCCACGTTTCCCGAGTGCAACGATTCGCGCAGAGGAATGCCGGCCTGGCGCAGGACCCCCGTCAGATCGCCGAAGGGATAAATGATCCCCGATCCCGCGCGATAATTTGCTGCGAGAAATGACGCCGCCTGCTGCGTCCAATCGCGGCGCGCGATGGAATTCATTTGCGATTCCTTCCAGCAGATAGCTGGCTGATCACGATGCAAAATCCAGACACTGGCGGGAATCGCGGCGACGACCACCGCGGCACTTAAGTGAGTGACCCGCGCACGATCGGGTAGAATCGCGACGACCGCCCCGGCAGCGAATGCGGCCAGCGGCAGCACCGCGATCGCGTATCGCGTGTTGTACCAACTGAACGGCCACAGCGTGGGAATGAAGATCGGCGTGCCGGAGGAGTGCATGCTCCATATGTAAAAGACCACCGGCAACGCTAGGATCACGATCGCCGGCAGCGCTTTTCGCAGAACCAACGTCGCGAGCATGCCAATCGCACCGATCGCAATCGCTGGAACACCGGCGACGAGCAAGGAAGCCGCGAAGTAATAGCGTAGAGCCGCGTGCCAATCGTGATCGCCGGGATAGCGCTGCATCCCCTGCGCGAGCTGCCGCGCATAAATCGCGGCCGCCGACCAGGGGCCGTTGTAAAATTCGAGCGCGTTCGAATAGTAATACTGATTGTGGGCCAGCCACGAAATCGGGCCAAGCGCGGCGATCGCGCCGAACAGCAGTGCATGCCATTTCTGTTTCGCAAGCAGCAACAAAATGATCGCCGCGAACGGGATCACGAACCAGCCTTCGTATCGGATGAGCGACGCCGCGCTTGAAGCGATACCGGCCGCAACGATCGAAATCCATGATTGCGAATCGCGAAACCACAACATCGCCCACACCAGCGCCGCCAGCGCAGCCGCGAACATCGCTTCCGTCATCGGTGTCGACTGCAGATACAGCATGTTCGGGTTGAGCGCGAAGACCAGCGCGACGGCGAACGCGGCTGCGGTCGAATCATAGGCTCGTCGCGCGGCCGCGAAAAGAAAAACGCCCGCGAGCACGAAACACGCGGCCGCTGGAATCACGCCGGCCAGACCGTTTCTCCACCACGCGTCCTTCATGACGAACGGAATCAGCAGCACATGCGGCAATGGGAGCCACACCGTGCCCAATTGCTCCGGCCCCGGCGTTCGCGAATCGAGCACGCGCCGCGCAATGTTCAAATGCGCTTCGGCGTCGCCGTAGTACAGGGTGTAGCCGCGCTCGAAGCACCAGCGCGCCGCCGTGAAACTGATGGCCGCCAGCAGAGCGATGGCGGCCAGCAGCGACAGCCAGTTAGAAGCTCGTTGAAGAGGGGGACAGACCGCTCTGTCCACGCCAGTGGGACCACCTGTAATCATCGTGTTTGCGGATGGGGACAGAGTGGTCTGTCCCCATTTTCAACAAGCTCCTAGAAATGCGTGAACGCACGGAATTCGTCGAAGCGCGCGTCGATTTCAGCGCGGCTCAAGGTACGCAGCCGTTCGACACCGAAATTTTCGCAGCAGAAACTTCCCATCACGGACCCATAGATCACCGCGCGGCTCAGATCGCCCCGGCTGATGTGGCCCGCTTCCAGATCGAAGCCGTGCTCGGCCAGATAGCCGATGAATCCACCGGCGAAACAGTCGCCCGCGCCGGTCGGATCGAAAACGTCTTCCAGCAGATAGCCGGGCACGATGAAATACGAATTCGGCGGAACAGCATGGCGCCGTATTCGCCGCGCTTGATCACCAGCGTATGCGGGCCCATGTCGAGAATCTTTTGCGCGGCTTTGCGCAGATTCGTTTCGCCCGAAAGCATGCGGGCTTCGATGATCGTTGATCAGCAGGAAGTCCCAGTCGCGGATGGTCGCCAGCAGCTCATCGCGCGAAATGCTGATCCAGAAATTCATGGTGTCGCCGCCGGCCAGGCGCAGTGCTTCATCTGCGCGCGACACGCTGCGCTGCAAGCCGGGCTGGATGTTGCCGAGCAGCAGATAGCGCGCGTTCCGATAGCTCTCCGGAAGCTTGGGATTGAAATCGGCGAACACGTTGAGATCGGTGGTCAGCGTAACGCGATCGTTCATGTCGTCGGAATATTTGCCCGCCCAAAAAAACGTCTTGCCGGGCACGCGCTCCAGGCCTTCCAGATCGATGCCGCGGCTGGCCAGCAGCTCGGTATCTTCTTCGGCGAAATCGTCGCCCACCACGGCCACGATGCGCGCTCTGCGTAAAATAACTGGCGGCCAGCGAAATGTAGGTGGCCGCTCCGCCCAGCATGCGCTCCACGTTCCCGTGCGGCGTTTCCACGCCGTCATAGGCCACTGATCCAACGACAACAAGAGACATTTTTTGATTGTAGCCAGAAGCGGCTTGGGATGCGCGCCCGATAAGATGGTAAGTGAGTGCTTCATCTCGTCTTCACGTCACCGGTTCGATCTGGCAATCGCTCGCGGTCGTGATGCTGGTGCAGGCTCTGGCATCGCGCATGCTGCTGGGCCGCGGGCAGCGCGAGTCGCCGGGGTTGTTCGCGTGGCGTGATCTACTGTCGGCGCCATCGCTGTCCTTGCGGCGTCGCTGTTGCGGGACTGCTGGCCGCTTCGCGCGCGTGGCCGCGCCATCTTTCCCGGCATGTGGATTACGCTGGGCGCGAGAGGCTGGCGATCGACCTGGGCGGCGTTCTCAATCTGTCCTGGCTGGCCACGCTTGCACTCTCGATGTGTAATCGCCGCGGGCGCGCCTCGAGCACAGCCCGGCGCGGAGGAAATTTCTGCGGCGCGCTTCGAACCGCGTACTGCTCGCCGCGCCCGCCGCGACGTTCGGGCTACGGCGTGTTCATCGAGCGCATCCAGCATGTAGCTGCGCGAGCAGAATCTGGAGATTCCCGGTCTGCCGCCGGATCTGGACGGGCTGCGCCTGGTGCAGTTGACGCGACATTCACCTGAGCCCGTTCCTGAGCGTCGCCGAGCTGGAACGCGCCGTCGCCATGGCCAATGAAACCCGCGCCGCACATCGCGCTGGTGACCGGCGATCTGATCACCACGGGCGCGATCCGCTGGACGATTGTCTGCGATCGTCTGGTCGCAGCTGCGCGCCGACGCCGGCGATTTTCGGCTGCCTGGGCAATCACGAAATCTACGCCGGCGCCGAGGATTACGTCGAGCGCAGAAGGCGCGCGCCTGGGCATTCGCTTTCTGCGCCGTGCCGCGCGCGCTGCGCTTCGGAAACGCGGCGCTGAATCTGGCGGGCGTCGATTATCAGCGCACTGCACGGCGCGTATCTGGCGGGCGCTGAAAAACTGGTCGCGCCCGGCGCTTTGAACGTCCTGCTGTCGCATAATCCCGGATGTGTTTCCCGTGGCCGCGCGGCAAGGCTAGCGACTTGACCATCGCCGGCCACACCCACGGCGGCCAGGTGCGCGTCGAAATCCTGCGCAAGGATCTGAACGTCGGCGCGCTTCTACACGCCTTACGTGGATGGGGTATACCGCAAGGGCCGGCCTCGATCTTCGTCTCGCGCGGCATCGGAACCATCGGAATTCCGGCACGGCTTGGGTGCGCCGCCCGAGGTCGCGTTGCTGCGCCTATGCCGTACCTGATCGTCAGCGACATCCACGCGCAACCTGGAGGCGCTGCAGGCCGTGCTCGCGGACGCCGCGGGCCGCTACGAACGAATCCTGTGCCTGGGCGATCTGGTGGGCTACGGCGCGGATCCCAACGCCATCGTGCGAGTGGGCGCGCGCAAGCGTCGCGGCGATGATCCGCGGCAATCACGACCAGCGTCTGCTGCGGCGAAGATCCGCTGGACGATCTATCGTCCCATCCGCGGCGCGCCTCGGCGCTCTGGACGCACCGGCATCTCACTCCCGGAAAATCTGGCATTATCTCGAACGGCTGCCGCGCGGCCCGCTGCCCTATGAGGATTTCGATCTGGTCCACGGCTCGCCGCTTGACGAAGACGAATATCTGATCACGGAAGACGATGCCGCGCCCGTCATGCGAATCACTGGAAGCGCGGGTCACTTTCTTCGGCCACACCCACGTGCAGGGCGGATTTCTGCTGGCACGCCGAAGCGCTGCCCGCATTGCGCCGGAGCGAACGCTCGGCCATCGAGCCCGATTATCTGTATCTGATCAATCCCGGATCGGTGGGGCAGCCGCGGGATGGCGATCCGCGCGCGGCTTACGCGCTATATTCGCCGGGGGAGCGCGTGGTTGAATATCGCCGCGTCGCCTACGATGTCGAAACCGCGGCCGCGGCCAAGATTCGCGCAGCGGGATTGCCGGAGCCGCTGGCTTCCCGATTATCGCTCGGGGCGATAGGACGGTGCAATCCGAGCCGACACCGCAGCATCGTGGGTCATTTACGAATTGCTGCAGCCCAAGCGCGCGGACTGACGTGCGCGCCTCAACTGGACCACAAAGGCGAGCGTGCGGCCTGAACACGCTAGAATGAGACTCTTAGATGTCCCCAATGACGGCTCGTTTCGGTCGTCGGCGCCCAAGGTGGTCGTCGCGACGACGGTGGCCCTTTCCTTCATCAGCTTCTGGCGCGGCGCTTCCATCGTCCTCAGCGACCTGGCGTCGTCGATGTTTTACGCCGGCGGCGCGGCGGAAGCAGGCCGTCGGCAAAGCGGCGCCCTGGTTCGTGCTGGGCGTCATGCTGTTCAGCTTCGCCGTGCGCAGCGTGTACATGGAAAGCTGCAGCATGTTCGTGCGCGGCGGCGTGTACGTGGTGGTGCACGACAGCATGGGGCCGGTCGCGGCCAAGTTCTCGGTTTCCGCGCTGGTGTTCGACTACATCCTGACCGGGCCCATCAGCGTGGTCAGCGCGGGCCAATATATCGGCGCGCTGCTCGAACGAAATCGGCGAACTGCTGCACCAGAACTATCCACGTCGATGCGAACACGTTCGCGGCGGGATTCGCGGTGCTGGTCACCATTTATTTCTGGTGGCAGAACATCAAGGGCGTGCATGAATCGAGCGGCAAGGCGCTGCGCATCATGCAGATCACCACCGTGATGGTGGTGATCCTGCTGATCTGGTGCCCCATCACGCATCGTGCTCAAAGGCCGCTGGCAATCTGCCGCCGGCGCCCATCGCCGTCCAATCTTCACCTTGCGCCCGATGCGCCAGGGCTGGTTCGAGGGAACCTTCTGGCTGCAGATTCCGATGGTGGTGATCATCATCGCCTTCGGCCATTCGCTGCTGTCGATGAGCGGATTTGAGACGCTGGCGCAGGTGTATCGCGAAATCGCCTATCCCAAGCTGAAGAACCTGCGCATCACCGCCAATATCATCTGCTGGTACGCGGTGATCTGCACCGGCGTCGTCACGGTGTTCGCCGGCATGATCATTCCCGATGACGAGCGGCCGAAGTACTTCGACAACCTGATCGGCGGCCTGGCGATGAATCTGAGCGGGCCCTACCTGCTGCGCCTGGGGTTCCACATTTTCGTGGTGATCGTGGGCGGATTGATTCTCGCCGGGGCGGTGAACACCTCGATCATCGGCGCCAACGGCGTGCTGAACCGCGTGGCCGAGGACGGCGTGCTGGTGCCCTGGTTCCGCAAGCCGCACAAGCGTTCGGCACCACCTCCCGCATCATCAACATGATCGTGCTGCTGCAGATCGCCACCATCATCGGCAGCCGCGGCGACATGACCATCCTGGCCGAAGCTTACGCGTTCGGCGTGGTGTGGAGCTTCTTCATGAAAGCGCTGGGCGTGATGGTGCTGCGCTTCCAGCGCACCGATCAGGAATACAAAGTCCCGCTCAATTTCCACATCGGCGGACGCGAGATTCCCATCGGCCTGGGCATCACCACGCTGGTGCTGGGTTTCGTGGCCGTCGCGAATCTGTTCACCAAGCAGATCGCGACCAAGTACGGCGTCGCGTTCACGCTCGTCTTTTTCATCCTGTTCACGATCTCCGAGCGGATCAACCGCCGCCGCAAACAGACCGAGAAACAAGGGCCTGGAGCAGTTCAATCTGGATCATCAGGCGCAGATTGCCTCCACCAGCCTCCACGCGCGCCCGGGCTGCGTGCTGGTCGCCGTGCGCGATTACCATCGCATGGAGCACCTGAAGCGCGTGCTCGAAAAAACCAATCTGCGCCGGCACGACATCGTGGTGATGACCGTGCGGCCCATCTCCACCGGCGCCGGCGAATACGAGCTTTCCGACAGCCCAGATGTTCAGCGATTACGAAAAGGAGCTGTTCAGCCACGTGGTGGAGATGGCGGAGAAGGAAGGCAAGCCGGTGGAGCTGCTGGTGGTGCCCGCCGTCGATCCGTTCGATGCGCTGGCGCAGGCCGCCAGCAGTCTGCGCGCGTCGCGCCTGGTGACCGGCGTCAGCGCGCGCATGGAATCCGATGAACTGGCGCGGCGCATCGGGCTCGCCTGGGAAGCGCTGCCGGAGCCGCGCCATCCGTTTTCGCTCGAAGTGATCAGTCCGGACCGGCCTTCGATTTACGTCAACCTGGGCCCGCACCCGCCGCGCCTGTGGCCGGAGGACGTGGATCTGCTGCACGACATCTGGCTGAAGCTGAGCGAGGAAGAGAAACTCGGCTCGCGGCTGCATCATCGCGATGTGGTGGGGGTGGCGCTTGCGGCGCTTGAATACCGAGCTGGCGAGCGACCAGGATCACGCCGTGGTCGAAGCGATTCGCAAAGAATTGCGCCCCGAGAATTTAGTCGAAAATCGAATCGACCAGGAGCCCGTCGTTGATCCCGGTGTTGACCCGAGTGTTGAGAGCGAAGAATAACGGCACGCACTGGCCGGATTTGTAAACGATCGATCGCAGGTCAGTGGTCCACACTTCGACAGTGCGTTCAACGTCGTCCACGATCCAAAATTGGATCCCGCCGTTCTGCAGACAGATGTTGCGGCGTTCGATCATCTCGCGAGCAGAGTTTGAGGGCAAAAGGACTTCGATTACCAGCTCAGGCACGCCTTCCAGGTACCCCCGCTTGGGAACTTTGGCAGCCAATTCCCGGCTCAGGTAGGCGACATCCGCGATGCGGTATTCAAACCGCGCCACGGGCTTGAACCCGAATTCGGTCATCGCCTCGCCCGCGCCGCCTGCCGCGGCATCGATCAGTTTCAACAATCGCTTTTGAATCTCTTGATGGCCGTAAACCGGAGGAGGCATCTCGACAAGTTCTCCATGATGGAGCTCTTGACGGAACCCCGATTCGGGGAGTCGTGCAAACTCCTCGAACGTCATCAATCCAGTCTGCTGGGACGCCATCAGGCGGTCTCCTTCGGCCCTTCGAATATCTGATCGACCGCGAGCGTTTCGGGCGAAAAGAATAGCGGAACCTGTTGGCCTGATTTGTAGATGATGGAGCGGCCGTCAGGAGTAGAGACTTCCACTTCGCGATGTTCGTCGTCGATGGTCCAGAATTCGAGCGCGCCGTGCTTCAGACAGATCTTCCGCTTATGCCGCGCTTCCAATGCACTTCCGCTGGAGGGAGGGACATCGACAACGATTTCGGGGGCACCCTCGAAGTACTCTGTCTCCCGCGCCCAGCGCTCGTTGGTAATGAACGCAACGTGCGCGATCCAATAATCATATTGGGGAATTTTGAACCCGAAGCCCGTGACTGCCTCACCCGCGTCCTCGGCCGCGTTGTCGAACAGGTTACGAATCCGGCTTTGAATCCGGAAACGCCCGAAGAGCTGCGGAGGGACATCGCACAACTTGCCGTGCCTCAGCTCCTGGCGCAGGGTAGCATCCGGCAGATGTTCGAATTCCTCGAATGTCACGCTATTTTTTGCGAACAGCTTTCGCTTTTTTCGGTGCCGCGCCCAAGCCATCCTCAATCGGCTCACTTACAGAGGCAGGGGGAGCGTCGGTCAGCATGGACGCGTTGCCCGCCAGCACCGCGGCGAATAAATCCTTCTGCTTGGCGAGCTCTTTCTTGGACGGCGGCGCGATCTCATTGCGATAATCGTGATCGCTATAGCAGGTGCGGCAGCGAACTTTCGCCGCTGCGCCATTCAGCAGCGAGACAATAGAATGATTGGTGAGCCGGCGGCATTTGACGCAGAAGTCGTCAATAACGTCGCCGAGTCGCAGGTCTGGCATACGCTCGTCACCGAGTATATAACAATGGGTCGGTAGGAGGCGCGAATTCGATGAAGGCAATCATCACGATCTTTGGCTTTGCGTTAGCGTTCACCGCGATTTCCTGCTCAAGTTCGCCGCAGCAGCCCGCCAAACAGGCGTCGTCTTCCGCAACGGAAGCTAAGCCACTCCGGATCACCATGTTCTATGCGACGGCCGCGCATCCGGCCATGGATGAGAAAGAATCGCTGTGCTACGGAGTGGAAAATGCCGACTCGGTGAAGCTCGAACCCGCGGTCGACAAGGTGTGGCCGGCCATGAGCCGCTGTTTCGACGTCCCGACGCGCCAGGCCACCTACACCCTAACCGCGTTCCACGGCGCTGAAAAGGTTTCGCAAACCGTGACGGTCGCGCCGGCCCCGCCGGTCCCGTCCAAGGCGAAGTTGTTTCAGATCAGCACGAATCCTCAGCAGGCCACCGCGGGAGAGAAGGTGGCCGTATGCTACAACGCCATGGATGCCGTCAAGGTCACCATCGAGCCCGGTGAGTGGTTTGGGCCGCATGGACCCTCTATGGGCTGCATCCGCGACACTCCTACCGCGACCACCACGTACGTGATCACGGCCATCGGAGCGGGCGGCGATCGCGATATCCAGAAGATTGCGGTTAAGGTGATCCCTAAGCCCTAGGCCCGGCGTTCGACTTACTCCTGGCAGGCCGATCGGCCTATCCCGAGTCGAATCCGGCATCGGGAGCCTGTGGAAATTACACAAGTCTTACAGAACAAGGGATAAATCCCTGGTAAGTTTGGACTTACACCGACCGATTCTTAACTGGGGAGTTAGAGTGCCAACCGAAATTATCCGCCTGCCAACTCGTGACCGAGTCCACATCAACTGGGGCGTCACGATTTTCATGATCCTGATCCACATTGGCGCGATCGCCGCGCTGTTCATGTTCAGTTGGAAGAATGTCGCCGCTGCGGTGATTCTGTATTGGATCGCCACCGGTTGGGGCATCAGCCTGGGCTATCATCGCCTGCACACCCATCGTTCTTATATCGTCCCCACCTGGCTCGAATATTTCTTCGCAGTTTGCGGTGCGCTGACCTTTGAAGGCGGTCCGATCTCCTGGGTCGCGACGCATCGCGTGCACCACCAGAATTCCGATCATGACGGCGATCCGCATTCGCCCCGCGACGGCAAATGGTGGTCGCATATCGGCTGGCTGATCCTGGGAGAAAGCCTGCACAGCAACACCCGTCTGATGTCGAAATACGCGCCGGATCTGGCCAAGCATCGCTTCTATGTGTGGCTGAATACGTACCATTGGGTGCCGACGCTGGCTCTGATCCCGATCCTGTATGCGATCGGCGGCGTTTCCATGGTGATGTGGGGCTTCTGCTTCCGCGTGGTGTTCGGTCTGCACGCCACCTGGCTGGTGAATTCGGCCACGCACCTGTGGGGCAAGCGGCGATTTGAGACTCGCGACGATTCGCGCAATAACTGGTGGGTTGCGGTCATCACCTTCGGCGAAGGGTGGCACAATAATCACCACGCGCATCCGACCTCGGCCCGTCACGGCCTGGCCTGGTATGAATTCGACCCGAGCTGGATCACGCTGAAGGCGATGAAGTACTTCGGCATCGCGCGGGCAGTGCGGGTGGCCAAGGTGACCAGCGAAGTCGCCGAAAAAGCGGCGTAGTTTCGCCGCCCACTCAGCCGCTGTTGCGCCCAAGCGCGCGGACTGACGTCCGCGCCTCAACCGACGGCCGTCTTACTGATTGCCTGGCGTCGATACCGGCGTGACGATCCCTCCTTGAGCTGCACTCGGCAGGAACACGTGCGTCGCGCCGGTGGTGGTGTCGTAAGTCTCCAGCGACGTTTCGAGCGAACACGGCGGCGAGTTCTTTCCCGTCGGTGTGGTGGTGATGATCACCACTCGAACCTCGCCGCGCACTCCACTGATCGAAGATTTCGTGAACGGTAGCGTCACCGAAACAATCGAATTCTGCGAGACGTTGAATGGATTCGCGGTGCCTATGGTCGCTCCGGTCGCGTTCAGGAACGTGACGCTTCCCGTGCAGGAAGCCGCCGTAGTCACCGTGCCGGTCGAACTGGTGGCATTCGAGGCCAGATTCGCCAGGTTCACCTGCATCGTTTCGGTGCTGGCGAGCCCCAGTGGAGGATAACTCGATTCGCGAGTGATGGTCGGGGGAGTCGTAGTCGCGAATTGGGCGGCGGCAAAGGGCGCGGTCGCCCCAATCATGAGGGCGAGGGACAGAAAATATCGCATGTTGGTTAAACGTGGCCTCGCAAGGTTACGTTTACGTCAACTTTTGTTAAGACTTATTGTTTCGGCGGCGGTGGAGCGAGCAAATCCTCAGTCGACGTGCTGCTCACGCCCGTTCGCGGATTGATGTATTTTTCGAGAAACGCCAGCTCGCGACGCCACGCGTCCAGGCGATGTTCGCGCTGTGAAAATCCGTGCAGCTCATTCGGATAGGTGAAGTAGTAGACGACCTTATGATGCTCCTTCAGCGCCTTGACGAATTGCGCCGATTCATAGGGCGGCACTTGCGGATCGTTCTCGCCGTGCAGGACCAGGAGGGGCGTCTTGATCTTGTCGATCTGCAAGCAGCGCGTTCGCCTTCGCGTAGACCGCTGGTTTCTCTTCGGGCGATCCGCCCATCTTCATCATCCAGCGGACGGCCGAATTGCGATTGGTGCGCTCGTTGAACGTCGCGCGATCGACCACGCCGAACATCTCGATCGCGGCGGCGAACAGATCGGGATATTTCGTGACCGCGTAGGCGACCATGGTCCCGCCGTGGCTCCCTCCGCCGATCGCGAGGCGCTTCGGATCGGCGATGCCCTGCGCGACCAGATATTGCGCACCTGCCGCGACGTCGTCCATTTCACCGCCGCCTGAATCCTCGACATTCAGGTTGCGAAATTTTTCTCCGTAGCCGGAGGAGCCGCGATAGTTCGGCTCCAGCACGGTGTAGCCCGATCCGGAGAGAAACTGCGCCCACGCGTCGAAATGCAAATTGTCCTGCGCTTCCGGGCCGCCGTGAATCCACAACACCGCGGGCGATTTCGCACTCGCGTTACGGGCCTTGTAAAGCACGCCCGCGATCTCCATTCCATCTTTGCTTTTGAAATGGACGATCTGCGGTTGAATCGCGTCGCTGAAATTGAGCGGCGTCGAATGCGTGATTTGCGTGATCGTCTGTTTCGACGCCGACATCAGATCCGTCGACGAGCTTGGGCTGTTGTGATGGAAATAAACTGTCGATCCATCGGGAGACCAGAGCGGCGCGGAATCGATCCCTTCATCGCGCAAGTGCGGAAGCGCTCTCGCCGCGGTACCGTCCAAGGGTTGAATCCAGATGGAATGAAACTCCGGCGTACCGCGATTCGACACCAGCGCGATCGATTTTCCGTCCGGCGAAAATACCGGCGACCCGTCTTCCCAATTGCCTTTCGTAATCGCTTTCGGTGCGCCGCCGGACGACGGGATCAGATAAACGTTGTCCCAACCGCTGTCCTGCAACACCACTGCCAGCGATTTCGAATCAGGCGACCACGCCGCTTTGCGAACGGACCATCCGCCGCCGCGATCGGTCGGCGCAGTGTATAGAGTCTTGGGATCTGCAGCACGACCCGTCGCGGGATCAAACTTGACGACGTTCAACTTCCCACTGAAAAATTCGTGCGACCGCTCGGTGTAAGAAATCGACGAGCCATCCGGCGACCACGCCGCTGCTTCTTCATCGTTCGACGAATTCGACAAGTACGCGTTCACCATGCCGTCATCGCTCACTACCATCAGGCTGTCGCGACCGCGCCGTCCGGTCTCGAACAGAATCCATTTCCCTTTGGGCGACCATTGCGGCGCGCGATCTGACGCCGATCGCGGATCTCCTCCGCCGGGCACAGCATTGGTTAACCGGTGAGGAGTCCCGCCCGCGATCGAGACGGTCCAGATGCCGCCCTGGCTGGCGAACGCGATGGCGCGACCGTCCGGCGACCAGCTCAATCCCGATTTCCCGCCAGTCGAACTGGTCAGCGTCACCGGCCATCCGCCTTCCGCCGGCATCAGCACGATCTGGCCATTGCGCGTCATGGCGAATGTTTTGCCGTCCGGCGACAACGCCGTTTCGCCGATCGCCTCCACCGACAGCAGATCGTCCAGCGTTACCCGCCGACCCTGAGCCAGAGCTACCCCGCACACCAGTACGAAAATTGACAGCTTGCGCATGTTCTACAGCATAAAACTTCCCGGCTGTAATCGGGATGCAATATAGCTCCAGTAACCTATGCGTTCCCTGTTTAACGGAGGCATATGGAGCTGTTCGGTGAAACACTCTCGCTTGGCAGTGCGATCTTTCTGTTGTTCGCGCTGGGGCTCGCGCTAAGTTTCGAATTCGTCAACGGATTTCACGATACGGCCAACGCCGTCGCGACCGTCATCTATACACATTCGCTGAAACCCAACGTGGCCGTCGTTTATTCGGGTTTGTGGAACCTGACCGGCGTGCTGCTGGGCGGCACTGGCGTCGCGTTCGGCGTGCTGGCGCTGCTGCCGGTGGAGCTGGTGCTGAACGTGGGATCGAACGCCGGATTTGCGATGGTGTTCGCGCTGTTGCTTTCCGCGATCATCTGGAATCTGGGCACCTGGTATCTGGGGCTGCCGGCGTCGAGCTCGCACGCGCTGATCGGCTCGATCATGGGCGTGGGCCTGGCGAATTCGCTGCTCACGCCGGGCCATGTGTTCGGCGAAGGCGTGAACTGGGCCAAAGCGAGAGAGGTCGGAATTGCGCTGGCCACGTCCCCGATCATCGGATTCGTGGCCGCGGGCCTGCTGTTGCTTCTGATGAAAGCTCTGATCAAGCGCCCTGAATTGTTCGAAGCGCCTGACAAAGAAAAAGCGCCGCCGCTGTGGATTCGCATCCTGCTGATCCTGACCTGCACCGGCGTCAGCTACGGCCACGGGTCGAATGACGGACAGAAGGGCATGGGGCTGATCATGCTGATCCTGATCGGCATTATGCCCATCACGTTTGCCGTTGATTTGACCACGTCGCAGGCACAGATCGACGAGCTCGCCAAGACCACCGAGACGATTTCATACCAGATGGATCGTCACGCGCCGGGCGTCGCGATGGCGGGATATCAGGTCGCGGGCGATGAGCTGTCGGAGTATCTGAAGACCACTGGGAAGGCCAGCGATCGCACCTTCGCGGCGATCGGGTCGAAGTGCCGCGAAATTTCCGAGATGCTGACCGGCCGCAAGAGCCTGACCGAACTGACTCCCGATCAGCGCAAAGTTCTGCGCAGCGATCTGTATCTGACTTCGGAGACGTTCGGCAAATTGAACAAGCAGAAGCTGCTGACCGATTCGGCGGAGCAGAAATCGGCGTCGACGCTCAAGGCGCACATGGATACGCTGACCAAGTTCATTCCGCTGTGGGTGAAGATCGCGGTGGCGCTGGCGCTGGGCCTGGGAACGATGATCGGGTGGAAGCGCATCGTGGTGACCGTGGGTGAGAAGATCGGCAAGACGCATCTGACGTACGCGCAGGGCGCGGCTGCCGAACTGGTAGCTGCCGCGACCATCATCGCGGCGGATCAGTATCACGTGACGGTGAGTACGACGCACATTCTTTCTTCCGGAGTTGCCGGGACGATGGCGGCGAATCGTAGCGGATTGCAGATGGAGACGCTGCGGAATCTACTGCTCGCCTGGGTGCTGACGTTGCCGGTGACGGTGCTGCTGGGCGCGGGGTTGTTCGCGTTCACGCTGAACGTGGTGTTGCGCAAGGCAACCTGAGAATTTCAGTCCTTGTGGCGCAGGCTGTCGAGCCTGCTGAGCCGGCAGTCGGGCCGGCTCTTCCGGAAACGCCGAGACGACTCTCGGCGCTGCAGGCCTGCGCCACGTCATGACAGGCGGCGCTTCAGTTCTTCGTCGTAGGCGCGCTGCACGCGCTCGGTGCGATCGAATAAGCCGCAAAACGTTCGCGTAGTTCATCGTCTGATAACTCTTGATTGTTCGCGTTCACGCGGAACGTGGTGCTGCGCAAGGCGAGCGGAACCCCAATTGGAGGCGCGGAGGTCAGTCCGCGCGTTTGGGCTGCGCGATCGCCCGCGCCGTTGCAGATAACCGCGCGGACTCACGTCTGCGCCTCAGAGCTTAAGGCGGCGCTTCAGTTCTTCGTCGTAGGCGCGCTGAACACGCTCAATGCGATCGAATAAGCCGCAAAACGTGACTCGCGGATCCATCTCGCGTAGTTCATCGTCAGATAACTCTTCGAGGTGATGCTGCCAGTTTTCCGCGAACGCCTCGTTGTGCAGATCGCGCTGGATGATGCTGGTGGCTTCCAGATTCCGATCGCCCGGCACCATCACACGCCACAGCAGCGTGGCCTTGGGAGGTTCAGGATCAGGCTCGATCTCCTCCGATTCGATGTAGCAGGGAATCCCCGCGGCACTGAGCGCGATGCGTGCGTCGGCCGCGGCCGGTGCCGTAGTCGCATTGACCTCGGTAACTTGCGAGAAAACTTCCTGGGCATCCTCGGCCCACTCGGGGAGTTCTTCACCGTCGGGCGGAACGTATGCCTCGGGCTCTTCGTCCCCGGGCTGGTCGACTCGCGCCCGCACCGTGGAGTGCTTGGTCACCAGCTTTCGTTCGATCAGCTCGTGATCGTACAGCGGCTTGGCCGCTTCGACTAATTCTGAGCGGTCGAGTTCCAGCAGCGCTTCATCGGAGAGCGACGCGTAGTGGCGGCGCAGAAATTCGAGATCAGGTTGCATTGGTTTCTACCTACAAGTCCTCCGGCCGAAGTCCCGTCTTCTTTGCGATCTGCACCAGCAATCTCGGACCAACCTCGTCGCCGTCGTGAAACGCAAATGTGTAGTTCCGCCACCCTGCCCGCGTCAGTCGGCGGTGAGAGCCCCTTTGCCACGCGACGCTCCATCCGATGCGCAGAAGCCCCGCGAGAAGTTGGCGAGCCTTAACTGCGGGCCACTGGCTCACGAAATCGAAAAAACTTCGGCGAAGGGAGAAGGGACATCCTCGCCGTGATCGATGCAATCGGCCACGACGCGCAAGGCGAGCGCTCGCACCGCTGCGGTGGCAGCATCCTTTGTGTCGCCATAGGCCATTACTCCGGGCATGGACTCGATGTCAGCCCACCACCTTCCGTCATCTTCGCGCCCGAGGGTGATCGGGATCGACGCCACCGTGATTGTCTCCATGGCTTTCTCCGGCTCCATTATACTTAGGCCCACTTGGCGCTATGATCCGCCGTCACTGCCCACGTCTCCTTGGGTGATTCGAGCTTGAAATACGACCACGGTCCTTCCACCCACGGATATCGCCAGATCACGCTCTCGTCGATCTCCACACCCAAGCCCGGGCCGCGTGGGACCACCAGCTCCCCTCGTTCGATCGCCAATGGCTGCCTGAGAATTTCGCTCGCCAATGGGAACGGATACATGAACTGGCGCACGTCGGTCGAATAGCACGGATATTCGAGCCAGCGCACCATACTCTCCGGCCAGCACACGCCCAAGTGCGCGGCGGCGATCACTTCGAGTGCAGTGCCCCAGGAATGGAACGCGAAGCGCAATCCCGCGCGCGCGATATCGGGGAACAGGCGGCGCGCGGTGGCGAAGCCGCCCTGGCACACCACATCCATCTGCACGTAATCGACCGCGCGCGTCTCGATCAGATCCAGGAAGCGTAGCTCGTTCGGTTCATGCTCACCGCTCGCCAGCGGCGTCAGATCGTGCTCGCGAAGCTGCGCGCCCAGCGCCGAGTAGGCTTCGTGATCGTCGGGAGGCAGTGGTTCTTCCAGCCAGCGGATATGCTGCGCCGACATCTCGCGCGCCAGCTCCTCCACCGTTTCGAGCGAATAACTACGATCTCCCATGCGCCACCAGGTGTGCGCGTCGATCATGATGTCGAATTCCGGGCCCACCGCAGCGCGCACCTGCCGCACCGCTTCCAGATCTTCGGCCGGCCCCCGGCCCGGTCGCATTTTGTAGGCGCGAAATCCCAGCTCGCGAACGCGAGCGGCTTCGGCCGCATAGCCTTCGGGCGGCATGTACATCCCGGCGCTGCCGTACAATCGAATGCGATCGCGAACCCGCCCGCCGATCAGCTCGCTCACCGGCTGATTCAGTGCTTTGCCGGCGAGATCGTACAGAGCGATCTCCACCGCGCTATAAACTTTGCTGACTTCGGCATCGGCGCCGGGGCCTTGCTGGAACAGCACGCGCAAGGCATCGGGATCGGCCAGAATGTGACCGGTGAGGAACGGCGCGATCAAACGATCGATAATGTGCTTGGCCTGCGTGCTGGCGGGGCCGGGAGCGTAACCGATCAACCCGTTGTCGCTGACGATGCGCACCAGCATGGCATCGCGCTTGACGATGGTGCGTTCGCCGCCGTGGTAGGCAAGGCGAAGCGGTTCGGGAAACGGGTAGGAGAGCAGATACGCTTCAACAGCGGTGATCTTCATCGACGGAGAGCCGCTTCAATTTTACAGGACTGGAACCTACATCAGGCCAGGAGTCCACCGTGCCCCAGAGAAGCGACTTCCAGGCTCGACACGCGATAGCGCGCCAGCATGGGCGGCATCACCAGGTCGACCACGTTCGGCTTGGCCGAACGGAAGCAGCCGGGTGCGGAGACGATGGGCACTTCGTCTTTGTAGCCCAGCAGGAACAGATTGCCAGGCTCGACCGGCGCCAGAAATCGTTCGATGTGGCAGCCGGCCTTGGTCATGGCGCGGCCGATTACATCGTCCGGACCGGCTGGCGCGGTGGTGGAAGCGATCAGCGTCACGGTGGGCTTTGCACGCAGCAGATGCTGCAGGCTGCGCGCCACCTGCGCTTCTTCTTCAACCGCCGCCATCACGAACGCCGGCGTTACGCCGAAATGATCCAGGCGCTGGCGCATAATCGGCTCGAACAGGGTACGCGCTCGCTCGCCGTGAATGGGATCGCAATAGAGCACTGCAATGGATGGTTGCCGGATCGGCCGCGCTTGCAGAATCGGGCCGCGCTCCCGCAGGATATTGACGATCGCCTCCAGTTGCGATTGATGGATCGCAAACGGAGCGCTCTTCACCGTCGCGACGCGCGCTCCCGCTTTGGCGAAACTGAAGTTGATGGAGGTCGCGATCACAATGCTCGAAATGAAGTTGATCTGCCGAAGCAGATCCTCATCTACCAGCACGCAGCAATCTTCGGTGGCGAACAGGTTGGCGCGCCCCCCGGCGGCCATGCGGATTTCCATGCAGCCGCAGCCCAATTCGCTGGCTGCCTGGTACACCGCGTCGTCCTCGCCGATCTCTCCTTCTTCGAGCTCGGTCACCACAATCTGATCCAGGCCTTCGGTTTCGAGCATGCGCACGTCTTCGACATTCATGACGTGGCCTTTCGCCAATAACTTCCGGCCGCCCGACCCGAAGATAGTGCTGGAAAGAATCCGCCCTGCCGAGGTCTTGACCTCGATGGTTTGAGCCCGCATACCTGCCTCCCTGACTTTGCGACGGCATCCCCGTTCGTGCTCCGTTCCGACACCAAGGTGAGGCGTCCCTTTCGGTGTAAACGGCAGCGATCGTCAGTGCTTGCCTATATAGTGGCGATTAGGCGCAATATTCTCAGAAATATTTTATTTTGTTTGTGACCGCCGGGCGTCACCGCTGTAAAATCGGCAGCAACGCGGGCTCGGATGATTCGTGCATGGCGAAGGGTTGGGACGAGACCTGCCGCGGCGTATCGATGTCCCGCAGTCTCTTCAACATAGCGATCTCATCGCAGGCTTGAAACTTGGGACAGCGCAAGCAGTCCTTCCAGGCTTTGAGCGGTAATTCCCCGCGATCAACTTCGGAAAATCCGAGTTTTCGAAAAAATCCGTCGACGTAAGTGAACGCAAACAATGACTCCAAGTCATTGGCGCGCGCCTCGGCTTCGAGCGATTCCACCAGCATTCGCCCAATTCCCTTGGTCTTCAGCCCCGGCTCGACGGCCAGGCTACGGATTTCACCCGACAACGGCGTATAGTAATGCAGCGCGCCGCAGCCGATCAGGCGATTTCCCATGATAGCGATCAGGAAATCCCTGATATTCTCCGCCATTTCGAACTCGGTTCGCGGCAGCATGACGCCACCTTTCGCGTAGGAATTGATCAATTCCAGTAGCGCGGGAATATCCGTCAAGCGAGCTTTTCGAATCTCGATCATCTCAACACACGACCTTTGTTCCAACCGCGTCGCCGGCCAAGGCTTTCGCGACGATTCCTGGTACCGCTCCCGGCGCGACCAGCACCTCCGCCACTCCCGCCCGTAGCGCACCCACCGCCGCTTCGAGCTTGGCCTGCATCCCCTTGCTCGCGATACCCACGCGAATCAAATCCAGCGTCTCGCCGGCGGTCAGCTGTGCCGCGACCGTTCCATCCGCTCCGCGCACGCCGTCGACGTCGGTCAGAAAGATCAGCTTCCGCGCGCCGAATCCCGCAGCGACCGCGCTCGCCACTTGATCGCCATTGACGTTATACATCCTGCCCTGCGCGTCTCCGCCCACGCACGCGACCACCGGCAGAAATCCCGCGCCGATCAGGAGATCGAGCAGCGCCGGATTCGATCGCACCGGCTTGCCGACGTGGCCCAGCGCCGGGTTCAGTTCATCGGCATCCAGAATTCCCGCGCTGACTCCGCTCAATCCGACGGCGTTGGCGCCGGCTGCCCTGAAGGCCGAGACAAGTTCGGCATTCACGGTTCCCGCGAACACTTTCAGCACGGCGTCGAGCACCGCATCGGTGGTCACGCGCAGTCCGTTGACGAAATGGCTCTCGATGCCGTGATCGGTCAGATAGCGGGTCATCTGCTTACCGCCGCCGTGAACTACCGTGATGTCGTGCTGCAGCATGGCCGCTGTAATTTCGCGAGCCAATCGCGCTCGCGACTCGGGCGCGTCGAGCAGCGACCCTCCCAGTTTGATCAGAGCCTTCATTTATAAGAGCCCTGTCGTTTCGGGAAATCCCAGCAGCAGATTCATGTTCTGCACCGCTTGTCCTGCTGCGCCTTTACCCAAATTGTCGATCGCGGCGACGATCACTGCACGCGACGTCTTCGGGTCATATTTAATGCCGATGTCGCAGAAGTTGGTTCGCGAGACCGACTGGACGTCGGGAACCTGGCCCGGTTTGTACAAGCGCACCATCGGTTCGTTCTCGTATTGCTTCTGATAAATCGCGAGCAGGTCGTCGGCGGAGTCGATATTGCGAGCCCTGAAATAAATCGTCTCCAGAATGCCGCGATCGATGGGGATCAACTGCGCGGTGAAGCTGAGTTCGGCCTCATCAAGCGCCGACGTGCGCAGGATTTCGGGCACGTGGCGATGCTCCAGAATCGCGTAGGTAGAGAAATTTTCGGTCACTTCGCAAAAGCTGGTGTTCATCGCCGGCTTGCGGCCCGCTCCGCTGACTCCGCTCTTGGCGTCGCACACGATTCCCGATTCGCGAATGATGACGCCGGCATCGAGCAGCGGCTTCAGCGCCAGATTCGCGGCGGTGGGATAGCAGCCGGGATTCGCGATCAGCCTCGCTTTCGCAATTCTCGCGCGGCAGAATTCGGGTAGCCCGTACGCCGCTTCGGCCAGCAGTTCGGGCGCGGTGTGCGGGCTCTTGTACCAGCGCGTGTAGTTTTCCGCGGTGCCTAATCGAAACGCGCCACTCAGATCGATCACCTTGGCGCCGGTGGCGAGCAGTGCAGGCGCGAGTTCCATGGAAGCCTCGGCGGGAGTCGGCAGGAAGACGGCGGCGAGGCCTTCGGCTTTCACGATTTCCGGCGTGCAGGGGAATTTCGCGAATCGCGGGGCGCCCAGCGGCTGCGGGCGATCGTCGGCGTCGCGATGCTCGAGAAGCACTGGTTCGACGTGCGGATGTCGGGCGAGAATCGCGATGAGTTCCTGGCCGCTGTAGCCTCGGAATCCGGCGATGCCGACACGTCGGGATTTTGAATGATTATTCATTCGACTGAATAATTATACCCCATCTCACCTTCGTCTTGTGGGTCTAGTGGCTCAACCTAATGAAAACAGAATCCGAGTCCGATGTTCTATTAAACGGGAGAACCATGGATCGACGAAAGGAACAGCGCTTCCAAGTATATTCTGCGGCTCGCATGATCCTGGTGGATCAGCCGGAGCGGGAAATGGAGTGCCTGTTAACCGACATTTCCGCGCGCGGATTACGGCTGATCGCCGACGAAAGCCTGCCCAGCGACAGCATTGTGGTGGTGGAGGCGGAGAATCATCTGGTGCTGTGCGACGTCCGGAATTCGCAGGCTCGCGGCCCGCGTTTCGCGCTCGGCGCCGAAAAAATCCACACCATGTCGAAGATGGAACTCGCCCCCGATGCGAACATGGCGGACAAAACTCAGGCGCTGATCGAGGACTATCAGAGCCGAATTCGCAACGGATTGTCAAATCTCGCCCTGCCGGATGCTTCCCTCGAGGTTCCGGCCCAGGAGCTTCCCGATATTATTTCTGAGGAACTCAACTCCGACGAAGTGGACGCGATTGGGGAGGCTCACGCGCCGGGACTGTTGCCTCCGCTGCCTCCGCCCGTTGGCGTGCTGTCCGCGCCTCAGGCTGTAAATCAACCGGATCCGATGATTTCGCCACTTCCCATCCAGCAACCTGAGCTGGCTGCGCCATCCGAGCCGGCCGTTGCACCTGAAGCCTCGCCGCAACCGCAATCGATGGCCGAACAGGAACCGCTGGTGAGAGATGAGCCGTTCGCGGAGCTTGCGCCGATGATCTTGCAGCCGGTGGCGCAGTCAAAATCGCAGCCCCCCGCGCCGCCTGAGCCGATCGCTCCATCGATGGAGACACAGCAGCCGCATTCGATTCCGGTTGTTCAGGAGGAGGCGTTTTCGACGTTCGACCCGCTGGAACGAGCGCGTGAAGCCGCATTCGAAGCAGAGCAAGAATCCGAAGCTGTGGTGAAGCAGCACCAGGCGCACGTGCGCAAGTGGTCGATCGGAATCGGCATCGCGGCTGGGTTCGTCATGTTGATCGGGGCGGCAATTTACGAGGCACCGAAACGATTCGGGCATAAGGCTCCGGCGGCAGCAGCGATGGCTCAGAAACAGAAGCTGTCCGCGCCTGCGACGCCGATAGCCCAGCCGCCTGCACCAAACGCCGATCCGTCATTGCTGGCGGCGAAGCCGGCCGTGGTGGCGGCAAAGCCGGTCGAAACACCGAAACCAGTTGCAGCAGTGCAGCCGGCCCTCGCGCAGAAACCAATCGTCGCGGAACAGAAGCCAATGGTCGCGACTGCCAAGCCCGTGGTTGCGGAACTGAGGCCAGCAGCAGCCCCGATACATCCGGCTTCACCTCCGCCCGTCGCCGCGGCTCCGGCTCCCCCGGTCGCGGTCGCGTCAGCGCGTGGCTTGGTCACGCTGCAGGCGAAGATCACAGTAACCGAAGATACGTGGGCGACAGCTTTCACCGATGGCAAGATGGTGTTCGCCAAGCTACTGGTGTCGAGCCGTCCGGAACAGCTCGAATTCACCCGGCAAGCGGTCATACGCTTCGGCAACGCGGGCGCGGTTCAACTGACCTTCGGCGGTAAGACGTTTCCGCTCACTGGCGCGAAAGGCATCGTGCGCGTGGTGGAACTTACGCCGGCTGGTTTCCGTTACCTTGGGACGCCTGGCGCTCCACTGGTGGCAGCATCGCCCGGGGCTGCGCGCGGAAGCTCGACGAACAACTGACGTACGACCGCTGGTAGTACCAACCACCCTCCTGTAATCTGAGCAGTTTCATGATGCGAAACTTTGCTCTCCTCTCGGCCCTCTTCACGCTCGCTGTGGCGACCCTCTGCGCCCAAACCCCCGACGCCGCCTCAATTCATGGACGCGTGCTGGACCCCTCGAAGGCTCCTGTCGCAGGCGCCACCATTAAGGCCGTCAACTCGCTCACACACGCGGAGCGCACCGCGCAAACCGACGATTCCGGCAACTTCGCGCTCACCGGCCTCGCCATTGCCGGCGAATACAAGATCACCGCATCGAAATCCGGATTCGCGGAAGGCGTCGCCGACAACCTGACGCTCGAAGGCGGCACCACCGCCGATGTCGCGATGCAGTTGACGCTGGCTGGATCGCAGGCGCAGGTCACCGTCACCGGAGTTCCCGGCGAGATCCGCACCGATTCGCCGCAGTTGGGCGATCGCCTGGACGCGCGCCAGATGGAAGAGACGCCGCTGCCCAATCGCCGCATCACTTATCTGCCGCTGCTCAACGCCGCCAATCGACCGGCGATCAATCAGGGCGACGTGTTCATGAACGAAGACATGTTCACCACCAACGGCGCGGGCCGTCGCCAGGCGTGGTTCGAGGTCGACGGCGCGACCGGCAACGATAGCTGGGGCCGGCAGACGATTTTCAGCAATCTGCCGCTGGAGAGCGTGCTCGAGATGACCGTGCTCGAAAATAATTTCACGGCCGAATACGGCGGAGGCACGGGTAGCGCGGTAAACATCATCACGAAATCGGGCGGCAACGCGCTGCATGGCGACATCATGGAGCTGTGGCGGCCAGCAGCGACCAGATGCTGCACTCAGCGGGTTCACCTCGACCAATGCGGCCAGCGGAAACGATATCGCTCGCGACACGCTGGGCCAATCGGCCGCGTCGATCGGCGGCCCCATTGGGACGAAGACACACTTTTTCGCCGCCGCCGAGTACAGCCGCCAGGATCGCACCTCGCCGATCATCGCTCCGGTGGCGCCGGGTGCGTTCATCGGGCACTATCGAGGGTGGCTGGGATTCCTGCGCGCCGATCATCAACTGAACGATCGCAATAACATTTTCTTCCGCGCCAATCTGGACGGGTTCTACGATACGAATCCGAACGGAACCGTCGGCGGCAACAATCTTCCGACCGTCGATCGCGTGTTCCGGCGCCGCACTTATTCGACCGACCTGGGCGAAACGGCGGTGATCAGTCCCACACTGCTCAACACCGCGCACGTTCAATTTCAGCTCGCCTCGCCGATCACGGAATTCGATCCGGTGTTGAACGGCACGCAATTCGTGGTACCGATCGCGGGAGTGGGGACGTTCACCACCGGGACCTCGCAATCGGCGCTGCTGATGAATCGCCAATATCAGGCGAACGATACTCTGGCGGCGAATTGGGGCAAGCATCAGGTGAAGTTCGGGTTTGACGTGATCGATGCGCACACCGGCGGCAACAGCAAGGAATTCGGCGGACCGATTTACCTGGGCCAGTTCAGTTACAAATCGTGTTCGCTGGGCGCGGCGGTGTGCGAAAGCCAGGCGTATCTGAGCAACATCGCCAACGTCAACACCTACACGCAGAGCTACGGCAACGCCAGCTACACGGTGAACGACACCATGTGGGCGATGTTCGTGCAGGACGATTATCATGTGCGCCAGAATCTGACCATCAACCTGGGGCTGCGCTACGAGCGGCAGACGTTCACCGATTCCAAGCTGAACTTCGCGCCGCGCGCCGGCTTCGCCTGGAACATCAAGGGCGACGGCAAGACGGTAATCCGCGGCGGATTCGGGATTTACTATTCGCAAATTGTCGATAATTCGGAAGCGAATTACGCGCTGACCGGACCGACGGGCGTGTTCAATTACACCGCATCGGCGGGGCAGATCGGATTCCCGACCTCGGTCGCCTCTGTGCCGCTGCCCGCGTTCCCGGCTGGGGCGCAGGCTCCGGTGCGCAGCCTCTATATTCGACCCGGCGAGACAGCGGCGCTGGCACAATATTTTCCGACTGCGATTCTGGATGGTTATCAGAGCCGTCTGCTGAGTCCTTACTCCGAGCAGTGGACGCTGGGTGTGGAGCGTCGATTGGCTCCGTCATGGGTGCTGCGCGTGGATTACGTCGGCTCGCATACGCTGCGCATCAATCGGCCTTTGGATGTGGATACGCCCACGCCGTTCATTCGCACATCGCCGGGACAGGTTCGCACCGCACAGCAGTCCAATTGCACGCGACCGCTATGGATCATGTTCTATCAGCAGCTCGGCACTTCGTGCAATCCGAGTGCGGCGACGAACCCTCAACCTGCGTTCGCGCAGATTCTTTCAGACGTCAACGACGGCTACGCCTATTACGATGCACTGGATGTGAACCTCACCCATCAGTTCAATCGCAAATTCTCGATGCTGGCGAGTTACGTGTGGTCGCATGCGATTGACAACGTCGATCCGGATCTGCCGGGGCAGAGCCCCAACGATCCGAATTTCGCGGGAAAAGTGGAAAATGCTAACGCGATTTACGATCAACGGCAGCGCTTTGTCCTGAGCGGGACTTATATTCTGCCGTGGAAGATTCATTTCGGCGGGGTCGCCACCATGGCCACAGGGTTGCCGTTCAACTACGTAACAGGCGCGAACAATTTCGGCGATTCCGGCGCGACAGCGGATCGGCCGGTCATCAACGGTGTTGTTATCGGAAGAAACACCGGACATGGCCGGCCGATCTACGACGTTTCGCCGTACCTGGAGCGATCGTTCGCGATCGGTGAGAAGCTGCGGATCGACGGACGCGTGGAAGCGTTCAATTCGCTCAATCACGCGAATTTCAGTGGCTACGTGGGGACCTTCGGCAACGGGACGACGGCCGCGAATGGATTCGGAGCTCCCGGCGTCGGGATCACGAATCAGTTGCCGGCGAGGTCGATGCAGTTTTCGATCCGTGTCGCGTTCTGAGCGCCTGAATCAATCTGCCGCTTCAATGCCGTGTAGACCTTCTCGTAACGATCGCTGCAGGTTGGAGGGAAACCGTCTGTGTCCTCCCAGCCGCAACAGAGAGAAAGTTGTGAGTGCCACGATCCGTCATGTGGCGTGACGATAACAGGATCACTGAATCGCGGGAACTGGTCGGCCGTGATGTCGATGATCCACCCATCCACTTCAAGCCAAACATGGAACTGTTCTTCGGATTCGAAGTCGAGCGTGCCGCAGACCACACGAACATCCGAGAATCCCATGTCTCTTAGATAGTAAGCGAGCAGATAGCTTGCGACCTCGCAGCAACTCTTGGGAAATCTCATCAATCTGTCTCCGAAGAATTCAAACTCCTCGTCTCGAGATTCCACGGCTTCTCGAAAGGTTCTCGCTAGCTCAACCAGTTGTTCTTGGGTCGTCGCCATGGCAGGGCAATACTGATTTTAGCGACCAGGCCAAGGGGGTACTGCCCCCGAACCGATGCCGTGGAGCCATCACTTTGTGTGGCACGATTTATCGTGCCGGCGGGTACTTCAGTGCTCGCTCCTGAAGCGCGGGCTAAAGTCCGCGCCGGCACGCTTCACTAAAGCGTGCGCCACGTCGGAAGATCGCGGCCGATTAGGGATTCCAGCTTGCGAATGTCGTCGCGATAGTAATCGACCAGGAAGCGGCGATCGCCGGGATCCATGCGCGTGGTTCCTGGCTTACGCACCAATGCGCGGCGAATCCACGGTCGCACCGGTTTCGGAGTCAGGCGCGCCGCCTTCTCCCAGAGTCCTGCGCCCTTCAATTTCCCGATCCAGTTCATGCGCGGTACTTGCGATTCCAGATGGCGATGGCTCATATCCGGCGTAAAGTTCTCACGGACGCCCAGGAAGCTGCAGATCTCGCGATACATTTCGAGCGGGCGATGCCGGTAGTCGGCATGGAATCCGATCCAAACATTTCGCCCAAATCTGGTTTGATAGCGCTTCACTTGCTCCGCATACATTCCCAGTTCGAGAAACGGATAATATGTGCAGATCTGCGCGGATCGATGGTGGATACAATGCTCGATGTGTTCGCGAAAACTCCATTGCACCGCGCCGTTGGCGAGCGCGTGGTGATATTGCGAAAACGCGCGCTCGGCTGGATCGCGGAGCAGGATCAGGATTTTCGCGTGGGGAATTTTTTGGCCAATCGCATTGGGGGCTGTCGCCGACCACAGGTAGGCCGGGCTCGCTTCGCCGATCGCTTTCGCGTCACCGGCGTTGGCGAACAAGCGCAGGTAGTCTTCCCATTTTGTGATCGTTCCGCCGAACAGCTTGCCCGTCATTTCGCCGCGGAGGAATTCCTGCAATTCACGATTCGCGCGAACCAAGCGGACGCGACGGACTGGCTCGAAATTCTCTTCTCGAAATTCGGCGGAGAAGTAGTGCGGCTCCTTCACCGGAGACATGAAGATTTCAGGGTGCTGATCCAGATAGTGATAGAGGGACGTGGTCCCCGCTTTGGGAGCACCGGCGATAAAGAAATTCGGAACACTAGACATGGTGGTCTGAGCGCGCTCTACTATACCTGCGGAATTGAACGCCACGTTCGCAAAAAGATAAGCCACCACGGTGTGGTGGTGCTATATTGAAACCGATGCCTGGGAGCTACCAACTCGTCCCTCCATATATCGAAAAGCTACGCCCGTATGAGCCTGGGCGCAGCATCGAGGAGGTTAAGAAAACCTACGGGCTGGCGCGCGTGGCCAAGCTCGCCTCGAACGAAAATCCGCTGGGACCTTCGCCGCTGGCTGTCGATGCGATCGCACGGACGTTTAGCGAGCCTCAACTACTATCCCAACGGCGGACTGGATCTGCGCGAGCGGCTAGCGGCGCAGTTCGATCTGAAGGTCGCGAACGTGATCGCGGGCAGCGGATCGGATGGCATCATGTCGAACATCATCCGCACCTTCCTGTGCGATGACGATGAAGTGCTGACCACCGAAGCCGCGTTCATCGGATTCCAGGTGCTGGCGCGATCGCGTGGAATCGCGTATCGCACCGTGCCGTATCGCGAGTGGCGTTACGATCTGACCGCGCTCGCCGCCGCGATCACGGAGCGCACCAAGATCATTTATCTGGCGAATCCCAACAATCCCACCGGGACGATTTTCACGCGCCACGATTTCGATGAGTTCTACAAGCACGTGCCGTCGCGCGTGCTGATCATTCTGGACGAAGCGTATTTCGAATACGCGCAGGACAATCCGCGCTATCCCGATTCGATGCATTATCGCTATGACAACGTGATCACGCTGCGAACGTATTCGAAGATTTATGGTCTGGCGGGGCTGCGCATCGGTTACGGATTCGCGCATGAGGAGCTGATCACGAATCTGCTCAAAGTGAAGCTGCCGTTTGAGCCGAGCGCGCCCGCGCAAGTGGCCGGCATCGCGGCGCTGGACGATCGCGAATTCGTGCATCGGTCGCTGGAGTTGAACATTCGCGCGCGGAAATTGCTGACCGCGACCCTTACAGAAATGGGATTCGCGGTGGTGCCTTCGGAGGCGAATTTCGTGATGGTGCCGCTCGAAAGTGCGACCGTCGCGAATTGGCTGACGGAAGAATTGCTGCGCCGGGGCGTGATCGTGCGGCCGCTGGGCGCGTTCGGACTGCCCGAGTGCCTGCGGATTTCGACGGGAACGGATGAAGAGAATCAGATGCTGATCGGGGCTCTGGAGCAACTGCATTTGAGGGAGGTGCTATGCCGGTAGAAGAAGTCAGAAGTCAGGAGTCAGAAGTCAGAATAAAACAGGACTTCCTACCGCTCAACGGTATCGATCACGTCGAGTTTTACGTCGGCAATGCGAGACAAGCTGCGCACTACTATCGATCGGCATTCGGCATGGCGCTCACGGCTTATAGCGGGCCCGAGACCGGCGTTCGCGATCGTGCGAGTTACGTTCTGGAGCAGGGCAAAATTCGCTTCGTGCTGACCACGCCGCTTCGTCCCGATCATGCCATCGCGGATCACATTCGCACTCATGGCGACGGGGTTCGCGACATCGCCATCACAGTTGACGACGCTGCGAAGTCTTACCACGAGACCACCTCGCGCGGCGCTCGCGGTGTGCGGGAGCCATTCACCATTAACGATTCAGACGGCGAAGTTCGCATGGCGTCCATCGCGACGTACGGCGACACGCTACACACCTTCGTCGAACGCCGCAATTACAAGGGTGCGTTTCTTCCAGGATTCACGGCGGTCCAGGGGCCAGATCGCGTATCGCGGCCGACCGGACTCGCCTATGTCGATCACATGGTCGGCAACGTGGGCTGGCATCAGATGAATCAGTGGGTCAAGTTTTACGAAGACGTGATGGGGTTCCGGCTGTATCAGACCTTCGACGATAAAGATATTTCGACCGAATATTCCGCGCTGATGTCGAAAGTGATGTCGAACGGAAACGGGCGCATCAAATTTCCCATCAACGAACCGGCGGAGGGGCGCAAGAAATCGCAGATCGAAGAGTACATCGAATTCTACGGCGGGCCGGGCGTGCAGCACATCGCCATGGGCACCGGCGACATCATCGGCACGGTGACGAAATTGCGCGATCAGGGCGTCGATTTCCTGCGCGTGCCCAGCACGTACTATCGTGAGCTGACCGCGCGGGTCGGCAAGATCGACGAGCCGCTTGAGCAACTGGAAGAGCTGGGGATTCTGGTGGATCGCGATGACGAAGGCTACATGCTGCAGATCTTTTCGAAGCCGGTGGAGGATCGTCCCACGCTGTTCTACGAGGTGATCCAGCGCAAGGGCAGCCGCAGTTTCGGCAAGGGCAACTTCAAGGCGCTGTTCGAGGCGATCGAGCGGGAACAGGGTCTGCGCGGAAATCTATAGCGCGTTAGGGATACAACGGCCAGCGGCGCGCCCCGTGAATGATGTGCACGATTTCCACGACTTCATCGGTCAGGTGATAGACCACAACATAGGGAGGGAAAATCAGTTCCCGAGTGCCCGCGCGAACACCTTTGCGCCCACTAAACGGAAATTGGGACAGCGTTCCGATTTCTGAGACGATCCGCTGAACCGTTTGGTGGGCCTTATCCGGGTTGTCTTGAGCGATGTAATCGTAGATCGTTTCCAGATCGTCCGATCCGGTCGGAGTCCAGCGGACGGTCATTTACCGGTCAGCCGCGCGATCAGCTTTTTCATCTTGGCCTCCGGAACGAAGTTTCCGGCATCTGCCTCCGCCAATCCTTTCTCGATCCGCTTTAGATGCCACTTTTGGAATTCAAGATAGTCTCGCAGCGCCTCTTTAACGATGTAAGATCTGTCTCGATCTCGCGCGGCAGCGATGGAATCGAGCTCTTTTTTCATCTCCGGATCGATTCTTACCGTGAGAGTTTCGCTTGCCATGTAATACATCGTATCACGCCGTGTTACAGGTATAAATCGCGAACCCAAGTGCCAGTTGACGCGTATCCCCTATATGCGACTCCTGGCCGACCTTCGCTACGCATTCCGCACTCTTGCAAAATCTCCCAGCTTCACGCTGATCGCCATCGTTTCGCTGGCGCTGGGCATAGGCGCGAATACCGCCATGTTCAGCTTTGTCGACTCGATGCTGCTGCGCCCGCTGCCGGTGCCGGATTCGGACCGCATCGTGGAAATCGATTCCACCGCGCCAGGAACGCGCCTGGGTGCAATCTCGCACCCGGATTATGAGGAATTTCGAGATCGAACCAAGACTCTTGACGCGTTGGCCAGCTATGACATCTTCTCCGCCGGAATCGCGACCGATCCCAAGCAGGTTCCGAAATACAATCTCAGCGTCATCGTCAGCGGGAACTTCTTCAGCGGCCTCGGCATTCCGCTCGCAATCGGACGCGGCTTCCGTCCCGAGGAAGACACGGTCCCAGGACGAGACCTGGTCGCGGTCATCAGCTACCAGATGTGGGACCGCGAATTCGCGCGTGATCCCGCCGCCGTGGGCCACAAGATCCGCGTCAATGGCGTCGATTTCACCGTGGTGGGCGTGACCGTCGAATCTTTCACCGGACCACAGGCATTTATCCTTCCTTCCATCTACGTGCCGTTCAGTTCCTTTGAGCAGGCCATCCCCGGATCGCAGAAGGATTATCTGACCTCGCGCAGCGCGCGCTCGCTGGCGCTGTTAGGGCGCCTGAAGCCGGGCGTTCGCATCTCCCAAGCCCAGGCGGAACTCGCCACGGTGGCGCATAGTCTGGCCGCCCAATTTCCGGAAACCAATCGCGATCGTACGGTTTCGGTGCTCGACTATGTGCACGCCCGCTGGGAGCGCGATTCCATCGATGGATTGTTTTCGCTGCTGTTACTGGCGATCACCGGGCTGGTGCTGCTGATCGCCTGCGCCAACGTAGCGAATCTATTGCTGGCGCGAGGGACTGCCCGCGCCAAGGAAATCGCGATTCGCATGGCGATGGGCGCCCGCCGCGGAGTTCTGGTGCGCCAGCTTCTGACCGAAAGCCTGCTGCTCGCTCTGATCGGCGGAGCGCTTGGAATTGGTGTGGGTTACGCCGGCATCGCGTTTCTCTCCTCGATTTCCCTGCCGTCCGATTTTCCGCTCTCCTTTGGCTTGCAGATGGACCATCGTCTGCTGATCTTCAACCTCATCGTGGCGATATCCACAGGAGTGATCTTCGGTCTGTTGCCCGCGTTGCGCGCTACGCGCCGCGACCTCAGCTCGACCATCAAGTCGAGCGATAGCGGTCCTTCCCGCGTGTCTCTCTTCCGTGGAATGTTCTCGGGCCGCAATGTGCTGGTGACCGCGCAACTCACACTGTCCGTGGTCCTGCTGGTGACGTCGATCGCGTGCATCCGCGAATTTCAAATCACCCAGCACCTCAACACCGGATTCCGCATGGATCACACCGTGTTCCTGTCGCTCGATCCGAACATCCAGCGCTATGACGAAGCCAAGACGCGCGACTTCTACAAGAAGCTGCGGGAGCGGCTGCTCCAAGTCGGCGGCGTTCGCGATGTGTCGATGTCGTCCAGCATTCCTTTCAGCAACTCTCAGAACACCAGGGCATTTCTAATCGATGGCGAACAGGCGCGCAGCGCTGAAGATCTTCCCACCGCCACGGCATACAAAGTGGACGAACATTATTTCCCGTTGATGGAAACGGCGATTCTGCGCGGCAGGCCGATCGATGCTCGCGATACCGCCAATTCTCCGCGCGTCGCCGTGATCAACGAAACCATGGCGAAGAAGCTGTTCGGCGGCAAAGACCCAATCGGCCGCCAGATTCGCCTGGACAAAAAGGACGGTCCACTGGTGCAGGTGGTCGGTGTGGCGAAGAATGGAATCTACTTTTATTGGGCCGAAGCTCCGCAGAACGCGATGTGGACCGCGTCCGCGCAGGATTACAGTTCGCAAATGTATGTGGAACTGCGCACCGCCGGTAATCCCGAATCCTATGCCGCGGCGATTCGCGAACAGGTGCGCGCGCTCGATCCAGACATGCCCATTTTCCGCATCAGCAGCATGGAAACTTACTACGATGCGCGCGCTCTGCTGGGGCCGCGTCTGATCGCGCAGATTGTCACCACCACGGGGCTGATGGGATTGTTCATGGCAGTGATCGGATTGTACGGCGTGGTGGCTTACACAGTGAGCCGCCGCACCCGCGAATTCGGAATTCGCATGGCGATCGGGGCGACGCCGCGCGGCATTCTGCGCATGGTGCTGAGCCAAGGCGCGATCTTCACGGTGGTCGGGTTGGCGCTCGGGTTCCTGTTGATGATTCCGGTGGCGAGCCGGGTGCTTCCGAATTTCGTGACCGGCACCAGCGCTTTCAGTCCGCTGGCGGTGATCGGTGTGCCGGTGATTCTGGCGGCGTCGATGATGGTCGCGTGCTTAGTGCCCGCGCGCCGCGCTGCGCGGACTGATCCGAATCGCGCGCTGCGGCAGGAGTAAGCATGAATGGCCACGAATGAACACGGATGCACACGAATCATCGGGGCGACAAGATGGTCCGGATTCGTGTTCATTCGTGTTCATTCGTGGCCAAGATAAGGCGAAGCGTAGCCCCACTCTGGAGTGGGGTCCGCTAAACTCGGCTGGAGCGCACAGGCGGTTTGTGCCGTTGTGCGCGGTAAACTCAATGCATGAGCGATCAAAAGTCCGTGCTCCGTCCGCCGACTGAAGTCCTGACGCGAGGGTTCGATCCCAGCCTCTCGGTGGGCTCCGCGCGGCCGGCGGTGTTCCGCAGCTCGACCTATGTTTTTTCGAGCCCGGAGGCCGCCGAACGCGCTTTCGACATCATGGGCGGGCGCGGGCCGAAACTGGAAGCGGGCGAACACGTCGATCTGGTTTATTCGCGCTTCAATCATCCCAACGCCGAAATTCTGGAAGATCAGATCGTGCCGCTGGAAGCGGGCGCGCGTGCCGCGCTCTCCTTTAATTCCGGCATGGCGGCGATCATGACCGCACTGTTCGCGTTCCTGAAGCCCGGCGATTCGATCGTCTATACGGTGCCGATTTACGGCGGCACGCAGAAGATGATCGAAAATTTTCTGAGCGCGTGGGGCGTGATTGGAATTCCCGCGCCGGCCGGACAGACCGATCGCATCGATCAGATCATTCGCGAGGCGAAGAATCTGCGCGTGGTGCTGATCGAGACTCCCGCCAATCCGACCATCATCATGACCGACATCTGCCGCGCGGTCGAAGCCACCCGCGCACATCCCGTGAACGGCACCGGGGCGAGGCCGATCGTGATGGTGGATAACACCATGCTGGGTCCGGCCTTCCAGCATCCGCTACAATCAGGCGCGGACATCGTGCTGTATTCGGCGACCAAATATTTATCGGGCGGCAGTGATTTCATCGGCGGGATCGCGCTGGCGGCCGATCGCGAACTGATCGGCAAGATGCGATCGCTGCGCGGGTTGTTCGGAAATATTCTGCAGCCGGATGAATGCTGGATGCTCAACAGCCGCCTGCCCACTGTCGGCCTGCGCATGAATCGCGCCAGCAAGAACGCGCAGAGGATCGCGGAGCGGCTGGCGCAGCATCCCAAAATCAAACGCGTGCTGTACCCTACGTTGTTCAACGACCAGGAACAGATTCGCATCCGACTATCGCAATGCGATTTTCCGGGTGCGATGTTTTCGCTGGAGCTGAAGGGCGGCAAACCCGCCGCGTTCGATTTCCTGCGGACTTTGCGGCTGGCGCGAAATGCGGTTTCACTCGGCGGCGTGGAGACGCTGGTGTGCCATCCCAAGACCACCACGCATTCCGGATTCACCGAAGCGCAGTTCGCTGAAGCGGGCGTCACCGATGGGCTGGTGCGTGTGTCGATCGGCATCGAGGATTGGCGCGATCTTCTCGCTGATTTCGAGCAGGCGCTCGAAGCGGTGTAGGAATGCCGGTGTTGACGGTGCCCGCCGAAGGTCCCAAGCTTCGCACTGAGCGTGATGCAACGGATGTGATTGGCGAGGCGTTTTCGCAGAAGTGCGAAACCGTGGTGATCCCAGTCGAGCGGCTTGATGAGGATTTCTTCCGGCTGCGAACCGGCGTCGCAGGAGGGATCGTGCAGAAGTTCGTGAACTACCGGCGGCGATTGGTGATTGTGGGCGATATCTCGCGGTGGGTGGAAGAGAGCGATGCGTTTCGCGACTTCGTAATCGAAGCGAACCGGGGAAACGATATCCAGTTTATGGCTAACTTACCAGCCGGCCCAGATAATACGATTTCTTCCCGACCCTGATCACGAACATCGTTTCCGTAGCGATCTGCTCGTGCTTGAGCACGGCGCCCGCATCGTCCACTCTGCGATTGTTCAGATACACGCCGCCCCCCGCGATCAGGCGCGTCGCTTCGCCCTTCGATTTCGCTGCGCCCGCACGAACCAGCAGATCGGGAAGGCGTAACCCATTCTCGATCGCCGATGTTTCAACGGAGAACGACGGCACGTCGGCGAAAATATCGGCCAGATCGCGATCAGTTAAGCCGGCAAGTTCGCCGCCGAACAATGCCTCCGAGGCCTTCATCGCGAGCTGCAGCGCATCCTCGCCATGCACCATGCGCGTCATCTCGCTCGCTAACGCCCGCTGCGGAGCGCGCGTTTCCGGCGGCGCGGTCATCAGTGACGCGATCTCGTCCATTTCCAGAAAAGTGAATAGCCGCAGCAGCTTTTCGACATCGGCGTCTTCGGTGCGAATCCAATATTGATAGAACTGATACGGACTGGTCCGCGCCGGATCGAGCCACACCGCATTGCCCGCGCTCTTCCCAAATTTCTCGCCGCTGCTGGTCGCGAGCAAAGGAAACGTGATGCCGAACGCCTGCGCGCCACGCGTTTTGCGAATCAACTCGATTCCAGCAGTGATGTTGCCCCACTGATCGCTGCCGCCCGCCTGAATTTCGCAGCCATGCGCATCGAACAAATGCAGAAAATCGTTGGCCTGCAGCAGCATGTAACTGAACTCGGTGTAGGAAATGCCGTGCTCGCGATCTTCCAGACGCCGCCGCACGGATTCCTTCGCCATCATGTAATTCACGGTGAAATGCTTACCGACGTCGCGCAGCCATTCCAGATAACTGACCGGCGCGGTCCAATCCGCGTTGTCGACCATGATCGCCGCGTTCGTCCCTTCAAAACTCACGAAACGTGCGAGCTGCTTGCCGACCGCCAGCGCGTTCGCGCGAATCGCTTCGACCGTTAAAAGCTGCCGCTCCGCGCTGCGACCGCTGGGGTCGCCGATCATTCCCGTCGCTCCGCCCACCACGATAATCGGCCGGTGCCCGGCGCGCTGAAATCGCGCCAGCATCAGCGCGGGCAGCATGTGGCCGACGTGCAGGCTGTCGGCGGTGGGATCGAAACCTACATAAATCGACGCGCCGGGTTTGGCGAGCCGCTCATCCAGCGCCGCGCGATCGGTAACATCGTCAATCATTCCTCGCTGCTCAAGCTGATCGAGCAGCTTCACTGTGGACATCCTTCTATGATGGCAATCGCGGAGCCCGATGCGCTAGTCCTCGATCGTGACAGTCGGTGTGAAAACCCGAATGTTGGACCGCTCCCTTTGGTCACGGCTCTTTATGGTGTTGATTCAGCCCAACGAGCCGCGACTAAAAGGAGCGGTTCAACATTCGGTTGGCCTCAACTCGCGGACGGCATCTCTTTGATGATCTCGCCCACGAAGCCCTTCGCATCGCCGAACAGCATCAGGGTGCGATCCATATAGTAGAGTTCATTATCGATGCCGGCGAATCCGGGGTTCATGCTGCGCTTGATGATCATCACGGTGTGCGCTTTGTCGACATCCAGGATCGGCATGCCGTAAATCGGACTGGTTTTATCGTGGCGCGCGGCGGGATTCACCACGTCATTCGCGCCGATCACCAGCGCCACATCGGCTTCCGCGAAATCCTGATTGATGTCTTCCATCTCATGCAGGCGATCGTAAGGAATATCGGCTTCGGCCAGCAGCACATTCATATGACCCGGCATGCGCCCCGCCACCGGATGAATGGCGAACTGCACATCCACGCCGCGCTTGGTCAGCATATCGGTCAACTCGCGGAGCTTGTGTTGCGCCTGCGCGACCGCCATTCCATAACCCGGCACCACGATCACTTTGCGGGCGCTGGCCAGAATCGACGCGGCGTCTTCGGGCGTCGCCGACCGCACCGGCTTGGATGAAATTTTCGCCGCCGCGCCTTCCTGCACCTGCCCGAACGCGCCGAACAGAACATTCGCGAACGATCGGTTCATGGCGTTGCACATGATCACGGAAAGAATGAAGCCCGACGACGCGTTCACCGCGCCCGCGATGATCAACAGGCGATTGCCCAGCGCGAATCCCATGGCAGCGCACGCCGCGCCCGCGTAGGAATTCAGCAGCGCGATCACGGTGGGCATGTCGCCGCCGCCGATCGGCAAGATCAGCAGCACGCCGAACAATAACGATAATCCGACGAATACCGGGAACGCCCAGGGCGGAGTGGGCTCCACGATCATCCACACGCCCAGGCCCATGGCGATCGCGAACAGGATCATGTTGACGAAATTCTGGCCTTTGTAGGTCAGCGGCCGCGTCGGGACGATCTCCTGCAATTTTCCAAACGCCATCACGCTCGCAGTGCAGGTCAGGTAGCCGAGCAGGATCTCGATCACCAGCGCGACCATCTTCGCGCCCGTGGTCGGATGACCCAGCGCGCCGTCCTTATAATATTCGGCGGTTCCCACCAGCGCCGCGGCCAGCGCGCCGAACGCGTGCGATAGCGCGGTCAACTGCGGCACCGACGTCATCGGCATCAGGTACGCCAGCGGAGCGCCAATCGCCGCGCCGATCGCGATACTGATCAGGATCCATTCGTAATTCACCACTTCGGCGCGCAGCAAAGTGCCGATGATGGCGAACAGCAACCCCAATTCGCCGGACATGACGCCGCGCCGCGCGGTGGTGGGCGAACTCAGCCATTTAATGGATAAAACAATCGACAGCGCCGCGATGATGTAGGCGGCCTGCCAGATTCCGCCCGTGACTTCGGTCACTGCGCCGTTCATTTAGGCGTGTCCTTCTTCTTGAACATCTTCAGCATGCGGTCCGTGATGAGGAATCCGCTGACGATGTTAATGGTGGACGACACCACCGCGATGCAGCCCAGCACTTTCGACAGATTCGGCGAATCGCCCGCGCCCGAAATCAGAATCGCGCCGACTACCGAGATGGCCGAGATCGCGTTGGTCAGCGACATCAGCGGCGTATGCAGCAGCGGCGAGACGCGGCGCACCAGCTCGAGGCCGAGCGGCACCGCCAGCACCAGTACATACAGGCTTACTTCCAGTTCGTTAGTCATTATTTTTCAAGATCACGCCGTGACGTTCAGGAGCGCTTGCACGCGCGGGTTCACCACTTCGCCGCCGCGCGTCACCAAACTCTCGCGCGTGATTTCGTCGGCAGTGTCGATATTTAACTGGCCCTCTTTGGTCACCATGTTTTTCAAAAATGTCGCGATGTTGCGCGCGTACATCTGGCTGGCATGATAGGGCACGGTCGCCGGCACGTTGGTCGGTCCCATCACGTGAACGCCGCCCAGGATCACGGTTTCTCCCGCGCGCGTCGCTTCGACATTGCCGCCGCGCTCCGCCGCCAGATCGACAATCACCGAGCCTTCCTGCATGCCCTGCATCATTTCGTTAGTGATCAGCACCGGAGCTTTGCGGCCCGGCACAGCGGCCGTCGTGATGATCACATCCTGTTCGCGCAGCACCGCGGCCATCTGCTCGCGCTGGCGCCGAATCGTATCCTCATCAAGCGCGCGAGCGTAGCCGCCCTCGCCTTCGCCCTTCGCTCCGCCCAGATCGATCGAAACGAATCGCGCGCCCAAACTTTCGATCTGTTCTTTCACTGCCGCGCGCACATCGTAGCCGCTCACTACCGCACCCAGGCGCCGAGCCGTCGCGATGGCCTGCAACCCCGCGACACCCGCGCCGATCACCAGCACCTTTGCCGGCGCGATGGAACCCGCAGCCGTCGTCATCATGGGGAACATGCGCGGCAGCGCGTTCGCGGCGATCAGCACCGCTTTATATCCCGCGATCGACGCCATGGACGACAATACGTCCATGCTTTGCGCGCGCGTGATGCGCGGCACGAATTCGAGCGAGAACAGCGTCGCGCCCGCCTGCGCATATTTCGAAACCAGCATGAGATCGGTCAGCGGATCGCATAACCCGATCACCGTATCGCCCGGTTCGACGCCGACCGGCGATTCCGGCACACGAACGTGCAGCATCACTCGTGTGTTCTTGCGAATCTCATCCGCCGAGGCGAGATGCCCGCCGCGAGCTTCGTAATCGGCGTCCGGAAATCCGGCGTCCAGGCCCGCGCCGCGCTCGATCCACGCTTCGATTTGCGATTTCTTCAGCAGATCCAGCACACGCGGAACCATCGCCACGCGCCGTTCAGATGGGAATGTTTCTTTGAGAATGCCTACACTAAATGCCAACTCGACAAAACCCTCGATCCATCATAATCGTTTCGCACGAATCTTTCGCGTGAAGCGATTACTGCCGAATGGCTGCCCGCGCTTCCCGGACCATCGCGAGATCCACGTCGGCGCTCTTCCAGGCATCCAGAAAATCGCGATAAGCGCGAGACGCTTCAGTTCGGTTCACCTGCGCCTCATACGTCTTCGCGATGCCGTACAACGCAAATCCACTATGGGGGCGTTGCTTCAATTCGCGCTGGAACGCGTCACGAGCCTCATCGAACTTCTTCGCAGCGATATACACGTAGCCGAGCGCTTCGAGTTCCGGACGAGCGTATCGCGGCGGCTCGGCATAGCCGAGGATCTCTTCTTTATCGACGGCCCGCTTCAGCAGGTCGATGGCCTCGTCATAGCGCCCTTGCTGCGCCCGCAAGTGCCCGCGCAGGTCGAGCGAATAAATTTCGAGGATGGTCAAGGCGCCTTTGGGATTGTCGACCTTGTCATCGCCCTTCTCTTTGTTCAGCCGCCACGCGATCGCGTCCATCGCATCGCTCTCCGGTTCGGCTGTGCGCAGTGATTGCATGCCGCGCGCGTAATGAATCATCGCTTCGCGAAAGGCGGCGGCCGATTGCCCCGCATCCGCTTCATCGAAACCCAGCTCGATGGGATGATCGATCGCGGCCTGATAATCGCCCACGCGCAAGCGCAGCCGCACCGCCGCCCCGCCCACCGTCATTACATGCATCGGGACCCCTTTGCCGATCATGGGATTGGCCGGCAGGGAATCGAGCAGCTTAGCCATCTCCGTCGCTTCCTTAAAGCGCCCCGATTCCGCATCGCTCGCGATGAGGTAGCTGAGGTTGTGGGGATAATTCCAATCGTCGACCGAGGTGAGTTTCTCCCGCCGCATGTATTCCTCTTCGAATTTCTTCGACGCCAGAAACGAATCGCGCGCCCGATCGTATTGCCCGATGCGGTAATAAATATGTCCGGGCATGTGGATCATGTGCCCCGAACCCGGCGCGAGCCTGCTCAGCGCTTCGGCATCCGGCACAACGTCTTCGGCATGCAGGCTCGATTCGATCACGTGGATCATATAGTGATGCGCGGCCGCGCTATTGGGATCGGCGCGCAGGACGTCGCGCAGCAGCATCTGCGAATAGAGGCCGTACTTGGCGGGGCGCCCGTCGCGATCGTACCCGTACTGGCTGTTGATCGCCAGGAATAATTTCGCGTCCAGATCGGTGGGAAATTGATCGATCAGCGCCTCCATTTCGCGCTGGTAGCCGTCCTCGTCCTTTTCATCCTGGGCTTTCTGTTGCGCTCGAATATAGAAGCGTTCATGCTCGGTGACCGATGGCATCAGCGCTTTCGCTTTGGCGAGCGCTGCGTTCTTTTCGTCATCCATCTCGTGGTAGTCGTGGACCGATTGCACGATTCCCCACCACGCCATGGCGGCATCAGGATCCAGCCGCGCGGCTTCCTTGAACGCTCGATAGGCCTCGAATTCCCAGAAACAGTGGGTCAGATTCAAGCCCTGATCGAACCACGCCTGCGCTTCCGGCGATTTGGTGGTGATCTGCAAATGGCTGTCGCCTATCCCGGTCAGCTTGCGCGGCGCGGGCATCGGCTTCATCTTGTAATCGCGCGCGTGGCCGGTGTGGCAGGAGGGCGCAGGCGATTGCGCCAGCAGAACGAAAGGCAAAATCGCGAGTCCGAAAATTCGCATGATGATTTTATTATGGAGCGGAACCCGCGACCGAAAGCGCCGGGACGACTCCCCCACCCACAACTCATGCATTTGCGAGATCTCCAGGTTGGGGGCGGCGGATGCGAAAGGCCGGTTCTTCCAGGATGCCGACTTCATAGGAATAGAACCAGACTCGCCATTGCCGATCTGCGATCGGCTCCATCCCTAACGCCTCTCCGACCAGGGCGTGGGACACGAACACAGCCTCACTACTCCATCGCATTTGTCCTCCCGGAGCAACGCGGCGCACCGGCCAGCCGGCGTGATATTCGGGCTCTTTAGGTCGTTCCGGATAAGGACGAGGGGAAGGTTGATAACGACTCTGTGGAGTCGACTGGTCCAGCGCCTGATGAGGGCGTTGTTCATTGAACTCGATACGGAAGCGGTCGAAGCGTTCCTGTTGACGGCGCCGGTTGGCGGCAGGCGGCGAAGCGGTTTCCTGTTTCAGAGTCCGATGCATGCGTTCATGCCGTCCGTTCTGTTGGGGCTTGCCGGGACGAATGCGTTCGGGCTCAATGCCGAGCTTGATCCACCACGCCGACAGCGCACTCAATCCGCTTTCGCCGTTGCTGGCGAAGGGCGCGCCGTTGTCGGTGCGAATTTTCAGAGGCAAGCCGAACTCGCGAAAAGCGGCTTGAAATACGGGTTTGGAGTGGGTGGTATCGGCGCGGGCGACGCTCTGGCAGCGGAACAGGTAACGGCTAAAGTTGTCGGTGATGGTGAGCGGATCGATGCGGTCGCCGTCGGCGGTGCGGAACCAACCTTTGAAGTCGGCGCTCCAGACCTGGTTGGATTGCTCGGCATGGGCCAGGGGCTGGCTTGATGGACGGCTGCGCGGGCGACGCTTGCGCGCCACCGTGAGTCCGTTGCGCTGCAGGATCGCGCCTATGGTGCTTTCGGCGGGCAAGGCGATCGCGGCGTATTTGTTAACCTAAGCTCATAGCCGGTGGGCGCGTGCACGCGTGCGACCCTCCCCCGGCGCAGCAGGCTGGATAGCCTGCGCCACGTTTTACATTTCGGACTGAACATCGCCCGGCAATTGCTACAATAGGTTGGAATCAGGGGTTTCCGCTTCCAGAACATGAGCAACATCATCGTTCTCGGTGCGCAGTGGGGGGACGAAGGCAAGGGGAAAGTCGTCGACCTGCTCGCCGAACGTTTCGACATCGTCGCCCGATATCAGGGCGGCCACAACGCCGGCCACACCGTCTTTATTGGCGAAAAGAAGTTCGTCCTCAAGCTGATCCCGAGCGGGATTCTGCGCCCCGGCGTGCAGGCCGTGATCGGGAATGGCGTGGTGATCGATCTGGAGGCGCTGCTCGAGCGAGATGGCTTCGCTCGAAGCCGCCGGGATCGACGTCACCAGCCATCTGCGCATCAGCAACCGTGCGCACGTGATTTTTCCGTTCCATCGGCTGATCGAAAAAATGTCGGAGGCGCGCGAGAACCGCGATTCCCATCGGCACCACGTCGCGCGGCATCGGCCCTTGCTATGAAGACAAGATCGGACGGCGCGGCATCCGCATCGCCGATTTGTTCGATCCGGAAAGCTTCCGCACTCTGTACGACATGCTGGCCGAGGATAAGCGCATTCTCGCCGGGAGTTTTCTGTTCGACGAGCCAATGGACTACGCGGCCAATCCGCGAACAGACCGAAGCGTTCGCGGAACGGATTCGCCCCATGGTGTGCGATACCGCCGAGTTTCTGGGCGACGCGATGTCCCACGGCAAGCGGATTTTGTTCGAAGGCGCGCAGGGCACCATGCTCGATATCGATCACGGAACCTATCCATTCGTGACGTCGTCCAGCGCGACCGCGGGAGGCGCGTGCACCGGCACCGGCGTTCCGCCGACGCGCATTCAGGGAGTGATCGGAGTATCGAAAGCTTACATCACGCGCGTGGGTTCGGGGCCGTTCCCGACGGAGAGCATGGACGCTGCGGGCGATTTGTTGCGGCGCGAAGGCAAGGAATTCGGCGCAGTTACGGGCCGTCCTCGCCGATGCGGCTGGTTCGATGCGCCGCTGCTGCGTTACACCGCGATGGTGAATGGATTCGACACCCTGGTGATCACCAAGCTCGATGTGCTGGATCATCTGGATGAGATTCCGGTGTGCGTGGGCTACACGTTGTGCGGCCAGGACGTTCAGGAGATGCCCGCGACGTATCGCGCACTCGAAGCGATCAGGCCGATTTATCAAAACATGCCGGGATGGCGTACATCGACGCGGGGCATTTCGAGATTCGACGATCTGCCGGAGCGCGCGCGTGCGTATCTGAGTTTTCTAGAGGAAAAGGCTGGAGTCGAGATCGGCGGAATTTCGACCGGCCCGGAGAGGAATGAAACCATCATCCGGGCCGGATCTAAGCTCGAGCGGCTAATCGCTTAACCGCCCGTTTCCATCGAGTGAACCGGACTTAACGGTGACCGCCACCATGGCCGCCACCACCGCCGCGGACTGCTCCGCCGCCGCGGAAACCACCGCCGCCGCCGCGGAAGCCGCCGACCGCTCCACCACGGAAGCCGCCGCCGTATCCGCCACGATAGCCGCCGTAACCACGGTAGCCGCCGTAGTATCCGCCGCTGTAACCGAACCCGAATCCGAGGCCAACCCCTGGATAACCATAGCCGTAGTACGGCGAATAGTATCCATACGGGTAAGCATAAGGATAGGGGTAAGCGCCGTAGCCATAGTAGGGAGCCCCATAATACGGAACCCCTACACCGACGCCCACGCCAAACCGGACAGCCGCGTGCGCGGGGGCCGGAGTCAGCATAAGCATCAGGGCGATCAACGCTAGCGCTGGAATACCAAAACGTTTCAGCATTTTGTCACCCTCCTTTCTCTTCCCGTCCGTGCTTCCTTCATCCTACTCAATTAGACGCGCGTTTCAAGAGCAAAGATTCGTCTAGAAGCCCTGTATTAACGGGCGTTTAGATTAACAACAAACAATCCTGTTAACGGCTCTGGCAGGTTGGCGCGTCTCACGGGATGTATGAAGGCTCTCATTATGTTCCTCTCGTTTTTCATGCTCGTGGCATTTGCGCAGGATGTTCCGCAAGGCCCGATCAATCCTCCCAATGCCGACCAGGCTGATGCTCCCGGCCGCGCCGCGCGATTGAGCGTGGTCGATGGAACGGTTTCGTTCCAACCCGGCAGTGTCGACGATTGGGTCGCCGCCACGCCAAATCGTCCGCTCACTACGGGCGATCGGCTGTGGACCGATGCCGATGGGCGCGCTGAAATCGATCTCGGCTCGGCGGTGATGCGGCTTTCCAGCAAGACCAATTTCTCCTTCATCAATCTGGACGACTTGAATACCCAAATGCAGCTTTCGCTCGGGACCATGAGTGTGCGCGTGCGCCGCCTCGCCGAAAATGAAGCGATCGAGGTCGATACGCCGCAAGTGGCACTGTCGCTGCAGCGTCCCGGTGAATATCGCATCGAGGTGAATGAGCAGGGCGACACGTCGATCATCACGGTTCGCTCGGGACAAGCGGAAGCGAACGCCGGACAGGCCTATACCATTCAGCCGCGCACCCAGGTTCGCGTGGTGAACGCAGGTGAGAATGCTGCGCCCACCATGGATTCGCGCGATGCGCCGCCGGCGGACCCTTTCGATAACTGGTGCCAGAGCCGCGATCGCGAGGCTGATCTTTCGCAGTCTGGCAAATATGTTTCGCGCGACACGCCGGGCTACGCCGATCTGGATCGCGCGGGCACGTGGCGCAACGATCCTGATTACGGCAACGTCTGGTATCCGGCCAACATGCCTCCTGATTGGGCGCCGTATCATACCGGCCACTGGGCTTACATCGCGCCGTGGGGATGGACTTGGGTCGACGATGCGCCATGGGGCTACGCTCCGTATCATTACGGGCGCTGGATTTTCGTCGGCGGCGGGTGGGGATGGGTGCCAGGACCGGTAGCGGTCGCCGCGCGACCGGTGTACGCGCCTGCGCTGGTCGGGTGGATCGGCGGCCCCGGTTTCGCGGTCGGGATCGGCTGGTTCCCGCTGGGGCCTAGCGGGGCTGTCTTCGTGAATCGCGGAGTAGTGGGCGCAGTGACCGTCATACCGCAGGCAGCCTTCGTTGCAGGACGTCCGGTCGCGGCAGCCGCGGTTCGCGTATCGCCGGAGGTGATCGCGAGGGCGACGGTGGTCACACGCGTCGCGATGGTTCCGGAGCGCGGAGCGATTCTCGGTGGTCGAGCCGTCGTCGCCGTTCGCCCGCCGGTCGCGGTGGTGAATCGAGCGGTGGTGACTCGCACGCCTCGGCCCGCCGGAGGTCGCGTCAACGCGCGACCGGCGGCGCTCACTCGACCGGCGCCAATCGCGCGGCCTGCAGCGCCGAATTTGGTGCGTCCCGCTACTCCTGAGGCAAAGCCAGAGGCGAAGAAGGAGGCAGGCAGGAAGGCCACCGACAAGAAGCGCGCCGAGAAGGGCAAGGAGAGAGACACGAAGCCCTGACCCTGTGGCGCGGGCTGTCCAGCCTGCTGCGCCGGCAGTCGTGCCGGCGCTTCTTTTCCCCAGGCCGGAAGAGCCGAGATGACTCTCGGCTCGGTAGTGGGTCAGTTTCGGGATTTGCGCACGGCTCACCAACGCGCTCCATGCCTGTCGCGCCTCAATGACGGCGGTTCGAGGCGCGACAGGTATGGAGCGCGTTGGTCGCCCTGACGCCAAACTGACCCACTAGCGGATACTGTACCGGCGGTATCCGCATTCCCGTCAAGACTGCTGTAGAGTGTAAGAAGTCCTGACAATGCAGTGCAGACTCGCGAGCCGATGGGTTCGTGGATACAAAGAACTAGAGGTTTTAGCTTCTTCATGAATACCCGTTGGTTGGTTGCCGCGGCTGCGGCGATCCTCATTACGGTTCCGGCCTTCGCCGCGGAACTGCAGCGCCCGAAAGCGGGCAAAGTCGAGATCTTCCCCTTAAAGATGTAAAGGCCGGGCATGCAAGGGCACCGCCTGGACCGTGTTCCAGGGCACCGAGCCCGAGCCGGTGCCGATCGAAATCATCGGCGTCATGACGCGGACAGAACGGCCCGCAGGACGTGATTCTCGCCAAGATGGGCGGGCAGCGCCAAAGAAACCAACGTCGCCGCCGGAATGAGCGGCAGCCCGGTTTATATCGACGGAAAACTGGTGGGCGCGGTGGCGCTGCGCTTCAGCGTGTTTTCGCCCGACGCGATCTGCGGCATCACTCCGATCGAATACATGCTCGAGATCAAGGAATTCGATGAATCGCGCCCGGTGGACGCGCGCACTCCCGCGGAAGCCGGCCAAGCCGCGCCAGCGCGATGGAAATCCCCGGCGAGTCTGCTCGGCCGATTGGTTGGCGCAGGCGCCACGTCATCTTTCCCGCGCACGCCGACCATGACGCCGATCGACACGCCGCTGGTGCTTTCCGGGTTTTCGCGACTCGACGCTGAACACGTTCCAGCCGCTGTTCAATCAAATGGGAATCGTCGCGGTGCAGGGCGGCGCCAGCGCAGCAGATCTCACCAGCAAACCCGCCAAGGGCTGGGAGACATCGCTCAATCCCGGCGATGCGATTTCGGGCGTTCTGGTCTCCGGCGACATGTCGGCGACCGGCATGGGCACCGTCACTTATAACGATGGAAAACGCGTGCTCGCGTTTGGCCACCCTTTCTTCAACCTCGGTCCGCTCGATATGCCGATGGCCAAGAGCGAAATTCTGATGGTGCTCAGCTCCGCGTATCAGCCGACCAAATTCGGCAACGCTACCGAGGTAGTGGGCGCGCTGCACCAGGATCGCTTCGCGGAATCATGGGCGAGCTTGGTGCGGAAGCGCCGTCGGTTCCGGTGCACCTCAAGGTTCGCTCGCTCGGTCATGGACGAGATCGCTGGTCAAAGAGAAAGACTGCAACTTCAACGTGTTCGTGCATCAGAAGTGGACCCCGTTCCTGATGATGCTGACGCTGCTCCAATTCGCTGCAGCAGATGAACGAATACGCCGACGAAGTCACCTATCGCATGAGCGGCAACGTGATGATGGACGGCGCCGCAGAATATCAATGTGTCGACCATGTTCGCGCCCAACGAATTGCCGGCGCGCCCCGCCGATGGTGCTGGCGTCCTGGTGGGGCGATAAATTCAACCGCCTGTTCCTGAATCCGGTGAACGATGCCGAAACTCAAGAGCGTTGAACTCACGGTCGACCTGCTGCCGGAGCGCCGCGTCGGCCACCATCGAAAACGCCTGGACGCCGACTCGACCGAAGTCGAAGCCGGCGCCGAGGTGCCGGTCAAAGTTTTCCTGCGGCCCTTATCGCGGCGAGCATGATCGAGCGCACCTTCAACGTGAAGATTCCCGCGGGCACGCCCAAGGGCGATCACCGCATTCTGTTCTGCGACGCCGATACCATGAATCGCATCCCGCACGCTGCGGCGAGCTCGGAATCGCTACATGGATATCCCGGAAACGGTGTCGCTGCTCAACCAGGAGCGCGGCAATAACGAACTGTACGTTTCGCTGGTGGAAGGCCGGCCCACCTATTACACCGATGACAAGACTCTGCCGTCGCTGCCGGCTTCCGTGCTGAACGTTTTGCAGACGGAGCGCACCGCCAGCCGCGCGCTGGTCGGAACGCCGGAGAGCACGCAGGAGCAGCTCGCGATTCCGTTCGAGCAGGTGGTGAGCGGAAGTTATTCGCTCAGGATTACGGTGAAGTAGTACATCAACTCCATGAACATTCCTGCGCGTTTTCTGCAGCACTCTTGTGCGCTTTTTTGGTGTGTCCGCGGCCGTCTACGCGGTCGAAACCAAGTACTTGGCAACAGTCCGAGATGGCCGATTTCGAAAAAGGCACGCTCACGCATCTCTCTCTTTCGAGCGAAGGGCGTCTGACGCTGGCGCCCGCGGTGAAGGAGATCGCCGATCCGTCGGTCACATTTCTGTGGGCCGTCGCGCGCGATTCCAAAGGGAATGTCTACGCTGGAGGCGGATCGCTGGGCGCGTCGAAAGCCAAGCTGATCGCCATCGCTCCGAACGGGGGCCTGAAGACGCTGGCCGAACTGGACGGCATGGCGATTCAGGCCATCGCGATCGACCGCCAGGATCGCGTCTACGCGGCGACCACTCCGGACGGCAAGGTGTATCGCGTCGATACCTCGAAACCGAGCGAAGGCCGAAGTATTTTACGATCCGCACGCGAAATATATCTGGGCGCATGGCGTTTTCCAAAACCGGCGATCTGTTCGTCGCCACCGGCGACAAGGGCGAGATTCATCGCGTGACGCCGGCCGGCTCGGGTTCGGTATTTTTCAAGACCGAGGAAACCCACGCGCGATCGCTGGCCATCGACGCCAATGACAATCTGATCGTGGGCACCGATCCCAGCGGCCTGATCCTGCGCATCACTCCGGCTGGCGAAGGGTTCGTTTTGTATCAAGTCGCCGAAGCGCGAGATGACTGCGGTCGCGGTGGCGCCCGACGGATCGATCTACGCCGCTGGCGCGGGAGCAAACAGGATTCGACCGGCGCCTCCGCCGCGCGATCCGCCCTCCGCGCCGGCTCCGCCTGCCCCTGCTGCGGCGCGACCGGTCTCACCGTGCGGCTCCGGCGCCTCCGCCGACGCTGGCCTCTGGCCCGTCGCGACTCGGGGATCGGAAATGTATCGCATTCAATCCGACGGATATCCGCGCCGAGTCTGGAGCCACGCGCAGGAACTGGTGTATGCGCTTGGCTTCGACGCGCAGGGCCGCGCCATTGCCGGGACCGGGCAATCACGGCGCTATCTATCGCATCGACACCGATCATACTTACACGCGAGCTGCTCAATCTGCAGCCCACCCAGGTGACCGCGTTCTGCAGTTGCGCCCGACGGCCGGATTTTCGCCGTCACCGGCAACATCGGCAAAGTTTTTTCGATCGGCCCGCAGCTGGAATCGTCGGGCACGTTTGAAAGCGAAGTGTTCGACGCCGGGGCGTTTTCCTATTGGGGACGCTTGAGCGAGCCGAAGGCGGGCCGGTTCGGCCGTATTTGAAACCCGCAGCGGCAATCTGAGCCGCACACAGAATGACTGGAGCCCCTGGGCCAAGCTCAATGGACGGAGTCGGTCGCATCGCCCGCGGCGCGATTCCTGCAATATCGCGCGACGTTTTCAATCGGGACGGCACGGCCGAACTCAACGAAGTCGACATCGCGTATCAGATGAAGAATGTCGCGCCGGTGATCGAACAACTGGAGATCACGCCCGCCAATTACAAATTCCCCGCGCCGCTCGCGTTCACCGCTCCTCGAACGCACCCACGCTGACCTTGCCTCCGCTGGGCCGCAATCGTCCCGCCAGCGCTCCGCTGTCGATCGCGCGAACTTCCGGGAACTTCGCCGGCGCTCACCTGGTCGAAGGGACAAATCGGCGCGCGCTGGCTCGCTGCCGACGATAACGGCGATACGCTGCTCGTTCAACCGTCGAAATCCGCGGCGAGAATGAAACCCACGTGGAAGCTGCTCCGCGATAAGATCCGCGAGCGTTACTACAGCTGGGATTCGACCGCGTTTCCCGACGGCGAATACGTGGTGCGCATCACGGCGTCCGACGCACCGTCGAATCCGCCGGATCAGGCGCTGCACGTCGAGCGCTGGACAGCGATCCGTTTCTGATCGACAACACCCCGCCCGAAATCACCGGCCTCGGGGCTACGCCATCAGGCGGCGAAGATCGAAGTTCGTTTCCACGCCAAGGACGCGCTGAGCGAGCATCGGCAAGGCCGAGTATTCGATCAACGGCGGCGAGTGGATCGTGGTCGAGCCGGTCACACGCCTAACCGATTCACACGAGCAGGATTATCGCGTCCTGGTCGATAAGGCGCCGGGCGAAGCAACCATCGCCGTCCGCGTCGCCGACGAGTACGAGAACCAGAGCGTCCAAAAAATAATCGTAAAATAGTCGAACTTTTCGATACCTAGATCGTCTACAATGCTGGTTGTAGATTATCTAGGTATCGACTATGGCAAAATCCTCGGACCTCCTGCAAGGCACGCTCGATCTTCTGATCCTCAAGACGATTTCGCTGGAGCCCACGCACGGCTGGGCCATCGCGAAACGCATCCAACAGGTGTCGAAAGAAGTGCTGCAAGTGCAGCAAGGTTCGCTCTATCCCGCGCTGCATCGGCTGGAACAGCAGGGCTGGATCAAATCGCACTGGGCCGATACCGAAACCGGCCGCGAGGCGAAATTCTACTCGCTCACCCGCGCGGGCAAAGCGCAGATGGAACTCGAACTCGCCTCATGGGGTCGACTGTCGGCGGGCGTCAATCTGGTGATCAACGAGGCGTAAGAGCATGCGCATCTGGGATGTCCTTCGACTGCGTTTCCGTTCGATCACCCGGCGCGATCGCGCCGACAACGAACTCAATCGCGAATTTCAATTTCATCTCGACCGGCAGATCGAAGAATTCGTCGCGTCGGGAATGCCTCCAGAGGAGGCACGTTATGAAGCCCGGCGCGTCCTCGGCGGGCCCACTCAATTACAGGAGGAATGCCGCGATATGCGCAACGTCGCCTGGTTCGAACATTCGACGCAGGACCTGAAGTACGCCGCGCGAGCGCTCGCGAAAACGCCGGGGTTCACCTTCGTCGCGGTGCTTTCGTTAGCGCTCGGGATCGGCGCCAACACCGCGATCTTCAGCGTGGTGCAGGCCGTTCTCGTTCGCGATCTCCCGTATCCCGATTCTGCGCGCTTGGTGCACCTCGCACATCCTAACGGCGGCAACGATTCCGGCAGCATCCTTGAATACCTGTTCCTGAAAGAACACTCGACATCTTTTGCTTCCGTCGCGGCCCAGCGCGACCTTGGCGATCAGACCCTGATCGCCGGAAGCGACGTGGTGGGAATCAAGGTCGCTCAAGTCTCCGCCGATTTCTTCCGCACGCTCGGTGTTCCGCCCGCCGCCGGTCGCGAATTCAATTCTGACGAAACGCGCCAGGGTGGTCCCATCAGCATCATTCTGACCGATGCACTGTGGCGCAATGCATTCGCTTCCGATCCGTCGATCGTCGGCCGCAGGGTGACCGTGAACGGCGGAGGCGTTGCTGTCGCAGGCGTGCTCCCTCCCAATTTCTGGTTCGCAACCGATGCCGACGCGTTCATTCCACTGGCTCCGTCGGGCGTCGCCGCGGGCGATGAAGGGCTCAGCATCTCGTTGCTGGCCCGCTTGAACCCCGGCGTCGGAACGCAGCAAGCTGATGCCGAACTCGCCACGCTCGGCGCGAGCTTCAAGCGCGCGAACCCATCCGTGGTGGGCGACGACTACCTGGGCCTGTCGACCACCCCATATCGCGAATGGCTGACCGGCGACGTGCGCACCAATCTGCTGCTGCTGTTCGGCGCGGTGCTGTTGCTGCTGATCATCGCGTGCACCAATCTCGCGAGTCTCCTTTTTGCTCGCCTGACGGCTCGCCAACGGGAAATCGCAGTGAGGCTCGCGCTGGGTAGCAGCCCTGCCAGACTGATGCGATTGTTCGTGATCGAAAATTTCCTTATTGTGTTGATGGGCTGCGCGGCCGGAATCGCCGCCGCCGCGTGGTCGATCGATGCATTGGTGCACCTGTTCCCGTACGCGCTGCCCGCATCCGCGCCCATCGGCCTCAACTGGCAAGTGCTCGCGTTTTCTTTCTCCATTTCGATTGTCACCGCTCTCGCGTTCAGCATCGCACCGGTGGCCATGTCATCGCGCGTAAAGCTCGATCAGGCGTTGAAAGCCGGGCGTTCACAATCGAGCGGAGTGCGACAGCGCGTGCGGGCGCTGCTGGTGATCACCGAAGTCGCGCTGTCAACGGCGCTATTGGTGGCGGCCGCACTGCTGATCGCGACGCTGTATCGCGAACATCAGGAGCGTCTCGGCTTCGATCCCAACGGCGTGATCACGTTCCAGACTCCGCCCCTCGTGCACCCCGCCAAGAACGACGATCTGCACGCGTTCGAAGCATCTGTTTTCGATCGCATCCGCGCGATCCCCGGCGTGCGCAACGTAGCCTGCGCCAACGTGCTCCCGCTCACGCAACCGAATAACTATCCGACGCAGCGGCAAGGCCATCCCGATCAGGCCTTCGGTGGGATGGAAATCCGCGTGGTGTCGCCATCGTATTTCGAGACCATGGGCATCCCAATCTTGCGCGGCCGCGGGATGGACGCGACTGACGTCGGCAACTCGATGCCGGTAATCATGGTCAATGAGACGGTCGCGAAGCAATGGTGGCCCGATGGCAATTTCGTAGGCAGCCGCATCGAGATCGGACGCTATCGCGGCAAAGTCTACGGGGATGGCGATCCCGCGCGAACCGTGATCGGCGTGGTGGGCGACACCAAGAGTGTGCGCCTGAAGCAAGCGCCGCGGCCTACGGTCTACATTCCTGCCGCGCAAACGCTGATCGGAGGCAACGATGTCGCCTGGATCGTACGCGGGAATCTGACGCCGGGCCTGATGCAGCAAATCCGCCAAGCGGTTGCCACAGTGGACCTCCGCCGCCGCATCACCGATGTTCGCACCATGGATGAAATCGTCGCGTTCACGATGCGCGATTCACGTTTCGACGCGTGGCTGTTCGGAATGTTCGCTGGCGCTGGCGCTGATGTTGACCATGATCGGCGTGTATGGGCTGGTCGCGTTTTTTGTCGCGCAGCGCACCAATGAAATCGGGATTCGACTGGCGCTCGGTGCATCGCGCGCGGGTGTGCTCGCGATGGTGCTGAAGCAGGGCGCCGGCCTCATTGTCGCCGGCTTGGCCGTCGGCCTGGCGGGCGCGGTGTTTCTCACGCGATCGTTCGAAAAGCTGCTGTACGGCGTGAAAGCGAATGATCCGCGCGCGTTCGTCGCGGTCGCAGCAGTGTTGCTGATCGTCGGAGCAATCGCGAGCCTGATCCCCGCGCGCCGCGCTTCAAAGGTCGACCCCATGATCGCACTCCGTTACGAGTGAACGTGGCGCAGGCTGTCCAGCCTGCTGAGCCGAGAGTCGTCTCGGCTCCTCTGCGTGGTACAACGGAATTGATCATGACCACGGTACAAACGCAATCCAATTTTCATTCCGATTTCTACATCGGCGGCCAATGGACTCCGGCTCCGGCCACGAAAATCGACGTTCTCTCCGCATCCACCGAAGAAATCATCGGCTCGATTCCCGAAGGCACCGCAGCCGACGTCGATAAAGCCTGCCGCGCCGCGCGTGCCGCTTTCGAAGGCTGGTCGCAAACCACCGTCGCCGAGCGAGCCGAGTGGCTCACTAAACTCGCCGCCGCATTGAAGGAACGCGCCGATCGCGTGGCGAATTTGATCGCGCAGGAAGTCGGATCGCCCATGTCGATGGCCGCGCCGGTGCAGGCTGGATTGCCGGTCGCCGTCACCGGCAGCTATGCCAAGCTGATCACCGAACTGAAGCTGGAGCAGGAGATCGGAAATTCGCTGGTGGTGCGTGAGCCTTACGGCGTCGTCGGCGCGATTACGCCGTGGAATTATCCGCTGCATCAGATCATGGCGAAAGTCGCGCCCGCGCTTGCAGCAGGGTGCACGGTGGTGCTGAAGCCCAGCGAAATCGCGCCGCTGAACGCGTTCGTGCTGGCCGAAGCGTGCGACGCGATCGGATTGCCCGCGGGCGTTTTGAACATCGTCACCGGCTACGGCCCGACGGTTGGGGAAGCGATCGTGTCGCATCCCTTGGTTGATATGGTGAGCTTCACCGGGTCGTTGCGAGCCGGAAAGCGCGTGGGCGCGCTGGCCGCGGAGTCGATCAAGAAAGTGACGCTCGAACTGGGCGGTAAATCGGCGTTTGTGGTGCTCGACGACGCGCCGTTTGAAAAAGCGATTCCCGCCGGCGCGCGCAATTCGATGATGAATTCCGGGCAGACGTGTTCGGCGTGGACGCGCATGATCGTGCCGAGGTCACGCTATCAGGAAGCTCTCGATGCCGCCGCCGCTGCGATTACTTCTTTGAAGCTGGGCGATCCGCTGGATCCGTCGACGCGCCTGGGTCCGCTCATCTCCGCCACGCAGCGCGAACGCGTGGAGGGTTTCATCGCCAAAGGCAAGCAGGAAGGCGCGCGTGTGGTGATCGGCGGAGGCCGCCCCGCCGCGTTCGCGAAAGGCTACTACGTGGAGCCGACCATCTTCGCCGACGTCAACGCCAAGATGACAATCGCGCAGGAAGAGATTTTCGGACCGGTGCTGAGCGTGCTGCCGTACGATACCGAAGACGAAGCAGTCGCGATTGCCAATGACACGATTTACGGGCTGGCGGGAGGCGTGTGGTCAGGCGATCCGGATCGCGCCATGCGCGTCGCGAAGAAGATGCGAACTGGGCAGGTCGACGTGAACGGCGGCCGCTACAATCCGCTCGCTCCGTTCGGTGGATATAAGCAATCGGGCATCGGTCGCGAGCTGGGAATGTTCGGGCTGGAAGAATATTTCCAGATCAAATCGATCGCGAGGTAGAATCATTGCGAGATGATCTGCTGCGCAATTCTGTCCCTTTTCGTTTTCGCGCCGCAACAGCAGGCGCCGGAGTTCGAGGTTGCGTCGGTAAAACTCTCGAAAGGATCACACTTTGGGGCGCAGGATCGCCTCTATCTGAAGCCACCCGACGTAAATCTGCATGCCGTGGATGAGCCGCTGCTTGAGTTGATCACCGAGGCCTACGGCATCAACTGGCATGACGTCGCCGGGCCGGCTTGGCTCTCGGACGTGAAGGTCGACGTCATAGCGAAAGCTCCGGCGGCGGCGAGCGAGGAACAACTGCGGATGATGTTGCGGCAGTTGCTAAAAGAGCGATTTGCATTCGCCGCACATAAGGAGATACGCGCTGAGCCGGCTTATGCTCTGACGATCGCGAAAAACGGGATCAAGTTCAAGAAAAATAAAGAGCCGCAGATTGCCCCGATGAGCCCAGGCGAATGGGCCGGCAAACCAGGCGACGGACCGCTAGATCGCGATGGCTACCCGATCCTGCCTCCTCACAAGTCCGGCGGAGTCGGCCGTGTCTCAGAAGGCGTCTTCAAGTTCACCTCGGTAGGGATGCCGGTTTCGGCCTTTACCTATATGATCGCGCCGCACCTCGGCCGGCCGATGCCACGAGTGATCGATAGAACCGGATTGACTGGCCTGTACGATTTCAAAATCGAATACCTGAACACGATACCTGGAGAACAGCAGCCTCAAGATTTCGGCGGTCCGCCGATTGCCGAGGCTTTGGAAAAGCAACTCGGCTTGCATCTCGAAAAAACGAAAGTGCCGGTGGAGATGCTGATCGTCGATCACATCGAACGCACCCCCACGGATAACTAAGTATTTAGTAGACTTGCAGAATGATCTGGGCGATTCTGTCCGTTGTGGCCTTTGCGCCGCCGCAGCAGCCGCTTGAGTTTGAGGTCGCTTCGGTAAGGGTGTCCAAAGGACCACAGCAGGGCGCCCCTCGTGTGCTCGGGCTGGACCAGACTCGCGTGACTTTCCGATCGGTAGGTGAGCCGCTACTTGTGCTGCTCAAGGAAGCGTACGGCGTAAGCGGCAATGCCATCGACGGACCCGCATGGCTTGCAAGTGTGAACGTCGATGTTACGGCGAAGGCTCCCATGGGCGCGACGCCGGATCAGCTTCGCTTGATGCTGCAGCAGTTGCTCAAAGAGCGATTCGCGCTGGCCGTTCACAAAGAGACGCGCGTGGAGCCGGCGTACGTGTTGACCGTCGCCAAAGGCGGAATCAAGTTCAAGGAGAACACGGATCCTGACCTACAACCGATGCGGCCTGGTGATCGGGGACGCCCGGGTGACCGGTCGCGCGATCGCAGTGGTTTCCCAATCATCGCGCCGCATTTTTCCGGGAGTATCGGTCGTACGACGATCAAGGATCAGAACATCATGAAACACACCGCCGTCGGGATGCCCATTCAGTCGTTGCTTCCCTTGATCGGCGGGCAGCTCGAATGGCCGCTTCCCACAGTGGTCGATCGCACTGGCCTAACCGGCAAGTATGACTACCACCTGGAATATCAGATCACCCCGCCGGGTCGGCCGCAGCCTACCGAATTCAGCGGACCACCGATTGGCGAGGCGCTGGAGAAGCAACTCGGCTTGCATCTGGAAAAAAAGAAGGTGCTGGTGGAGATGCTGATCGTCGATCACATCGAGCGCACGCCCACCGATAACTAACTGTTTAGTAGACTGGCGAAATGATCTGGGTAATTCTGCCAGTTCTAACCTTCGCACCACCGCAGCAATTCGAGGTGGCGTCGATTCGACCAGCATCACCCACGTCTTCGCGCGATCGAGGGCATTTGTTCGACGACCCGGGAAGGGTTCATGGCGAGTCGGTCACGATGCGGACCGTGCTGACTCGCGCTTTCGACGTGAAGCAGAACGATATCGACGGTCCCGCATGGCTCGATGACGCGAAGTTCGATGTCAACGCGAAAATTCCCGCCGCAGCCACGAAAGATCAAGTGCCTGCGATGCTGCGGCAGCTTCTCACGGAGCGATTCCATCTCGCCACGCACAAGGAGAATCGCGATATGCCGGCGTATGTGCTCACGATCGCCAAGGGCGGAATCAAGTTCAAGCAAAATCACGACCCGAACATCAAGCCGATGCATCCCGGCGATCTGGGAAGCGGTGGCGAAGGCGCGCGGGATCGTGATGGCTATCCCATCATCCCGCCGCATTTGTCCGGAGGCGTGGGACACAGCACCGAAGGCGTCATGAAGCACACGGCCGTCGCCATGACGATGGAAAATTTGCTCCGCATGATCGGCGTTCAACTGGATCGCCCGCTTCCGAGGATGGTCGATCGCACCGGCTTGACCGGCAGATACGATTTCAAGCTGGAGTATCTGGTCACGATGCCCGGTCAGACCCAGCATGAATTCGGTGGTCCGCCGATCACCGAAGCCGTCGAGAAGCAGCTCGGCTTGCACGTTGAAAAAATGAAGGTGCCGGTGGAGATGCTGATCGTCGATCACATCGACCGCACGCCTACGGAAAACTAACGCGCTCCATGCCTGTCGCGCCTCAGGCCTTCGCTTTACTCGCGACAGCCGCGGTCGGGGCCGGAGCGATCGCAGGAGCCGCGGCCGCCTCCACCTTCCCCAACCCGAGCGCTTTCCTCAAATCCGCGTCCACCTTCTTACGCACATCCGGATTATCCTTCAGGAACTGCCGCGCGTTCTCGCGACCCTGGCCAATCCGCTCGCCCTTGAATCCGTACCACGCGCCCGATTTCTCCACGATATTCTGCGCGACCCCCAGGTCGATCAGATCGCCTTCCTTCGAAATCCCCTCGCCGTAAATAATGTCGAACTCGGCTTCGCGAAACGGCGGAGCCATCTTGTTCTTCACGATCTTCACCTTGGTGCGATTGCCGGTCACCACGTCGCCGTCCTTGATCGCGGCGATGCGGCGGATATCGCAGCGCACGCTCGAATAAAATTTCAGCGCGCGCCCTCCGGTGGTGGTCTCCGGATTGCCGAACATCACGCCGATCTTTTCGCGAATCTGGTTGATGAAAATCAGACAGGTATTCGATTTCGACACGATGCCGGTCAGTTTGCGCATGGCCTGCGACATCAGCCGCGCGTGCACGCCCATAAAGCTGTCGCCCATTTCGCCGTCGAGTTCGGCCTTGGGAACCAGCGCCGCCACCGAATCGACCACCAGCACGTCGATGGAATTCGAAGTGATCAGCGCGTTGGTGATTTCCAGAGCCTGTTCGCCATAATCCGGCTGCGAGACCAGCAGATTATCGACATCGACCCCCAACTTTTTCGCGTAGGTCGGATCGAGCGCGTGCTCCACGTCGATATACGCCGCCATGCCGCCGACTTTTTGCGCTTCAGCGACCACCTGCAATGCGATGGTCGTCTTGCCCGACGATTCCGGCCCGAAAATTTCGGAAATGCGGCCGCGCGGAAATCCGCCGATGCCCAGCGCGTGGTCGACGGAAATGGAGCCGGTGGAGATCACCGGAATCGCCACCACGGGCTGCGATCCCAGCCGGATCACCGAGCCTTTTCCGAACTGCTTTTCGATCTGACCGAGGGTTGCGCCAAGCGCGCGGCTGCGTTCTTTGTCGTCCATAAGAAGTACGATTATAGCGCAGAACCCATCGAACTGTTCGCCCTATCTTCGCCCAACGAAAAGAATTCTTCTTGACTGATCTACTACAGAGTAGTAGGATCTACTTGTCCGTATGCCGAATCGAAAATTAACCAAGCTCGAATTGCAGATTCTCGAAATCCTGTGGACCCACGGCAAAGCCTCCATTCGCGAAATCCAGGAAGCGTTCGCCGAACCTCGCCCGGCTTACACCACCATCCAGACCACCGTCTATCGCATGGAATCGAAAAAAGCGGTGCGCCGCATCCGCAAGATCGGCAACGCGCATATTTTCGAACCCGCCGTGGCGCGCGACGTGGCGCGCATCCGGCTGCTCGACGAAATCCTCAGCTTCTTCGGAGGCCGGGCGCAGCCCATGATGGCGCAGCTTGCCGAAGCCGGAAAGCTGACCATCGACGATGTGCGTGAGCTTGAAAAAACGGTGGCAGACCTTGCGGCCAGGAAGAAGGCCAATAAATGATGAATCATCTGTGGCAATCGACCATCTTCGCCGTCGCGGCGGGATTGCTGACGCTCGCGTTTCGATCCAATCGCGCGCAGGTGCGCTACTGGCTATGGCTCGCGGCGTCAGTGAAATTTCTGATCCCGATCGCGCCGCTGTTGGGCCTCGGTGCGAATCTGGTCCATCATCCGACGTCCGCGCACGCCGTCGCGCCCGCGCCGATCGCCATCACGATGGCGCAGTTCGCGGAACCGTTCCCGCAACCCGCCGCACCGCTTCGCCGACCTGCGAAGCCAGCTCGCGATTGGGCCGGCATCGCGATCGTTTCCATCTGGCCGCTCGGATTCCTGGCAATCGCGACGTGGCGATTCAGAGGGTGGCTTCGCGTCCGTTCGGCGATTCGAGCATCCTCACCCATCGATCTCCAAGCGCCCGTCGAAATTCGATCGTCACCAGGAACGCTCGAACCCGGCGTGGTCGGCATCACGCATCCGGTTCTGCTTCTGCCCGAAGGCATCACAGATCGCCTCACGCAGCAGCAGCTTGAGGCAGTGCTCGCGCATGAACTCGCACACGTCCGCCGCCGAGACAATCTGTTCGCGCTCGTTCACATGATTGTGGAATCGATGTTCTGGTTCCACCCGCTGATCTGGTTCATTGGCGCGCGATTGATTCAAGAACGCGAGCTTGCCTGTGACGAAGAAGTGCTCGCTGCCGGGAATCAGCCGCACGATTATGCCGAGGCGATTCTCTCGGTCTGCAAGTTGTACGTCGAATCGCCGCTGGTATGCGTCGCCGGAGTCACTGGATCGGATCTCAAGAAGCGCATCCACGCGATCATGACCGACGCCATCGCGCACGATTTGAATTTCGTGAAGAAAGCCGCGCTAACGATCGCCGCGATCATCGCCATCGCGCTGCCGGTCGCGATCGGCATCCTGAACGCGCCCAAGCTGCACGCGCAGGCTCGCACTGGCGTGCGGCCGCAGTTCGAGGTCGCCGCGATTCATCCCTGTGCGCCCAATGAGCGCAACTTCTACGGAGCGGCTCCCGCTCCCACAGGCGGAAACGAAAAGGGCGGACGCAGCGGCGGCGGCCCGACCTCGCCCGGAAGAGTCATCCTGCCGTGTCTGCCTGTCTCTATACTGATCAGCCGCGCGTATCTGGAATTCGGCGATGGCAAGTACAACTCGCCCGCGTCGCGAGACGTTCGATTCGACAAAGGTCCCGACTGGATCTACGCCGAGGAGTCGCGCTACGCGATCAACGCCAAAGCCGATGACAGCGCGCCGCAAGAAGTGATGAACGGTCCCATGATGCAGGCGCTACTGGAGGATCGATTCAAGTTGAAAATCCATCGCGAGACGCGTGAGACGCCGATCTATGCGCTCACTGTGGCCAAAGGCGGGCTCAAGCTGAAGCCGTGGGAGCCGGGCTCTTGCATCATCCGCGACCTTACTCAGTATCCGCCGCAGCCCATCGATCGCGATGGCCCACCGCCCTGCACGATCGGCAGGATGATCTCGCGTGGTCACTCGGAAATGTTCTCGCCCGGGGCGACGATGGACGAGCTGGCAAGAGCCCTCGGCGGCGCTGCGGGCCGGCCCGTGATCGATCGCACGGGGATCGAGGGACGGTTCAATTTCAAAATCCAATTCACTCCGGATCCGTCGACCGTCCGGGTCCCACCCGGCGTAGAACCGCCGGTCGCCGCATCGGACGATGCGCCGGCATTTCCATCGATCTTCACGGTGCTCGGCGATTTAGGATTAAAGCTCGAACCGTCGAAAGGCCCGCGCGAGTTTCTGGTGATCGATCACATCGAGAAGCCCAGCGAGAATTAGCGCGTCAGTTTTCCGAGGGCCTCTCCACGCTGTCAATCACCAGCACTCGCACCGGGATCTTCTGCGGATTCAGCTTCAATCCAAGCTGATCCTGTATGGCTCCGAACGCAGCCGAGCGCCATTCCTCGCGGGGATCGGTAATCGGTAACCCGCCGGTATCGGTGACCTTTTCGATGACCCAATCGGCCTTGAAGTCGTAAAGTCCCTTCAATCCGGTCTGATCGACTCCCACCAGGCCTAACTTGCCCGTGACGTAGCGGGCGAAATCCTCCATGGTGATTCCCTGCCCGGTGAGCTTGGATTGGTCCATCCGAAACGAGTCCGGGTGTTCGACGCCGTCCGCCGAGGGCGTCGCTTTCAGGCCGCCGCTCGCCACTTTCAGCGCGTAGCCCGCCATCTCGCGGGATTCCTCGCGCAACTTTAGCTTGAACCGGTCTGCCAGCAAGTCCTGCAGCAGCGGTCGCAACTGCTGCTCGGTCAGATCGCCGGGGACCGCGGCTTTCGCGATGACGTCGTAGCGATCATCCCGGACCCATTCAGGTCCGCCCGCGATATTCCAGCCCATCACGCCATAGGCCCGCTGGATCAAGAGCTGCAGGCTATAGCCGCGGGCCGCGAATCTTCCACCGGGACCAACATTGATGGTCACGATCCGGTCATTCGCTTTATTAGGCTTGATCGACGCGACTTCGAACCGGGCCGGCGTCTGCGCCGCGGCTACGGCCACTGACGCGATGGCTGCCAGGCTGTGCGAGATTCGATGCCGCATCTTCCCTCCCTTTCCATTAGACGGCGACGCGGCGCAATTTAATCCGTCGAAATCCACCCGTCGACGATCTTGATGATCCTGTGCCCGTAAGATGCGTTCAATTCCGAATGCGTCACCTGAATGATGGTGGTGCCCTGCTCATTCAGCTTCTTGAACACTTCCATGATTTCCTTGGCCTGGCTGGAGTGCAGGTTGCCGGTGGGCTCGTCGGCCAGAATCACTTTCGGATTCGCGATAATCGCGCGCGCGATCGCGACAAGCTGCTGCTGCCCGCCCGATAGCTGATTGGGGAACAGATCCTTCTTGCCCACCATCTGAAAACGATCCAGCACGTCGCACACAATGCCGTCGCGCTCCGATTTTTTCACGTTGCGATAGGACAGCGGGATGTCCAGATTCTCATACACCGTCAGTGAATCCAGCAGGTGATAACTCTGGAACACGAATCCAAAATATTTCTTGTAGATTTCGTCGCGATCCTTCTTCTTCAGCTTGTGAATGGGATGTTCCAGGAAGTTGTACTCGCCGGTCCAGGCGCTGTCATGCATGCCGATCAGGTGCAGCAGCGTCGATTTCCCGGCACCCGACGGCCCCATGATGGAGACGAACTCGCCATCCTTGATCTCCATATTGATGCGCCGCAGCACGAACGTTTTGGTGGGGCCGTGCTCAAAATATTTCTCGATGTTTCGAAGACTGATCATTGTAGTAGCCGGGAATTTTCGATCCCGATTTCCGTCCCTTTCAATTCTTTACCGTTTCGGCGCGCCGAAGTTTCCCCGCCTGTCGATTATCTTGTAGCCAAAGCGATCGACGGCTTAACATCGGCCGGGAATCCACCGTTACAGCGCGCCAAGAGTTCTCGAGACACCAACGCGCCCAGGTTCTAACGATGCTTTGGGGGCGCCCCATCATAATTTTTCTTTGAGGAGTTGATTCACTGCCGCCGGGTCGGCCTGGCCCCGGCTCGCTTTCATCACCGCACCTACCAAAAATCCAATCACCGCCGTTTTACCGGAGCGATACTGCTCCACCTGCTTCGGATTCGACGCAATCACTTCGTCCACAATCCGTGCCAGCTCGCCAACATCCGAGATCTGCGCCAATCCTTCGCGATCGATAATCGTTTGCGCGGAAACTCCCTCCGCGAACATCTTCGGAAAAATTTCCTTGGCCAGCTTGCCGCTCAATTTCTTCTGCGCGACCATTGCCACCAGCGCGCCCAGATGCTCGGCGCTCACCGGCGATTCGCCGATCTCCCTGGACGATGCTTTCAGCATTGCTGCCAACTCGCCCATGACCCAATTCGCGGCGCCCTTCGGATCACCCGAAGCAGTCGCAACGCGTTCAAAGTAGTCGCCCATCGCGCGGGTCGCCGTCAGCACCTCCGCATCGTAGTCGCGCAATCCATACGATTCGACGAATCGCGCCCGCCGCGCCGCCGGCAGTTCCGGCACCTTCTGTTCGATTTTCACCAGCCACTCATCAGTAATACGCAGCGGCGGCAGATCCGGCTCAGGAAAATATCGATAATCGTGAGCGTGCTCCTTGCTGCGCATGCTAACGGTTTCGCCGGAATCGGGATTGTACAACCGCGATTCCTGCACCACGCGACCGCCCGATTCGAGCAGCGCCACCTGCCGCCCGATTTCGTAATCCAACGCCTGCTTCAGAAATCGAAACGAGTTCAGATTCTTGACTTCGGCTTTCGTCCCCAACTTTTCCGCGCCTCGCAGCCGAACGCTCACGTTGGCATCGCAGCGCAGGTGGCCCTTTTCCATGTCGCAGCTCGATACATCCAGAAACTGCAGCGTCTGCTTGAGCGCGGTCAGGAATTCGTAAGCCTCGGAGGAGCTGCGCATGTCGGGCTCGGTCACGATCTCGATCAGCGGCGTGCCGCTGCGGTTCAGATCCACGTAGGTGTACCGGTCGGAATCCTTGAAGCCGTCGTGAATGCTTTTGCCCGCATCGTCCTCCATATGGACGCGCGTGATGCCGATGCGTTTGCTGACGCCCTCGACCGTCACATCGACGTAGCCGTGCTCGGCCAGCGGACGATCGTATTGCGAAATCTGGTAGCCCTTGGGCAGATCGGGATAAAAATAGTTCTTGCGCGCGAAAATCGATTCGCGATTCACCGTGCAGTTGAGCGCGAGCGCGGCTTCCACGCCCAACTCCACCGCATGGCGATTCAACACCGGCAGCGCGCCTGGCAATCCGAGACAAACCGGACAGACGTTGGAGTTCGGCTCGGCTCCAAAACTGGTGGGGCAGCCGCAGAAAATCTTGGTCCGCGTCGAGAGCTGCACGTGAACTTCGAGGCCGATCACCGCCTCATATTTCGCGATGGCGCTGTTGGCTTCCTGAATCCCGGCGGTCATGAACCTCAATTATAGAGCGTCGTCCGCGCGCTTCCGGCTGAAATCGCCGCACTCGACCAACTCGAAGGACCCCGCGCTGGCTCGTTCGATCGCTGCGAGAATTGTAGGAATATAATTCGCAAGGATGGGCCAGTTATTCGCCGACAACACCACTACCGCGAGCCTGCGTCCGTCGAGATTTTGTTGGTACCCCAGACCCTGATCGGCTGTGACCAGTACCTCGAATCCTCCGGCCTCCGCATGTGTGAAGGCTGTGGCGATTTCATGGCTGGAGATTGCTCCTAGTTCTGTTCGCAGCTTATGCGGCAAATTGTGATCGAGCAGGACCCTCACGAAGCTCGGCGTCGCGCTTGGGTCCGGGCGAAGGCAATCAGGCTCTGGATCGTGGCCATCGAGAGATCCGGATAATTTTCGTGAATCTCTTCGAGCGGTGAGCCGAGCTCATAATCCTGAACGATCGTGTCCGCAAGAATGCGCGTGCCGCGCACCACCGGCCGCCCGGAAACCTTGCCGGGGACGCGCTCGACCAGTTCGCATTCGGCCCAGTCGATTTCGGGAGTAGTGCCTGCCTTGAGCATCGCGATCAATTCCAGAATAGCGCCGTCACGACACGAGATCCCGAAAGCGCTCCAGAGCCTCTTGCTGTCGAAGGCCAGTGACGGTTCCGATCAGCAGCCCGTCGCGATAAAACGCTAGAAACGGAAGGTTCCGAATCTGAAGCTGCTTGCCAAAGATCCCCTAAGTGTTCAGACCGATCCGTGTCTATGGTCCCGACCGCGACCCTGTCGCGCCATTCCCCTGGGATTTCCGTCTCGAGAAAGGATTTCATCTGCGCGTCGTACCCATTCCAGGCGGCCCAGAAGTGGACCACCGCGAGCCGGTGTCGGCGTACGAAATCCCCATACGAATCGTGTGTCAGTTCAATCACTCCGCGCTCCGGACCAGCACGACGTGCGTGATGCATTTCGTCCATCAAACCAGCGCGAAGGAACTGTTGGATGGTCTCGACGCCGCCGAGCCGAACATCTTTCTCGCCCGCCGCTTCTTTCGCCCGCCACAGTGCGGCGTGAATTCCTTCCCTCTGGGCCGCCAATCGTGACATTCATCCCAGCTTATTCCAAGAAGGCGACGCGATAAAAACTATCCGCGGCCGTCTTAAGACCGATAAGGAAACTGTGCCGTCCGGCCTAGAAAACCGGCTCGTAAAGGCTCGTAAAGGGGGTTCTGTCTAAGGTCAATCTAGGGCTTTGGCCTCAATTCGCCTGCGGGAATCACCTACGCACTATCGTCTGCGCACTGATGCGACGATTATTGCTCCAGATAACAAGAGCCAACCCCTAAGGCGTTTCGTAACGCTCCTTGGGTAGGAGAAACAAATGACCACCAATGCCAAGCCCAAATTTGTGACCTTCCTCACACGCGCGCTGTTGCTGTGGGTCCCTCTGTTGCTCGCTAGCCCGGTGAAAGCCCACGCCTATGCCGATCCCGGCACGGGCGCATTCCTGTATCAGGCCGCCTACGCCGCTTTCCTGGGAGGCACTTTCTATCTCCGTCGATTCCTGGATCAGATGTTCCGCCGCCGCCGCGAAAAATAACCCTAGCGGCCAGTTGTGCCGATAAAAAGCCATGACCGTCGTCGACGACGCAGCTCCGGTTTCGTCCTTTCGCGATCCCGCGGGCTCCGTGATTCGTCATCGCGGCCGGATTCTGCGCACCATTCGTCCCGACGCTGTTCCCGATTTTGAAGCATTCCTCGGGACCAAGACCGCTCGCGACGCCACCGTCGACGCGAAGCTGGTTCCCTCGACTCGCGTTGAAGACGACGGCTACGTTGTCGAACACGAACGCATCCCCTTTCCCAGTTATCCCTACGAATGGCCCGCCGAAATGCTGCACGCTGCCGCCGAGCTTACGCTCGATCTGGCGCAGCGGTGTCTGGCGGACGGATTCGGGCTCAAAGACGCGACCCCTTATAACGTGCTGTTCCGCGGCGCGCGGCCCGTGTTCGTCGATCTCCTGTCGTTCGAACGGCGCGAGCCTCTGGACGCCACCTGGCGCGCCTATGCGCAGTTGGTGCGTACCTTCCTGCTGCCTCTGCTCGCCGCGAAATCATTTGGCGTTCAGCCGCACGCACTGCTGGCGAACTCGCGCGACGGCGTCGAGCCGGAATCGCTGTATCAATGGTCGCGTCCGTTGCAGCGCCTGAAATCGCCATTCCTGTCGCTGGTCTCCATGCCGAAGTGGTTGTCTGGCAAACGCGCTGCGGACGCCAGCGTCTATCAGGCCAAGCCCGCCGCGTCGCCGGAGCAAGCGCGCTTCATTCTGGAAGCGCTGCTGAAGAATTGCGCGAAGCATCTGCGCGCCGTCACGCCGTCGCCCGCCGCTTCTGCCTGGACCTCTTATCTCGATTCGAAATCGCTCTATTCGCCTCAACAACTGGCCCAGAAAGAGGCGTTCGTCTCTGAAGCGCTCGAACTGGCCAGGCCGGCGCGCGTGCTCGACGTCGGGGCGAATGAAGGCCACTTCAGCGCCATGGCGGCGCAGCGGGGTGCGTCAGTAGTCGCGATCGATTCCGATCCCGCCGTCGCCGGTGCGATTTACCGCCGCGCGGCGAAAGAAAATCTCAACATCCTGCCGCTGGTGGTCGATCTCACCCGCCCCACCCCCGCCATCGGCTGGCGTAATCGGGAAAACGCGTCATTTCTCGATCGCGGCTGCCAAATGAATTTCAATTTCGTGATGGAGCTCGCTGTAATTCATCACATGCTGGTGACAGAGCGCATTCCCATCGAAGATCTGCTCGATTTAACGGCCGAATTGACCCGCGATTTCGCACTAATCGAGTACGTCGCTCCTGCCGATCCTATGTTCAGACGCATCGTGCGCGGGCGCGAGAGCTTGTACGCTCATCTCACTCGCGAATATTTTGAAACCGCCGCGAACCGGCACTTTGAACTGGTGCGCAGCGCGCAGATCGACGGACTTCATCGATGGCTTTATCTCTTTCGCCGGCGGCCAAAGCAAAGCTGAAAGATTTCCTGGTCTGTTTTTCTCTCGGGAATTTATGCTTTCTGCGCCGCTGGTACGACCTGGAGCACTTGAAAGAGCACTCCATGGATTACTATCGCACCCATCCCGCCGATCCCACGCTGCTGTGGGCGACGCTGATTTCCTCGACGCTGCTGGCCATTGCGTTCTGGCTCGCGTGGCTGTGGGTGCGGCGCTGGCCGTCGGAACGAAAACTAAAATTCGCCCGCGCGGCCTTCGTGCTGGTGCTGATCTTTCCGCTCGAATCGGTGCGCCGCTATTGGAACAGCGAAGGCAATCATGCCGACTGGCTGACCAACGGATCGGTTTTGTTGATCGAGTCGATGCTGGCGTTCGGCCTGGTGCTGACGCTGCTGGGGAATCTCCGCGTGGTGTACGCGGCGCGACGCGTGACGCTGGCGCTGACGCTGCTGTTCCCCGCGCTCATGCTCGATTTCACGGTGGGCCATTTCAATGCCGAACCGGCCTGGCGCTACACGGTCAAGACTCCGCTGCCGATGCTCCCCCATCCACCCGGCCAAGCGCGCCGCCGCGTGGTGTGGATGCTGTTCGACGAGTTCGATCAACGGCTAGCGTTTGAGCTGCACAAGCCCACGGTCGATTTCACCAATCTCAATCGCCTGCGCTCGGAATCGCTGGTGGCGGATTACGCGCGCCAGACCGCGCCGTGGACCACGCTCGCTCTGCCGTCGGTGCTCTCGGGAGAAATTTTCTCGCGCGCCGAACTGGTGGACGCCGATACGCTGCGCGTGTATCCGGAGGGATCGAACCAAGGCTTCAACTGGCGCGACCAACCGAACGTGTTCAAGAAAGCGCGTGCGATGGGGATGAATGCGGAGATCATCGGGTGGCATCATCCCTACTGCCGCGTATTAGGCGATGCGACCGTGCGATGTACGGAGGTCCCCAGCGGCCATCCAACCACCGCACTGCTGCGCGAAACCAGCGTCGCCGATGAAGGCATTCCGCAGGCCGTGAGATTTCTATTCGCGCTGCAGTTCGGGAATCTGGTCGACATGTTGGGCGGTGGTGAGTCGACATCGGAAAACGGGCGCGACGTGTACGTGCAGCGCCGCCAGCAGAATCAATATTTCCGCATTCGCGACCTGGCCTACGCGCAAGCGGCCGATCCACAGATCGATTTCCTGTTCATCCATTTTCCGCTGCCCCATTTGTTTGCGATTTATAACCGCCAGCATAAGAATTTCGAGATGAACCGTTCGCTAAGCTACGCCGACAATCTGGCGCTGGTGGATCGCACCGTGGGCGAAATGCGCCAGGCCATCGAGCAGGCCGGGTTGTGGGATTCGACCACCATCCTGATCACTTCCGATCATGGCCTTCGTCCGGATTTGTGGCGTGGCCGCATGGGCTGGACTCCGGAACTGGAGCAATTGACCGGCGGCCGGCAATCGGAAAGTGTGCCGTTTATCGTGAAGCTGGCGGGCCAAGATCGCGGCGCGACCTATGAACGCGCGTTTTCATCGGTCCTTTCGAGCGATCTGGTCCTCGCCATGCTGCACGGTGATGTGACCACGGCGCAATCGGCATCCGCCTGGCTGGATGCGCACAGCGCCACCGGGTCCACGAACGCGCTAAACCTAAAGTGACGCGGAAAAGCCTCCGATGGACGTGAGTGGCCTTGGACACTCCGCATATCGACGGCAATCTCGCAGGTGAAGTGACGCTCACGCCTCGCCAAACGAAGACCCAGACGAAAGCCCGCAAAACGTTCCTTGGTGAGTTGCGCAGCGTGTCCTTCTCGTTGCTAAAGGTGATCGCCGGCTATCTAGTACTGGCCGGGATCGTCGCGGCGGTCCAATTTCCTTATCACTGCGATTCGACTGTCACCCACAGCGTCCCGGAAAGCGCGGCAGCGTTTTACAGCCGCATCTACGCGCCGCCGGCGGCGCGCGCGGCCAACGCAAAGCCGATCGCGGCAGCCAGTCCGGATCAGTACGTCGCGACCGCCCAGGAAACCATCTCCGCACTGGGCTTGGTGCAGGCAGTGAAGAACTTCGTACATCAGTTCGGGCTGGAGCATGCTCGCGTACTGGATGTCGGCGCGGGAACAGGCTATTTGCAGGACGTAGTCGATGACTATGTGGGACTCGATATTTCGCCGGAAGCGGCGCGGTTCTATCACAAGCCGTTCATTCAGGCGTCGGCGACAGAAATGCCGGTGCCGGACGGCAGCTTCGACGCGATCTGGTCGGTGTTCGTGCTGGAACATGTGCCGAATCCGGAACAGGCTCTGGTCGAGATGCGGCGGACGGTGAAAAACGGAGGCCTGCTGTGGCTGGCGCCCGCCTGGAATTGCCAATCCTGGTATGCCGACGGCTATCCGGTTCGGCCGTTCTCGGATCTGGATTGGAAGGGCAAGATCTACAAGGCGGGAATTCCGGTGCTGGAATATACCCCGTTCAAGATGCTTACGGTAGTGATATCGCGCCTTGCCTTGCGGGCCGGACGGCTGGGAGGCGGGCCTGCCCGCTTGCACTACCGTCCGCTGAAAGCCAACTACGAAAAGTACTGGATGCCGGACAGCGACGCGGTTAACTCGCTCGATCGCGATGAAATGCGGCAGTGGTTCACGTCCCGCGGAGATGAATGCCTGAATTGCGAGCGCGCGTTGTGGGACATGTCGGAATTGATCATCAGAGTCCACAAGTAGGCAGGCGAGCAAGCACCGAGCCGGTTCTTTCGATCTAACTGGTGTTGCGCTTGCCGAGACGATGCGCGTTCAGAACGTCATCGAGAAGCCGTGGAGAATAGCGGAAATTGGTGCGCTTGAGGCGAGCGACAGCCTCGTCGACGGCGATCAGACCCGCTCGCGCAGCTCGATCAATCACGCCGATCGTGCCGACCGTTTTGAGCCCTTTTCGCGCAGCCGCGGCCGATGTCGATCCATGCGGGTCGCGATGACATGAATTGCCGTACTCCGGGTGGCGCAGATGGGTGCAGCAATTCTTGAGCAACCTGCGATGGAAGCAGAATCTTCCCGAACAACTGGTAGAGGCCGTCGATCAGTCCGATCTGTTGCAGGTAGCAGATCGGACTGGTATCGGCGACGACGAGCCGCATCAGATTCCGAGGTTGCGAAAAGTTTCCCGCTCGCGCTCCAGATCCTCGATCGTGTAATCGATCCAGATCTGGTGCGCTTTCAGAAAGCCGTCAATCTGATAGCTCGTTTCGAAACCGAGGATGCGGCGCAAGTCGGGCTTGTGAAGCAGACCGCGACGGTACTCGTCCGCGACTACTGCTTCGAGCGCGTGGCGTGACAGGTCGCCACCTTCAGCGCGAATGCGCTCGGCGACATCGTCCGGGATTTCGATGGTTACGTTCACGGCTACAGTTATTATCGCGCCGCAGGCTGTTGAGATTTCGCCATCTCGGCAAACCGCGCCTGCATCTGTCGAGTCAGATGCGGGACCATCCCCAACAGCCTCTCGATCAACATCAACTGCGCGCGATGATGCATCTCGTGCTCCTTCAATCCCAGCAGCATTTCGAAACGAGTCTTGCTGGGCGGCGTCATCCCCGCGGGCATGGCGACCCTTTGGGCCAGGAATTCGTCGCTCACGCTACCCAGCCAGCCCCCAAAACGATCGCCTTCGGTCTTGAGCAGCTCGATGATCTTGGCTTTCGGCCGCGCGGTCTGTTCCTCTTCCATCATGCGCATCATGAAACCCGGGAAATCGAAGCCATCGAGTGTGGTCCGCTTCTCGATCGCGTGGATCTGCTCCTGCATCTGCGGCACCACTGCGATATGCGTCAATAACTGCGCCACCGATCGGGATTCCGGCGTGGGGCGGAAACCATAATGCTCCTCGCCGATCTCCTCCGCGATGATAATGGTGTTCTTGCGGACGGTGAGGAAGCTGTCCGCCATCTCTTTGGCTCCGTAAAAGTTCATAAAGATATCTTAGCGGGCGGCCAGCCCGGGAACTAACGCCGGACGGTGGTGTCCATACAGATGTCCGAAGCTGTGAACCGGGATAGAATAAGTCAGGCGCGCCAGTGGCCGATACGACCGTCGGGTTCCAGTTCGATGCGTGTTCGCCTGAGATGGCGGTACCGCTATCGGTGCGCGTGGACGAAGTGGAACTGGTCAACGGCCTGCGCACGGGCGTCGAAAGCGCGTACGAGACCCTGATTTCGCGGTTCGAACAGCCGGTTTTCAACATGATTACGCGCCTGATGGACGATCCTTCCGAGGCGTCCGACGTGGTGCAGGAAGTGTTCCTCAAGATTTTCCGGAATATCGGGTCGTTTCGCGGCGATAGCTCTCTGAAGACCTGGGTTTACCGGATCGCGGTGAACGAGGCGCGCAATCACCGGCGCTGGTTCAGCCGCCATCGTCGCGCGGAAGTCGCGATCGAAACCGATGCGGGCGACGCTCGGAATTATTCCGATTGGCTGGCCGATCCGGGACGTTCGCCGTTCGATACGGCGCTGGATCATGAAACCGAGGCGCTGATCGAGCAGGCGCTGCAGCGCGTGAATCCGAAGTTCCGTACCGCGCTGATCTTGAGAGAGATGGAAGGCTTGAGTTACGAGGAGATCGCCGCAGTTCTGGAAATCTCCCTGGGCACCGTGAAATCGCGAATTCTGCGTGGACGCGATGCGCTGCGTAAGCAGCTGGCGGGGCAATTGGAGCGGGAGCCGGCGGAGATGCTGGCGACCGGGTTGGCGGAATAGTGGCGCCGCGTTTGCGCCTGGTTTACAAGAAATGTGGGACAGCGGTATGAATCGCGACTTAAATCAACGGCCGATGGGCTCCCCCGAATGTACGCCCAGTGTGCCGCGGAATCAGATATCAGAAGATCAGACCCTGGCGCGAGTGCTTCGTAAGCTGCCGCGGCGAGTTCCCTCGGCGGAACTGCGCAGCAACCTGCGCGTGATCGCTTCCCGGGCGCGACAGGATGCTGCGCGCGGTCCGGCCGAATCGGCCTGGGTGGTCCGTCTGGAGCTATTCTCCAAGAATTTGATGCGTCCGCTGGCGATTCCGTTCGCGGGCGGCATCTTTTCCACCGTGGTCGCGTTCAGCATGTGGCTCTCCACCGGCGCCACCGTGCATGCCTCCAGCGGTTTCGATATTCCGATCCCGGCGTCGCGCCGCAGCCAGGTGACCACGCTGGTGACCAAAGATCCGAGCGTGCAGAAAACCGCGCCCATTCAAGCCTACGGGCTGGATGATGTGGTGGTCGACGTGACCATCGACGGCAGCGGCGGCATGATCGGCTACACCATCGTCAGCGGCAACGCCACCCAGGACGAGACGCTGAAGCGCCAGATCGACACCGTGCTTCTGCTCACCAAATTCAATCCCGCGAAGACGCTGGGCACGCCGGTGGAAGGCAAAATCCGGTTGTCGCTTTCCGCGCTGCACAGCAAGATCGACGTCCGGGGCTAATTGGCGCGGCGGCTCGGGCAGCATTTCTTATCCAGCAAATCGATCCTGGATCGCATTGCGCAGTGCAGCTTGTGGGGATCGTGCGCCGCTGGTCATCGAGATCGGTCCGGGCAAAGGCGCGCTGACGGAATCGCTGCTCGAACGCGCCGACCGCGTCATCGCGATCGAGCTCGATTCCTTCCTGGTCCCTTATCTGCGTCAGAAATTTCAGGAGCCGATTGCGCAGGGGCGGCTCGAGATCGTCGAGGGCGATGTGCTCAAGGTCGATCTGCGGCAGTGGGGCCGCGCTATCGTCACAGGCAATCTGCCGTATTACATCACTTCACCGATTCTTGAAAGGGTTTTCGATCTGGGCGATCTGTGGACGCGCGCCGTATTTCTGGTACAGGCCGAAGTGGCCGAGCGCATCGCCGCGTCGCCCGGCTCGCGCGATTTCGGATTCCTAAGCGTGGAGGCGCAGGTGAATTCGAGACCGGAGATTCTATTCCCGGTCGCACGCGGCGCCTTTCGTCCGCCGCCGAAAGTGGATAGCGCGGTGATTGCGCTCGATCCTATGAATGCGATGGACGAGTTCGGATTGACCGATCGAGCCGCGTTCCTGCGCTTCGCCTCGGCCTGTTTTCGATACAAGCGGAAGACGTTGCGCAATAACCTCGCTGGGATTTACGCGAAAGAAGCGGTTGACGCTATGCCCGAAGCAGGCAAACGCGCCGAGCAGTTGAGCGTTCGCGAGTTGGTGGTGCTATTCCGAGCCTTGCCTGTGCCCTTTCGGCCCTAACGTCGCGTCGCTCTCATTGTTTATCGCGTACCTCTCTATGTTTAATGAGAAAGTTGTCTCCGCCCGATCACTTACAATAAGATTAGTGACCGCAAATGCCTATCGCAGCCATCCCGCAACTCTTCGCCGTACTCGGCCAGACGAACCTGGAGAAGCTCGACCAAGTAATTAAGGTCAAATATCCCAACGACCATCTTGCGTTGAATGAGGGACAGTGGCTGATTGTAGCGAGCGGAACAACCACCAAGGAACTGTCCGACAATCTCGGAATTACTACCGGTGAGGCTGGAAACGCAGTTGTAATTGCTGGTACCGGCGGCTACACTTCGGCAGGGGCAACCCTGGAACTTGGGAGTGGCTCAAGTCAAGATTGGGGGCACCGCATGCCTAAACGAGAGGATCGCCCCTCTTCCGTCCCCACCAGCTTTCCCGAGACGACCCCGCCCTTGCCGTCGGGCGATTACTCTTACGTCCTTGAGATCGTCATGCGGATGCAGGAATCCGTTGGCAGGCTGACGGAGGCGGTAGGCTCGCTAAAGGACCAGTCGAAAGCTCACGGGGAAAAGCTAGACAGCATCGGCAAGGACGTGCATGCCGCGAAGGTGGTCATTGGTGTCGTAGGAGGGTTGGTCGCACTCTTCGGTGGGATCTGCGCTTGGTTGATCAACACCTATATTTCGACCCATCCGGCAAAATAGCCGCCGGCAGCGCTATCGATCGCGAGATGGCGGCTCCATCGTGACTGCCGGTATAATCGAGGCGGGTATGGATGTTTACGATGAGATCGTGCGTCTGCGCAAGCTCGGCCAAAAGTGCGCGCTGGCGACCATCGTGCAAGTGAACGGCTCCATTCCCAGTTACGAAAGCGCCAAGATGCTGGTGCGCGAAGACGGGTCGATGATCGGCACGGTGGGCGGAGGCTGCGTCGAAGCCGAAGTCTGGAACGCGTCGCGTGAAGTGATCGAAACGGAGAAGCCGCGCCACCTCACCTTCAGCCTGGGCCAGGATGCCGCTTACGACAACGGCCTGATCTGCGGAGGTCAATTGAACATTTTCGTCGAGCCCGTCATCCCGCAGCCCCGCGCGTTCATTTTCGGCGGCGGCCATGTGTCGAAAAGCATTTCGAAAGTCGCCAACATCGCCGGCTTTGCCACCACCATCATTGACGATCGCGAAGCGTTCGCCAACGCCGAACGCTTTCCTGAAGCCGAAGAGACCTACGCCGACGAATACGAATCCGTGTTTCCCAAGCTGCCCATCACATCGACCAGTTATCTGATCATCGTGACGCGCGGCCATCGCGACGATATGCGCGTGCTGCGCTGGGCCATCGGCACGCCCGCGAAGTATATCTGCATGATCGGCAGTAAGCGCAAGACGATTTCGGTGGTGCGTGAGCTGGAAAAAGAAGGCTTTCCGCGCGAGGCTTTCGATCGCATTTTCGCGCCTATGGGGTTAGAGATCGGCGCGGAATCGCCGGAGGAAATCGCGGTGTCAGTGGTCGCGGAAATGATCGCGGTGCGGCGCTCGCCCGAGGCCGATTGGCGCTCGCTTTCGAAATCGATTTTCGCGCATGAAGAACTGCGCGCGCTCCTTAAGTGACCTCCCAGTGATCGCAGGTATTATTCTCGCCGCGGGCGCGTCCGTCCGCATGGGCAGCCCCAAAGCGCTTCTCGATCTCCATGGCGAAACCTTTCTCGATCGCCTGCTACGCATTTTTTCGCGCTTCTGCGATCCTCTGATCGTGGTCGCGGGCGTTCACGCGTCGGAAATCGGAGCGCACTTGCAGTTGAAATCGGGCCGAGCGCGGCTGGTCGTCAATCCCGATCCCGATCGCGGCCAGTTGAGTTCGCTGCAAACCGCACTCGCGGAGGTTCCCAAGAGCGCGTCGGGATTTCTGTTCATCCCGGTCGATTGTCCGACGGTTCAAGAAAGCACTGTCGCCGCGCTGATCGCCGAGTTTCGCCGCCAGCGCACGCCGTTCGTGATTCCGAAATTCGCAGGCAGGCGCGGCCATCCGGTGTGCGCCGCCGCATCGACCATCGCCGAATTCCTGGCGCTGCCGCCCACCGCGGAAACGCGCGCAATCGTCAACAAACACGCGAACGAAATCGCATATCTCGATGTCGACGATCCCGGCATTCTCGCCGATATCGATACGATCGAAGCCTATAAAGAGATGACCCGATGAAGAAATGGCTGTGGATCGGCTTCGCCCTGGCAGTTGCGATCGCCATCGGTGCGCCGTTTCTCGATGCCGATTTCTTTCGCCCTGCGATCCAGCGAGCTCTGGAACGCGGCCTGGGCCGTAAGGTCGACGTCGGCAAGGTCTATTTCAATCTGCTCACCGGCCCAGGGTTCACCATCGACGACGTCACCATTCACGAGGATCCGCATGTGGGTATCGAGCCCTTCATGTACGTCGGCGAACTGGAAGCGCGCGTAAGCATCCCGCCGCTGTTCGCGCGGCATCTGGAGTTTTCCAGCCTGCGCCTGCACGATGGACCCACCGGCGCGCACACCAGCATCAATCTGGTCAAGACTGACGCCGGACCATGGAATTTTCAGTTCTGGCTGAACAGCGCGCCCGCGATTTCCGGCGCCATGCCCGCTATCAAAATCCGCACTGGCCGCGTCGATTTCAAATTCGGCGACACCAAATCTGTGTTCTATTTCAACGACGCGGATTTCGACGTGGAACCTTCCGCGAATCACTCCGTCGATCTGCGATTTTCGGGCGCGCCCTCACGCACCGATCGCTCGGCGCAGAATTTCGGGCACTTCTTTCTGCGCGGCAATTGGGCGACGCAGCATCTGGATCTGAAGGTGGAACTGGAGCGCAGCGACGTCGGGGAAGTGTCCCGTCTGATTTCGCGCCGTGATTTGGGCATCCACGGCATCGTCGCGTTCAACGCGCAGTTGAGCGGCCCGCCTTCGCATCTCGACGTGAATGGCGAACTCCAGATCGACGATATTCATCGCTGGGATTTGCTGCCGAAACGCGGCGGCTGGCGGATTCCTTATAAAGGCATTCTCGACCTGCGCGGAGAGCGAGTGGAGCTCGCTACTGCCTTCGACGCATCGAATCCGTTGTCGGTGCAGGTTCGCGCCTGGGATTTCCTCACGGTGCCGCACTGGGATGCATCTGCGGAATTGAAGCAGGCGCCGATTGCATTTCTGCTGGAAATCGCGAGGCATATGGGCACCGCGATGCCGGACCAACTGGTCGCCGACGGATCGATTTCCGGCTCCATTCGCTATGAAGAATCATCCGGATTCAATGGCAGCGTCGGCCTGGAGAACGCATCGCTTACCCTTCCCGAAGGTCAGCCATTGCACGCCGCCAACGCGGCGCTCACCATCGAAAATAATTCACTTTCTCTGCAGCGTTCCACCGTGACCATCGGCGCGAACGATAGTGCCGATGTCGAAGGCGGATTCAATTCTGACGATGGAATGGATCTGAAAATCGCCACGAGAGGATTGAACGTCGCCGATCTGCGATCGTTCGGCTTATCGGCGCTCCCGCTGCTGGAACTGACCCCGCAAGGCACCATTCGCGGCTGGGCCGGCTACAGTTGGAAACCAGGCGAGCCCGGTCAGTGGGCCGGCGAATACGATTTGCAAAACGCGCGGTTCACCATCGAAGGCCTCGCCGATCCGGTACGCGTCCAGTCTGCGTCCGTGGTTTCGAGGGGCGCGAGTATATCGCTCGCCAAGATGCACGCGAAATTGGGCGCGCTTGCCCTCACCGGTGATTATCGTTACGAACCTGCCGCCGTTCGGCCCCACAAGTTTCATCTCGCGATGCCGCGCGCCGATGCAGCCGAACTGGAACGCATCCTGGCGCCGTCGCTGATTCGCGAACGCGGCTTCATCGCCCGTACGCTGCGCCTGAGTGCCGCGCCGGTTCCCGATTGGTTGAAGAATCGCCGCGCCGATGGGACCTTATCAATCGATACGTTAATCGCGCCCGATGTGGAAGCGCATCTGGACAACGCGCGCCTGTTGTGGGATGGACCGCTGTTGCGCTTGGTGCGGGTGGATGCGCGCGCGGATCCTGCATCGTTTCACGGCGATCTGGCCATCGATCTTGCCGGACATGATCCGCATTTCCATTTCGACGGCAAATTGAACGACATCGCTTACAAGAATGGGCGCGTGGATTTCGAAGGCACGCTCGACACCGATGGATTGGATGGCGCGCTGCTTGCGAATGCGCGCGCCGAAGGATGCCTGCACGCCCGCACCATCGCGTTCGCGCCTGATATCGATTTTCGTGCCGCGAAAGGCTGTTTCGAAATGACCATGTCGGCGGCCGGTCCGCACTGGAAGTTTCCGGGTATTGAAGTTACGCAAGGCCTGGATGTCCTGTATGGCACCGGCGCGTCGCAAGCGGATGGCCGCATCGTGCTCGATCTCACCAATCGAGGCAGCCGTGCGGTGCATTTCGCCAGCGCAATTACTCCACCGGCCTCACCGCAATAGTCAGTCCGCGCTCTTCTTGGGGCGAATCGCTACTACCGCGATTCCCTGCCTCCGTAGCTTCTCTTCCTCAGCCGCGCGGCGTTTCGCTTCTTCGCGCTCCTGATGCTCGCGAATTTCTTCATCCGTTGCGGTGCGATGCGTTTTCGCATAGAGCAGCAGCGCCGCCTGCGCTGCCGCCACTTCCACGATCGCTCCGCCCACACGCCCGCGCAGCGCATCGGACAAGCTGATCAGCCACAGAAATTCGGGAAGCGCGCGCTCTAGCGCTCGAACTTCCTGCCAGTAACGTTTCAGATCCATCAGACGCGCTCCCGCAACACGCGTGCGATTTCCTGCATGGCCTGCTCTTTCTCCTGCGCGCTCATGCCCGGCCGGATCGAATCGATCGGCAGACCTTCGCTCGGCACCTCTTCGCGCCCTTCGATCTCCCCTGCGACCGACCTGCGCAGTTGATCCAGCGCGTCGCCATCCAGTTGCTTCACCAACGCGTCAAATTTCGTATTCGTACTCATTCTCATGCCCGTCCTTCTTTCGATTGGCTCCGCGCGGTGTAGCTGCGCTCCATCTGGTCCGCGCGTTCTGAAATCTGAATGGCGCGCCGTTTCAATCCATCCGCGTGCGCCAGCAGCGTTCCCGCCACGCCTTTCGACAGATCCACCGGCAGCACCATTTCATCGCTGACGGCTTCGCGCATTCGCGTCAGCAATTTTTCCGCACGCTGCTGCGCCATCCGTTCGATCGATCGCGCCCGTCCCAGCAGGGCGTGCGATTCCGCGCGCAGGCTGGCGATGTGCGCCAGTGGAATCAGGTGTTCGGCCAGCTGCTCGATCGCGCGATTGACGTAGCGGCTGTGATTTTCGAGCGCCGCCAGTTCATTCGCCTTCGCGAATTCCGGTTTACCTTTCAGAGCGGCGGATTCGACGATGCCGTGGATCATGGTCTGCGTCGCGTTGTTCAGGCGCTCGCGCGCATCTTTCGCGTATTGGTTCACCGCGTGCTGCGACGTGCGAAGATTTTCGAGGCGCTCGGCTGCGGTGCGATGGGCCTCGACCGCCTGAACCACCTCGGCGTTCTGGTCTGCCGCACTTAGCGCTTCAGTGACACGCTTCTGCAAATCCTGCGCGAGAACGTGCTCATCCGCGTTCGCGACCGCTTCAAGCGTCGGGGTTTTAGAAATATCGAAACTCATGCTGCCTCGCCGACAGAATAAGCCTCGGGTGCACAGGCGGGATTTGTTCCGAAGTGCTAACTGGAAGAATTAAACGGCTTGCGCGGAACGCAATGCTGCGACCTGATCCGCCGAATAGCCGATTTCGGCGAGCACTTCATCGGTATGCTCGCCCAGCATCGGCGCGCGATGACGAATGCCGCCGGGCGTTTTCGACAATCGCACTGCCGTATTGGCGAGCGGCACCGGTTTCGGCGCGTCGGGATAATCGACGTATTGCAGCAGCTCCCGCGCGGCGACCTGCGGATCATCCAGCACCTGATCCAGGTCATACACCGTGCCTGCCGGCACTCGCGCCGCTTCCATTTCAGCGATGGCTTCCGCGTTGGTGCGCGCGGCCATCCAGGCGCCCATGACTTCTGTAATCACGGCGCGATTGTCGGCGCGCGAAAGATCGTCGGCGAAACGCGGATCGGCGATCAGGTCCTCGCGCCCCACCATCTTGGCCCAGCGCGCGAACATATCGCCGCCGATGGTCTGGATCACGATCCAGCCGTCTTTGGTTTGGTAAGTATCGGCCGGCGCAGAATAAAACGCCGCGTTGCCGCGCTGTTCGCGCACGATCCCTTTCACACTGCGCTCCGCAATCAACGCCTGCATGAAGGTGACCGCGGTGGCGAGCAGCGCGCCATCGACGATCTGCCCTTCGCCCGTTTTTTCGCGATGCAGCAACGCCATCGCGATGCCGAACGCGGTGTGCAGCGCAGTGCCGTAATCGCAATAAGGAACTGCGGCTTTGATCGGCGCGCCGGGAAATCCGGTCAGCGCCATCGCCCCGCTCATGCCCTGCGCCACGGAATCGAAGCCCACGCGATTCGCATACGGGCCATCGGGACCGAAAGCCGAGACGCGCGCCAGAATGATGTCCGGTTTCACCGCGCACAGCGATTCGTAATCGATGCGCATCTTCTTCATCACGCCTACCGGCAGATTTGCGACCACCACATCGGCCGTCTTCACCAATCGGCGAATGATCTCCGCCGAATCCGGCTTCGAGGTATCCAGCGTGATGCTGCGCTTATTGCGATTGAGCGACAGAAATCCGCCGCCTTCGCCGCCATCCGTTACCGGGCCCGTGTAGCGATCCTCACTGCCCTGCCGCCGATCGACGCGAATCACGTCCGCTCCCATATCGGCCAGCAGCATGCCGCAATACGGACCGGCGATGAAGCGCCCGAAATCGATCACGCGAATTCCGTGCCAGCGGAAGTTTACTCAATTCCATTTAAGCCCGTCGAGTTGATCGAGATTCACGTTGCCGCCACTCAACACGCACGCGACTTTCGTTCCCGCGGGCGCGTCGATCAAACCGTGCAGCAGCGCCGCCACCGGAGCTGCCGCCGCGCCTTCCGGCACCAGCTTGCAGCGCGACATGATCCATAACATCGCGTCGAAGATTTCGGAATCGGGCAAGGTGACGATCTGATCCACGTAATCGCGCACGATGCGGAAGTTATTCTGGCCCACGCGCTTTACGCGCAATCCGTCGATGATGCAATCGACTCGATCGAGCGTCACCACTTCGCCCGCTCCCACGCTGCTCTTCATTCCCGGCGCGCCCGACGATTCCACGCCGATCACCCGCAGCTTTGGATTGCGATTCTTCATCGCCGTGGAGACGCCGGAAATCAATCCGCCGCCGCCGATGGGCACGATGACAATATCGACATCCGGAAAATCGTCGTGAATTTCCAGGCCAAGCGTTCCCTGGCCCGTGATCAATTGCAGATCGTCAAAGGGATGAATGATGGTCATGCCGTGGAGCGCGGCCAGCTCCAGCATTTTCGCGTTGGCTTCATCCCAGATGGTCCCGTGCTGGACCACCTGCGCTCCGTAGGCGCGGGTCGCCGCGACTTTCGAAGGCGTGGCATTTTCAGCCATCACCACCACCGCGCGAACTCCATAAATCGAGGCGGCCAGCGCGACTCCCTGCGCGTGATTTCCAGCCGACGAACAGATTACGCCGCGGGCTTTTTCTTCCGCCGACAATTGCGGGATCTTGTTCAGTGGCCCGCGGATCTTGTACGATCCGCCGCGCTGGAACATTTCCGCCTTCAGCCGCACTTCGAAGCCGGAGTGCTCGCTCAACAAGCGGGAGGTGAGAAGCGGCGTGTGATAGGCGTGCGCGGAGACGCGCTTGCGGGCTTGCTCGAAATCCTCGGGGGAGATCTGAATTTTCGCGTCGACTGGGTTGCTGGATGCGCTCAAGACGACAGAGTAGCAAATTCAGTCCGCGCATCCGATTCGACGGAGATGTGCGCTGCGGCGTTCGAGCGGCCTTGCTCAGAGATGACGCGTTCGACGATGCAGTGATGCCCCATGAAGCGCATTTTGTGATCGTGCACCGCGACCAGCTTCACTTCACGATCGCTTTCGCCCCCATAGGTGTCGAGCAAGCGCGTATCGAGCGAGGCAATGCCGGCGAGCAGCATCTGGCTATACGCCTCTTCCATGCGATGCCGTTCTTGCTTGGTGAACATCAGCAGCCAATTGGAGCCCTTTAAGTTTTCCTGCGAAGCGCCCAGCATCTGCGATAGCGAGGTATTGAGCGAGTACAGACTGCCGTTCGCCGAAACCCATGCGACACCGCTGCTCACGTGATCGATAGCCACTCGTTTGGAATACAATTCATCGTTCAGCGGTTTTTGCAGCCGCATGAGCCGGCGCACGACAATCCCCAGAAACGTCGCGACCCCCAGCAGATAGAGCCAAAGCATGCTTGAGATAAAGCATGTTCGATGCCATTTGTTTTGACCGAAAATAAGCGAGTTGCGCGAGTTCGCGTGCGCCAGGTTGTCTTGAAGTGCGACGATTTGTCTCAATGGTAGATATGCAGGCCAGCGCGCGCAGCGTAACGATTCTCGGAGCGGGGTTAATTGGCGCGAGCCTAGCGTGGCGTTTGGCGCAACGCGGCGTTCGCGTCACGCTGTGCGATGCCGGTTCCTTCGGCGGCGAGACCAGCTCGGCCGGAGCGGGGATGTTGTCGCCGGGTGGCGAGTTCGAGGGCGCCTCCCTGTGGCGCGGTCTCGGCATGGAAAGCATGCGCGAATACCCGGCGTTCGTCCACGAGTTGCGCGCGGAATCCGGATTGCCGATCGATTTCGCGATCGTAGGCTGCCGAAAATTCGCGGAGGACGGCGGCCCGCCGCAGGATTTCCCCGAGGACGGCTACGTCGATCCCCACGATCTCCTGGGAGCGATTCGCGCCATCTTGCCCAGGCGTGAAGTCAGTGTGGTCGAAAACAGTCCAATTAAATCGATTCAATCGAGGGATCACGAAGCGCTCGTCGTGGCGGCGGGGGCCTGGTCGAATCAGATCGAAATTCTGGATGGCGATCGCCGGATCGATCTTCCGGCGGTTCGACCCATAAAGGGCCACCTGATCGGATTCGATCTCAAGCCCGGCACCTTAGGGCCGATGTTGCGGCGCGGGCACTCCTACGTGCTGCAGCGCGCCAGCGGATTCACCATCGCCGGCTCGACCGAAGAAGACGTGGGGTTCGACCGCTCCATCAATCCGGCGATTTGTGAGGACATCCAGCGCCGCTGCGCGGAATTATGGACTCCTCTAAAAAACGTAAAGCCTTCCAAATGTTGGATCGGATTTCGACCGTTCTCAGAGACTCCGCACATCGGCCGGTTCGAAAACACCAATGTTTGGCTGGCGTACGGTCACTTTCGCAATGGGATTCTGCTTGCGCCGCTGACGGCCCGGCGCATCGCCGATGCGATCGCTGGCCTGTAAGTACTCCATGAACTAAGGCGATTTGCCGATAGTAACGCGCGCGGTTGGACGATAAGATCAGTCAGGACGGGGATCTTCCTTATGAATCGCTGCCGCGAGTGTCACGCCGTAATGACGAAAACAGAGACGGTGTGCCTGGGCTGCGGGTCGCAGCTGGAGGTCTCCACCAGCAAGGATCAGCTCACTGGCGGATTTCGCAGCGTGATCAACGTTCTGTTCATCGCGTCCGCGGTGTTGACCGTCTTGTCTCTCTTTCTGGATGCGACGCCGCCGTTTTCCAAATGCCTGATCTCGACGCTGGTGCTGTTGGTGGTGAAAAGCTCGGCGGGCCAGATGATCGAGAGCAAAAAGAAGACCTGACGTTCTTGCCTGCTGCTCAGCCGCCCCAGCTTGCGCCCATCGGGGTAGCGCCGCTTGACTCACGAATCACCAACGTCGTATCGAGCACGATCTTGGTGCGCTTGCGCTTGGGGTTCTTCATTGGATGTGCGATGCGATCGAGCAGCAGTTCCACGCTACGCTTTCCCAACTCGTAGGCCGGTTGCGCGACCGAAGTCAGGGGCGGAACGGTCGCTTCATGAAAAATCGAATCGTCGAACGCTCCGATGGCGATATCGCGCGGGCAGGCGAGCCCGCGCTCGCGCAACGCACGCAGCAACCCCATGGCGATCATCGAATTGGCGGTGAAGATCGCGTCTGGCCGCGGATTCGCCGCCAGAATCTGCGCCGCGCCGCGATAGCCGTCCTCCACGCGCAGTCCAAAATGCGTCACCAGCGCGGGATCGTACGGGATCCCGGCATCGCGCAGCGCGCGTTGATAGCCCAGATGACGCTCCCGCGCGACGGCCACACGCAGGTCTCCATTCAGCATGCCGATCCGGCGGTGACCGGTCGAGATCAGATGCGCGACGCACGCCCGCGCGCCGTCCGCATTGTTCACCACTACGCAATCGAAGCCGGGAATCTCGCGATCCACGCACACCAACGGCGTGCCGGCTTCATTCAGCGCGCGAATATGCTCACTTTCGCCGTCAGCAGCCGAAACCAGCATGACGCCGTCGACCCGTCGCGCCCGGAGCGCCGCGATCACCTGCTGCTCGCGCTCCAGTTGTTCATCCGAATTCAGAATGATCAACAGATAATTCGCCTTCCATGCCGCATCTTCCGCGCCTCGGACTAATTGCGTAAAGAAGGGATTGGTAATGTCGCTGATCACAAACCCAATCGTATTGGACTGGCGGATTTTGAGGCTGCGCGCGATGTGATTGGGATGATAATCCAGCTGCCGGATTACGCTCTGCACACGGTCGCTGAGACGCTTGCTCACCGGCACCCGGCCGCTCAGGACATTCGAGACTGTTCCAACCGACACCCTGGCCCGGAGTGCCACTTCCTTGATCGTGGGCATCGATTAAACGGACATTCTGCCTTTCTAAAGACGTCTTATTTTAATACACAAATATGCCGATTTGTCATTGCCCCAGATGATTCAGGGCGGGAGACCAGGGAATGAGTGGAGGATTTGGCTAAAAAGCGCGTTGAAAGAAAGTCCAGGAGTCCCGAACTAGATCGGATAGACCGCTGCGCTGCGGCTTCCATCCGAGAGTGCGCTGCAATTTGCTGCTATCGGCGACTAATTCGGCGGCGTCGCCTTCGCGGCGCGGCGCGAGTTCGAAAGGCACGCGCTTCCCGGTGACCTGCTCGACCACACGCAGAACTTCCATCACCGAATAACCCGAGCCGGTGCCGGCATTGAAGGCATCCGAACCTCCGCCGGCCAGCAAATGATCGAGAGCCGCGAGATGCGCCTGCGCCAGATCGGCGACGTGGATGTAATCGCGAATGCAGGTACCGTCAGGGGTGCCGTAATCGTCGCCGAAAATTTTAATGGGCTCGCCAGTGGAGAGCGCGCGGAACAGCAGCGGGATCAGGTGCGTTTCGGGCTCATGCCGTTCGCCCAGATTGGCGGAAGGTTCGGCGCCGCAGGCATTGAAATAACGCAGCGCGATGCTGCGCAATCCACGGCATTGATCGAGCTGCCCTAAAATCCGCTCCACGGTCGCCTTGGATTCTCCATAAGGACTGACTGGCCCGAACGGCGCGTCTTCTGGAATCGGGACCTTGGTGGGATTTCCGTACACCGCGGCGGTAGAAGAAAAAACCAAGCGGCGGACCTGCGCCTTCGCCATGGCTTCGAATAACGAAAGCGATCCGCCGACGTTATTTGAAAAATAGAACTCAGGTTCGCGGGTGGATTCACCAACTGCGATTACGGCGGCGAAATGCACCACCGCATCGACGCCTTGAAGCAGGGGAATCAGCGCCGCGGCGTCCTGCAGTCGCACCACGTGCAGGAGTTCCGGCGGGACGTTGTCGCGATGACCGCGCGACAGATCGTCGACCACGATCACATCGTGGCCCGCACGCAATAAATGATACGCAGTGATGGAGCCGATATACCCGGCGCCGCCGGTCACCAGGATTTTCGGCAAGGCGCTATTTCAACGCTTCCGCGATGGCGGCGTCCATCTGCTCAGGCGTAACCGTCGGCTCGAAGCGCTTGATGATGTTGCCCTTGCGGTCCACCAGGAATTTGGTGAAATTCCACTTGATCTCGCCGCCGGTCGGTGCGCCAGCATCAGTCAGGTACTGATACAGCGGCGCCTTATCGTCACCCTTCACCGAGATCTTGGAGAACATCGGGAACGTGACGTTGTATTTCGATGAGCAGAAGGTCTTGATCTCGGCATCGGTGCCCGGTTCCTGCGCCATGAAATTATTGGCCGGGAAGCCCGCGATCACGAAGCCCTGGCCCTTGTACTTTTCGTACAACGCTTCGAGGCCGGTGTATTGCGGCGTGAATCCGCACTTGCTGGCGACGTTCACCACCAGCAGAATCTTTCCTTTGAAACTGGAGAGCGCGACGTTCTTGCCGTCGATATTCTTCATGGAGTAATCGTAGACGCTGGCGCCGAACATGGCAGGCACGAGCGCGGTGGACATGAGGCAAAGCACACCCAGGGTTTTGGTCATGGCCACGATTATACTAAACGTCCGTTACCAGCTCGTGAGCTTCAATTACAACAGGCGCGCTAGGCATGCAATATAGGGATCAAATTGAAACGATGCAATCGCTCACGCTACAATGTCCATCAATATGGATCTGCTCAAGATGATCGCCGAATTGCGCTCCGAGCGCGAGGCTGTCGACAACGCCATTCTGGTGCTGGAACGTATTGCAGCAGGGCACGGAGGAAAACGGAGGGGAAGGCCGCCGGCCTGGCTGAAGGCACACACCGTAACGAATTCCGCAAAACCGTCAGCGCCGGGAAAGAAGCGCGTGGTCAGTCCTGAAGTCAAGCAGCGCATGGCTGAGGGACAGCGCCGGCGCTGGGAAGCCTATCGCAAAGCCCAGAGTAAGGATTAGGGAAGGAATAATTTCTTCTTCCCCGATATAGTGGGAGCATGTACCAGTTCCTTCTCGATCAACGCGAAGGCTCCCTCGCGATTGTCACTCTGAATCGTCCGGATCGGCGCAATGCGCTTTCGCTCGAGCTGATGCTGGAGCTGATCGCTTGCCTCGACTCGATCGCTACGCAGAACGACGTGCGTGCGGTGATCCTGGCAGCCGCGGGAAAAGTGTATTCATCGGGCCACGACTTAAAAGAGCTGGTGGGCGGATCGATTGCGCAATATCGCCGCATCTTCGATGTGTGCACGCAGTTGATGACCAAGATTCAGTCCATCCCGCAGCCGGTGATCGCGCAGGTGCAGGGCATCGCGACCGCGGCCGGTTGCCAGTTGGTCGCGACGTGCGATCTGGCGGTGGCGAGTTCCGAAGCGACGTTCGCCACGCCGGGCGTGAAGAACGGATTATTCTGTTCCACTCCAATGGTCGCGTTGACGCGTGCGGTGGGGCGCAAGCGCGCCATGGAGATGCTGCTCACCGGCAAACCGGTCGATGCGAATTCGGCGGCGGCGTGGGGGCTGGTGAATCGGGTGGTTCCGGCAGCGGGCCTGGAAGCAGAAACGCGCAAACTGGCCGGTCAGATCGCCGAAGCGAGCGGGTTCACCGTCGCGCTGGGCAAGCAGGCGTACTACGCGCAGATCGAATTGGATCAGCCGCGAGCTTACGCGTATGCGAAAGAAGTGATGTCGATGAACGCAGCGGCTTACGACGCGCAGGAAGGCATCACCGCGTTTTTCGAAAAGCGTCCAGCGTGCTGGCAAGGCCGCTAAATATAAAGGTCGAGCGGCAGTCAAACTCTGCTAAAATCGGATTCAAATGCGGCTAACGGTCGCCTTGGTTCTTGTCCTTGCAGTCCTTGGGGTGGCTGCCGACGATAACCGGCCTCTCGGAGAACGAACCCGTCAATATCTGACGGACCTCGTACGCATTGACACCTCGAATCCGCCCGGCAATGAAACGAAAGTCGCTGACTATCTGAAGCAGGTCGCCGACGCGCACGGAATTCCCGCGGAGCTGCAGGGCGGCGATCCCAAGCGCATGAACTTCATCGCGCGCTTGAAGGGCACAGGCAAAGGCCGTCCGCTGTTGCTGATGGCGCATAGCGATGTGGTTCCTGTCGAGCGTGCGCAGTGGACCGCGGATCCGTTCGGCGCGCAATTCAAAGACGGATATATTTATGGGCGAGGCACGCAGGACGACAAATCGCTGCTGGCCGCCGAACTCGCGGTGCTGGTGGAAATGAAGCGGCGCAACATCAAGCCTGGCCGCGACATCATCCTGCTGTCCGAAGCCGATGAAGAAGCGGGCTCGACTGGAATGGAATGGCTGATCGCGCATCAGTTTCCAAAGATCGACGCCGAATTCGCGATCAACGAGGGCGGATCGATTCTGGACACAACCGACGGGAAACGGCTGTTCGAAGTTCAAACCACGGAAAAAATTCCGACGCGCGTGATCCTCACGGCGAAAGGAACAGCCGGTCATGGATCGCTGCCCCGCAACGACAATGCCGCGATTCACGTCATGGAAGCGGCCATCAAGCTGGCCCATTCCGATCAGCCGGTGATCATAAACGCCACCACGCGTCAATACCTGCGGCAGATCTCGACCCTGGCGCAATATTCCTGGCTGGATCAGGCGATGCGGCGGCGATTAGCCGATCCCGCGACCGCGGTCGCGACCGAGGCACAAATCCGGGCAAAAGATCCTGAGCTCGATGCGATGCTGCACACCACTGTGGTGCCAACCATGCTCGACGGCGGCGTGAAGATCAACGCGATCCCGACCGTTGCGCATGTGCAGATCGACGTTCGCCGCATGCCCAGCGAGACCAAGGAGGAAGTCCTCAATCGCTTCCGGCAGATCGTGAATGATCCGGAAGTCGAGATCACGCTCGCGCCAGGCCAGCAGATGCCTTCGACCGAACCGAGTTCGACCACGTCGGCGCTGTACGTCGCGATGCAGAAAGCCATCGGCAGAATGTATCCGAAAGATATCGTGCTGCCGTACATGAGCCGCGGCGCCACCGACGGCAGCTTCCTGCGCGCCAAAGGCATGGGTGTTTACGGCGCGCCTGTGTTTCTGCGCGAAGGGGGCGAGAGCCGCGCCCATGGCAATGACGAGCGCATCTCGCCCAAGAATCTGGAAGATGGTGTGGAGCTGCTATGGCAGATCGTGCTCGAAGCCGCCGGCAACGGAACCTAAATCTATCGCGCCGAACGCGCTCCGTTCGGCTGTGAAACCCCGAGCGTTGGACCGCTCCTTTTAGTCGCGGCTCATTTGGGGCGGCTACCGGCTCCATACCATACAGAGCCGTGACCAAAGGGAGCGGTCCAACCTACCGCGCCGAACTACTTCCCGGCGTTAAATCGATCTTCCGCGGCTTTCCAGTTCACCACGTTCCACCACGCGCCGATATAATCCGGACGGCGATTCTGATACTTCAGGTAGTAGGCGTGCTCCCACACGTCCAGGCCGATGACCGCGAAGCGAGCTTCCATAATCGGCGAATCCTGATTCGCGGTCGAAGTGATCTCGACGCTATTGCCCTTCTTCAGCAGCCAGGCCCAACCCGATCCGAACCGTCCCGCGCCCGCAGCCGCGAACTTTTCCTTGAACGCATCGAAGCTGCCGAACGCGCCATTGATCGCCTGCGCCAGATTGCCGACCGGCGTGCCGCCGCCTGCGCCGGGGCCCATAATCGTCCAAAACAGCGAGTGATTGGAATGCCCGCCGCCGTTGTTGCGAACGGCCGTGCGGATCGCTTCCGGCACGATCGCGCAATTATTCGCCAGCAATTCTTCGAGCGATTTGCTCGCCAGATCCGGCGCCGATTCCAGCGCCTTATTCAAATTCGTCACGTACGCCTGATGATGCTTGCCATGATGGATCTCCATCGTCAATTTGTCGATATGCGGCTCCAGCGCGTCGGACGCGTAGGGCAGCGGGGGCAGTGTGAACGCCATTCGGGTACTTCCTCCTATGATTTGAAATGCCTGTGGATGTCTCTTTACTAGGATGCCACTTGATAGGCATGCGCTACACGAAACATGGTCGATTCGTCAAAATGACGCGCCAGAATCTGCAATCCAACCGGTAACCCCTCCGCTGTCACGCCGCACGGCACGCTCATGCACGGGATTCCGGCCAGATCGCCGGTGATGGTAAAAATGTCGGAAAGATACATCGCGACCGGATCGTCTACCTTCGCGCCCAGCTTGAACGCCGGGAACGGCGACACCGGCGCGGCGATCGCGTCCACTTCGGCGAACGCGTCGCGATAATCCTGGGCGATCAGCCCGCGCACGCGCTGCGCTTTCAGATAATACGCATCGTAATACCCGGCACTGAGCACATAGGTGCCGAGCATGATGCGGCGCTTGCATTCGGCCCCGAATCCTTCGCCGCGCGTCAGCCGGTACATCTCGCTCAGCGTTTCCGATTTCGCGCGCGTGGTGTAACGAACTCCGTCGTAGCGAGCCAGATTCGCGCTCGCCTCCGCGGTCGCGATGATGTAGTAGGTCGCGATGGCGTAGGGGGTGTGCGGCAGCGAGACCTCGCGAATCTCGCAGCCCAGCGATTTCAGTACATCGACCGCGCGATCGATCAAGTCTCCCGTCTCCGGGGGGAGTTGTGCGAAATATTCCTTCGGTAATCCGATCTTCAACCCCCTGACGTTGCCATCGAGAGCCGCCGCGTAATCGGGAACGGCGGTCGAGGCCGATGTGGCGTCCATCTCATCGCGTCCTGCAATCACGCGCAGCAACGCGGCCGAATCTTTGACGGATCGCGCGAACGGCCCCACGTGATCCAGGGAGCTGGCGAACGCGGTCAATCCATAGCGCGACACGCGCCCGTAGGTTGGCGTGACCCCGACCACGCCGCAGAACGATGCGGGCTGCCGCACCGAACCTCCGGTATCGGAGCCGAGCGACAGCACCGCGGTCCCTTGCGCGACCACTGCGGCCGATCCACCGCTCGATCCACCGGGGACGCGATCCGGCGCGACCGGGTTGCGCACCGGTCCGAACGCTGAATTTTCGTTGGACGACCCCATGGCGAATTCGTCGCAATTTGTTTTTCCAAGGATCACGCCGCCCGCGCGCTCGATGCGTTCGATCACGGTGGCGTCGTAAGGCGGAATGTAGTGTTCCAGTAGCTTCGATCCGCAGGTGGTACGCAGGCCTTTGGTGACGATAACGTCTTTAATCGCGATGGGCACTCCGGCGAGCGCGCCGGGGTCTTCGCCCGCCGCGATCCTGCGATCGACTTCGGCCGCCGCAGCTTGCGCGCGCTCGGGAGAAAAAGTCAGATACGCGTTGGTCTTGGGATTTTCCGCTTCAGCGAATTTCAGCGCGTCGCTGGTAAGCTCGGTCGCCGAGAATTTCCTGGCGAGCAATCCCGCGCGGATGGATTCGATCGAATGGTCAAGGAGACTCACCGCTCGATCACCTTCGGCACTTTGAAGTAACCCGCCCCTGCTACCGGAGCGTTCGCGAGCGCCGCGGCGTTGCCCAGCGGCGGACGCTCTTCATCGGCACGCAGATTGTCGCTCGAGGATTCCGCCAGCACTTGCGCCATCGGCTCCACGCGCGACGTGTCGAGCTCATTCAGCTTGTCTATATGCTCCAGTATGCCGCCGAGATCGTGGGTCATCTTGGCGACTTCGGCGTCGCTCAGCGCGAGATTGGCGAGCTCGGCCACATGCCGGACCTGCTGTTCGGTGAGCTTCATCTTTTCGATTGGCGATAGTTCTGGTCCAGAAAGGGATCTGCCACCAGATCTCCCTCAGGACGCGCCGACTCCGCTCGCTGCGGTCCACGTCGTGATATTTTCGGTTCCGGCTCGGCCACATTCATGGGTTTGCGCATGGGACGAAAATCCAAACTCAGGACGCTGTCGTCGCCCAGCGCCGCGCGCAAATTGATCAGCAGAAACTTTTCGAATCCCGCGACCGTGCGCTGCCAGGCGTAATCCTCCACCTCGATGACCAGTGCGCCGCGCACCAGCGCTGCCGCGCGCGTGTGCCGCGCGATCTTTTCGCCTGCCGCGAGCTTCCACGCGGCCATGGCACGCGACTCGGGATCGTGCAGCGTGGCGGACAGCTTCAGTTTGGGGATGAGACGGCCGGCGCGTTCCATGGTTCGGAAAAAATTCGGATGAAGCCCGGGGGAAGGCTCGATTGTATCATGCGAGAGTGCTGATTCTCGCTTCTCAATCGCCGCGGCGGCGCGAGCTGTTGACCATCGCCGGATTCGATTTTATCGTGCGCGCGCGCCCGGTTACAGAGATTCGCGCGCCGGGCGAATCGCCGGAAGCTTACGTGCGGCGACTGGCGCGCGAGAAAGCGGAAGCGGCTCGGTCGGCAGCCCATGAGATCGTATTGGGCGCCGACACGACTGTGGTCGTCGATGAACACGTTCTGGAGAAGCCGATCGATGCGGAAGACGCGCGGAGGATGCTCCGCCTGCTCTCCGGCCGCGAACATACCGTGATGACCGGGATCGCCCTCCTGCATGGCGATCGTTCGATCGTCGATGTCGAATCGACGCGGGTGCATTTCGTCAAAATGAGCGAGGCGGAAATCAACGCTTATGTCTCGAGTGGGGAGCCGATGGACAAAGCCGGCGCCTATGCCATCCAGGGCCTGGCTTCCAAATTCATCGATCGCATCGAAGGCTGCTACTTCAACGTGATGGGCTTGCCGCTGGCGCTGGTGTATCGAGGGTGGAAAGAGATTACTGCAGCGTGATCGGGAATGTCGCCGACTCGCGTGTGGTGTAGCGGACATAAATCGGCTGCGCACCGGCGGCGAGCGCGGCAGGCACTGTGACCACGATCTTGCAAGACTGCGCCAGATCGTTCTGCGGCGTGAGCGATGCGGGCGTCACGTCGACGCCGCCGATGTTCACGTCGACCTGCGCTGCCGTCGGAAAACTACCAAACGCATCGGCGAGCCCGGTCACTGTGATCGAGAGGCTGTCGCCGGCGTGAAACACTCCCGCTGCAACACCCTGCGCGATGTCCGCCGCGGCCGTAATCACCGGCGGCAGAGGATCCACCTGCATCAGCACGGGCGGGACCGGCGCGCCGTTGGCGGAAATCAATTGCACTACCGAAGGTCCGGTCAGCAATCCGCCCGGCACCTGCACGATCAACTGGCCGTGATCGCCCAGACTGAATTGCGTGCGCTGATTTGCGATGGTCAGATTCCAACCTGCCAGGGTCGCGGAAGTGGCCGTGAACGGAAGGTTGGAGGTGTTGATGATCGCGGTGCCGCCCACCGGAATACCCGCCAGTCCGGTGGCCTGATTCAGAATCGGGGTGCGCAGCGTGATTTGAGAGGGATTCGCGGCCGCGATCTGCAGCGACGCCGTCAGGCTCGCCAGTTGCAATCCGCTGGCGACCGTCAGCATCACCGGCGCGGCATTCGCCGACGCATTCACCGAAATGTTCATCTGCAGCAATCCGGGGCTCACCACCCACACGTGCGTAATGGTCACATCACTGGATCCAAACCCGACCACGGTTTGTCCTTCGGCGAAATTCGTATTCGAACCGCTGATCTCGATGATCGTATCCGTGCCCGCCTGAACCACCGGCGGATTCACGGTGATCTGCGGAGTTCCCGGACCGCCGTACACGAAAGCAGGCGGCGCGGCCGCGCCCAGAAGCTGCGCGGAGGTTTGCGAATCGGGCGCCAGCGCTTCCACTACCGCTCGATATCCGGCGGCCGCCGGGGGAGCCGTGACGGTCAGCGATCCATCATGGTTCACCTGCGTGACGGCTGCAGCCGAGCCATCGAATAGAATCCTGGTGTTTGCGTTCAGATTCGCGCCGGCGATGTTGACGGTCGCGTTACCGTTGCCGTCGGTCGTTCCCTTCACCGCGGAAATCGCTGGAGGCGGACCCGGTACCACGCTGAACGCGTTCGGCAGAACGTATAGATCGCCGTTCAGCCGGAATGCCAGTGCGATCTGCGTGGTACCCGCGACCGATAGGGAGGGCTCCACGCCGGTATAAATATAGCCAGGATTTCCTTGATATGGATTGAGCCCACCGTAGGTGAGCGCCGGCGCCGCTCCTCCGATGACGCTGACTTGCAGCCCCGGCGCCGGTGCGATGTTGTTACTGGCGGTGATCCCGTTTCCGAAGAACGCCAGGATCTGGAGGGTTCCCGCCTGAATCGGCGGTTGATTCACGAAATTGCACGGCTGCACGGTGCAAGCTTGTCCGCTTGGCCCCTGCACTCCGTAGGTCGTGATTGTGGAAACTGCCGGACCACCGGGTCGCGCGGATACATTGAAATTGATTCCATCCGTCTCTTGACCCGCCGTGATATTGATCGGTGTGGTTTGCGTCCAGTCCGTGGTGCCTCCAAAAAATTGCGATCCAAAGCCGGTGTTGGCCAGGTATTGAAATCCGCTCGAGTCCTGCGGCGGAAACATGTTGTCGGGATATGCTTCGCCACTTCCCGGCGGCGGCAGAGGATGCGTGTACACGTAATACGCGCCCGCCGGAATTCCATCGATGCGATAGGTCCCGTCCGGATTGGTGATCCCGCTGACCGCGGTGCCATTGGTCGATAGCGCCACCACGCTCGCCATATTCACGCCCGCGCCGCCCAACTGCACCGTTCCTGTGATGCTACCGGTCGTCCCGGCGTACGATGCCGCCGGATAAAGCAGAGAAACTCCCGCGATATCGTCGGCGGAAAGCGGCGCTGCTTTGGTCACCGCCGAGGTGGGCTGCGTCGACATCACGCTGGAAGTCAGGGTATGTTGCAACCCCAGTGAGTGGCCCAGCTCATGCACCATGGTCAGGAAAAACGAATCGGAAAAACTGGGCTGCGATTGACCGCCGCTGTTGACCGCCAGATTGCTATAGAAATGCACTTCCGCGTTCTGGATGGGAATAAAGGTCGCGCCGCTCGAAAGCTGCGTCGTAACATCCGCCGCCGTGGTGATCTGCGTCATCGCCAGCAGTCCCGGCGTAATGTTGCTATCGAACACGATGTCGACTTCCGGCGTCACATCGGGCTGCGTCATCGCCGAAAGGCCCGCAAATTTCAACCGCGCAGTCGATGTTGAAACGCCGTTCCAAACATCGGCGGCGGCGCGGAGCTGGCTGATGATCGCGTTGTAGGAATCGCCCGGCACCAACACCGTTGGACCCTGGCTCGAAATCAGCAGCGGGATGGTGTGATTGGGCAGATTGGCGGTATCGAATCGCGCCGGCACGGGTGCGAACGGCCCGTTGTGGTTGGCGAAATAAATCCAGTAGTAATACGCGGAGGCCATGGGCGAGAGCGCGGCCAGCGCCGTTGCCATGATCGCGGCTCGCCACCACATTCGCATGCTAGTTGCCTGCCCCCAACACGTTGTGGATCTCAGTGCGCAAAGCTGCCAGACTCATCGAAACCGGCTGATCGGCGACCTGCTGGCCTGAGGAATTCAGCATCATCGCGACCGCGGCCGGGCGCATCAGGATCGCATTGCCCGAAGAATCCTGCGTCACCGCGAATAACCCTTGCGACAGCCCGATCACCAGCGTCAATCCCGATTTGCTGGTCCACAGGAACAGCACATATTCCTGGCCGGCGTTCAGCGACGGCGCTCCTGGGACCATCTGCCGCAGGCCGCGCGCCACGCCGCCCGGGACCGCGACCTGCAAAGACGCCGGGCTGGACGATTTCAGATTCTCGGTGACTTGCAGCTGGTAGTAGGTGTAGATATCGCGCCCGACATATCCCGAGCTCGACCCCGCTACCTTCGCCCGCACAATCGCGGTCGACTGCTGGATCATTTGATCGGTCGAGAGCCGAAGGAGGGTGGTCGCCCACGCCGAAGTTACGGCGGCCCCGATGAGGGCCAGGACCGCGAGCGTGGACGTGACAAGTCGCATTTCGAGTTCGGACTTCTCTGGTGCACGATTGAACCCATTCCAAGGCATTGAAAATAAAAGATATTAACAGGGCGATCGGGCTGGTTTTGTGGATCTTCGACACAATCTTGAGACAGAACGGGACATTCTGTTGCAGTGACTCGGGGTGTTTAGGGGGGTAAGTGGGTCAGTTTCGGGACTTGTACGCGGATCACGAATGCGCTCCATGCCTGTCGCGCCTCAGTGGCGGAGGTTTGAGGCGCGACAGGTATGAAGCGCGTTGGTCGCCTTAACATCAAACTGACCCACTACCTTAGGCGAGTTTGTTTTTGGAGATGGGGTGTAGGTATGTTATTCTGAACGAAGTCGTCTCGCGCCTCAGCGGGACGCTTTCAGGAATTCCCATGCCAAAGTTAAAGACCCATAAGGGTGCGGCCAAAAGGTTCAAGAAGACGGGTACCGGCAAGATCAAGCGCCGGCATGCATTTTCCCGTCACATTCTGACCTCCAAGTCGCGCACACGGAAGCGCCGCTTGGGCGCCTCGGCGGTGGCGGATGACGCCAATTCGCCCGAGATCAAGCGCATGCTTCCGTATTAGGCCGCCCGCGTCGCTTTTTTATAAAAATCGGCCGGGTGTGAGCTTAAAAGAAGATTTCGAGTGGACAGCGCGCCGCACGTGCCTGATCCGCCGTTGATTTAAGGAGACCAAACGTGCCGAGAGTAAAACGTGGTTCCAAGCGGCGTCAAAACCGCAAAAAGACACTCGCCCTGGCGAAGGGCTTTTTCCTCACCAAGAGCAAGCTGCATCGATCCGCGCAGGAAGCGGTCGAGAAATCGCTGCGCTACGGCTACGTCGGACGGCGCCTGAAAAAGCGCGATTTCCGTTCGCTGTGGATCGTGCGCATCGGCGCGGCATGCAAACAATCCGAGATTTCCTACAGCAGATTCATGAACGGCCTCAAGAAGGCCGGCATCGATCTCAACCGCAAGATTCTCGCCGATATGGCCATGAACGATGCGGCTGCGTTTGCCGCTCTGGTGACGCAGGCCAAGGCTGCGCTGGAATCGGCTCCGGCCGCTGCCTAAGCGCGACCGAATCAGCATAGAATAGTCAGGCATGAGCACACCTGCTCCCGAAATCGATTCGCTCGGTAGTCTCGAAGATCGCATTCGCCACACGGTGGAATTAGTCACCGGGCTGCGCGAAGGTCGCGATGCGGCTCTGGCCGAGCGCGACGTCGCGGTAGTAGAGCGCGACGAAGCGGTGCGCGCCCGCGACGAGGCATTGGCCGAACGCGAGATGCTGATCGCCGAGCGCGACACTGCCGCCAAGGAAGCGCTCGCGGCTCGTGCGGAGTTGAATGCGGCGCGCAACGCGTCCAGTTCCACGGTTGCCGAAACCCAAAAGCTGCGGAAAGAGATTGAAGAGCTGCGTGGCGAACGCAAACAGGTGCGTACGCGAATCGAAAAGCTGCTGGGACAGATCGATCAGGTTGGGGCATCTTAAGCGATGTCTGCTGACCGTCAAACCGTCAAAGTCACCATCTTTCACCAGACCTATACGCTCACGGTCGACGGCGATCCCGGCGAGGTGGAAACGCTGGCCCAATCGGTCGACAACCTGATGACAGAGATCGCGCAGAAGGCCGGCAATGTGGACGCGAATCGGATCGCGGTGCTGGCGAGTCTGCATCTAGCCGACCGGCTGCGTTCGATTGAGCGCGAATTGAACGACCTGAAGGCGCGGGTGGATTCCAAGTCACGCCAGTTTTCGCTGATGCTGGATCGCGCCAAGGTTTAGCCCCACGTGGCGCGGGCTGTCCAGCCTGCAGCGCCGGCATTCGTGCCGGCGTTTCTTTTCATCGGAAGGAAGAATAGCCGAGACGACTCTCGTCGCGCCTCAAGGACGGTGGTTTGAGGCGCGACAGGTATGGAGCGCGTTGGTCGCCCTAACGTCAAACTGACCCACCACCCTCGGCTCAGCGGGCCTTGACAGCCTACGCCACAGCTATGCGTCAGCGGCGCTCTGCCCCACCCCGCGTCAACTCAAGCTTGTAGCGCGCCTCTGCATCGTCAGGCCGCAGTTCCAACACCTTTTCAAATTGCGCGACCGCTTCATCCGTGCGGCCCAGAATCCCGTAGATGGTGCCGACATTGAAATGCAGATCGGCGTTATCGGGATCGTCGCGCAATTGATCCAGCAGACGAGGCAGCGCCGTTTCAAAATGCGGAGAGGCTTCCGCAACCCGGCCCTGCAGCGCCAGAATGCCGCCGAGCCCGCTATTCCCCTCCACATTTTCCGGCTCCAGGCTCAGCGCCGCGCGATAGTGCTGCTCGGCTTCGGGCAGGCGCTGCGTGCGCACCATGACCGACGCCAGATCGACATGCGCCTTGGGAAAATCGGGAATCAGTTGCAGCGCCTGATTCAGATGCGGCTCCGCTTCCGTGAGCCTTCCGGCGGCGGTCAGCGCTTCGCCGAGATTGTCGTGAATGTCGGCAGCGTTCGGTCTAATCGCGCTGGCAGCTTGAAACGCGGCAATCGCTTCCTGGACGCGTCCCTCGTGACGCAGCGCGGAGCCGAGATTGTTAAGTGCGACGTAATTGCCTGGCGTGACCTCGACGGCGTGTTGAAACAGAGCAACACTGTTGCTCCAATACTGCAGATCGGTCCAGGTAACGATCGCACACGCGGCGCACGCGGTCGCGGCGGCAGAGGCGAGAGCGAATCGCGGCCATTGGCGTCGCTCGAAGATCTCAGTTGCGCCCCAGGCGAGCGCGATAGAGATGCCGATCGACGGCAGGTAGGTGTAACGGTCGGCATGCGATTGCAGGCCTACCTGGATCAATCCGATCACCGGCAGCAGCGTGATCAGATACCACAGCCAGCCCACAGCGGCGAAAGCAGGACCACGACGGAGGATCAGCCAGGTGGCCAAGCCGATCGCGAGCGCGGCCGCTAGTCCGGGCCACAGCAAATCCGAATTCGAGAGCGGATAAATCACCGCGAGGCTGGCCGGCCAGATCAGATTGCCGAGGTACACCACGTACGATACGAACGCGTTCTCGACACGCGCGAGCATCGGGATGCGATCGACGGTAGAGATGGTCCCAGCATGGCTTTGCACCGCAAGGGTGACGACGGACGCGGCGGCGGACATCGCAAACAGCGGGACTTTTTCAATGAACAGCGCGCGGTCGAACTTTCCAAAGCCGGCGCGCTGCAGCGGCCACCAGTCGAGCACAATCAGCACCAGCGGCAACGTCACCGCCATCGATTTCGACAGCAGCGCGAGCGCGAACGCCAGGATCACGAGCGCATAGCGGCCGAGAGATCGATGTCGCGTGTAATGCAGATAGGCGAGCAGTGTGAGCATCCCGAACAAGTGCGCTCAGCACGTCCTTGCGTTCGGCGATCCAGGCGACCGATTCGAGGTGCAGCGGATGCAGCGCGAAAATGAACGCGACGAAAGCGCCGCGCCAGCGTGCCCTGGTAGCCAGCCGCAGAAACAGGAACAGCACAACCGCGCTGGTCGAATGGATCACGACGTTGGTCAGATGCGCCGGGCCGCTGTACACGCCGAAGAGCTGACAATCGAGCATGTGCGACAGCCACGTCAGCGGGTGCCAGTTCGCGGCGTGGCCGGAGACGAAAGCCCACACGAATCCAGCACGAGTCAATCCATCGCGAACGTGCGGGTTGTTGGTGACGTAGTCTGGATCGTCGTAGTTGAGAAATGCGAAGTCGCGAACCTGGAAATAAATCGCGACCGTGAAGGCAAATAGCGCCAGCGCGATTCCGTAATCGGGCATCCGTGACGCTCCCCGGCCTGAGGGGACAAGATACCAGGCTCGCGAGGCTTAAGCTGACGTGGCTTACGCTTCAACTATCCTTAGACGCCGGCGACCCCGGAATTGTTTGTTTAATTCTCGAGAAATGTGGTGGAGTGAAGAAAGTGCTCACCTCCATTTTTCTCAGCAAATTTTCCTGGATCGAACACGGCTTCGGCATGCGAATCGACGCGATCGACCAGGACGCGATGGCCAGTCTCGATCAGATCCACTCCGCCAGAATTCTACGGGCGGATCACAAAGGCCGTGCCGGAAGTGCAGACGCCCTGATCACGAACACGCCGGGTCTGGCGATTTCGATCCGAACGGCAGACTGTCTGCCGATTCTGCTGGCGGATCCCAGGCATCGATCCGTAGCGGCCGTCCACGCGGGATGGCGCGGATCGGCGGAACAGATCGTGCGTCGGGCAATTGACGAGATGCGGTCGGAATTCGACACATCGCCGGAGGAGATCGTCGCGGCGATTGGGCCGGGCATCGGCAAATGTTGTTATCAGGTGGGTGAAGAAGTGGGGCGCAGGTTTGGATTAGACGGCGCGGGGAAGGTGGATTTAGCGGCCGCGAATCGCGGCCAATTGCTCGCCGCAGGCGTGCCTGCGGGTCAGATCGACACACTGGGACTGTGCACCATGTGCGATTCGGGGCAGTTTCACTCGTACCGGAGGGATGGGGATGCCGCGGGGAGAATGATTTCGTGGATCAGAATCAGGACGCCAGAATCGTGAATCCGGCGTCCCAATTTCTGAATGTTTGGCTTAGGCGGCGCTGACGAGCATCTCGTCGAAGCTCTCCGAACCGTCGCCCGCCTGGTTGCGGTCGGCGATTTCCTGGCACTGGATGCAGAACGCAGTCCACGGCACGGCGGCGAGCCGCTTGGGGCTGATGTCCTCTTCGCAATGCAGGCACACGCCGAAGTTGCCTTCGTCGATGCGGCGGAGCGCCGCGCGCACGTTGCGCAGCAGGTTCGACTCGCGATCCAGATTGCGAATCGCCAGCTCCCGCTCCGCGGCGTGCTGCACTTCGTCGAGCGCATCCGGGCTCTTTTCAATCGCGATACCTTCGCGATTGCGCACGAACGCTTCCAGCTCTGCCTGCTTGGCCTCCAGAATATGTTTGAATTTGTTCAGCTCACTCTTGGTCATTTTCTGCCTCTCTCTCCTGTCTCTTTCCTGTCGTTCCTATCTGTTGTTGTTTTCGTTCCAAATGTCCAGCGCCCGCTTTTGCCGGGTCACCTCGATTAGACGCGAGGTATCGCAAAAAGGTTCAGTCCTCGCTTCGCTTTTTGAGATCGACGCGTTTCTCGAAATCGATTCCGTTTGAGATGCCGATTGGCAGATCGAACCTGTTGCCATCCAGCAGAGGTCGCCGTCTACGCGGCGAGTTCCGCTTTCGAATCGGTCTAAACTGAGCAACTCCGAGTTAGGTTCAATTACCATAGCACAACCGACCGTCTCACGCAAGCAATCTGGTAGCCATTCTTTTCCGCTTACTTCCGAGCCTCTTAGCTGGCCGGTTCGGAGCTTACAAATGACATGCGAGAATTGCCTGCCGTTATCGAACACTTATCGGCTACCTCTTTCAAAAACATTACGCTTCAGACCCTCGTCTGGATTTCGGTGTCTCACTTCTCCCATGTTATGCAAGCGGCGAGCCATCGCTAAATTGTTCATATCATTAAGCTCCTCCCATCGTTCCGTGTCACTGTTCTGACGTATACTGTCCAAGGACGGTCCGAAAGTTCTCTTAAGGAATCCCTTCCATCGCGCCGTACAGGCGATAAAACCGGGTCCAACCGTGAAGGATGTTAGCACACGATCTGAAATTGGGGGCCTCACCCAGTCCTCGCGGACCGGCGTTTGGGGCGCGATTCTCGCCTCTGCCGGCTTCCTTCTGCTGGGCATCTGGCTGATTCCTCATCCGGGCATCTACCCGGACGAAGTGATTTTCACCGACCCTCTGTATCTGTTTAGCGCAAAAGAATTTACGATCGGGCTGTTTCATCGCCGCCTGACCCTGATGCTGCTCAGCTACCTGGGAACGCTCAAGACACTGATTTATATACCGATTCTGGGTCTGTTTCATTCCAATGTGTGGTCGCTGCGTCTCCCGGTGGTTGCGATCGGCGCGATAACGATCTTCATTTTCTTCGGTTTAGCCAGACGAGCCGCAGGAACGTCGGTGGCTCTCGCCGCCGCCGTTCTGCTCTCGACCGACGCGTCATTCCTACTCACCAACACGGTAGATTGGGGACCAGTTGCGCTCGAGCATTTTTTGCTGGTGACCGGTTCTTTTTTCATTCTCAAATTTGCACGGCAAAGTGGAGCGGGCTGGCTCTTCCTGGGATTTTTCCTATTCGGCTTGGCGTTCTGGAACAAAGCGATCTTCGCCTGGGCGTTTGCGGGAGTGTCCGTTGCCGCGATCACGGTGTTCTGGAGTGACCTTCGCCGGCTACTCCGGCCGCGGGCCGTCGCGATCGCTTGCGCCGGATTGATCGCCGGTGCGCTGCCGCTAATCGTCTACAATCTGCACAGTCCCAAGAGCAGCACTCGCGAGAATGTGCATTTCGACATCACCCACGTTCGTGAGAAATTCGGAGCGCTGGAACGGACCATGGATGGCTCGGCTCTATTCGGGTTCATGAGCCGGTTGGATGGCGGGCCGGTTGCCAAGGCTGCGATGAGCGGAGCGGCGTGGATCGCCACGCATGCTCGCGAGCCGCGCGCCGATTGGATGGTGTACGCGTTCGCATTCTCGCTGCTGCTGATTCCGTGGTGGTGGCGGAATCGCGCGGCGTGGTTTTCGCTGATCTTCTGCGTGGTCGCGTGGGTATCGATGGCGGTGACGAAAGACGCCGGCAACGCGGCGCATCACAGCGTGCTGCTGTGGCCGTTCCCGCAGCTGTTTGTCGCGATCGCGCTGTTTTCTGTTCCCTGGCGGGCAGTCTCGATCGGCGCCGTGTCTATCCTGGCTGCCACGAATCTCCTGGTGGTGAACGAATACATCGCCGATTTTGAACGGTACGGCTCGTGTCCCAATTTTTCCGACGCGGTGTTTGCGATGTCGCGCGCGTTCGACGGGCGCGGGGATCAGCCCGTGATCGCGACCGATTGGGGAATTGTGAGCCAGCTCGCGTTCCTGCATCAAGGGAAGCTCAGCCTGATTTCCGGCGATCCGCCGTTTTTCAACGATCCTCCCTCGCCCCAGGAACAGAAGTCCATCGACTGGATGTTGTCGATGGAAAACGCATGGTTCGTGACGCGCGCCCCCGGGGAGGAAAACACGCCGGTGGTTCGCATCAACATGGACAAGGCGGCCGCGCGCGCCGGGCTGCATCGCGTGATCCTCAGCACAATTCCGGATTCGAACGGCCGCCCCAGCTACGAGGTTTTCCGATTCGAGAAATAGAATCCCGGCAGCGGACAGATGGACGTGTCCGCTCGCCGGATTTTCAATTACTTATGCTGGAACGGAAATTGCCAGTCGAATCGCATGCCGAAACTCGAACGCGTGCGCGATTTCATGACGGTAGCGCCGTCGCCGGAATACTTCAACACCAAGTTCGCGGAGGGGTGGCGCCTGGTGGCGGTGGAGTGGGAACGAGGAGCGTCTGCCAAGGCAGAAGCGCTCGAAGACGTGCCGTTCGGGCTGCGGGTGGCGAGCGACTGCAAGCGCCTGGAGGACGATCCGGAAGAGCTGGAAGTGCTGGTCCTGATGATGGAAGTGATCGTCCAGGATGGGCCGCTCTCGCAAGCCGCGAAGGTGATTAACGAGCGCGGATTCCGGACGCGCGATGGCGAGAAGTGGTCGCCCAAGGCGCTGTTTTATTTGCTGCCGAGGTTGATCGAGGTGGGGCCGCGGCTATGCACCAGCGAGGAGTGGGTGGAGCGCCGCAAGCATTTATTCAACGTGGTTTAGTGGCGCGGGCCGCCAGGCCTGCTGAGCCGAGAGTCATCTCGGCTCTTCCGGAAAAGCCGGCACGACTGCCGGCTCCGCAAGCCAGCGGCCTGCGCCACGTTATTTCCGCGAGTCGTTTTTCATGTCGACCGCTTGTGCCAGGCTCTCCTGTGCGTGCGGAAAATCAGGAGCGCGCTTCAGCAGTTCATTGAACTGCGCGATCGATTCATCGAACTGCTCCAGGTTGGCGAGCGCGCTGGCGTAATTGAAGCGCGCGTTGAGATAATCCGGATTCAGATCAATGGCGGTGCGGAACTCGGCCGCGGATTCCTTCATCCGATTCATCGATGCAAGCGCGGTGCCCAGATTGTAGTGCGCTTCCGGATTGGCGGGCTGCAGGCGTACCGTTTCGGCGAATTGCGTCATCGCTTCCGGCGTTCGACCCTGCAGAGCCAACACACGGCCCAGGTTGTAATGCGCGTCGGCATAATCGGGGCGAATGCGCAGGGCTTCGTAAAGCTGCGGGATCGCTTCATCACTGCGGCCCAGCTCACCCAGAGCCACTCCTAATCCGCAGTGCGCTTCGGCGCTTTCCGGATCCAGGCGAATGGCGTGGCGATACTGTTCCTCGGCGTCGCGCGGGCGCCCCATTTTGCTGAACGCCGCGCCGAGATTGATGCGCCCGCCGGAGAACCATGGCTCGCGATCGATGACGCGCAGCAGGTGCGGCACGGCATCGGCAGACTGGCCTTGGCGCAGCAGCACTTCACCGAGCCCATTTTCGGCGATGTAATTATTCTGGGTCACCTCAAGCGCGTGCTGATACAGCGCCCGGCTCTCGCGCCAATATTCCAGATCGTTCCAGGTGACCAATCCCCACCCGACACAGAGCGCGGCGCCGGCGATGGCAACGGCTGGCTGCAGTGAAGTTCGCTGCGCGAGCAGATCCGCCGCGCCGAAGGCGAGCATGATCGAAAGGCCGATGGAGGGCAGATACATGTAGCGATCGGCATGCGCCTGCAAACCGACCTGCACGATGCCGATCACCGGAATCAGCATTCCGAGAAACCACAACCAGCCGGTGAGGAGGTAAGGACGCTCGCGTCGCTGCGTGATCGCGAGCCAGGAGATCGCAATGACCACAAGCGCGGCGAGGATCGCCTGCCAGACGGGGATTTCCGCGTAGGGATAAAACACCGCGAGTTTCGCCGGCCAGACGAATTGGAGCAGATAAGTTCCGCAGGAGAGGATCGCGTTTTCCAAACGCATGCCGAGCGGAACCAGGTCGCCGCCCACCACCGCGCCAGCCCCGCGCTGCACCAGAAACGTGATGATCGCCGATCCGAGGCTCAGCAGCGCTAAGGGAATTTTTTCGACGATCAAGCGCGTGACGGATTCTTTCGAGAATCGCTCGAGCGGCCAGAAATCGAGCAGCAGCAGCACGAATGGCAGCGTGACGGCCATCGGCTTCGACATGAGCGCGCATCCGAAAGCGATGAGAATCAGCACATAGCGCCACGGCGCGGGTTTTGCGACATAGCTCGCATAAACCCAGATTGCGGCCAGAAAGAAGACCGCGCACAGCACGTCTTTGCGTTCGGCAATCCAGGCGACCGATTCGACGTGCAGAGGATGCAGCGCGAAGGCTAGCGCGATGAATCCGCTGGGCCACACGCGTTTAGTGAGGCGGCTCATGACCAGAAACAGCAGCAGCGTGCTCAGCGTATGCAGCGCGAGATTGACCGCGTGGCGAGGCCCGGGATTCCAGCCGAATAGCTGGCGATCCAGCATGTGAGAGATCACGGTGAGCGGAAACCAGTTGGCGTCGACGCTCGAGGTGAACGCCCACGCCATGCCGTCGCGCGTGAGCCCGGCGGCAATGTGCGAATTGGCTGTCGAGTATTCGGCGTCGTCAATGGTGACGAAATCGAAGTGAACTGCCGGCGCGTAGAGGCCGACGGTTGCCGCGATGAGGGCGAGCGAGATCCAGAGCGTCCAGTTGACTGGCTTAGCGGCCTTGGCCGCGCTGGCAGCCGCAGGGCTCTGCTTGGAGGTCGCCAACCTTACTGCAGCCGCATCTCGACGTGACGGTCGCGATTCATCTGTTCGGTGAAGCGGCGATCGACGGAGGCCAGCGGCGCGTGCTTGTCTTCATGCTCGCGCGTGGTCCAGTACATCGTGTCGCCGTCGATGTGATAGCTGAGCGCGGCCTGAATGGTGTGATCGGTGAACGCGATCAGATAGTAATCGGCTTGCGATAGAACGATTCGGTGGAGCTTCCCGAAGGCTGCGTCACAGCGGGGTTGCCGTAGTAGGGCGCTTGCGGAGCGGCCGGATAAGTATAGCCGCTGCCATCGCCATAGTAGGTCTGGCCGCCGTATGCGGGTCCATAAGCGCCGGCGTTCGGATCGCCGTAATAGCTGGGTCCATAGGATCCGTAATCGTAGTAGCCGGAATCGTACGGATAATAGCTGTCGTAATAATAAGGATAACCGTATCCGTAATAGGGCCAACCGAAGCCGAGTCCGAATCCGTAGTAGGGATAGCCGAATCCGTAAAATCCGCGTCCGCCGTAGCCGCCGCGGAATCCGCCCACGCCGCCACGGAATCCGTTGTTCACTCCGCCGCGAAATCCATTGTTAATGGTGCTGCCGCCGCGGAAAGCGGAACCGCCGCCGATCGTTCCACGCGAGCCGCCGAACGAACCGCCACCCACACTACCGCCGCGCATGCCGCCACCACCGCCGATCGCGTGGCCGCCGCCACCGCCGCCCCCATGTCCACCACCGCCGCGCTGCGCGAATACCACTGTCGCAGCGAGTAAAAAGAAGAGAGAAAATTTCAAGTGCCGCATATAGGAAGAACCGCCTGCCTTCTGATTGAAGCTTACTCCCGGCGTCGAGTCTGCGCAAGGGACTAACGCAATCCGTTCATTGTTCCGCCTAAACTCGCTCTCTGAGTGAAAACCCGAGTGTTGAACCGCTCCCTTTGGTCACGGCTCTGTATGGTGTTGATTCAGCAAGCGCGCCCAATGAGCCGCGACTAAAAGGAGCGGTTCAACGCCGATATTTCTTAGCGCTCGTCCGCCGACGGACCGTATAGGCCCGGCACCGCGATATCGTTCAGCCGCAGATAAACACCCAACTGCGCGCGATGGTGGATCAGATGGTTCATCACCATCGATCGCAGGACCGCGATCTTGGGCATCGTGAACGCCTTGTGCCCGCGCACCAGCAGCGACCAGGGCTTCATCATGGTCTCATCGGACGCACCTGCGAGCGCGGCGCGAGCCTCCGCCACATGTTTGTCGAACTTGTCTAGCAGATCCTTCTGCTTCACATCTTCAGGCTTGGGATATCCCGGCATGCCCGCGATTTCGAGCTCATCCTGCGTGATCGTCACTGTGGCCCAGTTGGGCAAATCGGCGAGATGAAAGGCGAGCAGCCCCATCGGAAATGATTTCGGATGCGGACGATACGACATCTTGTCGTCCGGCACGCGTTCGAGAGTCTTGCGCGTGCCCGCCATTTCCTGATCGAATTCGGCGAGCATGGATTGGCCAATCATTTCAAATGCTCCGCGAACCACGCAATCTGGCGATCCACCAGATCGATCTGATGATTGGGTTCCGTGATGCCGTGGCCTTCGCGCGGATAGCGCACGAAAATCACTTCGTCGCCGACGCCCTTCAGCGCGCGGTAGTATTCCTCGGCCTGCTGGATCGGAACGCGGCGATCCTGCTCACCGTGCGTGATCATGATTGGCGTCTTCACTCTATCGACGTAAGTGACCGGCGAATATTTGCGCAGCGTCGGCGTGGCCGTGGCCTTCCACGGTTCGCCTAAGCCGTAGCCGATCAGGCCGGGGATGTCGGTCTGGCCGTACATCGAATACCAGTCGCTGATGCCGGCATGGCCGATCGCGGCTTTGAATCGATTGGTCTGGGTGATGGTCCAGAACGTCATGAAGCCGCCGTAGCTGCCGCCCATCACCACCAGCTTGTCTTTATCCGCGATGCCGCGATCGATCATGGCATCGACCCCAGCCATCAGGTCGCCGAAATCCTTGCCGCCCCAATCGGCGACGTTGGCCTTCTCGAATTTCTCGCCGTAGCCGGTCGATCCGCGCGGATTGGGCGCGAGCACCGCGTATCCGTGCGCCGCGAAGATCTGCGATCGCGTGTTGAACGCCGCCGTGTTGGCGCCGTACGGTCCGCCGTGGATGGAAAGAATCATCGGCACTCTTTTGCCGGTCTGATAATCGAGCGGGTAGGTGAGCACGCCCTCGATATCGAAACCATCGGAGCTCTTCCAGCGCACCGCCGCGGACTTCGCCACTGCGAATTCGTCGAACGCCGCGTTCGCTTGCGAAATCTGCACCGCGTGCACGTTCGCACTACCGTGGATCGGCACCATCCAGACCTCCGGAGGCGCATCCGATTTATCGATGGTGCAGACGAAGCTATTGCCGCTGGGCGCCAGATCTATGTCGGCATACATCGCATCGCCCTCGGTGATGTGCAGGATCTTGCCGCCGGACGCGGGGACTTCGAACACATGGCGGCGCACACCTTCTTCTGAACTCCACAGAATATCTTTGCCGTCGTGCGACCACTTGGGATCGCTGGCCGAATCCGGAAAGTCGCGAGTGATGTTGCGCGGCGCGCCGCCGGACGGCGTGAGCACCAGAATATCCTGCTTGTCGGCCCAGCCCGCCGCGCTCATCGCGCTCAGATAGGCGATCTGGCTGCCGTCCGGCGACCACTCCGGGCTCGAATCGGGACCGGGATTTGAAGTGAGCTTGCGCGGTGATCCGCCATCGGCGGAAACGACGAAGAGATCCGTGTTGCGATCCGGGCTCAACTCAAACCAGGAGCTTTCCTGCGCGCCCACCGTCGATTGCACGTAGGCAATCGATCGCGAATCGGGGGACCAGCGCGGCGACGACACGGTGAACTTGCCTTCGGTGACGCGCTTCTTCGATTTGGCCGCGACATCGAGCGTCCACAGATGCGCATAGTTATAACCCGCGTCGACCAGGACCGCGTCGAATTTATCTTTGTGGCGCTTGTCGCGATCGGCTTTATCGGCCGGCGTGTCGCGCGTGACGAACGCGATGCGCTTGCCGTCGGGCGACCACTGGAACTCGGTGACGGGCGTGTCTTCGGAGGTGAGCTTTTCGGCTTCGCCGCCGTCGGCTCGAATCACCCAGACTTGATTGCCGGGGCCGCGCGTGCCGGCGGCGGGCTCGCCAATGGTTCGGTCGGCCAGAAACGCGATGCGCGTGCTATCGGGCGACCACTGCGGCGAAGTCTCGCCTTTTTCGCCATTGGTAAGTTTCACGGGAGTGGCGCGAGGCGCGGGGCGCGAGACGTAGATGTGCGAAATCTGGCGATCGTTCTTGCGATCCCATTCGGTCTCGGTGTAGAGAATCCATTGACCGTTGGGCGAAAACCTGGGCGCGGCGACGCGGTGGATGGCCAGCGAATCTTCGATGGTGATTTTTTTGGTCCCGGCGAAGGCCAGGCTGGAAAACAGCAGCACGGCGGCGAATCGATTCATGGTTGGAATCCCCATGGTTCATGATAGGACAGTAGAATAAGGTCGTCATGAAACCAATTGACTTCGTGATGCTCGGGTTGGGCGCGCTGGCGGTAGTGGGTGCGGCGCTGGAATCGCGAGGAATCATCCCGGCTCGTGTCGAGCCGAAGATGCTGCTGATCGTCGCGCTGCTGTTTGGGGGCGCGTAGCGCTGAAGCTCAGGATGCAGGGATTCCGGCAGCAGCGGCAGAAGATGGTGGAGGAAATCCCCAAGAAGCCGCTGGGGTTGGATTAAGGTGTGAAAGCCGTCACGTGTTCTTGCTACCTGTCGGCTAAGCCTGGCGGCTCATGTAACGTTGGACCGGGTATGTGCTGATTGGTCAGTTTTCCGGCTAAGCGACCGGCGCGCTCCATACCTGTCGCGCCTCAAAGTCTGACCACACGCAATGCCACAAAGCGGGTGCGCGACCGGTGCTGCTGAGCGCGATCTTCCAAGGAGGCGCGACAGGGATGGAGCGCGTTGGTGAGCCACAAACAGAAGGCTGTTTGGACTAGAGAGCTTTCGCGAGTTCTTCCGCGAACGCGCTGTTGGAACCGCCGCCGGGCCGCTTTTGGCCGGCGCGTTTGCCGCGACGCGGCGGACGCTGGTCCACTTGTCCCTGTGCCGGGGCTTGCGCTTGACCCGCTTCGGCTGCCGGAGCCTGGCCCTGATCCTGAGCAGCCGGAGGCTGCGTATCGCGCGGCGGGGCAGAGTGGATATTGGAATCGCGCGAATAGCCTTGAGACTGGTGAGGACGGCCGCCGCCGTAGCCACCGGGTCCGCCCGATCCACCGGGTCCGCCCGAATATCCGGGGCCGCCGCCTGGCCGACCCGAGCCCTTCGGCTTGGGAGGCTGCGCCGGATTGGCGCGCAGCAGACGATCCTCAAGCGGCGCACGATCGAACCGGCGAATGATCGAATTCATCTCCTCCGAGTTTGGCGCGTCGATAAACGCGAAGCCTTTCGACTCCTGCGTTTCGGGGTTGCGAATCACTTTAATCGCGTCCGCGACCAGGTTTTCGGCTGAGAGCCAGCCCCTGATATCGTCCGCAGTCACCCAGGCGGGCAGGTTGCCCAAAAATACGGTGAAACTCATTCGGAGATTGTCTTCGACTCCATAAGGTGGGGAATTGCTTCCGGAGTGGACCGGAAGCCATTCTCATGCTACCACAGGCCGCCAAACAAGGTAAACAAAATTGTGGAAAACCTTCTCATGGTCAGAAATCGGCCAGGAAGTTGGCTGCGGCGGCTCGCTTTTTCGCCCCCGCACAGGCTCGGTCCAGCAGCTCGGACATCGGGAGCATGGCTTTGAAACGCTTGATCAATTCCTTCTGAAGGTCCGGCGTGGTGGCCAGCTTGCCCGGCAGCGCCGTCCATACCACCCAGCGCTTCATTTTCAAAAGGTCGGCGGCGGGGTGTTCGGAATCGAAACCTTTGGGCACGCGCTTCAGCGATTCGCCGTACATATCGCCCATCAGCTTCTTACAGGCGCGCGTGGCCTTGCGGAATTCCTCGTGATGATCGACCAGCCAGCTTCGGACGGAGTAAAGATGTTCGGGCTGGGGTTCGTAGAGCCCGCCCGCGATGCCGACTTCTTTCGCCGAGATATGGAAATAGAAGCCGGGCGTCGATCCGCGCTCGCCGCCTTTTTTGGGAAAGATCGCGGCGATGTGAGTCTTGTAGGGCGTCTTATCGGGACTGAAACGCGTGTCGCGATAGATGCGATAAATCGCTTTCTTGGGGTCGGCTATGTAGGCGGGCGCGAATTTGGCGAGGTCTTCATTGATCGCCAGGACCAGATCGGCCATGGGGGCCTTGATCTTGGTATCGAAAATCTCCTTGCGGGGCTGGAACCATTCGCGATCGTTGTTGCGGGCCAGCGAGGCGAAGAACTTCTGCGCATCGGGCGGGAATCCGGGGAAAGCCATACTTCAATTCTCTGACGGTTTCTCGGCGCGGTCGATCACCCAGACCTCGACTGGCCCTTTTTTCGATTCCAGTTTCAGGCCGAGCTGTTCCTGGATCGCGGTGAAGATGGAGACCGGGGCTTCGGGCTGCGGCGGCGCCGGAACTCCGGGAGGGAGCTGCAGGGCCTGCGATTCGTTCGGCGTCCATTCGAGATTGATGTTGAAGGTCCCGATGAGGCCGGTCTGGTCGATCACCTGTCGACCGAGGATCTCAGAGAGACTCTTTGCGAGTGCATCGAGTGAAAATCCAAATGTGCGCAGGAACCTCGGATTCATCGCTGACATGCCGCAGAGATGGCTTGCCGGATTCGGGACGCGCGATAGCGCTGTTCGGTCCGGCGACCACGCAGCTTCCCTCCTTCGCTTCCACGATGCCCAGCCCGAGCTTGCCGTCTTTTCTGGCGCGGACTAATGCGTAGATGGGAAGCCCCCGCGTTTCGCGATGCATGGTGAGCTGAAAACGGTCGGCGAGCAGCGATTGCATCATGAGCATCACGTCGTGATACTGCACGGCGCGTTCGGGCTTGGCCGAAACATCGAAGCGGTCGGAATCGGCCCACGGCGGTTCGCCCAGCACCTGAAACGGCTGGACGTCCCAGGCGTAAATGATCATCTCCTTCAGGGTGAGATTGACGATCGACAATTGGCTGGGGTCGCGACGGACGCGTCCGCCGACGATGGTCAGCTTCGACGGTCTGATCGATGCGACCTCGAACGCCGGTTTGTCCTGAGCGAACGCTGTCGCGATGAATAGAGCAATCAGGGCGCGGACGCCCGTCATCTTATACTGATGCCAGATGCTCTTTCGCCTCCTGGCGATTCCCAATCTTAACTTCTACGTCGGTGCGGCGCTGGCTCGGCATACCCGATTCGAGATCGGCGGAACGGCTCGAGTGCTGTGCGACTGCTCGACCGAAGACGCGCTGATCCAGACCATGGCCGCGGTCCGCGAATCGGGCTGGCGGCACACGGTGATCGGCGGCGGGACGAACCTGATCGTTTCTGATGAAGGGTTCTACGGCGCGGTGGTACGCTATGTCGCGAAATCGATCGCGATCGACGGCACGACGGTTCGTGTTGAGGCGGGGGCGATGCTGCAGGACCTGGTCGACACCTCCATCGCCAGCGGATTGCGCGGCCTCGAAACGATGACCGGAATTCCCGGCTGGGTCGGCGGCGCGATTTACGGCAACGCCGGCGCGTACGGACACTCGATCGAAGAACGCGTCGAGAGCGTACGTTTTTTCGATGGCAAGCAGGTGCGCGAAATCAGCGGCGCGGAGTGCGAATTCCGCTATCGCGAAAGCGTGTTCAAACGCAACAAGGATTGGATTGTGCTGTCGGCGATGTTGCGCCTGGAGCCGTCCGCCGAGGATCTGAGCGCTGCCGCGGCGAGCATCTTGAAAATCCGGAACGCAAAATATCCGCCCGAGATGCGCTGCGCTGGCAGTATCTTCAAGAACCTATTTTTCGATGCGCTGCCCGAATCGGCGCGCTCGGCGGTACCGAAGGAAGTGGTACGAGAAGGCAAGGTACCGTCCGCATTTTTTCTGGAACAGGCGGGCGCGAAGGGAATGACGCGCGGGGCGATCAAGGTCGCCGATTATCACGCGAATTTGATTTATAACGAAGGCGGCGGGTCGGCTGCGGAATTACGCGGCCTGATCGCGGAATTGAAAGAACGCGTGCGCGCACAATTCGGAGTGGAACTGGAAGAAGAGGTCCAGTATGTCGGCTAGGAGTCTCGATCGCTCTTCGCGATACCGGACAACACGATCGGCGGAAGATTCGGAAACTCCGCGACCAACGAAAGATTTCCGCCCATCGCTCTCACTGTTTTGCGAAGAGTCGACAGCAGCAGATCGCTGCGCTGCTCCAGCCGCGACACGCTGTCCTGCGTGATCCCCAGCGCCTTTGCCATCTGAACTTGCGTGAGCTTTCGGGCATGACGCAACTCGCGCAGAGTCATCTCCTCCGCGATAAGTTCTGTCGCGCGAGCCTCCACTTTCTTCCGTACAGCCGGCTTCAGCTTCCTGATCGTGTCATTCACGTTGACGGACATGTTTCAATTTCCTTTCTTCAAACGGGCCAGATGCGCGGCGAAGCGATCATCCGCTTTGTGGATCAAATCACGATAGAAGCGCTTTCCACTCACCCCTGCTTTATCACCCGCGACCAGCAAAATCGCACGCCGTTTAGGATCGAACGCGAAGGCCACTCTCCATTCGCCACCGGTCGCACTAAAGCGAAGCTCCTTCATCTTGGAGTAACGCGATCCCTTCAACGTATCCGCGCGAGGGCGGCCCAATTGTGGCCCGAACTTTTGCAGCAAGCGCGATAGCGCGAGTATCTCCACTTGAACACTCGGGTGAAGAGCATCGAACTCCGGTTCGAACTCATCACCGATTTCGACGATCCACTCCACGCCGATCATATGTTATCAGATCCATATGTATCACAACACATATAGAGCTCCGGCTCTCTACGAGCCGGCAGTCACCGGCTTGAAACATTTCACCGAACATTGATTTTTTACTTGCTCTGGCGGTCAATCCGAAGGAAACTGAAATTTCATGAGTACGGTTAAAATCTCCAATGGCGCTCCTGTCCGCGAACCGGCCGACCGCTGGACCACGGCCGAAGCCGGCGAACTTTACGACGTCGCCAGTTGGGGCAAGGGCTATTTCTCGGTCGGCACCAACGGCCATCTGTGGGTGCATCCCAACAAAGATCCCAACCGCTCACTCGACCTGAAAGAGCTGGTCGACAATCTTCAGTTGCGCGGCATCTCCTTGCCGATCCTGGTCCGCTTCGGCGAGATTCTGCAACACCGCCTGGGCGAAATGCATCAGGCCTTTCAAAACGCCATCACCGAGCACAGCTACAAAGGCAACTACTGCTGCGTCTATCCGATCAAGGTCAATCAGCAGCGTCAGGTGGTCGAGGAAATTTTCGAATACGGGCGTCCTTACAAGTTCGGCTTGGAAGCAGGATCGAAGCCGGAGCTACTGGCGGTGCTGGCGATCGCCGATAACGACACGCCCATCATCTGCAACGGATTCAAGGACGACGAATACATCGAGATGGTGATGCTGGCCGCCAAAATCGGGCGCCGCATCATTCCGGTCGTCGAAAAATACACCGAGCTGGAGCTGATCAAGAAGCACGCCGAAAAAGTCGGCGTCCGGCCGACCATCGGGTTGCGGATCAAGCTCGCCAGCCGCGGCTCAGGAAGATGGAAATCGTCGGGCGGATACCGGTCCAAATTCGGGTTGACGGTGACGGAAGCGCTGCAAGCACTGGAAGAGCTGAAAGCGGCGGGTATGGAGGATTGCCTCCAGCTTCTGCACTTCCACCTGGGCAGCCAGATCACCAACATCCGCCAGATCAAGGCCGCGGTGATGGAAGCCGGTCGCGTGTATGTCGAACTAAAGCGCGCGGGCGCGGGCTTGTGCTACATGGACGTGGGCGGCGGGCTGGGTATCGATTACGACGGTTCGCAAACCGATTTCGAATCGAGCGTCAATTACACCCTGCAGGAATACGCCAACGACATCGTCTATCACATCCAGAGCGTGTGCGACGAAGCCGAAGTGCCGCATCCCACCATCGTGAGCGAGAGCGGGCGCGCGGTGGCGGCGTATCACAGCGTGCTGGTGTTCAACGTTCTGGGCGTGACCGGATTCGGCGACAGCGAATCGATGCCGGAGATTCCGGAAGACGTGGAACAGCCGCTGATCGATCTGAAAGAAACGCTACGCGGCTTGAGCAATAAGAATCTGCTCGAAAGTTTTCACGACGCGCAGCAGTCGCTCGATTCGGCGCTGAATCTGTTCAGCCTCGGTTATCTTCCGCTGCACCAAAGGAGCTGGGCCGAGAGCATTTACTGGGTGATCTGCCGCCGCATTCAGAAGCTGGCCAAGGAGCTGGATTATTTTCCGGAAGAGCTGGAAGGTCTGGACGGCCTGCTGTCGGATACGTACTTCTGCAATTTCTCGTTGTTCCAGAGCATGCCCGATAGCTGGGCGGTGAAGCAGCTTTTCCCGATCATGCCGATTCATCGGTTGGAGGAAGAGCCGTTCCGTCACGGCATCCTGGGCGATATTTCGTGCGATTCCGACGGCAAGGTGGATCAGTTCATCGACCGCCGCGACGTGAAGAAGACTCTGCCGCTGCACACTTTTACGGGCGAGCCGTATGTGCTCGGTACGTTTCTGGTGGGCGCGTATCAGGAGATCCTGGGCGATCTGCACAATCTGTTCGGCGATACCAACGCGGTGCACGTCAGTCTGGACGATCAGAAGCACGTGGTGCTGGACGCGGTGATCGAGGGCGACACCGTGCGCGAGGTGCTCGATTACGTCCAGTTCCAATCGAAGACGCTGCTGGAGCAATTCCGCCGCGATGTCGAGACGGCCGTTCGCGAGGGCCGTATCGGGTACGAGGAATCGGGGCTGCTGCTCAGGTTCTACGAAGACGGGCTGAACGGCTACACCTATCTGGAGCAGTAGTGCCGTCTGTTGCCGGGACCCTCGGGTGGCTGCATCCCACCAAAGAGCCATGTCGTGAATGCGACTCCACCAGGAACGGAAAATGCTCGTCATGTTTTGGCACTGGCACTGGCGCTGACAGGCCACTAGACGGGAGCGTAGACTAACACGCATCGCGCATTACTTCCACTGCTGTATTCGGTAGCTTGTGGCGCACGATTTATCGTGCCGGCGGGCACTTCAGTGCCCGCTTCACGAGCGCAGACTAAAGTCCGCGCCGGCACGCTGAAGCGCGCGCCACCTCGCTCTAAAAACTGTAGCGGATCGCGAGCGAGCCGTAGGAATTCCTGCGATACTCGCCCAGAAAATCCGTCATATCGCCGCGCAGCCATGCGACTCCGGCGGTAGCTCTCCAATGTTGTCCGAACATCTGCGAATACTCGGCGCGGGCGAACGATCCCGCGGCGCGAATCGCGGCTTCAAACGCGACCGATCGCGATGCATCGATGGTCCAGCCGGCATGCGCGACAAATGATTTCGCGAATCCACGATCGGGCGCGAACTGCAATGGATTTCCGGTTCGCGTGAGCGCGTCGCCGGCATAACCAGCGACAAACGACCACTCCCGCACCTGCCGTTCAAGCTGAATCACGTACAACGCGTATTCATCCGTGCCGGGCGTGGTCGACGTGAAATACGCCGCTTCGCTTTTCACCGTGAACCACGGCAACGGCACCGCGAAATCGCCGCCATACATGCGCAACTCAGGATAGTAGCGCTGCAACGCGATGCCGCCTGTGAGCGTCTCGAGACTCACATTGAACAGTGGCAGATTCTGCTCGCCATCGAAAAAGCACAGTGAATATTCGTAGCCCGATCCGTTGTGCATCCAACGAGCGCCGTATTGCGATCCGCCGGGATAGCGCGCGCCCTGATCGACAATCGGAATGCCCTGCGCCTGTTCCGGCAGCACGGTCCAGCGCTGGTCGAGCAGAGGCGTCCGGCTCGGAGTGAACCATGGCTGCCACACCAGATCGAACGTGTCGTTCTTCGCTTCGATGGTGACGCGCGCAGCAATGACACCGAGAAAATCGCTATCGATCACGTCGCGCAGATAATCGCGCGGCGCGAAACGATCGGTGGGGGTGAGCACGTCGGTCTGTCCCCAGCGAATGAACTGGCGCCCGATTTCGGCGGTGACGTGGCCTTTATGGATGGTGGCGCTAAGACGGCGAACCGAAAACGCCGGGCGCGCGATGGAGCGGCCATCCCAATCGAGATGAAAGCCGCGATCCACTTCGCGATGCGAATCGGTTTCCGCATCGAACGATCCCGAAATTTTCAGCCAGTCGGCGAATTTGTACGACGCTTCCCAGCGCAGCAGAACGTCGCTGACCACGTGGCCACTGTCGTTAGGGGCTGTCTGCGGAAAGAGCAGAGTGCTCGATTCGATGAATCCGCGCTGCTCAAAGTTCGGAGGATCCTGCGCAAGCAACGACGCAAACACACAAACGACAGGAATCATGAATCGCGGCGCAAAGCCTGAATGGTGAAATCGTCATTTTTGAGCGGGATGTTGTAGTTCAGCTTGTCGAATTTGAGAACCGTGCGGCTCTTGCGTTTCACGTCGAGCACTTCCGTGGTCCGCGCGGTCCAGATCCCGGAATTCTGTTCGAAATCGCGATAGTCGATCACGCGCGCGAGTCCGCTTTTCGTGTACGCCTCGATTTTCGTGAACGTGAAGTTGTCCTTCTTCACCCAGAAATACGAGTACACATATTGTGAGGACTTTCGTGGGCGCGATTCGATCTTCCACTGCGCGCCCTCGTCGGCGATCAGCTTGAAGTCGAACTGATTCACATCACGCTCCTCCAAATCTTCGAAACTGAAATCGGTGCCGAAGAATCGCGTGGAGCGATCTTGTAAGGAAATGCGCTGATCGCGGCCGATGCTGGGACGCCAGATCCATTGGTCGCTGGCGCGATCGGGATGATTGACGATCAGCAGGCCGACGCCTTTCACTTCGGCGGGCGCGATGAAGCGCAGCGTCGATTTACTTTCGCCGAAAGATCCGATCCGTTCGAAAATCCAGCGCTTGGTAGCCACATGATTCTCCGCCCCGATCACTTCGAGCGTGCCTTCGTAGCGCTGCGATCTGGAATACGTGCGCTTCTGCACTTCGGCGATGATGCCGCGGGGGTCTTGCGCGGACACATTTATTGACAGCGGCACCGCGGCGAGCGCGAACCAAAAGAGCCTATTCATATTCAAGAGCCTCAACTAAAGATCCTCGCACTGCGCTTTCGGCAGGGCCGAGCGCCGCGAGAAACGCCGCGATCAAAATCACTGGCGCGAGCGCGAGCGCGGTTGCAACCGGATAAACGTAGCCGATTTCGATGCCGATCAGATCGCGTCTCGCGATGATGGTCGTGTAATAGAGCTGGATCGCGCCCAGCGTCAGGCCGAGCATCAATCCGATGAATCCCACGCCCAGCGCTTCCATCCAGACCGTGCCGCGAATCTGGCGGCGCAATCCGCCCACCGCGCGCAGCACACCTAATTCGCGGCGTCGATCTGTAATTGAAACCACCAGCGCGTTCACGATGCCCAGGATCGCGACGAGCACCGCGACGGCGATCTGCACGTAGGTCAAGCCGAACCATTGATCGGTGATGCGCGAAATATAGGCGCGCAGATCGTGATTGGTGAGCACGAACAAGCGTTGGCGCGAGCCATAGCGATCGAGGATCGCTTTGCGCACGGATGCTTCGTTCGCACCGGGCGAAAGATAGACGCGGAACAGATTCACGGTGTCGTCATGCCAGCGATCCACGAAAAGCTGGCGCGACATCAGCAGGCTGCCCTGCTGATCGGAAAAATCGCGCACGATGCCGCTGATGGGCAAACGCAGTGTTCCCCCCGGCGCGGGGACATCAAGCATCTCGCCGAGTTTGGCGTCACGCAATCGCGCGAAATTTTCCGATGCGATCAAACCCCGCCCCGCCGCTGCTTCGCGATACATCGTGTCCGAATCGCCTTCGACTGCAGGCAATCGCGCGCGGCGTCCCAGAGCCGCGATATCCACCGCGACCAGCATCACCGGCGTATCCTTCACCAGCACCCGAACGCTCCGTACCGGCTGCACTTCACCGACTCCTGCGATCGCGCGAAGTCCGTCGCCCAGCGACGCAGGAAAAACGAAGCTGCGCGCAGTGATGGTTTCCGCTGTCGAAACAAATAGATCGGGATTAAGCGCAATGCGCATCCATTCTTCAATCGAGTTGTAGCTCGATCGCGCGAGTCCGGCAAGCGAAATCACCAGCGCGAGCGACAGCATCAGCGCCGCCACAGTTCCCGAAGTTCGGCGCGGTCCTTGCAACAGGCTATCGGCGGCGAGTGTCCCTTCGACAGGCCGTATCCAGGAGAGCACCGGACGCAGCGCGCGCGCCAGCCACAGCGACATCGCGGGTGCGAGCAATACCGCAGCGATCACCGCCATCAGGTAACCGAAATAGAACACCGGAGTATATCGATTGAGCAGTAGCGCGGCGGCGGAAATCGCCACGCAGGCGATCGCCCATCGCCGGCGCGTACGGTTTTCGCCTTCGCTTAACTGCTGATAGCGGCCCTTTTGCAACGCTTTAACCGGATCGACATTGGCGGCGGCGCGCGCCGGAATCACCGCGGCGATCAGGCTGGTGATCAGGCCCATCGCGATCGCGACGGCGATCAGCCACGGCTCCACTTGAATCGAATCGGCGCGTCTGCGCCATGCCGTACACTTCTTCGAGCAGCCCTCCGATATAGCCAGCCATGGCGCGCGCCATCAGGATTCCGAACGCGACTCCGGCCAGAGTGCCGATCAATCCAGTGATGGCGCTTTCGATCAGAAACAGCGTGCGGATCTGCCGCCGTGTCGCGCCCAGCGCCCGCAAGATTCCGATCTCGCCGCGGCGCTGCGTCACCGCGATCGCAAAGGTGTTGTAGATGATGAACATCCCGATGAACAGCGCGAATACGCTGGTGATGTTCGAGGCCAGCGCGTAGATGTGGGAGGTCGCTTCGAATTGCGCGCCGCGCGAGCTGGGCGGCTCGACCTGAAACCCGGAGCCCAGCGCCGCGCGAATTTTCGCCGCGCCCTGATCAAGCGAAATGCCGTCGTTGAGCGAAAGATCAATGCGATCGAATTTGCGGCCGCGTCCGAAAATCATCTGCGCGGCGTAGATGTCCATGATCGCCAGGTTTCCGCCGAAGGCGCTGGCCAAGCCGCCGGGCTTCATGATGCCGCGCACGGTGAAGGTGCGCTCGCCGTCCATGGTCAGCATCGCAATCTTGCTGTTGATCTTGAGCCCGCGCTCGTCGGCGAAGGTTTTGGTGATCATCAGCGAATCGGCTTGCGCCAGAAATACCAGGGGGTCATCGATTTCCTGATCGGGCGACGATTCCAGATCGTAATCGCGCAGCTTGCGGTCGCCCAGCATGTCAACGCCGAGGATCAAGAGGTTTCCCTGCCCTGTCGAAACCGTCGCTTCGATCACCGGCGCGGCGGCGTGAACGTCGGCGACGCTCTCCACTTTGTCGAGCACGTCTTCGTCGAACCCGGGCTCGCCCGCAGAGACTTGAAGCTGCGTCGATCCGGCGATGCGATCGATGGTTTGATGAAACGCGGCCAGCACGCTTTGATTCGCGGTGTGCATGCCGACAAACACGGCGACGCCGAGGACGATTCCCGCCATCGTCAGAAACATACGCAACAGATGTTTTCGCGCGTACGGCCACGAAATCAGGCGCAGCAGCATCATCGTTCTAGTTCCCGCCGAATATCCTCAGCGATATTGCCGTCGCGGATGTGGATGGTGCGCGGGCAGCTTTCGGCGACCTCGGGGTCGTGCGTAACGATCAGCACGGTCGCGCCCAGCCGCTCATGCAGATCGCGGATCAATTTCAGAATTTCGACGCCGGTGTGGCTGTCCAGATTGCCGGTGGGTTCGTCGGCCAGCAGGATCGGCGGATACACGCTCAATGCCCGAGCGATCGCCACGCGCTGGCGTTCGCCACCGGAAAGCTCGTCGGGCAGATGGTCAAGACGCGCCGCGAGCTGCACCAGGTTCAGCAGTTCCCGCGCACGATCGTCAATCTTCTTGCGTGGCCAGCCGCGCAGATGCAGCGGCAGCGAAACATTTTCGAGACACGAAAGCGTAGGCAGGAGGTTGAAGAATTGAAAAATGAACCCGATCTTATCGCGGCGCACGCGCGTGAGATCGTCGTCATCGAGAGAGGCAAGCAGAGCGCCGTCGATTTCGATTTCGCCGGTGCTGGGGCGGTCGAGTCCGCCGATCAGATTGAGGAGAGTGGATTTGCCGGAGCCGGAAGGGCCGACGATCGAAACCATTTCGCCGCGCTCGATCGAGAGATCGACGCGCTCCAGCGCAATGACGTTGCGCTTACCTTCAAATTGTTTCGAAACGCCGCGGAGATGAATCACCGGGTAAGTACTATGATGCCGCAAAAGCTTGCGAACCGCTTCGCGGGCGGCTTCGTCTACCTATGAGCATGGATTTTCGAAAACAGTTCATCAAACCAGCAGGCGCCATGGGATGGCTGGCAGGCCAGATCATGGCGGTTCGCAACCGTGAGCGTAGCGAGTGGGTGATTTTGATGCTCGATCTGAAGCCGCAGGACCGCGTGCTCGAAATCGGATTCGGGCCGGGCGTGGATATCTCGCGCGCCAGCAAACAGGCGGCGTTTATCGCGGGGGTGGATCATTCCGAATTGATGGTGAGGCAGGCGTCAAAGCGCAACGCGTCCGCGATTCGCGAGGGGCGGGTTCAACTTCATGAGGGCGTGGCACATCAGTTGCCATTTCCGGATGAGCAATTTGACAAAGCGTTCGCGATCAACAACGCGCAATTCTGGAAGGATGCGGTGGCTGCGCTCGGTGAAATTCGACGGGTGCTGAAGCCGGACGGATGGTGCGCCCTAGGTGTGCAGCCTCGTCAAAAAGGCGCGACCGAAGATCACGCCTATCACGCGGGTCGCGCGCTGGGCGAAGCAATGACGAAGGCCGGATATCGCGAGGTGCACACGGAGATGCGAAAGATGAAGCCAGTGTCAACGGTGTGCGTACTCGGACAAAAATAGCCACGAATGAACACACATGCACACGAATGACAACTTGGTGTGTTCATTCGTGTTCATTCGTGTTAATTCGTGGCCAACTTTCTTTTCTGGCTTTTCGCTTGCGAACCCCACTGTCGAACTTCCGGACGGCGATGTCGCGGCATGGTCTTTACGGCTTCGATGGCGCGCTGGAACAAGTCTTTCGCGTCGTTAGCGCGACCTTTGGCCGCCAACACTCGGCCGTACCAATACAACCCCTCGGGATCGTACTCGCGGCGATCGGTAAATTTCTTGAGCGCAGCTTCGGCTTCATCCAGTTTCCCTGCGCCGAAATACGCCGCGCCCAGATCGCGCCACACATCGCCCTGCGATAGCTTCTCATCCAGCGACGCCGCTTTCGACAAAGATGCGACCGCATCGTCGTAGCGTTTCTCTTCGAGCGCAATGCGGCCGAGCTGATAATGCGGCTCGGCTTCGTTGGGATCGATCTCGATGGCGCGTTTGAATCGCGCCGCGGCTTCGGATCGCTGGCGGCGCTTCAGATGAATCAGACCGAGCTGATAATGCGCATCGGCATCGCGCGGATTATTGGTCGCGATTTCGAGCTGCTGCTGAAAGTGCTGGCGTGACCGCAATCCGTCGCCCAGCGAACGAACGTTGGACAGCACCGTCGAATAGAAGAAGTACGCGCCATATAAGAGGAAGAACGGCGACATGACGAAGGTGTGCAGCGACCCCGTAAGATCGAAAATCACCAGGCCACCCATCGAGGCGATAGCGCCGACCATCGACAATCCCAGCGCCGGCGCGAAGTTGATGCCCAGCAGAGTTCGAATCGCCAGCGCAGCGAGAATCAGGAAGTAAACATTCGACGCGACGGGCAGTGGCCATAACGTGGCCTGCGGCCCGGCGATCCACAGAATTACTGCGGCGGGCAGATACGCGGCGGCCCACACCATCAGTGTCGCCATCAGCATCGACATGTAATCGCGCCGCATCAGCACGCCGAAACTGCCCCAACCCGTGATGGCGCGGAGCCCGATGATCGCAGGCACGAATCCGAGAATGATCGCGCCCAAGCCGGCGAGAAACGCCTCGGGATCGATTCCGGTCCAGATCGTGACGGCGAGTTCAGATGCGGAAGGGCGCGGCGGCGCGGGTAAATCCGGTTCGTCACCGTCGACTGTGTTCGGAGCGGTTGCAGAGGGCGCATGGATCACGTCTGCGTGCCGGATTTCGGGGATATGCAGCATCAGCGAAACGGCCAGCGCGATCACCAAAGCGAAGAACAACCGGCCGCGATCCAGAATCCGGCCGATCGCCGCGACGGGGCGTGCGTATACCAGGAAAAGCGCGGCCAGGTTCTCTCCGATCATTGGTTTAACGATACATCGGACAAATGGGACGGCGGGATTATGCCACACTGAAATTTCGACCACATGAAGCAAAGAATTCGTTCCACTACGATCTTGTGTGTGCGCCGGGATGGCAAAGTCGTGATGGCGGGCGACGGACAGGTGACGCTCGGCTCCGAAGTGCTAAAGGCCTCGGCGCAGAAGCTGCGCCGGCTGTATAACGGAAAGATCATGGCGGGATTCGCGGGAGCGACTGCGGACGCCTTCGCTCTGTTCGCCGATTTGAAACGAAGCTCGAACAGCACAACGGCAATTTGGCGCGCATCCGTGGTGGAACTGGCGAAGGACTGGCGCACCGACCGCATGCTGCGGCATCTGGAAGCGCTGCTGCTGGTGGCCGATACCGGACGAAACCTACATCTGAGCGGCAACGGCGACGTGATCGAGCCGGACGACAACATCGCCGCCATCGGCTCCGGGCGGATCGTACGCGAAAGCGGCGGCCAGCGCGCTGTATCGAGAACACGAAACTTTCCGCGCGGGAGATCGTCGAAAAGGCCATGGCGATCGCGGGCAAGATCTGCATCTACACGAATGACAGCATAGTCTATGAGGAGCTGGGCTGATGGTGATCTATCTTCCCGCGCAAGCCGCCGACGATGCGCCGGTGCTCGATGAACTGACGCCGCGCGAAATCGTCCGCGAACTCGATAAGTACGTCATCGGCCAGGCCGACGCCAAGCGCGCCGTCGCCATCGCGCTGCGCAATCGCATTCGCCGCCAGAAGCTCGAACCCGAAATGGCCGATGAGGTGATGCCGAAGAACATCCTCATGATCGGGCCCACCGGCGTCGGAAAGACGGAGCTGGCGCGCAGGCTGGCCAAGCTCGCGAATTCGCCGTTCCTGAAAGTCGAGGCGAGCAAGTTCACCGAAGTCGGCTACGTGGGCCGCGACGTCGAATCGATGATTCGCGATCTGGTGGAGATTCGGCATCGACATGGTTCGCGAGGAGCGCCTGAATGAAGTCGGCGAGCGCGCCGAGCGCAATGCGGAAGAACGCTTGCTTGATCTGCTGATGCCCGCAGCAGCCTGAGCCGACCGAGAGCACCGAGCGCACGCGCGAGAAGCTGCGCGAGACGACTGCGCGCCGGAAAACTCGACGATCGCATGGTGGAGGTCGACGTGAAAGAGCGCGGTCCCACGTTTGAAGTCAGTCCACGCCGGCGGCATGGAGGAGATGGACATCAATCTCAAGGACATGCTGCCGGGATTGTTCGGCGGCCGAACACGCAAGCGCAAGATGCGCGTCGGCGAGGCGCTGGATTACTTGGTGCAGGAAGAAGAGCAGAAGCTGGTGGATATGGACCAGGTGACGCGCGTCGCCATCGAGCGCGTGGAGCGCAGCGGCATTATCTTCCTGGACGAAGTCGATAAGATCGCGGGCCGCGAGGGCGGCCACGGTCCCGACGTGAGCCGCGAAGGCGTGCAGCGCGACATTCTGCCCATCGTCGAAGGCACCACCGTGAACACGCGCTACGGCTTCGTGCGCACGGATCATATTCTGTTCATCGCGGCGGGCGCGTTCCACGTTTCGAAACCGAGCGATCTGATTCCCGGAGCTGCAGGGCCGCTTTCCCATTCGCGTGGAGTTGAAGTCGCTGACTGAGCAGGCGATTTCATCCGCATTCTGAAAGAGCCGAAGAACGCGCTGATCAAGCAGTATCAGGCGCTGCTCGATACCGAAGGCATCAAGCTCACCTTCACCGAGGACGCGCTCGCGGAAATCGCATCGTTCGCGGCGCAGGTGAACGAATCGACGGAAAACATCGGCGCGCGGCGCTTGCACACGATTCTCGAAAAGCTGCTGGAGGACGTGTCCTTCGACGGTCCGGACCTCAAGAAGAAGACCGTGAAAGTGGATGCCGCTTATGTGCGCAAGCAACTCGCCGAGATCGTCAAGGATCAGGATCTGAGCCGGTATATTCTGTGAGGCTGGCGTTCTGCGCCGCGGCTCTGCTGCTGGCAGGGTGCGGCTACATCGGAAATCCGCAGGCCCCCACCATCGATCTGCCGGTACGCGTCAGCGACATGCAGGTGATCCAGTATGCGGACCAGATCATCGCCACTTTCACGCTGCCCTTGCTGACCACTGAAGGGCAGCCGCTGCACGACGTGCGCTCCATCGATCTGCGCATCGGCGTGGCGCCCAACCCGTGGAATGACGCAGCGTGGGCTGCGTCGGCGAAAAAAATTCCGGTGGGAAACACGCCCGGCCACATCGAGGCGAAGACGCCGGCGGCGGAGTGGATCGGCAAAGAGGTAATCGTGCGGGTGCGGGCGACGGGCCCGAAAGGCAAGACTTCGGACTGGTCCAATATCTTGACGCTACCGGTGGAGGCTCCGCTGCCGATGCCGTCCGACTTGACGATCGTGAATGCGACCAGCGGCTTGTATATCGGCTGGCATTACACCGGAAAGCCGGGAGCGAAATTTCGCGTGTACCTGAAAGTGGGAGATGAAGAGCCGAAGTTTCTCGAAACAACCGCGATCATGGGGCATAATCTGCTTCCTCCCATTCAATTCGGAACGCCTTATCAATACTTCATTCAAGCCATGGACGGTGATCTGCATCTGAGCGACGTAGCTGCTTCGAAAGTCGTCACGCCCGAAGATACGTTCGCGCCGACAGTTCCAGCCGGATTGACCGGAACGCTGGGAGCGTCGACAGTGGAGCTTTCCTGGGAACGCAACACGGACGAGCGATTCCAGGGCTACAACGTGTATCGATCAGTCAATGGTGCGCCGGCGGAAAAGATCGCGAGCCTGATTACCGCACCGGTGTACAGCGATTCGAAGGTCGAGGCCGGAAAGACGTATCGCTACACAGTATCCGCGGTGGGCACCAACGGAATCGAAAGCGCACAATCGCCGCCGTTCGAAATCCCCGTGCCTTAGGTAGGATGTACCGCTCCCTGTGGTCGCGGCTCGTTGTCGAAAAAGAGCCGTGACCGAAGGGAGCGGTTAAACGTTCCTAAATCTTCGCGAACAACTTATTCAGCCGTCGAATCTCAACTTCATCGCGCTTGTAAAAAGTCCACTGCTTGATGCGCTTGCCGCGGATCAAACCAGCACTAGTGAGAATCTTCAAATGAACGCTGGCAGTCGGCTGGCTGACCTTCAGCTTGCGCGCGATCAGGATGCCGCACACCCCGTCTTTGACCAGATCGCCATCGACTTGCGGAGGAAAGTGCTTGCGAGGCGTTTTCAGCCAACCCAGAATCTGGAGTCGAGGCTCGCTAGCCAAGGCGCGAAAGAGAGTTTCGTTAGTCAATTAGTTAAGTTCCTATTGTATACTGGCCCCATGAGCGCCCCCGAATCCTATCCCTACCTCACTCTGCTGAACGTGCTCCACCCGCCGCTGGATCTGATCGACGAAAAGGCCCTGGCCGATGCGTGCACCCACAAATGGTACAACCAGACGCTGTGCCAGGTGAACGATTCGGTGGTGCGCATGGCCGTAGTGCAGGGCGAGTATCACTGGCACAAGCACGACAACGATGACGAATTCTTCTACGTGATCGAAGGGCATCTTTCGGTAGATATCGAGAACGCGGCCACCATCGAGCTTGACCCGCGCCACGGCGTCGTGATTCCCAGAGGCGTAGTCCACAAGACTCGCTCAGCGGTTCGGACCGTGATGCTGATGATGGAAAGCGCCGGAATCATCCCCACCGGTGATTAATCTCCTGCGACCGATCGGGCGGATCACACTCTAATAGAATGAGATGGCAATCCCCCTAATGTTGACAGACATTGCGGACTTGCCGGTACAATCTTAAAGGTGCATCATGGCTCCGGTAGAGCTTAGGCCTGTGACGTCCACTAAATCATCGCTGCTCAATCAGATCGGGAATACGCCGCTGCTTCGCCTGGCGAAGCTGGACGCCGAATTCCCGGGCATCGAAATCCATGCCAAGGCGGAATTTTTCAACCCCGGCGGATCGGTGAAGGATCGCGCGGCGCTGAACATGATCCTGGATGGCGAGCGCACCGGGCGGCTGACGCACGGCAAAATCCTGCTCGACGCAACCAGCGGGAACACTGGAATCGCTTACGCGATGATCGGCGCGATCAAGGGATATAAGGTGAAATTGTGCCTGCCCGCCAACGCGTCGCATGAACGCAAGCAGATCCTGAAAGCTTACGGCGCGGAGATGCTGTTTTCCGATCCGGGCGAAGGATCGGACGGCGCGATTCGCCTGTGCCGGGAAGTTCACGCGCAGAACCCCGACGCGTATTTCTATCCCGATCAGTACAACAATCCGGCCAACTGGCAGGCGCATTATCACGGCACTGCCGTCGAGCTGTTGGAACAAACCGGCGGCGCGATTACGCATTTCGTGGCGTGCATGGGCACCAGCGGAACGTTCATGGGAAATTCGCGGCGATTGAAGCATGAGCTACCGGGGATCCAGTGCATCTCAGCGCAGCCGTCGTCGGGATTTCACGGCTTGGAAGGCTTGAAGCACATGCCCACAGCGATCGTGCCCGGCATTTACGATCCGGACGTCGCCGATGAAAATTTGTGGATCGAAACGGAAGACGCTTATCGGATGACGCGATGGCTCGGCAAGCATGAAGGTGTGCTCGCCGGGATGTCGAGCGGGGCCAATGTGCACGCAGCTCGCGCGGTGGCTCGCAAGCTGGCCGATGAGGGGCGCAGTGGCCTGGTGGTCACGGTGCTGTGCGACGGCGCGACAAAATATCTGAGCGAGCCGTTCTGGAACGAAGAAGACTGAAATCATGATCAATGTCGAGAAGGGCGCGTGGGACGTCATGGTCGCGCACGCCGAATCGAAATTCCCAAACGAGTGTTGTGGCGCCATGATCGGCAAGATCGATGACGATGTGAAGCGCGTCACGCTGGCGGTGCCGCTCGAAAATGCGTATGAAGGCGCACAGGGCGCCCGCTACGAACTGCGTCCCGAGGATTTACTGAAAGCCGATCGCGAAGCCCGCGCGGCCGGGCTCGATCTGATCGGCATCTTTCATTCGCACCCCGATTGCGATGCGTATTTTTCGAAAACGGATTTAGAGAATTCCTGCCCCTGGTATTCGTTCGTCGTATTATCGGTGAAGGCGGGAAAGTTCGATCATGCGGCGAGTTTTCTGCCCAACGCGGATCAAACCGACGCACCCAAGGAAGAATTGATATGGCCAAAGTCCTGATTCCCACACCGCTGCGCCAGTACGCCGAGAAAAAAGATTCGGTGGAAGTCGCGGGCGCCACCGTCGGCGAAGTGCTCGGCGCGCTGACCACGCAGTTTCCCGATCTGCGCAAGCAAATCTATAACGATGAAGGCAAGCTGCGCAGCTTCGTCAACGTGTATGTGAATGACGAAGACATTCGCTATCTGAAAAAAGACGCGACGCCGACTGCGGCTGGCGACACGGTTTCAATCGTGCCGTCGATCGCGGGCGGGTCCACTTCCGTCGCCGAACCTCCAGTCACGTTGTCGAACGATGAGATCCTGCGCTACTCGCGACACCTGATCATGCCGGAAGTCGGCATGGACGGGCAATTGAAATTGAAGAACGCGAAAATCCTGATGGTGGGGACGGGCGGCTTGGGCGCGCCCCTGGGGCTTTATCTCACGGCGGCGGGCGTCGGCCGGATCGGCATCGTCGATTTCGACGTGGTCGATTTCACCAACCTGCAGCGCCAGGTGATTCACGGGACCAAAGACGTCGGCCGTCCGAAAATCGATTCCGCCGCCGATCGCATGCACGACATCAATCCCAACGTTCAGATTGACAAGTACGAAGTCGCGCTGACCAGCGAAAACGCGCTCGACATCGTCGCCAAGTACGACATGGTGATCGACGGCACCGATAATTTCCCCACGCGCTATCTGGTCAACGACGCCTGCGTGCTCCTGAAAAAGCCCAACGTGTACGGATCGATTTTCCGTTTCGAAGGTCAGGCCAGCGTGTTCGGCTGGCCCGGCACTGCTGCGATTCCGCAAGGCCCGTGCTATCGATGCCTCTATCCTGAGCCGCCTCCTCCGGGTCTGGTTCCGAGCTGCGCCGAAGGCGGCGTATTAGGAATTTTGCCTGGCCTGGTCGGATTGATTCAGGCGACCGAAGCGGTGAAGTTGATCCTGGGTTCGGGCGAGCCGCTGATCGGACGATTGCTGCTGTACGACGCGCTCGCCATGCGCTTTCGTGAACTGAAGCTGCGCCGCAATCCGGAATGCCCGGTGTGCGGCGATCATCCAACGGTGACAAAATTAATCGACTACCAGCAGTTCTGCGGAATTCCGCACCAGGAGCCGGCCCCCGTGTCACCGACAGCCAACGAAGGCGAGATCAGCGTTACCGAACTGAAGCAGAAGATCGATCGCGGGGACAATTTCCTGCTGCTCGATGTGCGCGAGCCGCACGAATGGCAGATCGCCAAGATTCCGGGTGCGAAGCTGATTCCGCTAGGCGATTTGCCGAAGCGCGTGAATGAGCTCGATTCGGCGCAGGAGATCGTGGCGCAGTGCCGCAGCGGCGTGCGCAGCGGGAAGGCTTGCGATTTTCTGCGTCAGGCGGGATTCAAGAAGGTGAAAAATCTCACCGGCGGAATTCTGGCGTGGAGCGATCAGGTCGACCCGACCGTTCCGAAGTATTGATCTTGAGCCGCCTGGCGCGCTCCATGCTGTCGCGCCTCAAACCGCGGTCGGGGAGGCGCGACAGGTATGGAGCGCGTTTGTGAACTAAACGCAAGCTCACTTGGGACGAGCAGTCACAGTGACTTTCAAGCTCGCTTCCTGATCTTTATAACGAACAGCGACTGTGGTTGATCCAACCGCAAGGGCGGTCACTGTTCCAGTTCGGCCGACGGAAACCACGTTTCCATCGGCCCAGCATGTATGTTGTTTCGGTTGATTCAGCCTACATGCACAAGCGAGCCGTCGCTGAAGGTCGCTTGAACGGAAAGCGGCAGAGTATGACCCACCTCCAGCTCGAAACTGGGAGCGAAGTTCAAGGCCGTAATCCGAATCGGCGCATCGGACCGTTCAAGATCGACAGGCACGGGATCGGCGAAAAATACACCGCAGCAGTGATCTCAAAGGCCATCGCGTCGGTTCGGGCCCAGCGGCATGGTACTCGGCGGGGTAAACGAAAACCGATACGGCAGAGATTCCAGCCCAAGCAGACCGCTCCCTGAGCCGACCACGTTCGCCACGATTGCTTTGACCGGGCCGCCCAAGACCTCCAACGTTACGTCAATTGGCTCGCCAGCATACACTACAGTATTCGGCGCCGGCGCCGTAATTCGAAGCACCGGCCGGGTATAGAGAACGCCGGATAAGGCGGCAAGAAGGGCAGGGAAGGCGTTCAGTCGACGAACCCCTTCCACGTCCGCCCCTTCTCATCACACAGCGTGACCACCATGTTGTCGGACACTCCCGACAACGTGTGACCGCTGTCGTCACGAAAGCGATAGGCGATGGAATTATCCTCATTGCGCATCGCCGAGCCGCGCCAGATGTTGCCGTACTCGTCTTTCAACTTAATATGGTCGCCATGGCCGAAACCGGAGACGCGGGTCTTCGTTTTCTCTTCTTCCAGATGAAAATAACCGCCCGGCATATTCGAGCGCTTGCGCTGCTTAGAATAAATCATTGTCCATAGCTATTATGGCGACGAGGTACCAGTGTTTCGATAGGGCCTCTACCTTAGATCGGGTCTCAGAATGCGCGCAATCCTACAGCGAGTAACGCGAGCGTCCGTAGAAGTCGACGGCAGGATCGTAGGCGACATCGGAACTGGCTTGATGGTGCTGCTCGGCGTCTCGAAAACAGATTCACAGGCCGATGCGGACGCGCTCGCGGCGAAAATCGTCAACTTGCGAATTTTTTCAGACGACGCCGGCAAGATGAACCGCAGCCTGCTGGACTCCGGCGGCGCAATGCTGGTGGTTTCGCAATTCACCCTCTATGGCGATTGCCGCAAAGGCCGCCGCCCGGGTTTCGATGCCGCTGCGCCCGCTGAACAGGCTCGCGAATTGTATGAGCGCTTCGTCGCCGCAGTGCGGCAAAGCGGAGTTCGCGTCGAGACCGGCGTATTTCAGGCACACATGGCTGTCTCGCTGATCAACGACGGTCCAGTAACGTTCGTCCTGGACACCGCTGCGCTAACCTGAGAATCGACATGGGTGAACTCAGCCGCATCGGCGTCGCCATCGATTCCGATCTGCTTCGAAAATTCGACAAGTTGATCGCAGCGCGCGGCTACACCAATCGCTCCGAAGCTTTTCGCGATCTGATTCGGGAAGATCTGATCGAAAAAACGGCGGAACATCCTGACAGTCCGGTGGTCGGCACCCTGACCATGGTTTACGATCATCACGTCCGCGCGCTTTCCGAACGCCTCAACGAACTACAGCATGAGCATCATCACAACGTGATTTCGACGCTGCACGTCCATCTGGATCACGATCATTGCCTGGAAGTGCTGGTGCTGAAAGGCAAGGCCTCGACGGTGCGAAAAATGGCTGACGCGCTGATCGCGATCAAAGGAGTGCAGCACGGCAGCCTGACCATCACCACCAGCGGTGCCGTGAAATGATCATCGGAACGGGTGTCGATCTGTGCGAAGTGCATCGCATTCGTGAGGCGATCGAACGCCACGGCCGCCGTATCATCGAACGCGTTTACACCGAGCGAGAAATCGCCTACGCCGAAAGTAAGGCCAACAAATTCGAGCGCTACGCGGCTCGCTTCGCGGCGAAGGAAGCGGGGATGAAGGCGCTTGGTACGGGATGGCGCGGCGGCATCGCTTGGCGAGATTTCGAGGTGACCAATTTGAAATCCGGACGGCCGACGCTGGCGTTTCACGGCAAGGCCGCGGAGCTGGCGGAGAAGATGGGCGTGCGCAATATCGCGTTATCGATGACGCACACGTCGGTCCAGGCGATGGCCCAAGTGATTCTGGAAGATTAGCGAGTAAGACCACCGCCTTTGAGGCGCGACCGTGAGGAAGCGCGTTTGGGCTGCGCGATCGCGAACCGCTGAAAGTGTTTGGTGCCCACCTGATTCAATCCGGGTTTCAGGATTTGTGTTCGGCGCCCGAACGCGCTCCATAACTGTCGCGCCTCCATGGCGAGTTTGAGGCGCGGCGCGTGTTGTTTTTCATTTGGCGCATATTCCGGAACTTCGCCGAACGGCCGGGTTACCTCCGGTTCCTTCTACCTATAATTGAGTTGTCCGCATGCGCAAGCGATATCTCTACATATCGGGGATGGTCCTGCTGGCGATCCTGCTCACGCTCATCGTCTGGCAAAGCTCGTTCAGCTTCGGCGAATACGGCCCCGCCAATCCCGCCGAGACTTTCGTGTTCTGGGCCGTTTCCACGCTCATCTTCGTCCTCACCGCGACGCTCAGCTTCATGCTGTTCCGCACCGGCATCAAGCTGTACATCGATCGGCACAGTAATCGCGAAGGCTCGCGCATTCGAACCAAGCTGGTGCTGGGCGGGCTGGCGCTATCGCTGTTGCCCGTGGTGTTTCTGGTGGCGTTCGGCTACGTGATCCTGAACCGGACCATTCAGAAATGGTTCAGCGCGCCGGGCGAAGGCGTGCGCACCACGCTGGTGGATACCTCCATCGCGCTCGACAGCGAAGTGCAGAGCCGCGCCGACGTGCTGGCGAAATATATCGCGACTCTGCCGGAGGTGCGCTCGGGGACGGCCGATTTCGGGTATCTGTGTCACACCTATCGCATTTCGGATTTGCGGATGGGCGCGGCAAATCTGTGCCCGGCATCGGATGAAGACCGCGATTCGAAAATGCTGGAAGCGCAGGCCCCGCTCGAAGACGGGCGTGTGCTCCTGATCGGCGTGCGGCGGCCGGTCAATCTAGCGGCCCAGCAGGAAGAAATCGAACGCTACATGGGCCAGTATCATCAGCTCGCCGCCAATCAGAAGAACATTCGCTCCTTCTATTTGCGATTTCTGCTGTTGATCGCGCTGTTCATTCTGTTCGTCGCGACGTGGATCGCGCTACTGCTCTCGCGCGGCATCAGCGGCCCGATTTCGGCTTTGCTGGTAGCCGCGGGCGAAGTGCGCAAGGGCAATCTCGGCTATCGCGTGCAAACCAAAGCAACCGATGAGCTGGCCACGCTGGTTCGCGCCTTCAACGAAATGATGCATGAGCTGGAGGCCAACAGCCGTGAGCTCGAAAGCCGCCGCCAGTTCACCGAAGCGATTCTGGAAAGCATTCCAACGGGAGTGATCTCATTGGCGCTCGACGGGCGCATCCAGCGCGTAAATCGCGCGTTGCACGGCCTGCTGCCGGAGGATCGGATCGCCAGCGCACATCATCTGCACGACCTGTTCGCGCACGAAGACGCCATCGAAATCGAGTATCTGATGAAGCGCGCCCGCCGTACCGGCGTCGCTGCCAGCCAGGTGGATCTGGAAATTCCCGGTCAGGTTCTGCATCTCGCCGTAACGGTTTCCGCACTGCAAGCGCGCCACTCCGCGGCGCCGGGATTCGTCGTGGTTCTCGAGGATACCAGCGAGTTGCTGCGCGCGCAGAAAGCCGCGGCGTGGCACGAAGTCGCCCGCAGAATCGCGCATGAACTGAAGAACCCGCTGACGCCGATCGCATTGTGTGCGGAAAGAATCGCGCGGCAGCTGGATCGCGGCGCAGGGTCGCCCGAGTCTGGCCGCATTCTTCGCGAATGCGCCGAGACGATTTCGCGAGAAGTAGAATCGGTAAAAACGCTGGCCGACGAATTCTCTCAATTCTCGCGATTCCCAGCCGCGCAGCCGGTCGCTTGCGATCTGAATGACATCGTCCGTAACGCGCTGGGCGTATTCGAAGGACGGCTGGAAGGAATCGATGTGCATGCCGACTTGGCGTCGAATCTTCCGCCGGTGCACGTCGATCCCGAGCAGTTCAAGCGCGTGGTCGTAAACCTGATCGATAACGCCGCGGAAGCGATGCGCGATTCACTGGTGAAGCGCATGCTGATCGCCACGCAGCCCGCCGGCGAGTCTGTGGAATTTCTGATCGCCGACACCGGCTGCGGAATCTCCGCCGGCGACAAAGAGAAATTATTCCTGCCGTATTTTTCAACCAAAGGGCGCGGCACCGGTCTCGGCCTGGCGATCGTGAATCACATTCTTTCTGAGCACAGCGCACGCATTCGCGTGGAAGACAACCGTCCCACGGGCGCGCGATTCTACGTCGAGGTGCCGGCCGCAATCGTGGTCGAAGCCCCCCTTGAAACAGAAGGAGCGCGAACGTGAAGGGCGCGCGCGTGCTGATCGTCGACGATGAGCCGGGCATCCGCGATTCGCTCGCGGGCGTGCTTGAAGACGAAGGATATTCGTGCAGCACGGTGGGCAGCGGCGAGGATTGTCTGGCCGCGCTGGCGCGCGAAAGTTTCGAAGCCGTGCTGCTGGACGTGTGGCTGCCCGGAATGGACGGCCTGGAAACGTTGAGCCGGATTCAGGAAATTCCGTTCGCAGATCGGCCCGAAGTCGTCATCATTTCCGGTCACGGCACCATCGAAACCGCGGTGAAAGCGACTAAGCTCGGCGCGTTCGATTTCTTAGAGAAGCCGCTGACCATCGAAAAAGTCACGGTGGTGCTGCACAATGCCATCCAGCAGCGCAAACTTGAACACGAGTTGAATCGCCTGAAGGAGTCAGGGGACGGGCTGCCGCGGATCATCGGCGAAAGCGTGCCGATGAAAGCGCTGCGCCAGCAACTTTCCTTGATGGCGGCGACCAACGGGCGCGTGCTGATTTTCGGTGAAAGCGGCACCGGCAAGGAACTGATCGCGCACGCCATTCACGCGGCCAGTGCGCGTTCGGGCGATGCATTCGTCGAAGTGAATTGCGCCGCGATTCCCGAAGAGTTGATCGAAAGCGAATTGTTCGGGCATCGCAAAGGCAGCTTCGCCGGAGCAGTGGAAGATAAGATCGGCAAGCTGCAAAAGGCCCACGGCGGCACATTATTTCTGGATGAAGTGGGCGACATGTCGCTCAAGACCCAGGCGAAGGTTTTGCGCGCGCTGGACGAGCAGCGTTTTGAGCCGGTGGGCGCCGCAGAATCCATTCAAGTGGACGTGCGCGTGGTCGCGTCGACCAACAAGAATCTGGAAGAAGAGATCGAGCGCGGAAATTTTCGCGAGGATCTGTTCTATCGGCTCAACGTGATTCCGTTTCACGTCCCGCCGTTGCGGGAGCGCGTGGAAGACATTCGCCTGCTCGCGAATCATTTCCTGAAAGAGTTCACCACCGCGTACGGCCGCAAGCCCAAAGAGCTGACGGAAGAAGCGCTGAGCGCCATCGAAGAATACTCGTGGCCAGGCAACGTGCGCGAACTGCGCAACCTGATGGAGCGCATCGTGATCATGAATCCGCAGACGCGTGTGGATGCGCGGCACATTCCGCTCGATCGCGGCCGGCGCGCGACGGATCGCCAGGTAGATCGCTTCGGAAGTTTGCAGGAAGTGCGCGAGGCGGCCGAACGGGACTATATTCTTAAGAAGCTCGAAGAATCGAAAGGCATCGTCACGCGGGCCGCGGAGATGCTGGGTCTGGAACGCAGCCATCTGTATCGAAAAATGAAAGCGCTGGGAATCGCGCCGAAAGAGGGATCAGCATGAGAGACGTATTCATCGTGGACGCAGTGCGGACGCCGATCGGGCGCGGCAAAGAGGACGGCGCGCATCACGGCACCCATCCCGTCGACCTGCTCGCCAAGACTTTGAACGCGCTGATGGAGCGCGCGGGCGTCGCCAAGGGCGAAGTGGAAGATATCATCGCCGGCTGCGTCACCGTGCATGGCGAACAGGGCACCTGCATCGGCCGCATGGCGGGATTGAAGGCGCGCTTTCCCGATGAAGTACCCGCGCTGCAGCTCAATCGCTTCTGCGGATCGGGCCAGCAGGCGATTCATTTCGCGGCGCAGGCCATCGCGTCCGGCGATATCGAAATGGCCATCGGCTGCGGTGTGGAATCGATGAGCCGCGTGCCCATGGGATCGGACAACGCGTTGACCGACGAATTTCGCGCCGATTTCCCCTGCCGCCTGCTGCATCAGGGCATCTCGGCGGAAATGATCAGCGAGAAGTGGGGCATCCGACGCGAAGAGCTGGACGATTTCGCCGCGCAGAGCCACATTCGCGCCGGCGAAGCAGAGTGCGCCGGTTGGACGAAGAACGAATTCTTCGAACTGAACGGCCTGAATCGCGATGAAGGCGTGCGAGGCAAGCCCGACATGGAGCGCATGCGCAAACTGAAGCCGGTGTTTCGACCGGACGGCGTCGTCACGGCCGCGAACTCCAGCCAGATTTCCGATGGTGCAGGAGCGGTGCTGCTCGCCAGCGCGCGCAAGTGCGATGAGCTGGGATTGCGAAAGCGCGCCCGCATCATCGCCAGAGCCGCGGTCGGCAGCGATCCGGAATTGATGCTGACCGGTCCAATCCCTGCGACCAAGAAAGCGCTGGCGATGGCGAACCTGAAGATCGGCGATATCGACGCGTTCGAGATCAACGAAGCGTTCGCGTGCGTGCCGCTGGTGTGGGCTCGCGAAACGGGCGCGAATCTGGATCGCCTGAATGTGCAAGGCGGAGCAGTCGCGCACGGTCATCCGCTGGGCGGAACGGGCGCGGTGCTGATGACCAAGCTCGTCAATATTCTGGAACGCACCGGCGCGCGTTACGGGCTGCAGTCCATGTGCATCGGCTACGGCATGGCGACCGCGACGATTATCGAGCGCGTAAACTAACGTGCCCGCTGCACTCACGGTGGATGAGTATCTCCGCACACCGTACGAGTGGGAGCCGGAATATGTGCGCGGCGAACTCGTCGAGCGGCCCTACAACGATCTCGCTCATAGCTTTCTCGCCGGCAGGATGTGCCGATTCATGCCGCACCGCGGATTCACGACCGCGAGCATCAGTCTACGCATTGCTCCGGATCTGATTCGGATTGCCGACATGGCGATCTTCGCGAAAGTGCCGCGCGCGGATATTCCGGACGAGCCTCCCTTGGTAGCGGTCGAAATCCTGGTGCCGGAAGATCGGTTCACCCACATCATGCAAAAGCTCTCGGAATACTGGGCGTGGGGCGTCGCCAATATCTGGGTGATCAGCCCCAAGCTTCAGAAGTTTTACGTTTACGACGGGAGCTTGCGAGAACGGGATCGATTCGAACTCGCGGAATACAATCTTCGAATCTCAGCGGCCGACCTTTTCGGCGGCTAATAAACAAATACATACCAATTCTCCACTCTTTCATCTCCCTCACTATATCAGCCAGCTAGCGCCCGGTAAACGCCGCCGCGCGCTTCTCCAAAAAGTGCGCGACCCCTTCGCGAAAATCTTCGGTGCCGAAGCTCGCCTTCATTTCTTCGGTCGCCAGATCGAACGCGTCGCCGAGATTCTGCAGCAATCCGGTGTAGATCTGCCGCTTCATAATGCGCAGCGATCGAGGTGAAACATTCGCCGCCAGATCGCGCGCGAACTCCTGCACGCCTTCCAGAAATCCAGCTTCGGGCATCACGCGGCTCACCAAGCCGATCCGCAATGCTTCCTGCGCATCGATCAATTTCGACGTGAACATCATCTCGATCGCGTTGCCGGTGCCGACGATGCGCGGCAGCATCCACGCCAGACCGTATTCGGCGACCAGCCCGCGCTTCGAAAAAATCGCGGAAAACTTCGCCTTCTCCGACGCGAACCGGAAATCGCAATACAGCGGCACGATGAATCCCAGGCCCACCGACGCGCCGTTGATCGCCGCGATGATCGGCTTCGGCACTGACAAAAGCCACGCATGCTTCTTGCGAAAATCAGCGCGAACGTTTTCGTCGCTGATCGCTTCAGTCAGGAAAGCCGCCCGCGGCGATGATTCCTGTGAGATCGCGGAAAGCAAGCTCATATCGGCGCCCGCGCAAAATCCCTTGCCCGCGCCGGTCATGATGATCACGCGAACGGCGTCGTCCGCAGCCGCGCCCTGGATCGCGGCAGTGATCTCCTGCTCCATCGTCTGCGTCCACGCGTTGAGCTTCTCAGGGCGATTCAACGTAATCGTGGCAACGCCATCTTTCACTTCATAGAGGATTTGTTCGTAAGCGGACATGGTTCTGTTATACCGCGGGCCGACGGTTGCAGGTTCCCTGGCGCTGTGGTAATCCGTTCTGAATTAAAAGGGCCGCAATATGCCGTTTGGGGATCCTAGACCCATTGAGGAGACTTCAATGAAAAACCTTGTTTGTTGCATTTCGTTAGCGCTCTTAGCCGCGGGTGGGGCCAGCGCTCAGAACTATATCGGCGACGCCCGCTCGTTCAATCCTTTGGGACTTTGGGAGCTGGCGGCGAACGGACCGCAAGCGGGTACCACCGTTCCATCCGTGACCGACTTCGGCACTCACGGCAACAATTTGTCGATCAACGGAAGCCTGAGCGCCACAGGGAGTCTCGCGTCCTCCGATCGGAACGGGATCGGTCAATTTCACCGATCCCGCGCAGTACTTTTCCATTCCCGGCGCCAACGCGGGCGCCTTCAACTTCACACCCACACAGAAGTTCACGGTGATGGCCTGGGTCAAAACCACCACGCAGGCGATCGGTTCCCCGGCGATTGCGGCAAAGTATGATACCAACGCCGGGACTGGCTGGGCCGTGGGAATCGACAACGGCGAAATCGTTCCCGCATCGCAGCCGGCGGGCAAAGTTTTCTTCGGGTTTGTCGCCGGCAATAGCACGCTGATGGTGGAGAGCACCTTCAACGTGAACGACGGGGCTTGGCATTTCGTCGCATGCAGCTCCGATGGAACCGGGCAGGCGTCCGGATTGCATATTTATATTGACGGACGAGCCGCGACTCTAACCACGGTCGGGAATTCGCTGAGCGGTGCCACCACCAACTCGGCGCCGTTCACTATCGGCAATAGCACCGATGGAAGCAGTCTCTTCGAAGGGAGCATCGCGGGAGTCGCGGTATACAACACGGCGCTCACCCCGCGCAGATCCAGCAGCTCGGAGAAGATGCCGGAACCGCCAGGAGCATCCTGTCGCAATTTGCCTTCGGCAGCGGCTGGTATTCAGCGGTTTATTTCACCAATATCGGGTCCGATGCCGTGACGTTTACCGTCAACTTCATTGCCGATAACGGGAACCCGCTGATGATCCCATCGTTGGGTGCCGCGTCGACCGTGGTCACGCTTCAGCCCGGTGCGTCGACGATTATCGAAGGAATCAGCAGCGGCAACTTGCAACAAGGCTACGTCTCGACGTACCTCCCGCCGCTGGTGACCGGGTACGGTTTGTTCCGGCAAAGCGTGGCGGGAATTGCGGATCAGGAAGCAGTGGTACCTCTTTCCGGGCAGGGAGCGGGAAATCTTTGGTTCGCCTACGACGAAACGAACGGACTGGTTACCGCGGTCGCGATCGTGAATACTGCCCCCACCGCCGCCACGGTGACCGTCTCGGTCACGGACAATAATGGGAACGTGATCGGTAGCTCGACGCTGCCTGCGATCCCGCCAGGCAACAAAATCGAGAATGTTCTGAACGCTTATGTGAGCGCCATCACCGGGACGCGCGGAACGGTCCATTTCTCTGTGACCGGCGGCGGGATCAGCGCCATTGGCATCCGCTTCAATGGGGCGGCTTTCTCTTCGATCCCGGCGCAGAATGGCCTCGAGCTCAAGTCGTACGTCGGCGTGCTGTAAGACGACGCGTGCTTCGAAATTCGATCAGGACAAAACGGCTTCGCGCGTGGTGCTCATCGCCGCCAGCTTCTCTTCGGCGGCTTTTTTCACCCGCGCGATGCTCTCTTCCTTGATCGATCTCGTAGCCGCGGATCTGATCCGGCAGCGACGCGATCTCGATCGCCTGCGCCACGTTTTCGTCGCGTCATCTGATCGATAACCCGCGAGATCAGTTGACGATACCAGTTGATCAGCTCGCGTTCGGCCTTGCGATGCGAGCTGTACCCGAAAATGTCCAGCGCTCCGCCGCGCAATCCCTTCATCGATGCCAGCATCTTCAGACGGCCCGCGGAACCAAGCGCCCAGCTTCAGCTTCTTGGTCACGCCGAATCGCCGCAGCATCGGAGGATGCAGATTGAACGTGATCGAATCGACCTCTGCCCACGTATCGCGAATCTGCTGTTCGAACTCCGGCTTCGGTCAGCAGCCGCGCGACTTCGTACTCGTCTTTGTACGCCATCAATTTGTACAAGTACCGAGCCACCGGCTCTTCCAGCGCAGGCGCGCGACGCGCCGACGTCGGAGACGAAATCGGAATATTGCTTGCGCCCACGCCGCGTTCTGATAGGCGGTCAGCTCCGCCACGCGATCGAATTTCGATCCCTTCTCAACCTTCGGCGCCAGCAACTCCTCCACCGATTTCGCGTCGTGATAATATTTGCGGCCCCACTCGAACGTCTGCAGATTCCGTTCGACATCGACTTCGTTCAACCGGATCGCCTGTTCGATCGCATCGAGCGATAAAGGAATCAGCCCGCCCTGATACGCGATCCCCACCATGAACAAATTCACCGCCAGGTGGCTGCCGAACAAACCCTCCGCCAGGCGATTCGCCGTCGACAAAAATATTGCGCCCGCGCCGCGTCAGCGAATTGATCTTTTCGAGCAGCTCCGGCTCCGCCCAGCGGCGCGCGGCCGCGAATCACGTCGATGGTCGGCGTGAGATTGGTGTTGATCACCGCGGTGGTGCGCTCCGGCGACGCGAACTTCAGGTGCTCCGGATTTGCGACGCCCAGCAGGTCGAAGCCGAGAATCACATCCGCATTCCCAATGTTGGTTCGATTGGGAGCCGCCGACCGGCTCGCGGCTCAGGAAAAGATGCGAGACCACTGCCCCGCCCTTCTGCGCCGATCCCGTCTGATCGAGCGTCGCAACAAACAATCCATCGATCCACGCCGCCGTGGCGAGCAGCGCGTTGATCGTCACCACGCCCGTTCCGCCGATCCCCGGCATCACGATGCGATATCCGTCGTTGAATCGAGGCGATCTCGCGAGGCTCGGGAACTTCAGTCGCCGGAAGTGTCCGCACCGTCTTGCGCTTCAATCCCGTGCCCGGCTTGATCTTCACGCCGACGAACGAAGGGCAATCGCCCAGCGCGCACGAATAATCCTTATTGCATGACGATTGATGAATGCGCGTCTTCTGCCCGCGATCGCGTCATCACCGGCTGCAGGCTCATGCAATTCGATTGCTTCACGCAATCGCCGCAGCCTTCGCACACCTCTTCGTTGATCATCAGGCGCTGCACCGGCTCGGCGTAGGTTCCGCGCGAACGCTTGCGGCGCTTCTCGGCCGCGCATTCCTGGTCGTAAATCATCGCCGTCACGCCCGGAATCTTTTCGAGCTCAGCCAGAGTGTTCTGCAACTCCGATCGATCGCGAACCTGCGCATTCGCCGCGAATTCAATATTCGCCCAGCGATCCGGGTCTTCGGCGAGCACAACCGTTTTGCGAATGCCCTCCGCCTCCAGCTTTTTCGTCAATTGCGGAATCGTGAGCGCGCCCTGCGCGGCCTGACCACCCGTCATCGCGACGTGGCCGTTGTACAGGATCTTATAAGTAATGTTCAGGCCTGACGCCACCAGCGCCTGCACCGCCAGCGATCCGGAATGAAAAAACGTCCCGTCGCCGATGTTCTGGAATATGTGTTGGTGTTCGACGAATGGCGCCATGCCGATCCACGGCGCGCCTTCGCCGCCCATGTGCGTGAGGAACGAAAAGCTGCGGTTGGAATCGATCAGCCGCATGCCCATGGTGTGGCAGCCGATCCCGCCGCCCGCTACCTGCCCCGGCAACAGCAGCAGTGATCGATTGTGCGGGCATCCGGAACAGAAATTCGAAGCTCGTGACGACGCGATCTCGCGCGGCCGCGCGCCCACGTTCTCGATGAACTGCACGCGCGCCGCGACTTTTTCAGTCGCACCTGTTTTCGACAACAACCCGCCGACCACCTTCGCGATCTTGTCGGGATCCAGCTCGCCCGACGCCGCAAACAACGGCGCGCCGTTCGCGTCGATCTTGCCGATCACCACCGGCCGCGAAGGCGAACTATACAATGCGTCACGCAGATGCAGTTCCAGGAAGCTGCGCTTTTCCTCGATCACCAGGATCGTTTCCAGCCCCTCCGCAAACTCGCGCGCGAAATCTTTATCGAGCGGGAACGTCATGCCGAACTTCGCGATGCGAATCCCCAACTCGCCGAGCTGATCCTCGCGAATCCCCAGATCGCGCAGCGCCTGCATCATGTCGTAATACGATTTGCCCGCGCTCGCGATCCCCAGCCATGCCTTTTCCGCGCCCGTGACGCGATTGAGTTTGTTCAGCCGGGCGAACTCAATGGCCGCCTGCAAACGCCGCGAATTCACTTCATGTTCCAGCGCCAAAGTTACCGGAGGAACCAGTCGCGTGTCGACCGTCTTTTCGTAGTTCGAAGGAATGCGAATCACCGGCGAATCCGCGATCGACCACCACCGTGCCGCCGCCGTCGCAAATATCGGTGACCAGCTTCAGCCCCACCCACGCGCCCGAAAAGCGCGACAGCGCGATCGCCATCAACCCGTAATCGATGATCTCCTGCGTGTTGCCGGGATACAGAAACGGAATGCCGACGTTGTACAGGCTGAAATCGCTCTGATGCGGGATCGTCGAGCTCTTGCAGCTATGGTCGTCGCCCGCCAGCACCAGCGCGGCGCAATTCTTTCCCGTGCCCGCCAAATTTGCGTGGCGAAAAATATCGCCCGATCGGTCGACGCCCGGCCCCTTGCCGTACCAGATGCCCAGCACGCCGTCGACTTTCGTTTTCCCCACTACATCGAAAATCTGGCTGCCCATCACCGACGTGGCCGCCAGGTCTTCATTCACACCGGGCCGAAACACGATGTTGTGTTCGTCCAGCAATTTTTTCGATCGCGCCAGTTGCAGATCGTAGCCGCCCAGAGGCGACCCTTCGTAACCCGAAATGAACGCGCCGGTTTTCAAACCCGCGCGGCGATCGCGGCGCATCTGCTCCATCGGCAATCGCACCAGCGCTTGGATGCCGGTGAGATAAACGCTGCCGCTTTCAGTGGTGTACTTGTCGGAAAGGCGCATAGAACGGCTAAATACCGTTGTATCGTATCACAAGATGCCTGAAAACCCCTTCGTTTTTGAGAGCCGCGTGCGCTTCGGCGACACCGATGCAAGCGGCCGTATTTTCTACGTTTCGCTGCTGAATCACTTCGATGCGGCCGAGGCCGAATTTCTGCGATTTCTGGGCGTCGGCTATCGCGAAATTCAGGATCGCAAGGTCGGCTTTCCGCGCGTCCGCGTGGAGTGCGATTACTTGGGCGCCTTGGTCTATGACGATCTGATGCGGATCGCCGTCACCGTCGATCGCATCGGGCGCTCGTCGTTTACGCTGGCTTTCGATGTGACCGTCGAAGGCCGCCCCGGCGCCCGCGGAAAAGTCACCATCGTCGCCATCGATCGCGCCACACACAAGTCGATGCCGCTCCCGGAGAATCTGCGTGAAGCGCTCTCTTCTTAATCTGCCCCGACTTGAGGCGCGGACGTCAGTCCGCGCGTTCGGGCGCAACGGCGCTCTCACCGCTCTGCTGCTCGTCCTGCTCGCTTGCTCGCCGAAAAAATCCGGGACCAGCGAATTGCTGCCAGTGCGCGTAGCCATCGGAGGCCAGGCCCAATTAATCTATCTCGCCGCGACCATGGCGGAGGCGCTCGACTTCTATCGCGATGAAAAGCTCGACGTGACGCTGCTCGATTTCCCCGGCGGCCAGAAATCGCTCGAAGCGCTGCTGGGCGGCAGCACCGATGTGGTCTGCGGATTCTACGATCACACCATCGTCATGGCAACCGAAAATCGTCAACTCCGCGAGTTTGTCGCCATGCTCCGCTATCCCGGATTAGTCGCGGTCTCAACCAAAGCTCAGACCATCGAGGAATTGAAAGGCAAGATCATCGGCGTCTCGTCCGCCGGTTCGTCCACCAATTTCTTCCTGAACTACCTGATGGTGAAGCGAGGCATTCTTCCTGAACAGTTCAGCGTAGCCTCCATCGGCATGAGCGCGACCGCCGTCGCCGCCATCACGCACAACAAAGTCGACGCCGCCATCATGACCGATCCCGCGCTCGAAATCGTGCGCCGGCAAACTCCGTCGATAAAAATTCTCGCCGACACCCGCACTGGCGAAGGCACCCTCGCGACGTTCGGCGTCGCCACCTATCCCAGCGCCGTGCTCTATTCGACCGACGCCTGGATCGCGGCACATCATAAGGAGGCCAGGCGTCTCGCGCATGCGATTCTCAAAACGCTTTCTTGGATGCGATCGAAAACTCCTCAGGAAATTCGCGCCAAAATGCCCGCCGCGTTTCGGACCGAAGACGAAGCGGCTGATCTGGAAGGCCTGCGCTCGCTCCAGGCGATGCTCTCGGAAGATGGCAAGCTGTCGCCCGAATCGGCAGCGATCGTAAAGCAGGTTTTAGGCGTGTCGCTCGAAAAAGTCCGCAACGCGCCAATCGATGTCTCGAAAACGTTCACCAACGAGTTCGTGAATCAGTAGAATCAAGTTATGCATCGCCTCCTGCTCCATAACGACGAAATTCGCAACTCGTCGGACGCCATCGTTTCGCCCGGCCAGATCGGATTGATGAACGGTTGGGGCGTGTTTTCCACGCTGCGCATCTACGACGGAGTGATGTTTGAATGGGATCGCCACTTCGCGCGCATGAAGCGCGACGCCGCCAAAGTTGCCGTGCCATTTTTGATCGATTCGGCCTGGCTGCATGAACGCCTGACGCGATTGATCGATGCCAACAGCGCCTTCGACGCGACCCTGCGCGTCTGCATTGTCCGCAATCAGGGCGGTGAGTGGCTAAAACTCTGGACCAGCGCTGCCGCAGCCGAGCGCGAATTCGACCTGATCGCGTTCACCGGCGACGTGAAGAATTGGGGCGACGCCGGCGTGAAGCTGGGAATCGTCGAGAATGCGCGCTACGCGGCGAACGAATTCGCGGGCACCAAGGTGCTGTCGTGGTCGCACAATCTGACCTGGTTCGAACGTGCGCATCAGCAAGGCCTGGATGAAGTGGTGCTGTTGAATGAACGCGGCGAAGTTTCCGAGTGCACCTCCGCGAATATTTTCGCGGTCCATGGCGGCAGCGTGTTCACGCCGCCATTGACGTCGGCATGTCTTGGCGGCATCACGCGAGCGGTCCTGCTCGAAGAAATTCGCGTCGCTGGATTGACGATCTCGGAGAAAACGCTGGTGCCCGCCGACCTGCAGGCGGCCGATGAGATTTTCATCACGTCAACCACTCGTGAGCTGCTGCCGGTCGCTTCCGTTGCAGGATTAAAGCTGCGCGCCACCAATCATTCTGTTCGCACCCGATTGCAGCAGGCATTCACCGCGCATGTGCGGGCGTACACCGCCGCACGGTTTCCTAAAGCGGTCGCTCGATAACAGGCCTGGTAGGCTATAATTCGGGAAAAGGATCGCGATGCAACTCGCTTGTCCTCATTGCGGCACTCGCGACGTGCGGGTTTCGCAACGGCAGGATTTTGGAGAATATCTCAAAGCGCTGGTGGGGATTTATCCTCTGCGATGCCGGCGATGCCGCACGCGCTGGACGACCAGTGCCTGGGCTTCCGGAGCGTGGAAATTCGCCCGCTGCCCGCGCTGCTATCGCCAGGAGCTAACCACCTGGAGCGAGCAATACTACCGGCCCGGTAAGTGGACCACCCTGATGCTGCGTCTGCGCGCCACTCCCTATCGCTGCGCCGCATGCCGCTGCAACTTCGCGAGCTTCAAGCCGTGCAAAGAGAAATATTCGTGGAGAAAACCGAGCGCGTTGGGTGCGTTTCGTGAAGGTCCAGTGGAAACGCGCACGATGGAGCCAACCGAGCCCGCCAGCGAGGTGCCCAAGTAGCGCAAATTTCGAATCGGCTAGGGGCACAAATGAAAATGGTTCCAAGTGACCCGTCAGTCAGCTCGTTCTCCGACCGGCATGCACGGTCAGAACATGGCACTCGGTAGGTGGTGACGTTGGCCCTTTGCTCCCCGCTGCCGGGATTTCTCCGGCTTCGGATCGATGCTCTGGTGCGCGTCCGCCTTTATCCTTGCCGATAGAAGCTCGCCTCTCGATGCAGCCTTTCACTCTCCAGCAACGACGGCTGATCTTTCGATCCGCCCCCGCGGCCAGGTCGACGCTCCCGGCTTACATCTTCGTTGCGATTTCAAAATCTACGCTCAGCCCGTTCGATGCCGCACTCCCGCCCCCGTCCGGCTTTTTGTCGCCTTTCGAGGTGCGTTCGCTGCACGACACCCGTCGCCAAGTCCGATCTTGAAACTCCCTGCCTGTCTTCCGGCTTCCGCTCCCCTTCAGGATCTCTCGATCCTTATGGCTCGTAGCGCTCGGCCTTCTTCCAGACAGTTAAACTTACCCTAGCAGGTTGCCCGATTTCCCTTCGCTCCCCGCCGCGCCAGAAATAATCGCTTATCACTTGTGCGCGTCGGATCATCGTTCCGGATCCGCTACTTCCCGCCAGGCTCACTGTCCTTCGAACCTCTTGGAACCGTATCCATGATGTACCGGAATGGTGTTGCAGTCAAGTGAAAATGAGGCGTTCCGAATCCCTTTCATCAGACTTTATCTGACTTTAAATCAATCAGTTGCGGTGAGCGATCGATGAACATCGTGTGGATAAAACAGTCGGGAGGATTCTTGTTTCTGGATTCCTCGCGGCCGTCAGTGAGGCGCGACAGTTATGGAGCGCGTTAGACGGCGCCCACACGAATCCCTAAGGAACCAAATGCAAAATCATTCCCGTATCCGTCGCCATCCATTGATTCGCCGCATCCGGCCCCGCCAGGATCACCGAACGCGCGTTGGCCTTGTAATCGACCTCCATCGGCGTCCAATCCGTCCAGTTCGTGGTGCTCAAAACCGTGATCTTGCCGGGAATCAGAGGAGTGTTGAACTTTCCCTGCGGTTCCACTCCCGCGAGAATCGCTCGCGGTCCATCGAATAACGCGCAATCCATCACCCGCAGCTTGTCGCGATAAATGCGCTCGGTCTTGCCGCTGCGCGCATCCAGCCGATAAACTTCCGACGGCCATTCGAAAGATTGATTGAACTGAAACACCGCCAGACCGTTATCGCCTCTCAATCGCACGCTCGAAATGGTGCCAAATAGCGGAGCCGTTTCGCTCTTCCACGTCGATCCTTTGTCGTTGGTCTTGAGCAGCAGCGCGAGCGTAGGCAACTGCCGCCGCTTGCTGGCGCGTTCCGGCTCCATCCAATCGGGAAATCGCGGATCGTCGCGCCGCGCAGGCGACGAAACGCCAAATACCAATCCGTCGGGTCCATCGAAAATAATATGCGTGTACGAGGTGAACGACGGATTGCCGGTCGGTTGCGCGCCTTCCACCACCGGAGTCCAACTCGCGCCGCCGTTCTTGGTTTCATAGAAGGACTTCTGCGCGCCCACTGCGAAACCGTGCTTCTCGTCGACAAACGCGACGCGGTAAATCAACCCGCCTTCGATCTTGCTGATCTTCTTATCGGGCTTGATCTGCCATGCAGCATGCTTCCACGATCTGCCGGATTCCGCAGTGTGCCAGATTTCATCGTCGGTGACCATCCACCCTTCGGAATCGTTCAGAAAAAAAATCGACCGTGGAGATTGCTCGATGTTCTGGTGCGCCCAGTGCGCGCCACCGTCCGCCGTGGTCAGCACCACGTAACGCGTCCGCTTCCTGCCCGTATCGTCGGTAGATCCTGCCGACCGCAATTCCGCGCTGCGGCGAAGGGAACGCCAGATCATCGATCTGGAACGTCTCACGATCCTCATCGTAGAAATATTGGATCTTCCAGCGCTCCGCGAACGCCGGTAAGGCGGCCAGCGCCAATACGGCGCACACGAAACTACGCGCGACGTGCATTGGCCATCACCAGATCCAATACATTTCCCGATTCGAGCGCGGCAGGATCCGATGCAGCCAGCGCCGCCAGACACCCCACCTGCTCGCCCACCGTGGTCAGCAGCTCCATCTCGCCTCCGCTGTGGAAATGCGGCTCACGATGCTGCACATTGATCACACCCGCTACGCGATTGCGCACGATTACAGGCGCCGAAAGGAACGCTTCGTAGGTGTCTTCGGGTAGATCGGTGAAGGTCTTGAATCGCGGATCGGCGTAGGCTTCTCGCGAGATCGAAAGTAGACGCCGCTCGCTCGCCACACGGCCCGTCAACCCTTCGCCGATCTTCAATCGCACCCTGCCGATGGTCTCCGGCTGCGGATTATTCGACGCGCACAGCACCAGCTCATTTTTTTCGAGCAGGTACAGCAGGCACGAATCGCAATCCATGAACTCCACCACCAGCGTCACCACGTTCTGGAGCGCTTCCGCCAGGCTCATGTCACGAGCCATGAACCGGCTGATCTTTTGCATCAACCGAAGCTGCTGTTCGGTGTGTTCGAGCTGGGCTTCCAGATCTTTGACTCGCGACACGTTTTATTTCCCAAAATACGCATCGTTGAACGTAATGTTCTTCTTGGCTTTCAGCTCCTGCAGAGCCGCTTGGGCAGCCGCTTGCGAAGCCTGAGGCTTTAGCTTTGCTTCGATCTCCGGGCGCGCCTGATCGACAGTCTTGGTTTCATGCGAGACCACCAGAATCAGATGATATCCGAACTGCGTTTTGATGGGCTCAGTGAGTTCACCGGGTTTGGCCGCGAACGCAGCCTGCTCGAACGGCGGAGCCATCATGCCCTTCGGGAACGGCCCCAGATCGCCGCCCTCGGGCGCGTTGCCGGTGTCATCCGATTCCAGCTTCGCCTGATCCTCGAACTTCGCCCCCGCCACGATCTTCGCTCGAATTTCCTGAGCCTTGGCGAGCGCTTCTGCGTCCGTCAGATCTTTTTTTCCGGTTCGCACCGGAACCTGCGATCCCTGGAATCGAATCAGAATGTGCTTGGCATGCACTTGTTCGAACTCGGCTTTGTGCACATCGTAGTAGCCTTGCACTGCCGCGGCGTCGGGCGGCTTGGCGTTGTTGGCCAGTTGCTGATACGTAAGCTGTGCCAGAATCTGTTCCGCGCGCAGTTTCATTTCCGATTGAGCCTGCGGCGTTTGGTCGATTTTTCGCGCGCGGCCTTCCTGCGCCAGCGTTTTCAGTTCAGAAAGCGATTCCGCCAGTGCCTTGCGGTTCGCCGGATTCCCTAACCCGGCTCGCTGCTGCTCCGGCAAACCTGCCATGATCAGCTCGAACTGCGATTTAGTGATTTTCTCTTCGCCGATGGTGATCACCACCGAATCGGGCGTCAAAGCCGCGGGCGCAAGAGAGGCCGGAGCCGGCCTGGGAGCCGCTGCCGAAGCAGGCGGTTTCGGTGCGCTCGCCGGCGGGGGAGTCTGAGCCACAACCAGGAGTGCGGACGCGAGGATGCCCGATAGGGGCAAGAGGTATTTCATATGCTCCCAGGATAGCGCGGTGTTATTCTGGTCAGCACGATGAGATGTCCCATAGTGTTGGCAATCCTCGTGATAGGAGCAACATCGCTCCCCATCCAGGCAGCCAGCGACTATACGCTCTACGAACTTCTGGCTCCTTCCACGCACTCTTTTGACATCGTTTACGACGTCTCCATTGATCGTGAAGGCGCGCCCTATTTTTTTAATCCCATTCGTCCGGGATCGGTTGCGACCAACGAACGCGTGGTGGATTTATCGACAGGTAAGCCTCTCGAATTCGGCGAAGTGGACGCCAAGACCGCGCGCGAATCGGGCCTGGTCCGCGGCAAGATCGCGGACGATCAGAAATATATTCGCGTGAAGTTCGCGCATCCTGTGCCGAAAAACGGCGAAGTGCGCATTCGCATCTACAAAACCTACACCGACCCGCCGTCCTATTACGAAAAGGACAACACGCTGGTGTTCGATCGTCCGCTCGGAATCAAGCGCAACGTGGTGCTGCTGCCCAAAGGCTACGAACTCACCGTGTCGCAATCGCCGGGCATTGTTTCGACCGACGTCGACGGCCGCGTCCGCATCAGTTTCCTGAACGATCGTGACGATCAGTTGCCCGTCAAAATCACCGCGAGGAAACTGCCATGAACGCGGACCACCCCCGAAATCTCAAACAGCCGCTTGAGGCGCGGACCTCAGTCCGCGCGGTTGGGAGCAACGGCGCGCCGGGGTTGATCGCGATCGCGGCGTTCATCCTGCTCGCTCTGCCCGCATTTTCCCAATTTCATCGCGCCGATCAGGATCGCGAAATCCGCTATTGGCTGCTCGATCCCGCCACGCACAAATTCGCCATCTCACACGATTTCACCGTCGATAAAGTGGGCCAGGCGTCGGTCCACAGCTTCGTCCGAAAAGGCAGTGACGTCGCGCCAGATTCCAAAATCACCTTGCTCGAAACCGGCGAGCCTTTGCACACCCATATCGTCAATGGGAAAGACGTGAACGCGCTCGGCTATTATCGCGAGCATTACGACGACGACACCGTGGTCGTCCAGGGCGATCTGCCCCACGCTCTCGCGAAAAACGAGACGGTCCGGGTTCGCGTAGAAGAAACCTACACCGATCCCGACGGCTACAAGATGGTGGGCAACGAACTGGTGTGGACGCGAACCCTGGGACGTCCTGTGAATTGGGTGTCGCTCCCCGAGGGCTGGATGCTGTCGAGCGTCAACACGCCTGCAACCATTTCGCTCGACCCGCAAGGCCGCGTGACCCTGCGCTTCACGAATACGCACCCCGGCGATCTAGCGGTCACCATCAAAGCCCGCAAGCGATAGGCCCGCTTTTTCCATCACTTAACCATCAACTCGAACATCGCCCACACAAACCTGCTCTATCCTCCAGCCAGAGGAGATCGATCGCTTTTCCATCAAAGGGCCGGTCCCACCGATACTCGGAAATCCTAGGCCAGTACGGGTGAACGTGTGAGAGTGATGGATTGCCGCCAGTCAACGACATGGTTCCGAGCCGATGACGGATAATACTCGGCCTTGGGGGCCCCCAAAAAATTCTTTGAAAACTTGAGAACGAAACAACACCCCGCGAGGCGGTAGTGTCCCTCCCGTAACTATGGTAATTATCAATACAGTAGCTACAAAGACATTGATACGATAGAACTTATCCCGTAACATCGCATCATGATCAAACAAGTTAAGTTCGTTTCCATCCCCGTTAAGGACCAGGACAAGGCCCTCGATTTCTACACCAAGAAACTGGGGTTCACCGTGTTCACCGATCAACCCATGGGCCCCGGCCAGCGCTGGATCGAGCTCGCAATTCCCGGCGCAAAAACCGGCGTCGTCCTGTTCACTCCCGACGGCCACGAAAACCGCATCGGCACCTTCACCGGAGTTTCGTTCGAATGCGACGACGTCGAAGCCACCTACGAAGTTCTGAAGTCGAAAGGCGTCGAGTTCATCCAGCCGCCCAAGAAAGAAAGCTGGGGAACGTCGGCGCTGTTCAAGGATCAGGACGGCAATCAATTCGTGATGAGCACCCGGTAACCCGTGGCGCGGGCTGTCCAGCGTGCAGCGCCGAGAGTCGTCTCGGCGTTTCCGGGAACGTCGATATACTGGCGTGGTGACCGAGATCGCGCTCGACGCGTACGTAATCGACGTCTTGCTGCGCGATCTCGTCGGCCACGATAAATCTCCCTCGTCGTTTCTGGTTTATGTCTACCTTTGGAGACGCACCCACGGGCTCGACGCCGCCAAAGTCGCCCTAAGCCATCAGGAAATCGCGGACCTGACCGGCCTGTCGAAAAGCGCCGTGCAGGGCGCGATTCGAAATCTACTGCGCCGCAAGCTGATCGAGTCGTCGAAATCGACAGTCACCAGCACTCCCGAATACAGCGTCCATCGCCCGTGGCGCGGGCGTTACTGAACAGCGTGCGCCTACCACGCGCACGGCATAGCAAATACTCAACCCCAAGTATTTTCGCGCCCGTCAGCGACGATTAGACTGGCACTATGAAATGGATTCACGGATTCGCACCGTGGTTCATCTTCTGCGCCGCCGGCTTCATGGCGATGGCGCAGGACACCGGCCCGGCAGGCGAGATCGGCGTCAACTACGCTTACAACCAGCTCGACTTGAGCGACTCCACCGTTTCGCACCAGAACGGCGGATCCGTTTATGGCGAATATTACTTCCATCCCGCGCACTCGGCATTTCTGCACGCAACGTCGGAGCTGGGGATCGTGGGCGAATTTTCAGGCTCCGGAGCAGGATCGGCCCGCTTCTATTCCTACCTGTTCGGCCCGCGTTTCAACTACGAATGGCGCAAGACGCATCTGGGAGCATGGGGCGAATTCGAAATCGGTGCAGAGCGGACCACGATCAACGGAACGGCGATATACAACAAGAGCAACTTCTCTTTCGGCGTCGCCGACGGACTCGATTTCATCGCGTCTCGCCATTATGTCGTGCATCTATTTCAGATCGAGTTCGCCTCGGCGAGCATTCGGAGCACGCACCAGGACGATATGCGCTTGTCGGCGGGCATCGGATTTCGCTTCGGCGAAAAATAATCGCTTCACTGAACACCGTTAAGTTGATAAACTGCCCTGTGGAACATGCAGACCATACAACGTGTCGCCGTGCTCGGAGCCGGCACCATGGGCTCGCGCATCGCCGCCCACTTCGCCAACGCCGGAATCGCTTCCGTTCTTCTCGATTTGACCAAGGAAGTCGGCGCAGAAAGGCGTCGAGACTGCCATCAAGCAGCGCCCCGGCGCGTTCTTTGTCGACGCCTCGGCGTCCATGATCACCACCGGCAGCTTCGACGACGATCTCGACAAAGTCGCCGACGTGCGACTGGATCATCGAAGCCGTCACCGAAAACCTGGAGATCAAGCGCTCGCTCTGGGGCAAGGTGGAAACGCTGCGCAAGCCGCGATTCCATCGTCTCCACCAACACCAGCGGCATCCCGCTGCGGCACATCTCCGAAGGCTTCTCGCCAGAGCTTCCGCAAGCATTTTCTCGGCACGCATTTTTTCAATCCGCCGCGCTATCTGCATCTGCTCGAAGTGATCCCCGGCCCGGAAACCGATCCCGCGATTCTCGAATTCGTCTCGGCGTTCGGCGACCGCCGTCTGGGCAAGGGCGTGGTGCCGTGCAAGGATACGCCGAACTTCATCGCCAACCGCATCGGCAGCTTTTTCGGCGGCACCATCGCGAAAATCACGGTCGAGGACGACTACACCGTCGAAGAAGTGGACGCGCATCACCGGATCGCTGATCGGCCTGCCCGAACAGCGCCAGCTTCCGTTTGCTGGATATGGTCGGCCTGGACGTGTGGGCCTTCGTCGGAACGAATCTGTATCACGCCGTTCCCAACGATCCGTGGCGCGACCGTTTCCTGATGACGCCCGACTCCAGCAAGCGATGATCGAGCGGAAATGGCTGGGCGACAAAACCGGCCAGGGATTCTACAAGCGCGTGGGCAAGGAAAAAGAGATCCACGCGCATCGATCTGGAAGACGCTCGAATATCATCCGGCGGCAAGGTCAAATTCCCGTCGGCGGAAGCCGCGCGCAACATCGAGGATTTGGGCGAGCGCCTCAAGGCTCTGGTCAAGGGCGACGATCGCGTCGGCACGTTCCTGTGGAAGCTGTACAGCGATCTGTTCCTTTATTCCGCCGAGACGCGTGCCCGAGATTTCGGACCGCATCGTCGAGATCGATCGCGCCATGCGCTGGGGCTACGCGCACAAGCTGGGGCCATTTGAGCTGTGGGACGCGCTCGGATTTGAAGTACGTCTGCGAGCGGCTCGAAGCGGAACGGCGCAATATCCCGGAGAACATCCACGCCATGCTGGCAGCGCGGGCGCCAAGTCGTTCTACCAGCTTTGCCGACGCGCAACGGCGAGCCGGCACACGAATACTTCGATTTTCGGATCGAGCGCATACAAGGATTTGGAAACGCGCCCCGGCATGCTGGTGCTCGCCGATCTGAAGCGGGCGCGCGGCGTCGTGAAATCGAACTCCGGCGCATCGCTGATCGATCTGGGCGACGGCGTGTTGTGCGTGGAGTTCCACAGCAAGATGAACGCGCTGGGCGAGGATCAGATCGGCGATGATTTATGCCGGCCTGGAGGAAACCGCCGAAGAATTTCGACGCCATGGTGATCGCCAATCAAGGCGAGAATTTCAGCGTCGGCGCGAACCTGATGCTGGTGATGCTGGCCGCGCAGGAAGGCGAATGGGACGAACTGAACGCGCGCCATCGCGCGCTTCCAGCACGTGAATATGGCGATCAAGTACGCGGCGAAGCCGGTGGTCGCCGCGCCGTTCGCACGGTCGCTGGGCGGCGGCTGCGAAATTCCGCTGCACGCGCATCGCGTGCAGGCTTCGGCGGAAACTTACATGGGATTGGTGGAGGTCGGCGTCGGATTGATTCCGGCCGGCGGCGGCTGCAAGGAAATGTTGCTGCGCTGGAACGATCCTCGCCGCGCGTTCGAGCGATCGGTATGGCGAAGGTTTCGTCGAGCGGCGAAGATGCTCGCTTGCTCGGATTCCTGCGCGAGTGCGATCAGATTTCGATGAACGCGGAAGCGCTTGATCGGCGACGCCAAGGCGTTCGCGCTGTCGCTGGTTCGCGAATATCTGCCCGGTTCGCCGCGCACGGATGTGAAGGTCGGCGGAGCGAATAGCGCTTCGCGCTGCTGAAACTGGGCGCGTGGACCATGCGGCAGGGCGGCTACATTTCCGATCACGACGTGGTGGTCGCCGAAAAGATCGCGATGGTGTTGAGCGGGCGGCCTGCTCACCGGCGAACAAACCGTGAGCGAGCAGTATCTGCTGGATCTGGAGCGCGAAGCGTTCCTGAGCCTGTGCGGGAATCCAAAAACGCAGGAACGCATGCAGTATATGTTGAAGACCGGCAAGCCGCTGAGGAACTAATTGTAGGCGGCCAGTTAGAAAAGCATTGAAGGCCGTCAGTTGAGGCGCGAACGTTAGAGAGCGCGTTTGGGAGCAACGAAGGATCGATATGAACGAAGCAGTGATTGTAGATTGCATGCGAACCGCCGTCGGCAAAGCGCCGCGCGGAACGCTGAAGAACACGCGTCCCGACGATCTGGCCGCGGCCGTGTTCCAGAAATTGCTCGAAAAAAATCCAGCCGTGCAGAAATCCGAAATCGACGACGTGATTTTGGGTTGCGCGAATCCGGAAGCCGAATCGGGAATGAACGTGGCGCGCATCGCATGCGATGCGCGCGGGGCTGCCCGACACCGTGCCCGGCGTCACCATCAATCGATTCTGCTCGTCAGGATTGCAGGCAATCGCAATGGCGGCGGAAAAGATCCGCTCCGGCGGCGCCGACATTCTGCTCGCGGGCGGCGCGGAATCGATGAGCATGGTGCCGATGGCGGGCCACAAATTCGCGCCGAATCCGTGGCTGGTGGATCATCTGCCGCAGATCTACATGGGCATGGGGCTGACGGCCGAAGAGGTGTATCGCAAGTACAACATCTCGCCGCGAGGAGCAGGATCCATTCGCGTATCGCAGCCATCAGAACGCGCTGAAGGCGCAGGCCGAGGGCAAGTTCGATGACGGAGATCGTGCCGGTGGAAGTCGACTCCACGGCGTTGAATGGCGACGGCAAACCGTCGACGCAAAAAATTCGCGTTCGCGAAAGACGAAGGCCCGCGCGCGGATACGTCGGTCGAAGCGCTCGGCAAATTGCGCCGGTGTTTCACGCGCAAGGGACCGTGACGGCGGGCAATTCGTCGCAAACCAGCGATGGCGCGGCGGCGGCGATCGTCATGTCGGAAGAAACGCGCGAAGGAACTAGGACTGAAGCCGATGGCGCGCTTCGTCAGCTTCGCGGTGGGCGGAGTGCCGCCCGAAGATCATGGGCATCGGACCGGTTGTCGCGATTCCGAAAGCGCTGAAGCTGGCCGGGCTTGAAGCTGGAAGACATCGGCGCTGGTCGAATTGAATGAAGCGTTCGCGGTGCAGGCGCTTGCGGTGGTTCGCGAAGTGGGATTGAATATGGACACGCTCAACGTGAACGGCGGCGCGATCGCGCTAGGTCATCCGCTGGGATGCACCGGCGCGAAGTTGACCGCGACCATCCTGCGCGAGATGAAGCGCCGCAACGTGAAATATGGCATGGTGACGATGTGCATCGGCGGCGGCCAGGGCGCCGCCGGAATTTTCGAAAGACTAAATGAATGTGAGAAGGGGCGGTCCCCTGGACCGCCGCCGGCGCCCTCGCCGGCGCAAGGAGCTGAGAGACCCGGACCAGGGGTCCGGAGCGGACAGGGTGTCCGCCCCACGCGAATATTCGTCTGTTTACAGGAGCTGATCATGGCAACCACGACCATCGCAATTCCGAAAACAAAAGGCGGGGCGTTTCTGCTCGAAACGCGCGCGCCGGAAGAGATTTTCACTCCCGAAGATTTCACCGCCGAGCACCACGCCATCGCGAAAACGACGGAGCAATTCTTCAATCAGGAAATCGCCCCGCACGTGAACGAGATCAACAATCAGCAGCACGCCGTCGCGCTGCAGATCCTGCGAAAATCTGCCGAGCTGGGGTTGACCGCCGTCGTCCTGCCCGAAAAATTCGGCGGCATGGAGATGGACCTCACCTCGATGATGGTGGTGGCCGAAGGCGTGGCGCGCAACGGATCGTATTCGGCGTGGCACGGCGCGCACACCGGCATCGGCACTCTGCCGATGCTGCTGTTCGGCAACGAAGAGCAGAAGAAAAAATATCTGCCGAAGCTGGCGACGGCCGAAATGCTGGCGGCATATTGCCTGAGCGAACCGCAGGCGGGCTCGCGATGCGCTGGCGGCTCGCACGCGCGCCGATCTGACGCCCGACGGCAAGCACTACATCCTCAACGGCCAGAAAATGTGGATCACCAACGGCGGCTATGCGGACCTGTACACCGTGTTCGCGAAAGTCGGCGGCGAAAAGTTCACGGCGTTCCTGGTCGAACGCGCGTGGCCCGGCGTTTCGCCCGGCGCGGAAGAACAGAAGATGGGGATCAAGGGCAGCTCGACCACGGCCGTTTATCTCGACAACGTGAAGGTGCCGGTCGAAAACGTGCTGGGCGAAGTCGGGCCGCGGCCACATCATCGCGTTCAACATTCTGAACCTGGGCCGATTGAAGCTCGGGCCGTTCGCGCAGGGCGGATGCCGCGACGATCTGGCGGTCTCGATCAAATACGCGAAAGAGCGCAAAGCGTTCGGCAAATCGATCAGCGAATTCGGCATGATCCAGCACAAGCTCGCTGAGATGGCGATCCGCATGTACGCGAGCGAGAGCATGACCTATCGCGTGGTGGGCAACATCGAAGCGCAGCTCGAAGGATTTTCGTGGGATCAGCCGAACGCCGGCCCGACCATGCTCAAAGCTGTCGAAGAATTCGCGCCGGAATGTTCCTTCATTAAAGTGTTCGCGTCGGAGACTTTGGATTACGTGGTCGACGAAGGCGTACAGATCCACGGCGGCTACGGCTTCCATCAGGATTACGCCGTCGAGCACGCCTATCGTGATTCGCGCATCAATCGGATTTTCGAAGGGACAAATGAGATCAATCGCCTGCTCGCCACGGGGATGCTGTTGAAGCGCGCGCAGAAGGGCACGCTCCCCTTAGTTGATGCCGTCATGAAATTGCAAGCGGAGATCATGAGCGGAGCGCCCTCGACTGGCGAAATCGACATGGTGGCGAACGCGAAGAAGGCCGGCGCTGTTCGTGATGGGCGTGGCGTATCAGAAATACATGGCGCGCGATCGAGGAGCAGCAGGAAGTGGTCGCCAACATCACCGACGTGCTGATCAATGGCTACGCGATCGAATCGGCGACGTTGCGCGCGCGCAAGATCGCGAATAGCGGAAAGAACACCGATAACGTGAACGATATGGTCGCGGTGTTTTCGCGCGAGGCGATGGATACGATCGACCAGGCGGCTCGCACCGTGCTGGCGGCGGTTTCCGAAGGCGATGCGCTGCGGATGAATCTTTCGATCCTGAAGCGCTTCACGAAATACGAGCCGGTGGATCTGATCGGCACTCGTCGTCGCATCGCGGCACGGCTCATTCAAGCGGAGCGATACGTCGTCTAAGTCGAGAATCGTGGTCCTGGTGGGGCTGCCAGGCTCCGGCAAGTCGACATACGTCGCCGGCAAAGACGGCGTGTTGTCGAGCGACGAGATCCGGAAATTGCTCGTCGACGATCCGACAGATCAAACCATCCACGCGCAAACTTTCGCAACGCTGCGGCGATTGCTGACGCTTCGATTAGAACTGCAACGCCCGGTAACCTACATCGACGCGACCAATCTCACGCCCAAAGAACGGCGTCCCTACATTCGCATCGCGCAAAAATTCGGCGCCAGTGTCGAGGCGATTTTCTTCGATACGCCGCTCGCCGAATGCCAGCGCCGCAATCGCGAACGGCATCGCATAGTGCCGCAAGAGGCGATCGAAAAGATGTCGGGGCGCTTGCGCCCTCCTAAGGTTGAGGAGGGGCTCGATCGAGTTATGATTGTGGCCTGAGTGAGTTTCATTTCCCGTAACTACGGGGACTGGGCCTCCGTCGCGGTGCTGGTCTTTAGCACTCTGGCGTTCGTGTTCTCGAAACGAGCGTCCATTGCTGCGAAGGAAGCACGCGATTCCGTGTTGCTTCGAGCGCTTGCGCTAGAAATGGCAGAGGCCCGAAGTATGTCGGCCGATATGAGTCGGTTGGTGCGACAGGGCAACCGGGACGCGGCCCAGCTTCGGATCGATGACTTGTTGGGAAAAGTCAGTTACTGCTCAAAACGCTGGGGAAAGAGTTTCTCAGAAGAGTCGAAAACCAACTTTACGCGGTGCCAAGGGCATTTGCTCGAAGTAAGCGGGGCGCTGTCGAGAAAGCCTCTTGCGGAGCTGTCCGATCGCGAACGACGCTTGCTCGCGAAAGCCTGCGATCAAATTGCAACGATACTTGCAGGCGAGCAAGGCGTGGCACTTGAGACAACAGACAATGAGATCATGAGGTAATAGGATATGCAAGACCCGAATGCTCTTAGCTTGTTTCACGAGATCTTGGGAAAAACCCGCGCCGGGAGAATTTCCTGGGAGCCAACAGCATCAGAGTCGACTTTCATTGCTCCGCTGCCCGGTGGGCTCTTAGCCAAAGTCGAGCCAACGGTTGATTGGGAAAATGGGGATCGTATCGAATCGTCTGCACTCGTCCTGGAAGGCGAAGAGGGCGAACTCTTGAGAATTACCTCGACGATTGACGGTCTGGGATGGGACGATCTTGCGACCCTTCATGAGTTGGCGAAACGGCGCGCCCTTGGCGTTGATGCCAAAGTTAAGAAGCTTCTCGGCGAACTTGCCAAGATGTGACGCGAGTAGAATGACGGGATGATCAAGCTGCTCTCGCTTCTCTCGATCTCTATCGCCACCGCCTTCGCCGCCGACACACGATTCGAAATCTCCTACCCCGCGGCGGTCGCCACTGGACCGATCACCGGACGCGTGTACCTCATGATCACTCGCGATGCCACGCGTGAGCCGCGTCTCGAAATCGGTCGCGTGGGCGTTCCGTTCTTCGGGCGCGACGTCGAAAAACTGGGCGCGGGCCAGAGCGCGATCATCGACGGCACCGACCTCGGCTCGCCGGTTCCCAAGCTCGGCGACATTCCGCCGGGTGAATATACGGTGCAGGCATTCGTCAACGTCTATTCCGAATTCAAGCGCTCCGACGGCCACGTGGTGTGGATGCATGACGATCAGTGGGAGGGCCAGCGCTGGAATCGCTCGCCCGGAAATTTGTACAGCGCTCCGCAGAAGATCGCGCTCGATGCCACCAAAGGCTACACCATCAAGATCGTGTGCGACAAAAAAATTCCGCCCATCGCGCCGATTGCCGATTCGCAATACGTCAAGCGCATCAAAATTCAGAGCGCGATCCTGACGAAATTCTGGGGCCGTCCGATTTATCTCGGCGCCACGCTCTTGCTGCCGCGCGATTACGATAAGACCTCGATTCAGTATCCAGTGCTCTATGAACAAGGCCACTTCTCGCTCGCCGCGCCGATGCGCTTTGAAGGCGGCAACGACACCACCTTCCATGACGAATGGCTCAAAGATAATTTCCCGCGCATGCTGGTCGTGACCATGCAGCACCCCAATCCCTATTTCGACGATTCCTACGCGGTCAACTCGGTCAACGTCGGCCCGTACGGCGACGCCATCATGAATGAGCTGATTCCGGAAATCGAGAAGCGCTTTCGCGTGATCCGGCAGCCCTGGGCGCGTTTACTTTCGGGCGGATCCACCGGCGGATGGGAATCACTCGCACTGCAGATCTATCATCCCGATTTCTTCGGCGGCACCTGGTCCTATTGTCCCGACTCTGTCGATTTTTCGGACGTCGAAGGCGTCGATGTGTACAAGGACAAGAACGCGTATTACAAGGAATTCGAATGGCGTCGCGTGCCCACCATCAACAGCCGTGAGATCAACGGCCAGATTCGCCAAACCGCCGAAGAGCGCAATCGATTCGAACTGGTGAACGGAACGCACGGCAGATCGGGCGAGCAACTCGACATCTGGTCGGCTGTATTCGGGCCGCTGGGCGAGAACGGTTATTTCGAGCCGCTGTGGGACAAGCAGACCGGCGTCATGAATCCACGCGTGGCGCAATATTGGAAAGATAATTTCGATCTGCGCAATCACCTCGAAAAGAATTGGGCGACGCTGGGACCGAAGCTGCAGGATAAAGTTCGCGTGTACGTTGGCGACGCCGACAATTTCTTCCTCAACAACGGCACCCGCAAGCTGGAAGAGTGGATGAAGAAGACCGAAAGTCCTCATTACGAAGGCTTCTTCATGTACGGCGCGGCAAAGGGGCACTGCTACTCGGGTCCAGTGTCGAGTGCGGAACGGCTGAAAGAGATGGCGGAGCATATGCTCGGCAAAATGCCGCACGATCAGGTGGCGCAGTGGTGGAATCGCTAAAGAATTGCGCAACTTAGGTTAAAGACAATGGCCCTAACTATCGATAGAGGAATGAAGCGTTTCATCTTTAGACCCGTACTTGATGCCATTCAGTACCAGCCGCGCCGTCGCGTTCGTCGCCGGGCTCATCAGCCTGCTGGCGATGCCGCAGGCGCACGGGCAACGATACACATTTCAACTTTACGGACAAGCCGAGGGGCTCACCAACCTCACGCCGCTTTCGATGCTGCAGGATCATACCGGCTTTCTGTGGGTGGGCACGCAGAATGGGTTATTTCGCTACGACGGCTCGCGATTTGAGCGCTTCACCATCGATCAGGGTCTTCCCGCGAATCACATCGATAGCCTGTATGAAGTTCCGCATGGCGCGGTGCTGGCGGCGACGCCGGCCGGAATCGCCACGTTTGTCAACAATCGATTCGAAGTCAAATTCTCCGGGCTGACCACGAAGCGCCGGGAAGGCATCGCCGCGGCGCCGGGCGACTATCTTTACGTCGCCACAGACAACGGATTGGTGGTAGTCAAAGGATCTGCCAGCCAGACCATCACGACTGGTCCCGACCCCAAAATCGCGAGCGTGTTCCGCGATTCGCAGAACGTGGTCTGGGTGGGATGTGGAGAGCGGCTGTGCAACGCCCGGGGTGAAACGCTCACCACCGTTGCCGACGAACTTCCGCCAGACCGGTGGTTCAGTATTCGCGAGGATTGCAGCCGCAACCTCTGGCTGCTCGGTTCGTCCGCGGTGTGGGTGCGGCGCGCCGGGAAAACGCAGTTCGAGGCGCTGCCGCCTTTGCCCGTCAAGAGCACTCCGTTCCTGGGCGATCCGGATCTGGAGGCCGACTTCAGCGGCAACGTGGTGGTCACCTCCGCCGCGGGCCTGTACCGCTGGGACAAGCGCACCTGGAAAGTGATCGACACGGCCGCCGGGCTGCAGCGCAACGATCTTTCCGCGCTTTTTTCGGATCGGGAAGGCTCGCTGTGGACCGGCATCATCGGCATGGGCGTGGCGCGATGGCTGGGCTTCGGCGAATGGGAGAGCTGGACGGCGACGGAAGGTCTGCCGCATGAAGTGATCTGGGCAATCGATCGCGATGCGCGCGGAACCATGTGGACAGGAACCAGCGGCGGCCTCGCTTATGCCGAACCACTTGCCAATTCGCCTGCTTTGGATTCGCCGCCACGTTGGAAGGCGAAACCGGAATTCGCCGGGAAAATGGTGTTGTCTCTCGCGCACAGCCGCGACAACACGGTGTGGGCCGGCACCGGGAACGATGGGTTGATGCGCATCGATCCCGTGACGCGCCGCGCGACTCCCGTTTTTCTTGCGCCTGGTTTGGGTGCATTCGCGCCGAAGCTGTTGGTGGACCGTGAGGATCGCTTGTGGGTCACCACCCGAGGCGGACTGTATCGCAGCGATTCGGCTTCGAGCGGAGGCACCCCGAAATTTACCGCGCAGCCGGTCCCGAATCTGGGCGCCGAAGAAATCTTCTTTGCGATCGTCCAGGATCGCGACGGCCGCATCTTCGCCACCGGATCGAACGGCCTGGCGTGCTTCGATCATGGGCGCTGGACGCGCGCCACCACGCGCGACGGTCTGTTCTCGAATGCACTGTCGCCGATCGCCGCCGCTCCCGATGGCACGTTGTGGCTGGGCTATCGCAATGCGCCCGGCATTGCGCATGTTCGCTGGGACGGATCGAAACTGGAATCGCTGCCGACCATGGACGCCCCTCTGCGTTTGGCGCAGACCGTGTTCCTCGGTGTCAGCGGAGGCGGACTCATCTGGGCCGGAACCGATAGCGGTATCGATGTGTTGCATCTCGGCCGGTGGCGGCACTATGGAGAACCGGACGGGCTGGTTTGGGACGATTGCGATTCTCGCGCATTTCTTGTGGATGCGGACGGAAGCATTTGGATCGGTACCAGCCGCGGCCTCTCGCGATATCGCCATGGCGCGCATCGCACCATTACGCCTCCAGTCGCGATGGTGACCGCGGCGCAGGTGGGCGACGTGAATTTGTCGCTTTCCTCCACCCCCGAAGTGCCCTACTCGGATCGCTATCTGCTGGTCCATTTCACCGCGCCCGCGCTATTCAGCGATCGCGACCGGCGATTCCGCTACCGTCTATCGAACGTAGATCGCGAGTGGGTGGAAGGGTCGGTGAATGAGGCGCGTTACGCCAACCTCACGCCGGGCACTTACAAGTTCGAGGTACAGGCGCGCGGGTCCCAAGGATTGTGGAGCGCGGAGCCCTCCACGATTAGCTTCAAGATCCTGCCGGCCTGGTGGCAAACCTGGTGGATCTGGTCGATCACCGCGTTGCTGGTCATGGCGGGCGCCCACGCCTACTGGCGGCGCAGCATGGGGCAACACAAGCGCCAGCAGGAAGCGCTTGAGACCGCGATTAAGGAACGCACCCAGGAACTGGCGCTGGAAAAATCGCGCGCGGAAAAAGCCAATCTCGCCAAGAGCGAATTCCTGGCGCATATGAGTCATGAAATCCGCACGCCCATGAACGGCGTCCTGGGGATGACGCATCTGCTGATCGAAAGTGATCTGGATCCGGAGCAGCGCGAATGGGCTGCCGCCGCGGTGCTGTCGGCGGAATCCCTGCTGACCGTGATCAACGACATTCTCGATTTCTCGAAAATCGAAGCCGGCCGCATGACCATTGTGCGCGAGCCGTTCGACCTGCGCGAAACCGTGGAGGAAGCCATCCAGATCCTGCGGCAGCGGGCCGCCCAAAAAGGCATCGCGCTGGAGCTCGATTATCCGGCGATCGCGCCTGCCCAGGTGATCGGCGATGCGGCGCGCGTTCGCCAGATTCTAGTGAACTACCTGGGCAACGCAGTGAAGTTCACCGAAGAAGGGACGGTGCGCGTCAGCGCCGTAAATGAGCGCCGCGACGACGGCACTTCCACGTGGCTGCTTTCCGTAACGGATTCCGGAATCGGCATTCCCCCCGAATCGCAGGACAAGTTATTCGGCAAATTCATTCAGGCTGATTCGTCCACTTCGCGCCGCTTCGGCGGCACCGGCCTGGGTCTGGCGATCTGCAAGCAACTGGCGGAATTGATGGGTGGAAACGTGGGATTGAGCAGCGTGCCGATGAAGGGGTCGACGTTCTGGGTGCGCCTGCCGCTGCAGTCGGTGCCCGAACCGGCAAGCGATCTTCGCCAGCTCAGCCGCGCACATGACGCGCCGGTTACCGTGGACGCGAATCACAGCCGATGGCTGGTGCTGGTGGCCGACGACAATCGCATCAATCAAAAACTCGCGTCGCATATGCTGTCCAGGCTCGGCTGCGAAGTGGACGTCGTCAACAACGGAGTGGAGACGCTGGCGCGCTGGACGCAGCGCCCCTACGCTGCGATCTTCATGGACTGCCAGATGCCCGATCTGGACGGCTACGAAACCACGCGGCGCATTCGCGCATCCGGCGGCCGCGGTGCAACCATCCCGATCATCGCGACCACCGCAAGCTCGCTGGCTGGGGATCGCGAACACTGCCTGGCTACCGGAATGTCCGATTACGTCAGCAAACCTCTGGGCATGGCGGAACTGGAACGCGTGATCGAAACGTGGTTGCAGACCGCCCCCTTAGCGCCCCGCGCTTAGCCAACCTTCAGCGAACTTTCGCCGCCAGCTCGCGAGCCTTCGCCGCCGCTGCCGTATATTCGGCGATTTTCCCCTCGTATTGCTTGGGCAGCTTTCCTTTATCGCGGAGACCCACGAAGAACGAGACGCCTGTTTCGTACTCCTGCGCCGACTGCAGCAACAGCTCGCGTCTTTTTGAAGCGGGCATGCCAGGGGGTACGGGCATATCGCTTTTGAGCTCTCCAATGTCAGCGTGCGCGTCACCGACCTCGGTCACCGCAGCGACATCGTCCGGCGATTGTCCTACAATCTTGAGCCACGCATCGAGCGCGTCATGCGCGTACCGCAGCGCGTCATCCCAGCGGCCCATGCGCCTCAGCACGTAGCCGATTCGCCCCGTGCTGCTGGCCACCGCGTGTGCCGCGCGCGAGTCGTTGGGATCGGCCGCAACCGCCCGCTTGCGCAGATCGAGCGCTTTTTGGTGCCATTCGAGAGCGGTCGAATTCTGGTCCAGGTGCGAGGTGACCCAACCCAAATCGCTGTAGTCATAGGAAAGGTCGAGCCACGTGTTGGGCCCTTCCAGATTGCCCCCCAGCCGTTTCTCATCGATCTGGCGGGCCAGCTCGTAGTGCTCGAAAACTTTCCTGATAGCGATGCTTGACCCCCAACAGCGCAGCGAGTCTCTTGTGTCCCAGCGCGAGCGAACGCGCCGTTTCATTCGATGGATTGGCATCGTTTAAGCCGTTGGAACAGATCCAGGGTCTGCTGGCGGATCGAAATCGCTTCGTCGTACTTGGCCTGATTCGTGAGCATATCGCCCAGTTCGTACTTTTCCACCGCCAGCGTATGCATGGCGGAGAGGTCGGAGGGATGCGCGCGCAAATCGGCCTCCGCCAGCGCAATGCCGCGTTCCACCAGCGGCAGGGCGGTCTTCACGTCGCCATTGGTCTCATAGGCGCTCGCCAACTCGTCATTGATACGCAAGAAATCGCGCCGCATTTGTTTGTTCGAAGAGGTCGCGGGCGAAAAGCGATCCAGAATCGCGGCCGCCTTCTTCAAGCTTTCGAGCGCCGCACGCGGCTGACCCAGGTTGGCCTGCTGCGCGTAGCCCTGCACCACTCCAATCCGTTCGTACCCCAGCGCGATTTCCCATGCCAGCTTCGGATCACCCGACGATTCGCGGGACAACTGCTCCAGGTATTGCAGTGCGTTGCTCACCAGCATCTGCCGTGCGGCGGTGGAACCGGGCAATGGCGCGATGGCGTCGTGCAGATCGAACATCACGGAATGCGCCAGGCTGCGCACTTCATCGAAACGGCGCTGCGCGCTCCGTGCTTCCCACATCGCCACGCCCGCGAACCCGAGAATCAGAAGAATCGCGGCAGCTCCCATAGGTACCGCGACGCGATGCCGCTCCAGCATTTTCGACGCGCGATAGGAGAACGTCGCGGGCCGCGCGCGCACCGGAAGGCCGGTGAGATGACGGCGCAGATCGGACGCGAGATCGTCCACGCTTGCGTAGCGTTGGCGCGGATCTTTTTCGAGCGCCTGGGCCGCGATCTTTTCCAAATCACCGGAAAGCGAACGGCGCAGTTTGTCGACGCTGCTCGATCGGCTGGCCGCGGCTTGATCGGAAATCGCGGCGCGATTCAAGGGAACCGGCGGCTGTTCGCACACCACCCGCACCATATCGGCGATGGAACCGGAGGAGAGCTGATACGGCCGCGCGGAGCTGAGCAGTTCATACAGAATCACACCCAGCGAATACACGTCGCCCGATACCGAAATCGCTTCGCCGCGAATCTGTTCCGGACTCGCGTAGGCCGGCGTCATCATGGGCAGCACCGCTTGCGTGATGTCGTCGCCGAGGCCGTCGGCATCCAAAACGCGCGCCAGTCCGAAATCGAGCAGCTTCGGGGTGCCTTCAGGGGTTACCAGAATATTTCCAGGTTTGAGATCGCGATGGACGATCAATTGCCGGTGCGCGTGCGCGACGGCATCGCAGATCGAAAGAAACAACGTCAGCCGCGCCGAAATCGGCAGACGCCGCGCGTCGCAATAATCGAGCAGCGGCAGCCCTTCCACATATTCGAGAACAAAGTACGGCTGGCCTTCTTCGGTGGCACCGCCGTCGAGCATGCGCGCGATGCCGGGGTGTTCGAATTGCGAAAGGATCTGGCGTTCGCGGCGGAAGCGCCGTTCGAGGCCGAGCGGATCGTTCGCTGCGGTTCGCCGGCCCGCGGTGATCAGTTTGATGGCGACCTGCTTGCGATATTCGCCATCGGCGCGATCGCCCAGATAGACCACGCCCATTCCGCCGCGGCCGATTTCACGCAGGATTCGATACGGCCCGATGCGTTCCGGCGCAGGTTCGACTGCACCTCGGAGCAGCGCGCCCGGTGCGGCTGCGGTGTCGAGCTCAGCATCGGCGCGGCGTTCCAGAGCGAGCAACGATTCGACTTCGCGCCGCAGATCATCGTCGCCGTTGCATAGGCGATCGAGCGTCGCGGGCCGTTGATCGGGTTTGGTTTCGAGAACGGTGGCGAGAACGGATTTGACCTCGCCCCAACGCTCGGCCTTCATGAATTTATCTTATTTGAATCGCGCTTCTAAACGCGCCAATCCGGAACTGACCAGTGCGACGACGCTGTGTGAGGCGCGACAGGGATGGAGCGCGTTCGGCGGTCACGCGCCAATCCGGAATTGACCAGCGCACCGACGCTGTGTGAGGCGCGACAGGGATGGAGCGCGTTCGGCGGTCACGCGCCAATCCGGAATTGACCAGCGCACCGACGCTGTGTGAGGCGCGACAGGGATGGAGCGCGTTCGGCGGCCGATCACTGAACGGCGCCGCCTTCGATTTGCTGCAACAGCCACAAACGTGCGGTGCTCCATTCGCGCTTCACCGTGGCGGGCGAAATTTCCATCACTTCCGCGGTTTCCTCGATGGTCAGTCCGCCGAAATAGCGCAGCTCCACCACGCGGCCCTGCTGCGGGTCCATTTCCGCCAGCTCCTGCAGCGCGCGATTTAACGCGAGCACATCGATGCGCGGATTGGTGAATACGCCCAGCGCGTCTTCCAGAGAAATCGCCTGCGTGAACCCTTCGCGCTTGGCGGCCTGCCGAGCGCGCGCGTGATTGATGAGGATGCGGCGCATCATGCTGGCCGCGACGCCCAGGAAATGCGCGCGATTCTTCCAATCGACCGAACGCTGATCGACCAGGCGCACGTAGGCCTCGTGAACTAGCGCGGTGGGTTGCAGCGTGTGATCGGATCGTTCGGAGGCGAGGAAGAAGCGCGCGAGACGGCGCAGTTCCTCATACACCACGGGAGTCATCTGGTCGAGGGCCGATTTGTCGCCGTTGCGCCAGTTGACCAGGAGTTGAGTGAATTCGGTCGGCGCGATTCCCAACGTTCTTATTCTAAATCAGTTCGCGATCCAGCCACGAGAGATACGTTTCCGAGCCGTCGACAATGGGCACCGCGATCAGCTCAGGCAGTTCGTAGGTGTGGATCTTGGCAATCTCGGTGCGGATGGCATCGAACAGATCGCGGCGGGATTTGATGATCAGCAGGATCTCGCTCGCTTCTTCGATTTTGTCTTTCCATCGATAGACGCTTTTCGCGCCGGGCAGGATGTTGACGCACGCGGCGATTTTCTTTTCGACCAGCACTCGTGCGATTTGGGAAGCTTCGTCTGCGGATTCGCAGGTGGTGAGGACGACGATTTTGTCGGTCATTGCGCGCAGTTCATTTCGACGTCGACGTTGATCGTGATCGTGGGACCGGCGAGAGGGGACCAATGATATCGCCACTGCGTTAAGGCTTGGATCGCAGCATCATTCAACAGCGGATGACCGCTGACCACTTGAATGCCGTGCGGGACGCCATCATGATCGAACGTTGCTTTGAGCTTCACCACGCCCCGAGCGCCAGCGTCTCGCGCAGCGGGCGAACAAACGGGTTCCACCTTCTTTTCCATCGAGTAAGGAGCTACCTGTAGTTGCGATGAGAGTCGGATACGTTGGGGCGTCACAGGCTTGGGCGCTTCGCGCAAGGGCGGCACCAACGCGCTTCTTGTCGCAGTAGCCAGCGAGTTCCAGCGATCCGCTTCGTCGATATCGCGCTGGTATTCTTCTGCTGTAGCACGAAGATCGGCGCGTCCGCGAATCAGCAGATTTAGGTAGGACATCGCGTCGGCATATTTCGGATCGATCTCAATCGCGCGGCGCAGGTGCGTGATCGCTTCCTCGATCATTGGGCCGAACCGGTTCATCAATTCCGCGCGACGTTTGACCGAGCGCAACGGGCCTGGATCTTCCGGGTTCATCTCATCAGCAACGCGCGCGGCCATCAACGCAGGATAGAACTTCGACCACACCGTCACGCCCATCCAATAATGGGCATCCTTGTCGTTCGGCGCGATCGCGAGCAGGCGGCGATTCCATTCGATCGCCTCATCGAAGCGCTTGCGGCGGAAGTCGAGCGTAGTAAGCGAGGCCAGCGCAATTGCGTCGTTGGCGCGCAACGCGAGTACGCGTTTGAATTGCGTCTCTGCGCGATCGGCCCACACCAGGTTTTCTGGCGACTCCACGCCGGGCACGTACAACTGCATGTACGCAGTCGCAAGATAGAGCTGCGCGTTGGCGTTGGCTGGATCCAAATCCACCGCGCGTTCGAACAATGTCGCCGCTTGTTCGTAATGTCCGGCCTGGAATTCAGCCACGCCCTCGTTCAAGGTCTGCCGGGCATCGGGCGATTGAAACGCGAGCAGGGCGAGCAGCCACCACATGACAGCCATTATGGACCCTGCGCTATCCTAAAATTTGGATCCCTATCGAGCCCAGCGCGTCTCCGAGAGCATCCGCGAGGAGCTGGAAGAGCTGATCGGCTATGAAATGTCGGACCCACGGGTGGGTCCGGCGACCATCAGCGAAGTCCACCTTTCGCCGGATTATCGCCATGCCCACGTTTCGCTGGTTCTGCTCGGTACGGCGGAGGAACAGGCCGCCACTCTGGAAGCTCTGAATCACGGTAAACAGTTCCTGCGAAACCAGTTAGCGGAACGGCTGCAGCTCTTTAAGACGCCTGATCTGCAGTTCGAATCGGCGCTTCCGGGGGCCTTGGGGACCAAGGTTCCGCAGATCCTGCGGCGCATCAAGCGCGGCCGTCCTCGCGAGTAAAAAAACCATTGCGTTTGTTCAGGAAATTAGCCCCCGTGTGCTAACTTTGTTGATGAGGCATGCGAGTCAATTTTCGACTTGCATCGCCCTGCAAGTCGTAGTATCAGCAAATCTTAAAACGCAATAGCGTTGCTGCGGAGAGGTAAATTAACCCGATGCGCGTGGCCCCTATGAACAGCCGATTTCTCGATGCCTGCCGGCGCCGGCCGACCGACGTCCGCCCGGTGTGGTTCATGCGGCAAGCCGGCCGCTACATGAAGCAGTATCGCGATATCCGCGCGCACCACGGGATTCTGGAAATCTGCAAGCGCCCCGATCTCGCCGCGCAGGTGACGCTGCAACCGGTCGAAATTCTGGACGTCGACGCTGCGATTATTTTCGCCGATCTGCTGTTGCCGGTTGAGCCGATGGGGTTGAAGCTGAAGTTTGTCGCGGGCGAAGGCCCGGTGATCAGCAATCCGGTGCGCACATCGAGCGATATCGACAGCCTCTCGATTTCGAATACCGACGAACTGGGTTACGTGGGCGAATCGATCCAATTGGTCGTGAAGGCGCTGGCGGGACGCGTTCCCGTGATCGGATTCGTGGGCGCGCCGTTCACCATGGCGAGCTACATGATCGAAGGCGGGCCATCGCGCAATTTCATCAAGACCAAGCAGATGATGTATCGCGATGAGACCATGTGGCGGCGTTTGATGGGCAAGCTGGTGGACGTGCTGGGCTCCTTCGCAGTGCTGCAGGTGGCGGCGGGCGCTCGCATCATTCAGGTGTTCGACAGCTGGGTGGGCGCGCTGGGTCCCGACGATTACGTTCGCTATGTCGCGCCGTATTCGCGCGCGCTGATGGAGCGCATTCGCGCTGCGGGCGTTCCGACCATTCATTTCGGCACCGGGGCGGCGGGATTTTTCCGCGAGTTGCATGCGGCGGGCGGCGACGTGATGGGCGTCGACTGGCGCATCAATATCGATCAGGCGTGGATGGACATCAGCTATCGCTCGGCGGTGCAGGGCAATCTGGATCCGACGGTGCTGTTCGCGCCGCTTCCGGAACTGCGCGCGCGTGTTCACGAACTGTTGAAGCGCACCGGATCGCGGCCGGGCCACATCTTCAATCTCGGCCACGGAATTCTGCCGGAGACTCCGGTGGAGAACGTGAAAGCGTGCGTCGAGATCGTGCGCGAATTCAAGCCTTGAGACAGATCAGGGGCCAGAGGTCAGGGGCCAGTACGGGCCAGTGACCGGCGCGTCGTCATCGTGGGCGGCGGGATTGCTGGACTCTCAGCGGCTCATGAATTAAGAATCGCCGGCGTCGATTGCGTTGTCTTCGAAAAGCAGTCGCGATTGGGCGGCGTTATCGAAACGCGCTCGATTTCAGATTGCCTGATCGACTGCGGCCCCGATAGTTTCATTTCGCAAAAGCCGGAAGCGCAGGCGCTGATCAAAGAGCTGGGGCTGGGCGACCAGATCATTGGTTCGAACGATCATCAGCGCACCACCTACATTCTGCGAAACGGCCGGTTGATTCCGCTGCCGGAGGGAATCATGATGATGGTGCCATCGAAAATCATGCCGATGGTGAAGACGCCTCTGCTCGGGTGGGGGACCAAGATCGCGATGGGATTCGAACTGCTCCGGCGGGCGGGGCCAGCGAAGCCCGATCGCAGCGTGGCCGAATTCGTGATCGATCATTTTGGGCAGGAAACCCTCGATTATCTCGCCGAGCCCCTGCTTTCGGGAGTCTATGGCGGCGATCCGGCGCAGTTGAGCGTCGCGAGCGTGCTGCCTCGTTTTGTCGATATGGAGACGCGCGTAGGCTCGCTCGCGCGCGCCACGATGCAGGCAAAGAAGAAGGCGCCGAAGCGTGGCAGCGGGCCGTTATTCCTTACGTTGAAGGGTGGGCTGGGCACGCTGATCGACAAGCTGGCGGCGAATACGACTGTCGATCATCGGGAAGTTGAGGCGATCGAAAAAGGGCGCATTCGCGTAGGCGGCGAATGGATCGACGCCGACCAGGTGATCGTCGCTGCGCCGGCGTGGTCGGCGGCGAAGCTGATTCGAGGGATGGATGGGAAGCTTGCGGAGTTGCTCGACACGATTCCCTATAGTTCGTCCGCGACGGTCTCTTTGATTTACGATGCCGCGAAGTTCGACGGCATGCGCGCGGGATTCGGATTCCTGGTTCCCAAGCGCGAACGCAAGCGCCTGGCCGCTTGCACCTTCGTTCACACCAAATTTTCGTTCCGGGCACCGGAAAACAAATTGATCCTGCGCTGCTTCTTCGGCGGCACGGGCGATGCGGCGGCGCTTGATGAATCGGATGATTCGCTGGTCGCGATCGCGCGTGAGGAGTTGCAACGCATTCTGAAGCTGAGCACCGCGCCGATCGAGACCACGGTTTCGCGCTGGCCGCGATCGATGGCGCAATACACCGTCGGACACGCGCCGCGGGTTCGCGAAATCCGCGAGCGTGCCGCCGCGATCACCGGCTTCTATCTCGCGGGCAATGGTTACGAAGGCATCGGGCTACCGGATTGCATTCGCACCGGGCGCGCGGCCGCGAAAGCGATCGCTGCCCGAGCCGCTACTTCCTGAATTTCGGGTAGGGATCCGGTGTCGGAATTTGGACGCGGCCCACGAATGCGTTATCGCCCAATCACGACCTCTGCGGGAGTGAGATAGAGCCGGATGGCCTCCTCGATATTCCGTCGAGCCTCCTCCTCTGTGTCGCCTGCGGAAGCGCAGCCGGGGAGTTCAGGGCACACGGCCGAATAACTGGTCGTTTCAGGATCGAACTCGAGTACGATGTGAAACGTCATGATTTAACAATACTCCCGCCGAACCTTGGTCTTTGTGAGATCCCGAGTGTTGAACCGCTCCCTTTGGTCACGGCTCGTTGCCGGGTGTAGATCGTCAGCAGCAGTAAGAGCGAAAAGAAAATCGACAGATCGGTGAACAAGTGGAACATCAGCAGGTGGCGATAAGTTTCAAGCGCGTCCACCAGCGTGGTAAAGCAAAATTCTCCCACACCCAGCAACGCGGCGAACAGGATGGCGAGCGCGAGCCCACGTTCGACATTGGACAATTGCCCGCGCAGCAATAGCGTGGTTGCGCCGATAAGCACCAGCGCGTACCAAATCACGATATGGAACGGCCAGTGGACGAACAACCAGCTCCGCATCGAGCTCCAGGACGCCATGCGATCGGTCCGCGCGCCCGCCGGATGCCCGGCACTGCGCGGGAAATTCGAAAGATTATTCGCGCGAATCAGCCAGACCTCTTCGACCATGTCGCGCCACATGAATCTGAAAGGAAGCGCCGGATGCCGCAGATAAAAGCGCGCGACGTTCGCGTAGCTGCCGCGATGCCCGAATTCCTGTAGCCACGCGAGATTCGACGCCGGACCTCCGGGCGTGAACGCGTGCATGCCGATGAACTGGAGATCGGATGGCGCGAGCCCAAGTTCCTGCGCATCCTCGGCTGGTGTTTTCGATTGGGGCAGGATTTTGAAAAAGAGCAGATTGAAACGGCTGGTGCTGCGATACCAATCCGGCGCAGCGGTGGCGACCCAGATGCTTCCCACCGTCACGATCGCCGCCATTACGAGCGCTGCCGCTTTCGAAATTCGTCGCGTCGCCGTTATTGCGATGAAGATCAGGAGAGCGACTGGCAGTAGCGCGAACAGCGAGTGCTGGCTCTTCGACGTGACGAAGAGCAGGCTTGCGAATCCGAAGATCGCGATGCGGCGCTCCGAAATCAGGAAGGGGATCGCGGCGACCATCGCCAGTCCGCCGATCAGACCCGCAGTGTCCATGAAGAACGAATTGAAATACGAAACGTAGCTCACATCAGCGAAAATCCACAGGCTGGCGATCACGGCGATCCACCAGTACACGCCGTTGAGGCCCCGCATGGTTCGCAGCAGCACCAGGTATGCGAGCATCCATCCAACAATGTGCACGGCCCCCAGCCAACGAATGTCGAACGTATGAGGATCGCCGAATTTCAGTTCGGCGCGGGCGGCGATCGCGGCCAGCAGATGCTCGGACGACTTGAGTCCTGAATCCCAAAACATTCCCGGCGATCGAACGTAGTCGGGTTCGAAGAACAGGAAGCTATCCGCGTAATGATCCGCGGCGCCCAGTGAGAGCGGCCCCGCGACTTTCGGAAAATCGCCGTTGTTGGCGAGCCCGATGAAGCCGGGGAGCAGAATCTGCCACATCAGCAAAACGAACATCGCAACGACGGGGAGCAATTCACGCCGCGGAAAACGCTGGAGGGTGGACAATCGCGAATAGTATACGCGAGGATTGGAGGATGCGGGTCTTGGTCAGCGACGATCAGGTGGATGTGCTGGAAGCCATCCGTCTGCTGCTCAAGGGCGCGGGCCATCAAAGCGAAATCGTGGAATCGCCGCGCGCGGCGTTGGCGGCGGCAGAAGCGCACGAGTTCGACCTAGTGCTGATGGACATGAATTATTCGCGCGACACCACGTCGGGCGATGAGGGATTGGCGCTGCTCGATTCGCTGATGAAGCAGAATGGCGCCGCGCCGGTGATCGTGATGACCGCGTGGTCGAGCGTCGATCTGGCGGTAGAAGCGATGCGCCGCGGCGCGGTCGATTTCATTCAGAAGCCGTGGGACAACGCGCGGCTGCTGGCGACCATCGAGAAGCAGGTCGACCGATCCAAGGAACGCAAGAGCGAGAAGAGCGCGAAATCTGAACTGGAGATCGCGCGGCATGTGCAGCAGCGCTTGCTGCCGCAGAATGCGCAGACCATGCGGACCATTTCGTATGGCGGAAAATGCCTGCCGGCTCGCGAAATCGGCGGGGATTATTACGATTTTCTGGATCTCGGCGCGGGGCGGTTGGGCGTGCTGCTGGCCGATGTTTCGGGTAAAGGCGTCGCGGCTGCGCTGCTGACCGCGAGCTTGCAGGCTTCGTTCCGTAGCCAGCTCGAATTGGGCGTGCGGCATCCTAAAGCGCTGCTGAGCTCGGTGAACAAGCTGTTTCACGAATCGACTCCGGCCGAATATTACGCGACCATGTTCTTCGCCGAATATCGCGATCAGGGCCGCGAGCTGCGTTACATCAACTGCGGCCATCCGGCGGCGGTACTGTTGCGAGCCAAGGGTGGGGTCGAGCACCTGGAGCCGACCACCATGCCGGTCGGCATTTTCGCCGCGTTGAAGTGCGATGAAGAGAGCGTGGTGCTGGAATCAGGCGATGTGTTGCTGGTGTTTTCCGATGGTGTGCTGGAAGCCGGAATCGAACGCGGCGAGGAGTTCGGCGAATCCGGGTTGATTGCGGCGGCGCAGGCCGCGCCGAAGGGCGACATCGAAGCGACGCTCGACTACATCGCCAATGAAGTGCTGCGCTTCAGCCCGGGATTGCAATCGGACGATGTGACCATCGTCGCGTTGAGCGTGTACTGATGTTTCGAGCCTCACTTCGCCCCGGCCTCGATCTCCGTTTGCTGGAAGACCGCCACACCGATGTATTATTCGCACTGATCAACAGCGAGCGCGATCGGCTACGGGAGTGGCTGCCGTGGGTGGATGCAACAGAGACGATGGAGGACACGGGCGCGTTCATCCGGCGATCGCTGGAACAATTCGCGGCCAACGAGGGCTTCGCCGCCGGAATCTGGAACAACAATGCGCTGGCCGGTGTCATTGGAACTCACAAGATCAATTGGGCGGACCGGAAAGTGGAAATCGGTTATTGGATCGCGCGTGAATTCGAAGGGCAAGGAATCGTCACGGAGGCGTGCCGTGCGGTGGTGACGCATTTGTTTCGTGAAATGGATTTGAATCGCGTGGCGATTTTGTGCGCGACTGGGAATACGAAGAGCTGTGCGATTCCTCCTCGGCTGGGGTTTCGTTTTGAAGGCACGCTGCGCGAGTTTGAATTGTGCAGCGGGCAATACCTGGATCTGAATGTGTATTCGATGTTGAAGCGGGAGTGGCCGGGGTAATGCGTAGAGCGTTCACGAACGCGGGCGCGATGGTGGCGATGGCGCTGGGAATCGGCGCGGCGACGGCGATTTTCAGCCTGGTTCGTCCGTTGCTATTTCATCCGTTCACGTTCGCGAATGCCGATCAATTGGTGACGCTGGAGGAGCGAGATCCGCAGGGACGCGCGACGCCGGTGTCGTTTCCGCAATTTCGCGACTGGTCCGCCCAGAAGGCGGTGTTTCGCGATGCGGCCGCGTTCGACATCGGATTTTTCGAGCTGACCGGCGTCGACAATCCAGAGGAGATCCCCGGCGCTTTGGTGACCGCGAATTTGTTTCCGATGCTGGGCGTGGCGCCGGCACTGGGGCGCACTTTTCGTGATGGCGAAGAAGGCGTCGTGATTTTGAGCGATGCGGCGTGGCGAAAGCATTTCGGCGCGGATCCGAATATTCTAGGTCGATCGATTCCGCTCGACTTCGCGCGCACGAAAGACGTGGAGCGGTACACCGTGATCGGCGTGATGCCTCCGAATTTCTGGTTGTATTACGGGAATTTCGAGGTGTTTGTGCCGCTGGAGCGGCGCTTCATCGTTGAGGATCCGAAGGCTCGCGGGTTGATCGCGATCGGGCGGTTGGCTGGCGGGATCAATGCCGCGCAGGCGCAAGCGGCGATCGGCGGGATCGTGAAGGCGTGGGAGAAATCGTCAGTGGACCCGGTGCGTTCGGAATTATTGCTGCTCGCGGCCACGGCGGGTTTGTTGCTGCTGATCGCATCGGCGAACGTGGCGGGATTGCTGCTAGTGCGCGCGCAGGCGCGGCGTCGCGAGATCGCGATTCGATCGGCATTGGGCGCGACGCCGGCGCGATTGATGCGGTTGTTCATTGGAGAATCGGCTCGCATCGCGATCGCGGCGGCGTTGTTGGGTGGCGCGGTGGCGTGGTGGGGCGTGAAGACGATGATGGCGGTGCTGCCGGCCGATATCGAAACGACGCGATTGTTGCCGGCGCTGGATCGCGTGGCGGTCGATCCGGCGGCTTGGATTTTCGCAGCGATTGCTGCGCTGGTCGCTTGTTGCGCGGCGGGGTTGGCTCCGGCTTGGCAGGCTCGGTCGATTGAATTGAATTCGTCGATGAAGAGTTCCGGGACGGGCGGCAGAAGAGTATTGGTCGCGATCGAAGTGGCGTTGTCGGTGGTGTTGCTGGCGGGCGCGGGGTTGCTGCTCAAAACATTGGATCAGATTGGCGCGATCGACCTGGGATTTCGTGCGGAGAATTTGTTGATCCTGCGGGTGCCGGCGCCGCGTGGCGATATCGCGCCTTCGTATTACAGCGAAGTGGTTTCGCGCGTGGCTGGGTTGCCGGGCGTGCGATCGTCGGCGTTGTATTCGTCGTTGACGGGTCGGAGTCGTGATGGATTTGAAATTCCAGGTCGCGGGGAAAAGTTCACGGCGAATTCGATTTCGGTGCAGTCGACGTATTTCGCTACGTTCGCGATTGCGATGCGGCGCGGCACGGCGTTTGCGGATCAGGATCAGCGGCACGTGGTGATCAATGATGCGTTCGCGCGTCGATACTGGCCTGGCCACATTGATAACGACGACGCCATCGGGCGAACGCTGCTGCTCGACGGCGCGGCTTTCGAAATTTCCGGGATCGCGGCGGACACGCGGCCTGAAGTTTTTCGTGATCCCGAGCCGACGGTTTATCTGCCGCTGAACAATGGACGAGCCGGGCAGCTCGCGGTGCGCACGTCGGGCGATCCTCTGGTGCTTGCGACGGCGGTGCGCGGGGTGGTGCGCGATTTGGGCGGCGTGGTGGCCGAGGTGGGCAGCATGGAGCATTTCGTCAGGAACAATACCTGGCAGCAGGAGCAGGCCGCGACGCTGCTCAGCATGTTCGCGGGGCTGGCGCTGATTCTTTCGGCGCTGGGATTGTATGGCGTGATTTCGTTCGCCATCGCCCGGCGCACTCGGGAGATCGGGATTCGCGTGGCGGTGGGGGCTACGCGTGCGAACGTTGCTCGAATTGTGCTGCTCGAAAGTGCGCAGCCGGTGATCGCCGGATGGGTCATTGGTATCGTGCTGGCGATCGGGTTGAGTCGATTGGTGGGATCGCTGCTGTACCACGTCGCTCCTGCCGATCCTGTCGTGCTGATCGCGGTGACCGGCGTGTGCGCGATCACAACTTTGATTGCTTGCGCGATTCCCACGCTTAGGGCACTCAGGATTGATCCTGTCACTGCTTTGCGGCAGGACGTGTAGTATGCCCCAACTCGCGTCAAGGTGCGGCGGTTACGGAACGCGTTTGCTTCCCGTCGCCCTGGTACTGAGCGCGACGGCCCAAACGCACTTCCCGACGAGTCTGTTGTGGACTATCGCCGTTGTACCGCTCCTTTTAGTCGCGGCTCATTGTCGGCGCTATCCGAATCACCACCGTATAGATCCGTCGACGGATCATGCGATGGCCGAAGCCATCGCGCAGGCATGAGTGCCTGCCCCACAAGGCGAACACGTGTTTCCCAATATCGAACAGCGCGGCGCCGAATCATTTCGCATCCTCAATGATTTAGGCGCGGCCCGAGGATTGCGACGGCACTTGGATACAATTTACTCACAGTTCGTTTTATGAAACCGGTGAAGTGGCGATGAAGAGCGGTGCAGGCTCGAGTGGGGCCGGACGTGTGCTCATCGCCGACGATCAGACCGATGTTCTGGAAGCGCTGCGCCTGCTGCTGAAGGGCGAGGGTCTGGAGATCGAATCCGCAACGTCGCCGGCGGGCATCATGGCGGCGATGGAGACTCGCGATTTCGACGTCATTTTGATGGACCTGAATTACACGCGCGATACCACGTCGGGCCAGGAAGGGCTCGATGTGCTGTCGCGCATTCAGGCCAACGATGCGACGGTGCCGATCGTGGTGATGACGGCGTGGGGCAGCGTCGATCTGGCGGTTGAAGCGATGCGGCGCGGGGCTCGCGATTTCATTCAGAAGCCGTGGGACAACGCTCGGCTGATGACCATCATCAAGACGCAGGTGGAATTGAGCGCGGCGCTGCGGCGCGGGCAGCGGCTGGAGGCGGAGAATCGTCTGCTGCGAACCGAGGGGCGGCCGAATCTGATCGCGGAATCGCCGGCGATGCAGCCGGTGCTGCAGTTGATTTCGCGCGTGGGTCCGTCGGATGCGAACGTGCTGATCACGGGCGAGCCGGGCACGGGAAAAGAAGTAGTCGCGCGGACGCTGCACGCGGTTTCGGTGCGCGGCAATCGTCCCATGGTGACGGTGAATGCGGGCGGGCTCGCCGAGGGTGTTTTCGAAAGCGAATTGTTCGGACACGTGAAGGGTGCGTTTACCGACGCCAAGATGGATCGCGTGGGGCGCTTCGAACTGGCGGACGGCGGCACGCTGTTTCTGGATGAGATCGCCAACGTGCCTTTGAATTTGCAGGCGAAGCTGCTGCGCGTGCTGGAGATCGGCGAGATGGAGAGGGTGGGATCGTCGAAGACGCGTCGCGTGGACGCGCGCGTGATTTCGGCGACGAACGCGGTGTTGGGCGAAGAGGTATCGTCGGGTCGATTTCGGCAGGATCTTTTATTCCGTTTGAATACGATTGAGATTCATCTGCCGCCGCTACGCGAGCGTCGCGAGGATATTCCCCTACTGGCTTCGCATTTTCTGTCTGGACACGCCCGGCGGTATCGAAAGAATTTGCAAGGGTTCGATCAGGCGGCCATGCAGGGGTTGCTCGAAAATCCGTGGCAGGGGAATGTTCGGGAGCTGAACCACGTGATCGAACGCGCGGTGTTGATGGCGCAGGAGGGCACGGTTCGACAGCAGGATCTGGCGCTGCGGTCAGGGTCGCAGGGATCGATGCGGCTGGAGGATATGTCGCTCGAAGACGTCGAGGCGTTTTTGATTAAGAAGGCGCTGGCGAGATACAACGGCAATGTGAGCCACGCGGCGAATGCCCTGGGGTTGAGCCGGAGTGCGCTGTATCGTCGGTTGCAGCGGTATGGACTTTAGGCGTGTGCGGCGTGGGGCGGACGCCCTGGTCCGCGCCAGACCCCTGGTCCGGCGGCGCTCGACCAACGGAATTCGTGAGCAAGCGTCGCCAATCCTGCGCGCACTGGATTTTCTTCGATGTAGTCCCGAATCTTGTCAAATTCCCGTTGATCTCGAACCATGCGATCGTAACTTTCCTCCTGCCAGAATGGGCGCCCCGTCAGCCCAAGAAGAGCGTTGGCGCGTTTCGCGGTGATGCTCTTGAGCGACTTGGTCAGTTTCGGCAAGGGCACGAGAGGCGTGACCAGAAGGTGGACATGGTTGGGCATGATGACGAAGGCATGCAAATCGTAGTGCTTAAGCGTCCGCGAATTGTACTCGATGGCATCAAGGATCATGTCCGCGACAATCGCTTGTGCCAGGTAGAACGGTCCGGTGGTAGCTTCATCGAGTAGTTCGTCCATGGCAACGAACGCCTTGCCTGATTGGGTGTGCTCCGATCGGAAGAAACGATTCGGCGGGAGACTGCCATGGAGACGCCATGTCAGGAAAATAGGTCGGCCAATTTCGTAGAGATGGGGAAGCCTGCGTCGATAGAACATCCGCCAAGATAGTAGGGAAAACGAAGGCGGATTCTCAGGCGCTGAGGAGCCGACCAGGGGGTCGGCTGCGGACCTGGGGGTCCGCCCCACAGTGGGCCGCGAACTAGGCGTAGATCGATCAGCCTTTGGCGACAACCTGGCGTGTGCCTTCGTCTGGAGTTGGATCGCGTGCAGATCGGAAAGATCGGGTTTTGTCGCAATTGTTCGACGGGCCGAGCGAGCCAGATTTAGCGCCCTGGAACCGCGCTTAATTCGATCCCAACTGCTAAAATAAGACTTACCGACGCCTTCTCCCAAAGGCCGATTTCAAGGAGCCACCTTTGCCCGATCCTCAGGACCCGACCACTCCGCCCAGCGGCCAGTTGCCTCTTGGCGGCGATGGCGGAGGCAAGAATATTATCCCCATCAACATCGAAGACGAGATGCGCCGGTCGTATCTCGATTATTCGATGAGCGTCATCATCGGGCGCGCGCTGCCCGACGTTCGCGACGGCTTGAAGCCGGTCCATCGCCGCATTCTGTACGCGATGTCGGAGCTCGGCCTGGCGTTTAATCGCCCTCCGCGTAAGTGCGCCGGCATCGTCGGCGAAGTGCTGGGCAATTATCATCCGCACGGCGACACTCCGGTGTACGACGCGTTGGTGCGCATGGCGCAGGATTTTTCGCTGCGCTATCCGCTGGTCGACGGGCAAGGGAATTTTGGTTCCATCGACGGCGATCCGCCGGCGGCGTATCGATACACCGAAGCGCGGCTGTCGCGCATCGACACCACGCTGCTCGAAGATATCGACAAAGAGACCGTCGATTTCAAGGCGAATTTCGACGAGCGCCGCGTGGAGCCGGAAGTGCTGCCGGCGCGCGTTCCGAATCTGCTGATCAATGGCGCGGAAGGTATTGCGGTCGGGATGGCGTCGAAAATTCCGCCGCATAATCTGACCGAAATCCTGAACGCGACCATCGCGCTGGTGCAGAATCCGGCGACGCCGCTGTCGACCATCGCGACCATGGTCCAGGGTCCTGATTTCCCGACCGGCGCGCTGATTCTGGGCCGCGAAGGGATCGGAGAATATTTCAAGACCGGCCGCGGGTCGATCAAGATGCGCGCCAAAGCCGCGACGGAAACGTTCGGCAAGGATCGCGAAGCCATCGTGGTGACGGAGCTGCCGTATCAGGTGAATAAGGCTCGCCTGGTGGCGCATATCGCGGAGCTGGTGAACGATAAGAAGCTCGAAGGCATTTCCGACGTGCGCGATGAAAGCGATCGCGACGGCTACCGCGTAGTGATCGAGCTGAAGCGCGGCGAGCAGGCCGAAGTGGTGCTGAACAATCTGTACAAGCAGACGCAGATGCAGATGAACTTCGGCGTGATCATGCTGTCCATCGTGAACGGGCAGCCGCGCGAACTGGGCCTGATCGACACGCTGAAGCGGTTCATCGATCATCGTGCCGACGTGGTTCGCCGCCGCACCGATTTCCTGTTGCGCAAGGCTCGCGAGCGCGAGCATATTTTGCTCGGGTTCAAGAAGGCGCTGGATAATCTGGATGCGGTGATCAAGACGATTCGTGCGGCGAAGACTCCGCGCGAAGCTCGCGATGGACTGATCACCGGGTTCGAGTTCACCGAACGGCAGGCGCAGGCGATTATCGAATTGCAGCTCCAACGCCTGACCGGCATGGAGCAGCAGAAGATTCTCGATGAACTTGGCGAACTGCAATTGCGGATCGCGGAGTATCTGGAAATTCTGGGCTCGGAAAAAGTGCTGAAGGCTTTGATCATTAAAGAGCTGAAGGAAGTCCAGAAGGATTTCGGCGATGAGCGCCGCACGCAGATCATCGAAGACACCGGCGAGATCAAGCTGGAAGATCTGGTGCAGGTGGAAGACGTCGCGGTGACGGTGACGCGCGGCGGCTATCTGAAGCGCACCGCGGTCGATACGTATCGCCGGCAGACGCGCGGCGGCAAGGGCCGCATCGGCATGTCGACTCGCGCAGAAGACGTGGTCGAGCATCTCATCGTCGCGTCGACGCACTCCTATTTGTTGGTGTTCACCAACAAGGGCCGCGTGTATTCGCTGAAGATTTATGAGATCCCCGATGCGGGGACGACATCGAAGGGCAAGCACGCCTCGGGCCTGATGAATCTGCAGCCGGACGAAGTGCCCAGCGCATTTCTATCGGTGAAGGATTTCGATGAAACAGGGCCGGTTCATCGTGATGGTGACCAAGGCCGGCACCATCAAGAAGTGCGAACTGAATGTATTCGACAACGTTATGTCGCGCGGCATTATCGCGATCGGGTTGGATGAAGGCGATGAATTGCTGGGCGCGCGGTTGACCGACGGCTCGAATTATATTTTCCTCGCTTCGCATGACGGCATGGCGTGCCGCTTCGCCGAAAAGGACGTTCGCGCCATGGGACGGCCGGCGTTCGGCGTGCGCGGCATGGAACTCGATTCAGGCGATTACCTGGTGGGGATGGAGATCGTCGAAAAGGACGGTTTGATTCTTTCGATTTCCGAGAACGGCTACGGCAAGCGCACGCCGCTTGAAGATTATCGCCTGACCGCGCGCGGACGCAAGGGCGTGATCAATATGAAGACGACCACCAAGATCGGCAAAGTGGTAGCGATCCTTTCGGTCAAAGACGATTCCGATCTGATGATCATCACCAAGCAGGGCCAGATCATCCGCATCGATTCGGGCAACATTCGTCAAGCCGGGCGGTCGACGCAGGGCGTTCGGCTGGTGAACGTCGAGGCGGGCGATCAGGTGGCGGCAGCCAGTCTGATTCCGGAAGCCGAAGTGGTGGCCGGGCAAGACGATTTGCCGTTGCAGTAAGTCAAACATATCAGGATGAGCAACAGCGCATGTTATTCTGAAGGCGATTTACGGTCGTGAACATGCGACTTCCCGCGCGATTCCCCGTTGTTTTCATCTGCGGCGCCTTCGGGTTGGTCTCGATCATCGGCGTGGTGTACGCGCAGAAGCCGTTCAAAGAATATCCCGGCGTCGAGTACGAAAACTTCAAGCTTCCCAAGGACTGGGACAAAGAGAAGCACGAATGGGTGCGCGCGCGATTGCGTTATCCCGACGTGTACGGCTATCCCGATCGCCCCATCATCCAATTGGCGCGCGGCGTACCGTGGCCGGGTCAGTGGACCATGGATTACCCGCGTTCGGATCGGCATTTGCTGGAAGGCGTGCGCCGGCTGACGCGCATCGACTCGAGATTGGTGGAGCAGGTGGTGGATCTGGACGGTACCGACGACATCTACAACTGGCCGATGCTGTACGCGGTGGAGGTCGGGCATTGGCTGCTTCCGCCGGAGCAGGCCAAGCAACTTCGCGAATATTTGTTGCGTGGCGGATTCCTGATGGTCGACGACTTCCACGGCAACGAGGCGTGGCCCGAGCAGATCCTGGGCACGCTGAATGAGTGGGAGACGTTCACCAACTCCATGAGTATGGTGTTTCCGGATCGTCAAATTGAAGACATCCCGGATAACGATCCCATCTTCCACATTATTTTCGATAACGATGACAAGTTTCAGGTCCCTGGCTCCTCCAATTATTTCGAGACGCACACCACCTACGAAAAAGGCCCGACCGGCAAGACTCCGCACTGGCGCTGCATTCGCGACGACCGGGGCCGTATCATGGTGGCGATCTGCCACAACATGGATCTGGGCGACGGTTGGGAGAACGCGGACGAGCCGAAATATGAGGAAAAATGGACGTCGCTCGCTTATCGCGTGGGGATTAATTATTTCATGTATGATTTAACGCATTAGACTGCGTTTATCATTCCTCGCGATTAGCGTCTACGCGGCGTTGGCGCAGGCTCCGCAAAAGCTCTCCTTTGAAGTGGTATCGATCAAGCCCGCGCCGAAGGGCACGCTCCAGGAACTGCGACGCGGCGGCCACATACACTCGCAAATCGACGACGCCCGGGCGGACTACGGCGCGATCCAGATGAGCGGTTTGCTGTCGACGGCGTTCGACCTTCCTCCCGATCAGATCAAGGGTCCGGACTGGATGAATGAGGCTCGCTACGACGTGATCGCGAAAATTCCGGCGGGCGGCACGCAGAAGCAAGTTCCCGAAATGTTGCAATCGATGTTGATCGATCGTTTCCATCTGCAGTTTCATCGCGAGCAGAAGACTCTGCCGGTGTATGAGCTGAAGGTCGCAACCGACGGGCCGAAATTCAAGGAGTCGACGGCGGGTGAAGACCGGCGTGGCAATTGCCGTCGCGAGGACGGAGGGATGGCCTGCCCCAGGATCAGCATGGAGGCAATCGCAAAGATGCTCACTGGGCAGGCGCGGACGGCGACGATGAATCCGAACGTATCGCGATACGCGCCGGATCGGCCGGTGTTCGATGCTACTGGACTCGCCGGTGAGTACGATCTGGTGGCCGGGTGGGGCGTGTTCGGCGCGCACGAAGGCGGCGATCCCGACAACTGGCGGTACGTAACAGCGGCGGAGGGATTGAAAAAGCTCGGATTGAAACTGGAGCCCTCTAAACACACCTTCGACTACGTGATCATCGATCACATCGAGCTCGTTCCGACGGACAACTGAGATGAGGATCGCATCGCTCTTATTGCTTGGCGGGATCGCTTTCGCGCAGCCGAAGCTTGCCTTCGAAGTCGTTTCCGTCAAGGCGGCGCAGGGCGATCGCGACGGGCATCAGAGTATCGACGACGCACACGTCGACATTGGCGCGGTCTCCATGATGGATCTGCTCAACTGGGCCTTCGATACACCGCCGGATCGAGTCAAGGGTCCGGAATGGATCGAGAGCTCGGACTACAGCGTGCGCGCCAAACTTCCAGCGGGAGGCTCACAGAAGCAAATCCCCGAGATGCTGCAGTCCATGCTGATCGACCGCTTCAAGCTGCAGTTCCATCGGGAACAGAAAATCCTGCCGGCTTACGAACTCAGGATCGGCAGCGGCAAGCTGACGCTGAAGGAACCGGCTCCTGGGGAAACCGCCCACGGATGCACTGGCATCGGCGCCCGCCGCACGTGCCATCGCTTCACCATGAATGATCTTGCTGGATATCTTTCGCTGGTGGTACGCGTCACCGAAAAAGCACAATCGATAGGACGGAGCATCCCGTGGTCTATCGATCGTCCCGTGATCGACGCCACTGGACTCACGGGGATGTACGATTTCGAACTCGGCTTCGGAGGGTCCTCAGCGGATCCTGACGACCCTTCCGCGAAATCGGTTCGGGATGTCGTGGAGGCGCTCGGATTGAAGCTGGAACCCACGAAGCACGCGTTCGATTACGTCATCATCGATCATCTGGAACGCGTTCCGACGGAAAATTAAGCCACGGCGCTTTCTGGAAACCAGCGCAGGATCTGCGGAAGCACCGCTTTTGCGGCTCGCTCGCCCGCCGCGATCATTTCGTAGGCGCTCTCGAACCCATTCCAGCCGACGTCTTTCACATCCGGCGTGATCACCACGTTCGAATGCCGGCGCCACTGCGCTTCGGTTCTCGTGTTCATCAATTGAAAGCAGCGGGTGACCACGCTGAGCATGTTCTGCGGATCGACCGCTTCATTGGGGGTCGGCAGCGCGACGCTGACCACGTGGGTCGCGCCCATGCGGCGTAGCGGCGCGGCGGGAACGTCCATCATGATCATGCCGTCGACCAGGCTGTGATTCAGGTAACGCACCGGCTGAAATAGCCCTGGATAGGAGCAACTGGCTCGAATCGGCAGGATCACGTCGCCTTTGTCGCGAAACACGGCTGGCGCTCCGGCGTTCAGGTCGCTCGCGATCACGGCCAGCGGGATCGCCATTTTTTCGAACGTCATCACTTTCAAAAGACGGGAAAGGAAAACCGTCATGGGATCTGAGCCGACCAGCCCGCTGCGGCTAATGCGCCAGCGCGCCACATCGGAAAATCGCATCTTAATGGCGACCTGCGCGATTTCATCGGCGGTCGATCCGGAAGCGAACGCCGACGCGACGATAGAACCCGCGCTCACGCCTGCAATGCAGTGAATGGGAATGCGGGCGCGTTCGAACACCTTGAGCACGCCGACGTGCGCGATGCCTCGCGCGAATCCGCCGCCCAGCGCCAGGCCCAGCCTGGGGATTTGTCCATCGCGCGGCGAGTTGCCGCTGCGAATCCATTGGCGGGCGCTATTCCACCAGCCGCCTCCGTCGATCTCTTCTGCCATACTGCCCCCAAAAGCTCCAGTGCGCGTCTCTTCAATTAATATCTGCTTGCTAAGATGAAGGCCGGTGAAGACCTTCTCTCGAAGCTATAGCCTTCATTCTATATCGACACCAAAACAGCTTTCCTTGTTACTGTTTTCATCTTTTTTTAACCTGGCGATCTGCCTTTGCCTGCTCACCGGGCCCCTGGCGGCCCAACGCAGTCTGGCCGGGGAAGCAGAAATTCGCGAAAGGCTTGACAAGCTGGCCACGCTGGGCAGCGTGATGATGATTGGGGCCCATCCTGACGACGAAAATACCGCGCTGCTGGCCTACTTCGCGCGCGGGCGGCACATGCGCACGGCGTATCTGTCACTGACCCGCGGCGAGGGCGGCCAGAACCTGATTGGGAGCGAGCAGGGCGACGAGCTGGGCATTATCCGCACGCAGGAACTTCTTGCTGCGCGCAAAATCGACGGGGCGGAACAGTATTTCACCCGCGCCATCGATTTCGGATTTTCGAAGACGGCGGAAGAAACCTTGGCGCACTGGCCGCGCGAAAAGGTCCTGGGAGATATCGTATGGAACATTCGCCGCTTCCGCCCGGACGTCATCGTGCTGCGATTTTCAGGAACTCCGCGCGACGGCCATGGTCATCATCAGGTCTCGGCGATCCTGGGGCGCGAGGCGTTTTCCGTCGCAGCCGATCCATCGCGATTTCCCGAGCAGTTGAAATGGGTCGAGCCGTGGCAGGCCAAGCGGCTGATGTACAACGTGCTCGCCTTCACCGCCGATCAGGAAAAGGAAGCGCGCGCGATGGCGGATCGTGTAGAGCTCGACGTCGGCGAATACAATCCGGAGCTGGGCTATTCGTACGGCGAAATCGCGGGGATGAGCCGCAGCCAGCATCGCAGCCAGGGCGACGGAACGCCACAACAGAGAGGATCGCAGAAAGCGTACTTAGTGACCATCGCCGGCGATGCCGCTAAGAAGGATGTATTCGACGGGATTGACACGACGTGGTCGCGCGTGGCCGGGAGTCAAGAGATCGGCCCCGCCGTGGATCTCATTCGCGACGCTTTCGATGCGCGGCATCCCGAGGTATTGGTCGAGGGGCTGGCGTCGATACGGCCTCACGTTGCCGCGCTCGCGCCAAAGAATCCGGTTGCGGCGCGAAAGCTCCACGAGATCGACGAAGCCATCGCAGATTGCGCCGCGCTGTGGCTGGACGCCGTGGCGGATAAAGCGATCGTGACACCCGGCGCGACGTGGAAGATCAACTCGACCGCGCTGGTTCGCGTGCCGGAACGCGTGGTACTCACCGGTTTGTCGCTGAGCGGAATGGAAGGGGCACCGTCGTCGGAGGTCGCACCGGCGGTGCTGGTGGAGAATCAGCCCAGCCGCTATACGCTCAGCGTTCACGTTCCCGAAACGCACGAGTATTCGCAACCTTATTGGCTGGTGGAACCGAAAGATGGCTGGCTGTACACCGTTCCCGATCCGCGCATGATCGGCGATCCGGAAAATCCGCCGGTGCTGGAGGCGCATTTCAGATTGAAGATCGCGGGCCAGGATCTGGAACTGACGCGGGCGGTGAAGTTTCGCTACCTGGATCATGTCTATGGCGAGATGATCCGTCCGATTGCGGTAGCGCCGCCGGTTGCGGTGGATTTGAACGGCACGCCACTCGTGTTCGGAACCGCGCAATCGCGCGCCATCGAAGTGCCGGTGAGATCGACCACCGGAAAAGCGTCCGGCGATGTGCGTATCGAGGCGCCCGCGGGCTGGAAAATTGAACCTGAGCTTCGCCATTTCGAATTGATGGGAGCGGGTCAGCAGACCACAGCGGTCTTCGTAATCACACCACCGGCGTCCGATTCTCAAGGGGAGCTGCGAGCCATCGCGGAAGTGGGGGATCGAAAAATCGCCGCGGCGATGGCGATCATCGACTATCCGCACATCCCCATTCAGGTTCTGTTTCCGCCGGCGGCGGCGAAGCTGGTTCGCGCCGATATTCGGCTGCTTTCCCACAACATCGGCTACATCATGGGCGCAGGCGACGAGGTTCCGGACGCAATCCGGCAGATGGGCGCGCAGGTGACACTGCTCACGCCGGCGAATCTGTCGACCGGCGATCTTTCCAGGTTCGACGCCATCGTCACGGGAGTCCGCGCGTTCAACGTCCGCCCCGATCTGCGCGCGAATTATCAACGCCTGTTCGATTACGTTTCGAATGGCGGAACGATGATCGTGCAATACAACACCGTCGAAGGCGGTCCGTTCGGCGGCGACACGTCCATGCTGGAGCACATGGCGCCGCTGCCCATCACGCTCAGCCGCGATCGTGTGACCGAAGAAGATGCTACGGTCGCGTTTCCGCATCCGCAGAATCCTCTACTGCATTCGCCGAATCAAATTTCCATGCACGATTTCGAAGGTTGGGTGCAGGACCGCGGCTTATCCTTCGCCAGCGAATGGGATCCGAAATTCGAGAGCGTACTGGAATCGCACGATAAAGGCGAAGAGCCGCATCCCGGCGGCGAGTTGTACCTGAAGTTCGGTAAAGGCGTGTACATTTATTCGGGCTACGCCTGGTTCCGCGAACTGCAGGCCGGTGTTCCCGGCGCGTATCGTTTGTTCGCCAACATGCTCAGCGCGGGACGTGCGCAATGAGCGAGTTCGATCACGCCAATCCCTTCACGCCGGAGTTCGATGAGCACGCCATCCCGGATGAACCGCCGCCGATTCTCAAACGCTGGCCGCGCGTGTACACCTTCGTTCTGATTTATCTCGCCGTGCTGATCGCGATTCTGTGGACCATCACAAAACGGCTCGCGCCATGACCGCCCTCAACTGGACAGTCCTGATCCTGTGGCTGGGAGTACTGGTCGGCTATGGCCTGTATCGCGGGCGCGGATCCACCAACATCAATCAGTTCATGCTGGCAGGAAAAACCATGCCTTGGTACGCCATGGGCCTGTCGATCATGGCCACGCAGGCGAGCGCGATCACCTTCATTTCGACCACCGCACAAGGATACGTCGACGGCATGCGCTTCGTGCAATTTTATTTCGGCCTGCCCATCGCGATGGTGATCCTATGCGTCACGGCGGTTCCCATTTTTCATCGCGCGAAAGTCTACACCGCCTACGAATATCTGGAAAAGCGTTTCGATCCGAAAACGCGCGCGCTGGTGACCACCATTTTTCTGATCTCCCGCGGCCTGCAATCCGGCGTCGCGCTTTCCGCCCCCGCCATCTGCCTCAGCGTGGTGCTGGGCTGGCCCTTTCACTTGACGCTCGCAATCATGGGAGGGCTGGTGATTCTGTACACCACCATGGGCGGCATCAAAGCCGTCACCTGGGCCGACGTGCCGCAGATGTTCGTGATCATGGTGTGCCTGGCGATCGCGCTGATCACCGCCGTGCGACTGCTGCCTCCCGATGTTTCGCTGGGCGACGCCATCCGCATTGCAGGCGCGGCGGGCAAGATCAACATCGTCACCTCGCATTTCGATTGGAACGATCGCTATAACCTATTCAGCGGCTTGATCGGCGGCAGCTTTCTGTTTCTGGCGTATTTCGGAACCGATCAGAGCCAGGTGCAGCGCTATCTCACCGGCAAATCGATCGGGCAGAGCCGCCTGAGCCTGCTGTTCAACGCCATGGCCAAGATTCCGATGCAGGCCGGGATTTTGTTCATCGGAGCGATGGTATTCGTCTTTTTCTTGTTCGAAAAACCGCCGCTGGTGTTCCACCCTGGTGAAGCAAAGACCATCCAGAGCAGCGAAAAATATCCCGCGATTGCGACCCAGTACGATGCGGCGTTCGAGCAGCGCCGCAACGCGGCTCGCGAGATCAAGGACGCGCCCGATGCGAGCAGCCGAACGATCGCCGTTACGCACTTTCACGAGGCCGAGTCGCAACTCGATAATGCCCGCAATGACGCAGCGAAGCTCAGCAAGGAGCGCGACACGAACTATATTTTCCTCTCGTTCGTCACGCACTACCTTCCAAACGGATTGGTCGGCCTGGTGCTCGCTGTGATTTTCACGGCCGCGATGTCGTCGAGTTCAGGCGAGATCAATTCACTGGCCACGGTCAGCATCATCGACGTGTATCGCCGCCATATTCGTATCGAGGCGAGCGAGCGCCACTATCTGATCGCATCCCGCGCCGCGACCGCGTTTTGGGGGCTGTACGCGATCTTTTTCGCCAGCTTCGCGCGCAATCTAGGCACGCTGATCGAGACCGTGAATCTGGTGGGATCGCTGTTTTATGGAACCATGCTCGGCGTGTTCGTGCTGGCGTTTTTCGTCAGGCGCGTGAAGGGGACGGCGGCGTTCTGGGGCGTAGTCGCCGGACAGATCGCGATCTTCAGCGTCGCCGCGCTCACGCACATCGCTTATCTGTGGTTCAACGCGATCGGATGTCTGGTGGTGCTGGCGGTCGCGCTGATTCTATCGGCGAGCGGATCACGGCTGTCCGTTGAGGCGCGACAGTAATGGAGCGCGTTTAGGCGCAACGGCGCGGTCGTTCATCCGGCACCGGCAGTGGCGCAACCCAAACGCGCTCCATCACTGTCGCGCCTCAACTGATGGCCGCGAATTGGGTGGTTAGTGCGGCACCGGGAGCGCAAGGCTCGCATTGAGCGAACCCTGGCGATAGCCTTCCAGATCGAGAGTGACGTAGTGAAAGCCGAGCGGCTTGAAGATGGCGGTGAATTCTCGAGCCATCGCGACGCTCATCGCGCGATCCAGCTCTTCCGGCGCGATCTCGATGCGCACCACATCGCCGTGAAAACGCACGCGAAATTGCCGGAATCCGAGCGCCTTGATCGCTTCCTCGCCGCGCTCGACGGTCTTGACGTTCTGGATCGTGACCGGCGTTCCGTACGGGATGCGCGAGCTCAGGCACGCCGACGCCGGACGATCCCAGGTTTCGAGTCCCGCTCGTTTCGAAAGCTCCCGGATTTCTGATTTCGTCAATCCGGCTTCCACCAGCGGCGCTTTCACCTGATGCAATTTCGCAGCGCGCTGGCCGGGACGATAATCGCCCAGATCGTCAACGTTGACGCCGTAGATCACATGCGCAATCGCGCGATCGCGCGCCAGCGCTTCCAGTCGCGTGAACAATTCGTCTTTGCAATGAAAGCAGCGATTGCGATCGTTGCGCGAATAATCAGGATTGTCGAACTCCCGGGTCTCGATCAGTTCATGGCGGATGCTGTGCGCCCGCGCGAATTCGATTGCGTCGCGTTTATGGGATTCAGGAAGCGATGCCGAATCGGCCGTGATCGCGATCGCTTGATCGCCCAGCGCTTGCTTTGCAGCCCATGCAAGATACGCCGAATCCGCGCCGCCGGAATACGCCACGATCACGCTGCGCATTTCGCGCAACGCGGCGATTAAAGCTTGCTCTTTCGCGGAGGCGTCCATGCTTCAAGTATAGGACGCGTAGTCGGCGGCCGAGGCGATTTTGCGCAGTTCACCGCCATCCAGCCACACTACTTCACACACTTCGCACGAATCGACGTTCACGTTTCCGCCGCCGCCGTAGGGATGGGCATCCATCTCAGCTCCGCACTTGGGACAATCGAAACCGCGCGCGGCGTCGCCGTCGGGTCGTGGCGCGAGAAAGGCAGCGGGAGCGTCGCGATGCGAACGAATCGCCGCGATGATGGGCTGCAGATCATCCATAGCGATCAACATGCCGCGGCAACGCTGGCAATAGGTCAGACGGTAGGTTTCGAGCGTGGCGTCATGCATCGAGACGCAGCACGTCACGCACTTTTCTTTCACCAGTTCGAGAACCAGGACGCCGTCGTCGCCAGCCTCGGGAATGGCTTGAGAATGGCAGTAATCGCACAAGAATAGCGAGCGGTCGCGATCCAGGCGCATGGCCGCGCCGCAATGTTCGCAGGTCATGTTGATTGTATCGGCGGGATTCCCGGGCCGGCTGTATGCTAAACTCGTAACTGAATATTCCACAGGAGTTTAGAGATGGCGAAGGTATGTGATGTGTGCGGGCGCGGTCCGCAGTTCGGCAATCGGATCAGCCACGCTCATAATGTGACCAAGCGGCGCTGGAACCTGAATCTTCAGGAAGTTCACGCGGTGGTCAAAGGCGCGCCCAAGCGCATTCGCGTGTGCACCGCCTGCATTAAGAGCGGCAAAGTTCAAAAAGCCGCCTAGTTTTTAATTACTTCCAGGTCGTTGACGTAGGCTCAGTGTGCTCACACCCCAGCACTTCGGTCACGCCTGAGGTGATCTCCGCGCACGCATTGGTAGTCGCGGCGCGCAGTGCGAATTCCTTGGTCGATCCCGAGGCAGTGCGGCACGACGTGCGGCCTTTATAATCTATGCACACTTCGACACGCGCTTTCGACATATTCATGGTCGAGAAAACGATCAGCGCGATCAGCGCCGCGAAGATCAGGAGTCCTACCAGCACCGGCTTCTTCACGATGCCTCGGTTGGAGCATTCGTGAAGAACGATCCCATGCGCCGGAATTTTTCGTAACGATCGTCGATCAATTGCTTCGCCGACATTCCGGAGAATTCTTCCAGCGCATCGCGAAGCACGATCGCCAATGCTTCAGCGGCGTTTTCAGGACTGGTATGCGCGCCTTCGCCTGGCTCCGGCACGATTCCATCGATCAGACCGAGCTCCAGCAAATCCGGCGCCGTCATCTTCAGCGCTGCAGCGGCCTGCGGAGCTTTGCCCGAATCGCGATAAATGATCGCTGCGCAGCTTTCCGGCGAAATCACGCTATACACCGAATTCTCCAGCATGTAGATTCGATTCCCCACGCCCAGCGCCAGCGCGCCGCCGCTGCCGCCTTCGCCGATCACAACGACGATCACAGGCACACCGAGCCGCGACATCTCGCGAAGATTTTGCGCGATCGCCTCGCCCTGGCCGCGCTCCTCGGCGTCCTTGCCGGGCCATGCGCCCTGCGTATCAAGCAGCGTGATAATCGGGCGATTGAATTTCGCCGCCAGTTCCATCAGCCGCATCGCTTTGCGATAACCCTCCGGCCGCGGACAGCCGAAGTTGCGGAAAATCTTCTGTTTCGTGTCGCGCCCTTTTTCCTGCGCGATCACCATCACGGGCTTTTCGTCGAACCAGCCCAAGCCGGCGACAATGGCGTGATCGTCGGAAAAAAAGCGATCGCCGTGCAGTTCGTGAAAATTCTGAAACAGGTGCTGGATGTAATCGAGCGCGTGCGGACGCTTGGGATGCCGCGCGAGTTGAACGCGCGCCCAACTCGGATTGATCGGCTGGGGGAGGGGGGATGTGCTCATTAGAGAATGACTGTACTAAAAATTAGTTGCCCATTACTTCCAGCGCGTCCACGCCGCAGATTCGGGCGACTTCCGCGCAAAATTCTTTATCCGGGCGAACTTTCGTTGCCAGATCCAGGATAACCGAGAAGTCGCGCGACTTTTCGAGCCGCAGCCTCACTTCCGTCTCGCCCGGCTTGGCTGCGAACAATCGGCGCAGTTCTTCGGCCCGATCGGGAGAAGGCACGGCGCCGTTCACCGGCACGCGGATCGAAATCAGGCTGGGCAAATTCACGCGCGCGACATCCAGCGGCACGATATCCTGCACTGAAATTTTCGGCGGCGCGTTTTCTTCCGGCAGCACCAGCCCGCGCACCATCACCGCCTGATCCTCGGAGACCGACGGCATCAGCCGCTCATACTGCGTCGAAAACACCATCGCGTCGACGGCGCCTTCCAGATCCTCGATCTGCATGGACGCCCACAGCTTTCCTTCCTTGCTGCGCCGCCTCTGCACGCCGGTGATGATTCCGCACAACACCACCTCTGTATTTTTCGGAAAGAGTTTCCAGATTCGCGGAGGTGTGCGTGGCAAGCTCTTTCACTTTGGCCATGTGCTGATCGAACGGATGACCGGTGATGTAGAACCCCAGCATCTCCTTTTCACTTGCCAGCTTGGCCGGGCCCGTCCAATCGGGCACTTTCGGTAACGGATGCTCGGCGGCCGGCTGCTCCTGGATCAAGGTCGCGAACAAACCTGATTGCCCACTGGCCCGATCCTTCTGCGCGCGGGTGCCGGTTTCCATGGCGCTGTCGATGATCGCGGTGAGCTGCGCGCGCGTTCCTTCCAACCCATCCATCGCGCCGGCTTTGATCAGGCTCTCGATCATGCGGCGATTGACCGCGCCCAGATCGACGCGCTCGCAAAAATCGTACAGCGACCCGAATGGCGCGCCGTCCGTTCGAGCTTTGACGATTGACTCCACCGCGGCCGCGCCGACGTTTTTCACCGCGCCCAATCCAAATCGAATGGCGTCGCCTTCGGGAATGAAATCGAATCCGGGCGAGTTCACATCGGGCGGCAATACGCGCAGCCCCATGCCGCGGCATTCGTTGATGTATTTGACGACGTTCGACGTGTTGCCGACCTGCGAGGTCAGCAGCGCCGACATGTATTCGGTGGGGTAATGCGTCTTGAGATACGCGGTGATGAACGCCAGATACGCGTAGGCGGCGGAGTGCGATTTGTTGAAACCGTAGCCCGCGAACTTCTCCATCAGGTCGAAAATCTTTTCAGCTTTCTTCGCTGGATGGCCTTTCGCTTTCGCTCCGTTGACGAAACGCTCACGCTGCTTGGCCATCTCCTCGACTTTCTTCTTGCCCATGGCGCGGCGCAGCAGATCGGCTTCACCCAGCGAATAACCGGCCACCATGTTGGAGATGCGCATCACCTGCTCCTGGTAGACCATGACGCCGTAGGTCTCTTCCAGGATTTCCTTCATCTCCGGCAGCTCATACACCACGCGCTTGCCGTGCTTGCAGGCGATGAAGTCGTCGATCATGTCCATCGGACCAGGACGATAAAGCGCGTTCAGCGCGATCAGATCGTCCAGGCGATCCGGTTTGTAGCGGCGCAAAATATCCTGCATGCCCGACGATTCAAACTGGAACACACCGTTCGTGGCGCCTTTGCAGAACACCGTTTCGTAGGTTTGCTTGTCGTCGAGCGGCAGCTCATCCAGCACGATGGTCGCGCCGCGATGTTTCTGGATCAGCTTCTGCGCATCGTCGACGATGGTCAGCGTAGTGAGCCCCAGAAAATCCATCTTGAGCATCGACAGTTTTTCGAGCACCACGCCGTCATACTGGGTGACAATTTCGTCCTTGTTGGACTTGTATAACGGCACCAACTCGCGGAGCGGCTGCGGCGCGATCAGGACGCCCGCCGCGTGAACGCTGGCATTGCGAGCCATACCTTCGAGCTTTTGCGCGACCTCCAGTACTTCCTTGACGCGCGGCTCCTTACGTGCCAGATCGTCGAGCTGCGGCTCCATCTTCCGCGCCTCGGCGATCTTAATGTTCAGCGGCATCGATGGAATCAGCTTGGTGATGCGATCCACGTCCGCGAAGCTCACATCAAGAGCGCGGCCCACGTCCTTGATCGCCGCGCGCGCGCCCAGCGTTCCAAACGTGATGATCTGGGCGACTTGTTCGCGGCCATATTTTTCAGTGACGTACTGAATCACCTGGCCGCGGCCACGCGTGCAGAAATCAATATCGATATCGGGCAGCGAGATACGTTCCGGATTCAAGAAGCGTTCGAACAGCAAGCCATAAGCAACCGGATCGATATCGATAATCTCCATCGCGTAACTGACCAGGCTTCCCGCTGCCGATCCGCGGCCCGGACCCACCGGAATGCCCTTCTGTTTGGCGAAGCGGATGAAATCCCACACGATCAGGAAGTAGCCCGAAAACTTCATCTGCTGAATCGATTTGATTTCGCGATCCAGACGCTCGGCGTACACCGCAAGATCGTGCTGCAGCTTGCCGGCGGCGTGTTGCGCTTCGAGTCGCGCTCGCCGTTTTTCGAACCCCTGCCGCGCTACGTATTCGAAATAGCTGTCAGTGGAATGGCCTTCCGGAACCGCGAATTTCGGGAACGGCTCCTTTACTGGATCGAGCTTGATGTTGCAACGTTGCGCAATATCCCAGGTGCGATCGAGAGCATGCTCGACTTCGCCGAACAGCTTCATCATTTCTTCGCGCGTTTTGAGATAGAACACCGGATGCTCGAAACGCATGCGGTTGGGATCCGACATGGTCTTGCCGGTCTGAATGCACAGCAGGATTTCATGGGCGCGCGCGTCGGTGGCGCGCAGATAATGAGAATCGTTGGTGGCGACCAGCGGAATCCCGGTGTCCGCCGACAATCGATTTACCAGCGGGAGCAGGCGGCTATCGGGCTCCAGGCCGTGATCCTGCAGTTCGAGGAAGTAGTTGCCCTTCCCGAACATGTCGTTATATTCGTGCGACATTCGCCGCGCGTCTTCATAACGATCGGCCAGCAAGGTTTCATTGACATCGCCGCGCAGGCACGCCGACAGCGCGATCAGGCCTTTGGAATGCCGCGAGAGCAGATCCTTATCGATACGCGGCTTGTAATAGAAGCCGTCCAGGTAGCCGGTCGAAACCAACTGAATGAGATTGCGATAACCCTCCTGGTTTTCGCACAGCAGCACCAGGTGGTTATAGCGATTGGAATCGCTGCGGTCTTTGTGGCCGCCCTGCGCCACGTACACCTCGCACCCGATCACGGGATGAATGCCGCGCGCCTTGGCGTTGTTGTAGAATTCCACCGCGCCGAACATATTGCCGTGATCGGTCATGGCGACCGCGGGCATCTTTTGTTCCACGACGAGATCCATCAGTTGCGAGATTTCGCACGCGCCGTCGAGCAGCGAGTAATCGGTGTGGCAATGAAGGTGAACGAAAGGCGTAGCCATGGTGCAAAAAGCGATCGCCGGGGGAGAATTTCAGTATAGCGGTTACTGCTGTTTTTCGAACGTCACGGTGCTTTCGGCCGACAGTTCGCTAGCGGTGGTTTTGGTGTCCATCACCAGGCGGCGGTTCGGGCCGGTTTCGAGCGGGAATAGGCGGCCTGACACGATCATGCCGCCATTGTTGGTGCTCAGGGGCCGCACGCTATGGCGATGCGTTCCGATCCAGAAATCCTTCGATGCATTGCCTGACCTGTCGTGGTGAAATTCGTACTCGAAATCGAGCACAGTGCCTTTGGGATAGCCCCCGCTGACATGTCGCAATTCGGTGTCGTCGTAATGATTTTCGGCGGCGGCGACCATTAGTTTGCACGCTCCGCCCGGCACCCTGATCTCGATCGCTTTCGGAAATGAACTGGCGGGATCGAGAAATAGCGTAGCGTGTACGGAAGCCGCGCAGCGTTCTGCGGGATCTTTCGATTTCATGCGATTGGAATCGGACGAAATCGCCAGCGTGATTCTGGTGGCCGAGCGCGACGCTATTTTCACTTTGCTGCTCGCCAGCACGTCCGGGATTTTCAGCATCTCCTGATATTCCCGTTCCACCGCGCAGCGCTGGTCGGCGGTGGCGTTGGCGAGATAAGGCTCGCGACCATCGCCCCAGGCGAGCACGGCGTTGCAACGTTCGCCATTACTGCTGATGGGCGATTCGACGGTCACCGACGGCAGCGTCTCAATCACTTCATCGTCTTTGCCGAGGATGGTTCGCGTAGTAATGGTGGTCCAATTCCAATAACGTTCGCGCTGGTGATTTTCGATGAACGCGGTGCGGGCTTTGGCAAGCAGCGCCGCGGCGTCTTGCGCGAATGCAATGGAGGGGAGCAGGACCATTGCAATCGCGATTCGCGTCATAGCTCTTCAGACGTATCAACCGATGGAGCGGACCGCAAATTCACGGTCAATTTGAAAACGTCGGGCCGGGCGTAATGGCCCACCACGTCCAGATCGTACTTTCCTTCGACGATTTCGTTCAGATCGATATCGGCGATCAGAATCGCTTGAGCATCATAAACGGGCCCGGCCAGCACCACGCCCTGCGGATTCACGATCACGCTGCCGCCGCGAATCAGCGTCGTCTCAGGATCGTTGCCTTGAATCGCCGGATAATCTTCGGGGCAATCGCCGCGCTTCAGAAATTGAACCGCCGAGAGCACGAAGCAGCGGCCTTCGAAAGCGATGTGCTGCATCGATCGGGCCCATGTTTCGCGATCGTCCACTGTCGGCGCGCAATAGAGCTCGACTCCTTGCGCATACATCGTGGTGCGCAGCAGCGGCATGTAATTTTCCCAGCAGATCACGGCGCCGAGCTTTCCGATTTCGGTCTCGAACACCGGCATGGTGGAGCCGTCGCCCATGCCCCACACCAGGCGCTCCATCGCGGTCGGCATCAGCTTGCGATGCTTCCCCAGAAATTCGCCGGTTGGCGAGAAGAACAGCACGGTGCAGTACAGCGTGCCGCCGTCGCGCTCGATTACACCGATCACCAGGTGCACGGCGTTGTCACGCGCGATCGCGGCGAGTGCGTCTACGGCGGGGCCGGGAACATCCACCGAGCTTTCGTAATAGCGCCGGAACATGCGGCGGCCTTCGGGAGTCCTGCCGCCCACGCGCGCCCCGAAATCGAGGCCCTTGGGATAGGCGGAAACGAAAGCTTCGGGGAATACGACGAGCTTCGCGCCCTGCGAGGCTGCATCGGCGGTGAGGGAGCGGACGCGTTCGATGGTTGCATCGCGATCGAAAACGACGGGGGCGGCTTGGATGACGGCGGCTTTAAATGTAGGCAAGCAAGATCATGCTACCGAAAACAAACGCTTCAGGCGCGGTTCGCAGCCGGCTAACGCGCTCCATCCTGTCGCGCCTCAAACTGACGGCCGCGATCGCTTCCATCCGATTCGCCCCGGCGTTGCGGCCGAAGGCGCTCCGTCACCGTCGCGCCTCAACTGACGGCCGCGTTGATTAACGTCGTAACGGGCAGCTACGCCAGCGTCTTTGAGGTGCGACGGTGACGGAGCACGCTTAGGGCAGAACGCGCGGGTGCAAAAAATAACGGCGGCCAGCCTGATCGTCGGAGGTTCGACCAGACTAGCCGCCGTGCCGAGCCCTCGCCGCTCTTAACTACAGGCGGCGAGGTGAGGGGCAACTCGAACTACCCGTTTACCGCCATGAACATGGTCTGTCCCTGGCGATTGACGAGCAGCAAAATCGGACTATCTTTCGCGGACGACTTCACTGCCTGGTTGAAGTCGCCCACGTTGGTTACTGCGCGGTGGTTCACTTGCTGAATCACGTCTCCTTCTTTGAGCCCCGCTTCCGCAGCGGCGCTCGCTTGTCCGACGTTTTCGACCACTACGCCCTTGGCGTTCGCGCCCAGATTCAACTGCTGCGCGACGTCTCCCGTAATATTCGCCACCGATACGCCATCCAGAACGGCCTCGCTGCTATTGCTGCCTCCGTTGCCGACCGAGGCGCGCTTCTCTTCGGTCGGGAAACTGCCCAGTTGGACTGCGATCTGCATCGGTTTGCCGTCGCGCAGAACTTTCAGCTCCACACGAGAGTTTGGATCCAGCGTGCCGATCTTCAAGCGAAGCTGGTTCGCATCGTTAATCGTTTCGCCGTTCACAGTCAGGATGATGTCGCCCTGCTGCAATCCAGCGCGCGATGCCGGGCTGTCTTTGGTCACGTCGCCTACCAGAGCTCCGGTCACGTTGGTATGGAAAGCTTTCGCCATCGCCGGCGTCACATCCTGCGGAAGGATGCCGAGATAACCGCGATCCACATGTCCGTGCGCCAGAATCTGATCCAGATCGTGACGCGCGATGCTGATCGGAACCGCGAAGCCGATTCCCTGATTGCCGCCGTTGTTGCCGGCCAGAATCGCCGTGTTGATGCCGATCAGGTGGCCTTCATCGTCCACCAGCGCGCCGCCGGAATTGCCGGGATTAATGGGGGCGTCGGTCTGAATGAAGTCTTCCACCTCTTCGATGCCGAGGCCGCCGCGGCCGGTCGCGCTGACGATTCCGCTGGTCACCGTCTGTCCGACGCCGAATGGATCGCCGATGGCGAGCACGATGTCGCCGACCTCAACCTTGTTGGAATCGCCCAAAGTAATGGACGGGAAATTCGACCCGTCGATCTTCAGGACCGCGATATCGGTATGCGAATCGGTGCCCACCACGCGAGCCTTGAATTCGCGCTTATCGGCCAGCGTGACGGTGACTTCCGTCGCCTTATCGATTACGTGGTTATTGGTCAGGATGTACCCTTCCGGGCTGATGATCACGCCTGAGCCGAGCGCGTGTTCACGCCGGTCCTGCGGGGCCATATTCGGCATGTTGCCGCCGAAGCTGTTGCCGAAAAACTGCTGGAACAAATCGGGGATGTCGCCGCTGTTGTCGTCGCCATTGCCATTCCCTCCGCGACGCCGCGGGCGCATGTTCTGCTGCGGCATCTGCGTCTTGATGACGCGTGAAGACGAAATGTTCACCACCGCCGGGGCGACCCGCTTCACGATCATCGAATAGCCGCGCCGCGAAGCCTCGACGGATCGCGGAGCTGTCTTCAGCGTGGGAGTGGGATTTTGCTGGAGGCTGTCCGCTGCCCGCAGGCCCAGAAAGCCCGTGACGGCGAAAGCCGTAGATAAAGAAATCGCCGCAAGCCAGCGGCGATTGCTCAAGAACCTGTTTGACATTTTGTTTGCCACCTCGATTCCCAGCTTAGAGTCGCCAGGTCAAATTGCCCATTACTGGAAACAGGGACAAAACCGGTCGGCGATAGGGGATCCGGGCAGGGAAAGCGGCCGCGGTGTTCGCGCAATATTCATCGAAAAAGCCATGTTTCCCCGCTCTGTTCTCTGGTATGCTGGGAACAGATGTGGTTCACGCTTCCGCGCCAGCGGATGTCTGTTCTAGCCCACCCTGCCGAGATCTTGCCGATTCAACCTAACGAATGAAGTCCAGCGTACAGATCAGCCGCGGTATTGAATCGCTGTTCGGAACGCGCGATGAAAACATCCGTCTGATCGAAGACGGATTGCATGTGCGCACCCGTCTGCTCAACGACTCGCTTGAAATCGAAGGCGAGGATGCGGGCGTGGCCCGCGCACAGGAAATCCTCAGCGATTACGCCGCTCTGGTTCGCGAAGGCCACGTGTTCAATAACGGCGACCTGAATAGTTGCCTGCGCGTGGTCACTTCCGATCCCGACGTGAACCTGCGCCGCCTGGTCGAGAGCGGAAAACAACGCAACTTCGGCAAGAAAGTGGTCACGCCGAAGACCATGACGCAGCGCCGTTACGTCGACGCGATCGAACATCACGATCTGGTGTTCGGCATCGGTCCGGCGGGCACCGGCAAGACGTATCTCGCGGTCGCGATGGCGGTGTCCGCGCTGGTCGCCAAGCGCGTCAGCCGCATTATCCTGACGCGTCCCGCGGTGGAAGCAGGCGAGAGGCTCGGATTTCTTCCGGGTTCTATTCAGGAAAAGATCGACCCCTATCTGCGCCCGCTGTACGACGCCCTGTACGACATGTTGGATGCCGAGAAAGTCGAGAAGCTGCTGGAGCGCAACGTTATTGAGGTCGCGCCTATCGCGTTCATGCGCGGCCGCACGTTGAGCGACAGCTTCATCATCATGGACGAGGCGCAGAACTCCACGCCGGAACAGATGAAGATGATCCTCACGCGGCAGGGCTTCAATTCCAAGATGGTGGTCACCGGCGATCCCACCCAGATCGATCTGCCGGGCGGATTGCGCAGCGGGCTGCGGGAAGTGATCGACGTGCTGCGCGGCATCGAAGGCATCAGTTTCGTGCAATTTGACGATCGCGACGTGGTTCGTCACAGCCTGGTGCAGAAGATCGTCAAGGCGTACGAGCGCTACAACGAGCAGATCGGCGCCAGCCGGCAATTTTCGCTGAAGCTCGGCGACCAGGCGCCAGTCGAGGCCCCCGCTTTAGACAAGCCGGAGGCGGTTTTAGAGAAGCCCAAGCCGGAGCCAGTTTCAGAAAACCCAGCCGCCTGAGCGGCTCTCATGTCCTCTGACGTCCCATTAGTGATCGGAAAAGTTTCGCGACGGGTGCCACGCAGCGCATTGCGCGATTTCCTGATCGACATCACACGCCGCATCGGGCGCGGACGCGAGATCGTGTGTCTGATCGCAGATGACCGCGAGCTGCGCAAATTGAATCGCGAATTTCGTGGCAAAAATTACGCGACCGATGTGCTGTCGTTCCCTTCGGAAGCATCTCACAACGGATTGGGTGAAATCGCGATCTCGATCGATCGCGCAGCCGCCCAGGCAGGCGAACACGGCCACTCGATCACCAATGAACTGCGCATCCTGATGTTGCATGGCGCCCTGCACTTGGCTGGGTTCGATCATGAAAAGGATTCCGGCGAAATGGGGCGAGCCGAACTGCGCTGGCGCAAGCGTTTCGGGTTGCCGATCGGCCTGATCGAGAGGACTCGATCGTGACGCTCGCATTCTCCATCGCCGCGTTGGTGGCCGCACTCATCGTTTCGCTGGTCACCTGCGTCCAGCTTCTGTATCTGGAATCGTTGCGCATTCGCACGCGGGAACATCGCTCGCTCGAATTTTTCAAGGAATCGATCGAAGCGAAGCTGGGATACGACACCGAGCGCGGCTCGCGCATCTTCTCGCTGATCAAGCACGTAGGACTTACGGTGATCGGATGCCTGACCATGGCCGCCACCTGGTCGAGCACACCCGGCTGGCAAGGATTCATCGCGGCGCTTCTGATCACCGGCATTTTCACCGTCGCCGGCACATACATCATTCCGCAGATCGTCTATCGCAAGAGTTCGGGCAAGGCTCTGCTGACGCTCGCCCCCCTGCTGCGTCTGCTGGCCTACGCGATTCTGCCGCTGATGTTCAGCATCGAGTTCGTTGAATCCCTGTTCGATCTGCGCAAAGAGGCCATATCGCCCGAAGCGACCAGGCCCGAAGAGCACATCGAAGCGCTGATGATCGCCGGTGAAGAAGAAGGCATTATCGAACGCGCCGATCGCGAACTGATCGAATCCGTGGTTGCGTTCGGCGATAAAACCGTGCGCGAAGTGATGACGCCGCGTCCGCGAGTCGTCGCGATCCGGCAGGATGCTACTCTCGAAGAGCTGCGACAGTTGGTCATTCACGAACAGTTCTCGCGCATTCCCGTATACGAGGACTCGATTGATCAGATCTGCGGGTTTGTGCATGTCCGCGACGTTTTCGAATTAAACGAAGAGCAGCGCGCCCGCAAACGCGTGCGCGACATCATGCGGCCCATTCGAGCCATTCCTGAATCCAAAGCCGTGAACGATCTGCTGCGCGAGATGCAGGAAGAAGGCGCGCACATGGCGGTGGTGGTCGACGAATATGGTTCGACCGCGGGGATCGTGACCATGGAAGACATGGTGGAGGAGATCGTCGGCGAGATTCACGACGAGCATGAGCCGGATCGCGATTTTCGCCGTGATCCCGATGGCAGCTATGTGCTCGCCGGCAGTTTCGACATCCGGCGTCTGGAAGATCTGCTCGATTTCCATTCCGATCACACCACTGAATCGACCACGGTGGGCGGTCTGGTGACGGAATGGCTGGGGCACGTGCCTGAAGTCGGGGAAGAGGTGCAGCGTGACGGCATTTCGATCAAAGTGCTGGCCGCGAGCCATCTGCGCGTGGATCAGGTGCGCGTGGCGAAAACCAAGGAGCAGGCTCAACCGAGCTCTACTTAGTCCAACCCCATGAGTTCCCGAAAAAAGTATCGCGCCGGATTCGTCGCGATTCTGGGCCGCCCCAACGCCGGAAAATCGACGCTGCTGAACGCGCTGGTGGGCACCAAGCTGGCGATTGTCGCGTCCAAGCCGCAGACCACGCGCACGTCGGTGCAGGGCGTGGTGACGCGCCCCGATGCGCAGATCATTTTCGTCGACACGCCGGGGATTCATAAATCGAGTTCGCTGCTGAATCGACGCATGATGGACGCGGTGCGCACGGCCGCCGACGCGCCCGATGTCGTGCTGTACGTGATCGATGCGCTGGCGCCACCGTCGGCAGAAGACGCCCACGCGCTTGATGTGGTGAAGAAATCCGGCGTGCCTGCGATCGCGGTGTTCAACAAGGTCGATCGTCTGCAAGAGAAACCCAAGCTGTTCGCGATGATCGAACGCTATCAGGGCATGCACGATTTCGCCGCGTATGTTCCCATCTCCGCCACGAGGGGGAACGGAATCGACACGCTGCTCGATGAAATCGTGGAGCGCCTGCCCGCCGGCCCCGCGCTATTCCCCGAGGACTACCTCACTGATCAGCCGGAGAAATTTCTCGCCGCCGAAATCGTGCGCGAAAAAATTCTCCGCTATACCGAAAAGGAAGTACCGCACGCGGTGACGGTCGGGATCGATTCCTGGGAGGAGACGGAAAAGCTGACGCGCATCGCCGCGACCATTTACGTCGAGCGTCCCGGCCAGAAAGCGATCCTGATCGGAGCGGGCGGTGCGGCGCTCAAGAAAATCGGTACCGAGGCGCGGCTCGACCTGGAGCAATTCCTGCAGCGTAAAGTGTTCCTGCAGACTTTCGTTAAAGTGCGTGCCGGTTGGCGGGAAGATCCCGAATTCGTCGCGTCCACGGATTGGCGGCGCGAGTTCGAGCGCTAGGTCTATTTTTTCGTGGCGGGAAGAATCCACGCTGTTCCTGGATTCCTGCGTTTGACGAAATGAAGAACCAGCGCGACACCTGCGCCCAACACGAGCGCAGCCGGCGCTATGTACCAGAGTTGGGGAATGTCGATGAGCATGATCAGCAGGAGCCCCACCGCGGCGATTCCTCCGACCAGCCCTGCGCCGAACGGGATTTTCGCGATGTTGATCTGCGGATTCTGTAACGATTGCTGTGTGGGGGGTCTCATGCTGGTGACCTCTGGCTTAACACTATCACGGCTGCGGGTTTTGAGGTAGCTTAGGGTTATGATCACGCGCGCGATATCACTGCTCGTTCTGTTTGCTTTGGTGGTGCCGATGCTCGTCGCTCAGGGCACGAAAACTGACGACAAGATTTATGACGATGTGCACCTGAAGCTCGCCAACGATCCCGATGTGAAGGGCGCGGGGCTGGAAGTGATCGTGAAAGCCGGCGTGGTCACGCTGCGCGGCAAGGTTCACGACGAGAAGGCCAAGGAGAAAGCACAGAAGCTCACCAAGAGCGTGAAGGGCGTGGTCAGCGTCACCAACGAGCTGAAAATCTTCGGCCAGGATTGAAGGCTTTGAGCGCACAGGCGTTCTTCAGCCGTTGTGCGCGATTTCAGATTTGCTCAATGCCGGAAATGGCGAACGCCGGTGAAGACCATCGCCAGCCCTAGACGATCCGCCGCCGCGATCACCTCGTCATCGCGAACCGATCCGCCCGGCTGAATCACCGCTGTTACTCCCGCCTTTGCGGCTTCTTCCACTCCATCGGCGAACGGGAAAAACGCGTCCGATGCGACCACCGAGCCCGTGATCGGCAGCACCGCTTTCATCACGCCGAGCTTCACGGAATCGACGCGGCTCATCTGTCCGGCCCCGACGCTGATCGTCTGGCCCGCGCGCGCATAGACGATCGCATTGGACTTGACGTGCTTCGACACCTTCCATCCGAACTCCAGCGCGATCCATTCTTCATCGCTCGGCGCGCGCTTGGTTTCACCTTGGTTTCGGCGCGATTCAGCCGATGCACGTCGGGCGTTTGCGCCAGAAATCCGCCGCTGATGGATTTCACCACCAGTTCCGCTGGCGCAGGCTTCACGCGCAGCACGCGCAGGTTCTTTTTCGCGCCGAGAATCTTGAGCGCCTCGTCCGAATAATCCGGCGCCGCGATCGCTTCCGTGAAAATCTTGGCGACCTCCGTTGCGGTCTCGCCGTCCATCTTGCGATTGAACGCCAGCACGCCGCCGTAGGCTGAGATCGGATCGGCTTCGAATGCGCGCACGTAGCTCTCGGCGAGCGTCGCCGTTTCGGCGCAGCCGCATGGATTGGTGTGCTTGATGATCGCCGACGCCGGAGCGTCGAATTCGGCGATGAGCTGCCACGCCGCATCGAGATCCACCAGATTGTTGTATGACAGTTCCTTGCCCTGAAGTTGTTCGGCCGCCGCGATTCCGCTGGCGCCGCTCGCATACAGTGCCGCCGATTGATGCGGATTTTCGCCGTAACGCAGCGAGAGCTTGCGCGGCACACGAATGTCGAGCAACGCGGGGAGCAGTTCCTTGGTGGGCGGAATCTGCGACAACTTCGCCGACACCGCGCGATCGTACGCCGCCGTGGCCGCGAACGCTTTCTTGGCCAGCGACCAATGCGTTTCGGCCGAAAGCGCGCCGCCGTGCGCCTTTAGCTCCGCGACGATCGCGTCGTAATCAGACGGCGACGTCACCACCGCGACATCCTGATAATTTTTCGCCGCCGCGCGAATCATGGTGGGCCCGCCGATGTCGATGTTCTCGATCAGTTCTTCCAGCGACGCGTCTTTCTTGGCCGCGATCTTTTCGAATTCATAGAGATTCACGCACACCAGATCGATCGGCGCGATGCCGTGCTGCTCGATCGCACTCATGTGCTCGGGCTTGGCGCGCATTGCCAGGATTCCGCCCATGATGCGCGGATGCATGGTCTTCACGCGGCCATCGAGCATCTCGGGAAACTGCGTGACGTCGGCGACCTCGCGCAGCTTGGCAATCCCTGACTCTTTCAAAACTCGATAAGTTCCGCCGGTCGACAGAATTTCGATATCCAGACCGGCGAGTGAGCGCGCGAAATCGGCAATGCCGGTCTTGTCAGTGACGCTGATGAGGGCTCGCTGGATGCGGGAAGAAGATCGCTGCATGAATTAACCATTGTCCGCCATCTCTTCGTGTACCCTCAAGAGTGATGAAACTGGTGACTTTTCAAAAGGGAAACGAAGCCTCCCAGGCAGGTGTCCTCTCCGGCGATCGGGTGGTCGCGCTGGGCTGCTCCATGATCGACGCGATTGCACATAACGCTCGTCCAAAATCCGACGCGCCGTCCTACGCGCTATCAGAAGTAAAGCTGCTCGCGCCGATTCCGAGGCCGCCGAAGCTCATCTGCATCGGGCTGAACTATCGCGATCACGCCGCGGAAACCAAACTGGAGATCCCCAAGGTCCCGACCATCTTCAATAAATTCACCAACGTGGTGATCGGGCCGGGCGCACCCATCATTCTCCCGAAAGCTTCCTCGCGCCCCGATTACGAAGCCGAATTTGCGTTCGTCATCGGCAAGGGCGGACGCCACATCAGCGCAGCGAACGCCATGCAGCACGTGTTCGGCTACACCATCGTCAACGACGTCAGCGCGCGCGATTTTCAGATGGCGACGTCGCAATGGCTGATGGGAAAAACGTTCGATACGTTCGCGCCCATGGGTCCGTGGCTGGTGACCGCGGATGAGATCGCCGATCCGCACGCGCTCGACATCTCGCTCACGATCGGTACAGAAATGCTACAGCACTCGAACACACGGGAACTGATCTTCAAGATCCCCGAACTGATCGAGCATCTCTCCACTGTTGTGACGCTCGAACCAGGGGATGTGGTTTCAACGGGAACGCCCGCCGGCGTTGGGTTCGCGCGTAAACCGCCGCGTTATCTGCAAGCTGGCGATGAAGTGATCGTCCGGATTGAAGGATTAGGCGAACTTCGCAATCCCTGCGTTGCCGAATGACCTACCATCCATAGGGGATTGAAACTAGCGTATTTCCGCTACACAACCGACCACCCCCGCCGCGCATCAAAACTGTAGAGGTCATTATCATCATGACGCGGTCAAATTTAACAAAGGCAGCAGGTGGGATGCTGTTGGCAGGGCTCTTAGCCATTCCCACATTCGCCGCTCCGCAAGGATACGGCAACTATCCCCCGGCGAACGGGCCGGGCGGAAATCCACAAATGCAGGCGGGTCCCCCGCAGCCGGGCTCGGTCAATTACATCGAAGGACAGGCGACGGTCAATGGCCAGCCCGCGAATCGCAATCAGATCGGATCGCTCGCGTTGCAAGCGGGCCAGACGATCGCGACACAGAACGGGCGCGCTGAAATTCTCCTCACTCCCGGCGTGTTCTTCCGTCTGGGCCCCCACAGTATGGCGACCATGGTTTCGCCGGATTTCGTCAAGACTGAAGTCCGCCTGGATCGTGGACGCGCGCTGGTGGAAGTCGACGGAATTCTGAAGGAGAACAACATTCGCATCGACACGGCCGGCAAATCGATCGAGCTTCAGAAAAAAGGTTTGTACGATTTTGACGCCGAAGCGAAACAGCTTCGCGTGTTCGACGGTCGCGCGGCAGTGCTCGCGCCGGATCGCGAGGTACATGTGCAGGGCGGCCATGAAGTCGCGCTGCTGGATCCGAAGCTGAACACGCACGGTTTCGATAAGAAGGCTTTTGAGGACGACATGTATCGCTGGGCCAGCCTGCGATCGGCGTACCTCGGCGAAGCCAATATTGAAATGGCGCGCACCTACTACGGTGGCAACGGATGGGCGCCCGAACCCTGGGTCGGTGATGCCTGGTATTGGGATCCCTGGTTCGATGCCTACACCTGGCTGCCCGGCGACGGGCTGTTCTGGAGTCCGTTCGGATTCGGGTTCTACTCCCCGCTAGTGGCTTTCCGCGCGCCGTTCATCGGCGGATTCCATGGGCCGCATCGATTCGGCCCGGGATATCACCCGTCAGCGGGAGTCACGCACGCCGCGGCCATGCATAACGGATTTGCGGGTAGTGGATATCGCGGATTTGCCGGAGGCGCTGGATATCACGGCTTCGCCGGTAGCGGCGGATTCCATGGTGGATTCGCCGGTGGTGGTGGATTCCATGGTGGCGGTGGCGGTGGATTCCATGGTGGCGGCGGTGGAGGTTTCCATGGTGGCGGCGGCGGTCGCCGTTAAATCGAAATACGGGTGGCGATCACCTAAATGCGTGATCGCCACCCGTGTCCCCACGCTTGCTACTAGACGATCTGCTTTGCGTATTCCTTCGTAATGTAGTCACAGGCCCTGACGGTGATCGCCATCATCGTCAGGGTCGGATTTTGATTGCCGCTTGAAACCCAGCTCGCTCCGTCGGTGACGAAAATATTCTTCACATCGTGCGCCTGGTTGAACCGGTTTACCACGCTGGTTCGCGGATCGTTCCCCATCCTCGCCGTTCCCACCTCATGAATGCAGAATCCGAAAACGGATGGGCTCCCGGTCATCTGCACGTCTTTCGCACCGGCGGCTTCCAGCATTTCCGCGCCTTGTTCCCGCGCATCCTGCCAGACTTTGTGCTCGTTCTCGCCGTATTCGGCGTGCATCTTTAGAATCGGAACACCCCACGCATCCACGCGGTCGCGGTCGATCTCGACGTAATTTTCCTTGCGCGCCAGGCATTCGCAAAATGCGCCGAGGTTAATGCCCCAATGCCCGCCGCGAACCGCTTCCTTGTATGATGCGCCGAAGCCGGGCGCGCCGAAATCGAATCCCGGCGAACTGCCGCCCTGATATCCATAACCGCGAATGAATCCGTTGGTGGTCGATTCCTTCACGTTGCGGAATCGCGGAACGTAGATCCCATTCGGCCTGCGCGGCGGCCCCGCCCAGGGCTTCGATTCGAGCATCGGCATGGTCCCGGCCGCCCCGCCGCCGTAGATGTGATCCATCACGTAATGTCCCAACGCGTCGTTCTGATTGCAGATCTCGGAATTGAGCAGCAAGCGCGTCGATTCGAGCGTCGACGCACATAGCACCACCACTTTCGCGCGAATCTCCTTCGGTTCCTTGGTTACGCGATCGATGTACATGACGCCGGTCGCTTTGCCGTCGCGGGTGGGGATCTTCGCCGCCACCGCATCGCAAATGAGCGTGAATTTTCCGGTCTTCTGCGCGTCGGCGATGGTGGTCCAGGGGCTCGAGAAATAGGAAAACGTCGAGCAGCCTTGCTCGCACGGACCGCAGTAGTGGCACGCGGCGCGGCCATTATGTTTCTGGGTCAGGATCGCCACGCGCCCGATGGTGATGGTGCGATCCATCTTCGCTTTCACCTGGTCGCGAAGAATCCCTTCGCCACAGGTCATTTCCATGGGCGGCAGAAAGACGCTGTCGGGAAGTTGCGATAGCCCTTCGGCTTGCCCGCTGATGCCGACGTATTTTTCGACGATCTCGTAGTAAGGGACCATTTCGTCGTAGGAAATCGGCCAGTCATCACCCCAGCCGTCATGGCTGGCGGCTTTGAAATCCAGATCGCTCATGCGATACGACTGCCGCCCCCAGCTCAAGCTACGCCCACCCAGCACGCGCATGCGAATCCAGTGGAACGGCTTTTCCTGCGTGTACGGATTTTCGTAATCGTTGACGAACCACTGATGATTGGTTTCGCGGCAGGCGTACACCTGGCTCTGAATCGGCCGATCCTTGGCGATCGTCGGATTGAATCCCAGATACTTCATGTCCCAGGATTGGGTGTGCTCGGTGAAATCTTTGGGCGTGATCTTCGCGCCGGCTTCGAGCATGGCGACGTTCCAACCGGCTTCGCACAATCGTTTCGCTGCCCATCCCCCGGTGGCGCCGGAGCCCACCACTACGGCATCGAACGGTTCCTTGGACGTCGAGACTTGGAACATGATTACGAAGTATACAAGGCTCACTGCTGAGCCGGATGTGGGCGCGGCTCACGAACGCGCTCCATGCCTGTCGCGCCTCAATGGCTGCGGTTTGAGGCGCGACAGGTATGGAGCGCGTTGGTCGCCCTAACGCCGAACTGCCCCATACCGAAGAAGAGCCGCACGACTGCCGGCTCGGCAGGCTGGACAGCCTGCGCCACATCAGGCTTTGAATTTATCGCGGCATTCCGGCGAGCAGAAATAGTACACTTCGCCGCGAACGGTTTTCTGCAACGCTCCGCTGGTGGAGATAAAAGTCCCGCATACAGGATCTTTCTTCAGTTCGCCGCCAGTGGGTACCGCCGGGCGCTTCGGACCAGGAGCCGGTTTGGCTTGGGATCCGCCTAGAAACTTCAGCACCACTCCGATCACCGATCGCAGGATCGTGATGACGATCACGATCATGACCAGCTCGAAGATGAAGCGGAAGAAGATGCTCAACTGCTATTGCGGTTTCTTCTTGGGAGCCTGTTTCTTTTCGCCAGGCTTGCTGTATCCGGTGTCGACCGTCTGGCCGAGCGCGGCCAGCATATCCTTCGCCGTCTGCGCATCCCTGCCGTCCGGCGCGAGCTGCAGGTACTTCTGGAACGCATCCGCGGTACCCGGAGGCGCGATCATCTTGCCATCAGCGCCGGCGGTTACTTTGCCCATCTGCGCCACGCCGAACTGCAGATACGCGTCGGCGTAATTCGGATCGGCAGCGATGGCCTTCTTGAATGCTTCGACCGCGGCATCAGTCTGGCCAGTGTTGGTCAGCACCGCGCCAAGGTTGAAGTAGCACTTGGCGGCCTGCGTCGGATCGATGGCGATGGCCTTGTTCAGCTCCGCTTGCGCCTCAGTAATTTTCTTCTGGTTCGCCAGCACGATGGCGTAGTTGATGTGATATTCGGCGGCGTCGGGCTTCAGCTCGATCGCCTTCCCGTAGGCTTCAACTGCCTTGGCGTAGAGCTGATCGCGCTCCTCGCCCGCTTTTCCTTTTGCCAACGCTGCGTCACAATCCGCCAGATGTCCCCACACCACATGCTGTTTGGCATCCAGGGTCGAAGCTTTTTCGAATTGCGTAATCGCCTCAGCCCACTGCTTGGCGTCCTGCGCTGTGATGCCGGCGTTAAAAGCGTCGTTCAATTCCTTCTGCTTCGATATCTCGGCGCTCTTTTCCTTCAGGTTCTTTTCGTACGCGGCCTTTTGCTCAGGAGTCATGTTACGCTCCTGCTCCTTGGTCAGGCCGCTACCCGACCCCGACGACGCCGCGGCGTTAGCCTTGGCCTGCCGCGCCGCCAGATCCTTCATGTCGAAATTGATGACCGAAGATTCCCCGCTCGAAGTGCGCTGGATGTCCTGGTGATCCATTTCCTTGCCGTCCGATAGCAGGGTCACCGTGTACTGGCCGAGCTGCAGGCCGGTGTAAATATAGTGTCCCTTCTTATCGGTCTTGGTGTGGTAGCTGCCCTTCATATCTTTGCGTTCGATATTGATGACGGCGTCCTTGAGCGGCTTGCCGTCCGGACCCTTGACGTCGCCTTCGATGGTGCTCATTTGCGCCCACGCGGACGCAGAAAACAAAAGAGTTAGCGGTACGGCGAAAAAAAGTCTACGCAGCGTGGCGGACATAAGACGACCTCCAGAGGGAATCCAGGCGTTCAACCTAATGATACTACAGGCGAAGCGTACTGGGGAAGATGTTACTCTGCCTGCAAAAAGGTATGGCCGGAAGGTTCTGGAAGTACTAAAAGCTTGCTGCGTCAGCGCGATAAAGCGCTGGTAAAATCGGCGTCCTCCATCCGATTTCCCGCATCCAATCGTTATAAGATTGAGATATAGAGTGGGGATGAAAACTGGGCTAATTTCGGCCATTGGTATTACGAGCATGGGCATTTGTGCCCTGGCGGCCTCGCCCGAGCTCGATCGTGCGCACCTCCTGTACCAGCACACCGAATATAAGCAATCCCTGGCGGTGCTGTTGCCGGCCGCCGCGAGTTCCCACGACGCCGCGACACTGCAACTGCTGGGGCAGGATTATTTTATGCTCGCCGATTATAAGAAGGCGACAGAGGCGCTGGAACGGGCGGCCGCGATCGAGCCCGATAATCCCATCACCCTGAACTGGCTGGGTCGCGCATGGGGCCGCCGCGCGGAGACTTCCGGTCCCTTTACGGCGCCGGGCTACGCGACCAAAGCACGGCAGATGTTCGAGCGCTCGGTGGCGCTCGATCCAACCAATAAAGAAGCCACCGGCGATCTGCTGGACTACTATCTGGACGCGCCCGGATTTCTGGGGGGCGGAATGCAGAAGGCCCAGGAGTTGGCCAAGTTGATCGCACGAACGGACGCGGCGGAGGGCCACTACGCGCAGGCGCTGATCGAAGATCGCCGCAAGGAATACGACTCGGCGGAGCAGCATTTCCGGCATGCCGCGGAGCTCGCGCCCAAGCAGGTCGGCCGATTCCTGGATCTGGCCAAGTATCTGGCCAAGCGCGGGCGATTCGCCGAAAGCGAGGCGGTGTTCGAGCACGCGGCCAAGGTCGCGCCTAACAATCCGCGGGTGCTGTTTGAACGCGCCAGCACGTATGTCCACGAGAAGCGCAATCTGGAACAGGCTCGCGACATGCTGGAGCGCTACATTCACGCGCCGCTCACCGCCGACGATCCTCCACGTCAAGAGGCGGAAGCGCTGCTCAAGAAGATAAGCTAAGAACTTAGCTGATGTTTCACATAGAAGCGTTGCGCTCCAGCATGGAAGCGCTGCGCGCCAATAAATTCCGCGCCTTCCTCACTGCGCTCGGCCTGGTGATCGGCAACGCGAGCGTGATCCTGGTGGTTACCATCTCGCTCACCAGCCGCGATTACGTGCTGCAGCAGATCCAGAGCATCGGCTCGAACCTGATCTACGCCAACTATGAAGCCGGCAACAATGGCGCAACTGCAACGGCCGATGCCGATTACGTCAAAATCGCCGATCTGGATGAAGTGCGCCTCAAACTTGGTTCGCGGATTGTCGCGGCGACCGGCGTGATGAACAGCCTGGATCGCATGCGCATCGCCGGGCACGAAGAGGACGTCGCGATCATCGGAACCGATTCTTATTATCCAGACGTGCGTAATCTGCAAACGCTCGCCGGACGTTTTTTTGACGATTCCGAAGTGCGCGGCAAGGCGCACGTGGCGTTGCTCATGGAGAAGCTGGCCACTCGTCTGTTCGGAAGCCAGCAGGCCGCTATCGGCAAACCACTGAAAATCCATGAGCTTCCGTTCACGGTGATCGGCACGTTCCGCGAGAAAGGCTCGACCTTCGGGCTGTCGGAGCTGACCGGCAACAACGTGCTGATTCCCATCACCACGCTCAAGTTCTTCGCGTCGATCGAGCGCATCGATCCGTTATATGTGCAGGCGCGATCGATCTCCGATGTCGAGCCGCTGACCAACGAGATCAAGATCATTCTAGAGGGGCGGCATCGCAAAGGCGCGCATTACAGTGTGCAGAATCTGGTAGAGATTCTGTCCGCGGCGAAAAACATCGCGGCCATCATGACGGTAGTGCTGATTCTGGTGTCGGCCATCGCGCTGATCATTTCCGGGATCGGCATCATGAACATCATGCTGGTGACGGTGACAGAGCGAACGCGCGAGATCGGGTTGCGAATGGCGGTGGGCGCCGCGCGGCGCGACGTGCTGGAGCAGTTTCTTGCGGAGGCGGTTTTAATCAGCATGGCGGGTGGAATCGCGGGAATTCTGATCGGCGTCGCCATTCCGTTGAGCGTTCGGTTCTTCACCGACGATATTCAGATTCCGATTTCGCCGATCTCGATTCTGGTAGCGTTCAGCGTGTCGCTGCTGGTGGGATTGATCTTCGGGATTCTGCCCGCGAATCGCGCCGCGAGATTGAATCCGACCGAGGCTCTTCGTTATGAATAAGGCCGTGAATGAACGTTCATAAACGTTAATTAACGGCCAATCAGAAATCGGAGAGGCAGATCTGCCGACTTGGTGATCCCGATCCGCTTGGTCACTTCGATCTCGAAACGTTTGGCTCGCGGATCGTCGTGAACGGTGATGGGGCCGCGTGTCACATCGACGCCGTTATGGGCGCGGGTAATTCCAAGTGCTCGCGTAAGCTTTCCCGGCCCGTCCGCTGATCTCTCGATTCCCGCGATCGGCTCGATCGCTCGAATCAACACGCCACCCGCGACGCCATCGGGTTCGGCGACGAAGTTCAAGCACTCGTACATTCCATAGATCAGGTACACATACGCGTGACCGGGTGGACCAAAAAGTACGCGCGTGCGATCCGTGATTCCGCGCGCGCTATGTGCGGCTTCGTCCCCAACTCCAAGATAGGCTTCCACTTCGACGATGCGTCCCGAGGCAGCGCCATGCGAGACGATCTTGCCGAGCAGATCGCGCGCGACCTCGACAGTGGGGCGCGCGTAGAAGGATCGCGGCAGAGGCTTCGGCGGCAGAATCGTTAGAGCTCGAGCTTGTCTTTGAAGACCATCGCCTTCAGCGTGAATTTCTGCTTGATGGTGATGGTACCGACTTTGCTATCAAACTCGACTTCCTTCTCTTCGAGCGTGATCGGCACGGTCTTGGGGAACGCGAATACCGCGTTGACTCGCATGCCCTCTCCGGCCAGCCGGAAATCGATCGGCCTGAGCGGCTCGCGGCCCTTAATCACCAGTTCGGTCTGGGCCATCAGTTCCTTCTTCACGTCGTCGGCGGCGCCGCGAACCATGCCGCGATTCAACCCCTCGATGATCACCACGTAGGCGGGTTCGGCGGTATCCAGGATCGCTTTGGCTTCGGCGGAGGTCGCGGCTTCGCCCTTATATTTGAGCCTGACGTTGGCTTCCTTAATCGGCATGGCGCTCTGCCAACGGATGTAGAGATTGATCGCGCCGCCCATCGGTGCGGTGGCATCCCCGGAGAGATCGCCGCCGCCTCTGCCGCGCCCCGCCCCGCCCCCTTTTCCCGAAGGGTCCGCGCCGCCCGCGCCGCCCGGCATGGCGATGCTGTATTCTTTCGCCCACGGCGAGTTCTGGGTCAGCTTCAGAGCTTCTTTGTCGGTCCAATCCGAGAATGGCTTCGCCGTCCAGAAATCGGCGGCCCACAGACTTGCAGCCCCCACGCCGAGTGCCAACAGGAGCCCGGGAATCGCGTATCTTTTCATATTCTTTTCCCCACCAAGTGAGTTAGTATACAGCACCGTGGCGTGGTTCGCGTACACTTAAAAAGTTCGTGCGACTATTCACCGCAATCGATATTCCTGAGGCAGTGAAGGAGAATCTTCGAGTCTTGATCGACCGGCTATGCCCCTCTGCCAAAATAAGTTGGAGCCGGGTGGACAATCTTCACATCACTACAAAATTCATTGGCGAATGGCCGGAAGCAAAGCTCGATAAGATGACGCGCGCGCTGGCAGCGGTGAAGCCGACCGTCGCGGTCGACGTTGCGATTCGCGGGATGGGATGGTTCCCGAACGCTCGAAACCCTCGCGTGTTGTGGGCCGGAGTGGAGGCGGATGAGAAACTGAAGCAGCTTGCGGCGGCGACCGAAGGCGCCGTCCATGAGCTCGGTGTCGAGAAAGAGGATCGTGCGTATTCGCCGCACTTGACGCTGGCGCGGATTCGCGAACGTGTACCGCTCGATAAGCTGAAGGGTGCGATCGATAATTTGCCGTCCACTGATTTCGGATCGTTTCGAGCCAGCGCGTTTTATCTGTACTTGTCGGCCGGCGGGCGCTACACGCGGCTGGCGGAGTTTTCGTGTGAATAAATCATGAACGGATGCATTGCGATTTTGATCGCGTACCTACTGGGCGGGATTCCGTTCGGCTACTTATTGGTCCGGCTGACCACGGGCAAAGATGTGCGCGCCTCCGGCAGCGGCAACATCGGTGCGACGAATGTGCTGCGCACCACCGGGCGCGCGATCGCAGTGGTGACGCTGCTGCTCGACACCGCCAAGGGTGTCGCGGCAGTGTGGATCGCGGAATATCTCACCAACGGCGACGTCACGTGGATGTCGGTGGCGGCGCTGGCCGTGATGGCTGGGCACGCGTTTCCCGTGTTCCTCAAATTCAAAGGCGGCAAGGCTGTGGCGAGCTTCATCGGCGCGTTCTCCTATCTGACGCCGCTGCCGATGCTGGCGGTGCTGCTGGTGTTCGTGATCGTGGTGGCGGCGACCAAGCACATCTCAGCTGGATCGATCATCGCGGCGGCGATGTTCCCGTTCGGCGTATGGATGATTCTGCATCCGCCGGCGGCTGAAGTGATCGCGGCGGCGATCGCCGGAGCGTTCATCGTGTGGCGGCATTCGGCCAACATCGCGCGATTGCGCGCCGGCACGGAAAGTATTTTCCAATGGAAGAAGTAGCGCGGGCGATCGATTTTTGTCGCCTGCGATTTGTCGCGCGCGATTCGCAGGCCACGGAAAACGATGGCCTGCGCTACCGGCTATGGAAGAAACGCTAGCAATATTAGGCGGCGGAAGTTGGGGAACGGCGCTGGCGATTGTCCTCGCACCGAGATTCTCGCGAGTGGTCCTGTGGGTATTTGAAGCCGACCTCGCCGTGCGCATGCGCACAACGCGCGAGAACGATGTCTATTTGCCCCAGCTTCGGCTTCCGCTGAATGTCGAAGTGACCACGGACCTAGCTGACATCGAAGGAGCGGGCATAGTACTGGGAGTGATGCCGTCGCGGCACGCTCGGGCGCTGTATACCGTGGTCGCACCATTTTTCGATCCTTCTACCGCGTACGTCAGCGCCACCAAGGGAATCGAACAGCAGACGTTGTCGCCCATGTCGGAAGTAATTCGCGAAGTGACGGGATCGAAAAACGTGGCCGTACTCTCCGGCCCCACCTTCGCCAAAGAAATCGCGCGCGGCGAACCGGCGGCGGTGGTGATCGCGTCGGAGGATCTAGCGATCGCCGAACGCGTGCAAGCGGCATTTTCCGGTCCAACGTTCCGGCTTTACACCAATCCGGATGTCACCGGCGTCGAACTGGGCGCGGCGCTCAAGAATGTAATCGCGATCGGCGCCGGGGTTTGCCAGGGGCTCGGCTTGGGAAACAATTCGATGGCGGCGTTGATCACCAGAGGGTTGGCTGAGATCACACGTCTGGCGGTCGCGATGGGTGGCCATCCGAAAACGCTGGCGGGGTTGGCGGGTTTAGGCGATCTAGTACTGACTTGTACCGGCGATCTAAGCCGCAACCGGAGGGTCGGAATGGAGCTGGCGAAAGGCCGTAAGTTGAACGAAATCATAGCTTCAACGGCGATGGTTGCGGAAGGTGTGCCGACCTGCGAAGCGGCAGTGACCCTGGGAGCCAAGTTCGGCGTCGATCTGCCGATCATCCAGCAGATGCATGCAGTTCTGAATCACGGCAAGGATCCGCGCGAGGCCCTGCGCGACCTGATGGAAAGATCGCTCAAAGCCGAATAGAGTTAGGCTTGTAAGCGAAAGTAAACGTGTCGCAACATTCCTCCAAATCGGGTGTTCACAAGGATATGGAGGCGATTGCAGCCCTGGAACGAGACGCCGAGCTGATGCTCCGGGTTCGTGAGGGCGACGACACCAGCTTTGGCTTGTTGCTGGCTCGTCATCGCGGCCCGGTGATTCATTTCTTGTACCGGATGGTGCAGAACGCGCCGGTATCGGAGGAGCTTGCGCAGGAAGTGTTCCTGCGTGTGTACCGCAGCCGCGCCACCTATGAGCCGACGGCCAAGTTCACCACCTGGCTGTTTCGGATCGCGACGCACCTGGCGCTGAATTGGATTCGAGACGGTAAACACGAGAAGCGCCAGGAGAGTCTGGACGAAGAATTGATCGAGGGCGTGGAGCGGCAGATTGCGGGCCGCGAACGCACCATTGAACAGGAGTTGCTGGAAGAAGTAAAATTGCGCGAAGTCAGAAAAGCGATCGAGGCGCTGCCGGAAAAGCAGCGTGCCGCGGTCCTGATGCACAAGTATCAGGAGCTGGACTATGCTCAGATCGCAAGAACGCTGGGGTGTTCGGATTCGGCGGTGAAATCGCTGCTGTTCCGGGCATACGAAACCTTGCGCAGCCGGCTCGCGCATTTAGCATGAACTTTTGCACACACGAGGGACGATATGAATTGCACGGTACATCGCAGGGATCCTGAAATCCTGATCGAATACTGCGCGGGCTCACTCGATGGCGAGCGTGCGGCGCAGTTCGAAAAACATCTGAGCGAATGCGGCGAATGCGCGAGCCTGGCCGCCCAGCAGAGACAAGTGTGGCAGACGCTGGATCAGTGGACGCCGCCCGAAGTGTCGGAGAATTTTGACGCGCAATTGTTTGCGCGCATCGCGCAGGAGCAGCGCTTGCCGCTGTGGTCGCGATGGTGGAACAGGATCGCGCAGCCGGCGGCTCCGGTGGCGATGTGGAAGCCTGCCGCGGCGATGCTGGCGGCGTGCGCGATGCTGGCGATCGGGATCGAGATGCGCGCGCCGCATGCGTCCGTTCCTGCGGTACAAAATCCCGTTGTTTCTGCAACAGATGAAGCTCCGCCGATCGATATGGACCAGGTCGCGAATGCGCTCGATGAGCTGGATCTGCTGGCTCCGGCACCTGCGCCATCGTCCAAGCGAGCGATGTAAACGCGCGCTGCGATTTCACGTTGATTAAACTAGACAGACTTGTGCGGATGCGATTCCTACTTTCGATGTGTGCGATGGCGCTGTGCGTCTCAGGCGCCCGTGCGGCCGATCAAACCAAGAATCCGCCGCCTCCACCGCCGGTTCGCAGGAACTTGAATCCGAAGGTCCCCAAGCTGCCGCCGCCGAATCCCGTGGAGCAGCTAAAGGAATTCCAGAAGCTGACGCCGGAGCAGCGGGAGAAAGAGCTCGCGAAATTGCCGCCCAAGCGACGCGAGAATCTGGAGAAGCAACTGGCGCGGTTCGATGCCATGACGCCGGTGCAGCGTGATCGTGCGATGCATAAGTTGGAATTGATGCAGTCGCTGACGCCGGAGCGTCGTCAGGCTGTGAATGACGCGATCAAGAGCTTGCGCGAGCGCTACGACTCGCTTCCGCCCCGCGAGCGCCGCCAGGGGCTGGCGAAAGAGCTGTACGCGGATGATATGAAGCAGAAGTGGTCGCCCACCGAGCTCGAGTTGATCCACGGCGCGTTCCCGAATATCTGAGAGTAAGATTGAAGTATGGCGATATTGCAGCGCATTCCCGTCGAGCCGCGCGTTCTCGATGAGTTTTGCAAGCGCTGGAAGATCGCAAAGTTGGAAGAGTTCGATCGCGAGTTTGGCGTGATCGAGGCAGATCTCCACTTGTTGGTGACACCCAGGCAGGATGCAAACTGGAGTCTTTTCGATTTCGTAAACATCGAGGATGAACTGTCCGTGCTGTTAGGCCGGAGCGTCGATCTCGTGAGCCGTGGCGCCGTCGAGGGTCAGGAACGCCATCGCCAGCTACTCATGAGCACGCGGCCGTTCTATGGCGGTTGAGCATTCAGACCTCGCAGCTATCGATGATCTGATTGACGCCGGCCGATTGATTACTACTTTTCTAAAAGGTGTTCGGAGGGACAGTTTCGCATCGCAGGAGATGTTGAAGTCAGCAATCTGCTGGCAACTCTGCGTCATCGGCGAGGCGATCACGCGACTCAGTCCGGAGTTTCGGGCTACGAATTCGCAAATCGATTGGAAGGCAATTCGCGGGATGCGCAACTTTCTCGCTCACAGGTATGATCTGATTGATTGGAGCATCATCTGGGCCACAGGAACTGAAAGTGTTCCTGAGTTTCTGCGTTGCCTGAAAGAGATAAAGTCGCGGTTACAGGCTTAACCCTTGGCCTTCTTCACTTCCTCGACCAGCGCCGGGATCACTTCGAACAAATCACCCACGATGCCGTAATCGGCGACCTCGAAGATGGGGGCGTTCGCGTCCTTGTTGATCGCGACGATGGTTTTCGCGCCCTTCATACCGACCAAGTGCTGGATCGCGCCAGAAATTCCGACCGCCATGTACATCTTCGGCGCGACCGTTTGGCCGGAGCTTCCCACCTGACGTTCCATCGGAAGCCAGCCGGCGTCGCAGATCGGTCGCGAGGCGGCGAGTTCGGCACCCATTACCTTCGCAAGTTCTTCGACCACGTGAATATTTTCTTTCTCTTTGATGCCGCGGCCCACGGAAACGATCAGATCCGCAGCGGTCAGGTCGACAGCTCGCGCGGATTCGCGGAACGGAGCTTCGGGTTTCTGCCTGATCTTGGATGCGTCGAGCGCGGGCGTGAAATTCTCGACCGTCGCGCCGCTTCCGGATTCGAGCGCATCGGCTCGCCACGCGCCCGCCTGAACCGAAACGAAATGCGGGAACGGACCGCCGACCTTCACATCGCCATTCAGCTTGCCTTGGAACAGCAGGCGCACGAACACCGGAGAGCCGGAGTCGAAACGCACCGAGATGACGTCGCTGATTAGCACCTGATCGAACCTGGTGGCGACCTTGGGAGCGAAATCGCGAACCTGATAAGTGTGCGGGAACACCACCACCTTCGGATTCACTTTGCGAATCAGCTCTTCTACCGCGGCGGAATATCCATCAGCCGTGTATTCCTTCAGCAGATCGTGCTCAACCGCGTAAACCTTGGCGACCTTCTTCGTCGCCGCATCCGCAGCCAACGCGACGACGCCTGAGCCGACCACTGCCGCTTCGACAGGAACTCCCAACGACGCGCCGAACTGCTGCGCCGCCGCGAGCGTCTCCCACGACATCCGATGCCACTTGCCGTTTTGCTGCTCAAGAATTGCGAGTACGCTCATATGTTCCTTTGTCAGAAGGTAGTGCGGGTCATCGTTTTTGGTGACCTGCGTTTTACCGACTCGCAGGCGACAAAAACGATCGCCTGCGCTACGCTAAATCACTCTCACTTCGAACTTCAGTTTCTCGACCAGCTTCGCGGCCGCCGTCTTCGCATCGCCTTCGAAAATCTGCGCCTGCTTGGTCTTGTGCGGCACGTAAATCTTTTCGATCACCGCAGTCGACGCTGGGACGCCGCCCAGCTCGGCCACGGTCACGCGCTTGATCTCTTTCGTTTTCGCTTTCTTGATTCCCATCAGCGTGGCGTAGCGCAGCTTGTTGATGCCACTCTGAATGGTCAGCACCGCCGGCAGAGGCATCTCGATCATCTGGAACCAGCCGTCTTCCAGCTCGCGCTTCACCTTGATGCCCGATCCCTCAACGTTCACCTGCATGATGATGGTCGAATGCGGCGCGCCGATTAATTCCGCGACCACCACGCCAGTTTGGCCGTAGCCCAAATCGTCCGATTGCAATCCGGTCAGGAACAGATCCGGCGATTCCGATTTCGCCGCCGCCGCCAGCAGTTTCGCGACGCCCAGCGTATCCAGCGTGTTCAGATTTTCTTCTTCGATATGGATCGCGCGATCGGCGCCCTTGGCCAGCGCTTCTCGAATTGTCTGGGCCGCGCGAGCCGGTCCGGCGCACAGCGCGATCACTTCGCCGCCGTGCTTTTCCTTCAACTGCAGCGCCTCTTCCAGCGCGTAGGCATCCGGCTCATTGATCTCGAAACTGAGATCGCCTTCCTGGATCCACTTGCCCGATCCATCGGGGCGCAATTGAGAATCGCGCACCGGCACCTGCTTGATCGCAACGATAATTTTCATTTGATTCTTAGAACTCGGGTTTCTTGAAAATGAGACAGCCGTTCGTTCCGCCGAAGCCGAACGAGTTCGACAGCGCGTAGTCGATCTTCATCGGTCGCGCATGATTGGGAACGTAATCGAGGTCGCACTCGACGCTGGGAAAATCGTGATTGATGGTGGGCGGCGCGATCTGATCGCGAATCGCCAGGACGCTGATGCCGGCTTCCAGTCCGCCCGCGCCACCCAGCAGATGCCCGGTCATCGATTTTGTCGAACTGACCGCGACCTTGTACGCATGATCACCGAACACGCGCTTGATCGCGATGGTTTCGATGCGATCGCCCACATCGGTGGAAGTGCCGTGCGCGTTGATGTAATCGATCTGCTGCGGCTCCAGTTTCGCGTCGCGCAGGGCCTTGCGCATCACGCGATACGCGCCATCGCCGTCTTCCGATGGCGAAGTGATGTGGTACGCATCGGCCGACATTCCATAGCCGACCACTTCCGCTAGAATCGTCGCGCCGCGGCGTTGGGCGTGTTCCAATTCTTCGAGGATCAGCATCCCCGCGCCTTCGCCGACCACGAATCCGTCGCGATCTTTATCCCACGGGCGCGAGGCTTTCGCCGGTTCGGCATTGCGTGTCGAGAGCGCGCGCATCGCCGCGAATCCGCCGACAGCCAGAGGAGTGATGCACGCTTCGGTGCCGCCGCAGATCATCACGTCGGCATCGTCATGCTGGATGATGCGGAACGAATCGCCGATGGAATGGGCCGAGGTGGTGCACGCGGTCGCCGTCGCGGAATTCGGGCCTTTCGCGCCATGCCGAATCGATACGTAGCCGGAGGCGAGATTGATGATGGTCGCCGGAATGAAAAACGGCGACATGCGATCGGGGCCTTTTTCGAGCAGGATCTTATGCTCGCGCTCGATCACCTCGAATCCGCCGATGCCGCTGCCGATGTACACGCCGGTGCGTTCGGCATCGTCGGGGTTCACGCGAAATCCGGAACCTTCCAGCGCAAACTCCGTCGCCGCGATGGCGAACTGGATGAAGCGCCCCATCTTCTTGATCTCTTTTTTCTCGATGTAGGCAGCCGGGTCAAAGTCCTTCACCTCGCCCGCAATGCGGCACTTGAACGCCGAGGCGTCGAACTGGGTGATGGGACCGATGCCGCTCTGGCCGCTCTTGATCGCGCTCCAGACACGTTCGGTGCCGGTGCCGACCGAAGTCAGCAATCCGACTCCAGTCACTACGACTCTACGTTGCAATGCAAGGCTCCGTGGGTTGGAAAACCCGGTGCTAAAACCGGGTGAACGCTAGGATTTCTTCTTCGACTCAATGTAGTCGACGGCATCCTTGACGGTCTGAATCTTTTCGGCGTCTTCGTCGGGGATGTCGAGGTCGAACGCTTCCTCGAACGCCATGACCAGCTCGACAATATCGAGCGAGTCCGCGCCGAGGTCATCGACGAAACTGGCGGTGGGGTCGACTTGGGCCTCATCCACGCCGAGTTGCTCGACGATGATTTGCTTGACCTTCTGCTCAACAGACATGCATCCTCCAGGGATTTGTGTAACGGCAACAAATGGCTTTCAAACTCATTGATTCTATCCAGGCGGAGCCGCTTGCCGCAAGTATAGCGTGTCGGGTCAGGAAAAAATCGCTGCCTAGGCAAACGCTGGGAGGGGATCGGCGTCTCATCTGTTAAGGAATTAATATGACGAATCTGCGCTCCATCCTGCGCGGTCTGGCGCGAACGCCGGTGTTCACCACCATCGCGATCCTTTCTCTGGCCCTGGGAATCGGCGCCAATACCGCGATCTTCTCTCTGCTCGATCAAGTGCTGCTGCGCATGCTGCCGGTGAAGAATCCGAAGGAGATCGTGTTTCTGTATCATCCCGGCCCGACGCAAGGAAATAACTCTACCGATGAGGGCCCGGGCAGCTCGTTCAGCTATCCGATGTTCCGCGATCTGCAAAAGATGCAGACGCCCTTTGTGGGAATTGGGGCATCGCGCGACGCTTCGGCCAGCATTTCGTATCGCAACAGCGCGTCGGACGGATCGGCATCCACAGTATCCGGAAATTATTTCGAGCTGTTGGGCGTGAAGCCCGCGATCGGACGGCTGTTCAGTGAAGATGATGATCGCAGTCCCAGCGCGCATCCTCTGGTGGTGCTGAGCTACGCCTATTGGGTGTCGCGATTCGGGGCTGACTCCAGCGCTCTGAACCAGATCATGCAGGTGAACGGCTATCCCATGACCATCATCGGCGTGGCACAAAAGGGATTTTCAAGCGAACGGCCGGGCGATGCCCCGGACATTTTCGTTCCGCTCACCATGAAGAAGGAGATGCAGCCGGGCTGGGACGCGTTCGACAACCGCCGAAGCTATTGGCTGACCATGTTCGCTCGCTTAAAGCCTGGCGTGTCCATCGCACAAGCGGCGGCGGCGATCAATGTGAGTTATCGCGCCGAGCTCGAACAGGACATCGCATTGTTGAAACAGCCCAGCGCCACCCTGCTCGCGCAATTCAGCGCCAAGAAAATGGTGTTGAAGCCCGGCGAATACGGACGAGGCAGCATGCGTGACGATGGGCGCCAGCCGGTGTTGCTGCTGATGGGGATGACTGCGATGGTGCTACTGATCTCCTGCGCCAATGTCGCGAATCTGCAACTGGCGCGAGCGACCGCGCGGGCCAGAGAAATCGCGGTGCGGCTGGCGATCGGCGCATCACGCGGGCAATTGATCCGGCATCTGTTGAGCGAAGCGCTGCTGCTCGCGATCGCCGGGGGAGCGCTGGGGTTGGTCGCCGCGTCTTGGACCATGCGTGGCATCATCGCCTCGCTGCCGCAGGACGGCGGGTACGCGAACGTACTCTCCCCGAACCTGGATTCCACCGCGCTACTGTTCTGCGCCGCGATTTCCATCGTCACCGGGTTGCTGTTCGGAATCTTCCCCGCGTTGCAAAGCACGCGGCCGGATCTGGCGCCGGCTCTCAAAGATCAATCGGGCCAGAGCACGGCGTCAGGATCAGCCAAGAGATTTCGCACCACGCTGGTGACGGCGCAAGTCGCGGTGTCGCTGCTGCTGCTGATCTCGGCGGGTTTGTTCGCGCAGACGCTGCTGAACTTGCGCAAGATCGACTTAGGAATGCGCGCTGATCATCTGCTGACATTTTCGGTATCACCGCGCCAGAGCCGTTATACGGACCAGGCCTCACGCCAATTCTATGATCAGTTTCTTGAAAAGCTGGCCGTGATTCCAGGAGTGAAATTGGTTTCAGGAGGACAGATTCCCGCGATCGGGGGCGACTCCGCCTCCAAGACGATCACCGTGCCTGGCTACATTCCGCCGGACGACGATGCGGCTGATTCCGACTACGACATCATCGCGCCCGATTATTTTCGCACCATGGGCATCCCTCTGATCTCGGGCCGCGAGTTTACCGCGGCCGATGGACCGAACGCTCCCAAGGTCGTGATCGTCAACGAGGCGTTCGTGAAGCATTTTCTCGCGGGACAGAATCCGCTGGGGCATCGCTTCAGCACCGGGCCAGCCAACGTCAACCCCGATATGGAGATCGTGGGCGTGATGAAAAATGCGAAATACGCGGACATGAAAGACGCGCCGCCCAGTGTGTACTACACTCCGTATCGCCAGTCGCAGGCGCAGTCGGCATTGTTTTTTTACGTGCGCACGGCGGTGGAACCACTGGCGATTGCTCCGCAAATCCGGGGCGCGCTGGCTGCGCTCGATCCGAACCTGCCGATGAGCGGATTGAAAACCATGGACGATCAGATCGATCAGAATCTGTTCGAAGAGCGCATGCTGTCATCGCTTACGGTGATTTTCGCGTCCCTGGCGACGCTGCTTGCTGCATTGGGGCTGTATGGCGTGCTCGCTTATAACGTGGCACGGAGGACGCGAGAGATCGGGATTCGCATGGCGCTGGGCGCGGAAGCGGGGCACGTGCGCTCGCTCGTAATTCGCGAAGTGGTGACAATGCTCGCGATCGGCACGGCGGTGGGAATCGCCGGCGGGATCGCGGCAGGGAAAATCATCGAACAGATGCTGTATGGCACGCACGCTTGGAATCCGGGAGTTTTCGCATTCTCGTCGGCAATTCTTTGGACCATCGCGCTGGCGGCCGCGTACATGCCGTTGCGCAAAGCCGTGAGGGTCGATCCATTAATTGCGCTGCGCTACGAGTAGGGCAGGTTTTCAACCTGCGGCCGATTTCTAATCGGCCCGATTTTCGTTGCAAAACAAGAGGGCGGATTAAAAATCCGCCGCAGGATGAAATCCTGCCCTACCTAGTTTTCCGAAGGGCGTTCCAGACGATCGATCACGAGAACTTCGCCTTCGCCTTTTTTCGCTTCGAGCTTCAGTCCGAGCTGCTCCTGCAGCGCGGTGAATAGCGACGGACGATCACTGGGCTTAGACTCATCCGGATTGTAGGTGAGATTGAAAGAGTAGAAGCCGTCGAGACCCGTTTTGTCGACCACCGGGCGATGGAATTGATTCATCAACAACGTCGCCAGCAACGCGATCTTCCCTCCTCCGCCTCTGGTGACGATCCTGCCGGATGCCAGGCCAAGCTTGAACTCGCCGGGCGCGCCAGGAGGCTCCTCTTTTAACTTCGAGCCTCCCTTGGCGACCACCAATTCGTAGATCGGCATCTCGCGCGTTTCGCGATGAACCTTGAGCTGGAAGCGGTCTTCCAGCAGCGCCCGCAGCCGTTCCTCGGTTTGTTTGTTGTTGGTCTTCTGATCCGGAGCGACCGCCGAACCAGGAGGGGGCACAGCGACGATGGTGTAATCCTCACCATCCATCCACTTCGGGCCGCCGACAATTTGATCGAAATGGACGCTGTAGGCGATCTGCAGCAGCATGCGCAGATCGGTGCTCGTAGTGAGCCGGCCCGCTGGACTGACGTCGAATGGCGGCCCTTTCTTGGCGGGATCCGCGCGGCGAACCGATGCCTCTTCGAACTTCAGCGGGGAAGTTGATGGAGCTTGCGCGTGAGCGATTCCGATTGCAAGAGAGAACGCCACGGCTCGAAAGAGCGGAGGCATAAAATTACATCTGGCCGGCGACGCGAACTACCTGGTCTTCAGGTGAGGTGCCCAACAGGAGCCGGGTGGCCAAGTTCATAACGACGTAGCGCACCTTCTGCCATCGCGTTTGCGGCTTTTGCTGGCTGTATACGTAGATTCTCTGGCCGCCGTTGATGAACGTCCCCCCTCCCGGAGGCGGTGGCGGGGCTGCGCCTACACCTGGCACTCCAGGAGGCGCGCTGGTGCTGCTCGGAGGACCTGGACGCTTGGTATCGCCCACACCGGTCGCTCCACCGCTCGATCCAGCCGTCCCGCCCGCGACTCTTACCCGCGATTCCATGGTGCTGAATGCATCGATCGCCATACGGGCGACGCGTTTGAAAACTTCGCCTTTATCGATGTGGCCGGATGCGATCGGCTCATTACGATACACGCGCAGTGACTCACCGGTGTTCAGAATCCTCGGGGACCCGCCGGGAAGCAGCGCATGCTGCACCTCGACCACGCCCTCTTCCACTTCGACCACGGTGGTTTCGTCGTCATCATCGACGCTGATGTCGAACGTGGTGCCGCGCACCGAGATGACAGCGGTCGGCGTCAGCACGCGATTGTGATTCGGCTGATTGCCCCAGTGCTCGATGTGAACCTTGACTCGACCCACTAAGACGTCAAGAAGATCGCGCCAGTTGGGCACGTTCTTGCGGAAGATGACGCGCGAGTTGGGATAGACATCGAACGTCGAGCCGTCGGATACCTGGAAGCGGGCTTGCCCATCGGAGCCGGTGAAAATCAGCTCTTTCACGTGCACTTCGCCGCCATCGACAATCGCGTATTCGATGGAATCCCGCAGTACAGAAACGCGCCCGGTAACTTGAATCGCTTTGGCGGCGTACTGGCCGGAATCGATCGGCGCGGGCATTTGCGCCAGGATTTTCGAGGGAGTGAGGAGGCACAGCATCGCCGCGGCCGCCAAAGGCAGCGACAACTTCGCCGTAACCATGGGACGAGTGCCCATCTGCAACCAACCTCTTCCTCAGTCACCGCATCTCGCTTACGCGAGAAACTGCACGTCTTTATACACTTCGGCCGGAACCCCAGCCAACTTCAAGACAGTCTAACACTAAAATTGCAAAGCAAGTAGCGATCCGACCAATGGTCGGGTAAATCTGGTTGCCCCTGGCCTAGGAGAATCAACAGTTTCTGAGACGTACCGCCGATGGATAAGGATACAATGGATGGGTCGCGTGTATAGCAAAGCCACACTCGGGGGCGCGATTGCCACAGTACTCGCCGCAGCGCTCATGGGCTCTGCGTCATATGCCCAAAGTCCGGCATCGTCTAATGATTTACCTCGCGACTGGCGGCGCGTCGGTAATACTGCCGTCGATCTGTCGCTCGCCGGCTTGACCACCGGCCCCGTAAGTCGAGTCTGGTACTCCCCTTCCGGCTCTCTCCAGATCCAAACCGCGTCGCGGCGTGTTTTTGAGACCACTGACTTCGAGAATTGGAAGCTCTTGCCCAACGCGACGGTACCGGCTGAGCCGCAGAACTCGCCCGTTGCGCGAGTGCCTGAGGCGAATTCGCTGGTACGATCAACTCCCGGTGCATATTATGCGATCGGCAAGTACGTCTATCGCTCCGAAGACGGCGCGAACTGGGACAACCTGACCGGCTATCGAAACACGTCGATCATCGGCGACGATCTGCGCGATATCGCGGTTTCGCAATCGAATCCGGATGAAGTGGTGGTCGCGGGAGGCGCGGGTGTGTTTCGCTCGCTCGACGCAGGAAAGACATGGAGCGGACTGAACCAATCGTTGCCCAATCTTCCGGCCGCGCGACTGCTCCGCTTGCCAGGCGCCGATGGTGGAGTGCGGCTCGCATTGGCGCAGCAATCCGCACCGAATTCGGGCGCGATCTGGCGAGCCGTAGAGTGGACACCCGGTGAGAAAACGGCCTGGCGCCAGACGAACGATACCGGGCTGGCGCAGGAAATCGAGCAGCGAAATTCGTTCTCGCAGCGTATGAATGCGCCCATCACGGCGGTCGCCACTTCGGGCGATTCAATTTATCTGGGCACAGTCGACGGGCGCATCAGCGTTTCGCACGACAAAGGCGCAACCTGGGAACCTACCAAGCCGTTGGGCGCCGAAGCCGGTGCGGTCCAACGCTTCTGGATCGATCCGGCGGATTCGCGCACGGCGATCGCGGTTTTAGGATTCCGCCAGCGCGACCCGTCGTCGCCGATTCCCGCAGTGCACGTGGTCCACACCGCGAACGGCAGCGACTGGGATCAGCTCACCGGAAATCTTCCCGATATTGGCGTGTACGGCGTGACCGCTGATCGCGCCACGGGCGCGGTATATGTCGCCAGCGATCGCGGTGTGTACATGGCGTACACGGATCTGCAGGTGATGGGATCGCCGAATTTGCTGTGGGTGCACCTCGGCGGATTGCCGGACGATCCCGCTGCCGATGTGAAGCTCGACGGGCAGGGCAATCAATTGTGGGTCGCGACGCAAAGCTACGGAGTGTGGGCAACGCTCGCGCCGCATCGGTCCCGCGATCCGCGCGTGGTTTCGACGGCTGATTTAGTGGCGCGCGCGACAGCGCCGGGATCGCTGATCAGCGTGGTCGGCACGAAAGTGCAGACGGCCCGCGCGGGTAACCTCGCGGTGCCGGTCCTGACGGCCAGCGATACCGAATCGCAGTTGCAGATTCCGTTCGAGGCGCGCGGAAGTTCGCTTTCGCTGGCGCTTGAATCGGCGAACGGAAACATGACTATGCCGGTGCAACTGGAATCGGCGTCCCCGGGAATTTTTGTGGATCGCGAAGATGGATCGCCGATTCTGCTGGACGGCGATACCGGAGTGATGCTGGACGCGATGAACACCGCACACGCACGCGGGCGCATTCAGATTCTGGCGACCGGCCTCGGCAAGACGAATCCCGATTGGCCGACCGGCCTGGCGGCTCCGGCGGAGAATCCGCCGCAAGTCGCCGCGACCGTGAGAGCGTATCTCGATCGCGAGCCGGTGGAAGTGACGCGCGCCGTGCTGGCGCCCTACATCGGGTTTTACATGGTGGAGATCGAGGTGCCGAAGATCGTGAATTACGGTCCCGCGGAACTCTATATCGAGGTCGATGGCAAGGCCAGCAATCGCGTGAGAGTTTACATCACGCCGTGATGTGGAGTTAGTCTTGGACGATCCGAAAGCAGTTACGCCGCCGTGGCTTCAACGGCGCATCGATGAGATGAACGAGGGGACCAGGGAGCTTGGGGAGCAAGAAGCTCGCGAAACCCGCCGTCGCGAGGCAGATGAAAAGCTTCGCGCACTGCTCGTGTACGTTGATCAACTGAAGCGACGCGATCACCCCCGCCTGTTACCCTAGCGCCGCGGAACTACCGGCATCGAGATCGGCTGGCGAACTGGAATGTCCATCGGCATGTCGCGATAGCGATCCATCGAGCCGTAGTTGGATGGAAAACTCACCCATGCGCCTTGCCGTTGCATCGAGAATTGAAACAGCCGCGCACTGCCGTCGCTTCCTCGCGCCCAGCCCAGATACAGCGCACGAGATCCAGCGTCGAATTGTCCGGTGCCTTCGGCGTACGCGGCGCCGCCGCCTTTTTCGAACGACTGCCAGTTCACCTCGACGCGCCGCCATGCGCCCAATTTCACGCGCATTTCGCCGCATTCCCGATTCCAATCCGGCTCGCGCTCATTGGAGCGAAACCAAGCGGCGGCGTCCTCGTATATCGATTTGCAGTTCCCCGCATTAAATGCGACGCGCATTTTCTCGATCGCTGTAAGTGCGACAGCTTGCTCGTCCACCGGCGCGGGTTGGAGATCGCGGTCGGCCCGATGCACACGATTGCATGCGCCCAGGGCGCAAAGCATCGCGAAAATCCCTGCGACTGCCGATCGCATAGCGAAAGTCTACTATAGTGACATGATGCGCAACATCGCCCGCCTCGCGATCGTCATTCCAGCAATCGTATTCGCGCAGGACAAGCCGACCGAAAAGCTCGCGCCCTATTATCCGACCCCGGAGATCATTGTCGAAAAAATGCTTACGCTGGGCGGGCTCAAGGCCGGTGAAAAGATGTTCGACCTCGGGTCGGGCGACGGCCGCATTCCCATCATCGCCGCGCGCAAATTCAAAGCCGACGCCACGGGAGTCGAATTCGACGACGCGCTGTTCAAACAGAGCATGGAGAAAATCAAGAGCCTGGGCCTTTCCGCCACCTGCCGCATCATTCATGGCGACCTGTTAAAGCAGGATTATTCTTCCGCCGATCTGTTGACTGTGTACCTGCTGCCGATGTCGAACGATAAAGTCACGCCGATCCTGGAAAAACAGCTCAAGAAAGGTGCGCGCATTGTCGCCCACGATTTCGAATTTTCGCAGTGGACCCCCGCCAAAATCGAGGACATCGATGACGACGGAGAAGGGCGCAGCCACCGGCTTTATCTCTACAAGCGGTGATCTGAATTAGGTCCGTCTGAACATGGTTCCCTACCGGGGTCGGCTCGCGCTCCGCATTGTTCGCATCGTGCTGGCGGCGGCGTGTCTGGCCTGGTATGTTCGCGCGGCCGATGAACGCTTCACTTCCCTGCTGGCCGTGCTCGCCGCATATTTGGTCTACGCGGCCGGCGCATGTTCGAGGTTCGCCTGGATTCCCCGGGGCGCGCTCGGATTGCATTGATCGCCGACACTTCGTTTTTTGGATTGTGGAGTTGGATCGCGGGATCGGGCTACGTCGGCTGGCCTGCAGCGGGGTGGCTCTCGGCATTCCTGTGCGCGTATCTGCTGGCATCATCGGTATTGCTGCACGATCTGATTCGCGCCAGCTGCGTCGCGGCGGTTGCGATCGCGCTGGCGGCATTGTTCGCGCCGCACGGCGATATGCAGATGGTGTGGGTCGCGACCGCGGTCGGTCGATTGCGGTGGGATATTCGCTGCGAAAAACGCTACATCGAGCGGCGTTTATCGAACACGCTGCGGCATAACGTGATTATCCGATCGCAGGCGCAGGGCGCGCGCGAAGCCGAACGCGCAACGCATCGCCGCCGATTTTCACGACGGTCCATTGCAGAGCTTCATCAGTTTTCAGATGCGCCTGGAGATCGTCAAGAAACTGCTGGGGCGCGACGTTCGCGCGGCGGTGGATGAACTGAATCAGTTGCAAGAGCTGTGCCGAGTCGCAAGTCGGGCGAACTGCGCAGTTTCGTGCGCAGCATGCGACCCGCTGACGACGGAGTGAGCCTGCCGGCGTCGCTGAGCCGCATGCTGGATCAATTCCAACGCGAGACGGGAATCGTCGCGACCTTCACCGGCGGCAATCTGCACGATCCCGCGGAGACTGAAGTGTCGCTGGAGTTGCTGCAGATCGTGCGCGAGACGCTGAACAATATCCAGAAGCATTCCGGCGCGACACGGATCGCCGTATCGATCGGCATGAACGACAGAAAAATCGAAATTAAAGCGGAGGACAACGGCACCGGGTTTCCGTTCAGCGGAACGTTTTCGCTGGAGGAGTTGGAGCTGCTGCGCCTGGGTCCGGTGAGTATCAAGCGGCGCGTGAAGATGCTGGGCGGCGAGATGCAGCTCGATTCCAAGCCGGGCCAGGGCGCGAGTCTGCAGATCAGGATTCCTGTTTGAATATGGCCGTGAATAAACGTGAATTAACGTTATTAACGGCCATTTTGTTTTTGAGTGGGTGTGGCAAGTACGCGGATTTCACGCTGCCGACGCCTGATCCGCAAGGGCCGCGCGGTCCGTTTACCTGGTCCGCTTCGCCCGATCCCGTAATCCCGCACGGCGAGTTCAGTGACGTCCTGAATCCTGCGGTCGTCAAGATCAACGGCGAGTATCAAAATTTCTATTCCGAGTACGACGGCAAGAACTGGACTACTGCGCGCGCGATTTCAACAGATGGCGTGCATTGGACCAATCGAACGCCGCTGAATTTGCCAGTCTCCGGCGGAATCGCCGCGAATGGATCGGCTCTTTCGAACGATTACTGGTATCAGACAGGCGCGCCCGCTCGTATCGCGCTCTGGCGCGACAACAAATCCCAGATCGTTCTCGAACCTGGACCTCAGGGAAGCTTCGACGAATACGCAGTCGCCGATCCCGACGTCATCAAGCTCGGCGGCACGTTCTATATGTTCTATCTCGGTCAGGATCTCGCCAGCCGGCAACGCTTGGGGCTAGCGCGATCGTCAGACGGAGTCCATTGGGAGAAATTGCGCTCCAATCCGATTCTCGAGTTAGGCGCTGTTGGTTCGTTCGACGAAAGCGGATTGGGCGAGCCCGCAGCGTGGTCTTCAGGCGGATGGTATTGGATGCTCTACACCGGCCGGGCGCGCGATGAACGCCGACGCATCGGCCTTGCGAGATCGGCCGACGGAATCCACTGGACCAAAGACGAGAGCTTCACACCCATCGCCGGCGATCAGCCCTGGAACAGCAAGGTCATGTGCGATCCCAGTGTCGAGGTGCTACCCGATCGCATTCGAGTCTGGTTCGGCGGCGGCGACGTCGCGAGCCCGGATCAAGGCTTGCACGGCCAGATCGGTATCGGCCTGCTTACTTCACGGTGATCGAATAAGGCATCACGGTCTTCATGCCGCTATGCAGCATGGATCGAACGGGGAGCTTTCCAACCAAAGCCTGCGCGCGCTGCACGATCATGGATTCCATGTCCGCCTCGTCATCGCGACCGAACACGATATCCCACACCGATCGCCGCGACGGATACATCACCAGCGAAACTTTTTCGGACGCTGGAATCTTGGCCCGCTGCTTGATTAATTCGAGCGCGCGATCCAACCCGCCCAGTTCGTCGACCAATCCGTTCTGCTTGGCCTGCGCGCCCACCCACACGCGGCCCTGCGCCAGCGCTTCCATTTGATCGTAAGGACGCTTGCGGCCCGCTGCCACGCGTTCGACGAAGCCCTTGTAGAACACCTCGATCTCGTGCTTCAGTTTGGCGCGCTCTTCTCGTTCAATGGACGAGTGGTGGTGTCGATATCGGCGAACTTGCCTCGCTTCATGGTCTGAACATTGATGCCGATTTTATCGAACAATCCCTTCAGTACCGGCTTGCCGAAAAACACGCCGATCGATCCAGTCAGCGTGTTGGGATAAGCGATGATCGGATCGCCGGTCATGGCGATGAAGTATCCGCCCGACGCCGCCAGGTCCGACATCGAAATCACCACCGGCTTTTTCGAACTCAGGTCTTGAGCCGCGTGAAGAATGTCGTCCGATGCGATCCCGTCGCCGCCCGGTGAATCGATGCGCAGGATCACGCCCTTAATCGACGTATCGTCGGCCGCCTCTTTCAGCATGCGCACCATACCCGCGGCCGTGATGCCGTCGCCAGACTCCTGGCTGTGCGTGCTGCCACGCGTGATCTCGCCATCCCCCACCACGAACGCGATCTTCGATCCGCCGTCGTTCGAAGCGGCTGAATGCAAATAATCCTGATCGGCGATACGTTTAATGTCGCCCTTAATTCGCGTCTTCAAGTCGCCGTAGACCTGATCCTCGTACTCCAGCGCGTCGATCAGCCCGAGATCCACCGTCGGCTGCCCCACGAACGGCCCCTGATCGATCGCCGCGCGAATCTGATCCCCTGATTTCTTGCGGCCCTGCGCGATGGTGTCTACCAGATTGCCGTAATACTGATCGAGGATCTGGTTCATTACCTCGAGTGTTTCAGGAGTGGGCGACGTGCGCGTGTACTCATCCGGCGCGTCTTTGTACTTGCCCACATGCTCGAACTCCATCTCGACGCCGAGCTTGTCGAGCGTGGTCTTGAAGAACATCAGCTCGACGCGTAGTCCCTTGAGATCCAGCTCATCTTCGGGCGACATGTAGATGCGATCCGCCGCAGTGGCGACGTAATAATCGCGAGCGGTGGGTCCGCGCAGATACGCATAGACCGGCTTGCCGGATTTGCGAAAAGCCTCGATGTCGTCGTGCAGCTCCTGCATCTTGGCCCAGCCGACGCTCAGGCCGCGCGGCTCCAGCATGATCGCCTTGATGCGCGAATCGGCGGCGGCTTTTTTGAGAAGCTGCCACGATTCCACCATGGTCATGGGCTGCTGCTGCGCGAGAAACGGAAGGGGCAGCTCCACCGGCGCCCGCTCTGGCAGCTCGCCTTCCAGATGCACCACCAGCGTAGACCCGTCGGCGATGGGCACCTTCTTTTCACCGCCGATGCGAATCGCGGCGAACACCAGGATGACCGCAACCAGCCCGGCGACCAGAAGTCCAACGACAAATCCAATCGCGAATCTCTTCACGAGTCTAAGATACCAGCCGGGTGAACTTCGTTCCGAGGTGGGCAGGTTTTAAAGCGCATGGTAGCGCAGGCGATCGCTTTTTGTCGCCTGCGAGTACCTGAACGCAGGCCACGAAGATCGATGGCCTGCGCTACGGCAAACCTAGCGGCCGTAATCGGTAAGTTGTTGCAGGATTTGTTGGGCAGCCTTTTGACCGGCGCTTTTCTTCGACAGTCCCTGCGCCTGGCTCACCCAATCCTTGCCGAGCCGCGCTTCCACCGTGAATGTCTTCAGATGCTCCGGCCCGTCTTCGCCGACGATCACATAGCGCGGCGGAGGCAGCTTCATCGCCTGCGCCATTTCCTGCAGGGTGCTCTTGAAATCGCTGACCGCCGAATCGCCGTCTTCGTTCACCTGAAATTCGCCGACCACACGGCCTTCGATGAACTCGCGGGCTTTATCGAGGCCAGCGTCCAGATACAGCGCTGCGATCAGCGCCTCCACCGCATCGGAAAGCAGCGCCTTCTTCTCGCGGCCGCCGCTCATTTCTTCGCCGCGCCCCAGGATTAGAAATTCACCCAGCCCCAGATCCTGCGCGACCTCGTACAGCCGCGCCGCGCTCACCAGATGCGCCTTCAATTTCGACAAACGGCCTTCGGGAAACGATTGGTAGCGGCGCACCAGGCATTCGCTCACCACGAAACCCAGGATCGCGTCGCCCAGGAATTCGAGCTGCTCATTGTCGTCCGAGCAAGTCCCCTCAGGACTCTTTTCATAGATCCGCGATTTGTGGGTGAGCGACCGCTCCAGCAGCTCGCGGTTCACGAACGTGTGTCCGAGCGCTTGCTCAAGTTTGCCCAACTCAGCACTCATGCGACGTTAGTGTATTCTAAGCCGATTTCGTATCGACGGAAAGGACTACGCTCTATTTTCTAAAAGAGCGCCGCTCTTATTTCTTGGCTGCCTTGAGCCGCTCGGCAACGCCTTTTTCGCGATCAGCGAACGCCTTCGTACCCGAATCCAGCCCGGGAATCGCGTACACCTTGGCAAGCGTGGCCAGCGCGTCATCGGGCATTTTCGCCGTGTCGTACGCTGCCGCCAGCCGGATCATGGTCGCCGGATTCGGCGATGCTGCCATATCCACGGCCATTTTGAATTCCGAAATCGACAGATCGTATTTCTTGCGCGCCAACGCCGACATTCCCAGATCCTCATGCGCCTGCGATTCGAAATCCTTCTTGTACGTGGCCCATTGCTCGTCGGTCAACTTGTCGTTGGGCTTGGGAGCTTCCTTCACCGTGGCGATCGCGTCATTGGCCAGCTTGTCGGCGCGGGTGAGCTTCTCTTCCTTGTCGAGATCGTTCTCGCGGGTGCCGCGAGCCAACTCGCCTGCGATCAAAATCATCGCCTGATAATTCTTCGCGTCCGCTTCGAGCGAACTCTGCGCATACACGATCGCCTTGGGGATGTCGTTCTTGCGCTCTTCGGCCTGGGCCGCGATCAACAGCACCACGCTCTTCAATTTCGAATCCGCGAACCCGGTGACGAACTTGTCCGCCATCTCGATGCGGGCATCGTCGGTGGCCGCGGCGATGACCGCGTTATAAGCATCGAATTCCTTTTTCGAGACCTTGGCTTGTCCCATCATCAAGCCGGCCATCGCGAATACGGCGACTGCGGCGAACCATCTTTTGCTCATCTCTTTCCCCTCATCACTCATTCTTTTTGACAAACGCTTGCTTCAATCCCTGCTCGGCTGCTTTGCGCACCGAATCCGGCGCTCCTTCAACAGCCAGCGCGGCTTTATAGTGTTCCACAGCTTCATCGTGGAGCTGTTGCGAATCAGCCAGGCGTCCCAGATACAGCAGGCTCCAGGATTTGGTTTCCGGATCCGGATCGAGTTCCAGCACCTTGCGGAACAGATGATCCGCCGTTTCCGGATCGCGTTCCAGCACCGTAATCCGCGCCAATCCATAATACGCTTTGGCGTGCACCGGATTCTTGTCGCTCTGCTTCAGCGCCTCCATGAACAAATCCCTGGCGTGCGGCAAATCGCGCGACTGACCCTGACCCGGATTGTACGCCTTCTCCGCGTCATCCAGTGTTTTATCGACACCCGTCAAAGGCGGCGCTTCCACCTCTTTGGTTACCGTCCGCAGCTTCTTTCCCACTCGCTCCGTTGCGAAATCGATATGCGCCAGCCGCTCCTCTTCCCGTTTGAGATCGATTCCCGCGATCAGATCCGGGAAATACAGGCGCATGGTGACGTCCTGCTTTTCATAAGCGACCAGCTGTTCGGCCAGCGCCGGAGTCAGCACGAACCCTTCGCGCAGCGCCTGATCCACCAGCGCCGGCTTGCGATCGATGCGGCTTTCCACCGCCTTGATGAAACACTCGCCGGTGAGTGAGATGAAATCGGACTTGTAATTGTCGTCGAGAATGGGCGAGCCCTGCGCGTAATCGATCAACGCGCGCTTTTCTTCCACCGCTTTCGAAAACTTGAGCGGCAGAGGATCGGTCAGATAATGCAGATAGGAGTGGCGAATCGCCTCCGCCGGCGGATCGGCGGACGGCGTGACGACCACGAAATAGTCGTCCACATAGCTGCGCGCCTGCACTTGATTCGGAGGCCCGAACAGGTCCACGTAGATCTGGAACTTGCGCCCTAGATAGCCGCTGGTCGCGTTGCGCATGTACGCATTGACTTCGAGCACCGCGTTCGCCACCGGATCGTGCAACTGCGCGATCGCCTGAGCATAGTATGGTTGCGCATTCTGCCACATTTGCGCCAGGTGCGCCTCGCGATAGAAGGCGATCATCAGCGGCTTCAATCCTTCCAGCCGGTCGACATCGGGAGGCAGCGCGGAAGTTTCGTAGCGATACTTGAAATCCGGCGGCCCGTCCACGGAGAGCGCCCAGGACACGTACTGGCTGAAATCGGCGTAGGGATCTTTCTGGCGATGATCGCGCACGAAGCGGCGCAGTTCATCCAGGCTATCCAGCTTCTGCGTGACGAAGAAATCGCGGATCTCGCGGCGCAGCGGCGAATTGGTGGGCGAATCGGCGTCGGCGTTGTACCCCGCGGCGTTGATCGCCACCATCACCGCGAACAACGCGGGACTCGCATCCAGCTGCCGGGCTCCTGTGTTCACCACCTGTGCGGGCGCCGTAGCCGGAACCGAAGAAAACTGCGGTTGGGCAAACGCAGGAACAAAACTGAGGAGCAATAAAGAAAAGCGCAACGGGACCTTCTAATCCCCTAGTATATCGAGCGCGGCTTCCAGCTCGCCCCGTGCATGCGGATCGCGCGTGACCTCAATGCCGCGGCGATAGGAATCGCGCGCTTCGTCGAGCCGGCCCAGCTTTTCGAGCGCCTGACCGCCATGAAAATACGCCGCCGAGTAGTTCGGATCGGCCTTCAGCAGATCGGCGAACTCGCGCACTGCGCCTTCCAGGTCGCCGGATTTGACGAATTCCATCGCCAAGCCATAGCGCGCGAAGGAGTTCGCGGGGTTCTGCTCGATCATTTGTCTCAGGATGTCGATTCGTGATTGGTCCAAGCATGTTAGGATACCGCTGGAGTGCCTTGTCCGTGGTTCCTTCCTGTAACACGCCTCACGACCGATGAGTGGATTCACGCGCCGCGACTGCCTTTAGGCGCTCCGCACGGCGGCGTATGCAAGGCCCAGCCCGGCGATCCGTTCGTCCCCTCTGAAACCGAGCAGCGCGAACTGTGTAATTGCGGCTACGCTCGCGGACGATGTGCCCGGCTTCCGGAGGGTTCGGCGGACGCAGTGCGATTTTCAGTCGTGAACGAGTTGCAGATCGTGTGGGTGGTGGAACGCGACCATGCCCCCGCGGAGTTCGGCACGCTTGCTTATTTGGACGGCAAAATCATCGCGCCATCCTGCGACGCCGCACCGCTGCTGATCGAACAGGCCGAGGCATTCGTTAAAATATCGGGGTTGAACCGCTCCTTTTAGTCGCGGCTCATTGCGGCGCTTACGCCATCAACACAAAAAGAGCCGCGACTGGAAGGAGCGGTTCAACGTTCAGGATCACTGCCCGGTGTTCAGCCACACCTTCGGTTCCACCGACATCCCCGGCCGCAGACGATGCTCCGGATCCTCGCCCGGCTTGAGCCGGATGCGTACCGGCAGCCGCTGCACCACTTTCACGTAATTTCCCGTCGCGTTTTCCGGCGGCAGCAGGCTGGTCTTCGCGCCGGTGGCGCCGGGGAGGTTCTCGATATAACCGTGATAGGTCTTATCGAAGGCATCCACCTTGATATCCACGGATTGCTTGGGCCGCATCAGCCGTAACTGCGTCTCCTTGAAATTCGCGGTGATCCAGATGTCGTCCAACTGGCTGATCGACATGAGTTGCTGCCCCGGCGTGAGCGGCTGGCCGACTTCCGCCGTTCTGTCGACCACAATCCCGCTCACCGGCGCGACAATCCGGGTGTAGGAAAGATTCAGCCGCGCCTGTTCCTGCTGCGCACGCGCCGTCGCGATGGCCGCTTGTCTCGCCGCGACCTGCGATTTCTGGATCGCCACCTGACGCGGGGCATTTTGATTTGCTTCACTCAATCGCGTTTGCGCCTGCGCCAACTGCGCGCGCCGCTGGTCGACCACTTTTTGCCCCGCTTCGGCGGACGCCTGGTTCGCATCCACTTGCGCGGCGGCGGCGCGTTCGGCTGCGACCACCGCATCGAACTGCTGCTTGGAAATCTCGTCCTTGTCGACCAGCAACTGATAGCGCGCTTTATCGAGCGACGCTTTGGTGTGATTCACTTCGGCCTGCCTCACCGCGGCCACGCGAGCATCGTAATCCTGCTGCGCGGAAACCACCCCCGCCTCCGCGCTGCGCACCTCAGCTTGGTTCGATGAAATGGTCGAGACGTTGCTGGTTTGCGTGATCGGCACATTGGGATTGGCCGCGTTGTACTGGGCCTGCGCCTCCGTAAGCGCCGCCTGCGACTGGTGGAGCGATTGGTCGATAGTCGGTCTGATCCAGATCAACTAGCACTTCGCCGGCTTTGACGAACTGATTGTCTTCGACGTACACGCCGGTGATGGTCCCAGCCACTCGCGGCGCGATGATGTTGAGATGCCCGTCGACTTCCGCATCGTCGGTCGATTCGTATGAATTCAGATAATTGAGCAGTAGCGTCGCGCCGACCACCAGCACGACCAACGCCACCGCTCCGATCAGGATGGTGCCGGGATGAGTGCGGACATAGTTGCTGAAATGCGGCTGCCCAGCGGACGGTTCAGGTGAGGCAGTTCTTCTTTTCCTCGGCTTTTCTCGGTTCGGGCGGCTTTTGCTCCTCTCCGCGTGCTCTTCTGGCTTTTGTTGCGACTCCTTCAACCGCTCCTGCTCTTCACGCAATTGCCGGACTTCCTCTTCCAACTCGACGAATGTGTGCATACTCGCTCCTAGTGAGCCCCGACGGCTCCCTCCTTCGCCTTCACAGGCTTCAGCAGAAACACGATCGGCAGACACAGCACGCAGATCACCGCGAAGTGGCGGAATCCGTCGACGTAGGAATAGAGAATCGACTGCGCCTCAAGTTGCCGCATGAGGATGGCATATGCGCGCCGGGCGGCATCGACGGCTCCGAAATGATGCGCCAGCGGCCCATGCTGCAGCGATTGCAGCGCCCGGCTGAACACAGGATTTCCGCGCGAAGCATATCGCGCCAATTCGTTTTGATGGACCTGCTGGTGCCGCGCCACCAGCGTATTCACAGTCGAAATGCCGACACTGCCGCCGACGTTGCGCAACAGATTGTAGATCCCGCTCGCGTTGCCGATCTGCTCATTGCGCAGCGTCGCCATGGTCACGGTCGATAGCGGCACGAAGATCATTCCCGTGCCCATGCCGCTGATGATCACCGGCCAGATCATCGACCAGTTGGAAATATCCAGCGTGAGATTCGTCATCCAGATCGATGTCCAGATCAGCAGCACGAAGCCGATCGCCGTCAGCCAGCGATTGTCGATGCGCTTGGTCAGGACGCCGATGATCGGCATCACGATCACTGCCCCCAATCCTCGCGGGCTCACCGCGATTCCCGCCACGCTCGCTGGATAGTTCAGCAAAGTTTGATAAAAGAGCGGCAGGATCGTGACGATGCCGTAGACCACGCCGCCGAACAGCGCAATGAGCAGCGCTCCGACCGCGAAATTGCGGTCGCGAAACGTGGTGAGGTCCACCAGCGGCTGCTTACTGGTCAGCTCGCGAACCAGGAATCCAATCAGGCAAGCGATGCCGATTGCGGTCGCCCAACGAATCCATACCGCGCCAAACCAATCGTCCTCCTGGCCCTTATCGAGGATGATTTGCAGCGCGCCTAACCACAGCGCGAGCAGCCCCAGGCCGATGGTATCGAGCCGCCCCGGCTTGGCGTTCTTGATGTACGGCGGATCTTCCACGAATTTCGAAATCATGAACAGCGCGAACAATCCGACAGGAATATTGATGTAATACGCCCATCGCCAGCTGTAGTTGTCGGTAAGCCAGCCGCCCAGAGTGGGCCCTAGCACTGGCGCGACCACGACACCGAGACCGAATACCGCCATCGCCGACCCGCGCTTGTCGCGCGGGAAACTTTCGAGCAGAATCGATTGCGAAATCGGTTGCAGCGCTCCGCCGCCCGCTCCCTGCAACGCTCGCGCCACCAGGATCATGCCGAGGCTGGAAGAGATACCGCATAGAAACGACGCGACGGTAAAAACGCAAATGCAGAAGATCAGGAAATTTTTGCGTCCGAATTTTCGTGCGCACCAACTGCTGGCCGGGAGCACGACGGCATTAGCGACCAGATAGCTGGTGAGTACCCAGGTCGCTTCATCGTTGGTCGCGGAAAGACTGCCGGCAATGTGCGGCAGGGCCACGGAAGAGATTGACGTGTCAAGCACTTCCATGAAGGTCGGGACAATGACGGCGGCTGCAATCAGCCACGGATTGCAGGTGGGACACCAGTCGCTCAGCTCGAGGGTGTGGGCCTGCGCAGCCATCCGAGGGGTAAAGAGTGCAAGCGGGGGGCCAAAAAACAGGAGTCAGAATTCAGAATCGTGCTCAGCAACACTTCGGACGTTTCGCCGCTTTTTCCCAGCGCGCATCCGTGAATCGCCGCCATTCCCTCGCGGAATGCTCGAGTTGATGCGACGCGAGATAGCGGCGGTACGCCGATTGATCGGTCAGTTCGTTCACGATGCCTTTGATGATCTCGATAAGTCTGCGCATCACTCCACTGGACTCGCGCGCGTCACAGCAGCCCAAACGCGCTCTCTGACGTTCGCGCCTCAAATCGCAGGGAGCGTGGTATGAACAACCTTGACGGCCGTCCGCATTCTGAATTCTTACTTCTGAATTCTGAATTCTCATCAGCCCTCACTCAACTGCGTCCTGACGAACGGCGACTCCGTCAACGTCGCATCGCGAGTCCCGCGCAGGATTCCGATCCACACCCGCACCGAATCGAGCACGATGATCGCGACCATGAACAGAAAAACAGCACACACCGCGGCATCCAGGCGAGCATTGAACAGCAGCGTCGGTGTCGACGCGGTCTGCGGACCCGACGCGATCACCTGCGCCTGCGCCAATAATCCGATCGCCGGAGAATCGGAAAAAATCTTCTGCCAGCCCGCACTGAACGTCACCGTAACCAGCCACGCCAGCGGCACCACCGTCACCCATATATATTTTGCGCGATGCATTTTCACCAGCACGGTGGTCGCCACGCATAGCGCGATCGCCGCCAGCAATTGATTTGCGATGCCGAACAGAGGCCACAGCGTGTTGATACCGCCCAGAGGATCGCGCACACCCTGCACCAGAAAATATCCCCACCCCGCGACCATCAACGCGCTCGCGCCGATCATGCCCGGCTTCCAATTCGTTTGCCCCGCTTTCGGCCAAGCGTGCCCGGCCAGATCCTGCAGCATGAATCGGCCCACGCGCGTCCCTGCGTCGATCACGGTCAGAATGAACAACGCCTCGAACATAATCGCGAAGTGATACCAGAACGCCAGCAGCTTCCGCCCGGTCTCACCGAGGATCGAAGTGAACGAAAAAATATGCGCCATGCCCAACGCCAGCGACGGGGCGCCGCCGGTGCGATAGAACAACGTCTGCTCGCCGACGTCTTTCGCCAGCGATTGCATCTCCGCAGGCGTCACGGGATAGCCCCAGCCGCTGATGGTTGCGGTCGCGGCGGCAGCGGTCGTGCCCACGATTCCCGCAGGCGAGTTCACCGCGAAATAAATCCCCGGCTGCAGCGCGCACGCCGCGATCAGCGCCATCATGGCGACGAAACTCTCCAGCAGCATCGCCCCATAACCCACGCCCACCGCATCGCCCTCCTTCGCGATCAGCTTCGGCGTCGTGCCTGAAGAGATCAGCGAATGGAATCCGGAAATCGCTCCGCAGGCGATGGTGATGAAGCAGAACGGAAATATTTTGCCGGCGAAAATCGGACCCGTGCCATCGATGAATCGAGTCAGCGGCGGGAGATTCAGATTCGGGCGGACGATCAGAATCCCCAACCCGAGCAGCAGCACCACGCCCAGCTTCACGAATGTGCTCAAATATCCGCGCGGTGCGAGCAACAGCCAAACAGGGAACACGCTGGCGAGGAATCCATACACGATGATCGCCCCCGCCAGCGCCAATCCTGAAAACGTGAACCACGGCGCCCACGTCGTCGACGTCGACACCGCCTGCCCACCGAAAATACCCGCGATGATCAGCACGAAGCCGATCGCGGAACACTCCAGCACTTTGCCGGGTCGCAGATAACGCAAATAGATTCCCATCAACAGCGCGGTAGGAATCGTCGCGGCGATGGTGAACGTCCCCCACGGGCTGCCCTTCAATGCGTTCACCACCACCAGGCCGACTACCGCCAGCAGGATCACCATGATCAGCAAAACGGTGACCAGCGCGGTAAATCCGCTCAGCGGGCTGACTTCTTCGCGCGCCATCTGGCCGATCGATTTCCCGTCGCGCCGGATCGAGCAGAACAGCACCACGAAATCCTGCACGCACCCCGCCAGCACTGCGCCGATCACGATCCACAGAGCGCCCGGCAGATAACCGAACTGCGCGGCCAGCGTCGGCCCCACCAGCGGCCCCGGGCCCGCGATCGCGGCGAAATGATGGCCGAACACGATCCATTTATTGGTCGGTTCGAAATCGTGGCCATCGCGCAATCGCTCGCCCGGAGTGGCTCGCGTGTTGTCGAGCGTCATGATCTTCGCGGCGATGAACTTGGCGTAGAAGCGATAGCCGGTGATGTAGGTGCACACCGCCGCGATCACCAGCCACATGCTGTTCACAGTCTCGCCGCGCGTGGTCGCAATGACCGCCAGTGCCACCGCCGCCGCGATCGCGGCTAGAATTCCGAGGGTGGTTTTGACCACGGTTGTTTTCAGAAGACGCATGCTCCGTAAAGCATAGAGCAGATCCGGGTTCTGGCGCGCCCCCGGCGTTAGTACTAAGGTGATCGCCTGATACTCGCTTAAGTAATTCCTCCCTACATCTAGGCTGAAAGCCAAGGGCGAAATGGGGTCGAAGGGTGATTGTCCGCCTCCGATAAGCGCTTTAGCCTGTGTAAGGAGGCTCGAACGTGCTTCGCGCTATAGTCATTTGTCCGGATGTGGAATTGGCGGAGCGGCTCACTGCCGCTGCCGAGGCCACTGGCGATGTCACCATCGCTCGCGTACTGCATCGCTATCCTAATGCGATCGATCTGGTCCGCGCTTTGCGTGCGCAGGCCCCTGAGGTGGTATTCCTCAGCTTCGAGTCGCTTGAAAAGGCGCAGGAAGTGGTGAAGTTCCTGGAAACCGAAGCGCAGGGGTTGCAGATCATCGCCATTCACCGCCAGTTGGATGCTCGCCTGCTGCGCGAGACCATGCGCGTGGGGGTCCGCGAATTCCTGACCGATCCGTTCGATCGCCAGTCCATGCTGGAATCGCTGGCATCGGTGCAGACCCTGGTGCAGCGCCGGCCGCCGGTGCTGGAATCGACTGCCGATATTTTCGCTTTTCTTCCTTCCAAAGCGGGCGTGGGGACTTCCACCATCGCGCTGAACGTCAGCGCCGCCATCGCGCGCCGCCCCACCACCAAGGTTCTGCTGTCCGATTTCGATCTCAACAGCGGCATGATGCGCTTCATGCTCAAGCTGCAAAACGAATATTCCGTGATCGATGCCGCTGAACATGCGCTCGAAATCGACGAGAATCTGTGGCCCCAACTGGTGACATCGTTCGATCAGCTGGACGTGCTGCACGCCGGCCGCGTGAATCCCAATTTGCGAATCGAAGGCGCGCAGGTGCGCGGCCTGATCGATTTCGCGCGACGCAATTATCAGGCGCTGTGCTTCGATCTATCCGGCAACCTGGAACGCTACTCGCTCGAGATCATGCAGGACTGCAAGCGCATTCTGCTGGTGTGCACGCCGGAGATTCCGTCGCTGCATCTTGCCCGTGAAAAACTGCACTTCTTAAAGTCGCTGGATCTGGACAGCCGCGTGTCGGTGGTGCTCAATCGCGTGCAGAAGAAAGCGATTTTCTCCATCAGTCAGGTGGAAGAGATCCTGGGAACGCCGGTAGTGAAGACGTTCGCCAACGACTATCACGGCGTCAATCGCGCTCTGACCCAGGGTACTTGCATCGAGCCGACCTCGGAGATGGGCAAGGCGTTCGCGCAGTTCGCTAAAGAGCTGCTGGAACCCCGCATGGGTGGCGATCCGAAGAAGAAGTTCATCGAATTCTTCGCGGTGCCGCAGCAACGGGCGTTGGTGCCGACGCAGAAGTAGAATTCAGAATTCAGGAGTCAGAATTCAGAATCTGACGGCCGTCTACGTTTCACTCTCATGCCCGAATGAACGTTTAGTGACGTTCATTAACGGCTGATAAATATCCGGGGCGATAGCGAAGTAAAATCCCTTTACGCGATGTCTCTAACTTGATCACATGCGTCGCGGCGTCTTTGACGTTCGTCGGCGTGTACGTGAGGACGTAGCCTTCGCGCGAATCGTCGATCGCATCGCGAAGGAACGACGATGTGTCGTTATTGTTCATGTACACCTTGCCGCCGGTCTGCTCCGCGAATTCTCCCAGCGCCATTGCCTGATCGAAGGCTTGCGCTGAAACCACCCCACGCGCGTCGATCGGATAGAGAAGAATCTTCGCATCCGCGAGCGTCTGCATGGTCCGCCGGATCTCCTCGTGCATCGAGCCTGGCGGGGTGAATCCTGAGGTAATCCACAGCAGACTTTTTTCACCCGGCGCTTCTTTCATGATCTTGGCGATGGCCCGGAAGACATCCATGGTCAACATCCCTCTCTGCTCGCGCACCGCCGTGGCGTTGTTCGCACTGGGCGCGCGCGGCGCCAGCTTCCCCATGGGGCCGTTACCGGGAGTTTGCGGGGGAGGGGGATGCTCCGCGTCAAAGCGCGCCGGGCCCTGATCGACACCCAAGCGAGGCCGCTCGCCGGGATATTTCTCGATCGCCTGGCGCAGCGATACGAAGTCGCGTGAGAAATCGTGCAGTAAGTGCAGCTTGTCGCCCATCGCGAAAATCGCGATCCTGTCGGGACCCTTTTGCATGCGCTCCATCACTTGAACGGCAGCCCTCCGGCCGTCGATCTGCGTCGTCCAGGAGGAATTCAACGTATCGAAAAGGATCACCGACAACCGCGCGGTTGGCTCGCCGGTCGCGCGCACCATGCCGCCCATCTTCTCGAAGCTCAGGATGGCCTGCTCGATGCCGTTATCGAACACGCGCACATCGCTTTTCTGCAAATCGGCGATGGGGCGGTCGGCGGAATCCCTGGCGATGATAGGAACTTCGACAATCGAGACGCCGGTCTTGAAGACAGGATCCTGAGCAATGGCAATCGTGGCGATCAGCACCAACCCCAAGCGCATGCCCTAAGCCTGCAGGATTTCGCGTCCGGGCACAAGCCTCGGTGTTTTCATTCTGAATTCTGAATTCTGAATTCTGACTCCTGACTTCTGACTCCTTTCCCCTTGCTATGGTAAATCGATGGATTGGGCGCTCGCGCAGATCACGAATTACGGACCGCCGATGTTGTTCCTGCTGCTCATGTTCGGGGTGGTCGGATTGCCCATCCCGGATGAAACGCTGCTGGTGGGCTGCGGCTTCCTGATCTCGCGCGGCAAGATGAATCCGCTCACCACCTGGCTGTTCGCGATCGGGGGAGCTGGTGCGGCATCACGCTGAGCTATACGATCGGGCGAACGCTGGGGATCGGCGTAGTGCATCGCTTCGGAAAATATCTGCACCTCACCGAGGAGCGCCTGGACAAAGTCCGGACGTGGTTCGATCGGGTCGGGCACTGGGCCTTGTTCGCCGGGTATTACATTGCCGGGGTGCGGCATTTCACCGCGATGACCGCGGGGATTTCGAAGCTCAAGTTTACGCATTTCATGTTATTCGCCTGGACCGGCGGCGTCACCTGGGTGACCGCGTTCCTTACGCTCGGATACTTCCTCGGCGACAAGTGGGAACAGATCGCCGAGGTGATTCATCACGATCTTTTGTACGTTTCTGTGGCCCTTCTCGCAGGAATAGGTGTGTGGTACTATCTGCGGCTAAGGAGGAAACGTAATGGCGATCAATCCGGATAAGTTGATGGCTTTCATGGGCAAGCTGGTAGGCGACTTAGGCGCCATGGCTAGCATCGGCCCGATGTTGGTTGGTGAAAAACTGGGGCTTTACAAAGCGCTTTCGGGCGGGGCTAAAATGACCGCCGCGGACGTGGCGAAAGCAACGAAGACGAACGAACGCTATGTTCACGAGTGGCTGTGCGCGCAGGCGGCGTCTGGCTTCGTCGAATATGACCCCGCCTCGGACAAATTCTTCATGACCGAGGAGCAGGCAGCGGCACTGGGCGTCGAGGGCAGCCCGTTCTATTTCCTGGGCGCCGTGGAGATGGCGGTCGCGATGATGCGCGCCATCCCTCAGATGGAGGAGGCCTTCAAGACCGGCAAGGGTGTCGGCTGGCACGAACACGACGAGTGCCTGTTCCGGGCGGTGGAGCGCTTCTTCAGACCGTCCTACATGCGCGATCTGGTGACGTCGTGGATTCCGGCACTCGAAGGCGTGAAAGAGAAGCTGGAAGCCGGCGCGAAGGTCGCGGACGTGGGCTGCGGGCATGGCGCGTCTACCATTTTGATGGCGCAAGCCTTTCCCAAGAGCAAATTCCACGGCTTCGATTATCACGGCCCCTCGATCGAGAGCGCGCGCAAGGCGGCGGAGGCGGCGGGTGTGGGCGATCGCGTGACGTTCGACGTCGCCAGCGCAAAGGATTTCCCGGGCAAGAACTACGCGCTGGTCGCGTGCTTCGATTGCTTGCACGATATGGGCGATCCGGCGGGCGCCGCCAAGCACGTGCATTCGACGCTGGCCAAGGACGGCGCATGGATGATCGTCGAGCCGGCCGCGGGTGACAAGATCTCCGATAACCTGCATCCCATCGGGCGCGTGTATTATTCGGCGTCGACGTTCATCTGCACGCCGGCGTCGCGAGCTCAAGAAGTCGGGTTGGGATTGGGCGCGCAAGCGGGCGAGGCTCGCTTGTCGAAGGTGATCAAGGACGGTGGATTTTCGAGCGTGCGCCGCGCCGCCGGAACTCCGTTCAACATGGTCCTGGAAGCCCGGCCGTAGAGGCTTCGCGTGGCCCAGCGCGCTCCATCCTGCCAACGGACATTCGTAATGCGGGACAGCATGGAGCGCGCCAGCCGGGCTGCGAACATTGCACTTCCCTAAGGTGTCCCTGAGATCGAATCCCTATCGCACTTAAGGTGCCTAGGAGTATCGGGTAGGGGATTTTACCGAACGGAAAAACAACAAATTCCTAGTAACTTGGAACTATGTTCCATTGGATCTGCCCGGAATGCGGGCGGGAGATTCCACCCAAACTCAAGGAATGCCCGGCCTGCGATCCGCACTCGGCGGTTCAAGCGGAACCGGAGACGCCGCTTGTCGCGGCTACTCAAGTTGTCGCGCCGGTTGTAGAAGCCGCGCCGCCGACTGTAGTGCCTCTAGTCGCTCAAGCGATCGAACCTTCGCCGGCGCTCGAAGCTGCGCCTGTAAGGCGAAACCGTGCCAGCGGTCGGGGCTGTGCCGGTCGACCAAATCTGCGCCGATTGTGGAAGCCGCCCCCGTTATCGCGACAGCACCTGGGGTTGAAGCTGCTCCGGTTGCCGAATCCGCGACGGTTGTGGAAGCCGCGCCCGTTATCGCGACAGCTCCTGTGGTTGAAGCTGTTCCGATCGCCGAATCCGCGCCGGTTGTGGAAGCCGCGCCCGTTATCGCGACAGCACCAGTGGTTCAAGCTGCTCCGGTCGCCGAATCCGCGCCGGTTGCGGAAGCCGCGCCCGTTATCGCGACAGCGCCAGTGGTTCAAGCTACTCCCATTGCCGAAGTCGCGCCGGTTGTGGAAGCCGCGCCCGTTATCGCGACAGCACCAGTGGTTCAAGCTACTCCGGTCGCCGAAGTCGCGCCGGTTGTGGAAGCCGCGCCCGTTATCGCGACAGCACCTGTGGTTGAAGCTGCTCCCGTCGCCGAAGTCGCGCCGGTGGTGGAAGCCGCGCCCGTTATCGCGACAGCGCCTGTGGTTCAAGCTGCTCCGGTGGCCGAATCCGCGCCGGTGGTGGAAGCCGCGCCCGTTATCGCGACAGCGCCTGTGGTCGAAGCCCGTCCCGCTGAACCGATTCAAACGGCGCAACCCGAGCCTCCGCCTTTGCCCGATCTCGATCCGATGCTCGCTCTCGCGGAACAGGTACGCCACGCGCAGAGCGCGCCGCCGCCTGAAGAACCGGCGATCGCATCCGTTTCGTCGCCGAAACCGGATCTCGCCGAGCTCGCGTCCGCCGTCGGACTTACCGAATTAGCGCCGGAGCCTGCTAGCGTCGAAGCTCCCGCGACCGCTGCGGAGCCCGCGCCAGAGCCCGCCGCGGTATCGGCCTCGCAACCGCTGCTCGCGCCGCAGCCCGCTCCACAAGCGCTGCTGGCCGCGCCTGCGTCGATGCCGCTTCTGGCCGCGCCCGTTTCCGCGCCACCGCCGATTTCCGAAGTTGAGCCTGTAGTCGAAGCGGCTCCCGAACCCGTCGCGACAACTCTGGCCACGCCCGAGCCGCCGCCGGCCGCGCCTGAACCAGCCGCTCCGCCGATCGGCAAAACGCAGTTCGGATTACGATTTCCAGTCGCCGCCTTCGGCGCCGCAAAGCCAATTCAATCGCCTGAACCGGTGCCAGGCGCCGCCGCCGCACCGCCGCAAGCGCCCGACGTTGCACCCGATCCGCTGCCTTCCGGATCCTGGCTACGCCTGGCGCCGCTGCAGGATTACACCGCCGTCGCCGAACGCTCCATGAAGCCGGTCGCGCCTGCCACCCAAATTCTCACCACCGATTCCGGCCCGCGCATCACGCTGCCCGGCCCGACGCTGCCTCCCAAGCTCGCGCGATTCCAGGAAGGCAACATCGTCACCGTCATCGGCGATTCGCCACGCGGACTTCACTTGCCGGGCTGGCTGATCAGCGCAACCGTAATGCTGAGCGTTCTGCTGATTGCAGCGACGCTGGTGTTTTACTTCTTCCCGGTGGCCAAATCGTCCGCGGAAACCAAAACGCCCGTTGAAGAGCCACATCTGGTCACGCCCGCCGCCGCCTCGCATCCGCTGGCGCAGTTCATCGAAGTCACCGGCTTCCGCTTCGTAGTCGACTTGAATAAGAAATCAGAGATTCACTACCTGGTTGTGAATCACTCCGCTGCTGATGTTTCCGACGTAACCGTGTTCGTCACGTTGCGCACCGGTGCCGCGAAACCGGGCCAGCCGCCGCTGGCGCGATTCTCCTTCCGCGCGCCCAGCCTGGGCCCGTTCGAATCGAAGGAGATGACCAGCAGCATCGAGAAGATCGCGCGCCCGGTCAGCCTGCCCGATTGGCAGGATCTGCGGCCTGAGATTCAGATCGCGCAGTAGCTTCTTTTCGATAGACAGTCACCGCCGACCCTTCCGCGAACATCGCCGATACCGGTAGGTTTCGCAGCGCGGCACCGAATTGCGGACCATACAGCGAATCACCGTCGACTTCGAATCTCGCGCCGACCACTTTCTGTGTGCGCCACGAAGGATGCTCGACACGGTAGGTCGATTTTCCGTAGCCCCAATAGTGCTCGAAGATGAACGATTCGGCGGAGCCCTCAACCATCGGCTGCGGGTCGCCATCCGTTTCGACCGCGAGGAAATTCTCGAGCCCAGCCCATTGCCAGGCGTACCTCGCAGCACTTGACGAGATGGTGTGCTGCATCGGCACCGCGACGTAGTTCTCCCCGTACAGCGTGTTCGCGATCAGCGCGATGGCGCGTTTCGGCACAATCTCGCGAATGAATATCACGCCTCGTCCCTGCGGCCCTAAAACGTAGAACCGCAGATTCACTTCGTCGAAGTGGCGATGCAGCGGGATCGCGCGCCCCAGCACTCGCGTATCGAGAAACTGAAAGCCCACCAGGCTGATCAATGCCGAGCCGTTCCAGAGATCCAACTCGCAGGAACGCGGCAGCAATGGTTTCAGCAGCGCCGGGTCGACCTCGAAATTCAGCACCGCCAGATTGCGCCATTCAGCGGTGAGAAACGGCTTTCGTTCAGGCTCCGGCACTGCTGTTATGATAAGGCGCTATGCGCCTCCCGCTGATTCTGATTGCGTTCGCGTCGTTGGGGTTCGCCCAGCAGATGGATGACGATTTCGCCAAGTCCGTTAAGGAATGGACCACGCGCCCGGAGTTCATCAGCCCCCTGGTGGATCACCTGCCGAAATCGACCGGCGTGCCGTCGCCGCAACGACATCCTCGGCTATCACGTCGGCGCGCCCAAAAAGCTCACCTATTACGCCGATATCCTCAAATACTATCAGGCGCTGGCCGCGAAATCCCCGCGCGTCAAGATGATGAACGTCGGCCAGACCGACGAGGGTCGCGAATGCGTGGTGGTGTTCGTCGGCTAGCGAAGAGTCGATTCGCAATCTGGAAACCGAACGCGGCTATCTCGCCCAGCTTGCCGATCCGCGCAAGATTTCACGATGCGCAGGCTCGCGACATCATCGCCAAAGCGAAACCCATGTATCACGTGATGGGCGGCCTGCACAGCGCGGAAACCGGGCCTTCCGAGATGCTGATGGAACTGGCCTATCGCCTGGCGACCGAAGACACGCCGCTGATCAAGAAGATCCGCGACAACGTGATCGTCAGCATCACTCCCGCCGCCGAGCCCGACGGCCGCGATCGCTACGTCGACTGGTATTACAAATACAAGATCAACGACACCGAGCGAACAAAATCAGGCCCCCGGTCCGCCTTATTGGGGCAAATATATTTTCCACGACAATAATCGCGACATTAATTATTCGCAGATGACCATGCGGACGCTGCTGGGCTGGTATCTCAACTGGCACCCGCCCATCATGCATGAGCTGCATGAATCGGAGCCGTTCATGTACACCTTCAGCGGCCAATCGCCACAGAACCCGACGCTCGATCCGATCCTGTACGGCGAGCTGCCGTGGTTCTCCAATTTCGAAATGGAGCAGATGATCAAGTACGGCATGCCGGGCGTATGGACGCACGCGTTTGTCGATATGTGGTCGCCGGGATATCTGGGATTCATGGCGTCCAATCACAACGGCATGATGCGGATGTATGAGACGTTCGGCAATGGCGGCGCCAATACCATGCATCGCCAGATTGTTCCAGCGGGTCGCGGCGGCGACGGCGGTGGTGGAGGCAGAGGCGGCGGCATGACGACGCGCGAATGGTATCGACCCGTGCCGCCGTATCGCGAAACCGACTGGTCGGCTGCGCAACAACACCAATTACGAAGAAACCGGCGTGCTGACCGCGCTGCAACTCACCGCGGCGTTCCCCGAAGTCATCCTCGAAAATTTCTATAAGAAGAGCCGCAACTCGATCGAATCCGGCAAGAAGGACGCGCCGTTCGGCTACGTCATTCCGGTGCAGGCCGACATGACGCGCGTGGCGTTCATCGTCAATACGCTACGCCTGCAAGGCATCGAAGTCGGCCGCGCCACATGCGGAAGTGAAATTGAAGGAAGGGACGTATCCCGCGGGATCGCTCGTGATCAAGCGCGATCAGCCCTACGGCCGTCTCGCGAAGATCCTGCTCGAAAAACAGAACTTTCCCGGATCCTGCAGCTCACCACCTACGACGACACCGGCTGGACCATGGGCTTGATGGCGCACGCCAAAGTAATCGAGACCGCCGACAAAGCGGTTCTCGACATCGCCGACGCAACCGGTCGACAAATTCGAACCGCGTGGCACGACCACGGGCTCAGGCGCGTTCTACGCGGTCATCGACAACGGCTCCAACAATCTGATCACGCTGCGCTATCGCTTGAAAGATGTCGCGATGCGCGCGGTCGAGAGCAGCTTCAAGTCCGGCGATCAGGAGATCCCCGCCGGTTCGTTCATCGTCGCCGCGAACGCCTACGACCGCGAAATTGAAGGCCACGATCGAGCCGCTCGGCTTGAACGCGGTCGCGCTGAGCGCCGCGCCCACCGTCGCGATGCACGACGTCGATCTGCCGCGTCTCGCGATTTATTCGACGTGGGGCAACACCCAGGAAGTCGGCTGGGTGCGCCACGCGTTCGATCAATTCGAAGTGCCGTTCGACCTGATTTATAAGGAGCGCGTGAAGCAGGGCAACCTGCGCGCGGCCTACGACGTGATCGTGATCCCGAATCAGGGCCGCTCGGCGAAGGGGCTGGTCTACGACATCGAGCCGCGGCCCAACAAGCAGCCGCTCGCCTACACCAAATCGGATCAATTCAAGAATCTGGGCATGTACGGATCGTCCGACGACATCACCGGCGGCATGGGCATCGAAGGCGTAGTCGAGTTTCGCGAAATTCGTCGAACAGGGCGGCGTGCTGATCACGCTCGGCACCGCTAGCGCGTTCCCGGCGGAGTTCGGCATCACGCGACGCGTGGAAGCCGGCGCGCACCTCGGCGCAATTCTACGCCCCGGGCCCGATCGTGCAGGCGGAAATCCTGCATCCCGCGAGTCCGATCTTCTACGGCTACACCGAAAAGACGATTCCGGTGCGCTGGGCGAATGGTCCTTTGTTGACGGTGCGGCGAGCGCGATCGTGAACAGCAAGTCCTGATGCGCTTCCCCGGCGGCGACGCCAGCGTCCTCAGCGGCCTGATGCGCGGCGCGAACGAAATCCGCGGGAGGCCGGCAGTGGTCGATGTGCCGGAGGGGCAAGGCCGAGTGGTGATGTTCGCCACGAATCCGTGCTATCGCTGGCAGAACATCGGCGAGTTCGGGATGCTGTTCAACTCGATCCTGCACTACAACGACCTCGCCGCGAAATAGCTTCGTGGCGCGGGCCGCCAAGCCTGCTGAGCCGAGAGTCGTCTCGGCTCTTTCGCCGCCAATGGGAGACAGCGCCGCAACATGACAGGCACCGGATATTGGGTAGAGCCGCACGTGTTCACCGGTGCGGAGTGCGATGCGGTGCTCGCGGCGATGTCCGACGCTCGCCGATCGCGAGCCGGAGTGAGGCATCTGATGTCGAATCCGAGCATCGCCGCGTTTGCCCACGACGAACGCCTCATCGCAATCGCACGGCGCGCGTCCCGTGAACGCGCGATTCCATTCCGTGCCACGCTGTTCGAAAAAACGGGCGAACGAAACTGGCTGATCGCATGGCATCAGGACACAGCGCTGCCGCTCGAATCGAAATTCGACGAGCCGGGCTGGGGACCATGGTCGGAGAAAGCCGGAGTGATCTACGCGCATGCCCCGGCATCAGCGCTATCGCGAGTCATCGCCCTACGCGTTTCGCTCGACGCTTCAACGTCCAACAACGGCCCGCTCCGCGTGATCCCCGATTCTCCGCTCGATCGAGTGATCACCGACGAAGAAGTCGCGCAAATCGTCGCGACGCATGAGGGCTTAGACGTCACGTGCCCACGAGGTGGCGTGATCGCAATGCGCCCGCTGATCATCCACGCATCGTCGAAAGCAATCTCAGACGCGCCTCGCCGAGTCCTGCATATCGAGTACGCAGAATCGTTAGCGCTGTCGCTCAGAGCACGATTGGCAATCGTCTGATCGCGACTCTACTCAGCTCGAAAGATCCCACCTTTTCCAAGTTGCGCAAAAGCGGTGCCTAATATCGGCTCGCGCTCGACGAGTTCGTACGGGAAGAACACTTCAACAGAGTAGTCGTCTTCGTGATCGAGGTTCACCTGAATTGCGTCGCGGCGTTCGCCCGAGCCCGGCGCTGGTATCTTTACGTCGAACACGATCGCGACCGCCTTGCAGGACTTCTTAACTGCAAGTCCCTGGAAGGAGCTCACCAATGTATCGATTAGATACTTCGACTTTGGACGATCGGTGGCAGGATCCGCCGCGCCCACATGCACCACCTCCCCTTCGGGCTTAAGAGACGCGCCGAACGGATAGAACTCGCCATACTCCCTCAGCATTCGCTCCGCAAACGGCATCACGGCGCTCAGCAGGACTTCCGCTTCTTCCTTCGGGCTCATGATCAGCAGCTATCCTAACATCGGCCCCGTCCGAATTCGGGATTTTGCTCAATACAGCGACGACTGTGAGGGAGTCCTCGGACCACTACTCACCAAGAGTGCAGCGCTGGCGCTGTGCGTCCGAAACATTGACAGCTAACGTGGCGCGGGCTGTCGAGCCTGCTGCGCCGAGAGTCGTCTCGGCGTTTCCGAAAAACGTCGACATGACTGTCGACGCTGCAGGCCTGGCGGCCCGCGCCACGTCCGCAATCTACGATGGATCATCGCAATCTTGCATCGAAAAATTTTGACACCCGACGCTCATACTCCCGCGGAGCGAAACTGCACAAATCGACGTGAGCCGCACCCTCCACCTGCCACATCTGCTTCGGCTCCGCAGCGGCATTGAACATCGCCATCGATTCCTCCACCGTCGTATCGCGATCGATTGAACCAAACAGAAAAAACTTCGCGGCCATCTGGCGGCTCACATGATTGATCGGCCGCAATTCCCCCGCGCGAAATCCCAGCCGCACCGGAATCATCGATTCGAGCACCGGAGCGAACACCGGCGTCAGAAATCCAGCGCGCCAGCGCAGCCGATTCGCAATCGCACGATCGATCCGCGGGTACACCGACTCAACCACGATCGCATCCAAATCGAGCGGAGGATTCGCCAGCAGAATCGCCGCGCCTCCCAACGAGACGCCGATCGCACCCACCGGCTCACCCGGCGCGAGCGATCGAGCCAGCGTCACTGCCGCGCGCGCACCTTCGCTTTCCAGATGACCGAACGTGATCGCATCGCCACCGCTTTCCCCGTGCGCCCGAGAATCGTAAAGCAACACCGAATACCCCGCGCGATGCAGGAATCGAGCCCGATCCACCATCTGCAACCGATTCCCACGCACGCCATGCAGCAGCACGATCACGCCGCGAGGCCGCTCAGCGGGAACAAACCATCCACGCATGGTCGCGCCATGACTAACGAATTCGATATCGCGCGCCGGCAGATCTGCAGGAGCCGCGCCGACCACACTCCGCTCCGGCGACGCCAGATTCCACACGGCCAAAAACGCCGCGGCAGCGCCAATAACGATCACCACCGCGATTGATACAGCGATCCGCCGCAATGTCAACCCGCGTCCGAACCGAACGCGATCAAATACCCATCCAGATCGCGCACCGCGAATTCGCGATTGCCGTACTCATCCTGCAACGCCGGTTCATACGCGATGATCGCCCCACGCGGCTTCACCTCGGCGAACAGCGCATCGGCATCTTTCACCCATACATACGCGTCCCACGAACCATCGCCGCGCGCTTTCGCGTTCGGCCGGATGATCGACGCATCGTCCGTCTGGCTCAGCATGATCGTCACGCCGTCGCGCTTTGGCATGCAGAAACAGGGCGGCTCGCCCCAGAATCGCGGAATGGTGAACCCCAGCGCGTCGCGATAATACTCGGCCGCCTTCACCACATCGCGCACGAAAAAGTACGGCGCGATCCCGAATAGTTGCTTTTCGTCTGGCATCGTTTGACGACATCGTATCAGGATGCGGAGCCGTTTTTCTCCGTGCTATATTCGATTGTGCCGCCCAGGATTCTTGGAGTAATTCCAGCCCGGTACGCCTCTTCCCGATTTCCCGGTAAAGCCCTCGTCCCCATCGCCGGCAAGACCATGCTGCAGCATGTGTGGGAGCGCGCGTCGCAAGCCCGCTATCTGTCGAGCCTCATCATCGCCACCGATGATGAACGGATTCGCGACGCCGCCGAGAGTTTTCGCGGACGCGTGAAGATGACGCGAGCCGATCACCTGACGGGCACCGATCGCGTCGCCGAAGTCGCGTCCGGATCGAACGCCGATATCATCGTCAACATTCAGGGCGACGAACCGCTGATCGATCCGTCGGCAATCGACGCGGCGATCCTGGGCCTGCTCGACGACGACGAAGGCGCGATCCCGATGGGCACGCTCAAGAAACGCATCGAGCGCGAGCACGAAATTCACGATCCGAACGTGGTCAAGGTAGTAACCGACGCGCAGGGCAACGCGATTTATTTTTCACGCTCGCCGATTCCTTACGTTAGAGATGCCGCGGGTGAATCGACCACGTATTTCAAGCACATCGGCCTGTACGTCTATCGCCGCCAATTTCTGTTAGGCTATTCCGATTTACCGGTGGGCCCGCTGGAACGAGCTGAGCGGCTGGAACAACTGCGCGCATTAGAAAACGGCCACAGGATTCGCGTGGTCGAAACGGAGTACGAATCGCTGGGCGTGGACACGCCTGAGGATTGGGATCGCGTATCGGCATTGTTCGAAAAATTGATGGTGACCAAGGAATAAAACACATATGGCAAAGTACATTTTCGTCACCGGCGGCGTAGTTTCATCGCTCGGAAAAGGAATCGCAGCGGCGAGCCTGGGATGCCTGCTCGAAAGCCGCGGGCTGCGCGTCACGCTGCAGAAGTTCGATCCGTACCTGAACGTCGACCCCGGCACCATGAGCCCGTTCCAGCACGGCGAAGTGTACGTCACCGACGACGGCGCGGAAACCGATCTCGACCTGGGCCACTATGAGCGCTTCACGCACGCGCCGCTCACCCAGGCCAACAATCTCACCAGCGGCCGCATCTATGAACAGATCATCTCCCGCGAACGCCGCGGCGATTATCTGGGCAAGACGGTGCAGGTGATCCCGCACGTCACCAACGAAATCAAAGCCGCAGTGAAGCGCGTCGCCAACGCCGCCGAACAGATGCCGGGCATGCTGCCTATCGATGTGGTGATCTGCGAAATCGGCGGCACGGTCGGCGATATCGAATCGCTGCCGTTCCTCGAAGCGATTCGCCAGTTGCGCCATGAGCTCGGCCGCGAAAATACGTTGTTCGTTCACGTGACACTGGTGCCGTGGATCGCCGCCGCGCAGGAATTGAAAACCAAGCCGACGCAGCACAGCGTCAAGGAACTGCGCGCCATCGGTATTCAGCCCGATATTCTGCTGTGCCGCAGCGATCATCCTCTGCCCGATGAAATGAAGGAAAAGATCGCGCTGTTCTGCGACGTCGATGTGAAAGCGGTCATCACCGCGGTCGACGTCGAAAGTGTGTATCAATGCCCCATCGTTTTCGGCGAACAGGGCCTGGACGAAATCGCGCTGCGGCTGCTGCAGATCGACGCGCCGGCGCGCAACATGACCAGGTGGACCGATATGGTGCGGCGATTGAAGCGCCCCACGCGCGAGGTTTCCATCGGCCTGGTGGGCAAGTACGTCGAATACGAAGATTCTTATAAGAGCCTGAAGGAAGCTTTACTGCACGGCGGCCTGGCGCACGATGCCAAGGTCAACATCACCTGGATCGAATCGGAAAAGCTGAAGTGGCCCGAAGTAGTGAATGAACTGCGGCGCTTCGACGGCATTCTGGTTCCCGGCGGCTTCGGGCGTCGCGGCGTCGAGGGAATGCTCACCGCGATCCGCTACGCGCGCGAATTCAAGGTGCCCTATTTCGGAATCTGCCTGGGCATGCAGACCATGGTGATCGAGTACGCGCGCAACGTCTGCGGCATCGAGCTCGCCAATTCAACCGAGTTCGATCCCGCCACGCCCGATCGCGTCATTTATAAATTGCGCGAATTGAAAGGCGTCGATGAGCTGGGCGGCACCATGCGATTGGGCGCGTATCCGTGCAAGCTCGCCGAAGGAAGCGTAGCGCGGCGCGCATACGGCAAGCCCGAAATCAGCGAGCGCCACCGTCATCGTTACGAATTCAATCGCGAGTATGAAGGCGTCTTGAAGCAGCACGGATTGCGATTGACGGGCGAAACTCCTGACGGCGTGTACGTCGAAATCTGCGAGCTGGAAGATCATCCCTGGTATCTCGGCTGCCAGTTTCATCCCGAGTTCAAATCGAAGCCGCTGGAGCCGCATCCGCTGTTCCGCGCGTTCATCGGCGCGGCGATCGAAGAAAACGAGCGGCGCGAGCGCGTTCGCATGGGCGTGGAGACGAGTGCGCATCACGTCGAAGTTTGAAATCGGCCCCACGCTGGCGCTGATCGCCGGACCGTGCGTGATCGAAAGCGAAGAGCACGCGCATTTCCTGGCGCGCGAAATCGGCAAGATCGCCGGACCGTTCATCTTCAAAGCTTCTTTCGATAAAGCCAACCGTTCGAGCGCGAGTTCCTATCGCGGCCCCGGCATGAAAGAAGGCTTGCGCATTCTGAAATCGATTCGCGATTCTGGAATTCCGGTACTCACCGATATTCATGAGCCCTCGCAGGCCGATGAAGTCGCCGAGTCCGTCGACATTCTGCAAATCCCCGCGTTCCTGTGCCGCCAGACGGATCTGCTGGTCGCCGCAGCGCGCACCGGCCGCGTCGTCAATATCAAGAAGGGGCAATTCGTCGCCCCGCACGATATTCGCCACGCCGCGGATAAAGTCGTCGCCGCAGGGAATGATCGCGTCATGCTGACCGAGCGAGGCAGCTCGTTCGGCTACAACAATCTTGTCGTCGACATGCGCGGGCTCGCCATCATGCGCGATTTCGGCTGGCCAGTGGTGTTCGATGCCACACACAGCGTGCAGCTTCCGGGCTCGGCGGGAACGGCGTCCGGTGGACAACCGCAGTTCATCGCGCCACTGGCTCGCGCGGCAGTCGCCGCCGGCGTCGATGCGGTGTTCGTCGAAGTACACGAAGCTCCCGAACGCGCGCTATCGGATGGAGCGAACGCGCTGCGCCTCGATCTGCTCGGCCCGCTGTGGCGAAAACTGCAACAGATCGATCGGGCGAACAGGTCCGAAAACGGCTAGTTAGCGATCCCGACCTGCGCCATAATCAAGTCGTGCTGGATTTCAAGACTTGCGAGCGCGCCAGGCTGTCTCACGATGCACGCTTCGATGGGCGCTTTTTTATCGGCGTCACGACCACGAAGATCTACTGCCGGCCCATCTGCCCCGCCCCATCGCCCAAAGAACAGAACGTGCGTTACTACCCGTCAGCGGCGGCCGCGGCGGAAGCGGGATTCCGGCCGTGCCTGCGCTGCCGGCCCGAAGCGTCGCCGGGAACACCCGCATGGCTGGGCGCATCGTCCACCGTTTCGCGAGCACTGAAGTTGATCGGCGAAAGCGCGCTCGACGGCGGTGGCGTCGATGATCTCGCGGAGCGATTGGGAATCGGCTCGCGGCATCTGCGGCGCTTGTTCCTGAAGTATTTGGGCGCGACTCCCGTGGCTGTCGCGCAAACGCGCCGTGTTCATTTCGCGAAAAAGCTGATCGACGAAACGGATCTGTCCATGACGGAGATCGCCATGGCTTCCGGGTTCGGCAGTATTCGTCGCTTCAACGCGACGTTTCAGAATCTGTATGCGCGGGCGCCGCGTGATCTACGGCGAACGCGTGCAAATCCGGGACCCACCAGCGCGTCGGGCGATTATTCGTTCCGCCTCGCCTTCCGTCCGCCGTATCACTTTGATGGCATTTTGGAATTCCTGGCGGGCCGAGCGATCCCTGGAGTCGAGACGGTCGAGAACGGCGCCTATCGCCGCACGATTTCGCTCGAAGGAAGGTCGGGATCGATACTCGTGAAAGCCGCTGCGGGCAAGAAGGCCGCAAATTATCTGGACCTGCAGATTCGCTATCCCAATCCAGCGGCGCTGTTCCGCATCGTCGAACGCGTGCGCCGCATTTTCGATGTGGGCGCGGATCCGAACGAAATTTCGAAGCGCCTCCAATCCGATTCTCAATTGAAACCGGTCCTGCGAGCGCACCCCGGCCTGCGCGTTCCAGGATGCTGGGATGGATTCGAAATGTCGGTGCGAGCGATTCTCGGCCAGCAGGTCAGCGTGAAAGCTGCCTCCACCATGGCTGGCCGCGTCGCGGAAGCATTCGGCGAAAAGACGCCGGATGGAATGGTGTTCCCCTCAGCGATAAGATTGGCGGATGCCGATTTATCACTGATCGGCGTCACAAAACAGCGCGCAGCGTCGATTCGCGACCTGGCGCACGCCGTCGCGGACGGTGAAATAAAATTCGACGGCGCGCTCGATGTGGATCAATTCGAAAAGCGGATCACGCAGATCTCCGGAATCGGCCCGTGGACCGCGCAATACATCGCCATGCGTTTGGGTGAGCCGGACGCCTATCCGGCCAGCGATTTGTACCTGAAAAAATGCGGCGGCGATCCCGAATCGTGGCGGCCGTGGCGCGCTTACGCTGCAATGTACGTCTGGAAAGGACACGTAAATGTTGAACTATAGCTACCTCGATAGCCCGATCGGGACTCTGTTGATCGCAGGCGATGCGGACGCGGTCCGCGTCATTCATTTCCCGAAGAACGGCCGTGCGAGTAAGCCTGCGCCGGAATGGATCGAATCCGCGAAGGGTCCGGTAAGCCACGCAATTAAGCAACTGAAAGAATATTTCGCCGGTAAGCGCACCGATTTCGATTTGCCGCTTGCGCCCGAAGGCACCGAGTTCCAGCGCACCGTATGGCAGCGCCTGCAGGAGATCCCTTACGGCGAAACGATTTCCTATGGCGAGCTCGCCAAGCGCGTCGGCAATCCGAAAGCGTCGCGAGCCGTCGGCGCGGCGAATGGGCAGAATCCGATTCCCATCGTGATTCCCTGCCATCGCGTGATCGGCGCGAACGGAAAGCTCACCGGCTTCGGCGGCGGATTGCCGACTAAGGAAGCGCTGCTCGCGCTCGAAGCCAGGCAGCTTCAACTCAGTTGAATCAGTTGGCCGCCTAACGCGCTCCATACTGTCGCGCCTCATGAAAATGCTGACGGCGGTCAGGGAGGCGCGCCAGGATGGAGCGCGCTCGTGAGCCTGAGATAATCAACCGCTGATTGGCCCCTCACCCGCCGAAAGCGCCGCGATCATTTGTTCCTTCTGCCGCTCCGCTGCATTCGCCGCCGATTCCAGCGCCAGCTTGTACAGAATAAGTCCAACGATCGCATCGAACGCCAGCACGCCGAAAAACGCAACATCGGGATGCGAATCTTCGAACGCCCATCGCGCCAGAAACGCCAGTGCCGCGGGAATGAACGCGATGGGATAGATGATAATCAGCATCGCCTGCACTCGCCCCGCGGCGCCAGAACGAAATTGCGAATTGGGATTCGATCCCCGCGCCTGATGCACCGACATCAAATTTCCGGCAGCCATGAGAAAGATCGTGACCACCGCCGCGATGGCGTACGCTTCGGCCAATCCATGCGCTGTAAGCTGCAATCCCAGGATCGCGCATACTCCGGTGATCGCCGCGATTTCGATGCCGATGAAAAATAGCGCGCTCAAGTTCTTGCCCACTAAAACCTGATGGAATGAGAGCGGCGCGAGAAAATAGATCTGCGCAGCGGAGCGATCAAAGCCGAACGAATTCCAAAAGCACGATTCACTCAGCAACAGCAGTGAATACACACTGACGGCCGTGAGGTAATGCGAGCCCAACACCGCCGAGCCGCTGCGCCCTAATGAAATCGGCAGCATCACCGCGACGCCGAACGTGAAACCCATCAGAAATACCAAACGAAACCGCGGCGATCGCGCCAGAAAGCGGATCTCTTTTTCCACCAGCGCGCCGATCGGATCGGCGAACAGCGCGGAGGGAAATCGATAGAAGCGCTGGATCAACCCTTCACGCGCCGTGGGGCGAGCATCGCTGGCCGCCGCCGATTCGGCATCGAAGGCCAGCGTGCGCGAGAACTGCCAGCGTCCGAATATTGCCGCACCCAGCGTCCACACCATCAGAATCAACGCCGCCGTCGCGAGTGCGCTGCCTTGCAGCCACGATGCAGTCGCGCTCCACGGCCATCCGATCCAGGATTCACCGGTGAAATATTTGGCATAGCGGCTGGCGTGGCCGGGGCCGCGCATGAACATCAATCGCGGGATCGTGGTTAGCATCACCATCGCGAACACCACCAGTTCGCGAATCCGTTTTCGCGCCAGCAGACGCAACAAGAGATCACGAACGCCCGCCGCCAGAAACATATTGAAAAACAGATACGGCACAATCGCCAGAGCACTCCACTTGGGCAGCTCAGGATTCAACAGCGTACCGATTCCGATCGCGATCAGAACCAGCACCATCTCGATTCCCGAGGTCACGCGCAGCATCACCTCGATGCCGAACAATTGCGACGTGGGAATCGGATAGACCTTTAGCTTGCGCAGCTCCAGCGACGCGCCGGTGGCGGCCATCAGCACCGGCACCACCTGCCAGTACAGGAACACGATCAGCATCGCTCCCGGCAGCAGAGATTTTACGTTGTCCGCATTTTTCGGATCGGACACGAAGGCCGCGGCGGCAACCGAGGCGATCAGCCAGAATCCGTACCAGATAACGCCGATGATCGCGCTCCATGCGACGCCGGCGCGCGGATAGAAATTACGGAAGGTGCGCCACTGCGCCCACATGATCGCGCGGGCCTGATTCATAGTGCGTTCACAACCAGTCGAGTGTTTCCGACGTTCGTTCCACGCCCACCGCGCGCACGAACGCGTCTTCCAGCGTTTCCGATGCGCCGCGCAATTCCGCCATCGATCCTTCGCGCACCAGCTTGCCTTCGTTGATAATCGCCACGCGATCGCACAATCGCTCCACTACTTCAAGCACGTGCGACGTCAAGAAAATCGTCGCGCCGTGACGGACCTGCTCCAGCAGGATGTCTTTCATCAATCGCGCGCCCACCGCGTCAACGCCTTCGAACGGCTCATCCATCAGGAACAATTCAGGCCGATGGATCAACGCCGCGGCCATCGCGACGCGCTTGCGCATGCCTTTGGAATATTCCGCGATCAGCTTACGCGAACCAACCGCGAGTTCGAACAGATGCATCAATTCGATGGATCGTTCGCGCGCCACCGCGCGCTCCAGGCCGTAGATGCGTCCCACGAATTCGATGAATTCTTCGCCGGTCAGGTGATCGAACAACAGCGACTCGTCGGGCACCAGGCCGATCAACTGTTTGATCTCGATCGCGCGCTCCGGCATGGGCCGGCCCAGCAGTTGGATGGTTCCCGAAGTCGGCGGCGCCAGGCCCATCAGCATTTTGATGGTGGTGGTTTTTCCCGCTCCGTTCGGTCCCAAAAATCCGAAGAAGCAGCCGCGCGGAACGGTGATGGAAAGGCCGTCGACCGCTGCCTTGTCGCCATAGACCTTGCGCAGATTTTGAACTTCTATGGCCGGAGCCGTCATGCTCCCTTATATGGTAATCTGCCGGCCGGTAGCGCAGGCCATCGGTTTTCGTGGCCTGCGTTTTCGAACTCGCAGGCGACAAGAATCGATCGCCTGCGCTACGGCAACTGTTGCATCTACGCTGCCGTTTCGATCACGGGAGTCCACGCGTCGGCCAGCGTCGCGAGCAGCGTCTCAACTTCGGCCAGCGGCGCGTCAATCTGCCGTGCGTTGGCCTCGATCAATCGCGTCGACATGTAGGCGTAGAGTCCCGCCAGATTGCGCGCGATTTCGCCGCCGCGCACGCGATCCAGAGTCTCCAGCAGTTCATGCACGATGCCGATGGCTTTATTGATCTGCTGCGAGCGTTCGCGAATCGCGCCCGCGCTCAAGTGCCTGCGCGACGCCGCGACAGCGTCCATCGCACCGCGATAGAGCAGCTGCACCAGACGCACCGGGTCGGCTGTAAGGATTTCGGTCTCGAAGTATCTGTTGGGGACGCGGTAGCTCATTCTACTTAAGCTTCTCGGCAATCTGGCGCACTTGTTCGTTCGGAATTTGGTCCAGAACTTCCCCAGTCGAGGAATTCACAATGCGGACGACGACGCGGCGCGTCTGGCGGTCTATGGCGAACGTCAGTTCGCGGTCGCTACCCAGCGCCTGAGCGGTATTTACCGCTCTTACAGCCTGAATCAGAGAGCGTTGAGGAATAGGAATAGGCTCAACATTCGAAACCGCGTAAGATGCACCGATAGGAGACATAACAGATCCTCGTAGAAGGATCTCATCGGCCGAAGTGAGAAAAGCTTGAGCTACGCCAGATTCAGGACTTTGGCGACCACGTGCTTATCCTGCTCGATCTTCTTCTGCAACAGCATGATCGAGTAGATCAAGCTGCTCCGGCCGCGGCGGGCAGCCGGGCACGTAGACATCGACCGGGATCACCTGATTCACCGGCACCAGCGCATAATTCGAAAACACGCCGGTCGACGTGGCGCACGCTCCCATGGAGATCACCCATTTGGGCTCCGGCATCTGTTCGTACAAGCGCCGAATCACAGGGGCCATCTTGTTCGAAACGCGCCCGGCGATGATCATCAGATCGGATTGCCGCGGCGATCCGCGCATCACTTCCGCGCCGAAGCGGGAAATATCGAAACGCGATGCGATCATCGACATCATTTCGATGGCGCAGCACGCCAGGCCGAAGCTCATCGGCCAGATTGAATTCTTGCGCGCCCAGTTGATGGCCTTATCGAGCGTGGTGGTGATGATGGATTCACCGTACTCGTCGAGCTCCGGCTCCTGATCGACACGAGCAAATAAAGCGGGCGGCTGGCTGAGCTGGAAATTCGAATCGGAAGAATCCATTGGCGTTGTCCGGTTTCATTATCTCATGCCGCTTAAACTGGATTCAGATGGATCGCGAAACGCTGCTGGCGCACGGCATCGAGCCCGAATATACCGATATCTGGGGTCGAGACACATGAAGTGAGCGACGAGACCGCGGCGAGCGATTCTGCAGTCGCTCGACGCAGGCACGCCGCCGGGCTCCACATCTGGTCACTCGCGAGAATGTGACCACCCTCGACATCCGGATTCCTCTCGATCGCGCCAGCGAATCTTTGAAGCTCGAAATCGAATGGGAAGGCGGCGAGCTGCAGCATCGCTGGTTCTGGCTTCCCGAATTGACGCAGGATTTCGTCGGAGCGATCAATCGATCACCAAACAAATCACGTTGCCGCCACTGCGGCTCGGCTACCATCGGCTGCGTCTGTATTGGATGCGCGAACCAGAACTGCAACGCTTCGCCGATTCGCGATTCATCGTGTGCCCGCAGCGCGCCAAGGTTCCCGATCGCAGAATGGCAGGGATCGCGCTGAGCCTGTATGGATTGCGATCGCGGCGCAATTGGGGCATCGGCGATTTTACGGATCTAATGGCCGCAATCGACGTTTTCGCCGCGGCGGGCGTGCAGTTCATCGCGCTGAATCCGCTGCATGCGATTCCTAATCGCTGGCCCTACAACACCAGTCCCTATCTGCCGACGTGCTCCTTGTATCGCAATTTCATTTACTTGGATGTCGAGAGGGTGGTCAGCGGCTTGCGGCAGGAAAGCGGCGTGGAGATGCTTCGCGCGCGCCAATTTGTCGAGTACGAACAGATCGCGGATCTGAAGCGCGAGATTCTCCGTGGCGCGTTCAGCGATTTTTTGAACGCAGGCGGTTCGCCGGAATTCGATGCGCTATGTCGAATCCGAAGGCGCGGCGCTTAACGATTTTGCGATCTACTGCGCGCTCGATGAAGCCATGCATCGCCGGAATCCTGACGTCTGGCTGTGGCGCGATTGGCCTGCCGAATACCAGGACCCCAGATCGCCCGCCGTGCGCGCAATTCGCGCAGGAACATCGCCACGAGGTTTTGTTTTTCAAATTTCTGCAGTGGCACGTCGATCGCCAGCTCGCCGAAGCGCAGGCACATGCGCTCGCCAAAGGCATGAGCATCGGCTTGTATCACGATCTGGCGCTGGCCACCGATCGTTTCGGCGCCGATCTGTGGGCCCATCGCGAGTTATATGCAAACGGAGCGCGGGTCGGCGCTCCTCCCGACGATTTCTCGCCGAAGGGACAGGACTGGGCGTTTCCGCCGCCCAATCGCGAAGCGCATCGCGCCAATGGCTATGAGTGGTTCGCACAATCGATTCGCCATAACGCCAGCCATGGCGGCGCGCTGCGCATCGATCATGTGATGCGGTTCTTTCGCCTCTATCTGGATTCCCGACGGCACCGACGCGACCAATGGCGCCTACGTGCGCGATTATTCGGAGGATCTGCTGGGGATTCTCGCGCTCGAAAGCGTGCGCGGCAATTTCATCGTGATCGGCGAGGATCTTGGGACCGTGACCGGGGAAGTGCGTCGTTCACTGGACGAAGCTGGAGTGCTGGGCTATCGCGTGCTGTGGTTCGAACGGCGCGGCGACGGGCAGTTTCAAATCGCCTGAGGAATATCCGGAACTCGCGGCCGTCTCAACTTCCACGCACGATCTGCCGACGCTGGCGGGATTCGCCGAAGGCCGCGACATCGTGGTGCGTCGCGAAGCGGCTCTCATTAATGAATCCGAGGCAGAAGCGCGAATTTATGAACGCGCCAACGACAAGCAGCGGCTTGCCGAAGCGCTCAGTGCCGCCGGATTTGAGAACGATCCGATTGGATTCCTGCTCTCCACACCATCGCTGCTGGCGGTGATCAATCAGGAAGACCTGACCGGTGAAGTGGATCAACAGAACCTGCCTGGGACCACTACGGAACATCACAACTGGCAGCGGAAAATGAAGGTCGCCGTGGAGGATCTGGCGCCTTTGGCCGATCGTCTTCGTGACCAGATTATTTTTTCTAAACGTTGAGATAACGGCGCCGCGCAGGCGTAGAAACAGTGCTGAAATAGAGATAAGCATGGCGGAGACATTAGTCACCCCGGGGATCATCGAGGCAGCACCGCTGCCTTTCGAGCCTCTGCCCAGCTATGCCGGCCTGCTCCATAAATCCGCGCAACTGGCCGACTGTCAGGGCAAGAAAATCGGCATCCTGATCGTGACGTACAACGCACTCACGACACTCAAAAAAGTGCTGCAGCGAATTTCGCCGGACGTGTGGCAGAACGTCGCCGAAGTTGCGGTGTTCGACGACGCCAGCCAGGACGCGACCTATGAGCTTGCCGTCGGATTGAAGACGCTCAAAACGCTTCCGAAACTGCAGGTGTTGAAACACGAGAAAAACCTGGGCTACGGCGGCAATCAGAAGGCCGGGTATCAGCACTTTATCGAAAAGGGTTTCGACATCGTCGTGTTGCTGCATGGCGACGGGCAGTACGCGCCCGAAGTTCTAGCGCAGATGTATCATCCGCTGGTCACCGGCGAAGCCGATGCAGTGTTCGGATCGCGCATGATGCGCGATTACGGCGGTCCGCTCAAAGGCGGCATGCCGCTGTACAAATACGCCGGCAATCGCGTGCTGACCATGTTTGAGAATCGCGCGCTGGGCATGAGCCTGACGGAATTTCACTCCGGCTATCGCGCCTACAATCTGAAGGCGCTCGCGAAAATCGATTTCTCGCAGATGACTAACGATTTCCACTTCGACACGGAGATCATCATCAAGCTGAATCATCAGCACTTCAAGATCAAAGAAATCCCGGTGCCCACCTATTACGGCGACGAGGTCTGCTACGTCAACGGACTGCGCTACGCGAAAGATATCGCGCGCGCGGTATCGCGCTACAAGAAGACCGTCCGTAGCGTCACGCCGTTTCCCGAGTTCAAGGAATATTTCGTCCAGTATCCGATCAAGCACAATCCGGGATCCAGCCATCATGTGGCGCAGAAGCTGATTGGATCGAATCAGGACGTCCTGGAAATCGGCCGCGCCGGCGGATTACTGGCCAAGGAACTGGAAGAGAACGGCAATCGTGTAACAGCCGTGGGGCTGTTGCCTGGTGATTTGGAATCCGCCGATTTGAGCGAAGTTCGCACCCAGAAGTTCGACCGCGTGCTGTTGCTCGACATGTTGGAGCACGTCCGTGAGCCGGAAGCGCTGCTCGCCAAGGTTCGCGAGACGCTCGGGCCGCACGGCCTGCTCGTTGTATCCACCGCGAACATCGCGAACGTGGCCATGCGGGTCACCCTGCTGTTCGGTAAGTTCGAGTACGGCTCACGCGGAATTCTGGATCGCACGCACTTGCGCTTCTTCACTCGCAAGACCGTCCGCAAAGCGCTGGAAGATGCCGGCTACGAGGTAGTCGAGCAGAAGATGACCGTGATTCCCGTGGAGTTGGTGCCGGTGGTTTCGAGCAGCAAAATCCTGGTGAAAATAATCAACGGCCTGCTGCGCATGTTCACGCCGCTGTTCCCTGGCTTGCTCGGCTACGAAACGATCTTAGTCGCAAAGACGAAGTAACCGTACTGACAGCCATCCAAAAATGATCGAACCCGTCGGCTGAGGCGCGAACGTCAGAGAGCGCGTTTGGGCTGCTGAACGTTGATGAGCGCGACATGCTAGGGGCGCAAAATCGGCTGGCCGTCCAAGAATGATTGGATCTCGTGCTCGATCTTCTCGCTCGCGTGGCCATCGCCGTAAGGATTATGGATGCGCGACATGCGCGCATATTCCTCCGGTGAGTCAAGCAAACGGTTGGTTTCGGTGACGATACGGTCTACATCGGTACCCACCAGTTTCACCGTTCCCGCTTCCACGGCTTCGGGGCGCTCAGTTTTGTCGCGCAGCACCAGCACCGGTTTTCCCAGCGACGGCGCTTCTTCCTGAATCCCGCCCGAATCGGTCAAAATGATCGCCGCGCGCGACATCGCGCTGACGAAAGAAACATAGTCGAGCGGTTCGCATAGCGTGATATTGGGATGCGCGCCGAGCGTTCGATTCACTACGTCGCGCACGTTGGGATTGAGATGGACAGGATACCGAATGTGTACGTCGCCGCGATCGGCCAAAGTAAGAAGAGCCCGGCAGATGCGCTCGAAACCCTCGCCGAAACTCTCCCGCCGATGAGCCGTGACCAGAATCAGGCGATCAGCTTCCGGCGCGGCCGGCTTAAGGCGATCGCGAACATGCAGCACCGCATCGATTCCAGTGTTGCCGGTGATCGATACTCCGCGGCTGATTCCCTCCTGCGCAAGATTGGCGGCAGCTTTCGCCGTGGGCGCGAAATGCAGGGTCGCGAGACGCGAAGTGAGCACGCGATTCGCCTCTTCAGGGAAAGGCTGCGAGAGGTCGCCGGTACGCAAGCCCGCTTCGACGTGGGCGACGGGAACACGATGGTAAAACGCCGCCAGCGCGCCGCAGAATGTAGTGGTCGTGTCGCCCTGGACTATCACCAGATCCGGATTCTCCTTCGCGAAAACCGGTTCCAGCGCGGCCAAAATCCGCGCCGAGGAGGCCAGCAGTGTCTGGCCGGGCGACATCGCGCTTAGATCGAAATCGGGCGCGATTTCAAAGGCTTCGAGCACCTGGTCGAGCATCTGGCGATGTTGCGCCGTGGCGCAGACCCGCACCGTATAACGCTCCGGAAATCGGCGCAGGTGCAGGATCAGCGGAGCCAGCTTGATCGCTTCCGGGCGCGTGCCGAAGATGAAAAGAATGGTGCGGGGCAAATTTTTGATCCACGCCCAGGTTTTTATCCACGCTTTCGATGCGCGCGGCGTCTGATGTTACGAACCGAAATCACCGGCTGCAACCCGCGGCTGCCGGCGAATCCTGATGTTAACCTAGATTTAGATCCTGAAGGAGATTCGTATGCAGTTTTTGTCAATGCCGCTGCCGCGGGCCCGCCAAATGCTGGGATGTGCGTTGCTTTTCGCCGCCGCAGGCTTCGCGCAGACGCCGCCGCCGAAAACCTACGACGCGCCGCCCGAGATTGTGTCGAAACTCCGGACGCGCGTCAATGACTTCTTCCAGCTCCACACCGAGGGATCGATCAACTATCGCAAGGCGTTCAGCATGGTCGCCGAAGATACGCAGGATTACTATTTCGCGGTGCAGAAGGCCAGCTACGTCTCCTTCCGCATCCTCTCCATCAAGTTCACCAATCCGGAGTTCACCAGGGCCTCCGTGGATCTGGAGGGGATGCAGAGGCTCCAGCGCGTGGAGTTTGCCGGAAACATCGTACCGCTTCCCATGACCACGCTGTGGAAGTTAGAGGATGGCGAATGGAAGTGGTATCGCGACGCCAGCAATAACCAACTCACGCCGATGGGCCCTTCCGAGCTGAGCAACATCCGTCCTGGAGACAAGGTCTCCAAGGAACAACTGGAGCAGTTGCGGGACCCCAAGATGATCGAGCAAATGGGCAAGAACATCCTGGCACAGACCAGTATCGACAAGGGCGACGTGAACATGCCGCTGGATAAGCCGTCCTCGGTCGATATCAAGTTCCACAATGCCCAGCCCGGTCAGGTAAAGCTCGAATGGGAGCAGCGCTTTCAGATCGACGGGTTCAAAATAACGGTCGACAGGGCGGAGGTCCCGGCTAATGGAGACGCGATCGTGAAGTTGAGCTACGATCCTCCCGCGGATCGTCTGAAGACCGGGCAGCAATCGACCCAGCAGATCATGCTGATGGTCCAGCCGTTCAATCAGGGGTTTCCGATCGTCGTTCGGTTTCAGTAACATCGCTTTTGGCGTGAGGCGTGCATTTCTTTCGAACGGAGGTTCGAAGGAATGATCGTCCAGAATAATGTCACACCCGCGCTGCTGACCGTTGCCACGGGTTCAAGCACAACCGGTTCAACAAGTTCGAGCGGTACGTCATCCGCGGCATTTGCCAGTCAGTTGGCCACTGAGATCGAGGGCTTCTTATCGCAGTCCTCAAACGGGTCCCAAATCGAGATCGACGTTCAAAACAGTTCAACGAGCGGCGAGTACACGATTACTGTGAAAGATCCATCGGCCTCCCCTTCTTCAACCGCGCCGGCGACGGCATCCGCGCCCGCTGCCACGCCAACAGTCGCCGGGGATTCCTTAATGGACGCTCACGTGCCGCTGGTGGCCAACACCCCGGCGTCTGTGCCCATAACCACGCCCACTTCGGCGGCGACGGCCGCGGCAGTCGCCAAATCCAACATGACGCCCGACCAGGCCTACTGGGCCGAGCAGCCTACCGCCGTGCAAGCCCTCCAGACCATGGACCCGGCCGATCGTATGACGGCGGCGGAAGCATTGGCGAAGCAAGGCTACTCGATCGACGTGCCGATCATGGCGTGGGGCTGGGATCCGCTGACCACCATGGTGGAGCGGCAGAATTATGGCTACACCTGGGTGCCGTCGGCACTGCAATCGCCGGTGCCGCTGCCGCCAGGCTTGAGCTTTCCCGGATTGCCCAGCTACGATCCGTCCAGCCCTCCGTCGGGATCGATCCAGGTTTCGACCGCCTTCGCGGCAGGAACGAACATGCAGGACGTGTTCATCGATCCGGCCACCATCGCAGCATCCATTGCCGCATCGCCGGCGCCGGTCGCTGGCAGCGATAATTCACAAACTCCCGTCTCTGCGTAACATAGCGCTCAAACACAGGGTGCTCAGCGCGCCGGGCATGCGATAGATCAGGGCGAGGAGAAATCTATGAGCTCGCTTAGCAGCGTTCCCGTGACACCCGCCGAACCCAATCTGCTCGCCTACGGCATTCAGGAGTTGGCCCTGTTCACCAGCTATACCCGCGATTCCTATCTGGCCGCATTCGGCGTGCAAGCGCCGGCGTGGGATCCGACGCGTGTGAAAAAATCCTGGTTCGATTCGACGGTAGACACGTCGTCTCCCAGCAACGTCGCGGTGTACAACTTCGCCGGGCCGAACGCGCAGAACGTTTACGCGATCCAGCAGATGGTGCTTCCGGCGAGCGAGGCCGCCACGGTGAACCTTCCGGGGGCGATCACGTACCCGCCCTATGTCGTTGCGCCCTCCGGCGCCACACGCGCAGGAGTGGGGCTGAACCCGAACTATCTCAGCCTGGAATCCGATGCGCAAACGCTTATGACCACGCTCGGTGGGACGCAGTTGATCGACGAGGGATTGGGAACCGCTTTCCCGACGGTGTATCCGGTGGATGAGCCGCGCCGTCTGTGGGCCATTTTGTTCGAAGGCTTGCCGCTGAATGTCGGGCTGCTGTTGCTGATGCAGAATGCCAATGGCGTGGGCGCGCCCGGGAAATGGGATACTTCGACGGGCGATCCCACGTGGGTCGCGGCACCGGCGCCACCCACCGGATTGAACGACACTCGGACGCCCAGGCCGATGCCTTGCCGTAGTCTGCTGCCGAATGAGGAATTTCAGAACGGTCTGATGGGCGTGAGCATCGTCCGGACGGACTTACAGAATCAGCAGAATCAGCAGGCCGGTGAATTTACGCCGGACGATCGCGCCACGCTGCAGCAGATTTACCAGATTATCAGCCAGTTGCTGTGACGGCACAAAGAAAAAGGGGCCGGACGCATCCAGCCCCTTCAGATGGATTCAGCCGCGGCGTTCTATTGAACGCCCGCGATCTGGACGATCGGACCCACCACGGTCGAGCCGTTGACCTGGACGCCGATCGCAATGTTCTGCGCCGGTCCGGTGGGTGCGTTCAGCGGAATCTGGAAGCCTATGATGTAGACCCCCACTCCGCCCTCCCAATACTGCGAGGACACCACCGGAACTCCGGAGTTGTTCACTGAGACGATGGTCGGGAAGATCACATTCTCAGCGCCCGTCCCGACGTCGCCGGTGGCCACGGTTGGTGAAGTCTCATCGAGACCGGTGACCAGCATGTAGTAGGTTTCCCCACGGCGCGCGAAATTGGTGGGTCCGACATAACTGCCATCGGCCGCACGAATCACCACCGCGTAGGTTTTCCCATCAGAGGCCGGGGAGGTGAAGATTCCAGGCTGTGCCGCGGAAACCGGGACGTTGCTCACCGTGGTGATCGCGCCATTCGCGTTTACAACGATGGTCGCCGAAGAGCTGCTGGAGATCTCGCAAGGCGTCTGGAAGACCGCCCATTGCACTCCACCCTGATTCGCGAGCGCCTCGATCGGCGCGGGGATATTGTTGACGGTGAGGGTCAGGCCGCCCAGGATGAAGGGAAGCGGACCGACTCCAAACGTCGGGAGGCCGGATAGAGTCCCGTTCACCAGAGGTGCAATTCCCTGACCCGTAACGGTGGTCAGACCGCACGGCACGATGCCGACCACGCCGCTGGCGTTATTGGTGAAGCTGGCATTGGTGATGGCAGGCCCGGGCAGAGTCGCGGACAGCGAGAACGTCGTGGAGAAGCCTCCTGCGCTCGCGGTAATCACGATCGGCCCACTGACCGCTCCGGCGCTGACATTGATGCTCGCCTTACCGGTCGAGTCAGTGGTCGCGGTGGCAGTGGACGGATTGAACGATGCTGACCCGGTATTGACCGAGAAGGCCACCGCAACACCAGCCAGCCCGTTCCCATGGGAATCCTTCACCTGCACCACCAGCGGATTTGCAAACGGCTGGCTGACCCTGGCGGTCTGGCCGCTGCCGCTCACTGCCGCTACGCTGGAGATGACCACGCTATTGGTAATCGTAAAAGTGGCGACCACCGGACTGCCCACGGCCGGGGTGTAGGTTGCGGTGACCGTGACGACGCCGGGAGTAGAGCCGAGCGTTACGCCGGTGGAGACGGTGCCATTCCCGCTGGTCTTGCTGACGGTATTGACCAGAGTCGCGCTGCCGGATTTGACGGCCCACACCACGGTAGTATTGGACGGCACATTGGCGCCGCAAGCGTCACTGAGCGTCGCCGCCAGACCATTGATGGTCTGACCGGCGGTGCCGCTCTGGTTGTTCCCCGAGATGATCGTGAACAGCGAGGGACCGCCCGGCACAATGTTGAGTTCGATACCGGTCGCCAGCAGCAGGTTGTTTCCGACCGCGACATTGAGCGGCTGGCTTCCGAGCTGGCATGTGGCGACCAGCGTGCAATGCGCAATTCCGTTTGCGTCGGAGTTGCTGGAGCCCAGACAGATCGCCGGCGACGGCACAGGATTCAGGGGCGTACTCAGGCCGCTGGAAAGAATGAGGCTCACACCCGGGATAATTTTTCCCGTGTCCGGGAATGCCGTGGCGATGATCTGTATCACGATCGCGTTCGGTACAGGAGTGCCCTCTGGCGCCGTGATCGTGAAATTATTGTTCAAGTTGGGCTGCTGGATGATGAACTCCGGCAGGCCATTGCCCAAGGTGTCGAAATTCATCGTCGTAAACGTGAAGTTGACTGAGCCAAAGGAAGTGCTGGCCGTTATGGTGTTCGCTTGAAAGGTCGTATTTGTGATCAGGTTGAGGCCCACAAATGTGGTGCTTGCATTTCCGTTGGCGTCGGTCTGTGTATTTTGACTCGTTACGAATCCGTTGCCGGAAGTGAGTTGGAATGTCACCGGAACGTTTGCCAACGGTTTGTTGTTGGTGTCCGTGACCAGGATGACCAAGGGATAAGTTGCAGCGGTGTTCTGTTGCACCACCTGTCCGTCACCGGACACAATCTGCACCTGGCTGGAGGTGTTGCCGGGGCCTGCCGGGCCGCCGGGAACCGTAACGGTAAAGACCGTGGTCGCGCTGCCGGCGGTGAGCGTGAAATTATATGTGCCACCCACATTCGGTACGGTGCCGTTCGCCTGGACCCATCCGTCGCCGTTGGTCGCGGCGGTAGCGTTGCTCACCTGCGCGCCTGTGGTGGTATCGACGGTGAACGAAACCGCTTGGTTATAGACCGGAAGCCCGGTGGCATCGAGAACCCGGGCCATGAACGTGGCAGCCGCTCCGCCAGTCTGGAGAACCTGGTTGGAGTTGAAGGTGATGAAAGAAGCGGCATTGGTCTGCTGTGGAACCGACACAACTTCCATCGCAGGCAAGCTGGAGGCGAGCGGATTCTGCACGCTCACGGTGTTGGTGGTCAGGTCCATGCGGTACAGATTGGTCTGATTCCCATTCGCCACCAGGAGAAACAGAAATTTGGCGTTAGGGAGCTCGTTGGAGACAGCGGCCGCCTGGATGGGCAGCTGATTGCCGCCAATGAGCGCGATGGTGCTGGGGGTGGCGACTAAAGTGTTCGGATCGATGTCCGCCAGTTGTTGGATGGCGGAGTCAGTTGCGAGAATTCTCGAGTTGCCGGCGACAATCACGTCATCAAACGTCGGCGCAGTAACTCCGGCTTGGAAGGAAGGCCAGGTGATGGCGCCATGGGAAGCCACGGTGAATTTCAGGATCGACCCGCCGCTGGTGGGGACCAGGTTGACGCAGTACGCCGCAGTTCCGTCCGGAGTGAAATGGAGCTGATAGGGCGTGAAGAAAAGCTGAGTTTGGCCGTTCACAGTGAGCGCCAATGTGGCGGGATTGATCTCATCGATCAGGTTCACGGCCGTCACGTACAGCAGATTCTGCGGGGATAGTGTGACGGAAGTCGCACCGCCGGACAGAACTAACTGCCCGGTCTGTTGCCTGGTAGAAATGTTAATCGCGGTGAGGCGCGCACCGATGCCGGAGTTGGTGAGCACCCAGGCGGTCTGCGAGTCCCTACTGACGGCGATGAAGCATTGCGGGCAAAATACATTGGTCTGATTGGCGACGAAATTGGGAGTGCTGGGCAGCGGAACGGCGTTGCCGGCCAATTGGTCGGTATTGGTATTGACGAAGAAGAGGGAGCTGTTTCCGAACTGGTCGGTGGAGCCGATGAGCAGCGTTTGTCCATCCGGCGTCAGAGCGACGGCCTGCGGAGATCCGGGAAGTCCGTTCACGATGTGAGCCCCGGTCGCGAAGGCGCCATCGATGGATTCGACCGCACCGGTTCCGATCAGATAGAATTTAGAGCCGTCCGGCTTGGGAATGACGCGAGTGAGACCGATGGGTCCAGTTGTGGTGACGAAGGAATTAAGGGGATTTGCATTATCTAGGAAGCCGATGAATGTCCCATTGGACACCGTCGCGCCAGGCACCTGAAGTAGGTAGCTCTGGCCCTGATTATTGGTGCTGCCTTGTCCGTAAGCTGCAGAAACAGCAGCCAGATACACCAGCAGCGCCAAGGAAAAAAGTCGATTCAGCATGGATATAGACCTCTCGTAAGGAGCGGGACGGACGCGGGCAGATTGTTAGTTTAGCACAACTCTAGTCGAAAGGGTTAGGGAAAATTTGAGTTCGTAAGCTGAGGGAAACAAAAGAAAAAAGGGAGGAGCCGAAGCCCCTCCCTTTGGTTTGCGAACAAGTACTGCTTAGTGGACCAGGTTTTCGGAGGCTTGCACCGTCCGAATCAGGCCACCTGGATCGAGGATCAGACCAAGGTATCCTTCGGATACTCCCGGACTGGTCGGTCCACCGCCCAGCGCGCTTACGAACGCATAGGCATGGCAGTATTGGAACTGGGCCTGGGCAATGATGTAGCCCTGGAACCCAGCTGCGCGGGTATCGAGGCCGTTGGCACCAGTGCCAATCGCGCCGCCGCCGCTGCTGAGGACGTAGGTCAACACCTGGCCGGCAGGCACGTTAGCGCTGGTCTGCGAGCCCGGAGGTGCCGCACCGTTAGCCCCAACACCGAAGTAGAAGAAGGTGATGGTGCCCTGTTGCGGCGTCGCGCCGAATCCAAAGGCTGCCCCTGGATCGAGCGAGGTGTTGGCGATCGCGATACCGGTATCAAATCCGCCCTGTGAAGAGACGAACGGGAACAGGAGGTCGCAAGCGCACTTGTTGATCTCATAGAGATTGGCCGGCGTGTTGCCCGGCACAAAGCGCGGAATCGGGAACGCCGAGGTGGTCGCCGGGAGGGCGGCCGAGGACGACGTGTAGAACGGCGCGAAGCCGCCCGTTACCTGCGCGATGACGCCAGTCTGCGGGAGACCAACCGGCGGATTCGCCGAGAGGTTCGCCACGTAGGCAACCACGACAGGAACGTCGACCTGCTCCAAGCTGGCCGGATCGTCGAAGAGGACTTCGTAGACCGCCAGGTTGTTGGAGACGGCCACGAGGTTGCCGCTGTTTGTGATCGCACTGAACGCCGTGTCGCCAGCCGTATCGGTGCTGACGAGAACGGCAACGCCAGTGGAGACGCCGCTGGTATAAGTCGCCGGGACCGGAGCGCTCGCGTTCTGACGGTAGAAGTAAATCACCGGAGGAACGAAGACGGCCGAGCCGGTCGGGATGCTCGAGAAGCTCATGAACAAGCGAGTTCCCTGGGTAGCGATGCCGGCCAGATCGATTCTGGTGCCGCTATCCGTGAGCGCAAAGCCCGTGTTGATGGCGCCCGTTGCACCGAAGCCAAATCCCGGAGGAGGATTGGGGGTCGGATTTGCCAGAGCCGTGGTCGGAGAACCAGGATATTCGAAACCAGCCTCAGTGTTGTAGCTGGTGCCGGGGACGTTCTGGTTCAGATCGGCCGGGTTGGAAGTGCCGCCATTATACTGATACGAGTTGCCGTTGTTGAAGGTACCGTTTGCTAGGATTTCAGAAACGTTCCTGACTTTCCAAGCGCTCGGGAACCCTTCCTGGAAGCGGAAGTTCGGAGTGGTAGAGAACGCATTCGACCCACCGGGTCCGTTCGCACCACCACCGCCTGCTCCGCCGAGCGGAGATTGGCCGGGAGCGAAACCAGTACCAGTAGCCAACCTGCCGTTTTCAGTGTTGCACTGTACGAAGTCCAGACGAGTGCGGGTCACCGTTGCGATCAAGCCGCGCTGCACGAACGCCACGACCTGCCCTTGCGGCGGGACGTTGATACCGAACGACTGGTTGCCGTTGATGGCGACCTGAGCCGTGATCGGCACCTGGATGAACGTGGAAGCGATCTGATCCTGGTTCGCGTTGCCGCGAATGTTGGTGAAGCGCAGGGTGCGGGTGGTACCCGTGCCCGGCGGATCAAACGGCACACCAAGGAAGCTGATGTTGTTGATCAGACCGGTATTGAACGGGGTACCCTGACGGCCCTGGAACACGTTCGGGCTGCCGCAACCAAAAACGCTGGTGCCGCAGGTCGAAGTTCCGAACTTGTTCGGCACACCGTTATAGGTGGTCGCCGGATTACCGTCCGAAACGATCGAGCAAACGCCCGGTCCAGATTCAGCACTGTTGTCCGGAGCACCGGACGCACCGCAATTCAGAATGGGCCGGTTCGAATTCGGACCGGGCGCAGCCTGGTTGGGCTCGTCGATGATCAAGAGTGCTTCATTGTACAGGCTAGCCGCGGTGATCTTGCTCGTGATGGTGACGCTCAAGATGATCGTGATATTAACCTGGGGGACGACTTGGTTGATCGGGGTCGCCGGGCCGCCCGTGCAATTCAGCACGAGGTCGCCCATCAACTCCGTCAAACCTTCGGCACGAACGATCGGGGTTGTCGCGCCACCGTTGTTACAGGTGACAGCGGTTGTGCCCGTGCCTTGAGCGCTAGCCGGAATGCTTAGTCCTGCAAGCAGGACTACAACGGCGAGCGCATAAAACCATTTGCGAAAATCTGCCATTTCCTTCTCCTTGTAGATTCTTGGAATTGAATTGATGGAAGTTCTCTTTTTCAACCTGAGCCTCAATCTGCTTTCCCTCAGCATTCAACCTCTTCAGATTTAACCTCGGGAATCCGAGCTTCCCTCCAGCCTGACTTCAGACTTGGCTGATCTCCGCTCGACTGCTTCGTCAAAAAAAGCATTGTCAAAAAAACTTCTAAGCTCATTCGGTTTCGACTTCTTCGATCAACTGCCCTACTGTTTACTTCAGCAACCGTTTCCTGCATTCGGTTGCGTTTTGTGCTCGCGGGATTCACGGTCATGAATGCCGCATGGGAACTTCTTTTCCGTTACACCCTGGACGCAGTCAGTTATTGATAACACCTCGGGGCCGTACAAGTCAAGCAAAAAGTTGCAGTTGCAGCGCGAGACGACCCACCCAAAGCAAGCTTTCGGTCGTCACATTCCACCACGCCACACCCTGCAACGTCAAGCACTTGCATCGAACGGAAGAATTTGGTGGCCGAACGGAGCGTAGCCCGGTCCAAGCGGTGGCGAAAAAGACCTGTGGAAAACTGGTGGAGAACTTTCCGGAACTATAGGCCGCGGACCATGCGGCGCAGCAATTTCACACGAGCCTTAAGCTCATCGCTGGCCTCGATCAGACTGTTTTCGTCGTAAATCACGTGCGGCGTCATGAACACCACCATCTCGCTGCGGGTGTGGGTACGCGTCTTGGAGCCGAAGATTGCCCCCAGCCACGGAATCCGGACCAGACCGGGAATGCCGGTGCTTAGATCGGTGACGTTGTCGGAAATGGTGCCGCCAATCGCGATGGTGTCGCCATCCTGAACGGTGATCTGGGTCTGCACCACCTGCTGATTGAACGAGGGCGTAGTGGAAGTGGCGGAAGATGCGCCGGAGCCGTTGGCCACGCTGCTGATCTCCTGATTGATGATCAGCGTCACGATGCCGCTGGGGTTAACGCGCGCGTTCACCTGCAGCGTCACGCCAGTGTTTTCGGCGGAAATACTGTTGCTGACCGCGACGCCACCGGCCGAAGGGATGGTAGTCGATCCGGTCGAGACCGGCACCTGGGTGCCGACGTTGATCGACGCGGGGATGCTGTCGGTGGCGATCAGGCTCGGCTCCGACATCATGTGCACCTTGCTGGCATTTTCGTTGAGGGTCAGCATGGCCAGAAGCTCGCGGCCGTTGGCGACCAATGCACCGACGCTGAGCGCGGCGATTCCGGCGCCGCTCAGCGAGGCCTGCGCCTGCGTGGAGGTGCGCGGCCCCAGCGAATAATTAATGCCCGCTGCGAACTGATCGTTCAGATCGACTTCGTAGATCTTGGCTTCGAGCAGAATCTGGCGCGGCGGAACGTCCAGATCTTTCAAAACCTTCAAAATATTCTGATATTGCTGCGCATCGGCCTGAATCAGCAGCTTATTGTCGAGCGGCATGGGCACGATGCGGGGTGGTTTCGTGGTATCCGTTGCGCCGGCGCCTGGTGCGGTGCCGGGTGCAGCTGCACCGGGTAAGCCCGCTGGGCCGGCCGCGGCGACCGTCTGTCCGGTTCCACCGATCAGATTCGCGGCGGGAGCTTGCGCGGAATAACCGCCGAACGCGGGAGTCCCGTAGCCGCCTCCGACGGCTCCGGCGCTATAAGGACCGCAGGCGCCCGCTCCGCCGAATCCGGCGCCGAAACTATTGGCATTGCCGTAGCCGCCCGGATTTCCGTAGGCCGAGCCGCCGAATGCGCCGCCGCCGAAGCCGCCGGATCCATAGCCGCCCCCGCCGCCATATCCGCCACCGTAGCCTCCGCCGTAACCGCCGCCATATCCTCCGCCGCCGTAAGCGGAGCCAGGATATGAACCGGCGTAGTTGCCGGCCATGGCGCCCCCGTACGCGTTACTGTTCGACATCGGCGATCCGAATAGCTGGCCCAGGGCCTGAGACAGACAATCGGCGCGGCCATAACGGACCGAGTAGACGTAATTCTCCACCGCGCCCGCGGTGATCTTCACCGGCACGTCGAGTTTGCGAATCCATTCCTCGATGGTGTCGAACACGCCGGCGTTGGGAGCCACCGCGATCAGGGTGTTGATGCGATCGACCGGCAGAAATTTGACGCTGGAGTTCTTGGCGTCGAGCGAGATCGATTTCAGAATGTTTTCCAGATCCTTGATGATGTCGGAGGGGCGCGAATTGCGCACTTCAAACAAGCGCACCCGTCCATTGGCGAACGTGTCGCTATCGAACTGATCGACGATTTCCATCAGGCGGCGCATGTTGCGGCGGGTGTCTTCGATGAACAAAAGATTGGCCGCGGGATAAGCCTTGATCTGCGCATTCTCGCCGGCGAATTCCTGCAGCACCGAGAGCAAACCATCCACGGTGATGTATTTCAGGAACACCAGATTGAGCATCAACTGATCGTCATCGGAGATCTTGCGAATATCGGTGGTCTGCTCCGGCCGGATCGGCTGATGCGAAACATCTTTGGTCGCGAACACGTGATACAACCCGCCCTGCTGAGAGATGCCATAGCCGTTGATGCGGAGAATGGTATCGAGCACGCTGCGCGCGTCCAGCTCGCGCGGATCGCCATAGGTGTTGAGCGTCACGCCGCCCTTCAGGGGAGTGTCGTAAATGATGTTGATCTTCAGATAACGCGCCAGTTGATCCACCACCTCAGAAAGCGACGCGTTGGGGAGATTGAGCGAGCCCATGGGAACGGCCGGCGCCGCCGGCGCGGGATTTTGTTGCGCCGGCGCGGGATTTTGCTGCGCCGGCGCAGCATTTGGTGGAGCGGGCGGCTGGGCCTGTGGCTCGGGCTGCTGCGCCCATAGGGCGGGAACAGCCAGTGAGATCGCGAAAATGCGGGCGTATTTGCTCATTTATTTGTTGATCAACTCCCAAAAACAGGTGCTTCCCATTAATCCGCCGCGGATCACCTTCCGGTATCCGTTCACTTCCGTACCGGCCGGCGAGGTTTCGCCCTGGACGCAGGCGTGATTGCCGGCGCCCATGTCCGTGCCGATCTTGGGATCAAGCTTGGCGGGAGCGGCTTCGGGAGCAGCTCCGAAGGTCTTTGTCATCGCCTGTGATGCCGTCGGTCCGGCGGGCCGCGCGGTTGGATCCGGCGCCGCGGCAGAGACGGGATCCGGAGTGCGTTCCTTCGCCAGCAAGTCAGCGAGCGGCTTGTCGATGGTTTTGTCGTTCCACTTGAACTCGATTTTTTCGCGATCGAAGCTGACGATCTGAAAGTCGCCGATCTTATCGCCGGCGTGATAACGTTTCTGCGCCGCGTTCGGCGAAGCCAGCAGAATGGAGGGCTCCCCAATCGCCATCTGCCCGTAGTAAGACGGCAGCGGAGGCATGGGCGGCGGAGGAGGCGGCGGGGGCGGCGCATCTACGATGACATTGGGATTGCGATCTTTCGAAAAAAGATCGTGCAGCGCGACATCCAGGAACTCCGCGGCGGGCGCGGGCTTGGGCGGTATCAACGGAGCAGGTGCAAACACCTGGCCGTGGGCGCGCGCTGCTCGTTCAAACGTGGCGCGTTCGTGCGCCTGTGCATCGATGCGGTGTTGGCGCAAGGTCCACGCCAGCGCGGCAGCGAGCGCGACCAGCACCAGATTCAGAGCGATCAGCCTGCGATTCATGAATGCCTCGTCATGAGTGTTTCTCGGGGACCAGTTTGCGCGGCACGATTCCTGAAACGGTGAGGTGCACGTTCACCACTTTGTCCTTGGCGTTCGCGGAGGTGATGCGCAGATCGTTGGTCGAAACCAGTTCGGGACGCGCGGCCAAACCGGCCAGGATGTTGACCAGCTGATCAGGGCGGCAATCGATCGTGACCGAGACGGTGGCCTCGCCGTAGGAATCGCCAAAGGGGCGGATACCGAAGCCGTCGGTATTGCGAATCTCGACCGCGGGCGATTCGCCGTGGCCCAGTTCGCGGATGATGCGGATCAGCTCGGCCTGGGCCTGCGGCGCGGTGTCGGCTACGATCAATCCTTTTTCGCGCGACGCGAGATCGGCTTCGGCTTTCTTGAGGATTTCATCTTTGGCGGGAACGGTGGCCGCGGCGGCGCGCAACTGCTCCAGCCGCGCCTCGGCGCGCGCGGGAGTTTCCGTGGGCGCGACGACGGTGGGTTCGGAATCGCGAAGGCGCTCGACAATCACCCCGGCGAGCATGAGCGCGAGCGTGAGGTACAGACTTCGACGGATAGCCGGGCTGAGCGTGAAATTCATTTGCCCGCCTCGCGACTCGTCCGGATGCGGAACACTTCGCCCGCCTGGGTGCGAATCGGTGGCATGGCGAATTCAGAAGCTTCAAACATTGGCGAAGCATCGATGGCTTTGAGCAGCGGCGCGGCCTGATCGGTTTCCCCGGCAAGATTAATCTGCGAACGGTTGACTTCGAGCAGGTTGAGCCAGGTACTGGCTGGCAGGATGCGCGTCATTTCCTGGAGCACGTCCATGTCGGACTTGGCGCGGCGGCGAAAATCGTCGAGCTGCTGAACCTTTTTACGCGTCCCATCGGCCTTGCGATCGATGGCCTCGGCGCGCTTGGCGAGCGGCTGTACTTTCGCGATCTCAGCTTCGAGCGATCGGATGTATTTGCGATTTTCGTAACCGGGAAACGCGGCCAGCGCGATGGCCAGCGCCAGCACGATCGCTCCAACCACCGCGGAAGGAATCAGCAGCGCGCGTGAGCTGGCCTGACGCTGCGACTGCGGGAGAAGATTGACGGCGAGCCCCAGGCGTGGGCACGCCGACGCAAGCGCCGCGGCATAAGGAAGCGCCGGCGCGGTGCGAAGCAGATCCTCGAACGGAATGGGCCCGGCAGCATGATCAGGATCGACGCGTAGTTCAGCGCGGGCCAGCGCGGCGGCGCGATCGAGCGCAGCGTCGCCTTGCGCATCGAACGTAGCCGAAAACAGCGGACGCGTGGGGCTCTCGCCATAAATCTCGATGTGCGACGGCGCGACATCAGCGGCCAGAATCTGCGGCGCAGGAGCCGCATCGAACAAGCGCAGCGCGGAGTACATCACGGCGGCCGAGCAGGTGAAGCAGGCGATCTTGATACCGGCTTCGGCGAACAGCGTCGCGTAACGATCGATCACGGCGCGGCGTGTGATCGCAATGAGCACTGTATCGCTCCCGCCCAGGCGCGACCAGCTCGCCGTGACGTCGTCTTCGGGATAAGGATGCAAGCCGTCGAGCTGGAAGCCGATGGCGGAATCGAGATCTTTCGCGGAAATGCCCGGCAGCGAAAGCTGGCGCACGATTACTTCATGGCGCGGCAGGATCACGGTGGCGCCGACGTGGCGCATGCCGGCGCGCCGGGCGAAGTTGGAAAATTCGGTGCCCCACACGCCGGCGGGCTGATGCGCGAAGTTTTCGATCTCAAGCTTCGAGACCACGCGCGCGCCGGTGGGACGCACCCGCACCGCGGTGGCGTGCAGCGATTCGGAATCGCGCGGTCCGCTGATTTCGATGCCGATGCCGCTGCCGAATGCGAGCCACGTCTTCAACTGCGCCGGCATCATTGCGGGAAAGACCCTCGGAAAGGCGCTGCGATTCATCGGCGGCGCGATCGCCGTCTGCGACCACGCGTCCTGATACCAGCGCAGCACGTGCACCGGCGTCATCGGGTAAAACTGCGGATCCACCATCTTGACCACGGCCGCGGCGGTGCGCACCACTTCAGACGGCGAATGATCGGGACGGCGCAGACGAGCGCTGGCTCGCAAGGTCCACACCCGAATGCCGCCGATGCCCAGACGCGGCGTAGGAAATCCCAGTGCGCCGACTTCGCCCATATTTCGAAACGGCTGCGCGGCGCGGCGTTCGACGATCGCGGCCGCGCCTTGCGCAGGCATGCCCATCGCTTCCATTAGGGCCGGGCTCGCGGTGTTCGCATCGAACGGACCGTTGCTGCCCCATACCGAAAGGCAATCGCGCAGGCCGCCGGTGGCGAGCAAGCGCGCATTCGGCTGCGAACCATCCGCGGGGATGTAGTTGCCGTAAAACACTTCGGGGGTCATGCCTCGCACCAGCAATAAGTTCCTCGATCTCCTCAAAGGACGCGTGCCGGGCGCGAAAAGTCGGAGTGACGCCGAAATAGTACTGATCGAAGTCCGTCGGCCCGCCCGCGGGGGTGCGCCAATCGATAATGCCTGCAACGATTTCGCGGGATCGCTCGCGGGTCGCCGGTAACGGCCGTGACCACCCGTAATAAATCGTCAGGGGAGGCGGTGTTGATGTTGAGTTTCGCGGCTTCCGGGATCAATTCGACTACCGCGTCGCCACTCGGAAATTGCATCAACATGCGCGGCTGGTTGTATTGATATTTCGGCGATCCGTCGGGGTTGTGTGCGGTCGGGCCCCATTCGATCCACTGGATGGCGCGTTCCACCGCGCCGGAGGCCAGGTAAGACGCGCGGAGCCCGTCGGAGGCGGAGGAGACTCGATCGGTTTCGGATCGAACCGTGGTGGCGACTGAAAAAGCGATCGCCGCCAGCGCGGCGGAGAGCCACAGCACCGCGAGCAGCGCCCCGCCCCGCTCTCTACTGTGAAAATGGGGACAGACTACTCTGTCCCGATGCGCAACACGGCGATCGGAGACAAACCCACTGGCGCGGACGGAGCGGTCTGTCCCCATTTTCACTCCACGCTCACTACTGGTCCGCATAAGGATTCAAAACCTCGCGCGTGACGTGAATCGGAACGGTGACGCTCATCAGCGGCAACGTCGCGGCATCGGTGGCCAGCGGCGCCATATCGACATGGATGGCCGACGGCAGATCAGGCTTGTTCCACACCGGCAGCCAGTGTTGATTGACGGGCGTCATCGGCAGCCATTCCTGATAAGCGATGCGGCAGTACGCCAGGCGATCGGCCAGGATGAACGATTGCGGAGTGACCGTTCCGGGCGCGAACGCGCGCTCCATGCAGAACGGCGCGACGCTCGATGGCCCGGTGTACAGCGATTCGTTGACGATCAAACGCACCCCGCCGCGATCGGATGGGACCACTTGCAACTCCAGCAATCGGGCGTAACCGCGCGACCCTTCGCTCATCGAATAAGAGGAAACCAGGTGCAGCGTTTGATCGGTTCCGTTGAAAACGGGAACGCGCTGGATGATGCCGCCGCCCGCGTTCTGGCAATTTCCGGTGACCGGCATAACGCCCGAAAGCTGCCGCGAAAGAATCTGCTCCACGCTCATCACGCGGCGATTGGAATCGAGCCGCGCGTCAACTTTTTCCAGCGTGATCAGGCTGGTGCGCATGGCCCACAGCATTCCGCTGGCGATGGCAGCGACCAGCGTGACGGAGATCATCACTTCGATCAGCGTGAACCCTCTTTGCGCTCTTGTTTCGCGGCACAAAGCCGACGGCCGGCAGCTTGAGGCGCGACAGGTATGGAGCGCGTTCGGCCGCCTCACATATCCCCCGGCTGCAGCAATCCGCGGCGGAATCCTTCGAGCGCGAATTGATGACGAACGGGCGCATTCGCCGGGCCGCTGTTCCACCAGATCTCGAGTTCGATCCGATCGAACACCCAGCGGCCGGGACCTGCGCCTGGCGCAGTTTCAAACGGCGTGACGACAGCATGCCACCCGGCTGCAATGCCGCCAGTCTGCGCGGGATTGAACTGGCCTTCCATCGGAATTCTGCGATGAATGCTCTGATCGGCCAGCAGTTCATCCATTTTCGATTTGGCGAGCAGCGTGGCCCGGTCATAATCGGTAAGCCGCGCGGCGTTACGCGCCGATGCCGAGAGCGCGCTCAAGACGCCCGACACCGCGATGCCCATGATCAGCGTCGCAACCAAAACTTCAAGGAGCGTGAATCCTTTTTGCGATTTCATTTCGCCAGCGGCACTCCGGTGATGGGATCGATGGAGACGGTGCGACGGTGCCCTGAGGCAGTCGAGAGGTCGATTGAGATTCCGGGTACCGCACCGCCGGGATAGACCAGGAAACGCCGCGGCTGATTGGGATCGGCTTCGATAGCAGGCCGCACCGACGCAATGTGGACCGGATCGGCAAGATCGAGGCGGCGTGTGTAGCTCTGATCGGCAGAGCGCGCGGAGATCGAATTTTCGCGCGGCGAGATCAGAATTTCGATGGCTTGCTGGCGGCGGTCGGCGCGATCGAGCGAGGTATTGAGCAGCGAAACGATGGAATCGGATGCGGAGCGGAGACGAATGGAATCGAGGCCGGAGGAAATCGAAGGCAGGCTGAGGCCGGCGACGAGAGCAATGATCGTGACGACGATCAGCATTTCAATCAGCGTGACGCCGCGTTCGGAAGATGTGCCGTGGTGCGCGATCGGCCAATTGAGGCGCGGACGTAAGTCCGTGCGGTCGGGCTGCGCACCATCGCCCCGAATTTCTAAGTCGTCGATGCTGTTTGCGCCCAAGCGCGCGGACTCACGCCCGCGCCTCCAACGTGAATCGCGACGTCCGGAGTTTTCATTCTGAATTCTGAATTCTGAATTCTGAATGCTCTTCACCCTATTTATTACTCCAACTGACGATGTCGGCATTCATACCTTCGCCGCCCGGAGCGCCATCAGCGCCGAGCGAGATCACGTCCGGCTCATCGCCATGATCGCCGGGAAATTTGTAGAGATACGGACGGCCCCATGGGTCGAGCGGGATGTCCTTGGGCAGATACGGCCCGGCCCACTGATTGACGTTCTCAGGCTTCACGCGTAGCGCTTGCAGGCCCATGTCGGTCGACGGAAATTGACCGGTGTCGAGCTTGTAAGCGCCCAGCGCGGTCATAAACGAATCGATCTGCGCGTGGGTTTGCGTCACGCGAGCTTTGTCGCCCTGCTTCAGCATGGCGGGGCCGACCAGCGCCGCGAACAGCGCAATGATGGTCACCACCACCAGCATTTCGATGAGCGTGATACCAGCTTGAGAGGCTCTTCTTGACTTGGGTCTTGAGTTAATTTTTTTCATATGGCCACGTCGTTAATGCTCGTGATGGCGAGCATCAGGCTAAGGATCAAAGTTCCGACCATCACGCCCATCACCAGGATGATCAACGGCTCAAACAGCGAGGTGAAGCGGCGGATGGCATTGCGGGTTTCAGTGTCGTAAATATCGGCCATGCGATTAAACATGGTGTCCAGGTGGCCGGTCTCTTCGCCCACCGCGAGCAGGTGACCAGCCAGCGGCGGAAACTCGCCTGCTTTGCGCAGCGGGGTCGCGATTCCTTCGCCGCGCTTCACTCCTTGCGCGATTCCTTCCAGCGAATTCGAGATTTTCTTATTGTTCAAAATCCCCCGCGAGATGCCCAGCGATTGCACCAGCGGCACGCTCGCCGCAACCAGGGTCGACATGGCGCGCGCGAATCGAGCGGTTTCCGCTTTGCGCAGCGCGTCGCCGAGCATTGGCAGCTTCAAACGGAATCCGTCCCACCACAATCGTCCGGCGATGGTTCGAATGTAGGTTTGAAATACGGCGATCGCGGCGATAAGCGTGACGGCCGTCGGCATCCAATAGGACTGCACGAATGCGCTCGCGTTCAGCATCAGCAGCGTGGGAGTGGGGATCTTCATGCGCGGATCGGAGAAGATCAGCGCGAAACGCGGCACCACCACTTCGAGCAGCAAGAAAATCGATCCGAATCCGACCAGCGGTGAGCAGTGCAGGATAAATCATGGAACTGATGATGTAGCCGCGCAGATCGTCGCGGGTGCGTTCGAACTCCGCGAGCCGTTCGAAAATCTGTGGCCAGCGATCCCGACGCTTCACCGGCGCGCACCATGTTGATGTACAGCTCGGAGAAATGCGATGGATGCGTCGCCAGGCTGTCGGCCAGCGATTTGCCGCCTTTAAGCACGCGCACCACATCGAGAATCAGCGATGCGGAATTGGGTGCGTTCGGTGAGTTCAGCGGCGATCGAAAGCGCGCGATCGAGCGGCACGCCGGCATTGAGCAGCGTCGAAAGTTCCTGCGTGAAGAACAGAACGTCCTTGCGTTTGCCCGCGTTGAACGACGGGCAATTTGAGTTCGAACCCGGCGCTCTTTTTTTCCAGACCGACGTAAACCGGAATCAGTCCCTGACGCCGCAGTTCCGCCGCGACGGACTTATCGGTATCGGCAGTGACCGTGCCGGTGCGAAGCTTCCCGTCGGAGGCTACAGCGCGAAAGTGATAAGCGTTGCCATTTATCTTATGCGTGTGCATTCGTGTGCATTCGTGGCCATTAAAATTCCTGAGTCACGCGAGTGACTTCCCCGACAGTTGTCACTCCCGTCGCGGATTTTCAACCACCCGTCTTCTCTCAAATTTCGCATCCCATTCTTCCGCGCGATCGCGGTGATCTTGCTGGCGTCTTCGTTCCGCATGATCGACGCGCGCAGATCCTCTTCCAGTTCCATCAATTCGAAAATGCCGACGCGGCCGCGAAAGCCGGTGCCGAAACAAGCTTCGCATCCCGCGCCTTCAAAGCTCTCGATCTTCGCGCCTTCGGGCGTGATCGCCGTTCCGGCCGATCGTTTGCAATTCGAGCAGATCACGCGCACCAGGCGCTGCGCCAGCACCGCGACCAGCGATGACGTGATCAGATAATTCTCGACCCCCATATCGGTGAGACGCGTGATCGCGCTGGGAGCATCGTTGGTGTGCAGCGTCGAATACACGAAGTGGCCGGTGAGCGCGGCGCGAATCGCGATATCCGCCGTTTCCCGATCGCGAATTTCGCCGACCATGATGACGTCCGGATCCTGGCGCACGATGTGCCGCAATCCGCGCGGCGAAGGTCAGCCCGATCTGCGGATTCACGTGAATCTGATTGATCCCGTCCATCTGATATTCCACCGGGTCTTCGATGGTGATGATTTTCTTGTCGGTCTGATTGATGCGCTTCAGCGCGGAATAAAGCGTGGTCGATTTGCCGCTGCCGGTCGGCCCGGTGACCAGAAAGATTCCGTGCGGCAGCGACGTGAAATACGTCATGCGCGACATCATGTGCGGGTCGAAGCCCAGGCGTTCCAGATCGTAAAAATCGCCCGCCGACCGATCGAGCAGGCGCATCACGACGGATTCGCCGTACAGCGTCGGCAAGCGTGGAAACGCGCAGATCGACTTCGCGGCCGATGGTCTTGATCTTGATGCGGCCATCCTGCGGCAGGCGGCGTTCGGCGATATTCAGCCTCGCCATCAATTTCACGCGCGAAATGATGGCGGCCTTCAGCTCGCGCGGCGGCGAATCCTGATTCACCAGCACGCCATCGATGCGATAGCGAATGCGGAATTCTTTTTCAAACGGCTCGATGTGAATGTCGCTGGCGCGCTTCTCGACGGCCTGCGCGATCATGGCGTTCACCAGCCGGATCACCGGCGCCTCACTGGCCATGTCGCGCAGATGTTCCAGGTCTTCGGTGTCGCCGGCAGGCGTCGTGAATTCCGTCTCGCTCTTGGAAGCCGGAGCATAGAAGCGATCGATCGCATCCAGAATTTCCTGTTCGGCGGCGATGCCGGCGCGAACGGTAAGACCGGTGCAAGCAGCCACCGTCGATCGCGTTTCGAAATCCAGAGGATCGGCCATCGCGAGCGTCACCGTGTGATCGTGCAGCGCCACCGGAAGACAGCGCGACTGGCGCAGAAATCGTGGCGAGAGCGATTCGGTTTCGGGTGAAACGGCGGGCGGCCCTTCGATCGTAAGCAGCGGCACGTCCAGCTGATCCGCCAGCGAACTCACTACATCGCGCGCGGAAACAAATCCAAGATCGACCAGAATCTTGCCAAGCTTGTCGCCCCGCTCTTTCTGCAATTCCAGCGCGCGATCGAGATCCTCCTGCGTGATCAGCTTTCGCTCAATGAGAATCTCGCCCAGGCGCATTTAGTTTTCGCTGACGTGAACCGCGGCGTCGAGCGCGGCCGGCCCGCCGCGCTGCGCTTCCAGCAGCGCTTTTCGTGTCGCCTGGAAGGTGAGCTGCGTGGGAATGCCAGTCATATCTTCCCAACCGTGATGCGGCACGAACGTCACGATGGTGATCTGCTCATCTGCCGGCACATCCAGCAGAGTCGCGCAGGAAGCCAGCGCGTCACGCATCGCGCTCTTCAATTTCGGGATGCGCTCCAGCTTTTTCTGATGGAACCGAACGATCTCTTCCTTCTTGATGTTCGCGTTCATCAGCGAGGTCGGGTTCACCACCAGATCCACTTCCGCCGTAAACACGGCGCCGTAGTTTTCCAGATAAACGCCGCGCGTGTTGCCCAGCAACAGATAGGGATTGTCATCCCACAGGCTCCTGATGCGATCGTCGAGATTCTTTTCGACGCTCACCAGCGTTGCCCGGCCACGCGCGGCGCAGTTGCAGCAGCCATACTTAAGACCACTACAAGGAGAAGAAGGGGGAGAAGAATTTTTTTCATGGGATTTCCTATTCGCGGACAAAAGCCGTTTGTTTGTACATCGCCTGGTTTTGTTTCTGCAGGACCTCGAGCGTCTCTTTAAACATTTCAGCCTGCTTCATTTCGGATTTCGCCACGGCCTGTTCCACCGCTTGATCGACCCGCGCCTGAATCTGCGCGGAATCGGCGGAGGGACGCGCGAATCCGGCGAAACCATGAATCAGAATCGCAGCCGCGATCACGCACGCTGCGGCGAAGGTCGGATTCCAGATGCGCTGCCACCATCTCGGTTCGAAAACTTTATCCGAGACGAAAGCGATTCGTCGCGGGACTTCTTCCTCGCGCAGGGTCGACAATGCATCCAGCGTCAGACGCGTCGCCGCCAGTTCTTCGCGGCACGATTCGCATGTCGCCGCGTGGGCTTCCGCCTGCGCGCGGCCGTTCCCATCCAGCTCGCCCAGCGCGTACCCTTTCCAATCGATATTCGAACAGCTCATGATTCACCTCGTAGCAGGCTCGGCGCTAACGTTGTTTTCAGCAGCTCGAGCGCGGTATACAAACGCGACTTGACGGTCGATACGGGACAGCCCAGGATCTCGGCCATCTCTTCGAACTTGAATCCTTGGTACACCTTCAGCAGCACCGCCTCGCGCTGATCGTGATTCAGTCGATCGAGTGCGCTCTCAACAGCCAGCGACAACTCGATCGGCAACAGACCACGTCCAAGGTCAGCGCCGCGCGGTTCGCCGGACAATTCCGTCTCCGGACGCTTGCGCCGCAGCATCGAAAACGCTTCGTTGTGCGCGATGCGAAACAGCCATCCCGCAAACTTCGCCGCGTCGTCCAGCTTGGGCAGATTTTGATACGCCTTCAAGAACACGTCCTGGCTGACGTCCAGTGCGTCTTCACGATTCGAAACCAGGCGCAGCAGATAATTGAAGACACGCTTCTCCCATCGCGAGACTAGAAGGTTGTAGGCCTCCACGTCCCCACGTCTCGCTTTAGCGATCAGGTCGCGATCTTCGACCTCGCGAAAGATCAATCTGGCTCCCTGGTTTACTTTCGGTTCCGTTCGTAAAGACGCCGGCGGATCGAAAAAAGTCTAGGACGTTCCCAATTTACCTCGATCCTCTTTACTCCATCGTCGCCGGGACCCAGCAGAATTTGCGGTGGCAGGACCCTGCGGTTAAGGAACATTCACACGCAACACATTGACTCCAAAAGGGTTTTTGTGTTTTGCTGAGATGGAAGGCAGGATGCACTTCGAATCCATGGAGGAGTGGAAAGGATCAACATGTTTCGTTCAACATTACTTGGATTGATGTTGGCTGGCGGCTTGGCAGTGCAGGCAGGCGCCGCCGACATCATCGTAAAGATCGAACCGCCTCACGCGGTTGTCGAAAAGCGCCCTGTCGCGCCTGGACGGGAGTTCGTGTGGATCGATGGATATCATCGCTGGGACGGCGGCGCCTACGTATGGGTGCCGGGACGTTGGGAGAGGCCACCACGTCCGCATGCTCGTTGGGTCGCGCACCGCTGGGTGAAGCGCGGCGGCGGATGGGTGATGGTGGAAGGCCACTGGAAGTAGCACCTGATCGAAAAGAATTACATCGAGAAATGACCGGGATGGAGGCGGCTGCGCGGCGGGTCGCCTCTTTCTTTTGGCGCGTCGGTTGCAACGTTGGGAGAGACATTTCATCCCGCGGCATCCATCGACCGGACCGCTACTGTCCGGACTATGCATCCTGTTGCCGCGATTACTCCCGTGATGCATAACTTCTGGGCCGTGGCCAGTTCATGAAGAAGGTAGCCCTGCTGGTGGGAGCGTCACAAATTCCAACTCTTCTGGAACAAGGTGGGGCGGACCCCTGGTCCGCGGCCGACGCCCTCGTCGGCCTTTGGCTTCAGCACGCCAGCCGGGCCGGGGGCCCAGCGCGGACGAGGGCGTCCGCCCCACTCAATGTGCAATCTGTATGATGCACTACGCCAGGCGCGGCGCTGATGGCAGGCGCTCCCGTCTGCGATCCGGTGTAGCATAGACGGATGCAACGCCGCGAGCTGTTGAAGTTCGGCGCGACCTTAGCCGCATTCCCTGCGGTAATCCCGCGAGCCTGGGCGCAGCAAGCTGCGCAGCCGCAATGGAAACCATCCATCCTCAGCGCCCATGAAAACGAAACCGTCATCGTACTGACGGAGTTGATCATTCCCGCCACCGATACTCCCGGAGCGAAGCTGGCGCGCGTGAATCGCTACATCGATCTGTTCCTGCGCGACGGATCGGCCGAGCTGCGCGAGAGTTTTCTCGGTGGCCTGGCATGGCTCGATCATCACTCGATCGAGCAGCACGGGCACGCGTTCATCAAATGCGCGCCTGACCAACAGGTAGCGATGCTGAAAGCGCTCGAGCATGGGCAGGATATCGGGCACACCTTTTTCGAGCAAGCGAAATCCCTCACCGCGCGGATCTATTACGCCACCGAAATCGGCGTCAAGGAGTTGAACAAAGGCGGACGAGTGCCGGCCAGCTTCGGCTGCCAGCACGCGGCTCATGGATAGTTCTGTTGAAACGGCGAGGGTAGATAAGCAGACCGGCCTGGCGCGCGAACTCGGCCTGCGCGATCTGGCGCTGTTCCTGATCCCCTGCATCACCGGCCCGCGCTGGATCGCGGCGGCGGCGAACGCAGGATCGGGCACCATCACGCTGTGGGCGCTGACGGTAGTGCTGTTCGCTGCGCCACTGGGAATCGCGGTCGCCGCGCTGATGTCGAAATATCCCGTGGCCGGCGGACTGTACGTATGGGCCCGCGAGGATTTCGGCCCGTGGCACGGCTTCCTTTCCTTCTTCACTTACTGGATCTCCATCGCGTTCACACTTCCCAGCGCCGCGATCTTCGCAATGAGTGTCGGCGTGATCGGCCTCGGTCCTTCCTTCGCGCATCTGGCCGACGAGCGCTGGTTCCTGCTGATCGCCTCGCTCTCGGGGATCTGGATCGCACTGGGCACCAACATCGTCGGACTGAAAATCGGTAAATGGACCGAGAACCTGGGCGGCATCGCGACCTTCGCGCTCGGTCTGCTGCTGATCGCGATCGCGTGGGTGGTGTATTCCAGGCGCGGCGTCGCGGCGCCGATCCATCCTCTGCCGGAGTTCAGTTGGAAAACACTGCAAGTGTTTTCGGTGATCTCTTTCGCGATGAGCGGAGCCGAAGCCGCGGGCCTGATGGCGGGCGAAGTTCGGAAACCGGAGAAGACAGTAGCGCCCGCGGTGCTAACGGCGACCAGCTTCGCGTCCATGTTTTACATCGCCTGCACCATCGCGTTGCTGGTGGTGTTGAAGCAAGCCTCCATCAGTGAATTGCACGGCGTCGCCGACGTGGGCTTGGCCGCCGGACAATTTCTGAACGCATCGTGGCTGCCGCCCGTGATCGCAGTGTTTGTCCTGATGAACGCGGTGGGCGCGTTCGGCGGATGGGGATCGGCAGTGTCGCGCTTGCCCTACGCCGCGGGTGTGGATCACTTGCTTCCGGCCGCGTTCAGCAAGGTGCATCCGCGCTGGCACACGCCCTACGTTTCGATTCTCGCTCTGGGTGCGGTCGCATCGCTGCTGCTGATCCTGGTGCAGATCGGCGACACCTTCAAAGCGGCGATCAACGCGATGGTCTCGCTGATGGTGATCGCCGGATACATTCCTTACATCTACATTTTCGCGAGCGCGTGGAAAGCCGGAAAACGCGGCGCGGCCATCGCCGGCGAACTCGCGACCTTCATCACGCTGGCGTGTTCCTTCGTGCCGGAACCCGAATCGAAGGTGTGGCTGTTCGAATTCAAAATCATTATGGGGACCATCGCCGTGATAGGCATCGCCTGGCTGTTGTACCGCCGAGGCACACTCGCCACCAGATAGCGCGCGACGCCTTTGCAACACACGCTCATCATTTGAGGCGCGACAGTTATGGAGCGCGTTCGGGCGCAACGGCACGTGGAGCCTTTGCGGCCCGCCATTTGAGGCGCGGACGTAAGTCCGCGCGCTTGGGCGCAACGGAATCCCGTAAAGTCGAATAAGTGCTCGATTACCCCGATTCCGTTCGATTCCTGTACGCGCTCGGCAATGAGCTCAAGACCGCGAAATTCGGCCTTGAGCGCATCCGCACAATCTTGAATGCGTTGGACAGTCCGCAGAGCGCGTTCCGATCAATACACGTCGCGGGAACCAACGGCAAAGGCTCGACCTGCGCCATGATCGACGCCGGCTTGCGAGCTGCCCACGTCCGCACCGGCCTGTTCACCTCACCCCATCTGATCGAACCAACCGAGCGCATCCAAATCGACGGCATCCCGGTATCGCCTGGACAATTCCAGCACGCGTTCCACGTCGTTCACGAAATCGCCGAATCGCTGGATCTGGATTGCCACCCCACCTATTTCGAAACGGTCACCGCCATGGCGTTCTGGCTGTTTCGCGAATTACGCGTGGATATCGCGGTCATAGAGGTGGGGCTCGGCGGACGCCTCGACGCGACCAATGTGATCGAGCCGGTGCTCACTGTAATCACGCCCATCGATTTCGATCACGAAGCGTACCTGGGATCGACCATCGAATCGATCGCGAAAGAAAAAGCGGGGATCCTGAAACGCAGCATTCCTGCGGTGTTCGCAAAGCAGCGGCCCGAAGCAACGGCAGTCCTGAATGCGCGCGCCGCCGAGCTCGGGATCGAAGTAATTCGGGCGGGCGATTTCGAAATTCGCGACCTCGAAATCGACGCGCGAGGGTCAAGATTCTCTGGACTCGACGTACCACTCGCCGGGGAGCATCAGATCGGCAACGCGATCGTCGCAGCGCTAGCCTTGCAGAAACTGGGATTCGCGCCCGATGGAATTCGCGACGCGCGATGGCCGGGACGATTGGAGCTGGTCGCACCGAACCCCGATGTTATCCTCGACGGAGCGCACAATCCCGCAGGCGCCCGAGCACTCGCCGCGCACCTGGCGCGATTCTACGCGCATCGCAAAATCTGGATGATCTACGGAGCGATGCGAGACAAAGCGATCGAGGAAATCGCCGGCATCTTGCTCCCCGTCGCGACGGAATTAATCTTCACCGCGCCGAACGCCCCGCGCGCGTTGCGGCCGGAGGCGCTGCTCGAAATTGCGGGACGAGGCGAGACGGCCCCGTCCATCACGGAAGCTCTAGAAATCGCACGCAAAAGAGCGGATGCCGACGATGTGATCGTGATCACCGGATCGCTATTTTTAGTCGGCGAAGCACGCGCGCTATTCGCCAGCGTACGCCAGGCGTACCCGTCACATTAGCGACAGCAGCTCAATTTTCCGCCGTATCAACGACATCGCACTTCAGCTCACGCGCGTTTTTGAAAACCTCACATACCTTCGAATCAGAGATGGCTGGCGCACCCATTTGGCCTCCAGTCGCACCGAGCCCCGGCAATTCTAGACAATCCCGGCGGCAACGTTTATGGCACTGCAGTCTAAAGCCAGACGATGGGCGAGCACCTTCTGCGTCAGTTTTGGCGAACAGTCGTCCGGGGTTGTGGCGATGCCGTTCCATTGCGGCCAATCGATGGATGCGCGGGCCCGCAAAGAAAAAAGTAAATGTAGCGCAGGCGATCGCCTTTGGTCGCCTGCGAGTTTCCGGCTAGTCGATGTTCTCGTATGCCGAAAGCGTCAGGAATTCCGGAAAATCGGCGTTCGTCATCATCGACTTGAACAGCTGCGCCGCTTTGGGATTACCAGGTGCCAACTCATCCGTCAACGCATGCACCATTTCCGGCGTGATAGTGCGGCCGTCCTTCATCACCGCGCGATACTTGGTCCACTGCCACACCTGCGCGCGGCAGATCTCCGCAGTCGCCGCGTCTTCCATCAGGTTGTAAATCGGAACGCATCCGACGCCGTGCAGCCACGCATCGAGGTACTTCACGCCGACGTCGATATTCAAACGCAAACCGGCTTCGGTGATGTCGCCTTCAGGAACTTCCAGAAGATCCTTGGCGTTGACATGAACACTGTCACGCGTGCGGGAAATCTGATTCGGCCCCTCCATGTACATATCGAAAACTTCTTTGGCGACCGGAACCAGCCCCGGGTGCGCCACCCACGTTCCGTCGTGACCCGCGTTCACCTCGCGCAATTTATCCTGCCGGACCTTTTCGAGTGCTGCTTCGTTCGCTACCGGATCATTCTTGATCGGAACCTGAGCAGCCATGCCGCCCATGGCATGAATGCCGCGGCGATGGCAGGTGTGGATCAACAGCTCCACATACGATTTCAGGAAATGCCGCGTCATCGTCACTTCCGCGCGATTGGGCAGCATGAACTGCGGATGATTCCGGAATTTCTTGATGAAGCTGAAAATGTAATCCCAGCGCCCGCAATTCAATCCCGCCGAGTGCTCACGCAGCTCATACAGAATCTCGTCCATTTCAAACGCAGCCAGAATCGTTTCGATCAGCACCGTCGCGCGAATGGTGCCGCGTGGCACGCCGACTTTTTCCTGCGCGAACTTGAACACGTCGTTCCACAGCCGCGCTTCAAGATGGCTTTCGAGCTTGGGCAGATAGAAATACGGACCGGTGCCCTTCTCTTTCAAGGTGTGAACGTTGTGAAAGAAGTACAACCCGAAGTCGAACAGCGATCCCGACATCGGCTCGCCATTCATCAGCACGTGCTTTTCGGTGAGATGCCAGCCGCGCGGACGAACCAGCAGCGTCGCGATCTTGGGATTCAGCTTGTAATGCTTGCCTTCCGGGCTCGAGTATTCGATGGTTCCGGCAATCGCGTCGCGCAGGTTGATCTGTCCGTCCAGATTGTTGGTCCACGTGGGCGAATTCGCGTCCTCGAAATCCGCCATGAACACGTTGGCGCCGGAGTTCAGCGCGTTGATCACCATCTTGCGATCGACGGGGCCGGTGATCTCGACTCGACGATCTCGCAGGTCATCAGGGATAGACGCGACCTTCCAATCGGCTTTGCGAATGGATTCGGTCTCGGGAAGAAAATCGGGAAACTTGCCGCTGTCGATTTCTGCCTGGCGAACTTTTCGCTTTTCCAGAAGATCGCGGCGGCGATGCTCGAATTCATGCGAGAGATGCGCCAGAAAATCCAGCGCCTCGCGCGTGATGATCTGCTTGTGCACATCCCCGGGATGCGCGGTCAACTTCCATTCATGGGGCAATCGAGTGTCCTCCGGCAACGGCCGTATTGGTGACGGGAATCGGTTTGTGCGGCCGAGGCATATTGCGCAGCACCAAAGTCAACAGTGCCGCGATCATCGCCAATGCCGCACAGACGTAAAAACCATAATCCCAGGTTCCTGTTTTGCGAAAAAGCTGCGCCGCCAATCCCCCGGCGAGAATCGACGCGACGCCCTTCGCCGCATATATGAACCCGTAATTGGAGCTGGCGTTTCTGCTCCCAAAATAATCGCCGATGGCCGACGGCATCAGCGAGTAAATTTCGCCCCAGGTGAAAAAGATCGCCGCGCTAAAAATCACGAAAAGCTGCGCCGATCCCTTCGCGACGGTGACCACGCCCAGCAGCAACAGCGAGTGGAAGAAGAACGCGACGGTCATGGTGCGTTCCCGTCCCATATGATCGGACACCCAGCCCCAGAACAAGCGCCCGCTGCCGTTGGCGATCAAATTCAAGGTGACCGAAAGCTGCACCGTGGCCGCGGCGATGTGGAGCGTCTTCGCCATCGGCTTCACCTGCGCGGTGATCATCAATCCGCCGATGCCCATCATCAGCGCCATCGCGAACAGCATGTAGAAATGCGGCGTCTGCAGCATTTCCCAGGAATTGAAATTTTCGCCGGTCGATTTGATCGCCGACGTTTTCGCCACCTGCACCGGCGCATGGGTAACCGGGTTTTGCAGGAACTGCGCCGCGACGATGATCAGCAATCCCTGGCCGATGCCGGTGTAGAAAAAAGCGTCGCGATAACCGATGGTCGCGATGGCGTGCGCGATCGACGAAGTAAACAGCGCCGCGCCCGATCCGAATCCCGCCGCGATCAATCCTGCCGCCAGCCCGCGCTTATCGGCGAACCATTTGAGCGCGATGCCCATCGATCCGCAGTACACCAGCGCCGCGCCGAATCCAGCCAGCGCGTAAAAGAAGTACAGCTCCGTCAGCGTGTCGACGCGGCCCATCATGGTCCAACCCACACCACACAACACGCCCGCCATCGACATGAAAGTGCGCGGGCCCAGGCGATCGATCATCCAGCCCGAACACGGCATCACCCAGGTTTCAAACGCGATGAACAGCGTGAACGCCCACTGGATCTGATCCAGCTTCCACGCTTTGTGCGCGAGCTGCAGCGGCTCGACAAAAAATGTCCAGGCATACTGCAGATTCGCGATCATGATCATGGCGGCGACAGCGGCCGCCAGACGGAACCATCGATTCACTTTGGACTCCCTGCTCTCGACGTTACATCGAGTAACTTAACGCAAGCATAAACACTATTGGTATGCGGCATCGCGACTCCGAGCCGCTCGCCCAACTCCGCCACCGCGCCGACGATCGCTTCGATCTCCATGGGACGCCTGGCTTCGCGATCCTGCAACATCGACGTCTTGTGCGACCCGACTTTCTCGGCGCCCGCGATGCGCTGATCGATCGTCACCGGCAGTTCCATGCCGAGCTTCGCCGCGACCGCTTCGGCCTCTTCCATGATCCTGCGAACCAGCGCGCACGCGTCAGGATCGTGAACGATCTGTTCAAGCGTCGCGCCGGTGAGCGCGCTGATGGGATTAAACGCGACGTTGCCCAGAATCTTGACCCAGATTTCATGGCGAAGACGAGCGGTCACCGGCGCGCGCAGGCCGGCTTTGACCAGAGCTTCGGCGATGGCGCGAACGCGGTCTGATCGCGAACCGTCGGGCTCGCCCAGAGAGATGCGATTCCCTTCGTTGTGACGAATCACGCCGGGTTCAACGATATCGGTTGCGAAATAGGCGATCGATCCGATGACGTGATTCTTGTCGATGGATTTCGCGATCACGCCGCCGGGATCCACGCGCTCCAATTGCAAGTCCGCATCGCCAAATTGGAAAAACCACCAGGGAATGCCGTTCTGCGTGCTGACCACGGTTGTATTCGGCCGGATGAGAGGAGTAATATTCGGCGCAAGCGCGGTCAATCCGTGCGCCTTCACGCCCAGAAAAATCACATCGACATCGCCCGCGTCTTTCAGGTCCCCGATGATGCGCGGATGAACTTCGAAGTTTTCCGGCGGGCCGATAACCCGCAGGCCGCGCTCCTGCATCGCTTTCAGATGAGGACCGCGTGCGTAGAGCACAACGTCTTCGCCGGCCTTGGCGAGCTTCGCGCCGATATAGCCGCCGATCGCGCCTGCGCCGGCGATCAGAAATCGCATGCCCAAGCTTCCTATTGCGCCCCGGCCAGCGCTTTCGCCACAGCGCCGCGCTGGATTTTACCGGTCGCGGTGCGCGGAATGGTGTCGACGATGTACAGCTTCTTGGGACACTTGAAATCGGCCAGGCGCTCTTTGCAGAACGCCAGGATCGCGGCTTCGGGTTGCGGCGAACTCAACACCACGGCGGCGGCAACTTCCTCGCCCCAGGTGGCATGCGGGAATCCGAACGCCACCGCTTCCGTGACCCCTGGGTACGCCAGCAGAATTTCGTCGATCTCGCGCGGCGCGATCTTCTCACCACCGCGATTGATCAATTCCTTGATGCGGCCGGTCAGCGTGAGATACCCATGCTCATCCAAAACGCCCTGATCGCCGGTGCGAAACCAGCCGTTGGTGAACGACGCCGCATTCGCTTCAGGATTATTTTCATATCCATCGACCACGTTGGGCCCTTGGATCACCACTTCGCCACGCTCGCCGGTCTTGAGCAGATTTCCCGCGGCGTCCATGATTCCGATCTTGACGCCGGTTCCCGGTCCTACCGATCCGGGCTTGGCCGACGACGGCGGCAGAGGATTCGAGGCCATCTGATGCGACGCCTCGGTCATGCCGTAAGCTTCCAGCACCGGCACGCCGAACACGCCGTGCATTTTCGCCATCATTTCCGGCGGCAGAGCGGCGCTGCAGGATCGAATGAAGCGCAAGCCTTCGGCGCCCTGCGGACGATCGTTGCCGGCACGCGCCAGCAATAGCGAATGAATGGTGGGCACGGCGGAATACCACGTCACCCCGCAATCGCGAACGGTGCGCCAGAACGACATCGGATTGAACTTCGCGGGCACCACGATGGTTCCGCCGGACAGCAACGTCGAGATGGTCGATGCGACCAGGCCATGCACATGAAACAGCGGCATCGCGACCAGCGATACGTCGGCCGGTTTCAGATCGTAATGCGCGATGATATTTTTCGCCGACGCCATCAGATTGCGATGGCGAATCGGCACGCGCTTCGGGCGCCCGGTACTGCCGCTGGTGTGAAGCACCAACGCGATGTCGTCAGCCTCGGGCGATGGATGTTTGGTTCCCTTTGGTGCACCGGCAATGGTAACGACTCCGTTCGCATCCATTTCGAGTGAATACACCGGGACCTTGCCCTCAGCAGCTTTGCGAGCGTCCGGCGCTCCGTCGGGCGGACACAGCAGCACCTTCGCCGAGGTGTCGTCCAGATAGAACGCGAATTCATCCTGGCGATATCCGGGATTCAGCGGCGCTGCGGTTCCCGCAATCGCCGACGCCAGAAAGCTTACGATCGCCGGGAGTCCGTTCGGCAACACTGTGGCGATGCGATCGCCGCGGCCTATCCCTAATTCCGCGAGCGTAGAGGCCATCGCCATCACTTGATCGCGAAGCTGGCCATAAGTTACGCGGATTCCGGATTCGGGCAGGATAATAGCGGTGCGCTGTTCCTGAATTGAGCTGAAAATATCTGCAAGGGTGTTCGACATGGAAGATTTCGGTGCGAGAGACTTCTATCCGCGATGGTAACAAACGCTGCAGGTGGCGCGGGCTGTCTAGCCTGCTGAGCCGAGAGTCGTCTCGGCTCTTCTCAAGAAAGTCACGGAAGAGCCGGCACGACTGCCGGCTCAGCAGGCTGGAGGCCCGCGCCACGGCGCTAGTCGGCGGCGGCTTCGCGATCGTGACCGTGCTCTTTCAGATGCTGCGCCGCCACCAGATTCGCGGCGCGCAGCAGCGAATCGAAGGTGCCTGCGTCGGTCCACCAGCCGTCCAGCACCGCGTAGGTCATCGATCCTTCCGCAATGTAGGCGTTGTTCACATCCGTGATTTCCAGCTCGCCGCGATGCGACGGTTTCAGCTCGCGGCATTTGTCGAACACCGTTGCGTCGTAGAGATAGATTCCCGTCACCGCGAGGTTGCTTTTGGGCTGCTTGGGCTTCTCTTCAATGCCGACGATCTGTTTGCCCTTCAATTCCGCGACGCCGAATCGTTGGGCGTCGGAAACTTCTTTAAGGAAAATGCGAGCGCCGTGCTTCATCTGCTTGAATTCGTCCACCGCCGCGCGAATATTTCCTTCGATCAGATTGTCGCCGAGAATCACGCACACCTGATCGCCGTCGGCGAAGTGCTCCGTCAGCGCGAGTGCTTCGGCAATGCCGCCTTCGCCTTCCTGATAGGTGTAGTTGAGATGCTTCAGCCCAAACTCTTTCCCGTTGCCGAGTAGCCGCAGAAAATCACCGGAGTTGCGACCGCCGGTGACCAGCATGATATCGGTGATCCCGGCGCCCACCAAAGTCTGGATCGGGAAATACACCATCGGCTTGTCGTAAATCGGCAGCAGATGCTTATTCGTGATCTTGGTGAGGGGATAAAGACGGCTGCCCGAGCCGCCCGCGAGAACGATGCCTTTCACGCGTGTAGTATAGCGCAGCATCGCGATTTGGCCCAATCGAATTGGGTGTGGATCGCGTCATGACGCTGCCTGAATCCGTAGCGAGCGCGTCAAGAAAAACACGGCGATTGATAGGCCTTCCAAGAAATCGTTGCAAATCAAAGAAAAAGCCCGCGCCAGGTATGACCAGACCCGGCACGGGCCCCACGACTACAGCGAGCAATGGAACATTCGCATCCCGGAGGAGAGCTATGTTCCCCGCTATGTTGCCCTCTCTAGTGCAATCGGCGGGCCTTTATTTGAGACGCTGCAATTGCGATCCCGGCGGCTGCGTCAGAACGAAACGATCCGGGGTCAGATCGGTGGGATTCATGTGCATTTCGATCACGTTCAGGCTCACCTCGTAGCCATCGAGAGGACGGCGAATCGTGATCGAAGAAGGAAACGAAATCGACTCGTAGGTCTTCCAGTCGCCATACTTGGTTTCGCTCACGGTTCCGCCGGCCGGCGTGAAGGTCTTCTGCCGCACGATTTCCAAAGTGTGACGATCGAAATAGATGTTGCGCACCAGAATCAGTTGGCCCGCTTCCTGATGAATGATGAACAGGATGTAGACCGACTTGTTTTCGTCGGTGTCGTCTTCGAGCAGCGTGAGCTCCGCTTTCGGATCGGGCGGCTCAATCAGCAACGATGTGAGGAAGGCCGTCGGGCGAAGATTCTCGAGCTTGTTGGTTGAACTCGGCGGCGCGTCATTATCGCCGATGATGAAGCGGTCCTTGCTCGGAATCGACACTCGAAATTCGCGGCCCACCGACACCATATCGAAGATCAGCGCGCTATGCACCACTGGATCCAATCCCGCGATGCGAATGCTGTTCGGCCTCTGGAACAGAAATATGCCGCGAACGGTGGCATAGTCAGTCAGTTCACCGCCATAAAGAGCTCCGACGGATGGCGAAATATCGGCGCGCATGTTGAAGGCGTGAATCGGATCGAAGATGGCGTGCACGCGCTGGATCAGCTGTTCTTTGGTCGCGGCGAGCAGCGGCCGGTTGGTGGGCGCGGCCGGTCCAGCCACTACGCGTTTGCGCACAAAACAACCGCCCAGAGGAAGCAGCAGGACGACGAGAAAAATGCGGGACTTTAAGAGCATTCTCCGAAACTTGGGCAAGGCCACTCGAAAGTACCGCTGGACGATTGCCAAAACGGGGCCCGTCGGCTTCATCTTAGCAACTTGTTCGTAATAAACTAGCCACATGTTGACTTCCATCCTGTGGGACCTGCGCTACGCGATGCGAACCTTGCTCCGGAATCCCGGGTTCGCCATCGTCTCGGTTCTGGCCCTGGCGCTGGGGATCGGAGCGAATAGCGCGATCTTCACGGTAGTCAATTCGGTGCTGCTGCGGCCGCTCCGTTTCCCCGATTCCGATCGCCTGATCATGGTGCAGGATCGCAACCTCAAGGCCGGATTCCCGCAGTTCGCGCTGTCGCCGGGCAACTACGTGGATTATCACGATCACAATCATTCCTTCACCGCGATCACGGCGATTTCGGAACAGGGCTTGAATCTCTCCGGCGGCACCGAGCCGGAGCGATTGCACGGCGCGCGCGTGACGGGAGAATTTTTCGACGTGGTAGGAGTGAAGCCGCAAGTGGGACGCGGGTTTATCGCGAATGAAATGAAGCTGGGGTCGGATCATGTCGCGGTGCTGAGTCATGCGCTGTGGGTGCGGCGCTTTGCGGGCGCGGCGAATGTGCTGGGCCAGACGCTCAAGATCAATCAGGAGATCTACACAGTCATCGGCGTGCTGCCGCAGGGGTTTGCGTTTTCAGACGTCGAAATCCTGACGCCGCTCACCATGAAAGAAGAAGATTGGCGGGAGCGCGGTGGACATGATCTGGCGGGCATCGCGCGATTGAGACCGGGCGCGACTTTGGAAAGCGCGACGGCTGATCTGAATGCGATCGCGGCTCGCGCAGAGCAGCAATTTCCACGATCGAATGCGGGCTGGGACACCACCGAACAGACGCTGCAGGAAACAATGGTGGGCGACATCCGCCCGGCGATTCTGACGTTGAGCGCGGCGGTCGGCTTCGTGCTGCTGATGGCGTGCGTGAATCTGGCGAACCTGCTGCTGTCGCGATCGGCGGCGCGGCGGCGTGAGATCGGCATTCGCGCGTCGCTGGGCGCGGGCCGGGCGAGACTGGTGCGGCAACTGCTGACCGAGAGCATGTTGCTGGCGGGGATCGGCGCGGTGGTGGGGTTGTTCGTCGCATGGGGCGGCGTGCGATTTCTGATCAGCCTGGGTCCCGATGTTCTTCCGCGCATCAATGAAATCGCGATCGATCCGAGGGTGCTGGCGTTCACCGCGGCCATTACGGTCGTCACCGGGATTCTGTTCGGTCTCGCTCCGGCGCTGCAGATGGCCAAGACGGATCTGGCCACGGCGACGCGGGACGGCTCGCGCGGGGCGTCGATTGGATTCCGGCGCAATCGTCTGCGCAGCGTGCTAGTGATCGGCGAAGTCGTGCTCGCGCTAGTGCTGCTGGTGGGTTCGGCGCTGCTGATGCGCAGTTTCTATCAGCTCCGCTCCGCCGATCCGGGCTACGATCCGCGCGGCGTGCTGACGTTCACGGTGGATCTGCCGGAGGCGCGCTATAAAACGGACCCGCTGCAGATCGAGTTTCTCAATCGCTCGCTCGAAAAATTGCGCGCGCTTCCCGGCGTCGAATCGGTGGGCGCGACAGACATCCTGCCCTTGGCCGGCGACAACATCATCTTGACGTTTGAGCAGATCGGCAAACCGCCAGCGGCTGGAGACAAACAGCATGCAGCGGTACGGATGATCACGCCCGGCTATTTCAAATCGCTTCACATTGAGCTGAAGCGCGGGCGAAATTTTGAAGATCGCGACAACGCCGCTGCGAAGCGCGTCGCCATCATCAGCGAAACCATGGCGCGGGAGTTTTATCGAAACGAAGATCCTATCGGCCAGAAGATCACCGTCGGCGATCCGAAGCCGGTGGAAATCGTTGGGATTGTCGCCGACGTGCGCGATCAGCAATTAACGCAAAAGGGAACCCCGACGATTTACGAAGCGAAGCTGCAAAACGCCGGGACGACGTTGGCCTTCACGCTCCACACTTCGGGCGATCCGTCTTCACTGATATCGGGGGCGCGCGCGGCGATTCGAGAGCTCGACTCGGAATTGCCGATGGATGCGGTGGGGACCATGGATAACCTGGTCGCGAAATCGCTATCGACGCCGCGATTCGGAGCGTTGCTGATGGCGACCTTCGCGGGCTTTGCGTTACTGCTCGCGATGGTGGGGATTTATGGCGTGATTTCGTACGCGGTCACGCAGGCGACACAGGAGATCGGGATTCGGATGGCACTGGGTGCTCGCCAGGTGGACGTGCTGCGGCTGGTGTTCGGGTATGCGGGCGTGCTGTTGCTGGTGGGTCTGGCGATTGGAATTCCGGCGGCGTTCGGTGCTGGCCGATTGCTCGAATCGCAATTGTTCGAAGTGCGGGCGAGCGATCCGCTCACGTATGTCGCCGTGGGGGCGATTCTGCTTTTCACCGGATTGATCGCGTGTGCGATTCCGGCGGGGCGAGCGATGCGGCTGGATCCGCTGACGGCGCTGCGCGAGGAATAGCGCTACAGATCGAACTTGATTCCTTGCGCGAGCGGTAGTTCGCCGGACCAGTTCACCGTCACGGTCTGCCGGCGCATATAGGCTTTCCAGGAATCGCTGCCCGATTCGCGGCCGCCGCCGGTTTCTTTTTCTCCGCCGAATGCGCCGCCGATTTCCGCACCGCTGGTGCCGATGTTCACGTTGGCGATCCCGCAGTCACTGCCGCGCGGGCTCAGGAAGGTTTCGCTGGCCGTGACGCTGTTCGTAAAAATCGCCGATGACAGACCTTGCGGCACGTTATTCTGCGCCGCGATCGCTTCATCCAGCTTGTCGAATTCGATCAGATGCAGGATCGGCGCGAAGATTTCCTCTTGCAGAATTTCCATGCCCGCGCGTGATTTCACGATGGCCGGCTGCACGAAATTTCCGTGCAGGCGAGTGCCGCCATAAATCACTTCGCCGCCCTGTTCGCGTATTCGTTCCAGGCCGCGCATCATGTGTTCGACCGCATCGTGATCGATGAGCGGTCCCATGAGGGTCGAGGGATCGAGCGGATCGCCGATCTTTACCTGTTTGTATGCGGCGATCAATCGCTGCTCGATCGTTTTCGCGATGCCGCGCTGCAGAAACAAGCGCCGCGTGGAGGTGCAGCGTTGGCCCGCGGTTCCCACCGCGCCGAACAGGACCGCTCGCGTCACCAGTTCGGGATCGGCATCGTCCATCACGATAATCGCGTTGTTGCCTCCCAGTTCCAGCAGCGTTCGCGCCATGCGATCGGCCGCCGCTTTCGCGACGATGCGGCCCATGCGACAGGAACCGGTGGCGCTGATCAGCGGCAGGCGATGATCGCGAATCATCCGTTCGCCAACCACGGCGTCGCGTCCGACGACCAGTTGCGCGACGCCTTCCCAGCCGTTGCGCGCCAGCACTTCATCGACGATTTTCGTCACTGCGACCGCGGTCAGCGGCGTCTTGAGCGACGGCTTCCAGATCACGGTATCGCCGCACACCATGGCGAGCAGAGCGTTCCAGCTCCACACCGCGACGGGAAAATTGAAGGCGCTGATCACGCCGACCGGGCCCAGCGGCTGCCACTGCTCGAACATGCGATGGCCGGGTCTTTCGCTGTGCATCGAAAGTCCGTAAAGCTGGCGCGACAATCCCACCGCGAAATCGGCGATGTCGATCATCTCCTGCACTTCGCCTTTCCCTTCGGCGAGAATTTTGCCGGTTTCACGTGTGACGAGTTCGCCCAGCGAATCTTTGGAATCGCGCAGAGCGTTGCCGATCTGGCGGACGATTTCGCCGCGCTTGGGCGCCGGGAGCATGCGCCAGCGATGGAATACTTGTACCGATCGTCTCGCGATGGCGTCGTATTCATCGGCGGTCGCGAGCGTCGCGCGGCCCAGTTCCGCTCCGTCGGCGGGATTATAGGAAATGATTTCGTCTGTCATTGTGCTAATCGCGAAAATCCACGCGGTCCGACTTCGAACGCGACGCCTGCGCGACGCGCCTCAGCTTCGATCCGCTCTACGATCCTAGCTTGAAAAGCCGCATCGAACCACTTTTCGTGATCATGTTTCTCAGCGATTCGAAACGCCTGTTCACGCGTGGTGGCGCCATGGCTTTTGGTGGCGCGGATGTGCAAGGGATCGCCGATGATCCTGCCGCCGCTCGCTTCAATTGCGATTTTCGCGAGTTGTTCGGGGTCGCATGGCAGAATCGGTGCGAGCGTCGCGAACGTTTCGATTCCGGCGTCGCGCAGTTTCTTGATTGTATTGATGCGCTCATCGATTGGCGCGCAGAGCGGTTCATACAAGCGACGAATCTCATCGCGATTCGTGGTGATGGAGAAGCTGACGCGCAACGTGGAGCGGCGCGATAGTTCGCGCAATCGGTCGAGATCGCGCAGGATCAGCGGGCCTCGCGTTTGGATGCAGAACACGCGCGGCGGATTCGTGATTACTTCGTCCAGAATTCGGGGCATCATCTGAACTTCGGATTCGGCGGGTTGGTAGGGATCGACCAGCGGCGAGCAGTAGATTCGTTGGGATTCGCGGAGTTGGCGATGCAGCAGTTCCGGCGCGTTTTCTTTGAACGTCGTGAACTGGCCCCAGTGCTGCCAGTCCTCCGGCTTCAATCCGCCATAGATGCCGAGGGTCGGGACATAGCAATACGTGCATCCAAACGTGCAATTGCGAGCCGGTGTGAGCGAATGCGTGAATCCCGCTTCGGCGATATATCCGGACGTCGCGCTGAGAATGCTCTTCGCGATCACGCTCTATTCTATTCTGAGCTCATGAGCGCGATCTCGATTCGCACGGGCAACGCAAACGATGTCGATTCGATCTACCGCATGCTGCGCGATTCCGCGATCGATCAAGGCGGCGAGAGTGAGCTGTGCGTCACTCCCGAAAATCTGCGGGAGGATGGATTCACGCGTGAACCGCCGCGATTTTATTCGCTGATCGCGGAGAGGGACGGTCAACCGGCGGGGCTCGCGCTGTACTTTCTTATCTATTCGACGTGGAACAGCTTGTCGAGCGTTTATCTCGAAGATCTATACGTGACGCCTGCGCTCCGCAGGCTGGGTGTGGCGAACGCTTTGATGGCGGGGCTGGCGCACATCGCTGCCGCGAACGGATGTGCGCAGATGCGTTGGCTGGTGCTCAGTGAAAACGCGCGCGCGATTCAATTTTATGAATCGATCGGTGCGGAGTTGAATGATCCGGTAATCGCCGCGAGAATTGCCGGCGAAGCGCTTACTCGGTTACGTTCTTCGAATCGACCAGCGCGCGGGCTTCCGCGATGAACTGATCGACAGGCTTCGCTCCCATGTCGGCGTGTTTGCGATGTCTGACCGCGACGGAATCCGCTTCCTGCTCGCGATCGCCGATCACCAGCATGTACGGGACTTTCTGTAACTGCGCTTCGCGAATTTTCAGATTCACTTTCTCATTGCGATCGTCCAGATGAGCGCGCAGGCCGGCCGCTTCCAGGCGCTGATAAACTTTGCGCGCGTACTCGACATTGCGATCCGTGATCGGCAGCACCGTGGCCTGCACCGGCGCGAGCCACATCGGGAACGCGCCCGCGTATAGCTCGATCAAGTACGACAACCATGCGCTCCATGGTGCGAGATCACGCCGCGATGAATCATCACCGGGCGATGCTCTTTTCCATCCGCGCCGATGTATTCGAGCTTGAACTGATTGGGCAAATGGAAATCGACCTGAATGGTGGAATACGTTTCTTCGTGGCCCAGCACGTCGGCGAACTGAATATCGACCTTGGGGCCGTAGAACGCCGCCTCGCCCTTGGCCTCGCGATACGGCAGGCCCAGCGAATTCATGGCATCGCGCAGGATGTTTTCGCCCATGTCCCACATGGCGTCGTTATCGACGTACTTCTCTTTATTGGCCGGGTCGCGCAGCGAGAGTCGATAAGAATATTTCGTGATGCCCAGATCTTTGTACGTTTCTTCGACCAGGTGCATCACCTTGGTGAACTCATCCTTGATCTGCTCCGGGGTGCAGAAAATGTGCGCATCGTTGAGCGTCATGCAGCGCACGCGGCTCAAGCCGCTGAGCACGCCCGATCGTTCATAGCGATACATGGTGCCGAGCTCGGCGATCTTCACGGGCAGCTCCCGATAGCTGCGCTTTTTCGTTTCGTAAATCAGGATGTGATGCGGACAGTTCATCGGCCGCAGCACCATCTGCTCATGTTCGAGCTGCATGGGCGGAAACATATCTTCGTGATAATGTTCCCAGTGGCCGGAGCGCATGTACAGATCGACCTTCGCCAGATCGGGCGAATACACGTGCTCATAACCCTGCGCGCGTTCTTTCGCGACGATGTAGTCTTCCAGGATTCTTCGAATCGTCGCGCCTTTCGGCAGCCATAGCGGCAAGCCCGCTCCGACGGTTTCGTTCACCGTGAAAATCTCGAGTTCCTTGCCCAGCTTGCGGTGATCGCGTTTCTTGGCGTCTTCGAGGCGCGCCAGATAATCGTCGAGATCCTTTTTCGAAAAGAACGCCGTTCCATAGATGCGCTGCAGTTGCGCGTTCTTTTCGCTGCCTTTCCAGTACGCGCCCGCGACCGACAGAAGTTTGAACGCCTTGATCTTTTTGGTCGACGGGACGTGCGGACCGCGGCAGAAGTCAATGAATCCGGGGCCCAGCGTGTATTCCGAAAAAACGTCGCCGGCACGTTCGGTGATCAGCTCGACCTTCATGGGCTGATCCGCGTACATGCGCAGGCCTTCGTCTTTTTTGGTGTAGATGCGGTCGTAGGGAAGATCGCGCGCCTGGATCTCCCACATCTTTTTTTCGATCTTTTCGAGATCCTCAGGCGTGAAGGTATCGGGACGCAGGAAGTCGTAATAAAATCCCGATTCGATGGGCGGACCGATGCCGAGCTTCGTCTCGGGGAACAATTCGAGCACAGCCGCGGCGAGCAAGTGCGCGGTCGAATGGCGATAGACTTCCAGCGCATCGGGATTTTTCGTGGTCAGAATCTCGAGCTTGGCATCCGATTCGAAGGGGCGATTGAGATCCCAAAGATCGCCATTGACGCGCGCGACAATCGCGTCGTCCGCTAATCGTGAACTGATTTTGCGCGCGATGTCTATTGGCCGCGCGCCGTCGTCGGCACTCTGAACACTACCATCGGGAAGGGTAACCTGAACACTCATCAGAATCTCAGGTTACCAGAGCGGGCTTCCGGCGACTCCGCATCGCGATTCGTTATAGTGAGTCTAGATGTCGCTGTCTCCCACTACTCCCGCTCCTCGCGAAACGCCTACCGGCGCGAACGACGAAGGACACCTCGTCGCGCAAGCCAAAGCCGGAGATGTGCAGGCGTTCACCGATCTGGTGAATCGCTACGAGCGCAAGATCTATCGGCTCGCCAAGCACATCACCCAAAACGACGAGGACGCCGAGGACGTGCTGCAGGACGCGTTCCTCAAAGCCTACGAGCATCTGGACAGCTTCAAAGGCGATTCGAAGTTCTACACCTGGATCGTGCGCATCGCCGTCAATGAGGCGTTGATGCGGCTGCGCAAGCGGCGCAGCGACCGCACCGTTCCCCTGGATGAGCCAGTTGACACAGGCGAAGAAATGGTGACAAGGGAGATCGCGGTGTGGGAAGACAACCCTGAACAGCGCTATTCCCGCGAGGAGATGCACGACATTCTGGAACAGGCGGTAGAAAATTTGAAGCCTGATTTCCGAACCGTTTTCGTGTTGCGTGACATCGAAGAATTGAGTACAGAAGAAACGGCGGAAGCCTTGGGGATTTCGATTCCGGCGGTGAAGAGCAGGCTGTTACGAGCCCGTCTGGCACTGCGGGAGAAGTTGACCCGTCAGTTCAAGCGGAAAGGGGAGGACGTGCTTGCTAACCTGTAAACAATTCCTTCAGGAATTGAATGATTATCTCGATCCCAACACGGATGCGGAGATGCGGCGCCGCCTGGAGGCCCACGTCACGGAATGTCCGAATTGTTTCGTGATCGTCGACACCACGCAGAAGACGCTGCAAGTCTACAAGGGTATCGAGCCAAAGACGATTCCTGAAGACGTGAAAACGCGTTTGCTGGAAGCGCTGGAGCGCAGGATGGCTGCTAAGAAGCAAGCCCAGAGCTAAGCGCCGCTCCTGTTCCCACGCAGCCGTTGCCGAAAAACCCGCAACGCCGGCATTGCTCTCCCGCATTCATCGGATAGTTGAGCGAATCCTGGGCCTCCACGAAGGCGCGCACAGCGATTGTCACCTGCTCTCTATCCACGGGAATTTCGATGGCTTTGTCCTGCCGCAAATAGAACAGAATCGCGCGATCGGCAACGCGGCCCGCGTAGCGTTCCAAGGCAAGCGCGTAGATCTGCAATTGCAAGGCATACGCTTCGGGGGACTCTTCGCGATCGGTTTTATAGTCGACGACGATCAGCTCGCCTGCTTCTTCGAACCATAAGTCGATTTGTCCGCGCAAGACGGTATCTTCGAAATAAAACAAAAAGTCGAATTCGCGTTCGATACGATTTGCACGCGCCGCACGCTGCCCCAGTTCGCTCGCTGAAAATCGCTGCGCCATTTCCGCAGCGGAGACTCTGCCGACTTCCTCACCAGCCAGGATGCGATGCACATCGGACCCGAATTCCCGGCCGCCGTCTTCATCGAAGGACACAGCAGGCTGGGTGACCTGGGTCATGATCGTCGAAAGCAAATACTTTCGCGGACACGCCTGAAACAGTGCAACCGCGGTCACCGCTGCCGATCCATCGCGTCGCGTCACATGCGTGGGAGGGTTGAGTAGCACATCCGGCAGCTTCGCCGCCGCCGCCTCGCGAGCCGCGCTCTTTGCGGGGTCAATGACCCGATCCCCGATCGTCGTGGGCGCGAGGGCCGCGCCGACCAGCTTCACCCAGTTGGTCTTCCTCTTTTCCGAAAACGACAGAATCAGACGATTCTTCGCACGCGTGGTGGCGACATAGAGCAGCCGATTTTCTTCCGCTGCGTCGCGCGCCTTCATTTCCGCGACGATCGCCTGATGCGCGATATCCGACTTGCCCGCGCCCGTCACCGGATTTCGCCACTTCGCGCCCAATCCGGCCGCGGGCGAAAACGCGATCACCGGCCGCGTCTGATCCGTTCCGCGATGCAGCGCGCTGACGAACACGACCGGAAACTCGAGGCCTTTCGCGGCGTGGATGGTCATCACGCGCACCACGTCACCGGCTTCGGGCGGCGGCGCTTCCGCTTCCGATTGCGTTTCGCGCAAGGCTTCCAGATCGTCCAGCCATTCCGCTAGTGGACGCGGCTTGCGGCGATGTTCGCGGCGCAGATAGGCGAACAGCTTTTCGATGTTGGCGCGCGCGCGTTCGGTAAGTTCCGCGGCGTAGCCGCATTCATCGAGCGCTTTCGCGAGAATCAGATCGGGCGCGACAAATCCCGCTGTGGGCCGAAATTTGCCGAATGCTTCGAGGAACGCCGCGCGCCGCCCTTCGGCGCCCATCCGGAAAATCTCTTCATCGCTCACTGCCATCAGAGGACTTCGCAACACGCCCACCAGCGCGATTTCATCCAGCGGATTCACCAGCGCCGCCAGCAGCGCGAGCACATCCAGAATTTCGCGAGCTTCCAGAAATGTCCGCCCGCCGCTCACCAGAAACGGAATGGCGAATTTGTCGAGAGCGCGCTCGATCGCCTGCGCCGCGCCCAGCGTGCGCACCAGAATCGCGATCTCTTTGTATGCGGCGTCGCGCGGCGCCAGATCGCGAATTCGCGCCGCGATCATGCTCGCTTCCACGTCCGCCGCATCCACGTCCGATGCTTCGTCGCCACGGGCGATCATCAGTTCCACAGCGCCTGCGTGGTCATCGCGCGTGGGGATCAATTCGCGGGGCTCGATTCCCGGCTGGCCATCTAACACTCGCGAAACTGCGGCGAGGATGGCTGGCACGCTGCGCCGGTTTTCGCGCAGCTCATCAATACAGCCGCCGGATTCGATCAGGCGCGCCCGGTATCCCGCGAACACAGCCGGCTCCGCGTAGCGGAATCCGTAGATCGATTGATTGATGTCGCCCACCGCGAAGAATCGGCGCCGAATCAGTTCGATCAATCGCCACTGCAGCGGATTGGTATCTTGCAATTCATCCATCAGGATTTCGTCGAAACGACGCGCGGTGCGCTCGCGCAGGTCAGGATTATTTTCCAGCAGCCGGATGGTTTCTTCTTCCAGGCCCGCGAAATCGATCGCGGAATTCTTCGCGCTTCTTCTGCCGAATAATCTGCGCCAATCCTCGCGATCGCATCGCGCACAATCGCAGCAGAGCCAGAGTGCCACTGCGCGACCCACTGCCGCTCCAGTATCGGGACGATTTCGTTTTTCAATTCGTCCGCAGCCTCGCGAGCACGCGTGTTCTTGCCGATCCGGCCAAGATTGAATTTGCAATCGAGCAGCGTGTGGAAGTGATCCAGACTCACCCGGCCGCTCAATGCGAGCAGACGCTTGGCGAATTCGCGGAGTTCCAGTAGATGCGCCCCCGTCGCGGATCGATCCTGCAGTACGATCTCCGCCAGTTCTTTCGCTCGCGGCCACGCATCGTTGGCCTGCAACGCGGCGGGCAACTCGCTCAGTCCTGCGACCCGCATCACCTCATAAACTTCCAGCAGACTGCGCGCCAGATCAGGCTTGCTGCCAAAATCATCGGTCGCCAGATCAAGGGCATCGAACAGACCGCGCATATCGGCGGCGCGCTCGGCGAACATTTCATCCAGCGCCTGTTCCGCCGCTTCCCGCGCCATGCGATCCGCCGCCGGTTGGTCCAGCACCGCGAAATCGGGAGCGAGACCGGCTGCGATCGCGTTCTCGCGCAGCAATCGTGCGCAGAATCCATGGATGGTCGAAACCCAGGCGCGCTCGATCGAATCGCGCAGGCCGGGCGATGATTCGAAGCGAGCTGAGAATCGTTCGATCAGCCGCGACTTGATTTCGGTCGCTGCTTTTTCTGTGAACGTGATGGCGAGAATACGGGCCGGGTCGATGTGTTTTTCATCCACCAGCCAGGCGAACCGTTCGATCAGAACCGTCGTCTTGCCCGATCCCGGTCCCGCGACGACGCACACATCCTGTCCGTCGCGCTGGATCGCACCGAGCTGTTCGGGACTCAGATTCATTTCAGCACTGACTCGATCCGGCAAACATCGCGATACTCGCACCAATTACACTTCTTCGAATCCGCCGGCCGGACCGCGATTTCTCCGGTCCCGATCGATTCGTGCGCTCTGATGGCGAACTCGGCTGCTTTCGCCGTCATTTCGTCGAGCACCGTCCGCGTGCACGATTCGCCGATCTCCTCGAGCCCTTGCAGCCGCAGGTGCCATCCGCCCCATTCGACATCTTTCTTGAGGCCGCAATACAGCATTCCCGCAGGCTCGAATCCGAATTGCTGTACCGCCGCGAGCAAATACAACCCCGCCTGAACCGCCTCGCCTTCCTCCTGCCCTTTCACTTTCTGCTTGATTGCGCTCGCCGCACTGTACTTGTAATCGATCACCAGCGCCTCGCGTTGCGGCCCGATTTCCAGCCGGTCGATGCGCCCGCGAATGTGCAGGCGCGGCGTCAGTTCAATCTCGAACGGCTCCTCCACACGCGCGTTCCATCCGAGCCCGGTATCCCGCCGGGTTAGAAACGCCGTGAAATTGCGCGCCATTTCGAGGCGCACGGTTTCCGTGCGATACACCATCGGGATCCGATTTCTGGCGGCTTCCTGTGCGAATACGGAATCGAGAATTGCCGCGCCCAGCAAGGGCATGCGCTCCAATTCCGCGATCGCGGCGTGAATGATGGTGCCCTGCAACAGCGCATTCAGGCGATCGCGCGGAGCCGGCGGGCGCTCGCGAAGGTTCAAAGTCTTTCGCCCGAAAAACTGAAACGGGCACTGCAAGAAGCTTTCGATAGAGCTGGGCGAAAGGGTGCGATACTTCGCACGGATCTGTTGCCGCAGCTCCGGATCGTGAATCTCGGCTTGACCCGCGGGACGCGCCATGGAACGGGACGGCCGTGGGCGAATTCGTTCCGCGCCGAGCCGCACCACTGGAGTCTTATCGAGAAAAAACGACGGTAGCGTCTCTTCGCCGCGTTCCTCGAAGCGAGGAAAGCTGAGGATCACCTGTTCGGTGGCACGCGATGTGGCGAGCTCGAACAGCGATCGCTCCTCGTGCTGCAAGTGCGCCGAGGTCTGCATGCCCGCCCGTTGACGCGCGGCGTCGTTCAGAATCGCGTCCTCACGGTGGTACTGCGGGAAATGCCGCTCCACCATGCCGCACACGAACACCATGGGCAATTCCCACTGCCGCGCTTCAAACACATCGATCACGTGGACCACGTCGCGCCGCCGATCCGGCACGCGCAACTCGGCGAGCTCCATCGCCGCCTCCGCGCGCGTCCAGAATTCGGGAAGCGTGATTTTTTGATTCCCGGTCAATTGCGCCGCCTGGTCGATCGCAATTTCGAACGCATCGAACGCGGCAGCGGTCGAAGTCCAGGCGCGGAGTCGATCCGGCAAGATAGCGCCGTCGATCTCCGGCGCCGGAATCAACTTCCGAAGGCTGGTGACCCGCGCCGCCCACTCGTTCGGAGCAGCTCGATCGCGCAGCCACCCATTTATTTCAGCGAACGATTCGGCCAACGTCTCCGGTAGGCCCGGGATCGGCAGACCGCGGCCCGGCAGTGCTTCGCGCAGGGCGAAATCAAGACGGTCTCCTGCGACCGTCGCGCCGAGTCCGGACACGGGCATGCGCAGCAGCGCGAGGAGCTCCGCGTGATCCCATCCACCGAGCGCGGCGCGCACCAGGCCGCTCAGGTATTCGATCGCGGGATGAGATGGGAGCGAATCGGCGAAGTGAAATCGCGCCGGAATTCCGAAGCGTGCGAGCGTGGTTTCGAGCGCCGCTGCGTAGGGATCGCGCGCGCGCAGCACGATTCCCATTTCCCGAAACGCGCGGCCTCGGGACACATCATTCACGATTCTGCGAGCGATTTCCTCCACTTCCTGTTCGAGCGTCGCGGCACAGAACACCTCGCGTTGGGGAGTTCGATAGCTGCGTTCCATGCGGGTCTCCGCGAAGCCGCACGCCCGCAGCCTGCCCCTGGCGCTGGCAGCGCCGGCCCCATCCGGCAGCGTGACCACCACGCGAGCACGCGACGGCAGGCTTTCGAGCAATCCCAGCTCATCGTGGGAAAAGCCGAAAAACCCATCGAACACGATGGTCGACGGGCACAGGCCGCGCGATGCGGTCGCGTCGCGGGCTCGCGCGTTGTGCAGCGCCATGCCTCGCGCTTGCAGATCGGCGCGGACCTCAGTCGCGATCTGATGCAGATCGGCGGGGAGCCCGGATTCAGGCGCCTCCTGGAGCAAGGCGGCGATCGCGCGGCGGAATCCGCGATACTCCGCGACTTCCAGGAATCGTGCCGGCCGCAGCTTCGAAAGCGCGCCGTCAATCGCAAATTCCAGTGCCATCGGCGATGCCGCCGCAGGTGAGCCCATTTGATCCAGGAATCGCGTCAGAGTGATGATGCGAGCGGGCCGCACCGCTTCCCCGGATCGCGCCAGCTCGTTGCGAACGTGCTCCGCCATAGTGGCGCTGGGCACGATGAGCAGTGACGCTGCGTCCGAGAGGAAGTGCTGCATCGCGGCGCGCGATTTTCCCGACGCCGGTGGTCCAGTGATAAGAAAGGAGGCGCTGCGCGGAAGTCCCTGCAAGGACCAGGATAGCTACTTGCCGGTGGTGTTGGCCGCGCCGCCGTTGCCCAACTGCGGCGCCAGGTCGTTCATCATCTTCTCGAACTTTTCGCGCTGGCCGGGGTCCAGGATCAGCATGATGCGGTTTTTCCCGGTGGCGCGCAGGTCGTCGAGTTGATCTTGCAGGCTTTGATAGTACTGGCTGTAATCGTCGAGCACCAGCGCGAGCTTGGCGGTCTGGTCGCCGGAGAGCCCCAGTTCCGTTTGAAACTTGATGAGCATGGCATCGTGACCGGGCGCATGGGCCGGGGCTGTTTTCGCGGCGACGGCCGGAGTCGCGCGATGCAGCATTTCATGCAGCCCAAGCTGCATCACCAGCGCACCGCTGGCGGCCCCAGCCAGGAACACGAGTAGCAAAGTAGTGAGAACGCGGGGATTCTGCCAGGGCGCCCGCTGCGCCGCCGCCGTCATGCTTACTGCTCCCGGTAGGTGACCAGATTCACCAGCACGGCATCCCGATTCGGACTGCCCTGGGCCCCCAGCACCATGGCCGGTTGATCCTCACCTGGCAGTTGCTGCGAGATGGTTTGCATCGGCATCGACGATCTTGGTGGCGTGCTCCTGGACGAATTGTTCTGAGGTAACCAGATACGCTCCGAACAGAACCGCCAGCGCCATCGATGCGATGGCTAATCGCTTGCCGAACGCCGATTCCGAAAACACATTCCAGATGGAGCCGGGGCCTTGCGCCTCGATCCGATCCATCACGCGAGCGTAAAATCCCGCGCGGGGTTCCACGTCTGCGCGCAGTTGATGCAAGGCGCTGGCGGTTTCCCGCATGTGCTCGATTTCTTCGCGGCATTCGCCGCACTGTTGTAGATGAAGCTGAAAGTCCTGACCAGCGGGTTCAGACGGTTCGCGCCGCACGGCGCCGGAGCCCGATCCCGCCAGGACCTCTTCCAGATGATCCCGAATTACGCGATGCATGGATTCCTTCCCTCAGTGGCTCAAAAAAACTTCTTGCGACTTGGCGTTTGCAGGTCTTGATGCCCGCTTCACGCTTTTACTTTACCGGGCCTTTAATGCGCGTCAGCCGCTGCGCCGCCTTGAGCAGCTTTTGACGCGTGCGAAACAACTTTACCTTGATTGTATTCTCGTTTAAACCGGTCATCGCGGCCAGCTCTTCCACCGAATGACCTTCCACTTCTTTCAACAAAATCAGATTGCGATCTTCCGCGGATACGCGTTCGAGCAGCTTGGTGACCAGGTCCCGCTGCGCCAGCGCACGATCCATCGGCGCGGCTGGATCGACCGCGGGTTCCGACGCTTCCATGCGGTGGGCGTCTTCTTCGGAAAAATCGCTCTCATATACCAGCTTCCGCACGCGGCGCTTGCGCAGATAGTCATAGCACTCATTCACCGTGATCTTGTAGATCCAGGTCAGCAGTGAGCTGCGGAAATCAAAATTGCGAATCGAAAAATAAATCTTGGAGAAGACCTGCTGCGCGATGTCCTCGGCGTCATTGTGATTGCGCAGGATGCCGTAGATGATGGAGAAGACTTTGGATTGATAGCGCTCCACAATCTCGCGAAAAGCGAGCTCATCGCGAGCCTGCACGCGCCGGACAAGGGCCGCTTCTTCACTGTTCTTGTGGTCCACGCGGGTCCTTGACCGGGTGCGCTCGCCTACTGCCGGAAATGGAACTACTTCAATCAGGCCGTTCATCCTACCCCTCTCGACGCGACGCGAAGCGATGAGGTTTCAGTGATTTCCGCCCGCTTGGAGCTTCCGGAGCGCTTCCCCAGACGTTCTTCAGAGTACCAGATCGATTTTTGGACCGCGCACAACGGCACACACCGCCTGTGCGCTCCTTTTGAACCGCTCACAAACGGCACACACCGCCTGTGCGCTCCCTTTGACCGAATCGTTTTGACCGAATCCGTTTGGGCGAGGGGGCCTCTTGGCTCGCTTGCCGGGGCATTGTACAATGAAGTCGAGGAACAAATACCAATGGTTCAGTTGACAGAAACTGCAGTCAGCAAAGTCCGAGAGATCCTCGACACGCAGGAGCCCAAGCCTGCCGGTTTGCGCATCGCCGTGGTCGGCGGCGGCTGCTCCGGATTCAGCTATTCCATGGCGTTCGAAAACAGCCCCGGGATGCTCGACAAGACCTACACGTTCGACGGCCTGAAGGTGTTCGTCGATCAGGCCAGCCTGCTGTACCTGGATGGCGCACAAGTGGATTTCGTCGAGACGCTGGAAGGTTCGGGATTCAAGTTCAACAACCCGAACGTGAAGTCCACCTGCGGCTGCGGAAGCTCCTTCAGCGCGTAGGCTGGGTCGAAAATCAGGAACGATTCAGGGCGTTGCCGCGAGGCAGCGCCCTTTGTGTTTTTGCTGTTCCAGAGCGAAAAGAGTCGTACAAAAATCAAGCGGGCCAGCGATGCGACTCGCTGGCCCGGTGATTTAAACGTAGCTGTTTGTGAGGTTTACTTTTTAAGGCGACGGCCCAGCAAGCCTAAGCCAAGAAGGCCAATGCCCATAAGCGAGAGGGTCATCGGCTCAGGAATGAAGTTCTGAGTGAACTGGCTTCCGCCGCTGTCGTCCTTGATGAACCAGTCAATGGCCGATGCCTGCACCGTGCTGGTGCTGGTGCTGCCATTGGTAGACGACAGGACGCTATTGTTCAGGAAAGGTGCGCTTCCGGGACAAACTTCAGATCCGACTGACTCGTTGGGTAACCCGGCGCAGATTCCTTCCACCGCGCTGTCTGCCGGTCCGGTACCCAGAACAACTTGCGTAATACCAGGAGTCGTCTTGAAGTAAACTTCGATGTCCTCACCGATCAGGGTCGGCGTTACGAAGATGAGCTGGTCTCCGTTCACACTCACAGTGAGCGAGAACGACTGCGTCGGCGTGCTGCCAAATCCGCTCGCCATAAAGACCGAAAAGTTGGTGAACGATTCCCCGGCTGCGATGGTGCAAACATCGGAAGCATCGTTGAGCAGCGTGCCCGTATCGCCCGTGGTCGTTGTAATCACGGCGCACGGCGTTGCGAACGCTGCTGTAGCCAGGAGCATCATTGCCCCGGCCAGCATCAAATATTTCTTCATTTTCCCTCCGACTCCGAATCTATCTTCCCGAATCGCGCTCCGCTCCCCTGCACTGGCTGGGCGCTGTCCTGGTACCCAAGTAGTATACGGGGCGCTATCAAACGATGTCAAGGTCATTCAGGCTTTGGACTTTGTGATTCTCTGATACTAGGTTACCATCGGCAAATTTGAGCGAATCTTTAGATTCTGAACGGGTTCTTAGCGCAATTCAGTGGACTTCCGGCTTCGGAAGTACCGGTACTAGAGCCCGTGTTGGGGCTAAGGATTTCGCGCCGAAAATCAACCTTCGGTAACAGATCGCACGCACCCGGAATATTACTTTTTGGACGGCTCGAGGGGTGCTCGCCTTGTACAATTGGAGGTAGCGAGCGTGCTTAGCCCACCGGAAGCGACCATTACGGAGCAGTCTTACGAAGCGTCCCGAGACCTCGACCGCCTGCCCAGCTCCGCTATTCTTGCCCTGATGAACGCGGCCGACGCCGAAGTCCCCGTGGCTGTCGAACGGGAGATTCCCAGGATCGCCCGGGCCGTTGATGCGATCGCCGCGGCTTTGGAGCGCGGTGGCCATCTGGTCTACATTGGCGCGGGAACAAGCGGCCGTTTGGGTGTCCTCGACGCCGCCGAAGTGCCCCCGACGTTTGGAGTCTCCCGCGATTTGGTCCGCGCGATCATCGCTGGCGGAGATGCCGCGATGACGCCGCTCGTCAGAATCCGCGGAAGATGATCCCGAGTCTGGCGCCCGCGACCTGATGGCGTCCGGATTCGTCGCATCCGACGTTTTGGCCGGCATTGCCGCCAGCGGCCGCACCCCTTACGTGCTGGGGGCGGTCGCCAAGGCGCGCGAAATCGGCGCGATCACCTGCGGCATCAGTTGCATGCCGGGAATTCGGCGCTCTCCCAGGCTGTCGATTTCCCGATCGAGCCGATGGTCGGCCCTGAAATCCTGACCGGCTCGACGCGGCTGCGGGCCGGCACCGCGACCAAGCTCGTCCTCAACATGATCAGCACCGCCGTGATGGTTCGGCTGGGCCATGTTTATGGCAACCTGATGGTGAACGTCCAGCCAACCAATCAAAAGCTGGAGGATCGTGCGCGGCGCATTGTCGCGCAAGCGGCGCGGCGTCGAGCCGGAACGCGCGGCGGAGCTGCTCGAAGAGGCGGGACGCAGCGTGCGCATCGCGATCGTCATGGCGAAACGCGGCGTGGATCGCGCCGAAGCGGAACGCCGGTTGGCGCAGTCACACGGCCGGATCGCGGAGGCACTGAAGGATTAATGGACAAGTTTGTGATCGAGGGCGGAACCCCGCTCCAAGGCGAAATCGCGATCAGCGGCGCGAAGAATTCGGCGCTGCCGGTGCTGGCCGCGTGTCTGCTCACGTTCCGAGCCCGTCACTGCTCGACCGGATTCCGCAGGTGCGCGACATCGCCACCATGGAGAAATTGCTGCAAGCACACCGGTGCGAAAGCTGACGCGGCGCAACGGAACCGTCATGGTGGAGGCCGGCGCGATCGAGCATCCCGAAGCGCCGTACGATCTGGTCAAAACCATGCGTGCGTCCAGCCTGGTGCTGGGACCCTTGGTGGCTCGCTGCGGACGAGCGCGTGTTTCGATGCCGGGAGGGTGCGCCATCGGCGCGCGGCCCATCAATCTCCACGTGAACGGGCTGGAAAAGCTGGGCGCGCGGGTGCGGCAGGAGCACGGCTATATCGAAGCCGACGCGCCGAACGGATCTGCAAGGAGCCGCGGTGACTTTCGATCGCATCAGCGTGACGGGAACGGAAGATCTGCTGATGGCGGCAGTGCTGGCGCGCGGCGAACGGTGATCGAAAACGCCGCCCGCGAGCCGGAAGTGGTGGACGTCGCCGATCTGCTGATCAAAATGGGCGCGCACATTGAAGGCGCCGGCACTTCCACGATTCGAGTGCAGGGAGTCGATCGGCTTCACGGCGCAAGCCACGCCATCATTCCCGATCGCATCGAAGCCGGGACGTTTTTGATCGCCGGTGCGCTCACGCGCGGCGATCTGACCATCACCAATTGCGTGCCCGAACATCTGCGTGCGCTGATCGCCAAGCTGCGGGAAGCGGGGGCCGAAGTGACCGAACCCGCGCCCGGCGCGCTTCGGGTTCGCTCCCACGGAAAGCTCAAGAGCGTCGACATGACCACCGAAGAGCATCCCGGCTTCGCCACCGACCTGCAGGCGCAGTTCATGGCGCTGATGACGCAGGCCGAAGGCATCTCCATCATCACCGAGACGATTTTCGAAAATCGTTTCATGCATGCGCAGGAGCTGGCGCGCATGGGCGCCAACATTCGTCTGGACGGCCGCCGGGCGCTGGTGGCTGGACCCGCGAGTTTATCGGGAGCCGAGGTGATCGCCAGCGATCTGCGCGCCAGCGCTTCGCTGGTGCTGGCCGCGCTCGCGGCGCAGGGCGAGACCACGATCGACCGCGTGTATCACATCGATCGCGGGTATGAGAAGATCGAGGCGAAACTTGCCGGCGTAGGCGCGAAAATTTCGAGGGTAAAATGAGCACACCGCACAAACCGCACAACCCTGCTTTTCTGGCGATTGTCAACGACTCGAAATCGCGCGTGCGCGAAATTGATATCGACGGCTATAAGAAGCTCGGTTCGCACACGCTGGTCGATGTGCGTGAAGACGGCGAATTCGCGGCCGGACACGCGGCCGGCTCCGTTCATATCGGAAAAGGCGTGATCGAACGCGATATCGAATCCAAGGTTCCGGATAAATCGACGCCGCTGGTGCTGTACTGCGGCGGCGGATTCCGTTCCGCTCTGGCCGCCGACGCGTTGCAGAAGATGGGATACACCGATGTCGTGTCGCTGGATGGCGGTTGGCGCGCCTGGAACGCGGCAGGGTTGCCGGTCGAGAAATAGCTGGGGCAGGAATTGAGGTCCGGAAGCGCCGAGACGACTCTCGGCGGATTCCCCCGGTTTTCGCTGGATCAGGCGATGGCTGAAGCGATCGCGCAGCGTCGTCCAACAAACAGCGAGTGGCTGCCCCACTCGCTAGTGTAGTGCGGCACACAGATTGCACACTAAGTGGGGCGGACGCCCTCGTCCGCGCTGGGGCCCCGGCCCGGCTGGCGTGCTGAAGCCAAAGGCCGACGGGGGCGCCGGCCGCGGACCAAGGGTCCGCCCCACCTTGTTCCAGAAGAGTTGGGATTTGTGACCTACACCACTAGAATGGGATTCGGTGGCAAAATTCCTGACACGCCTGCGTCTGACGCTCGAAATGATCAAGTTCGAGCACTCCGTTTTCGCGCTTCCTTTCGCGCTGACCGGAGCGCTGCTGGCCTGGCGCGACGATGGATTTCGACACGAAGGGTTGTGGCTCAAACTGATCTGGATTGTTGTCGCGATGGTGAGCGCGCGCAGCGTGGCGATGGCATTCAATCGGGTGCTGGATGCCGATATCGATGCGAAGAATCCGCGCACCAAATCGCGCCATTTGCCCGCCGGATTGCTGACGCGCCGCTTCGCGTGGGGCTTCATTGCCCTGTGGGCCTTCGTGTTCATCTTCGCGGCGCGCGAATTGAATCCGCTGTGCTTCATGCTCGCCCCGCTCGCCCTGGGGATTCCGATGCTGTACTCATTTACGAAGCGATTCACTTCGCTCTCGCACCTGGTGCTGGGATTTTCGTTAGGGATCGCACCGGCCGCCGCGTGGATCGCGATGCGCGGATCGCTCGACTTGCGAATTTTGTGGCTGACCGCCGCAGTGACTTTATGGACTGCCGGGTTCGACGTTATTTACGCCTGTCAGGATTACGCGTTCGATGTGCAGAGCGGGTTGCACAGCATTCCGAAAAGGTTCGGCATTGCGGGCGCGTTGTGGATTTCGCGAGTGCTGCATGTGGGGATGCTGCTGTGTTTGATCGCCCTGGTCCAGGCGTTCGCGCTGGGCGTCGTGGCGATGCTGGGGATCGCGGCGGTTGCCGCGTTGCTCCTGTGGGAGCATCGGCTGGTGCGCGCCGACGATCTTTCCCGCATCGACGCCGCGTTCTTCACCATGAACGGCTACATCAGCGTGATATTCTTGGTTTTCTGGGCAACTGACATATTCTTGCGATGAAATTTCCTGAGTTCGAAGACGCGCGGTTAAGCGCGATTGCCGAAAAATCCGAAGCCGGCGAACGGCTGAGCTTCGATGACGGCGTGACGCTGTACCGCACTCCCGATCTGCTCGGCGTGGGCTGGATGGCGAATCGAGTGCGTGAGCGGCTGCACGGCAACGTGACGTATTTCAACGTGAATCGCCATATCAATCCCACCGATGTGTGCGTGGCGAGCTGCCGGCTGTGCGCGTTTGGCAAGCGCGCTAAAGATCCCAAGGCGTACACCATGTCGCACGAGCAGGTGTGGGAATCGGCGGGGCATGGTTATAGCGAAGCGGTCACGGAATTCCATATCGTCGGCGGGCTGCATCCGGAATTGACGCTCGATTGGTATTGCGAGATGTTGCGCGGATTGAAGCAGCGCTTTCCGCAGGTGCATTTGAAAGCGTTCACCATGGTCGAGATCGGATTCCTGGCGCAGCGCGCTAAGATTTCGGTTCGCGAGACTTTGGTGAAGCTCCGCGACGCGGGCATGGATTCGCTGCCCGGCGGCGGCGCGGAGATTTTTTCGGATCGCGTGCGGCGCATCATCTGCGATCACAAGATCACGGGCGAGCAGTGGCTGGAGGTCGCGCGTGAGGCGCATCAGCTTGGGCTGCATTCTAACTGCACCATGCTGTACGGCCACATTGAGACGGAAGAAGATCGCGTGGATCACTTGGATAAACTACGGACTCTCCAAGATGAGACTCATGGCTTCGTCACGTTCATTCCGCTGGCATTTCATCCCGACAACACGGCGCTCTCGCACATTCCGAAAACTACCGGGTTCGACGATCTGCGGCAGATCGCGGTGTCGAGGCTGATGCTCGATAATATTCCGCATATCAAGGCGTATTGGATCATGATGACGCCGCGGATCGCGCAGATCGCGCAGCGCTTCGGATCGGACGATATCGATGGAACGGTAGTCGAAGAAAAGATCTACCACGACGCCGGCGCGACCACGTCGCAGAACATGCGTCGCGGCGAATTGCTGCGGTTGATTCGCGAATCCGGCCGTGAGCCGGTGGAACGCGACACGCTCTATCGGCCCGTGGAACGCGTGGAGAACGCGTTCACGGTTCTCGTTTAGCTTTTAGCAACGTTGTTTGGTGGCGCAGGCATTCTTGCCTGCAGAGCTGGCAGTCGTGCCGGCTTTTCCGAAGAGCCGAGATGACTCTCGGCTCAGCAGGCTGGACAGCCTGCGCCACAGGCTCTACTTCACTGGTCCGTCTGGCTTGGCGAACTTCGCGTCGTCGATGGCGACATTGCTCTTCACTTCATTGATCTGAATGGTGAAGCGGCCGTTCGGACGCGAGAGCGTCCAGCGGAACGGGATCTTCACGCCGTCGGCATCGCGATAGTCTGAATAATCGATCTGCGTGGGATTGCGGCCAACCGGCGTGTCGGCCAGGCGCACCATGCGCACCAGCAGTCCCGTCGATTTATCGAAGCTCAACGTGGTCGAGGGCTTGCCCGGGCCGGAAAGATTCAGCGTGTCGCATTCCACTCCGTTGATCGTCACGGGACGCCCGCGCCGAACCTGCGGGAAAAGCTCCTTGATGCGCAGCGCCAACGCGAACTCCGCGTCGAGCGATGCCGCTCCAGATTCCGCCACCGACATCTCCCGCGCCGGACGGCCCGTGCTACCCATCCATCCGATCCCGCCGTCGAACGCCGTGATGCTGTCGCCCGAGCCCATGTGCGTCATCGAAATCCGCTTGTTGGGAGCTTTGGTGTCCAGCTCGATCGGCGTTTTCGTTCCGGCGGTGATGATCTCGCCTTTCATGACGCGCGAGTTGATTTTCTTGATCGCGTCCGCGCCGCCGACTGCCGCGACGTACTTCGCGATGATCTCGTCGGGCTGAACTTGAGGACCGCGCGCTCCCGCAGTCGCCGGAGCCGCGCCACCGCGCGCCGCGGGCGTTCCCGTGTCACCATGACCCGGCGTCGATCCCGGCAGATCCGCGTCGAGCACCGGCGGCACCGCGACAGGCCGTTCCGCGCCGCGATGGCAGGTGTTACAGGTCACTTGCAAGCGTCCGCCGAAGCTGGCTTTATTGATCTCCAGCGTCATCGCGATCATTGACCGCGCGGTTTTCTTGGCACCCTTGTCGTCGGCTTCCGGCTTACCGTCGACGTGGCAGGTGGAGCATTCCACACCCAGCGACGCCGCCATGAACTGCATCGCGGGAACCACTTGATCCGCCGGCGTTCCTTTCAGCGCAACGATGTTCTTGAACACCTGCTCGGCGGTCTTTACTTCGGGCGCGCTTTGCGCGAAAGAAACCGCGGCCGCGATTGCGGCGATCGTCAAAATCCTGGTTGTCTTCATGGGGTCCTCTTCTAATCAAAATCAATGTCGCGCTTGGGCGGGGGCTCGTCCGGATTTTCCTTGGCGACTTTCAGCATCTCATCGAACTTCTTACTAAGCACATCATGGTGGCTCTTGTGCTGCTCCACCGATTTCTTGAACAGATCCTCGCGCCGCCCCGCCTCGCCTTTCATGCGATTCACCGCGGTTTCGAAATCGGCGAAGGTGGGCGGCTTCTCGTGCTCTTTGTGGCGAATCACGGCGCCGGTTTCGGGATCGACATGGAGTTCGGCCTGGCAACACGGGCACAGGACGACGAGCAGCTTGTGCGATTCCGGCATGAGCTTATGTTATCAGGGGTCATATCAAGTACACTGGAGCGCATGTTCACCGAGTTCAAGAAGTTCATCATGCGGGGTAATGTGCTGGACCTGGCCGTGGGCGTGATCATCGGCGCAGCGTTTGGAAAAATCGTAGCGTCGCTGGTGACCGACATCTTCAGTCCGGTGATCGGCCTGGCGACCGGCAAGATCGACTTCAAGGATCTGTTCATCGCGCTCAACGGCCAGCATTACGACACGCTGGCGGAGGCCAAGGCAGCCAAAGCCTCGGTGATTTCGTACGGCATGTTCCTGAACACAATGATCGAATTCCTGATCGTCGCGTTTATTGTGTTCCTGGTAGTGAAGCAGGTGAATCGATTCATGCCGGCGCCGGTGCCCGCTCCTGCACCCGCGACCAAGGAGTGCCCGGAGTGCTGCTCCACCATTCCGGCTGCAGCCAAGCGCTGCCCGGCGTGTACTACGGCGCTCTCCGCGTAGCATTTGAACCCCGTTCTACGCGATGAACTGATCGCGCTGCGCGCCGAGGATCTCCGCGTTCGTCAAGAGTTGATGGATTCGGGTGAATTGGGCGGAGCATACGTGCCGCGCATGGAAGCCGTGCATCGCGCCAATGCGGCTCGGCTGCGCGAGATCATCGATCAGCACGGCTGGCCCGACGCGGACCTGGTGGGCGACGATGGGACGCTCGCGGCGTGGTTCATTGCGCAGCACGCCATCGGCGAGCCGGATTTTCAGCGTCGCGCGCTTGCTTTGGCGCAGGAAAAAGTGCGCGAGGGCCGCGTTCCTGCCGCGCAGGAAGCCTATCTTTTCGATCGTATCGGGATGCAGGAGGGTCGCGCACAGCGCTACGGGACGCAGAGCGTGCCGTGCCCGGACGGGCAGTATCGCCGCTGGATTACGGAAGATCCGGATCGGCTGAACGATCGACGCGCTGCGGTGGGGCTGCCGCCGGTTCCTCCAGATCCGCCGGAGACGGCGCCTGCGCCGGAGGCGCTCGCGGAATTTGAGGAATGGTCGCGCGATTATCAAGCGTGGCTGAAGCGCGCCGGTTGGCGTTAGCCTGAAAGCGACTAGCGCGCTCCATGCTGTCGCGCCTCACAGCTGTGTAGCGAGGGTTGGCGTTAGCGAGCAGAACACAAGTCGCGATACAAAGGAAAAAGCCCGCGGATTCCACTTCCGCGGGCCTTCCATTACACCTTAGGGAGAACTGGTTACGGCTGGTCTGGACCCGAATCCGGACGGCGCTTCAAGGTGGGACGATCATCGTCCGTAGTGGTCTTGGTGCCATCGGGATTGGTGGTGGTCGCGCCGGGCGCCTTGCGCAGTTGCGGGCGATCCAGATCCTTCTGGTCCACCTTGCGGCGATTGTGCATCATCGCCAGCCGCGCTTTCACGTCGTTGAATTCTGACGTGGTCACCACGTATTCGGGACGCGCTTTCAGGTAGTCCTGAATATTCTTCTGCGCCGCGACGATGCGATCTTCAGTGGGCGGATGCGTCGAGAACACCTTGGACATGGTCCCCGGCTTCTTCTTTTCGAGCGATTGAATCTTTTCGAAGAAATCGACGAACGCTTCCGGATCGTAGCCCGTCTTGTACATGTACTGCAGACCAAGCATGTCCGCTTCAGACTCAAATCCCTTGGAAAATTGCAGATACCCGACCGGGATCATCACGCTGGCCGCCTGCCGGATTCCATAACCTGCCCAGCCGCCCATGAAGATCAGAGGGATGGTGGCCAACTGCATCACCTGGCCGCGGGTGGCCTGCTTGGTGCCGTGGCGAGCCGCCACGTGTGCGATTTCGTGCGCCATCACGCCGGCCAACTCAGCTTCGCTATCGGCTTTCAGAATCAGCCCGGAGTTGACGAAGAAAAATCCGCCCGGGAGCGCGAACGCATTGACGTCTTCGGTGTCGATCACCTTGATGGTGAACGGGACCTTCGCGTCGGAGTTGCGCACCAGGTTCTGGCCCACGCGGTTGACGTATTCGGCGATGATGGGATCGTCGATGATCTTGGCCTGGCGCTCCACTTCCTGCGCAAGGCCCTTGCCTAGCGCGATTTCCTTTTCGAGCGAGTACCAGTTCAAACCTTTGCTGACATCGCGATCACCGATCGAATCGGGATCTTTTTTCTTGTCGTCCGCGAAAGTGGACACCGGCAGCGCCATCGCCGCCATCATCGTCCAAGCCAGAAAGCGCCTCATGCATGCGCTCCTTTCTCTCCCAAGTATACTCTCAGTTTCAGCGGCGAACGCGCTCCATACCTGTCGCGCCTCAAACCGTCTCCACTGAGGCGCGACAGGTATGGAGCGCGTTCGTGATCCGCGTACAAACCCCGGAACTGACCCACTACCAGATTTTCCACTACAGCCCGGCCTTTAGATTGCGCTCTTGCGGGCGTCTCAATTGCGGACGATTCGGGTCGTCCTGTAGCGCCGGCTTGCGTTTTCGCTCCATCGCCATCAGCCGCGCCTTTACGTCGTCGAACTCTGAAGTCGTGACCACGTATTCGGGCCGCGCTTTGAGATATTCCTGGATGTTTTTCTGCGCCGTGACGATGCGGTCCCCGGTCAAAGGATGATCGGCGAACAATTGCGCCACCCGTCCCGGCTTCTGTTTCGACAACGCGTCGATCTTCTCAAAAATATCGACCATGCCCTCCGGATCGTAGCCGGTCTTGTACATGTATTCAAGGCCAAGCAGATCCGCTTCCGATTCAAACGCGCGATCGAAATGCCGGAGACCAGCGGGAATCAGTACACCCGCTCCTTGCCGAGCGCCGTACCCTCCCCATCCACCCATGAAGATCAGCGGAATAGTGGTCAATTGCGCCACCTGCTGGCGAGTCATCGTGCGCGTCGCATGCCGCGCGGCGATGTGGCCGATTTCATGCGCCATCCCGCCGGCCAGTTCGGCTTCCGTTGCAGCCGTTAGGATCAGGCCGGTATTTACGTAGCAATAGCCGCCCAGAATCGAAAGGGCGTTGGGCGAATCGTCGCGGATCACTTTGATGGTCACCGGGATTTTCGAATCCGAATTGCGCACCAGATTCTGGCCCAGGCGATTCACGAACTCCGAGATCACCGGATCGTCTACTACCTGCGCCTGCTTCTCGATCTGCTGCGCAATCCCCTTGCCCAGCGTGATTTCTTTCTCGATCGAATACCAGTTCAGCCCCTTGTCGACCTCGCGGGTTCCGATCTGATCCGGGTCCTTCTTCGAGTCCTTGGGCTTGTCGATCTGCGCGAACGCCGCGACCGAAACCAGCGTAAGGATCGCAAGTCGGCGCACGATTGGCATGCTCTTTTAACGTATCCTCGGGGGGATGGGTTTCGAAAACTTGAATGCTTACCGGAATCAGTTCCCGGTCGCCGAGAAGCTGATCTATTTGAATCACGCCGCTGTCGCGCCGCTCTCGCTGCCAGCCGCTAACGCGATGAAATGGCTGGCGGATGATGCCGCGCAAAACGGGTCATTGAATTACCAGAAATGGCTGGATTGTTACGACGGATTGCGCGGCGCGGCCTCGAGACTGGTGAACGGATTGCCGGAAGAGATCGCGCTGATGAAAAACACCTCCGAAGGCATCTCGACCATCGCCATGGGGATCGATTGGAAGATGGGTGACCGCATCGTCTGTTTCCGGGAAGAGTTTCCGTCGAATCAATATCCCTGGCGGCGTCTGGAATCCAAAGGCGTGACCATCGACTGGCTTTCGGTAACGGATCCGCTGGATCGAATTGATGAAGCCGCGCGCGGCGCAAAACTGGTCGCCATCAGTTTCGTGCAATTTCTGACAGGCTATCGCGCGAACCTCAATGCGATTGGCGAAATTTGCAAACGCCGTGGCGCGATATTTTTCGTCGATGCGATTCAAGGCTTGGGAGCGTTTCCGCTGGATGTGCGCGCGGCCAATATCGATGCGCTCGCCGCGGACGGACATAAGTGGATGTGCGGCCCGGAAGGCTGCGGAATTCTGTACGTTTCGAAGGCGCTGCAGGATCGCGTGGAGCCTTGCGAATTCGGCTGGACGAATGTGGCCGGCTACAACGACTACGGCTCGCGCGACATGGCGCTGCGTGCCGATGCCGGCCGCTATGAATGCGGGACGCTGAACACCATCGGGTGCTTCGGGCTGCGCGCGGCGATCGAATTTCTGTTGGAAATCGGGGTGGAGCGAATCGCCGCTGCGGTGCAGGCATTGGGCGATCGCATCGATAGTGGCGTTCGCGATCGGGGTTATGAGGTCGCGAGCGAACGGACTCCGGAATCGGGCGCGGGGATTGTGTCGTTTCGAAAGGGCGGCGTGGATTCGGACGCGATGGTAAAGAAGCTCTCGGAGAACGGCGTCCAGACCGCATCGCGCGCGGGGTGGGTGCGGACCTCGCCACACTTCTACATTCGGGAGCAGGAAATCGATCGGCTTCTGGATTATCTTTAGGCGTCTAGCGCGCTCCATTCTGTCGCGCCTCACTGACGGCCGTCAGGTTCCATGAGGCGCGACAGTATGGAGCGCGTTAGGCGGCTATGGCGAAACGCTCTCTAGCCGTGGCCGAGGTACATCAGCCAGCTCAATCCGAAAATGGTGGCGACGAAACAGCCGAAACAATACGCCGCGTAGCGCAGGCGTTCGCGATCGGTGCGCTTCGTAATAATGCCGAGCACTACCGACGTGAACAGCGCGAACAAGAGCGACGCTTCGAAATGCGAAAGATTCATCTTCGGCATAACTAGTCTTTCTTCCCCGTCGCGATTTCAAACGCATCCACCATCGCGAGAACATTCAGCAATCCCGCCGCGACCAGGAACTTGGTGCCGTAATCGTGCACGTGACCCGCGACGTCCACCTGGTTGTAGCCCAGCCAGGTGGTCATCAAGTACAGGATTCCGTTCATCAGGTTGCCGATGTAGCCGCCCCAGTAGATGACCGTGGTCAGCAAATCGGCCGATTGCGGTTGAAACAGCGCTCCGCGCATCATCAGGCCGAGCAGGAACATCGCGGCCACGCATGCGCCCAACAGCGCGCCGCGTCCCGGACGTTTCAGCAGAAAATGCCCGCCGCCGGGAATCAGCCATGCCAGCGCGACCACCGGAGCCCATTTGCGCACGGGCGGCAGAGCCGCGGTTTCAGTAGTATCCGCCACGGACTCATTCTATCGCATCATGAATGTAGATGACGCACTCCTGGGATCGCCTTCGAGACGAATTCTACAAACCCGAAAACTGGTTGAAGTGGTCCGAAACGGTCATTCACATCGCGATTCTGCTGTTCCTGGCGTGGTTCTTTACCTGGCTGGTGCGGCGCGGGTTGCGGTCGCTGCGCGGCTACATCATTCGCGTAATGGATAAGCGCGGCGCAGGCTCGACGCTCGAAATGGAGAATCGCGCCTCGACCATCATCGCGGTGCTGAGCAAACTTACTTCGGCATGCATCTGGATCATCGCGCTGGTGATGGCCCTCGCCGAATTGGGGCAGCATATCGAACCATTGCTCGCCGGACTGGGCATCGCGGGTATCGCCGTCGGCTTCGGCGCGCAGACACTGATCAAAGATTGGCTGGGCGGCTTGTTCATTTTGATGGAAGATCAGCTTCGCATCGGCGATTCGGTCACCATCAACGGGGTCGGTGGATCGGTAGAGGAGATTAATCTGCGCACCACGGTACTGCGCGGCGAAACTGGCGCGGTGTTCATCATCGCCAATGGCTCGATTACCTCGCTTTCCAACGCTACGCGGGAATATTCCTATTTCGTCCTGGAAGTGACCATCGCGCACGATGCCGACGTCGATCGCGCTCTGGCCATCGTCAGCGAAGAAGGCGAAAAGATCGTCAAGGAAGAGCCGTACAAAACGGTGGTGACGGCGCCGCTTGAAATGATCGGCGTGGACCGGATTTCCGAGCGCGGCGTGATCATTAAAGCTCGCATCAAGACACTGCCGACCAAGCAATGGGATATGGGCCGCGAACTGAATCGCCGGGTGAAGACGCGGATGAACGCGGAGGGAATCACGTTCCCGACGCCGATCTATCCCACATCCAAGCCCTAGCGCCAAAACGGTAGAATTGCGGCCATGCGGCGTGTCATCAAACTGACCATGATTCTGTGGATTTGTGCAGTTCTTTTCACCATGGCGCGCGCGGTAGCGCAAGCGCCCGCCCCAGCCGACGAACTGAATAAGAAGATGGACGAGGCGAATAAGTTGCTGGCCGACGCAACGAATCGCGTCGTCATCCTCGATGGGCACGTGACCACCGTTCAAACCATGCTTAGCTGGGTGACCGCGCTGGGTACGATCATGGCGCTGGTGATCGGGACAACGGCGTATCTGAATCTTCAGAATATCCAGAAAAGCGCGGCACAGGAATTGGCGCGATTCCGGAAGGAGATGCAGGATGGGCTGGATGAGGTTCGCGCGGACTTCCCCGCGATCAGCGATCTCAATCACAAGCTTACCCGGATCGTCGACCAGATGGCCGCTGGAAACATTCCAAGCGAATCTCTGGACGAATCCACCTTCGAGAAGTACGGTTCGGCCGAACGTGGACGCCTGGCGGTGCTTGAATCCGTCTTCAATGCGATTACCCTTTTCGACATGGAAAAAGTCCCCGACTCGAGGTCCGCGATCGCGAAGATCAACGCCAAGCTGGGACATTTTTACGCAGCATGGCACTTAAGCGCGCCAACGAACATCCTCGCATTCGACCAGGCACTGGTGTATTTAGGAAGAGCTCTTGACAGTGGATCGAAAGATCTCGATCCAGCCATCCGAATCAGCGTGAGGCTGGCGCGCGGCGTCGTCTATGTCTGGCGCAGCGCCGCGCTCGATGCGGCGCTTAAAATGGAGATGTCGCCATTGGCGCTCGCCGATTATCAATCAGTCCTCGAACTAGACCCGAACAATCCACGAGCTCTGCTGGGAGTTGCTTATCTGTATGACGATCAGAGCAAGCTTGCTGAGGCGATCAGCAATCTTGACAAGATACTCGACCGCAAGCCGAGAGTGGCCGAGCAGCGCGTTGTTGAGATCGCCTATGGCAATCGTGCGCTTTACAGGGTCAAGAACGGAGAATTGGACAAAGCCATGGCGGATTTTTGGGCACTGCGATCGCTCGTGCTAAATCCTAACGATCACAACAGGTTCGAAACCTACGTCCAAGCATTTGACCAAGAAGAGAAGAAGGGAGCTCTCGACAAACTATTCGCGTCGCCGGATCACAAGAAAGAATTCGATAACTTCAAAGATCCGAACTTCAAGCGGCCTTAAAACGCGGCAGATTAGCGGATCGGCTTGATACCCTTGATCGGCTTGATACCTTTGGTCGTCATAATGGGTGATTCCTTCACGTCCAGGATACCGCGGTTTCTGCGCGACGGCGTCCACTATCGTCAATCGTATACACTCGATAAGTTCAGGAGTTTCTATTTCCATGCGCACGATACGCCTTCAACACCTTGCTGTTCTGACACTCGCCTTGGCCGGGCTCGGCCAAGCCCAGACTATCGATTCCCGGCTCTATTCCGAGATGCACTGGCGATCCATCGGGCCGCCCCGCGCGGGCCGCGCGCGAGCTCTGGCCGGGGTGCCCAGCCAGCCCAACGTGTTCTATATCGGCTTCGATAACGGCGGCGTGTGGCGATCCACCGATTTCGGGTCGACGTGGGTGCCGCTATTCGATAACCAGCCCACCGGCTCGATCGGCGCGATCGCGGTGGCGCCGTCCGATCCGAACGTGATTTACGTGGGCAGCGGCGCGGGCATCATCCGCCCCGACCTTTCGACCGGCGACGGCATGTATAAATCCACCGATGCGGGCAAGACGTGGACTCATCTGGGGCTGCGCGAAACGCAGATGATCGCCGATATCGAGGTCGATCCCAAGAATCCGAACCGATCTGTTCGTCGCGGCGCTGGGCCATCCTTATGGACCGAACGCGGAGCGCGGAATTTTCAGATCGACCGATGGAGGCACGACGTTCCAGAAGGTTCTGTACAAAGACGAATACGTCAGCGGCAACGACGTGCGCATCGATCCTTCCAATCCGAACACAGTGTACGCGTCGTTGTGGCAACAGCAGCAGGGATTTTCGGAAGAGGGATCTTTCCAGGGGACCGACGGCGGCATCTTCAAATCGACCGACGGCGGAACGACGTGGAAGCAGCTCGCGGGCGGTTTGCCACCGATCATCGAAGCGAATCTTGCGATCGCGCCAAGCAATCCGAAAGTGATTTACGCGACGGTGGCGGCTGGTCAGCCAGCCGGAGGAGGCGGTGGTGGAGGACGCGGTGGACGCGGCGGCGGTGGTGCGATCGCGTTCTATAAAACGAACGATGGCGGCGATCACTGGACCCTGGCTACGGACGATCCTCGCGTCGCCGAAACGGGTTCGCAGCGCCATCCGCCGGATACTCGCCCTCTGGGACGCATCGGTGGCGGCGATCTGCCGACCATTACGGTGGATCCGACCAATGAGAAGGTCGTGTATAGCTGTTCGACAGTATTCTGGCGAACCGAGGACGGCGGGCTGACGTGGTCGGCGGTGCGCGGCGCGCCGGGCGGCGACGATTATCAGAAGAGCTGGGTCAATCCCACATTCCCGCAGGTTATTTTGCTGGTGAGCGATCAGGGCGGAGTGGTGTCGTCCAATCGCGGCGAATCCTGGAGCAACTGGTACACGCAGCCGACCGCGGCGGTGTATCACGTCACCGCCGACAACGCGTTTCCGTATCGGCTGTGCAGCGGGCAGCAGGATTCCGGATCGGCGTGCGTGGATAGCCGCGGCAACGACGGCGAGATCACCTTCCACGATTGGCATCCGGTGGGCATTCAGGAATACGGCGAAGCCGCGCCCGATCCTAAAAATCCCGATCTGGTGTACGGCAGCGAGCGAACCGGCGTGAGCTTGTACGATCGGCGGACCGGGCAGAAGGGGCAGGTTCCGCCGCCGGTTGGCGGTCGAGGAGGCGGAGCGGCGCCGGCGGGCGCGCCTCCGGGACGCAACGTGCGCACGCAGCCGATCGCATGGTCGCCCAAAGATCCGACGGTGTTGTTCTACGCGACCGCGGGCGTTTGGAAAACCAATAACGGCGGGCATAGCTGGACCGCGATCAGCGGCGATCTGACTCGTCAAACGTGGGCCGTTCCGGCCAACGCGGGCAAATATGCGTCGACGGTCACGCCGGCGCCGGCGGGATCGGTAACGGCGCTCGCGCCATCGCCGCTCGATGTGAATGTGCTGTGGGCGGGAACGGGCGACGGGCTGCTGCAGCTCACCGTCGACGGCGGCAAGACCTGGACCAATACAACGCCCAAGGAAATCAAACCGTGGACGCGCATCTTCAATATGGACGCGGGGCATTTCGATACGAAGACTGCGTATGCGGCAGCAAACACGCTGCGGCTGGATGATATGAATCCGCACTTCTGGCGCACGCATGACGGCGGCAAGACGTGGACCGAGATCAATCACGGCATCGCTGGCGGCGCGGTGTCGAACTCGATTCGTGAAGATCCGCGCAAGAAGGGCTTGCTGTACGCCGCGACCGATACGCAGATCTGGGTGTCGTTCGACGATGGCGACAACTGGCATTCGCTGCGCAACAATATGCCGGCGATTTCGGTGCGCGATATCGAAGTGAAAGACGACGCGTCGTGCTTGTGTTCGGATCTGGTGGCGGGCACGCACGGCCGCGGCTTCTGGATTCTGGACGACGTGACGCCGCTGCGCCAGGCTGCGGAGGCCGCGGATGCGAAGAAGGCGTTCCTGTTCAAGCCGGCGACTGGAATTCGTATTCGCTTCGGAACGAACGATCCGACGCCGTGGCCGCCGGAAATGCTGGCGGGCGAGAATCCGCCGCCGGGCGCGATCGTCGATTATTATTTGCCGTCGAGCGCGAGTGAAGTGAAGCTGGAGTTCCTGAGCGGCGCGAAAGTGATTCGCAAATATTCGTATTCGACTAAAGATCCGGTGCGCGGGCCCGATCCGGCGACCGATCCGGTCGCGTACAACAAGCTGTGCCAGGCGACGCCGACGGCGCCGGATTGCGGATTGCCGCTGTATTGGCCCGCACCTCCGCAGATCCTGAAGGCATCGGCGGGCATGCATCGCTTTACGTGGGACATGCATTACGATCCTCTGCCGGGCGGCGGCGGTGGTGGACGCGGCGGCGGTGGTGGGGGAGGCGGAGCCGTTCCGCATCGCACTTATCCAGGTGTCGCTTCGCCATGGGTCGCGCCGGGTGTGTACACCGTGCGCCTGACAGTCGACGGCGAGAGCGTCACCACGCCGATCACCATCAAGATGGATCCGCGGGTGAAGATCACGCCGGAAGTGCAGCAGATTTTCGTGCTGACTTCGAAGATGGAAAATAACGCGGCGACGGCTGCGGCGGCGTACAAAGATGCTCGCGAGCTGGCGGAGAAGTTGAAGGCGAAGCCGCAATCGGCTGCGAATGACGCACTGATCAAGCAGGTGGAAGGGATCGCGCCGGTGGTGGCGGAAACCGGCGGCGGAGGTCGCGGCGGACGCGGTGGCGGCGGCGGTGGTGGACGTGGGGCGGCGGCAGAGCCTCCTCCGCCTCCCACGCTGGCGAATATCGGGACGCTGATGGTCGCGTCGGTACAGCCGATGCAGGCAGCGGAGATGGCTCCGACGGCCGCGCAGCTTCAGGCAGTGAGTCAGGAAGAAGCGGCGTACACATCGGTGATGGCGAAGTGGGCCGCTGTGAAGGCGAAAGCCTCCGGCGCCCCGGCTGCCAAGAAGTAAGCAAACGGTTGGTCCGCCCGTTTTTAGGCGCGGACGTAAGTCCGCGCGCTCGGGCTGCCGCATTTTCCGCCAACCAGACCTCCCGACCGCGCGGACTTACGTCCGCGCCTCAAACTTCGGATCGCGCTACTTCGAAGGGCTTGCTGGCAGCTAGCGCATCTCGACCGGCAGATCGGTGTGGAAATATTTCTGGTAGGCCGCAATCCAGTCCTGCGATAGATCTCGCTGCGCGACTTGCAGGTCCAAACTGCCCGTGCACACCATGGCGCGTAAGCGATCTTCCAGCGCGTCTTTGACGTGCGCGTTCCACAAGGTGGAGGAATACGACTGCGGCCACAGATTGCGAATATCATCCGATCCGCCCAGCGCGGGGCTGATCAGATAATCAACTTCGTAAGCTCGCGCGTCGGCGTCGGGGATGCCGTATTCGTGAAACACGGTGCGGCGCACCGACACCGGGACGATGCCGTTGATGGCATGTTCAGCCGAGCACACTTCGCTGCGGCTGCGCAGCACCACCGCACCCGGCGTGAGTTCAGGCTTGGGTGAGTAAATCGCCGCGTGAACCGCCGGAGGCATGCGCAGGCGCTGGATTTCGAAGCTCACCGCCGCTGCGATCGCAATGAGCAGCAGCGCGGCAGTGAGAATCGCGAGGCCTTGTCCCCAGGTCAAATGCGAGGCGTGCTCTCGCGAAATTTCGGCGAGTTGCGCTTTAAGCAGGGCGCGCGGTCCGGCGGCGGGAGGCATTTGCGGATCGAGCTCCGACCGTTCGTTCCGAATGAATTCGGCGATCGATTGTTGCAGGCTCTGGAGTCGCTCGCGGCAAGCCCAGCAGGATTCCAAATGGCCTTCGACGACTCTGCGCGCGCTCCGGCGTCAGCTCGCCATCGAGCGACTGCAGCAATTCCTGATCGGGCAAATGGATGATATCGCGTTCCATGTTTACTTCTCCACTCACTTATGAGCCACCTGAGCGATCTTGGCCAGCGAGCGCGTCAGTGAATTCGAGACCGCACCCAGCGACATTTCCAGAACTCTTCGCTATCTCGCGATAACGCAAGCCTTCGGCGCGCAGATACAGGCACTGGCGATCCTGCTCGGCGAGCGCACGCAACACAGCCTGCATTCGATCCTGGCGCTGCGCGTTGGCAAATTGGACTTCGGGATTCGGCGCAGGATCGTGCGCGTGGATTTCCTGAGGCTCCACATAACGGCGTGCCGCTTCACGCCGCTTCAGGCCCAGATTGTGCGCCACGCGAAACACCCAGCCGCGCACATTCGCGCGCGATTTTCCCAGGCGCAGATGCCGGAACAGCGCCAGAAAAACTTCCTGCGCGATTTCTTCGCCGTCCTGCACCGCAAGCCCGAGGCTCAACAGATAGCGCAAAACCGGCGCGCGCAGTTGATCGAACAAATGAACGACTTCCTCTTCGAGCGCACTCGGCCCATTTCGCTCGGCCGCCGCGGCGACTGGGAGGATCGAAGTCTTGGCGATGGGATCCACTGTGTTTAATCTACTAAAACCATATTCCACTTACCGGCGATCTGTTCACCCTTTTTGAGATGTCGAGTTCGGGTAAACTAGCCTGTGGATTCAAGATTCCCGAGGTGACCATGAAGTTCTCCCGACGGACGCTGCTGAAGAGCTCCATTGCCGCCGCTTCTCTTCAACAAGCCATGAGATTGAGCGCGAAATCGTCGCAGCCGTTCAAGCTTGGAATCATCACCGACGAAATCACGACCGATCTGGACGAAGCCGTCGCGTTTCTGCGTCACTACAACCTGCATTACGCCGAGCTGCGCGAGATCTGGGGCCACAACCTGATGGCCGCGCCGCAGGAAGATCTGGATCGCGCCAAGAAGCTGCTGGCGAAGAACGGGATCACGGTAAGCGACATCGGGTCGCCCATTTTCAAGTGGAATCTGCCGGAGATGCCCACCAAGGCCAACGAGAAACGCGATACATTCAAGGCCAACTTCACCGAAGCCGACGCCGACACGGCGCTGGCGCAATCGTTCAAGCTGGCGCATTTTTTCGGCACGCGCAAAGTGCGCATGTTCAGTTACTGGCGCGTCGCCGATCCGGAAAAAGCGTACCCGATGGTGCGCGATCGTCTGGCGAAAGCGGCGAAGGTGGCGCAGAAAAACGATATCATCCTGGTGCTGGAAAACGAGCATTCCTGCAACGTCGGCACCGGGCGCGAGCTGGGGCGGATCTTGAAAGAGATCAATTCGCCGGCGCTGCGCGGCAACTGGGATCCGGGCAATGCGGCGATGCTCGATGAGGTGCCGTACCCCGATGGCTATGAAGCCGTGAAGGGCCTGTTCGCGCACGTGCACGTGAAAGACGTTCGCAAGAACGCGGCCACGGGCAAGAAGGAATGGGCTCCGGTGGGCGGCGGATTTATCGATTGGAAGGGCCAGTTGCAGGCCCTGCATCGCGACGGATATTCGGGAACGATGTCGCTCGAAACGCACTACCAGCGGCCCGACAAGAATAAAGTGGAAAGCACGCGGGAATCGCTCGAGGGATTGTTGAAGATCGTCTAGTTTCAGGAACGAGGAGAAACGTCATGTCAAATTTCGATCGCCGTGATTTCATCAAGACCGGAGCGGGGATGGCAGCGCTGAGCCTGGCGCAATCCAGCCGCGTACTGGGCGCGAACGATCGTGTACGCGTGGCCATCGTCGGGCTGCGCGGACGAGGCAAAGATCACCTCAACGGCATCACCAAGGTTCCCGGCGTGGAACTCGCCGCGATCTGCGATATCGATGAAAATATCATCGCGGCTCGTCTGGCCGATATCGACAAGATGAAGCTCCCCAAGCCGAAAACATATGGCGACGTGCGTAAGCTGCTGGAAGACAAATCGATCGATGCGATCACCGTGGCGACACCGAATCACTGGCATTCGCTGATGGGAATCTGGGCGTGCCAGGCGGGCAAGGACGCTTACGTTGAAAAGCCGATCTCGCACAATATTTACGAAGGCGCGCAACTGGTGAAAGCCGCGGCGCACTACAAGCGTATGATCCAGTGCGGCTCGCAGACGCGATCGAACGTGGCCGCGCGCGAAGCGATGGATCACATTAAGAATGGGCTGATCGGCGATGTGTATCTGTCGCGCGGACTGTGCTTCAAGTGGCGCGACACCATCGGCAAGAAACCGCGTACCGAAGTCCCGGCGGGCGTCGACTACAACCTGTGGCTGGGCCCCGCGCCCGATCGCGGGTTCACCATGAATCGATTTCATTACACCTGGCACTGGTTCTGGGACAGCGGCAACGGCGATCTGGGGAACCAGGGGATTCATGAGGTGGACAACGCGCGCTGGGGATTGGGAGTGGAGCTGCCTACAAAAATTTCCGCGATGGGCGGCAAGTTCATGTTCAATGACGATCAGGAAACGCCGAACGTGATCAACTGCGCATACGAGTTCACCAGCCCCGACGGCTCGCACAAGATGATGGAGATCGAAGTGCGCCACTGGATGTCGAATCACGAAGCCGAGATCGGCAGCGGCGCGTTCGGGGCGAGCGATATCCCGGCAGCGGGGCTGGATACGTCGGTCGCCGCGAAGCCTGCGCCGGGCGCGCCCACAAAGACAGCCGCAAAGCCTGCTGCGAACAAGAACACCATCGGCAACATCTATTACGGGTCGAAAGGCTACCTCGCGCTGCAGGAGTACAACTCGTACAAGACCTGGCTGGGCGAAGCCGCTGAGCCTGGACCGGCCAATAAAGGCAAGGATAATCACTACGCCAATTTCATCGAGTGCGTGCGCAGCCGCAAGGCGGAGGATCTGCACGCGCCGGCTCGCGAGGCGCACATGTCGGCGGCGCTGGTGCATCTGGCGAACGTGTCGTATCGTCTAGGCCGCACGCTGCATTTCGATCCGGCGACCGAGCGGGTGACCGGTGACGATGAAGCGAATCGCCTGCTGCACGAAGAGGATCGCGGGTATCGCAAGGGATTCGAAATTCCCAAAATCAGCTAGTGGTAGCGCAGGCGATCGTTTTTTGTCGCCTGCGAAGTACTGGAAAACAACACGCAGGCGACAAAAAGCGATCGCCTGCGCTACTTCATCGTGTCCAGGGTAAGCTGCGCGGTGCGAGCCCAGGTGAATTCTCTCGCGCGTTCTCGGCCCGATGGGGCTTGGCCCGATGTAATGCGATCGATGGTGCTTGAGATCGCTGCTTCATCTAGCGGATCGAAGAAGAGAGCTGATTCGCCTGCGACTTCCTTCAAAGGTGCGATCGAGGAGCACGCCACCGGAATCCCCGCCGCCATCGCTTCCAGCACTGGCATTCCGAAGCCTTCAAACGTCGATGGATAAATGAACGCGCGCGCGGTCGCGTAAAGCTGCATCAGTTCATCGCGAGGAATCCAGCCGGTGATGCGGACGCGATCCGCGCACTTCAATTCCGCGATCAGACGATCGATTGCCTCGGCATGGAAGCCGCGCATCCCCGCAAGGATCAACTTGAAATCGCGAGGCTTGCTCGAGAAAGCGCGAATCAGCCGCTCCAGATTCTTGTGCGGATGCAGAGTCGAAACACACAGCAGATCCGATCCGCTTTTCGATCGATCCAGCGCGAAGAAATCTTTGCTCACGCCATGCGGGATCACCACGACACGCCCTTTTGTGAACGGATAATAGCGCTCCAGATCCTCACGCGTCGCCTGCGATACCGCGATCAGCGTTCGCGAGCGATGCGCCGACATCCACAGCAGCATGCGCCAGAACGGCAGATCGAACCAGCGGAAATATTCAGGATGACGCTTATGCTGCAGATCGTGAAAAACCGTGACGCAAGGGCACGGGGCGAAAATCGGCGCGGTAAAGCCGGGATTGAACATCACATCCAGGCGGTTGCGCAATGCTTCTATCGGCAGCGCGATCTGCTCCCACAAAATCCTGGCTACGCGATTGCGCGCGTGAACCGCCTGCGGCTTCCAGTGAAAATTCGCCTGTTCGGGAATCAGATCGGCGGAGGTTTCCAGATTCGCAAAAACAAAATATTCGTTTTGCGTGTCGATGGTGGCCAGCGCTTTCAGCAGCTCACGAAGATAGATTTCAGTCCCGCCGACTCCGCCGGGAATCAGATACAGCGCGTTTACGCCGATGCGTTTCCCGCTCACGGACCGAGCCGCGCCAAGCCCTGCAGGGCAAGCACATTCTGCGGATTCAGCTGCAGCGCTTTGCGATAATTGGCGCGCGCGGCGTCGCGATTTCCCTCGGCCTCTTCCACGCTGCCCAGATACGCGTAGGTCATATCGTAATTGGGATCGATCGCCATGGCCTGCATCAATTCCGCGCGCGCTTCTTCGTATTTTTTCTGCTGGCCCAAGGCCGCCGCGATCTGGGTGTGCACGTGCGCGGAGTTATTGATCTTCTCGGCGTCGCGGAATTTGTCGATCGCTTCGTTGGGCCGGCCCGCGCTCGCGATCGCCAGCCCCCAGTCGACCAGCAGCTCATCGCCGACCGGCCCGAGCTTCGAAGCCGCTTCATAATCTTTAATCGCCGAGGCGAATTGCTGTGCCGTAAATTCGGCGTAGGCGAGCTGGAATCGCGGCCGGTACTTCGCCGGCGATTTATCCACAGAATCCTGCCACAAAGAGACCGGGTTCGCCCAAACCGTCGCGCGCTGATAAGTGAGGAAGGAGCAGACCAGAAGCACCGCCGCCCCGATGCCCGTGATTTGCGAAAACGTGACGCGCCGCAGCGCCTCGCAGCAAATCAAGGCGACCCCCAGGAACGGGAGATACATGCGATGCTCGGCCAGCACGTCTTTGATCGGCACGACGGTGGAGGTCGGAGCGAGGAGCAGCAGAAATGTGAACCATCCGAAAGCAGCGAGCGGCACGCTCTTGCGATAGATCCACGCCGCGACTGTGACTCCCACGATCGCGAGCCAGCCGATCGCGCCCAACACATCGAATCCTGGCGCCATGGCGATGTCGGGATCGATATTCTGGCCGAAAGGCAGCACCAACATGCGCAGATAAATCCAGATGACGCGGCCCTCGGCGAAGGCGTAGTTGATGGGCGAAAGGCCGCTATGTCCGAAGCCGGCCGTGCTGGCGTGGCGAATCAGCTTCCAAACAAAGATGCCGCCCACCATCGCGCCGGCGGCGAGCAGGGCGTACAGCATCGCGTTCTTGCGAATGCCGCCGCGGCCCCAGAAATAATCGATCAGAATCAGAAGCACCGGCAGCGTCAGGGTGTGCTCCTTGGTTAACGCGGCGCAACCGAACAGCACCACAATCGAGATGGCGCGCAAAATGGTCATCGACTCGCCGGATCGCCACACGAACACCGCGACGGCCGCATAGTAGAACAACACGCTCAGCACTTCCGAACGGCTGGCGACGTAGGCTACCGATTCTGTCTGGATGGGATGCAGCAGGAACAGCGCGCCCGCGAAGATCGCGAGAGCCACTCGTTTTCGCTGTTCGACATTCGCCCATTCGAGCAGGCGCAGCACGATCAGCGTGACGAACAAGGAATCGATGAAATGCAGAAATACGTTGGTGGTGTGAAACGTGTATGGGTCGCCTGCGGCGCCGCGATGATAATCCACCCAGAAGCTGAACATCAGCAGCGGGCGCAGATCGCCGACGAAGGTCCACAAGGTTCCGGTGACGTTGGGATTGAAGAACGGCATGGTGTAGTCGTCGAACACAAACGCGCCGTTCAAGGCTGGCCCATACACTTCGAACACGGCAAATAACGCCGCCAGCGCGGCCAGCCAGATCCACCACTGGCGCCACCACGGTTTCTGTACGGCAACGGCGCGCAATCGCGAATCGGGTTTACTTTCCGGCTTCTTTTTCATGGGACGAGTTAATTTGGAATTCGAGAATCGCGATGCGCTGGGTCAGCGCGATATTGGAATCTTTGAGATCGGAAATCATCAGGGAAAATCGATAGAGCACCACCAGGAAGATGGCGCCTCCTGCCATCAGCATCGCGAAAGGCGCATCGTTCACGCCCACGATTGACGCGATCCAGCCTTGCAGTGCATGCCATCGCGAAAGCACCAGCAGCAGCATCGCCGCCGCCAGCCAGCTCACCGAATACTCCACGCGAATGTGCGCGCGCCGCACCGAAAGCTAGCACCAGGCCGATCAGCAACACGCTGAAAATGGTCATGACGTTCAAAAGACGATCCATAAACTATTTTCTCCGTCCGTCGAACTTCAAAACGTTGACGAACACTCCAAGTAGTACATGTACGGGATAATACAGCGATTTGAGCGCCGTGATCGAAGTGCGCCCGGCTTTGCGCGGCCGCATGTGGCAAGGGACTTCGACAAATCGAAAACGCTTGCGCTGCAACACCACCAGAGCTTCGATCTCCGGATATTCGAGCGGAAAGCTGCGGCTGAACAGCGCCAGCGCGGTGCGGTTCACGCCCACGAATCCGGACGTGGGATCGTGCACCGTCTTGCCCAGAATCGGCCGCAGGATGGCGCGAAACATCACGATGGCACAAGCGCGCAGGAATCCGCTGTGCGCGCCGTTGCCGTTCATGAAACGCGATCCGATCACCATTTCGCATCCTTCGCGCTGCAACGTATCGAGCAGCACGGGAATATCGCGCGGATCGTGCTGGCCGTCGCCATCGACGCGAATCACGTAGTCGTAACCAAGCTCGAAAGCGAGCCTGTAACCTGCCTGCACGCATCCGCCAAGCCCCAGGTGATACGGCAGCGCGAGCACGCGTGCACCTGCTGACCGGGCGACACCGATGGTCGCATCCTTGGAGCAATCGTCGACCACCAGAACATCGACGCCCGGCAGCACGGCTTGCACTTCCTGAACGACGCCCGCGATGGCGCCTTCTTCGTTATAGGCCGGAATCAGGATCAGCAGCTTCACAGTTCGGCCACCTGCCGGAGTGAAATGGAGTGCCGCGAAGCAGAGCGCGAAATTCCTCGCGGGTGATTCGTGCGGGTTTTGATGATCTCGCGGCGCTTGCGCCACAAACGCGGCAATCGAAAGAGCGCCGCGAGGTGCGCTCGAAACATGAGAAACACCAGCATGCCGAGCGAATGGCCGGCTGCCCGAAATTCCGAGGTCTTGCCGCGGCCTTCCAGCATCGCGACCACGTGCCACAAATATCGAATGTTGCCGGTGAGGTGCACGCCACGCCAGATTGGGCCACGGGAAATTCTTGATGGCCGTGTACAGCCGGTTGCGTTCGACATAGTACGCCTTGAGCGGCGACGCGCGCCCGGCCGAATGCGAATAGCGATGCTCAACGATCGCGCCGGGAACGTAAGCGCATTCCCATCCCGCCCATTGCGCGCGCAGCCCCAGATCGGTGTCTTCGCAGTACAGAAAAAAATCCTCGTCGAACAGTCCGATCTCGTCGAGCATCTTGCGGCGGTACAGCGCTGCCGATCCTGGGACACAGCGCGTCATGCGCGTCCGCGTATTTCGCGGGCGATTCACCGTGACCGCGCTGCTTGCTGGATCCATCGATCGCGATGAGCATTCCGGCGGAATCCAGCGTTCCCGTGTTCGCCAGCCGAACCTCGGAGGCGCACATGCCGACTTCAGGCCGCGCTTCGATGGTCTGAAATAATTTCTTCAGCCAGCCGGGATCGGCGATCGCATCGTCGTTCAACGTCGCAAGGTAGGGAGCGACCGATTGATGGATCGCTCGATTGATCGCGGCGCCGAATCCGATGTTGCGATCGTTCGCGATCACGCGAACGCGCGCCGGTCTCTTGCACACGATTCTGTCCGCTGTTGTCGACGACGATCACTTCAAATGGCTCGAAAGTTTGTTGCTCCAGAGAGCGCAGGCAATCGGCCAGCGCGTCGTCGGCTGCCAGCGTCGGCACAACTACGGTGACTACGGGCCGAAGGCAAGAGATGATTCTAACAAGCCCCGTCAAAATTCGTTCAATCCGCGAGGACCACCAGCGGATTCGTATCGGGCGTTTCGGCCGGTCCATCGCCGTCCAGGTCCAGAAATCGCGGATCCAGCAGGCGGCCGGGCTGGATGTTCCCCATCGCCGAAAGCAGCGATTCTTTCAAGATGCGGATGTTCTTTTTCGAGCTCGCCGAACATGTCGCGCAGGCTGCGGCGCACGGTGCCGGTGCGCTGCGAACATCCGCACGGAATCACCGGCGCGCCCATGGTGGCGGCGAATTGCGCGGTGATGTCCTCGGTGACGTACACCAGCGGCCGGATCAATCGGAAATCGCGTTCACGCGACCAGGTGATGGCCGGCAGAGCACTGATGCGGCCGGTGAACAGGGCGTTGCGCAGGAACGATTCGCAGAAATCGTCGGCGGTGTGGCCGAACGCGATCACGTTCGCGCCCAGGCCGCGCACGATCTGATACACCGCGCGGCGGCGATAGCGGCTGCACAGATCGCAGCCGTGATCGGGCTGTTCATCGAGCAGGCGGAACGAAGGATTGTCGCGATGATAGGTCCAGTCGATGCCGCGCGCTTTCAGATACTCGCCCATCGGCTCGAAGGGACGCAGAAATTTTCCCTGTTCGACGGTGAACGCGCAGACCGTGAAATCGACCGGCGCGCGTTTCTGCAACAGCAGCAGCGCTTCGAGCAGCGTGAGCGAATCCTTGCCGCCGGAAAGCGCCACGGCCACGCGATCGCCGTCGCGAATCATTTTGAATCGCGAAACGGCCTCGCCGACTTTGCGCAGCAGTGTTTTTTCTAATTCCATCGTCAATTACTCATTCCGCCGCCTGGTGGCGCAGGCTGTCCAGCCTGCTGAGGCGAGAGTCGTCTCGCCTCTTTGGACCGGAAAGAAACGCCGAGACGACTCTCGGCGCTGCAGGCTGACAGCCTGCGCCACACGTCATTTCTCGAAACCGGAACTGATGGTGCGGCCGTCGTTGATCAATTCATATTGATATTGACCCAGGCCCCCGTGCGACATCAGCACCGTCGACAACGGACTGTTGCCCGCCGCGACCATCACCATATGTTTCTGGTCCAGAGGATTCGTCGCCGACCAGATCATCGCATCACGCTCCGAGCCGTGATCCTCGCCCTTGAGCTTGAACACGTCGCCGTCATAGTTAAGGCCGATTTGCTTCGACCAAGCCCCTAGCGCGGAATTCGTTTCCGGACGGCCCACGAAGAAGACATCGTGCGAGGCGAGCTCGGCATCGGTCACTTCGAAATCCTTGCGGATCGGCACTTCGCTTTCATATTGACCGATGAACTGACGCTGCCACTGCTCCGCTGCATAGCGATTCGCGCCCGCTTCCGCCATGGTTCCGTAGACGATGATCGCGGAGGGCACGTGCGCGCGCCACGCCGCGCCGACATACAACGGACCGTCGGCGTGTTCAGGCAGGCCGGTCGAATCCAGCCACTTCGCGAACAGCGCCTGATGCGCGGAACCCGCAGCCGTCATGAAATCCGATGCGTGAACGGACTTGGTGGTGTTGTGATCGAAGAAATCGCGCATCAGCGCATAGAACGCGTCTTCGCCCATTTCGCGGCGCAGGGCATCCAGCACCAGTACGCCTTTCGATTCGGCGATAGTGTGCCACGCGGCGGAAGTGGTCGACGATTTCAGATGCGACAGCGGCTGATCGTTCTCTAAAGCCGCCGCGCGGAATTGCGCGCGATCAGATTCGAGGCGATTGTCGAGATCATCGCCTTCCAGAACATCGTGATAGGCAGCCGATCCAGCCGTGAGCCAGACGTCGGCATCGCTCGCAGGAAGAATCCAGCCCTTCCACAAATAATCCTTGCCCGATGCGCCACGGCCCCCGCGACCTCCGTCATTCGCGTTTTGCGAAATCGCCGCTGCCTTCGGCGCATCGACCGTGACCGATTTCATCACGTCATCATTGAGAGCCTGGAAAACTTTGTAGCCCGACGAATACAATCCGTCGTTACCCGGAAAATCGCTCTTCTGTTGCGGCGAAGGCACCCATTCACGTTGATTCGGTTTTCCGAACAGCGCCCAGGTCATCATCTTCGACGCCATTTCCGACGTGGTGACTTTCGAATCCATGGTGCTCGCCGAAACCAGTGGCGCGGTGCGGAACGCCGTGAATCCGAAGTTCTCGTCAATCTTGCCTTTGTACTGCTGATACATCTGCTGCCACTTCACGTCGCGAATCGCGGGCACGAACGGCATATCGCGCGGCGAGCCTTTCGGATCGGGCTGATATTCCAGGCGAACGTTCAGGTCTTTCGCGTTGTTGCAGCCCCAATAAAATCCTTCGGTGCCGCCGAACCAATCGTTCTTGGAGCTTTGATAAAACCGCGTCTTGTACGTGCCCAGCTCCAGCATCGCGATTTCATTGGTGCGCGCATCGCCGATGATCCACTCATTGGTATACAGGCCGTTGTTCTTGGTCTTAAGCAGCTCGGCGACCTTCTCCACTGAATCGCCATATTGAATCGATTTGCGCGCGCGATAAGCGACCGGCGTGCCTTCGACGTTGAACGGGCTCTGCTCGATGGTGGTTTCCGTCAGCACTACGCCCAAATCATTCTGATACCAATCTGTTCCGCTCTGGATTCCGCCGGGATAGCTCTGCATCAGCACGCGATGCCCGGTGGTGGGCTGCACGTCGAGCATGACGTTGGTCTGTTCGGCCAGCGTCAGGGGCCACCAGGTCACATGGCCGATCACCATCTTGCCGTCCTTAGTTGCTTTGCCGCACGCCGCGAACGCGCTGCAGCGATCATTTGTGTTGGGTGCGCTGGCTGGCTTCGGCGCATGGAAGCCGAGCCCTTCGAGCCCGGTGGGCGTCATCACGACCGCCGAATTCAACTCGCCCAGTTCGGTGATGGTGTTCAGCGTGACGACGTCGACCAGATCGACGGGACGCCCGTTGTATTTCGCTCCTGCGGCAGCCGCGCCGTCGGCGATGCCCTTCATTTCTTGCAGAATTTCTTTGTCGAATCCGCGCAGGAACAGCGCGTTCGCCGATGTGCGGCCGTTATCCCACGCCTTCGCTTTCGATTTCGGATCGAGCTGCGCGGCGCAGCGATCGATGTACTGCTCGATTTCATGAGCCAGCAGGTAGCCGTGCTGATAGCCGCGTTCGTAGGGCTCGCCTTCGATGTGCACGTACAGCCAGCCCGCGCTGGGGTAGCGATAGCCGGCGCCGAAGGTGCGCAACGACGCCTTCTGCGGCAGGCCGCTCGACTGCGAAATCTCTTCGATAGACATGCCTTCAAACCACACCTTGCCTGAAAATGCGCCGCCATCGGCCACTTCAAGCGCGATGCGATCCTGCGAACGCGTGGCCGTGAAGCTCATCGCGAGCCTGGTCCAGCCGCGCGTGCCGCCCAGCGATTCCGAATGCACGTCGAACGGCATGGAGGCCATTGCCAGCGATGCGCCGGTCGCGATGGGAGTGCGATCCAGATCGCGGACCTTAAGATTTTCGGTGCGCACCCAGCCGGAGAGTTCGTAGCGCTTGCCGACGGTCAGATTCACCGGGGTCGATTGCACGAAAGCTCCGGTTTCGCCGGACGCTTCTACGCGCAAGGACGATCGCTTATCGTGCTGAGCCGAAGAATCGGTTGCCACGGAGCCGTGAATCGCGTCCCACTGTTTGGCATTCGATTCGAAAGAAGCCTGGAACGGCGTCGCGGCGAAAGCGACGGTCGAAAGGGCGAGAAGGGCGATTTTCCCCATGCAGATATTGTATTCCTATGGGTTTCACCTTTTGTGCCCTTAAAGACGGCTATACTGACTCCATTCCGTGAACCGACGAGAATTTGAGAGTCTGCGCGATCTTCCTGACAAGGAGGTGATCGGTGACATCGTCTTTAGCGCGACCGGCGAAAGCGCTCCGCTCTTGACGTTTGACAACATTCGAGTCCAAAACTCGCTCGGATGGGATCTACGTCTAAATGGAAAGTTCAATCCGCTGGTTCCGTCGATAATCTTCAATTTTCGAGTCCTCGACGTAGGAGCTATCTGCCGTGTAGAGGTCAACGGCACCGTTCACGGCGGAAGTCGCACGCACAAGCACGCGCTGGTTGACGAAGACGATCCTAGGAGGAATCTTCCAACGCGAGTGATGCCTCGGCCAGACCTTGAGAATCTTAATTCGCGCGAGGTTTGGGATAAGCTGTGTAAAGAGGCGAATATTCGCCATACCGGGGCATTCGTCCCGCCGGAAGATGCGAGGCCCAGGACATGATCGATTGCTCGAATATCAGAGAGTTGCTCGAACCGATCTCTTTGATGCTTCGTTGCGACCGGATTGCTAGCGGCGACCTACGGTTGCTTACTCCGTTTCAGTATCCCAATGGGGCTTCCATTGATCTCTTCCTGAGGGCGAAGCAGCCCCTGTTTGATGGCTATGTCCTAACCGACCTTGGCCAAAGCACTGGATATCTGCTCGATGTCAACGTCAAGCCGTGGGCCACAAATAAACGTCGCCAGATCATCGAAGACGTCTGCCGTTCCCTCGATGTCGAATGGAGGGGGGGAGAGTTCGTAATCGAACTCGATTTGCAGGACACTAAGGATCTCTCTGAACCGATGGTTCGACTAGCACAGGCTTGCATCCGCGTCTCAGATTTAGCCTTTTCGGCGCGTCTTTGGAGTTCGGCATCGTTCAAAGACGAGCTGGATGAGTTCTTTCAAAGCGCAATCGAAGTCGAGTATGACACGGACATCGCGGAGGCCGGTAGGAACGACGATTCAGTCAAGGTTGATTTCCGCGTACATGGGGAGAGCAAGACGTCTCTCGTCCTGACTCTAAGCGCAGCGAGCAGTTTTTCGGCGCATAACGTGGCGAACGAAGTCGCTATTCGTTGGCTAGACCTAGGGAAGGCCAAAGCCGACAGACAGTACGTCACCGTCATCGATGAATCGCATGACGTTTTCAAAGCGCGAGACATTAGACGGATAGAAGGACTGTCCGAGGTCATCGCGTTTCCTACCGAGCGAGATCAACTTCGAGCCGTTTTGGTCGCTTAGCATCCCCTCAATGCTGGATTGACACTTGAACTGACTGATTTCTATGATGTAATGTAGTTCGCACTCACAAAGAGCATTCACGCTCGTCTTGAGTAATTCTTATGATCAAAGTTGAAGGGCTCACCAAGCGATACGCCCGCAAAGTCGCCGTCGATAATATCTCCTTCGAGATTGAAAAGGGCCAGGTGGTGGGATTTCTGGGTCCCAATGGGGCCGGTAAAACCACCACGATGCGCGTTCTGACGTGTTTCCTTCCGCCTACCACCGGAACCGCCAACGTGGCCGGATTCGACGTGCAGGAACAGGCCATGGAAGTGAAGAAGCGCATCGGCTATCTTCCTGAAACGCCACCCGTTTATCCCGAAATGGAAGTTCACGAATACCTCGAATTCGTGGGCCGGCTGAAGAACGTCCCCAAGCAGGATCTGGCTCGCCGCGTGAACGAAGTTTCGGAAAAGTGCGCGGTAACCGACGTTCGCAAGACGCTGATCGGCAAGCTGTCGAAGGGCTACAAGCAGCGCGTCGGCCTCGCTCAGGCGATCATTCACAATCCCGACGTCCTGATCCTGGACGAACCGACCGCCGGGCTCGATCCGCACCAGATCATCGAGACTCGCGACCTGATCAAGGGGCTGGCCGGCGAGCACACCATTATTCTTTCGACGCACATCCTGCCTGAAGTGGAGCAGATCTGCGAACGCGTCATCATCATCGCGCGCGGCAAACTGGTGGCCACCGATACCGTCGCGAACCTGACCAGCCGCTTGCGCGGGTCGGAGACGGTCGCGATGGAAGTGCTGCCGCCGGAAGGCGCGACGGCCGATGAGGCGGCGGTACAGCGGCGGCTCGAACAAGTGGCCGGCGTCAGCCGCGTGATTCCGAAAGAACATCGCGACAACAAGCTGCACTTCACGGTCGAGAGTTTGGAGGGCCGCCACATCCGGCCGGGCCTGGCGAAAGCGGTGATCGACGGCGGGTGGGGATTGAACGAACTGCACGCCGTCGGATTGAGCCTGGAAGAAATCTTCCTGCAACTGACTGCGGACTCCGATGCGGCGAAATCGGCCCCTGCCGCGGTGGAAGCCGCTGGAGAAAAACAATGAACACACTCACCATCGCGCGCAAGGAACTGAACAGTTACTTCCGCAGCCCGATCGCCTACGTGGTGATGGGTCTGTTTGCACTGATCGCCGGTTATTTCTTTTACGTTTCGGTGGTGTACTTCGTGCGCCGCGGGATGGAGAGCGCCATGATGGGCCAATCCTTTCCCATGGATCTGAACGAATACATCGTGCGCCCGCTGCTCTCCAACATCAGCGTGATCTCTCTGTTTCTGATCCCGATGATCACCATGCGTTTGTTCGCGGAAGAGAAGCGGACAGGAACCATCGAGCTGCTGCTCACCTCGCCGCTGCGCGATCCCAGCATCGTGCTGGGCAAGTGGCTGGGCGCGATGGCACTATACGCCGCGATGCTGCTGATTTCCGCGCTGAGCATGTCGCTGCTGTTTGTGTACGGCAAGCCGGACTGGAAGCCGATTGTGATCGGCTACCTGGGGCTGCTGCTGCAAGGGGGCGGATTGCTGGCGCTGGGGACTTTCATTTCGAACTGCACCAAGAACCAGATCGTGGCGGGTGCGGCCACCTTCGCGGTGTGCCTGATGCTCTGGATTATCGACTGGCTATCGAACTTCGGGACATCGTGGTTCGAGAAAACGCTATCGTACATGTCCGTGTTGCAGCACTTCGATTCGTTCGCGAAAGGCGTGCTGGATACCAAGGACATCATCTTTTATGTTTCCGTGATCTTCGTCGGTCTGTTCTTGACGGGACGATCAATGGAAGCGATCCGGTGGAGGGCTTAATCCATGGCTGCCCCTAAGAATGATTCATTTCTGAAAGCTCGCCAGACGCGCTTTGCCGCTTACGCGATTCTGTACACGGCCATCGTGGTCGCCATCGTGGCGGGAGTCAATTTCCTGGCGAATCGCTACAACAAGACTTACGATGCGACTTCGACCAAGAAATTCACTCTCTCCGATCAGACCACCAAGATTGCCAAGAACCTGAAGCAGGACGTCACCATCACGTATTGGGATAAGGCGACGGCGTTTCAGGGCGCGCACGACCTGCTCGATCGCTACAAGAATCTGTCGCCCAAGATCGACGTCGAATATCAGGATGTTGACAAGAAGAAGACGCAGGCGATCGCGGCCGGCGTGAAGAATTACGGCGCGATCTTTGTGCAGGTGGGCGATAAGGCTCCGCAGGAAGCGAAATCGCTGACCGAAGAAGAAGTCACCGGCGCGCTGGTTCGTGAGCTGAAGGGCGGCGCCAGGATGGTGTGTTTCACGCTGGGCTCGGGCGAACACGCTATCGCCGATGCGGATAAAGAAGGCTATTCGGCGGTCAAGGACCTGCTCGAAAAGAACAACTACAAGACCGACACGTTGAAGCTGCTGGAAAAGGCGGAGATACCTTCCACCTGCACCATTCTGGTGGTCGGCGGACCGCTGCACGATCTGATTGCTCCGGAAATCGCTGCGATCAAGGATTACGTCGAAAACAAGGGTGGGCGCGCGCTGGTGATGATGGACCCGCCGCTGAAGTTCGCCAAGATGGAAGTCGACGACAATCAGGGTCTCATTGATGTTCTTTCAGGCTGGGGAGTCACACCGGAGAAAGACCTGGTGATCGATACCAGCGGCATGGGCCAGCTTTTCGGAGCGGGTCCGGAATATCCGCTGGTGACCGGTTATGAATCGCACGCGATTGTGCGGGAGATGAAGGACACACCGACGCTATTCCCTATCGCGCGATCACTTGAAGTAAAGAATGGCAACGGCACGACGGTCGACAAATTGTTTTCGACTTCGGAAGAAAGCTTCGCGACCATGGATTTGAAATCCGCTGAAATCAAGCCGAGCAAGAACGACAAGAAGGGTCCGTTCACGCTGGGCGCGGCCGGCAAGTTCAGCAGCGGTAAGGAAAACGGACCGGGAATGTTCGTGGTGGTGGGATCGTCGCGCTGGGTAGCGAACGGATTCATCCGCTTCAACGGCAATCGCGATCTGTTCCTCAACATGATCAACTGGCTGTCATCGGATGAGGATCTGATTTCGATCCGGCCGAAGGAGCCGGAAGATCGCCGCTTGAACATGACGCAGCGCCAGATGAGCATCGTGGAGTATTTCAGCGTGTTCATGCTGCCGCTGGCGATTGTAATCGCGGGCGTGGGTGTGTGGTGGCGCAGGAGGTAGTTCAACCGTGAAGCTGGGTCGTTTATTGATCGCGGCGCTGCTGTTGGGCGGATTGGCCGCGGGCGTATGGTGGTCGAACAAGAGCGAGGACGCGAAGGAAAAAGCGCCCAAGGAAGATAAGAACGCTGCGCCGAAAATTCTCGCGCTCACTGAGCCCGACATCCGGCAAATCGAAATCAAGCATCACGACGGAGAAGACCTGGTCGTCAAGAAGGACGATTCAGGCAAGTGGTCGATTCTGACGCCCAAGGCAATGCCTGCCGATCAGAACGCGGTGGGCGGCGTAACCAGCGCCGTGACCAATCTGACCGCGGATCGCATCATCGACGATCATCCGTCCGATCTGGCGTCGTACGGCTTGTCGCCTGCGGCGATCGAAGTCGATTTCACGATGAAGGACGGCCGCATTAACAAGCTGTCCATCGGCGAGGACACGCCGACCAAGAACGGCGTATACGCGATGGCGGGCGGCGATCCGCGCTTGTTCCTGCTGTCGACCGCTAACAAAGGCAATTTCGATAAAACCTCGAAAGATCTGCGCGACAAGCGCCTGATGACGTTCGATCAGGACAAGATCAGCCGCGTCGAGCTGGTGACCAAGAAGGGGACCATCGAATTCGGCCGAGTCAATCAGACCGATTGGCAGATCCTGAAACCCAAACCGTTGCGCGCCGACGGATGGCAGGTGGAAGAACTGGTTCGCAAGGCCAAGGAAGCGAACATGGACACCAGCGTTTCCGATGAGGACTTGAAGAAAGCCGCCGCCGCATTCGCATCGGGAACTCCAGTGGGAACGGTGAAGGTGACCGGCGCCGACGGCACACAGACGCTGGAAGTTCGCAAAGCCAAGGACGATTACTACGCGAAATCGAGCGTGGTGGAAGGCGTCCACAAGGTGACCAAGGATCTGGGCGAAGGCGTCGACAAAGGCGTCGACGATTTCCGCAACAAGAAGCTGTTCGATTTCGCGTTCAACGATCCGACCAAGGTCGAATATAAGGACACGGCGAAATCGTACGTGCTCGAAAAGGCCGTGGACAAGTGGATGTCGAACGGCAAGCAAATGGATTCGACCAGCGTGCAGGCCTTGATCGACAAACTGCGCGACCTGGCGGCGACCAAGTTCGTCGATAGCGGATTCACGACGCCGACGTTTGAGATCACGGTTATTTCGAACGACGGTAAGCGAACCGAGAAGGTGCAGATCGCGGCGGCGGGCGATAAATTCATCGCCAAGCGGGTAGGAGATGACGCGCTTTATTCGATCGACCCGAACGTGGTCAAAGACTTGAAGGACGCAGCTAACGGCGTTCAGGAGCAAGCCGCGGCGCCTCCCTCGGTCGCGCCTCCGGCTCCTAAGAAGTAAGCAGCCGAACATGGGCCTGCTCACCGACCTCTATCAGCTCACCATGGCGGCGGGCTATTACGAGGCCGGCAAGATGCATGAGCGCGCCACGTTTGAGCTGTTCATCCGCAGGCTGCCGGCGAATCGCAATTTCGTGCTGGCGGCGGGCCTGCAGCAGGCGGTCGATTATCTGCTCAATCTGCGATTCACGACGGAGGAGATCGATTACCTTCGCGGGCTGCCACAGTTCGCGCGCGTTCACCCCGGATTCTTCGAAATGCTCGCGAACTTTCGCTTCACGGGCGACCTGTTCGCAGTCCCCGAAGGCACGCCGCTGTTTCCCGATGAGCCGTTCCTCACCGTTCGCGCGCCGCTGATTGAGGCGCAGATTCCCGAAACATTTCTGCTGGCGACGGTCGGATTCCAATCCATGATCGCGACCAAGGCCACGCGCCTGGTCAAGGCGGCGATGAAGCGCGAAGTCGTCGAGTTCGGTACGCGTCGCGCACATTCGCCGGAAGCGGGCGTGCTCGCCGGGCGAGCCGCGTATATCGGCGGATGCGCCGGAACCAGCAACACCGAAAGCGGGATGAGGTTCGGGATTCCGGTGTTTGGAACGTGCGCCCATTCCTGGGTGATGTCGTTCGCGCATGAGCGTGAATCGTTCGCGCAGTTGCAAAAATTGCTGGGCGAGAATACGGTGTACCTCATTGACAGTTACGATACCCTTGAGGGCGCGCGACGAGCGGTGGAGTTGGGCCGTCCGTTGTGGGGCGTGCGGGTCGATAGCGGAAATTTGGTCGAACTCACGCCGATGGTTCGAAAGATTCTGGACGACGGCGGCATGCAAGACGCCAAGATCATGGCCACCGGCGATTTGAACGAACACAAGATTCATGAGCTGGTGGCGCGCGGCGCCCCCATCGATGTGTTCGGGGTCGGGACGGAACTTTCGACATCGGCCGATGCGCCGACGCTGGGCGTGGTCTACAAAATGGTCGAGTTGGACGCGGGCAACGGCAACGGCGGGCATCGCTACACACTGAAATTGAGCGAAGACAAGCACACCCTGCCGGGCGCGAAGCAGATTTTTCGCCACGTCGATCACGACGTACTGGGGCGATCGAGCGAATGCCCTTCCTGCCCCAAAGGAGCTCCACCATCGACGGCGCTGCTGCGGCCGGTGATCATCGGCGGGAAATTGATCGAGCCGCTGCCGTCGGCGACTGAGGCGCGCGCCCACGCGGCGGAGAACATCGCGAAGCTGCCCGGCCCGTGCCACAGCCTGTTCGAGCGAGACCATCCCTGGCGCGTCGATTTGAGCATGGAGCTCGAATGCCTGTATGAGAAAGTGCGCAAGGGAGTCGCGCTGTGACCGTGTTTGTCGACGTCGACACGCAGCTCGATTTCATGATGCCGGCGGGGGCGTTGTATGTGCCGGGGACGGAGCACATTCTCGATCGCATCGCGTCGTTGAATCGTCATGCGGCGGCCCAAGGGTTTCCCGTGATCTCGACGGTGGATGCGCACAGTGAGGACGATCCCGAATTCAAGACCTGGCCGCACCACTGCGTCGTTGGGACGACCGGGCAGCAGAAATGCTCGGTGACGCTGCTCGAAAAACGCGTGGTGATTCCGAACGGGCGGTGTGATCTCAAGATCGACGGCGCGCAGCAGATCGTCGTCGAGAAGCAAACCATCGATGCGTTCGCGAACGTGAATCTCGCGGCGATTTTGTCGAAGCTCCACGCGGATCGATACGTGGTCTACGGAGTCGTGACGGAGATTTGCGTGTGGCACGTGGTGATGGGGTTATCGAAAACCGGCGCGCGGGTCGAAATCGTGACCGATGCGATTCGCAGCTTGAGCGACCAGGCGTCGAAGAAGGCGCTGGCGGAGTTCACGGCCGCGGGATGCGGACTTGCGACGATCGCACGCGTTTTACAGGAGTAGAATCTTGGTATGAGCAGCAGCGCCAAAACGCTTCTGACAGCCGACGAGCTGGAGAAGTGGCCCGACGACGATTCGGTGCGATACGAACTCGACGAAGGGGAACTCATCGAAATGGCTCCAGCCAGCGAAGAGCATGGCGGCATTGAAAATGAAATCGGATCAATTCTCCGGAATTTCGTGAAGGAACACAAACTGGGGAAGGTCTACGGCTCGAGCGGCGGGTTCAAGCTCAAGCCGGACACGATGCGCGCGCCGGACGTGGCATTTGTTCGTAGAGACCGCGTCGAATCGGTCAAAAGCCGCGGCTTCGCGAAGGGTCCACCAGATCTGGCGGTGGAGATCCTCTCACCATCCGATAGCGTTCGCCAGCTTAAGCGCAAAGTGAAGCAGTATTTGGCAGCCGGGACGCACACTGTCTGGATCGTCTATCCGGAAAGCCGCGAAGTGAACGTAATCGAGGCGTTAGGTGCAGACCGCGTACTGGGTAAGGGCGAGATGCTCGAATGCCCCGCACTTCTGCCAGGGTTCTCCGTCAAGATCGACGAATTCTTCGACTAACTACCGCACCCAGCCGGGCATCACGTACGCGTAGAACATCGTCAACAACCCGACCACGGTCGCCATAAAGATGCTGTGGCGAAGCGTAAATCGGAACAGCTTGCCTTCTTCATGGTGAGCCATGCCCGTGGCTGCGGCGGCTACCGCGATACTTTGCAGGCTGATCATTTTCCCCATTACACCGCCGCTCGAATTCGCCGCCGCCATCAACGCCGCGTTCAGATTCAGGTGATCCGCCGTTACCATCTGCAGCGTGCCGAACAACGCGTTCGAGGCGGTGTCGCTACCGGTGAGAAATACTCCCAACCACCCCAGTAGCGAGCTGAAGAACGGAAACATCACGCCGGTCGCCGCGAATGCGAGTCCCAGCGTCGCGGTCGCGCCCGAGTAGTTCATCAGATAGGCTAACGCGACAACAGCAGCGATCGTAACCAGAGGCAGCGCGAGCTGCTTCGCGGTCAGCCACGTCCAGTACGCCAGCTTTTTGGGCGAGACGCGCAGGATCGCGGCAGAAAGAAACACGGCGATCAGGCACGCGCTGCCCGATGCTGACAGCAGATTCAGCGTGTATTGCGCGGGATATTTCGACGCTGCCCGCGCAATCGGCGGCATGCGCAGCACCAGCTCATGCAATCCAGGCCAGTTGAACACCCAGGTGGCGTGATTGAGGATCGCTTTCACGTCGGCGCGTCCCCACAGCAGCACCAGTACCACCAGACACGCGTACGGAGACCAGGCGAGCAGCACGCTACCGCCGGTGTGGCGATGCGGCGTCGCCTGCACCGCATCGCGGGGTTTCCAGAACTTCAGCAGCACAATCAACGACACGATTGCCGCCAGCGACGCGATGATATCGGTGAGTAAGTAGGAATCGCTCGAATTAGAGGTGATGAACTGCGCGGACGCGAAAGCGATTCCGCATAGCGCGGCCGCTGGGGCGACGGCGCGCAGCGCCTTGGTCCCGCCCATCACCAGAATCAGATACGCCGGCACGAACAGCGACACTGGCGCGCACAAACGGCCGACGTCGGAAGAGAGCGACAAGATGGGCAATCGCGTGACGCCCTGCAGCGCGACCAAAGGCGTCCCAATCGATCCGAACGCCACCGGCGAGGTGTTCGCGAGCAGACAGATCGCCGCCGCGTAGAACGGCTCGAACCCAAGTCCCGTGAGCATCGCGGCCGCGACCGCGACCGGCGTTCCGAATCCCGCCGCACCTTCGATGAAAGCGCCGAACGCGAAAGCGATCAGCAGTGCCTGCAAGCGCCGGTCGCCGGTGAGGCTTCCGATTGAATCCTTAATCACTTCGAATTTTCCGGTTTCGACGGTCAGCCGGTACAGCAGAATCGCGGTGAACACAATCCAGCCGATCGGCAAGAGCCCGTACGCCGCGCCGTAAGCCGCAGAACTCAGGGCAAGCGAAAACGGCATTCGATACACGCCGATCGCGACGGCTGCGGCTGCCGCCAGCCCGGCCAGCGAGGCGATCCACGCCGGTTTTCGCACCACAGCCAGCAGGATCAGCAAAGTGAAGATCGGCAAGGCCGCGACCAGCGCGGACAGAGCAAGGCTATTCGCTACAGGAGTATAGGTTTGCGGCCACATGGACGGTGCGTACTATCTTACTTGCGTTTGAGGAATTCTTGTTTGAGAGTTTTCCGCCGGCCTTTGCACTATGCATGTAACACAGAAGTCCTCCGAACCAGGAAACGGGCGCTCCGGATCGAACGCGGCGTGATTCTAAGCATGCAGGATTGCGCGGCGCTCCGAACTTGCGAGCGTCCGTTCTCCCGAACAGCCCACCAAATCGCATACCTTTGAGGTAATGAAGGTACGAGAACTTGCGGCACTCCTGAACGGAACTGCGGAAGGCGATCAGGACCTGGATCTGTTTGGCGTCGCCGCGCTGGAAGACGCCACGGCCAGCGATCTTTCCTTCGCAGCCGGGAAAAAAGCCCTGAAAGCGGCTGCCGAATCGCATGCAGGATGCCTGCTGGTGCCGCTCGATTTCACCACCGACGGAGCCCGCACTGTTATCCGCACTCGCGATCCTCGCGCGGCCGCGGCCCGGGCGATCGCTAAACTCCATCCGCCGAAAACCCAGCCTCCGGGCGTTCATCCCACCGCGATTATCGGCCCAGGAACCATCGTCGAGCCCGGCTGCTCCATCGGCCCCTACGTTTCGATTGGCGCGGGTGGGCGCATCGGGGCTGGATCGATCATCAGCGCGGGAACCATCATCGGCGATTATGTCCTGATCGGCGAATCGTCCCTCCTACATCCGCGCGTCACGATTTATGACAACGTCGAGATCGGCAGCCACTCCATCCTCCATTCGGGCAGCGTAATCGGCGCCGACGGATTTGGATTCGTGCTGATCGACGGAATGTACGAAAAGTTTCCGCAGATCGGCCGGGTGCACATCGGCAATCGCGTGGAGATCGGCGCGAATTCCTGCGTCGATCGCGCAGCTCTGGGCGTGACCAGCGTCGGCGACGGCACCAAGATCGACAACATGGTGCACGTCGGCCACAACTGCCGCATCGGACGTCATGTGGTGATCGCCGCGCAGACCGGGTTTGCGGGCGGCGTAACCGTCGAGGATTATGCCGTGATCGGCGGTCAGGTCGGCGTCGGCGATCTGGCGCGGATCGAATCGCGCGCCGTGCTGGGATCGGGATCGGGCGTGCTGACCTCGAAAATCGTGCGCGCCGGACAAGTGATGTGGGGCACTCCCGCGCGGCCCTTGCGCGAGCATCTGGAGCAACTCGCCGTGCTTTCCCGGCTGGCGAAGAAAAACTCCAGCCGCACGTCCAGCTAATCCGGTTAAGATGAAAGAAACATTTTGACGCTGAAAGGCCAGCCTGTCCTTCGCAAGGAGGGACCGCGCAAAGTAAACGGGGAATCGCAGTACATCGACGATGTGCGTTTTCCCGGGATGCTTTATGGCGCGACCATTCGCAATCCGGCGATCCGCGGCCGCATCCGTTCCATCCATTTCGGCGACGGCATTTTGTGGAACGATTTTACGATCGTCACCGCCAAGGACATTCCCGGGAAAAATTATCTGCCGCTGATCCTGGAAGATCAACCGGTGCTCGCCGCCGATTTCGTAGCGCATGCGGAAGAGCCGGTGGTGCTGATCGCGCATCAAGATCGCTTCATGCTCGAAGAGGCGCGCCGGCGGGTGCGCATCGAAGTGGATGCCGAGCCGGCGGTATTCAGCATCGATGAGGCGCTGAGCGGTTCCACGGTCATTTGGGGAGAAGATAACGTCTTCAAGACCTTTCGCGTCGACAAAGGCGACATCGAAGCAGGGTTTGCCGCGGCCGATTTCATTGTCGAAGGAGCTTACGAGACCGGCGCGCAGGAGCAGCTCTACATCGAACCGAACGGCATGATCGCGATCGCGAATCCGGAAGATGGCGTGACCGTGTGGGGATCGATGCAGTGCCCCTATTACATCCACAAGGCGCTGCAGCCGGTGTTCCGGCTTCCACCGGAGAAAATTCGCGTCGTGCAGATGGAGACTGGCGGCGGATTTGGCGGCAAGGAAGAATATCCGTCTATGATTGCCGCGCATGCGGCCCTGCTGGCGTGGAAATCAGGCAAGCCGGTGAAGCTGATTTACGATCGCGCCGAAGACATGGTCGCGACCACCAAGCGGCATCCGTCGCGCACCCGTCATCGCACCGGCGTAACCCGGGACGGCAGGATAGTCGCGATGGACATTGAATTCGATATCGACGGCGGCGCGTATTGCACGCTTTCGCCGGTGGTGCTTTCGCGCGGTACGATTCACGCCGGCGGTCCCTACGATTGCCCCAACGTCCGCATTCGCAGCCGGGCCGTGGCGACTTCCTTTCCCCCGCACGGCGCATTTCGAGGATTCGGTGCGCCACAAAGTATCTTCGCGCTGGAACGCCAGATGAATCGCGTTGCCGCCGCCGTCGGAATCGCGCCGGAGGAACTTCGCCGCCGAAATTTTCTGCACGAAGGAGCAAGCACGGCAACCGGCCAGGTGATTCGCGAAAAGCTCGACCTGGATGGAATGCTCAACCGCGCGTTCGCCCACGCAAAATATCAGCAGCGCCGCGCCGAGTTCGAACGCACCAATGCTTCGTCCGGAATCAAGCGCGGAATCGGATTCGCGACCTTCATGCACGGCGCGGGATTCACGGGATCGGGCGAGGTCGCGCTTTCGAGCGTGGTCGGCGCCGAAGCGACGCGCGAAGGCAGGGTGCGCATTCTGGCGGCGAGCACGGAAATCGGCCAGGGCACCAATACGATCTTTTCGCAGATCGCGGCCGACGCGCTGGGCATCGATTACGATCTCATCGAACTGGCGCAGCCTGACACCTCATCTGTCCCAAACAGCGGGCCGACGGTCGCATCGCGAACCTGCATGGTGGTGGGCAAGCTGGTGGAATCGGCCTGCGTTTCGCTGCGCCAGTTGTTGATCGCACGCGGATTCTTGCCAGAGCCGTACACTTCCGATCAGTTCGCAGCCGCGGCTGCCAAAGCAGCGAGTCAATCCGGCTCCTTTTGTGTGTTCAGCGAGTACAAAGCTCCGCCGGGCGTGTCCTGGGATGACGAAAAATATCGCGGCGACGCTTACGGCGCGTTCGCGTGGGCGGTTTACGTCGCCACGGTTTCGGTGGATACGGCGACCTACCAGGTGCGCGTGGACGATCTCGTCGCGCTGCAAGAAGTGGGGCGTGTGATTCATCCGGTGCTCGCCATCGGGCAAATCGAAGGCGGAGTGGCGCAGGCGATCGGCTATACCTTGTACGAAAAGGTCGAGTGGCAAGATGGGCGCATGGCCAACGCGCGGATGACCAACTACATCATGCCGACCTCCGCAGATCTCCCGCCCATCCGCGTCTTCTTCGAAGAGACGCCGTACGAGTTTGGGCCGGGTGGAGCAAAGGGAATCGGCGAGCTGCCCATGGACGGAGTGGCGCCAGCGATTCTGAACGCCGTAGAGCATGCCACCGGTGTGGCGTTCGATGCGATCCCTCTGACTCCGGAGCGCGTGATGGAGCGCCTGATGCCGCAGCTCTTGATCCTGGAGGAAGCCGAGGCGTGATTCGCTGCGTCGTGAACGAAACCTGGCGCGAGATCGAGTCGCCGCCGATGTCGCGATTGCTCGACGTTCTGCGTGAGGAGTTGCGGCTCACTGGCACAAAAGAAGGCTGCGGCGAAGGCGAATGTGGCGCATGCGCCGTGCTGATCGATGGCGAGCTGGCCAATTCCTGTTTGATTCCTGTGTTGCAGGTAGAGAATGCGCGCATCACAACGATTGAAGGGTTGGACGCGCCGGAGCTGCAGCGAGCGTTCATCGAGCAAGGCGGCGCGCAATGCGGAATCTGCACTCCCGGAATGATTCTCGCCGCGGCGGCGCTGCTGGAACGGCATCCGAATCCGAGCATCGAGAACATTCGCGAAGGGCTCGCGGGAAATCTGTGCCGCTGCACCGGGTACATGCGAATTTTCGAATCCGTTCTGGAAGCCGCGCGCCAGGTCGCCAAGAAATGAGAGCGTACGTTCCGGGCTACAGTCTGGTTAACGCGCGGACGTTGAAGGAAGCGCTCGAACTCTTGGCCGAAGGATTCCGGCCCATCGCCGGCGGAACAGACGTGATGGTGTTGTTCGAGTCGGGCAGGCTGGCGCACCGCAAGTGGGTAAGCATCCGCAGGCTCCTGGAATTTCGCGGTATCGATATCACGGCGGAACACGTCACGATCGGTGCGCTGACCACTTATACCGATGTGCGGCGTCACTCGCTGGTCGCCTCCGAATTTCCGATGTTGATCGCGGCCGCGGCGCAAACGGGCGGGATCGCGACCCAGAATCGCGGCACCATCGGGGGCAACATCGTTAACGCGTCGCCTGCCGCCGACACGCCGCCGGCGTTGCTCGCTTATGACGCGGAGGTCGAGATCACCTGGCCGCGTGGTGCCCGCTGGATGCCGTACTCGAAATTCCACAAGGGATATAAAGAGATGGATATGGCGCGCGACGAACTGCTGACGCGCATTCGCGTGCCGCGCCGGTTCGATGGATGGAAGCATTTCTATCGCAAAGTGGGAACTCGCCACGCGCAGGCGATTTCGAAAGTGTGTTTCGCCGGCGTGCGAAAGGGAGACGAAATGCGCATCGGCCTGGGCAGTGTTGCTCCGGTGCCGCTGTTGCTGGACGCGAGTTCGTCGGGGGGCATCGCGCCCATTGACGATCTGCGCTCGACAGCGCGTTACCGTGCGCAGGTATTGAAGAATCTGTTCGATCAATTCATGACCGAAGACGTATGATCATCCGCGGCGCACGCGTAGTCACGGGAGGCGAAATCCGTCCGGCGTCGATTCACATCGAACGCGGCATGATTGCGGCGGTCACTCCGCTCGATGGCGAACCGGACTTCCACGGCGTCATTCTGCCTGGCCTGGTCGATACGCATGTTCACATCAATGAGCCTGGCCGCGCGGATTGGGAAGGATTCGAAACGGCGACGCGCGCTGCGGCGGCGGGCGGCGTCACCACGCTGGTCGAAATGCCGCTCAACAGCATCCCCGCGACGACAACAGTGGCCGCGTATGAACAGAAGCTCGCGGCCGCGAAAGGAAAGCTCTACGTTGATACCGGATTCTGGGGCGGCGTCGTCCCCGGGAATTCGCGGGACCTTGAGCCGCTATGGCGCGCGGGCGTGTTCGGATTCAAGTGCTTCCTGGTGCCGTCGGGGGTACCGGAGTTCGAGCACGTCAGCGAATCCGATCTCCTCGAAGCCATGCCGATGCTGGCGCGGCTGCGCGCCCCGTTGCTGGTGCACGCGGAAAGCGCCCGCATGTTGCCTGATCGGCCGCCGGAATCCGAATGCGAAGCGATCGCGATGATGATCCGGCTGGCACAAGCGACCGGCGCGCGCGTCCACATCGTCCATCTCGCGGCGATCGAAGCGCTACCGCTGATCGAGCAGGCGCAAGCCGCCGGCATTCCGATCAGCGTGGAGACCTGCCCGCACTATGTGGCGTTCGAACCCGATCAAATTCCACAGCTCGATGTCGCGTTCAAGTGCGCCCCGCCGATTCGGGGAAGATTACGGCCCGCGCTGGCTCGGATCGGAATGGTGGTATCGGATCATTCGCCCGCACCGCCGGAAATGAAGCGCGGCGCTTACGACAGCGCGTGGGGAGGAATCGCGTCCCTGGAATTGGGACTTTCGATCATGGCGACTGTGCGCGATTCATTCGTCGATCTGGCAAAGTGGATGTGCGAGGCTCCGGCTAGGCTCGCTGGGCTTTCGAGCAAGGGAAAAATCGCAGCAGGCTACGATGCGGATCTGGTGTTCTTCGATCCCGATGCAACGTGGACCGTTCAACCAGAGGCGTTGCATCAGCGCCACAAGCTGACGCCTTACGCGGGCCGTGAGCTGCGCGGCCAGGTACGCGCGACCTATCTTCGCGGTGAAAAAATCTACGATGATGGTGAATTCGCTGCGCCCAGCGGAAAGACCCTGAAGCGATGACCGCCGACTTCACAGAGCTGATCGATCTGGCCTCCGAGCGTCTTGGCGGAATCGTGCTGCGCGCCTCAGATGAGTTTTTCGCCCCGAAAGAGAACCTGCTGAAATCCGCCGCGCCGGTGTTTCTCCCCGACAAATACGTCGACACCGGAAAGTGGATGGACGGATGGGAGACGCGCCGTCATCGCGCGCCGGATCACGATTGGTGCATGATTCGCTTGGGCGCGCCCGGAATCATTCGCGGCATCGTCGCCGATACCGCTCACTTCACAGGCAATTTTCCGGAATCGTGTTCGCTCGAAGCTGGCGACGGGGAATCCTGGACCGAAATACTTCCGCGATCGGAATTGCGCGGCGATTCGAAGAATCTATTTGCGGTCGACGATCCGCATCGCTACACGCATCTGCGATTTCATATTTATCCCGATGGGGGCGTGGCGCGATTGCGGGTGTTCGGCGAACCTGTGCCGGAAGTGCTGGAGAGTTTCGTCGATCTCGCGGCGGCGCACAACGGCGGACGGGTGGTGGAGGCGAGCGATATGTATTTCGGGTCGCGCCACAATCTGATTTTCCCCGGCCGGGCGAGCGGCATGCACGATGGATGGGAGACGCGACGGCGGCGCGGCGAGGGGCACGATTGGGCGCTGATCCAGCTCGCATGCGAGGGCGAAATCCGTCGCGTGGAAGTCGATACGCTGCACTACAAGGGAAATTTTCCCGAAAGTTGCGCGCTCGAATCAGAAGATGGAGCGGCGATTGTACCGCGGACGAAACTGACGGCGCACTCCAATCACGTTTTCGAAATCAGCGAGCCCATAACGGCGTCGCGGGTTCGATTGCGCATTTATCCCGACGGTGGCGTCAGCCGCCTGCGCGTCTTCGGATCGCCCACAGACACCGGACGCGCACAGCATCGATTAAAGCTGATCAATTCGCTTCCGCCGGATCAAGCTCAGAAGGTATTCGCCCGATGCTGCGGAAGCCGCGCGTGGACGGATCGCATGGTGACCGCGCGCCCGTTCCCATCACACGATGCACTCATTCGCACCGCGACCGATCTCTGGCGCGGCCTGACCAGAGAAGATTGGCTCGAAGCATTCGCGGCACATCCGCGCATCGGCGAAAAGACGAGCGACCGCCGTGCGGCATCGGAACAATCGGGCGCACGATCCGCAACGTCTGCGATATTCGATGAACTCGGCGCGCTGAATCGCGAATACGAATCCAGGTTCGGATTCATCTACATTGTCTGCGCGACCGGAAAATCGGCGGACCAGATGCTGGACTTGTTGCGCCGCCGCATCGCCAACGATCCGGCAAGTGAACTGAAAATCGCGGCGCAGGAACAACTCGCGATTACGCTGCTGCGGATCGCTAAAATCGGAGCGGAACCCTTATGATTACGACTCATGTCTTGGATGTCGTGCGTGGATGCCCCGCGGCACGAGTTCCGGTGGAGCTCGACGTTTTCATTACCGGCCACGGCTGGCGCGAAGTGGGCCGCGGCATGACCAACGATGAAGGCCGCGTGCTCGGCTTCGGTGAACCGGCGGCGGAAGGCGTATATCGCCTGGCCTACGACGTCGCGTCGTACGATCCGGAATGCTTCTTCCCCTCCATCGCAGTGACGTTCGAGGTCCAGGACCCCCAGGAACATCTGCACATGCCATTGCTATTGAGCCGCTTTGGCTACACCACATACCGAGGCGGCGCGTGACGATTCTGGAAAATCGCTACGGCAAGTCCCACGTGCGCGTGGCGCGATTGATTCGCGGGCGCGATCGTCACGATTTTTACGAGATGACCGTGGCGATTCAAGTGGAAGGTGATTTCGAATCGAGCTACATCGCCGGCGACAACAGCCAGGTGCTGCCCACCGACACGATGAAGAACACGGTGTACGCACTCGCGCGGGAGGAAGCGGTTGCACAGCCGGAGGCGTTCGCGATTTTGTTGGCGCGGCACTTTCTGGACAACAACGCCCAGGTAACGCGAGCGAAAGTGGAAGTCGCGCAGCATCCCTGGCTGCGGCATGGACGATTTTCGTTTATCGCCGGAGGGTCGCATCGCGGAATCGCACTGGTCGATTGCTCGCGGGAATCGACCAGCGTTGAATCGGGAGTGGCGGGCTACGTGGTTTTGCGTACTGCGGGCTCAGCGTTTGAAGGATTTCTGCGCGATCGCTTCACCACGCTCAAAGAGACCCACGATCGCATTTTTTCGACGTCCCTTGACGCGCTATGGCGCTATCGCGGCGACGATATTTCCTGGGGCCCGTCCTGGCACGCCGTGATGAAGCTGATCACCGATACGTTTGCCGAACACGAAAGCGCATCGGTCCAGCACACGCTATATGCGATCGGCGAAGCTGTGCTGGCGCAATGCGAGCACATCGAAAGCATTCGGCTCACCATGCCCAACAAACACTACCTGCCGGTGAATCTGGAGCCCTTTGGGTTCGCGAACACGAACGAAATTTTCTGTCCCACCGATGAACCGCACGGCCTGATCGAAGCTGTTCTGTCGCGTTAGCTATTTCTGCGCTGCAATCGTCTCGACCTGCGCCAGGTGATTCAAATCGTGCCCGCCCATGGTTTCGACGATGGTTTGCAACGTCATCTCGCCTCGTTCGGGATGCGAGAGCTTGCGCGCGAAATCTTGGGGCGAAAGCGTACTCAATAGAGCAAGATTCCAGCGCCGCACGGCGGCGAACACATCGAGCGCGGCCTGCGCCGTCATCTTCGGATAGGTCTTCGACCACCCGTCCTGATCGAAGGGTTGAATCACATGATTGGGTTCAGCGAGCGCCTGCCGCAAGCGGAACGCGAAGACGATTTCGCAATCGGCCAGGTGACAGAAGATCTCGCGCACGGACCATTTGCCCGGCGCGAGGCTGCGTTCCAATCCGGCGGCGCCTAGCTGAGCTGTGAGCGCGGTCAATTTTGATGCGGTCTGCGCGATCACTTCACGTGGATCACGAGTTCCCGAGAAATTTTGCATAAGGATTCGCTGCAAGGTCTGGTTTTGAATGAGGCGTGGACATATAGACTTATTCTATGCACGAGCGTTGAGGCGCGGACGTCAGTCCGCGCGCTTGGGCGCAAGCATCGAACGCTTCGGTAACTTTGGCAGGCTGCGCAACCTAAACGCGCGGACTGACGTCCGCGCCTCAAGGGGCGGCTCGGAAATTATCGCTGGCGACGATGATACTCGCCGCCGCTCAACCCGCCCAGATCGATCACCACCGCAAGAATCAGGATCAGCGCGTTAACTCCGGCGATGTCCTGATGGGTGTTCATCATCCACGCATAGGCGAGCGTAGTCAGCGGCAGGAAAAAGAAGCCGATGATCGGGATTAGGATGCCGTGATAGGCGCGTTCCAGATACGTGGTGAAGAAAAAGAGCAGCGCGAGCACGATTCTCGGAAACGCCAGAACTGCGATAACCAACAGGCAAGGCATGCCTTCAGTTTCCCGCACCTGCCGCTGGAACGTGTTCGCGAGCGGCGGGACGCTCCTTGTCGTGAACCGTGTGGGTGCGTTCGTCGAAACGCCCGAAGATCATTTTCCCGGCAGTGGTCTGGAGCACGCTGGTCACGGCAACGTCGATGGTTTTCGAAATCATCTTGCGGGCGTTGTCCACCACCACCATGGTGCCGTCGTCCAGGTAGGCGACGCCCTGGTTGTATTCCTTGCCTTCTTTTAAGATAAACACGCGCATCAGCTCACCCGGGAGAACCACCGGTTTGAGCGCATTGGCGAGATCGTTGATATTCAGCACCTGCACGCCGTGAAGCTGCGCGACCTTGTTCAGATTGAAATCGTTGGTGACGATCTTCGATCCGTACACCTTGGCCAGCTCGATCAGCTTCATGTCCACTTCGCGAACGTTGGGAAAATCGTCCTCGAAAATCTGGATGTCGAGCTGCGGCATTTTCTGGATGCGCTGCAGCACGTCCAGACCGCGGCGGCCGCGATTGCGCTTCATCGAATCCGATGAATCGGCCACCAGTTGCAGCTCGCGCAGGACGAATTGCGGGATCACCAGGGTGCCGTCGACAAAGCCGGTTTCGACGATATCGGCGATGCGGCCGTCGATGATTACGCTGGTATCCAGGATCTTAAAGCTGGTTTGGGAAGCGACTTCGCCGCCGAACAATCCGCCCAGCGCGGAAAGGTTCAGCATGTCGCCTTTCGCGGCGCCCACCACCAGGCCGCAGTACGACATCAGCGCGAGCACCGCGATCTGAAGAAATGGCAAGGAGCGAAATCCGGGCAAAGCCTGGCCCATGACCAGGGCGATCAGATACGCGCCTATAATTCCCAGCACGCTCCCGAACGCCGCGCCAATCAGCCGCTTCAGGCTGACCTTCTTGATGCGGATTTCAAAAATGACGATCGCGATGGCGATGACTGCGCCCGCGGCGGCGGCAATCGGCGCTTCCAGATCGAATGGGCGAAGAAAAAAGGCGGCGCACGCAAGAACTGCGACGAAGAGAACTCGAACGATGAGTAGATCTATCAATGAATCCCCTCAAGGCCGCAACCGCGCGACCTGGAGCCCGACGGGCCTCACACGCTGCACAACGTGTGATCACGACATGTGATTTTCTTAGCGGACAAGTATAACAGCTTTGTAAATCGAACAACGGGCTAGGTGGGCTGGTTCTTGTCGTCCTTTTTAACCAGCACCGCGATCAGATCGGGCTCGGAATCCGCCAAAACGCTCTTGGGCACGTAGCAATACCCTTTATCGCCCCAATCCTCGCCCCAGGAATTCTTGATGGTGTAGAAATTCCCGGAGTAGCCGACAATGAGCATCGCGTGCCGCCCGTGCCTTCCGCTGGGTCCTTCGGCGGCGCTGAACACGCCATCGCGGCCAACGCCGGAGAACGCTTCGCCGGTGTTCATGGCGACGTGCACCGGACAACCCGCGCTCAATACCTTACGAACATCGTCCAGCGCGATGGGATGCGGCGTCGCGTCCAGATGGTGTTTTTCTGCGTCGGAAATCAGCACCTTCTCTGAAGTGGTGGGGGCTTCGCTATCGTCCGGCCACAGCTCCTGGCGGCAAGTGCCGTGCTCCGCCAGAACCTGGCCGGGATCGGTACCGCCCGTCGTGCCATCGCCGCCCGAATACGCGTATTCGTAATCCTGCGCATCGCCCTGCATGCGCTGGAACTGCAGCATGGTGTAGGTGGGCGAAAGCCGCGGCGTCGTTCCGGTCTTGATGTTGTTCACCATTTCGGTGGCGTGGGTCCACGCAAATGCCGAGCAGCGCGACGTCTGCCCCTGATCGCCGATCGGCGTGCAGTATTTCCGCATGTCGACGGCATCGGCGGGCTGGATCGAGTCGAACGCGGGCGGCAGCGGCTTGGGTTCCACCGGCTCGCCGCGCGGAGGAACGGAAACGTCCACATTGCTGAAATCGACGCCGGTGTAGCGGGCCTCTAACAGCGCCAGCATCGCCATGGTCATGAATCCGAAGGCGTGAAGCTGGCCGTCGCGTTCGAACAGTTGGAGCGATTCGCTGGCGCCTGGGGCGATGGAATCGAATCCATTCATGAACCCCGGATCGGTGAACGGACGGTAGCCCGCATCGGTCCAGCGCTGCGTCATGGTGTCGCCGAAATAGGGGTGATCGCCGAATATATTCTGCGCCGATTCCTGATAATCCTCAGGGGTCCAGCCGCCGTCGTCGTCCTGGAAATCCTGGGGCTCGGCGTTGGGAAAATTGTCGGCGGAAAGCGCGGTTTCGTCGTCGAGCTGGATCAGGTCATCGGGATCGGAGAATTCGTCGTTGACGTCGTCATCGCCATCATCGCCGCCGTCTCCGTCATCGCCACCGCCGTCATCTCCGCCATCGGCTGCGGCATCCTCTCCATCCTCTTCGCCATCTTGATCGTCGTCCTGGTCGTCGTCCTGGTCGTCATCCTGATCCTGATCATCGTCGCCTTGATCCTCGTCGTCATCCTGATCGTCGTCCTGGTCGTCGAAATCATCGCCGCCGTCGTCGCCGCCACCGCCGAAATCGTCAAAAAAACCGCCGCCGTCGTCATCGCCCATCCAGTAACGAAAATTAGGATCTTGAGACATAAGTCAACATGCTACTACGTGTCAAAGATCTTTCAGGTTCCCGCGTGTATGCTAGCAGCGTGGACATGAAAACGGCGATTCAAACGGGCGACGCGCAGGCCCTTCGCCGGCTGCTCCAGGAAGATCCGTCGCGCACGAACCAGTTGATCGAATGGGGAGAGCAGCGCACGTGCCTCACCCATCCGCTCCACTTCGTCTCCGATATGCTCTTCTCGGGACAGCTCGCTCAGGGCGCAGATTTGCCGCTGATCGACGCCTTGATCCAAGTGGGCGCGGACCTCGATTTCCAGCGCAACGGCGCTGGGGATACTCCGCTCATCGGAGCCGCCAGCCTCGGCGCTGAGGATGTGGGTATCCGGCTGTTAGAGGCAGGAGCGCAACTGGACCGGCGCGGGCTGTTCGGCGAGACCGCGCTTCATTGGGCAGCTCTACTCGGCGAAGATCGTTTGGTGGCGAAGCTTGTGGAACGGTCGCGGGGGAATCCCGGCCTCCTGACCCTCACAGACGAAAAGTACCAATCGACGCCCTTAGGCTGGGCGATTCACGGCCGTGACAACGCTCCCGCGGGGAACCGGGGCCGCCAGCGTGAAGTGATTGATCTGTTGCGGGCGGCCGGCGCGATCCATTAAAGGCCATTTCGGTTTCCGCCGATATTGCAATCAGGTGAATTCATGAAAGAAGGGCGCCGTCACAGTCGCATCCCGTACGCCGGCCCGGTCCGCGTCTCGTGGACTGGCCCGACCGGCGATCCTGCCTTCACGCTGGGAAAGTGCGTCGAAGTTTCGGAATCCGGTATGCGTCTCGAAGTGCCTGTGCAGATTCCAGTGCGCACCTCGATTCTGCTCAACGCCGAACGAATCAAGCTCAGCGGCCCAGCCACGGTTCGGCACTGCGTTCGCACCGGCGCGAAATACGTTCTCGGCCTGGAGCTTTCGCAAGCCATGAGCGACAACGCGATGGCGGCCTTGCGCCAGCCCCGGGCGCTCCGTTCGGATAACCCCAGCCCCGTCGAGCATTAGTTCTCTCCGATACCCGTCTTACAATTTAAGTTCCATGACCCCGACCACTTGGTGGCTGTTCGCATCCATGGAGTTCGTGCTGTGCCTGACTCCGGGACCAGCCGTACTCTACGTGATCTCCAGCGGCTTGCGCGCCGGCGCGCGCAAGAGCATCGCCTCGATTCTTGGAATCCTGGCCGCGAATGTGGTGTATTTCGCGATTTCGGCGACCGGAGTAGGGGCCCTGCTGCTCGCGTCCTACAACCTCTTTTTCGCGATCAAGTGGATCGGTGCGGCCTATCTCATCTACGTCGGGCTGATGGCGCTCTTTGGGAGATCGGAGTTGCTGCCAGCCGAAGAGGCGGTCAAGGCCAACGTCAGCGCCTGGCGTCTGTTCCGCGACGGATTTATTCTGCAAGCGTCCAATCCCAAGGCAATCGTGTTTTTTACGGCCCTACTGCCGCAGTTTATTAACCCGCACGGATCCGTGGTGACGCAGGTGCTGATTCTGGCGATCACTTCCGCGGTCATCGAGTTTTTTGTACTGCTCGGCTACGGATCGGCGGCGGGCCGCGCTTCGGCGCTGGCGCATCAACCGCGCTATGCCACTTGGACCAATCGCGTCGCGGGAGTGCTGCTGATTGGCGCGGGCGCGGGTCTGGCGGCCCTCCGTAGAACATGAGCGGACGTAGAATAAAAGAACCACAGGTTTCTATGAAAAAGCTGGCACTGTTCATTTTCCTCGCTGCGGCCTCGTTCGCCCAGCGGCGCATTGAGATGGGCGATTGGCCGGATCAGCGCGGTCCCAATCGTGACGGAATTTCGAAAGAGACCGGACTTCCGGACAAATGGGCGATCAACGGCGAGAACTTTCTCTGGCGCGCACCCTATGGCGGACGATCCGCGCCCATCGTGATGGGAAATCATCTCTACGTGCAGAATCCCTCCGGTCGCGGCGCCGATGAGCAGGAACGCGTCATGTGTCTCGATCCCGACACCGGCAAGGTGATCTGGGAATACAAATTCAATATCTTTCAGAGCGACGCGCCGGCGCATCGCGTCGGCTGGGCCTCGCCAGCACCTGATCCTGAAACCGGCAACGTCTTTGCGATCGGCGCGGGCGGATTCGTGGTCGCTTTGAGCGAAAGATGGAAAGCGCCTGTGGGATCGCTCCATCGGCGAAGAGTTCGGCGCATTCACCACGCACGGCGGACGCATGACATCGCCAGTGATCGACGGCAACCTGTTGCTGGTGAGCCTGGCCGTCTCGACCTGGGGCAAGGAATCGAATCGCGCGCAACGCATTATCGCGATGGACAAGCGCAACGGCGATATCGTGTGGGTTTCGAGCCCCGGCGGGCGTCCTTATGACACTGCCTACGCCGGCATGAACATCGCGACCATCAACGGGATGCGCCTGCTGATCATGGGCCTGGGCGATGGCGGCGTGTATGCGATGAAGCCGGCGACCGGCGAAAAGGTGTGGGGCAAAGTGCTCGCCAAGCGCGGCTTGAACACCGGCGTGGTGGTCAACGGCAACACCGTGATCGTGTCGCATGGCGATGAAAATCTCGATTCCACCGAGCGTGGCATGGTCGCGGCATTGGATGGATCGCTGCGCGGCGATATCAAGGATTACAAGTGGGCGGTGCGCGGATTCTCCGGCGGATTCTCTTCGCCGATTCTGGATGGCGATCGCGTCTATCAGGTGGACGATGGATCGAACATGGTGTCGTTCGATATCGTCACCGGCAAGCAGCTTTGGAAACGGCAACTCGGCACGGTGCAGAAAGCCCCGCTGGTGCTGGCCGATGGGAAATTGTACGTCGGCACGGAGAGCGGAAAATTTTTCATCCTGAAACCGCATGCGGACAAGGTCGACGTGTTGAGCGAAGTCGATCTGCCGATTTCGAAATTTTCTTGCTGCTCCGAAGAAGGAGTTCCGGAGCAGGTCCTGGCCGGCGCGGCGATCTCACGCGGCCGCGTCTACTTCGTATCGAGCGACGCGGTCTACGCGATGGGCCCCAGGCAAGCGAAAAAGCTGACCGGCTTCGCTGTGAGCGAACCGCCGCAGACGCCCGACTCGACGCCTGCCTATCTTCAGGTCGAGCCGACCGAAATGGTGCTGAAACAGGGCCAGGTCGTAAAACTTCACGCGCGATTATTCGATTCGAAAGGCGTGTTCATTCGCGAAGAAAAAGCCACGTGGTCGCTCGATGGATTGAAAGGAACTGTCGCCGGCGGCACGTTCACCGTCGGCGCGGGCGAATCGGCGGGAACGATAAACGCGACCGTTGGATCGCTCGCGGGCGCGGCTCGCGCGCGCGTGGTGCATCCGCTGCCATGGACCGAAAATTTCAGCGAATACAAAGATGGCGACGTGCCCCCGGGCTGGATCAACGCCACCGCCGGCAAATTCAAGGTCGCGACGCTCGACGGGGAAAAAGTGCTCGAGAAATCGCCCGATGAGACGCTCTTCAAACGCATCCGCCTATTCATCGGGCCGACGGATTGGTCGAACTACACCATGGAAGCCGACGTTCGCGCCAACATGAAGCGCCGCCAGATGGGCGATATCGGCATCACCGTGCAGCGCTATTCCATGAATCTATACGGCAATTCGCAGGATCTGAAGATCGAGCCGTGGGAGCCCGAAGTCCAGCGCACCGCGGCTGTGCCCTTCGAATGGAAACAGGACAAGTGGTATCACATGAAGCTGCGCGTCGGGAATATACCCGGCGGAGGCGTGCGCATTCAAGGCAAGGTGTGGCCCACCGGCGATCCTGAACCGGCGGCCTGGACCATCGAAAAAATTGATCCGATCGGCAATCGCGAAGGCGCTCCCGGCATCTTCGCCGATGCGCAGTTCGGCGTGTATTTGAAGAATCTGAAACTGTCCGCAAATTAGAAAGCCATGAAAATCATTCGCTATTGTGTTCTCGCAGCGCTGCTCGCAGCGCCCGTGTATCTCATGCATGCGTCCGATCCCAGCGCCGGCGATTGGCCCATGTGGGGCGGGACTCCGGATCGCAACATGGTCTCGAACGATCACGTGGTTTCGAGCTGGGATATCAAGACCGGCAAGAACGTGAAATGGGTGGCGCAGCTCGGTTCGCAGAGCTATGGCAATCCGGTGGTCGCGGGCGGGCAGGTGTACGTCGGCACCAATAACGAACTGGTGCGCGATCCCAAAGAAGGCGGCGATCGCGGCGTGCTGATGGCGTTCCGCGAATCGGATGGCGAATTCCTGTGGCAGCATACCAACACCAAGCTTGCCAGCGGCCGCGCGAATGATTGGCCGTTCCAGGGCGTGTGCTCCTCGCCGCTGGTGGAAGGCAGCACGCTCTACTACGTGACCAATCGCTGCGAGGTCGTCGCGCTGGATACGCAGGGCGACGGCACCAAACACGCCAAGGTGATCTGGCAGTTCGACATGATGGAGGAGCTCGGCAATGAGCCGCACAATATGTCGAATTCGTCGCCGGTCACCTACGGCGATCTGCTGTTCGTCAGCACATCCAACGGCCAGGACGAAAGCCATGTCCACATTCCTTCGCCCAACGCGCCCGCCATCATCGCGTTGAATAAGAAAACCGGCAAGCTGATCTGGGAAGACAATCCGGTGCACGATAAAATTCTGCATGGGCAGTGGTCATCGGCGGCGGTCGGCAAGATTGGCGATACCGTGCAAGTCGTGATCGGTCAGGGCGACGGCTGGGTTCGCGGATATGAAGCCGAAACCGGCAAGCGTCTGTGGTGGTTCGATATGAACCCCAAAGATTCGGTGTGGCCCAAGACGCGCAACGAAGTGATTTCGACCCCGGTGATTTATGACAACAAGGTCTATCTCGCCAACGGCCAGGATCCGGAGCACGGCGAAGGTGTCGGCCATCTTTACGCCATCGATGCCACCAAGCGCGGCGATATCACCGATTCCGGCCGCATCTGGCATTTCGACAAAATCCGCCGTTCGGTTTCGACCGGCGCGTTGAAAGACGGCATCCTTTATTACTCCGATTTTTCGGGGTTTCTGCATGCGCTGGACGCGGAGACGGGCAAGGAATTGTGGCAGCACGATATGCTCGCCGCGGTGTGGGGATCGCCCATGGTGATCGGCGACAAGGTTTATTTGGGCGATGAGGACGGCGATGTCGCGGTGCTGCAAACCGGTCGCGAAAAGAAGTTGCTCGGCGAATACAACATGGGCAGCTCGGTATATTCGACGCCGGTGCCCGCGCATGGCGTGCTGTTCATCGCCAATCGCAATCAGTTGTACGCGCTAAAGGAAGGCGCGATGACCAAGCCCGCCGCGGCGTTCAATTTACTTCGTTCTCCGTTCGCTCACGCCGAATAGGCACCATTGTGAAGAAAGGCTCCGTCGGCTTGAGGCGCGAACGTCAGAGAGCGCGTTCGGGAGCAACGCCAGCCTGAACGAACCGCATGATTTCGACGGCGCAATCACGCTCAGCTGACCGAGTTGTACGGACACATCAGGATCGCGCAGCCCAAGCGCGCTCCGTAACCGTCGCGCCTCAAGGGCAAGGGCTCGTGAGGGAGCGCGCTTGGTCCTCAGTGACTGAATAATTTCGCGATCGCGTACGCCGCGCCCGCGGCCAGCCCGCCAATCACCGTAGTCTGAATCGAGCTTCGAATCGGTGGCGCACCTGTAAATCGTCCTTTGATATATCCAAAAATCGCCAGCGCCACCGCGGTCGAGATCACCGAATACTTCAGCGCATCCACCGCCTGTGTCGAGATCATATACGGCGATAGCGGAATGAATCCGCCCGCGATGTACGATCCCGCGATGGTCAACGCGCTACGCAGCGCGCGCCGCGGGTCGGGCTCTTCCATGCCGAGCTCGAAACGCATCATCCAATCCACCCAGGTCTTGGGCTTGGCTTCGAAATGCGACAGGATGTTCGCGATATGATCCGCGCCCAGTCCGTAGGTTTCCAGAATCTCGCGCACTTCGCGTCGCTCATCCTCCGGCCGTTCCACCACTTCGGCTTCCTCGCGCGCGCGTTCGCTCGCGTAGTATTCAGCGTCACTGCGCGCCGCGAGATAACCGCCCAGGCCCATCGCGATCGATCCCGCCGCGATCTCCGCCAAGCCCGCCACCACGATCACATTCGACGCCGCGACCGCCGACAATCCCGCTGCCAACGCGAACGGAACCGTGAGCCCGTCAGCCATGCCGATGACCACATCGCGGACCACGTCAGACGATCGAAAGTGTCTTTCGAAATGTGGGGATTTCCCGTCGCTCACAGTTTCGACTCTTTCAAATACCGGCCAGTATACGACTCTTCCACTTGTGCGATCTGCTCCGGCGTTCCTTCAGCGACAATGCGTCCACCGCGATCGCCGCCCTCCGGCCCCAGATCGATCACCCAATCCGCGCGCCGGATCACTTCCAGATTGTGCTCGATGATCAAAATGCTCGCGCCGGATTTCAGCAGCCTTTCGAACGCATCCAACAGCTTCGCGATGTCATCGAAATGCAGGCCGGTGGTCGGTTCATCGAAGATGTACAGCGTTCCTTCGCTGGTCGCCTGCGAAAGATGCGCGGCGAGTTTCACGCGCTGCGCTTCCCCGCCCGATAGCGTCGTCGCGGATTGCCCCAAGCGTAAGTACCCCAGCCCGACATCGTTCAACACGCGAAGCTTGTTCGCCAATTTCGGAGTCGCCGAAAAAAACGAAATCGCTTCTTTCACGGTCAGGCCCAGCACTTCGTGAATGTTCAGCCCGTGATACTTCACGTCCAGCACGCTCTGCTTGAATCGCGTCCCCTTGCAGTCGTCGCAAATCAATTCGACGTCGGCGAGAAACTGCATCTCCACCGTCACCGTTCCATCACCCTGGCAGGTCTCGCAACGCCCGCCTGGAATGTTGAACGAAAAATGCCCCGCGCTATAGCCACGCCGATCGGCCTCGGGCGTCGATGCAAACAACTCGCGTATGATGTCGAACGCCTTGATGTAGGTCACCGGATTCGATCGCGGCGTGCGGCCGATGGGCGATTGATCCACCAGAATTACTTCGGTCAGCAGATCGGCCCTCTCTACCTTGCGGCACGTCAGCTTCTCCACCGGCTGCGCCGCCCACTCTTCTTCCAACTCCGACGCCGCCTCTTCGCGATTCATGCGCTTCGCCAGCGATTTGTAAATCACCTCATGCACCAGCGTCGATTTGCCCGACCCCGAAACTCCCGTGATCGCCACCATCACGTTCAGCGGAATCGCGACGTCAATGTTCTTCAGATTGTTCGCCTGCGCGCCGATGAACTTGATCGCCCGTTTCCCGTTCGGCACGCGGCGTTCGTGTAGATACGAAGTCTTCAATTCGCCGCGCAGATATTTCGACGTGAGCGTGTCCGTGCTCTCCGAAATCAGCTTCCGGTAAGATCCTTCGAAAATGATCTTGCCGCCCGTCTCGCCCGCACCCGGCCCCAGATCCAGAATATGATCGGCCGAACGCATCACGTCGGGGTCATGCTCGACCACCAGAATCGTATTACCCAGATCGCGCAGCTCATGCAGGATATCGATCAGCCTCGCCGTATCGCGCGAATGCAATCCGATCGACGGCTCATCGAGCACATAGCACGCACCCACCAATCGCGATCCCAAACACGTCGCGAGCTGAATGCGCTGCGCTTCTCCTCCTGATAAGGTTGCGGAAAACCGATCAAGAGTCAGATACTCCAGCCCCACATCGTTCAGAAATTTCAGTCTCTGCCGGATCTCGACCAGAATTCTTTCGGCGATCGCCGTTTCTTCGGGTGAAAGCTCCATCGAATCGAAGAACGTCGCGGCTTCGGCGATATTCATCTTCGAAACTTCGGCGAGATTCTTCCCTCCCACGCGAACATACAAAGCTTCGGCGCGCAATCGCGATCCGCCGCAATCGGGACACGACGTGTAGCCGCGATACCGGCTGATAAACACCCGCACGTGCACTTTATATTTCTTCGTTTCGATTTCCTTGAAGTACCGGCGAATGTGGTGATGCAGCAGCTCACGCTCATCGGCTGCGCAGTTCAAATAAGGAACATTGAAGCGCAACTTGGTGGGCTTGATCTGCCCTTCGGCTCGTCCAGATACCAGGAGTGCTGCGGTTTGGTCCACGGATCCACCGCGCCCTTGGCAATCGACATCGATTTATCCGGGATCACCAGATCCATGTCGTAATCGATGGTGTTGCCGAATCCCTGGCAGCGTTTGCACGCGCCGAAAGGATTATTGAAGCTGAACAGGCTCGGCTCGGGATCGACGAACTCGCTGCCGCATAGCTTGCACGAGAATTTCTCGTTGAACAGCAGCGGAGTCCCACCGCCAGCCGGCTCGAAAATCACTTCACCCGATTCGCGATAGCAGATCTCGATGGTGTCCACGAACCGCTGCCGCGCTTCGTCAGTGCCTTCTCGGGAATTGCGATGCGATCGGCCAGCACGAAGACGGGTTTTGCGAAGTCGACATCCAACAACGATTCGGGCGTCGAAAATTCGAAAACCCGCCCGCCCTGGAACAAGCGATTGAAACCCTTCTTGCGCAGATCGAACAGACGGTCGCGCAGCCCCTCGCTGGTCTTTTCGGCATTCACCGGAAACAGCGCATACCAGCGCGAAGCCGCCGGCTGCTGGAGCATTTTCGAGGCGGCCTGATCTACCGTGTCGCGCACCACGTGAACGCCGCACTTGGGACAATACGTCCGCCCCGCGCGCGCCCACAGCAGGCGCAGAAAATCGTACAACTCGGTCGATGTCGCCACGGTCGATCGCGGATTGCGCGTGGTATTCTTCTGGCGGATCGCTACCGGCGGCGCGATGCCGTCGATCTCATCGACGTCCGGCTTCTCCATCCGCTCCAGAAATTGCCGAGCATACGCCGAGAGCGATTCCACATAGCGCCGCTGCCCTTCCGCGTAAATCGTGTCGAACGCCAGCGATGATTTACCCGATCCTGAGACTCCGGTGACAACGGTCAGCTTTTCGTGTGGAATCTCCACCGAGACGTTCTTGAGATTGTGCACACGTGCGCCGCGTATACGAATGAAATCCTGTATAGGCGTTCGGCCGGGCACTTTTTTCTTCGGGGTCATTCGAGGGGAAGGCGTTACATTACTAGTATAGAATTCGGCTCCAAATCGTTATCGATCCGGCGGGCATTAGCCCGTTGGTACGACGCGCACGCCCGAGACCTCCCCTGGCGCCACACGCGCGATCCCTACGCCATCTGGATTTCCGAAATCATGCTGCAACAGACCCGCGTCGCCGCGGTGATTCCTTATTACGAGAGATTCCTGTCGGCGTTTCCGAATGCGACCGCGCTCGCCGCCGCGCCCGAAGAGCAAGTGCTCACCATGTGGAGCGGCCTCGGTTACTATTCGCGCGCCCGAAACTTGCAGAAAGCCGCGCGGCAGATCGCTGAGCTTGGCGATTTTCCACGCGATCACGGGTCGATTCTTGAACTGGCCGGCATTGGCGATTACACCGCCGCCGCCGTCGCCAGCATCGCGTTCGGATTGCCGCATGCCTCCGTCGATGGCAACGTCCGCCGCGTGATTGTACGATTGCGGAATAACGACCACGCCGACGTCACGGCCGCCGCCACTCGACTGCTCGATCGCAAAGATCCAGGCCGCTGGAATCAGGCGGTGATGGAACTTGGAGCGACCATCTGTACTCCGCGCGATCCACAATGCCATGCGTGTCCCATCGCAAAGTATTGTGCTGCCCATGAAGCCGGCACTCAAGCATCGCTGCCCTCGAAACGCGCCAAGCCCGAACCGGAGCGGCTGGAACGAACCTTGTTACTGATCCAGAATCGCGGTCGCATCCTGCTCACGCCTAGCATTCGAGTAAAAGGATTCTGGGACCTCCCGGAATCGGAAAACGCAGCCGGCATCAAGCTAGGCGAATTCCGCCACACCATCACCTTCCGCCACTATCGCTTCATCATCCGCGAATCGCGAAAAGAGCCCAAAGGATGCCGCTGGTTCGCAATCGACAAGCTGCACGAAATCCCGCTCAGCACCACCGCGCGCAAAGCGCTGCTGCTGTGTGGCGCAGGCTGTCCAGCCTGCTGAGCCGAGAGTCATCTCGGCTCTTCCGCACCCTACACCCCGCGACGATCGCCCCACAAATCGATATGCAATCGAGGACTGTACCGAAACCCCTCGCGCTTGCAGATCTCCACAATCCACAAAGCGCGCCCGGCGATCGTCTCCGCGCGCGTGCCCTCCGCCATCAAGACGACGCGCTCGCGATCGGCCTGCACATCGCGAATCACCGCCTCGATCTCTTCCAGATCCTCAGGCGCCGCGACCACGAATTTCAGTTGATACTCGTACGCATCCATCAGCGATTTCAAAATATTCGGCTGATAACGCACGCGATCGTGTTGCGCCGCCCACTTCCCTTCCTCGCGCTCATGCGGCGTCGAATTGGCGAGCTTGGGACTGATGCTCATCAGATCACACGCCAGGTCGTGATAAACGGTGCCCGCCGTTTCGATGGTGATGTGCATGCCCGCCGCGCGAAGATCCTTCGCCAGGTCGACGATGCCGGGTGCGATCATCGGTTCGCCGCCCGTGATCACCACGTGCTTCGCGCCGAAACCGCGGACTTCATGAACAATGTCGTCGATTGATTTTTCGCTGCCTTCCGGACTCCACGACGTGTACGGCGTATCGCACCACGTACACCGCAGATTGCAGCCGCTGGTGCGAACGAACACGCTCGGCACGCCCACCAGCATCCCTTCGCCCTGCAGCGAATAAAAAATCTCGGCGATCTTCATGACCGGATCACTAGAGGGTCACGAACGCCCGCCTCTTCGAATCCCTTGCGCCGCAGGATGCACGAATCGCACTCGCCGCACGCGCGACCGAGCTCGTCGGGATCATAACAGCTATGCGTCAACGCGAAATCGACTCCGACCTCCTGCGCCAGCTTCACGATTCCGGCTTTGTTCAATTGCGCCAGCGGCGTGTGAACGCGCAGATGCGTTCGCCCTTCAACTGCCGCTTTCGTTGCCAAATTCGCCATCTGCTCGAATGCCGCGATGAACTCCGGACGGCAGTCCGGGTATCCCGAATAATCGATTGCATTCACACCGATAAAAATGTCGGAGCTTTCCAGCACCTCCGCCCACGCCATCGCGAACGACAGAAAAATCGTGTTGCGCGCCGGAACGTAAGTGACCGGAATGCCCGTAGCCATTTCGTCACTGCCACGATGTTTCGGCACGTCGATATCGGCGGTCAACGCGCTGGCGCCGAAAACACGCAGATCGATATTCGCCACGCGATGCTCGACTGCACCGAAATGCTTCGCGACCTTCGCCGCGGAATCCAGCTCCACCCGATGACGCTGCCCGTAGTCGAACGAAAGCGCGTAGCACGCATAGCCATTCCGTTTCGCGACTCCTAAACAAGTGGAGGAATCGAGCCCGCCGCTCAACAGGCAAACCGCTCTACGCAGTTGAAAAACAGGGACAGCCTTCTCTGTCCCCGATTCGGGATCGTGATTTTGTTGCGAGCCGTGGCCGCGGACAGAGCGGGCTGTCCCGTTTTTCAACTTCCTACCGGGCATGCAGTACGTGATCTTTCGGCAGCTTGAACGTGAGCGCGAACCCGATCACCGGCAGCGCGATCAGCGCGCACAACGCCGCGTGGATCGTGAAATGATCGGACGCGAATCCGATCGCAGGAACGAACATCAATCCCGCCAATCCCCACGCGAACCCCATCATCAAGGCGCTCACAGTGCCCGCCTGCGTGGGCGCCAGATCCTGCGCCATCGAAACATTCACGGGAATGGTGAACAGCAGCACGATGCCGGTGAGCAGCAATCCGATCATCGACCAAACGCCGTGCCCGAACAAAAACAGCGCGAGGCATGGCGCGCCGCCCGCCATCGACCACATGATCACCCGCCGCCCTCCGAATCGATCCGAAAAATGTCCACCCAAAAATCCACCGATCCCGCCCGCGAATTGAAACATCGATAGCGCTCCACTCGCCTCCGCCAGCGTGAATCCACGCTCGCGATGCAGATATAAAGGAACGAACTGGCTGAACACCATCTGCACTGCGGATCGCAACACGACCAGCGCGCAGAGCAGCGCCAACGGACGCCACACTCCGTGCAAAGCGCGCAAATCAAACCGATGCCGAACGGAATGGTCGCGCTCCGGCGCACGCATCATAAACAACAGCAGGATCGTGATCAAGATCCCCGGCAGCGCGCCCACATAGCTGCGATGCATCCCCAGCCACTGCACGAGCGACGTGAAGTACAGCGGTCCGGCTGCCAACCCCATCGATCCCGAACTGATGAACACCGCCATCCATCGCCCACGATTCGTTTTCATCCCCAGCGTCGCGCGCGCCGACGCCTGCGGATGAAAAGACGCGATCCCGATTCCACCCAGAAAAATCAGCGCGGCGACGCTCTTGAAATCCCACCCCAAGCCGATCGACGCGATGAAAATTCCCGCTACCGCGGGCGCGAGCGCCGAAAACATTCGCGAATGATAGCGATCCGACAAGTATCCATACGCCGGCTGCACGAACGATCCTGAGAACGTCATCACCGCGCCCAGCAATCCGGCTTGCGTCAAGCTGAAGTGCAGACGATCCACCAGCAGCGGCTGAAACGCGCCCACCGCGCTCGAATACAAATCGATGAAAAAATGCCCGAGCGAGTACAACACCAGCGCTGTCATGCCGTTGCGAACGCGCCGGCTGTGCGTGTCGTCGAAGGTGAGAACGCTCGATTGTGCGCCCATGCAGTGGAAAATTCAATTCTATCGTAGTGATATCATCGTCCGACATGACGCCACATCGCCCCTTCGTACCCGAAAACATGAGCATGAAGGAGTTCACGGTGCGCGCCGTGTTCCTGGGCCTGGTGCTCTGCGTGGTGCTCGGAGCGGCGAACGCGTATCTGGGATTGAAGGCCGGCCAGACCATCGCCGCCACCTATCCCGCCGCTGTGATCAGCATGGCCGCCCTGCGCGTCATGAAAGGATCGATTCTCGAAGAGAATATCGCGCGCACCGCCGGGTCCATCGGCGAATCCGTCGCGGCGGGCGCGGCCTTCACCATCCCAGCATTTCTTCTCTCCGGATCGTGGCCCGATTTCGAGCCGTCGCACGTGTACTGGAAAGCAACGTCCCTCATCATCGTCGGATCAATCCTTGGCGTGCTGTTCGTGTCGCTCGTTCGGCGAGCACTGGTCGAAGATGAAACGCTTCCCTTTCCCGAATCGCGCGCCGCCGCCGAAATTCACAAGGCCGGACGGCAGGGCGCGGATTCCGCTCGATATCTTTTTTCGAGCATCGGCCTCGGCACCTTGATCCAGGCTCTGATCGAGCTCTCCCTTTACGCCTCCGACAAAACCTTCGTGATGCGCGTGGGCGAACTGGGCCGCACCTTCGTTCGCCTGGGCGGACGCGATACCAAGAACGTCCTGCAGACCGGAGCGATGACCACCGTCGCCGGGCCCACTGTCAGCCCCGCATTGATCGGCGTCGGCTACGTCATCGGACCGGAACTCGCCGCGCTCAATTTTTCGGGCAGCATACTCGCCTGGGGCGTGCTGGTTCCGTTAATGATGTATTTCCTCGGCCCCAACCTGCGAACCTTCCTGCCCGCCAATGTAGCCGATGGCGATTGGATCGCGATTTCCGGCGGCGTGTGGCGCTACATCGTTCGCCCCATCGCTGTGGGCGGCATGATGGTCGGCGCAGCTTACACGCTGTTTCGTATGGGCAGCAAACTCACGGCGAGCCTGGGCCGCACGTTTTCCGAAGTGCGCCACGGCGCTCCGCCGCTCGAATCGATGGCGCGTACCGAGCGCTACATGGGCGCGAAGACTGTGCTTTCTTTGATCTTCGTCGTATTCATGGCGATGATCGCTTTGTATATCTACATCTCCGGCCAGGTGCTAGCGGGCAGCGTAGCAGCCGTCGTCATGCTGATCGTCGGATTCTTTTTCGCGACCGTCTCCGGTAACCTGTGCGGCGTGATCGGATCGTCGAACAATCCTGTTTCGGGGCTCACCTTATCGACCCTCATCATCGCGGCCCTGTTAATGGTGAGCCTCGGGATCTCAGGACCGGGAGGCGTTGCGGTAGTGCTGGGCGTCGCCGCGGTGGTGTGCGTTTCCTCTTCGGTCGCCGGCGAACTGATGCAGGATTTCAAAGCCGGTTACATTCTCGGAGGAACTCCGCGGTCGATTCAGATTGCCGAATTGATCGCCGTCGTCGTCGCGAGCCTGGTGATGTACTATCCGCTGCATCTGCTGCAGGTCGGCAACATCAAGACCGGCGGCATCGGATTCGGCGACGTGAAACTGCCGGCCCCGCAAGCCGGCCTGATGGCGTCGCTCGCGCAAGGCATCGTCGGTGGCGATATGGCGTGGCCGCTGGTGATCGCGGGCATGTTGTTCGGTGTTTTTCTGATCATGATCAAAGTGAAAAGCCCCATGCTGGTCGCCATCGGAATGTATCTGCCGTTCCAGACGACAGCCGCGATTTTCGTGGGCGGCATCCTGCGCTGGATCACGGATCGGCGCAGCCTCGCCGCCGGCAACAACGACGCGCAGCGCACCCGCGTCGAAAACGTCGGAATCCTGATCGCCAGTGGATTGATCGCCGGAGAAGCGCTCACCGGATTGCTGTTCGCCTATTTCAAGGGCAAGGATATTCCGGTCTTCGCCTTCTTCGATCCCGTGCGCGGCCTGATCAAAAGCGATCCGTCCTATCTGATCGGCGTCGTGGTGATGTTGATTCTCGGATTCATCATGATTCGCGTTCCGCTCTCGAAAGCCGGCCGCGCCGATGAGCCGGCGCCACCCGCGGCAATGATGTAACGAGACATGATGTAAACGTGCGTATTCGCGCCGCTATCGTCGGCCTCATCGCCGCCTCATTCTGTTTCCTGTGCCAGTGGCTCACCGTGCACGAAAATTACGGCGGCAACTGGACCGCGCTATTTCGCATCCGCCCCGGCATGCCCGTCCCGGATTTTCTGAAGTCCGAAAATCTGTACATCTTTCAGAACTCCGCCGGCTACGACGGCCAGGTATATCACCTGATCGCGCACGATCCGTGGATGCGCAAAGGATCGTTTCAAGCCATCGGCGGGGCGCCGTTTCGGTATCAGCGCATCTTCGTTCCCGCGCTTGCCTGGATGCTGGCGTTCGGCAACGATGCATGGATTCACACCTCGTACTTCGCCGTGATGCTGGGATTCGTGTTCCTCGGCGTGTATTGGACCGGGTGCTTCGCATTGCGCATCGGACGATCTCATCTGTGGGGCTTAGGATTCCTGCTTGCGCCCGCCACCATCGTTTCGCTCGATCGCATGACCGCCGATATCGCACTCGCTGCGTTCGCCGCAGCCTTCGCTTTTTATGCGTTCGATACCGAAGCAGCCCCCTCATGGAAACTTTTCGCGATCCTCACCTGCGCGGCGCTCACCCGCGAAACTGCCCTGCCGATCATCGCCGCCTACGCCATCTATCTGGCCACTCGCAAGAGAATCGCCCTGGCAGCGATCACCATCGCGACCGCCATCCCCGCGCTCGCCTGGTTTCTCTATCTCTCACATCTGGGACGATCCGATGCGCCTGACTACGTCTCGCTGCTTCCTCTCGCCGGCTTTTTCGATCAACTGGCCCACCCGATGCATTACGCGCTCTCCCCTTTCAAGTCCGCCGCCGCGACGGCGCTCGATTACGCGGCGCTGGCTGGCATCGCAATCGCACTCGCACTCACCATCCGCCTCGCCATTCGTCATCGCTGGGACCCGCGCGCCTGTGCGATCTACGCTCTGGCCATCGCCATGATGCTGGTTCGCAGCCGGTCGGTGTGGGAGGACGTGTATGCATATGGCCGCGTGTTCACTCCCTTTCTGCTTCTGCTCGCGCTCGATGGTCTCGATGAACTGGGCGGCAGCCCTTGGCTGGCCGCCATCCCGATCCTATTGGCCGATACTCGAATCAGCTTGAATTTGGTCACCCAGGCGTCGGGGATTCTAGATGGCTTGCTGCGCCCGCTGTTAAAGTAGTTATTTGTCGCGCGTCAGCTCCTCCCCATCATCAACCACCGGCGCGACTCATTGGCCTCAGCTCTACACCGGCCTCGGATTCACCACACTCGCGACATTGATTCTGGAGCTGTCGCTCACTCGAATCTTTTCGGTCGTCTTCTATTACCATCTCGCCTTTCTGGCGATTTCCATCGCGCTGTTTGGACTGGGCGCCGGCGGAGTCTATTCCTATGTCGTCGCCGCCTGGCCCCGCGATCTGTTTGCCAAGCTCGGGGCCATGTCGATCGCCAGCAGCGCCGCGGTCGTCCTCGCGCTCGCGTTTCTGTTGGCGGAACGCGGCGAACTGAAGTGGACCGGCCTCGCCGCCATCTACTTCGCCAGCGCCATTCCTTTTTTTCTGGCCGGCGTGGTGGTCTCGCTGGCGATTTCGGAAACCATCGAGCGCGTCGGCCGTGCTTATTTTTTCGATCTCGCCGGCGCGGGCGCGGGCTGCCTGCTGCTGATCCCGTTCCTCGATTATTTTGGCGGGCCGAACACCGTCATTTCTGCGGCCGTGTTCTACGCCGTCGCCGCGGCCATTTGGTTCAATCTCACCGGGGGGACCAAGCGCCGCGCAGCCGCTGTGTTGCTGTCTTTAGTGCTGGTCGGCCTGATGGTGGTGAACGGGAGACTGCACTGGATCGATGTCCACGACGCCAAAGGCCACCCGCTGCCCCAGGAACAATTCGTCGAATGGAACAGCTTTTCGCGAGTGGGGGTCCATTCGCTCACCATCGATATCGATTCCGACGCCTCCACCGGTATCGCCGATTTCGATTGGGACCATCTCAGCCCGGCACAGATCGCAGAGCTTCAACAAAGCGGCGCGAACTCTCCCTACGTGATCCGGCCTGGGGCCAAGTCGCTGGTGATCGGCGCGGGCGGCGGTTGGGATGTCGCAAGATCGCTGATCTCCGGCAGCAGCGATATTACCGCCGTCGAAATCAATCCCATCATCGCCAATCACATTATGCGCGGTGAATTCGCCGCGGCCAGCCATCGTCTTTACTTCCGTCCCGAAGTGCACATCTTCGTCGAAGACGGCCGCTCCTTCGTGCGCCGAACCAGCGATAAATACCAGGTGATTCAAGCGACGCTGGTGGATACCTGGGCGTCCACCGCCGCCGGCGCATTCGCGCTTTCCGAAAACAATCTCTACACCAGCGACGCATTCTACGACTACCTGACGCACCTCACCGATGATGGACTGCTCGCCTTCACTCGCTGGGGATTCGATCCGCCGCGCGAGTCGCTACGCGTGGTCGCGCTCGCCATCGATGCGCTGGATCGCCTGCACCAAGCCGAGCCACAGCGCCACGTCATTGTCGTGCGCCAGGATAGCGCGCTGCTCGAAGGTCGCGGATCCCAGGACACCATCCTGATCTCGCGACGGCCATTCACCGCCACAGACATCGATCGCTTGCGCGCATCGCTGGGCCCCGCCAATTTGCAACAGGTTTTCATTCCCGGCGATGCTGCCTCGAATCCCTTTGGGAATTTGCTACTCGCCAAAGATCGTGGTGCCTTCTACAAGACCTATCCGTTCGATGTGGCTCCGGTCGATGACGATCGCCCATTTTTCTTCTACACCGTCCAGACTGACGACTTGTGGGATTACCTGCGTCACGGCAACGAATCGAATATCGATTTCAAGATCAACCGCGCCGTGCCGCTCTTGTTCGCCCTGATCGGCGTCAGCATCCTGGCGACGGCCTTGATCCTGGTGTTGCCGCGGCTGCTGTTGCGCAGCTCGCTTCCAAGACACCGGGGAGTGCTCGCCTTTTTGTGGTACTTCCTGTGCCTCGGTGCCGGATACATCGTCGTCCAGGTCGCCATGATTCAGAAATTCGTGCTGCTGCTGGGCCGCCCCACCTACGCGCTCACTGTCATCGTGTTTTCGATGCTGGCCGCCAGCGGAGTGGGCAGCTTCTTCAGCCGCCGCCTGGTTCGCGATAACGATAGCCGGCTGATGTGGATCCTGGCCGCTGTTGCGATTCTGATCGGGGGCATTGCCTTCGCGGCTGCGCCCGTTGCCGCTGCCGCCGCAGGCTGGACGATGTCCGGCAAAGTCGCCATCACGGCGATCTGTATCGCGCCTGGCGCTTTCCTAATGGGCGTGCCGTTTCCCAGCGGACTTCGCCGCTTGGAACATCTGCACCCGCCGTCGATTCGCTGGGCGTGGTCAGTCAACGCGGCCGCCAGCGTGTTCGGATCGGCGGGCGCCATCGTCCTCGCGATCTACCTCGGGCTGCGCGCGACCATGTTAATCGGTGCCGCACTGTATCTCGCAGCGCTGCTGACCATCGCTTTCACGCGCAGCCAGCCTGGGACTGCCACAGGCGCTGCTCGTATCAGTCTTTGAAAGCTCTCGTGGCTTCTTCCACGCGTTCCACCATCGCATGTAGCGCCTGCGCCACGCGTTTCGCCTGTTGATTGGCTTCGTCCCACCGCTGCGCTTCCGCGGCTTCGCGAACCCCTGGCAACGTTTTGGCGCCGTACCCTGTGTACAATCCTGGCGCGTAAATCTGGTGTTGGTACCACGGCCGCCCTGGCAGCCCATCTTTGAGCAACAGAGCCGCCTCCGCGCGCCCCACGATTTCATTCACCTTCAGCAGTTTCTCCGGCGCGATTCCCGCGGGCCGTTTCATCGCCGCCGCCAGCTCTTCGTCGTAAATCTTCGCGACGAAACTCAAACGCGCCACCTGCATCTGAATCTCTTTGACGTCGACGTCGTTCTTCGGCGAGATCCTCTGCACTTCTTCCGCGTATCGCTTCACGGTGTGAGCCAGAGCTCCGAACTCGAACGGCAGAACGGCCGCATCGGCCAGCCGCATCAGATTGGCGGTCATCACTTGTGACAACGCCTGCCCATAGCGAAATTCGGTGTCGGAAAAACGCGTGAACCACGCGAATGAATCGTAGACCGAATGATACACGCCCGCGTCCCCGCCGCCGAACCCCACATTCAGGCTCGCCACACCCGCGTGATCGACGAATGCCACGTAATCCGATCCCGCGCCCAGCGCGCCTAATCCAAACCCCGGCTGTTCCATCGCGCGCGCGCGACCTCGCGCATGCGGCATTTCGAGCAGCGGCTTCCCGCTCATCGGATCGTTGATATCGCGCAGCACTTCCGTCACGAACGTTTCGAGAGTGTGCGATCCGCTCGCCATGATGCTGCCCTTGCCGTTGGAATCCGAATTGATGTACACCGCGCCTTTACGCGCCAGTTCCTCTTCGTGTTTCTCCACCCATTCAGTCGATCCCACCAGCCCGAACTCTTCCGCATCCCACAGCGCCAGCATGATCGTGCGCTTCGGCTGCCATCCCTCTCTGCGCAGCATCGCGAGCGTGCGCGCAGTCTCCATTAACGATGACGCGCCGCTCAACGGATCGCTCGCACCGTTCACCCACGCGTCGTGATGATTGCCGTATACGATCCACTGGTCCTTGTAAAGCGATCCCGGAATCGTCACGATCACGTCGCGCAAAGGTTTATTTGTCCAATCGAAATCAGCCTTTAGATGTACGGTCGCCGGTCCGGGACCCAGGTGATAGGTTAGCGGCAATGCGCCGCGCCACGGCTCCGGCGCGACCTCGCCGCCCATCGCTTCGAGCAGCGGCCGCGCATCACCATAGGAAATCGGCAGCACGGGAATCTTCAGGATTGTCTTAGCATCGGCGCGAGCCAATCTCTTCGCGCCCGGTTCCGACGCCCAACCCGGCGTCAACGGATCGCCCGGATAAATCGCCATATCGACGATGCTCCCGCGCTGCACGCCCTGCTGTGGCCGCATGGGACCTTTGGGGTACACATCGTTCTGAAAATATCCATCCTCGTGCGGATCGGAATAAATCAGGCAACCTGCCGCACCGTTCTCCTGAGCGAGCTTTGCCTTCACGCCCCGCCATCCGCGTCCATAGCGCACGATCGCGATCTTGCCCTTCACCGTGACGCCGATCTTCTTGAGATATTCGTAATCCTCAGGCATCCCGTAGTTCACATACACGAGCTGCGCAGTGACGTCGCCCGATCCCGAATACGCGTTGTAGCTGGGAAGCTGTCCCGATTGCGCAGTGGTCGGATCGCCGTCGATGGAGGGTTCTTTGAGCTGCGCACGATAGTGCGTGGGCGACGTCATTTCAAGCGATCGTGTGGTGGGATAGGGCAGCAGCGCGTCGAATTCCTCGATGTGCGCATCGAGCCCCCATTCCTTGAACTGCGCCAGCGCATATTCGGCGACCGCTTTCCCTCCCGGCGATCCGGCGTGATGCGGGTTCGCCGACATGCGCTCCATGTGAAGTTTGATGCGATCGGGAGACGCAATCGCGAAGGCTTTCTCTTCGCGCTCATGCTCGGCTTTGGCTTGTTCGGCGGTGAATCCCCGGATGGGGGGTTGCGCCGGGGAGAGAGCGGCTGAAATCAGGAGCAGAACGTGCGCTCGAAACATCCAGTGCAGTCTATCATTTTCATCGAAGAACAAAAATATTCATCTTGGCGCTAATGAGTCATAAAGAGCCGGGTAGTGGGTCAGTTTCGGGATTTGTACGCGGCTCACGAACGCGCTCCATGCCTGTCGCGCCTCAGTAGCCGCGGCGTGAGGCGCGACAGGTATGAAGCGCGTTGGTCGCTTCAACGTCAAACTGACCCACAACCAAGAGCCGTGACCAAAGCGGTCCAACACTCGGGCCGTGTCGCCTTTAGAGCTTACGCGCTCGGCCGTCCGCTCCTCAAAAACGCCAGGAACGCCGCCGGATCGCGCTCCAGCCCGATGTGATGCGCGATTACTTTTCCATCAGGACCGATCACGGCATAGAGCGGCTGCGCGCTCGAATGGAAGAGTTCGTCTTCCATCTTCTGATTCGCCGACGCCACAGCCTCGTCCTTTTCATCCGTGTAGAGCTCCACCAGCACCAGGTCCTTGATCGCCGCCGCGATCTCCGGACGCGGGAACATATTCGCCTTCATCCAATGGCAATTGGTGCAAGCGTACCCGGTGAAGGTCACCAGCACCAGTTTGTTCTCGCGCTTCGCGATTCGAGGGCCTCGTGGTACTGGTTCTTCATCCACACCTGCCTGCCCGAGGCTGCGCGCTGTTGACGTTCCGCCCGTGCCCGCACCGGGCCGCGGGGACATAGGCGTCATCGAGCTCACCGAGCGGTGCGCCGAACATTCCCGGAAGCAGACTGAACGCGAAAATCAGGAACACGCTCGGCGACCAACAATCGGCCGATGCCCAACTGTATCGCCTTCTTCGATTCCTTCCAGGCGCAGCAGCCCCAGCAAATAGATCCCGGCCATCGCGAACAGCACGAACCACGCCGCCAGGAAACGTTCGCGCGTCAGGAGATTCCATCTGCAAAACCTGATCGATCTTGCTCAGCGTACTTGAGCATCGCCGCGAGCAGCACGAATCCCATCACCACCTTCACGCGCGCCAGCCACCCTCCGCTGCGCGGCAGCTTTTTCAGGTACGACGGGAACGCGGCCAGGAAGAAGAACGGCGACGCGAGGCCGGTGGCGAAGCGCAACATTCCCAGCACCGGCTGTGCGCCTTTCGATTGCACCGAGGCGACCAGCAGCGGTCCCACAAACGGTCCCATGCAGGCGAACGAAGTCAGCGCGAATGTCAGCCCCATCAGCAGCGTTCCGACATAGCCGCCGCGCCGCGAAGCCGCATCGAGCTTGGTCAGCAATCCCGACGGCAGCGTGATTTCGAAGGCTCCCAGCAGGCTCAGTGCGAACGCCCCGAACACCAGCGAGATGAATCCATTGACCCACGGATTCGAGCCCAACTGGTTCACGCCAAAGGGCCCGATGGCCGCCGTGACGCCCAATCCCAGCGCGCAGAACAGCACCATGATGCCGAGCGAAAAAACCACCGCCTGCAAGAACCCGCCGCGCTGATTCAGGAAGAACGACACCGTGATCGGGATCATCGGGAATACGCACGGCGTGAAGATCGCCGCGAGGCCGAATCCGAACGCGGTAAGCATAAACGCTGCCAATCCCGGCGGTAGCGCGGGAGCGCTCGTCGCGGCCGGACCGGACTGAGGTCGCCGGAACCGCAGCGCAGCACCCGGCTTTGATTTCGGTATAGCCGGCAGGAACCACGAACGCCGCCGGCACGGCGCCGCGGGATCGACCGTCAACGTAAACGACGCCGTCTTCTTTTTCGGAGGCAGACACTGGTGTCATTGCAGGCTGCGTAGCGAACCTGCGCGGTCAACTCCAGCGGCCCCGCCGGCGCATCGTTTTTCAACTGCAGAGCGATGGGGAACGTCGCGCCCTGTTCGAAAATTTCCGTATCGCGCCAGATTCTGATCGAACTTGCGCTGCGGCTTGCGCTGGTACAAATTGAACGATGCGACGGCCGGATTATCGGCGAACGCGATCGGCAGTCGGAATGCCTTGGGGATGGTCAGCGAATAAACGTGCCAGCCTGCGTCAATCTTGGCGGTCAGGTTTAGAGGAACGGTCGACCCCGGCGGGGCCTTCGCCGTGTCGGAAGTGAGGTCCATGGAACCGGATTTTGGGCGAGGCAGCGCTCCCAGGCAAGCGCAACTCCCAGCAGCCAGAGTTTCATACACGCAACGCTGTCCAGCTCGGCAGCGATCCAGTTCCGCTTCGATTTTCTCATTAATCCGCCCGCGCGAATTCCGCCGCCACGCGAATGGCGTTCTTGATCGCGTTGGCATTGGACCGTCCGTGGCAAATGATGCTCACGCCTTTAACCCCCAGCAGCGGCGCTCCGCCGTACTCAGAATAATCCACGCGCTTGCGGAAATCGCGGTAGGCTTCCCGCGATAAAACATAGCCGAGCTTGCGCGTGACGGTGGCCTCCAGCGATTCCTGCAGCATGCTCTGCATCATCTCCACCAATCCTTCGCTCACCTTCAGCGCGACGTTGCCGATGAAGCCATCGCACACCACTACGTCGGCGATGCCCTGAATAATGTCGCGCCCCTCCACATTTCCGATGAAATGGATGGGCAGGACTTGATCAGCGGGGTCGCGGCGCGGGTGAGATCGTTACCCTTGTGTTCCTCTTCGCCGATCGAGAGCAGACCGACGCGCGGGATTGGGGTTGTGGAAAATGATGCGCGAATAGATTTCGCCCATCACGGCGAACTGCGCCAGCATCTCCGGCGTTGAATCGACGTTCGCGCCCACATCCACCACCACCACGGGCGATCCCTTCACGGTAGGAAACGCCGACGCCAGCGCCGGACGATCCACGCCGCGAATCATGCCGCACACCATCTTCGCGGTCGCCATGGCCGCGCCGGTGTTGCCCGCCGAGACTACGCCCTGCGCCACGCCGTCGCGACCAGACGGCACGCCACGCGGATGGAAGAATCCTTCTTGGTGCGGACCGCCTTCGCCGCCGAGTCTTCCATGGTGATGAATTCCGTGGCGTTGACGATTCGATGGGCAGGCCCGCAGCTTGCGTGCGTGGCCAGTTCCCGCGAATCACGTCTTCCAGGCCGACCAGAATGACGCGGACGTCCGAGGCTTGGCACGCCCGGATGGCTCCTTCGACCTCGGATTTGGGCGCGTGATCGCCACCCATCGCGTCGACCGCAATTGTGGTCATGGGCCTCTGATCACTGACGAGACGCGCGGTTCGGATTCAAGCTGCTTACGCCTAAGCTTCGGCGACCTCAATTACTTCGCGTCCCTTGTACTTGCCGCAGCGCGGGCAGACGCGGTGCGGCAGCTTGGGCTCATGGCAATTGGGGCACTCCGATACCACTGTCCGGCGCAGCGAATCGTGCGTGCGGCGCGCCGAGGTGCGGCGCTTGGAATGTCTTCGTTTTGGATTCGGCATGTAAATTCCTCGATTTCCAGTCCCGGTCGTTTCGGGCGGGTTACTTTCTTAAACTCTTCAGCGCTTCCCAGCGGTCGTCCACCGATTCGGTCTGGCACGCGCACATCTTCTGATTCCGATTCTGCCCGCACACCGGACAGATGCCTTGCAATCTCACTGCACACCCGCTGCATCGGCAGCGCCAGCAGAACATACTCTCGCAGGACGTCGTTCAACTCGATCCCGTCGCCTTCGTAAAACCCCATCTCGGCTTCGCTCTCGTCGATCACGGTTTCTTCCCCAGATCTTCCGGCCACCGGCCGGTAGAACAGCTCAAAATCCCAATCAACCGGAAACCGCGCCGGCTCCAGGCAGCGGTCGCAATCGGCGATCATTTCGACCGTCACATGCCCGGCCACCCGAATCTCGCTGATCGACTCCGCCGACAGTTCCACCGTCCCGCTCGCTTTGAGCGGACCGGCCTGCTTCAGTTTGGGATCCAGAAACTCGATCTGACCCGGAGCAAGCTCCACATCAAAGCGCCCTGCGCGTAGCTCCAGGTCTCTGACATGAAAGAACATCGGCACACCTTCGCCCGGAGACAGCTCCGGACGCGATTGAAAACACTAGTATAACAGGTGGAGGATTCCTTTTCAGTAGCGCGTATCGAGCCCGCATCCCATTCAAAACAGGGGCTTGCCGGAAACCGGGGCTCCTGGCCTTGATACCAAACCCACTTTGATCGAAGATTGGACAGAGCCAATAATGGAAACGAAAGCGGTGAATCAGCTACGGGCAGATGGCTTGCGCAAGCAAGTCGGGGCATGGCAGCAACTGACCTCGGAGGCTGAGACACAAATCGCAGCGATCCCCATAATTGAATTTTCGCGGCGATTTCGCCAACAAATTCAGCGGGTGAACGACGTAGCCCATGGCACCGCGTACCCCCGCCTGAGCCGCCTAGCGAGGATGTTCGTTCTCGTCACCCTCCAATCCGAACTTTCGAAGGTTGTGAGGGCTCTGGAGTTGATCATCGGGCTCCAAAAGATTGCCCGGACCCTGTCGCTCCTAACCGCGCTGCGACTACAGGTACGGATTCGACTATTTTCCACGGTCGTACTTCCGGCTGATATCTTTATCCTCCAAAAGCCGTGGTTTCTCCGCCACGGTGCCCGCCCTCCCAAGCCGATGGCTGCGATTCCGGTCTGTTGACGATCGGGTTCCATTCCGTCGAATCGCTTCAAACCAAAATTTCCTGAACCCGATCTTTCTGTCTCGCTGAAGAGAGGATCGGAATCATGGCATCCAATACTGTCCCGCACACGCGGCTGGTGGGAACAAATATCGCCGCGAAGAAGTTGAGAATTCCTGAGCGCGAAGTTCGGCGTCGCGCGTTACGAGGGGAGCTTCCAGCCGAGCGAATCGGCAAGCTCTGGAAATTCCCGCTGGAGCGGCTTCCCAAAATCGCCGCAGGTGCGGCATGATGCACCCCCACGAACTGGAAATCGAGGTGGTCGACTTGATTCTATTCGCGGCAGCGGCGGTCGGGTTAGTATGTCACTTCGTGCACGTCCTCATTGATGCGATTCAAGCGTGCGCGATCAAAGCGAGCGGGCTTCGGAAGACGTTGCGGCAGATGCGCAGCGATCGTAAGGCCAATCCTACGCGTGCCCGTTCACTGGAGCGGCCTGATGCGCCTGTGGCACCGTCCACGGATCATTCGGCATCACGATCCACGCAATAATGTACGCCAGCAATCCACAGCTCGGCGGGAACAGCAGCAGCACGATCGCGATCAGACGCACCAGCGTCACATCGACATTCATGTACCGCGCAAACCCCGCGCAAACGCCCGCGATCTTGCGGCCCTCGCGCGGCCGGCTGAATGGCATGTGGGCATAGGACTGCTGGAACGATGACGACGCGGCCTGCGCGGTGGCATGCCCGCATTCCGAACAGAACTTGGCCGTCTCATTCAACTGCGTGCCGCATCGTGTGCAATACATCGTGATCTCCTGTATTTAAAATAACGATCTGAGGCCGCGGAATGTTCCGGCCTTGCTACAGTAAGGAACGATGGTCGTTGAAATCGAAGGAGTTCCGCTGCATCTGGCTCATCCGGATGAGCTTGCCGTGACCTGGGTGGGCCAGGAAGAGGTCATGCGCCAGTTGCTGGCCGCCTGGCTGGTGGTCGATCCGCAGGATCTGCCCATGAACCCGCGCCTGCTCGGCAAGCCCGGCGTCGGCAAGACCACGCTCGCCTACGCCGCCGCGAAGCGGCTGGGCCGCGAGGTCTACATTATGCAGGCCACCGTCGATACGCGGCCGGAGGATCTTCTGGTCACGCCCGTGATCGAAGGCGAAGCGCGCTTGCGCTACGTCGCGTCGCCGCTGGTGACCGCCATGCTGCGCGGCGGCATCGTGATCCTGGACGAAGGCAATCGCATGAGCGAAAAAAGTTGGGCGAGCCTGGCTCCTCTGCTCGACAACGCGCCGCTACGTCGAATCGATCGTCGCCGGGATCAAGATCAAGGCGCATCCGCTGTTCCGCCTGGTGGCGACCATGAACGACGACGCCAGCACCTTCGATCTTCCCGAATACATTCATTCCCGCCTGCAGCCGCAGATCCTGATCGATTTTCCGGAGCGCCACGAAGAGTTCGCGATCCTGCGCGAAAATCTTCCTTTCGGCGACGAACAGATCCTGAACTACGTCACCGATTTTCTGCAGCAGGCGCACGCCGCCGATGAGCGCTACACCGCTCGCGACGGCATCAACATCGCGCGCTTCGCCATGAAGCTGGATCACGAAGGCGGGTTCGGCGAAGACACTTTGCATCTCGCGATCGTGCAGACGCTGGGCGAAGAGGCCCTGCGCTATGTCCCTCGAGACTGATCTAAAATCCGGCAGCCTGGAGCGCGGGCGGGTTCGCTATTTCCCGGTGGTCCCGGGGCGCGTCGAATTCGCCGCCGCGCTGCGCCGCGAACTGCTGCTGGACGCGCCCGCCCATCGTCGCGGTGGAACTGCCCGGATTCCTTGCCGAGCATTACCAGCGCGCGCTGGCGCGGCTGCCCGAAATCTCCGTGATTCTTTATACCGATGAAACCGACGACGACCGAGCCATCTACGTTCCCGTCGAACCCGCCGATCCGTTCACCGAAGCTCTGCGCACGGCCGAGGAAATCGGCGCGGAGGTGATCTTCCTCGAACCCGATACTGCCGAGCGCCCGCATCTGCCCGACACTTATCCCGACACCTATGCGATCGCGCGCATCGGTCTCGAAAAATACATCGAGGCCTATCGCGTGTGGCCGCAGACGCGCACGGACGAAGTCGCGGCGCACGCCGCCGCGATGGCGTGGAAGCTGCAGGGCGCCGATCCGGTGGCGAACGTGGTGGTGGTGGTTTCGCTGAATATGCTCGATCCGCTGCTCGACGCGATGGAGGCGCCGCAGGAGCCTCCGCCGCGCCGGCGAAAAGCGTTCGACGTGCAGTTGCTGAATCCGCATCCCGATTGCCTGGCCGAGATCACCGTCGAGTATCCCTATCTTCAGGAGCGCTACGAATTCTTTCGGCACCAAATGTCGGGATCGAGATCGACAAGCCGCAGGTGCAGCTCGATCTGCTGCGCGAAGCCGAAGGCGAAGTACACCGAATCGACCGGCGAAAAAATCGCGCACTGGCAGCGCCGCATGATCGCGCGCTATACCCGCAATCTGGCGCAATCAGCGGCGAACTGATGGCCAACGTGTACGATCTGGCCGTCGCCGCGCGCTCCATCGTCGACGATAACTACGGCTGGGAAGTGTGGCAGATGGCCAACCGCTATCTGGCGCAGCACGAAGATTCCGAGCTCGAAACCGTGCGCCTCAGCGCCGGCGAAATCTGGATCAACACCAAGAAGCTGCGCATTCGCCGGCGGCTTCCCGCGACCCAAGCAGCGCCTGAAACCCGCCGGACTCAAACCTCGCAAGAGCGAAAAATACACCCGGCGAATGGGCGCGCCAGACCACCGGCGACGCGATCTGCTCCTATCCTCCCGAAGATCTGGTGATCGAAGAATACGGCCGCTTCCTGAAGAAGAAGGCCAAGGCGCTGCTTTCCGAAGAGCGCGTGCGCGTGGAGCCGTTCACCACCTCGATTCTCGACGGCATCGACATTCGCGAGACCATCCGCAACTGGCACGCCAGCAAGATCTACGTGCGCAAGGCCGATCGCCTGGCGGGCGAAGTCGGCGCGGTGGTGGTGATCTTCGATGAAGACCGCGAGGATCGTTATCAGTACCTGACCACCTGGCTGGGCGAGCACCAGAACGAATCCGACATGGCGTTCTATTCCACCTATCCGTTCGACAATATCGTGGGCCCGGGATCGGGCGCGCGGAGTACGGCGGCTTCCTGATGACGCTGCCGCCGCGCCGGCTGTTCGACGTGTGGTCGGATACCGATTACGACTTCGCGCGAATCGAAACCCGAGCGGCTGTTGATGGCCGCGCTGGATTATTCGGTCGAGCGATTCGTGGTGTACGTAGCCGCGAGGCCGCCGCGCTCGATTTTCCGCTCCGATCGCCGCGCATCTGGGCCGCAAGATCCTGTACGTGCCGATCGGGCAGCTTTCGCCCACCAAGCTCAAGAAACTGCGCGTGGTCCACGTGCTCGATAGCTACGAACGCCGCGACGAAGCCAAAGACTATCTCTGGTAGCGGAAAACCCTGCTGCGGTTTGAGGCGCGAACGGCAGAGAGCGCGTTTGGGCTAGAATCCGGCGCTCATTTTTCGATAAGACAATCGTGAGCCGGTTCGTAGATTACGCACACGAGATCCTGGACGCCGCCGAGTCGGCCGGATCCCCCAGCGATGTCACGATCCTGCTGGGCGCGAACGGAATCCACATGATCGCCGATTCCGACTGGCCGCTCGATTCATTGCTGCAACATCACGGCGCCGACGCCGCGTATCGCGTGAGCGGAAATCAAGGATCTGTGAAAGTGGAAGGCCGCGATCTTTCGCACCGCTGCGTGATCGAATCGCGAACGCCCGCGCAAACCGCGCGCCTGATGCTCGCCGCACGATTCGCCTAGGCCAAGACCACTCGACTTATCGTCTTGACGTTCCTCTCGCGTGCGAGTCGAGCGCGGCCTCTGGTCGAAATTTCGTTCGTCAATTGGCCGGGAGTATCGTACTCGAAATATTCCCCACGCTCGATTTCTTCGAACCCGGCGCGCACCGCAGCACGAATCGCCGACGCCGAGTGATACTCCCTGATCGCCGAGCGAATATTATCGAGCGCCTCTTTCTGCGTCGTCCCCTGAGACCAACAACCGGGCAAGGCAGGACACGAGACGCTGTATCCTTCTTCAGTTCTTCGAAGAGCTATGCGATATTTCTTCATCGTTCTATTTTTCGCGGTGGAGAATGAAACGGTTCCCTTTGCCCTCGCCCTCATAATACGCGAGGCGGCCTGGGACACACGACAGGATTGTTCCCATCTGATAGCCGACGATTTTGCGGAGCGCGTCTCCCAGTTGCATTTCCGATTGGTCTATTTCGCTCCACTCCGAGATCGCGTAGCAGGAACCCGGCGCGCCAAGTTTACGTAGGATCAATTCAATTCCCGAAGGCGTACGTTCGTTCGGAGGGATCACGCGCTTGAATCGAGGATCAAACGAGTCGAAGTGAGCGAGAGCTTCGACGAATTTCGGTCGGCCCTTGCCAGTCGCAACGAGACCAAGGAATCGTTCCCGCCGCGCCGGTAGTAGAAATGCGGAGATGACCGACGCCTCAGGCGACATCTTCAGCGATTAGGTTTTTCGCGCCGTCAGAACTCGCGAGGGGACCAGCCACAGCCACTTCGTTCCCGACAACGTGACATCGGAAGCGCCCGCTGCGCGCAGGACCTTTTCGTACTCGCCGGTGCGGAAGATATCGAAGATCAGCAGCTTCCCGCCCGGCTTCAGCACGCGCAACATTTCGCGAACGGCCTGCTCCCGCTCGGCATGTTCTTCGATGTTGTGGATCGCCAGGCTCGACACCACCACGTCGTAATTCGCTTCCGGATACACCAGCTTCCGCGCGTCGCCGTTCTCGATCCGCACCTTATCGCTGACGCCTTCGAGCTTGGCGTTCTGCTTGGCCGCGTCGGCGGAATTGCCGGAAAGATCATCGGCTCCATACGTCGATCCCGGTCGCTTTACCCGTCTTCAGCCGCTTGGCCGCGCCGATCAGCAGCAGCCCGCGGCCGCAGCCGACATCGAGAATCTTTTCATCGCCCTTCAGCGCCAGCGAATCGAGCAGCCGGTCGCGCAGCTTCAGCTTCGCCACGCGGCTGGACCACACCATGACCGCGCCCACCGCCAGGAACGCAGCCCGATCGAAGCGCCGACCGCTAGAATCCGCGCCGGAACTCGGGATACTGGGCGCGATTGATCAGGTACATCACGATCCCGATCCCCAGCGACCACGCGCCGCGCGTGAACATGTGCCGGACGATCAGCGGCGCGTCCAGGCCATAATCGGGCGTCGAATTTGAAGGAGCCGGACCCGCTGCGACGGCCTCAGCCATTTACGCTTGAACCTCGACCGGGACCTCTTCCACCTTCTCAGGCGGAGGCAGCGGCTTCTTGAACTTGCATTCGTCATTGGGGCACTGCGCCACCGGACCCGCCTTCAGGAATTTCTCGATCAGGTAGCTGCCGCCGCAGTCCGGACACTTCTCCTGAATCGGCTTGCCCCACGCCACGAAATCGCAATCGGGATAGCGATTGCAGCCGTAGAACGTCTTGCCGCGCTTGGAGCGCCGCTCCACCACTTCGCCCTCCGAGCAATTGGGGCACTTCACGCCGATGGTTTTCTGCTTGACGTACTTGCAGGTCGGATAATTGCTGCACGCCACGAACTCGCCATAGCGCCCGTACTTCCGCACCATGTTGTTGCCGCACTTCGGGCACTTCTCATCGAGCGGAACATCCTGCGGCTTCTGCGCCGCGCCCAACTGCTTGGTGGTCTTGCAATCGGGATAACCGCGAGCACGCCAGAAACTGCCCGAAGCGCCCTTTCTTGAGCACCATGGGACGGCCGCAGTTGTCGCAGTATCACCGCCGCGTCCTGCTCGGATACGCCTTGCGCCTCGGTATCGGGCAGCTCGCGCGTGTTGGTGCATTCCGGATAGCCGGTGCAGGCGATGAAGCTGCCCGTGCTTGCCCCACTTGATCACCATGGGCTTGCCGCACTTCTCGCAGATGAAGTCGGTGGGCCCCTCCATGCGCTTGATGTCGGTCATGTGGCGCGCGGCGTGCTCCAGATCCTTTCTGGAAGCGCTCGTAGAACTCGCTCATGGCCATGCGCCAGTCGATCTTGCCTTCTTCGATGTCGTCGAGCTCGGCTTCCATGCGCGCCGTGTAGGTGACGTCGAACAGATCGTTGAAGCTTTCGAGCAGCAGATCCGTCACCACCATGCCGAGCTCGGTGGGGAAGAACTTGCCCGCCTTCTTTGCGGACGTACTCGCGCTCCTGGATGGTGGAAAGAATCGACGCGTAGGTGGACGGGCGGCCCACGCCGTCCGGTTCCAGCTCCTTCACCAGCGTCGCTTCGTTGAAACGCGGCGGCGGCTCGGTGAAATGCTGCTCCGGCTCGATCGCTCTTGAACTGCAGCGTCTCGCCCTGCGTCACGGCCGGCAGCTTGTTCTTCAGCTCGTCGTCGTCCTCGTCCTTCTGATCCTTGCCTTCTTCGTAGACCTTCAGGAATCCGTCGAATTTGGCGACGCTGCCGGTGGCGCGGAACAGATACGCCGCGCCGTCCTTGCCCTTGGCGTCGACGTCGATGGTGGTCTGATCGAACACCGCCGGCGTCATCTGCGACGCGACAAAGCGCATCCAGATCAGCCGGTACAGCTTCAGCTCGTCTTCGGCCAGGAACTTCTCGACGCTTTCCGGCGTGCGCATCGCCGACGTCGGCCGGATGGCTTCGTGCGCGTCCTGCGCGTCCTTCTTGCTCTTGTAGACGTTGGGCGACGCCGGCACGATAATCGCGCGCCGTAGCGCTCGCCGATCATGCCGCGCACTTCATCCAGCGCATCGTTCGAGACGCGCGTCGAATCGGTACGCATGTAGCTGATCAGACCGACCGGGCCTTCGTCCTTCGACAGCTCCACGCCTTCATACAGCTTCTGCGCCAGCATCATGGTGCGCTTCACGCTGAAGCGCAGCTTGCGCGCGGCTTCCTGCTGCAACGTGGAGGTAATGAACGGCGGCACCGGATTGCGGCGCTTCTCTTTGTTGGTGACCGAGCGCACGACGTAGGTACGCGCCGTCGACCGCCGCGACGATCGCCTGGGCCGCGGCTTCGTTCGGGATCTCGACGTTCTCGTCGTTCTTCTTGGCCAGGTGCGCCGAAAGCTGCGGCGGCTTCTTGGCGGCCAGGTTGACGTCGATGCTCCAGTATTCCTGCTTGAGAACGCGCGGATCTCGCGTTCGCGGTCGACGATCAGGCGCAGCGCGACGGTCTGCACGCGCCCGGCCGAAAGCCCGCGCCGGACTTTATCCCACAGCAGCGGCGAGATCTTGTAGCCCACCAGCCGGTCCAGGATGCGCCGCGCCTGCTGCGCGTCCACCAGGTGCAGGTTCACCGCCGGCGGCTTCTCGAACGCCTTCTGAATGGCGTTCTTGGTGATTTCGTTGAACATCACCCGGAAGAACTTGGGCGCCGTTCTTTGCTTCGACGTCCTGCAGTTCTTCCTGCAGGTGGAAGCAGATCGCTTCGCCTTCGCGGTCCGGGTCAGCCGCCAGATAGATGGTGTCGGCGCCCTTGGCCGCCTGCTTCAGCTCCGCGATCAGCTTCTTCTTGCCTTCGATGACCTCGTAGACCGGCTTGAAGTCGTTGTCCACGTCCACCGACAGGTCCTTCTTGGGCAGATCCTTCACGTGGCCCAGCGAGGCCTTGACCATGTACTCCTTGCCCAGATACTTGCCGATCGTTTTCGCCTTCGCCGGCGATTCGACGATGACGAGATTCTTTGCCATATGAGTGCGTTCTTAACCTTCTAATGAGTTCTTAGATCGATGAAACAACCGAAATCTTACCACGCTCGTCGGCTGGACGCGGCGTGGTCAATCCGCCCAAACCCGGATAAAGCTCTTCCCGGGAAGCTGCCGGACCAGACCGGCCAATTCCAGCTCGAACAGAGCCGCAATAATTTCCGAGGAGAGACGCCCTTCCAGCGTCTCGACCAGGTGGTCCAGGCCGACCGGCGCGTCCGGTTTCAAGCGCCTCAAAACCGCCTCGGCGATCGCATTCATCCCGATCCGCTGAGTATGGATGCTGGGCGCGCCGGATACGTTTCATCTCCATTTATCTCATTTAGATTCAATTGGTTGCGGCACTGGTCCACCAGCCTGCGGCGGTCTTCGGGCTTCAGTTCCACCACCACGTCGTTCCATTCCTGAACCAGTTTTGCTCCCTGTTTGATCAGCAGATTCGGTCCCCAGCTCATCTTCGAAGTGATGTTTCCGGGCACGGCGAAGACCTCCCGGTTCTGCTCGGCCGCCAGCTTGGCCGTGATGGCGGAGCCGGAGTATTCGCCGCCCTCGACCACCAGAACTCCGGCGCTCATCCCGCTGATGATCCGGTTGCGGACGGGAAAGTTCTGAGGATAGGGCGGCGTCGCCATGGGAAATTCGGAAAGGAGCAGCCCCTTCTCGGCGATCTGCTCGGCCAGCTTGCGGTTCTCGGCCGGATAGACCTCGTCCACGCCGCAGCCGAACACGGCGATCGGTGTCGCCGCCCGCCTCCAGCACCGCCCTGTGCGCCGCCGTATCGATGCCCGCGCGCCATGCCGCTGACGATGGTCAGCCCGGCGCCGCCAGATCCTTGGCCAGCCGCGCGGCCGCGGCGGTGCCGTAAGCGGTCGGCCGGCGCGTCCCCACGACTCCCAGCATCAGCGTCTCCAGCAGCTCCACCCGGCCGCGGGCGAACAGCAGCGGCGGCGGATCGAAAATCTCCTTGAGCCGCGGCGGATAGCGCGGATCGGTGAATCGGGATCAGCGCCGCGCCCGCCTCGGCCAGCTTCTGCTGCTGGTCGACCGCGTCGTCGAACGCGCAGCCGCTGGCGATGCTCTGCGCGACTGCGGGCGACAATCCCGCGGCTTCCAGCTCCGATCGCGAGGCCCGGAAGATCGGCCTGCGGCGTCTGGAAGATCTCGATCAACTGCCCCGCTTTGCGGGTCCCCAGCCCCGGCGCCATGCGCAGGGCCAGCCAGTGCAGCTCGTCGTCTTTGGTCAACCCGATCGCGGCGTGCATATTGATTTCGTGCGGAAGACTCGCGCGAATTCTCAGGGTTTCCCAACTTTTCACGGCGCCCTGAGGCGCGGACGTCGAGTCCGCGCGCTTGGCCTGATCAGCCGTCGAGTTTGCCCGATCCGTGGTGCGCCATTGCTCCCAACCGCGCGGACTCGACGCCCGCGCCTCAATGCGACGATTTCCCGCTACTCTGGAAGCGATGCGCCAATCGCCCGATTTTTTCGGAGAAGAAGAACTGTCGCTGATCTACGTCGCGAAAAAGCTGGACGAAGCCTTGCGCCTGGAGACTCTCCTGGAGCAAGCCGGATTCGATTATCTGGTGGAACCCGATAAGTACAGCGGCGGCGTGATCTTCCGCAGCGAGCGTGTGGGCGCGTTTTTCTATGTCGCGCCAGCGAATGAGCCGGCCGCGCGCGAAGCCCTGCATCGCGGCGGATTCAAGGCTTACGACCTGGCGTGACCCATACTTATGGGTCGGGTACAATAGAGCCGTGAAGACCACGGTCGAAATCCCCGACGCGTTGCTCAAGCGGGCCAAGCGCTACGCCGCCGAGCACGACATCACCCTGCGTGAAGTGATCGAGCAAGGTGTGCGTCACGTCATCCAACCGCAACCCGAGACCCAAAAGACCGTTCAAACTCCGTGACGCCTCTTTCCACGGAGACGGAATGGTGGAGGATTTTACGTGGGACGAGATCATGGAGATTATCTATGAGGGCCGTGGTGGCGCAGGTTGATCGCGATTGACACCAACATACTGGTGTACGCGCATCGAAGCGAGCTCCCTTTGCACCGGGCGGCGACTCTCTCTTTAACTGAGCTGCTACAGAGCGGACGGCGTTGGGCTCTCCCATGGCAAAGCGTTCACGAATTTTACTCCGTGGTTACCAATCCACGCATCTGGAAAACACCAACGCCTCAAGCGCGGGCACTCGAACAGATCGGCATATGGATCGATGCCCCGGCTGTGACGCTGCTGAGGGAAGGTCCCAGCTACTGGCTCACACTTCGCGATGTATTGAGCACATCGGGTGTGGTTGGTCCCCGCGTTCACGACGCGCGCATCGCAGCGATCTGCATGGAGCATGGCGTCTCGACTCTGTGGTCCGCCGATCGCGACTGCTCCAAATTCACCGGGCTGAAGATCGTAAATCCACTGCGTTAATCATTCCTCCCGGAGAGCCACCATGGGATCGAGCTGGGACGCGCGGCGTGCGGGCAAATATCCAGCGAGTACCGCGACGCCGGCCAGCAGAGTCGCGCACAGGATCAACGTCGTCGCATCGCGCGGCTGCACCCCATAGAGGAACGTCGCGATCAGTTTGGTCGACGCCAGCGCCGCCGCGATTCCCGCGATCAGCCCCATCCCGATCAGCAGCGCGACCTCGCCCAGTACCATGCGCATCACGCGCGCCTGCTCGGCACCCAGCGCCATGCGGATGCCGATCTCATTCCTGCGCTGCGCCACGCTATACGACATTACGCCGTACAATCCGATCGCAGCGAGCAACAGCGCCAGTCCGCCGAAAAATCCCGAAAGCGTCGCGAGCAATCGTTCGCGATTCAGCGACTCTGCCAACTGCACGGACAGCAGCTCGAATTGGAGTGAAGCGCGCGAATCGTGCTCCGCCATCGCGGCTTTGACGCTGGGAATCAGGCTCGATGCGGAAATCCCGTGCGCGGCTCGCAATTCCAACGTGAGGCGCGGGCCGGCGTCAACCTGGCTCGCGGGAACGAAAACGGTGGGTGGAATGTCGTCGCGTAAATCCGTGTACTTGGAATCCTTAACCAGGCCGACGATCTCCACCTGCGGCCCCAATTCGCGGCCCTCGTGTGCGCGATACGACCGGCCTAGTGGACTCGCATTGCCGAAGAAGTGCTTGGCGAACGCCTCGTTCACGATCCCTACCTTTGGCGCGGTCTTGGAATCGCGCAGCGAAAAATCGCGACCCGCCACCATCGGGATCGCCATGGTTTCAAAGAAGCCCGAGCTTACCTGATTGAAATAGGCGACGGCGTCGTCGGGGCTTTTGGGCGTAAAGCCGTCGATACTCAATTCCTCATCCCAGGTGCTGCCGCTGATCGGCGTCAGGTTCGAAGTGGAAGCGGCGGCGACGCCCGGAATCGCGTGGACGCGCTCCAGAATGCCGGTGAACTCCGCCGCGCGCGCCTCGGGCGCGATCCCGGCGCTGCGAAGATTGACGTCCATGAGCAGAACCCCCTCCCGCGCGAATCCCGGATTCATCGTGGCGAGCGTTCGAAATGTCCCGACCATCAGTCCCGCGCCAGTCAGTAGCACCAGCGACAACCCGACTTGCCCCATCACCAATACTTTGCCCAACGCGAATCGCGACGCGCCCGAAATGGTGCCTCGTCCGGATTCCTTCATGGCCGCCTGCGCCGGAACGCGTGAGCCTCGAAACGCCGGCGCGAGCCCGAACAGGATTCCCGTCGCCAGCGCGACGCCGATGGTGAAGGCGAGCACGCGCCCATCGGGACGCAGATCCAGGAATACCTGGGTCCCGTGCGAACCCAGGAATCCCACCAACAGTTGGCTGCCCCAGCGCGCCAACAGGATTCCCAGGGCCGCGCCGCACAGCGACAGCAAAATGCTTTCGGTCAGCAGTTGGCGAATCAAACGAATGCGGGGCGCGCCGATGGCGAGACGGATGGCCATTTCGTGACGCCGCGACGCTGCGCGCGCCAGCAGCAAATTCGCAACGTTGGCGCAGGCGATCAGGAATACCGCGCCCACTAACGCCATCAGCGTCCAGAGCGCCACGCGATATTGATTACGCAAGCCAGAAATACCTGTCGCCGCCGGGAGGAACTCGAAGGTGCGGCGCTTATAGTTGGTCTGTGTTTCGTTCGGCCAATTGGGCGGCACAGTCGCAGCGTAGATCCCCGGCGCGAGCGTTTTCATCCGCGCCAGCGCCTGCCTTTCACCGATTTCCGGCTTGGGACGGCCAATCACCCGAATCCACCACCAGCTCCGCTGATCAAGAGAACTCTGCGAGTTGATCTGCGACTGCGCACAGATGGGCAGGTACGCATCGATCTTGTTCCCCACGTCGACGCCGGTGAATCCGGGCTCAGTCACGCCGATAATCGGAAACGGATGACCTTCGAGCGAGATATTACGGCCCAGAATGTCCGGGCTCCCGCCATAATGCGATTGCCAGAAATCGTAGGTGAGCACCGCTCCGCCGGCACATCCACGGCGATCGTCCGCGGCAGTGAAGGTGCGGCCCAGAATCGCGTGAACACCGAGTGTCGAAAAATATTCGCCGCTCGCCAGGATGCCGTTCGCGTATTGCGCTTCGCCGCCTGTCGCCAGATTGAATTTGTTGAATCCGTACGCCATGATTCCGGAGAACACGTCCTGGCGATCGCGAACTTGCTCCCACAGCGGATTGGAGAAGATGGTGCGGCGCTCGCCCATGGACAACTGCACCAGTTGCTCGGGATGGCTGACCGGCAGCGTTTTCAGGAGAACGGCATCGATCAGGCTGAAGATTGCGGTATTCGCGCCGATACCGAGCGCGAGGGAAACGATCGCGATCGCCGCGAACCCGGGGCTCGACCGGAAACCGCGCAAGGCGTAACGCAGGTCAGACCTTAGATCTTGGAGCATAGGGGTAATACGCTCCGGCTCGGAAAAGGTTAACCGCTATTGATTGGGATTCGGCGAGAGCACCGGAATCGTGACCACGTTGCTGGTGAACACGTCCTGGGCAACCGTGAGTTGGGTCAGCGGATTGGTCACCAATTCGTTGCTCAATTCAATCACCAGCTTGTAGACTCCGATTCCGCCGACTTGCAGTCCTGCCGAAATGACGGTTACCGAAACCCCCTGGGTCAGCCCGGAGATGGTATCGAGCGGATTGTTCACCGCCGGGCCTTCATAGGCAGACCCGTCGTTGATCGCAGTTCTTGCGGCATTGGGGCCAACCAATCCCAGCCCGGTGGCGAAGACGTAGATCGTTTCCCCAGGAAGGGCGGGATTCGTCGCGGTGATCGGCGCATTGGCGATGTTGGCGCAGCACAGGGCGGTGTTGGTCGCGGTCATCGTCACAGAACCGATGGATCCGGAGGTGGGCCCTGTATCGGTCGCCGAAATCGCGATCCCATTGCCTTGCGGACCGGGCACCTTCGCCCGCAGTTGAATCGACGTAAACGCCGGAGCCGCGCTGGCGATCACTTTTTCCTCGGAATTGGAATTAATCAAATCGATGATCGCGTCGCGGATGCTGGCCAGTGTGTCGGTGCTTTCGACCACGTAATTGTACACGCGATCCTCGATGCCCACCGTAGCTGTATCGCCGCCATTGACGCCGCCGTCGACAGTGATCGTACCGGTCGCGAAGCTAGAGGAATGGAACGCCATGGCCACGCGCGGATCGGGGCCGGGAATCGCGGAGATTCCGGGATTGGCCGCAGTAACCGGAATGCCGATGGCATCGGTCACGGTCACCGAGCCGTCGCCGTGGACGGTCCGAACGTACAAGCTGCTCGAATTGGTGTCGACCAGTTCCCAGGGGAGTTGCCCGATCACGGTAGCCGGCGCTGAAGCCGTCGCGGCGGCCACCGAAACCAGCGGGATACGCAAGCCATCGACGTACACTTCGACGCCACCCAGATCGAGCGGCAGCGCTTGAATATTCGGCGGTGTGGAAACCGTCTGATCCGCGATGTCGGCGCCGGTAATCTGAATTAACGTGCCGGGCGCCAGCGTGGAAGCGGTTTCGCCGCCGAGCAGATTGGCGCTAGCGGGCGTTACCGTGATCTGCGCGCTATCGGAAAGCGAATCTGACACGGTTACGTTGTTGCCCGCCACGCCACCGGCGCGTGCGACCAGGTTCAGGGTCTGGAAGCCCAGCTCGGGCTGAGCGATTACGTTGGGATCTCCCGCGCCGCTATTCGCGGAATTGATCATGGTGGCCAGCGCAGTCAAAATCGTATCGAACGTGTCGCCCGATTTTTCGGTGTAGACGTAAGTGTTGGTGACTGGATTCAACGTCGCGCCGTTGGTGATCACCAGCGTTATGGTATCGCCTGGATTCAGGGTTCCACCAAGAGCGATGGTGTCTTCGGCGAAAATCTCCTGGCTGAACGCGTTCACCACTCCGTTGACCGCGACCGCGGGTTGTTCCGGAGTAAACACCAGCACGCGAAAGTTGGTTGGATCGGTGACGTATAGATTCGTCCCGTCCCAGGCAAGCGAGGTCGGCGTGGGGGTCGAATCAGCGGCCGAAGTAGTCAGGTCCACGCCGCCGAACTGGGTATTCGAGCTGGTGACCAGATCGGAGAATTCGTCGGGCTCGCCCAAAACCGCGTCAGGCTCAGCCGCGTTGGCGGTCGGGATGGTGTTGTACACCAGCACCCGGTCGTTTCCGCCGTCGGCGATGTATAGACGCGTACCATCCGACAGCGCGAAACGAGGCAGGCTCAGGGTCTTGCCGCACAGACCGGGGTAGGTTGGGTTTCCGTTCGAATCGGTTCCGTTGGCGGCGCACAGATCGGTACTGTCGTTGGCGATCGCCGTGACCATGTCCTTTTGGCCCACCTCGACGTCAGCCGCCTGGTCGTTGGTGGTCGGGATCGAATTCCAGATCAACACGCGGCTGAATCCTAAATCCGAAACGATCAGGTGGGTGCCGTCGCTGGTGACCGATGTGGGGCTAAGCATGGAATTGGCGGCGGCCGACAGCGAACTCTTGGTCTGATCGAAATTCGGAACGGTGGTGAAATTCGGCTGGCCGAGAACCAGATCGGCCGATTGATTGTTCTTGGTCGGAATCGTATTCCAGATCAGCACGCGCCCGTTCTGCGTATCGGCGACGAAAAATTTGCCGTTCTGAAACCACACGCCCTGTGGAGCGCGGAAGCTGCTGGCGGTGACTACGACCGGTTGGATGGTCACGAAATCCGGCTGGCCCAGCACTAGATCGGCAGGCTGATCGAGCGTGGTTGGGAAGGTATTCCAAAGCAACACGCGATTGTTGTTGGTATCGGCTACCGCAAAGTGAATCCCGTCGGTGGCCACTCCGATGGGCGTGTTCATGCCGTTCTGCGTGGTGGCGGGCGTGATGGTTGTGAAATTGGGCTGCCCCAGGACATTACTGGCCGAGCCGACGCACACTTCACAGCGTGCGACGAACAAAGGCAGGGGCGCGATCGGATCCGGCACCTGACTCAGCGGGAATATCAAAACCCGGTTATTTACCGGCGCGAGGCCGATCCGGTTGGAATCCGCGAGAATGATCGTATTATTGCCGACCGCGACCCCACCGACGCTGCCAATCGCCGTGGTCGAGGCTCCAAACGTCTGAGAAGTGAAGGTGGTTTGGCCGATTACCGCTCGGGCAGCCTGACCGGTAATAAAGCTTTGGGGCTGGCACAGACCGGCACACAGTGATAGAACAGCACAGTATTTCAGCATTAGACTTAGCGTTGCGGGTTGAACTTCAGTATAACAATCTAGGGACGCGACTTAGCCCATGCAGGTTGCGGACCAAACCCTTCAAAACTCCACACTTCGGCCGCCAGGAGGCGAACAGACCGGAATTTTGGCGGCGTTCAGGGCTGTTTGCTATCGAAAGTCACGCTCGATTCGGCTCCGAACTTCCGATAGTTGCGGAACTCGATCTTATTGCGTGCACAAGTGTTGGTGCCGCGCACGCAGCTCAGGACTTCTGCGTCCACCGGCAGCAGAAACGATTCCGGGGTCGCCAGACGGATGTAGTCATAGTCCGTGGCCGATTCGGTTGTGTCGAACGGAAACAGGACCGGGATGTTTTTGGCCTGCTGCTCGATCCTTAGAACTCGAGAGCTCTGTTTGTCGATCCAGATGGAGCCGCTAAACGCCGGGTAATAGAGCTGCCCGGCAGCCTCGATCCGCCAGTGCGAATGGTCGCGCTGTACATCGAAGTGGTACACCCAGGTGGGATGGCCGTGGATCGAATCAGAGCCGGTGCGCCGGAAGGAGGCATCGGTCCAGGGGCTCATCAAGTCAGCAAGCGCACTGGCGAATTCCCCGGTGGAGCGCGTCCCTTCAATGTCCTCCATGTTCTTGTTGACCGCTTTGTTGCCGACCTTGATGTTCTTATAGGTCTCGCGGCCGTCTTCGTAGGCGACATCGGCAGTGACGATATCCAGCGCGTCCCACCCGGACTTAGGATGGTCGCTCTGATAACGCGTGGTGATCTGCTGGCAGAAGAAATTAGGCAGCGAGCCCCCGAACTGATCGACCGCTTCGCGCGCTTTCAGGATCGCTTCATCGCCCGTGGAGCGCGGTGCGCTGGACCCCGCGGTAAGGATCGAGGGCGGCTCTGGCGAACGCGCGGCATTGGCCGACGATGGCGCCGACGATGGCGGAGTAGCGCTGGCCGTCGCGACAGGAGCGGATGAAGCGGACGACACCGGCGGCCCGGAAGGCGGAGCAGGCGCCCCACGGCGCCTTAACACCGGAGCATCGGGATCGCGACCGGGATCGCTCTGTTTGACCACCGTGGTCGGGCGATTGTCGGGAAGATCGTCAGGATTCACGGGCGGAGGAGCAGCCGCCGTTTGCGGAGCCGAGGCTGGCGGCGCGTTCGTTGGCGGTGCGGACGATGCCGTCGAATCGCCGCTGTCGTTCTTGCGGCGCAGAACGGGACGATCGTCGCCTGCCTCGCGGGTTACCGATCCTGATGACCCAGCCGCGGCGCGGCCATCCAGCTTGGGCAGATCCCAGGTATCGGCCACATGCGCCTTGTCGGTGGGCGATCCGGGGGAATCGAACTTGACCGCGGTCGCGGTGAAATATCCGGCGTCATCCTGATTGGCGTCGACCACCACGTGATCGCCGGGAGGGAAAGCCGAGATATCGACAGTCTTGCCTTGCTTGTCTATCGTCGTCTGCGAGGACATGCGGAAAGTGATGATGCGATGATCCTCGGCTTCCACGATAAATTCGCTGCCGGCGCTGGCGCGCACCATCCCGTAGGTGGTGCTCGGAATCCCGCTGGCGGCCGGTCCTGCGTTCTTGCCGCGCTTGAGGGTCGGCGGCCCGCCATTCGGATTCTGACCCGGCGGATTCTGACCCGGCGGATACTGTCCTGGCGGATACTGGCCTGGCGGGTATTGGCCTGGAGGGTATTGTCCGGGAGGATATTGACCCGGCGGATATTGCGCGCGTGCGGGGCCGATCCCCAGACCCAACGCGAAAACCAGAAGCGTAGTGCTAGCCGCTTTCATATTCCCTATGATGACGCGTTTCGCGGCACACCTGTGTACAGAGATCACACGTGATCGTGCGAATGAGTGTGCGGATGCTGATGCTGCCCGGTGCACGGCTCTTCGGCGAGCGCGCATTTGATGTGCTCGAACTGAACGGTGGAGTGGTGGATATCGAAGCGATCGCATAGCACCTGATTGACCCGGCGCAGAATCGCATCGCTCGACGACGGCGGCATGTCCTCGATCAGGACATGGCAACTGAGCGCGTGCGCGTTTGAGCCCAGGCTCCAGATATGCAGATCATGGACATCGATCACCCCGGGAAGATCGCTTAGTTCGCTGCTGACGTTCGCGAGCGACAGCCCTTTGGGCAATCCTTCCAGCAGAATATTGAGCGACTCGTTGACGATGCCCCAGGCCGACCACAGAATCCCCGCGCCGATCAGCATCGACAGAATCGGGTCGATGGCCAGCCAACCCGTGAAGCGAATGAGCACTGCGCCGCCGATAATCGCGGCGGAGCTGGCGGCGTCGCCGACCATATGAATCCATGCGGCGTGAACGTTCACGTCGTGGGTATGCCCATGCGTCCCACCCAGCCCCAGCGCAATCCCGAGATTGAGCGCCAGGCCCAGCCCCGCGATGATCATCATGGTGGTTTCGGCCACCGGTTCAGGATGCAACAGGCGCTGGTAGCTTTCCCAGAACAACACGCCCGCCAGCAGGATCAGCGCGACCGCGTTGACGAAGGCAGCCAGCACGCCCGCGCGATGGTAACCGTAGGTCTTACGATGATCGGCAGGCCGCGATTGGATATAGAACCCGATGGCCGCCAGCAATAACGCGAACGCATCGGTGAAGTTATGGCCGGCGTCGGAAATGAGCGCGAGGCTATGCGCCCGAAAGCCCGCCGCAGCTTCGATCGCGACGAAGCCCAGCGTCAGGATCAGGGAAAAGATGAGCACCTTGCCGGTGGTGGCGGGGTGCACATGATGATGATGATCGTGCGCCACTGCTTCTATCGTAGCGCTGCGGAATTCGAATTACGGCAGCGGTTCATCTTCGGGATTCTGTTCGGCTCACTCACCTGACGGCCATCGATTTTTTCAGTGAGGCGCGACAGTATGGAGCGCGCTCGTCGCCTGGGCAAGGAACTGAGTGCCCGTCGGATTTTACGGAGCCGGCTCTTCGTGCGAAGCGGCGGGCTCGACCGGCAACTGTGTCGCGGGCGCTGGCGTATCCGGATCCATGATTCGCGGGGCTGCCACAGAAGCCTCGCCCTTGGGCGCGGCCGCATTCTCTTCCTCGAGTTCGTCGCCCTCAGGCGGTTCCTCATCCTTAGGCGTGTAATACGAGTGATAGTAGGTGTACTTGCTATACAGTTCGCCACGGCGCGCGCCATTGACCACGATGCCGAGCACGTTGTTGTTGCACAGCGACTGCATCGCGCGCGTCACTGAATCGATGGTGGTGTGGCCGATGCGGACCACCAGCAGCGTTCCGTGGCACATGGTCGAGAGCAGATTCGCGTCGGCTGCGAACAGCAGCGGCGGGCTATCGAGAATCACCCAGTTGAACAAGCTCGGCAGCCGGTCCAGCAGCAGCTTGACTTCGCGCAGGTTCAGCAGTTCCAGCGGATTGATGACCGCCTCTCCCGCCGGCATGATGTACATGTTGGTCCCGGCCAGCTTGCGCATGGCCTGATGCAGCGGGACTTTGCCCAGCAGATAGTCGGTGATACCCGGGCTGCGCTCGGTCTGAAACAGCGTGTGCACGATGGGGCGGCGGAAATCGAAATCCGCCAGCAGGGTAATGTTACCCGCCAGATGCGCTTGGGCGAGCGCCAGATTGGCGGCAGACAGCGACTTGCCTTCGGCCGGCGAGGGGCTGGTCATCACCACCGTGTTCATCGGCTGCAGGCTCTTCATGTGGTTCAAGCGCGTGCGCAGCGTGCGGAACTCCTCCATGGGAGCTTCATGCGGACGCGAAACGTCGATCAGCAGCGAATCGGCCGCCGCGCGAAAGGGGATCTCCTCGACTTGCTCCAGCAGACCTGCCAGATTCGGACCTGGATCCAGCGTCGCGAGAGCGGATCGCGCATCGGTCGTTGGCCGGTTGACCGGCGGCGACAGCATCCCGGATTGCTCGGCGCGCCTTAAAGCATCATGAACGCGACTCACTGAGCGCCTCCCCGGGCGGCCGCTTCGTAAAACACGATCGCCCCCACCATCACCACCACGGCCACCAGACAAGCGGTGGTCCAGCCGAGCCAGGCGAGCCGCCGGCGGCGGCGCACCACAAAATCGTTCTCCAGCAACGGAATGCTTCCCAACACCGCCATCTGCGTGTAGGCGCGAACATCTTTCAAATTCTTGAGCGATGTGTCTTTCATTTCGCGGGCGCCCGCGATCACGATTCCGAGCAACAGTCCGATTCCCGCGCCGATCGAAATAACCATGGGGCGCTTGGGTTCGGTGGGATCGGTGGGGAGCGATGCGGTATCCAGCGGCTCCAGACGCTCGCCCTGATTGCTCTGCTCCATGTCCTGGGAACGCTGCGCCTTGGACAGATTCTCGTCCAGCTGCAGATATTTGGCCTTCGCGGCTTCGCGGTCGCGCATCAGATCGGTGTATTGCTTCATCCCCAGAGGCATGGTGCTCAAGCGCCCTTCCAGGGTCTTGATTTCGTCGCTGGTCCTCTTGATTTGTTTCTGCAAATCCTCGATGAGGGTGGCCTTGGCCGCCGCGGTAGCCTGCAGACCGGTGATCCTGGCATCCGCATTCATTTGCTCGCGTACCAGGGAAGGATTGGCGCGGGAATTATCTCCCTTGGCCACCTTCGCGGCGTCTTCTTTCTTCTGCTCGTCCTTCTTCTGGTCGTCTTCTTTCTGGAGTTCGTCGCGCTTTTCCTTGGCGGCCTTCAGCAGCGCCACGGTGCTTTGGATGTCGGGGTGATTATCGGTGTATTTTTGCCGTAAGGCGCGCAAGCCGTCTTCGAATCTCTGGACATCGCGCTCGGCTTCCAGCAGGCGCTCATTCCGTTGCACTGATGTTACGGTGGGCGCATCGACGTAGAGCTTGGTGAGCTGTTGCTTCTGATCCTGAAAACTCTTGATCTGCGATTCGATCAGCAACTTGTCGCTGGTCGCGCTGCTCATGCTGCTGTTGAGCGAGTTGAGCGTGCTTTCCAGAGCCATCATCGACCGCAGGTTGGCATCCGCCTGATCGGGAAGCTTGCCCTGGTTCTGCATCTGGAACTCGGTGAGCTGATTCTCGATATCGTCCAGCTCTTTCTTGGCGCGATCGGTTTCATCTTTCATGAACTGCACATTGCTGTGGGCGCGCGTGCTCATGTCGTTTATGTTCTGGTCGATGAACTTGGTCATCAGATCCGAGACTACGGCCTGTGCCAGATATTTATCCTGATACTGGAATCGAATCGAGAACGCTGGAATGAGATGAGTCGAAGCGCCCGCTGAGGCGATCGGATCGATGTGAATGTCTTTGCGCATTTCATCGATCACATCTTCGAGCGGCCTGCTGGCCACCTGGCGGGCGTACAATTTCTTGGTCTGGATGATATTGGTGAGCGTCGCCCGGTTCACGATGCTCTGCGTCATGGACTGGATCCGGTCCCAGATCTGCGCGGTGGACGTGGACTGCACCATCGTCTCGGCTACCTGCTGCGGATCGATCTTGATCTTCGCCTCGGAAACATAGCTGTCGGGCCACAGGAAAGCGCCCACCACGCTCGCTACCAGGCAAAACAGGAACGGTCCAAAAATCCAGCTCTTGTGGCGGCGCAGGATGTCGATGTAATCCTCGACATCCAGCGCGCGCCGGGAGACATTGTAGGAATCGGTTGGCTGCATGGCTCCGGTCAAAACTCCTGTTGTACGGTTAGTCTTTCACGTAAATCGTGTCCCCGTTTTGGAGAACAATATTCTGGTCGACGGCCTTCTTCTTGCCGCCAATGTAGTCCTGGTAGTTGAAGTGAAGAACTAATATCGTCGCGCCGTTGTTGCGCAGGATCCTGATATCTTTCTTGTTGGCGAAGGACTGGAATCCGCCTGCCAGATTGAGCGCCTCGAACACCTTCATCGGCACCACCAGGGGAAACGTTCCCGGATGATTGACGCCGCCGGTAATGCTGTAGTGCTTGCTGTTCACCTGGATGACTTCGACATCGATGATGGGATGTTGAATTTTATCGGCGTAGGCTTCTTTCAATTGATTCGCCAGGCGCTCTGGAGTCAGTCCGGTGGCCTGCAAATCGCCGATCAAGGTCATCGTGATCTTGCCGTCGGAACGGACCTGGACCACTTTGCTGAGCTCGGCTTCACGCCAGATGGTGACCTTAAGCAGGTCTTCCTCGCCGATCACATAGGTTTTGGGATCAATCGGAAGGCCCGGGGTATCGGGCGCAAGGCTGGAAGGAACTTTGGGAGCTTCGACTCTATCCGGAGTCGGGGTGGTGTTGGGTTTGTTCTGCACCTGTGCAACGGCACAGATCGACATGGTGAACGCCGCCAGTACGGCTAGGCTGCGACGGAACATTTGCGGTCCTCCTGACAACTTGCCGCAGGGCGGCAAAGTATTCATTATACAACGATAGGCGCTCGGAGTACCTCGCGCCCATGCTGCTACTATCGATAAAACAACATCGCTTTCGACGTGTACAGTTACCTAGGTACCAAACCGAAGTTGTACCGGTACGAGCAAAAAGGAGATCCAATGGCCTATTTTCTCGCCAAGACCGACCCTGAGACTTACTCTATCGATGATCTGGAGCATGAAAAGAGGACGATTTGGGACGGAGTGACCAATCCTCAGGCGGTGCGTGCTATCAAAGAGATGCAGCCCGGTGATCGCGTATTTATCTACCACAGCGGCGGTATTTCCGGAGTGGTCGGAATGGCGACGGTGCGGGGAGCGGGCCGGGTGGATCCCAAGAATCCGAAATCAGCGGTCGCGGATCTGGAATTCGCCGGGCGGCTGGAACCGGAGACGACGCTCGCCGAGATCAAGCAGTCGAAGAAGTTCGAGGATTGGGCGCTGGTGCGGCAGGGGCGGCTTTCGACCATGGCCGCGCCGGATAAATTCGTGGAGTGGATGCGCGCGAGATATCCGAAGGCGAAGATCTGAACGCAGAATTCAGGAGTCAAATTCAGAATTCAGAATGCTGGCGGCCGTCAGGCTTTCATTCTGAATTCTGACTCCTGAATTCTGAATTCTCTTCGCTGGTTTATCCTGAAGTCTTGATACCGCTTGCAACAGACTCCCTGGCTGGGCGGATTTCCGCGCTGGCAGAGAGCGCCGGGATTCGAGAAGCGACCGAGTGGTTCCGGAAAGAGCGCGCCTGGATCAACGAGCAGCACTTGAAGCTGTGCCGCATTGCGGCTCCCACGTTTTTCGAAGAAAAGCGCGCGGCATGGATGGCGGATCGCTTTCGTGCGCTCGGGTGGGATGCCAAAATCGATCGCGCCGGCAATGTCATCGCGATGTTAGCGGGCAGACGCGATCGGGCATCGATTGCCGTCACGGCGCATCTCGATACGGTGCTTGCACCGCGAACTCCGGAAGAGATCAAAATATCGGGCGACGGCAAATTATCGGGACCCGGAGTTTCCGATAACGGCGCGGGATTGACGGCGTTGCTGGCGATCGCAGCGTTGTGGCAGCAAGGTTCGCCCTTCGAAGACCCGGCGTTCGCGCCCATGTTGATCGCCAATGTAGGCGAAGAGGGCGAGGGCAATCTGAGCGGCATGCGCTACCTGTGCCGCGCCAAGGGTTCGCTGCCGCGTGCCTTCCTGGTGCTGGATGGCCCTAGCCTGGATCACATCACGTCCCAGGCCTTGGCCAGCCGCCGTTTCGAAGTCGCCTTCACCGGACCCGGCGGGCATAGCTGGAGCGATTACGGAACTCCGAATCCAGTGCACGCGTTAAGCCGCGCCGTCACGCTTTTTGGAGACGAATTCGAAGTTCGCAACCCGGCGAGCGATGCCCGGTCGTCGTTCAACTTCGGCGTCATCGAAGGCGGAGCCAGCATCAATTCGATTCCCAATGAAGCGCGCTCCAAGCTCGATTTGCGTTCGGAGAGCGCGCAGCGGCTGGATGAACTCGCCGCGTTGCTAAATACGACAGTGGCCCGGGCCGCGGAAATCGAAAACGCGCGCGGCGATCGCGGTGGGGCACGCGGAATTGGCCGGGTGATCGGGCGAGCCAAGGAAATCGGGTCGCGTCCCGGCGGAGGATTGAGCGCCGCATCGCCGCTCCTGGCCGCGATCCGCGCCGTGGACGCGCATCTGGGAATTCGCAGCCATCTGGATTGCTCCTCGACTGACGCGAATGTGCCGCTGTCGCTGGGCATACCGGCGGTGTCGATCGGCGTGGGCGGACAAGGCGGCGGCGCGCACACGACTGCCGAGTGGTATTTGCCGGAAGGCCGCGAACTGGGCTTGCGGCGGCTGCTGCTCACCTTAGGGATTCTGCTGCAATCCGAGTGACCATTCGCGGGGCGCGCCGTCATTAACGCTGTAACTGCTAGGAGGGGGATCGCATCCATCTCAAGTAGTACTTACAGCGGGCGAAACACGGACTTATAATGTGAAGGTCGGGATCTGTCCGAGGAAGAGGGCAATCAAGTTATGAAGTTGTACGAAAAAATCCGCCAACAGAAGCTCATCTCCACCGCACTACTGCTGGTGACCTTGTCGGTGGGCATCGTGATCGGCACTCTGATGAACACGGGCGTCAACGCCGCCCACAGCCAGAACGCGCCGGACGCGACGCCGTTGGTGATCCCTCGCGCCGAGGAACTGGGTAACGAGTTCAGCAAGCTGGCGCGCAAGCTGGATCCCAGCGTGGTCAACATCACGGCGGATTACATGCCGAAGGCGGAGACCAGCATGCGGCGCCGGGGACAGCCTCAGCCTGAAGATTCCGACGGCGGCGACGACAATGGGGATCTGTTCCACAAATTTTTCGGCCGCGGCACCGGTCCGGATGTGCCGCAGCAGGCTTTCAAACGTGAGCAATCGGGCACCGGATTCATCGTCGATAAAAATGGCTACATCATCACCAATCACCACGTGGTCTCCGATTCACAGGGCGGACCGGTGGATCACATCTACGTCAAGATGCACGGCGACAGCACGGAGTATCGCGCCAAAGTCGTGGGCGTCGATATCGAAACCGATATCGCGGTGTTGAAGATCGATGTCAAACACGCGCTGAATCCGGTGGCCATCAGCAATTCCGATGGCGTGCAGGTGGGCGACTGGGCAGTGGCGATCGGATCTCCGTTCGGCCTGGAAGCGACCGTGACGGCGGGAATCATCAGCGCCACTGGCCGCGAAGTGCCCGGCAACAACAAGCAATTCCAACGCTTCATTCAAACCGATGCGGCGATCAATCCCGGCAACAGCGGCGGACCGCTGCTGAATATCCGCGGCGATGTGATCGGCGTCAACACCATGATCGCGACGCAGAACGGCGGCAGCCAGGGCGTTGGTTTCGCGCTGCCGATCAACATGGTGGCCAAGATCTACAACGACATCATTCGCGACGGCCGCGTCACCCGCGGATCGATCGGCGTGACTTTCGGAAATCATGAGAATCCCGAGACGCTGATTCGCGCGCTGGGTTTCGATCACGGCGTCAACGTCGACGGCATCCAGAAGGGCGGCCCCGCATCGAAAGCCGGCATCAAAGAACAGGACGTGATTCTGGCGTTTAACGGCAAGCCCATTCGCGACGGTCAGGACCTGATTTCGCACGTGGCCGATACGCCGGTGGGCACGCAGGTCACGCTGAATATCGACCGCGACGGTAAGAAGATGGACATCCCGGTGACGGTGCAGGATCGCGTGGTGGTGTATGCCGAACGCGAGGATATCGCCGGCGTGAAGGAGAATCCGGAAGCGTCTCCCAAATCAGTTGCAACGCCGACTTCCAACGCGGCGCCGGGATCGGTGAAATTCGGGCTCCTAGCCCGCACGGCCACGGAAGACGAAAAGGAACTGACGCCCGACAAGCGCGGCGTGACGGTGACTCGCGTCGAGCCGGGGATGTTCGCCCAGGAAATCCGGATGCAGGAGAAAGATATTATCATCGCGGTCAATCGCCAGCCGGTGAGCACGGTGGACGATATCAAGCGCATCCAGGGCACGCTCAAACCGGGCGATCCGGTGACTTTCCGGGTGGTGCGGTCGGCTGAAGTACCGATGCGCGGGGGCGCGAGCACTCGCGAGACCGCGACGTTCTTCCTGACCGGCACTCTGCCGGAAAACTAGGAACCGGTCGGCAATGTTGAACCGCTCCCTATGGTCACGGCTCTGTATGGCGCTGATTCGGTTAGCGTCGACAAATGAGCCGCGACTAAAAGGAGCGGTTTAAATCCGACATTTCACGCAAAGCGCGTTGGGGTTGCGCGATCGCCGAATTGATTCCGTGCTGCCAGGACGGTGTCGTTGCGCCCCAAAACTATGTTTTAGTTCTGCTAAACTCTAGGTTTGCGATTCGCCAATCTAGCGATTTGGGCCATCGGGGTCGGAGCCGTTGCCAGCGTGAGCTGGGCTGCGCAGACGACTTCCTCGCATACTGCGTCCTCCCAGAGTTCGACGACGCATAAGAAAACCTCGCGAGCGGTAGCGTCCAAGCCAGTCGCCCAGACGACCGTGGCTGCGCATCACAGTTCGACCGCCAGGAAATCGGCTGCCAAGAAGCCGGTGACGGTGGCGCACCGCTCGACGCAGCAGCAGCCCACCCCTGATCGTTACCGCGAAATCCAACAGGCGCTTGCGGATAAGGGCTATTTTGCGGGAGCGCCGGACGGCAACTGGAGTGCGGAATCGGTCGCAGCGTTGAAGAAATTCCAGCGCGATCAGAACCTGGTGGACGACGGCAAGATCGGATCGCTCTCGCTGATCGCCATGGGCCTGGGACCGCATCGGCCGGTGCCGATCGAGGCTCCCACCGTGGAAGCCGCGCCAGCTTCTGAAAAATCGGCCGAAAAGTCTCTCGAAAAATCGCCTGGCCCCTCGCAGCAACACTAGGATTCCTCTCAACATGATTATCGGTGTCCCCAAGGAAGTTAAGGATCATGAAGCTCGCGTCGGCCTGCTGCCGAGCGGCGTCAAAGCGCTGACCGAAGCCGGCCACCAGGTGCTGGCGCAGGCGGGCGCGGGAGTGGGCAGTTCGCTCCCCGATGAGGAGTATCGCCAGGCCGGCGCGAAGATCGTCGCCACCGCGCAGGAGCTCTGGTCGCAGAGCGATCTGGTGGTCAAGGTCAAGGAGCCGCAGCCGTCCGAATATCCGTTCCTGCGCCCCGGGCTAACGCTGTTCACCTATCTGCACCTCGCGCCTTTGCCGGAGCTGACCGATGCGCTGCTGGCCGCGCGCGTCAATTCGGTCGCGTACGAAACCATTCGCGAGTCCGACAATTCGCTGCCGCTGCTGACGCCCATGAGCGAGGTCGCCGGCCGCATGGCGGTGCAAGTGGGCGCGCAATACCTGGAAGCGCCGATGGGCGGGCGCGGCATTCTGCTGGGCGGTGTGCCGGGCGTCGCGCCGGCGAACGTCGTCATCCTGGGTGGCGGAATCGTGGGGCACAATGCCGCGAAAATGGCGGTCGGGCTGGGCGCGCACGTCACCATCATCGATAAGAATCTGAACCGGCTGCGCGAGCTCGACGACATTTACTCATCGCAGATCGTGACGCTGGCGTCGAACGTGTACACCATTACCGAATCGCTGCGGCACGCCGATCTGGTGGTGGGCGCGGTGCTGATTCCAGGCGCGTCGGCTCCGAAACTGGTGCGCCGCGACATGATTCCGCTGATGAAAAAAGGCTCGGTGATCGTGGACGTGGCGATCGACCAGGGCGGCTGCGTTGAGACCGCGCACGCCACTACGCACACCGATCCGATCTACTTCGTCGACGGCGTGCTGCATTATTGCGTATCGAACATGCCGGCCGCGGTGCCGCATACCTCGACCTTCGCGTTGAATAACGCGACGTTCCCGTATCTGCTCGACCTGGCCAATCGCGGATTGAAAGCGGCGGTGGAACACAGTGAAGCGCTCCGTGAGGGCGTCAACACTTATAACGGTTACGTGGTGTATCCGGCCGTCGCCGAATCGCAGGGCAAGACCTGGAAAGATCTCAGCGCGGTGATCTAAAGAGCGCGTAAGATTCCTCATCTTCGCTATCCGCACGCCAAGCTCGGCCCTCAGATGTGCCTGGTGCGGGCTCGACTCGAGTTCCTCTCGCCTGGTGAGGCTGTTACGGACCTTCCAAGCGCAGCTGCGCCCATCTCTTGCTATTTTCTTTTTAAGATCTATAATCGCTGAGTGATTGTTCTGAACCCATCAGTTTTTGCTCATAAAGGAGAAGCCGTGACCAAATTATTATTGAATGTTCTCGTGATTTCCGCCGCGATTTTGGGGACCTGGGCAACCTTTGCGCCGCGAGCTTCTGCGCAGACCAAGGGCGGCGGGTCCTGTGTCTTTGGTCAAGGATGCACGATCAATGACGATTGCTCACCCTCGGGCGAATGCTACTGCCAGGGCGGGCTCGACGATGGTGGAGACGGAATGAATTCCTTCTGTAACTCCCATTGACCACCGGCTATCGACGGATAGTTGTCTCCATAATCAGATGATTCGTGTCGACCGAAAGACCGCGCTCTTGGTCATCTCAGCAAGCGTCAACTTGTTGCTGAGCTGGCGAATATACTCCGATAGAAGATATGAGGAGCGACTCAGTGACGCTAGACGCCCTCCACAGCTGAAGATTGGTTCGCTGGTGCCAGTGATCTCCGGAAGCGACCCTGCAGGTGCTTCAATTGAAGTCGGCTACAGCCGCCGTCAACACCCAGTTATTTTGTACGCATTCGCCGCAAAATGCGGCTGGTGTAAACGCAACCTCCCAGTTGTAAAGCAATTGCGAGCACAGACCCAGAACCGGTACGATTTTTATGCATTGGCGCTATCGGACGCCGGTCTCTCTGCGTACATTCACGACAATGACTTCGATGTTCCTGTAGTCGCTAACTTGCCGGACGAGACGAGGCAAGCCTATGCTCTGCGCGGCACTCCAGAGACCATATTGGTGTCGGCGGATGGTCGAGTCATAAATGTGTGGGACGGCGCGTATCGAGGCCCAGTAAAAGCCGAGATTGAGCGAACGCTGGGAGTGCGGCTTCCGGAACTCGGGCCTATGAATTAATTCCAGTTCTACGACCGACCGGCGTGGGAGGATACATGGCAGGTGATCAATCTGTGAGCGGCGATCTTCTTCGTCGGCGGGCGTATTTGACCCGCTCCTGCGCAACGCTCGTCCTGTTGTGCTGGTGCACCATGCTCGACGCCCAGCCGGGAGCAAACACACCTGCTTTCGAAGTCGCTTCGGTAACGCCAAGTAAGCCAGGCACTCGAATGGATATCGTCGTCACCCTGGAAAGGCTTACCATGCGTTCTGTTTCCGTCAGGAACTGCGTCCAATGGGCCTACGACCTCAGGCCATTCGAGCTCCCCGGTGAAGATCACGCGGCTGACCGCTTCGATATCCTGGCAAAGGCCGAAGGGCCTGTCCCCGACAAAGAGCTAAGAGCGATGTTACGAACTCTCCTTGCCGCCGAATTTAACTAAAGGTCCGCACGGAGACCAAGGTTCTCGACGGATACAGCCTGACGATTGCGAAAGGCGGCCCACGCTTGCAGCCCTCACATGGTCAACCGATCACTGCATATATGAGGCGTCGCCGTCCAGTTAGCCAATGGCTCGATCAAGGATTTTGTGGACAAGCTGTCGACTGCGATCAGCGCTCCCGTGTTTGATGACACCGGTATCGACGGCAGCTTCGATATTTCGCTGAACATTCAGCCCTTCATCGATCCACTTTTTTTCGACAGGACGACGGGGACCCCGCGAGAGCAGTTGCATCCCTTGCTGCTTTCCGCCGCCGAAAATGCGATTCAGGTACAGCTCGGGCTGAAGCTGGAACGTAGAAAAGTACCGACCAAACTTATCCTGATTGATCACTTCGAGGCACCCCGTTCCATCGCCAAGATGAATTCCCGCGAGCGAACCACCTCATAGATTGCACACTAAGTGGGGCGGACGCCCTCGTCCGCGCTGGGCCCCCGGCCCGGCTGGCGTGCTGAAGCCAAAGGCCGACGAGGGCCCCGGCCCCGCTACCGAATCTTCAACCCATACTGCTGTGTCACCGGCGGCACGATTCCGTTCATCCTTAAATACTCGACCAACTGGCCGTAATGATCCGTGATGTGCCACACCGCCGTGAAGTATGCCCATCGCGTCTTCGGTCCGGCATAGCGGCCCTCCACGCGAGCCACAGATCGTCATTGAACTTGGACAAATACGATTCCGCAAGTATGAATTCGCAATATTGGATCAGCTCGGCCTTGGTAGTGGCTTTCGAGGGTCCGCCTCGCTCGCAGGATTCGGGAGGCGTCTAAAATTACGATCTCCTTTAATATATCCGAGCTGGAGCGGCCGGCATGCTCGAACATATTGAAGCCGCGCGCGTCGTCGAATTTTCCGCGTGGGGATCAAGGATATTTCGATTAGTGCATCCTTCGGAGACGCCAGCAGTGCTTTTCTGGTGCGGAGCGCAGAGCTCGGCGATGTCATCGAATTTCGCTCGTAGCATAGGGACGGCGCGAGTAGCGCCATCAAGGAGCTTATCAGGTACAGGCACTGAAATCGACGAAGGGAGCATAATCGATGTTCGATATATCGATTAACGATCATGCCTAAATCTAAACTCGACCCCCTGCCCTCCGCTGCGTTCCACATTTTGCTCGCCCTCGCCGATGAGGATCGCCACGGCTACGGCATCATGCGCGAAGTGGCTGAACTAACCAGTGGAAAGATGCGATTGGGGCCGGGCACTCTGTATGGATCCATCAAGACGCTGCTCGATGCAGGATTGATCACAGAACTGGAGAGTGATGACCGGCGCCGATACTATCGCCTGACGCCGGCGGGACGAAAGCTGGCGAAAGCGGAGACGGCAAGGCTCGCCGAAACGCTGCGCATCGCGCGCGCGAAGAAGATGTATGCGTAGCGCGTCTCGCATTTACGGCTTGCTCCTGGCGCTCTATCCGCGACGCTTTCGTGATGAATATGGCGAGCAGGCGCTGCAATTATTGTGCGACCGCTGGGAAGCCGAGCGCGGATTCTTCGCGCGATCGCGATTGCTGTTGGATATCCTGCGCGACGCGACGATTTCTTTACCGCTCGAATATGCCAGAACAGAGGCTCCAGTGCACGACTCTTTCTTGTTTCATGAAATCGGCCCCGAGCGTCCGAGCCGCGCTGCGCTGATTAATGGTGCCGTATTCAGCTTCGCCTCGATTCTCGCCCTGGTCGCGTTCATGGGCGCCCGCGCAACGACGCATTTTCTGATGGGCTCCCACCACCCCAGCCCCTCGCATATTCTCAAGGCTCCGGCGACCGCCCCTCCGCTCGATCTCGATTCCGAAATCAAGATGACCGCCGCGCCTTATCATCCACCGCGGTCTCCCTACTTCGAATTGATCCTGGTGTTGACCGCGCTCGATTGGGATGAAGACAACGCTCTTTCGGCGGAGGAGATCAACATGGCACCGGAACGCCTGCTGTTGCTGGATCTTAACCATGACGGAAAACTCAGTGCCGAAGAGTGCGGGTTTCAAGCGAAAGGGGTAATAACGGAGCATCCCGATCAGTTGGCGCGCGGGCGTCTCGCCTTTATGAAATTGCATCCGGTGCTCGCTGCGCTGGACGTGAATCATGATGGCGTCATTTCGGCGGACGAGATCCGGTGTTCCAGCAGTTCGCTGCGCACGCTCGATCAGAATGGCGACGGCGTGGTCGCGGAGCTGGAAGTGAGGCCCGATCCTTTGCGGATGCAGGCCTCGGCAATGGTGATGCAATACGACGCGAATAACGATGGCCGTATCGCGCGCGACGAGTTCGAAACAACCGCAACGCCGCCCTGGCTCTTCGATTCGATGGACGCGAACCACGACGGCTTCGTGACCACGGACGAACTCATCGAGTACTTCCTGAAATCGCAGGGGCCTTTGCGTCACCTGCGCCATAACTAGCCCCGAGTGTGGGACCGCTCCCTTTGGTCACGGCTCGTTGTCGACGCTATCCAATCAACGCCGTAATGAGCCGAGACTAAAAGGAGCGGTTTAACGTCCGCGCCAGTCACGCGCCGGGACCACTAGAAAATTATCCGAAAGATCAATCACTTGGAGTCGAAGCCGGACACCTCTCTGGCGGCTTCCTGATACAACTTGAATCGAGAGATGGCTGGCGCTCCTATCGGCTCCCAGCCTCACCGCGCAGCGGCCAGTTCCGGAAACCTCCGCCTGCAACGTCATGATCGACTCGAGTTCAGATCGACGATAGGCGAGCACCTTCTGCGATAGTTTTGGCGAACAGCCGCACGGGGTTGAGGCGGTGCCGTTTCCATTGCGGCAAATCAATGGACAAAAAGCAGGCCTGCAAGGAAATTGTTAGAGAGGATCGTCAACTTCGAGCGAAATAAAGCGCCGCGGCGCGCTCCAGTTCCGATTTCGTCATAATCGGCCCACGGCCTTCATAACGCCCGATGGACAGGAGAATATTGCAAATATCGGCCGGATAGCACGCGCGAAGTTCCGTCCGGCCTTCGCGCAGGCACAGCTTGCGCAGATATTCGGCGCTATCGGGCTCGGATTGAATGTTGCGCGATTGCACCACGCGCCCGAAGATCTGATCGAAGCTCTGCGCATCGACGGCTTCCACGTAGATCTTGTTGTGAATGCGGCGCAGGAACGCTTCGTCGGCGAGATCGGAAGGTTCCAGGTTGGTCGAAAACACCACCATGGTTTCGAACGGAATCTGGAATTTAACGCCGTACCGCAGTGTCAGGTAATCGACGTGGCGATCCAGAGGAACAATCCAGCGATTGAGCAGATCGCGCGGCGACATCAGCTGGCGGCCGAAATCGTCGATGATCAGGATGCCGTTGTTCGCCTTCATCTGCAGCGGCGCGGCATAAATACCCGACGCTTCATCCAGGCGCAATTCCAGCATGCTGGGAATCAATTCGCCGCCGACCACGATGCAAGGACGCTTGCACATGATCCAGCGCGGGTCCAGATCCTGCTCGTCATTTTCGAGCGCGTGATGCACCACGGGATCGTACAAGCTGATGATCTGGTTGTCGACTTCTACAGCGTAAGGAATCAGCACCGCGTCCTGATACACGCGCAGCATTCTTTCGGCGAGGCTGGTTTTTCCGTTGCCGGTGGGGCCATACACGAAAATCGAATTCTGCGAAATGATCGCGGGCCCGAGCTGATCCAGCATGCGATCCGACACAATCAGATCGGAAAACGCGTTGCGCAGCGTCTTGCGATCGACGTGAACTTTGGCGGCCTGCGCTTTGGTGGCGGCCTGATATTCCTTCAGCGAAACAGGACAAGCGCCGGCGTACTGCGACACCTGAAATCGTTCACCCGCAAGCTGCTTTCCGGCCTGCGACAGGATGAAGCTGTAGTCGTTGCCCTGCATGCCCTTGATTTCGACCAGTTGCTGCGAACGCATGTGCTTGAACGCGATGTCGACGATCGGTACCGAAAGGCGCAGCGAGCGGCTCAGGCCCGCGAGACTCGAATAACCTTCGATCAGCATACGCCGCAGGACCAGATCGAGCACCAGCGACTCGGAAATCCCGAGCTCGGCGAAGTTTTGCGGGATCGCGGGATTGAAGGCGCTGCGGACGGGCGCGAAATTAGGCATGGATGGAGTAGGTTCCTTCCCTTAGCTTTATCGGTCGATCCCAGCGGAAAGTTTATGCACGCCAGGGGATCCGGAAGCGTCAAGTCTAATGGTGAAGTTTCTCCGCACGTTCGCCTTCTTGCTGATCGCCTGGATGTTGCCGGGGCAAGCGAACGACCTCGCCGACAGCCTGTTTGAGGCAGGCCAGCAGGCCGAAAAAGGCGGCGACATCCTGCACGCTTACATTCTGTATTCCCGGGCGGCGGCGCTGGACCCCCGAAACCTGGACTTCGCCGCAAAAATGACGGCGTTAGGCGCGGTGGCCGCAATGTCGGTCAAAGAGGTGCACCTTCCGGACCCCCAACCTGCCGCGACCGACGCGGACGACGAGGATGACGACGCGCAGGTCGCGGACACCTCCCCGCTGACCCGGCTGGAAGAGAAGCAGGCGCGCGAAGCCTTGCCGCCAGTGCGACTGCTGGCATCGCCCGAGTTGCTGTCGTTCAATCTTAAGGGCGACGCGCGGACGATTTTTGAAAAGGTCGGCACGGCTTACGACGTCAACATCGTTTTCGAGGCGGATTATCAGCCGGGGTCGCAGTTCACGTTCCGCATGACCGAGGTCGGATATCGCGACGCGTTGCGGGCTCTGGAAACGCTGACGGGATCGTTCATCGTTGCGATCGGCCCCAAGGTCGCGATGGTGGTCAAGGACACTCCGCAGAAACGGAACGAACGTGAGCCGGTGATCGCGACGACCATCCAGCTTCCGGAGCGGATGACCGTACAGGACTCGCAGGAGTTGCAACAAGCGGTGACCGCCACGATGGAGATCCGGCGCATCGTGCTCGATCCGAATAAGCACCAGATGGTGCTTCGCGACAAGGTTTCGAAGGTGCTGGCCGCGGAACAACTGATCGATTCACTGATGCACGGGCGGCCCACGGTCGAAATCGAGCTGCAGTTAGTGGAGACATCCAAGACCTCGTCGCTGGGCTACGGACTGAACTTGCCCAACGAAATTTCGCTGGTGAATTTCAGCAACATTCTCCATAACATGGCGTCGCTCCCGACCAACACCACCTCGTTTCTGAGTTTCGGAGGAGGGGCGACGATGTTCGGACTGGGCGTCACCAACGCGTCCGCTTTCGCAACGGTGGCGAAATCTTCCTCGAACAATCTCCTGACGTCACGGATCACGGCTATCGATGGCCAGGCGACGCAGTTACTGGTGGGCCAGCACTATCCCATCATCACGAACCAGTACATCGGGAATACGTTGGGAGCGACGGGCATCGGAACATCGGGCGGTATCTTCACGCCGCCTCCGACCATCAATTTCGAGGATCTGGGGTTGGTTCTGAAGATCACACCTTCAGTACACAGCGAGAACGAAATGACGCTGGACATTGACGCTTCATACAAGGTGCTGGGTGCGACCGATCCGAACACGGGCATTCCGATCATTTCGACGCGGCATTACGTGGGCAAGGTTCGCGTGAAGGAAGGCGAGTGGGCGGTGCTGGCGGGCCTGGTGAGCACCAACAATTCCGATTCGCTCACCGGTTATCCAGGGATCAGCAACATTCCTTTCCTGCGGCGGCTGCTCGGCCAATCGACCATCGAAAAAGATTCGGACGATGTGCTGCTGGTACTGAAGCCGCGTTTGCTCAATACGCCTGCGTGGGAATATCCGACGCGCACCATTTGGGTGGGCACGGATACTCGTCCGCTCACGCTGTTCTGAGCGCTTCCCAATACATCGCCGCGCATTTCTCGATAGCGTGATGCTGCGCGATGTGGCGGCGCGCGTTTTCGCCAATCTGAGCGAGCGCATCACGATTTTTCGCCGCCCATGCGATGGTGCTCGCGAGCATTTCTTCTTCGGCAGGGCCTGCGTCGACGCGCAGACAGGCGTTCTCCGGGATGCGCGCGATCTCGTCACCAGCGGTGAACACGACCGGCTTGCCGATTCCCATCAATCGAACCCCGATTCCCGACGTCTCGCCGGCGCTGGGATAGCGGAGGTTGAGGCACAGATCGGTGCGGGCGGCGTAGCGCGTGAATTCGCGCTCCGGAAGATAGCCGGTGCGGATGATGCGCGCATTCTTGAACTGTGGCGCCAGAGTGCGGTGGAGATCGGGCGACACGAAGTCCCCCGCGATGAGTAGCGCGGCATCGATCTTATGGGCCCAGACGCGATGCATCGCGCGAAGGATGGACGGCAGCCGTTTCGATTCGCGGAGGTAACCAAAAACAGAGACGAGGAACGTCGACGGATCGAATTCCAAAGCATCGGGCGAGGTGGAAGGCGGAACGAACAGATGAGGGATTTCGACAATGCGCGCGGCGGGAGCGTGGCGGCGAATGGCGTTCGCGGCGGCAGGATTGTGGACGATCAACGCTTTCGATCGCGTGGCGATGCGCTTGAGCATCGGATAGGCGAAGTAGCGCTGGTCGGCTGCGGAACGGGCGCGATCGTCCCAAAGTTGCTGCGCGAGGATGCGAAAATCGTTCCCGTAGTTGAAAACGAACTCGTCGATATATTCGGATTCGTAAATGGTGGATAGAAAAACGTGATGCAGCAGAGCGTCGTGCAGGATGACGACGCCGGGGGCCGCGACGGCTCGCTTGTGAATCTCGCAATGGAGAGAATTGTTGCCCAGATGATAAAGGTTCACATCGCCGGGCGCGTTCAGCGAGAGCTCGCCAGTCGCGCTCATCGCTTCGAATAAAGCTGAGGCATAATCGGCGACGCCCGTTCGGGCGGGCGGCATGGGCGCGAAGAATCCGGCGCGCATTACACTTTGACGCGCGGGCCGAACAACGCGGTACCGATGCGGATGTGCGTCGCGCCTTGTTCAATCGCAGCTTCCAGATCGTGCGACATCCCCATCGACAATTTCGGCAACGAATGTTTTCGCCCCAGTTCGGCGAGCTTTCGGAAATAGGGACGGGTCTGCTCAGGATCGTCGCTCCACGGCGGCATGGTCATCAGACCGGTGAGGTTGAGATTCGCGCAGCCTCGGATCGCGGCGATCAATTCATCGAGCGACTCCGGCGCGGCGCCGTGTTTGGATTCCTCTTCCGATAATTTCACCTCGATCATCACTTCGAGCTTGCGATTCATCTCATTCAAACGGCGCGCGAGCTTGGGAGAATCGATGGTCTGGATCACTTGGAACAATTCCGCCGCCGGGCGTGCTTTATTCGATTGCAGGTGGCCGATGAGATGAAATTCGGCATCTTTCAAATCAGCCAGCAGGGGATGTTTTCCTTCGAATTCCTGGACGTAATTTTCGCCGAATCGCCTTAGGCCGAGATCGTACGCTTCGCGAATCACTTCGGCGGTAAATTTCTTGGTGACTGCGATGAGAGTGACATCCGATCGCGGCCGGCCCGCGCGTACACACGCTGATGCGATGCGTTCTTCTACTTGGTCCAGACGATCACGAAGCACGTTTCGAGTATACCCGCCGCCCGTCGATGAACACTTCCGCAGCGGTTTCGATGCCGAAGAAATAGGCAAGCTCGCGATGATCCGCGCAATCGTGAATCACAAAATCAGCGCGCTTGCCGGGTTCGAGCGATCCGATTTCCCCGCCGAGTCCCAGACTGTAAGCGGCATTAATGGTGGACGCGGTGATCGATTCGGCGGGCGTCATTTTCATTTGCGTGGCCGCGAGTGAGAGCATCATCGGCATCGATGGCGTGGGGGATGAACCTGGATTGAAATCGGTGGCGATGACGATTCCGAGCCCTGCGGCGACCATGGCGCGGGCGTCGGGATATTTCTTCGAGCTGAGCGCGTAGACTGAACCGGGAAGCAGCACGGGCTGCACGCCTGCATCGGCAAGCGCGGCGATACCGGAGGCGTCGGTTTGTTCCAGATGATCGGCGGTCGCGGCGTGCAATTGGGCCGCCAGTTTCGCTGCTCCGCCGTTTTCCAATTGATCGGCGTGCATGCGCAATCCGAGCCCGTAGGACCGCGCGGCTTCAAGCACCCGGCGCGCATCGTCGACCGGGAAGACGCGAGGCTCGCAGAACACGTCGCAAAATTTGGCGAGCTTCGCTGCGCGCGGGAGCATTTCATTAATAACGAGATCTAGATATTCAGTCCGGCGACCGCGGAATTCGTCGGGGATCTCATGCGCACCGAGAAAAGTCGGCACGGCGCGAAGCGGCGCGATTCTCGAAATCACGCGGAGCAGCTTTAATTCGTCATCAAGCGAAAGCCCGTAGCCTGATTTCGCCTCAATGGTGGTGGTGCCGTTGCGCAGGAACCAATCGACGTATCGCGCCGCGGCAGCGTCGAGATCGGCATCGCTCGCGGCGCGCGTCTGTCGAACCGTGGAACGAATCCCTCCGCCCGCTGCAGCGATTTCCTGATACGTCGCGCCTTCCGCACGCATCTCGAATTCGTTGGCGCGATTGCCGGCGAATACAGGATGCGTGTGCGCGTCGACAAATCCGGGCATGACCACTCGGCCACGCGCGTCGATAATTTCGGCATCGGAGCCGATCTGCAAATCCGCGCGCGTGCCGATAACCGCGATGCGGCCGTCGCGAATCAGCATGGCGCCATCGCGGATGATACTCAGATCGCGCAATTCGCCGCGAATGCGTGGGCGCGCGGGACCGGCGAGCGTGACGAGTTCGGAGCAGTTAACTACGGCAAGATTCACTTTTCTTCCATGGGAATGCGAATGCCATTTTCGCGCGCGACTTCTTTGGCGCGATCGTAGCCCGCATCCGCGTGGCGGACCACGCCGATTCCGGGATCGGTAGTGAGCACGCGTTCCAACCGGCGCGCACAATCGTCGGTGCCTTCGGCGACGACCACCATCCCCGCATGCTGCGCATAGCCGATGCCCACGCCGCCGCCGTTGTGAATCGAAACCCAGGACGCGCCCGCCGCGACATTCAGCATCGCGTTCAACAGCGGCCAATCGGCGATCGCATCGGACCCATCTTTCATGGCTTCGGTTTCGCGATACGGCGACGCGACCGAACCGGTGTCGAGATGATCGCGCCCGATCACCACCGGCGCGGAGATTTTTCCGCGCTTGATCAGATCGTTCATAGCGAGCCCGAATTCGGCGCGCTCGCCGTAGCCGAGCCAGCAGATGCGCGAAGGCAATCCCTGGAAATGAATCCGCTCTGACGCGAGCTTCATCCAGCGCGCCAGCGTTTCGTTGTGCGGAAATAATTCGAGCGCCAGCTTATCGGTGATGCGAATGTCTTCGGGATCGCCCGAAAGCGCGGCCCAGCGAAAAGGACCGCGGCCTTCGCAGAACAAGCGGGCGAATGTATTCGGGAACGAAGCCGGGAATTTCGAACGCATCCTCAACCCCGGCGCGCTGGGCTTGCTTGCGCAGATTGTTGCCGTAATCGAACGTCACGGCGCCCGCGCGCTTCAACGCGAGCATGGCGCGGATGTGCTCGCCCATCGTATCGATGGAACGGCGCACGTATTCCTTGGGATCAGCACTGCGCAGGGCGAGCGCAGCTTGGAAGGGCATGCCGTTGGGCACGTAGCCGTTCAGTTCGTCATGCGCGCTGGTTTGATCGGTGAGGATATCGGGCACGACGCCTCGACGCAGCAGCTCGGGCAACACATCCGCGCAGTTGCCAACCAGGCCGACCGAGATTGCCTCGCGTTTTTTCATCGATTCATTAAGGATGGTGAGCGCATCGTCGAGATTCGCGGCCACGCGATCGCAATAGCCGGTTTCCAGGCGCTTGGCGATGCGCTTCGGATCGACATCGATGCCGAGGAAGCAGGCGCCGGCCATGGTGGCGGCGAGTGGCTGAGCTCCACCCATTCCTCCCATGCCGCCGGATACGATCAATTTTCCGGCAAGTGATCCGCCGAAGTGCCGGACGCCGGCAGCCGAAAATGTTTCAAACGTTCCTTGGACGATGCCCTGGCTGCCGATGTAGATCCACGATCCGGCGGTCATCTGGCCATACATCGTCAGGCCCATGCGTTCCAGGCGATGGAACTCATCCCAATTGGACCAGTGGCCGACCAGATTCGCATTGGCGATCAGGACTCGCGGTGCATCGTCATGGGTGCGAAAGATGCCGACCGGTTTACCGGACGCGACTAACAGCGTCTCGTCATTTTCGAGAGATTGGAGCGAACGTACGATGGCGTCGAATGCTTCCCAGCTTCGCGCGGCGCGGCCGGTGCCGCCGTACACGACGAGATCCTCGGGCCGCTCGGCGACCTCGGGATCGAGGTTGTTCATCAGCATGCGCAACGCGCCTTCCTGCCGCCATCCCTTGCAGCGCAGAGTGCGGCCGCGCGGCGCGCGAATGACGCGTTTGTCCGTTAATGTTTCAGTCATGAAAGTCTTCCTTATTTACTATGCCGCGAATCGTGATCTTCGGGGCGGCTGAAAATCGGGACAGAGAGGGCAGTCCCGCTTGTTCAGCCGCGGTCGAGTTTGGCGAGGAGCGCGCGGTCGAATTCCGTCTCGGAGAAGCGGGCGGCGTGTGCGATGAGCTTCGATGAATCGACGCGCGATTCATGTGCTTCGAATTTTTCGATCGCGGCGTTGAGTGACGCCTGGTCCGGCGAATCGAAGAAAAAGGCGCCTTCGGGCGGCACGATTTCGAGTGATCCGCCGCGCCCCAGCGCGATTACGGGCTTGCCGCTGGCGATGGCTTCGACCGTGGTCATGCCGAAATCCTCTTCACCCGGCATCACGAACGCGCGACAACGGGCGTACAGGGATCGCAGATCGTCATCATTGACGCGGCCGCAGAATTCGATATTCGAAGACGCCAGTTTGCGCAGGCGCGACAACTCCGGTCCGTCGCCCACGATTTTTAATCGCCGACCGTTCGCTGCGAAGGCGCGTAACGCGAGATCGATTCGTTTGTACGCGACCAATTCGCTTACGATCAGATAATAATCTTCCGCGGGCTCGCATCGAAAAGACGCGACGTTGACGGGCGGATGGATCACGGTGGATTCGCGGCGATAGGTTTTCCAAATCCGCCGCCGGACGTTTTCGCTATTGGCGATGAACTGATCGACGCGAGCCGCCGATGCGTAATCCCACAGCCGCAGATAGGTCGCGAGCGGCGCCATGGCGATGCGCTTCATTCGCGAACGCGTCCATTCGTGAAGATATGCGGGATATAGATCCCACAAGTAACGCATCGGTGTGTGGCAATAACACACGTGCCGCGTGGACGAATTCAAGATCACGCCTTTGGCGGGACCGGACTCACTCGAAATGACGAGATCGTAGCCACGCAGGTCAAACGATTCGAGCGCCATCGGCATCAGGGGCAGCATGGATCGATGAAATCGCCGCATCGGATTGAGCCAAGAGGCGGTCACGCGGTGCGATCGAATCAGCGGCGAAACCCGCTCGGGATCGTAGAACAGCGTGAAGATGTCTGCTTCAGGAAACAGACGGCACAGCGCTTCGAGGACTTTTTCGCCTCCGCGCATGCCTAGCAGCCAGTAGTGAACGATTGCGACGCGCATGCGCAGATGACCGCAGTCTAGCATCTGATAGGCTGAGCATACTGATGTCTCTTTTCGCTTCTTCTGGGGCGGGCCGCGCGGTTTCACGGCGCGTGCTATTCCAGATGGCGATCATCGGATTCTGCACTGGACTGGTGAAGATCGCGGGCGCCGCGAAGGTGGTGTTCAGCGCGCGCGCGTTCGGAGTGGGCGACGATGCGGACGCCTATTTCATCGCGTTTCTAGTGATCGCGTTCTTCGGCGACACTCTGGCGGGATCCCTGCTCCCGGCGTTGGTGCCTACCTTTATCGAGGCACGCGAAGCGGAAGGTCGCGCGGCGGCCGAACGCGTGTATCAGAGCGCGATGAGCTGCGCGGTGGTGCTTCTAAGCGGGGTCGCGATGGTGCTATTCGTGGCCGCGCCGTGGGCGTTGCGGCCGTTCGCTTCGCACTTCGATGCGCCTAAGCTGGCGCTGACGAGTTCGCTATTTCGATGGATGCTGCCGATGATGCCTCTGGCCGCGATCGGCACGGCGTGGCGAGCGGTACTGAACACTGAAGAGCGATTCGCGCTGCCGGCGATGATTCCCGCCGCGACGCCGTTGGTTTCGATCTTGTTCCTGCTTTGGTTCGCGAACTCGTGGGGCGTGTATGCGCTGGCTGCGGGATCGCTGGTCGGTGCGGTGCTGGAAGTGTCGCTGCTCGGCGTGATGATGTGGCATCGCGGATTTGCCATCCTGCCACGATGGTTCGGCCGCACGGGCGCGCTGGATCAACTGTTCACGCAATACTGGCCGGTGGTGGCGGGAGTGTGGCTGATCGGCGGCGCGCCGCTGATCGACCAATCGATCGCGGCAATGCTCGGGTCGGGCAGCGTGGCGGCGCTGCAATACGGAACTCGGCTCACGGTGGTGTTGGCCGCGGTGGGCCCAGGCGCGGTGGCGACCGCGATTCTTCCGCATTTTTCGACGTTGATCGCGACGCGCGACGGCGGAGAGATCCGGCGAACGCTGCGCAGCTACGCGGCCATCATCCTGGCGGTGACACTCCCGGCGATCGTCGTGCTGATGTTCGTCTCCGAGCCGTTGGCGCGGCTATTTTTCCAGCGCGGAAACTTCACCGGCACGGCAACGGAAGTGGTGGCGATGGTACAACGCTTCGCGCTGCTGCAGATCCCGTTCGCGATGTTGATGGCGCTGGTGGTGCGCCTGATCTCATCGATGAAAATGAACGGCCTGCTGCCGCGCGCGGCGGTTCTGGCAGCCACGATCAATCTGATCGCGAGCCTGGTGTTGATCCGGTGGATGGGCGTGGCGGGCATCGCGCTGGGCAGCGCGATCGCACAAGCGGCGTCTTTGATTTATTTGGTGTTGTTGATTCGCACACGCTTACCTGCGAGTTTCCAATCTGCTCCCAGAACGGAAGTAGCCGCGCGATAAAGATCGCGGGCCGGCGCGTCAATCCACACGCGGCCGCGGCCTTCGATGGTGATGGGTTGGAAGGATGGCGATGAGAATCGTTTGAGCCGATCGGAAACCAGACGAATTCTTCCAGCGACGATCGCCATTTCGATGTGGCGGAGTTCAAGGAGCGCATGCGCTGGACTGACGCCGGTGTCGCGAATCACGATGAGGTCGGCTGCGCCTCCTTCACGAATTGATCCGGCTCCGTCGTCCAGGCGCAAGATTTGCGCGGCGTCTTCCGTCACCATGTGATAAAGCTTCGATGCGCTCAGATTCCAGATTTCGCGCGCGGCGCGAAGATGATCGAGCAGGTCGCCGGTGGCGGTGATCGCGGAATCTGTGCCGAACGCGATGGGAATCCCACGACCGAATGCTGATTTCGGGATGCTGCGGCTGAGCGTGAAAAGGTTTGAAACCGGGCACGCGATCAGCGACGCTTTTCGCTTTTTCAGTAGCGCATATGCGCGGGGGTCGAGCGCCACACCGTGAACGATCACCGTGCGTTCGTCCAGGAGGTCCATACGATCGAGCTCAAAGATTTCGTTCGCGCTGGCCGCGTCGGTGCCTTCGCCGAGATGCAGGATGACGGGCCAGTCGCGCGGGGCTTTGAGAACTCGTTTGGCGATGTCGGACGTGAATTCGAGCGAATGAATCCAGACCGATTCCTTCACCACATTCACAGGGAATCGTGCCCCGAACATGCGCCGAGGATCGGGATCGTGATGCGCGACGGTGGTGACTCCGCTGATCAGGTTTTTGATCGCGCCCCAGGCGAGGCGCGTCGGGCGCGGGATCAGGCGATGCTCGCGCACTGGCGATTCGTTGGGCTGGTAGACGTCGCGCGCCCATTGGGTGGCGTTCGGGTACGGCGGCGAGCCGAGCAACGGAAACAGATTGAAAGACAAATGATCGTGCGCGTTGATCAAGCCGGGGAGGATGAGATGGCCGGAGAGATCAAGCGCACTTGTGGAATTTGCCACGCTGAGTTTCGTGATACGCGTGCCACGAATCGTAATGTCGAGCTTGCGCGCTGATGACGGACCGAGCGCGACACGCGCGCCACGGAGAATCATTCGCGCCTCCGGTAACGCGCGACGACGATCGCCGGCTGTTCGCACATTTCGTTAAACCAATCGAGCTTGCCCGCTGCTTCGAAATAGTGGCGCTCCGCATCGCCGAACGGCGGCTCGATCCATTTCTCCAGAATTAAGTCTGGATGCGTGAGTTCGGAGATCGGATAGGAGTCGCTCTCCAGCTCTACGGTGTCCGCGCCGCTCTTGAATGTTCGCTTCCAGCCGCGCTTCAACGCGTCGGGATGAAAATCACTGACGATCACGGTCGCGCCCGGTGCGGCGAGGCGCGCGAGCTCGGCCATGGCGGCGGCGATAGGGCGCATGTGCCCGATCACCAGTGCAGACACGACAACGTCGGCAGAGGCATCGCGAAACGGCGTGCTCATCGCATCGGCCTGCACGAGGCGATGCGCGATGGCAGGCTTGGTGGCAGCGACCCGCAGCATTTCCTGCGACAGATCGGCGCCGAAGGCGTGCGCGCCGCGATCGATGGCCCATTGCAGCCAGCGGCCGGTGCCGCAGCCAATATCGAGAAATCGCTTCGCTGCGACGTCGGGTAACAGAGGGGCGAGGATACGAGATTCGAGCGCGAGAATCGGCGTGCCTCGATCGAAGGTGGCGGCCCATTCGCGATACGCCTCGCGTGGCGAGACGATGCGGCGCATGTTAGAGACTTTCGAGGCGCGGTTCGCGCAAACGCACCAGCTTCTGCGCCCAGCGCAACTCCGCGGGGTTGTCAAACGCACCGAGCGCGTATCGCCAAGTGCCCAGGGTCTTCAGTGTGATGCGCGCCCAAGCGGGCAATCGCCAATCCTGCATGGTGGGCCAACGCGCGTTCATCACGGTTTCGAAGCCGCGAATTTTCCGGCGCAGCTCTGGCGGGAGCCAGCTCAGTTCGGGATCTTTCCGCATCGCGAAATTGTACCAGCGATCGGTGGCCCATTCGTCAGGAGTCGTGGGGAAGTCGAAATTGTCGAGACAGCCGTACATTTCGCCGCGGCGCTGCGGGACGGGACAATACGTCTGCACAATGATTTCGACTGCAGGATTGGTACGCTTCACTTTGCGCGCGAACGCAACGGTTTCGTGAAAATCGGATTCTGAATCCGCGGGGTCGCCAAAAATAATCGAGAACTCGGGCACGATGCCGAACCGGCCCATGCGAGCGGCGAGTTCGAGCGATTGCTCCGCCGTGATTTCCTTTTTCATCTCCTTGAGCTTCTGGTTCGAGCCGGATTCGACGCCAAAGAACATCATGACGCAGCCCGATTCGCGAATCTTACGGAGCGTTTCATCAGAGAAGCGCAGCATGGTGTCGACGCGCGTCTCGCACCACCATTTCATCTTCAACGGCGTCATTCGTTCGGCTAATTCGCGCGCGTGATCCTCGCGCACGAAGAAATTGTTGTCGTAGAACTGCACAGCGTCCACGCCGTAATCGCGCTGCAGCCGCGCCAGAGTTTCGGCAGTGCGCGCGGGCGGCTCCATTTTTTCACGCGATCCGGAGAATCCGACCACGCCACAGAAGTTGCACTGATAGGGACACCCGATGCTGGCCTGATACACGGTGGTGCGCGAGCCAAGAAAGGTGGGGCGCAGATACTGTTTGGGATCGAGACGATGATACGGCGCGGGCGGAAAATCGCCGGGCGAGCGCAACGGACGATCGGCGTTGTGCACGTGTAAACCGAAATCGTCTTTGAATGAAAGGCCGCGAATTCCGGAGAATTTGCGATTGCGCTGAAGCGCGGTGAGGAGTTCGACGAAGGTTTCTTCGCCCTGTCCGCGGACCGCGAAATCGACGTAGCTCGCGTTCAGTGTCGCGTCGGGGTAGAGTGACGGAAAATATCCGCCCCATACGATAGGCACACGCGGATAGTTTTCGCGAAACCATTTGCACACCGGAATCGCGGAGCGCACTTGCAGGCCGGGCATCACGCTTACGGCGAGCAGCCTGACGTGTTCTTCGCGTTCCGCCATGATCGCCACGATTTCTATGCGAGGATCATCGATGGAGTTTCCGTCGACAATGGCGTAATCCTCATGGCCTTCAATCATCGCGGCGAGCGCGAGAATCGAAAGCGGATAGCGTTGGTTGCCCCGGCGTGTGGCACGAGGATGAAGGAATACGATCACGTTTTGAATCGTCCTTCCAGAATCCAGAAGCGCGAAGGCGGGCGCGAGCCTTTCAAACTCGCTCGAATCGGGCGCGTATGCCACGAGAACCCATACCAGGGCTTGTGAATGCGCCATTCGATGTTCAGTTCGCGCGCGAGAGTGTGGATGGTGGCGAGATCCAGATATTCGATGCTGCCGACGTGATCCGATGCGGTGCCATATTGCGCCAGAAATTGAGCGCGACGCTCCAGGCGCATGAGTTCGCCGTACTCACGCTGCTGGTAAATCGGCGAATCGAGCACAATGATCCTGCCTCTTGATCGAAGGCATCTGCGCGCCTCTTGCAGAGTCTTCGCGTAGTCGGACGAATAATGCAGCGACGCGTTGTAGATCACTGCGTCGAAGGAAGCATCAGCGAAGGGCAAACGATCGAACTCCGCTTCGAACTTCGGGAACGGAGGATAGTGGCGCGCGGCACGCAGACCGTCGCGATCATCATTCAAAATGTCGACGGCGATGGGACGATGGCCGCGCAGGGACAAACGATACGACATCCATCCGGTGCCCGCGCCCAGATCGAGAATATTGAGCGGCGTGTCTCCAAGAATGCGCGACTCGAAATATCGATACGTGCGGCCGCGCATGGCCCACTGCGCCGAAAGCTTGCCGCTTAGATCGCAGTAGGGCAGCGCGAGATAATATTCCGGACCGTCAGAGCCGCGGCCTTCCGCGCGGCGGATGCGCAGATAATCGTCGAGAAATCGCTGGCGCTCGGCGGCTAGCACGCGGCTTCCACCTCTTCGAACGTTTCGCGCAATCCACGCCGCGCGGCGTCGGCTTCGGGTATCTCTCCGGCCACTTCGCTCTTCAAGAGCTGGTCCGCGAATTGATAGAAACGTCGCGAATGACGGCCCGCGATACGCACTTCGCGATCCGTGGCCGCGGACCATTCACCGATGCGAATCACCCGCGGCGCGACGTCGTCGAAATACGGCGTGCCTTTGATGGGATAGGAGACGGTGGTGAAAAAAATATCGGGGCGGCAGGTCTTGACGTGCTCGACGGTCGCTTCGATGTCGCCGAGGTCCTCTCCTTCATAGCCCCACATGAGGAACATGCCGGTTTCAATGCCGCGATCGCGCAGCGTTCGTATGGCGTTCTGCACCTGATCGATGCGGACACCGCGCTGCATCGCATCGAGAATTTTCTGCGACCCACTTTCGGATCCGATCCAAACGCGGAAGCAGCCGAGCGATGCCAGGGTGTCCGCGATCGATACATTCATGCGGTCCGCGCGGGTGATGCATTCGAATGGAATGCGCAGATCGCGACAGCGCATTTCAGCCGCGAATTGCGTGAGCCAGCCGGGGTGGATGGTGAACACGTCGTCGGCGATCCACAACATTTCAGGGTGGTAGCGTTCGCGAATCCAGGCGATTTCTTCGGCGACAGAAGCGGGCGATCGACGGCGATGCGTTTTTCCATAGACGGAGTGGCTGCACCAGCGGCAATGATACGGGCAGCCGCGCGCGGTGATCACCGAAATCGAACCGCGGCCGTGACGCGATCGCCAAGCGTCAAGATACTTCCACATATCGATGCGTTCGCGATCGGGCCACGGCTGCGCGTCGAGGCTTGCAATCTGCGGCGCGGGCGCCGTGCGTGCGACCGAGCCATCGGCGGCGCGGAATTGAATGCCCGGAACCTTACCGAAGTTCGCGGCCCGTAACAACGCTTCCAGCGAGACTTCGCCCTCACCGTTCACGATCGCGTCAGCTCCGGCATTGAGATACTCGTCCGGATAATTTGCCGGCTCGGGTCCGCCGAGTACAACGCGGCATCCATATTCACGCGCCGCCTTCGCTATCGCAAGTACATTCGCGCGCGTCATCAGATTCCCGTAGATTCCGACGAAACGCGGCCGTTCATGCGAGATCATCTGGAAAAGCTCCGCGCGCGTGCCGAAGGTCGAGTCGTAGATTTCGACTTGGAATCCTTTGGCACGCAGGTGCGACGAAAGATAGAGCAGACCAAGCGGCGCGTAGGGCTTCATGATTTCGCGCTCTTTGGGATCGTCAGCGAGAAAGTAGCCGTGCGTCAGTAGAAGATCCATTAAAAATTACCGCGCGGCAGACGCTGAGTGCGCACCGAACATGGCCGAACTCATCGGTTGTTGTGGAGCCCAAGCGCGCTCCCTCACGGTCGCGCCTCCAATGCCGGTCGCGGAGAACGCAAGGGATCGCCGCGGACCTGACTGTGCAGCGAATCGGCCAGCTCGCGATAGAATTCGGTGGAAAAAGTGCCGCGAAACATCATGGTCAGGTCGCCGCTCTCCGACCAATTTTCTTTTTCACCGAGCTCGGCCGCCACGCGATCGTAAAACCGCGTGCCGCGCATAGGATAGGAAACGGATACACCGATATCGTCCGGCGCGGTTTCGCGGACCATACGTATCGTCTCATCGATGTCTTCGCGGGTTTCGCCCGGATATCCGAATTGCAGAAAGAAGCACGCGCGAATCCCGTGGTGGCGCAGATTGTCGCGAGCCTGATAAATCTGCTCGACGCGCGTTCCCTTCTCCATCGCGTCGAGGATTTTTTGCGATCCGGATTCAGCGCCCATCCACACCTCGGCGCATCCTGCTCGTTTGAGTGATTCGACAGTATCGCGCGTCATCAGATCGCAGCGCGATTGCATCTTGAATGGCAGCGCCGCCCCCAACTCATCCACGGTATCGGCGAACGTGCGCGTCCAGCTCTGCGAAAGCGCGAAGATATCGTCAGCGAACCAGATGTGATCGGCGTGGGAATCGTGCTTCAATCGCAGCATTTCCCGGGCGACGCGCTGCGGCGACCGAAATCGATAGCTGGAGCCGAATACCGGTTTCGAGCACCAGTTGCAGCGATAGGGACAGCCTCGGCTGGAGACCAGGTTCAATGAAAAATATCCGTGAGCTTGCTGCCACGCGGTGCGATACGACTCCAGATCGATCAAATCCCACGCGGCGTCCGGTGCCGAGTCCAGATCGAGCAGTGGGGAGCGGCGTTCGATCCGCTGAATGCTCCGCTGGTCTGCTCCAATCTCTGAGCGGGTCCACGCGTCCGCGATATCGCACAATGCGCTTTCCGGCTCGCCCGCGATCACGCCATCGAATCCGGCGGCAAGATATTCCGCTGGACGATCGCTCGCGTCGGATCCGTTCACGACTGATGAAACCCCGGCATCTTTCGCTATGCATGCCATTCGAAACGCGAGTTCGCGATTTCGGATCAGGCACATCTTGGTCAAGAAATTGAAATTATCTTCGACCACGGCGACCATCTTCGGTTGATACTGATCGATCGCCGCGCGAAACTCGAGATCGGGATCGTGCGCCAATGTGGCATCGAAGATCGCGATGGAATATCCGCGCTCGCGAAGCATTGCCGCGGCCATCATGGTCTGCAGCGGAGGATACGGCTGCATTTTCAAAATCTGTTTCCGATCCGAATACAGGTGATTGGAGTGCGTGAATAAAATATCAGTCATCGCATCCTCAGCAGGTAACCGGTTCGGAAGAGAGCGGCGCGGCATCCACCAGGGGCTTCGGCGGCGAAATCACTTTGTCCACCAGATTCTTGGTCCACAGCTCAATCGGGAAATCGAAGAAGCTATGATCCAGGCGCCAGCGCGCAGGCGCCGCGATCAGGTTGTATACGCCGCGGTTCAACCAGCTCCGTTCATACCGGCCGACTGGAACGCGATTGAAGGCGACGCGCAGATAATCGCGCATGACCTGGAGTTCGCGATGCTTCTTTCCCTTGAGCCAAGGCAGCACGGTGTAGCGCGGGAAGAAATCGCTCCAGCCTTCCATGGTCTGGGGCGTCTGAATGCCGAGCTCGAACGCGTGGTCCATGACCGGCGCGCCCGGATACGGGGTGAAAATATTGGTCCAAAACTCTGCGCCAGGAAAACGGCGGCAGATGTTCATGATCAATTGCACCGATTCGCGCCGGTCGGCTTCGCCTTCGCCGGGATAACCGAAGATCATGTTGAAGGCGGGCTTGATGCCGGCCTGCGTCAGGCGATCCGCGGCTTCATAAATCGTCTCCAGCTTCTGAAAATCCTTATTCATCAGGTGCATCACTTTCTTCGAGCCGCTATCGGCACCCATCTGCACCTGCTCCAATCCCGATCGCCGCAGAATGCGCAACTCTTCAATCGTGAATCGTGTCACCAGATTGGTGGACGCCTGAATGCTCCAGTTGAATTTGGCGCCGCGCCGTAGAATCTCTTCGGAAATCGCAACGCAGCGGGCGCGATCCACCATGTAGTTGTCGTCGATGATCCAGATGAGCTGCAGACGATAGCGCGTGACCAGGTCAGTCAACTCTTCGCCCACCTGATCGGGCGGCAGCGCGTTCCACTTGCGGCCATACACGCCTGCGTTGGTGCAGTACGAACAGTTGTAGGGGCACGCAAAGCTGGATACGTAATTCGCCCAGCGCCGCCCGCTCATGCGTTCATACGCATCGAAATCGGCGAGATGGTACGCCTTGGGCGGCATGTCGACGATCGGCTTCAACGCGCGCGGAGGGTTGAAAATCAGCGCGCCGTCTTCTTTGTGACCTTCCTTATATCCGGCTCCTTCAATTCCCTCGAACCCTTCGCGTGCTTCGATTCGCTGGACGATTTCGAGCAGCGCGTCTTCGCCCTGGCCTTTCACCACCACATCGACAAACGCGGCGGCGAGGGTCTGATGCGGCAGCAGCGACGGATGCCATCCGCCGAGTACGACAGGCACGTCAGGATAGAGCCGCTTGGTCTCGCGCGCGATCTCGACGGTCTCTCGAATCATCGGACCGGTGACCAGCGACACGCACAGGCACAGCGCGTCCGCTAATTCTTCAATTACCCGTTTCCTGAAATTCGGAGTGATGGTGGAATCGATGATGCGCACGTCGTAACCGGCGCGTAGCAGCGGCGTCGCGACGGCGAGGATGCCCAACGGCGCCGTCGCTTCCGTACTCGAAAAAGCAGGAAAGAAAAAGACGACTTTCTTCGATCGCAATCGCATGGGGAGTTACAGCTCGCCCCAATCTTGATACAAACCTGATTGCACAAGATAGGAGTGTTGTTACACACTTTGGTTTGCGAACATCCCACAATCCCGCTGCTTTTTTACAAATTTTTTACCCATTCGGATTTCCGGTTGAGGTAGCATCGAATTCTCCTGTGGTGCTGGCGGCGGCCCGCGAAGAGTGGGGCGAATGGCAGCAGGCGTTCGACGATCCGCCAATCGAGCTGAACTTTTGTGTACGGGATGAAGACAGCGAACTGACTCCGTCGACTTTTCAATCTCACGCGAATACGTTCACGATCGCGGCCGGGCCGGGTAATTACGCTGCCGGCGATACCCGCGGGCAGACGGCGTCAGCGACGTTGACGAGCAACGCCGCATCCGATCACGCGTATCTGATCTACCACTTTCTCGACGCGATGGCATATTCGATCATCACCGCCGCGCATTTCACGCCGCTGCATGCCGGCTGCGTCGCACGCGATGGATCGGGAGTGCTGTTGTGCGGCGATTCTCATTCGGGGAAGAGCACGCTGGCCTATGGGTGTGCACGCGTGGGCTGGACTTACGTGAGCGACGATGCGAGCCCGCTGCTTCGACGCGAAGCTGCCGGGCGGACTGTGTTGGGCGGTCCGCACCGCATCAGATTGCGGCCCGATGCGCGCGAACTATTTCCGGAGTTGGCGCGATTCGAACTCAAGCGGCGCGGGAACGGTAAGGTATCGCTGCAAATTCCCACTCGGGAGTTACCCATCGCGACGGCAGCCCGCGCGCGCGCTGATGTAATCGTTCTATTGCACCGCGAACCCTCCGGTTCCGCGCGGCTTCAGCCGATCGAAAAGGATAAGGTGCGCGAGCATTGTAAGAAGTGGTTCGCGCACTGGGATGCTGAAGTATATGCCGAACAGGCCGCTGCTTTTGAGAGTTTTCTATCCGGAGTGCGCGCGTATTCGCTTGCATACTCCGATTTCGACTCGGCGGTCGCGATTCTAAATGACGCCGTTTAACGAGTGCGTGCCGCCGGGCGTTCGCGCGATTCTAGAAGCCTTGCGCTTCGATCGCGAGCCCGCGCCCTTGCCGGAGTTGTCGCCGGACGATCTCACGTTCGCGGATCGATCGCAATTGACGCCGCTGCTATCGCGGCTGGTGCGAGGATCTTCGCACATTGACGGAGCTGTGGCGCGTAATACGATTCGCGTGGGACGCGTCGCGAGCGCTTATGCCGAAATCGCAAGCGCGCTGGAACGCTGCGGCGTCGATCACGTGGTACTCAAGGGCTTCACACATGTGCCGGAGTTCATCGACGACGTAAATCTGCGCGTGCAATATGACCTTGATCTGTACGTTCCCGAATTGCAGCGCGAAGCTGCCGCTGAGGCGCTGCGCGAACTTCGCTACGAGCCGATCGAAAGCATGGAAGGTCTGGCGATGGACCATCTACCGACCTTGATTCGCAAGACGGGCTGGCGCTGGCGCGACGATTATTTCGATCCCGATCTTCCGGTTGCCGTGGAGGTTCACGTTCAGTTCTGGGACGTGGAAACGGAGCGTATTCGCGTCGCGACGCTGGAAGATTTTTGGACACGGCGCGACGGTACGCGGCTCAATACTCTGGATGCCCTGGGCTACGCCGCGCTGCATCTCACGCGTCATCTGCTGCGCGGCAACGTTCGCGCTTTCCATGTGTGGGAGATTGCCAATTTTCTGGATCGCCATCACGATGACGACGGATTCTGGCGCAGATGGGACCGCCAACACCCGCGATCGCTACAGCAGGTGGAAGCGGTGGCGTTTCTGCTGGCGAAGACATGGTTCGGATGCCGCGTCGCCGACCTCCCTTCCGTTGAGATCGACCGGCTGCCGCCGCGCGTGCATCGCTGGTTTGAGTTGTACGGATGGTCACCGATCGAATCGCAATTCGAGCCGAACAAAGACGAGCTGTGGCTGCACATGAGCCTGCTCGATTCGCTCGACGATCGCTGGAATGTGCTGCGCCGGCGGCTGATCCCCACGCCGAAGCCGCAGCAGGTCGATTCGATTCATGTGCCCGAAGATCAACTGACTGCCGAAGAGCGCGCCAAGCGGGACTCGACCAACCGCAGCTATGCAGCTTCGCGAGCCGCGCATCACTCCCGCCTGCTCATCCCGACGCTGATCGAAGGTGCGAAGTGGTGGTTTCGTTCGCGCTCATGATCTCCGCGATGGCGTCCGTCATTTCGCGCTGGTAACGGGCGAGAGTGTAGCGCGCTTCCCAATCTTTTCGCGCGCGGGCAGCGATCGGCCGCACATCGTGCTGTAAGACTTCGATGATCTTGCGAGACAGCGCCCCGGGCTCGCACTCAGGAACCAGAAATCCATTCTCGTTATCGCGCACGATCTCTGGAATCCCGCCAATCGCGTAGGCCACCACCGGCACGCCGGCCGAAAATGCTTCGAGGATCACGCGGGTGGTCGCTTCGGCCGCGGTCGATGGCGCGATTAGCGTATCGAGATCGCGCAGCACGTCACCCACATCATCGCGCCAGCCCAAAAACTCGACCGGTAGCCCTGCAGCAAGCCGATGCACTTCTTCGACGTACGACTGCGCGGTGAACATCGGCGCTCCGCAGATGATGAACTTCGCGTCGGGGATTTCGCGCGCGATCAGCCGCGCGGCACGCAGGAAATCGGTCTGCCCTTTCATCGGCGCGATGCGTCCGATGATGCCGATTCGCGGAGCTGCCGACATCTTTCGTTCCACGAACGGAATCTCCGCTACGCCGTTGTAAACCACGCGCGCCGGCACATCGAACTGCGACGCCACGTGCTTCGAATTCGCGATCACGGAGGCGTTGGCATGACGGATCGCTCGCGTGGTCATCGACACGGCATATTTCTTTCCGAGAAAATGTTGCGCCTGAAAAATAACCGGGCGGCCACGCGCTCCGCGAGCCGCGGCTGGCATCAGCCGCGCGCCACCCACACTCAGCAAATCGAATTCCTGCCGCGCGATCCAGCGGCCCAACGCGATGGTATCGAATAAGAATCGCGCGGTCTCGACAGCGTTCTTCCTGCCTGGAGAATATTCGCCGATTCCAATCCGCCTGGTGTGGGCGCCAATATCACGGGCACGTTCGAGCAGAAGCCCAGTCTCCGGGGCGGCCACGATGGCCTTCCATCCACGCGCGATCACAGCCGGCAGCAGCTCGAGTAGATTTCGCTGGCCGCCGCCCAGGTCGCCGAACTGTTCGAGAAACAGAATTCTCATTTGCGCACGGCCATCGCGAGCACCCAGAAATACACGGGTAGCACGCGCCAGAAAGTGAGCAGATCGGCGGAGAGCATCTGTACCGATTGTGCGATCCAGAAGCAAAAAATCCACGCTCCGTAGAACGACCGGTTCCGATCGCCGGAGCGCGCCGCGCGATATCCCGCGCGTATGATCGCCACATTCAATACGATCAGCGCCACGAATCCCAACACTCCGGTTTCGATCAGAATGCTCAGGTACATGTTGTCGGCCACGATCGGCTCGCCTGTGAAGTTTGAGTACGGCAGCGTCTTGTATCCGACGCCGATGAGCGCGTGCCACGGATGTTCCGTTAAAAACGCGAGCAGAGTCTGCCACGATTCGACGCGGCCGCTTAAAACGCGCGCATTCGAATCGAGCGCAAGATCGAGCGACGCGCTTAACCGCGTCCAGTAGAGATTGGCGTATTCGGGAAAGAATTGAACCAGAATCGCGATCACGACCGCGCTGGCGAGCGCCATGACCATCGCGGCGCGCTTCCAGCTCACCGCCTGCCGCTCCAGCAGAAAAAGCGCGGCCAGCGCGATTGCAAGCGCCACCAGGCATGATCGCGAATACGAAAGAATCAGGGCAGTGAACAGGATTGCGCCGCCGCTCAGCATCGCCACGCGCAGCATGGCGCTCATCCTTACGCGCTTGACGAATGTTACTGCGATCATCACCACGAAGAAGGAGCAGAAGTTACCCAGCGTGCTCGCTTCGTAGAACAATCCCTGCGCGCGCCGGAACACGCCGGTATCGAGCCAGATGAATTGCGGGCCGAATCCCGCGGGCGCGGGGAATTGGAAATAGAAATCGAGCAGCGCGAACGACGCCGACGCGACCGCGATCCAGAACAGCAGCGTGAGTGGTCGCTGAAAAAGGGGACAGACGGCTCTGTCCACGCCCGCCGCGCTATTGCTTGTCTTTGCGTGGAGGATGGGGACAGAGTCGTCTGTCCCCTTTTTCGCGCCGGGCCCTGTGGACGCGTAGAAGAACACATACGCAGAAATTGAGGCCAGCGCCACCCGCGCCAGGCTTTCGATGGCGAGATCGGTACCCGAATAAATCGCGGCAGCCGCGACGCTGATGGTGAGCATCGCGAAGAACGCGACGATCGAGCCTGGCAGCAGACCCCGTTCGAAACGCCAATCGCCCAGGCGCGCGATCCCAATGATTACGCCGATGGCGGCGACGGCGAGTGCCGGATGCGGTCCCGAATTTCCGAACGCAATCGGGAGCGGCGGAGCTAGCAACGCGACGGCAAAGAACAGCGTTAGCCACGCACTCGCAGATCTCGCGAGCCACACAGCCACCGGAATCGCGACCACCGGCGCCGCCAGAATCCAATCGATAGGACTCCGTAGGATCGTGATCGCGGCCGCGTATGTCGCGATGAAGACGCCGGCGATCCAGAGTTGCGGATTCCGCAAGATGGCTGTCATGCGCGGCCGGGACGGAAGGTCAACGCGAGATACGCCGCAGACGCAATCAAAGCGACTCCGATCGCCAGCAGTGCGTTGAGCGGAACATTCGGAAAGCTGGGCTTTTCAGGCACCACGCCGGGGTCCAAGACACGTAAACGTTCGGAACGCATGCCCGCCGATGCTTCAAGATCGCGCTGCCGTGCCGCCGCTGCATCGAACGATGCTTGCGCCACGTGCAGCCGCTGTTGCAGTTGCTCGCCGCGCGCTTCCCGATCGGATAACGCCGCGGCGCGTTCATTGATCTTGCGCTCCAAATCCACATCCTGCTTTTCAAGACTCGCAATGCGAGCGCGCACCGCTCCGGCCCTTTCGTCGAATCCGCGCCCTTGCAGTTCGGCGATTTCGGCACGCGAATCGAGAAGGTCACGCAGCAAGCGTTCGCGCGATCCGGTCAGCGCCTCCACATCGGCACGCAACGATTCATACGGCTGCTTCACAGAAAGCTCACGCCACTCATCTTGCTGTGCGGTTAGGTTCTGCTGCGCCTCCACGACGCGAACCCGCGCCTGGTCCAGCAAGTCCTGATCGTTCGCCAGGCTGGTGGACCGATTCAGCTCCACCGTTTCCCCGGCAAGAAATTGCGCGAGCGCTTGTGCCTTTTTCGGATCGGTCAACGTCACTGTGATGTGCAGAACCTTGGTGTCTTTCACCTTCCCGACTTTCAAGATCCGCCGCTTCATCGATTCCATCGATCGCGACGGATAGTCTTCGCGCAAGCGGAATTTTGCGACCGCGCGCTCGAACAGCGTGTCGCTCGACGCGAACCATTCGTACGCGCGCAGCGATTCGAGATACACCGGGCTGATGGTGATGGAGCTGCGCGGATCGTTCCCCGCCGGTGGATCGATGACCAGGCTCGCGGTCGCGGTGTATTCGGCGGGCAGCGCCAGACCCACGGCGGTCGCCATGATCGCCGCGGCCGCACACACCGAGAGAATGAACCTCCATCGCCGCCGGACGTGATCGAAGAAATCGTACGCAGTAAACGACTCGACGCGATAATCGCCGGTCGCAATTTCTGGCGCACTTGTTAACGGCAAATTCACTCCTCAACCGGGATTATAGCGGGGATTTCGACTTTTACTTACGCTAATGTTTACGTATATGACGTTTCTGCTGCCGGTCACGGCGGCCCTCTCGGCGATCCTGATTCTGCCGTGGTGGTCCTTCTATTTCGACGTGACGCCGAAGGTGGTGGTGATCCTGATCGGCGCGGCGCTGGTGTTCGTGATGCGCAGGGAATGGCCTTCCGACGAATCGCCGGCGGCGAGTCCACTGCGATATTTCACCGTCATCGCGGTCGCACAAGCGATGCTCACCATGGTCGCGGCGATCTTCTCCACGCATCCGCAAGTGTCATGGCTCGGGGGGACCTGGCGGCGCAGCGGAGCGATTGCAGAGATCGCTGTTTTCGTACTCGCTGTCGCGGGCGCCGGCCACCTGGCGGGAGATCGCACTCGCCTCCGCGTGATCTTGCGCGTCACCGTTCTCACTTCGATTCCAATTTCGATCTATGGCATCCTGCAATATTTCGGCGTCGATCCGTGGCTCACTCCAGCGGGCTATCACTTCGGCACCGGCATCTTCACAATCGTGCGTCCTCCTGCGACGCTGGGCCATGCTGCATACTTTGCGACTTATCTCCTGTACGCCGTCTTTGGCGGCGCGGCGCTATGGAACAGAGAGTCTGGCGGCTGGAAACTGGCGGCAATCTGCGCATCTCTCCTCGCGATTTTCGGGATCATCCTGAGCGGAACTCGCGCGGCGCTGCTGGGCCTCGCGGCCGGAGCACTTTTCGTGTTCCTGCGCGACCGTCCCAACCGCAGGATCCTGCTGGGCGCATCCGCGATCGCGATGGTGACCGCCGCATTCTACATATCACCCGCGGGCGAAATGCTTCGCGCGCGCGTGTTCTGGGCGAGCGAAGACCAGTTGGGCGGGGCTCGCCTGCTGTTGTGGCGCGATTCGCTGCGTATGGCGGTCGAATCGCGCGAAAGCCATATAAATGGCCTGTTTGTAGGCTATGGACCGGAGACCTTCGCGCTCGAATTTCCCAAGCACGAATCGATCGACTTGGCTCGCGCTTACCCGGATTTCTATCACGAGTCGCCGCATAATATTTTTCTCGACGCGCTCGATTCGAAAGGCGTGCTGGGATTGATGGCGCTGGCGGCGCTGGTGGCGTTGTGCCTGATGCAGGCACGCGGCGCGATCGGCGGAGCGTTCGTTGCGATGCTGGTGAGCCAGCAGTTCACCACGTTCACGCTGCCCACCGAACTTTATTTCTACCTGTGCGCCGCGATGCTGTTGAGCGATTTCAAACCTGCGCGCGTCATCACGATTCGTCCTCGCGCGTGGAGTTTCGCTCTTGCCATTCCGTTCGCGGCGTTCGCTGTGTACCTGGTAACCGGCGACGCTCTCCTGGCCACCGCACGCCGAGCGCTGGACCGTAACGATCCGGATCGCGCCGCACAATTCGAAGATCGTGCGCGAGCGTGGCGTATGTCCGCCGACGTCTATTTCTCGCGCCGCTTCCTGACTCAGTCCCCGACCGATCCTAAGGTTCGATTCCGCGCATGGCAAAGCGCGTTGGCGAGCGCAGCCCACGCGGTGGCGACGGCCGACGATCGCCAGAATGCACTGATCAACCTCGCTGCCATTCAGGCCAGCGTCAACGACGCGCCAGGGGTGGAAAGGTCGCTTCGTGAGGCGATCGCTTCCGCGCCGATGTACTACAAACCACACTGGCTGCTCGCCGAAGTCCTGGCGCTGGAAGGGCGCACGGAGGAAGCCCGTAGCGAAGCGCAGGCCGCTGCGGATCGCGATGGCGGAAAGCATCGCGAGGTAACGAACACCCTCGAACGGTTGCGCGAACGCTAAAAATGGTCGCACATTATCGCACTTCATTTATCACAATGCATCGCGATACTTTCGAATAAAAATAACGTTATCATTCGCAATCCAAGTCGAAAATCTTGCTATCGTTCGCGATCCTTTGTCCGTATGCTGGGGCCATGAAGTCGGCGATAATTGCACTCATACTCGTTTCGGCGGCAGCGGCTTGGGCGCAGCCCAACGGTCACCAAAGGCGCCGTACTCAATGGCGCGTCTCCGGTGCCGAACCCGGATGGGAACTTATTCGCCGCTGGCGCCTGGCGCACTGGTGACGATTTTCGGATCGTTCCCCGGCGCCACGCAGGCCGACGCCGATTCGGTTCCGTTTTCCACTTCTCTGGGCGGGGTCAGCGTGACATTCAATGGCGTTCCCGCGCCGATGCGGGACATGATGGTGGCGCCTCAACTTCGTGAACCTCCGTGGTCCCGTTCGGAGTGCTGCCTGCAGGCCAGACCAGCGGCAACGTGGCCATGGTGGTCCCAGTGAACGGTAGTCCGGCAGCGCCGGTGACGATTCCGGGGGCATGCCGCAAGCGCCGGGAATTTTCACAATGCCGCCGGGGTGGGGAACGCGATCCTGATCAATTGAATGATTTCACGATGGCGGCGCCGGCCGGTTCTAAATTTCGCCGCCTGCGCATCCTATTCAGCGTGGAGCATACGGTTTCTTCTACGCCACGGGATTGGGCCCAATGATTCCCGCTGTGCCGAATGGCGATGGAGGCCAGGATGGGCTGCTCCATAACGCGGTGCTGCCCCAGGTGACTGTCGGGGGGATGCAGGCTAAGGTCTTGTTCGCAGGACAAGCCGCAGGGAGCTCCCGGCGTGTATCAAGTGAACATCATCATTCCGGAGAATGCACCGACGGGAGACGCGGTTGAACTTCGGGTGATGAGTGCGGACGGCACGCAGAGCAGTCCCGCGGGATTCGCGACCATCGCCATCCAGTAGAAAAGGTCCGATAGGATCCGTCACGCCGTTCGTAGCCGTCTCTTCTGTGCAATTATCGTAGACAATGGAGGAGACGCATCGTGCACTCCCTAAGCGTACGGACCCTCGAGTACTTCTACATTCGGGTCGAGGATCAGCCAGGCCGCGCCTATGAACTTCTTCAGACCCTCGCGTCAGAAGAAGTGAACCTGCTCGCTTTCAGTGCAGTGCCCTACGGCAACAATCGCGTCGAGCTGACTATCTTTCCCGATCACAGCGATCGGTTATTGCGCGCGGCCGCCAAGCACGGCTGGGCGCTTTCGCCCGCGCAGCACGCTTGCCTGATCCAGGGTGACGATCAATTGGGTGCGCTGGCCGAGATCCAGAAAAAGCTGATCGACGCGGGCGTGAGTATCTACGCGTCAAGCGGCATCACCGATGGTGAGGGCCACTTCGGCTATGTCATCTATTTCAAGGAAGGCGACCACATCGCGGCGGAGAGAGCGCTCGAAACCTAAACAAGCTGCGCGGAAGCGCCGAGACGACTCTCGGCGCAGCAGGCTGGACAGCCCGCGCCACGCGGAAATTTTAGATCGCGGCAACCAACTTTGCCAGCAGCGCGGTGCGATCCGGGATCCGATCGATCAGAATGCTTTCGTTGGTGGCGTGCGCGCCTTCGCCGACGGCGCCGAGTCCATCCAGCGTCGGAACCCCGATCGCGGCTGTAAAATTTCCATCCGATCCTCCGCCGGTCGAGGATTCTTCCAGCTTCACTCCCAGATCCGCGGCCAGTCCGCTCGCCAGAGCGAACAATTTCCGCACTCCCGCCGACCGCTCCAACGGCGGGCGATTCAATCCGCCGGCGACTTCGATCGTACAGCGCTGGTCGATGGGTTTCAGTGAGCCAAACCTCCGCGCCAGGTATGCGGCATCCCTTGCGCGCGGCACGCGCACATCGACTTCCGCCACGCATTCCGCCGGCACTACGTTGCTGCGCGTGCCTCCTCGAATTACACCGGCGCTCACCGTGATCCCGCGATCCAGCTTCGTAAATCCCGCGATGCGTTCGATCTGCCGCGACATTTCAACAATTGAGTTTGCACCCGACGCGAAATCGACACCGGCGTGCGATGCCTTGCCGCGCACCGTGATGGTGTAATCGCCGACGCCTTTGCGCGCGGTCTTCAGTTTTCCTTCGAGCCCCGTGCCCGGTTCGAGCACCAACACCGCAACACTCGATCGGGCGGCGTCTTCGGTCAGTTTGCGCGAGGATTCGCTGCCCACTTCTTCATCCGAGTTGACCTGCAGGAGGACGCGGCGCGCGACTGGAATGTTCAGCTCGCGGAGCGCGCGCATCGCAAAAATGAAAAACGCGAGACCCGCTTTCATATCGAGCGTGCCGGGGCCCCACAATCTTCCTTTCGCTCGCCGCACTGGCATCGTTCGCGAGCGTGCCGAGCGGCCAGACGGTGTCGGCGTGGCCTAACGCGAGAATCCGCCCCGATTTCCGGCCGCCGGGCAGTTCGAACTCACAGCGCACATGCTTCCCGAATTTCGCGCCGCCCGAATACGTTCGCACTTTCGCGATGTCCTGCACGCGATCCGCGAGTAGTGCCGTGAAGCGATTCACGCCGGCTGGATCGTCGCTGGGCGATTCGCATTCCGCGAATTCGCGAATCAACGTGATGATGTCATTCTGTTTTGCGCGTGTATAACGGAGCAGAGCATCCACGTTGATATAATACTGATTCGACCCTCACCCGAACCCCATGCCAGCATTGGACATTGACGCGATTCGCGAGATACTACCGCATCGGTACCCGTTCCTCCTGGTGGACCGGATCGAGGAACTGGAAGGCGATCGCGTGGTGGGTATCAAGTGTGTGACCGTCAATGAGCCGTTCTTCATCGGCCACTTTCCCGAATTCCCGGTAATGCCCGGCGTGCTGATTGTGGAAGCGATGGCGCAGGTGGCGGGCGTGCTGGTGCTCAGCCAGATTCCCGATCGAAAAAACAAACTGGTGCTGCTGGCGACGGTGGAAGAAGCGAAATTCCGCAAGCCGGTTCGCCCCGGTGATCGTCTGCGCATTGAAATGACCATCGCGAAACGCAAAGCCACGCTCGCGAAAGTGACTGGCACCGTGACGGTGGACGGCGCTCTGGTGGCCGAAGCGTCCATGCTGTGCAAGCTCGCCGACCGCAGCGAGAGCTAACCTTCAAGTAATGGCGATTCATCCCACGGCGATCGTCGATCCTTCCGCGAGGATCGCGGAATCGGCGGAAATCGGACCGTATTGTGTGATCGCGGCGGATGTTACGATCGGCGAACGCACTCGTCTGATCGCGCACGTGTACACGGAAGGGCCCCTCCAAATCGGCGAGGACAACGTGCTGTATCCGTACTCATCGATCGGCGCCGCGCCGCAGGATCTGAAATATCACGGCGAGCGATCTACCACGCGCATAGGAAATCGCAATCAGATTCGCGAGTTCGTGACGGTGCAGCGCGGCACCGAGGGCGGCGGCATGATCACAGAGATCGGCGACGATAATTTGCTGATGGCATACGTGCACATCGCGCACGACGTGAAGGTGGGCAATCATACCGTGCTGGCGAATGCCGTTACGTTCGGCGGCCACGTGACCGTCGGCGATTGGGCGATCATCGGAGCGTCCACCGGCGTGCATCAGTTCTGCCGGGTCGGCAAGCACGCGATTATCGGCGGCTATAGCGCCATCACGCGCGATGTACTGCCCTATTCCAACACCGTGACCTCGCGCGAAGCGAAAGCGTTCGGCGAGAATTCCATCGGCATGAAACGCCGCGGCTTTTCCAGCGCTTCTGTCGACGCCGTGCACAAAACGTTCCGATTGCTGGGCTCGGCAAATCTCAACACCACGCAGGCGCTCGAAAGGATCGCGGCGGAGGTGGAACAGACGGACGAAGTGAAAGAACTGATTGCGTTTATCGGAACGGCCGAACGCGGATTCATCAAATAGATGCCCTTAGGCCTCATTGCCGGCAACGGACGATTTCCCGTCCTGGCGCTCGAAGCGGCGAAGCGCGCGGGAATCGAAGTTGTCGCGATCGGATTGAAGGAAGAAGCGGGCGCGGAAATCGAACCGCTGGCGCTGCGCACGCACTGGATCTCGCTCGGGCAACTCAGCAAGCTGATCGAGATCTGTCAAGACGAAAAGATTGCGCAGTTGATGATGTGTGGGCAGGTAAAGCACGCAAAAATCTTCTCTTCGATCGTGCCGGATTTGAAATTGGTAAAGCTGCTGTTCTCGCTGGAGCAGAAAAATACCGAATCGCTGATCGGCGGCGTGGCGAAGATGCTGGCGGAGGAAGGAATTGAACTGGTCGATTCCACGCTGCTGCTCAAAGATCTGCTCGCGCCGGAGGGTGTCTTAACGAAACGCGCTCCGTCTCAAGATGAAACACGGGATATCGATTACGGACGGAAAATCGCCAGCGCGCTGGCCAAGTTGGACGTGGGACAAAGCGTCGCGATCGCGGAACGGGCTTGCGTGGCGATGGAAGCGATGGAAGGAACCGACGCGATGCTACGCCGGGCTGCGTCGCTGGCCGAAAAAAAGCCGCTGCGATTAGTGAAAGCTTCGCAGCGGCGTAAACATATGCTGTTCGATGTTCCTGTCGTGGGACCCGGCACCATCGACACTATGAAGGAGACCAATACAACCGTGCTCGCAATCGATGCCGGGAGGACTCTGTTGATCGATCGCGAGGAAATGATTACGCAGGCGGATGCGGCAAAAATCTCGATCGTCGCGAGCCCGCCGTTAGAGTAAATTACGACGCCATCGCGACTCTGCGGGCGTCGGATTTATCCAGCATGCGATCGAAGCGCTCCACGCGCGAGTTCAAATCGGCAACCATTGCGGATACGGTTGCATCCACTTTGGAACCGCAGCACGCGAGCGCACGGCTGACCTGCTTTTCCAGGTTCAGGATGCTGAAGAGCTGATCGATGATTGCAAAATCGTCGATGGCGAGGCGATCGAGCCCGGTTGCGTTCCGATTAGGCATCTCATTGATAACACCAGCATTCACCGACTTGCGATTCGTGCCGATTTTTTTGTTGATCCGTTCCATTTTGGCCGTTTCTCCATTCCGCAAGTGGCGGATGCAGAATATGAAGCAAGCGGCATGCCAACCTGTCGATAAGGGTCTAATCCCCGATGGGCGGACGGCGCTTGTGCCAATCTGTTGCGGCCTGGAACCACTTGCCCATCGCGATCAGTTGATTTTCGTAGAACGGACGCGAGACCAGCGAAATCGCTACCGGCATCTTGTCGGAAAATCCGCACGGCAGTGAAATCGCCGGCAGTCCTGCGAGATTGCCTGCGGGAATCAAGCCGTTCAAGCCTCGCGATTTGGGCGCGGGACGGCCGGAGCCCTGATCCAGACGATCGGTCGCCTTCGGTGCGCCGGTGAATCGCGAGGGGGTCAGCAGCACATCGACATCGATGAACAGATCTCGGAACGCCGCCTGCACTTCTGTTCGAATGCGCATGGCGCGCAGATATTCGCACGAGGGCAAGTCGAGCATCGCCTTGAATCCCGCGATCTGACGTTTATCGGCGAGCTGATCGATTGCTCCGTTGCGGATCAGGTCTTCGAAAATCGAACCGGCTTCGCCGTTGATGATGGTGTTCACCAGCGGGCCGTACGGGAAATCCGGAATCTCCACTTCTTTCATCTTCACGCCTGTGGCCTTCATCACTTCGAGCGCAGCTTTGAATGCGGCGCGCGCCGATGGCTCGGCGTACTCTTCGAAATCGACCGGCGCGTAGCCCACCGTGATATCGGCAGGCTTGCGCGCGTATTGCGGGGCGTAGTTGAAGCCGTGACCGGCGGAACCGGGATCCTGCGAATCGCCACCGGACATCGCCTGCACCACCAGTCCGCAATCCTCAGCGGAGCGGCACAACGGACCTAATTTATCGAGCGTCCACGATAGCGCCATCGCTCCGCGACGGCTTACTAATCCGTACGTTGGTCGCAGGCCGGTGACTCCGCAGAATGAGCTCGGCGTGAGAATCGAACCTGAAGTTTCCGATCCGATCGCGAAAGTGACCAGACCCGCCGCGGTTGCCGCACCTGATCCGCTGGACGATCCTCCGCTCCATCGCGTACGATCCCAGGGATTCAATCCGGGGCCGGTGAGCGACGCCGCGGGGTAACGATATCCGCCGCCGCCCGCGAGTTCGACCATCGCGAGTTTGCCGATCAGAATCGCGCCGGCTTTTTCCAGCTTCTGCACGACTTGCGCGTCCTCATCGAAAACCTGCGAGGCGTACGGCTTCGCACCCCAAGTGGTGGGATGGCCTTTGACCGCGAGCAGATCTTTCGCGCCCCAGGGGACGCCGGTTAATGGGCGCAGACGGTCGCGCTTGATTTCGCCGTCGATATCTTTGGCTTTGCGGATGGCGGGTTCACGGAGCGAGAGCGCGAGTGCGTTGTAATGCGGTCCGATTTTTTCCAGGCGATCGCAGAAGGCGCGGGTGAGTTCGACCGCAGACACCTGTTTCGCGCGAAGGGTCGCGACGATTTCGGTGATGCTGGCGAAGAAGAGGTCGTTCGATATCTGTGCCATTAGGCTTTGAAATGGAAGGGCGGTTCGGTTGCCATCGGGATTTTGATTTTCTTGAGCGCTTCGGCGTTGGTGCGGAGCAGGTCGTGCGCCGATTGCGTTTCTTCGTCGGAGGGTTGTGCAGTGACGATCGCCGGCGCAGCAGCGCTGGTCGCGAGCACAGCCGCCAGCTTGCGGCGAGTGATCTTCATGGGGTCATTATACTGAGGTGATGCAGGCGTGGCTTGCTGGCTTATTCGAACCTGCGCGGACTGCGCGTGATAGACCCGATCCGTTTCGCTGGCACGACAAGCGGCCAGTCAACGCACAGATCGCGAGTGGACTAAGGCGAGTTGCCTTGGGCGGAGCGGTCTTCGCGGTGATTGTGGCGGCATTCGGATCACTTGGTCGAATTTCAAGGGATCAGTCGCCCGTCGCGTGGGCTACGGTCGTTGCAAGTGCAGTTATCATGATCTTCACCGCGCCGCGCTGGGCACGATTCGGCGTGCTTGGGCTCGGGTTCCCGGTCAAAGCTCTCCTCCTCAGGCCAGCTTACTTGCGCGAGTTCGGTGAATTTGCTGCATTCTCGGTCTTCGTGGCACTCCTCACCTATCGATTCTGGAAAACACGGCCCGCGAAGACGACACTCATTGATCGGCTGGCACTCACGGCATTCATACTTTGCTCGCTCGATGCGGCCGCGGTGCAGCGGGTCCTGCCGGCACTGATCGGACTTGGTCCGCTCGCGATCGCGTGGTGTGTCGCGCGAGGGAGTAACACAACAAACCGAAATGCGGCTGCAAGGGCTAGCATGAAGGAGAAGCGATTATGAGCGCAATAAAAACTTCCGGCCTCGATTGGTCAAAATGCCCGGTAGTGGAGAGCATCCCTGGCAAAGTGGGCGGAGCTTGGATCTTCCGGGGCACTCGCGTTCCCGTCTCCGCTATTTTCGAAAATCTCAAGACCTCTTCGATTGAAGAAGTGCTCGAGAATTTCAACGTCTCACGCGAACAAGTACAGGCGGTTCTCGACTTCGCCGCGAAGAGCGCGCTGGCGGCCTGAACCCTCGCGCCTCAATGAAGATTCTTCTCGATGAGAGCGTGCCTCAAAAACTACGGCTGCTTATCGCAGGCCACACGGTGATCACTGCTGCATTTCAGGGATGGTCAGGGCTGAAGAACGGAGATCTGCTTGAGGTCGCGGAGCGTGCTGAATTCGACTTGCTCATCACGGCTGATCAGTCGATGACATACCAACAGAACATGAGCCGTCGCAAGATCGCGCTCATTGTGTTGAGCACGAACAATTGGGCCCTCGTGCAGATGCATATAAGGAGAATCGCTGACGCCGTCGGCCAGATTCAGCCAGGCGGCTACAGCGAAGTTGCGATTCCGCCGGTCTGACCGCGTCACGCGGCGATCGGCCGGGCGATTCCGCGCTGCACGCCTTCGATGAAGCGCACCTGATCGCGAGCATGTGGTCCACCGTTCGCTTTACGAGTTGCTCCGCGTCGGTGCCGTTCGCCGCGGCTACCTGCTTAGTCGCGTCTCGACGTCGGGCGAGGACTGCACTTCCATATTTTGCGGGTTAGCTGATTTCGTTGCGCCCGAGCGCGCGGACTGACGTCCGCGCCTCAAGGACTATGCCCCTACGGCCTGCGGCGGTGCGAGCGCTTCCATTGCGGCTTTCTCCATCACTGCTCTCGGGGCGGTTTCGCCGGTCCAGATTTCGAACTGCTGGGCGGCTTGCTCCAGAAACATCTCGAGCCCTCGAATCACTTCGGCGCCTTGATCCTTCGCTCGGCGGATCAGCTCGGTCTCGAGCGGATTGTAGACCATGTCGAACACCAGCTTGGCGGGCACTCGGCCGTCGAAGAAGCACTGCTCCACTTTGGGCGACATCCCCAGCGGCGTGGCGTGGATCAGGACATCGAACATTTTGGTGAGCGATTGTTCGCGCGATAACGGCTCGGCATCGCAGGCTTTGGCGAGCGCTCGGACACGATCGGGATTGCGCCCGGTGATCGACAACTTCGCTCCTGACCCGGCGAGCGCGAACGCAGCGCCCCGAGCCGCGCCGCCATTGCCCACCACCAGCACCGACGATTTCGCGATGCGCACGTGCTTGCCCAGCGGCACCGTTACGCCATCAGCATCGGTATTCGATCCGCGCCATTTTCCGGCCCGCTTCCACACCGTGTTCACCGCGCCAATCCGCCGGGCCACTGGATCGACGACATCGAGATAACGCAGGATTCGCTGCTTATGCGGAATGGTCACGCTGAATCCGGCGAGCGGGAGCTTATCGGCAACCGTCAAGAAATCTTTGAGCTGCGCGGGCTTCACCAGGAACGGCAGATACACCGCATCGCAGCGGCGATGTTGAAACGCGCGATTCTGCACCGCAGGCGAAATCGAATGCCGTACTGGATCTGCGATGACTCCGTAGATCCGCGCGTCGCGCGTGAATTTTTCCACGCGATATAAATGACGAAGCTGGCGCGCGCTCACCTGGCCGGCGGCCGTTCCCGCGGCAGTGGTCGGCGCGGCGTAGGTGTACAGGCCGCCGAACGCGGTCGAAAGAACGCGGGTGGGGAATCCGGTTTCGCCCATGGCGAGCAGTACCGTCGGCATTTTCGAATGCGCTCGGCCCAGCGACAACACTCGATAACTATCGCTCGGCTTGCGCGCGGTGGTGACGATCTTGTAGCCATCGGCAGTGATGCGCGACATGCGCCGCACCACGGCTTCGAGCGGCGGCGTTCCGCCGTAGTTGTGATAGGAAATCAGCAGGAACGCCTGCGAACGCAGCGATTCCAGGCGCGGCACGCAATTCTCCGCGCTTTCGATTTCGATGTCGACGGCCTGCGCGCCGGCTTCGATGGCGGCTTCGAGAATGCGCACCTGCTCCTCGATCGAGCCGTTGTAGCGGCCGTGATTCTGGTGACGGCGGCAGGTGGCGAGGATGGTGCAATCGGTGTGGCGCGCCAGAAATTTGCGGACCGCAGCGACGCCGTGTTCGGGATCGGCGAAGTAATCGAGGCGGAATTCGAAGAAGCGCTCGCCGGAGTCGTATTCCTTGCGCGCGTGGTTGAGCAGTGTGTCGGAATCCGGGAATCCGAGCGCGATGCAGATGCGCGGGAGTGCGATGCGGGCCATCGAATGCTCGATCAGCATAGCATAGGCGGATCGGCGGGCCGGTCATAAAAATATTGAATTCGCTGATAAAATCAGCAGCGGAAGCTAGTCTTGGCCGGCGCCGGGCCTGGTCTTCAAAACCAGCGTGGGGCACTCCGTGCTGCAGGTGGGTTCGACTCCCACTAGCTTCCGCCACTCTAGGCTATTCCTCAGCCACCACTATCGTTTCGATCAGCTCGCGTGGGCTGATCACTTTTGTCGTGCCCCATTCGCGCGGGAAGTGGCGCAGATTTCCTGTGACGAGGTAGTTGGCTTGCGCAGCTTGGGCGCACTCAAGGAAGATGTCGTCGTCCGGATCGATGCTCACTTGCACACGTTTCTTCCGGCTTGATCCATAGTGCGCTTTTTCGAATCCACTGCAGCGTTCCTTCAATCACCTCAGGGGAACGACGAAAACGAGGACGCCGGATGACTTCGTCGTACTCGTTAAAGATATCCTCGGAGACGCACAGTTGTACCTTCCTCGAAATCGCGAGCGTCAATACGGCTGCGGGCGAGCTACCCGAGCGGAGGAGAGCCGATACGAGCACATTCGTATCGAGCACAATCCTGATCAACGCGCTTTAGATTGTTTCTTGGGCGCACGGCGTTCGCGCCGGGCTGTCGCAATCTCAGCGTCGATTTCCTCCATCGTCAACTTGTGCAGTCCGCGCCGCTTGGCACTGCTCCACGACTTCTGGAGCCAGTCCGGCGGGGGCGCGAACGTCTTGATATAGTCGGCGACGCTGAGGATCAGCACTGCCGGCTCACCATTGCGCTCGACCAGGAAACGGTCGCTGTTCTCGATGGCTCGGTCCATGATTTGGCCAAGTTGGGTTCGCGCAGTGAGGGCAGTGATCTTGCGTGTCATGATTGATTAATCAATTAAAGGATATCGCGAGCGCGACTTCCCAACCTGCGTGGGGCACTCCGTGCTGCAGGTGGGTTCGGTCCCACCAGCTTCCGCCAGAAAAACTCATGTGCTGCTTAATCTGGCGCGATTCGTGCCAATGCGCGAAAACAATCTTTCATCACTTCCAGTTCATCCGCGGTCATCGGATCTAACTGCGCGATGTGGTGATCGAGCTCGCGTTCCTTCTCCGCGAAGCTCCGGTCGTCGCCTGGCGTTCGCTGATCGAGGAGTATTTCCAGATGATGCTTCATTTTCGCCTCGTCGATGACGTAGTCTTTTCGAAAGAGGTCGATCATTTTTAGGATGGCTGCATCGCGAGTCATCTTTTACTGTTTTCCATTCCTTTGATTGCCCACGGAGCAATTGCGCTTCGCGATGAAAATCTCCTGCGGAATCACGACCTGACGGCGCTGACCGATGCGTTCGAGACACTGTTTCATCGCTGTGGCGATTTTGCCTGCCATGACCCACGTCGCTGCGGGAACTCAGATCGGGTTGTCGCCCTGCTGGGCTGGTTCCAAGCGGAAATCGGTCCTTTGGACATCGTTGATCAAGCGGAAAACTCCCGTGCAGGTCTGACCGGATGACGCGACGACAACCTTGACAAGATATCGCTCGGGCCCCAGCTTCCAATCTGGCGTCCGCCAGAGGCTCGGTTGTAGATATGCCTCGTTGTTCCAGCCGTAGCATTCGGGCTCGCTATCGTGGCGGGCGGCAACATCGAGTAACTCGCGCTCCCCCGGATAGACGTCGATCCTCGAGTCGCGAGTTAGTCGCATTGGATCGAAGATCCGAAACCGTCGATTGTCGTCCGTGATCGCTTCAATGGGAACTGGCTGTGGCGACCCAGCCCAGCGAGCTGCCATGCCGCGTCCGAAAACATTCTGGCCGTCGAGATGGTGGAACGTTATTGTTCCTCTGCACTGGAGTGCAGGGGAGCGAAGCATCCAACGCGCCCAGCGCTGTAGGGGCTTGTTGTGAAGTAGAAGGCGGACGTAATGGGTCTCCCTGGCGGGGTGCTGGCTTGAATACCTTGAGTATTGGGTAGGCTTCTCAATTTCAAGCCTCAGATTCGGGCGACGAAGATACTCGACGCCGATGGCTATCAAGACAGCGATTACTGCGCCCGCGATTATGCCAAACATTCCTAATATGCCCTGATTTTATCAACTCGCAAACGCCCGCCGCCGCCACCCCTCGATAATTGGGCGAGCTTTGGAAGGAAACCGATGACCGCCCGGCAGCAGATGAAACTCAACATCACTTGCGTGCGCCTTCAGCCGATCCGGGAACCCGACCACTACAGCCGTTGGGAAATATTCATCCTCTGACCTTGATATATGCAGAATCGGGGCATCGACCGGTTTATATTTCGATTCCTCCCAATCCTTCGGCACGCCGCCGCAGATCGCGATCACGCCTCCGGCTTCCTCGGGATACGTTCCGATGAAGCGATAGTTCAGGCCCACCGGCTGCGAAAATCCCATCAGCACGGTGCGCCGCGTGTCGATCGAAAATCGGGCTCGTAATTCGCGCGCCGCGGTGCGCACGATGTCGTGATGCAGCGCGATGTTCAGCTCGGGATGCCGGCGGGTGCCCCAGTTGTACGCGACGTCATTGGTGGTCGGACTGCCGCTGGCGTAGGCCTGATTGGGCCCGCGCAGGCTCGCGACAATCGCGTTCTCGCCCAGCGCCGCGACGCTCAATCGCAGCATTGCATCGGGGTTCGACCCGTACCCGTGCAGCGTAAGTACTAGGAGCGTGTGCTCATCCAACTTCTCCGGGATGTGCAGAAAATAGGCGACTTCCAGGCTAACTCGAAGGGTTTCCGGCGTGGTGTTCAAGATACCCATCATAAAACGCCACAAAGCGTCGATAGAACATGTGGGAGCAACCATGGAAACGCCTGTCAGCGACATCAAGAGCCCCGGAATCGATCGCCAAGCCGCGATGGCGCGCGTGGGTGGCGACGCGGAATTGCTCCACGAAATCGCGTGCCTGTTCCTGGACGATTATCCGCGTGCGCTCGAAGAGATTCGGCACGCAGCCAGCCGCGGCGATGCTCGTAATCTGGAGCGCAGCGCGCACGGCCTCAAGGGCTCGGTCGCGACGTTTGGTGCGGCGGCGGCGATGGAAGCCGCGAAGGCGCTGGAAACGATGGGGCGCGCGCAGCAGCTCGCTGAAGTCGAGCAGGTGATCCGCACGCTGGAACTGGCGCTGGCGGCGCTGCGGCCGGAGCTGGAATCGTTGTAGGCGACTGGCGCGCTCCATACTGTCGCGCCTCATTGTGCGAGCGGGGCTCAGAGCTTGGGCACTGTCTGTTATCATTGATGCAGAATCCCTCGAATGACCACTGCAGCCGCCGAAATTGTCTGTGCGCACAGCCCCGACTCCGATGACGCCTACATGTTCTACGCGCTGGCGACGCGCAAGATCCGCTCGCCGCTGGTCGAATTCCGGCACGTGCTGGACGACATTCAATCGCTCAATCGCTGGGCGCATGAAGGCAAGTACGAACTGACGGCGATCTCCTATCACGCCTATCCATACGTCGCGGATAAATATCGATTGATGGCGTCGGGATCGAGCGTCGGCGATGGCTACGGCCCCACGCTGGTTTCGGTCCACCCGATGACGCCTGAGGAACTGAAGGGCAAGCGCATCGCGATTCCCGGCAAGCTGACCACGGCTTATCTGACGCTGAAGCTGATGCAACCCGATTTCGTGGCGGTGGAAGTTCCGTTCGATCAGATTCTGGAAGCGGTCACCGAAAATCGCGCCGATGCCGGGCTGGTGATTCACGAAGCGCAGTTGACCTTCGCCAAGAGCGGCTTTCATCAGGTGATCGACCTGGGCCGCTGGTGGCAACTGAAATATGGATTGCCGCTGCCGCTGGGCTGCAACGTGCTGCGCCGCGATCTGAGCCCGGAAATCGGTTCGGAATGCTGCCGCATGATGCGCGAAAGCATTCAATACGCGCTGGATCATCGCGAGGAATCGCTGGTCTACGCGCTGCAGTTCGCTCGCGATATGGACCCGGCGCTGGCCGAGAAATTCGTGGGCATGTACGTCAACCATTACACCGTCGATTGCGGAGAGCTTGTGCCGAAGGCCGCGCAAAAGCTGCTCGATCTGGGGCACGAAGCTGGAATTATTCCGCATCGCGTTTCGCTCGAGTGGGTCCGGTGAAAATCACACATTCTTTTCTGGCCGCCTCCTTAATTTTTTCGATGGCCTTCGCACAGGATAGCGGGAGCGATCCTAAAGCTCGCGTCAAAGGCATTCGTGACATGGCCAAGCAGGGCCAGGAATCCATTCCACGCATCGCGCCTTATGTGAGCGACGCCGATCAAAGCGTGCGCATCGAAGCAGTGAAGGCGCTGGTGGACCTGGGTGGTCCCAAGACGGTGGATGGGTTGCTGGTGGCCACGCGCGACAACGATCCGGAAATCCAGATTCGCGCCACCGATGGCCTGGTCAACGTTTATCTTCCTGGCTACAGCAAGACTGGGATGAGCGGGACCATTCAGCGCGTCGGCACGGCGGTGCGCGCCAAGTTCGGCGATTCGAACGATCAGGTGATCGATGAATATGTGCAGGTTCGCCAGGACGTGATTGTAGCCCTGGGCAGGATCGTGCGCGGCGGCTCATCGACGGAATCACGCGAAAACGCGGCGCGAGCTATCGGCGTATTGCGCGGGCGCGATGCGATTCCGGATCTGGTAGAGGCGCTGCATTCCAAAATCGACAGCCTGATGTATGAAAGCCTGATCGCGATCCAGAAGATCCGCGATCCATCGGCAGCTCCGCGGATCGCATTTCTGCTGCGCGATCTCAACGATCGCATTCAGATCACCGCGCTTGAAACCACCGGCATTCTGCGCAACAAAGACGCAGCGCGCGAGGTTCGCGACGCGATGGATCATGCGCGCAATATTAAGGTTCGTCGCGCTGCGCTGACCACGCTCGCGATGCTGAGCGTTCCCGAAGATCGCGCGTCGTTCGTTCGCGATTTAAATGATAAAGACGAATCCATTCGAGCAGCCGCGGCCGAGGGGCTGGGCCGACTGAAGAGCACTGGTGATCGTGCGCTGGTCGACAAGGCGTTCGTCGATGAACACAAGATGGGTGCTCGTCTGGCTGATGCGTTCGCGCTGGTGGATCTTGGGAATCTGGATACAGGTGAATTCGCGCCTCTACGCTATCTGGTGAACACGCTCAACGTGAAATCGTATAAGTCCTTCGCGGTGGCGTATCTGACGGAGTTGGCGCGCGACTTGGCTGTTCGCCAGGCGATTTATCCGCTGCTGCCACGCGGGACCAAGGATGAAAAGATCCAGTTGAGCATTGTGTTCGCGCGCTCGGGCGATCGCGACAGCTTGCCGTATCTGGAAACTTTGTCGACCGACACGGATCCGGATGTATCAGCGGAGGGCTTGCGGAGTCTGCGCACACTACGGGCTCGGTTGCAGTAAGGGTGCAGAGAAAATCGCGAACTACTTCGCTTTTTTCTGCTTCTGCTGACCGACGCGGATCTTGAACTGCTTCGCCTGCGCTTCCTGATACGCTTTCCAATCAAAGCGTTGAGCGGCGTCAGAGAGATACGCGTTGACGTCGATATCCTTGGGAAGCACGGCCATCAGAGATGCAGTCGAAGTCCCGTCCGGGCTGGTGATGCGGTACCGTTTTACGTTCGGAATTGCCATACGCTCATCAGGATACCATAGCGGGTTATGGCTCAAATACAGGTTGGATTAACCGGTGAGCATCGCTGCACCGTGACACCCGAAATCGCGGTCGATTTCCTGGGGTTGGAAGGGGCGAGAGTGCTCGGGACGCCGTTCATGATCATGCTGATGGAGATGACGGCGCGGAATTCGATGCTACCGCTGCTCGATCCGGGGTTCGATTCGGTGGGCACGGATGTGAGTGTTCGTCATCTGGCCGCGACGCCGCTGGGCATGGAGGTGCGGTTCAAGACGGAGGTGATCGAGGTGGAGGGCCGTCGCGTGAAATTTCGCGTGGAGGCGTGGGATGAGCGGGAGCAGATCTGCGACGGGACGCATGAGCGGTTCGTGGTGAATGTGGAGAGGTTCGCTGAACGTTTGACGAAGAAAAGGTCTTAGCCACGAATGAACACGAATGCGCACGAATAAAACAAACTGGAAGACAAACACGATATCTTTCGGAATCGGGTTGGCCGCTGGTCTGGCCTTCGTGGCGGTCGCTGCGAAGGCAGGCCCTTCGGGCAACGACTGGCTTTGGAATGTCCTGATCATGCCGGGCGCGATTCTCGTCGCGCCGATCTACATTCTTACGGGAGGCGTCCATGGCAGCTTCAGCATTGTCGAATGGGCTCTTGCGCCTCTGAACGGCCTCGGGTACGTTCTGGTCGTGAAAGCCGTGGCGGGAATCGTGACGTGGCCGAAGAAGAAATTTAGGCCGTGAATCAACGTGAACGAACGTAATTCTTATTCGTGTTTATTCATGTTCATTCGCGGCCATTACCTCTTCAATGGATCTTCCACCCACGGCGGCGTCGCCTCGATCAATCGACCCAGCTCCGGCTCGAGCTTCTCCATCGCGACCTTCATTTCCCACGCGATTTTGCGATAGCTGAAGTGGCCCTTCACTCCGCTGCGCAGGCGCGAGATGTATTCGGCTTCGGCGAAATCCATCTTGAACAGGAATCGCGAGCGCGCGGCGAAGGGCATCAGGTACTGCGCCGCACCGCTCGGCAGTTCGCCCATCGCGGCGAACGTTGCCGACATGGTTGCATCGTAGGAATCGCGTAGCCCGGCTTCGATCAGCGCCTCCGGTGTATCGTAACCGAGCTTGCCACTATACGCCTGCCGATATTGCTGGCAGCGGCGATGACGATGGAAATCGCGATAGGCGCCGATATCCATCACCATGTCGAACGCGTACAATCCGCCGCGAAATTCGCGCAGCAGTTCGTCGCGTTTGGTTCGCGATTTGAGCGCGACGTCGATCACTTCGTTACGCCGCGTGGCGGTCCACGATACCGTCATTTGGTAGAGTTCGCGAAAAGGCCGATCCGTGACCGGATACAGCAGCGTTGCTGCGATTTCGGCATGGCTATCGTTCGAACGAATCACATCGACAGCGTCACACGAAGATTCGCCTGTGGACGCCGGAAGATTCTCTCTGGCCCACTGCTCCAGATCCTTCCGCGATTGCATCGCGTGCTCATCCGGATCGACGTGACGAGCGAGCGTTGGAGCGAGCGGATCAGCACCCGTCGACGCATCCCAAACACAAGCGGGCGGCGCTGCACACGCATCCGCGATTTCCTGTGCCAGCTCGCGAACTTCGGCATATTCCGACGATTTCAGCCGCCGGATCTGACGTTCCAAGGTACGAATGCTGGTCACTTGACCCACGCCGGTCGGAATTCCCCAGAACAGGACGTAACGCGCGACGTCGAAAGCTCGTGCGGCGATGTTGCGGCCGTAAACGTCCGGCTTCATCGATTCCGGACGAGGCAGCTTCGCCGAAAGATGATCGACGAGCGCCGCGTGAATTTCGTGATACGCCGCGAGCAATCGCTCTGCAGCCGACTGATACGTCTCCGCAGACGCGCCCGAAAGCTCCGGCGGCGTCACGAACCCGGATTTCGAAAAATCCTGATAGCGAGACGAGCGCGCCTGGCCGTCCCAGAGCTGTTCGTCTTCAATCTCCGTGGCCGCGAGTTCGCTTACGCCTTCGAAACACAACACGACGTGGCCCAGATCGGCGATGGACGCGTGGCCGTACTGGAAATAAAAACTCTCCAGAAATTTCGACGAATCGTGCGTGCGCACCCACTCGATGGAATCGCGAATCGAATCGGGCGAACGGCTGTAGCGCGCCAATGCGTACGCGCTCTTCTCGGGCGGCATCGGCGAAACGGCAAGGACTCGGGGAGACTTTGGAAGGGTCAACAGCCTATGATAGCTATTTCACTCCTTCATGAAAATTCGAATTAAGCGCCTTCATCCCGATGCCGTGCTCCCGGCTTATGCTCACGGCTCCCACGAGGACGCGGGCCTCGATTTATGCGCTTTGGAACGCACAGTACTACTACCTGGCGAGGCTCGTGGCGTACCCACGGGGCTCGCGATTCAGCTCGAATCGGGCTATGAGGCGCAGGTCCGGCCGCGTAGCGGACTGGCGCTTAAACACGCGATAACAGTGAACTTCGGCACCATCGACCCGGGCTATCGCGGCGAAATTCGGGTAGTGATGTTCAACTTGGGCAAGGCCGATTACACCGTTGAAAAAGGCGATCGCATCGCGCAATTGATCATCGCGCGTTACGAAGCCATCGAGTGGGACGAAGGCGAACTGGGCGATTCGGCGCGGGGCGCGGGCGGATTCGGCTCGTCAGGGCGCTAAAAAAGATTACCGCACAAAAATCGTGGCACCGGCGAAACACTCGGGCGCGCGTCTCATCTTCTACTTTGTGGCCGCTCGGTTTGCCGATCGGCCATGCCCCTTCGGGCATCGGAGGGCGTGAGGCGTTTACCGGGTCTCCTGCTTTCGAGATCGTGGCACGCCTCGCGGCCCGTAGGCAGCCTCAATTCTCCGATGGTGCCTCGATGTGATCCACAACCATCACGCTGATCGGTGCCTTTGCCGTCTGAAGTTTCAACCCCAATTGCTGCACAGCCGAGAATATGCTGATGTCGCTTGCGTCGGGAACTCTGCGGGTGACCGGCGTGTAGACGAGCTTCAGGTCGTAGGCGCCGGTCAATCCGGTTTTGTTCAGCACGGGGCAGCCGATGTGGCTCATGGTGAGGGTGCCGGCGAGATAATCCATCGTTGCTTTGGGATTTGAAATCTGAAGACGCCGCATATTTCCAGTGAGGTGCTGTTCAGAAATGGCATCCGCCGCGGCCGGCTTCATCTTTAGCCCTTTACCGTCCACCACCAATTCGTAGACCTGCATCTCGCGCGATTCCCGATGCAGCTTGAGCTTGAAACGATCTTCAAGAAGCTGTTGCACCATCTGCCTGAATTGCTCCTGGCTCGGTTCGCCGCTGCCCTCCGCCTTCGCGCTCACATCGTAAACGGTGTCGGACACTTTAGAAGACGATTCGCCGATCAGTTCATAATCTTTCAACTGAAACGCGTAGCGAACCAGATCGTCCACCCAGCCGTTCGCGGTAAGGCGAGGACCCGAAGTGGTGATGCTGATCCTGGGCAGGTCGCCCTGGTGTTCGTAAATCGATGCGACCTCGAACGTTCGCGGCGCCTGGGCCATCGTCAGCGTTGAGACGCCAAGCAGCAGGAATCGTCGTAGGATCATTCACGAAGGATGACGCTGGACCCACCCCATTCGTGGAGAGTCTGGTTATTTCACCGGCCGTGCCACGAAGCTGGCCTTCGAGATTCGCGGCACGCCTCGCGGCCCGTAGGAAGCCTCAATTCTCCGACGGTGCCTCGATGTGATCCACAACCATCACGCTGATCGACGCCTTTGCCGTCTGAAGTTTCAACCCCAATTGCTGCACAGCCGAGAATATGGTGATGTCGCTTGCGTCGGGGGATCTGCGGTTGGCTGGCGTGTCAGGGGTGAACACGAGTTTCAGATCGAATGCGTCCGTCAACCCTGTCTTGTTTAGCACTGGGCGGCCGATGCGGCTCATACTAATCGCGCCGGCCAGATAATCCATAGTCGCCTTCGGATTCGCAACTTCCAGATTGCGGCCCTTCGCAGCGAGATGCTGTTCGGCGATCGCATCCGCCGCGGCTTTCTTCATTCTCAATCCCTTGCCGTTCACCACCAATTCGTAGACCTGCATTTCGCGCGATTCACGATGCAGCTTGATCTTGAAGCGCTCCTGGAGGAGGCGCTGCATCATCTGCCGGAACTGTTCATGACTTGGTTCTCCGCTACCCTCCGCCTTCGCGGTTACGTCGTAAATCGTGTCGAACACTTTCGAGGAAGATTCGCCGATCAGTTCGTAATCTTTTAACTGGAAGGCGTAGCGAACCAGATCGCCCGCCCAGTCGTTCGCGGTAAGACGAGGACCCGAAGTGGGGATGCCGATCTTGGGGAACTCTCCCTAGTGTTCGCGAATGGATGCGACTTCGAACGATGGCAATTCTTGCGCTGCGGCTAAGGCAAGAACAAGGAAGAAGGTTGCGAACGCGCGAATCATGTTAGCGAACTGGGAGTGACACATAGCTGGCTTTCTGCGCCGAGCGATAAATCTTCTGCGTGGCGGGCTGGTAATCTGCCGCTGTCGCTTTGAAAATATTCTCGACAAACGTCTGCGGATTGCGATCGATCAGCGGGAACCAGGTGCTCTGCACCTGCAGCATGATGCGATGCCCGCGGCGGAAGGCGTGATTGGCCGAATGAATATCGATGGGATATTCGTACACGCGGCCCGGCTCGATTCGCTCGGGATATTCGAAGCTATTGCGGAATCGCCCACGGAAAACTTCGTTGTCGATCATCAGTTCGTAGCCGGGGAGCTTGGGATCATTCTCGGGATACACGTCGATCAACTTCGCGATCCAATCGCTGTCGCTGCCGGAAGTCGACGCAAACAGATGCGCGACCACGTCGCCTGCGATCACTAGGTCGTCGGTGAGCGGAGCGGTCGACCAGCTCAACACATCAGGCCGCAGATCGACGAAGCGCTGATCTTCCGATAGCCACGTGGTCCAGCCGGAGTTGTTCGAATAGGTCGGCGGAATAGGACGATGGCGATACGGCACCGGATGCGCCGGATCTGAGAGGTAGGAATCGAACGCGTCTTGCGATTTCGGTTCGTCGAACGACATCGCACCGTTCGCAGCCGTGTACAGCTTGCGAATCTTGGAATCCTTGGGCGGCCACGAATCGTAACGCTCCCACGAATTGCGGCCGGTCTCGAAGGCCAGCGCTTCGGGCTGCTGCAGCGATCCTTTATCCTTCAGCCAATAGGCGAACCAGGGAGCTTCCACCTTCTCTCGAAAGTATTTCGATTGGTCGCCGCCGAAATCGATGGGCCCCAGCGATTTCCCTTCACCGCCCCATCCGCCGTGACGCCACGGTCCGATCACCACGTAATTTTTGTGATCCGCGTCTTGTTTTTCAAGCGTCTCGTAAATCTTCATCGGGCCGTAGTAATCTTCCTGATCCCACCATCCGGCGACGTTGAGATTCGGCACCGTGGTCTTGTTCAGAATCAGATTGACGGCCTGCTCTTTCCAGAACGAATCGTAATTGGGATGATTGACGAAGTTCGTCCAGGTCGGCTTGCGCTCATGCAGCGCCTGCTGATCGAGATCGGCCAGAGGCCCCGACTTCAAATACCACGCGAAGGAATCGAAGATCGGCGGGTCGTAACGAAACTGCGTCTTCCCGGTTTCCATGCGCGAGACGTATTCGAATCCGTAGCTCAGTCGAAAAGCTCCGTTATGATGAAAATCGTCGCCGAGAAACATGTCGGCGGGCGAGGCTTGTTCGCTCGCGGCGCGCAAAGCTGGATGCGGCTCCATCAGAGCCATCGCGGTGAGCCATCCGCCGTAGGAAATCCCCAGCATCCCCGCACGGCCGTTGTGATTTGGGACGTTGTGCAGCAGCCACTCGATGGTGTCGTAAGTATCGGTGCCTTCGTCGATGGAATTGGGATCTTTTCGATCGCGCGGCGGCCGCGACATCACGAACTGACCTTCCGATCCGTAGCGCCCGCGAATGTCCTGAAACACGAAGATAAATCCTTCGTCAGCAAGCTGCTTGTAACGATTCTGCAGCGATCGTTCGCCGCGGCCGTTATCGAATCCGTAGGGTGAGCGTTCGATCAGAAACGGCAGCTTGCCGCTCGCGTTTTTGGGCGAAAAGATGTAGGTGTGCAGCTTCACCCCGTCGCGAGCGGGGATCATTGCTTCAGTCAGGTTCCAGTCGGTGACTTTTTTCGAACAGCCGGCCAGCAGCAGGCACGCGGCGAGGACGATGCGCTTCATGACGGATGATCCTATCAGAGATAGAACAGACTCAGCCGCGGCAGCTTCGCGGATTCGAGCAGACGGCGCTCTAGAAATTGCTTTTCCAGCATCGCGATCTGATCCGCGCTCATCTTCCCGCGATACGGCTTCAGATCGACATCCAGCGCGCGGCGAGCTTCAAATAGAGCTTCATCCGTCGCCGACGCACGCAAATTCGCGATCAACTTCTCTTCGATCGACGTGAGCCTCTGCTCCAGTTGCTCCAGATCGTGATAGAGGGCTTCGATATCCAGCGCCTCGATCGAATCCGCCGTTGTGGTGTGCCCACTGTTTCGAAGTGCTGCGGCGTTGCGCGTGATGAACTCTCGGACCGCGTCGCATTTCGAAGGGCGGTTTGACATTTTTCTTAGAGGACGGTTTTGTTCCAGCCAGCGCCTGCGCTCCTTCCATCACCGCCTGCGCGCAGTACGCCAGCGAATTGACCATATGAATCCGCGCCGCGCGCCGGGCGATTGCGCCATTTCTCAAACGCCGCGTCGATCCCGCGCAGCACCGCCTCAAGCGGAATGCCGGCGTTCTTCCACGTTTCGATCAATGCCCAATCGAGCGGCGAAAACAGAGAACAATCCAGTGCCGCGGGCTTGCTGAAAATGCTCCTCGATTTCGGTGAAGTAGTTGAAGTAATTTTCGATCACGCAGGCCGCACTCCGCCTGCAAGAATGGTCGCGAGTTCGCCGGAGTCTTCGCGCACCAGCAGAAACCCCGATTCGTTGAGCCCGCAGGTTACGCCCTCGACAGGGCCTTCTACTCGCTCCACGTGCACTCGACGACCGTTCACGTAACTCGACGATTGCGCAAACAGTTCCAGAATCGCGCGCGGGCCGTCATCGGTCAGAAGCTTCATGCATGTATCGATTTCCTGCGCCAGCGCGACCAGCAGATCTTCACGCGATACATCGCGCTTGCCCGCCAAGCGGAGCGATGTCGCGGTAGCTTCGATGTCGGTGGGGAACACGATGTGGTTCACGTTGATCCCGATTCCGGCGACCACCGCGCGCCCTTCGAGCTGCGCGAGAATTCCCGCGCACTTCTTCGCCACGCCGCTCTCTTCGATCAGTACATCGTTGGGCCAGCGCAGATCCGCCGCGAGCCCGGCCGCATCCGAAATCGCGCGCTGCGTGGCGATTCCCAGCGCGAGCATCAACACGGAAAGGCCGCTCGCTTCGATCGGCAAGCGCAGCACGATCGACACATATAGCCCGGCTTCGGCTTCGGAATGCCACGAGTGTCCGTGCCGGCCGACACCGGCGACCTGTCCATCGGCGCCGATGATTGTTCCGTTGGGCGCGTGATCGCGAGCCGCTTGCGCGGCCAGAGTCATGGTGGAGCTGACGCTGTGAAACCAATCGATGCGGCGGCCGGGCAGGCGTTCGCGAACGCTCGAGAGATCAAACGGCATGGATCCCACAATTGATATCGACCGCGGGGGCCGAATGTGTGATCGCGCCGGATGAAATGAAATCGGGACCGGCTTCGGCGTACGCTCGCACGTTTTCGAGCGTGATGCCGCCTGAAATTTCTGTTTCCGCGCGGCGGCCAATGAATTCAATTTCGTTCGCAGCCTGTTCCGGTGTCATGTTGTCGAGTAGGATTCTGGCGGCTCCCCCGGCCAGCGCCTGTTCGATTTCGGCGCGCGTACGCACTTCGATTTCGATGGGCTTGCCGGATTTCCTGGCGCCTTCGATCGCTTTGCGAACTCCGCCCGCCAACTGAATGTGGTTGTTCTTGATCAAAATCGCGTCGTACAAGCCGAGCCGATGATTCACCACTCCGCCCGCTGCTGCGGCCATTTTTTCGAGCATACGCAACCCTGGCGTGGTTTTGCGCGTGTCCAGGATTCTGGCTCCGGTTCCTTCGACGGCGACGACGAACTTCGCTGCCAGCGTTGCAACTCCTGACAGCCGCTGCAGGAAATTCAGCGCGACTCGCTCACGCGTGAGCAGCAATCGCGCGGGTCCGCGGACGATCGCCAATTCTTCCCCTTCGATTACACGATCGCCGCTGTGCTTTCGCAATCGCGCGTCACCGAAAATCACGGGGAGCAATTCGACTCCAGCGACGGTCATGGATTCTTTCGCGACGAATCGCGCTTCAGCCTGAAGATCGGCCGGGATGCAGGAATCAGTGGTAATGTCGCCGGCGCCGACGTCTTCGGCGAGCGCGCGCTCAATTGCCCCGCGGCCCTCACTTGCCCAGCGCATCAAGGTTCTTCTTCAGTTGAGCTTCATAATCGGCGAGCTTGGCTCGCAGGTTCGCCACCACTTTTCCCGGCATTTTGCTCAGGATTTCTTCATTCTCCAGTTGCCGCCGGGAATTGGCGATCACCTTTTCGAGCTGCAGATTGTCCTTGGCGATCTTTTCTCGATCGATGGGCACGTCCATCTTCACGGCGAACTCGCCCTGCGAAAGCGCGAGCGTTGCATTCGAGAGCCGCTCGATGATGGCGCGATTTTGTTCGATCGCGGCGAACATACCATTCGAAGCAGTCACGTTGGCGGTCGATTTCGCGGGCGCCCGCGTCTGGCGAATTTCGGTGACCACTCGCTTGATGGTATCGATGGTCGTTTGCGCGTTCTCGTCGTTTTCGGACGCGTCAGGTTTCGGATACGCCGCCAGCCCGATCGACTGCTCCGCCGGATTGCCCAGGCGATGCCACAGTTCTTCCGTCACGAACGGCATCAGCGGATGTAACATACGCAGCGCACGCTCGTAGGCGATGTATGCGAAGCTCCAATCGCTATCCAGCTTTTTCAATTCCAGATACCAATCGCAGAATTCGTCCCAGAAAAATGTCCAGATGGCGTCGGCGGCTTCGTGATAGCGATGCTGCTCGAACGCGCGATTCATGTGCTCAGCGCACCAATTCAGTTGTGAAGAGACCCAGCGATCGGCCAGCGTCTGCGGCACACCCGCGCCATCGCGTGATTTCGAAAATAACAAGCGCGACGCGTTCCAGATCTTGTTCGCGAAATTGCGGCCGCGCTCCATGATTTCGTCGCTCAGCGCGGGATCGGCGCCAGGAGCAGCGGCGATCAGCAATCCGAAGCGAACCGCGTCGGTGCCGAACTTTTCGTTCACCACCAGCGGATCGATCACGTTGCCCTTCATTTTCGAGATCTTCTGCTTGTCCGCGTCGCGCACCAGGCCGTGAATGTGAACCTTGCGGAACGGCACTTCGCCGGTCATCTCCGTGCACAGCATGATCATGCGCGCGGCCCAGAAGAAAATAATGTCGAATCCGGTGACCAGCAGAGTGGTCGGATAGAACGACGCGAGATCGATGGTTTCATCGGGCCAGCCGAGCGTGGAGATCGGCCACAGCCCGGAGCTGAACCACGTATCGAGCACGTCGGTTTCCTGCTCCAATTTCGCCGACCCGCACTGCTCGCACGCTTTCGGAGTTTCGCGCGCGACCGTGGTGTGTTTGCAATCGCCGCAATACCACGCGGGAATGCGATGACCCCACCACAGTTGGCGTGACACGCACCAGTCGCGAATGTTCTCCATCCAATTGAGGTATGTTTTCTCCCAATTTTCAGGAACGAATTCGATCCGCTTCGGAGTGTCTTTCACCGCGGCGATGGCGGGCTCAGCCAGCGGCTTCATCTTCATCCACCATTGCATCGACACCAGCGGCTCGACGATGGTGTGGCAGCGCTGGCACTTTCGCAGGCTCAATTTGTGCGGCTCGATTTTTTCGAGGAGCCCCAGCTCTTTCAATTTCGCAACCACCTGCTTGCGAGCTTCGAATCGATCGAGACCCGCGAACTCGCCCGCGTCGCTCGTCATCTTGGCGTGCTCGTCGATCACTTTGATCATCGGCAACGAATGGCGCTTGCCCGCTTCGAAATCGTTCAGGTCGTGCGCCGGTGTGATCTTCACCGCTCCGCTGCCAAACTCCGGATCGGCCATCTCGTCGAGCACGATCGGAATTTTGCGATTGGTCAGCGGCAGGCGCGCGAACTTGCCAGTAAGCTGCGCCGCGCGCGGATCTTCGGGATGGATCGCGACCGCAGTATCGCCGAGCATGGTCTCCGGCCGCGTGGTCGCGACGACTAATTTGATATCGCTGCCTTCGACCGGATAGTGAATGTGCCACAGGCTGCCGTCGGTTTCCGAAGGCACGGCTTCCAGGTCCGAAATCGCAGTCTGGCAGCGCGGGCACCAGTTCACCATGTATTCGGCGCGATAAATCAGACCTTTGTCGTACAGGCGCACGAACGCTTCGCGAACCGCGCGCGACAAATCGGGATCCATGGTGAAATGCAGGCGCGACCAATCCACGCTGTCGCCCACGCGCTTCATCTGTTCCAGAATGCGCCCGCCGTATTCTTCCTTCCACTTCCAGGCGCGCTCCAGAAATTTCTCGCGGCCCAGTTCCTGCTTGTTGATTCCTTCGGCGGCGAGCTGGCGCTCCACCATCAACTGCGTCGAAATACCGGCGTGATCGGTGCCCGGCACCCACAGCGTATTTTTCCCGAGCATCCTTTGCCAGCGCACCTGCGCATCGATGATGGAATGCTCGAACATGTGGCCGATGTGCAATGCGCCGGTCACGTTGGGAGGCGGGATCACCAGCGAAAAATAATTGTCGTCACCGGGTCGCGCTTCCACGCGATAAATGCCCGAATCGGCCCACCAGTTCGCCCAGCGCGGCTCGAACTTTTGGGGTTCGTACACTTTGTCCAGTGCGAGTTTCGGATCAGGTTCCATTTGGGGGGAAATTCAATTTTAACAGGAGCTACTTGAGTTCGACGACAGTGGCTCCCGCGCCGCCCTGCTCCGGGGGCGCAGCATAGAATTTTTCGACGTGCGGATTGTCTTTGAGCAGCTCCGCCATGGCGCGTTTCAGAATTCCCATGCCGTGGCCGTGCACGATGCGCACGCGTTCTACTTGCGCGAGTGCGGCGCTATCGAGGAATTTGTCCACTTGCTCGATCGCCTGCTCGGCGCGCTGCCCGATCACGTTGATCTCGCGATACGGCGTATCGAAACTGGGGCCTTGCTGAAAGGTGATGGACGGTTTCTTCGTGCCGGGCGCCGGCGCAAGCACTTCTTCAACATCGGTTTCGGGCACCTGCATTTTCATAAATCCCGCGTCGACCTCGATCATGCCGTGCTCCAGAACGCGACGCACGCTGGCGGGCTGGCGAATTCCTTTGAGCCGCACGCGCGCGCCTTCTTCTATTTTCAATTTCGGGACTTGGTGACTGAGCGGGGTTCGTGTTGCAGGAGCGATCTCGCCAATCGATGTTTCCAGCGACTCGCGATATTCGCGCTTGGTCTTGCCGATCCGCGCGCGCGCTTTCTGGCTCAGCTCGCCGATTTCGGTTTCCGCGCGCTTTTCGAACTGCGCCGCAAGTTCATTCGCACGCTTCTCCAATTCCTGAATTTTCGCAGCGTACCTGCGCTCCCAATTCACTTCGAGCGATTGCTCACGCAGATTGATTTCGCGTTCGCGCGCTGCAAGGTCCCCGCGCTCGATCGCCGCCGCATCCAGACGGGCGTGCAACTCGGAAAGAAACGACGCGATATCGCGCTCCGTGGTGCTCATGTGTTTGCGGGCTGAATCGATCAGTTCGCGATCGAGGCCGATGCGCCGCGCGATGTCGAGCCCTGCGGATTTTCCCGGCGCGCCGAGCTTTAGAACATACGTCGGCTGCAAGGTTTGATCGTCAAATCCCATGGACGCATTGAGCACGCCTTCCGTCGAAGCGCCGTAAATTTTCATGGCGAGCAAATGCGTGGACGCGAGAGTGAATCCGCCGCGTTTGCGGAACGCGTCCAGAATCGCGACGCCCAGCGGACCGCCTTCTTCCGGATCGGTCGCACGGCCCAGCTCGTCCACCAGCACCAGTGAATTCGCCGTCGCGCTTTCGAGCATCGACTTCATCGACATGATGTGCGCGGAGAACGAGCTCAAGCTTTCCTGAATGGATTGATGATCGCCGATGTCGGCCAGGATGTCGTCGAACAGCGGAAACTCGGCTTCGGCCGCGGGCACCGGCAATCCCGCATGCGTCATCAGCGCGAGCAACCCCGCGGTCTTGAGCGATACCGTCTTGCCGCCAGTGTTCGGGCCGCTGATCAATAATGTTCGCTGCGATTCATCGAGCGCGAGTGAAATCGGAACGACCGTCTTGCGCTGGGTGCGAAACAGATCCTCCAGCAACGGATGCCTGGCGTCACGCAGGACTACCTTTCGTGCGTTCAGAGAACTCAATCGCGGAATGGTGCATTCGAAATCGATCGCGAATTCCGCCTTCGCGAAAATCAGCTCTAGCCGGCCCAAGGCCGCCGCCGTCGCCGCGATCTCTGCCGCGTGCTCGCGCAATCGCGACGTGAACTCGCGCAGGATGCGATGCACTTCGCGCATTTCTTCTTCGCGAAGGCGCACCAGTTCGTTGTTCAGCTCGATGGTCTCCAGCGGCTCGACGAACAGCGTGTGCCCGCTGCCACTGGCGCCATGGATCACGCCTTCGACGCGACGCTCGCGGCCGGTGACCACGGGCACCACGAAACGGTCGTCGCGAATGGTGACGAAATCTTCCTGCAATGTTCCGTCTTCGTGATGCGCGCGCAGGAATTTTTCGAGTGACGCCTGGATCTGATTGCGCTGCCGTTCCGCATCGCGACGCATGCGCGCCAGCGCGACGCTAGCATCGTCGGCCAGCGATCCATCGGGCAGAATCTTGCTGCGCAGATCGTTGGCGAGGCTGCGCAGGTCCGCGATGGATTCGGCGTGCTTGGCCAATCGTGGAAATCGAAACACGAGGCCGGTGAGGATCGCGCGCGCTTCAGACGCAAGATCGAGCATGCGCGCGACTTCCAGAATCTCCTTCGCTTCGAGGGCGGTTCCTTCGATGCGCAGCCGCGCGACCGAGGATCCCGGGTCGGCGATTTCGCCGAATCGAATGCGAATCGCCGCGCCGCGCTGTGCCGGTTGCGGCTGCGACGACGCGCGCAGATACGCGATTCCTTCGGCGGCATCGGCCAGTGCGTCTTCGATCGCCGGTCGATCAGAATTTGGCGCGAGCTTCTCTATCGCATCGCGACCCAGCGCGCTGCGCACGTATCGTGCGACGACGGCGCGAAGAGTTTCGAATTCAAGAACGCTTGCGGCTTGCATGAGCTTTGCGGATCACTTCTTCGGTGCCGGCGGTGAGTTGATATCGATCGAGCTGCGACAAGGGCACCCATTCGGCGCGCGACACATCGTCGCCGGGACGAAGCTCGCCTCCCACCACTTTACACGTGCAGTCGCACAGCACGTAATGATATTCGGCGCGGCCCGAAGCATCGCGCATGATGCGCTCGAAGATTTCGAAACGCTCTGATGGTTTCACGCGCAGGCCGGTTTCCTCGAATACTTCGCGCGCGATGGCGTCTCTCAACGGCTCGCCTGTTTCGACCAGGCCGCCGGGCAGCGACCAATATCCTTTTAATGGATCGCGCCCGCGCTCGACCAATAGAATCGACGAGCGTCTGAAGATCAGTGCGCCGACGCCCAGCAGCGGAAACTTCGGATATCGTCTACTGATCGCGATTTTGGGGAGGTCCCTTCACGCCCGCGCGCACTCGATAGATGGACGTTCTCGCGGTGACGAAGATAGATGCGTTGTCGCCGTCGCCGAAAGTGAGATTCGACGGCGTTTCCGGCAGGCCGATTTCCGTTAGCAGCTTGCCTTGCGGAGAGTATGAATAGAGCGATTTCGCCGCGACCCACAGATTCCCTTTTTCGTCGATACGAATTCCGTCAGGCACGCCGGGAATCTTTTCGACGATCACGCGCCCTTCGCCGCCCTTGCCGTCGAGATCGTAGGCGCGAATGGCGCGCGCATCGGAATCGGTAATGTAGAGCGTCTTGCCGTTGAGCGACAGTGCGATCCCGTTGGGACGCGTCTTCAATCGCGCGATCGCTTCCACTTCGCCCTTTGGCGTCAGGTGGAATACGCCATAGAAATCAAGCTCGCGCGAATCCTGCTGATTGCCGAAGGCGGGATCGGTGAAATAGGCGTGGCCGTCGTGCCGCACCACGATATCGTTGGGTGCGTTGAAGCGCTTGCCTTCGAATCGTGCGGCGATCACCTCGGTCTTGCCGTTCTTCGCGGTGCGCGTGATGCGGCGCTCACGGAATTCGCAGGTGTAAAGCCGCCCTTGCGAATCGTACGCATTGCCGATCGGTCCACCGGCGATGTCCGCGAGTTCGATATCGCCCACGTGTCCCGGCATCCACTTGTGCAGCTTGTTTGCGACCGTATCGCTGAAGATCAGAAATCCGTCTGCCGACCACGCGGGGCCATCGGTGTAGTGCAGCCCGGTCGCGATCTTCTCGACTGTAACTATGGGTTCCTGCGCGAACGCGCCAAACGAAATCGCGAGTAAGGCAGCCCATCGCATCACGCTCCTATTTTAGTGCGCGGTTACGCCTGCGTTCCGCGATTTCATAAATCGCGTAGCCGATTGCATTTCCGATGATGACCACGCTGCTGATCTTGAACGTGAACGCGGCGCGATTGGGAACGTCGATGATCGGAAAAATCGAAAGCACGATATAGAGCACGGTCATCGCCAGGCACAGCCACGACGCGAGCTTCACCCCTGGGGAAGCTTCACCGACAATCGGAACCAGGCACATCGCGACGTAAGTCAGCGCGTAGTAAATTCCGGCCGAGTTATTGAAAAGCTGCATCGCTTCCTGGCTGCCCACGCCGATGATTCCCGACAAGCTGAACGCCAGCGTCATGGCGCCAACGAAGAAGATGGAATGCGCGGGCGTTCGATATTTGGTGTGGAGTTTGGTGAACCAGGCGGGCATCAGATGATCCCAGCCCGCGACCATCGGTAATCGCGCGGTCGCGGAAAAGTTGATGCTGGTTTGCGCGAACCGCATTCCGAGCACCGCCAGAATCACCACCGATGCGATCCGGGCGCCGATTCCCAAGGGCTTCGTTCCGATCGACAACACCTGAGAGACGGGAGAGATGAGATCGATGCGATCCATCGGCACGAACCACAGCACCGCGCCGGTTCCCAGGATGAACAGAATCGCGATGATCGGCGCAGAGATCATCACGCTGCGCCCGATGGTGCGCGCCGGATCTTTGCATTCGCCCGCGAAGATCGCGACGTATTCAAATCCGCCCAACGCCCCGAATCCTAGCTTGCCCAGGATGTTCACGTTCAGCAGCGAAATCGCCGGCATCGCCAAAGCGAACGGCTGCGTGACGGCGTGCTCGCCGCGCGACCAGTAGTAGATCGGCATCGCGATCATCGCCGCGAGGATCACCACCATGGTCAATCCGCCCGCGCCGTGGATCCACTTTCCGGCGGTGAGTCCGATGGTCGATAGCCACGTCAGCAGCGCGATGATCGCAACACTCGCAAACGCGATGAACCATTTACTTTCGGCGAGCCAGGTGATGCCGGTCGCGTAACCGATATTGGTCGCGGCCATCAATCCGATTTCCGAGGTCAGGATCATGGCGTAGATCCACAAATTCCACGCGACCAGAAATCCGATGCGCTCGCCAAATCCAATTTTGGCCCACTGATACAGTCCGCCTTCGATCGGCATCTTGCGGCTCAAATGAATCACGACGATCGCGGAGGGGATGTAGAACAGTACAATCGCAAGCAGCCAATAGGAAATGTGCGCTGGCCCGAGTTTCGCCGCCGCGCCCACCCAGCTCAATCCCATCACGAACAGGATTTGCGTGAAGACCAGGTTGGTCAGCCCGAGCTCGCGCTTCAGCTCATGCGTCTCCGCGGCCTTTTGTGCGGGCTGCATTGGAACGTCCACGATACAATAAAGGTTCACCGCATTTTTTGAGATTTTGGAGGAGTATGGCTGCAAGTACGCGACGACGTTCAGCGACGGCGACCATCGGCAAAGTGAAAGTGGGCGGATCGAACCCCATCGTGGTTCAATCCATGACCAACACCGACACCGCTGACGTGATGTCGACCGTGAATCAGACCATGGCGCTGGCGAACGCGGGTTCGGAACTGGTGCGCGTCACGGTGAATACCGACGATGCCGCGAAAGCGGTGCCCAAGATCGTCGACACGCTGGATAAATTCGGCGTGCGCGTGCCCATCATCGGCGATTTCCATTACAACGGTCACCTGCTGCTGAAGAAATATCCTGAGATGGCTCGCGCGCTTTCGAAATATCGCATCAATCCCGGCAACGTCAATATCGGCAAGAAGCATGACGATAATTTCCGCGTCATGATCGAAGCCGCCATCGAATACGATCGTCCGGTGCGCATCGGCGTGAATTGGGGATCGCTCGATCAGGCGCTGCTGACGCGCATGATGGATGACAACAATCGCCTGCCGGAGCCTCTCGATGCGAAGACTGTCACGCTGCGCGCGATCGTGGTCAGCGCCATCGAATCGGCGAAGGCCGCGGAGACCTACGGCCTGGCGCACGACAAAATCATCCTGAGTGCGAAAGTTAGCGGCGTGCAGGATCTGATCGCGGTGTACCGCATGCTCGCCGCGGAGTGCGATTATCCGCTGCATCTCGGCCTCACTGAAGCGGGCTTGGGATCGAAAGGCATCGTCGCGACTACGGCCGCGATCGGCGTGCTGCTGCAGGAAGGAATCGGCGATACCATTCGAGCGTCGCTGACACCGCTGCCCAATGGCGATCGAACGGAGGAAGTGATCGTCAGCCAGCAGATCCTGCAATCGCTGGAGCTGCGCAGCTTCACTCCGCAGGTCACTGCCTGCCCCGGTTGCGGCCGCACCACCAGCACGTTTTTCCAGGACATGGCCGATCAGATCCAGACCTATCTGCGCACCCAGATGCCGACCTGGAAGGCGCACTACACGGGCGTGGAAGAGATGAAGGTCGCGGTGATGGGCTGCGTGGTGAACGGGCCGGGCGAATCGAAGCATTCCGATCTGGGGATTTCGCTGCCGGGGACGTTCGAAGAGCCGGTCGCGCCGGTGTATGTCGACGGGAAGCTGAAGTGCACGCTACGCGGCGATCACATCGTCGAAGAATTTATCGCGATGTTGAACGCGTATGTCGAGCGTCGCTACGCGGCCAGGGCACTCGAAGCGGTCGACGCGTAGTTGAAATGATACCCGCGCCAGTGAAGCCGCCAATCGCGATAGGCGATCTCGAAAAGATCGACATCCGCGTCGGCACCATTGAAGCCGTTGACGACGTGCCCGGCTCAGACAAACTAGTCGCGCTGCGCGTCAGCTTTGGCGATCATCACCGCACGATCCTATGCGGAATGAAGCAGGAACGCGACGCGCATGAAGTGGTCGGCAGGCAGGCGCTGTTCGTGGTAAATCTGGAGCCTCGCAAGATGCGCGGCGTGGTGAGCGAAGGGATGCTGTTCGATATCGGCTATGCGGACGGCATCGCACCCGCGCTCGCGATGCCGGAGCGAGCGGTGCCCGATGGCGCGCGCGCGGGGTAGTGGTGTCCACTTCGTTACGGCCTTGAGGCGCGACGGTAACGGAGCACGTTTGGGCTACGCGGCCACTCGGTTCGTCGGTGTCGCACGACTTGGCTGTCGAATCATTCGTCCTGTTAAGCTGGCGTTGCGACCGAACGCGCTCCGTTACCGTCGCGCCTCAAGGTCATTGCCGGAGAGCGTGCTAAATCAGAGAAACGGATTCTGGATCTTCACGCCGCGAATCGAACGGCCGTGCTGGAGATCCTCTGTGTAGAGAATGTCGCACTCACCTGCGATCGCGGAGGCGACGATCAGAGAATCGTAATACGCCCAGCCGGTTTCGCCAGCGATCGAAAGAGCGTCGAAAAACAAATCGTCACTTGGACGGACTTTGCACAACGGCAAGAGCACTTCTTCCAGGTAGGCATGTGCATCAGGCAGCGTAATCCGTTGCCGAAATTTCCGAAGCATCAGATTCAGGCATTCCTGGACCACCTGATAACTAATCACTCCCTTACCTTTGGTCGCGTCGTCGAGGAGCGCCACAGCCCGGCGCATCTTCACCGGCTCGGTCTTGTCGAGACTATAGACGACGATATTGGTATCGAGAAAGTAGCGGTTCATCTAGCCGCGCGAATTCGCTTCATCTCGCGAGAACTTACGGCCGGGTTGCACGTAATCGAGTTTCTTCATCAGCTCGCGGAATTGCTTGGAACGGTCCCGCCGTCCGCTATATTCCGTCAGCCATTCCCGAAACGCGGCGTTCAGCGTCGTGTTCTGCTTCCGCGCCTTTTCGCGCGCCTCTTCGATCAGCGATTCCTCCGCGCTCAACGTGATATTCTTCACGATTCCAGTGTACACGAGCCTCGTGTACATCGCTTCTAACATTCTGGAACTTCCTCCGTACAATAGAGATATGAGGCTAGCGATTCTGCTCACTTTGGCCGCCGCGCTCGCGTTTGGCCAGAAATTTACCGGGTTCGACGCCAGCGCGCTCGACCGCTCGGTCGACCCGTGCGTCAATTTCTACCAGTACGCCTGCGGAGGCTGGATGGCCGCCAATCCCCTGCCCGGCGACCACTCCCGCTTCGGCCGCTTCGACGCGTTGGCGGAGCGCAATCGCACCATCCTCCAAAATATTCTCGAATCAGATACCGCCGATAAAGCGACACGTACGCTGATCGAACGCGAAATTGGCGATTATTATTTCGCCTGTATGGATCAGAAAGCGATCGACGCCAAAGGTCTCGGGCCGGTGAAGGGCGATCTCGACCGCATCGCCGCGATGACCGGAAAATCGCAGATCACTGACGTTATGGCGCGCTTATTCGGCACCGGCACTACTTCGTTCTTCCGGTTCTCCGCCTCTCCCGACGCTAAGGACTCTTCTATCGAAATCGCCGATCTCGATCAGGGCGGACTGGGGCTGCCGGATCGCGATTATTACCTCAAGACCGATCAGAAATCGGTGGAACTGCGCAAGCAATACGTGGCGCATATCGCCAAGATGTTTGAACTGACCGGCGACTCCCCGGTTATCGCCTCCAAGAAGGCCGATGCGGTGATGGGAATCGAAACCGCGCTCGCCGGCGGTTCGCTCGATAACGTTTCGCGGCGCGATCCGAATCAGCTTTATCACAAGCTTCCGATGAAGGAACTGGTGGCGCTCGCGCCGGGGTTTGACTGGCCGAAATTTTTCACTGACATCGGCGCTCCGCATTTCGAGAGCATCAATATCGATGTGCCGGCGTTCATGAAAACACTGCAAACGGTGATCGTCACGACGCCGCTTCAAGATCTGAAGACGTATCTGGACTGGCATGTGCTGCACGACAATGCCGATGTGCTGCCCATGAAGTTCCAGGAAGCGACTTTTGAATTTTTCGGCAAGGATCTCTCCGGCGCCAAGGAAATGCGCCCGCGCTGGAAGCAATGCGTCGACCAGGTGGACGGCCAGCTTCCCGACGCGCTGGGCCAGAAGTTCGTCGAAAAAACTCTGGGCGCAGAGGGTGAGCGCCGTACCCAGACGATGGTGAACGCGATCGAAAAGGCGATGCAGGAGGACCTCGAAAAGCTGGATTGGATGACGCCGAAAACAAAGGAACAGGCGCTGATCAAGCTGCACGCCATCGCCAATAAGATCGGGTCGAAACAGAAGTGGTTGGATTATTCCAAGGTCAAGATCGCGCGCGACGACGCCTACGGCAACGCCGAACGGACCAGCGAATTCGAGATCGATCGCCAGCTCAAGAAAATCGGCAAGCCGGTGGACAAGACCGAATGGCAGATGAGCGCGCCCACCGTAAATGCCTATTACGATTCCCAGGAGAACGATATCAATTTTCCAGCCGGAATCCTGCAGCCGCCGTTCTGGGATAACTCCATGGACGACGCGGTGAATTATGGCGCGATCGGCGCAGTGATCGGCCATGAGTTGACGCACGCGTTCGACGATCAGGGCCGCCAGTTCGATGCGCAGGGAAATTTGCGCGACTGGTGGACCGCGGCCGACGCAAGAGCATTTGGCGATCGCGCACAGTGCCTGGTGAAAGAGTATTCGGCGTTCACTCCTGTCGATGACGTGCACTTGAACGGAGAATTGACGCTGGGCGAAAACACAGCGGACAACGGCGGATTGCGGCTCGCCTATATGGCATTGATGGATACGCTGGCGGGAAAGACGCCGCCCAAGCGCGATGGGTTCACGGCGCAGCAACGCTTGTTCCTGGGCTGGGCTCAGGTGTGGTGCGAAAACGCAACGCCGGAAGCGCTGCGCATGCGCGCCCAGGTCGACCCCCATTCGCCCGGGATCGATCGTGTCAATGGCGTGGTTGAAAACATGCCGGAATTCGCGCAGGCATATTCATGCAAGGCAGGTCAACCGATGGTGAAAGCTCCGGCCTGCCGGGTTTGGTAGGGGTTTAAGGCTGATCCGGCTTTGAATCCGGTTTCGACTCGCCGTCTTTCGGGGCGCCCGCTGTCGGATTCTTGGGATCTTCGGGGAGAATAAACGTAGTTTCGCCAGGCCGCAGCAGCTTTAACTGCTTGCGAACTTCCATCTCCTGCTCACTGGGGCTTTCCTTCAGGCGGCGGATGCGCTCTTTCATTCGTTCGATTTCGTGGACGTGTTCGGCGTTCTGCTCTTCAAGCGCGCGAATCTCGCGATGCTTATCGAGCAGCGCACCCACGCCCTGCGGTCCGCGCAGCGCAGCCCATCCGTAGGCGCCTGCCAACAGCACCGCGATCCAAATCCCGATCCGGCGCGCGCCGCTCCTCGCGATGGCTTGGAACAGCGGTATTTTGAAAAATTGCCTCAAGAATCAGTTATAGAACGGATCGGCGAAAAATACTAGTCCTTTGAGCATCCCCCGGTTCGTGACTGCGTGATATGCTTGCCTCAGATTGACGCCTAATGAGGAATTGGAGAATTCGCAAGCCCGCATCGCGTGCCCGAAGTGCGGCTCGACAGACGTCAGGCGATCCAAAAGCGAGGGTTTTTTCGCTTTACTCGCCCGGACCTTTGGACGGTGGCCGTTCCGGTGCCGGAGTTGCCGGACGAAATTCTACCGGCACTCGCATCCGCCCGACGATTTCTAGGTGGGGCGGACCCCTGGTCCGCGGCCGACGCCCCCGTCGGCCTTTGGCTTCAGCACGCCAGCCGGGCCAGGGGCCCAGCGCGGACGAGGGCGTCCGCCCCACTTAGTGTGCAATCTGTGGGACACACCACACACTAGATCACGATATCCGACTCATTGCCCGACGATTTCTAGATTTACTGTGGCTTGGCGGCAAGCGCCTTGATGTCCGCAGGAACCTCGAACTTGTCAGCCGGGATGGGTTCGTTCACCTTTACGCTGCTGATGGTGATGGTGATCTCTTGCGGCCCGGCCTTTTGCGTCATTTTCGAGGGCGAGAGAATGCCGTCACCGAAGTCCTTGTAATCGGAAGCGCTCGATTCGGCTTCCATCTCACCTAGCTGGCTCTCGACGGTGGCCACGGACTTGATCAGCAACCCCGATTTCTTTGAATAGAAATTCGTTTCCGGCTTACCTTCCTTGGGCGTCAGCACAACTTTGTAGCATTCCTCGCCATTCACCGTTTCGACTCCAGCGGTCTCGGCCTTGGTGAAATGATCGCGCCAATGCAGCGTCAGATTGAAGGTGGCTTCGCGCAGCGCCTGCGCCTTTTCGACGCCAGTTTTCACGTGCGCGCCGGTCATCATGCTCTTCTGCCAAGCGATCCCCTCGGACGAACCCTCTTCGATCTTGCCGATGCCTTCGATGTCGATCACCGAATAAGTCTTATCCGGAGCCGCCGCGTATCGAGTCAGCGACCCTTTGATCCCCATCGCCGTAATCTCCAGCGTTCCCGTTTCGATTTCCGATTTGCGCTTCTCGTAGTTGGCTTTCCCGCCGGTGGCTTCGATAAAGCGGTCGAGAATTGTTTCCGCTTTCGGCAGAGCATCGTCCGCGCGGAGCGCGAACCCGCCCGTCATCGTGAGTGCGACTGCGGCTGTGGCGGCAAATCCCTTTAATTTCCTCAAGTTGGTCATGGTTTCCCCTTTTGCTTCTCGATCCATTCGAGCGCGGCGTCCAAAGCCGGATCATGCCCGGCAAGCAGCGCTTCCCGCGTCACGCGCACCGGCGAATCCGGCGTAACTCCAATGCCTTCAAGCGGTTTCCCGCCTTCAGAGATATAGTTGGCGACCGCATACTGAAATCCATCGCCGTTGGGAAGCTTCTCAATTAAAGACGGAAGCGCGGCCGCTGCGGTTCGCTCTCCGAAAATGCGGGCACGCCCTAAATCCTTCAACCCGCCGGCGAAAATCTCGGAAGTCGATGCCGACATGCCGTCCACGATCACCGCGACCGGTCCGTGAAACACGTTTACCTGCGGATTCACGGCGAAATGGATGGTCGAATCGCGGGTGTACATGTTGCCGAGGCTCAATCCCTGCTTATCGATCAGCCACCCGGACATGCCCATCGCCATCCCGCCGATCCCGCCCGGATTGCCGCGCAGATCGATGATCAGGCCGTCGCATTTCATGCAACTGGAGACTTCATCGCCGAAGCGGCTCATGACGCGGCCCAGATCGAGGAACATGTTGAACGCAACATATCCCGCGCCGCCCACCTTCTTGGTTTCTACCCATACGTGTTGCGCCGGGAGATTTCCGAATTTCGAAATCTCGCCGCGCGGTGAAGCGAGTTCCAGATCCATGGCGCGATCCTGATTCGATCCATCGCGAAACACCACGTGCAGCTTGCCGCCAACCGGTCCCGTGAGCCGCGAAAGCACGGCGCGAACCAGCACCAGTTCATGAATATCGGGATCGGCTTTCAGTTTTTGAACGGCTGCGTCAAGGTCCTTGCCTTCCACGCTCGCGACGATCCAGCCGGTCTTGACTCCCGCTTTTTCGGCGGGCGATCCGGGGTCGACGCGGGTCACCACCGCATGACCGTCGATCACGCGCAGATCGATGCCGGGCGAGCCGTCGCCCATCAGGTGCGAATCGCCGCCGCTGTCGGCTTCGTCGTAAACCGCGGCGGGTATGATCGCGAAATGCGTCTCTTTCAAGCGTCCCAGCATCGCCTGCATCACCTGGCGCGCGGCATCGGTCGATTCCGCTTTGTCGATTTTGGGGCGGAATTCTTCGTGGATCGCCTGCCAGTCCAGGCCACCGGGCTTCTTCTCCCAATGCTTGTCGCGAATGGTGGTCCAGACTTTTTCGAACGAATCGATGTTGAGCTGCTTCTGCTCGGCAGTGAGCTGCGCCCAGGTTGGAGCGCTTAACGCCACGACCAGAGCGAGTCCGGAAAACCAACGCATATTCTTCAGGTTCGCATGTTTTTAGACGTTTAAGTTTCGTCTATGTTTGATCCACGTAAGCCAGATATTTGTGGCAGTGCAGGCAACGGAAGATGTAAGCGGTCGGCATGTCTTCTTTGCTGAGACCTTGGAAGAATTCCTCGGCATCGGCTTTGGAAAGATCGTAATCGTCGCGCAGATGCCGCATGACCGCAGGGATTGCTTCCGGAAAATCCCGCTCCAGCTCCTTGCGCCCAGCGAGCCCCAGAAACGCCGCGCCGTCGTCGCAACAGCCCAGCCATTGCGCATCCTGCCATGCGGTAAATCCCGGCGTGCGCTGCTCGATTTCGATTCGGATCGCGTCGCTGGAGCAATCCATGGTGCCCGTGCTGTTGAACGTCGCACCGAATTGCTTGGCGGCGGTGCCGTCGGCCACGCACCACGGGCATAGGTGCTCATCGAGGATGAAGTTCTTCTCGGTGTACGACGGCCCAATGTACAGGTATCCACGAATGCGGTTGCAGCCGAGACAGGGGCGATCCGGCTCCGCTTTGATCGCGCCTGTTCCGAGCGGATCGGGATGGTAGCGAAAGGATGGAAGCTCTTCCGGCATTTCAGTTAACGATGACAGATTATCAGACCGAATTTGCCTTGGAAGCGCACAGGCGGTTTGTGCCGTTGTGCGCGGTCAAATTGGAAGCGCACAGGCGGTTTGTGCCGTTGTGCGCGATCAAAATTGGAGCGCACAGGCGGTTTGTGCCGTTGTGCGCGATCAAATAAGCTGGCATGTATGAGTTGGGTGGCATTCACGACCGTTTCGCCGGAATTCTGCGCGGCCGTACGCAAGTGCTATCGGCAGTGGATCGATCAATTCAAACCGACCCCGCAAGTGCCGTATTTTGCCAACGTGGAACGGAAGGGCGATTCGTTCACCATCAACGCACTCTGGCTGCGGCAGAACGGGTGCGATTGCAAGGAGGAGCTCGCGATGCTCGAGAAGAATGTGCGTTTGTATCCCGACCCGTACCCCAAGAAATTCTTCATCGACGAACTGTTGCGCCTGCAGGAGAAGCCGGCGGAATGACGACTCGCGCATTTCTCATCGCCGCCGTTCCCACGATTCTGGTGGCGCAAAGCGCGAACTGGCCGCAGTTCCGCGGGCCGAACGCTACCGGAATCGCCGGCTCTGAAGCGATTCCACCGGTCGACTTCAAAGGGGCGCTGTGGAAACAGCCGTTTCCGATCGGGCATTCTTCGCCGGTGGTGTGGGGAGATCGAATGTTCCTCACCTCCTTCGAACCCACGATGAAAAAGCTGGAATTGCTGTGCGTGTCCGCTTTGAATGGTTCGATTCTGTGGCGTCGCACTGCGCCTGCCGAAGAAATCGAGGAGACGCACGTGGTGAGCAACCCAGCCACGGCGTCCGCCGCAGTCGATCAGGATCGCGTATACGCCTATTTCTCCTCTTATGGCGTGATGGCGTTCGACCATGCGGGTGCGAGTCAGTGGACGCTGCCGCTGGCGATGCCCAAAACGCATCACGGCAGTGGCGCGTCGCCGATTCTGGTGGGGAATCTGTTGATCGTCAATCATGACGCGATGCAGGGCGGTTATCTGCTGGCCGTGGATCGCCGCACCGGCAAGCAAGTTTGGAAAACCGAATATCCCCCCGAACGTGGGCGCGTGGAAAGCTATTCGACACCGATCGTGTGGCGCGATCAATTGTTACTGCATCGCGCAGGCGTGATCGAAGCGTATGAAATCGCAAGTGGGAAGCGAATCTGGTCGCTGGCTGAAAATACTTCAGGGGCGAGCACGCCCGCTGCCGATCGCGACACGATTTTCGTCTCCACTTGGAACGTTCTGGGCGAGGAGGACCAGCGCCCGTCGCTGCCGGATTTCGCCACGCTGCTGGAGCGCTACGACAAGAACAAAGACGGCGCGATCACAGAATCCGAATTCCCGGAGGATCTGCGCTACACCGCCCGGCCCGGTCTTGAAAGCATTCCACATTCGCAGAATTTCATTTCATTCAAGGGCATCGATCGCAACAAAGACGGAATTCTGCAACCAGCCGAATGGGACGCGTACCGCACGCGGGTGGAAGGGATGGCGCAGGATCATGGCCTGCTGGCGATTCGCCTGGATGGCGGTGAGCCGAAGGTTATCTGGCGCGACAACACGTCGATCCCCGAAGTTCCGTCGCCGTTGTTGTATCGCGGCCGCCTGTTTCTCATCCGCAACGGCGGGGTGGTGACGTGTCTGGATGCGGCGTCGGGCAAATTGATTTATCGCTCGCGTGTGGGTGCGCCGGGCGCGTATTACGCCTCGCCCGTGGCGGCGAACGGACGAGTGTATGTGGCGTCGTCGGAAGGAATCGTCACCGTGCTGGCAGCGGAGAGCGATCAATTGACGGTTGTGGCTCGCAATGAATTGGACGAAGACATCGTCGCGACTCCGTCGATCGCGGGCAAGACGATTTACATCCGCACGCTGCATCATCTGTTCGCTTTCGGATCGTGACAGCGCCGGCACCCTTTCGTTGCACTCGTACAGGCGGATTGAAAATCCGGCGCAGGTTAAAAACCTGCCCTACATCGCTAAACGAACGAAGGGGTAGCTACTTCTTGATCGAAAGCGTCTGCGCGCCGTCGATGTAGACGATATATTCCGCGCCTGCCGCGGCGGCAAGCTCCTTGGTGTGTTTCTGGTTGGGAACTTCGACTGGCCGGCGAGCCGGGCCATCGGTGCTCTTGCCGGGAGTCGCGCGAACGTTGAGCGTCTTGCCATCGGCGGAGGCGATCTTCATCACCTTGAAGGTCATCTTGCCGCTGCCGATGAATTTTTTCTTGGCCGCTTCCACGATCTCCGCCGTAATGGCGGCGCCCTTCGCAATCACGACGGTATCGCCCACGCGCAGTTCGTGCGATGCGGTGAGCTTCATGGCCTGGCCCTCGGGCGCCTCGGCGGCGACATCGGCTGCGAGCGTCGCCTGAATCGGCGTGGCATCCGTCACCGTAATCTCGATCCATTTTTCAGGAGCTTTGTTCTCGGCAGGCTTCGCAGCAGCAGGCGCGGCCGCCGCCGGGGCCGGAGGAGGCGTCACCGGCGTAACGACTGGTGCGGGCGTGGCCACTACGGGAGGCGGAGTCTGCGCGGCCGCGGGAGAGGACGTGGATGTTGTCCGGGACGGCGGAGGCACCGCCGCCGGGATCGCATCAGGATGGCGCATCGCCTCGATAATCTTGCTCGACACGCCGGCGTTGCTCAATCTGATGATTTCCGGGGCAGTCAAATTGAAATCGGTCTTGGAGGAGTGAATCTGGCCCAGGATCACCGCCTGCGGCACCTTGTTGGCCACCATGTCGATGATCTGATCGTTGTTCAGGACCGACGCGTCGGGCGCGGGTTTCGATTCTGGAACGGGCGGTGCCGTATCCACGGGGGGCGCGGCCGCTGCTTGTTCCGCGGCCTTCGCCGCCTCCGCTGCCGCCGCGACGTTGGTAGCTTCTACCTGAGTGCGGTGCCTACGTAGCACCATCATCACCGAGATCCCGATCACCAACAGCACGCCGGCCGCGATCAGCGACATCGGCAGCATCAGCGATTTGGATTTGGCGGGCGGCTGCGCCTTGGGCGGGGCCGGAGCGATGGGAGGCAACGTGTGCGAGCCGGTGAGACGGTACAGCGTGCCCGAATCGGATTCGCGCATCAGCGCCGTCAAGGCGGAGCGAACTTCGTTCATCGACTGCCAGCGATCATCGGGATTCTTGCGCAGTGTGCGATGCACCACCTGCTCAATCTGCGGAGGACAATCCGGCGCGATCTCCGCGATGGGCCGGGCTTCGTCGCGCAGAATCGCGGACAGCGTCTCCAGGGCGTTATCGCCCGAAAAAGCGCGCGCGCCCGTGACCATTTCATAGAGCAGCAGGCCGAACGAAAAAACGTCCGACCGCGCGTCCACTTTCTTGCCCTGGGCCTGCTCCGGCGACATGTAGCTCAACGTGCCGATGATGGAACCTTCCACGGTCAGGGGCGCCGCGCCGATGGTCTGGGTCGCATCGCCGCCGCCCGTCTCGATCGGGCCGCGATCCGTCAGCTTGGCGAGACCGAAGTCCAGAATCTTGACCAGGCCCGAATCCGTGATCATGACGTTGGCCGGTTTCAGATCGCGATGCACGATCCCGGCCGCGTGGGCCACCGAGAGCGCGTCGGCGATCTGGACCGAGTATTTGATGGCCTGCGGCAGGCGCAGACCGCCTTTCGGAATTACATCGACCAGAGTTTTCCCGGAGATGAACTCCATCACCATGTACTCGTTGTCGCCTTCCGAGATGATGTCGTAGATGGTGATGATGTTGGGGTGGTTCAGGCCGGATGCGGCCTGGGCTTCCTGAACGAACCGGCGGCGCCGCTCAGGGTCGCCCGCGCTGGCGAGGCTCAAAACCTTGATCGCCACCATGCGGTTCAGCCTGGGGTCCTGGGCTTTGTAAATATCGCCCATGCCTCCGGCTCCCAACTTTTCCAAAATCTGATAATGCCCGACTGTGCTCCCAACCATATCTCACTCCGGAGTATCTAGTCTGTCACAAATTCAGTGACGTGGCGAAGCCGGGCGTTACACCGAGCAGCGGAGACTTTAACGATGCACGGCCGCGTCGGCGGTATCGATCGAATCGTAGCAGGGCAGCATCCCGTTGCAGCCGGTGACCTCGAAAAGCGTGCGGATTCGTTCAGATACTCCGACGATTCCGAAGCCGCGCTGGGTTCGCTGGCAGGATGTAAATACACCGATCATCGATCCCAACCCGGCGGAATCCATGTAGGGAACGCCGGCGATATCCAGAATCACAGGCGCGGAGTGATCGGTGCGTGACAGCGTCTGAAACTCGAATAGCGTGCGCAAGGTCAGTGGCCCAACCAGCTTGTAGACGCGAGCGCCTTTGGGGCTTTCGCTGGTTTCGATCTTGAGGTCTTCCGAGCGGCTGGGGGTCACGGCCTTTTCACTCTAGCGAAGCTATGTTACATCATCGTTACGAATGACGTACTCGCCCGAGTGAGGTGTATAGTGTGGGCTATGTTGAAGCACATCGCGTCCTGCTTCGTGATGGCGTTGACCGCGTTCGCCAGCGACACATACGCACCTTCAAGCTATGTGACCAAGGCTGAAGTTGACGCTGCCCTTAAGGAAATGCCCGCAACGTCGTTCACCTACGACAAAGTCCTGAAGACGGTGGATGAGGGCGACTACCGGGTCTCGGTCGTGATTCTCCGCCGGATTCCTCGAGCGGGCGTAGAAGATACAGCGCTGTCGCATGAGCGCGTTACGGAGGTGTACTACATCCTCTCGGGCTCAGGAACTTTTGAATCGGGCGGCACAATGACGAACGGCTCGCCGTACGATCTCACGGCACAAGCTGCCGGCCCGAGCACGCGCGGCAAGATCGCGGGTGGCGAGAAGCGGCCCATCGGTCCCGGCGATTCGGTGGTCATCTTCCCGAAAGTGCCCCACCGGTTTAGCCATCTGGACGGCACGATTACCTATATGGTCACGCGCATTGAAGCGAAGGGAAAGTAGTCACATCACCAGAGCAGCAGGCCTTTGGTGATGGGCCTCAAACTCTGCCAGCGCTTCGCGACCCATATAGCGCGATAGCAGCCGGCGATCCGTTTTCAGTAAATCCACCAGCAGAAACCCGTCGAGCGCGTTCGAGAATTGCGGATCGACGTTGAATTCCAGAATCGTTCCACCCATGTTGGCGTACTGGCGCAGCAGCACCGGGACGCCTTTGGAATCAGGCTCGAGATTGGAAATAAGCGCGGAGAGTTCGTCAAGATTGCCGGCCGGGGGGGTGGGCGGTCCGTGAAATTCACGGCGCGGCCGAATCATCCTCTTACCGGAGCCGCGAGCTCTAAAGAACTCGACGATCATGGCACGGGAGATGGAACGGTAATCGTTGCTGATGCTGACTGCGCCGAACAGCATGCGGTAGCGCGGATTCTGAGCCACAAAGCGCAGGATCCCTTTCCATAACAGCAGCAGCGGCAGATAATCTTTTTGATAATCGGGCGTCACGAAGGAACGGCCGAGTTCGATGCCAGGACCCAGACCGGCCAGAAACGCGCGATCGAATTTGAACAGAGTGCTGGTGTACAGGCCGCGTGGCCCGAATTTCCTTACGATTTCGTCCGCCAGACCGATGCGATATGCTCCGGCGATTTCGGATCGCTGGTGATTCCAGACGACGAGGTGGCGGTAGTAGCGGTCGAAGGAATCCAGATCGCGGGCGCGGCCCGTTCCTTCACCGGCGGGCCGGAACGCTGCCTCGCGCAATCGCCCGATCTCCTGCAGAGTATGTGGAATGCCTGCGGCTTCGGCGATCAGCACGTGGTAATCGCCTGAAGAAAGCAGTGGCGTCAATGAATCAGCTTCACGGCGGATCGGCTCTCGATCGCCCGCGCGAGCAATTGGCTCAGCGCGGGGCTGGAGCAGTTCGGTGCGGCGGCGGAGATGAATCGAGAACTCATGATGGGGAAAATCGGGACGCTGTGGCGCTGGGATCGGCGCGCCGATCGAGACGTGCAGTGTTTGGCCGCGTTTGTTCAGTAGCTCCCGCGGCAATAACGCGGTGCGCAGCCGCGGATGCACCAGGCCCGCCATATGAAAGCCGAAACTATTGGCGCCGTGGAAATAAACCGGGATCACGGTCGCACCGGTGAGGCGAACCACACGCGCAATCGAATCGTTCCAGGCCGGGTCGGAGACCTGAAAGGCGGGCAGTTGGAACGAAGCAACCTCGCCCGCCGGAAACACCACCAACAATCCACCCGATCGGAGCCAGTAAATCGCGTCGCGCATCGGTTTGGCATTCGACCTGGCGGCGTCTTTGCCGCCAAAAGGGTCGACCGGGATCAGATGCTCGCGCACATCGCTTACTTCGGCGAGCAGCGAGTTCGCCAGGATCCGGACGTCCTTTCGAACGCGAGTCAGCAGGGAAAAGATCACGGGGGCTTCGGCGAGCCCGAAGGGATGATTGCACACCAGCACCACCGGACCTACCGCGGGAATGCGGTGCAGATCATCGCTAGAGCATTCGTAATGGATGTCCAGACAATCGAGCAGGCTTGCAAAAAATTCGCCCGGCGCGTGGTGGCTGCGCGCGGCGGAATAGGCCTCGTCCAGACGGTCCAGCATCAGCACCTTTTCGGCCAGGCGGCCGATGCCGTAGAGAGGAGTGGAGGCGAGCAATCGCTCCCCGATTTCGGTCGCTGGGCGCATCGCCGACCACGGGAAATCCGGCAGAGTATTTTGCATGTACCGCTAGCATGCGCCGGCTCCATGATGATGGAATGTCAAAGCGTATACGGTCACGCAAAATGTGACGACGGCGTGATGGTGGCGCAATCGGGATGACACGTTGCTGCGACCGATTCGCAACACGTTGGGACCACCCCTGACGACAGAAAAAACGGAAGGGTTACACGCCAAATCAAAAATGATTTTCGTGTAAAAGCGCGTAAGATCAGTAACCTACAGGGTCGTGAACGCACCTTCACAATTGTCCGGAAGCGAAGGTAAAAGCAAGCGGCGGACAGCAGAAAAACAAACCGCGGCAGCAGCCGCGAAGATTTCACAACTGGAGACAAAACAATGAATTTCGTAAAGAACACTCTTCGTGTGTCCACGCTCGCCCTGGCGGCGATGGCAATCACCTCTTTGGCTCAGGCCGCCGACCCGGCCTACAACCCCGCGACCGCGCTCAGCGTTACGGGCACCATTACCGCGATCCACGAAGTTCCGGCGAGCGGGCCTCTGGCAGGTCTCCACGTGACGATCAAGACCAAGGCCGCCAACACCGAAATTTTCCTGGCACCCAAGGAATTCCTCAAATTCCTGCACATGAACTTCGCGGTGGGCGATGTGATCGACGCCATGGGATCGAAAGTGAAGACGGCGACGGGCGAGATCATCCTGGCTCGTGAAGTGAGCGACGGGATGTCGACTGTGGAACTGCGCGATCTGTACGGCGCCGAAGCGTGGAAGAACTGGGGCGTCGCGGCGGATCCTTCTTCGCTCCGCGAATAATATCCCGAGTAGTGCGGCCGGGAATGGCATAAACTCTCTAGAAGAGGTGATTGCCATGACCGACCACAAGCAAGACCAACAAAACGAGTTCGAAAATGTGCCGCGGCGTGAGTTCATGGGTTCCATGACCGCCGCGGCAACTGCTTTAGCAGTAGCTGCCCAATCGGCTGCGGGCGCGGATGCCCTGGTCGAAACCGACGTCGACATCAAGACTCCCGATGGAACCTGCGATGCGGCGTTCATCCACCCCAAAACCGGCGCGCATCCCGGCGTGATCATCTGGACCGATATTTTCGGCTTGCGCCCGTCCATGCGCGAGATCGGAAAACGCATCGCGGCCGAAGGATTTTCGGTGGTTGTGCCGAATCCGTACTATCGGGTTTCGAAGGCACCGCAATATCCCGACGCATCGCATATCGACTTCGCGACCGAGCGCGCCAAGTTTGGGCCGCTGACCTCATCGTTCGCGGCACCCGGGGCCACCGAGCGCGATGCTGTTGCGTTCGTGGCTTTTCTCGATGCGCAAAAGGAAGTGAACAAGTCGAAGAAGATCGGCACGCAAGGCTACTGCATGGGTGGACCGCTAGTGTTCAAGACTTGTGCCGCGGCGGCCAATCGTGTGGGCGCCGGCGCAACGTTTCACGGGGGCGTACTGGTCGGGAACAACGACGCGAGTCCCCATCTGCTGATTCCGAAGATGAAGTCGCAGATGCTGATTTGTGTCGCCCAGAACGACGACAAGCGGCAGGCGGACGCCAAGGACAAGCTCAAGGAGGCGTTCGCCAACGCGCACCTTAAGGCCGAGGTCGAGGTGTACTCGGCAGATCACGGCTGGTGCGTGCCCGACATGCCTCCTGCCAATGGCGTCGCGATTTACAACAAGCCTGAGGCCGAACGAGCGTGGGCGAAGTTGGTCGCGCTGTACAAATCGGCGCTGGCTTAATTCAACGTGAAATCAAGACTCACCAACTGGGTTGCTGCAGCGGTACTGCTGCTGGTCGCCTCCTTCGGCGTACCGGTGGCACGCACCGCTGTCTCGCTGCAATCCAGCATTGTTTGGGTCGACAATTCTGGCGAGGCTCAACGAGAAATCATCGAGCCTCGCCGCAACGCTCCTCAATCACCCTCCGAGAAACCCGTCGCGTTGCCGCGAAAAAAGTCGCGCGCACGAGTTACCCTCCTCGATCGATCTCTATTCCAACGCCCTCCTCCTAGTTCTTCTTCCTAAAGCGACAGCGCGCTCTATGCCTTTCGCGCCTCAAGCCGCCGTCAGTGAGGCGCGACGGGCACCGAGCGCGTTCCGCTGGCGACCCTTGCTCCAATGCCCGAGAAAACAGGAGAACCCATGCCTAAATTTCTGGACGCGATTCTTGCGCCCTCGCGCGGCGATGCGTCTGCGATCCGCAGGATCAACGCGCTGCGCACCGAATTTAAATCTTTAACCGATTCGGATTTACGAACCACCTGGCGGAATGATTTGTTCACAGCGATCGCCGCGACCGCTGTTGCAGCAGAACGGGTGCTGCAACAAGCGATGTTCGATGTGCAGCTTCGCGGCACGCTGGCGCTCGCGCGCGGAAGCATTGCCGAAATGGCCACGGGCGAAGGGAAAACGCTCGCGGCCGTTCCGGCGATCGCGTGGTACGCGCGCACCGGCGCAGGCGTCCACGTCATCACCGCGAACGATTACCTGGCTCGACGCGACGCGCAATGGATGGGCGGGATCTTTCAGTTTCTCGGCCTGACGGTCGGCTATCTGCAGCAGGGCATGAGCACAGATCAGCGTCGCGCGGCCTACTCTTGCGACGTGATGTACTCGACAGCAAACGAGATCGGGTTTGATTTTCTGCGTGACCGGCTCGCGCTGCGTCATGCACGAACAGGTGCAGAGGCCGTTTGCTTCGGCGGTGATCGATGAAGTGGATTCGATCCTGATCGATGAGGCGCGCATTCCGCTGGTGATCGCGGGGGGCGATGCCGACGAAGGCTCGCTCGCCGACGCGGCGGATAAAATCGTGCGCGGCTTTCGTGCGCCCTTGCATTGCACCGTCGATACCGGCGCGCGAAATGTCGCTCTGACCGACGCTGGCATCGCCGCCGTGGAACGCGCGTTCGCGTGCGGCAACTTATACGAAGAGCGCAATTATCGCCTGCTCACCGCGATTCAGGACGCGTTGCACGCTAATATTCTGCTGCATCGCGACATCGATTACATCGTCAAGGATGGCGCCATCGAAATGGTGGATGAATTCAAAGGGCGAATTGCTTCGATCGCCGTTGGCCCGCCGGAATTCATACCGCCGTCGAAGCGAAAGAAGGAGTCGCGGAAAAGCGGCAGGGTATGATTCTCGGTTCGATCACATTGCAACATTTGGCAGCGTTATACGAGAACGTGGCCGGCATGACCGGCACGGCCGCAACGCAGGCGCTCGAGTTCGAAAAGATCTACGGCATGACGGTGGAAGTGATCCCCACGAATCGACCGATGATCCGCGTCGATCATGAAGATATCAAGTTTCCGTCCAAGGCCGACAAGGAACGCGCGGTGGTCGCGGAAATCAACAAAGTGCACGCGACCGGGCAGCCGATTCTGGTGGGCACAGGCAGCGTCGAAGAATCGGAACGGCTGAGCACCTACTTGCGCAACATTCCTCATGAAGTGTTGAATGCGCGTCAGGATGCGAACGAGGCGGCGGTGATCGCCAACGCGGGCGAGCGCGGCGCGGTCACGATTTCGACCAACATGGCTGGCCGTGGAACGGATATCCGGCTCGGCGAGGGCGCGGCGGAGGCGGGTGGATTGTACGTGATCGGCACGAACAAGCATGAAAGCCGGCGCATCGACAATCAGCTTCGCGGGAGATCGGGGCGGCAGGGCGATCCGGGTTGTTCGCGATTTTTCATTTCGCTTGAAGACGATCTGATGGTGAAGTACAGCGACATCGATCCAAGCCCGGAGCCCAATCCCAACGACGTGCAGCGACTAGTGGAAGGCCGCCATCTGGACGCGCGCATGTTCTTGCAGCGCTATGAACTGCCGATCGAAGGGCAGCGTCATCGCATCCACACCATGCGGCAGCAGATGCTGGAGGACGGATCGCCAGGAGAGACGGAAGGCGAGAGAATCGCTGCCTTGCGCGCGGTCGACGATATGTGGGCGGATTATCTGGCGCGGCTGGCCGAGTTTCGCGCCGGTCTGCCGTGGCTGAGCTGGGGATTGACCGGCGTGATGTTCCTCGCGATCGATCGCCGCGACGCGCAGTATGAATACGCGCAGAAAATCCATCAGTGGTTCACGGAGCTGGAAGCGGCGTTGCCGGTGGAAATCGAAAGGCGCGTCGCCGAAGCTAAGGCGAGTGGAGCGGAACCGCAGGAACGCGGTGCGGTGTGGACCTACATCGTTACCGATCAACCGTTCGGAGGGTTCGTTCAGCGGCTGGCGCGCGGGTTCAAGCGCATCCGGTCGAAATAGTTACTTCGGCTTGACCGTCTCGGCGATCTTGCGCGCCGCGCCGGCTTGTGAATCGGCGGAGTAGGTGATGCTGGCGCGGCAGGCAAGGGGCGAAGTCTTGGTGATCTGAATCCATTGCGTCTTGCCCGCGCCGACCGGCATCTGCAGCAGCACGCGCGAAGGACTATCGTCGACCACTTTGGCTTTCATCTTCTTCATTCCGTCGACCACGGAATCGATTTCGGCGTTGACGAATCCACGAATCGTTACGACGAAAGCGCGGTCGGCGGAGTGCGCGCCGGTGCCGCCTGTGGATTCGATCCAATCAGCGGGGACGGTGATGACGCAGCGCGTGTCGGTGATGGCCTTGGTCTGCCCAGAAGCGAGTAAACCGCCAAGGAAGATGCCAGCAAGAACAGTTCTCATGTAACTTCACGCGTCAAAGAGCGGCGATTTGGCTCACGAACTTCGCGACCAGACTTAGCGTGATCTGCGGCTGATCGCGATGCGGCGAATGCTTGCTGTTTTCGAGCACCGCGAGTTCGGCGTGCGGAACCCGTGCTCGAATTGCGTCAGTCTGTGCCAGCGTGCCGTATTCATCGGCGATGCCCTGGATCATCAGCACCGGGCAGCGGACACGATCCAGGTATTCTTCGATGTTCCAGGCGCGGAATTCGGGAGAGAGCCAGATGCCATACCAGGCTCGAAACAGCGCATCCGCATCGGCATGATGGCGCGCCAGCTTTTGTGGAAGATCGGTCGTTTCGTAGGCATGCTTTGCGCGTTCGATTCCGGCGACCGCTTTTTCTTCGACGAAAACATGCGGCGCTTCGAGAATGATGCCGCGAGCGCTTTCAGGAAACATGCCCGCATACAGAATCGCGATGGACGCGCCGTCGCTATGGCCCAGCAGGATGGGGCGTTCGATTCCCGCTTGCCGCAAAATTTCCGGCAGCACGATTTCGGCTTCGTGATGCAGATAACGGATAGATCGTGGTCGAACGGCGCCGTCGGAATCGCCGTGGCCTTGGCGTGAATACACGAACACTTCCGCGCCCGTGTGCTCAGCAACCTGCACGGGGAAATCCTTGCAGTGCGAAATCGATCCCAGGCCTTCGTGCAGCATCACGATCACGGGAAGATTCGGCCGGCGCGCGGGGATTCGGACCGACTCGAGGCGTGCGCCGTCGATAAGGTAGGATTGCGCGGTCAAACTGAATCATAATAACCGAATGGCTCGACTGACTCGCCGCGAACTGTTCATCCTCGCTGCCGCGAGTGCTGTTGCGCAACCTCGTTCGCCTGTAGAAACGCGCATCGCCAAACTGATTCGCGAGTTCGAAGAACAAGGCTTTCATCGTACCGGACACGGGGATCGATCGGCGCGTCCGGCGAGTGGCTGATGGAGCAGGTGCGCGACGCGGGACTCGAACCGTCGCGCGAGACATTTTCAGATCGAGCCGTGGATCCCGGTGACGGCGTCAATCAACTGGATCCGAAGTCAGTATCGAGGGTCTGCCACTGTTCGACGGCGGGTTCACCGGCCCGACGGCGTGCGCGGAAGAATAGGCGCGCTGGGCAGCAACGCGGAGATCGGGCTCAGGGGAGCGGCGCCGAATACGGCGGGAGCGGGACCGGTGGGCGATGCGCGACGGACCAATCTACATCGCGCGATCGTCATGGTGACGCAGGGACAACGGCCGGGCCTGTGCCCCAGTAACGCGGAAAGTTTTCTGAAGCCGTTCGGTCCGCCGGTGTTGCAGATTTCGAGCGAAGACCGGTTGCGGGCGGAAGCGTTTGCGAAATCCGGAGAGGAAGTGGTGCTGATCGCACAGGTGAAGCGCACGCCCGCCAAAGCGTTCAACGTGCTCGCAACGATTCGAGGCGCGGATTCGTCCTTGCCTCCGTTAATCGTGATGACCCCGCGCAGCGGATGGTACACCTGCGCGAGCGAACGCGGCGGCGGGATCGCGTGCTGGCTGGAACTGATGCGCGGACTTCGTGAAAATAAACCGGCTCGCGATGTGACCTTCGTCGCATCCAGCGGCCACGAACTGGGTCAGCGCGGAATCGAAGTTTTCGCTGAGCGACGCCCGGACCTGATGAAGCACAGCCGCACCTGGATTCATTTCGGAGCCAACATTGGCGCGGCACAGGAGCCTGGCAACAACATACAGGCCTCCGATGACGAGACGGAGACCATCGAGGCGAAGCCGATGCTGGCCGCGGGATTGACTATCGATCGCCGAGTGCCGCGCGGCACCGTTCCAGGCGGCGAAGCGGGCGTGGTGCATCGCGGCGGCGGGCGCTATATCTCGCTGATCGGCCGCAGTGCATTATTCCACAACGTCGCGGATCGCGGACCCGAAGCGGTGGACGTCGCGATGATCGCGCGCATCGCAGTGGTGTTCACCGGCATCGCGCGCGAACTCGCCAGCAACACTTAAGATGGGTTCGAATGTCTCCTCGATTCCTGCTGGTTGCTTTGAGCGTGCTGCTGCGCGTGGCGCACGGCGGCTCGCCGATCCCTCGCGATTGGACGAAATTTCCGGCTGTGGTCGAGGTGGAGGCGAAAGGCGACAGCTACGCGATCGGTGACGCGCATAGCGATTACGCGCGACTGGCACGCGTGAGTCGCGCCGCGGGGCTCATTGAAGTGGTTCCCACGAAGCCCAATGATGCGGTTTGGACTGGAAAGAACGCTGTTCTGGTGATCACGGGCGACATGATCGACAAAGGCCCGCGCGCGATCGATGTGCTGCGATTTCTGCACGCACTGCAAACTTCGGCGCGCGAAAAGGGCGGACGCGTGGTAGTGCTGGCTGGAAATCATGAGGCGGAATTCCTGGCGAATCCCGAGGCTCCCAAAGGCAAGGAATTCGCGGATCAGTTACTAGCCGTCGGAATCCAGCCAGCCGACGTCGCGGCGTGCAAGACCGATCTGGGCGAGTTCTTGTGCTCGCTGCCGTTCGCGGCTCGCGTGAACGACTGGTTCTTTTCACACGGTGGCAATTCGAACGGGCGAACGCTGGCGGAGCTCACGGCGGATTTGCAAAACGGCGTGGTGAAGGACGGCTTTGCGACCAAGCAACTGGTCGGCGATGGATCGCTGCTGGAGGCGCGGCTCAATGGCACGGGCCCTGGGCGTGAGCCGTGGATCGACGCGGGTATGCCGCAACGCAGTGAGAAACAGCTTCTACTCGACTACACTGCTGCTCTCGGCGTGAAGCACATCGTCGAAGGGCACGTGCCTTCGCAAGTTCAGTTCTCCGGCGGCCTGATTCGCAAACCGGGGGAAATGTTTCAGTTCCTGGGGCTGCTGTTCCTGATCGACACAGGCATGAGCGAGGGCGTCGATTCGAGCGGCGGCGCGGTGCTGCACATCGGCCCGCGCGGGGCGACCGCCATCTGTCCGGATGGCACGCTCACTCCGCTGTGGGACCAACGGAATCCGGAGCGGTCCGGGCGCGCCCTGCCGTGCGCTAAATGAACTGACGTTCATATCGATTTGCGATACAATCGGTCGCCAACGGTAACAGGAATTGAAGGAATCCATGGGCGATGTCGTAAAAGAATTTTTTGGCGCGCTGGATAAGATCACCGACATTTTGAATCTGGGCCGTTTGATCTTCTACACGGCGGCCGGATTTCCTCCCGTGCTGGCGCTGGCGATGATCCTTCGCACCGTCGCGCTGGAGGATCGAAACTATTGGGTCCAATTCAATAGCGATGCGGTGGCGTGCAGTAAGAGTTGGGCGGTTTGGCTGGCGGCGATGGTTGCCGGATTCATGATCGCCAATGTCGTGTATGCGCGATACATGAAAGGGCTCTCCAAGCCCTCCGTAGATCGCGAAGCCCGTACGGGATTTGTGTATCAATATCCGATGATGCGCACGGGGCGGCTCAAACGATTATCGGATGAAAAGGATTTCGATTTCGCCGCGTGGCTGATCTCGGAATATTATCGGTACGTTGAAATCGCGATCTATATTCCTTACGGCGTGCTCCTATCGCTGCCGCTGTTGGTGGTTTATTCCTGCGCGCGGCTGTTGCTCGACGCACAACATCCGGCGCGTTTGGATGCAGGCCTTTTCGCGCTCGCGCTGTGGCTAGTGACCGCGGCGCTGGGATGGACGGTGTGGTGGCGGGACTTCTGGCTCCCGAAGATTGCGGGTCCCGTCTATCAGACGTTTGAGTTCGCCAACGCGGAGCTGATCGCTGGAATCCAGAATTATTCCAGTGGCGTGACCGGTGCGCCCGCGCAGCCTGCCCCGCCTGCTGCGAAGAAGACGGAGCAGCCATGAAAATTCTCGCGAACGCTTTGGTGGCGGCGATTCTGACAGTGAGTTGTGTGGCACAGGATACGGGAACCTCGACTGCGACGAAGTCGAAATCGACCAGCGCTTCGACCAACACATCGACATCGACCGACGCATCGGGAAAACATGATGACGGAGATAAAGACAAGGGCCGGCACAGGAGGCATCGCCAAGAAAGCGAAGCGGCGCTATCGCTGCCGGTGGTCGCACCCACCTGGTTGATGTTGCTCATCCTTACTATCGTGGTATTGCAGGTATGGTTGCTGGTGTTGTTTTTCCTGTCGCGAAAGGATAAGGACATGGAGCAGGCGCTAGAGAAGTCGGTTGCGCCGCTCCGGATGAGGATCGATCAGATCAACAATAGCCTCGCGCCGGTCCTTGCGGTGGCCGTGAATCGGCTCGCTTCCGCGGGGCAATACCCATTTGGCCCGCGCATCACTGCCGTAACGCCGAATCGCGGGAAGCTAGCGGGCGGCACCGATGTCCGAGTGAGTGGACACAACTTTTCTTCCGACATGCAAGTGTGGTTCGGAGGCACGCTGGCGCCGCTGCAACCCGGCCCGACGGCCACGGAATTCACCGTGCGGACACCGCAAGGGGCGGCTGGAGAGGTCGACGTGTACGTGGTAACGGCCAGCGATATCATGTCGCAACGCGGGGTGACCTATCGCTACGTTGATTTTCGTTTGGACGGCGTCGCGCTGCACCACGGACGGCTGCGCTTGAACGGCGCAGGATTCGCCCAAGACACGGAAGTCTGGATCGACAACCAGCAGATCCAGCCCGTGCAGTTCGTCGATGATGGCCATCTCGAGGTCACACTTCCGGATGCTCCCGCGCACCCTCACAACTACACGATCGAGGCGAGGATCCCTGCCGGCGACCGGTCTCAGCAGCGAACTTACCATTACGCCTGACCGCGCGCGATAGAATCTCACGTATGCGTTCTTTGTCGATCGCCGTGTGTTTGTTCTTGCCGATGATGCTGGTGGCGCAAGCGCCGCGTCTCGATCCCGCTCAGGTGGAGCGGGGCCGGGTGCAGTTCAAATCGAATTGCGGATTCTGCCACGGCGACGACGCCACCGGAAATCGCGGGCCGGATCTGGTCCGCTCAACCGCGTTAGGTCACGATGCTCGTGGTGAAACGCTCACGCCGATTATTCGCGCGGGCAGACCAAGCGAAGGTATGCCGGCGTTCGCGACGCTGAGCGAGGCGCAGATCGCCGACATGGTGGTGTTTCTGCATCACCAGTCGGATTCGGCGCTGGCGAGCAATCATGTGCCTGAGGATTATCCTCTAGCGAAATTACTCACCGGAAATGCCGAGGCTGGAAGAGCATTTTTCAACGGTGCAGGCGGATGCGCGAAGTGCCATTCGGTCTCGGGCGACCTATCGGGTATCGGGAAGAAATATCCCCCACTCGAATTGCAACAGCGCATGCTGTGGCCCAAGGCGCCGAAATCGCGCGTCGCGGTCAAATTGAAAAACGGGGAAACAATCGAAGGGACGCTGGTGCACAATGACGAATTCACCATCTCTTTGATCGATAAGGACGGATGGCACCGGTCCTGGGATCGCAACAAAGTGACGGTGGAGATTCGCGATCCTTTGGCGGCGCACAAAGAGATGATGCCGAAATACACCGACGCGGACATCCACAACCTGTTCGCCTACCTGGTATCTCAAATATGAATCGACTTCTTCTAGCGACTGGCTGTGCGGCGCTCGCGTTCGCAGCCGGTGACGATGGCCTCGATCCCGCGAAGATCGCGAATCCCGCGCCGGGCACATGGCCGACCTATAACGGAGATTACTCCGGCCGGCGCTTCAGCCCGCTGGCGCAGATCAATCAATCGAACGTGAAGCAATTGACGGTCGCGTGGGTGGCGCAGATGCGATCCGTGGCCATCAAGTCGACGCCGCTGCAGGTCGACGGGCGATTGTATTTCACGACGCCCGATAACGTGTGGGCGCTGGATGCGCGAACGGGCCGCACCATCTGGCACTACTTTCGCGAATCGAAGGGCGATCACATCGGGCAGCGCGGGGTCGGCATGTACAAGAACTACCTATTTTTCGAAACGCCCGATTGCCACCTGATCTCGCTCGACGCGAAAGACGGCAACGTTCGATGGGACGTGCAATTCGCCGATCCGCAGATCGGATATTTTTCGACAATGGCTCCGTTGGTGATCAAGAATCACGTGCTGATCGGCGTTTCGGGCGATGTGACCGACGTTCCCGGATTTCTGGAATCGCGCGATCCGGAAACCGGAAAGGTGCAGTGGCATTGGAACAGCGAACCGAAGCCCGGCGAGCCCGGTTCGGAAACATGGCCGCAGGGCACCGACGCGATCGCACACGGTGGCGGCATGACCTGGATCACCGGCACGTACGATCCCGACTTGAATTTGACCTACTGGGGCACCGGCAATCCGAATCCGGTTTTGAACGGCGAGAGCCGCAAGGGCGACAACTTGTACACGTGCTCGATTGTGGCTCTGGATCCGGACACCGGAAAATTGCAATGGCACTTCCAGCCGTCGCCGCATGACACGCACGATTGGGACGCGGTGCAGACGCCGATTATTTTCGACGATACCTATCGCGGTGTGAAGCGCAAACTGCTGGCGCAGGGCAGCCGCAACGGATATTTTTTCGTACTGGATCGCGTGACCGGGGAGCACGTTCTGACTAAGCCGTTCATCGACACAAACTGGGCGTCGGGAATCGATGCGCACGGCCAGCCTCGTCCGAAAAAAGATAAGGAGCCGACGCCGGACGGAACGCTGGTATCGCCTGGCTCAGACGGCGCGACCAATTGGATGGCGCCCAGCTACGATCCCGATTACGGCATGTTCTATCTGAGCGCGCGCCGCTTGTGGAGCGTGTTCTACATGACCGCCGAAGGAAAGCCGGAAGGCTGGGCGGGCCGCGATCGCAATCTCTGGGCGGAATCTGTACTCGAAGGGATCGACACGAAAACCGGCGACGTAAAATGGCGGCACGAACTCGGCGGCGGCGAGGATACTGCGGGAATTCTAACTACGGCGGGCAAGCTGCTGTTCACTTCAGACAATTCGGGAAACCTCATGGCGCTGGATCCGGCGACTGGAAGGACGCTGTGGCATACTGCCGTCGGCGGCAGTATGGTCGCATCGCCGATGACGTATGAATTGGACGGGCGGCAATACATCCTCACTGCGATACAAGGCGTGATCTTCGCGTGGGCGCTGCCGAATTAGTGGTGCGCAATATTCACACGGCGGTCGAGGATCGCATAAAGCGCGACGGTGGCAAGAATCAGCAGCGGGCCTTCAATCGGAGACAGCGTGTGATATTTATTGGGACCGTTGGCGGGCACGATGAACCAGAACGCCGGCATGCGGACGCGGCTTAGCGTGAACCAGTGCGACCCAAGCGAATGCGGCTCGGCGTAGATCGCCATCAGGCCGCATAACCATAGAGCAAGTCCAATCGCAACGATTCCTAGAATCACCATGATTCCCGGTCGCATCAGGATATCCTTCCATGATTTGCCGCTGCGACGATCGCAATAGAAAAACGCCATCGCCAGCACCACGCCAGCCGCGCCGCCGAGCAAATCCATATAGACGTCGTTGAAATCGAACGGAACCCGCTTTCCGGAGGCGAGCACCCAATACTGAAAGCATTCGTCGAGTCCGCCGAACAGCGCCACCCACGCCAGTGATTCGGCCGGCGAGGATGTGAGCGCGAGTAACAACATCCCTTCCGGCACGTACTGCGGATAATGGACCAGCTCGACGTTGTTCGCGGTGCCGAACCGCCAAGTACACCAGATCAGCGCTAGGGTCACGATCCAGAATGCCGCGAGCCATCGCCGCGAGGGTTGACCCGCGATCCGCTTCCAGACAATCGCGCTGAATGCGATGCCCAGGATCAGGATGAGCGCGGCGGAGAGTTGATAGAGCCGCCGGTGCGAGATCGAATTGGCGAGCGCCCCGACCACATCCTGAACTTTCTGATGAGGGAACGTGACCGCAGCTGCGTAGGCGATCAACGCAACCCAGGCCCTCCCAGGGTGAAGTTGCATCGATCGAAGAAATTGGCCCAAGCAGCCATTGTACGAATGCGAGGCGCATCGAGTGCGCTTGCGAGCCGTGCTATTGTGGCAAGATTCTGAATCCAGTCGCCTTAATGAAATCCTGGAAACGATTTCTCACATTCATATTGCTGTCCTATTCGATCGCGGCGGCGCAAACGCCTCCGTCTCCCCAGCAAAACGCGCCAGCGGCCGCGGCCCAACCCGCTGCGCAAGATCCTGCCACGCCGAAGCTCTCCGAAGTGCTCGACACCGGCGAACTGCTACTGCTGAGAGAGCCGGCGGTGATCGCCGATCCGTTCGATTTCGGCCAGTTGACTCGATTCAAGCTCGGCGTATTTTCACTCGACGGCATGTCGTGGACGTCCACGCGATTCGAGGTTCAGGGCGTCGATGCGACGAACCCCTATCAACCGGGCCGCCCGCTGGTTTCGCCCGGCCCCAACGGAGTTTCCGAGGTGAGTCTCACACAGCCGTATTTGGAACAGGCGCCCACAGTCGGCTACAACTTTCGCCAGCCGTCGTCGGAATCAAAATTGCATTTCGCGGCGTCCGGGTTTCTCACGGGTGGATCGCTTTTCTCCGATAATCTTCCGTCCAGTCCGGCGCAGCGCGGGATCCTGCAGCAGTCCGATAAATACAATCACTTCTATCAACCCAACGCGGAACTCGGTTGGACTTACAAGCGCTGGTTGTATTTGCTGTTCACGGGCAGCGGACGATGGGCGAATCAGGCTGTGCCCGAAGTGGCGCAGGGAGGGCCCACCGTCACCTCGTATCACCTGTTCGGAAATGTTCGCGCCACGCTGCAGGCGACCAAGAAAGATCGCATCGACGTGTTGATCGTGGGCGCGCGGTTGAACAGCTCGGATTACGCGACACCGTTCGACCTCGAAGCCCTGGACGGCCGCCGCATGGCTCCGACCATCAGCGCGCAGCCGAATATGCGGGAGGAAGATCATCTGGATTTCGTGCAGACTGGATGGAGCCGCGATCTTTGGGGCGGCCCGCTTGAAGTGCGCTATAGCTATTCCGCCGCGCACGCCGATACGGTCGCAACCAATCTTCCCGCGGATTACACGGCCTTGGTGCGGGCCGATCAGGCCACCACTTACGTCGATCTCACTACCGGCGCCGTTAGCGGCGGACCGCTGATGCAGACGCTCGGCGTATTTCCGCAGCATCACGCGACGGCGGTCTGGCGTAGCCCCGAGCTGCACCTGTCATCGTTCACGAATTCCTTCAGCGTGAGCGGCAGGTTCGGCCGATCGGAGTCTCTGATCCGCGAATTGTACCCGCCCTACGTGGAAGCAATCACAGTAAACGGAAAAGCATCTTCCGCAATGGTATTGAATACGCCGCTCAGCAGCGACTCCCGGCTGCAACCCTGGGAGATCGGCGTTGGCGACACCCTGCGCATCGGTTCGACGCTCGCGATCAATGCCGGTTTGCTATTTACCAACTCCAACGGATCGATTCCAGCGCAGAGCGCCGCTCAATCCGATGGGACGAATCCGCGCTTTTATCCGAATCTGGGAACGGTGGTCGCATGGCATCGTTTTGCGCCTCGTGCCGGCTTTTCCTGGCAGGTGCCGAAGACGACCGGTGTGGTGCTGCGCGCGGGTTACGGGCGCAATTATCATCCGCTCTCCGGACGCGATCTGGATTTCGCCAATCCCAATAGTTTGAGCGGGCAGGAATACCAGTGGACCGACCCCAATGGCGATGGGCGCTTCGAATTGAATGAAGAAGGCGCGCTGCTGCGACGCTTCGGCGGCGCGTATTCGTCGATCGATCCGCATCTGCGCGAGCCTTACATTGATCAGTTCCAGGCGTCAGTTGAGATCGCCCTACGCCGAGGATTCTCGGCGAGAGCGCGCGCGTTCGATTCCATCGACCGCGATCGGCTCGCGGGCGTGAACGTCGGCGTGCCGTTTTCGGCGTATCAGCCGGTGCAGATTGCCGCACCCGGTGGACAGGCGCTCACGGTTTATCAGCAAAACCCGAGCAGCTTCGGCAACGATCAATTTCAATTGACCAATCCCGCCGGTCTGCGCATGGACCAGAAGGGCGTGGTGTTCGAAGGCGATTACCGTCGCGACAATCTCTTTCTGCGTGCATCGCTGTTCGAAGGGAAATCATGGGGTGCGACGAATCCCGGCAGCGATGTTTGGGAGAACGACGGGGGCGTGGTGGGATCGTTGTACTCCGATCCAAACACGTTGCTCTATGCAAGCGGGCATCCCGCCATGGATCGTGGATACGCGATGAAATTCTCCGCGGTGTATCAGACTTCCCGCCGATGGGGCAATCTGCAAATCGTCAACGACGGCGTGTTTATCGGCGGCTATCCTTATGCGCCGATGTTGCTGGTCTCCAATCTGGATCAAGGGCCTTTGCTGGTTCCCACCGGCCCAAGAGGCATGAACGGCGATCGGGCGGATGCGGTGATCGACTGGAATCTTCGCGTGGCGCGGTCAGTTCCCCTGAAGCGCGGCCGTTTGCGTGTGATGGGTGATATCTACAATGTGCCCAATCTCGCGAGCCGGCTGCGTGTGAACGATGTGATCGGCGTCAGCTATCGCACGCCGCTTTCGATTCAACCGCCGCGATCGCTGCGCGTCGGTCTCGCTTATGAGTTCTGATTTTATTGGACTCTCCAGCCGCCCGCGTAGCTGTTGAACCGGCCGTCGCGAACGAAACCGAGCAGCGTCATTCCAAATCGCGCGGCGGCTTCAACGGCTAAGCTCGACGGTGCGCCCACCGCGGCGAGAATCGGAATCCCCGCCATCGCGGCTTTCTGCACCAGCTCAAATCCAGCGCGCCCGCTGACCAAGATGAGCGAATCGGCGAACGGCAGCCCGGTCGCGAGGCCGTGGCCGATCAATTTATCGACGGCGTTATGCCGTCCCACATCTTCATGCAGCGTGAGAATTCTGCCGTCGATGGAGAACAGCGCGGCCGCGTGCAGACCGCCGGTTCGCTCGAACACGCGCTGCGATTCACGCAGGATCTCGGGAAGGCGATGGATCAAAGCAGTGGGGAAAATAGGACCGCCGTCTGGCATCGGACAAGAACGCTGCGCCTGGATCGCATTGATCGATGCCTTCCCGCAGATGCCGCAGCTCGAAGTCGCGTAGAAATTGCGTCGAAGATGTTCGGAGTTGAATTCGACCTCGGGCCGCAAGCGCACATCGATGACATTGGTGGCCGCCCGCGATTGAGCATCGACCGCGTAGTCAAGCGAGAGAATCTGACCGTACGCTGTCACGATCCCTTCGGTGAATAGAAATCCGGCCGCGAGTGCAGCGTCGTCGCCAGGAGTGCGCATGGTGACCGAAATCGCCGTGCCATTCAGCCGGATCTCGAGCGGCTCCTCGACCGCTAGAAAATCGCTGCGTGACGATCGCGACTCGCCTTCCACCGCTTCGACCGGGGCAACTCGCGTGTCACGATTCATGGAACTCATTTCCGCCGGTCGCGGTTCTCAAGCTCGCCTCAATAAGGCGGCTGCGTAACCACTCCGTCTTCGAATCGTACCTTGAACTGCTTGCCGAAAGGGACCTGGTAGAACCACGTCTCGCGCGGTGTTTCCAATCCCTGGATGGCAGAAACGGTGAGGGGAGTTCCCAGCAGGTGCAGAACGTCATCGCGCTTCATGCCGGTTTGCACCGCAGCGATCTTATCGGCTGCAACGATCCGGGCAGGCGTTCCCGGGAAACCCGCCATCACGATCTGATACAGCTCGACCCCAAAATCCGAGTTCATCGCGGTCTTTCCCGCGTCGCCCGTCAGAAATCCACTGTCCTTGGCTTCGAATCGAAGGGCAGGGCCGTCCAGACTGACCTTCAAGGGATCGAGCACGCCGCTGCCGGTTTTCTCGCGAACCAGATTCTTGATGCGATCGATCCACGTCCCGATTTCCTGCGCACTCGCGGGCGAATCCGTCACCGCTTCCCCATCCAGGCTCGCGTCTCCGGTGAGCCGGAATCCGAGCGAGAATCGGCGGATGTGCTGCAGTACCGCTTCCGAATTCGCGGCGTGGTCCGCCGATTTGGGCAATTCGGTCACGATCCAGGTCTCATGGTCCTTCGAGATTTCACGTGCCCGGCGCGCCGCCCATCCCTCATTGACGGGCGGTCTCGCCATGCGCGCCAGAGCGGCCTGGATGGACGGCTCCGGACCGATCATCATGGCATGCGCATCGCCCAGGAACACCGGCATGATTCCCTGGCTGTAGAACAATCCCGCTGCCGCGCCTCTCTCGAACTTGCCCGTCATCAGCAGGACGACGTCGTTCGGAGGAGCAATCGACAGCCACATATGGTCTGTTTCCTGAAGCGCGGCGAGCAATTTGCCGGGGTCGCCTGACCCTTCGCCGGAACCAAGCAGCGCTTCCATTACTTCCGGAACGCGGAACATCTTTTCGAAATCGAAACCGGCAGCGAGGAATGCGTTGGGCTGCAGGACGCGCAGGAAGTCCTTGGAAGGCAGCGGGACGACCCTGGCCTGTCTCGGCCGTGCCGGTTGGGACTTGGGAGCAGCGGGCGTCGCACCGTTCGCGTGACTAATGCTCAGCCAGCCAGGACTGGAGGGCGGCAGCGCCGCCATTTTCATTTTGCCGTCGTAGAAGCCCTTCTTAACCAGGGCACAGACCTGGCCGTTCGGGTCCGTCTCACACATGCAATGAACGTCGAAGGAGCGAGCCGTGCCACTACAGTTCTGGGCCTGGGCAGCGACGGAGGCGGTAAGGACGGAAATAACAGAGCACGCATCAGCCCATGGTTTGGCATTGCTGTGGCAATGTCGATAGGGGAAACATACCGGGCGTGCTGGGGAAGTCCCTTAGAGATTGGAGTCAACCGAAAAAGCATTGCGCCTAGGTTGCACACGGTATGATCGCAGGCCATGATGAAGAACCGCGTTGTCACCGCCACCCTCGGCGGTGCAGAGGCGCCAACTCGCACCGCAGCTACAGCTCCCGCGAGTCACGAAATACCGACCCTGTGCGATACCGGCACGAACATGCTGGCGTTAACATGGTGGCCGGATATGTCTTGCAGTGTGCCCCGAATCGCCGGTCTCTTGTTTCTATCCGCCGTCGCTCTTATGCCAGGCATCGCCCGCAGTTGGTCCGGAGTCTTGGTGGATTCCGATTGTTATCAAGCGGAGGAGCGGAATATAAACGCGAACGACACGACGTTCGACGTGGACCACGATCGCGATTGGGAGATCCGCCAATGTCTGCCCAATCTGAAAACGAAGGAGTTCATCCTCGTTGAACGTTCCGGCCAAAGCATCAAGCTCAACGCCGAGGGCAATGCCAAAGCCAAAGCGATGATGCCGAAAACGGCCAAGAAGTCACGCGTGTACGTTACAGTCACCGGCGAGCTCGAAAAGAACGACGTGAACGTCCAATCCATCGCGTTCGAACCATGAGTGCCGGTCGCGCCTCTAGAAAACGAATCGCGCACCCAATTGCAAGGCCCGCGGGCGATTCGCCTGAGTCGTAATCGTGCCGAATGCCGCGTTGGTTGCGGTGGTCGACGGCGGCCCGAACACCGGGTGATTCAGCACGTTGTATGCCTCGAAGCGAAGCTGCAAATTAGTATGCTCCGTGATGAAGAACCGTTTGCTCAGTGACGGGCTCCATTCGTTGATTCCATCCGTGCGCAGGCTGGAGATCGTGGTCGGGAACGTGCGGATGTGGAACTGGAACTGGTCCGCCGACTTGGTATCGAACGAGCTGGTACTGAGCGCCGGGGTATTGACGCTGCGGTTGTTGAGCGTGATGGGAGCTCCGAAGTACACGTAATCGCCGGGATTCGTGGTGCTGCCGTTCACCCAGGTAAGCGGCGCGCCGGTCTGGTAAGTGTAGATGGAGTTGAGACCCCAGCCGCCGACGATCGCATCGACCCAGCGCGGCTGGGAAGATGCGTATTTCATCCCGTGACCGAAAGGCAACTGATACACCATCCCGATCACAAACCGGTTGGGATGGTCGAACGGCGACACGCGCTTCTCCAGTGAAGTATCGGTATCGTTCAAATAGGTGATGCGCTCTTCCAGCCGGGAGTGAACGTAGTTGGCGACCATGGTCAGGCCCTGCGAGAAGCGCTTCTGGAAGCGGACGTTCAGGCTCTGATAATACGAGCTGCCATTGGTCACGTTATTTTCGATCACGCCGGTGCTGAACGAGCCGCTGCCCACCGGGAATTGGGGGAAGCGGGCGAGCAATTGCTCGACTGTGGTGGTCGCGGTGTTCTGCGAAGTCGCCAACCCTGAGAAGGGATTCGGCGTGCTGGCAGTTAGCGTATTGATCAAAGTTTGATCGCGAACGGGCAGCGTGCTCAGATCGGACACCGGAATTCCATTGAGCTGCGTCACGAACACCGGCAGATGCACGCCGTGATTGCCCATGTATGTGACCTCGAGCAGCGTGTTTGGCGTGAAAGAGTGTTCGAATCCGAAATTCCAGCGAACCGAGTACGGATCGTGAACTTGCGGCGCGAAGATGGACACGGTTTGTCCGGCGAACGTTCCGAGTCCGGCGGAAGATCCGGCGGGTGCCTTGAAGCCGCTCGGAAATGGATTGCTTAATGTGGTCGCCGGCGAAAGGAAGTTGTTATTGCTCGGTGTAAAGGTGGTGGTCTGGCTGAAGCCGTACTGTTCGAGGATCGGGTTGGTGGAATACGCACCCGTGATCGCCAATTGGGTGAGCTGGATCGGCTGCACGAACATGGCGAATCCGGCGCGGATCACGGTTTTGCCGTGCAGGATGTCAGGCGTCCAGGCTGCACCGATACGCGGGCTGACCGGATGCGATTCCTGCTGGTACAACTGGCCATTGCTCGGGTAGGTTAATCCGCCCAGAACGTTGAAGTTTCCCGCCGGGATCTGCGAAATCGGATGCGCGGCGTAGGCAGCCTGCGCGGCCGCGGCCAGCGGATTGGGCGTGGTGGTATCGAATCCGTCGATGGTGCGATCGTACTTCTCCGTCCAGGGCGCATCGTAGTCGAAGCGAACGCCGAGATTAATGGTCAGGTTCTTGCGGATGCGCCAGTCGTCCTGCGCGAACACGCCGATGTAGTGCTCGTAATAGGCGGCGGAGGTGTTCAGGTCGAATGACCCGCTGGTGGGCAAGCCCATTAGGAACTCCGCGACGTCCTGACCGAGAACCGCGGTCGAGGACGCGCTGCTGGATGCTTTCACCCAGCTATTCGAGCTAAACGAGAACGCGCCGGCCGAGTTGCCGACCGTGAATACGTTCAGGTTGTACTGTCGCGCGTCGACGCCAAACTTGAGTGCATGATTACCCTTGATCGTGACCCAGGTGCCGAAGAACTGTAGCGATTGCGACGGCAAAGTATTGGCGCTGCTGCTGCCCAGCTGCGTGAGTCCGTTATTGCTCGCAAATGCGAGGTTGGGGAGCTGGAGCAGCTCGGAGCTGGCGGCCATATAGGACGGGAACCCGAGCGACGTTGGGTCGAATCCCGCGCTGGGCGACGGATGCGCCTCATTCATCCGTGTGAAATTGACACGAGCGTCAATCACGTTGGTTGCATTGATGGTGTACACATCGTCGAAGCTAACGCCGGAATTATTGCGGATCAGCAACGATCCGGTCGCGGCGTCATTGAAGTAGTTGTTCTTCGATTGCGAATAATCGGTGAGGCGCACATCGAAGAACATGCGGTTGCGCTGCGTCATGTTGTAATCGATGCGGCCGAGCTGGTTGTTGTATTGGTCGAGACCGCTCGATGCGGTGCTGATGTAGTTATCGAATCCACCGCCCGTTCCGGGAAGGTTGGGCAGCGGAATAAGCGCTAGATACGCTTTCGCGATGGGACTGATCAGCATCGGATCGATGATATTGCCTTGAATCGGCTGCCGCGTGATGGTCGAGCCACTTTGCGTCGCCGTGAATGGATTGTAGAGCTGGAACTGGCTGCCCTGCGCCAGCAATGCTGAAAAGTCTCCGCCGCGTTCCGCTTGTGTTGGCACCGTGAGTAAGGTGGTGTTGGGCTGGTTGTCTTTCAAGCCTTCCCACGCGAAAAACCAGAACAACTTGTTGCGCCCATCATAGACTTTCGGGATCCAGATTGGCCCGCCCGCCGTTACGCCGTACTGATTGTAGTGCGTTACGGGATTTTTGATGCCATTCTTGTTGTTGAAGAAATTATTCGCGGTCAGAGTATTCGGCTCATTGAATTCCCAAGCTGATCCGTGCAACGCATTCGTGCCGGTCTTGAGCACCTGATTCATGGTTCCGCCGCCGGTGTGGCCGAAGGTCGCATCGGAATCGAATGCTTTCACGCGGACTTCCTGGACCGCATCGGTCGGCGGACTGTACGCCAGGCGGCCATCCCAGGTCGCATCCGGCGCTCCGTCGATCAGAACTTCGTTGGTCTGCGAAGCGGTTCCACCGATGCTCCATCCCGCGGCTCCGGCGCTATCGAACGGATGAATCAACGATGGCTGTCCCGTGGCGAGCACGCCCATCGCCAGCGCCGCGTACACCAGCGGCGTGCGTCCGTTGAGAGGAAGATCCTCCACCTCACGCGTAGTGATCGCCTGGCCGACGCTGGCGTTTTCGGAATTGATCAGTGACGCGTCTTCGGTCACCTCGATGGTCTGGGTGGTGTTGCCGACGTCGAGCTTCACATCGATCACCGGATGGTCTCCCGAGCCGACGTGCACGGCTTTGCGAAGCGCGGCCTTGAAGCCTTCCTTGGTGACTTCGATGTCATAATCGCCGGGCGCGAGGAAGGGGACAGTATACTGACCCGTCGAGTCCGAGGCGCTTTCGATCTTAGTACCGGTGTGAGTTTCGGTGACGATGACTTTCGCACCGGGAATCAACGCGCCGGTAGAATCAGTCACTACGCCGCTGAGTGTTCCGCGGAACTCCTGGGCGAACGCCGGAACCATGACAACTGCCGCAGCAATTGAAACGAAGACAAAACGAAACAACTTGGTCATCCCTGACCTCCTGTAGCCGACGAGGGCGAGGAGAGTGAATTTTTGATGAAACGAGACTCTCTGTCAGGACTATAAGGGCGCTTGATGAAGGCGTCAACCCAAGTTTTCTAAAGCAGGTGTTGAGGTTCGCTAAAGGCAGTGGCTAGGCATCCGACGATACACGTCGAGTCTGCGAGAGCACCACAGTCTGGGATTCACCAGCGAGGCGGTCTCAGACTTGGCTGCAAGAACCTCAGACCGTCACGGCCTGGCACGTAACCGAACCTGCGGCTCCCACAGATCAGCCGGGTGATGATCGTCACAACTGCAAAGAGTTGAAGACTGCTAATGTAAGGCTACGTCTTATAGTCCTGCAAACAGGACTTCAACCTGCTCGGTTGGCGAGAATGATCAAGGAGAGAAATTGTCGATGAAATCGGCGAACTTGGCGATACTTTTCACGCTGGTGCCGGTGGCGGCGTGGGCTCAGGTCAATGCAGGGGGACAGAAGCCCGAAGCCAGCCTGCCCTTCACGATGACCACCGTGAGCACCTTCGAACTGCCGTGGCGGCTCGCCTTCCTGCCGGATGGCCGCATGCTGATCACCGAAAAGGTCGGGCCCGTTTGGCTGGTAACGCAGCAGGGAGAGAAGTTCCCGGTGAGCGGCACGCCGCCAGTCTATTGGCAGGGCCAGAACGGCATGCATGGCGTGTTTCTTTCGCCGCATTACGCCACCGACAACACCATCTATCTCACCTATGTCGAGCCCGGCGATTACGGCGGCGGCCTGGCGCTGGCGCGCGCGAAGCTCAACGCCGGCCCCAAGTCGGCGCGACTTCAGAATTTCGAAGTCATCTGGCGCCAATTGCCGCGCGGCAAAGGCGGCCAGCCCGGAGCACAGGTGGCCTTCTCGCCCGACGGCCAATATCTATTCCTCACGGTGGGCGATCGCCAGCGCATGACTCCGGCTCAGGATCCGGACCAGCCGGTCGGTAAAATCCTGCGCCTTACGCTGGATGGTAAGCCTGCACCCGACAATCCCAATCACGGCAGGGTCGGCGCCGCCACCGTTCCCCTGATCGATCCTCCGATCGACACTGAAGTCGCCAAAACCGCGAAGGTGGTGAGCACCTACACTTTCTTGACTCCCAATCTGACGCCGGCGGAAACCTGGGCGAGCGGCGTTCGCACGCCCTTCGGCTTGGCATTCGCGCCAAACGGTGAATTGTGGGAAGTCGAGCATGGCCCTAAGGGTGGCGATGAACTGAACCTGATCGAGCGCGGCAAGAATTATGGATGGCCGCTGGTCTCCTATGCGCCGAACTACAACAACGTGCCGATCCCAAATCCCGACACTCGGCCTGATTTACAGAAACCGGTGATCTACTGGACCCCGGTGATCGCGCCAGGGAATCTGATGTTCTACACAGGCAAGCAGACCTTCCCGCAATGGGACGGCAACGGCTTCATCGGCGGCATGGGAACCATGACGCTTAATCGCATCATCTTCGACGGACACGGCGGCGCGAAGACCGCCGAGCGGTGGAGCGTCGGGAAGCGTATCCGCGATGTGGAAGAGGGCCCTGACGGTTCCCTATGGATGCTGGAAGACGCCAATCCCGGCGCGTTGATTCACGTCACGCCAAAATGATTCGTTAGCCCTTCCAGTTTTTGCCGTTGATGGTCACGTCATCGACCGTCAGGCCTTTGACATTTTCGATCACATTCGGTTTCGCGGCGCCGTTGAACTTGCAGTGCGAGACTTTCACGTTGAAAATCGGATCGGTGGGGTAGCCGCGGAAATTTAGCGCGTCGCCGGTCTTTTCGCAAGTCACTTCGCCGATATCGACGTTGCGAATCATCGGATGATACGGGCCGCCCTGCGCTTCTTCGTAGAAATAGTCGATCTGAATCACGTCGTATTTCACTTCGCCGACCGTGATGTTGTGGAACGCGATGTTTTCGGTAACCCCGCCGCGATAGGAGTTCGTCTTCAGGCGCAAAGCGCGCTCCAGGTTCGGGCTGCTCATCTTGCAATCGCGAATGAAAATGTTGCGAGCGCCGCCGGATGATTCGCTGCCCACGCTCACGCCGCCGTGCCCGTCCTTCATGGTGCAATTTTCGATCACCAGATTTTCGGTGGGCGTGTTCACGCGGCGGCCGTCATGATTGCGGCCCGATTTGATCGCCATGCAATCGTCGCCAGTATCGAACGTGCAACCCTGTACGACCACATCTTTGCAGCACTCCGGATCGCAGCCATCGTTGTTCGGGCCATGGCCGTTGACGTACACATTGCGCACCGTCACGTTGTTGCACAGCACCGGATGCACCTGCCACATCGGCGAATTGAGCACCGTCACACCTTCGATCAACACGTTTTTGCAGCGATACGGCTGAATCGCCTGGGGGCGCAGATAGTGGCCGACGCCGAATACGCGTTCGCTCACCGGCACGCCCTTCGCCGCCATTGCGAATAGTTGATCGCGATCTTTGTCCTGCGTCGGGAATCCGCTGGTCTTCCACTTGGCGTTGCCCTTCCACGCCCACCAGTGCTCGCGATCGCTCTGGCCATCCAGCGTGCCCGTTCCCGTGATCGCGATGTTGGTCTGTTCGAATGCGTAGATCAGAGGCGAATAATTCATGCACTCGACGCCTTCCCAGCGCGTGTAGACGGTGGGGTAGCGCTTGGGATCGGTACTGAATTTAAGCGTCGCGCCTTCGCTCACATGCAGATTGACGTTGCTTTTCAGCGTGATCGGGCCAGTGGGGAACACGCCGCGAGGGATTATGACGCGACCTCCGCCGGCAGCGGCGCAGGCGTCGATCGCTTTCTTAATCGCGTCGCTCGCGTCCGCGTTCGGCTGTGCGCCGTATTTAGCGATATCGAAATCGCGATTGGGGAACGTTGGCGGTTTAACGCGTTTCAGAATATCGGCGGCCTGGGCGCGCCAATCCATGGAATCGGCGGCGCGAAGGCGCTGCGCAATTGCGGCTGCCGCGGACAGGGCAGCGAATCCTCGTCGTGTGAATTGCATTCGATCACAATACTCGCAGTCGCCCTGAAAAGGAAGTTTAGCCTGGCTCAATGGTCGATTTAGAAAACCGAACATAATCGTTGAGATAGAATCGGCGCGATGAAGTTCGCATTGTTCTTGCTCCCGGCGATCGCGTTCGCACAGGACACGCGCAACGTGACCGAGCCCGTGATTCCGCCGGTTTGCGCGACAATAACCGCGAAGCTCGCCACGCCCTTGAAGGACGCGGACGAATCCAAACTTGACTCGCCGCGCATTCAATCGGCCATCGATCGGTGCGCGAAAGGCCAAGCCGTCGAACTCAAATCCGATGGATCGTCAAACGCGTTTCTGTCCGGACCGCTGCAACTGCGCAGCGGCGTAACGCTGCTGATCGATGGAGGCGCGACGCTGTACGCGTCGCGCAATCCGAAGGATTACGACATCGATGGCCGCTGCGGCATTGTCGATCAGCGCGGACGCGGCTGCAAAGCTCTGATTTCGGGCACGGGAATCGAAGGCGCGGGCGTGATGGGCGATGGCGCGATCGACGGGCGCGGCGGCGCGAACCTGATGGGGCGAACAGAGTCCTGGTGGGATCTCGCGCAGGAAGCGAAGGTTAAGAATCAGAATCAGAACGTGCCGCGAATCCTGGTGATTTCGAAGGCGAAGAACTTCACGCTCTATAAGATCGCGCTCAAGAATTCGCCGAATTTTCACGTCAGTTTCAACGGTGACGGCTTCACGGCGTGGGGCGTGGTGATCGATTCACCGGAGCGTTCGCGCAACACCGACGGCATTGATCCCGCCAACGCGACCAATGTGACGATCACGCATTGCTTCATCCACACCGGCGACGATCAGGTGGCGATCAAGAGCGGAGGCTCGGCCAACGGCGCTGCGCCATCCACGCACATGACCATCGCGCACAATCATTTCTACACCGGCCACGGCATGTCGATCGGCAGCGAGACCGACGCGGGCGTCAGTGCGATTCGCGTAAGCGACCTATCGATCGAAGGTGCGGATAACGGCATTCGCATCAAATCAAATGTCACGCGCGGCGGGCTGGTGACGGATGTAGTTTACGACGACGTGTGCATTCAATACACCAAGAATCCGATTTACATGGACTCGAACTATTCCGCGGCAATCGACAAGAACAGCGACAAGCCCCCGACGTTCACCGGCATCATTTTGCGCAACGTTCGAGTATTGACGCCCGGCCGCATCACGCTCGACGGGCTTGATGAAAAGCATAAGCTCGGAATGATCTGGGACGGCGTGTCCATCGCGCACGGGTCCGAGATCATCGCGAACCACGCTACCCTCCAACTCACCAACGATGCGGCCAATTTCTGCGCGGCACGATTTCCGCCCATGCCCCAACGCTAGGACAAAGCGGTAACCTTAATCCTGAATGGATGTTCGCCAGCTTGAACTATTCCTGGCCGTAATGGAATGCAGCAGCGTCACGCGCGCCGCGGCTCGCGTGAATTTGTCGCCGGGCGCCGTCAGCCTGCAACTCCAGAATCTCGCCGCCGATCTGCGTACCGATTTGTTCGTTCGCGCGGGCAAGCGGCTGGCGCCCACTCCCGCCGCGCATCGATTGGCTGAACTGGCGCAAGGTGTAATCCGCCAGATGCGCGTGATCGAAAATGAATTCGCCAACGATCCTTCCGCCGACGTGCGGCCGTTCTACCTGACTACCGGCGCCACCACGTTGATCCATCGCCTGGGCGGACCGTTACGCCAGCTTCGCAAGCAATTTCCGAAAACGCCGGTGACGATCACGGTATCGGCGACCGAAGAGATGGTGGCGGGGCTACTGGATCGACGATTTGACCTGGCGCTCATCACCCTACCGGTCGATGATGAGAATCTCACCATCCTGCCGCTGTTCGAAGAAGAGCTGCTGATCATCCAGCCGTCGCCGACCATGATCAAGGGATGGCACATCGGATCGATCACGCCGGAGGAAATCGCATCGGCGCAATTTCTGCTCTATCCGCGGCGCAGCAACATGCGGACGATCATCGATCGATTCTTCCGCGAAGCTGGAATCGCCCCGCGCGTGGCCATGGAAGCCGACGACACCGAGGCGATCAAACGGCTGGTGGAAGCCGGATTCGGATATTCGATCCTGCCTGAATTCGCCCTGCGTGGCCAGCCTCGATTCTTTAAAATGTTTCGAGTGAAGGGGCATCGTCTGGTTCGCCAACAAGCGTTGGCCATGGCGCGATCGCAAAGACCGCGCGCGGTTACCAGTTCCATCGCGCGATTCCTGCAGGAGGCGCTGTCCGCCAAAGCCGGTGACGCCGCGAGCAAATGAATCTCTCGGATTTGCTCAAGTCACTGTTTGAAGATTTTGCTTTGACCGATCGCCGGTACCACGTTAAGATTTTCAGAGCTGGGACAATTTCGTGACAACCCTGGTCCACAACCCCGCCGGAAGCTTCGCGCAAGATGAGCCAGACGACCAGCCCATCGAGGCCGGCGATCTCGCCAGTGTCGTCGAACACGAACTGCGCGCGGCATCCTTTATCGACGTGCATACGCATCTGTTCATGCCGTCGCTTCAAGGACTGGGGCTGTGGGGCATCGACGAACTGATTACCTATCACTATCTGGAAGCCGAGTTGTTCCGCTTCTGCGATCTCAAGCCGGAAAAATATTGGACGATGACCAAACGCCAGAAAGCTGATCTGATCTGGCGCACGCTGTTCGTCGAAAATGCTCCGGTTTCAGAAGCGGCGCGTGGGGTGATCGCCGTGTTGCACGCGTTCGGATTGAATACCTCGGCAAGCGATCTCACCGAAGCCCGCGAGTTTTTCGAAGCGCAGGAGTTGTCGCAGCATATCGATCACGTGTTCGAGCTCGCCGGAATGAGCGAAGCCGTGATGACCAACGATCCGCTCGATCCCGAGGAGGCGCAATGGTGGACGGGCGGCGCCGAACCCGATCCGCGATTTCACCCCGTGATGCGGCTCGATCGAATCCTGAATAAATGGGCCGATCACTGGCGCGTGCTCGAATCGCAAGGCTACGCGGTGGACGACAGCGCGTCGCCAAAGGCGTGCGCGTGAAGTTCGCCGATTTCTGGCGGATTGGTCGCGGCGCATGGATCCGGTGTACATGGCGGTGTCGCTGCCCGACACGTTCACATTTCCGGAAGATTCGGTTCGCGGGCGTTTACTTCGAGATGCCGTTCTGCCGGCCTGCCGTGAGTTCGACGTGCCGTTATCCTTGATGATCGGCGTCCGGTATTTAGTGAATCCGCGATTGCGACTGGCGGGGGATGCGGTGGGCCGCGCCGATCTGCGCGCGCTGGAACATCTGTGCGCGAATTATCCCGACAATCGATTTCTATCGAGCGTGCTCAGCCGCGAGAATCAACACGAGCTGTGCGTGTACTCTCGCAAGTTCGCGAACCTGATGCCGTTCGGATGCTGGTGGTTCCTGAACAATCCGTCGGTAGTGGAAGAGATCACCCGGGAACGGCTGGAGATGCTGGGGACCAGCTTTATTCCGCAGCATTCCGATGCGCGCGTGCTGGAGCAGGTGATCTACAAGTGGCGCAATACGCGCCGCACCATCGCGCCGATACTCGAGAACGCGTACAGCTTGCTCGCTCAGGATGGCCGCGCGGTGACGCGCGCCGAGATTCGCGCCGATGTGAACAAGCTGTTCCGCGGCAATTTCGAAAATTTTATTTGACCGGATCCCAGCCGCCGAACACGTTCGCGATCGTAATCTTCGCGGCTTCCTCATCGGTCAAGGTGTGCGCCCAGGCGACGCGAGCGTCTGAATTCGCACCGGGCCCAGTGCTCTGGTACTCCGCGTAGCGCGACGTTCTCTCGCGATCGGGCATGTTCCAGTTGTTCCAGCCCAGGGGACGAACCACGTCGCTCATGTCGGTGTTCATAAAAATCACCGCGGCGAAATCGCGCCAGGGCCTACCCAAATAGGTCTCGAGACCGGGAGATTCGGCAGTGATTCGGCAATGCGAGAACACGTAACCGAACGGATGATCCTGCGGCGTCGACGCCGCGGTGATGTAGCCGTTGCCGCGAATGTGAATCTCGCAGCGCTCGAACCACGCCGTCGACGCGCCGAAAATAAAATCGACGGCGCCTTCGATGTAGCAGTTTTCGAAATACTGCCGCCCGGCGTTGATCAGAATGGTGTCCTGCCAGCCGAGAAAGCGGCAACTGCGAAAGATGGCGCGCTCGCCGGTCACCGAGATCGCCAGCGCCTGGCCTATGTTTCCGGCCGAATTCGCGAAGGTGATATTTTCCGCGGTGAAATCGTCGCCCTGAATCATGGTCGAGGCGGTGCGAAACGTTCCGATCGGCTTGCCGTCGTTGCCGGTGAGCGTTGCGAACCAATCATTGGTGATCACCGTTCGCGTGGCGTCTTCACCGATGAAACTCAGGGATCGCTTGGACGGCGGGACCAGCACGTGGCCCTTGTACACGCCTGGCTTGATGTGAATGACGAATCGTGATGACGCGTCGGACGGCGCGGCATCGACGGCGGATTGAATGGTAGAGAACTGGCCGCTGCCATCGGTCGCGACGGTCACATCGGCGACCGCGCTGATCAGGAACGCGAGCCCAAGCAGAATCGTCCGCACGAGCCTAGTGTAGTGCGTCACACGGATTGACGGAAGCGCCGAGACGACTCTCGACGCAGCAGGCTGGACAGCCTGCGCCACATCTGGTATATACCGGGGACATACTATACAAACTGTACCGGGCACATGGTATACACCTTGCGTCACGATGCAGTATGCCCTGGAAAGAGCTCCAAGTGAGCGAGCAACGATTTGAATTCCTCGAAGAGTGGCGCACGGACGACTACTCGATGACGGCGTTGTGCTCGCTCTACGACATCAGCCGCGCCACTGGCTATAAATGGCTCGACCGTTTTGAAGCCGGCGGACTGAATGGTCTCCGTGATCAGTCGCGTGCACCGCATCGGCACCCCAATCAACTGGCTCCGAAAGTGGAGAAACTCATTATCGAGCTGCGCACGCAGCATCCCAGTTGGGGTGCCCCCAAAATTCGCGCCCGCATGAAACGGGACCACGCCGCGATCGCCTTGCCCGCCGAAAGCACCATAGGCGCGATCCTGCAGCGCAACGGACTCACGGTGGCGCGCAAGCGTCGCCCGCGCAGCCGTCCATCAAGCCAGCCCCTGGCCCATGCCGAGCAATCCAACCAGGTCTGGAGCGCCGACTTCAAAGGTTGGTTCCGCACCGCCGACGGCGACCGCATCGATCCGCTCACCATCACCGACAACTTTAGCCGTTACCTGTTCCGCTGCCAGAGCGTCGCCCGCGCCGATACCACCCACTCCAAACCCGTATTTCAAGCCGCTTTTCGCGAGTTCGGCTTGCCTCTGAAAATTCGCACCGACAACGGCGCGCCCTTCGCCAGCAACGGCGAAAGCGGATTGAGTGCGCTGTCGGCGTGGTGGATCAAGCTCGGCATTGAGCCCGAACGCATTCGTCCCGGCAAGCCCCAACAGAACGGACGGCATGAACGCATGCATCGGACTCTGAAACAGGAAACCGCTTCGCCGCCTGCCGCCAACCGGCGCCGTCAACAGGAACGCTTCGACCGCTTCCGTATCGAGTTCAATGAACAACGCCCTCATCAGGCGCTGGACCAGTCGACTCCACAGAGTCGTTATCAACCTTCCCCTCGTCCTTATCCGGAACGACCTAAAGAGCCCGAATATCACGCCGGCTGGCCGGTGCGCCGCGTTGCTCCGGGAGGACAAATGCGATGGAGTAGTGAGGCTGTGTTCGTGTCCCACGCCCTGGTCGGAGAGGCGTTAGGGATGGAGCCGATCGCAGATCGGCAATGGCGAGTCTGGTTCTATTCCTATGAAGTCGGCATCCTGGAAGAACCGGCCTTTCGCATCCGCCGCCCCCAACCTGGAGATCTCGCAAATGCATAAAAGTGTCTACTATGTCCCCGGTACAAAGTGTCTACCATGTGCGGGTATTGACATCTATTGCCGGTATTTCGGACGCACACCACTAGCGCGGCTGATGAGGTTCAGGCTTCCAGCTATCGAGAATGGTGCGCAGCGTGTACAGATCGATCCCGATCGTCTGGCGATCCGCATCCGCAAGCGGCGCGTTTTTTTGCAGGAAATCGATGTTGTCGACGGCGCGCACCAGACGCTCACGTTCGGCCTGCCACTTGCCGTCTTTGGCCGCGATCACATCACTCAAGCCTTCCAGATCTTTTACCGCGGCATCGTAACGATTGCGCTGCTGATCATTCAGCTTGTCGCGCCGGATGACGTTGCCGAGGTCCTTGTCGGTCCGTTTCACTCCATCACGGATCTGATCGCGAAGTTCCGTTACTTCGCGCGCATGTGCGCTGGGTCCCATCAGAGCAACGGATCCCAGCGCCAGAAGAAGAGAAAAATACCGCACAACGACTCCTAGGGCTTCTTGGCTTTCGCTGCTTCCGCCTCTTGAAAACGAGCGCCGCGCAGCACATCGCCCAACGCGTAGTTGCCTTCGTGGCACGCGTATTCATACATAGGCTGCATCGTTTCCGGCCAGGCCATTTCGCCGGTCCACGATTTATCCCAGGTATCCGGATCATCCACCGTGAAGCGATACAGCAGAGTGTGGTCATCCAGGCGGCTGATGCGCTCGACCACGTGCATATTCTCGGTCGCGCCATGAAACCGCGTCTTATCCGTGAAGTTGGTGGTGTCGATCACCAGCGTGTCGCCATCCCAATGACCCACCGAATCACCCATCCAGCGGCGAATGTTCTTGGGCAGATGCTCCGCGTTCATCCGGACCACGCGCGCGTCGTGAATCATTTCGGTCACGATCGTGATCGAATCTTTGGTCTGCACGATCCTGTGCAGATCGTTGTAGAAGTAATCGGGCAGCGCCGGCGGCCCCGACGTCGAACCGAAGCCGAGCAGGCAGCGTTCGCTCAACGGGCGTAGTTCAGGATCGTCATATTCGCCGCGGCGAACCGGCGCCTTGGCATCATTCTCACCCGCGTCCGATTGCGGCAATGCGCGACCCGCAGCCATACGTGCCCGCGCTTTGGCGTTGATCTGAGGAACGTGGCCATCGGGAGGATCGATAACGATCGAGGTGCGAATCTGGCCGTCCACCATGAAGTAGGACTTACCCTGATTCAGCCACAGACGATCGTAGCCGCCCACCGCTCCGCCGCCGGCGCGCTCCAGGCGTTCGAAGTAAGAATTGCCGACCGGGCTGCGGTCGCCTCCAACCGCCGCGTGCGGGCGATTCGGATCGAGCTTGGTCGCGTCCTTGGAGCGGCGCTGCATCTCAGCGTCCTGCAACTTCTGGGCCTGTTCCTTGGTCAGCACAGGCCCGTCCCCAGGCAGGCGCTCCATCGGCGTCATGGTCGCGAGATCGTAGGTGCCTTGCAGATCGGGATGACCATCCGCCAGGCGCTTGATCCCGGAGTTGGGCGCGGCTTTCGCCGTCTTGGCGGCGGGCTTCGCCGGAGTCTGGGCTACGATCGGAAGCGCCGCATAACCCATCAGCGCCAGAGTTCCTAGGACAAATCGATTCCGCATATTCTCGCTCCTCAAAACTACTTCGACCTACTTACTTAGGGGATGCTTCCGGTAAGCACCGTACAACAGCTCTTCTACAAACTCAACACACTTGAAATCCAGAATCTGCACGTTCTTTTCCTGACGGCGATAAAGCGGCATGCTGATCTTCCACGGCCGCGTGAAAACGTCAGGATCAGTGATGGTGGCTTCATAGGAGATCACGTCCGGGCTGGTGCGCGTGTAGCGCTCGACTACATGCAGCTTGTCGCTATGAAAATTCCCGCTGCGATCGAACCAGCTCTTGGCGTTCATATCGGTGACGCTGATCACCAGCGTTTCGCCTTCCCAGTGCGCGACCGATTGGCCCATCCAGGAGTCGTTCGGCGCAGGGCCGGGATCTTTCAGAAAGACGTTGCGGACTGCGCCATCGTACTCATAAACGAACGTCAGCGCGCTGGCGCTTTCCAGAATCTGAAACGGATAGGGCATGTATGTCGCGCGCGGGACGCCCGGCAGATAGCATTTGATCTCAGGATCGCGATTCAGCCAATCCTTCTCGTTCTCTTTCTTTTTCGCGAGCGCTTCGGGCTTGTACGGAATTTCACCGCCCTCGACGACGCCGACTCCCGGTGGAACCGCACCCACCGCGCCAAGTGCCAGCACCGGAGCTGCGGGAACGGGACCAAACGGACCAGGGCGAAGCGCCATCGCCGGACGAGCCATGTGGCCTTCCAAATCGTAGTTAGCCTCGCTCAGCGCTTGCCAGATTCCGTTGAGGTCGGGTTTGCCGTCAGCGAGGCGCGGCGCTCGATAAGCTTGACCGGCCAGCGGTACAATTCCAATCACCGTGATCGCAGCGGCCACAACTCTGGCTGCGAATTTCCTGACGACATTACCCATGTCATCTATCCTATTTCAAAAACGAACTGTCCGCCTGTCAAGATAAGTAAAGGGTGAAATCATGAACTGCCTGGGAACTTTGGGGATTGTGTTATTGCTGTCGCTTGCAGGCGCGCGAGCCGACGCGCAGTGGACACGCTTTCGCGGGCCGAACGGCTCCGGCGTCGATTCTGGCACCGGCTATCCGGTCGAGTTCTCGCCGACCAAAAACGTCGCGTGGAAAGCTTCTGTTCCTTTCGGCCAATCCTCGCCGATCGTGACGCGGGGCCGGGTATTCGTCACCGCGAGCAGCGGCGACAAGTTGATCACGATTTGCATGGACTCGCGTACCGGCCGCGAATTGTGGCGTCGCGAACTTCGCAATGAGCATCCGCAGAAGACTTTTCGGGCGAACGATCCCGCTTCTCCCACACCGGCCGCCGACGACACCGGCGTGTTCGTATTCTTTCCCGATTTCGGGTTGATCGCCTATACGCTCGATGGCAAGGAACGTTGGCGCTATCCGCTCGGTCCATTTCGCAACTTTTATGGAATGGCGACCTCACCCATCGTGGCTGGCGATCTGGTGATCTTGGTTTACGATCAGCAGTCCGGATCGTTCGTCATCGCACTCGATCGCGCTACGGGAGCCAAACGCTGGAAAACAGAACGAACAGGAGAGACGATCGGCTGGGCGACGCCGATGGTATTCCGGCCCGAGAATCGCCCGGCGGAGCTGGTGGTGTTGGGCTCGACGAGCCTGGTTTCCTATCAACTCGCCACTGGCGAACGGCACTGGTCTAGACCGATCGCGACGAGCGGTGGCGTCGGGACGCCTCTGGCGCGCGGTGGTTCGATCCTGGTAGCGACGTTGGGAGCGACCGAGCCGTCGATGCCGCAGTTCGACAGCATGCTGGCGAAATACGATAAGGACAAAGATGGCCGTCTTTCCTACGACGAATTTCACGGCGATCCTGACCTCGGCGAGCATTTCGGCTGGCTCGACGACAATCACGACGGCGTCATCGATCGAAAAGAATGGGATCTGGCACGAGGCTTGGGCGTCGGCGAGTTCGGCGCGGTCTCGTTTCAGCCCGGCGACGCGCAGGGGCAATTAAGCGATCGAGCGGTGCGGTGGCGTTTCGACAAGAATCTGCCGTTCATTCCGGTGCCGTTGATTTACCAAGATGTTTTCTACATGGTGAAGACGGGCGGTATTGTGACCTCGCTCGATGCGGAAACAGGAAAGCTGCTCAAACAGGGTCGCGCGCGTGATGCGCTGGGTGAATACTACGCGTCGCCCGTCGCGGCCGACGGCAAAGTATTTCTGGCGAGCGAGGAAGGCAAGATGAGCGTTCTGAAAGCCGGCGCGGAGTGGGAAGTGCTGGGAGTGAACGATCTCGGGGAAGAGATCCACGCCACGCCTGCTCTGAGCGGCGGACGCATCTACGTACGCACGCGAACCTCGCTATACTGCTTCGGCCGCTAATGATTCAGCGCCGTCTAAGTGGATGGGAAATCGCGGCCGTCAGTGCGATTTTCCTGACGGGGCTGACGTTGAAGCTTCGCCTGGCGATGCTGCTCTACTTCAATCCGGACGAGGTATACCATTCCTTTCTGGCATTCCTACCATGGCGGCAGGCGTTCCACGATTCGCTGCTGGAAGCTCACCCGCCGCTGGTAGTGATGATGCTCCACCTCATTTCGCGGTTCAGTCACAACGATTTGGTGATGCGCCTGCTGCCGATTGTCACCGGGAGTCTGTTCCCGGTGGTGATCTTTGCATGGCTGCGTCGCGTCGCTGGCCAGATGGCGGCGTTCGCCGCTCTTTTTCTGCTGACCATATCCCCAAATGTGACCGCCATCAGCGCGCAAGTGCGCAGCTATGCTCCGGCGCTGTTTCTTCTCTCACTTGCTCTGTTCACTCTGGAACTGGCGCTTGAGCGCGATCGCTGGCGGGTGATGGCGGTCTATAACGTATTTTTGTGGCTCTGCATTTTTTCGGATTACAGCATGGCTTGGTTCGCGGGGGCTGTGGGCGTATATGCGTTCTTTCGACTGCGCGGCTCCTCGATTCAGATGAAAGCGGCGTGGGCTGCCGGGCAGGTGGGGGCCCTGGCGGCGTACGCGTATCTGTTCCATGCGCAGGTGAGCGCCTACCGTGGCTCGAAAGATCAGGCGGATGCGGTGTACGGGTGGTTGCGCACGGCATTCCCTGTACCCGGTCATGCGATCGCGTTCGCGCGATCGAATACCGTGGATCAGTTCGCCTACCTCATGGGCTCGCACGCGATGGGGCAGATCGCGATACTCGCTTTTGCTGCGGGCATCGTCCTGCTGCTCACCGGACGATTCGCGATGGAGCGCAATCGGGCTCGCGCGATCGCCGTGTTCCTGACGGTTCCCTTCGCGCTCGGAATCGTCGCCGCCTTCGCACATATGTTTCCATACGGAGAGTCACGGCACACCATGGTTCTCGGCGTATTCGGCGCGATCGGCATCGGGATCCTATTTGAATCCGTGCCTCCTATTCTCGCTGTCCCCTTGCTGTTGGCAACCCTGGCGCCGATTCCCGGATGGAGCGCACGGGTCTCGCCCGAGAATATCGCCCCGGATCGCAATCAGAAATCGCAGTTTCTGGAATGCGTCGCCTATCTGAAATCGGTGATCCCGCCCGGCACCGTAATCTTCACAGAGGCCGAAACTCTTGAAACACTCGCTTACTATGACGGCCAGACGGTCCGTCCGCCGTGGCCCACGCTTCGGCGCTTTTCAGAGTCGGGGTTGTCAGGTAAGTGGAGCATGGCTCAACGCGATTATCAGTACACGACTTTTCAGGAATATCGCGATGCGCTTTCTGCGTTTCGCAATCAATATGGGTTCGCGCCAGAGGATCCCGTCTGGGTGGTTGATGGCGGCTGGCTGATCGTGACCGGCCCACCCGACGAAGCGCGGCCATTCACTCGCGTGATGCGAATTTTTCAGGCGGGACCGGACGGACTCCCGATACCCTCTGCTCACTCCAGGTCCGAACAGCGATAGGAATCGCGCCGATTGCTGTGGATCAACGCCTCTTTCCCCTCGATCACGAGTTCAACTCCTAGACCATTGGAAACGTAGCCGCACACCTGCCTGACGACGCTCTGATAAATCCTGATCTGAGGGTAGGAAGGAACGTTTAGTTCGTCGAATGACCAATCGTTGATAGTCAAGCTGCTCCGGTTGGGACCCTCCTCATAGATTCGATCCTGGATTGCTTCCGGCAACTGCTGGAACGCTTCATCGCTGAAGTAGATTACTCCGGCGTTAGTGTTTCCGGTGTACAGGGCCGATGACAAGTAGTCATCCCAAAGATGGATGAAACTCATCGCGGGCAGAATTCCAAACGCGATCAGCACGGCCTTCTGAAATGCAAATCCACGTCCCCACACGATGTCGGGCAGCGCGGGCGATTGGTCGCGCCGAAAAAACAAGATGAGCAGGAACGCGATCATCGCGAGATTCCACGGCCAGATCACGGGATTGAAACGGCGCCCGAACGGGCCCAGGATCATCAGAATGAAAACATGCATCGCGATCGCAGCGAGCAGCGCGACGTTGCGAGAACGCCGGAACAACAGCGCCAACCCGGTCGCGCATTCGAGAAGCGGCGTCACGATCGCCAGATCGCGAACCAGCCACGGGGCCGGTGACAGCCCGCGTTTAACGAAGGGCTCGACGAACGCAGGGAAGATTACGGTGGCGAAGCTCGGATTGAGCTTAGCGATTCCGCTCCAGACGTAGGTCGCCGCGACGATCAGGCAGCAAGTATTAAGAGCCGCGTTGAGGCGCCGCTCACCTCCAATCGCGATCGCAAGTAGCATCATTACGTATTGATAGAACCAGGGCTGCCATCGCGATTGATCCTGCAGGGCGAGCACCCCTATCAGCGCAAACGCAGCGATCCAAAACGCGCGTCGCGGCGCGATCATCAGCACGATCAGCACAGCGGCCAGCGCGAACAGCACGATTTTGTCGATCGGCAATGGGAACGGCCGGATGAACGAAGCCACCGGCGTCAGCGGATAAAGACGCGAGCTGAGCCACAACTTCGGCGACAGCGCGAATCCTGCCAGCAATCCCAGAATCGCGGTGACGCGCAGAAGCACGGCGCGGTTAGGGTTTCGCGACGGGCATGTAGGCGCGATCGCGTTCCCCTTCGACGCAAAAATTTTCAAGGATATCACTATTGGGAATCAGCAGCTCGGTGAATTTTATGGTGACCGGTCTGGTCAGCACTTGGGGATCGTCGATTTTCGCCTGCACGTCCATATGGCCGAAATCGCGGCGATGAAAACGCTCCTGCACATGCAGCGCCTCGCTGCGCGGATGCCCGCCGGAATCCATCCAGCCCTTGTCGTTGAATCCCGCCGTGTCGATCACCATGGTGTCGCCTTCCCACTTGCCGATCGAGTAGCCCATCCACGAGGGGAATGGATTCACGGGAAGTTTGCGCCCATCGGTGTGGATCTGGCGGAAGACTCCTTCCTCGTAGTAGATCGCGATCCCCTGCGGAGTCTGGAAGATTTTGAAGGGGTACGCGATCAGCTCAATGGCCGGAACTCCGTGCGGCAGACAGTGCGAAGAAGGGCTATCCATCGTCTCGCGGCGCTTCAACGTGAGCGCGGCAGCTTCGGGCAGAATCGGCTCTTCCCCGGGTTTGAAGTCCACCAGAAAGTTGATGAAGTATTTGGAGAAGGTGCGGGGATCGTCTCCTTCCGCCTGTTTGGAAGCGCCATTTCCGAAGATTCGCTCATTCTCGCCGTCCGGTGGTGGCTTAATCATCCAAACGCCGGAAAGGTCGGGCTTGCCGTTGGGAGCGCGCGGCGTCTTGGCCGACAGGTCGGGCTTGCCATCGCGCGTCAGAGGAGTTCCTGGTGTGGGATAGTTCAACCACTGGCCATTCGCGGACAACATCGCAATCGCCGAGGCCGCGCCGAATATCACTGACCGAAAACGCATATCCCTATCCACCCCAGAGAATTATAGCTGCGGATCATAGATTTGAATCGGGAAAGAGCGGACCACGACCTCGCGCAGATCGGCGATGGAGCGTAGTTGACCCAGCGCGACCATCTGGACGCCAAGGTTTCCGAGCACCGAAGCTTCCACCGGACCGGCGAGCACGCGCTTTCCCGTCGCATTCGCGGTTAGTTGATTCAGCAATCCATTCTTGGAGCCGCCGCCGACCACGCGAATGTTCTGGATCGTTCGTCCGATCAGAGATTCCAGATCGCGAATGACCACGGCGTATTTCAGCGCGAGGCTCTCGAGAATCGCACGGGCGTAGGCGCCGGGGGAATCGGGAATCGGCTGCTGTGTTTTGGTGCAGAACTGATCGATCGCGGCGAGCATGTCGGCTGGATTCAGAAACGAATGATCATCCGGATCGATCCTGTGTTGCGACGGCTTCGCGTGAGTCGCGGCGTCCATCAAATCGTCGTGGGTGAACTCGTGGCCCTGTTCTGACCATCGCTTGCGGCAGCCTTGCAGCAGCCACAGCCCCATCACGTTTTTCAGCAATCGAGTGGTTCCGGCGACACCGCCTTCATTGGTGAAGTTCATACGCAGCGCTTCGTTCGAGATCACGGGCGCATCCAATTCGATTCCTACCAGCGACCAAGTTCCCGAACTCAGGAACGCGGAATCGCCATTCGCGGAAATCGCGGCGACTGCCGATGCAGTATCGTGCGACGCAGGCACGATCACTTGTGCGCCTGTGATTTCATCGATACCAAGAATCGTCCCCGGCTCGACAATCCGTGCGGGCAATCGCGATGGAAGCCCCAATCGATCGAGCAGATCGCGCGACCAATCGCGCGTCACCGGATTGAGCATCTGCGACGTGCTGGCCGCCGTGAATTCGCACACCGCGGTTCCGCTCAGCCAGTAATGAAATAAATCCGGAATCATGAGCATCCGCCGCGCTCGGGCGAGCAGATCCGAATTCGCCAGCTTCGCCGCGTACAACTGGTACAGGGTGTTGATCGGCATGAACTGCACTCCGGTCTGGCGATAGATCTCTTCCTTCGAGACGATCCGCAGCGCCGCATCCATCGCCGGAGGATTTCGCGGATCGCGATAGTGATAAGGATTCTCGAGCAGCTCACCGCGTTCATCGAGCAGCGCGTAGTCGACACCCCACGCGTCTAGTCCGATGCTCGCGATCTTGGGGAGCGACGGAGATGAGAGCGCCGTGCGAATTTCGTCCCAGATGCGTCGAACGTCCCAGCGCAAGCTCGCACCATCGCGAATCGGACGATTGGGGAATCGATGGGTTTCTTCGATCGACAGAACGCCCGCCTTCAGGCTCCCGAGAAAAACGCGCCCGCTCTCCGCGCCGAGGTCGATCGCGATCGAATTCAATGTTCGACCTGTTCCCACTTCCCTGTTTTCGCTGATCTCAAGACAGCGTCGGTTACGAAATCCGTTGCCAGCGCCTCGCGAAACGTCGGCGACACCGTGCGCCCTTGTGAAAGTGCTTCCAGGAAATCGGCGGCCTGATGAATGAACGTGTGCTCGTAGCCGATCTGCAATCCCGGCACCCACCAGCGCTTCATATAAGGATGATCGCTATCGGTGATGTGAATGCTGCGCCAGCCGCGCAGACGGCCTTCGTCGCGATGATCGAACCACTGCAAGCGGTGCAGATCGTGCAGATCCCAAATTGCCGACGCGTGCTCGCCGTTGATTTCGAGCGTATAGAGGGCCTTGTGCCCGCGGGCGTAACGCGTAGCTTCAAACGTTGCGAGCGACCCGTTTTCGAAGCGGCCCAGAAACGCGCTGGCATCGTCGATCGCAACGGGTTCTACTTTGCCGGTTAGCGAATGCGCGCGCTCCTTGACGAACGTCTCCGTCATCGCGGTGAGTGAAGCGATCGGACCGTTCAGCCACATCGCGGTGTCGATATTGTGCGACAGCAGATCGCCGGTGACTCCACTGCCTGCAACTGATGCATCTAATCTCCACAGTCCTTCGCCGCCTTGCGGCAACTCGGGCGAGATGGTCCAGTCTTGAAGAAACTTCGCGCGGTAGTGAAAGATTTTTCCGAAGCGGCCCTCATCGATCAGGTGCTTCAGCAAAACCACGGCAGGTACGCGGCGGTAGTTATACCAAACCATGTTGGCGACCTTCGCGGATTCTACCGCGTCGACCATCGCCTTTCCTTCGACAGCATTTCGCGCGAGCGGCTTTTCGCACATCACCATCTTGCCTGCCTGCGCCGCCGCGATGGCGATTTCAGCATGCGTGTCGTTGGGGCTGGCGATGTCGATCAGATCGATATCATTGCGCTCGATCAGCTTGCGCCAATCCGTTTCGGTCGATTCGTAACCCCAGTTGCGGGCGAACGATCTCGCGCGATCAGCATTGCGCGCGCAGAGGGCCTTCAAGACTGGCCTATATTCCAGATCGAAGAATCTCGGCGCTTGCAGAAACGCGTTCGAATGCGTGCGGCCCATGAAGCCGTAGCCGACCATGCCAACGTTCAGCCGTTTCATTCGCGCACCGCGATCATCGTTCCGAGAATCGAATTCCAAGTCGCGGGATCATGCAGCGTCGCGTTGGGAAACATGCAGCCGTCCCAACAAATATGTTCGAGCGGTTGCGCAGCTTCGAACCACAAGCGCGCCGCGCGCACGATGTCGAGCTTGCCGTTCGGATCGTCAGGCAGGCAATGCCGCCCGGTCTTGTCGTGCGAGCCGGAGCCTTTCACGGTCGCGTCATTTTGGGCGACATGAAAATCGATGGTCCATGGACCCAGCGCGCGAATCATCCGCGCCAGCGAATCGTACAACGCCGCTTCATCAGACCAATCGTAATGCTGCGGCAGAACTTGATCCTCAGGCGCGTTGTAGCCGAGCAGGTAAAGCAGCGTGTGCGCCATGTCGGCCTGAAAGCCCAGCGTCTTCGAACGATCGACCATTTCCAGCAGTTCGATCATGCGTTTCCAACTATGCATGCCGCCCCAGCAGATCTCGCCTTCGGCCGCGAGCCGTTCGCCGAAGCTTTCAGCGACATCGCAAGATTCGCGAAACGTCTCAGCAATCAGGCGCGAATTGCCCGCAGGATCGGCGGCCCACTCGGCAGGCGAACATGCCGAATCAATGCGGATGATGCCGTACTTGCGAATGCCCAGGTCGCGAAGTTGCTTGCCGATCGCGCACGCTTTCCGAACCTGCGTGACGAACTTCGCGCGATCTTGCGCGGAGCCCATCGCCGCTCCGCCACCCGCGCCCGGCCACACCGGCGCGACCAGAGATCCGATCGCAAAGCCTCGATTGCCGACGTTCTCCGCGAGCCTTTTGATATCGTCCGCGGACGAATCGATATCCGTATGCGGTGACGCGAGAAATAGATCAACACCATCGAATTTCACGCCGTCCACTTCCGCGGCTTGCGTCAGATCGAGCATGGTATCGAGATCGATGGGCGGCTCGGAATCAGGACCCTTGCCGACGAGACCCGGCCACATCGCATTGTGCAGCTTAAGCATCGTTACCGGGTCCGAAATGCTTCAGGAGAACGAGCGGGTCCGAAGCGCTACGATTCGTGATTGCGATGCCTTGCACTGCTGCGGCGGCGGTGACGAATAATTCGTCTTCGGTCATCTGGCCGAAGCGAATCATGGTCGGCGCGCAGACCTGATGCCTGCCGAAAGTGCCGTGGCCCTGGACGACGATTAATCCGTAAGCTGCACGATCACGAATCGTAACGGTGCGGCCCGGCAGCACCGTAAGCTCTTTCGCCGAATACCACGGCGTGCCGTAGCTCACCCAATTTTCGCGATAACCCTCGCCTTCCATCTCGGCGATCGCGCGCACCGGCTTCGGGAAGACTTTGTTGCTCTGGGCGAACTCCGGATTCACGTTCGCATCCCAATCGAGCATCTGCGATCAGATACTCATGATCGTGATGATGCTCCGGCGGGACGTCCTTGATCATCAGGTCCCAAGGCACGATGCGCCCGTCCACCAGCGATTGAAACATTGCAAACACATCGCTGTTCACCTGCGGTTCATAAGTGACTAGCGATCCCGGCGCGTGCAAAATTCCCGGATTGATCTGCCAGCCCGCGCCGACTTCCAGCTTGTACGCTCGCGAATGATTCAGAATTCCGTTGTCGCCGCGATTCCAGTTTTCGAGGCAGCGATGAATGTCGTCCTTCGTCGTGCCCGGTTCCAGGCCCATGAACGTGTGCGGGAAATCGTTCTCGATCTGGTTGTACTGTGGCGGGAAATAATACGCCTCGGGCTTGCCCTTCTGGCCGACGCGCCTCGCGAACTCGTCGTTCTGATGCAGATGGTGCGGAATCGGCCCCATGTTGTCGAAAAATTTGCAGAGAATATTCCAGCCGCCTTCGCGCTGCATCACCTCCGAGCCGAGCAGATCGTCACCCGCGATCTCTACCGCATCCTTTAATAGGAAGCGCTCGCCATTCGATTCGCGAACGAAGCTTAAGCCTTCGAATTCGGTGGTCAGCGGACCGTTCGACGCTTTCGTCGTCGACGAAAACCAGCGTTCGTTGATGCCGCCGCGTTCGCCGCCGAAGGCGTACAGATCGTCGGGATGCAGCCGCAATCGCCGCCCGGGAATCATGAAAGAGCGCGGCACCCAGCACGGCTCCAGCCGCAAAATTCCGCCACCGGCGCCGATGGCATCCTGCACGCGCGATCTGACAAGCATGGTCATAAATGATCTCTGAAGCCCGTATTATAGTGGATACTTCCTGTGATCAAAGCCGCTCCATTCGCGATTGCATTTGCATGCTGCGTCGCCGCATGCGCGCAGGGCTTCAAGGAGCCTGAGCCGATCGATTTCGACGATCACGCCGGATGGATTTCCATGTTCGACGGCAAGACTCTGGATGGCTGGGACGGCGACAAGAGTTATTGGCACGTCGCGAACAGTGCGATCGTGGTCGAATCGACCTGCGAGAAACCCACCGGCACCATCTATCTGATCTGGCAAGGCGGCGAGCCGGCCGATTTCGAAATGAAGTTGGAGATGAAGGGCGAAGGCGCGGCGGTCAACAGCGGCATGCAGTATCGCGGTGCGATCACAGATCCGAATCGCCCGCACGGTAATCCGCGGCCTGCAACGGGAACGTGCCCCAGCGGATCGCCACGCGGTAACCCGCCGACGTTCGCATCGCAGGCCAAGTGGGACATGCTGGGTGCGCAGTTCGATTTCGATGGGCGCAATAGTTACACCGGTCAATACTACGAGCAGGCCACCGGGCGAGGAATCGTCGCGTGGCGTGGGCAAGTGGTCCGAACGGAAGAAGGAAAAAAGCCGCGGCTGCTGGCGACGCTGGGCGATCGCGATGCGCTGGCCGGTTACGTTCACGTCGAAAACTGGAATCAGCTTCACATCATCGCGCGAGGCACCATGATGACGCACATCGTCAACGGGCACGTGATGGCGGTCCTGATCGATGATGATCCCACCAAGTTTCGCAAGAGCGGTCTCATCGGGTTCGAGATCGAAGGTACCGGCAAGATCAGCATTCGAAATATCTGGCTCAAGAAACTGTGAACATAATCCAACGACTACCGGCTTTGATCGGACTGCTTGCGATCGCAGCGTTTGCGGGCGATTGGCTTACCGACGGCAAGAATTCGCAACGCACCAACTGGCAGGAGGACGAAAAAATCTTCACGCCTGCCAACGCGAAAGACATCAAGCTGCTGTGGAAGGTAAAACTCCCCAACGAAACACGCGAGATGCACAATCTGTTCGTGCCGTTGATTGTAGATCGCGTGAACACCGCCAAAGGGCCCAAGCAGATCCTGATTGAAACCGGTGTCTCCGATAATCTTTTCGGAATCGATGCGGAAACGGGAGCAGTGATCTGGCAGAAACATTTTTCGAGCAGCTACGCGCCGCCCGTCAATGCGCGACCCGGCGGCATTCTGTGCCCCGGTGGAATCACCGCGACGCCCGTGATCGCCCCTACGGCCACGCCCGGCAAATATACGATCTACTCCGCGTCATGGGACGGATCGCTGCATCAGTTGAACGTCGCCGATGGCGAAGATGTCGCTGTGCCGACGAAGTTCATGCCGCCGAACGGCAAGCCGTATGCGTTGAATCTATTCAACGGCGTCATCTACACGCACACCGCGCAGGGCTGCGGCGGAAATCCGAACATGGTGTACACGTTCGATCTGGCGACGGGAAAGGTCGGGAATTGGGGACCTGCGGGCGGAGGCATGTGGGGCAGGCACGGTCCCGCGATCAGCTCCGACGGCACCATGTACACCGGAACCGGCGACGGACGCTTCGATCCGGAGATTGGCAGCTTCGGCAACGGCATCATCGGTGTGAAGCAGAATCCGCAAACGAAATCTCTCGAGCTGGTGGATTATTATGGGCCGTCGAACGCCGAGTGGCTGTGGAAGCGCGATCTCGATATGCAGGTCACGCCCACGATTTTCAATTACAAGGGCCAAGAGCTGATGGCGGACGCGGGCAAGGAGTGCCGCATGTACCTGATGGACACGGCGGCGATCGGCGGCGACGATCATCGCACGCCTCTGTATCGCAGCCCGCTGATCTGCAATGAAGAAGTGAATTTCGCGTCGGCGGGCATCTGGGGTTCGATGGCGAGTTGGGAAGACGCGAAAGGCACGCGTTGGGTGCTGACGCCCTTCTGGGGTCCGAAACATTCCGCGTTCAAGGCGCCCATCGAAAACGGCGAAGTGGAAGACGGCGCGATCGTGGCGTTCAAAGTGGAAGAGAAGAGCGGCAAGCTGCAATTGACGCCCGCCTGGATTTCGCGCGACATGAATCGCGCCGAGCCGCCGGTGATCGCCAACGGCGTCGTGTTCGCGTACGGCAACGGCGAGGATACCGATCAGGCGTATCCGGACGTGGGTCTGGACGATGTTGCCAATCGCCGCATTCCGGGATCGACGCATGCGGTTCTCTACGCGCTCGACGCGCAGACCGGGAAGGAGCTGTGGTCGAGCGGCGACCAGATCGCGATGTGGAATCACTGGAGCGGAATTTCGGTCGCCAACGGCCGGGTCTACATTGGCACATTCGATAGCACCCTTTATTGCTTCGGCATTCAGAAGTAGCGTCGCGCTGGTCCTGTTGATTGCCCCCGCGTACGCGCAGGATGCGAGCGCCGCGCGTCTCAAGACGCTGGAACACACGCTGCGCGATTACGGTGGATTGCTTCGCTACGGCAGTGACGATTCAGAATTGCCCGCTCCGAAGGCGGGCGAGAATCGGGTCATTTTTTTCGGCGATCAGATTACCGAATTCTGGAGCCGCGATAACGCGGTGTCCTTTACTGGTAAAGCATGGCTGAATCGAGGGATCGCGGGCCAGACTACCGATCAGATGCTGATCCGGTTTCGTCAGGATGTGATTTCGCTGAAGCCGAAAGTAGTCGTGATTCAGGGAGGGTTGAACGATATCGCGGGGTTGCACGGCTCGTCGACTGAGGAAATGGTGATCGATAATCTGACGTCGATGACCGAGCTTGCCAAGGCGAACGGGATTCGAGTAGTGCTCGCGTCGGTGACGCCGGTGTGCAACTGCTTTTCGAAGAATCCGGTACGAGAGCGGTGGCAGGAGCGCATCTCCGAAGTGAATGAGCTGATCGAAAAATATTGCGCAGCGAGCGGAGCGGGTTTTCTGGACTACTACGCACAGATGGCCGATCATAACGATTTGAAAAAAGAGTTGACGAAGGATGGAATCGTGCCTAACGGCGCGGGGTACGCCGTGATGGCGAAGCTGGCCCAGAAGGCGATTCGAGAGGCGATCGCAAAATGAAGATTATCTTTCTAAGCCTCATCGCGATCGCCTGCGCTCACGCGCAAGGGCGCAGCCAGGCCGAATGGATGACCAGCGGCGCTGACATGCAGCGCTCCTATTCGATCCCAACCGATCCGAAAATCTCCGTTGAGGCTTTCGCGCAGCCTGGATTTCAGTTTCTGTGGAAGACGAAGTTGTCGGACGACGCTCTAGGACCAGCGATGCTGATGGAGCGCTACATCGGCTATCGCGGTTTTCGCTCGCTCGCGTTCTTCTCGACGGGCGTGAGCTCGTTTGCCGCAATCGATACGGACCTGAATCGCGTCGAATGGAAACAGAGTCTATCGATCTCCGCCGCAGCGTCGAACTGCGGCCCGTTCTCGGCGATCACGCGAACCACGTTTCCGCCGTTCCCTTCGCCCATTACACCGGGGCGCAGCGCGTTCGCGCATAGCGATGTCGGCTCGGAAGGCGCGGGAGCGGTCACGATTCCTGCCGCTCTGCGCGCCGCCACGGCGGTTCTTCCGCCGCGTGGGCCGGAGCAGAAGCCGAAGCCGGCGTTAGTTTACTCGCTCGCATCCGATGGCAAGCTGCATCCCCTCTACATTGGGAACGGCGAGGAATTCGAGACGCCCATCGATTTTCTGCCGCCAATTGCCTCACCGCAGGGATTCGTCATCGTCAACAACGCATACGCGTACGCATCGACAAACTCCTGCAATGGAATCGAAAGTGGTGTGTGGGCGCTCGATATCGCGACCAAGCAGGTCGCGCACTGGAAGCCCGAGCACGGCGACATCGCCGGATCGGGCGGTCCTGCTTTCGCGCCCGATGGCACGATGTACGCGGCGACCACTGCGGGCGAAATCGTCTCGCTCGCTCCTCGAACTCTGGACGTGAAAGAGCGCTACCAGCCCGGTGGCGAGTTCACCACATCAACCGTGATTTTTTCATTCCGCTTGCGCAATCTGATGGCGGCGGCGATGAGCGATGGCTCGATTCATCTGCTCGACGTTTCTTCGCTGGCCGCGCCCGTCGCGAAGAGTGCGGCCGACTCCGCGCACATTGTTCGCGGGGAATTCACAACGTGGCAACACTTGAACGGAACGCGATGGCTGCTCGCGACCACTGGAGGCGGCATCTTCACCTGGAAAATTGTCGATCACGACGGCGCGATCTCGATCGAGCCAGGCTGGTCGCTTAACCTGAAGTCCTTCGCGCAGCCCGTCGTAATCAACGGCGTAGTTTTCGTGCTTTCGACCACGTTGCGCGCTTTCAATGGCGAAACCGGGCGCGAACTCTGGAACAGCCGCTCAACATTGGCGTCGTCTGTTCGCAGCGGAAATCTCTCCGCCGGCGCGGGTCAGGTCTATCTCAGCACTAACGATGGGACGGTTTATGCATTCGGCTTTCCGATGGAACATTAGAATTTCGATCCTCGCCCTGGCATGCGGCGCGGCGTTCGCGCAGATGCCCGAAGGGCCGGGGCGCGATGAGACGCGCAAAGTCTGCTCGGCATGCCATGAAATTCAGCGATCGATTTCGCTCCGCCAGGATCGCGACGCCTGGAAAACGACCATCAACAAGATGATCAGCTTTGGAGCGACTGGCACCGAGCAGGAAATCGCAGCGACGCTGGAATATCTTGCCGTGCACTATCCCGCCTCGGCGGCGCCCATGCTCAACGTCAACACCGCGCGAGCCATCGATTTCGAATCGCGGCTGTCGATGAAGCGTTCCGAATCGGCGGCGATTGTGAAGTATCGCGCCGAACACGGCGGCTTCAAATCGATCGACGATCTGGAAAAAGTGCCTGGAATCGACTATTCCAAGATTCGAGCCAAAAAAGAGGTTCTGGTCTTCTGACCAGAGCTACGTGTTCGACTTACTCTGGACTTCCTTCGCGTCCGGCGGAGCCGCAGCGGCCGCGAGTTTAAGTCGAAGTGCCACGACCGAAGCTCTGCGTCTAATGTTCTGCTTACGGATTCTGTGAAAACGCGCTTTGTCGCCGTGTTGTCTGGACATGCTGATCCTCTTTCGTTGCGGTAAGAATTCCGGGAGGGATCGACTGGGGAACGTGCTCGCCCAAACGATTTGCTGGACTTCGAAGGCTACCAAAGCGTAGCACGGCGAGCACAGGAGCGGATCCCGTTCTAAAATCGAAAGCGAGGGCCCGCATGACAACCTTACTACGCGTGTGTTTTGCTGCCGCCGGAATGGTGGCCGGAGGAATCGTGATGGACGCAGGAAATCCGGCAATTCCGGCGTTGAACGCCGACGTCTCGCTCGCTAAACAATCCGGGAAAGAAACCGCCGTTTTCGCCGGGGGTTGTTTCTGGGGCGTGCAATCGGTGTTTCAGCGCGTCAAGGGCGTGATCTCCACTACCGCGGGTTACGCGGGCGGCAGCAAGGAGACCGCCACCTATAAACAGGTGATTACGGAAACGACGGATCACGCCGAATCGGTGGAGATCGTGTTCGATCCTTCGCGCATCACTTACGGCCAACTGTTGCGGATCTATTTTTCGGTCGCGCATGATCCCACGCAGTTGAACCGGCAAGGGCCGGATGTCGGGAAGTCATACCGGTCTGAGATTTTCTATACCAGCGAAGAGCAGGAGCGCCTGGCCAAAGCGTACATTGCGCAGCTCGATCAGCAGAAGGTGTTCAAGAAGCCGATCGTGACGCTGGTTTCTCCGCTCGCCAAGTTTTATCGCGGCGAAGATTATCATCAGGACTACGCGTATCACAACCCCGACAATCCTTATATTCAGGTGTGCGACATACCGAAAATTGCTGCGTTGAAGCAGCAGTTCCCGGAACTGTTCATCGAATACAAGCCGAAGAAGTAGCGGCAATCGAGGATGTCCGGAAAAACTCTCAGCACTCTCCTGCTCGCCGCCGCGGTGGTGTTTGCAACTCTAGCGGCCGTCACGCTCATTCCATTTTCCACCTCGATGATCAGCGACTTGGGCTACCACGCGCTCTGCCCGTTCGCGCCGTGGAGCACGTTCGCGCTGCTGTTGTTCGGCGGAGCCGCGTGGATCTTACGCCGCTACCTCGATTCAAATCCGCGCTGACTCGCGCCGGCGAAGCATCACCTTGCGAGTCAGGATCCCGAGATTTCGTGCGACGCTGGCGGGCAGAACCCCCTGGACCATGCACCACATCCAGATCACGGCTCTTGCTTTCCGCGACTCGCTGGACGGCGCCGCAAAATCGTTTAGATAGGAGCACAGAACGCGGAAAGCGTCGATGCTCTGCCGAGTTCCTAACCGCCAGGTTGCTCCTCCGCTGGACCGGTGAAATCGCTTGGTGCAACAACACGAGGGAACGTAGCACAATCGCCCTTTCAGGCCCAGGGCAAACACCCAATAGATGTCAGCCCGAATGTTCCGGTAGGTCTGCCGAATATACAAATTCGAATCCTCGATTACCTGGCGCCGCACTACACCGCGAAACGCAATCCAGAGCTGCCAGAGAGTGAGAAGCCGCAGCGAAGCGTCGATCGACCATTCGGCATCGGGATCGATGGGGGGCGGAACAAACGGAAAGGTCGGCAGGAAACCGTCGAGCGAAATCTGTTCGACTCGCCCGAACGCGAGCACTACGTCCGGATGCTGCTCGAGCGCGCATACCAGATCAGGGATGTAGTTCGGCGAGTAGGAATCGTCATGGCCCATCACGACCGCGTATTTTCCCCTGGACCGCCGCAGCAGTAAATTGAAGTGCTCCACCCAGTTGAGATGATCGGTTCCGGAGAGGAACTGGAATCGCCTGTCATCCGCGTATTTCTCTTGCAACAGAGCAAGAGTATTATCCAGAAGATGCCGGTCCGAAATAATGAACTCGAGATTTTCATACTCGATCGTGTCTATGTTCGCGACGATGATGTCGAAGAAGCGCAGTGACTTGTAGAGAGGAATTCCAATTGAAACCAGCGGCGCCGCTTGTTCCTGACCATCCATCGAGTTGCTAGGAAATCCCCAGAATCCGTTCGGCTACGCTAAAGCCCAGGTACGGGACCATCGTGTACTTGCCGGTATTCACGGTGTGATAGCTGCCCTCGGACTGGATCCCGATCTCGTGGCGTGTGTGCAGACGGCTGCGGTGGTGGTCAATATCGGTCGCGCCCCACGCGAATATAACGCCACCCGCCGGTTCGACCACGTCGTCGGAGTACTCTACCGAGCCGAGCGCGGGACAGAGGCTCCGCACCGCTGCGTAGCTGTCGCGCAGGATCTCCAGACGTTTTGATTTGGGGATCTGCCGGCCCCAGTCAGGCGGCTTCACGTCCTGCGAGGTGCCGATCATGCCTGCCGGATACCAGCTGAAGTACAGTCCACGACGACCAAGATTCACGATATCTCCGAATGGGCCGAGCACAAAGGTCACCGAGGGAATGACGGCCGCATCGATCGGGAGATTGATCCATCCCCCCAGCTTGTAACGATACATCCAACTACGCTCTGGCGTGAGTCCATAGGTGGAATCGATTTCGAGACGTCCGTGCCACAGCGTATTGGCCACCTGATCGTACACTTCTCGAAGTTCCGTTTCGCCGTGACGGAACGCGACACACATTCCCGCCCCCTGCCGTGTGACGCGCAAAATGCAAGCGCCGGAACGGAATCGAATCCGCGGGCTCGCCTGCACGGCCGCCGACAAGCGATCGGCGATCGCGCGCACGTCGACCGCGAGTTCAGAGGTACGGTACAGGCGCACGAAATGGTCGGGACACAGGCCCGCGTCTTCAGTAGGGACCTCTTCAACGATCAGCCGATGTTCCCGGCCCAGATAGGACAACCCGGTCGCCGAACAGGCCTCGTCAAACAGCCGCTGGCAATGACGGTAGTGCTGTTCCAGGTCAGCAGGATCCGTCATGGTGTCTTTGTGCACCGCGTAGTAGTAGGGAGTGGAAACCAACGGATCGATAGAAGGGAGATCGATCCACCGTTCCAGGCAGGACGTGAAGTGAATAGCTCCCTCGATCATGATCTTGGCGGTCTCAAGCGAGCGATCCTTCGCGTACACCAGGCCCAGATGGATCTTGCCTTCGTTGTATCTGCTCGCCTGCGTCAGCGGCTCCGCGTTCTCGTCGTACAGATCGACATCGAAGCCGCGTCGCGCCAGTTCCAGCGCCGCGCAAACCCCGACTCCGCCTGCTCCAAGAATCGCGATCCTCACGAACCGGCCTTGCGCCGGCGTTGCAGGCCTTCGATCAGCGAGAGGATCCGCGAGACGGATGCCTCCATGCGGAGTTCATTGGTCACAAAGCGATGGGCTCGATCAACCAGCTCTGCGCGTTCGTCGGGATGGGCGCGGTAGTAGCGAAGGACTTCTGGTATCTGACTGGCTTCCGCTTCCACATAGTGCTCGCCAGGCACGAAGGGCGCGGGCTTATAGATCGGCTCTGAGACCACCAGGGAGCGGTTCGCCATACCCAGGATCATGCGGTGGGCTGCAATTTCACCGGGGTACCGCTGAATATTGAGAAACGCCTGGGAGCGGTGGATCAAGCGCGTCCTGCCTTCGCCCCAGAGTTGCTTTTCATGCCAACTCCCGGTGGCGACCAAATCGACTCCCGCGCTTCGAAGGTGTTTGAAAACCTTCCGACGCCAGGGAATGCCCACCTCTCCCAGGAACAACGCCTCGATATCGCGATGCTCCTCCGCCACTCCCGCCGCTCGAGTCCCGTCACCGGGTTCGTACCCGTAAGGGACCCAATGAGCAGGGATGCCTTGCTCGGCGAGCGACTCCTGCCACGCCAGCGAGGAAACCAGGAGTAACGGGAGCGACCGTGCCCGGCTTAAACGCCGCAAGTTGCGGAGATTGGTGTAAAGATCAGTGGCCCTGGGATCCCGCAGCAGGATTTTAGCGATTTCTCTCGCGGTCAACCTCGGCCTGGCAACACCGGCGGGCTTAGGTAACGGAAGCGGCTCCCAATGCCAGACCACCAGGAGCGGCCGTTGAGCGTTATTCTCACCGGCGTCGAATGCTCCCAGGATCTTGGAAAACCATGTGGAATTTTCGAGCATCAACACGACGTCAAATGCGCGCAGGTCTAGGTTGGCGTCTTGAGTTTGAATCACTCGGTTGCCGAGTTGGCGGAAAATTCGGGTGACGGCGTGCTCTTCTCCTACACGCGCCTCGATGGGCCGCCAGCACACCGCGATGCGAAGCCCTGCCTCTCGCTCAGAATCTGTTTTCGCGCGTGTCTGCAGCGGCGATGGTTGTATCAAAGTCTAATAGGGTAGCGCAGTTCGAAATCGAACTCAGCGTCGAAGCTGATACACGCTGAAATATGGATCTTGGTAGAGGCGCTCCGGATTTCCCAGGCGATCGAGCAGATCAGGAAGTGTGGCGGGATTCTCCGGCAGAATGGCGTACTGTGCGCCGCTCTTCTTCACATCCGCAACAACCTGACTGGTCACACATGACTCCGGCGAACACCACGTCGCATCGAACTTCCACGGATCGGGCGCATAGGCGCGGCTAAAATTGTCTACCCCGAATACCGATGCGCCAGCTCCGGCAGAGTGCTTCAGGTAGTCGACCGAACCGTAGGTCCGCATTGCCGCACGGAGATAGCCCGGCTTGTCGAGCCGCCCCGCAAAATAGGCAAATTGCGGGCCGTTAACCTCGATGATCATCAGACCCATGACGGCAAACACGAGAGCGAACGTTTCGACGGCGATCAGGGAGAGCCCGACGATTCGCCATCTCTGCGCGTCATAGAACCGCTTCATCAATGCGGCCATCAATAAGCCAAGGCAGGCGAACGGCGGTATCGCATAGCGCACCTTCAACAGGATGAACGCCCAGTAAAGTAGATAGATCACTGTGAACAGAACACAAGCCCACTGGGCGCCAGTTCTGGGCCGCCAGGATCCTGCCAACACCAGCAGTGGGGCGAATGCGAACAGCAGAATCCCCGCCGGGCTCTTGAGCGGAGACTCGAACGATCGTTCCCCATTGAAGATCAGATCCCGGGGGACCTCCGCATACCGGACTGCTCGAGTCGCAACGCTTTTCTCACGAATATCCAGGGGCTTTCCGGCGGCCCGCAAATGTTCCGGCGCAACCGGATTGCCGGTCAGCACATAGGCCCTGGCCGCCCAACAGCCGCCCACCACGAACAAGAGAGCAATGACGGTCGTAGCGGACACCCAGCGCCGTGGCTGGCGCCACACTGCATAGGAATACAACAGCACCAGAGGAACAGATCCGAACAGCGCGACGTGTTTCACTCCGAACGCTTGCGCGATAAAAAAGGTTCCTACCAAAATCCACCGGAAGTTCCAACCGGAGTTCCGATGGTCGAGCCAGCGGACGAATGCGTACAGCGCCAGCAACTCAAACAAACCCAGCGCCAGATCGTTCTTCATGACGCTCCCCGACCAGTGAAGGAAGGGTATCGTTCCGGCCCAAACTACCCCGGCGATCGCCGCGGTGTGATCGAGACCGCACTCGCGCGCCAGGCGGAAAAGGGTCATCAGGAAGATCAAAAAAAACAACGCGGAAATCATCTGCGCCGCGGGTTGGCCCGCCAGTGAGTACACCAATGTCCAGATGGTTTCGATACCCTGCGGAAAATACGAGTAATCGATTCCCGGCACCGGCTTGAGCGCGTGTTGCAGCGAGTAATATTGGACCGAGGGCAAGTGCAGGAAAACCGGATCGACAATAATACTCGGAACCAGCATCACCATGAGGGTGCAGACCGTGGCTAGGAATGCAAACACCATCGCGACTCCGGCAATAGGGTGCGCCAAGCCTGGAGAATCGCGCCAGCGCCGTTGGAGGGTATGGAAATCGGACAGAACTTCTGGAATCTTTCTCCAGAAAATCGCAGCCGGCAGCACCAGCATCGCGATAAAAACGCCGCGATAAAACAGCCCGGCGAGACCTAGAACAAACAGGGCGGAGATCATCACCCCGCAGCCGGCAGCGAACCCGAATGCAATGCGTTCGACAGGCTCCGTCAGCTTCAATCCCACGCCTGCCAGAGCGGCTCTTCCGAGCACCGAACAGGCCAGAAAAAACGCGGCCACTGTCAGCGCAGCAGCCGGCTCATAGCGCAGCAATGCGGCAGCCGCCAGCACAGCTAGCGCGGTGGGCTCGTACTTCCAGCAGCCTTTTTTTCGGACAAAAGAATAGATCCAGGCCACCAGCGCCAGCCCTGGCAGGAACAGGAGAGCGATCCGGTGGAATTGTGGCCCAGGGCTCTTGAAATAATCCAGCTGCCACTGCAATGCTCGAGCAGTCGTGACCGCGAGAACTGGAACCCAGGCGAGCCATAAAAAAGACGCGATGCGGGCGAGCAAGCTCCAATATTAGTCGAAATGCGCAGCTAAAGATTGCGCCGCCAAGTTGTGAATGCGGAGATCATGTCTCTGAAGAAAGGCAGGCTTCGGTTTTCGCGCGTCTGCGATCTTCCTTGACTCGATCATTTATTTCATGCGCTCGTCAAGACGGGACGCCATGAACTCGGCGAGATCACGAGAGTGGGATTCAACTCAGGAGGCTTCGATGCCGCGCCGCTGTTAGAATGTTTTGGCATGCACCCGGATCTCGTGTTCGACGTGGGCGCGCACAGCGGCAACGATACGGCATATTATCTGTCGCGCGGGTTCCGGGTGGTGGCGGTAGAGGCGCATCCGATCTTCGCTGCTGCGCTCTACGTCCGGTTTCGCGACGCGTACGTGGCAGGGAAATTACACGTGCTGAATCTCGCGGTCGCTGATCGGCCCGGACTGTGCACGCTGCTGGAGAGCCAGCAGGAATCGCAATGGAGCACGATCCTGCCGGAGGTCGCTGCGAGCAAGTCCGGCGAGTTTCGGGAGGTTGTCGTGCCGGCGATGACCTTTGATCACGTGTTCGAGCGCTTCGGCACGCCTCATTACCTAAAAGTGGACATCGAAGGCGCGGAGCTCAGCGTATTTCGCCATCTGAAGGATCGTCCGCAGTTCATCTCGTTCGAAACCGGGGAGGATGTTTTCACCATCATCCATTTGCTGCGCGATTTGGGTTATCCGCGCTTCAAACTGGTAAATCAACGCCTGATTCACGAGAAGATGGCGTCATCGAGCGGTCCGTTCGGCGACGAGACGCCCGGTCCGTGGTTGGGCGGCGATGAAATAGAGGAGCAGATCGGCGCGATGCAGCAGCCAGGCGCGATTCGCCCGGACGATTGGTTCGATGTGCACGTGGCGCTGTAGTGGATGCCGCTTGAGGTCGCACGTTCGCTGAGTCAATCATCGCTCGACCGTCGGGCACTTCCTATAACTCAAGTTGCGCGGGATTAGTCGATGCTGCTGACCTTGCCGTCGACGATGGTGACTTTGAGGTTCGAGTACACATAGACCTTCTTCACACCACCGTCGACGATCGATTTCGGTTGGCCCATCGCCGCGACGAGCTCCGCAACACTCGCACCGATCTTGATCGTCTTGGGCGCGGCCGGTTCTTCGATCACGATTACCGGGGGAAGCGGCTTCTCCGCCGCCGGCTCAGGAGCCGCGGTAGATGGGAGGGCCACCGGAGCCTCTTTGCTGAGTGTCGCGGAGCCGAACGTCACGCGAGCAATCTCCACGCGACGATACGTTTTCACCGCGCCGTCCACCATGAAGCTGATTTCCTTCGCGTCGATGGCGACCCAGGAACCTTCGATCGAGGACCCGTTGCGAAACGTGAGCGTATCGGCGCGCATCGCGGTGGCGGCGATCGATAACGCTATCACGAACGTCATCGCGAGTTTCATTTCGCGCGCTCCGGCACTGTGACCGTCACCTCACGGCTTAACTTGTATGTGAACCGAGTCTCCGATTTAATATCCACCGTCTTGTTCTTCCACATGGCCGTCGCCGCGCCCGCTGCCGCGCCCGCTGCCGCTCCGATTCCAGCTCCCGCCGCTCCGCCCGCCGCTGCCCCGACGCCAGCTCCCGCCGCCGCGCCGACGCCCGAGCCAACGCCCACCCGCTTCGCTTGCGATCCCGCCTGCGAATCGACGTGGTCCGTGTCGAGGTTCAAGCGTTGCCCGTTGATGAATACCGCGGCGACATACGTCGACATCGACGCGTGTCCCATCACCTTCGGATTCTTGATATCGGTGACGCGCAGAATCGCGCGAGCATTCGCGGGTGCTACCGTCACTCCATCGACCACAATGGGGTCGTCCAGGCTCGCCGCGTATTCTTTCGCCGGGTCGGCTCTCTTCGAATCGATCGCGTCGATAGTGCGGACCGCGATCTCCGTGCCCGCCGGCAGGGTGAGCGTTTGGCCGCTCGCCGTCGACGTGATTGCCGCCTTCGACGGCGCCGCTTCGGTGGTTCGTCCGTCCGCGAAGTCGATCGATTGAATTTCGCTGACTGCGAACACGCGCACGTCACTGCCCACGCGCACGCGCACTTGCGAGCCGCCCGCCTCCACTGTGCCCTCGACCTTAGCGCCGTTTTTCAGGGTCACCACATCCGCGAACAGGCTCCCCGCCAGGGATATGGCGATCGCTGTCATCCAAGCCGTCTTCATAGCACCTCCGGCATCGACTCCTAAGGAACGCCTATGGAGCGATGGACCAGCGCACCGTGCATCGCTTCTGCGATCCGGCGGCCTTGTTCCTCAAAATGATTCGCTGCGTGCCGCCTTCGCCCGGCGCCACTCGAGCGTCCCAGGTTCTCACGTCATAATCGAGCCGCAGCTTTCGGTCCGGCAAATTGCGGAAAACATATTCGCCATTTTGCGGAATCGCCGAGCCGGAACATTCGAGCGTCCCCGACATCGGCCCATTGTAAGATTCCGCCGGCGGCGTGGTGGGAGGTGTTGGCCGCGATGGATTCGACGCGCTAGTGGATAAGGGCGGTGACGCGGGACTCGCTGGAGCCGGCGGCGTCGCTGGCGATGATGGCGTGTAGGTTGGTTCCGGGCGCAGCACTCGGGAAGATTCGCTGGTGGTCCTGGGACTCGGCCGCGACGGGAACGACGAATCGCGGGGGGATGCGCTGTCGCGCAACGGCGATCGCGTATCGTCGAGCCAATAACCCGCGCGCTCCCGGCGTTCCGGATCATCGCTTCGCAGGTCCTGCAACAGCAGCCGCCGGGCCGCAGGACGATAAACCGGCAAAATCTCGACCGCGTTCCTCCGCCACGCGCCGATGTCGGGCATGTCGATCAGAATGCGGCACACCGTCTCCGTTGCTGCGTCGTTCAAATCCACGGGCTGGCGCGAGCGCGCGCCGCGCAGTAGATCGTCCATCATCGGTTGGGCCGATTCCGGAAACGGCGTCATCAAATGCACGAATAGAGGCGCATAGTCGACGCGCATCGCAACGGAGCGATTCTTCCAGGAGAAATCGATGATTCCGGATGCGACACGCGGCGTCGCCAGAGGCCTGATCACTTCGGCGAGTTCCAGCCGGCGGTCCGGCCGCTGCCGCCACGCCGCGATCAATTCGTCGTCGATTAGATCGCGATACCAGGAGAGCAATCGCGTCAGCTCAGCAACGGTCTGCTTGCGATTTTCCACTCGGACGTTCGCGAGATAGGCGCGGACTTTCTTCTGCGCTTCGGCGTTGGAATAAGGCGGCGGACCGACCACTGTAAATTGCGCGATCGCTCGCGGAAGCGTCGCAAGGAAGGCGGCGCACACGAGCAATCCCGCCATCCTGGGCCCAAATCGTGGCAAATTCATAAACAAAAAATATCAAGAACAGGAGTTCGGTTCATTGTACTATTCGATTCTTCCGATCGAGCAAAATCTGCGCAAACGGCTGCAAGCATGCTTGCTGAGATCCGTGCTCTGTACAAAGGCACGGTGATCTCCGCGCGAGACCTTGGCGTGTACTAACCTAACCTCTCCTTTTTACGGCCGACCATAGGCAAGAGCCAGGAGCGGTACGATGCTGAGATGATCTCCCGACGTCGAATTCTCGCGGCCGGCGCGGCGGCAACCGGCTCCCTGGCATTGGCCCAGCGCGGCAATGCGCCCGTGACCGCCATTCCAGCCGATTCTCCCATCAACCAGCTCAAGAGCCGCAAGGCCGAAGCCAAGCCGATCACCACTGAGGAACGCAAGGCTCGCATCGCGCGCGCTCAGGAACTGATGCGCGAAAACAAGATCGACGCCATGGTGCTCACGCAAGGCACCTCGCTCGAATACTTCGGCGCGATTCAATGGGGCGGCGGTGAGCGCCTGTTCGCCATGGTGGTAGCGGCGAAGGGCGATCCGTTCTTCGTCTCGCCGGCGTTTGAAGAGGATCGCGCGCGGGAGCAGATCGCGCGCGGGCCGGGCGGCAAGGACCCTCGCGTCCTCATCTGGCAGGAGGACGAGAGCCCTTATGCGCGCGTCGCAGCAGGATTCCGCGAACGCAGTCTCACCACCGGCAACGTCGGCATCGAGGAAACCGTAAAGTTCGTGTTCGTCGATGGAATCGCTCAGGCGGCGCCCGCCATGAAAATGGTCAGCGCGACGCCAGTCACTTCCGGTTGCCGCATGATCAAGTCGGATCACGAAATCGAGCTGATGCGTCTGGCGTCAAAGGTCACGCTGGAGGCCTACGACGCCGCTTGGAAAACGCTCAAAGAAGGAATGACGCAGAACGATTTTCAGATGCTGGTCGCCGCCGCGCATCAGAAGCTCGGATTTTCGGGCAGCGCGGGCGTGCAGGTCGGCGAGTTTTCGGCGCTGCCGCATGGCTCGGTCACACCGCAGGTGATTAAAAAAGGCGAGGTGCTGCTGATCGATGGCGGCTGCCAGGTGGAGGGCTATCATTCCGACATCAGCCGCACGTTTGTGATCGGTAAGCCCAGCGATCGCGTGCAACGTGTGTTCGACATTGTGCATCAGGCGCAGACCGCGGCGCTCAAAGCGGCGCGGCCCGGCATCGAATGCCAGGCGATCGATGCAGCCGCTCGCAAGGTGGTCGCCGATGCCGGCTTCGGAGCCAACTACGATCATTTCGCGCATCGCGTGGGACACGGCATGGGAATGGATGGACACGAATGGCCGTATCTGGTTCGCGGCAACAACATGAAGACCGCGCACAACATGGTTTTCAGCGATGAACCCGGGATTTATCTGCGCGGAGAATTCGGCGTGCGCCTGGAAGACGATCTGCACATCACGGCCGACGGAGCCGAACTGTTCACCCCGCAGAGTCCGGCATTGAACGCAGTTTACTGATGGCGGTTTACTGGCAGCTGTTTGCTTGAGTGTCCCTCCGACGATCACTATTCAAACATCAGTGACATAAAGTGTTTTTAGCGGGCTAGAACGAGGTCTAAAACAAAATCAGCCACCGTTGCCGGATGGCTGATCTCTGTAAGTCATTGAAAAATGGTGCGGAGAGGGGGACTTGAACCCCCACGAGATTGCTCCCGCTAGCACCTCAAGCTAGTGCGTCTGCCAATTCCGCCACCTCCGCGGTGGTCAAATCTGATCGAGTTTACTTCTTCTGCTCGGGCTGCTTCTTGGTCGGATCCGGAACCACGGGCACAGTGATATTTACCGGCGCCCCCTGCTTGCCGTCGACGCCCGGGGTCACTTGAATCGGTATCTGCCCGCCCGGCTGTACCGGCGCCGAGGCTGGAATCGGCTTGCGCTTCTGATCCAGCAGCCCGCCGCCCGAGGATCCCGATCCCTGCCGCATCGTCAGGATGGACAATGTCAGCGACGTCACCATGAACAGCGCCGCGGCGATCGTGGTGGCCCGCGAAAGCACCGTCGCCGAACCGCGCGGCCCGAACACCGTCTGCGATCCCATACCGCCAAATGCGCCCGCAAGATCCGCCGCCTTGCCGCTTTGCAGCAGCACGACCACGATCAGGAACAGGCAAACCACGACATGGATCACAGTGAGAAGAATTAACATGGAGTACTCCGGAATCTACGTCCATATGTTATCACGCGTCACTTATGCAGTGTCATCCCGTGCGAGAATGACCTCTGATGCGGCGAGCCGTGGCCCTGTTCGTTCTGCTTGCCGGCTTCATCGTTCTCTCCTGTCAACAGATTTCTCTGCGCACCTCCGCTGACGATCTCGGCCGCCATATTCGCGATGGCGAGTTGATCCTCGCAGGCCACGCCGCCGATATTCTGCATCGCAATTTCTATTCCTACACCAACCCCGATGCCGTGTTTCTGAATCATCACTGGCTGATGACCGTGCTGTTGTACCTGCTGTGGAAGCCGCTGGGATTCCCGGGATTGAACGCCGCTTACATCGCGATAGGCGCAATCGCCTTCTGGCTTGCATTTAAAATCGCGGAACGCGAGGCGGGCTTCGGAATCGCGGCTGCGCTCGCCGCGCTGTATCTTCCTCTCATCGCCCTTCGAGCCGGCGTCCGGCCTGAAATCTTTTCGACCCTCCTGCTCTGGATCTTCTTCACAATCCTGTGGCGAATCTATCGTGGCGAACTTCGCCCCGCCTGGATTTGGTCATTGCCCGTGCTCGAAATTCTGTGGGTGAATCTGCATCCGGGCTTCGCGCTCGGGCCGGTCCTGATCGGCGCGTTTCTGCTGACCTCACTCCGCTTCCCCAATCCCGCGGGCGTGAGAAATCTGACGATCTCATTCGCGCTGACCATCGCTGCGGCTTTGGCCAATCCCAACGGACTCCGCGGCTTGCTCTTCCCGATTACGGTTTCGCAAAACTATGGACTCGACGTCCGCGAAAATCTCTCGCCCTTTCGAGTGAATGCGACTTGGCTGACGGGCATGATCGTCGCGGCGGCCGCGATCACGTTGGCCGGCTACTTTCTCGCGTGGCGGCGGCGCGCGAAAATCGAATGGCCGCTGGCGCTGTTCACGCTCGCCCTCGCCATTGCGAGTCTGCTGTTCTATCGCATCTACGTGTTCTTCGCACCATTCGCATTTCTGAGTGCGTGTATGAACCTGCGCACGATCTCTTCGGCCAAGCTGCGACCGATGGCGCTCGCCGCGATGTGGGTCGCCGCGGTGATCAGCGCCGCCATTTTCATGGACTCGCGGTGGGATTCCTTCGGTCTCGATCAGGCGCCCAATGACGCGACCCTCGCAGCGTTTCTCACCGCCAACAACGTTCACGGCCGCGTGTTCAACGAATACGGAACCGGCGGCTATCTGATCTTCTATTTTCCCGATCAGCGCGTTTACGTCGACAGCCGGCCGGAGGCGTACCCTGGCACGTTTCTCCGCGACGAGTATATGCTTCCGCTCACCGATGAATCCGCCTGGCATGCCATCGCCGTGAAGTACGATTTCGATTACATCTGTTTCGCGCGCATGAGCAGGAGTGAAGCCGACTTCGTCATTCGCCGCGCCCGTGATCCCGAATGGGCGCTAGTCTCCGGAGGTTCCGACGTGGTGCTGGTACGGCGCAAGCCGCAGTTCGCCGAACTGATCGCGCGACGCGAGATCAAATTCCGGTAGCGTTATTTGTACGCCGCGACACCCGTGACCTTCTCGCCGATCACCAGAGTGTGGATGTGATCGGTACCTTCGTAGGTCTTCACGGTTTCCAGATTGCAGAGATGGCGCATCAGCGGATATTCGTCCATGATGCCATTGCCGCCCAACAGATCCCGTCCTTGACGCGCACAATCGAGTGCCATCCTCACATTGTTCCGCTTCAGCATCGAAATATGCGACGGGTCGAGTTTGCCAGCGTCTTTCAACTTTCCGATATGGATCGCGAGCAACTGCGCCTTAGTGATCTCGGTGATCATATCGGCCAGCTTCTCCTGCACCAATTGATGCGAAGCGATGGGCTTATCGTCGAACTGCTTGCGCAGCACCGAATACGATCGCGCAGTTTCGTAGCAATCCATCGCCGCGCCGATCACGCCCCAGCCGATGCCGTAACGCGCCTGCGTCAGACATCCCAACGGCCCCTTCAGTCCCTTCGCGCCCGGCAGCATCGCGCTTTCCGGGACCTTGACGTCGCTCAGCGCGAGGCTCGCCGTCACCGACGCGCGCATCGATAATTTTCCGTGGAGCTCCGACGACGAAAATCCGGGCGTGCCCTTCTCGACCAGGAATCCGCGAATGCCATCCTCAGCGCGCGCCCAAACAATCGCGACGTCGGCGACCGATCCATTCGTGATCCAGGTCTTTTCACCATTGAGAATCCACTGCGAGCCCTTCTTCACGGCCTTCGTCAACATGCCGGCGGGATTCGATCCGAACCCCGGCTCGGTGAGCCCGAAACATCCGATCGCTTCACCCGTGGCGAGCTTCGGCAGCCACCGCTGCTTCTGCTCTTCGCTACCATACGCGTGGATCGGATACATCACCAGCGCGCCTTGCACGCTCGCGAAACTGCGCACGCCGGAATCGCAGCGCTCCAGTTCCTGCATGACCAGGCCGTATTCGATATTGCTCATCCCGGCGCATCCGTAGCCTTCCAGATTCGCGCCGAAAAAGCCCAGCTTGCCCATTTCCGGAATCAGTTCTTTGGGGAATCGCGCATCACGGAAGCAATCGCGAATCAGAGGCATAGCGCGTTCATCCACGAACTGCCGCGCCGTCTGTCGTACAAGGAGTTCCTGTTCGCTGAACAGAGAATCGATAGAGAGGTAATCTACACCGGGGAATCGAGCCATGTAAAACCAGAATACAGAATTCAGGAGTCAGAATTCAGAATAAAAAGTCTGACGGCCGTCAGCGGTCCTCTACGGATCGCGCTGACGGCCGCCAGATTCTGACTTCTGAATTCTGACTCCTGAATTCTCGCTTCGACTACTTTTTCCTGATGTACACGCTTCCATTGAACGTCTGGAACCGCATCTCGGGCCCGCCGCCGTTGATGGTGCCGATCACCGATTTATCCACCTTCACGCGATACCGGCCGCCGTTCTTGCGATTGTCTTCCACCGTCGGCGGAGTCCCTCCCGTCAGCTTCACGTCGAAATCGCTCCAGATCTCGCCGTTGTCGGTGCGCATCTTGAGATTGGCCTTCGTATCGGCCGGCAGCGTCACATTCGACATTGCCATTCATGCTCGAAAAACTCATCTCTTTGCCCGCGGTGATCCGATCGAGCGTCACCAGCACCTTCCCGTTCAACGAATTCGCCAGCACCGATCCCGAACAGTTCGTAATCGTGATGGGGCCGTTAGTGTTCTCGGCGTCGATATCGCCCGAAACGCCGTCGACTACCAGCTTGCCGCCGTTCACGGTCTTCAGCTTCAGATTGATCTGCGCAGGCACCGTGATCGACAAGCTGCTCGAGTTCATGCCGGCGTGCACCGTGATCACGTTGTTTTCCTCGGTGATCTCGTACCCGCCGCCGCTGTTGTCGATGCGGTGCATCCCCTGCATCTCCGGCCGGCGCGAACGCAAGTCCTTGGCGCCCGAGCCTTCCACCACCGCTTCATTCCCGGTGCCGCTGCCGTGGACCGTAATCGAACCATTCAGCAGATTCACCACCAGCGTCCGCGGCTTCGATGCGTCGCGAAACGGCACCGTTACCTTGTCATCCTGTGCAACTGCCTGCACCGCGAGCAGCGTCGCCATCGCCCCTATGGCCGCTGCTGTTTTCCCCATTGTTTTCCAGAGTCTCATCTCATTTCTCCCTGTTCTTGATCAATACACTTCCGTTCAGCGTCTCAAAGTTCAGCTCCGGACCCCCGCTGCCGATCCGAACCCCCGTCATCCGGTTGCTCTTCCATACGAACTTTCCGTTTTGCTGCTCCGGTTGCGAAGCCGCTACCGGCAGCGCCGTCACCGGAAAATCAGTGTACAGCCCGCCGTTCATGGTCTTGAGCTTCGCGTCCGCGTTCAAGCCCGGGCGAAACGAAACATCCAGCGTCCCGTTCACGCTCTTGAACGACGTTGCCGCCTTCGGATTCCTGGCGAACGTCACCACCACTTTCCCGTTCACCGTCTGCACCGAACCCGACCCCTCCACATCCTTCATGTCGATCCCGCCATTCACGTTGCTGATCTTGTAGTCGCCGGTGGTGCCATCGACCGAAATATGCGAATCGTTCACCGTTCGCAATTCCAGATACATGCCGCGCGGCACCCGAACTTTGAAGTCGTAGCGATATTCGTACACCTGACGCCACCAGTGATCGTTCGAATGATCCGGACGATGCACCGCCAACTGCACCATGCCGCCCTCCTGCCGCGATTCGAGCGTCACTTCTTTCTTCGCGATATTCAGGCGGTCCTGCGAGTGCGCCTTGAACGTCCGCTCCACATCAATCTCCACCGTCGATCCGTTGTAGCCGGTGACTTCGATGTGTCCGTTCACGTTGTCGACGATCAGTTCGCGCGCTCCCGAGAATGATTTGTGCTCGGACGCCTTGTCTTCCAGGTCCTGCGCGGAAACCAGCGCCGCCGCGAATCCAAATGCCAGGATCAGCCGTTTCATTTGAGTTTCCCGATCGCCTGTTGCGCATGCTGCCGGACGCCTGCATCGATTTTCGAATCCACGCTCAGAGCCTGCAACTCCGGCGCCGCTTCCTTCTCTTTCAAATCCACCAGCAGATCGATCAGCGCCACCTGCACCAGCGAATTCTGCTGCTTACGGATCGATCGAACCACCGCCGAGCGCATCACCGCGCTACCGTTGAATGCGTGCAGCGCATCCACCGCCGATAAACGCACGCTGGTGCTTTCATCGTTATTCACGGTGCTCAATAGCGCCGTCAAAACCTGCGTGTCATTGGGCTGAGCCATGTACGCGTAGCTGACTCCGCGCATCCTCTCGCCCGCCGATTGCTGCTGCAACAAGGACAATGCCACCATCTGCTTCATACTGCTTACCTCGTCACGCAATTGGGCGACCTCGGTGCCCGGTTGATCCTTCACTGGCGCGACCGGCGACTGTTTGATCTGGTATCCCAATCCCAATCCGATCGCGAGCATCGCGAAGCTTGCCGCCATCTGATAGGCCGGCTGCTTCGGCCACAGCGCGATCAGACGATCGCGAATGCCGCGCTTCGGAGCCGATTCCAGGCCATGCCGGAACGCGCCCAGCGATTCGTAAAATCGCGAGCGAACCGCCGCCGACGGTTCGAAATCCTTGGACGATTCCGGAATCAGCGCGAGATTCTTCCAGATCGCGCCCAACTGCTCGGAGTCGGCGCGGCAGGAGTCGCAAGTCGCCAGGTGAGCTTCAAACGCCAGTTCCTGCGCTTCGCCTAGCGATTGGCTCCAATACTCGGCCAGAAGAATTTTGTTTTCGTCGCAAGTCATAGGTTCCTAATTTCCGTTGGCCGCGGGCCGCTGCTCGGCGAGCGCGTGATACGCCGCCTCCAGCGCACGCATTGCCCGAAATACCCGCACCTTTACCGTTCCCACTTCGCAATCGAGAATCGACGCGATCTCGTCGTACTTCATGTTCTGGAACCGGCTGAGCACCAGAATTTCGCGCTTATCCGCCGGCAGCCTTTCGAGCGCACGGCGCAACAACGCCAGATTCTGATTTTGCGCCGCGTTCTCTTCCGGTCCCGGCGCCGCGCTGACGATCTCCGGCCGGCGATCGTCGAACTCATCGATGCCGACTACTTCACCGCGCCGCTTCTGCGCCGAATCGACGCTCGCATTGCGCGCGATCTGATACATCCACGCGGTGAAGGATTGCGCCGGATCGTAACTGGCTCGATATCGCAGCATTCTGAAAAATACGTCCTGCACCAGATCTTCGGAAAGTTCCCGGTTGCGGTTCATCGACACGAAATAACGGAACAACGGCCGATGATGACGCTCAAAGAGCATCGCCATCTTGGCTACTTCCCCGTTGCTGACCTGCGCCATGATGGCGTTGTCGGTTCCGTTCATGCCGTTCGCAATGGATTACCGCGTGCAGTGAAAAAGGTTACGAGCCAGGATGCTACGCTGAACGCAGATGATCCTGCCTGCGGTGTGGGCGGCCTGCGCGATCGCCGGCATCCTCTACGCCCATCAACAGAATATCCCGCAAGCGATTGTATTGGCGGTGCTTCCGGCGATCCTATGGGAAGTGACGTTCTACTACGCGCTGGCCCACGATCGCATTCGGGAGCGGATCGAAAAATGGCCGCCGGTGCGGGTCGCCTTCGCCCTGACTGCGGCTGCGATTGCTCCGTATCTGTTCGCGTCGTTCGGGTTGGGATCGTTCGCGTGGAAGTCTCTGCTGGAACTGGCGATCCTCGCGGCGATGGCGTCGTTCTGGTACATCGCGCTGCCGAAAAAACCGGGCGCGGATCTGCTGTTCATCGCGCTGATGTCGGCGGTGATGCTGCTTCGCGTGTTCCCACACATATATCTCAGCCCGCATCCCAAAGTGCCGCTCTCCGCGCTCGGCCAGGCGATGTGGGTGCGGACCGGCGTGTTTGTCATGCTGGCGATCCGCAAAGTCCGCGGCGTCGGTTTTGGATTCTGGCCAACAGGCCGGGAATGGAAGGTTGGCACAATCGCCTATCTCTTGTTCCTGTTGTGCGCATTCGAGATCGCTATCGCGATCAAATTCGCATCGCCGCACTGGCCGCCGGGAGGGTGGGAGAAGACCACTCTACTTGCGGTCGCGACGTTTTTCGGGACGCTGTGGGTGTTGGCGCTGGGCGAGGAATTTCTCTTTCGCGGATTACTACAGCAATGGATCATTGCGTGGGTAAAAAGCGAAACGCTCGGGCTTGTGCTCGCGTCGCTGATCTTCGGCGCCGTGCATCTGTGGTTTCCAAGGTTTCGCGCTTTCCCCAACTGGCGATTCGCGATCATGGCCGCGCTCGCGGGCGTGTTCTACGGCGCCGCGTTCAATCGCACAAAAAGCATTCGAGCGTCGATGGTAACGCATGCCCTGGTCGTCACGACGTGGCGCGTTTTCTTCTGGTGAGGCGACGTTCGACTGAGGCGCGACGGTTACGGAGCGCGTTTGGGCTGCACACAGCTTGCATCTTCCGCAGGATTCGGTGCTTGATAGCGCGATGGGCGCGCCGTTGCGTCCGAACGCGCTCTCTAACGTTCGCGCCTCAATCGACGTTGGGCAGAGGCATAAACTATTTTGCGGTTAGAAACGTGAAATCGCCGATCAATTCGACCTCTTCATCCACCATCCAGACGTCGCCGGCTTGAGCCGGCCGATCGCCGATCGAGCCGGATCCCTTCGTGACGATGTAGTAGGTCCACCCGACGGATCGATGCCTCGCACAGCGCTCGATTTCCCAAACGGCGACATTGAAGTGATCGCATTCGACCAGTACGTTCGTGGTTGGGACGACGCGCGCTTCGAACGGCTCGCCGCTGCTCACCGAAATCCCATCATCGAGATGCAGTTCGCGACCACGGCCGTAATCGTATAGACGATACGTGATGTCCGAATTCTCCTGAATCTCGCACAACGTCAACCCCGCGCCGATTGCGTGCACGGTTGCGGCGGGAATGAAGAACGTATCGCCCGCGCGCGCGTCGTGCCATTCCAGAAGATCGACGATCTCGCCCGATAACGCTGCTTCGCGCATTCGATCGCGCGAAATTGGCTCACGAAATCCCGCGGCGATTTTCGCGCCCGGCTCAGCAGCGAGGATGTGCCACATCTCCGTCTTACCGAGCGAATTGTGGCGCGCCCGCGCGGTCGCGTCGTCGGGATGGACCTGCACGGAGAGATTCTCCGACGTGAACAGAAATTTCACCAACAGCGGAAGTTCGGTCTGTTCGAACCACACTTCACCGGTCTTCTTATCCTGATCGGCGAACCACGGCGCGAGCTTGTGCACGCCCCACACGCGCTCCCGAAACGAAGGATTGATTTTTCTGATCAAACTACTGATTATCGCGTGGCGCGGGCTGTCAAGCCTGCTGAGCCGAGGGTAGCGGGTCAGTTTGAAGTTTCAGCGACGAACGCGCTCCATACCTGCCGCGCCTCAAACCGCCTCCACAGAGGCGCGACAGGTATGGAGCGCGTTCGTGATCCGCGTACAAACCCCGGAACTGACCCACTACCGAGCCGAGAGTCATCTCGGCTCTTCCGTACGTTAGGCCCGCGCTGCGATGAACTTGTGCAGACGATCCAACCCGCGCTCGATCTCATGCATCGAGGTCGCGTAGGAAATGCGCACGTGCTCGCTGGTTCCGAACGCCTCGCCCGGCACCACCGCGACGAATTCCTCCGCCAGCAGCTTCTGCGAGAACTCCAATGCATTCTTGATCCCGCCCTTGAACCCGACGCTGACGTTGGGATAAGCGTAGAACGCGCCCTCGCGGCATGTGAGCCTTCACGCCGGGAATCTGGCGCAGCCGCGCGATCACGAAATCGCGCCGCTTCTTATACTCGGCGAGCATCGCCGCCACTGAATCCTGCGGCCCCCGCAGCGCCTCGATCGCCGCCTTCTGCGCGATCGAATTCGGGTTCGAGGTCGAATGGCTTTGCAGCTTCACGATCCCGCCGATCACCGACGGCGGCGCCAGCACGAAACCGATGCGCCATCCCGTCATCGCGTAAGTTTTCGAAAGCGACCCGGCGACGACGACAGTCTCCTTCATATCCGGGAAACGCAGCCATCGAATAACGGCTCGCCGTCATAGACGAAGCGGTGATAGCACTCATCGGTCATCACCCAAGATCCGCGTTCGCGTGCGATTGCCGCGATGCGCTCCAGTTCCTTGCGCGCGAACACCGCTCCGCTGGGATTCGACGGCGAATTGATAATCACCAGTCTTCGTCTTCGGCGTCACGTGCTTTTCGATATCGCTGCGCCTTGAGCTGGAATCCCGATCGCTTCATCGGTCTCGACGAATACGCACGTGCCGCCGGCGTAATTGACGACGTCCTTATACGTCACCCAATACGGCACCGGGATGATTACTTCATCGCCGGGCTCGATCAGCGCCTGCATCAGATTCGAAAATGGCGTGCTTGCCGCCGACCGTGACCACGCATTCCTTCGCCGATATACGAAGTGCCGTAGTCGGTCTTGTGCCGGTCGACGATGGCCTGCTTCAGTTCGTCGACGCCGCCCGCGTTGGTGTACTTGGTGAAGTTGTGATCGATAGCGTCGAACGCGGCGCGCTTGATGTTGTCGGGAGTCGGGAAATCCGGCTCACCCGCTCCGAAGTCGACCACATCTGCGCCTGCGCGGCGCAGACGGTCGGCTTCGGCTGAAACCGCCATGGTGGACGATACGCTGATCGTCGAAATCCGCTCTGCTAATCCTTGCAACGTGTGCATGTCACTTCTTTAATCTCAGCCGCGCACGACGGCTAAAGCCTGTGCGCTTCCATTTTCTGTTTGAGCCGCGCCTCCACCGATGGCGGCAACAGCCCTGAAATATTTCCGCCAAACGATGCGACTTCCTTCACCAATCGTGAACTGACGAAAGAATATTGCTCGCCCGCCGTTAGAAACACCGTCTCGATCTCCGGCCGCAAGCGCCGGTTCATCGCCGCGATCTGCAGCTCATATTCGTAATCGGAAACCGCCCGGATGCCGCGCAGGATCATCTTCGCGCCGCGCTGGGCGGCATAATCCGCGAGCAATCCATCGAAGTGCCCGACTTCGACGTTCGAAAACGGCTGCACCGCTTCCGCGATCATTTCGGCGCGTTCTTCGACGGTGAAGAGAGGCGTCTTGGCCTGATTGCCGAGGATCGCAACAACCAATCGGTCCACCAAGCGGCTGCCCCGCGCAATCAGATCCAGGTGCCCGTTGGTTAAGGGGTCGAATGAACCTGGATAAATGGCGATGATGCTCGCTGGCGCGGGCAACTTTGGAGCTCCTTCGCTCGGCTGAATTTCGATTGTAGCCAATTTTGACCGCGCACAACGGCACAACCCGCCTGTGAGCTTAAAATCCGCCGCGTTGCATTTCGTGAGGCGCGACAGCATGGAGCGCGCTAGTCGGCATTAGAGCAACAGGACGCAGTTTCGTTCGTCGGCGTCTAACGCACTCGATGCTGGACGCCCCCCGACGCCTACTTCGCGGCAGAACCCTCGACCGGAAATCCCTTATCGATCCAATCGGTCTTGAAATTTTGCGGGATCTCGACCACCTTCACCTGCGCGTAGCCGAGCTCATGCAGCAGCTTGAACGCCGGCTTCATGTTGGGGCAGCGATCCCACGGGCAGCAGCCGCAGTACAGCACGATCAGGTGATCTTTCGGAACTCCCGCGACAGCTTTCTTCAGAACATCGAGGCCTTCCGCGTTGCGCCCCGGACCACCATAGGTCGATTTCGGCACGTGCTGCGTCTGGAACATCGTCTCGAAGCCGACGTAGAAGATCTTGGGCTGCTCGGCTTTCTTATCGGCGATGGTTCTTGCGAGATCCTCGGCATGGATCACCTGCGCCGCAGTCCACGGCGGATCGATCGCCGCGCCCGTCGGCTGCTGCGCGAACGCGGTTACACAAGCAAACAGAATCACCAGCGTTTTCATACGCGCTAGCTTATCACTTGGTAGACTCGGCGTATGGCGGAGTGGCGAAACTGGCAGACGCAACGGACTTAAAATCCGTTTTTCCGCAAGGAAAGTGAGGGTTCAAGTCCCTCCTCCGCCACCATTGTTTGACCGCGCACAACGGCACAGATCGCCTGTGCGCTCTCCACCACCTTCGGAAACAAATCCTTCCGGTATCCATCTATTTAGCGGAGGGATCTATGTCCGAACAAACTAAATGCGCTCATCCCAGTTGCCGCTGCCAGGCGAAGCCCGATAGCAAGTACTGCAGCACCTATTGCGAAGGCGAAGCCAAGACCTCCGATATCGTCTGCAATTGCGGGCATCCGGCTTGCGTTCAGAAATAACGGCGCGTTAAGTCTTATTCCGCGATCAGCTCGATCTGTCCGATCCCGCCCTTGACGTCGACGTGTACCGTGACTGGGGCGTTCATGTGCGCGGGATTAATCCAACGACCGTCGCGTTTTTCGAGTCCACGCACATTGACGTCGCCGATGCCGCCGGTCGCATTGGCCTCAATGCCGACCTCCTTGGGCAGCAGTACAGTCGCGTGGCCGACACCGCCATTGATGTTCACTGAATAATCTCGCGCCGGATTGCCGCGCAGATCCAGGCGGATCTCGCCCACCCCCATGTTCACCTGCACGGTGCGCAGATTCATCGACCCGATATTCATCTGCGCTTCGCCCGCGCCCAGATCGAGCATCAGGTCGATGGGCAGTTTGTCGTTCAGCTTGACGTTCCACTTGTAGGTCAGGTGCGATCCGCCGTGCTTGCCAGGAGGCTGCTCGATGCGGAGTTGGCTGCGAAAGCTGCTCGCGTCGTAACGTATGATCGGTTTCCAGGAAGGAATGTTGTAATCGAAATTCGCTTCGGCGAGCATGGGCGATCCGCCGCTCAGATCCAGCTCACCCGCACCGATCTTGATATCCACGCGAGCCATTTCGGACTTATCGAGTGGGACCGATTGCGAGGCGTGCTCCACCGGCCCGCCATGATCGATGTTGATATCGCATCCGCAGAGACTGAAAACTGCAGCAGCCAGCAGCATTGGTTTCATATGTGGTTCCCCGATCAGATGATACGCGACCACGCGCCGGAATGTTCCCAGGCCGCCGCGCGCTCCATGCTCGCGGGCGGGGCTACAGTAAACCTCTGCCGCGGAGCCAGTCGGCGAGCCTAGCCGGCCAGCTCGATAGCGTCGCATTCGTGGGCGCCAGTCCCACGCCATGTGGGCCTTCCTCGTAAATATGTAGCTCGGCCGGGACGCCCGCTTTGCGCAGCGCGAGATAAAATCGAACGCTATTCTCGGCCGCGACGGTCGTATCGGCGTTCGTGTGAAATAGGAACGCAGGCGGCGTTTGCGGCGTCACGCGCTGGTCGTTCGACAAATCATCCAGCAGCTTGGGGTCGGGATTCGGACCCAGCAGCGCGTCGCGCGATCCTTTGTGCACATACTCGCTGTTCATTGAAATCACAGCATAAGAGAGGATCACGAAATCCGGCCGCGATCCCGCGCGATCGATCGGATCCGCGGCCTTCACGTCGCCCGAATCGAAATGGGTTGCTGCCGTGGAGGCGAGATGCCCGCCCGCTGAAAATCCCCAGATCCCGATGCGATCCGGCTTCAGCCCCAGTGACCCGGCTCGCGTGCGCACGATGCGAATCGCGCGCTGTGCATCTTCGATCATGGCGGGATGGTGATAACGCGGGCCCAATCGATACTTCAGAACGAATGCGGAAATATGCAGGCTGTTCAGCCAGCGCGCGATATCGCTGCCTTCTTTCTCCATCGAAAGGTGCAGGTATCCGCCGCCGGGGCAGATGATCACCGCCGTCCCGTTAGGAGCCTTCGCGAGGAACGGCGTGATGGTCGGTTTGTCTTCATCCTGCATGCCGACAGCCCCGGGCGCGCCGTTCGGCCACAACGGTTCGGGCGTCTGCGCAAACGCAGACACGGCAATCGTAAAGAGGGCGATCCAGCGCATTACACGCGCCAGTAATCGGGCCGCCAGTTGGTGATCGCCGATTTGATCTGTTTGGAATCCAGCTTCCCGCTAAGCGTCTTCTCCACCAACCCGGAGAGTTCGCCATCGGAAGCGAAGCGCAGCGCGATGTACTGCGACATGCTCAGATCCGCCAGAGCTTTCGATCTGGTGGGTTCCGAAACCAGCTTCTCGATGCGCAGCCGCTCTTCCAGCCGGATCACGCGATCCTGCACCTTAAGCGAATAGAGACGGATGGTAAACATGGCGACCATCGCCCACAGCACGACCACGATGTGCAGGTAGGACGCCATGCCTGGCTCCTGAATCGCATGCCAGATGGACCAGATCAGCGCGGCCAATGCCAATGGCGCCAGGAAGAAGTGAAATTTCGGGTCGAACTTGCCGTGATTTGCCAGCGACTGCGGTTTTCTTTCCATTTTTGGAGAGTCTCCTTAAGGCTCAGCCTCATCAGATGGTGCAGCTTCGGGTTTGATGCATAATAAAACGGACTCAACCACTATGTCTACGCCAACGGTTAATCGCCAGTTCACTTTGAAGTCGCGCCCGGTAGGAATGCCCACGCGCGAAAACTTCGATCTTATCGAAACGCCCATCCCCGCGCTCAAGGACGGTGAGGTGTTGGTGAAGGCCGCCTACCTCTCGGTGGATCCTTATATGCGCGGCCGGATCAGCGGGATGAAGAGTTATGCGGCGCCCGTTGAAGTCGGGCAATTGATGGTGGGCGGTGCGGTCGCGCAAGTGGTCGACTCCAGGAACCCGAAGTTCGCCGCAGGCGATTTCGTTGATATTTATTCCGGCTGGCAGGAGTACGCAATTTCGGACGGCAAGAATCTGCGCAAGCTGGATCCGGCGATCGCGCCGGTGTCGACGGCTCTCGGCATTCTGGGAATGCCGGGTATGACCGCATATTTCGGACTTCTCGACGTGTGCGAGCCGAAAGCCGGCGAGACGGTGCTGGTTTCGGGCGCGGCGGGCGCAGTGGGGACGATCGTCGGGCAGATCGCAAAAATCAAGGGCTGCCGGACAGTGGGGATCGCGGGCAGCGACGACAAGATCGATTACCTGTTGAAGGAATGCGGCTACGACGCGGCCTTCAATTACAAGACGACATCCGACTACTCGGCGAAGTATCGCGAGCTGTGTCCCGCGGGGATCGATTGCTATTTCGACAATGTGGGCGGCGTGATCACCGATGCTGTGTTCCCGAATCTTAATCTGCACGCGCGCGTCGCGATCTGCGGACAAATTTCGATGTACAACGCCACCAAGATGGAAATGGGGCCGCGGCTGCTGGGCTCCTTGATCGTGACGCGATCGCGAGTGCAAGGCCTGCTGGTCAGCGATTACATGGCGCGGTTCGGCGAGGCGATGATCGAAATGGCGGGCTGGCTCCGCGCCGGCAAGCTCACCTATCGCGAGGATATCGTCGAAGGCTTCGAGAATTTACCGGAGGCTTTCATAGGATTGTTCTCTGGTGACAATACCGGCAAACGGCTCGTCAAAGTAGTTTAGAGTTATGGCGCTTTTTCACCTCGCGCAATTGAATATCGGACGCGTGCGCGGCCCGATCGGATCGCCGGTGATGGCGGAATTCGTCGCGCTGCTCGATTCAGTGAACAAGATCGCGGACGAAAGTCCCGGTTTCGTGTGGCGATTGCAGGATGACGGCGGCAATGCCACCAGCTTCCTTCCATATGCGCAAGACCCGACTATGTTGATGAATATGTCGGTGTGGGAGTCGGTCGAGTCGCTGCGTGATTTTGTGTATCGCAGCGCGCATTCGCAGCCGCTGAAGCGGCGTGCCGAGTGGTTCGAAAGGCCGACGCAAGCCTATACCGTGTTGTGGTGGATTCCAGCGGGTCACATACCGACCATCACGGAAGCGGTCGAACGACTGGAATACCGTCGCGCGAATGGAGACACGCCGTACGCGTTTTCGTTCGCGAATCCGTTTCCGCCCCCGGGCAGTGAACAAGTCATCGCAAGGAGTCCGGAATGCGGCTGGCAGGAATAATCGGGGCGATTTGTTTCGTCGCCATATTGTCGGCGGCGGATTGGACCGAATGGCGCGGCCCGCATCGCGACGGCGTGCTGACGGCAGAGCCGAAATCATGGCCTGAAAAACTCAGCCTAAAGTGGAAAGTGGAAGTCGGCGAAGGGCACGCGTCGCCGATTCTGGTCGGCTCGACCATTTACGATTTCGCGCGCGCCAACAACCAGGAGACTCTCTACGCCATCAATCTCGCCGACGGCAAGGTTCGCTGGAAGCAGCAATACGCCGCGACTGCGAAGGTCAGTTCCGCCGCGGCAGGTCACGGGCCCGGGCCGAAATCGACACCGTTGTATGCCAACGGCAAGGTCTACACGCTGGGGCTCGGCGGGATTCTTTCGTGCTGGGACGCCGAGACGGGCAAGCAGATCTGGCGCAAAGAATCGACATTCAAGGAAGCGAATCCGGTGTTCGGAGCAGCGCTCTCTCCCGTCATCGATAACGGGAAACTGATCGTGCACCTGGGCGGCGATAAAGCCGGCGCGCTGATGGCTCTCGATCCTGCAACGGGAAAAGAAATCTGGACCTGGAATGGCGACGGCCCGTCCTACGCTTCACCGATCGTGGTGGATCTCGCCGGCGTGCGGCAGATCGTGACACAGACGCAGTTGAATATCATCGGCGTGGAAGAATCGAGCGGCAAGCTGCTGTGGAAGATCCCCTTCACCACCGAATATGAGCAGAACATCGTCACTCCGGTTTTGTATAAAGACACGCTGATTTTCTCGGGGATCGATAAGGGTGTGTTCGCAGTGCGGCTGACGAAAAATGGCAGCGCGATCGAGCCGAAAACGATTTGGACCAACAAAGACGCGTCCATGTATATGAACTCGCCGGTGCTATCGGGCGATACGCTGTTCGGATTCTCGCATTTGAAAAAAGGCCAGCTCTTTGCGATGGATGCGGCGACAGGCAAAACGCTGTGGCTGGGTCCGCCCCGCGGTGGCGATAACGCGGCGGTGCTCACCAGTCCGTCCACCCTCGTTGTGCTGAACAATGAAGGTCAGTTGACCATCGCACACGCCAGCCCGAAAGGCTACGAACAGGTTCGGCAATATACGGTCGCCGAAAGCCCGACTTGGGCGCATCCACTGGTCCTGCCCGACGGTGTCGTGATCAAGGACCTGAAAACGCTGGCGCGCTGGGGAATCTGATCCGCTATTCCGACCGCAGAGTGTCCGCCGGATTCAGACGAAGGATCCGCAGCGCCGGAATCAAGCTCGCGATCGCCGCCGCCAGCAGCAGTCCGCCTGCGACCGCCACCATCGTCGCGGGATCGCCTGGTTGCACTCCGTAAAGGAAGCTTTTCAGGAACCGCTCTACCGCGATGGATGCGGCCGCGCCGAGCACGATTCCGCCGATCACCCAGGTAAGAGCCGGCCGCAGCGCAATGCTGACCGCCGCGCTCGCGGAGGATCCCAACGCGAGCCGGATGCCGAGCTCCTTGGTGCGCTCGCTCGCCAGATTGGCGATCAATCCGTAGATGCCGAGCGTCGTCAGCAGAATCGCGAGTCCGCCCAACACGTCGACCAGGGCTGCCATGAATCGCTCCTGCTGCAGCGCGGAGGTCTTGAGTTGATCGAAGGTGCGGAATTCAGCGGGCGGCATCACAGGATCGGCGCGGTGCGTCGCCTGCTCGACGGCTGCAATCGCGTCACGATCGGGCAGCGAGGTTCTCACGATCCAACTGGGCGAGAACCAGGTATGGACCAGCGTCATTAACTTGTCATTCACCTGCGCAGCTGGGCCGAAAACGGTCGGCACTTGGCCGACCGGCCCGAAATTGCCCCAACCCGCGCGCTTTTCTTGAATATTCGCGACCACGCCGACGATCTCCGTCTGGTCGCCGCTCAACCGGATCATCTGGCCCACCGCGGCTTGCCCCTTCAAATATCGATTCACGAACGCTTCGTTGACCACCGCCACGTGGGGCGCGGTTGCGCCATCCCCGGCGTTGAAATTGCGCCCCGCTCGAATCGGAACTCGGAGCGCGGTGAAGTATTCCGGTGTGACGTAGACGAAGTTCGTAGTCTGAGACCGGCTTTGACTCGGGAGAATGACGCCGGTGTTCAGCGCGCGCTCATAAGGCAGGGTAAGGCTCACCGCGGCAGCCTCGACGCCCGGAATCTGGTGCAGATTATCGATCACGCGATCGAAGAATTGATTGATCTTTGGCGAGTTGGGGTAGCGCGCGTCCTGCATCGAAAATCGCGCCGTGACCACGTGATTCGAATCGAATCCAGGTGGCAGATTCCATAGATAGACGAAAGTGTGCAGCAGTAGTCCCGCGCCGATCAGCAGAGGAACCGCGAGCGCAACCTGTCCGCCCACCAGCGCTCCCAGCGAAATAAATCGCTTTCTTCCGGCGACGGTTCGCGATCCGCTTTGCGCCGATCGCAGATCGACGCGCGCGGCCTGAAACGCCGGCGCGAGACCGAACAACAATCCCGCGAACAACGTCAGCGCGAACGTCGCAGCAACGATTCGCCAGTCGAATTCGGCGAATTGGAGATAACTGAACGTCTTCGATCCGAGTTGTTGGAGTGCTTTCAATCCGAACCATCCGACTCCCGCGCCTGCCACGCCGCCGAACCAGCTCAGCACAACGGATTCGATGATGAGCTGGCGCACTACGCGGCTGAGCGGAGCGCCGAGGGCCAGGCGCGTAGCGATTTCGCCCACGCGGCCCGACGATCGCGCCAGCATCATTCCGCCGATATTGACGCAGCCGAGCAGGAATACCGCGGCTACCGCGATCCAGAGAATCTGCAGCGGCCCGCGTAGATCCTGAGTGACTCCTTCGAGGAGCCCGATCAGGTCCATACGCTCGAAATCGCGGCCATAGATGCCGCGCTTGCGGACCTCTTCGGTCAGCAGCGCCAGTTGCCCTTGCGCCTGGGCGAGCGTCGCTCCGCTGCGGACGCGCGCGATCATTCCATAATTGGTTCCGCCACCTTCGCCATCGAGCGTGGGCCGCAGCGGCGTCCAGACGTCCGTCTCCGCTCCCCATACGTAGTCGCGCGGCAGAATGCCGATTACGGTATGAGGCTCGCCTCGCAGCAGCACCGTGGCGCCGATGGCGCTGCGATCGTCATGAAAGTATTTCTGCCAGCTCGAGTAGCTCAGCATAACCGCGGCCGGGCCACCGGGACGATCCTCATCGGCATTGAATTCGCGACCCGCTTCGGGCACGATACCAAGCACGTGGAAGTAGCCCGCTGAAACTCGCCCCTGCTGTACCAGCACGCCGGTATTGTTCACGGTCATGTTGATGCCGGAACCGAAGCCGGCACCTTCAACTGCGGTTTCAAGGGCCGGGACACGGTCGCGGATCAACTGCCAGGTGAACCCGTCGACGCTGTTATCGGCATCGCCAGGAGATCGCGCGGCGATGTAGCCGAGGCGCTCGGGCTGGGGAAATGGGACCGGGCGCACCATCGCCACGTCTACCACGGAGAGTACAGCAGTGTTCGCGCCGATGCATAGCGCGAGTATCGCGATCACGGTGAGCGAAAATCCCCAGTTCTGACGGATCAGGCGGAGTGCGTAGCGGATGTCGTGCATGTCGATAAGACGCTCCCGAGGAGGTACAGGTTCGCAATGAAATAGTTACGCTGTGGGAGTGCGGCCGAAATTTATCGCCGATGCTGACCTGCGAGACGCGATCGTCCGCGGAGTTCTGAGGCGCGACGCGTCGATCGATTTTCTAGGAGCGACTGAAGGAGGGACTTGTGGGCTGGCCGATCCGGACGTGCTGCGGATCGCGGCTGTTTCAGGTCGCGTGCTTGTATCGCATGACCGCAACACCATGATCGGACATTTCCATCGTTTTGTAGCGACTCATGATAGCCCCGGGCTTCTGATTGTTTCGCAAAAGCTACCGACAGGAGTCGCGATTGAGAGGCTTCTTCTAACCTGGGCAACCATAGACGCGGAGAATTTTCGCAATACTGTGCGCCACGCCTCGGTCACTGTTGCCGGCTGAGGGATTCTCGATAGGCGCGGTCGAGTGTCTCGTAAAATTCAGGGTCTTGCTTCCGGGCTTCCGCCACAAGGCGCTCGTACTGAGCATCTTGCTCCTCGAGATACTTGTCGACCGCTTCCCGATTCGCCACGTAATATGCGATCGCCGCCTTCACCTGCTCCAGCGTCAGCGACGAAAAATCCTCAACCGTCTGCTCCGGCGTTTCGCCACGTAGATACGAATACACCACCGAATCGAGCGAGATTCGCGTCCCTCGGACGTACCAGCCGCCGTTGCGCTGCTCGACGCAATCCATAGTTCTAGTATAAACGGTCTGTTTCAACCGTCCGATCACCATGATAGACTGAGTTTCAGGTTTCTCTCCCGTAAACCGAATTATTCCCTGTTGGAGGACCAAGAGCAAGTGGAACGAATGCGGCATATTTTTACGTCCGAATCGGTGACCGAAGGCCACCCGGATAAGATGGCGGATCAGATTTCGGACGCCGTTCTCGATGCGGTTTTGGCGCAGGACGCGACCGGCCGCGTGGCTTGTGAAGTCCTCGTAACTACCGGAATTTGCGTGGTTTCCGGCGAAATCACGACCACGACTTACGTCGACGTGCCGAAGCTGGCGCGCCAGGTAATCCATGACATCGGCTACACCGACGCCGAGATGGGCTTCGATTCGAAGACCTGCGGTGTCTTGAACACGATCCAGAGCCAGTCTCCCGATATCGCTATGGGCGTCGATACCGGCGGCGCCGGCGATCAGGGCCTGATGTTCGGCTACGCCTGCGATGAAACTCCCGAATTGATGCCTTTGCCGATCATGCTGGCGCACAAGCTGTGCCGCCAGTTGAGCGAAGTTCGCCGCGCGGGCAAGCTGAAATTTCTGCGTCCGGATGGCAAGAGCCAGGTTAGCGTTGAATACGAAGCCGGCAAGCCAGTGCGCATCGACGCGGTGGTGGTTTCCACCCAGCACGATGACGATGTTTCCACCGAAGATCTGCGCACCGAAGTCAAGAAGCACATCATCGATCCGGTGCTGGCGCCCTACAAGCTCACCGACGCAAACACCAAGTACCACATCAACCCGACCGGCCGTTTCGTGATCGGCGGGCCGCACGGAGACACGGGTCTCACGGGCCGCAAGATCATCGTCGACACTTACGGCGGCATGGGCCGTCACGGTGGCGGGGCGTTCTCGGGTAAGGATCCCACGAAGGTGGATCGTTCGGCCTGCTACATGGCTCGTTACATCGCAAAGAATATCGTCGCGGCGGGTTTGGCGAAGCGCTGCGAAGTGCAGCTCGCCTATGCGATCGGCGTCGCAGAACCGGTTTCGGTTATGAGTGGACACGTTCGGAACTGGCAGCGTCGATGAGCCGACGCTGGTTGACCTGGTTCGGAAGACGTTTCCGCTCACGCCTAAAGGCATGATCGAGCATCTGAAACTGCGCCGTCCGGTTTATCGCAAGACCGCGGCGTTCGGCCACTTCGGCCGCACCGAAGATTCCTTCACGTGGGAAGCCACCGACAAAGCGGCCGCTCTGAAAGAAGCCGCACAGCCCGCGAGCGCAGCTCGCGTATAGATTTCAAGAGATTCGGAGAAATTGAATACCATGAACGCAACCGCACCGATCCCCTGTGACGTAAAAGATCTCGCTCTGGCCGATATCGGCAAAAAGCGGATCGAGTGGGCCGCGCAGTCCATGCCCGTGCTCGCCACCATTCGCAAGCAGTTCATCAAGACGCAACCGCTGGCGGGAATGCGCGTGGCGGCGTGCCTGCACGTGACCACCGAAACCGCGAACCTGATGATCGCGCTGCGCGACGGCGGGGCGCAGATCGCGCTATGCGCGTCGAATCCGCTATCGACGCAGGACGATGTGGCCGCATCGCTGGTACGCGATTTCAACATCCCGACGTTCGCGATCAAAGGCGAATCGAACGACATTTATTACTCGCACTTGAACGCCGCGCTGGATCATATTCCGCAGATCACCATGGACGACGGCGCCGATGTCGTCACGCTGCTGCACACCAAGCGCAAGGAAGCGCTCTCGAAAGTGATCGGCGGAACGGAAGAAACGACTACGGGTGTCATTCGCCTGCGTGCGATGGCCAAGGAAGGTGTGCTGGGCTACCCGATCATCGCCGTCAATGACGCGCTGACCAAGCACCTGTTCGACAATCGCTATGGCACCGGCCAGAGCACTCTCGACGGCATCATTCGCGCGACCAATGTGCTGCTGGCGGGTCTGAACGTGGTCGTCGCCGGCTACGGCTGGTGCGGACGCGGTGTGGCGATGCGCGCACGCGGCATGGGCGCCAACGTTATCGTGACGGAGATCGATCCGACCAAGGCGATCGAGGCGATCATGGACGGCTTCCGCGTCATGACCATGAACGAAGCGGCGGTGATCGGCGATGTGTTCGTCACCGTGACCGGCAACAAGAACGTGATCGCGCGGGAGCATTTCGAACGCTTGAAGAGCGGCGCGATTCTTTGCAAATTCGGGCCACTTCAACGTCGAGATCGACCTGGATACGCTCGAAAAGATGGCGTCGGCCAAGCGCGAAGCGCGCGCCTTCGTCGACGAATATGCGATGAAGGACGGCCGCAAGGTCTATGTCCTGGGCGAAGGCCGCCTGATCAATCTGGCCGCCGCCGAAGGCCATCCGGCTTCGGTGATGGATATGAGCTTCGCCAACCAGGCGATGTCGGCCGAGTACATGGTGAAGAACCACGACAAGCTCGAAAAGAAAGTCTATTCGGTGCCGGAAGAGCTGGACAAGAAGGTCGCCAAGATGAAACTGGAGGCGATGGGCGCGCAGATCGATCGCCTGACTCCGGAGCAGGAAGAATATCTGGCCGGCTGGTCGGAAGGCACCTAGGGAGCACCCGTGGCTCTAGTAGAGGGATGCAAGCACTCCCTGCAAATCACTGTTCCGGTTTCGGACGTGGAGCAGGAAACCGAGCGCGTTGTCGCCGATATTCAGAAGAAAGTTCGCCTGCCCGGATTCCGTCCGGGCAAGGCTCCCTTGGCGCTGGTGAAGTCCAAATTCGCCGGCGATATCCGCCAGGATGTGCTCGAAAAGCTGGTTCCCAAAGCGCTGAAATCGGCGGCTGAAAAAGAGAACCTGCATTGGGTGGGAACGCCCGGCATCAAGGATGTCCATTTTCATGACGGTGAGCCCCTGACGTTCAACGCGGAACTGGAAGTCGCTCCGGAAATCGAGCTCGGTGATTATCGCGGTCTCACCATCACCTACGCCGAACCGGTGGTGGAAGCCGCGGACGTCGACAAGCGTCTGGAAGAAGTTCGTGAGCGCAAGGCTGAATATGTAAACGAAGAGCCTCGCGCTTTAGTCGACGGCGATTACGCGCTGCTCTCACTTGAAAGCATTTCGGGCGTCGCGGAAAAAGTCTCGCAGGACGAGATCATGATCAAGCTGGGCGATGAAGCGACCATGCCAGTGTTCACGGAGAACCTGGTGGGAGCATCGCCCGATGAATCGCGTGAGTTCGACGTCACTTACCCGGAAGATTACGATCGCAAGAATCTGGCCGGCAAGACCGTTCGTTTCCGCGCCACGGTGAAAGCCGTTCGCCGCAAGGAACTGCCCGAGCTGAACGATGAATTCGCCAAGGACCTGGGCGATTATCAGACGCTCGAGGAAGTGAAATCCGCGATCCATAAGTCGATTCTGCAGGAGCGCGAAACTAAGGCGCGCGATGACGCCAAGCATCAGTTAATCGATCGGCTGGTGGACGCGCACGATTTCCCCGTGCCCGACGCCTACATCGACCGGCAGGTGGAGATCAACGTCGAAAACCAATTGCGCACGCTGGCTGCGCAAGGGATCGATCCGAAATCGATCAAGCTGGATTGGAATAAAGTTCGTGAATCGCAAAAGGATCGCGCGGCGCGTGACGTTCGCGCTTCATTGCTGCTCGACAAGATCGGGGAGCGCGAGGCGATTGTGGCCACGCAGGACGAAGTCGATAGGGAAGTGCAGAAGATCGCGCGGCAGCAGCGGGAAGCGGTCGCGATCACGCGCGCGAAGCTGCAAAAAGAGGGCATCCTGAATCGGATCGCGGGAAATATCCGCACCGAGAAGACGCTCGATTTTCTGTTCGATCATTCGCGCAAGGAAGCGCCCGTAGCGGGCGCGGCCGAGCCCGAAGCAACGCCCGAAAGCTAGATTTCGCCAGTCAGATCGCGATGAACGTGGAGACGCGGCTGCGAACCTTGCTCGACAAGATCGCGAAGACGCTCGATTTTCCTGTTCGACCACTCGCGCAAGTAGACTTTCTTCAACGATCGTTCCCGATGGTCACCTCGAATCGTTCAAGCGGATCGCCTCTATCATTGACTGGGACGAGCGTTCTGCCCAAGATTTCCCGATGGTCGCCGAATAGATAGATCCGGGCGAGATTGGGGTGGCCCGGATAGGGCTGCACCTGTGATGGGCGGAGCTCAAGTGCGCTCGCGGCTCGATTCTCTCCATCCAGACGGTAGTTTCCAAGGCCATAAGATTGCCGTCCGTGTCCCAAGCTCGGCACATGTTGACATCCTTGCTACGGGCTATCGAACAGTCAAACCACGCGGCCCTTTCAAAGGTACTCACATAGCGAGCACGCGACGAAACGGTGACAGGACGAGTCACCGGCTGCCACAATCCCCAGTTCACACCAAGCAAGTAGATAGGTCGCAGCGCGGCAATCAAGACGACGACGCCGAGAATGAGCGTGATCCGCCTAGTCACCGTGGATACTCTGTTCACCAGGATAGCCCGTTGTTAGAGTTCGGTTAGAGTTCGCCGGTCAGGTGATCCACGCCATCGAGCGCATAGCGCCGCGCGGCGATCGGGTGGCACGGCTGAATCGCGGTCCATGCCTGCTTCTCTCGTTCCGCTGTCGGCGTGTACACCGCCAGGAACGCAGCGCCTTTGCGCGCGAGCTTGACGTCATGATCCAGATACACTTCTTCGGTCGCGAAGAACCGGGAGAGCTGCTGCATCAGGAGCTGCAACAAGCCAGTCTCCTCCAAATGCTCTTCGTAAAAACGCACTACCTCCGGCCCCGGAACCGCGATCACATCGGACTCCGCGAAGTTGGCGAATCCCAGGGCGTGCTCGGCGTGCTCCGCCGCGGCCATGTCGGGGAAGATGGCAACCAGGTAATCGGTGGGATAAAAAATCCCGAATTTCGTGTCGTGCCCTTTGAAGAACGTGGTCAGGATTGTGTCCATGGCGATGGCCCCCACTGACTTCGAGCAATCCCGGTGCCTAAGCTAACTGGTTGAAATGGCTGACGGTATGGCGATGCCATCGCGGCGTCCGGGACGAAATTCCTTCCTCAGGCGACGACCCCACGTCGCGGCGAACGCGTACTCCAGGCCGTAATTCACCAGCGTGATCGCCGGAATCAGCGCCATCAGTGGAGCCATCAGGATCGTCGCGCGATGTTCCCGCATTAGGCTGATGCCGATCTCCCAGATCGCCAGCGTGAGCTTCCAGTAGTCGCCCGATTCGCCCGCGACGCGTCCCTGTCCCGCACGCAGGCCGCGCAGGAATTCGCGTGCATCGCGAACGTCCGGAACTTCGGTATACGTCCGGCCGACCGACGCCATGGTGTGCGCATCGCTCCCCGCAATCGCGATTCGATCATGCATGGCGGCGAACTCCGCGGCGCTGCGGTTCGCGATCCCCAGCATCTGGCCGTTGAGCGTTTCCGCCGCGGGAAAGCGCGCGGCGAAGGTTTCGAAATCTTCCATCTGGCGCGCTCCGGTCAGGCCGGAAAACACGTGATTGATGCTGTAGAGCAGCCGATGCTCATCCAGATAAGCAAGCAGGCTCGGCATATCGTCGCGGCGGCGCTGCAGCTCGATGTGATCGCGCTCTTCGATCCCGTACACGCCCATGTGCAGATGCGTGCCCGACGGCATGCGGCAGCTCACCTCTTCACTCAGGAAGAAATCGGGGTGGCGGCGCAAAGGCTCGACGGCGTCGATCGAATCGTGATCGGTCACCGTGACCAGGTCCATGCCGCGGGCCTTCAAGGTCGCGTAAAGCTCATGCGGATCGTTATAGCTTTCGCGGCAGATCCGGTTGATGACCGGCACGTTGCACATGCCGGAGTGGATGGTGTGGACGTGCAGATCGCATCGCATGCCCACTTATATCAACGGACTGTTACAAATCCGCCGCGGATCGAAAAAACATTTGTTACAAGTTATGTTTTTTCCCAAGTTTTCATGGATTCAGCACCGAAAGTTCAAGCGCAAGCTCAAGGTTGCTTCTTAACCGGCGGTTTGTCCTTCTCGTCCACCGTGTCGCCGTAAGTGATGGTGATATCGGACTTGAATTGCTTGTAGTCCTCATACTTGACGGTCTCCTTGAGGCGCTGGTCCTGATCCTTGAAATGCAGCGTGTCGTTCGCGATGGTGTAGGTGGGGAACCAATACTTGCCGTCGATCTGTTCGCGATAGGTTTCGAACTTGGGGTATTGATGATCTTCGCCGCGCTTCTGTACGCCCACGCCGCGGCCGTAGCTCTTGACGATCTGCAGATCGCGATCGTCCACCCAAACTTCACCTGAAAAATAGCGCTTGGTTCCTTCGATCTTCTTGGGCTTCACCGCGAACACATAGCAGCCAATCTCGTCGACCATCTGGTGCCCCAGATAGCGCACCCAGTATTCAGGCAATTCGGAGGTGGTCAGTACAAAGGGTTGGGTGTGGCGAATATCTTCGAGATCGCCCGGGTCCATCGCAATTTTCTCGAGCGTCGAAACCGGCGAAAAAATCACATGCTCAGAGCGCTTACCGTCGCTCGAGAACATGACGTCGCCACCTCTTCCCACTTTTCGTTGATGGGATTGCCGGCATCGTCCAGCAACTGGATTTTCGCGCTTTGCTTGTACGTGTACATCTCGCGCGCTTTCGCGAACGCGGTTTCCTTGGCGGAAAATTTCTGAATGATTTCGTCGACCTGGGTGGGAGTCAGTTCTTTGACGGAATCGGCGGCGAAGGCGAGGCTCGAAGCCACAGCCGCCATAACGAGGAAACGCATAAAACCTCCAAAAACTACGGGACGCCTGCCGCCTGCGCGGCGTTTCACTTCGATAGTAACTGCTTGGCGATGGTCACCCGCTGCATATTGCTGGTGCCTTCGTAAATCCGGCCGATCTTAGCGTCGCGATACAGTTTTTCGACCGGATAATCTTTCGTAAATCCAACTCCGCCGAGCACTTCCACCGCTCGCGACGCCACTTTTTCCGCCACTTGCGACGCAAAATACTTGCACATCGCCGCTTCGGTGACGAACGGCATTCCGGCGTCGCGCAATCGTGCCGCATTGTAAACCATCAGCCGCGCGGCCTCCACGTCGATCGCCATCTCGGCCAGATCGAACTGCACGCCCTGGAATTCGGCGATCGCTTTGCCGAACTGCTTGCGCTGCTGCGCGTACGCCAGCGCGTGATCGAGTGCACCTTGCGCCAGGCCGAGCATCTGCGACCCGATCCCGATGCGCCCTTCGTTCAGCGTCTCAATCGCGATCTTGTAGCCCTTGCCGATTTCGCCGATGATGTTCGCCTTGGGCACCCGGCAATCGTCCAGAATCAATTCACAAGTGGATGACGCGCGAATCCCCAGCTTGTCTTCCTTCTTGCCGACCTTGAATCCCGGGAAATCGCGTTCGATCAGAAACGCCGTGATGCCTTTGTAGCCGGCATCAGGGTTGACGTTGGCGAACAGCAGGAACAATCCCGATTCGCCGGCATTGGTGATCCACAGTTTGCGGCCGGTGATGCGATAGTGGTCGCCATCTTCCACTGCGCGCGTCGCCAGCGCGAACGCGTCCGATCCTGATCCCGCTTCCGATAACGCGTAGCTCGCCACGGTGTCTTTCGCCAGCCGCGGAAAATATTTGCGCTTCTGCTCTTCGTTCGCCCAACGAACCAGCGCGTTGTTGAACAACGTGTTCTGCACGTCGACGATCACCGCCGCCGAAGGATCGACCTTCGCCAATTCCTCAATCGCCAGAATCGATTGGAAAAAATATCCGCCCTGCCCGCCGTATTCTTCGGGAACGTCGATCGCCATCAGGCCGAGCTCGAAAAATTCCTGAATCAGCTCCTTGCGGAACACACCCGCTTCGTCCATTTGGCGCACGTGCGGAGCAATTCTCTCCCGCGCAAACTTGCGCACAGTGGACTGGAACATCCGTTCTTCTTCGGACAATTGGGTCAAAGGCGTGGCGGCGTGGCGTTCTGTCGCGAGCATGGCAGTTGCTACAATCATACCGCTACATGACGGATTGGAAACTGATTTCAAAAGCCCTGAACACGGGCATTCCTGACGATGAACTCGACAAAATTGTACCTGTCCTACAGGCACTGGAGCGCGGTGTTCGAGCCGCTTCGTAAAGAGATTCCCACGGGCGCGGATGTATGGCTCCCAGGGGAGTTCTCCAAATGACCATCCAGGAGGCCGCCGCCGCGCTGCGCGCAAAGAAAGTTTCGTCTCGCGAACTGGTCGACGACGCGCTGAAGCGCATCGCGCAGACTCAGCCGAAAATTAATGCGTTCATCACCGTGACGGAAGATTTCGCGCGCGGCCGCGCGGACGAAATGGACCGGGAACTGGCCAGCGGGTTCGATCGCGGCCCTCTGCACGGCCTGCCGATCGCCCACAAGGATCTGATGATGACGCGCGGCGTACGCACTACCGCGGGCTCGAAAATCTTCGCCGATTTCGTTCCCGATCACGATGCCGATGTGGTGCGCGCGCTGGATGATGCGGGCGGCGTGATGGTGGGCAAGCTGAATCTGCATGAGCTGGCTTACGGCATCACCTCGAACAATCCGCATTTCGGCGCAGTGCGAAATCCATGGGATATCGAACGCATCACCGGCGGATCCAGCGGAGGGTCGGGCGCGGCGCTTGCTGCCGGCCTCGTGTTCGTGGCCACCGGTACCGATACTGGCGGCTCGATTCGCATTCCCGCCTCATTCTGCGGGATCACCGGGCTGAAGCCGACTTACGAACGCATCAGCCGCGCGGGCGTGCTGCCGCTGGGGCTCACGCTCGATCACATCGGCCCCATGGCGCGAACGGTTCGCGATACTGCAATCGCGTTCGATTCGATGCTGGACGAACCGCTTGAAGCGGTACCACCTGCGAATGTCGACATTAAAGGCTTACGCATCGGGCTGCCCAAGAATTTCTATTTCGACCGCTTGGATCTGGATGTCGCAGCCGCAGTTCGGAACGCGGTCCAGACGGTGGCGGCGCTCGGCGCGCGCATCGTCGATATCAAGGTGCCAGATATCGACGCGCTAAATGCCGTCGCGCGCATTGTTCTGCTGGTGGAGGCTGCCGCGAATCTGCGCCCGCATCTCGATCGGCGCGGAGATTTTGGCTCTGATGTGCTGGCGCTGCTCGATCAGGGGCGCTTGCTTTCGGCCCTGGATTACGTGGACGCGCAGAGGCTGCGCAAGATCCTGAGTGACGAATTTTCGGAGCTGTGGCCACAGGTCGATTGCATTCTGATTCCAGCCACACCGACCGCGGCTCCCAAGATCGGCGAGACGACGATGCAGGTCGGCGGAGTGGTCGACGATGTCCGCCTGGCGACTTCGCGATGCATGCGCGGGATTAATGCGTTGGGAATTCCGTCGCTGGCGATGCCTTGCGGATTCTCAGCAAGCGGTTTGCCGCTGGGATTGCAATTGCTGGGCGCTCCACAGCACGAAGCGATGCTGCTTCGGGTCGGCGCCGCGCTCGAAGACGCGCTCGGCGTGATCAGCCGGCCGTGCCCGTGCTAGAGGCAGCTCCATATTTTTCGCGCAGCACGCCCTTCTGAATCTTTCCAGTGCCGCCCTTCGGTAGCGTCTCGACGAACACCACTGAGGTCGGGCATTTGAAATGTGTCATGCGCTCACGGCACCAATTGATCAGCTCATCGGCCGTGAGTGAAGCGCCCGCGCGAGGCGTGACCACAGCGCGAATCGTCTCGCCCCATTTCGGATCGGGCACCCCGATCACCGCGACCTCCAGCACCGCAGGGTGCGCCGCCACCATCGATTCCACTTCCGGCGTGTACACATTTTCGCCGCCGGGCTTGATCATGTCCTTCTTGCGATCGAGGATATAGAGAAATCCGTTCGCATCGAATTTGCCGAGATCGCCGGTGTGCAGCCAGCCGTGGCGCAGAACTTCCGCGGTGATTTCAGGACGTTTCCAATAGCCCTTCATCACGTTGGCGCCGCGCGCGATGATTTCGCCCACTTCGCCCACGGCCACGTCGCGATCGAAATCGTCCACCACGCGAACTTCGGTGCCGAACACCGGCTTACCGGCCGATGCGATCGCGTCGCCAAAATGATCTTCGTAATCGAGAATCGTCAACAGCGGCGCGGCTTCGGTCATGCCGTAGCCTTGCCGGAAGCGCGTCGACGGCATCTTTGCCATCGCGGTTTTCACCAGCGGCGTGGGCATGGGCGATGCGCCGTACAGGAAATTGATCAGGCTCGACAGATCGTATTTGTCGAAGTTCGGCGAATGAATCACCATGTTGAGCATGGTGGGCACCAGCACGGTTTCGGTGACGCGATACCGTTCGATCAACTGCATGCACAGATCGGCGTCGAAACTCGGCATGTAGCAATGCGTGCCGCCGGTCGCGGTGACCCAATACATCGCGCCGAGGTCGGCCAGATGAAACATCGGCGCGGAATGCATCCACGTCGCTTTGCGCAGGTTCACGAGCATGCTGTGCACCAGATTCGCCCACAGATTGCGATGCGTCAGCATCACGCCCTTCGGGCCGCCGGTGGTGCCGCTGGTGTAAAACAATCCGACCAGATCTTCGGGATCGGGCTCGTCGAATTTGTGTTTCGATTCGCTATAGCCATACGCGGTCATGCCCTTGGGCGTCTCACCGTTCCCCGCATAGATCGTGTGATTCAGGTCCACACCAAGCTTGGAAACTGACGGCGCGAACTTATCGTCGACAATCAGCGCCACCGAATCGGAATCGCGCAGTGTGAACTCGACATCGGATTCATGCCAGCGCGTATTGAGCGGCACGATGACGATTCCGGCAATCGCGGTCGCGTAGTACAGCTCCAGATATTCGTGGCAGTTGAGCATCCACACCGCGACCCGGTCGCCTTTCTGAATTCCCAGGTCGCGAAAGAACGCGGCGGCGCGATGCACGCGGTCGTAGAATTCGTTCCAGGTCAGATCCGGCTGGCCGTCGCGATACGAGGCGACATTGGCGCCATAGAACTCCTTGGCATGGCGCAGGCAATACAGCGTGTTCATGGCTTTTTTTGATCTCCGAGCAGGTCTCCGTTATGTTCTCCCAGCAGCGGCGCGCGCGCTGCGGATCGGACTCCGGGCGTTTCGCTTAGCGGCGGAAGAGGCGCGTCACTGAAATCGCGAATCGCATCCTTCAAATTTCGAACCGGCGTTACGCAGCAATCCTTATCGCCGATTTTCGCGAACCATTCCTCCGCCGTTGCTTTGGCGAATTCATGAACGAGCGCGGCTTTTATCCCGCTCTGCCGAGGCTCCGGCGCAAATTGATCGGCGATTAAATCCTCGCGCCCGAGTTCGCGGCACAGGTTCGCCCAGAACTTCGGCTCCAGCGCGCCCACCGCGACATACGATCCCTGCGCGGCCGGGAACACGTGATAGCAGGCGAAGCGACCGTTCAATAAATCGTTGCCGCGCTGCGGCGCGACTCCAGATCCCGACATCTGCGCCATGGGAATCGTCATCAGCGCGGCCGATCCCGCGAACATCGAAATGTCAACGCGCTGCCCGCGTCCGGTGCGATGCCGCGCTTCAAGAGCCAGCAGAATCCCGATCACCGCCTGCATCGACCCGCCCGCCAGATCGGCGATCTGGATCCCGGCCAGCGACGGCGGCCCATCTTTTTCACCCATCAGATCGAGCACGCCGGACATCGCGAGATAATTGATGTCGTGACCGGCCAGTGCCGCGTATTCGCCTTCGTTTCCGTAGCCGGTGAGCGAGCAGTAAATCAATCGCTGATTTGCAGCGCGTAGCGTTTCGAATCCGACGCCCAGTCTATCCATCACATCGGGACGAAATCCTTCGATCACGACATCGGCCGTGTCGGCGAGCTTCAGAAATGCGGCTTTGCCGGCGGGATCTTTCAGATCGATCGCGACGCTTTTCTTGCCGCGGTTGGTCGATTCGAAAACGCCGGTGTGACTTTGCCGCGCATAATCGCCCGTGCCGGGTTGCTCGATCTTGATTACCTCCGCGCCGAAATCGAGAAGCCATCGCGTGGCCACCGCGCCCGGCAGCAGGCGCGTTAGATCGAGCACCCGAATCCCGTCCAACGCCGGCGTCATGCGTGCGCTTTCACCATCAGCAGCGCGGTGTAGACCAACACCGTCTTGCCGTCCTGATTCAATGCGATGATCTCCTGCACGATCACGCCGCGGCGGTCTTCCTTCGGTCTCTTCTCCACAACACGCCGCGTGATGTGGATCGTATCGCCGATGAACACCGGCACCGTGAAGCGCAGTTTATCGACGCCGTAGAATGCCACGATCGGCGATTGATCGGGCACCATCTGCACCAGCATTCCAGTCGAGATGCTGAAGACCAGAGCGCCGTGCGCGATGCGGCGGCCGAATGGACCGCTACGCGCGTACTCCTCGTTCACGTGCAACTCGACGAAATCGCCGGAGAGCCCCGCGAAATTTACGATGTCGGATTCAGTGATGGTGCGGCCGCGCGACGTGGTAATCGAATCGACGACGTAGTCTTCGAAATACAAAGGAAGGCTCCTTAAGTACGTTATAATCGCACTTTCTATGAGACACAAAGTTACGGTTGTAGGAGGCGGCAACGTAGGCGCAAGCTGCGCGTTGAATATCGCATTCAAAGAGCTGGCAGACGTGGTTTTGGTGGACGTCGTTCCCGACGTGCCGATCGGAAAAGGCCTGGACATGCTGCAGACCGGGCCGATCGAAGGCTTTGACGTTCGCGTCACCGGCGCCAACGATTATGAGCCGACCGCGAATTCAGATGTCGTCGTGATTACGGCCGGTCTGGCGCGCAAGCCGGGCATGAGCCGCGACGATTTGCTGATGGCAAATTTCGACGTGATCAAATCGGTCACCGAGCAAGTGGCCAAGTATTCGCCCAACGCGATTCTGGTGCTGGTGACGAATCCACTCGATGCGATGTGCTGGACTGCGCACGCGGTTTCGAAATTTTCGAAGAATCGCGTGATCGGCATGGCGGGCGTGCTCGACACAGCGCGCTTCCGCGCGTTCATCGCGCAGGAACTCGATGTATCGGTGGAGAACGTGACCGCTGTGGTGCTGGGCGGTCATGGCGATACCATGGTTCCGGTGACCCGCTTGTCGAGCGTGTCTGGAATCCCGCTCGAAGATCTGATCGAGAAAACGCGCTTGGAAGAAATCGTGAACCGTACGCGCACCGGCGGTGCGGAGATCGTGAAATATCTCAAGACCGGCAGCGCCTACTACGCTCCTGCAGCCGCGGCGGCTGAGATGGTGGAATCGATTCTCAAGGACAAGAAGAAGGTTCTGCCGTGCGCGGTGCTGCTGGAAGGCGAGTACGGCATCCACGGGCTGTTCGTCGGCGTCCCGGTGAAGCTGGGATCGAAGGGGATCGAGAAAATCTACGAGATCAAGCTGACAGCCGAAGAAAAGGCGATGCTCGATAAGAGCGCGGCTGCGGTGAAAGAACTGATCGATATCCTGAAACCGAAGCTGGGTTAGGCTACTTCGAGGCCGTGCCGGTGGCGGAGCGCTTGTAGAGCAGCTTCTCGTGTTTTGCGTTCCCGGCCATCGGCACCACTTCCATATCCATGGCATCGGTTGTCGAAGCCGCAGCGAAGCGACGCTCCACTGTATCGTTGCCCCGGACTTCCAGTTCCACCAGCTTCGGCCCGTTGAACCAGAAGGAAACCGAAGCCTTCTTGCCGGCGATCTTCACATCGCAGGTTTTGCTGTCCACTGTGCAGGCAAAATCTGCGATCTTGTTGGCGCCCGCGTTTTCAGTCACTTTGACTGACGTAGTGGTGTAGCTGATGGTCCATTGCAGCTCGGACCCATCCGCCTGCCAGGACCCGACCAGTTTCGCTCGCTCCGCGTCGTCGTCGGCAAACAGGCATGCCGAACCCAGCAGCGCTGCCACAGTGAGATAGATTCCGATTCGCATTTTGATCGCTCCCTTTTTCCCGCACCTTCCATCAGACATCAGACGCTCGATCGAAACAATCCCTCCCGGACGGTATGAACCTGTGGGGTAAGGACCAACGCGAGTTGGCACTACGCAGTATTACATGGAATTGCAGCATGATCGCCGTATGGTCCGGCGTAAGGCGCGTGACGATGAATACTCATGAAAACCACTCTGTTGTTGCTCCCTTTCTTCGCCGCAGCCTTGTCGCTCGCGGCACAAAACTGCACGACTCCTTCGGGCTCGACCGTACCCGATGGCGGGGCCGCGGCCACGGCGAACTTTACCGTTGGCGACGGGTTCGTCACGGTCACTCTTTCCAATGATTTGACGAATCCGAAGAGCGCAGGCCAACTGCTCAGTGGGCTGGGCTTCACGCTCTCCTCGGGACAGACACCCGGAACACTCGGGTCCACGTCCGCGAATCTTCGCCGGGTGGACAAGGGCGGATCCTTTACCGACCTCGGTCCGTCGGCGACCGGCTGGGCTCTCGATGATACCTTCCCGAACGGATTTCTCTTATGCGTGCTGTGTAACAACCTGGGCGGCTCAGGCCCCAGCCATCTGCTGATCGGCGGACCCGCCACCCTCGGAACCTACGCTTCTGCGAATGGATCGATCGCCGGAAACAAGCCCCATAATCCGTTTACGGCCGGCACGGCAACGTTCCTCATCAACGTACCTGGAGTGTCTGCCAGCGCGACGGTGACGTCGGCAACGTTCTTCTTCAGCACTACCGAAGGCGTTTCAGTGACTGGAACGTGCAACGGCGGCGGCGGCGTCGGACCTGCTTAATCGTTTGGCTTAATCGCGGCCCGATTCTTCGATGCCCATCTGAGCCAGGCGGTAGCGCAACGCGTTGCGCGTCAACCCGAGCAATCGCGCTGCCTGGCTCTTATTTCCGTTGGCGCGCTTCAACGCTTCGCGAATAATCGACTGCTCATATTCGTCAAGCGTCATTCCTTCAGGAAGAAAATGATCGCCAGTTGCAGCGGCGGGACGCGGACGGCCGATCGCCAAGGTCGATCTTGACGTCTTCGGCTTCGACGCGCGGCCCCTGCGCCAGCAGCACGCTGCGCTCGACCACATTTTCCAGTTCGCGCACGTTGCCGGGCCAGTGATAGGTCATCAGCCGCTCCATGGCGCCTTCGCTGATCTGGCCGTTGAACTGTTTCGCGAAATGTTCGACCAGATACGGAATGTCTTCCTTGCGTTCGCGCAGCGGCGGGATGTTGATCGGCACAACGTTCAGCCGGTAATATAGATCCTCTCGAAACGTTCCCTGCTCGAGCGCGGTCCGCAGATCGACGTTGGTGGCCGCGATCACGCGAACGTCGGTATGCATGGTTTTGTTGCTGCCCAATCTTTCGAACTCGCGCTCCTGCAAGACGCGCAACAACTTCACCTGAATTGCGGGCGGCACCTCCCCGATTTCATCAAGAAACGCCGTCCCGGTGTCGGCCGCTTCGAACTTCCCGGCTTTGGAAATATTCGCGCCCGTGAATGCGCCCTTTTCGTAGCCGAACAGCTCGCTCTCCATCAGGTTTTCTGGAATCGAAGCGCAATCGATTTTGATGAACGGACGATCCTTGCGCGGCGAATGCTGATGAATCGCGCGCGCGATCACTCCTTTGCCCACGCCGCTCTCGCCGGCGAGCAGCACCGTCGCGCGCGTTCCCGCAACTCGCATCACGGTCGCGAAAATCTCCTGCATCGGGCCGCTCCGTCCAATGATGTTGTCGAACTGATATTTCTGGCCCAGCGCTTCGCGCAACTCGCGATTCTCATCGCGCAGCTTGCGCACTTCCAGCGCTTTGTTGACGACCACACTCAGATGATCCAGCGAAAACGGCTTGGGCAGAAAATCGACCGCGCCCTTGCGCATCGCTTCTACTGCGTTCTCTACTGTGCCGAACGCTGACATCACGATCACGGGCGCGTGCTGGTTCTGTGATCCTAATTTCTCCAGCAGCGCGAGCCCATCCATGCCCGGCAATTTCAGATCGGTGAGGATCAGATCGGCATCGCCCGCCAGCTTGAATCCTTCTTCGGCGGTTCCTGCGGCCTTCACGTCGAAACCGGCCGAGGCGAGATGCATCCCCACCACGCGGCGCAGCTTTTCTTCGTCTTCGATCACCAGGATCGCTGGGCGAGCCATAAGTTTCTATTGTGCGGGAAGCGGCAGGAAAACGCGAAACACGCTGCCTTCGCGCGGCGTGCTCTCAACGGTAATCTGACCGCCGTGCTCATCGACGATCTTGGAAACAATCGCCAGGCCGAGCCCCACGCCCTCGGATTTCGTGGTGAAAAATGGATTGAAAATGCTCTCCCGATCTTTCGCTTCGATTCCCGATCCGCGATCGATCACGGCGATTTCAACCTGGTCCTCAACCAGACGGGTCTTCACCGTGACTACTCCGCCCGCCGGGCTGGCCTGCGCAGCGTTCATCACCAGGTTGTAGAACACACGCTCCAGTAGCTGCGCATCGAAGGCGATCGACGGAATGTCGGGCGAATAATTCTTGAACACCGTGACGCTCGCCGCATTGCCGGATTTGTCGCGCTCGAATTGATCGATAGCGCGATCGAGTGTGGCCGTAAGATCGCCGGTCGACACTTTCAGATGCTGGGGCCGCGCGAAATCCAGAAATCGCGTGATCAAAGAATTGGTGCGATCTACTTCTTCCTGAATGTATCCCGCCATTTCACGAGCGATGGCATTTTCCGGCGGCACGTTGCGAGCGAGCAGCTCCGCCGAGGTTTTCATGGTGCCCATCGGATTGCGCAATTCATGCGCGAGCCCGGCCGTCAACTGCCCCAGCGCCGCTAATCTTTCCGATCTCCGCACTTCCGCTTCGGCCTTCTTTAGATTCTCATTCGCTACAGCCAATTCTTCAGCGGCTTTTTGATATCGTGCCGCTTCTTCGCGCTTGGCCCGCGCCAACTGGTGCGTGAGATAACTCACGATCAACAGCGAAAGGACGTTCAACGCCAACTTGAGACGATCATTGGGGTCGTCGATGCCAAAGTGCTGCTCGTGGGCGTAGTTTTCCCAAGTCAGGAAAAGCAGAAAAGAAAGGTACTCGAGGCACGCGACCACGGCAACGATGGAGCTGCCCAAGAGGTCGAAATTCGTTGCGGCGGAAATCACGGGGAGCAGCAGCATGACCCAAAAGCTGCTCTGGATGCCGAGCGGATAAGGCTGGCTCGAATAGATCAGCAGATAACACAGCAACAGGTTCAGGACAATTGCGGTTCGCACGCCGATACGCGATTCCACAATCTGCAGGATGCCCAGCGCGATCAGTAGCGTGCGGACAGCAGGACTGCGTTCCGGGCTGAAGATCGCCAGCGCAGCAAACAGCGCCACCCAGATGAAGTTCTGCAGCTTCAGATAGCTTCGCCAGGTGGAGGGCACGCCCAACATTATTACTCGTTTGGGTTGTTGGGGATGCCGCCAGTACTGGACTCTCTTACACGTCTGGTCCTAGCCGAATCCCGTTGCGCAGACGAAAACGATGCGTTATGTTAACCTAAAAGACCGCCCGTCGGGCGGCTCTCTCAGAAGCGTACAGCGCTTGTGCCGGTCTTGAATCTCTGCACCGGGCAGGTTGTGCGGCCAAGAGTCTAACGATTCAGCTGGAGGATTTTCCGGAAATGCCTTTGACCCGTCTGTCTGCCTTGTGTAGGCGTGCGTTTCCTTTCTTGATTTGGATTTTCTTGGCGGCCGCCAGTTCGATTCCTGCACGTGCCAGCGAACTCGAACTGAAGCTGCCTGATCTCCACGATGCCATCTTCATGGGCGTCGAGGGGCCGACGTTGTTGATGATCGGCCTGGGCGTCAGCGTCCTCGGCTTCGTGTTCGGCATGGCGATGTACACGCATCTGCGCAATCTGCCGGTGCACGAATCGATGCTCGAAATCTCCGAGCTGATCTACGAAACCTGCAAAACCTATCTGATCACGCAGGGCAAGTTTCTGCTGATCCTGGAGATTTTCATCGGCGCGGTCATCGTGCTGTACTTCGGCGTCCTGCACGGCGACGCCGGCGTCTGCAGGTGGTGATCATCCTGGCGTTCAGCGTGATCGGGCATCGCCGGCAGCTACGGCGTGGCGTGGTTCGGCATCCGCGTGAACACCTTCGCCAACTCGCGCACGGCGTTCGCCAGCCTGCGCGGGCAAGCCGTTCCCGTGTTACGCGATTCCGCTCAAGGCCGGCATGAGCATCGGCATGCTGCTGATCAGCGTGGAGCTGTTCATCATGCTGTGCATCCTGCTGTTCATCCCGGGCGATTACGCCGGGCCCTGCTTCATCGGATTCGCGATCGGCGAATCGCTGGGCGCGGCGGTGCTGCGCGTGGCGGGCGGCATCTTCACCAAGATCGCCGACATCGGCGCGGACCTGATGAAGATCGTGTTCAAGATCAAGGAAGACGACGCGCGCAACCCGGGCGTGATCGCGGATTGCACCGGCGACAACGCGGGCGATTCGGTGGGCCCCTCGGCCGACGGTTTCGAAACCTACGGCGTCACCGGCGTGGCGCTGATCACCTTCATCCTGCTGGCGGTCAACAACGACGTGGTCAAGGTGGAACTGCTGGTGTGGATCTTCGTCATGCGCGTCATGATGATCATCGCCAGCGGCTTTCCTACTTCATCAATGAAGCGGTGGCCAAGGCCCGTTATCAGAACGTCGACAAGATGAACTACGAAGCGCCGCTGACCTCGCTGGTGTGGCTGACTTCGTTCATTTCGATCGGCGCGACCTACGCTGATTTCGTACCTGATGATTCCGGATCTGGGCGGCGATACCACGCATGTGGTGGAAGCTTTCGAGCATCATCACCTGCGGAACGCTGGCCGGCGCGATCATTCCCGAACTGGTGAAGGTGTTCACGTCGGTGGATTCTTCGACACGTGAAGGAAGTGGTGACGTCGTCGCGCGAAGGCGGCGCGTCGCTGAACATTCTTTCCGGTTTGGTGGCCGGCAACTTCAGCGCCTACTGGCTGGGCATGACCATCATGGCCCTGATGGCCATCGGCTACGGCGTCAGCACGCAGGGCCTGGACGGCCTGATGCTGGCGCCCGCCGTGTTCGCGTTCGGTCTGGTGGCGTTCGGATTCCTGGGCATGGGCCCGGTGACCATCGCGGTCGATTCCTACGGTCCGGTGACCGACAACGCGCAGTCGGTGTATGAGCTGAGCGTGATCGAGACGATTCCCGAACATCAAGAAGAGCTCAAGAAGAAGTACGGCTTCGACGTCGATTTCGAAAAGGCCAAGCATCACCTGGAAGAGAACGACGGCGCGGGCAACACCTTCAAGGCGACCGCGAAACCGGTGCTGATCGGCACGGCCGTGGTGGGCGCGACCACCATGATCTTCTCGATCATCATGACGCTGACCGACGGCTTGAAGCCGGAGCTGCTGCGAAGCTTTCGATTCTGTACCCGCCGTTCCTGCTGGGCCTGATCACCGGCGGCGCGATGATTTACTGGTTCACCGGCGCATCGATGCAGGCCGTGACCACGGGCGCCTATCGCGCGGTCGAGTTCATCAAGGCCAACATCAAGCTGGAAGGCGCCACCAAGGCATCGGTGGCGGATTCGAAGAAGGTGGTCGAGATCTGCACGCAGTACGCGCAGAAGGGCATGTTCAACATCTTCCTGACCGTGTTCTTCGCGACGCTGGCGTTCGCGTTCTTCGAGCCGTATTTCTTCATCGGCTACCTGATTTCGATCGCGCTGTTCGGTTTGTATCAGGCCATCTTCATGGCCAATGCCGGCGGCGCTTGGGATAACGCCAAGAAGATCGTCGAAGTGGAGCTGAAGGCCAAGGGCACTCCGCTGCACGACGCGACGGTGGTCGGCGATACGGTGGGCGATCCGTTCAAGGACACGTCCTCGGTGGCGCTGAATCCGATCATCAAATTCACTACGCTGTTCGGATTGCTGGCGGTGGAACTGGCCGTTTCGCTGACCGAGAAACAGGGCGCGGCAGTCAGCACCGGATTCGCGGTCGCGTTCCTGCTGATGCTCATGTTCTTCGTGTGGCGATCGTTCTACGGGATGCGCATCGACGCGAAGAGCTAGTAATCATCGGTAGTTTGCAAAGGGCGCGGCCGTCATGGTCGCGCCCTTTTACTTTTTGATGACGACTCTGGCGCCCGTCGGCCGGATCTCCACTCGCTCGATGTTGTAATCCAGATCGAACGGCTCATCGATGTGCGCTTCGGGATACAGCGGCCGGAAGAACGTGCTCAGCAGAAAATCGAGCACCACTTTGCTCGCCACTACGTTCGACAACTCGACGCGCGTCAGATAAGCCGTGCAGCGTCCATTCGACGATTCAACGCGCACACCTACGCGCAGCGGCCGTTCGCCCTCGATCACTTTGGTGAGCAGCCAATTCGTCGTCATGCCTTTGGCCTGGCGCATTTTCAGAAAATCGACGATCGCAAAACCGCTTGCCGTGTTGGTGCCGAGCTCGACCCGCATATCGCGCATCCCTTCCGGCACGATCTCCGGGACCGTCACACGAGCCCACGCGTTAATCTCGGCGGGCGTGAACGTAATCACCGATCCGTGCGGCGCTTGCGAGGCTTCGATCAAGTCGAGCTTCTTGCGTGCGCTGTCGTACAGAGGATCGGCTGCAAACAACGTGGCGGTGAGGAGAAACGGGAGCAACCGCATTAGTGCGCGATCACCGCGTCCGCCGTCACCGATTCGCGTTCCGAAGCCCGGCTGTCTCTGGGCAGCGCATGCGCGTGCCCGAATGCATCCATATCGTGATACTCCAGCAGCACCATTCCCTGCCAGCGTTTGCCACCCGGATATCGGTTAGCGTAGGCGCGATAGCTCACCAGACTGCCATCGCGTATCCACGCTTTTAACTGCGGTGCCAGGGTGCTATTTGCAAAGTCGCGAAAATTGGCCGGCGCGGGCGCATCGTAGGGCACCGCGACAAACACGCTATTCGCCGAATTCCACGGCTGATCGGACGCGCCCTGCAGCACTACATCGGCAGGCGTGGTATTGAGCGGCCACGCCATTTCCAGCGCATCGCGAATCAATCCGCCGGGGCTGGCGTGCTCGACCAATTTCCAGCGCGCCACCTGCGCGTAGCTCGAGAATGACAGCACCACCATCGCGTCCCACGAATCGACGTCGACATACCAGTTGAACAGGAAGCGATAGTCTTTCAGCATTCCGTCCTGTTTCCAATGCTCGAAGCGCAGGATGCCATTTTCGGAGATGAACTGCCGAAAAGCCGCGCGATGGGGCGGCGGACAGCGATACGTGATGATCAGTTCGGTGGGGCCGTCGGCGGGAGCAGGCGGCGGAGGTGGCGTGGGGCCGACCTGCGGCTGAGCGAGGCAGAATCGCCGAAATAAGGCCGCAAGAAATGCAACCTTGAAGCACATGCTGCTTCGATTAAACCACGCAAGTGCAGATTTGAGGGCGACGGTGACGGAGTGCGTTTGGGCTGCGCGACGTTCATGAGTTACAAAGTGCATGGTGCGCAAATGCGCCATCAGCGGTTTAGGCAGATCAGTCCGGCGTTGCTCCCAAGCGCGCTCGGTGACCCTCGCGCCTCAACCCTTCGCGGCTTTGCGAATCGCCGCGATGCGAGGAGCGCGGCTCTTCAGGCTGTCGAGCGCGTAGCCCCTCGCATCGCCCAACTGCTCGCGCACGAACTCCTCGACTCGCGTTACTGTCTTGGCGATCTCTTTTTGGTCTTTCTTCGCGTCGCCAAACGCGCACCACGCGATCTCATTCTTGTCGGGATCGAACTCCCATAGCCCCACGATCTTCCCGCGATCGTAAATCGGATGGCTGTCCAGTTCCTTGCCGGCGAAATCGTGGCGGTCGATCACGTGATCGAGCCCGCCGCGAAACAGGTGCAATCCGTCGATCACGCTGCCCAGCGTGTAGTGCGGCTTCTTCGGCGCTTTGAAGGATTCGAATTGATCACGATATTCAGGCGTCAGATATCGATCGTCGCCGACGCTCACCAGCTTCACTGGTTCCATGGCGGCCTTCGCAGCCTTGCCGCTCAGCGTTGAAAACGTCTGAAATTCGGCGATGGTCGCGGGTCCTGCCCAGGTGAAAAACCGCCGCGCGAGTTCGGTATTGATCTCCTCCGGCGACATCTTCGCCTTGCCGATCGGATTCGGCCGCCACAACGCGTAGCGGTAACGCTGGTTATCGAAACGGCCGTTGGTCGGGACACGGCGAATGTCGCCCGAGGCTTGCAGCATTCCGATCGCCAGCGGTAGTGTCGTCGTTACGCCTTTTTTCTTGCCTTCTTCGCCCAGGCTGCGCGACGCTTTCCCGGTCGCTTCACGAATTGCCTCCGGATCGAGCGGCTCTTTTTCGAGCGCCTTGATCACGGCCTCGCACAATTTTGCGATTTCTTTTTCGGTCACGCCCAGTTTGGCGGCGGTTCGCATTTCGGCGGCTTCGAACGGAGCGCCGGCCTGCAGCGCGAGCGCGAAATCTTTCGCGGGAACGATATACGTGCAGCCGCGAGCCGCAGGTAGTTCGTGAATCTGAAGCTTCGCGGCCGCTGCATCGGCAGCTTCACGCGAAATTCCTGCGCGCGTGAACAGCGCCACATAGGGCGCCACGCCGCCTAATCCGCGCACCCAGCCGGCCGATTCCAAAACTTCCGCCGCGGATTTTCCCGCCAGCGTTCCGTCTAATCCCTGACGATGCGACCACCAGGCGCGCAGTTTATCCATGCCGGTCATTTTATCGGAATGATTAGAGATCCGACTTTGCCCGCCTGCCGATCGAACACGGCGACGCGCACTTCCGATAATCCGTCGGCAGGCGTGAGCGTTTTCGTCAGCGTGAGCGGCTGCTTGCTCTGGTAACGATCTTCATCGAGCGTGATCGGGGCGAGTTGCTCAGTGCGACCCAGATCATGACCGTCGGCCGAGCGCTGCTCGAACGCGACCTCCACCTCGGCCTTGCGCTTGCCGTCGGATGAAGTGAACTCCAACTCCGAGGGATCGATGATCAAAACCAGTTTGAGCGACTTGGGCTGATCGATCTTACTCAAAGTTGCCGCGATGGTGATGCCGGTCGCGGCCAGCGGACTCCACAGCGCGTCTTTCACCATCTGCTCGCGATCGCCATCGGTCAGTAAAGAATCGGGCGACGCGGTGTAGCCTTTGCGGTATCGAACCTCGAGACCTTTCTTCGCGACTTCCACTTTCAAGGGATGAAATGTCGAATCGAGTGACTTGGAATCGGGATAGAAGCCGAGCGTGTAGGTCACATCGGAATCGTCGACCGCGCGGCGAATCGCGCCCTGAATGTCGTTGGTGTTGTAGAACGCTCGCCCGCCGGTATCGGCTGCGACCATCTCCATCACCGATGTTCCCGTGATCGTCATATCGGCATGTGCGGCCGGCGCTCCACCTGCCGCCACGGATCGCGTGACAGGACCCATCGCCGCCGTGAACTGCTTCGGCATCGAGATCAGACCGCGAGCATCCACCGGATAGATCGCCACGTTGGCAGCGTTCAGCGCCTGCATTGCTTTTCGAATTTCAACATCGAAAATCAGGTCCTCGCGGTTTGGTTGCATGAACGCGGATGGACCGCTCGTATCCAGTGGCGTACCGGCCGCCCCGCCGAAGTTTACCGCCCGCTGTTTGCTCACCGGCTTCGGGGGCGCAGGAATGCCCGCCATGCAATTAGACTGGCCAGGGATGCCGTTGGCCGTCATGTAGATTTCCGCGACCTGCTGATTCCAATTGGTGGGAGACTCACTGCTGCACCCGCCGACTGAAAACGGAAAACTCGCAGAAACCCACACCAGGCTCTTCCGCCCGGGAAGATGCGCAACATGATTCGCGATCGAGATCAGCGCGGCGGAAGTCAGCCGTGACACGATTCATGATGGATTGATCCGCCATCGCTGCCATCAGATCGTTGAGGCGGATGTCCAACTGGAGATCGCCCGTATCCGCGGGATCGGGCTCGGATTGATCGACGAACGGCAAATTCTGCCCGTTGAATTTCGCGACGGCATTGAGCAGGCTGCGCGAATCGCTGGAGAAATCATGCAGCACCTTCAATCCATTGCCCAGCGTGTAAACCGCGACGTGATCGTCGGGCTTGATCTGTCCCAGGAACCGGATGAACTGCTGCTTGGCGTACACCTGATCCTGAATGCGCGTGTTCAGACCGTCCAGCAAGACCACGGTGACGCTCGATGGATTTTCGACACTCACAGCCGGGCGATTGGTAAACACGGTCGTGGGCCGCGCGGAAGGCTGGCGGGGTGCAGGGGGAGCATGCTGGATCGTATTCGCGGAAAAAAACGCGATTTTCTGGAGCTTGCCTTTATCCAGAATCCTAAAGTCGTCTTTGGTCAACCCGGCCACGGGTCCATGGAGATCCCGTACAATCACGTTGACTTCGACCATGCGCGTGGTCACGCGAATCACGCTCGCGTCCTGCGCTAGCAGCGCGATCACGGGCGCGAATAGAACCCAGCGTGTGCGCAGCAGCATGTTAGTTATCCTACGCCGCCGCTGACCTGTGCGTTTCGGCTTATTTCGCCTTATTTGAGCCGGACGCGCAGTTTCTGCTCGATCTGAGCTGCCATCGCCTGCTGTTCCTTAGTCAAAGCCTCGGCGCGGACTTCCAGCGGTTCAGGGCGTTTGTCGGGGAAGGAATACGCGGGGTCGGTGCCTTCCTTCTGCTCGATCAGAACTTTGTACACATCCCACGAATGGAAATTATCGACCCAGTTGTTGTAGTCGAATTCATCGCGGCCCGCTGGAATCGCCTCTAGCTTGACCGGAGTCCCAGTGATCAGGGTATGCTGCGAACCGTAGAAAATCGGCTTTAGTCCCACCGCTTTCCCGTCTTCCATGACATGACTGAAGTTGACGTCGGTGGTCATGTCGTTGAGTGTGGGCGAGTGATATGGATCGGAATGATCGGTGCGGCTGCCCGGCCCATAGCTGCGGAAATGCCCGAATTCAAGCGGCGTAACGGAATCCCAATTGGAGCCGTAGTCGATGGTGAACACGTACCCTGCCTTGAGGATCTTGCCCATCCCCTGAATGAAATGGCCTTCGCCCAGATTGACGTAGGACACGAATCCCTTGCCGGTGCGCGCCAGTTCATAGGCGTAGGCAGGAATGAATCGGCGAATGTGATCCGCCAGTTCAGGAACCGTTTCGATAGGCAGATAGATTTCGTGAAATTCAATCGAGTTAACCTTGTCGGTGTAATCGCCGCCCAACGCCGAAAGCGCTTCCATCAATGCGACGAACCCTTCGCGGCCCAGATAGACGTTGTCGTCATGTTTGGCGCCGAATAGTTTGGCTTGAATGGCGAGATTGTCGGCCTTCAATCGCGCCTGCAGCGGCGCGGGAATATCTTTCTCCATTCCCTTCCAAGACGCTGTCGAAAGCACGGGCGCAACGTAGCCGACCTCCGCCGATCCGTTCAGCCCCAGCACTACTTTCTGCACGCTGAACGCGTCGGGCAATTCGTTGGAGAGCACCACGCCTTTCAAGCTGCCGGCGGGAATGGTGGCCGTCGGATCGGTCGCATCGCCCTCGCGAGCTTCGAATCGCTGGCCGAATCGCGAATTGCGCTTGCGCTGCGCGGCGCTCAGCGCGGGAGATCGATCGTAGCAAGCGTAAACGAGCTGCGCCGAAAATTCGGCCCACTTCGCATTGTCTTTGGCTGCGGCTCTCTTATTGATGTACTCGAGGATCGATTCGGCCAGCGCGCCATCCCCCGCGCCGAATTCGGCGACCGTAAATTTTTCGTTGGCCGCAAGCGTCCCAGCCTTGCGCATCCCGGCCCACATGTCGAAAATGTGGTGGGCGATCATATGCCCGAAGTAGGGCGCCAAAGCGTCCGGAAACGTTTGATAATCCTGGACAAAATCGACCCGGCCGCTGGCGTAGTAGCCGAATTTGGGGTGAAACATCACCAGATCCTGATAGTCGAGGAACGCCATCAGTGAGTTCTTGATGGCAGGCGCGATCGCCGGGTCAACGTTGATTTCGTTGAATATCTCCCATGAATTCAATAGTTCCCCGCGCGGTTCGGCCGGGAACAAGGGGGTGGCCAGTGCCAGAATGAGTAGGGCAGAGGCAGCTCTGCGGGAGGTCAATCGAAGGACATGCATAGTAAAATCCAGTGGCTTACGAGTATCCCACAGAGTTGTGAGACTCGGCAAAATTTCAATACAGTCTAGACGCGATTTTGACCTGCGGGGTTATCCTGGTCTGAGACGAATTGCATTTGTAAACCGCTGTAAAACAAACCCGTCCTGGAGAGTATGATGGGGCTGATGGCCGAGCCTCTATTGGCCGAACGTGCCGAACCCGTGCTGTTGCGTGACTTTGGAGCCTGGATGGCGTCCGAGCAGAGGCGGGTGTATGCGTTGTGCCAGCGCTTCCTGCAGGATCGGGATGAAGCGGATTCGGCCACTCAGGACGTTTTTCTGAAGGCGTACCAGGCGCTGAAGCGCGAAGACGCAAAAGACCTGGACGATCCAGCCCGCTGGATTACGCGCATCGCGGTGAACACCTGCCTGGACCGGTTGCGGTCGCGCAAGTGGCAATTCTGGCGGCGGCGGCCGTCGTCGGAAGATGAGAAAACGATTCTGGCGATGGCGGCATCTACTGCCCCAGAGGCTGAAGCGCGCTACTTCGCGACCGAGATCAGCTCCAGGCTGACGGTGGCTTTGGAGAAGTTATCGCCGCGGCAGAGATCGGTATTCACGCTGCGACATTTTGAGGAAATGAGCCTGGAAGAGATCGGCGATCTTCTGGGGTTGGACGTCGGCACGGTGAAGGCGCATATGTTTCGCGCGGTGGCGAAGCTTCGAGAGGATCTTCGCGACCTGTACGGAGGAGCAAAATGACGGGACATTTCAGTAACGATGAATTGATCGATCGTTTGTATCTTGCTGGCAACGAGAACGATCACCTGGCAAGCTGCGCGGAGTGTGCGCAGCGGTTCGAGGAGATGAAGCGGACCAAGTCGATCGCGACGGAGCCCGCGCCGGTATCGTACGAATTTCTGGCGGCGCAGCGTCGCGCAATCTACACGCGATTGGGCGAAGATCCCGGCGCGCGCGTTCGATCGCGATTGGCTTGGGCGCCGGCACTGGCTGCGGTGGCGCTGCTGCTGGCGGGAATCACCATGCGTCATCCCCAGGCAAAGCCGGTCACTACGGCGAACGGAGTTTCGGCGACGCAAACGTTGAGCAATGAAGACGCGCAGTTGTTCGCCGATGTATATTCGATGGAGCAGTCGCTGGAGCCGAGCGTGGCGGCTCCGATTCACACGCTGTTCGAGGAGAACCAGTAGTCGCGATGTTTAAGTTTGCGTCATCGGTGACGATAGGCATGACGATATTCGCCGCGATGTTGTGCGCGCAGGGTCAATATCCGGGGCGCGACAAGGGGGGACCGCCTCGTGGACCGCGGCCGTGGTGGGATAGTAACGTCGCCAAGAACGCGAATTTGAGCGATGCGCAGCAGAAGCAGTTCACGCAAATTTTGGCCGAGTTCCGTCCGCGGATGCTGGAGACTCGCCGTGCAGTGAATAAAGCGGATGCGGAAGTGACGGCGGCGTTCAATGAAGACCCGGTGGATCAGGCGAAAGCGAATGCTGCCATCGAGAAGTTAGCCGCAGCGAATGCCGAAGCGACTCGCACCGTTTCGCAGTTGGATCTGAAGCTGCGATCGATACTGACGGCGGAGCAGTGGGCGAGCATGCACCTGCACCCGCGCACGTGGCCGGGGCAAGGCCCAGGACGTCGTCGCGCCCCCTCGACGTCAACTTCTACCGCCACCACCCCCAATCAACAGAAGTAGCCTCAGGTTGACATTCTCGAGTCGCCGGGTTATCTGTGGAGAAGATCTCCGTTCATAATCGGCGCGGTAGCCAAGTGGTAAGGCAGAGGTCTGCAAAACCTTTATTCACCGGTTCGACTCCGGTCCGCGCCTCCAACCTTTTGCCCTCGTTCCGACCGTGACGCTCTCCTTCCCCAGACACGGGAGAATACAAAGCGCCACATGAACTTCAGCTTTCGCCATTTACCCGTCGGAGTATTTTGAAACGACACGATCTGCCAGGCGAGCCCCTGTTTTGCAAGCACCAGGGTCATCAGGCCGTTGGGCGGAACGTTACCTTCGTCCTCGCCGGGAAACAGGACTGAGCCAGCGGATTCCACCAGGACCACCTCGGGGGAAAGCCATCGAAAATAAGTCGGGTAGGCACGCCCAAGTCTGGTGTCTTTGAAAAAGGTTGTGAAGATCTCCTGATGCGATTCGGCGATCGCTTCTCTGCCATGCAATCGCTCGCCGGGCGCGTTCACGTATTGCGCGTCCTCGGAGAACACAGAGCCGTACGCCGCTCCGTCTCCGCGCTCCCAAGCCTCACGAAGGCGGTTCAGGACATCGCGCACCTGGTCTTCGGCCGGACCTTCCCATCGCGTCTGCATTTGCATTTGACTCCCGTCTCCGGCAGAATATCTTAGTGACTAAGATATTGCAAGCGCCGACAAGGCCGTCGTCACCAGACGCGAATCCTCCCCGACGCCGTGCGGAGCTGCTCGCATCGCTGGAAAAAAGATTTCGCGAGGTCTCCACGGCTGGTCTGGCGTTGCATCAAAGTGTAGCGGACGGGCTGGGCTTGCATTCCACGGATCATAAATGCATGGGGATGCTGTGCGAACTCGGCCCTCTATCCGCTGGAAGATTGGCCGAATTAACCGGCCTCACCACCGGGGCTATCACCGGCGTGCTCAGCCGCCTGGAACGTCACGGCTACGCGCGCAGGATTCCGCACCTCCGTGACCGGCGTTCCGTCACGGTCAAAGCCACGAACGTTTCCCGCTTTCGCCGGCAAATGGAGCGGATGCTAGGGCCGCTCGGGAAAAAGATGCGAGCCTTTTCATCGCGCTACAGCATCCAGCAGATGATCTTGATCGATGAGTTCATCAAAGGCGCCGTTGCGATTTCCCGCGGAGAGATCGCGCGTATTCAATCCGAACTCCGCGCCTCCAACTAAAATCGCCCGGCCCCGCAATTATCGCGACCCGCGCGCTTGCAGTCGTCGTACTCGCGCTTGCGAATCTGCCGGAATGTCTCGGCCTCTTCTTTGTCGACGCGATTGCGCAGCCCCATGATCCAATGCGCCCTCTGCACTGAATTGTGGAACGTGACGCCCGCTGGATCGGCGCCGATCAGGCTCCCACCGAAACGCAACTTTCCTCCGATCACGATGTCATGCTCGATGTCGTCTCGGAATCCGATGTTGTTGGTGGGATCGCGCAGCCACTTCGCCCAGTAGTCGGCTCTCGCGTTGCCTTGCGCTGCCGCTTTGCGATACCACGCGATCGCCATTTGCCGATTCTGCGGCACGCCGATGCCGAACTGAAAGGCTCGCGCGTAGGAAAACTGCCCCTTGGTCCAGCCCTGCTGCGCGCTGGCCTGCCACAGCTTCGCGGCCAGATCCCAATTCTCCACGCTATCCAGTGCGACCTCATAGTATGTGCCCATCTGATTCTGCGATTCCGGCTCGCCGAGTTCTGCCGCTTTCGCGTACCACACGAATGCCGTCTTCGAGCTTTGCTTCACTCCGTCGCCCTGGTCATACATCAGCGCGATGCGCAACATCGCAATGGCGTTGCCCGCTTCGGCAGCTTTGGTGACGATCTGCGCCGCGCCCGCGTGATCGCCCGCCTTAAATCGCGCGCCGGCCTGATTGTAAAGGGCGGCGCCGGGAAGCTGTTCGCAGGACGGCTCCGCGGCAGGACGCGTCATCTTGTCGGAGCCCGGAGTGATGCCGAGACACTTCTGCAAAGCTCCGGACGCCATGACGACTCCGGTAGCGCCTGGTGTCGTCGGCGTGAGCGCGAGTACGGCGGCAAGGACCAAAATTCGATTCATATCGCCGTTTATTTTACATCTGGCGCTGTGCGATGATGCTGCCATGCGATTCGCGGCCATTCTCCTGTTCAGCGCCGGCATTCTCGCGGCGCAACCAAGTTCACCTCTTCAGGATTGGGGCAATGTCAAACGACTCGGGCCGGGCGAAAAGATTCGCGTCTCGATGTCCGACCGCAAATCGTATCAAGGCGATTTGCGCAGGGCTTCCGAAGATTCGATCGTCTTGGCCACGGCGTCGGGCGAGCAGTCGCTTCCGCGTGCAGGTGTCGTGAGGCTCGCGACCAAACATCCCGGGCATCGCGCGAGGAATACTCTGATTGGATTGGGAATTGGAGCGGGTGCCGGATTGGCAATCGGCGCGGCGACCGATCACGGCTGCAACGGGAATTGTTTTTTCGGAAACAACGTGGGAAAGGAGATTCTGACGCCATTCGGCGCGATCGTCGGGACGGTGGTTGGTGTGTTGTGGCCGACGGGCGGATGGAAAGACGTGTATCGCGCCAAGTAGCTACGGCCTCTTCGGGAACAAGGTTGGCAGCGGCGCGTCGTAGTCGGGTGGGTCGTTTCCGGGGCAGCCGGGCTGTCGCTCCGCGCTCACCCCTTGGATGCGATAGCGATGATCACCGAGGTCATCTACAAAGAAGAACAGGGTCGAATCATCATCGCCATCTTGTGATGCCCCGACCTGCCACCGCTCAGCATTGCCGGGACAATGCTGGACGAGATCAAAACGCCATGACCACTCGTGGCGATTCGCTCTGATCCATTCCTCAACGTAGTCCTGTGGCAATAGCGCGATTGGCTCAATTCTCTTGGCGACGTTCCCTTCGATTGCATAGTGCAACACGTGGCGGCGAACAAATCCGCCTTCGATCCCCTCACCTGCAAATTCGATTAAAGCGCCAGCGGGTTCCAGCTTTCCTTGATAGTCGAAACCGAAGAATGTCTCCTCCCCGTCGCCTAAGACCTCCTGCTGCCCGGATCCGATTCGAAATATCCGATAGGACAACTGCTGCCAACTTGAAGCACACCCAATTGAGTTCCCCAGGATCAACACCAATCGGCGCTGGTAAGCGTCGGGCATCCCCACTTCGATGTGCCCCACACCTTCGATCCGATCTTCAAGTTCAAATCGTCGAGTCCAGCCGCCACGCTGCCATACATATAGATAGACCGAGGTGTTGCGAGTGCACTGGCCCTCCAATACGGTTGTCTCGAGCACCAGCCATGCTTCATCGCCTTTGGTGTGTTCAAGGCTGATTTCCTCGATGTCGCCGAGATCAGGCTCGTCGCCACGGGTGACCTTGGCGAGCGACAACTCGGCGTCGATTTGCGAAGTTGCGCCCGCGAGATCGGCGTCTTGGCGAAGCTTCGTGATTTTTTCTTCCGCCCAATCGCGAATTTGATGCTTCAATTCCGCGAGCTCAGGTGGTGGATCGGGGAGCGGATAAACGGCATCAGTCTTCGGTCGCAGCTTGACGAGCTTCGCTTGCGTCTGGCGAATCGTTTCGACATCGGCAGCGAACGCTGTTGACGCGATCAATAAAAATACAACCGACTTCACGACATCAATTCTGCCAGAATTCTCCCCGCGACCTGTTTTCCGTTCTCGCCGATCTCTCCGATCGGTCCGACGCAGCTCGGGCAGCCCACTTCGCACTTGCATGACGCCAGCAGTTTCGCTGCATTCTCAATCAACGGCCTGGTCAATTTAAATAAAGCCGAGCTTTGTCCGATCCCTCCCGGATAGTTATCGTACAAAAACAAATCCGGCTCGAATGTTTTAAGCCCGCCCGAGATATCTTCGGTCATCGACACGCCCAGATCGTGCGGATCACACATCACCAGCAGCGATCCGATGGTCTTCAGCAGCGCGCCCACGCCGACCAGCCCGGCTTGTTTATCGCTCGGCGAAAGATCGGGGAATCGAGCCAGGAATGCTTCGGGAAAATGCAGCCAGAACGCCGTGGTGTGCATCTCCTGCTCCGGCATCGACAAATTTCCCGCGCCGATATTTTCCATGCTGTAGAACTTGATTTTCTTGAACCCGACGATCTGCCGGTTCAAGCGCACATCGCCATGCGATGACGTCGCGCCATTGGCGATCGGCTTGGTGTCGAACGCCTCCAGCTCCTTCACCTGCGTGTAATCGATCGCGTCGGTGAAATAATCCGAATCCACTTTGCGAACGTAAGCCTTGCGGCCTTCATAATCGAAGCGCTCCACCTGATACTGCCGGGCTTCATGCAGATAGATCGCCTTTTCATGCAGAGTGGTCAGCGCCGCCGTAAACGCGACCTCCGCGATCACGTGATGATCGCCGGTGATGTCCACCACGATGAAGTTATCACTCGAAATGGCGCGCAGGCTGACGGCGTCGGCGGGATACGTATCAGACGTCCAGTGCCACGCGTCTCCAGAATGATGTAGGAATTTCAGATCGCTGAGGAATGTGCACAGATCGTGCGTGTCATGCGTCCCGAACTTTTCGCCATCGCGAATCGGCAATTCGAACGCGGCGCATTTCAGATGATTGATCAGGATTTCCAGATTGTCGGGATTGATCTGGGCGTGCTCCGGCGAGCGGTCAAAGAAATATTCGGGATGCTCGACGATGTACTGATCGAGCGGCGCGCTGGACGCGATCATTACCGCCATCGCCGGCGTTTGCCGGCGACCCGCGCGGCCGGCGCGCTGCCATGTCGACGCGATGGTGCCGGGATATCCCGCCATCACCACCGAATCGAGCGAACCGATATCGATCCCCAACTCCAGCGCATTGGTCGCGACCACCCCGCGAATCTCGCCGTCGCGCAATTTCCGTTCGACTTCGCGGCGCTCCTTGGGAAGATAACCGCCGCGATAGCCTCGCACTCCCGGGCAATCGTCCATTAAATAGGTGAGCAGAACTTCAGTGGCCAGGCGGCTGTTGGCGAACACCAGCGTCTGCTGGCCGCGATCGATCAATTCGCGCGCGATGCGGCGGGTTTCGTTCAGATAGCCGCGGCGAATGCCCAGCGCCCGGTTGATCACCGGCGGGTTGTAGAACACCACGAATTTATCGCCCGACGGCGCGCCGTTCTGGTCGACTAATTCGAATGGCGATCCGGTCAGCGATTCCGCCAACTCTTTGGGATTGGCGATGGTCGCCGAGCAGCAGATGAACTGCGGCGACGATCCGTAAAATTCGCAGATGCGTTTCAGGCGCCGCAGAATGTTAGCGAGATGGCTGCCGAACACGCCGCGATAGGAATGCAGCTCATCGATCACCACGTAGCGCAGATTCTCGAACGCCTTGGCCCACTTGGTGTGATGCGGCAGAATCCCGGCGTGCAGCATATCGGGATTGGTCAGGATTACGTTGGCACGTTCGCGAATGGCTCGGCGGGCGTCCTGCGGGGTGTCGCCATCATACGTAAACGCGCGGATGTCACGACCCGCCGCGTCGATCGCCGATTGGAATTCCTGAAGCTGATCCTCGGCGAGCGCCTTGGTCGGGAACAGATACATGGCGCGAGCTTCCGGATCGTCCATCAGTCGATTCAGAATCGGCAGGTTGTAGCACAGCGTCTTGCCGCTGGCGGTCGGTGTAACGACCACGACATTTCGGCCTGATGACGAATGTTCGAATGCCGCGCCCTGATGAGTATAGAGCTGGCGAATTCCGCGCGTGATCAGTGCCTGCCGCAGCGCGGGCGCCAGCGCCTCCGGGAAATCGACGAACTCGCCCGCACGGGCCGGGAGCTTGCGGATCGCGCGCACCGGCGAATCGGGATTCGCCATCAGCTCTTCAAATCGAGCGAGCGAGCCTTCCAGGCCGGTTGCCTTGCGCGGAAAGTCGAGGCCCGTTGTCACGCTTAGACTCGGATTGGATGCCATATGTTCGCCTGTTCTTCGCTATTCTACCCCGGCTTCGCGCGAAACGCATGAGCCTTTTTTTTCACAGAAATTGCGTGCTCTATCGCAACTACGAGGAGGGAAGTTCTAATGCGAAATCCCATTGGAGTCTTAGGGAGTTCGCGCCAGTTTCGTAGGCTCGATCAGCAGAAAAAAGGTGTATACTGCCGTGAGATCCGTCCAATTTCCGGACCCGTCGGCTCGTGCAGATTGTCCGGCATGTCGAGAGGAAACACAAGACCATTAAGAGGTTGGATGACTTTTTATGCCCAAGATCAAGACGCTCATTTCCCTCATCTCCCTGTCCGCTTTAGGCGCTACCCTAGCGTTCGCCGGCGACGATGCGGCGACCATCCAGAAGAAACTCGTGGGTGAGTTTTCGCTGACCAAGACCACCGCGGATTTGACGGACATCGTCACGGCGGGTTCAATTCTGGTGCTGCAGAAGGACAATGTGATCCTGTCGCCGACTACTACCACGGCGTTGGGCCAGAACACGTACAAAGATGGAAAGATGAGTCAGAACGCAGCGGTGAAAGCCAAGAGCGCGTTCGGCAAACTCGGCCGGATCCCTGGCGTGAGCATGGTTCCAGGTGTGGGCGCCGCCACCAGTGCGGCGGGCACCGCGGATTCGGCCTCAGGCGCGTCACCGCGCACCTATGTCACAGGCGAAAAGGTATGGGTGACCAAAATCGACGTCAAGGCGGACGGCAAAGATGAGGTCGTCGTGTTCGATCTGTTTACCGATGCCGTGAGTGATGTTCGATACAAGGGGCAGGTCCGGATGGTGTATCCGAAGGGCGCGTCCGCGGATCAGGTGGACAGGCTGGTCGGCGAGGTATTCAAGGTGCAGCCGCCCGAAGACCAGAAGGATACATCGGCGGGCGGCGGACAGCAGCAACAGCAGCAAAAGGGCGCGCCCGCAGCCGCGGCACCGCCTGCTCAGGAAGCCGCCCCTCCAGCGATCGCACCTCCGCCTCCTCCGGCAGAGAACGCGGCGCCTCCCGATATTCCGCCGCCTCCGCCGCCTTCCGATGCTCCTCCAGCGACGATTGCGCTGAAGCAGACCATCGAGCAGGTGGTCGCGATCATGGGACAGCCCACCAGGATCGCCAATCTCGGAACGAAACAGATCTATTACTATAAGGACCTGAAGGTCACGTTTACCGCAGGCAAAGTAACCGACGTACAGTAAATCGCACGGGACTAATGTAGAAACCAGAAACGGAGATTCGAATGATCGCGCTCAGAAACAGAATTCTACCCAAACCTCTCATTGGTCTGATGACGGCGGCGTTGTTGGTTATCCCGGCGGCCCAGGCCCAAAAGCCTGCAGCGAAGCCAGCCGCACCTGCAGCGAAACCGGCTGCACCTGCGGCGAAGCCAGCGACTCCGGCAGGAGGAGCATCGCACGGTGCGACTACTGGCGGCGCGGCATCGCATGGCCCGACCACTGGCGGCGCAGCGTCGCATGGTCCTACCACCGGCGGAACGACAGCTCATGGACCGACCACTGGCGGTTCGACAGCGGGTGCTCGCGGCGCAACCACCGGCGGGGCTGGAGCCCGCGGAGGAACTGGTGCGGCGGGTGCTCGCGGCGGAGCAACCGGCGGAGCTGGAGCTCGTGGCGGATCCCCGGGGGGTAATGCTCGCGGTGGAGCGGGTGCCGGCGCGTCGCGCGGCGGCGCGGCTGGCGGACATCCCGCCATGGCGAGCCATACAGCGCCTCGTGGTCCTGGCGGGGCAGCGCCACGCGGCAACAGCATGGCACACACGCGCGATGGGAGCGAAGTTCGCCGCCGCGCTGACGGTCGCCCTGGCGACGTTCACGTGGCCGGCCGCAACATGGATATTCATCACGGGCTCGCCGGCGGACGCCGCGTGGAAGTGGAACGCGCGGATCATTCGCGCATCGTCTCGGAGCGCGGAGGACGCGGCTACGTGTCGCACCCCTACGCGTATCGCGGCCATGAATATGGCCATCGCACGTATTACTACGGCGGCCGTCCTTACGATCGCTTCTACGCTCGCTATCCCTATCACGGCGCGTATTTGGAAATGTACACCCCTGGGTTTTACTACGCTCCCGCCTACTACGGCTGGGCTTACAATCCCTGGGCCGCGCCGATCGCTTATCCGGTCGCTGCATGGGGCTGGGGCCGGGCCGGCTGGTATGGATACTACGGCGCTTACTTCACGCCGTATCCGGTCTATCCGAGCGCTTCGGTGTGGTTGACCGACTATCTGGTGTCGACCACGCTCGCCAACGCGTATGCGGCGGCGAATGCCCAGGCCGCTGCGAATGCGCAGGCTGCGGCTGCCGCGCAAGGAATGGCGCCTCTGACGCCGCAGGTGAAAGATATGATCGCGGCGGAAGTGCAGCGCCAGCTCGCGATTGAAAATGCGGAAGCCGCGCAACAAGCGGCTGCGAATCCGAACCCGGCCGTCAGCGGCGTGCAGCGCATGCTGAGCGATAACATCTCGCACGTGTTCGTGGCGGGCCGCGAACTCGATGTGGTCGATTCCACCGGCACAGAATGCGCGGTGAGCGATGGCGACGTGCTGCAGCTCACTCCGACTCCGCTCGCTCCGGATGCAACCGCAGCGACGCTGGTGGTGCTCACCACCAAGGGCGGCGTGGAATGCCGCAAGGGCGCTGCCGTCAGCGTCCAGGTCGCCGATCTGCAGGACATGCAGAATCACATGCGCGAAACCATCAGCCAGGGCATGGGCGATCTGAAGACCAAGGCCGGCCAGAACGGTCTGCCTGCTCTGCCGGCTTCAGCCGCTGCCGCGCCGGTGAAGGCTGCCTTCGCGGCCGATGCTCCTCCGCCCGATGCCGACGCCGCCACCCAGATCCAGCAGCAGGCCGGCGAAGCCGATAAGGCTGAGCAGGAGGTGCTGTCGCAAGCCGCTCCCGATGGCGGAGCCGCAGCTCCGGCTGTGGCTGCTCCGGCTGCTCCTCCCGCCGAGATTTCACTGGGCCAGACTATCGACCAGGTGACCGCGGCTCTGGGGCAACCCAAGAACATCGTCGATCTGGGGGCCAAGAAGATATATGTGTACAAGGATATGAAGGTGACCTTCACCGGAGGTAAAGTCACCGACGTCCAATGACGTAAGCACAGTTGAAAATCGCGCGCTGGGGCTTCGGCTCCAGCGCGTTTTTATTTGGGGCTTCGCCACACGCCGATTGAGGCGCGACAGTCATGGAGCGCGCTTGGGCGCGCCTGTGGCGCCCGGCGATTACTCACACCTCAGCGCGACCGTCGGAGCCACGCGCGTCGCTCGCCGCGCCGGCAGCCAGCAAGCGGTGACGGCCACCGCCGCGACCAGTAGCGCCACGCCCGCCATCGTGAACGGATCGAACGGCTGCACCTGATAAAGCAGCGTCACGATCACGCGCGACATTGCCAGTGCCGCGACGATTCCGATGGCGACGCCGGCCGCCGCCAGTCGCAGCCCTTGTCCCAGCACCATGCGCAACACATCACCCGTTTGTGCGCCCAGGGCCATGCGGATTCCAAATTCGTGCGTGCGCTGTTCCGCGGCGTAGGCGACCACCCCATACAATCCCACCGCCGAAAGCAGCAGCGCCAGCGCCGCGAACGTGGCAAACAGAGTCAAATTCAGACGGCGCGGCGCCACCGAATCGCCGATGCGTTCGTCCATGGTCTGCACCTTGTCGATCAGCAGTCCCGGTTCGATGCGCCGCAGCTCTGCTCGGGCCGATGCGATTACACTACGCGGATCGCCTTGGGTTCGAATCGCGACCGCGGCCGAGGTGGAGGGCTGTTGCGCCAGCGGCTCATAGGTGGCCCACACCGGTTCGAGGTCGAGCCCGTTTTGCCGCACGTCTTTCACCACTCCGACCACCGTGTGCCAAGGCAGATTATTCACGGGCCCGATCTTGACGTGCTGGCCAATCGGGTCCTGGTTCGGCCAGAAACGCCGCGCCATGTTTTCGCTGATGATCATCACGGGCGGACGGGTGGCGTCGTCGCTTTCGTCGAACTCGCGGCCGCGCACCAGGGGGATGCCCATCACGCGAAAATAATTCGGCAAGGTGCGGCGAAAGCTGGCAGCGGGCGGGTTGCCGGATTCAGACGGGTGGCCTTCGATATTGATATCGCCGATGGAATCGCCGCCGCTGATGGGTAGCGAACTCGCCGCGCTCACCGCGCCGATGCCCGGCAGCGACGGAAGACGCGTGGTGATGTCGCGGAAGAATCCCATCACCGCGCTGAACGTCGTATAAGACGATGGCAAGCTCACCTGCATGGTCACCAAGTGATCCTCACGAAATCCGGGGTTCACGCTGAGCACGCGGCGGAAGCTTTCGAGCAGCAACCCCGCGCCCATCAGAAGCACCAGGCACAGCGCCACTTCGGCGATCACCACCATCTGTTGCGCACGTGCCCGGCGTGGATCGGCGCCACGCGTTTGCCGCATCGCCTGCGTGGACTCGGCGCGGCTCGCCCGAATCGCGGGTGCGGTTCCGAACAGCAGCGCCGTCACGACCGTGGCCGCCAGCGCGGCCAGCAGCATGGTCCCATCAAGAGCAATATCGTGGAGACGCGGGTCTTTCGACAACAGCGGCAGCGCCTGCATCGCCAGCCATGCAATCGCCACGCCGGCCGCGCCGCCCACAATTGAGATCAGCGCGCTTTCGGTGAGCAATTGCCGGATCAGCCGCTGTCGCGCCGCGCCCAATGCCGCGCGGATCGCGAATTCCCGCGCGCGTCCGTTGGCGCGAACCAGCATCAGCCCCGCCAGGTTGCCGCATGCGATCAGCAGCACCAGTGCCGACGCCCCCAGCAGCGCGAGCAAGGCCGGCTTCAGATCCTTGCCCAGTTCATCGCGCAATGGGGCCGTGTGAATCATCAGACCGCGATTGGCCTCGGGATGATCGCGATAAATGCGATCGGCGATGGCGCTCAGTTGCGTGTGCGCGTCTTGGATAGTCTTACCTTCGCGCAGACGGCCGATGGTGCGCAGCACGTACACGTTCCGATGTCCGATGAAATACGGGTCCACATTCGGCTCGATCGCCACCCAGTATTCCGATTGCGGCGGATAATCGAACCCTTCCGGCATCACTGCGATTACGGTCAACGTGGTCGGCGTGAAATGAAGAGTGCGTCCGACGATGGATGGATCTCCGGCGAACCGCTTGATCCACATGGCGTGGCTCAACACCACGACGCCAGGGCCCCCGCGCGTGTCTTCGGCTGCCGTGAACACGCGGCCCATTGCCGGCGCTACGCCCAAAACGTCGAAAAACTCATGGCTCACGGCCGATCCAGTCACGCGCACCGGCTCCGGCGCATCGCGCAGCGTGCGCTGATCGCGAAGCATGGCGGCAAAGCTTTTGAACACATTCGTCTGCGCCTGCCAATCGCGAAAGTTCGGGTAGGAGGCGCCGAAAGGCTGATCAGGGTGCTTGATTTCGGCTTCCGTTGCGGCAACCAATCGATCCGGATGCGGATAGGGCAGCGATCGCCACAGCACAGCGTGCGCGACACTGAACATCGCGGTGGTGACGCCGATCCCCAGCGCCAGCGTGATGATTGCGACCAGTGTGAACGCCGGCGTCTTCAACAGCGTCCTCGCGCCGTATCGCAAATCCTGCCACAAAATCTTCATTGCATGATCTCCTTTGCTGCGCTGAATCATCGCGCTCGAAGTCAGATCGATCAGCGTGCGTGCGGCCAGCGCCGGGCCGGCGCGTTCGCGCCAGCGATCGTCGAAGGTCGCGAGCATGTCGGCTTCGAACCGGTCACGAAAGTTTTTAGGAAATAAACGCAATAGGAAGGCGATGATGCGTCGCATCACGACTCCTTTTCCGGCAAGAGATTGCGGGAGCGCATCAACGCCACCAGGCTTTCCAGGCGTCGCGCTTCACTGCGCAGCACCCGCCGCCCCAATCGCGTGATTCTGAAATAGCGGCGGCGATCATCCTCGGGCTGCGCGAAGTCCTCCAGCAGCCCCTGTTCGAGAAGCCGGTCGAGCAATCGATACAGCGATCCGATTTCGAGGCGAACCTCGCCGGCCGATTCGCGCTCGACTTCTTTCATGATTCCGTAGCCATGCCGCGGCCCGTCTGTGACCGCGAGCAGCACATGGAAATCCGCGGGTTTCAGCGGAAGAAAGTCTTGAAAGCGGTCCATATCAGTAAGATACTTATAAGTACTTTACCGATAGACGAAGGTTACAAGGATTCGATAGCTCTTAGGCGGCCGTTCCAGACCTGGTCGTAATCGTAGTCCAGACCGGGCAGCGATCCCGGGAGCGACCGGCCGCTCAGCGCGAACCGGCGACTCCGGCGCACAATCCAATCGTGCAGAACCCGCTCCGGTATCCAGTGCCAGTGCTTCAGGCTGATCGCGTTTTCCTGCCGAACTTTCACGACCTCGTGATGCTGCTGGATGTTTCCGCCGAGCGAAGTTTTCGATTCGCCATGCTCGCGAAACGCCCCTAAAAATCGATTCAACCGGCGCATTTTCGTGCGAGCCATGAAGCGCACGAACAGCCCGTAATCGATGCCAAAAGATTTCACCGTGGGATCGATCCCGCCCGCCGCTTCATACAGGCTGCGCCGCCAGAAACAGGTTTCCTGCGGGATGTAATCCCAGCGGCGCATGGCCCAGTCACAATGCGGCGGCAGGATCCAGTAGCCGCTCACAGTGTTGTCGGGGCGAATGAACACGCGATGGCTGTAGAAGCAATCGACCTCGGGATGATCGGCGAAGTACTGCGCCGCAAACGCGAGCGCGCCGGGGGCCAGCAGATCGTCGCTGTTCAAGTACGCCATGATTTCGCCGCTGGTGTGATCGAACCCGCGCTTCACGGCGTCGGCCTGGCCGCCATCCTTCGCCGATTCGAAATGCTGGAGCCTTGACGCGTAACGTTCGATAATCTCGCTGGAGCCGTCGGTCGAGCCGCCATCCATCACCACATATTCGAGCTTGGGATAATCCTGCAGCAGCACGCTACGCATCGCCATCTCAAGGAACGGCGCTTGCTGGTACGACGGACTGACGATGGAGATAGTAGGCTTCACGGCAGTTGGTAGACAGCGAAGCTGGCGCCGTCGAACACAGGGGCATTTGCTCCGAAGATCGCCGGCAAATCCGCGCTCTTGGTGATGATCACATATTGGTACCGATCGCTGGTGGTGAACTTGCGCACCTCGATTGGATTAAACGGTTCGTCATCGTCCATCGGTGAATTCATCTTCTCCGGATCCGGCGCGTAGGCCAGCGCATGCGTCCCGATCGCGAGAATGCGCGCGTGGGGTGCGTGATCGCGAATCCAGGCGAGCGCTGCATAGCTGGGCAGCGCCTGTGAGAGATAATCTCCCGCGCTCATGCGGTACGCCGCATATTCCAGACGTGGAAGATTGATCGACATGCCGAACAGGTTCGAAAGCGTCATCAGGTGGCACAAGATCATCGAACCGATGAATAGAGGCGCGGCGTTACTGCGGAATGCGCAAGACACCAGGCCAATCGCCAGCAGCCCGATTGGGGCGAGGGCATATCGCAAAACCGGCAAAGTCACGAACCACAGCGCCAGATATGTTGCGACGACGAACCCGCAGGCGAGCACGTTCGCATTCACATTTCGCCGCGCAATCCACAAGATGCCGGGCAGGAACAGAAGCAACACCGGCCCAAGCCGCGTGGTACTGTTGCCTTCGAACAACGGCGTCCCCTGAAATTGCAGGCTGAGCACAAATGCCGGCCGATCCTTGATCGGCAAGATGAGCGTCGACGGTTCGCTGACGCCATCGGGAGCACGCACGGGATACAACGCGTCGTGGTGCGCGATCGCGGATCGAGTCCACCAGAAGGATCCGAACGCGAGAAAGATCGCGATGGCGGAAGCAATGGTCAGTACGCGACGTTGGGACAATCGCAGCGCGGCAATCAGGAACAGAATCGCGAGCGGCGCGACTCCCAGCAGGGCCGTGTGCTTGACGTTCTCCGCCGCGGCCGCCAGAAACGCACCCCCCAGAATCCAACCGGGCGAGGGATTCGAAAGAGCGCGTAAACACATCAGCATCGCAGCGAAAAGAAAGAACGCTACCGGGGCGTCGTTCTTCACGTTTGCGCCGGACCACTGCACGAACGGAATCGCCGCGGCAAGCGCGACCGCCGCCAGAGCCGCATCGCGCCGTGCACCCAATTCACGAGCCATCGCGTACAGCGCCAGCACCGTGAGCGCAAAGAACAGCGGCGCGATCATTTGTTCGGCCGGCTGGCCGCCCAGCAAGTAAGCCGCACCCATCATCAGCTCGAATCCTTGCGGCAGATAGCTGTACTCCCCGCTCGGATACAGTCCGTGTCTAATCGCCGACAGCCGCGATTCAACCAGATGTGTGGCCAGCGGATCGTACAACGTGCTCGGCGCCAGGATCACGGGCGTCAGGACCGCAATCATCAGTGCGAGAAAGAAAATTGAGATCCCGGCGATCGCGGACGGCTCCCGCCACTCGCGCGCCGCGTCCCCAATGACGCGATACAGACGCATCGCGGCTGAACCGCCCAACAGTAAAATCGCGATCGAAACGAGGGAAGCGTAGAGCAGTCCCGAAATCGCCAGAGCCATCAGAATCAGAACCCATGCGCCAAATCCAATGGCCATGGGTAACACGAATTGCAACGACACGCTGCTCCATTCGAGCTTCAACCAGCGGCACATGCGATCGCCCAAACCGTACGCGGCAAGCAAGGTTGCCGCGGTGAGTGCAACGGCGAGCGGCGCACGCACCAACACCGGCACGATAGTGAGCCCCATCAGCGCAACATCGGCCCATCGCCGTCTTTTGCGAATCGCGAGCCACGCCGGAATCATCGCGGCGACAAGGATCAGCGCCACGATCCGGTATGCCGGGTGCGCCGCATCGGGACCGAGCTGCTCGCGAAATTGCGGAGCGAACAGCCACATCGCAATCGGCAGCCAGATCAGCCAGATCCATGCACGAAGGTCTGCCATGTTAGGCGGCAAAGTCACGCGGGCAAAATCAGCCGCGCCTCGCATCCTGGACCGTTGGTCTTGTTGCGCAGATCGAGCGACCCTCCGTGAGCTTCAGCGATTTGCCGGCTGAGCACCAACCCGATTCCCGATCCTCCGGGTTTGGTGGTGAAGAACGGCACAAACAGGTTCGCAGTGTTCGACAATCCGACGCCTTCGTCCTGAATCAGCACCTCCAGTAGCGTCCCCAAACGATTCCAAGCGATCGAAACGCCGCCCTTGGTCTCGAGCGACGCGTCGACAGCGTTCCGCAATAGATTGATGAGCAGTTGCTCCAGCTGATCGCGATCGCCCTGAATGGTCATGTCCGGACCCGCGGTCAGCGCTGGCGCGATGCGCTGTTCCAGGTTCGCGACTTGCCGGATCCAGGTGCCGACATCAATGGGCCCCAGGACCGGCCGCGGTAATTTCGCCAGCCGCGCGTAAGACCCCAGGAATCGGCTCAAGCCTTCGCTGCGCGTCGCGATGATGGACAATCCGCGGCTGGTGTCCTCGCGCCAATCGATGGGCAGGGGATCGCGCTTCACCAGCATTTCCAAACTCCCGGCGATCGACTTGATCGGAGCGAGCGAATTGTTCAATTCGTGACCCAGCACGCGCACCAGCCTCTGCCAGGCCTGCAGCTCTTCTTCGCGCAGTGCGCGCGTGAGATCGGTGACCACCAGCAGTTGGTGCGGCAATCCACCCTCTCGAAAGAGGGCGCGATGAATGCCCCAGCGCCCCGACCCGGAGGGAAAGGTCTGCTGCACGTTTCGTGTCTCCGCGCCTTCCAGAAATTCGGCGAGCCCTAACGATTCCGCGTCGGCGTTCATGATGCGCTCGGCCGCTTGCGCGACCAATCGTTCGCCGGCACGATTTACCAGCTTCAATTTGCGATTGCCGTCGAACGCGAAGATCGCGACGTCGATTTCCTCCATCACCTTGCGCAGCAGCGTGGTCGCTTCCAGCGCGCCCAGACGTTGCTCCCGCAGCGTCGCGCCCATTTCATTCACCTGCGCCATCACATCGCCCAACGCTTCTTCGCCTCTGGCGCCGCGCGAACGAATGGAATAATCGCCTTCGCGCATGGCTTCCAGCAGATTCGCCAGCGTGCGCAGCGGAGACGCGACTCGCTCCCGAACGGCAGCCGCGAATCCCCACCACGCGCCGATGATGATGACGCTGAGGGTCCACTGCACTTTCGAAGAGTAGTCGCCCGGCCACCACCACAAAATGACCATGCAGGTAACCACCGCGGGGAAACCAGCGGCCAGCGCGAGCAGCAGAACCCGACCCTCATGAACCGGTTTGAAGCGCGAGAAATCCACTTGGAGTCAGTGTAAACCACGCTGCCTTACATGCAATTGAAACGCAGGCGTGAGATTCTGATTCCATTGACGTTTCGCGCAACAATTGGTCTGTTATTCAGTCTGGCGATCCCGCTGATGGCGCAGGATGCGGCGCCACCGGCCACGCCCGAACCTCTCGCGCCTGAGCGCTGGAATCTGTACTATCAGGCGACCTCGATTGGTGACTATCACGGCACGTTCAATGCTCCCTACACGGGCCCTCTGAGCTTGCAGGATCATACCGAGCGCGACGTGTCGCTCACGACGACGCTCTTTTTCGGGCTGCGCCTGGAAGACAACACGTTCCTCTATTTCGACCCGGAGATCGCGGGCGGCAAGGGATTCAGCGGAGTCGACGGCTTCGCGAACCCGCCCAACGGCGAGATTCCGCGCGTGGCCAGCGCGGAGCCCAAGCCGTATATCGCGCGGCTCTACATCCAGCATGATTTCGCGCTTGGTCACGAAAAAGAAAAAGTGGAGAGCGACGAGAATCAGCTCGCAGGCGAGCGGCCGGTGACGCGCTATACCGTTTACGCGGGCCGCTTCACGATCACGGATTTTTTCGACGACAACAACTACAGCCACGATCCTCGGGAGCAATTCATGGCGTGGGGCGTAATGTACAACGGCGCGTGGGATTATCCGGCCGACACGCGCGGCTACACCTGGGGCATGGTGCATGAGCTGCACACGCGCAATTACGCTTTTCGATACGGCATCGTGGCTGAGCCGAAAGTCGCCAATGGCTCGCAATTCGACCGTCGTCTGTTTCGTGATCATGGTCAGGTGTTCGAAGTGGAGCGGCGTTATTCGCTGGACAAACGCCCTGGTGCGATTCGCGTGCTGCAATACCTGAATCGATCCCAGGCGGGAAGTTATGCCGAGGCGCTGGCGCTCGCCGCGCAGACACACACCACACCGGAGGTGACCGCGACCAGCAGAGTCGGCACGCTCAAGTACGGCAACGGTGTGAGTTGGGATCAGGAAATCGCGAACGGCATCGGTGTGTTTTCGCGATTGGGATGGAATGACGGCAAGACCGAAAGCTGGGCCTTCACGGCCATCGATCGTCTGGCGACCGCCGGGGTTTCGTTCAAAGGAACGCGATGGAAGCGCAAAGACGACGTCGCCGCGACCTCGTTCACGGCCAGCGGCATTTCGGGACTTCACGCGACGTATCTCGCGGCGGGCGGGCTCGATTTTTTAATCGGCGACGGGCGGCTCAATTACGCACCCGAATATCTTTGGGAGACCTACTATAACGCTCGCGTCACTCCAGGTTTGTTCGCCGGGATCGATGTCCAGCATTACGATAACCCCGCCTATAATCATGATCGCGGGCCGGTGTGGGTCGCCAGTCTGCGCCTGCACATGGAATTCGGACTGCGGCCCTTGCAGGCCAAATAACAGATGACGATATAATGGGAACGCCGTTGGGACGTCGTCTAATGGTAAGACTGCAGCCTCTGGAGCTGCGTATCGGGGTTCGAGTCCCTGCGTCCCAGCCATCTCTATCAAGGCTCTTTCGGGCCACCCGATAACCTGTTTCTTTATTTGTTACAATGAATTATCGGGCGGACCGATTCCAGGCCGCCTCCAAAGGATTCCCGGTTCATGGCTATCAAACCCGCCTTCGCGCAAGGAGCCCAGGTCGACCACCCCAAGTTCGGGCTCGGAAGCGTCCTATCCTGTAATGAAGAGTATATTGTGATCAAGTTCGACGATCACGGCGAGAAGAAGTTCGTACTCCAGATTGTTCTGCCCAATCTGAAGAAGAGCGATCGCACGCCTCCGGTCGAAAAGCGCCGCAGCACCAAAAAGAAAGCTCCCGCCGCCGCAGCAAAATAGCCGCATTCAAAGCAAAAACCGGACTGCGCGACTTGCATCGCACAGCCCGGCTTCTCTAATCTTCTAACTGCGCGCACCTGACGGACTAGGCGACGTGCTGTGCCCGGTTTTTCGCCAGCAGTTGGTTCATCTGGTCCTTCACGCGCAGCTTCTGCTTTTTCAGGTGTGATTCCTCAATCAGCTCCTGATCCGACAGATGCCCCTTCGATTCCAAGTCTTCCAGCTGCTTGTGCAATCGAGTGTGCTGCGCGGCCAGATCGCGAAACTCTTCGCTGGTGGCCATCAAATGCGCTTTGAGTTCTGCTTGCGTGCTAGTCTCCATCAAACACTCTCCTTCGTCTTTGTTTGAATCGCGCACAACCAAGTGCGCGTTGAGATCCACGCCGAGTTCGATTGTTTTGGGATTGCGTCGGGCTCGGTGGGTCGTTTGCATTTCTAAGTCAGGCATCCGGTCACCGACGGCCGAATGCGCACCATGACAATATCATGAAAAAAACCTCATGACAATAGCCGCCTCCGAGGGATCGTGATAATAATCCGCTCTGGTACCTGCGATCTCGAAACCCATGGAAATGTAGAGGTTTATCGCCGCGCGATTGGATTCGCGAACCTCCAGGAACCACTCCGCCCGGCCTCTCGCAAGTTCGTTTTCGACCAGCGCCCGCCCGATCCCGCGGCGGCGATCCGCAGGCGCTACGGCAACATTCAGGATCTCGCGTTCGCCGTCAGCGATCGCACGCGAAACGAGAAAGCCGGCGATCCGATGATCGATCACAGCAACCCGGCAATCGTATTTCAAGTAATCCGCGGGATTCCACGCCGACGCTTCGGGTGAAGCCGCCTGAACGGCCGCGATCGCGTCCAAATCCTCTCGAACAGCTTCACGAAGGATCATGAACAGGCTTGGCGCACATGGCTTGCAGAATGATGACGCCAAGGATCGGCATTCCCGCCATCGCGAGGCAGACCGTCGAGAATCCGTGCTGATCGACGATCTTCCCGATGAACGGTGAGCTGATCGCCTGCATCCCGCCATAGGCGAGCGTCAGCGACGCGACGCCGAACGCTGCGCGTCCCGATCCAAACATGTCGATGGGCAGCGCGTACAAGTTCGTGGTCGCGCAGATGGCCCAGAATGCGCTCCAACTGATCGCCACATCGGCCCAGAAAGGATCGGGCGCTAGAGGAATGGTCAGGGTCGCGAGCCCGGCCGCGATGGCGCAGATCCAGCACACCCGCATGCGCGCTTTCATCACGTTCATGCCGCTGCGAATCCAGTGCAGCGCCATCCAGCCGCCCGCGAATCCACCCACGGTGGCAAAGATCGGCGGGATCCACGCGTAGCGGCTGTTGGCTTCGGCTTGTGGCAGATGCCACTGCTCGACGAAATAGAGCGTGGTCCAGTTGGTCCACAGCGTGTACAGCGACATCAGGAATACGGCGCCGAATACCAATCCCCACAATTGCCGGCCGCGCAGCAGATCGCCGATTTTGGCGTGGCGAACAGTGCTGGGCGGCGCCGATGCCGGAATCAATTTCGAGGTCAGCAGCCAGATCGGGGTCCACAACAGCCCACCGATTCCGCACGCGATGAAGGCGCCTCGCCACCCGTATTTCGGTGCGAGCGCCTGCATGATCAGCGGCGCAGCCGCGAGGCCCAGGCTAATGCCAACCTGATTCACCGCCGTGCCCATCGCGAATTCCTTCGCCGACAGGTACATCGCGAAAGATTTTCCCGCGCCCGGAATTCCCCCGGCTTCAGCGACTCCTAACACGGTTCGCAAGGAGAGCAAGCCGCGAAAACTACTGGTGAATCCGGTACCGATGCTGGCCATCGACCAGACGACGACGGCCGCGCCCACTCCAGCGTTCAACCCCAGGCGATCGATAAACATTCCGGCCAGCGGCGACACGCACGCATAGACGATCGAAAAAACGGAGACGATCTGGCCGAACTGCGCGTTCGAAAGATGGAATTCGCTCTTGATGGAAGGCGCGCCCGCGGCCAGCAATTGGCGATCCAGGTAATTGAGTAGCGACGAGATGACGAAAATGCTGATGGCGATCCAACGCCAGCGTCCGGTTTGCATTATTGACAGGGTCTCACTAATGCAGCTCCACCATCTGGACGTCGCCCATGGTATTCAATTTCGCATCGGCATCCGGAGTGTAGACCAGGCGGATGGTGTGGATCGGCTTCTGGATTCCGCACACGAATTTCGCCTGGCCGGTGACGTTGTTCACGGTCAGCTTCAGCAGATCGCGAATGATCAGCCGGATGGTTCCGCCGCCGTCTTTAATGACCGTCAAACGCATCGCGCCGCCGGTGAGGCAATCGACGCGCGTCAGCTTGCCCGACACTTTTTCGCCGGTAGGACTGTCCCACCATGGCACAGGCTCTTGATTCGATTCGAACTTGCCCTGCTGTTGATTGATGCGCGCTTCGGCTTGATGAACTTCCGCGGCCGACGCATCTTTGATGCGCTGCAATTCGCGAGCCTGCTCCTCAGCGATGCGCTTATTTTCGGATTCCTCCCACTCGGCGCGCTTCTCATCGAGATCGATGCGAGCCTGGCGGAGGCGCGCGCGTTCCGGTTCGGTGGGCGCGGCTTTCATCGCCGCGGTCCACGATTTCTGCGCGTCGGCATACAGATTCGCGCTGGTCTGCACTTCGGCGAGCGTTTGCCAGTAGAGTACATTGCGCGGATCGAGCGTGGCGGCGTTCTTCAATTCGGCGATGCGCTGCGCCGGATTCGATTGCAACTGCGCCATGCGAAAGTGCGGCTCGCCCCACCGCGGGTTGGCTTTGATCGCCATCTGATAGGACGCGATAGTGCCTTGCGCGAGAAGTCCGCGCGGGCTATCGGGCGGGAAGGATTTTTCATTCGCCGCGAGTTCGGCCATGATCGCGTCTACGGCCGGCTTGTCCATCTGCTTTTCGATGAAATCGCGATTGGGATTGATTGCCTCGCCCGACATGGAAACGGCGTCGAACTTTCCAGCCTTGATATACGCGTCGACAATCGAATCGAGCTTTGCGGGCGTCATATCGAAGGCGTTTCGCGTGGCGAGACCAAGATCGCCGCCGCCTTGCAGATTGTTCAGATAGACACGCAGCTTGCCGCTGTAATCGCCCAGCGTGACCAGCATCTGCATCTTGGCCCATTCGCGAAATCGATCCGCCGGAAGTTCGTTGTCTGGAGGCTTGGCGCCGACGGAAACTCTGGGGCCATTGGTCTTGATGGTCGAAAAAACATCGCACAGCGCGACCTCGACCCCGTCCGGCATCACGCCCGCGTTTTCGTCGATCAGCATGCGAGTGAGCGCGCGCAGCATTTCGTGCGAAAGGGGTACATCGGACGGCCACGCTCCGATCATCGACGATCCGCCTTCGATAAACGCCTTCGAAAGCGCGTGCGGCGTGTACGCTTTCGAATTCGCGAACAGCACCACGTCGATGGGCCACACCGTCTTGAGCCCGTCGGTCGTGGGGCCGCCGACCGTCATCGTATCCTTGCCCAGCAGCACGCCGAGCACGTGGCGGAGCTGCTCCATTTCATCCAGGCGGTCGCGCGCGGCTTTATCGCCGGCGTCGCTGATGACGCGAAACGGACCGATTTTGTATTCGATCCAATGATCGGCCGCGAAGGCGTTGGCAGCGATCAGGGCGAGCGCAACGGCGATGCGAGACATGCAACTCATATAATGACAGTTCATTTGTATGACGCATGAGCCCTTTGAAATAGGTCAGGAAATTTCGCACCCGGTGGGCCGCACCATCACCGAACACGATGACACACTGTTTAGCTTGATGAGCATGAATCAGCATCCCGTTCATATCGACGCGAATTACGCGTCCGGAACCCAGCACGGGCAGAGACTTGTAGTCGGGCCGCTGGTGATCGCGATCGTGATTGGGATATCGGAAGTGATGTTCGGCGGGCGCGCGACCGTGACGCTGGAGTATCGCGACATCAAACACGTGCGTCCGGTATTCCACGGCGATACGATTTACGCTCGATCTCGCGTCGTGTCGAAATCGGATGATGCGGTTACGGTCGCATCGGAGGGTTTGAATCAGAAGGGCGAGATCGTGCTGTCACTGGTACGCCGGGTCGTAATTCAATGAACTACGGAAAGTTCTACGAAGAATTCGCGGTCGGCGATGTGTACAAGCACTGGCCCGGCCGAACGATCACGGAGCACGACAACACCTGGTTCGCGCTGATGTCGATGAATCAGAATCCGCGCTTCGTCGATCGGCACGCGTTCCCCGAGGCGCAAGTGGCCGACGCGTTGATATTCAGCATCGCGGTGGGGATGAGCGTCGGCGATACCAGCGGCAAGACCATCGCGAATCTGGGGTTCGAATTCGTGCGATTCGAGAAGCCGCTGCACGTCGGCGATTCGCTGTATGCCGAAAGCGAAGTGCTGGAATTGCGGCCTTCAGAAAGCAAGCCCGATCGCGGGCTGGTGTATCTGGAGACTCGCGCGTTCAATCAGAAAGGCGAGCGAATTCTCACGCTACGCCGTCGCTTCCTCGCCCCGAGGCGCAATTAGAAATGCCTGTCGACATCATGGACGGGATCGTCAAGGAATATCGAGCGGGAAACGCGATGGAGTTTTGGCACTTCTTATCGCCCGAAAACCCGCCGTTGCCCGGGAACGCGATTCTCTATCGCGGTCAAGGTGACTCGACGTGGAAATTAGAGCCGAGTCTCTTCCGTAATGATAAAGGCAATAACGACAGGGCGAGGTTGGTGAGTGGCGGAGGTGCAATTACAGCGCAGTCTCAGGTTGTCTCGGAGTGGATGGCGCTCGCCGACTTTGTGAAACATTGTGATCGTGTCGGGCTGACCATCCCATGTGACTCGAATTCGTTTAGGGAGAAATATTTCTCCACGTGTCCACCCGACGAAATAACGATGAATCCAGAACAGTGGCCTCCTGACGAAGTGATCGAGTTGATGGCGCTCGCGCAGCACCATGGCTTACCGACAAGGCTGCTAGATTGGACTCGAAGGTCGTGGGTCGCGGCTTGCTTTGCCGCGTCCAGTGCCTTGGCCAATGGCACATCGCAGCCTCTTGCCGTTTGGGCCTTGAATCTGGCGCTCCAGGGACTCTTTCCGGAGTTAGAGGTGGTTAACGTACCCGGCAGCAATAACGCGAATGTTGCGGCGCAGGCCGGCGCTTTTACCCTGCTTCGGCAGAGCGCAACAGCCCGCAGGCTATCCTTTTCGGGACCTACGGCCTTAGACGAGTACCTGAAAGGAAAGACGCCTTGTCCACTTATTAAAGTGACGGTAGCCTCTTCGGAGGCCTCGGCCGTTCTTGATCTCGCGGAAAAGTATCACATCACGCGCGGAACGATTTACCCTGATTATTACGGCGCGGCGATGGCAACGATCGACTCGCTGAATCGGTGGCGTCACAAGAGCGGAGCCTAGCGCGCCTAATGGCCTGCGCGGAATCATGAAGAGCGCGCCATCGCGCTTTGCGCTCCTCCAAGGGAAGGTGCGCGATTGCGCTTTCAAGAATGTGGAGAAGCGTCTCCGCGGCGAAATCGAGCTCGCGTTCCGTTGTCATATCAGCCCTATTAATCATCCGTCAAACGAGCGTAGAATTATGGGATGGCTAAGCTCCGCTTCGCTCTCCCGATCGCGGCGATCGCCCTCGTAACGGCGTTCGCGCAAACCAAAACTCCCGACCTGTGCGTCCCGCTCCCCAGCGGCACCGCGCCTGCGCTACCGGCGCATCTGATGACCGGGCAAGGGACCGAATACGTCCACTTCGCGATCACTACCAAGAGCCCCGAAGCGCAGAAGTTTTTCGATCAGGGCCTGGCGCAGTTGCACTCCTTCTGGGCGAACGAAGCGGAGCGCAGCTTCCTGCAAGCCGCCGCGCTCGACCCCGATGCTCCGATGCCGTGGTTCGGCGTCGCCATGGTTTCGGGCGATTACCGGCCGCGGCATCAGATGGATCAGCTTTCAGAAGCACTGGGGCGCGATCCGAAGGCGACTCCGCCACGAGCTAAAGAAGCAGCGCAACGCGCGATCGCACTGGCAAGCGTTCCGGGCAAAGCTACCGATCTCGAAAAAATGTACATCGCCGCGGTGGCCGCGCGCCGTATCCCAAGCTCGAAGGATCCCAACGATGCCTACATCGAAGCGCTGCGCGCGCTGATCGCGAAATATCCGAAAGAAGTCGAAGCGCGCCTCTACCTCTCGCTACACCTGATGCGAGGGTTTGAGCTGCCCAGCCACACGCCGCGCGAAGGATCGATGGAAGCAGTCGCGATCCTGCGGCAGTTGTTGATCGATGCGCCGGATCATCCCGGCGTGCATCATTATGTGATCCACGCGTGGGAGGGGTCGAGCTTCGCCAAAGAAGCGTGGCCGAGCTGCCAGCGCTACGCCGAACTGGTGACCAACATTCCGCATGCGCTGCACATGCCCGGTCACATCTATTCGCAGACCGGAAAGTGGACGGAAGCACAGACGTCGTTCGGAGATGCCGCGGTGAATGAGCTGGGCTACATCAAGGCCGATGCGCTGTACGGCACCGGCCATCACGGCCACAACGTGCATTATCTTTCGACCGCGTATGCCTTCGACGGTCAGTACGACAAGGCGTTTCAATACGCGCGATCGCTGCTCGAATTCAAAGAGAATCCGCGCGAAGAAGCGCAGGTCGATTCACCGTCAACGGCGCATCGCCAGGGATGGTTCGCGATGATGCGAGCGTTGGTGCTGGCGCAGGCCTGGGATCAGATTCTGGATGGGAAATCGCTGCCCGAATACAAGCGTCCGCGCGAGGAAGCGTGGCGGCATTGGGCGATGGCTCTGGCGCAGACTGCGAAAGGCGATGCCGTAGCGGCGCGCGCGGAAGCTCGTGAGATGGACGCGGCGCTCAAGCAGTTCGAAGTGGAAGTGAAGCGCAAGCCGCCGGTTGAGCTGACCACCGGGCGCATGGAACTGGAAGGTCACATCCTCGCGGCGGAAGGCAAGTACAAACAGGCGATGAGCGAACTCACCTCGGCATCGAATGCGCAGCGCAAGATCCGCTACACGGAGCCGCCGCAATATCCTCGCCCGGTGAATGAAGCGATCGGCGAGATCGCGTTGAAGGCTGGCAAGTACTCCGATGCCGAGATGGCGTTCCGCGTGGCGCTGCAGGATCTGCCGGGTAGCAAGCGATCGGTCAATGGGCTCGATGAAGCGATGAAGCACGAGAATAAGTCGGTCGGTGGCGCGGCGAATTGAACCCATCGCGATTCTAGGTGGCGGGCCAGCGGGCGCAGCTGCAGCGATTGCCGCGCGACTCGATGGCGCAGCAGTTCGTGTGATCGAAAAATCGAAATTCCCGCGGCACAAGGTCTGCGGCGAATTTCTTTCGCCCGAAATCCAAGCAGAGCTGGAACGGTTGGGCGCGTGGGACGCGTTTCTCGATGCATCGCCCGCGCGCATCCGGCGCATGAAGCTGCACTTCGGACGTCGATCGAAAACCTGCAATCTTCCCGAGCCCGCATGGGGATTGAGCCGCTACGCGTTCGACGCGCTGTTGCTCGATCGCGCGATTTCACTTGGTGCGGAAGTGATCCGCGAGTCGCAAGCTACTCCGAGCATCATCGCCGCGGGGCGTTCGATCACGGAGAGCAAACGTGGACGGCGATTGTTCGGATTCAAGGCGCACTTCACCGGACCCGTGGATGACGCAGTGGAGCTATTCTTTTTCGACGGCTGCTATGTCGGCGTGAATACAGTCGAGAACGGACGCACCAATGTGTGCGGTCTGGGCCCCGAAGACTATTTAAAGCAGTTCGATTTCGATTTCGATCGCGTGGTGCAGGAATCGCCTGCACTTTCCAAGCGACTTGCTCCGGTAGGCCGCGAAATGAAGTGGCTTTCTACCGGACCGCTTCGATTCACGCAGCGATTCTCGCCCGACGAATCCGCGTATCTGGCGGGCGATGCGTTATCGTTTGTCGATCCCTTCACCGGGTCGGGGTTGCTGGCGGCGGTGAAGACGGGCGCACTCGCCGGAACGGCCGCGGCGCGAAATGATTCGGTCGTGGCTCATCTGACGCGCTGCCGCGCGAGTCTGCGCAAGCCGTTCGAGATCGCATCGATCCTGCGGAAGGCAGTGGACAGTGGATGGGCGGAGATGTTCGCCGGATTGATTCCAGGTAAAATGCTTTTCGCGTTGACTCGACCGGGGAGTGGGAGCAAATAAAAAAGCCGGTGAGTACTCGGAGGAAGATACTCACCGGCCGGCTCACCACTACCGCGAGGTCGTAGCGCGCCGAACTTTTGGGCGGGCCACCAGGCAGTCGGCAGACCCTTCCCTAGAGAAAGAGACGCGGTGAAACCTGTGAAGGTTTCACAACTGGACAACACTATCGTAACACTTCTGCGCAAATGACGCCAGATGTTTCATGCGGATCTGTTGAGTTCCAGTGGTACTCTTCTGTGTTAGAACGCACTACAAGGAAATGCTCATGTCTCGTGTGAGATTGTTTGGTTAAACATCTAACGGAGCTTGGCATTCAGCACTGCGGCCAGGCGATATCCCGCCAGCGCGACGCGCGCCTCGGCGAATTTCCGCGCATCTGTAACATAGTTATCGGGAAGAGCAATCGGATGATCGCGCGTTCCGGTCTCGAAACCAAATGTGTAAACATTCGTAACGGCAACGTGATATCCGTCTTCGATCCACTTCTTTGGATTCCTCTCGATTTTCTGGGGAGCGGGATGTGCCGCGACCGCCACTTTTTCGGCAGCGTCCACCGACGCGTCGCTGGTGTCCTGGCCTGCCGCACCATCCCATAACGAATGCAGATTTCCGCGCGGCGCGATGAACACCAGATTTCCGCCCTGGTCGCCATCCGGCAGCGATTTCAAGATCAGACTGACGTCATGCAGCGGCTGGCCAAGATCGCCGACGATGTGTTCGATCCATGGGAGATCGTATGCCGCGGTCTCGGTCGGCGCTTTGCCGATTTCCTGCAGCATGCGCGAGACTTCGGTCAGCGCGTTTTGCTCATCGGGTTTCTTGGGAGCCGCTCCGTCGGGTGTGTAGGGAGTGTCGTAGTAATGCCAGTGCGTATGGCGTTCCATGGTGGGGAATCCAGGAAGCGGCGGCGTGGGCTTGGCGTCTTTGCGCGTTTCGTCGTAAAAACGCGGATCGCCTTTGATGGTATCCGGCCAGACCGATGCGGCGATGAACGCCTGGCGGGCCCGCGCGGCCGGATCTTCCGGCGCGCCTTGAATGAAACGCGAATAATCGGGATGCGCTTTGATCAAGGCGTCGACACGCGCGCGCGTCCGGGGCTTCAGATGGTCATAAGCGATAGCGGCGATGATGCGATGCCCGGTCGCGTTCCAGGCTTCGGCCGGAATGCTGAGAAACAGAATCGCGACGCACGCGGTGAACAAGCGGAGATGGCGCATGGCGGAAGCCATGAGGATAGCATGCAGCTCACTTGACTCGTGTTTCGTTCGTATGTCCATCGCGCGGCATGAATGCGATCTTCGAAATGCCCGCGCCGCGCGCCGTGTCGATCACGCGCGCGATCTCCTGAAACTCGATCTTCGGCGCGCCCGCTACGAACAGCACACTGCCCGGACTTCGCGCGAAGATCTGCGTGAGACGATCGCCCAGATCGTTCCATTCGACCGGCTGCGTGTTGATGGTCACGGCATGCTTAGCATCCACGCTGATCACGATATCGCGCGGCGGCTCGTTCGAGGCGGCATTCGCCGGCGCGGGAATGTTGGCATCCAGACCATGCTGCTTGCTCGGCAAAATCATCATGAAAATGATCAGCAGCACCAGCAGCACGTCGATCAGAGGCGTGACGTTGATTTCGGCGCGATTGGCGGTTCCGGTGGTCATGCTGCTATTGACACCGTGGTGGAAGTAAAGTTCCCTGCTAGAAATTACTCCGGTTGACATTCTACCTGAACATGAGTATTCTTCCAGAAGAATGTCTACCGGAAGCGATTCCCGACTCGATCTATTACAAGGCACGCTCGACATGCTGATCCTGCGAACGCTGTTGCTGGGACCCGCGCACGGCCACGCCATCGCTACTGCCATCGAGCGCGGGTCGCAGGAAGTGCTGCAGGTGGAGCATGGCTCGCTCTATCCCGCGTTGCATCGCTTGGAAAAGCAGGGATTAGTCGCGGCGAAAGACGGCGTGTCCGAAAATCGCCGCCGCGCAAGATATTACAGCCTCACAGCGAAAGGCCGCAAGCGCCTGACGGCGGAATCGTCGAAATGGGCGCGGTTGACGGAAGCGATCGCGCGCATTATGCAACCGGCGGAAGAATCATGAACCGGCGACGGGAGGAAATTCTGCGATCCGAGATTGAGGATCACATTTCTCGTGAGATCGAGGATCACGTAGCGCGCGGGATGAGCCCCACTGATGCGCGCGCCGCGGCGCTGAGCAAATTCGGCCCCGTGCTGCGCGCTTCGGAAGATACGCGAGCCGTCTGGACGTGGACCTGGCTCGAACGCATCGGGCAGGATCTGCGCCATGGCGCGCGGATGTTTGCGAAGAATCCGGGATTCACCATCGTCGCGGTAGTTTCGCTGGCGCTCGGCATCGGCGCGAATTGCGCCATGTTCAGCGCCGCTGACGCTCTGCTGCTGCGTCCGCTGCCGGTGGCTCACGCCGAGGAGGTGGTCTCCGTGGGCGCGCGAAACTACTACGGCGCAAACAACAGCCTGCAGTGTTCTTACCTCGATTACCTCGATCTGCGCGAGCGTGCGCATAGTTTTTCGGGACTTGTCGCGTTCTCTCCGCTTCGCGCCGCGATTGCGCGGGATCGTGATGCAGTCGCGCAGGTGAAGGCCGGCGCCGTGATCAGCGCGGATTTCTTCAGCGTGCTGGGCGTGAACATGGAACTCGGCCGCGGATTTCGCGCCGATGAGGATCAGGTTCCCGGACGCGATCCCGTGGTGATCCTCAGTCACGACTTATGGACGGATTGGTTGGACGCCAATGGCGACGTCATCGGTCGCAAGGCCCGCATCGGAGGAATCGATTTCACCATCGTCGGCGTCGCGCCCGAACAATTCACCGGGCTCGACAAATTCCGCAAGACCGTGTTCTATGTCCCCACCGCGATGTGGCATGCGCTGACGCCGCAGGTTCCGCAAAATCCTCTGGAGACGCGCTCGCTGCGCTGGTTGTTCCTGCGTGGCAGATTGAATCCCGGGGTCACGATTGCGCACGCGCGCGCCGAAGTCGAATCGATTGGCCGGGAGCTGACCGCACTGCATCCAGAATCGAATCAGCACCAGGCGTTTTTCGCGCGGACGGAGGTGGAAGAAAGGATCGGCCAGGATCCGCTCGACACCGAATTGATCGGACTGCTCACGTTTCTTGCAATCGCGGTGCTGTGCGTCGCCGGCGCGAACGTCGCCGGATTGCTGGCCAGCCGCGCTCCGGTGCGCGCGCGTGAAATTACGCTGCGGCTGGCGATCGGCGCCGGACGCGGACGCTTGATCCGTCAGCTTTTGACCGAAAGCCTGATGATCGCGGTCGCGGGCGAACTGCTCAGTCTTCCCGTCGCGGCGCTGGGCATCCATCTTTTCCGCGAGATCAAATTCCCGATGGACGGCATCGCCGTTCCGCCCATCTACCTCGACCTGCGTGCCATGTTTTTTGCGCTGCTGATCGGGCTGGTAAGTTCGGTGGTGTTCGGGCTCGCTCCGGCCATTCAGACCACGCGGGCGAACCTTTTAAGCGCACTGAAATCGTCGTCGTCAGACAGCCCGCGCCAGCGCGTGTGGGGCCGCAATCTGCTGGTGACCGCGCAAGTGGCACTATCGCTGATGCTGCTCACCGTCGCGACGTTCGCCTATCGTACCTTCCAACAGGAACTGCATGGCGGTATTGGCTTTCGTCCCGATCACATCGCGATGCTGAGCTTCGACGTCGGTCTGTCGGGCAGCGATGCGGGGCACGCGCGCGCTTTTTATTCGAAGCTGCTGGCCGGTGCGCGCACGTTGCCCGGGGTTTCCGCCGCTGCGCTCGCTTCCACCATTCCGATGTCCTATGTCGAAACCGCGACCATCGAGCCGGAGGGGTACCGCTTGCCGCCGGGTGTCGACGGGATCAGCATTGACAGCAGCCGCGTGAGCGATTCCTATTTCGACGTGATGGATGTGAAGATCCTGCGTGGGCGCGCCATCGAAACGAACGATACCCAAAACAATAACGTGGACGCTCCGCGCGTCGCGGTGATCAATGAAGTCGCCGCGCGGCATTACTGGCCCAATCAGGATCCCATCGGCAAGCGCTTTCGATCCGGGAATCGCTGGTTCGAAATCGTGGGGGTCGCGAAAACCGGCCGCTATCTGCACATCGCCGAACCGCCGACCGAGTTCGTCTATTTCCCCTCCGCGCAGGAGCCGCGCATGTTCACGCTGATTGCGCAGACCACCGGCGATTCCGCCGCGATGATCGGGCCGCTGCGCGAACTGGCGCGATCGATCGACCCAAGCCAGCCGATGTTCGACGTCCACACCATGGAGGAGTTTTATTGGGCACGCGCCGTGGGCCTGGCGAACATAATCACATTGCTGATTGCTTCGATGGGGCTTACCGGTCTGGCGCTCGCGATGATTGGGTTGTACGGGCTGGTGAGTTATGCCGTGGCGCGGCGCACTCGTGAAATCGGAATTCGCATGGCGATCGGCGCGGCGCGTGCTTCGATGCTCCGCATGATATTGGGGCAGGGGTTGCTGCGCGCATGCTATGGGCTGGCGATCGGGTGCGCCCTGAGCATCGCGGTGGGGCGCGTACTGCCGTCGCTATTTCCGACCACGCATGGAATCGATCTGTGGACCTACCTCTTAGTCCCGCCGGCACTGCTCGCGATCACCGCGCTCGCGGTGCTGATTCCAGCGCGCCGCGCTTCACGTGTCGATCCGATCACCGCTCTCCGGCATGACTAACGGAAGAGTTCAGCCACGAATGAACACGCATAAACACGAATAAGACATTCGTGCTCATTTGTGTGCATTCGTGGCCATTCTATTTACGGAATCAGCATGACCGGCGCCTGCCAGAACGCTGCTTTCTGATTGGTTGTGTCGAGCACGGTCACCTGGCAGCTATATTCGCCCGGCGGCAATTTCGCCAGCGACACGCTAAACTTCAGCGGCACGGCTTTCGATTTATCGACCATGCCTTCGGTCACCGCAATCGGCGGCGTCTCGAACGTCTTCACCTGGCCCTTGTAGAACGTCACGAACGCCACCAGCGGCGTTTGCGCGGTGGCGCCGCGCTCATAGGCTTGCAGATAAATGTACATGTCGCGCTGCTTGCTGAACACGCGCGTCACGCTGGGGATCAGCTTCTCCCCATTGATGATCAGAGGATTCGATTGCTCGCTCTTGTCTTTATCTTTGGTGGCGTTGAACAAAGCGTCCGACATCGCGATACGCTGGCTGCTCAACACCACGGAGCTGATCGGCACGCGCTTCTCTTCCTTGTTGAGATTGGGAACCAGAAATTTGGTTTCATAGGTGCCGATGTGGCCTGTTTCCGAATCGCGCGCCAGGATTTTGATCTTGTAGGTTCCGGGGAGCAGCGTGAATCCGGTGGCATAGGACAGCGGCCTCTTGGCCAGCTCCGCCGCGGTCGAGTCGCTTAGCTTGGCGTCGATTCTGTCGCGAATATTCTGAATGGTAGTGCCGTATTCATCCTTCACTTCGCCGATAAAATCGAGCAGAGTGTGTTCGGCGCCTCCCTTTTTGGCAAGCGCCAGTTCGCTGCCAGGAATCTTCACCGCCACTGGAATGAAATACTCGGCGCGATTCAATTGGAAGTAGTCGACCTCCATCGCGATGGTCAGTTCCGTCACCGGATCGCCCAGCATCAGCGCTTCTTCAAGCTGTCGTTCCTTATCGGCGGTGGTGAACTTCGCAAACACTTTGTTCGCGAAATATCCCTGTCGATAATCGAGAGCGGTTTGCCCCGCGATGCTGATCTTGATGCGGCGGAACTTGCCATCCGGTTTATCATTCGAGGCGTAGTAGCCGATGATGTAATAGCTGCCGGTGGCCTTCTCCGCGTCGATAATTCCCTTGCCCAGATCATTGCTGTCGAGCAGCGCCTTGCCGCCCGTATCCGCCGCGATGCTGTACAGCGTGTCCTGCGAACGCTGGAAATTCCCCAGGTTCGACATGGCTGCCTGCCCCGAATACATGGCCACTCCGCCCGGCGATCCACGCGTCGCATCACCCAGAGGAGCCGATGCAGTCAGCCCGCGCGCATCGATCGGCCAGAAGGAAACGCCGGATCGGATCGCGGCGTTGATAGTGGCGTGCAACTGCGCCTGATTGTCCAGGCCATTGAGCCGCAGGCCGCTGGCGAAATAGATCAGCGATTTCTTCTCATTCAGAGATCCCAACATCTTCGCCGCGGTCTGCAGCGCCGAAAGCTGGCGATCGGTATTGAAGATGTTGAACTCGCTATCGTCCTGCCCGAATGCCGCGCCGGTGTCGGAGGCGCTGGCATCGGCCGCGTTTTCATCCAGGCCCTGCCCCTCGCCGACGATCATGGTTTCGAGAATGGTCAGGATCTTGGCGCGATCGTCGGTGAAATTGAGGCGCACGGACACTGCGCCGCCTTCATATTCCATGATCGCCATCATGTCGGCCGCCTGCATGTTGGTCTTGACGAATTTCTCCGCCGCCGCCAACGCGCGCATCTGGTCCGGCGGGGGCATCGCGGTCATGTCGAAATACATTGCCAGCAGCCGGCGATTCTGATACAGCAGCTTGCCCGGCGTCTCCGGCGTGATCTGCTGATGCGGCAGCTTGTTCAGGATCTGGATGTTATCCATGTCGCGCGTGGCGAACTGGGTGGGTGAAGTATTCAGCGTTTCCGGCAGCTTCTGATATTCGAAGAATTTGATCTCCTGGGGAACGCCGTCTTCGGTGACCGTGAAATCCTTCGCGGTGAGCCCTTCCACCGGCTTTCCGTCTTTATCCTTGACGCCGACCGTTTCGATCACCAGAGTGGCGCTGGCGGTAAATGTGGGCGTCGCGTCAGTGGGTTTCTTGTTCTCGCCGACCTGCTGGCCGAAAACCAGAGCAGTACACAAAAATAGGGAAAGCGGGCGCGTGACCAATTGCATAATTTAAAACCTCACCGTGACTCTGGCGACAACTTTGCGCATGCCGTTCGCCGTGTTGGGTAATCCGAATTGCAGACTGCCGACCTGGGTATTCCAGTTCGGATAAGTGACGTGATTGAGGGTGTTGGTCGAATCCAGCCGGAAGTCCAGACTGTATCGATCGGTGACCCGGAAAGTTCGCCCCAGCGATCCGTTCAGTGTGAACTGACCCGGTCCGGTGATCGAATCGCGTCCCGCGTTCCCCCATTCGCCAGGGAGCGGCGCAGTGTACGCCAACGGATTGAGGAACAGCCCTGGAGGCGCGTCATAGACGGAAACGCCGGTGTAGTTCGGCCGTACCGATCCGAAGCCGCCGGTGCCGGGCGTGATCTGCGGAAAGATCGGGTTGAGCGGGAGTCCGGTCGCGACGGTGATATTGGTCAGCAGCGTCCACTCCTTGAGGAGCGCTCCGCGCCATCCACTCAACAGCGTTCCGCCGCCCATCCCCATGCCGCTGGTGTATTGGCCGGTGATGTTCACCACGTGGCGCTGATCGAAATTAGAGAGCCCGCGCTCACCCGCCAGATTCAGCCAGTTCTGCGCAATCACTGAACCGCCTCCGCCATTGCCGCCCAGCGCAGCGTCGTCAATCGACTTCGAATAAGTGTATTGCAACTGCGCCTGGATTCCATTGTGCAGGCGGCGGCGAAGCTGCAGAATTCCTGCTTCGCGCGTCGAGTTGCCATTGGACGTCATGTACGCGAACCCCGTAGGACAGGTCGGACATGGGCTGGTTTCGCCCACCGGATAGGTGTTGGGATAAAACTCCTGCACCGCACGCACGCCCTTGATGCCCAGATACTGCGCGTTCATTTGCATCGCGAACGGCAGATCGCGCTGGATGGTGACCTGCCAGGTATGGGTGTAGCCGATCTTGAAGTTCGGATCGATCCCGAACGTATTCGGCGTCGTGAGCGGCGTCGCGTTGAATCCATTCGCGAGGGTTAGCGGCGTGGCCGTAGTGTTCTGTAAGCTGATGCTCTTGGACAACGGCGATTGCTGCAGCATTTGGTTGACGATCGATCCATATACAGACTGGTTCGAGTAAATCCCGTATCCGGCGCGCACCACCAGTGAGGACGCTGCGAGCGGCCGCCACGAGATCGCGATGCGAGGCATGATCAGGTGCTTATCGGGATTCACCAGGGAATCGGCGTAGTGCATGCCGGTCAGCGGCCCGATCGGATTGCTGGCGATCACCGGTGCGACTGCCGAGAAGCCGTTGGCGACGTCCAGATTCACCAGGCGGCCATAGAGTTCCGTGATCGGCCCGCTGTACTCCCAGCGGAACCCGAGATTTGCTGTGAAGCCGGGACTGATGCGCCAATCGTCCTGGAAATATCCATCCCACAGCGCGTCGCGCAGATACTTGTCGGCATTACCGAATGCGACCGCCGCCGTATCGGGAGAACCCAGCAGGAAGTCGGCGAAATCGTTGCCGGATGCCGCGCCGGTGAACTGAAACCCGCCGCGCGGATTCGATTGCGACAGGTAATTGAACTGCTGCCGCTTATAATCGCCGCCGAACTGGAAATTATGGCGACCGCGATTCCAGAACATCTGATAGGACAATGCGCCGGTCTGGTTATGAATGATCGACGAGTTCGCGTCGGTTAACCCCTGAACGCTCAGGAAGCTGAGTTGCGGCGGCCCAAAGTTTTGCGGCTGTTGATTGTTGCCCTGAATCCCAGCTTCGCCCGAAATATTTTCGCGATTGGCAAAGTACGGATCGGTCGTTCTCGACTGCCGGCTCCATTGGTAGCCGGCGGTTCCCGACAAACGATTGGTGAACGCATGCCGCCAGTTGATATTGGCCTGCATACCGAGCGCGTCGCTGGTATCTTCCCATCCAAAAATCGAAGGCGTATTGGAGCGCGTGCTCTGGAATCCAAAACCGCCGCTCAATTGGTCCTTGCGGCTGGCGCTCTTGTCCCAGCGGGTCTGCATGGAATCCTGGTGCATCGGCGTCACCAGCGGGATCTGATAATTGAACGCCGTGTTGCCAGTAAAATTGGGCTCCGGATAAAGCTTCAGCAGCGCTTTGGCGACCGGACTGATCTGTGACGGATTGATCTGATTGTTCGCGATCGGCTGCCCGGTCGCGGGATTGATCAGCGTCAGCGGCGATCCGTTGAGAGCCGTGACGCCGCTGAAATCGCCGCCGCGTTCGGCGTCGGTGGGCATCAATCCGGTGCCCAGCGTTGCGTTGCGATTGCGCAGCCATTGATAGTTGATGAACATGCGCGGTCCGTTCCGAACCACGTGTGGAATCTTCACCGGGCCTCCGAAGCTCGCCAGGCCCGTGAACAGGTTATAGGTGGGTTTGGCGGTATCCTGTCCGGTGATCGAAAAGGTCCGCGCGTCGAAGGTGGAATTATCCAGCGTGAATCCGATGTTGCCGTTGTACAGCGATCGCGACCCGCGGCGATTGTTGCCGAACGCGGAATTGAGCGCGAACGGCGAACTGGCCGCGTTATTGGTGGTGCCGTTGACCAGCAAGCCGTCGGTCGCGCGGCTGCTGAGATCGCTGGGGCTCTGTCCGGCGAACGCGTCGGAAGCAGGCGCGGAATTATTGGCCGGAGCGGCGTTGGCGTTCGCGGTCGCATTGGCTTGCGTGCGCTGGAATCCGCTGCTGCCGTTCGGATTCGGCTGCGGCGCATTCTTCGCATTCTTCTTGGAATCCGGCGGCTTCACGGCTGAGGCCGGCAGCCCACCCGAGGGAGCGGTGTTCGCGACAGTCGCAGGCGGAGGAGGCTCCGGGGCGGCCGCGACCGATTTAATCTGGTCGAACGCCATCATCTTGATTTCGAACTCTTGCGGCTCTGCTCCCGCGACCACTTTGACGTCCTGCTTCAACGTCTGGAAGCCCTGCATTTCGATTTCGACGGTCCAGTCGCCATCGGCCAGATCGGGCAGCACGTACTTGCCTTCCTGATCGGTGACCGCAATCACTTTTTTATCGCCCTGCGACGCCGTAACGGTGGCGCCGGGCACGGGCAATCCGCCAAATTTGACAGTGCCCTTCTGCTCGCCCGCACTAAGGCATAACACCGCCGCGATGACGACCGCTAAAGTTCGAAGCCAATTCCTGATCCGCATTCCAAGCCTTATGTTTTAAATTTCGGACGATTTTCTGCCGTGGGCTGCAAGGCAACTGTTAAGGATTCCGTCCCCGTCACGGGCAAGTTCCAATCTTTACCAACCATGTTAATCGCACCAGGCATGTTAATTCTCGGCCGGTCGCTCCACACTGGCGATTACGAGTACTTCCACCGGTCCTTTCGCCGATTCGAGCTTCAATCCGAGTTGTTCCTGAATCGCCGTAAACAGCGTCGGACCATTGGGATCGGCGCTCGGCGCATCCTTCGGACCGTCGGGACCCGCCGGCGTTTCCGGTGTCCAGTTCAGCGTGAAATCGTAATTCGCGGTTAGGCCGGTCTGATCCAGGACGGTTCGTCCAAGCTGCTGCGAAAGCTGCACCGCCAGCGAACTCATGCTGGCTCCTTTGAAGGTGATTCGGCCGCGTCCCATTTGCATGAAGCGGTCATCTTCCTTGGCCGTGGATTCCTTCAGCTTTGACCCGCCTTTCGCGACCACCAGATGATAGACCGGCAATTCGCGCGTTTCCCGAGCCAGCTTCAGCTGAAATCGCCCGGCGAGCAGATCCTGCAAACGCTGCGACATCACATTGGGCTGGTTCGCAGTGCTCTCTTCCCCTTTGGCATTGATATCGTAATGCTGCGTATCGGTCCAGGCCGGGGCATTTAGAATCTGGAACTCGCGCACTCCGTAAGCCGCCTGGATCAGGAATTTCACCGTGACGCCGCTGGCGATATAACGCCCGCCCGGCGCCGTCTGGACGTGAAATCCGCGCACCGCAGGGTCGCTCGGCTTGATCGCGGCGACCTCGAACCTCGCTGTATTAAGCGCCTGCGCACATGCGATCGCACTCACGGCGATGGCGAAATGGACCCTCCGAATCGTTTTCATCTCTGTATCAGACGTAAATCGCGAGCCAAACGTCTAGAATTTCCCCAATCTTTTCGCGGTCTTCCGGGCCCTTCCCATGGTCACACCCGGGCAATTCCTTCACAGCTGTGAAACCGGCTGGGGCGCGCACACCGGTTCCCCACGTGGCCGGCGCATTCCAATTGGACGGCAAAAACTCCGTTTAGTTCCGTTTTGCACCCTTTTCTGGCTCTGCCCCGGTTCCTAACGTATTCGTACGATGCATATCGAAGTCAGGTTCGCCCGGAAGGCTTGGATTGGCTCTTAAGCTCCATCAAACGCCGCTCCGCCTCACGAACGTCATCCAGCGTTAACTTTCCCGAATCGATCAGGTGCGCCATCACCGGCTGCGTGCGGCCCCCGAACAGCCCCAATAAATCGTCGATCAGCCGCCGCTGCGCGGCCCCGCGCGATACTACTGCTTCGAAGATATGCGCGTTACTGATTTTCTTCACTCGCCGCACGGCTTTCTTCGCTTCCAGGCGATACACCGTGGTCTGAATGGTCGTGTACGCGGGACGATTCCGCTCTGGAAAAGCTTCCTGGATCTCGCGAATCGAGATCGCTCCGTGCAACCACAGTGCGTCCATAATCTTCAGTTCGAGCTTGCTCAGCTTGGGAAGCATTCTACTATGTCTGTGGTAGATTCTACTATGCGCGTTAGCGAAGTGCAATGGTTCTTTAGTTTTCGACGGGATCCTTTTCCGCCCGGTCCACCACCAGTACGTCTACTGGTCCCTTCTTCGATTCGAGCGTCAAGCCGAGCTGTTCTTTCAATGCCGTGAAAATGGTTGGACCATTCCCCGGATCATTAGGCTGACCTGGCCCAGCATTCCCCAGCCTGGAGGGTGTCCATTGCAATTTGACGCCCCAAAGGCCCTGCAGATCCGTCCGGTCGATCAAGAGGCTGTCGCGCAGCTCAAAACGCGCGATCACCATGCACATGGTTTCCATCGAGATCTGGGTGCTATCGATGCTGTCAGTCCTGAGTGATTGCTCCCGCGGCTTGCTCATGTCCGCTGGCGAGATTTTGATGCCCGATTTCGAACGGGTCAATTCGTAGTGATTGAGCTCGCGGGTCTCCCAGTGGGTTTTCATCTGGAAGCGCTCGGCCAGCAGGGATTGCAACATGGGGAACAGCGTTTCGCGCTCGGCGTCGGGCGAGGTTTTCGCGGCGATGATGTAGTGAAATTCCTTGTCCTTGATCCACGGGGGCCCGTCAATCTGTTTGTCGCTGGGAATGTGATAGGCGAAGCGCAGGCAATCGGCGACCGTGGTGTTGGTCAGCGTCAGCGTGCCGTGCTGGATGGTGCCGAGATTGATGTTGTAGGTGTCGCCTTCAGGCGGAGGAGCCCGGCGGACGGTGGCGACATCGAACTGGGCGGGCGATTGGGCACAGAGAACTGCGGCGATGGTGAGACCGAGGAATACGGCGCGCATTCCTAAAGTATTCGTACGAACGAACTCGAAGTCAAGTGCGATCCCTAAGGAGCTATTGCGGGATATTCTTGTCGCACTCGTCAATCTGTGCCTGCGCGTGTTGGCGGCGAGCGATGGTGTCAGGCGTCTCCGGAGTCCAGTGCTTCCAGCGAGCCAGGTTCTTTTGGAACATCAGCCGCGCCCATCCGAAATGACGGTTGCCCAACAGCATGCGGCCATACAAATCATCCAGATCCGAAGCCGCGATCTCCGCATCGAGCGTGGGGTGATTGACGCGTAGCACCCGATTCTCGATCGGCGTGCCTTTTTCGATCAGCGCCGCGGCTTGATCGGGCTTGTGCTCTTGATAAGCTTTATCGGCATCGCGCGCGATCTGCGCAAGCTGAGCCACGGCGTTGGGATACCAACTTTCCTTGGTTTCATCGCGAGCGCCGGAATTGGCGGCGGGTCCGCAGGCGGCCAGCGTCACGATCGCAAGAATCAGGAGGACGCGCACATACATCAGAATAGCGTCTGCTAGAATCGCGGCGATGGCTCCCGATCAAGAAATCTTCCAGTTGAAACAGATGCTGCTCCACAAGTCCGTCCGGTTCGGAGATTTTACGCTGGTCTCCGGGCAGAAGAGCGATGTTTACGTCGACAGCAAGCTGACCACGTGCACCGCCGCCGCGATGCCCCTGGTGGGCCGCGCCATACTTCGCGGGATGCTGGCGAATGGATGGTCGCCTGCGGCCGTTGGAGGGTTGACCCTGGGGGCCGATCCGATCGCCTTCGCCGTCGCGCGTGAAAGCTTGGAATTCGGCAAGTCGATCGACGCGTTCGTGGTGCGCAAGGAGCCGAAAAAGCACGGCATGCAGCGTTTCATCGAAGGCTTGGACAATGCCAAGGGATTGCATGTCGTGATCATCGACGATGTCTGCACCACCGGCGGATCCACCGTGCAGGCTATCGAAAAGGCGATCGCTTCCGAAATGCACGTGCTGGGCGCGATCTGCCTGGTGGATCGTGAAATGGGCGCCGCCGAAGCGCTGAAATCGCAATTCGGACTGGAGTTGGAGCGGGTGTTCACGCTCTCCGACCTGCGCGCGAAATAGTCTCCAGCCTTAAGCGCTGATGATGTTCATCCCACCGCCCATGTTCGGCGGCATTACTTCTTCAAACGGAACTCCCAGCCACTTGGCGACCTGAGCTGCCATCGCCGTTTCGTTTCCCTGGCCACCCATGAGCACCGCCGAGCCGATCTGCGTGGTGGACGATGTCTTCTGGTGATCCAACGCCAGTTCGCGGCCATCCCTGAACACGATCACCGATTGAGCCACCAGCACCGGCTGCTGCATGGGCGGACGGTTATCGCCCGCAGGCGCCGAGTTCTGCATCTGCCACTGCTTTCGCGTCTCGATGCGAAAAACGTCGCCGATCGCGAAGCTCGAATTCTGCGTGCCGATCAGGCGTTTCTTCTGGTACTGAATCTGACCGCTGGCGCGGCTGGCATGGAGCGTGATCGACGATGCGAACAGGATCAATCCGATGCCGAGAGCAATCAGTCCAAGCATTACCCATAGCGCGTACGCGAACGAATTACGTGCGACCACTTCCACCACCACGCCGGCGGCCATGAACGCAACGCCGACCACAATACCGCTCGCGCTGCCCTCCTTCAATTCGAGCTCGTCTGCGGTCTGGTTGGTGATTTTCATGGCGCCGGCTCCTCCGATGTTTTAAAGCGCACCAACGGAAGCGAAACCGGCTCAACTTATTTGTTAATGACGGTCAGGGACGAGGAGGCATTGGTGCCCAGGAATCGCAGCGCCGTGGCGGCGACTGTTGTGGTCGAGACGCAATCGATGGTGCCGCGCTGTCCGAGAAGACCCGAGAACAAATAGCCGGACCAATGCCCCAAGGGACTCAGCAACGGCGGGCGATCGCTCAGATCGAAAGCGGCAGGGATGACCGCGCCGGTGGAGTCGCGCGCGCTGCAAGTCAGGGTCGCGGAGTTGTTGGAGTCGAGATTGGCGACTGCCATCCCGGTGTAGATCTGCGCGCCATCCGCGGTTGTGAAATCAAACGGAATCTCGAACTCCTTGCTGCCTGCGTTGCTGGGCACCGAGGCTTCGTAATCATTGCCGGCGACTTTATTGCGAAACAAAGCCTGGATGATGATGGTGGAATCGGCCGCCACTTGTCCCCACCCGGAAATCAGGGGACCTTGCGGATTGCTGGCTTCGAAATATGCGGATCCCTGCGCGGGGATGGTTCCGGAAAGAACGTTGGTCGAGCCGGTAGCGAACGGCAGGGAAATCGACTTGCCCGTGTCATCGTGAAACGCGACGGAAAAGTTCGCGGCTTTGGTTCCGGTGTTCACCACGGAGACGCCGAAGGTCCAGCTATCCTGCACGGCGAAATGCGGCAGCGAGGAGGTCGGCGTGATCGCCGGTGTTGATCCACTGCCCGGAATCGTGAGCGAAAACTGTAGCGTCGCGGAAGGTCCGCTGGAACTCGTCGCCGTCAGGGTGAAACTAAATTGACCGCCCGAAGTTGGCGTCCCGGTCAGTTCTCCATTGGACGTCAGCGCTAGGCCCGGTGGCAGCGGATTCGCGGATGTCCAGGTGAGGGGTCCACAAAAAGGCGTGACCGCCTGAAGCTGCTCGAAGTAAAACTGATTCAGGGATCCTGCCGGAAGCGTTGCGGGAGTGGTGATCTGGACGGTGCACTGACTGGGCGTTATCGGCGGTGGACCGGAGGGCGGGAGATTGAAAAGAATGGTGAGGGAAACGGTAGCGTTTCCGAATACCGGTTCGCCGCCGTTCCCGGCCGAGGCGGCTTGCATGGCGTCGATCCCTACCTGATAGGGGTTGAAGTCGGCTTGCGTGGGCGTCCCGCTCACCACGCCGGTGTTGGCATCGACAGAGAGCCCCAGCGGCAACCCAAACGCCGAGTACGTGATCGCCCCCGGGCAGGACGCGGTAGCGGAAATGGAACCGGAGTAGGCCACGCCGGCCGTGCCCGACGGTAACGACGCGGTTACCGTAAGGGTGCATGCAAAAACCGGTGAGCAAATCCACAACGCGGCGAAAATCAGAACTTTTTTGAACATTTGAAAACTCAGGTGATGGAAATTCGCATCAATGCGAATTGAGTTTACCGCGGCGCACTCCAGGCCGACAAGGAAGCTGCGCCCGCGAAAGGAGATCTGGTGCGCCCGGAGAGATTCGAACTCCCGACCTACTGGTTCGAAGCCAGTTGCTCTATCCGGCTGAGCTACGGGCGCATCGGACTCATCGTATCATTTTGGTGTCGATGCCCACCGCACCTCACCTTACCCTGCCGCGCAATCACGAAACCGAAATCAAGCTGCGTTACGAAGGCACGGCGCGAAGCGCGCGCGCCATGATCGAGCGGCGCGGCTACAAAATGATCGAGCCGCGCACCCTCGAAGCCGATCAGTTGTTCGATCGCGCCGGCGAGCTCAAGAATTCCGATCAGCTCCTGCGCCTCCGTCGCGCCGGGCGTACCGGTAAAAAGCTTTCGACCATCACATATAAAGGACCAGGCGAGCGCTCCCGCCACAAGAGCCGTGAAGAGATTGAATTCGACGTCTCCGATCCGGAAGCTTTGACGCTAGTCCTTCACCGCCTGGGGTACCATCCGGCGTTTCGCTACGAAAAATATCGAACGAAGTTTTCGAGATCGTCCGATAAAGGGATCATCACGATCGACGAAACGCCCATGGGAATCTTTCTTGAAATCGAAGGCGCGCCGGACTGGATCGACAAAACGGCGGCTCGTCTGGGGTATTCTCCCCAGCACTACCTAACCCGCAGCTATGCCTCCCTGTATCGCCAGTACCGGTCGGCGCACAAGCGCGCGCCGCAGGACATGATCTTCCCTCTGAGGCGGGCGCGTAGAACTATGGGAAAACACACTTAGTACGTCGATTTTCATTGATCGCGGCAAAGCCCGATGCTATTCTTCTCGTAGCTCAACAAGCACTCTGAGCTGGTATAGGAAAAAGGAACAGAACTCAAGAACCGATCATGATGGAACTCATCGCAACAGCGGTCATCACGGCGAGCTCGGTTCTGCTCTTTGCCTACTGGTTCCGCTACACCTGTCTTTTAATCCTCAGCGCCCGCACGACCCGGGATTACGCAGCTTCCGTAGCACAGGCGAATCAACTCGGCTTCCTGAATGTGCAAGCGCAGTTGCGTGAAGGCGCTCTTGATCTCGACATCTTGAAGACGGCGCTCGATCGCGACTACGAAGTGGTCACGTATCTTCTGAAGCATGCCTCGAACGCAGTGGACGGCGAAGATTCGATCGAGAAGCGTATGCTTGAGATCAACTATCGCCTGATGCGTAGCTGGTACAGCGTCAGCCGCAAGTTCTCGCCGACCGTCGCCGCGCGCGCCATCGAAGAGATGTCGCAAGTGGTCGCACACTTCGCCAATTCGATGGGCGAACGCGCCGCCGCCGGCGCCGCCGCTTAATCTTCTTCAATTTGCTATAAATACGACTGAGTTCTCTCGGGAACCTCAGGCGCATATGAAACAAATTCTGCTCGCCACAATACTGGCAGCGAACATAGCCCTCTCGCAGCCCGTCTTTGAAGCCGCATCCATTCGGCCGAGCGCTGATACGGGCACTCGCCGTCAAGAAGAGATCACGGCTACACCGGGGCGCCTCGCGATTCGGAACGGGACCGTTTCCGCATGCATCATGTGGGCTTACGATCTTGCCCCTCCGCAAGTGATCAGCAAAACGCCGCTGAGCGCTCAGTTCTACGACATCGTCGCGCAGGCGAAGGGACCCGCCACTGAAGCGGAGCTGAAGACGATGCTCAAAGCGCTGCTCGCCGATCGCTTCAAGCTCGCCGCTCATGAGGAATCGAAGACGGTCCTCGCTTACGCGCTCGAAGCGGGCAAAGCGAAAGAGAAGCTGGAACCAGCCTCAGGCGGCGACGGCACGATTCGTCCGCAGGGCATGGCCTTAGTGGGCCAGGGCGTCACCACGGCGCAGCTCGCGGCGATGCTGAGCCGGCCTGAAAAGCTTCCGGTGATCGATCTGACGTCGCTCCCGGGCCGCTACAACTTCAAGATCGATATGGCTGTGATCGCGCGCGGGCCGATCCCTGAGGACGATGATATGCCTCGCGAAATTATGGCGATCCTGACGGGGCTACAGGACCAACTCGGATTCAGGATCGAGAAGCGCAAGGTGCCGCTGAAGGTCCTGGTGATCGATCACGTCGAAAAGCCCAGCGAGAACTAATCTTCTGATTCCCCAGCCGGAACCTGCCAACGTCCGCTCTGCAAATCAAGCGTGTTGAAGTTCTCGCCCAGGTACACGCGACGCACTTCCGGATCGTTGCCCAGGGCTTCCGGCGACCCTGAGCGAAAGATGCGGCCGTTGTTGATGATGTAAGCGCGGTCCGTCACCGCCAGCGTCTCACGCACGTTGTGATCGGTAACCAGAATCCCGATGCCCGCGCGCTTCAGATCGAAAATGATCTTCTGCAACTCCAGTACTTGAATCGGATCGATACCAGAGAACGGCTCGTCCAGCAACAGGAAGCTCGGGTCGATCACCAAAGATCGGGCGATCTCCACGCGACGCCGCTCGCCGCCCGAAAGCACATACCCTTTGCTGTGGCGAACGGTTTCAAGGCCCAGCTGGTCGATTAATTGATTCAACCGCTCCCGCCGCTCGCGACGATTGAGCGGCAGCGTTTGCAGGATCGCCATCAGGTTGTCTTCCACCGAGAGCTTACGAAACACCGACGCTTCCTGTGGAAGATAGCTGATGCCTCGATGCGCACGTTTATACATCGGCAGCGGCGTGATGTCTTCGTCGTCGATCAACACCCGCCCGGAATCCGGTGTGATCAGCCCGACGATCATGTAGAACGACGTGGTCTTACCCGCGCCGTTCGGTCCCAGCAACCCCACGACCTCGCCCTGCTTCACCCACACCGAAACGTTATCCACCACCTTGCGGCCGCGATAAGCTTTCGTGATTTCGGTGGTGCGAAGGGTTCGGGTATTGCGGCCGTTTTGCACTGAGCTTTGCTATTTCTTCTTCTTGAGGAGGACGCTCTTGGCGGGCTTGGTGATGTCGAGTCCGTCAACGATGAGCCTACCATCGTTGGAATACCAAATCAATTCCTTGGGCGCGTCGGTGCGTCTTCCGGTCGACTCGACCATTTTCGGAATGTTGCCCTGCATGATGACCTTGCCGTCGTCGGCGTAATACTCGGTGTGCTCCGCCGTGGCGGTGCGCGTCAGCTTCAATTTCTGCGAGACGTTCACAATTTTCACCGCTCCATCGGCGAACGCTTTATCGAGCGAAGAATCCGAATTCGCGTCTTTCAGAAACGCGCGGATCTTGATCGCCGTGATGGTCATTTCCGGCCGTTTGAGCGTCACGCCGCCGGTGTAATCGACGATGCGCGTGTCTTCGGTGTACACCATATCGGCCGCGGTTACGACGGTGAAAACGGGAGCCGTGGGCGGCTTCGCTTTGACGGCGGCTTTATCCGACTCACCGTCGGCAGTCTTGTCTTTTTTGTCTTTGTCCGCGAAACTGCTCTTCACCTTGCCGTGCGCTTTCATGTTTCCGCTGTCGCGATCGATATCCAGCGTGTCCGCTTCCACGCGATTCGCGCCCTGCCACGCCACCGCGTTGCCTTCGTAGTGAATGTTGAGATTGTTATCGGTCGAAACCATTTTCTGCGCGCGCGCCTGCATCACTTCATCGGTCGATAACATAGCCGACGAATTACCCTTCTTATCGGGCTGATGCGTCGAGGCGACGTGGCCGATCGCCGTGAAATCGCCGGACTTCTGGTTCATCTCGATATGATCGGCCGTCGCCGATCCGGTGGGATCCCACACTCGCGACCCGCCCTCCAGCACCATCATGTCCTTGGTTTGATCGAGCGTGGCGTGATCCGCGCGCGCCTGGCGATCGCCCTCGTGATACTTGAAGTTGGTCTTCTGATCCAGATGCGTCATGTCACTGGTCTTCGGATCGAAGGTCGCGAACAGGTCCTTGCTTTCCGTGTAGGCGGGCGGCGGGATGATGTTCGGTTTATCGGGATTCGGCGGCTTGTCGGTTCTGGTCGACACGTTGATCGATTTGAACGAGGAAATGCGATTCTCCGCGCCGTAGGTGATCCAGAATTTATCGCCCTTCATGAAGCGCTTGGGCATGCCCGCGCGGTTCGGCAGGAAATCGACCGTGCCCGCTCCGGCCGTTTCGACGCTCTCAATTTCCTTCCCGCCCGTGCGCATCTTCATGGTGATCATGTCGCTTTTCAGCACGCGCGTTTCGCCAGGCTCCGCTCCAGGCTTCGGGATCGGAACCGCTTCGGCGACGCTCGAACCGGTGGCGACTGCCGATTTGAGCGCGCTCTCTTTGGTGGTCGTGTCGAAGTCGAGATCGATATGATGACCGGTCACCGTGGTGCGCATCGTGGCTGCGCTCTCCACCAGGCGGCCGTTGCCGTCGCCATTCATCGCATCCACCTGCATGCCGGTGATGAAGTGCAAGTGCATGCGGTCGGCAGCGAATTCGACTTTGCGGTTCTCATCCTCGCGATAGCCGTGGCCCTTGACCACATCGGCGGTGCGAATTTCCTTCTCTTCGATCAGCACGGTCGAATTTTCGCCTTCGATATGCAGTGTGTCGCGCGTGAGCCTGGCCCACGGCATCAACACCACTTTCGATTCTTTTTCCAGGTAATACGCTTCGCCCGCTTCGATGTGGAGGGGAATCGAATCCTCGGTCTTACCGCGCCAATCGAGCAACACCTGACTCTTTAAGTGCAACTGTCGAGCGTTGGGATCGTATTCCGCACCCACTCCCGACCCACCGCCTTGATCGAACTCGAATGTCGTAGCGCGATCTGTGGTGGCTTTGCCGGAGTCGCTATCGAAGGTCACACCGGACGAATGAATCTTGACGATCCGCCCGGTCTGCGGGCCTTCAACCGGCACATCGCGCGTGATATCGACATCGCCGTCGGAATAGAGCGTCTTCGCTGAAGGATTGAACTGGGCCGCGGCTGAGCGCACCAGGTCGTACTTGCCGTCCTCTTTATGGAACAGGTGCATCTCGACGCCTTCCAGCTCGACCGCCGAGGAATCGCGGATCTGCCGCATGTTCCTCGCCTGGATGAACACGCGTTGCTTGTCGCCCTTGAAATCGCCGTAGGTCCAGTATTGCGATCGCGCGTTGACGTTTTCTTCGAGCGGTTTGGCGAGCACCGTCGGCGCTTCGCGGATCAGCTTGGCGATGCGCTTGAAATACGTCACGCCGACGAACACGAGGATTCCAAAGATGGCGGCTAGAAAGAGCCACCGCGTGCGGCGCATAGCTTTAGTTTAAAGGTATCCGATCACTGACGATAAACCTGGCGCAACCCGGATGTTTAACCGCTCCCTTTGGTCGCGGCTCGTTATGGGTTGACAACAAATGAGCCGCGACTAAAAGGAGCGGTTAGACGCACATATTTCGCACGCGTTTCTACTTCGGGCGAATCTCACTACGGCCATCGACGTATGGCCGTAGTGCTTCGGGTACCCGAATCGACCCGTCGGCCTGCTGATTATTTTCAAGCAGAGCCAGCAGCGCTCGATCGGTAATCATGGTCGACGAAATGGTGTGCGGATGGTAGGTACCGCTCGCGCCCTTGCAGCGCACGTTCAATCGCCGCGTCTGGAAATCGGTCAGATTGGTGCAGGAATGCGTCTCGCGATAGCTGCCGAAGCCTGCAAACCACCCCTCGATGTCGTACTTCTTGTATCCCGGCGCGCCCAGGTCCCCGTCGCAAACGCGCACTACGCGGTATGGAATCTCCAATAGCTGCAGGATTCCAGTCGCGTTGTCGACGGTCTGCTGCAGCCATTCTTCAGACGCCGCAGGATCGCAAAACACGATCTGTTCCACCTTGTGAAACTGATGCTGGCGAAACAACCCGCGCGTTTCGCGCCCATACGATCCGGCTTCGGTTCGAAAACACGGCGTGAACGCGGTGTACTGCAGCGGCAGCTTTTCGGGAGCCAGAATCTCATCGGTGTGATAGCCGACCATGGTCTGCTCCGATGTCCCAATCAGATTCAGATCGTCGCCTTCGATTTTGAAAATCTGATCCGAGAAGAACGGGAGATAACCCGTACCGAATAGCGTGTTCGCTTTCGCCGCCACTGGCGTAAACATCTGCTGGAATCCACGTTTCGCCAGATAATCCAGTGCCAGCGAAAACATCCCCCACGCCAGCCGCGCGCCATCGCCAACGAAATAATAAAATCCCGATCCTGCGACTTTCGTTCCGCGCTCTTCGTCGATCACGCCGAGCTTGTGGCCAATCGCTTCATGCGTCTTCGCCTCGAAATCGAATTTCGGATGCTCGCCCCAGCGCTTGATCTCGACGTTGTCGGCATCGCTCTGGCCCACCGGCGTATCGTCGGCGAGCAGATTCGGCAGCCAGCTCATCAAACGATCGCGCTCGGCCTTCACCACGCGAAGTTCTTCTTCGAGAGCAGCGACTTCATTTCGCAGCACAACGGCCGCCTCGCGAGCCTCAGCAGATCCCGCACCCGGCCCGCCGCCTTTTCGCTTGGAACGAAGTGTATCGAGCTGAGTGGTCAGCGCGCGTACGCGCTCATCTTCCGCGAGGAGTTTGTCGAAATCAACAGGCGATTTCCGCCGGCGGACCAACTCCCGGATCGCATCCGGTTGAGTCCGAATAAGCCGCAAATCGAGCATAGAATCTCCACAGTAGCATTGTGGAGTTTCGGCCCGGTACAGTTAGGTAGTGGCGCGATGATCAGCCGTCTAGTTCCGGCGTTCCTGCTCGTGACCTCGCTGTCCGCACAGCAGGAGCCTGCCGCCGTCACATTCACCGCACAGACGAAACTGGTGCTGCTCTCCTTCCATGTCAGGCACGGCAAGGGCTTCGTGCCCGACCTGAAAGCGAGCGATGTGACTCTGCTCGAAGACGGCAAGCCGCGCCCGTTCACGATCTTCGACAGTCCCATGACCCACGGCCGGATGCCGCTGGAACTCGTGCTCCTGTTCGATGTCAACCCGGCGATCCCATATTTCTGGGATCCCGCTGACGTCTTCCGCTTTATTCCGGCTTGGGAAGAAAGCATGACGAGGGTACTTCTTGAAAATCAGGATGCCGACGTCCGGATCAGCGTCTACGCCACGGCAGGGCAGAAGCTTTATCGGATGACCGGCGCGACGCGGGATGCGCGCGCTGTCACTCGCGACTTCCGCGAACTGCTCAATGCCGAGCTACGTGACAGAAGCCGGAGCCGATATTCCGATCACCCTGCCTTCGAAGCGAGACAGCGTGGGGCAGGGCCCGTTCACCGATGATTTCCAGACAAGCTACTTTCTCAGCAACGAGCACCGCGGCTGGCCGATGGAAGCGGCGATCGGCGTACTGGGCGACGTCGCGGCGGCGCAGGACAAAGTGTCGCGCGTGATGGTGATGTTCTCAGAGGGAATCGGCGCGACTACCACTCTGCCTCAGGACATCGGAACGCACGCCTTGGATCTCGGCATCCCGATCTATCCGGTGGCAACCAATTATCAGCGTCATATCCATAGCGGCTATCCGCGAAATCTGTGGCGCATGCGCCAATTTGAAGCGCTGGGCACGCTGACGGGCGGGCGCGCTGTGGAGTTTCCCTCGATCGACACACAACTGCTCCTCACCATCCTCGAAAGCTTTAAGGCGGATGCGCTGGCGCAATACGTGATCGGATTCGTGCCCGAGTCGAATGCATCGCCCAAGCGCCACAACCTCGAGGTCAAGGTCGCGAAGAAGGCGAGCGGCTCGGTTGAGGGTGGCAAACGCCGGGCGAATTACTGATCCCGTCAGGCTCCCGCCAACACCTTCTCCTCATCGCCGACCTCCGCACGATCCAGAATCGACGGCGTCACTTCGGTCAGCTTCTGATCGGCGGCCTTTTCTTCCTTAAGCGTCTGATCCAGCAGCTCCACCACGTCGCCCTTGCCGAGCTTTTCCGCAAGCGTGCGCGCGTTTCCGTAGCTCGCCATCTCAATATGCTCGGCTTCCTGACCTGCGCGAATGATCATCAGATCCTGAATGGGACCCTTCATCGCGGCTTCCGGCTTCGATTCCGCGATCAGCGCGCGCAACGTCTTGCAGGGCTCGCGCTTTCGGTGTTTCCCCGCACAGATCGAAAATCTGTTCCAGCCTCGAAACGTGCTCGTTGGTTTCGACCAGATGCGATCGCAGCCCCTCGGCAAGTTCTTCCGACTCGGCGGCCTTCGCCATTTTCGGTAAAGCGCGTACCAGCTGCTTTTCAACGTCGTACAAACCGCGGATCTGATCCAGAAAAACGTCTTCGATGGTATTCAGCTTCATGATGAATCTCCTTGGCGTATGAGAGCGTCTAAATATCTAGATCGCACGGGTGGAAAGTCGTTTCCGATTCCGCTGGGCTGCCGATTCGCGATATCCTGCGGTCGGTAAGCAAACTCAATGATTCGAATTGCAAATGGACAGGGCTTCTGGGGCGATTCGCTCGAAGCTCCCGTCGAACAGGTCCGGCGCGGCCCCCTCGACTATCTGACGCTCGATTATCTGGCCGAAGTGACCATGTCGATCCTGCAGAAGCAGCGGTCGCGCGATCCCAAAGCCGGCTATGCTCGCGATTTCGTGGACATGATCGCGCGCGTGTTGCCCGAACTCGTCGAGCGCAGGATCAAAGTGATCGCCAACGCGGGCGGCGTGAATCCGGCAGCATGCCGCGATGCAGTGCTCGAAGTCGCCAGGCGGCAAGGCGTCGATATCAAGATCGCGACCGTGACCGGCGACGACATCATGGACCGGCTGGACGACTTTATCGCGCGCGGCGTCGAGCTGAAAAATATGGAAACGGGCGAGCCGCTTTCAACTATTCGTGCCAATGTCCAGAGCGCAAACGTCTATTTCGGAGCGTTTCCTGTTGCCGATGCGTTGTCGCGCGGTGCGCAGATCGTTATTACAGGGCGCGTGACAGATACAGGATTAGCGCTCGCGCCCATGATTCACGAATTCGGCTGGAAGCATGACGATTGGAACAAGCTTTCGGCAGGCACCATCGCCGGCCACACCGTCGAATGCGGAGCGCAGTGCACTGGCGGCAATTGCCAGGTGGGCTGGGAGACCATCGATTACGCCGACATCGGCTACCCGATCATCGAAGCCGAACCCGATGGAACGTTCGTCATTACCAAGCACAAAGGCACTGGCGGCCGCGTCACGCTGGACAGCGTCAAGGAACAACTGCTGTACGAAATGGGCGATCCGCATTCCTACATCACTCCCGATTGCGTCGCCGATTTCACCACGATTCACCTTCATGACAACGGCCCGGATCGTGTGCGATTCACGGGAATTCACGGTCATCCCGCTACGGATTCCTACAAGGTGTCGATCAGCTACGCGGCGGGGTTCAAGGCGATCGGAAGTCTCGCGTATGCGTGGCCCGATGCGTACAAGAAAGCGCGCGCGGCGGAGAAGATTATGCGCGCGCGCCTGGATCGCATCGGCCTGAAGTTTGACGCCATTCGGGCCGAGTTCCTGGGCGCAAACGCGTGCCACGGCATTCCTGCAGCCGAGCCGTCGCCTGAAATGGCAGCGGATCTTGCCGAGGTCGTGCTGCGATTCGGGGTGCGGTCGAACGATCGCGCCGCAGTGGAGCGATTCACGAAAGAGATCGCGCCGTTCGCGTTGAACGGGCCGCCGGTGGTGACGGGGCTGGGCAGCGGGCGCCCGCGCGTCGAAGAAATCGTGGCGTACTGGCCCGCGCTGATTCCGAAACGCGAAGTGACGCCGGAGGTGAACCTATGGCCAAGCGAAAATTAGTGGAGCTGGCGCATGCGCGTTCGGGCGATAAGGGCGATACCGCCAACGTCGGCATCATTGCTCGCGATCCGAACGACTATCCGATTCTGGTGCGCGAAGTGACGGCGGCTCGCGTCAAGAAACATTTCGAGGGTGTTTGTTTGGGCAAGGTCGAGCGGTTCGAATTGCCGAATCTCGGAGCCCTGAATTTTCTGCTGCATGAATCGCTGGATGGTGGCGGCACGCTCGCACTGAAAGCCGATCCGCAGGGCAAGACCTATTCGAGCGCATTGCTGCGCATGGAAATTGACGACGATGCCGCTGATTGAGTACGGCGTTTCGGAAGGTATCGCGCGGATCACGCTGAATCGTCCCGAAAAGCGCAATGCACTGAGCCCGGAATTGATCGCCGAACTGCACGCGCGCTTGGACGAGTCGGCTCGCGACGCAGGGGTTCGCGTGGTCGTAATCACGGGCGCGGGTCAGGATTTCTGCTCCGGCGCGGATCTGGCGGCGTTCGATCGCGCGGCCGAAGCCGGTGTGCTGGATCATCTGACGGTAGCGCGTGCACTGGCGGATGTTCTTCTTACAATGCGGCGGCATCCGCGGCCGATCGTTGCAGCGGTGCGTGGGCGTGCACTCGCGGGCGGATGCGGACTGGCGACCGCGTGCGACCTGGTCATCGCGGAACGGTCCGCGAAATTTGGATACCCGGAAGTCAACATCGGATTCGTGCCCGCCATGGTGATGGCGATCCTGCGCCGCAACATCGGCGAAAAGCGCGCGTTCGAATTGATCGCGACGGGCGAGATCATCAGCGCGGCGGACGCGCACACCATCGGGCTGATCAATCGCGTGGTGGACGACGGCGAATTCGACCATCGCGTGAACCAATACCTGGCGACACTGGCGTCGAAATCGGCATCGGCAGTTTCGCTCAGCAAGAATCTGCTGTATCACATGGATGCGATGACGTTCGAAGCGTCCATCGAAGCCGGAATCCACGGCAACGCGCTGGCGCGCATGACCGAAGATGCGCGCAGCGGAATCGAGAGGTTTGTCAAAAAGAAATGAGCGTTCCGCGCAATCTCGCCAAACTTCGAAAGACTTGTCTCGCGCTTCCCGATGCACACGAAGTGGAGGCGTGGGGCCACCCGACTTTTCGCATCAAGAACAAAATCTTCTGCGTGTGGGGCGGCTATGAAGACGACGCCAACATCACGCTGAAGGTCGGCAAGCCCGCGCTGGGGATTTTTCTGGAAGACAAGCGCTTCTGGAAAGCTTCGCACATCGGCAATCAGGGCTGGATTTCGATGAGCGGCAAGGGCGCGCTCGATTGGGAAGAGCTGACTGAATTAATCGAAGGAAGCTATCGTTTGATCGCGCAGCCCCGTCCCTCTATACGAGCAAAGAAGAAATGAATTCACCCATCGACCGCCGGCACGCCATCGCGCTGGCCGCAGCGCTGCTGGCGCAAACCGCGCCCTGTCAAAATCGTGCTACCGGACCTTTTTATCAGCACGATCTTCCCGATCTCGATTTGCGCGGCTGGTCCGTCACTGCGGTCGAAGTTAAGTACGCACCCGGCCAGGCGTCGAACGCGCATCGCCATCCCGGCTTGACGTTCGCGTATGTGCTGGAAGGCGACATCGTTTCGAAAGTCGGTGATGAGGCCGAGAAAACGTACGCTACCGGCGAGATGTGGATGGAGACCCCCAACGCGCTGCATTCGGTATCGCGCAACGCCAGCGCGACCAAGCCCGCGCGGCTGCTAGCGATCCTGCTCGCCGAAAAAGGCAAAGCGCTGACCACACCCGCCTAGCAATTCACGTGGTAGCGCAGGGCATCGATTTTCTGTGGCCTGCGTTTAGGAACTCGCAGGCGACAAAAGTCGATCGCCTGCGCTACGGAACGCCGAAATGGCCCAGGCCGATGACGCAGCGCGCTAGAATCGAGCGTGCTCCGCCAATCGATGGGCCTGGTGCGTGCGACCGCCATGGTCGCGGGCATCATCATCGGCGCATCCATCTTCGTCCAACCATCGGAGGTAAGCCGCCACGTATCGACCATCCCCGCGATGTTCGCCGTGTGGGGTACCGCCGGAATCATGTCGATCTGCGGGGCGCTGGTCTCGGCCGCGCTTGCCGCCGAGTTTCCGAAAACCGGCGGCGTGTACGTTTACCTCCGCGAAACGATTTCGCCTGCCGCGGGATTCGTGTGGGGCTGGGCGATGTTCTGGATCGCGCATTCGGGAATCGTCGCTGCGATCGCGACCGTGTTCGCACGATACGTCGGCGTACTCTATCCGCTCACCGATGCGCAGCAACGGGCCGTCGCGGTGGGTGCGATTTTGTTGATCTCGATCGTAAATTACGCCGGCGTGCGCTCGGGCAGCGCGCTGCAGACCACGTTCACCATCGCCAAGCTCGCGGCGATTGCGGCGATCTTGATTGCTGTCGTTGTGCTCGCGCCGCCGCAAGCCGCCTCGGCTGTGGTGAACGGACCGCATGGATCGCGCGAATTCCTGTTGGGCGTCAGCGCGGGATTGTTCGCGTTCGGCGGCTGGCATATGGTGACCTACGCAGGCGGCGAAATCCGCGACGCGAAGCGCACCATTCCTCGCGCGCTTCTGATCGGCATGATTCTGGTGACGGCGTGCTATTTTTCGCTCAACGCCGCGTATCTGCGCGTGCTGCCGCTCGAAACGGTACTGAATTCACAGCATGTGGCCGCCGACGCCGCGCACGTGCTGGAAGGCTCGCGCGGCGCAACCATCGTCGCGATTCTAGTAATCGTTTCGGCCTTCGGCGGATTGAGTGGGACCATTCTCGCGGGCCCGCGCGTGTATTACGCAATTGCCCAGGACGGTCTCGCATGGCGCGCCATGGGCACCGCGCATCCGAAATTTCATACGCCGCATATCGCCATCGCCGCGCAGGCGATCTGGGCCAGCGCATTGGTTGCGACCGGAACGTATCGGGCGCTATTCACGCGCGTCGTCTACACGGAGTTCCTGTTCTTCGGGTTGATGACCATCGGCTTAATGAAATTCCAAAAGCGCGCAACTCCCGCCTCGATGGTATTTCTCGCGGGCTGCGCACTGGTGGTCGGCAATCAACTCGCCGCCGATTGGAAGGAAGCCGCCATCGGGCTGCTGATGGTCGCGGTGGGCATTCCTGTATATTTCTTTTTGAAGCACAGCCGAAAACATGATCATTGATTTTCACAATCACTACTATCCGCCTCGCTATTTGAAGGCGCTCGAATCCGGCCAAAGCAACGTCACCGTGACCTATAACGATCAAGGCCACGCCTGCATTCACTATCCCGGCGATTACAACATCGCCGTTCCCGGCCAGATCGATCTGAATATCCGGCGCAAGATGCTGGATGATTTCGGGATCGATATGCAGGTCTACACGCTGACCACGCCGGGCACGCACGTCGAGACGCCGGCGAACGCGGTGCGGCTCGCCAAGTTGGTGAATGACGATTTCGCGGAGGGGATCGAGGCACACAAAGGACGATTTTCCGCGCTCGCCACGCTGCCGTTGAACGATCCCGCCGCATCGGTGAAAGAACTCGAGCGCGCGGTGCGCGATCTGAAACTTCCCGGCGCGATGCTGTTCAGCAACGTGAATCACGTCGCCCTGGCAGATCAACGATTCTGGCCGTTGTACGAACTCGCCAATGATTTGGAAGCCGTACTGTACATTCATCCCACCGATCCGGCGGGCGTCGAAGCCATGACCGACTTCTGGCTGATGCCGCTGGTCGGGTTCTTGATGGATACGACGCTGGCCGCTGCGAAGCTGGTGTTCACGGGCATTCCGGTGCGCTTTCCGAAAATAAAATGGGTGCTGACACACTGCGGCGGAACGATTCCATATCTCAGTGAACGGCTCGATCGCGGCTATCGTGCGTTCAAAGAGTGCCGCGTGAATATCGATCGCCCACCCAGCGAATATTTAAAGCACTTCTATTTCGACACGGTGAATTTCAATCCCGAAGCGTTGAAGCTGGCGATCTCGTTTGCGGGCGCCGATCATCTTCTGGCCGGGAGCGATTACGCGCATCAGATCGGCAGCCCCAAGCTGATGCTTGAAAGCATTCGAGCGCTGGAAATTTCAGAGGACGATCGCGCCGGGATTCTGGGCGGCAACGCCAAACGGTTGCTGAAATTTTAGTGTTTGATGTCCTGGATGGAAATCGCCACCAGTGCCAGCGTCAATCCGATCATCAATGCCACCGATACCCACGAGACCACGTTATAGAAACGCGAGTTGACCCATTCCTTCATGAGGCTGTGCTTGTTGATCAACAGCGTCATGAAGATCAGCACAAACGGCAGCAGGATTCCGTTCACCACTTGCGAAAACAGGATCATTTTCACCAGCGGGAAATGCGGCCACAGAATCACACCCGCTCCGACAACGATCAACAGCGTGAATAGCCAGTAAAAGATCGGCGCTTCGCGAAAACGCTTGTTCACGCCCGATTCGAAACCCAAGCCCTCGCATACCGAATATGAGGTCGAGAGCGGCAGGATGCAGGCCGCGAATAGCGACGCGTTGAACAAGCCCGCGGCAAACAGCAGCGTTGCGTACTGGCCGAACGGCCGCAATCCCAGCGCTGCTTCCTGGGCGGTCTCGATGTCGCGCGGCTTCACCGAATAGATCGCGCCCGCGCACGCCACCACGATGAAGAACGCCACCACCGACATCGCGATGCAACCGACGATCACTTCCACTCGGGATTCCTTGTACTCGCGCGCGGTAACGCCTTTTTCCACCACGGCGGCTTGCAGATAAAACTGCATCCAGGGCGCGATAGAAGTGCCCACCATCCCGATCAACATGTTCAGATAGCCGCTGTCGAAAATCAGCACGGGCCGTACGCTATCGACCATCGCCAGCTTCCAGTCCGGCCGCACCAGGAATCCTGAAATGATGTAAGCGATATAAACCACGCAGGCCCACAGAAATATTTTCTCGACGCCGCGATAGGTTCCCTTCACCACCAGCAGCCACACCGCGACCGCGCCCAGCGGCACGGAAATATATTTCGACACGTGCAGAATTTCGAGCGAACCCGCGATGCCTGAAAAATCCGCCATCAGGTTCAGCAGATTCGCGACCACCAGGATCACCATCATCAGGAACGTGATGCGCAACCCGAATTCCTCGCGAATCAGATCGGATAGGCCTTTGCCGGTGACCGCGCCCATGCGCGAACACATCTCCTGCGTCACGATCAGCAGGATGGTGATGGGAAGCAGGGTCCAGAGCGGCAGATAACCGAATTTAGCGCCGGCCTGCGAATACGTGAGAATGCCGCCGGCGTCGTTGTCGACCATCGCCGTGATGAAGCCCGGCCCGATGACCGCAAAGAAAATGAGGATATGGTAGCGGAACCGTTTCAGCATCTTCGCCCTTCACGGTCATTATTTTTGCCTCAATACGGAAATGATGTCGTCCGCCGTGATTACGCCGGCCAGCTTGCGATCTTCGTCCACCACCGGCAGCGCCAGCAGATTGTACTTGTCGAACAGCTCCGTCACGCGGTCCTGCTGCTCGTTCACTGGCGCGTCGATCAGCGTTTCCATGGCCAGCGAATCCAGCCGCGTCGCGCCTTCATGCAGGAACAGTCGCGCCAGCGGCACGGTAGCCACCAGCCGCTCTTCCGAATCGATCAGAAACAGCGTGTTGAGATTTTCCAGCAGCTCTTCGTTTTCCTTAAGCGCCGCCAACGCGTCGGCCACCGTCGCATCCTGCTTCAGCGCGACATATTCGGTATTCATCATGCCGCCGGCGGTGTCTTCTTCGAACTCCAGCAGCTCCTGAACCTCGGCCTTGGGCTCGTGCTCCATCTCTTCGAGGATTTCTTCGCTGGTTTCTTCTTCCAGATCCGCGAGCACGTCGGCCGCTTGATCGGGCGCCATCTCCTCGACGATATCCGCCGCCGTTTCGGTGTCCAGCGATTCCAGAATGCTGGCCTGAATGTCGGGATCGACCTCGGTCAGCGTATCGGCCGCGACTTCGCTGTCGATGTTTTCGAAAATCGCTTCGCGATCCTCGTGGCTCAGCTCTTCGACGATGTCGGCGAGATCGGCGGGGTGCATCTCTTCGAGCAGGCGGTTGGAAATATTCAAGCCGCAGGCGCCGCTGCGGATCGGGCTCCAGAATATTGCAGAATTCCCAGCGGAATCGAATGCGGCGGAATACCGGTCTGCAATCGCCGGACCCAGCGCGGCGGCAGCACGCCCTGCATCAAGCGGCGGAAAATGCTGCGAATCCCGATATCGACATCCAGCACCCACAGAGGATCGTCGCCGTTCTCGCGCTGCATCTCGAACGTCACGTCGTTGACGCGCACCACCTTGCGGCCCTGCGCGTCGATGATCTGCTGATCGAGAAGGTCGCGCGCCATCGCGCAGCATGTACTCATCGGAGTGATACGGCGTGAGATTTTCGTCGCGCAGATGGATGCCGTCGAGCGAAATCGAACGGATCTGGTCGTGACGAACGGTGAGCCAGGTGGATCCGCCGCCAACCAGATAGCGATCTACGACGAACCGGATCGATAAGTGGAACGATGGCCGCATCTTTGACCACACCGATCCTGCGCCCCTTAAGGTCATAGACCTTGAGGCCGAGCAGTTCGGTAAGGAACAGAAAGTCCTGATCCGCCATGCAGCCCTGTGCTGACCCGATAAGTGATCGGAGCCCATAAGTGGACGAAAGTCCAGACTCTTACTATGACCCATGGCACTGGAAGTTGGCAAGAATTTTTTACGAGTGAACGGGCACAGCCGGTCTGCTTTTCGCTTGGCGAACACGAGTGGCGTTCGTTCACGGACGTCGGTTGCGACCCCAGCGTAAGCGAGGCGCGTTTGGGCCGCGCAATCCGCCGAGAGTACCCGGCCAGCAATGCGCTAAAGGTCGCTGAGAGCGTACACCAGCGCGCCCTTCGCGGTCGCTTGCAAAGGCCGCTCCGCCATGCGAATTTCGGAAAGCGCGATGGGGAAATCCTGCTCCCCCAGCACCTTTTCGAAACGATCGCGGAAGCCCGGCGGAAGAGCCGTTCCACCACTGAGCACCATGGGGATCGGCTTTGCGAACTGGGGAATCGTCTTGGTTCGCGCGAATGCTTCCTTCAGCGCGCTGACCAGCGAAAGAATCATGTCGGCGTAATACACGCCCAACACCTGATGGATCTTGTCCGCGAAGAATCCGTTGAAGTGGAACGAATCTTCCTTCGCCAGGCGAATGCGATTGGCGCGTTCGCCGGTGACCGCCGCGGCATTGGAATCGATGAAATCGCCCGCTTTCGCGATGCTGAAGCTGAGCACGGGGACCGATAAATACGCCAGGCAGACATTGCATAGTCCGCCACCGCAACTGATGCCGATGCCGGTGTAGTTGGATTTCTCCAGTTCGCTGTACACCACCGCCAGGCCTTCGCTGATCACCATCGGCTGGTAGCCAATCTCGGTCAGAATCTGTCGTACCGTGGCTTCGTGATAAGTGTGGCTATTTTCCGCGCCCAGCGGAGCGGCGGGAACCGTGAAGCACAGCTTGGGCAGATCCGCGCCGTTATGCTCTTTGAGCATGGATGAAAGGATCTCGCGAATCATGCGCAGGCTTTCCGGTTCTTTCGGATCCAGAATGCCTTCCGACATGGGCCGCCGGATTTCGGCGTTCAGCAGGCCCGCGAATTTCTCGCTCTCATTGCCGTGCACCACCAGCTCATTCGCGAGCGCGGTATGCGGAATGCGTTCGCGTTCGCAGCACACCTTCGGTGATCTTCGAATACGGAATCGCGACGAAGGCGTTCAGATGCGAATCGTATTGGATGTCGTCATGCGTGTTTCGCGCAACGACGATACGGCTGGTGCCGACGTCCAGTCCAATCGCGGTCGGACGATGATTCATTGTGGGACCTCCCCGGCTTCGGCCTGCGCTTCGGCTTGCTTTAGGGCCGACGCGATTTCCTGATAGCGATGTCTCAACTGCGCACGATACTGCACTAACGGAACCCGATCGGCGGCAGCGTGTTGCGCCACATTCGACTGCGCGATCTCGATTCCCTTCCACGTGCCGCCCGTCGCGCGCACGAATACCGGATCGTGTTCGAACCCGAACGCGGTAATGCTCGCCAGCGGCATGGAGTAATTGTCGGGCAACCCGACGGCGGCGAACGGGAAATCGCTGGCCCAATCGGTGTGTTCGCCGATTCTCATATTGAGAGGATTCACCGACACCTGGGCATGCGTGACGCAATTTTCGGCTGCGATTTCGTAGCGTGACCGCAGCACCGCCGTCAGCAATTTGGCCGACGCGATCTGCGCGGGCGTCACTTGTTCCGTCGCGCCGGTCTGCGCTTCGAACGCCACACCAAGAAAACTATCGTTCAGGTTGACGTAGATTCCTTCCACGCCACCCCACACCGAATTTCCCGCATGATTGGCGGCATCGGATTCAGCGACCGCTGCGAAAACCCGCCCGAAGCGATCGATCAAGTAATGATACGCGCGCTCCCTGCGGACTACGTCGAGCAGGTTGCGGCCGAGCTCGCGCAGCCTGCGATTCTGATCTTCCTCAAACGGAGCGATCAAACTTTCGGTAGTGTGATACACGATGCCCGCGGGCGTGCTGCCGGTCCCGATGATCTTCGAATCCGCGCTGAAAATCGGATAGCTGGCGCGCGGGCGATTGGAAATCTGCATCGACCGATCGATGCGCAGGCCGTTGCTATAAAGTTCATTGGCGCCGTTTCGTTCGACCAGCCACACGCGTCCCGGCTTCAATTCAAACTTCGGAGATGCTTCCACCGCGATAGAGGGTGCCATCGGCAGCGGCTTCGCGGAACCTTTCGGACGCGGTCCCGGCGCCATCGCGATCGCAGCCGCGAGAATCACCCAACCCGAGTGCGCCATCGCGCGGCGCATCGACGATCTTCGCAATTGCGACGACATCGCCCCGCGCAGAAAACGCAGCCGCGCGACCGGATCGGCGATCCGCTCAGCCTGTATCGCGATGCTGGAATCCTGGTGGTCCACCCCATAAAATCATCGGCGGACGCAGGCTTAAACCTTAGTTCTCCTTACGCAGTCGGCCCATTACTGTTCGGGTGTGGGTAGGATGCGCGAGTCGGTCTGGAACTTCTTGTAATCGCGATAACTAACCTCGACTTCAGCTCGAAGTTTCTTCACATAAGCCAGCCGAGCCTCGCCTCGAAAGAACAGACGCGAGGGCAGCCATACCTCGTCGTTCACGCGGGTCTGTTCGAAGGTGAACGTTCCGCCGGGTTCGATCTTGAGTAGCCCCAGCCCGAACGAGAAGCCGTCGAGCGCTTCTGCCTCCACTTTCACCCATCGATATTCCGCCTGATCGATCCACACCTTGCCTCGGATTTTCAGAAGGATCTTGGCTTTCGAGTCTTTGAATCGGTATCCGGAGTGGGGCGTCGCTTCGATCACCCAGGCAGGTTTGCCGCTGACCGTATCCTCGCCGACCACCTTGAAATCGAACGCGTCGGGAATTTCGCGCAGGTACGCCCGCTCTTCGGCGCGCTCTTTTTCGAGCTTAGCTTTGTCATGGTCGGACATGTGCTCCCGCTTGGCGAGCTCTTTGTCCATCGCCTCCTGCTCTTTTTTCGCTTTCTTTTCGTCGAGCAGCTTGTCGTCCTTGGCGATCACCTTTTCGTACGGACGTCCGCCCAGCACCAGGATTTCGTCGGTTTCAGTCTCCGTTTTCTTGAGCTTGCCTTTGGCATCGAACTCGCGATCGACCTCGTACTCGGTGTAGGTGTAATCCTTGACCTTGCTGAAGTCGTAGAAATCGCGATCGACCGACTTGCGAATAATTTCGCGCGCGTCCGGCGCTGGAGCTTGCGCCGCAGCGCACGCGATCGCGAGGATGCCGATGAGGATGCGCATCGCTACCGGAGAGACGGGCCTAAGCGCGAAATAATTACAAAAAATCGGCTTACGCGCGCGCCTTCATGGCGTGCGGGCCGGCCGCGACCAGCTTTTCGCTCTGCTCCGGGATCACGATGGTGAACTCCGCACCACGGCCGTCCTCGCGATTGGCCGCGCGAACCTCGCCGCCGTCCTGCTTCACAATCGTTTCGACGATATGCAAGCCCAGCCCCGAACCCTTGGTCGACACGTGCGCCTTGAAAATATTCTTGAGCAGTTCCGGGGCGATTCCGGGGCCCTCATCGCACACCACGATCTCAATTCCCGCCGCGATTCGCCGCGCGGATACGTGAATCGTCCCGCCGTCCGGCATGGCGCGCACAGCGTTGGAGAAAAGATTGATCAGCACGCGATCCCAGGCCCAGTTGCGCCGCAGCTCGATCCCGCGCTCGATCGATTGCGTAAACCGGATCTTACGGGCTTTCGCCATACTGCCAATTTGCGAATCGCCAATGAACGAAATCGCGCCCTTGAGGATGCTTTCGAATGACGCACTTTCGCCTTCAGCCGATTCGATGGCCGCAGTCAGATTCTTTCCACGCTCAACACAACGGAGAATGGCGGCGGCCACGAATTCAGCGCTTTGAGGATCGGAAGAAAGCAAGTCGGCAGCATCCAGCAGCGTCTGGAGCACGTTGTTGAGGTCGTGCACCAAACCTGGAAGACGGAGGTCATGCCCCCGATCGGAATTGCCCGTCTTCGAAGTCATACGACTAGCGGATAATCTGCCGTAGTATACCGAAAAACTCGGGGAACGACACTCCGGCCGCTTCAGAATTGTGAATGACGCATGAACCGTCGGCTGCCAGCGCCGCTACCGCGAACGCCATGGCCATGCGATGGTCGCCCGCCGGGTCGATTTCCGCGGCGTGGAATCGCTGGCCGCCGGGGATGTGGAAGCCGTCCTGCGATGTCTCTATCTTTATTCCCATGTGACCAAAATTGGCGGCCAGCACGGCGATTCGATCCGTCTCCTTCACGCGAAGTTCGGACGCGTCGCGCACCGTCAGCCCTCCCTTCGATGCCGCGCCGAGTACGGCAAGCGCTGGGATTTCATCGATCAAAGCCGCAGTGGTCGCGCCTTCGATTACGCCGCCAGTAATTTTCGAAGCGCGCACCCGCAGATCGCCGATCAATTCGCCACGAATTTCGCGAACATCCAGGATCTTGATCGAGGCGCCCATGCCCACCAGGAAATCGAGCAGCGCCGATCGCGTAGGGTTCAATCCGACGCTATGAATGGCGAGATTCGCTTCGGGCATCAGCAGGGCAGCCACCAGAAAGAATGCCGCCGAACTTAGATCACCGGGAACACCCAGCTCCAGGCCTTTCAACTTCGCGCCGCCGCGCAGCGTGATCACGCGCCGTTCGATTTCCAGGTCGGCTCCGAACTGCTTCAGCGCGATTTCGGTGTGATCGCGGGTGCGAATGGGCTCGCGGACGATGGTATCGCCCTCGGCGTAGAGTCCTGCGAGCAGCACGGCGCTCTTGACTTGCGCGCTCGGCACGGGAAGCGTGTAATCGATGGCATTGAGCTTGCCGCCGTGAATCGTCAGCGGCGGAAATTTTCCATCGCGAGCTTCGATCGACGCGCCCATCTGCGCCAGAGGCGTCATGATGCGCTGCATGGGGCGTTTCGATAACGATTCGTCGCCGCCGATGCGCGAGGTGAACGGCTGCCCGGCCAGAATGCCACTCAACATGCGGATGGTCGACCCGGAGTTGCCTGCATCGAGATCACTTGCGGGCTCGCGCAGCACTTTGTCAGGCGATCCTTGAATGACTACCGTGCCATCCTCACGACGCGCGACCTTCGCGCCTAGGGCTTCCATCGCGCGCAGAGTCGATTGACAATCGGCGCCGGTGGAGTAATTCGCGATGCTGCTTTCACCCTCCGCGATCGCGGCGAGCATGGCGTAGCGATGCGAAATCGATTTATCGCCGGGCAGGCTGATGATGCCTTCAATCGCGTTGGCCGGCTGGATGATTTCCTGCATGAATTATCAGTAGAGCAACGCGAGGCGGCGCGTGTCCAGCGTCGTATTCCACGTTGATATATTGTTGACCGAGAGGAATCCGCAATGACTCGACGTGATTTGTTTCTTTCCAGCGCTGCCTTGGCTTACGCGGCGCAGGCGCAGCAGCGCACCTCCGGGAAGATGATCTCCATTTCCAGCGCGAACGGACTTCGCGCTACGGCGCGAGCGATGGAGATGATGAAGGACGGCAAGGACACGCTCGATGCGGTGATTGCTGGTGTAAATATTCTGGAGCTCGATCCTGAGGAAACCAGCGTCGGCTTTGGTGGTTTGCCCAATGAAGACGGCGTCACGGAGCTCGACGCGAGCGTAATGCATGGCCCGTCGCGGCGCTGCGCGGGAGTCGCGGCGGTGCACGCGTGCCGTACGCCGTCGAAACTGGCGAAGATCGTGATGGAGCAGACCGATCACGTCATGATGGTCGGCGCGGGCGTGGATAAATTCGCGGTCGAGATGGGACTTCCGGCGGAGACGCTTTCCACCGAGAAGTCTCGGCTGGCGTACGTGGTTTGGAAGCAGGCGTTAAGGGATCGCGGGGGGCATAGCAATTGGGGTCCGGGGCTGGATTCGGGGCCACCGAAGTCTCCGCCGCTCGCCGAATTGAAAAAGATCTTCCCGCATGCCGATGACGAAACGCTCGCGTGGGCGTGGGGACAAGCGTTGAATCCCACGCATGGAACCATCAACTGCCTGGCGCTGAACGCGAAAGGCGAGATGTCGGGCGTGACCACCACCAGCGGGCAGGCGTGGAAGATTCCAGGGCGCGTGGGCGATTCGCCGATCATTGGAGCGGGTTTGTACGTCGATCAGGACGTGGGCGCGGCGGGGTCGACCGGACGAGGCGAAGAGAACATCCGGATTTCGGGCGCGCATACCATCGTCGAGAATATGCGCCACGGGATGCCGCCGAAAGAAGCGGGCCTGGACGCGCTGAAACGTATCGCGCGCAATTTCAATAACGACAAGCAGTGGATGGCGAGCCTCGATATTAATTTCTACGTACTGCGCAACGACGGCGCGTACGCGGGCGTATGCATGTGGAAGGGCCGCGCCAAGAACCTGGAGTTCGCGGTCAATGACGGCGGCGCGAGCCGTTTGGAGCAGTGCTCACATCTGCTGGAACACTGATGTGCCGCGTGGCGCAGGCTGTCGAGCCTGCTGAGCCGAGAGTCGTCTCGGCTCTTCCGGCGATTTTGAAGAAGAGCCGGCACGACTGCCGGCTCAGCAGGCTCGACAGCCTGCGCCACAAGGCGTCTACTGGACGAAAATTCCCAGGAACTGCTGGATCATCTGGGCGTAAGCCTTGGGCTGCTCGATCCACGGGAAATGGCCGCAGCGATTCAGATATCGAATCGACGACGACGAGATCAACGTGTGGATGTCTTCCGCGGTCTTGTCGCCCATCGGATCCTGATGCGAATGAATGATCAGCACCGGACGCTCCAACTTCATCAAACCTGGGCCGGGGTTGTAGCTGGTGGGAAGATCGGCACTCAGGATTGCGCCCATATCGCGATGCAGTGAACCTTCCTTGAACGATTTGGTGAACTCGATTGCTTTGGCGCGGTCGAAAAAATATCCCGGCATGATCGCGATGGAGCCGCGAAGGGCCGCGGCGTCGCGCTCGGCTGGGGTGGCCGCCGCGCGCTCGGCTTGAGCAGCAGCTTGCTGCGCATCGATATCCGCGGGCCACAATCGCGACTCGATGTTATCGGAAAACCACTGGCCGAAGGCTATGGTCGGGCCGCCCGATTCGATCAGGATCATGCGCTCGATGCGATCGGGGTGTGCGGCAGCGTAAGCCATCGCGTACATTCCGCCCCAGGAATGGCCCAGCAGGATCAATCGTTCCTGCTTGAGATGAACGCGAAGCGCTTCCAGATCTTCGATCATCAATTTCAGCGAAAGATTCTCCTTGGTGATTTGTGCGGGGCGGGAGCGCCCGGTGCCGCGCTGCTCCAAAAAGATTTTTTGGTAGGTGGTCGAGATCGGTTCGGCGGCGGGGATCATGTAATCGACCTCCAGGCCGGGCCCTCCGCTCAAAATGACGATCTGTGTCCCGGTGCCAGCGGTCTTGTAGTGCAGTTCGAGGCCGTTCGAGGTAAAGCTGCCATCTTCGGCAAAGACGATGCAGGCAGCAACAAATCCCAGCATGATGGCACGCATGAGACTGACAATACAGGAATTCTCCGACTCGGGCAATTTGATCTGTTGTGTAGATCCGCGCCTGCCGATCAAGCAAGGGTGACGTGGATCTTTCTATTTCTGATGCAGGACGCTCGAGCTCAGGCGGAGCGCGTTCGCGCGGCCATGGCTGCATCGATCGAGAAACAGAAAGCGTCGATCCAGCAGCAGGCCAAGGTTACCGGAACGGCGCGGCCAGTTTCATCGAACACCATGCCCGAACTAGCGAGCATTGAATTGCCTCCGTCGTTCTCCATGCCGTTCATTCCGCCGCAATGTGATCCAGTGCCGAAGCCGCAGCTACTGCAGATGATCGACGACGCAGCCCAGAAGGAAGACGTCGATCCGATGCTGATTCGCGAAGTAGCCCGGCAGGAATCGGCCTTCCGGCCCTGCGCGGTATCGACCAAAGGGGCCGAAGGATTGATGCAACTGATGCCTGCGACACAGATGCAGTTCGGCGTGTCTGATCCGTTCGATCCGAACCAAAGTCTGGAAGCGGGAACCAAGCTGCTGAAGCAGTTGCTGGACCGTTATCACGGCGATATGACGCTCGCGTTGAGCGCGTATAACGCCGGTGCCAGCCGCGTCGACAAGGCCGGTGGCGTCCCCGATATTCCCGAGACCAAGAACTACGTGCTGAGCATTTTGAGCCATTTTCTGCAGTAGCCCCGCATAACGCCGCCCTACGCGGACCACCTTAGTACCCTGCCTAAATCTTTCTTAAGAAACTGCCGATGGACCGTTTTAGGGGCGCACATTTGTGCGCGTTTCAACGAGACAAGTGCCGGTCACAGCCAAGAACGAGGCCGCGAATATCGAAACCGTGGTGCTGCGCCCCGACATGCACGTCCCGCGATGGGAAAGCGTGCTGGAAGACGCCGAGCAGGTCCCCACTATTCTGATGGTCGACGATATCGACCTCAATCGCCGTCTGCTTAAGGCGATGCTCAAAACCGCGAATTACCGGATTCTGGAAGCCAAGCGGCCCTCAGTTGCGGTGGAGATTCTGAATCGCGAAAAAGTCGATCTGGTGGTCGTCGATCTGGTGATGCCGGAAATGAGCGGTCCGGATTTCTGCCGACTGGTGAAGGCCGAGCGCAGAACGCAACTGATTCCGATCCTGATGACCACCAGCGTGCAAGGCGCGGAAAACGAAGTGGCGGGAATCGAATCCGGCGCCGACGAATTTCTGATCAAGCCGCTGCAGCCATCCATCGTTCGCACGCGAATTCGCGCGATGTTGCGCAACAAGGCTTTAATCGATTCACTGGAAGAAGCGGAGACGATTCTGTTCGCTCTGGCGCAATCGGTGGAGCATCGCGATCGCTACACGGGGTTGCATTGCGAACGGCTGGCCACCTATTCGATCGCACTGGGGCAAGCATTGGGATTGCCGCGGCAGGATCTGCTGGCGCTCTATCGCGGCGGATATCTGCATGACATCGGCAAGATCAGCATTCCGGACGTGATTCTGTTCAAGCGCGGTCTGTTGACGGACGACGAATGGCAGACCATGCGCCTGCACACTGTTCGCGGCGAAGAAATTTGCCGACCCATGAAAACGCTGACGCCGGTGCTGCCCATCATCCGCAGCCATCACGAGCGTTGGGACGGCAGCGGCTATCCCGATGGACTGGCGGGAGAAGAGATTCCGCTGCTGGCGCGGATTCTGCAGGTCGCCGACATTTACGATGCGCTGACCACGGCGCGTCCTTATAAGCCGGCGTTCTCGCATCAACACACCATTGAAATCATGCTCGAAGAGGCGCGGCGCGGTTGGCGCGATCCTGAACTGGTTCCCTTGTTCGCGGAGATTTCTCAGAGCGCACCGGCGAACGCTGCCGACTCGAACGCTGTGTCCAATGTCGTTGCGCATTGGCCGGGAAATGTTTCGATGCAGCAATCGCTCGAGAGCATGCGGCGCGAGCTTTCAAAATAAATCTGGGAGTTTGGGGAAGTCTAGACGAAGTTTAAAAAATGAAGCGTACACCTTGTGGAACCGAGTGCGTCTGATTAGCGTGGCTGAAGTGCGCATCGCGCTGCTGGTTGCCGGGCTCGCGATGGGTTCGTCAACTGCCCTGCTCGCGCAATCTGTGCCGAACGGCCAAGCCTCACCGCAAGATCCCGCCGTAGTTCAGGCGGTGGCCCCTTCGGAGTCAGCAGATTCCGCGGTGGAAGCCTCGCCATCGGCGCTGAAACCGCCGTCGCGCGAGGAGACCCACATCTTCGGCGTGGTGCCGAATTATGCGGCGGTAAACGATCCCTCTCATCCTTTCATGCCGATCAGCGCGGGAGAGAAATTCGATATCGCGGCCCACGATGCGTTCGATCCGTTTTCATGGGTGACTTCGGGAATTTATGCCGGAGTCGCACAGTGGCAGAATCAATATCCAGCTTACGGACAAGGAGCGAAGGGATATGCCAAACGCTATGGCGGGGCGTTCGCGGACGGCGCGATTGGCAGTTTTCTTTCGGAAGCGATCCTGCCGGCCATCCTGCATCAGGATCCGCGTTATTTCCGCCTGGGCGATGGCACCAAACTTCATCGCATCAGCTACGCCATGTCACGCGTACTGGTGACGCGCACCGATACAGGCGGGACGCAGTTCAATTTCTCGGAGATCTTCGGCAACCTGGGTGGCGCCGGGTTGTCGAATCTGTATTATCCGCCGGGCGATCGCAGCTTGCCGCAGACCATCGAAAAGTTCACCGTCGGCGTCCTCAGTGACGCTGGGTTCAACGTGTTGCGGGAATTCTGGCCCGATATGCGGCACCGCGTCCTTCACAAATAAATCCCTTAAGTGCCCGTTCATCTAGAGTTTGGGTTTTCGATGCGCGAAGGCGCGATGTAACCGCGTTATAATTTCAGTCGGAAGCGAATGCAGGATCTCAAGAAAAAGCTTCAGGACGAAATCAGTGCGCTCGAAAACGAACTTCGCATAGAGCTGCCACGAGAAATCCTGAAAGCGCGCGCGCACGGCGATCTCAGCGAAAACGCGGAATATCACGCCGCCAAAGAACGCCAGGGCTACGTCAACGCGCGGCTGGGCCAGATGTATGCCCGCATGCGCGAGATTTCGATGATCGACATGTCCAAGATCCCGCACGATCGCGTGGGCCTGGGATCGGCGGTCACGGTGCTGGACATCGACAAGGACAAAAAGGTCAAGTACAAGCTGGTGACCAGCGAAGACGTCGACGTGGCGCAGGGACTGATTTCGACCAGTTCGCCGATCGGGCGCGCCCTGCTGGGGAAGCAAGTGGGCGACACCGTGAAAATCCAGATTCCGGGTGGCGTGCGCGAGATGGAAATTATAGAATTGATCACGATCCATCAGGCGGAAGCGAAACCATGACGTACACGCGCGCGATCGGGATAGTATTCGGCAAGGTGATCCACTGGATCGTCCGCGGGCTGGCGCTGTCGCGAATTCATCCCAACGTTCTTACGGCGATCGGACTGGTGATCAACATCGTCGCGGCGTGGCTGCTGGCGATCGGGCAATTTCGCTGGGCCGGCGCGGTGATTATCGGCGCGGGACTGTTCGACATGGTGGACGGCCGGGTGGCGCGCGAAACCAATCGCGTGACGCGCTTCGGCGGATTCTTTGATTCGGTACTGGACCGCTATTCCGACCTGGCGCTGCTGATCGGATTGCTGGTGTGGTACGGATCGATCAATCGCTTCGGCTACGTGGTGCTGACGGCGATCGTGATGATGTCGTCGGTGATGGTGAGTTACGTTCGCGCGCGCGCTGAAAACACCATCCCGATGTGCAAGGTCGGGTTCATGGAGCGGCCGGAGCGGGTGGTGCTGCTGATCATCGGGGCGCTGTTCGATCGCATGGCGCCGGTGCTGTGGGTGATCGCGGTGCTGGGGAACCTGACGGTGATCGCGCGGATGGTGTTCACCTGGCAGGAGACCAAGCGCCTGGAAGAAGCGCAGCTTCGTCCGGCGGGCACGCGCACGGCGAAGGCGAATTAGCCGCCGCCGAACCACCGCCCGCCACACCCGACTCCGGCCGCCTTGAGGCGCGATCGTCAGAGAGCGCGTTTGGGCGCAACATTAGCCTGCGAGAATCGATTTTTCGACGGTGCAGTCCCTCGACGCCAAGTCGCGCCATGGTTCGGGAGCGCAGATCGCCTCACCTCGTTAATCACCGCACGGCGGCTGCTCAGGTGTCGGGAGCGCGCCGAGACCGGTCATTTCGAATCGGGTGGGGGACTGATCTGCCACCGTGTTTCCTGCGCGGCGCGCTGCATCTCTTCGGCGAAACGCTGCAGAGCCATCAGACGCTCGAACCGCTCGGCGACGGTGAGTTTGAGACTCTCCCGAATCACGTCCGATCGATGTCGCGTTTATAGAGATCGATGATGGCCCGCTGCGACATCCACTCTCATCATGCGCGGTCAGTCGTTCCGAAGGGCGACAATCGGATCGACGGTTAACGCGCGCCGCACCGGAACAAAGCACGCCGCCAGCGCGACTACCGTCAGCAATGCAATGACGCTTCCGAAGGTCAAGGGATCGTTCGCGCCGACGCCGTAGATCAAGCTTGACAGCAGGCGCGCAACCGGGATGGTGACCGCGAGTCCGATCGCCAGGCCCGCTCCGATGAGCAGCGCGGCACGTTTTGCCATCATACGGAACACTCCGGCGCGATCCGCGCCCAACGCGAGGCGAATGCCGATTTCCTGAGTCTGCTCGCTGACCGAGTAGGCCATCAAGCTGTAGATTCCCACCGCGGCGAGCAGGATCGCGACCGCGCCGAGGATGGTCAGAATCACGGATACGTACGACAGGCCGATCAATTCGTTCGCGATCACACGATCCAGCGTCAGGACTTCGAACACCGGGCGATCGATATCCAGTGCCGCGATGGCGCGGCGCGCAGGCGCTGCCAGCGTCAAAGGGTCGCCTTTGGTTCGGATCGTGAGATAGGTGTAATACTGCGGCGATTGCCGGTAGGGCTGATAAATCGCGGGCCCGATTTCGCGCGCGAACGGGTTGTAGCGCACGTCTTTCGCGACGCCCACCACGGTGAGCCACGGGGTCGCAGCGCCGGTTCGAATGCGATGGCCGATCGCATTCCCGTCCGGCCAAGCGCGGCGCACGAAGCTCTCGGTCACGATTGCGACGGACGGCGAATCGGGTCCGTCGGATTCGCCGAAGCCGCGGCCGCGCACGATCGCGACGTGGCCGAGATCGAAAAAGCTCGCGCTGACGGATTGAAGCGCGGCGGAGCGGCGTTCGCTCGCATCCGCCGCGGGTTGGCCTTCCACCTGATAGGGCCCGAAGCGTTCGTTCACGCCGTACGGAATATCGGAAGCGACCGCGGCGGTTTGGACACCGGGCAGCGCGGCGAGCCGCTCCATTACGCGATCGTAAAAGGCGGCGCGCTGATGCGATTCGCCATAATGCTTATCCGTCAGGACGATCTGCATGGTGAGAACCGACTCCGGCCGCAGGTTCGGATCGACGCGAATCAGCGACTGCGATCCACGGATCATCAGACCGGCGCCGGCGAGCAGCACCATCGCGGCGCCGATTTCTCCAATCACCAGTGCGCCGCGCAGTCTCTGGCGCGATCGTCCTGCCGACGTTCCGCGCCCGGATTGCTTGAGGCTTTCGCCGAGGCCGGCGCCGGCTCGCAGGGCGGGGATCAATCCGGACACGAGGCCCGCGAACACGGCGATCGCCAGCGTGAACGCCAGCGCGCGGCCGTCGAGACGAATATCTTCCCAGCCCGAAATGTATCGCGCGACTTCGCCGGGCATATTCGAAACGAACAGATCCAGGCCCCACGCGGCGAGGAGCAGGCTCCCGATCGCGCCACCGAACGACAGCAGCGTGCTTTCTAGCATCACCTGACGGACCAGGTGCCAGCGCCGCGCGCCCAGCGCCGTTCGCACCGCGAATTCCTTCTGCCGGCCGGACATGCGCGCGAACTGGAGATTCATTACGTTGGCGCAGGCGATCAGCAGCACGAAGAACACCGCGCCCAGCAGGAGCAGCGAATATTGACGATTGAAATCGCCGGTGAGGTAGCGGCGGAGAGGCTCCACCAGCGTGCTCCAGCCGCGATTACTGGACGGATAGTTCTTCGCGAGCAGAGCCGCGATGCTGGATAGCTCGGCGCGCGCCTGCGCCTCGGAAACGCCGGGCTTCAGCCGCCCGAAAACGCGCAGATAACGATCGTCGCGGTCGGCGGCTACGCCAGGGGTGATCGCGAACGGAGTCCACAGCGCGCAGGCGATGGGGAATCGCACATCTTTGTCCATGACTCCGACCACTGTGTACGAACTGCCGTTGAGCTTGATTGCGCGGCCGACGGCGCGCGGGTCGCCGCCGAAGCGCTGCTGCCACAATCCATAGCTGAGCACCGCGACCTGATTCTCTCCCTCGCGATCTTCGCCGGAAGCGAATGCGCGGCCCGCGGCCGGTTTAATCGCCAACGTATCGAAGAAATTGGCCGTGACGGTTGCGGCGTAGACCGGCTCGACTTCGCCGGAGTCGATGGTCATGTTGTAATCAACCTGCGCGAATGCCGCGACTTGCTCATACGATCGCGATTGGGCGCGGAACGCCAGAAAATCGGCGGGCGAGATCATGCGAAGTGAGCGTGGTGTTGCCGGGTGCGAGCTCGTGCAGCATCATGAGGCGGCCGGCCTGAGGAAACGGCACGGGCTTGAAAATGAAGGCGTCGGCGACGGTGAAAATGGTGGTGTTCGCGCCGATGCCCAGAGCGAGCGTCAGGATCGCGAAAAGCGCATATGCTGGGTTTCGGGCCAGGCCGCGAAGGACCGGCCGAAGATCAGGCAACAGACGAGTAAGCACGGTTCGCCTCCATTTGACCGGCTGAAGATGCACGCGAATCGCCGCGGGAAACGCTGGAAAATAGGCGCTTTCAGGGCTTACAGTGTCCGGTGGTGGGATTCAGCGAACAGTCGCGGCGCGTTACTGGGTCCATTCGCCGCCGCGCATGATGCGGTCGGGAGGGCCTTTGAGCACCAGATCGGCAGGCTGGCCTTTTTCGATGGGAGTGCCGCCCGGCAGCGATTCGACGGTATGGCCGAGGCCCTGCGTCATCTGCGCGCCTTTCGGAACTGGCGTGTCGCGTTGGGTACCCGCGTCGCGAATCTTGTTGCCGTCGATCACGATGACCGAATATTCAATGGGCGCGCGTCCGGGCGCAGCGATTAATTTCGCGCCGACGATCACCTTGATGCTCGAATCCGCCGGTGAGTTGCACGCGGCAAGGAGAATGGTGAGCGCCAGCAGTGCTCGTTTCATCCGAACAGCGCCTCCAAGGAGAGTCCGCGGAGATCGGGGACCAGCACATCGGGCGAATGTCCAGCCAATTCTTTCGCATCGATGACGCCGGTAGCGACCGCGATGGAACGCACGCTGTTGGCGCGTGCGGCGCGAATGTCGTTGGGGTGGTCGCCAATCAGGGCGATGGAGCTGGCGCCATTGATCCAACCTTTGCATCGCGCTTCAGCGATCGCGATGCGGACCAGCCCCGCGCGATCGCGAGCCGATTCGGCGAAGGCGCCGAATCGCAGATAGGGGCGCAATCCGGCGCGTTCCATTTTCTTCCACCCGATGCGCGTGAAGTTGCCTGTCACCAGGCCGGTTACGATGCTGCGCCGCGACAATTTATAGAGCAGATTGCGTGCGCCGGGGCACACTCGGCGGCGGAGATCGGGACAGGTGCGCGCGTAAATCGATTGCGATCGCTTGAGAATGGCGGGCATGGAGCGGCGAATGAGCGCCAGCGATGCGCCTCGATTCTGCAGCATCTGCGTGACGATATCGCCATCGAGCATTCCTGCCACGGCCACATCTTCCATGCTGGTTTCGATGCCCGTGACAGCACGGACGGCGTGGATCAACGCGTCGCGATGATGCGAGCCTGCGCGGCGCAGCAGCGTTCCATCGATATCGAAAAGCACGAGCGCGGAGTGCATGAGCAACTTCTAATATACCGGCTGCTGCTAGAATGATCGCAAGAATGCAGGTACTGAACGCGGGCGACGATAAACTGCTGCTTCTCGAACTCGATCCGGAGTTCATCGAGAACATTGCCAAGCAGGCGGGATTCGAGTTCAAGCTCGACGATCAGTCGCGCCGCGTGATTCTGGATTTGAACGCGGAAGGCAGGCAGGCTCCTCTGCTGCTGTTTGATGCGGCTGACCCGGCAAATCTGGGTTGGTTTTCGCGTTGCCAGTTTTATGTCGACGGGCTCAGTGGCGCGGTGCTGCAGACGCCGATCCAGTTGGCCAATACACGCGATCGCAGCGGCCGCGCGATGCCGCACGCCATTCGTTTGCAGATCAATAAAGAATTGCCAGCGACGTTTCGATTGCCAAACAAAGCTCCTGTTACCGAACAGATGGTGTATCACGTTCTGCATAATTTCCTGAACGCGCTGCTGAATACAGGCGTCGGGGTGTGTGGAACGGCGGTGGTGAAACCGCTGGCCGGCCGCACCGAACCCGCCGCGAATCAGAATTAGGTTTCGAAAAATGGCGACATTAGGAATGGTCGAATATCAGAACGCGAGCGCGGAAGTGCGCGCCGTGTACGACGACATCATGGCCACGCGCCAGACCGATTACATCAATAATTTCTGGAAAGCGCTGGCGCACGATCCGGCGACGCTCAAGCGCACGTGGGAATCGATCAAACAGATCATGGCTCCGGGCGCGCTTGATTCGCTGACCAAGGAGATGATCTATCTCGCGGTGAGCGCGAGCAATCAATGCGGCTACTGCATCGCGTCGCACACCGCCGCGTCGCGCAAGGCCGGCATGAGCGATGCGCAGTTCGCCGAGCTGATGGCGGTGGTCGGGATGGCCAATGAGACGAATCGGTTGGTGAGCGGGTATCAGGTCGAGATCGACGAGCGGTTTAAGACTTAGGGCTCAATTCGTAACGTTCGACGCCTTTATCACGGTCAAATCATCGCGCCGTCCGCGATTGAAACCTATTGAATTTCACGTTGCGCCCAAACGCGCTCCATAACTGTCGCGCCTCAATTGTTTTAATCGCGCACAACGCCACGTACCGCCTGTGCGCTCCGGAATACGCGAGCCGGGCGTCTTGAGGCGCGAACGTCAGAGAGCGCGTTTGGGTTGCTATTTCGCGAGATCCAGCGCGACGATCGATTTTCGATCGCGCACATACAGCTTCGTTCCAACAAGCGATGGTGGTGTCCAGGCGTTGTTGGTCAGCAGAGTCACTTTCCATAAAACCTTCGCGCCTTCCAGCGAGAGCTGCGCGAGCGACACGCCTCCGTCCTCGTCTACGATGATGAATTTGCCGTCGGCGTAGACGAAGGTCGCTTTGGGAAATTCGCGGCTCTGCCATTTCACTTCGCCGGTCTTGGCGCTGATGCACATCAGCGGCGCGGGGCCGAAATCGCCGCTTGATCCATAGACGTAATCGCCGACGCGGACCATCGTTCCATGATGGATGCGCATACGAGTTTGATACCAGAGTTCCTCGACGGTGGTTTTGCCGCCAGCCTGCGTCAGCTTCAAGCCGCGTGCGCCGGTGCCGTACGCCGAACTGATCACCAGGATCCCGTCGTCTCCCCACACCGGCAGCGCGATGTTCAGATCCCACGAAGTCTTGTGCGGATGCGACCACAGCAGTCGCCCATTGGTGGGATCGAGACCGGTGACCATGCCGTGGGCGAGATCCTTGCCGCCGTCGTCCAGAAACGCGATCAGTTGATCCTGACCGGAGACATTGATGATGATAGGCGAACTGGGCGAATTGCCGAAATCGCCGGCGGCCCACTTGAGCGCGCCGTTTGCAGGGTCGAGCGCGACCACCGCGTGGCCGCTGCCGCCGATCGTCATGATGATCGAGCCTTTGTAGAGCATCGGGCTGCCGGAATAGCCGCGATCCATGTGCGACGATCCTGGAAAATCCTTATAGAGATCCCTGGTCCAGAGCACCTTGCCTGATTTCTTGTCGAAACAATTCATCACCGCATTGATACCGACGGTGCAGACCCGATCGCCGGCAATTAGGGGTGTGGCGTGCGGGCCTGGTCCATTTTCGAGCGCCATGTTGCCGCCGGGTGCGGCATAGGCGTACTCCCAACGCGTCTTGCCGGTCGATGCGTCTATCGCGATCACGACTTCGTCATTCCCGCGGCGATACATGGTGTAGATCGAATCGCCCTCGACTGCGATTCCGGAGTACCCTTCGCCGAGCGATCGTGACCAGAGTTTCTTCGGCCCGGACGCGGGCCACGATGATGCGAGACCAGTCGCATCGGTGGTGAAGTTGCGATGCGGTCCGCCGAACTGCGGCCAATCGAGATCGGCCGCGGACGCAAGGGATGCCAGAGTGAGCGCAATTGCGAGAGTCTTCACAGCATCATTGTAGATGTCGGGTAGGTTTACTTTGTGCCGGCGAGCGCGCTCCATGCTGTCGCGCCTCATGAAAGCGACCATTTGAGTGGAGTTACACTAGTCTTCACCATGAACTACAAAAAGCTGCTGATGTGGACGGCGATCGCGGGAGCGACGTTGTTCGCGCTGATTCCGGAATCGCCAGCGCAGGGACGTGGCGGCGGGCCCAGCAAAGAGCTGATCGCGCAACGCGAAGCGGCTGAAAAAGAACTGGAATCGATTGCAATTATCGATCGCAAGGTCATGGTGCCGATGCGCGACGGCAAGCGCATGGCGGCTGATATTTATCGCCCCAAGGACACGTCGAAAAAATATCCGACCGTGTTTTCGCGCACGCCGTACAACTTTAATTTCTGGGATGTTCGCAACGGCACGTGGTCCAGCATGAACGCGCAGGTCGACGCGGTGAAGCGCGGCTACGCCTACGTCGTGATGAACGAGCGCGGACATTTCTTCTCGGAAGGAAATTACGACATCCTGGGGCCGCCGCTGACCGACGGCACCGATGCGATCACGTGGATGTCGAAGCAATCCTGGTCGAACGGAAAAGTGGGGACTATCGGGTGCTCTTCGACGGCGGAGTGGCAACTGGGCGTCGCGGCGCAGGGAAATCCCGCGTTCACCACGTTTATTCCGCAGGGGTTCGGCGCGGGCGTGGGCCGCGTGGGTCCTTATTACGAGCAGGGCAACTGGTATCGCGGCGGTGCGGTGCAGATGCTGTTCATCGCATGGCTGTATGGCGAACAGAATCAGGTGCGGCCCATGCTGCCCGCGAACACATCGCAGGAAGATCTGATTCGCGTATCGAAAGAGTTCGACCTGGCGCAGCAATTGCCCCCGGTCGATTGGTCGAAAGCGCTGGAGCATCTGCCGGAGAAAGATATTATCGAAGCGGTCGGCGGGCCGCACGGAATTTTCGCGGATCGCATGGAAGTTTCGACCGGCGGGGCGATGATCAAGCGCACTCCCAACGATCCGGCGTGGTATCGCGGCGGATTGTGGCATGAAAACATGCCGATCAACATTCCGGGTTACTGGTTCATGTCGTGGTACGACGTGTCGATCGGCCCGAATCTGGCGGCCTACAATCACGTGCGCGCGACGGCCAAGGGTGCGGCCGCGAATGAGCAATACGCCGTGATCGCGCCGACGCTGCATTGCAGCTACACGCGCGCGACCGAAGACACTGTGGTTGGCGAGCGGCACATGGGCGACGCGCGCCTCGATTACAACGAAATGACGTGGGGCTGGTTCGATCATTTCCTGAAGGGCGAGGACAATAAGGTTCTCGAAAAGACGCCGAAGGTTCGCTACTTCACCATGGGATCGAATAAGTGGCAGACGTCGGACACGTGGCCTCCGCAGGGCGCGCGTCCGATGACGATGTATCTGGGGAGCGGCGGCAAAGCCAACACCGGCGCGGGTGATGGCGCGCTGGGGACATCGCCTCCGGGGAACGACGCGCCGGATAAATTCAGCTACGATCCGATGAGTCCAGTGCCGTCCTACGGAGGCAACGTATGCTGTACCGGCAATGCGGTGACGGGCGGATCGTGGGATCAGCGAAAGATGGAAGAGCGGCCGGATATTCTGGTCTATTCGAGCGAGCCGTTGAAGGAAGGCGTGGAGGTGAGCGGCCCGATCACGGCGACGCTGTACGTATCGTCCGATGCGAAAGATACCGATTTCACGGTGAAGCTGATCGATGTGGAGCCGGACGGCAAAGCGTACAACCTGGATGAGACCATCCAGCGCGTGCGTTATCGCGAAGGCTTCGACAAGCCGGCGGTGATGATGGAATTGGGCAAGGTGTATAAAGTGACGCTTTCGCCCATGACCACCAGCAATTATTTCGGCGCGGGCCATCGCATTCGCATCGAAGTATCGAGCAGCAATTTCCCGCGCTTCGATCGCAACATGAACACCGGCGGCAATAATTACGACGAAGTAAAAGGCGTGGTGGCGCACAATGCAGTGCACCATTCGTCGCAGTATCCGTCGAAGGTTGAGTTGACGGTGGTGAAGAAGTAGGAGCAACGGATGCGGCAGACTAAAGCGCTGCCGCGTCCACCTTCGACATCGGAATCGCACACTCCATCACGATCGAAAGCGCAAGACACGGATCGATAACGCTCTTGGCTTGCGTCATGATTTCCTGGATGGCGATGCCGAATGCGATGGGCCATTCCGCGGGCGATTCGCAATGCGGCCGGACGATCGACAGTGCTTTCGTCCACCCATGTTTGACCCAACTGGAGGGAAGGTCCGCGGGACCGTGACCCTCCGGAATCCGCGGTATGCCGAAGTCCGGCCCGCCGACTGTAGCGGCGACGTGCTGGAAAATCTCCTTAACCTCGATGGGTTGGCTGCAACCCAAATGAACGGCTGCGCCCGCGGCAAGGCTCCATACGGAATATCGATCCTCTGCCAGGGGCTTATTTAAGGCATCGCCGAAAAAGTATCGCTTCCCGTCCTTGCCTATCGCGATCACAAACACGCTCTCTTCGGGCTGTCCCGCTCGGACCACCAGCAATTCCCGTAGTCCTGCTTGCGCGGAGTAGCCGGCCAGGGAACCAGCCGCACAGAGCAACGTCTCTACGTGCACGCCGCCTTCGTTGGTGAGCCCAGAGATCAAGCTTTGAACGAGAGCGCGGCCGGCAAGCTTCGGACGGTCCAACCGTTTGCTCGCGAATGGATTTTTCATGGGAGAAAGCGCCTTAGCGCGACTCGATGAACACCTTCACAGAAATAATTAGTAACTAAGGTTCGCGCCGAAGTCGGGAGTGCGGCCGTCGCGTACAGCCGCACTCCAGGCGTCGAGTTTCTTGGCGCCCATTTTCCAGAACGCCCGGCACGCGTCGAAATATTCAAGCACCGCTGCGGTTTCTCCTTTCTCGAGTAGCTCTTTGGCGAGCCGCATGTTCGGCCCGAAGCTGCTGAGCACCGCGGCATTGGCGGTAAGTTGCACCGATTCATGCAAATGGTGTTTCGCTTCGATCACGTTGCCGCGGCGCAGGCTCACCACGCCGAGCACCATGTGGCCGTCGTGAATGGCCTGGGAGTCGCCAGCATGATCGGCCAGCAGTTCTCGGGCGTAGCTTGAGGCTTTGTCCAGATCGCCGGCCTCGAGAGCGGCTTTCGCGAGCCGCGGCAGGGTAAAGGCGGAACTCGCTTCGTGCACGCCACCAAGATCCTGCTCCAGATCCGCAAGAATCTGTTGCGGCGAGCGCGGAAATCTTTCCAGCAGAGCATCGAGCATCTCGAACGCGGCCATTTCTTCATTCATATTGGGCATCAACGGGTCGTTCAGCAGCTTGGTGCCGTCGAAGAAATTGACGAGCACTTCGCTATACGCGACGACAGGATGGCCATCGCGTAGTACGGGATGGAAGCGCTCCTGTTTCACCGCATCGATCGCGGCGGGACGAAGCAGCGCCGGCCCAGTGAGCGCTTCCGCGGTTATGACGCTGCCCGCAGCGTCGATCGAGATCAGGATCTGCACGTCGCCGCGAACGTTCTTGGCGCGTGCTTCGGCGGGATAGACAGGATCGATGGATTCGATCGGCGTGAGCATGGGCACATAGGCGCGCGGATCGGATGGGCCGCTCGCAACGGCGGAAGCGGACTGCGGCGATTTTGCTTTCGGCTTCATGCCGGGAAATAATTCGTCGGTCTGCGTAGCGCCTTCAGGCGGCGTGAACATGAACAGAGAATCGTCCAGAGGCTCGTCGAATTTGAAATTGTGGCGCGTGGTGACGACGGTGGTCGCGCCGGACATGGACGATTTCAATTCCAGATAGCTGACCTTGTCGATCCAGTGCGTCATAGTCCCGAGGTCCTTGATGTCGCTTGCGACCAGCCAGCAATCGTGTGGCTGGCCATCGACTTGTATCGTTTCCGAGCCGGTGATTTTTTCTTCGGACGGCTCGATCTTCGCGAAGTCCGGCAGGTCGGCGCCGAAGATCGCCAACAGAGCGTTCGGGTCGGTCCCGACCGGGATCGTCATGTACTTGTTGGTGAATCCCACGTACGTGGTCATGGTCTGGCCGTCATTGATGTACAGGCTCGCCAGCTTTCCGGCGACGTTCGATTCCTGCCGCATCTTGCCGTCATGGGTGGCTCGCACCAGCATGTCGAAGGTGAAATCGCCACCGGAGGTGCTGGTCGATTGGACGTATTGATAGGTGCGGTGATGCGTCAGCGCCTCATTGCTGCGCGGCAGCAGTGCGTTCGAGTCCTGAGCCCACACCGATACCGCGGCTGCCAGGCAGAGTAGGGTTTTCATAAGGTCTCCGTTATCGGGCCGCGCCGCCGAAGCGGACGTTGATATAGGAATCGCGCTGCATGCCACTGGGCCCGAAGTTGGTGCCCTTGACTGCAGCGATGGCCGACTGCGCCAGGGAAGCATCACTTGCCGAGGTTAGCTCGGCTTCCATCACCTTGCCCTGGCCGTCGATCATGGCATGGACGATCACGGGCCGTACCGAGCCGGAATTATCGGGCACATTCATGGGCATGCGGCCCAATAGCGACAGGCGCGGCGGCGGACCACTGGAGATCATTGCGGGTGTAATCGTGAACAGCGCAGGGTCCGCGGAACCCAGATCGGTGACGCTGATCTGTGCGTCAAGCGCGATCGTTCCGTTGATCGACATGGTGATCTGATCCGGAATCAAGCGTCCATGGAATTGTTGGTTACGGCTGTATCCAAAACTCGCATAAGCTCCCGGGGCGGCCGACCACATCACCAGCATCCCGCTCGAGTTGTCGATGCAGTATTCTTCCTCTTCCCACAGACGCGGCCCGTTGACCGGCGCCATGTTCGACGAAAGCACGCACGTGGCAGGCTTACCGTTGGCCTGTGCGGCAGCGGTGCGCACCATCGCATTCGGCCCGGGAGTTCGCACGGCCCAGAAGATCAGGTCACGCAGAGATTGGATGCGCGAAGGAACGGTCGCCGCGGAGTGCGTCCCGGCAATCATTCCGTTCTGGCTGATCTGAACGATTGAGAATTCGCCAAGCGTCGCGTTCCATTGCCAGTTTTGCCCGTTCTGCCAGAACTCCGTCATCTCGCCCGAGCCGGTTTGCGATACACCGCCGCCCGCCGTGAAGGAAACTTTCAGCAGATAGGGCGACATGGTGCGGAGGTGCATCTTGGCGTTTTGCGCGGCTCGATCGATGAGCGCGAACGCGGCCGCGCGGTCATTCGGCGCGGTTGCGGCCGTGGCCGAAGCTGTGACCAGTTCGCCGGGCATCGGGGGCATGGCCAGGGTGCGTTCGTCGATGCGCTTCGGCGCAGGCTGTTGGGGCTGTGCCTGGATCGCGGCGCTCACCGCCGTAGTAATCAGGAGAATCGACGCACGGCGGCTGAATATAGACATGGAATTTCACTTAAATCTAGTGATTAATTCCGTGCGTGTCAAGGGTCCAGACTTGAGGACCGCGAATTAGCGGCGCGATTCCAGGAACAGTTTCAATCGCGCCATCGCTTCTTCCAGAATCGGGCGATCGGACGCGTAACAGATGCGCACGTTGCCTTCGCCGCCGTTGCCGAACGCGACACCGGGCGCCAGCCCGACCTTGGTCTCCATCAGCAATTGTTTGCAGAAAGCGAACGAATCCGTCATGCCGTCAACCTTCATGAACAGATAGAACGCGCCATCGGGGACAGGCACGGTGATGCCCTTGATCTTGCTCAGCACGCTGAGGCAGAAATCGCGATTCTCGCGCAGCTTGCACACCATCTGACGCAGCGTATCCTCACCCCACAGCAGCGCGGTTTCGCTGGCTCGCTGGCCAAATCCGGAAGCGCAGGAAATGATGAATTCGTTTAATTGGGACGCGCGCTCGATCAGATCCTTGCGGCCCACCATCCAGCCCACGCGCCATCCGGTCATGCAATGCGATTTGGACATCGATTGCACTACGACCACGGCATCTTCGCGTGTGCATTTTTTCAAAATTGACGGCGCAGCGCCGGAGGGTTTGCCTTTTTCCGCGGCCGGGCTCGTTAGCGCGGGATAGTAGAGACGTTCGTAAACTTCATCGGCCATCAGCCACATGTTGTGGCGGCGCGTGAATTCGAGCAACTTTTCCTGATCTTGCTCCGTCGCGGTCCAACCCAAAGGATTCGACGGCGAGGTGTACAGCAACATCCGAGTGCGCGGCGTGACGGCACGCTCCAGCGCATCGAAATCGATCTGATATTGTCCACCGGAAAGTGCGTACGGAATTTCGCGCGGCGTGGCGTTCGACATCTGCATGATCGAAGCGCCGTTGGGCCACGACGGCGACAGCACCAACCCCTCATCGCCGGGATCGAGCATGCAGCGGATTCCCACGTTCAGCGCCTGCACGCCTGAAGCGGTGATTGCGATTTCCTTAGTGGGATCGAGCTCGACGCCGTGGAGATCGGCATAATATCGCGCCAGCGCACGGCGCAGCGATGGCAGTCCGGCGTTTTCGGTGTAATATGTGAAGCCGTCGGCCATGGCTTTCTGGGCGGCTCGCTTGATGTAATCCGGCGTGGCGACGTTAGATTCGCCGAAGTAGAGTTTGTAAACCCCCTCCATCCCCATGGCGATTTCGGCAAGCTCGCGAATACGCGAGTGGGGGACGGCGAGCGCGGAAGAGGAAAGCTGGGCGGGCATGAACCATTTTACTTCGAGTTTGGTCGCTATTTTGAACTCGCGGCGCTCATGGCGACGGCGTGATGAGCCTGGCGCGACTTACGGATCTTAACGACAGCCGCGATGATGATTACGCCGATCAGCGATCCCAGGCCGGCGACGAACATATCTTCCTGCGAATCCCACATGTCGCCCTGCATGCCGACGAATTCTTCGCCGCGTTCGGGCGTGAGGATCATCGCCATCCCGGCTTCGAGAATTTCGTAGACGGCGCTGATCGCGAGGGTGCATTCGACCGGCAGATAATACTGCCACGCCCCTGCGACTCGCAATCTACGCACCGCGACTTCGCGCATCGGGTAAGCCAAGAACAGGCCAAAGCTGAAATGGGCAATGCGGTCGTAATGATTGCGCGTGGTGTGCAGAATCGGCTTGAGCCATTCGCCGACCGGGACGTCGGAATATTTGTAGTGCGCCCCGTATTCGTGAATGCCCAGATAGATCAGCATCAGCAGATAAGAGAGATCGGAAAACGGCATCCGTCGATACGAGCCGAAAATCAGCAGCAGGACGACGGTGACGCAGCCGTTTTCGAGCGCGAAATCGAAGACTCTTTCAGGTCGATAGGCGTTTACCGCGATGACGGCGAAGACGCCTACACAAATCCATTGGAAAAAACGGTTGTCGCGAAATGCAAAGGATTCCGCGGTGGAAGCGGTGGTCAAAGGGCATTATAGGATGGAAGCATGACACTGCGCGAGGAAATCGAGAAGAGGGAGCGGCAGTGGCGGGCGTTTCATGAGTGGGAATCGCAACAGCCTCCCGCGCCGTTGCGCAATGCTTCCGCCGTGCTGGCGGACTTGAGCTGGCTGCTCGAGTTCTGCGATCCGGAAACGATTCTTCAGGATCCCGATCCTGAGAAGCTAGGGATTGCGAAGATGCGCGCGGCACTCGCGTTGATTTCGAAATGACGGATCTGCAAGCGGCTTTATGCGAAGTTGCCTCCGCAATGGAGGCTTGCGATCTGCCTTACGTCCTGATCGGTGGCCTCGCGGTCGCGCTTTCTGGGGAACCGCGGAGCACGCTGGACGTTGACATCTCCGTTTGGGCTGAGCCCGATCGCATTGCGTCCGCGGCGCACTGCCTGTCATTGAAGCTCAAGCCGATGCTTTCCGATTCCAGCGCCTTAATTCGCGACCGGCGCGTCCTGCCTTTACTGACGTCTAACGGAGTGCGCGTAGATGTGGTGTTCGCGGCAATCGATCTGGAGCGTGAGATCATTCGGCGCGGAGTGATCAGGCGAGTGGGCTTCCGGACCGCACGCGTGGCGTCCGTTGAGGATCTGATCCTGATGAAGCTGATCTCAGAGCGCGAAAAGGATTTGACCGATGCGCGGGCGCTGCTGCGGAGATTTCGTAATTCCCTGGATCGGGATTATCTGCGGCCGAAACTGCAAGACCTTGCGGAAGGTCTGGAGAGGCCTCGGATTCTCGAAGAGTTCGATCGCGACGCATGAATTATTTTGATTTCTCAGAGCATGTTGAGCGCGCGGTGGCGGACGCAAAGGATTTTCCATCTCAACTTAGCGCGAAAACAACTGTTCACCGCGCGATGTTCCCGAGTACGGTTGTGCGCGCCGGCTTCCGACTCTTGCGCCGTGGAGATTCCTTTCAACCTGGGCAACACGACATCGTGATCGGGGCAGCGCCGTGGAGTGATCCGGACCTCGTTGTGCTCGAAGACCTCACGCCATACGCCAGGTCGAGAGACATGCGGATAGTTGTCTTCGACGTTGACGATATCCCATACGCCGAATTAGAGAGCACGTTTCCTGGAGTCTACAGGTTTCGAAAGACTCCTATCGTCCTTCTATATCGAAATGGCGAACTCACTGTCGTTGAACAGGGTATCGACGCAGTCCGATGGCTGCGCCAGCTCTAGGGGTCAGCCCCGGCGGTCTTTGGACGCCATCAGCTCGTTGATGTTGACCAGTTCGGTGGGGTAATTGCCGGTGTAGCAGGCGTAGCAGTAATCGTGATTGTGGTCGGCTACGGCCTCGCGTAGCGCGCCGATCGAAAGATAGCCGAGCGAATCGGCTTCGACGAAGCGGCGGATCTCCTCGACGGTGTTGTTGGCGGCGATCAGTTCGCCGACGCAGGGAGTATCGACGCCGTAGAAGCACGGCGAAACGGTGGGCGGACAGGAGATGCGCAGATGCACTTCACGTGCGCCCGCACCGCGCACCATGCGGACGATCTTGCGTGAGGTGGTCCCGCGCACGATCGAATCATCCACCAAAATGACGCGTTTACCCTCCAGCAGATGGCGCACCGGATTCAATTTCAGCTTCACTCCGAAATCGCGGATGGCCTGCGACGGCTCAATGAAAGTTCGGCCCACATAATGGTTGCGGATCAGCGCCTGGCGAAATGGAATGCCTGCTTCGGCGGCGTAGCCGATCCCCGCGGTGACTCCCGAATCGGGCACAGGCACGACGACGTCGGCATCGACGGGATGCTCGCGGGCCAGCAAGCGGCCCAGGTTTTCGCGCGACTCCTGGACCGGGCGGCCGAACACGATCGAATCGGGCCGCGAAAAATAAACGTGCTCAAAGACGCACTGGGCGTGGTCGCGAACCGGCGCGTAACGGTCGCGCGTCAAACCCTCCGGCCCCACAGTGACCATTTCGCCGGGCTCGACGTCGCCCAAATAAACGGCGTTGATCAGGTCAAACGCGCAGGTTTCCGATGCGAATACGTGCGCGAAGCGGCCGCCCGACAGCTCCATCTGGCCGATGGCCAGGGGACGAAATCCGTGCGGGTCGCGCGCCATGATCACGCGATCCTGTGCCAGAAACACTAGTGAAAACGCGCCTTCCAGTTGCAGCAAAGCCTCGCGCAGCGCGCCTGGCAGCGTCTTCTCACGCGACCGGGCGACCAGATGCAAGATCACTTCGGTATCACTGGAAGCTTGAAAAATCGACCCGGTGCGTTCCAGTTCGCGGCGCAACTCCTGTGCGTTGGTGATGTTGCCGTTGTGCGCCACCGCGATCTGACCCTTGTTGCATTCCACCGAAAACGGCTGCGCGTTGAGTAAGACGGTATCGCCGGCAGTGGAGTAGCGCGTGTGGCCGATGGCCAGATCGCCAGGGAGTCCGCCTAAAACCTCAGGCCGGAAAATATCGGCGACGTGACCCATGCTCTTGTGGGAATGGATACGACGGCCGTCGCTCGAGCAGATGCCTGCGCTTTCCTGGCCGCGATGCTGTAGCGCATACAGACCGAGGTAGGTGAGATTAGAGGCCTCCGGATGGCCGTAGATCGCGAAGACTCCGCACTCGTCGTGGAAACGGTCTTGCAGTTCGTCAGGCATGTTGCGTGATCTGCTCCTCGAAGGCATTCTCTGAGGATTCGCGAATCCGGGGGATCGAACAGTCAACCCATGTAATGGAATTTCCGTCGATTCGTAATCTCTCTTTCATTGTAGCGCCCAGGCGCAAGCATTCGACGTTATGATCGCGCGCGATTTTCTCGATCGCTTCGGGAACTTCGGTCGATACCAGCACGCGCGATGGGCCTTCGTGGAATAACGTGAACAACGGCTCCAGTCCGGTGGCGATGTGGATCGATGCGCCGATTCCTGCAGCGCAACACTCCGCCAGTGCGACCGCCAGACCGCCATCGCTCACATCGTGCGCGGATTCAGCCCATCCTCCGGCGACCACTTCGCGAATCGCCGCTTGCACGCGCTTTTCGTAATCCATGTCGAGCAGCGGCGGCAATCCCCACAAATCCTTTAGAACAACCTTGACGAATTGCGTTCCGCCGAATCGCGTGGCCTCGCATTCGCCGAGCCCGCCCAGGATCAGCACGTGGCGGCCTTCATTCTTGAACGGAATCGTGACAGGAGCCTCGGTTTTCATCAACCCGACGATTCCCATCACGGGCGACGGCCAGATTGCTTCGCCCAGCGTTTCGTTATAGAGGCTCACGTTGCCGCCGGTGATCGGAGTATCGAAATGCGCGCAGGCTTCGGCGATGCCTTCGATCGCTTCAACCAACTGCGCCATGATTTCCGGCCGCTCCGGATTTCCGAAGTTGAGATTGTTGGTGGCGGCGACGGGCGTCGCGCCGACGGTCGAAAGATTGCGGCAGCATTCGGCGACGATCAATCGTGCGCCTTCGCGCGGGGAAAGCGCGCAATAACGGCCGTTGCCGTCGAGCGACATCGCGATACTCGTGCCTGTCTCTTTAATGCGGACGATCGCCGCGTCGGTTGCCTGAGGACCGGCGAGTGTATTCGCGCGAACCAGGTAATCGTACTGCTGCCAGATCCATCTCTTTGAAGACAGATCACTCGACGAGAGCAGCTTTAACAGGTCGGGCGTGAAATCGCGCGCCCCTAGACTGAGAGCCGGGGCTTCCACTGGCGCGGGCCGATAAGGCGCCACGCCATGTGGACGATCGTACAGCGGAGCTTCGTCGGCCAGTTCACGATTCGGAATTTCGGCGACGATCTTGCCGTGATCCTTGACGATCAGCTTGCCGGTGTCGGTCACCGTGCCGATGTTCGCGGCATCCAGGCCCCACTTGCGGAACACCGCGTACACTTCTTCTTCGCGGCCTTTTTCGGCGACGATCAGCATCCGTTCCTGCGACTCCGACAACATGATCTCGTACGGAGTCATGCCGGTTTCGCGTTGCGGAACCAGCGCCAGATCGATCTCGATTCCGGTGCCCGCGCGGCTACCCATCTCGCACGTCGAGCATGTCAGTCCCGCCGCGCCCATGTCCTGAATGCCGACGATCGCGCCGGTTTTCATCGCCTCGAGGCACGCTTCGAGCAGCAGCTTCTCCATGAACGGATCGCCGACTTGTACGTTGGGCCGCTTCTGTTTCGATTCCTCGGTGAATTCGGCCGAAGCCATCGACGCGCCGTGGATGCCATCGCGGCCGGTTTTCGCGCCAACGTAAATCACCGGATTGCCGATGCCGGACGCGCGGCCCAGGAAAATTTCGTCGTGCTTGAACACGCCCAGCGCGAACACGTTCACCAGCGGATTGCCGTTATAGCAACTTTCGAACACCGTCTCGCCGCCGACCGTGGGAACTCCGAAGCAATTTCCGTAATGCGCAATGCCGCCCACCACGCCTTCGACAATTCTGCGATTGCGCGCGCCATGCACGGGATCATCTATGGGACCGAAGCGCAAGGCGTCCATCACGGCGATCGGTCGCGCGCCCATGGTGAAGATATCGCGCAGGATTCCGCCCACTCCGGTGGCCGCGCCCTGGAAAGGTTCGATGAAACTGGGGTGGTTGTGCGATTCGATCTTGAACGCGATTGCCACGTTATCGCCGATATCGATGATGCCGGCGTTTTCGCCCGGGCCGACCAGCACGCGGGGATTTTCCGTCGGCAGCTTGCGCAGATGGATACGCGAGCTTTTATAGGAGCAGTGCTCGCTCCACATCACCGTGAAGATGCCGGTTTCGGTTTCCGTGGGTTCGCGCTTGAGGATCGATCTGACTTTGTCGAGTTCAGGCGGCGTCAGGCTCATGCTGAGGCTGCCACCAGGGAGTCGACCATGCTCTCGAACAAAACTCGCCCATCGGTTGACCCGAGCAGCGATTCCACTGCGTCTTCCGGATGCGGCATCAGGCCCATCACGTTGCGGCGCTCACTGCAGATGCCCGCGATGTCTCGCATTGAGCCGTTGGGGTTATCCATATATCGAACCACCACGCGATCTTCCCGCTCCAGCTGATCGAGCGTGCGGTCATCGGCAACATAGCAGCCTTCGCCGTGGGCGATCGGAACGCGCATCAATTGACCCTTGGTTGCTTTGCAGGTGAACGGAGTGTTGGTCGTTTCGATGCGCAGCGTGACCTCGCGGCAAACGAATTTCAATCCTCGATTGCGCACTAGCGCACCGGGCAGTAATCCCGCCTCGACCAAAATCTGGAATCCGTTGCAGATGCCGAGCACCAGGCCGCCATCGGCCGCGAATTTCTTGATTGCGCCCATGACCGGCGAAAATTTCGCGATCGCGCCACAGCGCAGGTAGTCTCCGTAGGAGAATCCGCCGGGGAGAATCAACGCATCCGCATTGCCCACGCTCGAGGAATCGTGCCAGATCAGTTCGCACGATTGGCCGAAAACATGGGTGACCGCGTGCCAGGCATCGTGATCTCGATTGCTGCCTGGGAAGACGACAACGCCAAATTTCATGGGGAGGACTCCATTTTAGCAGACAGCGCGACGTTTCCTTGCCCGCGGCTAAGACGAATAAACGTGATTCAATACAAAGACCGGAATTGGGAAACGTATGTCAAGGCGATCGAAGAATCTAACGCGCGAGCTCGCCCAGTTGGAGGACGAGTTCTCGACCCTGTTGATTCCCTGCCTACAGCAAGCGGCACAGGGCCGGGCGAATCTCTGCGGCGAAATCGAAGTGCGCTTTCGCGAGGTTGCGCCATATGTACGCTGGGACGACGCCAACCGCCTGAGCGAAGTTGCGCTGCGAATTCAGGCGCTTCGAGCGGAATTCGGAATGCCGAACCCCGCTGTCGAACGCTTCCTCGCGCTTCGCGAATCGGTGACGTACCCCGAATCGAATCACGCGGGGCTGCGTAAATTAGCGGACCAGTTTCTAATCGATCTCGTCGCAGAGCAAGCGGAAAAGGCCACGAGATGATGCGCTGCTCATCATGCTCGACTGAAGTGCCTGTCAACAGCCGCTTTTGCCTTGCATGCGGTGCCAACGTGAACGGCGCCAACACCGATAACGATGCGACCATCGCCATGACCGATGGCCCGGTGACGCCGATATCGCTGCCGCAATCGGGAATCTCCGGCTCACGCTTTCGTGGTACCGGCGCTTCAGTCTCCGAGACGCAGCGATTTCCGCCCGGCACTCTGATCGCGAGCCGTTATCGCGTGGTCGCACGCCTGGGTAAAGGCGGCATGGGCGAAGTGTTTCGGGCCGACGATTTGATTCTGGGCCAGCCGGTAGCATTGAAATTCCTGCCCGACGCGGCGGCGAATAATCCCGGGTTGCTCGCCCGATTCTATGACGAAGTGCGCATCGCCAGGCAGGTCACGCATCCCAACGTCTGCCGCGTGCACGATATCGGCGAATTGCAGGGAGCGCCGTATCTATCGATGCAGTACGTCGACGGCGAAGATTTAGGCGTGCTGCTGCGCCGTATTGGTCGACTCCCAGCAGATAAGGCCACCGAGTTTTCGCGCAAGCTGTGCGCCGGTCTGGCCGCTGCGCACGCACAGGGCGTGCTGCATCGCGACCTGAAGCCGGGCAATATCATGGTCGATTCGCAAGGTCAGGTGGTGATCACCGATTTCGGCCTGGCGGGAATCGCGGCGGAGTTGCAGGGCGCTGAGGTTCGGAACGGAACGCCCGCCTACATGGCTCCGGAGCAATTGAGCGGCGAAGAGGTTTCGACGCGCAGCGACATCTACGCGCTCGGCCTGGTGATGTATGAAATGTTCACCGGGCGCGCGCCGTTCGAAGCGCCGACCGCCGCTGAAATGCTGCGCGTAAGGCAAACCTCCCGCGCCACGAACCCATCGACCATCGTTCAGGATATCGATCCGGCGGTGGAACGCGCCATTCTGCGCTGTCTCGACCCTGATCCAAAGCAGCGTCCGCAAACCGCGCTGGCGGTCGCCGCGGCATTGCCAGGTGGCGATCCATTGGCGGCGGCGCTGGCGGCGGGCGAGACGCCATCGCCTGAAGTGGTCGCGGCGGCCGGAACCGACGAAGGGTTGAAGCCGATCATCGCGATCTCCGTGTTGGCGGGCATCATCGCCTTGTTCACTGTGTTGATGATCGTCACGCCGCGGTTGCGCCAGGTCAACAAGATTCCGCTGGAAAACCATCCGGAAGCGCTGGCGTCGAAAGCGCGCGACCAGTTGCGCAGCTTCGGTTATACCGACAAGCCCGGCGATTTCAAATACGGCTTCACCGACACTGGCTATAGCAGTTATCTCGACAAGAAGATCCAGGGCATGCAGGCCTGGGATCGTGAATTGGCCAAGCCGCCGTCTACGCTCGCGCTGTGGTACCGGCAGAGCCCGCGCGCGATTGAGTCGGAGTCGATTCACGAATGCCGGCCGGGTTATGCGCGATGATCCACCGCTACAGGTGAGCGGCGAGGTCTACATGGAGCTCGACACCGATGGCCGGCTGTTGAAGTTCGAGGCGGTTCCGCCGCAGATGGATTCATCGGGAAATTCGGCGCGCAGCGCGGATTGGCAGGCGTTGTTCACCGCCGCTGGTCTCGATTTGACGCAGTTCCAGACGGTCGCGCCGGAGTGGGTGCCGCTACTGGGGGCCGATTCGCGAGTCGCCTGGACGGGCACGTATCCCGGCCATCCTGGTCTTCCGATTCGCGTGGAGGCTTCGGCGTGGCACGGCAAGCCAGTCTTTTTCCAGATCGTCTGGCCGTGGATGAAGCCGCTTCGCATGTCTGCCGGAGTGGTCACGCAAGGCCGCCGCGCAGCGAACCTGGGACGCAACCTGGTGTTGATGCTGATCGGGATCATCGGCATCGTGATGGCGCGGCAGAATTCTCTCGCCGGGCGCGGCGATCATCGCACCGCGCTGCGTCTGGGGATCTTCGCCGGCGTCGTCAGCCTGACCGGCTGGCTGCTCTCGGCACATCATGTGGCGATGGAGAGCGAACAGTCGCTGATTGGGGAAGCGGTCGCCGATGCGGTGCTGCGCGGCGTCATCTTATGGGGAATCTATCTGGCGCTGGAGCCGTGGGTGCGCCGCCACTGGCCGCAAACCCTGATCACCTGGACACGGCTGTGGTCAGGACGGGTGCGCGATCCGATGGTGGGGCGTGATCTGCTGTTCGCGGTGCTGTTCGGGTTGGCGTATTGCGGCATGATCCTGGCGTTCGAATCGCTGGATGATCAGCCTGTCACTGATTTCTCAGCTGTTGAATCTGCTGGGTGGAGCGAGGATCGGGTACGGGATTACGCAACACCTGCTGCAATCGCTGGTCAGCAGTATGGAATTTTTCCTGATGATGTTCCTGCTGCGCGTGCTGCTGCGCAAGCAATGGATCGCGGCGATCGCGTTCGTCCTGATCTGGGTGGCGACACAGGCGCCGGGGGAGTCGGGGAGTTTGGTCAGTTTCCTCATTCGCGCTGGGTTCTATCTGGTGATCTACGGCATCATCGTGATTATCATGCTGCGCCTCGGTCTGTTCGCGCTGGTGGTTACCGTGTTCCTGATCGATTGGGTGAACCAGACGCTGCTCACCGACGACTTGGGATCTTGGTACGGGCTCAGCACGCTGGTGGTGCTGCTGGTGATCGCCGGATTGACCGCTTACGGATTCTGGACGTCACTTGGATCGCGCAAATTATTGGACGAAGCGGCGCTGGAGAGCTGAAATCGTACAATAAGAGTTCCATGCGAATTGCGCTGGCGCAAATCAATCCCACGGTGGGCGATCTTCGCGGCAACGTGGATCTCATCGCGAAAGCCGCCCGTAGCGCAGCCGCGCGCGGAGCCGACGTCGCCGTGTTTCCCGAGCTTTCCATCACCGGCTATCCGCCCCGCGATCTGGTCGAAAAGCCCAGCTTTCTGGAACGGAGTGAGCAGGAACTGGAGCGGCTGGCGAACGAAACGGCCGACCTCGACCTGAGCATCGTGTGCGGCTACGTCGCCCATTCGGATTCGGAGACCGGCAAGAAAGCGCTCAACTGCGCGGCGGTTATCGAGGGCGGGAAAATCGTGTTCCGGCAGACCAAGATGCTGCTGCCGAACTATGACGTGTTCGACGAAGCGCGCTATTTCCGGCCCGGCGAGCGCGCGGTGTTGTGCACCATTCGGGGCACTCCGGTGGCGCTCACGATTTGCGAGGACGCCTGGAATGACCGGCGCTATTGGAAACAGCGGCTGTATCAGCGCGATCCGGTGGAGGAATTATTTGAGGCCGGCGGCGAAATTCTGATCTGCATCAACGCATCTCCTTATCAGGTCGGGAAACGCGAGATGCGGCGTGGAATTTATCGTGCAGCGGCGCGGCGTTATCACAAGCCGGTGGTCTACGTAAATCAGGTGGGCGGCAACGATCATCTGGTGTTCGATGGATCCAGCTTCGCGATGAACGCTGCGGGCGACGTGATCGCGTCGGCAAAATCGTTCGAAGAGGATCTGGTGATCGCCGATATAACCGCGGGAACGGGCGATCGTGCATGACGATTTTCAGGACGAGTGCGAAGCCACCTATCAGGCCCTGGTGCTGGGCACCCGCGATTACATGCGCAAGTGCGGATTCCGAAAGGCGCTGATCGGGCTGAGCGGCGGAATCGATTCCGCGCTGACCGCGGTGATCGCCGTGGATGCCGTGGGGAAAGAAAACGTCACCGGAGTCGGCATGCCTGGGCCGTATTCGTCCGAACATAGCGTGACCGATGCGCGCGAGATGGCGGAGCGGCTGGGAATCAAGTTCGAACTGATTCCGATTTCGAACGCCTACGAAAAATTTATCGATGAATTGGCACCCGCGTTCGCGGGCCGCGCCCAGGACGTGACTGAGGAGAATCTGCAATCGCGATTGCGCGGCGTGACTCTCATGGCTTTGTCGAACAAAACCGGCGCGCTGGTACTGACCACCGGCAACAAGAGCGAGCTCGCGGTAGGCTACTGCACGCTCTATGGCGACATGTGCGGCGGATTGGCCGTGATCAGCGACGTCCCCAAGACGCTGGTGTACACGCTGTCGCGCGTCGCCAATAAACGTCATCACGGCGCGATTCCCGAGAACGTATTCGTCAAGCCGCCGTCAGCCGAATTGCGGCCCGATCAGAAAGATACCGATTCGCTGCCCGAATACCCGGTGCTGGACGCGATTCTCGAAGCTTACATCGAGCAATACCGCACGCCGCGCCAGATCGCCGAAAGTCTGAAGCTGCCGCTCGAGCTGGTGACCGACATCGTCAACAAAGTGGATCGCAACGAATATAAACGCCAGCAAGCCGCGCCCGGCTTGAAGGTGACCAGCAAGGCATTCGGAATCGGGCGCCGATTTCCTATCGCACAGAGGTATTCCGGATGAAACAGAAACTTGCCGTCTTGCTCGCTGTGATCTGCGTTGGAGTTTTGTGCTCACAGCCCAGGTGGCAGGAGCGCGTGGGAAAACAGCCCGACGGCAGCTTTCTCCTGTCCAGCGGCTGGCGATTGAAACCCGCGGGCACCCAAGTGCCTCTCGATACGCTCCCGATGTCGTCGGCGTTGTCGAAGGATGGAAAATTTCTGTTGGTGCTGAACGGCGGGTACAAACCGCCGTCGATCAGCGTCGTGACGGTCGATTCGCCGCACGAAGTTTCGCGGGTGCCGGTGGGCGACGCGTGGCTTGGCCTCGCGTTCTCCCCGGATGGGTCGAAAGTGTACGTGGGCGGCGCTTCGAAAGCGACGGTATTCGAGTTCACCTTCTCGCCTGCGGGCGAACTGAAGCCTTCGCGCGAATTTATCGTTGCTGCGCCCGCCAGCCGCACGTTTGAAGATTTCATCGGCGATGTCGCGGTGTCCCCCGATGGCAAGCTGATCTACGCATCGGACATGTATCACGATTCGATCGTGGTGCTGGATGCGCAAAACGGACTGATTACCTCGCGCATCAAAGTCGGGCGGCGGCCGTATCGAATTCTGGTGCATCCCGATGGCAAGGCGCTATTTGTTTCGAGCTGGAGCGATGGCCGCGTCACTCTGTACGACGCTAAAACTGGAGGCGAGAGCGGCTCGGTTCGACTTGGCGCGCATACCACCGACATGGTGCTGACCAGCGTCAAAGCGGACGGCGCGGATAAAGACGAGATGTATCGACTGTTCGTCGCCGCCGCCAATACCAACAGCGTGTTCGTGGTTAGCATCGACGATACCAAGCAGATGAAGCTCGCCGAATCGATCAATGTCGCGATGACTGCGCGGCATCCCCTCGGCATGACGCCAACGGCCGTTTCGCTCAGTCCCGATAGCAAGAAGCTGTTCGTCGCGTGTTCCGATGCGAACGTGCTCGCGGTAGTGGATGTTTCTGAAACGCGCAGCCGCGTGACGGGATTCGTTCCCACCGGCTGGTATCCCACCGCATCGCGCATGCTCTCCGACGGGCGATTGTTGGTGCTGAACGGCCGCGGCTTGCAAAGCTATCCGAATGCGGATTACCCGGGACCAAGCAGAGAGCGTTCGGATTCGCACAAGGGCGACCCGCGCGCACAATACGTCGGTGTACTGCAAACCGGCACGATGTCGGTGATTCCGCCGATGAGCGACGAAGCGCTCGAACAATACACGCAACTGGCGCGCGGCTTGTCGCCTTATCGCGATAGCGATCTGGATATCACGCAGTTGCCCAATGACAGCGCGATCGTTTCGCGGCCCGATCGTCCTTCGCCCATCCAGCACGTGATCTACATCGTCAAAGAGAATCGAACGTACGATCAGGTATTCGGCAAGATCGGCAAAGGCAACAGCGACGCGTCGTTGTGTTTGTTCGACGAGAATACCGCGCCAAACCACTACAAGCTGGCGCGCGAGTTCATGCTGTTCGACAATTTCTATGTCAACAGCGACGTCAGCGCGGACGGCCACAGTTGGGCGACGGCTTCGATCGCGCCGGATTACGTGCAGAAGTTGTGGCCCAATGAATACGCGGGTCGCCGCAAGCATTACGATTTCGAAGGTCAGGAGCCGGCCAATTCCGCACCGGCCGGATACATCTGGAACAATGCGCTGGCCGCGGGCCGCACCGTTCGCAACTACGGCTACTGGGTCACCAACACCAGGGAAGCCGAAAAGCCCGGCGATGTGCAGATCGCCAGCATTCAGGATCCGGCGCTGCGCCAGATCACCAACATGAAATATCGCAGCTTCGATCTCGACTATCCCGATGTCGAACGCGCGCGCACTTTCATCGACGACGTGAAGCAGTTCGAGAGCGCGAATGCGATGCCCAACATGATGATCCTGAGGCTGGGCAATGATCACACCAACGGCACCACGCCCGGCAAGCTTTCGCCCCTTTCGCTGTTCGCCGATAACGATTACGCCTTGGGCCTGATCGTCGAAGCGGTATCGAAATCGAAGTTCTGGGCGTCGACCGCGATCTTTGTAATCGAAGATGATGCGCAGAACGGGCCCGATCACGTCGATTCGCATCGCTCACCGATGCTGGCGATTTCACCCTACACACATCGCGGGACCATCGACAGCAGCTTCTACAATCAGTCGTCGATTTTGCGCACCATGGAGCTGATTCTTGGGATGAAGCCGCTGACGCATTTCGACGCGGCGGCACATCCTCTGTTTGCTGCGTTCGCCGGCGCGCCAAACAACGCGCCATACAAAGTGGAGCAGCCGCGCATCTCGCTCACCGATAAGAACGCGGCCGGGACTCGCACCGCGGCTCGCTCGGCCAAGATGGACTTTGATGAAGCCGACGAGATTGACGATGATGAGTTGAATGACATTTTGTGGATCGCGATCAAGGGCACGCAGCCTCCGCCGCCGGTACGGAGCTATTTCTCGGCGCGGCATTGAGAAGACACGCTGCGCGTGTGAAAGAGCGAAGGTTGGACGACGGCGATATTTCACGCAGATTCGTAAGGAAGCGCGTTCGGCTGCATGACAACTTTGTGTTTTCTGTGGCACATGCACCAGCCGTTCTACAAGAACTTGTGGAGCGGCGAGTACAAGCTCCCTTGGACCCGGCTGCATGCGTTGAAGGATTACGCCGGAATGGTGCGCGTGTTGGAAGAATTCCCGCGCGTGCAACAGACCTTCAATCTGGTCCCCTCCATGCTGGTGCAGATCGAAGAATACGCGGCCGGCATCGCGTCCGATCCTTTCTTAACCGTCGCGACCACGCCCGCCGAGGCGCTCACCGAATCGCAGCGCATCTTCATGCATCGCTACTTCTTCCAGGCGAACGTGGAGCGTTTGATTTCGCGGTATCCGCGCTATCGCGAATTGTACGATGCGCGATTTCATCTCACTCCCCGCGACGATCGTGATTTGCAAGTCCTGAGCCAACTGGTCTGGTTCGATGAGGATCTGCTCTCTCGCGATCCGGAGTTGATGGAACTAGCGCGCAAGGGCCGCGATTATTCGCTCGACGATCAGGCCATGCTGACGCGCAAGCAGCTTGAATCGCTGCGCGCGGTGCTGCCCACCTATCACGAATTCAGCGCGACCGGGCAGATCGAAATCTCCACCACGCCGTTCTATCATCCGATTCTCCCGCTGATCTGCGATTCCGAAATCGCGGCTGTCTCCCATCCCGGCGTCACGCTGCCGCGGCGATTCCAATACCCTGGCGATGCCCGCGAGCAACTGATGCGGGCGCGAACCTATATGCGTGACAAGCTGGGCGTGGATGCGATTGGGCTGTGGCCGTCGGAAGGATCGATCTCGGATGAGGCGCTCGGCATCGCGGCCGATTGCGGATTCAAATGGGCCGCCAGCGACAATGGAGTGTTGGCGCGAACGCTGGGCGTCGACGCCACGCCGGAGGTGACCAATCATTCGTACTTGTGGCATCAGCACGGGCGCGAGATGCAGCTTCTGTTTCGCGATCATTTCCTTAGCGATCTGATCGGATTCAGCTATCAACGGTCGCCTGCCGACGAAGCGGCGGATCATTTTCTCTGGCAGATTCGCAACAATGCGCAAAGCCGCGATGCGCTGGTGCCTATCATTCTCGACGGCGAAAACGCGTGGGAGTGGTATGAAGCGAACGGCCGTCCATTTCTGCGCGCGCTGTATCAGCGCATCTCAGACGATCCGAATCTGGAAGCGCTGACCATCTCCCAAGCGCTCGCGAGATTCGAGCCGCGAAAACTTTCGAGCGTCGTGCCCGGTTCGTGGATCAATGCCAACTTCGATGTCTGGATCGGCGCCGAGGAGGACAATCTCGCATGGGAATATCTGCTGGACGCGCGGCGCGCGTATGATGCGGCTCGCGACGTATCGGAAGAGATGCGCCGTCTGGCATATGAAGAATTACTGATTGCCGAGGGTAGCGATTGGTGCTGGTGGTACGGACCCGAGCACGGCTCCGACAATCGCCAGGAATTCGATGAGCTGTATCGCGAGCATCTCTCGAACGTATATCGGGCTCTTGGAATGCCGGCTCCCGCGGTACTGGCCCAGCCCATTCTTAAATCACAACCGGGCGAAGTGCATGAGCGCCCGCAGAATGCCATTCACGCGATCGTCGATGGAAAAATCACGTCAGCGTTCGAATGGCTCGGCGCAGGGCGATATCGTCCGGACACACGGTCGGGCGCGATGCACGGCGAAGCACTGGTGCGCGAAATCCTCTACGGCAGCGATGGCGATCACGTATACGTGCGCATTGACGGAAACGCGCAATGCCGATTCGCGATCGAGTTCGAAAGCGGCCCCACCGACACCCAGGTCGCGAGCGGAGAGACGATCGAGCTCAGCGCTCCGCGCTCCGGCGATCGTTTTCGAGTTCAGATTTCCAGGGATGGTTTGGCGCCGGAATCGATACCGGCGAACGGTTGGATTGAGTTGAGTTGAACGTGCAGCTAGCGGCCTTCGTCGTCGACCGAAATTTTCAGCGCGCGAAGGAATTTCTGATCCTGCGAAGTGAGTTTGATCTTGCCCACCTTGCGCCGCGTGGTGGTTTCCGGCGGAGTCGCCAGCTCGATGGTCTCGCCGTCTTCGGAGTCTTCGGAGTCCTCGCGCTTGTTGAAACCGATGGTCGCTTCCAGAACCAGGAAGACATCGTAGCCGGCGCGCTTGATTTCGCCGATGGCGGCTGCGATGCGGTCAGAATCGGAGAGCGATTCATTAATCGCGTTCCCCAACTCCTGCATGAGTTCCTTTAATCGATCTTCCAAGCGATTCCTCGTTTCTGGCGCTTCCGTTGTGACGCCCGCGAGTCCACGTCGCCCGGCCATACCGCCCCAGAGCTACCTTCAGGATAACACCGATGGCGCAAAATCAAGCCCCAAAACATCGGTGCTTCTCCCTGTTCTATCGGCCGGATCCTCAGGATTCTATACGGGATTGTTCCGAACCGCCAAGTGCCTGTTAGCATGAGATTATCGATGCGCCGGTACCCGACACCAGCACGAACAAAAGGGTTGATTCAACGCTTCCTCGGACACGTTCTGCCGGAGGTAACGCGGCCGCTGCGTGTGCTGTGGAATGAGATGATCGGGTTCCTGTTCCTGGTAATCGCAACGCCGTTTGCCTGGCAGGCGATCAAGAGTTTTCGCAAGGTCGATCCAGGCTACGATAATCTCTCCTCCGCGCTGGTCTCCGCGTTTTTTGCGGTCGTCATGGCGCTCTTCGGAATCTACTCCTTCCTGCGCGCGCGAAAGATCTCCCGATCATGAAAGCAGAAACGCCCGGCGAGTTCCCCTACACACGCGGCATCTACCCCGATATGTATCGCGGCCGCACCTGGACCATGCGCCAATACGCGGGCTTCGGCACAGCCGAGGAAAGTAACAAACGCTATCGCTATCTGCTCTCGCAAGGCATCACCGGACTTTCGGTCGCGTTCGATCTGCCCACGCAGATGGGCATGGATTCCGATCATCCGCTCGCCTCCGGCGAAGTGGGGCGAGTGGGCGTCGCCATCTGTTCGCTCGACGACATGGAGCGGCTCATGGATGGGATTCAGCTCGACAAGATCACCACGTCGATGACCATCAACTCCACCGCGTCGATACTGCTGGCGTTGTACGTGACGACGGCGCGGCGACAGGGCGCGAACGTGCGCAAGCTTTCGGGCACCGTTCAGAACGACATTCTGAAGGAGTACATCGCGCGCGGAACCTATATTTATCCGCCGCGTCCGGCGATGCGCATCATCACGGACATGTTCGCGTGGGCCGGCGCCGAACTTCCCGAATGGAACACCATCTCGATCAGCGGTTATCACATTCGCGAAGCCGGGTCGACCGCGACGCAAGAAGTCGCATTCACGCTGGCCAATGCGATTGCGTATATCCAAGCCGCGATCGATGCCGGACTCGACGTCGATTCGTTCGCCCCGCGCTTGTCGTTCTTCTTCAACGCGCATAACGATTTTCTGGAGGAAATCGCCAAGTATCGCGCGGCTCGGCGTCTGTACGCCCACATCATGAAAGAGCGATTCAAGGCGCGCAATGCAAAATCGATGATGTTGCGATTTCATACTCAGACGGCTGGTTCGACGCTGACCGCGCAGCAGCCTGACGTCAACGTTGTCCGTGTCGCGTTGCAGGCCATGGCCGCGGTGCTGGGCGGGACACAATCGCTGCATACCAACGGTCGCGATGAGGCGCTCTCGCTTCCCACCGAAGAAGCAGCACGACTCGCCTTGCGCACACAGCAGATCATCGCCAACGAAACCGGAGTCACCAGCGTCGCCGATCCATTCGGAGGCAGCCAGTACATCGAAGGCCTAACCGACAAGATTGAGCAAGGGGCCCGCGATTACATTGAGCGCATTGATGCGATGGGCGGTACCCTCGCGGCGATCGAGAGCGGCTACATTCAAGGAGAGATCCAGAATGCCGCGTACGCATTCCAAACCGCAGTGGAACGCGGCGACCAGATTGTGGTCGGCGTCAATCGCTTCAAACAGGTCGAAGAGCATCCGCCGATGACTTTTCGCATGGATCCGGCAATCGAGTCTTCTCAAGTGGAGCGATTACGAGCCATGCGCTCCTCGCGATCGCAATCGATGACGACCGATACGCTGGATGCGCTGGAAAGCGCCGCGCGATCCAGCGATAATCTCATGCCGAAGATTCTGGAAGCGTGCGAAGCTCGCGCCACGGTCGGCGAGATTTCGGATCGCCTGCGGCGGGTGTTCGGCGAATATCGCGAGGGGTGATTATTCGCCGGCGGCACTGGCCATCGGCAATTCGGTGATCGGCACGATCTCTGCGGTGCGGCGCATGGCCGGGAGTTTACCGTAGGTCAATCCGCGCCACAGCCATTCCATCGGGCCGAAACGGAACTTGGTCAGCCACCAGTTGCTGAACACCACTTGCGAGCCGTACAGCACCACGGTCCCGACCATCCCCCATGCCGGGCCGACTGTTCCGTACAATCCAGTCGTGTAATTGCAGTAGAACACCGTGCACACTACCGACTGCGTCAAGTAATCAGTCAGCGCCATGCGGCCCACCGCGGAAAACGGTTTCAATCTTCGCAGCCACGCCGGACTTTGAATCAACACGGCCAGCCCGGATGCGTACCCCAGGCTGAGCAAATGCGCGGCAGGAAGATCCAGACCATTTCCGATGAATCCCCAGAAGATGGGGTGCGCGCCTTTCGGGTGGTTCTGCGCGAACACAACCCCTATGTTCGCGGCAACGCCGAGGGGAATGCAGATCGCGCAAATGCGCTTCATCAGCGGCTTGTACTGATCCAGCCTCTCGATGATTCCGGACCGGTAGACCCACATTCCAGCCAGGAACAGACAGAGCGCGTACATTGCAAAGAATGTGGACGGCAGCCCGTCATTCCGCCATTGCAGCCAATTTTCGTGCATGATCTGCCGGACCGTGCCATGCGCATAGATCACGATCATTGGCCCCGCTTTCGACAACACGGAAGGCCCCTCACCACCGAGATGCCCGAGCGGGCCGATACCGCGGGTACCCAGGATTCCCAGGATGGAGAATACCAGCAGCGGAGCGAGAAAAATCCCGAGCGCGACGCGCCACAGCAGCTTCTGCGATCCTTTGCGGAATATGAGCAGCAGCGCGCCCGCCACCGAATACGTGAACAGGATGTCACCCCACCAGATCAGGATTCCGTGAATCAACCCAAACGCCGCCAGCGCCAGCAGGCGCCGGGGATAGAAGCCCATGAATTTCGCGCCTCGCGCTTCGGCCCGCGTCATCTGCACGGCGAATCCCAGGCCGAACAGGAACGAAAACAGAGTGACGAACTTCCCCTGGATGAAAACGTCGATGAAGTTCTGCGTCCACACATCGGCGGTGCCGTGGAACAGCGGACGGATGTTGCCGTACAGATCCGACGGCGCGCTGAAGCCCCGCATGTTCGCCGCCAGGATGCCGAACAGCGCCATGCCTCGCAGAATATCGATGTACAGGATGCGCTCGGTTGAAGTGATCGGGCCCGCGCGCTCGACGTCGGTGGACATATGCCGTTACCGCCTTCCCTCCATAATAGTGAAAGAAACGAAAATCGCAATGCAGAAGTTCCTCAATGAGACGCACATAATTGGCGGGGGTCTGGCGGGGTGCGAAGCCGCCTGGCAAATCGCACGCGCGGGCGGCAAAGCCGTGCTCTACGAAATGCGCCCGTCGGTATCGACTCCGGCGCATAAGACCGCCGCCCTGGCGGAACTGGTGTGCAGCAATTCGCTCAAGAGCGAACAGGAAAACGGCGCTCCCTGGCTATTAAAGGAAGAGCTCCGCCGCCTCGATTCCTTGTTGCTGCGTTGTGCTGCCGATACCCGAGTTCCCGCGGGTCACGCGCTCACAGTCGATCGCGATCTGTTCGCGGCAGAAGTGACGCGAGTGATCGAAGGGGAGCCTGCCATCGAGTTACGGCGCGAAGAGATTACGTCGTTGGACACGGACAAGACCTGGATCATCGCTACGGGACCGCTGACCTCCGACGCGCTTGCCGCCGAGATCGCTCGCATTACCGGCGCCAATCGTTTGTTTTTTTACGACAGCATCAGCCCCATTGTTGACGCGGAGACCATCGATCATTCCATCGCATTTCGAGCCTCGCGTTACGGCAAATCGCTGGACGGAACCGACGATTATCTGAACTGCCCTTTCGATAAGCCGCAGTACGAAGCGTTCGTCGACGCCGTGATCGGCGCGAGCAGCGTGCCTGCGCACATCGAGCAGGATCACGCCCGCTACTTCGAAGCCTGCCTGCCGATCGAGGAGATCGCACGCCGCGGCCGCGACACTCTGCGGTTCGGACCCATGAAGCCGATGGGCCTGACCGATCCGCGCACCGGCCGTCGCCCTTACGCGGTAGTGCAGCTTCGTCAGGAGAATGCGCGTGCGGGCAGTTATAACCTGGTCGGTTTTCAGAATCACATGCGCTTCGGCGAACAGGCTCGCGTGTTGCGCATGATTCCGGGACTCGAAAACGCCGAATTCCTGCGCTACGGCCAGGTGCATCGCAACACCTACATCAACGGACCCGCGCTTCTCAATGCCTCGCTGCAGCTTCGCTCCACGCCGAACATTTTCTTCGCGGGCCAGATTTCGGGCGTGGAGGGCTATGTCGAATCGATCGCGACGGGACTCGCGGCAGCTCACGGCGCCCTCGGGTTTTCGAAAGGAGAATCAATCACCGCATTTCCTCGCGCGACGGCGATCGGATCGCTGTGCGCCTACGTCTCCGGCGCCGATCCGACCAATTATCAGCCCGCCAACATCACGTTCGATCTGCTGCCCAAGCTTGAAAATCCACCGCGCGACCGCAAAGTGCGGCAGGCCGAAGTCTGCCGGCGCGCCTTAGAGGCCCTCGATCAGTATTTGTGCGCACATGTCTGAATTGCGTACTGTCGCGGATCGATACCTGGCGGGACTGGCGCGCGAGAACGCGTCGCCACACACGCTGCGGAATTATTCCTCAGATCTGGATCAATTCGTCAGTTACTTCTTTAACGCCGCGCCGCGTGAAATTGGACCGGTCCAATTGCGCGAATGGCTGGGTCATCTCTACGACCAACGCCTCAGCGCGATTAGCATACGGCGCAAGCTCGCCGTGGTGCGCGCGATGTTCAAGTTCATGCTGCGCGAAGGGATTATCGCGATGAATCCTGCGCGACTGGTGCGAACTCCCAAGGCTCCCAAACGAGTGCCCGATGTTCCTACCGCCGAACAGACCAACAATCTTGTAGATGCCATTGCAAAGGACCCGTTGGAGCAATCTCACCCCGCGCGCGACCTGCTGATTTTTGAATTGCTGTACGGCTGCGGCCTGCGCATCAGCGAACTGGTGGGATTGAATCTCGACGATTTCGATCGCACGGAGCGCTGGATTATCGTGCGCGGTAAAGGCCGCAAAGAGCGGCAGGTACCCTACGCATCGAAAGCCGCCACGGCGCTCGAAAAGTATCTGACAATTCGAACCAGCGCCACCGGGCAACGCGCACTACTCTTGAATCATCGCGGCCAGCGGCTCACCGATCGCGGCGCACGCGGCATCGTCAAGCTCTACGCGCGAATGATCTCGGGCGATTCATCGTTGCACCCGCACAGCTTTCGTCACGCTTTCGCCACGCATCTTTTGGCGGATGGCGCCGACCTGCGTGCGATTCAGGAACTGCTCGGCCACGCTCGATTGGCGACCACGCAGAAATACACGCAGGTTTCCTTGACCGATCTGATGGCGGTATACGACCGGTCGCATCCCAAAGCCCGCGGCGATTAACTGCGATATGATACCGGCCAAATGAATACTCTGCTGCTCCTATCCACGTTGCTCATGAGTTCAGTGCGGGTGTACGTCGCCAACAGCGACGGCTCCGATATCACCGTGATCGATCCGGCGACGAATTCAGTCGCCGAGACGATTCCGGTATCGCTCCATCCCCACGGCATCGTACCTTCGATGGACAAGAAACGCTTTTTCATCTCAAGCGAGGGCGATAACGTACTCGACGTGTTGGATCGAGCGACCGGCAAAGTGATTCGGCGCGTGCCCATCGGCTCGCGCCCCAACAATGTCGCGATCACGCAGGATGGAAAACGCGTCTACATCTGCATCCGCCAGGATTCGGTGGTAGCGATTGTCGATACCGCATCGCTTGAAAAGATCAAGAGCGTTCCCGTCGGCGAAGCGCCGCACAATGTGTACATGACTGGCGACGGGAAGTATATGCTTGCCACCGCGCTGGGTGGGAAGAACATCACCGCGATCGATGTGAAAACGGAAAAGCCTGCCTTCACCATCGATACTGCCGGCGTCCCCCGCCCCGTGATGATGGAGAACGGCCCGGGTGGCACGCCGTCGCGCCTGTTCGTCCAACTTTCCAATTACCACGGATTCGAGGTGATCGATTACGCATCGCACAAGGTGACGCAGAAAATCAGCCTGCCGGCCGCGCCGCCCGACGCGAAGCCGCTGATCGCCGACACGTTCTCGCACGGCATGGCGATTTCGCCCGATGGCAAAACATTGTGGGTGAACAGCATGCTGGCCAATTCAGTCTCGATTTATTCGCTGCCGGATCTGAAGCTGATCGATACCGTGCCGGTGGGCCGTGGCCCGGATTGGATCGCGTTCCTGCCTGACGGCAGCCGCTGCTACGTGACCAACGCGGGCGCCGATTCGGTTTCGGCGATCGATGCGCACACGCACAAAGAGATCGCGCGCATCCCGTCCGGCAAAGTACCCAAGCGGCTCATCGCAGTGGAGCTTCCTTGAACTTTGACGATCTACCGTCGGTAGATGCTGTTGTCGAATCATTAGAGGATGTGCCGGCGCCGCGCGTGCTGCTGGTGAGCGAGACTCGGCGCGTAATCGCGTCTCTTCGCGAAGAAATTCTCGCAGGCGAGATCACAGATCCCAAAAGCGCGGCGGATCGAGTTCGCGCAGGAATTGCGCAACTCGGCAGTCCTTCGCTAAGACGCGTGATTAATGCGACCGGCGTGATCCTGCACACCAATCTGGGCCGCGCGCCGTCGGTGGCGTTCGCGCCACTGACGGGATATTCCAACCTCGAATACGACGTCGCAACAGGGCGGCGCGGCAAACGCGATGCGCACCTCAACGCGCTGATCGAACATCTCACGGGCAAGCCCGGAATCGCGGTGAACAACAACGCCGCGGCCGTACTGCTGACGTTGAATGAACTCGCGCGTGGCGGCGAGGCGATCGTCAGCCGTGGCGAGCTGATCGAAATCGGCGACGGCTTCCGCATCCCCGATATCATGGCCGCGTCGCGCGCGAAGCTGGTCGAAGTCGGGACGACGAACAAGACCAACCTCGACGATTACCGCAACGCCATCGGCTCGCGAACGCGGCTACTGATGCGAGTCCATCCCAGCAATTTTCACGTCTCAGGATTCACCGCGAAGCCATCGCTTCACGAACTCGCCGCTCTGGCGCGGGAGCGCAACCTTCCGGTCTATGAAGACCTCGGCAGCGGCTGCATCGCCGATCTCAGCGCGTTCGGAATCCATGAGCCAACGGTTCGCGACAGCCTTGACGCTCAAGTGAATCTGGTTTCCTTCAGTGGCGATAAGCTGCTGGGCGGTCCACAGGCTGGATTGATCGCCGGCGATGCGGAACTGGTAAAGCGCCTGCGAAAGAATCCGCTGTTCCGCGCGCTGCGCATCGACAAATTGATCACGCAGGCTCTGGAAACATCGTTGCGCCATCTTGTTTTCGAGCGCTGGAACGAAATCCCGGCACTGCGCATGATTCGCATGAGTGCGGCTGACATTCGCGAACGCGCCGAAAGAATTCGCGCCGAAATCCCGAGCCTGGAGATCATCGAGGGCAGTAGCGTCGCCGGGGGTGGATCGAGCCCAGATCAATCACTTCCGACGTGGTTGCTTGCGATTCCCGGCAAAGCCGTCGCCATCGAAAAGAAGTTGCGGGCGAACGATCCGCCTGTTATCGCGCGCATTGAAAATGATCGCGTGGTGATCGATCTGCGTACGGTGTTTGAAGAAGAAGAGGCTGAGCTGCTGAGAGCGCTACGCCCGCTCTAATTTTGAAAGCGCGCGCTAGGCGCGCTCAAGATAAGCCGATTCCGACGTCGACACGCGAATCTTTTCGCCTTCGCTGACAAACGGCGGCACCTGCACCACCAGGCCGGTTTCCATCTTGGCCGGCTTGGTCACGTTCGAAACCGTTGCTCCCTTGAGACCCGGCTCGGTTTCGACCACGGTCATGATTACCGACGGCGGCAGTTCCACGCTGATCGGCTTGCCTTCGTAGAATTCGACGTTGACCTTCAACTGCGGAATCAGGAAATTCACCGCGTCGCCCAGCAGATCCTTCATCAAATGCATCTGCTCGAACGTCTCGGTGTTCATGAAGTAATAATATTCGCCGTCGTCGTAGAGATATTCCATCTCCTGCTCATCAAGCGACGCCTTCTCCACGCGATCTTCCGAGCTGAAGCGGTGCTCGATCATGGTGCCAGTCTTAAAGTTGCGCATCTTGGCCTGCACGAATCCGCGCAGGTTTCCTGGTGTGCGATGCTCCATCTTGAAGACGGAATAAAGCTCGTTGTTGAACTTGATGACCATGCCCGGACGCAGTTGTGTTGCTGAAATCATAGATGGGAATTTTTATTGTAACAGAGGCGCGCAGTAGCGAAGACGCCACGTTAGAATAAAGGATGGTTCCCGAAACTATCCCCGAAGGGCTCACGTTCGACGACGTTTTACTGGTTCCCGCGCGCAGCAGTGTCGTCCCTGCCGAAACCGATACACGCACGTTTCTCACCCGCAAAATTCCACTGAACATTCCCATCGTCAGTGCCGCCATGGACACTGTGACCGAATCTCATCTCGCCATCGCGCTGGCGCAGCAGGGTGGTATCGGCATCGTGCATCGCAGCATGCCGATCGATCGTCAGGCCGAAGAAGTGGACCGCGTGAAGCGCTCAGAAAGCGGCATGATCGTCGATCCAGTGACCGTCGAACCGGAGCAAAAGATCGCCGATGCGCTGGAAGTGATGCGGCGCTATCGCATCTCCGGCGTTCCGGTGACCAAGAAGGGCAAGCTGGTCGGCATCTTGACCAATCGCGATCTGCGCTTCGAAACGCGCTTCGATCTCCCCATCGAAAACGTGATGACCAAGGAGAACCTGATCACGGTTGCGGTGGGCACCACGCTGGAAGAAGCCGAAGCAATTCTGCATCGTCATCGCGTGGAGAAGCTACTGGTCGTCGACGATCAGTACAACCTGAAGGGCTTGATTACGGTCAAAGATATTCAGAAGAAATTGAAATATCCGAACGCCGCTAAAGACGAGCAGGGCCGCTTGCGCGTGGGCGCCGCCATCGGATCGCAAGGCGATTTTCTGGAACGTGCGCAGGAGCTGGTGAAGCGCAAAGTGGATGTGCTCGCCATCGATTCCGCGCACGGCCATCAGGAACGCGTCCTCGAGGCGGTTGCCGCAGTGAAGCGCGCGCTGCCCGGCGTGCAGTTGATCGCAGGCAACATCGCGACTTACGAAGGTGCGCGCGATCTGATCGCGCTGGGCGTGGATGGAATCAAGGTCGGCATCGGACCGGGGTCGATCTGTACCACGCGCGTAGTCAGCGGCGCGGGTGTTCCGCAGATCACCGCGATCGCGGAATGTTCGAAAGCATCGCGTGGCAGCGGCGTTCCGTTGATCGCCGACGGCGGTATTAAATTTTCGGGCGACGTGACCAAGGCGATCGCGGCGGGGGCGGATTGCGTAATGCTCGGCGGCTTATTCGCGGGTACGGAAGAAAGCCCGGGCGAGACGATTCTGTATCAGGGCCGCACATTCAAGAGCTATCGCGGCATGGGATCGATGGGCGCTATGACCGCTGGATCGGATCGCTACGCGCAAGACATGACTGGCAAGTTGGTTCCCGAAGGAATCGAAGGCCGCGTGCCGTACAAAGGCATGCTGGCCGACCTGGTGTATCAACTTGTGGGTGGATTGCGCGCCGGCATGGGCTATTGCGGATGCGCGACCATCGCCGACCTGCGCGACAAAGCCAAATTCGTGCGCCTCACCTCGGCCGGTTTGCGCGAGAGTCACGTGCATGACGTGATCATCACCAAAGAAGCTCCTAATTACAGATTGGAATAGTTGTGCGATTTGGGCTGCTGCTGATTCTCGGTGCAGCTTTACAGGCGCAGTCGCTCAACGTGTACTCCGAATTCGCCGAGATCAATTCCAACGGCATTGTCACAGCGCCGGCGAATCCACGTGAAATTCTCTCGCCCGCGATTGTGCGCAACGGCTTTACGTCGTTTCAAGTGGTCGTGAAAGTCGCGCCGGAGACGTCGTATTGGTTGTACGTCGGCGAAAATCCAGAGAACGCAGTTCGCGTCACTGTGTATCGCGAATCGGGCGAGAAATTCGAACCGGTCGAGCTGCCCTATGAAGGAAAGTCGACACAGGTGTTTTGGTTGGATCTGTGGACCGATCGCGACGCGCCGGTGCGCCGGGTGAAGATCGAGCCGCAGTTGAAGGTCGATCGCGATTGGGTGACATATCCGATGGAAGTGCGAGTCGTGGACGCATTGGTGCCCGATACGACTCCTGCGTCGGCGCTATGCAGCGCGGAACGAACTCGCGATTTCACGTTTCGGAATGTGATGCAGGATGCCAGGCTCGCAACGCGTCTACCGAAATCAGAGCTCGACCGGCTCAAGTCGCAGTGCCCGTCGACCGGTGGGTATTCGGAGTCGTACCTCAGGATTCGCGATTATCTTTTTCGCATGCGATAAACTGAGGACAGCCGTTCGTTCTTAATGTGTGGAGAGATGGCCGAGTGGCTGAAGGCGCACGCTTGGAAAGCGTGTTTAGGGGAAACTCTAACCAGGGTTCGAATCCCTGTCTCTCCGCCACCCCTTGACTGCTTAGGGTAAGGGCGGTATAGTGCTCCCATAACTCACTTATGGGACTCAAGAACGACGAACTCCTTCCCGGCACACTCGATCTCCTGATTCTTCAGACCGTCGAAAATGAACCCGCGCACGGCTACACCGTCATGGAGAGCATCTGGTCACGCTCGGGCGAATTGTTTCGCGTGGAAGAAGGCGCGATTTATCCGGCGCTGCACCGTCTGCAATTGAAAGGCTGGCTCGCCGCCGAATGGGGCACATCCGAAGCGAATCGGAAAGCCAAGTTTTACCGCATCACGGCGACCGGTCGAAAACAGCTCGCCGCCGAACGCGAACGCTGGCAGCGGCTGGCGCGGGGAATGAACCGCATGTTGCGAACTTCCTGAGGCCAACCGATGAACTGGATCGCGAACCTGTGGCATCGTTTTCGAAAACATCGTCCAGCGCTCGAAGTTGAACTCGAGGAAGAGCTCGCCCATCATCTCGAGCTCAAACAGCGGCAGTTCGAAGCGCAGGGTATGACGCCGGAGGAAGCTCGGATGGCCGCGCGCCGATCGCTGGGCAACGCGACTCTGTGGAAGGCCGACACCCGCGAAGTGTGGCGTTTCACTTATCTCGAATCGCTCTGGAGCGACGTCGCGTACTCGGTGCGCCTCTTGCGTAAGGATCGAATGTTCACTTGCGTTGCGTTGTTGACGCTGGCGATCGGCATCGGCGCGAACACCGCCATCTTCAGTCTGCTGAACGGGCTGCTGTGGCATCCCATGCCCGTCGAAAAGCCCGAGCAACTGGTGCGTCTGATCCTGACCAATCTTCCGCCCACCCAGCGCGATTGGGTGAACGGACGCGAGGTGAAGGCGGTAGAAGGCCGGCAGTTCACCTACGCGATGTACCAAGCATTCACCAAACGCCAGCAGGTGTTCAGCGGGATGTTCGGCATCGTGGGCGGAGGCGGAATGCAGGTCGAGGTGAACGGCGTTCCGCATCGCGAACGCGTCACCATCACCAGTGGCTCTATGTTTCCGATGCTCGGGCTGCAGCCTGAAGCTGGACGGCTGTTGAGCGATCAGGACGATGTTCGTGGTGCGCCGACCCTGGTCGTCATCAGCGACGGCTTGTGGACTCGCCTGTTCGCGCGTAGTCCCTCGGCGATCGGCGCGCGCATTTCGATCGAGAGCGTTCCGTGCACCATCATCGGAGTCGCGCCAGCGGGATTTCGGACCGTTAACACCGGCGGCGAAACCGATCTGTGGATCACGATGAGTTCGGTCGAATCGATTTATCCGCAATTCAAGTGGCGCGACAATCGCACCGGTTGGTTCATTCAACCCATGGCGCGTCTGCGACCCGGCGTCACCGTGGGACAGGCGAGCCAGCATCTGGCGGCGATCGGCCGCGCTGTTCTCGAAGACTCCATCGATCCCGAGCTCAGCGGCGACGCAAAGAAATATTTTCTGGCAATGAAGTTCGAGCCGCGCTCCGCACCCAACGGACTGCCATGGATGGCGGAGCAATACAGCTCGACCTTGTGGATTTTGCTGGCAGCCGTCGGAGCTGTGTTGTTGATCGCAGTTACCAATTTGACGAATCTCTTCCTGGCGCGCGCAGCCGCGCGGCGTCACGAAACCGCACTACGTCTTTCGCTCGGTGCGCCGACGTCGAGGATCCGGCGGCAGTTGATGCTCGAAAGCGGCCTGATCGCGATCGGCGGCGCCGCGCTTGGATTCCTGTGGGCGCACTGGCTGGTGGCCGGTTTCGAAGCCGCGGTGTCCCAAACCAACTCGGAGATCCTCGTCGACACATCCGTCGATTGGCGGCTGTTCGCCTTCCTGGCGACCGCGCTGATGGTGGTCGTGGTGGTCGCCGGATTGGTTCCCGCGTTTTCCGCGTCTCGCGTCGCGCCGCAGGAGGCTTTGAAAAAACGCTCCGGCGGATCGCGATCGCTCAGTTTTCGCCGTAGCCTGATCGTGTTGCAGACCGCGTTGTCGCTTACGCTCCTGGGCGGAGCGGGATTAATGCTCGCCAGCCTGAGGGGGCTCGTCGAACAACGCACCGGATTTCAGGCCGAGAACCTGGTGTGGATGGCGCCCGACTTGTTCAACGCCGGCATCACGCGCGAGCATATTCCACAGGCGTATCGCACGCTTTTGTCCGAAATGCGCGAGCAGCCCAACATCATCGCGGCCGCGTGGACGAATCGCCGTCCCCTGACTGGCGCCTTCGCGGGTTCAAGAATTGAAGTGGCCGGGAGACCCGATCTCGACAAGTCCGATCGCATGGTCTTCTTCTACGAAGTGACCGATGGATATTTTGCTGCGGCAGGGATTCCGATATTGGTGGGCGCCGATTTCCCGCCCATGGGATCGAAGCGCACTGATGTGTGCCTCATCAGCGCGAACGCGGCTATCCAATTTTTCGGCTCGCCGCAGGATGCCATAGGGCGGCGATTAAAAACGGGCGATGTCTGGCGCGAAATTATCGGCGTCGTTGGCGATGCGAAATATCAGAACATTCGCGAAGCTGCGCCGTTGACCATGTATCTTCCTGCGGATAAGGCGGGGCCCGGAATGACACTGGTGGTGCGCTATCGCGGACCGATGGAGGCAGCGGCGTCCTCGCTTCGCTATCTGGTCCAGAAAGAAGCCGGCCGTGTCCCCTTTATCGAGATGGCAACCATCCCGGGCATCATCAACCAATCCTTGAGCCAGGAGCGTCTGCTCGCCTGGCTGCTCGGCGGATTCGCGGGATTCGCTGTTCTGATCTCCGTGATCGGGATTTTCGGGCTACTGTCTTATTCGGTCGAACAGCGTCGGAAAGAGTTGGGCATTCGCATCGCCCTCGGCGCAACGCCGCGCCGCATTCGCCGCGAAATTCAAACCCAAGGCGTGCTTCTGACCGCCGCAGGACTGCTCACGGGACTGGCGTTGAGCTACGCGCTGCGTAAATCACTCGATGCTTTTCTGTACGGCGTAGCGCCGACCAACCCTCTGATCTGGGCGGTCGGCATTGGTGCGTTACTTCTTGCGGGCTTCGCCGCGACTGCGCTACCAGCATCGCGAGCCGCTCGCGTCGATCCACTCAGCATGCTCCGCGACGAATGACTTTGGCCGATTTCCGCCGTATCGTATAGGGATGACACGACGCGAGGTTGTAGCCGCCCTGACGGCAGCTCACGCTTCCGCAACGCCTAGCTCGATCGAGTACAACTTCACATCGCTCAAAGGGATCGATGTCTTGAACGCTAAGGCTCAAGCCACCACCTATCGCGGCCACCGCTGCATCCGCCTGCTCGATTCGCCGAACCCCGAGCCCAAGATGACCGAGGGACGGAAATTGGGCGAGAAGCGCTTGCTCGGAATCCTGCAAGCCAATTTTCAGGATGGAGTCATCGAAATCGAGGTGGCCGGCAGCCCTCGCGCCGGATCGCCCGATGCCGCGGCACGTGGATTCATCGGCATCGCGTTTCACACGCAAAAGGATGCGGCTCGTTACGAGTGTTTCTATCTGCGCCCCACCAACGGCCGGGCCAACGATCAGCTTCGCCGCAATCATTCTGTTCAATATGTCTCCGAGCCGGATTTCCCATGGGAAAAGCTGCGCTCGGAAACACCCGGCGTGTACGAATCCTATTGCGATCTGGAACCCCGCGAGTGGACCAGGATGAAGATCGAAGTCTCCGGTGTCGCAGCTAAGCTTTTTGTCAATGGAGCCGCGCAGCCTTGCCTGATCGTGAACGATCTCAAGATGGGCCGGAGCAAGGGCGACATCGCGCTGTGGATCGGCCCCGAAACCGACGGCTATTTTTCAAACCTCAAAGTAACCACGTAAGTTCGCTCGGAAAGGATGAACTGCGATGAGATTCGGTTTGGCGATGGTGCTGGCCCTGTTCAGCCTGCATGCCCAGGCGGGCGTCGGCGTGCGTGTCATGTTCGGAGTGGCCGATCCGGTGGACACAAAGTGGGATGGATCGGCTTCCGCGCGCGGCGGCCGCATCACTTCGATTGAGCCGTGGCGCTTCGAAGGCAATGACGCGATTCACGGGACTTCGTGGACCGCGTCCACGCACATCGTGCGCCTGTTCGGCGGGCGTGGATTGTTCGGCAATACCGTGCAGTTGCCGGTGGTCGCGAACGGGGTCGTGATTTATCTGGACGACGCGGGCGAAAGCGCGTCGCTCGACATCACCACCACGCAAGGCAATTTCACGATTCGGCTCAGCGACATTCCCTATGGCAGAGTCGCAACGCCAATGAATAATCGCGTGCTGATCGATCGCATCCCGCCGTTCACGCAGCTCACCAATTCGCCCGAAGAGCAGGACTATCCCGCTGCCGTCGCCGCCAAGAATGGCAACGTGTGGCTCGCCTACATGGAGTTCAAGCACAATCCCGATCACAACAAGCTGCGCGCCAACGTCACTCAACCGATCACCGATTTTGCGCCGCTCAAATCGCCCACGGGTGGCGATCAGGTGATGCTGATGAAGATCGCCGGCGGCAAGCCCAGCGAGCCGATTGCGATCACAGCCGGCGGCGGCGATCTCTATCGACCCGCCATCGCCATGGATGGATCCGGCCGCGTGTGGGTGTTCTGGTCGCAAAACGACAAGGGCAACTTCGATATCTGGGGTCGCCCGGTGGAAAACGGAAAGCCTGGCACCGCTGTTCGAATCAGTTCCGCGCCCGGCAACGACATCGATCCCGTGGCCGCGACCGATTCGCAGGGCCGCGTGTGGGTCGCATGGCAGGGCTGGCGCAATGGCAAGGCCGCGATTTTCTCGTCCACGCAGGACGGCGCGAAGTTCAGCGCTCCCGTCAAGGTGAGCACATCGACCGCGAACGAATGGAACCCGGCCATCGCCGCAGATAATACCGGGCACGTCACCGTGGCGTGGGATTCCTATCGCAACGGCAATTACGACGTCTACATGCGCACCGCTACGTCAGGGACCTGGGGCGCGGAAACCGCCGTGGCCGCAACCGCGCGCTACGAAGCCTATCCTTCGATCGCTTACGATTCCTCGGGTCGCTTGTGGATCGCTTACGAGCAAGGCGGCGAGCGCTGGGGCAAGGATTTCGGCGCGTACGACACCACCGGCCTGGCGCTGTATCAGGGTCGCGCCGTCCAACTGGTCGGTTTCGAACGCGACGGCCGCGTCATAAAAACTTCTGCCGATCCTGGCGGCGTGCTTCCCGGCATCGGCGCGGCGCGCGTCGAACTGCGCGGTCATCAAAGCGGCCCCGGCGAAGCGTGGATGAAGCCCGATCCGCAGACTTCGAAAACTCGCGTCGACAATCAGGCCGCGCGCAATGTGCAGGCACCCAAGAACACCAGCCCGCGCCTGACCATCGATTCTTCCGGCCGAATCTGGCTCGCGGTGCGCAGCAATCATCCCATCTGGTGGAATCCCATCGGCACGGTGTGGAGCGAATACGTGGTTTCTTACGATGGCTCGCGATGGACCGGGCCAATTTTTCTCGCCCACACCGATAACCTTCTCGACAACCGCCCCGCGCTGGTTTCGACCAAGCCGGGCGAGCTGCTGGTGCTCGGTTCCTCCGACGGTCGCCGGCAGTTCCACAGGATCGAAAAGAACTCGACTGCGACCGGCATGGACGCCAATGTTCCCGTCGATCCGTTCAATAACGATCTGTACGCGAACGTGGTCACGCTGGCACCGGCTGCAGGTCGATCGGCGCCACTCCGGGCCAGGCGGCGCGCTCTTGCGGCTCCCGATCCCGACTGCTAAGGAGGACGAGTCCGCAGTCGCCCAGTTGCGCGGATATCGCAAGGGGAACCTGCGCATCGTGCGCGGCGAATTTCACCGCCACAGCGAAATCTCCATGGACGGCGGCAACGACGGCACGTTCCTCGACCAGTGGCGCTACATGATCGACACCGCCGCGCTGGATTGGGTCGGCTGCTGCGATCACGATAACGGCGGCGGCCGCGAATACTCCTGGTGGATCACGCAAAAGCTCACCGACATCTTTTACACGCCCGGCCAGTTCGCGCCGATGTTCAACTACGAGCGCAGCGTGACGTATCCGGAGGGCCATCGCAACGTGATTTTCGCGCAGCGCGGCATCCGCGTGCTGCCGCGTCTGCCGATCACGTCGCCCGACGTGACCGTGCACGCGCCCGACACGCAGATGCTCTACGCGTACCTGAAGTAGTTCAACGGCGTCACGGCGTCGCACACCAGCGGCACGCTGATGGGCACCGATTGGCGCGACAACGACCCGATGGTCGAGCCCGCGGTCGAGATCTACCAGGGCGATCGCCAGAACTACGAAATGCCCGGCGCGCCGCGCAGTCCAACACCGAGAAGGATTCCATCGGCGGCTGGCGGCCGAAGGGATTCGTCGATCTGGCGCTCTGGCCAAAGGCTACAAGCTGTCCTTCGAGGCCAGCTCGGACCACGTCTCCACGCACATCAGCTACGCCAAATCTACGTCACCGGCGTGATCGCGCGAGGCCGTGCTGGACGGCTTCAAGAAGCGCCACCTCTACGCCTCCACCGACAACATCCTGGCCGACGTGAGCAGCGGCACGCACATGATGGGCGACCAGTTCACGCACCGCTTCGCATGCCGACGCTTCAGGTGAAGCTCGACGGCACCGCGCCGTTCGCCAAGGTCTACGTCGTCAAGGACGGCAAGTACGTGTACACCAGCGAACCGAAAACCGCGAAAGTGGATTTCACCTGGCAGGACATGGCCGCCGAATCCGGCAAGATGAGCTACTACTACGTCCGCGGCGAGCAGGCAGAACGGCGAAATCGTCTGGGCCTCGCCGATGTGGATCACCTACACGGGCAAGTAATTATTGAACAGGCGTTCCGTACGGCAGCAGCGTCTTGACGCGTTCCGCCGTTTCGATGCGCGAGATTTTCCAATCTCCGGAGACCTTCGCCAGATAGAAAAACTGCGCTTCGTTGCGATCCTGATACACGTATTCCACGCGCAACTGAACCTGACCGTCCCGTTGAGGCTGCGGCTCCATCACCGCGACCCCTTTGAGCCCCGCGCCCGAATCTTGCAAGTATTTCGCGAAGTCCTGCGACTCCGCGCGCGCCCGATTCAGCGATTGCGACATCTCGCCGGTGTAACACGCCAGATACTTGGTCACATCACCCGCGCGAGCCGCATCCAGCATCACGTACACGGCATCCTGCGGCGTCGCTTCCTGCCGTTCCGTCAATCGCGAGAAACGAAAATCCGTCTTGCGGGCGATCACCACACCGATCGCCGCGGTTAAGACCGCGATCGTCACCACGCGGGCCCCCAGCTTACGATTCACTTCGCGGGATCGCCTTTGCGAATGATGGTCAAATCCAGATTGCCGTTCTCATCGACGATCAACTTCTTAATCTTGGGCAGAATTTGCTCCATCGTTTCCAGATACAGCCGACGTCGGTTGACTTCCGATGCCTTGGAATACTCCGCCGCGACTTGCGTGAATCGCGACGCGTCGCCCTGCGCCTCATTCACTCGTGCTTCCTTATGCGCCCGCGCCTCCTCCAGCATTTGATCGGCCTGCCCGCGCGCACGGGGAATCACATCGTTCGCGTAACCCTGTGCTTCGCTCACAATGCGCGACGAATCCGCGCGGGCGCTGGCTACGTCACGAAACGCATCGGCAGCTTCGGGAGGCGGCACCACGCTTTCCATGTTGATGGTCGATAGCAACACGCCCGCGCGATAGTCATTCAAAATGATCTGCGCTTCGGCGCGTACGTCGTCCTGGATTTTCTGTTTCTCCGTCGTCAGCACCGCATCCACATCGTGACCGGCGACTCGCTCCGCCAGCGCCGTCTCCACCGCCGCGCCCACGCTGCGCGCGACGTTCTCATTTCGAAATAAATAATCCGCCGGCACACTTACCGAATACTGCACTACCACGCGCATGCTGATGATGTTCTGATCGCCGGTGAGGAATTGCGATTGCAGCGGCTGCGCGCGGCCGGTGATCGAATCGGCCAGCTCGCCACCCACCACCAGTCTCTGCAGTTGCTGGACCTTCAAGGTCGTCGCGCGGTCGATCGGCCAGGGCAGCGCCAGGTGAATCCCCGGCAGCACTCGCGGCTCGATCACCGCGCCGAATCGCGTCACCACCGCCTGCTGATCGATCCTCACGATGTACACGCTGGTCAGCAGCCACGCGCACACCAATCCGATCGTCACTTGACGTTTCGAAGCTATTTCGCGCCTCCGCCGTGCATCAGGATTTTGAGTAGCTCTGAATCCGAACTCAGAATCGCCGTCGTCTTATCGTCGAAAATCTTCTTGTATGAATCGAGCGTCCGCAGCAATTTGTAAAACGCCGGGTTGCGCGAGTATGCCTGGCTGTACACGCGAGTCGCCTCAGCGTCGCCTTCGCCCTTCAGCTTTTCTGCCTCTTTGTACGCCGCGGAAAGGATCTCTTCCTTCTGGCGATCTGCATCGGCGCGAATGCTCAGCGCCTGCTCCTCGCCCTCCGCTCGATATTGCCGGGCGATCCGCTCGCGTTCGGCTCGCATTCGAGCATACACGCTTTGCTTGTTTTGCTCCGGCAGATTCAGTCGCTTGATCCGCACATCGGCAACGGCGATTCCATACTGCGCCAGTGCGGCGCGATCGGTCTGCGACGAAAGCCGGTCCAGCGTCTCTCCCGCCTTCACCGTTTCCAGATTCGTCGAAACTAGCGTCTCCAGATCCTGCTGCCCCAACACCGCCGACAATCCCGACCACACGATATCGTGTAGGCGCATCTCCGCCGCCACCGGATCGCCTACCGTTTCGACGAATCGCTTGGGATCTTCGATCCTCCACGCCACGTAGCTCTCGATCACCAGATTCTTTTTGTCGCGCGTCAGAAATTCCGACGGCCGCGGATTGTAGATGCGCAATCGGCGATCGAAGGAAGTCGCCGTCTGAAACGGCCACTTCACGTGCAATCCCGCGTCGGCGACGGTGTACAGCGGCTTGCCGAACTGGGTGACCAGCGCGAACTCGGTTTCGCGGACAGTGAAAAACATCAACCACACGATCAGCAGCAGCGCCGTGCCGCAGGCGATTCGAAAATAATTATTCTGGCTCATTCAATCGGACCTTTCGGTGTGACGATCGCTGCGCCCGGCGGCGCAATCTCCACACCGTCTTCCAGCAAAATCAGATGCCGCCGCCCCTTACTTGAATCCACGATCATCTTTCGCTTCCCCGGCAAAATCTGCTCCATCGTTTCCAGATACAGCCGCGTTTCCGTGATTCCTGGATTCACCGCATACCCCGATTCGCGCAACAGGAAGCGCGCGGAATCGCCGTCGGCGCGATTCTTCTTGCCGATCGAATATCCCGCCGCCGTCGCGATCTGCGCCTTGGCATTCCCACGCGACACCGCGATCTGCTCATTGCGATAACCTTCCGCTTCGTTGATCAGGCGATTTTTCTCTTCATACGCGCCGCTCACGTCGCGAAACGCATCCACTACTTCCACCGACGGATGCACATCCAGCAACTGCACGTGCAACACCTCGACTCCGGCGGCGTAGCGATTGAGCCGCGTCTGCAATTCATCTTTCACGCGCGCCTCCACCTGCCTCCGCCCCGTCGTCAGAATATCGTCGAGCGAAGTCGTGGTCGCCACTGCTGCCAGCGCGCCCTCCGCGGCCGATCGTACTGTCGCTTCGCCGTCGATCTGCCGCAGCAGAAACTCATCCGGCCGCGAAAGGCGATAATGCACCACCGCGTTCACTTCCATCATGTTCTGATCGCCCGCCAACATCAGCGATTCTTCCGGCCGCGTCTGAAATCGTCCCGTGCGATGCTGCACGTTCCATTCGTACGCCGCAGGTTCGCTATCCGATTTTGCGGCGTTCGATCGATAGCCGATTTCCACGGTCCGAACTCGCTTCGCTTCAATGCGTGTCAATTTGTCGATCGGCCACGGAAGCTTGTAATGCAGCCCCGGCTCTTCATAAGGCGCCAATCGTTTCCCGAATCGCTCCACGATTCCAATTTCCGCGGCGCCGATCGTATGTATGCCCGACAGCACGATCAGCGTGGCCAATCCAATCGCCGTCGGCCGCACGAACTCGCGCCAGCGCCCAACCACGGTCGCAAATCCCTCACGAATATCGAACGCCTCAATCGCTCCGCGCAATCGATTCCACAGCGCGGGAATCGGCGTGCGCTTCAGCCAACTCGTCGTCCAGCCGAAGCTGATCGGTTCAGTCCGCAGCAATCGCAGCGAATTGATCATCACGAAGAACGAAGAAAGCTGATGCGTCACCGCCGCGCCGATCGGCGATAAAATTCCGGTCGCCGCCAGCCCGACCGCAAGAACGTTGAACAATCCCGCGAACAGAATGATGTTCTGCCACGCCGTACGCACCGCTCGCCGGCTCACGTCGAACAGCTTCGGGAAATTTTCGAGCGAATGGCTCAGGTACACGACTCCGGCCGCCTCGGCCGTGATATCGCTCGCGCCCTTCATCGCGATCCCGACCTGTGCAGCCGCCAGCGCCGGAGCATCGTTCACGCCATCGCCCGCCATCGCCACGACGCGGTTTTGTGCCGCGAGCTGCCGCACGCGTTCCAGCTTTTGTTCCGGAAGCAGCTCCGCCTCGACCATCGGAATCCCGGCTTCGCGCCCGATCACTTCCGCCGCGCGCTTCCGGTCGCCGGTCAGCATCAATTGATACGTGATGCCGAGCTCGTTCAGCCCGGCAATCGCAACCTTCGCGCCTTCACGAATTTGATCGCGCAGCAAAATTGCTCCGGCCAGGGCCTCGCCATCGGCGATCAGAACCGCCGTCGCGCCCAGCCGATCCGCTGTTTCCAGCAGCTCATCGTAACCGCCGATCCCATGTTCCGTGAGAAACGCGGCACTGCCCGCACGAATCGTCCGGCCTTCGAAATTGCATTCGGCGCCACGCCCCGCCAGAATGCGCCCCTGTTCCACCGCCGGCAATTTCAATCCGCGGCGCACCGCTTCGGCGACGATCACGCGAGCCAGCACGTGATCGGATCCGCTTTCCGCCGCCGCCGCCAACCGCAGCACTTGCGATTCGTCGCCGCGCAATGCGATCACTTCGACGATCTCGAATTCGCCGCGCGTGATGGTGCCGGTCTTGTCGAACACCACCGTGTCGACCTTCGCCGCCTGCTGCAGCACCGTTCCGCCGCGCACCAGAATTCCGCGCCGCGCCAGCCCGCCGATCGCCGCGACCATCGCCGTCGGCGTCGCCAGAATCAACGCGCACGGGCACGCCACGATCAGCACCGCGACCGTGCGCAGCCAATCGCCCGTGAAGTAATACGTCAGCGCCGCAGCCAGCAGCAGCGCTGGAAGGAAATAGCGCGCATAACGATCCGCCAGGCGCTCCACTGGCGCGCGCTGTTCTCGCGCTTCCTCGACCAGCGCGACCACGCGAGACAGCGTCGTCTCATCGCCCGCGCGCGTCACGCGAATGCGCAGCAGACCGCTGCCGTTCAGCGTGCCCGAAAATACCTCCGCGCCCGATTCCTTGTCGCGCGGCAGCGCTTCTCCCGTGATGCTGCTCTCGTCGACGCTCGATACGCCGGAGAGCACTACGCCATCGGCGGGGATGCGTTCACCCGCGCGGACCATGATCGTATCCCCTTCCACCAGCGACGCCGCATCGACCTCCGTCTCCACGCCTTCGCGCAGCACCCGCGCGCGCCGCGGCATCTGTTCGATGAAGCGATGAATCGCCGCCGACGTCCGCCCCGCTGCGTAGGCCTCCAGCCCCTCGCCCACCAGCATGATGAACATCGCTTCGGCGCCCGCCAGATATTGCCCGGTCCACAGCGCCGCGATTACCGCGATGCAAATCGCGAGATCCGCTGAAATCTCGCCCTCGAAAAGCGCGGCGATCGAATTAAAGAAGATGCGATACCCGGCCAGCACCGTGATGATCGCGGCCGTATCGATCCCAAAGATGGTGGTGAAATAGCCGGTGACGTTCAGCAGGAGCAACAGCCCTACGAAACCGGCAAAACCGAAATAACGGATGCGCTCGGCGCGCTCAGAATCCATCGGCAACCTGCGGGAACAAGATCGACATCGTATCAGGTTTCGACCGCGCAGGCGTGCGCGTTGGAAAGAGACGCATAATGATACGGAAGAGGTGGATCGCTCATGAAACGCCGCCTGCTGCTCTCCTTCGCGCTCATTGCCCTGGGCTCGATCGCGTACTTTGCGCTTTCGCGCACGCTCACCGCGCAAAACCAGCCCGCCGATTACTTGCCGCCCGCGCTACGGCAGCAGGTCGATCAACTCAAGCGCGATTCGCTCGCGACCCCCACCAACGCGCAAAACGTCGCACCGCGCGGCACCATTCTATGGCAGTGGATCAATGCCTACGCGCTCACCGGCGGACCCGTGCCCGTCAACTCAACTCAGGAATTGCGGCCCGTTTTCATCCTTGCCGACGCGCAGCGCAACGGCACCCCGCCCACCGAACAGGTCAACGTGCGCAACGTGATCGGCAACGTGGATCTCCTGATTTACGAATTCCGAATCAAGGATGAGAATCCGAAAGCGATTCCCATCGTTCGCGCGAGTCCCACCGGCCCGTTCCCTGTCTCCAGCTTTCAGACGTTCGAAGAAAGCGTGACCATCGGCGCGATGCCCATGAACACCGGAGGCGAAATCATGCTGGCACGCATGCTGATGAGCGACGCCGGCGAACCGCAGAATCATGATCCGAAAGCCAAAAACTACGTCACGCTGAAATGCTCCAACCCCGGCGCGCGTTTCGTCAACAGTTCGGTCGAATGGGCAGGCATGCACGGCGGCTTTCGCGGCGGAATTCCCAACGACACCTTCAAGCTCGCGGCCGGCACGCTTCAATCCGGCGATACCATCACGCTGACGTTCGGCGATCGCACCAGCGGCTCTCCCGGCATGCAGATGATCAGCTTCAGTAACGATCGAATGCTGTATCCCTTGTATGTCGATCTCGAAGGCAAGGGGCGTTTTCTCACTCCGTCGTGGCCCGCTTTTTCGACCACCGGGAGCAGAACCACCGCCGTCCGTGCGACCGCTCCCTCGATCGTCAAAACCGGCGAACGTTTCGAACTTGCCGTCCGCAGCGAAGACGACCGCTGGAATCGCGCCACCGGCAATGTTCCCGCCTACACGATTTCGCTCAACGGCGCCGCGGCCGGATCGATTCCCGCCAGCGCCGAAGGTCTTTCGATCGTCAAAGATCTGCACATCGAACAACCCGGCGTGTATCGCTACGAAGCCCGTTCCGCCGACGGCAAAATTACCGCGCGCAGCAATCCGATCTGGGTGGAACAGAATCCCGCCGCGCGAATTTATTGGGGCGAAACGCACGCGCACAGTGGATTTTCTGAAGGCATGGGCAGCATTCAGCGCTTCTATCAATGGGCGCGCGAAGATGCGCAGCTCGATTTCGCCGGGTTGAGTGAACACGATATCTGGCTCGATGATTCGGAATGGCGCACTATGAACGATGCCGTTCGCCGCTACACTGAGCCCGGCCGTTTCGTCGCCTATCTCGCCTATGAATGGACCGTGAACCGCAACGGCGGCGGCCATCACAACGTGTTCTTCCGATCGCCCGGACGAGATCGCGTGCCCGCGCAGATGTACTACAACCTTTCGCTGCTCTATCAAGGTCTGCGCGATAAATATCAAACCAAAGACGTGCTCGTGATCCCCCACGCGCATCAGGCAGCCGACTGGCGGCATAGCGATCCCGATCTCGAACGCCTGGTCGAAATCGCGTCCATGCACGGCACCTTCGAATGGTTCGGCAATTACTATCTGAAGCAAGGCTACGAAGTGGGCTTCGTCGGCGCGTCGGACGATCATCGCACTCGCCCCGGCTACAGCGGCACCATGCCTGACGGAAATCTGCAGCAGATGAATTCGCTGGTCGCCGTGCGCGCCCCGGCCAAGGAATCGAACGCGATTTTCGACGCTTTGCGCGACCGCGCCACCTATGCGTCCAGCGATGCGCAGCGCATCCTGGTCGATTTCCAACTCAACAATCAGCCCGCCGGCCGCCGCATTCCGGAAAGCAATGATCGGCGAATTCACGCGCGCTTTTCCGGAACCTCGCCCATCGATCGCGTCGAGATCATCAAGAATGGCGAAGTGATTTTCACGCGCCGCATGTCGCAAACCGCGCTTGCACCGCACTCCCGCGTCGAGCTTGGATTTCAATCCAGTTCGGAAGCGTTCATTCGTGATAATCCGCGCGGCTATCGTCATTGGAACGGATATCTGGACGTCGAAGGCGCCAAGCTCGTGGGCATTCGCGATTATTTCGACAATCGCTATTCGGAATTCGCGCGCATCGATCCGCAGAATCCCAACCGCATTCTCTTCGCCGATGAAACTCGCGGCCGCGCCGATGTTTTAATGCTGGATCTGGATCAGGTCACGCCGTCAACGCGATTCGTGATTCATCTGGATCGCTCCACCGAATCCGGCGTCGCGCCGCCGCAGGTTCGCCCCTACGCCACCATCCCTGCCAACACCGTCACGCTACCCTTCAACGAAATCACCGAAGGATTACTGACCCGCGGTCTGCCCGTGGATCAGCATCAGGATTCGATCTTCGTGCAACTGGTGAATCCGGAAGCGCCTATGGACGGAGAGATCGATTACGCCGATCGCGGCAATCTCAAGCCCGGCGATTATTACTACGTCCGCATCACGCAGCTCGATGGAGCGCATGCATGGTCGTCACCGATCTGGGTGGGTGGCGAACCGGTCCGTTAACTCTTCATCCACGCGATCATCTTCTCCGCGATCTCCGCGCCTTTGTCTTCCTGCAGAAAATGTCCCGCGCCCTCAATCGTTTCGTGCGGCTGCCCCTGCGCACCAGTCAGCAATTTCTGAAACGGCTTCTCCCCGCCCTTGGTCACGGCGTCCTGATCGCTAAACAGCGTCAGGACCTTTCCGTTCCAAGTCCGCAAAATCTCCCAGGCCCCGCGATTCGCCTCCGACGCCGGATCATCCGGCGCGATCGGCACCAGCTTCGGGAAGATGCGCGCGCCTTCCTTATATGTATCGTCCGGGAACGGCGCGTTGTATGCCGCGATCGCGTCCGCCGTCATCGGCACCACGCAACCTCCCTTGATGATCCCGCCGACGTGAAAATTCTCCACCGTCTGCGAATATTCCAGCCAGCGAAAAAATCCGTCCGACGGTTTGTGGTCGCCGGTGGGCAATCCCGTATTCGCCACCACCAATCGAACAAACCGATCCGGATTATCCGCCAGCACGCGCAGTCCGATCAATCCGCCCCAATCCTGCCCGAACAGCGTCACGCGTTGCAGATCCAACGCGCGAACGAATCCGTTCATCACGCCGACGTGAAATTGATAAGAGTAATCCTCGCGCCGCGCCAGTTTATCCGATCTTCCGAATCCCACCAGATCGGGCGCGATGCAGCGATAGCCCGCCGCCGTTAACGCCGGAATCATTTTGCGATATAAGAAGCACCACGAAGGCTCGCCGTGCATCAGCAGGATCGGATCTGCATCGCGCGGCCCCTCATCCACGTAGTGAACTCGGTAGCCGTCGATCTCCAAGTAGTGCGGCGCGTATGGAAAATCGGCGAGGTTCTGAAAACACTCGTCCGGCGTTCGAAGAATTCCGGCTTTCACGCCGTAAAGTTTACCAGAGCAGCTTCAACCCGAACTGAATCTGCCGCGAGGTGGTCGACGTGCTGGTGATCAATCCTGCCGTCGGCGAAACCCGCCGGCGTGAACGCCACCGCGTTGGGCGTGTTGAAATTCGCGCGGTTCAGGATATTGAAAAACTCCGCGCGAAATTGCAGATTCAACCGCTCGCGCAGCCGCGTGTCTTTGAACAGCGAAAAATCCCAGGTCGCCAGCCCCGGCCCGGGCAGCGTATCGCGACCCAGATTGCCGAAGAATCCGCTCGCCGTCGGCGGCGCCAGGAACGCCGCGGGGTTGAACCACTGGTTCGGACTTCCCAGAATCACCGGCCCGCTGAAAGCCGGATTCACGAACGGACGTACCGGATTGCGCGTGTCGCCGGTGTTCGACGGGTTGTAGCTCAGCTGCGGCGTGAACGGAAACCCGCCCTGCAGCGTCACGATCGAATTCGCGGTCCACCCGCTGATCATCGCGCCTCCGAATCCGCCCGCGTTCCCCAGGAACTGCTTGCCGTGACCGAACGGCAGCGCGTAAGTCGCGCTGATCACGCCAGCGTTGCGCACGTCGAAATTCGCCAGACCCGCGATCCGCGCGCAGATCGAACGGATTCGACGCCAGCGCGGGTTCGTTGCCCGACGTGGTGGCGTTCAGCGAATCGCCATCGTCGATCGTCTTCGACCAGGTGTACACGCCGCGCAATGAACAGGCCGCCGCTGAAGCGATGATTCAAGTCGATCTGCAGCGCGTTGTATGCGCTGTCGGCTTCCGAAAAATAAGTCCAGGTGTTGTTGATGCGTCGGATTCGGCTTCGTCGCAGTCGGCACATAATACGTGCCCGCGGGAACCGGCGTGCCCGCGATCCCGGCCGGGAACGTGCTGGGATAAATCGCGGGGCACGGCGACGCCGGGCAGATCACCGGAAACGGCTCATTCGCGTCGATGCCGAGGATCTCGTGATAGCCATGCGATCCCACGTAGCCCGACCGACAGACTCGTGTTGTTCGTGACCTCCTGCTGAATGCGCAAGGACCAGGAGATCAGCGTCGGCGTCTGCAGATCCGGCTGCACTCCGCCCGGCACCAGATGCGCCGTCGCTGGAATCGCCGCCGACGGCAGGATCGGCAGCGATGACACCGGCACGTTCGGCAAGCTGTAGGTCGGATTGAACGGCGCGTTCTGATCGGTGCGATAGCCCAGCGCGTCCTGCAGATCGTTATACATGCCGAAGCCGGCGCGAATCACGGTCTTGCTGGTGTTGCTCGAACGGGCTCCATGCGAGCCCGACGCGCGGCTGCGGCAGGAATTTCGCGTTGTTCACGGTGAATACCGAGTTCCCGATGGCCGGTTGGCTCGAAATGATCCCGTCGGGATAGGTGTAGTTCGAGGCGCGGCCGTGCGCTTCATTCCATCCGGTGTCGAACTCATCGCGGAATCCCAGCGTCACCGTCAGCCGCGGCGTCACGCGAATGGTGTCCTGCACGATACCACGCGCCGTACAGCGATCGCCAGTCCATCGCGGTGGGCGTGGGATCGAACAGCAGCGTCGCCGACCGTGCCCTGCAGCAGAGTTTGCAGACTGGTGAACGTCGCCTGCCCATATTGGCTCAGCGCCAGCGTTTCGTTCGATTGCAGCCGCTGGAACCAGACGCCCGCGCTGATCTGGTGCCGTCCTTTGGTCCACGCGATCTGATCCTCGTAGGTGAACAGATTGCGCGCCACGTGCAGATTGCTGCCGTTGTTGCTGCCCGCCAGGCTCAATTGCGCCGTCGGATTCGACGCCGCGCTGCCGCCCACCACCAGCGCGCCGAGCGGGAGTCCGGACAGCAATCCAGGCAGGCTCGCGGCGGGCGATCCCGGCGTCGGCTCGCCGGTGAAGAAATATCCCGCGCGCGAAAACCCTGCCCGAGCCGTGTTCAGCAGCGTTGGCGAAAACACGTGCGTTTCTTCCAGACTGGCGACTTGTTCGCGCAAGCTTTCCGCGTCGGTGCTGTACGCGTTGGTGCTGGTGGGTGTGAAATCCGCGCTGTCGTCGATGGTGTAAATTCCGCTGAAGGTGTCTTTCGACGAGAACATGTGATCCAGTCGCGTGGTCCCGAAATCGTCGCGAATGGTTTGCAGCGGATTGTTGAACGCTTCCGAAATTCCGCCGAAATCGGGAGCGCCGGGGCTGGGCGCGGGCCATGCGTTGATCAGCGGCGACACGCCGACAAAGACCAATCCCGATGCCGGGCACGTCGCTGGCGCCGGGCGTCACCAGTTTGCAGGGCAGCGATCCCGCGCGCGCGCGTATCGTCCGGCACCAGATCGACGCCGGTCTGATGCAGATGCTGCCGGAACCCCTCGTAATTGGCGAAGACGAACGTTTTGTTCTTTCGGATCGGGCGCGCCGAGCGAGCCGCCGAATTGGTTGCGCTCGAATCCCGGCACCGACGCACCGTCGAAAAAATTGCGCGCGTCGAACGCGTTATTGCGCAGAAATTCGTACAGCGATCCATGCACTTGGTTCGTTCCCGATTGCGTCACGATCAGCACCTGCGCCGCCGGGCTGTTTGCCATATTCGGCGCCGTAGGAATCGCGCAGAATGTTGAATTCGCGCACCGCGTCCACGCCGAGCAATTGCTGGCTCGCGCCCCCGGGCTGCATGTTGTTCTCGGCCGCGCCCGTGAACTCGACGCCGTTCAGCAGGAACAGATTCTGCTGCGGACGATTTCCGTTCACCACGAAATTATTGCCGCTGGTGGAGTTGGATACGCCGACGCCGCCGGTTTTCTTCCAGGTGAAATTCACGATGCCGGGATTCAGCGTCAGCAGCAGATCGAAGCTGCGTCCATTTAACGGCAGATCCTCCACCTGCTGCTGTGCCACCAATCCCGAGGCATCTGTCGTCGATACGTTGACCACCGGGGCATCTTCCGTGATGGTCACTGACTGGCTCGCCGGGCCGACGCGCAAATGCAAATCGACCGTTGCATCCTGGCCCACCGCCAGCCGCACGCCTTTGCGAATCTCATCCGCGAATCCGCTCTTGGCGGCGCGAATTTCGTACTCACCGGGCGCCAGCGAAAACAACTGATAGCGTCCCGCCGGATCGGTCACAGTGTTGCGAGCCACGCCGGTGTCAGAATTGGTCGCAGTCACGGTCGCAGCCGGAACCACGGATCCGGACTGATCGGTCACGGTGCCTGACAGCGCGCCGGATACCTGAGCAAGAAGAGAAAACGAGCACAGCCCAAGACACATGCCCGCTATGGCGATGTTCTGCATAAAGGGCAGTGTAACTCATACGAGACAACGAATGCCAATGCCATGCCGCCCAGTCTCAGGCCTCCTTGCCAGGGCGTCGCGCGGATTGGAACGCCTCAAATAAGCGAGCGATAGAGCTCTGCTTGCCGTTGTGCAATTGCATCCCATCCGTACAACCGCTCCGCGGCGGAGCGGGCGCTCCGCTCCATCGCACGACGGGCTTCGGCATGATCGAGCAACTGCGTGATCGCCGTCGCCATTTCGTCCGCAGTCTCGGCGACCATCACATCCCGTCCGCGCTCCAGTTCGATCCCATGAATGCCGGCTTCGGTCGATACGATCGCCTTGCCCATCGCCATCGCTTCCATGATCTTGATGTTGGTTCCTGCCGACGCGATCAGCGGCGCGATCACCACCGTCGCGCGTTCATACGCGGGACGCACGTCTGAAACGAATCCTTCGACTTCAATGCGTTCACCCTTCAGATCAAAGAAAGCTTCATGCCGCTTCCCCGCAATCACGTGCAATGTGACACCCTCGAGCCTGGGAAAAACTTCCCGCAGGAAAAATTCCATCGCCAGTACGTTGGGCCGGTGTGCGAATGAGCCAATGAACAACAACCTTCGCGGCTCTGGTTCTCGTGCGGATGGACGGAATCGTTGCAGATCGACGCCGTTGGCAATGACGACGGCTTCTTCCACAGCCGCACGATCGCGCTCAGACATGACCACCACTCGATCGACGCGCTTCCAGGCATCACGCTCAAACGCGACCCAGCGATCGTGTTGCCTGCGCGTCTCCCAATCCTCTTGTTGCGCAAGCATCTGCGCGTATAGATCGAAGGTGATGTCGTGCTCCACCAGAATTGTTTTCGCCCCGGCACAGTCGCCGGCGTAGGCTGCCATCTGCGTAAATTCGAGCTGCACGATCTTCGGATTCCATTTCACGATGGTCTGTCGCAACGCCGCACGGTAAGACGGCAGGTCGAATTCCTCGACGGTATCCGGCCGTGATGTCGAGGGCAGCGCGTGGCTTCCGCGTCTGCGCACCGTCACGATTTCCACACAGATCTCGAGCAGTTCCTGCGGCATCGTGGCAGATTCTTCGACGAACGCGACCAGCACCTGATCGAAATCGCGAGCTGCCTCGCGCATCAGATTGTAGATGCGCACCGCCGCACCATGCGCCAGCGGAAAGGGAAGGTACGGACTCGCCACCAGGATGCGAGGCTTGCCCGTCGCGGCCTTGCCGGGAAACACCGCGACGTCGCCGCCGCACAGATCGAAGAAATCCGTGCGCGCGTGATCGACAAATTGCGTCTTGATGCCCGACGCGAATTTCAGTGCGTCCAGGTCCTTCAGCAAATTCAGCCGTACGATATTTTCGCGCCACATTCTCTCAAATCGCGCTCGATCTCCGACCGCGCGGCCCAAAAATCGGATGAAGTTGTACTCCAGCGCGCGATCCAGCTCGCGCGCCGTGAAATATTTCGACGTCGTCGCGCGGTGAAAATGCAGCACGCGCGCATTCGCGCAGTACGCGCTGGGCCAATTCTGCTGCCACGCGCGAACACCGAGATCCAGATCCTCGACGTAAGCCGGTTCATACACTTCGTCGAATCCACCCAGCGCCGCGAGCTTGCGCGCGTCGTACAGAGTGCAGCCGCCGCTGCCGTACAGCACGTAGCTCAAATCTTCGTTTGCCAGCGGTTCGTCGCAGCGCAGCGGCAATTCCGTGATCCCGTGCCTGGTGGGCATCACGGTCTTGCCGGTCTCCTCGCGACGCTGACCTTCCGGAAAGAAAATCTGCGCGCTCGCCGCGAATAGATCCGGCACTCGATCGAACGCAGCGCGAAGCGCATCCAGAAATCCCGGCTCCGCCAGCATGTCGTTGTTCAGCAGGCATACATGCGAAAACCGCGCCCGCGCGATCCCGCGATTCACCGCGCGCGCGAACGACAAAGGGCTCGGCGGAATGCTCGACGATCACGGCAGGGAAACTCGCGCGGAGCTTTTCGATGGTGCCATCATCCGATCCGTTGTCCACCACGATGATCTCAGTCGCATTTTCGATGCGCGGTAGACATTCGCGCAGCAATTCGAATCCGCTGCGCGACGGAATCACGACCGAGATCCCCGCCGGCCGCGATTCAGACGATTCACGAACGGTATCCGTTCGCGGCTGCGCCGATCGCGCTCGCGCCAGCGCCACACGATAGTAAATCGGCAATTGCATTTGTGAAGGATGACGAACGCGCTCCAGCTGCTTGCGCATCCATCCGTCCTCCTTCAGTTGCGACCGCGCGAAATTTCGCGTTCTCCAAGCCAGGTGTCCGAAGAATGGCGAATGCACTGCGCGGCCGTAGCATGAAATGCTCGCCGTGTTCGTTGAAGGCCATCAAATACCAGGGCGCCAGCGAGAATCCCGCTCGGCGCATCGGCCAATGCGGCGTGCGCGGCTCCAGAATGATCGCCGAAATGCGCACAGCGCGAGATCCCAGCCGTGCGCGAATCAATTCCAGATTTTCCCGCCAGGATCGCTTGACGTGATAGGGAATCCATTCGAGCCCATGATCTGGCGGGTAGAATTCGGAGACCACCACGAGAGGCAGATCCGGCAGGATCGCCTTCAGTGCGATCGAGCACCAGCGCGATCGCCTCCGGCGAACCCGACGCGAACAAAATCTTGATTGGATTTTCCAACGACTTTCAGATTAGCTGGTGCAGCTCAAAGCCCCACGTGCCGGAGCGATGTTCGCGCCACAACTCCAGCGCCTGCATGCAGAACGCGGTTGAGACGGGATTCATGAACGGCAGCATTTCGCCGCCTTTTCGTCCGAACCAGAAACCACCCGCGAGCTTCGGATCCATCGAATCGCCCAGATATGCAGCCGCGCGATCCGCTTCCTCCGCGGCCGCGGCTTCATCCAGCGCCACGATATCCAGATGCTGCGCGATTAATCTTATACGCAGCAATTGCGCGCACACATCGGATCTTTCGAACTCCGGCGAAATCTCGCGCAGCAGCGCCGCTACTCGCTTGATTCCGAAATCGAGCGCCGTTCGCGCGCGATGATCCTGATCGACAAACAACAGAGCCTCCAGGAAATAACAGTAGGCGTGCAGGCGATCCATGGTCTTCTCGCGCGTATCACGCGCCGTATCGAGAAAATTATGATGAGTCGCGAGCGCCGACGCGAGCGCGATTTCGAACATTCGGTGCGCGTGCTCATCGCCCACCTCCAGCCACGCCAGCGCCGATTTTAATTGATAGCAGCCCGGTTCGCGCGACCACTTAGGCTGGTAATCGAGCGGCTGCTTTTCAGGCAATTCGATCACCGGATGAAACGCGCCGTCACCCAGAAAATCGAACGCCAGCGACATCGCTGCATCCTGTGCCCTCGACCGGAAGGATTCGTCCTCAGCGGCCCGCGCTACTGCCGACAGCCCGCGAGCGATAATCCCCACGTCAAAAAAATAAGCGAGCGACGATCCAGGCTCGAAGGGAAAGGTGTGGCTGGCCTGACTCCACGCGTCATGCGTCAGAAATCGCGCCGCGCGGACAGCGGCTTCGAGAAATTCCGCGCGCCCGGTGACCACATGCAAGTAGGTGAGGGCGCTTGCCGCGTAGCCGGTGATCTCGGTGGAGACCGCCTTGTTGCGGCCAGCTTCAGCGAGAAAGTATCGCGCCACGCCGCCGTTCGATTCCTGAATTCCAGAATAAAGGAACCAGCAGCCGGCGCGTTCGGTTATGGAGTCCAATTCTCGATTGTATAATCCCCGATATAATTGACGTCGTGTTCCGGCGCGCTCTCATGTTCATCGCCGTGGCTACGGCGGTGGTTCAGGCGCAGCGGATCGCGATGCCCAGCGGCATGAATCGCGGCACCCTCGCCTCAATGACCTCCAGCGAAATCAGCGTGCGCGCCTCGCGGGACGCGATCTATTTCTGTTCCTACGACGCTCGAACGTACGTCGAACGGTCGAATTCGAGAATTGCGGTCATGGACTTGGCGAGCGGCGAATCCGTGGAAGTGCTCGCGGATCGCAAGCCTGGCAGTTCGCAGTGCTACGCGCGCATCATTCAGTCAGTGCCCCGTCATCCCGCAGTCCCGATTGATTTTGGCGCCAGAGCGCCAGTGCCGCTCGGCGAACTGACGTTTTCAGGATTGGTGACGCATCGCGACGGATATGCGCTCACGCTGCGATTGAAATCCGGCGTCAAGGAAATTCGAGTGGGCCGTAATACGCGTTATATCGGCGATGGTTTGCCGCTCGACCTCGACTCGCTGCCGATCAACACGTATGTATTTGTACGCGCGGGCCGCGACGCGTGGGGTCAGATCGAGGCGTACCGGGTAATCTGGGGCTCGATTATCGAAGTTACTCAATAGCAATCGGGCGATCAAACACTACGTCGAGCGTCGACCCTTGACGCAGCTCCACTTCTTTGCCGCGCGTGAGCAGCGTGGTCGCGATCCCCACCGCGCTTCCGGCTCCGGCGCCGATTCCTGCGCCAGCTCCAACTCCGCGTCCGCGATACCGCCAATCGCGCCGCCTTCGCCCGCCAGAATCGCGATGCGCCGCGCGTCCGCGCCGTGATCGGACCCTTGCTTGATGACGCCTTCGTCCTTCTCCACTTTCTGACCGGTGCCTTCGCATCCACCGAACTGAGTTTCGGCGAAATGGTGAAGGCTTTGCCGCTCGCCAGCGTCAGCGTTTCGAGCTTGATCTGAAGCTCGGCGCGGCCGGCCACTTTTCCGCTGCGCTTGGCGCGCGTCACCACGCCTTGCACGTACGATCCCGTTGGAACGACAATCTGGCCAGCATTGGTGATGGGGCTCTCGGTGCGAAGATAGACGCGATCGCCTTCAGCCGCGGTTCGCGTGTTGACGGTGTTCATCATGCGAAGCAGCACGTGCGTGCCTTGCGGGACTTCTGCGGCAAATGCGGCGCCGAATAGAGCGCCGGATGAAATCAGAATCGAGATCAGCGCTTTCATGCTTTCATGATCTCATGGGAAATAAGGCGTTCGAGCAGAAGCTGGCGGCGCTGGAGGCCCTTCAATCGGCGGCGGAATTTCGCAAGGCGCTGGGCGACCGCAACAACTATTACGTTTCGAAAGCCGCTGCGATGGTGGCGGCGCGATGCGCTCGCCGAACTGATTCCCGATCTGCTCGCCACGTTCGATCGGTTCATGATCGATCCCGTCAAGACCGATCCGCAATGCTGGGCCAAGAACGCCATCGCGAAAGCGCTGCAGGGTTTTGCGCTCGACGATGCGTCGTTTTATGTGCGTGGCCTGAAGCACATCCAGCTTGAGCCGGGGTGGGGCCCTCCGGCCGATACCGCCGGAACGCTGCGCGGCATTTGCGCGTTCGCACTGACGCAATGCTCCATTCCGCGAGCAGAAGCGATGCGGCATTTGGTCGATCTGCTGGGCGCCGATAAAGAAAAGATCGTGCGCATCGACGCCGCGCGAGCCATCGGACACCTTAGTGGTACTGAGGCGGCCTTGCTGCTGCGCTTGAAATCGCTCACGGGCGATCCGGAGCCGGAAGTGATCGGTCAATGCTTCGCCAGCTTGTTGGATCTCGCACCGACGGACTACATTCCGTTTGTAGCGAATTTTATTTCACGCGATGATGACGTTCGTTTCGAAGCGGCAGCGGCGCTGGGCGAGCTTCCCGATCCGGCCGCAGTCGCCGCTCTGACGGATCATTTCGCAAAGTCGAAAGATCCCGAAACGCGCCGGGCGATTGTGCTGTCGTTGGGCGCGTCGCGTCTCGAACCAGCTCGCGATTTTCTTCTGGCAACGCTAGAGAACGGTGGCAGCGAAGACGCGAGTTACCTGTGTTCGAGCCCTCGCGGTCAGCCGCTTTCGCGACGAGGTGCGGGATCGCGTCGCCAAAATTGCAAACGATCGAGACGAGCCCAAACTAACCGCCGCGCTTCATTCTGAATTCTGACTCCCGTCTCCTTGTGGGCTATTGACAGCTTTGTGCAGTCAATCGTATGATTCAATCATACGTATGAGTGAAGTAGCAGTTGACACCAAGACAAAAATCCTGGACGCGGCCGAAAAGCTCTTTGGAAACAAGGGGTTTGACGCCACTTCGCTGCGGGATATCACCGCCGAGGCCGACGTTAACCTGGCCGCTGTGAATTATCATTTCCAGACGAAAGAGAGCCTGATCGATGCGGTGATCGCCCGGCGTCTGGAGCCGGTGAATCGCCGTCGTCTGGAAATGCTCGCCGCAGCCGGCCCGAACGCGACGGTGGAACAACTGGTAGAAGCCTTTGTGCTGCCCGTGATCCAGCAGGATCATTCGTCCATTTTGCCGATGATGGGACGCGCTTTTGCCAGTCCCGATACGTTCCTGCTGCGGATCTTCAAGCGCAACCTGGTTCCCATCGCGGACCGTTTTTGCGATGCGTTCATTGTGGCGTTGCCGTGGCTTTCGCCCGAAGAATGCCGCTGGCGATTGTTGTTCGCTGCGGGTTCAATGGCACAGACTCTGTCCTGGTCGCAAATCGTGAAGGAAATCACCGCCGGCGTGTGCGATGCGACCGATCGGCAAGCCGTCACGGATCGATTAATCCGGTTCGTCGCCGCGGGATTTCGAGCGCCTCAATCATGGGAGGGTCATGCATGATCCCAATCATCCTGAGTTGTGCCCTGATATTCGCAGCAGATCCGCCGGCCACTACGGCCGCGGCGGAAAGCACGCTGCCGTTGACCTTAAAGCGCGCGGTGCAAATCGCGCTCGCGGCAGACGGGCAGCCCCAAGATCGCGCTGGCCGAGGAATCGATCAAGCTCGCTGAAGCGCAACGCAGAGAAGTGCGCTCCGCATTGCTGCCGGATCTCGAGTCCTCGATTAACGATCGCCGCCAGACGACCAACCTCAAGGCCTATGGATTCAATTTCGCGATTCCAATTCCCGGCATCGTGATTCCTTCCATCGTGGGGCCATTTTCAGTGTTCGACGCGCGCGCGACGGTATCGCAGACGGTATTCGATTGGTCCGCGATCAAGCGCTATCAGGCGTCCAAAGTGACCACCGACGCTGTGAAGCTGGATTTCGACGCGGCGAAAAATCAAGTCGCCGACGCCGTGGCGCGAGCGTATACGACATCTCTGCGGGCTACGGCCGCGCTCGAAACCGCGCAGGCGAACGTGGATTTATCGAACGCGCTGCTCAAGCTCGCTGAGCAGCAGAAAGACGCGGGAACGGGTACTGGAATCGAAGTGGTGCGCGCGGAGGTGCAGCTCGCCAACGATCAGCAGAGGCTGGTAGTGGCCAAGAATGACCGTCGCCGCGCCGACCTCAACCTGATGCGCGCTATGGGCCTGAAGCTGGAATCGACCATTCAGCTCACCGACAAGCTTTCCTACAACGCCGTCGATATCGGTACGCTGGCGGATGCGCTGGCATCGGCGAAGAAGTTTCGCGCCGAATTGAAGGCGCAGCAGACGCGGGAACAATCGGCGCGCATGAATTACACCGCGACGCGCGCGGAGCGATTGCCCTCCGTGGGTGCGTCGGCGGATTACGGCGGAATCGGCAGCGATCCGGCCAATGTCGCCGCGACATACACCTACGGCTTTGCCGTCAAAGTTCCGATCTTCAACGGCGGCCGCAGGGAAGCGCGCATCGAAGAGAATTTGTCCCAATTGAAGCAGGAACAGACCCGCACGCGCGACATCGATCAGCAAGTGGAGTTGGAAGTCCGGCTGGCCTTCGATAGCGTCGGCTCGGCTGCAACCGAAGTGACTACGGCGCGCGAAGGCGTCACGCTGGCCCAACAGGAACTGGAACAGGCGCGCCGCCGCTATCAGGCGGGCGTGACGAATTCCATCGAAGTGACTGACGCGCAGACGCGGCTCGATCGCGCGCGCGATAACCAGATCGCAGCGCTGTATGACTACAACGTGGCTCGCATCGATCTCGCTACAGCCGCGGGCAAAATCCAGGAGTACGTGAATCAATGAAGACTGCTATTCGAATCATTCTGCTTCTGGCTGTGATCGGCGGAGGCGTGTACTGGTGGTGGACTGCGCAGGCGGGCAAGAACACCAATCACATCCTGGTTTCCGGCAACCTGGAGCTGCAGCAGGTCGATATTTCCTTCAAGATTGCGGGCAAACTGATCGAGCGTCCGGTAACCGAAGGCGATTGGGTGAAAGCGGGCCAGCTTCTGGCGCGCCTCGATCCATCGCAGCTGCAGCAGCAGGAATCGCGCGATAAAGCGCAGGTGATCGGCGCCCAGTCCAATTACAGGCAGCTCGAAACGTCGATCGCATTTCAGCGCGCGACGCTCGAAAGCGATGTGGCGGCTCGCAAAGCCGAACAAGCCGAAGCGCAGGCCAGGCTCGATGCGCTGCTGAATGGAAATCGCACGCAGGATATCCAGCAGGCGGCAGCCGCCGTCACTGATGCGAAGGCGCAGCTCGATTTCGCGAAATCGGATTGGGATCGCTCGCAGACGCTGTTCAAGAACGAAGACATTTCGAAGCAGCAATACGATCAGTCGCGCATGAAGGTCGATAGCGCGAGCGCGATGTTGAAGCAGGCCGAAGAGCACTATTCGCTGCTGAAAGAAGGGGCTCGGCCGGAAGATATCGCTGGCGCGCGTGCGGCAGTGGCGAAGGCGGTGGCGGCGGTAAAGACGGCGGAAGCGAATCGGCTGGAGCTGGAACGCAAAGAGCAGGAACTCACCGCGCGAAAAGCGGAGATCGAACGAACGCAGGCGCAGGCTGGAATTTCACAATCGCAGCTCGACGACACCACTGTGTATGCGCCTATCGATGGCGTGGTGCTGGTGAAATCAGCCGAAGTGGGCGAGGTGCTTGGAGCGGGAACAACCGTGATGACCATCGGCGATCTGGAGCATCCCTGGCTGCGCGCATACATCAACGAAACCGATCTGGGCCGCATCAAGCTGGGGCAATCGGTAAAGCTGAAGACGGATTCATTTCCCAACAAGACCTACGACGGCAAGATCACGTTCATTTCAGCGGAAGCCGAATTCACGCCGAAGCAAATTCAAACGCAGGAAGAGCGCGTGAAGCTGGTGTATCGCATCAAGATCGAAGTCGACAACAGAAGTCATGAATTGAAGAACAATATGCCGGTGGATGCGGAGATCCTGCTTGACAAATAGTCACGTCAAGTCGTAAACATGCCTGCCGTAATCCAAGCCGAGAACCTGACGCGCAAGTTCGGCGCCATGACGGCGGTCGATCATCTGACGCTGGAAGTCGCGGAGGGCGAGATTTTTGCGCTGGTGGGGCCGGATGGCGCGGGCAAGACCACCACCATGCGGCTGCTGTGCGGATTGATGGACCCGACCGAAGGCCGCGCTATTGTGGCGGGTCATGACGTGTCGCGCGAACTCGATCTGATGAAAGATCAAATCGGCTACATGGCGCAGCGCTTCGGCCTGTACACCGATCTTACGGTGGCCGAGAACATGGAATTCTATTCCGATCTGTTCGGCGTCGTGGGACGCGAGCGCGACGAATTGAGCACTCGTCTGCTGCGCATGACGCGCATGGATCCGTTCACCAAACGCCAGGCGGGAAAACTTTCGGGCGGGATGAAGCAAAAACTCGCGCTGATGTGCACGCTGCTGCACAAGCCGCGAGTACTTTTCCTCGATGAGCCTACCAATGGGGTCGATCCGGTTTCGCGCCGCGATTTCTGGGCGATTCTTTATCATCTGGTCCGCGACGGCTTGACCGTATTCGTCACCACGGCGTATCTGGACGAAGCGGAGCGCGCCAATCGAGTGGGCTTCATGGATCGCGGCCGCATGATTCGCTGCGATACGCCGGCGGCTTTGAAGCGCGGCCTGGAAGAAGATGTCTATCTGATTCACGCGGCCGATGCGCGCAGAACTGTCGAGATTCTGGAAAAACAACCCGGCGTGCTGACGGTGCAGCCCACCGGCGCCGATCTGCATCTGTTTCTTAATTCGAAAATCACGTCGCCCGAGAAATTGATCGCTGCCACGCCGTTCGAGTTCAAGAAAATCGAGCCGTCGCTCGAAGATATTTTCATTGCCCTCGTTCGTAAGGATGAGACGCGCAAGGACGAGGCTCCGCATGCTGCCTAACTCCTCCGGACCTGCGGTGCACATCGAGCATCTGACCAAGAAATTCGGCGACTTCGTCGCGGTCGACGATATATCGCTGGATGTCACGCGAGGTGAGATTTTCGGATTCCTGGGGCCGAACGGCGCAGGCAAATCGACCACCATTCGAATTCTGTGCGGGCTGTTGCCGCCGACTTCGGGTAAAGCATCGGTGGGCGGATTCGATGTCCTGACGCAGCCGGAAGACATCAAGCGCAACATCGGCTACATGTCGCAGAAGTTTTCGCTGTACGACGACCTGACGGTGGAAGAGAATATCGAATTTTTCGGCGGCGTGTACGGCGTTCCTCCGGATCGATTGAAGGCGCGCCGCGATTACGTTCTGAAGATGGCGGAGCTGGAAGACAAGCGCGCCGTAAAAACCGCGCTGCTTTCAGGAGGCTGGAAACAGCGCCTGGCATTGGGTTGCGCGATCCTGCACGAACCGCCGATTCTGTTTTTGGACGAACCCACCAGCGGCGTCGATCCTATCGCACGGCGCAATTTCTGGCAGTTGATCTATGAGCTTTCCTCGGCCGGCCACACCATTTTCGTCACCACCCATTACATGGACGAAGCGGAATACTGCCATCGCGCGGCGCTGATGTATGGCGGACGAATCATCGCGCTGGGCTCGCCGGCCGAACTGAAGCAGTTGCTGGGCGAAGGCAAGCTGCTCAATCTGATCACTTCGGATCTGCTGCCCAGCATGACCGCGCTGGAGAATCGCAAAGGGATTCTGGATATCGCGGTGTTCGGCGGCGGATTGCATGTGAAAGTGGACGACGCGAAAGCCGCGATGGATGACATTCGCGCCACGCTCGGAAGCGCGGGCATTCAGATACACACGCTGGAAGCGATTACGCCGTCGATGGAAGACGTCTTCGTAGGTCTGATCGAAAAAGAAGAGAAAGAAAAAGCCGCATGAACTTCCGCCGCACCCGCGCGCTATTTCGCAAAGAACTGCTCCACATCGTGCGCGATTACCGCAGCCTGGTGGCGGCTCTGCTGCAGCCGCTGGTGATGCTGCTGATCTTCGGATGGGCTTTGAGCCTGGACGTCGATCACATTCCGACCTACATCTACGATGCCGACCAGACGCCCGAAAGCCGGTCGCTGATCCGCGATTTCCAAGGCTCGCAATACTTCGACGTTCGCGATCTGGTGCACAGCTATCATCCGATCGAACAGGCCATCGACAAACGCGATTGCCTGCTGGGCGTGGTGATTCCGGAACATTTCGGCCGCGATCTGGGCGAAAAGCGAACCGCGCAGGTGCAGCTTCTACTCGACGGCAGCGATTCGAACACGGCGGCCATCGCTGAAGGCTACGCCGAAGGAGTGGTCGCGATGCACTCGGCTCAACTGCAAGCGTCGATCGTCACCATGCAGACCAAAATGGCGTCGGTCGCGCCGCAGGTGCGGGTGTGGTACAACCCCAATCTGCTGTCGGGCAACTTCATCGTTCCCGGGTTGATCGCCGTGATCGTGATGATCATTGCCGCGAATCTGGGGTCGCTCACCATTGCGCGCGAATGGGAAAACGGCACCATGGAACAATTGCTCTCCACGCCCGCGCGGCCATCCGAGATCGTGATGGGCAAGCTCGCGGCGTATTTCGTGGTTGGTACCGCAGACATGTTGATCGCGCTGCTGGTGGGAATTTACGTGTTCGACGTACCGCTGAAAGGCAGCGTCACGCTGCTGCTGGTTTCGAGCGCGATCTTTCTGTTCGGTGCTCTGGGCATGGGAATTATGGTTTCAGCGATGTTCCGATCGCAACTGATGGCGTATCAGATGGGCACTCTGATTTCGTTTCTACCGGCGTTTCTACTTTCCGGATTCATCTATTCCATCGGCAACATGCCGCGCGTGATTCAATTCGTCGCGCTGTTCGTGCCCGCGCGCTACTTCATGGAAATCGCGCGCGGAGTCTTTCTGAAGGGCATCGGCCTGGAAATTTTGTGGTTCAATTTCCTGCTGCTGGTAGCCTTCGGTGCACTGGTGTTTTTTCAAGCCACGCGTAAAGTGCGGCAGAAGGTGGCCTGATGCGACAACGACTCCGCCAGATCATTCGCAAGGAATTCATTCAGGTGCTGCGCGATCCGCGCACCCGATCGATGCTGTTTCTTCCGCCTCTGATTCAACTCCTGATTTTCGGATACGCGGCAAGCCTGGACGTCGATAACGCCAAGCTGGCGTGGTTCGATCAGGATCGAACTCCGGAGAGCCGCCAGTTGTTGTCGGAATTTCAAGGCTCGGGACGATTCGTCATCGCTGGGCTGCCCGTGGATGAACGAGCCATGCAGTTGATGATGGATCGCGGACAGGTGGACGTGATCGTACGAGTGCTTCCCGGATTCGGGCGCGATGTGGAGCGCGGCCGCGCTTCGAGCGTTCAAGTGCTGGTGGATGGAACGAATTCCAACACCGCGTCGATCGTTTCCGGATTCGCCAGCCAATGCATCGCGCGTTATTCGAGCGAGGTGGCGAAAGCGCAAGGGCGAACCATGATGGTGGCGCCGACCATGGAATCGGGCGCCGCAGTTTCTCGTCCATCGCCGGGGCTTACGTCGAGAACCCGCATCTGGTTCAATCCCGATTTGCGAAGTCGAAATTATTTCATCCCCGGTGTGATCGTGAACATCATCACTTTGGTGACGCTGTCGCTGACCGCCATGGCGATCGTGCGCGAAAAAGAAATCGGCACCATGGAGCAGTTGATGGTGACTCCGATCCGCCCCATGGAACTGATCATCGGCAAGACGCTGCCGTTCGTGCTGGTGGGCCTGTGGGATATGTTGCTGGTGATGGGCGCGGCTCTGCTGATTTTCCATATTCCGTTCCGCGGAAGTTTCTGGCTGCTGCTGGCGTCGACACTGCTGTTCCTGTTGTCGTCGCTGGGCGCGGGATTATTTATTTCGACGGTTTCGAAAACGCAGCAGCAGGCCATGATGGCCACCAGTCTGTTCTTTCAGCCGTTCTTCATGCTGAGCGGCTTCACGTTTCCGATCCGCAATATGCCGCAGGTGGCGCAGTGGATGACATTCGTGAATCCGGTACGCTACTTCATGGAGATCGTGCGCGGCGTGTTCTTGCAGGGCGCCGGAGTCGAAGCGCTGTGGCCGCAGATGGTGGCCCTGGCGATCTTCGGCGTCGCGATTCTGGCCGCCAGCGTTTCGCGATTCCACAAGCAGCTTGAATAACGTGAGCGAAATCTTTAATCCCGTTCGAAAACGCCTCGCGGCGGGTGAACCTGTGTTCGCCATGACGGTGAGCGTGGCGAGTCCGGAGATCGCCGCGCAGGCCGCGCACCTGGGTTTCGATTTTCTATGGGTCGAAATGGAGCATTCGCCCATCACGCTCGAAACGCTGCGGCTGATGGTGCTGGCGTGCCGTAACGCGCCCACGGCGGTGCTTCGCGCGTGTGCCGATCAACGAATTGTGGACCGCGAAACGCGTGCTCGATGCGGGCGTGCAGGGCGTGATTTTTCCGTTCACCAGCACGCCCGAACTCGCGCAGCAAGCGGTGGATGCGTGCCGCTATCCTCCCATTGGAAAGCGCGGCAGCGGCACCGGCCTGGTTTCGTTCTCCTGGCCAGAAACGCCCAGCTATCACGATTCCGCCGACGCGAACGTGTTCGTGATCGCGATGATTGAGGACGCCGAAGGCGTTTCAAATGTGGACGCGATCGCCGCGACGCCTGGACTGGACGCATTGTTCATCGGTACCAGCGATCTTTCGTTTTCGCTCGGCCTGCGCGGCAAGCAGGACGACGCGCGGCTCGAAGATGCGATCGCTAAGATCGTCGTGGCGGCAAAGCGCAATCATGTTCCGCTCGGGCGCCCCGCATCAACCCCCGAACAGACCATCACATGGCGCAAGCAAGGCTTTTCGTTCTTTCAGTTGACCACCGAACTCGGCTTCCTGCGATCGGGCGCACGCGCGTTCCTGAACGCCGCCGGGCGATCATCGGACAGTAGTTCCAAGCCGCTCTACTAAAGGCCCCCTGCTACACTTTTAGGTATGGATTCGCGCCGGAAATTTCTCACCAAAGTTGCGACCGGACTCGGCACGTTTGCCGCCGTCCCGGCCTCGCAGGTATTGGGCGCGAACGAACGGATCCGCGTCGGATTCATCGGCTTCGGCGATCGCGCCACGGATCTTCTGAATCACGTTCGCGCGTGTCCCAACGCGGAACCGGTCGCGTTCTGCGATATTTTTTCGAAACAACGCGAGCGCGCGAAATCTCTGGTCCCGAATGCGCAGGTGTATTTAGATCACCGCCGCATGCTGGAAGATAAATCGATTGACGCGATCGCGATTGCGACGCCGCAGCACTTACACGCGCAGCATTTTTCCGCCGCGCTTGACGCCGGTAAGCATGTGTATCAGGAAAAGACCATGGCTTTCACCGTCGCACATGCCAAGGCCATGCGAGCGGCGTTTCAAAAGGACGGCGGCAAGCACGTGGTGCAGATCGGTCATCAGGCGTGCTCGTCGGGTCACATGAGCGATGTGCGGCAATTCGTCAGCGATCCGGAACGGCTGGGCAAGATCACCGCGATCGACATGCGCATGTTCCGCAATACGCCGCATGGCAAGGCGCAATGGTCGCGCACGGCGCGCATCACCAGCGACGTGAATCCTGAAAACATCCTGTGGTCGTCATTTCTGGGCGAAGCGCCGCAGCGCCCGTTCGACGCCAACCGCTACATGAATTGGCGCTACTTTTGGGATTATTCGGGCGGAAATGTGTACGAGAATATGTGCCACCAGGTCGCGTTCTGGCACAAGGCGCTGAATCTTCAGATCCCCAACGCGGTCACCATGACCGGCGGGCTTTATCTCTGGAAAGACGGGCGCGAAGTTCCCGATACGATGTCGGTTTCGATGGCGCAGCCGGAAGAGATGCAGATCAGTTGGGTATCGGGCTTCGGCAACAACGAACTCGGCGTGACTGAAGAAGCGCTGGGCGACAACGGAACCATTTCGCGCGACGACCGGGTGCGCTACACGCCACAGAAAATGAATCGCTCCGATGGAAACGAAATGATGGGCCGCGCCACGCAGACTCCGCAGGCTCACATGCAGAACTTTTTCGATTGCATCCGCGGTGGCGGCGAACCGAACTGCCCGTTCGATCTCGGCTTCCGCGTGGCCATCGCATCTCGCATGGCGGTGGATAGTTACCGCCAGGGACGCACGCTCCGCTGGGACGCGGCGCGCGAGGAGATCGTCTAAGCGCGCGATGGATTTCGGATTCACCACAGAACAGAACCACCTCCGTTCTACCATCCGGTCGTTCGCCGAGAAGGAAATCCGGCCACACGTCATGGAGTGGGACGAATCGCAGCATTTTCCCATCGACGTGTTTCGCGAGCTGGGCAAGATCGGCGTGCTGGGCGCTGTTTTTCCTGAGGAATTGGGCGGGGCGGGCTACAACTACGTCGATTACTCGATCATCATGGAAGAGATCGCGCGCGTCGATCCTTCCATCGCGCTGAGTCTTGCCGCGCACGTTTCGCTGTGCACCAATCACATTTACCTGGCCGGCAGCGACGAGCAGAAGAAGAAGTACATCCCCAAGCTCGCTTCAGGAGAATCGATCGGCTGCTGGTCGCTCACCGAACCGGAAGCGGGATCGGATGCAGGCGGCGCACGAACCAAAGCGGTCCTCGATGGCGATACCTGGGTGCTGAACGGAAACAAGACATTCTGCACCAATGCGCACATCGCCGACGTCTGCGTCGTGATGGCGGTGACGGATCGCGCCGCGTCATCGCATGGCATTTCGGCATTCATTGTCGAGAACGGAACGGCTGGCGTACGTTCGGGCAAGAAGGAAAACAAGCTGGGGATGCGCTGCTCTCCCACCGGCGAGCTGATCTTCACCGACTGCCGCTTGCCGGCCGCGCAGATGTGCGGCAATCGCGGCGAAGGCTTCGTCGATAGTTTGCGCATTTTGGACGGCGGACGGATTTCGATCGCCGCGCTGTCGGTCGGCCTGGCGCAGGGAGCGTTCGAAGCGGCGCTCAAGTATTCCAAACAGCGCAAGCAGTTCGGCCGCTTTATTTCCGAATTTCAGGCGATCCAGAATAAGTTGGCCGACATGGCTACGGAGATCGATGCGGCGCGCATGCTGACCCTTCGCGCGGCATGGCTCAAAGATACCGGCCACAGCGTGAACAAGGAATCCGCGATGGCGAAACTGTTCGCGTCTGAGACGGCGGTGCGCGCGGCTGACAACGCGCTGCAAATCCACGGCGGTTACGGGTTCATCAAGGACTACCCGGTCGAAAAATTTTATCGCGACGTCAAGCTGTGCACCATCGGCGAAGGCACCAGCGAAATTCAGCGATTGGTGATCGCGCGCCAGCTTCTGAAGAGCGCCTGCTGAGGCCATGACTCGCGGTGTTCTGGTGCTCGCGGCGGTCATGCTCATTTCGTGCGGGCATCGGGCCCCGAGTCAAATTCTGCTGTTCACAGGTGCGGGAACATCTTCCGGAGATGTCACAGCGGTCGAGAGCCTTCTGGATGAAATGCACCTCGGCTACGACACGGCAAGTTCGTTCCGCCTGAATCGCATGTCGGAATCCGATCTTGGAAGCTACAAACTGTTGATCGTTCCCGGCGGAAATTTCATGCACATGGGTGAGAGCCTGAACACCTCCGCCAGCAGCAATATTCGAAGCGCAGTGCGCGGCGGCTTGAACTATCTTGGAATCTGCGCGGGAGCCATTCTCGCCGGCGAAAACTTCAACCTGACCGGCGTACGATTCCGGTTCTACTCCGCTGAAGATCGCGGCATTCGAAAAGCGGCGGTCGCGATCGCCGGCGCCGATGGATCCACGCTCGATCAATATTGGGAGGACGGTCCACAGCTTTCCGGATGGGGCGCGGTGGTTGCCAAGTATCCGGATGGTACGCCCGCGGTCGTGCAGGGCGCCGTGGGGGTGGGCTGGGTGGTACTCACTGGAATCCATCCGGAGGCTCCCGAAAGCTGGCGGCGCTCGATGAAGTTTGCAACACCGGCGAGCACAGATCGCGCGTACGCGGCAACGCTGATTCGTGCGGCACTGGCGGCAAATTCGCTACAGGCGTTCTGACATCGTAAAATAGTGTTTTCCCCACAAATGGACCTTGCCACGAAAGTCATCGCCGGAGATATTCGCGCGCTCGCGCGGGCGGCGACTCTGATTGAAAACCGGCGGCCCGACGCCGAGCCGTTGATGCGCGAGCTTTTTCCGCGCACCGGACGAGCCATGATTCTGGGCGTCACCGGATCGCCCGGCGCAGGCAAGAGCACGTTGTGCGATCAACTTACGCGCGTACTGCGCGATGAAGGCAAGCGCGTCGGTGTGCTTGCCATCGATCCCACCAGCCCCTACACCGGCGGCGCGATTCTGGGCGATCGCATCCGCATGCAGCAGCACCACGCCGATCCGGGCGTGTTCATTCGATCGATGGCCACGCGCGGATGGCTGGGCGGGCTCGCAGCCGCAACCACGGAAATGACCATGCTGCTGGATGCCGCGGGGTTCGACGTGGTGATCGTCGAAACGGTGGGCGTGGGGCAGGATGAAGTGGAAATCGCGCGGCTGGCGGATGTGACGCTGGTGGTGATGGTGCCCGGCATGGGCGATGACGTACAAGCGATCAAAGCCGGTATCATGGAGATCGCCGACGTGTTCGTCATCAATAAATCCGACCTTCCCGGCGCGGAAAAACTGGATCGCGAATTGAAAAGCTACCTCACGCTGTCGCATCGACCCGATGGTTGGACGCCGGCGATTGTGCATACGGTGGCGAATGAAGGCAAAGGGATCGCTGAGACGTTAGCGGCCGCCCGCGAGTATTACGGCCGCGGAAAGAGCGCGGGACGTGGAGCCGAAATCTGGGCGACGCGGCTGCGCGAAATGCTGCGCGAACGCGTGCTGGATCGATTTCCGCATGCGGATTTCGAAGCCGCCGGACGCGAGGTTGCCGAACACAAGCGCGATCCATATTCGATCCTGGACGGCTGGCTGAAAGCATGAGCGCAACCATCGATCATCTGGGAATCGCAGTGCGCTCGCTCGATGAAGCGCTGAAGTTTTATCGCGATCAATTGGGGCTGGATGTTTCGCTGCGCGAGACCGTGGCCGCCGAAAAAGTCAATGTCGCGATGCTGCCGCTGGGCCAGCCTCGCGTTGAATTGCTGGAGCCGACCGAGCCTGATTCCGTCATCGGAAAATTTATCGATAAGCGCGGCGAAGGCTTGCATCACGTGGCGATTCGCGTGCCCGATCTCAATGCGTCGGTTGAAAAGCTGCGCGCATCCGGCGCGCGATTGCTGAGCGAGCCTCGCCAGGGCGCGGGCGGGCATCTCTACGTTTTCGTGCATCCGTCGTCCACCGGCGGAGTGCTGCTCGAACTGATTCAAGAATGAACACGCCAGACACAACTACAGAATTCGTCAAACCCGCCATCGGCATCATCGGCGGCAGCGGATTGTATTCGATGCCGGGATTCGAAGCCCACCAGGAACGAATCCTGCACACCCCGTGGGGTGATCCGTCAGATGCCTACATCGTGGGCTCACTCGCCGGCAAGGAAGTCGCGTTTCTATCGCGGCATGGACGCGGACATCGCCTATCGCCGTCCGAATTGAATTTTCGCGCGAACATCTGGGGCTTCAAGATGCTGGGTGTTGAACGGATTTTGTCGCTGAGCGCGGTTGGGTCGCTGAAGGAGGAGCACAAGCCACTCGACTTCGTGATTCCCGACCAGTTCGTCGATCGCACGCTCGGCCGTGTGTCGACGTTTTTTGGTGACGGAATGGTCGCGCACATCAGCTTTGCGCATCCGATTTGCGGGCATCTGGCGCAAACCGCGCTCGAGGCCTGCCATCAAACGGGAGTAAGCGCCAAGCTCGGGGGAACGTACTTGTGCATGGAGGGTCCCGCGTTTTCTACGCTCGCAGAATCGAAGCTGTATCGAAGCTGGGGCATGGATGTGATCGGCATGACGAATTTGCAGGAGGCCAAACTCGCGCGCGAGGCCGAGATCTGCTACGTCACCATCGCCATGGTCACCGATTACGATTGCTGGCATCCGGCTCACGACGCCGTCACCGTCGATGACATTATCGCGACGCTGACCAAGAATGCCGACAACGCGGCGAAGGTGGTGGCGGCGGCCGTGCGCGCAATGCCCGGTGGGCGTGTGTGCAAATGCGGCTCGGCACTGGCCCACGCGTTGATCACCGATCGCAAATGCATCCCTGAAGCGACCCGCAAAAAACTGGAGCTCCTGGTTGGGAAGTACCTGTAGCGAGCAGCTTCTCGCGTATTGCCTCCGCGGCGAAGAATGGCCGCGCGAACTACTCGATGGTGCGATTCAAGAAGATGAAGGCCGCGCATTGCTTGCGGTTGTCGTGGAGCGGCTGGGCGATTTGTTCGAACCCGGTTTGTGCGATGTCTACGAGAATCTATTCACCGAGGTCATCGCCCGAATCGCGCCAGACTTGCGCCAGCGAATTCGACGCGGATCGTCGAAGGCCTCCGCGCCGCCATCGGCAGAGCGGGTTCATGTGCTGTCGCGCGTCACACTCGGCGCCGACGTTGCGGTGACCAGCGTTTTGCTCGATGCGGCCAAGCGACGTTATCCCGACGCGCGCATCGTTTTTCTCGGTCCACGAAAATCGTACGAAATGTTCCAAGGTGATCCGCGGATCGAGCATCGTGACGCGCCGTACGCGCGCGGCGGGTCGCTGCGGGAGAGGTTACAATCCTCGGCGGACCTGTGGATTGAAGATGGAATCGTGATCGATCCGGATTCGCGACTGTCGCAACTCGGGTTGATTTCGATGTGCGATGGCGATCGCTATTTTCATTTCAACAGCAGGTCTTACGGCGGCGATCGCGAGGATCGATTGCCGGATCTCGCGGCACGGTGGGCGCGCGAAGTATTCGGTGTCACCGACGCACACCCCTTCATCGCTCCATCGGTGAAGCCATCAGGCGAACCTGCGGAAATCACGGTGAGCCTGGGTGTCGCGGAAAATCCGGCGAAGCGAATTAGCGGCGAATTCGAGATGGAGTTAATTCGCACGCTGGCAGCGACTGGCCGCCGGATTCTGATCGACAAAGGCGGCAGCGCAGAGGAGCGTGCGCGAGTCGAGCGGTTGGCGATGCCGGGCGTCTCCTTTCACGATGGATCGTTTGCGTCGTTCGCGGCGGAGATCGCGCGATCGAAGCTGTTTGTGGGATATGATTCGGCGGGCGGGCATGTCGCATCGGCATGCGCAGTTCCTGTGATCTCGATTTTCAAAGGCGCGGTGAGCGAACGATTCCTGGCGCGATGGCGCCCGCTCGGCACGGTGATTCGCGGAGAATGTGAGAATCCTATAGCTGCAGTTCAAGAGGCCATGAAGAGATGAGCAGACAAGTCATCGCAGTGCCGGAAATCAAAACCATCGGCCCGTATTCTCAGGCCGTGCGCGCCGGCGGGTTGTTGTTCGTCTCGGGGCAGCCGGGCGTCGATCCGGCCACCGGGCTCGCGCATGGCGAATTCGCGGTGCAGGCGCGGCAGGTGTTCGTGAATCTGGAAACCGTGCTGCGCGCAGGAGGAAGCCGGCTCGATCTGGTGGTGAACACGACGGTACTGATCACCGACCTGGCGAACTTCCCGATCGTGAATCGGCTGTTCGGCGAATTCTTTCCGAAAGATCCGCCGGCGCGCATGACCATGCAGGTGCCGCTGCCGCATCGCTTGCTGATCTCGATCGGCTGCGTCGCGGCTCTCGCTGAATAGTTGGTTGATTCGCTAAGCGCTGACAACGAGCCGCGACTACAAGGAGCGGTTTAACATTCGGGTTTCACGTTCGCTACGGGCGATCGTGATCCCAACGGTCGCGCCGTGCGCGCTCACGATCGCGCCCTTCGTTCACTCTCCGAAACGTGAAACGCTGATTCGCATCGCCATTGGAATCGTAGATCTGAATCAGAACCTGACGGTCAGTGCCACCGGGAATATCCAGAGTCTTGCCATTCGCCACCGACGTGATCAGCGGATTTCCGTCCTTGCCGGGCGCGAGACGCCACTGCTGCTGGGGCGAACGATTGAAGCGTGCGCACACCACGTGACTGTTCTTGGCGTCGGAAGTGACCTGCAAGGCTCGGCCGTTGATGGCGCTGCGAATGAAGATGCTGTCGCCCGGGCCCTGTTCGATCACCCAGGATTCAGAATCGTCCCTGCGGGGCGCGAGTTGGACCACGGAGGTGCGGTCGTTCATATCGATGGCAAGCAATCGCTTGGATTGCAGGTTGGTGATTTCATAAACGCCGGGGCCGTTGAAGCCTCCTTGCGAGAAGGCCAATGGCGCGAGCAGTAAAATCCCGGTTACGAGTAGCTTCATGTGCATTAGCATCTCACGTCAGGCAATCGATACACGAGTGCACCAGACTGGTGGATAATGAAGGAAAGATGCATACAGCCGCCAAGACAGTGCGACAAAGCTTGAGCCTCCCGAGTGGCCTGGCTGCGCGAGTTCGCAAACTGGCGAAGACGCGACGCCTGAGCTCGAATCGCGTGCTCGTCGAGCTGATCGAAAACGGAATCGAAGCCGAAGCGCGGAAGCAGGCCGATTTTGAGGATCTCGTGAAGCGGTTCAAGAGCGCTACCGATCCGAAGGAAGTGAAGCGGCTCGGTAACGAACTCGGACGAATGATCTTTCCGTAGTTCTAAAGCGGCTCGCCCTTGGCAGCTTGGCCTTTCAGCAAGAACGTCTTTGGAAGTGGGCCGCGACCGCAAATTTTGAACGAGCCAAAATCCTTGTACCAGTCCCCGATTGGAACCACTGGCGAAGATTCGACCCAAAGTCGCAGTTGAGTCAATTCGACTACAGTGATCTGTCGTTCTTGCATTCGCTCCGTCAGATGAATTCTGATCGACGATGGAAACCTCGCCCACGATTCGATCTTCGGCACATTAGCCCCCTTAGCGTCTCGTCTCAAACGAGATGTTCTTTACTACTCACTAAGTCGGATGTACTGTTCTTGATCGCCCGGTATGCACTAATACTTTGCGTAGTTGTTTCTTGCAGTGCGGCCGCAGGACCGTTAGCGGGCCGCCTGACCTCACATATACATCCCGCCGTTCACGTTCAACACGTGTCCGGTGATGTAGCCCGCTTCTTCGCTCGCCAGGAACCGCACCGCGGCCGCGACGTCTTCCGCGCTTGCCGAAACGCTTCAGCGGAATGTGCGCCAGCATGTTCTCTTTCAGCTCCTCGCGAGAGCACCGCGGTCATATCGGTCTCGATGAATCCGGGCGCGACGGCGTTCACGGTGATGTTGCGGCTGGCCATCTCCTGCGCGAGCGATTTCGTCAGCCCGATCAGCCCCGCCTTCGACGCCACATAATTCGCCTGCCCCGGATTGCCGGTCTCGCCCACGATCGAGGAAATATTGATGATGCGGCCCCAGCGCTCCTTCATCATGCCCTGCAGCACTTGCTGAATCGCCAGAAATGCGCCGGTGAGGTTGGTCGCGAGCACCGCGTCCCAATCGTCCTTCTTCATGCGCAGCGCCAGGCCGTCTTTGGTGATCGCGGCGTTGTTCACCAGAATGTCGATGCGGCCCGAACTCTTCGCACGGCGTCGGCAAAGGCTTCCTTGATGGAATCGGCCGAAGCCGAGGTCGATCGTGACCACGCACGCTTCGCACTGCCGGGCGAATCTCGGCCGCGATGCGTTCTTCCAGTTTGCGCGCGATCGCGGCCGCCAGGACCACGCGCGCGCCCGCCTGCGCCAGGGCATGGGCGCACGCCAGTCCGATGCCGCGGCTCGCGCCTGTATACAGATGCCGTCCTGTTTGTCATGCGATGCTTAATGATTATGGCCTACGACGATCTGCGCGAATTCATTCGCGCGCTCGAGAAAAGCACAGGGAACTGAAGCGCATCCCGTTCGAAGTCGATCCGCACCTCGAGATCACCGAATTCGCCGACCGCAGCGTGAAGACGGGCGGCCCGGCGCTGCTGTTCGAAAAGCCCAAGGGCATCGACAGTGCCGGTGCTGATCAACGCCTTCGCCAGCATGCGGCGGATGGAGATCGCGCTCGAGGTCGATTCGGTGGACGAAGTCGCCGGGCGCATCGTCGGAGTTGCTCGAGATGCGCATGCCCGAAGGGCTTCATCGGCAAGCTGAAGATGCTGCCGAAGCTGGCCGAGATGGGCGCGTTCTTTCCGAAGATCGTTTCGGGCGGGCCGTGCAAGGAGATGATCTCGCCGCGACAACTTCTCGCTCGACGATTTCCCGATCCTGCAAGTGCTGGCCGCGAGGACGGCGGGCGCTTCATCACGCTGCCCATGGTGTTTTCGAGCAATCCGGACACCGGCAAGCGCAACTGCGGCTGCTATCGGCTGCAGGTCTTCGACGAGCGCACCACCGGCATGCACTGGCAGACCCACAAGCAGGGCGCGGAACATTATCGCCGCGTGCGTGCGCGAGGACGAACCGAAGCGAATGGACGTCGCCGTGGCGATCGGCGCGGATCCGGCGACCATGTACTCGGCGATTCTGCCGCTGCCTCCCGATCTGGACGAAATGATGATCGCCGGATTCCTGCGCGGCAAGCCGGTGGAGATGGTGAAGTGCGAAACCTTCGATCTGGAGGTGCCGGCGCAATGCCGAGATCGTGCTCGAAGGCTACGTCGAGCTGGGCGAGCTGCGCCGCGAAGGCCCGTTCGGCGATCACACCGGATTCTATTCGCTCGAAGACGATTACCCGGTGTTCCACGTCACCTGCATCACGCATCGCAAGAATCCGATCTACGCGACCACCATCGTGGGCCCGCCGCCCATGGAGGATTTCTACATGGGCAAGGCGATCGAGCGCATCTTTCTGCCGCTGATGCGCCTGCAATTGCCCGAAGTCCGCGACATCGCGATGCCGGCCGAGGGAATTTTTCACAACCTGATTCTGGTGTCGATCCGCAAGTCGTATCCGGGCCACGCGCGCAAAGTGATGCACGCGATCTGGGGCCTGGGCCAGGCGATGTTTTCGAAAGTGCATCGTGGTGGTGGATGAAGACGTCGACGTGCAGAACGTCAGCGAGGTGGCCTGGAAGGCGCTGAACAACATCGATCCGGAGCGCGACATTCAATTCGTGCTGGGGCCGGTCGATTCGCTGGATCATGCCAGCCGCCTGCCGAATTACGGATCGAAGATGGGCATCGACGCGACGAGGAAGTGGCCCGAGGAAGGCTTCACGCGGCCATGGCCGGATGTGATCCGGATGTCGCGATGAGGTGCGGAGGAGGGTCGACGAGCTGTGGAAGAAGGCCGGGCTGTAAGAGCGTGAAGCGAATGTCAGAGAGCACGGCGGCTGTAGCTCAGTTGGTAGTAGCGCCAGATTGTGGTTCTGGATGTCGTGGGTTCAAATCCCACCAGCCGCCCCATCGAGAATCACCCCTCGCGGAGCGCCGTTAGTCGGGCGCGATTCTTTCCAGCGCGCGAATGCAATCTCGCACCACCTCCAGTTCATCCCCGGTCATCGGATCTAACCGGCTGATCTGGAAGTCGCGCTCCAGTTCCCTCTCGTCATAACTCCATTCGTCGCCCCGCAACCGCTTGTCGATCAGCACCTCCAGATGATGGATCACTTTGGCCTCGTCGATGTCACGGTCTTTGCGAAAGAGCTGGATCATTTTGAGGATGGCTGCATCGCGAGTCATCGTTCCTCCCGTGCGGCTCTCTCATAGCCGCCCTGCGTCTCTTCCATCTCCGCAGGCTCGTCGCAGGAGATGCCTGGCGAGCCGCATCTGTTTCGTCATCGCTTCAACGTTTTCGCGATATTTATTTCACCTTAAAGCTACAAAATATAGGGTTGCCAAACCCAGTTTGTGTGCTATTGTAAGCTTGTAAGTACTAGCCGCGCTATTGGAGGCGCGGTCATGGCATCGTCCCTCAACTGTCTGGTCAAAAGCAACTAAGCGAGCCCGCGTTGTCCGATCCTGCCCCGATCCACGAACCCGAACCCAAGAGTAAAAGACTCCCTCCAGGAGATAAAAGGTAAATGAAGAATATTTTTGTAGGCAATCTCAGCTTCAGCACCACCGAAGATTCCATCCGAGCCCTGTTCGAGCAGTACGGAACGGTGGAGCGCGTGAATCTGATTACGGATCGCGACACGGGCCAGGCCCGTGGTTTCGGATTCGTCGAAATGAGCGTGAACGCGGATGCAGATCGCGCGATCGCGGCTCTGAACGGAAAGGAACTGGACGGCCGGGCACTGAACGTGAACGAAGCGCGTCCCAAGCCGGATCGTGGATTCGGCGGTGGCGGCGGTGGCGGCGGATTCCGTCGCGGTGCGGGCGGTGGCGGCGGTGGCGGCGGTCGCGGGAATCGCTGGTAGTTCGCAGATTTTGCTAGGTTTCGGCAGCCGAAAGCTGGTTTTTCCAGCCCGGCTGCCGTTTCTATTTCCGGGCACTGAGTCCACCACGGTACGCGAAATTGTCATCGATCCGTTAAGATTGTAGTAGGGTATCTGGAATGACGCCGCGAGCGCGCGAAGTATTGCACGAAATCGTCGAGACCTACATCGCTACCGGCGAACCGGTCGCTTCGCGCTTTATCGCTCGCCGCCGTGCCGACGCGCTCAGCGCGGCTTCGATTCGCAATGTCATGGCCGACCTTGATGAAGAAGGCTATCTTTCTCAGCCCCATACTTCCGCCGGGCGTGTGCCGACCGGAAAGGCATTTCAAAGCTACGTGCAATCGCTGCGCTTGCGTCGTATGGCGACCGAAGAACTCGCGCGGCTGCGCGCGGAATTCGGACGGCTGGATACGGTGGAAGCCCGTGTCGAGCACATGTCGCGCACCCTTTCGGAAATGACCCACGGATTCGGCATCGCCGCAGCCATGCCGTCCGCCAGTCCCGCGCTCGACCAGATTGAATTGGTAGCGCTGTCGGATCAGCGCGTGCTGATGGTGGTGATGACGCAGGATCGCCAGGTGCGCAATCGCGTGGTGCGGCTGGACCACGCACTTTCTCCGGACGAACTGGCATCGATCCGCAATTACATCAATCGCAGTTTTTCGGGATGGTCGCTCGAAACGGTGCGGCGCGAATTGTCGGCGCGCCTCGAACATGCCAGCGCTGCCTACGACGAAATCCTGACCAACCTGACCTTGCTGTATTCCAAAGGCCTGCTCGACGTTGTCGATGCGCCTGAAGTTCATATGGAAGGCGCCAGCAACCTGGTCGGGATCGACTTGCATCTGACGCGCGAAAAGACTCGCGAGCTGTTCCGCGCGCTGGAAGAGAAAAAGCGAGTGTTGGAGCTGCTCGATCGATTCCTGGAAAAGAAGACGGGAGAGATCGATGTGCGGGTTGGTTTATCGGAAGCGCACCCGGCGATGGGCGAATTGTCGCTGATCGGGCTGCCGGTCGCGCTGCCCAGCGGAATTTCGGCGGTGATCGCGGTGTTGGGACCCATGCGTATGAACTACGTTCGGGTCATGTCGGCGGTGCAAAACGTCGGCTGGGCGTTTCAGGACAGCCAAAGCTGACCGCGCCAGGACAGCTAACGCGACCTTCCTTTTGATCCAAATGTTAATCTGGAATTGCACGAGGGTGGAGCAGTGTCCGTGAAAAAATCTCCAGTGGATAAGACTGTCGAAGACGACGGCTCGGCACAGGTTGATCCGGCGATCGAGCGCGAACAGTGGACGGCTGAAAAGGCGGAATTGCAGGATCGACTGCTGCGTTTGAACGCCGAATTCCAGAACTTCCGCCGGCGCACCGAACAGCAGCGCGTCGAGACCTATGATTTCGCCACCGCCGACGCGATTCGCGCGATTCTGCCGATGCTCGACGACTTCGAACGCGCCTTGAAAACCGAGGCCGCCGATAAAGAATACTCGGCCGGGATCCAGTTGATCTACAACCGCTTGGCCGAGGCCCTCAAGAAACTCGGGCTGGAGCCGATGGATTCAAAGGGGCAGCCTTTCGATCCGCAGATTCATCACGCGGTCGACATGGTGGAAACCGACGAGATGCCGGATCACATGATCCTCGACGAGTATCAGCGCGGGTACAACTTCAAAGGCCGTTTGTTGCGGCCTGCGATGGTGAAAGTAGCTGTAACTCCTACGGCGAAATGAACGTGACCAAACGCGATTATTACGAAGTGCTCGGTGTAGTGCGCGACTGCGACGATCAGTCGCTCAAGTCGTCTTATCGCAAGCTGGCGCTGCAGTTCCACCCCGATCGCAATCCCGGCGATCACTCCGCCGAGGAAAAATTCAAAGAAGCCGCCGAGGCCTATAGCGTATTGAGCGATCCGCAAAAGCGGGCGGCATACGATCGCTACGGGCATCAGGGCGTTACAGCGGCGGCAGGGGCCGCGGGATACGATGCCGCTGGATTCCCCGATCTGGGCGATATCCTGAGCGACGTTTTCGGCTTTGGCGATATTTTCGGCGGCGGCGGATCCCGGCAGCAGCGGCGCAATCGGGCGCAGCGCGGCGACGATGTCCGCTACGATCTCGAAATCGGGTTTGAGGATTCCCTGCGCGGGTTGTCGGTCGATATTCAGGTGCCGCGCCTGGAAGAGTGCGGACGTTGCCACGGCAAAGGTGCCGAGCCGGACGACGGCCTGGTCACCTGTCCGATGTGCAAGGGCCGCGGCGAGGTGATCTATCAGCAGGCGTTCCTGAGTGTGCGCCGGACCTGCACGCAATGCGGAGGACGTGGGCAGATCGTGCGGCGTCCCTGCAAGGAATGCAAAGGCGACGGCTATCTTCGCCGCGAGAAGAAACTGAAGGTCAACATTCCCGCGGGCGTCGATAACGGCACGCAGCTTCGTCTGTCGCAGGAAGGGCAGCCGGGCGTGAATGGCGGACCGCCGGGCGATCTGTACGTCGTGCTCAAGGTCGCCGAGCATCCGATTTTCGAACGGAGTGAGCACGATCTGCACTGCACCGTGCCGGTGAATATCGGGCAGGCAGCGCTGGGCGCGTCGATCGATATTCTGACGTTCGATGGATTGCAGACCATCAAGATTCCCGAAGGATCGCAACCCGATGCGCGGCTACGGATGAAGGGGCTCGGCGTGCCGCATCTGAATGGCGGCGGCCGTGGCGATTTGTACGTGCATCTGGATGTGCGGGTGCCGTCGAAGTTGACTCGCGAGCAGAGGAAATTGATGGAGCAGTTGCGGGATTTGCTGCCGGTCGAAAATGAGCCTCAGGAAAAGGGCATCTTCGACAAGGTGAAGGATTACTTCCTGTAATCCTCAGTTTTCTTCGAGATGCTTCAATCGCGCGTCCAGGATCTCTTCGACGCGATGCAGTTCCGACCGCCACAGTTCCTTCATGTCGCGCAGTTGACTATCCACGTTATTGAATCGGGTGTCGATATAGCTGCGCAGGTCATCGATGCGCTTGTTTACATCGCCTAGCCGGCTGTTGTTGACTAAAATTCCTATCAACACGGCGAGCGTCGGCACTGAGACTGTCAGCAATACCTGAGTGTATTGATCCATCTACTTCCTCCTCATCATAACTGAGTGCGCCCACCGGAACATTCTTCTCGCAACTGTTTCGATCGCGTGAAAGCCCCCGCCGCGATTGTGATAAGATCCTGATTCTGCATTCACAACGTCGGTGATTCAGGGAGTTCTCACCAGTGAAAGTTTACGAAACCAATGACCTCCGGAACGTAGCTTTGGTGGGCCATGGCCACTCCGGAAAGACATCGTTAGCAGCCGGCCTGTTGTTCACTTCCGGCGCCACCAATCGGCTCTTGCGTGTCGACGAAGGCAACACCATCACCGATTACGACGAGGAAGAAGTCCAGCGCAAGATCACCATTTCGAGCGCCGTCGCCGCCGCGGAATGGAACAAGAAGAAGATCAACCTGATCGACACGCCCGGCTTCAATATTTTCATCAACGACACCAAGTCGACGCTGATCGCGGCCGATGCCGCGCTGGTGCTGGTGGACGGTGTGGCCGGCGTTGAAGTTCAGACCGAAAAGGTGTGGAGCTTCGCGGAGGAGTTCAACCTGCCGCGCGCGATCGTCATCAACCGACTCGATCGCGAACGGTCCAGCTTTGAGCGCGCACTCGCCAGTGCCCAACAGTTCTTCGGCCGCACCGCGATCCCGATTCATCTTCCCATCGGCTCCGAACGCGACTTCAAGGGAGTGGTCGATCTGGTGCGCATGAAAGCCTACACCTACACCAACGACGGCGAAGGCAAGGGCAAGGAAAGCGACATTCCCGACAGTATGGCGGAGGCCGCCAAGGCTGCGCATGAAGCACTGGTGGAGATGGTGGCCGAAGGAAACGACGCACTGCTCGAAGAGTTTTTCGAAACGGGAACGCTGCCGGTCGAGCATATTCTCGACGGATTGCGCGACGCGGTCCGCGGGATGCGCATTTTCCCGGTGATGTGCGCTTCGTCGCTGCACAACGTATGTAGCGACCTGATTCTGAATTTCGTCATCGAATATTTCCCCAGCCCGGCCGATCGAGGACCCTGGAAAGGCAACGACAATGGCAAGGAGGCTGAGCGCGCGGTCAAGGATTCGGCGCCGCTCGCGATCTACGTCTTCAAGACCGTGGCCGATCCGTTCGCCGGGCGCGTCTCTTATTTCAAGGTTGTGTCGGGAGTCCTCAAGAACGACGCGAATCTGGTGAACGCGCGGAACAATTCAGCGGAGCGGTTGTCGCACATCGGATCGCTCTCCGGCAAAACCATCCAACCAGTTCCCGAACTGCATGCGGGCGACATCGGCGGCGTTGCCAAGTTGAAAGAGACGCTGACCGGCGACACTCTCGATGAGAAGAGTTCGCATATCGCCTTCCCGGCCGTGCAGCTTCCCGAACCGTCCATCGCCTACGCGATTTCCGCCAAGACGCGCAACGACGAAGATCGCATGGGCAACGCGATTCACAAAATTTTGGAAGAGGATCGGTCCCTGCGTTTTTATCGCGATCCGCAGACCAAAGATTTTCTGCTGGCCGGCAGCGGGCAGCAGCACGTCGAGATCATCGTCAGCCGCCTGAAAAAGCGCTACAGCGTCGACGTCGAATTGCACGCGCCCAAGATTCCTTATCGCGAAACCATTCGCGGCAAAGCCGACGTGCAGGGCCGCCACAAGAAACAGACCGGCGGGCACGGCCAGTTTGGCGATTGCTGGATTCGCATGGAGCCTCTGCCGCGCGGCGAGAAATTCGCCTTCGCAAACGAAGTGTTCGGCGGCGCGATTCCGCGCAACTTCATTCCTGCGATCGAAAAAGGAATCGTCGAGACCGCAGAGCGCGGATTTCTGGCCGGATATCCCGTGGTCGACTTCAAAGTGATCGTCTACGACGGCTCTTATCACGACGTCGATTCATCGGAAATGTCGTTCAAGCTGGCCGCGCGAAAAGCGTTTCGCGCCGCGATGGAAGCCGCTAAACCCGCACTGCTGGAACCGGTGATGAACGTCGAAGTGCAGGCGCCTGTAGAATACGCGGGCGACCTGATGGGCGACATGAACGGGCGCCGCGGCCGCATCTCGGGCATGGACACCAAGGGGCCCACGCAGATCATCAAAGCGCAGGTTCCCATGTCGGAGATGCTGAATTATCAGAACGATCTCATTTCCATGACGCAGGGCCGCGCGTCTTTCAGCATGGAATTCGATCACTACGATTTCGTTCCCGGCCTGCAGGCCGAAAAGATCATCGCCGCGGCGAAGGCAGCCAAGACCGGCGAAGAGGAAGAAGAAGAATAAGCCGTTACTGGATCTCGAACGGCTGCTTGGTTTCCCAGCTCTGATTGCCAACCTGATCCTTGATCGTCACACGCAGGATGTAGGATCCTTTCGGGACGCCTGGATTGAGCGTCAGGCTAAGCGCACCGGGAACGTAATGCTGCGGATAAAACGACTGATTCGTATCGTTGGCGGCATCGGGCTGTGCGAATAATTCCTCGCCGGTCGGCTTCAGCACCGCCAGTCCGTAGGACACCGAGAATCGATTTCCATCGCCGTATTTGTAGCCGACGATATTGAATCGCGCCCACAGCGTTTCGCCGGGATGATAAATAGCCGCGGTCATTCCAGTACGGTCGTCTTCGGCACGCAGGAAAACAAAACTTCGAGCGAGCAGCGTGTCGCTCCCGGCAACGTCGATCGCGCGAACGCGAAATACCAGTTCGCTGGATGCTTCCGATCCGGCTGCTTCATCCTGCACTTTGACTATGACGCGGTAGTTTCCCGGCGGCGCGAACGCGGGAATCGTGAAGGTGCCCAGGAACTTCGGCACCCATTCCTTATCCTGTGGCGCCAGCTTGTCATCGATCCGCCCACTCTGCGCTTTCTCGATTGGCACACCGGCGGGATCGAGCACATTCATTTGCCAGGCAAGTTTCACGCTGCGCTGCTCGTCGGCCTGGACGATTTTGTAACCTGCGATGCGGCAGCTGAAGTTCGCGGTTTCTCCAGGCACGAACTCATACGTTGGGGCCAGCACCGGCCCGTCCTCGAACTGATGCAGGGCGATGCGTTCGACAGAAAGCTTGGATTGCGCGCAGGCCAATCCCGCAAACAACAGGGCGGCGAAAATTCGGCGGGCTTGGCCCACGATGTAAACCTACTTAATGGGAGGGGTGAGGGGTCCGGTGGCCGGCACACCCACATCGCCCGGCGTCGGCGTGTCGACGTTCAAATCCGGATTCAGGTTGAGATCGATCTTCACCCAGGCGGTCTTTTCCGCAATTGCATCGGCGCCGTCGCTGAGACGAAGACGGTATGAACTGAACGGCACATCAAAAACAATCTTGCCCTGCTGCGTTTGCGCCGGCGCGATGGTGCGGAACAGCCCGAACCACGGCTCCACGCCCTCGCCATTCTCCTGTTCTCGAATCAGCTCACCGTTCGCGTTCTCAAGGGAAAGCATCGGAACGGAAACTTCCTTGCCTCCTCCGTTCGTCGCGGAAATCGTGATGAGCAGGAAACGCTGCTGGGGAATCCGGACTTTGTACTCGGTGCCCAATTGACTTCGCCACGCGCTTTCGATCACATTGTAGGTGAGCGAGCCGACCTGGACCCGTTCGCCCATCAGGTATTCGACTTTTTGTTCGGGATTTTTCCCGCCGCAGCCGCCGAGCATGGCGAACGCCGCGCACACGGGGAAAATGACGGTAATAGAACGGAGCGGGTGAAACATGTGGGTCATCACACAATCTAACTGGAATTCGCGGCGAAGGCAAATTGGCGATATCGGAGTTGCTTTGTTACTCGCATTGTTACTCACGATTTTCGCGGCGTTTCCCGCGACTGCGCGGGCGCAAACTGAGCACCCGTTAACCGGGCGCAAGATCGCGCCGGTGATGGGAGCGGCGGGAGCGGATTGGCTAAATCGGCCGGAACGCGCCGCCGAGGAACATCCGGATCAGGCGCTGGATGAACTGCATCTTCAACCCGGCATGGTGGTCGGCGACGTGGGCGCGGGTTCAGGGTATATGAGCCTGAAGATGGCGGCGCGCGTGGGACCAACCGGGAAAGTTTATGCGGAAGATGTGCAGCCCGAAATGCTCCGGCTCCTTCGTGACAATGCGAAACAAGCTCACGTGAACAACATTGAAACGGTGCAGGGCAATGAGGCCGATCCGAAGCTGCCGACCGGCCGCCTGGACCTGATCCTGCTGGTCGACGTTTATCACGAGTTTTCGCAGCCGCAGAAAATGTTGCGGGGGATGCGATCCGCGCTCAAGCCGGATGGGCGGCTGGTATTGCTGGAATATCGCAAGGAAGATCCGAGCATCCCCATCCAGCCGGCGCACAAGATGAGCGTGCTGGAAGTCAAAACCGAAGTCGAAGCGGAAGGCTTCAAGATGGACCAGGTGATTGAAACCCTGCCGCGCCAGCACATCCTGATTCTGAAAAAGACGCCGACGCCCTAAGGTGCCTGCCGCGCTCGAATTCGAGAACATCGCCAAACGCTTCGCCGGCTATACGGCGATTGAGAACATTTCCTTCGACGTGCGAGCCGGCGCGTTTGTAGCGATGGTGGGGCCCAGCGGGTGCGGCAAGTCGACTGTGCTGAATGTCGCCGCGGGATTGATCGAGCCTTCGCAAGGCTCGATTCGCGTGTTTGGGAGTGCGCTCAACGGGATCAATCGCAAAGCTGCGTACATGTTCCAGCAGGATGCGCTGCTGCCATGGCGAACCGTGATTGAAAACATCGCGCTAGGCCTGATTTTTCGCGGCGTCGAGGCGGGCGAAGCGGACAAGCGCGCGCGTGAATGGATTTCTCGCATCGGGCTCGACGGATTCACGGATTCCTATCCCGCGCAGTTGAGCGGCGGCATGCGCAAGCGCGTTGCGATGGCGCAGAGCTTCATCGTCGATCCGGACATCCTGCTCATGGATGAGCCGTTCAGCGCGCTGGACGTACACACGCGACTGCGCATGGAATCCGAGCTTCTCACTCTGTGGAGCGGGTCGCAAAAGACCGTGCTGTTCGTCACCCACGATCTGGAAGAAGCGCTCGCGCTTGCCGACGAAGTGATCGTGCTCTCGGCCGGTCCTGCGAGCCACATCGTGAATCGATATGAGATCGATCTGCCGCGGCCGCGCGATCTGATGGATATTCGCACCCATCCTCGCTTCGAAGAGTTGTACGCGAAAATCTGGAGCGAACTTCGCGAGGAGGTGCTGGCCAGCTATGCGCGATCCGAATAAACGCTGGATGCTGCTGTGGCAGGCGCTGCTGGGCATCGCGATCGTAGGATCGTGGCAGATGCTCGCCGATGCGGGTAAGCTCGACAAATTCTTCTTCAGCCGCCCCAGCGATATCGCGGCACGATTGTTGCAATGGCTGCGCAGCGGATCGATCTGGCCGCATCTCATCACAACAATTGAAGAGGCCGCGCTGGCGTTCGTGATCGGCGCATCGGCCGGCGTGATTCTGGGATTCGGTCTGGCGCGCATGCCGCGATTGGGCGCGCTGCTCGATCCCTATATTCGCGTCGTCAACGCGCTTCCCAGGGTTGTACTCGCACCGATCTTTCTTCTTTGGTTTGGGTTAGGCATCTGGTCCAAGGTCGCGCTGGGCGTAACCGTGGTATTTTTCATCGTGTTCTTCAATACCCACCAAGGCGTGCGCGAGGTGGACAAAGTGGTGGTCAACAACGCGCGGATGCTGGGCGCGTCGGAATGGCAACTCGTCCGGCATGTGCTGATTCCTTCGGCGATGACGTGGGTATTTTCGAGCCTCAACATCAGCGTGGGATTCGCGATGATCGCGGTGGTGGTGGGCGAATATCTGGGCGCGGCGCGCGGCGTCGGATATCTGATTTCGCAAGCCGAAGGGACGTTCGATACGACGGGCGTGTTCGCGGGGATGGCTGTGTTGAGCGCGGTAGTGTTGCTGGTGGGATGGGGCGTCGGGCGATTGGAACGCTGGTTGTTGCGGTGGAAAGCATGAGAGTTACGGCGCTGCTGATCGCGGCGTTGATGCTGTGTTCGTGCGGAACACGAACCAGCAAGGTGCGCATCGCACTTCAGCCGCCGTCGACCAATAACTATCCCAGCCATTTCGCGCAATGGCTCGGGTATTTTCGCGATGAAGGCGTTGATGTTGAGATTTCGCAGATCGCCGGCGCTTCGAAAGTGTTGGAAGCGGTGGTCGGTGGGAGTGCGGATATCGGCGGCGGAGTTTATGAGCAGGCCATTCAGATGGCGGCCGAGGGTCGCGATATTGAGTGCTTCGTGTCGCTGCTGCGGTCGCCAAATTTCGCGTTGGTTGGGCGAGTGAGATCGATTGCTGATTTGAAGGGCAAGATTGTGGGCGTATCATCGCCGGGTTCGCCATCGCAGGCGTATTTGAATTTGCTGCTGACCAATGCCGGAGTGCCGCTCGACTCGGTAAGCGTGAGCAGCGTCGGCATGGGCGCGACCGCGGCAGCGGCCGTCGAACATGGACAGGTGGACGCAGCGATTCTGTTCGGCAGTGCGATCACGGCGCTGCAGGCTCGCAAGCCCGATGCGGTAATTCTCGCCGATACGCGAACGCCGGAGGGGTTGCGCGCGATGTTCGGAGTCGACGATTATCCGGCGTCGTGTTTGCTGGCTCGCCAGGAGTGGCTGAAGAAGAATCCTGAAGCCGCGCGCAAAATTGCGAGGGCCACGCTACGATCCCTGCGCTGGATCAGTGAGCACAGCGCGGAAGAGATTCTCGCGGCGATGCCTGCCGAGTTTCGCGTCGGCGATCAGGCTGCGGAAATCGTGGCGATCAAGATGGCGAAGCCGATGTATTCGATCGATGGGAAAATTTCGCGGGAGAGCGCGGAGGCAGTCAAGCGCGTGCTGGGCGCGAAGTACGCCAATGTCGATTTGTCAAAGACATATTCGAACGAATATCGCTAGCCGATTTGAGGCGCGGGCGTTAGTCCGCGCGATTGGGCTGGGCAGTGCGGAAGCGTTGCGCCCAACCGCGCGGACTGACGTCCGCGCCTCAACGGGGATACGGATGGCCGCGCAGCGTTGTCAGCGCTCGATAAATCTGCTCGGCTAACACGACGCGAGCCAGTTCATGCGGCATGGTCATCGGCGATAGCGAGATCAGCAGATCGGCAGACGCGCGCATTTCATCGGTCAATCCGTCCGAGCCGCCTAATACGAAGACAATATCGCGAGTTTCGCCGTCGATCAGCTTGATGAACGCGGCTGAATCGAGCTTCCTGCCTGCCGGATCCAGCATGATCTTCAGCGCTCCTGCATGTTTTTCGCCCAGATCGAATTTGCGCGGCTGAATCTCCCGCATCTCGCATTTAGCGAAACGAGTGGAACGCTTGATGTACTCTTCGGCCATGGCGTTGGCATGCGGATCGCGCGCCTTGCCGATGTAGTAGAGGTAGATTTTCACCTGGCAGCGTCCATTTAGACCCGAATTGAGGCGCGGACGTCAGTCCGCGCGCTCAGGAAGTGCAGTATCGATTTGTCCGAAGGTAACGTTGCGCCCGAACGCGCGGACTAACGTCCGCGCCTCAAAATCGATTGTGCGCCGCGAACCAATCAAGCTTTCTTGAAGAACGGAATCCCGTCGCGCGATTCCGCCTCGACGACTTTATCGCCGATCGCGACGCGATCCCCGTCCACCCGCGCGGTCAGGCGCTTGCCGCCATCCAGCGCCACGATCACCAGTTGATACGGCGCATCGGCCACGAACTGCTCCGGCGCGGCCTGGATCAACGTTTCGGTGTAGATCGTCCCGGACTCATGCCGCCCCCAGAATGGTGACCACAGCGGTCGCGCCCGACCCGCCCAGATTCTGCGCGAGGCCCGAGCGAATGCCGCGCGATCTGGCGCTCGCCTGCTTCGCCGCGGATTTGCATCACCACATCGCAAATCTGCCCGACCCCGGTCGCGCCCACCGGATGGCCTTTCGACTTCAGTCCGCCGCTGGTGTTGACCGGGCGCGGACCGTTCAACGCACGTGCAGCCCTGAAGCGCGTAGGGCCCGCCTTCGCCTTTCTTGACGAATCCCAGATCCTCGGTCGCGATGATCTCGGCGATGGTGAAGCAATCGTGCACTTCGGCGAACTGGATATCCCGCGGCGTCACGCCCGCCATCTTGTACGCCTTCTCGCCGGCGGCTTTCACCGCGCGGAACGTGGTGATGTCGTCCTTCTGGTCCAGCGCGACGTAATCGGAGGTCTGCGCGATGCCGAGAATCTTCACCGGCTTCTCGGTGAACTCGCCCGCGCGCTCGAGCGGAGCGATCAGCACCGCCGCCGCGCCATCGCTGATCAGCGAGCAATCGTAGACCGTCAGCGGCTCGGCGATCGGTTTGCCCGCCAGCGCCTGTTCCATCGTGATCACCTTCCGCATATGCGCCAGCGGATTCTTCGCGCCGTTGGCGTGATTCTTCACGGCCACGGCGGCCATTTGCTCGCGCGTGGTGCCGTACTGATACATGTGGCGGCGCGCGATCATCGCGAACAGCGCCGGAAACGTCGCTCCCGCGCGACCTTCGCCCGCCATGTCGCCCGCGCCGGCCAGGATCTCGGTGACCTTCGGCGTCGGCTGCGAAGTCATCTTCTCGACGCCGCCACCAGCACCACATCGTACAATCCGGCCGCCACGGCCGAAACGGCATGGAAAAACGCCGAACCGCTCGAGGCGCACGCGGCCTCAAATCGGGTGCAGGGAACGCCGGTGATGCCCAACGCGCCGGCGATGTAGGGAGCCAGGTGGTTCTGGCCGACAAACGACGGGCCCGCGAAAGTTGCCGAGATAAAAAGCCTCTATTTGTGAAGGACTTACGTTGGCATCCTGCATGCATTTCTCGCCCGGCTTCCACCGCCAGAGAGCGCAGATCCCGGTCGGCGAAACGCGCCGAAAGCCGTCTTGCCGATGCCAATCACGGCAACAGGTCTCATATATCATTAGGATAACTCATAGCGCGCGAAGTCGATCGATAGACTGCACGCTTGCGGTATCGCGGCGTCATGTATCTTAGATGGCGAGCGTCCCGTCAGCATTGGAATGAGCGATGAGCGAGGCACCGCGGCTCCACCCGATATGACGCGGTTTCGCTGTCTTCGGAACAGCAAAGCCGGTTTGTGTCCGAAAACATGCGGCGGATTTTCCTGCTGATCTACCGCATCGTGGGCAACGTGGCGGATGCACAGGACCTGACCCAGGAAGCGTTCATCAAGGCCCTGCAGCGGCAGGACCAGTTGAAGGATCTGGACAAGGCCGCGCACTGGTTGTCGCGGATCGCCAGCAATACGGCGATCGATTTTCTGCGACGCTCCGGCCGCATGAGTTTTTCCGATATCGAAGAGGTGCCGGAGCCGCGTTGCGGAGCCACGAGGAGAGCCCGGAGCAGATTTTGCTGCGCGCCGAGCATCGCGAGTATCTGGAAGCCGGACTGGATGTTTTGACGGATCGCGAACGCACGGCGTTGCTGTTGCGCGACGTGGAAGGACTGCCGGCCGAGGAAGTGGCCGCGCGATTGAATTGCTCCAAAGCCACGGTGCGGTCGCCACATCGCCAACGCGCGGGTGAAATTGCGGCGTTTGTGGAAAGGCGGAAAGCGATGACGAGAATGAACACATCGCCGAAACGGATCTGGCGCTGTATGCGTCGGGCGATTGAGCGCTGCCTGGCGCGCGTTTCGCGGTGTATTGCACCAGCGCAGTTGCGAGCGATGCCGCCGTCGGATGGAAGCCTTTCGCGCCGATCGTCGAGCGCGTGAAAGATATCGCCGCTGAAATGCCGGAGGGCGTCGACTGGGACCGCTTGGCCGCGGAGATGGCGCCAATATTCGAGTGGGTCTGGCGGCGGGCGAATGCGGTGGCGCAGGTGGGGCGACGGCGGCGCAAGACGATAGGCGTTTGTCTGATCGATCGGTGATTTCGTGGAGCTGGCGTCCGGCGGCGGCGATGGCGGGAGTGGCGATGCTGCTGAGCGATCGCGTGGCTGGCTGAACATGCCGCCGTCGGCGACGCAGTCATTGGGGCGCGCGATGAGCGCCATGGTGCATGGACGCGGCGCAGGCGTTTCGGATCGAGGATCGCGGAACCGATGGTGGTGGCTACCCCGCTGGGAGTCGAGCTGCGGGAGAACGGCAACATGCTCGGGGGACCCAGGATGCACGCGCCCGCTGGCGATTTCCGTGAGCGTGCAGGGATCGGCGAGCGCGCGCTATATCGAACGCGGACACCGGCCAGATGACCATCACGAGCGTATATGCGCAGTAGCTGAGTTTCGGTCGCTCTGCTTGTGGGTTGGCTCGCTGCGGCGCTGCCGAATGGCCGGCTCAGAAGCTATACCATAAGGTCGACGTTCGGCGGCCGATTCTCCGGTCACGCTGGTGACGGACGATTGGGGCGACACCGAGCGCGACGCCGCGGCGGCGCGTTTTTCGTGGACGTGCGCGCCTCGCTCTCGTTGCGCAACGCCGGTCAGCAGCGCATTCACGGGGTCACGCTGTCGGTGATTGTCGCAGGAAGTCACGCCGGGCGGCAAAGGATCGGTCTCGGTTCCGAGCCTGGACATCGGGCCGGGCGAAACGTTTCCGATCACATCAATCTGCACCTGCTGCGGCCCATCGGCGCGAGTCCGCCGGTGGTGGTTGAAGCTGGACGGCGTGTCTGTTCGACGACCTCAGTTTTTACGGCCCCGACAAACTGCATTCGCGGCGCACCATGACCCTTTGGGAGCTGGAGGCGCGGCGCGACCGGCAGTATTTCAAGAAGCTGCTGGAGACCGCCGGCGGCAAGGGATTGCAAATGGTGTCATTGACAAGCCTGGCGCGTCAGGCCAGGCGGGTCCGCAGCCTGGCATGCAGATGGTGCGCGGCCGCGTGACCAACTCCGACCCGGAGCGCGAAGTGAGTTTCGCGTTTCTGCAATTTCCCGGATGCTCCGGTCGAGGCGATGTAGCGGGATGGCGCAAGATCGCCGGCAACGAAGCGCATGCGCCGCGAGTGGAGGTGCAGAACAGCTCGGATCGCGCGATCGCGGCATCTGGAGATCGGATGGATCGTGCGGGACAGCCAGGGGCGCGAATTTCTGGCGGCATCGATGCCGGCGGATGTCGAACTGGCTCCGGGCAAAATCGGGCCAGGTGGTGCGACGACGCGTCCCTGCGATTTCTGGAGCGCACTTCGATTCAAGGCATGACCGGCTTCGTATCGAGCGTCGGGTTCGCAGACGGTTCGTACTGGCTTCCCGGATCGCAATGCGCTGAACGATCCCAAGCTGCGCGGCATGGTTGGTCCGTCGCCTGAAGAGCAGCGATTGGTCGCAGATTTATCTGAAGCGCGGCTTGCCCGGGCTGATCGACGAGCTGAAGAAGTTCTAAGCGACCCTGGATCGCGCACACCGGCACCAATCGCCTGTGCGCTAGTCGGCGCTCTTCACCACGCCCGACGATTCCAGCTTCCCGATCGCCGATTCATCCAGGCCCAGCAAATCCCGCAAGATTTCGCGACTGTGCTCACCCAAATGCGGAGCGCGGCGCGCGACCGCACCCGGCGTCGCTGAAAATTTCACGGGCGGGCCGGTGACCTGGATTCCATCGAACTCCGGAAACATGCCGCGCGCGTTCGCCTGCGGATCCGCCGCGACCTCATCCAGCGTCTTCTCGGGCGCGCAGGGAATCCCGCATTTGCGAAACAGCTCGACCCAGTGCGCGCTCGGCTTGGTGCGGAAAATCGAAGTGATTAGCGGCTCCAGCACCTCGCGATTCTTCACGCGCAGCCCGTTGCTCGCGTAATCCGGGTCACTCGCGAGATCGGGACGCCCGATGGCCGCACAAAAATCGACCCACAACTTCTGGCTCGCTACGGCGATCACTATGTCGCGATCGGCAGTGGGAAATCCGCGGTAGGGAACGATGGTTCCGAAGCGAGTCCCCATCGGTCCCGGCACGACTTGCGATCCAAAGAAATTCGCGAAGTTCGACGCCATCGCCGAGATCATCGAATCGAGCATGGACACGTCGACGAACTGCCCCTCGCCGGTGCGGTGGCGCGCCTCGATCGCCATCAGGATTCCGATCATCGCGAACATGCCCGACGTGATGTCGGCGACCGAATGGCCGCAGCGCACGTGCTCGCCATTTTCGACGCCGGTGACGCTGATCAATCCGCTGGCCGCTTGCAGAATCAGATCCATGGCCGGATCGTCGCGTGACGGCCCGTTCTGGCCGTAGCCGGAAATCGAGCAATAGATCAATCGTGGGTTGCGCGCGCGGGCAGCTTCATAACCTAGCCCGAGGCGACCGAGCGTGCCCGGCCGCATATTCTCGAGCAGGACGTCGGCTTTTTCGATCATGTCGAGGCACAGCGCGCGGCCTTGCGGATTCTTCAGATCGATCGCCAGGCTGCGCTTGCCGGTGTTGATCCCGAGAAAATACGACGCGTCTTTACCGGTGTACGGCGGTCCCCAGGTGCGGCCGAGCTCGCCTTCCGGCGATTCGATTTTGTACACGTCGGCGCCGTATTGCGCCATGATCATCGTGCAGTATGGGCCCGCAAGGGCGTGCGAGAAATCGAGGACACGAAGGCCCTCTAAAGGAGCAGGCATGAACTGTCAGGATAGCGCGACGCGTGGCGCAGGCTCTTGAAAGCCTGCAGGGCCGGGAGTCGTCCCGGCCTTTCCGGAAGAGCCGAGACGAATCTCGGCTCAGCAGGCCAGACGGCCTGCGCCACACCTAGACTCCCTTGATCTCGGCGACGCTCATCTTATCGAGCGCGGCGACGCAGCGCGTCATGGTCACGATCTCGCCATGCATGCGCCGCTTGTCCAGCTTCTCCAGTCCTCCGCCCTTCGCCGGCGCGATGAACAGATATTGCGGCGACGGTATATAGGAGATGGTCGGAATGCCGGCAGCCCAGAATCCGGCGCCTTCGCCTGGATAAGACGCCGCGGGTTTCCACGAATAGGTGTTCTTGGCTTCCGTGCCGTCGACCGCCGCGAGAAATACTCTGCCTTCGGCTTCGAGCGGCGTGTATGCGACGCCCCAATCGAACTGGCCGGTGTGTTTGTACTCGTTCTTCGCCGCGTCGTCGACCCATTCATTCGCGCCCAGATGTTCGATGGTCACGCACGCCACGGCCTTGCTCATAAGATCTTTATTGGTCGCGCGCCAGTCCTGCGCGGCGCGAACGTAGCCGTGTCCGAAATGGCCGGTGGTCATCAGGAACACCAGCGTTCGCTTGCGCTGCGCGATCGGAATGCGCGAAAAATATCGCGCCAGCGACACCACGCCGAGCGCGCCGTTCTCCTCGCACGCGTTGCAGCCGTCGGTGTGGGTGTTGATGATGATGGCCTCGTCGCTTTGCCCGGGAAGCACGGCCCACAGATTATCGGTAGGCGTGTCCGGATGAATCGTCGCATCAAGAGTGATGGTGGCCTTGGCGCCATTCGCCGCGAGCTGCTTCAGCTTCTTGCCGTCGGTGGGATTCGCCCACAGAGCCGGCAAATTCGTAGATGGCGATGAGAACGGCAGCGCTTGATCCTCCGCGTTGGCGTCGGAGATGTTGTTCCAGATGTAGATCACTCCCGCCGCGCCCGCCTTTTCGAGCTGCTTGATATCGGGCGTCAGGCGATACACGCCGATCACGCCATACCGGACGTTCGGTAGATGTTGATCCGCGGGATAGGTGCCGACCAGCTTGCCTTGCAGTTCGCCGCCGCTGCGATCGAGCGCCGGAGGCATTTCGACCAGCACGATCTTTCCTGCGGCGCCCGTGAGATCGAGCTTCGCGCCCTGACCTGCGAAATAGAGCGGCGCGGTGATGCCCGCCGGTCCGGTCGAGCCGGAGTAGGGACGATAGCTGGCGGCGTGAATCGATTCGCTGCCGACCTTGATCCCGTAGCCTTTCAAATCCCACCGCGGCAGCGTGAAGGTCTTGCGTTTCGCCTCCAGTTTCGATTTGTGCAGTTCCGCTTCCAGCATGTTGATGAACGCAACGTGGCTGGGGCTGCCGGTGTACACAGGGCACCAATCGGCAAGCTGCTTCATCCACTTCCAGATCTCGTCCGTGTTCGGTAGATTTCCGGGGACCAGATCGGGCAACGACGCGGCGTTTACCCGCAGCGGCGCAGAAAGATCGGGCAACATCAGGCCGAGCGCGGCAGCTCCGGCGCCTTTGAGAAAATTCGATCGAGTGATGCTCACGGGGCCTCCTCTATACGGAATTAATAATACCCAATATCGCGAAAAAGAACGCCGCCAGCGCGGGGCGCTGCTGCATCGGATAGTCGACCAGACAATGCACGAACACTGCGAGTATCCCGATGCCCCACAGCGATCGCAGCGCTGGGCGCGCGCTCATGATGACGATCGCCAGCATGATTGCAAGGAATGGCAGCCCGCCTTCGGCCGCCCATTGCACCCAATCGTTGTGCGCCTGATTGACGAACGATCCATCGTCGAAATGCGCGTAAGCGGGATACGCGATGGGCCACGTGCCCAGGCCGAAGCCCATCACAGGACGATCGCGAATCATTTCGAGCGAGGATCGCACCAGCTCAGCTCGCAAGGAATAGGGATTGGGCTCCTGCAATCGCTTCCAGATCGTCTCCCAGCCGACCACGGCAGTGAGAATGACAATCGCCGCGATGCTGCCCGCTAGCCCGCGCGCGAGTGTTCGCGCCGAGATCAATTTGCTCGCGAAAACCAGTAGCGGCGTCATGACGATTTCAGCGAGGCAAAGAATCGAACCAGTTCTTGAACCCCCTGCGACTACCGAAGCAAAGAGTACGGCGGCGATGCTCGTGTAAATCAATGACCGCCGGCGATCGAGCAGCGCGCGCACGATCGCCAAAGGCAGCACGGCTTCGACGAAAGCCGCGTATTGATTGCGATACGGGAATGGGCCGAGCACAGGGACGCCGGTCCCGATATCGAATTTCCAGAACACAAATCCCGGCGGCGAAGTGAGACCGGTAAAGATCGCACAAATCGCGATCAGGAACGCGAAGATCAGCATCACGCGCAGCAATCGTTCGCGACCCTCGATGTTTCCCGAGTATTCGAGAGCAAGCGAAAACGCTGTCAGATTCACGATCCATCCGAGCACAGCTTCACGCGTTTTCAGTTCATAGATGGTGTGATGAGACGCAATCTGTAGGACGCCCCACGCTGCCGCCAGCGCCAACGCAATCGCGATCGGGTGAATCGCGAGTGGTCGCCTGGCGAGCAATCGCCTGACGATCGAAAATGCCGCGAGCGCGAACAGCGCGACCTCGAACTCGCTGAGCGTCCAGCGAGCCGGAACCCACATCGTCAGAATTCCGAAAAAGAGAATCGCCGCGAGAATCACGAGTCCGGCTATTGTATCTCCTATGCTGGTGTAGGTGACGATTCTCGAATTTACGCCGGTGGTCTTCGCCATCGCGCTGCTCGCGGGATTCCTGGGAGCGCTTACGGGTTTGGGCGGCGCCGTAGTCGTGACGCCAGCGCTGACGCTGCTGCTCGGCGTCGATATCCGCTACGCCATCGGCGCGAGCCTGGTGTCCGTCATCGCGACCTCGTCCGGCGCCGCCGCCGCTTTCGTGCGCGAAGGCTACTCGAATATCCGCATCGGGATGTTTCTCGAAGTCGCGACGACCATCGGTGCGATTGTCGGCGCATACCTTGCGTCGCGAACGCCCACCTCGATTCTCGCCATCGTGTTCGGACTGGTGCTGCTGCACGCCGCGTGGAATTCGACGCGCAGGCCTCCCGCCGATCCGCGCGGTGAAGATGCGGACCGGCTGGCGCACGCGCTCAAGCTCGATAGCACCTATCCCACGCCCGAGGGCCCACAGCATTACGAAGTTCGAAATGTGAAAACCGGATTCGCGATGATGTTCGGCGCCGGGACGTTATCAGGATTGCTGGGCATCGGTTCGGGTGCGCTGAAAGTCATCGCCATGGATCGCGCCATGCGGATTCCGTTCAAGGTCTCCACCACCACCAGCAATTTCATGATCGGCGTGACGGCGGCGGCGAGCGCAGGCATTTACTTGAGCCGCGGCTACATCGATCCTGGCCTGGCGATGCCGGTGATGTTGGGCGTTCTCTCGGGTTCTGTGTTGGGCGCGCGCTTGCTTGTCGGAGCCAGGCCCCAGTTGCTGCGCTGGATTTTCGCGTGCGTGGTCGGCGTGATGGCGTTGCAAATGATCTGGAACGGAGCCGCCCGAAAGATATGACCGACCAGCGAATGGAGCTGATCATCGCGAATCTGCTGCGCACCGGCGTGACACTCGCAGCGGCGGTAGTGTTCACCGGCGGCGTTGGCTACCTGATTCATCACGGTGGGGAGCAGCCCGCGTATCGAACCTTCCATGGCGGCGATTCGCCGTATCGGACGGTCGCTGGGATCCTCACGCGCGTGGCCCATCTGGATGCGCTCGCCCTGATTCAACTAGGGCTGCTATTCCTCATCGCCACGCCGATCGCGCGCGTCGTGTTCGCGCTGCTGGGTTTCGGTCTGGAGAAGGATCGGATGTACATGATCATCACGTCGATCGTGCTGGTGGTGCTGGTGTATGGAGTATTCATCGCGCGTTAGCCCGTGAGATCATCTTCAGATGAAGCAATGCGCTTCGTGCGGCAGCGAACTTCGCGATCAACACCGCTTCTGCCCGCTTTGTGGACTCGCTGCGAGTAGCGAAATTCTGGACACCCGCACCATCGCGATCAGCGACACCCCGTCCTTACGCACGCCGTCGAGTTCGCGCTCCGGTCTCACCAGCTCCGCGTCCTCAGACGGCAGCCGCTTTCCTCCCGGCACGTTCTTAGCGAGCCGCTATCGCATCATCGCGATGCTGGGCCGCGGCGGCATGGGCGAGGTGTATCGCGCCGACGATCTCACGCTGGGCCAGCAGGTGGCGCTCAAGTTCCTGCCGGCCGCCGTTGCTGCGAATCCGCAGGCGCTCGATCGCTTTCGCAATGAAGTGCGCGTGGCGCGGCGGGTTTCGCATTCGAACGTGTGCCGCGTCTATGACATGGGCGAATTCGAAGGTGATTTTTTCCTTTCGATGGAATACGTCGACGGCGAGGATCTGGGTTCGCTGCTGCGACGCATCGGTAGGCTGCCTGCCGACAAGGCTCTGGAGATCGCGCGCAAGCTGTGCGCCGGTCTCGCTGCTGCGCACGCGCAGGGCGTGCTGCATCGCGATCTGAAACCCGCCAACGTGATGCTGGACGCGCGCGGCCATGTGCTGCTCACCGATTTCGGGCTCGCCGGGCTGGCCGATCAGATCGCCGGCGCGGAGGTTCGCAACGGAACGCCCGCCTACATGGCGCCGGAACAGCTCTCCGGAAAAGAAGTTACGGTGCGCAGCGATATTTATTCGCTGGGGCTCGTCCTGTACGAAATCTTGACTGGCAAGCGCCCCCACGAATCAGACACGCTTGCTGGACTCGAGCAGGCGCGTCGCGATCATCCCACGCCGTCGCCGTCGACCATCGTCAAGGACATCGACCCGGCGGTGGAGCGCGTGATCATGCGCTGCCTCGATCCCGATCCTGCGCGCCGGCCGGCCAGTGCGCTCGCGGTGGCTGCTGCGTTGCCGGGAGGCGATCCGCTCGCTGCTGCGCTGGCTGCAGGTGAAACGCCGACGCCCGAAATGGTCGCGGCGGCGGGCGAAGGCTCGTGCGCGACGTTCACTATCGCCTCAATCGTTCTGGCGGCGATCGTCGTGATCCTCGGCATCGAAAGCTATTGCCAATATCGTTTGAACGCGCTCGACAAATCGGGATATGAATTGCCGATCGAGGTGCTGCGGCAGCGAGCCAAGGATCTGCTGGCGCGCATCGGATACGCGAACAAGCCGGTAGACGACGCGATCGGATTCGATCTCGATGGCGACTACTTCTCCTACGCCGAGCGCAACGGGAATCGTCCTGAATGGAGCAAGTTGCTGGCGCAGCGCCCTCCCGCCCTGATTTTTGAATATCGCCAAAGCGAAGATCCGATGATCCCATCGCAATATCATGACGACAAGCTCACGCCCGGTCTGATTCAGATGGACGATCCGCCGTTCACCACGGCGGGAATGATCAATCTGCGCACCGATCAACAGGGCAGGCTGATTTCATTCGAAGCCATGCCGCCCGAGATACTCGATGCGCCGCTCGATCCGGCGAAAGGCATTCCGCTGGTCGATTGGAATGCGCTGTTCGCGGTGGCGGATCTCGATCCGCAACAATTCACACCAGCCGAGCCGGAGCGTACCTGGCTGGCGACCTCTGATGTCCGCGCGGCGTGGACCGGTAAGTGGCCCGGCAGTGGATTCCCGCTGCGAGTCGAAGGTGCAGCGCTGCGCGGCAAGCCGGTCGCATTCCTGCTGATTTCGCCTTGGACACGCCCCGGGCGCGAGCCCGACAACAGCTCCATCAGCGTGCGTGATTTATTGTTGAGCGTGCTGATTTTCACGATTCTGGTTGCGGCGGGAGTTCTCGCCTATCGCCATTTCCGCCAAAATCGAGGCGATCGGCGCGGCGCGGCAAAACTGGCCGTGTTCATCTTCATCGTCGAAATGGCAACTTGGCTGTTCCGTGGCCATTTCGCCGCATCCGCCGGACTGCTGATGCCGTTTTTCATGGCGCTGTGCTCGGCCTCGTTTTACGCGCTGTTGCTGTGGGCGATATACATGGCAGTCGAGCCTTATATTCGCCGCTACTGGCCGCAGGGCGTGATCGGATGGAGCAACATTTCGACCGGGCAATGGCGCGACCCGATCGTTGGGCGTGACGTGCTGTATGGCGCTGGTTTCGCCGTGCTACACGTCGCCATCGATCGTGGCGCCGATCTGTGGCGCATGGCCATCGGCGGGACCTACAATTTCGGTAATGTCGTTTTCTTGGAAGGCATGCGCCACACGCTGGGCCGCGTGGTCATGGGTGTGCCCGATTCCATTCGCACCGCTTTGGTGTTCCTCCTGATCATGCTGTTGCTGCGCGTGTTGCTGCGCAACCAATGGATCGCCGCCGCGGCATGGGTCGGGATCTTCCTGGCGCTTCAGCTTCCTGGGACGGCTTTTCCGCTGGTGGATACGGTGGCAACGATCGTGACGTATGGATTGTTCGCCTTCGTTCTCACGCGTTTCGGCCTCCTGGCGTTCGCCGCGGCGGCTTTTGTCAACGATCTACTGGTGGGTCTGCCGATTACGTTCAATACCGGCGCGCCTTATTTCGACGAAATGATGGTGGTGATCGCGATCGTGCTCGCGCTCAGCGTGTGGGGATTCCGCGTCGCGACTTCGGGCGCGCACTTGGCGCCCTCACGCGCCTAGATCTCGCGAATAACAATCGGCTGGAGAATTCGGAATTGAAGACACGGTGGACTAATTCGTAAGTGACCCGTAGACCAGGCTACGCGTCAGAGCGTGAATTGGCCGGGTCGTGCCGATGTTGGAATGCTGCACCATTCCGACGAATGCCAGATCGTTCACCGGATCGATCCAGAACCACGTGCCCGCGATTCCCCACCAGCTAAACGTTCCGTTTGGCACTGGCTCCCCGGCAGCCGCCGCGTCCATCACCACTTGGAAGTCCATGCCCCAGCCGGTGCCCGCGGGCATCGTCTTCAGCGGATCGGGATTCACGTGGTTGGTGCGCATCATCTCCACCGTGCGGGGCGAAAGCAGCCGCACGCCGTTGAACTCGCCGCCTTGCAGCAACATGTCGCAGAAGCGAGCGTAGTCCATCGCCGTGGAAAACAATCCACCGCCGCCCGACGCGCCCTTGGGGATCGCGGCCGGGTCAGGACGGTTCGTATCGACCGCAAGATTCGCGCCGGAACCCTGATGAACCAGCGCCAACCGCGTCAACTTTTCCTGCGGAACGTAAAATCCCGTGTCCTTCATGCCCAGCGGCTCAAAAATCCGCTTGCGCGCGAAATCGGCGAACGACATTCCCGAAAATTTCTCGATCAGATAACCCTGCACGTCGACCGCGATGCTGTACGACCAACGCGTGCCCGGCTGCGCCAGTAACGGGATCTTCGCGAGCCCATCGATCATCGATTGCAGCGGCGCCGCTGCGTTCAGCACGTTGCCGTCGATGATCATCTTGTCGACCGGATTGGCCGCGCTGAGCACGTAGCCGAGGCCTGCGGTGTGCGTCATCAGTTCACGCATGGTCATGGAGCGCGACGCGTCCGCGAGCTTCGCTGAGCCATCTTCGTTCTTGCCCACGTAAACTTTCATGCGCGCGAACTCGGGGATGTAGCGCGATACCGGATCGTTCAGCTGCCACTTGCCCTCTTCGTACAGCATCATCATCGCGACGCCGGTGACCGGCTTCGACATCGAATAGATCCGGAAGATGGAATCTTTCTGCACCGGGTCCTGCTTGCGCACGTCAAGCTTGCCGACCGCGTTGTAGTCGACCACTTTGCCATGACGTTCCAGCAAGGTGACCAGGCTCGCGACCTGCTTGTCGTCAACCAGTTTCTTCATCGCCGCGTCAAGCTTGGCGATGTGCTCCGATGAAATGCCGACCGTTTCCGGCGTGACCATCGCCAGGCCTCGAACGCCGCCCGATTTGCTGGCACGGACGTCACTCTTGACCGCGCGCTTGCTTTGCGCGAATACCGGCAGCGCCAGCGAACCGGCGGCAAATACCAAAAACAGTCCGATCGAAACTTGCCGAAATTGGCGTTTCATGACGCTCCTCTGTTTGACCAGCATGGCCAAGGAAGGCGCGGAATCAACGGGGTCGCGCGCCGATTGCGCAATCATAACACCGGATGGCCCGGCCCGGATCAGGTCGGTCTTCGCCCCCCGGCTCATCTGACGGCGGTTCGAGGCGCGACAGGTATGGAGCGCGTTGGTCGCCCTAACGTCAAACTGACCCACTACCCAGAAGCGTGTACTGACACTCAGTGCCCTCGTCTTGCTTGTAACGTGGAGTTTGCTTGCACAGTCCGAGGTCGGTGGGGCGACCTTGAACGGCAGCGTCCTAGTGCTGTGCGTCGCAACTCCCAACTCTTCTGGAACAAGGTGGGGCGGACCCCTGGTCCGCGGCCGACGCCTCCGTCGGCCTTTGGGTTCAGCACGCCAGCCGGGCCGGGGGCCCAGCGCGGACGAGGGCGTCCGCCCCACTTAGTGTGCAATCTGTGTGACGCACTACACTAGGTCCCGGCCGGGGCGGCGGTCGGCACCATCGAGTCTCGCGGGGCAGCTATACGAACGACTGGAGAATTCGGAAAGCCGGCAAGAATGCCTGCACCGCCGGAGCGAAAATCGCCGCTACCAATACCGGCGCCAGCTAGTTCGCCGTGGGCCGCTTGGCCGAATCGACCACGAAGTACGATACCGGAACCTTGGTCCCTTCCAGCTTCAGCCCAAGCTGATCAGGCAGAGCGCTGAAGATCTCCGGACCGTTCTCGCCGCCGAAGCTGAGCTTGAAATCGTACACGCCGGTAAGGCCAGTACGATCGACCACGGGTTGCTGCACCACGAAGCCGACCGACGCGGCGAGCTCTATCATCGTCCCCTTGTGCGCGTTCACGGTTTGTAATCGGCCCTCGGGAACTTTGAGCGCCGTGCTCAAGCGAGGCTCGGTATCGTCTTTAGCCGATTCCTGAAACTTGGGACCGCCCTTGGCCAGGATCAAGGCATAACCCTGGATTTCTTTTTCCTCGCGATGGAACTTCATCTGGAAGCGCTCGATCAACAGGTTTTGCAACATCACCAGGAGCTGCGCTTGCGTAGTGTGGGCCGGTTCTTCGGCCTTGGCATCGACATCGAAGCGGTCGGCTCCCATCGCAACCCAGTCGGGAGCTTTTTCGCTTTTCAGCATGTTCATGCCCGGAAGATTGTATGCCATCGCGATCATATGACTCAGGCGCGCGTCGTGGATCAAGCATCGGCCTAGCGGTGGCGCGGACGCCACTTCACGTGATCCGTAGACGCTATCGATGCCATGACAGCCGCCGCTATACCCGTTGCTACCGCTGGTGGCGGGTTTGACCGAGGCGACCTCAAACGTCTGCGCCACGCAGGTGGAGAGAGCCGCAGCCGCTATCGCGATCAGGATCGTGAGCTTCATATCGATATAGACGAAGATGGCGCCGGAATATTTCCCCGGCGCCACCAGTTTTTCGCACTCGAGCGGGCCTTTAAGCGCTTACGCTTTCACCGGCTTATCAGAGAGCTTCCACTTCTTCTCGTCAAAATAGAGAACCTTACCTTGGCGATAGGATTCCACGGCCATGGTGATCAGAACCTGCGCACAGGCGCCCGTCTCGACATCCAGGTGCGGTTTCTCGCGGGTACGCATACACGCCAGGAAATTCTTGACGTGCGCGGTGTAGGAATCGTACTGATCGACGGCGATCTTCTGCTCATCGGTGCCGAATTTGTAATCCGCGATCATCGGCGAGGTCACGTACGGAGAATCGCGATTGGCGCGGCTGCGCTTGGTTTCCGGCTTCAGGAGGATGTTCTCGGTCTTCCCTTCGAACTGCCCGTGCTCCACCATGATGATGGTGCCGCTATGGCCGCGAATCAAGCCCGGAATATGCTGTGAGTTCGCCATGGACGAACTCAGCACTACGCTGTGCCCCTCTGAATAGTCTGCGATCAGATGGAACGTGTCCGGCACTTCGCGCTTTTCTTCGAAGTTCGGCCCGCCGTAGATTCCGCCGCCCGCCACCACTTTGTGCGGGAACTGCGGTTTATCCCAACAGATATTCAGCGGCGCAGCGACGTGGTAGAACAGATCGGTCGCGATCCCGCCCGAATAATCCCAATACTTGCGGAAGCGGAAGAAGCGATCGGCATCGTAGGGGCGCTTGGTCGCTGAACCCAGCCACATCTTCCAGTCGATGAAATCTTCGCCCTTCGCATCGGGACCGGCCTTCGGATCGATGGTGTAGTTCCATTCGCCACCCACCGAATTGCGGTGATATGATCCCTGGCTCATGATCATCTTGCCGATCATGCCATCGGAGATTGCCTTCTTGGCTTTCCACCATTGATCGGCCGAGGTGGTCTGCGAACCGACCTGCAGAACGCGCTTGGTCTCCTTCACCGTCAGCACCAGTTGATGCGCTTCCTCGATGGTGTGGCACATCGGCTTTTCGACGTACACATCTTTGCCATGATCCATCGCTTCCAGCGCGATCCTGGCATGCCAGTGATCCGGCGTTGCGATCACTACTGCGTCGACGTCCTTGCGATTGAGAATCTCGCGATAGTCGAGATAACCATCGGAAATCTTCAGCGCTTCCTTGTTCGCGTTGACGCGCTTCTGATAGCAATCGGCGACCGCCACCACCTGGCAGGAATTGTCCGCCGCGCCGACGTCCGCGAATTTCTTCGCGTCGCCCGAACCCCGCCCGCCTACGCCGATGACAGCGACGTTGATACGATCGTTGGCGCCGAGGACGCGCGCATCGGATCGTGCCGACGACCCCCTGCTGCTTTTTGCAAGCGCGGAGCCTGCCGTGGTCAGTGCCGCGCCGACGGCCGAAGCCTGGCGAAGAAAATCTCTACGATTCGAATGGTCGCTCGACATGGAAGCTCCTTCAGGTGGTTTTCAGGGATTAGTTTACAGCAAATACGCGGCGGGATCTACGGTCCAGGATCAGTTTCGGCCGGCTTGGGGCGCTGCGCCGCCTTCTGGAACGCCCAGCACCAGATCAACACGCTGAGCACATGCGTCAGCGACATGAAAAAATCCGGAATCTGCCGCAGCGCGTTGTTATCGGGGAGGAAGCGGCGCAGGCCGAACCCGATGGCTTGTCCTGCAACAGCGACGCCCACCCCTATGCTCACTTTGAGCAATTGGGGGTCGCGCTTTTTCGAAGTAAGCAGCGCCGACCACAATGCCAGATTCATGATCGCTCCGCCGAAGTTCAACACCTGGCTGGTGCCGTTGAACCAGCGGCCCCATGCGGCCGTCCACCCCGTGCCGGCGAAAAATGACGGCGGATTCAGGATCACGAACGGCAGGATCAGGACGATCACGACGATTCCGGCCAGGATCCGCGACATCTTGCCGCGCACGGCGCTGCCCTCGCTTGCCAGGTAGATCAGCGAAATTACTACCAGGAATAGGAGCAGGTCTGTCGCGATTTCATCGGTCCAGTAAACCCGCCGGAACAGCTTTTGATCGAACTGGGCGCGATGCGTCACCACCACTTCAGTGAGCGTGGTAATCAGGAACGCGATCGAGTAGATGAATAGGAAAACGTAGCGACGAAAATAACCGCGGAGAAGGAACGCAAGGAGGACGAGCTGCAGGGTTACATCAACAACTTCGAGCGTGTTGAATAGAAATGACACTAGCGGACTCCAGACCTATTGTGGACCTGGAGCCCGCCATCAAAACCGTTGTGATGTGAAATCTTAGCCGCGCGGCGTGACGATGCAACCGTCGCAATCAGGCGGCGGAACCGGACCGTGCGCCACGACAATGCATCCGTCGCAATCAGGCGGCGGAACCGGCCCATGCGAGACAGGCCCATTGGTGCTTGCACTTGCAAGCATTGTAACACACATCAAAAGAGACCCACCAATCAATTTAATGTTCACGAGACTCTCACTTTCTAAAGTCGTCTGCTATTCCACTCAGTACTCTCCCTAAGGGTCGTACTAAGTGACACAACTTAGCTTACGCTAAGGGAAAACTTTGTCCATATAGGATTTTCCCTTAGATAAAGACTGGTACTGCTACTCGCTGAGGTAGGGTTAGCGAACCGAAAGGAGAGCTAGTCTCGCACCGCGATAACGCCTTGTTTGGCCATCTCGATCAGGAACTGGCGCAGGGTGTCCCGCTCGAACTGATGTTTAAATCGTTGATAAAACAGGGCGATAGGAGCGGGGAGCTCATCGGCTAGGAAGGCAAATAGGGGACCAGCTGCGCCAGCGAAAGTCAGCAGTTTGCCGTCGAAGGCGACGTCGATCGCGCCATCGCCGCGCTCGCGCAGATCCAGCCCCAGGGCAGCCGGCACGAAAATCGTCGCCGAATCCGACTCCGGCAGTACCTCGGCTGTGGCGCTCGTTGGCAGATTGAAATACGGTCGCTGCGTGGCGATGTCGGCGGAATGATGCCGAAAGTCTTCCTGGCGACCTGAAGGATGAACAAGTCGTGGCTGTCCCAATGGACGTCGAATCCGTGAGACGTTCGCCATCCCGCGTACAAATTCACGTTGATGCGCGCCTGCAAAGCACGGGAAAGCTTCTGACACAGCGTCTTGAGCGGCGCGAGCGGTGCCAGTACAGCATCCAGAGATTCCACCGGGCTGGCGGAACTCAGAGCGGGACTTGAAATCGACAAGTTTCAGTTCTAGGCAGCGCGCGCCCGCAGTCAAGATTTTAAAAAGGAAAGGGGCCGCCGACTACTCCGTTCGGCGACCCCTGGGGCTCTGGAAATGGATCTGCCTAAGAGAGTCTTCCTGCGAAGAAATCGTTTCAGCCCGCGTCAGAATCGATTACCCGCGGCGGAACATTCGGGCTATCTGTAACAAGGCGATATAAATATTAATCAACCCCAGTCCGCTCACCGCCCCGCGAAAATAGGGGCCATCCCACAGTGCCTGCATCGAGGGCGAAAATGACTCGAAGAAATTGCTATTCCAGGCATCGCCCAGCCAGGGGAAAATCACCAGAAACAACCCGATCTCGAATGCGAAGATCGCGAAGCTGATGGACAGCAGGCGGCTCTGCCAACTCACCCGAAAAGGGATTTCTGGTTGAGGCGGTGCCTCGACCTGCGAGTGCTCTTCGTGCGGGCTTTCCGGGGTTCCTTGAGGTGTCATGCGCCTGCGAAAAGCTCGCGCTGCTCGGGCACGGGCCTGAGTAAAGGATACCCGGTCCAGGGTGGATCGTGTCGCGAGGTTTTCGAAAAGGCGATGCGCACCGGCTCGAAACTGAAACGATGCAAACTGGTCGGCCCCAGCCGGTCGAGCGCCGAGTAGTGATCCGGAGTGCCGTAGCCTTTATTGCTCGCCAGACAATATTGGGGAAACACACGATCCCACTCGCGCAACGCCTGATCGCGATGGACCTTGGCGAGAATCGAAGCGGCGGCGATCGAGAACGACCGTGCGTCGCCCTGAATCAGCGGCTTCTGTTCGATGGCAACGTCGAGTTTGAGAGCGTCGATCAATAGGTAGTCGGGTTGAGTCGAGAGTTTTTCAAGCGCCCGGCACATGGCCACTCGCGATGCCTGATAAATATTGATGGAATCGATTTCGAAAGCGTCGCAAGCGCCGACAGCCCAGGCGAGTGCGCGTTCGCGAATTCGTTCGGCGAGCACCGCGCGGCGATCTGGTTCGAGCGCTTTGCTATCGTCGAGTCCGCGAATGGGACGCGAGGGATCGAGAATCACCGCGCCGGCGAACACCGGCCCGAACAGCGCGCCGCGGCCCGCTTCATCGAGCCCCGCAATGGCCTGAAAACCAGCAAGGCGCCCAGCGCGTTCGAACCGGCTGCTAGGCACGGCTCGTTAGACCGCGCACAACGCCACAAAACAGCTGTGCGCTCATTCCTATTCGCGCTCGCGTAAGCGGGCAGCTTTGCCCTTCAATCCGCGCAAGTAGTACAGCTTGGCGCGGCGAACGCGGCCGGTGCGCACCACATCCACGTGATCGATCACGGGAGCGTGCACCGGGAAAATACGCTCCACGCCATGCCCGAAGCTCACCTTGCGAACGGTGATGGTTTCGCCCATGCCGGTGTTGTGCTTGGCGATGACGGTGCCTTCGAAAGCCTGAAGGCGCTCTTTGTCGCCTTCCTTGATCTTGACGTGCACGCGGATGGTGTCGCCAGGGCGGAATTCGGGATGCGCGGCGCCGCGCTTGTTCTTATTTACGATCTTGGTCAACAACGCGTTGTTCATGTCACTACTCTCCGTTCTTAATTCCGTTCGCTCGACCCTCCATCAGGTCGGGCCTCAGCCGCGCCGTTTTTTCGAGCGCCGCTTTCGATCTCCACTGCCGGATCTGCTCATGATTCCCGCCGAGCAGCACTTCCGGCGCCTTCCAGCCGCGAAACTCCGCCGGCCTCGTATACTGCGGGCAATCGAGCAAGCCGTTCTCACCGAACGATTCGGCTACGGCCGACTGCTCATTCCCTAAAACTCCCGCCCGCAACCGGGCCACTGCATCGATCACCAGCGCCGCCGGCAGTTCCCCGCCGCTCACCACGAAATCGCCGACCGATACCTCATCATCGGCCAAATACTGGGCAACCCGCTCGTCCACGCCTTCGTACCGCCCGCAGATCAGCAACAGCTCATCAAGCCCGCTATACTCCCGGGCGATCGCCTGATCGAACTTGCGCCCCTGCGCCGAGAGCAAAACTACCTTCCGACGTGCCCCGCGTTCGGGCCAAATCGACTCGACTGCTTCAAAAATCGGTCCCGCCTTCAGCAGCATTCCTTCGCCGCCGCCGAACGGCCGGTCATCCACCGTCTTATGACGGTCATACGTCCAGGTCCGCAGATCGTGCACCCGGATCTCGATCAAACCTGCTTCGCAAGCCCGCTGGATCACTCCATGCTCGAACGGCCCGCGAAAAAACTCCGGAAAAATCGTCAGGACGTGGAAAATCATAATTCCAGCAGCCCTTCCGGCAATTCCACGCGGATTTTCTTGCCCGCGATATCAATCTCACGCAGGATCGCTTTCGCGAACGGAATCAAAATCTCCCGGCCGTTCGCGCCTTCCACTTTCAGAAGCGGCGCGCTGCCGAACTCCTCAATTCCCTTCACGATCCCGACCGGATTCCCGCGATCCAGCACTTCGCTCCCAATCAGATCCTGGAACGAATATTCGCCTTCTTCCGGCGCCTGCCGCTCATCGGCCGCGACCAGAATATCGGCGCCGGCCCACGGCTCAGCGTCGCTGATCGAATCGATTCCAGCGAATTTGAACACCGGGCGGCCATCGTGAATCCAGACCTGCTCGATTTCGGCGGCCAGTTTCTTACCGTTCAATTCGAGCGTAACCAGTTTTAATTGATCGGCCCGTCCGGGTCGCGAACTGTAGATTTCTCCAAGCAGTTCGCCGCGATTCCCGCGTGGGCGAAACAATCTTCCTACTGCGATTTCGGTGCTATCGTCGGAACTACTCAAGAATCTCTAACGTAAACCTCCGGTTCAACTTCATTCCTGCCGCGCCCAGCAGAGTCCGGATGGAGCGCGCTGTCCGCCCCTGCTTTCCAATGACTTTGCCGAGATCGCTAGGCGCGACGCGCAGTTCCAGGACAGTGACCTGCTCGCCTTCCACTTCGCGAACCGTCACTTCGTCCGGAATATCCACCAGCGCCTTGGCGATTTCTGTAACTAAATCCTTCACCCGTTTTCACCCTCCTCGTTGAGGTCGATTGTAACAGATCGGGGAAAGACGGCCTTTACGCCGCTGGTGACGCTACAGGTGCCGGATTCGATTTCAACAGACGCGCCACGGTATCGGACGGCTGCGCCCCGTTCTTCATCCAGTGCGCGATCCGGTCATGCTTCAGGTTGACCGCAGCCGGCTTGGCGATCGGATTATACGTGCCGACCACTTCCACCGAACGGCTGTTGCGAGCCCGTTCCTTTTCGATCACCACCACGCGGTAGGACGGCTTCTTCTTGGCGCCGAACCGCGCTAAACGAATCATCAACATTCAAGAACCCTTTCTAACCGCAAATGCACGCGGATAAACGCAAATGTTTTGATTCGCGTGCATTCGCGTGAATTCGCGGCCCTTCTCTATTGTGGACCAAAACCCATCGGGAGCTTCATCTTCGCCAGGCGCTTGCCCAGGAACCCTCCGCCGCCCGAAAAACTCTTCATCATCTTACGCGCCTGCGCGTACTGCTTCAACAGGCTATTCACTTCCTGAACCGACGTCCCGCTGCCTTTGGCGATCCGCCGCCGCCGCGCCCCATTGATAATCATATGATTGGAGCGCTCCCGCGGGGTCATCGAATCGATGATCGCCACCAGCCGCGTGATCTCTTTTTCGTCGACCTTCACGTTCTTCAGATCCTTGATCGGCCCGATGTTCGGCATCATCCCCAGGATCGATTCGAGCGGCCCCAGCTTGCGAAGCTGCCCCATCTGATCGCGAAAATCGGCCAGCGTGAAATCGTCGTCCAGCAGCTTGCGCTGCATCTCTTCCGCCGACTTCTGGTCGATATTCTGCCCGACCTTTTCGATCAGGCTGAGCACGTCGCCCATTCCTAGGATGCGTTCGGCCACGCGATCGGGATGGAACGGCTCCAGTGCGTCCGATTTTTCGCCGACGCCGACGAACTTCAAAGGCTGGCCGGTGATGGCGCGAATCGACAGCGCCGCGCCGCCGCGCGCATCGCCGTCCATTTTCGTGAGGATCGTGCCGGTGATGCCCAGCCGCTTATTGAATTCGTCCGCTGATTTGACGGCGTCCTGCCCGGTCATCGCATCGGCGACGAACAGAATTTCCGTTGGCGAGAGCTGCTCTTTCAGCTCGGTCAGCTCGGTCATTAATTCTTCGTCGATGTGCAGGCGTCCGGCGGTATCGACCAGCAGCACATCGCGTCCGGTCTGCATCGCTTCTTTACGAGCGGAACGGGCCAGATCGGCGGGCTTGGCTTCTTCGCCATCGTAAATCGGCAGCTTCAGGTCGCGAGCGAGTACCGCCAACTGTTTGCGCGCCGCAGGACGATAGATGTCGACCGAAACCATTATCGGCGAGTGTCCATTTTTCGAAAGCCAGCGCGCCAGCTTCGCGGTCGAGGTGGTCTTGCCGGAGCCTTGCAGCCCGACGATCATCATGACCGTGGGCGGTTCGTTCGCGGTGCGCAGCTTGGCCTGATGCGTGCCCAGCATCTTGACCATCTCATCGCGCACGATTTTAACGACCTGCTGGGTGGGCGACAGCGCCGTAAGTACTTCCGCGCCCATCGCTTTCTCTTTTACAGCTTCGATGAACTGTTTGGTGACGCGGAAATGCACGTCGGCTTCGAGCAGCGCCACGCGGATCTCGCGCAGCGCGGCTTCCATATTTTCCGCCGAGAGTTTCCCTTCTCCGCGCAGGGTTTTGAACACCCGCTGGAGTTTGTCGCTTAAATTCTCAAACATGATTCACCCGTCGCCAAATGCGGACAGGAAGGCTACTGCGGTGGGCAGTACTCGACCATTGTAACGCAATCAAGCGAGTCGATCGGCCGACCGCTAGATAGGCGCCTGACACGTAGCGCAAACATAGTCGTGCGTCGGATCGCCATCTGCATCAGGAACCGGATAGCTGACCGAGTGCTCGCACTGAACGCCAGGCTCCGGGTCTAGACACTTGAAATACAGCCTCGCTACAACCTTAAGGCCAGAGTACTTTGGCACCGGGCGGTTACGAATATGCCCTCGAGAACCGTCGCGGAACGTCCATACGCCATCTTCATCCACCTCTGCGCCCGCAAGGCGGAGATCGCGATCAGTGACCAAAACGAATTTCTCTTCAAATTGTCGTGCTTCGCTTGCCATAAAATGAGCCTCTCTCCAGCTCATTCAGACAACCAGTCGCGGAGAGCCGATTAACCAGCACGACCTACACACACTTTAGCACTCGCTGTAACAACGGCGCGGGGCGAGCTAACGCTTTTCCTCGCCGACAAGCGCATAGCGATCCTCTTTGTCGCCGCGCCTGATGTAAACGCGCCGCTTGTCGATCCTGAAATCTACCTCCTGATCGATAGAGAGAGCCTGGCGTCCCTCAACTTCGTAGTCGATCGTTGCAGTGCGAATCGTAAACACTGGAACCCTGTGGGTCCCGACGACTCCGCCATGCGTTTTGCCATACGGATCGGTATAGACTGGCGTTCCACTTACGACACGCTCGGTTTTCATAGCGACGATAGTGCCGTGCTCAGTGTAGGTCGGCTTGTCTTTCGCGAAGGAAACCGCGGCCAGGAAGACCGCTAGGGCAAACCGAAGTGCCAAGCGCCACATGACGCAGTATCGTATCAGACGCGAATGCTCGGACGGGGCGACCGGGCACTGAGGGCATGAGTCGTTGCGGTGGCACCTGATGGGCGTAGACTTTCCTGCGCGAATGTCGGCGTCGACTTCGGCAAGGAGTTTCTCGCCGCTGCCACCTGGCGCGAAGTCACGATCCATCTCTTCATCCCAACGCATGGCTGGCGATGGCTCTGATCCCCGCGAGCCCACGGCACCGATGTCTAGCCCGTATGCTCGATCGTCAACGCGCGTTCGCCCAGCGCGGCGCGAATACGCAATTCTTCGTCGCGGAACAACACCGGCCACACCGCTTCACTTCGGTTCCGCGATGAACCGATAACCCACACCGCGCACGGTGAGCAGATGCCGAGGCTTGGTGGGATCGTCCTCCACATAGCGCCGCAGCCTCACGATGAAGTTGTCGATGGGCCGCGTGTCGGTATCGACGTTCAATCCCCACACTTCTTCCAGCATCTTTTTCCGCGACACGGGCTTCCCTTCGTGCTGGATCAGATAGCGCAGAAGATTCGCTTCCATCAACGTCAGAGGAATCACCTGATCGCGCACGCGCAATTCAAGCAAATCGAATTCGACCGACTTATCGCCGAACACGAACCGATCGCCGATTACAAGGGGCGGGGCTGCAGGTTCTTCCGCAGCGGGCGCGGGCGGCTCAACCGACGTCTCCAGCCACTTCCTCCGCCGCAATAATCCGCGAATGCGCGCGATCAGAATGCTCAGCTCGAACGGCTTGGTCAGGTAATCGTCGGCGCCCGCGGAGAACCCCTTGAGCACATCCTCCGGATGTCCGCGAGCCGTCAGCATCAAGGTCGGCACGAACTGGCCGCCTTCGCGAAGTTCGCTCATCACCGTGAAGCCGTCCTTGCCTGGCAGCATGACATCGAGCACCATCACGTCGAACCCGCGCGGCTCTCCCGCCAGCTTTTCGAGCGCGCCTTCGCCCGTATCGACCACGCTGACCTGATAGCCTTCCGCTTCCAGGTTGAAACGTAGCCCGTCGGCCAGGTGCTGTTCGTCTTCGACGACTAAGACTCTGCTCATACGGCCTTCTTGGCGATCGGCAATTGCAGCACGAACGTGCTGCCGCGTCCCGGCCCTTCGCTCTCGGCCCACGCCCGGCCGCCGTGGCGTTTCGCAACGCTTCTTACGATGTATAGTCCCAACCCCGTTCCCTTCACACGCGCCGTCTGCGGACCGGCGACGCGGTAAAAACGCTTGAAAATCTGCTTGAGCTCGGCCTTAGGAATCCCCGCGCCTCGATCGGTCACGCGCAGCGCCGCGAACTTCCCATCCACCGGCGCAGTCTCCACGCGAATCTTCACATCGCTGGACGAATACTTCACCGCGTTGTCGATCAGATTCGAAACCGCGGCGCGCACCTCTTCGGCATCGCCCATAATTTCAACCGGCCCGGTGGGATCGAATTCGATCGCGCCTTCATCCAGATGATGTAGCGCGCGAGCGCGTGTCAGACATTCTTCCACCACGGCCACCAGATCGACCGGGGCCAGATGCAGTGACCGGCTGTCGTGCCCGACACGGCCGGTACGCAACACTTGCTCAATGGTTCCCAGGAGCCGATCGCTATCTTCCAGCATCACGCGATAAAATTCCTTGCGCTTCGGCTCATCCACGGCGCGGGTTTGCAGCGTTTCCAGATACAAGCGGATGGATGCGACCGGCGTCTTCAGTTCATGCGTGACGGCGTTGATGAACGCGTCATGCTGCGCGTTGCGGCGGATTTCGCGGACCAGAAAAATCGTGTTCAGCACCATCCCCGCGATGATGAACAACGCCAGCAGCGCACCCAGGAAAAACAGGATTCCATGGCGCCACCCTAGTACACCCCAGCCGATGTACAGCAACAGCGTGACCAGAATGAGCGCGGCGCCAAGCGAAATGAAGAATGCGATCGACTTGCGCCGTCCGGCGACAACCATATCTACATTATGAGCCGCGACTAAAAGGAGCGGTTTAACGTTGATGTTTCACGCCGATGAAGCCGCTACCTGGCGAACGGATGCAGCGTCGCCGCGCCCAGAATGCGCCGCGTCGAACGGTCCTGCACGAACACCACGTATTCCAGATTGGCCTGCTTCCAATCGGGGTTAGGATTCAGCTTCGCATCAGCCACATAATTCGCCGCGCGCTTCAGATCGAGATGCGCCAGGCTCGAAAGACTCCGCACCACGCCGGTGTGCCGCAATCGTGCCCCATTGTTCTCGCCCTTATCCGGCAGCGATTCCAGATTCGATTCGGTGATCGCCAGAAACACGTCGGCATTTTTCACGCCGGCGGGAATGCTGTCGACCGTGACACGCATCACACCGGGCGATAGCATCAGCAACTTCGCGCTGGCTCGCGGACCATTGAGGCTCTTGCGAATCGCCTGCGTCACCGCGGATTGGTCGCTGCCGCTGCATTCGTACTGCCCATTGACGACGATCTCAGGCGTGTACACGCTTTCCATATGGAAGGTGCGGCCGTAATCCTGCTGGCGATCGGTGAATAAGGATGCCGAGAAGCGATCCTTCCAGCCCAGATGATTCCAGTAATCGACGTGCTCAGAAAGCGGAATCACTTCTGCGTCGGCAAAAGAATGCGGCAGCCGCGCCAGCAGCGCGTCGGCAGGAGGGCAACTGGAGCAGCCCTCGGAAGTGAACAGCTCGACAATAACGGGAGCTTTCGATTGCGCCACGGCGAGGCCGGCGGCGATTGTCAGCAGGAGAATCGAGCGCACGATACCCATCACTTAACTAAGATAGACGATCAGACATCGCGAAACGTGGAGTCTAATCCCGGTAGTTGCGCGATTCGCTGGGAATTGAAATCCTTGTTTCATGAAAAAACGGGTCGGAATTGTCGCCACCTTGTCTTCACTTTGCGTATTTGCAGGACCACGGGATGCGAAGGCGACATTCGATCTGTTGAACAAGGGCGCACAGCTTCCCGCAGGCGAAGCACAGCAGATCGAGGAGCACTTGAAAGTGCAGCCTGGCGATGAGGAATTACGAATCGAATTGCTCGCGTATTACTCGCTGGGAAAGAAGGAAGACGTCGCGAAGGCCAAGGCCCTACGTGCTGAACAAATCTACTGGATGATCGTCAACGATCCCGCGGATATGATCTTTGAGGTCCCCACGGGCGTGCATCGGTTGCATTGCGTTGGCGACGAGCTCGCGGATCGCGAGGCGTTCGATCACGCCAGCCAGTTGTGGCTCGACCAGACAGAAAAGAACCCCAAGAATGTGACCATCATGCGTCATGCTGTCGAGGCGCTTCAATTTTGCGCTCCGCAAAAGGCCGAGCAGCTTCTCCTCAAAGCCAAGGACAGCGCCGCCCTCGCGAGGCTCTACGCCCACGCGGCTCTGGGTGTCACCGGCCTTTCCTACTTCGACAATGATCCCGCTAGTTCCGATGCGGCGTTGCGAGGCAGCGCGTTCGCGCAGAAAGCTTCTCAAGCCCTGGAAACAACCAAAGACAAAAGCATGATCGTAATGGGCGCCATTACGATTCTCAGGGAAGGCGCGGTTCTGTGGGCGGATGGAAAACTCGACTGGGATTACACGCCTCTCGGAAATGCGCTGCTTGCGAAGGCGAAACACGCGGCGCCTTCGGATCTTACTCTCGTCGCGTTGCCGACGCAATTGCCAACGCGAGGTGAGCGGCCGCCTATCACCATCCGCGTTACCCCCACCACCCAGAAAGGAAATTTGCTGCATAAAGTGACGCCCGTGTACCCAGCCGAAGCCAAACGCGCGCGCATTCAGGGCGTGGTCGAAATTAATGCCCTGATTGGCCCCGACGGCAAAGTCGTTGCGGCAAACGCGGAGTCCGGCCCGAACGAGCTGATTCCAGCCAGCCTGGGCGCGGTTCGGCAGTGGGTTTATAAACCCACCCTTTTCAACGGCAAGCCGTGCTACGTCATTACCTCAATCGAGGTCGACTTCGAGGCCTTCTAACCCGCGATGGGGACCTCGAACCACAGTGGTGGCGCAGGCTGTCGAGCCTGCTGAGGCGAGAGTCGTCTCGCCTCTTTCGTGGCAAGCGCCGGAGCCCCATGCTACGCTGCTGATTTGGAAAACTTCTTCGGCAACGCCTCCGCCGCGGCGACTCTCGAGCAAATGATTCGCGGCGAACGCATCCCGCAAACCCTCCTGCTGTCTGGACCTGAAGGACTCGGCAAAGCGACCCTCGCCCGCCGCTTCGGCGCGATGCTTCTCCACGACGCGCACAAGATCGAACAGGACGATCTCAGCCTGGAGCATAACCTCGCCATCATCGCCGACCGTGAAAAATGGCCCGCCGACAAGCGCAATGACGATCCTTTATACTTCGCCTCCCACCCCGATTTCCTCACTTTCGCGCCCGACGGCCCTCTCCGCCAGATCACCATCCAGCAGATGCGATTCCTGAAAGACCGCGCGACGCTGAAACCCCTCAAAGGCGACTGGCGCATCTTTTTAATCGACCGCATCGACCGAGCCAATGAACAGGCCGCCAATTCCCTGCTCAAGACGCTCGAAGAACCGCCGCCGCATCTGATCCTCATCATGACCGCGTCGAATCCTTACGATCTGCTGCCCACCATCCGTTCCCGCGCCGTGCCGCTGCGCCTGTCGCGATTGTCCGATGACGAAATGCGAGCGTTCATTAGAGCTCGTGGACTCGATCATCCCGATCAGCGCCGCGCGCTCGCCGAAGGCTCGCCGGGTATGGCGCTTTCGCTCGATCTCGAAGCTTATGAACGCCGTCGCGTCGCGATGCTCGCGTTATTGCGCGTAGCCAGCGGTATCGATCCGTTTGGAGCCTGGCTCAAGCATTCCGATTCCATCGCCGCGCGTCGAACGGAAAAGTTAGATACATATCTGGACGCGCTCTATATGTTGATCGAAGACGTGCTGCGCCTCGCGAACGGTGTCGCGAAAATCCGCAACGAAGACATTCGAGCCGATCTCGAAGCGCTGGCCCGCCGCGTTTCCTTCGACTGGCTACGCGCCATCACCCAGCACGTCGATGAATTAATCGAACTGGTGCGGCGCAATATTCAGAAATCGATCGCGCTCGACGCGCTCGCCGTCGAAATGCGCTCACGCTGATCCCGCCATCCGATCGGCAATTGCGCTAGCGCGGGCGCTCATGCTATCAAGGAACCAGATAAGGTAATTCCAACCCTCGTTTCAATCTCTCGAAGGAGCCGCAGTGGAGCCCGGAAACCGAAAGCTGATTCGCCCGTCTTTAACCGAAGTGAAAGAGCAACGCCCGGTTCGCAAGGACGGTCTCAAGAAAACGGCTCCTCCAGATCAGACCAACGCGGAAAACTTCTACTACCTCAAGCAGATGCAGTCGAAAACGCCCATGACTATCGTGCTCAAGGATGGCGAAGTGCTGAAGGGCGTGATCGAGTGGTACGACAAAACCTGCCTCAAAGTGAATCGCGACGGCGAGCCCAATCTGCTGGTGTTCAAATCGAACATCAAGTACATGTATAAAGTTTGAGTTGAACCGCCCTTTCTGGTTCGTGGCTCTGTTTTGGCGCTTGGTGGGAGCCCGACGTTTAAACCGCTCCCTTGGTCACGGCTCTGTGTGATGTTGATTCGACCGGCGCGCGCAATGAGCCGCGACTAAAAGGAGCGGTTCAACGCTGATATTTCACACAGACTCGTGAGGAAGCGGTTTAACTTTCCAGCTTCGCGGAAAGCGTGATCTTGGTCTTGAACAGCTTCGAGACAGGGCAGTTCTGCTCGGCGGCGTGGGCGGCGTTCTCGAACGCATCCTGAGTAGCGCCGGGAATCTTAGCGACCAGTTCCAAATGACTTTCGGTGATCGAAAATCCGCTCGCCGGATCGCGATCGAGCGAAATCGTGGCGGTAGTTTGCAGCTTATCCGCTTTCAGCCCGGCCTGGCCCAGGATCATCGACAAAGCCATCGTGAAACATCCGGCGTGCGCGGCCGCCAGCAGCTCTTCCGGATTCGTGCCGATGCCGTCTTCGAATCGCGTCTTGAAGGAGTACGTGGTCGCCGAAAGCACGCCGCTTTGCGTGGTGAGCGTACCCGCGCCGTCCTGCAATCCACCGCGCCACTCCGCTGTTGCTGTTCTTTTCATCGAATTGTCTCCTTCTTTCCATCATCCCCGGTTTATGATTGGTCGTGATGAAGCGCCTGTCAATTTTCATTCTTTTTCTACTGCCCATAACGGCCCAGGAGCGTCATGTGGTCGCGATTTCCCACCGCGGCGAACATCTCCACCACCCCGAAAACACGCTTCCTGCGTTTGAAGAAGCGATTCGCGTGGGCGCGGATTTCATCGAGGTTGACGTGCGCACCACTGCCGACGGCAAGCTCGTGTTGAGCCACGATGACACCGTCGATCGCTGCACCAACGGCACCGGCCCGGTCGCAAAGATGACGTTCGACGAAATCGAAAAGCTCGATGCGGGAATCAAGATGAGTCCCGAATTTAAGGGCACGCGCGTCCCGACGTTCGATGAAGTGCTGGCGCTGGCGCACGGCCACATCGGCATCTACGTCGATCTGAAAAACGCCACCGCGCAGGCCATTGTCGATGCGATCCAGAAGCACGACATGGTGGATCGCGTGGTGATTTATCGCGGCGGTATCCCGTTGCTCAAAGAAATCCAGGCGATCGACCCGCGATTGAAGGTGATGCCGGAATCGCACAATCTGGACCAAGTCAACGCGGCGATTGAGCAGCTACATCCCAAAGTGATCGCTTTCGGCGCGAGCGATTTCTTCGCCGACATCATCCGTGTCACCAAGCAAAGCGGCGCGCTGATTTATGTCGATCGCATGGGTAAGACCGATGCGCCGGGCGGCTGGCAATCGGCCATCGACGATGGCGCCGATGGGATTCAGACGGATTTGCCGGGTCCTCTGGTCGAGTACCTCCGCGCGAAGAAGTACAGGAAGTAGCTATTCGGGCGTCACGTACACGATTTCGCCACTCTGCGCTTGCGGCAGGCTCACTTTGACTCCGGGAGATGCCAACTGTGCGCCAGTCATGCTTAGAACTTGTGTCGCAGTTTGAAAGCTGACCAGGTAGGTGGTGGCCGGGTTCAACCCCTGCAGCAGAATTGTCGCGGTATTGGACGACTCCCCATTGCGCAGCACGATCGCGATGGCCGTCCCGTCCGCGGGATTGAAGCTCTCGAGAGCATCCGCGCGTCCATTGGCCGCGACGCTGGTCACGTGATACACGGTGCCAGTCGCGATGCGCGACCGGATCTTTTTATAGACCGCGATTTCGGAGGAAGTGAAGTTCACCTCGGCAGGGGTCCACGTTGGAAGCGCGTTCATCAGATGCCAAGGGCCGCCGAACATGTAGCTACGCGTGACGTAGGTCGAATCCGGATTCTCGATCATGTACGTGTCGGCGTATCTCGGCGAGAACGGATAGGTGACGCCGTAAACTCCTTGCCGGGCGAGAAGATCTCCTACCGCGTCGGACGTGATCGAAGTGACGTAGTTTTTCACCATGTTGAACGTCATCAGCGAGCCTCCGTCTTCGCAGTTCTCCCACATGACGTTGGGCCGTTGCGCGCGCACCTGCGATACGACGTAATCGATCCCATTCACTGCGTTCGAATAATTGGAATCGCGATAGTCGTGCGTGTGCGTAGTCTTGGTGCATTTCTTGACCATATTCTGGCCGTCCTGCAAGATCCAATCGATATTGTAGTTATCGATCATCCGTAGCGTTTGTTGGATCAGCCACGCTTGCACCGGCTGATGCGAAAGGCACAAGGATTCCGCGCCGAAATAGTTGTAGTTGGTAGACGAGGTCCAATCGGGATTCTGCTGCAACACCGGCGAGGTGGCCATCGCTTCGGCCAGCGCGAAATGCAATCCGAACTTCATGCCTTTCGAATGCACGTAATCCGAAAGAGCGCGCATGCCGCTCGGAAATTTCACCGGATCCGCTTCCCAATCCCCGATCCGCCTGGCCCAGCCCAAATCGACGATGAACAGCTCGACTCCCATGGTCGCGGCGATATCGGCGTTGGCACGCAGTGTGGTCTCGTCGACTGCGGTGTCATAAGCCCACGAATCCCACGCCATGTACGGAAAATTTTGGGGCATCGGAACGGCCAACACGGCTTCCACGAATTTTTGCGTCGCCGCGGCCGCTTGGTCCCACGAGCCGTTGAATAATCCGATAAATCCGGCTGGCAGCACCAGCGATTGTCCGGCTGGGATCGCATGAAAAATTCCGTTCACAGCGACGCCGGTCTGCAGCGTTGCGCTGCTCGATTGATAGAGCCCGCTCGCCGTCACTTCGCCGTCGAATTCCCACCCCGCGAATAATCCGTTGCTAGCATTGTCGGCCAGCGCGAACCATCCGCAATGCGTCCCTCCGGATCCGGCGGTGAACGATACCGCGGTTCCATCGGCGAGCGCCGACGCGGCTGCCCCATAGTTCGTCACGGGCGCTGTGGCGCTCCATTGCTGCACGCGGAATTCCTGGAACGTCTGGCCCGGCGAGACCTTAAATCCATACGGCACCAGATTTAGCGCCGTAACCGATTTCTGCGAAGCCGTCAGGTTTGTAATCGTTAACCAATGACGAAGCACCGGTTGTCCCAAATACATCTCCAGATCGACCTGGATTTCGGCTGTCTTGTTCAAATCCTCCAGCACGATCACTTGCCGCTCGGTGGATGAATTCGGAGATTCGACATGCTGGCTGATCAACTGGAACGAAGTAGCCGCGCTATAGACCGTGGAACCGAGCGTGAATGAGATCGGCGACGACGGCGTCAGAGTGGGAGCACTCCACACATTGCCGCCCGGATTGTCGGCTTCGATCAGACCGAATTGTCCACTGCTGGAGAGTTGAAACGCCGCATGAACTACGCCGTTCGACAGATCCCAGCGATGTTGCGTCGTGTCATAGGAAAAAAGGAACGGACCCGTGGCGCGAGATGGCGCGATGGCGAGCAAACACGCCAACGGCACAAGAATCATGGGACGCCAGGGAAACGAGGTCATGAGAAGTCGTGGTCTGCCTCTAGACAAAGCGGCCGTCTAAGACGTTACCTTCTATAACCCAACTATCGGAATTTTGTTGTGATCAGCCGCGATCTAAGGTGAATAAGTGCAATGAGTAAGAGGATCGTTTCAATCGAATTTCAGGTCGCTGGAAACAAGTGCAGCAGATCGAGTTCGCCGGATTGCTTCCCCGCCGCGGTCCAAACCGCCGTTGCCTCGATTCCGAGGTGGAATTCGTCGGCGGCCATGCCCCGCGAATATCTGATTTCCCCGAATATCGAGAAGTCATGGCATTGAATTTCGACGCGCGTGCCGTGATCGAGAGCGCGCGAACATTGAATCCGTAAGCCGGATTTGGAAACATCGAGCACTGTGATCATATAAATTCCACCGGCGATGCCCGAGATGCGGAGCAGCCCGGCCATATCCATCTCAAAGCGGCGATGCCTGCGACCTTTCTCGTCCGCCACAATGCTCACCCTCATCATCACATTAAAGGGCATTAAAGACAGTACGCTCCGATGCCGATCTAAGGGATATGGTGTGGTGGATCGCCTTAACGCTCTTGACGAACCAGGCGAAGCAAAATCCAGCTCCCGCGATTCCAGCAGCGACGGAGCAACCGACGCAGGAACAGCGCGTGCGCGCGGCCATGGAGACTTCCATCGCGAAACAGCGCGCGTCCGTGCAGGTGCAAGCGAAGGCCGCTGGCGCCCCCAGCATGCCTTGGTTTGACGGCCCTGCCGCGGTTACCGCAACTCCCCCTTGCGATCCGATGCCGAGAGCTGAGATCGACAAGCTGATCCAGGAAGTGGCCGGCGCGCAGAAAATTGACGCGTCGATCGTACGCGAGGTCGCTCGCGAAGAATCCGGATTCCGTCCTTGCGCCGTTTCGCCGAAAGGCGCCGCGGGAATGATGCAGCTAATGCCCGCAACGCAGGCATCGCTGCAGGTAGCCGATCCGTTCAACGCTCGCGCGAGTCTGGAAGGCGGCAGCAAGCTCCTGAAGCAGTTGCTGGATCGCTATCACGGCGATTTGAAGTTGGCGTTGAGCGCGTACAACGCGGGAGCGGCGCGAGTGGATCAGGCGGGCGGCGTTCCTCCCATTGCGGAGACGCGCAAGTACGTCGCGGAGATTCTCGCTCGGCTCGCCAGCCGTCTTCCTTAACCGCTAGCCGAATAGATCGCCGATTCCTTGCCATTCCAGCTCGAACCGTTGTAGCAGGCGCTTTTCGGAATACTTGAATCCCTCGAACGCCAGTGAAGGCCGTTCGGGAGCGGGCATCCTCGGTGGTTGCACCGACATCCCGAGATAATTCACGAACGCGTCTGCGCGATTGACCAGCGCCGACAAACCGAGTTCGCGCGATCCCACGTTCTCCAGATGCCCCGCATTTTCAGGCTCGTGGTGAAAATGAGCGGCGACGCGCACCGGCTCAGGCATTTCCCAGCGCGTGACCGCCATACCAGAAAGCTCGGCGTGATCGATTCCCAGGACCGTTCGTTCGCATTCCAGCAGGCTGAAATTGCTCACCGCCTGCATGCCGAGAATCTCACTGTATTGCCTGGGCAGGCTAACCGCGATCAGCAATTTGCCGACGTCGTGCAGCAATCCTGCAATGAATGCGCCTTCGGCAAAGTGCACCGGTAATTCGTCGGTCATGAGCTCGACCAGCGTCGCGGTCGCCACCGCATGTAAATTGAACCGGGTGACGGAAAACTCACGCGCTGCTCTAAACCTGGAAAACAAATTCGAAATCGACGATCCCAGTGCGAACTTACGCATCGCGCCGACTCCCACCATGGCGACCGCGTGCTTCACTTGGGTGATCGGGATTGCGCGGCCGAATACGGCCGAATTTGCCAGGCGCAGCACTTGCGCCGTCAGCATTGGATCCTTTTCCACCACCGAAGCGACACCCGGCACATCGCAATTCCGCTTGGCCAGTCTGGCGAGCAACTGCGCCATCATCGGCGAGATCTTCGGCAGATTCTCGAGACTCTGGAGGGTCTGTTCACGGGTGGAGAGTACGGAGGGCATGGATGCTCATCTGTATATCGTTTGAAACGGTTCAGTTGTAGAATGTTTTCGCGCAGGTTGTCTCTTTAACGCGGCACAGTACCGGCGCCGCGAAGGTTCCATTGCCGCCGGACATTCGTTAGCCGATAGATATAGGCAAGCACTTCCGCCACAGCTCGATACAGATGCGCGGGAATCTCGCGGCCCACATCCACCGATTTGTACAGCGCCTGCGCCAGCGGCGGATTCTCCACCAGCGGAATTTGATTTTCGATCGCGATCTTTCGAATGCGCAAGGCGAGATAGTTCTTGCCCTTCGCCACTACCACCGGGGTCGCCATGAAATCGTGACGGTAACGGATCGCAACGGCGTAGTGTGTGGGGTTGACGATCACGGTGGTCGCGGTGGCCACTTCCTTCATCATGCGGCGGCGCGCCAGATCCCGGCGCAATCGCCGGATGCGCCCCTTCACTTCCGGATTTCCTTCGGATTCTTTGGATTCGTCACGCACTTCCAGCTTGGTCATGCGCAGATCCTTCATAAAGCGGCGATACTGCCGGAACAGATCCATCGCTCCGAATAACACGAACAGCGCTGCGCCTTTCCACAGCAACTGTTTTAACGCTCCGCCGATCTTTTGCAGCGAGACATCCAGACTCGCGAACGGCAGCGACAGGAACATCTCCGCGTTCTGCTGCGCCAGCCAGTAGATCGATGCGCCGAACAAAACCAGCATCGCGGCCGCCTGCAGTGTCGACGTGGGAGCCTGCTGTACGATCCTTTTAATCTTGCTCGAAGGATTGAACTTGGTGAAATCGGGAGCGAGCTTGGCGAATGAAAATCCGAATCTCGTCAATGCCAGATGCAACCCCAGCGTGCCGGTCGCGGTCAACGCGCCGACGATCATCAGAGGCACCGCCGCTTGCTGGATCAGCGCCCAGAATAAGCCCGGCAGCGTAGTGACATCCAGTTGCCCATGAAAAGCCGCGTCCAGCGATTGCCGCAGCATCTGCTTCATGCGGGCCATCCAATCGGGAAACCACGCGCCCACCAGCGTCAGGAATACCAGAAATTGTCCCGCCGCCACCATCTCGCGCGACGCGGCAAAATTACCGTCCTTGCGCGCCTTTTCAAGACGCTTCTGTGTTGGTTTTTCTGTTTTGCTTTGATCCGCCATGTCGACTTCAGGAAAGGATGTTCTTGATCAGTTGCAAAATCGAATGCGACGACTGCTGGAACACTTTCGGGAAAATCATCACCAGCCAAGCCAGCAGCGCCAGCGACACCAGCATCTTGATGGGGAACGCGAGCATGGTCAATTGCAGTTGCGAGTTCAAACGCGCCAGCAGCGCCAGCGAAATTTCCACCATCAACAGCAATCCGAGCAGCGGCAGCACCAATCGAAGTCCGGTGACGAACACCATCCCGCCCGCCGCGATCAGCGCGGTGACCATGGAGGGGTTGATATGGAGTTGTCCCGGCGGATGCGTGGTCAGGCTCTGCGCGAAGATCATCAGGATCTGGCGATCGAGTCCGGTAGCAAAAAACAACAAACCCGCGGTCATCTGTGCGACCGTCAGCAGCACGCCCGAATCGGCGCCTGATGTTGGATCGATGGTGGTCGCGAAACTATAGCCCGCCTGCAAACTCACGATCTGCGCGCCCACCTGAAATCCTTCGGTCAGAAACGAAGTGGCCAAGCCGACCGCCAATCCCAATCCGGCTTCGGCGAGCATCCAACCCATCAGCACTGCGATGTTGACCTGCGAAGGATCGACATGCGGCCAGCTCGAAAACAGTACGAACGTGGTGCCCATGGAAAGGACTACGCGTGCGGGTTCGGGGCCGGCCTTGATTCCGGGAAGCGGCACGTAGATGAACGCGCCGGAAACACGCGCCAGCACTAACAAAAAGGAATAGAGCAGGCCGAGGTCGAGCTGAATCTCAGTGCCCATACTTGGCGAAATCGCTGAACAGATTCACCGTGTAGCTTACCCAGTGCTTGAGCATCCACGGCATCATGATGATGAACGCGCTCAGGAACGAGACCAGTCGCGGGAATGTGCTAAACGCATTGTCCTGCAGCGACGTCGCGACTTGGACCAGGTTCATCACCACGCCCACGGCGAATCCCATCACCAGCAGCGGCGCGGCCAGCAGGAACGCGGTCATCAGTGCTTGATGGATCAGTTGAACAGTGGCTTCGGGAGTCATGTATTTTTCCTAGTAAAAAGATTTGACCAGCGATCCCACGACAAGATTCCAGCCGTCCACCAGCACGAACAGCAGAATCTTGAACGGCGCAGAGAGCATCACCGGCGGCAACTGCACCATGCCGATCGACACCGTTACGCTCGCGACCACCAGATCGATCACCAGAAACGGCAGGAACAGCATCGCGCCGATTTGGAATCCGGTTTTGAGTTCGGAAAGAATGTAGGCGGGAATTAGGACCGGCAGCGAGAGATCAGCGGAATTTCTCGGCTGCGGCGATTTCGCAATATCGATGAACAACTGCACGTCTTTTTCGCGCGCGAATCGAGCCAGAAAGGTCTTGAGCGGCTTGGCGCCTTCATCGAACGCTTGCCCGGCGGTGAGCTTTCCTTGATCCATCGGCTCCCACGCGTTGTGGTAGATGTCCGTGACCACCGGCTGCATGATGAGCAGGGCGAGAAACAGTGCGAGGCCCACCAATACCTGATTCGATGGCGTATTTTGCGTCCCGAGCGCCTGCCGCAGAAAGTGCAGCACGATGGTGATGCGCAGAAACGGCGAGATCGACATGACCGCCGCAGGCAAGAGGACCATCAGCGTCAGCGAGATGGCGATCTGCATCGGCAGGCTGAGCGTCGATCCGGTAGTGGAGACGCCGAGACCGCCGCTGGCCGAGCCACCCGCGAAACCGGTCGCACCGAAAACGCACAGCGCGGCGAATGTTCTGAACAAAATCTTCACAGTTGCCATCCACGGGTCGGCGAACCGCCGGGCGTGATATCAGCCGGTAACTGCGCCACAAAATTTTTATCTGAAGAATTTTCTAAAAGATTGCACCCGCTTGGCGATAAGCCGATCAGCATGGTCTTATCCGCGAGACGCACCAGATGCAAGGAATGATGCGGCGTCAGCGCCAGGCGATCGATTACTTCCAGACGCGGACGCCCGTCTCCGCGCGGCCGCCGGATGGAAGCGGTCGCGAAGCCTTTACGCTTCAAAATCCAGACGCCGCCCACCAATACGCCCAGCACCAGCGCGACCACGATCAGTTGTTCGAAAATTTCCATCTAGTCTTTTTTCCGTACCGCGAAATTCGTAATGCGCACTCCGATGGAGTGACCGATCACCGTCATGTCACCCGATCCGAACGGCGCGCCGCCGACGAAAAGATCTACCTTCGATCCCACGGCGTTCGACAGCTTGATGAGACTTCCGGGAGCGAGGGAGAGGACCTCGCTCACCGGCATCATGCAGCGGCCCAGCTCGGAATGCACGTCGAGCGGGACCTGACCATAGCGTGCAGCGTGTTCGATCATGGTCAGCGATTCAGTTCCGATTAAATCATTAGATTTGGATGGCGAGCAGCGTCTGATCCATCTGGTTGATGGTGGTCAGCACTTTCGAGTTCGCTTCATAACCCTGCTGGAACACGATGAGGTCGGTGAACTCGGTGGCCATGTCGACGTTCGATGCTTCCAGCGCACCGCCCACGATGTTGCCGCGTCCGCCCGTTCCTGACGCGCCGATGGAGGGAGCCAGGGTGTCATTGCCCAGCGTGTAAGTGTTGTTCGATTGCCCGATCAGCGTGTCGGGATTTCCAATGGACGCGACCGCGATCTGCGCCAGCGCTTGCGTGCGGCCGTTCGAATAGCTCGCTTCCAGCAATCCGCCGTTCTGCAGCGAAACGCCGGTGACCGTAGCGGCTTGCGAACCATCCTGCGTGGTTCCGGTCGAAGTCGAAGTCTGCGCGTACTGCGTGATGGTCGCATTGCCGTTCGCATCGAAAGCATTCCAGTTGATGTTCAGCGTCGCGGCGCCATCCGTCAGGGCGGCGGTGTTGGTGAGGGCCAGCGTGCCTGGCGCGGCCGGTGCAGTCAGGTTGCCGTTGGAATCGAACGTGAGCGTTTCGTTGCCCATGGAGCTCAACTGCCCCGCCGTTCCACCCGTCACATCCTGGCCGGGGATGCCCACGTCGACTTTCCACGCGTTGCTGCCGGTTTTGGTGAATGTCGCGGTCAGAGTGTGCGTTTCGCCCAGCGAATCGACCACCTGAATCGGGGCGGAAAACGTGTCGTTGGTCGCGGCCGACGCGTCCAGATTCGCGCTGAGGCTGATGTTCTGTGTCGCCAGCGGAGCCTGTGATCCGACCAGAGGCACCGTGATCGAGCCGGTGGGCCCGCTCGCCGAGACCACGCCGTTCACCGCCGTCCAGCCCTGCACCAGGTTACCGGTGCTGCTGACCAGTTGCCCGCTGGAGTTGAGGTCGAAGCTGCCGTCGCGCGAATACACCGTGGCGCCGGCCGAAGTTGTCTCGACGAAAAAGCCGCTGCCCTGGATCGCGGCGTCGGTGGCTCCGCCAGTGGTGGTGATGGAGCCCTGTGTAAAGTTGCGCGTGGTGGTGGTGCCGGCCACGCCGCCGCCGACCTGCAAGGATTCAGTGGCTTGCGCCATGGCGTCCTCGAATTGAATGGTGTTGCCCTTGAAGCCCTGGGTGTTCATGTTGGCGAGATTGTCGCCAACCACGTTGAGCGCGGTGGTGTTGGCCTGCAAACCGGAAAGTGCGGTCGAAAACGATGACATGTTGGTGTATTCCTCTCTTTATGAGTTCTGCGTCGAGCTGGTTGGGTTGGTTGATGTCGTGGAGGTGGCGCCGGTCGGGTCCAGTTGCCCGACGTCCTGGCGAATTCCAATCAATTGTTCGAGCTGGCTGAACGAAGCGAGCTGCGTCAAGAATGTGGTGCTGTCGATGGGCTGCGTCGGATCCTGATTCTGAATCTGCGCGACCAGCAATTGCAGGAAGGTGTTTTCGTTGCCCAGCGAATTGGTGCTGTTGATAGCCGCGTTGGTCGCGTCGGCGGCGGTTTGCGCCGAGTTGGCCGCGTTCGCGGGCGAAGTGACCGGATTATTGGTGGTGGAATCGACCTGCATATTTAGTTGCTCCTTGCTAACGATGTTTCGAGCTCCTCGACCCATCGCGGTTTGCTGGAATTTGCGTTGTCCTGTGGAGAGCCCTGCTGTGAATCGCGCTCGCGATTCTGTTGGCGTCCCTTTTGATCGAACTGATCCTGTGCGTTTTGCGAAGAATTGGCGTCGGCGCCCGGGCGCCACACTTCCGTGCGAATACCCGTTTGCTCCATGCGATTGGCGAAGTCGTTCAACCCGCCGCGCAATGTCTGCGCCATTTCCGGATCGGCGGTCTTTACGCTGACGCGAACTTCGCCGGCGTGCTCGACGAAGCGGATGTCGGCGCCATGCTCGCCTGCATCGGCGATGCGCACCGTGATGTCGTGGCTCGATGCGGCGGGAGCGGGGACATTCATCGCCTGCTCAATCCGCGCGACTTCGCTGGCGTTGGTTTGCGGTGCGGATTCGACCGGCTTGGAGTTGGCCGTCATTGGACTCGGCGATGCCGGTTCCTGTGCAAGCATCGTCGCGGCGGCCGGTTTCGGCGCGGCATCAGCGAATGCAATCGCGCGAGTTTTGTCGACCGGCGCATCGGTTTCCGCAGGTTGCGATGACGCTGCGGGCTTCGCCGCAACTTGAGTCTGTTGCGCTGCCGCCGCGACGTTACGCGATTTCGCGTCCGTTCCGCCGTCCTGCGAATTGCCCGCCGAATTGCCAGATGAGGCATTGTTCGCCTGAGCTTCCGCCTTGCCGTTGTCGTTCGTGTTCAGATTCAGCTTGGCCGCGAACGCCAGATCGCCGCGCTGAACGTTGGGAGCGTTAGCCTCTTCAATCGTCGGATTCGAAGCCGCGGTCGTGGCCGGAAGCGCCTCTTCCAAATCCACTTCAACCGCGGCGATCGCACTTTGCGAAGTCGAAGTCTGCGCTTCCGCGGTCGTAGTCGATGGAGCTTGCGTTTGCGCCTGTGATGGGACCGTTGGGAGGGTGATGTTCGCCGGAAACGCGAACGTCAACGTCAGCGGCGCGATATCTTTGCGAGCTGTTCCGGCATCGACCGGCGCGACCGCAGTGTTGTTGGAATCCTGCGAAGAATCCTGCTGGCCTTTCGCGTCGCTCGAATCGCCGGAATCAGAATCCGAATTGCCGCTCGAGTCCGACGAATAATAATGATTCAGAATCGAATGGAAGCTCGATTTGTCGTCGCGCGTCGCCTGCGGGGAGGGAGAATCCCCCGCCGATGCGGACGTCACACCCGCATTCGCGGCTCGTGCAGACTGCTTGGGAGTAGACGGATCGCTCTGCGTCTGCTGCGTCGCCTGCTGCTTTCGCGTATGAGCTCCGCCGCCGCCGCGAACTCCGTGGCTCACGTTGGTATCCGCCTGCGGATCTGAATTCGGGCGCAACATCTGCACAGAAGCTGTCATGTTTCGCCGCTTCAAAGTGCATATGTGGCACCAAATGTTTTTTGTAGGATTTCAAGCAGTTAGGCGGGGCGCGAACACCCGCGATCGGCGGGCGTCCATCGAAGTTCGTCAAGAATTCGACGGCGGTGCGCACCGGGCTCGCTTCTTCATATCGCACATCGCGTTTTGTTTTCTAGGAAATATTCGGCATCGGGCTTTGGCGCGGTGCGTGCACCTATTCGGGCAAGCTATGGATCAGGTTGCCATCACAGCGGCGAGCGGTCTGCGTGCGCGCATGCAGGAACTGGATATGCTCGCTAACAATCTTGCTAACTCGGGGACGGGCGGATTCAAACTCGATCGCGAATTCTACAGCCTCTTCTCCGCGGGCGAAGGCGGAGCCATCGAAGGCGAATCGGATACCACGCTCCCTGTGATCCAGAAACAATGGACCGATTTCAGCCAAGGCACGCTGCAGCCCACCGGCAATCCCCTGGATCTCGCCATCAGCGGCAGAGGATTTTTCGCGGTGAACGGACCTTCGGGCACCTTATATACGCGCAACGGATCGTTCAAAGTCTCGGCTGACGGAACTTTGACCACGCAGGAAGGCTACTCGGTCTCTGGTGCCAACGGCCCGATTCAAGTTCCGGAAAAATCGCCCATCACGGTGGGAACCGATGGAACGATCACGCAGGGCGGCAATTCGATCGGCACATTGGAGCTAGTCAGTTTCGCCGATCCGAGTGCGCTCGGCAAGATGGGCAACAGCTATTTCATCGCGGGCGCGCAGAAACCGACTCCCGCCGACGGCGTGGAGATCACGCAAGGCGCGGTCGAAGGATCGAACGTGACTGCCGCCGAATCAGCGGTGCGGTTGGTCGGCGTGATGCGGCAGTTCGAAATGTTGAACAAAGCAATCTCGCTGACGTCGGACATGGATAAGAAATCGGTTGATGAAGTTGCCCGCATAACCCCGGGCCTTTAAAAGAAACAGGAGATATCAAAAATGGTCAGAGCACTTTACAGCGCAGCGAGCGGGATGACCGCGCAGCAGATGAACGTCGATAACATCGCGCACAATCTGGCGAACTCCAATACCGCGGGTTTCAAATCCCGGCGCGCGCAGTTTCAGGATCTGATGTATCAAACCGTGGTGCAGCCAGGCGCGCAGGCCGGCCAGCAGAGCGTGGTGCCCACCGGCTTGCAGCTCGGCCTGGGTACGCGCGCCGCGTCCAACGAAATCGTGTTCACGCAGGGCGATTTCACGCAGACCTCCAATCCTCTCGACCTGGTGATTCAGGGCAACGGCTTCTTCCAGGTGCTGCAGCCTAACGGCACGCTCGCTTATTCGCGCGCAGGGCAGTTCCATATGAATCGCGATGGAGGCGTGGTGGATGCCAATGGCAACCTGCTGCAGCCCGCCATCACGCTGCCGCAAAACGCGCAGTCGATCACCATCGCTACAGACGGTACGGTCAGCTACACTTTGCCGAATCAAACCCAGGCGGCAACCGCCGGACAGATCCAGCTCGCCGGGTTCGCGAATCCTTCGGGATTGAACAGTCTGGGCCAGAATCTTTATCAGCCGACCAACGCATCCGGCGACGCGATTGTGGATGCTCCCGGCGGTCAGCAGGGCTTGGGGTCGCTGCTGCAGGGCTACACCGAACAATCCAACGTCAGCGTGGTGGATGAATTCGTCAACCTGATCGAAAGCCAGCGCGCTTATGAAGCGAATTCGAAAGTGGTGAAGGCCGCCGACGAAATGTATCAGGAAATGAATAACGTCACTCGATGATTGTGCTGCTTCACATGCTGTTATCGCTGGACGCGTCGGGATTGCCGGCGAACGCCAATTGCCACGCCATCGAAACCGATGTGGTGCAGGCTCGCGACATCGCTGCGATCGTTCCTGCTTTCGCGCAACTTCCGCCGGAGTTCTTGCTCGGCTACGTTGCGTCGAACGGCACGCCGCGCGTGTTTCACTCTGCCGATCTGGAGCGTATCGCGAAGAATCGCGGGGTGGAATTGCACGATCTCCCCGAGGTTTGCTTCGTTCGCAAGACGTTCATTCCCAGCGCCGATCAGATCCGCGAGGCGATCGCCGCGACATTGGCGATGCCGGCCGCGAAAATCGAAATTGTGTCGTCGTCCCAGCATGAAGTGCCGACCGGGAAGATCGAGTTTGCGAGATCGGGATTACAGGCTGCATTCGGGACTTCGCAGGACGACATGATGTGGCGCGGCGCCGTTCGCTACAACGACAGCGCTACCGCGCCGGTGTGGGCTCGCGTGCGCATCACCGCGACCATGACTCGCGTGGTCGCCAGCGCGGATCTTTCGTCCGGTAAACCGATTTCGGCCAGCCAGGTTCGTCTCGAAACGTGCGAAGATTCGCCGCTCGACGATACCGTCGTGCGAAATCTGAACGAAGTGGTGGGCTACATCACCAAAGCGTCGCTGCGGCAGGCCGCTGTCATTCATCGAAATCAGGTGGAACGGCCTTCTGATGTCACGCGCGGCGACGATGTCACCGTCGACGTGTATGAAGGCGGCGCGCATCTTCGTATTGAAGGACGCGCGCAGACATCGGGCAGTACAGGATCGGTGATCCTGGTGCGCAACACCGCCAGCGGACACGATTTTCACGCGCAGGTGACCGGGAAGGGCATGGCCGCCATCGGGACGCCTCCGCAGAATATTCACGGAGAGAATCAATGAAGCGAATACTGATCGCGCTGTGCCTGTGCGCGGCGATCGTCCAATGTCAGGACGCAAGTCAAAAGAACGACAAGAAGAAAAAGAAAGTGCCGCCGCCCTCCGCGCTCGACACCTACATCAAGGAAGCCTCGGTGCCGCAAGCCTCCATCGGACAGGTGCCCACCAATGGATCCTTATGGTCGTCGGCGGCGCGATACTCCGATCTCGCTTCCGATCTGCGCGCGCGCCACGTCGACGATATCGTCACGATCGTGGTTCAGGAAAGCGCGTCGGCAGTGACCACCGGCCAATCGAAAACTTCGCGAGCTTCGGCGGCGAATGCCAGCGTCACGTCGCTGGCGGGAGTGAAGAGCCCTACCGGCGCGCTCGCCAACTTGCTGAATCTTGGGGCCAGCCAGTCGCTTGATGGCGAAGGAACCACGGGCCGCCAGACCACCTTGACCACCGTTGTTTCGGCGCGCGTAACGCACGTCTTGGTGAACGGAAATCTTGTGGTCGAAGGAACGCGGCACTTGAACGTCAATTCGGAAAACCAGGAGATCACCATTCGGGGCGTGATTCGCCCGATTGATCTTGATACCACCAACTCCATCCCGTCGCAAAGATTAGCTCAGATGGAATTGCAGGTGAACGGCAAAGGCATCGTGAACGACGCCGTGCGCCGCCCGAATTTCCTGTATCGATTACTGCTCGGCCTCTTGCCTTTTTAGGAGCTCATTTTGATCGCGACTTTACTTACGCTTTGCCTGCTCGCCGGTGACACGCCGAATAACACACCGGATCACCCCAACACGCGGCTGAAGGAGCTGGTGTCGCTCGAAGGCGTGCGCGACAATCAGCTCATCGGGTACGGACTCGTCGTGGGCCTCAACGGCACGGGCGACCATCAGCAGACGCTATTTTCGGCGCAGAGTCTCGGCAATCTCTTGCAGCAGATGGGTGTGGCGATCAATCCCGCGCTGGTGCGCGTGACCGATACCGCGGCGGTGATGGTGACCGCGACTTTGCCTCCCTTCGCGCAGCCCGGCATGCATGTCGACGTCACGGCGGGAGCCATCGGCGACGCGCAGAACCTGCAAGGCGGCTTGCTGTTGATGACCAGCTTGAAAGGCGTCGACGGGCAGGTATACGCGGTCGCGCAGGGATCGGTGGTGACCGGGGGATTCGTCGCCGGAAAATCCTCGAACAGCCAGACCGTGAATCATCCCACCGTGGGACGCATTCCCGGCGGTGCGAGCGTCGAACGGCTGGCGCCTTCGGTTGCGCCCAAGACCTCGCTCAAGCTGCAGCTTCGCGAGCCTGATTTCACTACGGCTCTGCGCATCAGCGCGGTGATCAACGAAAAGTTCGCGACGAAAGAGAAGCCGATCGCGAGCGCGGAGAATTCGGCGCTGGTCGACGTGGCGATTCCGGCCGCGTTTGCGCAGAAGGCGACGGAGTTCATCGCCGGCCTGGAAGCTCTGACGGTGCAGGCCGATCGCCCGGCGCGCGTCGTGATCAATGAACGGACGGGCACCATCGTGATGGGCAAGGAAGTGCGCGTGTCGCCAGTCGCGATCATGCACGGCAAGCTGACCATTCAGGTGCAGACGCAGGAAACTGTTTCGCAGCCGAATGCGTTTTCGCAAGGCAAGACGGAAGTGGTGCCGCAGGTGGCCGTAGCCGGGAAAGAAGAGAAATCGCGCAACCTGATGTTGGGCCGAGGCGCGACCGTGGAAGAACTGGTGCGCGCGCTGGGCGAGATCGGGTCCACCCCACGCGATGTGATCGCGATTCTACAAAGCTTGCGCGCGGCCGGTGCGCTTGAAGCCGACGTCGAGGTGATCTAGATGGGCAATTCCATCATCAGTGGCGTGCTTTCCAATCCGTCCACGAGCTTCGCCGTGGGCCCGAAGGATTCTCCGCAGAAGATCCACGCGGCGGCGACCGACTTCGAGTCTTTGATGATCGGCCAGATCATGAAATCGATGCACGAAGAAGACGGCGAGGGGTGGCTGGGAACGGGCGAGGATCAGACCGCGAGCTCGGCGATGGGCATGGCGGATGAGTATTTCGCGAAGTCGATGGCGTCCAAGGGCGGATTAGGGCTTGCCAAGATGATCTCGGCGGGTATGGAGAAGCGGAACATATCGGCCACGAATGAACACGAATGAACACGAATTCGAATTTGTGTTTATTCGTGTGTATTCGTGGCTGACGACGTTCTTACGCGCTCCAGTCGCGCGACCCGCTGCTCACCGGGCACGCTGCGTAGGGCGAGTCAGGAGTCGCGGGGCGTTCCACAGCCTGAGCCGCGGCTTCTACTGCGGCGTCGTCCGCCGCGTTCTGGACCGCGAGATTCTCGCGAACCTTGCTCCACGTTTCGGCCAGCGATGTCAGGATGGTCAATGCATCGCGAAACGCCTGTTCGGATTGCCTGGAGTGACCAGCGACGATCTGGCGCAGGCAGTAGGCATACAGATCGGCCAGCGACTTCGTGAACGATGCGCCGACGGAATGGTCCAGCGAAAGGATCAACTCGTCGACTGCTTCTTCGGCTTTGGTCACCGCGCGAGCTCGTGCAAAAGCGTCGCCCGTTTTCAAGCAGTCGATGGCAGTGTTGAGGTTATCGATCGCGACCTGGTACAGCATCTGGACGATTTCGGTGGGTGGAGTGGACAGAATGCGGCTTTCGAGGTATTCGCGGTTGGCCTGGCTGAGGATACGATCGTCCATTGCTGCGTACATATCGCACACATCCAGCCCGGCTAGAGCGATTCTACTGGTGCCGTTCTCTTAGCACTCGGCGACCTCGAGGGCTAAGTAAAGATCTGTTAGGGCCCCTAAGGGAATATTCCCTCTCCACCGATATATCCCATAAGACCTAAACAGGCTAGACCGGTCCAGACGACCGGAGTAGCGTCTCTGTGCAGAGAGACGCCTGAGGAGAACTGTGTGCGTAGGATCGTATGGGTACGGACCGGCGATTGCCCGGAACAAGTCGAAGTACTGGAACAAGTTACGGGGCTCGCGGTCACGCTGGCGAACGCCGATCGTCTCGCCCGGCCGCGGATTTCCAATGCCGCGGTGATCGTGCTGGAGCTGCCGCTTGAGGCTCTAACCGTCGCGAGCGTGCTTGACGACGCCCACGCCGCGCCCTCACCGATCCCAGTTGTCATCTACGATCCGTTAAAGGCGCTGGACGAATCGCTGATCAAATCGCCCATGACGTCGTTCGTGCACCTCACCGATCCGCTGACCACGGAGGAACTGGGCCGCGCGGTCACCATGTCGCGCGAACGTTTCGAACTTGCCGCGGTCGCGGTCGCCGAGCCGTGGCGGCAAATGCTGATCGGCGAAAGCCGCGCGATTCGCGATCTGCACTCCATGATCCGGCTGGTGGGCCCGCGCCAATCGACGGTTCTGATCACCGGCGAAACCGGCGTCGGAAAAGAAATGGTGGCTCGCGCGATCCACATGGCGAGCAAGCGCGCCGGGGCCAAACTGGTTTCGGTCAACTGCGCGGCGATTCCTGAAAATCTGGTCGAAGCCGAACTGTTTGGGCACTCCAAGGGAGCGTTCACTGGCGCGGTGAACGATCGGGTGGGGCGCTTCGAGCAGGCGCATCGCAGCACCATTCTGTTGGACGAAATCGGAGAGATTCCGATGCAGATCCAGCCCAAACTGCTGCGCGTTTTGCAAGAACGCGAGATCCAGCGAGTGGGCAGTTCGCAGACCATTCAAGTGGACGCGCGGGTGATCGCGGCGTCGAATTCGGATCTGAAGGTCGCGGCCGCCGAAAAACGTTTTCGCGACGATTTGTTGTATCGCCTGAACGTGGTGCCCATCGCGGTGCCGCCGCTGCGCGATCGCGCGGTCGACATTCCGGTCCTGGCCGATCATTTCCTCGAAAAAGTGTGCCTCCGCGAGGCGCTGCCTTCGAAATCGCTTTCGGCCGACGCACTGCGCCGCCTGTGCGATTACGAATGGCCGGGCAACGTTCGCCAGCTCGAATACGCGATCGAAATGGCCGCGACGCTTTCTGGAGAGCGCCGGCAGTTGTATTCGGGCGACATCCAGCTTCCTGAATTGGACACGGCCGAATCCAGCGTCGAACAGCAGATCCAGCTTCGTGGATCGGGCGTGAATCTGGAAGAAGTCATGGGCCGGGTTGAGAAGTTGCTGTTACAAGAGGCGCTGCGCAAGTGTGCCGGCAACAAGGCGAAAGCCGCCAGCATGCTCGGGATTCCACGCAACCACACTGGTCTACAAAGTGAAGTCGATGGAGCCCTGCGCAGTCTAAGGACCGGATTAAGAAATGGCAGCACCCAGCACAGCCGTGATCAAAGCCCCCGCGCCGAATGCCGCGTGGGCGGGCTTCATGACCGCGCTTGGCGAGATGGGCGTGCCGATCGCGATCGTCTCCATTGTCATCGCGCTGATCATGCCGATGCCGGGTTTCCTGCTCGACTTCCTGATCGTAGTCGACATCATGCTGTCGGTGATCGTCATGATGGCGGCGGTGTACATTCGCCGTCCAGTCGACTTCAGCGTGTTTCCCACCACATTGCTGTTGCTGACGCTGTATCGCCTGGCGCTGAATATTTCCTCCTCGCGATTGATATTGCTGAACGGCAACACCGGCACATCGGCCGCGGGACATGTGATCGAAGCGTTCGGCAGCTTCGTGGTCGGCGGGAATTACATCATCGGCGCGGTGATCTTCCTGGTGCTGATCGCGATCCAATACGTCGTCATCAACCATGGCGCGGTGCGTATTTCGGAAGTCACTGCCCGATTCACGTTGGATGCGTTGCCCGGGAAACAGATGTCGATCGACGCGGATTTAAACGCGGGATTGATCGACGAGAACGAAGCGCGCACACGCCGAAAGAATCTGGCTGCGGAAGCCGAGTTTTACGGCGCGATGGATGGAGCTTCGCGCTTCACGCAGCGTGACGCGGTGGCGAGCATCCTGATCACCAGCATCAATATCATTGCCGGATTCCTGATCGGCGTATTGCAGCACGGCATGGAACTGCGCCACGCCATCGAAACGTACACGGTCCTGACCATCGGTGACGGCCTGGTCACAGTGATCCCGGCGCTGATGATTTCGGTGTCGGGCGGCTTGATCGTGACGCGCACGGGCACCGAAGAAAGCCTGGGCGCGGAATTTCAGAAGCAGGTTTTAGGCAGCGCACAGCCGCTGATGCTGGCCAGCGGAGTGTTGGTCGCATTGGGATTGTTCCCGGGTCTGCCGACGGTGCCGTTCATCGCATTGGGCGGGGGATTGGGAGCGATTGCGTGGAGCAAGCGTCGAAAATCCGTCGCTTCCGGCGCGGTTTCGACGGCCAAAGCAAAACCCAAAGAAGATTTCGAAGTGCTGATGAAGGTGGAAGCGCTGTCGGTCGAGGTCGGACTGGGCCTGGTGAATTTAGTCGAGCGTGGCAACGAATCGCCGCTGTTGCAGCGCGTGATCGGAATTCGACGGCAGCTTGCAACGCAACTCGGATATCTGCTGCCGCCGGTCAAAGTAAAAGACAACATGGCGCTGCGATCGCGCGAGTACGTAATCAATTTGCGCGGCATCGAAATTGCCCGCTACGAATTGCTGCAAGGCCATGAATTGGCCATTCCCAGCGGAAATCAGCCATCCACGCTGCAAGGCAAACCGACCACCGATCCGGCGTTCGGGCTGGCCGCTTTGTGGATCCGAACCGATCAAGTCGATCGTGCTCGCGCGGCGGGTTACACGGTGGTCGACGCAGTCAGTGTGATCGGCACGCATCTCACCGAAGTGGTCCGGCGGCACGCGCACGAACTGTTCACGCGGCAGGACGCCAAGGCGTTTTGCGATCGTGTGGCGCAGGATAACCCCAAGGTTGTCGAGGATTTGGTTCCAAAACTGCTACCACTCGCTGCGGTCCAAAGAGTGTTGCAGAATCTTTTACGGGAACGTGTGGCGATTCGAGATGCTGTAGGAATTCTCGAGGCCCTCGGCGAAGGCGCGCAGAGCAGCAAGAACCCCGTGCTGCTGACGGAATACGTGCGCCAGTCCATCCGCCGCGGAATCGTGAAGGGCCTGGCGAACGGCCAGAATGAACTGGCTGCGTACATGGTGGACCCATCCATCGAGCGCTCCATCGAGGCCTCTGTCGAGCACACGGAAATGAACAGCGTGCTGACCATGGCGCCGGAAGCGATCCGCGACATCCTGGGCCGCATCGGCAAGAAGATCGAAAAATCGGAAGGGGCGATCGTGATCGCCAGTGGAGGGTCGAGACATTTTCTGCGGCAGCTTTCTGAGCCGTCGCTGCCGAATCTGACGGTGCTTTCGCACAACGAGATTCCCGCGGATGTAAAGGTTCGCTCGCGAGGAGTGATCGAATGACGAATCCAACAGGCATGCGGATCAAATCGTTTTTCGCGCGATCGGTGGATGAGGCGATCCAGCAGGCTCGGGTAGAGCTGGGCGAGGACGCGATGATGCTGAACACCCGCAAGTTCGCTTCGAGCGGCGATCAGCCAGGCGGTTATGAAGTCGTGTTCGGAGTGTCGGGGGAAGCTGCGCCCGCTAAGTCCGCGGGACCCGATGTTCGCAAGCTGATTCTGCCTGATGCGAGCAAAGCGGCTCCGGTATCGGTCGCACCGGCGGCCAGAACCAGTCCTGCTCCGCAAAAGCAGCAGCGTCCCGTTCGAATCGTCACGGAAACGCCAGTTGTGGAGAAGCACGACGAACTCGCCGGCGAACTGGAAAAGCTGTACGCGCAGATGAACGAAATTCGCGGGCTACTGGTGCGCAATTCGACGCCGCAATTGAGCATCGGGCGAACCGTTCCCGAACTCGCCGATGTGTACGCGCAAATGATGGCATCCGAAGTGGACGCGAATGTGGCCAAAGATATCGTCGACCGTTTAGAGGCGTCGATGGCGACCGACGCGTTTTTCGAACGCGGCAAAGGATCTGAGAAGACGGCGAATCGCTGGAAGTCGATGCGTTTCGATGCGGCGCGCTTGGAAGCATTCATTCGCGGAGAGATGGAAGCGCGAGTTCCTATCGAACCGAAAATCGGGATCGAAGGCGCGGCGGGAATCGTGGTGGCGTTAGTCGGGCCGACCGGAGCGGGGAAAACCACCAGCTTGATGAAGCTGGCGGCATCGGATATGGTGCGCGGCAAGAAGCTGCGGCTGCTGTCGCTCGATTCGGCGCGATCGGCGGGGCAGATTCTGCTGCAGGCGTTCGCGACCAATCTGGGGCATTCATTCTCCTCAGTGCCGTCGATTCACGCGCTGCCGGCTGTCGTGGCGGAAGCGCGCAGGAAAGAGATCGTATTCATCGACACTCCCGGTTACGCCGGAAACGACGGCCGCACCGCGGAGCTGGCCGCCATGACACTCGAAAAGATTCCAGGCCTGGATGTGCACCTGGTTGCACCGGCCTACATGAAGTCCTCCGACTTACGTCGTTGCATTCACAAGTACGACGTTTTCCGACCCGGGCGCTTGCTGGCCACCAAACTTGATGAAACGCAGGCGCTCGGGTCGATTTTCTCGGAAGCTTCACGGGTGGGATTGGCGTTGTCGTTCCTGGCGCACGGACCGGCGATTCCGGAAGATATTCGCGCCGCGACAGTGGAAGATCTGATCGGGCTGGCGCTCGGGAAGGAACGCACGCGCGCACAGGTCGCTTAGAAGCACATGGCAACACTCAGCACATCGGCGTATAGCGAGCAGGCCGGCAATACCGAGGCCTCGCGTGAGCAGCTCATCATGGAGCATCTGCCCCAGGTGCGCTGGATCGCGACACGGCTGCATGAACGCCTTCCCAACAACACCTCGCTGGACGATCTGATTTCGACAGGTGTGATCGGGCTGATCAATGCGATCGACAGTTTCGACGCCAGTTTCAACGTGAAGCTGAAGACCTACGCGGAGTACAAAATTCGCGGAGCGATTCTGGACAGCATTCGCGGCATGGACGGCATCGCGCCGCACAAGCGCAAGCGCCTGAAAGCGATCCAAAAGGCGATGGCGACGCTGGAACAGAGATTGCAGCGCGCGCCGGGCGAAGAAGAAATCGCGGCGGAGTTGGGGATTCCGCACAAGGAATATCAGGAATCGCTGCTGGAACTGCGCGGGGTGGCGATCGGCAGTCTGGATGCGGCGGTGAGCGAGACGGATTCGCGAAATTTGATGTTCTATCTCGCCGCCGACGAAGAAAACTCGCCGGCGCGCATGCTGGAGCGCAGCGAGCTCGAAAAGGTGATCCAGGAAGGCCTGGAAAAGATGCCCAAGGTGGAGCGGCTGGTGCTCGATCTGTACTACCGGCAGGGCCAACACATTCGCGAGATCGCCCCGATTCTGGATTTGCACATCACACGAATTTCGCAGATAAAAGCCCAAGCGGTTCTACGACTTCGCAATTACATCGATCGCCGTTGGCCCACCGGCCATGGAGTGTATTAATCAGATGGCGCTGCACGAATCCATCTCGAGTTTTCTGAACGACCTGACGGCGCAGATGCGCGACTCGCACCCGCCCAACGAGGAGATCGCGATCTCCTGGGGCGAAGGCGATGCGAGCGGCGAACTGATCTGGTGGTCGTGTTCGGTGAGCGTCGAAGAAGGCTGCCGCATCTGGTGTGGTGCGCCGACCGAGACCTGGGAAGAACTGCAGCGGTCCTATGCCAGCGCTGCGGCCGAGAGTGCGTCGGACGAAAACAGCCAGTACGCGTCCATTCAACAAGCAATTGCCAAGGCCGCGCGGCAGAAATTCGGATCGGAGATTTCGATCGACGAGATCGAGAGCGCGGAAGATCCGGGCACTGCGGCGGCCGCGAAAGCGCTGATCGAGATCACCACCGAGGGCCGCGAATTTCCGCCCATCCAGATCGCGTTCAGCGAAGCGATGCTGACGGCGCTGGGCGTTCCGGCGGAAAGCGAAGCGCCGCAGTTCGATTGGAGCGACAACCCGGTGGAGCGGTTGCTGCACGTCGAGGTGCCGGTGAGCGTGCTGCTGGGACGGGCCAAGCTGCGGATGAAAGACGTGCTGTCGCTATCAGGCGGATCGATCGTGGAACTGGAGCAGGACCTGCACGACGAAGTGGAAATCCGGGTGAACAACTGCGTGATCGCTCGCGGGGAGATGGTCGCGGTGGATGGGAATTACGGGGTGAGAATCGTCGAGATGGTGCCGCAGAACGGCAAGCATGCGGTGCGCATGGGAGGGGTCGAATAGCGATGGGAATTGGAACGGAGATCGCGCTGTTTTTCGCGGGGGCCGGCAGCACGCTGGGTCTGGCGATTGTGGCGGATCGGTGGAAGACGCGGCGAAAGCGGTCGCGGCGTCTGTTGGCCATGGAAGCGCGCATGACCGCGGCATGGGAAACGGCGAAAATTCGCATGCTGTGGAGCGCACCGGGGTTCCTGGGACCAACCGGGGCAGGTCGAAGTACTAAGTACAGAAACTTAGACCCTAGCCGGATTTCGGGTTCAACTACCGCAAACTTTTCGCGATATATAGGGGGCTGACTGAAGTGAAGATCGACCAGAGAGACGCCTTGAACATCGTGAAGCCACAGTCCGGAACGGTCTATGAACCGCTGAAAACAAGCGGGAAATCGACGTCCGCCGCCAATCGCGGCACATCGTCGAGCGACCAGATCGACTTGGGTGGACAGAACTGGCTGCTCTCGGGCGTGCAAACCGCGGGCGCAAGCCAACGTGAAAGCCGCGTGGCCGAACTTCGGGCGTTAGTGCAATCGGGGCAGTATCAGGTGGACCCGGCAGCACTCTCGCAATCGATCGTCAGCTCCGCGCTTAGCGGAGATTAGCGTGAACGCGCTCGAATCCGTTCAACTCGCGCAAGCGAAAATCCGTTCGGTTCGCGATCTGCTGCGCACTCCCAGCGCCGCGACGCTGGATCAGTGTCTCGACGAACTGGGCGAGACGGCGCGGATTCTGGAAATCATCATCAAAGACGCGAAGGACGAACTGACCCCGGAAATCGCCCGAGCTTGCAGAGAAATTCGCGATGCGGCGCGGGGGCTGCGTTTGCAGATCGGCTACGCGTCGCAATTCTGGCTGGGCTGGATGCAGATGCGGCTCGGCTCAGGTTATACGGCGCAGGGAGCTCCGGTGCTCAAGGAAAGCCAGGCGCACGGGAGTTTCGAGATTTAATCATGGGAACTTTATTCAGCGGACTGAACAGCAGCCTGGACGCGTTGCGCGCGTTTCAGAATGCGTTAAACGTTTCCCAGAACAACGTCAGCAATGCCTCGACGCCGGGATATTCGGCGCAGAAGGCGATTCTCGAAGCGCTGCCCTTCGATCCGAGTTCGGGAATGGGCGGCGGAGTGGTGGCGGGGCCGACGCAATCGACCGACAGCCAGTACGCCGATGCGGCCGTTCGCAATCAACTGGAAGCGCAAGCGGGATATACCGCGCAATCGAACGCGCTGGCGAGTATTCAGCCGTTGTTCGACGTATCGGGACAGTCGGGCGTGCTGGGCGCGCTGAACACATTATTTAACAGCTTTTCGGCGTGGAGCGCGAATCCCAGCTCATCAACGACGCAGCAAGCAGTTTTGTCGAGCGCGCAGGCTCTGGGCAGTGCGTTTCAATCGGCAGCGAGCTCGCTGTCGCAGCTCACCGGCAGTTTAAATCAGCAGATAAATTCGACAGTGAGCCAGATCAACACGCTGTCGCAACAGATCGCCGCCGACAATAAGCAAATCGGAGGGAGCCTGACGCCCGATCCGGACGTCGAGGCGAATCTGCAATCGTCGCTCGATTCGCTCTCCAAGCTGACAGATATTACGGTGCGGTTCGAAACGGACGGCACGGCGACGGTGCTGGCGGGCGGGCAGACGCCGCTGGTGATCGGGCAGCAGCAATACGATCTTTCGACCAGCTTCAACGATTCGGGCACGAATCCGATTCCGGGCGGAACAAACGACGCGCATATTCTCAACGCAGACGGCCAAGACATCACTTCGCAAATTTCGCAAGGAACGCTGGGCGGCCTCCTGAACGTTCGCAACACGGTTCTTCCGGGGCTGCAAGGAAACGGGCAGCAGCAGGGCGCACTGAATCAACTCGCGCAGCAGGTGGCCGATCGCGTGAATGCGATTCTCACTTCGGCGCAGACGACGACCGGTGGCGCCGGCGCGCCGCTGTTCTCGTACAATTCGTCGAGTCCGGCGGATATCGCGTCAACTTTGACGCTGGATCCCAACATAACGCCCGGGGGATTGGCGCCAGTGGATCCGGGACCTCCTCAGGTCGGCAACGGCGCGGCTCTGGATTTGTCCAATTTGGGAACCTCCACCGATCCGGCGGACATGATCAACGGCCAGAGCATTCTCACGTTTTCAGCAGGCTTGGCGGAGACAGCGGGACAGCAGGCCTCGAACGCGCAGAACGGGCAATCGCTGGCGACGCAGCAGCTAGCGCAGGCGCAGGCGCTGCAGACGCAGATTTCGGGGGTTTCGCTGGACGGCGAAGCGATCCAGGTGATGGAGCTGCAAAAAGGATACGACGCGGCGGGCAAGATGGTAGGCGTGATCGACCAACTGGCGTCGGCGCTCCTGAATATGATTCCGGCGGCGTAATGGTGACCCTATGATCCAAAACATGAGCGCGATCGACCAGCAGTTTCTGGCGAATCTCGGCCTGCTGCAGCAGCAGATGGCGAACACGCAGAATCAGATGTCATCGGGGCAGCGCATCAACAAGCCGTCAGACGATCCGGCGGGAACGGCGGACGTGTTGGAACTGGAATCGCAGTTAGGGCAGGTCAATCAGACCATCAGCAACTTGAGCCAGGTAACCGGCCAGGTGAACACGGCCGAATCCGCGCTGGAATCGGCGACGCAGTTGATGGATCAGATCACCTCTTTGGGCACGCAGGGCGCCAACAGCACCACCACCGCTTCAGCGCGCGCAAATCTGGCGCAGCAGGTGCAGGAATCGCTCTCCCAGATGCTTTCGCTGAGCCAGACGCAGTACAACGGATCGTACGTATTCAGCGGCGACAACGATACCCAGCCGTCGTATCAGTTGGATCCGAGCTCGCCCACGGGAGTCGACCGGTTAATGCAATCGACCTCCACGCGCGTGATTCAGGACGCGACCGGCGTCACATTTTCCGACGCGAAGAGCGCGCAGGATATTTTCGATCATCGGAATCCGGACGACAGCGTCGCATCCGACAACGTGTTCGCGGCGATCACCAGCCTACAGACCGCATTGGCGAACAACGACACGACAGGAATCACGAACGCGCTGCAATCGATGCAGACGGCCAGCGCGTATTTGTCGAATCAGCTAGCCTACTACGGCGGCGTGCAGGACCAGATTCAGAACGCGACCACGGTGGCGCAGAAGTTCCAGCTCCAGTATCAGACGTCGATCAGCACGGAGAAGAGTGCCAACATCGCACAGGATGCGACCGACATGACGCAGGAGCAGGCGACCTTGCAGGCATCGCTACAGGCGGAAGCATCGCTGCCGAAAACAACGCTGTTCGATCTGATGAGTTCCAACGGCGGTTAATCGGCGCTTGAAATCCTGAATCGCGCCCGCGATTACTTTTTCGGTGCGGCTTTGGCTGACTCGGCGCCGGTCTTCGCCTGTGCTTTGCGGACCACCTGCTGGTTCAGGATTACGATATCGACGCGGCGATTCTTGGCGCGTCCCTCCGGCGTATCGTTGCTGTCCTCCGGCATATTGTCGGCATAACCGACAATCGCCATTCTCTTCCGGTCGACTGCGAAGCGCGTCGACAGGGCTTCCATCATGGCGATGCTGCGGGCGGCGGAAAGTTCCCAATTGCTCTGGAATCGCGAGTTGTGGATCGGTTGCGAGTCGGTATGACCTTCGATATGCAACGGATTGGACGTGTCCTTCAACACCTCTGCCAGTTTGCCGAGCGTGGGATAGCTGCTCACGTTGATCACGGCTTCGCCGGAAGTAAAGAACGCGGTTTCTTTCAGGCTGACCACCAGGCCGCGAGGCTCCATGCTCACCTCGACCTTGCCGTCCTTGATTTCCTGCTCCAGGTCCTTGGTAATGCGCTTCATCGAAGGTGTGACTTCGATGGCTTCATCCTCGATCGCTTCCTTGGCGGCCTTTTGCGCACCGCCAGGGCCCTTCATTTGCGCATTCCCCTTACCGGTGTCGCCGACGGTTCCGCCCAGGATGGTGGCGAGTTTGGGAGGCATGCCGATCGACATGGACTTGCCGTCCTTCAGCGCTTCGGTGACCGCGTCCGAAATCTGTTTGACCTTTTCCTTGTCGGTCTGCGAAGAGGCGAACATCACCACGAAGAATGCGAATAGAAGAGTGATGAAGTCGGCGTAGGAGACCAGCCAACGTTCATGGTTTTCGTGCTCTGGCGGTTTTTTCTTACGGGCCACGGAGGCTAGTCCCCCGCCGCGGCGGCCTGCTGGGCGCCGGCCCCTTGGGCCTCACCTTTGGCCTTTTTGCCCTTGTGCTGCAGGAACGCTTCCAGCTTCACCCGAATCAACTTCGGATTCATGCCTTCCAGGATGCTGCCGACCCCAATTAACATCAGCTCGTTCGCTTCGACTTCATCGTGAATCCGCGATTTCAACTTGCTGGCAGCCGGCAGCAAGAACAGGTTGGCGACCGCGACACCGTACACGGTCGCGACGAATGCAACAGCGATACCGCGGCCCACTTCGGAGATATCTTCGAGATGTTTCATCACCTGGATGAGGCCCAGCACGGCGCCGATGATGCCGACCGTGGGCGAGTATCCGCCGGCAGCCTCGAAAACTTTCGCGGCGGCTTCGGCGTGTTTCTCTTTCATCGACAACTCCAGCTCCATCATCTGGCGGAGTTCCTGGATGTCGGTTCCGTCGACTGCGAGCGTTAAAGCCTTCTGCAGAAACGGATCGGAAATGCCGGGCAGGTCCTCTTCCAGCGAGATGACGCTGCTTTTGCGCGCCTTGGTGGCGTAGCGAATCACTTCCTCGATCGCGACGTCGGTGTGGATCACTTCCTGCAGGAACACGCTCTTCAATCCCTTGGCTGCCGCGATCAGCGAGCTGAGCGGCGCGGTGATCATGCAAGCGCCCAGCGTGCCACCGAGCACGATGACGGCGGCGGACACCTGCATGACGTCCGAGGGGCTGCCCTTTTCCATCAACAGGCCCGCACCGATCGCACCGAATGCGACCAGGATTCCGAGAATGCTGGCGAGGTCGGGGCGCGTGGAGCGCAGTTTGGGTGCGGAACCCGCGTTATCTGCCATGGAGAGAGTTTTCCTCGATATCGTCGCCGGAAGAGTTCGTCACATTCACGGCCGCGAGCGGAACGTAGGGCAGCACCGTGCGGCGAAACTCGACGACTTTCTCGACGACCTCTTCGGCCGTTTCGATAACCATCAGCTTCTGTCCGGAGATCAGCGTAATCACCGTGGCTGGAGTTTGATCGATATGTTCGATCAGATCCGAGTTCAGGATCAGGGACGCTTTACTGATGCGGGTTAGTTTAATCATCGTCCGCTCAAATCCGCGCAGCCGTTTCAAATACACGGGGCGCTTTTACGGTTGAATGCATATCGATGAGAACGGGGGATTGTTTACGCAAACTGGGGAAAAGGGGACAGACCGCTCTGTCCACGCCCGTGGGGCCAGCTGTAATCGTCGTTGTCGCGGATGGGGACAGAGTAGTCTGTCCCCTTTTTCAACAAGCTCCTAGGGCGATCTAAAGGAATCCACTTAGAAAGACGATGTACGGGTGAGCCAGTATGAACGCAAAACTCAGCAGGCGGAAGCCCGTCTCGCGTCCGCTCGAAGTAGGCCGTCCGGATCCTTCGACGCCACAATTCCGGTTGATGCGGGGCGCACACGAAGCATTCGCGCAAATGCTGGAACCGCGCCTGTCGAGTCTGTTGCAAGTCGAGATCAAGGCCGCGCTGGGGCCGACCAATGTAGTCACGCGAGGCGATTACAACAAATCGCTGCGGGCGCCGGCCTGCCTGATCGCGCTGCGACTGTCGCCGCGGGCCGAGCGGATGATTCTGCACCTGCATCCCTCGACGGTGTTCACCATCCTGGAACTCCTGCTGGGCGGCAAGCCGGGTGAAGGCGAGCCGGCGGCGCGTGAGCTGACGGAAATCGAGTGGAGCCTGCTGGAGGGCGCGATTCGCGTTCTGGCGCGGGCGCTGGGCGAAGCGTGGCGAGTGTTTCACGCCATCGAGTTCGACGTCGAGCTGCTGACTTGCGATCCGGACGCGCTGCCGTGTCCCGACGCTTCCGAGCCACTCACCAAGATCCTGTTCACGGTTCAATACGGCGAGAAGAAAGGCGAATTCGAAATCGCCGTTCCGCAGTCGTTTTTCGAAACGGAGAAGGATGCGGCGGAGACGCCCACTGAACTGGTGAAGGTCGCGCCTTCGGCGGACATGGAGCGGAATCTGGGCTTGATCGAGGAAGCCAGAGTGGGGATCGAGGTTACCTTGAACGGTCCTGCGCTGGTGTTTCGCGAGCTGCTGGAGCTGAAACCGGGACAAGTGGTGACGTTCGATTATCCGCTCAGCAAGCCGCTGCAGGCGAGTGTGAATGGTGCGCCGTCGCTGACGGGACATATCATCGGGGTGCAGAAGAAACGCGGGCTGCAAATCGAGGCGTTGACTAATCCTTAAGCGCACACAACGACTAGAGCCTATGGGCTGATTCCTAGACGCGCGCAAAGGTACGAGTAGCCGGCGTGTTTAAGTTTTGTTCACGCGTATAAGAGGAAGAGGGCGCCACCGCCGAGGCCAGATGGCGCAGCAGGCGCAGCGATGTTTCCAGCTCGTTCTGATCGCGGCACCGGTCGATCCAACCTTGAATGGTGGAACTGACTTCGTTGACCATCTCGATCCGTTCGATCTCGCCGAAGGACAGGCTGGTGTTGCTGGCGTTGGATACGGAAGCGAGCGCGGATTCGAGACGAGAGAGATTGCCGCTATTCCAGGCGCTCAACAGCAGGCGCGCGCGGCGTTCGGAGACGGACAGGCATCGGTTCATCATTGTTTCCACGCTGCATATCGGTGAAATCGCGCAGGGATTAGAGCGTTTCTAGTACGCGGGAACTTCTGGTTGTGCTCACGAATCGAATTTGTTTACAAAAAAACACTGAAAAGGCCGGGCGTGGTTGCGACATGCATATCACCGAAGCGAAATTAAAAAAACCTCGGGTTCGGCTGACGCCGGAAAATTTTAAGTAGAGAGGAAGTTGAGCAAATGTCTCTTTCGTTACAAACCAACGTCACCTCCCTGGTGGCGCAGCAGAACCTGGCGAACAACACCAACTCGTTGGATAACGCGATCACGCAGTTGACGTCTGGTTTCCGTATTAATAAGTCGGGGGATGACGCGGCGGGCCTCGCCATTGCAAACGGTTTCCGCGCCAATGTCGCGGAACTGCAGCAGGGCGTCCGCAACGCGAATGACGGTCAGGCGATTCTGCAGACCATCGACGGCGGCCTGAACAACATTTCCACCATTCTGAACCAGCTGCAGACGCTGGCGACGCAGTCGGCCACCGACACCTTCTCGGGCAGCCGCGCGACGCTGAACCAGGAATTCACGACGCTGCTGGGTGAAATCGATCGCCAGGCGGGTAACATCGGACTGGCCAGCGGCGGTACCTACAACGCTTCGCTCGCGGTGTACATCGGCGGCGGTAACAACCAGACCAACTCGCAGGTGACCGTCAACCTCGGCGGCAGCGGCAACCAGGTGGACAGCACTGGTCTCGGCCTCAACGGCAAGACGGTCGACACCGCCGTTAACGCGAAGGCAGCAATCACGGCGATTACGTCGTCGGTCGCAGCGCTGGGCCTGGTGCAAGGTACGGTCGGCGACGGTGAAAACGATCTGACCTACGCAATCGGACTGGCGAATTCGCAGATCACCAATGAATCGGCGGCGGAATCGAACATTCGAGACGCGAACGTGGCCCAGGAGGCCGCGGCTCTCACGCAGTCGCAAGTGTTGCAGCAGTCCTCGGTGGCGGCGCTGGCGCAAGCCAATTCCGAACCGCAGGCGCTGTTGAAACTTCTCGCGTAACGGGAAGCCTAATGTTGTAGCGAGTCTGGGCCGATTCTTAACCGAGAACCGGCCCAGCTTTTTTTGGCCAGTCAGTCGCGACTTAATTTATGGGATCCACATCCATTTCCGGTACGCTTGCCAACAACACGTTCAACGGCAGCAGCCAATTCGCCGGCGACATTCAGCAGGCGATCGCTCATGCGGTGCAGGTCGCGTCGATTCCACTCACCGAACTCCAGGACAACCAAACCACTCTGCAAGGCCAGCAGAGCGAGCTTTCAACGCTACAAGGGAAGTTTTCAGCGCTGCAGACCGCGCTAACCAGCTTGAATTCGGCGGCAGGCGGAGGGTCGCTGAGCGCAACGGTAGCGGATCCTACGATCGCAAGCGCGAGCATCGATCCCACGGCGGCGATCGGTAGCGGCACATACGATCTGAACGTCATTAGCCCTGGCGCGCAGACCATTACGTTCAGCGACGCAGGCGCTACGGTCACCGATCCCACGTCCACATCGATCAGCACTTCAGGATCGTACACCTTGACCGTCGGAACTTCGACATTTACCATCACACCTGCTTCGAACAATCTGGACGCGCTGGCGCAAGCGATCAACTCGGCAGGCGCGGGCGTAAGCGCGACATTGGTCAACGTCGGTTCGCCCTCGTCTCCGGATTATCGGCTTTCGCTGGCGAGCACGACTTTGCAAGACGAGAACATCCAGCTCAACGACGGGAGTCAGGATCTACTGGAAACACTGGTGCACGGATCGCAGGCCAGCTATACGGTGGACGGGCAACCGGCGCCTCCGGCGTCGCCGATTCAATCGACCAGCAACACGGTAACGCTCGCGCCGGGTGTGACCGCGACCCTGCTGCAGACGGGCGATACCAATATTCAGGTTGCACCGAATACGTCGCAGGCGGAAAGCGCGCTATCGGCGTTCGCATCGGCCTACAACGCCGCCGAGGCGGAGCTGACTGTGAATCACGGAACAGGCGGCGGAGCGCTTACCGGCCAAGCGATTGTCTCTCAGTTGCAGCAATCGCTCAGCAGCATCCTCAACTACAGCGGCGGTGGCGGCAGTGTGCAGCATTTATCCGATCTGGGGCTGACGTTTAATTCGACCGGCACCCTGCAGTTCAACTCGGCGACGTACGAGGCGGCTCAGGCGAGCGATCCCACCGATGTTGCGGGATTCCTCGGCAGCACTACCGGCACGGGATTTCTGGCGACTGCGAGCAGCGCATTGACTGCTCTCACCGATCCCATTAACGGCGTATTTCAATCAGCGAATGCGGCGCTGCAGACGCAGATTACTCAGGACGCCTCAGAGATCACGGACACGACGAATCGCATCAACAATATGCAGTCGACGTTGATTACGCAGATGTCGGCAGCGGATGCGGCCCTTGCGACGCTCGAATCGCAAGTTACCTATTTCACCACTCTGTTCGCGGATCAACGAGCAAATGCCACGAACGGAGGCTAGCAACCGGCTACGCGCTGCGGTCGCGGCAGGCGCGTATGGCGAAGTAGAGCGGCTTCTTGATGTCTATCGCCGTGAAGTGGAGCAACTGTGGCATGCGACGCCGGAACAAGCCCAGCGGCAGGCGATCGCGCGGGAAGTGACCAGTTTATTGCGATGGTCCCGCTACGCGATTCTGGCCGCGCGCGCCCACACCCAATCGAAGTTGATCCAGTTCCGCCGGCAACACGCGTACACGCCCGGCGGATCGCGGCCGCGCGGAATCTATTTGGACGTGTAGTTAGACCCAGCTCCGGAGCGTCGAAAACTTGACGGCCGACGACGGGTTCACGCCGCTCGCAACATTCCTTCCGACCTCAAATCAATCACATGCGCTGGCAATGCGCGTGCATTTCTGCTGGCATCGTGTTTCAAGGCGTCGCCAATAATACCGAACGATACATGACGCTGTTGAGCGAGCGGCAGAAACTGGTCGCTTCCAACATCGCCAACGCGGACACCCCTGGTTATAAGACTCAGGACATCGATTTCCGCTCCGAATTTGAGAATGCCGTCGACGGGCAGCAGCCCAGCGTGATCGAGCCGCAGGGGCTCACGGTGAAGGCCGACGGCAACAACGTCAATCTCGACCGCGAATCGCGCCTGCTTTCGGAGAACGCCATGCGCTTCGCGATCGCATCGAGTTTCGCGCGCAGCGACCTCTCCTCCATTCGCGCGGCGATCAACGAAGGGAAGAACGGATGAGCCTGCTCAACGCACTTTCGGTCAGCGCGTCGGGAATGTCGGCGCAGCGCGAACGCACTGAATTGCTGGTGGAGAATCTGGCGAATTCGGATACGACGCGGACGCCGGAAGGCGGACCGTATCGCCGCAAGGATGCGGTGTTCACCTCCGACCCGGCCGCGGCGCAATTTTCTTCGATGTTCGAAAATGCGGTCGGCAATGCGCCGGTGGGTGTGCGCGTGGCACAAGTGGTCACCGATACGCGCGACCCGGAAATGCGCTACCTCCCAGGACATCCTGACGCGAATCAGGACGGCTACGTCGCATACCCGCGCATGAATCCGGCCGAAGACATGGTGGATCTGATGGGCGCGTCGCGCAGCTATCAGGCCAACGTCGCGGCAATCGGCGCGGTGAAAGATATGATCGCGAAATCGCTGGAGCTGTTCAAGTGAAACTGAACGGGTTCCCCACGCTGCCAAATCTGCAGCAGCCGCTATCGCCAGGATCGAAACTGCAGAGCAGCTCGCCGATCGCGATGCCGTCGGCGTCACCCGCTTCTGCAGGCGATAGCGTTTCCTTTCGCGACATGCTCGGCAGCGCGATCAACGAAGTAGAAGGCGCGCGCACCAGCGCCAATCAGAGCGTCGACAAATTTCTTTCGGGCGATGGCGAAGACCTGCACTCCACGATTCTGGCTTCACAGCGCGCCGATCTCGAATTTCAGATGTTCATGCAGGTGCGGAATAAGGTCGTATCGGCATATCAGGAAGTGATGCGCATGCAGATGTAATCTGCGCACCTTGACTCATGGATCAACTCAAACGTCTGGCTGGAAATTTTTCGGTTGCGCAGCGCGTGACCATCGTGATCGTCGCTCTGCTCACCGTGTTCGGCGTGTATGCGCTGACGAACTGGGAGCGCGAACGTGATTTTCGTCCGCTGTACAACTCGCTCGCGCCCGAAGATGCATCGGTGGTGGTTCAGAAACTGAAAGAGAGCGGCACGCAGTTCCGGCTTTCGAACGGTGGCACCACGATTTCTGTTCCGGAAGACAAGGTCGCCGAATTGCGGCTTGAGATGGCCGGCGCAGGCGTGCCCAAGAGCGGCCGCATCGGCTTCGAAATTTTCGATAAGACCAATTTCGGCATGACTGATTTTGCGGAACACGTGAATTATCGCCGCGCGCTGGAAGGCGAGCTGGAACGTTCGGTCATGACGGTATCGGAAGTCGAGCAGGCCCGCGTTCACATTTCCTTACCGCAAGAATCGGTGTTCCTGGAGGCGAGACAGGCAGCGAAGGCGAGCGTGCTGCTGCACATTCGTCCCGGCGCGGTGTTGCCCGATAGCGCGGTTCCGGCGATCGCAAATCTGGTCGCGAGCGCGGTGGAAGGGCTCGCACCGGAAATGGTTTCGATTTTAGATATGCGCGGGAACCTGTTGAATAAGCCGAAGAAGCAGGGATCGGCGCAGGAAGCGTCGGAAGGCGCGCTCGAATACCGGCATCAGGTGGAGCAGGATCTGACCGCGAAACTGAATTCGACCCTGGAGCCGCTGGTGGGCGCGGGAAGATTTCGCGCCGCCGTTTCAGCCGAATGCGACTTGAGCAAGCGGCGAACAGAGCGAAGAAAATTACGATCCGACGCATTCCGTGATGGTGAGTTCGCAGAAGACCGAAGACGTCTCCCAAACCGCGCACGCCGCGGGCGGGCAGCCGGGCACTGCGTCGAATCTTCCCAACCCACCGTCGAATCCGATGGGCGGCGGCGGAACGTCGCGCAAAACGGAAAGCATCAACTATCAAACCAGCCACATGGTGAAGCACACCATCACGCCGCAGGGCACTATCAAGAAGCTCTCGGTGTCGGTGCTGATCGATCACGAAGTGCATTGGGAAGGTACGGCTCCGAATCAGAAAAAAGTTCTGGTTGCGCCGACGCCGGAGCGCATCAAATCGATTCACGATCTGGTGGCGGCGGCAGCGGGTCTCGACACTGCTCGCGGCGACCAATTGATCGTCGAGAGCCTGCCCTTCGAATCGACGCTGAACCTGGAGCCGATTCCCCCCGCGGGCGCGACGAAACCGGTGAAGCCGCTGACGGCGCTCGAACAATTGAAGAGCGATCCGAAAATGCTGTACGGCGTGATCGGTGTGGCGCTGCTGGTGCTGGTGGGCGGATTTTTCGCTGTGAAGAGCATGATGGGCAAGAAGCCCTACGCGCCGGCGGTGCAGATCCAACAGGCGCTACCAGCCGCGTCTGCGGAGAGCACGGGTGAACACGAATCGTGGTCGCCGTCCGCACTCGCAGGCGGAGGAAAGCCGGCGCTGGCTGCGGGCCGTGTGGAAACGCTGACCAATCAACTCCGCGGCGCGGCGCAAAAAGATGCTGAAGTTGTCGCGGGCGTGCTGCGCGGCTGGATCAAGGGGCAAGCGTAATGGCGAGTACGGCAGTCGGCGCTCACGGGCGTGCAAAAATCGGCGATCCTGCTGGTCGCGCTGGGCGATGATGTTTCGGCGGAGCTGTTGCGGCGGTTGAGCGACGACGAAGTGGAAAGCGTCACCACCGCGATCGCCAAGCTCCCCGCAATTTCGGTGCAGCAGGCCGAGGCGGTGCTGGCCGAATTCCATGCGGCGACCAGCGATCCCTCGCGCGGCGGCCGAGGCGGATCGGACTTCGCACGGCGCTTGATTACCAGTGCGTTCGGAGCCGAGGGCGCCAAGAAACATTTGCAGCGTCTGCCGGGATCGCGCGACGCGGGCGCGGGACAACTTGAGAAAGTGGATCCGCAACTTCTGGCGAGATTGGTGCGCAGCGAACATCCGCAGACTGTGGCGCTGGTGCTGGCGCATCTGAATCGGGGGCAATCGGGCGCCGTGTTGGCGTCCATGGACCCGCCGCTGCGTGCCGACATTGCTGCGCGAATCGCGCAGCTCGATCAAATCTCGCCGGAGGTAGTCGAGAAAATTTCGGCGGCGATCGGCGCCAAGCTGGAGGCGCTGGGCGGCACGGTGAAGCGTGAATCGTCGGGCGGACCCCGTGCGGTGGCCGAGATTCTGAATCAGATCGATTCGGAATTGAGCGAGGACATTCTCAACCAGATCGCTGACGCGAACGCGGATCTGAGTGACGAGATTCGGCAGAAGATGTTCGTGTTCGAAGATCTGTTGCGCATCGACGCCAACGGTGTGAAGGAATTGCTGGGCCGCGCGGATCGCCGCCAATTGACGGTCGCACTGAAGGGCACTAGCGACGAACTCCGCCAGCATCTGCTCAAGGGCATGTCGCAACGCGGCGCGGCGATGCTCCTCGAAGACATGGAAGCGCTGGGGCCAGTGAAGATCAAGGACGTGGAAGCGGCGCAGCAGCAGGTGATCGCGGTGGTGCGGCAGCTCGAGTCGGACGGCGTGATCAGCCGCAACAAGGGCGGCGGTGGCGGAGGAGGCTCGGATGAACAATACGTCTAGAGTCCTGCGCGACGAAGAAGCGAACAGCATTTCGCAAGTCTGGTGGCGCGATTCCGGGTCGCAGCCGGAACAACAGCCGCGAGGCGCGGCGCCAGGCGCCGGATCGGCAAAAACGAAAGACATCGTCGAACGCGAAGCCTATCAGCGCGGATTCGCGGAAGGACAGGCCACCGGAAAAGAGCAGGCCGCCGCGGAGCTGAAACCCATCGTCGATCGGATGTCGCAAACGCTGGCCGAGCTGACCACGGTTCGTTCGCGATTGCGCCGCGAAGCCGAAAAAGATCTGTTGAAGCTGGCGATCGCGATCGCGCGTCGCGTGCTGCATCGCGAATTGACCATCGATCCGGAATCGATCGAGGGCGTGATCAAGGTCGCGATCGAGAAATTGCAATCGCGCGATCTGTGCCGCGTGCGCGTGCATCCTGATCAGGCGCCGGCAATTCGCGCCTCTTTCGAACGATTTTCCAATTCGCACAAAGTGGAGCTGGTAGCGGATCCGTCGCTACAGATCGGCGACGTTATGTTTGAAACAGCCACCGGCACCCTTGATGCATCGATCGAATCGCAACTGCAGGAAATCGATCGCGGATTTGCAGACAGGCTGGAACGATGAACGCCATGGCAATCGACCCCAATCAGCCGCTTTCGTTCGCGCCGTACATCCAGGATCTGGATCGCATGGATCTGCTGCCGTGGTCGGGCGAGGTCACCGCGACGGCGGGATTGCTGGTGGAATCGCAAGGGCCGGCGGCGGCGATCGGCGACTTCTGCGAAATCATGACCGGCAACGGGCGCAGAATTCGCACCCAGGTGATCGGATTCAGAAACGGCCGCGTGCTGGCGATGCCGCTGGATGAGCCGGACGGATTGCAGCTCGGCAGCAAAGTGATCGTGCGCGCGCAGGAAGCGCGATTGGGCGTCGGTAGCAGCTTGTTGGGCCGTGTGCTGGATGGATTCGGACAGCCGATGGACGGTGGTCCGCCGATCGAACCGAGCGCGTATTATCCGTTATATTCGCCGCCGCCGAATCCGATGCAGCGCCGCCACATCACGGATCGACTGGTGACTGGAATTCGGCCGATCGATGGATTGCTGACGTGTGGAAAAGGCCAGCGCATCGGATTGTTTGGCGGGAGCGGGGTGGGCAAGAGCACTCTGCTGGGCGCGATGTCGCGAAAGAATTCGGCGCAAGTGAGCGTCGTGGCTCTTATCGGTGAGCGCAACCGTGAAGTGAAAGCGTTTCTGGAACATGATCTGGGGCCGGAAGGCATGAAGCGATCGGTGGTGGTGGTCGCGACGTCGGATCGCCCCGCGCCGTTGCGCATTCGCGCCGCGTTCGTCGCACTGGCGGCAGCGGAATATTTTCGCGACCAGGGCGCGGACGTGCTGCTGGTGATGGATTCAGTCACGCGACTAGCGATGGCGCAGCGCGAAATCGGATTGGCCGCGGGCGAACCGCCCAGCCAGAAGGGTTACACGCCGTCTGTCTTCACACTGCTGCCCAAGATTTTCGAACGCGCGGGAAGCTTCGAGACCGGATCGATTACTGGATTTTTCACCGTCCTGGTGGAAGGCGACGATTTCAACGAACCGATTTGCGATGCGGCGCGCGGGATTCTGGATGGGCACGTGATTCTGTCGCGCGATCTGGCGGCGTCGGGGCATTATCCGGCGATCGACGTGTTGAGTTCCGTGAGCCGGTTGGCGAATAAGATCACGTACGAAGGAAGAAGTGCAGGCGGCGCAGAAAGTTCGCGAAGCGCTGTCACTTTATCAGCAATCTTCGGATCTGATTCAACTGGGAGCGCATGTGCAGGGCGCGAATCCGCGCCTGGATCAGAGCATTCGCGTGCGTCCGCAGATCATGTCTTATCTGCGCCAGGATTCGGAATCCTTTTCCGGAACGGACGATACGCGCAACGGATTATTTTCGCTGGTGAAGCAACTGGGATGACACGCGCATGAAGCGATTCGTATTTCCGCTGCAGCGCGTGATGGACTGGCGAACGCTGCAGGTGCGCGCGGAAGAAGAAAAGCTCGCGAACCTGCAACAGCAGGCTGAAGCGCTGGCGCTTCGCGAAAACGCGTTGACCACGGCGGAGCTGAATTCCGAAATCGAATTGCTGAAGCGGCCCTCGATTGAAGGATCGGATCTGCAGGCGCTGTCGTTGTTTCAGGAGCGGATACATAAGGAACGAGCGAATCTGCAGATCAAGCGGAAACAGTTCGAGGCTCAGATCGTCGAACAGCGCAAACGATTGCTGAAGGCGCGTCGGGACGTGCGCGTTCTCGAAAAACTGAAAGAGAATCGTGTGCGCGAATGGACGTACTTAAGTGATCGCGAAACCGAGAATACGGCGGCCGAATCGTTTCTGGCGAAGTGGGCGCGCGAGATGCATCAGTGAGAGACGCACCAATGAATATTTTCTTCCTCACCGAAACCGAAAGCGGCTGCTACAAGTGGCGCACCGATATTCCAACGCGTTATCTGAAGACTCGCGGACATCACATTCAGTTGCTGAGCGAAGGCCAGCACACCGCGCCCGACGTGATGGTGTTCTTTCGCGCACATTACGACAAGGCCATCGAAATCCAGGCATGGTGCAAGAGCAAGGGAATTCGCACGGTGTACGATACCGATGACGCGCTGGATCTGGTGCCCGAACAGAATCTGAATTTCAAGGTGCTACAGCCGCGACTGCCTGTTTATCATCACCTGCTGAAGACCGTTGATCTGGTTACGACAACGACCCCGACGCTGGCTTCGCACCTGCGCAAGTCGAATCCCAACGTGATCGTGCTGCCGAACAGTGTCGATCCCGCCGAATGGCATCCGCAGCCGAGAAGCGGCAATCTTCGCATCGGTTGGACCGGCAGTCCCACCCATTTCGCGGATTTGAACCTGGTGCTGGACGCGGTTCGAGATTTGCAAAAGAAATATCCGTTCATATTCGTCCTCCAGGGGTTATGTAAAGAAGCGACGATCGATGAGTTGTATCAGAATCTGCTCTCGCAGGTGGGAAAGAAGTTTTTCGACACCCTGCTTGGCCGCACCATCAAACGATTCCGCGAAAAGCTGAGCGGCATCCGGCACGAGTTCCATCCTGGAGTCCGGACGGCGGAGCATGCCCAAAAAGTTTGCGATCTGGCGCTGGATATCGGCATCGCACCGCTCGAAGAGAATCGCTTCAACAGCAACAAGAGCTGCATCAAGTATTACGAGTACGCGATGTCGGGAGCGGTGACGGTTGCATCACGGGTGCTGCCGTATTCGGAAGAAGTAAATCTCACAGCAAAGAATAATCGCGACGCCTGGAAAGAAAAACTGGAATGGGTACTGAACGCAGATCGCGAGGCGCTGTTGCGCGAGCAGCGCGAGTGGGTGCTGACGCATCGCAACATCCAAAACAACGTCGCGATGTGGGAGCGCGCGTACGCGGGAGAACCCGTCGCGCCAGGAATCGGCATTGAAAACAGTGAGGCCCTGCAGTTGGCCTGAAGCAAGATGGTAAGCAAGAAAGGACACAACCATGGTTACAGCAACAAACAATTCTCAAGCAGCGAACTCGACATCGAGTTTCTCGATCCCAATGCCGTCGACCACCGCCGGATCGGCGACGGATCCGTTCGCGCAGGAACTGGCGCAGATGATCGAGGGGTATCTGAGCAAGAACGGAAGCAACACCAACTCTAGCGCTGGCACCAGCCAGCTCAACGTGAGCATCACGCAATCGCAGGGTGAGCTTAGCGTGACGGTGCAACAGAGCCCGACGTCATCGGATTCGCTCATGGACACGACCAACGTCATCAGCAACGCGACGGCGTCGGCCGCGGCTTCGGCCACGTCAGGCGCGACGTCTTCCACCGCAAATTCCGCGCCCACTCTGTCAGCGGCGCAACGCGCGCAGATGACGCCCGATCAGGCGTATTGGGCTCAGCAGCCTCCCGCGGTGCAGGCGCTGCAGAACATGGACCCGGCAGATCGTGGAGCCGCGGCGATGCAGCTCGCCGAGCAGGGCTACACGATTGACGTTCCCATCATGGTGTGGGGTTGGGATCCGCTGACCACCATGGTGGAGCGCCAGAATTATGGCTATACGTGGGTGCCTTCAGCGATGCAGCCGATGGTTCCGCTGGCGCCGGGGTTAAGTTTCCCGGGATTGCAGAGTTACGATCCGACCAAACCGCCCGACGGCTCGATCGCGGTGACCACCGATTTCGCCAAAGGAACGAACATGCAGGACATGTTCATCGACCCGGCGACCATTCAAGCGTCGTGGTCCAGCCCGACGTCCACGCCGCAGCCATCCACGTCTGAGCCGACCATCTCGGCGTAGTTACTTCAAACGAAGCTCCGCGATCGTTTCCAGATGAAAGGTTTGCGGGAACAGATCGATCAGCGTCAATCGTTCGATCCGATATTCGTAAGCGCCGCCAGATCGCGCGCCAGCGTCGCGGGGTCGCAAGAGACGATAGTGATGCGCGGCGAAGCCAGCCGGTTTAGATTCGCGACCACGGATTTTTCCAGTCCCGCGCGCGGAGGATCGGCCAGCACGAAATTCGGCGTGGATTTCAGGGCGGAGAGGAAATCCTCGACGCGCTTGTGTTCGCGCTGAACCGCTAAGCCGGCGCGTTCGGCATTCACTTCCAGATCGCGAATCGCTCCCGAGCCCGGCTTCGACGGCCGTGACCTGTTTGAATCGCCGGGCGAGCGGAAGAGCGAACAAGCCCACGCCAGCGTAGAGATCGAGCGCGGATTCCCGAGCTGCGATCCCGATGTGCGCGTTCCACCAGCCGGCTCGATCAGAAATCGATTCACCTGGAAAAACGATCGCGGGCTGACGCGGAAGGTTCGGAGCCCATGGGATAATCGAGCGCGACGGTCGATCTCCATCCAGTCATAAAACGATCGCGCCACCGGTCGATCGGCCTCGAAGCACATTGATCTGCACGTCGAGTCTCATTGGTGAAGACTTCGATCGATTGGACAAATCGCGGGAAGTGCGGATCGCGCATGCGCTCGCGAATCATGCGCCAACGCCTGATTCACGCGCGGCGACGAGATCGGGCAATCGCCGGCCAACGTCGACCAGTTCGATGCGATCGCGCCGCCATGATATCCGATACGGCCATCGGCGATGTGAAACTGCGCGCGATTGCGATAACCCAGCGGCGGGCCGCTGACCACGTCGATTTCGCCTGATAGTCGAGCTTGCCCACGCGCCGCAACTGCTCGCGCAGAATCTCGACTTTTCGCGCGAGCTGAAACTCGTACGGAGCGTGTTGATACTGGCAGCCGCCGCAACGGCCGAAGTGGGCGCACGGCGGCGGCAACGCGTTCCGGAGCCGGCTGCTGTCACTTCCATCAGATCCGCGTGAATGTCTTCGTGCACCTCGACACGCGCCGTTTCTCCCGGCAACACGAACGGGCAGCCAGGACCACGCGCCCGTCCAGCCGCGCGAGCGCGTCGCCCCCGTACACCCACTTTTCGATGCGGACTTCGTTTACGATGGAAGTTTCCCCCACACTGCATGAGAGCACGAGTCTTCTCCGGCATTCAACCCACCGGCAGCCCGCACATCGGAAATTATCTGGGCGCGCTGAAAAACTGGGCCCGAATTCAGTACGACTACGAGAGCATTTATTGCATCGTCGACCTGCACGCCGTCACGCTGTATCAGGACCCGGCCGAGCTGCGCGGCAAGATCGAGGAGCTGGCCGGAATGCTGCTGGCGATCGGCATCGATCCCGACGCATTCGTCGCTGGTGGTGCAATCCTCGATTCCCGCGCACGCCGAGCTCGCCTGGATGCTGACCTGCGTCACGCCCGTTCGGCTGGCTGGAGCGGATGACGCAATACAAAGCCAAAGCGCAGGCCCAGGAAACCGTCGGCGACGGGCTGCTGCAATATCCCGTGCTGATGGCCGCCGATATTCTGCTGTACAACGCGGCGATCGTGCCGGTCGGCGACGATCAAGCGCAGCATCTGGAACTGGCGCGCGACATCGCGCAGCGTTTTAATTCCATCTATGGCGAAACGTTCGTGATGCCGGCGACGCATCTGCCCACCGTAGGCGCGCGCGTGATGGGACTCGATGAGCCCGATAAAAAGATGAGCAAATCGGCGGCCGGATCGCGGCCACGCCGTCAGCTTGCTCGATCCGCCGGAAGTGATTCGCAAGAAAATCCTGCGCGCGACGACGGATTCCAAACCCGGCGTCGATTTCGACAACCTGGGCGCGGGCGTCGCGAATCTGCTGACGATTTTCCAGGCGTTCACCGGCTGGCCGATCGAACAGGTGCGCGCGCACTTCGCCGGCATGCGCTACGGCGATCTGAAGAAGCAGGTCGCCGAAGCCGTGATGGCCGCGCTCGAGCCGATCCAGAAGCGCTACCGCGAGATCATGGCCGAAACCGGCTACATCGCGCGCGTGCTTGAAGAAGGCGCGCAGCGCATCATTCCGATCGCCAACGACACCGTGCGAAAGGTCAAAAAGGCGATGGGACTCTACACGCCCGAATAGGTCGCCATGACGCTCGCGTCCTACTGGCGCGTCCTGCGCGACAACCGCAACTTCCGCTCCTGTGGATGGCGCAGATCGTCAGCGAGCTGGGCGATTGGTTTTATTCCGTCGCCATCTTCAGCTTTCTGCTGGAGCTTACCGGCAGCGCGCAAATGGTCGCCTTCGCGTTCATGACGCAGGTTCTGCCGCAATGTTTCATGGCGCCCACCGCGGGCGTGATCAACGATCGCATCCGCCGCCAGCAGGTAATGATTTTCGCGGATTGGTCGCGCGCGGCCATCGTGCTGGCCATGACGCTGGTGCGATCGCGCGGAACGCTGTGGCTTCTGTACATGCTGCTGTTTCTCGAAACCGTCTGCTGGGCCCTGTTCGAGCCCGGCCAGCGCGCCGTGATCCCGAACATCGTCAAGGGCGATGAAATTCCAGTCGCCAACGCATTGTGCGCCGCCACTTGGTCCGTGAATTTCGCGATCGGCGCCGCGCTGGGCGGATTCGTCGCGGTGTGCCTTCGGCCGCAACACCGTGTTCGTGCTCAACTCGACTGTCTTTCGTCGCGTCCGCGACTGCTGATTCCGCCGAATGCGCTTCACCGAACCGCACGCCGAAAATCTGCCTCCGCTCGACGCGCGCGATCTGGTCGACTTTTCGCCGATCCGCGAAGGCGCGCGCTACATCCTGCGCCGATCCGAAGCTGCTCGACGACGATTTTCGTCAAAGGCGGCGCGGCAGTGATGGGCACGAACTGGGTGATTCTTCCCGTGCTCGGCGAGCGCGTGTTCCCGATTCGACTGCACGGATGACCGCGGCGCAGGCGGGGACGCTGGGCATGAGCACCCTGCTCGCCTCGCGCGGGCTTGGCGCGATCTTCGGCGCCATGTTTCGCGGCGGCGTCGCCGGCGACAAACTCCGGCAAATCCGTTGGATCATGTTCGCGGGATTTGTCGACGGGCGCGGCTGGCTACATGCGGCTCGAGCGTCGCCGGCATCGATCGGCATGGCCGTGTTGGCGCTGGTGATCGCTCACGCCGGCGGTTCGGCGGCTGGGTCGCGTCGACAACCATGCTGCAACAGCAAACCGAGGATCGTTTTCGCGGACGGGTGTTCTCCGCGGAATTCGCGTTCACAATGCTGATCCTGGCGCTTTACGAGTTTCGTCGCGGGAAGATTGGCGGATAGCGGCGTGCCGGTGCGCACGCTCGCACTGTGGACTGGAATCGCGATGGTGATCCCGACCGCCGCGTGGATGGTCGCGAGCCGAAGCTGGAATGGCACGGCTGATAAGATGAAGCTGCGAGCCCCGCATGTTTAAATCTCTCTTCGGCGATCCTCCGCCAGCCGCACAGCCCAGCCTGCTCGAACGCCTGAAGGCAGGCATTCAGAAGACGCGCTCGGGTTTGATGGAGAAGCTGGAGGACGCAGTCAGCGGTCGAAAAGAAATTGACGCAGACGTTCTGGAAGAGCTGGAATACGCCTTGATCACCGCCGATATCGGCGCGAAAACGACGGCCGAAATTCTGGAGCGCATCCGCCAGCGCGTGGATCGCAGTCAGGTCGCTGACATCGGCGAACTGAAGAATCTGATTCGCGAACACCTGCTTGAGATCTTGCAAGCTGCAGAGCGCCCGATTCCCAAGGTTGCCGAGCCGCCTGCCGTGATCATGGTGGTCGGTGTGAACGGCGCGGGCAAGACCACTTCGATTGGAAAACTCACCAGGCGTCTGCAATCGGAAGGGCATACCGTGATGCTGTGCGCGGCCGACACATTTCGCGCCGCGGCGATTGAGCAATTGGACGTTTGGGCGCAGCGAACCGGCGCGGAGATGATCCGTCAGCAGACCGGCGCGGACCCCAGCGCAGTGGTGTTCGACGCATTGCAATCCGCGAAGGCGCGTAAGGTCGATTACGTGATCGTCGATACGGCTGGACGTCTGCACACCAAAACAAATCTGATGGCGGAGCTCGAAAAGATGCGCCGCACCGCCGCGCGCGTGATTCCCGAAGCGCCCCACGAAGTGCTGCTGGTGATCGAGGCGACCACCGGTCAGAACGGTTTGGAGCAGGCGCGCAAGTTCACCGAATCAAGCGCGGTCACCGGAATCATTCTGACCAAGCTGGATGGCACCGCGAAGGGCGGAGTGGTGGTGGCGATTTCACGCGAATTGAACATGCCGATCCGATACATCGGCGTCGGCGAGCAGCTTGACGATCTGCTGCCGTTCGAACCTGAAAACTTCGTTGCGTCACTCTTTGATTAAATGAACCCGCATCTCGAAGAGGCTTTGATGCTGGCCGAGCGCGGAGTGGGGCGCACGTCGCCGAATCCGGCGGTCGGCGCGTTAATCGTGCGCGATGGGGAAGTCGTCGGGCGTGGATTTTATCTCGCTTCCGGGGTGAAGCATGCCGAAGTTCTGGCCATCGAAGAGGCGGGAGCGAAAGCGCGCGGCGCGACCATGTACGTCACACTGGAGCCGCACTCATATCACGGCCGCACTCCTCCGTGTGTCGATGCGATCATCGCCGCGGGGATTTCGAAGGTCGTCTCGATCATGGAAGATCCCAATCCAGAGGTCCATGGACGCGGCTTCGCCAGATTGAGCGACGCAGGAATCGAGATCGAAATCGACTCTTCATATGAAGCGCGCGCGGCGAAACTGAATGAAGCGTTCATTCATTTCATGAGCACAGGATTGCCGCTGGTGACGCTGAAAGCTGCGGTCACGCTCGATGGAAAGATCGCGGCGCCGGAGGATTCGACGTCGCCGGGCTGGATCACCAGCGAAACGGCGCGCAACCACGTGCAGACTCTTCGACATCGCGCTGACGCGATTCTCACCGGGATCGGCACCGTGCTCGCCGACGATTGCCGCTTGAACGATCGAACTGGCGAGGAACGTGCCCGGCCTCTGCTGCGGATCGTCCTCGATTCGCAATTGCGAATGCCCGCGGAATCGCAGATGGTTGCATCCTGCGCCAAGGACCTGATGGTGATCACCACCTCGGCTGCATCAACGGAACGCAGAAAACGTCTGGAATCGAAAGGTGTGCGTGTCGAAGTACTCGAAGACACGTCCGGCCGGGCGAGCCTGCGCGCGACGGTGGAGCTTCTTGCGCGCGAGAAATATTTGTCGCTGATGATCGAAGCGGGCAGCCGCGTGAACTGGACCGCGCTCGAATCGGGCGTCGCCGACAAGATTTTTTTCTATTACGCGCCGAAGATTCTCGGCGGAACGCTGTCCTTGCCAGTGGCGGGAGGCGCCGGACGTCCGAAACGCTCCGATGCGATTCTGTTTCGCGATCTCACCGTGCATCCGATCTCACTGAATGAATTCGCAGTTGAAGCCTGGCTGGAGAAAGATCATCGCTTGTAATGTTCACCGGAATCATCGAAGAACTGGGAACCGTTGACTCACTTGAAACGCGATCAGCGGGCGCGCGATTGCGCGTGCAGTGCTCGCATGTGCTCGAGGATCTCGCTGAAGGCGCAAGTATCGCGGTGAACGGCGTGTGCCTCACCGCAGTCGATTTGCGTGCGGACTCGTTCGCCGCTGATCTCGCGCCGGAAACCCTGGAGCGCAGCAACCTTGGTGATCTCGTCGCAGGATCGCGTGTCAATCTCGAACGGCCTGTGACGCCCGCCACGCGATTGAGCGGGCACATTGTGCAGGGCCACGTCGATGCGACCGGAGAGTTGATTTCGCTCGATGCCCTGGGCGATGGAAATTATTGGCTGACGATTCGCATTCCCGCCGCGCTCGATCGTTACCTGGTGCACAAAGGCTCGATCGCCATTGATGGCATCAGCTTGACCATCGCGTCTTTAGAGAGCGCGCTTGTAGGCGTCACCATCATTCCGCATACCTACGCGAATACGCGACTATCATCGCTTCACCCCGGTGCGCGAGTCAATCTCGAAGTCGACGTCATCGCCAAGCACATTGAGAAATTGATGATGCGCGTACCATAGCTTTATGGTGATTCGTGGCCTGGTGATCGCGATCTTCGCCGCAGCGTGCGCGCTTGCGCAGCCGAAGCCGGTCAAGATCGTGCTGGTGGGCGATTCGACGGTAAACACCGGCGGCGGATGGGGGCCCGGATTCTGCGCGGTGCTGACGCCGAATGTCACCTGCATCAATAAAGCTCGCAATGGACGCAGCTCCAAAAGCTATTACGACGAAGGCGCGTGGAAGGGCGCGCTGGCCGAGCATGGCGATTATTATCTGATCCAATTCGGGCACAACGACATGCCTGGCAAGGGCGCGGATCGCGAGACCGAGCCGGAAACCACCTACGCCGCGAACCTGCGACGCTATATCTCGCAAGCGAGAGAGCAAGGCGCGCGATCCATCATCGTCACTTCGTTGTCGCGCCGGACGTACAAAGGCGGAAAGCTGGTGAAGGATCTGGATGCGTATGCCGCAGCCGCGCGTCGCGTCGCCCGCGAAGAAGGCGCTCCGTTGATCGATCTCAACAAGCTGAGCACTGTCCTGCTCAACGGCATGACGCAGGAGCAAGCCGACGAATTCGACGCGCCCGTTCACCCCGATGCGACGTCAGCGGGGCCCGATCGCACCCATTTGAACGAAGAAGGATCGAAAGTTTTCGGGCGAATGGTAGCCCGCGAACTCGCCCGCGTTTGCCCGGAGCTTGCTTCCAGCGTCACTGCGCAAGCGGCAGACACGCGTCCGTGAGCAGATCCTCGGGCTTCGCCATTTGCGGATTGTTCAAGTAAATTTCCAACGCCGGAGCGGAAGCCAGTTCTCGGCCGCTGTCGGGCAGCCATTCCCCGCACAATCGCGCGAAGGTCGATGAGATCCGTTCGTACGGTCCGCGATGCCGCGTGACGGCGTATTCTCCGCCTGCGAAATCCGTTGCGCCGATTTCGCCATCCGGCTTCACGTCGCCCACGATGGTCACAGCGGCATCGTAGCGAAGCCGCTCCGGTGCGGTGATGTCGGGATCATCATGAAGTATGCCGATCGCGCGCGTGTGCGGACCGAACAGGCCGCGCATTCCTGCCCACGACATCAGCTTCGTCCACGCCGATCCCACTTCGTTGTACGGCCCGACGTGCCGTAGGAACACGACACGAGCAGGTGCGATCATCTCGACCCGCACTTCGATCGGGCCCTCCGCATACAGCCGTGTGACCAGCGTGGGATCAGTACTGCGGTTCTCGCGAAAGCTGCTGGGAGGCTCTCCAAATCGAGCGCGAAATGCCCGAGTGAAAGCTTCAAGCGACTCGTAGCCCGCCTCAAACGCGAGCTCCGTCACTGCTCGATCGCTCGATTTCAGGCGCTGCGCGGCACGTTCCAGACGCAAACGGCGCACGTGCTCCATTACACTCTCCCCGGTCATCCCGCGAAAAATTCGATGAAAATGGTATGGCGAAAAGCATGCGACTGAGGCCAGCTGCTCCAGGTCTACTGCCTCACTCAAGTGATCCTGCAAGTACATCTGCGCCCGCAGCACACGTTCGCGATATGACTCCGCTGTTCCCGCGCGAATCATTTTGTGACCGGATGACGCAGGATGGTGCGCAATCGTTCCGGCGCCACGCGGCGCGGATCGGAAAGATAAATTTCGTGAAGCTCGCCGCGAAAGCGCGCACCGTGTTCTTCCGCGAGTGCTGACATTTTCGTTACGGTCTCGCGAATTTTCGGGTAAGGCCCGACATGGAGCATCTGCACCGCGCGCCCTTCCCCCTCCTTCTGCAATCGCACTTGCGCGACTTCGTCGAGCTTGCCCTTCGCCTTCAGAGCCCCGATGGTCTCACGCAATTGGTGCGTGCCGATAAATTCCGGTGTGCGTATCGCCAGCCTCCAATTCTTCGGATTCGACCAGAAGCACTCGAGCTTGGCGACCGCGTAATCGCGCCCAGCTTTCTTCGACGCCATCTTGATCGTGAACGCGACATTGTATAGCGCGCCAATCGCGGCGACGAACTCCGTGCCGCCCGGCTCGCCATTGCCACCGATAGTCAGATACTGCGCGGGGCCAACTTCGACGAATGCCGGTTTCTTCGGCGCGACGTATTCGGACTTGTGCTCGCAATACAGATCGATCTTCACCATACCTCGAGATTACCCGCATCGCCGCTCCGCCGCCTGATCGTTCTTGCTCTTTTTATCGATTTCTAGATCAGCGAGGTGGGCGTCGGCACGCCCGCGCATCAATTCTGCGGCGACGATTCAGCAGCACGGCTTCGAGCGGTTACGCGTTGCTTATCGGGACTTCTTAGACGCCGCGTAGCCCTTGTACTCCACCATAGTCATGAACCCATAGTCCATGTGCATTTGCTGATGGCAATGAAACAAGGTAGGGCCGGGATTGCCGGCGACGAAATCGGCTGCCACCTGCTTGCGCGGCGGGAGCATTACGACATCTTTGAAAATCCCGCGAACCGGCGTGCCAGCGAAATTCACCAGTTCGAATGAATGACGGTGCAGGTGCACCGGATGCGCCTCATCGCTCTGATTGTCGAACACCAGACGATAGCGCCGTCCGGCTTCGACCACAATCGGATCGGTCTTCGGAAATTCTTTGCCGTTGATGGTCCAGTGATCCACCCAGCGATTGCCCGCGAATTTCTGTTTGAACACCAGTGGCACATTTTGCGCCTCCGTCGGCGGCGTTTTTTCGGCCGAACTGAACCGCGTGTAATCCCAGAGGGACGCCTCCGGCTTTATCCATTGCGGCATGCCGCTTTGATTCGCGTATTCAACCACCACACCCATTCCCTCGCCGCGCACGCGATCGTCCGGCTCGCCTAAAATCCAGACGCCGGGATGATTCATCGTCACGATCGCATCGATCCGCTCCGCTGGTCCCATCTCCAGCACATCGACCTCTTGCGGCGAGGGAACCGGATTGCCATCCATCGCGATCACGCGAAAGCGATGCCCCGGCAACGCCAATCGATGCAGCATGGTCGCGCTCGCATTCAGAATCCGCAGCATCACTCGTTGGCCTTCTTTGACGCGCAACGGTTCCCCCGCGCTCAGCGCGTGCGCGTTAACCGAAAACTTCTTATACGCGACCTCCAAACCGCCTTCATCGTCGCCCATCGTGCTCATAAACGGATCCCAACCGTGCAGCGCCAGGAAATATTCCGCATCGAAATCGCCCGGTTCGTTTTTCGGCTCGATGTAGAAGAATCCATACTGGCCGCTGTAAGTCGCGCGCTTCAGGTCACGACCGGCGGAAATGTGCGAATGATACCAGCGCGTCCCCGATGGCGATGCGGTGAACGAGTACCGAGCCGACCCGCGCGGCGCGATCATCGGCGTCCCTTCTTCCATCGCGCCATCGACCTCGGAGGGAATGTGCAGTCCGTGCCAGTGCACCAGTTCCGGAATGGTCGAATCGTTGTGAACTTCGATGGTCACGTTCTGGCCCTCGCGAACGCGCAGCAAGGGTCCGGGAACCGATCCGTTGTATCCGGTCGTCTTGATGATATGGCCCGGTGCGATTTCCAGATTCACCGGCGCGATGCGCAGTGTGTAGTCGGGTTTAACGCTTTGCGCGAACGCGGAGGCCGCGGTGAGCGCGAGAAATTCGCGGCGGTTCACTAACGGAGAATTCTATCGTCTATTCATGCCGCAGCGCTTCGAGCGGATCGACGCGCATCGCCCGCCGCGCGGGAATCAAACACGCCGCAACCGTCACCATCCCCAGCACCAACGCGACGGCGATGTAGACGCCAGGATCCAGCGTGCTCACCTGATACAACTCCGATTGCAGATAACGCGTGAGCCACATCGCAGCTCCGGCGCCGGCCGTCACGCCGATCACCGCCATCCACAATCCCTGCGTCAGAATCATGCGGCCAACGTCCTTCCGCCGCGCGCCCAACGCCATCCGAATGCCGATCTCGGCCGTCCGCTGGCTCACCGAATACGCGACCACGCCGAAGATTCCGATCGCCGCCAGGATCAGCGCCAGCGTCGCGTAGCCGCCCAGCAGCGACGTGACGAACTCATGCGGCTGCGCCAGCGTCGCGATCCTCGATTCCGAAGTGCGCATCTTCCACATCGGTTGGTCCCGGTCCACGCGCCACACGGCTTTCCGAATCTCGTTCATCAATCGTCCCGGATCGCTTGACGTTCGCACCGCGACGCTCGTGAACAGGAACGGGTTCTGCGCCAGCGCGCCGTACATCTGCGGCGCAGCGATATCGTCCAGCCCGTACTGTTTTACGTCGCCCACCACTCCGATGATCTCCCCGGTCATGTTCTGCTGCGGGATGCGGAGCGATCGCCCGATCGGATCGCGATCCGCGAAATAGCGCTGTGCCAGCGTCTGATTGATCACGATCACCGGCGCGCCGCCAGCGATGTCACGTTCATTGAACACGCGGCCGCGTAGCAGCGGAATGCGCAGGGATGCGAAGAAATATGGGTCGGCGGCGTTGAACAGCCCGCGCGGTCGATCGTTCGCGGCGGGCTCCGGGCGATCTGTCGCCCAAAAATCGTCGATCTCGCCGTTCCCACCCAAAGGCGCCGCGCGAACAGAACTCGCCACGATCACGCCCGGCACCGCCTGGATTTCTTCAATCACGCGCTTATGAAATTCGGTCTGCGCGGCGGCTTGCGAATATTTCGCGCGTGGCAGTCGATATTCGAACGTCAAAAGATTCGTTGTGTCGAAGCCCGGCTGGGCGCGGCCCAGTTCGCGCAGGCTTTTGATCGTCAACCCGGCGCCCACCAGCAGCACCATCGCCAGCGCGACCTCCACTGCCGCAATGAAGCTGCGCGTACGATTGCGAAGCGCGCTCGATCCGGCCCCGCGCAGTTGCAGCGATGGGGCGCGCGCCGAGCGCCACGCCGGAATGCCCGAAATCAGAAGCGACGAAAGCAGCGCCATGCCCGCGGTGAACCAGATCACCGTTCCGTTCAGCGTGAGCTGCGTCCCGGTGGGAAGATATTGCACGACCGACGCGCCGAGAGCCGCGATGCTCCACATCGCGATCAGTACTCCTGCCGCTCCGCCCGCTGCCGCCAGCAGCAGCGCCTCGGCCATCACATGCGCGATCAACTGCGCGGCGCTCGCGCCCAGCGCCAGCCTCACGGACCGTTCTTTTTCACGCGCCACGATGCGCGAAGCGAACAATCCCGCCACATTCGCGCAGGCGATCAACAGCACGAATCCCACCGCACCGGCCAGTGCCTGCACCGTCGGCCGCAGATTCTGCACCACTACGTCTTTCAGTGCCACCACTGCTGCGCCGCGATCGCGATTCGAATCCGGATACGATTTCGCAAGGCCCGCCGCAATCGTGCTCATCTCCGCTTGCGCCTGCTGCAGCGTAACGCCCGGCTTCATTCGTCCGATCACGCCGCCGATCGGCGACGCGCGGTCGAGCGAGTAGTTCGGATACGCATACGCCGGCAGAAACACGTCCACGTCCCACGGCTGATCGATGAAGCTGGCCGGCAGTACGCCCGCGATGCGATACGGCTCGCCATTGAAGAACGCCTTCCGCCCCACTACGCCCGAGTCCGCTCCGAACTTCTGATGCCATAACCGGTCCGTCAGCACCGCTACCTTCTCCGCACCGGCGCGATCTTCGCCGTCGACGAAGGTTCGTCCCATCGCCGGCAGTACTTTGAGCAACGAGAAATAGTTCGCCGAAACGAAGCTGCCCACCACACGATCCGGCTCTTCGCCGCCGCCGGTGAGATTCACACTCTGGGGTACCAGCGACGCGAATCCGCTGAACGATTTCGCCGCCGCCCGCCAATCGTCCAGATCGCGCTGCGCCACGAAATTGCGTGGCGATCCAGGCGCGGTCGAATAGATCAGCGTGAGCTGCTGCGGATCCTGATACGGCAGCGGTCGGATCAGTAGCGCGTCGACCACACTGAACATCGCCGAATTCGCGCCAATCCCCAGCGCCAGCGTCAACACGGTCGCGGCCGTGAATCCCGGCGACTTTCTTAGTGTGCGGAACGCGATTCGAAAGTCTTGAAGCATCTTGCTCCTTTATGAATACGCCTTCCGATTTTTCCTGCACTCGAATGCGAATCCTATCTCTCTGAATTCGCGGTACTTCGCCCAACGCGCCCGTCCGCTACTGGGATGCGCTGTCCGCTTCCGGTCAGGCTTTCTGCAACTCTGCCAAGTGTCCGCCGGTTTCCTTCTCGACATCCGCATGCAGGCTCTTGCCGTGCGAATCCATGGTCACGATCGCGACAAAATCCTTCACCCGCAGCGTCCACATGGCTTCCGGAATTCCGAATTCGAGCAAATTCACGCCCAGCACTTCTTTGATCGATCGTGCGTAATACTGCGCCGCCCCGCCGATGCCATTGAGGTACACCGCGCCGCACTCTTTCAGTGCGCCCAGCGTCTTCTTTCCCATCCCGCCTTTGCCGATCACCGCACGCACTCCATAGTTGCGAATGATGTCCGCCTGATACGGTTCCTCGCGGCTGCTGGTGGTCGGACCCGCGGCTTTGACGGTCCACTTGTCGCCTTCCTTCAGCATGACGGGACCGCAGTGATAAAGAACCGATCCATTCATATCCACCGGGGGGGCGTGCTTCATCAAATGGGCGTGCACCGCATCGCGACCCGTGAACATCTCGCCCGTGATCAGCACCACATCGCCGACCTTCAAGGCCCGAACGTCGGCTTCGGTCAGCGGCGGATGCAGCACGATCTCGCGTCCGCTCAGCGGGAATCCTTCACCGTGCGCCATCTTCTGAACCGCACGCGCCGGATCGCGATACAACCATTCCGTGATCGCGCCGCTCGATGCATCCAGACGCACGCCCAACCGCCGGAACGCCCAGCAATCATAAGCGACCGAAACAAAAAAACTCGCGGGCAAGCGATTTGCCGCCATGATCTTGCATCCGATCAGCGATATCTTGCCGCCGAATCCCATCGGCCCCACGCCCAGCGTGTTGGCCTGCTCCATGATCGATGCTTCCAGCTTTGCCAGCTCCGGATTCTCGTTGGTATCGTCCAGCGTGCGGAACAATTGATCTTTGGCGAGCACGTATCCATGCGCACGATCGCTGCCGATGCACACTCCGACCGCGCCTGGCGCGCAGCCCTGCCCCTGCGCCTGCCACACCGCGTGCAGAATGCATTTGCGAACACCCTCGATGGTGCGATCCGCGCGGCCTAGATGCTCCAGCTCGCACGGCAGCGAATATTGGATGTTCTTGTTCTCGCATCCGCCGCCTTTAAGGATCAACTTCACTTCGATTTCATCCTGCTCCCACTGCTCGAAATGAATCACCGGAGTTTCGACGCCCAGATTGTCGCCGGTGTTTTTCCCAGTCAGCGAATCCACCGAATTCGGCCGTAGCTTGCCGCGCTTGGTCGCTTCGGCCACCGCCGCGCGAATCGCCTTCTTGATCGCGATCTGATTGACGCCCACCGGCGTATGCACCACGAATGTCGGCATGCCCGTGTCCTGGCAGATCGGCCCAACATCGTCCGTCGCCATGTCGATGTTCGACGCGATCACGCTCAGCGCCTGCGCCGCCTGCGTATTCGGCGTTTCATTTTCAATCGCGATCCCCATTGCCGCGCGAACATCGGGTGGAAGATTCGGTGGAAGTCTGCGTAATGAGCTCGACTAAGCTCTCGTGAAGAAATTGCATTAGAACTTAATTTTAACTTGCACCGGCGTATCGAGCTGTTTGGCCGGTTCCGGCAGCGTGAAATCCACCGTGATCGATCTCGATGTCACGTCGCTCACCGTACCCGCGAATTCCGCGTCGCCGATCTTCACCGTCGCGGTCTGACCCTTCTGCACCCGAACATCGATGCTCGGCGGCGTCGACGGATCCTGATACATCACTTGAAGGTGCGTCAGATCCGTGCCGATTTTCAGAATATCTTTCATCGAAGGGTCCACCGGCTGCCCCTGCAGATCCTTTTTCGCGATCACGATTCCATCGTCGGGCGCATGAATCTCCGCCAGAGCCGGTCGACTCCTTGGCGTGATCGATCGCCGTCGTCGCCAGCGCAACAGTGCGATTGGCGGCCTCCAATTCCGCCGTCACTCCCGCATCGCGCGCCGCGGCGCTCTTGGCGATGGTGTCCTGGCGGCCGGCATCCGCTTTCGCATCGGCGTAATCTTTTTGCGCCTTTTCCCAGGTGAGTCTAGGGATCGCGCCGGCAGCCCACAATCCCTGTTGCTTGTCGTAAAGCTTCTGCAAGCGATCCACTTCGTTGTGCGCGCGGGTTTGACTTGCCTCGGCTTGGGAGGCATCCAGGCGTGCCGATAGCTGCTCGCTGGTCAGCGTCGCGACGCGCGCTTGCGCTTTGTCGAGCTCATTCTGCGCCTGCCGCGACGCCTCGTCGAGCTTGGGATTTCGAATCTTACCGAGCAGTTGATCTTTGTAGACTTCCTGGCCAAGATCGACGAAAAGAGATTCAAGCACGCCCTCGACCGGCGCCGCGATATCGACCGTCGTCCGTGCTTGCACATGTCCTGTGAAAGTAAATTCCGTGGTGGCCGGGGCAGCGTTGGCCCTTGCTGTCAGCGCAATGGGCTTGGCGGCATGCACCGCGCGCCAGCGCAAATACCCGCCAATCCCTCCGCCCGCAATCAGGACGCAGATGCCTGCGATAACTCCACCGTGTCGCACCACGCTTTCATGATACGCAGACTATGGAAACTCGACCTTCGCACTCACTTTCGGATAGCCGGCGTTCGCCTCGACTTCTTTAATCTGCAGGGTGTGACGTCCCGCATGAGCGGCGATCAGCAAGAGAAATTGATACGCATCCATGGGACCCGCCGGTCCGGGAGCGGCGTGCACCCGCAAATCGTCCTGCGTCGATTTTGCGTACGCGATGGTCTTATCGCGGCGAGCCGTGAATTCGCGCGCAGCCTCAGCCGGCGTAGCGAATTTGCCGCCGCTGGGCGTGATCGGTTCCGGCGCGGTCGCTTTTTTGCTGCGATCCAGAATTCCCGCCACCAGCGCGTGATCCACCTGCACGTTCGACGACGGCGGCCGCGGCACCGCGGGCGACATCAGCACCTGCTGTACACTCCCGAACAAGAAATCTTCGGCGAGAACCAGATGCTCCGCGCATTCCGACACCGACCACACCGCCGGAGCCGGCTTAAATTTCCACTGCGCCGTCGTCAGCCCGTTGATGCTTGCGAGCATGTTCTTTTTCGAAAGCTCCAGTTGCTCGATCAAGAAAGCTCGCTCGGCGTCGGTCATCTTGCCGTCGCTTGATTGCGCGAACGCTGGCGCGATCATGAACGCCGCGGCCACCAAAACACCCGTCACTTTGTTCATCGTGAACTCCTTCCCGAATTATCTCCCGAGTGCACTCTCCTTTGAGGCGCGACGGTGACGGAGCGCGTTTGGGCGGTCTTTGTCGCCACGATGCGACAATAGGATCGAGTGGTCAAATACGGCATCTTTTACTCGGTCCCGCTAATTCTGGCGGGCGCGGTAGTGGGTTATCTCACTCCCTCCTGGATGTATGGATTGCCGTTCTATATCCTCGCGGCGTTCTGCCTGTACTTCTTTCGCGATCCTGATCGCGCGATTCCCTCCGGCGATGTTGCCGTGGCTCCGGCCGACGGTAAAGTGGTCGCGGTGATCCCGGATTCGGCGGGTGCCAATCGCATCAGCATCTTTCTCAACATCTTCGATGTGCATGTGAATCGCACGCCGATCGCCGGGAAGATCGCCTGCGTCACCTACAAGACCGGCCAGTTTCTGGTCGCGAGCAAGGAAGACGCCAGCCATTCCAACGAACAGAACATCATCACCGTCCAAGCCGGTGACGGAACCAAGGTCGTGTTCAAGCAGATCGCAGGATTGATCGCGCGGCGCATCGTTTGTTACAAAAAGCCCGGCGATATTGTCGAAGCGGGCGAGCGCGTGGGCCTGATCAAGTTCGGCTCGCGGGTCGATATCTTCTTAGGTCCTGAATGGAATGTCGCGGTCGCGGTTGGCGAGCGAGTCTCGGCTGGGTCAAGCGTTATCGCGCGGAAGAAGGAAAAGACGAAATCATGAGCGCGCGCCTGAGTTTCAAAGATCGTCTGGTCGACCCTCGATCGCCTGATCGCCGTCCGCGCCGCGCCGCCTACGCGCTGCCCACACTGTTCACGGCCGCGAATATTTTTCTGGGATTCTACGCGTTACTCGAAGTCTTTGAGGCCGCGATCCAGCGCATCCAGAACGACCCCAATTCGTCGATACATTTCAAATTCGCCGCTTTAGCCATCGCCGGCGCGGTGATTTTCGACGGTCTCGACGGCCGCATCGCGCGCATGACCAACACCACCAGCGATTTCGGACGCGAGATGGATTCGCTGGCCGACGTGATCACGTTTGGCCTCGCGCCCGCGGCGATGATTTTCACCTGGGGCGTCTATTTCGTCCACCCGGCCGATCCGGTGATCGCCGATTATCTGCGCCACGCCGGCTATTTTCTGTCGTTCCTGTTTCTGTTGTGTGGCGCGTGCCGCCTGGCGCGCTTCAATATTCAAAAAAATCCGGTGCCGAAGAACCCCGGCCGTCCCGATCGGAAATATTTCGTCGGCCTGCCGATTCCTGCCGCGGCTGGAATGGTCGCCAGCGTGATCTACGCGGCCAACGGCACACCGCTGGCCGGCCTGCCCCTGGATAGCTGGATCGGTTCGGGAGTGTGGCTGGCGCTCGCCGCACTGCTCGCGTTCTTGATGGTGAGCACCTGGCGCTACCCCAGCTTCAAGGATCTGACGCTCACGCGGCCGCGCTCGCCGCTGGTGGTGGTGCTGATCGCATGCTCAATCTATCTCATCGTGATCTTTTCGCGTCCCGCGCTGCTGTTGATGTCGGCCGCCTATGTTTTGAGCGGTATCGTGATTCGATTGGGCGGCATCGTGCGCCGCCGTTTTAAGCCTCTTCCGCCCGCTCCGGAGCATCAGGTTGGCTGACGGCCTGAATGGCAAGACGAATGGGGTGGCCGCGCGTCCTTTGGTCGCGATTATCGGCGGCGACACTCTGCTCGCGCGCGAACTTCGCGAAATTCTGGACAACGTCAAGCCCGCGCCGCGATTGCAACTGATCGCAGGCTCGCTCGCGGAGGGGCAGAGTGCGAATCCCGTGCTCGCCAAGGAAGAAGAGGAAGTGGTCGTGATGCTGCCGCTTACCCCCGAAGCTTTGGACGAAGCGAGCGTCGCGTTTCTCGCGGGATCGCACGCGGCGAGCCGCCGGGCACTGAAAATCGCAGGCGGACTCCGCCTGATCGATCTCACCGGAGCGCTGGAGGATCAGCCCACAGCGCAATTGCGCGCTCCCCTAGTTGAATCCGAGCGTCCCGCTTCCGCGCCCATCGAGGTGATCGCACACCCCGCCGCCATCGCGCTGGCGTCGCTGTTTTCTCGCATCGCCAAATCTTTCGCGATCCGGAGCAGCATCGCGCATGTGATCGAACCGGCCAGCGAACGCGGCCAGCGCGGTGTCGACGAACTGCAGCAGCAAACCGTCGCAGTTTTGTCGTTTCAGAAATTGAAAACCGAGGTATACGATACTCAACTCGCTTTCAGCATGCTCGCGCAGTATGGCGAAGAAGCGATCGAGCCGCTGAGCACCATTGAGGAACGCGTCCAGCGCAATCTGGCTGCCCTGCTCAAATCGATGCCGGGAATCCCTACCCCTTCGCTACGTCTGATTCAGGGCCCGGTGTTTCACGGCCACAGTTTTTCCTTGTGGATCGAGTTCGAAGAGAACCCGGGCCCCGAAGCGCTATCGAGCGCGCTATCGGCGGCGGGCGTCGATGTGCGCCCCGACGAAGCGCCATCGAACGTTGGCATGGCGGGACAGAGCGGACTGAGCGTGGGCGCGATCGCGGCCGATCCCCAAAACGCCCGCGCACTGTGGCTGTGGATGGTCGCTGATAATCTGAAGTTGATCGCTGAGAACGCGGTCGCGGTGGCGAAGGAGACGATGTTGTGAGAGCGGCCGCAGTTGGTTTCGCGTTGATTTTGACAGCCTGCGGATATCACACCGCCGGCCACACTGACCTGATTCCGAAAACGGTCCACACCGTATGCATCCCGGCCTTCACCAACACCACTACGCGCTATAAATTGACGGATCGCATGCCGGAAGCGATCGCGCGCGAGTTCAACGCGCGCACGCGCTACCACGTTGTTTCCGATTGCAGCCATGCCGATGCGGAGCTGAAGGGCTCCATCAATAACTATCTCTACAACCCCACGGTGTTCGATCCCAGCACCGGCCGCGCCAGCGCCGTCGACGTCCATGTGTATCTGACCATCAACTTCGTCGATCGCGCGACCAGTAAAGTCTTGTTCAATCGATCCAACATGGAAGTTCGCGAGCGCTACGAAATCAGCGTCGATGCGGCGGCCTATGTGGATGAAAGCGACGCGGCGTTGAACCGCGTAGCGAAGACCGTGGCGCAACAGATGGTAACTGCGATCCTGTCGAATTTCTAGGTTTTGATAACGTGACGCCGGAACAATTTCTCGATCGGCTAAAGAAGCAGCCGCCCGCCCCCGCCTATCTGTTTCTCGGTCCCGAGCCATATCAGCGCGAACGCTGCCGCAAGGCTTTGCTCGACGCGGTTCTCGGCAATGAAGATCGCGACAGTGGATTTACGCGGCACGATCTGGATCAGACCTCGCTCGCCGCGGCTTTGGACGACGCGCGATCGTTATCGCTATTCGCGTCGCAGCGGGTGATCTGGATCGGGAGCGCGGAAGCGATTCTACCGCGTGGCCGCGCAGCCGCTGCATCTGACGACGGCGAGGAATCGGGAGAGCGCGGCGACCTATCGCCGCTCACTTCCTATTTGCGCGAGCCCACGCCCGGCACGACCATCGTGGTCGAAGCCAGCCGTTACGATTTCGACGGCGAGGACAAAGCCAAGCTCGAACGCGTACAGAAATTCTTTTCCGAAATTCAGGCGCAGGTCGAATTCCGCCCGTTCACTCCTGAAGCCGCGCGATCGACCGCGCAGGCTCTTGCTAAACAGGCTGGATTGCAAATCGGGCTCGCCGAGCTGCCACTACTGCTGGACGCCACCAACGGCGACATCGCGCGCATCGCGGTCGAGATCGAAAAACTCCGGATGTATGCGGGCGATCGCAAGGTGACAGCGGAAGATATCGCGGCGCTGGTGCCCGACGCGCAATCGGCGACCATTTTCGCTCTCGTCGCCGCGCTGGGCCGCGGCGATCGCATCGCCGCGCTGGAAGTGCTCGACACGCTGTCGAGCGCGGGCGAATACATGCCGCTCGCGCTGACCTTCCTGGCTACGCAATTTCGCATGGCGCTGGCGGCGCGCGAAGCAGGCCTCAGATCTGCCAGCCAGATTCAGGCGCATTTCAACAAGCTGGGCGCCAGGATCTGGCCGGAACGCGCGCGGCAGATCGAGCAGACCGTGCAGGCGTTTCCCAAATCGCGATTGGAGCGAGCCGTAGTGAAGGTGTTCGAGGCGGACCGCGCCCTTCGCGACGCACGTCCGGACGACCGCGTGGTGATGGAAGAAATGATTCTAGCCCTGACCGGGCCAGCTTAATCTTCAGCGTGAATTAAGCAGCTAACTTGCGGAGGCGCAGCGTCAACCGGCTCTTATAACGGGCAGCCGTGTTCTTCTTGATCACGCCCCATTTTGCGGAGCGATCGATCATGGAGAATGTCTCCGGAACCAGCGCCTGGGCAGCCTTGGCGTCTTTCGCCTCCAGCAGCCGGCGCATGGCGCGAATCTGATGACGAAGCCGGGTTCTGCGGACGCGATTGAATTCGGTCCTGATCTCGGCTGTGCGCGCACGCTTCTGCGCGGATATCGTGTTTGCCATTCGAGCCTTTAGGATACCGCAGGTTGCTGCAATGGGGCAAATCCGCTGCTAGACTTCGATTGATGAAAACCCTGGTGCTCTTTTGCCTTGCCGCCGGCATGCTGGTCGCGCAGAAGCCGTCCGTGGAGCAGACCCTATTGCAGCTCGAACGCGACTGGTCGCAATCGGAAGTCAAGAAAGATGCTGCCGCCTTCGCCAAAATCGTCGCCGATGACTGGATCCTGATCGACTACACCGGCCGGCCCGTGAACAAGCAGCAAGCGCTCGCCGATTTGAAGAACGGGGCGTACACCGTGCAATCGCAGGTACTGGCCGATCTAAAGGTGCGTGTGTTGGGCAATACGGCGGTGGTCACCGGCCGCGATACCGAAACCAGCACGGAGCGCGGCAAGAGCACCACGGGCACCTACGCCTGGACCGACGTGTTCACGCTGCGCGATGGCCGCTGGCAGATCGTGGCGTCCCAGGAAACCAAGGTGCCCTAGAGCAAGCGAACATCACACACCGATTTCGCGAGGCGGCTCCGGCAGGAAAAACGTCAGCATGAAACCGAGCAGATACACGAACAGCGCCACCGACGCAGCGGCCAAGCGCTAGCTCTCGCCGACGGTGTTGCTCCTGACATGGACGCTTGTAGATGCGTCGTGATGTACGCGGCCGACGTTCCCAGCATGCGCCCGCCGACGTTCGCCGCGAAGCCTTCACCGGTGCCGCGCAGGTGCACAGGATATACGCGCGGCAGATAATTTCCCCAGAAGCTCAACTGCGCGACGGTACAGAAGCCCGCGAAAAACATCCCGTAGCGCAACATTTCCAGGCTCTCGCGCGCCGGCCCGAAAAAGACATACGGCACGATGAACAATCCCGGGATGATGAACACCCGCAGCAGCGCGCGGCGGCTGACGATCACCACGGCTAGAACCGCCAATGCGATGCGTCCCACCAATCCGCCCCATTCCTGCATCTGCTGAACTTTGGCGACCGTTTCGCCGCGAACCGCCGGCGCGAGCTTCGCCACTTCCTGCAATCCGGGCGTGATCTGCGGAGCCTGTTGAATCGCTCCGAACGCCGCGCCGTAGGCGCATGCGAACAGCAGCGAAGTCACGATGGTCGTTCTTCTATAAGCCGGCTGGAACAACTCCGAAAAATGCGGGCGCTTGAGCGTGCCCGCGTCGTGCTTCTCTTTCCAGATCGGCGATTCCGGGAGGAACGGCCGCAGAATCGCCAGCGGAATCGCCGGAATCACCGCCGAAATCAGCGTATAACGCCATGCTGAGTGTCCGTTGTAAATAGCAGGAAGACTAGCGCTGAAATGATTGGCGAGATAGTTCGCCTGCGACACCGCGACGCCTCCCAATGACGAAAATGCCTGGGTCCAGCCGAGCACCCGTTCCCTCGCCTTCGGCTCCTGGAAAATTTCAGCGAGCCACGCCACTGATGCGACGAACTCCACGCACGCGTCGATGAAACTCAAAGTGCGCCAGAACAACAGCCATCCAAGCGTCGTCGAATATCCGGCTGCCGTGGCTGAGACGACGTAGATCAAAATGGTCCAAACCAGAATTCGTTTGCGACCCACGCGGTCGGTCAGATAGCCGCCGATCAATCCGAAAAATCCACCGGCCAATGGCGGAACCCAGAACAGGTACGCGGCCCAATCGCGATACGCCGCCGTGCCGGGGCGTAGATGCGCGAGCTCGAGCAACGCAGGCTGCAGGATCAGAGGAGCGACCAGGATCGCGTAGATGTCGACGAGAAATCCCAGCGCGGCCACCGCGCAAATGGTCCATTTGACGATCGTCGACACTGAAGCTTGAGACGGGGACGCGGCCATAACGTGCCGATCATTGTCTCACGCAAGCCTGGCCCGCACGCAATTGAGGCGCGACAGAATGGAGCGCGCTAGACGGCGTAAATCAACCCAGCCCGCGCCAGCTTACGCAGCACCGTCGGCGCTGTGCGATAACCCGGCGTATCGCGAATCTTCAACTCCTCGCGCTCGATCAGCTTCGCGATCTCTTTCGACGTGCTGCGAAACCCCAACTTCCGATAAAACCAAAACGCCCCCGATTCGACCGCCTCATCGTTTTCATGTCCGATCTGATACGGATCGATCGTGAAACGCGTCGCATGAAGGCGCTCATGAAAAATCTTGAGCAGCCGCGCGTACAACCACGCGGTCTCAGCTTCCCGAAACGTGTAGTACAGATTGAAGCCGACCTCCATCACCCCGTTCGCCGACATCAGCTCCACATAGCCGATCGGCACGCCGTTCTTGAAATACATGCCGCCGTGATAGTCGCGAATCAGACGCCGATTCTTTGCGACGCCGAAGAAGTAGAAATCCATGCCTCGCCCCAGATCGGCGTGGCGGACGTCCGCGCGATCGGGATGCGTGAAGCCGTACAGTTCGCGATAGCGAACGGCGGAGGTGTCGGCAATCAACCCGAGAATCCGCTGCGCTTTGGTCCGATTCAGCCGCGTTACCGGAATCCGCGGCTCTGCCAGCTCGGCAGCGATCGAAACCTCGCTGCGTTTGAGAAATGGACCGTGGTGATAAAAAATCTCGCGGCGCGGAATCCGCGTGCGCGATCGTGAGGCGAACGAATCACCCAGTTCCCAGCGGATCGGAATTTCCAGCAGATCGTAGACGCGCCGGTCGACTCGATTCAATATCGTCCGCAATCCGCCTTTGAGCCTCGCGAACCATCGTCGCGCATCGGGATGCGACAAGACTCCAAAATCCTCCCGCGATTCCGGAACCAACTCGGAAAGCACGGGGCCCAATCGATCCGCACGCTGGTACGCATCCCAGTCGATTGAAATATGCCGCGTATAGCGCTCGACCAGCCCCTTCGCGATTTCGTAACTGAAATTCGTCGACAACCCCGTGCCCGCGATTCCCGAAATCTCCGGATCCTCGAAGGCCGAAAGATCCCCGCGCAGTCGATCGCCAAACGAAAACAAAATCTGATCAGCGAGCCGCAGCACCCGCGCGCTCTGCGGGTACGCGCGCAGAAACAGCGCAATCTCGTGGAAGTGAATCAGGTCCGCCGGATCGCGCATTCGCGCAGCGGCGCATCGTTCCAGCAGCGATAATGTTTCGCGCGCGGCTTCGCGGCCGAACCGTCCCTTCATCGCCGACAGATCGTCAAGCAAGCGCATTCATTAAAGAGTAACGTCCCCTAGTGTTAAATTGGTCACTGATGCAGAAAACCAGCAACCCCGCCGAACTGGCAGCGATCGCCAAGCAGGTTCGCCGGGACGTCATCGAAATGATCACAGCGGCCAAGTCGGGGCACCCCGGCGGCTCGCTCTCGATCACCGATATTCTCGTCGCGCTGTACTTCGACGTCATGAAACACGATCCCGCCAATCCCAAGTGGAAAGATCGCGATCGCTTCATCCTGTCGAAGGGCCACTGCTGTCCCGCGCTTTATTCGGTGATGGCGGAATGCGGCTATTGCCCCAAGGACAAGCTCGACACGCTGCGTCAGCTCGGCTCGATCTATCAGGGCCATCCCGACGTTCGCTTCATGCCGGAACTGGAAGCGTCGACGGGATCGCTGGGCGAAGGCGTTTCGCTGGGGATCGGCATGGCGCTCGCAGCGCGTCTCGATAAGAGCCCGTCCCGAATCTATGTCGCGTTGGGCGACGGCGAATGCCAGGAAGGCCAGATCTGGGAAGGCGCGATGTTCGGCGGTAAGCATGCGCTCGACAACCTGTGCGTGATCGTCGATTACAACCGCATCCAGCTCGACGGCTTCGTGAAAGACATTCTCGACCTGGAGCCGTTCGTCGACAAGTGGAAGAGTTTCTGCTGGCACGTGATCGAAATCGACGGCCATGACATCCCGGCGATACAGCGCGGCTTCGCCGAAGCCGCCGCGACCAAAGGCAGCGCATCGGTCATCATCGCCCACACCATCAAAGGCAAAGGCGTTTCGTTCATGGAGAACAATCCGAAGTTCCATGGCACCGCGCCCACGTTAGAAGAAGAAAAGAAAGCGCTGCAGGAGCTAGCATAATGGCCACGCCAACCAAGTACGAATTGAAACTCGGACCCGCGACGCGCGAGGCGTTCGGCAAAGCGCTGGTGGAACTCGGCGCGACCAATCCCAACGTCGTGGTTTTGGATGCCGATCTTTCCAAGTCCACTTACACGGCCGAATTCGGCAAGAAATATCCCGAACGGTTCTTCGAGGTCGGCATCGCCGAATCGAACATGGTGGCCATCGCCGGCGGCTTGGGCTATTCCGGCAAAATTCCGTTCGTGTCCAGTTTCTCCGCGTTCCTGCTCAACAAGGGATTCGAGCAGTTGCGCGTCACCGCCGCGTTCCCCAAGGTCAACGTGAAAGCGGTGGGCACGCACAGTGGCATCTCGATCGGGGAAGACGGCCCCACCCAGATGAGTATCGAAGACATCAGCCTGGCGTGTTCGCTGGCCGGATTCGTGGTGATCAATCCCGCCGACGAAGTTTCCACACTGAAGCTGGTGAAGGCTGCTGCGGATTACGACGGTCCTCTGTTCATTCGCGCGGGACGCGCCAAAGCGCCGGTGATCTATCAACCCGATCAGAATTTCGAAATTGGCAAATCGATCACGCTGCTGGATGGCAAAGACGTGACGTTGATCGCGACCGGCCTGTTGGTCGCCGAGGCGATTCGCGCGGCCGAGACTCTGGAAGCCGAAGGAATTTCCGTGCGCGTGATCGACATGCACACCATCAAGCCGCTCGATCGCGATGCGATCGCCAAGGCTGCCAAGGAAACCGGCGCGATCGTGTGCGCGGAGGAACATCTGGTCGATAGCGGTTTGGGCGTGCGCGTCGCGCAACTGGTCGCAGAAACGACGCCGGCCGTGATGGAGTTCGTCGGGATTCAAAATACCTACGCGGAATCGGGGCCGCCCGACGCGCTGCTGGATAAGTACGGACTCCGGGCGGTGAACGTCGCCCAGGCTGCCCGGAAAGCGGTAAAGCGCAAGCGATAATGGCGACCAAGAAGTCCGGCGATCTCAACCAGCTGGACCGCGCGGGAAAACTGCTGCATGACGATATCGGCCCGCTGCTTTCCGCCGCCGGCTTGAAACTGCAGCTGATTGCCATGGATTTTCCGGATGCCGCGCCGCTGGTGCGCGACGTCACCGCCACGCTAGACCTGGCTATCGATCGTGTCCGCGCGCTCAGCCGGGAGCTGCACACGCCGAACCTGGGTGCTGCCGCGCGTCGCCCGCCGAAACTGCAAACCAAGCATCCTAGAGAATCGCGTTAAGTTTTCTGCGACAAATCGTGTTAAACGCAGTACAATTGTCTGGATCTGATTTAAGGAGCTGTCCACAGGACGGAGCCTGGGCGTGACGAACCTTTGTTCGTTTTTCGAGAAATTGGTGGGGTGCGTCCGGCAACCGTAGGGCTGATTATGCCAATCGATGTCTTGTTGGTGGACGACCACAAGATCATGCGCGATGGGATTAGAGCGATCCTGAGCCGCGGCGACGAATTCCGTGTTGTTGGTGAAGCCGAGACGGGCACCGACGCGGTGCTGTTCGTCAAGCGCTTGCACCCATCCATGGTTCTGATGGATCTTGGACTGCCGGGATTGAACGGCGTCGAAACCACCGCGGAAATTCTGCGCCATCATCCCGATTGCAAAATCGTCATTCTGTCGATGTACGACGACGAAAACTCGGTGGTTAGCGCGATTCGCTCCGGTGCGCGCGCCTTCATTCTGAAAAAGGCTTCCGATAACGATCTGCTCGAAGCGCTGCGCGTGGTCGCGCGCGGAGGCGCGTATCTGAGTCCGCAAGTGTCCGATCGTTTGCTCACGCGCATTCAGAAGGGCGATCTGGAGGCGCGCCAGGCGCCGCCCGCGCTCGAAGCTCTGTCGCCGCGCGAGTTGCAGGTGTTGCGGCTGGTCGCTGAGGGCAAGACCAGTAAAGAAATCGCCGTCATGCTGGATCTGCGCGAGCAGACCGTGCGCAGCTATCGCAAGACCATGATGAAGAAGCTTGGCGTGAACAACGTCGCCGGCCTCACGCAGCTTGCTCTGTCCACCGGGCTGACGCAGTTGACGCGCGGCGCAGCTACCGAGATCGCCTGATCGCAGATGATTTCACGCGATTCACCTTGGGGTAAGCTCCGTGTCGCTGATGCGCACGTTCATTTCTTTTCGCACGGATTCTTCAAAGCTCTGGCGATGCAGAAGGGCAGCAGTGTCGACGAAGTCGGCGCGGCTCTTGGATGGACCATGCCGGGCGAAGCTCCAGAAGAGTTGGCCGCGATCTGGGCGCGGGAGTTGGATCGTCATCACGTCGCCCGCGCCGCGTTGATCGCAAGCATCCCGGGCGATGAAGCTGCTGTGATCGCGGCCGCGCGAGCGTACCCCGATCGATTCTTCAAATACGCGATGGTCGATCCGGTGCATCCTTGGCAGCCGGAGCGATACTTGGAGATCGATGCGCTGTGCCTCTTCCCGGCCATGCATTGTTTCTCGCTGCACTCGGCCGAAGCGCGCCGCGTGTTCAAGTGGGCCGCCTCAAACGGCAAAGCTGTGTTCGTCCATTGTGGGATGTTGAGCGTCGGTGTGCGCAAGAAGCTGGGTCTCGAATCGCGATTCGATATGCGATTCTCGAATCCGGTCGATCTCCATCCGCTCGCCCTCGAGTTCTCGAGTGTGCCCTTCCTGGTCCCGCATTTCGGCGCGGGAATGTTTCGCGAGACACTGATGCTGGCCGACGCGTGCCCCAATGTTTACCTCGACACGTCGAGTTCCAACGCTTGGACGAAATATCTGGAATCGCCGCTCGATCTACGCCACGTGTTCAAGCGCGCCCTCGATGTGGTGGGTGCGCAGCGCTTGCTGTTCGGGACGGATTCGTCGTTCTTCCCGCGTGGCTGGAACGCGCAGATCTTCGATCATCAGGCGACCGCATTGTATGAGATCGGTGTGAGCCAGATGGATGCGCAAGCGATTTTCGGCGAGAATCTCAAGAGAATTTATTCGCGCTGACGCAACCAGTTATTTGTGCCTGCTCCCACGTTCTGGCCGAGACGCAAAGCTAGCTTCCAATATCCGATCAAGCCGGTGCCTCGAACCGCGGTGTTGATTCCCGGATTTCGATCGCGCGGCATGGTTCAAGTGTTTGCCGAGGGATGGTGCGCCACTGCCGCGCAATTTGAACCGCAAGCGATCGCGGGAACCGTACCCCAGCTCGAAGCGATCGCCGCCACGAACTTTTCTCCGACTCACGCGCTGATCGCGTTGGGCCGCTGGGAGGACTCTCGGGTCACGGACGCCGTTCGCGAACGCCTTTGGTCGCGCTTCGGAGTACCGCTTTTTGAGCAGATTCTCGCTGACGACTGCACGCTGCTCGCCGCCGAATGTGAAGCGCACGATGGCTTGCACATCCTGGCCGGACTCGATCGCGCGATGGCGTCGGGCGTGATCGATGAATCGCCCTGCGGCTGCGGATTGACATCGCCGCGCTGGACCGGTTCCCGAGGTATCGCCATATCGGCTTAGGCTGACCGCCCGCGTTATCCTACAAATAGCGCGAACGTGGCGGAATTGGCAGACGCACTGGATTTAGGTTCCAGCGGTTAACAGCCATGTGGGTTCAAGTCCCACCGTTCGCACCATCTCGCACCCGATCGCTACACGCGCCGCCAGCCGCGCTTCGCGAGAAACCATGTCCCCATCATCATCAAGCCGATCAGCGCGGCATACAGTGTCGATGGCGCTGGTGTCGGGGCCGGCGGTGGCGCTTGTGGCGTCAGCGTAAATGATCCCGAGTTGTCGGTGAAAAGCGAATCCGCTACAACGAACGTGATGGTGGGGTTGACCGCTGAGAAGTTCGCGAATCCTAGCGACGACAATGTCACGCCGCCCGGCGTTGCGACCACGGTCGGAGGGGAGGAGCCACCCAGGCCGTTCGTCGAATTGGCGGGGAATACAGGTACGGCGCCCTGACCTGAGATCACCATGATCAGCGATCCGTAGGTCCAAGTCCGCGTTGTCGTGCCAAAGGTGCCGGAGAATGCGCTGGTCCCGCCCACACCGGCGCCGGCTCCCGCCACCACCACGACTCCCGCACCGTTGGTGCAGTACACCGTGTTCTGCAGGCACACCGTTCCGCTGGCGGCGAGCGAAAGGGTCGCAGCTTGCGTGAGTGTGCCGCTGTAAGTAAAGGACGTTCCGCTCGCGCTCAGCGAGCTGACCGAAAGAGTCCCGCCTGGAATCGCGATCGTTTGACCGAATGCTACGCCCACCCAAATGGCAAAGGCGCCCCACAGCTTAACAGAGGTCATATTCCTCCTGTAACAGCTTGATTTAAGTGAGCATAGCACGTTCTTGATCGCCTAATGGCGGTGCCTTCGGTTGGCCGTTCAGCTTAGCTCCTCGGGGACACATCTCGCGGGCGACTCCCGGCTCATTACACGCCTTAGTACCTTCTTCACATTGCCACCCGTAATCTCGGGTGTTATTCTCCGGCAGGTAGGAGACATATGATTTTCGAGCTCAAACCCGGCCAATCCCAGTTCACCCAACTCGCCGCGCCCGGCCCCGCACGTCTCAAAATGGTCGACCCTTTGGCGACCATGGGGCCATCCAGCCCTTGTGAGATCCTACACTCGTCCGGCTCAACCTTGCATGTGCGCGCAAAACGCCAGATGTTTCCAGGATCCAAGGTGCAAGTGGTGACTCCCGAACGAATCATGTTCGGTGAGGTGCTGTCCGCCTGTCAAAGCGACGCGGCGTTTGAAATCGTGGTGGAAGTTCAGCGCATCTGATCGCTCAGGAGAACAAATCGGCGAGCGGCAGACTGAATCCTGGCAGCAGTGTCGAGCTGAGCGAATCGGTGGTCGCAAGCTCGCGGAAGGTAAGCGATGGAGCCGTCCAGATCTCGCCGCTGGCCGTCGCCGGATCGAGTACCCAAACTTCTTTCACTCCCGCATCGAAATACTGCTTCAGTTTGCGATGCATGCGGCGCGCCTGATCATTGGGCGACAGCACTTCGACCACGATTTCCGGAATCAGCGGAATCACCGTGGCGTTCTGGAGTTCCTTGCGCCGATCGCCGAGCAGGATGGCGAGATCGGGAGCGAGGCGGGTCCGCGGCGAGATCGCAAACAGGTTTTCTGAGTTGAGCGCTTCGCCCAGCTTCGTGGCGTTCAAAAAATTGCCGACTTCCAGCGTCAACTTGAACAACACGCGATTGTGCTTATAGGCAGGCCTGGTCATCTCGATCAACTCCCCTTCGTCAAGCTCGTAGCGCTTGTCTTCCTCGAAGGGATAGTTGTCGAATTCCTCGGCTGTCAGCAGAGTTCTGGTCGCGCCCATGGATCTAGTCTATCGCTCAATTCGCCGCCGGAGTTCGGTTGGCACGGTCGATTACCAGCACCTCGACCGGCATGTTTCGCGATTCCAATTTCAACCCCAGCTTTTCTTGAATCGCTGTAAAGATCGACGGACCGGAGCCATCTGCCGACCCGTTCAAATCGGGCGACCAGCTCAGTTCGATATCGTAAACGCCGCCCAGCCCGGTCTGGTCGATCACCGGCCGGTCCACGCGCTGCGAGAGAAGGTCGGCCAGGCGGTTCATCGCAAGCTGCTTCGCGAGAATCGCCGATTTGCGCGGGGTGTAGCGCGTGCCCCCGTCGGCGGTGACCTCCTGGATCTTCAGCCCGCCTTTTGCCACCGTGAGAGCGTACACCGGCATGTTCTTGCTCGCGGTGTGTAGCGTCAGCGCGAATCGCCCAGCCAGCAGCGCGCGAAGCATCATGGGAATCTGATCCTGCGATGCGTCGCCGTCCACTTTTGCCGCCAGATCATAGTGATCCGCCTTGATCCAATCCGGCCCCGAGACCTGATAATCCTTGACGTTGTATGCGAAGCGGATGAAATCGGCGAGCGTAGCGCCGGCCCAGGTGATTTCGCCATGAGCGGCCCGCATACCGATGGAGATCGCCCCATCGTGAAGTTCGCGGGCGACTTTAACCGTCGCGACCTCAAACTGAGGCGTGCCCGCCGATTGAAATTGGAGCGTGCCCGGCGATTGCGCAGCGGCGAGCCATCCCGCCATGCACATTATCGCCGGCGCGCCCCGCGTCATTTGATCTCCAGAATCTCTTTTTCTTTCGCCTTGGACGCGGAGTCGATCTTGCCGATATGGCCATCGGTCATCTTCTGCACTTCGTCCAGCGCCCGGCGCTCTTCGTCCTCGCTGATCGCTTTGTCCTTCAGCAATTTCTTCAAATGCTCATTCGCGTCGCGTCGAATGTTGCGAAGCGCCACGCGGTGATCCTCGGCGATGCCGTGCAGCCGCTTTACGATTTCCTTGCGCCGCTCTTCCGTCAGCGGTGGAATCGGTACTCGAATCAGTTTGCCGTCGTTGGCCGGATTCAATCCCAGGTCCGATGACCGGATCGCCTTTTCGATCGAGCCGATCTGCGAAACATCCCACGGCTGGATTGTGATCAGCGATGGCTCGGGAACGTGCAGGTTCGCAATCTGATTCAGCGGCGTCGGCGTGCCGTAATAATCGGCCTTGATGTTGTCGAAAATGCTCAGCGAAGCGCGCCCCGTGCGGATCGACGCGATTTCATGCTGCAAATCCGTCAGCGCTTTCTCCATGCGAGTCTTCGCGTTAGCTTCCACGTCGCGCACGTTTGCGAAAGTATGCGCAGGTGCTGCAGGTTGTTCAGGTTTCATACGTTTCCTAATGGATCAGCGTGCCGATCGGCTCGCCCATCGCCATTCGCATTATATTGCCGTGGACGTTCAAATTGAAAACCACGATAGGCATGCGATTGTCGCGGCACATCGCCACTGCCGACGCATCCATCACTTTCAGATTCTTCGCCAGCACGTCGGAATAGCCGATTTCGGGATAGCGCACCGCGTCTGAATTGGTCAGCGGATCCTTGTCGTACACGCCGTCCACGCGCGTCGCTTTGGCGACCACTTCAGATTTGATCTCCAACCCGCGCAGCGTCGCCGCCGTGTCGGTCGAGAAATAGGGATTGGATGTTCCTGCGGCGAACACCACGATGCGCCCTTTTTCCAGGTGGCGGATAGCCCGGCGCCGGATATACGGCTCGGCGACTTCATGCATCTCGATCGCGGTCATCACCCGCGTCGGCACGCCCTGCTTTTCAAGCGCATCCTGCAAAGCCAGCGCATTGATCACCGTCGCGAGCATGCCCATGTGATCGGCCGCCACCCGATCCATGTTGCGAGCCGAAGCCGCCACACCGCGAAAAAAATTCCCGCCGCCGACCACCAGACCAATCTGAACGCCGGTCTTGGCGACTTCAGAGACCTCTGCCGACAGCGCCGCCACGCGGCCCGGATCGATTCCAAACGATCCTTCGCCGGCGAGAACCTCACCGCTCAGCTTCAGTAGGATGCGACCGTATTTAGCCATTGTCGACGGCCGTCAGGCCTTATTCTGAATTCTGACTCCTGAATTCTGAATTCTTATTCGGCCTTTGGTTCGGCCGACTCCTCGGCAGCATCGCCCACCTTGAACCGCACAAAGCGCGACACCGAAATGTTCTCGCCCAGCTTGGCGATCTTGGTCTTGATCAGGTCCGCTATGGTGGTGGTGTTCTCTTTGATGAACGGCTGCTCGTACAGGCACACCTCTTCGTAAAACTTGTTGAGGCGCCCCTCCACGATCTTGTCGATCATCTTTTCCGGCTTGCCCTCGCTCAGCGCGCGAGCTTTATGAATGTCGCGCTCTTTTTCGAGCGCTGCCGGCGTCACGTCTTCCTTGCGCAGGAACTTAGGATCGGCCGCCGCGATCTGCATCGCCAGATCGTGCACCAGCCCCTGGAAATCGTCGGTCCGCGCCACGAAATCCGACTCGCAATTCACTTCGATCAGTACGCCCAACTGCGCACCCGGATGGATGTAGCTCGCGATCACGCCCTGCTTGGTGGTGCGCGACGACTTCTTGTTCGCCGACGCGATGCCGCGCTTGCGCAGCACCACTTCAGCTTCGTTCAGATCGCCTTTGGCTTCGACGAGCGCGCTCTTGCACTCCATCATTCCGGCTCCGGTGCGCTCCCGGAGCTGTTTCACTGTTTGTGCGTTGATCTCCATAAGTCCTCGTGATGACAATTAGCCTGGATGCGCCCAGCCGCCGGTTGCGTTCGACGCTTACTTGTTCGCTTCGACCGTGGGTTCGACAGCGACAGCTTCCGATGCGGCCGTCTTCTTCGGCACCGACATCGAAGGCAGATCTTCGTCGGGCATGCTTTCCGACATGAGCTGCTCGGAGTACTTCAGATCCAGCATCTGCGCGTATTCCGGAATCTCTTCGACCGGCGTTTCGTCGCTCGGCACGGTCAGCTTCTCCGGCGCGAAATCGGTTTCGCTGGCGAGCTGACGACCTTCGACTACCGCATCGGCGATCTTGTTGGTGAACAGACGAATCGCGCGCAGCGCATCGTCGTTACCCGGGATCACGTAGTCGACCTTGTCAGGATCGCAATTGGTATCCACCACCGCGACCACCTGAATGCCCAGCTTGCGCGCTTCTTCTACCGCGATCGCTTCTTTATTCGAATCGACCACGAACAGCACGTCGGGCAGACCGTTCATGTCTTTGATCCCGGCGAGGTTCTGGCTCAGGTGCTTGCGCTCCCGCTCCAGGCGCACGATTTCCTTCTTGGCGCGGCCCTCCCAGTTCTGCTCCGCGGCCATGGCTTCCAGTTCCTTCAGCCGCTTGATCGACTTCTGCACGGTCAACATATTGGTGAGCAATCCGCCCAGCCAACGCTGATTAACGTAATACTGCTGGCAACGAGTGGCTTCTTCGGCGATGGCTTCCTGTGCCTGGCGCTTGGTGCCTACGAACAGCACCGTTTTGCCGGAGGCGGCCATTTCACCCACGAACCGCATCGCGTCCTTGAACAGTTTGAGCGTCTTCTGGAGATCTATGATGTAGATCCCGTTACGTTCGCCAAAGATGTATTCCTTCATCTTTGGATTCCAGCGCTTGGTCTGGTGCCCGAAGTGAACGCCAGCTTCGAGCAATTCTTTCATGCTAATCGACGGCAAAAAACCTCCTTATAGGTTTTCGGAAAGGTCCCGGCCGCGGCCCAAAGCGGAATTTGCGGCCCAGGATAGGTTGAACCAGCAAGGCCGGAATGATGCGCGGATTCGCGTTCATTCGCGGCCCAAAAACAATCGTTAGCGCTTCGAGAACTGGAAGCGTTTGCGAGCGCCCTTCTGACCGTACTTCTTGCGCTCATGCTGGCGCGCATCGCGCGTCAGGAATCCCAAACCCTTGAGTTTCGCGCGCAGCTCGGCGTTGAATTCGATCAGCGCCCGCGCGATCCCCAGTTTCGCCGCCCCGGCCTGGCCCACCGGCCCTCCGCCGTTGGTGGTGATCAGAATATCGAACTTGTCGGCCGTCTCGGTCGCCAGCAGCGGCTGCTTCACGATCGCACGCGAAGTTTCGCTCGGGAAATAATTCTCGAACGTCCGTCCGTTGACCTTGATCTCGCCCTTGCCCGACCGCAGGAACACACGTGCTACCGCCCGCTTCCGCCGTCCCGTACCTAAATGTTGAACTAACGCCACGCGATTACGATCTCCTCAAATCCCACTTACACGGCCAGAGCAGCTGGCTTCTGAGCATCATGCGGATGCTTCGGACCGGCGTAAACCTGCAGCTTCCGGTACATCTGCTTGCCGAGCTTGTTCTTCGGCAGCATTCCCGAAATCGCCTCTTCCACCATGCGCTGCGGCCGCACTTCGCGAACCGTGCGCGCCAGCGTCTCAGTCAATCCGCCGGGATAACCCGAGTGACGCCGGTACAATTTCTGATTTTCCTTGCGCCCGGTCAATTTGACCTTGGCGGCATTGACCACAATCACGTGATCGCCCATGTCGATGAATGGGGTGTAGCTGGCTTTGTGTTTGCCCATCAGGATCATCGCGGCCTTGCTGGCGATCCGGCCCAACACGACGTTCTCCGCGTCGATAATGTGCCAGTGGCGCTCAATCCCAGTGCCCGATGGTATTGCCGTTTTCATTTTTAGACAGACCTTCTCCGTGCGAATAACGAACGCCTCCAGGTTAGCCGATTATCTCGGGAAGTGTCAAACCGAGGACTGCGGCGGCCCGTTTGACGTTTGAACCGATCTAACGCGCTCCATACCTGTCGCGCCTCAAACGGCGGCCACTGAGGCGCGACAGGTATGGAGCGCGTTAGTCGGTTCAACACAAACCCCGAAGCTGAGCCCCCTAGGGGGTTATCCCAGCTTCGCCCGAACCTTCTCGCTCATCGCCTTCCCATCCACCCTCTTCCCCGTGAGTTTGGCCTGCGCGGCCTTCATGACGAGCCCCATCTGCTTAGCCGATGTCGCGCCAGTCTCTGCGATCGCCGCCGCGATCGCATCGTCGACTTCTTGCTCGGTCGGCGCCGCCGGCATGTACGATTCGATCAGCGCCAGCTCCCTCTCTTCCTTGAGCGCCAGTTCCTCGCGATTGCCCTTGCGAAACATGTCCGCCGCTTCGTGCCGTTGCTTGATCAGCGTGGTCAGCATCTGCAGCTCCACCGCTTCATCGAGCGGCTTCCCCGGATTGTCCACCTTATACTTCATCAGCGCAGCCTTGACCATGCGCAGCGCATCGAGCCGCTCCTGCGCGCTCGCCTTCATCGCCGCAGTCATGTCGGATTGAATCTGATCGATCAGTGCCATTGACGACCAGTTTAACGTGCCTACGGTTCACTCTCCGCGGCCGTCAGTTGAGGCGCGAACGTTAGAGAGCGCTTTTGGGCTGATCAGCACTCAGCATTCCCGAATTATCCGGTGCGCGCGATTGCGTCCGCCGCAGGCAAGTCCTGGGCCGGCTGCCGTTGCTCCCAAACGCGCTCTCTAACGTTCGCGCCTCAACTGACGGCCCTCGATTCTGTTGCATTCTAGAAATAGCGGTATCAACGATGAGGAAGATGGATATACCCAAATTCGCGACCGAGCGGGAAGAGGCCGAATGGTGGGATGCTCACGCCGATCTGGTTCAGGCGGGCGCGATTTCTTGAAGCGAATCGCGGAACAACGCGCCGCCAAAAAACCCGCGCCCCCCAAGTCGAATTAATCCGCGACCGTTTGTTAACCTGAACCCGTTTGTTAACCTGAAATTGTCATGCCAATCAAGAAGCAACGTCTGCTCACCCCCGGTCCTACGCCGCTCTACCCCAAAGCCCTCTACGCGATGCTCGATTCCGACATGCATCATCGCACCGAGGAATTTCGCTCCATCTACAAAGGCGTCCTGAACGATCTGCGCGAGCTGATGGGCACATCCAATGAAGTGCTGGTGCTCGTCGCCTCCGGCTCCGGAGCGATGGAAGCATCTGTCACGAACTGCTTCTCGCCCGGCGATCACGTCATCGTCTGCTCCGCCGGAAAATTCGGGGAGCGCTGGGCCGACATCACCAAGACCTACGGCTTGAAGGTCACCATGATCGAAGAGCCTTACGGCAGCTACGTCAAAGCAGAAGCGCTCGAAAAGGCTCTCGCCGCGAATCCCGATGTCAAGGGCGTGTTCGTACAAGCGTCAGAAACGTCCACCGGCGCCGCGCACGATGTCCGCGCCATGGGACTCGCCGTCAAAAAGACCAACGCGATCTTCGTGGTCGACGCCATCACCGGCCTCGGTACCCAAACGCTCGACATCGACGAATGGGGACTCGACATCGTCATCGGCGGATCGCAGAAAGCGTTCATGGTCCCGCCCGGCGTCTCTTTTATGTCGATCAGCAACAAGGCCTGGGCCATGATGGATTCCGCCAAGCTCCCGCGTTTCTACTTCAATTTGAAGAAGGAGCGCAAGAACGCTGTCAACGGTGAATCGAGCTGGACCCCCGCGACATCTCTAATGCTCGGCCTGGGCGAAGCGCTGAAATACATCAAGACGCTCGGGGGCAAAGACACGTCGGCTAAAGCCGGCATGGCCGCGCTGGTCGATAACGCACAGCAGTTGGCGCGAGCCACGCGAGCCGCCTGCGCCGCGCTCGGCCTCGAACTTTTTTCGCCCGAATCGCCCAGCGCTTCGGTCACCGCCGTGAAAGCACCCAAAGGTCTCGATTCCGGCGTCATCGTGAAGGAATTCAAGAGCCGCTTCGGATCGATCATTGCCAATGGGCAAGGCACCATGAAAGGGCAGATCTTCCGCATCGCGCATTTGGGTTATTTCGATTTCGCCGATTTGTTCGCGATGGTGGCCGAACTCGAATTAATTCTCGCCGCCAATGACGTTCCGGTGAAACTCGGCTCCGGCGTCGCTGCCGTACAAAACGTGTACGCCGAAATCGCGATCGGGAAAAAGCAACCCGTCGGCGCGTAAAGCAACTTCGGCAGAGCGGCAATTTGTTCATCCCCGGACAGTCGCAGTGTGCTATTGACCGCTATTGGTAATCGGCGTAGACTGTGACTAACTTGTTTCGAAAAGGTGGCCTCCGTACAGAGGTTTGTTGTTGGGGAAAGGGATTCTGTACGGAGGCTAGCTGCTTTGTATAAATAGACGGACGCCAACCGCTCAAGGTTTGTTCCTTTTTCAGAATTTTTCAACTGTGATATTCGTGCGTCCAGGTGTAACCTTTCGGCACAGCGCCAGTACACCCGCCTAGCGCAATCCTGCTTGCTTTAAAAAAGCCGCCGCGACATCGCGTACCTGAAGATGACGCACATCCACATCGGCGTTCATCTTGCGCATGACTTCGTTGTTAAATTTCCCTGACAGCTCGGCGAGCGCGGGCTTGAGGCGCGGCTCCGCCGTCAGCGCGTCCAGGCGCGTTAACACGCATGCCTGATACGGTCCGAACACATGTTGGTCGTCTTTCAGCACCACCCAGTCGTGTGTGGCAAGCGGGCCATCGGTGGCATTCGCCGCCACCATCGTCACTTGTCCATCTTCCAGCGCCCGGTATAACAACCCCAAATCCATGGTGCGCGGCGCGGCGCTCAACGGCAGACGATATTTCGCCAGCGCAGGCATGCCGTCCAGGCGTTGCTCGAATTCGTAACCTGCACCCAGCTTCCAGCCATTCTTCACCGCCGCCGCCTGGCTCAGCGTTTCGATCTTGTACCTGCGCGCGTCTTCGCCGCGGATCACCATCGCGAAATAATTGTCGATGCCCAATGGATCGAGTAACTCCAGTTGCGCGGTGCGCAGCAACTCCTGGCGCGATCTTTGAAATGCCTGCTCGGCGTTCGCTGAAGCCTCTTTCAAAATTTCGGCTTCGATCGTTCCGGTGTATTCCGGATAAAGAGTGATCTGACTGGTGACCAGCGCCTGATACGTGATCAGCGTGCCGCTGAGATTCAGTTGCCGGAGGATTTTCAAGTCCGGCAGACGATGTTCCAGATGTTGCGCGATGATCTCGCCCAGGATCACTTGTTCAGTGAAGTTTTTCGATCCCACCACGATCGGCTTCTTCTTCGATCCGCAACCCACCGTGAACAGCACGGCAATTAACACGCTCCCGATCAGGCCGAGAGCTTTTTTTCGATCCATCCCAATCCTCCGTCCGAGATCAATGCGATGGCCGCCGCCGGAATCGCCCCCGCCAGAATCAGCACGCTATCCACCGATGCTACGCCGCGAAAAATAAACACGCCCAGTCCACCGCCACCGATCGCCGCCGCGATAGTCGCTGTCCCGATGGTGGTCACCGTGGCGACGCGAATTCCTGCCAGAATCGTGCGCGCGGCCAGCGGCAATTCCACTTGTCGAAGAACCTGCGCGTCCGTCATTCCCATCGCGATGGCCGACTCGCGCACTGCGCTGTCGACCCCTAAAATCCCCGCGAGCGTGTTGCGCAGAATCGGCAACAAAGCGTACACCACCAGCGCGACGATGGCCGTGCGCGGCCCGATTCCGCCGATGAACGGTATCGGAATCAGAAATCCGAACAACGCCAGACTCGGGACGGTTTGCAGGATATTCGTGATTCCCAGCACTGGCCGCCGCAAGCCCGCGCGGCGTGTAAGCAATATGCCCAACGGCACCCCGATCGCGATAGCGATCGACATGGCGGTGAGCACCAGCGTGAGATGCTCCAGTGTCAGATCCCCGATTTGACCCAACAGACCAGGACGCACCAACTCATGATCGCTCAATCTAATGTGGCGCGGGCTGTCCAGCCTGCTGAGCCGAGAGTCGTCTCGGCCCTTCTTCAATCGTCGCTCAAACACGCCTGGAACGCGCGCGCTTCCGCGCTCTGGGCGGACCGAAATTCAGAGGCAGGCACCAGCTCTTCCAATTGGCCCCGAAACAGCAGCCCGATGTGGTCGCCCAGCTCGATCGCTTCCTGCACGTCGTGGGTGACGAACAGAATCGTCTTGCCCAGATCGCGCGCCAGCGCGGTGAACTCGCGTCGGATTTCGTGGCGCGTTACAGGATCGAGCGCGCCGAACGGCTCATCGAACAACAGGATGGGAGGTTCGGCAGCCAGCGCTCTCGCCACGCCGACGCGCTGCCGCTGGCCCCCGGAAAGCTCACGCGGATATCGATTCGCAAAATCCGCGTACGGCAACCCGACCCGATCCAGTAGTTCACGAATGCGCGCTTCGACGCGACCTTCGGGCCAGCCGCTAAGCCTGGGCACCAGGCCCACATTGCGCGCGATGGTGAAGTGCGGAAACAAGCCGGTTTCCTGAATCACATAGCCGATGCGGCGGCGCAGTTCGATCGGATTCCATGCGGTGGTGGCGCGGCCGTCCACCAGCACTTCTCCGGAGGAAGGCGTCAGCAGCGCGTTCACCATCTTGAGCGCCGTGGTCTTGCCCGATCCGCTGCGGCCCAGCAGCACCAGCGTGCGGCCTTGCTCCACTTGGAAATTCAAATTGCGCAGGATATCGCGATCGCCGATGCGATAGGAGACGTTGGAAAATCGCAACACTACTGAGAACTATATACCGGGTTCGTGGCCGCCAGTTTGAGGCGCGGACGTGAGTCCGCGCGCTTGGGTTGCCGATCGCGGGCCTGTTGTGAAGCGTCGCCGCGGTTCCATTCCAACCGCGCGGACTCACGTCCGCGCCTCAACGAGCTTTTTCTGCGTCCCGGGGTTCAGCTCGCGCGCCAAAAACTCTCGGCGAACGGCCACTCCCGATCGATCCATTGCGTTTCGCATTCGAATCCGGCCGCGCGCGCGATCTCGGGAATTTCGTCCGCTTCGAACTTGTGCGACGACTCGGTCCAGATCGTCTCATCGGCATCAAATGCGAAACGCGCTTTCACGTCCCGCACCGAAACCGTTTGATCCACACGCGAACGCAAGTGCATTTCGATGCGACGTTCAGCTTCGTTATAGATCGCGCGATGCTGAAACGCCCGCAGGTCGAACTCGCCGCCCAGTTCACGATTGATGCGGCCCAGTAAATTCAGGTTGAAAGACGCGGTGACGCCGCTGGGGTCGTCATAGGCGTCGATCATGACGTCAACGGGTTTGATCAGATCGAAACCGATCAGCATGGCGTCGCCGGGTTGCATCCGCTGGCGGAGCTGGCGAAGAAAATCGCCCCGGCAGCTCGCATCGAAGTTCCCGATAGTGGAGCCGAGAAATAAAACCAACAGCGGCTGCCGGTCGTCCCGTTTTCGATTCACCTGATCGAGGCCGTCGAGATAGGATGCCTCGATCGTTTCGATTTCAGCGAGCCCGTGCAGCTCCGCCGCGCAATGATCCAGCGCGGATCGTGAGACGTCGATCGGAAAATAGACTTGCGGCGCGACGGCGGAAAGCACCGGCCGCGTCTTCGACCCTGATCCGCTGCCAAACTCGGCGACGCTTGAAAACTCGCGCGGCAATTCGTGCGCATGGCGGCACAACAACCGGCGATCGGCGCGCGTGAGCCCGTATTCCGGCAACGCAGTGATGGCATCGAACAGCGCGCTGCCTAATTCGTCGTACAGATATTTCGAGGGCAATTCTTTCTGTGCTTTCGACAATCCGGATCGCACTTCATGGGCGAACTGATTCATTGGACTCGCTCCACCAGACGAAATCCTGCGTAGACGTACGGATAATCGGCGCGGAACCAGTTGCGAAAACTGGGCCGCAGGAGAGTCTCGGCGGTGCGCGGCGAGCCGCCTTTCATCACGAAATGCTTGCCGTCGAAGAAGTCGGCGGAGTAGCCGGGATAAAACGGAAATGGCGCAAATCCGCTGAACGGCGCGAACACTGTACCAGTCCATTCCCAGCCATTGCCAACCAATTGGTGGACACCATGCCGGCTTTCACCTCCAGGTGCATGAACGGAAACTGGATCCCAAGTGGTGAAATTGGCATTCAATGGCCTGGTACCTTCGCGCGCGCGATGAAATTCGGCTTCAGTCGGCAAATCGAAATTGCGATACTCCATGGCACTACGCCACTGCGCATACGCGCGAGCTTCTTTGTGCGTCACCCACACCGGCCAATCGAGCGGCAGAGGAATCTCGCCGAACATGCCCCGCAGAAACCACTGGCCGTTTCGCAGCGACCAAAAATTCGGCGCGCCGGCATTCGTTGCCTGCAGAAATTTCAAGTACTCGCCATTGCTGATCTTGAATTTCGAAATGCGAAATGCCGGAACGTTCTCGCGCTGCTCTTCGAATTCGTTATCCCATCCGAAGCCGTCACCGGAGGGCCGGCCGAGAACCGCCTCACCCGCGGGTATTTCAACCATCGGATTTTCGACCTCGCGTGCGGCTGATCGCACCGGCGCCGGGCCATGCTTCGATTCATACGGCAGGTTGTGAAACAGGTACGCGAGCGTTTCAGCGTGCATCAAACGATGCTCCACCGCGACGTGCAGCAGTTGATCCGGGGCGTCGAGCAAATTCGCATCGAGTTCTTTGCGCACCCGCGCACAATATTCGCGCACTTCGCGCTCGCTCGGCCAATCGGCAGGTTGATCGGCGGGCGCTTTCCCAGGTTCGGGGTCGATGCCGAACGCGAACAACTGGTCGAACTCCGGTTGAAATGACGGTTTGTCGAGCGCGTGCTTGGACAGCAGATTCCAATCGAACGCCTCGACATGGCCCAGATAAAAAATCAGCCTGTGCCGATCCGCCACCGGGCGATCGTACAGTGCGGCTGGATCGAGCATGGAAAATAGCGCATCGGTCTGCGCTCTCGCCTCGCTAAGATCGCTGGCAAGGCGCACCTCCGGTGTGATCATTCGACTGGTCCTCCGGCTGCCCAGCATCATATCAATTCTTGAATCGCGCACAACGGCACACATCGCCTGTGCGCTCCGGACTTGCAATCGCGCACAACGGCACACATCGCCTGTGCGCTCCGGACCGGCGTTCGTGGCACAACGGCACAATTCGCCTGTGCGCTCCGGCTTGAATCGCGCACGACGGCACCATCTTCCAAATCGCGCACAACGGCACGAGCAACCTGCGCGCTTCATCGCCTGTGCGCTCCGGATTGGCGACTCGTATGTGGTGAGAGACGTGGCGCAGGCTGTCCAGCCTGCTGCGCCGAGAGTCGTCTCGGCGTTTTCCGCACCGCGTTTCCGGCGCGCGAACTGAGCTATGCTGAAGAACTAACGGTCTTAGATGTCCTTCCAGATTCGCCCCCTCAAGGAATTTCTGGTTCGCCCCGCGTTGCCGGTGGCGATCCAGCGGCTCTCCGAGCTCGCCGTAAACCTGCTGTGGAGTTGGAATCACGACTTGCGCGCGGTGTTTCGTCGCTTGGAGCCGGCGCTGTGGAAGGCTTCCAATCACAACCCCATCGTGCTGCTGGGGCAGGTGCCGCAGACCGTGCTGGAGCGCGCCGCGCTCGATCCGCGATTCCTGGCGCTGTATCGCCGCGGATGCGACACGCATGACGCCTATCTGGCCGGAGCTCCCTCCGATTCCAAAATGCTGGTCGCGTATTTTTCGATGGAGTACGGACTGCTCGATTGCATGCCGATCTATTCCGGCGGCCTGGGCGTGTTGTCGGGCGACCATTTGAAAGCCGCCAGCGACGCGGCACTGCCGCTGGTCGGCGTCGGGCTCCTGTATCAGAAGGGATATTTGCAACAATCGCTCGGCCCCGATGGGTGGCAGTATGAGCGCACACCAGTGAACGATTTCTACTCTCTGCCGGTGACGCCCGAGACTCGCCCGGACGGCAGCGAGCTTCTGGTGGGAGTGATGCTTGCCGGCACGCCTGTGTTTCTAAAAGTTTGGCGAATCGATGCCGGACGCGTGAAACTCTATTTGCTGGACAGCAACATCCCGCAGAACGCCGCGGTGGAACATCGCGAAATCACCAACCAGCTGTACGGCGGCGATCGTCACACCCGGATGCGGCAGGAGATCGTCCTTGGAATCGGCGGTTTACGTGCTCTGAAGGCGGTTGGATTGCAGCCCACCGTGTTTCATATGAACGAGGGGCATTCGGCATTCCTGGCAGTGGAGCGGGTGCGGTTGTTGATGATTGAGAATCACTTGAGTTTCGAAGAAGCGCTGGAAGCGTCGCGATTGAACAACGTGTTCACCACGCATACTTCCGTTCCCGCGGGGATCGATCTATTCGATTCCGGCATGATGTACGAATATTTTCACGACTACTGCCGCGAAGCTGGCATCGATATCAACGAGCTGCTCTCGCTGGGCCGGCGCGAACCCAACGATTCGCAGGAACCGTTTTCGATGGCGATCTGCGCGCTCAAGGCCGCGTCGTATCGCAATGCGGTGAGCAAGCTGCATGAACACGTTTCGCAGCACATGTGGGAAGGCTTGTGGCCGAAACTGCCGGTGGACGAAGTGCCCATTACATCGGTGACCAACGGCGTGCACCTGCCCACCTGGATCAACGGTGATCTGGCGGGAATCTACGATCAATATCTGCAGCCCGACTGGCGCGAAGGGCACGTGGATCCCTCCATCTGGAATCACATCGCCGAAATTCCGGATGCGGAGTTGTGGGACGCTCATCGTCGAAGGAAGAGAAGATTAGTCGCGTTTGTGCGCGATCGCGCCGTGCAGGCTGCGATCGAAACGAATTCGCCGAGCGCCGATGTGAAGCGCTTGCAGGAAGTGCTGGATCCGGAAGCGTTGACCATCGGATTCGCACGGCGGTTCGCGACCTACAAACGCGCCACACTGCTGTTCCGCGATCTGGAGCGGCTGAAAAAGATCGTACTGAACGCGCGCATGCCGGTGCAGATCGTGATCGCAGGCAAGGCGCATCCCCTGGATGTACCGGGAAAGAATCTGATCAAGGAGATTGTCCGGATTTCGCGCGAGGCCGGCCTGGCGAAGAACATCGTGTTCGTCGCCGACTACGGAATCCAAGTTGCACGGGAACTGGTGCAGGGCGTCGATATCTGGTTGAATACGCCGCGGCGCGGAGAAGAAGCCTGCGGGACCAGTGGCATGAAGGCCGGCATCAACGGGGTCCTGAACCTGAGTATTCTGGATGGCTGGTTCGACGAAGCGGCGGAGGAATCGGGCGGCTGGGCGATCGGCGACCGGCAGGATTATTCGCCGGATCTGGACGACCTGCACGCGGCGGCCATTTATTCGCTGCTCGAAAACGAAATCGTGCCGCTGTATTACGAGGGCCGGGAGCAGGGCGTACCTGGCGAGTGGATGAAGCGCGTCAAACAGTCGTTGCGATACGTGAGCGGGCATTTCAACTGCCAGCGCATGGTCGATGAATATCGCGAGAAATTATACGATCGGGCGCATCGCGCTTACTGGACCGTGGCGCGCGACAATTTCGCAGCTGCCCGCGCGCGGGTGCTGTGGGAGCACGGCGTGAATAATCGCTGGTCGTCGGTCAACTTTGTCGATTCCGGAGCCGGGCCGGATTCCCAGGTGCTGAGCGGAACGCCGCTGCCGTTGCGTGCGTCGCTGAACCTGGCCGGGCTGAAGCCGGAGGATGTTCGCGTGGAAGCGGTGGTGGGCCGGGTCGGCGTGGGTGGCGAACTGGAACACACCGAGGTGTTAACCCTCGCTCCCCTTGAAGAACATGATGGGGTGTTTTTGTTTGGAAAGGATTTTGCTCCGAACCTGACCGGACGGCTAGGTTATTCGGTGCGCGTCAGCCCCAATCACTATGACGATCCGTTGAATCGGCCCTGCAATGCGCCGCTGAAGTGGGCCGATGGGGAGTGATAGAGAGCAGTTGTAGTACTAAGTGAGGCTAAAGTCCAGAGACGTGCAGGCCGATGTGTTGTTAAGCGAAGATTTCGCTGGATTCTGCGGCCGGTTCGTGGTACATAGTGGTTTAGGCATTTGCGCGGGTATCCAACCTCCGAAGTGCTCCCGTCCGGTTGACCCCGCCGTCTCCCGAAACTAAACAAATCCGATCCAGCGATTATCGAACTCGACACTTCGAACTTAAGGAGTAGCCACCAGAGGATTCGTGTAAGGCAATTTAATTTATGGACGATCGAAAGTACCGGCAACACGGCTATCAGGACTCAGACCGTGGTTATTCCGGAAATGGCGAACGGCGCGATGAGCGTCCCCGCCCGCAGGGTCCTCGCCCCCCGATCGACGTCACCGGACCGCGCCTTCCGCGGCTGGTGCAAGCGGTAACCGCGGCACGCTGCTACAACTGCTCGACGGCACTCCCCATTGACGGGGATTGGCAATCGAACTGTCCCAAGTGTGGTGTCGCGTTGCATTGCTGCAAGCAGTGCGCGCATTTCGAACCATCCACGCGATTCCAGTGTCTGAAACCGATTCCCGTGCGGATTTCGCCGAAAGACGGCGCCAATACGTGCGAGCTGTTCAAGCCGCGTGTGACCGTCGCGCGTGATTCCGCTCCGCAAACCAATGGCTATGCCAACGGCTTCGGCAACGGCAATGGAAACGGCAACGGATCGTCGTCCAATTCGCAGGCGCCGCGCAATCCCAACGATGCGCGTGCGCAGTTCGACAACTTGTTCAAGAAGACCGACCCGTCGCAGTAAGAGCATTCGCTCCCCACAGCACACTGTCGTCTCCCCATTGCGCCGGAACCACGTCCAGTCGCGCTCCCGACCAATTCGTCACCTGTCTGCGCAGTTCCGCGCGCAGAGGAATGAACAGCGAGTCACCGGCTTTCGCGATTCCTCCGCCGATCACGATGCGCGCGGGATTCAGCAGCATGACGGCAGCTTTCAATCCCATCGCTAAATCGACCACGTAGCGCGCAGTGAATTCGGGATCGGCCAGCAGCTCGCTCGGGCGTTTTCCATAATCGCGTTCCAACCATAAGCCGCAGCACATGCGTTCGAAACATCCCCGCGCGCCGCACAAGCAAGCGGGACCGTCCGGGCGGATGACGATGTGGCCGATTTCGCCGGCCCAGGAATCGGCGCCGCGGTAAATCGATCCGTCCGCGAGCACGATGCCGCCGCCGATGCCGGTAGAGAGCGTCATGTAGAACATCGGCAAGTGGCCGAATTTAGCTTCGCCCAGCGCTCCAACGTTGGCGTCGTTGTCGATGATGACAGGAACCTGAAACATTTCCGAGATCTTTTGTACCAGGGGAAAATCGCGCCATCCCTCGACGTGCGTCGAGAGCATCACGCGCTGCTTCGCGAAATCGACCGGCCCGCCGAAGCCGATGCCGCAGCGATCGAACGCCGGCCAGCCGCTTACGATGCTTTCGATTTGTCCAAGCATCGCCTCCGGTCCACCGTCGCGATCGGTCGAGCGAGTTTCGCGGCGCGCGAGCTTGTCGGAATCGAAAAGCGCGACGGTGAACTTCGTGCCGCCGATGTCTATTGCAAGCGAGCAGCTCATCCTTCCCCATGATCATAACGGAGCAATGTCGCCCCACATCAGCGGCTAGGCCAACAATTCACCGGGCGTTACCGTCCCCGTCCCGCGCTTCATGATGGTATGCGATGCCACCAGATTCCCGAATTCAACAGCTTCAATAGCAGAACCGGTGATCGCGAAAGCCATGGCCGCGCCGGCGCAGAAGGAATCGCCCGCGCCGCAGATATCCAGGGGATGCTCGACACGGCGCGCGGGAACCTGCGATTCGCCGTGCTTGTCGAAAATGCGAGCGCCGTTTGCGCCGTCGGTGACGATCAGCAGTTTCGAACGGGTGTGCTCGCGCAGGATTTCGTAATCGCTCGCGCCAATGCGCATCAGCGCTGCATCGGCCTCGGCGCGGTTTGGTTTGAGAATTACGTTGCGAAAGTGTTCACAGCGCGAGCGCGAATCGACCCACACCGGCTTATTCAGATTCGCCAGAGCATTGCGAATTTTCGCCGTGACGCTGCCACCGGCGGCGATCTCGGCCTGATCGGAAACCAGGATCACGTCGAAATCCGAAGCAGATTTGCTTAGGCGCTCAATCAATTCGCTCTCTACCAGTGCCGGTAACGAGCGGGCGTTGATAAAATCCAGGCGCGGGAGATCCTCGACATCGGTCGACGCGTTGAGGAGTTTGGAATACGTGAAGGTGGCGATCTCCGAAGAGCGAATCAGCAGATCGGTAGCGATGCATCGCGCCCCCAGCGCCCGTTCCAGCTCCAATCCGAAGCCGTCGTCACCGATCGCGCCGAGCACGCTGACATGGCCGACGCCGAGCGAGGCGAGATTCGCGGCGATGGTTCCGCCTGCGCCGGGAGTCGATTCAACGTGAGTTACCGCGACCCGCGGGATGCCCGTTTCACGCGAGGGTTCACTCAGCGAAGGATCGTAACGGCACCAGCGATCCAGACACACGTCGCCGACCACCAGGGCTCGCATGGCAGGTAATTTCGCCAGGATTTCAGACGTCGTCATGTCGCGATGATGGCGCGGCGCAGGGCCGGAAAGGTGCCCCGATGATCGCCGCAGAAATAAAAGCTTTCGCCACCGTCTTTCACGGTTCGAACCAGGATCGTTTTGTGCGGGCGGAAGTAATAGCCGGGATCGGATTTACGGAGCTCGCGGCGATGATCGCCGTGAATCGGGACCAGATCGAACACGGCGGTAGTGAAATGTTTGATCGGGGTAGGTGACACGTTACGCGCCATCGCCAAAGCTTTGAGATACACTTCCGGCGCCATGATCGACGAGCCGAAGCTCAGCAATACCCCACCTTCGAGGTTCTCGATGGCGTGAGCGAAGATCAGGAAATCGCGATAGCTGGCCGCCCCGAGCGCCGCGCCGTCGCAGTTGGGATGTTCGTGCAGGATATCGTATCCAATACCAACGTGAACTGTGACGGGAATCGAGAGGCGATAAGCGGCCGCGAACACGCTGAGGTCGCGATGCGGATAATCGGACTCCGCGATTCTTCGGCCCACGTTTTCTCCGAGGCCGAGATTTTCGCGCGCGGCTTCGGCGATCCAATCGTTCAGCTCGCCGGTTTCCTGCCATAGGCCGAACTCGCCGGTTTGGACATAGCGCTCGACGCTTTCGGTGGTTGCGCCGATGCGGGCGAGCTCGTAATCGTGAATCGCGCACGCGCCGTTGACCGCGATGTGAGTGATGTGGCCGCGCTCCAGGAGATCGATCAGATGACGGTTTACGCCTGCGCTGAGAACGTGCGCGCCCATCATCAGGATCTTGGCTGATTGCGAGGAGCGAATTCGCTCGGCGACGGTAGCGAGATCGGGATGCGCGAACGGCGGCGTGGGATCGTCCAGCGCCAGCCAATGACCGATCTTCAGATCGTGATCGCGCGCCGCCAGTGGTTGGATGCGCAGGCGTGAGCGATCGAAAATCTGGTACTTAGACAAGTGGAAACAAGGCCGACATCAGCTGGGCGTGGCAAAGGAAATTCGGGACGATGTAGTCGGCGCCGACGCCGATCAGCCGCTGGCGCTTCCAATCGTCGACTACGCGGCATTCGGGCTCAGTGGTGGCGACGCCCACGGTCACGCCGCCCACCTGCTTCACTTCTTCGATTTCGACGTAGCCGTCGCCGAAGCCGAGGATCTCGCCGCCCTTCACGTCAGTGTTCGCGAGAATGCGCTGGATCAGGATTTTTTTCGAAAAGCTCTTGTAGTCGTCCTGCGCGCCGTACACGCCGCCGTCGAAATAGCGCGCCACATCCAGCAGGCGCGCTTCTTCCTTCATGTAGATCTCGTCGGTGCCGCTGGCGAGATACATCTTCAGGCCGCGCGCTTTCAGGCTCTCCAGCAGCGCCCGCGCGCCGGGCACCAGGTACTGCTCCGGCGCGGCGCGGCCGGTTTTCAAATCCTCGATGCGGCTCTCGAATGCGCACCCACAGACGGTCGAGATACATTTTCTTGTACTCCAGCGGATCCAGCGCCTTGCCGCCGCGCTTGGCGACGTGATCGGCGAACTCCATCATCTGGTAGATGGTTTCCTTGCCGGTGAGCCGCCACACGAAATCGTCGACGATGGCGCGCAGCTCGGCTTCGGATTCGCCGGTTTTGAGATCGAGCAGAATCTCGACCATCATGGGCACCATGACGTCCACCCAGCCGGAGCGGATCAGCGAGAGGGTGCCGTCGAAATCGAACAGCGCGGCGCGGGCGTGGCGCGGCGGAAGAGCGAAGGGCGGATCGCTTCAAGCATTTTTCACGAAACAGCTTATAACCAATATTCCCATTTCCCGGCGGCGACCACATAGGCGCTCAGGCAGGCATTGGTGACCGCGTGCGTCAGAATCAGATCGCCCAGGCTTCGAGCTTCGATCATCCAGCAGTTGTAAATCGATGCCGGTGAGCAGGCCGACATCCCAGTATGAACCGTGTTCGGAGGCGAACAGAATCGCGACGGTCCAGAAAGCCAGCGGCGTGTAGGCGCCCAGCGGGATTTTCTCGAAATCGGGGTTAATGATCCAGCGCATCAGCCAGCCGCGCCAGAACAACTCCTCGACGATGGGAACAATGATGATCGCGCGCACGGCGCGCAGCGCCAGAACGGCCGGCTGCATCTGGCCGGCTTGAGTAAGGCCGGTGCCCTTAGGAAAAAGGGCATTCTCAAACAACCAGAAGTGCCGGTAATTTGGGAACAGGAAATCGGGGCCGATCCACAGCGCGAAAACCGCCGCGCCGATGACCAGGCTGAGGATCCAGTGCGGCGCGCGCAGATCGATCACGTGCCGCGAAACAAAAATCAGCACCAGCGACACCACTGCAATGCGAACGATCTGATCCGTCAGATCCGGAAGGCGGTACACGCTTTGCAGGGCAATAAAGCCCATGAATACCGCGAAGGGGGCGACGTAAGCGATCGAAGGGGAACGGTTCACGGGCGGTAGACCGGTGTTCTCACGGCCCGATCTTCTGGATTTCCTCGTGAATCTTCTGGTCCTCGGCTTTGGACGGATTGTGTTTCAGCGCGATATCGAATTCGCGTTTGGCGCCGGGACGGTCGCCCTTCTGTTCCAGGGCCATGCCGTAGTGGAAGTGGAAGGTGGCGTTGTCGGGATCCTTGGCGGTCAGATCAGAGAAAATGCGAACGGCCTGTTCCGTCAGATTCTTCTTGATGCAGATCCAGCCCAGAGTATCGGAGAGATCGAGGGCCTTGGGCGCCTGCTGCACTGCGCGCTGGGACATGGTCAAGGCCTGATCCAGATCGACGCCTTCCTGAGCCTTGATGTAGGCCAGGTTGTTGAGCGCGATCGGCTGGGTCGGCTGGATTTTGAGGATCTGCTCATAGATCGGCTTGGCTTGGTCGTCGCGGCCAGTGCCCTGCAGTTCCATCGCGAGGAAGATGAGGCAAGTGGTATCGGAGGGGGCAGCCTGGCTGCACTTGCGGAAATTCTCCATGGAGGGGTTGACGTCGCCAATCAGGCGCTGCGTCTCCGCGAGCTTGTACAGCAGATCCGCGTTCCTGGGTTCCTTGTCGAGCAGCGTTTGATAGATCGCGATCGCTTCTTTGTAGTGTTCGGCGCGCTTAAGCTGGTTGGCCAGGAACATCTTGAGGTCGCGGCGCTCAGGCTCGGCGGCGATGGCCTTCTGGGTTTCTTTGATCGCGTCTTCCATGTGACCTTGAGCGATCATGGTCTCCGTCATCCCGATTAATCCGCGGCGATCGCGCGGGTTGTCTTTGTACAGGCTGGTGAATACCACGGCGGCTTTCTTGTAATCTTTGTCCTGCAGAGCAAGATAACCGACCTGGTAGCGCGCTTCGGGATTCTGCGGATATGCTTTGGAGATATAGTCCAACTCATCTCGCGCTTTATCGGTATCTTTCAAAGCGAGCAGCGCGCTCGACCGGATGAGATGGGCCTGTAGATTGCCGCGATCGAACTGTAGAATCTGGTCGGCCGCTTGGAGCGCCTTGGCAGGATCCTGTTTGGACAGGTAGATTTTAGCGAGAATTTCGCGTGCCGCTACAAAATCGGAGCGAAGCTTGACGGCCTCTTCCAGATGGAGGCGGCCGCCTTCGACGTCGCCCTTGGCGATCAAGGCACGGGCCAGATTGAATTGCAGCAGATGATTGGTGGGCGTGCGCGAGACCAGCGATTGCAGGTCGTTGGCCGCCAGGTTGATCTGGTCGCGGTCTCCGGTGGTGAGCATCAGCGCAGCGCGCATCGCAATCGCGTCATTGTCTTTGGGATTCGCCTTCAGGATGTCGGCCAGGAGGTTGTTCGCGTCGCTCTTGCGGCCGAGTGTGGCGAACAATTCCACCAGGCGTTTTTGGTATACCGCTTTTTCTTTCGGGAAGGCGTGTTCACCGGCTTCATACTGCAGTTGCGCGTGATCAAACTCGCGCGCCCGGAAGAAAAAGAAATCGCCGGCCAACAGATGGCCCTCGGGGAACTTCTTCTCATCGGTCACACGCTGAATTACCGCGTCCATCTCCGGCCGTTGGTTGTTGAGATAGTGGTGACCGGCGAGCTCCATCAGGTAGCTGGCGTGGGTGGGATTCTTGTCCACCTTGAGCTCCAGAACTTTCTCCCCATCGTCCGGGCGCTTCAACCGCATAAACTGCAGATAAAGCACGTTATAGGCGGGCGCGTAATCCGGCTCGCGGGCGATCAGCTCCCGCGCCAGCTTTTCGGCCTCGGGAAATTGATCGTTCTGCACCAAGGCCTGGAAATAGGTGAGGACCAGATCGGGCTGGTACGGCTTGATCTCGTTCGCAGTGGCGAGCTCTTTCACCGCGTCGGCCGGCTGCCGATGCAGTAACGCTACTTCGCCCAGCAGGCGATGTCCGTCAAAAGAGCGCGGGTCCATTTTGATGAGCTTGTCGATCAGATCCTGCGCTTCCTTGGCGAGCTCCGCGCTGTGGGCGCGATCCTGAGTCGATCCAACCAGGAACATATCGGCAAGCTTGGTCATCGCATCGGCATTGGTGGGCTGCAGATCCACTGCGCGGCGCAGCATGCGCACGGCTTCGGAGTAGTTGCCGAGCTTCATCTCGGTCAGGCCCAGCCGATAATAGGCCTCGCCGAAGCGGAGATCCTTGGAGAACGCCCGCCGGTACATAATGGACGCTTCCTTGTACTTCGCCATCTTGAAGAATTTATTTCCCTGATCGGTCAGGCGCTGGGCCTGAGCCTTGGGGTCAGTGTTGCAGGATGCCAGAAGGAGCAGCACCAACAGGGGCAAAATAGTCAAGAGTTTACGGCTTTGCATCTCCTCTAGTAAATCACAATCTAAGATCAGTGCATAGGCACCGCGAGAGAGGCATTTACAGGCCGGTACAGCACTTCCACCACATCCCGAACATAGGGCTCATCGGCGAGCTGTTCGGCGACTTCCGGCGGATAGGGAACCAAAGCTCGAAAGTGATCGGCGAGCTGGGCGAACAGCGTCAGACGGGCAGTGGGTTCGAGCTGGTCGCGGCGAATCAGGGCGTCGAGCGCGATGCGGGCGATCTCCGGGTCAACTTTCTGGCGCAGCCGGGCCGCCAGATGCCGTGATTCGGCGAGGGAGTTGTACTTTCGGCCAAGGAGCTGGTCGAGATCGGGACGCGGAACCTGGGAAGTGCGCACCACCACCGTTCCAGCAGCAAGATCGCCCAATCGCTGGCGATGGCGGCTGAACACGCAGGCGATCCCGCCCACCAGATACAGCACCGGCAGCGTGTCCAGCAGGCGCATCAGATTGCGCACGATGACCTGGCTCGGCTCCAGACGCAGGCCTTGGGCGTCGACCACGCGGAGCCCCATCAGACGCTTCCCGACGGTCTGGCCGCGCCAGATCCATTCGGAAACCATCGCGTAGACCAGCGAGAGAACGAAATCCGGCGACGACCAGCAGGGCACCCTGGATGTCGGCGAACCCTTGCAGCGGCGCAAGGCACGTTTGATCAGCGACCGAGCCGGCAGGCGATCGCGGCGAAATCGATGATCAGCGCCAGCATGCGGCTGAACGGCCCGCCCAGCGGGAGCGCGAATTCGATCCCTTCGGGAGTATGGATGACGAGCGAATTGTCCCGCGAGCTGATCATTCGTCCTTCGCGCCCGGTTTAGCATTCGCCCCAGCGCGGGCGAGAAACAACGTAAGCAGGGCGGCTTCGACCAACCCGAAAGCGATCTTTGCGCCGTAGGGAATCACGGGCTCGTGATATTGCGACAGGAACGCCTCGATGATGCCTGCCCACACCAGCATCAGCGCGGCGCCGGCGGCTAACGTCACGATATCGCGCGAGATTTTGCGCAGACGTTCGGCGCGGGAAATGCGGCTGCCCCAGCCGATCAGCGCTCGCGCGATCACCAGGCCGGTCTGGCCGCCCACCAGGATCGCAGGGATTTCGATCACGCCGTGCGGCAGCAGCCAGCCCATCAGGAACACCGCTCTCGCCGCCGTGAATGTAGTCGTAAGAAACCGCGCCCAGGATCACGCCGTTGTAGAACAGCAGAACGAGGGTGCCGAATCCGAAAGTCATCCCGAGCGCCATGGTCATCAGCGTGACTTGCGTGTTGTGGGTCATCAGTTCGGCCGAGAAACTCGTTTTATGGCCGGCCAGTTCCTTGCCTTTTCGCTCGCGCTCCTTGGCGACGCGCTCGGACGGAGTCATTTCGGCGTGGCCGAAGGGCAGAATGACGTAACGCGCTTCGGAATCGATACGCAATGCGAATGCTCCGAACGCAACGCCCGCGAGCGTCAGCGCGACCGAAAATTGAAACGCGCCCCAATGCCTGCGAAACGCGCGCGGGAATTCGACGGTGAACCAGCGCCACGGCCGGAATTTGCGGCGATTGCGCGATTCGTGAATCTCAGCGTAAGCCCGGCTGACCAGCCATTCCAGGTACGTGCGCAGGTCGCCTTCGGAAGCGAGCGTGGAGACCTTGGCCAGATCCGCCGCAGCACGCTGATACATGACGTGAAAACGCTCCAGCTCCTCGAGAGTGAGCTTGCGCGTGGGATCGGCATCGATCCAGTCGAGGGTTTTTTCGAGCGTGGTCCAATGCGGACGCTCGGTTTCGACGAAGCGGGCCAGATCGAGGATCATAAGAGTTGCCGCTGCTTAACTTCATCGTAGAGGCGAATCAGGCCGCTGGAGAAATTACCAGGATCGAGCAGCGTGAGACGCACGCCCTTTCGAGCCAGCAGCGATTCAAGCTCGCGCAGACGCTTCCAGGAAATATGACCGGCCAGTTGGCGATAAATATCGTCAGGCGATTCCACCGCGGGATCGTGAAATAAGGGCTGCGCAGCGGGCGGTCGCAGCATTCCGGCCATGACCAGATGGCGCTGCGCGAGCAATTCGGTAGCGCGCGCGAAATTTTCGGCAAGAACCGGATCGTCCAGCGAAGTTAAGAAAATCAGCAAGGCGCGACGGCGCAAGCGCAGGCGCAGAAACGATGCGATTTCGTCAAAATCGGGTGACGTGTTGCGTGGATGAAGCTGATAGATCGCATCGCGGCATGCGGCGTAGTGTGCTTTGCCGTTGCGCGCGCGAACGAACGCTTCCACTTGATGCGAGAACGCGGCGAGGCCGAACAGATCGCCACGCTTTTCCGCTGCTGCGCCGACGATGAGGGCGGCCGAGATGGCGCGCTCCAGCACTGTTTCCTCACCCGCTGGACGCGCAGAGAGCCGCGAGGCGTCGAGGATCACGTAAATCTCCTGAGTGCGTTCCACCTGAAAAACTTTGGTGATGGGATGGCCGCGTCGCGCCGTCGCTTTCCAGTGAATCTCGTCGAAACCGTCGCCCGGCGCGTATTCGCGAAGCTTTTCGAACTCGCGGCCGCGTCCCACCTGGCGCATCGCGTGCATCCCGCTAATGCCGCGGCGTAGCGCCCGCAAATCCTCCTGACGACGAAGATTCGGATAGACGCGGAGTTCGAGCGCGATGGGCTGGCGCTTTCGAACGGTCCACAATCCGAATGGCGACGCCGACTCCAGGTAGCACGTATCAATGCGATACTGACCGCGTCGCCGGCCGATCCACAGCCACGCGAAATCGGCGGCATCAGCGCCGTCCGGCAGATCGATCACGCGCTCCTCTTCGGGAGTTTCGAGGCCGCGCTGCGCGGGAATCGCGATCAGAACTCGCCGCGCGGATTTCGATGCGTTGACGATGCGGATGCGAACTTCGCCCTCGCGATCCTTGAACAAACGCGCCAGCGGAGGCGTTTCGACAGTGATTCCCGCCAGCGCCTGATCGCGCCGCAGGGCGTCGGCGATCGCGATCAGCGCAATGAGGCCGAGAATCGCGAGCATCGGTACGGTGAGTTCGGGCGCGATTCCGGCGGCGACGGCGGCGGGAAATCCCGCCAGCGAAACCAGCCATATGAATCGAGCCGAAGGCACCATCGGCTATACCGGCACCGCGACCGTTTCGAGAATCTTCTGCACCGCTTCACCCGGGGTCATGCCTTCGATTTCGAATTCAGGCCGTAGGATCAGGCGATGTTCCAGAACCGGAATCGCCATGGCCTTGACATCATCCGGCGTGACGAAATCGCGCGATTGCAGCGCGGCGTGGGCTCGGCTGGACAGCACCAAAGCTTGCGTCGCGCGCGGACCGGCGCCCACCAGAATGCTTTCGTGCGAACGTGTGCGGCGCGCGATATCGACGATATAGCCGGCGACTTCTTCGCGCATCGAAACATCGTCGAGAGCCTGGCGCGCGCTCGATAACTCGCCGGCGCCGAGCACGGGATGAACATCGCCGCGATCAAGCGCCGCTTCAGGCGCATTCGAGCTGAGCATACGGCGCGCGAGCTCGAGTTCGGCATCGCGATCGGGCGTGGCCATGGAAATCTTCAACAGAAATCGATCCTTCTGCGCTTCGGGCAACGGATAGGTGCCTTCGTATTCGATGGGATTTTGCGTCGCGAAGACGGTGAAGTTATCGGAGAGCGTGTGGGTTTCGCGATCGATGGTTACGGTCCGTTCCTGCATCGCTTGCAGCAGCGCGGATTGCGTTTTCGCGGGTGCGCGATTGATTTCGTCGGCAAGCAGAAACGAAGTGAACACCGGCCCGCGCACCAAAGTAAATTCGTTGCGCGCCAGATTGAAGACGTTGGTTCCCGTGATATCGGCGGGCATCAGATCCGGCGTGAATTGAATGCGCGCGAACTCGCAGCCCAGCGTGCGGGCCAGCGTGCGCGCCAGCAATGTTTTCGCGACGCCGGGCACGCCTTCGATCAGCGCGTGCTGCCGCGCCAGGATCACGATCAGCGCGGAGTCAATGACCTCGCCCTGGCCCAGAATCACTTTACCGACTTCCGCTCGGGCCGCGTTGAGGGTCTGGTGCAGCTTCTCTAATCTTTCGGTCATGTTTTCTCCGTCGTCAATTCCGCATTTGTGTTTGGCTCACGAACGCGCTCCATAACTGTCGCGCCTCAAATGTTCGATCGCGCGCAACGGCACAAATCGCCTGCGCGCTGGTATTTGATCGCGCGTAACGGCACAAATCGCCTGCGCGCTGGTATTTGATCGCGCGTAACGGCACACACCGCCTGCGCGCTCTGAAGCCCGGGTTTGTGAGGCGCGACAGGTATGGAGCGCGTTGGTCGCCTTGCCGCAAACCGGGCGGGCAGCCATTTATGATTTCTCCGTTAGGATGCGGCACGCGGCGCGATAAGCGTCGACCGGTGCCGTCGCTCCACTGCGTGCGATCTCTTCTTTGATGCTGTTGATGCGCGCGGGCGATTCCCGCTTCGCCGATTTGCTCCACTCGTTGAAGCAGGTATCGAGCAACTGCTTCTGCGCCACACCGCGATGCAGCAGCGCAGTCAAGCCATCGAGCGAATCGCGACCCTCCACCGCCGCATCGGCCGCGACGGCGCGAGGCGGCAAGAGACTCGACGCATTGCGCCATAGGAATAGTGCCGCTACCGCGAGCAATACCGCGATCGCACCTTGCAGCCGATAACGCCGCAGCAGCTTCGCGATGCTGCCCGTCTCCGCGACGCCGAAATGATTTTCGTCGAAAGTGATGTGCGTGGCGGGTCCTAGGATCCCCGCGATGTAGGCTGCGTCGCGCGCATCGCGCAGTCCTTGATTGCTGAGCGGGTAGGTATCGGCTACCAGCACGATGCTGCCTTTCCCGAAGGTGTGCTCGATGGCGGTGGGTTCGCGCTTCGATCCCGCCAGCTTGCGCCATTCCGGTCGCGGATCAGGAAAATCGACGTTGAAGTACAGCGCAGTTTCATGCGGGATACCGTTGGAAAACTCGGTGTCATCGGCGTGCGCGCGATACATGAACTCGACATGCCAGCGCACCTGAATCGGCGGAAAGTCTTCGCGATCGCCGCCGTTCGCGTGGACAGGAACGAAAGCGATGATCAGCCGTCCACCATCTTTGACCAGCTTCTCGTACTCTTCGAGCTGCTTGTCCTTCAATGCCGACCACGCGAAGGGATTCAATCCCATCACCAGCAGCGCCTCATGCGGATCGTTCATGGTCGGCCGTTCTTTATAGAGACGATCGACCGTGAGGCCGGGCAGCGCGGCCAGGCTTTCGTACAAAGCTTTCGAGCCCAGCGGATCGGAACGCATCGAGGAGAACGGAGGATAGCTGTCGCCGGTTTCCAGCGGAGCGTAGGCCACCTGTTCCAATCCCCACGCCAGCGCGACCAGCAGTACAATCCCGATGGCCCAAGCGAAACTAGCGCGCATAATTTCGGATCTCGCTCAAGCGCGCGGAAAACAGATCAACCATTTCGCGATCGACCGGATGACGGCCGTACCAGCCGCGTTCAAACAGATCGACGTTCGAAGAAAACACCGGCGACACTTCGAGCGAGACTTGCGATTTCGCTCGCGCGCGGCGATCCAGCTCGCGGCGATATTCGAGACCAGTTTTCCATTTACGAATCGATACCAGATTGCGCTCGCCCAGGTAATTCAGACCGGCCAGATGCATGGCGCGCAATGCGAGACGGAAATCGCCCTGCGTAAGCAGCTCATCGGCAAGCTGCAGCCACTGGCTTTCCGGCAATTGATCGGCGGTCACGGATTCGTCGGCCAGATTGATCGATGCGGCTGTGGTCACCGCGACCGCTTTCGTCACTGGTGATCGCGGCGGCGCAGAAAGAACGCAATCGCGGCGCCGGCGATCACGGCCACCAGAATTCCGATCGCGGCTTTGAGCGCGCGCGGCGTCACCGGCGACCCAGGCACGTCGGCTTCCAGCGGTTGATGCGGATTCAGCCAGTCACTGACCGCCTTGAGAACGGCGTCAATGAATTTGCCGATCATATTCAGGACGCCGCGCACCCATCCCACCCATTTACTTTCGTCGCCGCCGGAAGCGCGCGGATTGCGCCAGGTGAATTCGCGGCTCTGGATCACCTGTTCGATGGAATGATCGAGCTGCGTGGGGCTGATCGCGGGCGGAGGCGCACTCGATTGCGCCATCGCATGCGGCGCGGCGGCGATCATAAAGATGAAGAGCGCGGCGGTCGCGATGAATTTCGAAAGCGCGGAACGGAGATCCTCGCCCGTAGCGAGCGATTCGCCATAGAAGCAGCGCAGCACGAACACCGCGTCGAGCAGAGGATCGACCGCCATCCACGCGAGCCCGGCTGCGACGCTGGCGGTCGACCAGGACAGGAGGCCAAGCGCACCCGCGCGCGCGAAGTCGCCTTCGATTCCCAGGAAGCTGCGCGCCAGTTCGGGAATCAAGATCACCATCGCTAGAATGTTGACGAACAACAGCACCAGCGCGATGGTGACGAACGACAGGATCACCCAGGTTTGATTGGTCCACAGCACGGCCTGGCGTCGCGCGGTGCGCATGGCGTGGGGCGCGCCGATGGCGGTGAACATGGCGATGTTGCGCAGGAACGCGGTCAGCCACGGCAGCGGGATCGGGAACGCGAGGCCGGCGGGTTGCAGCGTCGACTGCACCAGAAACGCGCGGCCGAAATACAGGCGCGGCGAATCGCCGGGCGAAAGCACTTTGTACAAACGCGCCGCGAAGATCGCCTGCCAGGTGTTTTTCCAGATGTATAACGCCGCCAGCGCGAGCGACCAAGGGGCCAGATGATCGAAGGCATAGGGGCTGAAGCGCATGTCGTTCAGAAAAATCAGCAGCGCGAGAGTGAACGGCACCGCGCCCAGCAGGTAGACGATCCAGGCGCGCGGATTGGCGCGCAGCAGGTTCACGGCCTGCTCCAGAATGTCGATGGCGGCGGGCTGGTTCTTTCCCATCATTCAAAGAAGGTCGACGGAATTCGCGCGAACATCACGCCTAAATAGTAAAAAATCACCCAGGCCAAAAGGAAACCGGCGGCCGCGAGCAAGCTCCAGCGGACCACCGGGAAGCGGCTGGATTTGTCGCCGGTCTGCTCGCGCGCCACGCAATCTGAACAGATCATGCGGCCCACATGCTCGACCACGCATTCGCGGCAGTAGAACCGCGCGCATTCGGGACATCGCACCGCGGCCTCGCGAGCGGGGTGATTCGAACAGCGGCGATCGAGCAGTGCTGTTGTCATTCTTCAGGAACCGTGATTTGCTGAGGTGCAGCTTGGTGAGCCGGCCGCAACTCCATGCGTTCGAAATACGCGACACCCAGCCCGATGGATCCGGCCACCAGACGCCACGCGCCCGCGATTAAGCCGCGGTTATGGTTGAACAGCGAGATGAGCTGGGGCGGCTGTGTTCGCTGCCCGCGCTGCGCCGCATCGACAATGCCGGTGAACCATCCGGCAATCGTCTGCGCGAAATACAAGGCATCCCATCCGATCCCCACCAGCGAGACCACCAGCACCACGTAAAGATAGCGGCGCGGATCGCGGTTGCCGCGGCGAAGCAGACAGACCACCACCAGTAGCAGCTCGCCGAACAGCGTGGTGACCAGCAAACCCGTAAGCTGCTCATTGCGTATGTACACATTCAATACGATCGCAGCGGCGTTGACCAGAAACAGGCCGAAGGTGATTTCGGGAAGGTAGCCGGGCTCGGCGACGATCTCCGGAGGAGTGCCGCTCATGCCGCCCGCATGCGCCGAAGTACGATCGTCGAGCCCCGCGAGCTGTTCACTGGGAATCGCGCCCTGCACCGCTTCAATCGCGGGCTGGAGTTTTTCGAGCACCATGCGCGCAGTGTTCATGCGCTTTACCGGAGTCAACAATTCGCGGCTCACGGCGGTATGCAGATAGCACCGGCATCGCGCGCCAAGAATGATGTCCACCAGTGCCGCGACAAGCGCGACCCCGCCGGTGACGATGAAAAAATATTTCGCGAAAGGCGTGGTGACCAGTTGAAAGCACAACAGCCACAGCAGCGCTGCGGTCGCCATGGCGGCCTGCAACGGCGTTCGCGCCGGAAGTTCCGTGACGATCACCGCTTGAATATCAGCGAAAGCAAAGCGCTGGTACTGCTCGTGGAAATGAGTGGAGCGAAGTTGCAGCAGGTGATCGTCGGCGATCCACAATTGCGTATAGCCGGTGAGCGTGCGGGCCCGGCTGGTCAGGCGGCGATAGATCGACTTGGCCATCAGGTCGAGCGCCGTCCCTGAAACAAAACTGCGTAGAACATTATCCAGATGAGAAATACCACGCCCGTCATCTCGGCCAGTGCGAGCACGCCAGCGATGTAATAGCGCACGCGCGTTCGCGGCACGATGCTGCCGGGCGCGCGCCATCGCCGGATGATCACGAACAGGGCCGCGGGCCCGCTGATTAACATCACCGGCCAGAACACGACTGGCCAGGTGACCAGCGCGATCGCGATGCTGTCATACATGGTGCGCGAAGTCACCACGTTCTGAATTTTCTCCGATGCCGCGCCGCTTTGAAAACACTGCGGGCACAGATGACGGCCGCCGATTTCCAGATCGCACAGCTTGCACAGAAAACGCCCGCATTCATCGCACGGAACGGCGGCACGGCTGGCGGGGTGATAGAAACAGCTCGCTTCGGTTTCGATTTCCAGTGCTTCCGGCGAAGCGCCCACGCGCGCGATTTCGATGGCGGGGAATACGCCGGCCAAGATGGTCTGGCCGCAGCCGCGGCAGCGCCCTGCGCCGCGATTCCAGGATTCGGGCGGCACCGGCAGGGAACACTCGCCGCAACAGATCGCCTGACCGGCCATTCGCTTTCAGTCTACTTGGTGTAGATCACGCGTGTATTGCAGATGCGGTCATGCAGGGCGCGTTTTTCCGGATCGAATCCCGCCATGATGAAGCCGATATACAGAATCATGCCGTCCAGGATGTAACAGAGATAACGGCCGAAGGCGAGGCCCGCGGAAATCGGCCCGTTGTCGGCGCGAATGACCTTGATCCCCACCGCCATCTTGCCGGGCGTGGCGCCTTTGGTGGAAATGAAATAAACGTAGTAGGCGATGCCCAGGGCGGAGCTGATCACGAACAGAAGCCCATACGCCGCGATCAAGGCCCCGACATCCGGCAGGCCGCCCGCCGCAATAGAGCCTATCGATCCCATGAGGCCCAGCATGGTCAGCGGGACCAGGATGATCCCTTGCACGATCCCCAGAATGATCGAGTCAATGATCAACGCCACGAAGCGAATCCAGAATCCGGCGTAACGCCGCGCGCCGATCGCCTGGCCGCCTTCCTGAATGCGCTGCAGATAGACCGGCTTGCATTGCGCGCATACGCTGGCGCCGCCGATCGCCACCAGTTGATCCCCCGGAAACGGCCGGCCGCATTCCGAACAGAAGCTGGAGCCGGCGCCGATGGGAACGGCGGGCATGGGCAGCACCGGCTTGGGACCGCGCACCGCGGAGTGCGGCTGCCAGTTCGCCATGCCGTCCTTCCACACCAGCGTATCGTCGCGAACCACGCCGGTGCGAACCAGTTCATCCAGCGCGGCATCTTCCACCGGTCCCACCTGCCGCCCTGCGTCGGCATAATACCAACTCATGCGCGTCCTCCTTGAGTCTCCGATCAGACAGTCAGAGGAACAGTGTAGCGGATTCTAAAACGCAAACGGGGCGGGCGGTATTAAGCCGCTTCGCCCCGCATGCCTCTGGAGGGTACGAACAATCGAACAACCGGAAAAACTGCTTCGAGCGAACTCTGCTTACGGCGCGGCAGTAATGTGCGCGCGGCGATTCTTCTGCCAGCAATCCTCGCTCTTATCGGTACAGACCGGACGATCCTTGCCGAAGCTGACGATGGTCAACTGGTTCTGCGCGACACCCATCGAGGACAGGAAATCTTCCGCAGCGCGCGCGCGGCGATCGCCCAGCGCCATGTTGTATTCTTCCGAGCCACGCTCATCGGCATGGCCTTCGATCAGCAGCTTCTGCTGCGGCCAATCGGCGAGGATTCCACGGATCACGTCCACATCTTCGCGAAGAGCCGTGCGCGCGTCATCGCGAATGGTGGCTTTGTCGTAATCAAACAGCGCGTCTTCCAGGCGCGCCAGACGCTCATTCAGATTCTTGCGGATGTCGGCCGGCATCGTTCCGCGCGAAGGCGCGTTGTTGGACGCGCGCTGCTGCTGCGCGGGCGTCGAGCTGGGCCGGTTCGCGGGCGTGCGCGCAGGCGGGGCATTGTTCGCGACTGGCGTGTTATTCGGCGGCGCGGCTTTGGCGACCGGCGCTGCTTTGTGGCAGGCCGCGGTCGAAAGCAGCACGGCGGCGCTCAAAATGAGCAGGGTGTTTCTCATGATTTCGGGCTCCTAGCGTTTATCGATCTTTAAGGGAGATCTTCTGCTATGAGTAGGCAACATTTGCACTCTGGGTCACAATCCCGTGGAGACGGTATTTCGTAATTCATAGAATCCGATAGACTTAGATTGCAAGATGTCTTCCCCTCCGTTCGCGCTGACCACATTCTCAGGGGGCCGGCGGCTGCTTCTGGCGGGATTCGGTGCGTTGCTGATTCTGATGCTCGCGGCAGGCGTGGACGCTTTGCTGGTACTGCGAAAAGTCCGCGCCAGCGACGCGCAGGTCCGCGACGCCTATTTCACCCGCAGCCGATCGCTCGAAGGAGTGCGCGCCGGAATCTACGAATCGGCGATCGTGTTGCGCGATTTTCTGTTGGCGCGCGATCCGGAAGCGGCGCGAGCACAGGAACAACAATGGACCTCGATGCGGGAGCGTACCGATTCCGCGCTGGCGACCAGCGCCGCCGCCTTGAACGATCAGGAACAGCCGCGCGTTCGCAATCTGCAAACGCAGCTTGCGGCCTACTGGAAATTGATGGATCTGGCGGCGGAGACCAATCGTTGGGATCCCGATGCATGGTCGTCCACTTATTTTTCGGGCGAGATGCTGCGCCGCAGGAACGCGATGATCGATCTGATTGACCAGATCGATCAATTGAGCGCGCGTGATCTGGCGGCCAGCGATGCGACGCTGAACTCGACCTTCGATGCGCTGCGCGTGCGCCTGATCGTCATGCTGGTGGCGACCTTCGGAGTAGGAATGTTCGTCGCCGGATTCACCATCGCGAGGACCCTGCGCCTGGAAGCGGAACTGCAGCATCGCTACGAAGAAGGGCAACGTGCGCGGACCGAACTGCAGGAATTGTCGGCGCGCTTGCTATCGGCGCAGGAAGAAGAACGGCGCGCGATTTCGCGGGAATTGCACGATGAAGTAGGGCAATCGCTCTCGGCGCTGTTGATGGAAGCGGGAAACGCAGCGGCTACGGTGCCCCTGGGATCGCAGGAACTACGCAAGCATGTCGAGTCCATTAAGAAGCTCGCCGAAGCGAGCGTCGCTGTGATCCGCAACATGACTCTGCTGCTGCGGCCGTCCATGCTCGATGATTTCGGATTGGTCCCGGCGCTCGAATGGCAGGCTCGCGAGGTGTCGAAGCGCACCGGAATGCGGGTGCATGTGAGCGCCGAGGAATCGGCAGGCGAGCTATCGGACGAACTGAAAACCTGCATCTATCGAGTGGTGCAGGAGGCGCTGCACAATTGCGCTCGCCATGCGCACGCGCGAGCCGTGAAAGTCGTGGTGCGGCAGGAGCTGTCCAGGATCATTCTGTCGGTCGAAGACGACGGCCAGGGATTCGATGCGCGTCGCGTGCGCGGGCTGGGCCTGGTCGGCATGGAGGAGCGCGTGAATCATCTGGGAGGCGCGTTCGAAATCGATTCGCGACCTGGCGCTGGAACCAAAGTCGCAGTGGAGTTGCCTCTTGCCAGCTAAGACGATCCGAATTCTATTGGCCGACGATCACACCGTGATGCGCAGCGGCCTGCGCTTGCTGCTGGAGCGCCAGCCGAATCTGCAGGTGGTGGCCGAAGCGAAGGATGGGCGCGAGGCGGTCGATATGGCGGCGGCGGAAAAGCCGGATGTCGTCGTGATGGATATCGCGATGCCGCATTTAAATGGAGTCGAAGCCGCGCGGCAGATCGCGCTGAAAAATCCCGAGACGGCGATCGTGATCCTGAGCATGCACAGCGATGAGAGCTACGTGATCCGATCGCTCAAAGCGGGTGCTCGTGCGTATTTACTGAAGGATTCGGCCGAAGCGGATCTGATCGCGGCGATCAACGCGATCACGGAAGGGAAATCGTACTTCAGCTCCGCGATTCGCGATTTGTTGAAGGAAGATTACATGCGGCGGCTGAGCGAAGCGGACGCCGAAGATACCTATGAGCTGCTCACCACGCGCGAGCGCGAAGTGCTGCAACTGGTCGCCGAAGGGAAGAGCAATAAGGACGTCGCGAATTTATTGAATTTGAGTTTGTATACGGTGGAGACGCACCGGACGCATATTCTGCAGAAGCTGAATCTGCATAGCGTGCCGGAGTTGATCCTCTACGCGGTGCGCAAAGGCATCATCAGCTAGTCCATCTGACTACACCTTGAGGCGCGGACGTAAGTCCGCGCGGTTGGGCGCACGACGACTTGAGCGCACCCCGGCTAAGGTTAGGATTTGGGTGAGAATTTCGTACTCGGTCTGTAACTACAAATAGAGTTACAATGAAGGTCGAGTGGAACGATGCGAAGAATCGGACGAACCTCGCCAAGCACGGCATCCGGTTCGAGGATGCGGAGGGAGTATTTGATGGTCCGTGTGCTTCATTCGTCGACGATCGAATCGATTACGGTGAGCTGCGGATGATCACACTCGGCCTGCTTGCCGGGCGGGTGGTTGTGATCGCGCACGCTCCACGCGGGGATGGAACGCGAGTCATTTCGATGAGGAAGGCAAATCGCCGTGAACAAAAAATCTATCAAGAGCGACTTGAAGCGGCTCGACCGGCTTAAGGATTCCCAAATCGACTATTCCGATATTCCGCGCCTGGATAAGTCGTTCCTGAAGCGCGCGACAGTCGCGTGGCCTCCGGAGAAGAAGCAATTGACCATTCGTCTCGATGCCGATGTGCTCGATTGGCTCAAAGGCCACGGGCGTGGCTATCAGACGAGGATCAATCGGATTCTGCGGGTCGCGATGGAGAGCCAGTCGCATTTGTAGCTGAGAGTTTTATTCCAGGCTTCATTTGGGCCATAATTGACCTAATTCAACTGGATGGTTATCTCTAGCGGCAGAGGCGGGCTCATCGCGGTCTATACGTTCGGGTTCCTTCTTGCTTCCGATTTTGCGACCGGGCGGTATTTCCGAGACGAGCGATATTACCAGAATCATGGATGGCCGAAGCTCGCGGCGTTCATCGCAGCGGCAGCGATAACTTGGTCACTATCGATCAAGCGCCGCGGAGAAATCTCCGCGGCGAGCCCAAACCCGCCGTTAAAGGACGGATTCCTGGGAACCGAGGACGCGTTGTTCTTTATCCAGGCTCGTTACTGGCCGTTGATCCTATGCGGACTCGGCGTAATATTCTATTTCTACAAAGAGTAGCTAGCCGGACCGCGGGAGCTGTGGCGGAAGTGTAGGACCTTGATGCGCCGATTGCGATTCTGTACGCGATAGTAGACAAGCACCGGGGTGTGGATCAGACAGCGGACGCCGGGCCAGTCCTCCACCTTTTGCCCCATCGACGGGAACCTGCTCAGCAGATCCACGTGATCGAGCAAGCTATTTGCGAATTGTTCGGTGTTGCCCGGGTGCCGTTGCCATGACCAGGCAAGCAGAGTCTCCAAATCAGCTAGGGCTGACTCTGTGTAGAAAACTTTGAAATCCACTCGTGGACACGCTGGCGAACTTCTTCGGCCGGAATTACCCTGCCCGCGTCGGCGTCTTGAATTCCGCGTTCGATCGCCGCCGCGGTCTCCACATCGATCGAGACTTCCTCGGTCGACACCAGCGGATCGAAATTCTTTGTGTCCGCCATGAAAACTACCGTGCGCCGACTGACGGCTTCGCTCGCGCGACCTGCTTCGAAAACAACGTGAGCTTGCCCGCATCGGCAGGGCTCATGATGATCTTGGTCCCCGCCGGCAGATCCACCGGCGACGCATAGTAATACGTCCGCGCGTAATCGGGATTGAAATTATAGATCCACAGCAGCGGCGCGAAAGTCCCATCGGGACGCGCGGCGGCGATCTGCACACTCGCGCCTTTCGCGAGATCCTTGGGCCGCACCGCAATCACCTTATCTTCAGACGGCAGCGTGGTTCCCTGCGCCACATCCGCCACGACCGCGCCTTTCGGCGTCGCTGGATCGGCCCAGGATTCCGGCTTCGGCTTCTCCGGCAGGAACTTAGGATTTCCTTCCGGCGCGCCGCCTTCGGCCCAGCCCGACAGCGTTTCAATCTCTTCCTGGGTCAGCCCGCGATCGCCCTTGAACTCGCCAAAGCCCTTGATCGCCTGCCACGGAGGCATCTGGCGATTCAGCACTTCTTCCTTGATCGACGTAGCCCAGGGACGCGCCTGCTCATACGTCATCAGCGGAATGGAATCCTTTTCGCCGTGACACATCGCGCAGCGTTTGTAAATCAGCCGCGCGACTTCTTTCGAAAACGTGATCTTGGTGGTGATGACGTCATGCGCCCCGGCCACCCGCGTCATAGCGCTGCATGCAATCGCGATGGTAAGGGCTCTGCGTAGCATCTTGTCCTAGTCGGTTTTCACTTTCGAATAGATGTTGTGATTGTTGATCTTCGGGTCAACCGCGACGTCGAAGAATCCGATCATCATCTCTTCCCAACTCTGCTCTCCCCATTTTACCGCCGCTTTCGCATCCGGGTTCGCGGGATTGTTGGCCGAGTTGTCCCACCACGCGGTGGTGTGGATCTTGGTGCCGGGCTGCAGATGAATCGGCTCCGCCAGCTTGTAGTCCAGTTGCCAGTTCAGGCTCCAGTTGGGGACCTTGAGAATGGTCTGCGTCTCGCCGGTGGGGTACACGATGTCGTACTGAAACGCCTTGCCGCGCAGATGCATGTGCGGGAACAGGCTGATCATGGTCATGTCGTTCAGGATCGGCGTGGTCGCTTCGATCTTGTAATTCGCGTCGCCGGGCGGAATGGTGAAGCTGTTGTTCAGCGTTGCGATGGTGACGATGCGCTGCTTGGGCGGCTCTTTCGCGAACACCAGCCCGATGCTGGTCCGATCCTCGCCCGCTTTTCCGTTGGCGGTGTAGTGCATCTGGAACACGATGTCGCTGCCGGCTTTGATCTGCTTGGCCTGGCCGGGCGCCCACACATCGGGCACCATGCCCGGCGTGTAGATCGCCAGCACATCGCTGCCTCCGCCCTGGGTGTTACCGAAACGCTGGCCGGGGCTCGCCAGGACGGGCACGAACGGGATGCCGGGCTTGGCGTCGCGCAGCCAGGGAGTCTTCGGCTCGCGAATAAACATCACCGCATGATGCACTACCGCGCGATTGGACGGGCGAATTTCCACTTGCGTCACCCACTTGTCTTCCGTGAAGCCGGTGGGCACCACGATGTACTGATATTCCACTTCGCCCGTGGCGGGCATGTGGAACGCGTTGGGCATTTCCAGGATCGCGTCGGGCTTCGAAATATTCCAGCCGTCGATCCATCTGCGCGGCATGGGCGCGTCGGCGGGATTGCCTTCCTTGACGCCCGAATCCACCCACGCGACCAGCGTTTCGATCTCGGCCTTGGTCAACGAGCGATCATTCGAGAACTTACCGAAATGCGGATCGGCGGGCCACGGCGGCATCGATCCCTTGAGCACTGCCGCTTTAATCCCGCGGGCGTACGGCCGAGCTTGTTGATAGGTCAACAGCGGCATCGGCCCGATCTCGCCGGCGCGATGGCATTCCTGGCAGGCCTTCTGCAGGATCGGCTCGACATCCTTGTGGAAGGTCACTTCCGGCGCGGCGGCCGCAGCAAGCATGCACGCAGACAACGTCGCAATCACGAATCGCATGAAAATCTCCTGTTAAAAAACCAAGGGCCGATTCCCGATTGCTCGAGAGCCGGCCCTTCGAATCTACTTTATCGTTGACCGTCCGAGCTAGCGTTGCTCCGCTGCTCCGCTCGGCTTTTGACGCTGCGGCGGACGCATCACGTCCATCGGATTGGTATCCATCGGAACCGCCACGTCGAAGAAGCCGAACATCATTTCGTCCCAGCTCTGTTCGCCGAAGCCGACGTTCTTGGTGGGATCGGGATTCCACTTGTTATTTACTGAATTGTCGTAATGAGCCGTGCATTCGATGATGGTGCCCTTGGGCAGCGCCAGCGGCTTGGCCAGATAGTAGGAGAGCTGCCAGTTGAAGCTGTAATTGGGAACATTCAGCAGCTTCTCTTCGCGCCCGTCAGGATATTTCACGGTGAATTCGAAATCCTTGCCGCGCAGGTGCATGTGCGGCAGCAGCATCACCAGCGTCGAATCGGCGTACAGCTCGATCTGAGAATCGACGCGATAGTTCGCATCGCCCGCCGGGATCTCGAACTTGCTGGTGGTTGCGGCCAGCGTCAGGATGCGCTCCTTGGCAGGCTCCTTCGAGAAGATCAAACCGACCTTGCTCTTGTCCAGACCTTCTTTCCCATCCGCGGTGTAGTGCAACTGGAAAATGATGTCGGCACCCTTGGGGATCAGCTTCACCTGCCCCGGCTTCATCGCTTCCGGAACCGTTCCGGGAGCGTAGCCCGCCAGGAAATCGCCGCCGAACCCACCGCCGCCGCCCTTGCCGTCACGGCTGGGCACGAACGCTTCACCGATCGGAGCATCCTTCATCCACGGCGAGCGCGGATCACGGATGTAGGCGATGATGTGGTGGGTGTGCTCGCGATCGCTGGGGCGCGCTTCGGCGAACTGCACATACTTGTCTTCGGTGAAATTGGTGGGAACGCGGACATATTGATAATCGATCGTTCCCGATGCCGGAACCTTCACGCCTTTGCTCACTTCGAGAATCACGTCCGGCTTACCGATGGTCCATCCCTCGGCGAACTCCACCGCTTTCGGCGCATCGGCCTTGTTGCCCGCCGGCGAACCAGCGTCGACCCACGCCACCAGGGTTTTGATATCGGCCTCGGCCAGCGAGCGATCGTTGGCGAACTTGCCGAAATGCGGATCGGCGAACCATGGCGGCATCTGCTTGGTCAGCACCGCTGCCCGGATAGCCTTCGACGCGGGACGCGTCGATTCATAACTCATGAATGAAATCGGCCCGGCTTCGCCAGGACGATGACAGTTCTGGCAGTTTTTCTGAAGGACGGGGAGAACGTCCTTGTAAAAGGTCGGTTGAGTGGTCGGGGCTGCGGCGGCAATTACGGCACACACCAAGCCTGTGGTCAAAACGCGCATCGAGAACCTCCAGCTTCTCCATCATACGCCGGGAGCCTTAGATTTGTTCCCGCGAGTTCAAGTGCGTGAAAGCGCTCGAAAAGCGCGTTTTCACGTGCAAGTGCGCGCAAAATAACGCTTGTCAACGACTTAACATCGTTAAGTCGATGAAATCCGCGCCTGTAAATAATTGTAAGAGACGGGCGTTTAAGGCGTTAAGTGGACTTCCCGCCAGTCCGAAATCGAGCCAGGGCCGAGCCGCGAAACGGCGAAAACGCGCCAGCGGATGAAGGGCGATGCCGTCTCGCCGTTCGATGGATCGAGCGTTACATTGGTTTCCGCCGACGGGATCACGCGCACCAGCTTGTCGTCGCGATCGGAGATCCAGCCTTTGGCGTCGCGCTGATCGAGCTGGACGACGTAGGACTCGGCTCCTTCCACAGGCGACCAAGCCAGCTTCACCGGCGAATCGCTCGCGACCGGCTTGGGTGCGGGCAAGCGTTGCTGTGCCAGCGGTCCACCCTGCATCATGCGGCCGATCGAATTCCGCAATTGCTCTTCGCGTGTGTTGCCGACCAGATAGTCGAGTACTCGCCCGTCGCGGTTGATCAGCACGATGGTCGGGTAGGTATCGATCTCGAGTTGAGGGATCAGCGGACTTTTGTCAGCCGCGTCGATCGCCTTCACCATCAGGCCGGAGCTGGTGGCTGAGATCTGCTGCAAGGAATCGAACTGGGCGTCGCAGATCGAACAGTCCGCCCTGCGAAATTCGATCGCCGCAGGTTTGCCGGCGAACTCCTTGGGGAGGTTCGGCTGGCGTCCGCGAACCTGTTGTCCGGGAAGATAGAACGCGGTGATGTCGGGATGGCCGGGCGATTTGGCGAGCCGGATGTAGTGATCGATCGCCCCTTGATCGGACTGCCAGACAGGGCGCATCTTCTCAAAAAAATCGATGACGGCTTCGCGTTCCCCTTTATCGAGCAGGTCTTGCGCAAGCACGCGTTGCGGCTGAAAATTGCCCGGACTCAGCACCTTGAGCGACGCCAGCAATTCCTCTTTTGCGCCCGCCACGTTGCCTTTATCGAGCGCGATGCGACCCAGTACGGTATGGGCGTTGTGCTTCCGGATGGGATTGTTTCCTTCAAGGCTGCGTCGCGCGTCGCGAGCTGCGGCTTCGTTGTCACCGGCTTCGAATTCGGCCATCGCCAGGCCAGCAATGTTGGGGAACTTGGGATCGATCGCATCGGCTTTTCGGTAAAGTTCGACCTTCCAGTTCGGATCAGCGGTCTGACCGGCTTCGAGCTCATAGATGCGGCTCAGGAAAGGCGGTAAGTCCGAATTTTTAGGATCGAGTTCCTGGACGCGCAGCGCCCATCGCTCGGCCGTGGCGGGCGGATCGTCGGAGGCGAACAGCGGCAGATTCGCAAATCGAAACGGCTGTTGCGACAGCACCTCGATCGCGCCCAGAAGCAGCGGCACATCGCGCGACGCATCGACTTCATCGAACGCCGCCTTGATCTCAGGCGCAACCTGAAGCGGAGGCGGGAAGGGCAGCGGAACATTATTGGCGGTGATCGCGCCGACCAACAGCATGTCGAGATTGCCGCGCATTCGCATCAGATCAGGCTGACCGGGCTGATCGGCCAACGCTCGATCGACGATCGATTGTGCGAATTTGTGATCGGTCAGCCGGAAATACCAGGCTGCGCTAGCTAATCCAGGAGGGCTGGTGCCCGGCCGGGTAGCGACCGCGCGCCATGACGCCGTAATCTCGCCCGCGTTGCCTCGCTGGGGCGGAAAGCGGCGCGTCTCGATCGCCTCAGGGTGGTTTTCGATCAGCCAAGATTCCTGCGCGCGTTCGGTGCTGGTATCACCCGACGCCCATGAAAGGAAGATGAGTTGCGAATGCTCCTGAATCGTCGCGGTTCCGTCAGCGACCTTCTTCTCCAATCGTCCTTTGAGCACGGTCTCCTGCGGCGAGAGCTGGCGTGGCGGAGGCGGCTGTTGCGCCGAGATTACGATCGCGGTTAAGACAAACGCTAGGATAGTGCGCATGCGGTGGTCTTTACCTCTCTTGTTCATTATGACGCTGGCAAGGGCGCAATCGTTGGAAGTACGGGTCCATTCCGCGTTGGCCGGATTTCAGGGAACCGTCAGCATTTTCGCGAAAAATCTCGATTCGGGCGCCACTTTCGCGCTCCGCGCCGACGAGCGCATCCGCACCGCGTCGACCATCAAGCTCGCGATTCTGGCTGCTACGTTCCAGGCGGTCGAAGAGGGCAAGATCAAGTGGAGCGACCTATCGACGCTGCACGAAGAAGACAAAGTTCACGGCTCGGGCATCCTCGGCAATGAATTTACGGATGGCGATCGACTGCCGCTGAACGATCTGATTCACCTGATGATCGTGGTCAGCGACAACACCGCGACCAACATGGTGCTGGATCGCGTGGGCGGCGATTATGTGAATGAACTCATGGACCGGCTGGGGTTCAAGCAGACGCGAACGCTCAAGAAAATCGGGGCGAACGGGAAAGAATTTCAGGCGGGGCGCGATCCGGTATGGAAGCCGTATGGAATCGGCGTATCGACGTCGCGGGAACTGGTCACACTGGTTGAAAAAATGGAGCGCGGCGAAATCGTCAGCGCCGCGGCGTCACGCGAGATGATCGCGATCATGAAGCGCTGCCAGGATCGCGACGGAATCGCGCGGAGATTGGGCGGAACTGTAGTTGCCAGCAAATATGGCGCGCTTGAAAAGCTGCGCAGCGACGTAGGCATCGTGTACTCGAAACACGGACGGATCGCGATGGCGATCACTTGCGACGATCTGCCGAAATCGAACTGGACCGCTGATAATCCGGCGCTGCTGCTGATCGCTCGCCTCGCTCAGATTATCGCTTCCGCACTGTAATTTAGGGGGCCCCCACAGCCGAGTATTATCCGCCATCGGCACGGAACCATGTCGTTGACTGGCCGCAATCCAACACTCCCACACGTCAGCTCGTACTTAACCGGTATTTTCGAGCTTCGGTGGAACCGACCCCTGAATTGGAACAGCGATCGATCTCCTCGATTGGAATCGTAGTTCGGACCGGTACGATTCATCGCGAGCTGAGGTGCGATGTGGCAGAAATTGCGGGCAATGTTTCGGCTACACGGCGCGTGATCGCGCGCGACCGTCGTCAGCGCGCCGAAACCGATGCGACGTGGCGCGGGCTGTCTAGCCTGCAGAGCCGGGAGTCATCCCGGCTTTTCCGAAGAGGCGAGACGACTCTCGCCTCAGCAGGCCAACGGCCTGCGCCACGTCACTTGAAGATGCTTTTCGGGATCATGGCGTGCACGCCTTTGGTTCCATCGACCAATTGCGTGATATCGAAATCCACGGCGACGCTCGATAGCTGATAGGCGTCTTCGCGCGACATCTGTCTTCTGAGTGACCAGAAAATCGATGGTTTCGAGGCCGCAGATGCGGGCGGCCTGCGTCAGATCGGGATCGAGACCCATGGTGATCCAATGCGTCGGCGTTTCGGCGCGCGGCCAGGTCAGATGCATGTCCTTGCGAACGATCAACTGAAACACGCCGGTGAGCGAGGTTTCCATCGCCGTGATGTCGATCTCGCCATTGCCCATCCCCGCGTGCCCGTCGCCGACTTCGAGCAGCGCACCTTTGGCGTGCACCGGCAGATAGAGAATCGTTCCGGCGACCAGCTCTTTGTTATCGAGATTGCCGCCGTGAACTCCGGGCGGCGCGCTGTTGACCTTGCCCATCGATTCGGGCGGGCGCGTCGCCGATCGATCCGAAAAACGGATGCAGCGGCAGATCGATTCCCGGCGCGAAATGGCCGATCATCTTTTCACGATCGAGCGGAATGATGCGCGTCTTGCGCGGCGCGGGAAATTGATCGATCAGGAATCCGCCGATGCTGTTGAACGCGTACGGATCGCGCAGCTTGATCTCTTTGATGCGGATTTCGAGCACATCGCCGGGCTCGGCGCCTTCGACGTAGATCGGCCCGGTGAGAGGATGGCCGCCCGGTCCGCGAGCTTCGCGCGGCACTTCTTTATAGATGCGAAGAATGTCGGGATTGACGTCGGCTTCGGCCACGCCGGCGCGTTCGAGCGTCATGGGATTGCCGACCGAAACGGCCTGCACTTCCACGGTCTCGCCGGATTTCATGGTCAGGACGGGTTTCGCACCGGCCCAGTAGTAGCCCCAGGCCAGCGTTTCAGGCGTAGTTTTGAGAAGATGGTCGGCCGCCGGAAGAAGTCGGGCGGAAAGTGCAACGAACAGGATGGCTCGAATCATTTTCGATTATAGTGACACAAACGGGCTCCCGATGGTGCGTGTAGATCTGGTGGGAGTACACTGTCTGTAAGTTTTGAAACGATATACGGAGGACTCATGGCTTTCTGTGCGAACTGCGGTGCGCAAGGCGAAGGACGATTCTGCCCCAAGTGCGGCTCGCCTCTAGGCGCGGCGCCGGCCCCTGGCGCTACGCCGGTGCCCGCCACTCCTGTACAATCTGCAGGCATGGCGAACAACATGGCTGCTGCGCTGTGCTATCTGCTGCTCTGCATTCCGGGTGGAGTGCTGTTCCTGGTGCTGGAGCCGTACAACAAAGATAAGTTTGTGCGCTTCCACGCTTTCCAAGCCATCTTCTTTGGCGTGGCCACGATTATCTTCGACATCGTGGTCAGCATCGTCGTCCGCATTCTGATTGGGATTCCGTTCCTCGGATGGCTCGCGTTGATCTTCTGGCCGATCATCGGCCTGGCACTTTTCTGCGTCTGGCTGTTCCTGACGTACAAGGCCTACAACAACGAAAAGTTCAAATTGCCGATCATCGGTGATCTGGCGGAAAAGCAGGCGTAGCCAAAGCTGCACTTCGCGCGTCTAAATTTGCAGTGTTTGCACGATTAAATCTCTACTTATGTCTGCTCGTGGCGACGGGTGTTGCCCAACAGCAACAGCTCATCACGCGACCGCCTGTTACGCGATTGCAGAGCCCGAAAATCGCCACGATCGAATTCTTCGGATTGCACAAGACGTCCGAAAGCAAAGTGCGCCAGGCACTGGGGGTGAAAGAGGGCGATTTTCTGCCTCGCTCGAAGGCCGAAGCCGAGGATCGCATCGATCACATTTCCGGCATCGTTGAATCGCATTTGGAAGGCGTGTGCTGCGAGGAAGGCGATTTGACGCTGTTCGTCGGTGTGGAGGAAAAAGGCGCGACGCATTTCGATCTTCGCGAGCCTCCCGACGGCGATTCTACGCTTCCCGAAGACGTGGTCAAGGTGTACAAAAATCTGCTCGCGGCGACGGCGAAATCGGCGCGCTACACCACTGCGGAAGATCTGACGCAGGGGCACGCGCTGTCGGCCGATCGCGACACGCGCGAGGTCCAGGAGCAGTTCCTGCCGGTGGTGAAGCAATATCTCAACGAAATTCGCCACGTGCTGCATGATTCCTCCGACGATGAACAGCGCGCCATCGCGGCCTACGCGATCGGGTACGCGCCAATCAAGGCCGACGTGCTGGACGATCTGCAATATGCGCTCAAGGATCCTGAAGCGTCAGTGCGCAGCAATGCGACGCGGGGACTCAAGGCGCTGGCGGTGTACGTTCGCCTGCATCCCGGCGCGAACTGGCACGTGGAACCGACCTGGTTCATCGAAATGTTGAATTCGCTTTCGATCGGCGATCGCACCCAGGCGCTGGACATGCTGCAGATCCTGACCGACAAGCGCGATCCATCGGCGATGGATTATATGCGCACGCGCGCATTGCCGTCGCTGGTCGAAATGGCGCGCTGGAAATCGCTGTCCCGTGCGCTGCCCGCGTTCGTGCTCGTGGGGCGGTTGACCGATCTGACGGATGAGCAGATTCAGCAGGCGTGGTCGAGCGGCGATCGAGAATCGGTGATCGCGCGGGCGACGGCGAAGCCGAAAAAATAGCGGCGTTGAACCGCTCCCTATGGTCGCGGCTCGGTAACAAAGGAGCCGCGACCGGAGGAAGCGGTTCATCCTACCGTTAACGCAGGCCCTTCGACTTTGTTAACGAAGACCTCTGGTCTTCAAGTGCGCGATCAGGCCGGCGGGGTCGTCAGAAATGATCGCGTCGACTTTCGCGTCGATCAATTTGTCCCAATCGGCGGGACGATTCGCGGTCCACGGCACCACTTCGAGCCCGGCGTCGTGCGCGGCCTTCACTTTTTCGGGCGTCACCTGACGATAGGCCGGCGAGATGATTTTCGCATCTGCTTCCTTGGCGATCGAAACGAAATCGCGATCGCTGGAGCCTTCCCACAGCGCCACCAATCGAATCTCCGGCGCGATCTTCTTCATCGCATGCAGGGTGCGGAAATCGAAAGACTGCAGCATCACTCGATCTTCCACGTGATGCTTGCGGATCACGGCCAGCACCAGCTTGACGAATTCTTCGGGCGAAGGGGTTAGCTCGGGATGATCGGCGAAGCTCTTGGTTTCGATGTTGAACTGCACCGTGCTGGGCTTGGCGAGCGTGAACACTTCATCGAGCGTCGGCATGCGCGTGCCGGGGATGGGCGTCTGCGTGGCGAAGCCAGGATTCTGAATTTTGCCGCAGTCCCACTGCTTTACTTCGGCGAGAGTCAGTTCATGAATGGTCGCCTTAGCGACATTGCCGCTGCACACCGGCGGATGCAGATACGGATCGTGCGAGACCACGATGACGTTATCTTTGGTCACCGCCATATCGAGTTCCAGCACATCGACGCCGATGCCGATGGCATATTCGAACGCGGGCAGCGTGTTTTCGGGACGCATGGCGCGCCCGCCGCGGTGCGCGTGAACCAGAATCTTGGGTGCGGCGGTCATGCTGAAGCCGGCCAGCAGGAGAACGGCAACGGCTACGCGACCTGCCGCCGCAATTCGCACTGGCAACAATCGCTGCAGCGATGGCATTTTTCGCAGCGATGATTCGCGCACACGTCCTTGGTGCATTGCACGCAGATATCGGTGGAGGGTTCGCCGCAGATGTTGCATGAGAAGGTCAGTGTATCAGCCATATCATTGCTTTTTCGTGACAGCGGGCTTGGGCGGCGTGGCCTGGTGCGTTAACACGCCGCGGCAGCGCTGCGCTTCCTGGTCGACGATTTTGAACTCCTGTTCTTTGGTGTTGGCGAGGTCGGTGATGTACTGCCGCAACTTGTCGCGGTTGGAGGAATTTTCAGCGAGCACGCCGATCAGCAGATCGCCGATGGCGGGATTCTGATAATGACGCACGCCGTCGACCAGCGAGTTGAGGCGCATTTCCAGAGACTGCAATCGAAAATACGTATCGAGCGCAAGAGTGAGCCGCTCCGGATTCAGCGCCAGCAATTTCGCTGAGCTGGTGAGGTAGCCGAGCTCATCGGTCGCACCTTTCCATTGCTGGACGTAAGCTTCGGGTGCACCCTTGGCGATCCAATCGCGCGGCGTGAGCTGATCGAGAATCGGCTTGAGGCGCGCGGCTTGCGTGGAGAGAGCGTCGACGGTCGGCGAGATGTCCCAATCGGCGGAGACGCCGGTGGGGGTCTGGCAGATCGCGAAAGCGGGCAGGGCAAGAAATACGCAGAGAGACTTCATAGCCTTATCGATAGTCTCTCATTGAACCGCGCACAACGGCACAAACCGCCTGTGCGCTCAAACGGACGCGGGTTACGGTTATGCTGTCTAACGCGCTCCATGCTGTCGCGCCTCACTTCTTGGATCGCGCAAAACCGCACAAATCGCCTTAATGAGGCGCGACAGCATGGAGCGCGCTAGTCGGCTTGAGCAGAATCTTAATTCGCGTCGGGGGAGATTTCTACTACCGGTCCGAATTTTTTCAGCAGATCTCGAATTTTGGCGCCGTCGCCGACCGCGATGATCTGCACGTTGTCGTACGGCACGTACTTCTTGGCGACGCGCTGCACGTCATCCGCGGTGATCGCCATCACCTTTTCGGGATACTGATCCCAGTAATCTTCCGGCAGTCCGAATTCGCGCTGGGTCATCCACTGATTCAGCACGCCCATCGGATTTTCCAGGCTCAGCGCCAGCCGACCGACCATGGTCCGCTTCGCCGCGTCGAGCTCGTCTTTGGGAACCGGCACGTCGCGAATTTCCTTCATCTCTTTTAAGAGATCGGTGAGCGCGGGCTCGGTCACCTCGCTGCGAACCGCCATCGACGATGTGAAGTGCTGCTGATAGCGCGTGGCCGCGAAGTTGGAGCTGACTCCGTAGGTCCAGCCCTTTTCTTCGCGAATGATGCGGAACAGACGCGCCGCCGGACCGGAGCCGAGCACCTGATTCATCACTTCACAAGCGATGTAATCCGGGCTCATGCGATCGATGGCGCGATTGGTGAGATCGATGTTAGTCTGCACCGAACCGGGGCGCGAGATCAGATACACCTTCTTTTCCGCGATCGGCGGATTGATGGGTAGCGAGACAATCGCGACCGGCCCGCCCTTCCAGATGCTGAACGTTTTTTCGAGCATCGCGACCGCCTGCTGCGGCGTGACGTCGCCCACGATGCCGCCCCATTCGCCCGATGGAACCACGTACTTCTTGTACTCCTCGATCAGATTCTCGCGCGTCATTTTGTTGAGCGATTCGAGCGTCAGCCGCGCGTGACGCGCGTCGTCGGGATAAAGCACGTTCATCGCTTCCGTGTTCATCAGAAAGTTCGGATTGGTTTTCTGCTGTTCAAGCTGGGAGCGCTGGCGCGTTTTCCATTTTTCGAATTCGTCGGCGGGGAACGATGGGTGGAGGACGATATCCTGCGCAATCGCGAGCGCCGCCGGGAAATTTTCGGTAAGCGCGCTGACGTTGATCGCTCCATTGCCCTGCCCCGCGCCGACGCCGACAGTCGCGCCGATCTCACCGAGATCATCGGAAATCTGTTTGGCGCTGCGCGAGGTAGTGCCGAGCATCATCATTGAAGCGGTTGCCGAGGCGAGGCCGGGCAGATCGGCGGGGTCGCGCAGGCTGGCGAGCGGAATTTGAATATTCACCGCGATGGTGGGCAGGCGATGCGTTTCCAAAATCACCAGTTTGGTGCCGTTCGAAAGTTTGCGTTCGACAGGCCGGGGCAGTTTGATGCGCAGCGTTTCGTTCGAAATGGGAGCGCGATTCAGCCGCGGCATTCCGCGATAGGAGGCGGCGGGCTGCTGCGCCAGCGCGAGCCCGGTCAGCGCGGCGAGAGAAACGATTCGTTTGATCATGATTACTGTCCCCTTCCGCCGCGACCGCCGCGCGCTGCGCCTGGCGCGGGCTGCGTGACGACCACCACACGATTCGACTGCGTGAGATATTTTTTCATCGCTCGCTGGACGTCGGCGGCGGTGACGTTCAGTTCATCCGGGATTTCGGTGTTGATCAGGTTCGGGTCGTTATAGAGCGCGGTATCGTCGGCCAGCGTTTGCGCGCGCCCGAGAGCCGAGCCCAATCGCTGCACTGCGCCTCGGCGAAGCGAGGCGCGCACACGCGTCAATTCCTTCTCGGTCACCGGGGTCGAATACATCTTCGAAACCTCTTCTTCGATCAAGCCCTCCACTTCCTCGGCTGATTTGCCGGGCCGGATCATGGCCGTGATGCCAAACGAGCCTGGACCGTTCCGCCGCTGCACGAACGCGGCGATCTGCGACGCCAGTTCTTTTTTCTGCACTACCTCCTGATAGAGATGCGAGCTCAAGCCCTGGCCCAGAATCGCGGCGCCGACCGCTAGCGCGCGGCTATCGGGATCAGTCAGCGGCGGGGTTCGATATTCGATCTGCAGCCGCGTCAGACGCGCGAGTTTGTCGTCGAGTTTGGCGCGACGTTCGGCGGTCTTGGGAGCTTCGGTGACATCGACTTTCGCGGGCGGAGGCTGGCGCGGAATCGATCCGAAATATTTCTTGATCTTCTCGATGGTCTCTTTGGTGTTGAGATCGCCCACCAGCGCGAGCACGGCGTTGTTCGGCGCGTAGTAAGTCTTGAAGAACGCCGCGACATCGGCGACCGAGGCCGCGTCCAGATCGGACATCGATCCGATGACGGAGTGGTGATAGGCGAAGTTGTCGTACAGCAACTCGTCGACTTTTTCTTCGGTCTGGCCGTAGGGCTGATTGTCGACGCCGAGGCGGCGTTCTTCCTTCACGGCCTGACGTTGATTCTCGAGATTTTCCTGGGTGATGTTCAGGGCGCGCATGCGATCGGCTTCCATATATAAGCCGAGGTCGAGCTGATTCTTCGGGAAAACTTCGAAATAGAGGGTGCGTTCATTATTAGTGGTGCCGTTGGAAGTGCCGCCGGTGGTGAAGGTGAGGAAATCGATCTCGCCTTTGGCGACGTTTTCCGATCCTTCGAACATCATGTGCTCGAACAGATGCGCGAAGCCGGTGCGGCCCTGGCGCTCATCGCGCGAGCCGACTTTGTACGTCACCACGATCGCGTACATGGGCGCGTAATGATCTTCCGAGATGATCACGCGCAGGCCGTTGTCGAGCGTGGTGTCGGTGAAAGTGATTTTCGGAATCGCGGGCTTGGGGGCTTGCGAGAAAGCCAACCCCGCTAGAACGAGCGCGGCAATGAGGCTCTTCATCATGGTCTCCAGGATAAACGAATCGATAATGGAATTATGAATTGGACGGCGACCTCGGCGATTCTGTTAGCGATGGCGGTGATGATCGGCGCATTCGGCGCGCACGGGCTGCGCGGGCGTATCGATGATTATTCGATGACCATCTATGAGCGCGCGGTGTTCTACCATTTCGTCCATGCGCTGGGGATGCTGATCGTTTCGCTGCTGCCACGGGTGGGGGCTTTGACGGAATCTCGGGCGGGCTGGATCTCGGGATTGCTGTGCGCGGGGATTGTGCTGTTTTCGGGCAGCCTCTATATCCTGGCGATCAGCGGAGTCCGCACCCTGGGCGCGGTCACTCCGTTCGGTGGATTGGCGTTCATCGCGGCGTGGCTGCTGTTGGCGTTCTGGTGTTTGAAGAAGTAGCCGATCGATAGCGATAAGGCGTCGCACCGAGCGCCTTCTTGAACATCGAAATGAACGCGCTGGTGCTCTGATAGCCCGATTCGAGCGCGACGGTGGTCACCGGCTGCCCGGCGGCGAGCAATCGTAATGCGTGCAGCAGTCGAAGCTGCTGGCGCCAGCGGCCGAATCCCATTCCTGTTTCGGCGCGGAATCCGCGTTCGAGGGTTCGCTTACTCGCTCCGGCTTCATGTGCGATGCGATCGAGCGAATCGGTGCGGCCCGGTTCGCTGCGCAGGATTTCAGCGGCTCTCGCGGCGCGAGGCTCACGCGGCATCGATAGCTGCAGCGGCTCTTCCGTCAGCGTACGAACCTGATCGAGCATGACGCCGATCAATCGCGCATGCGCGGGAATGCTGCGATCGAGCGCGCCGAGGGAGGTCGTGTGCAAAATCAGCTCACGCATCAGCGGCGAAATGTGCACCACCGAACATGCTGTCGGCAATCGCCGTCGCGCGAATCCGGGAGCGAAGTAGAGTGATCGGATGGAGACCAGGCCCGACATTTCGATGGAATGCGTGACCCCGGCGGGCACCCACACGCCACGTTCCGGGGGCACCACCCACGATCCATGCGAGGTATGGACGGTGATCACGCCTGCGCTGGCATAGATCAACTGGCTCCAGGTGTGCGTGTGATTCGGAATGGTGTAGGGCGACGAATGTCCGGCCGCGAAGGTGCGGATCACAACTGGGTCGTGATGGCGTTTATTCGACATTCATTGTCAGAGTACCGCAAGTGTGCCACGTGGCTTGCGGGCATACTGGACGCCATGCCCAATAACATGAATACTTTCGCCATCCACTGCGATGACGTGTCGCGCGCCAAACGATTTTACGAGCAGGTGTTCGGGTGGAAGTTCGAGGCGTGGGGTCCGCCCGATTTCTACTTGATCCACACTGGGACAAAGGATGAGCCGGGAATTCTTGGGCTGTTGCAGCATCGCGCCGAGCCGCTCAGCGGCACAGGGTTGCGCGGCTTCGAATGCACCATCGCGGTGCAGGATGTCGAGGCGACGCAGAAATTAGTCGATCAGAATGGCGGCAAGGTGACGATGCCGAAAGCGCTGATCCCGACGGTCGGCTGGATCATCCGGTTTTTCGATACGGAGCAGAACGTGGTGTGCGCGGGACAGTTCGATTCGAACGCTGGGTGACCTTGCGGCGGGTGAACCGCTCCTTTTAGTCGCGGCTCATTGTCGGCGCTATCCGAATCGACGCCGTACGGAGCCGTGACCAAAGGGAGCGGTTCGACATTCGGGTTTTCCACGGCTCCGCGCCGTCGCCTCACTTGATCGGCGAGTAGTCGGCCGGGTCCATATAGGTCGAATCGACCTTCTCGACGATCTTGCCATCGGCTTCGGAGGCTTTCGAAACCGCCTGCCACTCGGGATCTGCGCTGAACTCCGCCCAGTTTTTCTTAGCGGCGTCACGGCTCTCATGCGCGATCACGTAGATCAGCAGGTTGTCATGCTGCGGCGAATCCTGCGGCACCCAATACGCGATGCTGGTCATATGATGGCGGTTGAAGATGTCGATGGTGTGTTCGCGAAATCGCTTCTGCAGCGCCGGAAGGCGTCCGGGGAACGTGTGATACATGCGCAGTTCGAACACCCGCGTGCTGGCGGCGGGGGGTGCGGTCGTCCAGGGCAAGTCAGCAGCGATCCTGCGGCGAAAGCGATCGCGGCGAGGGCGCACGAGCGAAGTTGTGAAGTTAACATTGAGCTCCTTCTGTTGCCGAAAATCATAGCACCCGAGGTATACTGGCTGGCGATATGAAGCGAATTCTCACTGGTCTAGCCCTGTTGACCGCAAGCGCGTTTGCGCAGGACGGACCGTACAAGATTCTACAGACGGCCAAGGTCGGCGGCGACGGGCGATTCGATTACGTTTACGCCGATAGCGCCGGTCGCAAGCTGTATATCGCGCGACGCGGACCGGATCGCGTGTCGGTGTACGATCTCGACAAGATTGAGCTGGTGGGCGAGATCGCCAATACAAGCGCAGCGGGTGCGGCGGTTTCCACGAAATCCGGCCACGGATTCGCCAGCAGCAAGCCAGTGGCGATGTGGGACACCAAGTCGCTCGCCCCGATCAAGACCATCGAGGTGGAAGGCGGACCGGACGGAATCATGTACGACGCGTTCAACAATCGCGTGTATGTGTTCAGCCATCGCGCTCCGAACGCTACTGTGATCGACGCGGAGGATGGCAAGGTGCTGGGTACCATTGATCTGGGCGGCGCGCCGGAGCAGGCGGCGACGGACGGTAAAGGTCATGTTTATGTAGACATCGAAGATAAGGGTAACGTCGCGGTGATCGATGCCAAAACGATGACGGTGACCGCGCATTACGACCTGGAAGGCAAGGGCAATCAGTGCGCGGGCCTGGCGCTGGACGTGAAGAACGAAATCCTGTTCGCGACGTGCCGCAATCCGCAGAACATGGTGATTCTGAGCGCCAAGGACGGCAAGATCATCACCACGCTGCCGATCGGACAAGGCACGGATGGAGCAGTGTTCAATCCGTCGACGATGGAAGCGTTCAGCTCGCAGGGCGATGGCACGCTGACCATCGTCAAGGAAAAGAGCGCGAAGGATTTTGAAGTGGAACAGAATCTGGCCACCATGCGCGGCGCGAAAACGCTGACGCTCGATTCGAAAACCGGTCACGTACTGCTGATCGCGGCCCAAACCGCGCCTCCTCCCGCCGATGCTCCTCCTCCGGCTCCAGGCGGACGCGGAGGTCGCGGTTCGATGGTGCCGGGATCGTTTTCGATTCTGGTGGTCGGCAAGTAAAAGGGAGAAATGACGATGATCAATAAGAACCTGATCAAAATTACGATCGCGGCGGGTGTCGCTGTGGCGACGGCTGGATTTTGGCAGCAGAGTTCGGCGCAACCCGCGGACACGCCGACCAATGACGCGCCGAATCCATACAAGACGGTGGAAGGCTGGGCTAAGCTGCCCGATGGGCGCAAGTGGGGCTCAACCAGCTCGGTGGATATCGATAAAGACGGTAAGTCGGTTTGGGCGATGGAGCGCTGCGGCGGCAACGGGTGTCTGGATCGCGCCACGGGCAAGATCCAGAATGTCGCCACCATCATGAAGTTCGATGAGAACGGCAACCTGGTGAAGAGTTTTGGCGAAGGGGTGCTGATTTTCCCGCACGGAATTTATGTCGACGCGCACGATAACGTCTGGGTGACCGATGGCCAGGATAACGGCACGCCCGCGGCTCGGGGCGGCGCTGGCCGGGGACGCGGCACTGCGCCGCCGGCTGCTCCGGCTCCTACGGGTCCGATTGGGCCTCCGGCCGACGCAACTAAGGGAAATCAGGTATTCGAATTCTCGCCGGAAGGGAAGCTGCTGATGACGCTCGGCAAACCGGGCGGAGCCGCGGCGCCGGGATATTTTTACGCGCCCAACGACGTGATCGTGGCCAAGAACGGCGACATCTTTGTTTCGGAGGGACATGGCCGCGGAAACAATCGTGTTTTGAAGTTCGATAAAAAGGGCAAGTTCCTGATGGAGTGGGGCAAGCTGGGCACCGGACCGGGCGAGTTCGATCAGCCGCACGCGCTGGCCTTCGACTCCAAGGGCCTGCTGTATGTCGGCGATCGCAATAACAATCGCATCCAGGTGTTCGATCAGAACGGAAAGTTCATTCGCGAATACCGGCAGTGGAGCCGGCCCAGCGGAATCTTCATCGACAAGCACGACGTGCTGTATTGCGCCGATTCGGAATCCCAAGGGGTAGCGCGCAATCATCCCGGTTGGAAGAACGGGATTCGCATCGGCAAGATCTCCGACGGCAAGATCACGGCGTTCATTCCGGATCCGAACGAGCATCCGACCAACACCAGTGCAGCGGAAGGCGTCGCGGTGGATGCGAAGGGCAATATCTACGGCGCAGAGGTCGGCCCGCGGGCGCTAAAGCGTTACGAAAAAAAGTAGCGGCTCAATTGCCGACAAGGAGCCGTGACCAAAGGGAGCGGTTCAACGTCGGTGTTACGGAATCACGATCAAACTACCGGTGACATCGTGGTTCAGATCCCACGTTTTTTCGTGCTTGAACGTCACGGCGTCGTACACTTCGATTTCGAAGCCGGCGCCGTAGATGTACAGCTTCTTGCCGTCGCCTGAAATCCCGAAGCTGAAGCGCGAGCGGCACGGCACTTCACCGGTCCGCGCGATCTTGGTGCTGGCCAGATCGATTCCCCAGAATTCGCAGCGCTTGCTGCCGCCGTTGCCCTGCTGGATCACCGAATATGCCATCTTCTTATCCGGCGTGATCTGCAAACCCGACATGCCGTTGGGCGGCGGACCGATGGGCGTGAAATCGTATTGACGCGTGCTGAGATCGAAACGAGCCAGCCCCATCAGGCGGCTGTGCACGATCGGATCGGTCGAATTAAACAGCGACATGCGCATACCCGGCTGACTGATCGAGTCAATCTGGCCGCCGAAGCCGACCGTCTCCATGCCTGGAATCTCCGGCTTCTGTAAATCGATCTTGTCGACCTCTTTGAAATCGGTGGTGCTCAGAATCTTGATCTGCTGACCGAACGAATAGAGAAATTTTCCGTCGGGCGAGACTTCGAAATTCGCGCCGCGATAGCCGCCGCTGTTTTCTTCCTCACGCGGCACGTCGAACGTCTTGGTGATCTTCTGATCCGCCAGATCGATGATGGTGTACTTGGGCTTGCCGACCTCCCAGCGATCGGTCCCCTTGGTCATCTCCGTCGTCATGGTGTACAGCACTTTGTTCTCAGGATCGGGCGTTCCGCCGTAGAAGCGATAACGCTTGTTGCCGGTGTCGAGCATGAAATGATTGGTGATCTTGCGCGTCGCGATGTCCAGCACTTCAACGCCGGAATGATCGTTGGTGATGATGTAGATCTTCTTGCGATCGTAGGACAAGCGCATGCCGATCGGAAGACCGGTGTTGGTGTTGATGGTGTCGATCACCTTGCCCTGCGCTTCGTCGAACACCAGGATCTGGCTCGGATAGGCGCTGATGTACAGGATTGCGGCGGGCGCCAGTGCCGCGGCGGCAAGAAATGTGGCGAGTGGCTTCAGCATTATGGGAACACCAGGTCGAGCTTCCGCCAATCTTTCGTCGCCACCGCGCATTTGCTGGCCCAATCGGGATAGTTGTTGACGTGGTCGGGAACCTGCGCGGGCCAGAAGCAGGTGACGTAGCAATCGTAGATATCGCGTTCGACCGGCTGGCACAGGCCGGCGGTGCCGCCCGCGGAATCGACTTCCCAGCCTGGTGAAAAGGCCAGCGAGCATCCCATAGGGACGTGCGGCCGAACCGGCGCGGGCGGATTCTGCATGGCTTCTATATCACCGCCTCTGGCGGCGTCCACTACTTGTGAGATGCGTCCGGCTTTCTTGTTCAATGCTCGAAGGTGCTTCATGCGGCTTTCCTTTCAGCAAATCTTTGTAAGAATCCTGGATTCTGCGCGGCAATCGCGCCGTAAATACGAAGACAGCGATCGGTCCAGTCGCGGACCCAATCGCAATAGTGAAGATTCGGATGGCCCGTGTCGCCGTAGCGCACGAACGCTTCATGATGGCAGCCGCCCGCGCACAACGGGCGGGCCCAGCAGCGTGTGGCAATCGTACTTCGCGCCGATGTGGCCGCGATTCAGGAAATCGGCCTGCTTTTCGCGATCGATGCCGGTCGAAATATGCCCCAGCGCGTGATCGTCGGAATCGACAAAGCGATGGCACGGCGCGATATCGCCGGAAGGTCCGACGCCCATCAGTCCCAGTCCAGCGCCACAGGGATGCGATTTGTTGACGCCCTGATACAGCTCTGAAATGGTGTCGCTGACGTTGGAAAATCCGTGCATCTCACCGCGCAGAGCGAATTCGAGATACTCGTCGGCGAGCTTGTGGAACTGCTGCAGCACGCCGTCCATGCCTTGATCGTTGATCGCATACAGGCGATCAGGCGACGTCGTGACGGGCGCGAATCCCACTTCGTGGAAGCCGAGATCTTCTTTCAAATGACGATAAATGCGGATCACGTCGGTGACGCCCGCGGTTAACGTGACTCGCGCGGTGATGGGCCGCGTTTTATGATTGGCGATCAGCGCTCGAACCTTCGGCTCAAGAATGTCGTAGCTGCCGCGGCCGTTGGCGAACACACGCAGCTTATCGTGCAGTTCCGCCGGACCGTCCATGCTCACCGTCACGCCGATATGATTGTCCGACAGGAATTCGATGATCTGCGGAGTCAGCAGCGTCGCGTTGGTGGTCAGGCTGAAATCGATTTTCCTGCCCTGCGCCGTCGCTTGGTCGGTGGCATAACCGACCACCTGCTTCAGCAGCGGAAAATTCATCAGCGTCTCGCCGCCGAAAAACGTAATGTGAATGGTATCGCGACCGGTGGATTGTTCCAGCAGGAAATTGACCGCTGCCTTGGCGGTCTCGATATCCATGAACTTGGGCTTGCCGTCCGGCGTGGCAACCTTGTCTTCGCCGAATTCGTAGCAATACTGGCACGACAAGTTGCACTGATTGGTCAGATTCAGCACCAGCGATTGCAGGGGGAAATGCTCGGGCACGCCTTGCGGCGGCTCCGGCTTGGTGCGTTCCGTGACGATGGCGTGGGATTGATAGAGCTCGTCGACCAATTCTTCCGCATCACTTATGGAAGCGCCGCGCGAGGTCAGTTCATCGATCAAGCGATCATGCGAAAGTTCACCCTGCGCGAGCAGTTCGACCACTGTGCGCGCCGCATCATCCAGCTCGAAAATCGCACCGGCGGGAACCAGATATAAGAATTCGCGATCCGCGGCGGCGAAGCGATGAAACTCGCCGGCGTGATAGGTGCGTTGATCTGCGGCGGTCATCATTGCCTTCTCGTTGGCGGAGCGGGTTTCACTTCCGGCTCGACTTCCGGCTGATCCCAACGGATATACGTCGGCACAGTGACGACTAAATACGATCGTCCCGACAGCGCCTTGCCGTCCTTATCCTTTTCGTTCTTGGCCGTGGCGACCACCCACACATCGCCATAATTATTGCGGCTGAACTTGCGCAGCGGATTCGGACCATCCGACGCCGGAGTGAAAAATCCGGTCGCGCTGAGCGAGCCGACAAATTCCTTGTCATCGTCGCCCAACACCGCGATGAATTCCTCCATCGACCAGGTCGCGTCGATCGGCCCCAGATCGATATCGTCCGCCGTGTGCGGCTTTCCATCCGCGCCGCGATTGTAGGCCACCGCTTCGAATTGCTGATAACCCTTGGGGTGCGTTTCGCTGCCCAAGCGCGCCATCGATGCGTCCGGAATCACCCGAATGTAGTCGATCTTGTCGTAGATCGCGATCGCACGCTCCAGCACGCTGCGGCCGTAGGCGATATCGCGCTTCCCGATCACGGCCTTTTCATCGACGTTCAGTTCCAGCACCAGATCGCTTGCCGTGTGCGACACGATCTTCGAAACCTTAACGCCCATACCGAAATCGAGATCGGCGGCCGCGATGTTGGCCGGGAAATTCTCGCCGTAGACATGCAAGCGAGCGGCCTGCGATCCCGCCTTCAACGAAAATTTATCGATGCCGCTAATCATCGGTTCAGATGAGGCGCGTTCCATCTTCACGTCGAATCCGAACTCCTGATATTCGCCCCAGAACCAGCGCCCTTCGGCGCGCGATTGATCGGGCGCGAACCACAGTGTCTCGCGCATTTCATTCGCCAAGTCATCGGGCGAGCTGACCTTCGCGCCTTGAACGCGCGATCGTCCGCGCCAGGAATATCCCGCATAGACCAAGCCTTGCCCAAAGCGCGACATCACCGAGCCGTCTTTTACGTTGGTCAATTTGATGCGCGTGGTGAACTCGTCTTCAGCAGCGCCCGGATCGATTACCATTTCGCCGACATATTTTCCGCGACCCGGAATGTAGGCCGACACCAGCCATCGTCCGGCGAGCTTGGGAGCCCGCATACGCGCCTGCCACGCGGCCCATTCCGGCGAAACGAGCGGAGCATTTTTCGACAGATAATCGATCGCCTCGTCGACCGGCTGCTGCGCGGGACCAGCAGGAGCAGCGCCAGGACCCGCGCCGCCGCGCCTCCGAAATTCGGCCGGCGAAACGCGGCTTCGGCCTGCGCATACATGGCGACGTGCAAATTCGTCAGCAGCTTCCAATCGTCTTTCGATCTGCGCCAGGAAAGCGGCTTCGCCATCGCGTGGCAACCCATGCAGGCGGTGCGTACGCCTTCGGTGGGAACCGGCTCGTCCTGAATGCGATGCTCGGCGAAGTACATCACCGGCTTCGCTTCTTCCGGCGCGAGCCCATGATAAGTGGCCAGATACTTGACGACCTGGCGCGCTTCAGGCGGTGTGATCGTCAGGCCGTTGAGCCGCACCATGCGCTTGATCGCCTCTTCCCAACCTTCGGGCGTGGAGCGCTCCCATGAAATTCGCGAAAGATTGCCGGCGTCGTCCTTCTTATGACAGCCGCTGCATTTGGAAATCACCAGAGCATTGGTGACGGGGATGCCGGGATCGGGCTTTTCATCGGCCGCCGGATTCTCGGCGCCAGGCGCAGCCGCGCGCGCCCGTCCGCCCCCTCCGCCGCGTTGCGCCGACGCGGGAAAAGTTGCCAATCCGATAGACACCGCGATCAGGAGCGCAATTCTCATGAGTCCTCTTCCTTAGAATGATACTGTGATTCCGATCGCGACGTGGATCGTAGGTGACGGGGTGGCGGCAAGCTGCTGTGCTCACCTGATTATAGACGCTCAGGTCGAAAAAAGGGGCCGGGGGAACGTGCCTGCGCTTCTGATTGGCGAGCCCACCCAGCGGCTGATCGGCGACGTATTCGGGCGTGCTTTGGACGGTGCGGCTCGCGTGACTCGAAGGGTGGTGGCGTGGGGCGAGAACGCGGTCCCGGTGGAACTGGCGCATTCGGCAAGCGTGATCGGCGAACAGGAATTGAATCGCCAGTTGGCGGTACAGGCGCCCGAGGCAGCGGGTGAAGTTGATTGGACCATCTATACGTCGCGGCCGCTGCCAGACGGAGTTGTAGAGCGGGGATTTGGATCACGAATCGCATCGGCATCGGCGATTCGGCTACGTGAAGGAATCTTTACGGACGCATGCTGGATCGAATCGCTGGATCGCGGCTGGTTATTCCTGTTGCCGGGGTGGTTGCTGGCAGTCGGTGCGAGCGCCGACGAACTGCTGGCGAAGAGCCGTGTAGTGGCGGAGCAGATCGAGTCGATCGATCCGCCGAAAGGTTCGTTTCCGGCGTATCCGCGCATCTGCGATCCCTTATCTGACGGGAAATGGCTCGCGTGCGGCAGCGCGGCGATGGCGTTCGATCCCATCTGCGGCGACGGCGTGGGCAATGCGATTCGCGAGGCGATTCTGGCGTCCGCAGTCGTTAAAGCAGCGATTCGTGGCGAGAACTTGGATGCGTTGCGCGAACATTATCGAACTCGCTTGCTCGCCGGGTTTTTGAAACATCTCGAATTGTGCAGGCAGTTCTACGCGGCTCCCTCGGGCGATTGGTGGCGATCGGAACTGGAGCAGCTTGATCAGGGAATCGCATGGTGCCGCGAGCGATTGAGCGCCGCGCCTCCGTATCGGTATCAGCTTCGGGGGTTCGAATTAGAATCGGCCACGAATGAACACGAATGAACACGAATCGAAAAATGTGTGTTCATCCGTGTTCACTCGTGGCCGATTCAAGTTTTTGCCGAACAGTCTCGTAATCGATCTTCGTAAGACCCGCGCAGGCGCGTGCCGCGAAGCCGGTTAGATTCGCGACCGCGAAGCTCACGCCATTCAAATTTTTCTCGGGCGGAACACCGGGAATCGGGCGCGCGAATCCAGACGCGTAGAACACTCCATCGCGTGAATAGTATTGGCCGCGGGGGCATTCGAAGTCACACTCGACTCCGATTACCCCAGGCAACGATCCCGGAATCGCGGCTGCTGGCGAAATTAGTAGCGCGCCCCCAGCGATCAACGGTTCGAAGGCGCGGGCGTGATCTTCGTTCGTTGTACCGAGGCTGAGGTTGATCAGATCCGCGCCATGCGCCATGGCCCATTCGATGCCGCGAATCAGGATTTCGATCTTGGTGCGTAGCCCCCGATCGAACACACGTACGGCGAAGTAATTCGCGCCAGGAGCCTTTTCCATGATCGCGGCCATTACCGCGGTGCCGTGGCCCACCCGATCCGCATAATCCGGCGATTCTCCGTCAGCCGTGATGGTCACGCCGCCCGCGATCGGCCGATGTGCGAATGCGGGGTCGCGACACCGGAATCGATCACGGCGATCTTCATGCGCTGATCAATTCGCTGGAGGTTTTTCCGTCGCGCAGTGTCACGATCTGATCCGCGATCGCCGCTAGCGCCGGGCGATGCGTGATGATCACCACAGTCCGTCCTTCTAAAGACGCACGCAGGTGCCGCGCGACGATCGTTTCCGTTTCGGCATCGAGAGCTGAGGTCGGTTCATCTAGAATCAACACGCTCGGCTTGGCGAGTAATGCGCGAGCCAGCGCAATTCTCTGCCGCTCGCCTGCAGATAATGCGAGACCGCGTTCGCCGGTGATGGTGCTGAATCCTTCCGGCAGCCTGGCGATGAGTTCATCGAGACCGGCTTGCGAGGCCGCGGCTTCGATTTCAGCGCGCGAGGCATCGGGCCGCGCGTACGCGATGTTCTCTGAAATCGACGCGTGAAACAAATGCGGCGATTGATCCACCAGCATGATCTCGCGGCGCACATCGTTCAATCGAAACTCGCGCAGATCGCGGCCATCAAATAAAATTCGGCCTGCGTCGGGATCGAGAAATCGAACGAGAAGGTCGGCGATAGTCGACTTGCCTGCGCCGCTGGCGCCGAGGATCGCGCAGAACGATCCGACCCGAATTTCGAACGCTGCGCCTTTCAGAATCATTTCGCGATCGTGCGTCAGTTCGATGTCCTCCATGCGGATCGAATCGCGCAGCGGCGTCATCGCGATCGCGTGCGGCGATTCCACCACCTCCGCACGCGCATCCAGGATTTCATAAACCCGCTGGATCGAAACCCGCGCCGCGGCGACATTCGCCGAGAGTCCCATCATGGTTTGTACCGGCGTGAACAGGCGCATGTGATACGCCATGTATGCGACCAGCGCGCCAACGCTCATCGCGCCGTCGATCACCAGTTTTCCGCCGTAGAGAAAAACCATCGCGGTGGATGCTGTCAGGATCGTGCCCGGCAATCCGCCCATCAGGAAGGAAGTCATCTGGAGTCGCAAGAGCGTGCGGACGAACGCATTGTTGCGATTCTGAAAGCGTTGCGCTTCGCGTTCTCCCGCGTTCGTGGCCACCACCGTCCGCATGCCCAGCAGCGTTTCAATGAAAGTGCTGCCCACATCGGCTGCGCGCTCGCGCAGTTCTTTCGTAAACTCCATCAGCTTTTGCTGATAGCGATAGAACACCCACAGGCACAGCGGCATCATCGCGACGCTGACGATAAATAATCGCCAATTGAGCCACACCATCAGCGCGACGCTGCCGATCAGGAACACCACGTTGCTGAGGATCGAAAGCAGCGTGTCGGCGGAGACGCGCTGTACCTCGCCGATATCTGTGTTCATGCGCGAAGCCAGATCGCCCAGCCGCCACTTCGCGAAAAAGCGCGGCGACAGGGTTTGCAAGTGCCGATAGAGCGCGATGCGCATGTCGAACAGCATGGCGGCGGAGACGCGGACGTATTGATAGCTCGAAAGAATGTTGAGCGCGAAGCCGGCGACCGTCGCGGCGAACATCAACCCGGCGGTCCACAGCAACATCCGAAAATCGCGCCGCAGCAGCGCGGAATCGATCAGGATTTTCGAGATGTACGGCTGCGCGAGGCCGAGCGCGGTGGCGGCGAGGCTCGCCAGGATGATCGGCAGGAGACGCCAGGCGTAGGGGCGCAGGAACGGCTTTACGCGGCGATAGTCCTGCCAGGTGCTGTTGGCCACTTGAACGCTTATATCATGCACGCTCTTGAAAGGACGAGCGTCATCCGTTCATGATCCGCGCCGTGATTCTCGCGATGCTGGCGTCGGCTGCGTTCGCGCAATCGTTCGAAGCGGCATCGGTCAAGCTTTCGGCTCCCTACGATCCCCGCCGAGGGATCCGGGTCGCCTGCGATGGGGGGCCGGGCACAGCCGATCCCAGCCGGTTTGTTTGCACCAACACGAGTCCGCTATCGCTGATTAACAGGGCGTATCAGCTTCTGCGTTCCGATCAGCTCGAGTGGCCTCACTCCCCCGGCCCGATTTCCGTTGATCTCACGGCAACGCTTCCACCCGAGACCACGAAAGAGCAATGGCGCGTCATGCTGCAGCATCTCTTGATCGAACGTTTCCACCTGGAATTCCATTGGGAAAGGCGCGACACGCCGGTGTACGAGTTGACGGTCGCCAAGAATGGCCCAAAGATGAAGAAATCCGCGACCACACCTAATCCCGATGCCCCTCCGCAACCCTGGCGGATGCGGCTCGCCGACGACGGATTTCCCGCTGTTCCCGATGACCGTCCGGTGTTCTACATAATCGACGGACGTGGGCGGGCACGTATGGAGTCCATGAGCGAGCTCGCCACGTCACTCGCGAACACGCTAGGGGCTTCCGTCACCGACGCGACGGGCCTGACCGATCGCTACGATTTCACGCTCTCTTGGGCCGAGCGCGATACGGACGACGGACTACCGTTCATTGGAGCCATCGAGGCGCAGCTCGGATTGAAGCTGGTCGCCAAGAAGGGCCAGAAGGATGTCCTGGTGATCGACCATCTGGACTCCAAGCCCACCGAAAATTAACGCTACCGATAGTCCTTTTTGGAACTTTCGGCGTCTAATCTTCAACTCCCAACTAGGGGGTTAGTCATGAAATCGAGCATTTTAGGTGTACTGATGGCCGTTGCCGCGTTCGGACAGAACGCGCCGGTCGCATTTGAGGTCGCAACGGTGAAGCCTGCTCCGCCGCCGCAGGTGGCGGGAGGCGGAAAATTCATGATAGCGATGGGCGCCAGAGGAGGGCCGGGCAGCGACGATCCGGGCCGCTGGAGCTGCTCGAACTGCACCATCAAGATGCTGCTAGCACAGGGCTACGACGTGAAGCCGTACCAGATCACCGCGCCGGGTTGGATGGATGGCGAAAGATACGACATCACCGCGAAGGTCCCGGCCGGCGCGACCAAAGAGCAGTTCCGGCTCATGATCCAGAATCTGCTCGCCGAACGATTCAAGTTGACGTCCCACCGCGATTCCAAGGAAATGCAGATGTTCGATCTGGTGGTCGCCAAGGGAGGGCCGAAGTTGACTGAGCACGTCGAGGAGGCACCGAAGCCGGGCGCAGACTCTTCCGACGAAAAGAAAGATGCGGAGACGGCCCAAAAGCAGCGACTGGAGGGATTGGCGGCGGGCATGGCCGCGCGTGGCGGGCGCGGAGGCGAGATGGTGGTGCCCAAAAACTGCAAGGGGTGCATGATGATCATGAACGGCAAAGCGACCATGAACGCCGATGGCGAAACCATGGAGGAGCTCGCCAGGCAGTTGTCGAATCAGGTGGGCAAGCCAGTGCAGGACGCGACCGGACTGAAGGGGAAGTATGATTTCTCGCTTACCTTCGACGCTCAAGGCGCGATGCGCAATATGATGCCGGGCATGGCAGGTGGAATCGCAGTGGCCGGGGCCGGGCCCGCTCCGGGCGGCGGCAACACTCCCGTCGGCGGATCAGATCCAGATGGTGGGATCCCGATTCAGGGCGCGATTCAATCGCAGCTCGGGTTGAAGTTGGAATCAAAGAAGGGCAATGTAGAAATGATCGTGGTGGATCATGCGGAGAAAATACCTACTGAAAACTAGTCTTGTGGCGTTTCTCATCGGCGGGGCTGGGTTCGCGCAGACCTTCGAGGTCGCGACCGTGAAACTGTCCGCGCCGCTGGTGGGTATCCCCGGTCGAGGCGCCGCCATGGCGACGGGGCCCAAAGGAGGTCCTGGCACCAACGACCCTGGCCGCTGGACTTGCACGGGTTGCAACTTTGCGACGCTGCTGGTGGAGGCCTACCAAGTCAAGCGTTATCAGCTCGTAATACCCGGCTCGATCGACGGCGAACATTACGACATCGCGGCGAAAGTTCCCGCGGGGGCGACCAAGGAGCAGTTCCGGCTGATGATCCAGAACCTGCTGGCCGAGCGGTTCAAGCTAACCTTCCATCACGACCATAAGGAAATGGCGGTGTATGATCTGGTGGTCGCCAAGGGTGGTCCGAAACTGGTCGAGCATGTGGAAGACGCGTCGCAGGGCACCGCGGCGGCCGTTGAGCCGGACCTCGCTCGCATGCGCGCGTCGCGCGAGCTCGACAAGAACGGGTTTCCGATCGTCCCGAAGGGTTGCAAAGCCTGCACCATGATGGTGGACGGAAAGGCGCGGCTGGTGGCCATGGACGCGACCCTGGAGGGCTTCGCCAATATGTTAATGCTGCGGGTCGGCAAGCCGGTGTTCGACGCCACGGGGCTCAAGGGGAAGTACGACATTTCGGTGACCTTCGATGGCTCAGGAATGATGCCGATGCGCGGCCGTGGAGGCGACAATAGCGCCGATCCAACCGGCGCGCCGCCGATTGAGGATGCCATTCAAGCGCAGCTCGGGTTGAAACTGGAATCGAAAAAGGGCAATGTGGAGATGTTCGTGGTGGACCATGCGGAAAAAATACCTACTGAAAACTAGTCTTCTGGCGATCGCGATGGGTGCTGTGTTCGCGCAGACGCCAGCGCCTGAGAAGGTTGCCTTCGAGGTCGCCTCGATAAAGCCGGCTGAGCCGCCGGTGCCCGGTCGAGGGATGATGATGGGCTCAAACGGCGGGCCTGGGAGCAAGGATCCAGGAATTTATCGCTGCACCAACTGCAACCTGCCAATGTTGATCACGCAGGCTTACGACATCAAGTATTTTCAGCTCACCTACCCCAAATGGATGGACGACGTCCGGTTCGAGATCAACGCGAAGGTTCCACAGGGCGCGACCAAAGCGCAGCTCAGATTGATGCTGCAAGATCTGCTCGCGGAGCGGTTCAAGCTCGCCCTGCATCACGATACGAAAGAGATGCAGGTGTACGATCTGGTGGTCGCCAAGGGTGGGCCGAAATTAATCGAGCACGTGGATAAGAAAGAAGAAGCGGAGGATGCTGCTCCGCCCGCGCGAGGTGGCGGACGCGGGCCCAATCTGGATGCGGATGGTTATCCGATCATTCCCAGGACCTGCAAAGGCTGCATCATGATCGTCGGCAGTGGCAAGGCGCGGATGTCGCTGCAGGATTCGACCATCCAGGATCTGGTTGACATGCTGGCGGGTCAGGTGAACAAGATCGTCTATGACGCGACGGGATTGAAAGGCAAGTACGACATTTCAATCACCTATCAACAGCAGATGGGAGCCATGCGCGGCGGCCCTGGAGGTCCACCACCTCCGCCCGCTTCGAACTCCGCAGGGCCACTCGACTCCGATAGCGATATGGGCATCCCGTTGGTGGGTGCGATTCAGCCGCAGCTCGGGCTGAGGCTCGAGGCGAAGAAGGGGCCCGTGGATATGATCGTGATCGATCATGCTGAAAAAGCTCCTACTGAAAATTAGTTTCGCGATGGCGCTGCTCGGGATCAGCGCCGCTGGCGCCCAGACCTTCGAGGTCGCGTCGATTCGACCCGCAGAACTGCCCACCGCCGGCTCAACGCTGGTGCGCTTCGGGGCGAAAGGCGGGCCGGGTACCGGCGATCCTGGGCTGTACACATGCTCGCTGTGCAATCTCGTCACGCTGATCATCGAGGCATACGATCTCAAACGCTATCAAGTGATCTACCCGGACTGGATGCAGATGGCGCGCTTCAACGTCAACGCGAAAGTCCCTGCGGGCACGACGAGCGAGCAGTTCCGCGTCATGATGCAAAATCTGCTGACCGAGCGCTTTAAGCTGACGTTCCATCGCGACAAGAAGGAAATGGACGTGTACGCGCTGGTGATCATGAAGGGCGGCCACAAGCTGAAAGACGCTGCGCCGCCGTCTTCCGAACCACCAACGCCACCCGATCCACAAGCCAAACCGGCATTCGATAAGGACGGCTTCGTGATCAGCTCGCGGCCGATGCCGAAGGGCGCAATTATGATAGCGGCCCAGGGCAAGGCTCGAATTCGAGGCGTCAACGAAACCATCCAGGATCTGGCGGAGCGGTTGTCTGCGACGCTGCCTAAACCGGTGGTCGACGCGACCGGTCTCACCGGGCGCTACGACTACGCGCTGACGTTCGCATCCGGAAATGTCATGATCCCCGCACGTGGCAGTGCATCGTCGGGCGACCCCAACACGCCACTCGGCGCGAGCGCCAGTGAACCGGTCATGCCGATCGAGAGCGAGGTCCAGACGCAGCTCGGCTTGAAATTGGAACCACGAAAGGCTCCGGTTGAAGTCTTAGTGGTGGACCATGCCGAAAAGATTCCTACTGAAAATTAGCCTCGCGCTTCTGATTCCGGCTGCATTCGCGCAATCGTTCGAAGTCGCGACCGTTAAGCCCGCCATGCCGCCCGCCCAGCGCCGGGCCGCCGGTACCAACAATCGGATCGGGATGAAGGGCGGACCGGGTACTGACGATCCTGCCCTGTTCATCTGCAACCTGTGCAGCGTCGTCGATCTGGTGGAAGAAGCCTATCAGGTCGCGCAGAGTTACCAGATCAGTCCGCGTCCCAGTCCCTCGCGTGACGATCCCAGGTTCGACATTTCGGCGAAAGTCCCTGCCGGGGCGACGCGCCAACAATTTCGGGCAATGTTGCTGGATCTTCTCAACGATCGGTTCAAGCTCACCGTCCATAGAGAGAAGCGAGAGATGCCGGTGTATGAATTGGTGGTCATGAAGGGCGGGCCGAAGTTGAAAGAAGCAGTCGAGGCACCCGCGGAGACCGATCCCGCGCCGGCGCGCGGAGCTCGCGATCAGGATGGGTTTCCGATTCTTAGGCGTCCGTTGCCGAGGGGCGCGTTCAGCATGTCCAACACCGGTCTGGCGCGCATCGAAGGCAAGAACGAAACCATGCAGGACTTGGCCGAACGCCTGGATGGGCTGCTGGACAAGCCCGTGATCGATGGGACCGGGTTGACGAAAAAATACGACTACCGCATCACGTTTTCCTCGGCGACAATTCTCGCGCGAGGGGGACGCGGCGATGCGCCGCCCGATCCGAACACGCCTTTGGCGAGCGTGCCCGACAATGCCGGAACTACAATCGAAGGCGCGATTCAATCGCAGCTCGGCTTGAAATTGGAATCGAAAAAGGCGCCGATCGAGGTGCTGGTGGTGGATCATGCCGAAAAAACTCCTACTGAAAATTAGCATCGCGCTGACCATACCGATCGCCTGCGCCCAGACTTTCGAGGTTGCGTCGATCAAGCCGGCAAATCCGGAGCAGCGCGCGGTGGCGTGGCGAGGCGGCCCCGGCACGAACGATCCGGAGCTGCTGACAGTTGAGAATTTCTCGCTCGCAGGGCTCGCCTGTCGTGCTTACGCTGTGCCGGATTACCGGCTGGTCGCACCGAACTGGATGGAAGACGCCAACTTCAACGTCACGGCTCGCATCCCCAAGGGCGCGACTAAGGAGCAATTCCTGGCGATGCTGCGGAACCTGCTGAGCGAGCGCTTCCAGATGAAAGTGCATCTCGAAAAGAAGCAAATGCCGCTGTACGAATTGTCGATCGCCAAGGGTGGGCCGAAATTCAGAGAAGCCGTGATCGGGCCACCGAGGGCTGACGAAGAGAAACCGCGTTTAGCGGCACCGGACAAGATCGAAACGGACAGAGACGGATACCCGATCCTTGGACCGGGAACGAGCTTGGCGCTCATGGCGGGGCACGCACGCATGCAATCCATCCATCAGCCGCTCTCCTGGTTGGCCACTCAGCTTTCGTCCCAATTGGGCGCGCCGGTCCACGACACGACGGCGCTCTCCGGCAAATATGATTTCGTGGTGTCGTGGGATCCCGACGGCGATAATTTGGGCGGTCCGACGCTGGAGCAGGCGGTTTTGGAGCAGCTCGGTTTGAAGCTCGAAAAGAAGAAGGGACCGGTCGATATCGTGGTGGTGGACAGTGCTGAAAAGATCCCTACTGAAAACTAATCTCCTGGTCGCGATCGCGGCTGTCGCAGTGTGCGCGCAGACCTTTGACGTCGCGACGATCACGCCGTGGAAGCCAACCGGAAAACCCGCGGGCGGATTTATGATCGGCGGCCCGGGATCGAAAGATCCCGAGCTGCTCAGGGCCGAAAACTACCCGTTGAAATTTGTCGTGACCACCGCGTGGAACCTTCCCGGCTATCGCGTCGCCGCGCCCGATTGGATGGATAGCGCGAAATTCAATATCAACGCTCGGGTTCCGAAAGACGCGACCAAGGAGCAGTTCCGCATCATGCTGCAGAATCTGCTGATCGAAAGATTCCGCATGAAGGTGCATTTCGAAAAGCGAGAATTGCCGCTGTACGAGCTGACGGTGGCGAAGGGAGGGTCGAAATTCAAACCGTCAACCGTCGATCCCACGCAGCCTTCGACGCGACCCGAGCCGGGCCGGAAGTTACAGACCGACAGCGAAGGATTTCCCGATCTTCAACCCGGCATCACATCGTTCGCGGTCATTCGCGACCATTGGCGATCGCAATGGGCAAACCAGCCCATCGCGGAGCTCGCTTCGTTCCTTTCCACGACTCTGCACGCGCCGATGGTCGACAGGACGGGCCTGGACGGGAAATACGATATCGTGCTCTCCTGGGTAGACGCGCGCGGCACCGAGCCCGCCCGCAATGACGGATCGACACCGGTGGCCGCGTCAGATCCTGGCGGTCCGACCATCGAAGCCGCGGTGCTGTCGCAACTCGGCTTGAAGCTCGAAAAGAAGAAAGGGCCGGTGGATGTTCTGGTGGTGGATGATGCGCAGAAGATTCCCGTTGAGAATTAGCCTCGCGCTACTGATTCCGGCTGCATTCGCGCAGACGCCTGCATTCGAGGTCGCATCGATCCGCCCCGCGACGCCGATCGTCAACGGAAGCTATGTCGGATCGAAAGGCGGACCGGGGACCAGCGATCCGGCGCTGTACACCTGCGAAAAGTGCGACCTCGCCTCGCTGGTGGAAGACGCTTACGATCTCCCGTACTATCGCGTCACAGCGCCGGATTGGATGCACGACGCCAGGTTCGACGTTCGCGCCCGGGTGCCGGAAGGCGCCACCAGAGAAGCATTCCACCTGATGTATCAGAATCTTCTCGGCACCCGGTTCAAACTGGCGGTGCATCGCGACCAAAAGGAAATGACGGTGTATCGGATGGCGATCGCCAAGGGCGGGATCAAGATGACGCCGTCGATCGAGGTGCAGCAGTCGACCTTGATCGGCGTGCCGAATGTTGTCATCACTCCCGCGACGGCGCCGGTGAAACCGAAGCCTGGGTGGATTCACTGGCCGGGAAAGAAGAAGACGCTTGCCGAAATCGCCGATTTTCTTTCGAGCTATGTTAAGGGGAACGTCGAAGACGCGACCGGATTGACCGGTCTCTACGATCTCAACCTGAGCTGGGATTTCAACGCAGGCCGTCCGACGGCGACTCCGGATCCCGAGCAGGGGCCGGATCTGTTTCAGGCGGTACAGGAACAGCTAGGACTGAAGCTGGAGGCGCATAAGGGACCCGTCGGGATCCTGATCGTCGACCACGCGGAGCGAACACCGACCGAAAATTAGCCCGCGAAAACGCCGCTTCGGCGCAATTTCGGGGGTACAATAAAGACGTTTCCTAAGGAGAAGCAGCATGACCTACCGAAGCCTCGTCTCGATTTCCGCGCTTGCAGCGTTCACGATCGCATCCGTATTCGCGCAAACTCCCGCCAAGCCGGTCGCCAAAGCTACCGCGAAAGCGGCGCTGCCGCGCACTCCGGACGGCCACCCCGATCTGCAGGGCGTGTGGACTAACGCGACCATCACTCCGATGACTCGTCCCGCGCAGTTCAAGGATCAGCCGACCGTGAGCGACGCTATCGCCACCGCGTACGAGAAGAAAGATAAGGAAGTACTGGTAAGCCAGGACGGTCAATCGGACGGTCCGCTGATCGCCGCAGCGGGATCTTCGGGAACCGGCGGCTATAACGTGCTGTTCGTCGATCGTGGCGATAAACTCGCGCGGGTGGACGGCCAGGCGCGCACCTCGCTGATCATCGATCCCCCCGACGGCCGCATGCCGCCCGCAGTGCCGCGCCAGAATCGCAATCGCGAGGCCGGCGGAGGCCAGGGCGAAAGCTACGCAGGCATGAGCTATGACAGCGTCAAGCGCCGTCCGCTTTCGGAGCGCTGCCTGATCGGATTCGGATCAACCTCGGGTCCGCCGATGCTGCCGGTGCTGTACAACAACAATTACGAAATCGTGCAGACTCCGGATCGGGTCATGATTCTGGTGGAAATGGTGCACGACGTTCGTGTGATCCGCATGAATTCGCAGCACGATCCGGCGGCGATCGAGAAGTGGCTGGGCGATTCGATCGGCCATTGGGAAGGCGACACTTTGGTGGTCGAGACCATCAACGTGAATCCGAAGAACCGCTTTCGCGGTGCGTCGGACAAGCTCAAAGTGACTGAGCGCTTCACGCGCGTCGACGCGTCGACGATTCTGTATCGCGCCACCATGGACGATCCGGATTCCTATACCAAACCGTGGACCATCGAATATCCGTTCGTCGCGACGCCGGGGCCGGTGTATGAATACGCCTGCCACGAAGGCAACTACGCGATGCAAGATATTCTGGGCGGCGCTCGCAAGCAGGAAGCGGCGAAGAAGTAGCGCGGCGATACGCAACGCCATCGTCGTAAATCTAGACTCCTGAAGCGAGCCTGATGAAGCTGTCCGTGGTCATTCCCGTGTTCAATGAGGAGACCACGCTTCCGCTGCTGCTTTCCGAGCTGCGGCCGGTCGCGGACGCGCTAGATTGCACCTATGAGCTGATCTTTGTCGATGACGGCAGTAATGACGCGACGCCTGCGCTGCTGCAACGCGAAGCTGACGCCGATTCTCGCATCAAGGTTCTGCGCTTTTCGCGCAATTTCGGACACCAGGCCGCAGTGACCGCGGGACTTGATTTCGCCACCGGCGATGCGGTGGTCACCATGGACGGGGATCTGCAGGATCCCCCCGATCTGCTGCCGGAAATGCTGCGTTTATATCGCGAAGGATTCGACGTGGTTTCGCCGCAGCGGATTTCACGGGCGGGGGATTCGTGGTTCAAGCGCATCACCGCGGCGTGGTTCTATGCGCTGATGAAAGCGCTCACCAGCGATCGCGTATCCCCCGAGGTCGGCGATTTCCGTTTGCTCAGCCGCCGTGCGGTGCACGCCCTGCGCCAGTTGCGCGAACAGCATCGCTTCATGCGCGGGATGATCGCGTGGCTGGGATTCCGGGAAGCGTTCCTTCCGTTTCATCGCCGCGCGCGCGCCGGCGGCGAGACCAAGTATTCGTTCTGGAAAATGGCGCTGCTTTCCTGGACGGCGATCACTTCGTTCTCCGCGCTGCCACTGCGCATTACGATGATCGCGGGAGTTTGTTCGAGCCTGCTCTCGATGGGTTATTTCCTGTACGCAGCTTACGTCGCGCTGATCACCAAGGACGTGGTGCACGGCTGGACGTCCATCGTGTTCATTCAATGCTTTTTCTTCGGGGTCACGCTGGTCAGCCTGGGCGCGGTGGGGCAATATGTGGCGCGCATTTATGACGAATCGAAAGCGCGGCCGCTATATGTGCTCAGCGCGACCCGCAATGTTGACTTGAGCGCGATTCCTTCTGATCGCGTGATCGTGCTGCCCGCGCGCGGCGACACGGCATGAACCGGCGCGCGGGTGCGCTGCTCGAATCGATCTCGATTGCGGCGCTGGCGTTATCGGGCATCCTGACCGCGGCGCGCGCCTGGATCGGACCACTCGATTCGCCGGTGCACCTGCATTCGCCGCTGAATGCGGAGAGTATTTTCGGGTTGGCGCTGATGATATTGATCGGGGTTCGCGCGATCCCCGGCGAGCGCGCGCAGGCTTCGGGCGGCCGCGACGATGTGTGGGTCTATCTTTGGACCGGGCTCGGCCTCGCGGCGGCTGTTCTTGCCGTGTTCTGGCGAACTACCGGTTGGTACTTCCTTTCCGACGATTTCATTCTGCTCAAGTACGCTGCGCATCCGGCACAGTATTTGTGGCCGACGTTCACGAAAGCCGGCGGCGACGGATTTTACCGGCCGCTGATCTACGCGTCGCTTGCATGGCCCCATCTGGGAGTCAATCCACGCGCCTGGCATGCTCTAGCGCTGTTAGTGCATTTCGCGAACACGATTCTGGCGTTCAAGCTCGCGCTGCAATTGCGATTTTCACGATTCACGGCTGGATGGGCAGCAGCGCTGTTCGCGGTCCACGCCACGCGGCCGGAAGTGGTGATCTGGCTCACCGGCCGCTTCGACCTGATCGCGACGTTCTTCGCTCTGCTGGCGTTGGTGTTGTTCCTGCAGTCCCGCGATTCGGACAATCCATTGCGCGAGCCGCGTGGAACGTCGCCGCGCTGATCGCAATGGTGCTGGGGCTGATCAGCAAAGAATCGGCATTCGCGATACCTGTTGCGCTACTGGTGATCCTGATCGCGACCGGAGATTGGCGAAGCTGGCGCGGCGCTCGCGGGTATGTGGGGTTCTTCGCCGCCGCGGTTGCCGTATTCGCGTTTCGCTGGAGCTTGTTTCATGGCATCGGCGGATATCTGAGCGCGCAGGGATCGCCGCAAGCGATGTCGCTGCGCGCGGTGACGGTAGGCAAGGCGTTGTTCTTTCGTCTTTGGGCGATTCTGTTTTTTCCTATCAATTGGAGCATCCAGCCGGGAGCCGTTTTAGCTTCCGCGATGGCGCTGAATCTGGCCGCGCTGGGTACGATGTCGCGCGCGCGTATGCATCGTCGCGATCTTGCATTGGTTTTCGCGCTGCTCTTCGCATTCCTGTTGCCAGTGACCCCGGTGGTGCTGATCGGCGCGGATCTCGAAAAAGCTCGCTATCTTTACCTGCCCTGCGTAGCGTTCTGCTTATTTCTCGCGGCGGCGGCGGATCGTTCGCGATGGCGCTGGTCGATCGTATCGGCAATTTTCCTGTTTCAGGTCGTCGCGATCTGGCATAACCTGGCGCCCTGGAAAGCAGCGTCAGAATCGGCGCGCACGACGTGCGAACTGGTGGCGCACGAAAAATCGCCGGCACGGGTCGCAGTCATCGCGCTTCCTGGATATCTGGACGGGGTCCAGACTTTCGCGAACGGATTTAAGGAGTGCGTCGAGCTACAAAACCCGGTTCACGCGGAGGTGACGTTGTTGGAGCAGGGCGTGGCAACAGGCTCGTTTGATCATGTGTATGCTTGGGACGACGCCAGCCGCGCGCTGAAGCGGGTTCGCTGAGAACGTAGCTGGATGGTCAATGGCCGCCCGAAAAAAGAAGCCGGTCTGCGCCGGAGCGGGAATGGTTTCCGTTCGGCGGGCTGAACGTCTACAAGACCGATTCGACAGGCTGGCACTGGAGTAGTTCGCGATCCGCGTCGTGCGGCGTTCGGACTTTTTCGTTGCGGACGATTTTCCCATCGCGGAAGAAGATATTGCGGTTGGCGTACGCTGCAATGTCCGGCTCGTGCGTGACGATGACGGTAGTGATCCCCTGCCGTCGATTCAAATGTTGAAAGATCGCCATGATCTCGATGCTGGTGCGTGAATCGAGCGCGCCGGTTGGCTCATCCGCCAGAATGATCTGCGGATTGTTCACCAACGCGCGGGCGATCGCCACGCGCTGCTGCTGTCCGCCGGACAACTGATTGGGATGGTGATCGGCGCGTCCCGAAAGACCCACGGAATCGAGCGCGCGAAGGGCCCGGCCATGCGGATCGCGCTCAGCTTCGGCAGTGTAGAGCAGCGGAAGCTCGACGTTTTCGATCGCGCTGGTGCGCGGCAACAAATTGAACTGTTGGAATACGAAACCGATCTTGCGATTACGGATTTCGGCGAGTTGATCGCGGTCCATCTCTTCGACACTGATGCCGTCCAGATGATAGGTGCCTGAACTGGGCCTATCCAGGCAACCCAGGATATTCATCAAGGTCGATTTACCCGAACCCGACGGTCCCATGATCGCCACGAAGTCGCCGCGTTCGATTTCAAGCGAGATGTCACGCAGCGCGGCCACGGTCAATTCGCCGATGTGGAACGTCCGGCTGAGATGTTCGACCTCGATCATGTTGCGGTTACTCATAGGGCTCACTCGTAGTGCAACGCTTCGATCGGATCCATATAGGCGGCTTTGCGCGCCGGATAAAAACCGAAGAAGACACCCACCAGCGCGGAAAACAGGAATGCGATCAGAACCGCTCCCACACTGAGCACCGTGGACCAATTCGCGAAGTAGGAGATGAGAAAGCTCGCCGAAATCCCGAGCACGATTCCCACGGCCCCGCCGACGACGGAGAGCGTAACTGCTTCCACCAGAAACTGACCCAGGATGTCACGAGTCTTCGCCCCCACCGCCTGGCGCAGCCCGATTTCCTTAGTGCGCTCACTCACCGAGACCAGCATGATGTTCATGATGCCGATGCCGCCCACCACCAGCGACACCGAGGCGATCGCGGCGAGCAGGATCGACATGACGCGCGCCGAAGTCTCCTGCGCTTTGAAGACTTCCTCCATATTGCGAATGGTGAAATCGTCGTCTTCGTTCGATTGCAAATGATGCCGCTGCCGCAGGAGAGCCTTCATCTGTCCCTGCACATCGGAGCTGCGGCCCTCGCGCGCCTGCACGAAGATCGATCCGACTGCCGCGTAGTTCGCCTGGCTGGTTCCGATCACCTTCTTCTTGGCGGTGCTGATGGGCATCAGGACCACGTCGTCCTGATCCTGACCTGTGGGCGATTGTCCTTTTGACACCAGCGTTCCAATTACCGTGAACGGCACCGTCTTGACGCGAATGATCTGGCCGACTGGATTTTCGCCGTAGAACAAGTTGTCGATCACGGTCTTGCCTAACAGCGCGACCTTCGAAGCCGACTCGACGTCGCTAGTGGTGAAGGATTGGCCTTTTTCGATTTCGATATCGCGGATCGGCAGATAATCGGGTGTGGTTCCCAACACCTGCGTCCCCCAGTTGTTATTCCCGTAGACGATCATGACCCCGCCGCGTACCCCTGGCGCGGCCAGCGCGGCGGCGTCGCATTCCCGAGTGATCGCGCGGACGTCCTCTTCGGTCAGCGTTTGCGCGTTGCCCGTGCCCATGTGAATTCCGGAGGTAGTCACGCTGCCCGAGAGAACGATGATCAGATTGCTGCCGATGGATGCGATCTGCTCGCGAATGCGTTCCTGGGCGCCGGCGCCAACTGCCACCATGGCGATGACGGCCGCTACACCGATGATGATCCCCAGCATGGTGAGCGCTGAGCGCATTTTATTGATGCGCAATGCCCGCAACGCGATGGTCATGCTCGATGTGATTTTTCTGGCGTTCATAATGCGCCGGGGGCTTTCTAGATGCCCAGCCTTCGGCCACCGCCGGGTGACCCTGGTTGCGACCCGGGCTGGGTCGCCCCTGCACCTGCCTTCTCGACGTTCGCGGTGATCACCTGCTGACCCTCCAGCAGACTCCCGGCGATGGCCTCCACGTGGTTGGCATCGCTGATTCCTGCTTTGATAACCACTGCTTTCGGGTGGCCAAGCTGGTCCAACACGTAGACCGTCTGATCCGATCCAGTCTTCGACGCCGCGGCGTCCTTGGAGTCTCGCGGATGGAATCGCAAAGCAGCTTTGGGAATTCGCAATGCGTTGGCGACGTGGCCGGTGAAGATGGTCGCATTCGCAGTCATGCCCGGGAACAACTTCAGATCAGGATTGGCAACCTCGATCACGACATCGTAGGTGATCACGTTTTGCACGTTGATGGGAGCTTCACGAATTTGCGCGACGCGGCCGTAAAAGACCTGATCTGGAAAAGCATCGACCGTGAAGTTGGCCCGCTGATTCAGCCGAATGGGTCCCACATCGGCTTCGTCAACGTTGGTGTCCACCTGCATCTTAGTCAGATCCTTGGCGATCAGAAAAATCACCGGCGATTGGAACGATGCCGCCACCGTTTGCCCGACATCCATATTCCGCGATTCCACGGTGCCATCGACTGGCGCGATGATGCGCGTGTGGGAGAGATTCAATTGGGCGGCCGCCAGAACGGCTTGGTCCTGTGCGACCAGCGCCGTCGCTTGATCGAGTTGGGTACGCGCCACGTCGACCTCTTTTTGCGCGGAAACCGCCTCAGCCTGTGCGGAATTGATCGCTTCCTTCGCGGCGTCTACGCTTGCCACCGCCTGATCGTAGTTCGCCTGCGCGGTATCGGCATCTTCCTGCGAGGTCGCGCCGAGTTTCACCAGATTCTTTCTGCGTTCGTTTTCCAGCCGCGCCAGTTCCACCGCGCTTTGCGCCTTGACCAGATTCGCTTTTTGGCTCGCGACGTTCGCTTGTGCGCTGGCAAGATCAGATTGCGACTTAGCAAGCGTCGCTCTGGCCGTGACCACCGCCGCCTTGGCCGCGTCGAGCGTGGCAGATACCTGATCAACCGCCGCTTTGAACGGAGCCGGATCGATTTCGGCAACCAGTTGGCCCTTCTTCACTTTAGTGTTGAAGTCCGCGTACAGCGCGATGATGTTGCCGGATACCTGGCTGCCCACCTGCACCGTAATCTCAGCGTTCAGATTTCCGGTGGTGGTTACGGTCGAATCGATGTCTCCTCGATCGATGCGTGCGGTGATGTACCGCGGTGCGCTCGACTGGCGGAAATAGAGCATAGCGGCCACGCCGATCGCGATTATCAGAACACAGCCGCCGACGATCCAGATTCGAGCCGCTTTACTACGACCCTTCTTGCTTGCGCCGGCCGTCTGCAAGAGCTCACTCTCCGGCGCCGCAGGTTGGCAGATCCCCGGCGTGGTGAGGCTGGTCATGTCTACGATGGTGCAGGTTCCGGGCCATGCCTCGGCCGCATTTTTTCCTGAGTTTGCCGATCGATCATATCCTCGATTACGTCATAGCACCCGAAGGTACGCGATTTGGCGCAAGGGAATCATTGCCAAGATGAGACGCAATTCACCATCCCTGCGTAGCCAACCGATGAACGCGATTGCGAGCGCGGCCGCAATCCAGAGGTCGCTTCTAAATGCGAAGAAGATCGCAGCGACCAGTAGGGCTGCTACAAATGCATCGACTGCACGAAGTGTGCACACGCTTGCCCAGCTGATCTTCCGGTGGATCGCCTGATTCAAATTCGTTCCGCCGAATGCGTCGGATGCATGGAGTGCATTTTCTTCGGTGTCCAGCCGAGGGCGCGCTGAGTGCGCTGGCTCTTGGAATCCAAGTCTTGTAGTACGTGATGGGAATTGGGCTCTGCCAGTGTCCGATCCATTGCGCTCAGTAGTGGTGTGCGTCACAAATCCCAACTCTTCTGGAACAAGGTGGGGCGGACCCCTGGTCCGCGGCCGACGCCCCCGTCGGCCTTTGGCTTCAGCACGCCAGCCGGGCCGGGGGCCCAGCGCGGACGAGGGCGTCCGCCCCACTTAGTGTGCAATGTGCGTGACGCACCACATTAGCAGCCGTCGACGCAGGTAAATCCCAATAGGACAGCCAAGTATCGAGCATAAACGGCCACGCCAGGATCGTTAGCGATGTGGGCCAGGTGGCGGCACTGCCTTTTGTCTTGCCCCGCGAATCGCGCTCATGTTCGCCGCGTCCCTTTCGCCTTCAGCGCAGAAATACTCGACCATGTCGCTGGTCGGGAGCAAGATTTCAGTAACTTTCACCGTTACACGTTTGGTCAGCATCACCGGATCGTCGACGGTGATGTCGATGTCCAGGTGGCCGAAGTCGCGGCGATGGAACCGTTCCTGGATGTGCATGGCCTCACTGTGCGGATAGCCCCCGGAAAGCCGCACCTTGTCGTTGTACCCGGTTGAATCCACGACGAGCGTATCGCCTTCCCAGTGTCCAGTGGAGTAACCCATCCAGGAAGGAAACGGGTCCTCCGGCAGTTTACGGCCGTCGGTGTGGATCTCCCGGAAAGCACCGTCCGCTTCATAGAAGATTCCCAGTTGCTTCGGGGTTTGGAAAATTGTGAGCGGCCGGTCATAGAACCAGCGGTTGGGCATTCCGGTGGGGAGACAGTAAGAAAGCGCCGAACGTTCACCTCCGCCCCCGCCTCCAACTTGGGTGGGACGGGCCATCGCTGCGCGGCCGGCCGGGCTAATTGGTTCTTCGCCGCGTTTGTAATCGATGAAGATGTTCATGAAATACTTGCTGTGCAGGTTGACGTCGTCACCGGCGGTAGCCAAAGGACCGTCGGCCACGTCTTTGCCGTACAGCCGTTCGATCTCGCCGGGCGGTGGCGGTTCGACTTGCCAGACTCCTGACAGGTCCGGCTTACCGTCCGGGGTTCGCGGTGCCTTTGCGGAAAGGTCCGGTTTGCCGGCCGGTGTCAACGGTGTAGCGGGGTCCAGAAAATCCAGCCATTGGGCGTTGGCGACAGTCAGGAAAGACGTCAGAAGAGTGGTTTGTACGATCACCAGCCGAAGCTTCGTAGCGAGCATCTCGACTCCTGTCTGTCCGAAGAGCGCCGGACCGCAAAACAACGAGCGACCGTGAAGTGTATCACGGGATTATCCTCGCCGCCGGGGCGGGACCCATTCATCCGGAATCGCGGCGGCGAATCGCATCGCTCACGACCGGGTTCACGAGCGATGCGCGACGGGCGGGCAGGACGCGCGCAATTGCAACCGAGAAACAGGGGCGATTCAATAAGCCCCTGGTATGGTTGGTAGGCGCGGCTGGACTCGAACCAGCGACCCTCAGCTTAGAAGGCTGATGCTCTATCCACCTGAGCTACGCGCCCGCGTTTGTTTTCAATAACATCCAACGCGGTGTTTTTTCGTGAACACCATTTGAACACCACTCGAACGCTACAACACCAATTTTTCGAGTTCATTCACCAGCGGCAACCGCAATTCGACGCCGCTTTGCGTATAGACGTTCTGATTCACGTCTACAGTATGACCCATCTGGTCCGCGATCAGCTTGGGATCTGCTTTGATCGTTTTCATCAGGGTTGAATGCGTGCGCCGCATCACTTGAAAGGTGCACCAGGCAAGGCCGATTGGCCTCAGCTTCGGCTGAATGTTCCGCCTCCAGACATTGTGCTTGCTCAGGGGAGTTCCCCGCTCCGAAGGAAATACAAACGCCTCTGCACTTCGGGACGGGCTGATCTGCCGCCACTCGTCCAACTTCGCAACTAGGCCATCGGTCAATGCAGCCTTGCGGACCGACTTGTCCGTCTTCGGCGTATCGAGGACCCCTTCGTACACCCGTTCCGTCACTTCTGCAAAAGCCTCGCCGATGCTACCCCATCTGAGAGCGAATATTTCTCCCGGCCTCATTCCCGCGAAGAGAGCCAGCTTGCAAATCAGGGCTTCACGCTGGGCGAGCACCGCGAACGCCGCCCGAATATCCGCGATGGTCATCGTTTGACGAATCGGCTTCGCAGCACACTTGGGTGTGAACAGCAACGTAGCGGGATTGCGCTGAACGACACCCTCCGCGACAGCCATATCGAAGATCGCCTTCAGATCCCACCTCAAATGGTTGACTACGGAGAACGAGAGCGTTTTCGCTTTTTCGTCGAGAAAGTCCTGCAGTCCGTCTCGTCTGAAAACGGAAAGTTCGCAATCTCTGAATGCCCGCACCAGATGCACCTCGATGCGATTGACGGTCTTGCCTTTCGTCGAATGCTTCCATTTTCGCGTAAAGAACGGGACGTAGACCTCGGTTACGAATTTCCCGAATGTCCCTGGGCCTCTTTTTTCTTCACGCGCTCCGGAAACAATCAGAGCGACAGCGTCCCGCGCTTCGCCCTTCGTCATCTCCTTTGTGAGCCCGAGAACCTTGCTTTTCTTTACACCGTTCTCGCGCCAAACACCGATCCAGCGCCCGCGCTGTTTCCGAACGCCTCCAGTTGAATGACGCTGCATATAGCCTCCCTTTTCAGGCGCTTTTGCGGCCCGGACCTGGCAGTTGCGGGACAATAGCGGCTTCATTCGTCTCGATCCACTGCCGCAGGCTTTCGCGCCGCACAAGCTTCCGACGCCCGAGGCTCACGGCCGGAATCGGCGCGCAGCCGCGGACTTTGCCGGCGACGGCGTCAATACATGGGCCTTGGAGCAGTGAAGCAGCTTGGCGACTTCGGCCATCGTCAACAGATCGAATTCCAGCAGGGCAGGGGACATAATTTACGCTTACGCAGGGCGCGCCTCCGGCTGGGAGCAAGAAACGGGCGACGGTCCCCGCCTGGCGCGCAACAGATCGTTCCAATCTTTTAAGCCGTTAGGCTCTTGGCGGCGGAACGTGAGATCCGCGCGCCCGCTAGCGGAGAATGATTTCTCAATTGCTTCCCCCAATTGCCTGCGGCATCCGGCTTGCGGGAAATGATGATCTTGTCGCCGTTGGCGTGGCGCATGACGGCCGATCCGCGCCAGCTCTCTTTCGCGTCGAGCGCGTATCCTGACCGGCGGCGTATGCGCGCAGATCAATCGAGGTCTTGAAAGATTCCAATTCAGGATCGAACATATTCTTGTTCCTACTGCCGGCGTCGCTGAGGATCTAGGCGACTATGAGAAGCCTCGTTAACGCGAAGGCTGCGAGAGACCAGGTAGGGCTTACAGCCACCCTTTTACTTTGAGAAATGCCGGGCCGGTTCCGCGACTGTGTTCCGGGCAAGGACATCGCTGATATAGGCCTTTCTTCCCGATTGCTCAGCAGCGATTGCACCCTCTACATCTGCAACCATCGCCTCGCCGATAAGCGCTTTGATGCGGCGGTCGTCCGCTTTTTCCTGTTGGCGCTGCTTGGCCTGCACGGCCTCTAACGCTGCCTTAATCTCACTCGCGCGCTTGCGCAGCGCATCGACTTTGTCGCCACCTGTGTTGCCTCTCACGAGCCTCCTTCACGAAACCGCCGTCGCTTCAAATCGCGCTGGCTGCTTCGTCGCAACTCAATCCTAAGGCGAGGCAATCGCGGGAGCGTCAACACCGCGATTTCTGCAACCATTCGGGAGCCTTGTGACCCAATCCCGGCCTACAATCGTTTTGAGGGAGGCGCTCAGATGAAGCGCGGAAGACCGAGAGACGAATATCCGAACGGTGAATTCCGAGGCACGGTGCTCGGAAATCTCGCACAGCGCAGCCTCAGCCTTCGCGTGCTTGAGACTCTCTCGGGCGTCAATCGAGGCACACTCTCGGCGGTCCTGCACGCGAAGCGACCTGCGAAAGACAAGACCGCGTCGCTATCATGCGCGCCTCGGCTTCGGGCTGCGTACGTTCAACCTTACCGCGGAAGCATGAAACTAAAGAGCCATTTTATGCTGAATGCCAAAAACGGCCTAGAATCGTCCATCCGGCCGAGTTTGGCCGTGTGAACGAAGAAATTGTTCGCGCTTCATGGGTCCGCCGTGAAGCTAAACCGTTTTTGAAACTGGAACTATTTCGTCGCGAATGGATCGGCGCTTGTCAGCGCCGCGCACGACCTCTTACTCGCGGCGATTGAGTCCGGGTCAAGAACAGAGTCCCAAGGACTGACAAACGACCACTTGCCGTTGCGTTTCTGCAGAGACCACGACATCCAATAATGGTCGTTAACTTCGACTTCGCTTTCGTTTGAGACCGGGCTCAAACGGATACCACCCCATACCCAGAGCCCTTGATGAGGTTGAATTCGCGGTAGGCGGAATAGCCCAAAATGGCGATGCCTGCGGACTGGACCCATTCAATCTATCCGCCTGCGACAGGCTAGCCGGACGGTACATTGTCCAAGCGTCCCGAAACTCAAACAGCCTGATAGAGTTACTGAGCTGACCGGTTCCGCTCATCGCTGTGATGGTTTCCTGATAAAACAGCGCGGGCTTGGCTGACCCCTGAACGGGACACGTGCTCGTGATCTTCTGCCACATTACCGCCGTGACCGCCTCGGGTGAGTTCGGCGCTGCTTTCGGACTCTGCGCTTGGCCCTTATTTTGCACCCAGCTCTTGATTGCCAGGTATCGTCGGTGGCCGCTCCTCGTCGGTAGCCGCTGCGACAGAACTGCCTGCGGTTTTGCAAGCAATCATGGTGAGCATGAATGCGACTCCGATAGCACAGGCCAAAACCAACCAAGGACCCCATGAAGACTGGGCTGCGTTCTTATTCATCGTCACGTCCACATCCTTTCGGCGATCCTTCGTTCCTCGGGGCCGACCGCATTCAGGTAAATGGCCGTCGTTTCGAGTCGGGAATGCCCCATCCATTTCTGGGTCAAGTTTGGCGGCACGTCCGATACAGCCGCCTTGATGCCAAAACCATGCCTAACGCCTTTCGGCGTTGCGTATACGCCGTGGATGGCGGCGGAATCCATGACTTCTTTCACACGTCGCCATGCCGTCGTCCTCGACCATGTCCAGAGCCGTGCGTCGCCGAGCGAATCTAGATCGTGCGCAGCATCGAGTGTTTCCAGGAAGGCGCTGGGAACCGGCACGGCGCGGTAGATCCCCTTGCGGCGTTTCTTCAGGCTTTCAAAGACGAGAACGCCGGCATCCACGTCGACGCGGGTGCCGCGTTACGCGATTCCTCTTCAAGACGTCTATTTCGTGACTCGGCGCTTGCGTGAAGCAGAACTGAAGGTCTTGGACGTTCTGCCGGATCTTGCGAACACACCTGGCTTAACGTCGGAAGGCGCTGCAGGTTTTGCGCTGTTAGCACGGGATCTGACTGGTCTAACGGCATCAAGTTCTGCATGGGAATTTCTTTCGACCTACCTTCTGGATCGTTCCGGGCTGGTCCGCGAGATGGCGCAAGGTGATTCGATCTCCGAGAGGATGCGGTCGGTAGCAGTTTGGCAGTTTCTCAACTTTGTTCGCGAGCAAAGCCCGACGAGATCGGGATTGCTTATCCGTCGCACGCTTGATCGAGTGCGACAGCTCGTATTGCTCGCGAAGAACGCGATCTGCGGCAGGTTCCTGCGGCAGCCACTTCACATGGACGCGTGCGCCTGATGACAGTGCATGGAAGCAAGGGGCTCGAATTCGAAGCCGTCCAATCCATGGCCTTACGGTTTCCAGTTTTCCGTCGTCAAATCGCGGCAAACGCTGTCCGCCGCCGCTCGGGATGATCGCAGGCGCAGAGACATTAACGATCGCCGAAGAATCGAAGCAATCTCAGGAACACGAAGAGGAGTGTTTGTTTTTTGTGGCATTGTCGCGCGCATGCACGCACCTGCGAATCTATCGAGCTCGGTTTCAGGAAAACGGCAGCAAGCGCAGCCCTTCTCCGTTTCTCGTGTGGATATAGACGCAGTCAATCTTGCCTGAATGAGTGAATTGAAGTGCTTCAAGCACATGGTGATTTTCGCCTTTGATGACGACCTGCGCCGGTTTGTCTCCGCCACGGCTTATCGAATCCAAGTGCCGAAGACCTGGGAACACCGGTTCGCCAAAGCCGGCTATCACAACCAGATCGCCGGTTTTAGCGGTTTCATCGGAGACTTGGGCGGCTTCGATAGTTGATAACGATGTTCCGTCAGGGTTGCGAATCTTCCGCAACGTGACGAGTTTGCCTTTCAGGGCTCTAACCTCATAAGCAGGACTGCCGGGCTGATCGCGGTACGCGACCTTGACACCGACCCGGATCGGGTGCTCGGGTAATTGGACCCGCTCTGGCAGGTGCGACTGGAAAACCAAGCCAAATGTCCGCTTGCCTCTGACACGTTCCACTTGGGATCGGATGTCAGCACGGAGGACCGGGTCTCCGATCTTATCCAGAAGAACGTCGAGTTCGCTACGCATTGTTCATCGATTGTTCAAGATAGCAAATGGCAAAAGTGCCCCGTTTTAGTCTGTCAGTCCAGTGACGCACGGCTGGTGTGCATCTTGCGCGCCATCTCGGCTTTGTGAAATACTTTTCCTTCATCGCCGCTTCAACCTGGCGGGCGAGCACGCGCTTAATCGCGCCCAAGCGGACGTTGCTTCGTCATAGATGCCATCTTCCCTCAGCAAACTATCGAAGGACGATCCGATGTTTTTCTTCTTCATGTACGCGACCCTTTCTTTCGTTTTGGCGTCATCGCCACCGCTGGGGCTGTTTCCTCCATATCCCCGACGGCAGGTCATCATGGTGTTGTACCACCCCTCAAGCCTTCGGCCAACGCCGAGACCGTAGCGAGTGCCGTCCTGAAATCCGGCGTCTCCCCATACACCATGTCCCGCTGGAACGTCGCATAGCGGCCGGCAAAGCCAGGATCGTCTACAAGCCCGGCAACGGCCCGCAAGGTTTCGGCGACGGGTTTTCGCGGTAAGCGGGAAATTGATGGCCATAAGCCTCGGCATCCGCCAGCATAATCTCTCGGCGAGGGCGATCACCTCGGCCAGATCGTAATGCGCCCGGATCACGTGCAGATCGTACATATGGCGCACGAGCGTCTGATCGCGCGGGCCGCCGGCGTCGGCGAGTTCCGCGCCCGCCCGCCTGGTCAGGGCCACGAATTTCTCCGCGACCGTCTCGACGAGCGCCACGCAAGGGATCGACGGCACTTCGGGCGGATGCTCGAAGGCTTCCGCCAGAAACGAAGTCACCGGTCTGTTCAATCGGCGGACAGCCGTAGCGGCCAGACGGCTGTCTCAATTTGAATTTCCGGCCGCAAGACCCCCTGCCCCGCCACAATCGGCGCATAGGGCAAGCGATAGAGCGTATAGCGGCTCGCATTGCCGGATTCGCGATGCGCGGGATTCTCCGGATCGAACTGAAACCCGGCTTCCAACAGGGCATCGGTAATAGTGTCGCGCAGATGCCGCAGCGCCGGGCGCGCGAAGCGGTTCATCCGAGACGATTTTCAGGTCGATGTCTTCCGACATGCGCCGGATCAGACGGTGCGCCCGGCTTAAGGCCGTGCCGCCGCTAAACACCAGACGGAACGGCTGCAGCATCGGCGGCGATAATCGCCGCGAGCGCCTTGACGACATACCAGTCTTTTTCGACCAGCGCCGGGCTCGGCAGCCCAAAATGCTTTTGGACTTCGAGCAAGATCCTGAAGCGATGGTTTATCGCTCAAGCACCAGCTCCAGCTTGCCATCACGGAGCCGCCGCGAGAAGCGTCCCTTGACCCGCACGACCGGATTGACCGGAATCTGGGTCGAACGGCCCTCGTTATAGGCCCGTTCGGCTTCGGTAGGGTTCCCAGGTCAACGCCAAGCTTGTTCAGCGCTTGTCGTGCAGCGCCGAGAAATCCGTTCGGGCTGTAAAGGATCGGTTCGCCGGAAAGACGCGAAACGACGGCGCGGCCATAGACGCCGTAGCCGAGCCGCACCAGGCGCTTTTCGCGCACCAGAGTCACGCAGCACCCGCAGCACCTGATCCTCGCCGCCGAGATCGCGGAATTCACGGGTCAGGAATACGTCTTCGCCGCGCTTCCGGGCGATCCGCGTCTCGATCCTCTCGCGCAATGTCTTCTGCCGACGCATGGAAACGCTCCTTACAAAAACCCGACATCAAGTATATACAAAAACCCGACACAATGCAAGCAGTAAAGCCTTGTATACAATACTTGATAAGGAACGTGATTGGTGGCGTCGTCGGTCTAAACCAACCGGCCATTGATCTATTACCAGCTCGCTCGATTTAGAAAAACTACACTAGTTTTTCCAAAAGCGGGCCGCCAGTCGTGATGGCTCGGCTAGGCCATTGTGCAGCGTTCCTTGATGCCATCGGCCTGCTTCGAGCAAGGGGCTTACGACCGTCGCAAGAGCAACCATTCCATCTTGAAAATCTGAGGTGGCTATCTAAGCTGTCACGCGCAACCAGGACTGATGAAATCATGGCCCTGCCGTTCCGCACCGCGAAGAGATGGATGACGAAGAGGGTCATCCCGGACTACACCAACCAGCTCGATCTATTCTCGGAAGCGTAGCGGAGGTGTCCTCGCCAATTACGAATAGCCCAGCGCGTGGTTCCGGCGCGTCAGCCGCCAAGCCGAGGCCGTTTCATCAACTCGATTTCGGACCTTGGGAACCTCTTCCGCCGGAGGATGATGTCGAACCGCCGATAGCGAAGGCAACTCCGGAAAGTTCTCACAGCGATACGGGAGCAGCGCAACCACCTTCTCAAGGAAAGCAGGATCGGGCAGCAGGAAGATACAGCGGTGAGAACGGATGCCGCGGACAGAGCCCGGGTTCATACCCCGGGAAGAGACAGTAGTCGACCTTTGAGCCGGAAGAAAAACCTTCCCGCGACTTTCGGATCACCATCGCACACCGGATCGGACAGGGCGGCCTGCATGAAAAGGCCCGCGACAATATCGCGGCCATACGTCTTCTGAAAGTTCTGGAAGAGGACAAGGGTGCCCGCGAGGACGCTGGCAACGCACTCAACGCTGTCGATCATGTCATGGCGTGACGATACAGACGCCGCAGATGCGGGGTCATTTCAAAGGCTTCGAGATAATGAGTCGCGGAAGTGCCATTCAAGGACGGCGAGCCGGATCTCTTCATCCGCGGTAAAGAGACCTACAAGGCCAACCTCAATCCGGAGAATCCGCTGGGAACGATTTCAAGTATCGAGCATACAATCCGTGGCCTCGATCGCCGCGCCGAAGACGAGCAGCGCGAGATCGAGCGGCAGGAGAAGGCCCTGGCCGATTACCGTGCCCAACTAGGTAGACCTTTCGAGCACGAAGCCCGCCTGAAAGATCTTCTTGCGAAGAAGGCACGACTGAATGCGTGTCTTGATCTCGATAAGCACGAGGCGCAGATCGTCGACGATCTTTACGGACCGAACGCGCTCCGGCCTAGCGCGGCGAGCGAACTAATCGGCGAGGCCACAACCAGGCGGCTGTTGTCGCGGGTAGCAGGGGGCCAAGGGCCGAGGCCGGGATGATCAGTAACATCGAACCGCTTAGCTACCACGTACAGGTCGAACCGGGCGCACTGGCTTGTTTCCAACTCGTGCCGTCGCAGTAGCAGAGATAATGCGTCGTCGTGCCGGTACCCAGGATGATGCGGATGACGTCTACGCCGACGGCGTACGGGGGGTCATCAGCTTCACAGCACAAGCCGAAATCACGCAGGATCGCTGGCGCTGAAGCGCGAAGATCCGCTAGCCGATCGCGAAGTTCTTGAAGACTGGTGTAGCCGAATTCCGCAAGCCAGTAATGCAGAATGTAAACGCTGGCGATATGAAAGCGAATCCCCGGGGGGCGTGGAAGGCCCGCGTCAACGGCCATTCGCGCCTAAGAATCGACATCCAGCGCCTTCGATGTTATTCCGTCGTGTAGGGCGTGAAATGTGATCTTCGGAAGAATCGCATCGAGATCGCGTGCCAATGCGGCAGCACTCGAGTAGCGCTTTGATGCATCGCCCTGCAAACACTTGCTGATTACGTCAATCAGCCGAGTGGGGGCGTTGGGCAATGCCCTGCGAAGGTCGCTACCCGTCCATCGCCGCTTCATCTCAAGGAGGCTGCCAAGGGATATCTCTTCGCTGAATGGATCGATGCCCGTCATCAGCCGGTACCCGACTTCCCCAGCGCATAAATATCCACCCGAGGGTCCGCAGTCTTACCACATTCCAATTGTTCTGGGCTCATATATATGCGGGTCCCGAGGAGGGTTCTCGCTTTGGTAATGCCTGGTCTCCCGTCGTCGATCGCAGCGATGCCGAAATCTAGAAGGATCGGCCTCTTGCTATGGGTTTCGAGACATATGTTCTGAGGTTTGATGTCCCGGTGGTAAACCCCAGACGCATGGGCGTGATCGAGCGCCCAGGCGACATCCCTTAAGATCCGGACGACCTCGTGTGCGTCCATGGCAGGGCAGCAGTCCAGAGAATCTCCCTTAATCCGTTTCATTGCAAAGAAGAACTGATGGCTGCCGCCCGCATCGTAGTAGTTAGCGAAATAGATTGGAACGATATTCGGGTGGTTTAGACTCGCGACAATTTGTGCCTCCCGCGAAAAGCGCTCAGCTGCAGAAACAGGGTCTTCATGAACGCCTAGAACCTTAATAACCAGGTCACGATTCAGCAGTGTGTCATGAGCTGAATATAGACGGGACATCCCTCCGATCTTGAATGGGGCAACATCGGTGAAGTTTGGCCCGAGCGCTTTCCCAGCCGCGCCACTGCATCCGACTCTCGCGCCTTCTTGCCACGCGGCGATTTCGCCGCCTTCGCAGGCGACTCCAGCGAGTGCGCCGGGACCTCCAGGGTCCGCGTTTCGATAAACGTTGCGTTGGCCGGATTGTCACCAGATGCCTCGGGCATTTCTCTAGTCCATACTGTAGGGCTTGTCTCAAGAAAAGTCAATCAAAAAAGAACAAGGTATGTTATCGTTCTCTATGGAGAACACTTTGGACTCAGATTTCTTCTCATTGAGACGATTGGACAGCGCCTTCGGCAACTCCGGAGCTACGCGGCTTCTCTTTGACCAAAGTGGCGACCCAGGCCGGAGTGGCGAAGAGCTACCTTGCGAAGCTTGAGCGGGGAGAGGTCTCGAATCGGAAGGATCGACGCTTCGACGTGTAGCAGGTGTCCTCGAAGCAGCTCTGCCGCAACTGCTGTCGTCCCCAACGACTTCGCTACGAGGCCTCGTTGGTCGGAAGAAGTCGATCCGCTGGAAATCAAGCATCTGCCGAAGGGGGCTATGCCTCCTTCTCTCGCTTTGTTTCTGCAGACTTTAGAAAAGGAAGAACATGCGCTGGTACAGCTGATGTATTACGAACTCTCGCTATGCTTCAGATCTGGGGAAAGCGTGCAGCCATTGGTCCTAAAAATCGGCGATTCGTCTCATCGAAGCCATCCGCCGAAGTGTTACCTGATGTCTCTAGGCAAAACGCAGCAACTTAAGACAACCGACAATCCTAGCGAACCGAGATGCGGAAGCCGGCCCGTTCGCCATGACCCGCGCTCATCGCTTCCATGGTTACCCATGTCTCGGCCGTGACAGTATCTGGCGAAAACCGCCATCCTAGCGTAACTAGCATTGTGGCGATCCATGAGTTGTCTATAAACGGCTTCTGCAAAGTGCGGTCTGACCCTGAATTCACGCAGGATACGGAGAAAAAGATCGATACGAAGAATTTGGCCGGGCGCGAGAATCACCGAGGAGCCCAGACCCCGTGTGCTCCTTAAGAATGCTGCGGGAAGCACAAAGCGACAACTGGGTGTCCTCTATCGCCAGATCGAGGCATTCAAACGCAATGGTCTTTGGTTCCCTACTGATGGTTGTCTGCGCAAGCTGGACTCGCTTCGAACCCAGCGCGTAGAGACCTAGTCTTTCCTCTTGCCTTCGCGCTTGGCGGCCCAGAACGCCTTCATTCGTTCCGACTCGTTTCGCCGAACCTTGGAGGGCTTCTATTGCGCTGGTTAGCTTGTCACGTTCGGCGATGAGGAGGGTGACGAGGTGGCTTGTGGGCATCAGAGTTGATCTTACCACTTGTGTTCAACGCGCGCTCTTCTTTCGAATCCTGAACACCACCCTGCACACCATTCGCGCCTGCACGGAACAGCCATGCGAAAATCCAATGAATCGATGGTAGAAAGAGCGACGAAAACGAGACGACGTCATTTTAGAAGGCTGATGCTCTATCCACCTGAGCTACGCGCCCGCCTACTCTTGATGTTAGCAACGCGAGTCTCGACCGGCGCGCATTTGAAGGTTCGCCGTTGTGGATGATGGAAGCTCAGATGGCCGGGGACTGCCGGTCGAGCGCGTTCATGACCGCCCGATAGGTGCTATCGGAGTGCAGCGAGCGCAGCGCGTCGCGAATCGCGGACTTCAACGCAGGCTTGTCGGCGGAACGATTCACCGCGGCCAGCAGAAGGCGCGCGATTGCGCTTTCCGAATTCATCGTTGCCGCCGCTTTGGTTGCTTCGATCAGGACCTCGGTGGACGCATCCTGCCGCTCCATTGCCGCCATAAGGATGCGAAAACGGTCGCCCTCGGCAGGAATGCTGGCGGAGGCATGGATCCCGGCCGTCATCGTCGCCGCACTGACGCCCGCTCGATTCATCACGGCCAGCAAAGCCGACGAGCTATCGCCGGATGAATTGATCTTCCCGGCGGAATCAAAATAGGCGCGTCGTACCGCGTCATCTTCCTTCCAATGTTCGGCCGCGCCCATCAACACGGCGCGCTTGTTTCCGTCGGCGGGAATGCGTGCGGCGGCCTGGATCCCGGCGGTCAGCGTCGCGGCACTTACGCCGCCTCGATTGATCACGGCCAACAGCGCGGCAGAAAGATCGCCCGACGAATTGATTCTCTGCGCCGATTCGAAATACGCGCGGCGCACCGCGTCGTCTTCCTTCCAATGATCAGCCGCGTGCATCAGCACGGCGCGCTTATCGCCATCGGAAGGAATCATGCCAGCCGCGTGAATCACGTCGATCAGCGTCTCGCGATGATCTCCCGAATTTTCCAGCACCGCAGTCAGTACGCGATCGCGATCCCCCGAGGACTGGATGGTTTCAACGGCGCGGAAGAACGCGGTTCGGATCGTTTCATTGCTGCGATAATGGCGCGCGACCTCGGTAAGCACTACGTCTTTGTCGCCATCGGACGGCATTTGCTGCGTTGATTTCGCCACTCCCAGCAATGTCGCCTGCGAAGCATCGGCTTCGATGAACGACATCAGAACAACGCGACGATCACCGCTCGAATTTATAGTCGAGGCGGCGTCGAAAGCGTAATCGCGCAGATTATCTTTCATGACGGAGCGCGCCACCAATTGCAGCATCACTCTCTTTTCGCCGTCGCCGGGAGTGCTGCGCGCTACGCGCAGCAGGGTTTGAAGTTGCTCGGTGTTCAGAGAGGCGGCGGGCAAGAGCTCTCGAACATAGGCGGTCCTCACTCCGCTCGAATGAATCTTTTCGATCTCGGCGAGCACGGCCGATGCTCCGCCCCGCTGCACCAGACGGCGAACGCGTCCGCTGACGTCGATTCCGCTTTCGCGAATCGCCTCCGGAATGGTGCCGCGCAGCCAGGCGCGCGCTTCATCGTCGATGGCGTGATCGTGGCCGTCGATCAGATACTGGCGTTTGATCCCACCCGATCCGTCGGCGGTCGCCTGGAAACGGCGGCTGGAGAATCCATGGTCTTCTTCGAATGAGAAATATGCGCCGGGCCCCATCGACTGGATGTCGGATTCATCATCGGTGAATTCAATGTGGCCGTTCATGCGAATTTCGCGGGAGTTCACGCCGTCGCGCCAACGCCAATCAGCGGAGACTTCACCGTTGGTGCTGCGTATTGTCGACGATGATGATCCGGACTGCGGGGTCGGAGGGGCGGGAGGCGCAGCGGACGCTAACGGAGCGAGAGGCGGTAACGGCGCGGAGGCGGCGACCGGCGTGGGCGCTGCGGCGGGCGCGACTCTGGGCGCGGGAGGAGCGATCGCATAAGGCGCCTGCACCGGAGCGAAGGGCGCTCGCGGAGCCACCGCAGGCGTTGGAGTTGCCGGTTCAGGAGCGCTCGCGAATGGCGCGAGCTGGGCAGGCGGAGGCTCTGGCGCGGCGGGCGGGGCGGGGGGAATCGCCGGGGAGCGCGGTGATAGAGGAGTGGCGGGCAGGGGTGCGACCGGAGGCGTAGGCGGCAGCGGCGGCTCCTGCAAGTCGGCCATAGCATCGGGCGGCATTGCGAAGGCGATCATTCCTGGCGTTTTCGCCGCGATCCCCAGCAGCATCGCGAGCGCCGCCACGGCGCCGATCAAACGCACTTTCAGCAATCGCGTTCCGATGTTCCGTTTCTTATCGAGTAGCATTTCCACTCTCCTGGCCAAATGCGAGGGTTCTTCGGTTGCGGCGGCGGCAATTAACGATTCGCGCGATCCGCCGGCGAGTTCCACCACTCGCGTCAGGCACTGTGCGTAAGGGCGTGGACGTCCGGTCGCGGTGACCACGAAATCATCGCAGGCGATTTCCCGCTCCAGGTCGATCCGTCGAGCGATCCAGCGCACCACGGGATGCAGCGCGAACATTGCTTCGATAACTCGCTGGGCGATCAGAGCGAAATCGTCACGACGAGCAAGATGCGCGGTCTCATGCAGACCGATCTGATCCAGCTCATCGGAGTCGAGCTCAGTGAGCAGGGCAGCCGGGATCAGAATCGCCGGATGACGCAGACCAGCAGCCATCGGCGTCGCGATTTCCGGCGATACAGCGACAGTGATGCATCGCACAGTCCCGCAGATTGCCGTCCATTGATTCAAACGATTGGACACGTCCGGCGGAGCGGCGAACGCACGTACTTTCCTGCGCCGTAGCGCGATGATCGCGAACCACAATCGAACCAGAAGCAGCGCGGCGATCGCGACCCACGCCAGGCCAGCCAGGCGCAAGGCTCGCGTCGCGGGAACTTCGATCGGAAATCTGAAGTTGGGAACGGAAGACGGGGATGCTACGGCGATCGAGCCAGTCAGGGGAACCGGTTCGATCGCCGCGTCGAGTGCGGATGTTAGATCCGACCCGTTCTCTTGTCCGTTGTGAGATTGGACGCTTTCCGTCGGGCTAAAGTTTGCAGAAATCGCGGAAACGTCTGAGTTGTGCGAACGAAGCGGCAAATACAGCAACGGCAGCGCGATCACGGCGATCAGCGCCATCCACCAAATCGCGTAACGGGTGGCGGCGTTCAATAATCGACGGGGCGCGATACGCAGCAGCAGCCAAACTGCGGCTGCCAGGAATACGCTGACGATCGCGCCATTTACCACTGCGGCCAGCACGGCGCTCAGCGACAAATCGATCATGATTCCGCCTCCGCGATCATCTTGCGCAGCCGCTTCAGTTCCGCCGCGTCGATCTTTTTTCCTTCAATCAGGTTGAGCATCAGCAGCTCCGGCGAGTTATCGAAAAACTTGCCCAACAGATTGCTGACCGCGGATTCGCGCGCCTGCTCGCGCCCCACCAGCGGGTGATAGATGAACGCTCGGCCTTCCTTGGTGTGGCGCACGTAGCCCTTGTTTTCGAGGATGCGCATGATGGTCAGGACGGTAGAATAAGCCGCGGGCGGCTGCTTGGGCAGGCTCTCGACCACGTCAGCGACGGTCGCCGATCCGCGCTCCCACAGGATGTCCATCAGCCGCAGTTCCGCGTCGGTCAGGTTCGGTGATTTCTTTCTGGCCACTCGTCCGGTTCCTCGATTAATTAATTAATAGTTCGAGCATACGCCCGAGCCGCTCTTCTGTCAATAGTCGATTTCTGTTCGATAATCTGACGAAGGGGTGACGCGTGAAATGGATCTGGCTCATCTTTGCGCTCGGCTCGGGATTGCTGATCGCGCAGAACAAGCTCCCGAAAGGGGACGGCGAGCCCGCGCGTCCGAAACCCGCCGCCGCGGCGTCCTCCGCTCCGGCAACCGGTCAGGGCTACTACCGTCTCAAAATGGTGAAGGTCATCGACAACGAAGGCTTCGGCCCCAATGTCGAAGCTGCGCGGCTGCTGATCCCCAGTGATTGGAAGACCGATGGCGGCGTGCATTGGACCGGCTCGCCCAATTGCCCGTCGAACATCGTCAAGGTTCAATTCAAAGCCTCCGCGCCCGACGGATTGAGCGGCGTCGAATTCGGCCCGCAGTATTCCTGGCAGGCGTCGAACGATCCACAGATGCAGCGCATCATCGCACAGCAAGCCGCCGCGAAAACCGCGTGCGATACGGGAGCTGTGGCCGGTCCCGTCGATTATCTGCGCAATCGCATCGTGCCCATGATGCGGCCAGGCGCGCACGTGCTCGGATCGGAACCGCTGCCCGCGCTCAGCCAATCGCTCACCGCGCGAATGGCCGAAACGTACGGGCTGCTGGTGAAACAAGGCTATATGCGCAGCTTCAAAGCCGAAGCGGGAAGTCTGCACATCGGCTATTCGCGAAACGGCCAGAATCTGGAAGAGTGGATGTCGACAACAATTCAAACTCTGGTCTCGCCGACGGCCAACACCGCTGCGCTGATGCGCGGGCAGATGGTGCAATCCTCATCAACGTTCAGCATGACGTCGACCGGCGTGTTCACGGCGTGGGCTCCGGCGGGTAAGTTCGACAAGAAGCTGGTGGCGACCATCATCGCGTCCACCCGGCCGAATCCGGAGTATGCCGCCGCTGTCGGGCAGTTCGTGCAGAATATCAACGCGACGAATCAGAAGGGTGTGATGGATCGCCAGAAAATCTGGCACGACGCGCAACAGCAGATCAGTGCGACCATCACCCAGACCTTCCAGCGCAACCAGGCGATTCAGGATCGCGCGGCGGAGCAGTTCAGCCAAACAATTCGCGGCGTCGAAACGTACGTCAATCCCTCCACCGGCGCGAGAGTCGAACTCACGCAGGGCTACGAAAACGCATGGGTGAACAATCGCGGCGAGTACGTGCTGACGGAGGGCGGATTCAATCCCGCCATCGCATGGCATGAAGATTGGACCCAGTTGAAGAAAGGCCGATAGCATGTGGCGCCAAGGCAGGCGGCCGGCGGATGATGCGCTGATCGATCGTTTGATCGGGCGTCTGCGTTGGGTGAATCTATTGATCGCCGTGAGCGCGTATTACTGGATCACGCCGCCGCTGATCACTTCGACCATGATCGTGATTGTGCTGCTCGCGTCTTTTTTCTAGATCAGCGCTAGGCGGTCGCGGCCGGATCTTCCGTAGTTTGCGCGCCGTTCTTGACGCGATTCGTGGCGCGCGTCACCATTTTACGGGTATCGAGCAAATGCTGCGGCCGGAACTGCCGCTGCGACCATCGGTTGCCGGGCTCGAATTCAATTCCCAGAAAATATCCGATCTCACGAAACACGCAGTACTTCACTTTGCCCATCAGCTCGCCATTGGGATAGCTGATGTGAAAGGTAGTGCCCAGCGGAATCGGCCGCTCCACCTGCAGGCATGCGCCCGAAAGCGAAATATCTTCCAGGTTCGCAACTCCGCGACGCGTGCGGCCTACCTGATCGCGCCACTGCACGTCGACGAGGTCGGCGCACAGCATCCTGGGTTCGACTCGTCTGTCCATCATATCTACCTACTTCATCGGCCTTCGGAATTGGATTGTTTAGCGTTTCGGCCTTAGACAAATTTGCCTTATGTTTCCGTTAAGGCACGTTTCTTATTCATGTTACGCGAGTCCGGTTGGTACCATGGGTTGGACTCAGACCATGCCCGCCTCGCTTTCGACTCATTTCAGAGAAGAAGGACTCGGATTCCGCTCACGACTCGGCCTGGACGTACGTCCAGTACGGACAATTTTAATTCATATCGCAGTGGTGGGGGTGTTCGGGGTTTTCCTACCGTTGTGGCTGGGGATTCAGTTCCTGAGTCCAGTGACGATCGACGCGTATGCCTGCCTGGGCGTGCTGTTCGCTGCGCCCGCGGCGGCGCAAGCCTTCGCTGGTGAACGGCCGCGATCGATGACGGCAGCCGTGGCGCGAATCATGATGGCGGTGTTGTATGGCGAGGTGATGGGGCTGGCGATTCTGTTCGCCGGATTCATGACCATGCGCTTCACCCCATCACGCATGTTCCTGGTTTTCGATTTTGAATCGCTTGGCGGGGCAATCGCGCTGGGGCTCGCGGGATCACTGGCGCTGACATCGATCGCCGCGCTGGTGGGGTTACTGAGTTCGCCTGGGATGGCACGCATGGCGACGCGCGTAATGTTCCTCGGGCTGCTGCTGCTGTTCTTCTTTCGATCGCAGTGGCTGCCGGATGTGATCCTGACCGGGACGCTGGTGTGCCTCGGTATGGCAATCGCGGCCATCAGTGCATTGCGCTACGCAATTGGAAATCGTAGATCGTAGACATGCCGGTGAAGGTCGCGCCGGTTTTCACATATCCAGATTCGAGCATGCGCGTCAGAGCCCGATCGCGCTGTTGATTGCTGGTGGCGGGCGTGATTACCAGCGCGATTCGATCACCCATGCAGTTCGCTTCACGCAATTCTGGACGGAAAAATCGATAGAGACGGAGATTCTCCGGCGGCACCACGCGAAGGCATTCGCCCTCCGCAACTCTTGCTGTGAGAACGTCGGCTGCGGCGCTCCAATTCTCGTGGGGAGCACTGAAATATTTGTAGCTCTGCACTCCGCCGATGATGGTGAGCGCTGCCGCGAACGCGATCTCGACCTGGCGCGTGCTGATCGACGATGCGAGAATCGCGGCCGCTGGTAGGATCCACAAGAATTGGCGCGCGGCGGCGAAATAGCCTGCGGTGAAATCGCCTAACAGGCCGCCGATCAACGGGATCGCGATCAGGAACACGAGTAGAACTCGTATGCTCTTCGATAATGCAGGCGTGAGCAGAGCCAACAAACATAAGATCATCAGCAACGCCGATCCGAAATATCCCGCGCCGGTCACTTCTCGAAAAATCATCAGGAGCGTTTTCGGAGCAGCCGTGAAGTGCCAGCCTTCCCTGGCGATATCGTGCGCCCACATCGCTTTCGACCAGAGATACCAGGGCAGGAACGCCACGCCCGCGATAATCACGGCCGCTCCGCCGTGAATCGCCACGCGCCCATCGCGATTCCATATCGACCATGCTGCCAGCGCCACCCCCACGAACACCGTGTATGGCATGGTGTAAACGGCGGCGATCAGGACGAGCACGAACGCGAGCGCATTCCGAAAGTCGGGGCGCTTGACCAGGCGCAGGTACAGTCCCGTGGCGAGAATCGAAAGAAAAAGCGCCTGCGAATAGATGCGCGCCTCAGTCGCGTAGCGTAGCGTCTGCGGAAAGCTCGCAAAAATCAGTGCCGCGAGCCACGCGTGCGTGGCACCTAATTCCATCGCGACCCAACCCACCGCGAACACGCTCGCGATGCCGAAAATCAGGGCGGGAATTCGAGCGCCGGTGCTTCCTGTTCCAGTGATTGGCAGCGCCATTCGATGAACCACGTAACCCAGCGGCGATGCGCCCGGCTGCAATGGCAAATCGTGAATCATTTCCGCTGTGGTTCCGTCATGGACGGTGATCAACTGCAGAATCTCGTCGAGCCATAACGGCAACGTGCCCGATAACGCCACGGCCACGATCGCGAACAGAAGTGTCACCAGCAGAACACCGCGCATGGGGATTGAACCCGATTATACTGGGCCTTCCACTGTGAAATTCTCTGCAACCGCACCCTGCCGCGTCGATCTGGCGGGCGGCACGCTCGATATCTGGCCTCTGTATCTCTTTCACGAAGGCGCGGTGACCGTGAATTTCGCCGTGGATCTTCAGACCAGCGCGTCCGTCTCACCTCGCACGGATTCGAAGATCACACTTCGTTCCATCGATCTCGATCGCTCGGCCGAATATCTATCGCTCCATGCACTGCTTGACGACAAACGCCCTCCTCTTCCACTCGGCACGGAAATCATCAGATTCTTTGGTCCGCAAGGTGGCGTTGATCTGGTGACCGATTCGCAAGCGCCCGCCGGCGCGGGAATCTCGGGGTCGTCCGCACTGATCATCGCCGCGACGTCGGCCTTTAACCGCTGGCTTGGTACAAAATATTCGATCGAAAAACTCCGCGAGATTTCGCAGAACATCGAGGCTCGCATCATTCGCGTGCCCACCGGCTGCCAGGATTACTATCCGGCGATGTACGGCGGCGTGAGCGCGATCGAGCTGGGCTGTGCTGGAATCGTGCGGCGCGAAATCGCTGTCGATCCCCATGAACTGGAACGCCGCGTGGTGCTCGCCTACACCGGCGTGCCGCGAAACTCGGGAATCAACAATTGGGAGGTTACGAAAGCTCACCTTGAGGGGGACAAGCGAGTGCAGCGCAACTTCGCCAAAATCGCATCGATCGCGATTGCGCTCCGTAGCGCGCTGGAACGGGCCGATTGGACCGAAGTCGCGGGACTGATTCGCGAAGAGTGGTCGCATCGCCGCACCAACGTGCCCGGCATATCGACGTCTCTTATCGATCGCCTGATTACGAAGACACGCCGCGCCGGAGCAACGGCGGCAAAGGTCTGCGGAGCCGGCGGCGGCGGATGCGTGCTGTTTTTGATCGAACCTGACGCGCGCGATCGCGTAGAAAAGATTATCAGGACCGAAGGCGCGACCGTTCTGCCCGCCCGCGTCGCGCGCCACGGCGTTCGCGTGAGAATAACCAAGTGACCCCTGCGAAGAAAAAAGACATCCTCGGCATTGTGCTGCGGGTCGGCCTGTTTGTGCTGATCGGCTACATGGGGATGATTCTGTTCCCGTGGGTGATGATTCCGATCGCAGGCTATTTCGTCACCGCCGCCCTCTCTACGTTCGCCGCGGCCGCCGTCGCCAACGCGATCGTGGTCCGAATCTACGAACGCGGCCGTCTTTCCGATCTCGGCCTCGGCTGGCTACCGAACTCGAAGCGCGAATTCTTCCTCGGCATGGGACTCGCAGCGGCGGCAGCGACGGCGATCGTCGTCATCCCGCTCGCCCTTCGCGTCGCCCATTTCGAATCAGCGCCCAGCGTGGAACATCGCTTGGTCAGCATCATCTTTATATCGGTGGTGCTTTTGTTCGGCGCCATGGGCGAGGAGATGCTGTTCCACGGCTATGCATTTCAGTTGCTGATCCGATCCATCGGCGCTTGGGCCACGATTCTGCCCGCCGCGGTGCTGTTCGGGTTCGCGCATCTGGGCAACGATAACGTGAACTGGCTGGGGATCGGAAATACCATGCTATGGGGCGTGCTGCTGGGCTACGCGTATGTGCGGACCAATGCGTTATGGCTCCCGATCGGCCTCCATTACGGATGGAACGTTGCTTTGCCGCTACTGGGCGCCAATCTGAGCGGGCTTACAATAGGTGTGACCGGATACGCGCTGCACTGGAATCTTGGCGACAACTGGAGCGGCGGCGGGTACGGACCGGAGGGCGGGCTGCCGACCACCTTCGTGGTGATCCTGCTGTTCATCGCGATCAGCCGCGTGTTTCCCGATCCGGATGAAGTAGTCTTGGATGAGGCGGTAGATGAAACGGCGAGGTGATTATGTCCCTGCCTAGAGCAATCGTCGTGATGGGAACGGGCGTTCTGCTCATTGCCCTCCCGCTGTGTGCCGATCAGAAAAAGCTCACCGACGATCAGCGTGTCGAAATCCTGCGCGGGATGAGCGCGGAATACGCCAAGGTAGCCGCACCGTTGCCGCGATCGAAAAAGCCGCTCGATTTCCCTTCCGATGGAAAGTTCGACAAGCAGCAGTGGGCTGACGCCGCCAAGCAGTTTGGCCCCGCGGGCCGCATCGGCGACACCGTGCAGATCACCAAAGTCACTATCGAAAAGGACGCGATCATTCTGGAGATCAACGGCGGAATGCGCGCGAAGGGAAGCTGGAAGGATCACGTGCAGGTCGGCATGGGCGGGCAAATGAACCCCATCAACAACGGCCAGAACACCACTGCGCCTTCAGGCACCACCGTCGCGGTCCGCTTCGGCGAGCCGATCGGTTCGCTCACTTCTGCGGATCTAAAGAAGATCCTGGCGCCGGTGCTGGCATTCGAACGGCAGACCGTGACCGAACAATACGTTGATACCATCCCGGTGGAATTCAAGAAAGCGATCGAAGAGAAAAAGCCCATCGAGGGCATGGATCGCGATCAGGTGCGGCTGGCGCTGGGCCCTCCCACGCACAAATCGCGTGAGACGAAAGACGGCGTCGATTACGAGGATTGGATCTACGGCATCCCGCCGGGCAAGATCATGTTCGTGACGTTTTCCGGCGCCAAGGTCGTGAAGGTGAAAGAGACCTACGCAGGCCTGGGCGGATCGATCTCGGACGCGCCGAAGCAGCCTTAAGAAGTTAGGCCACGAATAAAAACGAATGAACACAAATGTCCGCTTTGTGTTTATGTGTGTTCATTCGTGGCTATTCATGTCTTAGAGCGCTCGACGGATGAATGCGCAGCACTCTGCGCGCCGGCACGATTCCCGCTAGCACCGTAATCGCCGCCAGCAGCAGCAGCACCGGGCCGTAGACGGTCGAGTCCCCCTTGGCATTGATCACCTGTGCAAGCAGCCGCAGCGCTGCCACCGATAACCCGAATCCCACCACGGCGCTCGATCCAACCAGCAGCAACATGCGCTTCAATAGCAGCCCGACCACGTTCGACGATCCCGCGCCCAGCGCCCGGCGGATTCCGATCTCGCGCGTCCGCTGCACCACCGAGTACGCCAGCAATCCGAACAGGCCCAGCGAGCACAGCACCGCTGCCAGCCCGCCCATCACCGTCAGCGCGCCGGTCATCAGCTTAAGCGGCGCGGTCGGAAACCCGAGCACGGCGCTCAACGGCTGCGCTTCAAACACCGGAATTTCCGGATTCAATTCCGCCACTACGCGGCGCAGATCGGCAAGCACGTCCGCCTCCGGTCTCCGCCGGCTGCGCGCGATCACCGTAGTCGCGGTGTTGAACTCCTGCTCACGCGGAGTCCACACTGCGGGCCGCGGGTCTTCACCGACGCTTTCATATTTTCCTGCTTCGACGACGCCGGCGATCTGGATCCAGTCACCGCTGCGTCCGAACCGAATGCGCTTGCCGATCGGGTCGCCGGGTGGCAAGTATTTCGACACCAGCGTCTGGTTGACGATGGCGACCAGCGGCGCGCCCGCGCGATCGCGTTCATCGAAATCGCGGCCCGCGATCAGGCGCGTGCCCATAGCGCGAAAATATCCCGGCCCCGATTCATACACCGACGCCGACGGCAGCGGCTTGCTGTCGGAGTACACCATGCCTTCTGCCGAGAATCCTGAGTTCGATTGATCGATCGAAAACGGAACCGAGTTGGAGATACCCGCCTCGTCGACTCCGGGAATCGCGCGAACGCGTTCGATCAGCGCGCGATCGAAAGCCAGGCACTGCTCGCGGCTGTACTGCAGCATTTCCAGATCGACGCGCACCATCGCGGCGTGGTCCGGATCGAACCCGAATCGTGTCGCAAGCGCGTTCTGGAGGGACCGGATGGCGGCTACCGATCCGGCCAGCAGCACGATGCACACCGCGACCTGAATACCCAGATACACGTCACGCAGATGCAGTCCGCGCACTGCCGTCGTGCTTTCGTTCTTTAACGCCGGTGCCACATCGACAGCGCCCGCGCGCAACGCGGGCAGCAATCCCGCCAGGATAGTGGTCAGCAACGCTGCGCCGATTCCGAACGCAAACACACGCCAGTCGGCTGTATATTTCGGCAGCGGCAGTCCGCTCATCGGGGCCCACACCTGAATCGCGCTGCTCGACCACGCTGCAACGATCAATCCGCAAATTCCGCCTGCGATTCCGATCAACATCGATTCGGTGAGCAGCATCCTGACGATGGTGCCGCGCCCGGCGCCGATGGCCAGGCGAATCGCCATTTCTTTGCGGCGATCGGCTGCGTGAGCGAGCACCAACCCCGAGAGATTCGTGCAAGCGACCAGCAGCGTTAACGCTCCCACCAGTAGCAGCGCCGCTCCCATTCCCAGGGCGGCGCCGCGAAGCTGTCCGTTGACCAATCCAGGCGGCTGCAGATGGATCGCGAAATCCTCGTTACCGGCGGGATTCTCGCGAATCATCTGCGCCGCCAGCACTTTGAGCGACGCCTCCGCCTGAGTGTTGGTGACGCCGGGTTTCAATCGCGCGATGGCCCACGCGTTGCGATTGCCGCGTCCATCACGCCAATCGCGGCCTTCGATGATGCGGATGGTGGAAAACGGAACCCACAGGTCGGATGCGAGAAAATGTTCGGTGCCGAGGAAGCCCTTCGGCGCGACGCCGATCACGGTGAATCGCTCGCCGTTGATTTTGACCGCGCGGCCGACGATTTGGGGATCACCCGCAAATCGCGATTGCCAATACGCGTAACCGAGCACCACCACCGGCGAAGGCGACGCGCCATCGTCCAGAGGCTCGATGAAACGGCCCCGGGCCGGAGCAATGCCAAGCGTTGCGAAGTAATTTCCGCTGACCAGAAATCCCCACGCGCGATCGCTGCGTCCACTGCCGGCGCCGTTCGCGAAACTGAGCGCCATGGGCATCACGCGCATCGCCGCAAGGCTGGAGAACACTTCATTGCGATCGCGAATGTCGCGGTAATCGGGATAAGAAAGGCCATTGCCGCGTTCGGCTCCGAATACCACTGCCGAAAGCCGGGAAGGCTCGGCCACTGGGAGCGGCTTGAGCAGGAATCCATTGACGAACGTAAAGATGGTGGCGTTGACGCCGACGCCCAGTGTCAGAGTGGCTAGCGCGACAAACAGAAATCCGCGGCGCGCCGTCAGGCGCCGCATCGCGTAGACGAGGTCCTTCCACAGGCTCATGATGAATACCTACGGATCAGAGACGATCCAGTTCGCGAAATCTTAGTTCAGTTCGGAAGAACTTCCAGGATCAGGCACTTGAGATAGTGAGTCTCGGGGACGGTCAGCAGGATCGGATGATCGGAAGCCTGCGTGCGCCGGTCCAGCACACGCAGCGTTTTGCCCGCATCCAGCGCGGCCGCCGCGACGGTTTCCAGCAGCGCGGCTTCATTGAAATGATGCGAGCAGGAGCAGGTGACCAGAATTCCCCCGGGCTCCAGTAATCGCAGCGCGCGAAAGTTAATCTCTTTATATCCGCGCGCCGCGTCGTCGAGCGATCGCCGCGATTTCGCGAATGCTGGTGGATCAAGAATGACCGTCGAGTAACGGCCGCTGGAGCCGGCCAGAAATTCGAACACATCCGCCTGCCGGAATTGGATATTGGAGATTCTGTTCGCGGTCGCGTTGCTTTGCGCCGTGGCTAGCGCGTGTTCGGAAGAATCGACGGCTTCAACGCTCTGCACCCGGCTCGCGCAATGCAGCGCGAACCCACCCGTGGACGTAAAGCAATCGAGTACGCGGCCGTGAGCATGCTTCGCCACAGCGACGTAGTTTTCGCGCTGATCGAGATAGACTCCGGTCTTTTGGCCGCGCCGCAGATCAGCTTCCAAGCGCAACCCGTTCATCCCGATCGCGACTGTTTCGGGAATCTCGCCCGCCAGCACCGCCGATTCCTGCGGCAGGTTTTCCAGTTTGCGAACGCTCGCTTCATTGCGGGCGAAAATGCCCGCGGGCGCAAGCAATTCCGTCAGGCACGAAATGATGGTGTCACGCTCCCGATCCATCCCTTGATCGAGCATCTGCACGACGACATAGCTGCCGTAGCGATCGACAATCAGCCCGGGCAGCAAATCGGCTTCGGAATAAACTACGCGATAGGCGTTGGAATTCTCAACCACGCGCTTTCGAAACTCGATCGCCGCCGACAGACGATGAAAGAAAAAGCCGCGGTCGATGGGTTCGAGCCTCTCTGAGAGCATGCGCAGCGCGATTTGCGAGGTCGAGCTGTAATGGGCCACGCCGATCGGCTTTCCCGGCTTGCCATTGCGATGCGCCACCGCGACATGAACCGGATCGCCGGGCTGCGCCTCGCCGCGATCGAGTACGTCGCTTGAAAAAATCCAGGGATGTCCGCTCGCCGCGCGATCGCCGGCTTTGCGGTTGACAATGACTGTGGTCAAGATTCCAGTTTACGGGCAAAAAAATAGGGACGGCCCACAAGACCGGGCACGTCCCCGAGATTTTCTGTACGCGAGTCGATTAGTTTTTGACTTCGACTTTGATCTGCCGCGGCTTGGCGATTTCTTTCTTCGGCAGAGTGATGGTCAGCGTGCCATTTTTGTAGTCGGCCTTCACCGCTTCGGCATTGACCGTTTCGGGCAGAGAAAAAACACGCTCGAAGCTGCCGTAACTACGTTCCACGCGATGCCACCCGCCTTCCTTTTTGTCGCCGTTTGCGGATTCGAACTTGCGCGAACCACGCAGCGTCAAGGTGCCGTTTTCCAGTTGGAGATCGATATCTTTCAGCTCCATGTCCGGAACGTCGGCCTTGAAAACCAGCTCGTTTTCGGTCTCGCGAATGTCGACCGGAGGAACCCACGGGCGACCGTTTGGCTCGGCAAAAAGGCGGCTCACGGTATCCTGCAGAGTCCTGAAATCGGGGGCGGGATCGAAATCGGTAAAGGGTCGATAGCGAATCAGTGACATAATGTTCATGCTCCTTATGTTTTAAGATATGCTCTATATATGATTATAAAATCTGCCTTTTGTATTGTCAACTTCCCCGAAACGAGCGTCTTCTAAATAGCTGATTGCATTTGATATTTAGTCCTGACGAAGCGCGCTCGCCGGATCGACCTGGAGAGCTCTCAGGATGGGGACCGCAGCCGAGAAGGCGGCGACCAAGAACACGAAAATTGCTGTAATACAAAGGGTTAGCCCATCGGACGCCGCGATTCCATAGAGCAACGCTCGAATCGCCGGAGCTGCCAGCAGCACCACCGCTAATCCGATGGACACTCCGATCCCGGCCATCAGAATCGCGGGTTGACCGATATCGCGCCCGATGTCCCCGGCGGCCGCCCCCAACGCCATCCGGATCCCGATCTCCCGACGCCTCTGCGCCACCGAATACGCAAGCAGCCCGTACAATCCGACCGCAGTCAGGACCGCGGCCATCACTGCGAAGATGGTCGCGAGCGAGGCCATCAGCCGCTCACTCCACAACGTTGCGTCGACTTCTTCGGCGAGCGTGTGAGTCTCGACAATCGGCAGCGCCGGATCGATCAAGCGCAACGCATCGCGCGCGGGAGCGATGATCGATTCCGGCCGATTCGCAGTCCGCACGTACAGAGTGAAACTGCTCGCGAACTCGTGGGGGCGAAGCGAATACTCGATGGGCTGGATCGGCTCACGCAGCGATCGATATTTCGCGTCGCTCACCACCCCCACGATCTCCGCGTTCCCCTTCACCACGGTGCCCGGTGGGCCGCCGCCGACGAGTTTTCCGACCGGATCGGCGCCAGAGAAGAATCGGCGCGCGAACGTCTGATTCACAATTACCGCCCGCGGAGTACGATCCCCATCGGCAGGAACAAAATTCCGTCCCGCCACGATGTGCAGTCCCATGGCATCGAAATATTCGAGCGAGACGCCGTTGATGCTGGTGTTCATGAAATCGGCGGGCGTGAGCCGTTGCCCGTTCACACCCGCGGTCATTTTCATGCCGCTGCCGCGCATCAGACCCATTTGTGCGCGGCCCACCGCCTGCACGCCCGGCATCTGCAAGATTCGATCGCGCCATGCGCGCGCGATCGGAGCGATCTGTTCGCTCTCGTAGTTATTCAGCATGGGATCGACCGTGAACGTCACTACGTGATCGCGATCGAAGCCCGGGTCCAGGTGATGGAGCTGTTCGAAAGTGCGAACCAGTAACCCGGCGCCCGCCAGCAGCGCTGTGCACAGCGCAATTTCAAACACCATCAGAGCCTGGCGTCCTCGCCATCGTGCGCTCGCCCGCGCCGATCGCAGCGCGTGATCCAAAGCCGTACGTGCCGCCGACCACGCCGGGATCAAGCTCAGCACCATCGCTGTTAAGGCGCACAAGGTCAGCGAAAACGCCAACACCCGCCAATCGAGATGCAAATCGAGCGTCATCGGCGTGATTTGGTTGGAATAATCCCGCTGCGGAGGAATCACTCGTTCGATCAGCGGCCTTGCCGCGAAAGCCAACGCCACGCCGCCCAATCCCCCGATCGAGGAGAGCAGCAGATTTTCGGTGAGCATCTGGCGAATCAGCCGCGCTCTGGTCGCGCCGAGCGCCAGCCGCACCGCCATCTCCTGGCGCCGCCCTGCAGAACGCGCGACCAACAGTCCCGCCACATTCACGCACACCATCAGCAGCAATACACCGGCGGCCGCGGTTAGAAAAAATAGCGCACTTGAAAATCGATCGCGCAGGCGCGAAATGCCGTGTTCCAGCGGCTCCAGTTCCACTCGCCGGAACATCTCGATGTCTTCCTTGGGATCCAGCGCATTCCGAATCGCGTTGATTTCCGCCGTCGCTTGCGCGGGTGAAGCGCCGTCGCGCAGCCGCACCGACAGATCGAGGTAAACCTCTTTGGCGGCAGGATCCAGAGGAACGCGCACATCCGGTCCGGTATCGATCGCGATTCCATTGAAATTCTTCGGCAGCACGCCCACGATGGTGTACCGCCGCTTTTCGAGAACGATCGAACGGCCGATCGCATCAGGATTGCCACCGAAGCGCCGCTCGAAGAATCCGTAGCTGAGCACCGCGGCATCCGTGTCGCCCGGCCCGATCAATCGGCCGTAGCGCGCGTTCACGCCGAGCGCGGCAAAAAAATTCGGCGTGACCGAATACATCCGAATCTGCTCGGAAGGTCCCGGTTCGCGAATCACGGAGAAATCTTCCTGCTCGCCGAATACTTCGCTCACGAACTTCGCCCGGTCGCGCAGCGCCTGCGCCAACTCCAGCGACATGGAACTGCGCTTACCCAACTGTGGAAGATTGGTGATCACGCGATACAGATGTTCCGGCCCGTGCACCGGTAAACGCTTCAGCATCACCGCATCCACCGCGCTGAAAATCACGCAATTGGTGGCGATCCCTACCGCCAGCAGAATCGCGACGATGGCCGTAAACCCCGGGCTATTGCGCAGTGTTCGCACGGCGTAGCGGAGGTCGTTCATGATTCGAGCGCCTGATTCAATGCGAGTGCGATCCTCGTATTCCCGGCCGCGTTTTGCGTCGTGATGCGCACGAATCGATCCAGATCGCGGTGAGTGAATCCGCACAGATTACGCAGAAAAATTCCCTGTTCAGCCAGGCGCCCCAGTAACTCTTTGGCACCCAGCCTCGCGGTCTGAAGATCGATCAGAAAATAATGAGTCACACTCGGAAGCACCGGTACGCCAAGCTGTGTGACAAGAGAGTTCTTCAGCGCGATCGTCTCGATGACGCGCTGCCGCACGTAGCAGCTTTCTTTGAGAGCAACTTCGGCGGCGCGCAGTCCCAGCAATCCCACCGGCCATGGCGGCCGTCCGCGCTGATCAGAGCGCGTTCGAATTCGTTCGCCCAATGCTGCGTAGCCGACGCGTAATCCCGCCATCGCATAAGCCTTCGAAAACGTCCGGACCACCGCCAGGTTTTCGATTTCGGCCGCATCGCGGAGCATCGATTCCTCGGGTGCGAAATCGATGTAAGCCTCGTCCACGAGCACGAAACAGCTTGCGGGAGCGTCCTCAATCATCCGCAGAATTTCGGCACGCGATAAAACGCTTCCGGTCGGGTTATTGGGATTGCACAAGACCATCATCCTGGTCGACGAACTTATCTGCCGGCTCACTACCGCGCCGCACAGCCCGGCGACACGAGCGTACTCCGCGTATGTTGGATCGAGCGTCATCACCTCATCGCCCGCGTTCAAGCAACTTGAAATGATGTGATGCAACAGATCCGACGATCCCGCTCCCAGCCGGATCGCTTCGCATGGAATCGAATAATGACGCGCGATGGCTTCGCTAAGCGCGAGCCCCGAAGTATCCGGGCTGTGATGAATGCGCGGCGTCCACTCGGCGATCGCTTCCAGCACTCGCGGCGCGGGCGGATACCACGCGTCGTTCACATCCGCGGCGACGATCGAATCGTAATCGGAGGATGCGCGAATGTTCGGCTGCCACAGCGCGCCCCCGTGAACTGCACCCGTCATTGTGTCCCTCATTATATTGAACGGCTATGATTAGTTCGTGAATGAGTCGCTGCTGGTCAACGCGCTGGGGCATTCGGCCGGCGTACTGATCTTCGGCATCTTCTTATATCTGCTGATTCAGGATCGCTCCGCGCGAAGGCTGGCGGGCAGCACGCTGTCGATGCTCGCCGCGCTGCTGGCGTTGCTATGGAATCTCGCGTCGCTGATCGTGCTGGGTGCGACCGCGTATCCACAACTGGCCACCATCATGGCAGCGATCGGGTTTTCGGTCTTGAGCCTGCTGCCCGCGGTGCTCCTCGACCTGTGTTTGCAGGAGCGCTTCCGCGTGCTGGTGCGAATAGGCTACGTGCTGAGCGGCGTCACCATCGCGCTCCACATAGCGGAATTATTTCACGACGCCTCGCGCTATCACCGCTGGGGCCTGCTGCTGATCACCATCGGCTACGGTGTGCTGACCGCTGTCGCCGCCGCGAGCGTTTTCATTTCACGCGATCAAGATCGCCGCGCGACGACTTCCCGCCTGGTGGGGACGATGTCGCTGTTTCTGCTCGCCGTGTCATTCGTGCATTTCACCAGCGGCGACGTGACACAGGTGTGGTCGCGGGAGCTGGCGTTTCATCACGCCGCGATTCCGCTGGCTTTGCTGATCCTGCTGCAGGATTATCGCTTCGTGCTGCTCGATGCGTTCCTGCGCTTTTTGGCGAACGTGCTGCTGGCTGCGCTGTTCACGGCGGGAGCCGTGGAAGCCTGGCAGCACGATCTGCTGCATTTGCCCTCCACTCCGTTCACTCAGGCTCTGCTGCTCACCGGCTGCTGTCTGTTGCTGATCGTGTTCGCGCTGCTGCGCACCGGCGTGCAGCGGCTGCTGACGCGTCTGGTATTTCATAGCCCCGATCGCGAGGCCTTGCTCGCGAAGCTGAAGATCCCCGTCGCTCATCAAGGTGACGAGCGCGAATATCTGCAATCCGCCGCGCGCCTGCTGGGTGAGTTCATGCGCGCCGAGGCGATCGACAGCGCGCGCATGCTGGACGTCGATCTCAACCGGCCGGCGCTCGTTTCCGAACTACCCACGCATCGCACGGCGCTGGAGGACGAAGGCGTCGAAGCGGTGATCCCCTTGCGTTTGCCATCGCAGGGGACCCATTTCATCCTGCTGGGACGGCGATCCGGCGGGCGGCGATATTTGAGCGAGGATTTGCAGGCGCTGGGCCGCGCAGCCGCGCAAATCGTCGAGCAGGTGGAGCAATATCGCGAATCGGAAATGCGCCGCTTAGTCGCACAAGCCGAGCTGCGCGCCTTGCAATCGCAGATTCATCCACATTTTTTGTTCAACGCGTTGAACACCTTATACGGAATCATCCCGCGCGAAGCTAAGGGCGCTCGCGATACGGTACTGAATCTGGCTGACATTTTCCGCTATTTTCTGGAGACGGAAAAATCGTTCCTTCCGCTCGAAGAAGAGCTCCGCATCGTGCGCGCGTATCTCGATGTGGAGCGATTGCGGCTGGGCGGAAAACTCCGGGTAGAAATCGACGTCGCGCCACAAGCACTCAGCGCACCCATACCGATTCTTTCCATCCAGCCGCTGGTGGAGAACGCCGTGAAACACGGTATTGCTCCCAAGCCAGACGGCGGCGTAGTACGATTGCAGGCTTCGATTGGCGACGGCGCATTGCAGGTCGTGGTGAGCGATACCGGCGCGGGATTCGCGGCGCAACAGAGCGACGGCGCGGGAGTCGGTCTCGACAATGTGAGCCGCCGCCTGCAATTGTGTTACGGGGCAGCGGCGAAGCTCGCGATTCAAACCGGCCGGGACGGGTCGAGCGTTTCGTTCGCGATTCCCTTGACACAACCTACTCCAGTTTCAAGCGTCGCGGGGGCAATCCGTTGAGAGTTCTGATTGCGGACGATGAGCCTATCGCGCGCGCGGTGCTGCGCGAGCACATTGAATCCATTCCGTCGCTCGAGATCGCCGGGGAAGCCGCGACCGGAAAAGAAGCACTGGCGCGGATTATCGATCTGAAACCGGATCTGGTGCTGCTGGATCTGCAGATGCCGGAGCTGGATGGATTGACGGTGGTGCGATCGTTGCGGGGGCAGGGCAAGCCCTTGATCATTTTCGTGACCGCGTACGAACGCCACGCGCTCGAAGCATTCGATGTCGACGCTGTGGATTATCTGCTAAAGCCGATTCGTCAGGAGCGTCTGGAACGCGCCATCGCCAAAGCCGAGCGGCAGCTCAAAGCGTCGCCGGCGGCGCAGCCGGAAACACCGCATAAGATCGTCGGGCGGCGCGGATCGAATTTATATTTGCTGGATCCTTCCGAAATCGTCGCCTTCCAGGCGGAAGGGGAGCTGGTGCACATCGTGACGGCCGCGCAAAAATATTTCAGCGATTACTCGCTGCGCTCGCTGGAGCAGAAGCTGCCCAAGCCGGCGTTCCGCCGCATCCACCGCGCGACCATTATCAACACCGATCACATCAAGCGCATCTCGCCGTTGTCGAGCAAACGCTGGCTACTCAAGATGTCGAACGGATTTGAGGCGATTGTGAGTAAGCGGCTGGCAGGGTCGATTCGAGGAGAAACGAAATGGTAATGGCCACGAATGCACACACATGAACACGAATCTTATGCGTGTTTATTCGTGTGCATTCATGGCCTAAATTCCTAGACGGGAGCGGCCTCTAGAATCTCTTCGGCGACGTTGCCGAACTTTTCGAAATTCTTCCGGAACCGCGCGCTCAGGTCTTCGGCGGCGCGATCATAAGCGGCTTTATCTTTCCATTGCCCGCGCGCATCCAGCAATTCCGAGGGCACGCCGGGAACTTCTTCGGCACCAGCACCCTGAACACCGGATGCGGAGTGGCTGGAACTTTGTCGAGTTGACCCGCGATCGCGGCATTCACCATCGCGCGCGTGTATTTCAGGTTCATGCGCTCGCCTTCGATGCCGTAGGGCCGCCCACCCAGCCCGTATTGACCAGATAGCACGTGACGTTGTGCTTCTGGAGATTTTCTCGCCCAGCATTTTGGCGTAAAGCTGCGGGATGCGCGGCAGGAACGGCGCCCCGAAACAGGCGCTGAACGTCGCGCCAGGCTCCTTGCCTAAACCGCGCTCGGTTCCCGCGAGCTTGGCCGTATATCCGCTCAGGAAATGATACATGGCCTGTTCGAGCGTCAGGCGCGAAATGGGAGGCAGCACGCCGAACGCGTCGGCGGTCAGGAACAGCACATGAGTGGGATGGCCGCCTACTCCGGGCAGCACCGCATTTTCGATGAAATTCGATGCGGATAGGCCGCGCGCGTGTTTTCGGTCAGCTCGTCGGAATCGAAATCGGGGAGGCGCGGTGTACGTGATCCATCACCACGTTTTCGAGCACCGGTCCGAAACTGATCGCGTTCCAGATCTGCGGCTCTTTTTCCGCGAAAGCTTGATGCACTTGGCGTAGCAGCCGCCTTCGAAATTGAACACGCCGTGATCGCTCCAGCCGTGCTCATCGTCGCCGATCAGACGGCGCGCGGGATCTGCTGATAGCGTGGTCTTGCCGGTTCCCGAAAGTCCGAAGAACACCGCCACGCGCCCGTCCGCGCCCATGTTCGCCGAACAATGCATCGGGATAATATTCTTAAACGTCAGCATGAGATTGAGGATGGTGAATATGCTCTTCTTCATTTCGCCGGCGTATTCAGTTCCCGCGATCAGCACGATCTTTCTTTTGAAATTGATCACGATGGCGGTCTGCGACCGGGTGCCGTCTGTGGCCGGATCGGCCTGGAAATCGCGGCGCGAAAAGCAGCAGTAAATTCGGGAACGTGTTTGGCTTTCGCTGTGTTCGTCGGCGCGGACGAACAACTGGCGTGCGAACAGAGTTATGCCAGGCGCGCTGCGTGATCACGCGCATCGGGAGCCGATAGCCCTTATCCGTCCCGCCGAAACAATCCTGCACAAACACGTCTTTGCTTTCGAAAAACTGGAGCGCACGCTCGAAAAGACCGTCGAAATGCGCCTCGCTCATGGGCTGGTTGACTGAGCCCCACTCCACGGTGGTTTCCGTGCCCGGCTCCCGGACGATATATTTATCCTGCGCGGATCTGCCTGTGAATTCTCCGGTCTTGGCTACCAGCGCGCCATTGCTGGCCAGTTCGCCTTCGTGCCGCTCGATCGCCAGCTCCACCAACTGCGCAACGCCGAGGTTCCAATGCGCCGCCTTCAGGTTTCGAAGTCCGTGATTTGCGAGTTCGTGGCCACCTGGACGAACGCCTGCGTTCTGCATAAATTCTAAAAAGTCTCCCAAAATTGAAATGCACGGCGGGCCCGTCGAAATGATAACGGCGGCTCCGGCCGTGCGCGTTCGGTAACTGAATTACTGCCTATCCTGTGTACCGATAGACCATCAGTTTATCATGTGGCTATGGCGTTCCGGCTTATGCCAGCAGCGGTTGCGGTATTGGCGATGGCGGCTGCCGGGCAGGCCCAGGTGCTCGAATTCGAGTCGGGCGGCCTGAAATACAAAGCCTTGAGCCACCACGGCGTTACAGTGATGTTCGCGCCCCTGCAAATGCGCATTCACGATTTCGCGGTGCTTCAGGTTTCGATCTCGAACGGCTCGCAGGTTGCCTGGACCGTCAAACCCGAAGATTTCAAGATCGAGCACGATGGCGAGTCAATCCAAGCTCCCTCCGGCGAATCGATCGTGCATTTTCTGATCCAGAGAGGCAGCCATGGCGATGTCGTTAAGCTGACGGCTGCGTACGAGGCCGCACTGTACGGCATTCCGAATGTACATTCGACCAATGGCTTCGAAACGCGGCGGCTGAATGCCGTGGCGGATGGCGGTTCGAGCAAAATAAAAGCGGCGGCCGCGGCATCGGCGCTGGTGCTGGTGGCGACTAAGCTCCTACCTGGCCAATCGACTGACGGTGCCGTGTTCTACAAGGCGACGGCGAAGCCGATTAGTGGAGGAAAGCTAATCGTAAACACGGCTGGTGAGATATTCGAGTTTCCTTTTGACGAAATCAGGATAAAGTAGAGCTAAATAATGGAACCAGGCATCGCGGCAGCACATCCATATCGCGGACGCCGTCATTTGCGCCAGGAGGTGCTCATGCGAGCCATTGCAGTCTTTTGCGCCGTCGCCGTGCTGGCGCTGGCGCTGCCTGAAAACGGTATTCCGCCTCGCGGCAAACCAGCCGACTACCCGGTGAACGGATCGGTCGAAGTCAAAGACATTGGCAAGGTCGCGATCGGCGCTGCGATCGTCCCCTCCGCTCAGGTCCGGAAGATGTTTTCGAACGAGACGGCGGAGAATTACATCGTGGTTGAAGTCGGGATCTATCCCGAGGCGCGGCAGATCGACGCCAGTTATTACGATTTCGGATTGAAAATCGGCGATCGTTTCGCGCACGCCGATTCGCCCGCCGATGCCGCTCTCCCGTGGGCCGAAAAGGCGCCCAAGGCCGAAGATCCGAACAAAGTCCATGTCACGCAGGAAGCCGGCGTGGTGTACACCAAATCGAACGATCCGTACTATGGCAGGCGTTCCGGCGTCGGAACTTATGAAGGGACCAGCGTGTCCAACGTTTCGCCGCCGAATGCTCCGCCCACATCATCATCGGGTCCAGATCGGCACGCGGTCGAACAGAAGATGCGGGACAAAGCGCTGCCGGAGGGCACCACGGCGAAGCCGGTGGCAGGGTATTTGTATTTCCCGGTGTATGGGAAGCACAAAAAGACCGACGCGCTGGAGCTCGAATACAGCAAGGAAAGCGCGGAGCTGAATCTGGTCCTGCCGGTGAAATAGCGCCGGATTTGTGTTCTGCTCACGAACGCGCTCCATACTGTCGCGCCTCATGGGACTTCGGATCGAGCGCACAGGCGGCTTGTGCCGTTGTGCGCGATCAGCAAAACGAGGCGCGACAGCATCGAGCGCGCCAGACGCCATTAACGAATCCCCGCGATCATCGGCCTACTTGCGAAGTCGCTGGCCGTGCACTCGCCCGATCGCGTTGACGAGTTTGCGATATGGGATCCTCTCAAGCGAATCGAAGCTAAGCCATTCGCCGTCGCGCCAGCTAGATCCCTGCCAGCGCATGAGGATCGAGAGATGCTCGAGGTTCGGCGCTGAAACCGCAGGCGTTTCAAAGATCGACGCCGCGATGTCGCGCAAACGGCGGTCCATCGAGTCGCCGGCCGAATCGGAAATCGAGAGCCGTCGCGGATCATGCCAGCATCCGCCCCGCAGGAACCACAGCTCGACCGCACCCTCTTCTGACGATCCCAGCACGGCGACTCCGTTCAACTCCGCGATCGAACGTGCCAGTTCGCCGCCCGAGGCCTGCACTTCGCGAATCCGAGTGAGGCGCTGATGCAGACGCTCGGCTTCTTCGAATTGCATTTCGGAGCTGGCGCGGTCGCGCGCGGATTCCGTCGAATCGATCAGCGACCAGGCGTGCGTTCGCAGGAATTGCTCGACGCGCGATGTTTCGCCGCGATATTCTTCCATCGATACCGCTTCCTGGCAGGGCCGCAGGCAGCGATTCATCTCGCCGTAGATGCAGCCGGGATGTTCGGGCGATGGCGCAAGATTTTCTTCGCATCGTCGGATCTGAAACAGATCAAGAGTTCCGTTTTCGAAGTGCTCTGCAGCAGCGCGGCTGGCGAACGGTCCGTAAAACACTCCACGGCCGAGCCGCGTGGTTACCATCATTCGCGGAAACGGATTATCGAGCGTCAGGCGCACAAATGCGGGTGGACGAATGCGCGTGATGCGCGGCCAATCTTCGGGAAAATGCGTGCGCGCCAGCTCCAGATGAATCAGCGCGGACTCGAGTTGCGATCCAGTGATCCAGTATTCGATGCGCTCGGCAACCCCGCGAAGGTTCAGCAGCCGCGAAGCGCGGTCGCGATCCGAAATCAGCCGCTTCAATCGCCGCCGCAGCAGTGCAGTTCGCGCTAGATACGGCGCGCCTTGCGCGGCCCATAACAAAAAAACAGCGGGGCGATCTGGAATCGATTCGATTTCCGAAGGCAGGGCGGTTGCAGGTTCCCGTGTCACGTTACAAAAGAGCGTCACATTTTTTCGAGAGTCTCGAGCAACTGCATCATGCGCGGGGCGACGTTGGCCTGCCCGCCGAAGCGAAGCTGATAATAAGAAGCCGTCAGATCGTCCACTACGCCGCTCATCGCCGACGAGGGTAGCACGCGCGCGAATTCCACCGGCGTAAGCCATGGCGGTTTCTGAATCCCGCGCCGCGCCAGCACGCGCAGCATTCGTTCGTACAATAGCGTGGCATCGGTCGCCTGGCCTTGTCCGCGCGCCAGTCTGCGAACCCGCAACCTGGTTCGCCACCATTCCATCAACTGCGGACCGAGCCAGGCGAGCAATAGAATCGCAAAGCCCGCGCCCAGCGCCGACGGCAGATGGCGCGCGCCGGCAGATGCGCCGGTCTTGGCAGAATCGATCAGATCGCTGATCCACTGAAATCGCCAGCGCCGTGCGGATTCGTCCATGCGCGAGGCGAGCACGATCTGGCGATCCAGATCGTAACTCACCACCCAGTCCTGCCAGAACTGTTCGGCGGCATCGAAGAATAGCGACATGCGCGCCATCACACCAGTTCCGGATGCGCCTGGATCGGGAGGTGTGGGATCGAACGTAGTCCAGCCGCGTCCGGTGATCCAGGCTTCCACCCAACTGTGCGCATCGGAGGCGCGCACCACTTGCAATTTCGTGATCGGATTGTACACGCCACTCTGAAATCCGACCGCCATGCGCGAAGGAATGCCCAGCGTCCGCAGCATCACCACCATCGCCGACGCGAAATATTCGCAATGCCCCTTCTTGCGATCGAACAAAAAATTGGCGAGCGGATCGGCGACTTCAGCGGGTAGCAATTCCAGCGTGTAGCCGTAGTCATGGCGCAAATGGTTCTGGATCGCTATGGCCTTTTCTTCATCGGTCCTGGCTCCCGTGGACATATTACGAGCCAACACGGGAATGCGCGCGTCGATCAAGGGGAGTTGCAGCAGCAGGTCATGCTCGATCTTCGGAAGGGCGTCGGGCGGACGGCTGACCGGTGCGGTCTCGTCCTCCAGAAAACTGGCGACGCCGTATGCGATATCGGGAGTGGTAAGGCCTTGCGGGTGCAGCGCGCCTCCCGGCGTTAGCAAAAGGGAAGGCACCTCCACGCGGATCGACTGCGGAATCCCTGCGACGAATAAGGTGTCTCCGCTCGCATCGCTCAAATGCACCGAGTACCCGATGTCGCGCCCCGGACGCGGACGCGGTCCGCGATTCACGACGAAGGCGCCGTCTTCGATCCGCAGCGGTGTCGAGAATCCAACCGGAGCGTTCCACTGCCGCCCGTCGAATCGGGTGAGCGCCCCGCCACGCCAATAGACCTGCAGCAGACCTTCGCCCTGCGTGGAACGGATATGCATCACCGGAACGCTGCTCTTCTTGATCGCACCGATCTGACCGAGCCGCACATTTTCCGAAAATCCGGAGATATGGGAATGCTGCGGGATGAAACGATCGAGCGCGGCGCGCGCCGTTCTGGGCAGCAGGAAAAACAACCCAGCGCTCATGATCAGGATTCCGGAGAACAGAAACACGGAAATCGAGATCAGACGCCGCGGGAAGGCACGCAAACCCTCGCGCACGACGACTTTTCGTGCCAGCGCCGAGCGGCGCACTTCGGCACTGCAAAATGCCGCTATCGCGAACAGCAGAAATAGCGCCAGGAACAGAAAGAATCCCAGGTTCACGGAAAGAATCGCGGCCGCCAGCAGTTCCAGCACGGCGACGATGCGCAGATACGCAAATTCGCGATTGGTATGCGCGGTCAGAATTTTAAGGACGGTAAGCAGGCACACCAGATGCACCGTCGCGGGCAGAGCCGATCCGGAAATCAGCCATACATCGACGGGCCAGAATCCGGTGGCGAGCAGCATGAACACCAGCGCGGCGCGATTGGGGATGGCGATGTCAATCGCGCCCACGGCCATCAGTCCGCGCAGGCACAGAGCGAGCAGTGTCAGGGTTGCGGTCGGCCAGTCGAGATAGCCGGAGCCGGCCAGAGCAAAGAATCCCGCAGCCAGCATTCCGACGAGCGAAAGCTCAAAAAATCGATCAACGACTTTGGGGATCGGAGGTTCGGCGGTGGGGATTGGGCGAACGCCCATGGCTTCATTGTAGTGCGCGCGGCGGCTCGGGAGATGGAGCGCGCCGCGCGACCACCTGCAACTCTAGAACGTCAAGTGCATGTTCAGCTGGAAGAAGCGCGGGCTTCCAATTGTGTGTTGGATGATTCCCAGGCTGCCCGACGGCGGGAACGAAGCTGGCGGCTCGAAGCTGGGGAAGAACGATACGTCATTGTTGGGCGTATCGAAATCGGGGTGATTGAACAGATTGAACGCATCGCCACTGAAGCGCAGCTTGAAGCGATCGTTGATGGTGAACGTCTTGCCCACCGACGCATCCACGCGTACCCCGAAAGGTCCGCGGAAGATGTTGCGGCCGGTGGTGCCGTAAGCCGATTCGCCGGTGTCGCCGGCAGGCACGCCGTCCTGGCCGGGCGCAAGAAATTGCGGGGCGAAGTCGTTGACGTTCAGAACCGGTTTCCCGGCGTTGACGCCTGTGGTGCCCTGCAACTGCGCCTGTTTGGCGGTGACCCCGGAGGCGAGCGGGACGATCGGGTTGGTGATTTCATCTTCACTGCCGTAGAAGATGCTGGCAGAAGAGCCGGAGAAGTCATACACGCTGTACGGGTTGCCGCTCTCCGCGACGATCTGGCTGCCGATCGTCCAGCCATTGGCGATTTTGTCCAGATACTTATTGCTGGTCACCTTGGGGATCGTGTAAGTAAAGTTGGTCAGAAACACGTGAGTACGATCGAAGTCCGAGGACGCGTAGCCGGTCGCCGGAGCGAGCGAATTGTTGCCGGTGTAGAAAAGTCCCGCTCCGCTCTGGTCGTCCAGCGAATGCGACCAGGTGTAGCTGGCCGTCATCAGCAGTCCGTAGGACAGGCGCTTGCGCACCTGAATCTGGAGCGCGTGGTAGTTCGAGATGCCTTCGGCTTGGTACAGCACCGAATTCGCGCTGTAGCCGATGTAGGGAACGCGGATCCCGGTGTTGCCGCCCTCGGTCGTCGCAACCGGCGTATTCACGTTTCCGGTGGGGTAGTTAAATCCATACGACGACGTCTGCCCGTTGATCGGATTCTGTGGCGTCGCAATCCCCGGCGTATTGAACGGAACCGGCAGAATTTCGTGCTGGCCGTGGTTGCCCACGTAGCCGACGCTGAACATCCAGCTATTGTTGAGCTGGTATTGCAAATCGAAGGTCCAGTTTTCGGTGTAAGGCAGCTTGTTGTTGATATCGTAACCGCTGAAGATGGCGGGTCCGAACAGGTTGCCCGCCGGATTGGTTCTGGTGGTGGTCTGCGCCAGATTGGGCAGCGATGCCAGGAACGCCTGTGGGCTGCCGGGTAGCGTCGCGCCCGCGGTCGGGAACGGATTCGCGAAGGTGGAGCTGGAGTTCGCCGCGATTTCGTTCACGAACGGAGGCGAGAGCGTGACACCGAACGGGCCGCTGAATCCGCCGCCCGCGCCAGCCGAGAGATAGCTAAACAATTCGCCTCGGTCGTAGTAAATACCGAAGCCGGTCCGGACCGTGAGTTTCGAGGTCGGGTTCCACGCGACGCCGATGCGGGGAGCGAGCCCCCACTGGCGCTGCTGCATCAGCGAATCGCCGGCGCCCGGCGTGCCGAACGTCTTATTGTTGCTCGCCACGATCAGACCCGAACCGGTGATCGTATCGGTCGCGGCGTTGTAGGCGTAATCGTGCGCGTTGAAGCCGGTGAGCTGGCCGTATTTTTCGGTCAGCGGGCCGTCGCGATCGAAGCGCAGTCCCAGCGTGATGGTCAGATTGCTTTTCAGCTTGTAGTTGTCATTGACGAACGCGCCGCCGCTATCGCTGCGATAGTAGCGGCTGGCTGCTCCAATAAACGCCGTCGATGCGTTGCTGGTGGTCTTGATGGTGCCACTCAGGAAATTCGCCATGCTCGAAAACGTAAGGACGTCGCTGCTGGTGTTGTTGTTGACGATGTTCAACTGCGTAAAATCCCAATTGAACCCGGCGGTAATGGTGTGCTTGCCTTTCACCTTCGAGATGTTCGAGGCGTATTCATACTGATTCTGGAACATGCCGGCATTGCCGAAGCTGGGATTTGGGCCAAAAGAAAATTTGTTGTTCAACGCCTTGTCGGCCCCGGAGATCGCGATTTCGGGGAATTCCGCGCCCGTAGGAAGATTGATGCCGAACTGGCTGGGCGTAAATTGATCGGTGGTGCTCGCGTTGGCGATCATGCGCGTGAAGCCCGCGCGCTGTTCCCAAGTCATGGTCGGCGACAGGATGGTGGAGTTCACCAGCGAGATCACATCGCTGCCGGCCTGCAACTGCGTCGGGAATCCAAGACCCTGTGTAACAGCGCCGAACGGAGTGCTGGTGGGGTCGCTCTGGACATAGTATTTCGCCGCAAAACGATCTTTGTCGCTGAAGATATAGTCGGCGTTGCCGCTGCCCTGATGCACACGAGCCTGAACCCTCGGCCCCACCTGCAGAGCGTCGTAGCCGAGCTGTTTCGCGATCACCGGATTGGTAATGGTGGGGGTCGGAATCAGATAGTTGCCGTTGGCGGTTTTTGCCTGAAACAGAGCGAGCGCCACGGGGTTGATGGACGTGAGCGTGGTTCCGTAATCAGCCTGCTCCATCGCGATCAGACCGGCCGCGCTGCGATCGTTGGTCAGTGTGATCGGCGTGGTCGCGCCGATGGTGGAGCTTTGGGCGTCGGCAATGTTCACGCCCTGATACGCCAGGAAGTAAAACGCCTTATCCTTCTTGATCGGACCACCGAACGTTCCGCCGTAAGCATTGCGGTTGAGATACGGAACCTTGATCAAGACCGAAGGGCTGGCGTTATAGAAGAACGGCGCCGCGTTCATGTCGCTGTTCTGGAAATGCTCGTACAGTTCGCCGTGGATCGCGTTGGTACCGGACTTGGTGACCACGCTGATGTGCGCGCCGCTGTTGTTGCCCTGCGAGGCGTCATACATCGAGGCGTTCACCGCGATTTCCTGAATCGTTTCCGGAGCCGGAGTGGGCAGCGCCTGGCCGATCGCGCCGTAAACGGAAGTGCTGGTGCTGGTGGATCCGCCGACGCCGAAATTCTCACCGGTGTTCAGCACGTAGCGGTTTTCGCCGACCTGGCTGGTGGAATTGCCGTTGAACAGATTGTTCGAATTGACGCCGTTGATGTTGAAGCTGTTGCTGGTGGCGCGCTGGCCGTTCGAATAGATCGCCTGATTGCCCAGACCGGTGTTCGATCCACCGCCGCCCAGGAAATCGGCATGCACGCCGGGCGTCAGAATCGCCAACTGCGTGAAGCTGCCCGTTCCGAGCGGCGTGTCCTGAATGGTCAATTGATCGACCACGTAGCCATTTGTGGTGTCCACCTGATTCATGAGCGCGACCGAGGTGACTTCCACAGTGGTCGAAACCTGGCCGACCTTCATCGCACCGTCGATGGTGACGGTTCGAGAGCTGTTCACAATGACTTGGGTGTGCGTCTCGGTCTCAAAACCTTCCTTCGAGAAGGTGAGCTTGTAGGTCCCTGCGGGAATGTTCGGCACCAGATAGGAGCCGTTCGAATCGGAGTGTTCGACCACTTCAAGATTGGTCGCGACGTTGAGAGCCTTCACGGTCGCACCCGGGACCGCGGCGCCGCTGGAATCCTTCACGGTGCCGGTGATCGCGCCGACGGTTTCCTGAGCGATCAAAGCTCCGCACGCGGCCAAACCGGCGATGAGAGCAAAAATAGTTGTCCTGGACGAACGAGTTTTCATTATAGTGAGGTCCTCCTAAAGACGCGCGCCGAGCCACCCGGCCGGCAGAAACAAATGTAGCGTTCGCAACAATCCACCCTGGAGACTAAGACTGATAAGGTTCGATTCTAACCCAAGGTACCGTCCGTAAGTTACGAAAAAATGACTGCGCACACCATTTTTTTTCGAGCCAGATGTTGTTTTTATGCCCATGTGGAATTGGGGGTTAGCAAGCAACCCTCAGCTTTCTAAAGGGTTCGCCTACAGGAGTTCAGCTTGCACATGAAAAACGGTCTTCACGACACCCTCACGACCCAGTAAACTTGCTCGCGGACAGCTTGTGGGGCAGGATTTCATCGCCCTTAAGTTAAGAACCGGCCCCACATCACGGCTCGGCTACTTGATCTCGACAGCGATTCTGTCGGCGGGCTGGTCGCCGGTATTCTGTTCGGTGTGCGTGCCCGCACCGGACATCCGCACGTCGTCCGCTTTGGCTCCGGTCTGATCGTTGAGATAGAGCACGACCCGGTTCAGGATGTGTTCGTGTTCTTTGCCCCGGTCGTGCGCGTCGTAATGGACTCTCAGCACCCGCACCGCTTCGTTTTCGAACACAATTTTGTAATGACGGGCATCGACCACGGTAGGATCAAGCTTCGAACCCGGCGCCGGACCCGACGGCTTGCCTTTCAGATCGATCTCCAGAATCCGAATCGGGTGATCGCTGATGTTTTCGGCGATATACGCGCCGCTCGCGGCACGCCAGCGGAAATCGCCGCGATGGAATTCGATCGTTTCAGGCTGGGCGGTGCCGTCCTGCATCGTCATTACGCCGTCGTCGAGGTAAATTAATGCTCGATCGGTGGCGTGGCCAGTTCGCGCGGGCACAGGAACGTGGGGCTTCAAGGTCGCGAAGTAGACGCGCGCCTGCGGCGTGTCGAGCTTGCTGTCAATGCTGACGCCGCTAGGCTGAGTTTGCGCCCACACGCCGGGCGCGAGGAGAAGCGCCGCGATCGCACTGCGTGAAAGAATCTGCATAAAGCGAGTCTACTGAAATGGGCTGCGCCCTACCAGCTCTAAGTTCTTGGGCCAGTGCGCACCCTCGGCGATCCATTTTCTTAAGATCTCCATCTCGGAATCCGGAAGCTTGGGCCCGCCCGGCGGCATGTATCCTGACTGCGCGGCGAGAAGCAGCCGGCTGTCCTCGGGCCTCTTGGGGACGATCACCAGCATGGCGCGATCCTTGCGATCCAGGCGCAGATGCTTCATAGCCGTTTCGGAATTATGGCAGCGGACGCAACGGAGCTCCAGAATCGGCTTGACCTCGCGTACGAAATCAACCTTGGCCATCACCGGAAGCGAGAGGAACGGCAACGCGCAAGTAGCCACAAGCACCGGAATCCGCATGGTTCATTGTATCGGTGCGGAGAAAAACGGCGAGATCGCGCACTACAGATACGGATGGCTTTGTTTCGGACTCGATCGGCCGCGGTGTATGGAATCGAAGCGCATTTTATCGACGTCGAGGTGGACATGTATCCCGGCGCATCACGCGATTTCATAACGGTCGGCATGCCGGATCTGGCGGTGCGTGAAAGCCGCGAGCGCATCAAGTCCGCGATGATCAATTCGGGATTCGGATATCCCAGCAAAGCGGTGACGATCAATCTCGCTCCCGCGAACGTGCGCAAGGAGGGCGCGGGATTCGATCTGCCGATGGCGCTCGGAATCCTGGGTGCCATGGGAGTGGTGATGCCGGTCGACGATCATCTGTTTGTGGGTGAGTTGTCGCTCGATGGATCGTTGCGGCCGGTGCGCGGAGCACTGTCGATCGCAGTGGCGGCGCACAAAATCGGCGCGCGGAATCTGATCGTCCCCGTCGATAACGGTGCGGAGGCGGCCATTGCCGATGGAGTGCGCGTGTTCGCGATGCGCAATCTGGCTGAAGTGGTCCAGTGGTTGAACCAATCCTCGAACGGAACACTGAACGAAGACTCGCCGGTTTCATTTCAGCCGGTCGCGCCATCACAAGTCGCACCCGTGACGGATGTGGGGCTCGACTTCATCGATGTTCGAGGCCAGGCGACGGCGAAACGGGCGCTCGAAGTCGCCGCCGCGGGCGCGCATAACGTATTGATGATCGGACCGCCGGGATCGGGCAAGACCATGCTCGCGAAACGATTTGCAGGGATCCTGCCGCCGCTGACTTTCGCGGAAGCGGTGGAGACGACGCAGATCCACAGCGTCGCCGGATTGCTGCCGAAAGGCGCGGGGCTTATGCGGCAGCGTCCGTTTCGCGCGCCGCATCACACGATTTCCGATGCCGGTTTACTCGGTGGAGGGTCGGGCGTGCCACGCCCGGGCGAGGTGAGCCTGGCGCACAACGGCGTCTTGTTTCTGGACGAACTGCCGGAGTTCGCCCGCAATGTGCTGGAACTGCTGCGCCAGCCACTGGAAGACGGCGCCGTGACGCTGGCGCGGAGTAACATGACGTTGGCGTTCCCAGCCCGTTCAATCCTGATCGCGGCGTCGAATCCGTGCCAGTGCGGATTCCATGGCGATCCCACACGCGAATGCCGCTGCAGCGGCGCGATGATCCAGCGCTATCTCGGGAAACTGAGCGGGCCGCTGCTTGATCGCATCGATCTGCATATCGAAGTCCCCTCCGTTCCATACCAGGAGCTGCGCGGAAAAGATAGCGGATCGTCATCATTGGAAATGCGGGATCGGGCCTGCGCCGCGCGCGAGCTGCAGCATTCGCGCGGATTCTGCAACGCGCACATTCCCGTGAACCAGATTCGTAAATTATGCGAGCTGGATGCGGCCGGTGAACGAACGCTCGAAATGGCGGTGCGGCGCATGGGGCTTTCGGCCCGTGCACACGACCGGATTCTGAAGGTCGCGCGCACCATTGCGGATCTGGATCATTCTGAGCGCGTCAGCGCGAAACATCTGGCGGAAGCCGTGCAATATCGAAGCCTCGACCGAAATTACTGGCAATCGTCTTGATCGAACCAATCAATTGGCGCCGCTTGAGCGCGACCCGTCAGTGCCTGCGTGAAATATCGGGATTCAAACCATCGTCGGCGATAACCGAATCAACGCCATAAAGAGCCGTGACCAAAGGCAGCGGTTCAACATTCGAGGTTTTCACACAGCCATTCGCTTCGCTCAATCCCTTTAGGCTGGCGTTGCGCCCAAACGCGCTCTGTTACCTTCGCGCCTCAAAGCGAGTGTTGCTGCGACACTCAGGTGGTGGGGAGCATCAGCTTATCCGGATTCGCCGAAACCTGCGGCTTCAGGCGCTCCAGGAAAAACATCTCCAGGGGACCTTTATTCTTCGCTTCAATCTGGCCGCGCGATTCGCAATCGAAATGCGGATTGATGTGGGCGTGCGTCGCGGCGGAAATATTGATGCGGCCTGCTTCGCCGCACTGCTCCATGCGAGCGGCCACGTTCACTGCGTTGCCCCACACGTCATAGGCGAAACGTTGCCGCCCGACCACTCCCGCGATCACCGGACCGGTATGAATCCCGATGCGGATCTCCCACGCCGGCATGCGCAATTTCGCGCGCTGGGCATTTAATCGCGACACGAACGCCTGCATCGCTAAAGCAGCCAGGGCCGCATCAATGGGATGCGTGCGATTACTATCTGGCAATCCGCCGGCGCACATGTAGCAATCGCCGATGGTCTTGAGACGTTCCAGCCGATAATGCTTGGCGATCTCATCGAAGGCGCCGAAAAATTGATCCAGTGTGTGGATCAGCATGCTCGGTGCGATGCCTTCGGTCAACGTGGTGAAGCTTTTGATATCGGCGAACAGAATGGTGGACGACGCGTAGTAGCGCGGCGGAGGCAGCTCGCCTTCGGGCAGCGCTTTCAATTCGTGAGCGACGGCCGATGGAAGCACGTTGAGCAGCAGTCGATCGACTACTTTTTTCTGCGTGGTGAGTTCGGTCTGCGCCGCTTGCGCGGTCTCGATCAGGCGGCGCATCTCCAGTTGCGTCACCACTTGCCGCGAAAGATTGCGCAACGCCAGGCGCTTGTTTTCCGATAAATCGCGCGGCTCGAAATCGACCACGCACAGGCTGCCCAGCGCGTGCCCGTGTTGGTCGATCAAAGGAGCGCCGCAATAGAAACGGAGGTGCGGCTCGCCTTTGACGATGGACGCTTCGCGAAAACGCTCATCGGTAGAGAGATCGTGGACCATCATGACGTCGCCGTGGCAGATGGTAGTGTTGCAGATGGCGGCATCGCGCGGCATCTCGCACATGCTGTAAGGCAGGTTCATCATCGACTTGATCCACTGACGGGTATCGTCGATGAAGCTGATGTAAGCGGCGGGACATCCGCAGATTTCGGCGGCGAGAGCGGAGAGGTCGTCGAAAGCAGGCTCGGGCGGCGTGCCCCAGATTTTCGTAGATTGCAGCGACTGCAGCCGCGCGCCCTCCGTGCTGGCGAGCCGGTCCAGAAGATCGTCCGCCGCCATCAGGTCCGGCAGCGCGAGATGGGCGCCATCGGGCAGAGCATGAGTAGCCATATTCCAGACTATCGGCGCTCCGCCAATAGAACTTTGGGGTCTGGTACTTCGCAAGGGCGGGGCCTATTACAGTAACCGGAAGGTCACGTCAACGGCGGCCTGCGACGCAACCGGCTTTCCATCTTTTTGCGCGGGCTTAAACTTCCATTGTTTGACAGCCTCGATCGCCTTTTCGATCCAGCCCGAGACCCAACGCACGAATAAGCCTGACGCCCGTAACGTTGCCGGTTTCATCGATATCGACATAGACCGTCGCGGTTCCCTGCCATTTGGCTTTGCGCGCTTCTTCGGAATATTCAGGCTCCTGTTTGTGGATGATCTGCGCAGGAGTCACGCCGTCGGGCTGAGGGTTTGAGACTCGCGGAGGATTGCCGATGCCGCCGGATTCGGTGCGAAGCGCGGCCCTGCGTTGTAGCCCGGACGATATTTGATCCACACCTCGGCCGGTCGATTCACCGCCACATTGACTCGTCGATAAGTCGCAGTGGGGTCCGAGTTCGCCGTGTAATACCCCAGCACGTAGTAACTCGCTTTCGAATCCTGCGACGGGGGATGCTGGAATTCGAAGATGTTGATGTGTTGAACCACATCGTCCTCCTTCACGGTGAAGTCTTCGGGCCGGAGCCCCTCGACGGCCCTCCCGTCGTTGCCGGTAACCATGACAACGATGTCAACAAGCATCGAGGTCGCCATGAATCGTGTGTTCGGGACGGTTTGACTGGGGGGAGGGGCTTGTGGCGCAGCGGCAATACCGGCGGGTACGAGCGTACGCTTCACTTTTTTCGGAGCCGCCGGCGCGACGAAAGAAATCGGCGCGGGAGCTATAAACGCAGGAATGACGAACTGCTGTTGCTGCGCCTCAATCAGCGTCACCGGGGCGATCGCGAGCACTAGGATCCGGCCGCCCGCCCGCGAGCGTCAGATGATAGACGCCCGCTCGTCCACGCGCCTGTTTCGAATCGAGAACCGCGTTTACCCGAGCCGGCAGATCCGCACGGCTCGCCATCGCCAGCGCCGGCGAGCGCTGTGAGGTCGACATCCGCTTCGCCAGATCCACCAGTTGGCTCGCATACGCGGTCGCCTCCGATTGCCCAAGCACCGCATCGTCACAGGAACGCTCTGCGTCGAGCACCAATTTTCGCCACGCAATCCACACCAGCGGATGGAACCAATACAGCGAACAAATCACTCGCGCGATGCACTGGGTAAGCCAATCCGCGCGACGAACATGCTCCTGTTCGTGGATCATGGCGCGATTCAGATCGTCTTCAGGCCAGAATTCAGCGTCACAAGGCAGCAAGATCACGGGACGCAGGATTCCGCACGTCATCGGTCCTTGTAGCTCTTCGTGCAGCAGCAATACGTTGACCCCGCGCGTCCACGGAATCGCGGATCGACGCAGCGCGCGAATCTGCCACAACCCCGCGATCACGGGCGCGAAAAACACGACAACCCCTGCGACCCATGCGAGTTCCAGATACATGGAGAGCGGCCAGTTCGCCGATCGTGTCACTGGCGAGCTGACTTCGACAACCGTGGGTATTTCGGCGGTGGGCACGACGTACACGACCGGCGGCTCCGTTCGCGCGGGGATCGAAATTCGAAACGCCGGTATTGCGACGCAGGCGACTGGCAGCGCGAGAAGCATCGCGAAGGTCGCGGCCAGGATCGCGTGGCGGAGCGCGGCTCGTTTGTGACGCGCCATCCACGCGGCGGCGAGGCCAATCGCGGCGATCACCGTCGCCTTGATTAAAATCGACACGAGCAGAGCAACCGTCATGACGATTTCTTCCTTTCTTTGCGCACGCGGTCAATTTCATCGCGCAGCGCGTCCAGTTCTTCGTCCGTCCAGGACGCCTCAGTCACCAGGGCGGCCATCATCTGTTGGAGCGAGCCTCCGAAGAACGTCTGCAGATAGCCTTGCAGGGCGGTTTTCTTTGCCGCAGTAGGAGAGATTGTGGCCGAGTAGATGTAGCGCAACCCATCCTGCTGATGCTTGAGGCAGCCCTTCTTTTCCAGGCGCGCCAACATGACGCGAACGGAGGAATCGCTGGGAGGATTCGTGAGACGCGCCCGGATCTCTTCAGCCGAGGCGCGATTATCGAGCGAGAACAACACGTTCATGATCTCGCGTTCGCGGCGCGTGAGCCGGTCCATCGTCTTTGAGTGCGACATCCGTCACAGAATACTGCGACAGTTGTCACATGTCAAGGATTATAATTAGTGCTGATTCAGCTTAGTCCACTGTTCCGGCGTGAGCTGTTTACGAATCGCTAAGAGCATGCGCCCGTTGGCCTTTTCGAGCTCAGCGCGGGCCTGCGCCACGCGATCGATCTGCGTGGCGATCTTGCCTTCGTCGATTTGTTCAGCCGAAACTAAGGGCTCCATGACGATCTCTTCTTTTTCGAGCGCGCCGTTGAGATCGATCAGCTTGAGGCGATACTGCGTGAACACGTCGTCCATTCGCTTGATCTGATCGGCGGAGAGACCAACGTCGCGAGCGGTGGAGGGATTGTCCCACCAACGATCGCCGCGGCAGGTGTTCAGGCCATGGATTCGGAAGTTCGTGAGCTGGCGTTGTTGAGTACGAAGTTCTCCCAGCTTCAATTGAAGCGCTTGGACTTCTGGGTGAGCATCGTTGTACTTCTTCCTCGCCGCGTCCAGCGCCATCTCCGTGGCGGCAGTTTGGAGCCGGGACTGGGTCAATTTGAGTCTGTCATCCAGGGTGATCATTCGCCCTTGAACCACGCAGTTGCTCGACTGCTGCGCCAGCGCCGCGACTGCCGAAATCATCACGATCATCACATATTTCATAAATCAATCCTTGTTGGAATAACCCGCCAGAGGCGCAAGCGCCAACGGCACCGATCGCGACAGGCTATCGTTCACTTGCTCCATCAACAGCTCATCAGCGATCGCCTGTTCAGCAGCGCGCTGCCGTTGTCGCGCGTTTTCATAAAAAGGAATCGCACCGAGTATGATCGCGACAATCACAGCCGCAGCCCACCGCAAGCGAGCCTTTGAGGCGCGATCGTAAGAGAGCGCGCTTGGGATCGGGCACTGCGCGGCCTCCTCGTGAACAGCATCGCGAAATTGTCCCAAGGCTTCTCGAAAATTCTTCATCGCAAGCCCCCCACAAATTTTCTTACCGACCGCAACGCGCGATACAGGTGCACCTTCACCGCGCCCTCCGACAATCCGGTCACCGCGACGATCTCCAACAGCTCCATTTCCTCCACATAACGGAGCAGGAAAACCATCCGCTGCTTCTCCGGCAGATGCGCAGTTGCGCTCCACATCGCGTTCACCTGTTCCTTCACCAGCACACGCTGCTCAGGAGAGATCTCGCTGCACGCGATCCAGTTCCGCGCCGCGCCATCGGCCGGCAGCGCTGGAGCGCGTTTCCAGAACTGAAATCGCCGGCTGCGGGTGTGATCGCGAACCAGATTCACGGCGATCTGCATCAACCAGGTCTGCAGGCTTGCATCACCACGGAAACGCTCGCGCGCGCGATAGGCTTTCACGAAGCAATCCTGCGCGATCGATTGCGCCGCATCGCGATCCCGCAGCGACGCCAGCGCGTATCGATACACGCGCGTCCAATGGGCGCGCACCACGGCGTCGAAATCGGCAATCTCTGTTCTGGGTTCTTCCCGCATGCTCATGCCGAGCACCGGGGCAGCCGTTTCCATGCGCAGGTGTAGACGAGCAGTCATGCCCGGGGGTTAACAAACGACGTATTTTACTTTTCACAAGACCGCTGAACCGCTCCCTTTGGTCGCGGCTCTGTATCGTCGATCGTGAACGTGCGCCGTTTAAGGAGCCGCGACCATAGGGAGCGGTTGATCGCCGCTATCGTTAGTTTTCGGTCGGCGTAGGCTCGATGTGGTCGATCACCAGCACCGGCCGCGGCTCTTTGTGCGCTTCGAGTTTCAAGCCGAGCTGCTTTTCCAGAGCCTCGAACAACGTCACCCCGCCGATGGGATCGGACGCGGTCAGACCACCCGGTGCGCCTCCGCCTGGCGCTGGACCGCCACCCTTCCGGGCCCCTTCGCCCGCCCCGCCCCTCTGATTGATCATCGAAGGCGGCGCGAAAGTGTAGCTGAATGTGAAATCGAACGCGCCGTCGATGCCGGTCGCGTTCGCGACGTCGTACCGCACATACAGCGGAGCGATTTGCTGAAGCTGCTCCGCGAACAGCGCCATGGTCATGTTCTGGCAAGTGACCTGGACCATCGGAATGCCGGGCGTGCCGGCGTCACGGTTGATCGACATGTTCGACGCGCCGATCTTGCACTTGCTGCGATTCAGGGGATCGGCGGGCTTCAACTTCGGTTTAGCGGCGACCAGCGTGTATACCGTCTCCGGCCGATCCTCCATGTGCGTTTGCAGCTTGAAACGATCTTTCAGTAACACCTGGAGCATATGCCGGAGGTCGTCGATATCGACCGGAGGGCCGTTGGCAGTCGCGACGCCGCTGACCGCAACCTTGGCGATCAGGTTGAACTTCGGTGAATCCGCCGTCAGCCATTTCGGTGCGCCCAGCAGCTCCACGAAGGGCGGAAGATCCCAGGCGACCGAAACCATATCGCGCAGAGGCATGTTTTTAAGATCGACGCGGCCGCCGGGCAAGAATCCACCGCCGCGCTCGTTCCCTCCAGGCGCACTCGGCCGGATGTCGGCGACTTCGAACTCGGCGGGTGCGGGCGGCGGCAGCGCGGTGGTCACGCCCGGCGGATTCGCCGTCGGCTTCTCATTCGCGCTATCGACCACGATCACCGGCATTGGAGTTTTTTGTAATTCGAGCTTCAAGCCAAGCTCTTTATCCACCGCGTCGAAAATGCTGATCCCGTCAGCTCCAGCGGCGGCGAGCGCGCCACGCCCGGTCCACCTGAGATCGAAATCCCACGCGCCTTTGAGACCGGTCGTATTGACCACCGGGCTGGTGAGATAGCCTCCCGCCATTTGATGAAGCTGTGTTGCGAACTGATCCATGGTCATGTTGCGGCACGCCACTTCGATTTTCGGGAAGGTGCCGGGCGCAGGCGGAGGCGGCGGACCGGGCGACTGACAATCAGAAGCTCCCGACCCCTGAGCTTCCTTCAACTTGTGTTTGCCTTTCCCCAGCGATAACACGAACGCCTCGGTTGGCTTGGTGTCCTTGTGAAGCGCCAGCTTGAAGCGATCGGCCAGCAGCGCCTGCAGCATCTTGATCGCATCGTCCTGCGACGTATCGCGCGGCGCTTTGGCGATGATGTCGAAATGGTCCGTCTCGATCCATGCCGGACCGCCCAGTACGAATTCGGATTCGACTCCGAAGGCCATGCTCACCAGATCGACCATGGTCGCCTTGTGGATTTCGAACCGTCCGCCACGCATCGTGCCGCCTTGCATGAAGTAATTGGTGGCGTGCGGGCTGGCGTGGACGTCGGCGATATCGAAGGCGGGCGATTTGGGAGTCTGCGCCGTCGCGACAGCCGGAGCGATCGCGAAAATACATAGCAGAACGGCACGGCGGGGCATAACGTCACTATAATCGGTCTGGATGCGGTCGCGATTGTTCGCCCGCGCCTTCGATCGCCTGAATTCGGAAGCGCATCGAACCTCGCTGGAGCGATGGATCGTCGGTATCAGCGTCGCGGGGTTCCTTCTTCATCTCGCGTTGATCTTTCTGGCGCGATTCTTCGCGCATCCGCCCCCGCTGGTGGCCGCGGCGGGACGCAACTTTCTCGCCGCGATTTACACTCCGTTCAGCATCATTCTGTTCTATGAAGTGCTGATTCTGATTTCCGCGCTGCCGCAATCCACCACGCGATCGATCGCCACGCAGTTTGAAATTGTTTCGCTCATCTTTGTCCGCGGATTCTTCAAGGACATCGCCGCGCTGGATCTGGAGCATCTGCACCCGCCGGCCGCCGAGCTCAGGCCCGCGCTGCTGGAAGTGCTCGCCGGGCTGACCATGTTCCTGCTGGTCGCCGTGTTCCAGCACGCCGCATCGTGGAAATCGCGGCGCCCTGCCGAGGAGCATCCCGCCGCGCTGCAGCAGTTTATCGATCGAAAGAAATTCGTCGCTCTGGTGTTGACGGCCGTATTCCTGGTTCTCGCGGCTAACAGCCTGTGGAACTACGCGGCGGAAATCGTTCAAGGGACGCCGTCCGCGCCGGGTGCCCCCGCATTTTATTCGGACGTGTTCACGGTGATGATCTTCACCGATGTCCTGATCCTGATTCTCTCACTGCTGGTGTCGGATCGCTATGAGCTGGTGTTTCGCAACGCCGCCTTCGTGATCTCTACCATTCTGATCCGCTTTTCGCTCACCACCGAGCATCCCTACGGGGCGACTCTGGGCGTGGCAGGAATGCTGTTCGGCATCGCGACCATTCTGATCTACAACTACATGGCCCGGATCGCCATCAAGCCGGATGGTTTCGCCGGTACGACTCCACCACTTCCCTGATTCCGTCCTGTATCGTTGTGCGCGATCGGAACTCCGGAAGGATTTGGCGCAGCTTGGTGCCATCGGCGCTCTTCACGGCTCGGCCTTCGGGTTTCGACGTATCGAACTCTACACGCGCATTGCCGCGACCGGACTCGCGCAGAATTACACCGATCAGTTCGCGAATCGACACGGTGTCTTCGAATCCAATGTTCACCGGATCGGCGACCGCGTAGCGTTCGGTCAGCAGCTTCATGCCCCACGCGAAATCACACGCGTGCAGGAAATTGCGGCGCTGTTCGCCGCTGCCCCAGATGACCACGGGATCGTCGCCGCGCAAGACCTTTCGAACCAGCGACGGAATCACGTGGCTGGTCGCTTCATTCCAACGGCAGCGCCCGCCATACGCGTTGAACGGCCGTGCGATCGCGATTTCCATGCCGAATTCGGCGGCGTAATATTTGGCCTGCAGCTCCGCCATGCGCTTGGCCCATCCGTAACCTTGATTGGCGAATTCAGGATCGCCGGTGAATGCCGGCAGTTCCGGTGTAGGCGAGACGGCATCGTCAGGATAAACGCAGGACGAACTGACCAGGAGGAAGCGTTTCGCGCCCGCCTTACGGGCGGCCTCCAGAAGATTCAGATGGATCAGGCTGTTGGCGCTGAATAGTTCGCCATGATGGCCCGAACTGTATCCGATTCCCGGCGCTTTCGCGGCCAGATTCATCACTACGTCGTGATCGCGCGCCGCTTCGTCGCAACAGGCGGCGCTCCGCAGATCAGCTTCCTTGATTTCGATCTGCTCCTGCACCGCCGCAAGGTTCTGCCGGTTGCCGCTATCGAAGTTGTCGGCGACGGTGACGCGGGCGCCATCCTCGACCAGTTCCTCCACCATGTGCGATCCGATGAATCCCGCGCCGCCTGCCACCAGGACGCGCTTGCCGCTCCAGAATGTGCTCACTCGTATCCTTATTGATTAACGGCCACCGAATCGTTTCAAATTCAGCCGCCAGATTCCCCAGAAAAACAAATTCAAATACACCGGCAGCCATTTCGCAAGCCGGAATTTCGATTCTCCCAATTGCCGGTCGAGCCAAACTGTTCCGATCTCCGCCATCTGAAAATCGGCCAGCTGCGCCTTGATCGACACTTCGAATGAGATCGCCCAGCCGCCCTGCGCTTCAATCGTGATCGCGTTGAGAACGCGCCGATGGTACAGCTTAAACGAATACGTGGGATCGCTGATCGGCAATCCCGTGAGCACCTGAAATGCGAGATTTCCCCAGCGCGATAGTTGCGTTTGCAGCCACGGCCCACCCACCTTGCGCCCGCCCTTTCGATAGCGCGTGCCACTGACCAGTTCGAATCCGTCAAGCGCCAGCGCATACATCGGCATGATCGCTTCGGGTTGATCGGTGCAATCGCCTGTGACCAGGCAAACATGCTCCGAGCGCGTTTCGTAGAATCCGGTCTTGATGGCGTTGATCACGCCCTTGCCGTCGCCACGAGAGTTGCGGAGCAGCACGATGTTCGGGAACTCGGGAGCAAGCCGGCGTAGCACTGGCAGCGTATTGTCGTCTTCGTGGTCGTAAACGAATACCAGATCGTGGAACGCGCTCACACTGGCTTCGATCGCCCGCACCATTTTTTCGATATTCTCGGCTTCCTGATACACCGGAATGACGATCGCGAACGGGGCCGTGGTCATCGGGGGCGATAGAGTTTGTACTGGCCGATTTCGCGGAACTGGATGTAGTTCCGATCGATGGCAGCGTTCACGGCGGCACTGTAGCGCTCTCGATCTTGCACATCCTCAATCACCAGGAGACGGAAGTAGTGCGTCTCGAACAATTGAACGTACGGGCGTTCGTCCCAGCGGCCCGTCTCCGTAATCGCGGTCACGGTGAATGGCTCCACTTCCACGGGCTTCCCGGCCCGAATCGGCAGCGCGAGGTTTTCCGAAAAAACAGGGCCGATCGTATTCTGAACAACGGAGAGCGTTTCAGCTTCCAGCTTCGTGACGCCAGGCGGAGTGGACTGGTGCAAGATTAGGGTGAGCGCCGGCGGCAGCAATAGCCCGAGGCACAAGACGGCGGCCAGTGTAGCGATCGCCGGAGCCATTTTTCGAAATCCCCACGTCGCCAGCAAGGGGAACAGGAACAACCCAGCCAGCAACCGCGTCGAAATGTCCCAGGCGATCAGATGATTGTAGACGGCGCCCACCTTTCCGACCGCCACCATCCCACCGGCGGCGAATATACAGTTCAGGCTCGCGAGCAGGATCGCACGCGTGTAGGAGCTCCGCGATCGCGCTTCCAACCACTGCCACCTGCCGCGTTTTCGAATGATGGGGAGGCGCAAGGTCCCCGCGAACGCAGCCGCCGCGATCGCCACCCATCCGATCGAATCACGAAGATGGTTGAAAATCTGGAGGCCTGCCAACGTCCAGGAGAACCGGTTCACGTTGTATCCGATCACGTTGGTCAGGAACCCTCCGGACGTAACCACGTTTAGAAACCAGACGCCGAGAGCGATCAGTGCCACCATGAACGCGCCCAGGCGTAGCGCCTGGCGAAAATCGGTAAAAACGCCGAACGCCACACACGCCAGCGGCGCGCTGAGCATGGTCTGCTTGGTAAAGATCGCCAGTACGAACAGGATGGCGGCCACGTACTGCCAGCGTTCGCGCTTTCCGAGCACGATGTATACGCCTAGCCCCGCATACATGAACAGCACCGCGAGCATGTCGACGCGCATGAGCGAGCACCAGTGCGTCACACTGTCGGCAAGGAGCGCGGCAACGCCGCCGAACGCTCCGCTGGCGGCGCGCCAGAGCATGGGCGCTCGCCTGGAGGCTGCACTGACTATGGTCCACGCCACCACTCCACCGGTCGCCAGGGTGGAGAGCAACGAAAGCCATCGGCCCGCCATCAGCAGGTTGCCGAACCATAGGTTGATCGCGCGCGATACGGCCATGTACAGCGGCGTGTAGGGGTTAGGAACGTAGGGCAGGGTATCGACGGTTTTATAAGCTTGTTTGCCGTCAAAAATGGTGGAGGCGAGCCACATCACATGCCCCTCACCGTAGTTGCGCTGAAATGGATCCCGAAGCAGGCGAACTTCGGCTGAAAGAAAGATGAGAGTCGCAAGAACGGCGGCCCCGAGAATCCAGAAACAGACCCGTTCCCGAACGCGCCCCGGGAATTGACCAGCAGCTGGCGTCATCAACGAAGAGATATCTCATGATACGTCGCACGGGCCATCAGATCTTATCGACCGCCTGGTCGAAAGTCTGAGCAGCGAACTCCGCGGCAAGAACCCCCGGCACCGGCCGATATGCAGTCTGAGTTGAGTCGACACGTCGCATGATGGATCCCGCCGCACTTTTCGCACCGTCCGAAGCCGGTCAATACGACGCCGCATTTGCTGCGGCCGTCGATCAAGCCGGGCAGGCTGTAGTCATTACGGACCGTGGGGGCGACATCTTGTATGTCAATGCCGCGTTCACCACCATGACCGGGTACTCGTCCAGCGAAGTGGTGGGCCGGAATCCGCGCCTGCTCAAGTCCGGGCGTCAGGACCCAGAGTTTTACAAAGCGCTGTGGTCCGCCATCACCGGGGGCCACACCTGGAAGGGCGAATTGATCAATCGCCGCAAGGACCGCTCGCTTTACATTGAAGAGCTGATCATTTCACCCGTGATCGACGCGCGCGGAGAGATCGTGCGCTTCATCGCGATCACCCAGGATGTGACTGAGCGCCGCAAGGCGGAAGAAGCAAGCCGCTTTCTCAAAGCCGTGGTCGAATCCTCCGAGGACGCGATCGTTGGCGCCACGCTCGATGGAAAGATATCGAGCTGGAATCGCGGCGCGGAAGCAATCTTCGGATATCGGCCGGCGGATGCAATCGGCAAGCCGCTCGCGATTCTCTTGCCTTCCGAAGTCCAGCCCGGCATGAGCGGATTGCAGGAGGTTCTCGACGGCGGTGCGGGATTCTCGCAGTCGCAAACTGTTCGCATCGCGCGCGACGGCCACCAAGTGGACGTGTCTCTTTCCGTTTCGCCGGTGAAAGACGAGACGGCAAGGACGTGCGGGGCGGTTGCGGTGGTGCACGATATGACCGAACAGCGCCGCGCGGATCGGGCGTGCCGCACCACCGCGGAACAATTTCGCGCGCTGTTCGACCATTCCCTGGATTGCATCTACATTCACGATTTCGAAGGCAATTTTCTGGACGCGAATCCGGCCACGCTGAAGTTGCTGGGCTACGATCGCGCGGACGTGCTCACGCTGAATCTTCGCGACCTGATCGGTGACGAACAGATGGCTCGCGTGCTGCGCGCGCTGGCCGAATTGGAGACGACCGGCACTCATAAGGACAAGGCCGAGTTCAAGATACGCTGCAAGTCCGGCGCAATCGCCGAGATCGAAACCCAGGCCACCGTGATTCCGTTCGAACGCAACATGCGCGCCATCCTGGGCGTCGCGCGTGACATCACCGGGCGCAAACAGGCCGAGGATGCGCTTCGCGAGAGCGAAGAGCGTTTCCGCTTGATGGCCGACAGTTGTCCCGCCATGATCTGGCTAACCGATGCCGCAGGCGGCGTTCGCTTCGTCAATCGCACCTATCGCGAATACTTCAATATCGCGTTCGACCAGGTGGAAGGAAGCAACTGGCAACCTTTGATCCATCCCGATGACGCGCCGGACTACCTGAGCAAATTCGACTACGCAGTCAAACAACACCTCCCGTTTCGAGAAGAAACTTGCGTGCGCCGTGGCGACGGCGTGTGGCGACGTGTGGATGTGCGCGCCGAGCCGCGCTGGTCGACGAACGGAGAATTTCAAGGGCACGCGGGAATCTGCGAGGACATTACCGAACGCAAGCAGGCCGAAGCGGCGCTGCGGGAGAACGAAGAGAAATTCCGTCAGGTCGCCGAAAACATTCATGAAGTGTTTTGGATGATGAACGCGGCCGGAACGGAAGTCCTGTATATCAGCCCCGCCTACGAACAAATTTGGGGCCGGACCTGCGAAGAGCTGTATCGCGATCCCATGTCCTGGCTGCTGGCGATCCACCCGGAGGACCGCGAGCAGGCGCATACGGTTTTCGCGAGGCAGCTGGGCGGTGAGGATGTGCCCTCTGAGTATCGGATTCGCAACGCCGCGGGCGACGAGAGATGGATTCGCGACCGCGCCTTCCCGGTTCGCGACCCATCCGGCGAAATGATTCGCGTGGTCGGCATCGCCGAGGACATCACCGAGCGTAAGCAGGTGGAAACCGCCATCGAAAAGGCCAAGGTCGCCGCCGAAGCCGCCAGCCGCGCCAAGAGCGAGTTCCTCGCCAACATGAGCCACGAGATCCGCACCCCGATGAACGGCGTGATCGGCATGACAGGCTTGTTGCTCGAAAGCGATCTCTCTCCGCAACAGCGTGAATATGCCGAAATGGTGCGCTCCAGCGGCGAGTCGCTGCTCAGAGTGATCAACGACATTTTGGACTTTTCCAAGATCGAAGCCCACAAGCTGGAGCTGGAGATCGCCGATTTCGATCTGCGAGCCGCGCTCGAAGATGCCACGGGATTGCTGTGGGCGCAGGCGCAGGAAAAGGCGCTCGATCTGGCGTGTCTAGTGGCGCCGGGCGTGCCGCTGCGATTGCGCGGCGATTCGGGCCGCGTGCGCCAGGTGCTGCTTAACCTGATCGGCAACGCTGTAAAGTTCACCGCTCGCGGCGAAGTGGTGGTACGCGCGGAGCTCGATCGCGAGGACGATCGCTATGCGCTGGTTCGCTTTTCGGTGGAGGACACGGGTCTTGGTATCCCTCCCGAACACCAGCGCGAGATTTTTTCGCCGTTCACCCAAGTCGACGGGACCATGACGCGCAGGTACGGCGGCACGGGGCTCGGTCTGGCGATTTCCAGTCAACTGGTCGAACTGCTGGGCGGGGAGATCGGCGTAATCAGCCACCCGGGCCAGGGTTCGACGTTCTGGTTCACGGCGGTTTTCGAGAAGCAGGCCGGCGTGGCTTCGATGGTCGAGGAGGTCCAGCCGAACTTCGAACAGGCTCGTGTGTTGATCGCTGCTCTCGACGATTCGGAGCGCGCGGAAACCGCGGCGCTGCTCAACAGGCTCGCTTGCCGGCCCTCCCTCGCAGCCAATGCCGAGGACGCCATGGCGATGCTCCACGCCGCCGCCCGCATCGCCGATCCGTTTCGCATGGCGTTGATCGATCTGGACCTGTTCGGCGCGCGCGATCTGTGCCGCCGCATTCATTCCGATTCGGAATTGCCGGGGATCGCGATCCTGCGGCTCACCTCCGATCCGCGCTGGCGCGACGCAAAATGGTGCGCGCATGGATTCGCCGCGCGCATCGGCAAACCAGTTCAGGAGAGCCAGCTTCGCGAAAGCGTCTTCGCGTTACTGACGCGGAAGCGCGAAGCGAATCCCGGCTTGAAGGGGCGGTCCGCCGTGAAGCGCCGCGCCAGGATTTTAGTCGCCGAGGACAACATCACCAGTCAGCATGTGGCCGTCGCGATTCTGGAAAAGCTCGGATATCGCGCCGACGCGGTCGCGAACGGCAAAGAAGCGATCGCATCGCTACAAACCATTCCCTACGACCTGGTGCTGATGGATTGCCAGATGCCGGAGATGGACGGCTATGAAGCGGCTGCACACGTTCGCGATCCGCAATCGGGTGTTCGCAATCCTAAGATCCCGATCATCGCGCTGACTGCGCACGCCATGAAAGGCGATCGCGAAAAATGCGTCGAAGCCGGCATGGATGATTACATTTCGAAGCCGTTCAACCCAGCGCCGTTCGCCGAAATGATCGAAAAGTGGCTGCCCAAGCAGCCGGCTCCAGCCGCGGCAAGGCCCACCGCCGAGCCGTCATCGTCAGCTATTTTCAATCACGCCGGACTGCTGGATCGGTTGATGGGCGACGCGCGCACCGCGCGGATCGTCTCCGGAGGATTTCTCGAAGATATCCCGCGGCAGATCGCGTCACTTGAAGCGCATCTTCGTGTGCACGATCTCGCAGCTGTAGAGCGCGACGTCCATTCGATTAAAGGCGCGGCGGCGAATGTCGGTGGGGATGCGCTCCGTAGCGTTGCGGGTGCGATGGAACAGGCATTGAAAGCTGGAGATCTGTCCGCGATCCCGGCGCGGCTCATGGAAATGAAGGAATCCTTCCAGGCGACCCGAAAAGCCATGGAAGAACAAGGAATCAAATTATGAAAACACTGATTGTCGAAGACGATTTCACCAGCCGCCTGCTGCTGCAGGAGATCATGAAGCAGTTCGGACCGGCGCATATCGCCGTAAATGGACGCGAAGCCGTCGAAGCGGTGCGGCTGGGGATGGAATCGGGCGAGTCTTACGATGTCATCTGTCTCGACGTCATGATGCCCGAAATGGACGGCTATGAAGCCCTCTCGCAGATTCGCGCCATGGAAGAAGCGCGCGGAATTCTCCCGCCTCGCGGCGCCAAAATCTTCATGGTCACGGCGCTCGATGGCATCAAGAACGTCTCGCGCGGATTTCGTGGATTGTGCGATTCCTATCTGGTCAAGCCCGTCGATAAAGCTCGTTTGATCGAACAGCTTCACTCCTTCGGTCTCGCCGCCTGAGTCGCTCTCAACCGGTCGGGCACGGCCGATAAGCGATTCAGATATGAGATCGCTGCTGCTATCGCTGTGCGTAGTTTCCGGTGCCCTTGCCGGTCACGACGATCCTCCTCCGCAAGCGCCGAAGGATCCGTTTCTCGGCGATCTCCCCAAGGTGGAGGCCGCCGCGCTGCACTCGCAAACACTCGACGAAGCTCCCGCCGATGTAGTCGTTATTACGCGCGCGCAGATTCACACTTACGGATATCGCACGTTGGGCGAAGCGCTGGCCGGAGTTCGCGGCTTTTACATGTCCAACGATCACATCTATTCTTACGCGGGCGTCAGCGGATTTTCGCTGCCCGGCGATTACAACACGCGCTTCCTGGTCATGATCAACGGCCATTCCATGACCGATAACATCTACGCGTCGAATGGAGCGTTCGAGCAGGATTTCGGCCTCGATCTGGACTTGGTGGAGAGGATCGAAGTGGTACGGGGGCCGTCGTCGGCGCTATATGGATCGAACGGAATCTTTGCGACCATCAACATCGTCACCATTTCGCCGGTCGACTTCCCCACCGTCTACTCCAGCGCGGAAGCCGGCACGTTCGGCGAAAAGAAAGCGCTGCTGGCCGCTTCGTTCTATCTCGGCAAAGGCGCAAATCTGTTGATCGCGGCCTCGGGCGTCAACAACGGCGGCCAGAACTATTCGTTCCCCGAATTGAACGGCACCGCGATCCACATGGACGGTGAACGCGCGTATCACACCTTCGCGAATCTGGTTTGGCGGAACTGGAACATCGTCGCGTATTTCAACGATCGCGTGAAGCAAGTGCCGCTCGCCTGGAATTATCTGGCGAACAATTTCGCTTCGCGCGGCAACCATGCGCATGACAGCCGCAATTACGTCAGCGCCGCTTACGGCCGTGCGCTCGGACGTGGCGAACTGCATTGGGAAACTTCCTACGATGAATACCGCTACGAAGACCGCTTCGATCTCGAAGACACCAATCCAATCCAGGATCGTCACAGCTACGCCGATGGCGATTGGCTCACCTCCCGCGCCACCTATCAATTCCCCGTAGCGATGCTGGGAACCCTGACTGCTGGCCTGGAAGCCAGCATGGATTTGCGCAACTGGCAGCATGATATGCAGATCCAGCCGGTCGAGATCGAACTGTTTTCGGTGAATCGACGCAGCCGCTCGTTCGCGGCATTTCTGCAAGATGAAAAACGTCTGTCGGCGCACTGGAAGATCGATCTCGGGCTGCGTTACGATCTGCATCGCTACTACGGCTCCGAGCTTTCGCCGCGAGCCGTGCTCGCCTATCAACCCACCTCGCGCACCGTCTACAAGCTGATCTACGGACGCGCATTTCGCGATCCCAACGCCTACGAGCAGTTCTACTACGATGGCGTCGACAGCTTGAAGCCTCCGCCGCTCAACCCGGAGACGGCGAACACTGTGGAGTTTCTGGCGCAGCATCACATTCGCAAGAATCTGACCGGCACCGTGCACGTCTATGATTACCAGCTCACCAATCTGATTCAAGCCATTTATGACAGCAACGGCGCATCCACGTTCGAAAATCTGGAGAGCGCGCGTTCTCGCGGCGTGGAGCTGGAGCTGAGCGGCAAACCGTGCCCGTGGCTCGAAGCCGGTGGAAGCTTCGCGTGGCAGAAAGCCAACCCATCCGGCGACCCGGCGCGCTTTGCGAATTCGCCGGCCTATCTCGGCAAGTTTCGATGGGCGATTCCCGCCGGCCGCCACCTGACTCTCTCCAACAGCATTCAATGGATGAGCTCGCGGACCACCTTCGCTGGTGACACCATGCGCGACGTCGCGCTGGCCGATCTTACCCTGACCGTTCGTAATCTGCCGCTGGGCTGCGATGTGCAGGCCGGCGTTCGCAACGCGCTGAATTGGTCGTATCGGGATCCGGTCGGGCTATCGCTCGATCAGTTTCAGGGCGACCCGCGTTCGGTGTTCATCAAAGTCATCTGGGCATCGAAGCGGTGAGACGCGAGCATGCCATTGTTTGGTCGAGTTGCGATTTGGACCTTGGCCGCGGGGCAACTGTTACGCGCGGGTGGGCCCGCGCGCGATGCAGTTGTGGTGTATCGCTCCGGTTCGGAAGTTTACGATCAAGCCATCGCGGGTCTGCGTGAAGCGATCGCGGGAACTTCGTATCGCATCGATTTGGTCGATCTCGCGAAGTCCAGCGACTTCATGTCAGGGCAACCCAAGCTTATCGCGGCGGTGGGCATCGGCGCCTGGGAGCAGGTCCGCAATGCGGCCTCCTCCGTTCCGGTGATTCCCGCTCTGGTCCTACGTCAGGAAGTCAGGGATAGTTCGCATGGCGCCATCTATCTCGACGTCTCGTTGCCGCTGATCGCGGAAAATCTGCACCGCGTATTTCCCGGGAAATCGCGGCTCGGTTTGATTCACCGCCGAACATGGCCGGCGCCCGATCGCGCTACGCTTGCCAAACTCAAGCAGCTTGGTTTCGATCTGCGCGTCACCGAATGTTCTGGCCCCGATAAGCTCCTCAGCGTCTTCGCATCGCTCAAAGGCGAGGTCGACTTTGTGATCACCGAACCCGACAGCGAGCTGTACAACAGCGCCACCGTGAAGCCGCTGGTGTTGGTCTCGCTCGAACAGCGCCTACCCATCGTCGGGTTTTCGGAATCCTTCGTTCGCGCCGGGGCGCTGATTGGAATTTGTCCCAATTTTCATGAACTCGGCCGCCAGACCGGCGATCTGATTCTGCGCATGTTGGATGGAAAGAATCTCTCCTCCGACGAAGAGATGCACAAAGTGACGGTCGCCGTGAATCAACGTATCTCCCGGCTGATGGGCATCGCGCCTGCGAGTGAGAAGGGAATTCAGATTTTGAAGTGATGTTATGCCGTTGCTGAATCGATTTCGTAAACGACTGCTGATCCATGTTCTGGGGATGAACCTCCTGCTGGCGATCGCCTGTATGGTCATCACGGGGACATTTTTCGTCCTCGCGATGCGCGGAGTGCTGCTCGCGCATATGCGGCAACAAACCGAAGACATGGGCCGGGCCTTAGCGGGCCGGGCCCAATTTCCATTGCTGGTAGGCGACAAAGTCGAGCTGAAATTGATCGCCGCGGAGTTCGTCCGCATTCAGGACATCTTGTTTGTTGAGATCATCGACAACGACGGCTCGCGCCTCACTTTGACGCAGCCGTCGTTCCCGTCGAACCAAATTCCCGAGGTTGGAGGCGAGGGCGTGAGTTTGCGCTCTTTCGGATGGGATCGCTACTTCGAAGGCGTGTTTTCAGTGCAGGCCCCCGATTCGAACGGCTTGTTCGGAATCGAAAGACGCGAAGCGGCGCCCTACCTCGGCACCGTTCGCGTGGCGTTGTCACTGGCGCCCACCCGAGCCGCCGCGCGGTCGGCAGCCCGCAACGCGGTGTTCGCATCGCTGGTATGTCTCGCATTTATCTTGTGGCTACAATCACTCGACCTGAAAAAATCGGTGGGCCCGCTGCGCAAGCTTTCCGAGTTCACTGCCCAAGTTGGCGAAGGGAGTCTCGGCCTGCGCGCGAAGGTAACCGGCGTGGACGAAATTGCGGAGCTGGCCGAATCGTTCAACAAAATGCTGGATCGGCTAGCCGCGACACTGGTGTCGAAAGAGCTGGCGGAACAGGCCAGTCAGGCCAAGAGCCAGTTTTTGGCCAACATGGGTCATGAGCTGCGCACGCCGCTCAACGCCATCATCGGTTACAGCGAATTGATCGATGAAGAATGCCAGGATCGCGGCATCGAAGGCCTGGGCAACGACCTCCACAAGATCCGCAACTCCGGCGTGATGTTGCTTGAACTGATGAACGATCTGCTCGACTACGCCAAGCTGGACGCGGGCAAGTCGCAATTGACACCAGCGCCTGTCAGCGTAGCGCGCGTGATCGAGGAAGTCTCAGAGACCATCGAGCCGATGGCGCGCAAAAACGGCAATCGCGTGGTGATCGAATGGCCGGCGAGCGAGATCAACGTCTGGGCGGATCATCTGCGTTTTCGCCAGAGCCTGCTCAATCTGGCAAGTAATGCCTGCAAGTTCACCGAAAACGGAACGGTGACACTCGCCGCACGCATCGGACGGGCGAGAAGCGCAGCCGATTCGCCACACTGCGATATTCAAGTCCGCGACACCGGTATCGGCATTCCTCAGGAGAAGAGGGAGCGGTTGTTCAAAGCGTTCGTGCAACTGGAGCCATCGGCCACGCGGAGATACGGCGGTACGGGCCTCGGACTCGCGATCAGCCGCAATTTTTGCCGTCTGATGGGCGGCGACATCTCGGTCGAAAGCCAACTCGGCAAGGGATCCACATTTACCATCACTTTGCCGCTCGCCGCTACTCCTCAAGAAAAGCCCGCTTCCGCCGAAAAGTCCAACGAGGACGCAGAAGATCGCGTCGAAACTCGGGAGGATTAGCTTGACGGCGCAACCGGACCGGCTGCTGGTGGTGGACGACGACGAGAACAATCGCGATATGCTTTCGCGCCGTCTGGAGCGCCGCGGCTACGCAGTCGATCTCGCCGCAGACGGGCCCGATGCTTTCGAAAAAATCCAAAAGGCGCATTACGACCTGGTGCTGCTGGATCAGATGATGCCGGGCATGAGCGGCCTGGATCTGTTGAAGCTGCTGCGCGCCATCTATTCTCCTTCCGATCTTCCGGTGATCATGGTTACCGCCGTCGATCAGAGCACCACGATTGTCGACGCACTGAACGGCGGCGCCAATGATTACGTCACCAAGCCGGTGAATATGCCGGTGGTCGCCGCGCGCATCGAAGCGCAATTGTCGCGCAACAAGTACGATCGCGGCGTGCGCGAGCAGACGCGCCGCACCGACGTTCTGACTGGTTTGGGTAATCGCGAAATGCTGATCGAGCGCTTAAAGCAGCGTTCCAGCGGCGATGCACAACAAGACACGCTTGCCGTATTGCTGCTCGACTTGGACGGTTTCAAGATCGTGAACGATAGCTGTGGCATAGCGATCGGCGATAGGATCCTGGTCGAGGTCGCGGCCCGTTTGCGGGAGGTGGTCGCGCAACTGGGCCCCGGTGCATCGCTCGCCAGGGTGGGTGGCGATGAGTTCGCCATCGTGATCGATCCCCTGGTTTCGCCCGAACAATCCGCCGAAATCGCCGGGAAGATTCTGGAGAGCGTCATCCAGCCGATCACCATCGATGGATTCCGCAACACGCTCAGCGCCAGCATCGGGATCGTTGAAGGAGCCGGTCACGAACGGCCCGAGGATTATCTGCGCGACGCCGATCTGGCCATGTATCGCGCCAAAGAGCTGGGCAAGAATCGCTGGCAGCGCTATCATCCTGATCTGCTGCATCGCGCCCGCCTGCGCCTGGACCTGGCGCGCGATCTCAGCTTCGCGGTGGAGCGCCATGAACTGGTCGCTGTGTATCAGACCAAGGTGGATCTCAAGACGCGACGGATCACCGGCTTCGAAGCGCTGTTGCGTTGGCGTCATCCCGATCGCGGCCTGATCTCACCGCTCGAGTTCATTCCGATTGCTGAAGAAACCGGATTGATCGTCGGCATCGGCGAGTGGATCTTGCAGGAAGCTTGCCGTCAACTGAAGCTTTGGCACGAGCACAACCCCGCGCTCACCATGAACGTCAATCTCTCGGTGCATCAGTTGAGCGATCCGAAGTTACTGCATCGCGTGCGCGGTGCGATCGAAAGAGCAGGCATTTCGCCTCGATCGTTGAAGCTGGAGCTGACCGAAAGCTCCGCCATCAATCAATTCGAGGGCGTGCGCGAAACGCTGGAAGGTTTACAGGCGATCGGGCTGGCGTTGAAGCTGGATGATTTCGGCACAGGATATTCTTCGCTCAGCTATTTGCGCGCGATGCACTTCAACTCGCTCAAGATCGATCAATCTTTTGTCGCCAAGATGGCCACCGACGCCGACAGCCACGCGATCGTCGACAACGTCATCCGTCTGGCGCATTCGCTCGACATGACCGTGGTCGCTGAGGGCGTCGAAGACGAAGCACAGGCGGAGGAGCTGACGCGGCTGGGCTGCGAAACCGGCCAGGGATACTTGTTTTCGCGTCCAGTGGATGCCGCCACCATCGAGGCCATGCTCGGCCGTGATCGCTGACGAATCGGGCGGGCGTATGATGGAATCGTGAGCGATTCCAGGCCCGATGACATCATCCAGGAAACCTCAGAAGAATCGTTTCCGGCGAGCGATCCCCCTGGTTGGGCTATGGGTGAAGAATCCCATCCGGCTGGCGAGATCGTCAATAATGCCGCCGCGAGCCGCGTCGAAATCACCGTCAACGGCCACACCGCGTTTCTCGATTACAAGCTGCTCGCCGATCACATCGTGCTACGGCACACCGAGGTTCCGAAGGAGCTCGCGGGCAAGGGGCTGGGTGGAAAATTAGTGAAGGCCGCGATGGATTTGGCTCGCGAAAGAAAACTGCCGGTGGTGCCGCTATGCGCGTTCGCGGTCGGCTATCTCGAGAAGCACCCCGAATTCAACCACCAGATTCGCGATTATCCGCAGTCCTGAACCATCGTTCCACGACGGTTTGAACATCGAACGAGTGATTGTAGAACATGATTTTCGCTTTCGGGGCGACCTCATGAGCAGCGTCGATAATTTGCTCCATGAAATAACTCAAATCGGAATTCCCTGCGACGCCGCCTCCGATCAGGACGCCATCGGGAGTGTCCGCTCTTAATCGCTGTTTGAAGTCGTCGAGCCCGGTCTCGGGCGAGGCGTGGACGATTTCGTACCGATAGCCCGCGTTTGTCATTCGTTCCCGCAGGTCACTCGACCTTTTCGCGATCTTTGGGCGCTCCTCTACTGGGATCAATCGATGATCCAGCGGCAGCCCAATGTGGAAGATGGATATAGTCAAGACCGCGCCTATTGATCCTTCGATATGTGATCGGCCCATTTAATGAGGGATGCTCGCCATTTCGCGTCCCGCGTGCGGTTGAGCCACAGATCATACTCTGCCGAATCGCCCGTCAGCCTTCCGGCGAAAGATTCGATACTGTCAGTGCCATTGAAGCCGGTGCTATAGTCGGCCACGAAATACAGACTCAAGGTCGAGTTGGCACGAGAAGGAACAGGCTTCGCCGACGTAGTGCCAATCCCTCGGGTACTCCAGTGGTGCCGGCCCTATCCAACCGCGAAGTCGGAGCGCCTCAAACGCGTCCTCCTTGTGCCAAGCCCTCATAGCTTTTGCGAAGCGCTCATTCCCCCGCCGTTGTCATGATCTTTTCACGATCGACTTCAGCTTCCGGCTTCTTCCGACCCGACCGAATCCACCACATCCCTCCGCCGACCACCAGCACGAAGATCGCCCACTTCAGCAGGCTCGCGATCAGTTCAGGCGTCCACTCGATGCGGTACTTGCTGAAAATCGCCCAGCGATCGAGCATCCAATGCCACGCCGTATGCGCCACCAGCGCCGACAAAATAATGGTCCCGAGTTTCTCCGCCACCACGTAGCGGAACAGCAGCTCCAGCAGCGGGATCATGATGATCAGCACCAGCAACTGCCCGATCTCGACACCGATATTGAACGACAGCAGCGACGCCAGCATGTGACGCCCCGCGAATTGCAGCGTCTCACGCAGCGCGAATGAGAATCCGAAACCGTGCACCAGGCCGAATCCGAACGCGATCAGCGCGCGATGCAACACCGGCTGATGCTTGCCCGCCATCACGATATTTTCGAGCGCCATGTACACGATGGACAGCGCGATCCCGACCTCGATCATGGGCGGGAACCACAGCACATTCGGCGCGAGCCCATAAGCCGACGCGATCAGCGTGATGGAATGCGCGATGGTGAACGCCGTCACTACCGGAATCAGATCGCGAAAACGGCGCAGCGGGATCACCAGGCAGAACAGGAACAGCAGATGATCCGTGCCATCCAGAATGTGATCGAATCCGAGTTGCACGAACCGCGCGGCGGCCTGATACCAGTGCGGGTCCAGCCGGACGATCCCCGGGTCGCCCTCGTATTCGAGCGCGCGAACCGTGCCATCGGCCAGCACGAAGCGCAGTACGCTGACCACGCGCAGCCCCAGCCGGGCGAGCCCCCCGGGTCGAATCGAAAAATCGTCGGCAGCGGAACGGATGGGATATTCGAACAGCACGTCCATCGATGGCTGATTCCAATAGAGCTGCACATCGTTTCCCGGCGGTGGCGCGTTGAAGTGCGCGATCGCCTGATCGTAGCTTTCAAAGGAACGGTCGTCGGGTAGAGCGATGCGCACCGCGGCGATGCGCGGCTGCGGCAATGGATCCTTGCCCTCGTAAACCTGGACGAAATCAGAAATCCACAGCCGGGCCGCATCGGGCAGAATCGGTGCGGTCTTTTCCAGGTCGAGGAAGCCTTGGCCGCGCTCCGGGAAGTTGATGTCGCGCAAGGCGTTGAAGGGAACCCGCACCAGCACCCGCAGGTTCGATCCCTCGGCCTTGACGAACATCTGCAGCGTTACGTCGTTAGGGATTTCGTGCGAATGCGCCAGCGGCGCAGCGCACAGGAGCAATACGGGGAGGCAACGTCTGAGCACGGCTTGAGGTGTAAGCCGAATTGTACTACGCCCCGTTAGCCTCGTCCTGCTTCCAAACGCGCGGACTGACGTCCGCGCCTCAAGTGGACCGCTATTGCGCTACTAAACCCGGATAGATGTATAATGACCACTCCCGTGTTGCTCATATCACACCCTGGAGGGAACCAAGAATGAAGCGGAGATACATAGGCGCGGCGTTAATCGCGCTGATCGCAGTGTTAGCGATTGCTTTGTTCGTCATGGACCGGAAAACAGCGGTTCAGGCGGCAGGCGTTCAGATACCGAAATTTGAAGTCGATCCGATGTGGCCGAAACCGCTGCCGAATCATTGGATCATGGGCAACATCATCGGCGTCACCGTCGATTCGAAAGACCACATCTGGCTGATTCACCGCCAGGGTTCGGTCGAAGCGAAGGAAGTTTACGCCGACACCAATCCTCCCGGTTCGGATTGCTGCCACATCGCTCCGCCGGTCATGGAGTTCGATGAAGCGGGCAACCTGATCCAGGCATGGGGCGGCAAGGATGGCGACGGCTACGTATGGCCCGCCTCCAATCACGGCATCACGGTGGATGCGAAAGGGAATGTGTGGATCGGCGGCAATGGTCCTCGAGGCGGCGTGACTGCCGATGAGGGCGCACCCGGCGGCGGTCGCGGTGCGGCCGGCCGTGGACGCGGCGCGGCGGGCGCAACTCCCGCGGCGGCTCCGGCTCGTGCGGCGGGAGGTCCTCGACCGCCACCGCTCTACCACGATTCGATGATCATGAAGTTCACCAACGACGGAAAGTTCCTGGCGCAGATCGGGAAATCCGGTCAGAGCAAGGGCAGCAACGATACCGAGAACGTCGGACTGGCCGCGAAAATCTTCATCGATCAGAAGACGCATGAAATCTACGTCGCCGACGGCTACGGCAACAAGCGCGTCATCGTGTTCGACGAAGACACCCTGAAGTACAAGCGCCACTGGGGCGCCTATGGCCACGTGCCGGACGATACGCCGGCTGGCCGCTACGTGCCCGGCAATCCTCCCGCACAGCAGTTCCGCAACCCGGTGCACTGTGCCGATGTTTCGGTCGACAACATGGTGTATGTTTGCGACCGCGTGAACGATCGTATGCAGGTGTTCAAGACCGACGGCACCTTCGTCAAAGAGAAGGTGTACTACCCGAACACGCTGGGCGACGGATCGGTGTGGGACATCGCGTTCTCCAAGGATCCGCAGCAGAAGTTCATCTTCATGTCGGATGGCGCGAATGAAAAGATCCGCATCATCGACCGCGATACGCTGGAAGTTCTGGCGAGCTTCGGCGACGGCGGCCGGCAGCCCGGCGAATTCTACGCGGTGCACAGCATCGCGATCGATTCCAAGGGCAACCTGTTCACCACGGAAACCTATCGCGGCCAGCGCATCCAGAAGTTCGTCTATAAGGGCATGGCTCCCAAGACCAAGGATGACGAGGGCGTGGTGTGGCCGAAAACGGCTAAGAGCCCGATCGCAGATACGAAATAGCTCGATTCGAGGTTAGTCGAAAAGGCGGGTGCGGCAACGCATCCGCCTTTTTGTATTTTGTGGCGCAGGCTGTCGAGCCTGCTGAGCCGGCAGTCGTGCCGGCTCTTCCGAAAGCGCCGAGACGACTCTCGGCGCTGCAGGCAAGAATGTCTGCGCCACGTCGCTACGTTAGGATGAACCGATGAAGTCAGCTCTCCTCCTTGTCGCCTGTGCCTGCGCCCTCTCCGCGCAAACCCACCCGATTCGAGTCATCGCCTTCGGAGCCCATCCCGACGATTGCGATATCCGCGCCTCCGGAACCGCCGCGTTGTGGGCATCCAAAGGCATCGCCGTGAAGTTCGTCGCGCTGACCAACGGCGATATGGGCCATCAGACCATGCCGCCGGAAGCGCTCGCCGCGCGCAGACTGGCGGAAGCGAAGGAATCGGCCAGAAGGCTCGGCATCGAATACGAAGTGATGAACAATCACGATGGCGAATTGATGCCCACGCTCGAAATTCGCAAACAGGTGATCCGCGAAATTCGCGAATGGAATGCCGACGTGGTGCTGGCGCCGCGCCCCAACGATTACCATCCCGACCATCGCTACACCGGCGTGCTGGTTCAAGATGCGGCGTACATGGTCGTCGTTCCGCATCTGGTGCCGGAAGCTCCGGCGCTCCGCAAGAATCCTGTGTTCCTCTATTTCGAAGATAATTTTCAGCGGCCGAATCCGTTTCGGCCCGATGTTGTCGTTTCTATTGATGACGTGTTTGACAAGAAAATCGACGCCCTGGATGCGCACGTCTCCCAGTTCTACGAATGGCTGCCGTGGGTCGACGGGAAATTCGACGATGTTCCGAAAGATCCGGTGCAGCGTAAAGCTTGGCTGGCTCGCGCCAGAGCGGGCGTGATCACCCCGGCGGCGCGCGCGACGCTGATTAAAGAGTACGGCGCGCGACAAGGCAACGCCGTGAAGCACTGCGAGAGTTTCGAAATCTGCGAGTACGGAACACACCCGGATACAGCACGGATTCGCGAATTGTTTCCCATGATCCATTGAGCGCAATCGCGCAGTGCCGCGCCCTCTCACCCACACGTAATCGTAATCTTCGTTCAAAATCAATGAGTTGCCTAGAGGAGGCTGGCTTGCATCTAACTGAAGCGCAAATCCGTAAGACAGAAGGAGCCATAAGTCATGAAGCGACTCATCCCTCATCTATTGATCTCTGGAGCGCTGATCGCCAGTGCCGCTTTGCTGGTCGCCCAGGAAAAAAAGGCGTTCGCGAACGAGCCCACCCCGGTCGAGCAGACGCTCATGCAAATGGAGCGCGACTGGAATCAGGCCACGCTCACCAAGGATTACAAGACCCTCAATCGCATCATGGCCGAGGATTGGGTCGGCATCGATTTCAAGGGCGTCACGACCACCAAAGCCGAATCGATCGCTGAACTCAAGGCCGGCGAGTCGAGGAACGAATCGGTCGAGCTGGGTGATATGACCGTGCGGGTGTATGGCAACAGCGCGGTAGTGATCGGCAGCGATACCGAGAAAAGCCGTTACCAGGGCAAAGATAGCAGCGGCAAGTATGCCTGGATGGATGTGTTCGTGAAGAGGAACGGCCGTTGGCAAGCAGTCGCATCCGAAGCCACTAAGATCTCCAAATAGTGGTTTCGAGGTAGGTTGACTGGGACCTATTGGCGATTGCCTTTCGAGCGGCCCTTGACGGGCACGGTAGACTGCGGGAAGAGGCGCCCAAATGTCTATCCGGCCCGTCAAGAAAATCTCCCGATCCAAACCCACTCTCGAAGGCGCTGGCGTTCATCTCCGCCGCGCGTTCGGTTTCGGCAACACCTCCGATTTCGATCCTTTCCTGCTCCTCGACGATTTCCGTAACGATATCCCGCAGGATTACCTCGCCGGCTTCCCGTGGCACCCGCATCGCGGCATCGAGACGATCACCTACGTTCTCGCCGGCAATGTCGAGCACGGCGACAGCATGGGAAATCGCGGGACCATCGGCGCGGGCGATGTGCAGTGGATGACCGCCGGCCGTGGCATCATTCACCAGGAAATGCCCAAGGGCGACGAAACCGGTCGCATGCACGGGTTCCAGTTGTGGGGCAATCTGCCGTCGTCGCTCAAGATGACCGCGCCGCGTTATCAGGAAGTGAAGGCAGTCGAAATTCCCAACGTCACCGATGACGACGGTACGAATGTGCGCATCGTCTGCGGGGATTTCTGGGGCAAGAAAGGTCCCGTCGACGGCGTGGCAGCCGAGCCCGTGTATCTTGACGTCTCGATCCCTCCGGGACGCCGCAAGACGCTGCCGGTCGAAACCACGCGGCATGCGTTCGCCTACGTGTTCGCGGGGAGCGGGAAATTCTGCAATGCATCCGAGCCGCTTTCGGTGCCGACCGAATCAGTCGAGTGGCTCGACACCACGCCGCCGTCATCTGCCGACAATCGCGCTCTGATTCTGTTCGATCGCGGCGATGAAGTGCAAGTGCAGGCCGGCGAAGACGGTATTCGATTCCTGCTGGTGTCGGGCAAGCCGCTGGGAGAGCCGGTGGCGTGGTACGGTCCGATCGTCATGAACACGCAGCAGCAGTTGAAGGAAGCCTTCGACGAACTGAAAGAGGGCACGTTTCTCAAGGATCAAGGGTAGCCATCGCTGCATTTGCACGCGGCTCACCAACGCGCTCCATGCCTGTCACGCCTCAATGACGGCGGTTCGAGGCGCGACAGGTATGGAGCGCGTTGGTCGCGTGAAGCCAAACTGACCCACTACCGTCAGAGGCCATTAGCGACTCAACAGCCGCCGCGCTTCGTCGACGACGGCCTGTGGTCCGGCCGATGCGGCATCGACAATCGCTTGGAGTTGCTTCCTCGCTTCGGCGTCGCGATGCATGCGCTGCAGCATCATCGCGTAATTCAGGCGCGCGCCATTATAATTTTCCTGCAGCTTGATCGCGATTTCGAAGTGAAATGCGGCTTCGTCAAATCGTCCCAGATCGTCGAGCACACTCGCGAGATTATTTTGCGCGGGCGCGAAATTAGGATGCAGCCGGAGCGCCGCGCGCAGTTCGGGCTCAGCCGCAGCGGCGTTTCCCGATTGCAACAGGATCGCGCCAAGCGTGCTGTGCGCATCCGGAGAATCAGGATCCAGCACAATGGCTTGTTTCAGACTCGCGATCGCATCGGCAGCCTTCCCCGCGCGCGCCTGATCGAGAGCCGCATGCGCCCATGCCGCGGCCGTATCGGGCGGGCCGTGATAGGCGCCGGGCTCCAACGCATCGCGCAACTGCTGCTCGAATTCGTGTTCAGCCGGATGAAACTTTGTGATGTCTTGCAGCAATCGCGTTGTGCCGCTTTTCAGATTCGACTGCTGCACCACTTGCGCGACGGCGAGATACAGCTCGTCCTCCGGCTTCGGCAACGATTTCGGGTAAAACAGCACTACCTCGCCGCGATACTCCGCAACTTCCTGCTGCTTCGGGTGCTCAGACGGACGACGGGCGATCAGGTGATCGGTCATCGAGACATGCGGCACATCGTCGGTGCGGCTCTTGGGCATGTGGCACGAAATGCAATCGTCCGATTTGAGGTGCTCTGCCATAGCGCTGAGTTTCGACGCGTGGCAGCTCTTGCAAGCCGCCACCGCCGATCGCTCGCCATGCGGATCGTGACAAGTGGTGCAGGTAAGCGCGCCCGCGCTTTTCAAGAAGCATTGCGATTTCATCAAGCGATACGCCGCGCTGGTGATTTCGAATCGATGGTTGCCTTCCTCTTTATCGAAGTGCAGCATGAAATCGCCCAGCGGCTCGCCGGATCTATAAGAGAACGGTCCGCGATCGTAGCGCACCATCGACGCCGGCAATGGCGAGCTGGTCGTTTCGAGGTGACACTGCAGGCATACTTCGAGCTGCCGATCCGGGCGGAGCTTGGCCGGATTCACGATTGCGCTTCGGGTTTGATCCTGCGGCGCGGCTTGTCGCGCCAGAGCGATATGTTGCTCTCCATCGCCATGGCATCGCATGCAGTCGATCCCCTCGGGGATTTTCGCGAAAATCGGTTCGGCTCGCGGGCCCTCGGCACTCTTGGGAATCTCCGGATACCCGTTGTGGCAGAACATGCAGTCGTAAGTGATCTTGCGTGTCAGCCCCTGGTGATCCGGGCGATTGTAGCCGGGGTTCATCGCCCATTCGCCACCGTTCTCCGAGTACCATCCGAGCGGCAATTGAATCAGCGCGCCCGTTTGCATCCGATGCAAATACGTTCGTGCGTGATTGCCTGACCCGAGCACGTAATCGATCGACGTCTCGACGACGTTCTCCGGCTTGCCATCGAATCCGATGGTGTACTGGCGCTGGAAGTATCGCCCGTCGCGCTGGAGCATTTCATAATGAATGCCCGATGGCTCGTGGAAATACGACGCCGCGCTTCCGCCGGAAATTCGCGCGAACGATCTCGCCATGCCGGTCGACGCAAAGGCTCGCGCCTCGCGTGCATGACAGCTCACGCACGCATTCTGATTGCCTGAACTCTGCGCGAACCCGTAAGCCATCGTGACGATCAGGAGGCTCGCGCGCCGTATCATGCGCCCATTGTATCTATTACTGTCCATTGCCTTTACGTCTCTTGACGATTGGTCAATTCACGATTACTTCGCGCACCCGATTGGGTCGTCACGCGCACGCAATTCCCGGCGATGATTGATTTCATTGGATCGGCATCATGGGTCAGCGCGTGCACCTATCCGCGCCGTGGAGGTCACGAACATGAAAACAGCGAGTTCAATTCTAGCCCTGGCTCTGGGGCTCACCATTCCGGTATTTTGCGCCGACACCCGGGAACCTGGCGTCCCGCAGTACAACTTGAAAACTGAGATCAACATCGAAGGTACCATCGCGAAAGTGCGAGAGGTGCCCGAAGGCGAAGCGCTCGCTGGAGTTCACTTCAGCATGCAAGCCAAGGGCGAAAACTACGACGTCTATGTCGGACCAGTCGCCTTTTTGAAGTTTCTCGGCGTAACGCTGAAAGAGGGCGAGAAGTTCGTCGGCGTCATCGGATCGCCGGTGAAGGTCAATGGCGCCGATTTCCTGCTGGCGCGCGAGGTACGCATCGGCAAGACGTTCATCTCCCTGCGCGATGAGAAGGGCATCCCGAACTGGCTGTGGATGACTACCCAGATCCATACCGGCGGCGGCGGTTTGTAGGAGTCCGAAGGATCTTAAGGAGACGTTATGACCCGGCTTGAAAGAATCTTGGATTGGTCCGTGATGATCCTGGTCGCGGCCGCATTGTTGACGATCTTGACGGTGGCGATCCGTCATCAACTCGCCTAACCCTCGGCTAGAGGGCCAGGACAACTCCTAACCTAAGCGAGCAGCACCTGGGTGATCGCGCGCATGCGAATAATGCTACAGTCCTTGCATGCGTACTTTCATCGCGTGTCTGCTCGCTTTGGGTGTAGCTGGTGCCCTGTCGTTGGTTGCCCAGCCAAAAGCCCCCGAAAAACTCACCTTCACTACCAAGAACGGCAATGTGACTTTCGATCATGCAGCGCACGTGAAACGCGCCAACGGAGATTGCAAGACTTGTCACGACAAGCTGTTTAAGCAGGATGCCAAGGCTCCCCTCGATTTCAAAGCCGCGCTGCACAAGACCGCGGAAACCAATAAGACTTCGTGCGGCAGTTGCCATCATGCGGGCGGGACCGCCTTCGAGTCCAAAGGCAATTGCGCGAAGTGCCACGTCAAGGGCTGAGAAAGTAGCGCACGCTTTAGCCTGCGCTTTCTGGAGCGGACAGTGAAGTGCCCGCCTGCACGATAAATCGTGCGCCACAAAGAGCCGGCTAGTTCAAGGCCGTCTTCGGCGTAAACTCGCACAGCGGGTCAGAGGCTAATGGATCGCCTGTAGCTTGATAGGCTCGTGCTCGCGAGCCTCCGCATAGCGAATGAAACTCGCATTGCCCGCATCGTCCCTCGAATTGCTGCGGCTGGTGCAGCATTTGGAACAGCGGCGCGGCGCGATACACCTCGGCGATGCGATTCGAGCGCACATTCCCCGCCACGGTCGGCAGAAAACCCGCCGGGCAGATGTCGCCCGTGCTCGATACGAACACGATCCCGTTGCCATCACGAATGCCGAAGCCCCGCGCTGCCGGGCTGCGCTTGATCTCTTCACCTGAGAGGCCTTCCTGACGCATCTTCTGAACCGCAACCCGGCGGTACGACGGAGCTTCTGTGGTCGCGACCACGAACGGCGCGACCTTCGAGGTCCCATAGATCCATCCCATGAGCCGTTCGGCCTCTTCAGACGAAAGCGGCTGCAGAACCTTGCCGCGGCCCACCGAAATCAGGAAGAACAGGCTCCAGCGCGCCAGCTTGAAATCCTTGAGCAGCTCATAGATCGCGGGCAGATCCGGCGCGGTCTCGGCCGAAACCAGCGTGTTGATCTGCAGCGGTAATTCGAGCTGGTCGGCCCAGCGGATCGCCTGTAAAGTGCGATCGAAGGTGCCGGGGACTCCGCGGATGGAATCGTGCTTTTCCGCAGTCGATCCGTCCAGGCTTAAGCCTAAACCCGCCACATGATGGAACTTGAGCCGCGTCAAAACCGAGTAGGTGAGCGCCGAGGTCGCCGCCGGCGTGATCGAAACATTGATGCCCAGCCGTTCGGCTTCCTGAATCAGAGTGAACAGGCCATGGCGCAGCAGCGGATCTCCGCCGGTGATGATCAAATTGGGCAGCGGCGAACCGAAATCGGCGATCTGCCGCAGAAATGCCAACCCCTCGTCAACGGTCAGTTCCTGAGGATCGGGATCGGGCATGGCGGCGGCGCGGCAGTGCCGGCACGCCAGACGACATGCCTGGGTGATTTCCCAATATACGTTGAGTGGAGTTTGGGCGTAGTCGCGCATCTTGTGGCTGGAAGTCGCTGATTCGGGGTGCATAACCCGTGTGGTTGCAATCGGCCCGCCATTGGCACGCGCGGTGCACGGAGTACCGGCGATGACCGCTTCGGAAGCCATATTTGTATCCGGTCCCACCACGCCCGGGCTGAACTCAGCCTGGATCGCGCGGGACGGAGTTCAGCTTACGATTCGTCCCATCCGCCCGGATGACGAACCGAGAATGGTGCGCTTTCACCATTCCTTGAGCGATCGCAGCGTGTACCTACGCTACTTCCATTTTCTGAATCTCGACGCACGCACGGCGCACGACCGCCTGGCGCAGGTCTGCCACGTCGATTACGCGCGCGAACGGGTGCTGGTGGCTGAATCCACCTCCGAATCAGGCGACAGCGAGATCGTCGCGGTGGGCCGTTTAACGCGCGATGAGGCCCCTGACGATTCTGAGTTCGCGCTGCTGGTGTCCGATGCGTGGCAGGATCGAGGCATCGGATCGGAGCTGCTGCGCAGGCTGGTGCAGTTGGCGCGCGAGGTTGGAATTCGCCGCGTGGTGGGCGACATTCTCGCGGAAAATCAGGGGATGCAGGAAGTCTGCCGCGCTCTCGGATTCGAGCTGAAGTATTCGCTCGAAGATCACGTTATCAAGGCGACGCTGGCTCTAGGAGCTTAATGAAAATGGGGACAGACTACTCTGTCCCCATCAGCAACACGACGATTCCAGGCGATCCCGGGGACGTGGACAGAGCGGTCTGTCCCCATTTTCATCCCATTTTTCATCAAAGAGTCGCTGGTTCTAGAGCCCACTCGTTGAGTTGCGTGATGACGACGCTGGTTAGTTCTTCCAGCGATTGTTGAACGGTCGGCGTCAGCTCCGCGCTCCAGTCGGTCGATAGCGGCTGCACCCCGATGACGATCACCTCCGGAGGCCGTTCGTCCAGCAGCTTCAGGGCGATCAGCATGTCGGCGAATCCCAGTTGATGCACCGATGGTTTGCCCGGCATTTTTTCGATGGCGCGGCCTTCGAGACGAATCAGCGTGCCGGGCTTCGCGCCAACGTCGACTGCATCGATTACCAACACACGGTCAAATCCAGCGACGTAGGGGAGCAACCCCAGGCCGTGCGTTCCGCCGTCAATCAAGGTGACGCCCGCAGGCACGCGAGCATCCGATTGCAACCGTTCGATGGCGTGCACGCCGACGCCGTCGTCCGCATGCACTAGATTTCCGAGGCCGAGGACAAGCGTTGACATGGTCACGCCCGCTGCCTCAGCATCTGCATCCTGGTCGCGTCCAAACGCTCGGTGACCAGCTCCAGGAGTTGCTTCATGAGCGCGAAACCCATTTCCGGATCGTGATCGCACGCCTCGCGCAGTTCCAGCCCCAGAAATGAAACCGTGGTCACACCAGTCAGCGCTCGAGCCTGAAAGTGCGTTCGCGATTCCTCGGTCAGCGCCGACCACCCCAGAGCGTCGCCTGCTCTTAGCGTTTGCACTGCGATCGCCGGGTCGCCGGGCTTCACGCCGCTCGAGTTGCTGAGCACCACTTCGCCCGAAACGATCAGGTGCAGATACATGGACCGATCGCCTTCGCGAAAAATGAGTTTGCCCGCTTCGAACGTCTGCTCGCGAGCGAGCGGCAGGAGCTTGCGCAATTGCTCCGGCTCCAGCTCGCTTAGCAGGCGATAGGTTCGCGCAGTTTCGACAAATTGATCAACCTGACTAGTCATGATTGCTTCCGCGTCACGATTACTTCCGCGTCATCTTTGTTTCTGCCGCCGCGACGTTGCCGGGCCGGCTTCCTCTTCTTGCAGAGCCTCTTCGGTACTCGCTGCGTGCCCGCTTTCGCGCAGTTCGCGATAGGCGCGCAGCGCGTCCTCTTCGCTCACCCGTTCCGTGGCGAAGCCCACGTGGACGCGAACATAATCCCCCACGTGAGCCTCAGGAACCAGATCGAGAAAGATCGGGCGGGTGGTGTCCATGAACTCCACCAGGCCGAGCCGGTTTCGCCGTACGGTGTACTCTTCAAGAATTTTTCCCGGTACTGCGAAGCTCATGACCCCAGCCCCCTACGATTCGTCTCCGAGAGCCACACGCGTCTCTTCCTCGGTCAACTCGTCGACCGGAACGACCTTGTAGCCGATGAAGATGCTGTCCATCAGCCCGCGCTTTTCCTCGCGCGAAATCAGCATGCACAAGTGCACGTGGAACACCGCGAAGGCGATGAATACGAACATCAGCAGGAAATGAATCAGGCGGATGTTCGGGAAGCTGACCAGCGTGGAAGGAATCCAGCCGACCAGCGGCGCCAGAATCGCGCTGGGCCGCAGCCAGTTGAACATCACCAGACCGGTGATCATCTCGACAGCCACCAGAGCGTAGATCCCGATGTAGGAAGAGGCCGCCAGGTGATTGTGGCCGATTTTCGAGATCGGCTTGGGGTTGATGAACCCATAGAACTTGGCGACGCTGATCATCTCCTGGAAATGCTCTTTCTTAGTGGGTATATACTGCCGCCAGCGCACCCACATGTTGCCCATGAAGAACAGATAGATCCTCATGATGAACAGCGAGATGAAGATCATCCCGAAGGTCTCATGCACGAATCGAAACCACCCCGCCAGGAACACGTGTTGCGCCTGTCCCACGATGAAGGGATTGTGGATGTAGTAGCCGGTGAACGACAGCACCGCGATCGAGAGCACCATGCCCCAGTGAAACAACCGCAGCGGGTATTGCCAGACATAGACACCGATCGCCGGCCCGATGTCGACCTGCGGATGTCGCTTGTCGCCGAACGAAGGTTTGGGCTCCGGTTCTTTGATGAGTTGCACACTACACCGCCTTCGGGAGCGTGTACTCCCTACCCTGCGCGTCGATCACATGTACCGCGCATGCCAGGCACGGATCGAACGAGTGGATGGTTCGCAGCAGCTCGACCGGCCGATTCGGATCAGCCACCGGCGTATTCAGCAGCGAAGCTTCGTATGCGCCGCGCTGCCCCTTGCCGTCGCGAGGTCCTGCGTTCCAGGTGGTGGGCACCACCGCCTGGTAATTCTTGATCACTTTGTTTTCGATCTCGACCCAGTGGCCCAGAGAGCCGCGCGGCGCCTCGTGCCAACCGTAGCCCTTGGCCGACGACGGCCAGTTGTTCGGATCCCACATCTTGGGATTGAACATGGCGATCTTGCCGTGCGACATGTTGGAGTCCAGTTGCTCCACCAGATTCTCCACCCGCTTCACCATGAGCCCGGTTTCGATGGTTCGCGCCGCGATGCGGCCCAGCGTCGAGAACAACACGGTCGCTGGAGCGTTCAGCGCTTTGAGCACGCCATCGATCGCAGCCTTGATGTCGGGCTGTCCCGCCGCGTAGCCGACCACCATACGCGCCAGCGGTCCGACTTCCATCGGTTTCCCGTCGTAACGCGGAGTCTTCAGCCACGAATACTTCTTGTCAACGTCGAGAAAATCGTACGGCGGCTTCGGCCCACTGTATTTGGGATTGGTTTCGCCTTCCGAGGGATGCTTGGCGTCGCCATTCGAATATTCGTACCAGGAGTGATTCACGGCCTCGGTGATCTTGGATGGATCGACCGGCAGGACCTTGCTGATGTCGCGACCCAGCACGATGCCGCGCGGGAACAGGAACGTCTTCGGATCCTTGCCGTCGCCGCCCGAGGAGTAATCGCCGTAGCTCAGGAAATTGCCCAGTCCTTCGCCGCGCGAGAACCAGTCTTTGTACAGCGGCGCGATCGCCATCACGTCAGGAATGTACACTTCCTCGACGAATTTCTTGGCGCCTTTGACCAGCTGCCGCAGGAACGTGATCCGTTCGGGATTAATCACCGCGAACGGTTCGTTCGGATCCATCGCCGTGGTCATGCCGCCGACCAGGAAGGTTTGCGGATGCGGATTCTTGCCGCCCAGCGCGGCGTGGATGCGAATGAAATCTTTCTGCCACGAAAGGGCTTCCAGATAATGCGCCACCGCCAGCAGGTTCACTTCGGGCGGCAGCGTGTAGGCCGGATGACCCCAGTAGCCGCTGGCGAACAGGCTCAGCTGGCCGCTTTCGACCACGCCTTTGACGCGCGCCTGGATGCCTTTGAAATACGTCGTGCTGGATTTTTCGTAGTTCGAAATCGATTGCGCCAGTTGCGACGTCTTGGCCGGATCGGCCTTGAGCGACGACGCTACGTCCACCCAGTCGAGCGCGTGCAGATGATAGAAGTGGATCACGTGATCCTGGATCATCTGCGATCCCGCGATCAGATCGCGCACGATGCGTGCGTTCTCCGGCACGTCGATCTGCAGCGCGTCTTCCACCGCGCGAACGCTGGCCAGGGCGTGCACCATGGTGCATACTCCGCAGATACGCTGCGCCCAGATCCAGGCTTCGCGCGGATCGCGCCCTTGCAGGATCAGTTCGATGCCGCGGAACATGGTTCCCGCGCTCCACGCGTCGGAAACCTTGCCGCCGTCCATCTGCGCCTCGATGCGCAGATGTCCTTCAATGCGAGTGACAGGATCGAGTACCAGTCGCGACATGATTACACCGCCTCCGTCGTCTCCACCGGCGCAGCCGGCGGCTTAGGTGCTGATTTGATCATCTTGATGAGGCCGTGCGCTGTAACGCCCGCGACAGTAGCTCCCACTAATCCCAATCCGATGGTTCCCGCGCTGGTTTCGACACCGAATCCCGGCACCGCTGGCAGCCGCTCGTAGAATGGCGACATATGATCCCAGAATCGCGGCGAAGCGCAGGCGATACAGCCGTGTCCGGCGCGCACCGGCCAACTGGTGTGATCGTTCCACTGCGCCACCGGGCAATTGAACGTCGCGGCCGGGCCCTTGCAGCCCATCTTGTACAGGCACCAGCCCTTGCGCGACCCCTCATCGCCCCATTCGGTAACGAACTGGCCCGCATCGTAATGCGCGCGCCGTTCGCACTGATCGTGAATGATGCGGCCATACGCGAACAGCGGCCGGTTGTACATATCGAGCGCCGGCAGATCGCCGAACGTCAGGTAATGCACCAGTACCGCCGCCGTATTCACGGGATTGTGCGGGCAACCCGCCATATTGATCACCGTGATCCCCGGGACAGCTTCATGCACGCCCAGCGCGCCAGTGGGATTTGGCTTCGATCGCACCAGCCCGCCGTCGAAGGCGCACGCGCCCACCGCGATGGTCGCAGCCGCGTTGCGGCACACCTTCTCTGCGATCTCCATGGCTGAATGTCCGCCGATGGTGCAATACGCGCCGTCGTCGGCGGTGGGAATCGCGCCTTCCACCACCACGATGTACTTGCCCTTTTCCTCTTTCTGCACCCGGTCCAGGACTTTGTTGGCATAATCGCCCGCGCCCGCCATGATCACTTCGTGGTATTCCCACGAAAGCATGTCGAGCACGACGTCGGCGACCTCCGGATGGCTGGATCGCAGAATCGATTCCGAGCATCCCGTGCAATCCTGGAATTGCAGCCACACCAGCACCGGCTTTTTCGCCTTGGTAACCGCTGCGACCGTCTGGGCCAGATAACGCTCGGGCATCGCCAGCGTCCCTAGCACCGCGGAACAAAATTTGACAATCTGGCGTCGCGATACTCCGCGCCGCGCGAGTGCCTTGCCTAGTTCAATTTCCCCATTGAGCATGTTATTGGACTCCCGCCATTTCCGTCTTGGGCTGTTCCAGCCGCGCGCTGCCGCGCTTACGTTCCGCCCTCGCAGCCAGCCAACCGAGCCACAGATCGAACCCCGCACCAGTGGTGCAGGACGTGTCGATGATTTCGATACGGGGATTGAGGCTGCGAGCATTCTCGCGAGCTGCCTCCGCGTTGAAACGAACGTGCGGCAGCAGATCGATCTTGTTCAAGATCATCAGCTCCGCTTTCCGAAAAATTCCGGGGTATTTGAGCGGCTTGTCCTCGCCTTCGGCCGTGCTCAGCACCACCACTTTGGCGTCCTCACCCAGATCGAAACTGGTGGGGCACACCAGGTTGCCGACGTTTTCGATGAACAGAATCTGCAGGCCCGCGTCGAGCCAGCCGTCCAGATTTTTTTCCACCATCCGCGCATCCAGGTGGCACGCGCCCGCGGTGGTGATCTGCTTCACCGGATAGCCGTAGCGGCGCAGCCGGATGGCATCATTTTCGGTCTGGATATCGCCGGTGAGTACTGCCGCGTGGGTGTGCGCCGGCAGCCGTTTGAGCGTCTCCTCGAGAAACATCGTCTTGCCCGCGCCCGGCGAACCGATGAAGTTCAGCACCAGAGTGCCCGCTTCCGTCATCGCTTTGCGCAGCTTCGCGGCGACCTCGTCGTTTTCGCTCAGAACCTTTTTTTCGACAGTGATGCGGTTCATGCGTGAACCTCCTTGTGTGCGTCATCCACGTGGACTTCATCCAGCTCAATAAACGCTATAGCCAGATCGTCATTATCGGTGCGCTCGATTTCCAGCACGAGCGCTTCAAATTCGGTGCCCTTGGTCAGGGCTTCGAAACAAAATGTCAGGGATTCACTGTCGACGCCGGCCAGCTCACCGATCCGAAGCCCAACTTTGACGGCGCGTTCCTGACGATTGACTCCGGGGCGATGCAGTTCTTTATGCACCGTTTCAAGCACCGAACTCGCGATTCCCATTTCGTGCATTCAGCAAATCCTGGGCAGTTGATCGCCTGCCAGCAAATCGACAATGCGCGACGAGCCAAACGCCGTCCGCATGGTGACCATCCCCGCATGTCCTTCGCGCACCGTCCCGATGATGCAGGCTTCGCGTCCGAGACCATTTCCGCGCATCCGGTCGAGGACGGCATCCGCGGCTTCCTCCGCCACAATCGCGACCAGCTTTCCTTCGTTCGCGACATATAAAGGATCCAGCCCCAGCAATTCGCACGCGCCCTTCACTTCCGAGCGCACCGGCACTGCCGCTTCGACGATCTCGATACTGACCTTCGATTGAGCCGCAATCTCATTGAGCGAGCTGGACAAGCCGCCACGAGTCGGATCGCGCATGCAGCGAATAGCGCTTTCCTTCACCAGGAGCATCGCCGCCACCAACTCATGAAGTGGTGCGGAGTCGCTTAAAATCTCCGTCTCAAATTCGAGACCCTGGCGGCGCGCCAGAATGGCGATGCCGTGATCCCCAATCGGGCCGCTCAGGAGGACGCGATCCCCAGGCCTCGCCTGGCTCGCAGACATGCGCACGCCATCCTGAACCAGCCCGATTCCCGTGGTGTTGATGAATACGCCGTCGCCCTTGCCCTTTTCGACGACCTTGGTATCCCCCGTCACCACGGCTACCCCTGCTTGCCGCGCCGCCTTCGCCATCGACTCCGCGATGCGGCGCAAATCCTCGATTGGAAATCCTTCTTCGACGATGAACGCGGCGGAGAGAAACAGCGGCCGCGCGCCGCCCATTGCCAGATCGTTCACCGTGCCATGCACCGCCAGCGATCCGATATCGCCGCCCGGGAAGAACAGCGGCTGCACCACGAAGGAATCCGTCGTCATCGCGATGCGCGTTCCGCCCACTGAAACAATGGCCTGATCGTCCAGACGGTCAAGGATTGGATTCGAAAACAAGGGCAGGAACACGTCGTTCAGCAGCTCCGCGCTCAAACGTCCGCCGCTGCCGTGGCCCAGCACAATACGATCGCGCTTCATCAGCGGGGTGGGACAACTGAACGTCTCGAGTTGTTCGATGGGTGGTTGTTCCAGTGTTTTAGGCATGGCGGCGGTACTGATAATAGGCAGCGCAGGCGCCTTCGGCCGAAACCATGGGCGCACCCAGCGGATTCAGCGGCGTACAGCGCTTTCCAAATGCGGGACAATCGACCGGCTTCTTCAATCCCTGCAGCACCAGCGCGCTGATGCATTCCTTAGGCTCTTCCGCGCACAGATCTTCGAGTCCGAACACGCGTTCGGCATCGAAAGCGGCGTAGGCCTCGCGTAATTTGAAGCCGCTCTCGGCGATAGTTCCGATGCCGCGCCATTTGCGGTCGGAAACCTCGAACACCTCACCCAGGATTTTCTGAGCCGGGAGGTTGCCGTCGTAGTTGACCGATCGCGAATACTGATTTTCGACTTCCGCCCTCCCCTCTTCGAGCTGCGCGACCAACATGGAAATCGATTCGAGCAGATCCAGAGGCTCAAACCCGCCGATCACGATCGGCACCTTGAACTGGCGCGCCACCAGGTCGTATTCCTGATAGCCCATCACCGCGCACACGTGTCCCGGCCCGATAAATCCTTGAACTCGATTGTTGGGCGATTCCAGAATCAGGCGCATCGCGGGCGGCACCAGCACGTGCGCCACGATCATCGAAAAATTGGTCAAGCCTTCGCGCTTGGCCTGCCACACCGCCATGGCGTTGGCGGGCGCCGTGGTTTCGAACCCCACTCCGAAGAACACCACCCGCCGCTCGGGATGGGCGCGCGCAATCTGAAGCGCATCCATCGGGGAATACACGATGCGCACGTCGGCGCCATGGGCCCGCGCCGCGAATAAATCGGCCTGCGAGCCGGGCACGCGTAGCATATCGCCATAGGACGTGAAGATCACATCGGGCATCTGGGCGATGCGGATCGCGCGATCCACCATCTCGAGCGGCGTCACACACACGGGACATCCTGGCCCGTGCACTAATTCCACTTGCGGCGGCAGCAGTTCGTCCAGACCGTAGCGCATCAGCGTGTGGGTCTGGCCGCCGCACACCTCCATCAACACCCACGGCTTGGTGACTTTTTCGGCGATCTTCGACGCGATCGCCGTGGCGATCTTGGGGTCGCGATACTCGTCGACGTATTTCACTGCGGCGTCTCCTTCGTGTCGGAGAACACCGGAGGCGCGAGCCCTTCATCTTCCAGCGCGCCGATCTGCTTCAGATAACCGTAGGTCCGTTCAGCTTCCTCGGCGTCCACGGTCGAAATGGCGAAGCCGACGTGTACCAGCACGAAATCGCCGGGGACAGCGTCGGGCGCGAATGCCAGATTCACCGTCTTGCGAATGCCGCAGAAGTCGACATTGGCCGTTCGAAATGCGGGATCACCGCCATCGATGCTTAAGACTTTTCCTGGAACAGCAAGGCACATGAGAACTTTCCTCCACGCAATCGGAGTGCCGCGCGAAAATCAGCAGCACTTTAAGGAATTAGGTGCGGCGCGAGGAGGTTTTATCTCTGCCAGAGGCCTGCGATTGGGTCATCTGCCCATTTCCTGCGCCAAGCTATTGGGTTAGCCTGGGTCAACTAACGCACCATTGGCCCCAGGACTGGTTTTGGCCGTCTCACGCAAGCCGATAATTCCAAGAGAATTTACGGGGATCGCCACGACTCTTTCTGCAAGACTGCGCGAAGGCGTGGAAATTGCTTCTTGCCCAGCCGGGTTCCAAAGACGGGAGAGTTCTCATGAAACGATTGACAACCCAATTACGTGTATTGGGCATCATCTTACTGGTGGCCGCCAGCCTTATCAGCGCGCCCCAGAAGCCATATTCCAAGCACGAGAAGGCGTTTTTCCTTCCCGATGCGACGGTCCAGTTTGTACGTCCAGGTCTGACGATTACCGTTAATTCGGCGACCATCGGCTCCGACGGGACCATAACAACAACTTATACGCTGACCGATCCGAACGGGCTGGGCCTGGATTCGGCCGGCGTCAACACACCGGGCACCATCAGCGTCAGCTTTATTGCTGCGACGATTCCGGGGAATGCCGAACAGTACACCGCTTACACGACGCGAGCCGCGACGGGAACTGTGATCGCCACCACCAACCAACCCGGCGCCGATTCGGGCGGCGTTATCACTCCGCTCACGACCGCCGGTCAGTATCAATATGTATTCAAAACCAAGGCGCCTACGGGATTCGACAAGACCGCGACCCACACCATCGGTATTTATGGATCGCGCAACCTGACGGCCTACAGCCTGACGAACAACTATGCCAGCGCGACTTTCAATTTCGTTCCGAACGGCGCGAAGGTCACCAAGACGCGCGACGTGATCGAGACGGCGAGCTGCAACGCTTGTCACGATCAACTTTCGTCTCACGGCGGATCGCGCCGCGGCATGCCGATGTGCGTCCTGTGCCACACGCCGCAGAACTCGTGGATCCGAATACCGGCGCGACGTTGACGCCAAGGTGTTCTTCCACAAGCTGCATATGGGCGCGAGCCTTCCCAGCGTGAAGGCCGGAACCCCCTACGCTCCGATCAACACCTCTCGCGGCATTAACGACTATTCGGCAGTGGTGTTCCCGGCCGATCCAAGCGATCCTCGCCGCTGCGAAACCTGCCACTCGCAAAAGACGGGCGCGGCGCAAGCGACTGCTTACATGACGAATCCGACCCGCGCGGCCTGCGGCTCCTGCCATGACGACGTCAACTTCGCGACCGGCGTGAATCACGTCGGCGGACCGCAGTTCGACGACAATCAATGCTCCAACTGCCACATCCCGCAAGGCGAGATGGATTTCGACGCGTCCATCAAAGGCGCGCACGTCGCTCCCACGGCTTCGACCCTGCTGACCGGACTTAGCGTGAAGATCACCAGCGTTAACGGATCGGCTGGAAAACCTCCGACGGTGGCGTTCACGATGCTGGACAACAAGGGCGCGGCGGTTCCATTTTCGACGGCAACGCTCACGGTCTCCGCGACCATGACCGGTCCGACCACGGACTACGGCAACACCAACTTCGGTTCCGATACCACGGCAACTCCGGGGTACGTGACCGAGAGCATGACCGCAACAACGGCAAGTTGCACCGGCGCAGGCGCCTGCCTGTATACCTTTACTCACCCGGTGCCAGCCGGTTCTAAGGGTACTTTTGCAATCGGCATCGAAGCGCGGCGCTCCGAGACGGTGCTGGCCGGGACAACCTCGGCACAATCCATCACATACGCGACGCCGAATCCGGTGGCGTACTTCTCGGTGGACGGTTCACCGGTAGCGCCACGGCGCACCGTCGTCGGGACGGCGACGGCCACTTGCAACGCCTGCCACGTGAACCTGCAACTACACGGTGGGCTGCGCAATAACACGGATTACTGCGTGTTCTGCCACAATCCGTCGAACACGGATTTCACAACACGGCCTACCGCCACCACTGTGGCTGACAGGACGCTGTCCAACGAAGGCATCAACTTCAACCTGATGGTCCACAGGATCCACTACGGTATCAATATGCAAGCGTCCAATCGGACCTATGTCGTGGTCGGACACGGCGGAAGCCACAATGACTTCTCCAGTACTTTGTTCCCGGCGATGACCCCAGGGGGCTCACCGTTGGATACGGAGAACTGCTCCATGTGCCACGTCAACTCAAGCGAGATGAATCTGCCCACCGGCAAGAACGCGGTGGTCGATCCGCAAGGACCGTATACGCCGATTCAAGCGGTCGCTTCGGCCTGCACCGGATGTCACGTCGATATCCCGACGGCGGTGCACGCACTGACGAACACCACGCAACTTGGCGAAGCTTGTGCAGTGTGCCACTCCAGCCGGCGCAGCTTATGCTGTCGATCAAGTGCATGCGCAATATTGATCAAATACCTGATCTGTACAAGTCTGGCGATGGTCGCGATGCTGGCACGAGGACAGCAGAAGCCATCGCCAGGCTATCGCCGGATCGGAAACCTGCCAGGCCTGTCACGAAGATATCTACAACGCGTTTCTGAAAAGCCCCCATGCGGTGGTGGAGACCGATAAGAAACGCGGTTGGGAGAAGAGAGCCTGCGAATCGTGCCATGGGCCTGGCCAGGATCACGCCGAATCCGCGGATGAGGCCAAGATCAAGAATCCCGGAAAGCTGGCTGCCGCCGCCGCGGATAAATTGTGCCTGACCTGCCATCTCAACACAGTCGACCCACGTGGGCCGATTGTAAAGCAGCCACGCCAAGGATCAGGTGTCGTGCGTACAGTGCCATAAGGTCCACGCCAACGGTCCGCATGGCCTGGTGGATCGCAAACCGGAAGCGATCAACAAGCAGTGCGCCAGTTGCCACTTGAACGTGTGGGCGCAATTTCAGAAACCGAATCACCACAAGCTACCCGAGGGCGCGATGAGTTGCGTTGACTGCCACAATCCGCACGGAAGCATGAAATCGGCGATGGCGCAATCGTTCGCCGCCAATGAGCCGGGCTGTTTCAATTGCCATGGCGACAAGCGCGGTCCGTTCACGTTCGAACACGGGCCGGTGCGCTTTGAAGGCTGCCAGGCCTGCCATGAACCGCATGGATCGGCGAATCCGAGAATGCTGGCGCGGCAGGAAGTGCGGCTGGTGTGTTTGGAGTGCCACGCGAATCTCCCCACCGCGAACAAGACCGGGACCATCGGCGTGGTACCGCCGGCGTTCCACAATCTGAACTCGCCGCGATTCCAGAACTGCACCGTCTGTCACCAGAAAGTCCACGGCAGTTATGTGGATAGGGATCTGCTCAAATGAAGACCCTGTTCATGATTGCAACTGCGTGCGTCTTTATTGCAACCGCCTGCGTCGCGTTCGGGCAAGATCCGCCGGCGCAGAATCCGCCGGCACAAACTCCGCCGGCCCAGGCGGAGACCGCAAAGCAGGATGCTCCCAAGCAGGAGGCTCCCGTCGCTTCGCCGGTCCCTTCGACCGAAAGCTGGATTACGGGATCGATCGCGGTCGGTTACCGCTGGGTGAGTGACATCGGCGGAAGCAGCAATGCGTACCGTTCGCTGGTCGATCTCGGCTCAGGGCCGAAGCTTAGCGGCGCCGATTTCACCATTACTGACCCCAAGCACCGCTGGTTCGATCAGATTCACGTGCGCGCTGCCAACTGGGGCGACGATCCGTATCAGACCGCTCACCTGGACGCATCGAAAGCGAAGCTGTACAGCTTCAGCGCGGATTATCGCGAAATCGCGTATTTCGATTTGCTGCCGTCCTACGCCGATCCGCTGATGTCGCGCGGTATCGTGCTCAATGAGCAATCCTTCGATACGCGGCGGCGCTTTGCGAGCGTTTCGCTGAACCTGCTTCCCGGCAACTGGATTCAACCTTACTTCGCGTTCGATCACGATGCGGGTTCGGGCACCGGCGAGACCACGTTCGTCACCGATGCCAACGAATTCCCGGTTCCCAATCAACTGCGCGACATGACGAATCTCTATCGCGCCGGGGTGCACATCGAGCGGCGGCGCTTTCACGTCACGCTGGAGCAAGGCGGCACGACATTCAAAGACGATCAGAGCCTGTTCCAGCCATCGGGCACGAACCTGGGCAACGTCAACACGCCGATCTTCGGGCAGACCGTCGATTTGACCAGCCTACTCGCCGCCTATGGCGTGCGCGGATCGAGCGTTTACAGCAAGGGCTACTTTACGTCGAACCCGGTTTCCTGGCTGGACTTTTACGGGCAGTTTCTGTACAGCCAGCCGCAGTCGAACGTGAACTACCAGCAGTTCGACACCGGCAATCTGCTGTTGCAAAGCCAGCTCCTGTTCTACACCAGCCAGCAATTCCTGGTTTCGGCGGCGGCGAAGATGCCGCACACCAGTGGCAGTTTCGGCACCGAAATCCGCCCTATGAAGAAGATGCGCGTCACCGAATCCTGGCTGACGGATCGTCTGCACGATTCGGGCAGCGCGAGTACCGTACAGACGCTGACCGCACTGACCGGATCGCAACAGATGGCCGCGCTGCTGGCATCATCGCTCGCGAACAACTACAACCAGGCCGAGATGAACGTCTTCTACGACGTCACCGAATTCCTTAATGCTGCGCGGCGGTTATCGCTACGTGTGGGGCGAAGCCAACGACGTGGTGCTGCCGCCCGAAGGCCTGGTGAGTGCGGATCAGGACAAGCTGCGGCGCAACGTCGGCATGGGGTCGTTTCGCTACCGTCCCATCCAGCGCCTCACCATCACCGGCGAAGGCGAAGGCGCATCCAGCGGCGGCACGTACTTCCGCACCAGTCTCTACAACTACCAGAAGTTTCGCGGCGCAGGCCCGCTATCAGGCCTTCAAAGTCGCTCAGCCTGGCGGCCGACTTCAGCTGATGGACAATCGAATCCGACGCAGGGTGTGAATTACGACTTACCGCTCCAGGCAGGAGTCGCTGTCGCTGTACTGGTGACCGCGGAAGCTATTCGATTTCGAGGGCTCCTACTCGCGGTCCACGTTGTGCTCGGACATCGGGTATCTCGCACCGCAGACGCTACAGCCGCACACGTCCCTCTATCGTGAAAACGCGCACACCGCGACGGCGCTTGTTCAATATGAAGCTGCCGCCGCGATTCAAACACGCGGCAGTGCGCCCAAGCTCTCCGCTGGCGGATCGTTCTTCATTTCCTCGGGCAGCCGTCCGACCAGCTACTATCAGCCGCTCGCCAACTGTGGCGTGCCGATCGGCGAAGAACGTCGCTGGTTCGGCGAATGGCGTTATTACGGATATGGCGAAGCGTTTTACCTGTATGAAGGCTTCCGCGCGCACACTGGTGACCACCGGATTGAGGTTTTCGCGATGACACGAGTGCTGTGCGATTGCATTCTTATCCGCGGCGGCGCTCCACGCCGCGGCCATCTCGGCGGATTCCGCGCGCGGCGAGGCGCTGTTTCAAACGCTCTCCTGCGTCCAGTGCCACATCGATCAATGGCAAGGGCGGCAAAGTGGGGCCGGACCTGGGCCGCCGCATCGATCGCAATTTCACTCCCGCCTCGCTCGCCGCGACCATGTGGAATCATGCGCCGGCGATGTGGGCGGCCATGCGCGATCGCGAACATCGCGGCAGGCGATCTGGATGAACAGGCCGCGGCGGATCTGTTCGCTTATTTCTACTCCGTGCGCGTTTTTCGATAAGCCGGGCGACGCCGGGCGCGGCAAGGCAGTCTTTGCGGCCAAGCACTGCGCCGAGTGCCACGGCTTGACCAGTTCGAAGATTGCCGACGCCAAGCCGGTGGCGCAATGGGAATCGGTCGACCACCCGATTCAACTGATGACGGCGATGTGGAATCACGGTGCGAACATGCGGGCCGAGTTCCAGAAACGCAAATTCGGCTGGCCGGATCTCTCGTCCCAGGATTTAAGCGATCTGCTGCTGTATGTTCGCAGCCTGCCAGTGCACAATGCCGCCAGCGCCCTGCGGCTGACTTCCGGATCGAGCGGGCAGGCGCTGTTCGAATCGAAAGGTTGCGCCGGGTGCCATAACGGCAAGAATGCGCTCCCGCCGAAGCTCAGAGGCAAGACGCTGACCGATATCGCCGCCGACATGTGGAATCACCAACCGAAAATGTCCGCGAAAGGTGCGCCCAATCCGGCCTTCAGCGCCGACGAAATGCGCGAGCTGATCAGCTTCCTGTGGGCCGGTCAATTTTTCGCAGGCGACGGCAATGCCGCCGCCGGAGCGCGCGTGTTCACCGCCAAACACTGCGCGAGCTGCCACGATAACGCCGCCTCGGGCGCGCCCAAGCTCACCGGCCAGTTTACGGCAGCGACCATGGTGTCGGCGCTGTGGCATCACGGCCCCAGCATGCAAGAACAAATGAAATCGCGCCACCTGCCGTGGCCCCGCTTCGATGGTCAGGACATGGCGAACCTGATCGCGTACCTGAACGGAAGGAAATAGAAAAGGTAAAGACGATGTCCGAGTCCTTATTGCCATCGCGGTTGCACGTAACATAAGGAGCCCCCATGGAACCAACTCGCCCCCAACAACCCTTGTTCGGATGGATCTCACCGGTGATCCATCTTTCCAGCAACCCCATCAGCCTGACCGGCGTGGTCCTGACCACCGCGGGAGCGGTGTCCTGGTTCTTCCTGCTGCCGCAGTTGATCAACGGAACGTCGCAGAATCCCTACATCGGGCTGCTGTGGATGGCACTGTTAGGCATCTTGATCTTCGGGTTGCTGCTGATCCCGCTCGGAATGTACCTGCACAAGCGAAGCCTGCGAAAACAAGGGGCGGAAGCTGAGCAGGGGTTCCCGCCGCTCACCCTCCGTTCGGCGGAGCTGCGCAAGCTGCTGCTGTTCATCCTGGTGACCACTTTCATCAACGTGGTGATCGCCGGCCAGCTCACCTACAGTTCCATCAATTACATGGACACCAGCAAGTTCTGCGGCCAGGCATGCCACACCGTCATGCAGCCGGAGTTCGCGGCATATCAACAATCGCCGCACGCGCGCGTGGATTGCGTCGAATGCCACATCGGCCCGGGGGCGTCCTGGTTCGTGAAATCCAAATTGTCGGGCATGGGGCAGCTCATCGCGGTCGCCGCGCACAATTACCCGACGCCGATTCCGACGCCGGTGGCCAATCTTCGCCCGGCGCGCGAGACCTGCGAACGGTGCCACTGGCCGCAGCGTTTCACTGGCGACAAGGTGGTCGTCCACACCGAGTATTCCGAAGACGAGCCCAACACGGCGGCGACGACGGTCCTGATGATGAAGGTGGGCGGCCACGCGTGGGACGGGACGGTGGGCATCCACGGCGCGCATTTGGCCGACAAGACCACCATCGAATACGTGACCACCGACGCCAAGCGGCAGATCATCCCGCAGGTGACGGTCACCGACGCCAACGGTAAGCAGACCATCTATAACGCGACCGATACCAAGGTCACCCCGGACGAATTAGCGCGCGGCGAACGCCGCACCATGGACTGTGTGGACTGTCACAACCGGCCCACGCACATCTTCCAGATGCCCGACCGCGCGCTCGATGACGCCATGGCGAGCGGCCATATCAGCGCCGGGCTGCCGTTCGTGAAGAAACAGGCTTTGGCGGCGCTGAAGGTGAACTATCCGGACCGCGCCACCGCCCAGATCCAGATCGCGGGCACGCTAGATGCGTTCTACCGGAGCAATTATCCGGAGGTTTACTCGCAAAAACGGAAGCAGATCGACAACGCGATCGTTGCCGTGCAGGGTATCTATAGCCGCAATATTTTTCCGGAAATGAAGGTCACCTGGGGCACCTACGGGAACAACATCGGCCACATGGATTCTCCCGGATGCTTCCGCTGCCACGACGGCAATCACTCCAGTGCCGATAAGCGCACCATTCCCAGCGACTGCAACACCTGTCACGAGATGCCCGCCGTTGGAGAGAAGAACCCCAAGATCTTGTCCGACCTGAATATCGTTCCTGGGCAAGCGCCGAGCGGAGATCCTGCAGCGCCGGTGCCGCCCACGAGGAGGTCACAATGACCTGCGTAACAATGACCCGCCATATTGCAGCGGTTTTTATCACATTGGGCGCGGCTCTCAGTTGGGCGACGCCCGCGACCGACGCGCAGTGCCTGGAATGCCATACCGAAAAAGACGCGCCGTTTCACGCGAGCGTGCACTCGGCTCAGGGTTGCACCAGTTGTCACACCGACGTCAAAGGGTTCCCGCATCCGGATCACGTGGCCAAGGTAAACTGCGGCACCTGTCACTCCGCGGCGGTTTCGGCGATGGCGACGAGCGTCCATGCCAGCGCCAGCCCGCAGCCCTGCCAAACCTGTCACGGAGATAGCCACGCGGTGGTCAACGTGAAGGACCCCAAGTCGCCGGTGTATCCCTTGAACATGCCGCGCACTTGCGGCGCCTGCCATGGTGACAAGAAGTTCGCGAAGGAGCACGGCCTGCCGGAGGTGTACTCGATGTACATCGACTCCATTCACGGTTTCGCGCTCACTAAGGACGGCCTGCTGGTGGCGGCGACCTGCTCCAGCTGCCACGGCGCGCACGACATCCTCGATCCCAAGAATCCCAAGAGCCGCACCAACCGGGCCAACATCCCGGCCACCTGCGGCACCTGCCACGAAGGCATCGAGAAGCAATACGAGGGAGGGATTCACGGCAAGGAATTCGCGGCGGGAGATGCGAAAGCCCCGGTATGCACCAGTTGCCACACCGCTCACCAGATCACCGGGGTGCGCGAAGCGTCCTTCCAGATGAAGACCACGGCGACCTGCGGAAGCTGCCACCAGGAAAAGGCCGGGACGTACCACGACACCTTCCACGCGCAGATTTCCGCGCTGGGGTTCAAGGAGACGGCGCACTGCTGGGATTGTCACCTGGCGCACGAAATCCTGCCTGCATCGGACCCGAAATCGAAGGTCGCGCAGGCGAACCTGATCCAGACCTGCGGCCAATGTCACTCCGGCGCGAACGCGAGCTTCGTGACCTATGCGCCGCATGCCGATGCGCACAACGGGAAAGCCTACCCGCTGCTGCACTTGTCGTCGATATTCATGAACCTGTTGCTGTCGGGCATGCTGGGATTCTTCGCAGTGCACACGGCCCTGTGGTTCATTCGATCGCGCGTGGAAGGTTCCACCGCGGGGAGGAAATCATGAGCGACATCGCGATAGAGACCATCACCACTGCAGAGAAGGCCAGCGCGGAGCGCTACTATACTCGCTTTACGCCAGGCCAGCGGTTGTTGCACGCCGTCTTGGTCGTTACCTTTCTGGGCTTGGCCGCCACCGGTCTGCCGCTCCGCTTCAGCGCCGCTGCCTGGAGCGTCGGATTCGCAAACGCGGTCGGCGGGTTTTCGGCGATTCTGTTTTTTCACAAATTCTTCGCCGTGGTCCTCAGTATCGATTTCCTGATCCATGCCGGCGATGTCGGCTATCGCGCCTTCATCAAGAAGGATTGGTCGATCCTGTGGGGACCGAACTCGATGGTGCCGAATCTCAAGGACCTTTGGGATGTCATCGGCCAGATGAAGTGGTTTCTGTTTCTCGGCCCGAAGCCCAAGTTCGATCGCTACACCTACTGGGAGAAGCTGGACTACTGGGGCGTGTTCTGGGGCATGGCCATCATCGGCATTTCCGGATACGCGATGTGGTTCGCGCCCTTTTTCGCCCGCCTGGTCCCCGGCTCCTGGCTGAACGTCGCCCTGCTGATCCACGGGGAGGAGGCGCTTCTGGCGGTGAGCTACATCTTCGTGGTCCACTTCTTCAACGAGCACTTGCGGCCCAATAACTTCCCGATGGACATCACCGTCTTTACCGGCACTCAAACAGAGGAAGAGTTCAAGGATCGCCACCCCGAAGAATACGCTCGGGCCGTCGCGGATGGCCAATTGGATCAATTGCTTACAGTGCCGCCGCCAGCCTGGGCCGTGCGCACTTCGCGTCTGTTGGGCGGCGCGGCGGTTCTGATCGGACTGGTGCTGATGGTGCTCACGGCGGAAGCGTTTCTGAAGAGCTGATTGTCAGACCGCCTTGAATCGCGCACAACTGTGCGCTCAAAGCCATCCTGCGACTTTTTGCGGTCGGCTGTATCTTAAGGGTATGAGTCAAAGCTTTAGTCCACAGCGGCCGCAATTAACTGGAATCGACCGGATCACCGGCGCCGTGCCTTTGACCGGCGAGCAGTCAGCGGTCATCAAGCAGACCTACATGCTGTTCGGGTTGAGCGTCGCTTCCGCTCTGGTCGGCGGCTACATCGGCGCGACGTCAGAGACACTGGTCCATCTGTTCTCGAACTGGATGGGCTGGATTCTCGCGATTATTCTGCTCAACGTGGTCCCGCGCATCGCTATCGCGGTTCGCCATAATCCCGTCCTGGGTGTGGCGGCACTGGTCGGAGATGGATTCATCTCCGGCATCGCGATCTCGCCATTGTTGTGGGTGGCGAGCATGGTCGCGCCGACGCTGATTCTGGCTTCGCTCGCGATCACGGGATTCGTGTTCCTTGGCGTGACCGGCTATGTGATGACCAGCGGGCGGACGTTCTCGGCTCCGCGCGGGTTGATGACAGGCCTCTTCTTTGCGCTCATTGGAGCCATGATCCTGAATGGATTTCTGCAAATCGGCGCGTTGGGTATGCTGATCGCGTTCGGCGTGGGCGCATTCGGCGTGTTCGTGCTGGTGTATTCGACCAGCGCAGTGCTCTCGACCCCTGATGCCGACAGCCCGATTCCCGGCGCGTTGATGCTGTTCGCAGGAGTGTTCAATGTTTTTGTCGCAACGTTGAATATCCTGCTGCGGGTGATGGGCGGACGAAGGAACTAAACCAAACGTCAGAAGTGAAGCGGTCCTCCGTGAAAGCCGCTCCACTTCTTACCGTCATACAGCAAATCCGGCCGTCTTACTGTCTTGCGAGGGTCACCTTCGGAGTGGACAGATAGCCGGTGATCTCGTCCTTCTTCACCTGATTCACGACGATTTCATACGGCTGGCGGCTGCTCGAAACATAGAACTGTACCGGCTCGTTGGTGGTCTTGTCACGCTTTTCGATGCGCTTATCATCAGCCACGACCTCAACCGTGTAGCGATTGTGCTTAGGATCGGACTTCTTCATCACCACGGTGACATTGCCGACCTTCTTTTCGACCTGTCCCTTGCGTAGATCGAATTCCATGTAATTGCGCTCGCCCAGTGCGCGCAGAGCTTCCAGCTCCTTGCCGTTGGTTGCAATCAGCCCGCTCATCACGCCCATATCACCGGTGGCGCGCCTGAGATCGCTCGCAGTTTTTTCGAGATTCTGCTGCGTGGTCGTGACGTCGGCTTTCACACCGTTCACGTCGGTTTTCACGCCATTGACATCCGTAGCGACTTCGCTAACTTTCGAATCGACTGACGTGGTCGCGTCCTTCAATTTGGTAAGCTCGCCCGCGACTTGCTGCTGCTGGTCCTGCAGATTGTTGCGGATCTCATCGGCCTGCTTCTGCGCCAGCGTTCGCGTCTGTTTGATCGCCGCGCTCATGCTGGTTTTCGACGCCTCCGCGGCGGCGCTGATCTGATCGTTAAGGCCTTGGAGCCGTTGTTCCAGCAGCGATGACGTCGCGTCGCCCAGCTTGGTCATCTGCGCTTGTGTCGAGTCGCGCAGATCGGCGATGCGATCGTCCATCTGCGAAGACCGGTTGATCAGATAACCGTTCGCGGCTAGTGAAAGCGCCAACCCGATGCCTAAAGCGACCAGCGCTCCGGTGTGCGAGCTTGAGGTCTGCTTCGAGTCACCAGTTCTCTTCGATTCATCAATAGGATCGGCCATATAATTTGATCTCCCTATCGAACCTCTGCAGGCCCGATGGACCGGTGAGATGCAATCGCGATGCCAGGAGATTTTCGAGCCTGCGCACGTCGCGTAGTCATTACGTTACAGCGACTTGGGGCGTTCGACTCGGTTGTTGCGCTTAGTACCAGTGGCCCGCCGCGCGATCGTAAGGCTTACAGCCAGGCAGTCAAATTTACGATGCCTGACTATCCCTTCGGCGTGCGCTTGGTATGTTAGAGTTTCACCTTTGGAGGTTTTATGCTTGCCAGACTTGGTTTCGCCTCGTTAGCGATTCTCGCCGTGCCGGCTTTCGCGGCTCCCGCTCCACTCGCTCCTCCGGCCGATGGCGCCGCCTTATATAAGGAACGTTGCGCCACTTGCCATGACAATCCGCAAGCGCAGCTTCGGATGCCGAAGCGCGAAGAGATCGCCGCGAGAACTCCCGAAAATGTTTTCGCCGCGCTGTCCACCGGCGCGATGGTGACGCAGGCCGCGGGCTTGAGCGCGGACGAATCCCGCGCCATCGCGACCTACATCACCGGCAAGGCGTTTGGCGGCGTGACCGAAACCATGGCGGGCCAGTGCACCGCGCCGCTCAAGAAATTCGCGCCGAACTCGAAGGCCGATTGGAACGGATGGGGAGTCGATCCCACCAATTCGCGCTTCCAGCCCAATCCCGGCCTCGCCGCCGCGGACGTTTCGAAGCTCAAGTTGAAATGGGCATTCGGATTCCCGGGCGATAACTCCGCCGCCGCGCAGCCCACCGTGGTCGGTGGCCGCGTGTTCGTCGGCAGTAACAAAGGAACGGTCTATTCGCTCGATCAGGCGACCGGCTGCATCATCTGGAGCTTCGCGACCGGCGCGGGCGTTCGTAATGCGATGACGGTGGTACCGGCGAAGACCGGCGGCAAGTACATCGTGTACTTTGGCGACCTGCGCAGCACCACGCACGCGCTCGATGCCGAGACCGGCAAAGAACTGTGGAACAAGAAGGTGGAGGATCACAAGTCGTCGCGCATTACCGGCGCACCCATCTTCTATAACGGGACTCTGTACGTGCCTGTTTCCTCGATCGAAGAAGCGTCGGCACAATCCGACAGGTACGAATGCTGTACGTTCCAGGGAAGCTTGGTCGCGCTCGACGGCGAGACGGGATCTCTTAAATGGAAGAGTTCCACGGTGCTCGATCCGGCCAAGCCGTTTAAGAAGAACAAAGCCGGCACGCAGCAATATGGACCGGCGGGCGCGGCGGTGTGGTCGGCCCCGACCATCGATGTGAAGCGCAAGCTGGTCTACGTCGCGACGGGTGATTCCTATACCGACGAAGAGATCAACACCAGCGATGCGATCGTGGCGTATTCGCTCGACACCGGAAAGATCGCCTGGATCAGCCAGGTGGAGGGCAAGGACAATTTCGTGATGGGCCGTGGCGCGAATCTCCCCGACAAGCCGGGACCGGATTACGATTTCGGCAGTTCCGTGATCCTGCGCGACATCGGCGGCGGAAAGCAGATCCTGCTGGCCGGGCAGAAATCCGGCATTTTGTGGGGGCTCGACCCGGATAACAAAGGCAAGATTCTGTGGCAGATCAAGCTTGGCGCGGGCAGCGCGCTGGGTGGAATCGAATGGGGTCATGCCGCAGATAATCAGAACGCCTACGTCGCGATTTCGGATCGCATCGTGCGGGAGGGCGCGCAGCCGGGAATTTCGGCGGTGGATTTGAAGACCGGCAAGAAGGTGTGGTCGACTCCGGCTCCGGATGTGAAATGCGCGGTTCCAGCGGGCTGCATTCCGGCGCAAGCCGCCGCGGTTTCGGTGATCCCGGGCGCGGTGTTTTCGGGCGCGCTGAACGGACACTTCCGCGCGTACAACACCAAAGACGGCTCCATCGTCTGGGATTTCGACACGGCGACCGACTTCGACACCGTGAATAAAGTGAAAGCGAAGGGCGGATCGGTGGACGCCTCTGGTCCGACGATTTCGAACGGAATGGTGTTGACCAATTCAGGTTACGGCCAGTTCGGCGGCAAAGCGGGCAATGTGCTGCTGGCGTTTTCGGTCGACGGCAAGTAGTTAGTCGAAGCGAAATACTTGCTCTGCCAGCGTGTCAAGACTGTTGGTCAAGCGATCCGTCTCTATCCTGAGGGTTGGGTTTGCGCCTGCATGCGCGACGGCATTCTGATCACGGCGCAAATTCGGCAGCGAATCGCGATCCACGGAATCTCCGCGGAGATGCGCCGCTAGAGCGCTCAGGATCTGGTCGAGGTCGCGCGCAAATGTGCCGAATGCATCGCGCGCACTGCCCTCTACGCCGCCTCCGATCGCCGCTTCCAGCGCCATCGCCGCGTGAACGAAGCGGTGTGAACTCGCGAGCATGGCGTTCACCAATCGCAACTGCGCTGCATTTGCGAACGGCTCAGCCGCGAGCCGGTCGACCGAAGTCTCCACATTCGATCGCGCACGGCGTCCGTTCACACGCAGTCGATCGAGATCGCTCAAAGCCGCTTTCTGGCCGCCCAAATACAAGCTTGCCAGGGTCGCAAGGTAGACGCGATAACTATCCAGCATTTTCGCCAAAGCCTGCCGTATCTGGGTGCGCTCCCGCGTGGGCCAGACCAGATACACAGTGAGCGCCAACGCTCCGCCTACCGTAGTGTTCAGCGCCCGAGCCGCGATCACATCCTGCGCTGAGACACCTGTGAGCGAAAACAGGAATACGATCAGCGCGCTGAGTGCCGTCACGAACACGCCGTAATTCGCGCGCCCTACCGATCGCATGGTCAGCGCGAGGATTCCAATCATCGCGACGTGGGCCATCGGTTGGGGCGAGACGAAGCGCACCAGAACGGTGGCAAGTAGCAATCCCGCGTAAGTTCCGCCGAGGCGGAGAGTCCCTCGCGTGAAGGTATTGCCGAAATCCGGTTTCAGCACCAGCGCGACGGTCATTTCGAGCCAATACGCGCGCGTCAACGAAAACGAGTGAATGATTACCTCGCCGAGTGCGATGCAGATCGCCAGACGAATCGCGTGGCGGCACGCCGATGCATCAAGCGACAGATTCGCTCGGAGTGTCGCAAGCCTTCCGCTCAATCGCAGGTTCCAAGGCACGCGCTCTTCCCGCGCACGAAATTCCTGTTCGCCCGTGACGGTCGCGTTTCCGGCGATCTCCACCGCCGCGCGCAACTGCCCGCACAATGCAAACATCTGCACACGAGCTTCCGCCTCTAATGAACTTTCGGGCATCCCTTCGGCCAGCGCGTTTGCTATTTCCAGCCACGTCGAGGTGTCATCGAGCGGCTCGCCGTAAAGACATAGCCCGACCGCCCGGAGCACGTTCGCGGCGAGTTCCAGAAATCGTTCCGCGATTCCGACCGACTCCTCGTTGCCCTCATCGCGACGAATCCGCAGAACATTGCGCGCTAGCGCGAACAGCGCCAGCCGGATCCGCTCACCCTGGCTCACCAACGCGAACAATCGTTCCGACTCGACGCTGTGATCGCCCGCTGACGAAGTCAGCGCCTCCTGCGCCTGCGTGCTCTGTTGGCTGGCGAGCGGTGCATCGAACGGATTCGCCGGTGTGGTCGCCGATTTGGCCAGGGCGAGATAGAAATTGCCGATCGCGCGGCGCTCGGGTTCGCGTCCACGAATTGGCCAGGGTGCGATGGACAGCAAGGTTTGCAGCAAGCCCGCGGCCAGCGCGATGGATCCCGATGCGGCAGCATGCGCGGGTGTCATATTCTGCGCCGAGTAAATAATGATGATCACCAGACTGATGGTGGCGATATCCGCGGCAACTTGTCCCAGACACACCGCCAGGCCTGCGGCGAATGCCCACAAAATCCGCACCAGCGCGACCGAAAATGGATAATGCGATGCCAAACCACCGAGGAACACGGCTGTACCGCAGATCACGCTGGCGGTGAGCATGCGCGCCGCGCGATTGCGATACGAATCGATCCCATCGGCTGCGGCGACGTTGATCGCACCGATGGCGCTGGTGGCGCCGCTTGCCGCGTAGCCGGTGGCGACTCCCATGGCCAGCGGAAGCGTGATCCCGATCGCATTGCGGACGCCCATCCAGGGATCGATGCGGGAGCGATCGAACGTGGTCAACGCGCGCCAAAACGATTCCAGGGGCTTGGGATGTTCGCGCTGCGGAACCGTGGTCGCGGGGATCATCCTCGGGTTTTATTATGGCGCGATATAATCTCGCAAGGTGCAGAAGAAGTAGGTGAAGGATGGCTGTTGCTGCCAGAATGACGCCCGACTGGACCCAGTGGGCTGGCGATGTTGTCGCCGGCGAATTTCCTTTGGAGCAGTTTCTCGGCGCGAATGAGCGAGGCGCGGTGTTCCGCACCAAAGTTGCGTCAGGAAATCGCGCCATCAAGCTGGTCGCCGCCCTTGGCGCCGACGCCGATCGTCTTCTGGAACAGTGGAATCGCGCCGCGACACTGTCCCATCCGCATCTGATGCGCATCGAAAAGACCGGCCGCTGGACCAAGTCCGGGATCTCGCTGGTGTTCGCGGTGATGGATTACGGCGATGAGAGTCTCGCGGCGGTGCTGCATGAACGCGCGCTCACCGGTGAGGAAACGCTCGATATGCTGCGGCCGCTCACCGACGCACTGGCGTATTTGCATAGTCAGGGCCAGCATGGCCAGGGATTAGCGCACGGTCGATTGAAAGCCGCGAACGTTTTCGCGGTGAATGACACGCTCAAGATTTCGAGCGATACCGTCGCGCCCGGCGAGGCGCCTCAAGACCTGCGTGCGGTGGGCGAGATCGTGACGCACGTGCTGACGCAATCCACGCGCGGAAATCCGGACCGACTGCCACAGCCGTTTCAGGAAATCGTGTATCGGTGCGCGGGAACGAACGGTCGAACGCAATGGACCGCGGCAGAGCTCGCCGGGAAATTGAGATTTCCGGAAAACATTGCGGCTGCGGTCCCCGTAATTGCATCGGCCCGCGCCAGGAGATCGACAGTCACTTATTCCATTGCGGCGTTTGTCCTTCTGGTCGTGGTGGTGATTGTCGGTAGCCTGATTCGAAATCGCGCGGCTCAGCCCGTCGCAATCGTCGCGCCAACGGCAGTAAGTCCGGCGCCCGCCGCTTCCACTCTTCCGGTCGCGCCAGCGAGCAAGCCCGCGGCTCCCAAGGCGATCAAGACGGCCCCTCCAGCCGCCGATCCAGCCATCGACACTACAGCGCCAGAGACGCAGGCCCCCCGTGGCGCGGTGGTCGATACGCAGCAATTGGTCGTTCATCAAGCGATGCCCGAGATTTCAGCGCACGCTCGCGGAACCATTCACGGCACAGTTGTGTTGTTGATCAAAGTGTCCGTCGATGAATCGGGTAAGCGTGAGCGATGCCACTCTGGAACCGACCCGCTCGCGTTATCTGGGCAAGCTGGCGGTCGCGGCTGCGAAGAATTGGAAATTCGTCGCGGCGAGCGGCGCGGGCCCGCGAAACCTGGTACTGCGTTTTGAAGTCACCAAGAGCGACACCAACGTGTTCGTCGAAAAACCAACACATTGAAAGCTGCTCTTCTTCATCAACCGAAGAGTGCTTTGCAAATAGCAGAAGTTGCGCGGCCGGTGCCGGGAGATGGACAAGTCCTGCTGCGCGTCCGCGCGTGCGGAGTTTGCCGCACCGATCTCCACATCACCGCAGGCGAGCTTCCGTTGCTCCGCTCACCGCTGATTCCCGGTCATCAGATCGTCGGCGAGATTGTGGAAAGCTCCGCTTCCAACCTGCAAATCGGAGCGCGGGTGGGGGTGTCGTGGATGGGCGGCGTCGACGGCACCTGTCCGTATTGCCGCCGCGATCTCGAAAATTTGTGCGATTCGCCGACCTTCACCGGTTATTCGATCGACGGCGGCTATGCTGAATACGCAGTCGCACGCGCCGATTTCGTGTTCCCTTTGCCCCCCGCGCTTGACGATCTGCATGCGGCGCCGTTGCTCTGCGCCGGCATCATCGGATTCCGCAGCCTGCGCGTTGCAGGTGTGGAACCAGGCGATCGCGTAGGATTGTTCGGCTTCGGATCGTCGGCTTCGCTCGCAATTGGAGTCCTGCATGCGTGGAAGTGTGGCGTGTATGTATCGACGCGCGGCGAATCACATCGGCGTTTGGCCGCATCGCTCGGCGCGATCTGGGTGGGCAGTGAAAAGGAGAAACCGCCCGTGGAACTTGATCGCGCAATCACTTTTGCGCCATCGGGCGATGTCGTCGTCTCCGCGCTTTCCAGTCTTCGCAAAGGCGGAGTCGTCGCCATCAACGCGATCCATCTGGATCGCATGCCGCAGTTCGACTACGACAAGCTGCTGTGGGGCGAACGCCAGATCCGCAGCGTCGCGAACATGACTCGCGCGGACGCTCGCGATTTTCTGGATCTTGCCGCGTCGATCCAGCTTGGCCCCAAAGTCACCGTTTTTTCACTCGACGAAGCTAATCAAGCTCTTGCCGCGATCGCCGCGGATTCCATCGATGGCTCTGCAGTGCTTGTGCCGTAATCACAAAGTCGCCGCGAAAAACTTTCGTAACGGTTTCTTCGCGAGATGTCTCTACCTCCGGGAAGCAGAAGTTTTCCACTCCCACAAGAAGTTGCTCGATCACAGGATTCGCGATGGCGCAGATGTTTCATCGCAGTTCGAACAGTCTGGCGAAAGTCAGCATCGCCAGCGTAGTGCTGCTGCTGTGCGGCATCGTGTGGGTCGCGTATCGATTGAACGCCGGGGACTTCACCACCGCGGTTTCCACGGCGATCGATCAAACCGTTCCTTTCAGCCATAAACATCACGTCGGCGACGACGGCATCGATTGCCGTTATTGCCACACATCGGTGGAAACATCGAGCTTCGCGGGATTGCCTTCCACCGAGATCTGTATGAGCTGTCATTCGCAGATTTGGACCAACGCGGCCATGCTGGAGCCGGTGCGCGCGAGTTTCCGCACCGGCCAATCGCTTTCCTGGACGCGGGTTCACGATCTTCCCGATTTCGTGTATTTCAACCACAGCATCCACGTCAACAAGGGGATCGGCTGTTCGACGTGTCACGGCCGCGTGGATCAAATGCCGCTGATGTGGAAAGTGAACACGTTGTACATGCAGTGGTGTGTCAACTGTCATCGCGATCCGGCGCGTTATGTTCGCCCTCGCAGTGAAGTGTTCAACCCCACCTACGAAACACCCGCCCCAAACCAAGACGAGATGGGCCCGCGACTGGTCGCCGAATACAACATTCAGAGTTTGACGGATTGCGTGACATGTCATCGATGAAATATTGGCGAAGCATGGAGCAGCTTGCGGGCACAGCGGAGTTTCGCGCGTTCGTCGAGGACGAGTTTCCCAATCGCACTCCGGATTGGAATGACGCGTCCTCACGGCGTCGATTTCTGACGCTGATGGGCGCGTCGATCGCATTGGCGGGCGCTTCCAGTTGCACGGTGCAGCCGCCTGAAGCGATCGTGCCCTACGTCAAGCAGCCCGAGGAGTTCGTTCCCGGCGAGCCATTGTTCTATGCAACAGCGCTGACCGGAACAGGCGGGATCGCAACCGGCGTTTTGGTCGAAAGCCATCTGGGGCGGCCCACCAAGATCGAAGGGAATTCGCTGCATCCGGCCAGCCTGGGCGCGACGGATATGTTTCACCAGGCAAGCGTGCTCACACTGTACGATCCCGATCGATCGCAGACCGTGACGCGCAACGGCCGCATTTCTACCTGGAACGAATTCATCAAAGCGATCACGGCCGTGCGCGATGCGGGAGCAAAGAAGGGTGAAGGATTTCGAATCCTAACGACGACAGTTACGTCGCCGACGCTGGCGGCGCAGTTACAGCAGTTTCTCAAGACGTACCCGGAAGCCAAGTGGCATCAGTACGAACCGTGCGGCCGTCACTCGGCGTACGCGGGCTCCATCGCAGCATTCGGTAAGCCGCTGAACGCGATTTATCGCTTCGATCGCGCGAACGTAATCGTGTCGTTGGACGCCGATTTTCTGTGCGCCGGCGCCCCGGCTGGATTGCGTTACACGCGGGATTACGCGGCGCGCCGCCGCGCCGCAGCAGCCGATCCGAACGCGACACCACCACGTTTGTATGTAGCCGAGCCGTCGCCATCGCTGGCCGGTGGCATGGCGGAGCATCGCTATCGAGTGCGAGCGTCGGAGATGGAAGAATTCGCCACCAAGTTGCCCGACGCGATCATGAAGGATCTGAATGCAAACCGTGGCGCCAGCATCGTCATCGCCGGCGAATATCAGACACCACGGCTGCACGCGATCGCGCACGATCTGAACGCGCGGCTCGGCAACGCCGGCAACACGGTGCTCTACACCAATCCGGTCGAATCGAACCCGGTGGATCAGATCGCGTCTCTGCAGGATTTGGTTCGGGAGATGCGCAGCGGCGGCGTCAGCACACTGCTGATGATCGGCGGGAATCCGGTTTACGATGCGCCCGCTGATTTCGGATTTCTCGATGCGATGAAGAGAGTGAAGCTGCGCGCACATCTGGGACTGTATTCGAATGAGACGGCCGCGTGGTGCCATTGGCATGTGCCGCAGGCTCACGACTTGGAATCGTGGAGCGACGCTCGTGCCTACGATGGCTCCGCATCGATCGTGCAGCCTCTGATCGAACCGATCTATTCGGGCAAGACCGTGCACGATGTGATGAATCTGTTGCTCGATCGGGGCGATCAGAACTCCCGCGATACGGTTCGCGCGTATTGGCAATCGCAACATTCGGGCGCAGATTTTGAGGATTTCTGGGCGCATTCGCTGCAGCGAGGTGTGGTCGCCGGCAGCGCATTCGCCGGGACCTCGCCGCCTGCCGCGCGGGTTCCCCTCGTTTCATCCTCCGGAACGTCAGGCATCGAAATTGTTTTTCGACCGGATCCGACGGTCGGCGATGGATCGTTCTCCAACAATGGGTGGCTGCAGGAAACGCCGAAACCGCAAAACAAGATGACCTGGGACAACGCTGTATGGATTTCTCCCGCCAGCGCCTCGCGATATGGGGTCGCGACCGGCGACATCGTCGAGATCGCATTTCGCGGTGCAAAGATCGAGGGCCCAGTCTGGATGCTGCCAGGTCACGCCGATGAGTCGATCACGGTTCACCTTGGCTACGGTCGTACACGAGCTGGAAAAATCGGCGACAAGATCGGATTCGACGCGTTCGCGCTGCGCTCTTCCGATGTGCTGGGCCATGGTGGCCCGGTCACCATCACACGCAAGCGTGGTGGTTATTCTTTCGCAAATACGCAACACACGCAGACCATGGAGGAGCGCGATCCTTTTCGCGCGGGAACTTTCGCGGAGTATCACCAGCAACCTGATTTTGCGCATCCAGTAGAATCACGCGTTCCCGACGATCACACGCTCTTTCCGCTATGGCCCTACAAGAAACACAAGTGGGGCATGTCCATCGATCTGACCGCGTGCGTCGGCTGCCAGGCCTGCACGGTTGCGTGCCAGGCGGAGAACAACATTCCCGTGGTCGGTAAAGATGAGGTGGCTAAGGGCCGGCATATGAACTGGATTCGCGTGGATCGGTACTATTCCGGACCGATGGAAGATCCCAAGATGTATTTTCAGCCCGTACCGTGCATGCATTGCGAGAACGCTTTGTGCGAGTTAGTATGTCCGGTCGCCGCGACGGTTCACTCCGGTGAGGGCTTGAATGAAATGGTTTACAACCGTTGCGTAGGAACCAGGTATTGCTCCAACAATTGCCCTTATAAAGTCCGCCGATTTAATTTCTTCTTATATTCCGACTGGAGCACTCCGAGTCTGTACGGAGTTCGCAATCCCGACGTAACTGTGCGCAGCCGCGGCGTGATGGAGAAATGCAGCTACTGTGTCCAGCGCATTAATCGCGCCAAGATCGATGCCGAAAAAGCGGATCGTCCTCTTCACGATGGCGAGATCGTGACTGCCTGCCAGCAGGCTTGTCCTGCACAAGCAATTATTTTCGGCGATATCAACGATCCCAACAGCAAGGTCGCAAAGTTGAAGGCGCAACGCCGCGATTACGGTTTATTGGAGGACCTGGACACGCGGCCGCGTAGCACCTATCTGGCGCGCTTGCAAAATCCAAATCCCGATCTGGAGAAGTCCTGATGCCCGAGGATTACGAGCACGGAACCACTGCGACCATCGATCCCGGCCCCGACGAGGTGCTAGGACCAGGGCACAATTTCGATACCGTAACCAACAAGATCGGCGGCGTAGTTTACAGGCCGTTCCTTCAGACCCCGAAGCAGCTTTTTATCGGGTTCGCCGTGGCCTTTGCGTTGGTCAATCTGTTTATGGTCGCAGTGTCGTGGTTATTTATCCGCGGCGTGGGGATCTGGGGAATCGTCATCCCTGTCGCGTGGGGCTTCGCGATCGTGAATTTCGTGTGGTGGATCGGAATCGGCCACGCAGGGACATTAATCTCGGCGATTTTGCTGCTGTTGAAGCAGGACTGGCGCACGTCGATCAATCGGTTTTCAGAAGCTATGACGCTTTTCGCTGTCGCTTGCGCCGGCATGTTTCCCATTCTGCATCTCGGCCGCCCGTGGCTTGCGTATTGGTTGCTGCCGTATCCCAACACGATGTGGCTATGGCCGCAGCCGCGATCACCCTTGATCTGGGACGTTTTTGCCGTGTCTACTTACGCGACAGTCTCGTTCATTTTCTGGTTCACCGGATTGATTCCTGACTTCGCAACTATGCGCGACGCGCGCCCCACCACTCTTGCCGGGAAAATCTACGGCGTTCTGGCGATGGGATGGCGCGGGTCCGCGCGCCACTGGGCTCGTTATCAGAAAGCATACCTATTGCTTGCCGGGCTCTCGACGCCGCTCGTCGTCTCCGTTCACTCGGTGGTTAGCTTTGACTTCTCGGTAAGCATCCTGCCCGGGTGGCACACCACCATATTCCCTCCCTACTTCGTCGCCGGAGCGATTTATTCCGGATTCGCCATGGTGTTGACTTTGGCGATTCCCGTTCGCCGCTGGTACCACCTGGAAGACATGATTACCATGCGCCACATCGAGTGCATGGCGAAAGTGATGCTCGGCACGGGATTAATCGTCGCCTATGGTTATGCCATGGAGGCGTTCATGTCGTGGTATTCGGGCGATCAATATGAACGCTACATGATGATCAATCGCGCTTGGAAAGGCGGCTATTGGTGGACCTACTGGATGCTGATCACTAGCAATATCGCGATCCCGCAAGTGTTGTGGTCGCGGAGGGTTCGGCTGAATGTGTGGGCCGTGTTCGTGGTCTCCCTGGTGGTGAATGTGGGGATGTGGCTGGAGCGCTTCGTGATCGTCGTCACCAGCCTGACGCGAGATTTCGTGCCGTCGTCCTGGGGCATGTATTACCCGACCGTCTGGGATTGGAGCACCTATGCCGGCACAATCGGCGTATTTCTATGCTTGATGTTTTTGTTCATTCGCGGCATTCCGGCGATATCTATTTTTGAAATGAGGGAAGTGGTGCACGAAAAGGAGCATCGCCATGCTCACGGCGACTAGCGCCGGACAACTCGACAAGCTCCACGGACTGATGGCCGAGTTTGCTCAGCCCGAGCCTTTGCTCGAGGCGGCGCGTCACGCGCGCGAAGCAGGCTATCGCCACCTGGATGCGTACTCGCCGATGCCCGTGGATGGGCTCGCGGAAGCGATCGGCTTTCGCCGCACCATGATCGAGCGTTTCGTGCTGGTGGCTGGAATTCTTGGCGCCACGGGCGGCTTCGGCCTGTGCTGGTGGATGACCGTGATTGCGTATCCGCACATCGTTGCGGGCCGCCCGCTGAATAGCTGGCCAGCTTACGTTGCCATCACGTTCGAATCGATGGTGTTGATCTCTTGCCTGACCGCAGTGATCGGCATGCTGGCGCTGAATGGATTGCCTCAGCCGTATCATCCCGTCTTCAATGTTCCGGCTTTCGAACGCGCCTCGCGCGACCGCTTTTTCTTGTGCATCGAGGCTTCTGATCCTAAATTCGAGTTAAGCGCGACTCGCGAATTTCTGGAATCGCTGGGGGCTTTGGAGGTCGCTGATGTGGCGGAGTAGCCTCTTGGTGGCAGCGATATGCTTCCTCGCGGCGTGCCGCCAGGATATGCATGATCAACCTCGCTACAAACCTCTTGCCGCGACCGAGTTTTTTGGCGATGGTAGATCGGCGCGGCCGGAAGTCGAGGGGGCGATCGCGTGGGGGCGCGATTCCTTAGCCGAGCCTGACGCCAGCTACGTTCGCGTCAATAATCCGCGCTACACGGGAAAGCAGGATAACGAAGATATCGATTACTTTCCTTTCGAAATCACGCGTGCTGATGTGCAGCGCGGCCAGCAGCGGTTTAACATCTACTGCTCGCCGTGTCACAGCCGCATCGGCGACGGGAATGGGATGGTGGTTCGCCGCGGTTATCGTCAGGCAGCTTCGTATCATACCGATAAGTTAATCAACGCTCCGGTAGGCCACTTCTTCGACGTGATGACGAGCGGCTTCGGTGCCATGCCTAGCTACGGCTCGCGTGTTCCTCCCGACGATCGTTGGCGCATCGCTGCCTACATTCGCGTACTCCAGTTGAGTGAAGCCGCACCGCTGGATGCAGTGCCGCCGGATCATCGCGGCGATCTCGACAAGAATCCGGAGACGCCCAAACCCACGGCAGCGCAGGGGGCGACCCCGCAGGACACATCCAAATGACTCCCGCAGAGCGAGCACCCTTCGATTCTTGGCAGCGGATCGCGCTGTTGATCGGGATCGCAGCTGCGCTAATTTCCGCGGTTGGATGGTTGGTCGATCGGGATGAATTCCTGCGCTCCTATCTGTTCGCCTGGCTGTTTTGGACCGGCTTGGCTCTGGGATGCCTCGGAATTCTGTTACTGCATCACACCGTGGGAGGCAAATGGGGAATGGTGATCCGGCGAATGTGCGAGGCAGCCTCACGTACGATTCCCGGGCTGGCGATTCTATTCATCCCTATCCTGTTGAATTTGCCGTCATTCTATCCGTGGGCGATGCCGGGAGCGACCAATGATCCCGCGATCCACGCGAAGGCCGCGTATCTGAATGCCCCGGCATTGATTGGGCGCACCGTGATTTATTTCGCGATCTGGTCATTCTATGGATATCGCCTGAGTGTTCTTTCAAAGCGGCAGGATGGGTCGCGTAGCGATTCCGTTGCCTCTCGCGAACTAACCAGCGCCATGAAGGTTCTGGCCGCCCCGGGCTTGGTTGTATTTACCTTCTCGGCGAGTTTCGCATTCATCGACTGGGTCATGTCACTCGAGCCCGATTGGTTTTCAACGATCTTTGGCGCGATGTTCCTGATGGGGCAAGTGTTATCAGGGTTTGCGTTCACAATTGGACTGGCCATCATCCTTTCACGGGTTGAGCCACTGCGGAGCTACGTCACCAAGCAACATTTACATGATCTTGCAAATATGATGTTCGCGTTCATGATTCTATGGGCGTATTGTGCCTTTTCTCAGTTTCTGATTATCTGGTCAGGCAATCTACCCAAAGAGATCCCATGGTATTTGCGGCGATTCCACGGAGGATGGGGCTCGGTGGCCGTTGCTCTCGTTGTGTTTCACTTCGCCGCTCCGTTCGCTCTCTTGCTAACGCGGGCGGTGAAGCGGCATGCGAATCGTTTGCTCGGCCTGTGTGCACTGATGCTGCTGATACGGATGATCGATGTGTACTGGCTAGTCGAGCCTGCGTTCTACGGCCGGCGGATTCAATTTCACTGGACCGATATATCCACGCTCGTCGCGGTCGGCGGCTTGTGGATCGCTGCGTTCTTCTGGCAATTGAGGTCGGCCCCTTTGCTTCCGGTGCGGGATGCGCAATTTGCAGGAGCGCCGAGGGAAACGGTGGCGTTTTGATGTCTGTGGAAACAGGTCACGAGACTCATGACGCGAGTGTTCGCCTCGTAGTGTGGACCATTGCTGGGCTCGGCGTCGGTGTGGTGCTTGTCGGGTTCTTCATATATGCGATGTTTCACTATCTGGCCGATCACCCTCTCAGCACACCGCGCGTGAATCCGATGGCTGAAGTGGATCAGACTCAGCTTCCGCCCGCACCGCGCATCGAAGACCACCCTGCCATCGAGGTTCACGAACTGCACTCGCAGGAAGATGAGATTCTTTCCACCTACGGATGGACCGATAAATCCAAGGGAATTGTTCGCATCCCGATAGATCGCGCGATGGAATTGCAGCTTGAGCGGGGATTCCCGACAAAAGCGAAAGGAAAACGATAGTGCGAATCAGTATCTGGGTCATTGTCATGCTTTCCGGCGCGTCCTGCATCGCCCAACCCGCGGACACCTGGAAACCGGCAGCGCTTCGCAATGTGGCAATCGAACAAAAAGTCGGCGCGCAGGTGCCACTGGATGTTCCCTTCGCCGATGATTACGGCCAGTCCGTCACGCTGCGCAAATACTCTGGAAAGCCTGTCATCCTCGCGTTGGTTTATTATCAATGCCCTTCTTTGTGCAACATGATACTGGATGGCATCGTTCGCAGCGCTCGCAGTCTGAGCATGAATGCGGGGAAAGCGTTCGACGTTGTCGCTATCAGTTTTGATTCGCGCGAGACACCGGATCTAGCAGCTGCCAAGAAAGCCGCCTACCTGAAGGAATATGATCGCCCGTCGAGCGATCGTGGTTGGCACTTCTTGACCGGCGTCGAGGCTTCCAGCCGCTCCATCGCGGATGCGGTCGGGTTTCATTATTCGTTCGATCCGGAAACCAATCAATTTGCGCACGGCAGCGCGATCATGATTCTCACTCCGGAGGGTCGTGTGACGCGCTATTTCTATGGCATCGAATATCCTGAGCGCGACGTACGTCTCGCATTGGTGGAGGCTTCGCGCGGGCGTATCGGTTCGCCTATCGATCAGGTGATGCTGTACTGCTACCACTGGGATCCGTCGCGCGGGAAGTATGGCTTGGTGATCATGAATGTGCTTCGTGTGGCGGGTTTCCTTACGCTCGCCTCGCTGGTTACGTTCATGACAATGATGTTGATGCGCGATCGCCGCGCGCGAGGTCTGCACGACGCGTTATGAACCTGCCATCCATATTTCCGCCGGCCGCATCAACCAGCGCGACGCAGGTCGACGCCCTATATACCTTTCTGCTGTTCGTCGGCATAGGGATGACGGTCCTGATTTTTGCGGCGGTCGCAATCTTTGCGTTTCGGTACCGCCGCAAATCGCCCGACGCCCCCATGCCGCCCCCGATTCACGGCTCCGTAGCCCTGGAGATCATATGGAGCGTGATCCCATTCCTGATCATGATCGTGATGTTTATCTGGGGCACCGCACTGTATTTCGAATATTACACGCCGCCGCGAGAAGCGCTGGATGTTTATGTGATTGGCAAGCAGTGGATGTGGAAAGTGCAGTACCCCGATGGACAACGCGAGATCAACGAGCTGCATGTGCCTGTCGGTCAGCCCGTGAAGTTGATTTTAGCGAGTGAGGACGTCATTCATAGCTTCTATTTACCGGCCTTTCGCCTGAAGCATGACGTGGTTCCAGGCAGCTATCAAACCTACTGGTTTCAGGCCACCAAGCCAGGACGTTATCACATTTTTTGCGCCGAGTATTGCGGGGCGAATCATTCTCAAATGACTGGTTGGGTCACCGTGATGGAGCCCGCCGCTTACGCGAACTGGCTGGCCGGGGGCACAGGCGCGTCGATGGCAGAACAGGGCGCGAAGCTGTTCCAACAATACGGATGCTCGTCCTGTCACTTGCTCGATACACAAGGACGTTGTCCCACGTTGCGCTATGTGTACGGACATCCCGTGCTTTTGGATGACGGTCGCACCGTGCTCGCCGATGAGGCGTACGTTCGAGAATCGATTCTCAAGCCCAACGCCAAGATCGTGAAGGGCTACCATCGCGACATTATGCCGGTATTTGAAGGGCAGATCGGTGAGGACGGCCTGATTCAGCTGATCGCATTTATCAAGAGCTTGTCGCCCCCCAGCGCTGCCCCCAAGTCTGCACCGAAGACGGCGCCCAAGCAATGAGGAATTTCGAATGAGTCCAACGCTTCCGTTCGTTCACTCTGAGCAACGCACCAACTACCTGAATGTTGACTACGGCTGGAAGTCGTGGCTCTTTACTACCGACCACAAGCGGATCGCTTTGCTCTATCTGTTTTCGATCACCGCGATGTTTTTCGTAGGCGGAGCTTTCGCTGTCGGCATGCGCATAAATCTGCTGCGGCCGGAGGGATTGTTTCAACACGAAACCTATAACAAGCTCTTCACCATGCACGGAATCATCATGGTGTTTTTCTTTCTAGTGCCCTCGATTCCCGCTACGCTGGGCAATTTCCTGATTCCGCTGATGATTGGCGCGCGCGACCTTGCTTTCCCGAGAATAAATCTGCTGAGTTGGTACATCTATATCATCGGAGCGATTTTCGCGCTCACCGCGATTGTGCAAGGCGGCGTCGACACCGGCTGGACCTTCTACGCGCCATTCAGTTCCACATATTCTAATACGCACGTAATCATGGCCGCGATTGGCGTATTTGTGTCAGGTTTCTCGTCCATCCTGACAGGACTGAACTTCATCGTCACGATTCACAAGATGCGTGCGCCTGGAATGACGTGGTCGCGACTGCCCTTGTTCGTTTGGTCCCACTATGCCACCAGCCTGATCCAGGTGCTGGGGACCCCAGTGATCGCGATCACACTCGTTCTCCTGGGTTTGGAGCGGGTATTTCACGCTGGAATCTTCGATCCCAAGCTGGGCGGCGATCCGATTTTGTTTCAGCATCTGTTCTGGTTCTATTCCCATCCCGCCGTGTACATCATGATTTTGCCGGGAATGGGCGTGATCAGCGAAATCGTCCCATGCTTTTCTCGCAAGGGCATATTCGGCTACGGGTTTGTTGCTTTTTCAAGTGTCGCGATCGCCGTCCTGGGGTTCCTGGTGTGGGGTCACCATTTGTTCGTCGCCGGACAATCCATGTACGCCAGCATGGTGTTTTCGTTTATTAGCTTTCTAGTGGCTGTCCCATCCGCGATCAAAGTGTTCAACTGGACGGCGACGATGTATCGAGGGTCGATCACTTTCGAGACCCCGATGCTATACGCGTTCGGGTTTATCGGCTTATTTACGATCGGAGGTCTCACGGGCCTGTTCCTCGCGACCATGGCGATCGACGTGCATGTCACCGATACCTACTTTGTCATCGCTCATTTTCACTATGTGATGGTGGGCGGGATGGTGATGGCGTATTTGGGAGGAATTCATTTCTGGTTTCCCAAGATCACCGGACGCCTCTATCCGGAGAATTGGGCCCGTCTCGCCGCGGCGATCGTCTTTATCGGGTTTAACCTCACCTTTTTCCCCCAATTCATTCTTGGCTACCTCGGGATGCCTCGCCGTTACGCCTCCTACGCCAGCGAATTCCAATTCTTGAACGTCATGTCTACGGCCGGCGCGTCGATTCTCGGGGTGGGCTACTTGCTGCCGATCATCTATCTGGCGTGGGCGTGGCGCAAGGGGCCGATTTCTCCGCAGAATCCCTGGAACGCGAAAGGCCTCGAATGGGAGCAATCTCCCACTCCGCCGCCCACCTACAATTTCATCGAGCCGCCGGTCGTTACCGAGCCTGCGTATAACTACTCGGGAGAGGAGGGCGAAGTTGAGCGAGATTGATGTCGGGTTGCATACTTCAGCCGAACATCCTCCCGAGCTGAAGCATCATTTCGACGACGTCGAGCAGCAGAGAGAATCGTCGACTCTGGGGATGTGGGTCTTTCTGCTGACCGAAATCATGTTTTTCGGTGGCATGTTCGGCAGTTACACCGTGTACCGCAACATGTATCCGGGGGCATTCGAATCGGCGAGCCGGTTCATGAATGTGACGCTGGGTGGGCTTAACACCGCGGTTCTGATCACCAGCAGCTTGACCATGGTGCTCGCGGTGCGCTCGGCTCAGATCGGCTCCAAGAAGATGCTCATTCTTTTCCTGATCTTGACACTCATTCTCGGCGGCGTGTTCCTGGGAATCAAGTACGACGAATATCACGAAAAATGGGTAGATCACCATGTCCCCGGGCCGGGTTTCCGATTTGACGACGCCCAGTATACTCATCAGGCGCAGATTCTGTTCTTTCTCTATTTCGCGATGACAGGCATGCACGCGATCCACATGGTGGTCGGCGTCGGCTTATTAACCACGCTCATTGTGATGGCCGCGCGAGATCGGTTTTCAGTTGAGTGGTACACACCGGTCGATATGATTGGATTGTACTGGCACTTTGTCGACATCGTATGGATTTTCTTGTTCCCGCTGCTGTACCTGATAGGCCATGCTACATGACACACAAGCCAACTCCCGTACGAACATACGTGCTGGTGTATTTCGTCCTCATAGCACTTACGATCACGACAATTGTGGTCGCGCGCATCGATCTTGGCGAATACAACTTCGTCGTCGCGATCACCATCGCCGTGATCAAGGCTCTACTGGTGATTCTTTTCTTTATGCATATCAAAGGCTCGACTTCGATGACGAAACTATTCGTCGGGGCAGGGTTTGTTTGGCTTACGATCCTACTCGTGTTCATTCTGAGCGACTACCTGAGCCGCGGTTGGCTACCGCGTCCCTTGTGGTGGTAATACGCAAGTCATCGCCGCGATTGCGGCCTGTCCCAGGCTGATACCGCCGTCGTTGGTGGGCACCGCCGAGTTCGTCCAGAGCTGAATCGACTGCCCGGAGAGCAACGCGCGAACACGAGTCAACAGCAGATCGTTTTGGAAGACGCCGCCCGAAAGTACGATCGCATCGATCGAGTAAGCCTCGCACAGCATCCGCGCCGCTTCGCACATCCCTTCCGCGACGCCGTTATGAAAGGCCCGCGCGATTTGTGAAACGCCTCGCCCGCGCTTTCGATCCTCCGCTACCGCGAAAAGCAGCGGGCGAAAATCCAATGTGACGCCGTCGACAGGGAACGGATACCCATCTGCGTTGTCGCTATCGAGCGCGAGCTGTTCCAGCCAAATCGCCGCCTGTCCTTCGAAGCTGATCTCGCGAGTGAACCCGAGGAGGGCGGCGCAGGTATCGAACAAGCGACCCATCGATGTAGTCTCGAAAGTCCGCGTCCCCTTCTCGATCAACTGCAGCGCGGCTTTGTAGCGCGCTCCAAAGTGAAACGGCTCTTCGGTGAGCATCGGCATCTCTTGAATCTGCGAAAGAAATCCTGCTGCGCATTGCACTGGATTTCTCGCAGCAGCATCACCACCCGCCAGCGCAGCAGTGCGCAAATGCATGGCGCGTGTGAATCCTTCGCGCAAACTCCCCACGAAAAACTCACCACCCCAGATCGCACCGTCATCTCCATAACCCGTGCCATCGAAGCTTACGCCAATGACGCGGCGATCCCAACACTCGCGCTCCGCCAGCACTGACGCGATGTGCGCGCGATGGTGCTGCACCGCGATCCTTTGTTTCGCCGGCAAGCGCTCCGCTCGCATGGTCGAGGCGTATTGGGGATGCAGATCGTGCACCAGCAGGACATCGTCCCAATTCACTTCGTACATCGACATCAAATCGCGAATGGTTTGTTCAAACGATTCCAGCGCCTGAAAATGATCCAGGTCGCCGATGAACTGGCTGACGAACGCCTGCCCGTCGACCGCCAGCGTGATCGCGTTCTTTAGATCCGCACCCACCGCGAGAATCGGTCGCGATGTAGGCAAGGTTGCGACCGAGCCCGGTGCATAGCCGCGCGATCGCCGCAGAATCACCGGACCGAACGCGCCATCTCGCGCTACCGAATCGTCTACGCGCCGCGCAATAGGCCGTTCGCCTATGAGGAAAGCATCCGCGAGTCCGGTCAATCTCGCACGTGCGTCGTCGTCGTCATATGCAATCGGCTCACTCGACCGATTGGCGCTGGTCATCACCAGAACCTTCGGCGCGCCCGCCTCGAACAGCAGATAGTGCAGGGGCGCATAGGCGAGCATCACACCAAGCTCGCGATTTCCCGGCGCGACTTCCGGAAGTTCGATCTTCGCCGGCGCGAGCACGATTGGCCGCGCCAGCGATTCAAGCAGTGCCGAGGAAGCCGCAGTGAGTTCGACGATCCCGCGCGCGGCCTCGACATCGCGGACCATCACGGCGAACGGCTTCTCTTTGCGAAATTTGCGCTCGCGCATGGCGCGAACCGCAGCTTCATTCTGGGCGTCGCACGCCAGATGATAGCCGCCGATTCCTTTGATCGCGATTACTGCGCCCGCATTCAGCAACTCCACCGCACGCGCGATGCTGGCGTCGTCGCCACGAACCGAATCCTCCGGACTCTCCAGAAAATAATGCGGGCCGCACGTAGGACATGCCACCGGTTGCGCGTGAAACCGGCGATTCAACGGATCGCGATACTGCAATTCGCAGAATGGATCCAGCGGCCAGTGCTTCATCGTCGTGCCGGCACGATCGTACGGCAGGCTTTCGATCACCGTATAGCGCGGTCCGCAATTCGTGCAATTGATGTAGGGATAACGATGGCGGCGATCGCGCGGATCGAACATCTCACGCAAGCAATCCACGCAGATCGGAAGATCGGGAGAGATGCGCGTCGAAATGTGACCGCCGTGGGGACTCTCACGAATCGTGAAGTGTTCGAAGCCGAAGCTCTCGGCAGCGGTCGCCTCAACCGATGTGATCCGAGCCGCCGCAGGCGCCTGCGTCTCAAGATCGATCAAGAATGTTCCGAGCGCAGACTCCGCGCCCTCGATGTGAATCTCGACACCCTCGGCGTGATTCAGCACCCATCCCGCGAGGCCGTGATCGTGTGCCAGACGGAATACAAAGGGGCGAAATCCGACGCCTTGCACGACGCCTCGAACGTGGACCGACCGAGCGGTTCTCAAGCCGCCATGATATCGAATCGACTACATCGTGCTGATGCGCACGTAACGCCGGATGTCTGGCAGCAGCGTGATCACTCCGTATGCCACCAGTCCCGCCGCGATCAACGTCATCCAATGCTTGCCGTTCATAATGACCTCTTTTCGTACTCCCGCGTTTAGTGGATCACGTCCGGTTTTCTTTCGTTTCAAGAATTAGAGAATTAGAATGAAGACACCCGTATGCGACGCAGCTGCTGTCTTATTGCCGCTTGGGGAATTCTCTGTTGCGTCGCTGTCGCGCAGGTCCGAACCAACCCTTTGTTCCAGCTAGAAGGCGAAACCGATGATCCCGTCCTTTCATCGGATGGAAAGACGCTCGTATTCGGCTGGTGCAGGCCTGATTACTCTTGTGGCTTGTACCAGCGCGCATTCTCAGGCGGAGAGATTCGCGCGCTTGTGGATTCCGAGAAAGCCATTCCAGGCGAGCCGCGTTGGTCGCCCGATGGCACGAAATTCGCGTTCAGGAGATTCTATTCGCACTTCGACAATCGTCTGTTCGTCCGTAATTCCGACGGCTCCTCTGAGCGCGATCTTGGTGAGATTTGCGATACGGCCCTTCCAAGTGCGTGGAGCCCAGACGGCCGCTATATCGCCCAAGCCGTATACAAATCCGACCCGTCGCGCGACGGCGCCTGCCGCCTCGCATTGATTTCCGTCGAGACCGGCAAGCCAGTCCGATCTTTCACGCTGCCGGGATCGGGAGCCGTATTTTCGCCGGACGGAAAACAGCTCGCATTTGCGGACGGCGGCTTTCTGAAACGCGTTAGCCTCAGCGCCGTGCACCTCCCGATCGCGCCCACTGTCGTCATCGCGCGCGAGCCCCGCGAAATCAGCTCGCTCGTGTGGACGCCGAACGGCAAGTCCATCGTGTACGAAGTGTGGGGCGACGTGCCTTACCTTCGACGCATCACACTCGGACCCGGCGCGAAACCCCAACCTATCGGCGATCTGGATCACCGTTTCTCGATCACCCAGTTGCTTCCCAACGGCACCGCGCTCGCCACCGAAACGACACAGGAGGTAGCGTTGTGGCGCGCCGATCTCAGAACCATCCCCATCCAGCCCGCGAAGGTAGAAGACCCTGGTTGTGGCAACGGAGCTCCCGGTTGCTCTCCCGACGGCCGCCGTCAGGCGTATATTTCCGCGCGCACCGGCCTGTTCCAAATATTCGTTGCGGACGCCAGTGGCTCGAGTGAACATGTGCTGGTCGCGACGATCCCAGGCTTCGCCAATCCGTCCGATCAAGGATCGCCCAGCTTGATTGGTTGGTCGCCCAACGGCAAGTGGATCGCGTTCTCGGTCTTTCCACGGCATGGCAATGCGGACGTTCGAACCGATCTCTACGTCGTCCCCTCAACAGGAGGGGCTGCGCGCCGCCTCGCCAAGGAAGCGTTCGCCGTCGACAACGCAAGCTGGTCGGGGGACGGCAGGTCGCTGTACGCTTCGCGGGGATGGCCGATTGACGGGTCTCCGCGGCCGGAATCGGCGATCGTTCGAATCGACGTCGCTTCCGGCAAGCTGACGCCGCTGGGACCGGAAGGCATGTGGCCCCACGAATCGGCTGATGGAAAGTACGTTTATTTCTGGGGGGCTCGCCGGAATCGACAAACGTTCTATCGAGTGTCCACAAGTGGTGGGGCTCCTGAGATTGTCGCGGATCAGACTGGCCTGCAGTGGTATGCGACTGCGTACGGAACACGCTACATTTACCTTTTTCGCGAATCCACTAAAGGGGATCGGTCCACGGTTCTCCAGCTCGATCCGCAGACCAAGCAATCCATTCCGCTGGGCGAGGTTTTTTTCGCCCAAGGTTCGCCCAAATTTCGCTCGAGGAACATTTCCTTTATTTCCAACAAGAAGGCGACCAGAAACGGCGTGCAGTGTTAATTCACGGCCTGTTTTGACCCCGGTTTGGAGGCACTGCTATTATGGGTATAGATGCAAAAGCACGAAGCAGTCCTTTCAGCGTTTCAGTTCAAGCGCGTCAAATCCGACCTGATCCAGGTCTTTAACGCGGGTTCTTACCTGATGGCCGAATATAACGAGCGCACCGGTGCCGTGAGTTGGCAGCGCTTGCTGCTCACCGGGCAACGTGAAATCGTCGAACGATGGCTCCGCGAACGCTATCCGATGAAGGTTGCAGGTGCTACAAGCGTTCCAAGTGTCGTGACGAAAGCGGTCGCAGCGAAAGTCGTCGCCTCTAAAGTGACGACCAAGGTTGTCGCGGCCCCTGCGGCCAAGCCGGTGGCCAAGCGCGCTGTCGCCGCGCGAACCGCCACTGCGAAAGCCCGTCCGCATCGCGCCCGCGCCGCCCGCTAAGCGTTTCTTTAGTAAACCCGCTACACATTTTCGCGGTACAGTATTGCAATGCAATTCTGCCGTACCGCGCTGCTATCGATCGGTCTGAGTGCCGCGCTTTTCGCGGGCTCGGTTCGCCACGAAGCCATTCACGATCCTGCTCTGAACATGACCGCGTTCGACGTGAACGTGCCGGCCAATTGGAAATTCAACGGCACCTTCCTGCAGGGCACTTCGTGTGAACAGGTTGCATTCCCGGTGTTTCGCATGTACTCGCCGGACGGCCTCACTGAATTGCGCCGTTACCCGCGCCTCGATTGGAGCTGGTCCACCAGCCAGTTCAAAGGCGCGCCTCATCCCGATTGCCTGACTCTCAAACAGGAACTGACGGCCAAGCAGTTCCTCACCTACATCATGGGAGTGCTGCAGATCGCCTACACACGCGATGCACCGATTCCAGCGTCGGTGGATCAGCGGAAGAAATTTCTCGCTGATCTGAACGCCCGCAGTGCCGCCAACGCCAGGGGGACGCCGGTCAAGCCTACAGTTCAGCACTTCGACTTTGCGTCCGCGTTCGGAGAATACAAGAACGGCACGTTTCAGATGGAAGCGCATCTTCGCGCCGGCGTCACGTGTATCCGCTCTGAAATTGGACAGGGTGGGATGACCGAGACCTGCAGCGCCAACATCAGCATGGTTCGCGCGCCCAAGGGAAAACTTGCAGATGTGTTGGCCATGATCGATGCCGATAAGATCGGCGCCGGTCCGAATGAGCAGTGGTCCCAGAAATATCTCCAGGCGCAGATGGCGAAAAATAATGCGATGCTGACGCAGTTCCGGCACGACCAGGCGGTCGCGCAAGCGATCCGGAATCGCCAGCACCAGGAATTCATGGCGACCATGCAAGCGGGCACCGATCGCTCCATGGCGAACGCGCGCGCCATCGCGAATTCCAATCACACCATCGCCATGGATTGGTGCGATTATTCGCTGGATCAACAGACCGTCACGGGCGCAAATGGCCCCGTGAAAGTATCAAGCGGATACTCGCAGACCTGGGGCGATGGAAGCGGCCACTATTATCAGACCAACAATCCGAACACAGATCCTAATGGCGCTTTACCCGGCAATTGGCAGAAGCAAACGCGCGTTCACGGCGACGGCACGCCGTATTAATCCCTCGTACGTAGCCCCTCTTAAGTAATACCGTCTCTCTACCTCTAAGGGATCTTTCCTCCCCAAATATGTTCCGCTGAACGCTCGATATCCCGCATGATCAGTGTAGGAAAAAATGCGGAATATTCAAATTGCATTTCTCGTCGCGACAATTCCTGGCGCGCTGCTCGCCCAGACCGTCACCATCACGCCCGGCTATACCAATCTCGGCGTGAACCAGACTTTGCAATACACGGCTACCGTCACCGGACTCGCGAACACCTCGGTCACATGGAAAGTCTCCGGCGTCACCGGTGGCAATTCCACCGTCGGCACCATCTCGACCACTGGTCTCTACAAAGCGCCCGCCACAGTGCCGACGGTGAGCACGCTGATCGAAGCGCTCGCTTCCGACAAGAAGACGTTGGGCGAGATGTACGTCAATATCGAAGCCGCCGGCCCGTCGATCACTTCTGTTTCCCCCAATCCGATCCCCGCCGGCACCACGGTTGCGCTGACCATCACCGGTGCCGGATTCCAGAAAGGGGCGACACTCAACTACAACGGCGCGAACATGGGAGTCACTTTCGTTAACTCCACCACGCTGAAGGTCAGCGCCTATCAAGGCAATGGCACTTCGGCGACCCTCATGGTCGAAAATCCTGGCACGCTCTTTGGACCGGAAATATCGATTCCCGTAGCGAAGACCGGACCGCCGCCCGCCACCACGATCTCGCCCACGCAAGCAACCGTGAAGCTCGGCGCACAGCAGCAGTTCACTTCGAACAACGCGACCAGTTGGTCGGCGACCGCCGGCACTGTCTCGACCACGGGACTCTACACCGCGCCTTCGACGCTTCCCGCTTCCGGCACAGTCACCGTCACCGCGACGGGGCCCGGAGGCTCGGCTTCGGCGACGGTAACGCTGCAAACCGCGAATCCGCAGACGATCTCGCCGGCCAGCGTCTCGCTGAATCTGGGCGCGACGCAGCAATTCACTTCCGCCGGCGCGACCACGTGGGCCGCGTCTCAGGCACGAGTCACATCCGCGGGATTCTATACCGCCCCAGCGACGATGCCTGCATCCGGCGCCGACACCGTCACGGCGACCGGACCGAACGGCACGGCCACCGCGACCGTCACGCTTGATTCCGCCGACGCCGGTGATCACCAGCGTCGGCTCGCAACGGGCAATTGCCGCTGGGCATTTTCACGGCGACCGTCACCGGCACCGGCTTCCAGCCCACGTCCGTCGCGAAGTTGAACGGCACGCGCGCTGAGCACCACCTACTCGAACGGTGCGCTCACCGTCACCGGCTTCGCGTCGCAATCCGGAGCGGCAGAATCATCACCGTCAGCAACGGCTCGGCTCACGTCGCAGCCGTTCCCGGTGCAGGTCGGCGTCGCCGAACGCGCAGGTATCGGCGGCCGCGGCGCGGCGATTCCTGGAGCAGGCCGCCTTCGGCCCCACGCCGACCGACGCCGCCAACGTGCAGACCATCGGCTTTCAGGCCTGGCTGAACCAGCAGTTCAACATGCCGCCGGTCTCCAACTACAACACCATCACCGGCAGCCAGGGCGGCATGCCCGCGCACTTCCTGACCAACGCCGTGACCAATCCGGATCAACTGCGCCAGCGCGTCGCGTTCGCGCTCAGCCAGATCTTCGTCACCTCGATTCAGAAGCTGATCTGGAACGACAACATGGTTCTGTTCCAGAACATGCTGCTCGCCGACGCGTTCACCAACTACCGCCAGATCATGGCCGACGTGACGCTGAGCCCCGCCATGGGCCAGTATCTCGACATGGCCAACAACGCCAAGGCAAATCCCGGCGACCGGCGCGCTGGCCAACGAAAACTACGCGCGCGAGCTGATGCAGCTGTTCACCATCGGGACGCAACTGCTGAATCCAGGACGGCTCGCTCCAGCACGATCCGCAACAATCTGCCGATCCCGACTTATTCGCAGTTCACCATCACCGAATTCGCGCGCGTCTACACCGGCTGGACCTACGCGCCCGCGCCCGGGCCAGCCGGTCGCAATGGAACGCCTACATCAGCAGCAACGGCCCCATGGTGCCCTATCGCGCGCGGAGCACGATATCGGGTTCGAAGCAGTTGCTGAACGGCTACGTCGTCGCCCGCCGGCGTCACACCGCTGCAGGATCTGAACAACGCGCTCGACAACATCTTCAACCATCCCAACGTCGGGCCGTTCGTCGGCAAGCAGCTGATCCAGCATCTGGTGAAGAGCAATCCGAGCTCCGGCCTATATTTCGCGCGTCGCCGCGGCGTTCAACAACAACGGCCAGGGCAGTGCGCGGCGATATGAAGGCGACCATCACGGCCGTCCTGCTCGATCCGGAAGCGCGCGCCAACGACAACGGCGGCAACGATCAGCCTACCGACGGCCACCTGCAGGAGCCCGCGCTGTTCATCTCCGGCGATGGTCCGCGCCTTCGGCGGCCGATGAACGACCAGAATTACTATTCGTCCGATCTGGCCAACATGGGCCAGGACATCTTCGACGCGCCGAGCGTGTTCAACTACTATTCGCCGGGCTACGGCGTTCCCGGCACCGGCTCTGACCGGCGCCGAATTCCAGATCCACACGCCCAACAACGCGATCTTGCGCGCCAACGTGGTCGCGAATCTGTTCAGCCAGTATTCGAATCCGGTGCAAAGCTACGGCCCCGGCACCATCGTCGATCTGACGCCATTCCTGTCCGCTGGCGCCCACGCCGTCGACGCTGGTCAACGCGCTCGATCTCACGCTGACCCACGGCGTCATGCCCGCCGCGATGAAATCCGCCATCGTCACCGCGGTGACCGCCGACACGAATCGGCACTTTGCACAGCGTGCAGACGCGTGTTACCTGATTCTGACTTCGAGCTATTACAACGTCTGGCACTAAGTTTGATCGCGCACAACGGCACAAACCGCCTGTGCGCTCTAGAAAGTAGAGCGGGCGATCGCTTTTTGTCGCCTGCGAGTCGATTTAACAATGAGGGAGAAACAAATGTAGATTCGTTCCAGACGTGAATTTCTGAAAGACACGCTCCGATCCATCGGAGCCGTTCGGCGCAGTCGGCGCCATGGCCAAGATTCGGCGAGATGAACGCGCTCGCCGCCGGCGCCACCGGATATCAGGCGCTGGTCTGCGTTTATCTCGCAGGCGGCAACGACGGTCACAACACCGTGATCCCGATCGCCACCGCTCAGCAGAATTACAACCAATATCAGACACAATCGCGGCGGCCTCGCGCTCTCGCAAGCTTCGCTGCTGCCGATTCCCAACGGCGCGGACACCTACGGACTGCACCCCAGCCTGGTCGAAATTCAAGGCCTCTACAATCCAGGGCAAAGCGGCGGTGCTCGCCAACGTCGGCATGCTGGTCCAGCCGATCTCGCGATCCGATTACATGACCAACAACAGCGCCATCTTGCCCTCCGCGCTGTTCTCGCATTCCGATCAGAGCAACCAGTGGCAGACCGCCATCCCCAACGGCATCGCCAGCAGCGGCTGGGGCGGACGCATCACGGACGCGTTGCAATCGCAAAATGCCGGCGCCATCTTCCCGCCCATCTCCTCGACCGGACGGCTGCGGGCTGTTCTGCACCGGCGTTGACACGTTCCCAGCCACCGTCCCGCCACCGCCACAGGGCTCGACTTCGGCGACCGGCATCGCCACGCTCAACGCGATCCAAAATGCGCCCGCGACCGCCGGGGGCATGCAGCAACTGCTCACTTTCGATAACGGATTGCAATTGGTGCAGGCCGCCAACGGCATCCTGACGCGCGGCAACAACTACGCCAACACGCTGACGACCTTCTGAAAGCCAGTGTCATCCAGACCGCCGTTCCCGGCGGGCAATCCTCTTGCGGCGCAGTTGCAAGACCGTCGCGAACGTGATGTCGGTGCGTGCTCAGCTCGGCCTCACGCGCCAGATTTTCTTTTGCTCGCTGGGCGGATTCGATACCCACAGCGCGCAACTGGAAACGCAGGCGCCGCTGCTGCAGCAGCTGAGTCAGGCGCTCGCGGCCTTCTATCAGGCCACGCAGGAACTCGGCGTCGATCAGAACGTCACCACCTTCACCGACTTCCGAATTCGGCCGCACACTCACTCCCAGCGGTGACGACGGTAGCGATCACGCCTGGGGTAGCCATCATTTCGTCCTCGGCGGCGGCGTGCAGGGCGGAAAATTCTACGGTAACTTCCCGCTGCTGGCTCCCGGCTCAGCCGACGACGCCAATACGCGCGGCGTCCTGATCCCGACCACTGCCGTCGATCAATACGGCGCAACGCTCGCGCAATGGTTCGGTGTCGGGCCATCGAATCTAGCGCAGGTGTTTCCGAATATCGGAAATTTCCCGTCGACGAATCTCGGATTCCTTGGATAGGCGCGAACTACGGTAGCGACCAATAACCCGACCTGGTCTTCGCGGCCAAATCCGGACGATTTTTCACCGTCACATGAATTGTGTGAAATGTTCCAGGCTCGCCGCCGGCTCTTGGTTCGAAGCTCAAAATGTACTGCCGATGCACTTCCTCGCCCACCAGTTGCACGGCTTCCTCCAGCGCGTTTTTCTTCAGGAAGCTCAACTCCCGCCCGCCTGAGGTCGACGTGAACAGGTTCGACAGATCCGGTTGATGCAATCGGATCAATTCGCCGATCGCATAGAACGGACTCGCCGGGCCGATGTCAGCCGGAACCGGCGTCTTATCCGGCTGCGGGCACAGGGCGCACGGCACGCCTTTGATTCGCTCCGCTTCCGGCTTCAGATCTTCCTTCGTTTTCGCCTTCACTGTGAACGGTTGCAGGAATGGCGAATACGTCAGCCAGTACACCGTCGCGTTGGCGCGCTGCGTTCTCGCCACCACGTCTGGCAGTTTCATCGCGCTATCGCGATCGCGCCGCTCCGCGATCATCAAAATGATCCGCCGTCGCGACGCCGGCCTCTTCTCGAGCATCGCCAGCGCCTGATCCAGCGCATCCAGCATGTGCGCCGCGCCGCCCTCTTTGCGCAGCATCTGCAGCGCGTGCGTGATCTTATCCGGATCGTGCGTGAAATCCTGATGAACCCGCACATCACGGCTGAACGAGATCAGCGCGGTCTCGCCCGCCTCTGCTGAAATCAACTGCGTGAGCAGAATCCCGAGCCCGCCCAGCTTGTCGATCACCGCTCCCGAGTTCTCGCTGGTCTGTACCGCGACCACCAGTGAGATGGGGAACAGCATCCAATCCATCTGTATCTTTTGCGGCACATTGTTGTCGTAGAGGATCAGGTCATCGACCGTCAGCCCGTCGACGTAGTGACCCTTCGGGTCCACGATCGTGGTGGGCGCAGCCACCAGCGGCACGGTGCTCTTGAACTGCCCCCACAGCGGACAGACGAAGACGGCGATTGCGATCAGCGAGCGCACTCGCCCATCATTGCACGCAAGCTGCCGGATCGCCGCGATGCACGATGTTCAGTACGTTCGAATACCTGGCCCCCATCTGCTGGACGAATGTGTCCAGAAATCGTCCGAATTTCTGGAGAGTCGCCGTGTCGCCACTCTGCGCCGCCTTCTCGATCGTCGCTCGCGTCCCCGGCGACAACATCTCGATCCGGCCCACGTACACGCGCGTCAGCTCGCCCGGCGCAGGCGTGATGTGCAGCGGAACCCATTCGTCCACCTGCGCCCTGGGCACGATCTGCAATACGCGCGTTCCTTCTTCGAACCAGGAATCGCGCCACGTCTCGATCATCGCCTCTGCTTCCTTCTTATACAGCCCGAATTCGACCAATCGACCGATCAGATCCTGTCGCAGCGCATCCAGATTCCCGTTCATCTCCGGCGCATCCACCGTCACTGTTTTTTCAATCGATCCGATCACGCGATAACTGATCTGGCCCTCGTGATTCTCGAATAAAATCGCGAGAGGAACCGTGTGCGCGCCCGTGTTTCGAATCTCGATCTTGCCGTCTTTGTACCTGGGCCTCAGGGGAACGTCTTGCGTACCCACGCCACGGTAGAAAATCATTTTCTCCGTCTGCCCGCCGACTTCAATCGGCGCGGCATCGGTATTTCGCGCCGCGTAATAGCGGCTATCGCCGTTGGTCGACGCGAGCGCTGCGTTCGAGCCAGGCAGAACTCTGACGCCGCTCCACTCCAGCCCGCCGTTTTTCAGAAACTGCACATCTGTGGTGATCGGATACACTTTGGTCGCCTTCGGATACCAGTCCGTCATCCAGCCTTGCGGAAACTGTGCCGCCACAGTCAGCGTCAGCGCTTGTTTTGCATAGAAAAACATCACCGGCGTTTCCATGCGAACCGTCGCCGGCGAATATTTGGTCGCCGGAAGCTTGAGCCGCTCGACGAAACAAGGCAAGTCGGGCGACCCCGACAACGGCGCCCATTCCAGCGGAGCTCCATACACTCGGCCCGCCACCGACGTGAACGTCCCCCATTCATGCGCGATGAACGGATCGCTCGCAAGCGCTGGAATAGTCGCGATCATCGCCAAAATCGTCACATGTCTCTTCATTGCGAACCTCCTTTAACCAACACCACAAATTTCAAATCCTGTCCCTTGTAATGCCCGGTGATTTCCCAACACCCCTCAGTCGGCACGTTGACGCCGGTCATGATGAACGAACCCGTAACGTCGCTATGAGAACCATTGGCACGATCATCCTGAAGCAGCGGCGTTGCCGGTGCATCCAACCTGCGGCCCGTGATCGTCAGCGCGGGCTGCGGTTCGCGGGTCCAGTCGTATCCCATGCTCCACCACGCGATCTTCTGCCGGTATCCCTCTTTCGAATGCGGCAACGCTGACCACTCCGGCTCGACCGCGGTCCATAGCGCCTCCGTCCCGAAATACATCGCTCCACGATGCGCACGCGTAAACGGCGACGGCGGCGTGAAGACTGGTCCGCGCGTCACGGGGCACGCAAATTCCGCCGATCCGCCCAGCGTCGCTTCAATCTCCGCCTTCGTCGGCGCATGCGAAAAGAATCTGGACGATTCGCGTACGATCCCCTGCGCATTAACCGGCACAATCGCGCCAGCCTTCGCATCGCCGCATGACGCGCGCATCGCCATCACCCACGTGCCTGCACGCGGCCACGTCTGGCCGACGACATACGCATTCGGCGTCTGCGTCACAAAAAACTTCAACTCGATCGACTTCCTCTCGCCGTTCACGATTCCTTCCGCCGTCCCCTCAATGGCGCGCGTTTCAGACGCGCAATTCTCCAGCCGCACCGCGAATGCCGCCGATTTCATCGCGGGCATATTCGCCGCGATCGGATTCCCCACCGCAATCGCGAAATCCGCCGCCGCGCAGCTCATCGATAGCCCCGCCAGCAGTCCAGCGATTTTCACCATTTCCATGCCAACTCCTCCTTCCAATGCTTCAATGTCGCCGCGTCCAGGCTGAGTGCCTTCTCACGCGTCACTCCATACGGCAGCGGCGCCAGTGCGACCATCCGATCGAACACGCGCTCCCGCTCCGCACCCTCGGTTCGCGAAAGCAGATGCCACAGCGTCAGCGTGTCGCGCACCCGCGCGTCCTTCAACACGTCCTCAAGTGCGTTCGACCCGCCCGATTCGAAATCGAACCGCACCAGCGCCTCACTCAATCCCAGCGGCGCGTCCTCGAAATACGGCGTCCCTGGACCGATCTTTGGCCGCGTCCGGCACATCGCGTGCGCCGGCACCAACGACTCGCGACCCGCCCACTCCAGCGATACCCAACCGAGCGTGACGCGAAGCATCCCGTCGCCGGCTTTGTCCGTCTTCATCGAATACGCGCAGCCCAAATCGACTGCTGTACTCGCCGGCGTGTCGACGAAGAACAATCGCGGCGGAGCCGAAACGTTCGCGCGAATCTCGCCATGCTCCAGCCGCAGCCGCTGCTCATCCGGCTTCGCGACTTCCATCCGCACGCGAGTATTCGGTTCCAACTCCACCGTCCCGATCGTGCCGATATTGATCCGCGTGGTCGTCACTGCATCGGTCTGAATGACGTTCCGTGCCGCGCGCCAGTAGACTGCCCCGGCGATCACCAGCGCGAAGATCGCGGCGACAGCCCACGCAACCGTCCATCGCCTCGGCTCCGGCTTCGCGAACTCGCGCTCGATCGATGCCCACAACGCGTCCGGCGCCTTGGCGAGAGGCAACCCGCGCAGCCTCTCCCGAATCTCATCCTGCCGATTCACCACATCCCCTCGAGTCTCTTCTTGAGCAACGTATGCCCGCGATTCAATCGCGACGCGACCGTCCCCATCGAACAGCCCATCGCCTGCGCCATCTCTTCGTAGGAAAGCTCTTCGAAATACCGCAGCAGCACCGCCACCCTCAGCTTCGGCGGCAAATCCGACAACGCCGCTTGAATCAATCGTGCCCGCTGCTCCTGGGCGATCACGTCTTCTTGAGCCGCCGGCGCCCCGGTCGCGCTCATCTCGACCTGAAAACGGGGTTTCTCCCGCCGGGCCGAGTCCATGCACGTGTTCACCACCATCCTGTATAACCACGTCGCGAACCCAGATTCACCCCGAAACTTAGAAATCCCGCGCATCAACTTCAGGAACACCTGTTGCGCTGCATCACTCGCCGCGGCCTGGTCTCCGTGAAAAAAATACAGCGCGATTGAATAGACCTTGTCCCGGTAGACCTCATAGAGCGCACGAAACCCATCCGCCTCGCCGCGGCGGCACGATTCGACGATTTGATCGATCGGCGTGGGTTCGTTCAGCCCGATCACCATATCATTGGACGCCCGAGGGCCGAGATTTCTTCCATCCCCGTCATTCGCCGGTTCCACGCCGAAATTCGCCGAATCGCTGTAGGCCCCCTGCATCGCCTGCCTTACTGTCGAATTCTGAAGGAGATGAGTATGACGCAAGCAATCCCAAAAGCGTACAAAGGCATGGGCATGGAGGGCTTCACCGCCAAGTGGTACGCCAACCTCACCAGCAAGTCCATGAACGAATTCAACGCGCTCGCCCGCCGCGTCGCCGATGAGGTGCCCCACGGCGGACGGGTGCTCGAAGTCGCGCCCGGCCCCGGCTATTTTGCGGTCGAACTCGCCAAGCTACGCAAGCACCACGTTTCCGGCGTCGATATCAGCCGCACTTTTTGCGACATCGCGCGACGCAACGCCGAGCAGGCCCACGTGAACGTCGATTTTCGACTCGGCAACGCCGCCGAACTTCCGTTCCCCGATCGCTCTTTCGATTTCGTCCTGTGCCGCGCCGCGTTCAAAAACTTCGCCGAGCCTGTCAAGGCTCTGCAGGAGATGTATCGCGTGCTCGACAAGGGCGGCCAGGCTCTGCTGATCGATCTGCGCCGCGACGCGTCGGTCGACTCCATCGGCCACGCCGTCGATGAAATGCGTCTGGGCGCAGCCAATCGTCTGATCACCAAGTGGACGTTCCGTTTCATGCTGCTCAAGCGCGCCTACACCAAACGGGAATTCGAGCAAATGCTATCGCACACCAGTTTCGATCGCATTAAAGTTCTGGAAGATCACATCGGCCTGGAAGTAAGCGCCCGCCGCTCAGAATAATTGCGGCAGCCGAGTGAGGCGCGACAGGAATGGAGCGCGTTAGGCGCCTAAGTACTATCATGTGGGCGTGAGATTCCTCCTCCTTCTCGCGCCCTGCATTCTGGTCGCGCAATCGCCGCCGAAAAAACTTCTCGCGATCTCCGACACCCGCACCGGCTTCGCGCACGATTCCGCCTCGCACGCGCTCGCCACCATCGAGCGGCTCGGTATCCAGTCCGGCTTGTTCGAAACCTACATCCGCACCGATACGCAGCTGGTCACCAAAGCCAAGCTCGAAAACAACGCCAAGAATCTCGATTTCTTCGACGCTGTCTGGTTCATGGGCACCGGCAACGGCGATCTTTCCGATCAGCAGAAGAAAGATCTGCTCGCCTTCGTGCACGACGACGGCAAGGGCTTCATCGCCGCCCACAGCGGAGCCGACGCTTATTACAACTGGCCCGAATACGGCGAAATGATTGGCGGATATTTCGATGGCCACCCTTGGGGAGTTTTCGATGCGCCCGTCATCATCGAAGATCGCGCTTCTCCTTTCACGAAAAATTTCCCGCCCTCGTTCACGTTTCGCGACGAGATCTACGTCTACAAGTCTTATTCGAAAGATAAGGTCCACGTCCTGGCGCATCTCGACCGCACCAAGCTCGATCCATCCAAAGCCTCCTCGAACCCGGCCAAGGCTCGCGAGTTGCTCGCCACCGATTACGATTTTCCCGTTGCCTGGACCAAATCGTACGGCAAGGGCCGGGTCTTCGTCTCCACCTTCGGCCACACCAACGAATCCTGGAACGATCCGCGCATCCAATCGATGTATCTTGAAGCGATCAAGTGGGCCATGGGAATCACCGCGGACCAATGAACGCGCCCCTGACCGAGCGCAAGTACGCGCCCGCTCTTGCGCTGATCACTACGCTCTTTTTTCTGTGGGCGCTGGGCGTCAATATGAACGACGTCCTCATCCCGCATCTGAAAAAAGCATTCCGGCTTACCGACCTGCAATCGTCTCTGATTCAGTCCGCGTTCTTCGGCGGATATTTTCTCGCCGCCCTGCCCGCCGGCCGCTTGATGGAACGCATCGGTTACAAACGCGGCATCCTGGTCGGGCTCGCTCTCTGCGCCACCGGCGCGTTGCTCTTCATCCCTGCTTCGATCATCCTCGTCTATGGATTCTTTCTCTTCGCTCTATTCGTCATGGCGTGCGGCCAAAGCTTTCTCGAAGTTGCCGCGAATCCTTACGTCACCATCCTTGGCCCATCTGAAAGCGCCGAACGCCGCCTGAACCTCGCGCAATCCTTCAACTCTGTCGGCGCCGTGGTAACGCCATTTGTCGGAGCGGCCTTCATTCTGACGAACACGCAATCCGGATCCGATGAAGCCGCCACGGTTCGCATTCCGTATCTCGCAATCGCTGCCATCTTCGTGATCGTCGCCGCGATCATCTACCTCACGCATCTGCCCGAAGTCGTCGCAACGCAACAACCGCACTCATCGATCACCGCTGCCTGGCGATTCCCACAACTTCGCCAAGGCGTGTTCGCGCAATTCTTCTACGTCGGCGCGCAAGTCGGCGTCGCCAGCTTCGTCATCCGTTTCGCGGAACATGTCCGCCCCGGCACCTCTGACCCAGTCGCCGCGCACTATCTGCAACTGCACCTCATCGGCTTCATGATCGGCCGATTCGCGGGCTCAGCAATGATGAAATTCATCGCACCTGCGAAATTGCTCGCCATCTTCGCCGTTGCCGCGCTGGCCTGCGGAGCCGTTGCCGCCTTCGCCTCCGGCATGTTCGCGATCGCTGCCATGGTCGCTCTCGGCGCGTTTCACTCCATCATGTTTCCCACCATTTTCGCGCTCGGTATCAAAGGCCTGGGCGATGCGACCAAGCTAGGGTCGTCGCTGATGGTGATGGCGATCGTCGGCGGCGCTGCGCTTCCTGCCGCCATGGGGTACATCTCGGATCACAGCACCATCCAGCGTGCCCTCATGGTTCCGCTGTTCTGTTACCTTTACATTCTGAACTTCGCCGTCCGCGGTTCTTCTGTGCCATGACGCAACGCTACTGCCTCACGCTCGATCTCAAGGACGATCCGCAATTGATCGCGGAATATCGGCGCCATCATCGCGAGTTCTGGCCTGAAGTCGCTGCATGCATGCGTGAATGCGGCATCCTCGATTGCGAACTCTATCAGCTCGGCACGCGTCTGATGCTGCTGCTCGAAACCACCCCCGAGTTTTCGTTCGAAAATAAAGCAAGCATCGAAAGCAACAACGCCAAAGTCCAGGCATGGGAGCAGCTCATGTGGAAATTCCAGCAGCCGCTGCCGGTAGCCAGGCCTGGGGAAAAATGGATCGCGATGGAGCGAATTTTTAAATTAGAGTCAGCAAAATGAAACTCATCATTACTATCTTGTTGTTGACCGCGTCGCTGATCGCCGGCGACGTCACCGGAACCTGGGTGATCGCCGATCCCCGCGGCGACGGAACGTTTCGTCGCACCTACTTCAGTCTTAAGCGCGAAGACAACGGCAAGATTAGCGGTACTGTTCGCATCGGCGTGGAGATGTACAACATCATCGAAGGCCGCGGCACGCCGGAGCGATTCGTCATTTTCACCACCCGCGTGACCGGCAATGAGCGCAAGGTGAACTTCGAGGGCGGCGTGGTCTCCGGACCCAATGGCGACGAGCTTTCCATTGGCGAAGTGAAAGACGGAGGCGCCAACGGCATGGCCGGCGCATTGAAAACCGCGCGCAAAGCCAAGCCCGAGGACGCCGCGCTTCCCGCCCGCATCGATCTTCCCGCACTTCACAAAGTTCACGATAACGGGCTCGCCCGAACTCCGCCCATGGGCTGGAATAGCTGGAATAAATTCAACCGGAAGATCGACGACGCCACTGTTCGCGGCGTCGCCGACGCCATCGCGACCAACGGAATGCGCGAGGCCGGCTACGTCTATATCAACATCGACGACACCTGGGAAGGCGAGCGCGATGCGCAGGGGAACATGACCACCAACACCAAATTCCCCGACATGAAAGCCCTCGCCGCTTATGTTCATTCGAAAGGTCTGAAAATCGGAATTTATTCCTCGCCCGGTCCAACCACCTGCGAAGGATACGAAGGCAGCTACGGTCACGAAGTGCAGGACGCGAAAGCCTTCGCGGCCTGGGGCATCGATTATCTGAAATACGATTGGTGCGGTGCGGGCTCTTTATATAAGAACGAAGAGATGCAGCCGCTCTATCAGAAAATGGGCGACGCGCTCGCCGCCTCTGGGCGCAAAATCGTCTACAGCCTGTGCCAATACGGCCGCGTCGACGTCTGGAAGTGGGGACCCGACGTCGGCGGCAACCTGTGGCGCACCACCGGCGACATCAGCGATCGCTGGACCTCCATGTCGCGCATCGGATTCAATCAGGACAAGCTTTCCGAATTCGCGCGCCCCGGTCATTGGAACGATCCCGATATGCTCGAAATCGGCAACGGCGGCATGAGCGAAACGGAATATCAAACGCACATGAGCTTGTGGTCGATGCTCGCCGCGCCGCTGATCGCGGGCAACGATGTACGCAACGTGCCTGCACCGATTCTCGCGATCCTGACAAACAAAGAAGTCATCGCGATAGATCAGGATAAGCTCGGCGAGCAGGCAATTCGTGTTCACAAGAATGGCGATTGGGAGATTTGGGAACGTAAATTATCAAATAGCGATCGCGCGGTAGCTATATTCAATCTCGGCGCGGAACCTTCGAAGCTCGTCGTGCCTTGGTATAGCTTGAGGATTGATATGGGGATGAAAGAAGTACCCAAGCATGCTCGCGATTTGTGGTCGCATAAAGAATTTGCGATCGACGCCGCCGACTATTCGCCCACGGTTCCGGGCCACGGAGTCGTCCTGCTGCGAGTGAGGTAGCGCGGGCGATCGCTTTTTGTCGCCTGCGATTTCGGTTGTCAATCAGGAGCCCAGAAACGCCACGGATTCCCGTTGATGCTATCGTGCTGATCGGTATGTCGCGATAAATACCAGCACGGCGATTCATCCTCATGCGGGAATAGCGAACGCACGCACTCCTCCAGCTCCGGCCGCGCGGCGTTCTCTTCTACACGCTTGTTCCGTTGAGTTATCGCATACGCGCGGCTCACCTTGATTTGGCGATACCCCGCGTCCTGCGCGATGCGATGCTGCAGCAGGAAATAATCCGTGCTCCAGACCAACGCGAATAGCAGCACCGCACCCGCGATCGTCATCTTAAGAATCTGGACCACGCGCTTGGCGATGCGTATCGACTTTTCTTCGTCCACTCGCCTGATTCTACTTCGCCGCCCACGTACAATGAAATTCATGGCCAAGCCCGTCGTCCATCCCTACGTCTCCCCGTGGATCAACGAAGACACCCAGCTCTTTCGAAAGAACGTGAAGCGATTCATCCAGGAAGAATTCGTTCCTCACGAAGCACGTTGGCGGGAGCAGCATCGCGTCGATCCCGAAGCCTGGCCGAAAGCGGGCGAGGTTGGCATCCTGTGCACCGACGTTCCGGAAGAATACGGCGGCGGCGGCGGCGACTATACCAATGAAGCTGTGATCACCGAAGAACTCTGCTACGCCGGCGTCCACTTCGGCCACGGCGTCCACAGCATCGCGGCGCATTACATTCTGGCGTATGGAACGGAGCCGCAGAAGCGCGAGTGGCTGCCGCGCATGGCCAAAGGCGAACTGATCGGCTCCATCGCCATGACCGAGCCCATCGCCGGTTCCGATCTCCAGAACATCCGCACCATGGCCAAGAAGCAAGGCGAATGCCTGGTCATCAACGGATCGAAGACATTCATCACCAACGGCTGGCACACCAATCTGATCGTACTCGCGGTGAAGACCGGCGAAACCGGCGCAGGCGCCAAAGGAATCTCGCTGGTCGTGGTCGAAACCACCAATCTGCAAGGCTATCGTGTCGGTCGCACACTTGAAAAAGTGGGCATGCACGGCCAGGATACTTGCGAATTATTTTTTGACGACGTACGCGTTCCCGCCGCCAATCTTCTCGGCGGCGAAGAAGGCCGCGGCTTTTATCAAATGATGGAGCAGCTCCCTTATGAACGCATGGGCGTCTGCGTGGGCGCCACCGCGGTTACCGAACAGGCCGTCGCCATCACCATCAAACATTGCAAGGATCGGATGGCGTTCGGCAAGCCGATCATCGAATTTCAGAACACGCGCTTCAAGCTCGCCGAGTGCAAGGCGCAGGCGCACATCATGCGCGTCTTCCTCGACAGCCTCATGGAGCGCCTGCTTGCGAAAAAGCTCGACACCGCGACCGCCGCGATGGGGAAATACTGGCTCACCGAACGCGAATGCGCCATCATCGACGAGTGCGTCCAGCTCCACGGCGGCTACGGTTACATGATGGAGTATCCGATCACGCGCATGTGGGCCGATAGCCGCGTGCAGCGCATCTACGCCGGCACTAACGAAATCATGAAGGAGCTGATCGCGCGGTCGCTCTAGCGCGATACGTATCGTTTCGCAATTTGATATCGCTATCCAACATCAATAAGCAGTACGGCAAGCAACTTGTCTTCGTCGAAGCGTCGTTTCAGCTAAACCCCGGCGAAAAAGTCGGCCTGGTTGGCCCCAACGGCTCCGGTAAGACCACCATCTTTCGCATGATCGTCGGCGAAGAAGAGCCTGACGACGGCGACATCTCCGTTCCCAAGAAACTCACCATCGGCTATTTCCGCCAGGATGTTGAGGAAATGAAGGGCCGCTCGACCATCGATGAAGCGATCGCCGGCAGCGGCCGCGTGGGCGATCTTCATCACGAACTCGAAGCTCTGCAGCACGCCATGAGCGATCCCGATCAACCCGACATGGATGGCGTGCTCGATCGCTTCGGCCACGTCCAGGAGGAATACGAGCACCTGGGCGGCTACGCACTCGAAGCGCAAGCGCGCGAAGTTTTGCACGGCCTCGGCTTCAAAGACGATCAGATCGATGGCGACGTCGGCGCGCTCTCCGGCGGCTGGAAAATGCGCGTCGCGCTCGCGCGTGTGCTGCTCGGCCGTCCCGACGTTCTGCTGATGGACGAGCCCACCAATCACCTCGATCTCGAATCCATCATCTGGCTGGAACAGTTTCTGAAAACTTATCCCGGCGCATTGCTGATGACTTCGCACGATCGCGAATTCATGAATCGCCTGGTCTCGCGGATCGCCGAAATCGACGGCGGCGAAATCATCGCCTACTCCGGCGATTACGATTTCTACGAGCGTGAACGCACCATCCGCGAAACCAATCAGCAAGCCGCCTTCGCACGACAACAATCGATGCTCGCCAAAGAGCAGCGCTTCATCGATCGCTTCCGGACCCACGCCGCCAAAGCCGCGCAGGTGCAGAGCCGCATCAAAGCGCTCGACAAAATCGAAAAGATCGAGCTTCCGAAAAAGCGCCAGGTGGTGAAATTCGAATTCCGTATCCCTCCGCGATCCGGCGAACAAGTGGTCGTCATCGAGGATCTGCACAAATGTTTCGGCCCGCGCGTGATCTATGACGGTTTCGATCTCACCGTGCGACGCGGCGAGCGCTGGGCCGTGATGGGCCGCAACGGCGCGGGAAAAACCACGCTGCTCAAAATGATCTCCGGCGCGAGCGAGCCCGATTCCGGCATCGTCCGCCTCGGCGCCAGCCTCACCATGGGCTACTTCGCGCAGCAGGCGCTCGACGTGCTCGATCCCGATCTCACCATCGCCGAGCAGCTTCAGAAAGATTTCCCCGCCGATGGAATCGGATCGCTGCGCACGCTCGCCGGCGCGTTTCAATTCTCCGGCGACGATACCGATAAGAAAATCCGTTCGCTCTCCGGTGGTGAAAAATCGCGGCTTGCCATGGCCCGCATGCTCTACAATCCTCCGAATTTCCTGGTGCTCGACGAGCCCACCAATCACCTCGACCTCGCCACCAAGGAAATGCTGGTCGACGCGCTCAAGAATTTCGAAGGGACGATGATATTCGTTTCGCATGACCGTATGTTTCTGCGCGGCCTCGCCTCGCGAGTGCTCGAATTGGGCGGCGAATCAGGCACCGATCGGCAGCCTCGCGTTTATCCCGGATCGTACGTAGAATACGTGCAGGCGCTGGGTCACGAAGCACCTGGAATCTATACTTAAAACGACACATGAATTTCACCGCCCCAATCGCAGCCGGTATCGTTTGCGGGATCCTCGACGGCTTGGCCGCGATCATCATTACGCTTTCCTTCGGCGGCACGGTCGTGCGCCTGTTTCAAGGAATCGCGTTTGGTGTTCTCGGCAAACCGGCGTATCAAGGCGGTACGCGCACCGTGGTCTTGGGCGTCGCGCTGCACTTCGTCATCGCCCTCGGCGCAGCTACCGTCTACTTCACCGCGTCTCGCTACCTGCCGATCCTGATCGATCAAGCCTTGCTCATGGGCGTGCTCTACGGGGTGCTGGTGGATCTGGTCATGCAGTACGTTGTGCTCCCGATGTCGAAAATCGGCTTGCGCCCATTTAACGCGAAAAGCTTCATCGCAGTGCTCGCCGCGCACGTGATCGTGGTCGGCCCATCCATCGCGCTCACCATTCGCCGATTCGCGAAATCGTGAGCACTGCTCTCGTCTGGTTTCGCCGCGATCTTCGCCTCGCCGACAATCCCGCGCTGCACGCCGCCATCGAAAGCGGAGCGCGCATCATTCCCGTCTTCATTTGGTCGCCCGATGAAGAAGCGCCTTGGGCCCCCGGCGCGGCTTCGCGATGGTGGCTGCATCATTCGCTCCAAAGCCTCGACGTCGATTTGCGTCAGCATGGCTCGCGTCTCATCGTGCGCCAAGGCGCCTCAGAGCACACTCTTCTCGAACTCGCTCGCGCTACCGGTGCTCGGTCCATCTTCTGGAATCGCCTCTACGAGCCCGCCGTCATCGCGCGCGATCGCGAGATTGAAGTGAACTTGCGCGCGCAAGGACTCCTCGTGACCAGCTTTCCTGGAAATGTTCTATTCGAACCTGGCACGATTCTGAGTCAATCCGGCAGCCCCTTCCGCGTCTTCACCGCGTTCTGGCGAGCCTGCCTCACTGCGCCCGCGCCTTCGCAGCCGCTCGCTGCTCCGAAACAAATTCACGCTCCTTCGAAATTCCCCGCGAGCCTCTCCATCCCCAACCTCACCCTCGAACCTCACATCGATTGGGCCTCAGGACTTCGCGCAAATTGGAAGCCCGGCGAGTCCAGAGCGCGCGCTCGGGTCAAAGCGTTCGATAAATCAATCGCTGCCTACCCGATCGAACGCGATCGCCCCGATCACCCAGGCACCTCGCGACTCTCGCCCCATCTTCACTTCGGGGAAGTCAGCGCGCGACAACTGTGGCACGCCGCCCAACATCACGAACCCTTTCGACGCCAGCTCGCCTGGCGCGACTTCGCGCATCATCTTCTGTTTCACTTCCCTCACACCGCCGCCGAGCCTCTGCGCCCCGAATTCCTGCGCTTCCCCTGGCGCTTCAATGAAACGACATTTCGCGCATGGACGAAAGGCCGCACCGGCTATCCGCTGGTCGACGCCGGCATGCGCGAACTGTGGCACACCGGCTGGATGCACAATCGCGTCCGCATGGTGGTCGCGTCGTTCCTGGTAAAGCATTTATTGATTTCGTGGCAGGAAGGCGCGGCCTGGTTCTGGGAGACACTGGTCGATGCCGATCTCGCCAACAACACCCTCGGCTGGCAGTGGGCCGCAGGCTGCGGAGCCGACGCCGCACCTTACTTCCGCATCTTCAACCCTACTCTGCAAGCCCAAAAGTTCGATCCCGATGGCGACTACATCCGCCGCTGGGCGCCCGATTCACTTGCGCCGATTGTCGATCACGCGCACGCCCGATCGCGAGCCCTCGCTGCGTTCGCGACAATTAAGAATAGTGATAAGGTGACCTAATGAAATCGCTCGGCGTCGCTGCACTCTTATCGATCGGCGCCACTATCGTCGCGGCGTCGCCCTCCGCGATGGATCTCCGCTTCGCCGAAATCCGCAAGAGCCCGCCCGAGCTTTACCAATTCCTCCTCCGCATGCCCAAAGGCGGCGATCTGCACAACCACGTCAGCGGCGCCGTCTACGCCGAATCCTACATCCGTATCGCCGCCGAAGATAAACTCTGCGCCGACCTAAGCAAGCTCCTCTTCGTCGCGCCCGCCAGTAACGGCTGCGGCGAAAATCAAATCGAAGCCGCGCGCGTCGCCGCCGACAACACGCTGCGCAACAAATTTATCGACAGCCTCTCGATGCGCAATTTCGTTCCCGGCCCGGAATCCGCCCACGATCATTTCTTCGCCACGTTCGGAAAGTTCGGCCCGTCTAAGCGCGAACATCACAGCCAAATGATCGCCGAAATTGTCCAGCGCGCAGCCGAACAGAACGAGTCCTATCTCGAACTGATGGCCATTAACGGCAATCAGGCCAACGTGGTCGCGGCATCCATCGGAACCCTCGGCGACTTCGACGAAGCCCGCAAGAAACTTGAAGCCGCCGGATTGTCCAAAGTAGTCGACGCCATGCGGGCCCGCATCCAGGAATCAGACGACCGCTACCAGGAACGTGCGCATGGCAGCGGACGCTCCACCGATCCCCCCTATCCTTCCTTTGTGACCATCCGCTACATCTACGAGGTCCTGCGCGAATCGCCCATCAACGTTGTGTTCGCGCAAACACTCGCCGGATTCATGCTCGCCTCGACGTATCCCAAGCTCGTCGCCGTGAACTTTGTCCAGCCCGAAGACGGCGTCATCTCCATGCGTGACTATTACCTCCAAATGCAGATCGTGGGATACGCGCACAGGCTCTACCCGAACGTCCACATTACGCTCCACGCGGGCGAACTCGCGCCCGGCCTCGTTCCGCCAGATGGTCTGCGCTCTCACATCAGGGCAGCGGTGGAGACCGCCCACGCCGAACGCATTGGCCACGGTGTCGATATCATGCACGAATTCGATTCCGCGAAGCTGCTCGATGAAATGAAGAAGAAGCACATCCTGGTCGAGATCAACCTCACGAGCAACGATCAGATTCTCGGCGTTCGCGGCGCGGATCATCCGTTTCCGGTTTATCGCAAACACGGCGTCCCCGTCGCGCTCTCCACTGACGATGAAGGCGTGTCGCGCGGAAGCCTGACCCAGGAGTTTGCCCGCGCCGCCCACGATTACAATCTGAGCTACTCCGATCTCAAGAATCTCGCGCGCAACTCCATCGAATATTCGTTCCTCCCTGGCGCGAGCTATTGGAAAGATGGATCGTTCCAATCACCCAACGCCGTCTGCGCGGTCGGCTCTGAATCGCCCACTTGCAAAAAATTTCTCGAATCGAGCGAAAAAGCCCGCATGCAACTCGACCTCGAACATCGCTTTCAGACTTTCGAAAAAAGCTTCCAATGAAATTCACCGTCTTCTTGATCCCCACACTCGCACTCGCCGCCACCATCAATTGGCCCTCCTTTCGCGGACCCGACCATCTCGGCGTGGGCGACGGGAAAGCCCCCACCTCCTGGAACGCCGATGCCAGCGAAGGCCCGCTGCGCAACATCAAGTGGTCCACGTCGGTCCCCGGCCTCGCGCACTCCAGCCTTGCGATCTGGGGCGATCGAATTTTCGTGACCACGGCCGTCAGCGCGGCCGGAAAAGCTCCGCTCAAAGTCGGCCTCTACGGCGATGGCGATCCCGCCGACGATAACGGCGAGCAGAGCTGGATGATCTACTGCCTCGATAAATCTACCGGAAGGATTCTATGGCAGCGCACCGCGAACAAATCTCTGCCGAAAACCAAGCGCCACACCAAAGCGACGCATAATAACGCCACACCCGTCACCGATGGCAAGCGCGTCGTCGCGTTTTTTGGATCGCAAGGCGTTTATTCTTACGATCTGGACGGCAAGCTGCTGTGGTCGAAAGATCTCGGCACCTTCGACGTCGGCCCGGTCGGTTACGATCTGCAATGGGGCACCGCCAGCTCGCCCGTTCTGTTCGAAGACAAGCTGGTGCTGCAGTGCGATCAGAAGCAGGGCGGATTCCTGGTGCTGCTCGACGCCCGCGACGGTAAGGAAATCTGGCGCACTTCGCGCGAAGGCATCGCGACCCAAAGCTGGGCCACTCCCGCCGTCGTCCGCGCCGCCGGCCGAACGCAGATCGTCTCAAACGGCTGGCCCTACATCGCCGGTTATGATTTTGCGAACGGCAAGGAATTGTGGCGCTTGAAATCGCCCGGCGACATTCCGGTGCCCACTCCGATTTTCGCCAACGGCCTGATCTATGTCACCAACGCGCATAGCGGGCCGACGCCTTTGTTCGCCATCAAGCCCGATGCGCACGGCGACATCAGCCCGCAAGGCACGGCGACCACCAGCGAGGGTCTCGCGTGGTACGAACCGCACAACGGCGCGTATATGCAAACACCGCTGGTGCTCGATGGATTGATCTATAGCTGCTCCGATCGCGGCGTATTGAAAGTCTTCGACGCCCGCACCGGCGAGCTAAAGTACACCCAGCGCCTGGGCGCCGGAACGAACGGCTTCAGCGCCTCGCCCATCGCGGTCGATGGCAAGATCCTGTTCTCGAGTGAGGAAGGTGAGGTATTTGTAATAAAGGCGGGTCCGCAATTTGAGCTGCTCTCGAAAAATCTCATGGGCGAAATCTCCATGGCCTCGCCTGCGTTTTCCGAAGACACCATTTTCTATCGCACCCAGGGACACGTGGTCGCAATAAGGTAACCAATGAAAAAATTCGCGCTCGCCGCCATTTCGATTTCCATCACATTCGCACAGGCTCCTGATGCCGCGCGCTGGGCCGCGCAGGCCAAGAACATCGAGATCATTCGTGACGATTGGGGCATCGCCCACGTCTTCGGGAAAACCGACGCCGACGCTGTCTTCGGCATGATCTACGCGCAGGCTGAGGACGATTTCAATCGCGTCGAAACGAATTATCTGAACTCCATGGGCCGCCTCGCCGAAACCGAAGGCGAAGCGAAAATCTATCAGGATCTGCGCATGAAGCTGTTCATCGATCCCGTGAATCTGCGCAAGCTCTACGCTGAGTGCCCGCCGTGGCTGCAGAAGTTGATGGTCGCCTGGGCAGACGGTTTGAATTTCTATTTATCGAAGCATCCCGAAACCAAACCGCGCGTGATCACGCATTTCGAACCGTGGATGGCCTTGAGCTTCACCGAAGGCAGCATCGGCGGCGATATCGAAAAGGTGAATCTCAATCAGCTTCAGGCGTTCTACGGCAAGACTCCCGTTGCTGCGTCTGGTGCCGCGCAAGATCAAGACGAGTTCGATGTTGAACCTAGAGGATCGAATGGAGCAGCCGTCGCGCCCTCCAACACCCTCAATCATCACGCGCTCCTGCTGATCAACCCGCACACGTCGTTCTTCTTCCGCTCCGAACTCGAAATGGTCAGCGATGAAGGCCTTCACGCCTACGGCGCAGCCACCTGGGGACAATTTTTCCTGTACCAAGGCTTCAATGAACGCGCCGGTTGGATGCACACCTCCAGCGGAGTCGATGCCATCGATGAATATCTGGAAACGGTCACGAAAAAGAGTGCCGGCTACGTTTACAAGTACGGCTCCGAGGAGCGGCCCGTCACGCAATCCGAAATCACGGTGCCCTACAAGACCGATCACGGCATGGCCGAAAAGAAATTCACCGTCTATCGCACCCATCACGGCCCCATCATTCGCGAACAGAATGGCAAGTGGGTCGCATTCCGAATCATGGAAGAACCCATCAAAGCGCTCACGCAATCCTACACGCGCACCAAGGCGCACGATTACAAATCCTTCCGCGAAACCATGGAGCTGAAAGCCGACTCCTCCAACAACACCATCTTTGCCGACGCCGATGGCGACATCGCCTACTTCCACGGAAACTTCATTCCGCGCCGCGACACCAGGTTCGATTGGAAGCAGCCCGTCGATGGCAGCAATCCTGAAACCGAGTGGAAAGGTTTGCTCAACATCGATGAGACTCCTACGCTATTCAATCCGAAAAGCGGCTGGCTGTACAACTCCAACAATTGGCCGTGGTCCGCATCCGGCCCCAGCAGCCCTAAGCGCGAAAATTTCCCCGCCTATGTCGAGAACGGCGGCGAATCCGCGCGCGGCCTGCACGCCGTTCGCGTTCTCCAAAACAAGAAGGATTTCACCGTCGACTCGCTGATCGCCGCTGCCTACGATAGCTATCTCACCTGGTTCGACAAACCCCTGCCCGCGCTGATCAAGGCCTGGGATTCAACTCCCGAATCGAATCCGCTCAAAGCGAAAACGGCCGACCAGATCAAAATGCTGCGCGCCTGGGATCAGCGCTGGGCCGTCGATTCGATTCCCACTTCGCTCGCCGTGTTCTGGGGAGAAGATGTGCGGCGTCGATTGTCCGGCGGAGGCCGCCGCGGCGGAGGCGGTGGAGGTCGCGGGCCGATCGAAGATTCCATCGGCAGCGCACCAGCCGATCAGCTCCTCGAATCTCTGGTCGCGGCGTCCGATAAACTCGCCGCCGATTTCGGTTCCTGGAAAACGCCATGGGGCAATATCAACCGCTTCCAGCGCCTCAACGACGACATCAATCCGACCTTCACCGATTCCGGCGCCAGCATCCCCGTTGCCTTCACTTCCGCCAACTGGGGGTCGCTTGCGTCATTCGGCGCACGAGCTTACCCAGGTACCAAGAAGTGGTACGGCACGAGCGGCAACAGCTTCGTCGCCGTGGTCGAATTCGGCGATAAGGTTCGCGCCCGCGCCGTCACTGCTGGCGGCGAAAGCGGCAGCCCGTCATCGAAGCACTTCAATGACGAAGCCCAGCGCTACGCGACCGGCAACCTGCGCGAAGTCTACTTCTATCGCGAGCAACTCAAAGGTCATACCGAGCGAAGCTACCGCCCCGGTAATTGACGTCGCCCACGCATCAGCGTGCAGCGCCGGACTTTAGCTTGGCGTCTCTAAGATTACAGTTCCGACGAGTCTTCCTCAATCTCGCCCAGATCCGGCTTACGATTCTCGATCTCGACATCTTCGTCCGCCCATTCGAGCGGTGCGTTTTCGAGCGGACCTTCGTCCGGGTTCCTCAGTTTGTCGCCGGTCTTCTCTAGTGCTCTAGTATCGTCCGCAATGCGGTCGACTCGCGTCGGTCTTCGTGGCATGGATCCCTCCGACACCACGAATAGCACGACTCGTACCAACGCACGGCGCGCGTCAGCCGGCTTTGCTGAATTCCTTGACCTTCACCGGCCATTTCCAATCCCGATCCTGCGGCCGATCTATCCCCTCCGCGTACGCGTATTGGATCGCCTCGATGATCTGATTCTTTAGCCACTCTTTCAACTGCGCCCCCTTGGCCTGCAGCTTCGGCACCCGATCGATCGCGTCGATCGCCAGCGTGAAGCGGTCCACTTGATTGCGAATCGCCAGTTCCAGCGGCGTGTTGATGTTGCCTTTTTCCTTGTATCCGCGCACGTGAATGTTTTGATGATTCGTGCGGCGATACGTGAACTTGTGAATCAGCCACGGATAGCCATGGAAGTTGAAGATTACGGGCTTGTCCACCGTGAACAGCGAATCGAAATCGCGATCTGTTAATCCGTGCGGATGCTCCGACGCCGGCTGCAATCGATAGAGATCCACAACGTTGACGAAACGGACTTTCAACTCTGGAAAATGTTCGCGCAGAATCGCCGTCGCGGCCAGCGCTTCCGCCGTCAGGATATCGCCCGCGCTCGCCATCACCACATCGGGGTCCTCACCCGCGTCGTTGCTCGCCCACTCCCAAATTCCGATGCCCTTGGTGCAATGCAGCACCGCGTCTTCCATGTCCAAATACACCAGGTGCGGCTGCTTGTCAGCGACGATCACATTCACGTAATCCTGGCTGCGCAGGCAATGATCCGCGACGCTCAATAGACAATTCGCGTCCGGAGGCAGATAGATCCGCGTGATTTCCGCGCTCTTGTTGCTCACCACGTCGAGAAAACCCGGATCTTCGTGCGTGAACCCGTTGTGATCCTGCCGCCACACCAGTGACGAGATCAATAGGTTAAGTGACGAAATCGACGCCCGCCAATCGATCTCCAGCTTCGCCTTTTCCAGCCACTTGGCATGCTGGTTGTACATCGAATCGATGATGTGCGCGAACGCTTCATACGTGTTCAGCAGCCCGTGCCGGCCTGTCAACAAATACCCTTCCAGCCAGCCTTCCAGCGTGTGCTCGCTCAGCATCTCCATCACCCGGCCGTCCGGCGTAATGTCGGTGCCATCCGCGTCTTCGGGGAAGATGCGGGCCAGCCAGGTTTTTTCGCTGGCCTGATACACCTCTTCCAGCCTGTTCGACGCATTCTCATCCGGACTGAACATTCGAAAATTGTTCATGTTCCGCCGCATCACGTCACGCAGGAATTTGGCCATGGTCGCCGTGGGCGATACGCTTGTCGTGCCCGGACTCTCGATCGCCACCGCGTACGCGCTAAAATCCGGAAGATCCAGCGGATGTCTCAACTTCCCACCATTGGCATGCAGGTTCGCGCTCATTCTTCGCCCGCCTTTCGGCGGCAAGTCGCGCAACTCCTCGATCAGCGTGCCATGTTCATCGAACAATTCCTCCGGCCGGTAACTCTTCATCCATTGCTCGACGATCTCCGCGTGCGCCGGATTCGTCTGCACCTCCAACACCGGCACCTGGTGCGCCCGCCACGATCCTTCGATGCGATGCCCGTCCACCACCTTCGGCCCCGTCCAGCCCTTCGGCGATCGCAGCACGATCATCGGCCATCGCGGACGATCCGCCTGCCCGCTCCCCCGCGCGTCCTGCTGAATCACCCGAATCCGTTCGATGCATGAATCGACAGCCGCCGCCATGCGCTGATGCATGTCGGCGGGATGATCGCCCTCCACGAATCGCGGATCCCATCCGTAACCCCGAAACAAATTGTCGATCTCATCCGGCTCGATGCGCGCCAGCAGCGTCGGGTTCGCGATCTTATAACCGTTTAGATGCAGAATCGGCAGCACCGCACCGTCGCGAATCGGATTCAGAAATTTGTTGGAATGCCACGACGTCGCCAGCGGCCCCGTCTCCGCTTCCCCGTCGCCCACCATCACCGCGACAATTAAATCAGGATTGTCGAACGCCGCGCCGAAGCCGTGCGATAGGCTGTACCCCAGCTCCCCGCCTTCGTGAATCGATCCCGGAACTTCCGGCGTGCAATGGCTGCCCAACTGCCCAGGAAAGGAAAACGCTCGAAATAAATTCAGCATCCCCTGTTCGTCCGGACTCTTTTCCGGATAAACTTCCGAATACGTTCCTTCCAGGTAGCAATTCGAAATCGTCGCGGGTGCACCGTGCCCCGGCCCCGAAATATAGATCATGTCGAGATCGTATTTCTTGATCGCGCGATTCAGATGCACCCACGCGAATGTCTGCCCCGGATCCGATCCCCAGTGCCCCAATAATCGATTCTTAAAATGCTCCGGCTTCAGCGGCTCGCGCAGCAGCGGATTCGCGCGCAAATAAATCATTCCCGCGCAAAGATAGTTGCACGCGCGCCAGTACGCGTCCATTTTGCGAAGCTCGTCTGACGTTAGCGGCAGGTTCATGACGATTCCCTCCTCGCGGTTGCCCTATCATCGCTCCCGAGCATTGCACGCGCATGACGGGCGATCTGAATATCTTCCTGGCTTGGAATTACTTCCGTCCGAAAATCGCCCATGAATTCCAATCCTTGACCTACCATCGAACGAACCCGCTCACTGTGTTCGCCAATGCCGCCCGCGAACACCACCAGATCGAGTCCGCCCATCAGCGCCGCATACGCCCCGATCGTCTTGCGAATTCGCGTGCAGAAGATCTCGATGGCCAGCCGCGACTCCGCATCGCCCCCATCCGCAGCACGTTCAATCTCGCGCATGTCGAATTTGTCGCAAAGGCCCTTGAGCCCCGCTTCGCGATTCACCATCCGCTCGATCGCATCCGCTTGCATATTTTTCGCGCGCATCAGGTACAAGAGCACGCCGGGGTCCAGATCGCCCACCCGCGTCGCCATGGGAATTCCGCCGGTCGGCGTCAGCCCCATGGTTGTGTCGATCGACCGCCCATCCTTCAACGCGCACAGGCTCGCACCACTGCCCAAGTGCGCGATCACACACCGTGCCGGCAGCCTCGATCCGAGTTGATGCACAATTGACTCATACGAGATCCCGTGAAACCCGTAGCGCTTCACGCCCTCGTCGTATAAGCCAGGTGGCAGTGCGAATCGCGTCGCCGATTCCGGCATCGTTCGATGAAACGCCGTGTCGAAGCACGCGAATTGCGGGACCGCCGGATAAGCGCGCCCTGCGGATTCGATCAGTGCGATTGCCGCCGGAATGTGCAGCGGGGCAAAATGTTTCGACGCGCGCAGTTCGTCCAGCACTTGCGGAGTAATTCGCTGATGCTCGACCAGCTTCGGCCCGCCATGCACGACGCGATGTCCGATGGCGCAAGGCGCTTCCTGAGAATTCGCTTTGATCTGGGCGAGCGCGTGCTCGATCGCCGCCGTCTCTTCGCCCGCCCGCATCTCGACTTCGCTGTCGAACTGCGGACATTCGTCGCCGCCGGGTGAAGATTCGTCCTGCTCGTATAACCCAAACTTCAGCGATGACGATCCCGAATTGATGGTGAGGATGTTTTGCTCGCCCATTTACGTCCCACATGCAGTGCTACCGCGCCGCCGGTCATACGCTCGAACACCACCGGCGAAAATCCAACCATACGCATTCGCTCCGCAAGCTCCTCCGCATTCGGAAATTTTTGAATCGATTCGGGTAAATATTGGTACGCGTCCTGTGACCCGGAAACCACGCCCCCTACTTTCGGCAGTAATCGCTTCGAAAAGAAGCCGTACAACGCCCCGAATGCTCGATTGGTCGGTTGCGAAAATTCGAGAATCGCCGCCACTCCGCCCGGTTTCAGCACCCGCAGCAGCTCCTTCAATCCGTCGCCGTAATTCGCCAGGTTTCGAAATCCAAACGCGATGGTGATCAGGTCGAACGATTCATCGGCCAGCGGCAGCGCCAGCGCGTCGGCTTCGAACAGCGGCGAACGCACTTTGCGCTGGGCCTCGATCAGCATCGGATGGCAGAAATCGCTCCCAAATGTTTGCGCCGAATGCGCCTCCATTTTTTGCAGCACATCCGCCGTCCCGCAGCACAGATCCAGCACCCGGGCTTCCGGGTGATTCAGAACATCCGCCACGCACTTCACCAGTCTCCTTCGCCATGTTCGATCCAGATTGAACGACAGCGCGTGATTCAGAAAATCGTAGCGATGCGCGATTCGCCCGAACATCCCACGCACATATTGCGACGCTTCGCGTTCGTTCGCAGCCCCACGCGGCGTTGTTCCCGTTGCGCTCACTGAAGCACCGCTTGTATCGAGTCGGTCACCAGCGCGTCATCGACGCCGGTAACGATCCGTACTTCACCGATGCGCGTCGGCAGCACGAAATGCACCTTGCCCTGCACCGTCTTCTTATCCGACCCGAGCCGTCTCGCCAGATTCTCCGCCGAAATCCCGTCCACCGCGGGAATCGGACCATACTTCGCGATCACCCGATCGATCGCCGCACGATCGTTCGCCGCCAGTACGCCAGCGCGCTCCGCAATCGCCGTCGCCGCGCGCATTCCGAACGCCACCGCTTCGCCGTGCAGGAATCGCGTGTAGCCGGTCTCCGCCTCGAGCGCATGCCCCACCGTGTGGCCGAAATTCAGGATGCGGCGCAGGTCGCCTTCGCGCTCATCGGCCGAAACAACTTCTGCCTTGATCCGCACCGCGTCCGCGATCACCCGCTCCACAATCTCCGGATGCTGCGCGAGCACACGATCGGCCGACTCGTCCAGTAACTTGAACAGCGCCGCATCGCGAATGACGCCGCACTTGATGATCTCGTACAGCCCTGCGCGATATTCACGATCCGGTAGCGTGCTCAACACATCAGGATCGATCAGCACGACTAACGGCTGATGAAAACTCCCAATCAGATTTTTCCCCGCCACCAGATTCACGCCCGTCTTGCCGCCCACCGCCGCGTCCACCTGCGCCAGCAAAGTCGTCGGTATCTGGACCACCGGCACGCCGCGCATGAAAATCGCCGCCAGAAATCCCGCCGTATCGCCGACGATTCCGCCGCCGAACGCGATCACGATACTGGACCGGTCGCCGCCCGCCGCCATCATCTGCTCGGCCATCGCTTCCACTTCGCTCAATCTCTTGCGCGATTCGCCGCCGGGGAAAAACAAAACTTGGTTCGCGCGATTCGCCAGCGCCATCGTCCCGCCGTGCAAATTCCAGACGTCGCGAGTGGTGACGATGAACACTTTGCCGGCTTTCGCCGGTATGAACTCCGCGGCTCTGCGCAGGCATCCCCGCTCGACGATAGCGTCGTACTCGCGCTGCGGTGTGGTCACTCGGAATTGCGGCACTCGTCTCTATGATCGCGCAGTCCGGTACCATGAACGTGATTGCGCACCGCATTCCTACTGCTGTTGCTGGTGGTTCCGCTGCACCAGATCGCGCCGTCCACTATCTATTGGGCCGCGCCCGCGATTCTGATCTCGGCGCTGATGATCGCCTGGGCCGCCGAATCCGCGCAATACTTCATCGCGCAAGGCTTCGCGTTGGCGATCCTGGCGTGGATGCAGACCCTGCCCGAATTTGCGGTCGAAGCCGTGTTCGCATGGACGCGCCAGGTGCCTCTGCTGCTCGCGAACCTCACCGGAGCATTGCGACTGCTCACCGGGCTCGGCTGGCCGATCATCTATTTCACCGCCGCGATGTTTCACCGCCGCCGCTCACACACACCCCTGCGCGAAATTCGCCTCGAGCCGCATCAATCCGTTGAGGTGATCGGGTTGACCGGGCCGCTGATCTACGGCTTAGTGATTTTCGTGAAAGGGACGCTGACCATCGTCGACGCGGCGATTCTCATCGTGATGTATTTCGCCTACCTGTGGATTCTACAAAGGCTGCCGCCCGAAGAACCCGAATGCATGGACGATCTGGAGACGATTCCGCGCACCATCGTATCGGCGCGCCCTGCCGTGCGAATCGCGATCATCGCGGGCCTGTTTGCCGCCGGCGGGGCGCTCATCTACGCTTCGGCGCGGCCCTTCGCCGAAAGCCTGCTCGCAATCGCCGCATCGATCGGCATCCCCAGCTTCATCGTGGTGCAATGGATCGCGCCGCTCGTGTCCGAATTTCCCGAACTCGCTTCGACCACCTATTTCGCGCGCACCGTCGATCGCGCACCGATGGCGCTGATGAACATGGTCTCCAGCAACATCAATCAGTGGACGCTATTAGTCGCGATGCTACCCATCGTGTATTCGGCAAGCCTGGGTCACATCGACACCATTCCGCTCGATCAGGAGCAGCGCACGCAACTCTTGATGACGCTCGGCCAGGCGCTGGTGGGCTTGACCTTTCTGCTGAACATGTCGCTCGCATGGTGGGAAGCAGTGGTGCTGCTCGTTCTATTCGCGATTCCCTTCGCGCGCCCGAAGGCTTCCGAATTCATCACGATTCTCTACTTCGTCTGGGCGGGCGGGGATTTGCTGCGCATGCTCGGGCGAGGACGCGCGCCGCGCGCCATCGTTCAATTCATCGCCACGTACAAAGCCCACGTTCGCGCCTAGCGTGGCGCGGGCCGCCAGGCCTGCTGTGTCGAGAGTCGTCTCGACACTTCTTAGGCCGGTGAGCCACGGCGCATGAATCGCAGATTCTTGTCCGGCTCCTTGAATCCCCAGCGCTCGTAGAACGGGACCATCTCCGGCTGGCAATACAGCTCAAAATACTGCGCATCTTTGATCCGCGGATGCGCGACCATCGTGTCCATCAACAATTTTCCGAGCCCGCGTTTGCGCGATCCCGGGTCGACAATCACGTCCAACACCAGCGCGCGATATTTTTCATCCGTAATGGCTCGCGCGAACGCCACCAGCTTATCGGTAGACCCATCCACGAACGCGACGATGACGTCCGTCGCATCCAGCATCACTCGCACATCCTCTATCGTTCGTCCGCGCGACCACGCCTGATCCTGATACAGACGATGCAGATCCTCGATCTTGCGATTCATTCAACGTATCCACGCGGCGCAGCCCTTCGCGATCCATCGATCCGGCTAGCTTTTTTTTCAGGCGGGCCTTCACCTCCGGCCATTCCGAATCGAGAATGCTGAAATACACCGTGTCGCGGATGCGACCGCTCCAGGTCGCCATGTGCTTGCGAAAAATCCCCTCCTGCTTGGCTCCGATGCGCTGAATCGCATTGCGCGAGCGTTTATTCAGCGAATCGGTTTTCAGCTCTACGCGCCAGCAACCCAGTGTCTCGAAAGCGTGCCGCAGCATCATAAACTTCGCCTCGGCATTGACCAGCGACCGTTGCCGATCGCGCGCAATCCACGTCGATCCGATTTCGACACGTCGATGGGGCACGTCGATATTCATGTAGCGGGTGCTGCCGATGGCGCGGTTCGTCCTGCGGTCGATGGTCGCAAAAGGAAGCGCCGATCCCGCGGTTTGCGCCTTCAGAGCATCGCGAATGTACGCCATCATTTCATCGGGCGTCTGGACGCGAAACGGAATCCACTTCCACAACTCCGGGGCGAGCCCGACTTCGCACAGATCCGCATGATGCGATTCGGCAAGCGGCTCTAGACGAACGTGTTCGCCTTCTAAAACGACCGGTTCAATCTTCACACCTGTTATTTAAACAGGGCGTGACCCGATGGCGCGAAGACGCATCGTGGTGGTGGTGAGCACGTTGCGGGTCTTATTGAGCTCGCTTTCGGTGTTCGCCAACTGCTCCGACTTGATCTGGCGCAGGCCTTCCTGCACCAGCAGGAACGCGACGTACCAGCCGATCACGCCCAGCAGCACGAACAGAAGATCGCGCGTGATCTCGTCGCGACGTTCCACCAGCGGCGAATCCCACAAGCCGTGCAGCACCACCGGCACGATGAACACCCGCAGAAATTTCGCCTTGAACAGCATCCCGATCCTGAAAGGATTCGCGCCCTTCACGCGCCACAGTGCGCCCGCCGTGATCGCCGTCCACACGATGTGCCCGAAGGGCGCCAGATACGCGCGCAGCGCCAGACTCCCGAACATCGGTTCGTAGCCGCCGATGTTGCATAGCTTGAAGATGACGCCTTCCAGGTCCTGCATGGTCTTGATCTTTGACATCACCGCCAAATTCGGCAGCACGCCGTCCTTCATGTATCCGACCAGAAATCCGTCGAAGAATGAATAGCCGGCGGTTTCAAACGCCGCGAAGCCGCAGCCGATGGCCGCGCCGAAAACAATTCCATTCAGAACGTATTTGTACTTGAGATTGCGCGCGACTAAAATCACGGCGAGCAGCTTCACCGTCTCTTCTTCAATCCCAGCGGCCGAATCGCCCAGCCAGCCCAGATGCGAAATGCTCCCCGCGATATCCGCGCCCAAGAGCGCCAGCACACCGCCCAACAGAATCGCGCCGAGAATTTGAATGAAGCTCACATTGCGCGGCGTGTTCAGCTCCCAGAACAGGATCGCCGTGGCCAGCGGCACCGCCAGCGCGCCCATGATCATCAGACCGGGCACTTCGTGAGGATTTCCGAAGAAGCCGATCGATTTCGAAAAAATGAAATACACCGCGAGCATGAACAGCAGCACGCGCATGAACACCCACGGCTTGGGCCAGCCGGTCTGCACTTCGTCGAACGGCGGCGTGGTCTTGGTGGTGCCCACCACGAAGTAATCTTCGATCTCGCCCTGCTTGCGGCCCTTGAAAACTTCCGAGAACATCTCCGTGAGGCTGAAGCCCTCCAGCTTCTCGGTCGCCGTCAGCTTGCTCAGGCGCGACGCCAGCGAGCCGATCATATTGCTCAGCTCCACCGGCGCGGTACCCACTTGCCACGTCGACATGCCGAGCGTGAACTGCTGCCCATTCGACAAGGTCCCGTTCGTCACATCCTGGCCGCCCACCTTTAACTTGGCGCCGCCCATGGTCCGAAAATGCAGGACGTTGTTCTGCCACGAAAGCGCCACATGATTTTCTGAAATCGACGGATCGTTCATTCCGATCCCGGAGGCGCGGCCCAGCGCGACTTCCGCCGCGCCGATCATGTACGCCTTACCTTGATCCGGTCCGCTGACGCATTGCACCTTGATCGCGTAAATGGCCGGCTCGGGCGCCATCTGCTGCGGTTGTGGAGCGAGCAAGTGCGACAGCGCCGCCGACGCCGGACTCCACTGCGGCCACCCCGCTTGCGCCACTTGCGTGGCCGGGTCAAGTTGATGCGCTTGAATCATGCGGGCGATCTCAGCAGCCGACACAGGCCCGCGTGTTTCGGCGCCTTCCAGGTAATACCATTGATCGGCCGGATTCATAAGGAAACCAGTGTACAACGTGTACAGTAATACTGAATGCGACTAAAAGTGCCGCAGAGGGTGCGCGTGGAGCCGCGCTGGCCCGCTCTTATCGCGATGATGGCGATCGGCGGATTGTACTATGCGCTGCCCTCCGCGTTGACCGTCGGACCGGATTGGCTGGTGCTGGTTTTGGTGCTTCTGCTGGGTTTGCCCGCGATTATTTCGACGCGCACGCAGCACTGGAAGCTGGGCCAGTTTCTGGGCCACACCATGAGCGCGGTGGTCACCGCGTCGCTGATCGCATCGCTGTGCTTGCTGATCAAGCGATTGCCCACGCATCAGGAGCAGCCCAAGGAGTTGTTGATCGCCGCGGCGGCGCTGTGGGTGGCGAACCTGCTGGTGTTCGCGTGCTGGTATTGGCGATTGGACGCCGGCGGTCCCACCCAGCGCGACCTGCGGCGTTCGCACACCGATGGAGCATTTTTATTCCCTCAAATGGTGCTCGACCCGGAATTGCGCAAGGAAATGGGCGAGGACGAATGGAGCCCGGGCTTTGTCGATTATCTGTTCCTGGCGTTCAACACCAGCACGGCGTTTTCACCCACCGATGTGCCGGTGCTGTCGCGCTGGGCCAAGATCCTGATGATGATTCAGGCGCTGATCTCACTGGCGACCATCGCGCTGCTGGCCGCGCGCGCCGTCAATATTCTCTAAGGCGCTACTTCGGTGCGGCGCAGCAGGAAGCGTTGGTTGTCGTTGACGGAGCGATTGGCTAAATGCAGGCGCGCGCCGTCGGGCGTTCCCGGCATCTCCAGCGCGCGGCCATCTTGAGCGACGATCGTGAACGCGTCTTCCGACGGCACAATGCTCCAGCGCTGATAGACGCCACCGTTGAATCGCGCACATTCCACGCGATCGCCATTGCCGGGCGAGGCATCGAGTGCACGTCCGTCATCGGCCCGAATGAAGTAACGATCTGGCCCGGCGTGTTCGATGGTCCACAGCGCGCGAGACGAAGTCTGGATCACGCCGCGATGATCCACCTTGTCCACCCGGAGCATCTTTCGCGACGCGGCGCTGACCATGATGAAGCTTCCCGCGGTTTGAAATCCCTCCTGGGCGAAGAGGATCGGCGCTAGAAGGAATAAAGTGATTGACCGCATGGTTTATATGTCTTACACTGTTTGGGTAATCCGAGATGTAAAGTAGGTCGCCGATATTACTGGTATGCGATATCTTACAGCCTTACAATGGCATAAATCATGATTCAGGTACAGGAACTTTCGAAAACGTTCTACGACCCCAAACGTGGAACGCGCAAAGCCGTCGATCATGTCAGCTTCGACGTTCGGGAGGGCGAAGTGTTCGGGCTGCTGGGGCCGAACGGCGCGGGTAAGACCACTACGCTGCGTCTGATTTCCACGCTGCTTAAGCCCACCGAAGGCACAGCGTCGATGAACGGGTTCGACCTGAATCGTGAGCCTGAAAAAGTCCGGGAGCAAATCGGATTTCTGTCGGGCGATATGGGTTTGTATCCCCGCCTGACGCCGCGCGAGATTCTGGAGTTTTTCGGCAAGCTGAACGGCATGGATCAGGCGCTGCGCACCAGGCGCATGAACGAACTGTTCCAGAAATTCGAGATGCAAAGCTTCACCGACGTACGCACCGACAAGCTATCGACCGGTATGAAGCAGAAGACGGCGATCGCCAGAACCATGCTGCACGATCCGCCCATTCTGATTCTGGATGAGCCGACTTCCGGGCTCGACGTACCCACGGCGCGCATCGTGGAGAAGTCGATCATCGAAGCCAAACACGCCGGTAAGTGCATCGTCTACTCGACGCACGTGATGGAAGAAGCCGAATATCTATGCGACCGCATCGGCGTGATCAGCGATGGAAAGATGAAGATGATCGGCACCATGGATGAGCTGCGCGCGGCGACGGGCAAGCAGCGGCTTCGCGAAATCTTCCTCTCTCTTCTGGGACTACCCGCGGACAATTAGGAGATCTATGCGATTCCCCATGATTCAAGCGATTTACGTACGCGAGATGCTCGACATGTTTCGCGATCGCCGCACCATGATCAGCATGGTCGCGGTGCCGGTGCTGGTGTTCCCGCTGCTGTTTCAGGTGATGGGCAGAGTAATGGGCAACATCGAGAAAAACGCCGAGCAGGAAGCCAAGACGCTAGGCATTGTGGTTCACGCGCAAAGCCCGGCAATCGGCGAAGCGCTGGCCAAGCTGGGGATGCCGTTGGTGGAGAAAGACGATGTGCGCGCGGCGATCTCGAAAAGAGAGATCGCCGCCGCCGTCGAGGAAGTGCCCGGAACTCCGCCGCAAGTGCTGGTTTACGTGGACGCTTCCAATCCTACATCGAGCAATGCGGGGAGCCGCATCCAGGTCGCACTATCGGAACTGAGAAGCCAGCAGATCCGTGAAAGCCTGCGAAATTCCGGCATCGCGGCAAACGTGCTGAATCCTTTCACGATTCAGCGGACCAACGTTGCCGATGAAAAGAAGATGGCAGGCGCGACCTTTGGATCCATCCTGGGCTACGTGGTGCTGCTGATGATGTTCACCGGCGGTATGTACCCGATCATCGACATGACCGCCGGCGAGAAAGAACGCAAGACCCTGGAGACGCTGCTCTCCTCGCCCGTCTCGCGCCAGGAAATCGTGATGGGAAAAACTCTGGCAGCCATGAGTGCGATTCTTTTGACCACTGCGCTGATGGTTGCCAGCATGGCGTACTCGTTCCGGAATATGAATATCGGAAGAGGATCGGAGGAGATGCGCCAGATGATGGGGTCTCTGCATCTGGATCCGCAAATGCTCGGGATGTTTGCGGCGATTCTGATTCCGGTGGCGATTTTCGCGGCGTCGGTGATGTTCGCGATTGCGCTGTTCGCGCGCAGCTTCAAAGAGGGGCAAAGCTATCTGACGCCGATCGCGCTGATCGTGGTTTTCCCGGCCATCCTGGGCGGTCTCCCCGGTGTGCACCTGACACCGGTGCTGAGCCTGATCCCGATTTTCAACGCCAGCATGATGCTGCACGGCGTGCTGATGGGCGATTTCTCAAATGCGAATTTCGCGGTGACGATGGCCGCGAATCTGGGGTATGCGGCGATCGCATTCGTGATCGCGGTGCGGCAATTCGGTAAAGAGAGCGTGCTGTTCCGTTCGTGATGCTCAAAGAAGAGCCGAGACGACTCTCGGCTCAGCAGGCTCGACAGCCTGCGCCACAGTTATTCGAACAGGTGGCCGAGCTTTTCTTTTTTGGTGCGCAGGTAGTCTTCGGTTGAGCCGATCGGGGCGGCGATGCACGGCACACGTTCGGCGACGCGCACGCCGGCTTTTTCGACTGCTGCGATTTTATCGGGATTGTTCGACATCAATCGCACCGCGCGTAATCCCATAAACGCGAGAATCGCACCGGCGAGTTCATAACCGCGCAGATCGGCTTCGAAGCCGAGCTGTTCATTCGCTTCGACCGTATCGGCGCCCTGATCCTGCAGTTCATAAGCGCGCAGTTTATTGAGCAAGCCGATGCCGCGGCCTTCCTGATTTTCGTAGATCAAAATGCCGCGGCCTTCTTTCGCGATGGCTTCGAGAGCGATCTCGAGCTGCGCGCGGCAATCGCAACGCAGGCTGTGGAACACATCGCCGGTAAGGCATTGCGAATGAATGCGCACCAGCGGCGGAGGGTCCGCGGTCACATCGCCCATCTTGAGGACCACCGATTCTTCGGCGCCGTCGGTGAAACCGTAGATGCGGAAATGGCCGAAGCGGCTGGGAAAATCGGCCTCGGCGACCTGGCGCACGGCATTGATCTGATTTGTTCGGGGCATGAAGCGGCGGGTACCTCCATTATAATGACCCCAGCGGATCTACACATTAGATGGTTCAACAGCACTTAGTGATTCTGCTGATGAAGCTCGCCGTCGCGGCGTCGCTGGCCAGCATCCTCACGCGCAGCGGCCGGTTCCAACGCATGCTGCTGCGCGAGGAACGCACCATCGCGCAGCGAGTGCAGATGGCCGTCGTGTTCGCGGTGATTTTCGGAACGGGCGTGCTGGCGCGCGTCGATAATCCGAGTTCTTATCAGGCACTGGATTTGGCTCTGGAGGGCAGTCTGGTGATGGGGATGCTGGGCGGGTATGTGACGGGATTGCTCGCGGGCGTGCTGATTTCGATTCCTGCGATGTGGAATCACGAACTGATGTCGATGACGTTGTACGCGGCGGTGGGCGTGAGCGGCGGATTGCTGCGCGATCTGGCGCCGGATAAAGAAGCGATCTGGAAGTTTTCACCATTTCCGGATTTGAGTTTATGGCGCGTGATGCGGCGGTTGCCGCGGCGTCGCGATTTACAGCTTCCAGCGTTCAGCCTGATGTGCGTCGTCGTGATCTGCCTGGCGGAAGCACTTCGCAGCGCGTTGGCGAGAAGCCAGTTCAACGGCCATCACTGGGTGTTCGCGTTGCAAACGGATTGGGGCAAGGACGATCCGCATTGGATGATTGTCGCGATCTATGCGACGACGCTGTTTTGTGTGGTGCTGCCGATCAAGATCTGGAACAGCAATCGTCAGGAGAAAAAGCTGGAGCAGCAGCAACTGCATTTGAACGAAGCGCGCCTCGCGGCACTGTCTCGGCAGATCAATCCACATTTCTTGTTCAACACGTTGAATTCGGTGGCGGCGCTGATTCGCTCCGATCCGGATCAGGCGCGGCAGGTGGTGTACAAGCTATCGAAAATTTTGCGGCGGTTGTTGCGGCAGCAGGACAACCTGACGACACTCGATGAGGAGCTGTCTTTTGTCGACGACTATCTGGCGATTGAGATGGTGCGGTTCGGCGAGAAATTGCGGTTCGTGAAAGATATCGATCCGGCGACCTTGTATCTGCTGGTGCCCAGCATGCTGCTGCAGCCGATTGTCGAGAACAGCATCCGCCATGGGCTTTCGAGCAAAGTGGATGGCGGCGAGGTGCGGGTGCGCAGCCGGATTGTGGGCGGGAAGCTCCAGATTCTGGTGGAAGACGATGGCGTGGGCATTCCGGAACCGAAGCTGGCGACGCTGTTTGAGCAGGGGATCGGCGTAAGCAACGTGAACGAACGGCTGAAGGTGCTGTTCGGCGAGGATTATAAGATGTGGATCGACAGTCGGCAGGGCGAGGGTACCAGCACAGGCATCGAAATTCCAGAGCAGGCGAGTGGTACGTTAGTTGAGGCGGCACTTACAGGTACCCGGCATTGAGCGATCTCAACTTTTCGCTGGCTCTGAAGAAACGCGCGGACGAGGTTCGGAAATCCGTCAGCCGAGCGGGTGAGAATTCGGCGCTGACGCGGCGGATTTACGATCATGTCGCGTCCATTTACCCCGCCAGCACATTCTTTTTCCATTCGCGCGCGCATGCGCGGGCGCTCAAACATTCGGGCATTCGCGACGGAATGCGGGTGCTGGAAGTAGCGACGGGATCGGGCGAAATGTTCCGGCGCTTGATTCGCGCCAATCCCGGCGGCAAGACGTTCGGGCTGGATCTATCGCCGAATATGGCGGCACGGACGCAGCAGCGGGCGCGGGCGGAATTTCCGTCGTCGCAATCGCACTGCGGCGCGGTCGACGTAAGGAACCTGCCGTTTCAGGATTCGAGCTTCGATGCGGTGGTGTGCTGCTATTTATTTGAATTGCTGCGCGAGGAAGATATTCGCTTGACGCTCGGCGAAATCCGACGGGTGTTGCGCGCGGGCGGAAGTTTTTCGCTGGTGGTGATTGGCGAGAATGGTCCGTTTTTCAATCGGCTGTACCGGCTCGCGGGGGGATTGGTTCCCGCGTTCTGGGGCCGGCAAGTGGAGCGCGCGGCGCCGGAGATGATCGAAGAGGCGGGGCTCAAGATCGTGACGACAGAGCCGGTGCGGCAGAGCGGATATCCGTCGCGGGTGCTGATCGCACGAAGGTAGTTTCTCATGCGGCGTCTTACGGTCGAACTGATTCCTGATGTAGAAGCGGGCGGGTTCACCGCGCGTGTGCCGGATATTCCTGCATACGGCGAAGGCGCGAGTGAAGAGGAAGCGATCGCGGATTTGAAGGAAGCGCTGCTTGCATATGTCGAGGCGTTTGGGATCGATGATGCGATGGCTCGGGTGAACGCGCCCAGTTCCCTCAGGAATCTGGATCTGGAATTAGAAGATCCGATCCGTGCCTAAGCTGCCTCGCCCGTCGGGACGGGAGATGATTCAGTTTCTCCAATCTCGCGGATTCGAAATCGTGCGCATCCGCGGCAGCCATCACGTCTTGAGATGCGGCGATCTCCGCACCGTCATTCCGGTACATGGGAGCGGAGTTCTGAAAATCGGGACACTGCGAGGCATTCTTCGCGATATTGAGATGGGCCCGATAGAGTTCAGCGAGTTGTGGAGCGGCCGGTGAGGCGCTACGTCGCATTATTTCTTTGCAGTCTCCCTAACGCGGGTGCGGCGCCGAGGCCGCAAACCATCACCGGGCGCTTGATCGCTTATTCGCCGCCGCTAACCTGCATGAATGGGAATGGGTACTGGGGCGTCGTGATTCAGACACGGCGTTCCAAGGATCGGGCTGAGTTTGTGCGCGTAGAATTGAGCCTTCCTTGCGACAAGACCCTGGATTGGATATCAACGGAGTCGCGCACACGAAAGTTTCGGCTGATCAGACACGAGGGTTGCGATGCGGTGATAGAAAGCTCCGTGCCCTTCGAACCCGGAGGTGAGAGGTTTCCTTTGTGGAAGCCGGTTTCAGGCGCAGAGGGCGTCGCGCTGCCGTTCGGCAAAAACTATTCCTTGCTATCACTCCGTCGATTTCCCGCTCGCGCCCATGATGTGACGATCGTGTCGCGCTTGGATTTCGAGTAAGTCTGCTCGATTGCCCTGATCGCCAGGGCACGCATCGTGGTTCCTTCCGCAGCGGCGCGGGTACGGAGGGTCGCATGGAGATCATTTGAAAGAACGATCGTTACTTTCACACTGGTCTCAATAAAAAAGATATTTGCGCCACTGGTCGTCGCTCTTGCCGAGCAATCGCATCAGGTGACGGCTGGTGTGCAGGCTGAACGGGCGAGGGGCGCGGGCGAGGCGCATGCCGGCTTCGTCGGGTGTTCGATTGCCTTTACGGTTATTGCAATTGTGGCAGCAGGCGACCAGGTTTTCCCAGGTCGTCTCGCCGGCGCGGGAGCGCGGGATCACGTGGTCGAGCGTCAGTTCGCCGGAATTCATGGTGCGGGCGCAGTATTGGCAGGTATAACGATCCCGCATCAAAATGTTTTTTCGCGATAGCGCGCGGGTCTGGTGCGGGATGCGGCGGTATTCGAGCAGCCGGATCACGCTGGGCACTTTGATGGCCTGGCGCGCGGAATGAATCGCGTTGACGCCGTGCTCTTCGGCCGCGGCGACGCCTTTCAGCACCAGCACCAGCGCCCGGCGGGCGGCGCAGACGTTGATCGGCTCATAACTCGAGTTGAGCACCAGCACGGGCTGGTGCAGATGATCCGGGTGCGTTCGCGATCACTAGGGCACTCTGCTGTTTGCTGCCGCGTTGAGATTCGTACGGCCGACGGTCGGTGCGGGCCAAGGCGAGCAAGGTTACGTGTGCGGCTCCGGCTCGCTTCAATACGCGAGCGCAGGCGGCTGCGGTCGCGCCGGTGGTTAAGACATCGTCGATCAGAAGGATCCGTTTGCCTTTGATATTCGCACTGGGCTTGATTCGAAATGCGCCGCTCATGTTGGCTCGGCGTGCGGCGTTGGTCAGCCCGGCTTGCGATGGGGTAAAGCGGACGCGGCGCAGGATCGCACCGCACTGGCGAATCAAGCGGCGCGCGATTTCGCGGGCCAGCAGCGCGGACTGATTGAAGCCACGCGACCAGCGGCGCCGCCAATGCAGCGGCATCGGAACGATAACATCGAAATGCTCTTGAATCGCGGAGCGCGCGTTTGAGGAATCCGCCGAGCACGGCCGAGCCAGCGGCTGGACGCCTTGATACTTGAACAGATGAATCAGCTTGCGCAGCGGGCCTTCGTAGGAGCCGAAGGTGTAGACCTGATCGAAGCCGGAGAGGCCCAGGCGGCACAGCGAGCAGTGGCCGGATTCATCGAGTGGTGATCGGTTCAGGAACGGAGTCTTGCACGACACGCAGAAGAATTCGGCGGCGATGGGCTCCGGCGCAAGGAGGCAATCGGGGCAAACCGGAATCCTAGAGATATGTTTTAGAGGAGTTTCGCAAACACGGCAGGTATCGGGGAACAGAGTGTTGAACAGGGCGCAGAAGACCTTTTCCGCTGCGCGGGCCGCGCTATCGGGCAAATCGGGAAGGGCGAAAGATGTGCGGAGCAGTCTACTCGAGAAGACTCACCTCCACGAACAATTTCAGTGTACAACAGGTTCGGTGACGGGATCGTGAAAGTGAAAAAGCGTCGACACGAATGTAGACGCAGCAGGCTTGACAGCTGCGCCACGTCTATGCGGAGAGCCAAATGAAACTGCTGATTCATTTTCGAGATCGGTCAGACTTACTTTTCGCAGGAGAACTGCGTACTGGAAACGAGTGCCGGCTGGCGCGTCGGACGAATGACAATACACGTGGAGCGTTGGACGAAGCGAAGAAGTTCACTGAGACGCCGTACTCGCGCAACTAGAAGGCTTTCTGTTAGCGCCTAACGCGCTCCATGCTGTCGCGCCTCACAAAGCGCGCTACAAAAATATTGAAGGGGCCCCTTACGATCCAGCACGCGAACACAGCGGCCCGGCGGTGACTAGTATGCCGGACCGTTCATGGGATCAGCCCTCTGCTGGAAGAGCGCTTAATCTCCTTGCCTAGAACATACACCCGCTTCCGGAGATCGATGTTGTCGTGAAGTGCGAAGTCTTGGTTAACGAATCACTTACTTGTTTCGCTGGCAAGTTTACTGGCTAGCGGACGATCCTGACCGGCGTACTTATTGCCCACTTTTTTTCGATAAGGCACCGACGAAGGCGTGGAGAGCTGCTCAAACGTGAACGAGCAGATGCGCATGCCGGGATAGAGCGCGACGGGCATCAGGCCGAGATTGCTCAGCTCGAGAGTCGCCTTACCGATCCAGCCGGGATCGAACAGGCCGGCGGTGCCGTGCACGATGATGCCGATGCGGCCGAGACTGGAGCGGCCTTCCAGACGGCCGAGCACGTCGTCGGCGAGCTCCAGCGTTTCCTCGGTGATGGCCAGCGCGAATTCGCGGGGCTGCAGAATGAACGGCTCCCCATCGGCGACGGTGATGGTGCGCATCAGATTTTGAATCGCCGTTTTCTCGCGCAGATCGATAAAGGCGTGGCGGGAGTGTTCGAAGACGCTGAACTCGCGGCCCAGACGGAAGTCGACGGAGCAGCTTCCGAATTGTTCGGGCGGTAGCGCGGGGTCAATCTTGATCCTTCCTTCGGCGATGTAGCGGTGGATGTCGACGTCGGAAAGAACCATATCCTTAGCAGGGTATCAGGACTGGGGCTTGGAGCGGACGAATTCGTCCCACTGCTTGGCGATGTTCGCCGTCGCGGAATCGCCGGGATGAACGATGACGCGATAACGGAAGTGCAGCAACTGGCCTTCAGAGAGATGGACGGTGCCGTCGTGAGATTTGTCGCTGCTGAACACGGAATCGCCGAAGGGATTGGCGGCGAACAAGCCGTAAGCGCGAACATGCCAGCGCGCGCGGCGCGAATTCGAAGGGTGATCGAGAATCGCGATGCCGACCTTCTCGCCATTGATGACGCCGGAGTAATCGACCCAATCGGACGGCTTGCCCCACACTTCTTTTTCGTGCTTGACTCCTTCGGCGTTGACGATCAGGCCGGGCTCGCCGGGGATGGTCCAGGTCTTGCCGTCTTCCTTGACGTTCTTGTCTTCTTCGAGCAGAGGATTGAGCCGGATGCCAAAGGTGCCGTCTTTCGCGTCGCCCAGAGTGACATCAGCGGAAGCGGTGAGCAGAATGTTGACGTCGATGATGCGGAGCTTGTTGGTGGCGCTGAAGGTCATGGTGCGCGATTCCTGCAGCAGCTTGTGGCGATCTGGATCGTTCCAGGCGAGGTCGACGCCGATGACCGCGTGAGTGCCGCTCTTCATCTTGGTGATCTTTTGGAGCACGATGCGGCCGCGTGGAGGAGGCGAGGTGTAGGACGCGTCGTTATTCCAGAAGTCGACGCCGTTGACTTTCTCGTGCGCGAACCAGAGGCCGCGATGATGCGGGTGATCATGCGGCTCGGCGGGAGTGTTCGGCTCCATGGGAAATTTGCGAGTGACTTCGGTGCCGGAGGGCGCGCGCAGGGGCCACAGATAAGGCTTGGTGACTTCGGGACCTTTGAAATAGAAATCGGTGTAGGGTTTGCCGTCGATGGTGAGCTGGATGCGATCGTCGAGGAGTTTGACGTTGATAGGGAGATTTTCGGCGGATGCAATAACGCTGGCGAAGAGGAGGGTGGACAGGAGCCTCATCACTAAATCATATTCCAGCGTTGGCGCCTGACGCGCTCCATGCTGTCGCGCCTCCCGGGTGTTGCGGGGCCCAAACGCGCTCTCTTACGTTCGCGCCTCAAATCGGTTTGATGATCATTCAGGATTAGTGTTCGAGGACGATGGCTTCGACATCGCCGAAATTGCCCAGGCTGCGGGCTTGCCACTTCGCGAGATCGGGTTGTTTGAGGAAGAAATCGCTCCAGAAGTTCACGTTGCGATCGTTGCCGTAGATGGCGAAACGCGGAGCGCGCGTCGAGAGGTCGCTTGCAAGAATACGCGCGTAGGCTTCGGCGTCCCGCGATGGCTCGAAGGGCAGCAGCACTTGTTGGCCGCCGGTGGGATAGACGTCGAGCTGCGAATACAGAAATCCGGGGAGCGGGTAATCGGGCCGCCACACCGGCGATTGCGCTTCAATGAACGCGCTGGGGCAGATCACCGGAGTATCGGGAGTGGCGACGGAGCGCACGGCGGCGGCTGCGCCTCGCCAATCGGAATTGGTGTGCGGGGTCCAAGGATGCTGCCAGTTGCCAACGCTCACGAAGACGCCGAGGCCGAGGATGATGGCTGCGAGTCGCCACAGGTTTTTGGATTGAATGAAGAAAGATGCAGCAAGGGTCGCGGCGAGCGCTGCGCCGGGAAGCGCGACCGAGAGATAGCGGGGGATGAAAACGCTATTGCCGCTGACTTTCGAAAAAATGAACAGTGCGATGGGATGGATCAGCCACAGAGCGAGGATAAGATCCATCGACGATGCGGATTTGTGTTGCGGGGGGCCGGACATGCGGGCGCGGGCGAGAATCGCTCCGATGAGGGCGCAAGGGATCAGGAGTTTCCACTTGAGCGCGTCCGCAAGTTCGCTCCAGTGCGGCGGCGGAACGAAGACGTGAGCGTGCGCGTTGTGGAGGATCGGCAAAAGATCGATTGCGACCGGAAGCAGCGAAAGCGCGAGTGCGGCGAAGACTCCGATTGCAGGGAGCCATCGTACGGCGGTCTTGCGGCTGGAGAGGCGCGCGAGGGCGTAGATCACGAAGACGAGATAGAGCGGCCAGAACAGCAGGTGCACACGCCAGAGGAGCACGCCGCACAGGAAGAAACCGGCGGCGAAGATCCAGCGGGCGGAATCGAGCCAATCGATCAGACACAAGACGCTGGCGGTGAGGATGAACATGCCGAGCGCGTAGGGTCGCGCGTCGATGGCTTCGGTGTTGAAGGCTTTTAGCGCGAGGCATGCGAACACGGCGAACCAGGCGGCGTCGGGATGGATGAGGCGCGCGGCGAGCCGGCCAATGCACCACAGGGCGAGCAGCATCACGAGCACGGAAGGAATGCGATAGCCGATTTCAGAAGTGCCCGCGATGGCATTCGCGGCGCGCGCGAGCTGGTAGTAATTCGACTTGGCGACTTGCGGCGCGATGTCGAGCGAAGGATCGGCAGCGCCGTGATGGACCACGAACGCAGTCACCATTTCATCGAGCCAGAAGCTGGTGTGGAGGTGTATGATCCACAGGCGGGCGATACAGAGCAGAAAAACGACGATGAGAATGCGCTTCGCGTACTTCACGATTTGGTTTCCCGGCTACGGGCGAGGTCGCGGAAGACATCGCCGAAAGCGGGCACACTCGACTTGAGCAAATTGAAATCGTCCTTGCGAATCAGCAGGACGCCGCAGGGTTCGGCGGCGCGAACGGTAGCGTTGCGCGAGACGTCGGCGAGCACGGCCATTTCTCCGAAGTAGTCGCCGGCGCCAAGATCGGCGACGAGCGTTCCATTCTTGATTACTTCGCAGCGGCCCTTTTCGATGACGTAGACGCTATCGCCGAGATCGCCCTGATTGAAGATAATTTCGCCGGCTTCGAAATGCTGGCGTGTGATGCCGGATTCGCGCAGGAGCTTGATCTGGACCAAGTCGGGCGGGAAGAAAAGGGCGACGGTCCAATCGAGCGCGATGCGGACTTTTCGATTGAGACCGGGCATTTTGAAAAGATAGATGGTGCGCCACAGGAACCAGGCAAGGAATCCGGAGATGCGGACGCCCATGATTTCGGCCACAGCGGAGAAGTGGCCGAGTGAGCCAAGTTTCCCGAGGCCTTCGAAATCGAAAAGTTTGGGCGAGTTGCCGGTGATGGCGGCGCGGAGATTTATCGCGACAGTGGCCGCTTCGCGGGTGGCATGCTGCGCGGTGGGCGGAACGGAATTTCCCGATTTAGTTTTGGCGGAGGCGCAATCGCCAAGAGCCCAAACGACGCCTTCGTGACCGATGAGTTCGAGATTACCGTTGACCAGCAGGCGGCCGTCTTCCTTTTCGCATTTGAGTTTTTCGAGCACGGACGGAAGTTTGGAGGGGACCGTCGAGACGATCGTTTTCGTCTGGATTTCTTTGCCGGACTTGAGAATTGCTTTTTCGGAGCTGGCTGCAGAGAGGCGATCTTTCAGAATGATTTCGACACCGCGCTTGCGCAAGATGCGCTGCGCGAAGAGCGCGAGAGGCTCGGTCATTTCAGGAAGGATGCGATCGCGGGAGTGCACCAGGATGCAGCGCGCGGGCTGATCGCGGAGACGAAGGTAATTGCGCTTGACGCTACGGACGAAATCGTTAAGCTCGGCCACGCATTCGACGCCGGAGAAGCCGCCGCCACCGACCACGAAGGTGAGGAGCTTGGCGCGAAGATCAGGATCGGTTTCGACGTCGGCTTCCTCGAGCGCGTGCAACACGTGATTGCGCAGGGCCAGCGCATCGGCCAGGGTGCGGAACGGGCGGGCGTGTTCGATCATGCCGGGCATGCCGTAGAAATTCGTGACACCGCCCAGCGCGATGACCAGGTAATCGTAATGGAGTTCGAGACGGCGCGGCTTGAATCCGGCACTGACGGTGACGATTTTATTGGCAAGATCGATCTGCTCAACTTCGCGCATGATGAGGTGGGTGCGCGGGCACAGGCGGCGGATGGGCGAAACGACATCGGTGATGCCAATGGATCCGGAGATCACTTCGGGGAGCATGGGCTGATAGACCCAATAATTTTCCTGATTGATGAGCTGGACGTCTACGCCGGAGGGGGCTTCGCCATCGCGCAGCAGCTTTTCGAGATGACGCGCGGTGTAGATGCCTCCGAATCCGCCGCCGAGGATCAGGATTTGCTTGCGTTGGGCCATCAGGTGGATTGCAAGGTTAGCATGGCGAGGCGGCCGGCTCCCAACAGCGCGGTCTTATCGTTGAGGATGACGTGGATGGGCATGGACCGCATCAGATCCGCGCTGCGGCCTTTTTCAACGAACGCTTCGATGAACACGTTCGAGACGAGCTTTTTCAAAATTTTGGGCGCGATGCCGCCGCCCAGGTATACGCCTCCCGCGGCCATGCCTTTGAGCGCGAGGTTGCCGGCTTCGGCGCCGTAGACGGCGGTGAAGAGATCGAGCGCCTGCCAGCACAACGGGCTTTCATCTTTCATGGCAAGTTCAGAAATGATGGCGGAGGGATCACCGGAATAGAGCCGATCGGCGAGCCACTTGGGCTCTTCGGCGCGCCCGGTGTCGCGCAGAAATTTGTAGATGTTGAAGAGGCCGGGGCCGGAGAGGATGCGTTCGAAGCTGACGTGATCGTACTGCTTGAGCAGATATTCGAGGAGCGCGATTTGGGTTTCATCGCGCGGGGCGAAATCGCAATGGCCGCCTTCGCATGCCCAGGGTTGATGCGCGCCATCGATGAACAGAAGCCCGGCTTCGCCGAGTCCGGTGCCGGCGGAGATCAGCACGCGATTGCCGGAGGCATGTGGATCGCCCGCGTTGAGCGGGAAAAGATCGTCAGGCGTGAGCGCGGCGATGCCGTAGGCGTTCACCTCGAGATCGTTGGCGAGACGAACGGGAACGCCCAGATCATGCGCGAGTTCGGCTGCGCTGATGGCGGGCCACGGCAGATTCGGGAGCAGCGCGGTGCCGTGACGAACGGGACCGGCGACGCCGAAGCAGGCAGCGTTGATCAATTGGTCATGAGTCGCGCGGAACTGGCGGACGATATCGCGAAAGGTGGAGTGCGTGGCGCTGGGGAAAATCTCGACTGCTTCGGCGACAGGTCTTGACGGAGTGCCGCTGAACAGCGCGAGGCGCGAGTTGGTTCCACCGACATCGCCTGCGAGAATCATCGCCGGCTATTCCGAAGTGATCCAGTGGCGCTTGTCGCGTTCCAGGAGTTCATCGGCTTCGGCGGGTCCCCAGGTTCCGGCGGCGTAGTTGGGGAATTTGCGCGGCGGCAGGGCTTCCCACACATCTTGAATGGGCGCAACCACACCCCACGCGGTTTCGACCATGTCTTCGCGCTGGAACAGCGTCGCGTCGCCGAGCATGCAATCGTACAACAGGCGTTCGTAACCGGTGCTGGGCGTGGTGCCGAAATAATCCTTGTAGTGAAAATCCATTTTCACGTTGCCCATGCGCACGATGGTGCCGGGAATTTTCGCGCCGAAGCTGAGCGAGATTCCTTCATCGGGCTGGAGCAGCAGTGTGAGGCGATTGGGCGTGAGCTGTTCGACGGAAGTCTGGCGGAACAGCAGAAATGGCGCGCGTTTGAACTGAATGGTGATTTCGGTGACGCGCTTGGGCAGGCGCTTGCCGGTGCGGATGTAAAACGGAACGTCCGCCCAACGCCAGTTATCGACGAACAATTTCGCGGCGACGTAGGTTTCGGTTTTGGAGTCGTGCGCGACATCGGGTTCGGAGCGATAGGCGGCGAGTCTGTGCTCGCCATCGAAGCCTTCGCCATATTGGCCGCGGACGGTGCGGGAGAGGACTTCCTCAGGCGTCATCACGGGGATCGCCTTGAGCACCTTGGCCTGTTCATCGCGAACCACGTTGGCATCGAACGAAACGGGCGGCTCCATGGCCATCAGCGTAATCAACTGGAAGATGTGATTGGGCACCATGTCGCGCAAGGTACCCGCGGTTTCATAATAGCCGCCGCGGCCTTCGACGCCGACGGTTTCGGCCACGGTGATCTGCACATGATCGATGTAGCGGCGATTCCAGATGGGTTCGAAGATGCCGTTGGAGAAGCGGAACACCAAGATGTTCTGGACGGTTTCCTTGCCCAGATAATGATCGATGCGATAGATCTGCCGCTCATCGAGCACGGCGCGGATATCGTGATTGAGCTTGCGGGCGGTATCGTAATCGCGGCCGAAAGGCTTTTCGATGATGACGCGTCTCCACGCCCCACCTTCTTCTTTAACCAGGCCCGCGGCGCCCAATTGCTGGACGACAGGCGCGAAAAAGGCGGGCGCGGTGGCGAGATAGAAGAAGCAATTTCCGTGGGTGCCGTGGTTCTTCTTGACCTGCTCGAGCTGTTCGGCGAGCTTTTTGTACGCGGCAGGGTCTCCGAATTCGCCGGAGACGTAATAGATGCGCTCCGTGAACCAGTTCCACAGTTCGGGATCGACTTTGCTGGTGGCGAATTCGTTAATTTCGCTGGTGAGCTTGGCGCGAAATTCCTCGCTGGTCATTTCATTTCGCGCGAAGCCGATGAGCGCGAATTCTTTCGACAGCACGTTGTCTTTAGCGAGGTTGTAGAGCGCGGGGATCAGCTTGCGCTTAGTGAGATCGCCGGACGCCCCGAAGATGACCATGGCGCAGGGATCGCCGGGGCGGCCGGATTGTTGAAGAGCTGGATTGTCGGCCATGGATCAGTTCCCCGTCGCCTTCTCGACGTGGCCGCCGAATTTGGAACGCATCGCAGAGAGCATTTTTTCGGCGAAGGTGTGATCCTGACGCGAACGGAAGCGGACGAACAGGCTGGCGGCGAGGACATCGCAGGGGACGCCTTCTTCGATGGCGGCTTCGATGGTCCAGCGGCCTTCGCCGGAATCCTGCACGTGGCCGGTGAAGTTGGAGAGATCGGGATTTTCGATCAGCGCCATGGCGGTGAGATCGAGCAGCCACGATCCGACCACGCTGCCGCGACGCCACACTTCGGCGATATCGGGAAGGTTGAATTCGAAGCGATGGTCGGCAGGGAGATCGGGGGAGTTGGCGTTTTTCAGGATGTCGAAGCCTTCGCCGTAGGCTTGCATCATGCCGTACTCGATTCCGTTGTGGATCATTTTCACGAAGTGGCCGGCGCCGGAAGGTCCGCAATAGAGATAGCCGTTTTCAGCAGTGCCTTGATTCGCAGGTCGGCCAGGAGTGCGGCCGGTGTCGCCCATGCCTGGCGCTAGCGTCGAGAAGATGGGATCGAGACGATCATAGGATTCTTTCGTGCCGCCGATCATCATGCAGTAACCGCGTTCGACTCCCCAGACGCCGCCGCTGGTGCCGACGTCGAGGTAGTGGATCCCTTTTTCGCGCAGCATCGCAGCGCGGCGGATGTCGTCCTTGTAATAAGAATTGCCGCCGTCGATGATGGCGTCGCCGGGTTTGAGGAGTTTCGAGAGGGCGACGACGGTGTTTTCGGTGGGCGCGCCGGCGGGGACCATGACCCAGATGGCGGCGGGCTTGGTGAGTTTGCTCACCAGGTCCTCTAACGAAGAGGAGCCGGTTGCGCCTTCCTTGGCGAGGTTCGCGACTGCTTCGGGGCTCAGATCGGAGACCACGCATTGATGGCCTCCTTTCATCAGGCGGCGAACCATGTTCGCTCCCATTTTTCCCAGGCCGATCATGCCGAGCTGCATAGTAGAGTACGCTCCTTCCGATCGCGTAAAGATTCAGGATACGTTAACGGAGGCTCATTCGCTGCTCGCGAGGTCGTCTGTGTCGGGAGCGGCGGAGTTTGTCGCTCGGTTGTGAGCTTGAATTGTGAGGCGTGAAGGCCTGCGTCTTACGGGCCTCTCACGATCGTCTCGCGATCTATGCTTTTTGAGTGGGCGACCGCTAGATAAGGTCTTTGAGTTTTGGCATCTGCGCCCCACGTTCAAGATTGCGGGACCGGGATAATACTCTCAGATTTTCAAGCGAGTGATCGCCGCCTTTGGAAAACGGCACGATGTGATCGATGTGATGAATTTTCGAGTCGAACGGTTGTCCTTTAAGATCTCGAGCAATCACTGCCCGGCGAACAGCCGTGGGAATGCGTCGCTCACGCTGCGGCCGCGGAACAAAATACAGCCCGCCAGCAACCGCCGATAGGAAACCAATGAGAATCGCCTGCAAAGGTGGAAGCCCAAGCTTTAGTGATACACCGATGACGCTAAAATAGAGCGCGAAAGCCACAGCCAGCCTACGAAGCCTGAACCCGAGATGTTGCCGCTTCCGCCTCGCAACTTGAAGCCAATAGAACGCGAAGGGCGCGGCTAAAAGCAGAGCGATAAGAACGAACCCACTGCTGCCGGTACTATGGTCCACTCACCCGACAAATCGGCCGGTTATTGGTCGGAACTTTAGGAACCGGCGAAAGTTTTTAGCTTTCGAGACCGATCTTTGTAATTATGCCCATTCCAATTATCGCCGCTCTGGTCGGCACCGCTATCGGCCGAGCCACGAAAAAGACGCCCAAAAAGAAGGCAGTCTCCGGATACACGAAGAAAAACGGAACGAAGGTCAAAGCCTATACTAAGGACGCTTGATAGTATGAAACACACAATGGGGCTGCTCTTTATCATGTCCTTCGCCGCGCTTGCTCAAGCGCCTGCAACATATGCAGATGCTAGGCCTCGTTTATTCCGGTTACGCTCACCGCTATCTAATGAACAACGCGCAGACGTAGCTATCGTGATGGCAACCAGCTATATTTGTGGAAAATGGGACGCTAACGGAGGGGGCTCCAATGGAGGCAGCACGATACTCGGCACCGCCGTCACGAAGGCGGACTGCGACGACGTTTTGGTAACGATCAAGTCGTCAAAGGGCACGTTAGTCAAATAGCGACTGGGCCGAAATAGGAATCACTGTCGGAGTAGCCGGGCGTTATAGATACCGGTAGCTGCTGCGATCACTTCATCCGCGTCGATCTCACCTCGCGCGGCAAGGTGGAGATCAGTAACAGACCTTCGAGTTCCTGCTCCGCGAGCGCACAGCCAGTTTCGGAGCGCCGTTGCGCCCAAGCGCGCTTCCTCACGGTCGCGCCTCAAGCATTGAGTGCGCACTGAAACAGAGCGGATGTGTCGGCGGTGAGGAGGCTAAGCGCGCGGACTGACGTCCGCGCCTCAAAGCGCCGTTGTTATTGCGGCGGCTAGGGTGTTCAGGCCGGATTCTATGTCTGATAAATGGACGCGCAGGGCTCGGCGTTTGCGCTCGACCAGCACCTGGAAATCGCCTCTAGCTTGGGCGGCTTTGACTACGCTGAAGGTATATTTCTGGCCTGGCACGGGCAGCTCGATTTTATCGTCGCAAGTGATTTGCAGGAACACGCCGGTGTTCGGTCCACCTTTGTAGGCCTGGCCGGTCGAATGAAGGAAGCGGGGACCGAAGCCTAGGACCGTCGCGGATTTTTTCTTGTCGCGAACGGCGGTACGCATCGACTGCGATGCGGCTTCATGCGCGTCGTTCATTTCGATGTAGGCTAGCAGCGCGAAGTAATCACCTTTGCCGATGCGGTTGAGGTGCGTTTTGAGGATCGACGCGAGTGAGTCGCCCCGGATCGCGTCGTTCGCAAAAAGGCTCACGCCATCGGCGGAGAAGAATGGCTTTTCGGGCGGGAGCGAACCCTTCTGTTCATATTCATTGGTGAGATTGCGCGTCGCGATCTTGCTCGCTTCGACATCGGGCTGATTGAAGGCGTTGATGCCGAGGATCGATCCTGCGACGGCAGTGGCGATTTCCCAACGGAAGAATTCCTGGCCGAGATCAATGGGGCCGGCGACGTCGATACGAATGACAGGCTGTCCCGCTGCTTGCAGCGCGTCGACGGCTCTATCTTGCGCGGCGTCGGCCGCGGGCTTTGAGGCGCAGATACGCGAACACGCGATCGTCACCGTAATGATCGGGCGTGGCGAGCGCTTCGCGATCGACGGGGATCAGGCCCTTGCCTTCTTTGCCGGTGGATTCGGCAATGAGCTGCTCCATCCAGGCACCGAGGTCTGAAATACCTGAAGACGAGATAAACGTCACCTTATCGCGGCCGTGTTTGCCGAGCACGCCCAGTGCGATGCCCAGCGTGACGCCGGGGTTCTGCGGAATCGGCAGGCAGTGCGAACAGGAGATGGCCATGAGATCAGCGCGGTCGAGAAATTTGGTCGCGTCGATGCCCATGATGGCGGCGGGCACCATGCCGAAATCGGACAGGGCGGAGTAGCGGCCACCGATGCTGGGCACGCCGTGGAAGATGTGACGGAATTTGTCGCGCGTGGCGACCTGTTCCATTTTCGAACCGGGATCGGTGATGGCGATGAATCGCTTGCCGGCTTCGGCGGCGCCAACTTTTTCAGTGACGCGTGCAAAGAAATATTGCTTATAGATGTTGGGCTCGAGCGTGGAGCCGGACTTCGAAGACACGATGAAAATCGTATTGGCCAGATCGATTTTCGATTCGAAGTCTTTGATCTGCGCGGGATCGGTCGAATCGAGCACGTGCATTTCGGGGAAGCCTGCAATGTTGCCGAAAGATTTCTGGAGGACTTCGGGGCACAGACTCGATCCGCCCATGCCGAGGAGCAGCGCGTACTTGAATCCGGCGGCTTTGATTTCGGCACCGATGCTTTTCAGGTGATCGGCGTGTTCGAGTTGATCCTCGGTGATCCCGAGCCAGCCGAGCCACTGGCTTTCGTCAGTGTTCGACCACAGGGATGCGTCGCGGGCCCACAGGCGGCGAACTTTCCCGCCGATCTGCCAGGCTTCGGTTTCTGCGGCGACGGCTGCGGCGATGGCGGGCGGAAGGGTGATCGATTGTTTGTTGATGTCGGCGGTCGACGCGAATTTGCATTTGCTGTCGACGGAGGCGAGGAGTTTGTCGAACGGTTCAACGAACAGCTTGACGGCTTGCTTGAGCAGCTCCGCGGTGACTTCGTCGATCGAAATGCCGGCGTGATCGAGCGCTTGCATGGTCGCGATGGCGCCGGGAATGTCTTCTTCGAGACTGGCGCGCGGCTTGCCGTGATCCCGAAAAGCGTCGAGCGTGCCGGGTGGAATCGTGTCGACAGTATCGGGGCCGATCAGTTCCTGGACATAGAGCGTGTCGGGCAGCGACGGATCTTTGGTGCTGGTGCTGGCCCACAGCAATCGCTGGGTGTGCGCACCCTTCGCTTTGAGCGCGTCCCAGCGCGGGCCGGCGAAAAGCTGCTTATAACGCTGATAGGCGAGCTTGGCGTTGGCGATCGCGACCTTGGTCTTGAGCGCGTTGAGCGCCGGCTTTTCGGCGTCGGTGGCGGTCTTGAGTTTGTCTTTGAGTTTGGAATCGACCAGTGAATCGATGCGGCTGACGAAGAAGCTGGCCACGCTGCCGACTTTCGAAACATCGCCACCGGCTTTCGCGAGTTTTTCGAGAGCGGAGATGTAGGCGACGGCGACCTTCTCATACATCTCGCGCGCGAACAGCAGCGTGATGTTGATGTTGATGCCTTCGCTCAAGCACTGCTCGATCGCCGGAATGCCTTCCATGGTCGCGGGGATTTTCACCATCAGATTGGGACGATTGACCGCCTTCCAGAGCCGCCTCGCTTCGTCGATGGTCTTCTGAGTGTCGTGCGCGTAGAAAGGCGCGACCTCGAGGCTGACGTATCCGTCGGCGCGGCCGGATTGATCATAGACGCCGCGCAGCACATCGGCGGCGGCCTGGATATCGGGAATGGCGAGTTCCTCGAACAGCGTCATCGCGTCGGCGTCTTTGTTCTGCTGTTGGAGCTGGGTGAGCTGCTCGGTGTAATCGGTCGAGCCGGTGATCGCCTTTTCGAAGATCGCGGGATTGGACGTGACTCCGCGCACGCCGTCCTGGTCGACCAGGCGCTTCAGTTCGCCGGATGAGATGAGGCTGCGGCGGATGTAATCGAGCCAGGCGGACTGGCCGAAATCGAGCAAAGCTTTTACGGGGTTGGAAACGCTGGCGGTGCTCATTTGGATGACTCCATTCTGGCGGACGAATATTGCAGTTCGATGGCGTGGATCTTGGCGAGGCGGCGCACGTGGCGTTCCTCGTGAGTGAAATTGGCGCGGAGGTATGCGGCGACCAGCTCTTCGGCGAGCGCGGTGCCGATGATGCGCGCGCCCAGGACGAGCACGTTCATATCGTCATGCTCGACGCCTTGATGGGCCGAGTAGGTGTCGTGGCACATAGCCGCTCGGATGCCGGGGATCTTGTTGGCGGCGACGGATGCCCCGACGCCGGATCCGCAGATGAGTACAGCTTTATCGGTCTTGCCGGCGATGACGGCTTCGCCGATGGCTTTAGCGAAGTCGGGGTAATCGGACGGTTGGTCGTTGTAGGCGCCTACGTCGAGGACTTGGTGACCCAGTTTGGTTAGGAACTCTCCAATGTGCTGCTTGAGGGCGAACCCAGCATGATCGGAGCCTATCGCGATGCGCATGAAGCCATTATCGTCCTTTGGAAAACGGGGCCGTTGCCGCGGCAGGAGAACGATAGAATCAGGCTATGCGGATCATTCTAGGAACCCTCCTGTTTTCGACGCTTCTGATGTCGCAACCGGGATGGCACACGGTCAAAGATAAAACGGGTGTGTGCCAGCTCGCGGTGCCGCCGAACTGGGAGGTCCTTTCGACTCCCGGCCACGCTGCGTCCCCGGAACACATGGGGACCACAGTGTTATCGGGGCACACGCCGTACCGGCCCTTCAGTGAGGGAACCTTGAAGGTGTTGAACCCGGCCACGGTTTTTGAGAATTCGCCGCAGCGAAGTTTTTACGTTACAAAGCCATCCAGCTCCAAGACGATCGTGTATCACGTCGAGGCGCCCGGACGCGGGAATGATTGTATTGCGGAGATCAGTGCGACTTCCTCGTATTCTTTGGACGAAATCAAGAAGATCGCGTTGAGCTTGTCAGCCTCGAAATAGCGCGTTCGTCAGTGGCTTCCGGCCAGGGAGCGTGTATTACAATCCGAGTTCATGAACAAAATCGCTTTTTTATTTCCCGGGCAGGGGTCGCAGTATGCAGGGATGGGGAAGTCTCTGGCGGAATCGTTTCCAGAGGCGGCGAAGGTTTTCGAACAGGCGGACGAGGCGCTGGGGTTTTCGATATCGAAGTTGTGTTTCGAGGGTCCTGACGATCAATTGAAGCTGACCGAGAACACGCAGCCGGCGCTGCTGGCCGTATCGACGGCCGCGAATGCAGTGCTGCGGGCGAAGGGGATGGTTCCTTCCTATGTTGCGGGGCATAGCTTAGGCGAATATTCGGCGCTGGTAGCGGCGGGGGCTCTGGATTTCGGCGATGCGCTGAGGCTGGTGCGCAAGCGCGGTCGATTCATGCAGGAAGCAGTGCCGGCGGGCGTGGGCGCGATGGCGGCGTTATTGAAGATGCCGGAATCGGCACTGGATGGGGTGTTGAAAGAGGCCTGCGTAAGTGAGGTGGTGAGCGCAGCGAATTTCAATACACCGGAGCAGGTGGTGATCGCGGGGCATGCCGGTGCAGTGAATCGGGCGATGGAGCTGGCGAAAGCGGCAGGCGCGAAACGGGCGATCCTGCTGCAGGTGAGCGCTCCTTTTCATTGCGCGCTGATGAGGCCGGCGCAGGATCGAATGAAGACGGAGCTGGATGCCACGCAGTTTCGCGACCTGGAAGTGCCGCTGGTGAATAACTGGCAGGCTCGCGAGGTGCGGACGGCGGCGGATGCCCGCGAGGGGTTGTATCACCAGATCCCGAATCCGGTGCGATGGGTGGAAACGATGCGGGCGCTTTCATCATTGGGTGTGACGCGAGTGATCGAGGTGGGAGCGGGGGCGGTGCTGACGGGGCTCGCCAAGCAGATCGAGGGGATGGAGGCGGTGAAGTTCGGGGAAGCGGGGGATCTGGAGAAGGTCTTGGCCGCGAATCATTAATTCTTTAGTTTTTTAGGAACCGACGCGCGGCGGGTACGTCTTAACCTTCTATAAACAGGAGGGCGCTTGGGGACGTTTCTACTGAACGCGCGGCATTCGCTCCGGATTCTGCGGCAGAATCCAGGGTTTGCTGCGATTGCGATTTTATCGCTGGCGCTGGGGATCGGCGCGAACACGGCGATTTTCACGCTGATCAATACGGTCCTGCTGAAACCGCTGCCGGTGAGCCATGCGGAGCAGTTGGTGAACTTCGCGATCAATCCGGATCAGCCGCAGGCGTACTTTTCGAATCCCGATTTCGAGTACATTCGCGACCACAATCAATCGTTCAGCGGCGTGATGGCGGCGGGCGGCTCGAGGCAAGTGGCGTTTGAAGTGGCGGGCGAAGCAGGGCCCTCTCAACTGGTCGGGGTGGCGATCGTGTCGGGGGAATACTTCGATGTGCTCGGCGTCGTGCCTGCGGCGGGGCGGGTGCTGCACGCCGAAGACAACAAGACCGAAGATGCGCATCCTTACGCAGTGCTCGATTACAGCTTCTGGCAGCGCAGATTCGGCGGCGATCCGAATATCGCCGGCCGCAAGATCACGCTGAACGGTTCGCCGTTCACCATCGTGGGGGTTTCGCGTGCCGGATTCACCGGCACGGCGATCGGGCGGCATCCGGACGCCTACGTTCCGATCATGGAGTTTCGCGAGATCCAGCGGGGAGCGCGCGGTTGGAACACGCGGCATCAATGGTGGCTGAATATTTTCGCGCGATTGAAGCCTGGCGTTTCGATGGCCGCGGCAACGCCCGAAATGGACGTGATCTGGAAACAGATTCTGAAGCGCGATCCGGAGGAGAAGCCGCCGGCCGCGTGGACAAGGATTATGCGCGCAGAATCGCGGGACTTTGCTCGCGGCGAGCGGCGGATACAACTACATTCGCAAGGGTCTGGAGAAGCCGCTGGTGGTGCTGATGATTGTCGTCGCTCTGGTGCTGCTGATCGCGTGTGCGAATGTCGCGAACCTGATGCTGGCGAGAGCGACCGCGCGGCAGCGGGAGATCGCGATCCGGCTGGCGATTGGCGCGGGACGGGCGCGGTTGATCGCGCAACTGGTGACGGAGTCGCTGGTGATGGCGGTGATCGGCGGGATCGCGGGGATCGGCATCGCGTGGTGGGGCGTGCGGCTGCTGGTGAAGTTTTTCCCTCGTCAATCGGTGCCGTATGATTTCGATTTCTCGCCGGACTGGCGGGTGCTGGCGTTTTCATTCGGCGCGTGTGTGCTGGTGGGATTGCTGTGCGGAATCGCTCCGGCGATTCAATCGACGCGCCCGAATCTGACGGCAGCGTTGAAGAGCGAATCGGCGGCGGGCGGAAGAATTCGATTCGACACGCGGCGCGCGCTGGTCGTACTACAAGTGGCATTGTCGCTGCTGTTGCTGATCGGCGCGGGGCTATTCGTCAGGACGCTTTCGAATCTGGAAAAACTGGATCCGGGGTTCCAGCGCGAGAGCGTGCTGCTGGTGGATACGAATCCGAGGGGGCTGGGATATAAGGAGCAACAGAACCGTGATTTCTACGACCGGCTGATGGAGCGGGTGCGGCGGGTGCCGGGTGTGCGCACGGCGAGCCTGGCGAACATCACGCCGTTGAGCGGATCGCAGATGAACGCGGGGGTCGCGGTGGAGGGGTACGTTAGGCCGGCGGACGAGAAGCCGTGGGTGAACATGAACGACGTGAGCGATGATTATTTCGCGACGTTGGGGATTCCGATCGTGGCGGGTCGCGATTTCCGGCCCGAGGATAATCCGGCGACGTCGCCCGATCCTCCCATCCGGAAGCCCGGCGACAAAGAGTCCCCTCTGTCTGCGCCTGCGCCGGTGGCGATTGTGACGGAAGCGTTCGCGGAAAAATATCTGGCGGGTCAGAATCCGATTGGCAAGCGGTTCACGCGGAGCGACAAATTCGATATCGCGAAGTCGTTCGAAATCGTGGGTGTGGTGAAGGACGCGAACTATTTCGACCTGCGCAAAAAGGTGGAACCGATGGCGTACCTGCCGGTGTGGCGCTTGGGCGCGGGTCCGCAAACGCTGTGCGTCCGCACATCCGGCAAACCGGAGCTGGTGACGAACGCGATCCGGAGGGAGATCGCGGCGACGGATGCGGCGATTCCGGTGCTCGACACGGAAACGCTGGCGGAGCAGTTCGACGACAACATCGCAAATGAACGCGCGGTTTCGACGCTGTGCGGATTCTTCGGCGGCCTAGCGGTGGTGCTGGCGGCGATCGGATTGTATGGCGTGATGGCGTACACGGTGACGCGGCGGTATCGCGAGATCGGGATTCGCATGGCTCTGGGCGCGGAGCCAGGGCGGGTGCTGTGGCTGGTGTTGCAGGACACGTTGTGGATGGTCGGGATCGGGGCGGCGATCGGGCTGCCCGCGGCATTCGGTGTGACGCGGCTGATTAAGAGCTTTCTGTTCGGGCTGACGCCGCAGGATCCGATGAGTATTGTACTGGCGACCATCGGGTTGATGGTCGTGACGGGGCTGGCGGGATATTTTCCAGCCCGGCGAGCGACCAGGGTTGATCCGCTGGTCGCGCTGCGGCAGGAATAACTCTATGCGTTTCGGGCGCGAGTGCGGGCGGCTTTCACTGCAGCCGCGTGGCGTTTGGCCGGGCCTCGACGCTTCGCACTCTGACGGGCTTGGCGGGCGAGTGATGCGGGCGACGCCGCGCTCGATCCTTCGCGCTGCAGGGCTTTCGTAGTGGCGCGCGATCGGGTGGGCGATGGCTTGGCATTCGACTTCGCGATGCTCTTGGCTTTTCCACCGCCAAGAGGCGGCAATTTCACACCAGCGCGTCGAGCTTTCGACAGGCCGATGGCAATGGCCTGTTTTGTCGACCGGGCGCCATGCTTCCCTTCGCGAATGTGATCCATTTCTTCACGAACGAATTCACCAGCTTGCGTGGAGGGTGATTTTCCTTCTCGGGCGTCTTCGCGGGCGCGGTCCAGGGTTTGTTTTTCGGGCATAGGGCCTCCTCACACTTGATCTTGCAGATTGGGGTCCATTTCACCGCCCCGCAGTTTCAAGCGAGCGATGATACGCTAGGCCTTACGTGTTGAACTTCCTGAAGAGGCGCAAGCCTGCACCCTTCGCGCTGGGGCCGCTGGAGTTGGCGGTAATGGAGATCGTGTGGGCGCGCGAGGAATCGAACGTTCGCGATGTGGCGGCGCGTTTGGAGAGGCCGCTGGCGTACACGACGGTCATGACGACGCTCGATCGTCTGTATAAAAAAGGATTGCTGGAGCGGCGAAAATTAGACCGGGCGTTCGTATATTTTGCGCGGTTATCGCGGCGCGAGTGGGAGCAGCAGCAGGCTGGCGAACTGGTGGCCGGGCTGCTGGCGAATCCCAAACATTCCAATGAAGTTTTGATCTCGTGCCTGGTGGATGCGGTGGGCCAGCATGATGAGGCGCTGCTCGACCAACTGGAAGAGCAGATTCGGGCGAAGCGAAAGGCTTTGAACAAGCGGAGGGGCGCATGACTCTCTCGTATTCCTTGCGTTTGATGTGTTTGTCGCTGGCGACCTTCGTGGTGGTGCTGGCGATGGCGACCGCGGCCGTTCGAGTACTGGCGGATGGTGTGGTTCGACGCGCGGAAAAGATGAGAGCGTCCAGTGGGGCAGGATTCTTGTTCGCAGTGCGGATGCTGCCCGCGGTGGTGGGAATTTTTTGCGTCGCCGCACTGTGCGTACCGAGCTATCTACGATTCGAACCGGAAGCGGCGGGCGAAGAAGCGGGCGCGGTGGCGCTTATCGCGGCGGGAGTTGGATTGGGGCTAGTTGTGTTCGCGATCCTGCGAGGGCTGCGCGCGATATGGCAGACGCGGAGCGCGATGCGGCGATGGGAAGCAGTCGGGCGCGCGCGCATGGTGGGCGATGTGCCGGTGATCGAAGTTGCGGGCGCGGGTCGATTGGTAGCGCTGGTGGGAGTGATCCGGCCGCGACTGATCGTGTCGAAGGAAGCAGCGGCAGTGCTGAATTACGAGCAGTTGGACGCGGCGATTCGACATGAGCTGGCCCATGTTTCGGCTTTTGACAATTGGAAGAGGCTGGCGATCTTGCTCGCGCCTGGCTTTTCTTTGGCCAAGATCGAACGTGCCTGGAAGCAATTCGCGGAATGGGCGGCGGACGATCGCGCGGGGTCCCCCATAGAGCTGGCGGAGGCGCTGGTGCGAGTGGCGCGAGTGAGCCCGGGCGTGAAGCCGCCGGCCCTATCGACGTCGCTGCTGCGCGAGACGGCTGATTTGCAGGATCGGGTGGACAGGCTGCTGCAGGATCGCGAACTGGTGGCGCTGCGAAAGATCTCGCCGTGGCGAGTCTTGGTAGGCGCAGTGGCGGTGATCGGGCTGATGGCGATGGGGCCGGTAACGCTCGAGTGGGTGCATGGGATTTTGGAACGGTTGATGGATTAGCGTCGTTGGAGGTTGTCATGCGAATTGAATTTGCACTTCTGTTGGCTGCGGTTCCGGTATTGGCGTCGAACTGCGACAAGATGACCGGCCTCAAGCTGAAGGACACCACCATTACTTCGGCGGTGGTGATCGCCCCGGGTGAATTTTCGCCCACGCCGGGCGGCAAGCCCAACGCGATGGCGAAGGAGCTGCCGGAGTTCTGCAGAGTTCTGGGCGTGATCGCGCCGGCCCCCGATTCGCATATCGAGTTCGAAGTGTGGCTGCCGACGCTGGGTTGGAATCATCGCTTCCTGACGGTGGGCAATGGCGGATTCGCGGGATCGATCAACTATGCGGGCTTGGGCGCCGGATTGAGTTCGGGCTATGCGACGGCGTCGACGGATACGGGCCACAGGGGCGGCACGACGGATGCGAACTGGTCGCTGGGGCATTGGGAGAAGATCGTCGATTACGGCTATCGCGGCGTGCACGAGACGACCGACAAGTCGAAAGAGATCGTGCGCGCGTTCTATACGCAGGCTGCCAAGAAATCGTACTTCAACGGGTGTTCGAACGGGGGGCGGCAGGCGCTGGTAGAGGCGCAGAAGTTCCCGACGGATTATGACGGCATCATCGCGGGTGCTCCGGCCAACAACCTGGTGCATCTGGTCGCCGATTTTGTGTGGGATATGCAGGCGCTGGATGAATCGGCGACCACGTACATCACGGCGAGTCAGATTCGTGCGGTGGAAGCGGCGGCGGTCGCGCAATGCGATCTGGATGACGGCGTGAAGGACGGCGTGATCGGCGAGCCGACCAAATGCAAGTTCGATCCGCGATCGATGGTGTGCAAGGGCGAGAACATGAAAGATTGCCTGACGGCGGAGCAGGCTGCGGCGCTCAAGAAAGTCTACGACGGTGCGCGGCTGCAGAACGGCGAGCCGGTGCATCCCGGCTACGTTCCCGGCGGCGAAGGCGGCGTGGGCGGATGGACTCTGTGGATTTCGGGCATGCAGCAGGGCCGCAGCATGCAGCACGCGTTCGGTGTGGGATTTTTCGGCGACATGCTGTATCAGGACCCGAAGTGGGATTACAAGCGCTTCAACGTGGATCATGATCTGGCGCTGGCCGACGACAAGATGGGTCCGGTGTTCAACGGGATCGATCCGAATCTGGAGCCGTTCAAGAAGCGCGGCGGGAAGCTGATCATCTATCACGGCTGGAGCGACGCCGCGATTTCGCCGGTGAATTCAGTGAACTACTACAATTCGGTGGTCGCGAAATTGGGGAAGAAGCAGGCGGGTGAGTTCGTCGAGCTGTACATGATTCCGGGCATGCAGCATTGCGGCGGTGGTCCGGGCGTGACGGAGTTCGGCGGCGCGGGGCCGGCTCCTGGAGCGGATGCGAAGCATAATATGTCGATCGCGCTGGAACGGTGGGTGGAGAATGGCGAGGCTCCTAAGGAGATCGTCGCGACGAAGTTTAAGGCGGATGGGAATGCGTCGAGCGGGGTGCTGAAGACTCGTCCGATTTGCGTGTATCCGCAGGTGGCGACTTATAAGGGGTCGGGCAGTGAAGACGATGCGGCGAACTTTAGTTGCGCGGTTCCTAAGTAGCGATCGGACTGAGCGAGATGTCGGATTTAAACCGCTCCTTTTAGTCGCGGCTCATAATCAGCGCATACCAAATCAACACCATACAGAGCCGTGACCAAAGGGAGCGGTTCAACGTTCAGGCGGGATCGAGGGGAAATGATACTGAAAGATAAAGTTGCGGTTGTGACCGGGGCGAGCCGCGGGATTGGGAAGTCGATCGCGGAGACGTTCATTCGCGAGGGCGCGAAGGTGGTCGTGGTCGGGCGGAAGCAGGAGACGCTCGATACGGTGGCGAAGGAACTGGGGCCGAATGCTCTGGCGGTCGCGTGCCACGTGGGACGATTGGATCAGATCCAGAATCTGGTCGACGTCACGACGAAGACTTTTGGCCGCATCGACATCCTGGTGAACAACGCCGCGACGAACATCGCGCAGGGGCCGGTGCTCGATTTCGACGAAGCGCAGTTCGACAAGATGGTGGAGATCAACTTCAAGAGCGCGTTCCGGCTGATGAAGCTGATCGCGCCGGGGATGGTGCGCGCGCGGTTCGGGATCGATCATCAACATCGCGTCGATTGCGGGACTGCGGCCGCAGTATCACAGCATGCTGTACAGCATGACCAAGGCGGCGCTGATCATGATGACGTCGAGCTACGCCGTAGAACTAGGACCGAGCGGCGTGCGCGTGAACGGGATCGCGCCAGGGCTGATCCAGACGGTGCTCAGCGAATACTTCTGGAAGAACGAGGAGCGCCGCGACAAGCAACTGGGCGCGCAGCCGATCAAGCACATGGGGCAGCCGATCGAGATTGCGGAGATCGCGCTGATGCTGGCGAGCGAACGGTCGTCCTACATGACGGGACAGACGCTGGTGGTGGACGGCGGCTACTTGTTATCGTCGATGTAGTGAGAGCTTTTTTACTTTTCCTCGTGGCGGCCAGTGCAATGCGCGCAACAGCCAACGATCATCGATGCCGTCCGCGCGGCCATGGCGCAGAACAATTTCATGGCGGCGTCGCAGATGATCTCGAACTTATCGCTCGCAACATGGAAACACGCCAGAGCTGATCGAGGCGATGAGCTGGATGGCTCGCGGGGAATTGGCGGCGAAGAATCTGGACGCGGCGGAGAAGTTGTCGGAGCAGGTCACGCAGCTTTCGAAAGAAAAGCTGAAGACGCGCCCGCTCGATAAGGACCCTTATCTGCCGATCGCGCTGGGTGCGGCGATTGAAGTCGAAGCGAACGTTTTCGCGGCGCGCAATGAGCGCAGCGAAGCAATCGGGTATCTGCGCGAGCAACTCAAGCTGTACTACGCCACCTCGATTCGCGCGCGCATCCAGAAGAACATCAATCTACTGACGCTGGAAGGCAAGCCTGCGCCGAAGCTGATCGGCGTGACGCTGCCAATCGGCAAGCCGGTGCTGCTGTTCTTCTGGGCGCACTGGTGCAGCGACTGCAAGAGCGAGATTCCGATTCTGGCGGAAATCAAGCGCGAGTTCGGCCCGAAGGGGTTGGTGCTGGTCGCGCCGACGCAGAAGTACGGCTACGTGGCGGGCGGCGTATCGGCAAGCACGGCGGTGGAGCTGAAGTACATCGAAGAAGTGCGGCAACGATACTACGCGCAGATCATCACGACGCCGGCTCCGGTGAACGAAGAGAACTTCAGCAACTACGGAGCGAGTTCGACGCCGACCATCGTACTGGTGGATCGGGCTGGAATCGTGCGGACGTATCATCCGGGGACGATGACGCTGGAGGAGCTGAGATCCGCAGTGCAACGAGTGATGAAGGCGGCTCCACAAGCTCACAGCAAATAAAAACGGCCCCGATTTCTCGGGGCCGGGATTGAACTCGAAGTTACCTGCTGACTACTTCTTTTTCTTCGGAGCAGCCTTTTTCTTTGCAGGTGCTTTCTTCTTGGTTGCGTTCTTCATCGATTGATTCTCCCTTTACATCAAATTTCGCGACGCCCGAAAGCGCACGCGGTTGTGTCCCCTTTATAAGGTTCTTTGCGTTGAAAGTCAAGAAAAAAATGCATGATGCGGCGATGCGCGAGCTGTGATCGAGAGCGATGCGAAGCGCAATCGAGCAGGCGTGAAGAAATCATGAAGACGAAAAACGCGCTAAAACGTGATCGAGTAGAATTGTTTTAGTGTTTCGAGCCCCTGTTTATGCGGGTTCCGTGATCATCGTGAGTGCGCTCGCGATTTCGTCGGGTTGCGCGCACCAGCAGCCGGCTCGCGCGGCGACACCCGGCAGCGCGCCGAATGCGGCATCGAAAAAAAATTCGCAAACGAGTGCTCCGCAGACGGCTGCGGCCAAAATCGGCGAGACGGAAACGGGATTCGCGAGCTGGTACGGCAATCCGTATCATGGACGGCGCACGGCATCGGGCGAGATCTACGACATGGAGCAACTCACCGCGGCGCATCGCACGCTTCCATTTCAAACGTGGGTGGAAGTGACCGATCTCGACAACGGAAAAAAAGTGGACGTGCGGATTACGGATCGCGGACCGTTCGTCGATGGTCGCGTGATCGATCTGTCGCTGGCAGCGGCGCGAAAAATTGAAATGGTAGGGCCGGGAGTGGCGAAGGTGAAGCTACGCGTGATTCGCGCGCCGCGTGAATTAACCGAGCCAGAGGTTGTTGTCGCGAAGACTCCGCCTGAGGAACCGCCCCTCGCGCCAGTTCCGGCGACCACCTCTTTATCCGCGCAGGCATCCTCTTTATATGCGGTCCAGGTGGCGGCGTTCGACGACCGCGATCAGGCGGAAGCGTTCGCGACATCTTTGCGCACTCGTTTGCCGGACCTTATTAAAGAGACGCGAGTGGTGCTGGCGGGTACAGTTTGGCGGGTACTGGTGGGGCGCGAAATGGGCTCAGAGGCCGCTAACGAGCTGGCAACAAAGCTCCGAGATGCCGTAGCGGAGCCGCTCGTCGTTCGCGACCGCTAGCGATACCCCCATTCGCGGTTATACCTCCCCGTATTCGACTTACCCCATATCTCTCTAGGCGGGTCTTGAGGAAGATTCAAATCGACTGTAGAGTTTATTCTTGCTCAACACACTACAATTTGGAACGCCAAACGCGATGCTTGCCAATATGGACGAAACACGGCATGTCTTAGTGGGTCAATCGCCCAGAACACGCCAAGTGCTGGGGTTGATTCAGAAACTAGGAAAATGCCGATGGCCGGCGCTGCTGTTGGGCGAAACCGGCACCGGCAAAGAAGTGGTCGCTCGCGCGATCCACACCATCAGTCCGCCGGGACCGTTCGTAACCATCGATTGTTCGTCGATGGTCGGGCCGCTGATGGAGAGCGAACTGTTCGGACACGCCAAAGGCGCGTTCACGGGCGCAGCGACGACCAAGATCGGATTGATCGAGAGCGCCAATGGCGGTACGGCGTTGTTCGATGAAATTGGCGAGCTACCGCTGGATCTGCAGGCCAAGCTGCTGCGCGTGCTGCAGGAAAAAGAATTCCGCCCGGTGGGATCGCTGACCACGCGGCGGTCGGATTTCCGAATCATCGCAGCGACCAATCGCGATCTGGCGAAGGAAGTGGAGAAGGGCACGTTCCGTCGCGATCTGTTCTTCCGGCTGAACGTGATTAACATCCGCCTGGCGCCTTTGCGCGAACGGCGCGAAGACATTCCGGCGCTGATCAATCATTTCCTGGCGCGCGTGGGCGGCAGCTATTCGGTGACGGCCGAGGCTATGGAAGTGATGCTGAATTACGACTGGCCGGGCAATGTTCGCGAGCTGGAGAACTGTATTCAGCATATGGTCGCGATCAATTCGGGACCGCTGCTGCATGTCGCCGATCTGCCATCGAGTTTGCAGAATTTCCTGCTGCAGAAGAAATCGCAATATCTGATGGCGGCAGCGGGCGCTCCTCGGCCGCCACACACGCAGAGCGAAGCGGGCGCACCGGAATCACAGGGAACTCCTTCTTATGAAGCGGCTCCCCATATTCCTGGCGTGATTCCACTGACGGAATTGGAACGGCGTGCCATTATTAACGCGCTGCAGTACACCAAAGGGGATCGTGCCGTTGCGGCACATCTGCTCGGAATCGGGCGGACCACGCTGTATCGGAAGCTGAAAGAATACCAGCTCGAAAATTGAGAGAACGCGGCCGCGAGTCTCACTAAGTTTCAAGGCACATCCCTATGAACATCCGTGTACTTCTGGTGGAGTCCGAACCGGAGGATGTCAACTTCCTCAAAGATGTCCTGATGGAGATCGAGGCGGGGCGGCACTGGCAGCCGTTCGTCAGCTTCGTAACGGCCGAAGCGCATACCTGGAGCGATGCAGCGACGGCGCTGGCCGGCGACGCCGCCGACGTCGTGCTGTTGAATCCGAATCTGCCGGATTGCTACGGGATGGAGACGTTCCGGCGATCGCAGGCGATCGCGCCGCAGGCTCCAATCATTCTGCTCATCCTGCCAGAGGATCAATCGCTAGCGATTCGGATGATGCGCGAAGGCGCACAGGATTTTCTGATTCGCAAATCGATCGACTGCGAGCCGCTGGTGCACGCCATGCGCGGAGCCATCGAGCGGCAGAGATTGCTGGCATCCGCGCGCGCGGGCTCGGTAACGGATTCGCTGACAGGCTTGCCGAATCGAAGTGCATTTCTGACGATGGCGGATCGGGATCGAAAGCTGGCGGAGCGGTTGGGCCGGCGGATGATGATTCTGCTGGTGCAGCCCAAGCACCTGGCGGAGATCGCCAGTGTGCACGGCGATCAGCGCCGCGACCTGACGCTGGTGGAAGCGGCCGATCATCTGCGCAGCATCGCAGGACCGACCGAGATCGTTGGTCGAGTGGCACCGGATTGTTTTGCGATGGGGATTTTCGAGACGGGCGCGGAATCGCTGGAGACGGCGTGGTCGCGAATTCATTCGGGTGCCGATGCGCATCGGGTGCGCGTGGGCGCGGCGATTTTCGACCCGGAGCGGCCGGCATCGCTGGACGCGCTGCTGGAGTGCGCCGAAGAGGATCTGTTGCCCCTGGCTCGCTCGGCGAGCCGCTAACGCGTTCCGCGGTACGCTAGTTCGTTCGTGCCCATTGCGCTGGACGCCAGCTACAGTCTCGGATCGAATCTAACCGGAGTTGGGGTGTATTCGCGCGAGATGCTGTACGGGCTCGCGGCGGGGCACCCTGACGAAGAATTCCTGTTCTGCTATCGTCCCCACCGTTTCCTTCCTTCTTATCGCGAGAACTTCCCGCCGAATGCTGTTCGGCGACTGCTGATCGACACGCCGCCGGGCGATGTGTTTCATGCGCTGAATCAGAGGGTCTACGGGAAGGCTCGGCGCACGGTGTGCACGTTCCACGATCTGTTCGTGATAACGGGCGAGTATTCGACCGCGGAGTTTCGCGCCCGGTTCACAGAGCAAGCCAGACGAGCGGCGGAGAGGAGCGATGTGATCATCGCGGTCTCACAGTTCACCGCGGATCAGGTGCGGGACTTGCTGTGGATTTCCGAGGACCGGATTCGTGTGATCCATCACGGTGTGCGCACGCCGGCGTCGCTCGACGATTTCACGCGTGAAAATCTGGTGTTGACCGTCGGTGCGATTCAGAAGCGCAAGAACGTGGCGCGGCTGGTGAAGGCGTTCGAGAGCATGCCCGCTGGATGGCGTCTGGTGATCGCAGGCTCGCCGGATGGATTCGGCGCGAAAGAGGAGCTGCGCGCCGTGGAGGAGAGTTCACGACGCGCGGATATCGACGTCCCAGGGTACGTGAGCGCGGCGGAACTGGAATCGCTGTACCGCCGCACGAAGATATTCGCGTTCCCGTCGCTCGATGAAGGATTCGGGATGCCGGTGCTGGACGCGATGGCGCATGGGATCGCGGTAGTTACTTCAAATGTTTCGGCGATGCCGGAGGTCGCCGGTGATGCAGCGGTTCTGGTTGACCCGCTGAGCAGCGATGAGATCGCGGCGGCGATGACCAAGCTCGCCGAAGATGAGGTGCTGCGCGCGGACTTGGCGCAGCGCGGGCGCGAGCGAGCGGCGCAGTTCACCTGGGAATCGGCTGTCGAAAAAACGTGGCGGGTTTACCATGAAGTGTAATGAGGACACTGTTGTGTGTACTTGTCAGCGCGATGAGTCTGCAGGCGGCAGACCTGATCGCGGGCGCGGCTTCCGATATGGGCCCACTGACTGCGAAGCTGGACCAGGCGTTTTATAAATCGGCGAACACGCACGTGAAGTTCACATTGGCGTCCACGGGATCGCTGGCGCAGCAGATTCGCAATGGCGCTCCATTCGATCTGTTTCTTTCGGCCGATGAGCGAACCACGAAAGATCTGGTGGAGGACGGGCATCTGGAGGCAGGGATCGTAGTGTACGCGGTGGGGCGATTGGGATTATGGTCACGCGACGGGACGGTGGGGAGCTTCAACGATCTGAAGAACCCGAACGTGAAGTTTATCGCGATTGCGAATCCGGAGCACGCGCCGTATGGAATCGCGGCGCGAAGGGCGCTTGATTCGCAGGGGCTGTGGGACGCGATTCAGTCGAAAATCGTGTACGGCGAGAATGTGCGACAGGCGCTGCAACTCGCGGAAAGTGGCAACGCGGACGCGGTGATTACGTCGTGGACGCTGCTCAAGGGGCGCGGCGTGCTGCTGCCGGCGTCGTGGCACGATCCGATCCGGCAATCGGCGGGCGTGGTGAAGGGGAGCGGGCAGCAGGAACTGGCGCGTCGGTTCTTGAACTTCTTGACCAGTCCCGACGGGCGGAAGATTTTGGAAGACGGCGGGCTGTTCAAGCCATAGCGACTATTTCCTCGATCGGGAGTGTTCGGCGTGATGGGCGTGTGCGGCATGACGAAGCTCGCCGATGCGGGCGCCCGTGATGAAGAGCGCGACGAGTCCGCCGATCACCAGGCGCAGCGTGAAAATTCCCCACAACACCATGGAGAAGCTGTCGGCGTCACGCACCGGCACGGCGTAAATTTTTTTCATGATCTCGGTGGCCATCAGATAGATTCCGATGTTGCCGGGCGCTTGCGGGACCGCGCCGCCCACGCGCATCATCACCATCATCGCGAAAGCGTCCTGAAGGCCCAGACCATCGAAGCCGTAGCCTCTGATGGTCGCGTAATAGGGAATCGATTGGAACAGCAGATAGAACAGGCTGAACCCGAACGCGGCGTAGAGATAGCGCGAGTGGCCGATCAGGCTGAGATCGTCAATCAGCACGCGCAGATGGCGCTGCCAATTTTTTTCCGATAGCGCGCGGCGGGCGTGGTGTGGGTGAAAGAAGGCGATGGCCAGCAAGGCGGTACCGATCAGCACCACCACCGCAAGCACGTACTCACTGCCGACCAGCAATCGCATGTGATGCGGGCGCGGAACGATGCGCAGGGCAAGAAATAAACATCCGCATAGCCAGATCCCGTCGAGGATGCGCTCGATCAGTGCGCTCGAAAGCGAAACCGAAAACGGGAGTCCGGTCCAACGTGTGATCAAGTAGGTGCGGATCACTTCGCCGGCATTGAATCCGATGGATTCATTGGTGAACAGGCCGACGTAGATCGCGCTCAGAGTGCGGCGGAACGACACCGGCTCGATAGGACGTAGAATCCAGCGCCAGCGGACGGCTTGCAATGAGTACGCCGTGAAATCGGCAGCAATGGCTAGAGCGACCCACCACCAGTTCATGGTCTTGAGATCGTCAACCAACTGCGCGAATTTGAAATTGCGAAGAGACCAGACCAGGAACGCCAGCGTTACGACGTTGATGACGGCTACGACAACGATGCGTGCGCGCGAGGTAAGGTGGACGCGCGGCGGCGTCTGATGCAAGACGGGTTCACCCAAATCCTAGTTTATCGCGCGCGTATACTGACACATATGCAACAACACGTGAAGATCCTGGCGATTTTGCATATCGTGTTCAGCGGCTTGATCCTGTTGGGCGCTGTGATTATGCTGGCGGTGTTTGGCGGCTTGGCCGGGGTGGTTCATCTGGCGGATACCGACGATGCAATGATCGGGAGCGCGGTGCTGGGGATCATTGCAGTGGTGGCGACATTTGTGCTGCTGGTCATCGCGCTGCCGGGGCTCATCGCCGGAATCGGGCTACTGACTTATCAGCCGTGGGCTCGGATTCTGATGATCGTGATTTGCGTGATCGAACTGCCGGGAGTTCCGTTCCACACCGCACTGGGTGTGTACGGATTGTGGGTGTTGCTGTCGAACGAGGGGACCGCTTTGTTTCGAGGACCAGTGCCCGCCTAAAGCGCGTTATGAACGCGCTCGCCGACGGACGAGCCGTTTCCACGAGGTGCGTTCGATGGTCGGCGGACGGAACGCCTGTTCGATCAGCTCGGCTTGTTCCTGCTGATGGCGTTTGAGGGAACCGGGCGCGGTGCTCGCGCTTTCCGGACGGCCAGCGTAGCCGATGCGGCGATGCTGGGTTTGAATCATCGGCTGGATCCAGCCGCGCACGAACGCCCAGGCTCCCATGTTGCGGGGCTCTTCCTGCACCCACACCACTTCGCCCGCCGCGGGATAACGCGCCAGCACTTCGGCGAACTCGGCTTCGGGGAACGGATAGAGCTGCTCGATGCGGACGATCGCAGTGTCGTTGGCTTTGCGAGCATCGCGCGCGGCGAGCAGATCGTAATAGACCTTACCGCTGCACACCAGAAGCTTGCGGATCGATTGCGGATCAGCGGCGGCGTCGTCAAGCACTGGCTGGAAGACGCCCTGGGTGAGATCGTTGATTGAAGAAACGACTTTGGCGTGACGCAGCAGACTCTTGGGCGTCATCACGATTAACGGCTTTCGCAAACCGCGGCGATCCGTTCCGCCGTGCATCTGGCGGCGCAGCAGATGGAAGTATTGCGCGGGCGTGGTGCAGTTGGCGACGCGCATGTTGTTATCGGCACAGAGCTGCAGGAAGCGTTCCAGCCGAGCGCTGGAATGTTCGGGACCCTGGCCCTCCTGGCCGTGCGGCAACAGCAGCACGAGTCCGCTGGGCTGTCCCCATTTGGTTTCGGCGGAAACCAGGAATTGATCGATGATCACCTGCGCGCCGTTGGCGAAATCGCCGAACTGCGCTTCCCATAAGACCAGAGTCAGCGGATCGGCAACGCTGTAGCCGAATTCGAAACCCATGACGGCGAATTCGCTCAGCGGGCTGTTATAGACGTCGAAGCGAGCTTGTTTTTCCGCGATGTGTTGCAGCGGGACGTATACGCGATCGTTTTCGGCGTCGTGATATTCCACGTGGCGCTGACTGAAGGTGCCGCGTCCGCTATCCTCTCCGCTCAATCGCACCGGCGTTCCTTCCAGCACTAGCGTTCCGAACGCCAGCACTTCGGCGAGCGCCCAATCGATATGCGAATCGCTACCTGCCGCGGCCTGGAACGAGTCGCGGCGTTTCTTGACGAAGGCGACCAGCTTGGGATGGAGGTGGAAGTCACCAGGGAATGTGGTGATGCTGTCGACCACGCGCTCCAGCGTGTCGCGGCCGACGTTGGCGGGGGCGTTGTCCATCGGGATCGCGGCGGCCGGGATGGCGCTCAATTCCTGCAGCTCGTACTGTTCGATGGTGCGCTTGGATTCGTCGTAGACACCGTACAGCCGCGTCTTCTGCTGCTCCTGCCAGCCCTTCACTTCATCAGGCGTGGCGAGGCCTTCCTGCTCCATGCGCTCGGCGAATTGCACCGCCACGGATTTCTGCGCGCGGATTTTGCGATAGAGAATCGGCTGCGTGTAGCTGGGATCGTCGGCCTCGTTGTGGCCGTACTTGCGATAGCACACCAGATCGATCACCACGTCTTTGTGGAATTTCTGGCGATAATCGTAAGCGAGTTGCGTGGCACGCACGCAGGCTTCCGGATCGTCGCCATTAACGTGGAACACCGGAGCGCCGAATGCCAGCGCGACGTCGGTGCAATAGGTCATAGAGCGGCCGGCTTCGGGATTCGTCGTGAAGCCGATCTGATTGTTGACCACAATGTGAATCGTGCCGCCTGTGGCGTAGCCGGGAATCTGCGAAAGATTCATCGTTTCGGCGACGATGCCTTGTCCGGCCATGGCGGCGTCGCCATGGATCAATAGCGGAATCACGCGCTCACGTTTGGTATCGCCGATCCGATCCTGCTTGGGGCGAACCATCCCCTCGGCGACCGGATTGACGGCTTCGAGATGGCTCGGATTCGGCGCGATGGAGACGGTGATGCTTTTGCCATTGGCGGTGTGGCACACGCCGGTAGCGCCCAGATGATACTTGACGTCGCCCTGGCCTTCAATCGATTCCGGATCGATGATGCCACCGTCGAATTCGGAAAACAACTGCAGCAGGCTCTTGCCGACGATGTTCGCCAGTACATTCAACCGTCCGCGATGCGACATGCCGATGACGCATTCCTGGACGTTCGCGGCGGAGGCGCGTTCCAGCAGTTCATTGATCATGGCGAGCATCGATTCCCCACCCTCCAGGGAGAACCGCTTGTGACCCTTGAAGCGATTGTCGAGGAACAGCTCAAATCCTTCGGCGTCGACCAGATCTTTCAGGATGCGCTTGCGCGTGGCGGGGGAGATACCCCATTGATTGGCAGCGCTGTTGTCCAAGGACTCCAGGCGCTGTTCCAGCCAGGATCGTTCTTCTGGCGTCTCGATGTGCATGTACTGCACGCCTAGCTTGCCGGCGTAGGTGGCGCGAAGACGATCGAGCAATGGCCCGTAGCGTCGCGACTCCGAACGATCCGCCGTGGAAGCTGCGATCGAGATCCCAAATGGTGAGGCCTTGCGCGGATGGATCGAGGTCTGGATGCGCGAAGCGCGCGGGGTGCCGAGAGGATCGAGATCGGCGAGCAAATGGCCGCGCTCACGCCAGGCCTGCATGAAACGCGCGACGGCGGCCTGCTTGACGGGATCGGCATTGATCAGCGGCGCGGAAGCCTGATCGGCTTCCCAACGCACCGGCTGCAGGGGAATTCGGAGATCGCGGAAGATCTGCTGATAAAATCCGTCTTCGCCTTCAAGAAGAGATTGCAGACGGCCCAGGAATGCTCCCGATTCCGCGCCTTGAATCACGCGGTGATCGTAGGTGCAGGTCACCGTCATCACTTTGCTCAAGCCCATCGACGCGCGAACATCTTCGGGAACGCCGCGATATTCGGGAGGATAATCGATGGCGCCGGTGGCGATGATCGCGCCCTGACCCTGCATCAGGCGCGGGTTCGATCCCATGGTGCCGACAGTCCCGGGATTGGTTAAAGAAATGGTCGCGCCTTCGAAATCGGAAACGGCGAGCTTGTTTTCGCGAGTGCGCTTGACCAGATCGTCATAGGCAGCGATGAATTCGGCGAAGTTCATCGACTGTGCATTCTTGAGCGCGGGAACTTTGAGCGCGCGCGCGCCATCTTTACCGGCGACGTCGACGGCGACGCCCAGATTCACGTGATCGCGCGTGATGCGATAGGACTCGTCGCCGGACTCCGTGTAGGCTTGATTCAGCGCGGGCACGTCTTTCAACGCTTTGACGATGGCCCACGCGATGAGGTGCGTGTAGGAGAGCTTCGATTCGCCATTCATCGAGCGATGTTGATTAATGGTGCGGCGATTTTCGTCGATCACCTTCACGGGCATCACGCGCTGGCTGGTGGCGACGGGAACGGCCAGGCTCGCCGTCATGTTTTCGGCGATGCGCAGGGCTGGGCCGCGCAGGGGCACGAGTTGATCCCCGGGATTGGTTATCGGGGCCGGAACGGGCGCGGCGATGCGCGCGGGAGTCGCTGTCGTTGTATTGGCAGGCGTGCCATTGGCCGGAGTGCCGTTTTCATGGCCGTTGCCCTCGAAAACCGATTTCCATCCCGCGCCCACCGTCTTCTGGTCGCGCAGGTATTGCTGATACAGCTCATCTTCGAGCCAACTGTTGACACTTGGGGTGTGTTCCGGCATTACTGTGGGTCCTTTATCATTTTAACTGATGGCTCGCTTACTCATCTTTTCCGACATTCACAACGACGCGGCAGCGCTTCGACGCCTTATGAATATTGACGCCGACTACTATTTCGCGGCGGGCGACCTGGTGACGTTCCAGCGGGGGCTGCACGAGATGGGCGAGATCATGAAGCCGCGCGCGGCGCGGATGCACCTGATCCCCGGCAATCATGAAACCGAGGGCGATATCGAAGCGCTGTGCTCGAAATTCGGGTTCACCAATTTTCATGGCGGTCAATTGAAGATCGGCGGAACATACGTCGCGGGTTTAGGGTATTCCAATCCGACGCCGTTCAACACGCCGGGCGAGTATAGCGAAGACGAATTATCGACGCGCCTGGCAAAGTTCGACGGATTATCGCCGCTGGTGATGATCGCGCACGCCCCGCCGCTCGATTCCGAGCTTGACCGGGTGCATGAGGGGCTGCACGCCGGCAGCCGCGCTGTGGCTGAGTTTATCGCCAGGAATCAGCCTCGCGACTTTTTCTGCGGGCATATTCATGAAGCCGAGGGCGTAGTGGAGCAGATGGGCTCGACGCGGGCGATGAACGTCGGCAAGAAGGGCTATGTTTTAGAGATCTGAGTGCTTGATTCGGCGGTGAGCATGGCCAGAAAGATGATCAGCGCTGCGGAAGCGGTTACTGCATAAGGTTTGCCGGCGAGCGCCATGCCGAACGGAATCGGCGTGGCGAGCATGGTCGCGGTGATGCGCGATGGAGTGTAGGTTGATTTGAAAATCACCAGCCAGATAGGCAGCAGCAGCAGCGCCGCGTCGTAGCCGTAGACATGCGGCACGATAATGAGTGAGGCGATTGAGGTGACTGCGAAAACCCGCCACAGCGGCGAATTGCGCGCGGCGAAAATGAAGTCGCCGAGCACGAGGCCGGTGATCAGGAGAACGATCCACGACGCGTGCAGATTTAGATTCTCGACGAGGCCCTGCTGGCTGATCATGAGTTCGGGCGAAGGCGAGAGTCGATCGAGGCTCTTATTGGTCAGCAGTGCGATGTAGTTGTGCGCACCGTGCATGCCACCGAGCGCGAGCGAAATTGCGATTTCGATCGCCGCCGTTGCAGAGAATCCTGCGAACATGCGCCACCGTTTCGTCCATAACAACGCGATCGGCCACAACAGAATCAAGTGAAACTTGATGAGCATCAGCGCGAGAGCTGCGCCACTCAAATAGGGGCGATCGCGCTCATGAAGTTCATAGGCAACGATCAATAGCGCGAGCATGACAACGCAGTCCTGGCCGCTGGCGATTCCCATGGGCGCGGGCAGAAACATGGCGCCGAAGACCAACGCGTTCGCTCCGAATTTCCACCATCCGTAGATCCAGCAGGCGATCAGCAGCGCTGTCTGGATCGCGATCCAGGTCCAGAACGCGGCGTTGTAGGGCAGCAGAGAAAGCGGTGCGAGGATCGCAGCGTAAAACGATGGCCGCACGAATGGCACGAGGGTCGGCAAGCCGGGGAAGATGCGATGCTCGCGTTCGAGCTGGACGTCGACATCGTGCAGATCAGGGAAACGGCCCTCGCGCGCAAGAGATGCGCCGGTGTAGATGTTCAGGAAATCGTGCGAGCGCGCGGCGTCGAGCAGCAGCGATCCAAACATGACCCAGACCACGGACATGCCGATCACAATGAAAATGGTCGAGACGGGTACGCGCTGCATGGATGATCGATTTTAGCGGGAAATCGGGGCTCCGGTGGCATGAATGTTGCAGAGGAAACGATGGAGGCCATGTAGACGTATGACAGCACCAAGTCCCGGTATCGGCCTCCCGTTTCTTCGTTCTACGTATTTCTGTCCGGTGGCAGAGGGTTATCTCGGGCGCTTTGAGGAGATTGTTGAGGAATTGCTGGTACTTCAGGAGCAGCGGTTTGTTGCATTGCTGCATGGAGATTCGTCGGCACACCCGTTCGATTTGCTGATCAAGTCGGCAAATGAGCGCAAGCAGGCCGCAAAAGATGCGTACCTTATGCACCTAGAGCAGCACGGGTGCTGCTAATGGTGATGGGCCCGGCGCAGCGCTAGAATAGTGAGAGATGAAGCGCCGAGCGATTCAAGTCCGAGTCTTCCGCAGCGAATCGAAGTACGTCGCGGAATGCCTTGATCTGCCAGTAGTAACCCAGGGCGACACCCTTGACGAGACCGCTGCGAACATTCGCGAGGCCATCGCGCTGCACCTGGAGGATGAGAACCTGGAGGAACTCGGTTTGTGCAACGAGCCAGCCATTGTAGTCACGATGGAGCTCGAACCTGCCGCCTAAGATCAGTCGTTGTAAAAGTGCTGCCTCAGTTCGTCTTCGCGGATGTACATCGTCGCATCACGATAAATCTTCAGCAACGTTCCTACGACCAGCGTTTTGTGATTGGGGATGGTGAGCGTTTGGCGACCCGCTAAGGTTTGCCTTCGCAATTTAATGTGGCTCCCTCGCTGCGAATGTTCAATAAAGCCGAACTTCGCGAGGATTCGACATACTTCTGCGCCTGATAGTGTTTTCAACTTCTTCACCTCAGACCGCTCCTCTGTCAGCAGCGCGCGAGTTCTTCTTGTTCTCAAGGTTCTGAGCCGGAAGCGTGATCTCCAGCATTTTTTCCTTTTCGTTCCAGGTTGCTGGAAACATCTGGCTATGTGATGTGATCCAGCCGATGTGATCCAAGAACGCTTTGGCCCTGACCGTACCGGAATGGCTGCTCGTGAACGAAACAGCATACGCGTTCATCTCGGCCTTTGAGGCAGCCTTCAGTGCGACCTTCCGATGGGCCCTATCCCAGAGCAGCAACACAGCCTTGATCCCTGCCTGCTTCAGGATTCTCACTCCTGCCGCATTTATGGCGACTCGGCCTTGAGGCCTCAGTGATATAGTCGGTTCGTCCACGCGCGTCGCCGTCCGCTCGAACACTTCGTACGCCATTGAGCCTCCTTAGGCCTTAGAATACCCGAACGGAGCCCTTGTTGCAGCCATCAATGGGGACCTCGTGTTTGGTCTTGCATATTGGGACACGCGCGCCGCGCGCTGCTAGACTTAAATTGGATGACCCTCGACGAATTGGAAAGAGAGTACATTTCGCTCCGCCAGCAGGCTGACGCTGTGCGGAGCTATCTTTGACGCCCCCGCACGCCGCGCGCAAGTCGCGAAACTTGAAGAACAGACCAACGCTCCCGATTTCTGGTCGAATCCTGAAAAAAGCCAGAAATCATGCAGGATCGCAAGCGCCTGGAAGAGCAGATCGACCAGGAAGCGAAGATCGCCGGGACTGACTTCCGATCTCGATACGCTGTTCGAGCTCGCCCGTGAAGGCGAGAACGTCAACGCCGACATCGAGCGCGAGTTGAAATCTGATCGGCGGCTATCTCGAGACGCTCGAAACGCAGATGCTGATGTCCGGCGAGAACGACGCGCGCTATGCGATCGTCACCATTCATCCTGGAGCCGGCGGTACCGAAAGCCAGGACTGGGCCGAGATGCTGCTGCGCATGTACCTGCGCTGGGCGGAGCGAAATCGCTTTGAAACCGTGATTACGGATCGCCTGGAGGGTGAAGGCGCGGGGATCAAATCGGTAACGTTCGAAGTGAACGGCGAAAACGCGTACGGATTGCTGCAGAGCGAGGTCGGCGTTCATCGATTGGTGCGCATTTCTCCGTTCGATTCGGCGGCGCGCAGGCATACTTCGTTTGCATCGGTGTTTGTCTATCCCCAGATCGACGACGAAATCAAGATCGACATCCGGCCGGAAGATTTGCGCGTCGATACGTTCCGCGCGTCGGGCGCGGGAGGGCAGCACGTCAATCGGACCGATTCCGCGATTCGCATGACGCACCTGCCGACCAACATCGTGGTGCAGTGCCAGAACGAACGCAGCCAGCATAAGAATCGCGCCTCCGCGATGAAGCAGCTTCGGGCGAAATTGTACGAGTTCGAAATGGACAAGAAGCGCGCCGAGGATCGCAAGCTGGAGGACACCAAACTCGAAATCAATTTCGGCAGCCAGATTCGCAGCTACGTGCTGGCGCCGTACCGGATGATGAAGGATCATCGCACCAAGCTCGCGATTGGCGACGTGGATCGGGTGCTGGACGGCGATCTGGATTCGCTGATTCACGCGTACCTGGTGTTCCGCAAGACCGGAAAGATCGCTTCGGACGGCAAGGACGATTTGCCGGAGTAGCATGATTTCTGTTCCGGAAGCCGCGGCGCTGATCCGCGCAGGGAGAACTGGTCGCGTTTCCCACCGAAACCGTGTATGGCTTGGGCGCGAATGCGCTGGACGCCACGGCGGTCGCGAAGATTTTCGAGGTCAAAGGACGGCCAGCGTCCAGTCCGCTGATCGTGCATGTGGCGTCGATCGAGATGGCGCGCGAAATCGTGACGCGAATGGCCGCAAGAGGCGGAGGAATTAGCGCAGCGATACTGGCCAGGGCCGCTGACGATGGTGCTGCCGAAGTCGGCGAAGATTCCGGATATCGTGACAGCGGGACTGCCGACGGTCGGCGTGCGCATGCCTAATCATCCGATTGCGCTGGAGTTGATCGAAGAAGCGGGCGTCCCGATCGCGGCGCCGAGTGCGAATCGATTCACCCAGCTTTCGCCCACCAGCGCGCAGCATGTGATCGAGGCGTTCGGCGGCGAGGTGCCGGTGGTGGATGGCGGGGCGTGCGAGGTGGGAATTGAATCGACGGTCGTTGCGATCGCGGATGGAAGGATCACGCTGCTGCGGCCGGGGATGGTCTCGCTAAACGAAATTGAGCAGGCGGTGACGCCTGCTTCAAATGCCGCGCATCCTGCGCCGGGCATGCATCCGCGGCACTACAGCCCGCGGACGAAATTGATCATCGTGCCGAACGGAAAGGAACTGCCGGACCGGCACGGGGCGTTCGTGTGGCGCAAGAAATCGGGATTGACGTCGCGCAGCGTGCGCATGCCTTTTCATCCGACGGCTTATGCCCAGCGATTGTATGACGTGCTGCATGAGTTGGATCGCGAGGGCTGGCCGTGGATCGCCGTGGAAGCTGTGCCGGAAACACCGGAATGGACGGCAGTTCGGGACCGTTTGAAGCGGGCATCGTCTTAAATTGGCGTGCTAAACTGAAAATCTCCGGAGTATCTTTCAGTGGATAGTAAAACCCGTCAAAAACTTAAGAGTGATCGTTTCGCCCAAGAAGTGGAGCACAGCTTTTCCTGGGTGGGAGAGCACAAAGACGATATCAAGCGTTACGGCCCCATCGCGCTGGGTATCGTGATCGTCGCCTTGGGCATCTATTATTACCTTCACTATCAGGCGAGCGTGCGGCAGGAAGCCTACGCGCACGCGTATCTGATCGATACCGCGAATATCGGGCCGGTGCCCGATAAACCCGGCGGGCTCGCATACCCGACGCAGGCCGCCAAGGACGAGGCGCGCGCGAAAGCGTTCTCTGAGCTGGCGACCAAGTATTCGGGCACGCAGGAAGGCGCGATCGCGCAGATGTACATGGCTTCGGACGCAGCCGACAAAGGCAATCTGGCAAACGCGGAAAAACTGTACGCGAGCGTGGTGGATTCGGCTCCGAAAGCGATCGCGGCACAGGCGCGCCTGTCGCTGGCCGACGTGTACATCGCGGAAGGCAAGACGGCCGATGCGGAAAAGGCCCTGCGTTATGCCATCGCGAATCCTACGGTTACGGTTTCCAAGGACGAAGCGACCGTGCATCTGGCGCAGTTGATGATCAAGGACCATTGCGACGAAGCTCGCAAGATGCTGATGCCGCTTCGCACCGGGCCAAGCGCGACGATCAGCCAGGCCGCAGTAGCGGCTCTCGGCCAGACGGCCAATTGCAGCAACTAGTGAAGCCCTAGTGCTGACGGGCGCGCTTGCTCATCTCCGTTTCCGGGTAGAGCGTGCGCGAGGCCGCCGTTATTCCGAACCCGCCCATCCGTATCGCAACGAATTCCAACGCGATCGCGATCGTATCATTCACTCCCGAGCGTTCCGGCGTCTGGAAAACAAGACGCAGGTGTTCACGCCCGGCCTTTCCGATCATTTCCGCAACCGTCTGACCCACACGATCGAGGTGTCGCAGATCGCGCGGACGGTGGCCAATGTGCTGGGCCTGGATGAGGATCTAACCGAAGCGCTGGCGCTGGCGCATGACATCGGACATCCGCCGTTCGGGCATGCGGGCGAAGATGAACTGGATCGCCTGATGCGGCGCTACGGCGAGCGATTTGATCACAATCTGCACGCCCTGCGCATCGTGGAGGGGTTCGAGAATCCCTACGCGCGGTTTCCGGGATTGAACCTGACCTTCGAAGTTCGCGAGGGGATGGCCAAGCACTCGATCGATTTCGAGCGCGGCGAGATTCCTGAGCTCGACGAATACTTGCCGGGACTCCTGCCCCCACTCGAAGCGCAGTTAATTGACGTGTGCGATGAGATCGCCTACAACACCGCCGATCTCGACGACGGCTATCTGGCGGGATTGGTGACGATCGAAGCCGCGCGCGCGGTAGACAAATTTCGTGAGCTGGACGATGCGGTGCGTGCTGAGTTTCCAGACGCAAGCGAGCGGGTGCGCCTGCACGAGATCATTCGCGGGCTGGTCAACTGGCTGGTTTCAGGATTGATTGAAGGCACGCTCGAGGCGGCCCGAGGATTGAAGGATGTCGACGCCGTGCGAGCGCAGCCCCATCGGGTGGCTTGTTTTTCGAACGAAACATCGGCGGGAAGCACGCAATTGAAGGATCTGCTGCGCCGCACGGTGTATGAATCGGACCTTTTGGTGGAGGCGCGAAAGGATTCGATCGGGCGGATCGAGAAGCTGTTCGACCGCCTGATGGAATCGCCGGGGCTGTTACCTGTCAACTACTTACAGGAATCGGCCGGGCGGCCGATGGAGCGCGTGGTGTGCGATTACATCGCCGGAATGACCGACGGATTCCTGCTCCGAACATTCAGTCAACTTTTTCCACACATTGGAGTTTAATAAGGTAAGACCAATTGGTGCCTGAAGTTCGGCGCCTGGAGACCACGAAATGCGAAAGCCCGTCGTATTGGGATTTACATTGCTCTGTGCCATCTCGCTGACCGCGAAGACGGAGAAAAAGACCGCCGCGGATTGGAAACAATTCGACAAAAAATTGTCGAAGGACGAGCAGATCCTGCACGCGCTCGATCGCATGGGGTTCGGCCCGCGGCCGGGCGAAATCGACGAAGTGAAGAAAATCGGCCTGAAGAAGTGGATCGATCAGCAGCTTCATCCCGAGCACATCAAAGAAAATCCGTTGGTGGAGGCGAGGCTGGCTCCGCTCGAATCGCTGCGCATGTCGCAGGAACAGACGGCGGCGAATTATCCTCCTCAACAAGTGATTCGCGCCATCGCCGAAGGAAGGCAGCCGCTGCCGGCAGATCCGGTGGCTCGCGCGGCGGCGGAGCGGCTGGTCAGGCGATATAAAGTGAAGCGCGATGCGGGTCAGGATCCCAACGCCGCGGCCGCAAATCAGAATATGGAGCTGCAGCCGGCTGTCGCGATCGAAGATCTTTTGCCGCGTGACCAGATTCGCGTGCTGCGCAACGGAACGGTGGAGCAGAAGCGCGAAATCCTGGCGTCGTATCCGGAAGCCAAACTGGACGATTTGGTGATCGCCATGCCGCCGCCGCTGCGCAATCAGGTGATGGCCGCCGCTCCTCCGCCGCTGCGCCACAAGCTGATGCAGATGAATCAGCCGCAGCAAGTGATCTTTTCAGATCTCGTCGAAGGCAAGCTATATCGCGCGGTATATAGCAACCGGCAACTGGAAGAAGTGCTGACCGATTTCTGGTTCAACCACTTCAACGTGTTTCTGGATAAAGGCGCGGATCGATTCATGGTGCCGACTTACGAGCGGGATGCCATTCGCCCGCACGTGCTGGGCAAGTTTCGCGATCTGCTGGAGGCTACCGCTTCGAGTCCGGCGATGCTGTTCTACCTGGACAACTGGCAGAGCGTTGCCAACGGTGCGGGAGCGCGCGGGCCTCGTGGGCCTGCAGCGAATCGTCCACGGCGCGGTCTGAATGAAAACTACGCGCGCGAATTGATGGAGCTGCACACGCTGGGCGTCGATGGTGGTTATACGCAGAAAGACATCATCGAAGTGGCCCGCTGCTTCACTGGCTGGACCATTCGCAATCCGCAGCAGGGCGGCGAGTTTCAATATAACGATCGCGTGCACGACAAGGGCGAAAAGACCGTATTGGGCGTGAAGATTTCGGCGGGCGGCGGCAAGGGCGACGCCGAAAAAGTGCTGGATATTCTGGCCAAGCATCCCTCCACCGCGCGGTTCATTTCGAAGAAACTCGCACAGCGATTTGTTGCCGACGAACCGCCTCCGGCGCTGATCGATCGCATGGCCAAAACGTTTACCGATACCGACGGCGACATTCGCGAAGTGATGAAAACGATGCTGAACTCGAAGGAATTTTTCTCCGAGGGCGCATATCGGGCGAAGGTGAAGACGCCGTTTGAAATGATCGCGAGCGCGTTGCGTGCCACTGACGCGCAGGTCGATTACGCGCTGCCTCTGGCCCAGCAGATCGGGCAACTGGGCGAGCCGCTGTATCGCAAAATCGAGCCGACCGGTTATTCCAGCGCGAATGCGGAGTGGATCAGTTCGGCGTCGCTGTTGGGGCGCATGAACTTCGCGATCCAGCTCACCCAGAACAAAGTTCCGGGCGTGAAGGTCGATCAAGCGAAGTGGCCGGACGATCCATCGAAGGCCGCGAAGCTGATGCTGTTCGCCGACGCGACGCCGCAAACCAAGGAAGCGATCGTGAAGGCACTGGCCGATCAGAAGGCCAAAGATCCGAAATCCGGATCGCCGGCGCTGTTGGCAGGGTTGGTGCTCGGATCGCCCGATTTCCAGAAGCGTTAACTTTGTAGAAGGAGAATTTGCATGACCTCCCGACGAATCTTTCTGAAGAGCTCCGCGATGGCGATGTTCGGCATCGGCTCGACTCCGCTGTGGCTGTCGCGCGCGCTGTACGCGGCCGATGCGCCCAGCCCGCGCAAGAAAATCCTGGTGGCGATCTTCCAGCGTGGCGCGGTCGACGGATTGAACGTCGTAGTGCCGCACGGCGAACAACGCTACTACGCTCTGCGGCCTTCGATCGCCATTCCGCGGCCGGACGGCACGCCGGATTCGGCCATCGACCTGGATGGATTCTTCGGGCTGCATCCATCGCTTTCGCCGCTCAAGCCGATTTACGATTCCGGCCACATGGCGATCGTGCACGCAGTCGGCTCGCCCGATCCGACGCGGTCGCATTTCGACGCGCAGGATTATATGGAATCGGGCACGCCGGGATTGAAGGCGACTTCGGATGGCTGGCTGAATCGCGCCATTGTTCCCGCATCGGATAAGAAAATCTCGCCGGTTCGCGCGGTCAGCATGAGCGCGGATCTGCCGCGGGCGCTACGCGGCCACAACGACGCCGTGGCGATCAATAACCTGAACGATTTTCAGGTGCGCGATCCGCGCGGCGCGGTGTCATTCGAATCGATGTACGCCGGCACTATGGACAAGGTGCTGAACGGCACGGGCCGGGAGACGTTCGATGCGGTGAAGCTGATGCAATCGATTCAGAAGCAGACCTACGTGCCGGCCAATGGCGTGAAGTATCCGAACGGACGGCTGGGAAATTCGATGCAGCAGATCGCGCGGCTGATCAAGGCCGACGTGGGTCTGGAGGTCGCGTTTACCGACGTGGGCGGATGGGATACGCACGTGAATGAAGTCGGGCAGAAGCCCAGCCAGGGCCAGCTTGCCAACCTGCTGAACGACTTCGGTCAGGCGATCGCGGCGTTCTATACCGACCTGGGCGACCGCATGGCGGATGTGACCGTCGTCACCATGAGCGAATTCGGGCGCACGGCGCGCGAGAACGGGAATCGCGGCACGGATCATGGCCACGCCAATATGATGTTCGCGCTGGGTGGCGATATCAAGGGCGGCAAGATCTACGGCGAATGGCCGGGAATGGCGGAAGAGCAGCTGTACGAGAATCGCGATCTGAATCTCACTACCGATTTCCGCGATGTGCTGGGCGAGTTGGTGACGCGGCATCTGGGGAATCGCCAGATCGCCAAGGTGTTCCCGGGCTATGACGATCCCAAGTATCGCGGCCTGGTACGCGCGGCCTGATGTTGTAAACGGATCAGATTCACCCTACTTAATACCGCAGCATTGGCGGGCGATAAGCACAACGGAGCCGAAGGAAGGTCCGTTTTATGTTGTGGTTAGTTATCTTAGGTGTGGCAGTTGCTCTTGGTATCGCACTGCGTCGCGTGTTGCGCCGTCAAGCCCCGCTCAACGACGAGTTATATTACAAGACCGTGGCCGTTGACCACGTGCAGAGTGGCGTCGCGTGGGTGCGCGGCGACGGTACCTACGGATCGGTGAATCCGTCCTTCGCAAAGACGTTTCAGCTCGAGCCGCACGACTTCATCGGCCGCGAATGGTACAAAGTCTTCGCTCCCGAAGAACACGCACGTATTCGCGATTCCTACAGTCAAATGATGCTGATGGGCTTGATCGCGTTCGAAGCGTCAGGCGAGCGCGCCGACGCCAAAACGGTGCGGCTTGATGTTCGCCTGGTGGCGGTGCACGATCATCATATGCGCTTCGTGGGGCATCACTGCATGATCGAAGACAAAACGCGCGAGCGCGAACTGGAGCAGACCATTCGTGCCCTGCGGGAATCCGCCGCGCCGGAATCGCTGGGACCGCCCGATGCCGCGGCGGGGCGATCGGTGTCAGATGCGATCGCGCACGCGCTCAGTTCGAAAAGAGCTTCAACACTGCAAACACGATCATCGCTAACGCAAGTAAGCTGATAGCCAGCGTCACCGCCAGTTGCTTCGGCTTGACGCGCACTACCAACGCTGGGGGGTCGTTAAGTTTGGTGTGCGGCGTAACCGGCGCTGGAGGCTCGACCCGCGGGGCGTAAGGATCGGCGCACTTCAACCCGTTGAGTTGCTGCGCGCGAAACATATTGGCAAGCACAATGCGATCGCCGCACTCCTGGCAATGGACCAGGTGTTGTTCGAATTCTTCGCGCTCCTCTGGCTTCAGCCTGCGCGAGATGTAGCGCTCGGCAATGGAATGCTTGTCTATATAGGCATGTTCCATGGCGCTCGATGATTCCCTGACAATTCTTACCTATCGCTATGATCGGTCTGTTTGGAGGTAATAAGTAGGGCCTCGGGAGTTCGCGAGTAGACGTAGAATCGAGATGATGACGCGTTTTCTGGCATTTGCGGCTGCCGTGGTCGGATCCGCCGCGGTACTGGCGCAGACGCCCGACTATGCGGCCGAGGGCGGCAAGGCTTTGGACGCGAAGAACTACGCCGCTGCGGTGGAGCTTTTCACGAAAGCGGTGGCGGCGGACCCCAAGGACTACACGGTCCATTTCAACCTGGCGCTTTCGTATAGTTTGCTCGATCGTTATTCGGAAGCGGTTCCGGAATACAAGATCACGCTGGAGCTGCGTCCGGGACTGTACGATGCGCAATTGAATCTGGGCATCTGTCTGGTGCGCGTGAAGGATGCGGCGGCGGCGATCGCACCGCTGAAAGCCGCAGTGGAGCAGAAGCCCAAGGAATTTCGTCCCATCTATACGCTGGCGCAGGCGCAATTGGCGCTCGGTGATTTCTTGAGCGCCGAGGCGTCGTTCACGCAGGCGATCGCGCTGAATCCCGCGTCGGCTGCGGCAGAAGAGGGTTGGGGTGAAGCGCTGGCTCGGCAATCCAAGCTCGCGGATGCCGAGATACATTTTCGCAAAGCAGCGGCGATCGACGCGGGATACAAGCCGGCGTTGTTGCAGCTCGGCGAGCTGTATGAGCGCGCGCATCAGCCGGCGCAGGCGATCGCGATTTATCGCGAATTTCAAGACGATGTTGCAGCCCAGGAACGTATGGGCGTGCTGCTGAAGCAATCGGGCGACATGACTGCGGCCATTCCCGCGCTGGAGAGCGCTGTGGCGAAGTCGCCTACCCCGGCCAATCGAGTCGCACTGGCGCAGGCCTACGTCGCCGCGAAAGATCCAACCAAGGCGATCCCGCTGGTGGCGGCAGCGGTCGCGGCAACGCCTGACGATTACGATCTGCGTCTGTTCTACGGCCGGCTGTTGCGCGATCAGCGTCGTTTCGCCGACGCGGTTCCGCAATTCCTGGCGGCCTCCAAGCTCCAGCCCGATGCGGTGCAGCCGTGGAATGAATTGTCAGGCGTGCTGATCACTTCGGAGCAATATCCCCAGGCGTTGGAGGCGCTGGAGCGCGTGTTCGCATTGCATGGCGAGACGCCGGCGCATTATTATTTTCGGGCGATCTCCTACGATCATCTGCATGTGCTGAAGGAGGCGCTCGCGAATTACAAAAAGTTTCTAGAATTAAGTCAAGGGCAGCATCCGGATGAAGAATTCAAATCGCGGCAGCGGGCGCGCATCATCCAGGCTGAATTAGACAAGAGGTAAATCGTGCACTGGCTGTTGTTGTTGCTGGCGTTGGACCTGACCGCCATCAGGAACGAACCGAATCTGGAGAAGCGCAGCGAGCTGGCGCTCGATTACTCCAACTCCGCGCTCGATATCGCGCGCGACGCAGAGAGTGCCGGCGAAGACGCCAAATTCCAGGCCGCTCTCAAAGAAGTGCAGGAATCGGTGGAGCTGGCTTGGCATTCGCTGACCGACACCGGAAAATATGCGCGCAACAATCGATACTTCAAGAAGGCCGAAGTGCGCACGCGCGAGCTGATGCGCAGGCTGGACGGGCTGCGCAACGTCGCGGCGACGGATGAGCAGCCGGCGGTGGAGAAAGTCCACGCGCGCGTAAGTGAAATTCATGATGAGCTGATCCAGGGGATCATGGGGAAGAAGGTGAAATGATGCATCGCCTGATCATTCCGCTGGTGGCCTGTGCGGGCCTCGCCTGCGCCCAGGCGAATCGCGATTTTCTCACCATGGATGAAACCGTCCAAGTGCGCGAAGCGCAGGAGCCGAATCTGCGCATGAAGCTGTATCTGCATTTCGCGCAACAGCGGCTGGATCAGGTGATGAGCCTGCTCGCGAAGGACAAGCCCGGGCGCAGCGCCTTGATTCACGATCTTCTCGACGATTATTCGAAGATCATCGACGCCATCGATACGGTTTCCGATGATGCGATTCAACGCAAGGTGGTGATTGTCGAGGGCAACACGGCGGTCGCCAAAGCTGAGAAGGATATGCTCGATCGATTGCGAAAGATTGAGCAGACGCCACCGAAGGATCTGGCTCGCTTCGATTTTGTGCTGAAGGATGCGATCGCATCGACCGAGGATAGTCTGGAGCTCGCCGACAAGGATATGGGCGAGAGGACGGCGGAATCGGCCGCGAAGGCGAAGCGGGAGCGCGATGCTCGTGAGGCGCTGATGACACCGGAAGAGCTCGCCGAAAAGAAGGCGGAGGACAAGAAGAAGGCCACGACTGAGGAGAAGAAGCGGAAGGCTCCCACGCTGCGGCGGCCGGGGGAGTCGACGTCAACTTCGACATCGACCAGCACCAGCACCAAGCCTCCGCAGCAGCCATGATCGCGCGGGCGCTTCGTCGACTGAGCGAAGAACCGCTCAAGTGAGCTAAATTAGAAGAACGGAGAGGTGGCAGAGTGGTCGATTGCGGCGGTCTCGAAAACCGTTGAACCTTCACGGGTTCCGGGAGTTCGAATCTCCCCCTCTCCGCCACGAAATCGTGAGCGATAGCACCAATTCTATCGCTCATAGAAGTGTTAAGATGTGAGCGATAGAATCGATGCTATCGCTCATGATCTGGAACTGGCAACAACCCGACTGGCCTCACTTCTCTTGGGAATTTTCTCGTATCCACAAGCAAGAAGAGGACTTCCTGTTGCGTTGCGGATCGTTCGCTGGAACCCGGAAACACCTCGCAACGGCTGATCAAGAAAATTTCGCCACCCAAGCGATCACTACCGAAGCGGCGACCACTTCGGAAATCGAAGGCGAAATTTTAGACCGGGCGAGCGTGCAATCGTCCATTCGACGGCAGCTTGGCCTGGCGGCCGACCATCGCCGCAGTAAGCCTGCCGAAGAGGGAATCGCGGAAATGATGGTCGATCTGTATCGCAGCTCGGCCAAGCCGCTCTCGAATAAGACGCTGTTCGGCTGGCATCGAATGTTGTTTCGCAGGCGCACCGGCCTGCGCGACATCGGCCGTTATCGCACCGGCGACGATCCTATGGAAGTGATCTCGGGCCCTATTCATTCGCCACGCGTGCATTTTGAGGCTCCGCCATCGGCGCGAGTCGCGGAAGAAATGGCGGGCTTCGTGGAGTGGTTCGATCGCACGTCGCCGAACGGCGCGGACCCTCTGCCCGCGCTGACGCGTGCGGGAATTGCGCATGTTTATTTCGAATCGATCCATCCGTTCGAGGATGGCAATGGAAGAATCGGCCGTGCGATCGCGGAAAAGGCGCTGGCGCAGGCGCTTGGCCATCCGACCCTTACCGCGCTATCGGCGACGATTTTACGAAGACGCAAAGCCTATTACGCAGCGCTCGAAGCCGCGAACAAGCATAACGAAGTGACCGAATGGCTGTGCTGGTTCGCCAGCATCGCAATCGAAGCGCAGCAGCGCGCCATCGCGCACGCCGATTTCCTGATCGAAAAGACGCGTCTGCTTGACCGTCTGCGTGGGCACTTGAATTCGAGGCAGGAAAAAGCCCTGCAGCGTATGCTGCGCGAAGGACCGGAGGGATTCAAAGGCGGAATGAGCGCGGGCAACTACGCTGCGATCACCGGAGCGTCGCCGGCGACAACGACTCGCGATCTTTCGGACCTGGTGGAACTGGGCGCGCTGCGCCGCGCAGGCGAACGCAGGCACGCGCGGTATCACGTCGCTATTACAGAGAAGATAGACTAGGGATTGCAGTGCCTGTGACCGAAATTTCGACCGCTGAACACGCGCCCGCCATTCGCCGGACGAAATGCGCGCTGATCAGCTTCACTAACGATATTTATTGCATCGGCCCGCGCCGAATCGCCGCGCAGTTGAAGCGGCACGGCTACTCGGTGCAGCTCATTTTTCTTCGTCCCACCGATTTCTGGGGCCAGACGCGGCAACGCTTCAGCACCAAGTACGACAACGGCGATCTGCCGGAATCGCTCTATCAGCAGTTAATTTCGATCTGCAAGGATTGCGCGGTGGTCGGGTTCAGCGTGTGGACCCATCAGGCCGACCAGGTCACGCTGGTGACCAATCGCCTACGTGCTGAGCTCGATGCGCTGATGGTGTGGGGCGGCATTCACCCCACCAGCTATCCCGAAGACGCGATCCAGACCGCCGACGCGATCTGCATGGGCGAAGGCGACGTCAGTTTCCTGAACCTGATGCGCGCGATTGAAGAGGGCAGTGATTTCGAGCGCACGCGCGGCATGTGGTTTCGCAATCGCGATGGAGTGGTTCGCAATCCAGGCGAGCCTCTGGTGGAAAATCTGGACGAGCTGCCGTTCATGGATTTCGAGTATGAGCAGCATTGGGTAGACGACCTGGGCACGCTCAAGCGCATGGACATGCGCCTGATGAAGAAATACTACGGCGGCAAATTCTGGACCATGTTCAGCCAGGGCTGCCCGTACAAGTGCACCTTCTGTTCGAACGACGTCCTGATCGATCTGGACAAGGGCTACCGCAAATTCCGCAGGCACTCAGTGGGTTTTTTTCTGGCGCAATTGAATTACGTGCTTTCGAAGTATCCGCACATCCAGAACATCGTGATCGATGACGACGCGTACATGTTCCTTCCCATGCACGTGATTCTGGAATTCGCGGCACGTTATCGCGAACAGTTCCAGATTCCGTTTTTCGTCACGGGCATCATTCCCGCTTCGATCGATCAGCGGAAGTTTCAAGCGCTGATCGACGCCGGGATGATTAAGGCACGCATCGGCGTGCAATCGGGTAATCGGCGCATCATGAAGGAAGTTTTCGTGCGGCCGCAGCACGATGAGAAGCTGCTCATTGCGGCTGATGTCGCGCATCGCAACCGGAAGAAGATGGCGCCGTTCCAATACGATCTGATCGTCGATAATCCGTGGGAGACGCCCGAGGAATTGAAGGACACACTGCGGCTGGTCGCATCGCTGAAATCTCCGCACACCTTCGCAATCAATGCGCTGACGCTGCTGCCCGGTACCACGATTTACGATATGGGCGAGCAGGCCGGCTTCACCAATCCTGCCGAGAAGATCACGCTCGCGTCGTACGTCAACTTCATGCCCACGGAGCTGAACCTGACGCTCGCGTTCTACAACATCGCACGCGTTCCGAAGTTCTGGCTGCGGCGCGTACTGGCGCGGGATTATGGCGATCGCACCATCGCGATGAAGCAGTACCCGCGCATCGGCCGGATGATCACGACGCTGGGCGTGGTGAAGAAGATCGTGCACGGGATCGCGCGCAAAGACATTTCAGCGCTGCCGCGCCCGCTCGATCTGATCGCAGGACGGTGGCTCGCCCGCGCGAAGCAAACGGCGGCGAACGATGGCCGCATACCGCGCGAATACGACCATTGCTTGCCGAAGCCAACGGCCGCTCGTGTTCGGGCTGCAGCAGCCGCCGGGGCAGCTCAGCCGGCATCGCCGTTCACCGTGGTGCGTTAAGTGGACGCGCTGACGATGTGGCCGGTACCCATCAACTGAAACCCATCGGTACGATTGGCAAAATAGCGAGGGTTTAATTCGTCTCTGCCCAGATCCTCGATGTGGCTGAATCCCGCGCGCATTAGAATCGCTTCCAGCTCCACCGGATCGAAAAACAACTTGAAGGCTTCCCCGGCGTGGGCGACCCGCGACGCGAGTGTGTCCGACATCATCTGTTCCATGGGGCTAAGTTTGTCGCGCGAAAGTCCGTAATCGAAAACGACGCCGCTCCCGGCCGGCATTCGCACGATGAAACCGATCGTATCCAGAAATGCGCTTTCGGTGAGATACGGCACCACCCCGAGCCAAGAGAAAAACGTTCGCGCATGGAGATCGAATCCGGCGCGCTTCATTTCCGCTTCGAGCGAATCGTGTTCGAAATTCACCGGCACGTAGGCTACGTTCTCCGGAATCGCGATGCTGGCGTGCGCAAGCAACTCGCGCTTCCAGGCCTGCGTCGCCGGGTGATCCACTTCAAGCACGCGCAGATCGGAATACGGATTGCGATAGGCGAACGTGTCGAGCCCCGCACCCAGCAAGACATATTGCCGCGTGCCTTTCTCGTACGATTTGGCGAGCGTGTCTTCGGCGAATCGGCTGCGCACAGCCATGTGCGCGCGCAATCCCGGCGCGGAACGGCGCCCTCCTTGCTCCGGCGGCAGTGTGAGACGCGACGCCGTTTCTTCGCCGATGATCCTCAGTGCAACCGGGTCATCGAAAACTTTAGGGCTGTCCAGAATCTGGTGCGCGGCGCGATGGCACGCCACTCCAAACGCCGTCCTGCTTGGCTTGGCTTCCTCCACTTATTTCAAAAGCTCTCTGGATAGACGATTGATCCAATTCACTACGTGTTCCACGTCGCTTTCGGTGGTGCGCGGATTGATGGTGCAGAAGCGCAGCGCCTTGCGTCCGTTCAAAGTCGTCGACGTCGCGAGGCCCCATCCGTCGCGCAACTGCGCGTTGTAAAGTTCGGTGTAGAAGGAGTCCGGCGCCTCGCGATGACGAAATGTGACGATGCCCATATGAGCGGGTGTGACGATTTCCCAATCCCGCAATTCGCGCACCTTCTGTTCCGCAAATTCGGCGAGATGCATGCCGCGTTCGACGGCAGCCTTGAACGCGTCCAGCCCGAAATACTGCATCGACATCCAGACTTTAAGGGCGCGAAATCCGCGTGTCAACTGAATGCCGTAGTCGCATGGATTCACTTCCTTTAAATCGTGGTGCACGTCATCCAGATATTCCGGCAGAATGATGAACGTCGACTTCAGCAGCGACGCGTCGCGCAGCAGTACGCAGCCGCACTCGATGTTCTGGAACAGCCATTTGTGCGGGTCAAACGATAGCGAATCCGCGCGTTCGATTCCGTCGAGCAGTTTGCGACCGCGATCGCTGATGGTGGCGGCCGCGCCGTAGGCTCCGTCGACGTGCATCCACACTTCGCTGGCGGCGCAAAATTCCGCGATCTCATGTAGCGGATCGATCGCGCCGGTATTGGTAGTGCCCGCGTTCGCGATGACCGCGAAGGGCCGCAATCCAGCCGCGCGATCCTGCTGCACCGCAGCCGCCAGCGCGTTCATCGGCAAACGAAAGCACGCATCGGACGGGATGCGGCGAATTTGATCCTGGCGAAATCCGATCACCCGTATCGCGCGATCGACGGAGGAGTGCGTCTGATCTGAGTAATAAATCACCGCCCCTTCGGTTCGATCATCGAGCTTCGCGTGCCGGGCGGCCACCAGCGCGGTCAGGTTCGCCATCGATCCACCGCTGACGAAAAGACCGCCTGCGGTTTCCGGAAATCCGCACCAGCCGCGGAACCATTCGATCACGGCGAGCTCGATCGCCGCCGCCGACGAGCCACCCAGCCACGATCCGTTGAACACGTTGAATCCCGCCGCCAGCGCCTCCGCCATCACACTGACGAAATTCGACGGCCCGGGAACGAACGCGAAGAAGCGCGGATGCGAGATGTTCATGATATTCGGGAACACGTCGTTTTCCAGGCGCGCGAAGATTGCGTCCTCACTCACAGGTTCGCGCGGCGGCGGCTGGCGCATCGCCGGGCGCATCACGGCAGGATCGCCTTTCGCGCCCACTGGCTTGCCTCGCATCGAAATATAGTGATCCGTGATTAGATCGGCCACACGATGGCCAAGCGCCCGCATCTGGGCAGGCGTCAATTCGAGTCGATCATTCATTCGTTGTCTTTGAATCCTTCACTGCCGACGAGCGGGACGAACCGGCACGGGGAAACTCCGCGCTCCTCAACTCGCCCCTCTCGTTTGCGCACGACCCGGAGCTCCTGATCCGCGCGCGTACCCGCCGGAATCACTAGTATGCCTGGATCGGCAAGCTGCGCGAGCAGCGCCGGCGGAATGCGTGGCGAGGCCGCGGCTACCGAGATCGCATCAAATGGAACATGATCGGGCGCGCCAACCGAGCCATCGCCGCAAATCACAGTGAGGTTTCGGTCAAAACCAGTACGCCGCAGTTCTCCATCGCGATCGCGGCCAGTTCTGGAATGCGTTCGATCGAAATCACCTCGCGAGCAAGCGCGCCGAGCAGCGCCGCGTGATATACGCCGCGTCCGCGCAATTGTTCGTCGACCATGCGGGCGCGTTCCGCGGCGAAGTGCTCCGCGGATTCGCGATTCACTTGATTCTCTTTCGATAGAACACATCTATCCCGAACAATCCGCTCGCTTCGCGTACCGCCACCGCGGACCATTGCTTGCTGAAATCCCATTCGATCTGCACGATCTGTTCCTGCGTGCGATTGAGGTTGGTGATGTAGGTGAGCGTGATGTCCTGCGAAACCTGCTGCTCAATCGTCAGGCGTGCTTGCGGCAGATATTCGACGCCGCTCAGCGTCGGATCGATCTTGACGCGGCTGGCGCCGAAGAAACGCTGCAAACGGCTGGAGAGTTGCGCCGAAATCGCCTGGCCAATCAGGCTTCCGCCGGCTTCGTTCAAGCTGGTGGAACTCGCGGTGGTCGGCGTCGCGTTCAATCCCGCAGTGTCGGCAGGTGTGCGGCCCACGGCCAGTAGCGCGATGATGTCGCGCGGTTGCATCGGTGGATCGGAGCTGTAGTTGATGTTTAGCTTCTGCGTGGTTCCCGAAATCGTGATGTTCACCGTAACGCCGCGGGCTTTGGTTTCCAGATCCATGTCGAAAATCGGATCCACCTTCACCTGATTCGCGAATCGGACGTCGCCACGGTTCACGGTGTACTTATTGCCGAACATCTGCACTTCGCCTTGATTCACGGCAACCGACCCGAGCAGCACCGGCCGCAGCGGCGTTCCGCGCAAACGCAGGTCTACTTCGGCTTCCAGATTTCGCGCCAGCGATGTTTGAAATTCGAAATTCGGGCCGCTTTCGATGCGCACATCGAACTGCATCCCGCGAACATATCCGCTGGCCGCCACGGGAGCCGAAACCGGCCGCGCGGCTTGCGCCAGTACCTGTGCGAAATCCGCGTGCGGAGTGAACGCGGCGCGCGTCATCGTCACCACGCCCGATACCGTGCTGGCATCGGACGTTCCGTTGAGCGCGATGGTCGCATTCAGCGTGACGCTCACGTCTTCGGGATAGCGCACCCGCACTTTTTCGGCGACCGCTTGCAAACGATACACCAGCGGCGATCCAAAGCCCAGGAATCCCGTGAGATTCACCGTGCCGCCGCCCGTTTCTGCCGTGAGTTTCTCGATGGTGGCGCGATTGCGATCGAAAATCACCGCACCGTTGGCGTTGTCGACACCGTTAGGCAGATCGCCCAAATAGAGCGACGCGTTTTTCAATTCCATCCGCCCGCTCAACTGCGGGTCACGCAGCGAGCCGCGAATCGATGCCTGCACGGTCGCGTTGCCGCGCGCCGCCAGATCGGGATTCAGCAATTGCAAGACGATCAGATTGATGGACCCGCGCACGGCCAGACCCGCGCTATCCCCATTTCGCAATCCGACCGCGCCCGTGACTTCCAGGCTGGTATCGCGAGCTGAAAATTCTGCCGATCTTATGCGTGCTTCGGTTGACGTGATGTCCACCACCACTGGCTTGCTGTTCTTCACCACCAGGTCCGGAGCTTGCACGCCGAGCCGCAATTCCTGCGTCGACTTGGGTTGGAGCTGTAGTTGATCGACGGTAAGCTCCGCTCTAAAATCGCGCGGCTTGCGCAGTGAAATTGTGACGGCCGCGCGCGCGCCGTCGATGAATCCGTCGAATGGCAAGACTGTATCGGCTAATGTACCGCCGGCCATCACGACAGTTTGAAGCGTCGCCACGTTCGTTCGTGAAAAACGAATGGCTGCCGACCCGGGCATGTCCCCCGAAAGTTTCCATGATCCCTGGGCATCCACCGCCAGTTCGCGAATCTTACCGTTCCCGTGCATGGAGAGATCGGCGCCGCGCGTCTCCGCCGTCAGCGTGATGTCGCCCAACGGCGTCTTGTCGTAGACCAAAGACCGCCCTACCAGGTTTCCGTTGATGGAATCGAGGATGAACTCACTGTTCGCCAAGCGAGCCGATCCGGTCGCCTGCCCGCTTACGTTTCCCTCCACGCCCGGCGCGGCTTGGCCCGCATACTGCACGCGAGAAAGCGCGACGTTCTGCGCGGAAATTTGAAATTGCACCGTTCCGTTCTTATAGTCATCGGGGCGATGATTGAACGCGCCTTCGAATCGCAACGATCCCCCGAATGCGTTCGCCTCGCCCGCGCTCACCTCGATGCGATCGCTCGAGTAGCGCACATTCGCTCGTAACGTGTCTAGTTTTTCGCCGAACCCTGCCGCGTTTTCCACTTGTGCGGCGATCTCGGCAACCGGCGTCTTCACCGTGCCCGACAGTCGCACAGTTGCATTGGCGATTCCGGAAATACTTTTATCGATTTTCCAATCTTTGCCCAGATCCGCCGCAAGATCGGCGAGGGAAGCGTTGCGCACCGTGAGCTGCGCCGAAATCGTCGCGTCGTCAAAAGATCCATTTCGTGCGGCGATGAAACCTGAGCCTTCCGCCTGAGTCGCACCCCGCACGATCGTCTGGTGATCGAGATGAACCTCGCGTTTGGTGGTGTCGAGATCGGCGGAGAGCTTGTCGATCACATAGCCATCAATCGCCGCGTTTGACGCGCTGATCTGCCCGTGAATGTGCGGATCGGCTATCGCCCCTGAGATGGTTCCTTGAAATTCGGCGCGGCCATGATTGAGCTTCACCGGCATTTCTTTCGGTGCGTTCGCATCGATCATCTGCAGCGCCGGCAGGATTTCATCCAAGTTGGTGGTTTGCGCGCGCACGTTCAGGGTCGCACCCAACACTCCGGATGCATCGATGCTCGTCGCCGCCGTGGCGGCGTGCGCGTTTTCGATGCGAATCGTATTCGACGCCTGATCGTAAGCGAACTCACCCGAGCCTTGAATCGGCGACGCCGCGCCCGCGATGGGCGCAACACTGACCGACGCGTTCACCTTGGCGTCGTTACTACCAATCTTTGTCGCTATCGAGATTGTGCCCCCGGCGCTTCCGGTCCAGGGAACATCCTGATCGCCGGCCATGCGCGTGAGATCCGCGATCGTCAGCCCTTCGAAGCTTCCCTCAAACTTGAACTCGCGCGATCTTGCCAGCTCCGCCGCACCGGTCACTGTCGCCACGCCGGTGTGGAGCGCGATCTGGCTTAACGAAAGCTTATCGATTGTTGCATTCAGCTTGGCGTGAAGGTCCGCACCGTCGATCTTCACGTTCTGATACGCGTAGCCCAAGCCCTTCGCATTGAGTTGTCCGGCGAGAGTGAATTGAGAGGCGTTCGCGAACGCAATCGCCACCTGCCCTTCGAACGTCGCACTTCCGGATTGCGACAGCCCGGGCACAGGAGTCTTTGAGATGGCCAGCGCATCGCGAACCGAAATGGTCGATCTCAGCTTCACCGTCCCGTGTGGCGATCGAACATCGTCCAGCACACCCGTAACATCAATGTGCGAGTTCCCGGAGGAATTTTCGAGGGCCGCGTGCAGTGCCGGAATTTCGATGTGATTCTTGTCGAACTCGAATCTGCTCGAGATCGCGAGCTGGACCGGATTCAACTCCTCCATGACCACGCGGGCGCGCCGGAACGCTAACTCACCCCGGTAGCGCGACCGCACTGCATCGAAATCCATCCGGACTCTCAGGTCTTCGCCGCGAAAACCCAAGGGGATCGCACGATTGTCGTAATCCAGAATTCCGTCCACAATCTCATAACGCCCCACGGCGAGATCGATCAAGTCCTGGGCCCAACTTTTCGGATCGCGAACGGCCGGCGTGGGCAGATTGGTCCTGCCATCGGGATAAAAAACGATGCGCACCGCGGGTTGCTCCACGCGCAGCGACGCGAGATCCACTTTGCGCTCCAGCATCGAAATGATATGCAGCCCGATCGTCGCCGAACGGATTTTCAGGAGTGGAGGTTCGCCTGCCGGCTCCGTCCCATGCAGCACCAGCGGCGCGACGGTCACCGTGAGGTGGTCCCAATTCCAATCGAAGGTTCCGATCTCCACGCGTCCGCCGGTAGACCTTTCGATTTCCGCGATCACGCGTGTTCGTACTCGCTCATGAAACCATGCGCTGCGCAGGATCATAATGGTCGCGATGGTTCCCGCGATCAATAGGATCGCGATAACAATCGCGCTTCGAATCGCGATGCGGATCAGGCGGTTCATTTAAACACCTGCTCGCGATACAGGATTTGGGTTTCCGTGCGCTGCGCGCCCAGCCATCGATCCAGCGCCTGTGCAGTGCGCTGCGATGTCAGCAGTTTCTCCACATCGTCCCGGCTCTGGCTGAAGGTTGGGATCTTGGTCTCACCCGCTGCGCGCCATTTTTCGACCAGCGCATTGTAGGAATCGTGCAAATCCGCGTCCGTGATTTCAATTTCCGGACGAAAGCGCAGATCGGTGAAGCGTAGTGCCCGAAATCCGGCCAGAAGGTAACTTGCGATATCAGGATCGGTGACGCCGTAACGCTTGAGCGCCGCCTGATACTCCGCGTCCGAACCATACTCCTGCTTGACGGCGGCTAGCATGCGGGCCGCATCGTCCGCCGCCGGAAGAGGAATGCGGCTGAATTTCGCTTCCTCCAAGATCAGGATCTGATCTACCAATCGATCAGCGGCTTTGCGTTTTTCGGTGCCGCTCAAATCCACTGGTTTGCGATCGATGAACGCCGACACGCGAAGATCGCGCAACACGTCGCTCTCTGTGATCACCTGCTTGCCAACCGTTACCGCAATGCGATCCAGAATCTCCGCGCGTGAAGCTGTTAACAAAACGGCGAGCGTCATCGCTATGAAGATTCTTCGACGCATCAAAACGTTTGCCCCAATGAGAAATGAAATTGGAACGCGTTGATCTTCTGATTTCGCAACGTCCCCTGGTTCGCCAGCAACTGATCGAACGTGCCTTGGAATCCGAAAAAGCGCGGCGCGTCCGGGCTGAGGCTGAAGTCCACACGAATCGGCCCGATCGGCGTCTTGTAACGAATTCCGAATCCGACGCTCTGCACCATGTAATCGAAATCCTGATTATTGCGCTGCCGGAAGCGAAAGCTGATGTCGTTCACATTGTCGTAGACGTTGCCCATATCGTGAAACAGCACGCCACCGACGTTGTCGCCGAATAACGGGAAACGTAGCTCGGTCGAATGCATCAGCAGTGCATTGCCGCCCAACGGAAATCCGGTCTCCAGATCGCGCGGGCCCGCCTGGTTGTCTGGAAATGCGCGATCGGATGTCGCGCCACCCGCGAAGAAACGCTCGGCGAGCGGGATTTCCGGATCGCCCGCCATCCTTGAATCCATCCGAACTGCAGCGTACGTGCCAGCACGATATCGCGCCCAATGGGATGATACGTCGAATTGCGCATCAGCAGGCGCGTGAATACGGTTTCCGATCCGAATTGCTTCAGTGCGATTCCCGCGTCGATGGTGTTGTAGATGCCGCGATGCGAATCGATCGGATCGTCGCGGCGATCCTGAATGAACGTCATCGATATCTGCCCCACGCGTTCGGGCTGCGAGAGCAGTGGAATCAATTCCGGAGATACTACCAGGTCGCTGGTCGAAACGCGCCGGAAAGTGAATCGATACTGGAAGCTGTTGGCTCGGCTCAACCGCTGCGCAATCTGCGCGGATCCTTCCATAGCGCCGCGCCGCGAAGGTGCGGATGTCGCGCGAATTGTCGAACAGTCCGGAAACGGTCGCCGTCAGATTTTCGTTGCCCAGAAACTGTGGAGCGGTGTAACTCAACAGCGCCCGCTGCTCGATGGTGGAGAATCGCGTTTGCAGACTCAACGTCCGCCCTTCACCGAATAGATTCAGCCGGCTCCCGCCCAGCGAAATGCGCGGAACGAATCCCGTGGTTCCCGCCGGCTCATCGAACGTGGTCACGCCGCTGCCGATTCGCCCCAGTTGCGCGCCCACGCCGATGTTGAACGAATAACGCTTGGCTTCGTCAGATCTGGTACAGCACGTACTTGCTTTCCTCATCACCATCCGGATTCTGAATCGCGGTCTGCACTTTCGAAAAGATTCCGAGATCGTACAGCTTTTGCTGACTGGCGGCGATGCGGCTGCTGGGAGATCGGATCGCCGGGTTTCAGTGAGAATTCGAGCATTCACCAACGAAGCTCGCGTAGTGGTAAAGTCCGCGCACCAGCACCGCGCGAACATATTCTCGCTTCCCGGGAGTGACGGTGTAGATGAGATTCACGCGATGCTCCTCCGCGGCGGGCGTCTGTGACCAATCGAACGCCGCGTCCGGAAAACCATTGTTGTAGTAATAGCCCAGGATGCTGTCGCGATCCGCCGCGATATTGGCCTCACTGAAAGGCTCCCCCGCGATGGATTGCAACTGCGATCGCAGATACGGAAGATCGTTCTCCGGCGTGCCCTCGATCTTCAGCGTATCGACGAACCACTGCGGACCCTCCCGCACCTGCAAGGCGCACCCCCAGATGACCCGCGACTCCCTTGTAGTCGTCAACGATCGTCGAAGTCACAGCAGCGTCGCGAAATCCATTGGCGCGGTACAGTTCCCGAATCGATTGCACATCGTGATCCAGCATGCGTTGCGAATAGCGCCCATAACGCGTGCGAAGGAAACGCGCCGGCGTGGTTTCCAGCCGCTCCAGCAGCGTCGGAGTATCGAAATAGCGGTTCCCTCGCAGTTCGATCGCCATCAGCTTGTGCCGCGACCCGAGTGTCACTTGGTAATCGATCGCCTGCGCCGCTCCCGTCGCGTTTTCGTCGAAATCCACCTGCGCATCGAAGTATCCTTGCGCTTGAAAATAGTCCACCAGATTGCGGCGCCCTTCCACCAGCAAACTGCGATCCACGGTGCGCTCTTCGAAGATCGGGATCAACTGCCGCAGCTTTCCTTGCGATACTTTCGCGCCCACCACGTCCACGCGCAGCACCGGCCCGGTTACGATCGCCAGAGTGGGTGTCACGGTATTCGTCACGTCGTGATAGTCGAGCTTGCCCAGAGTCACAGCAGCGCTGTAGATGATCGCCCTTTTGCACGCTCTTCTGCACGCGGGCCACACCGTTCTGAATGAGATTCTCAGTGACGTAACGCCATCCCGGAAACGTGATCGGCCCGAATCCTCTTCGCCAGCGAGTTTCGTGAATCAGGCTGCTGGTTGATTTCGTCGAATCGCCCGTAAACGTGACGCCGTCGAATCGCGCGCGGGCTCCCGGATCGACTTCGAACCGTATGCTGACCTCTTCTGTCACAGGGGACCGGTCCACGCTGGTCGAAACCCTGGCGTGATACAGCCCATTGGCGCGCAGCCGTTCGGCGATGTTTTCCGTTGCCTGATGAAGAGCGCTCTCTTGAAACGGCTTGCCCAATTCGAGCTTCGCGGACGTCAGCACTTGCCCCTTCGTAGGAGGCTCCGTATAGCCTTCGACCGTTACGCCGCTCACGAAATAGTTGAATTCGGTCGAAATCCGCACCACTACCGCGCCGTCGCTGGTCAGCTCTCCGCTAATCGAGATATTGGAATAGCGGCCGGTGTCATAGAGTTTCTGAATCGCGATGCGAACTTGCGCCGGATCGAGCGGCGTTCCAGGCTTGATCGGCAGGAACGTTTCGAGCTCGGCTGCGGGCAGCGGCTGCGTCGCCGGATCGAATTCAATACGCGCGACCGGGCGCCCGTCGAGAGTGCTCGCCGCCGTCTGGGCGCACGCGACGGCGGCCGCGAACAGCAATAAAAGCAGCACCGGCGGACGCACGCTTCCCAATGATAACCCACGGTGTTACTGTTACCATCGTCAATAATGATTTGTGGGCCCGCCCGTTATTCACGTCAGGTTCGTTTCGCGCCGCTCGGCGAACGGGGCCAGGCTCGAATCCGCCAGGCTCGCGTCGCCATTGTCGGCTGCGGGGCGCTCGGCAGCGTGCAAGCGGAAGCGTTGACGCGATCCGGCGTCGGTATGCTGCGCCTGATCGATCGCGACATCGTCGAATGGAGCAATCTGCAACGCCAGCTGCTTTTTGACGAGCGTGACGCCTCCGAAGCCATGCCCAAAGCCGCTGCCGCCGCCCGCCGCCTTATTGCGATCAATTCCGAAGTCGCGATTGAACCCATCGTCGCCGATCTCACCGCGTCAAATGCCGGCGAACTTCTGGATGGCATCGATCTGATTCTGGACGGCACGGATAATTTCGAAACACGCTACTTAATCAATGATGTCGCCGTGCGCTCCAGCGTTCCTTGGATCTATGGCGCCGCGGTCGGCAGTTATGGACTGAAGTTCGCGATCCTCCCGGGCCATTCGGCGTGTCTGCGCTGCATTTATCCCGATCCACCCAAAGGCGCGCAGCCGACGTGCGAAACCGAAGGCGTGCTCGCGCCGCTGACCATGACCATCGCGGCGCTGCAGGTCGCTGACGCTCTGAAAATCCTGTCAGACGCGGATGCGACCGGCAACATCACCACTGTCGACGTGTGGTCCGGAGACATTCGCACCATCGCGGCGCCGTCGCGCGATCCCGCCTGCCCCTGCTGCGCCCTGCATCGGTTTGAGCATCTCGATGGCTCCCGGCGCGCTCCCATCAGCTTATGCGGGCGAAACGCGGTCCAGATTCACGAACGCCTCCGGCCTGTCGATCTCAGCGATCTGGCGCATCGCCTGGAAGCGATCGTCCCGGTGCGCGCCAACGAGTTCGCGCTGCGCGCCGCAATCGATCCTTATGAACTGATGGTGTTCCCTGACGGTCGCGCCATTATTCGCGGCACGCAGGACATCGGAATCGCGCGGAGCTTATATGCACGCTACGTTGGTGCATGAAACTCCGTTAGTCTCGATTGTCACCGCGTGCTATAACGCTGCGCCCTTCCTCGAAGCGACCATCGAAAGCGTGCTCGCCCAGGATTACCCGCGCATCGAGTACATCGTAATGGACGGCGGCTCGACCGATGAAACCATCGACATCCTGGCGCGCTACGAATCGCGGTTTCCATCTCGCATCAGGTATTCATGGATCAGTGCGAAGGACAATGGCGCGGCGGATGCCGTCAATCGTGGCTTCGCGCGGTCGACGGGAGAAATCTTCGCCTACCTTCACGCCGACGATATCCTGCTGCCCGGCGCGATTTCCGCTGCCGTTCGCGGCCTTGAGGAAAACCCTCAGGTCGACGCGATTTACGGCGGCGCGTTTTGGATCGATGAGCATGGCGCACGCATCGGGGCCTACCCCACCCGCGATTTCGATCGCGATGTTCTTGCCCAGGAATGCTTCATCTGCCAGCCCGCCAGCTTCATTCGCCGATCGGCATTCGAAAATGCGGGCGGACTCGATCCTGCCCTGCAATGCGCCTTCGATTATGAACTGTGGATGCGGCTCGCGCGCGCCGGCGACCTGCAGCGTATCGATCAGGATCTCGCCGAATCGCGCATGCATCGATCGAATAAGACCCTCGCCCTGCGCCACAAAGCTTTTCACGAAACGTTTAGAATCCTGAAGCGCCATTACCGCTACATTCCGTTCAGCTACATTTACGCCTATTTATGTTTTCGAGCCGACGGGCGCGATCAGTTCTTCGAACCGTTCCAGCCGTCGGCGTGGCGCTATCTGCAAAGCTTGCCGCTGGGCCTGGTGATGAATCGTGCGGCGATCTTCCGATATCTTTCTGAATGGTCGCGCGTGATGAGTTGGAGCGGTTTCAAACGGCGACTCGCCTCGATCAATGAACGAGGTTGATAGGGCCTTGAGGCACTGAGGTTGCAAGCAGCTCCACGACATACTGCTTCCACAATTTCGCGATCGAATGCGTCCCGTGACCGCGCGTGTCCGGACCTGTCGGGATCAGCACGTAGCGTCCGTTCTTCACTCTTGGCATGCAGCGCTCTAAGATCCCCAGCTCCGGCGGATTCACGGCATCGTCGGCCGAATTCACCGCGATCAATCGTGCCTTGATCTTTTCCAGCTCAGGCTCAGGATTGTAGTCCGTCGACGACGCGAATTGATACACCATATCGTTCGCGTCCTTTTTCATCGCCCCTTCCATCAGCCTCCCGAACGCCGCGTCGGCTTTCTCGTGCGTCGGATTCTGCTTCAGCATTTGCAGCGGACTCGATTGCATCACCGTAAGCCCGTATTGCGCCGCGCGAAGCCCGTGAATCGGGTGATCGTAATCGCCGTTCTTGTAGTCCGGATCCGAAGTGATCGCATCCATGATCATGTCGCGCAGCAATCGATTTCGCCCCGCGATCTCCACCGGAGCGCTCGCCAGCGGCATCAGCGCGTCCATGAAATCGGGATACATTTCTCCGATCACCCATGAGTGCATCGCGCCCATCGACGTCCCCATCGCCAGGCGCAGATGCTTTACGCCCAAGTGCTCGGTCAGCAGGCGGTAATCCGCCGTCACCATGTCGTGATAGCAATACTTCGGAAAATGCGCGCGCATTCCGTCGCTCGGTTTGGACGATCCTCCATGTCCAATCGCATCCGGCATGATGATGAAATATTTCGTCGCATCGATGGGCTGGCCCGCGCCGAACAGCTCGCCTCCAAATCCTTGCGAATCGAAGCATTTGCCCGTTCCACCGGTGCCGTGCATAATCAGCACTGCTTCGGTCGCCGACGGATTGCCGATGGTGTAGTAGTGCAGCTTCAGTTCCGCGATCGTTTCGCCATCGTGAAATTTGAAGTTGTGAATGACAAAATCGCCTTCCACTGGCTTGGGATATTCGGCCGCAGCGCACCACGCTGCGAAGATCAATAAAACGGCAGCTCGCTTCATAGGAGTGATTATGTCACGGCTCCGGAGGAGCCTTGAGCAACGATTCGCTAAAATGAATCACGATGATAGCCAAGGTCCGCAAAGCGGTTTTCCCGGCCGCGGGGCTGGGTACGCGATTTCTACCCGCTACCAAAGCTCAACCCAAAGAGATGTTGCCGCTGGTCGATAAGCCTCTGATCCAGTACGGCGTCGAAGAAGCGCTGCAGTCCGGCATTCGCAACATGATCATCGTCACCGGGCGTGGCAAGAGCGCGATCGAAGATCATTTCGATGTCAGTTTCGAGCTGGAACATCTGCTCGAATCGCGCCACAAGAAAGAACTGCTGGCCACCGTGCGTGCGGTTTCCGACATGATCAATATCGCCTACACACGCCAGAAGGAAGCGCTGGGCCTGGGCCACGCCGTCCTGCGCGCGCATGAATTGGTCGGTGACGAGCCGTTCTCCGTTATCCTTTCCGATGACGTGATCGACGCTGAGGTCCCCTGTCTCCGCCAGTTGCTGGACGTCTACGAATTTTATGGCGCCAGCGTCATCGCGCTGATGGAAGTGCCCAAGGAGAGTATCTCGGCCTATGGCGTGGTCGACGCCGAACCGGTGGCGCACAACGGCGGCCGTGATCGCCTGTATCGCATCCGCAACATGGTGGAGAAGCCCAAAGCGTCCGACGCGCCATCCAATCTCGCCATCATTGGCCGCTACGTTCTCGCACCCGAAATTTTTCACTCGCTCGAAGCGATCGAACCCGGCAGCGGCGGCGAGATCCAGTTGACCGACGGTTTGAAGCATCTGCTGCGCAATCGCCCGATCTACGGTTATCGCTTCGAAGGCAAGCGCTATGACGCCGGCGACAAACTCGGCTTCCTGAAAGCGACCGTCGAGTTCGCGCTCAAGCGCTATGATCTCGGCGAAGATTTCCGCGCGTATTTGAAGACGCTGTCGCTCTGACCTGAACGCCGCCATCGCGCATGCGATTTTCAGCCCGTTATACACGATAAAGAAGTTGAGGCGCGACGGTCACGGAGCGCGTTTGGGCGCAACGGCGCGTCGATCGGTTCGCACCGCGCGCGGCGCACCAGGTCGGTCCGCCGTCATAATAGGACTTCATGTCGGAACCATCCACGCCGCTCATGCGGCAGTATTACGGCATCAAGCAACAGGTGCCGAATACTCTGCTGCTGTTCCGGCTGGGCGATTTCTACGAACTCTTCTACGATGACGCCGTCACCGCGGCGCGAGAGCTCGAAATCACGCTCACCGCGCGCAATAAAGAAAAAGGTGAGCCGATTCCGATGTGCGGCGTCCCTTTTCACTCCGCCGAAAACTACATCGCGCGCCTGATCCAGAAAGGCTATCGCGTCGCCATCTGCGATCAGATGGAGGAAGCCGGGGCTGGGAAGAAGTTGGTAAAGCGTGAGGTGACGCGCATCGTCACGCCCGGCACGGCCATGAACGCAGCGGTGCTGCGCTCGCACGAAAATCACTACCTGGCCGCCGTCATGCCTGATTCCACCCGAGCCGGCATCGCTCACGTCGACGTCTCCACCGGCGAATTCCGCGTCACTGAAGTTGCCCTCGGCGAAGTCTCCGCCACGCTGGAAACCTTGAACGCCCGCGAAGCTCTCACGCCCGATAGTGCCGCGATTTCTCTTCCCTGTTTGAAAACTCCCATCGACGCGTGGGTGTTCGGTTCCGATTACGCCGCGCGGAGTCTGTGCGATCACTTCCGTCTGCTCGCGCTCGACGGCTGCGGACTCGAGAATCGCCCGCTCGCCACCGGCGCAGCCGCCGCGATTCTTTATTACTTGCGCGACACGCAACGCGCCGCGCTCGATCATCTGGAGCGCCCGGCGTTTTACGATCGCGCCGATGCTTTGGTGCTCGATTCCACCACTGTTCGCAATCTCGAATTGGTCGAGCCGTTGTTCGCTGGCGAATCGAAGGAATCGACACTGCTTCATGTGCTCGATCGCACCCGCACCGGCATGGGCGGACGTCTGTTGCGCCGCCGTCTGCTCGCACCTTCCATCGATGTTGCCGAAATTGACGCGCGACTCGATGCCGTCCAGGAGTTTCACTCGAGCGCAATCCTGCGCGGCGAACTCTCCAAAGACCTCGCGTTGATCCTCGATCTCGAACGTTTGCTCTCCAAGTTGACTCTCGCTGCGGCCGGCCCGCGCGATCTTTCGGCTCTGGCCAAATCGCTGGCCGTGATCCCCTCGCTCAAAACGCGCCTCGCGAGTGCGAAATCCGACCGTCTGCGCGATATCGTAAATCGGCTCGACGAAATCGTCGAGGTCCGCGATCCTGTCCTCACGGCGATCGCCGAAGAGCCTCCCGTGCATCTCAACGACGGCGGCGCGATTCGCGACGGTTACGATCCCCGTCTCGATGAACTGCGCGACATCTCGCGCAATTCCAAAACCTACCTCGCGCAAATCGAGCAGCGCGAACGCACCCGCACCGGCATCGCGTCTCTCAAAGTCCGCTTCAACAACGTCTTCGGCTACTACATCGAGATCACCAAATCGAATCAGCACCTGGCGCCCGCCGATTACGAGCGCAAACAAACGCTGGTCAACGCCGAACGTTTCACCACGCCGGAGTTGAAGGTTCTCGAAGTCAAAATCCTTGAGGCCGAAGAAAAAATTCTAGCGATTGAAAAAGAGGTCTTCGAGCAGCTCCGCGCGCTAACCGCTGCGCACGCCGCGCGCATCAAAGCCAGCGCCGCTGCGATCGCCGAACTCGATACCACCCTTGCGCTCGCCGAAGTCGCCGCTGAGCATCGCTACACTCGCCCGCGATTTTCAGAATCAGGCGAGCTCCGCGTCGCCGCTGGCCGCCATCCCGTAATTGAACGGCTGACCGAGAAAGATGCCCAGCGCTTCATCGCTAACGATCTCTACTTCCATCCCGAAAACGAGTTCATCGCCGTGATCACCGGCCCCAACATGGGTGGTAAATCGACCTATCTGCGCCAAGCCGCGTTGCTGGTGATCCTCGCCCAGATTGGATCGTTCGTGCCCGCCGACAACGCGTTATTACCGATTGTCGATCGCGTGTTCACTCGCATCGGCGCGGCCGATAATCTCGCGCGTGGCCGCTCCACATTCATGGTCGAGATGACCGAAACGGCGGTGATCCTGAACACTGCGACGTCACGCAGCCTGGTCGTGCTTGATGAAATCGGTCGCGGTACCTCCACCTACGACGGTCTGGCGCTCGCCTGGGCCGTGGTCGAACACATCCATCGCAACATTCGCGCCAAAACGCTTTTCGCGACCCACTATCACGAACTGACTGAGCTTGCCGATCAACTGGAAGGCGTTCGCAATCTGCATGTCTCGGTGAAAGAATCGGGCGATCAGATTCTGTTTCTCCGCAAAGTCGAACCCGGCGCGGCCGATCGCAGCTATGGAATCGAAGTCGCGCGCCTCGCGGCATTGCCGATGAGCGTGATCGAACGCGCCCGCGAAATTCTCGCGCATCACGAAAACGAAGTGTATGAGGAAGTCGCTCCCCGCTCAGATGCGCCCGTGCCGCTGCAGATCCGCATGTTTGAGCCGGTCAATCACGCCCTGGCCGATCGGATCCGCTCCCTGAATCTCGATCAGCTTCGCCCCATCGAAGCGTTGCAACTCCTTTCCGAACTCCAGAAAGATCTGAAACCGTGAGGGTCGCCGGCATCATGAGCGGCACCTCGCTCGACGGCATCGACGTCGCGATCGTCAATATTCAAAAGAGCAAAGTAGAAACACTAACCTTCCACTCCACACCGTATTCGAAAGCCGTGCGCCAGGCGCTGCTCTCCGTCTCCAACTCGGCGACGCACACCGCGACCATCTCGCGCCTCAATTTTTTGTTGGGCGAACTGTATGCCGAAGCGCTGATCGAAACCGCCCGCCGCGCGCAAATCAAGCTCGATTCGATCGAGCTGATCGGCATGCATGGCCAGACGATTTATCACGAAGGCTCGCCGGCGAAATTCCTGGGACGCCGGGTGGCCAGCACGTTTCAGACCGGCGAAGCTGCCGTTGTCGCCGAACGCACCGGCATTCGCGTGATCTCGAATTTTCGTGAACGCGACATCGCTGCCGGAGGTCAGGGCGCCCCGCTGGTTCCCTTCGTGGACGAACTCCTGTTCCGCCATCGTCGCGAAATGCGCGTCGCGCTGAACATCGGCGGCATCGCGAACATGACCCTGCTGCCGCCAAAATCCTGGCCCGATCCCGTGATCGCTTTCGACATCGGCCCCGGCAACATGGTGATCGATGCGCTGGTCGAAATTTACACGGACGGCAAACAGCATTACGATCGCGGCGGCCGCATCGCCAGCCAGGCTACCGTCGACCCGCAACTATTCGCCGCGCTTATGTTCGAACGAACCTGCCAGGCTCGCCCGAAATCGCTCGGACGCGAGCAGTACGGCCGCGAATTTGTCGATCGGCTGATTTCATCGAAGCTCCCGCTGCCGATCCTCATCGCCACCGCGACGGAATACACCGCAGCCACGATTGCCGAACGAATCCCCGGGGCGAGCGAGGTGATCGCCTCCGGCGGTGGCGTGCACAATCGACATCTGATGCGACGCCTGGCTGATCTTTTGCCCGGCGTGAAGATCTCCACCACCGCCGATTACGGTATCGATCCCGATGCGAAAGAGGCGATTGCGTTCGCGCTTCTCGCGCATGAACACGCGCGCAGCCGTGCCGCGAATGTTCTATCGGCCACCGGCGCACGCCGCGCCGCGATCCTGGGCAAAAGCACCCCGGCTTAACTGGAATCTAGGAATTGGTTTCTCTTCGCTCATCCTGCTGCGCCTGAAAATCGAGTTGCCGGACCTTCTCCGCCGGATTCTTGGACAACTTCTGATTTTCCAAATCGTCAGTCATCGCCGGAGCCACGTCAGGCTTCTTTTTGCGATTCAGATCGCCGAGGATGTCGCGGATAAATTTCTTCATGCCTCATAGTCGGCATGAAGGGCGCCGCGCGCGTGTGTGCTCATCATCGAACACGCTGATAACGCGCGGGAAATTCGCTAATTCGTGAACGTCACTTCCAGTTGGCGATACCACGTCTGCCCGCTTGATCTGTCCGTGCCGTAGAACTCGAAGAACTTCGTCACTGGAGGAATCAGGCCGCCGGTGTGAATGGTCCCCTGAATCGATCCGTTCGCCGGAATTTTAGTCGTGCCGAAAAATCCCGGGATGTTCGCAGAGTAATCCGCACCGTCGATGCGCAATCCCGTCAGCGTCGTCGGCGACCCATTGGTCTCATGCAACACCAGTGTCAATTGCCACGCCGCTCCGTTCTGCGTCGAAGGCACCGGGTTCGGTACCGACGACACCACCACGTTCGAAGTGTTGATCACCATGCTCACGCTGATGTTGACGAACATCGGCGGAGCCGTGCCGGAAAAAATCGACAAGGTGCCGGCGTACACATCGGTTTGCGTGAAGTACTGCGGATTCACCGTCACCTGCACCTTCACGGGCGCAGCAGCCGAAACCGTTCCCGTGGCTGGCGTCACCGTCAGCCATTGCAGATCAGGCCGCACCACAAACTGCACTGGACTCGCCGATTGCGTGGTCAGTGTGAACGTCTGCGAAGGTTTGCCGGAGATGGCGTGATTCTGACCGGAAAAATTGATTTGTGTGGTGGATGGCGTGACTTGCGAGAACGGCAAATCTTCGAAAAAGTCCTGCAGGTCGTTATACGTGGTCGAAAATTTTCCGTAGCCGCCCAGATCCGCGCCGGCGTTGCACAGTTGCTCGCCCGGCAGGTCCGGTCCGTAGGTCAGCGTCCCCACGATCACGCCTGGCCCGATGAAGATTGGCGATCCTGACGATCCCGGCTGCGTGATTCCCAGATCGTATTGCACCAGGTCGTACAAATCTCCCGGTGCGAAATCAGAACCTACAAATACATCCACACCCGGGACCGTGTGACCGAAGGAGATGCGCTTGTAACCGCCCTCCGGATGCGAGATGCCGGTTACGGGAGTATTTTCCGCGGGATCCTGTGGATCCCATCCCGAAAACACCACCCCCGATGGAATGCTCGGCAGCAGAACCAGACTGTAGTCGCCGGTCTGAATCGTCGCCCACGCCAGCAAGTGTCCGCCGTTCGGTGAATTCAGAGTTCCGCGATCCGGCCCCGGCCCCAGGTTGCATCCGATGGATTCATATGCCCAGAAGGTCTGCAGCGATCGCGCCGCGTCTTCGTCGTGAATGCAATGTCCCGCCGTCAGCAAGTACGGCGTGAAGCTGTTGTCGCGCGTCGCCACTGCCGATGCCGAACACAGAAAAGTTCCCTGCTCCGGTCCCGCCGTCTCTTCGAATTCGATTTGCGCTACCGATTGCTTCGAGCTCTGCCAATCCGGATAGCAGTTCACGTCCAGATTGCACGTCGCCGCGGGGTCGGGGTTGGTCGAGAAGAGTGTGCCCGCGCCTCGCCCGCCGAAGCGAGGATTGATGGTAGACGCGGTCGCGATCTGATGGGCCACGCGATGCACGTGAAACTGCGGGGTGCCCGTCGCATTTGCTCCGGACGCCGGTTGATATTCAATCGTCATCGATTCGCCTTCTACGGTTCCACTCCAGAACTCGCCGTTGCCGTATGGCCCGCGATCGGTATAGGGTCCGTCCACCGAGGTCGCGGTGTGTACCCATACCTTGCCGCCCGCTACCGAGAAATTCGAGAACTGAACGCGCAGTCCCGCCGCTCCATCGGATTGAATCGCCAGCCGCCAGACCTGATCTCCGTTGGGCAGTTGCGCCCAGGTGCCTTGATCCAGCGACCCATCTGTAACCGAGCGATGAACGCCGATGCGCTCCTTCAATCCCACCGGGCCGAGCTTGGCGCGTTCCACGGCGCTCAGCGGTCCCATCCCAAGCGTCGCCGGTCGCGCGAGCGCAAACCCACGACTGGGCGGCGGCGTCTTATCGACCACTGCCGGTACGAACGGTCCGCGCTGTACGGCCGGTTCCTTGCGGGTGCGAACCTGGGCGAACGAAACCGCCGCACTCGCGGCAAACAGAAGCACAGCGGATCGGAGGGCGAACAGTCGAGGAGTCATCACCCAGTGAATCGGCCGAAATGTGCGCGGACTTTAGAACTTTGGTTCGGGGTGCCGCAAGGAGACGTGTTTATGTATACTGACCAGTCGGTAGGAAAGGGGTTTTCCATGCAGAAAAACAGGCTTGTAGCCACATTCGTCGCGCTGGCCATGATTCCCGCGATGCCGGCTTTCGCGAAAAAACCCGCGCTCGAGTTGGCTGGCGTCACCTGCGCTACTCCTCCACCCGAGCATTGTCCCGATAAGGATTGTCCCGGCGCGATGGTGATTGAAGGCGGCACTGCCAGGGAGCCGAAGTCGGGTCGCGAGTTTTTTCTTGATTACCCGTGCGGCTTGAAGAAAGGCGACAAGGTAACCTTCATCCTGTCGTTGCATGGCTTTGGATCCTACGGCAACTGGATGCGCCACTACTTCCCGATGATGGATTACAAGGATAAATATCATCTGGTGATCGCGACTCCGAACGCGTCCGCGCCGCCGCCGAAAGCCTGGACTGCCACCGACGACGCCTATCTCGAAGGCATCGTCAACATGATCTACGACGCAGTCGGCAAAGAGAACATCAAGGCCTTTTGGCTGGTGGGGCATTCGCAAGGGGGGATTACGTCGAATCGGCTGCTGCACACGCCGTTCTTCAACGATCGGGTGGACGGTTGGCTGAGCTTGTCCGGCGGCCGTCTGGGTGGCAATCCAGGTCGCGGAAATTTCAGCAATTTAGGCGCTCCGGCGCGAGGCGCGACAGGAACAGCTCGAGGCACCGCACCTCCGGCCGCGACTCCGGGTCGAGGTGTGCTCGCCGCTCCTGCCGGTCCTCCCGGCGGAAAATTCTCGTTCATCTACGAAACCGGCCAGAACGAAATGGACTCCAAGGGCATGCCTGAGACTTCCGACTGGGCAAAAAAATTGGGCTGCGGCGCGCGCGTTCGCAAGACCGACATCGCCGACACCAAAGCCGGCTACGTCTACGATTCCACTCGCCAGGATCCCGGCTCCGACGCTTGGGGACGCCTGCCGCGTCCAGGCACGGCGGAGCTGTTCGAATATCCGCATTGCGAAGGCGGACGCATCGTCGCCGACGTGATTCGTGAAAGCAAAGGCCATACGGAAGGTCTCGAACCGCACGTAACCGAAGAGTTGATCAAGCTGATGCTTTCGGCGAAACCCAGCGCGTCGAAGAAATAGGGCGGTTGTTGACTTGAGCGCACGGGCGAAACTGTGGCGCGCGATGTTACGCGATGTTAAAGGAGAGCGCACAGGCGAAGCCGTTGTGCGCGGTGTTAAATTAGTGTCGCGTGCTCGCTCGTCTCGCTCTGGCGGCCTTCCTGGCCGCATCCGCAGTTGCGCAATCCAAGGCCCCGGCGGCGGCTCCGTCGTCATCGGCTCACGCTCCTGCGAATCCCGCGCTGTTTCATCAGGTTGACGAAATGGTCGCCGCGCTTTCGCAAATCACCGGCTGGTCCGTCGAACGGAAGGTTCCCGCGCAAATGCTCGGCAACGATACCTTTCGAACATATGTTGAATCGCGAATGAAAGAGACCTCCTCGAGCGAGGATCTTCGCATCGAAGAGCTGACCCTCAAGATGTTCGGCTACATCCCGCAGGATTTCAATCTGGCCAAGGAGACGGTCGACCTGGTGAGTGAACAAGCCGCCGCCTTTTACGACTATCGCAAGAAGCGTCTGTTTGTTCTCGATTCCACTGCCGAAGGTAGCGAGCAGCGTGTCGCGCTGGTGCATGAGCTGGCTCATGCGCTCGCCGATCAGCATCATCCATTGGGCAAGTATCTGCGCAAGGGTTCGCCCGATGACGACGCGTCCATCGCTCGGCAGGCCGTGATGGAAGGACAAGCGACGTGGCTCACGTGGGCTTATGTGTCCAGCCGCAACGGAGGCAAGGCCGACGTTCCGCCCGCCATGATCGAGCAGTTGACCAAAACACTCGGCGCCGAAAGCAACGATTTTCCGGTGTTTGCGAAAGCGCCGCTCTATCTGCGCGAATCGCTGGTGTTTCCTTACAACGAAGGCTTGAAGTTTCAGGACGCTGTATTTCACAAGGTGGGCCGCAACGGTTTCGATCTGGTGTTCAATCGCTCCCCGTTGACTTCGCAACAGATTCTGCACCCCGATCTATATTTCGAAAATCTCAAACCCTCCGAGCCCAAGCCAGCCACGCGCGAAGCTCTGTTTGGCAAGAATGCCAAACAATTTCGCGATCTGGGCGAAGGATCCATTGGCGAGTTCGATTTTTCCATGTTGCTGCGCCAGTTCGTTCCGCAGAAAGAAGGCGCCGAAGCCGCCAGCCATTGGCGCGGAGGCGAGTTCAGGTTGTACGAACAAAAGCACGACAAGTATGCGGTGTTGAGTTTTGCTTCCGATTGGGATTCACCGGCCTCAGCTCGAAAATTTTTCGATTTGTACCAGCGCGTGATGAAGGGCAAGTGGAAGCGGATCGTCTTTTCGGCGCCCGTCGAATCCGATTCCGTGACGACGTTTCAGGGCAGCGGCGATTCCGGTAAGTTTCGGCTAACGCTCTCCGGCTCACGAGTCGAATCGATCGAAGGATTACACTAACGCCGCGGGTGTTTTTTGGCCGCTAAATAGGCTCTACCCGTGCTCCCCGCGGGGCCAGACCGGGGCTTCAATTTCCCTTTTTAGAGGAATATTATGTTCCAATGCGACTTGAGTTCAGGTACCCTCTTCCCCTGCTTCTTTTGCTGTCGCCTCTGGTCCATGCGCAGCAGAGTTTAGTAATTCCCCAAATCGCAGATGGTGGAGGATGGCAGACAACCCTCGTAATCACCAATACTTCTGCCACCGCGGGATCTGCCAGCCTGCTCTTCTCTCAGGACACCAGCAACGGAAGTACGACCACCTGGGCTCCGCCCTTTCTCGAGACCGTGAATTTGCAGAGCATCGCCGTCGGCGCCGGCGGAACAGTTTTTCTCCACACTATGGGGTCGGCGCCCATCACCACGAGCGGCTATGCGGTATTGAGCGGGCCTGCTTCGATTACCGCGTACGCCATCTTCACGCAGCTTAACCAGGATGGGACCGCGCAGGCGGCCGCAGCGACCAGCGATGTCCTGGTGCCGTTCGATAACACCAGTGGTTTCGTCACCAGCGTCGGGCTGGCCAATCCGACGTCGAAGGCTGTCACTGTCGCGGCCGCCATGCAACTGAGCGGCGGCGCCGCCTCGCAGCTCGCTGCGATCCAGTTGCCGCCGGAGGGGCACATGGCCTTTGGGCTGCCGAACCAGTTTGCGACATCCACGGCGCAAAAAGGATTGATTGAATTTACCGCGCCGAGCGGAAGTAGTATTTCCGCGCTCGCGCTGCGATTCAATCCGACCGGTGCATTCACCACCGCGCCGGTGTACCCGCAGGCGGCGGGGCCGATCATTGTGGTGAGTAACGGAGGAGGAGGCGCGCTCCCGCAGTTCAACACCATCAATATCACCCCGCAAATTGCATCCTCGAACACACCGGGCCTGTCCATTCTGTTCATCAATGTCACCATGCCCCAGACCAATGGCACCTATGGTTCGGGGGTTCTGGGAGCGACGGCTCCCGGGGGCTTCAACGGAGGAGCGAATTGGAACACGGTAACGGTGAGTGGACAGACGCTGACATTCAGCGCCTTGAATGCGGGCCAAAGTACCGTGGTGCAATCGGGCAATCTCGGCCTGGACACTTCGGCGACGCTGACGGTGACATTGACCCCTTCAGCCGGGTCCCCGAACTCAGGCACTGTAACGGGTTCCTTCAATATCATGAACCCGCTGGCGTCGTGGAGTGGAACGTTCACCGGGACGTACACGGCGAGGTAGAACCCCGTCGCGCTTAGATGGTGCCAGACGCTCGCTCCAAAAAGAAGGCGTCTGGCGCCTGTTGTAGCGCACAGGCGATTAGAGCGTACAGGCCCGCTTGTGCCGTTGTGCGCGATTCAAGAAATCGGCGTTAATATGAAATTATGCGTATCCTAGCCATCGCCCCCGTTTTTGCGCTCGCGCTCGCGCCGATTTTCGCGCAGTCCACCGCCACTCCCCCGCTCCCGCGTAAGGCGCCCGAAATCGCCGTCCTCGAGCCCGGTCCCGATGGCAATCCCGTGAAGACTACCCAGCTTTCCTCCTACAAAGGCAAAGTGGTGGTGCTCGCGCTGGTGTCTACCATTTGCCCGCACTGCCAGAAAGAATGCGAAATGCTGACCAAGGTCTACACCGACATGAAGCCGAAAGGCGTGCAGATGCTGGCGATCGCGTTCAACGACAACGCCAAGATGCTGGTGCCGCAATTTGTTCGCGAACACGGCGTTTCGTTTCCGGTGGGCTCGGCGTCGCTCGAAACCGTGACTGGCTTCCTGGGATTCTCGGTCATGGATCGCTATGTTGTTCCGCAAGTTGCCATCATCGATCGCAAGGGAATGATTCGCGCGCAAACGCCTCCGGCGGGAGATCCGAATCTTCAAGACGAGGGCTACCTGCGCAAGCTGATCACGCAGCTCGCGGCGGAGCCCGGCGCTCCAGCGACCACTACCAAGGCGGCTCCCAAGGCCGCGCCGAAAACCGCCGCTGCCAAGACTAGCTCGAATTAATTGGAGTGAAGATGCGAACCGCAGCCGCCCTCACCATTCTTGCGACCGCGGCTATCGCGCTCGCGATTCCCGCGCTGCCCCGCAAGTCGCCCGAGTTTTCCATCGTCGAAGTTACGCCCCAGGGCCAACCCGGCAAGACCACTCTGCTGTCCAGCTATCGCGGCAAGGTGGTGGTGCTGGCGTTCGTGCATACCACTTGCCCGCACTGTCAGGCGTTTTGCCAGGAACTCACCAAGTTACATGTCGAGCTGGGGCCCAAGGGATTTCAACCGATCGCCGTCGCGTGGAACCCGCAGGCGAACCTGCTGATACCTGGATTCGTGCACGATCTGCGGGTCGATTTTCCGGTAGGCTTCGTCGCAGCATACGATCCCGTGATGAATTTCCTGGGATTTTCGGTGATGGACCGGCCAGTGGTGCCTCTCGTCGCCGTGATCGATAAGAAGGGGATGTTGCGCGCGCAGAGCCCGCCGCAGGGTGATGCGAATTTGCAGGATGAGAATTACCTGCGCACCCTGATCACGAATTTGTTGAAAGAACCCTCCGCCATATCCGCGGCGAAGAAGAAGTAGCGTTCGGTGGACGCGCGCCCGCTGCTCGAAACGTTAGCGCGCGCACTTGGCGAGGTCCGGCTTGAAGCGATCCTGATCGGCAACGCGGCGGCGGCTCTGCAAGGCGCTCCCGTCACGACCATCGATTTCGATTTCTACTTCCGCAAGACGCCTCGCAATCTTGAGAAGTTGAAGCGCCTGACCAAGAATTTAGGGGCGATGCTGCTGCGTCCCTACTACCCAGAGTCGGGGCTGTACCGGCTGATTCGTGAAGACGACGGACTGCAGGCCGACTTCATGACCACCATCCACGGAGTAAAGTCTTTCGCCGCTCTGCGCGCCTCCGCGCACGAAATCGATCTGGATGGTTATCCGTTGCTTGTCGCAAGCCTTTCGGCGATCGTGAAGAGCAAGCGCGCGGCGGGACGTCCGCGAGACCGCGCCGTCTTGGATATTCTGGAAGCGAGCCTCAATGAAGAAGAAGCGCGTAACCAGAGAGCAAAAACTCGCGGCCCTAAAAGCCGAAAGTGATCGAGCTCTGCTCGACATGATTCGCCGGCTGATGGATAAGCCGATGATCGAGCGCACACACTTCCTGCGTAAGCGCGTCACCTTCACGGGAACTGCGCTTTAATCGATGTCTCGCGTTGCCAGGCGCGCGATGATGCTGGCGGTTGTAGCGACTACGTTCGCCTCGGCGGGTTGGAACGATAGCTCCACCGGCATCGATCTCAACGCTCTCCCGCATTTCCCGCTCGTCAAACTTCGCTCCGGTCTGTTCCTGCACGGGACGCAAACCACCTTCGATCAGATCCACGCGACTTTCTCCAGCAGTCCCGATAACGAGGAAGGTGTTGTACTCCGCGGGTCCGGCGTGTACGGCAAACGCTGGGAGGTTCATCTGAGTGCGCTCGACGAGGTTTGGCGCGGCGACCTCGACGGGAACGGCATCCCGGACTATGTGTTCTTCTCGGTTGGACCGTATGGCAACGGACGCACTGCTGCGCCATTTTCGATGTCGATCTTACTAATGGACGGCGATCAGATGCCGATGCCGTTTTTTACGACCGTTTATCACGGCGAGAATGGCGACGGCATCAAGCACCTGATCGACTTCACCCACGACGGGCACGCGGAACTCTTACTCAGCGATTACGACGAACATGTGTCTGACCCACAGGCAGATACTTTCGGCTCCGGGCATTGGACCCATCAACTGGTCCGTTTCAACAACCTCGCGGCGGAACATCTTCGCGGCGTGTTCGACGGAATCAGGTTCCCGTTGATTCACGCCTGGTCCGATGGGCCCTCGTCGAGTCCGGAGCATGTGAAACTCGCGTTGGAGGCTCCCTTCATTTACGATCATTCAACCAGCGTGCAGCACAAGGTGGTGACCTCGCTGCGGGCGGGCCGCGAACTCTCGATCGTACCAGTCAATGGCTGCGACGCCGTCACTGCGGGTCCGATTTTCTTCGATAACGCGGGGGTTCGAGAAATCGCATTCCCGAGTCCGTTCGGCGAATATCGCGCGCGAATCGCGGAGCGAATCCGCCGTGCCGGATTGCCGGTGGAACTGCGTGGGCTTCAAAAGACGCCGGCGGGCTGCCGCGCCAACCTGGTCTGGGCTCACAAGCAGTAGCGCAGGCGATCGCTTTTCGTCGCCTGCGAGTTTTTCTTAGACGTCCAGATTGCGCACATCGAGCGCGTTCTCTTCGATGAACTTGCGACGATTCTCGACATCCTCGCCCATCAGCGTGGTGAAGATCGAATCCGCCTGCGCCAGATCTTCGAGCGAAACCCGCAACAGCGTCCGCGTCTCCGAGTTCATGGTCGTTTCCCAAAGCTGCTCCGCGTTCATCTCACCCAGCCCCTTGTAGCGCTGGATGTTGATCTCGCGCGTGCCTTCGCTCTTGACGTGCTCGAGCAAACTGCGCCAATCCGCCAGCGTCTCGCGATGCTGATCGCGAATCACCGTGAACGGCGCGAGGTTGTGTTTCGCGGCCTGCTTGGCGATGGAACGCAGGCGGCGATACTCGGGCTGGCTCGCGAGTTCCATGTTGAGCGAGCGCTCCGCATTGGTGGCGTCCTGGAACGTGACCATCCAGGCGGAATGCTCTTCGTCCTGCTTCAACGCGGTCTCAATCTTCAGATCTTTCAACTTCGCGTGCAGCGCCTCGAGATTTTTCTTGTCGGCGAAATCCGCTTTGGTGTCGATCGCCAGCGCTACATTGGTCAGCGCTTCCACCACGCGCGCATCGCGCAGCCGCCGTTCCATCTTGCGGAACGTGATCTGGAATTCGTCGAGCTGCATCAGGAAATTGCGCATCTCGGTGCCTTCCAGCACCGATTTTGTTGGCCAGCTCCAGCGTCAGGTTTTCGGTGGCGCGGCGCAGAATCTCCCGCGTGAACTCGGCGTCGTTCTTGATGTACTTTTCCGATTTGCCCTTCTTGATGCGGTAGAGCGGCGGCTGCGCGACGAAGATATTGCCGCGCTTGATCAGCTCCTGCATCTGGCGGAAGAAGAAGGTGAGCAGCAGAGTACGGATATGGCTGCCGTCCACATCGGCGTCCGTCATGATGATGATCTTGCCGTAGCGCAGTTTCGCTGGATCGAAATCGTCTCGGATTCCGGTGCCGATCGCCGTGATCATGGCGCGAATTTCTTCGTGCGCCAGCATCTTGTCGTAGCGCGCTTTTTCTACATTGAGAATCTTGCCGCGAAGAGGGAGAATCGCCTGATTCTTGCGATCGCGCCCGCCCTTGGCGGTTCCGCCGGCCGATTCGCCCTCCACTAAAAACAGCTCGCAGCGATCCGGATCTTTCTCCTGGCAATCGGCCAGTTTCCCCGGCAACCCGCCCGAATCGAGCGCGCCCTTGCGACGCGTCAGATCGCGAGCTTTCCGCGCCGCTTCCCGCGCGCGCGATGCATCGATCGCTTTCGAAACGATCTTGCGCATCACACTGGGATTCTTGTCGAAATACTCACCCAGTTTTTCATTGATGAACTGGACCACGTAGCCGCCGATATCGGAGTTCAGCTTGCCCTTGGTCTGTCCTTCGAACTGCGGCTGCGGCAGCTTCACGCTAATGACAGCAGTAAGGCCTTCGCGCACATCGTCGCCTGAAAGATTTTCTTTGACGTCTTTGAACAGCCCGCCGGTCTGGCCCGCCGCGTTGATGGTTCGGGTCAGCGCGCTTCGGAAGGCCGTCAGATGCGATCCGCCGTCGACGGTGTTGATGTTGTTGGCGAAGCTGAACACCAGTTCGCTATAGGAATCGTTGTATTGCAGCGCCACTTCCATGGTCAGCGTGCCGCCGTTGGGCAATTCGCGCTCGCCTTCGAACGCAATCGGTTTATCGTGCAGGACGCTCTTCGCCCGATTCAGATGTTTGATGAACTCAGCGATACCGCCACTGAAGTGGAATTTTTCTTCGCGTGCGGGCTCTTCACGCTCGTCGGTAAGCGTGATCGTCAGGCCCTTGTTCAGGAACGCGAGTTCGCGCAGCCGCTGGGCTAAGGTGTCGAAGTTGAACTTCGTCACGGTCATGATCGACGAATCGGGTTTGAAGGTGACTTTCGTGCCGGTCTTGTTGCGCGCCTTGCCGGTCGCAGTCAGTGGTCCCTTGGGGGCGCCCTTGGCGTAATCCTGCTCCCAAGTCGACGACGCCGTCTCGCCCTTCTTGGGGCGCCAGATTTCCAGGTGCAGGGCTTCCGACAGTGCGTTTACGCAGCTCACGCCGACGCCGTGCAATCCGCCCGAGACTTTGTACGAATTGGAATCGAACTTCCCGCCGGCGTGCAACTTGGTCATGACCACCTGCGCCGCTGAAACGCCCTCCTCCTCGTGAAGATCGACGGGAATCCCGCGGCCGTTGTCCACCACGGTGACCGAATCGTCCTCGTGAATGGTGACGTTGATTTCGGTGCAATGTCCTGCCAGCGCTTCGTCGACCGAATTGTCGACCACTTCATAGACCAGGTGATGCAGGCCCGCTTCACCGGTCGATCCGATGTACATGGCAGGCCGCAGGCGCACTGCTTCCAGGCCCTCCAGCACCTTGATGCTGGTGGAATCGTACACGCGCATGTTCTTCGGGTCTTCAGTCGTGGGAATCGTTTCTTTACTGGCCATAGCTTTGGTGTTGTTTACTTCGGACTTCAGAGCTTCGAAAAAAACGTGTTGGTGAAAACTCTCAAATTCGCATCGGCATGATCACGTACCGATAGCTCTCTGATTTTTCGCCGCCCGGACGCAACTCGCCCGCGCTGTGTGGATCTTTGAACAAGAACGTAATCTGCGGCTCATTCACGGCGCGCATGAAATCGAGCAGATATTGCGCGTTGAATCCGATCTCGACCGATGGACCATCGTAGGTCACCGGCAGACTCTCTTCGCTCTCGCCGGTTTCGGAAACCGAGGAGTGAATCTTCACCTCGCCCTTGTCCACTTTCACGCGAATCGATCGCGACCGTTCATCGGAGAACTGCGCCACGCGCTCGATCGCCGCGCGGAATTCCTCGCGTTCGATGGTGACGGAATGCGGCTGCTCTTTGGGCAGCACGCGCAGATAGTCCGGAAAATTTCCGGTCAGCTTGCGGCTCAACAACACACGATCGCCGAGCTGGAAGAATAAATGATTGTCGTCGCCTGAAAAATGCACCATCGCCGCGGGATCTGAATCGGCAGCGAGCTTTTGCAGTTCCTGCATGGCTTTCTTCGGCAGCAACGCGCGATAATCGCCGCTGATGCCGGGAAGTTCGGCGGTGCTTTCGACCATCGCCAGACGATGACCATCGGTGGCGACCATCACCAGGCCGCCTTTGCGCAGCAGCAGCAGCGCGCCGTTCAGCGTGAAGCGAGACTCCTCGGCTGAGATGGAAAAAATTGTGCGGCTGATCATCGCCGCGATCACGCCGATGGGAATCTCCGCCAGCACCGCCGGCATCTGCGGCAATTCCGGAAAACTTTCGCGCGACATGCCCGCGATCCGCGTCCGCGATCGTCCGCACACCAGGCTGGCCCAATGGTTGTCCTGAATCTTGACCTGAACATCGCCGTCCGGCAGCAGCCGCACATAGTCGAGCAGACGCCGCGCTGGGATCGTTCCCGCGCCCGCCTTCTTCACGCGGGCCGGGCAGGAGCACCTGACCCCCAACTCGAGATCCGTCGCCGTTAAATGAATCCGGTCGCCATCGGCTTCGACCAGTACGTTCGACAAAATGGGAATCGTGGTCTTGCGCTCCACCACTCCCTGCGAAAGGTTCAACTCACGAACCAGATCGGCCCTGCTGACGGTAAATTCCATGGACGGTACCTGATCTCCGCTAGCGATTCTTGTTGTTCTGTTCCCTAGAATAAGAATCTAAGAGAACATGAAGATTCTAAAGGCTGTTGAAACTGTTGATTTCTTTCTAAATTATAGCAAGAACTTGGGGTTAAAGCTACAAGAAGTTGTGCGGATTGAGGTGTGCGGCTGAGCATGTTTGGAGCTTCCCTGAGCCTTCCACAGCGGTCAACATGATGTTCTTGAACCATGCTGTGGAAGACTTCAACAACCCTAATGGATCGACTCGTTTAGGCTGTGCAGCAGCCTGTTCAAATCAGGGTCCTTCTGGCGCAGCTTATCGATCTTCTGAATGGAATGCAGCACGGTGGTGTGATGCTTGCCCGCGAAGGCACGCCCGATTTCAGGCAGGGAGGCCTGGGTTAGCTCTTTGATCATGTACATCGCGATCTGGCGGGGATAGGCAATGTTCCTCGCGTTGGTCACCTGCTTCAACTGCCCTGGCTGCAGATTGAATTTCTCAGCGACCGCGCGCACGACGGAGTCCATGGTGATGCGCTTCTCCTGATTCGGAATCAGATATTTCAAGGTCTGCTGCGCCATTGCGAGAGTGATGGGACTCTGCGTCACCGACGAATACGCCACTAGTTTGATGAAGGCGCCTTCCAGCTCGCGCACGTTCGATTTGGTTTTCGTGGCGATGTAGTTGCGCACCTCTTCGGGTAACGCGACGCCTTCCAACTCAGCTTTTTTATCGAGGATCGCCATCTTGGTTTCGAGATCGGGCGGTTGGATATCGACCATCAAACCCCACTCGAATCGCGAACGCAGACGCTCCACTAATCCCGGCGTGCTCTTGGGCGCTGAATCGCTCGAGATCACGATCTGCTTCTGGTGATCGTACAGTTCATTGAAGGTGTGAAAGAATTCCTCTTGTGTGCGCTCCTTGCCCGCAATGACCTGAATGTCATCGATGAGCAGCACATCCGCGGATCGATAATGGCGGTGAAACGAGGGCATGCGATCCGAACGGAAGCACGAAATCATTTCATTCATGAAACGTTCGCTGGAAGTGTACACGATGCGCATGCCGGGATAGCGATCCAGCAGATCGCGCCCGATGGCGTGCATCAGGTGCGTCTTTCCGACCCCCACGCCACCGTACAGAAAGAGCGGATTATAAGAGCGCGACGGACTGTTGGCGACGGCCCGCGCCGCGGCGTGCGCGAATTGATTGCACGATCCCACCACGAAGTTGTCGAACTGAAATTTCGGATTGATCTGGCCCACGGCGGATGCGAAGATCGGCTCGGCGGCAGCACTTTCCTGACGAGGCGCATCGTTACGAGCGATGGTCGCGCGGGGAATGAACACCACGCTTTCAAACTTCAGATGAAGCTCACGGAGCGTTGCGCGAATGTCTTCGGCGTACTCCTGTTCCATCCAGTCTTTGGTCACCTGATCGGGAACCGCGACGCGAAGCACACCGCCATCGGCTCCTTCGAAAACCGTTCGCATCACCCAGTTCTGATACGCCTGCGAACTGATCTTTCCCGCCAATCGAGCCTTGATTTGATCCCACGGATTCCCCTCAAAGTGCTCGCTCACTGCTACTGACGCCATTACTCCTCCGCTTTCTTTCAGGTACCTATACGTCGTACGAACGCACAATTCCCACATGTTTTCCACACTCTGTGGAAAACCGAGGCCAAACACCGCGATTCTGTAATGGGAACCGTTTGCCGCGAGCGAAAATGCTGTGGACGACACCCCTTGTCCGCTATAGCCTCTCTCGCGACGACGATCAGAATACCACACAAAGCCACTCCAGCAAGAGAGATTTATCCCATTTTTTGTAGCTTTATTTTCATTGTGTTACAGACGAATTCTAGATGGTGAAACATTTGAAGCAAGAGCTGTTTTCGGTTTGAAACACGACTGCAATCCCCTGTTTTAGGTGGTGGTAGTACTCCTGAAACGGTTCATTCACCCTTGTGGAAAAAACAGGCCCTTCCAGAAGCGCATCGAGACATGCTACGCCGTTCCTTGGTTGACAACGGGAGCAGCGCAGCGCGAGAATGTAGACTGCCTCATCCCCCAAGCGGGAGTAACTCAGCTGGTAGAGTGCGACCTTGCCAAGGTCGATGTCGCCGGTTCGAATCCGGTCTCCCGCTCCAAATTTCCTAACGAGATCAGACGCCAGTGGTGTGCGTCACTAATCCCAACTCTTCTGGAACAGGTGGGGCGGACCCCTGGTCCGCGGCCGACGCCCTCGTCGGCCTTTGGCTTCAGCACGCCAGCCGGGCCGGGGGCCCAGCGCGGACGAGGGCGTCCGCCCCACTTAGTGTGCTGACCTTAGTTCAGGCCTTAAGTTCTAGCCCCACATCCACCTTAAGACCTTACTAAACCCCGAAAAGTACGCTTGGTGCACACACGCCCGCACCGCAAAATTTCCTTGGGTACACACCCATCGGAAGGAAACATATGCGTACAACGATACTTAGCACCCTGCTGGCCACGTCAGCGATCTTGGGGTTCGGTAACACGATCACCTTGACCTGCACACCGACGGCGCTCACGAACTCGGCCGTGGTTGGGCACGCGGTCGATTTTAACCATGGTTCGGGCACCGGTTCATTTGCCTGTTCCGATTCCAGCCTTGGGGCAGTGACGCTTAATTCGGTCAGCGTCAACCTCTCCGGCGATTACCAATTCGGCAACGGGCTTACCACCGATCCCGAGGACAACTCCGCCGGTTTCACGTTCACCAATGCAGCGGCGACATGGGCGGTCACTGACCCCGGTTCGCATGTCAGTACCATGGCCTTGAACACCGGCTCAGGTGTGACACTGTTCGCGATTGGAAATCTGTCGTCGATGGCGACCACTTATACCAACACCACCTCCGGTGGATTGACTGGCACCACTTTTTTCCAGCCCGCCACCGATCCGATGACCGGTAACTTGTTGGGAAACTTCACGATCAGCACCTCGGCGTTTGTCGATGCGGGGGGCTTCATGAACGGGTCAAGCTCCGCTCAAGTAGCGGTCACCTACAACTACACGCCCAGTGGCGTTCCCGAGCCGTCCACCGTCTTTTTGGCAGGCGCAGGTCTTCTGGTGGTGGGTTTGGCCGCTCGAAAGCGCCTCATGACCCAGTCTCGCGGATAGTACTCCGGACGGTTTAGTACCAAAGTTCCACGAATCTTGAAAAAAGTTGGACAGTACTATTGAATCCAGGACTAGTCCAGGTGATAATCCTTGGGAGGAGTGCCGTAGGCACTTCGTCTAGTATATTTCCGGAGGAATCACATGCGAACAGTTCTGATGGCCCTCGCCGTCTCATTCGTCCCAGTCGCTTTCGCTAATACTTCGTTCATTGCTTGCACCCCGACCGCCGGCACGAATGCGGGCGTTCTCGGCAGCGCGATTGACTTTAATGCTGGCTCTGGAACGGGCTCATTCGCCTGCTCCGATGCGAGTCTGGGTTCGATCACTTTGAGCGCAGTCAACATCGAGATCTTTACCGATTACCAGTTTGGCAACGGCCAAAGCTCTGATCCGACTGATAACTCGGCTGGTTTCACGTTTACCAACGGTGCCACCACCTGGTCGGCGCTGACGGCTGGCGTGTCCACTACCACGATGTCGTTGAACGGCGGGGTTACTCTTTTCGTAGTCGGAAATCTCTCCTCGCAGGCGGATACGTTTACCAACACCACCTCTGGTGGTCTTGGTGGCACGGGCTACGCCGAGCCTGCGGTGGACAACGTCACGGGTACGTTGCTCGATAACTATACGGTTCCAGTCACCGCTTTCGTTGACGCAGGCGGCTTCACCAGCGGGGCGAGCGTGGCTCGCGTTACCGTTGAATACACCTATACGCAGAACACCACTCCCGAGCCGGCAACGATGATGCTGATCGGCAGCGGTCTGCTGGCAGTGGCTGCACTCGGACGTAAACGGTTCGCGAAGAAGTAACTCTCCTTCGTCACCGCACAGTTAGTCCCAGTAACGAACATTCGAACTCGGCGCGATCTGCAAAGATCGCGCCGATTCTTTTTGTTTACAATGAAATTGGCACCACGGTTGTTTTGGAATCGCGCGTGCCATAATGCTCACCGGGACTTCTTTCCAAACTCTTAGATAGCCTGGAGGTGTCAAATGGCCATGGATGTAAAACGTGAAGGCGTAGCCAAGAAGAAGATGATCAAACGGATCATCATTTTCTCGCTGCTAGCGGTGGTGGTGGCCGGCGCCAGTTATGAGATCTCCAAGCTGAAGCCCGCCGCCCCCAGCGTGGAGCGCGCCACGGTCTGGATCGACCAGGTGAAGCGCGGTCCGATGGTGGTGGATCGTCGCGGTCTGGGAACGCTGGTTCCCGAAAATATCCGCCAGGTGCCGGCGCAGTTCGATTCGACGGTTTCTAAGATTCTGATGCATTCGGGCGACGTGGTGAAACCGGACACGATTTTGATGGTATTAACCAATCCGCAGATGGAAGTGGATGCAAACGATCTCGAATGGCAGATCAAGCAGGCTGAGGCCGCTTATCAGAATCTCAAAGTAACGTTGCAGAGTACTACCTTCGATCAGCAATCGGTGGTAGACACGGTTAAAAGCGACATGGAGCAGGCCGAGTTGACCAAGGACAAGGACGAGCAGCTACTGCAATCGAAACTGAAGGCCGAAATCGACGTGAAGATTTCACAGGCGAAGTGGCAGCAGTTGGTCGGCAAGTACAAGACCGAACAGAAGAAATTGGCTAATCTGACGGATTCCATTAACGCCCAGCTCGATTCGGCCAAAGTCCAAATCGACAAACTGAAAGCGCAGCATGATCTGAAGAAACAGCAGGTAGCGGATCTGACGATTCGCGCCGGCCTGACCGGCAAAATGCAGGAGATGACGCTACAGGAAGGCCAAAAGGTTGCTCCGGGCACAGTGCTGGCTAAGATTGCCGATCCCACGCGTTTGATGGCGCGGCTGAACATCGCGGAGACGCAGGCGAAGGATATCGTGCTCGGTCAGAAAGCGGAAATAGATACACGGAACGGGATTGTTCCTGGGCACGTAATACGAATCGATGCGTCTATTGTGAATGGCACCCGGCAGGTGGACTGCAGCTTGGATGGTCCTTTGCCTCCGGGAGCGGTTCCGGATTTGAGCGTCGATGGGACCATTGAAGTTTCGCGGCTGGATAATGTAGTGTTCGTCGGTCGGCCGGTGTTCGGACAGGAGAACAGCCAGGTGAGCCTGTTCAAGCTGGACGACGACGGCAAGGGCGCTACGCGGGTGACTGTGAAGCTGGGTCACAGCTCGACCAGCACGATCGAAGTGACCGAAGGTTTGAAGGTTGGCGATCAGGTGATTTTGTCCGACATGTCGCAACAGGACGACAAGCCGCGTATCCGTCTGAACTGAGCTTGACGCGGCCTCTGGCCGCAGAAAATTGCAATCGGAAGATCGCGGCGAGCGTTTAAGAATAGGGAGATTGAAATGGCCGACTCATTGATTCATCTGGATGGCGTGAAGAAGGTGTTCATCACCGACGAAGTGGAGACGCACGCGCTCGCGGGCATTCATCTGGACATTCAAAAGGGCGAGTATCTTTCGATTGCCGGGCCGTCGGGCTGCGGGAAGTCGACGTTGCTGGCGATCCTGGGATTGCTCGATTCGCCTCGCGATGGAACTTACATCCTGAACGGCAAGCCCGTCCAGAATCTGAAGCTGAGCGAACGGGCGCGCATCCGTAATCGCGAAATCGGCTTCATCTTCCAGGCGTTCAACCTGATCGGCGACCTCACTGTGTACGAAAACGTGGAGCTGCCGCTGACCTATCGCGGCATGCCCAGTGCGGAACGCAAGAAGCGCGTGCATGAAGCGCTGGAGCGCGTCGGCATGTCGCATCGCGTGAAGCATTATCCTTCGCAACTCTCCGGCGGTCAGCAACAGCGCGTCGCGGTGGCGCGAGCTCTGGGCGGCGATCCTTCCATCCTGCTGGCGGATGAGCCCACCGGAAACCTGGATTCAGCCAACGGCGAAGCGGTGATGGATCTGCTTCGCGAGCTGCATCGCGGCGGCGCCACGATTTGCATGGTGACGCATGATCCTCGCTATGCCCGCTACGCCGATCGCAACATTCATTTGTTTGACGGCCGCGTGGTCGAAGAGACCGCCGAAACCGCGTAAGCGTACGCGCATCCTGCTGCTGGCGTTCGCGATTTCATTGATGCAGGCGCAAGCGCCCACCTTCGAAGTCGCGTCGATCAAGCTGAACCCTGTGTCGGGGGCGCGCGTGTTTCGCTCGCCGCCAGAGCCGGGTAAGCCTCTTTTCGGCATCCAGGGAAATCGTGTGCTGGATGAGTTCTCCACGGTCCGCGAGCTAATCATGGACGCCTACCATGTTAAGGATTTCCAGATCATCGGATTGCCGGATTGGTGTATTCGCGGCGGCGACGTTTACGATATCGAAGCCAGGACCGAGAGCGCGTCACCTACGGTCGATCAAGTGCGGCTGATGTTCCAAGCGCTGCTGGCCGAGCGATTTGAGTTGAAGCTGCATCGCGAGTCGCGCGATTTGCCGGTGTATGAATTAGTGATCGCGAAGGGCGGGTCAAAGCTGAAAGAGACCGCGCCTGCCGACAAACTACCCACGCCACCCAGGGGTCCACTGCGCGCAGCGGACTTGAACTCCGGCGTCACTACGTTACCTGTCATCATCGCGCGGCTGTTGATGCTGGTGGATCGCCCCATCATCGATAAGACCGGTCTGACCGCTACGTACCGCTATGAAAATTTCGATTGGGTGGGAATGCGGAAGGCGAAGCTCGCGGGCGATAACGCCGATCCCACAGAATCCGTATACACCGCGGTGCAGGAGAGGCTCGGTTTGAAGCTGGAACCAGCGAAGTCGCCGACCAACGTTCTTGTGGTCGAACATATCGCCCGGCCCTCGGCGAATTGACCTCGGAAACACGGAGACGACTTGAAAAGCCCGCGCCACAAACGCAGGCGCCCTAGGCGCGGGCGCGAATGAATTCGTAGCGTTCCAGAGTGGCGGCGAATGCGGCGTGATGCTCATCGCCTCGCACCACCTTCCCGACGCACTTTAGCCGCACCTCCGCGCGCGAACCGGGTGCTTTCGGGAAAGTGATGAAATATTCGATGGACTGCCCGATCTCCACGTCGGCATCCGCTTTGAATAGCACGCCCGTGGAGCTCACGTTTCTGGTCTCTCCGGCCGCCTTCGAAGCGACTCCGCCACGCACCAACTCGAAGGGGAGTCTTAAATCGAAGCGCTGGTTCTTTCGTTGTTCGATCATGTACTTTCGACTGTATAGTCAGAAAGAACTAAGGTCAATAGTTCAGACCCTAGTCAAAAAGTCCTATTGTCCTGGTACTTTCGATCTATAGACCCAGTATCGAACTGTTCGGCGAAACTCAGGGAGCGTTTTCCCAACACTATGGGGCCGCAGAGTGCAGTTGGACAGGTGTGGGAAAATAAGGCTTGCTCGACCGCATCACCGTGCATGGCGCACGGCAACACAACCTCAAGAATATCGACGTCGAGATTCCGCGCAACACCCTCACTGTTATCACCGGTTTGAGTGGATCTGGAAAGTCGTCGCTGGCCTTCGACACTATCTACGCCGAGGGGCAGCGGCGCTATGTCGAAACGCTTTCGCCGTACGCGCGACAATTTCTGGATCAGATGGAGCGGCCCGAAGTCGATTCGATCGACGGCTTGAGCCCGGCCATTTCGATCGAGCAGAAGACCACCAATCGCAGTCCGAGATCGACCGTCGGTACTATCACCGAGATTTACGATTACCTGCGTGTGCTGTACTCGTCGATCGGCGTGCCGCACTGCCCCAATTGCGGACACGCGATTTCGCGGCAGACGACCGAGCAAATTGTCGAACAGGTGCTCGCCATGAAAGCGGGCGAGCGGGTGATGATTCTCGCGCCGATCGTACGTGGGCGCAAGGGCGAGTACAAGAAAGAACTGGAGAAGTGGGCGCAAGCAGGGGTTCGTTCGCGCGCGTATCGACGGCGTGCTGCGGCCGCTGGATGAAGAGATCACGCTCGACCGGCGCAAGAATCACACCATCGAAGTGGTGGTCGATCGCCTGGTGGTCAAGCCGGAGATCGAAAAGCGCCTGGAAGCATCAGTGCGAACGGCAACGAAACTCGCCGACGGGCTGGTGCTGATCGTCACGGTGAGCGGCGCCAATGAAAGCGAGCGCATGTACTCGCAAAAACTCGCCTGCCCGGATTGCGGTGCGAACGTGGCGCAACTGGAGCCGCGATCGTTTTCCTTCAACAGCCCGTTCGGCGCGTGCGAGACTTGTCACGGCTTGGGCAGCCGCTGGAGTTTCGATCCGGCGAAAGTGATTGTCGATCCGTCGCGACCCATGATGGAAGGCGCGTTGGGGCCGGGTGGCACATCGAACTTCATGTCGATAGCGCTGAGCAATGTAGCGTTGAAGCTGAAGATTCCGATCGACCAGCCGTTCGCCGAGCTGCCGCAGAAATTTCAGACTGCTCTGACCGATGCGGCGATCGCCACCATGGATCGGTACCTGGCGCAGGACAAAGTCACCGACGCATTTCGCGAATACTACATGCGCTACATGTCGCCGATCCCGTGCCCCGATTGCAAAGGACAGCGGCTGAAGCCTTCCAGCCTGGCGGTGCGCGTGAACGGCGTGTCGATTTCCGACCTGACCGGTATGTCGCTGATACGCGCGCTCGAAACCGTGAAGGGATGGAAGCTCAGCGAGCGCGAGCAAATCATCGGTGGACGCGCGGTGGATGAGATTCGCAACCGGCTGGAATTTCTGATCGCGGTGGGACTGGAATATCTGAGCCTGGAACGATCGGCAGCGACGCTTTCGGGCGGCGAAGCGCAGCGCATTCGTCTGGCGACGCAGATCGGCTCGCGATTACGCGGCGTGCTGTACGTGCTGGACGAACCGTCCATCGGTCTGCATCCGCGCGATAACAATCGATTGCTCGATTCGCTGGCGCATTTGCGAGATCTGGGCAACACGGTGCTGGTGGTCGAGCACGATGCGGAAACCATCGAGCGCGCGGATTACGTGATCGATCTAGGGCCAGGCGCGGGAAGATTGGGCGGGGAATTGGTCGCGCAGGGAACACCGGAACAGATCGAAGGCGATGTTGCTTCGCTGACGGGGCAATATTTGTCGGGCGCGCGTAAGATTGCAATCGAAGCGGGCGCGACGTACGCCGACTGACAAACGCATCGTGATTCGCGGGGCAACCGAACATAATCTGCAAAACATCGAGCGTCGAATTTCCGCTGGGTGTGTTCATTGCGGTGACGGGCGTTTCGGGCAGCGGAAAATCGACGCTGGTGAACGATATTCTGTATCGCGCGGCGGCGAAGGAAGTGTACGGATCGCGCGCTGATGCCGGGCGCGCATCGCGTCGATCGAAGGTCTGGAGCATGTCGACAAAGTGATCGAGATCGATCAATCGCCGATCGGCCGCACGCCGCGATCGAATCCGGCGACGTACACGCAGGTGTTCACGCTGATTCGCGACTGGTTCGCGAAACTGCCGGAATCGCGCGAGCGCGGCTACAAGCCTGGCCGCTTCAGTTTCAACGTGAAGGGCGGGCGCTGCGAAGCTTGCCAGGGCGACGGCTTGAAGCGCATCGAAATGAATTTTCTGCCCGATGTGTACGTGACGTGCGACGTGTGCCGCGGGCGGCGCTACAATCACGAAACGCTGCAAGTGAAATATAAGGGACATTCCATTGCGGATCTTCTCGAAATGCCGATTGAAGATGCGCTACCGCTGCTCGAAAATATTCCGCAGATCAAGGTGAAGCTGGAGACGCTGGTCGAAGTGGGGCTGGGATATCTGCATCTGGGGCAATCATCGACGACGCTTTCGGGCGGCGAAGCGCAGCGCATCAAGCTGGCGCGCGAGTTGAGCCGGCGGCAGACCGGCAAGACGCTCTACATCCTTGATGAGCCTACCACGGGCTTGCATTTCGAAGACGTGCGCAAGTTGCTGGACGTGCTGCACAGCCTGGTGGACTTGGGCAATACTGTGGTGGTGATCGAACATCAGCTTGATGTGATGAAGACGGCCGATTGGATTATCGACCTGGGGCCGGAAGGCGGAGAGCGTGGCGGCGAGGTTGTCGCAACGCGGATCGCCCGAAGAAGTGATGCGTAACCCGAAGAGCTACACCGGCATCGCGCTGAAGGCGGAGATGAAACCGAGGCGAGCTGCAGTGAGCCGCTATTCCGACCAGCCGCTGGATTTCACCGGGCTGAAAACCGTGCCGATCGATGCGCGCGGCGGCAAGGTTCGCGTGGAGCATTTCGCGCCGCCGTATAAAAAAGGATCGAGGAATCGCGGGGCTGTTCGCATCGATGCCGAAGATTCTGGCGGCCGATTCGCTGCGCGGCGTCATCGAATCATTGAAGAAGGCTCGCGAACAAAAGCGCGCGATTTTGTGGGGAATCGGCGGGCACGTGGTGAAGTGCGGGCTCGGCGATATTCTGCTGGATCTGATGCGGCGCGGATGGATCACCGGGTTCGTGATGAACGGCGCGGCGTCGATTCACGATTTCGAAATCGCCATCGCCGGCCAGACCAGCGAAGACGTCGAGGCGGTGCTTCCCGACGGTCGATTCGGCGCGGCGGAAGAGACCGGGCGCGAGATGAATGTCGCGATCGTCGAAGGTGCGCGTGATGGGATCGGCATGGGTGAGGCGCTGGGCCGGCGATTGGAAACGCTGGCGAAAGCCGGAGTTCGCGCCGCATAGTTTGTTGTGCGGCGCCTACGCCGCAAAGGTGCCGGTGACGGTGCATGTCGCGGTGGGCACCGATACTCCGCACACGCATCCGCACGCCGACGGTGCTGCGATCGGCGCAAGCGACGCATCACGATTTCCGACTGCTTTGTTCGATCGTGCGCGGGCTCGATCGCGGCGGCGTGTATCTCAATGTCGGTTCGGCGGTCGTGTTGCCCGAGGTTTTTCTGAAAGCGGTTTCGGTGGTGCGCAACCTGGGATATCCACTCGCCGAATTCACCACCGTCAATTTCGATTTTCTGCAGCATTACCGGCCCAAGCTCAACGTCGTTGAGCGGCCGCACGCGAAATCCGGCGGGCCGCGGGTTCGCGATCACAGGCCATCATGAACTGATGATCCCGCTGCTGGCGGCGGCGCTCATCGAGCTCGATTCCTAACGCAATGCCAGATCGCTCCGAAACGGTGTTCTGGAGCTATGAAGATCTGGCGCTGTTCATCGGCGCGATTCTGCCCGCGCTCGCTGGCGCGCTGTTGATGGTGCGTCCATTTCATTTTTCAAACCAGGGCGTGCAGGCGCTGGTGTATCAGTGCGGATTCTACGCGTTGCTATTGGGCGCGCTGTACCTGGTGATTTCGCTAAAGTACCGGCGACCGTTCTGGCGATCGCTGGGATGGAGCCTCGATTATCGCGGCGCTTGGGTCTATGTGACGTTGGGCATCGTGATGGCGATCGGGCTGGCGGTGTTGGGAGGACTGTTGCGCGCACCCGGCGAATCGTCAGTGCAAAACCTGATGACGGATCGGGCGTCGATGATCGCGGTCATGATTTTCGGAGCACTGATCGGGCCGGTGTTTGAGGAACTGGTGTTCCGCGGATTTCTGCAGCCGTTACTGGCGAAATCCATGCCCGCGGCCATCGCGATCGTGCTGACGGCGCTCCCGTTTGCAATGCTGCATGGGCCCACGGTGGGTTGGGCGTGGCAGTCGATCCTGGTCATCGGGTTGGCCGGTCTGATTTTGGGCACGGTGCGCGAGCGCAGCGGATCGACCGCTGCGTCGGCACTGGTTCATGTGGTGTACAATTCGACGCTGTTCGCTGGATATCTTCTGTTGCAAGCCATTCAGAGATGAGTTCAGTTCAAGTGAAACCACCGCGCCGATTGGTAATCGTGATGCCGGTCTACGACGACTGGGAATCGGCGGCGGAAGTGTGCCGCCGCATCGACGCAGCGCTGCCACAAGTTTGGGCGAGCGCACACGTGGTGCTGATCGACGACGGATCGCACACCTCGCCTCACTATGCCTTTCACCCGCCCAAGAAACTGGATCGGATGCGCGCCAACGGCATTGAAGAAATCAGTGTGCTGGAACTGCGCCGCAATTTGGGGCATCAACGCGCGATCGCGGTGGCGCTGGCGTATGTGGCGGACAAGATGTCGGGCGATGCGGTGATCGTGATGGACGCGGATGGCGAAGATCCGCCGGAACAGATTCCGGCTCTATTCGCTGAAGCGGAGCGCCGCGAGTTTTCTTCGGTGGTATTTGCCGAACGCGGGCGTCGCGTGGAAGGGTTTTTGTTTCGATCGTTTTATCTGGTGTATCGCGTGCTGCACTGGATTCTGACCGGCCGCAAGATTCGCGTCGGCAATTTCAGCGTCCTGCCCTGGCGGCCGCTGGAACGCCTGGTGCTCTATCCCGAATTGTGGAATCACTACGCGGCGGCTGTGCTGCAATCGCGATTGCCTTGCGAAATGATTCGCCTGGATCGCGGCCCGCGCATTCAAGGCGAATCGAAAATGCGATTCGTTGATCTGGTAATGCACGGATTGTCGGCGCTGTTCGCGTATCAGGATCTGGTCGCGACCCGATTGCTGATCGGAAACGCGTTGTTGCTGGCGATGTGCGCTGCGATCGTGGGCGCGTTGTTCGCGGCTGGCGCGGCCACCAAAATCGGGCTTGCAGTCGCGATCGTGATGATTGCCGGCCAGCTTTCCACCATTTCTCTGCTTGCCGTGTTTCTCGTGGTGATGAATCGCAGCAGCAATCAATTTCTTCCCGCGCGCGACTACGTCAACTTTGTACGCGGATTGGCAAGCATCGTCAAGCGGTAGGATGAAATTTGGCGAGCACCCTCAGCGCGGTTCAGCCGGTCGCGATTCGCGAGCGAACACCGCTGTGGCTGTGGCCGAATCTGCTGAGCCTGGATGCGCCGATCATCGCGCTGCTATGGCAGGCGCTGTTCGCCAGAAGCTTTCGCGCAACGCTGGATCCCCTGGCTCCTGTGCTGCTGGTGCTTTCGGTTTGGATTATTTACGTGGCGGATCGCGTGTTGGACGCGTGGCGCGATTCCAACGGCGAGCCTCGTCACGAATTCTACCGGCGAAACTGGCGAGCAATCGCGCCGGCATGGACCATGGCACTTGCGATCGCGGCGTGGCTCGCGTGGACGCGGCTTTCGGTGGTGTTGTTCGAGCGAGGAGTTGTGTTGCTGGGCGCCGTCGCCATTTATTTCGCGTGTGTGCAGTTTATGGGGCGGAGGTGGCCGAAAGAACTCGCGGTGGCTGTGCTGTTCGCGGCGGGAGCGACTCTGGCATCGTGGCATGAAACGCGATCATGGATCGACCTGACCACGTTTGTTTTATTCGCGCTGCTGTGCTGGATCAACTGCGCGGCGATCGAAAAGTGGGAAATGCGCGGCTTGAGTGCATGGCCGGTGCGCGAACTCGCGATTGCCGTTGGCTTGATGGCGCTCATTTTTCTGTACGATCATCGCCCGATTGTGGCGGGCGCCGAAACCGCCAGCGCATTTGCATTTGTGATTCTCGATCGCGCACGGCTGCGCTTCTCAAGCAACGTGCTGCGCGTGCTGGCCGATGTCGCTTTAGTTACTCCGGCGCTGTTCCTACCGATTGTCCGGCTGCGGCCGTGAATTGCGATCCGATCGCACGCTGGTATCGCTGGCTTGAATACCTGGGTTTCGGCGGAGCGCTGGAGCGGCGGCGAATCGCATTCCTGAAAGATGTCGCCGATGCGCGGCGCGCCCTGGTGCTGGGCGAAGGGGACGGCCGGTTTCTGGTCAAGCTGGTCGAACAGAATATCCACGCGTCGATTGATTATGTCGATGTGAGCGAGCGGATGCTGGAACTGGCTCGTCAACGTGCGGGCGACGAGCGAGTTCGGTATCATCACGCGAACGCGCTGGAACTTCTACTGCCCCGTGCCGAATACGATCTCATCGTCACGCACTTCCTTCTCGATTGCCTGAATGAGCGGGATGCCACAGCGTTGGCCGGCAAGATTGCGGCTGCGTCGCAGGAGGGTGCGCGATGGATCATCTCCGAATTTCGCGAGCCGGGCGCGTGGGCCCATGCGCTCGTGAGCGGGCTGTACTTCTTCTTTCGCCTCACCACCGGCCTGCGCACGCGAAAATTGATCGATCATCGCTCGTTGCTGATTCAGCGTGGGTTCGTCATGCAACGCCAAGAAACCGAACGGTTCGGATTACTCGCATCGGAGTTGTGGGTATTCGGCGACAATAAATCCAGATGAAAGCAATTTGCAAGAGCAAGCGCGAGCCGGGGTTGTGGCTGGAAGAAATCGATGCGCCGAGGCCTGGCATTAACGATGTCTTGATTCGAGTGAAGCGCGCCGGAATTTGCGGCACCGACGTCCATATCTACAAATGGGATGATTGGGCGCAACGCACCATTCCTGTGCCGATGGCGATCGGCCATGAATTCGTCGGTGAGATTGTGGAAGTCGGTTCGAACGTCGCTGATTTTCATCCTGGCGATATCGTCAGCGGCGAAGGGCACGTGGTGTGCGGGCGCTGCCGCAATTGCCTCGCGGGGCGGCGGCATCTTTGCGCGCACACTCTCGGGGTCGGCGTGAACCGGCCGGGCGCGTTCGCCGAATACATCGTGTTGCCGATGACCAACATCTGGCGTCATGCGCATTCCATCGATCTGGACATCGCGGCGATTTTCGATCCGTTCGGCAACGCGGTGCACACGGCGCTTTCGTTTCCGCTGCTCGGCGAAGATGTGCTGATCACGGGCGCGGGACCAATCGGGTTAATGGCGGCGGCAGTCGCACGCTTCGCCGCAGCGCGATATGTCGTGGTGACCGATCGTAATCCGTTCCGGCTTAATCTGGCGAAGAAAATGGGCGCGACGGTCGCGCACGATGTGAGCAGAGGCTCGCTCGCCGATGTGCAACAGAAACTCGGCATGACGGAGGGCTTCGACATCGGGCTGGAGATGTCGGGTAGCGCGGACGCGTTTCGCGACATGCTGGCGAACATGAGCCACGGCGCGAAGATCGCGATGCTCGGGATTCCCGATAAAGAAATGTCGATCGACTGGCGCACGGTGGTGTTCAACATGCTGACTATCAAAGGAATCTACGGGCGCGAGATGTATGAGACGTGGTACAAGATGACGGTCATGCTGCAATCCGGCCTCGACATTCGCCCGGTGATCACGCATCGTTTTCACTACACCGAATTCGAAAAAGGATTTGCCGCGATGATGAGTGGCGATGCGGCCAAAGTCATCCTCAGCTTCGAATAATCCAGCTCTGGTGTTGATGGCCCTGTCCGGGGTCCTGAACTACATCGATCGCGGGACGATCTCGATCGCTGCGACCGATATCCAGCGCGACCTGCACCTCACGAATTATCAGCTCGGGATGCTGCTGTCGGCATTTTTCTGGACCTACGGGTTATCGCAACTCTGCTATGTCGCCGGTTGGATTGTCGATCGCTTCAACGTGTGCTGGGTGCTGGCGGGAGGCGTGGCGCTGTGGTCCTTTGCGACCGGCGCGTGCGGATTGGCGAATTCGTTCGCGACTATGTTCGTACTGCGGTTGCTGCTGGGGCTGGGTGAATCGATTTCATACCCGTCGTACTCGCGCATCATCGTGAACTGCTTTCCGGTGGAGCGGCGGGGAATTTCGAACGCGGCGGTCGATTCGGGAACGAAAGTCGGGCCTGCGATCGGTGCGCTGGTGGGCGGGTACCTGATCGTGTTCATCGGATGGCGCTGGTTTCTGGGGGCGCTGGGATTGACGACGCTGCTGTGGGTGGCGCCGTGGATCAAGTGGATGCCGAAATCGCCGCAGTTGAAGGCGGGCGCGCGGCATGAATCGACTCCAGAATTCGAGCAGTTGCTGACGCAGCCGAAATTGTACTGGACCGCGATCGCGCTGTTCTGCTCAAATTACTTCTGGTATTTCCTGATCACATGGCTGCCGCCGTATCTCGAGAAGGAGCGCGGGTTTCCGAAAGAGAAAATGGCGATGGTGAGCGCGATCGCATACCTTTCGATCGCGGTATCGAGCATCGCATCCGGATCGCTTTCCGATTTCTGGATCGCGCGAGGCGGCGAAGCTTCGACAGTGCGAAAAGCCTTCGCGGGTGTGGGACTGGCGCTGGCGACATCATTGGTCGCGGTGTCGGTGATCGACGATCCACGCGTCGCGATCGCGACGCTGTTGTTCGCATGTGTGTCGTTTGGAATCTATTCGTCGAACACGTTTGCGATTACGCAGATGCTGGCCGGCCCGGCCGCTTCGGGGCGATGGACTGGATTGCAGAACGGTTTCGCGAATCTGGCCGGCGTCGCCGCGCCGTGGTTCACCGGTTGGATCGTGGATCGAACAGGGCATTTCTATGCGGCGTTTCTGGCGGCGGCGATGATGGCGCTGGCGTCGGGATTGACCTATGTGTTCGTGCTGGGCCGGATCGAGCCCGTTTCCTTCAAGCGGGCGTGAGTTAGAATGACTGTTCACGTCCAAGGAGACTTTTTGCCCATGAAGATAATGCCGAAACTCGCCGGTCTATTGATTTTTGCGTTGGTGGGGTTGAGCGCGATTGCGCAGAACCTGCCCAAAGGCAATCCATCCGAACTCGGGTTCTCGCCTGAGAAGCTCGAGGCCATTTCCACCACGCTCAAGACCGACATCGGGAAGAATATGATTCCGGGCGCCGTGATTCTGGTGATGCGCCATGGCAAAGTCGCGATGTTCGAAGCCGACGGCGTGCGCGACCCCGGCACCAAGGAAGCGATGACTACCGACACCATCTTCCGCATCTATTCGATGAGCAAAGCGATCACGTCGACGGCCGCGATGATGCTGGTCGAGCAGGGCAAAATTTCACTGACCGATCCGGTGTCCAAATACATTCCGTCGTTCGCGCACATGAAGGTGATTGTGCCCAAGCCGGATCCGAACGGCGGCAAGCCGACCACAGAGCTGGTCGATGCGAAGAATCAGATCACCATCGCGGACCTGCTGCGCCACACTTCCGGCATCACCTATGGATTTTTCGGACAGAGCGCGCAGAAGAGCGCGTATAACGAAAACGGCGGCGTGCTGGCGGGCGATCCGACCAACCAAGAATTCGCCGAGCGCATCGCCAAACTGCCGCTGGGAACGGAGCCCGGCACCACTTGGGACTACAGCCATTCGACGGATATTCTAGGGCGCGTGGTCGAAGTGGTGTCCAAGAAATCGCTATTTGAGTTCGAAAAGGAGCGCCTGCTGAAGCCGCTGGGCATGAGCGACACCAGTTTTTACGTGACCGACAAGGCGAAGCAACCGCGCATCGCCGAGCCGTTTCCGAACGATCGCACCATCGGCGTCGGCGCAACGTTCGGCGATCCGCGCGCGAATGGCAAGTGGGAATCGGGCGGCGGCGGAATGGTGAGCACGGCGACCGATTACACCGTGTTCCTGCAGATGATGCTGCATGGCGGGAAGGCGGGCGGCAAGACGTATCTGAAGGAATCGACGGTCGCCGATATGACCACCGATCACACCCAGGGCATCAAGCGCACTGCTCTTTATCTACCGGGCGCGGGCTACGGATTCGGCTGGGGCTTCGCAGTGCGCACCGGCGACGACACACCGAACAATCGCGGCACGGTGGGCGATTACACCTGGAACGGCGTCGGCGGCACGCACTTCTGGGTCGATCCGAAGAAGGACATGACGGTCGTGTTCATGATCCAGTCCGTGCGCCAGCGCCCGCACTACATGACGGTAATCCGCAACATGGTTTACGACGCGATTGTTCAATAAGGCATACTTAGCCGGGCTAGTGGCGCTTGCTGCGACGGCGCAGGTGCCGATGTTCGTCGAAGGCAATGTACCGATCATTGATGTACGCTTCAAAACTCCCTCAGGCGTTGAGCGCAAAGCTCGATTCGTAGTCGACAGCGGCGGGGGGTCGTTCATCCTCGGTAGCAAACTCGCCGCGGATATCGGCGTAAAGCCGGTGGGCAAGGTCGTCGGTGAGGCCGACGTCAGTTTCCAGCCGATCGAGCCCGTCCACGCGTGGGCCGGCGATCTGGCACTGGACACCACCGGTATGGCGAATCTGGCGCAGGTGGGCAACGATCGAATCGGTGGACGCGACCAGGCCGAGGGGATGATCCCCAGCAAGCTGCTGCGCAAATATCGAATGATTTTCGATTATCCGGCGCACACGCTGACGTTCGCGAAACCGTCGAAGGAGCCGGGGCGTGGAGTGCGGCTCGATGCGTCCGTCAATGACAAGAACGGATTCCCGCGGATCGAAATCGAGCTGGCGGGCAAGCGCTACGGCTTCCTGCTCGACACCGGCGCGAGCTTTACGATGATCAGCAAGGTCGCAATGGAAGGGTGGTTGAAAGCGCATCCCGATTGGTCATCGGCCACCGGCGCCTTTGGACTTGCGAACATGATGGGCGGAAAAATGGAAAGCTCCGCCCTGATGCTGCGGATACCGGAGATGAAGTTGGGATCGATCACGGTCATGAACGCCGCCGTGGTTTCGCGCAACGAAGGCACCTTCGAAAAATCGATGAGCAGCCTGATGACGGCTCCAATTGTCGGGTCAATCGCGGGGAATGTGCTGCGCGATTTTCGCGTGGAGATCGATTATCAAAGTGGCTATGTTTATCTGGATCGTGTGAGCACTTCGACGCATGAACTGTCAGGGGTTGGCCTGGTGCTGCAGCCCTCGACGCACGGATTGCGGGTGAGCGCGGTCGCATCCACGTCGGCTGACGATGTGAAAGCGAGTGTTCATCCCGGCGACGATCTGATCGCTGTCGATGGAGTTGTGTTGGACGGCCAGGCGCTGACGTTCGCGGCGCAGGCGCTGGCTGGATCGCCGGGATCGAAGAAGAAACTAACTCTGCTGCGGGGCGGCGAACAGATTGTCGCCGCCGTCACGTGCAGTAAGCTGCTGTAGGTTACTGCGGCCGCATCCAGATGTCTTCGAGCACATCTACCGACGACGTCATGGTCTGGCCGCCGATGGTTAGCCTCACCATGTAGGTGCCGGGCTCGAGCAGTGGACCTTGCCCACCGCCGCGTCCACCTCCACCACCGCCTCCTCCGCCGCCACCCCCGCCTGCGCTGACGAAGGGAACACGCGTGGGACCGCGACCGCCGCCGCGTCCACCACGGCCGCCGCCCGGCTGATCGGCATTGGGGTTCGCATTTGCATCCGCGTTTCCACCGCGACCAAAGCCGCGGCCATTGCCACCCGCGGCGCGGGACCGCGCATATTCCACTGGAAGCGATTCATGCCGGCCTTGACGTCGACATCCATGGTGCTGACGACTTTGTTGTTCTGCAGGAACTCGACTTTGCCCGCGCCCAGATCGGACTTCGCCCAGAATATGGATGGCCGTGCCGCCCTGCGGATTCTGCCGATGAAATCGCGATTGGTGGCGTGACGCTGAGCTTGCCGGTCGTTCTTCCACAGCACCGCCGGCCGCGGATCGAACAGCGCCACGTCCTCCGGATGCTTGGTTTGATGCTGTTCGAGCGGCGTGATGTCGTCGGCAAATCCAGATGGAGCGGCCGTGCGTGGCGACGATCAGGTCGCGGTCGCGCGGGTGGATCAGAATATCGTCCACGCGCACGCTGGGCAGGCCGGTCATGAACTTCTTCCATTCCTTGCCGCCGTCCAGCGTGACGTACAAGCCGAACTCGGTGCCGACGAAGAGCAGGTTGGGATTGTCGTAGATCTTCGCGCAGGGCGTTGATGTTGCCCTTGGCGGGAAGATTGCCGGTGACGTTGGTCCAGGTCTTGCCGTAGTCCGTGGTCTTGAACAGGTACGGCTTCCAATCGTCGTTGCGATGATTGTCGATCGCGACGTAGGCCGTGCCCGGATCGAAGTGCGAAGGCTCGATGCGCGAGATCTGCGTGTAGCCCTTGGGCGCGCCGGCTGATGTTGCCGTAGACGTTGGTGAAGGTCTCGCCGCCGTCCTGGCTCACCTGCAGATTGCCGTCGTCGGTGCCGATCCAGATGACGCCCGGCCGCGACGGAGATTCGCGCACCTGCGTGGCCAGCGAACTGGCGGCAGTAGCCGTCGTGCTTCGAGGCCATGGGCTTATCGCCGGCGACGCCCATGATGGCCATTTCCGGCGCCCAGCGGTTGACGTTCTTGCTGAGATCCGTCGGGTTCATCCACCAGGTGTCGCCGCGGTTGTTGGACTTGAAGAAATACTGCGCGGCCATGTAGATCGACGGCCGGATTGTGCGGCGAGATCTCGAACGGGCGCGTTCCAGTAGAAGCGGAACGGCTCGACGTTGGGCGGCGCGTTGACCACGTTGGGCGGCCCGCCGCGTCCGCCGCCGCCGCCGCGTCCGCCTGCTGCGGCGCAGCCGCCGGGCCGGCGTCGCGGCGGAGTTCGCCGCGCGAGCGGCGGATTGTCCGCCGCGTGGATTTCGTTCGCAGTCGGCAGCCGCGGCCGCGGCGCCGCGGCCGTGGCCACCGGTGGTCGGGCCGGATGCTCTTCTGCGTGCCGTTGCGCAGGTCGTGACGGGTCATGTTGCCGTCCTGCGATTCGCCGTAGACAATGGCCCAATCGGTGGGATCCTGCCGCGTGTAGAAGCCGTCGCCGCCGGCTACCGTGAACCAATCGGTATTGACCGGGCCGTTGTTCGAGCGCAGCGCGCTGGGGCCGCACCAGGCGTTGTTGTCCTGCAGGCCGCCGCAGACGTAATAGGGCCGCCGCATGTCGGCCGACACCTGATAGAACTGGCCCACCGCGATATCGTTGTGGTAATCCCAGGTGAGGCCGCCGTCGTTGCTGATGTCGAAGCCGCCATCGTGGCCCACCGCGACGATGCGCGGATCTTTGGGATTGATCCAGATGGCGTGGTAATCGGTGTGCGAGCCGGTCAGACCGCTGTCCAGGTCTTGCCGCCATCGAGCGACATCTGCGCCGGGATTGCCGCCGACGAAGATCTTCTGGTCGTTCACCGGATCGACGCGAATCTGGCTGAAGTACATGGGGCGCTGGTTCTGATTGCTCATGAACGTCCAGGTCTTGCCGCCGTCGTCGGAGCGGAACACGCCGCTGCCGTTGGGATCGGGAGGGCGCTGCCGCGACCGCGTCCGCCGCCGCCACCACCGCCGCCTCGGCCGGCCTCAGCCGCACCAGGCGCATCGGCCTCGGCCGCAGCCGCCGCCGCCGACTCGCCGCCGCGCCGCCGCGGCCGCCGCGGGCCGGACCGCCATCCGCCGTGGTGCCGCCGCCGGTTCCGGCGCTCGCGCCGGCTTCCACCTGCGCGTAGATCGATGGTCGGTTTCGCGCGGAAGATCGAAATCGCGATGCGGCCGTAGATGCCGTCCTTCGGCTTCGGCCAGCCCGGGCCATCGAGCTTGGTCCAGGTGTCGCCGCCGTCGGTGGTCTTCCACAGCGCGCTGCCGGGGCCGCCGCCGTTGTATCCCCACCACGTGCGCCGCCGCTGATAACGAAGCCGCGTAGAGGATCTTGGGATTGGAGGGATCGATGGCGACATCGGTGAAGCCGGTATCGTGTCGATGTATTTGGACTTCTTCCAGGTCTTGCCGCCATCGGTCGATTTATAGAGGCCGCGCTCCGGATTGGGGCCGAACAGATGGCCGATGGCCGCCACATAAACGATGTTCGGGATTGGTCGGATCCACCACGATGCGGCCGATCGACTGCGTATCGTCCAGGCCCAGGTGCGTCCAGGTCTTGCCGCCATCGGTGGTGCCCCACACGCCGTCGCCGATCGACGAACTCTGCCGGTTGTTGGCCTCGCCCGTGCCGACGTAGACGACGTTCGGATCGGAGGGCGCGATGGCGATGGCGCCGATGGATTCGTTCGGCCATGTTGTCGAACTGCGACTTCCAGTGATTGCCGCCGTCGGTGGACTTCCACAATCCGCCGGTGGCGAAGCCGACGTAAATGATCATCGGGATCCTTTTCGGAGCCCGCGATATCGTCGACGCGGCCCATCATGGTGGCCGGTCCGATGGAGCGGAACTCAAACCCGCGAAGCAGCGGGTCCGTGGATTGGTTCGGAATTTCGCGAGGTTCAGGCGCGGGTGGCGGGCCCTGCGCCAACAGCAGCGCGGCGATCGATAGGCATGCCGCAGTCGTGGCGAACATGAAAAACCATCGGCGATAGTACTTCGGAACGGTCATGGTGTGTGTCCTCGGAGTTTGAACCTGATTTACGATCATCGCAAATTTGTTCGATTATGGCGCGGGCATCGCCGTCATGAGTTTCAATACAACTCGGGTGCCGTTGAGGCGCGACGGTTACGGAGCGCGTTTGGGCCCAACCGAGTGAATAAATGGCGGATGTCAATCCACGTACACGCGCGTGACCCGAGCGTGAATACCGCACAGGACGCTGTAGGAAATCGTGCCTGACCACCTGGCGATCTGCGTCGCGTCTATGGTCGCGTTGCCTTCCGTTCCCATCAGCGTCACGGCGTCACCGGCGCGAAGATCGGGACATGGACTTGCGTCGATGGTCGTCAGATCCATCGACACCGCGCCCAGAACGTTCACCAATTTCCCTTTCGCGATCACTTTTCCGCGATTCGACATGCGATGTGGTATCCCGTCGGCATACCCCGCCGCCAGAATCGCGATGCGCATCGGTTTGGTGGCGCGATGAATGCCGCCGTATCCGATCAACGCTCCGGCTTCGATATCTTTGACGGAGAGCACCGTTGCTTTCCAGGTCAGCGCTGGCGTGACTTTCAATGCTGGAGACGGCGCATCACCCAAAGCTCGCGATACGTAGCCGTAGATCGCATAACCTGGCCGCACCAGGTTGCCCCACGCTTCGACGCGCTTGTACGCAATCGGAATGCTGCTCGACAGATGGACGTACCGCGGCGCGATTCCAGCTTCGCGAAAGGCGGCGACCACGCGATTGAAGCGCACGATCTGTTCGTCGGTCTGCGGGCTTCCATAATTCGCCGCGGAGGCGAAGTGCGTCATGAGGCCTTCGAGCTGCGTGCCCGATTCCTTGATCCTGCGGACGATCTCCTCCGGCTCGGCGCGCGTGCCCAATCGACCCATGCCGCTGTCGATCTTCAAATGATAAGGAACCTTCGCCGACGCGACGTCCTCGAGCGAGTGAACCACCGGCGTGAGGTTATGCTCAGCGAGCGCGGCGCGCTCTTCAGGCAGGAAGTCCGCCATGACCAGAATGCGAGCGCGAATGCCGCCGCGGCGCAGCCAGATTCCTTCATCAACGTTCGATACCGCGAGCCACGTCGCGCCTTCGGCTTCGAGGACCTTGGAGATTTCGACGGCACCGTGGCGATAGGCATCGGCTTTCACCACCGGCATCACTTCCGCGGTGCCGTTCACCAGCGCGCGGACGGCTCGATAGTTTTCACGAATCCGTGTACGGGAAACTTCGACCCAACTTCTCATCTTTAACTGGCAAGCCCCGTTAGAAGTTTCTCGTACGCGTCCGTCACGGCATCCCAACTGTAGCGCGACCGAACTCGCTCCATCGCGCGTGTGCGCCACTCATCACACTCATTTTCGTTCATCGCCAGCACGCGGCGCAAAACCTCGCTGAGATCGTCGCGATCGAACGCGATCCCAGCGCCGCCCGCGACCTCCACGTTTTCCGGCGTATCGAGATACAGGGTCAGCGCGCCGCGCCCCATCGCTTCAATCAATGCGGGATGCGTGCCGCCGACTTCGGTCGCGTGGATATAAGCGAAGCAATGCGAGCCGAGCTCGCGATAACCCTGACCGTAAATCGCGCCCGGCATGACGATTCTGGGGTCGCGTGTATCGCGCACGCTAGCGATATATTCTGCTGCGTACGGCGCATCGCCGACCAGCGCTAGTTTCATCGGCGTCTCGATCCTCTCGAACGCTTCGCGCACCAGCAATCCGTTATTCTCCGGTTCCATGCGGCTGACGTACAGAAAATAGTGCCGGCGTTGCAGTCCCAGCGTGGTCAGAACATCAGAAGATTCAACAGCACCCAATTCCGCGCCGTAAGGAATCATGTGCGAGTCGCGATGATACTTCTGGCGATAATATTCAGCGATCGCCGCGGCGTCGGTGACGACCGCGTTGGGCATCCAAGTCGCTAGCCATTCGGACATTCGATACCACGTTTTCGCGAGCGCGTTCCACTTCTTGCGATTACGCTCCAGTCCATCGACGTTCAGCGCAACCGGCATGCCCACCGCTCGCGGCATCCAGGTGAAGATCGCATTCGCGGCGTTGCAGTACAGCAGTGCATCGTATTGCGAGCCCAGCACATGAAACGTCGAAAGGCAGGTGTGCGCGATGGTGTCGAAATACTTGTGACGAATGGTGGGAAGGTATTGGAGCTTCACGCCGCGATAGGACGGTTCGGGATACTTTTCGCGGCAGTACACCGTAACGCGATGTCCGCGCTCCACTAATCGAACCGAGAGTTCCTCCGCGAAGGTCTCGAATCCGCCATAGTGGGCGGGAATCCCTCGAGTGCCCAGGATGGCGAATCGCATGGCGAGTCGCTGAGCGCGGCGGGCTTATCCGCGCGCGGCGCGCGCCTTCGCGAGCGTTCGTGCAGTGGGCCGGGGAGCGGGACGGCTCACGGGTTCATAGGAGAACCAGCTCGAAATATAGTCGTCCTTGACACGACGGCGGCGCATGATTTCGCCGCGTTTGGCCACCACGCGACGCCAGTTCTTGGCCAGGTACCAAAATGCCTTGAGTGAGGTATGTTCGCGAACGATGCACGCGCCCAGCACCATGAGGTCGCGGCCGGTGATAGAGAACCAGTTGCGGCGATAGAGGTCGCCGGTCATGTTCTTGATTCGCATCAGGAACCGGTTCTTCACCGAATGCATGTTGATTTCCGGTGGAAGCGCCCGGCGATTGCCCGGCAGCACATTGCGTACGTGATAGCCGCGCGCGAGCGGCGTGTATACGCAACGCCATCCCATCAACTGCGCGCGCCAGGCGACATCGGCATCTTCGCGATAGACAAAGAAATCGGGATCGAAAAATTCGTCCATGATCGAAATGTCATCGATCATCGAACGGCGATACAGCGCCGCGGCGGCCGTCGCGCCGAACACATATTCGAAGTTCAGATAATGGCCGTTGTCCACTTCCTGGCTGCCGCGATCCAGATGACGCAGCATCGGTGTGAAATAAATTCCAGTCGAATCAACCAGTTGTTTTTCCGGAAGATCGAACGTGGCGCGAATGGTGAGCAGTTTCCCGCATACGCTGCCGACCTTGGGGTCCATCTGGCCCGCTTCGGCCAGTTCTTTGATGAAATTCTTGAGCAGCAGCACGTCGGGGTTGAGAGTCAACACCCATTCGCCGCTGGAAAGCCCGATCGCCTGATTCTGCGCCGCCGCGAATCCGATGTTCTCGTCGTTGTAGTAGATCCGGCACTGATCCTCGAACTGCTCTAGAATGTCCACAGTACCGTCAGTCGACGCGTTGTCGACCACGATGACTTCCAGGTTCGGATACTTCTGTTCGAGAACCGATTCCAGGCACCGCTTGATGAACCGGCCGCTGTTATAGGTCACGATTGTGACGGATACAGGTCGTTGTAGGCCATTCGAATAATCGTTTATGAGCTGATTTTTTCTACCCCGCGCCCCCGAGACAACACAAGGCACAGGCCTGCGAAACGGACAATTTTACTATAAGCAGTGATCGGCGCTAAGCTCCGCTCCCGAATCATCCCCGCGACCATCCGCGGGAGGGAACTGCACACCACCGCGGCGCACACAGCCCGATAGCCTGGCTCGCGGAAGTGCTTGGAAGCATACCTGATTAGGCTAGCACACCAGTACACGGCACGGCATCCGCCTGGTACTTTTGCTACGGAATGCCCACCCCAATGGCTGGCCTTCGCGCCCGGAACATATTGAATCCCGATAACCGCCTGCCACGGCCCGGCGGCAGAAATCGACGTCCTCAAACCAGATCGGAGAGAACGATTCGTCCAGTCCACCCAGCTTTTGCCACACATCGCGGCGAAACATCAGGAACGCACCGGCAGGTTGTTCCACCGCACCGGCTTTGTCAAGATTCTTGTCGAGGTAGCGATACTGCCGATTGACCGGGTTCTGCGGCCATAAGCGATTGATTCCGAATAGCTCGAAAATCAGCGCGGCCGGCGTAGGAAATCGGCGAATCGTGAATCCGGCCTGCGCTTTCCCTTGCGCGTCCACCAACTTGCCTGCCGATAATCCAAATTGCTTACTGGCGTCCACCAGGCTGTCAACCGCAGTGAGCAGCTTCGCGTCAGGATTCAGAAGAAGAACGAAATCGGCATCGCCGGCAGCGACACCTTGATTGACGGCTGCAGCGAATCCGCGATTATCCGCGATTCGCGATCACGCGCACATTGCCGCGCAGGTCTGCGCGTTGCCGCGCAATCTGGACCGTTCGGTCCGTTGATGCGTTATCGACCACGATCGGCGTGAGCTGTGGTGCCATGCTAGCCAGCGCGTCGAGGCAATCCCCGATCACTTCCTCCGAATTTCGCGTCACGATCACCGCCGCAACCAGAAGTAAGCCCTCCAGTAGCGTCGAACCCGGTTTGCTCGCAGGTTGCAAAGATCTCTCTTTCGCTCGCTTCGACGATCGTACGGATCGCCTGGGTGTCAATATCGGGGTACTGCGCCCGCCCCACCGCTCGCCAACCGGAAAATTTCCCGGCCAGCCAGGCGGCACCTCGGGCATGTCGAAAGGCTAGCAGTCCCCAGAGCAACTGACCTGCCAGAATCGGCCAGCGCGGTTGTCCGCGGAAGTGCTTTGCCGCCAGCAACACCTGATTTCGGGAGATGCTGCGCACCGTGTCATAATTCCACGCGCCCAGCGTGGCGCTGCCCCGGTGAAAAGCCACGGCCTTCGGCTCATATACGCCTTCACGCCCGGCGACCGCGCAGCGCAATCCGAAATCGACGTCTTCCAGATAGGAAATGAAGGTTTCGTCCAGCAGTCCGACATGTTCGAACAAACTCCTGCGGAAAATCGCCGCCGTCATGGACGCGATCCGAATCGCGCGCGGCTGGTTCCACATCGGCGCATCCGGTTTTCCCGAGCCGCAGCGGCACGCGCACGCGCCTCGCGAAATTTCATCGAAGGTTCCGTCGATGATCGCCGCGTTATCGGCGTGTAGAATTTTCCCGGTTGCAAACATGTGCATGCGCGCGATCGGCCGATCCGAGCAACTCGGCGAGCCAGCGCGGCTCGAGCGTGACATCGTTATTCAGGATCGCGATCCATTCCGATTGCGCCGCCTCAATCCCGCGATTCACGGCGGCCGCGAATCCAAGATTCTGTCCGAGGCGCAGCACTCGCGCGCCGTTACGTTCGGCGAGCTCGGCGGAATCGTCGGTCGATCCGTTGTCTGCGACGATGATCTCATCGAACGGCCGCGTCTGATCCCGTAAGCTGCGAGCAGCGATTCAAGGAGATCCCGGCGATTCCAATGAGGAATAACGGCCGTGACTGTGGTCATGAAAACCGCTTCTTCAGCAGGAACCAGAGGTTGTAGAATCCGTCGCGCCACGGATTCAGTTTGATTTCGCCCAGCCGGGAGGTGTATTGAATCGAGATCTCGGCAAAGCGCACGCGATTGCTCTTGAGCGCTTCGATCTTGATTTCTTCGGAAAACGCCATGCCGTCGGAGATCAGCTTCATCCCCTCGAGAATCGATCGGCGGAACACCCACATGCCGGACTGCGAATCGCGCACCCAGCGGAAATAGAGAATCGACATGGCGAGCGACAAGATCAGATTGCCGAACTTATGTTTGAAGCTCATGGCCTTGCGATCCCGCACCGGAAAGCGCGAGGCGTTCAGAAAATCGACGTCCAGATGCAGAAAGGCCTCCAGCAGATAGGAGATCGCGTCCGGCGGATAGCTGTGGTCGCCGTCGAGCGTGATGATGAGGTCGCCCTGTGCCGACGCGAATCCGGTCTTGTAACTGCGGCCGTAGCCGCGAACGTCTTCGCGAATCACACTGCGCGCCGAAGCTGCGCGCGACGTCGGAGGTGCGGTCGGTGGAGCCGTTGTCGACCACGATCATCTCGTCCACGAACTCCGGCATGCGCCGCAGCACCGACTCAATGCCCTGCTCTTCGTTCAGACACGGAATGATCACCGTGATCGCTGCCCTTTGTACATGGACCGATTCACTAGAATAGCGCGCGACCGCGTCCTGGTACACGGCAATGATGAGAAATGAAAGCTTGCGCGTCTTGTTGCTGGTATTGGTGGCCGCGATGGCAATGTACGGCTGGCCGATGTGGCCGGGTATCAAGACGGTCTACTTGCTGCCGATGTCGGGCGGCTGGATCAGTACCTGGCACTGCGTCTCACCACCGGGAGCGTGATGCAGGTGGTGACCGATCCTCAGAAGGCGGATGTGGTTTTCACCGATCGCATCGGCGCGGCCTTCGAGGAGCATTTGAACGAGTTGTACGGGCAGCAAGGTGAAACCGGACGCGAAAGATCGTTGAGCTCCGCTCCGCAAGCCGATCGCATGCGCTTTCGCACGGCCGCGGCGCTGATTTTCCTGGTGGATCGAAAACGCGCGACGTAATGTGGAGCACGCTATCGAATGCCCAAGACACGTCGCCGGATGCGATGAACCGCGTCGGCGACAAGATCGCGGCAAGCTCGAGAAGGATCGCAAAGGCAAGCCGGAAACCTAACGGATTGCGGTAAGGCGACGAGCGCGTCCAGCGTCGCGCCTCATGGCGAATCGCTTATAGCGGCTAGATCGACCATGTGCGCGAGCCCTGGAACCGTGCACCAGCGGTGTAGATCACGCGCGCGTTCCGACGTGATTGTGAGGCGCGACAGTATGGAGCGCGTTATCGGCGAACACAATACGAGCTACAGCTTCACCCGCGCATTCGGCGAACTTCGCGCGGTAGCACTCCACCAGCCGCTCCGTCATCGCCCGCATATCGCGCTTCGCGACCACCTCGGCGCGGGCTCGCGCGCCATCGCTGCGGCTTTTCCGGATTCTGCAGCAGATCCAGAACATGTTCGCGCGAAATCCTCCGGTTCATCGGCCAGCGCGCAGATTTCGCCGTCTTTCGATGCCAGCCCCTCGGCGCCCAGATGCGTCGAAACCACCGGGATTCCCGCCGCGAACGCTTCCAGCAGCTTCACGCGTACGCCCGATCCGCTCAGAATGGGGCAAACGAACACCGCATAACGCGTCCAGCGGCTCGCGCACATCTTCGACGAAGCCGATCCAGCTCGATGCGTCGGCGTCGGGCAAGGAATGGCGCGGCGGAGGGTCGGATCCGATGACGATCAGTCGCGCACGCGGTTCGTGCGCGCGGATCTGCGGGAAGACCTGGTCCACGAACCAGTGCAGCGCTTCGCTGATTGGGCAGATGCCGGAAGCTGCCCAGGAACAGCATCGTGAACGGCTCGCGGCCGGTCGGCTGGAATTCGTATAGCGAGGTGTCGATGCCCGCGCGATAGCCGGCGTCAATGCGGCCTGCGAGTTGCGGAAGAAACGAAGTCAGGTAATCGGCGTTGTCGCTGGCTGCACACCTGGATGCGATCGAGCCTGCGGCAGCAGGCGCAGTTCGTAGCGCAGCGCGCGCAGATACTCCCAGCGCGCCTCATCTTTTCGAACGCGCCGCGTCATGTACGGCAGCCGCCGCGCGATGGACTGGAAATAGACGTCGTGCTCGAACAGAATGCTGGGGATGTGGCGGAACCGGCCGGCATATTGTCCCAGCACGGTGTATTCGAGTTGCAGCACGTCGATCGCGCGCAGATAAATCTGGCGATGGATCAGCCAGGCGAGATCGGCGTTGCGGAATTCGCGCGCCGCGTGCGGCTCGATCGATCCGAACGCCTTTCTGCCGGCCGTCCATGCGCACGATGTACTCGTACGGATGCGCAGATGCGGTCCAGCTCCTCGTGCGCTTCGCGCTCATGCTCGATGATCCAGCAGGACGATCAGATGCAGATCGCAAAGCCGCGCGAGTTCGCGAACGGTCTGGTACATGAAGACGCCGCCGCCGTGGACCGGCGGGCAGATCGGATAAGGGGAGACGAACAGGACGCTGCAGGCGGTCGCGGGTTGGCGATGAGCGGCAGAAAGTGTCGCGAAAGTGGCCGCCCAGCGGACGGCGGAAGGCTTCGCGTATCGGAGATCGTGCGCGAGCGGCTGTGCGCGCCAGCGCGAAGCAAGCGCCCGCGGCAAGCTGCAAAGCCGCGCGCGCGATGCCTGCGAAGCTGGCGCGCTCCGGCGAATCGCCGGCGAGCCAGCTCAGCATCGCGCCGGCCCAGGTGAAGAAGAAATGCGACCACAGCCGGCGCCAGTCGTGGATGTTCTTCCAGGTGAACAGCAGGAAGTTTTTCTTGAGCACGGATTGGATATAGGCGTCGCGAAAAGCGCTTGCCGATGGTGCCGCGGTGTTCGTGATAGACCACGCTCGCGGGCTGATACAGCACTTTCCAGCCGCGTTTCCACGCCATATAGCCGAGATCGGTGTCTTCCAGATAAAACGGCGCGAGCAGCTCGGATCGAAGCCGCCGAGTTCCAGAAATTTCCGGCGATCGAAGGCGCAGGATCCGCCGCCGCCATAGAAACACGGATACAGCTGGTCGAATGTCGGGTCGATGCGATGCCGCACGCGCAGCGCGCCTTGCAGACCACCAGCCTTCGGTCAGCCCGGTTTCTTCGCGGAGCTTGTCCGGATCGGAGAAGAAAATCTGGCAGGAGACGGCGAAAACATTCTCGTCCGTAAAGCCGTCGAGCAGGGGACGCGAGAAATCCGCGCTCCACGCGCATGTCGCTGTTGAGCAGCACGACGATGTCGCGTTTGGCGTGCTCGAATCCGCGATTCGATCCGCCGCCGAACCCGAGATTTTCGTCGAGGGCGATCACGCGGACATGCGGGAAGTTCTCGAGCAGGAACGCCGCGCTGCCGTCGGTTGAGCCGTTGTCGACGACGATGACTTCGCTCCCGGGCACTGCTCCGCGGCGGCGATTACGGATGGCAGATATTTTGCGAGAAGATCGCCGCCGTTCCAGTTGGGGATGACGATGCTGGCCGCATCGGGTGTCGGGTTTTGTTGAAGCGGGTAGAGCGCCGCGCGGGCGAAGGCGGCTAAGAATATCGGTGAGAAGCAGCGCCACCGCAGCGAGGGTGAGGAGCAGTGGCGAGAGCAGCGGCAAGCGGCAACCCCTTTAGGATGCGCCACAGGGCAGTTGCCGTTGCTCTCCATTACCGGCCTTGGGCCCTGCGCCGATCGCGCTTCCTATGCTCACCCAGCGTGATTGGCGAATCATGGTGAGCTGTGCCTGGAGTTCATCGACATGGGCCTGGACGCGTTGCGCCCACAACGTGCGTTCGACCACGGTGGCCTCGGCGATATCCAGGAGGCGCACCGCTTCTGCGAGCTCCGCGGACTTTGCCTCCAGGCGGTTCTGCGTCTCGCTGGCCCATTCGACGGTGCGGGAGTTCTCCTGTTCCAGTTCTCTGATTTTGCCGTGTAGCCCGTGTGCGCCGATTGCAACTGTTCCTGAAGATGCACGATGCGCTCCATTGCGCCCTTCCAGTTTTGTTCCCACTTGAGCGCCCAAGTGTTGTGCTCCTCGATCTGTTCTTTCTGGGCAGCGTTGAGGTTCAGCAAAGCATCGCGTTCCGCGGTAGTGGTCGCGAGCCACGCCTTGGACTGCTCGAGCTCGCTTTCAAGCAGATGGATGTGCTGCTCGCGTTCGCGCAGGACGTTGGGGCGCGCGGGAGAGAAAGCAGTCCGCAGACGGGTGGGTCGGTTGCGCGGAACAGACACCGAGGAAGAAATGCGCGTCTTGTGGCGTCTGATCGGGAGCATCCACCCGTACATCGATGGGCGCAGGCTGGTTGTCATGGCGATGGACGCGACCAGTTTTGCAACAGGATCGAGACGTTCGGGAACACGCGCCAGGGCTTGGCGAAATTCTCGAATTCGAATTCGTGAACGTGAAACGGATTGGGTCCGCGCTCCGCGCGCGATTCCGCGTAGTAACGGTGATTCGGAGTCGAAACCAGGAAAAGGCCGTCTCGCGCAGCACCCGGCGGGCTTCCGCGAGCAGTGCACGCCAATCGCTCAGATGCTCGATGACTTCGAAAGCGGTGACCAGATCGAACGATGCCGCGAAACGGGAGCGCGGTCGCGGATGCCTGGACGAACCGGATATTCGGCCGTGGGTAATGCTCGCGCGCGTAAGCGATCGCGCCGGCAGCCACGTCGACGCCGGCTACTGTGCCGCCGCATTTCGCGAGCTCTGCGGTGCCGTATCCGGTGCCGCAGCCGATATCGAGCGCGCTGCGTCCCGCGAAGTTCGCGCGAAAGCGTAGCGCGCGAAGTGTTCCGCCCAGAGATCCTCATTGACTTGGCCGGGGATGACGCGCTCGCCGGTGAATTCGGTCACAGCGCGGGCGCTCCCGAGTCGACTTTCGCATGGACACCCAGTCTTGAATTGACTTCGACGCGGCAGGGAAAATGAAACTGGCCGTAGATGGGCCGTCGGAGCTTTCCATGGGCAAGGACGATCGCGTTATCGATCCAGTCGCAGATGGCGTAGTGATCGAGCGTTCCGTCGGCGATCGCGGGCGAAAAGGAGAACGTCGATGCGTACAGGCCGGGAAGATCGAGGTAGAAATCACCGTGCAGACCTCGCCATCAGCATCGGCGGCAAGCGTATAGCCTTCGCGGCGGTGTTCGTTCCTGCGAAATCGACGCCGAGGTGATTGCGAAACATGAATCCGACGATGGGCCGATCGAGATTCGCCTTGGCGCGGGCGCTGATTCTTACTACAATTGTAGAATTGGGCGAAACGAGGCTATGCTAATGACTACCATCCGTCGTAAGCACTGCGATGCCGATGATTTCCGCTTTGCCGTCTCCGAAGCGATGGTCGATGTTCGGAATTGCCTTCGACGATCTCTTCGGCGGCTGCTCCGGCGTACTCGGCGAGTGGACCAGGCTCATGGACCAGATAACGCGCGTCTTTCTCATTCATCGCCGCAAGATACTTAGAGACAACCAGATCCGTGCGTCCAATGGCCATCATGCGCCCGTGATCCAGCCACATCGCGCGATCGCCAAGCGCTTGACGTCGCCGGTGGCGTGAGAGACGAAAAGAATCGTAATTCCGCGGCGAGCGCAGTTCGTGAACCTTGCGCATGCAGCGCTGCCGGAAGTACACATCGCCCACCGCGAGCGCTTCATCGACTAACAGAATCTCGGGATCGACGATGAATCGCGACCGCAAAGGCGAGCCGGACCACCATTCCGCTCGAGTAGGTCTTAACCGGCTGGTCGATGAAATCGCCGATCTCGGCGAATGCTTCGATTTCCGGGAAGCGGCGATCCATGTCCTTCGCCGAGAGGCCGAGGATCGCGCCGTTGAGGTAGACGTTGTCGCGGCCCGAGAATTCCGGATTGAAGCCGGAGCCGAGCTCGAGCAGCGCCGCGACGCGGCCGTTGACCTCGACCGTTCCGGAGGTCGGGTGAAGAATGCCGGCGCAGATCTGCAGCAGCGTACTCTTGCCGCATCCGTTTTCGCCGACGATGCAGAAGGTCTCGCCGCGATGCACTTCGAAGCGAAACGTCGCGCAGCGCCCAATAATCCGTGTGAAACTGGCGCCGGTTGAGAAGTCGCGAGCTCCTTCAGGCGATCGCCGGGCGCGGCGTAGATCGGAGTAGCTCTTCGAGACGCGCGAAAATTCGACAGCCGGGTGCGGACACTAAGAGAATTGTAGTCAGCGCAGACCCGGCTCCAACATATAGTTCAGACCTGCTTATATGACACTTGACAGCGGCCGGCCGTTCCTACGCTGGTAATGCGCCGGCGTAGCTCAGGTGGTTAGAGCGACGGTCTCATAATCCGTAGGTCGCAGGTTCGACTCCTGCCGCCGGCACCAATTTTCTACTGTTGCGGTCCCACGATGTGCTGAAACAGGCGGTCGAGATCGGCTTGGGAGTAGTATTCGATTTCGATCCGTCCGCGCTGGTCGGTTAGCTCGACGATCCGGACGCGCGTTCCCAGCGCCCGCTCCAGCTCGATCGATGGCCGGCTTCACATTGGGGTCGAGCTTGGATTCCTCTCGATCCGACTCGGATTTCTTCCCTTGTGGGGCGTCGCGCAGTCATCTCCTGCACCAGAGCTTCGACCTGGCGAACCGACAAGCCTTGCGCGGCGGCTTTTTCGGCGATTTCGATCTGCTGCTCCGCTGGTGGGCAGACCCAGGATGGCTCGTGCGTGGCCCATGGACAGACGGTGCTCGGACAGCAACCAGGCCTGGACTTCGTTGGGCAGCTTTAGCAGCCGAATCGTGTTGGTGATGGACGTGCGGTCCTTGCCGGTTCGGCGGCCGATCTCCTCGTGCGAGAGCCCAGTTCACGTTCGAGTCGCTCGTAGGCGTGGGCGGTTTCGATCGGGTTCAGATCTTCGCGCTGGATGTTCTCGATAAGCGCCAGTTCCAGGAGATTAGGGATCGGCGACATCCTGGACAACCACCGGGACTTCTGCAACCCGGCCAATTTGGCTGCTCTCCAACGGCGTTCGCCTGCGACCAACTGATATCCGTTCCCGTGCCGCCGGACGATCGATCGGCTGGATAATTCCGTTCGCCCGAATCGAGGCGGCCAATTCCTCAAGCCGATCCGAGTTGAACACCGACCGCGGCTGCATCGGGTTAGGCTGGATAGCATCGAGAGGGAGCTTCGTAGGGGTACGAGAATCTACGGCAGGAGCTGGCGCGGCCACGGCGGCCGAACTCTGCGCCCTGGGCGGAAGGAGCGCTGAAAGGCCCTTACCGAGCGCTTTGCGTTGCTTGTCGGTTGCGCTGCTCATTTTCGAGGATCTCCTTGGCAAGCTTGATATAGCTCTCCGCGCCGCGTGAGCGGGGGTCGTACATCAGAATCGGTTTTCCGTAGCTGGGCGCTTCGGCCAGACGAATGCTGCGCGGAATCACCGTTTTCAGACATGTTCTTCGAAGAAATCCTTGAGATCGTCTGCAACCTGCCGAGTGAGGTTGGTGCGGTCATCATACATTGTCAGCAGAATACCTTCGATCTGGAGGGGATGGCGAAGGAATCGCGCACCTTGTCGACGGTATCCATGAGCTGCGAAATGCCCTCCAGGGCGAAGAACTCACATTGGATGGGCATCAGGACCGAATCGGCAGCAACCATGGCGTTTAGCGTCAGGAGATCGAGAGCGGGCGGGCAGTCAATCAAGACATAGTCGTAAGCTGCGCGCGCTGAAGCCAACGCGTTCCTTAGCCGATACTCGCGATCAGGCAGGTCGACCAGATCGAGGTTCGCCGCGACCAGATTTTTGTCCGCAGGGACCAAATCCAGCCCGTCGCAGTCTGTTTTCACGATGGTTTGTTCGATGGGCACTCCACCGAGAAGTGCGTTGTAGAGCGTCAAAATCTCCGGATTTTTCTCGATCCCAAGTCCGCTGGTAGAGTTTCCCTGGGGGTCGGAGTCGATCAGGAGGACCTTAAGATCGTTCGCGGCTAGCGAGGCTGCCAGGTTGATGGCGGTCGTCGTCTTCCCGACGCCGCCCTTCTGATTTGTAATGGCGATAACTTTGGCCACGGCTCAAATCTTATCATGCTCCTTGTTTCACGTGGAACAGCGCCACAGCGTGATCTACCCCCCATTGGACAGGAACCACCCGATTTGCGCCACCCGCATCCTTCACATTCAATAACATAGCGACATTCGGTGCCAAACCCGGAGTCATCACGTCTTTCGGGCGGACAGCTCGCGAGATTACCCAATCGTACGCTCCCGTCAAGGACTCTGCTCGCTCCGCAAGGACTCTCACAGCGGGAGCCGAGCAAGCCTCTCGCAGAAACACAGCCTTACGTCGATCCGATTCTACCAAGTCGACTGAGCAGTCCGGACGCAGCGTGGCTACCGGAAAACCAGGAAAACCAGCACCGCTCCCGACGTCAACGATCCGGAGTGGGCCTTTGGGCAGTTGCAGTCCAAGGAACAAGGACTGGCAGTAATGCAGCTTGACGACATCTTCCAATTTCTCAATGCGCGTGAGGTTCATACGCCGATTCCATTGCGCAAGCAGCGTATAGTGCCGCTCAAGCGCCGCAAGTTGCGCCTCAGACAAGGTACCGAAGGGAAGGAACTCCCTCGCCAGAAGGTTGCGAAACTCGTTCACTGGGCGAGACGAAGGTACACGTCGAGTACCGCGATCGCCGCCGGTGTCACGCCGGGAATCACGGCGGCGCCTCCCAGCGTTCCAGGGCGCACGCGATCCAGTTTCTCTCGCACCTCGCGTGAAAGCCCCGGAATATCCTGATAGCAGAAATCCATCGGAATTCGCCGATCGTCGGAATTCCGCAAGCGTTCCACCTGGCGCTGTTGCTGGGCGATGTAGCCTGAGTACTTCAGCTCCGTCTCCGTCGTCTCCAATGTCCCGTGAATCAATTCCTCGCCGACCTCCGCGAGAATCCACGTCTTCAGATCAGCGATCCGCGACTCAGGACGACGCATCCATTCGGCGATGGTCGGCCGGTCTCCATCCGCAAGCGACACACTGGTGCGGGACATCCGCGCATCCATTAGCGCTTTGATCCGGGCGCGCTGGGCGACTTTGCGTGAATAAAGGCTCCAGCGATCATCCGAGACCAGCCCAATCCTGCGGCCGATCGGTGTCAGGCGCTCGTCCGCGTTGTCGATTCGAAGATGCAGCCGGAACTCGGCGCGCGAGGTGAACATGCGATACGGCTCGTCCGCGCCCTTGCTGATCAAGTCGCTGATCAGGATGCCGGTGTAGCCTTGAGTCCGATCAATGATGACGGGCTCCGAACCGCCTACCATTGCGGCTGCGTTCAAGCCCGCGATCAAGCCCTGGCACGCCGCCTCCTCGTATCCAGAGGTACCGTTAATCTGTCCAGCGAGGAATAATCCGGCGATTCGCTTGACCTCGAGGGTCGCCGAAAGCTCGCGAGGATCGATTGCATCATATTCGATCGCGTATCCAGGCCGGATCATCTCGGCATTCTCAAGTCCGGGCACCGACGCGACCATCCGGCTCTGCACGTCGATCGGCATGCTGGTCGACATGCCGTTCACGTAAATTTCGTTCGTATCCAAGCCCTCTGGTTCCAGAAAAATCTGATGCCGGGATTTGTCCGGAAACTTAACGATTTTGTCTTCGATCGAAGGGCAGTATCGAGGTCCAATTCCTTCTATTTGACCACTATACAACGGAGACCGCGCGATGCTTTCCTGTAATATCGCGTGCGTCTCGTGCGTCGTATATGCGACATAACATGGCACCTGCTCGCCGATCGATTTTAGCCGTCATAAATGAAAACGGCGTCGGCGATTCGTCGCCGTATTGTGGCTCAAATCGCGACCAATCGATGGTGCGGCCATCTAAACGAGGGGGAGTGCCGGTCTTCAGACGCCTCCATTCCAAGCCGAGCGTCCGTAGCTGATCGCCGAGCAGGTTCGAGGGAGCCTCGCCGCTGCGTCCGCAGCTATACTTTTGCTCGCCCACGTGCGCGAGCCCATTCAGAAACGTGCCGGTGGTCACGATCACCGCGTCGGCTTCAATGGTCCGACCGTCACGCAGCGCGACACCTCGAACTCGACCCTGCACGATCACTAACTGCGCGACCTCGGCTTGCAAGATCCGGAGATTCGGCTCGCGTTCCAGAATCTCGCGCATCTTCACGCGATACATGCTTCTTGTCGCACTGGGCGCGTGGCGACCACACGGCCGGCCCGCGGCTGGTATTCAGTAATCGAAACTGGATCCCTACCGCATCGGTCAACTCGCCCATGATGCCGCCCAGCGCATCAATCTCGCGAACCAGGTGACCCTTCGCGATCCCGCCGACCGCGGGATTGCACGACATCTGCGCGATCAAATCGAGATTCATGGTGACCATCGCCGTCTTGAGACCAAGCCGCGCACACGCCCGCGCCGCCTCGCAGCCGGCGTGGCCGGCGCCAATCACGACGATCTGATAACGATGCGTCACGTACTACATTCTAGCTTGAGCGCCGCGCTACACTAGCGATTCGTGCGAATCCTTGTCATCGGCAGCGGCGGGCGCGAACACGCGATCGCGTGGCGTCTCGCGCAAGAACGTCATAGCGTCTTCTCGACGCCGGGCAATCCCGGCATGGCCCAAGTTGGCGAGATCATTCCGGGCTCAGATCCTCTCGCGATTGCCGAATCGATTCGCCCCGATCTGACGGTGGTTGGACCGGAGGGTCCGCTCGCAGAAGGAATCGTCGATCGATTTCGCGCGCGCGGCTTCGCGATCATGGGGCCCACGCAAGAGATGGCGCAGCTCGAGGCGAGCAAGATCCACTCGAAGGACTTCATGCAGCGCATCGGCATTCCGACCGCGCGCTTCATGCAAACGTCGACGCATCGATGAAGCGATCGCCGCGCTCGATCAATTTCGATATCCGATGGTCGTAAAAGCTGACGGTCTCGCCGCGGGAAAAGGCGTCATCATCGCGACACGATCGCGCGCAGGCTGAGACCGCGGTACAAGCACTCGGGCCGCGTGCTGGTGATCGAGGAATTTCTCGAAGGCGAAGAGGTAAGCTTCATCGCGATCAGCGACGGCCGCGATGTGGTTGCGCTGGAAGCCACGCAGGATCACAAAGCCGTCGGCGATGGAGACACCGGCCCGAACACTGGGGGCATGGGCGCGTATTGCGATGGCCGCATTCTCTCCGCTGCCGATTCGCAGCGAATTCTCGATACGATCATCGCGCCCACCGTTCGCGCCACCGGATTCACCGGCTTTCTCTACGCCGGCCTGATGATGACAGCGGATGGTCCGAAGGTGCTCGAGTTCAACGTGCGGCTGGGCGATCCGGAAACGCAACCGCTGATGCATCGGCTGGATCCGTCGACCGATTTCGCCGACGTGCTGATGGCCTCCGCGACCGGTTCGCTGGCGAACAAGACAGTTGAGTTGGAAAACCGAACCCGTCGGTCTGCGTGGTGCTCGCGGCGCAGGGATATCCGGGAAAAGTTCGTACTGGCGACGTGATCACTGGCATCGACGACATGCGGGCGCGACGGTGTTCCACGCGGGCACGAAATCGACGGCGCGAGGAATCGAAACCGTCGGGCGGACGGGTGCTCGGCGTGACGGCGTCGGGCGCGGATCTCAAATCGGCGATCGATGCCGCATACGCCGCCGTGTCGAAAATTCATTTCGACGGGATGCATTATCGCCGCGACATCGGGCAGAAGGGGCTGAAGCGCTGGCCGAAGCTGATCTACACTCGTAAGTGTGTATTGCGGGGACGTAGCTCAGATGGATAGAGCGGCCGCCTCCTAAGCGACAGGTCGGCGGTTCGAATCCGCCCGTCCCTACCAACTCCGCTCGCACGTGTCTTTCCGACACGGAATCTTTTTCCACGCCTTCTCTAATCATCTTGAGTATTCAGCGAGATAATCCTGGCCATGTGAATGCTCATTCCAGTGCATGAGCCGAATTATTTTCGCGACGCTGCTCGTCGCGCTGCCGATGGCCGCCGGCCCGCTGAGTCCGATTTTTCATGACCGGACACTTCGATCACGGCGACCAGCCATCGACCCTCGAACAACTTTATATCGCGGGAATCGGATCGACGCCGCCTGACGCGACCGCCGATCGGCGGAACCCTGCAGGCGCCTATCTCCCATCATCGCCGGGCTGCCGGCGTGCTCCCATCGGGTGCGACGGCGCGACTTTGTAGCGAAGATTTCCAGCAGCGGAACGGTGATTTTCGCGAACTTATCTCGGCGGGGATAACAGTCCCGATTCTACACTTGTACGTCGATCGCGGTGGATAGTGCGGGCAATGTATTCGTCGCGGGCCAGAGCACTCCGATTGTGACGACCCCGGGCGTGAGCGTGCTCAAACGGCTTCGGGTTCATTCAGAAACTCGCCGCGGACGGGTCCAAACTGCTGGGAAGCTATACACCATCGTGGGGGGGTCTCCGCATGGCGATCGCGATATCGCCATCGGGCGACGTTTTCGCGACTGGCCAACCCGCGATAACCCGACAGGCGTGTGGCTGTCAGTTCGTAACGACCGCCGGGGCCTTTCAGAGCGACGGCGCGGGCAGGCACGGACGCCTTCGCGATTCATCTCGATGCGACGCTTTCGAGACTCATCTATTCGACGATCATTGGCGGCATCGACAACGATGCGGAATCGGGATCACGGTGGACGCCGCCGGCGAGGCTTACGTCACGGGCTGGAACCTCAGCGCCGCATCGTTTCCCGGTCACTCCCGGTGGCTATGATCCAACCTGCACCCGCCGGACATCGACCGCATTGTTCGTCGTGAAGCTGAACGCGCAGATGGATCGGGCCTGGTATTTTCGCGCACAATTTGAACTGCCGGTGGCGCACCGTTCGGCGCCGCTGTCGCAGTGGATGCGAGCGGCGTGTACGTCGCTGGACTCACGGTCAGGTGTCCATGTCGCCTTTCACACCGAACGCGTTTCATGACCACGGGAACTCAGTTCGTGGCAAAGCTCGCGCCGGACGGGTCGTCGCATTCTGTAGCAGACGCTGCCTGCCCGGGCCTCAGTTCCCGGGCCGAACGCAGCAACATTCCCGCCGTTGCTCCAAGATCGCGATCGATGCATCGGGAGATCTGCTGCTCATTGAGTCACGCGGATATTTTGCGCTCCCACTACCCGAATTCGTTCGCGCCGTGCACGGCCGCTCATCGGCGTATCCGTTCTTCGTTGCTGCAGCTCAATTCCTATCTTCTCGATGCGTCACTTACGGATCGTACTGTGCCGCGGCGGATTAGCGATTCGCGGCGACGGCGAGGTCGTGGTATTCCGATTCCTCCGGAACGCTGAATTCGTTCAACATCCACGATCCACTGCCCCCAGGCGTGCGCTGCGTCGCGGACGCGTTTACTGGCTTCAGCGGACCGATCGCGCCTGGAAAACTGGTGAACCTGATGGGGCCGGGGATCGGGTCGGAAGTTCCGGCGACGCAGCAACTCGATGCGACCGGCAAGGTCGCGGTAGGGCTCAATGGCGTGAACGTGTATTTCAATGGCATCGCCGCGCCGCTGCTATCGGTGAGCGCAAATCAGATCGAGGCGGTGGTGCCGTTCGAGAATCTGGATCCTGTGGAATTCCCGACGTCGACCGTGGTCATTCTCAAAAATGGCTCCGAGATCGTTGGGTCGCCTGTACCGGTCAATCGCCGTGGCGTTTTCGCTCCTCACCGACACGAATGGATGTCTATCGGCGATTCAATTCGGATGGCACGCTGAACAGCCAGCGAATCCAGCCGCGTGGGGAACGTTCATCGCTATCTTTGGCGAAGGCGCGGGCCTGATGAAACCTGCGATCACCGGCGGAATCGGAAACGGCCAAAGTCAGATTGCCGCCCCTGTCACCGCTCTGCTTGTGGATCCGTCGCCGGGCCCCAGCTTTGGGCCGGGCGCCGTGAACCCCCACCGTTTCCCTCGCAAACGCCAGCGACTCTCTATGCAGGCGACACGCCCGGATTTGTCGAAGGCATCTTCGAGATGAACCTGCTTCTGCCGAGTGCTTTCGCCACCGGCCAGGAGATCCTTCAGATTACGATCGGGGGCGCCAACCTCCGGCACCCACGCCGCCCGCAGCACCGGTCGCATGCGTCTGGGTGAAGGCGGCGAACTGACATGAAGCGGATACTGTTCGCGACCCTCCTCGTCGCGCTACCCGTCGCGGCAGGCCCGCTTAGTTCGCTCTTTTCAAACTCCGTGACGATCACGGCCACCACCGTCGACGCCGCCAGCAATCTTTATGTCGCAGGGTATGTTTTTCACACCTATTTCCCACCGAACACACCGCTCATTGGGATTCCGACCACCCCGGGTGCGTACATCTCCGCGGTTCCACCGTGCCAGCTCGACGGGACCTGCTCTCTCGCGTTTGTCGTGAAAATCTCGGGCAGCGGGGCTTTGCTCTGGGGCTCGTACCTCGATAACGTGAACCTCAACGAGCAACCATCGGCGATCGCGGCGGACTCGACGGGCAATGTCTTTGTTGCCGATTCGTCCGGGCTGCTCTACAAGCTCTCCGCGGACGGATCGAAGCTGTTGGGGAGCAATCAAATCCCAGCCGGTATTCCGGCCGCGATCGCGGTAGCGCCGTCGGGTGAACCTTTCGTGTCGGGTCAAACGGTCGACCCGACGGTGTGTACTTTTTCTGCCGTCAAAACGAGCTGCGAATTCGTCACCATCACGGCGGGAGCGTTTCAAACAGCCACGCTCGGCGGTACGGATGGGTTCGTGATTCATTTCGATGCGGCGCTTTCCAAGCCGATCTACGCGACGCTGCTTTCAAGCGTGGGCGACGACCGCGCTACGGGGATTGCGGTGAATGCCGCGGGTGAAGCGTATGTCACCGGGACCGCCGGCGATTACGCGACGTTTGTGTACACCGCGGGAGCGCTCAATCAGATCGCCAGCGCACAGGCGAAAGCCGGCGGGTTCGTCGTCAAGCTGCGTGCGGATGGAAGCACGCCAGTCTTCGCGGCGCGGTACAACGCGCTGGCGCCCGGGAGCGCCTTTTCATCAGGAGTCGCCATCGCGCTGGACGGAAGCGGTGTGTACATCGCCGGAGTAAACGGCGAGGCGCAGTTGCAAGGGGTTCAATATTTCAGCACGCAATTCGCGGCAAAGCTTACGCCGGACGGATCCTCCCTGGTTTACGAGAGTACGCTCCCGAAATATGAGCTCCGTGAGTCGGCGTACGTGCCCGGTGGGGATGGCCCCGGGATTATTGTGACGCCAATCTACCCGTCGCTGTTCGAGATCGCACCCGACAGCGCGGGCAATCTGGTGATCATGAGCCAGACAGACGTGCAGATCTCGGTCACATCGAATGCATTCGCGTGGTGCTCGCCAACGCTGCTGCTGTCTCGCTTCGTGATGGAACTCGACCCCACCGGCGCAGTGAGCTACGAGTCGTATTTACCCGGGGGATTGGCGATTCGCGGCGACGGCGAGGCGTGGTATTCCGATTCGTCAGGCGCGGTAAATAAGTTCAACGTTAACGCTCCGCTGCCGCCCGGCGTGCGCTGCGTCGCCGACGCGTTCACGGGATTGACCGGGCCGATCGCGCCGGGAAAGCTGGTGACCCTGATGGGGCCGGGGATCGGGCCGGACGTTCCGGCGATGGAGCAGATCGATGGATCGGGGAAGGTCGCGGTGGGGCTCAATGGAGTGAACCTGTACTTCAACGGGATCGCGGCGCCGCTACTATCCGTGAGCTCAAATCAGATCGAAGCCGTCGTGCCGTTCGAGAATTTAAATCCTGTGGAGTTCCCGACGTCGACGGTAGCGATCCTGAAAAATGGGATGGAAATTGACGGGCCGCCGGTACCTGTCGCGGCGACCGCGTCAGCGTTGCTGATGGATTCGCAGGGGTGTATTTCGGGGTTCAATTCCGATGGGACGCTGAACACGCAAGCCAATCCGGCGACTTTGGGGTCGTTCGTCGCGATTTTTGGAGAAGGCGCGGGGTTGATGAGTCCAGCGGTTACCGGCGGGATCGGGAACGGGCAAAGTCGAATTCTCGCAGCAAGCGCGGCGAATCTAAGCGGACCCTCGCTCGAGGCGGTCGGCGTAGGTCCCCTCACTCCACCGCTGACGATTCTCTATGCGGGCGATGTCCCAGGTTTTGTCGAGGGATTGTTTGAGATGAACCTGCAATTGCCAACGTCGTACGCGATGGGAACGTTCTCGACGGGACAAGAGCAGATCAACGTCACGATCGGCAATTCGACAGTGTTTGCGTGCGTGTGGCTGAAGCCCGCGAACTGACGCGGCCGCCAAAATTTGTCTCACCGGGCGCAGTATGGTCTAATGAAATTTCAATCCCTGCCCGATTTGTCCAGGCTACACAGGTGAGATTGCTTCTATGGCATATGTGATTGCGGAACCTTGCATTGGCGTGAAGGACTCGGCGTGCGTCGACGCGTGCCCGGTCGATTGTATTCACCCCAAGAAGGACGCCGAAAAGTTCGCGACTGAGGACATGTTGTACATCGATCCGGTGGAGTGCATCGACTGCGGCGCTTGCGTGCCGGTCTGCCCCGTTTCGGCGATCTTCGCGTTGGACGACCTCCCTGAAAAATGGGCGGATTTCGCGCAACGCAACGCCACCCATTTCGGCCGCTAACCGAACCCACAACTTCTGCCGTTCTCGTGCATCAGTAGTATTGTGGGAACGGATGTACCGTTCCACGATTCTCTATACACTGATGACCACTTCTCTTATCGCCGCCGATCTTACCGCGCCTGTCGCCAAAATCGTCCCGAAACCGATGACGACGCTTGGCGATACTCGCGTCGATAACTACTTCTGGCTGCGCGATCGCAACGATCCGGACACCGTCAAGTATCTGGAAGCAGAGAATCGCTATACCGAAGCGTCGATGAAACACACCGACGCGCTGCAATCGAAGCTGTATGCCGAGATGCTCGGGCGCATCAAGCAATCCGACGAAAGCGTTCCCACCAAACGCGACGACTATTACTATTACGTCCGAACGATCGAGGGCAAACAATACCCGGTTTATTGCCGCAAGCATGGATCACTCAACGCGCCTGAAGAGATTCTGCTGGACGGCAACGCGATGGCAGAGGGCAAGAAATATTTCCGCGTCGGAAACTTCTCGGTAAGCCCGAATCACAAGCTGCTGGCCTATTCGGTCGATTACGATGGCGACGAAGCCTACACCATTCACGTCCAGGATCTGGCGACCGGTAAGCTGCTCGCCGATGAGATTCCGAACACCTATTATTCGCTCGAATGGGGGAATGATAATGCGACGTTTTTCTACACCGTGCTCGACGACGCCAAGCGGCCGTTCAAGGTGTTTCGTCACGCGCTGGGAGTGAAGAAAGACACGCTGGTCTATCACGAAACCGATGAGCGATTCACTGTTGAGGTTTCCAAGACGCGCAGCCGGGCTTACATCTTTATCAATATTTCGAGTTCGCTGACGTCGGAAGCACGCTATGTGAGCGCGGATCATCCTCGCGGCGAGTTCCACGTGATCCTGCCGCGGGTGCAGGACACCGAGTACGACGTCTCGCATCACGGCGATTCGTTCTTTATCCGCACCAACGATGGCGCGAAGACGTTCCGCGTGGTCGAGGCGCCCGTGAAAGATCCGTCGAAGCCGCATTGGAAGGAAATCATTCCCGGCCGAGCCGAGGTCACGGTCGAGAGCGTGGCCTCCTTCAAAGATCATCTGGTATTTGAAGAGCGCGATAACGGGCTGATCAAAATTCGTATCCAGAAATTCGAAAACGGCGCGCTATCACAGAAGCCTGAGTACGTCGATTTTCCGGAACCGGTCTACACGGCGGGCGTGGGTGCGAACGCCGAGTACGATACCAAGCTGCTGCGCTTCAATTACACGTCGCTGACGACGCCCGATTCGGTGTTCGACTTCAACGTCGTGACGCATGAACGCGAGTTGAAGAAGCAGCAAGAAGTGCTCGGGGGCTATGACAAATCGCAATATGCGACCGAACGTGTGTTTGCGACCGCATCAGATGGCGTGAAAGTGCCGATCTCGCTGGTCTACAAGAAGGGATTGGTGCGCGACGGCAAGGCCCCCATGCTGTTGTACGGCTACGGGTCGTACGGCATCAGTATCGATCCCACATTCGGTTCAGAGCGGCTGAGTCTGCTCGATCGCGGATTCGTGTATGCGATCGCGCACATCCGCGGCGGGGGCGATCTGGGCGAGATGTGGCGCGACGGCGGTCGCCTGATGGTGAAGCGCAACACCTTCACCGATTTCATCGCGAGCGCGGAATATCTGATCGCGCAGAAATACACGTCGAGCAATCGTCTGGCGATTCAAGGCGGCAGCGCCGGTGGATTGCTGATGGGCGCAGTGACGAACATGCGACCCGATCTGTTCGCAGTCGTAGTCGCGAATGTTCCATTCGTGGATTCGCTGAACACGATGCTGGACGCGTCGCTTCCGCTGACGGTGGGCGAGTATGAAGAATGGGGCAATCCCAACGACAAGAAAGCATACGACTATATGAAATCGTACGCGCCGTATGAGAACGTCGTGCCTGCGAAGTATCCCGCGATGCTGGTGACCGCGGGGTTGAACGATCCTCGCGTGTCGTATTGGGAGCCTGCGAAGTGGGTGGCGAAGTTGCGCGCGGCGAAAGCGGCGGCGCACGACGATCGTCGATTGCTGCTCAAGACCAACATGGGCAGCGGACACTTCGGCGCGTCCGGCCGTTACGAACATCTCAAAGAAACGGCATTCATTTATGCGTTTCTGCTTGACTCGCTCAGCGTCAACTAGAGGATGAGGCTTCAGACAGCCCTGCTTGCTGTGATCGCGATTGTTCCCGTATTCGCGCAGACGCCAGCGGAGTGGGAATTGGTCGACCACCTGGCGGGCTCGTGGAAAATAACAGGCGACGTCAACGGTAAACCTGCGCACCACGATGTTCAAGCGGACTGGGTGTTCAAGCACCAGTTCCTTCGCATCACGGAAAAGACTTCGGCGAGCGCGCCGTCGACGGAGAATCCCTACGATGCCATCTGGTATCTCGGATACGACGCGCCCAGCGAGCGATACGTGATGCACCTGATCGACACGTTCGGCGGGCGCTTTTCGGAGACGCTCGGGTATGGCGTTCGCGAGGGGAATCAGATCAGGTTCGTGTTCGAATATCCGGATGGTCCGTTCCACAACACCTATGTTTGGGATCCCAAAGAGGGCACGTGGCAGTGGCTGATGGAGCAGAAGGGCGCGGATGGCAAGTGGAAATCGTTCGCCCATTTGAAACTGTCGCGCGTCGCGCGTTGAATCACGGCAGTCGAGTTGCGGTAATACGCGCGAGGAGTTCTGTTTCTCGAACGTATGTCATACAAAAATCGATCTCACTGGCGCAATCGCGCCGTCATCCTGGGTGTTTTCGCACTCATAGCTGCGGCACAACCCCCTGTCGACCAAAAGCTCCTGTTTCACTATGTGAAATACATGGAGCGATGGCCGGCTGATTCCGAATTGAAAGTGCAAGCGATCGCGCCGTCGAAAGTTATGCCGGGCTTGTTTGAGGTGACGGTGGTGCGTTCGCGATCCGGACGCAACGTGGGCGAGCGCCGCTACTTCGTCGCCGCCGACGGCCAGCATTTCCTGAAAGGCGATACGTTCCAGATCAATGAGACTCCGTTCGATACGCGCATCGCGCGGTTGGCGAAGCAGGTCTCGCCGTCGATTGGTCCGGAGAAGGCTCCGGTTACGATTTCCGTGTTCGAGGATTTTCAATGTCCCGATTGCGCGGATGCGAGCAAGCTGTTGAGCGAACAACTGACGGCGGAGTTCGGTAATCAGGTGCGCATCGTGTTCCACGATTTTCCGTTGGTGCAGCATAAGTGGGCGATGAACGCCGCGATCGCGGGGCGTTGTGCGCTGCGATCGGGTAACGATCGTTTCTGGAGTTACTATCGTTGGGTGTTCTCGCATCAGCGCGAGATCAACGAAGAGGACTTCGCGGCGAAGATCGCTGAGTGGAACAAGGATGAGCAGTTCGGCACGTGCGTCGCGGGTCGCGCGACGGAGAGCGAAGTGGATCAGAGCATCGCTGATGGGCTCGCGCTTGAAGTGCAGGGGACACCGACGATTTTCTTGAATGGCCGCATGCTGCCCATGCTTTTCCCCAATGGTCTGATGGTGCCGCCCGAGACTCAGTTCGTCGCGCTGAAATGGCTGATTCAGTTTGAGCTGCACACTATTCCGCCGGCGGAGGCGTGCTGCATGGTCGGGGGGCAGTAAGCTTGTCGGCCGTTAATAAACGTGATTGAACGTCAATAAATCAGACTCGTGGCGGTGCGTGAACGTCGCCGCACTTTAGCTCTCGGTTGTTCGACTCGCGTCCGATGTAGAGACCATCCTCGTCCTTCATCAGGCAGAAGCAGCAGATCTCCCATCGCCGGAACTTGGGCATGGATTGGTACGAGGAGTATTTTCCATGCGGCCAACGTTTTCGAAAGCACTTGAGGCACCTGTTGTGCTGTGAGCGCTCGGGCGTCATTTTCACGATCATAATCGGAATCAACCGTTCATTCACGTTCATTAACGGCCAAGTCTCGAGCGGCGTATAGTGAGAGCCAGAGGATCGATCCATGAAAAAACATCTGAACATTGCTCTCGCGCTCGCCGCTGGACTCATTGGTGGATTGATCAGCCGCTACATCGCGCCGCCCTTTGTGATGGCGCAGACTCCAACGCCCGTCACGAAAGACCTCCGAGCGGAGAGTTTCGTGATCGTCGATTCAGCCGGAAAAACCATCGCCACGTTCGCGTCTGGCAGAGGTACTAACGCGGGTCGCCCGTCGACCGGAGGGATCGTCGTGCTCCGTGACTCCGATGGCCACGAGATCTGGAGCGCCGGTGGCACTCAGTTCCGCACCCTCACCGAGCACTAGTGTAGTGCGTCACACAGATTGCACACTAAGTGGGGCGGACGCCCTCGTCCGCGCTGGGCCCCTGGCCCGGCTGGCGTGCTGAAGCCAAAGGCCGACGAGGGCGTCGGCCGCGGACCAGGGGTCCGCCCCACCTTGCTCCAGAAAGAGTTGGGATTTGTGACGCACACCACTAACGGAGCGAGTTCCTTTCCGAAATGTGGATCAAAAAATCCGGGTGCTGGTGGCCAAGCCCGGCCTCGACGGCTCTTGAGGTACTGATCCGCGAGAAGCAATCCCTAAAAGATATCGTCAAGCCGATTACTTATTGATCACAGGCAGCGAGGAAAACGCGGTTGAGCCGAGGAATCGAAGCGCCGTGGCGGCGACCATCGTGTTCGAGACGCAGTCGATCACACCTCGCCTTCCGGTCAATACGTGAAACAAGTAACCCGCCCAATGTCCGAGCGGATTCAGCGCTGGGGGCCCGGTTGTGGCCGTGAACGCGTTAGGAATTGTCGTGCCGCTGGCATCGCGGGCGGTGCAGCTAAGGGTCGCCACGTTGACCGGGTCGAGGTTCGCGATCGCGAATCCGGTAAATAAAGGCACGCTCGTCCCCGCGAGACTGGTGGCATCGAACGGGATCACGAATTCCTTGCTGCCGGTGTTCGATGAAACCGCGGCTTCGTAATCGGTGCCGCTCGCGTCTTCGCGGAACAGCGCCTGAATCACAATCGAGGGATCGGCGGTGACCTGCCCCCAGCCCTCGACCAGCGCCGCCGCTGGATTGCTCGCCTCATAGTAGGCCGATCCCATGGCAGGCAGGGTTCCGGAAAGGTTGCTGATGGAGCCGGCGGCGAATGGAAGCGCCATAGGGGAGCCATCATCCCCGTGGAATTCGATCCCGAAATTTGCGCCCTGCGTCCCGGTGTTGATGACGAGGACTCCGAAGGTCCAGGGGCCCTGGGCCGCGAAATGAGGCAAGGCGGAAACAGTGACTGTAGCCGGGGACGAAGACGTGATCAGAAACGAGATCGAGTTGGAAGCCGATCCTGCATTCATCACGGAGACGGCGGCGATTCCTGGCGATGCGATCAATGCGGCCGGTACCGCGGCGGTCAATTGATTCGCATTCACGAAAGTGGTCGTGATGGCAGCGCCGTTCCACTGGACGATAGATCCGCTAGAAAATCCCGAGCCGTTGACTGTCAGCGTGAAAGCGTTCGCTCCCGCCGCTGCGAAAGCCGGATTGAGGCTGGTAATGGATAGCGTGGTTGCGCCAGGCGGGTTGATGGTGAAGGTGACCGCGTTTGATGAAGCACCACCGGAATTGGTCACGGCGAGGCTGGCAGCCCCTGCCTGGGCGATCAGATTCGCGGGCACCACAGCGGTCAAGTGAGTTGCATCGATGAAGGTGGTCGCCAGGGGAATGCCGTTCCATCGGACTAGGGACGTGGTCAGGAACCCCGAACCGGTCACGATAAGCGTAAACGCGGGGCCGCCCGCATTCGCCGAAGTGGCGCTCAGAGCCGAGATGGTCGCTACTGTCGATAAATCAATCTTCCAAACGATGCCGTAGCCGCCCTGGCCGCCGAGAGAGGCGGTACCATACAGGTTTCCGTCAGCGCCCTGAAGGATCGCGTTCGGGTACGTCCCCTCGGTTGAGGAGAACGAATGCAGCACGGAAAAGGCGCCGTCCGGCGTAAGCTTGAAGACGGTGCCGCCCAGATTGACCCCGCCTAGACCGTTCGTCGTCCCGTAGAAATTTCCATCGGTCGCCTGGATCAACGCGCCCACTCCGCCACCAGTACCGTCGACCCCGGAGCCACTAAAGCTGTATACCGTGGTCACCGTCCCATCCGAAGCGCTCTTGAATATCGAACCCGTCCCGTTGAGCCCGCCTGATCGAGTTAGTCCGTAGAAATTTCCGTCGGTCGCCTGAACCAGCGGGGAGAATGGTACAACACCGTCGGTCGCGATCGCTCCGAAGTTATAGAGCTGTGCCAGCGTGCCCCCCAAAGCTCCCCCGGGAGTGAACTTGAACATGGTTCCACCGTTGAATGGACCATTGGGTCCGTTAGGACTGTGGACGCCACCGTACAGCGTCGTACCATAGAGACTTCCATCGGTACCCTGGATCATTGCCGACTCAGGACGAACGCCGCTGTTCAAGGCTGACCCGAAATTGTACAGGACGCTTAGGGTGCCATCCGGCGTCATTTTGAAGATGGTCCCACTCTGGTAGGCGCCACCAAAAATCCTCGTCCCATAGAAATTTCCGTCGCTCGCTTGCGTTAGAGAACCGGGGCCTTGACCTTCCGAGCTGTCAGACTTGGAGTAGTGCAGGGTGGTCAAGACGCCGGCAGGAGTGATCTTGAAGATGGTGCCGTAGTAACCCTTCGTCCCAGGCGTGCCGCCAGATGTTGTTCCGTAGAAGTTCCCGTCAGTGCCAAGTATGATGCCCGGAGGCTGTACGCCTTCGGAACAGTCGGGCGGGGTTCCTGGAGGCGTTCCAACAGGTGGACAGAACGTATAAAGGTTCGTCAACCCGCCGTTCGGAGTGATTTTGAACACCGAGCCCAACAATTGCAAGTTGTTGGTTCCGGCGCCTTCGGTTGTCCCGTAGAGGTTTCCGTCGGCGCCTCGAATGAGGGATGTGGGGGCTGCGCCGTTCGCGCCGTCGAAGTTTCCGAGGATGGTGAAGGTCTGCGCGTGCGAAACGGCGGCCGAAGACGCAATCAACAGGGCGATGGCGTAGGTTCGTGGTCCGTTGTGCGACATGGAGCAACGTACATTTTTGGAGTTTACGCGTGCCATTTTCGAATTTTCACATATTTAATAAGGAGCTTGGACTGCCTTATGGCAGTTTCCAAGAAATGTGGCGGGATAACGACGGCGAGATCCAATCCGCTTCCGTCGCGCGCGGCTCTGGGCGGGTGCTGGTGGTGTGCGTCACAAATCCCAACTCTTCTGGAACAAGGTGGGGCGGACCCCTGGTCCGCGGCCGACGCCCCCGTCGGCCTTTGGCTTCAGCACACCAGCCGGGCCGGGGGCCAGCACGGACGGGGGCGTCCGCCCCACTCTGTGTGACGCACTACATTAGGGCGCCGGGTATGGAAACCATCGGAACAGCTCGCTAGTTAGGACACCACCCGCTGAATCCCGCCCGACCCTCCGTCACAAACCGGTCTATAATGGTTGCAGCGTTCTGCCTGCTTCCATTGAGCAGCGGGCGGAGCGAGTTTCCTTTCCGAAATATGGATCAAAAAATCCGGGTGCTGGTGGCCAAGCCCGGCCTCGACGGACACGATCGCGGCGCTAAGGTGATTGCACGCGCGCTGCGGGATGCCGGTATGGAGGTCGTGTATACGGGCCTGCGTCAGACTCCGGAGATGATCGTCAATGCGGCGCTACAGGAAGACGTGCAGGTGATCGGCCTGTCGATTCTCTCTGGAGCGCACAACGCCATTGTGCCTCGCGTGATGGAGTTGTTGAAGGAAAAACAGATGAGCGATGTGCTCGTCATCGTCGGTGGCATCGTTCCGGATGAGGATGCCGCGCAGTTGAAGAAATTGGGCGTAGCGGCGGTTTACCAACCCGGCGCTTCGCTTGAAGAGATCGTGGAATTCATCCGCAGCTCGGTGAAGCAAGCGGCCTGAGCCCACTCGCTATGATGCCTGTGCGCGCACGCCAACCTCACCGCACAAACAGAGCCGCTGCGGCGGCCGAAATAGAATCGAGACAGAAAGAATGCAAGAGAAATTAAACATCGCGGTGTTTGTCGATTACGACAACATCGAGATTGGATTGAAGTCCACTTTGCGTCGTGAATTCGACGTATCGCTGGCGCTGGAAGCCCTAAAGGAGCGCGGCGATATCGTCGCGAAGTTCGCGTATGCGAATTGGGGTCGCCAGGACGGCGCGACGCGCCAGATGGCGGAAAACGCTGTGCAGATGGTGCAGCGCATCCCCTCCCCTCGCGGAGATAAGAATGGAGCCGATATCAACCTGGCGCTGGATGCGCTGGAGATGGCGTTCACGCACACGCATGTTAATGCGTTCGCGATCGTCAGCGGCGATAGCGACTTCATCCCGCTGGTCAACAAATTGAAAGAGTACGGCAAGACGGTGTTCGTGGTCGGCGGGAAGGCGTTCACGTCGACCATCCTGCAGCAGAATTGCCACGAGTTCATCAGCTTTGAATCGCTGCTGTCGGATATTCCGCAGCCGGTGCTGCTGCCGGGCGAGACTCGGCAATTGCACAGCGGTGGCGGAAGCTCGGCTCCGATGCAGGATCGTGGACCGCGTTCGCGCGATCGGGGAGATCGGGGCGACCGCGGGGATCGAGGAGATCGCGGTGGCGATCGCCGGCAGCGTCCCGCTCCGCTGGAACTGACGCAGGCGATGCCGCTGGTGGAGCGCGCCCTTCAGGTTCTGGAGCGCCGCGGAGTGCAGCCGCAATTGGGTTTGTTGAAATCCACCATGCTGCAGCTCGATTCGACGTTCAATGAACGAGCGTATGGCGCCGGGAGCTTCTCGGATTTCGTCGAAAAACTGAAGCGCGCGGATTTGGTCAACGTGACCGGCACAGGCGGCCGATACGTAATCGAGCGCAAGGGATCGTCGCAATCGGAGCGGCCGAATCTGAAGCCCGAAGATTTGCTGCCGCCGCTGCGTGACGTGCTGGAAAATCACCGGCTCGAGATCGAAAACGGATGTCCGGTGGAAGATCTGGCCGCGTGGTTCAAGATCGAGCAGCCGAATTTCGATCCAAGCTCGTACGGTTTTCAGGAGTTCACTGAATTTCTGAATTACGCGCAGGACAAGACTGTGGTTCGCCTGGAGCCGAGTGAAGATTCGGGCGTGCTGGTGTCCCTCGGCGCGGAATTTTATCCGCCAGCGGAGCCGCCGAAGCCTGAGCCGGTCGCGATGGAGGAAGAGATCGAAGAGGACGAGCCGCAGCCGTACGTGGAAGGTCAGCCGACTATTTTCGAGCCCAATCCTCCGCCCGCCAAGCCGAAGAAGGTCGCGACTCGCAAGCGTTCGACGAAGCCGCCGGGACAGGGCGGGCAGCGCCGCGCTCCTCGTCGCAAGAAGCCGGAGTAATCGCGCGTGAGCGTCCAGCCGCAGTTTCCATCGTCTGTTCCGTCGCCGCGCGGGCCGTATGCGCCCGCCGTGCGCGCCGGGGATTTTCTGTTTGTCAGCGGGCAGGGGCCCATCGATCCGGCGACCGACAAGTTGTCGCTGGGCGATATTCGACATGAGACGCGGCTGGTGCTCGGCAATTTGAAGCGCATTTTAGAAGGCTGCGGCGCATCGCTCAATGATGTGGTGCGCTGCGGCGTGTTCCTGAAAAACGGCGATGACTTCAAGGCGATGAACGAGGTCTACGCGGAGATGTTCGGATCGCATAAGCCGGCGCGCACGACTGTCGTCTCGGGGTTTCACGTGACGGAGATGAAGGTCGAGATCGACTGCGTCGCGTACAAGCCGCTCAGTTCCTAGAAAAATGTGGCTGCAGGCAAGAATGCCCGCGCCACCTCAATACCCAGGGCTGTCACGCATACGAAATAAAGAGGCGGTAAGCTCGATCGCATGAGCCCTTTCGAAATTTACGCGCTCACGCGGCGCGGATTTGGAAACCGCGTCATCGGCGCGACGGCCGGCGCTGCTTTGCTCAACACGGCCTGGGCGCAGTCCGGCGCGAACTCATCGCGATATTTTTACTTCGCGGTGATCGCCGACACGCACATCATCGACGAGTTCTACAAGGGCCCCGAAGGCAATGCGCTCGATACCGAGAGCATTTTCAAGACGACGGACCGGCTGATCTCCGCGCGGACGCTGATCAACAGCCTGCATCCGCCGATGGAACGCGTTTTTCTGGTCGGCGATTATTTTCACAACTACCCGTCGGCCGATTGGGATTTCTATTTCAAGAACAAGACGCGCGTCGATCGCTGCAAGGAACTGACCGACGAATTCAAGATGCCGGTGCACGCCTGCTTCGGCAATCACGATTACGACGTGCCGCGCGTGTCGCGCGAATTCAGCCATCGTCTGTTCAAGGACAAGTTCGGGCTGGAGCCGTATTATTCCGTCGATCACAAAGGATGGAAATTCGTCCACCTCAATAATTTCATCGGAGACACGTGGAAGCCGGGATCGAAGACGTACAACAAAGAGTGGGGATCGCTGGGCGAGCAGCAGTTGAACTGGTTCGAAGCCGAGCTTGAGCAGCGCAAGCCCACGTTCGTGTTCATTCACTTTCCGCTGTATCGCGAGACCGAAACGGAAGTCGCCGATTACGGTTTAGCGCCGATGCTGAAGAAGCATCGCGATACGATCCAGCGCGTGGTGTCGGGACATTGGCACAAGTGGTACGATTTCGCGCACACCTTCGGTCCGCCGCATCACGTGATCGGTGCGACGCGCTATGACGAGAACGCCTACATGCTAGTCGAAGCGGATACCGTGAAGCAGACGCATCGGTTTATGAATTTGGATTGCGTCGATTGGGCGACGCATTACAGTAAGCCGTATAAGCAGGCGTAGCCGTCCGCGTTGGATGCGGTTATTCTTTTATCCGGAGGTTATTTACGATTGATTCGACCTATTCACTTCGCGACTCTTCTCGTCCTGTCGCCGGGCGCCTTATTTGGTGCTGCAATTCTATCGAATCTTCCAACCGTTCCTGTGCCAGGTCTCGGCATTTCTGCGGAAGTCATCTGCAGCGGAGCCGGCTCCTTTTGCTTTAGTTCATCGAGCGAAGGGGTAGGATTTACAATTCCGCAAAACGTTTCATTTCAGCTAGATTCCATCGTCCTAAGTTTTGATGTCGAGGACACGAACTTGGTCAGCGTTCAAGTTTTTGCTGATAGCGGTTTGGGCAGTCCAGGGACTTTGCTGCAGACACTGATTACACCACTCCTTGATGCAACACCTGGCACGATCGACAACGCCACGTTTACTAACCCCTCTCCGCTACTGCTAGCGGCTGGCACCGAGTATTGGTTCATCCTCTCGAACAGCGATCCAAACCCAAACAACGGAATTCAATGGGCCGGCAATTTTCCAGCTACTGTCCCAACGGGAATAGCCACCTGCGCAAGCATCCTAAATCAGCAGGGTGCCAACTCATTCATCCTCCCATGTGCTGGAAATGGTGGAAACTTTCCGCAAGGTTTTACGATTAACGCCACTTCGACAGTGCCCGAATCATCGCAATCAGGGACATGTGCGCTGGCGATCGGGGCTTTGATCGCCTTCGCCCGATCTGGACGTGCAGTCCTCTTTCGTCGGCGCTAGCGGTAGTCGTCCTGCAGCTTGGCCAGCGCTGCGGAGCCGGGGCACAGCTTCTCGAATGGAAGCTTCGATAACGCGACGTCCGCGGTTGCGTTCATCTCATGCACGTCGGCGACGCTTTCATCGACGTACAGCAGCCCGGTGATCACCTCGCCGTGGCCGTGGTGCTCCTGCAGATACGTCATCACCTTTTCGCGATCGGTGGGATCGTAATCCTCGGGCACACCTTTGAAGCGCACCACGCTGCCGTCATGCATGGTGACGCTAACCGCGCCGTTGGTACCGATATTCGCGAGAATTTCAGAAGCGGGCGGAACGAAATCCGTCTCGTTGATCTTCAGCATGTTGTTGCGGGTGTGGAGATAACTCTTGGTGGAACCGACGTGATCGTTGAACGTGACGCAGGGCGAAATCACATCGACGATCGCGAAGCCGCGATGCGAGAGCGCGGCTTTAAGGATGGGCACGAGCTGCTCTTTGTCGCCCGAAAAACTGCGCGCGACAAATGTTGCGCCCAACGATAGCGCCAGCATCACCGGATCGATGGGCGCCATGCGGTTGGCTTCGCCGCGTTTCGATTTCGAGCCGACGTCGGCGCTGGCGGAGAACTGGCCCTTGGTCAATCCATACACGCCGTTGTTTTCGATCACATACAGCATCTTGACGTTGCGGCGAATGGCGTGGCACAAATGGCCGAGGCCGATCGAAAGCGAATCGCCGTCGCCCGATACGCCGATGTAAGTGAGCTCGCGATTGGCGGCGTTCGCGCCGGTAGCGATCGCGGGCATGCGCCCGTGCGCGGAATTGAATCCATGCGCGCCGCCGACGAAATACGTAGGCGTTTTCGACGAGCAGCCGATCCCGCTCATCTTTGCCAACATGTGGGGCGCGAGCGAAATCTCCCAACATGCGCGCGTGATTGCGGCGGTGATGGAATCGTGGCCGCAGCCGGCGCACAGCGTCGACATCGATCCTTCGTAATCGCGAATGGTAAGGCCGAGTTCGTTCTTGTGAAGGCTCGGGTGAACGGCGATGGGCTTAAGTATGGATGGCATCGGACTCTTCGATTCCTTCGATCACGTGCTTGGCGCTCAGCGGAAATCCACCATACACCAGGATGCTGCGCAGGCGGTCCTTCGAAACGCCGGTCTCGATGGTCAGCAGCGTCTTCAACTGCGCGTCGCGGTTCTGTTCCACGATAAAGTTCACGTCGTGGGAATTGAGGAACGCCTCGACGCTATCTTCGAACGGAAAACCGCGAAGGCGCATGAAGTCGGCATGGACGCCGCGTTTTTCCAGAATATCCAGCGCTTCGCGAACCGCCGCATCGCAACCGCCGATGGTGACCACACCGATCTTCGCGTTCTTTCTTTTCTCGACGATCGGCGCGGGTACGAACTTTGCCGCAGCCTTATGTTTCTCCAGCAGGCGATCGAGCACATCCTGATAGTCGTCGGGAATTTCGGTATACCCGCCCAGCTTGTTGTGGCCCGATCCGCGCGTGAAAAAGGCGCCTTTAGAATCCACACCGGGCAGGGTGCGCGCCGCAACGAAATTCTCATCGCGCGGGGAATAGCGGAAGAATTTCGCGAGCTTCTGAATCTCGCCCGCATCGAGCACCCGCCCGCGATCGGGACGATACGCATCATCCCAGGTCAGCCGGGGCACCACCCAATCGTTCATGCCGATATCGAGATCAGAGAGCATGAACACCGGCGTCTGAAAACGCTCAGCCAGATCGAACGCCTTGGCGGCGAGTTCGAAGCACTCCGCCGGATTCGAAGGGAACAGCAAGATATGTTTGGTGTCGCCATGCGACGCATAAGCGCATTCCAGCAGATCGCCCTGCTGCGTGCGTGTGGGCATGCCCGTCGACGGGCCGACGCGCTGGATATCCATGATCACTGCCGGAATCTCCGCGTAATAGGCGAGTCCCAACAGTTCGTTCATCAGCGAAATTCCCGGTCCCGATGTTGAAGTGAACGCGCGGGCGCCGGCCCAACTCGCGCCGATCACCATGCCGATCGCAGCGAGTTCGTCTTCGGCCTGCAGGATCAGGCAATTCATCTTGCCGGTTTCGGGATCTTTGCGATATTGCTTGCAGAAATCGGTGAATGCGTCCATCACCGAAGTCGAGGGCGTGATGGGATACCAGGCGGCGACGGTCGCGCCGGCGTAGACGCAGCCGAGCGCAGTTGCGGTATTGCCATCGATGAGGATCTTGTCGCCGTTCTCGTTCATCTTCGCGAGCCGAAACGGAAGCTCATCAAAATGTTCTTTGGCGTAATCGTGGCCGATCTTCAAAGCCTTCAGGTTCGATTCGCGCAAAGCTCTTTTCTTGGCGAACTTCTCGTCCAAGAGCTGCTCGACGATCTGCATGTCGACGTCGAGAATCGCGATCAGCACGCCCGCGTATGCGATGTTCTTCATCAGAATGCGTTCGCGCGATTCCTTGAAGTTCTGATTGCACATCTCGGCGAGCGGAACGCCCAGAAACGTCACGTCGTCGCGCAGCAGCGCCGGATCGAGCGGCCAGCTCGAATCGTACAGCAGGTATCCGCCGCTGCGAACCTCTTTAATATCGCGCGCGTAGGTTTCGCCGTTCATGGCCACCATCAGATCGTAATCAAGCGCACGGGCCGTGTAGCCGTCTTTATTGACGCGGATTTCGTACCAGGTGGGCAGGCCTTGAATGTTCGACGGGAACAGATTCTTGCCGGAAACCGGAATGCCCATCCGGAAAATCGCCTGCATCAGCAGACCGTTGGCGCTGGCCGAGCCGGTGCCGTTCACGTTGGCGAGCTTCATGGCGAAATCGTTCACGCGAATTTTCGCCGGATCTAGAACCTCTACGCTCGTTTCTACACTGCCACGCACGAGTTGCAAGTGGTCCTCCCCGCGTATGGCACATCGAGTTCGAATTTCTGCATATCCCACGCCGCCGTGGGGCAGCGTTCGGCGCACAGGCCGCAGTGGACGCAGAGGTCTTCATCTTTAATCATGAGTCGTTTGGTTTGGGGCAGCGCATCCGAAATATAAATGTCCTGCGTCAGATTCAACGCCGGCGCGGAGAGCCGCTGGCGCAGATCTTCTTCATCGCCGCCTCTGGTAATCGTCAGGCACTGCAGCGGGCAGATGTCGATGCAGGCGTCGCACTCGATGCATTTCGGCGCGGCGAAAACCGTTTCGACGTCGCAATTGAGACAGCGCTGCACCTCGCGCGCGGTCTGCTCGGGATCGAAGCCCAACTCCACTTCGATATTCAATTGACGGAAGCGCGTCGCCAGATCCACGTGCGTCATCTTCTGACGCTTCGATGGATTGTAATCGTTGTGGTAGCTCCACTCGCTCAGGCCCATCTTCTGGCTGACCAGATTCATGCCGTCCTTCGGGCCGATCGGTGACGGGCAAAGCCCTGGCAATAGTTGTCGATCGAAATCGCGGCCTGGTGGCCGTGTTCCACGGCCCAGATGATATTCTTCGGGCCGAATGCGGAATCGCCGCCGAAGAAAACGCCGGGACGAGTTGACATGAACGTCTTTTCGTCGACCACCGGCGCGTCCCATTTATCGAACTGCGCACCCAGGTCGCGCTCAAACCACGGGAATGCGTTCTCCTGTCCGATGGCGAGAATCACATCGGTGCACGGCAGAAAAATGGTGTCGATCACCGTGGAATTTTTCGCCTTCGCGTCCCATTCCAGACGCTCGAACTCCATGCCGGTGAGCTTGCCGTTTTCGATCACGAAGCGCTTGGGCGCGTGATTGATCAGAATCTCGATGCCTTCTTCTTCGGCATCGTCGAGTTCCCAGGGCGACGCTTTGAAGTAGCCGCGCGGGCGGCGCGCCATCACTTTAATATCTTTCGCGCCGAGCCTTCTCGACGACCGGCAGCAATCCATCGCCGTATTGCCGACGCCGATGATGAGAACCTTCTCGCCGATCGACGTCACGTGGCCGAACGCAATCGACTCCAGCCAATCGATGCCGATATGGATGCGATCGGTATCGTGGCGGCCCGGAATTTCCAGCTCCTTGCCTCGCGGCGCGCCGCTGCCGACAAAGATCGCGTCGAACCCCTGCTCCAGCAGCGACTTCATGCTCGAAACCGGCGAGTTGTAGCGAATGTCAACGCCGAAATCGAGAATGGTCTGGCATTCGGAATCGAGCACTGCAGCGGGCAGACGGAACGCGGGAATATTGGTGCGCATCAAGCCGCCGGGCTTGGCATTCTGCTCGAAAATCGTGACGTCGTAGCCAAGCGGCATCAGGTCATTCGCGACGGTCAGCGACGCCGGACCTGCGCCGACGCACGCCACGCGCTTGCCGTTCTTCTTCGCCGGGATCTTCGGCAGCATCTCGCTGATGTCGCCGCGATGATCCGCCGCGACCCGCTTCAACCGGCAGATGGCGACCGGTTTACCTTCAGTCTCGCCCTTTTCGGGAAGTCGGCCGCGGCGGCATGCCGGTTCACAGGGACGATCGCACGTGCGTCCCAGAATTCCGGGAAACACATTCGACTCGCGATTGAGCATGTAGGCATCGGTAAAACGCCCCTGCGCGATCAGCCGGATGTATTCAGGGACATTGGTGTGCGCGGGGCAGGCATACTGGCAATCGACGACTTTATGAAAATATTGGGGGTCGTCAACGTTGGTCTGTTTCAATAGCGGACCTCATCTTCAAACGTGGAGACACACAGACATGTGTAACATTCTATTTTACATAAGGTACTAACCAGGAGCGTCCGCGGGCGTCAACATTCGACAGGCGAGGACCCAAGATGAACTTCTTCGAATCGATCCGGCAAGACGTTCTGTACGCGCTGCGCGGGACGCGGCGCTCACCGATGCTCACCGCGGCTGCGATCCTTTCGCTGGGTCTCGGCATCGGCGCGAACACCGCGATCTTTTCGCTGATCGATGCGATCATGCTGCGAAATCTGCCGGTGCGATCGCCGCAGGATCTGGTGCAACTCGCCTGGCGGCAGGGGCCGAAGTTTCCTGAACGATTTATCGAGTCGACCAGCGGACGCGGCGTGATGATGAACGGACGCAACGCGCGGCTGCCGTTTTCCTACGGCATTTTCGAGCAGATCCGCGCGCGCGCCACCACGCTTTCAGGTGTGGTCGGGCGATATCACGTCTATCAGACCGCGATCGTCATCGCCAATGGGCGCGCCGATACGGCGAGCGCGGACCTGGTCAGCGGGAATTTTTTCGACGTACTGGGAATCGCGCCGGCGGCGGGACGCTTGCTCGCCGATGGTGACGATCGCGATGGTGAAGAGCCGCGCGTGGTGTTGAGCTACGGCTACTGGCTGCGGCGCTTTGCCGGCGATCCGGACATCGCCGGAAAGTCGATCCTGCTGAACGGCGTGGCGTGCAACATCGTGGGCGTCGCGGCCGAAGGGTTCGAGGGGATGGAGGTCGGCAATCGCGTGGACATGTATCTTCCGATCAGCGCGCAACCGCAGGTCTCCAACACCATTAAAGAATGGCCGGATTTTCGACGTGAAACACGCTTCTGGTGGGTGGAAATCGTGGGGCGGCGGCGGCCCGGAGTTTCCGAAGCGGAGACGCGCAGTGAACTCGACACGCTGATTCGCCAGTCGCTGACGCCGATCGGCAGCGGGTCGGTGACGCTGGAAGATTATCCGCAATTCACGATCGGCGCGGCGGCGCAGGGCCAGAGCGGATTGCGCAGGCGCTTTTCACAACCTTTGACGGTACTGATGACGATCGTTGGCCTGGTGCTGCTGATCGGCTGCGCCAACGTCGCGAATTTATTGATGGCGCGCGCGGTGGCGCGGAAAAAAGAGATGGCGATGCGGCACGCGCTGGGCGCGACGCCCGCGCGTCTGTTCCGCCAGATGATCGCCGAGAGTATCGTGCTGGCGCTGGCGGGCGGAGCGGATCGGTTTGGCGATCGCGCATTGGGGCACGGCGGCGCTGCTACGCATTTTTTTCGGCGAAAGCGGCGGCATCGATGTGCAGACCAACGCCACAGTGCTCGCATTTCTGATCGGCGTGAGCGTGCTGGTAGGCCTGCTGTTCGGGCTTGCGCCGGCGATTCAATCGTCACGCGTTGATTTGAACTCGATGTTGAAAGGATCGCTGACTGCTTCGGCGCGGCGCTTTGGTCCTGGAACGGTTCTGGTCGCGCTCCAGGTTGCGGTCTCGTTAACGCTGCTGATCGGCGCGGGATTATATGTGCGCACGCTGTGGAATCTGCGGCACGTGGCGCTGGGATTCAATCCGGACAACGTGCTGATGTTTCGCATCGCACCCAAGCGCGCGGGCTACGAAGGCGATCGGATGCAGCAGTTGATCGACCGTGTGATTCAGAAAGTGGGCGCAACGCCGGGCGTGCGCTCGGTGTCCTACGCCGATGTCGGACTGCTGGCGGGCACCGTATCGAACGGGCCGATCCACATCCCCGGCAAGCCGGATCAACAGGACAACAGCACATATTTTCTCAACGTGGGCCCGGATTTCTTTTCGTCGATGCAGATTTCTCTGTCGCGCGGGCGGGTGCTCGATGAGCGCGATCGCAAAGGCGCGCCGCAGGTGGCAGTAGTGAACGAGCATTTCGTGAAAACGTATTTCGGTACCGAGAACCCCATCGGCGCTGTTTACATGCCCACCGGCAAGGATGCACGCACGTTTGAAATCGTGGGGGTGGTGAAGGACGCCAAGTATGAAGCGGTGGCGGGCGACACTCACGACATCGCATACCTGCCCTACGCGCAGCATGTCGACGATAGATCGGACGCGACTTTCGTGGTACGAACGGCGGGCGATCCGCGCACCTTGACCGGCGCCATCCGCGAGGAGATGCGATCGATCGATCCAAATCTGCCGCTGTTCGGCGTCATGACCCAGATAGCGCAGATGGATGTGAACCTTCGCGATCAGCGGTTGATGGCGGGACTCGCGGGAGGGTTCGGAGCGCTGGCGCTGGTGCTGGCGGCGATCGGAATGTACGGCGTGATTGCATATTCGGTAACTAGGCGCACAGCTGAGATTGGGATTCGCATGGCGCTGGGTGCGGGCCGCGGGCGAGTAATCAGCGGCGTGATGCGCGAGGGTCTGCTGCCGGTCGGCGTCGGCCTGATCGGAGGATTGGGAATCGCATGGGCCGCGACGAAATATATCCAGTCGCAGCTCTATGGACTGGAGCCGCGCGACCCTTCGACCATGGCGGTGTGCACAGTGTTGATCGCGATGGTGGCGATCACCGCGACGCTACTGCCCGCGCGCCGTGCATCGCGCGTCGATCCGATGACGGCGTTGAGGCATGAGTAGCTAGGGCGTTAGCTTCGTTACGCGACCTTCGGTTTCTCGGCGCGTACACCACCAGCCCGATCCTGGGCGCGAACGGTACGGTCCATTCCGTGGATACCGCGGCGGAGCGCGGATCGAGCACAGTCAATGCGCCGTCGCCCGCCTTGGGCACCATCACCAGCGCGAGCTTCCCATCCTTACTGATCGACCCCACATCCAACGGCGCGCAGCTGATGCGATAGCCGTTGGGAAGATTGTTGACGTTGCGGATGGAGATCCACGCAGGAGTCGCCTGACCGGGAGGCTGGGCCGTAGTCGAAAACTGGAGGCGGCCGCGCTGCCGACGCAAACCTCTTATCGCCGGGGGGCCGAACGCCGAAGCCGCCCAAAGCGCAAAACCAAGCAAGAGCGGAATTTCGCGCCGACACATGCTCTTTATGATATATAGAGAGGGCCGGAGCTAACCATGACCAAACAGGAAATCATTCTTGCCAACCAGCAGCATTTGTTTCCCAGCGTTTTTCACTACTACAAGGAACCCCTGGTAGTCACGAAAGCGAAGAATCAATACGTCTGGGACATCGACGGCAACCAATATCTCGATTTTTTCGGCGGGATCGTGACCATCAGCGTCGGCCATTGCAATGAAACGGTGAACAAGAAGGTGCATGAGCAGATCGATAAGCTGCAGCACGTCTCCACCGTGTTCGCGAATGAGCCGCAGGCCGCGCTGGCCAAGCGGATCGCCGAAATCACGCCGGGAGGCAAGCTGACCAAGAGCTTCTTCACCAACAGCGGTACGGAAGCGAACGAAACGGCGTTCGTCACGGCGCGCATGTTACACCGGCAATCACGAAATCGTGGCGCTGCGGCATTGCTTATCACGGGCGATCGGCAGTCGCGATGGCGGCCAGCGGCCAGTCGTGCATGGCGATTAGGCGGAGCGGCGCCTTCAGGCTTCGTGCATGCCATCAACGCGAATTGTTATCGCTGCCCGTTCGGTCTGGAATACCCGAGCTGCAATGTCCGCTGCGCTCGCGATATGGAAGAAATGATCAAGACGTCCACCTCCGGCCGCATCGCCGCGTTCATGGCGGAGCCGATCCAGGGCGTGGGCGGATTCATCGTGCCGCCCAAGGAATATTTCGAGATCGTGCAGGGGATCGTCAAGAAAGCCGGCGGATTGTTCATCAGCGACGAAGTGCAAACCGGTTGGGGACGCACCGGCGGCAAGTGGTTTGGAATCGAGCAGTGGGGCGTGCAGCCGGATATTTTGACCAGCGCGAAGAGCCTCGGCAACGGCGCACCGGTGGGGCTGACGGTGGCGCGGCCGGAGGTCGCCGATGCCATGAAAGGCGCGACGATTTCGACCTTCGGCGGAAATCCGGTAACGGCGACGCAGGCGAAAGCGGTGATCGATTTCATCGACGAAAACAAATTGATGATCAACGCTGCGGAAACCGGCGCGTATCTGCGCGGCAAACTTGAGGAGATGAAGGGCAAGTATTCCATTGATCGGCGATGTGCGCGGCATGGGATTGATGCTCGGCGTCGAACTGGTGGAAGATCGCGAAACGAAGAAGCCTGCTGCGGATGCGACGAACGCGATGCTGGAAGCGACTCGTGAAAATCGATTGATGATCGGCAAGGGCGGGACGTATGGGAACGTGCTCCGCATCACGCCGGCGCTCAATATTTCGAAATCGGATGTTGACGAATTCGCGCTGCGAATGGACGCCAGCCTGGCGCGCGTGACGTCGTCGATGATGGCAAGCGCTGCACGGTAGTCCGCTCCGTTGGCCCCGTGCACATGCGATCCCGACCGGCCTTTTGGATCACAATAGAACTCAATGGAAGAAAAAGCTTTTTATCGCGAGTCGCCGACGACGAAACCGGCGACGCTCAATTGTCCGTTTTGCCGGACGCAGGATACCTATGACCTGCGCTGGATGGTGCGGAAGAAGCTCGACCAGGTGCCGCGGGGAGCCGATGAACGCGATCGCGCGCGCTTCGCGAAGTTTTTGAGTTACATGGTCCTGATGGACGATAAGGCGGATTGCAAGAACATGCGCTGCCGCAAACGTTTCGACATTTCAGGCGTCAAGACGATGGCGTTTATTTAGCTCAAGCAGCCAAGTGCATATCCAAGCGCCGAACAAATTTCGGTCATCTTGGCGCCGGTGAGAAGTGCTATTCGCGGGCCAAGGTGGTCCTGCTGAACCGTGGTCAAGTGATGCAAATTCACAGCGCACGGACCCTTCATCCCATCGTGTTCATCCAGGACCACTTCCGATGCGACGCCTCTAACGGTCGACGTGATTGCGGCCACTGTGACGGTACTTAGTCGACGTATCGAGGTTGGCCGCGTGAGAATTACAACCGGCCGTCGTTTGTCAGGTAAGGCGAACTTATAGAATCGAACTTCGCCGCGCTCTAATCGGGCCATACCGCCGCTCGCTCTAACCAGGTGGTCTCATCGAGAGTCTGGGGAAACTTCTCGTAACCGCGCCGCTCCTGTTCCTCCAATTCCTGAGTCCGCATACGCATCAAGTGCTCGCGCAGGGCCACGCGGATCAAGGCGGAACGATTCGTCTTGTTTTTGCGCACGGCCCGATCCGTATCACGCAGAAGCTTTTCTTCCAACACCACCTGAATCGTTTGCATATGTGGATTGTACTCCACAATGCACTCCACAGTCGGATTCTAAAACCACCGCGTCATCACGACCTTCTGCTCGGTATAAAACCCGACCGCATCCTTGCCGTGCGCGTGCAGATCTCCGAAAAAGCTTTGCTTCCAGCCTGAAAACGGGAAGAACGCCATCGGCGCGGCGACCCCGATATTCACGCCGACCATGCCGCATTCGATTCGCGACGCATATTCGCGCGCCGATTTTCCATCGCCTGTGAAAATCGAAGTTGTGTTGCCGAAGCGTGAGCTGTTCACCAAATCGATCGCGTCATCGAGAGTCTTCACGCGAATCACCGACAGCACCGGCCCGAAGATTTCTTCCTTCGCAATGGTCATCTGCGGCGTGACGTTATCAAAAATCGTCGCACCGAGGAAGTAGCCGTTCGAACCGGCAGCCGACCGTCCATCGCACAACGGCTTCGCTCCTTCAGCCACGCCCTTCTCGATATAGCTCGCGACTTTATTGCGATGATCGCCGGTCACCAGAGGCCCCATCTCGACGCCGTCTTTCATGCCGTCGCCGACGTGCAACCCTCTCGCCTTGCTGACCAGCAGATCGAGCAGCGGCTCGGCGACGTCTCCCACTGGAACCAACACGCTACCCGCGAGGCAACGCTCGCCTGCTGCGCCGAATGCCGAACTCATGATCGCTTCGACGCTCTTCTCCAAATTCGCGTCGGGCATGACGACCAGGTGATTCTTCGCGCCGCCCAGCGCCTGCACGCGCTTGTCGTGCTTTGCCGATTGCTCATAGACGTATTTCGCGACCGGGCTCGATCCGACGAACGAAACCGCGCGCACCAGCGGATTCGCGATCAACGCGTCGACGGCGACCTTGTCGCCGTGCAGCACGCTATAGACTCCCTCTGGGAGTCCCGCATCGTGCAACAGTTCTGCCGTCCGCGTGGGTGTCATCGGAACCTTTTCCGACGGCTTCAAGATGAACGAATTTCCGCATGCGATGGCGAACGGGAACATCCACATCGGCACCATGGCGGGAAAATTGAACGGCGTGATTCCAACGCACACGCCCAGTGGCTGGCGAATCGTGATCGAATCGATGCCGCGTGAGACATTCTCGAGTGAATCGCCCATCATCAAGGTCGGCATACCGCAGGCGACCTCCACCATTTGGATCGCGCGCCGCACTTCAGTCTTTGCGTCGTCGAAGGTCTTGCCGTTTTCGGTCGACAATACGCGCGCAACGTCGTCGGTATGTTTTTCGAGCAGCGCCTTGTACCGATACAGCACCTGCACGCGATCGACCACCGGCACTTCGCGCCACTTCAGGAACGCTTCATGCGCCAGCTTCACCGCGCGATCCACTTCGGGGGCGGTGGCATAAGGCACGCGAGCGATCACTTCCCCGGTTGCGGGATTCGTCACTGGATGCGTAACAGTAGCTGAGGCATCCTCCCATTTCCCATTCACGAAAAACTTCAGTGTTCGAACCGATGTTTCGGTTGCAATCATCTGGCACCTCTCATCAACATTAGATACAATCCTCCAGCCACGAAGAAGCCCACGAACCACGCGTAATCGTACAACCAGCGCAGCGGCGAGTAGGCGAGCCCGCACAACGCCACGCCGATTCCAATCGCCAGCGCGATCACCGCGCGCCAGTTCACTCCGTTCGAATATTCGTACTCGCCTTGATGCCGGTACAGATCATCGACGTTCAATCGCGATTTCCGCAGCACGAAATAATCCGCGATCATGATCCCGGCGATGGGCCCCAGCAATCCCGAATATCCCACCAGCCACCCGAAAATGTAGGCGCTAAAGTCGCCCAGCAGCTTCCATGGCATCAGCAGCACGCCGATCACTCCGGTAATCAGCCCGCCGGTACGAAACGAGATACGGCGCGGATTCAGATTAGAGAAATCGTTCGAAGGCGACACGACGTTCGCTGCGACATTCGTATTCAGCGTCGCTATGAGCAGCGCGACTAACGCAATCAACGCGACCACTGGACGGTTGAATTTGCCGAGCAGCACCACGGGGTCCCAGATCGGCTCGCCGAAAATCACCGCCGATGCCGAGGTCACCGCGACGCCGATGAACGAATAGAGCGTCATCGCGGCCGGCAATCCCAACGCCTGGCCGAGCGCCTGATCGCGCTGCGATTTTGCATAGCGCGTGAAATCGGGAATGTTCAACGCGACCGTCGCCCAGAATCCCACCATGCCGGTCAGCGACGGAATGAAGAACTCAGGAAGGCTCCCGTGGTCGCGAATTTACTCGGCGCGCTCAACACAGGACCGAGCCCGCCGGCCAGACTGGTGATCCACCACAGCAGCAACAATCCGATCGCCAGCATGAACGGCGCGGCGATCCCTTCCAGAAACTTGATCGTCTCGATACCCCGCAAGATCACGAAAATGTTCAGAGCCCAGAATGCGAAAAAGCAGATCCAGATGCCGTAGTCGTATGGCCCGCGGCGGGCCACAGAATCGCAAGCATCGCGAAAATCGCCTGCCCGCCGATCCACGTCTGGATTCCGAACCATCCGCACGCGACCAGCGCGCGCAACACCGCCGGCACGTTCGCGCCGCGCACTCCGAATGACGCACGCACGAAAACAGGGAACGGGATACCGTACTTCGCGCCGGCGTGCGCATTGAGCAGCATCGGGATCAGCACGATCAGATTGCCGAGCAGAATCGTCGCGATTGCCTGCCACCAGCTCATGCCGCCCGCGATCAATCCTGACGCGAGCATGTACGTCGGGATGCACACGCTCATCGCGACCCACAGCGACGCGTAGTTGTACACGCCCCAGGTGCGCCGCTCGATCGGCACCGGCGCCAGGTCTTCGTTGTACAGCGAGCTCGATTGAATTTCTATTGCCACGCGCCTCCGCGCGCCGCCCGCTTCAGGAATGCTCCGCGGCCGGTGCGCCCGAGAAACGCGCCTTTATCGACGATCACTTCCCCGCGCGACAACACTGTTCGCGCGTTTCCCTGCACGTGGAATCCTTCGAACATCGAATAATCGACCCGCATATGATGCGTCTTCGCGCTGATCTCGATCTGCGCGTTGGGATCCCAGATCACGATGTCGGCGTCGCTGCCGGGAGCGAGTTCGCCCTTGCGCGGATAGAGGCCGAACAACTTCGCGGGCGTGGTCGAAACGAGTTCCACGAATCGATTGACACTGAGCTGCCCTGCGTTCACACCGTGGTGATAGAGCAATTGCAATCGATTCTCGACGCCCGGTCCGCCGTTGGGAATCTTCGTGAAGTCGTCTTTGCCCAAAATCTTCTGATCTTCGAAGCAGAACGGACAGTGATCCGTCGAGACGACCTGCAGATGATCGTGCTTCAAACCATCCCACAGCTTTGGCTGGTTCTTTTTTTCGCGCAGCGGCGGCGTGAATACGTACTTCGCGCCCTCGAAATTCGGACGCGCCAGATCTTCAATCGACAGCAGCAAATATTGTGGACAGGTCTCGGCGAAAATTTTGACGCCGCGATCGCGCGCCTCGCGCACTTCATTCAGCGCTTCTTCCGACGACAAATGCACGATGTATACGGGCGCGCCTGAAATTTCAGACATCGCCACGGCGCGATGTACCGCCTCGGCTTCCGCTGTCACGGGCCGCGTCAGCGCGTGATAAATCGGCGCAGTTTTTCCTTCCGCAATCGCTCGCTTGACGATCACGTCGATGATGCCGCCGTTTTCGGCGTGCAGACAAATCAGCGCGCCGTTCTTAGCGGTGCGGCCCAGCGCTTGAAAAATGGTCGCATCGTCCACCATCAGAACACCGGGATACGCCATGAACAATTTGAAACTCGCGACGCCTTCGCGAACCATTTCGTCCATGTCTTCCAGGCCGGCTTCGCCCAAATCCGTGACGATCATGTGCAGCCCGTAATCGATCGAAGCGCGCTGCTCCGCCTTGCCCCACCACGTGTCGAGCGCGTCGCGCATGCGCGTGCCCTTGGGTTGAATCGCGAAATCGATCAGCGTCGTGGTGCCGCCGAACGCCGCGGCCTTGGTACCGGTTTCGAAATCGTCGCTCGACGTCGTCCCGCCGAACGGCATGTCGAGATGGGTGTGCACGTCAATGCCGCCGGGCATCAACAGCATACCCGTCGCGTCGATCACGTTCGTCGCACTTTCGATGGGAATAGCGGCCGCGATCTCCTTGATCTTCTCGCCTTCGATCAAAATGTCTCCGACGCGCGTGTCTGTGGCTGTGACGACCGTGCCGTTGCGAATTAATGTTGTTGGCATCGCTGCTCCCAGGATTCGGCGGAGATTCCGCGATCCACGCGCTCCATCGTGATGCACTTTTCGACCGGGCATACCAGCCAGCACAAATTGCACCCGACGCATTCCTCTTCGTCGACCCGTGGCACTCGATTGGGCGGAAGCTTCGGTGCACCGTCGAGTTTGGGAATCGGGGTCATCGTGATCTCATCGTGACTAGAATGATCGACATGAATACACTGATGAGCGCCGTCCCAACACGCGATGTAGCACAGCTCGCAGCCGATACATTTCGCCGCGTCGATCTTCGCCACGATTTTGTAATTCAGGTTTAGATTTTTCCAATCCTTCACGCGCGGCAAACTCGCGCCGCGGAAATCTTCGATGGTGGCGAAGCCTTTCTCGTCCATCCAATTGTTCAACCCGTCGATCATGTCCTCGACGATGCGAAATCCCCAGTGCATCGGCGCGGTGCAAAGCTGTACACTCTGCGCGCCGAGCAGAATAAATTCCGCGGCATCCCGCCAGCTCGAAATCCCACCGACTCCTGAAATCGGCAGCCCGACATCCGGATCGGTGGCAATCTGGTGGACCATGTGCAGCGCGATCGGCTTTACCGCCGGCCCGCAATATCCTCCATGCGCCGAAGCACCGTCGACATTGGGCCGCGGCGTCAATGTGTCCAGATCGATTCCCGTGATCGAATTGATGGTATTGATCGCCGACAATCCGTCGGCGCCGCCCTTCCGCGCCGCACGAGCCACGTGACGAATGTCGGTGATGTTGGGCGTCAACTTCACCAGCACCGGCGTGTGCGCGGCTTCCTTGACCCACTCGGTGATCATCGAACAATATTCTGGAACCTGGCCGACCGCGCTACCCATGCCGCGTTCGCTCATGCCATGAGGACAACCGAAATTCAGCTCGAGCCCATCCGCGCCCGCGCCTTCGGATCGCTTGACGATCTCGTGCCAGGCTTCGCGTTTCGAATCCACCATCAACGACGCGATCACCGCGTGATCGGGATAGCGCTTCTTGACCTCAGTGATCTCGCGCAGATTCACATCCAGCGGGCGATCCGTAATGAGCTCTATATTGTTCAGGCCCATCATGCGCTGGCCGTTCCAATCGACCGAACTGTAGCGCGATGAGACGTTGGTGATCGGATCGCCTAGCGTCTTCCACACCGCGCCGCCCCAACCCGCATCGAACGCACGCATCACTTGATCGCCGCAATTGGCCGGTGGCCCCGACGCCAGCCAGAACGGATTCGGGCAGCGGATTCGTCCCGCGAAGTTGGTTGTCAGATCAGCCATTTCGAAATTCCGATCGCCGCACGTTTTCCATCCGCGACCGCGTCCACAACCTCGCGTCCGCCATTCACACAATCGCCGCCTGCGAAATATTTCGAGTTCGACAACTGTCCCGTTTCGCGATTCACTTCGCCCAGTTCGCGTAACTTCGACTGCCCGATCGCCGCGATCACTTGATCGCACGGCATGGTGAATCCGTCGAACCTCAAACCTTCGACCCGATCTGTGCCAGTGATTCGCTCGATGCCCTTATTGAAATGAAATCGCACGCCCGCGAGCTTGGCGTTTTGGTACTCGACGGCGAACGCGGACATGTCGGTTTCCCGGCGTCGATAGACGATGCGCACACGCTCGGCTCCCAGTCGTTTTGCGGCGACTGCGGCATCGATCGCAGTATTACCCGCGCCGATCACGATCACTGCTCGGCCTACCACCGGCTTCCCGGCCTTGTAATCCGCGATGAACTTCAGCGCGTCGATAACGCCCGGCAAATCTTCACCTGGAATCCCAAGCCCGTTCATCGCGCCCAACCCGATGCCGAGAAAGATCGCGTCGAAATCCGGCTCGAGATTCTTCGGATTCACTTCCATGCCGAGATTGAATTCCACGCCCATCGATCGCAGCAGCTCAACTTCTTTAAGGCTGTCGGCTGCGGTGAGCTTGTATTCAGCGATCCCGTACGTATTCAATCCGCCGGGCATCTGCTTGCGTTCGAAGATCGTCACCGCAAACCCGCGCTTGCGTAATTCCGCCGCGCACGCAAGCGAAGCCGGACCCGCGCCGACACAAGCAACCCGCTTATGGTTGGCTGAGCCGACCTCCAGCCCCGGTGCGTGGTCGTAGAAATAATCCATCGCACGCCGCTGCAACCTTCCGATCTCGATGGGCGGGCGATCGTACTTGTGCATCACGCAGGAGCCTTCGCACAGCACATCCACCGGGCAGACGCGGGAACAACTCAGGCCCAGGATGTTCGAATCGAGAATCGTCGCAGCCGACCCACGCAGATTTCCGCTCGCGATCTTCTTGATGAACTTCGGCACGTCGATGTGCGTGGGACATGCGGCCGTGCACGGCGCGTCGAAGCAGTACAGACAGCGCGACGCTTCGATCGCCGCCGCCTGATCGGTCAACGGCGGATGGATTTCAGCGAATCTTCGGGCGATCTCTTCCGAAGTCATGCTTTGACAAGATCTTCGTACGCATCCGGGCGGCGATCGCGAAAGAACTGCCAGGTCTGGCGCACTTCCTTGATCTGATCGAGATCCAAATCCGAAATCAACACTTCATCCTGATCGCGCGACGCACAGGCGACGATCTGGCCGCGCGGATTGCAGAAGTAGCTCGACCCATAGAAGTGTCCAATGTTCCACGGAGCTTCGGTGCCCACCCGATTGATCGCTGCGATGAAGTATCCGTTCGCGACGGCGTGCGCGGGCTGTTCGATCTTCCACAGATGTTCGCTCAAGCCGGCGACCGTAGCGGACGGATTGAACACGATCTCGGCGCCGTTCAACCCCAGCGCGCGAGCCCCCTCGGGGAAATGGCGGTCATAGCAAATGTATACGCCTATGCGCGCGAACCCGAGATCGAACGTCGGATACCCGAGGTTGCCGGGGCGGAAATAGAATTTCTCCCAGAATCCCGGCGCCACGTGAGGGATGTGCGTCTTGCGATACTTGCCCAGATAATTTCCCGATGAGTCGAGCACTGCGGCGGTGTTATAGTACACGCCCGCCTGCTCGACCTCATAAATCGGCACGATCATTGCCATGCGATGCTGGCGCGCCAAGTCCTGCATGCGCCGGATGGTGGGACCGTCGGGAATCGGCTCGGTCAGATCGTACCAGCGCGTGGTTTGCTCCGCGCAAAAATACGGACCGTTGAAGATTTCCTGGAGGCAGGTGATCTGCGCGCCGCCCTCGGCCGCCTGCGCGATGTAGCGTTCGTGCTTGGCCATCATCGCTTCCCGGATTTTTATTAAAGAGCCTTCGGCGAGAGGGCAATCGGGGGCGACGACGTTCGACGCTTGAATCAGCGCGCAACGGACCACGCGAGGCATAAAACAAAAACCCCCTTTTAGGTTTTTAATTATACGCCTGACGGTGTTGTCGAAAAATTAGAAACGAACCAGCTTGATCCCGCCGTTGGAGCTTCCCAGGTCGAGCACCGGCCCACCCGACCCGATGGTTCCTTCGAGCGAGTGCTTCGAAATCCGTCCGCCGTGGACGCTGACATCGAAATCGGAAGTAATCGACGAGTTCGAAGTATGCGCACGCACATTCGCGTTAATAGACGACGGCATCCGAACTGTGATCGAAGAGTTCGACGTATCGGCGTGAACTTCCCGGGCCGCGTCCATGGTCAGTTCGATATGGCCGTTGGAGGTCTGCAGGCGAACCGGACGATCGTCGGCTTCCATCAGCCGAGCGGTGATGCTGCCGTTAGTGGTGTGCGCGTCGAAATTACCCTTGCGCAGATCGGCGTGAACGCTACCGTTCGAAGTCCGCACGATCGCATCCCCGGCGACGTCAGAAACCTCGACTGATCCGTTGGAGGTCTGCGCGTCGAGCGAGCCTTCCAGTCGCGACACTTTGATGGTGCCGTTGGACGTCTTCAGGTGCGATCCTCCGGTGATGTTTTCGACGCGAACCGTTCCGTTCGACGAAGTGATGTTCGAGAGCTCGACGCGCTTGGGCACGTGCAGCACGAACTTCGCTCCCGCATTACCGAAGTGATCGAGAGGGCGTGTGGTGCGAATGGTAATCGCATTCGATTCAGTGGAGATGTCGATCTTGATGTCCTTCAAGCGCTGTTCCGAGTTGGCGGACTTAGTGCCGTCGATCTCCACCAGATCCTTATCCCAGCCAGTGATTTCGACGGCGCCATTGAATGTATCGAGCTGAATCGTGCCGCCCGCGGTCAACGGATAGCTGTAGTGAAAGTCCTCACGATAGCGGTCGGAAATGCCCCCTAGATCAACATCGATGCACCCCGTAAGCAGAAACGCTGCTCCGCAACTCAAAGCAGCCAGTGCCTTAGCCAGACCACGCATATGTGCTCCTTGACGATAGCTTACGTAAAAGTACCTGCCTGAGTTCGCACAAGTTACGGATTTCTTGCTGCGATAATGACTTCGAATGAAGAAACTGATCGTTTTCGCCGCCGTCCTCATGGCGTTCGTAGCCGTCCCAGCGCCCGCGCAGACCCCCTCCGCCGCGATCGCCCCGGCCACGGTGATCCACATCATCAACGTGAAATGGAAGGAAGACGCGACGCCGGAGCAGATTCAGGCCGCCCTCGATGCGGTTCGACAGCTGCCGGTGCGATTTCCCGGGATTAAGCACGTCTGGACCAAGGACATCAAGTATCAGGGCCAGGAGGGGTACAAGCAGGCGATTGTGATGGAGTTCGAAAGTCAGGATGCGCTCAAGAAATACGAAGATAGCGCGGCGCAGCAGTGGTGGTACAAGCTGTATCTGCCGGTTCGGGACGAGAGCCGGACGCACGATATTACGAACTGACTGCGGCTATTTTGCCGGTCAAATCGACAGCGCCTGTAGGGCAGGATTTTCATCCTGCGGCCGATTTCCAATCGGCCCAATGTTCAGGCGCAAGCGAAGAGGCGGATTGAAAATCCGCCGCAGGTTGAAAACTTGCGCTACATCTATAGCCCGTCCCCCCGAGTTCGGCTGTAGTATACTGAAACTTCTGAGGTTCCTCAGAAAGTCAACCTCTTAAGAGACGCTGAAGGAAAAGCTATGTACGCGGTTATTGAAGCAGGTGGGAAGCAGCATCGCGTCGCCGTGGGCGAATCGATCGAACTCGACACGATCGATGGCAAAGTCGGCGAGGCCGTCGAGATCGGTAAAGTGATCGCGCTGGTGGATGGCGATTCGATCAAGACCGGCGACGGGATTTCGGGCGCCGTAGTGAAGGGCACCATCGCGTCGCACGGACGCACTCAAAAGACGCTGGTATTTAAGTTCAAGCGCAAAAAGCAGTACAAGCGCACCATCGGTCACCGGCAGAACTACACGCGCGTGACGGTAGGGGAGATCGTCGCTTAGAGCGGCGGGTTTTGTATGGCACATAAAAAAGGTTTAGGCAGTTCAAAGAACGGGCGCGATTCCAATGCACAGCGCCTGGGCGTGAAGGCTTTCGGCGGACAACTGGTTCCCGGCGGGTCGATCATCGTGCGGCAGCGCGGCACCAAGATCAAGCCCGGCGTGAACGTCGGCCTCGGCAAAGACGACACGCTGTTCGCGAAGATTTCGGGCGTGATCGAATTCCGCGATCGCGGCCGGATGGGCAAATTCGTCAGCATCGTCCCCGCCGAGTAGCGGTCGGGATCGGGGACCAGGGACCTGGTCCCATTCCATGTTCATAGATGAAGTCCGCATTTACGTGAAAGCCGGCGACGGCGGCAACGGATGTCTTGCGTTCCGGCGCGAGAAGTTCGTGCCTCGTGGCGGCCCCAGCGGCGGCGACGGTGGTAAAGGCGGCGATGTGATCTTCGTCGCCAGCCCGCATCACAACACGCTGCTTCATTTCCGCTTCAATCCCGAACACAAAGCGCAACGCGGCCGGCACGGCGAAGGCAGCAATCGCACTGGCCATGAAGGCGAATCGATTGAAGTGGCGACTCCGGTCGGCACCGTCATGTATGACGACGCGACTGGTGAATTGCTCCACGATTTCACCACGCCCGGCGAGAAATTCGTGGTCGCCAGGGGCGGGCGCGGTGGGCGCGGCAACGCGCGCTTCGCAACCTCAACCCATCAGGCCCCGACCGAACATGAAGACGGCAAGCCGGGCGATGAATTCAAGCTGCGCCTGGAGCTGAAACTGCTCGCCGACGTCGGCCTGGTTGGGTTTCCGAACGCCGGAAAATCCACGCTGATCTCGCGCATCTCGGCGGCGCGGCCCAAGATCGCCGATTATCCGTTCACTACGCTCGAACCGAACCTGGGCGTGGTCAGCGCGGATGGCGACCGCACCTTCGTGGTCGCCGACATTCCGGGATTGATCGAAGGCGCGCACGAAGGCCACGGCCTGGGGATTCAATTCCTGAAGCACATCGAGCGGACCCGGTTGCTCGCTCACCTGGTTGACGTTTCGGAAGCAACCGGCCGCGATCCGGTGCACGATTTTGAAGTCGTCATGAGCGAACTCGCGAGTTTCTCTGAAGATCTGGCAGCCAAGCCGATGATCGTGGTCGCCACCAAGATCGACGCAGCTCAGGACGAGAAGCGCGTCAAGGCAGTTCAGCGTGTGGCGAAAAAACACAAGCTGCCGTTCTACAAGATCTCTAGCGTCACTGGACAAGGCATCGACGCGTTGAAGCGCGCCATGGCCGAAGCCGTGCTGCCGCCGGAAAATACCGAAACTCAGGAATAGAATTTCTCGACCGTTCGCGCGACCTTGTGAGCGTCTGATTCCTTCATATACGGCCACAAGGGCAGCGAGAGGATCTCCGTCACCGCGCGTTCGACATGTGGCAGCGAAATCTTTTGCGCGAATGCGGGGTGATGGTGTAGCGGGACCGGATAATGGATCGCCGATCCAATTCCTTGCGAGGCTAGAGACGCCTTCAACGCGTCTCTGCGTTGCGCACGGACCACGTAGAGATGATTTACGGATTCGGCTGTCCGCCGGACCAGTGTGAGGCCGCTGCAGTCGCCCAACACATCGTCATAAATCGCCGCGATTTTCGCCCGATGCCCATTCCACTCCTTCAAGTGCGGAAGAAATGCGCGCAGGAAGCAGCACTGCATCTCATCGAGCCGCGCGTTGATTCCTTCGATATGCGCGAGTTGATCTCCATCGCGCCCGCCGTCGCGCAGCATCCGCAACCGCTTTGCAATCGATGCGCTGTTGGTCACGATTGCCCCGCCATCGCCCAGAGCCCCCAGGTTTTTCGTCGGATAAAAACTATAAGCGACGGGGGTCGAGAAATGCAGGGGCGCTCCATGTGCCTGGCACGCATCCTGAATTACCGGCAACCCGATTTTCTTAATTGCCCGCATATCGCACGGCTGCCCGTACAGATGCACCGGCACGATCGCCCGCGTTTTCGCGGTCACACTCCGCGCGGCGTCAGCAGCATCCATTTGCAACGTCTCCGGATGGACATCGCAAAATCGCGGCGTACAGCCCGCTGCCTTAATCGCGACAGCGGTAAATGGAGCTGTCAGCGCTGTCGTCAGCACCTCGCCCCGAATACCAGCTTCCCGCAGCGAGAGTTCAATCGCCGCGCTTCCACTCGAAACTCCGATCGCGAACCGAGCCCCCATCTTCGCGGCGAATTCTTCTTCGAACGCGCGCAACTCATCGCCCAGGATGAAATGCGCCCGCCCGATCACGCGTTTGAGATTGGCGCGCCATTCCCGCGCGGTGGCACGCAGGACCGGCTGAAGATTGGCTTGCGGGATTTTTATTCGGGAGAAGTCCACACCACTGTGCTCCCCGTCTCGCTCAAGGATTCAGTGCGAGGGGCCTGGGCCGCGGGCGGGGCCAGCACCAACCGGTACCACAACCGGACCAGTTGGCTGAATGTCACGGCGAGCGATCGCAGCCGGAAGAATTGCGATCGTCCATGCAGCCGCGGATAGTGATGTACACCGGTTTCGACCACGTTGCAGATCAACTCCAGCTTGCGAACCAGTTCGACACAGATTGTACCGGAAGTCGAAGTCAGCTCAATTTCTTCGAGCAGGCTGCGGCGAATCAGGCGAAAATCGCAATCGATATCGCGCAGGCGAATGCGGAACAGCAGCCGCGCGAACGCGTTGTACACGTTGCCGATGCAAATGCGATGCCAGGGGTCGTTGCGCTCCAGTTTGTAGCCGTTGACCAAGCCCGTATCGGCGCGCACCAGGGCCAGCAGCTTCGGAAGCTCGCCGACATCGTATTGGCCGTCGCCGTCGGTGTAAAACACCAGATCTTTGGTCGCGGCCGCGAAACCCGATCGCAGCGCTCCGCCGTATCCGCGATTTTCCGGGTGCGTAATCACGCGCATGTGCGGCGCAAATCGCTCCGCCAATCGCGCCAGTACGGCGCCCGTTTCGTCATGGCTGCCGTCGTTGACCACGATCACTTCGAAGTCGGTGGCATGTTGGCGTGCGACCTCGAATGTGCGCTCGATCAGCCTGGGCAGGGATAGCGCGTCGTTGTAGGCGGGAAAGAAGATGCTGAGAGAAACTTCCAGAGCAAAACCCTCGTTGCGACGTTCTGAATACTCTATCACGGATCCCGGCGGGTGGACCGTAAAGATTCGCAATCATGAAAACGGCTCCATATTAACGCGGGGTGAAGGCCGCAACTCTACAAGGAGTGGCCGCGTTCGTACAGATGGGAGGCAGTTTATATATGAAGCAGGCCTTATTGTTATTGGCGATGACCAGCTGTTCGATGATCGGGTGCGCGGGAGGCGTGGTGTACTACGCCAGCGTCCCGCCGCCCGCGGTCCGGGTGGAAGCTTTTGGAGTCGCGCCCGGCCCGGGCTATGTGTGGACTTCGGGGTACTGGGGCTGGCGCGGCAACGCGTACACCTGGATCGGGGGGCGATGGGCGCTTCCGCCGCGGGCTCACGCCAGATGGGTCACGCCGTACTGGGAGAGCTACCGCGGCCGGTATCGATTCCACGAAGGCCGTTGGCGCTAGGCCGACTGATGATGAGCGGAGACGCCGGCTCGGTCGTCAATTCTCAACCGGCGTCTTCTCAATTCGATCGACCACGACGACGTCCATCGCGGACTTCCTCGCATCCAGCATCAACCCGACTGCTTTCAGCGAATCGAAAATAGAAGCCGGTGGCAGCGCGTTATCTGAAATCTGCCGGTCGACGTGTACGATCCGCAGCATATTGCGCAACTCCTCGACCCCATAGGCAAGCGACAGATCGTAGGTTCCGGTGAGCCCGGTCATATCGACTACCGGACGGTCGACGTAGCGCCACAGCGTCTCGACCAGATCGGCCATCGTCACCTTGCGCGCCTCAATGCGGCCGCCCGAGCTCGAAATCGATGCACCGTGCCCGAGGTCCACCACGTTGCTTCCGCGGCCGCCGCTGCTGCCGGCATTCAAAGTGACATTGGTGTTGTTCTTATCCTGACCACCCGGATCGGGGCTGGCATCCACCGCCGACTCCTTCAGCTTCGGTCCACTTTTGGAAACCACCAGCGCGTAAATCGCATTGTCCTTTTTCTCAATGTGCGCCGCGAGCTTGAAGCGATCCTCCAGCAGCGACTTCATCATCTCCGGAAGCTGGCTGCGCGGCGCGCCATCCGGAAATTTCGCGTTCACATCGAACTTCACTCGGTCCAGCCAATCCGGTCCGGAGATCTGGTAATCACGCACTTTGTAAGCGTCCTCGATGTAATCGCGCAGCGAGTACGAGTGGATGATTACCATCGCACCGTCGATATGTACACCCACACTGAGTTGGCCGTCCTGGTCAGGCGCGGTAGGACGTATCGAGGCGACTTCGAATTCGGGGCGCGGGGCGGGCGCTTGCGCGAATAGCGTTGTGGCGGCGAGCAGTCCTGTCAAGACACTGGGCTTGAGGTAATCCACCTACATTGGGACGCACGGACGCGCAATTGGTCGCGCCGCCTAAATCGCCGGTGTTTCGCGTGGATTCGGCTTATCCTGCTTTGGCGTGTTTGCAGCGTCCCGGGGACGTGCGCGGCGCTGTTATGCGATGCGCGTTTGATCCTTGACCGACCCCACAGGTTGCCGGAACGAACAAGGGCCAGCCTTACCGGCGAGCCGTCCTCATGCTGCGGCTGTAGCAGAGAATCTAGCCCTCTCTCCCATCGACTCAACTCAAGTCCCAACTCTTCTGGAACAAGGTGGGGCGGACCCCTGGTCCGCGGCCGACGCCCCCGTCGGCCTTTGGCTTCAGCACGCCAGCCGGGCCGGTGGCCCAGCCCGGACGAGGGCGTCCGCCCCACTCAGTGTGCAATCTCTGCTAGGTTGCCGAACCCTCGGGCGGTTTGGGTTTTGCAGCGTCCTTGGGCTGAACCACCGTCTTCACGGGGCTCAACAAGACATGCGCATTACGACCTTCCATGCGTGGCGAGCCTTCGGCTGTTCCGTACTGCGCCAGATCCGCCGCGAAGCGCATCAGCAGATTGCGGCCCAAATCCGTATGCGCGATCTCGCGTCCGCGGAACTGCACTACCGCTTTCACGCGATTGCCTTCCTGCAAAAACCGGATGGCGTGGTTCTTTTTGAAATCGTAATCGTGATCGTCGGTGTTGGGACGGAATTTCAGCTCCTTCACCTGGATCACGTGCTGTTTGCGTTTGGCTTCGTGCTGCTTCTTCTTGTTCTCGTATTGCCATTGGCCGTAGTCCATCGCCTTGGCGACGGGCGGCTCGGCGGTAGGCGCGATCAGAATCAGATCGAGCCCCATGTCCTGCGCCTTGCGAACCGCGGCAGGCGTAGGCATCACTTCGACGGATCCATCCGGGAACACGGCGCGGACTTCGCGCACGCGAATGGCTTCGTTAACGTTCTCGCGGATCCTCGGCCGGCGGGGTGGAAAGCTTCTGGGATTCATTCAGATCTTCGGCGCAGGGCCGGCGAGACAGTCATCATGACCAAATATTACCAGAACCGCGACCACGCGGAAGCCTTACAATGGCCACGTGCCTGAAGACCCAGCAGATAAAGCGTTCGACGATCCGCGAATCGCATTGAATCGCATCTACACCAAGCGTGGCGACACAGGCGAAACCAGCCTCGCTGGCGGCCAGCGCGTCGCCAAGGATTCGCTGCGGATTGAGTCGTATGGGACGGTTGATGAACTGAACGCGTTCGTCGGCCTAGCCAATGTTTCCTGTCAGGAACAGGCCGGCGCCGATCCGCGCATCGGATTGCTGTGCGCGATTCTGCGGCGCGTGCAACATGAGCTGTTCAATCTCGGCTCAATTCTGGCGACGCGGCCGGAGGATGTCCACCCCAAACAAGCGCGCATCACGCCTGCGGAGATCGCGCAACTGGAACGCGAGATCGATGCCATGAATGAAGATCTGCCGCCGCTGCGCAGCTTCGTTCTTCCTGGAGGCACGCGCCTGAATGCGGATTTGCACGTCGCGCGAACGGTTTCGCGAAGAGCCGAGAGATTGGTGGTCGCGCTGGCTCGTGAAGAAGAAGTACCGGCGGAAGCAGTGCAATATCTCAATCGTCTGAGCGACGCGATTTTCGTGTGGAGCCGCTGGGCGAATTTCGTGCTGCACGTTCCGGAGCTGCTCTGGGATCCCAATCAGGCGGCTTCCGCGCGATCAGACGGCGAGAATGTTTTGTAACGCCCCGCGAATCGTTGGGAATTCAAAATGGAAGCCCGCCGCGAGCGCAGCAGCAGGCGTGATCGCCAGATCGTCGTAGATGATCCGCGCCATTTTTCCATACACCAAGTCGAGCATGAACTTTGGCGTCATCAGAACTGCGGGCCGATGCAACGCACGCCCCAACTCACGCGTGAATTCGGCGTTGGTCACTGGGTTGGGAGCAGCAGCATCAACGGGCCCGCGCATCGAATCGCTCTCGATCGCGAACTGAATCAGTCGAGCGCAATCGCGCACATGAATCCACGACATCCGCTGTTTTCCGTCGCCGATCGTGCCCCCCATCCCGAGCTTGAACGGCAGCAACATTTTCTGGAGTGCACCGCCGTGGCCGAGCGCCGTCGTGATGCGCATCAGGACCACGCGCACGCCGAGTTGCTCCGCGCGAATCGCTTCGCTCTCCCACGCTTCGCACACTTCTTGCAGGAACCCGCCGCCGTAAATTCCCATCGCCGACGCACTGACTAGAACCGGTGGCCTCTCGGTCATCTGCGCCAGCGCATCGACGATTTTGCGGGTGCCGTCCACGCGGCTCGAAACAATTCGTTCCCGCGCGGATTTGGTCCAGCGCTGCGCGACCGATTCACCAGCCAGATTGATGACCGCCTCGCAACCCTCGAACGCGCGTGAGCCGATCGCGCCGCGAGTCGAGACGCCGCGGACCCTGCCCAGGACCTTCGAGACCTCGCGGCCAATAAATCCCGACGCGCCTGTGATCCCAATCATGCCCCAGCATCGCACTGCACGTCGCGAAGATGTGCCCCGTCATTCCTGGCGAATCGGCTTAGAGCCAAAACTAATTCCGGGAGGCAAGAATGAAGCTGAAGTTCTCATCCGCTTTCATCGCCGCCGCCCTTTCGACTTGTCTGGTTGCCGGCAACGGTCCAGGCCCGCGGAATATCGATCTTGTGAACTGCTTCGACGACCTCATTCAGGCCCGATTTCGCGATCCCATGCCCCAAACCCTGGGTATGAATCGGGCAGTCACGGCCAACTCGTTCGGCCAAAACTATCAGCCGATTTTCACTGACCTCCGCGATTTCATGCCGCAAAATCCCGCCGAACGCAGCCTTCTCGCGGAGTTGGAGCAGCAACATGTGCAGCTCGGAATCTACGTCTTCGGCTTGGACGTTGTGCGATCCGAACCGTCGGCGCTCAACTTCCGAGCCTTGAAGGGTCCCGCGGTGATTACGGCGGGAACTCCCCGTGCCTCCTGGTATCCGGCAAACGTAGAACCCTCCGGACATTTGTTTGCTCCACCCCTAGTTGCATTGCAGAGCGAAAGCTCGAATCGGACCGTCGCGGCGCGGCCCCTGATCGCGAGCGAGGTTCGTTGCGTCCCCTGCCACAACGCCACGACGCCCGGGAGAGCCGCGCTCCAGCAACCACTCGGCGGAATACTCTATGCGTTCCGGAAGGCGCCAAAATAGCTGAAGAATCGGTGCGTGAACCGTGCATGAGAAGATGAAAGTGCATGCGTTCCTGGAATCGCGCCAAGCTGTTGTGGAGCTATCTGCTCAAGCGCGAACGCGTGCCTGCTCTGCCGGTCGAGTACATCGTCGAGACCACCGCGAAGTGCAATCTGTACTGCCCCATGTGCCCGCGCGAGACGCACAAGCAGCCCAAAGAAGACATGACGGACGAGATTTTCGAGCGTCTGGTCAATGGTGCGGCGCAAACCGGCGAGCACATGATGCTGATCGGCCTGGGTGAGCCGCTGATGGATCGCAAGATTTTCGATCGCATCGAATATTGCGAGCGCCACGGCGTATCCACGCTGCTTTCGACCAACGGCACGCTGCTCGACGAGAAAGCATGCGAGCAGTTGCTCAATTCATCGACGGCCCACATCACGCTGAGCTTCGACGGATCTTCGAAAGAAACCTTCGAATACTATCGCAAGGGCGCGCGATTCGATAAAGTTCGCGATAACTTCGTCCGCTTCGCCCAGATGAAGCACGATCGGCGATCGAAAATGCAGATCGTAGTGCAGATGGTGCGCATGCCCGGCAACGCCCATGAGGTCGACGATTTCCGCAAATTCTGGAGCGCGATTCCGGGCGTCGATCAGGTGCGCGTGAAGGACGACGAGACCAATTTAGTGCAGCCGGATGGAAATCGCACTGGCGACGCGGCCCGGCCATGCCACTACCTGTGGCGTGGCGCGATGTATGTGAAGCACGACGGCCGCGTGTTCCCTTGTTGCCAGAGCTACAACTACGACGGCGCGCCGGTCGGAAACTTGACGGAGTCGACGCTCCAGGAGATTTTCAATTCCGATGAAATGCGCCGCCTTCGACGATTACACGCCACGGGACGTGGCGCTGAAGTGGACATGTGCGCGCGCTGCTGCACTGCGGTACCGCATCCGCTGCTGGTCGCGGGAAGTTTAGTGCTGCACGGAAAATGGGTGCGCAGCGCGATGCCTGTGATTGAACGATTAGTGCAATCGGCGAAACTGCCGCGCAAGTGGCTTTCCCCGACCAGAGAGATCCCGCAGGGATCTACTCACGACGAACTGGTGCAGATCCGCCGCCAGGACTAACAGGTCTGACCCTGGATCCATTTGCCTTTCAGGCTTTTTTCGCAATAGTCCTGGGAAACGCCGTTGGCGCAAAGCGGCGCCCCACCCCCTTGGGGGGTGTACCAGCACAGGCCCAGCGGAACGCCCGGCTGAAATGCCAGACTGGCTCTCAACTCGGGATGAAGGCTCTTGAGGTCGGCATGCGTCACAGGGCCAGGGGATTTCTTCTTCGCATTCGTGCGCTTCGCCGCCTTTTTCTTAACGGGTGCTTTTTTCTTCCCTGCCATTTCAGTCTCCTTGCGTGCGTTCTACCATGAGTACGCCACGCCCAAAGTGAGCTTGACGTAGTTCGGTTTATAGCCTTTAGGTGAGTTTCGGAGATAGTTGTCGCTGTAAATGAGGTTGGCGGTAACGCCGCTCACGATTTTGATGCCCAGGTTGGCTTGTCCGCGCAGGATGAGAGCACGAGCGGAATCGAACGGCGCGATAGCCTCGAATTCTTCGGTCAGCGAAACCCGTTTACCGGCGCCCACCGTATCGGATTCGCGAAAGTGCGCCGCTGGCGAAGCGAATCCCGCGGCCGGATGGAAAAATGTATCGTGCATTGCCCAGATGTCCGCCTGCACGGTGAGTTGCTGGTTGAGCAGATAACTGATTCCCGCTCCATATCCTTGCTCGAGCTTCACACCCTGCGAAAAGCTGTGGTACTCATCCGCCGTAAAATTGAGCTTGGTGGCCCCATTTAATCGCGTCTCCAGGATGAGCTTGCCGTAGTCGACCTGACTGCTCTTGGTCGTGACGCTGCCTTTGATGGTGTCCCCATAAGAGGTACCCAGTTGGACGATGGTCGCCGTGCTCCCGAGAGTTGCCTTGGCGGGATAGAAATAGGCCGCGAGATCCCCGCTAATCAGACGCTGTACCGTCGCACCGAAGGTGTCCGATCCATTGATGCCAACGCTGCCGTGGAAAATTCCCGCCGCCGGAGCCGGCGCATCGCAGATATAGGGCAGCGTCGCGGCGAGCGATAGACGCTTCACTTGCACCGCTGCTGTCGAGCGCGCCGCCGCTGCGGCATGGAGATATGCTTTCAACGCGGTCGCGTCACTGGCCGAGGGCGCGGGAGCGGAGTCGCTGACCAGCATCACGTCGCCCAACTGGATCTGTGCCATCTCGCTGAGGCCGGCGGACACGGCTGGAGTCGTGCCGGCGAGTTGGAACGAGACGCGCTGGTCCCCCGGCGATGCCGCGCACGTGAATGCCGGCATGACGCCGATCAGCGTGCTTCCGTTCTTCAACGCCAGCTTATCGGGGGTCTGCGCCGCGACGCAGCAGGCCAGCAACGGCACAACAAGGGCTAGGCGAGGGTAGATTTTCATCATTTCCGTCTTACTTTTTTGATTGCCAAGTTTATCATGCGTTTTATAGAAATCAGTCCAGAAATATCCGCGTTGTTTGGACCCAAGCCACGATACAATCCTTCCACCGCGACTCGCGCCGGACGCGGCGTAGAATAGTGGTCGCGAGGTGTATGGAGAAGTCCCGCATTCTAAGCGACCGCGCCGACAAGACCGATCAGGTCGTGGTGCTGCCCGTTTCGCTCGAAAACCCGTCGATCTCGCCTCCAGGCACGTTTCGTGTGGGCCTGATCACCATCTGCGTCTCCATCGCCATCTTCTTCGGCTCGCTCGTCATCGCGTATTATTTCCGGGCGCAGCGCTCCGGCTGGGGCGAAATTCAACTTCCCGATACGCTATGGATCTCCACGGGCATCATCCTTGCCTCCAGCATCCCCTTCGAAATCGCGCGGCGATTATTTCGCAAAGGGGAGCGGCGCAAGGCCTCGAATTACCTGATCGCCGCTGCGTCGATGGGTGTCGCGTTTCTGGTTTCCCAGATGACCGCCTGGCGCGAGCTGGTCAAGCAAGGCGTTTACATGGCCGGCAACCCGCATAGCTCATTCTTTTACATCTTTACGGGATTGCATGCCGCCCACCTGGTCGGCGGATTGGTGGCCGTATTCATCGTCCTGCTGATGAAATCGAAACGGCGTGAACTGGTCGACATGACCGCGTATTACTGGCACTTTCTGGGCTTGCTCTGGATTGCGCTATTCGTCGTGATTCGCTCACGTTGATTCGAGCTCCGGAATGTTATCCTGAGCGCAGAACCCTTAGGAGAGCACATGAGAGAAGCTGTTGTTGTCGCCAGCTCGCGGACTGGCCTTGCGAAATCGTACCGCGGTTCCTTCAATCAAACCCGTCCCGACGATCTGGCCGCGCACTGCATCAAAGACGTGTTGCGTAAGACGCCGAAACTCGACCCGGCCGAAATCGAAGACGTGATTTTAGGTTGTGCGCAGCCGCACGGACCGCAGGGCGATAACGTAGCTCGCGTGGCGACGATTCTTTCGGGACTCCCGGTGACCACCGCCGCGACCACCATCAACCGATTCTGTTCGTCCGGTTTGCAGGCCATCGCCGTCGCCGCGCACGAAATTATCAACGAAGGCGTCGACGCCGCCATCGGCGGAGGACTCGAGAGCATCTCGCTGACCACGCGCAATCGCGAGCCGAATCCGTGGGTCGCCGAGCATAAGCCCGCGCTGTACATGGTGATGGGCGACACGGCGGAGGTGGTCGCCAAGCGCTACAACGTCAGCCGCGAAGCTCAGGATGAATATTCGCTGGAAAGCCAGAAGCGCACGGCGCGCGGGCAGCAGGAGGGATTCTTCGCCGGCGAGATCGCGCCGATGAAGGTCACCATGGCGCTGTTCGATAAGAAGACCGGAGAGAAAATCGGCGAGAAGGAAGTCTGCTGCGATAAGGATGAGTGCAATCGCCCGGATTCGACGCTGGAAGGTCTGCTCGCGCTGAAGCCGCATTTCGATCAGACCAGCGGCAAGGGAACGGTGACGGCCGGCAACGCGTCGCAATTGTCGGACGGCGCGTCGGCGACGCTGCTGATGTCGCGTGAGCGCGCCGACAAGCTCGGCATTCCTTATAAGTTGATCTTCCGCGGATTCACGGTCGCCGGGTGCGAGCCGGATGAAATGGGCATCGGTCCGGTGTTCGCGATCCCGAGGTTGCTCAAGCGCCAGGGCCTGAAGATGGACGACATCGACCTGTGGGAACTGAACGAAGCGTTCGCGGTGCAGGTGGTGTATTGCCGCGATCGGCTGGGCATCCCGCAGGAAAAGCTCAACGTCAACGGCGGCTCGATCGCGATCGGCCATCCGTTCGGCATGACGGGATCGCGCATGGTCGGCACGATGGCTAATGAGATGGAGCGGCGTAAAGCTCGTTACGGTGTCGTGACGATGTGCATCGGCGGCGGACAGGGCGCAGCCGGCTTGTTCGAGCGCGCGTAATCGCGACCAAACGCGCTCTCTGACGTTCGCGCCTCAATCGCATGCCCAGTGACTCTTCCGCTCAAATCGCACCGACGGCACGCATTCATCCCGACGCGGTGATCGGACCGCGCGTTTCGATCGGTGAATACGCCGTGATCGAGCAGGATGTGATCATCGGCGCCGATTGCCGCATCGAGCCGCACGTCTATATCAAACGCTGGACCACGCTCGGCGAACGCAATGAAATCTCCGCCGGCACGGTGCTAGGCACCGATCCGCTCGACAAGAATTTCCAAGGCGACCGCAGTTATCTACGCATCGGCAACGGCAACAAGATTCGCGAGCACTTCACGATTTCTCGCGGCACTGCGCCCGAATCGGAAACCGTGATCGGCGACGAGAATTACATCATGACGTCCGGCCACATCGCGCACAATTGCCGAATTGGAAATCGCGTGGTGATTGCGAGTTGCTCGCTGGTCTCGGGCTATGTGGACGTCGAGGATCAGGCGTTCATTTCGGGCGGCGTGGCGATTCATCAGTTCTGCAAGATCGGGAAGCTGGCCATGATCGGCGGGATGACGCGGGTGAACATGGATGCTCCGCCGTATTTTGTGTACGCGGGATTGTATGTGACGCCGGAGGGCTTGAATCGCGTAGGGCTGCGTCGGGCCGGATTTTCGCCTGACGAGATGTCGGCGTTAAAGGCGGCTTATAAGATTCTGTATCGATCAGGATTGCGGCTGGAAGACGCGCTCGCGAAAATCGAGGCCGACTTTTCAGATCCCCACACGCGTCATTTAGCGGAGTTCGTGCGCGCCAGCAAGCGTGGAATATGCCGACCCTCCGCCCAAGTCCGGGCCCAAGCCGAATCCGGACTGTAGCCTCTTTGATCTCACGCCGCGCGATGCGCCTTGTACGTCCTCACTTTGATCTCGTGCTGGTGAAGTCGTGCTTGCGCAAGATCGTGCGTCGTTTGCAATCGCAACCAGTGATCGGCGTTCGACCATCCTGCCTTCTCCAGACGAATCGCCATCTCCGGCGAAATCCCCGCCTGGCCGTTGATCACGCGTGAAAGTGTATGGCGCGCCACCCCCAGGATCTTGGCGCCATCCGTCACGCTTAGCCCCAGGGAAGCCAGGCACGCGTCTTTAATCGAGCGGCCAGGATGAGGGGGATTCTTCATGGGCATCGGTGTCTGCTCCTTAGTGATAGTCGATCAGGTCAACGTCGAAAGCGTCTCCGTCGGAGAACCGGAACACCACGCGCCAGTTGGCCGATATCGTCACGCTCCAAACGCCTTTTCGCTCACCCTTCAACGCGTGAAGCGGATAGCCCGGCAAATCAAGATCGCAAGGTTTCTCCGCCTGGTCCAGATGCGCCAGGACATCCTCGATCCGGTGTAGCTGCTCCGCTCGCAGTTTATTTCCCTCGCCGGTTTGAAACAACCGCTTCAAACCTTTGTGGCGAAATGTTCGTATCACCAGGATACCGTATCGTGTATCGGTACAGCTATCAATTCGGGAAAGCCCTAAGATATACCCGAGCGGCAAGCGCTCCAGAGCGTAGCCCCAAAAAATAGGGCGGCCCTCCGACAGGCCGCCCTGGCACAAGGGAACTACACCACAATCCGCGAACTATTTCTCCACGATGTCCGACTTCATCGGACCCAGCGCACCCAACAGATCATTCTTTTCTTTCTCTCCGACGTGGAACTTGTCGAGCGCGCCCACCAGATCCTCCACCAGCGCGCCGAAATCGCCGCCGGAAATGCCCATGCCCGCGTGCGCCGATTTCATATCTTTGCCGGTGTATTTGCACGGCCCGCCACTCGCTTCACAAATCTGATCGACCAGCTTCTTCTTAAACGAAGCCAGTCGCGCGGGATCGGCTGCGGCATCGGCGAAGAAGTGATTGATGCGCGTGTCGGCAGCGACGCGTCCGACGAATTCGTCCACCACAGCAGTGATCGCTTTCTTGCCGCCCAGGCGTTGGTACAGCGTCTTGTCCTTGCCGAACGCCACCGGCATCATCAACGCCGCCGCCAGCGCAACATAGCTCGTGAACTTCTGCAAAAACTTTTTCATGTTGTCGATTGGTCCTCAGCCATGTATACGGAGTCCTATCTGAATCGGATTTCCAGGCATAGAATAAAAGTGCATGTCTAAAACCCTAACCGCTGAAAAGTCTTACCGGACGCTCAGCGGACTCCCGCTCGAGCCGTCGTACGGGCCTGAACAGGCGCCCGCCGCCGCTCCGCCCGCACCCGGTGTGTTTCCTTACACGCGCGGCATTCATGAATCGATGTATCGCGGCAAACTCTGGACCATGCGCCAGTTCGCCGGATTCGCGACAGCCGAGGAAACCAACGCGCGTTATCGATATCTGCTCGCGCAAGGCCAAGCCGGATTGTCTGTGGCATTCGATCTACCCACGCTGATGGGTTTTGATTCCGACCATCCGACGTCAATCGGCGAAGTGGGTAAATGCGGCGTGGCGATCTCGTCGCTCGCCGATATGGAAGCGCTGTTCGCTGGCATTCCGTTGGGCGACGTCACCGTCTCGATGACCATCAACTCGCCTGCGTCGATCATTTGGGCGATGTATCTGGCGGTCGCCGAGCAGCAGGGTGTCTCATGGCAGAAGATTTCCGGCACGTTGCAGAACGACATTCTGAAGGAATACATCGCGCAGAAGGAATACATCTATCCGCCGCGACCTTCCATGCGTCTGGTGACCGATTCCATCGAATTCGCCGCGCAGCACGTACCGCGATTCAATCCGATTTCGATTTCTGGCTATCACATTCGCGAAGCCGGATCGACGGCCGTGCAGGAACTCGCGTTCACGCTGCGAGACGGCATGGAATATGTCGATTGGGCGGTCGAGCGCGGCCTGGATGTCGACGCGTTCGCACCGCGGCTAAGCTTCTTCTTCAACGCGCATAACGATTTCTTCGAGGAGATCGCCAAGTACCGCGCCGCTCGGAACATTTGGGCATATGCGATGCGGGATCGCTACGGCGCGAAAGACGAGAAGAGCTGGAAGATGCGTTTTCACGCGCAGACCGCCGGGTGTTCGCTCACCTGGCAGCAGCCGCAGAACAACATCGTCCGCACCGCGATTCAGGCCATGGCTGCGGTCCTGGGCGGTTGCCAGTCATTGCACACCAATTCGCTCGATGAAGCTTACGCGCTGCCGAGCGAGCACGCCGTAACCATCGCGCTCCGCACCCAGCAGGTGATCGCCTACGAAAGCGGCGTGCCGAACGTTCCCGATCCGCTGGGCGGCAGCTACTTCATCGAGAATCTAACCGAAAAAATTGAAGCGGCAGCCAACGAATACATTCGCAACATCGATCAAATGGGCGGGATGATCCCGGCAATCGAGCGCGGCTATCCGCAGCTTGAAATTGCGAACTCGAGTTTCGAGTTCCAGAAATCCGTGGAGCGCGGCGAGAGCGTCATCGTCGGGGTGAACAAATTCACCGAGCAGGAAGAACAGCCGATCGAGTTGCTACAGATCGATGAGTCTTCGGAACGCAAGCAGGTGGAGCGATTGCGCCAGGTGAAGGCGCGGCGCAGCACGGATGAGGTCGCGCGAACGCTGAATGCGCTGCGGACTGCTGCCGAGGGTAAAGCCAACACCATGCCGTTCATTCTGGATGCGGTGCGCGCCTATGCCACGGTTGGCGAAATCGCCGGTGCGATGGGCGAGGTGTTCGGCAGCTACACCGAAACTAGCGTCCTGTAAATTATTTCTTGGCCAGCACGCCATCTGAAACAATAACTTTCGATGGCATCTGCTTCAGCGTCGCGCGGAAACTGACTGGCTCGCTCGATGTCCGCACCCAAATCGTCTGCGGCGTTCCTTTGGCGAACTGGATCTCGACAGGCACGTCAACCGCGAAATCGTCATCGACGCCGGTCTGCGTGATGGTGCCGCTCAATTTCACCGCTCCCGCCGCGCCGGTCGTCGAATACTTGAGCTTCAACGATGGTACCCCAGTGGCATAGACCCAATTATCGAAGAACGTCTCAATGGTGCCGGAGGGCGTTTTCGGAGGTGAAAATTCCCGCGCGAGTGAGCGCAGATCGTCGGTCGAAAACGCCTGGAATTCGTAACGATGGCGTAACTCCGCCAGCATTTTTAGAAAACGCTCATCGCCCAGCCGGCGGCGCAGCATGTGGATCACCCACGCTCCCTTTTCATACGTGATCGCGCGCCACGCGTCAGGAACGCCGGTCGATTCCAGGCGCGTGCCCCACGTGATGGGACCAGCCGACTCGATGGTGTGGCCCTGTGGGTCCTTTACCAGAAGATCGTCACGATACTGATCCAAAATTCCTTCAATTGTTTTGGAGCCCTTTTTCTTTTCGATCCACATGAGTGCGGAGTAGCTCGACAGCGCTTCCAGCATCCACTCGTCCTGATACGCGTTCGCGATGACCACGTTGCCCCACCACTGGTGCGCCACTTCGTGGGCTTGCATCAGGTCGGTGAAAAACATCTGATGCGTGGAGTCGCGAAGCTGCTGCGGCAACTGCGCCGGATCGAGATACGAAAATGTTGAAAGATACACCAATCCCGGAAATCCTTGCCCGAACGTGCCGGGGATAGGAGCGATGGTCAGCGTCTTCAACGCGGGTGGACCGAATTTGCTCGAGTAAAACTCCAGCGAAGCCGCGACATCAGCCGCGACCGCATGGAGCCTGGCGGTCGAATCGGGAAGCATCGGCGGAGGCGCGATCACCGTTGTACGACTCTGCGCCCCGATGTACGGAACCGGCAGAGGCGTGCTCGGCATTTTGGGCTGCAGGGCGGCTTCCACCCGATGATTCGCATACACCTCCACCTTGAACCCCCCGGCGCTGCTGGAGGCCTTATCGTACTCGCCGAGATTGAATCCTTCAATGCGCACCGGCACCGGTGTTTTCCAGCGGCCTATGCGAAAATCGCCGTCGATCCGATCTTCAATCGCGTCGCCACCGGCGACCATGGTCAGATGCTTGGGATACCGGAACGTCACGTCGTAGGTGGCGAAATTCTCTCCAGAGCGCGGGTACCAGGTAGCGCGTGCGCTCACGAAATAGACGTGATTTCCCGCCGGGACCACCACCGATCCTTCATGCTCGAATTCGAATTCGTGCTCACTCCCCGCAGCAAGCGGCTCTGGCGCGATCACCAGGAACGAATCGTTATCGTTGCCGCGTAGCGCGCGCCCGCGTATGGATTCCTGAAAGTAAAGCTCGGCCGGCGCGCCGTCGATCTTCACCGAATTCACGTGCATCGCTTGCGAAATGTCGAACGGAAATACGCGCAGATCCTGCGTTCCGTTCTTCACACGAACTTTGGTGACGGCTCTCATGCGCAGATCGATGGCGAGATCGGCGTGAATCCGAAAATTGGAGAGCGTGAACCATTGCGGCGGCGATTTAGCTGGAACGTTCGCGTTGCGCGTGCTGCGGGCCGCGAAGCTGGTCCAGATGTTGTAGTTCAGATGGCCGTTGCGCTCGGCCAGTTGCCCCGCCACAATCTGTTCCCGCGAGCGCGGATCGTAGATCATGTCGAAATTGCCGACCTGCTTGCCGTTCAGCGCGAAGAACAGCATGCCGCCTTCGCTCGGTGGCTTCATCAGATCCTCGATCATACGAATCTCGAAACCGTTCTGAACGTTGGTGAGCACGGGGTTCCAGCGCTCGGCGAGAAGCGTTCCCATTTCCGGCGCCCGCTTTCCCGATTCGTCTTTTTCAAGTTGATCGAGCAGGCCGTGGGTGGCGCCGCTGGTAAAGATCATCAACGCGGCGCCGAAATGCTCGTCCAGATTCGCCGATTGCGTGAACAGCGAAAGCGATTTCCGTTCGCCCCGATAGGGGGGAAGCAGCAGCACTTCACCGTCGCCGCCATCCACTTCCGCCGAAAAAACCGCGGCGCGCCGATCGCCCGCGACTGGCTTCGAGAAAATCAGGTAGCCGTCGGTGAAATAGATCTTGATGTCTTCTTTTTGAAAGCGGAAATCACGAACGCGATAGCATTCCGTGGGATCGAGGCCGGATTCGCGGATGGATCGCGCCAGTTCGGCCGCGGACGGACCACCGGCCAGTAAGGGCACCGCGAAAAGTACTGCTAACCCGAAGCGAACCACTGTGGTTTTAGTCTATATCGGCGGGCGAGTTTTTGTTGGCCGTTAATCAACGTCAATGAACATCAATAGCTCACTCACGTTCAATCACGTTCATTAATGGCCGAACTCTACCAACTCCCGGGTCTCCATCCGCTTCAACTGCCCGCACGCCGCGAACACATCCAGCCCGCGCGGCTTGCGGACGAAGCACGGCAGCGACTTCCGCACGATCGCCTGAAACGCCGCCACACGCGCGGGCTCGGGCGTCGAGAACGGAATCCCCGGACCCGGATTCAGCGCGATCAGGTTCACCTTCGCGTTCAAATGCGCCAGCAGCTTCACCACGCGGCGAGCGTCGGCGTCGGTATCGTTGACGCCCTTGAGCAGCACGTATTCGAACGTCAGTTTCTCCCACGGGCCGCAGCGGATACGCTCGGCACGCGTCGATCAAATCTTTCAAGTGATACTTGCGCGTGATCGGCATCAGCTCGCGGCGTTGCTCTTCGCTCGACGCGTTCAGCGAAATCGCCAGCTTCGGGCGCACCGGCTCGCGCGCCAGCTCGGCGATCTTCGGGAATGATGCCCGAGGTCGACAGCGTGATGCGGCGCGGCGAAATCGCCATGCCTTCGGGATCGGTCAACAGGCGCGTGGCCTTGATCACGTTGGGCAGGTTCAGCAGCGGCTCGCCCTGGCCCATCATCACGATGTTGACCCGATCGGCATTCGCTTCCAGTCCGTGATCGGCGGCCACGCGCAGCACCTGCCCGACGATTTCGCCCGCGGTCAGATTCCGCTCCAGGCCCAGCAGCGCCGTCAGGCAGAACTTGCAATCCACCGGGCAGCCGACTTGGCTCGAAATGCAGATCGTCGATCGCGCGGGACCGGCGCCCAGATCGCCTTCGGGCATCCACACCGTCTCGACCGTCTTGCCGTCGGCGAGCTTCAACAGGTAGCGGCGCGTGCCGTCGGTCGAATCGTAGCGGCGCTCGATCTCCGGCAGCCCAAGCGGAAATTCGTGCTCGAGACGCTCCCGCAGCGGCTTTGGGAAGGTTCGAAATGCGATCGAAGTCGGTCACCGCTGCCGGTACACCGCATCATAAATTTGCCGGGCACGGAACGCGGGTGTCGGACCGAAAGCGCCGTCGAAGATCGGCAAGTTCCATGCCTACAATAGCTTGCATTACTAGGTCGATCTTAGCATCGCGGACATTTGCAGCACCGCGATAGAATGAGGTTGAGATGCCACGTCACGGCGATCCCACAAGCCCCGCGATATTCAGCGCGCCACGTCCTGCCCAACGGCGTGCGCGTGGTCACCGAGCAGATGCCGCACGTCCGCAGCGTCTCGCGTGGGCATCTGGATCGGCACCGGTTCGCGCGAAGAGTCGCGCAGAGCAGACCGGCATCTCGCATTTCATCGAGCACATGGTGTTCAAGGGCACCAAGAATCGCTCCGCCGAACAGATCGCGCGATCGGTGGATTCGATCGGCGGCGGGCTGGACGCGTTCACCTCCAAGGAACTGGTCAGCTACAACGTCAAAGTGCTGGACGAGCATCTGCCCGAAGCCTTCGACGTGGTCGCCGACCTGGTGCGCAATCCGCTGTTTCAGAAAGAGGACATCGAAAAAGAAAAGGGCGTCATTCTCGAAGAGCTGAAGATGGAAGTGGACAATCCCGAGTACCTGATCCACGAAATCTTCTCCAGCAATTTCTGGAAAGGGCACGCACTGGGCCGTCCGATTCTGGGCACCAAGCAGACCATCCGAGCTTTCGATCGCGACAAAGGTCGAGCGCTATTACCGCCAGTTCTACACGCCGTCGAACATTCTGATCACCGCGGCAGGAAACCTGGATCACGAAGAGATCGTCGAACTGGTGGGCGAACAGTTCGCCGATTTGAAGCCGCGCAAACCGATCCAGCGCGCCAAGCCGCCGCAGCCCCACGCGCCGCTGGTGTTTCGCGACAAGAATTCGCTGGAGCAGGTGCACGTGTATCTGGGCGTGCCCTCCATTCCGATGCCGCACGAAGCGCGATTCGCCTGCTACATCCTGAACGCGATTCTGGGCGGCGGCATGAGCTCGCGCCTGTTCCAGAACATTCGCGAGAAACAGGGCTTGGCCTACACGGTTTATTCCGAGCTGACCATGTATCGCGATGCCGGCTGCATGCTGGTGTACGCGGGCACGTCGCTAAAGTCGGCGGGCAAAGTGGTGAAGTCGATCGTGCATGAGCTGCGCGAACTGGCCGACACGCAGGTCAGCGAGGAGGAATTGCGCCGCGCCAAGGATCATCTGAAGGGATCGTACGTGCTCGGCCTGGAATCCACCTCCAGCCGCATGGGGAATCTGGCGCGCCAGGAACTGTACTTCAAGCGATTCTTCTCACTGGATGAAATGCTGGAGCGCATCGAGAACGTGACGGCGGAAGAAGTGCAGAGCCTGGCGCAGCAGTTCTTCGATCCGAAGCAGATGGCGGTGGCGATGCTCGGGACGGCTGGAAGGCTTCCGCGTGCGGCGTCAGGATCTGGTAGGCTCCTCTATACGCTGATCCGCTTCAGTCACATCTTACGAATCGCGCTGCTCAGTGCGCTATGCGCCGCGCTAGCTTTTGCGCTCGATACTTCCAAGCTCAAGCCCACCGGCTACGTGAACGATTTCGCGCATGTGCTCGATGCGCAGGGGAAAGCGCGCCTGGAAGCGTACTGCGCGCAGCTGGAGCGGGCCACCGGCGCGCAGATGTCGATCGTCACGGTGGACACGCTGGACGACGAGCCGGTCGAAGACGTCGCCAACCGCTTGTTCCGCGAGTGGGGCATCGGCAAGAAGGGCAAGGACGACGGCATCCTGATGCTGTTCGCGATCAAGGATCACAAGAACCGCGTCGAGGTCGGCTACGGACTCGAGCCGATCATTTCCGATGGCTATGCCGGCGGCATTCTGCGCGGCATCCGGCCGATTCTGCGCCAGGGAAATTATGGCGGCGCGCTGCTGGCCGCGGCGCAGGAGATCGGCAACGATATCTTGCGTTCCCAGGGTAAGGATGCTGCCGCGCCGCAAATCCCGCGCGGGCAGCGACCGGCGCCGCATCGCGATTCGATTCCTTTCCCACTCATCATCTTCGGCTTCTTCGCGATTATCTGGCTGATCCGTCTGTTCACGGCGGAGGTCGCGGAGGAAGGAGGAGGCGGCGGCACCGGATTCCTGACCGGAATGATTCTCGGTAACATGATGGGACGCGGCGGTGGGGGTGGCTGGGGCGGTGGCGGATTTGGCGGCGGCGGATCGGCGGCGGCGGATTCGGCGGATTCGGCGGCGGGGATTCGGGCGGCGGCGGGGCTTCTAGCGACTGGTAACTCTATGGATGAATTGAAAGAATTGGTCGAGAAACTCGAGCGCTCCGTGCACGACCGCCTGGTCTCCGTGATTCTGTATGGGTCCGCGGCAGGTGAGGATCACCACGGGAAGTTTTCCGATCTGAACGTTTTGGTGGTCCTCAAGGAAATCACGCCGCGGGAACTCACCGAAGGCGAGCCGGTGCTGCGCTGGTGGCGCGAAACGGCCATCCCGCGCCCACCTGATGAGCGAAGAGGAAGTGCACCGGTCCGCGGATTGTTTCCCGATCGAATTCCGCGACATGAAGGATCGCCGCAAAATGCTGTACGGCGTCGACGTGATCGCCGACGTGAAGGTCGACGCGCGCTACTATCGCGCGCAGATCGAGCATGAACTTCGGGCCAAGCTTTTTCGTCTAAGACAGCAGGGGGCGCCGGTCTTGTCGAATCCTCCGGCGTTGCTGAAACTGTGTGTCGATTCGGTTTCGACGTTTTGCATGCTGGGGCGGCACGCGCTGATCGCGTCGGGGGCGCATTCCAAAACCGAGCAACGCGCGATCGTGCATCAGCTCTCGGAAAAACTGCAGATGGACATCGCGCCGTTTACGACGCTGCTCGATATTCGCGAAGATAAATCGTCGGAGATCGGCGATCCGGGCGAGCTGTTCGCGGCATACCTGCAGTGTATTCAGCGCATGATCGAATTTGTGGATGGGCTGGAGGGAGCCTGAATATGAAGATCGCCTTAGTGATTGTAGGGGTACTGATTTTGGGTGTGGTGGTGGTGTTCGGCGGCTTAATGTCGGCACGCAACCAATTGACCACCGAACGGGAAGCGATCCACGGTCAGTGGGCGCAGGTGGATGCGGCGCTGCAACGGCGTCTGGATCTGATTCCGAATCTGGTCGAAACGGTGAAGGGCGCGGCCGGTCACGAGGAAAAGGTGACCGAAGAAGTGACTAGCGCTCGCGCCGCGATGATGGGCGCGAAAACGCCGCAGGAAAAGATCGACGCCAATAACCGCCTGGATGGGGCACTCGGGCGATTGTTCGTGGTGGTGGAAAATTATCCCAACATCAAATCCAACGAAAATTTCCTGCGCTTGCAGGATGAGCTATCGCGCACCGAAAATCGCATCACCGTGGAGCGCCGCAAGTACAACGAAAACGTGCAAAAGTACAACACCGACATCGCGTTATTCCCAAGCAACATCGCGGCCAGTATGTTCGGCTTCCAGCGCGAAGACGCGTATTTCAAAGCGGATGAAGCCGCCAAGACAGCTCCCAAGGTTAAGTTCTAGGGTTTTAGTGGCGCAGGCTGTCGAGCCTGCTGAGCCGAGAGTCGTCTCGGCTCTTCGGAAAAGCCGGCACGCCTGCCGGCTCTGCAGGCAAGAATGCCTGCGCCACGTTATTCCATCTCTTCGAGTTGGTCCGCCTCGGCTGCGTAGCGCTTCAGCACTCGAATGGAATTGCCGGTCGAAAACCCCGCGCCGCGCAACCTGCGATATGCCGACGCAAGATGCTTCGGTTCCTGCAACAACTCACCTAGATTCTTGCCGCGAAATTTGCGCGCCAGAAACTGCTCGATCATCGCGACCTCGTCGGTTTCTTTGTAAGCCGTCGCAGCCGCCTGCTTGGCCAACGCCGGCGCGACACGCCGCGACATCAGATCCCGCTCCACCCGCGACTTTCCAAAGCCGGCATTATCGCGCCGCCAGTTCGCGAACGATTCAGCGAAGCGTTTGTCGTTCACATAACCCGAATCCTTGAGTCGCGCGATGACCTGGTCGACGTCCTCTGCCTTAATTGCACGCCTGCGCAATTTCTGGCGCAGTTCCGACGAAGTTTGCGCACGCGCGGATAGCGCTCGCGCCGCGTATTCCATCAAACCGTCCAGATCCAGAGGTTTGGGCTTGGCCCTCATACGGTCTTCAGGTTATCAGCCGCCGGAAGTACCGATGGAAGGGAAGGTGCAGTAGACTCTAAGTGGAGGGTGACGCAACATGGACGACGATAACAAGCTGTCTTATTTCTTTCTTGGCCTGGGACTGGGCGTGGCCGTGGGCGTTTTGTTCGCGCCGAAATCCGGAGCCGAGACCCGCAGCCTGCTGAAATCGAAGGCTGAAGAAGGCGCCGACTACGTGAAACGCCGCGGCGTGGAATTCCGCGAAACGGCGACCGATGCGCTCGACAAAGGCAAGCAGGCGGTGTCGCGCCACAAGGAAAACCTTTCTGCCGCGGTGGAAGCCGGTAAGGCGGCTTATCGCGACGCACTCAATAACCCAGTCGCGGAGTAAAGCCGGAAAAATGGATCAGCAAACTTTGCTTATCATCATGGCGGTCTTTGTTGCCGTGGCCGCCATCGCTCTGTTAATTCAGGCGGGCCTGTTGTTTGGGATCTACAAATCGTCGCGCGCCATGGAAAAGAATGCGCAACGCCTGCTGCCCAAGATCGAGGCCCTGGTGGAGACGTCCAAGATCGCGATCGATGATGGCCGCAAGCAAGTTGCTGAAATCAGTAGTCGTACTACCGCCATTCTGGATTTGACAAAAACGCAACTGGCGCGCGTGGATGAGCTGATGGAAGATGTGACGGATCGGGCGCGGATTCAGATGGATCGCGCCGAGCTGGTGCTGGACGATACCATGATTCGCGCGCAGGAGACTGTCGCGTTGGTGCATGGCGGAATCATGAAGCCGCTGCGCCAGATTCAGGGGATCGCAGCAGGCTTGCAGGCGGCGCTCAATTTCCTGCTGCGCGGCCGCAATGGCGCGAATCCCGGCGCGGTGCACGTCGACGAAGAGATGTTTATTTAAGCTTCACGCCACGTTTTGGGCTGCGGAGTGAATCGGAATTCCGTGGCGCAGCAGTTCCGCCTCCACATCCGATTTCTTCAAGCGTGACGCGTCGTAATCCACCATAATTTTGTCCAGCGACGGGGCGACTTGCACGCGCGCCATTCCGTAGGTAGAGTGCACGTTGGAGATGCCGGGCAGATCGTCGTCGGTCAGCGGACGTTCCAAGTTGTAGTGCAAAGTGACTTTGGTCATTTCCCAAAAACCCAGCGAAGATTCAGGATACCAGCTTCCATAAAATCTGCCGCAGCATTCCCAGCCACACTTCTGCATCGTGCGCATTCAAGTCCATGCGGCGAATCAGGCGGCGGATCTTTAATTGCGTCGATCCCGCCACGCGCGCGTGCACGTATCCGCTGCGATCCAGAATCTCTTCGAGCAATTCCGTGATGCGTTCTGCCTCGGCCGCGTTCGCGGCGCGCTTGGGATCGGGCCGCGCTTTCGCCGCCACGGGGCTGCGCACGATTTCATAAAGGCACACCGCCACGGCCTGGCCCAGGTTCATCGAACCGTGCTCTTCGCGCGTGGGGATGCGCATCAGCCAGTGGCAGTGCGCACATATCTTCATTGGACAGCCCGAACTTTTCTGATCCGAACAGCAGCGCCACGGGCGCCGTCGCCAGTTTTTTGGCGATGATGCGTCCGCCCATCTCCAGGCGCCGCAGCGGATGTTCCAGCGATCGATGACCCTTGCGACGTGGTGCCGACCACCAGAGCGCAATCGGCGACGGCATCGGCCAGCGTCGGAATTCGCGCGCCGCGCGCAGCACATGTCTGCGATTTCACCGCCGAACGTGCTTCGCGAAACGCGACGTCGTAAGGATTCACCAGGCGCAGCTCGGAGACATCCGAAATTGCTCATGGCGCGCGCCGCCGCCCCGATGTTCAGCGGATTTCGGGGCGAACAAAGAACTACGCGGAGCGCGTTCACGTGGCGTTGCGGTTTCTATGCACGGCGTCCAGCACGCCATTGATGAACGCCACCGATTCGTCGCCGGAAAACTGCCGCGCCAGCTCCAGCGCTTCGTCGATCACCACCGGCGCGGGAGTTTCGAGCTCGTTCATTTCATACACGGCGAGCCGAGAATATTGCGATCGACGGCGGGCATGCGCTCCAGGCGCCAGTGTTCGGATTTCGCGGTGATCTGCTGGATCGATATCGCGCGAATGCGCGGCCGCTCCGCGCACCAATGTCTCCATGAAATCGTCGGGCGGGGTGCGCTTCGGGATCGTCCTCTTCCGAGCCCAGCGTTTCGTAAAAGCGAGATCGCTTCGTCGATCGGCTGATGGCGCAGGTCCCACAGGAACAGAACCTGCAAGGCGCGTTGCCGCGACCGGTGACGCGCAGGCATGGTCTAGGCTCGCCGCCCGAAACGCGCCATCTCGATGGCGGTCATGGCGGCGTCGAAGCCTTTGTTGCCGTGCTGGCCGCCGGCACGCGCTTCGGCCTGCTCCATGGTATCGGTGGTGAGCACTCCGAACGCGACCGGCACTCCCGTTTCCAGCGCGACTTGCTGCAATCCGCGCGCGGCTTCGCCGCGCGACGATAATCGAAATGCGGCGTTTCGCCCCGAATCACCGCGCCCAGCGCGACGATGGCGTCGATACGCCGCATCGCTTGCGCCAGCTTCTTCGCCGCCAAGGGCAGCTCAAACGCGCCCGGCACGTAGAACACATCGAACGCTTTCGGCCTTGGCGCTGTTTCAGCGCTTCACGCGCGCCCTCAAGCAGCTTCTGCGTGATGCGTTGCATTGAAGCGCGCCACCACGATCGCGAACTTCAATCCGCGTGCGTCTAGAGCTTCGCCGGCTTTCCATTCCATTCGGTGATCGGACATCGTGGGATAATTGGGGTTCCGGCTACGGCTTCATCATACCCCAATGGATCCCGCGTTACATCCGAAATTTCAGTATCATTGCGCACATCGATCACGGCAAGTCGACGCTGGCCGACCGCCTGCTCGAAGTGACGGGCGCGCTTTCGCAGCGCGAAATGATGGCGCAGGTGCTCGACTCCATGGATCTGGAGCGCGAGCGCGGCATCACCATCAAAGCCCACGCCGTGCGCTTGAATTACCGCGCCAAGGATGGCGAGGATGTATCAGCTCAACCTGATCGACACGCCCGGCCACGTCGATTTCAGCTTACGAAGTTTCGCGCAGCCTGCAGGCGTGCGAAGGCGCGCTGCTGGTGGTGGACGCGTCGCAGGGCGTGGAAGCGCAGACGCTGGCGAATACCTACCTGGCGCTGCACCACAATCTGGAAATCATTCCGGTGATCAACAAGATCGATCTGCCGTCGGCCGAGCCGGAACGCATTCGCGAACAGATCGAGCAACATGATCGGCCTGGACGCCAGCGGCGCGATTCTGGTGAGCGCGAAGAACGGCATCGGCATCGAGGACGTGCTCGAAGCCGTGGTGACCTGGTGCCGCCGCCGAAAGGCTCGCCCGACGCTCCGCTGCGCGCGCTGATTTTCGATTCCTGGTTCGATCCGTACCGCGGCGTGATCATTCTGACGCGCGTGTGTTGGAGGACGGCTGCGCAAGGGCCAGAAGATCCGGCTGTGGTCGAACAACAGCGTGCATGAGGTGGAGGGCGTCGGGTATCAATCGCCCAAGCCGATCCCGTGCGATGAGCTTGTCGGCGGGCGAGGTCGGGTTCCTGTTCGCCAACATCAAGACCGTTTCCGATGCGCAGATCGGCGACACGATCATGGATCACGCGAATCCCGCGGCTGAGCCGCTGCCTGGGTTCGAGCCGCTGAAGGCGATGGTGTTCGCGGGGCTGTATCCGGTGGAATCGCACGAGCATGGCCTGCTGCGCGATGCGCTCGAAAAGCTGCGCCTCAACGACAGCGCGTTCAGCTTCGAGCCTGAAAATTCGGTGGCGCTGGGTTTCGGATTCCGCTGCGGATTCCTGGGGCTGCTGCACCTGGAGATCATTCAGGAGCGGCTGGAGCGCGAGTTCAAGATCGACCTGATCACCACCGCGCCGGGCGTGCGCTACAAGGTATCCACCACCGACGGCCGGGTGTTTGAGAGTCGACAATCCCAGCAAGTTTCCCGATCCGTCCGAGATCAAGCAGATTGAGGAGCCGATCATCGATGCCACGGTGATCACGCGCGAGGAGTACATCGGCGAGATCCTGAAGCTGCTGGAAGAGAAGCGCGGGACGCAGAAGAAGTTCGAATACATCGGCACGCGGGCGCGTGCTGCTGGTGTATGAGATGCCGCTGAATGAGATCGTGCTGGATTTCTACGACCGGCTGAAGTCGGCGTCGCGCGGCTATGCGTCGCTCGATTATCATTTGTCGGGACACTCGCACATCGACGATGGTGAAACTGGACGTGCTGGTGGCGGGCGAGCCGGTGGACGCGCTGTCCATGATCGTGCACACGCGATTTCGCCTACGAGCGCGGCAAGGCGCTGATCGAGCGGCTGCGCAAGCTGATTCCGCGGCAGATGTTCGAGGTGGCGCTGCAGGCGGCGATCGGGAACAAGATCATCGCGCGCGAGACCATCTCCGGCATGCGCAAGAACGTGCTGGCGAAGTGCTACGGCGGCGATATTTCGCCGCAAGCGCAAGCTGCTCGAAAAGCAGAAAGAAGGCAAGCGCCGCATGAAGCGCGTGGGGCGCGTGGAGATCCCGCAGGAGGCGTTCCTGGCGGTGCTGAAGGTCAGCAGCAGTAGCGAGGACTAGAGCGCAGGGCAGTCCGTATCGTTGTGCGTGGCTGAAGGCCTTTGAGGCGCGGACGTCAGTCCGCGCGGTCGGGCGCAACGGCGCAATGTTAAAGCAATGCTCGGCTTGGTCGCGATCCCCGAGCTTGCTGCAAATTCAGCGATCGCGATTTTTCAAATGAAGGTTGAGGTTTTCCTCCGTCAGAAACTGTTTGAAAGGGTGCAACAGCTCGCCAAATGGAAACAGATGTCTCGCAACCAGATCTATGCGGCTGCGCTTCGCGAATACATCGAGCGACATGAGTCCGCGGCAATAACGGCGTCGATCAATCGAGTCATCGACAAAGTTGGGAATGAGAAAGATCCCCTTATCGCAGAAGCCGCTAGGCGGACATTCGCGCGCCTGAAGCGATTCGATTGACCTACGCCTCGCGATAGTCCTCAAATTCCCAATGCGCGATCCGGGCGACCTTCGGCGCTACATCCTTCCACGATTCTCCCGAGCAATTTTGAACGAGCTTCTCAAGGAGCTTTCGGATCGCTGCGAAGTCGTACCGGGTCACGACGATGTGATGGCGGCCCAGTACGAAGCCATGCCTCTCGCACTCTTCCGCAAGCCATCGCGGGCTGCATACCGCAAGTTGGAAGATCTCCTCGCCGGCTGCGTCCACTGGGCCGATGAGCAACTCAAAGTGTAGGCAGAAACAATCAGCATCATCCGGAGTAAACGTCGAGGGATCGTCGGCCGGAGCCTCCGTAATCTGGAATGACTTGATCTGAGGAACCATCAGCGTCTGGCGAATGAAGACTGCGGCAGATAAATCTCGATCCATTGCCCCCGCTTCGCCCAGCGAATCACCGGCGTGAAGCCGAGCGTGTCGCGGATCTGTTCTGCCGTCGCCTGGCGGCTCACGCCCCACACTCGTTCGAGATAACTGCTGAGCCACGGCCAAGGATGGAAATGCTCATCCAATCCCCACACGCGGCAATACACCACCAGCACATCGGGCCTGCGGCTCTCCAGCGTCTCCAGTGAAGACAGGCGAAAATCGTCGATCTGCTCCACGTTCAACTTCTGGCGCACGTAGCCGAATTCGGGGCGGCGCAGCTCATCGGTGAACGGCCACGCACTCGCGATCAGGGCATTTTTCGCGTGGTCATCCAGATATTGCGCCGCGCTCTGTTGCAGCGAAACGAAATCCGTCATCGCGAGATTGTTTTCGAATGAAAATGGATAGGGCGGATTCCACCACAGTCCGATTGCCAGGAACGCGGCCATCGCACCGCGAGTGATCCATCGCCAGCTTACCGGCAATGTCGACCCGGCGGCGGCGATCGCGGCGTAGAGCACAGGAAACGCGGGCATCGTGTAGCGATCGAGCGCCGCGCCGCCCAATACGCTCACTAGAACGATCTGCGCGCCTGCCACCAGAAACGCGACGTTCCAATCGCGCCCACGAAGTGCTCGCCATCCGGCAAACAAGACCAAAGGTCCGATCCACAAGCCATCAGCGACGAACAGAAAATATCCGCGCCGCCACAAGGATCCGAAGATATGGCTGGGCTGCAGCGAATCCCACAGATTGTATTTCGCAAATTCCTCGTTGCCGGCCCAATGTCCGGTGGCATGATGCAGCACCATCAGCCAGACGCCCAGCGCGATCGCGGGTGCCAAAAAATACAGCGACTCGCGAATCCGCTTTTCGCGAAACATCAACCACAGCGCCAGGACGAACGGGGTCGAGATTCCGGTTTCCTTCATCAGCACTAGAACGGTGCACGCGGCGACGCATGCGATGATGCGATTGTCCAGAAACAACAGCAGCGCGAGCGCCGTGAACACCATCGCTGGCATATCCAGCAGCGCCATCATCGATTGCGTGTAAAAGATCGGTGTGGCGAGCAGGAACGCAACGGCCGCGAATGCGGGCGCGCCGATGGTTCCTCGCGACAATCGGACGGAAAGCAGAAACGTGAACAGCACGCCCAGCGATCCGATCAGCAGCATCGCCAGCCGCGTGGCGGGAATCGAATAACCGAAGATCTTCCAGGTCAGCGCGAGATACGCCATCACGCCCGGTGGATGAATATTCGGCAGTGTCGATTTCGCGACCCAATCGCCGTGCTGATAGAGATCGAGCGAGGCGGGAACGAACTGGCCCAGCTCATCCCAAAAGAACGGAAGGTTCAAATACGGAGCATGAATGATCGCGAGAATGACGGCGAAGCCTGCCAGAAGAATCGCGATCGACGATCGTTTCGCGGTCACGCGTTATTGAATCATTGGCCCGGCGGGATTCGGTTCCAGCTTGATCTCACCGAACGCGCTTTCATATTGCTGGATGTTCTGGGCGAGCACGTTGGTCAGCGCCTTGGCCTGCTGCGGACTCAGGAAAATGCCTTGAAAATTGGTGATCGCAACATGTTCGGCGGCGCTCTGCGCGATGGTGCCGAAGCTCAGAAAAAAATCCCACAAGCTGACCCGCACCTGCACGCTATTGGCGTAGCTTTCGCGATAATCCGCGGTGCTGGTCATGTGAATCTTGGGTGCGGCACTTGGTGGGTTCATCCATTCAAGAATAGATGATACGCTCGGCTTTATGCCCGAGCCAGACCATCTTCCGCCGCCGGAGCAGCTCCAGTTTCGGCGCGCGCAGCACGAAGTCGATCCCAATTTCCGCGTGTGCGTGATGTGTAAGCAGGAGATCGGAGGCGATTTCTATCAGGCCAACGGCAATACCTTGTGCGCGACCTGCGCGCCGGTGCTCCAGTCAAGGCATCAAGCTCCACCGGTTTCGTCGATTCTGCCTGCCGTGTTGTACGGCGGCGCGGCCGCGATCGGCGGCGCGATCATTTACTCGGTCGTGCTGTCAAAAGGCGTGGAACTTGCGCTCCTTGCGATCCTGGTCGCGTATATGGTGGGCAAAGCGATCCGCTACGCATCCCACGGGTTGGGCGGGCGGCCGCAGCAAATTCTCGCGGTCGCATTGACGTATTTTGCGATCACCGTCAGCTATCTCGCGGTGAATCTATATCATGCACAAGGCGCGCTGCCGCCGATCTCTTTCATGTTGGAAGTGGTCGTGGGCGCGCCGGTATTGCTCCTCATCTATGGCTCCAGCAAGGGGTCGGCGCTGCTTTCGGTGATCATCATCGGAATTGGATTACGGCAGGCGTGGATGCTGACCAAACGCCCTGAGATAATCATCACAGGGCCTTTCTCTCCCAACTGATGTCGAATTCCATTTGCGCCAACTGCGGAGTGCCGATCGATCCTACGGCGCTCAGTTGCCCGTCGTGCCACGCGCTGACGCGGGCCGATCAGCTGGAATCGCTCGCGGCGCAGGCGCAACGTGCGCAGGCGTCGGGTGATCTGGTCGCGGCGCGAGCGTTTTGGGAACAGGCCGCGGCATTGCTGCCGCCTGGAACCGTACAGCATTCGAGCATCCGCGCTCGACTTGTCCAGATCGACGCGGCGCTCGCCGATCCGGCGCACAATTCGAAAGCAAAATGGGGCAAGGGCGCGGCCGGAGTTGGGTCGACGTTGCTGCTCGCGCTGAGCAAAGCGAAATTCCTGCTGCTCGGATTGACCAAAATCACGACGCTGCTGTCGATGCTCGCGTTTGCAGGCGTGTACTGGTCGATTTATGGATGGAAGTTCGCCGTCGGCATCGTGCTGTTGATCTACGTTCACGAAATGGGCCACGTGATCGCGCTCAACGGCTACGGCATTCCCGCGAGTGCGCCGATGTTCATTCCCGGATTCGGCGCGTTCATCAGTATGCGCGGGCATTCCATCACCCGAGTGCAGGATTCGCGCGTGGGGCTCGCGGGTCCGCTCTACGGGATGGGCGGCGCCCTGCTAACGCTCGCGGCGGGCTATGCCAGTGGCTCGAAAATGCTGATGGCGATCGCGCATTTTACCGCCTTCATCAATTTGTTCAACCTGATTCCGGTGTGGCAGCTGGACGGCGGGCGGGGGTTCGCGTCGCTGACGCGGCAGCAGCGCATGATGGTCCTGATCGCCGCCGTGGGATTGTGGGCGGTGACGCAGCAGGGCATGTTGCTGCTGATCGCGGTGGGCGCAATTTACCGGATGTTTACCAAAGATGCAGCTCCGCAACCGGATCAGACCGGTCTGTTGCAGTTTCTGGGATTGCTGACCGCGCTAACCTGCATCGCGATGCTGGCCGAAAAGTTCGCTTAGGCAACGGCTACCATGGTACGACGGCGCTCGGGTTGCGGCTTGCGTCGGGGGATCGTCTGGGTATCGATTTCCGGGTTGACATCGGGCGCAGTAAGCTCAACGGCTCCATTTCGGGAATTGGCCGCGCGATAGGCCTCGGCGAAATGGGAATGCATGCGTGAGCAGGCCGGATCGGGATAGAGCTGCACGAACATCTGGCCCACCATTTTTCCGCGTAACCCCTTGCAAGCACTCGCCAATTCACGCGCTGTGCAGGTAACACAGGTCTCGCAATCCAGACCAACTTCGACACACAGCCGCGGATAATCGCTCGGGGGAGTGATGTTCATTTGAGGAACCATTATGCAGTCGGAGTTTTCGAGAACCAAGGGGTTTGAGGAGGGTTTCGCGAGCCACAATTGCGGGTAGTCGCGCGTAGTACGGAAAGAGTTTCGAACGTGAAAAACACATTAAAATGCCCGTGCCCTGAAGCTACGGACGGAGGCCGAACGTCATTATATTGAGAGGTGCGCGATTGGGCGTCCGCGTGCACTCAAACAAATTGGTCATGAATCTGCGTAAGACGCTGTACCAGTTCGTGTTAGTACTCCTTTTGCCGGCTGCGGCGCACGCCGAAACCAAGCCTGATGTCAGGCCGGAGTTTCGAATCGAGCAATTTCCCGTCGCCGGCGGTGCCGAATTATTGACAGTGATGGGCCATGTTCCTGGCCAAGCGGCAGAGATGCCGATACTTACGGTGCTGCGCGATACGCTGGGCGATTCCGATCCGGACAACGATCGCTTGCGTTACGTATGGGTCTTGAGCGCGAGGCAACCCAGCCTGCTCAATCGGGCGGCGGGGTCGCTGCCGTTCTTTTACTGGCGGCCTGATTTCGACAAGTCCGGCAATCCAAAGCCGGTGCCGATTATCGATCTGGGTGCCGCCTCCCGCAGCGTTTGGACGTCGCTGGCGGGGTCGTTCACGCAGGTGCTGGCGCTCGACCCCGGCGGCGCGCTGGTGCGCAGCTCCACGCGCAGCTATCGCAACAACCTGGAAGATCACAAGCGCGTGCATTTGTTGGAAGGGTTGGCCGTTCTTTCGCAATTGGAAGACCTGCCCGAAGTCAGGACGCTGCTGAGCGAGCCGGAGCTGCTGGAGATGCAGACAAGGTTGACGCTGGCCGGACAGACGCTGGGAGGGTTGGTCGCGGCGGAGAGACTGCCGTCCGCGTATGTGAAGGAGCGAACACACAGCGAAGAGTTGCGCGGGCATAACTGGGAGCTGTTGCGTCAACGGGCCGAATCGAATGGACTGTATTTCGAGCCCTTCGGGATCAACGGGTCGGCCACGCATGCGCTGTTGTGGGTCGCGACGGCGGACCTGGTTAAACACGACGGTAAACACGATTGGGATGGGCAATTTCTGGGAATCGCGAATCCCTATACCGACGATCGTTTGAAGCATTGGCCCGGTTATCGTGAGATTCGCGATGGACGTGAAATGATTCCACTGGCGCTGTATGCGCTGGAATATCCCAAGGTGCCGCTGCTGCTGGTCGACTTTCGCAGCCCGCACGCGGCCAAGAAGCGCGAGATGCTCAGTCACGCGGCCACCGATACCGTTTCGGGAGTGCTGGGGGTTTCGCAATGGGGCAATTGGCCATACATGGCCGCTGCAATGGCGATCAATTTCGTGCGCGAACGTCACGGGGCCACGAACAATCGATCCGCACGGCTGAAGGCTTATTCGGAAGTGCGCGAATGGTTGGCGCTCGACGGATCGCTGAATCCGGGATTGCGTGCGGACCTGCAGAAGCGCCTGGAAACGATGGGCGTGAATCCCATGGAAGAAAGCGTGTTTGCCGAAGCGCGGATCGCGCAGCAGCAGTACGCGGCACTGCTCAAATATGCGCAGGATCCGCAGGGATTGCCGGAGAGGTTGGAACGCGATCGGCGCGCGGAACTGAACGCGTTCGAGCATAGTGCCGGATCGCGAGCGCGTCAGAAGGTCGTGCAAGTCGTTTCGCTAGGGATCCATTCGCCGAAAAAGCTGGACGCGGAGACGATCGACGGGCAGCTTGACGAGCGGAGGCGCATTGAAAAGCAGGCGAGCTTTCTGATGACCGTCGCCCGATCCAGCCCGCGAGCGGATGTCGTATGGAACATGGACGAAGTGCGGCACGCGCTCGACGAGCTTGCAGCGAGCAAGTTACCCGTGCGCTCAGCCCAGGTGATCCAACAGATCATGCGGCAAACTACGGACCAAGGAACGCGCGCGCTATGCGAGCGAGCGTTACAGAGTATGAATGCCGCGGGTCTTGAATAAAACCTGGAGTAAATTTCTCCTCGCGTTCGCCATTCTTGCTCCGGCGGCGCGAGCAGAAGTCAAACGCGTCGTCATCATCAAAATCGACGGATTGCCGGAGCGCTTCATCGAACGCTACGCGGCGGAAACGGGGCAGGGCGTGCGCGCGGGGCGCAGCCGTCTGCCGTGGATCGATCAGGTGTTCGCCAAGAATGGCGCGTGGCTCGAGAATTTCTATGTGCGGGGGTTGAGCTTGTCGGCGCCGTCCTGGTCGCTGCTCGATACCGGGCAGCATCTGGAAGTTCGCGGCAACGCGGAATACGATCGCTACACGCTGACCGGCTGGGATCATCTCAACTTTTTCCCGTTTTATTTGGCGTACGGGTTCAGCAGGGAAGCTGATATGCGGGGGGTGGAGATGCTAGACGACATGCATGTCCCTCTGCTGATCGACCGCTTTCCCTACGAAGAGCGCTACCAGAGCTTTCAACTGTTCCAGCGCGGCGCGCGCCTGAACCGCCTTCAAGATACGCTGACGGTAAAGTTCGCCAATCGAAAAATCAAAGATATTTTCGACGAATGGGAAACCGGATTCACGATGTCGGATTCGGTGGGCCAGGAGATGGAGCGCGAGCTGCTCGCGCATCTAAAAGATCCGCGCATTCGTTATCTGGATTTGTATAGCGGCGATTACGATCACGTGGCGCATCTGACCAACGATCGCGTGGCGCAGTTCCACGTGATCGAAGCGGTGGATTCGCTGATCGGGCGGGTGTGGAACGCGATCGAAGCGAGTCCATATCCGCAATCGACCATGGTGGTGCTGGTTTCCGATCACGGCATGAATACCGAAGACGGCGTATATAGCCAGGGCTACAACCTGATCGACTGGTTCAACAGCCCGGCGGGCGGATCGCATCACGTGCTGAGCAATCGTCATCCGATGACGGAGTTCAAGCTGAAAGGACTGGATCCGTTTGTGACCGAGGTGATCTCGCCCAGCTCGTCGGCGACGTATCTGGCGGGCGAGAGCGCGCACTATCCGACCTGTGTGATGGACCTGGATGGCAATGAGCGGGCCTCGATCAGTGTCCGGAACAATTCGCTGAACGTAATCCAGATTCTGCTGGATCAATTGATGCGCAAGAAGGTGACCGCGCACATGCGTACGGCAGTGCTCGACGCTTTGTTCGCGACGATCGATCGCGTGAGGCCGGAGTGGAGGCGATCGCTCAACCAGTTCGATCAGGAATGGCGCGTGTTGGAAGCGATGGTGGCCAGGGAGCAGAAACTGGTCGATACGCAGCCTAAGAAATGGACCAAGGACGATCGGGCTGCGGGATTCGACGACGACGCGGCGCGCGAAGTTTCGCGTCTGTATCGCTGGAAGATCGATCTGCGGGGCTACGGAACCTACATCGGCGCGATGCACCGGTTACTCGCGCTCAACCCTGCGGACTTCGATCCGGGCAAGTTCAAGATCGAGGATTTCATTCCGCACAAATCGCTGGGCGAGGCGAATACGATTGATGACTTGCGGCACTACGTGACCGGGATCGCGCCGGGCGGGCTGGTGCTGACGAGCGATGGGTCGCTCGATATGGAACGAAGTTTCCGGCACGTGGATTACTTCGCGGGGCTGGCGGGCTTGACGGTGCGCAACAACGTCCAGAAAGACGTCGCGCCGCGGCCGATCGATTTCATCGCGGTGGCGATGAAGAACAGCGTGCTGTTGTGGAAGAGCAAAGACCGGCAGGTGCTGATCGAGACGCGGAAGAGCGGCTCCGGACATTTGGAATTGCGCTACAGCCGCGTGGGCAGCGGCGACTGGGTGAGCGGATTGCCGCTGGAGATTTTCGAAGATCCGGCTTTGGAAACGGGAGGAGATGTCCCCGGCGATCGCGCGGAGTGGCTGAACCAGTGGCACGATGAGCGCGATTGGCTGCGCGCGGTGCATCGGACGAAATATTCAAATGGGGTAATCGGGATCGTGGAGGAGATGTTGCCGGAACCTGTACCTGTGCAGCGCGAGCTGGCGCCGATTTTTGAGCGTGAGCGGCAACTGCGGCGCGCGGACATGATCGCCTTCGCGAACGATCACTGGAACTTCAACGTCCGCGGATTCAATCCGGGCGGCAATCACGGATCGTTTCTGCGCACGTCTACGCATTCGGTACTGATGTTCGCGGGCGGCAGCGAAACCGGATTGCCGCGCGGGGTCCGGATCGCCGAGCCGTACGATAGCTTGAGCCTGGTCCCCACCATCCTCACCTTAATGGGCAAGCCCGACCTCACATTGCCCGGCCCGATCATCAAGGGCGTTGTCAGGTAATTACATCGCGAGCATCGGTTCCAGCGCTGCGCCCGTTCGCGCCGCACGCAGCGGCGCGGTGTCCATGTAAACCCGCTCCTCCAGAATCTTGCCGTCCTCGATTCGAAACTTGTCGATGCCGCGCCACTCGAACCGTTTCCCGTTCGTCACGCGCGTGCACTGCCATTCGATGATCACCGTGTTCCCACGCGAAGTCCAGTCCAGCAGTTGCCACACCAGATCCGGCACGGCTTCTTTCTGCACGTCATTTAGCCGCGGTATCTCCGACCCCGCCAGCGGCCGGTTCACCAGCGGATAATACAGCCGCCCCTCCGGATGCCACATCGCCAGAAACGCTGCTCCGTCGCGGGCCGCCCACGCCGCAGCGAACCTGGTCACAAACTCTTGCAGGTCTTGGTCCGTCATCGCCATCGATCGTAAAACGGGATCTACGCGCGAGTCTCGCCGGTTTCGGACCCAACCATTTCGGTGCACCTGTTATCCTGCGAGTCGTATGGACCAAGACCATCTGCGCACACTGCTGGAGCAGGTTCGCGAAGGCGCAATCGGGATCGATCAGGCGATGGAGCGGATGCATCATCTACCGTTCGAGGACCTCGGTTTCGCGAAAGTGGATCATCATCGCGCACTGCGTCACGGCATGCCGGAGGTGATTTTCGGGCAGGGCAAGACGCCCGAGCAGGTTTCGGCGATCGCGAATGCATTGCTGGCCAAATCGTCCAACCTGCTGATCACACGCGCGAGCGCCGCAGTCGCAGAAAGAATTCGAGCCGAACATCCCGAGGCTGAATACTTTGCCGCTTCAGGCGCCGTTCGCGTGTGGCGCGATCGTGCGAAAAAAGGGAAGGGAAAGATCGCAGTGGTGTGCGCGGGAACAAGCGATTTGTTCGTGGCGGAAGAGGCACAGATCACGGCGGAAGTGATGGGCAACGAAGTCGACGCGATCCACGATATCGGCGTCGCGGGGATTCATCGGCTGATGCAGAATCGGGAGCGGCTGGTGGAAGCTCGCGTGGTGATCGTCGCGGCGGGAATGGAAGGCGCGCTGCCGAGCGTGGTCGGCGGATTGGTGGCGGCACCGGTGATTGCGGTTCCGACCAGTGTCGGTTATGGCGCGAGCTTTCACGGCCTGGCGGCGCTATTGGGGATGTTGAATAGCTGCGCGAGCAATGTGACCGTGGTGAATATCGACAACGGATTCGGCGCGGGCTATGCCGCGAGCCTCATGAATCGGCTCTAGGATAAAAACTACATGTCTGTTTATGAGGATCGCAAGGACGAACTGGAATCGCACGAATTCCAGATGGGATTGGAGCGTGGAAGGCTCGCCGTCACGCTGGATTTGTTGACGGATGCGCTGGTGCTGGTGGGGCAGCACGGGGTCTATTGCCAGAGCGCGCGACAGGCGGGCAAGCCGACGATGGACATACAGATGATCACGCAGTCGATCGTAGGGGCGAAGGAACTGGTCGCGAGCGTGATGGCCGAATTGAAAAACAAGAAGTCAGCGTAAAAAAGGATTGCGATCCTTTTCCCGTCCGATGGTCGTGTTGGGGCCGTGGCCGGGGATCACGATGGCATCGGCTGGCAGCGGCAGTAGCTTCACGTGAATCGAGCTCAGGATCTGGCGCGGATTGCCGCCGGGAAGATCGGTGCGGCCGATGGAATCGCGAAACAGAGTGTCGCCCGCGACCAATTTGTTCTCTTCGGGAATCCAGATCGAGATGCTGCCCTGGGTGTGGCCCGGTGTGTCGAGCACGTGAAAATGCGCGTCGCCTAACGCGAGCGAATCGCCTTCGCGAGCTGCGATGTCGATCGATGTGCGCTCCGGCGTTTCCACGCCGAGCCAGCCCGCCTGCATGTCGAGCTGATCGTACAATTCTTTGTCGTTCTGATTCATGTGCACGGGCGCGCCGGTGATCGCTTTCAGTTTTGCCGCGCCACCAATGTGATCGATATGCGCATGCGTGATCACGATCGCCTTCACCTTAAGCGAATGCTTTTCGAGAATCGCGAGGATGTCCGCGATGTCATCGCCGGGATCGATGACGATGGCTTCGCGCGACTGCTCGTCTCCGAAAATCGAACAGTTGCACTGCAGCATCCCCACCGGCAAAATCTCGTGAATCATCATCAAGATTGTATCCTTCGGGGATTGTATACTCGGGCTATGGACGCAGCTTTGCCGTTGACGATGCGATGGCTGCATATCGCATCCGTGGTGGTGCTGTTGGGCGGGGTTTTTTATGCGCGTTTCGCCGTGGGGGAAATGGCGGCGACCTTTAAGCCCATCGCACTCGTGGCAATCGGAGCAATCCTTGGCTCTGGCCTGTACAATTTCCTGAGCAAACCGCATCCTCAACCGCACTATCAAATGTGGTTTGGAATAAAGATGCTACTAGTGCTGCACATTTTCGCCGCGACGTTGATTTATCGCCCCGGAAAACAGCGTACCCTCACTGGCATCGTGATCACGGGCGCGTTGACTCTGGCGGTGGCGGCGTACTTGCGTTGGTTATCGCTCGCGTGAACGCTATTTCTGGATATTCCGCGCTGAGAGAGCATGCCGCGTGGATCGATCTATCGGCGCGGGGAAAGATTCGCGTCACTGGCGAGGATCGCGCGCGATTATTGCACGCGATGACCACCAACCATGTCGAAGGGCTCAAGCCCGGGGAAGGTTGCTACGCGTTTTTTCTGAATGCCCAGGGGCGGATTTTGGGCGACGCGAACCTGCTGTGCTTCGACGATCATATTTTGATCGACACGGAGCCGGAGACGCGGCAGAAACTCTACGAGCATTTGGATCGCTACATCATCGCCGACGACGCAACTCTCGAAGACGCGACAGACCGGACGGCCACGATCGCGATCGAAGGACCGGAGGCGGCGAGCATCCTTGAAAAGCTGGGAGCGCCGATTCCGGAGGCGGAATATTCGCACGCCGCGTGGGGCGACATTACGATCGCAAAGCTAAGTTCCACCGGATCACCGGGATTTTTCTTGTTGGCGCCCGCCGATCAGAAGAGCGACTTGGTCTCACGGATCGATATCACGGAGGCGAGCGCTGAGGATGCCCGCATTGTCCGCATCGAACATGGGCGCCCGCGTTATGGCGAGGAGATTACGGAGCGGTATCTGGTGCAGGAAACCGGACAGTTACAGGCGGTGCATTTTTCGAAGGGTTGCTATCTGGGTCAGGAAATCGTGGAGCGGGTGCGCAGCCGGGCGCAGATCCATCGCGTGCTGCGGCGCCTGGAGATCGAAACGAAGACGCCCCCTGACGCGGGCAAGAAATTCAAATCAGGCGATGCGGATGCGGGTGAAATCGTGAGCGCGGCCTATTCGCCGGCGCTCGAAAAGACCGTTGCGATGGCGTACGTACGTGTTGCGCACGCAGAGTCCGGCAGTGAATTATCCATCGACGGCGCTCGCGCGCTTGTTATGAATTCAGGAATTTGACGAGTTCACGATGGAACACATCGGGCGATTCGATGTGCGGCACGTGACCGAGTCCCGGCAGCAGCGATAACTGCGCGCCCGGAATCGTGTCGGCAATATGTTTGGCCTGCGCCGGGAAATCAGGACCATCCTTATCGCCGCCGATCACCAGCGCTTTCGCTTTGATGTGCGGCCAGTCATAAACCACCGGATCGAGAAAGGGCATCTGCTGGCACAACACGCGCACCCACGCGAATCGTGGCCAGTCCGCACTGAGCGTCGGCGCGTAGAGGATGCGTACCAGTTGTTCGTATTCCGGTTTCCATTCGCCAGGGAAGTATCGCTTGATGGTTCCGTAAGCCTGCTGATACGCCTGATCATGCGTTTGCGCAAGCGTCGATTTATAGGCCTCCTCCGCGTTGCGCCACTTCTGCGCGCCGAAGCGAGGGTCAGTGAGGCCGATGGGATTGTAGATAATCGTCCGCTCGGTCACCTCGGGCTGGGTCGCGGAAAATCGCGCCGACAACATGCCGCCCATGGAATGGCCCATGATGGTCGCTTTCTGAATGCCGCGCGATTCGAGAATCTTGCGGCTGTTCGCCGCCATATCGTGAAAGTTGTACGGGATGACGGGTTTCGACGATCTGCCGAAGCCGATCTGATCCGGCACGATGACGCGATAGCCGAGCTTGCGGATGACGTTGATGGGTCCTTCGAAATAAAATCCACCGAAATTCATGCCGTGAAAGATCATCACCGTGCGGCCGTTCGGAGTACCCTCAGGTGCGACATCCATGAACGCCATGCGCACTTCCTGGCCGTACAGCGAGAGCGGCAGGTATTCGACCGGAAACGGATACGCGACATCGTCATAGGTGATGCTGCCGGGCTTGACGTCGGTGGGCGCTTTAGGAGGAGTCGCGCCACGCTGCGCGAATGCATTCGCCGCGAGTGCGGTACCGATGCTGGAGAGAGCGGCGCGGCGGGAAAGAAGATCCTTCATACGAGTCATGATACGTGATACACCTAAAAGGTTGCGCCGCGAGGTGTGCGCGCGACCTCACACGCTATGGCAAGATTCAAACCCGCCGGCTCGAAAAAGACTCCGGCGGCGAGTTCGGCGCGCGGGCTGGTGCCCTGCGCATTCGTCATCCTGTTGGGATTCGCAGTGATCTTCTGGCTGCTGTATGAAGTACTGAAATCCGGAAAATGAAAATAAGAATCGATCAAAGAAAGCCGTCAGAAATGCGGCCCGTGAAAGTGAGCACCGGCTATCTGCTGACAGCAGAGGGCTCGGCGCTAATCGAGGTTGGCAACACGCGTGTGTTGTGCGCGGCGTCGATCGAAGAAGGCGTTCCCGGATTCCTGCGCGGATCGGGCAAAGGCTGGGTGACCGCGGAATATTCCATGCTGCCGCGCGCCACAGCGACGCGAACGGCGCGCGAGGTTGCGAAAGGCCGCGCGTCGGGCCGGACCATGGAGATCCAGCGATTGATCGGACGGTCCTTGCGATCGGTAGTCGATCTGCACGTGCTGGGCGAGCGCAGTGTAATTCTCGACTGCGACGTTTTACAAGCCGACGGCGGGACGCGAACCGCGGCGATCACAGGAGCCTACATTGCGCTGGCCGCCGCGCTACGGCAGCTTCAAAAGTTCGGAACGCTGAAGAAATCGCCGCTGATCGATTACGTTGCGGCGACCAGCGTGGGCGTGGTCGGAGGGACGCCAATGCTCGATCTTTGCTACCAGGAGGACTCGCAGGCTGAAGTCGACATGAACGTCGTGATGACGGGATCGGGTAAATTCGTCGAGCTGCAGGCGACTGCGGAGAAGACGGCGTTCGATGATACGCAGCTCGCGTCACTGCTCGCGCTCGCTCGCACGGGCATTTTGGATCTGGTCGCGATCCAGAGAACTTTCGAAACAGCTTGATCATTCACTGCGGGACATCGAATAAAGGGAAGTTGCGTGAGTTCCAGCTCGCGACGCAAAAGTTCGAGCTGCGATCAATTGAGGCTCCGGCTCCGGAGGAGCACGGATCGACGTTCGAAGAGACGGCGATCGACAAGACGCTGTACTACGCGCGCTTTGTGAAGGGCCACGTATTCGCCGATGACTCGGGGCTGGAGGTCGATGCGCTGGGCGGGGCACCCGGGGTACGTTCGGCGCGATATGCGGGCCCCGATGCGACCGATGAAGCGAATAACGCGCTGCTGTTAGAGAATCTGCGCGGCTTGCAGAATCGCTCGGCGAGATTTGTGTGCGCGATTGCGCTGGCCCGTGACGGAGCGATCGTGAAGACGTTCCGTGGCGTAGTAGAAGGGCGAATCATCGACGCGGCTCGCGGCGCGCGCGGATTCGGATATGATCCCCTGTTCTACTACGAGCCGTTCGGCTGCACGTTCGGCGAAGCAAGCGACGCGCAGAAAATGGCGGTGAGCCATCGGGCGCAAGCGCTCAGCGCGATGTTTTCTTACTTGGAAGGCGCGCGGGAAGGTGACGGCGATAGCGGCAGTAGCCGATCATCGTCTTCGCATCGATAATTTTTCCTGAATCGATCAGTGCATCGATTTCACGCGGCGTAAACCAACGGGTCTCGATACGCTCATCTTCCATCGGCGCCGACGTGCCACTGGTCAGGCCGGTGGCGAGAAAGATGGTCATCTTCTCGGCAAGGAATCCGGGGCTGGGAAAGAAAGCGGCGATCTTTTTCCAGGTCTTCGCGCGATATCCGGTCTCTTCCCGCAGTTCTCGCTTGGCAGCTTGCAGCACTTTTTCGCCCGGATCGACGCGGCCGGCCGGTAGCTCCCAGAGATACTGGCGCGCGGGCAAGCGATATTGCTTCACCAGCAAGATGCGGCCGCGATCGTCGACCGGCATCATCACGGCCGATCCATCGTGCTGCACGATCGCGCGTTTGATTTCGAAACCGTCAGGATCGATGGCGCGGTCGAATGTCACGCGAAAAATCGGCGTGTCGGTGATTTCCGTGGAGGAGATGAGTTTCATCATTTATTTGGAGATGGCTTTCTTGAATTCCGCAAGCGGACGTGTGTTCAAAATGTCAGATGTCCCGAGCCATCCACGGCGCGCCATGCGAACTCCGTAGGCGATGTTCGGCAGATGCTTGGGATGATGGGCGTCGGTCGAGATGACGAACTTGCAACCTTTCGCTTTCGCGGTGCGAATCATCGCCGCGCCCAAGTCCAGGCGTTCCGGGCTCGCGTTGATTTCCAGATATACATTGCGGCGCGCGGCTTCGGTCGCGATCAATTCGAAGTCGAACGGAAATGGCTCGCGATGCAGCAGAATGCGGCCGGTGGGATGACCGAGCACGCGCAGATAAGGGTTCTCGAGCGCGCGCATCAAACGATCGGTCATCTCATTTGCTTCCAGATTCATGTAGCTATGCACGCTGCCGATCACCCAATCAAGCTCGGCGAGCGCGTCGTCTTCCAGATCCATGGCGCCGTCGCGGCGAATATCGCATTCGATGCCGCTGAACACGCGCAGCCCGAGACCGGATTGATCCATCTCCCGAACCTGATGCGCGAACGCGACCGCGCGTTTCTCGTCCAGGCCGTTCGCCATCGCAAGAGCTTTCGAATGATCCGTGATCGCGATGTATTCGTACCCACGCGATCGGGCCGCTTCGGCCATTTCTGCCAGCGTCGCGCGGCCGTCGGTTTCCGTGGTGTGCATGTGCAGATCGCCGCGAATGTCGCTGGTCTCGATCAGTTTCGGCAAGCGGCCCTCGGCCGCCGCTTCGATTTCACCTGAGTTTTCGCGCAACTCCGGCGGAATCCACGCGAGACCCAACTTTTCGTAGATTTCCTCTTCCGTCGCACCCGCAACGCGTTCTTCTGAGCCGACCTTCGCAAGTGCGTATTCGCTCAACGTGTAGCCCATCTTGAGGGCTCGTTGCCGCAATGCGACATTGTGGTCCTTGCTACCGGTGAAGTACTGCAGCGCGGCCCCGAAGCTCTCCTCCGGCAGTGCGCGCAGGTCTACCTGCAGACCTTCGTGACCGAATCGGATGCTGGCCTTGTTCGCGCCCTTGCCCAGCACTTCATCGACACGAGGATGCTTGACGAATTCTTCCAGCACCGCCGATTCGGAAAAACCGGGCGCAGCGCCGGTTACCAAAAGATCGAGATCGCCGACCGTCTCACGGCCGCGCCGCAAGCTGCCGGCCGGCGTGATCTTGTCGACGCCCGGAACTTTCGAAAGATACGCGGTCAGCTCGTCGGCCACGCCAGTCGCGAAGTTCAGAAGATAACGGCCCGCGCGTTTGCGATAGGACTCGATCGACCGCAGCACTTTCTCTTCGAGCTTGGCACCCATGCGTGGCAGCTCGCGCAGTTTCTGGTCGCGGCACAAGCGCTCCAGATCGGCGACGCTGGAGCAGCGATAGTGATCAAACAGGAGACGAATGCTCTTCGGACCGAGACCCTGAATGTGAAGCAGCTCCAGCGCGGTCGGCGGATACTTTTGCAGCATCTCATCGCGGCGTTCGAAGCTGCCGCGCTGTTCGATTTCCGCAAGCACCGCCGCGATCCCTTTTCCGATTCCAGGAATCTCGGTAACACTGCGCTCAGGATTCGCGAGGATGCTCGAAATCGCTTCGGGATGGGATTCGATCACGCCCGCCGCGTTGCGATACGAACGGATGCGGAAGGAATCCGCACCGTCCACCTCCATCAGGTCCGCTGTCTCATACAGCAGTCGTGCAATCGCGCGATTTTCCATTTGCTGACTTGATTGTACTAATGCGGATTCGATTTGACGTAGGGTTCGACGTGCACCAGCACATCTTCCACCCAGTCGAGCTGGCCCTTGATCGCTTCTTTCACATCGTGCGCGATTTCGTGCGACTCGCGAACGGTAAGCTCGGGATCCACTTCCAGATGCAGATCGACGTGATAGCGCAGCCCGGTCTTTCGCGCGAAGCATTTCTCAATCGCGCGCGCCCCGTGAACGCACAGAGCCGCCGCTCGAATCTGCGTCATCTGGCTGGCGTCTGGCATGGTGTCCATCAATTGCAGCGTGGTCTCGCGAACGACTTTGAACCCCAGAAAAATGACGATGAGTCCGATGACAAAGCCACCATAGTGATCGGCAGAGTGCATCCCCGCGCCTTGCGTAGCCAACAAGATCGCGATGAGTGCAACCGCGCCTGATAGCACATCGACCGAATCATTCCACGCATCCGCCGATAAACTCGAGCTGCCGCTGCGTTTGCCGATACTGAATTTCGCTAAGCCCAGCGCGAGCTTCGCGCCGATCGATCCGATCAACGGCCAGATCGCATAGAGCGCCGGCACTCGCTCCGCGTCGTGTTGCTGGAGAGCTTGAATGCTGATTGCCGTTCCGGTGGCGAGAAGGACGGCCCCGATCGCAAGACCGACCAATGTCTCGAATCGCCCATGCCCATATGGATGGTCTTCATCCGCAGGTTTGGCGGCGACCCACAGCCCGACCAGCACCAGGCCCGACGTGAAGAAATCGGCGGCGGATTCGAAACCATCAGAAACGACCGCGACCGAATGGGCGGCTAGGCCGATGCTGATCTTAAGAATCGCGAGCACCCCGCTCACGCCCGCGCTGATCCAAGCAATTCTGCGTGCCATTCGTTCCTGTTTGCCGAATGACATGGTTCAATCCTGATGCCGCGCGGCCTCGAGAGGAGCGCGCAGAGTGAGGAACATCGCGGCTGCGGCAAGCTGACACGCGGCACCGAAAATCACCACAGCGACGATCGAATGCTCATACAGCAATCCCATCGCGAGGCTGCCCAGGAACCACATCACACCGAACACGCCGTTGAATGCGCCGAACGCGCTGCCTCGCTTGTTCATCGAAACGACCTGCGCGATTCCGGATCGTAAAGAAGCATCCTGCGCGCCGAGCCCGGTGCCCCAGCATGCGACGGCGGCGACGGCACCTGCGGCGCCACCGAGAAATCCGAGCGGCAGGGAAAGCATCGAGATCACCGCGCCGATGGAGAGCACTACGATGCCGAAGCGATCGAACAGGCGGCCGAAAATAAGAGCGGTAATGCCGTTCACCGCCATCGCGCCGGCGTAGAGGAATGGAATTTGATCCTGTTTCAGAATCGCGACGCTCTGAAAATGCCGCGCGAGCACGGGGAAGTCCACAAATCCGCACGCCAGCAATCCTGCCGCGGCGACGTACCACCAGAACACTTTCGGCAATTCCTGTTCGCGAGGCGTCTTCGCCGACGAACCGCGGGTGGGATGCAGGAGGCGCGCGGTGAGCAACGCAAGCATGGTCCCGATCGCCGGGACTGCGAGCCACAGAAAGGCAGATCCGTAATGATGCGATCGCGCCACGGCGACGCCCATCAGCAACGGCCCAACCACTGCGCCGGTCTGGTCCATGATCGCATGCAGTCCGAATCCGAATCCGTGGCCCACTTCCTGCGTAGCCTCCGAAAGAAGCACGTCGCGAGCCGGGCCGCGCAGCGCTTTGCCCGTGCGCTCCGCGATCACCAACATCGCGGCGACTTTCCAACTCCCCGCATAGGCGAGCGCCGGCACCGCGATGACGTTCATCGCGTAGCCGAACGCGGTGATGGTCCAGTATGCGTGGGTGCGATCGGCGAATCGGCCGGAGAAGTAACGCAAGCTCGCGCCCAGCATTTCGCCGACGCCTGAAATGAACGCAACCTCCGCCATGTTCGCGCCCAGATCGCCAAGGAACGGACCGATGATGCTGTGTGCACCTTCATAGGTCATGTCGGCGAACAAGCTGACCACGCCGAGACAGATGATGAATCCGATCGCGGCGCGGTGTTGCGGGCTGCGAGCCGTCATGCGGAGTACTTCGCGGTACCGATCAAGCGTGGCCTTCGGTGAGCGTTTCGACCACGCTCAACACGCCGAGCAGTAGAAGCAATCCGACGCCCGCGTAACGCACGATCTTGGGCGGCACGTGTTCCTGAATCCAGCCGCGAACTCCCGCGCCGATGGATGCCGCCAGCGTGCCCTTGGTCACCATCGCACCGACGGCGCCAAGCCAGGCAAACACTCGAACCGTATTGATGCCCAGGTCGGGATGCTCCTTGAGAGCTGTCGCCATCATGATGGCGGCAGTGATCTGTCCGACGTCGCCCCATTCGGAAAAGAAAATCGCTGCGAAGGAAACCATCGCGGCCTTGGGCGCCGACACTTCTTTCTGCGTCGAGCGGCGTTCGTCTTTGCGCCACACGGTGATCGCGACGCCAATGAAGCTCGCCATGGTGATGCAGGCCACCAGCCACGCCGGCAATTTCGAAACGAACTCGCCGGCGAGCACTGCGACGCCCATCTTGATCATGAACGCGAACGCCATGCCGATCATAATCGGCAGAGTTCGATAGCGCGCGGCCAAAACGCCGGTGGTGTACAGCAGCTTATCGCCGACGATCTCGGCGACGAATACGGCACCGTACGTGGCGAGAAAAATCGGTAGCATTCTGGTCCAGAATGCCACACTCCGGCGGATCGCGTACAATGCGGGATTGCCGCAGAGCCTGCTCACCGCCGCCCGCATTTCCAAGCGTTTCGGATCGAATGCCGCACTGGCCGGTGCGAGTTTTTCGGTTCGCGAAAACGAAGTGCTGGGGCTGATCGGACCGAATGGCTCTGGTAAGACGACGCTGTTCGAGTGCCTTGCGGGATTGATTCCTGCGGACGCGGGCGAGGTCGAATTTCGTGGGGTGATGCTTACGCCTGCGCAGCGCAAGAACTCGATTTTCTATCTGCCCGACGCGATCCGTCCGTGGCCGGACGAACGTGTTCGACCCGTCTTGGGTTTCTTTGCAGCGATGTTTGAGCAAAACGCGGGCGAGATGGAGGTCCTGTCTCGGGATCTGGACGTTGCGCGGTTCGCGCAGGCGCGCATCGGATCGTTATCGAAAGGCGAGTTGAAGCGCGTACTGCTTGCGATCGGGCTGCTGGCGCCGCATCCTTTGTTACTGCTCGACGAGCCGTTCGACGGCCTGGACTTTCGCCAGGCGCGAGACGTGATGGCGGTGTTGCGCGCGGCTGTTTCCCATCGCACGCTATTCCTGTCGATCCATCAACTGAACGACGCCGCGCGGGTCTGCGATCGCATGGTGCTGCTGAGCCGCGGTCAGGTAGCAGGCGAAGGGACGCTCGACGAACTGCGTGCAGCCTCGCAGCTTACGGCAGGCGGCCTGGAGGAAATTTTTCTTGCGCTTACTTGAATGGCGCGCGCTCCTCATACAGCAGTTTCGTGAACTCGCATCATCGCGGGCGTATTGGCTATTGCTCCTGATGATCGGGCCGTTAGTGGGGCACGCGTTCATCACGGCGGTCGATACCTATGCGGAAGCGAGCGGCAGCGGCGGAGGACCGTCCGCACTGGCCCAGGGATTGTCTCCGCTGGACGGAATTTTCGTCCCTGCTTTCGGCGCTTACGATCTGGCGGTGACGCTGCTGTTTCCGTTTGTCGCGATCCGGCTGATTTCGGGGGAGCGCGAAAGCGGAGCGTGGAAGCTGATGCTGCAAATGCGCAGCGGCATTCCGTCGCTTCTGATGGCGAAGATTGCCGCACTGCTGACCGGCTGGCTGATCGCGTGGATTCCGGGATTGCTCGCGATTGTGCTGTGGAAACTCTACGGGGGATCTGGGTTCGCGCCAGAGATCGCGAATCTGATGCTGGGGCATTGGCTGCGAATGCTGCTCGCGACCGGCATAGCGTTCGCAGCCGCGTCGATCGCCAGGAGCGCGTCGAGCGCAGCGATCGCGACGCTTGGATTCACGGTTGGCACGTGGGCGCTCGAGTTTGTTTCCCAGGTCCAGGGTGGATGGATCGCGAAAGTCGCGCGCTTCACGCCCACGGCCGCACTGCGCGTGTTCGAGCAAGGCGACCTGCAATTGTCCACCGTCCTCGCGATGATCACCGTCGGCATTGCGGGGCTTGCGATCGCCACGATTGGGCTGAACGAACGGCGTCGCGTCAGCGCCCGCTCGCTTGCGTCGCTTGCCGTGGTCGTCATCGCTAGCGGGATGTTGTGGGTCGAATCGATTCCCAAGACGTCGTGGGATGTGAGCGAGAATCGGCGCAATTCGTTTTCAGAATCGGAAGAAGCGGCGCTCGGCAAGATTCACGAGCCCTTGCACGTCACCGTCGGTCTCGCGGCGGAAGATCCGCGCTGGACGGATCTAAACCGAAACGTGCTCTCCAAGCTCGATCGGATTCTGCCTTCCATGACCATCGAACACACCGCACATTCGCGTACAGGACTGTTCGAAGGCGATCATTATGGCGAAGTTTGGTACGAGATCAGCGGACGGCGTGCGATGACGCGTTCCGCGACCGAGGCAATCGTGCTCGAGACGATTTTCAAGCTGGCGCAGGCGCCGCTGCCGGCTCGCGATGAGGCGGGATTCGCTGGTCATCCTTTGGCTGCCCAGCCGCGGGGAGCAGTGGCCGTCTACTATTTCGTATGGCCCTTGGTAGTAGCCGCGATGGCGCTGATACTTTTGCGAAAGTAGGAGAAGTATATGAAGAAAATTATCCTCGGCGCGCTGGCCGCATTGTACGTCACGATCCTGCTGACCGCGGACGGTCCGAAGATCCACAAGATCGATGTCGCGCAGGAGAAGGCGGGCGCGGAATCCAAACATTTTCTGGGAGTCGTGGGGAACTGGATCGTGGTGAAGGACGGCGATCGCAACGTAATGCTGGAGGACGGCCGCGAATGGAAGAAAGGGCAGCCGGCTGGAGGATTGGCGGACAAGGCTCGCGAGATTTATGGCTCGCGTCACGAAGAGTTTCTCGACAACGTGAAGGCGTTCGCATATTTTCCTTATTCGGTGGCGCAGGGCATCGATGATTTCCACGACGGCGAAGTCAGCATGAAGTTCAAAATTCTGGGCGGCGATCTGGATCAGTGCGCCGGAATCCTGTTCAACTTGAAACCGAATGGCGACTACCTCACCGTGCGTTTCAATGGCAAAGAAGACAACCTGGTGCTGTGGACGTTCAACAAAGGCGTGCGCAAATTCGTGAAGCGGGGCGAGGAGGAGATGCCGCTCGCGGTGAAGCAATGGCATTCGATCAGGATCGCAGTGCACGGGACCAAACTCGAGGGATACCTGAACGATCGCAAGCTGATTGACTACACGCTCGGTGAGCCGGTGACGGGGAAGGTCGGATTCTGGTCGAAGACGGACAGCGTGATCGAGTACGACGATTTCACCGTTGCTTTCGCCGGCGCAAAGTAACGATTACTTGAACACCAGATCGAACATCTGGCGCGTGCGCGTTTGAATCTCACCCAGCCGATCGAGCGAGACCGGCGTCCATCGCTGGAGCAGTTTACCCAACGTTTCGATGTGGGCCTCCGACGACGGAAGCCTGCCTTCGGCGTGTCCCGACAGCACCCGCAAGCCGTGATCCAAGGAGCGATAAAATGTGGCGGCTTCATTCAGGAATTGCGCGTCGTCGTGACTGATGTGGCCCAGCGTTTCGATGACTTCAATGCGAGCCGGAGTATTAAGAACTTTGAAAAAAATCCCAGCGCTCTTCAGGCGTAGGTACATAAGAATGAAATCGATGTCGTAATATCCGCCGCGTCCGGCCTTCAGCGGATGCGCCGCACCCTGCTCTCGTTCCAGCTTCAGACGCATCTGGCGAAGATCGGTGCGTGATCGCCCGCTTTGTCCGTAGCGTTCCCAGTCGACTTGCTGCAGATCGTGCAAAAACAATTCTGCGCGTTTCGCATCGCCCGCCACCACCAGCGACTTCATATAGGCGATCCCCTCCCACGCCTCTGCCGCGCGCGAAAAGTAATCCTTATAAGCGCCTTCGGTTTGCACCAGTGGTCCGCTGCCGCCATTGGGACGCAGCCTCGTATCGATCGCGAATAGAAATCCCCCACCGGTGTAGGCTGTGATGAGGTCGATCACGCGGTTCGCGACACGCGTCCACTGCGCCATTTCGCCGGCTGCGGAATCGGCAAGAACAAACACGATGTCGGCGTCGGAGCCCAGATCGAACTCGCGCATTCCCAGCCGCCCCAGCGCGATGATCGACATCGCATTAGCCTGCTCGTTCGCGCTAAGTTCCGCGACCGCGATCTCGTACGACCGAGCGATTACGGCTTCGGCGATCTCGGACGTTTCCGCCAGCGTTTCGAAAATCGGTTGTGAACGACAGATGCTGTTCGATTCAATGCGCATCATTTCGCGGCGAAACCATCGCCGCAGCGCAGCGATGTCGCCGGGCGCAGGGTCGCCGTCGGAACCGCGGCCGATTTCTACCAGCAGATCGGGCGAACGAATGAGTTCTTCGGCGAAATAAGGGCTATGCTCGAAAATGTCCAGCGTGCAAGCAGTCAGCGCAGGGTCGCCATTGAGCTACTCCAGATCCGCGGGCTCCAAGCCGTTCAAGGAAATGTTCGAAGGCGCGAAATCCGCGATCCAGGCTGGATGCTGCCAGCGAGCTGGACAGAGCCGGCGCCCTCTGATCCAGCGAGCGAACAATATTGCCGGCGCGCGGCACCGATGCAGTGGCGAGCTCCGCGTCATTCATGTGCGAGCGCACCGGCTGCGACCGCGAGTGCACCACGCGCTCATAAATCTCGATCACGTTCGCGAAGTGGCGGCGAATTTCGCCCAGTAGCCACGCCGCCGGATCGCCTTCAGACGCAGGGGCGGCGCCCACGCGCATGGCGAGCAGAGCAAGCTGGGCCGCATCAGCGGGCAAGGAGTGGGTCTGCAGATCATCGGCGAATTGCAGACGATGCTCCACGCGCCGCAGAAACTGATACGCCGAGGCAAGCTGCCCGTATTCGGCGTCGGAAAGAAAATCCTTGTCATGGAGACGCGCCAGTGCGAGCAGCGTTCCGCCATGGCGCACCCACGGTTCCGCTCCGCCATGCAAGCGCTGCAGGCACTGCACCACGAACTCGATATCGCGAATGCCGCCCCGGTCCAGCTTCACGTCAATTTCGCCCTGCCGTGTTCCCCGTTTGGCGGCCAGCTTTTCATTGATGCGCTCCCGCGTGACGGAAAGCGCCTCGACTGCGGAAAAATCGAGCGTGGAAGAATACGTTCGCGGCTCAACAAAATCCAGCAGCCCGCGGCCCAGTGCACGATCTCCCGCCGCGACGCGAGCCTTGATCATCATCTGCAATTCCCAATCGCGTCCGCGGTTGGCGTAATACTGCCGCGCGCCGTCGAGTGAAATACACACCTCGCCCAGCTTGCCGTCCGGGCGCAGGCGCAGATCAACGCGATAGCATACGCCCTCCGATGTGTAGGTCGAAAGCATGGCGGTTAGCTGATTCGCCGCGCGCTGGAAAAATTCCTTGTTGGTGATGCGCTGCGGCCCCACCGTCTCCCCATTCTCGGAATACAAAAACATCAGATCAATATCGGAACTGTAGTTCAGCTCATTTCCGCCGAGCTTGCCCAGCGCGATCACAGAAAAGTGCGCGTCGTGTTCTCCGACTCGCGGATCTCCGAAACGCCGCACCAGATCTTCAGAAATGCGCGCGTAGGCGAATTCGACGATCGTGTCCGCCAGTGCCGAGAGCTCCGCCGTAATCTCGGCGAGCGTGGCCATACCGGTCACATCGCGCACCACGATGCGCAGCAACTGGCGGCGTCGAAAAGCCGCTAGGGCGAGTGGCTCGGGCAACCCTTCGGGAATAGCGGCATCGAGTCCGGCCCGATAATCCGCGGCTTCGAACGAACGATCGAGTGAATGGATTTCCGCGATCCATTCCGGATGCTCGATCAGCTCCTCGGCCAAAAAATGGCTGTTCGTGAAAATCGCGATGAGCGCGCGAAGATTCTTGACTGTGATGCGCTCGGCGGGAAGTCGCGCCAGATAGTGTAGCCCTTGTTCTGGCGCAGGCGATGCGGCCAGCAGCAAATCGATGCGATCGGCAAGATCGCGCGGCAGCGCTTTCGAGAGCAACGCAATTTCACGATCCGCGCGCGCGCGATCGTGGAACCAGATCTGCGGCAGGCGGCGCATGCTTATAGGAGCTCGACCGAATCGCCGGTGCGAATCGTGCCGGGTTGAATCACCGAGGCGTAGAATCCGCTCAAGCCCCAGCGCGGCGATCGTGCGTCGCCCGCCTGCAACTTCCAGATCGTAAATGGCGCGCTGAATTCCGGGGCCGTAGGGATTCAACTGGTCGCATGGCGCGCGGAGCTTGGTCAGTTCGATGACGATTTCGCCCATCGCGGAGGCGCTGGCCCAAGCGTAATGCTCGACGATCGATCCCGCGCGTCGTAAGATTTTCGCCCAGCGCACCGTAGAACAGCGGGAATCCCTGCGCGATCAGTTCGTCGATTCCTTCAGAGGTGATCAGCAGCAGCGCCTGCAGCGGTCCGCCGTGAATGCCGGGATGCGCACAAACATCGCCGATGATTCCGAGCGTGTTGACTTCAGCGGACGAGATGGCGTGCTTGGGCACGCCACCACGCGAAGTACTGATCTGAACGATCGATCCCGCCACTGAACGCTATCGTAGCGTTGTCGGGATTTAAATGTCGTAGTACAGCGCGAATTCGTACGGATGCGGGCGCAGGCGAACCGCGTCGGACTCGTTCTTGCGCTTGTAGGCGATAAACGTCTCCAACAATTCCTCGCTGAACACATCGCCCTTGAGCAGGAAGCCGTGGTCGTCTTCGAGCGCGGTCAGCGCTTCTTCGAGCGACGCGGGCATGGACGGCACCATCTTCATCTCTTCCGGCGAGAGATCGTAGATGTCCTTATCGAGCGGCTCGCCGGGATCGATCTTGTTCAGTACGCCGTCCAAGCCGGCCATCATCATCGCTGCGAACGCCATGTACGGGTTCGACGACGGATCGGGCGGGCGGAACTCGACACGCTTGGCTTTCGGGCTGGCCGAATACATCGGAATGCGAACCGCGGCCGATCGATTCCGGCGCGAGTAAGCCAGGTTCACCGGTGCTTCATAGCCCGGTACCAGCCGCTTGTAGCTGTTGGTGGTGGGCGCGATGATGGCCGAAAGCGCGCGCGCGTGTTTCAGCAATCCGCCGATGTACCACAGTGCCATCTGGCTCAAGCCAGCGTACATATCGCCGGCGAACAGCGGGCTGCTGCCTTTCCACAAGCTCTGATGGGTGTGCATGCCGCTGCCGTTATCGCCGAACAGAGGCTTGGGCATAAACGTGACGCTCTTACCGTACTGATAGCCGACATTGCGGATGCAGTACTTGTACGTCATCATGTTGTCGGCCGACTTGACCAGCGTGTCGAAGCGCTGATCGATTTCGCACTGGCCGCCAGTGGCGACTTCGTGATGATGGCACTCGATGTCCAGGCCGCACTTGATCATTACCTCGACCATTTCGGCGCGCAGATCCTGATAGTGATCGGTCGGCGGCACCGGGAAGTAGCCTTCTTTGTAGCGCGGGCGATAGCCGAGGTTGTTGGTCTCCCGGCTGGAATTCCAGCGGCCCTCTTCGGCGTCGATGAAGTAGAAGCCGGAGTGCGCATTCTGATCGAAACGCACGTTGTCGAAAATGAAGAACTCGGCTTCGGCGCCGAAATAGGCGACGTCGGCCAGGCTGGAATTCTTCAAGTACATCTCGGCCTTGCGCGCGATCCAGCGCGGATCGCGATCGTAATGCTGCCGCGTAATTGGATCAATCACGTCGCATGTCATCACCAGGGTTTTCGTTTCAAAGAAAGGATCGATGAACGCGGTAGCCGCATCGGGAATCAACAGCATGTCGCTTTCGTTGATCGCGGCCCAGCCACGAATGCTGGAGCCGTCCATGCCGAAGCCCTCTTCAAAGGAATCCTCGGAAAGCTGCGTGATGGGATAGGAAACGTGATGCTGCAAGCCGGGCAGATCGGTAAAACGCAGATCTAGCTGCTTGACGTCGTTCTTCTTGGCAAAATCGAGGACATCCTTCGGGGTTTTGGCTGCGTGACTCATCACTACATGATAGAGGAACACCCGCTGCGGGAGGGTGCCCGCGCGCCGGTTGACGGTATAAAAAATTTGGATAAGTGCGATAAATCGAACGAAGCCCTCCGCCCGCAGCGATACACTGAAATCTTGGAGCAGATCGCACTCAGTTGGGGGCCCGAGCCCCGCTATTTCTCCGTCAGCGAACTCACCTTTGCGATTCGGATGTCGCTGGCGACCCAGTTCACCGATATCTGGATCTCGGGTGAGATTTCGGGTACCAAAATCCCGGCGAGCGGCCACTATTACTTCACCCTCAAGGACGATCGCGCCCAACTTCGCTGCGTGTGCTACAAGACCACCGCGCGATATCTGAAATTCAAGCCAGCCGATGGGGTGGCCGTACTGGCGCGCGGCCGGATCGATTTCTATGATGCGCGCGGAGACGTGCAATTTATCGTCGATGCATTGGAGCCGCAGGGTCACGGCGCGCTGCAGCTCGCCTTTGAGCAGTTGAAGAAAAAGCTGGCGGCTGAAGGCTTGTTCGACGCGGCGCGCAAGCGGCCGATTCCCTCGATGCCGGAGCGCATCGGCATCGTCACTTCGCCCAGCGGCGCCGTGATTCGCGACATGCTGCAGATCCTGGATCGCCGCTTTCCCGGCCGCCACGTGCGCATTTATCCCGCGCTGGTGCAGGGCGATGGATCGGTGGAACAGATTTCGGCTGGAATCGATTATTTCAGCCGCAACGGCTGGGCCGAGGTGACCATCGTCGCGCGGGGCGGCGGATCGCTCGAAGATCTGTGGACCTTCAACGAAGAGCGAGTGGCTCGCGCCATCGTGGCCAGTGCGATTCCCGTGATTTCGGCGGTCGGCCATGAAACAGATTTCACCATCGCGGATTTCGTTGCGGATCTGCGCGCTCCCACGCCGTCCGCCGCGGCTGAGCTGGTGATTTGCACGCGCGAAAGCCTGCTCGAACGGGTTCACGGCTGTGAAATGAAGCTGCGGCAGGCGATGCGCCTTCATCTGGCGCTCCTGCACCGCCGCCTGCACGCCATCGAGGTCGATCGCACGACTTTGCATCGCGCCATCGGCAAGCAGATGCAGCGTGTTGATGAACTCGATTACAGCCTGCGCGATCGCTGGCGAGCGTTGGCCGAATCGCGACGGCGGGCGCTTGCAGCTTTGTCGGCGAAGCTCGCTCAGCTCGATGTGCGCTTGCAGTTCGCCCGCGCGCGCCGCAGGCTCGACGGATACGAGGCTGCGATGGAGCAGAGCATGAAGCTCGCCCTCAATCGTGCACATCGCGATCTGGGTCCGCTCGAGGCGCATCTGGCGCAGTTGAGCCCGCTGAAGATTCTGGATCGCGGCTACGCCATCGTCGAACAAGAAGGCCGCGTGGTTAAGACGCCGGCGGAAGCGCCCGCTGAATCCGAAATCGGGATCCGGCTTGCCGGTGGACGCATAAAGGCCCGCGTTCTCTAATGCCTGCGCTATTCTGGGTCGTTACGTAATGTGGAACGGCGACTATCTTTTCGTTCTTCAAAATCTGATTCTCAAGGACTTCAAGGTTCGCTACCGCAACATGTCGCTGGGCGTGTTCTGGAGCGTTCTGAATCCATTGATCATGATGAGCGTGCTGACGTTCGTCTTCACGCGCATCTCGAAGAATGACATCCGTGCCTTTCCTGTGTACGTTCTGTGTGGCCTGATTCCGTTCAATTTCTTCTCTCTGGCGTTGTCCTCCGGAACCAATTCGTTGATTGAAAACGCCGGCCTGATCAAGCGCATCCCAATCCCGCGCGAAGTGGTGCCGATCTCAAGCGTACTCTCGAATTGCCTGCATCTATTGATTCAAATCGGCGTGCTGCTGGTTTTCACGCTCGCCTTTGGGTTCGGGATTACGCGGCAGTGGATCTGGCTGCCGCTGGTATGGGGACTAGAGATGATGTTCGTGCTCGGCTTGGTGCTGGCGACCTCGGCGATCGACGTCTATCTCCGTGACATGCGCTATGTCGTTGAATCCGCGAACCTGGTACTGTTCTGGCTGGTGCCGATCTTCTATCAAGTCGATCCCAAGAGTCCGTACATAGACGTGTACACGTTGAATCCCATCGCCGCGCTGGCGATCTCCCTACGCAGAATTTTGATGGAGCATAATCCCCCCGGTGGGAGCATCATGATCCGAATGAGCCTCGCCTCCGTCGTCGCGCTGGCCGGAGGGTGGGCGATCTTCCGCGCGCTCCACCGCCGCTTTTACGATCATTTGTAGGTAATAAAGAAAAGACATGGAACGCGTCGTCTTCGCCAACGTCACCAAACGATTCCACATGAACGCCGGCCGCAAGCTGCTGCGCGGTCATCTCCAAGACCTGGTTGGCGGCTCGCATCGCGAATGGTTTTACGCCCTGCGCGATGTGTCGGTGTCGTTGAGCGAAGGCGAAAGCCTCGCGATCATTGGCTCGAACGGTGCGGGCAAGAGCACCATGCTGAATCTCGCCACGCGGCTCTGCCCTCCCGATTTCGGCGACGTCCAGGTGCATGGCCGTTTATCCGCCGTCCTCGAGTTGGGCGCCGGATTTCATCAGGATTTGACTGGCGCGGAAAACTTGCGATTGAACGCATCGCTTTTTGGACTCGGCCGGCGGAGGACCGAAGAACTTTTCGATCAAATCGTGGATTTTTCTGGCGTCGGTGAGTTCATTCAACAGCCGCTCCGCACTTTTTCCGCGGGAATGATCATGCGTCTCGCGTTTTCGGTCGCGATCAATGTCGACCCCGATATCCTGGTGGTCGACGAAGCGCTTGCCGTCGGAGATCAGGCTTTCCACGCTAAGTGTTTCGAGAAAATGCTGGCATTTCGCAAGGCCGGAAAGACCATGTTAGTTGTGTCGCATGCGCCCGACACGTTGCGGCACATGTGCGATCGCGCTATTTGGCTCGATCACGGCAAAATTGTCGATCAGGGCGCACTCGCTCCCGTGCTCGACGCCTATTTGTCGCGCAACTCCGACCTCACTTGATCTCGGATTATTCCGAAGTCCTTTCATCGCAATAGAGTACTTTAGTCAACTCAAATAGGAAAATCCCTCCCCGAAAATACTCCTGCGTCTCCTTTCGTTGTGCTACTTCATACTACCGGGATATGAAATCCCGTTAGACAGAAGTAAGGAGACCTAAACAGTGAAAAAGAACATTTTGACGATCGCGCTGCTTGCAGCTGCCATGCTGCTTTCGGCCCCAGTGGCAAACAGACCCGGAACGGGAAAAATCCCGCCCATCTGGTGCCCTCCGATTTGCCGTTAGTTCAACAAAAGACCCACAGAAAACACAGAGGAGACCAATTCAAAATGAAGAAAACCATCCTGACGATCGCGCTGCTTGCAGCTGCCATGCTGCTTTCGGCCCCAGTGGCAAACAGACCCGGAACGGGAAAAATCCCGCCCATCTGGTGCCCTCCGATTTGCCGTTAGTTCAACAAAAGACCCACAGAAAACACAGAGGAGACCAATTCAAAATGAAGAAAACCATCCTGACGATCGCGCTGCTTGCAGCTGCCATGCTGCTTTCGGCCCCAGTGGCAAACAGACCCGGAACGGGAAAAATCCCACCCATCTGGTGCCCACCCATCTGCCGTTAGGCTGAGCTAGGCCAATCTGGCGTCGAGAAGGGCTGCGCTATTCTGAACGAAGGCATGCAGCCCTTCATCGTCTACACCGGCGCAGCGCTTGCCTTGGTCGCCCGGTGTTTCACATTTTGGCGCGGATTCGTGGACAGCCTCTGGCGCCGTTACCGTTGCTTCTTCGCAATGGCCGCAGTGAGCGCAATGCGCGGAGTCTCTGCGCTGTGGGATCACGAGCTGACCTACCGCCTGTACTGGTTCGAAACGCAATGGCCCACCGTGCTGCTGCAATCTGCCGCCGTGATCGAGGCTTTTTGGATCCTGGCGGACCATTTTCGCGGAATGCACCATTTCGCCAGGCGTCTTCTGGTGACCATTCTGGCCATCTCGGCCGTATCCGCTGGGTTGGTTGGACTCATGAAAAAGGAGTTGACCAGCCCGATTCGAGGTGCACTACTGGTGGATCAGTACGTGAGTCTGTGGCTGGTCCTGACCGCTATTTTCTGCGCGATCTTTTTCCGGCAATTCCCCGAGTATCCGATTCGTCCCAATGCAATCCGGCACCTGAAGGTTTTGACGCTCACGTTTGGGCTGAACTTTGTAGGGAATTCGCTGGCTCTCATCAGTCACACCAACGACAGCATCTGGAGAAACGCGTCATTGGCGATCTTCGCAATTAATGGACCGGTGTGCTATTTCTGGTGGGCAATCGTGATGAATCGGGCTGGAGAGGTATTACCATTCGAGCCGCCGACCATGTCCGACGACGACTACGATAATGCCGAAGCGGGCCACAAACGAGCAGCGCGTGACCTCAAGCGGGCAGGCTCTAAGGCGTTCAGGAAAACTTCTGGTTCGTGACCAGCCGCGCCAGGCGATCCGCGCTCCGCGGAGCATCCAGTACCACTGGAATGCGCCACGCCAGCAGCGTTCCGGCCAGCCAAAGTTGGCCGAGCGCCCAGAAGCCACCGGCAGTTTCGCCGAGCAGCGGAACATAGTCGTTCCAGCGTCCCGCCTTGGCGAGATTCAATCTGCGAACACGAAATAATTTCGCTGCGTCCTCGGTGATCACCCGCAATTCACGGCGGAAAATGCGGATACGGCCCCGCCGGAACGTCCGTTCCCGGCGTGCGTCGAGCGAGCGAAGAAACCCATAGTCCTCCAGATCCAGGATCTGGACGACCAAGCCTAGTCGTTCGACTGCATTGATCATAAAAAAGCTACAATACTGCAACTGAATTACAATGTCAATATGGTGTTTTTCCTAGACCTATTTTTACCCACTTTTTCATAACCAAAACCGGCAAGCGGCTCGAAATATATTTTGGGCTCAACCACGCTCTCCGCTTCATGGCCTGTCGCAAAATTCCGGAGATCCGTCAGAGCCTTCCAAGCGAGCACTTTCCCCTGGGGCCGCATCGCCGCCCACATATAATGTTGGGATGCTTTTTCGGGCCGCGTCCTGCCTGCTGTTCTTCTGCGCGTTCGCCTTTGCGGTGGATCTAAAGAACGCCTCCATCGTCATTGCCCCCACTCTTACGCCTCAGGAAAAGCAAGCGGTCACGATGTTGCAGGACGAAATCGCCAAACGTACGCGTATCACGTTGCCCATCGTCAGCAGGCTCGAAACGGGTCCGGCGATTCTCGTTAGCGAACATCCTGTCCTTCCAGGTGTCCTGACCGCCCCCGCCGGAGCGGAAGGCTTCCGTGTACAGATCATCGCCAATACCGTGGTGGTCGCCGGTAACGATCCGCGAGGCACTCTGTTCGGCATCGGATGGCTGCTGCGTCATCTGCACATGGATCGCGACGTTCTCGACGCTCCCGGCGATTTGAAAATCGCGACCGAGCCGAAGTACCCATTGCGCGGCCACCAACTCGGATATCGCCCGAAAACCAATTCGTACGACGGCTGGAGCGTCCCGGTCTGGGAGCAGTATATCCGCGACCTGGCGGTCTTCGGCACCAACGCGATCGAGCTGATTCCGCCGCGTTCGGACGATGCCGCCGACAGCCCGCATTTCCCGCTGCCGCCGATGCAAATGATGGTCGAAATGTCGCGCCTCGCCAATAACTACGGTCTCGATGTCTGGATCTGGTATCCGGCCATGGACAAAGACTATTCCGATCCCGCGACCGTCGATTTCGCGCTCCACGAATGGGAAGAGGTATATCGCAAGCTGCCCCGCATCGATGCGATTTTCGTTCCCGGCGGCGATCCCGGCCATACCGAGCCGAAATATTTGATGGCGCTGCTCGAAAAACAGACCACGCTGCTGCATAAATATCATCCCAAGGCGCAGATGTGGGTCTCGCCGCAGAGCTTCAACAAAGAGTGGATGGATGAATTCCTAGCGATTCTGAAAACTGAGCAGCCTTCTTGGCTGAGCGGCGTGGTGTTTGGTCCGCAAGTGCGGCTGAGTCTGCCCGCGCTGCGCGCCGCCGTTCCCGCGAAATATCCCATCCGCCACTATCCCGACATCACCCACAGCCGCCAGTCGCAATACCCCGTTCCCGATTGGGACATCGCTTACGCGGCCACCGAAGCTCGCGAGGTGATCAATCCCCGGCCGGTAGACGAAGCGGCGATCTTTCACTTGCTGCAGCCTTACACCATCGGATTCCTCACCTATTCGGAAGGCTGCAATGACGACGTGAACAAGATGATCTGGAGCGCGCTGGGTTGGGATCCTGACGCAAAACTGATCGACATTTTACGCGACTATTCGCGCTATTTTATCGGCTACAAGTACTCCGACGACTTCGCGCAAGGCTTGCTGTCGCTCGAAAGGAACTGGCGTGGATCGCTCGCCGCGAATTCCGGCGTCGAATCAACACTGGAACAGTTTCAAGCGATGGAACGCACCGCGTCGCCTCAGGTGCTCGCCAACTGGCGCTTCCAGCAGGGCGTTTATCGCGCCTATTACGATGCCTACGAACGTCGCCGCCTGCTGCATGAAACAGAAATTGAGCAGCAGGCCCTGGCGGAGTTGCGCAACGCGAAATCGCTGGGCTCGCTGGTCGCGATGAACCGCGCCGAGGCCGTAATGGATCGCACCGTGACCGAGCACGTGGCGCCCGAATTACACGCGCGCATCTACGAGCTGGCCGAGGCGCTGTTCAATAGCATCAAGATGCAATTGAGCGTCGCGCGTTACAAAGCCATTTCGACCGATCGCGGCGCGAGCCTGGACACGGTCGACGTCGTGCTCAATAATCGCGGCTGGCTGGCGTCGCGATTTACCGAAATTCGCAAAGCTGCGGAAGAACCCGAACGTTTAAAACAAATCGATCAAATCCTGAATTGGGAAGATCCCGGCCCCGGCGGATTCTATGACGATCTGGGCAATCTCAATCGCCAGCCGCATCTGGTGCGCGGCCTGCCTTATGAAAAGGATCCCGCGTCGCTCGAATCCGTTATGGTCGGATTCTCTTATCGCGCCGATCGCCGCAGTTCCTGGTGGAATACCGCGGAATCGCTCGGGGACACGCCCGTCAAAATGCATTACGACGATCTCGATCCCGGCGCGCAGTACACCATCCGCATCACCTACGCCGGCGACAGCCCGAACATCAAAATGCGTCTGGTCGCGAATGGATCGATCGAGATTCACCCATTGATCACCAAGCCCGCGCCCATCCACCCGATCGAATTCACGATTCCCAAGCAAGCAACGCAATCCGGATCGCTCGATCTGAGCTGGTATCGCGAAGCTTCGCTGGGCGGAAATGGACGCGGCAATCAGGTCGCCGAGGTCTGGTTGATCAAACAGTGAACGGCCGCTACAAATGGTGGCTGGTAGCGATGCTGTGGTGGATCGCGTTCTTCAATTACGCCGATCGCCAGGCAGTCTTCTCGCTGTTCCCGCTGCTCGGCAAGGATTTGCATCTCTCCAACACTGCGCGCGGCCTGATCGGATCATCATTCGCCTGGACCTATGGTCTCTGCGCACCGTTCGCGGGCCTGATCGTCGATCGCATCCGCCGCAAGACCGCGATCCTGGGAGGACTGGAAGCCTGGAGCGTCATCTGTATGGCGACGGCGCTCTCGCGAAGCCTGGGCGGGCTGGTCTTTTTTCGAGCGGCCGAAGGATTGGGTGAAACGTTCTACTTCCCCGCCTCGGTTGCGATGCTGAGCGACTATCATTCCGATGAAACGCGTTCGCGCGCGCTGGGCCTACATCAGACCAGCGTCTATGCAGGAACCATCGGCGGAGGCGCAGTCGCCGCGCTGATCGCCGAGCACTACGGTTGGCGATCGTCGTTCGTCATCTTCGGTTCGCTGGGTGCTTTGCTCGGCTTAATCCTGACGAAATTCATCGTCGAGCCGCCGCAAAGAAAAGAACAGGCGCCGAAAGTCCCGCTCGGCGAATTCCTCGCGATCCTGGCGCGGACCCCTGCCGCGATCATGCTGATGGCCGCCTTCGTCTGCGCGAATTTCGTGGCCATCGTGCTGCTTTCCTGGATGCCGCAATTTCTGTTCGACAAATTTCAAATGAATCTCGCCGTGGCCGGCCTCGCCGCGACCATCTTTGTCCAGCTCGCCAGCATGGCCGGATCGCCTATCGGCGGGTGGCTCGCCGACAACGCGCGGAAGCGATCGCCGGGAGGCCGCATGACGATCCAAGCGATCGGCGTGTTCGGCGGAGCGCCGTTCGTGCTGTTATGCGGCATGACGACCTCGGCGGCGTGGGTGATCATCGCGCTGATTGCCTGGGGATTTTTCAAAGGCCTGTACGACGCGAACATTTTCGCGTCCATCTTCGACGTGATTCCGCCGGAAGCCCGCGGCACTGCGGCGGGATTCATGAACATGGTAGGTTGGCTCGGCGGAGGGTCCGCCGCGGTGATCGTCGGCTATGTGGCGGATCGCAGCAGCCTGAGCCTGGCGATTTCGATGACCGCCGCGATGTACCTGATCGCTGGTTTATTTTTGTTGGTGGGAATCAAGAAGGTGAACGCATGAATCGTCTCACGTTACTGCTGGGCGCACTATCCGCGCTCGCGCTGGCATTACAGGCCCAGAATTACAGACTTGAGGAGCAACAGGGCAAGACCATTCTTCTGTTCACGCCGCACCCCGATGACGACACCTTCTGTTGCGGCGGCACGCTCGCGCTGCTGCAGAAGCAGCGCAACAACATCCACATCTTTATTTATACGAATGACGACAAGGGGTCCTACGATCCCGACATGACCAGTGAGCGACTGGCGCGCATTCGCATGAAGGAAGAAGAAGACGCTTGCAAGATCCTCGGCATCCCGGCCGATCACATCCACTGGCTCGAATATCACGACGGCATGCTCGAATACGCCAACACGCGCGATCTGGTGGAAGAAGTCACTAAAATCATCCGCAGCTACCGTCCCGATGTCGTGATGACCATCGACCCCGGTTCGGAATTCGTGCGCTGGCACAAAACCGATCACCGCATGGCCGCCAACAACACGCTGGACGCGATTCGCGCCTCCGAATGGCATCTCTATTTTCCGAATCAGCTTTTACACGACAAATTGCAGCCGTGGAAAGTTCCCGTCGAAGCGTATTTCTACACCACGCCTACCGACGCGAATTCCTGGATCAACATCGACAGCGTGATGGATCTCAAGATCAACGCCGCCGCCGCGCATGTCAGCCAGTTCGATCCGTCAGTGAATAAATATCGTCCCGATTGGGATCCCAAGGAACTCGAGAAGATGAAGGCCGAACGCAAGAATCGGCAGGCCAAGAAAGATGGCCACTTCGTCGAGGTCTATCGCATCGCTACCCAATTTAATCAGCAATGAGCGAACTGGCGATTCTAGGCGGCAAGCCCGTACGCACACGGCCGTTCGCGCCGTGGCCGCAATATCTCCCCACCGATGCCGCGCGATTACAACGCGTGCTGGAAAGCCGCCATTGGGGCGGCTACCCCATGCCTTCGAAATACGCCGGACGATTCGCGGAACAATTCGCGGCCCTGCACGGCGCGAAATACGGACTGTGCGTCGCCAACGGCACGATCGCAATCATCGCGGCGCTGAGCGCTGCCGGCGTTGGCTTCGGCGATGAAGTGATCCTGCCCGCCTACACCTGGGATGGCACCGCGACCGCTGTCCTGTTCTGCGGCGGCGTCCCGGTTTTTGTCGATGTCGATCCGGATACGTACTGCATGAGTGTCGAGGCCACCCGCGCCGCCATCACGCCGAAAACGCGCGCGATCCTGCCCGTTCACCTCGCCATGCGCTTCGCTGAAATGGACGGCTTGCGAGCGCTGGCACGAGAACATCACCTCAAAGTCATCGAAGATTGCGCCCACGCCCACGGTGGCAAGTTCCGAGGCGCCGGGGCCGGATCGATGGGCGACATCGGCTGCTTCAGCCTCCAGGAATCGAAATTGATGACTGCGGGCGAGGGTGGCATCGTGATCACCTCCGACCTGCGCATGTTCGAACACATGCAATCGCAAGTGAACTGCGGGCGCGCCAGCTCCACAGATCAATTTCAGCAGCGCGTGCTCGGCTCGAATTACCGGATGACAGATCTGCAAGGCGCGTTGTTGATCGGCCAGCTCGAAATGTGGCCGGAATTCGCTGCCAAGCGCCAGGAAGGCGCCAAGCGGCTCGGCGAAGCGCTCTCCGGCATGACCGGCGTTCGTCCTCTCCCGCCGCAGCCCGCGATTACACAATCGGCGATTTACCATTACGTGTTCCAGTACAAACCTGAGCGCGCTGGCGTCGCGCGCGATCTCTTCGTCGCCGCGATTGAAGCCGAAGGCGTTCCTGCCGATGGACGATTCTACGAACCCGTCTATCGCAGCGATCTCTTTTATGCGACACCGGAGAACTGTCCGCAACTGAAAAGCGATTACTCCGCCGTCCACTGCCCCGTCTCCGAACGAGCCGCTTACGATGAGTCGGTCTGGCTGCCGCAATTTCTATTCATCGGGGAACCTCACGACGTCGACGACGTCATCGCCGCCATCGAAAAGGTACTTGCCAATTTCGACGCGCTTTCGAAAGCAGACCCTGCTCTGGCAGGCCTGAAATCCATGAGCCGCGCCGAGCGCCCCAAACATCAACGAGCACAGAACTATTGATGTCCAGAAAAACCGTCAGTATCGAAAACGACGAACTTCGCGTAACCGTGACCGTCGAGGGCGGCCATATTGCCGAGGTTCTCGAAAAATCCACTGGCGTGAATCCGCTGTGGACTCCGCCCTGGCCGTCGATCGAGCCGTCTGAGTCCGCTCTCGACAAACACCCCGAATATGGTTCCAATTCTGAAAGCAAGCTGCTCGCTGGAATCTGCGGACACAATCTCGCGCTCGATATTTTCGGCGCGCCATCGCCCGAAGAATTTCGCGCAGGCGTCACAGTGCATGGCGAAGCGTCGGTGGTCCATTATCAGGTCGACGCACTCGGTGATCGCATCATCATGAACGCGCACCTTCCGCTCGCGATGCTCGATTTCACGCGCGACCTGTGGCTCGAACCTGGTGGCATCGTTCGCATCACCGAAACCGTGTGTAATCTCCTGGCGATCGATCGCCCCATCGCGTGGACGCAGCACGTCACACTGGGCCCCCCGTTCATCGAGCACGGCGTCACCGAACTGCAGCTGCCCGCGAAGAAGTCGTTGGTCTATCCGATCGACCTGAGCGAGCATCAACGCTATCAGCCCGGAGCGGAATTCGAATGGCCGAAGGTTCCTAACAAGGACAGCTCGCAATCCGATCTGCGCATCTTCCCAACTCATGATCGATCCGCCGGCGTGACCGCGCACCTGATCGAACCGAATGAAGAAGGATGGTTCACGGCGTTCCATCCGCGATTGAAGCTCGCGTTCGGATACACCTGGAGTCGCAAGGATTTTCCTTGGATCTCGTTGTGGGAAGAAAATCGCAGCCGCGATAATCCGCCGTGGAACGGGAACACGATTACGCGCGGAGTCGAGTTCGGCGTCTCGCCCTTCGCCGAAGGCCGCCGCGCGATGATCGAACGAGGATCGCTATTCGGCACGCCTACGTTCCGCTGGCTTCCTGCGAACTCATCAGCGACGGTCGAATACGCCGTGCTTGCGCGCCGCGTGGAACCCGCTTAAGGTTTTCCGGGCGTCTCCGACAACTTACCCAATAGCTCGTAAATCGAAATCAGCCCGGTGTTCACCATACGCTCGCCCGTGCCGACCTCCGTGGGATTCTCCACGCTATCCGCGCCATACCCGCCGCGCGTCGCCGCCGCGATGGTCGGGAAGTACCAGAAGTAGCCGTTGGTGTATCCGCTCAAGAACGTATTCGCGACCGGACTGCGGGATCGCAACTGCGTTTCGAATTCGACAAACGGCTCGCCCGGTAGCCCGACGAACGCAAGATCGAAATCCGGATCGCCGGTGCGCAAAATCATGGTGGTCACGGGAAGCTTCATGTTGTCGGCGATCGCGCGCGCCATGCGCAGCGGCTCCATGTGAAATTTCTCTACCGCCGCGACTTTGAATTTCTCCAGATCCCAGCGATTGCGCGACTCGACGATCACCGTCTTGGTCTGAATCTTGGGCGCCGTCGGCGCGATCGTCTGGATCTTTTTAGCGACTCGCACCGCCTCCGCGCCCAGCTTCGTCCCCTGCTCGCGCATCAACGAGACCGCATCCTGCCCCAACTTCGTCTTGTCGAAATAAGGATTGATATCGCCCGGCGCGCCCTGCAGAAAAAACGCCATACCGCCCAACTGCGATTCAACATAGCGCCGCATCTCACCCGGATAATCCGCCGAATATTCCAGATTGTCCGGACCCAGCACCACCGGATGACACGAATAGTGCACCAGGATCGCGATCGGCTTGCCCGCCTTATTGTCGACGCGAATCACGCCCACGGTAGGGTCAATCGGGAAAGTGGTCGAGATCTTCGTCTCGTTGCGCCAGAACATCTCGAGCGATCCATCCGGCTTTAGATATCGGCGATTGAACCCTAAATACGCTTGTCCCCAACCATTGCCGATCTTCGCCGAAGCGAGCGATCGCGCCGCCGTTCGAATCGCCTCCGCGACCTGCGGAATCGCATGCCTCACCGCTTCTGGTGACGCCGCATACGTCGGACCCGAATGCGTATGCGACGCGTGAAAAATCACTTCGTCCACCGCATCGCGCACTGTCGCGCGAATTTCTTCCATCACCGGCGGCTCGAATGTATAACAAAGATCCAGCGTGACGAATGCAACGGTGCGCGACCCGTCTGACATCGCCAACACGCGCGCCTCCACCGGATCGAGCGTGCCTTTTGAATACCGAACGCTATATCCCGCCATCGGAATCCCGAGCGGAGGATCGAGATCAGTCTTCGCGACCCCGACGCGAAAATCCGCAAACGCCGGAATGGCGACCAGTAGCACCAGAATCGATGTTTTCATCGCGCCTCCGGCAAACTCTTCAGCAATCCGCGCAGCTCGAACAGTTTCACCACCGCGCGATCCACCAGCCGCTCGCCCGTCCCCACCGCGACGGTAGTGTTGTAATCCGCGCCATACCCGCCCTCGACAGCCGCGAGAATGGTCGGCATGTAGCCCGCCCACACGCCACCCGCCGAATAGGAATAGCCGAACATCATCGACGCGCCGCATTCGGCTTTCTCACGAAAAGTGATCTGGTGGTCAATGAAGGGCTCGCCTGGAAACGCAGCGAAACAAAAGCCCGCATCGCCTTTCGATCCGATCACGCCGACGGTGGTGCCTAGCTGCATCGTCTCATTCGGTGCGAAGCGATTCTTCACATCGATCACCTCAGACTTCGTCAGCAGCGCGCCGCTCATCGGCAAATTCACCGGCTTCGACTTCGCCAGCATCGCCACCACCGTCTTGCCCAGCGCCTCGCCCATTTCATTCACCGCACCGAACGCGTCCGCATTCATTGGCTGCTTGTCGCGATATGGATTGATGTCGCCCGCACCGCCCTGCACGAACGCGCACATCGCACCGGGAATTTGCGATTCCACGTAGCGCTTCATCGCCCCAGGATAATCCGCCGAATATTGCAGATTGTCCGGCCCCAGAATCGACGGGTGGCACGCGTAATTTACCAGTACTGCCCGTGTCTTGCTTCGCTGAATCTTTGACGATCAGCGCTGAAACCGTCGGATCCACCGGATGCGATGGCAATTTTTCCTCGTTGCGCCACCACATCGTAGCGCGACCGTTCTCGATCTTGCGCCGATTGAACCCCAGCGTCACGCTCCCGCTCGCGAATTCGAGCGTCGCCGGAAACATCCCCGCGTGCGCCTTGCCGATCGCCTCCACCATCTTGTCTTCGGCCTGCGCGTACCACGGCGATCGCATTTCCCACGTCAATGGACCAGAGTGCGTGTGCGACACGCTGATGATCGTCGTCTTCACGCCGTACTTCTGCCGAGCCAGATCGCCCACTCGCGTCGACACGAACGATCGCAGATCGCACGTCACGATGGCCAGCGATTCATTGCCCGATTCGAGCAGCACCACCGTTGCATACAACGGATCGTGCGTGCCCGTAGCATTTCCCTGTCGTGCCGAGTAGCCGCCCATTACGTGACCAGCGGGCGGCGTGATGTCGACACGCGCCACCCCCGCTCGGAAATCGGCTGCGGCCAAAGGCAGCAGCCAAGCCGCGAACGTGACGGCGAATCGCATGTTTATATTATTGTTGAAACGCGGGCGCTCCTCATCTCATGGCTATCAAAAAACCTTCCTTCGATCCCGGGTTGACACAGCAGGTCACTGGCAATCTGCGCCGTGCGATCGATAAAGACGGAAGCTTCAACGTCGAACGCCAGGGCGGAACATGGCGCAATATCCATCCTTATCTGCACCTGATCAGCATGAGCTGGATCGCATTCCTGGGGACAGTGGTCGCCGCGTACCTGATCGTCAACACGATTTTCGCTCTGACCTACTTCGCGCTCGGTCCGGGCCATCTTGCCGGCGGCGACGCACCCACCACCGGCATGCGATTCCTTAACGCGTTCTTCTTCAGCGCCCACACACTCACTACGGTCGGCTACGGCAACGTCGCGCCATCCAGCATTTCCGCGAATTCCATCGCGGCCTTCGAAGCGATGGTCGGATTGATGGGATTCGCGCTCGCCACCGGCGTTCTGTTTGGACGCGTTTCGCGTCCCTCAGCGAAAATTGGCTTTAGCGACAACATGCTGGTGGCACCCTATCAGGGTGGTACCAGCTTGCAGTTTCGCATCGTAAATCTGCGGCCTAATGTGCTGATCGAAATCAGCGCCAGTATCATGCTGATGACCGTGGAGGGCGGCCAGCGCAAATATGCGGCCCTGACGCTTGAGCGCGACAACATTTATTTCTTCCCGCTCACCTGGACCGTCGTCCATCCCATCGATGAATCGAGTCCTCTGTTCGGCAAGACCGCGGGCGAGCTCGAGGCCCTGCAAGCTGAAGTCCTGATCCTCATCAAAGGCTTCGATGACACCTTCAGCCAAACCGTCAACGCCCGTTACTCCTATCGCTATGACGAATTCGTGTGGGACGCAAAATTTTCTCCCGCGTTTTACATCGACCAGGAGGGTCACATGGTGCTGGAGCTCAATGGCGTCGGCCGTTACGAATCGATCGCACCATAGGCCGACCCTGTAGAATGGTCTGGCCTCAAATCGGTAGGAGAGAGCATACATGCCGAAACCTCTGAAAGTTCTGGTCATCGACATTGGCGGAACGCATATCAAAGCGCTCGCCACCGGCCGCCGCACCAAAGTCCGCATCGACTCCGGCCCCACCATGACGCCCGTGCGCATGGCGAAAGAAATCCTCAAAGCCACCGCAGGTTGGAAATACGATGCCGTTTCGATTGGCTACCCCGGTCCTGTGATCGACGGTAAACCCGCGCGTGAGCCGTTCAATCTGGGCACTGGCTGGGTTCGTTTCGATTACGAAAAGGCGTTCGGCAAGCCGGTCAAGATCGTGAATGACGCCGCCATGCAGGCGCTGGGCAGCTATGAGGGCGGACGAATGCTGTTTCTTGGACTCGGCACTGGCCTCGGATCGGCGATGATCTCCGGCGGATCGCTTGATCCGTTAGAGCTCGCGCATCTGCCCTTTCGCCACGGCCGCACCTATGAACAATACGCCGGCATTGCGGGTCTGAAGCGGCTAGGCCTGAAGCGGTGGACCAGGTACGTGTTCAAAATCGCCACACTGCTCAAAGACGCGCTGCAGATGGATTACGTAGTGCTGGGCGGGGGGAACTCCAAACTTCTCAAGAAATTTCCGCCGAATTGCGCGTGCGGTGAGAACACCAACGCTTTTGTCGGCGGGTTTAGATTGTGGCAGGAGCGCGCCGTCGAAGCGAGTCCCATGGCTCGAAATCGCAAAGGGACGCGGATCGCCAAAACGCTTTGACGTGGCATTGAAACAGCAGGATGGTACGATCGAGGTAATGCCCGCAAAAGTCACGGTTTTTAATAACGGCGCCATTCGTATCGAAGGCGAATTCACCATTCACGATTCCGAAGGCAACCCGTTCGGCCTCTCCGGGCGAACACAGATCGGATTGTGCCGCTGCGGACAATCGGGTAACAAGCCGTTTTGCGACGGGACGCACAAAAAAATCGGCTTCGAATCGGTGTGTCCGGCGCGCGAACTACCCCCTCCCGCACCCAAGGTCTAGCGAAGCAATAGCGAACTAATCCGTCGGTCCGCGCGATACGGATTTTTCTTCCGTCACTCGTGCGCCTGGATCTAGAGACAATCGCGCCCTCCTGGCAACCTCCTTTCGAATCGACAAGAAAATCCTGAATCGGCACACGATTTGGGGGCGTCGTCGCCCCGTTGAGGGTGGAGTGTCCCAAGGAGGGAACAACAATGATTTTTCAGAGACTCGCGATTTTCATGTTGGGATTCGCGATCATCGCAGTGCCGGCTAAAGCCTCGATTTACTACGGTGCGACGACGCAGCTCGCTTTCACAACCCGGGCTCAATCGGCGCCAGACGATCTGACCGTCTCGTCGCTCCAGACATTCACCGGCTCGCTCACCACCGATGGCAACGCTGCCAACGACGAATACCTCGACCCGGTTACCGGCATCGAGTTCCTTGCGTTCAGTTCGAATGGGGGGACGCAGGTGGCGTTTACATCTGTGTCGGGAGGTGTGCTCAACATGGCCACCACCGGCGGTAATACGATCGAAGTCATCTTCCCGGCCGGTATTGATTATGGCTTCGCATTCAACTTCACCACGCCTTCATCAAGCGGCGACAACCTATGCGTCGACACCAGCGTGGCGAACTTCGGGAACTGTGATGGTAATGTCTTCATCTCGCAAAACGGCACCGGATTCGTCGGAGCGTTGGACGACTTCGGCTCCCTCACCACGCTCAACACGCTGTGGTTGCATCCGCTCAGCGGCGGCCTGACGTCCACCGATCTTCAGAGCTTCGACGTCGCCACTCAAGGCAGCGAAGCTCCCGAACCAGCCACCATGCTCTTGATCGGCATGGGCCTCCTCGCGATTCACGGAATTGGCGTTATCCGGAGACGACGCGCAGCGCGCCATTAGCCGGCGCGGTCGCCAGCCGCGGGCCAGTGAGCAGGATGTCGACGTGCTCCAGGCGTGCATCCTTGAGCGACGCTCCTGAAAATTTCACCAGCGCGAGAGCGCCATGCTGCGTTTCTTCGCGCTGGAACTGGTCGAACACCAGATTGCCCAACGAATAGAAAATCACACCGCCGCCGACGCGCTCCCACGGCTGCACTACGTGCGGATGATGCCCCACTACCACTCGCGCGCCGGCTTCGATCGCCGCATGTGCGAACTCTTCCTGCTGCTTGCAGGGCCGTCGCATGTATTCGATCCCCGCGTGCATCGAAATAATGACCGCGTCCGCCCGGGTGCGAAGCGACGCCACGTCCTCGCGCATGCGCGCCACATCCAGCCCCGCGATGCGATCGTCCACGTCGCGATGATTGCCGTTCGATTGATCGTAGGTGTACGCCAGAAATCCGAAGCGCGTGCCGTTACGCTCCAGAATGGTGCCCGCGTGCGCATCCTCCGCCGATTTCGCCGATCCCACTGCCGCGATCCCGTGCCGCCCCAGCCAATCCAGCGTAAATTCGACCCCGTAGCGATCGCAGTCGCGCGCATGGTTGTTGGCCGTGGAGACAATATCGATTCCCGCCAGCTCCAGCCCGTCGATCATTTCCGGTTCCGCTTTGAAAACCATGCCCGATTCCACCAGCTTGCCGCGGTCGGAAAACGGCGCTTCCAGATTCACGAAGGCGATGTCTGCCGCCGCGAACAATGGCGCGATGTCTCGCAGCGGAAGCGCCGGGTCGCTGTATTGACGCGCCACCCGGCCCACCAATCGCGATAGCATCACGTCGCCGCCGAAGATGATGTGGGTCTCGCGCGATCGCGGCACGCTCTCAACGAAAGCGCTTTTCTTGCGAACCGGAATCGCGGCGAGCAGCGGCAGCACAGATCGGTTCAGCCAAGCTCGGCGCGAGAGCAACATCCTGCGGCTATTCTAGAACGTGAACGACAAAACCGCCAGGATCGAACCCTTGTCGCGGGTCTGAAATGTGATCGGCAGCGGATTCCCGTTCTTGTCTACCGGCGCCGGCTGCCCGTCGATAAATCCTTCGCCCAATATCCTCGCCGCGGGAATGGACGCGTAGCCAAGCCCCAAGCCGAATCCCTTGCCATTCCCATCCACTTTCCAATTCACCATCCATCCCGCGCCGATCGAGTTGATCACCTGATCTGTCCCCGGCTCCACAGCCACAAACGGCCCCATCCCCCAAGTCGGCGTTCCGGTGCGGGGGTATCTCAAAAACAGGTAATGCGATTCGAGCATCAGGCTGGCGTGCCCGTTCGAACGTGTGTCCACGCGCACGATGCCGTTGGGATCGATCGACGCGTCGTTCACCAGATCCGGCTTGGTCACGTTCAGCCGGAATGCCAGCGCGATCCCAAAACCGAGCGAATTGAATCCGCTTGGTGGATCAGCAGGAGACTGGGCCTGCAAACCCAGCGCGCAGGTGATCACTAGAGCTGCGGCGAATGTGAAAATCCTCATGGCAAATCGTAACCGGCAAGTGATTTACAATCCGCCCTTCTGATTCGCTAAGAAATTGGTTTCGGGCCGGTTACATCACGCTGCGAGAGGAGACTGGCATGTTATGCTGAACTCGACCTTCAGGATTTCCCGTTTTTTCAACTCCACATGGCCAAATGCGAAGTATGTAACTGAACGAAGTGCGAAAAT